>CAXXER010000005.1:0-710900 GCA_963677255.2 uncultured Desulfobacter sp. | reverse complement strand
AGCCGGTCGGCATGCTTGTCTAAAAGAAACTCAGGGGCCGCCCCCTTCATCTTGCATTTGGCAAAAATGGTATTGACCTGCCGGGCTTCGTCCTCTGTCGACAGCCGGTGAATGGTAAAGGGCCGGTCCTCTTTATCCGGGGAGCGGAAATCGTAATGCCACAACCGGTAGGTATGGGAGGGATCCAAAAAGAGCTTGTCCGGAGCCATGGAGATGACCACATGGGGGTCAATCACATAAATGGCAATATCCCGGTTGTCATACCCTTCCGAGCACAATGCCTCTACAATCTTTTGGCAGGACTCAAAGGTGTGGCCGAATACCAGCCGGCCCCATCCCATCTCCACAAAGGCGTTGGATGCCATTTCCCGGGTGTCCGGGCTATTGATTTTCTCCCAGTTGCGAAGCGACTGGCCCCGGCTTTTTTCGATTCGATGCTTTAACTTGTCCATGACCGCCTCCTATAATCCGTTGCTCTGCAGCCAGAATTCAAGCAGGGCCACCTGCCACAACTTGGATCCTTTAAGCGGGGTGATGTGGTCCTTGGGGGCGGTCAGCAGCTGGTCGATATATTCTGTCCTGATCAGCCCCCGGTTCCGGGCGGCAGGTGCTGTGACAATATTTTTGACAAACTCAAGGTAGGCTCCGTCCAGGTATTTGAGCGCCGGCACGGGGAAATACCCTTTGGGCCGGTCAATGACCGCTTCGGGAATGACGAACCTTGCCGCCTCCTTTAATATATGCTTGCCTCCGTGGCCGACCTTGAGTTCCGGTGGAATCTTTGCGGCCAGTTCCACCAGTTCATGGTCAAGGAAAGGCACCCGGGCTTCCAGGCTCCAGGCCATGGTCATATTGTCCACCCGCTTGACCGGATCATCCACCAGCATGACCGTGGAATCCATTCGCAAGGCCTTGTCCACCGGCAGATCCGCCCCTGGCCTGTCAAATTGTTTCCGGATAAACCGGCCGGCATAATCCTCTTTGGCAAAACCTGCATGGACGATTTCACAAAATTCGCCATGGGACCTGTCGCAAAAGACCCTGCCGTAATCAGCGACGGCATCCTGGCTGTCCATCATGGGCGGATACCAGTGATACCCGCCGAAGATTTCATCCGCCCCCTGCCCGCTTTGCACCACCTTGACATGCCGGGCCACCTCGCGGCTTAAAAGATAGAACCCGATGCAGTCATGGGAAACCATGGGCTCGCTCATGGCGGACACACAGTCCGGCATGGCCGGCAGCACCTGGTCTTTGTTCACACATATTTTATGGTGGTCCGTGCCAAAATGACGTGCAATGATATCCGAGTATTCAAACTCATCCCCCGGCTCCCCGTTCACACTTTCAAAACCGATTGAAAACGTTTTTAAATCCTTTTGCCCGGCCTCGGCCAAAAGGCCAACAATCAAACTGGAGTCCAGGCCTCCGGAGAGCAGTACCCCCACAGGGACATCCGCCACCAGCCGGCGGCGGACAGCCCCCATAAGGCTTTGGGACACTAGGCGTTTCCAGTCCTCAAATCCGTATTTTTCCTCTTCAGCATCCCGGGCAAAAACAAGATCCCAGTAGCGCCGAGTCACGGCAGACCCATCCTTTTTCATGGTCAGGGTTGTTGCGGGCGGCAGCTTTTCAACGTCGTCGATGATCGTGTCCGGGGCAGGAACGACGGCATGAAACATCATATAATAATGCAGAGCCCGTTTGTTGATCTTCCCTGCGATATTCCCGGTCTTTAACAGCGCCGGCAACGAAGAGGCGAAACATAGACTTTGGTCTGTCTTATAAAGGTATAGCGGCTTGATCCCCAGCCGGTCCCGGGCCATAAACGTAAGATCCTTTCGACTGTCATAAATGACAAAGGCGAACATCCCGTTAAAACGCTCGACACACCTGTCCCCCCATGCATGGTAGGCCTTGGCAATAACTTCTGTATCCCCGGTGGTTTTGAAATGATATCCTTTATCCTGAAGCGTTTCCCGCAGTGCCTCATAATTATAGATGGCGCCGTTGAAGACCAACAGGACTCCGAGATCCTGATCCACGAAGGGCTGGTTGGAGGCATCACTTAAATCGATTATTTTTAATCTTCGGTGCCCGAAATGAACCCATGCGGTTCGGACCGACGCCTCATGGTCCGGACCCCGCATGGCCATGGCCGGATTCATCTTACCCACCGACCGGCCGCCTACCGGATTGTCATTAAAAAATAGCTCTCCGCAAATACCGCACATGTCATCACCTATACTGTATTTAAATTTTTTTTGTTCAATGAAAGTCTAAAAGACCGTGTCCGAAAAAAGGACTTCCGAACAGGTTAGAACATCTGATGTAAAAGATCGCCGCTGCCCTTTTACAGGTCCAGTGCAATGAGATAAATATATAGAGTTCTATGCATATTGTCAAGCTATACGGAAATATAAAATTTCAATATATTGTATATACAGTATATTTTATATACTTAAAAAAACAATTAAACATCGAATACATTACAATCTTGATTAAATCCTGCAGATCCAGGACTGGATCCCAAACCCCGCAGTAAATTGTTCTTTTCCTGCCGGTCTCGCACAAACGTTGCAATCGGTTTCAAGAGCTGGTATAACCCCAATCCGTTAAGCTAACATCCACTATATATAGAATTTTAGATCCATGACCCATAAGAATGTTACTGAGCATAAGCGGGGGGGCCTTGGCCAGATGGCGGCAACAGCCATTTGCGGCAACGATATCACCTCCTCCTGTCTTTACGTCTCAGCCCTTGCCATTTTTTACTCCGGGAAATGGGCACCGCTGTCGCTGCTCATTGTTGCCGGCGTCTTATTTTTATTTCGCTCCATCTATGCTGAAGTTGTGGGGGCTCTGCCCCTGAACGGCGGGGCCTACAACGCCCTGCTCAACACAACCAGCAAGTTCAGAGCCTCTGTGGCGGCCTGCCTGACCATCCTCTCCTATATGGCAACGGCCGTGATCAGCGCCAGCGAAGCCATGCACTACGTCCACGCCCTTGTGCCCGGATTTGCCGTCATTCCGGCCACCATCGCCCTTCTTGCCGCCTTTATGATTCTGTCCATCATCGGCATCACAGAATCGGCTAAAGTTGCGATCCTCATCTTTATCACCCACATGGTGGCCCTGACGATTCTGGCCTGCGCCGGAATCCTGTGCCTCCTGCAGGAAGGCACAGGTATTTTAACAGCCAACCTGGCTCTGCCCACAGAAGGCGGCTTTCAAAACGCCCTGTTCTTTGGATTTGCAGCCTCCCTGCTTGGTATATCAGGGTTTGAAAGCTCGGCGAACTTTGTTGAGGAACAGGCGGAGAACGTCTTTCCCAAAACCCTGAAAAATATGTGGGTGGCCGTCAGCATTTTTAACCCGGGCATGGCGATTCTGGCCCTGGCCCTGGTGCCCATGGCCGTCATCCCCCAGCACCAGGAGGCGCTGCTCACCTACATGGGACAATTGTCCGGAGGCAACTGGCTGGCCGGGCTGATCTCCATGGACGCAGCCCTTGTACTAAGCGGCGCCGTGCTCACAAGTTTTGTCGGTGTCAACGGTCTCGTCCGGAGAATGACCCTTGACCGCTGCCTGCCCCAGTTTTTGCTCAAGCTCAATAAGCGGGGAACCACCCATAGGATCATTATCGCCTTCTTCATTTTATGCGTGTCCATTCTCCTGATCACCCAGGGCGACTTAAAAGCCCTTGCAGGCGTGTATACCATTTCATTTCTGGCGGTAATGGCCCTGTTCGGCTTCGGCAATATCCTGCTCAAGATCAAACGGGCAAGGCTGCCCCGTCCCACCACGGCATCCTGGTTTTCGGTCATCGTGGCCATTGCTGCGGTGCTGACAGGCCTTCTGGGCAATGCCATGCTCAACCCCCACTATCTGACCGTGTTTCTGGACTATTTCGTCCCCACCCTTCTTATCGTTGTCGTCATGCTCAAAAGAACAGCCATTTTAAAATTCTGCCTGTTCATGACCCGGTCCACCATTAAGACCCTGACCGGACGTCTCAACATTGTCACCCGCTACATCCGCAGCAAGATTGAGGAAATCAACGACCAGCAGATCGTCTTTTTCACCAGAGGGGACAATACCCAGAATCTGAACCAGGCCATGCGCTATGTCCAGGATAACGAGGATTCAAATCAGATCAAGGTGGTGATTGTTTACAACAGGGAAGAGGAAATCCCGTCCCAGCTGGAACAGGATCTTGATTTCTTAGGCAGAATTTATCCGGAAATTACCCTAGAATTTGTCAAGATACAGGGCACCTTCGGCCCCAAACTCATCCAGGAGTTATCAGCGAAATGGCATATTCCGATCAACTTCATGTTCATCGGTTCGCCGGGAAATCATTTTATGTACGGGGTGTCGGAACTCGGCGGGGTTCGCCTGATTATCTGATCATGCAACCGATTTGAGTTTGAACCGGACACGCAGGACCCCGTCTTCAAAGCTTGCCGTCGTAATGCGAAACTGCCCGATCCCGGCGGTGGAGGCCACATGCTCCCCGATGCAGGGGCAGGCATCATAGTCTCCCATGCGCACGACTCTGAAAGAAGAAAGGGCCTCCATCTCAGGAACACGATCCAGGTTAAAGATTTTCAGGGCCTCCTCCTTTTCCATTTCTTCAATCCTCACCGGCAGGTCCGCCTCAATCACGTCATTGACCTCTGCCTCTACTGCGGCGATTTCCGCAGGTGTAAGAGCGCGGTCAAAGTGATAGTCACACTTTGATTTTTTGGAATTGATATGGGCAGAAAAACATCTGCCGCAGGAAAACCGCCGGACCATAGCCTGGTTGAGCAGGTGTTCGGCTGAATGCATTCTGTCTGTTTTTGATGGTTCCATATCAGTCTCCTAGTTTTTCCATTACGGCGGCAAAATCTTCTGGCATGGGCGCTTCAAAGCAAACCCTTATTCCGGAATAAGGATGCCTGAAGGAAAGGCGCCAGGAGTGGAGCATCTGGCGGGGAGCAAGGCCTGCCTGCCGCCTTTTCCGGCGCAACTGATAGACCATGTCTCCTAAAAGCGGCATGCCCTGATCATAGAAGTGGACCCGAATCTGGTGCGTGCGGCCGGTATAAAGCCGGGCTTCTACCAGCGCAGCGCCAGGAAACCGCTGCCTCACCTTAAAATCCGTTCTGGCGTATTTTCCGGATTCCTGTAAAACGGTCATGAGTTTGCGCTTTTTAGGATGCCGGCCAATGGGCTTTTCGATCTGCCCTGCTTCAGGGATAGCCTCGCCCTGGGCAAGGGCAAGGTATTGTTTTTCCACCCGACGCTGCTTGAACTCCTTTTGGAGAAAGGCAAGGCTTTTAAGGCTTTTGGCAATGAGAATCAACCCTGAGGTATCCCGGTCCAGGCGATGGACAATGCCGGGCCGTTCAGAATCCCAACCCGACAGGCCGAATACCGGATCGTGGGCTAAAAGCCCGTTGACCAGAGTGCCTGCGGTGTGGCCCGGGCCGGGATGAACCACCATGCCGGCAGGCTTATTGATCACAAGGATATGAGGATCTTCATAAAGGACAGGCAGCGCCATGGGCTGGGGCGCTATGATCTCGGGCTGGGTGTCGGGCAAACGGCCTTCAACCGTCTGTCCTTTTTTAACCTTATAGGCAGGCCTTCGTTGAACGCCGTCAACAAGAATCAGGCCGTCCTGGACCAAAGCGGCCGCCCTGCTGCGGGAACAGTCGTCCATCTGCGATGAAATCACCTGGTCTATTCGCTGGCCTGACAGGTGGGGGGGAATGGTAAAACAAAGTTCCATGCAAAATGAAAAACCGGCAGACAATGCCTGCCGGTAACAAGTTAAAGGGGGTCCGGATTAATTAAAGAGATTCTCAATCTCCTGCATCATTGCTTTTTCATCAACATCTTTGGCCATGGACAATTCTTGAACCAGAAGATTCTGAGCCGTATCCAGGAGCTTGCGTTCGCCAAAGGACAGGTCTTTTTCCAGCTTGAGCTGGAACAGGTCCCTGAAGACTTCGGCCACGTCATAAATGGAGCCTGTTTTAATCTTGTCCATGTACTCTCTGTAGCGCCGGTTCCAGGTCTGGTTATCGCTGCACTGCGCTTTTTCCTGCATCACCTTATAAACCTCGGGAACCTCTTTTTCGGGAATAACCTCCCGCAGCCCGACAGACTCGACATTGGATGTGGGAATCATGATCATCATACCGTTCTCCACGATTTTCATCATGTAGAAATTCATGGTATCCCCGTTAATTTCCTGGCTTTCAATGGATTCGATATATCCGACACCATGAGCCGGATAAACCGCCAGGTCGCCTTTAGCAAATTCTTTTTTCATTGAGGTTTGATTCGCCTTAGCCGCTTTTTTTCCACTTTTTTCTGCCATTGGTCGCCCACCTTAATTTGTTAGAAACAAGTTGCCCATTCTCAGGCAGAGAACCATATTTTAACAACATTGTCAACAAAATATTAGCGAAATCGTCCGTCAAACAGCGTTCTTGCTGAATTTATTGACTAATCATACAAAAAATAATTTTGTTTAAAAAGGAAAGAAAATCAAAGAAAAAAACAGGGAAAAACAGAAAAAAGAAAGGCAGAGGGCAAAAAAATTTAACGGCGGGAGTTGACCAGATTCATGGTTTTGACAAGCCCCTGACTGGCTATCCCCTGGCAGGCATCTGCAGCATCGGCAATCAGAGTCTCCAGCTGACCCTGCTCCTCCGGGGTAAACTTTCCCAGCACATGACCTGTGACATCCCGGCCGCCTCCGGGATGGCCGACACCGATCCTGACTCGGATACACTCTTTGCGGCCAAAAGCATCAATAATGGAACGGATACCGTTATGGCCGCCATGGCCTCTGCCCTGAACAATCTTCAGCTGACCAAAGGCCAGGTCCATGTCATCATGCACCACAATAATATCCCCCATATCAATTTTATAGTAGGAAGCCAGACGCTGGAGGGGGGGACCGCTACGGTTCATATAGGCCATGGGTTTAACCAGGAACAGGTCCCGCCCCAGGATTCGGCAGCGGGCAAAATCTGCGTCATACCGACTTTTGGACATTGTCTGTTTTGAACGGGCAGCCAGTTCATCAACGACCATGAACCCAATATTATGGCGGGTCTGGGAATACTCCTTTCCAGGATTTCCCAGACCCGCCACCAGAATGAACTTTGAATCAGACATTGGGGAATGCCCCGAAGAAACTATTCAGCTTCTTTTGCAGCGGCTTCTCCGATCTCATCATCGTCTTCTTCCTCAACACCGTCGGAGGCGGAATCAGGCGGAACAATGGTGACTACGGTAAAATTCACATCATGGGGAATTTCAATAGCATCGCCCATGTCAATGTCTGCAACATGGATGGAATCACCTATTTCAAGGCTGGAGATATCAATGGTAACGCTCTCGGGGGTATCTTTAGGCTTGCAAAGCACATCCAGCTCCCTGCGGATAATCTGAAGCATGCCGCCCTCTTTAACGCCGGCAGCCACACCTTCGGTTTCCACAGGAACCGATACGGAAACCTTGTGGTCCATGTCAATCTCGTGGAAATCCACATGCAGGTACTTCAGGCCGAAAGGATCCATCTGGATCTCCTTGAGCATGACCATCTTCTTCTCGCCGCCTTCAATGGCCAGGTCGAAAAAGAGACCGCTGCTTCCGTTGTCACGGATAATCTTGTCAAAAGTGGGGATATCCACAGACAATTTCACAGGGTCAACCTTTGCTCCGTACACAATGGCAGGAATGGCATTGGCAGCTCTGAGTTTTCTGGCTGCGCCCTTTCCTTTCCCCTCTCTTGTTTTTGCATTCAGTTCGATAAGTTCCAATGTTTTACCCTCCGTATCTGCCAACAGGCAGACCTAAATTATATGATATAGCTTTTAAACAAATAGAGAATTTACAGAATCCCCCCGGTAGCTGCGCATGATGGCTTCACCCACCAGCTTGGCAATGGAGAGGGTCTTAATCTTGTCACAGGCCACAGCCTCCTCGGACAAAGGGATGGTATCGGTTGCCACAAGAGAGTTAAGAGAAGAGGCTTTGATCCTTTCGATGGCAGGGCCTGACAAAACAGGATGGGTACAGTAGGCATGAACCTCCTTGGCCCCTTTATCCTGGATAACGCCGGCAGCTTCGGTAAGCGTTCCTGCGGTGTCCACCATGTCATCAATCACGATGGCGGTTTTTCCCTCCACATCCCCGATGATGGCCATGGCCTTGGCCTGATTGGGGGCGCTTCTGCGTTTATCCACAATGGCAAGGCCTGCATCAAGGCGCTTGGCATAGGCCCGGGCACGTTCCACACCGCCGGCATCCGGAGAGACCACCACAAGATCTTCGTGATTGAACCTTGTTTTAATATCATCAATGATGATGGGAGCCGCGTAAAGATTGTCCACCGGCACATTAAAAAAGCCCTGGATCTGACCTGCATGCAGATCCATGGTAATGACCCGGTCCACCCCTGTGGTATCCAGAAGATCCGCAACCAGTTTGGCACTGATAGGAACCCTGGGAGAAACTTTCTTATCCTGGCGTGCATAGCCGAAATAGGGGATGACTGCGGTGACCCGGTTGGCAGAGGACCGTTTAAATGCGTCGATCAGCAGCAATAGTTCCACCAGGTTGTCATTGACCGGGTTACAGGTGGACTGGATGACATACACCTCCTGCTTACGGACATTTTCATGGATCTCAACCTGGGTTTCCCCGTCACTGAAGCGGTTGACCTTTAATCTTCCCAAGGGTTTTGCAAGGTACTCTGAAATCCGTTCGGACAGCATGGGATTGGAGTTGCCCGCAAAAACTGACAAGCCGTTCATAGCAAATCTCTTTTTTCTAAACCTTAAATTTTATTTTTGGCTGGGGCGAGAGGATTCGAACCTCTGAATGCAGGGATCAAAACCCTGTGTCTTACCGCTTGACGACGCCCCAGTACATTAAACTCGCCTGTCGTTGTGCATCACCCTGGCCAGGAACACCCTTTTTGTACTTCCGGGCCATGCCCGGGTAAGGGTATCCAAACCGCTTTCAGCCCTGCCGTGGTCTGAAAAAAGAGCAAAAAGAGATGAGCCGCTCCCGGACATAAAAACCGGTTGTTTCAGCAAGAACGCCATCTCTTCCTTTGTTGCGCCGATCACGGGATATAACCTGCTCGCCGGCCCTTCCAGGTCGTTGTGCAAGGTATCCCACATGTCCGGCCCCTGCCCCTTCGGCAGCACATTCGAACCAGTATTCATAATATAATTGGGCGGTAATGTCAATCCATTATCTAAATTTTTAAAGACCTGGGCCGTGGATGAAAACACGCCGGGACAACAGATAAGCGCGTAAATATCGGGCAGGTCCGTGCAGGGGGTCAACCGTTCACCCACCCCGGCCGCATAGGCAGCGCCGCCATGGATGAAAAAAGGGACATCCGCTCCAAGAGAAAGACCTATGTCCATTAGTTCCGAATTGGAAAACGGCTCACTCATGTGACGGTTGGCAGCGGTAAGCATTGCAGCCGCGTCGCTGGAACCGCCCCCTAATCCGCCGCCTACGGGAATGTTTTTTTCCAACTCAACCCTGACCCCTTTATAAGGAACGCCCGCGTTTTTCTCCCGGTACCGGCGTGAAAAAATATCAGCGGCCTTCCAGACAAGGTTCCGGCTGTCTTCGGGCACATCCGGGTGGCTGCAGGAAATACAGATTCCCTCCCCTTCAAACGCAACGCGCATACGATCCCGAAGATCCACTGGGACCATCAGCGAGTAAAGCTCATGGAACCCGTCCGGTCGTTTACCGGTCACATAGAGGAAAAGGTTAAGCTTTGCCGGTGGAGCAAGGGTTAAGGTCAAGGCTTTTTGGCCTCGACATAGGCCATACGCAGTTCACTGAGCAAAGCCTTCATCAGGTTTTCCTCATCTGCCGTCAGATTACCGCGGGTTTTTTCCTGGAGCATGGCGATCATTTCAATGGTATGCTTGGCCATGTCCAGATTTACACTTTTCTGCCCGGATGAGGGATCCTCCACCTTGCCCAGCTGCACCAGCCCCGATGAATAAAGGGAAAGGGTAAAACTTGAAAAATCGATTTTGGGCATGGTTTTCCGGGGGGTGTCTTTGGACTCTGCATCCTTCATCACAAAATTATTGCCGTCCGGCATGGGACCTCCTAATCCATTTTTTTATCAGACTCAAAGTTTGCCTATAAAATAGGGCTTTTCCCCATTGAAGTAAAGACTATAGAAAGAAAATCACCCGTCCGTTATCCCCAATCCGCCATCCGGTTTTCAAGACAATGAAATGACAATGGATTCACCGGCCCTTGGGCCATACGCAAAAAAGCAAGAATCTGCCAGAAAGCAACGGTCTTTGGGCTCCTAAAGCCCCTTGCCAGAAAAGCTGCATCGAATAACTGTCTTGATGATGGATCTTCGTTGTATGTCATCATGGATTTTATTATACTGGGACCCGGTCACTCCACAAAACAAAAACCCTCGACAACCCGGATCCTGTAACATTGACTTCAACCATCAAGTACTTTGATATCGAAAACTTTGAGGCGCAATGGGCCGATTCGTCCCCTGCCCGGCAGGCGGTGATGATTGATCAGGCCAAAAATCTGAGCCCGGACGAAGGTATTTTACCGGCATTGGAGGGATATGCCGGCACCAATCAGACACTGAATGATCGGGCCCTACCAGTGCTTCAGGCACTGGCCCAAACAACCGCGTCTCTGTTCGCCCCGGAAGAAGACGGCAGCCTGTCCAAAGAGGGCATGGCGGTGTCTGCCAGAATCTGCGCCCTTATCTATGGCAAACTGGCCGGCATGGAAGATGACGGGAAAAAAGTATTTTTGATCAAACTGCTGGCCGGCATGGACGGTATGGGGCCTGGAACCGCGTTTATGGCACTTGCAGCGGGTCACCTTTCCTTTAAACGCATGGAAGGAATGATACCGGTTCTTTCCGAGCCGGAAAGGCTTTGCCTTGCAGGGCATTATATCCACTCAGGCCCGGATATCCGCCTGACCCTTGCCCCCTTGTTCAAGCAAATACTGTCCTCGGTCAACAAAAGATCCCACGTTATTGATTTTTTTGCACAGCTCTTTGACAGCGGCCGGGATACGGATCCGTTTCTCCACAATATCAAACCTGTGCTCAGGGATTCCAAATCAATTCTGGCCAAGGAGATGAAATCAATTGATCTTAATACCAAAATACGAGGGCTCAAGGCCTTATCCATGGTGGCAAATCGCATCCCGGCAAATCTTCTGGAAGGTTGCCTCACCCAGGAGAGCGCTCCCCGGCTGCGCAAGGTTGTCTACCGAATCATCCGGAATGCCGCTCCGGGAACCTATGCCGACCTTTTTGACTCCGTTTACACGCTCCTTGACCGGATAGGCGAGACTGAAACGAAAACCTGCGTCAAGGCTCTGGCCGCTTCAGGCAAATACCCCATGCATGCGTTTCTGGATATCATCCAAACGCAGCACCCGCGTCTTGTGCCGCAAATCATGGAAGAAACGCAGAATCTGTCTAAAACAGGATTCCTGTTTCTCCAGGACCTGGCCTTGTCACCTGACCACTACCGATCCGGAATTCACCGGGAGATCAATATCGCCTGCATCTTCGGCATGGTAAAAAAAAGACCGGAGCGGGTCGCCCGCCTGCTAAAAAAAATGATGCCCCGCCACCCGGAGCTGAAAACAAAAAAAATCAGCAATTTTTTAAACCATCTCCAGGTCCTGCTGGACAAAGAAAAAAAGGATATCGCTTCCGCCTTCCGTCCAAAAATCCGTGGCCATGAGCCCACAATACGGGAGCGTGACTTTTCCAGCCGGGGGCTATCCGGCAAGGGGCATCTTTTTAAAGGAACGCTCTTTCACCAATGCAGGTTTTCCCATTCAACCCTGTTTGCCCTGTCTTTTGAAGGGGCAAGCCTTGTCCATGCCGATTTCACCGGGGCAAAATTTGATAGGGTCATCTTTGATAACAGTTTGTGGATCAATGTAACCGCCCGCAATGCCGTGTTCAAAAACTGCAGGTTCCTTTCTGCACGAATTTGCAATACCGATTTTCGAGAAGCCACCTTTATTGACTGTTTTTTTGTGGATGCCACAATTGCAGGCACCGATTTCAGCCGGGCAGACCTTTTATTTTCCTCCTTTTGTCAGACGAAGCTTTCATCGGTTTCCCTGAACAGCGCCCGGTGCTGCCACCTGGATTTTTCAGGTGTCCGGGCCCGCTTTTCCCGCTTCCCCTCTCCGGATCAGATGGCGGCCCGCACAGGTTTGATCGACTACAATGCCAGAAAGTTTCAGCCGGCAACCCAAAAAATGCCCGAACTGGATGAACCGGTCATCCAAAGGATCAACCTGCTGATCTTTTGTGAATTCACCCACCATGGCCAGGAAAAATTTTTAAGGCAAAACCGCATGAGCCTGCTTACGGCCATAGATATTTTTGCCCCCAGATCCCGGGACCTGTTCCGGATCATACCCGCCCTGCTCCATACCAATACGCCCTTCCCCCTGACACAGGAGGTGCCTGAGAACACCCCTTGCGGAATTGCCGATTATGCCCCTGCAACGCAGACGCTGTCTCTTATCACATCCTACACCAATGCGGCCCCCTGGGCCTGTCATTCCCATTCTTCTCCGGCCATTCTGGGATTATTCACCATAGGCAGTGTGGGATCGGTGGCCCAGACCGAAAATTCCGATATCGATTACTGGGTCTGCATCCGGGAGGCCGATCTTGCACCAGGCCACCGCCGCCTTCTGGAAAACAAACTCACCCACCTGGAAAAAATGGCCATAACCCACTTTCACACCCAGGTCACTTTTTTTATTGTCGACATTGACCGGGTAAGGGCCAATGATTTTGGCGATTCCACCATGGAAAGCTCAGGCTCAGCCCAGGCCGGGATTCTCAAGGAGGAATTTTACAGGACCATGATCTATATCGCCGGCAAACTCCCCCTCTGGGCCGTCCTGCCCACATCCGTAAGCCAACGGTATTATGCGGCGGTTGCCAGACGACTGTCCGTTCCCGGGCAGCAATGCCGGTACCTTGACCTTGGCGACATCCATGACATCTCTTACGGTGAATATTTCGGAGCCTCGGTCTGGCAGATGTTCAAATGGATAAAAAGCCCTTTTAAATCCATCCTTAAAATGGCACTCCTGGAAAAATACTTCTGGCAATCTTCAAAAAGTCTTTTGCTGTGCAACCAGTACAAACTTGAGTGGATGAACACAGGGTCCCGCCTCAGACTCGCCCAGAATGATTCCTACTATTTTCTGGTCAAACACCTGATTCGGTTTTATGAAGCCCAGAAAGACGCCCACTCGGTCAACCTGCTTTTGACCTGTTTTTTCCTGAAATTGGGGATCCCTGACAAAGAGGAGTTGGAGCAGACGCCCTTTGGGATGCGGCGGGTGCTGCTGCTCAAATGCCTGTCAACCTGGGGCTGGGAAATGAAAAAAGCCCGGGAGGTCGGTCGGATCGACACCTGGCCCTACAAGAGCATCCTCCGACTTTCCCGGGCCCTTGAAGCCTACATCTTGGAAAAGTATAACCGCGTTACAGCGGCCGGACGGGAAAAAGGAATTCTGGAAACCATGATTTCCCAGGAGGACCGTACCGTACTTGAACATAAGGTAAAAATAGAATTTTCCCGTGAGCCCATGAAGGTCCAGAAGGTGCTGCTGGTCTCCAGAGGGGACAGTCATTTTTCAAGGCTCTACCTGAAATGCATGAAACAAACCTTGCCTTCAGGACGCTGGGCATTGATCAATCAATCCCGGAACCAGGCCGATGAGGTGATCTTCCAGGCGGACACCATTGAAGAGATCGGGGCGTTTTTAGTGGTCAACGGCCTTTTTTCATCCCAGACCTGGATTCGCCTTTTGTCATCCCCCTTCCCCGTGACGGAGGATGAGGTGAACAGCCTGTTTAACAACCTGCTGGAGTTTTTCGCCCCCCGACTCAAGACACCTGTCCCCTTTAACCAGCTTCTGGCCTACCCCGAAAAAAAGGCAGTCTTTGCCTCGGTCAATTTTTACGCCACGAGAAACGATAGGACACTGACCCATTACACGGCCCTGTATATAAATGGATGGAATGAAATCTTCTGCCGATCCGGTTACGCTCCAAAAGGATTTATTTCCATCGCCCACGTCAAGCGTGAGCTTGCTTTCAGTTTGCGCATGACCCGCCTGCCTGATCAGACCGTCTTTTTTTCAAGGTTATCCCGGCCCGTAAAATAAAACCGCCGGCCCAGGCAGGAATCCGGGACCGGCGGTAAAGACAGATTTAAAGCGGACGTTGCCGCTAAAAAATCAGTTAGATGTCGCCCAGAGCGTACTGGGCTGATTTCAACGTATTTTTCATGAGCATGGCAATGGTCATGGGGCCTACGCCGCCGGGAACAGGTGTAATTTTGCCTGCGATTTCCTTGGCTTTATCAAAGTCCACGTCACCCTTGAGGATGGCTTTTCCGGTCTCTTCGTTCATACCGACCCGGTTCACGCCAACATCAATTACAGTGGCGCCAGGTTTGATCCATTCGGGTTTGACCAGGTCAGGTACGCCTGCTGCCACGATCAGGATATCGGCCCGTTTACAATGCGCTGCCAGATCCTTTGTCCGGGTATGGACGATGGTGACAGTGGCGTTGGCACCCACGCCCTTCTGGGCCATCATCATGGCAATGGGTTTGCCCACGATGTTGGAGCGACCCACTACCACGACTTCAGCACCGGAGGTCTCAGTGCCGGAGCGCACGATCATCTCCTGGATACCGGCCGGGGTGCAGGGCAGAAACTTGGCTTCATCACCGCCGATCATGAGGCGACCGACATTGACCGGGTGGAAGGCGTCTACGTCCTTGTCCGGGTTGATGGCATTGAGGACCTTTTTGTCGTCAATGTGCTTGGGCAAGGGCAGCTGAACCAGAATACCGTTGATAGCCGGATCGTTGTTGTACTTATCGATCAGGGCCAGCAAATCCGCTTCGGAGATATCTTCGGGCTGGTCGTCCTGAATCTCGTTGAATCCGACGGACAAGGCGGTTTTCACCTTTAAGGTTACATAGCTGATAGAAGCCGGATTGGCACCGACGAGGATGGTAACAAGTCCCGGGACCTTGCCGTGTTTTTCCTTCATCTTCTCGACATCCTCTTTGATCTCGGCGAGGATATCTTTTCTTATCTGGGTTCCGCTAATAATTTCAGCAGTCATCTTTTTTCTCCCGATATTTGGGTGCGCTAACCGCCTGCCCCTTGGGACTGGCGGTTAGCGCAGAAGGTTAATTGCTTAATTTATTACTAGAATACGCCCTGGACCTTGCCGGTTTCCACATCAACGTCCACACGCTTGAAAGCGGGGTTGGAACCGGTACCCGGCATCAGGGAGATGGTACCGGCAACAGGAACAATAAAGCCTGCACCGCCGTAGGTCAGGACCTCGCGGATGGTCAGACGCCATCCGGTGGGAACACCCTTGAGGGCGGGGTTGTCAGACAGAGACAGATGGGTTTTTACCATGCACATGCCAAGGCCGGCAAGTTCCGGATCAGACTGGATTCTGTCAATGGCCTTGTTGGCTTCTGCAGAGTAATCCACGCCGTCGGCGCCGTATACTTCTTTGGCGATAAGTTCGATTCTCTGTTTGATGGGCATATCCAGCTCATAGAGGAATTTGAAATCGGTCTTTTCCTCGCAGGCCGCGACAACCGTCTCGGCAAACTCAATGGCACCTTCGCCGCCGTGTTCCCAGTGACGGGACAGGGCAACCCGTGCGCCTTCAGCTTCTGACAGTTCGCGAACCTTTGCAATCTCAGCATCGGTGTCAGTGTAAAAGGCATTGATGCAGACAACCGGAGAGATACCGGCTTTTCTGACGTTGCGGATATGATGGATCAGGTTGGCGCAGCCCTTGGCTACCCATTCCACATTCTCAGTGCTATACTCTTCAGGCATGGGCTTTCCGGGTACGGGAACCGGAGCGCCGCCATGGCATTTCAGGGCCCGGATGGTGGCCACAATAACAGCGCAGTCAGGCTTCAGGCCGGAGTAACGACATTTGAGGTTCCAGAATTTTTCAAAACCGATGTCAGCGCCAAAGCCGGACTCGGTGACGTGGTAATCGGCCAGTTTCAGGCCGACCTTGTCAGCGAGGATGGAGGACTGACCGATGGCGATGTTGGCAAAGGGCCCGGCATGAACGATAACCGGCTGGCCTTCAAGGGTCTGCATCAAAGACGGCTTCAGAGCATCCACCATCCATGCGGTCATGGCGCCTGCGACCTGGAGATCTTCAGTGGTAACGGGTTTGCCTTTTTTGGTGTAGGCAACAACAATTTTGCCCATTCTCTCACGCATATCTTTCAGGTCATTTGCCATGGCGAGAATGGCCATAACTTCTGAAGATACGGCGATACCGAACTTGGATTTCATCATAAACCCATCGGATTTGCCGTTCACGCCGTCAATACCGATGATGATATTTCTAAGGGCCTGGCAGCAGAAGTCCATGATCCAGCCCATCTCAATATTGGTGGGATCAATGTCGATTCTCTTCATACCGGAGAGGCGTTCGAGCTGCTCATCGGTATAGTTTCTTTCATGCTGCAGCCTGGAGGTCAGGGCGACCATGGCCAGGTTGTGGGCATTCATGATGGCGTTGATATCGCCGGTGAAACCAAGAGAAAAGGGAGTTAAGGGGATGCACTGGGCCAGACCGCCGCCAGCGGCAGAGCCCTTGATGTTCATGGTCGGACCGCCTGAAGGCTGACGGATGGCCGCACATACGCTTTTGCCAATCTTGCCAAGGCCCTGAACCAGGCCCATGGAAGAGGTGGACTTGCCTTCCCCAAGAGGTGTCGGAGTGATGGCGGTCACGTCGATGTATTTTCCGTTGGGCTTGTCCTTAAGGCGCTCCAGCACCTTCGCGAAATCGATTTTTGCAATGTAGTGACCCTGAGGGAGAAGTTCCTCTTTGGTCAGGCCGAGCTTCTCACCGATTTCATAAATGGTGAGCATTGTTTTTTCTGCATCCTCTGCAATTTCCCAGTCTGCATGTTTGGTTGGATCTAATGCCATGGTTTACTCCTTTATTGATTGGGGCCCTTTTTGTTTTGAGCCGGTAATAAAAAGTGATAGAAACCAAGTTTTTTAAAATATTATTGAATCCCAAAAAGCCTAACTGAGTATCCTAACTATAAAAATAAAAGTAAAAAATCAATGGTTTTCGTTAACGGTTGCTCATCTTTTTCCTATACCCTTGAGACCCTTGGTTATTTATTTTTAGAGCTTGTTTATTTTTTTAGCCTCCTAAAATCCAGCGGCCCGGAATATCTTTTGCTTCCCTGCCCCGGAATTTCTCAAAATCCCAAGCTTACGAGGGGAGTTTCGCCATTACGATCTACATTTAAAAACTAAATTTGATTCAATGACCGCTCACTTTTCATACAGGGTCCTGTAAACACTGAAAGGCCTACAATGGAAGGCTTTATGCCGTTTTTTAAAAATTCACTCATCTATTGACAAAAAAGATTAACAATTATAAGTCATAGGCTGTCATCAAAATGTTAACCTAAAACCTTAGGGTAAGTATATGATAAGGAACGGTACAATCTGGGTACGTCCGATTGAGTCTTTCGTTTCCTTATTTTTTTATTGTTTTTTGATGGCATCGCGTCTTTTCAATTCTAACCCCCCCCAACCAAAACGGTCTATAAATTTAGGAGGTAAACGTGGGATTTGAAATAACCAAAGAAACCTATGCCGGCAGTATAAAAGGTGTGACCATCGGCAAAGGTGACACCGCCCTTACCGTCGGTGGACAAACCAGTTATCCTTTCTACCATTTCGAAGGAGATATGCCCAATAAACCCGTGATCGCCATGGAAATCTGGGATATGGCTCCTGAGGACTGGCCTGAAGCCGCTCTGGCACCGTTCAAGGATGTGGTATCCGATCCTGCAGCATGGGCAAAAAAATGCGTAGAGGAATTCGGGGCACAGGCCATTGTCCTGCAGTTGAAAAGCACGGACCCCAATGATAAGGACGCCAGCGCCGATGAAGCGGCCGAAACCGTTAAAAAAGTTTTGAGCGCCATCAGCGTTCCCCTCATTGTCTGGGGCTGTGCCGTTCCGGCCAAAGATGAAGAAGTCCTGAAGAAAGTCGCAGAAGTATGCCAGGGAGAAAACCTGGCCATAGGGCCTGTGGAAGAGAAAAACCATAAGGGTATCGGTGCTGCAGCCATGGGCTACGGCCATACCATCATCTCCTCCTCTCCCATTGACGTCAACCTGGCCAAACAGGTGAACATCCTCCTTGAGAACCTGGGTGTTTCCCTTAATAACGTTATTGTTGACCCCACCACCGGTGGTCTGGGATACGGGCTTGAGTACTCTTACTCCGTCATGGAGCGTCTTACCATGGCCGCAATGACCCAGGGAGACGACAAGCTCCAGAACCCCATGATCAATAACCTGGGCAACGAGGTCTGGAAATGCAAGGAAGCCAAGCAGACAGTGGCGGACGCCCCGGAGCTTGGTGACCCCGAACGGCGTGCCATCCTCATGGAAGCCGTTGGTGCGATCTCCTATCTGATGTCCGGTTCTTCCACCCTTGTCATGCGCCACCCGGAATCCATCAAACTGGTCAAAGCCTTCATCGACCTGGCCTGCGACGGCGGTTCTGCAGCGGATGTTGCCCCCATTGAAAAGCTTTGCGACGACGTTGACATTGATTTTTCAGCCATGGCTCCCGCAGCGGACCTGACAATTGAAGAAGAAAAGAAGGCTGCCGCGCCTGCCAAGAAGGCAGCGCCTGCACCCAAGAAAGAAGCCCCTAAAGCAGCGGCTCCTGCAAAAGAAGCTCCCAAGGCCGAAGCCAAACCCGAACCCAAGAAGGAAGCGGCCCCGGCAGCAGCACCGGCAGCAGATCCTGAGGCAGAAGCAAAGGCTAAGGCAGAAGCCGAGGCCAAGGCAAAAGCCGACGCCGAAGCCAAAGTCAAGGCCGAAGCCGAAGCCAAAGCCAAGGCGGAAGCCGATGCAAAAGCCAAGGCAGAGGCTGAGGCAAAGGCAAAAGTAGAAGCGGAGAAAAAGGCTGAAAAAGATGCGGCAGCCGCAAGGGAAGCCGAAGAAGAAGCCATCCGCCAGAAGCGGGCCGCCGAAAAAGAAGCCCATGCTGCAAGCAGATCAGCAAAACCTGCCACAGATATCACAAAAACTGCAGCCGCCGTTCAGATGACTGAGCTTCAGCGCATCATGGCGAATCTGGATAGAATCCATAAAAGGGTATAAATAACGGCTTTTAAAGCGCATGTATCGATACCATTTATACGACAACTAAGAGGAGGAACCTCTAATGGCAGAAGTTACAAAAGCAAAAACTGCAAAAGCCGATAAAGTGGCTGATGCAAGTAATGTCTCAATCGATAAAGGGACCCAGGAACTCCAGGCCCGTGCACAGAAACTGGGCATTGACACGGTCTTTGACCGTGCCGCCAACATGAAGCCCTGTAACATCGGAATCCAGGGCATTTGCTGTAAGAACTGCGCCATGGGCCCCTGCCGTCTGCCCCTTCCCAAGGGCGGAATTGAAGGCGAAGATACCAGAAAAGGCCTCTGCGGTGCCACGGCGAACACCATTGCCGCCAGAAACTTCATCCGGATGATCGCCGGCGGCGCATCCGCTCACTCCGACCATGGCCGCTGTGTGGCTGAGGTCTTCATGTCCGCAGCCCGTAAGGAAACCGACGCATACAAAATCAAAGATCACCAAAAACTTCTGGCCATTGCACCGGCCTTAGGCGTCGACATTTTCGTTGAAGAAGACGGTGAGAAAAAACAGAGGAACATTGATGAGATCGCCCTGGAAGTGGCTGAAATTGCCCTGGCCGAATGGGGTAAACCCGAAGGCGAACTGCTCTACATGAAACGGGCACCCGCCCCCCTCTACGAAAAATGGAAAAACACCGGCGTTCTTCCCAGAAATATTGACCGGGAAATCGTTGAGATCATGCACAGAACCCATATGGGCGTTGACCAGGACTACAAAAACCTGATGAAACAGGGCACCCGCGCAGCCTTAGCTGACGGCTGGGGCGGTTCCATGCTGGCCACAGACCTTCAGGACGTGCTTTTCGGCACCCCCTATCCGCTTCAGTCCGAAGCCAACCTCGGCGTCATGAAAGAGGATCACGTCAACATTATCGTTCATGGTCATGAGCCGGTCCTGTCCGAAATCATCGTTGCCGTAGCCCAGTCCGTGGAAATGCTGGACTATGCCAAAGAAAAAGGTGCCAAGGGTATCCAGCTCGGCGGCATCTGCTGTACTGCAAACGAAATTCTGCAAAGACACGGCATTCCCACGGCAGCCACCTTCCTGCAGCAGGAGCTTGCCATCATCACCGGCGCCTGCGACGCCATGGTTGTCGACATCCAGTGCATCATGCAGAACCTGGCCAACGTGGCCAAGTGCTTCCACACCAAGCTGATCACCACCCACCCCATCGCCAAGATGGAGCAGGACAACGTCATCCACATTGAGTTTGACGAGCATCATGCCCTGGAAGATGCCAAACGGATCGTAAAGCTTGCCATTGACAACTTTGCCAACCGCGGCAGCGATGTCATGATTCCGCATTACAAGGCGACCCAGATTGCAGGCTTTGGCGTGGAATCCATCCAGTATCACCTGGGCGGCTCTTTCCGCGGCAACTACTACACCCTGAACGACAATATCATCAACGGCCGTATCCGCGGCATCGCCGGCGTGGTTGGCTGTAACAATGCCCGCCAGAAACATAATGACGCCCATATCACCGTTGTCAAAGAGCTGATCAAGAACGACGTCATCGTTCTGACCACAGGCTGCAACGGCATTGCCTGCGCCATGGAAGGCCTGTTGACTCCGGAAGCGGCCCAGGTTCACTGCGGCCCGGGTCTGGCAGAGGTCTGCGAAACCGTCGGTATTCCGCCGGTCCTCCACCTGGGCTCCTGCGTTGACAACTCCAGGATCCTTCTGGCGGCCACAGAAGTGGTTAAAGCCGGCGGCCTTGGAAACGACATCTGCGATCTGCCTGCAGCAGGCTCCGCTCCCGAGTGGATGAGTGAAAAGGCCATCTCCATCGGCCATTACTTTGTTGCATCCGGTGTTTACACCGTATTCGGCGTCACCCTGCCCACCTCAGGTGCACCTGTTTTCCATAACTATATTTCCAAAGAGATGGAAAAAATGTACGGCGGCAAATGGGACCTGGAAGTCGATCCGGTCAAACATGCCCATCTGATGATCGCCCACATTGACAAGAAGAGAAAAGAGCTGGGCATCGACAAAGCAAGAGAGCGTGTTCTGATGGATATGGCTGATCGTCAGGCCCTGGAAGCATAAGGGTGATCACCTGGAAGAATGATAGAAACTTTAAATAATATCCTCAACGAAGGAGGAAAGTACATATGTCTAAGTTAATCGCATTTGCTGCCATCCAGGGTGGATACAAAGTGGTCGCGCAGGTTGAAGGTGAACTTCAAAAGGCGCTGCAAACCTATGATGCCAGCACCAAAATCGGATTTCCGAACACCGCATACTACCTTCCGGTCATTTACTCCCTCACGGGCCTGAAATGTGAAACCCTGGAAGACCTGAAAAAACCAATGGAATTTGCCAGGGGCCTTCTGCCCCCGCATATCAAGCTGAAAAACTGGCTTCCGTACTTGGGACCACTTCTTGACGCCGGCATGGCCGGTATCATCGCCTACGAGGTAAAAGAGGCTATCCGCTACCTCAATGAACCCGATTTTTACCTTGCCCAGGAAGATCCTGACATTGACAATGGTAAATGGTGGGTGGGTGCTGCCGACGATACCATCCTGCGTAAACGTGGTGTTGAGTTTGTTGATGGCTCTGCTCCCGGTTTCGCCGCCATGGTCGGCGCAGCCCCCAATGCGGAAGTGGCCAAGATGATCGTGGAAGATTATCAGAAAAAATCTCTTTACATCTTCTGTGCTGCCAACCACAACGGCAAAACCCTGATTGAGCAGTGCCATGAAGCCGGCATGCAGATCGGCTGGAACACCCGTATCGTTCCCTTTGGTCCGGATATCTCCTCTGCCGTATTTGCCTTAGGCTTCGCCAACAGGGCGGCCATGGCCTTCGGCGGCGTACAGCCCGGTGATTACAAGACCATCCTCAAGTACAACAAAGACCGTGTATTCGCCTTTGTTAACGCATTGGGCGATGTGGGCACAGAATGGGGCGTTGCAGCAGCTGGCTGTGTAAACTGGGGCTTTCCCACCATCGCAGACACCCCCATCCCCGAGATCCTGCCCACAGGTATCTGTACCTACGAGCATGTTGTGGCTCCGGTTGCCCATGAAGACATGGTGCAAAAATCCGTTGAAGTCCGCGGCCTGAAAGTTTCCGTAACGGAAATCGACATTCCGATGGCATTCGGTCCGGCCTACGAGGGTGAACGTGTCCGCGGCGCTGATCTTTACTGTCAGTGCGGCGGTGGTAAGACCCAGTGCACCGAGCTTGTAAAACGGGCTGAGATGAACGAAATTGAAGACGGCAAAGTCGAAGTTATCGGCCCGGATGTCACGGATCTCAAAGAAGGTGATACCTTCCCGCTGGGCATCTTCGTCCAGATCGCAGGCCGTGAATTCCAGGAAGATTTCGAGCCGATCATGGAACGTCAGATCCACCATCTGACCAACTATATTCAGTCCATCATGCATATTGGGCAGCGGGATATCTCCTGGGTCCGCGTCTCCAAAGCAGCCATGGAAAAAGGCTTCTCACTCAAGCACATCGGCGTGGTTCTCCATGCCAAGTTCCATCAGGATTTCACCAAGATTGTTGACAAGGTCCAGGTGACCTTGTACACCAAGCCTGAAGATGTGGATAAGATGACTGAAACCGCCCGCGCCAACTACAAGATGCGTGACGAGCGGGTTGACAAGATGACCGACGAGGATGTGGAAACTTACTACTCCTGCACCCTGTGCCAGTCCTTTGCACCGTCTCATGTCTGCACCGTATCCCCGGAAAGAACCGGACTTTGCGGCGCATACAACTGGATGGACTGCCGGGCTGCCTTTGAGATCAATCCCACAGGCCCCAACCAGCCCATTGAAAAGGGCGAGGTTATCGATGCAAAACTGGGCCAGTGGAAAGGCGTCAACGAATTTGTATACAAAGCCTCCAGAGGGGCGGTTACCCATTACAACTTCTACTCCATGGTCCATGACCCCATGACCACCTGCGGTTGCTGCGAGTGTATCGCTGCCATGCTTCCCATGTGTAACGGCGTCATGACCGTTGGCCGTGATTACGGCGGAGAGACCCCCTGCGGCATGAAGTTCACCACCCTTGCCGGTGTCATGGGCGGCGGCGCTTCATCTCCGGGTTTTGTGGGCCACTCCAAACATAACATCACCCAGGGCAAGTTCATCCTGGGCGACGGCGGCCTTCTGAGAATGGTCTGGATGCCCAAGATGCTCAAGGAAGAACTCAAGGAGAGAATCGACAAACGCGCCGCTGAAATGGGCGTTCCCGATCTTTATGACAAGATCGCGGATGAAACCGTCGGTATCACCGAAGAGGAGATCTATCCCTGGTTGGAAGAAAAGGGACATCCTGCCTTAACTATGGAACCGCTTGTCGGTTAGCCAAGCGGGCTGAAAACTAACCAAAAGGTGCGGCACCCCTAATGATAAGGAGAGGCTGCCGCACCTTAAAGTTGTGAATACTTAGAGGAGATAAAAATGGCATTAACCGGTATTCAGATATTCAAACTCCTGCCGAAAACCAACTGCAAGGAGTGCGGGGTTCCCACATGCCTTGCCTTTGCAATGAACTTGGCATCCGGCAAGGCTGAACTGGACAGCTGCCCCTACGTGTCCGACGAGGCCAAGGAAAAACTGGCAGAAGCCTCTGCCCCTCCCATCCGCCCGGTTGTTCTGGGTAAAGGCGTTCGCAAAGCCACCACCGGTGGTGAAACCGTTCTTTACAGACATGAAAAAACATTTTTCAACCCCACTCTCCTGGCCGGCACCGTTTCTTCCGATGTCGATTTAGGAGCGCTTGACACCAAGCTTAAGGTATATAACGCATTCCAGTACGAGCGGGTCGGCCTGAACCTGCGGCCCGAACTGCTGGTGGTAAAAGATGCGGGCAATGGTGCCGAAGCCTTTGCCAAGGTTGCTGAAAAAATTGCCAAGGAATCCGAGTTCAACCTGGTGCTCATGACAGAAGATATGTCCGTCATGAAGGCTGGCGTTGAAGTGGCCGGTTTCAAACGGCCCCTGCTTTACGCCGCCACTGAAGCCAATGCGGATGAAATGGGCGCACTGGCCAAAGAAAACGATCTTCCCTTAGCCGTTAAAGCCGACTCCGTGGATGCCCTTCAGCCCCTGACCGAAAAACTGACCGGCATGGGTCTTAAGGATCTTGTCATTGACTCCGGCGCCCGTGAAATCAAACAGGCCCTGGAAGATCAGGTCGCCATCCGCCGTGCTGCCCTTAAGGCGTCCAACAAGGCGTTAGGATTTCCCACCATCACCTTCCCCAGCGAGATGGCATCCAACCTGGATATGGAAACCCTTATTGCATCCATGTTTGTCGCCAAATACGGCGGCATTGTGGTGATGTCCGACTTCACCAGTGAGTCCTTGTTCCCGCTGCTGCTGGAACGCCTCAACATCTTTACCGATCCCCAGCGTCCCATGACGGTAACCGAAGGTATCTTCGAGATCAACAGCCCGGATGAAAACTCTCCGGTTCTGGTCACCACCAACTTTGCGTTGACCTACTTCATCGTATCCGGTGAATGTGAGGCCTCCAAGGTTCCCTGCTGGCTGCTGATCAAAGATTCCGAAGGTCTTTCCGTTCTTACTGCATGGGCTGCCGGTAAATTCGGCGGCGACGATGTGGGTATGTTCGTGAAAAAGAGCGGCATCATGGACAAAGTCAAACACACAGAGCTGATCATCCCGGGTTATGCTGCGGCCATCGCAGGCGACGTGGAAGAGGAACTTCCCGGCTGGACCATTACAGTCGGCCCCAGAGAGGCAGCCCATCTGCCGGCTTTCCTGAAATCAAAATAAACACCTGCTGCCGGGGCGGTAAAAACCCCGGCAGCCCAAAGTACAACCCTTTACCTAGAAGGATATAACATGGAGAACATGATCTTATTTGGTGAAAGCCTGAACGTCATTTCCAGGGTTATTGGAAAAGAGTTCAAGGAACCGGATCCCGCCAAGCGTAATCCCCAACCCATCCAGGAAGAAGTCGTCCGCCAGAAGGAACTGGGCATGGATTACATCGATATTAACCTGGGACCGGCCAAAAAATTCGGTGAAGAGCTGATGCCCTGGGTGGTCAACGTTGTTCAGGAAGCCGTTCCCGGCATGCCTCTGCTTCTTGACAGCTCCAACATCGCAGCCATTGAGGCAGGTCTGAAAGTGGCCAAGCCGGCTGACAAACCCCATATCGTTAACTCCATCATGGCCCGGGCCGAACGGTATGAGTCCATGGTCCCCATGACCAAGCAGTACGACGCAGACTTTGTCGCCTTGATGTGGGGCCCCGAAGGTCTTCCCCGTGACGAGAACGAAAGAGCCGCACTGGCTGTAGAGCTGCTCTATTATGCCAACGAAGCCGGTATCCCCAATGAAAAAATCTGGGTGGACGGCATTGTGACTCCGGTTAACATTCAGCAGCAGCAGTGCATGAGCCTGCTCAACTTCCAGATGATGTTAGAAGACATCGCACCGGGCGCACAGTCCACCTGCGGTCTGTCCAACATCTCCAACGGGCCGCCCGAGCACCTGCGTCCCATCCTGAACTCCACTTATATGTGCATGCTCTGGAAATACGGCATGAAGTCCGTTATTGCCGATCCTCTTGACAAACGGCAGACTGCCATTGCCAAGGGCCAGCGTTCCGACATCACCGATCTGATCTGGGGTCTGATGGACGGCAACGATCCCGGCGCAGCCGGCCTTGAAGGAGAACTTCTCGACTACTACAAGACCTACAAGGTCATCATGGGCGAGACCCTGTACTCCGATTCCTGGCTGGAAATCTGATTTAGACCATAATCAGCCCGGCTGATAGTTTCGGCCCCCGCCTTTGGTTCAAGGGCAGGGGCCGTTTCTTTTATTACAGGAAGACCCTTTAATTTACAGGATTCATCCTTATCTTCTTTTGTTACATTTAACCTAGACAAGATGAGGCATCTTAAGATGGATAATATGAAAGTCACAGAAAAGTGGTTTTACATCATCGTAAGAAACCCGGACACCCCCCGTTCCGAATTTGTCGGATTCAGCGATGATGTCTCCGGTGAAAAATTTTTGCCGGTGTTCAAGTGCAAACAGGATGCAAAAGATTGCTTTGCCAAGCTGCCTAAAGATGTTTTCAAAGAAAAATACGATGTCCATGCCGTGATTCAGGAAGATATTCTTTTTACGGCCAAACAAGAGGGACACGATGTTTATGTGGTTGATGAAACCGGCCGGATTCTCAACCAGCTTGGATAAAACCTGCAGGAGTTTAGAACATGAGTTTAAAATTAGCATTCGGCGGCAAGGGGGGGGTTGGAAAAACAACCGTTACAGCCCTTATTGCAAGGACCATTGCCGCCATCCAGAAAGAGTCCAGCGTCATTGCCATTGATGCGGATCCTGTGGCAAACCTCGCCGCAGGCTTAGGTATAGACGAAACCCGGCCCATCACCCCGGTGGCGGAACTGTCCGATCTTATTGCCGAGCGCACAGGGGCCAAACCCGGAACCATGGGCGGATTTTTCACCCTCAACCCTAAAGTCGATGATATCCCGGAACGGTTCTCCATTGAGAAAGACGGGGTAAAGCTTTTGGTTATGGGCACCGTGCAGAAGGGAGGCTCCGGCTGCATCTGTCCCGAGGCGACCATCCTCAAAGCGCTGATGAACCATCTGGTTTTAGCCAGAAATGAAGTGGTGGTCATGGATATGGAAGCCGGTGTCGAACACCTGGGCCGGGCCACCTCAGGATCTGTGGACGCCCTGGTAGTGGTTGTCAATCCCGGTGCCAGAAGCCGTAAAGCTGCCGATACAATCAGAAAACTCGGCCAGGATATCGGCATCCAGAAAATTGTGATTCTGGGCAACCGTGTCACTTCAGATGCCGATAAAAAGCTCATTGAAGACAGCATGAAAGACTATGAGATCTTAGGTTTCCTGCCAGAAGAGCCGGAGATCGTCAAAAGCGACAGAGCGGGCACGCGCCCCTTTGATGACATTAACACCATTCCCGATGCGCTTCGGCAGATTGCTGAAAAACTCATTGCCCTGGATCAGAGTAAGTAATTTATTTTTACCCCCAAAAAAACCCTGGAGTCATCCCCTTCGCTTAAGGTGATTTTCCAGGGTTTTTTGATTTCATACGCTGTCATCTCCAAAGATAGCCCCCCAAAAAACCGCCTTCCCAAAAACAGACACAACCTCTTGTAAACATTGTTTTTTCTTATCATAGATCTTCCGAACGCCTTTCAGGTCAGGGCTTTTCAGATATTTTTTTAACAATAATTTACTTTTTAATATTGTGCTTTGCCTTTCTTTGTGCTAACTATTGCGCCCGGCTGTTAAGATTATTAACCCAAGGTCTCTCCTCCCGGAGTAGCCGACGCGAGCCGACCACAGAACGGATGGAGCAGACCCTTAAAAAAGGAATCTGACCTAAAGTTTGCGCATGTTCATCTGAGTAAAGCGGAAATTGGGTAAGCTCACTTTAGCAAAGAATATTTCGGGCTTTCTGTTGGGAACGGCCGTTCCCAGACCAAATAAAAATAGTTTTAGGGTTCAACCGAATATTAAGACGCACTAAAGGTGCGCCTAACCTCAGCGACCTGCGCCAAGTTTAGTCAAATACCCAAAAAAGGATTTGCTATGGAAGGCGCGCTAATACCGATTCTCGTATTTTTGGCTGTATACGTGGCTATCACCTTTGAGCTCGTTAATAAGGCGGTGGCCGCTCTTCTCGGCGTCATGGTGCTTTTGGTCCTTCATGTTATTGATGAGCATGAAGCCGTGGCCATGATTGACTTTGAAACCATTATGCTGCTTTTGGGGATGATGTCGATTGTGGCCATCCTCAGAAAATCAGGGGTTTTCTCCTTACTCTCGGTCAAAATCGCAGGCATGACCAAGGGCAACCCCTTAAAGATTCTCATCCTTTTCTCCATTGTCACAGCACTCATGTCCGCGTTTCTGGATAATGTGACCACTGTTCTCATCATCATTCCCATTATCATTGAACTTGCCAAGGGCATGGGGCTGGACCCGAAAATCTACGTCATCAGCCAGGCGGTGATCTCCAACATAGGCGGGACCGCAACCCTGATCGGCGACCCTCCGAACATCATCATCGGCTCCAAAGTTGGGCTAACCTTTAATCAGTTTGTCACCTACCTTTCCGGGCCGGTGATCGTTACGTTTATTGTCGCCATCTTTTATCTGTGGCTCACCAATCGCGACAAGTTCAAACCCATTGACACCAGCATGGTCAAACTGTTCAACGTCCAGTTGCTGCTGGAAAAAATCTGGATGGAGTTCGTCAACACCCGAATTGACAAGCGCCTTATGATCAAAGGCTTGAGCTGCCTTGCTGTTGCCATTTTGCTGTTTGTCACCCAGACCATCACCCACATCACCCCGGGCGTGGTAGCGGTGTTCATCGCCATGGTCCTTTTTACCATCTCCAATGTGGATGTCGAACACATGCTCGAGGAGGTGGAATGGTCAACCCTTTTATTCTTTGCCGGCCTGTTCATCCTGGTCGGTGTACTTGAGCATAAAGGGGTCATCGATTGGGTGGCTCACAAAGTCTTCCTGCGGGTGGGGGACAACCCCTACCTTATGGTTCTCACCGTACTGTGGGTATCCGGAATTGTCTCCGGATTCCTTGATAATATACCGTTTACCATCACCATGATTCCCATCGTACACCTGATGCTGGAAACGACGCCCATCCCCCATAATATTTTGTGGTGGGCACTGAGCCTTGGGGCCTGTTTTGGCGGCAACCTGACCATGATCGGGGCTTCTGCCAACATCGTTTCCGTGGGTATCGCCAAGCAATCAGGCGTTCAGATTAGTTTTTGGGAATTTATGAAGGTCGGCGCTGCCGTCACCTTCATCAGTCTAGTGATCTCTTCTTTGCTGTTAACCTTTTTCTTATGGACGGCGTTATAATGAATAAAAAAAATCATACCACCATGTACAAACTGATCCGTGAAATGAGCGACGCTCAAGGTACTGCCGGGATGACCATGATTTGCCTGAAGGCGTTTATCGACTCCATCCGCCAACTCAAATGCAAACGAAACGCATTTGACGCCCTTTACAAAGAACTGGCCCAGGCCATCAGGGACTCCCAGCCCAACATCATTCCCCTGATGCACCTATTGGAATACTTTGAGCTTGATATGGAAAGAGAAGTCAAGCCTGACATGGATCTTGAAACCGTTAAAAAAGTGACGATCAAATGCCTTGAAGCCCGCCTGAGTCAGTTCGAGCGCTACACTGGGCGGGTAACGGAAAACGGGCTGGCCTATGTCGGCGACCGTGACGTTATTATTGTCCACTCCCCCAGTGCCGTTGTGAACAATATTCTGGTTGAAGCCCGTCAAAAGCTGAACAAAACCTTTAAAGTCATTGTCCTGGATCTGTCCTCGCAACGGACCCGCCAGTCGGTTCAGGCCCTTCAGAATGCCGGCATTGAACACATCGTCACCCCGGCTCATAACCTGAGTCACCAGATTGATGAAGCCAACAAGATGTTTGTCGGCGCCATGACCATTACAAAGGACAGAAAAATTGTGGCCCCTGTGGGGACCGCCGGAACGGTCAGCCTCTGCCGTCTTCACGGGGTAAAGGTCCACCTGTTCGCCAACACCCTGAACTACTCCCACAGAAGCTCGGTTGAACAGCAAATCTTTCAGGTGGAAGAAGAAGCCCAGATCGGCACTACGGACTTCTCTTTAACCACCCATTCCCACGATCTTGTCAGCCTGAATTTCATTGACCACATCGTGACCGAGATCGGAGAGGTTTCCGGAGAAGGCCGCCTGATTGTACCGCCCATGACAGCCTCCCGGACCAGAGACGAAATCCTGATCGAAGAAGAAGACGATACGGTTGATTTTAACGTATTTCCGGGCATTGCCCCGGCCTAAAGCCAGTAAAGCCCGCGGCAATTTCCAGATGCCGCGGGCTTGCCTAATTTGGACTTGGCCTGTAAACGATGAACGTTTTCTCCGCCATGACCCGTCCCTGATACAAAATCTGAAAATTCCATGCCCCTGGAGCAAGCTCCCATTCTTCCTCAAATTGATAGCCGGTGCTCTTAGTCTCGCCGAACTTAACATCACGCTTATAGGTGTATTCCATGAAAGTTTTGCCATTGTGGGGGGGTGGTTAACCAAGGATGCTGAACCGCATATTCCAATGTCACCCCTTCCCGCAAGGTTCCCCTTCCACGACAAAAACGGATGTCGAAACCGGTTCCAATTGTTGCCGGAACACGATTTTTCGGTTTAATGAAGTGATCTGATTTAATGATTTTGATCCGTTCAATATTCGGATCTTCGGTTGTCTCCAACGTGTCGTATGCAATTGATCTGATGCCAAAGTCGATCAGTTTCACATTTTCAACCGCCACATTAGAACAAGAGCCCAGGCACAGAACCAAAAAGAAAAAACAAAAAGTACCCCCCCCTTTTGTACAGGCACCCTCTTATTATTTAACACCTCTTGCCAAATCCGCCTCCGGCCGGGTCCAGGCCAGAGTCTATGCTTCCATGGCGGCGATGGTGGTGTCCAGCATCCTGTTGGAATATCCCCACTCATTGTCAAACCAGGCCTGGATCTTGACCAGGCGCCGGCCGGCCACCCGGGTCTGGGGAAGATCCACGATGGCGGAACGGTCGTCATGGTTAAAGTCGCAGGAGACCAGTTCCTCGTCGCTTACGCCCAGCACCCCGTGGTATCCGTTCATGGCGCCGTCGATCAGCATCTGGTTTACCTTTTCAGCAGTGGTGTTAGTTTTCACGGTCAGGGTAATGTCCATGATGGAGACATTGGTAGTGGGGACCCGGATGGCCAGGGTTTCAAAGCAGCCGTCCAGCTGGGGCAGAATCCGGCCGATCCCCTTTGCAAGGGAGGTGCTCACCGGAATGATGGACTGGATGGCGGAACGTGTTTTTCTCAAATCCGTGTCATAGGCATCAATGACCGGCTGGTCATTCATGGCCGAATGCACCGTTGTAATAACACCGGCATCAATGCCCAGATTCCGGTCCATAAGGTCCAGGATGGGGATCAGACAATTGGTGGTACAGGAGGCATTTGAAATGACCGTATGCGAGGATTTGAGCACATGGTGATTCACCCCGAACACCACCGTTGCATCCATCTCGTCCTTGGCCGGATGGGAGTAGATCACCTTGGCGGCTCCGGAGATCAGGTGCAGTTCCGCCGCCTCCCGATCATTGTAAATGCCGGTGCAGTCCAGGACCACATCCACACCCAGATCTTTCCAGGGCAGATTGACGATGTTTTTCTCCTGGAACAGATGAATCTTATCCTCACCGATACACATGTGGTTGCCGTTTTTCTCCACATTCATGGGAAACCGGCCGTGGGTCGAATCAAAGCGGGTCAGATGGTAAAGGGTCACCGGTTTGGCAGTTTCATTGATGGCCACCAGGTTAAGTTTTTCCCGAAACCGTGGAGACTCGTACAGGGCCCGGGTTACACACCGTCCGATCCGCCCGTATCCGTTAATTGCTATATTGTATTTCATTGTTATCCTGCTGTTCGTGTCATTTGCCAACGCCACTTTTTATAACACATCCACCGCCCGGTAGACAATGTTCACAGCGGCCGTAAATCTTAAAGGCTCTGGCCGATAGGTCTTGTATTATTTTTCGGGGTATTTTATACAGGAATAGATTTTACTTCAGGAATATATAATGAAACAGATACTTATAAGCCTGACTCTCATTGTCTTCTGGGCCCCTCTTGCCCTGGCAAGCCATCCCAGATCCATGTCTGCCAGTCAGGCAGTGGAACAGGCCACAGGTCAGGTCGATTCAAGCCCGGAAACCCTGTTTCGCCAGCACATTCCTTTTGTGGCGGAACAATTCATCGGCATGCCTGTAAAAATGGGGGGACTGCCGGCCCGGACCGGCACAACGGATAACTCCTCTCTTTTTTTCAGCATTTATGCCTCAGCCGCGAAAAAGGCGGGACTGCGGTACAAGGCCTGGCTGCCCATGAAATACCTTCTGGAGAACACCCTTTCCATTCCCGAATCGGATGTGGAAAACGGGGATCTCATCGTATTGGATAACGGGCTTGCTGCCATGATATACAAAAAAGATCCTTCCGGACGACTTCACATGATCTATGCCTCGGAAAAACGCCAGCAGGTCACCTCGTTTCACAGTGATAATCTGGTCTATCAGGCGTATTGGCAGGAGCACCTCAAAGGATTCCACAGGCTTTTGCCGGATATGCTCATACCAAAAAGATAAGCATTTCAAGCGCTGTCCGAAAACGCTTTTGCCGGTTTCGCGCGATCCAAAAGGGCCTGAATGGCCAGGTGCACCTCTTTGATGGGAACAGGTTTCATTAAAAAGGTGTCGATGGGGCCCTCCCCTTTTCGGCCGTTGGATATCTTTTCGCTGAACCCGGTGCATAAAATCACCGGAATATCCGGCCTCAGTTCCTTGACATGGGAGGCGAAAATATCCCCCGTCATTTTAGGCATGGTCATATCCGTCACCACAATATCAAAGGCATCAGGATTTTGAACAAATGCTTCCAGGGCCTCCGTGCTTTTTGTAAATGCGGATACCGTGTATCCGTACCGGCTTAAGAACTGCCGGCCCAGGTTGACAATACTCTGCTCATCGTCCACCAGCAACACCCGCCCAACCCCTTTCGGGGCAATGGGATCCGGCACGTCCTCGTTGCTGGGAAAAAAGTGAGCCTCCGGTAAAAACACATGGACCGTTGTGCCCTTTTCAGGTTCGCTGTAGACCTTGATATCCCCGTTCATTTTCTGGACGATGCCGTAGGTGACGGCCAGGCCCAGCCCCGTGCCCTTTCCCTCCGCCTTCGTTGTAAAATACGGGTCAAAGATCTTGCCCAGCACACCGGCATCCATCCCCATTCCATTGTCTGCCACCGTCAGCCGAACATAGGTGCCGGGAGACAGGTTCTGGAAACCAGACCCAGCAAGAACCGGCACATTAACGGACTTAAGGGTAACCTCAAATTTGCCGTTGGCCCCCTCCACCGCATGAAAGGCATTGGTACACAGGTTCATGGTAATCTGATGAAGCCCTGTGGGATCACCTTTCACAGGCGGACAGTCATTTTGGATGTCCTCCATAATTTCAATGCTTTTGGGTATTGAGGAACGCAGCAGTTTCAACACCTCTTTGACGATGCTCTGAAAGGATATCGGCCGGCTTTCCACCTCGGCCTGCCGGCTGAAGGTCAAAATCTGCCGTGTCAGATCCCTGGCCCGTCCCGCGGCTTTGTGAATCTGCTGGACCATTTCGTACGGGGAACTTTTCTCAGGAAGTTCATGGAAGAGAAGTTCGGCATACCCGATAATGGGAAACAAAATATTGTTAAAGTCGTGGGCAATGCCTCCGGCCAGGGTGCCGATGGCCTCCATGCGCTGAAAGTGCCTCAGCCGTTTCTCCAGTTTAGCCTTTTCTGCCTTGGCCTCCTTGCGGATCTCCTCCTGCTTTTCTAAGGCAGCGGCCATTTGATTGAACCCTTCCGCGACCAGGCGGACCTGATCGATCTGGGACAGATCCTGGATGCGGTAGGAAAGATCCCCGGATTTCACCCGATCCAGGGCCTTGCGGATTTTCATGTTGATGGCATCTTCCATAGACTGCCGGGGGACTGTGGCAAAAAAGATCCATTGAATCCCGGGAACCGCCTCAAACCAGGCCACCACATCGTTTCCGGAGCCATTGGAGAGCAGTTGCTGTCCTTGCCCCTTTAAAAACAGGTCCTGGGGATCCAGGGATTTAAACTGGATACCCAGCTGGTGCAGATGTCGCCGGTAAACACTGCCCTTTTCCCGGTTGATTTCCAGCTCGACAGTTGGATGGGACACCACAAACCCGTTGTGGTCAATGATGAAATTGACCTGCCCCTCCAGATAGTTTTCAAAACTGACATCTTTATAGAGGCAGGCCATGGGCAGATCCATACTCCAAAGCCCGACAAACCGTTCTTCAAGGTAAACGGGAATGGAGGCGGAAATAATCAGTCCCTCCCCGGCGTAGTCGATGGTGGGGCTGGTCCAGCGGATCTCTTTGTCCGGGTTATTTTCCGGGGCCACCGACACATAGGTATGATAGCAAGACCAGTCAAAGTCCGGCGTAATGGCTGTAATCTGATCGATATAGGGATACTGCAGGGCGGTATTTGTCACATCCTGATAGTAGATCCAGGCCGTTCCGGGCAGTTGCTCCCGGATCTCTGCAAGATACCGGCCGATATCCTTGAGGCAAAACATGCGGAACCCAGCCTCGGGATCCTTGCGCAATGCGGGGTTCCAGGAATACGAAACCGCATTCTCGGGTGCCGTGCCCTGCCGAAATGCATCAAGCAGGGCAAGTTGCGTCCAGAATCCGTCCTTATCGATGCCGAACCCTTCGGCTTGAAACCAGGCCTGGATATCGGAAGGTTCAGCCCGTGTCTGTGTAAAAAGGATCTGGGAAAGACGCCGAAGCTCTTTAAGGGTCTGGTGACAGTTTTGGATGGTATGGCCTATAACCGAAGAGGCCTGCCGCACCTGAAGGCGTATGGGATTGCTCTCCAACATGATCTCTCCTGTTTTCCGGACGAATAGTCTGCCGGGTCGGGAACCGGTTTAGTCTGACCTTCCAGACAGAGGGGGGAAGGAACGGCCGTTTTTACGAATCTGAAAAAGCTTCGCAGATCTCGATCAGAAGGTGTTTGGAAGCGTCGAACGGTTTGAATCTTAAGTGAATATTTCAAAGTATACGGGATCTTGCCCTCCCCCGTCAAGAAGAGACGAAAAACAGCGCCTGGGCCAATTAAATTAACTTGACTGAATCCGCATAAGGGTTCAACGGCGGGCAAACCACTTGACAATTACCGGCAGTGAGGATTAACTAAGGCATTCGCAAAGCAGCCATGCCGCTGACAAGCACTCATTTACCCAAAGGAAAAATTCATGCCCCCGATTCCCGAACTTGAAGCCATCAGAAAGGCCCAGATCCTTGAGGCCAGCCTTGCAACCATTTCGGAAAAGGGCATCGCCAAAACCACCCTGGACGATATCTGCCGGGCCGTAGGGTTGTCCAAAGGGGGGCTGGTTCACTATTTCAGGACCAAGGATATTCTCTTCAAAGCGGTGTTCGAAGAATTTTTCAAGCGGATATTTGAAACCGGCAAGGAAACCATGGAAAGCGTTGAAGGGCCCCTGGAACAGATTCTCTCCTACGACTGGCTCTATGATGAGGCCAACGAGGATGTTTACAGGGGGTATCCCCTGCTTCTGGATCTTTTGGCCCAGGCCGCGTTTAACCCGGACGGAAGGATCATGATCCAGGAATGGATTCAAAACTGGGTGGTCCTGCTCAGCCGCCCCCTGACACAGGGCATTGCGGAAAATATTTTTACCCCCATGGATGTGGCCCGGGTCGCCCGGTCCATTTCCGCCGTATACCAGGGGGTGGCCACACGCTGGTACCTGGGAGATGACAGTCATACCACCGCCTGGGCTCATGAGACCTTTACCGCCGGCATCATGGGAATTTTAGCCCCCTATCTGGTTCACCCCGCCTGATCCTGTCGTCACTGCCAAGCCTTTTCTCGGAAGCCTCTCTGAAACTTTCTTAACATTTGAACAACATTTTTTAACAAAAACTGTTGACTTCTCTGAATCATATTCATAAATATACCAGTCAGTCGGTTAAAATACCGAACAGTCGGTAGGCAAGTTACTGGTGCAATCCCCCTTGGAACTTCCCGGGTTACCGGCCGCATTCATCTGTCCTCATGCACCAGCCCCAACGGCATAAAGGCAAACATGTGCCTTTGCATATCATTTCACCCGGGGCATCCGCCCCAAGAACAAGGAGGAGTTGTTATGCCGATTTTCGAGTCCAAGGAAAAAATGAAAGAGGTCTTAGGCGGTCTGTTCCATATCTTGCTGGACGATCCCGATGCAGGCCCCAAATTTGCCGCTGCCGGCATCACCATCAAGTTCGATATTTCCGATCCCGACGCCCAGTTGTTCATCACTCCGGGAGATGGAACAAAAGGCGATGTTCTTTGGGGCAAACAGGAGATTGATCCCACCATCACCATGACTTTAAGCGGCGACACCTGCCACAAATTCTGGCTCAAACAGATTTCCATGCCCATCGCCCTTGCCAAGGGTCTGATCAAGGCCAAGGGCCCCATGCCCAAGGTTTTAAAGCTTCTGCCAATCCTGACCCCGGCCTATGCTGCATATCCGGACTGGGCCAAATCCCAGGGCATGCCGGTATAACCCTTTGCACTCTTAAACCCTTTTTAACATTGCAAGGAGTATCTCCTATGGAAAGAAGTATCCGCCAGTATGAAACCGACAGAAAGGCCGCGGCGATAAGCTGCGCCCGGCTGATCCTGGCCTCTGGCACCACCACCCCCCGGGTGGGCGGGGTGGGCGAATGCACCATCCACATCTTTGATGATCCCTGCGACATTGAAGACATCTGCCAGCACATGGAAAAAATGGCTGAGATTAAAAAATCCTGGGCGTTTTTCAGCCGGGATGCCGCCATGCTCAGGGACGCGGACGTCCTTTTGATCACCACCTCGCTTCGCTGCCTCAACGATCCGGCCGACATCAACTGCAATTTGTGCGGCAAACTGGTCTGCGAATACTTAAAAGAAGAGGAAAAGCTTTCAAAAACCGATCCTGAGGTGGCCTTTACAGGTCCGTTGTGCACCTTCAGGGCCACCAACATCGCCTTTTCCCTGCACGGTATGATGAACCAGGCCAATACGCTAGGAGTCGATCACGGCGCCTATTGGTCTGCGGGCCTTGCAGCGATGCGAATGGGTATTCTGCCTAAAGATACCGGATTCGCCCTGGGGCTCGGGATCTCCATAACGGAAAAAAGTCCCTTCAGGGACATCCCCAAAAATTACGCCGAAATCAACCAGCGGTCCATGAACGACCGGATGATCAACCGGCTTTGGCCCCAGTTTCGATCCATCTATTCCTAACGACAAGGAGAATGTCATGAGTATCCGTCAGATGCAGGATCTGGTGGACCAGGGGTTTGCAAGATCCTTAGAACTTGTCGCCCTGGCCGCCCATAATTCCTTTCGGTTCAATAACCGCAATACCGTAAAAATGGTCATGGTCCAGGATGAAGATTTAGAACAGCTGGCCGAGTACTGCTTTTCTTTAGGAGACATGTCGCCCCTGTCCGCCCGGGACGGCCGCAACCTGGTCCAGATGATCAAGGAGCCCTTTGCTCTCTTCCTCCTGGGCGACAAACGAAAATCCGATTTCAACTTTAACTGCGGGGCCTGCGGATATAAAACCTGCGCCGAGCTGAATAAGGCCGAGGAGGTGGAATCCCTCACGGCCAACGGCCCGTCCTGCATATTCAAAAACATCAATCTCGGTGTTGCGGCCAATGCCGCGGCCTCGGCCGCCCATGCCATGGGTCTTCACTGCCGGGTCTTTTCCACCTTTGCCTTTGCGGCAAAAGCCCTTGAACTCATCGAAGATGTAGACATCTGCGTCTCCGTGGCCATCAGTGCAGCAAAGAAAAATCCCTTTTTCGACCGCCATGAATACTGGACCCAGGAGCATTGGGACGAGACCTTTGCCAAGGAATTCTCCCCCTACAGCCGGGGGTTTATCGGTGCTGTCGAAGATTAACGCCGCGGATTAGAAAGGAGAACATACCCTATGGCAGCCAAAACCCATCTCAACCAGGCCATCATCTCCCATTTTCTGGAGCTTAAAGCCGACAGTCTTCCGGATAAGGAAATTCTGGTCTTTGAAAATTCTCTTACCGGCCACGCCGATGAGATCTATACCTACGGTCAGCTTTATGAGGGATCCAACAAAATCGCCCGGGCATTTATAGATGAAGGATTTTCCAAGGGCGATACCTTTGCCGTGTTCATGCGCAACCATGCCGAATTTGTCCTGTCCATGCTGTCAGGCCCTGTCATCGGCACCGTCATGGTCCCCATCGACCCCAGAAGCCGTGGGGAACGGCTTAAATTTTTACTCACCAACTCAGGGGCCAAAGCCGTCATCGTCTCTTTGGACTATCTGCCGGCCCTGAAAGAAGTTCTGCCCGATCTTCCCCAGATTCAAAAGGTGTTCCTGGTGGCCAAACCCGGCATGAACAAGGATATCCCGGGGGCCAATGACTTCCCCTATCTCAACGAGATCTTGGAAAAAGAGACCTGGGAGCGGGTGGACCAGCAGATCATGGATGTCCGCCATCCCTTTCAGATAATCTATACCTCGGGCACCACAGGGGATCCCAAGGGAGTAATGATCAGAAACAACCGCTTCGGCATGTTCACCATCGTCACCCGCCTGGTCTGGAAGTACAAACCCTCGGACGTACTCTACACAGGACTGTCCCTCACCCACGGCAACGCCCAGGCCGTGACCCTGTTTCCGGCGCTTGGCGCAGGCGTCAGAGCGGTGATCTCGCCTGGCTTCACCAAATCCCGTATCTGGGATATCTGCCGAGCCCAGGGCTGCACCAGCTTTTCCCTTTTGGGCGGCATGATGTCCGGCATTTTCAACGAGCCGCCCAAGGGAAACGACGCCGACAACCCTGTAAAAACTGTGATCTCCGCCGGCAGTCCCAACGCCATCTGGGAGTCTTTTGAAAACCGGTTCGACCTTAAGATCCTGGAGTGGTACGGCGCCGTGGAAGGCGGCTTTGCCTATAAGCCCCCGGGCAAAGGCCCCATCGGCTCCTTTGGAAAACCCCTGCCCGGTCTCATGGAATTCCGCGTCGTGGATGAGGCCGATAATGAAATGCCGGTCAACACCCCGGGAGAACTCATCGTCAAGATGACCAAAGGCGATACAAAGGTTGATTATCTGGGCAATAAGGAAGCCTCGGAAAAGAAAACCCGGGGCGGTTGGCTGCGTACAGGCGACATGGTCACCAAAGATGAAAATGGCTGGTATTTCTTCTGCCACAGAAAGGGCAAAGAGCTGAGAAGATCCGGCGACTTCATCCAGCCCGACCATATCGAACGGGTCATCGGAGAGCATCCGGATATCAGTGAAGTCTGCGTCTACGGCATCCCGGCCGCCTCCGGCGCCCCCGGGGAAAGCGATCTTGTAGCGGCCATCGCCCCCTTTAACGGAGGACAAATTGATCCGGCCGCTATATTTGCCGCCTGTAAAAAGGGCCTTGAACCCAACTTTGTCCCCTCCTTTCTCCAGGTCAAAGAGACCATTCCCAAGACCATCTCGGAAAAGGCCCTGGACCGGGTGCTCAAGGATGAATTTTCAAAGGATGCGGACAACGTGTATGCCGTAACGCAATTTTAAGCCATTTCAAATTTAAGGAGATCCCATGAAAGGATACCTGGATTTAAATATCGAACTGACAAAAGAACAGCAGGCCGTTAAAGAAGAAACCCGGCGCTTTGCCAAAGAGGTGCTGCGCCCGGCAAGCTTAGAGCTGGACAAGATCGCCGACCCCGCCCAGATGATCGCCCACCCCCTGTTTAAAGACACCTTTAAGCAGGGTTACGAGCTGGGCTACCATACCATCTTTCTGCCCGACTCCTGGGGAGGGTTGAGCTCCGATCCTCTGGAGACCCATATCATCTTCGAAGAACTGGCCTGGGGATCGGTGGATTTTGCCGTCGGCATCGGTGTCTCCTGCTTCCCCGCCTTTTTCGCCTCCATGGTCCCCGAGGAAAAACTGATCAACGAGATTATCATCCCCTTCTGCGAAGATAAGGAGGCCTCCATCATCGGCTGCTGGGGCATCACCGAGCCCGATCACGGCACCGATGTCCTGGCCCCCTTTACCCCGGAATTTTCAAACCCAGACATCCGGGGCCAGGTTACCGCCGTTGAGGACGGGGACAGTTACATCATCACAGGCCAGAAAGCGGCCTGGGTCTCCAACGGCACCATCGCCACCCACTGCCTGCTCTACCCCAACATCGATTCATCCAAGGGTCTTGCCGGCGGCGGTATCTGCATCGTCCCCCTGCATCTGTCCGGCGTCAAAAAAGGCGCTCCCTTAGATAAGCTGGGCCAGAGGGCCCTGAACCAGGGAGAGATCTATTTCGACAATGTGCGCATCCCCAAAGAATACATGCTGGTGGGACCCGATGCGTATGAGGCCATGCTGGACATCACCCTTTCCACGGCCAACGCCGCCATCGGCACCATGTTCGTCGGGGTGGCACGGGCCGCCTACGAGGAGGCCTTAGCCCATGCCAAGACAAGAATCCAGGGGGGCAAGCCTTTATTCGAGCACCAGATGATCAAACACAAGCTGTTTAAAATGTTCATGGACATCGAGGCGGGAAGGGCCCTGTCCCGGGCCGCCATGATCTACAACTACAACAACACCCCGCCCAAAATCGAATATTCCGTGGCGGCCAAGGTGTTCTGCACCAACATGGCCTACGAGGTCACCTCGGCAGCCGTCCAGGTTTTCGGGGGATCCGGCGTCAGCCGGGAATACCCGGTGGAAAAATTTTTCCGGGACGCCCGGGCGGGCCTTATTGAGGACGGGGCCAATGACAGTCTTATGATCACGGCCGCCCATCATCTATGATGGCTTCGGAAACATCTGCCGCATACGGCGTTACGGCGTCCGGCCAGACGCTCGACATACCCAAAGTATGGCTTCGCACCTGGCCGGCTGTCGTGCCTTGTCTGCGACGATGTTTCCATCGCCATTGGTTGGACAGACGACTTTAAAAAATAAAACGTTTAGCAGTCCGGGCGGGGAAGGTTCCCGCCGGGCCGGAAAATACCGAATAATAAAGGAGCTTTTATGAGCAACGTCTATATTATCGGGCTTGGCATGATCCGCTTCAACAAATACCCGGACTCGGATGTCAGGGCCATGGCCCACGAGGCGGTCAACCTGGCCCTGGCCGATGCAGGTCTTTCCAAGGAACAGATCGAGGCCGCCTTTTTCTCCAACACCTTCTGGGGAATGTTTGCAGGGCAGCAGTCCATAAGGGGCCAGGTCATCCTGCGGTCCATGGGCATTGAAGCCATCCCCGTCACAAATGTGGAAAATGCCTGCGCCGGTGCGTCCACCGCCCTTCACCTGGCTTACACCAGCATAAAGGCGGGGATGCAGGACGTCGTCCTGGCCCTGGGGTCCGAAAAAATCACCCATGAGAACAAGGCCGTCTCCCTCGGGGCCTATGCCTCGTGCATGGATGTGGGTAACTTCGAGCAGCACCTTTTAATGATCGAAAAAATCGGCAAGAGCTTCAAGTTGGACATCCCGGAGGGCCAGGGCCCGGCCGGCAAGGACCGAAGCGTATTCATGGACGCCTATGCCATGGGGGCCAGATGGCACATGAGCCGGTTCGGCTCCACCCAGGAGCAGCTGGCGGCCATCTGCGCCAAGAACCACTGGCACGGGTCGCTGAACCCGTTATCCCAATACCAGCAGAATATGACGGCTGAAGAGGTCCTGGCGGATAAGGCCGTTGCCTGGCCCCTGACCCGGGCCATGTGCGCCCCGGTCGGAGACGGGGCCGCCGCCGCCATTGTCTGCTCGGAAAAATTTCTTAAAACCCTTACCGGCGCACGGCCTATAAAAATCCGGGCCTCGGTTCTGGGAACCGGCACCGACCGGGATCTCGACGGCGAGGATATCGGCGAACGCCTGGCAAACCAGGCCTATTCCCGGGCAGGCGTCGGCCCGCAAGACATCGATCTTGCCGAACTCCACGATGCCACGGCCTACGGGGAACTGCACCAGACCGAGGCCATGGGCTTCTGCCCTCCCGGAGAAGGGGGGCCATGGGCGCTTTCCGGTGCCACCACCCTTGGCGGCAAGCAGCCTGTAAACACGTCGGGAGGCCTTGAATGCCGCGGTCATCCCATCGGCGCCTCCGGCCTGGCCCAGATCTATGAAATCGGCCTTCAACTCAGGGAAGAAGCCGGCAAGCGCCAGGTGGAGGGGGCAAGGCTGGGCCTTGCGGAAAACGGCGGGGGCAATATCGGGGTGGAAGAGGCGGCCATGTGCATCCATATCCTGGAGAAGGTGAAATGAAGCATATCTTTATAACGGGCATCTCCGGGTATATTGCCTCTCTTTTGGCCCGGACCCTCCTGAACTCGAACAGAGAACTGACCGTCACAGGGATCGACATCCGCCCCCCGGACGTCCCCCTGCCCGGCCTGGAATTCATCCGGCAGGACGTAAGAGCGCCGGTCAAGGCTCTTCTCCTGGAAAAGGAGATCGACACCATCGTCCATACGGCCTGGGTCCTGCCCCCGGATCATAATACCGGCCGTATGGAGGATATCAACGTCAACGGTACCCTCAATATCCTTGAGGGTGCCAAAGAAGCCAAAGTGGATCAAATCCTATATACCAGTTCCACAACGGCCTACGGATTCCACCCGGACAATGAAAAGCCCCTGACTGAAGAAAGTCCTTTAAGGGGCAATGCGGACTTTACCTATGCCAAAAATAAACGGGAGATGGAGGCGGTTTTTAAAACATTTTCAGCACAGCACCCGGACATCTGCACCACGGTGCTGCGGCCCTGTTATGTGGCAGGGCCGGGCCTGGACAATCCCTTGTCCACCTTCCTGAAAAAGCCTTTGGTCCCCCTGTTAAGAAAAACCGCCCCCTTCCAGTACGTCCACGAGGAGGATCTTGTCCGGGCAATGATCCTGTGCATGGACCAGCGCCGCCCGGGTATTTTTAACGTGGCACCGGAAGGCACCATAGAATTTGACGAAATGGTCAGGATGCTTGGCAACACCCCTTTGCGCCTGCCAGATCTTCTGGTCCGGATCATCAACGGTGCCGCCTGGCAGCTGCGGCTTTCCTTTCTCACACAATTTCCCAATGCCGGCCTGAACCTGCTGCGCTATCCCTGGATCGCGTCCTCGGAAAAACTGACCCGGGAAACCGGTTTTCAGTTCCGGTACGACACCCGGGCCGCGTTCCGGGATTTTGCCCGGCATGTTTCAAATGCCAAAGGAGGTGCCTAATGAAAACCATCCTTATTACAGGGGCGGCGTCGGGTATCGGAAGGGAAACGGCCCGGCTCTTTGCAGGCAAAGGCTGGATGACAGGCCTGTGCGACCTTAACCCTGAAGGTCTGGAAAGCCTGGCCCGGGAAATCAAAACAAAGGGGGGCCATGCCATGGCCATCCCCATGGATGTGACCGATTCGGATTCGGTCAGGCGCGGAGCGGCGGCTTTTCTGGAAAAAACCCAAGGCCGTCTGGACCTGCTGTTCAACTCGGCAGGCCTACTGGCCATGGGGCAACATGATGCCATTGATCTTGCCCGGCAGCGGGCCATCGTGGACGTAAACCTCACCGGAGTGCTCAATCTCATTGAGGCCTGCCTGCCCGCCTTGAAGTCCACGGCCGGGGCCGCCGTTATCACCATGTCCTCAGCCTCAGCCGTATACGGCACCCCGGAGCTTGCCGTTTACTCCGCCACCAAACACGCCGTCCGGGGGCTCACCGAGGCCCTGAACATTGAGTTCGCCCCCTATGATATCCACGTGGGCGACATCATGGTCTCTTTTGTCAGCACCCCCATGGTAACGGGATCAAAAATTCAGGCCACCAGCCTGAAACGCCTCAAGGCCGGCATTACACCGGAAGATGTCTCCAAAACCGTATTCAAGGCCTTTTGCCGGCGGCGGGTGCACTGGCATATCGGTATTCTGCTCAAACTGCTCATCCTTACCTGTACGCTGGCGCCCTTTGCCCGGCGGTTCCTGGTGAAACTCCTGGCGTTCAGCCCGCCGGGGCAACCGGCCAAAGGATAAATGACAGGCTGGAAATATTAGGTGCAGGATTGCTGCCGGGACAGACGCACTGCCCCGGCAGCAATCCTTCCCGTAACACCCTAACCATTATAATTTAAAAGACCCTACCACGAACTCATAGCCACCTTTTAAAGCCGCCACTCAGCCCGGCGCGCCCGCCTTCCTTCCAATTTTCATGCAGGAATACCCAGTCATCCGGAAACAGCCCCGCAGGAATATAATTATTTTGAACAAAACCAATTATTTAATATATTATTCGACATCTCTATTGTTATATAGAATTTTATTCAGTAAAATAGGAAATTAATAAAACTTCAAGGTCAGACACCGATGCAAGCATATTCCGGCTGGCTTATCGCCGGCACCTTAATCTTTTACCTGCTGTCCCTTCCCTTTCCAACGCTTACCCCTGTCCAGGCGGCCATGGCCTGGATCGTTCCCGTGCTTCTATGGCAGGGCCTTGGAAAGGGCGTCAGGAACCAGGCCCTTCTTTTGACCGGACTCGGTCTTTTGGCCCATATCTACGGTTGTGCCTGCGGCGTCCCCATTCACTGGCAGCAGATTTTTTTTTTGAACCTGCCGCTGCTCGCCATGCTGGTGGCCGTCTCCTTTCTGGCCCTGACCAAAACCCAAATGGCGGAAGACAGCCTGCCCCGGGGGAAAAAAGCGGTCGTCCAGACCGCATTGGGAACCCATATTCTGGCATCGGTGATCAACCTGTCCGTCCTCTTTGTCTTTGGCGACCGCCTTCAGAAAAACGGGGTATTGACCCGGGTCCAGCAGATCATCCTGGCCCGGTGCTTCTGCGCCGCAGGCTGGTGGTCCCCCTTTTTCATCGCCACGGGCGTGGCCCTGACCTATGCCCCGGGCATGTCCTGGCACAGGACGCTGATTCCGGGACTTTTCATGAGTCTGCTTGCCATCGGATATACGGTGACCGAGGTGGCATGTATCAGGAAAGCGCCGTTTACAGGCTACCCCTTTCGGCGGGAAAGCCTGACCATCCCGGTCTTTTTGGCCGCCCTGGTCATTGCAGCCCACTATATTTGGCCCAAGACCGGTATCTTAAATATCATCTGTATTATAGCGCCTGCAGGGGCTATGATTTTTATGAAGCACCGCCCCAGGGTCGAAATGCTTCGCAACCTGATCACGACCCAGCTGCCGTCCATGGGCAACCAGTTCACCCTGTTTTTAGGGGCCGGAATCTTTTCAACGGGGATTCAGGCCGTCATCAAGGCCCATCCCGCCCTGTTCACTCTGGGGGACACCGCCTTCACACCGGAATTGTTTTCCCTGATTCTGGGCCTTGTCATCCTGGCCGGCATCATCGGGGTCCATCCGGTGGTCAGCATCTCCATCATCAGCCCCCTGCTGCTGCCTTTGAATATGGACCCCTCCCAGCTCGGATTTTTGTTTGTCAGCTCATGGGCCATCTCCACCGGCAGCAGTCCGCTGTCCGGCGTGGGCCTGGCCCTGGTCAGCCGCTACCGGGCATCGGCCACGGGGATCTTAAAGAGCAACTGGCACTATGCCGTGGTGATGTGGTTTTTAACCTCTTTGGCCAACCTTGTCTTTTTTGTCCGATAGCTGCAAACGGCACTCAATCCGGCCGGACAGCCATGGATATGGCCTGCCCGGGACAGGTGCTGACACAAAGGCCGCAGCCAAGGCATCGGTCTTCAAAAAATTCCAGGACATCCCCTGAGATCTGCCGTGCGCCAAAGGGGCAGCGGCCTGCACAATCCCCGCAGAGAGTGCAGTCTTCCTCCCGGGTAAAGGCCAGGTATTCGGACCGGATCAAAAGATCAGGCCTGCCATACCGCTTAACGATCTGCAGATCATGGCAGCAGCAGGGGCAGCAGGAGCACAGGGCATAGACCTCATGATCCGGCATAAAAAGGCTCAAGTGGACCAGGCCGCTGTCATTCGCCGTCCTGAGGATCGCTTCGGCCTGCCGTTCGGATATCTGCCGGGCATCGCCCCGGTCCACCGTCTTTTTTGCCACATCGTTGAACAGCAGGCAGACCTCCAGAGGGTGGTCGCATCGTTTATAATGACTGCGGCACTCACAGTTCTGCACCGCCAGGAACCCGGCCTGCCCCACAATCTCCATGGCCTGTTCAGATGGCAGTACCCATTGTTTCGGGGAAAAGGACTCCACCACCGGAACCACCCGGGATGAATGGGAGATCAACCCCTTTGCCAGCCACCGGTCATACCGGTTCAGGCGCTTTTCAAGAAAATCGTCCCGGGGAATATTAATTTTCATAAGAGTCCTCCGGGTCGGACCGGCACAGACTCTTGGCCAGCGCGGCTCCGGACATGGCCAAAGACTCCGGGTCCAGGTAGAATTCGGCGTGTTTTTCAAAAAGTACCCGGCATTGGGCCGGAAAATCCTCATCTTTATCGTTGAAAAGCAGCAGCAGACGGATACGGGGGAGCAGGTCAAAGGCCATGGAAAAATCCCATCCAGCCCCGGGATCATGGTCTTTCCCGCCAAGAGCCAACCCCGCAGCCTTGAGGCGGTTCAGCCTGCCCTGGAACCGTTTAAGAATCGCCGCCTGGGTATCCGATGAAAAAAAATTGACATTGGTCATGGCCGCCTCCCGCTTAAAGTCACGGAATGCCACCCACTGGGGGTCATGATAAACCTTGTCCGGGCAGCGCAGCACATACTTGGCAAGGATCACACAAAGCCCGTATGAAGGCTTTTGCCCAAAAGTATCGAAAATCCCCTCCCCGCTGATCCGGTAGGGTTGTCCGAGAAAGGAAACAACCGCTTGCCCGCCGTCAACATCCATTCCCAGGATATCGGCGGCAGTGTCCAGATCGCAACCTGCGATCTGACGGCAATAGTCTTGGTAATGGGTATCAAAAACTTGTGCCTGTTCTACCATGCGCCCTCCTTTTATAAAAAATCCCTTCGTTTTTTTACAATACGCCGTCAAAAAAAACACACATCGCCCATCTGGGGGGTTTTTATTTTTTCCCGGTCAGGTATGATGAAATCCGTTAATAATTGATCAGCATACCAGGGGCTGCCATGACACTGACATCCTACTCCGAAGTCGATTGCGTTGTTTCAGACCGGGTCCGGTCAGGACCGGATAAGGACAATATTCCAACGGACGTCTGGTCCGTATCGTTTAAGCCGGGCCAGCCGGTTGACGCGCTGTTTGCCTATATCAACGGCATTTTAGACGACGCCCTGTGGTATGAGCAGCCCAACCATGTCCGCTTCCTGCTTGACGGCAGGCGCTGCCTGCTCTACCCCGAACGGGCGGCCGCCCATTTTTTTACAAGCCGGGAATCCGCCCTGGCCTTTATCCGGCCCCTGATGGATTTTCTCAAAGACATCGATGACCGCAAGGCCGCCATCCAGCCCAACTACAACCGTATCACCCATGTCCATGTCCTTGACATTTTAAAGCTTTTACCCGGGACCAACTGCGGAGACTGCGGCTTTGCCACCTGTATGGCATTTGCCGCAGCCGTATCCAGGGGAAAAGCCACAGCCGACGCCTGCCCCGGCCTGTCCCCTCCCATGTCGGAGGCGGCAGTTTACCCCCTGCTTGACAGGGACGGCAACCTGGTCTCCTCCCTGTCGCTGAACATTGATACCACTGCCCTCAAAGAGAGGATCAGGGAGCAGGACTTGAGGATTAAAGACCTGGAAAACAGGCTGGACAAGGCATCAAAGACAGCCCCGGTCACGCCTGAGAATCGTCCTGCGCCCGATATCCCTTCTCCTGTCAGGCCCGTATCCGGCCTGACCCAGCGGGAAATAGAGGTGCTGGGCCTTATCGCCCAGGGCTATACCAACAATGAAATCGGCAATTTGCTTTTTATCAGTCCCCATACGGTCAAAAGCCATATGATCAATATATTCAACAAATTCGGAGTGTCGGACAGGACCCAGGCGGCGGTGCTGGGGGTACGGGCAGGTCTGATCTGAACCGGCTGGATCTGGCCCCCGTTTTTGGTCATCGCAGCCATACGATGAGACTTGAGCGGTTCAGTCTGAGAGGCAAATTAAAGGTCAACGCTCAATGGCTGATGTTCTGTGTATTGCATAATATGAAAAAGATACACCCATATGGCCAGATCTCGGCAGTATAGCGGGGCCGAATGGATACAAGAAGCCCTTTCAGAAAAAAATATGGCGTATATCTATCAACAGGAACAAATATAGCGACCAAAAGTCTGAATATTAAAAATCCAAGAGCCTGGGAAAAATTATCAAGCAACCAAATGACTCCCTCTCAAAAATTACTTTTTCTACAGACTCGTTGTGTTTATGCGCAAGCGCTATGCCCTCACTCAGCTCCTGATCCGAAAAATTTCCGGCCGGTGCCAGAAGCTCTGGCTCCCTCAACTCTTTGGTCATGATGTACTGTCAAAAAAAAGGACTTTAGATAAGTAAAAGATAAATAAACTATTAGTGCTCGCAAGCCGGAACAATCTGTGAGCTTACCAGTATCCTGAAGCTTTTGTTTTATGCTTTTTCCAAAGTCTGGTTAATCTTGTAAGGCGATATACAGGATACGGTCTGCGAATACCACTTTTTCAAAAGTGAAACGAAAATTTGATGTTCTGCGGGGGCCGGCTAAGGTCAGGCTCCCCCCTCCTATTTTGTACATTCTGTTACACAAATTCCACAAAGTTCCCATAGGTTTAATCGGGCCGTCACGGTAAAACCTGTTTTCAAATTTAACCCATAAGCAAACTGGAGGGAAAATCATGAATTTGAACAGGCACTATGGCAAGTATTTCATCTGGATCGGACTTTTGGTCTTGGGGACCGTCAGTATCCCGGCTGCCCGGGGAAACGCCGAAATCTGGAACGGATTTTCCGGATATATCCAACCCATGGTGGGGGTGGCGTCCGTAAAGTCTGCCTCGTCGGTGGGGGACGACAATGCGCGCATTGACGCCCTGGATCAGGAGGGCAAGTCGGAAACCATCATCGTTCCCATGTTGGAGTGGAATGCGGGGTACGGTTTCGCAGAGGAGCGTGCCCGCATCTGGGCAGGTTCTTCCGAGGATACGGCATCGGAAGGGGGCGGCCTTTTGGAATTGGGTGCAAGTTATACCCTGGGCGACGGCAGCCGGATCCTGCTGGCCTATACCCCGCCAGTCCTGAATGGCGACGTCTGGGAGGATCCCTTCCTGGTCGGCCGGAACCGGGTAGAGACGGACATGACCTCCCAGGGGATCCGGGTGGGGGTAGAGTCGGTCTTTGGCCTGCCCTTGAGCCTGTCCTATAACTATACCATTGAAGATATCGATCAGGACCGTGCCGGCACCAGCCTGTCCTCCCTTTCCGCCGGGGACCGGGAACGCCTGAAACGATCCGGTAAGAATCATCAGGCCGATATCCGGTACGATATCGATCTTGGGCACGGGTTCGCACTTCAGCCGGGTGTGAATTTCACCCGGGGAGAGGCCGACGGTGCGGCAAATCGGTTTGACCAGTACGGCTGCGCCATTGCCCTGGGCTATACCCTGAACAAGGCATCCTTCAGTGTCGCAACGGTTGTGGGGCGGAGCGAGTACGACGAGCGTCACCCCGTATTCGGGAAAACCCGGGAGGACGATATCTATGGCCTGAACCTCGGGATGAACTACCGGGCCCCTTTTAACGTGGAATCCCTATCCCTGGTTCTCTACACCGTATTCAGCCGCCGGGACAGCAACATTAAATTTTACGACGAACGCGTCTTGATGAGCGGATTCGGCGTCAACTGGGCGTTCTGATCCCCCGAAAACCGTCCGGGCCGGGCTGTTTTACAAACCCGGTCCGCACTCAGGAGACAGTGGATGAAAAATCGGGGGATAAAATGGGGAATGACGCTGGGGGTCCTTGTTTTTCTTGGGCTGGGTTGCGGAGGCGGTGAAAGATATGGCAGCAAACCCGTGGATATAAACATCCCGGACCAGTGGAGCGCCCGGCCCGGGGTAACGGATGCTGCGGCGGTTGACGGATGGCTTTCGGATTTCAGGGACCAGAGGCTTTGGACAGCCGTCCGTACCGCGCTCAACTCCAACCCCGATGTTCTGGAATTCGCCCGTAAGGTGGCAGTGGCAAGGCAGATGTTCAAAATATCCCGTGGCCGGCAGTTGCCTGAGATTTCAGGCTCCCTCGGGGTGGACATGGCCGAAGCGCTTTCCGACGTTAACGGAGAACCTGCAAAGGGCACGGGAAAAATCGGCTCATCACTGCTTTCCGCCTCCTGGGAACCGGATCTGTGGGGCCGCCTGGCTGCACTCAAACAGGCGGATACGGCCGAATTCGAGGCTGCGGTGCTGGATTACAGAAGCGCAAAGCTCTCCTATGCGGCCATGACCGCCAAGGCCTGGTTCAGCGCTGTGGCGGAAGGGCGTATGTTCGATCTGTCCAGGGAGGTATACGCCTCCTTCAGGCAGGGGGACGCCCTGATGGAAAGGCGATTTGAGGCGGGGCTTGCAAGCGCCATGGACCTTCGGCTCATCAGAGCCGAAGCGCTGACCGCCCGTGATGCGATGGTCCAACAGGAGATGGAACGGGACAGGGCTGTCCGGGCGTTGGAACTACTGATGGGGAACTACCCCTCAAACCGGATGGACCTTCCCGGAAACCTTCCGGAAGTCAAAGGGGATATCCCCTGCGGTCTTCCCTCGGACCTGCTGGCCAGGCGGCCCGACATTGCTGCGGCAAAGAAGCGGATCCTCTCCCGGGATTTAAGAACCCTTGCCGCAGAAAAAGCCCTTCTACCCTCCCTGTCGCTGACCGCAGCCGGGGGATTTTCAAGCCTCGACCTCAAACACCTGGTCCGCGGGGATTATCCGGTCTGGAACCTTGGCGGCAACCTGGCCCTGCCGCTCTTCCGGGGGGGAGTGTTACAGGCTGAAATCAAAGTGAGTTCCTTAGCCGCCAAGGAGGCCTGGCTTGCCTATGGGAAAAATGTCCTTGGGGCATTCAAAGAAGCCGAGGATGCCATCGACGCCGAACGGGCCCTAAAAAAACGAAGAAAGGCATTGACCGCATTGGTCAGTGAAGCACAGGGCGCACTGGACAAGGCCTGGGACCTGTATCTTGCAGGGGAAACGGAAATCACCTCGGTCCTGGATTCCAAGCGTACCGTGATCAGGGCCAGAAAGGAACGGATCGCCGTCTCCCTGGCAAAGCTCGTCAACCGGGTGAACCTGTACCTGGCCCTCGGCGGCGCCTTTGAGACGGGTACGGGCAGTGGCGTGGGAAAAGACCAGATTCATGCAACACATATTGAAATCAGGAGATGAAGACGTTTATGAAACCCATGATAAACAGGCGGGTAAGGCATCTGAACTGGGTCCTGTCCGTTGTCCTCGTGCTTCTGACGGGGGCCGGCAGTGCCTGGCTCATGACCTTTGACACAGGACCTGCGGCCCATCCCGTAGAGGCGCCCGTGATTCCGAAAGTGATGGTCATTCAGGTCGCCTATGAAACGGCGCCGCTTTCGATCCGGCTGAACGGCACGGTGTCACCTCTGTACCGGACAAAGATTTCCTGCGAAGTTGCCGGGAAGGTGGCATACGTGTCCGACAAGCTGGTCCGGGGTGGATACTTTACGGCAGGCGAACTGATGCTTGGGATCGAGGACGGGGATTATGTCAATGCCCTGGCCGAATCCCGCCACGCCCTGGCCAATGCGGCATTGAACGCGAAAAAGGAAGAGGAACTGGCCCGTCAGGCGGTTCGGGATTGGCAGGACTTGGGCCGGGGAACCCCCACGGACCTGGTGCTGAGACGGCCGAACCTGGCCGCAGCCAGGGCCGGGCTTGCCGCGGCAAAATCCGCGTTGGAACAGGCGGAACGAAAGCTCGGCAAGACAGGGGTCCGGGCGCCATTTGACTGCATGGTATCCGCCGTATCCGTTTCCAAAGGGACGGTGGTGTCCCAGGGGATGGAGGTTATGGAAATATTCGGCGTGGGCACGGCCGAGATCCGTCTGCCCCTCTCTCCGGAAGACGCAAGGTTTGTCGATTTACCCAGACCCGGAATCTTTGAAAATCCCGGGCAGCCGGCCGCTGTCCTCTGGAGGGAAAACGGCCGACAAAAGACGCGGCAGGGAACCGTCGTCAGAACGGAGGGAACGGTGGACGCTGAAACCCGGTTCCAATACCTCGTGGTGCGGGTGGACGATCCTTACGGATTCACCCGGAAGGCTCCCGCACTCAAGATCGGCAGCTTCGTTACGGTCCGCATCGCCGGAAAAAAGCTCGACCGCACCGTGCGCCTGCCCGCAAGCGCTTTGGGCGCTTCACTCCGGGTGATGCGGGTGGATGACGGAGCAAGGCTGAGCTTTGTGCCGGTTGACCTTTTAAGACGGATGGGGGGGGATGTCCTGGTCCGGGGTGCTTTTGCCAGGGGACAACGGATCGTGGTCTCTCCCCTGGATTATGCTGTGGAAGGCATGCGGGTGGACATCGATGAAGCCGTCAGCATGAAGGAGGGAAAATGCATATCCGGAACACAGGGGTGATTTCCTGGTTTGTCCAAAACCCGGTCGCGGCAAACCTCATGATGTTCTTTTTTATGATTGCAGGGCTTTTGACAGTCGTTCATATTAAAAAGGAAATCCTGCCCGAGACCCGGAGCGGAGTCGTATCGGTGCGGATCGAATATCCCGGGGCATCGCCGGAAGACATGGAAGGCGGGATCGTCAAAAAGGTTGAGGACGCCTTGCAGGGGATGACGGGGATTAAAAAAATCGTTGCCGAAGCCTCGGAGGGGTTTGCGGATATCCGTGTAACGGCCAAAACCGATGTGGCCATGCCGGAGTTTCTGAACGAGGTGCGGTCCCGGGTGGATGCCGTGGATACCTTCCCGACCGAGTCTGAAAAACCCCGCATCGCCGAGGAGATTATGAAAACCGAGGTCATGTGGCTCATCCTCCACGGTCCAATGGACGACGGCTCCCTAAAGGCCCTGGCCAAAGAGATCAGGGATGAGCTTACGGCCGGGGCAGACGTAAGCCAGGTGGACATTGTCGGGACAAAACCCGACGAGATTTCCATCAACCTGTCAGAATCCTCGCTTAGGAGGTTCGGTCTTGGGTTTGATGACGTGGCCGATGCCGTGGCCCAAAGCTCCCTGGATCTTCCTGGGGGGCAGATCAAGACCCGGGACAGGAATATCGGGGTCAGGTCCCTTGGGCAGGCGAGAACCGGGAGGGGGTTTGAAGACATCGCCGTTGCCGCCCGGCCCGACGGTACGGTCATCCGGGTTAAGGATGTCGCCTCTGTCACGGACGGGGCTGCCGAGGCGGATGGTTTTTTGCGCTATAACGGTCAAAAGGCCCTGGGCCTCCAGGTGTTCCGGTCAGGGGATGAGAATACCCTGGTTCTGGCGGACCGGGTCCGGCAGTATGTTGCGGAGAAGCGGGGACGCCTTCCCCAGGGAATCTCCCTGGACATTGCCGCGGATATGTCCGTTCATCTCAAGGACCGGCTCTCCCTCATGGTCCGTAACATGATCACGGGCAGCCTGCTGGTCTTCATCTCCCTGGCCCTGTTCCTGAGGCTGAAGGTCGCCTTCTGGGTCATGCTCGGGCTTCCGGTCAGCTTTCTCGGGGCTGTGTGGTTGATGCCTCTTCCCTTCATAGACGCCTCCATTAACATGGTCACCCTTTACGGATTCATCCTGGTGCTGGGAATCCTGGTGGACGATGCCATCGTCATAGGGGAGAGCATCAGCGACACAATCCAGAAGGAGGGTCCGGGTCTGTCTTCGGTTGTGGAAGGGGCCCGGGCCGTGGCCACGCCTGCGACCTTCGGCGTGATGACCACTGTGGCGGCCTTTGTGCCCATGCTCACCATCCCGGGGCCCAACGGTAAGATGTGGGCGGGCATCGGTTGGGTGGTCATCCTCTGCCTTTTGTTTTCCCTGGTCGAGTCCAAGTTCGTTCTCCCGGCCCACCTGCGGCGGATGGGAGAGGTAACGCGTCGGACAGGGCCCGGAGCCAAGCGTTTTCCGTCGTGGTTTGAAAGGCTCCAGGACCGGGTCGGGCTCGGCCTGGAGTTTTTGATCCAAAAAGGCTACCGGCCGCTCCTTTCAGCCTGTATGCGGTACCGGTATGCCACGGCTATGGGGTTTACGGCAATTTTTATCCTGGCCATGGTCAGCGTCAAGGCCGGGATCGTAAAGTTCGTGTTCTTTCCCGATATTGATTCGGATATCGTTCTGGTGGATCTGAACATGGCCGGGGGTGTCTCCCAGGACCGGCTGCTTTTGGCCGTCAAACGGATTGAGGACGCGGCCGAAAAGGTAAATGCGTCGTTTTTGGACGCAGGGGAGACCGTGCCACCGCTGAAAACCCGCGTGTCTTACTACGAATCCGAGGGACACGCAGGCTTCTACGTCGAGCTGAGCCCCGGCAGGGAACGGGCCGCATCAACGGCCGAGGTGATCCGGGAATGGCGCAGGCTTACCCGGGATGTGAGAACCCTGCCCGGTGTCAAGTCCCTGAAATTTTCATCGGCTTCATCCGAAGCTGCCGGCATGCCCATCGACTTCGAACTGACCGGGAAGGACACCAAGGACCTGGAACGGATGGCCCTTACGATCAAACAGGCCCTGTCCGCCTACGACGGGGTGTCGGATATCCGGGATACGAGCATGGACCATCGCTGCGAAGTCAAGCTGTCGGTCAAAAAGGAATCTGAGGCTCTTGGGGTTACCCTCCGGGAAGTGGCCCGTAAGGTCCGGTACGCTTATTATGGTAGAAAGGTCCAGACCCTCCAGCGGGGATCGGAATCCGTGGACGTGTTCGTCCGGTATCCCGGAGACGAGAGACAGAACCTTGCGGGCCTTTCATCCATGTGGATCCGGGGCAGGGACGGCAGGCGGATGCCCCTGACGGAGGTGGTCCGTCTGGACACGGGAAAGGGGCCGGCCAAAATCGTGAGAAGGGACCGGCGGCGGGTAGTCTCTGTCCGCGCGGATGTGGATAAGGCGGCCACCACCCCCGGCCGCATTGTCGAGGAAATGATGGAAAAACGGATTCCGGAACTTCAGCCCCGGTATCCCGGGATCAGTGTCCGGGCGGCAGGCGAAGCCGAGGAAGAGGAAGAATCCCTTGCCAGCATGAAAAAGTGGGGCGGTCTGTCCCTGTTGGCCATATTCATCCTGATGGCGGTACCGCTGAAATCCTATGCCAAGCCTCTGATTATCATGACCGCCATTCCGTTCGGCATCGTGGGCGCAGTGCTGGGACATCTGATCATGGGGCTTCCCGTCAGCATCCTCTCCCTATGCGGGGTCATCGCCCTGTCCGGGGTCGTGGTCAACGACGCCCTGGTACTGGTGGACTATATCCACCGGCGTCTGGCGGCGGGGGACAGTGTCGGCAAAGCGGTGGGAGAGGCCGGAACCCGAAGGTTCAAGGCCATTTTTCTGACATCCATGACCACCTTCTTGGGGCTCGTGCCCATGGTGACTGAAAAGAGCCTTCAGGCCCAGTTTCTGATCCCCATGGCCGTTTCCCTGGCCTTCGGCATCCTGTTCTCGACATTGATCACCCTGTTTTTGATTCCTGCCCTTTACCTGATCATGGAAGATGTGGTAGGGCTCGTCCAAAGACGATCCAAACAATCTTTAAAACAGATCAGCGGATGAGAAAATGACGGAAAAAATTCTTATCGTTGAAGACGATACCAAGCTTTTGACCCTGATCCGGGAATACCTTGCCTCCCAGGGATACGAGGTGACGGGGGAGACCCGGGGCGACAGGGCGCCGGACAGGATTTTGACGGAAGAGCCGGATCTTGTGATCCTGGACCTGATGCTTCCCGGGCTGGACGGACTTTCGGTGTTGAGGCGCGTCAGGGCAGGGTTCCGGGCGCCCGTACTGATCCTCACCGCCAGGGAGGACGACATGGACCAGGTGGCGGGCCTTGAGGCCGGGGCGGACGATTACGTGAAAAAACCGGTCGTGCCCAGGGTACTCTTGGCAAGAGTCCGGGCGGTCCTGAGGCGGAAACAGCCGATGCTGAAAATGCCGTCCGCTCCGGAAGAAGGACCGGAAAGCCTGCGTTTTGAAAGGCTGTTCATCGAGAAACAGGCCATGAGAGTCCGCCTGGACGGAAAGGAGGTGGCCCTGTCCACTTCCGAATTTGACCTTTTGTGGTACCTTGCGGACAACGCCGGAAAGACGATCAGCCGGGAAGAACTCTACCTTGAGCTCAAAGGCCATGACTACGACGGGCTGGACCGGGGCATTGATTTGTCCGTTTCCCGCTTAAGAAAGAAGATGGGGGACGATACCCGATCGCCTTTCAGGATCAAGACCGTGTGGGGCAAGGGGTACCTCTTTGTCCCGGATGCCTGGGGAACGCCATGAAGCGCCTTGTTTTAAGATACAGCCTGATGGTGATGTTCACCCTGCTTGCCATCAATTACGTGGTGAACCCCATATTAAACAAGTACGGCGCACAGTTGATCCGAAAACAACTGGACCAATACTACCATGGCCTTCTCAAGGGGCCCTATTTTGTCATCATGAAGTATTACGAGACCGTGCCCGAAAACCTGATTCCGGAGCGGACCCGGGAGCTTCAAAAAGAATTCGGATTTCCCATCGTTGCCGTAGACCTTGCCTCTGAAGCGTTCAGTACCGAAGAAAGACAGACGCTCGAAACCGGACAAATGCTGATCCGGGATGAATGGGATACCTATTACGAGCGGGTGAACCAGACAAAATGGGTGATCCGGTTAGGGCCCTTAAAAGATTTGGATGAAATTACCAACATCTGGCATTTCAATGTGATCGCATGGGGATGCATCGCATTCCTGGTGGCCTTGATATCCATGGGTGCGGCCTTTCCTTTCTGGAGGAGTCTTTCAGGTTTAATGGACGCGGCCGAAAAATTCGGACAGGGCGATTTCGGTGCAAGGGTTAGGGTCTCCAAACGTTCGGCTCTGTACCAGATGGCCGAAATTTTCAACGGGATGGCAGACCGGATCGGCAGGTTGATCCGGTCCCAGAAGTTTTTGATCAACGCCGTCTCCCATGAGCTTCGAACCCCCATCGCACGGATTCGGTTCGGCATGGAGATGCTTGAACAAGCCCGGGACAGGGCCGGGGTGAAAAGGTACGCATCAGGGATTGTCGAGGATATTGAAGACCTGGAATCCCTGGTATCAGAGCTTTTGACCTATACCGCCTTTGATGGGGAAAAGAAGTTCCTCTCCCCCCGGTCCATTGACACAGCATCCTGGTTCAAAGGGGTAATAGGAAAGCTTGCCCCTCTGGCCGGGGAGAAGCAACTTAAACTCGACATTATCCATGCACCAGATACGTTTGAGGCCGATCCCAAGTTCCTGTCCCGGGCCCTGGAAAACCTGGTGTTGAACGGGCTGCGCCACGCCCGCTCCTTCGTACGGATTCAGGCTGAAACGTTGGCGGACCAGCTTGAAATCCGCGTGACCGACGATGGTCCCGGTATCCCGGAAGGGGACATGGAACGGATTTTCGACCCCTTTGTCCGGCTGGACGAAAGCCGTAACCGTGACTCCGGGGGCTACGGCCTGGGGTTGTCCATCGTCCGGCAGATCGCTGTGTCCCACGGGGGGCGGGTGTGGGCGCAAAAAGGGGACGGCGCCTGTTTTGTCATGGCCCTGCCGCTGAAGTCACTGAAACACGGCTGTTTGGCTTGGTCTTGAGATCGGCGTTCATACCATCACCCTGTTCGGGGTACCGCATTTTTAAGCTATTGCCTGCAAAAAACAGTTTGAATCGTCTGCTGGATGAGTTCCCCGGGAAACGGGGCGTCTGCGATACATTCCCTGGCATCAGCCGTGATTCTCTCAACATCCGCCCATTTCATATATTTTTGAAATTTATCTTCCCGATGGATACCCAGGCAAGCCGCCAGCAGATTGATGTAACTGTCAATGCCGAAAGGATTGCTGTCCTGTTTGGACGCAAAGACCTGGCTGCAGAAATGGCAGGCGGAGACAAGGGACTGGGCTTTTGTCTGGGCAGCCTCATTAATCCGCTGCTCCAGCATTTTGTGGCCGGTTGCAGGATCATTAATGATGGCGGCACAACCACAACAAGCCGCCTCTTTTCCGCTTCGGGGCATTTCAACCAGCGTTGCACCGATGGATTCAAGAATTTTTCTGGGCCCCACGACATCCAGGCCTGTCAGAGCGACTTTACAGGCATCATGAACCGTCACCCTGGCGGTTATTTCCTCTTTGATATCCAGCTGATTTAAATTGTCGGAAATGTATTGGGCCATTGATTTTATTTTAAACGGATACTGATGAAACGCGCCAAAGGTAAATTCAGCGTGGCAAAAACATGTCGGGCACCACAACACCAGTGTCTCGGGTTCATAAGCCAGAATACCATCCATCAATTCATTAAATGCCTCGCCGGCTTTCCGGGGCCGTCCCTTGACGATATGGCAGCTACCGCAGCAATTATCCAGACCGGGAAGATAACCGCTTTCAGGATCAATTATTTCCATGATATCAAGGCAGTTCAAAATCTTTTCCGGCTGGAAATACACATTGCAGCCGGGAAAAAACAAGGTGGACGTTTTCTTAACCTCGGAAGCCTGAAAAATCCGTTCATACTCTTTGGCCCTGGTCTGGATGCTGGCAAGAACCCTGTGGATCAGGTCCGGTGCTTTGGGGTCCCAGGGCGGATGTTCAAGGTATCCCAGGTCAGCCATTTCCCACTGGCATATTTCAAGCGTCCTTAATGGGTTGAGACCCTGGGGGCAGATATCCAGGCACCCATAACACTTCATGCAGGAGTTCAGCCTTTCGTGGAGAATTTTACGATCCTTTTTGTCCCTGAAAAAATCAAGGATTGCCTGTTGAACCTCTTTGGGCTTTTCATTGCTCAGCCGGCTTTTATTTATGACATGGCATTGTTTGATACAAAGACCGCAGATTGTGCATGTTTCAATAATACGTTGCTTTTCTTGGTTAAAAAAGTTGGTCAGCTCCATCATCTGTATCCTTCATCTATATCAGCTCAAAATTTATAACCCGGTACCGTTTGTATTTCTACCATACAGGATTAATTATTTGTTCAACGGCCAAATCAAACAGAAAGAAAACGCGCATAATCCGTAAGCTCTGCAGCGTTATGGTAATTGCCATAAGTCCCCGATTGCGAAGAGCAGATGACGGATCACCGTGCCGTCCTGCATCAAGCAATCTCCTGTTTTCCTTGTTTTTTGTTATACCCCCTGTCTCCGTAAGGGGCGAGTTTTTCAAGCCAGAGGGATTTGAGCAGTTCAAGGTCCTCGCCCGGAACGTATGTCGGATCGTCCAGCGGTGCCAGTTCTTCCAGTACGCTGAATTCAAACGCCTCCGGCCCGAAGGCGTTCCAATCCGCCTGCAGGGCCTTATTCGGACAGGTACCCGTCTTAAGAGAAAAACTGAGGCGGTTCAGTATTCCCGGCAGATTCGGGCTCGATCCGATTAAAAGTTTTCCGTTGATTCGGTTTTTGACCTGAAATACGCCCATCTGCCGGTGGGTGTTTTTGTATTCCCTGATCAGGGCCTTTCTATCCATGACTTCTCCTTTTTCTGATGTAGATTCAATATTCAAGCTGTTTTAGCAGGGAAGAGAGGACATTGAGCCGCTCCCCGATGATTTCGTCATCCTGGTGAAGGCAGTCGTCAAAGAGCTTCAAATCTTCGTCGATCCGGTCATTACCGGTGCATACTGAAACGTTCATGGCACCCCCCTGAAGCCCCAGCCGTTCGATTAGGGGAAATTGCCGGTATTTGCTGTCGGGTTTCCGGTAGTGTTCCGCAAAGTAAATTTTGGCCCGGCAGATCAGAATGGCCAGATCCAGCACCCGGTGCAGGGGCAGTTCTTCCGACTGCCTGGACCATTTGCCGCCGGTATGCCGCCAGACCTTGGCAGAGACATCTACCCGACCCCGGTCGTTCCATTGGGCAAGGCCCAGGGAAAGCCCCTTGGCGTCGGATTCAGGCGCGAACCGGCCGTCGATGTTGTTGTAGTTTTCAGAGACGATAACGGGTTTGTGTTTTAGTCCTACAGGAATATCCATGGGTTCCTCCGAATTATATTTTTAGTGATTTAGTAAATTACTAAATCACTAAAAATTTGTCAACTGGGGAATGTTTCGGATCCGATTGGACCTTCATGACCTTGAATTCATTTCTGTCGAAAAGACAAAATGGTTTTGTAGCGGGATGATGTGTGCTTGACATGGGTATGAACAGGCGGCTTGAAACGCCAAGGAATACTTACGAAATGGGGGGCGACGGGTGATGTGGTCAAGTAAAAATGGAAGCTTTTCCTAAGCGGCTTTTTCCAATTCCCATTGTTGTGGACTTTTATTCTCTATGAACGAGTGGCGCCGTCAACAGTTATAAAACATTTCAATGTAATCAAAGATATCACGTTTGACCTCTTCTCGATTTGAGTAGTTTGAACCAAAAATTCGTTCCGTTTTCAAGCTTCCAAAAAAACTTTCAGAAACTGTCCTGGCCGATGCACTGTGGACGATTGCTTTGGCATGGCCCCTGTTTTACGGCCTCCTCACGGGAAGCCCGGTACCGGAAATGGATCTTTCCATCCGCCTGGTCTTTGCTGTGGCAGCCTCCCTTATGGCCGGCTGGACCGTTCTCTTGGTCTGGACCGCCCAGAAACCTGTTGAACGCCGGGCCGTCATGCTTTTTACGGTATTTCCCGCGCTGACCGGCCTGATGGCCGCAGCCGTCACAGGGTATCTCTGCGGCGGCGCAGAACGATTCTGGATTCCCCTTAAAACCGTGGTACTCTTTGCGGCTATGGCCTGGAGTTATCATGCCGCAAACCGCATCGCCAGGGAGACAGCCCGCGACGTCACCTTTTGAAGTCTTGGCTCGGCGCACCCGCACCCCAACGGCTTAATCAAGGACCGGGTTGAGACCGGAAATAAAAGTGCCAAAGATTCTTGACGTAACCTTTTCACCAATCAATGCTGTGATTTTGTCGAAAGTGACGTGCTGCTTATATTTACATAATATTGACAGATGTGCGCAAAAAAGTCGCGCACCTTGAAAACCATATTTTCAAGGAGTTCCACTTTGACGCACAGCTCGATTCCCAAAAGAAAAATTCAGTCTCTGATCTTTGACAAATTTAATGCCCCCCCTGATAGAGTCGCTGACTTTGACACCAAAACTATCTTCTCGGGGAGACAGACCTTTAAAAATGACATCCGAAGACCAAGTGACCGCTCTGGATGAATCTTGTAGGCCGTTGACAGTTCGGACAGGGTCTTCCCCCCCCTTGATGGCTTCAAACGCTACTTCAGCCTTACATTTTGCGGAAAATTGTCTTCTTTTACGTGTCATTTTCATGCGCCCTTTCTTACCATTTTCAGGACGCGGATTCCACTTAAGCTAGTGCTCTGAAAATCGGGGGCAACCGCATACCTGCCATACCTGTTTTCCTTGGTCCAATTTACCCATTTTCAGGCGTCGAAATCCCAACAAGGAAGGATATCCAGCCGCTCGACTGGTTGATAGCCTTCCGATAAGCACCGGCCGGACCACCACCGGCGGCAAATAAAACGGAGGGAGACAAAATGGATACGCATACCAACCGCAACGGCCTCTGCCGTTTGGGACTCATTCTGGCTCTGGCCCCTTTGTTTGCCCCTCGTGGCCCGCAGCAGGCCGGGGCCATTGTCAGTTATGGGCGAGCCGAGGCCGTGATCCTGGGGGCCGGACAGCGCCAGGCCTGGGACATGACCAGCGGCCCATGCCAAGTCGTTTGGGAGATCGAGGCCTTGGAGGGCAGCGCGGGGAAAATCGAATTCCACAAGCAGCTGGGCATGGGCTCCGTGGGCGTCAAGACCGAGTTCTTCGACTATTTGCAGTCAGGAAAAGAGATGAAGATCGGCGAACATAACGTCCTTAAGGCAACCGTGTCTGTCGGCGTGGGCAAGGTCAAGGTCAGCGGCGAATGCTCGGACCGGCCATGAAAGGCGATGCCGATGGACGCGTCAAAATGACGGTTTTCACCATCGCAACCTTTGTGCTGGGGTTGCTGAACGCTGGGCCGGTTGCGGCCGATACACTTGCCATCCAAAAGGAGGTCAGCCAATGCAAAGGAAAGAACAGGAAGACAAACTAAGACTTTTAAAAGAAAATTTAAGTGCGGCCGGATTTTTTGCCCAGCAGGGAGAGGTCACCCAGGCAGCTATCTTTGAGGCGGTGAATACCAGTCTTTTTCCCAACTGCTTTGATAACAACCAGGATGCTCAGTATGTGGTGACCAACATCCCTCCACCCCCCAATGCATTAAACCTGCCCCCTCTGCCCATAGAAACCGCCTCACCCCGCTTCCGGCTACGCCAGGATGAAGCCATTATTCTATTGGGAAAAACCCCGCCGGAATGCAAATATTTCAGTATCACCCCTTATCTTTACGAACGATATTTTGAAAAAAATTTAAAGTATGAAGAGGTTTTTGACAGCCTTCATGATCCCCTGAACAACATGGCCATTAAAACCTCCAAGCCTGCATCCCCCTTCAGGGCATCCACCGTTATTGTGATGACGTCTGACAAGGGAACCTGGAAAAGGGTGAAGTCGTGCCTGGAAGGGGCCGGGTTTGACGATACACTGATAAACAAATCCGTGGTTCCCTCGCATATTCTCAGGATGGGACTGGATTTCGAAGATGATGTGTTCATGTGTTTATTCCGCTTCTACGGCTCAAAAGAACCGGACGGCCTGAAAACATACTGGGGTGATGTGGGCCAGCAGATGAGCGTGCTGCGCATCACCCCGCAAACCCCTGTGCCCCAGGAAGAATTGTCCCCCCTGCCAATGCCGGAGCTGAGGGTGAGAGGAACGGGACAAACTGAGATGGAGCTGATGCCGGTTATGGAAAAGCTTCGGGCAGCCATACTTGAGACCTTTACGGGCAACGATCCTGACAATCCCTACAAGGGGTGGAAAGCCACTGAATATACAACAGACCAATGGCTTGAAGAGGGGCTCCAGGCAATTCAGGCCAACAAGAACATGTTCGGAGAGAACAGGGACGTTGCCTATATGTGTACCCGGCCTTTTACCATGTACGACAATGAATTTATCGTGATCTACGGGGTTGACCATACCAAAACCCAAAAAGCCGCCTACTGCAGCACGGCTGTATACGGCCTGACCTATTACAACGGGATTGCCGGTTCCAACAGCATCTCCTACGGCACCTGGCCTGACAGCGCGAAAAAATACCTGGAAGACGAGCCTGCGGCAGACAAGTTCTTTGTTCAGACGGCGTGCCGGGAGAGCCATCTTCCGCCCCTTAAAAATCCCAGTTTTACGGTACCTACGGCAATTGATACCTCCGGAGTCCAGAAATTCAAGCCGCTTTTTGTGGGATTCCGAAATTACCTGGAACAGGCCACAAAAAGTGGTCCCATCCCTGAGGAGCTAATCTCCCCAAGGGTGATCAAATTTTCAAAACCCGCCTATCCCTTTGTAAAACCCATGCTTGTGTGAGGCAACCGTTTTGACACCGCCCCTCAGCCGGGGCCAGATTTCAGGTTAGGGATAGTGTAAAACCGTGTATTTAATTTTAATAAGGAGGCGAAATGTCGAAATTCAAAAAAGTAAAACAATTCGTATTTATGACGTTAGTAACAGTGGCGACCGTGACGGCAGGAACGACATCGCTCGCGCGAGCTTCCGATGTAGATGACGCTTATAGGCATTGTCTGTTTAGGTGCGATAACTATATTGTGAACATCTTCCAAAAAATACAAGCAATCATTACCGAAGACGGCTTGAACGCATATGCAAAATCAAAAATCAGCTCACCAGGTTTTACCCACTCCGTATATGGACCACCAACCACAACAATAATAGATGATTATTGCTCTGAAATATGTAAAGACAACCCCAATGCGTACAACAAGTAAGATGAATCGAAATGGAGTTAAAAAGGGAATCGTGTAAAACCGTGTATTTAATTTTAATAAGGAGGCGAAATGTCGAAATTCAAAAAAGCAAAGCTATTCGTAGTTATGACGTTGGTAACAGCGGCGACCATGACGGCAGGAACGACATCGCCCGCGCGAGCTGATGCCGGCGCAACGCTCCTAAGGGTCTATTGCCGGGAGAATTGCAAGAAATACATAAGAAACATTTGGTATACCATAGAGGCAACTATGGCGGAGCAATCATTAACAAAGGACGAAAAGAAACCAATCATTGTTATATATAAGCCCCAGAACTCTGATGTGCTTCGAGCGTGCAAGGCAATATGTCAACATTACCCTGGAACCTTCGGGCTGTACGATGCAGAGTAGCCCGCTCTTTGACCTAAGTAAGCGGTGCTTAAACCCCATCTTCGGTTGGAACCCTGGATGATTTAGTATAGCCTTCAATACCCAGGGTATCAGAAGAAAGCATACCGTTCATGAGATCCTGGACCGTTTATGCAAAGCCGAAGCGCTTGAACGGAAAAGCCGGTCGGTTCGATATCAAATGAGTATAGCCAAGTTCCCGGTGTTAAAGGATATTGATACATTTGATTTCAACTAGGGCGGAACAATCATTCTTCAATATAAGCCCCAACACGATAAGGTGCTTCGAGCGTACCATAAACCAGGAAGGCAATGGCTGGCGGACCCAACTATAGGATGACAAGGTGGAAGTTTTCAGAATGCAGGAAGGCCAATGGAGTTTGCGCGCCACCAGACCGACTTCGCAAATCATGTGCCAGGGCAATTAACCATAAAAACTATCCAATGCCATGGGGAGGAGATATGTCACTGAAGCAAATAGCAAGGGGTTTGGCTAATTTGGCCTGCGCCGGCTACTTATTAACCGCCGGCCCGGCAACAGCGGAGGGAGTGAAACAGATAAACGGATGCCACTATCTGTGGGTAGTGGCAGACACCCCGGAGTACGTAGTGGACAAGGTGGACTGCCAGGAGGGGGAGGTCTCGGAGCGTGGAACCAACAGGGTCGTATTCAAACAGAGCGCCCGGCCTTCGGAGCGGATAGAGGCTGAAATCACCTTTGCCAACGTAAGGCCGGATTCCACCGAGCCCAATGTGGTGCGCTTTACCCAGAACCGGTGCGTTCTGAAGGCGGGCAACATTCACGTGCGTCAGGTTTCAGGTGCACCGCCCATATACATGGATTACAAGGGCAGCTTCAAGGACAAACGCCAGGGTGTCGTGCGAGTCAAAGGGTTTGGCCAGAACCCCGATAAACCGGACTGGATGCCAAACCTGCCGGAATAGCCTCCACCGCAGGAAGAAAAATGAGGGAGCGGCTAAGGCCGCTTATTATGCATAATGATAAAGACTTGGAAAGGAGGTTGAAAATGAAGGGAAAAGCCTTGTGTTCGGTGCTGCTGGCCGGCTCGCTGATGCTGCTGTGCGCCGGTGGGGCAATGGCCCAGAACTGCAACAAGCTGGAGGTCCTCAATAAGGCGGACTCCTGGCTTATCAAGAAAGTTGACTGCGAAACAGGCAAGGTCCTTTCTTCTAATCGTGACAAGGTCGTGCTCCATGACGGGTACTGCAAAGACTGTTGGTCGGGTAACCAACAAAACACCACCCACCGAATCGATTGCACGGTAACCTTCGTGGGCGAAGAGTCCGAAACCGGCAAAAACGAAGTACGCGTCACCCAAAACTACTGCGCTTTAAAAGCCGGCAATATCCATGTGCGTCAGGTCTCGGGCTTGCCCCCTACATACACGAGCAAGGAGGGCAGTTTCCGCAACAAAAGAGCGGGCAAGGTGGAGATTCTCGGTTGGGGGGAAAACCCGAAGCCGCCCGACTGGCTTCCGAAACTCCCCGGTCAGTAACCGGCTTGTCCAGGAATGCCGTTCCTGGACGCCCCGCCCAAGGCTGGCCCACCAACAACAAATAATGGAATTCTCCAGGAGATTAAAAAATGAAGCTTAAATTGGAGCAACCATTGTCTTGACACTGGGGTCCACTAGAGGTCGCCGTCTGATCTTTTACCTTGACTTGGGTTTTTGCCTTCTGATAAAGGCACAAGTGTATCAAGGAGGCTAACATCATTTTGGACTTCAATACGTCTTGATACCTTGTTTATTCACAAAAAGAGCTTCTTTCCTGAAACCATGGATCAGGCCTGCGGCGGTCTGTATGGTGCTGCTCTGGTTGGTTGTGCCGCCGGTTCCCGGATGGGCGGGCGACCGGATGCTCGTGTTGCGCGCCGGCCAGGACCGCAATCCCCTGGGCCCCCACATATCGGTCATGAAAGACCCCACGGGCCGGTTGACCATTGCAGAAGCAGCCTCTCCCGCTTATACGGATCAATATCGTCCATACCACACCAGAACGATAAACCTGGGGGTTGCCGACGAGGTGTACTGGTTACGGTTCTCAGTGCGCGAAATGCCGTTGAGCCCCCAGGAGGCCGGCCGGGCCGGGCCGTGGATGCTGGATTTGGGCAACCATTTTGTGGCCGACACCAGGCTCTACGTGCCCATCCACACGCCCGGACGCCAGGGCTGGTTTGAACCCCGGGCCTTGGACCGCATGCTCAACCAAGCTTCCATGCCCCATCTTCTGACCCATTTTTGCCTCCCATGGGCCCCGGGAACCCTGCGCACCATGTATCTGCGCCTCCAGCCTCTCGGGGTCACCATGATGGTGCCAGAGATCTCCCGTCAGCGCACCATAGCATCCCTGAACGCCAGGCATACCCTGTTGTTCGGTGCCTATTGCGGCACCATCCTGGCCCTGGCATTTTATAACCTGTTTTTGTTTATCACCGTCCGGGACTCCAGCTACCTGTGGTATGTGCTGACCATTGGCTCCTCTGCCATTCTCCACCTGGGGTTTAACGGATTTTTTACGGCCTACTTTCCAGACCTTCCGCCCCCCCTTTGGGTCAAAGCCTGCCTATTCTTTCTGGGCCTGGGCGCCATGTTCCGGATCTTGTTCGCCCGTGGGTTCCTGCTTGTCCCGGAAAATGCACCATGGATCAATCGCATCTTGTGGATATTTTTCGGCGTGTTTGCCGTTCTGGCCCTGGCCAGCTGGCATCAGCCTTCCCGGGTTATGGTGTTGCAGGGCTTCAGCCTGGCCGGCCTGGTTTTCCCATTTGTGCTGGTGACGGCCGGTCTGAGCTGCTGGCAGGCCGGTTTCAAGCCGGCCAAGTTTTTTGTGATTCCCTATCTGATCACCGCCTTAGGCACTATAGGCATCAGTCTGGCCACCCTGGGCTTGACCCCTTTTGCCTCCTCCAGCGTTGTTCTCCATCAGGTTGGTGCAGGCGTGGAAGCTGTGTTGCTGTCGGTAGCTTTAGGCTTTCGCATCCGCACCCTCCAGCGGGAAAAAGAGCGGATAAAAGCGGCAAAAACCCAGGCCCAGGAGGCGCTCAAGGAGAGTGAGGCCAAATCACACTGGGTCATGGAGTCTGTCCCCGATCCCCTGGTGGTCTGCGACCTGTCCGGCAAAGTGGCCTTTGTCAACAATGCCTTTACCAGGGTGTTTGGATGGGGCCTGAAAGACCTGGCTGCCAAGGGACTCGGGACGGACCTAGGGGAGGGCTGGGAAGGGTTGACCAGCGGGGGCAGGCCCTGGTACACCGGGCTGGAGACCAGGCTGGAGGCCCGGGACGGAAGGTTTATTCCGGTGGGGGCCAGCGCCGCCGCGATTTTGGACAGCCACAGCAACCCCAAAGGAGTTGTGCTGACCTTGCAGGACATCACCCGGCGAAAGCGCACTGAGGAGGAACTGCGCCACAGACAAGCCTTGCTGGGGCGGCTGGCGCGCCAGCTTAGTATTTCCGAGGAAGGCCAGCGCAGAGCCATTGCCGAGGATTTGCATGACAGCGTGACCCAGTTGTTGGGCATCTCTTTATTTCGGCTGCGCAACCTGGGGGCTGACCTGGCTGCCCCCCATCAGGCTGCAGAGGCGGACCAGATCTGCCGTGACCTGGATCAGGCCCTCACCCACACCCGCACCCTGACAATAGAGATCAGCCCGCCATCCCTCTATGACCTGGGCCTGGGACCGGCCCTGGAATGGCTGGCCGAAAACATGCAGGAACGCTGGGGCCTGGAGGTGGAGTATAAGTGGGACGGAAGCGGCAGCGGTCTCAACGAGGACATCAGGATCGCTTTGTACAGGTCAACCCGGGAATTGCTCATCAATGTACACAAGCATGCCGGAGTGCAGCGTGCGCTGTTGGAGGTGCTCGGGCAGGACGGCCGCCTGTCCGTTTCCGTGTCCGACCGGGGGGGCGGGTTCTCGCCCCGGGAGGCAGCGTCCTGCCAGACAGAGGATGGCTTCGGGTTGTTCAGCATCAGAGAACGCCTTGAATTGCTGGGCGGTGAGATGGAAATCAAGACCGCGCCCGGACAGGGCTGCTGCATCACCCTTTACGCGCCCTTGACCGGGCCCGAGAGAAAGGAGGCCAGATGCCCATAAGTATCGTTTTAGCCGATGACCACCAGGTCGTGCGCCAGGCTTTGCGCACGGCCATGGAACGTGAACCCCTGTTGACCGTGCTTGGAGAGGCCAATGACGGCAGGCAGGCGGTCAGGATGGCCGTGGACCTGCGTCCGGATGTGGTATTGATGGACATCCATATGCCGGGCCTAAACGGCACCGAGGCCACACGTCAGATAAAGGAGCAGGCTCCCGGCGTCAAGGTCCTGGTGCTGTCCATGCATGCCCAGAAGCAGTATGTCATGGCCGCTCTGCAGGCCGGCGCAGACGGGTTTCTCCGCAAGAGTTGCTCCATGGAGGAGCTGTTGAACGCCATTCGCCAGACAGCCAGAGGCGGCTCCTACATCAGCCCGGAGGTGGCTGGTACGGTCATGGAATTGGTGCGGCAGCCCCGGCCCTCTGCCGGGCGCGGACTGGCCCTTCTGACGCCCAGGGAACGGGAAATCGTGCAGATGGTGGCTGAAGGAAATTCCACCAGGGAAATCGCCGGCCAGATCCATTTAAGCCAGGCCACGGTGGAAACCCATCGCCGTAATATCATGCGTAAACTGGGCCTCAAGGGCGTGGCCGAGTTGACGCGGTTTGCTGTCCGCGAAGGCCTGGTCTCCCTGGATGATTAAGCGATCTTTGCCCTGGCAGCTACCGGTTTTCGGCGTACAAAATACCCAAATGCCACCATGCCGTATCAGGGCCGGGTGTGATATCCTGAACAGAGTTTAAACCACCATTCACCCCAGGAGTCTTCCTTTGAAATCATTATTGATTCCGGTCTTAACGGCAGTCCTGGCCGTGGTCCCCTGCAGCCAGGGCGGTGCGGCCGGGTGCGGCGGATACCCCCGAACCGTACAGCTCGTCAGCGGCCAGACCCTCTCCTTTCCCCTGAGCGAGGCGAATGGATGCACCCTGAGCCTGCTCTACCGCGTGCCCAGGAGGGGCGCTCTCAGCGGCTGCGCCGTGCTGAAGACCGAATACACCTTCTCCCAGGCAGATTCCGCTCCCCTTGTCGTTGACATCATGCAGGACCAGGTCTGCTATGCCCACGGTGACAAGGCCTACATTTTCCCCCGCGGCAGGCGCCCTTTCAAAGTGAGCCTCACCAGCCTGAAGGGTGAAGTTGAGGTTATCTTCACGGAAAAGCCCCTGCCTTAACCCCTTTGGACCGCCGCTTTCAATGCCGCTGTCGCGGCATACCAGCTTTCCGTAATTTAATTTACCCTTTTTCCAAAGATAAAAGCCCTGGTAATGGGGATACCCCCTGCCCGTGGGCGGATGATATCCTGTGTATTAATTTCGGACAGGGTACCATGGGTCCGCCACCACACCATAGGAGGATAAAATGAAACCGGTAAAAACCAGCACCCAAACGCGCCTGACAGCCCTGAGCCTGGCTCTGGCCTTGTGCCTGCCCCTGCTGGCGGCATCTCAGGCCGGAGCCATTATCAGCTATGCCTACCAGGGCGGCCAGATCTTTGACACCGTTGATGCGCAAGAGACCAAGACCTGGACCATGGACAACGGCCCCTGCTCTGCCGTTTGGCAGGTCAATGCTCTGAAGATCAGCAGCGGCAAGCTTATCGTACAAAAACGGTTAAACAACGGCACCACCGGGGTTAAAACCAGGTTCTTCAGCCAATTGACCCCCGGGCAGGAACCGGTGGAGATCCGCGAAAACGAGGTGGTCTCGATCACGGTCACGGTCGACTCGGGAAAGGTCCGGATTGCAGGCGTCTGCCAGGAGCAATAGGCGGCCATCGATACGGATCCGCTTCTTGGGAAAATTCTGAACCAACAACAATTAACCAGGTGTTCGAGCAAAAAAGTGGAGGTGCAAAAAAATAAATGGAGATGCAAAAAATAAAACCTAAACCGATGCTTGTATGTCTTCTGGCCTGTGCTGTAACGCTTCTATGCGCAGGGCCGGTAGCGGCGAAAAATAATTGTAGTCTTTTATATGTCCGTTTTTATACGTTTGATTACAAAATCGGTTCGGTGAGTTGCGAGGAGGGCAATGTCAAAGGGGCCGCCAACTACTCCAACAGCATTTTTATTAAATTCGAACAGGGGGACAAGTTAAAAGATCGCATTGAATGCGAGGTTGCATTCGAGGCAAAGGCAAATCCAGATGAACGCAATGTGGTGCGCTTTACCCAGAACAGATGTGTGATGAAGGCGGGCAACATCCACGTTCGCCAAGTGTCCGGCCAACCGCCCATCTACGTAGATTATAAGGGCAGCTACGACACTGGCAGGCCGGGCGAGGTAAAGCTCGTAGGCTTTGGCCAGAACCCTGAACCGCCCGACTGGATGGTACCGGATCTGTCCGATTAGCGAAACACCACCCCGGTAACGGGATCCGGGGTTGTTTGATAAAAAAAACAAAAGTGAGGTGCGCAAGAATGAAACCAAAACAAGTATGTGTATGCCTTCTGGCCTGGGTTGCAGCGCTTATGGTCGCCGGGCAGGCCCCGGAAACCGAGCCTGAACAGGGCGCAAGCTGCATTGAGTAGACCCGAAACCAGGTGATCTATCTATGGCCAGGGTGAAGTGAGGTGTGCTTTCGGCAAACATGCGTGAAATAATAGCCCCCGGTTGATATTATCGGTTCCGTCATAAACCCTGTAGAGGAAGGAATCGATGGACAAACAACCATTGACGGCAAAACAGTCAGCAGCATTGGAAGAAGTTCGGCAGCTTTTCGTTACCTGGCGTAAAAATAGAACAACGCGATCCAGAATCCCTGATGATTTATGGCAGGCCGCAGCAGGCCTTATCTCGGCACTGAGCTTGTCCAGTCAATGGGGTCCACCGCAGACTGCCTAAGAATTTTGTCCCTCTTGTCACCAGAGAAGAGTCATACCCTAAAGGGCAGAAACTTGAGAACATGCTTTCATGGCGCCATTCAGGTTTCCATGTCTACATCATTGATGATCTTATCATTCTTTGCTGTACCTTTCCGATAAAAAAGAAAGTTCCTATCTGTAAAATCCAGGTCCAGAATCTCGCAAATCTCCTCCAGCCGAGTGAGGGAAACCGCATGCTTTGAGAAAAGCCGCTTTATGCTGGCCTCGCTCATCTGCATCCTTTCCGCAAGATCCCTGTAGGTAGTGCCCCATATTTTGAGAACCTGCTTGATTGAATCACGTAAACGCATTCTTGCTTAAAACGCCCCCTCTATCTGTAACACCGGCTGAAGATGATACCTTTCGTATCACTTGAAAATCGGCAGCGCTTCAACGAATCGATGTGTATGACTGTCGCAACATCCATGTTAAATCTTGAATCTTTTAAGATACCCCTCCTGGTGGCTGACCATCTGTGTGAGCCGCCCGGCGCAGGCCTTGAGTTCACGGCTGGTGGTGGTATTACCGTCGGCCAGAACCTTGACCTGCTCGATATTCCCTGCGATCACCTGGGTTAAGGATGCGCTGTGCGTCGTATGGCTGCTGACCGCTTCAATACCCCGGGACACCTGGACAATGCTTTGGGCGATTTCCCCTGTGGCTGTCGACTGCTCCTCTATAGCCTGGGAAATGGAAACCACTATTTCATCCACCTGTTGGATAACCGCCGCGCTTTCATCGATGTCGGCCACGGTTGATCCAATGGTTTTCTGAATCTCCCGGATCTGGTCGGTGATGGTCAAGGTGGCGGCCGTGGTCTCTCCGGCCAGGATCTTGATCTCGCCTGCCACCACGGCGAAGCCCCTTCCGGCGGCGCCTGCCCGGGCAGCCTCTATGGTGGCGTTCAGGGCCAGCAGGTTGATTTGATCGGATATATTGGTGATGGCCTCTGTCACCTGATTGATGGCCTGGGTGGCCTGGCTCAGTTGTGAAATCTTTTCAAATGACTGCCGCGTCTGCTCCACGGCGCTACGCGAGACCTTCCGGGCCTGGTCCGCGTTTCCGGCGATCCTTGAGATGGTCGCGGTCATCTCCTCGGCGGCTGCGGCCACCATGGCCGCGTTCCCCGACGATTGCTCAGCGGCTGCGGCCACGCCGGACATATCCGTGGTCATATCGGTTGCGGCAAGGGATAGGGCATGGGCCTTGTCCGCAGTCTCGCCGGCGCCCGTGTTCAGCCCTGCTGCAACGGTGGAAAGTTCCTTGGACAGGGCGTCCAAAAGGGCGCTGTCCGTCAAGAGTTGTCGGAGGATATCCTGGAAGGCTGCGGTCAGGGTGTTGAACCCCCGGGCAAGCTGACCCACCTCGTCCTGGCCGCGGACATCCAGCCGTGAGGTCAGATCCCCCTTGGCGATATCCTGGATGATCCGGTTGAGGGGGCGGGTAATGCCCCGGGTGATGATAAGGGCCGTAAAAATCCCCACCACCCAGGCGCCGATGGTGACCCATTGGATGAACCGCTTGACCGACGCAACCTGGGTTTCCATTTTCTGCCGCTCGTAGTCCATGGCCTGCCTGACCATATCAAGTGCTTCCCTTCCGGCTGAAACCAGGGTCTGCGTCACCTCTTTCTGGGAATCTTTCAGCGCTTTAAGCCCCACAAACGATCCCCTGTAGGCCCGGGCGTCCCGCGCCACCGCCTCTGCCTTTGCCGCAATCCCGGACAGCGCAGCGCGATAGGCTTGGGCAGAAGTGATGATTTCCTGGGCTTTGTTTTTATCAAGGGCTGTTTCAAACCTGTCCTTCATGGTCGTGGCCCGCTGGATAATTTCTTGAATCAGGGCGTTGACCTGGTCATAGTAGCGTGTGTCACACCGGATCAGAAAATTTTTCTCATGCCTGCGGCATTGCAGTACCCATCGGATGATGGCCTCCGCATCTTCTGCGCTCTGGAGCAGGCCGAGGATTCTTTCCGGGGCATCCCCGTCCTGGATTCTTTTGCGGTATCCGGTGCGGCTTGCCGTAAGAATGGCCTCCGCGGTACGCTCCAGCTGCCGGGCCGATACGACCATGGCAGCGTCGGCCTCGGTCACCTTTTTTTCCATGGCAACATAATCATCAAAGGCCTTTGTATAGGTCCCGGCCGTTTCCTCCATGGCGGACAGCAATGCAACGGTCACAGGATCATTTGACCGGGTTTTTATGGCTTCGGCCGTTTCCGTGGCCTGCCTCATCTCCCTGGCTACGGCCTCGACATGGGCCGGATCCTTTCGGAGGATGTAGTTTTTCTCCTGTCTTCTGGTCTCTCCCACGGTCATAATCAGGGCAGCGGCATCCTGGGCGTTGTTCATCTGGGTTGCCACCCGGTCCAGACCGCCCAGCCCGGTTACCGAAACTGCGGCCAATAGTATTAATATCGTTCCGAAACCTGCTGCGATTTTGGTACCAAGTCTGATGTTCCGTATCATGCGTATCCTCCGCGTTCATATATATCCCACTGGAATTTGTTTTGACGAAGATAGGATCCGGGCAACTTTTGTGCCAGCTCTTTGACAGGGGCCGGGGTGGGGTAAGGTGCCGGAAAATAGGAATAAACAGGACGTGCATGAAGGGGGACCTGAGGCAGGGATGTCAGTATCTTTTTCGGGCTGTAAAGAGAACTGACATCCCCCCGCCTTACGCTGACTTCTTCCCGGTGGCGCTGGAAATTTGCCTTGATTTTCTGGGAAAGGATTGCAGGCTTCGGGGCCTATGGCTGGGCAGGGAGCTTAAAAGCTCTCCACTCGTGTGAACCTGTTCATTTTTCGGAGAGATCTAATGTGAAAGTGATTCTGATGGCTTGCCCATGACCAGGGCATTTGCCGGGGCCTCGGCCTCGTCCCTTGCCTGGCCCGTGGCCTGGGCAAGTGCTGCCGTATGCGTGCGGAATGCGGTCATCTGTTGATCCGGGACCGGCCGGGCTGAGGTGTATGGTGGGTCAGGGGATTGACCGGCCGGCCGGCCTTGGTCATGCGAAAGCAGAGATGGGGACCTGTGACATAGCCGGTCTGGCCCACATAACCGATGAGATCGCCCTGGGCCACCTGGCTGTTGAGGGCAAGGCCCCGGGCAAAGCGGCTCAGATGGAAGTAGCGGGTCACATAGCCGTTGGGATGGCGGATCATCAGTGGAGTATGCTCAAACTTAGCCCAAAAGATAGCTGTTCAGCTTTTTTCAGTGACTCTCATGCTCGATTTCGATTTTTTTCTTTGAGAGGGTTTTTCTACCCCAAACCGCCGCTCAGGCGTCGATGCCCGGCTGGGGCCATATCCAAGGCTCTTGATGATCTTATCATTCTTTGCTGTACCTTTCCCATAAAAAAGGAAGTTCCTATCTGTCCTCGATCTCTTTGAGTTTGGCATCACCAAAGGCCAGGGCCTTTTTGATCTGTTCGCCTTCATCCATGCGGGTATCGGCTATGCCGATCATTTCGGCGATTTCCTCCAGGGAAAAGCCGAACCGCTTTCCCCGGAGAATCAGCTTCAGGCGGGCCTTGTTCCGGGGGGTGTAAATCCGCTGGTTGCCAGGAGGCCTTTGGGGGGTGATCAGCCCTTTTTCCTCATAGAACCGGATGGTCCGGGTGCTGACATCCAGGGCCTCGGCAATCGGGGAGATGGTGTAGGTGGCGTCTGAGGATGCGGTCATGAATACGTCCTGTCTGATTGGGTATGCAAGTTAACGCTTACGCAAACTATAAGCATCATACTGTCAAACGAACTTTTCTGGCCGGGGCCAGTTGGACGTGTCAAATTTATCGGTCTTGATATTTGGTTTGTTTTTGGGTACAAGTTTTATTAGATTCCCATCAAAATTAAAAATTGCTTGTACCTTTCACGGGACCATCTGTTTTCGTTTCAAAACAGATGGAAACTTTTTAAAGGAGACCGTCGGTGAATTTAACTTTCAGGCAGAAAATCGTCATTCCGGTACTTTTTCTCGTGGTGACAGGGCTTTTTTGTTCAGGGGTCATTTCCCATATCAATTCAAAGAAAGCCCTGCAGAACAGCATCACCAAACAGATTGAATCCATGACAGAGTCTGTGATCGCCACCATGGAGGCCTGGATTCAGGACCGCTACAACGATGCGGTGAACTGGAGCGGGCTTGAAGCCTGCAAGACATCGTTGCAGAACAGCTTCGTGGGCAAGGCTTCCCGGGCAAAGCTGAGCGACATGTTTCTGGGGTGGAAAAAGAGTTACCGGTATTTTGAAGACATCGCCCTTGCCAATGCCAGCGGCGAAATCGTAGCCTCTTCCGCCAAAGCCGTGATCGGCAAGATTAATGTGTCAGGCCGGGAGTATTTTAAATCGGCCATGGCCGGCACCCCCTATGTCTCCAAGATACTGACCAGCAAAAACAGCGGCAACCCGGTATTTTTCATCTCAAGCCCGGTAAAGGGGAAAAAGGGGATCGAAGGGGTGCTGTTTACCGTGGTGGACCTGAACGCCTTTTGCGGCAAATTTGTCGACACAGTCAAAGTGGAAGAGAAAGGCTATGCGTATATGACCGACTATGCCGGCCTGCTGTTGAGCCATCCGGACAAGGGCAGGCTCGGCCGGAAAGAGCGGTTGGACAACACCGATTACGGCCGCAGGATCCTTGAACAGAAAAATGGGCTCATTGATGCGGTGGTGGATGGCAGGCAGGTGCGCGCCGCCTTCAGAAGCTCGGATAAGATCAATGCCGTCATCATTGTTCAGGCCGATTCCCACGAAATTTTCTCACCGGTCAGCGCCATGGCCCGGTTCAATCTCATTGTGGCCCTGGTCATTACCCTGGTGGCATCGATGACCGTCTATTTCATGGCCAACAGGCTGGTCAGACCCATCAATCAGGTGGTGGCCGGACTCAAAGATGCCGCAGAAGGAGAGGGGGATCTGACCAAACGGCTGGACGTTTTGACCCGGGATGAGCTGGGGGACCTGGCCAATTGGTTCAACGTTTTTGTGACAAAGGTCCAGGACATCATCCGTGATGTATCGGACAAGGCCGGTATGCTCAACACCTCTTCTTCCAACCTGAGCGATATTGCCCTGCAGATGAACCAGGCAGCGGATCAAACTTCAGGCCAGACCCGGTCGGCTGCCGACTCGTCCCGACAGGTCAGCGAAAATATGAATGCCGTTGCCGTGGCCATGGATGAGGCAGCCGGTAATATCCACATGGTTTCCGCAGCGGCAGAGGAGATGAGCGCCACCATCAGCGAAATCGCCGTGAGCAGCGAAAAGGGGCGGGAAATCGCCACTTCGGCCGTTGCCGAGACCGAGAAATCTTCCGCCCAGATCGGGGAGCTGGCTGCGGCTGCCGGGGAGATCGATACCGTGGTCGAGACCATCACGGACATCTCCGAGCAGGTCAACCTGCTCTCTTTGAACGCTACCATTGAGGCTGCCCGGGCCGGAGAAGCCGGCAAGGGATTTGCCGTGGTGGCCAATGAGATCAAGGCCCTGGCCCAGCAGACCGCAGATGCCACCGGCGAGATCAAGACCCGGGTCCAGGGAATGCAGATGTCAACGGATAATACCATTTCCCAGATCCAGGAGATCTCCCGGGTGGTCAATGAGGTCAACGAGATTATTTCCACCATTGCTGCGGCTGTTGAAGAACAGTCCGCCACCACCAGCGAAATTGCCAGGAATGTTTCCCAAGCCTCATCCGGGATCAACGAGGTCAATGAGAAGGTTTCCCATACCAGTGATGTGGTCGGTCAGATCTCCGGGGAGATCGAGGAGATCAGCCAGTCTACCGGAGGGATTTCCGGCAGCAGCGCCCAGGTCACTTCCAGTGCAAAAGAGCTGTCAGACCTGTCCGATCTGCTGGCTCAGCTTGTGGGACGGTTCAAGGTCTAAGATCATATGATTGATATGAAGATAGGGCCGTATATATATTAATTTTTAGGTTCAGGAGGAAACGTGAAACAGGTGATGATGATCGTTGCGCTGATGATGACTGCGCTATGCTGCAGCAGTGCCGCAGCCCAGGACAAGGCCACACCCCAAGAGGTGTATGATTTGATTATCAAAGCGGTTCCGGTGGTTCAGGAACTGGGGGAGGACGGGCTGGAGGCCTTTAAGGACCCCAAGGGTGAGTTCGTCTATAAAAACGCCTATGTGATCGCCTTTGACTGCGGAAAGATGAAAATGGCCGCCCATCCCAACCCCAAACTGGTGGGCATTGATCTGACCAACCATCAGGATAAAAATCCCGATCCAGCCAAACGAAAAAACCAGGACAGGGAGGCCTGCGAGATTAGCAAGCGCCCCAACGGCGGCTGGATGGAGTACTATTGGAACAAACCCAACTCAGAAGAAGTGGCACGGAAAGTGGGTTTTGTCATCGGGGTTCCGGGAACGGACTATGCCCTGATGTCCACCATTTATGACGATGATGCCAATATCGATGAACTGAACGCCAGCTTAAACTAAGGGGCGTGTATCTTGTTTTTGAGGGCGGCCGGGCTTTGGGGCCGGCCGCCCTTTTTGGGTTAAAGGACTGTACAGGCAACCCTCCTGGGAAAATGCCCTGCCCTGCCAGCAGGGATGACATGGCTTTCACCCCTGCCAGATCGGATCCCAGGTCATCGTGGAGGATCTGCCCCATCTGCTGGCGTTCCGCTTCGGAACCCCTTGCAAACTCCCGCTCCAGCTGCTTTTGCTTGGAGACATCCGTAATGGACGCCACACTCTGGCGGGTCCCCTGGATCAGAGCCACGGTAAGGATGCATTCTTTTACCCCGCCGTTGGGCACCATAACCCGGCAGGGGTAGTTCCTCGGGGCTCTCCCTGGCGTGCTGCGGCGCAGTCGGTGGTTTTCCATGACCTTTTCTCTGTCTGGTTCGACAATAAGTTCGGGAAACTTCATCCGGCCCTGGATCTGTTCCTTGCCAATCCCTGCAATGCGTTCCAGCTCGGAGTTGACCATGGAAATGGTCATGTCGTCTTCAATCAGAATGGTGGCGGTGCCGGTATTTTCAAAGATGATTTTATACCGGATATAGGTCTGGTCAATGATTTTTTCAGCCTGGGTTACGGGATCCATTTCCGCCCTTTCCAATCGGCATTCGGCACTCGGTATTATGTTACGCGGCACAACCTTACCAGCCTTCTCATATTATCTCTTAGAGAAGGGAGCAGCCGCAGAAGGTCCGGGGCCTGACCCGTGGCCCTCCAAAATCTTTGATCAAACAATCGGAAAGGAGTCAATTAATGACAATCCCAAATAACGGGGCTTAAAATCAAGGTTGTGCCCTGTTCAGTGTTTTTACACACATGGCAAATTTCCACCCGGGCATGGCCAAGGGAATCCGGGTTTTGTTATTATGGCAGGTCACCCTGAGACAATAATCCGCCTCTTGTTGGATTCAAATATTTTCTTTCCGATCCCTTTAACATTCATAATTTCTTCGGGCATTACAAACCGATGCTCCACGCGATATATGAGGATTCTGACGGCGATGGCCTCCCCCTAATACTTCAGGGTCATCAGTTCCTCTTTATTTGCCGTATTGATATTGACCGGCCTTTCTTCGGCCAGGACGGTTCCCCCAAAAGCGGTGACCATCATGACCAAGAGAACAGCTGCCAGCAGCAGTGAAATTCTTTTTTGGGTCATTTTTCTTCTCCCGGATACGGCTGTCCCCTTTTTAACTTGTGGAAGCGGCTGGGGGACATCCTTGTGAATTTAGAAATTTGGCTGCCATATATGCCCGATATTGCAAACGATGTACCATAAAGCCCCCCCCAGGCAAGGGCGGCTTGCAGCCATTGAAAGCGCATGCATGCCAATCCTGTTACCGGTATTGCAACAATATTGGCAGTCAGCCTGCCACGGATTTCAAAGTAAGCCCCATAAAAAACTCCCCGGCCCGCCCGTTGGGGGCGAATCGGGGAGTTTCAGGCGTTCCAGGGGAATTTTAGCTAATTTTCAGCCGGCAATTTCGCTGCATTGGAAAGCTTGAACCGGCTTTCCAGGAAGATATGCAGGACAACGCCCACACCAAGCCCCCAGGCCGCCCCGTGCATGGCAAGGACAACGGCCATGGTTCCGGCCACACCCAGCTGGATGGGATCTTTAATCTGTTTGAATGCCGTAATGATGCAAAGATATCCTGTGACCACCATGGTCAAAGACAGGCCGATGGGTAAAAAAGGTTTAAAGAAGCTGACCAGGGGCAGAATGAAAAGCGCGATAAATCCTGAGATCCAGAAGGTCCCTGCCCCGCTGAAGATGGAATCCATTGCGGTGCGGCCCTGGCGGTAGCGGTCAGCCACTGTGGCGGTGACAGCGGTCCAGATGGGGCCGGCAAGGCCCGGATACGGGGCGAAAAAGGAGTGGAGCACATTACGAAGCCCTGTAACGATGTGAAGACGATCGGTGTCGATGTCCACCTTTTCGTCAGGCCGGCTTTCATCGCAGCTGGACTTGACAAGGACCGTGCCTACGATCACATCACCAAAGGCGATGATATAGGCCACCACCGCCGTGGGAATGGCTTTCATAAAAATGCTGGCATCGGGAAACCCCACGGAAAATGGCAGGTACTCCCACATCTGGCCGAAGGCCGGTATGGTGATGCCAAAGCTGATGTCAGGCACGGGATATTCACTGACCAGCATGCCGATGCCAATGGCCACGATCATGGCCGGCACCATCCCGTATTTTCCCAGGAGGCGGGCAATGGGGTTTTTGGTTTTGAGCCGGGCAAAGGAGACGGAAAAGAGCATATAAAAGCAGACCAGGCTGCCAAGGCCGATGGCAATCGGGGTCTTGGGAATCCGCCCTCCAAGTTTCAGCTCGCCCATATAGGCGGCCACGCCGGCGCCAAGGAGAATTCCGGCCTTAATGGAATCCGGCACTCGGGAAACCACCTTGGAGCTGAGCTTGGTAATCCCTAAAATCAGGAAAATGGCTGCAACGATCATCTGGAGGGCCACCAGGGCCTGGATGGCCTGGGGCCCCGGGGTGAATTGCTGTAAATACAAAAGAACCACGGGAATGGCCGGGGTGATCCAGCCCGGCACCATTGGCGTGCCGAAAAAGGCGGGCATCATGAATCCGACCCCGCAGACAAACACATAGGCCAGGGCGATCTCGTAGGGAAGGCCTAAATATTTTTCAAGCAGGGGGATCATGGCCAGGCTGACCACGAAAAGGATCATGGCCTGGATAAACTCCACCCACTCCCACCGGTAATGGACAAAGGGCAAGCGGATCTTAAAGGGACCTACGGGCCAAAACGGCTGTTCCTCACCATCCACACGTTTGTACAAAGACATGACGTAACTCCTTATAATAAGAAATTTGAGGCAGTGAACCCCCATTCATGGGGAAAATAGGCGGGCCGGCCCAACCCGAAAGCCGGCCGCCCATACCCGGGGCCTATCCCCGGCTTTTTTTAGTTCACCATGCGGTCATGGCCTTCCCATTCTTTGGCCCGTAGCTTGAATTTCTGGATCTTTCCGGTTGCGGTCTTGGGCAGGGGACCGAACGCAATCTGTTTGGGCGCCTTGAACCGTGCCAGGTTCTTTTTGCAGAATTCGATGATCTCACCCGGGTCCGGCTGGGTGCCGTTCTGGGGGACGATAAAGGCCTTTGGCACCTCTCCCCACTTGGGGTCAGGCACTGGAATGACAGCCACCTCCAGGACATCCGGATGGGTGTACAGCACGTTTTCGATTTCAACGGTGGAGATGTTCTCCCCGCCGGAAATGATGATATCTTTTTTGCGGTCCATGATCTGGGCGTAGTTGTCCGGGTGCATCACGGCAAGATCCCCGGAGTGGAACCAGCCGCCGGAAAACGCTTCAGCCGAAGCCTGCTCGTCCTTGTAATACCCCAGCATGACATTGTTGCCCCGCATGACGATTTCCCCCATGGTGGCCCCGTCCCGGGTCACACTCTCCATGGTTAAAGGATCCACCACATCCATGTGCTCGGCCACGATATAGGGAACACCCTGCCGGGCCTTGATGGAGGCTTTCTCATGCTCGGGAAGGCCGTCCCATCTGGGCTGCCACTGGCAGACGCTGTGGGGGCCGAACACCTCGGTCAGGCCGTAGGTCTGGGTAATATTGGCGCCGACGCTCTCCATGTTCTGAATTACCGTGGGCGCGGGAGGGGCCCCTGCGGTCATGATCTCAAGGCGCTTGGACAATTTAACGTTGTTCTCCTTGGCATAGACGTTCATGCCGATGAGAATGGTGGGGGCGGCGCACAGGTGGGTGACGCCTTTTTCCTCAATAATCCGGTAGATTTCAGCGGGCTCCACCCTCCGCAGGCAGACATGGGTGGCCCCCATGGCGGTGATGCCCCAGGTAAAGCACCAGCCGTTGCAGTGGAACATGGGCAGGGTCCAAAGATAGCGGCTGTCCGGTCTTACGTTGAACTCAAGGATTTCTCCGATGGCGTTAAGATAGGCGCCCCGGTGATGGTACATGACCCCTTTGGGCTTTCCCGTGGTGCCGGAGGTGTAATTGATAGACAGGATATCCCGCTCATCGGTGATGGCAAGGGTCACCGGGTCCGGGCTGCTGTCCGCAAGAAAACTTTCGTAATCCGGTCCGTTCAGCGGTTTTGAATCGTCCACATCGCAGACATTGACAAAGGTTTCCACTTTGGTGAGTTCCGAGACGATTTGTGCCACAACTTTGCCGAACTCGTTATCCGCCACCACGACTTTGGCGTCGCTGTGGTTGATGATATAGGAAATTTCGCCGGGGGACAGGCGGATGTTGATGCTGACCAGAGCCGCGCCCAAAAGGGGGACGGCATAATGGGCCTCCAGCATGGGAGGGATGTTGGGGCAGACAAAGGCCACCTTGTCCCCCGGTCCGACGCCCCGGTGCTTCAGGGCGTTGGCCAGGCGGAAAACTCTGTGCTGAAACTGTTTCCAGGTAAAAGATGTTTCCCCGTAAAGCACCGCGGTTTCGTCCGGGTAGACGGCGACGCTTCTGGCAAGAAAATTGGTGGGGCTAAGGATTTCGTAATTGACCTGTTTGTCCGGCATGGCTGACTCCTCCTTGGATTTAGGATTAAACCAAACTGCTTGTAATCCTTTACAAAAGGCAGAAGCAGCCTTCAATCGGTAAACGGCCCATAAACATATGGCCGTCAGGCTGAAACCTCCTAGGTCCATGACCTACAGCATCCCGGCAGGATTGGTCCAGGCAAAGGGTGCAAAGCGCAATTGAAGAATTTTTAGGCGTAACAAAAAACCAACTTGCTACAAAAACAGAAGCGTGATATCTTTTTCGAAGCTAGCTACCATTTTAGTAGCAATCAGACAACCAACATAACAATGGAGGAACCCCATGCCCGTGATTACCGTTACGTTAGGCAAAGGCCAGGTCAACCGGGAGCAGAAGCAGGAACTGATTGAGTCTGTAACAAAGGTGGCCGTGGACGCCACACAGATCCCCGCCCGGTCATTCACCATTCTCATCAGCGAACTTGAAACCGACAATATCGGGATCGCAGGACAGACCCTGACGCAGATCCAGGCGTCCCGAAATCCCTGATCCGGATCAGGCACCCCCTTGATCCCTGCGATAGAGGTTTATTTTTTTGATCCGGGGCGCTACTATAACAGCAGCGTCCCGGTTCCGTTCCGGTCCGCCTGAAACAATTTTTAAATTAACCAAAGGCTTACACCAATGGCAATACCCAAACCAGGCAAACCGGTTCGGGGCTCCCAGTCCGGCGCCCCCATCATGGCCGTTTTCGATCTTTTAGGGCGGCGATGGGCCATGGGCATCATCTGGCACCTGAACAAAGGTCCGGCAAGCTTTCGCTCCCTGCAAAACGATTGTGAAACCATTTCCCCCTCCATTCTCAACACCCGGCTCAAGGATCTGCGGCAGGCAGGCCTGATCACAAGGACCCTTGACGGATACGAGTTAACGGAACTTGGAAGCGGCCTGTACCGGCTGCTGGAGCCCATGGGAAAATGGGCCGTCCAATGGGCCAAAAGCGTTACAGGGGATGAATCGGATTTTTGGGAAACCTTTTGTGAAAAAAAGAAGGGGACAAAATAGATCGGCGGATGTTTTTATTTTTTCATGTCATGGGTCCAGTGCACCGCGGCCTTGACCAACTCCGTGTAATGTTTGAGGTTGAGCTTTTCCTTGATTTTCTCTCTGTGGGTGCCCACGGTCTTCATGCTCAGATTCATGCGCCGGGCGATCTCTTTGGAATCCAGACCGTCGCCCATGAGGCGGAACACCTCAAGCTCCCGGTTGGTCAGGTCATCCAGGCTGAAGCCGGACTTGGGGGAATGCCGGGAAATCATCCGGTTGAGCATCTTCTCCTTGACCGCGGCTGAGGCATAGACCTGGCCGTCCAGAACCTTTCGGATGGCATCCACCACCTGACCGATGGCCCGCTGCTTCATCACATAGCCCCTGGCCCCGGCCATAAGGGCCCGCTCCGCATACATGGCATCGTCGTACATGGACAGCACCAAAACCGGCAGTTCCGGATACTCCCGGGAAATCTCCTCCACCAGATCGATCCCGTTGCTTTCGGCCAGGGAAATATCCACGATGGCCAGATCCGGGAGATCCTTTTTGATCTGATCCCACGCCTTGTCCGCCGTATCCGGACAGGCCGCCACCAAAAGATCGGGTTCCTTGTTGATCAGCTCTGTCATCCCTAAGCAGAAAATGGGATGGTCATCCACGATAATGATCTGCCGCACCTGTTTTTTTTCAGGCATCATGCCTCCTCGCAGCCTTCCGTTGTCCAGTTGAGCCTGACATGGATCCCCGTTCCCTTCGCCGATGTCGCAACCTGGAACTGGGCATCGATAATCCTGGCCCTGTAAGCCATGATCTGCATCCCAATGCCGGGGGTGCCCTCCCCTTCGCCGGCCATGCCGCAGCCGTTGTCCCTCACCGCTAAATGAATCATCTTTTTACCCTCACCGGCCTCCTCCTTGCCCGCCTCCAATGCCAGGGTCACCCGGATCCGGTCCGCCCCGGAATGTTTGATCGCATTGTTCACCGCCTCCCTTGCAATATGATACAGGTGGGTGGCCTGGTGATTGTCCCGGATACGGATACCCTGATCGGCGTCAAAGGTCAAAAGAATACCCGCATGAAAGGAAAATCCGGCCACCATGTCCTCCAGGGCGGCTTGGAGGCCGTGGGCCACCAGATGAACCGGGCACAGCCCCCGGGCCAGCTGCCGGGTCTTGTCCACGGCATCTTCGGTCAGCTCCCCGATCTTTGCCGCAAGATTGCAGCTTCGATCCTCCCGTTCGGCAAGATCATCCTTTAAAACGGCCGCCAGCCCCGCCACACCGATAAGGTGGGGGCACAGGTCATCGTGCAGGTCCTGGCCGATGTTAAGACGGACCCGGTCGCCTGCCTGCATTACCTGGCGTTCCAGGATTTTGGACCTTGTGATGTCTCGGAGAATAATGATGCTGCCAACGGGTACCCCTTGGCTGTCCCGGGCCGTGGCCCCGGAGATGCTCACATCCACCAGATGCCCGTCCTTATTGTACCGCCGGGTCTCCACATTGAAAATCCCGTCCCCGGTTATGACCTGCTGGATCATCACCCGGGTCTCGGCCCAGTGGTTCTCGGGCACGAAATGGTCCATCTTTTTTCCCCCGCACTCCTCAAAGGTCCAGCCGAACACCTGGGTAAAGGCGGGATTGATATAGATGACACGGCCTTCCATGTCGTAGTTCACAATGGGGTCGGGTGCCGCCTCCATGAGCAAGAAATACCGCTCCCGGGTCATTTTTCTGGCCTCCTCGGCCTGGTGGCGCACCCGGATCTGGTCTTCCAGATTTCTCCTGGAGATTTCGAGCTGATCCATAAACCGGTTAAAATGTCCTGCCAGCTGCCCCACTTCATCTTTTGACCGGCTGACCATGCGGGTGGAATAATCGCCTGAAGCAGCCGTACTGAAGCGTCCCATAAGATCCCGCAAGGGCGTGGTGATGGTCCGGCTCACCCCGAAGGTGGTGATCAGCATGATGCCGAAAAAAAGCACGGTGAAACCGCCGATGGCATTGCGGATGGTGGACAGGGGCCGGTAGAGTTCATCCATATAGGAGGACGAGGCCACCACCCACTGGTACTCCGGGATATAATCGAACATCACAAGCTTCTGCCGCGCCCGGGCCTCCCCGGGGTTTTTCCAGTAATAGACCGATTTTCCCTTTTTGCGCGCCATCATATCCGCCAGGTAACGGTTGGGCAGTTCCTTGGAGTTAAAGATATTCACCCCCTGCAGGGCCGGATGAATGATGGCGTTGGCCTCGTTGTCAATGACAAAGGCATACCCCGTTTCCCCGAATTTAAGGGACAGGATGCTCTTTCGAAAATCCTCCACATTGACCAGCTTGACGAATTCGGAACGATAGGCACTCACAGAGATGATCCAGTCCCAGGGTTCGAAATAAGACATGTAAAGGGCCTTGGGCCGGGCTTTTTCCTCCCCGGGATTTTTCCAGTCATACTCCAGATATCCCCGGCGCCGCTGGGTCATCTGCCCCACAAAGCCGTACTCGGCCACATTGGTCCCCAGCACCCCGGATCGAGGATGCACCGTGACCGTGCCCCGGCTGTCTAAGCAGTAAAGATAGCCGGACTGGCCGATGGTCTGGGACAGCATGATCTCCTCAGCCTGCTGCTTGGCCTCTTCCTGGGTCATCTCCCCTGCCACGGCCTTGTCGTAAACCAGCCGGACAATCTCAAGGTTTTTCTCGGCCACGGCCCGCAGATGGTTCTTGATGGCAACGGTCACCGAGGTGTTCACAAGACTTGTGATCATCCGGGTGGTGTTCTTCAGCTCGCTTTCAATGCGGTCCTCAATACTGCCCCGGACATGGACGTAGATAAAAAGGTTGCACAGGAGCATGGACAAAAAAAAGATCAAAGAAAAACTGACCAGAAATTTGAACCGGATCTCAAGGGAGTCGAACATCTCCCGGGTCCGGCCCCAAAAGGTGCCCTTATCTGTCGTATCAACGGTTGTAGGGTCGGGCCGGTTCACGCTCACCTCCTTGGGCGGTTAAACGCGTTTATCCTTATCTTTTAGATCCATTGAAGAAAGGGGCGGCTATGCAAATAAGGCGGTGGTCTGCTGGCTGAACAGGGCCAGATTTCCGTCGGGGTCCCAGACCCTGCTGCGCTCATGGACATAGCCTTTTTCCGCGCTGTCAACGGTACAGTGGCAGCCCCACCATTCGTTTTGGGAACAGGCGTCCCGATTCAGATGAACGAACTGAAGGGCCCAGGTCATGGTGCTGGCGGCCGCAGGTTCGCTGAGTCCTGACAGCACCGGGGTGGGCCAGGCATCGGCCAGGGCCACCAGCCACGCCTCGGTCAGGCAGTCCGTGCCTTCCCTAAAGTTGATCCAACCCCCGAGTTCCTGCCCCCCTTTACCGGAAAAGGGCAGTTCGCCAATGGCCCAGCGATAGGCAAAATGCCGGGTAAAGGAAGGGGTCATCCCTTCAATATAGGGCAGCTCAAGTGATGCAGCCGGATCCGCCATCAAAGGTCGCGGCCCGGGTGCCGTCTGAACAACGGATGTCCGCTCCCCGCCGAAGCTGCCGATGGCGGAAAAGCAAATCTCCCCGTCTTGAATGACATGGGCCTCAACAGTGGTGACGGATTTACCGGACCGAAGCGGCCGGGTCTGGATCCGGAAAGGTTCTGCGCTAACGGGTCCCACAAAGGAGATCAAAAGACTGCGGACCTTTCGGTCCTCCGGAACATGGGACCGCATGGCGGTCAGGGCCATGGCCGCCACAAGCCCGCCGTATACGGTGCGGCCCTGCATCCAGTCATTGGGCATGCGGTAAAGGGTGTCGTTTTTCGCATTTGCGGAAAAATTGATCAATTCGGCAAAATCAGTATCGGGCACTGTCACATCTCCTTCAAATGTCAGATTTCGGACCAGAGGGTACGTTACTATACAGCCGTTATGACGACCTTTTTGTCAACCCCAATTTACCCCGCCGCATAAGGGGGGGGACGCCGTTAAACGGTCGCCCCCCAAAGGCGGATTCACCTGCCTGATACCGTGTCCGGTCATGCCTTGGGTATCCCTTATCGCTGAACTCACATAGGATACGCCATACTGCACATGCCAGACCGGTACCCGGTCAACTAATTGCCGGTACGAAGTTTTTCCCAGTATTTCTGATATGTTTCAATGGCCTGCCCCACATCATTTTGAAATTCACCCTGTTTTATGACCTCTGACGCAGGGAAAATGGTCCGGTTGGAGCCGATTTCACTATTGAGCAGGGCTATCGCCGGTTTCACCGGGGTCGGGTACCCGTACTCTTCAACACAGGCCTTGGCCACTTCGGGCCTCATCATAAAATTGATAAAGGCATGGGCCGCTTTGGGGTTTCTTGCTCCCTTTGGGATTACAAAGCTGTCCACCCAGAAGCTTGCCCCCTCTTTGGGGTATACATACTGGATCGCCGGGTTTTCCTGCCGGGCCATCCAGGCTTCACCGTTCCATATCATGCCGATGCTGACCTCCCCTGCCAGAAAGGGCAGTTTAGGGGAATCGGAGTTAAACAACAGCACGTTGGGCATCAGCTCCTTGAGCAGCACAAAGGCCTGTTCAATTTCCCCGGGATCTGTGGTGTTGCCGGAAAACCCTTTAATGCGCAGGGCCATGTGAAAGACTTCCCGCAAATCGTCTTGGAGCAGGAGCTTGCCTTTAAATTCCGGTTTCCACAAATCCTTCCATGAGGTCACCTGCTCTATGGGGATTTCGTCAGTGTTCACGGCAATGCCGGTGGAGCCCCACAGATATGGAATGGAGTAAGTGTTGTTTGGGTCATAATCCTTGTTCAAAAGTTCGGGGTCAAGATTTTTCATATTGGGTAAAAGGGTGGGGTCCAGTTCCATGAGCATCCCTTCCCTTCTCATTTTTGAAACAAAATAGGTGGAGGGAACCGCCACATCATACCCGTCTTTTTTGATCAGCTTAAGCTTGGCATACATGGTTTCATTGCTGTCATAGGTGGTATAAACCACTTCAATGCCGGTCTCTTTGGTGAATTGTTCCAGCATGGATTCGGGCAGATATTCGGTCCAGTTGTATACGTAAATTTTTTCTGCGGCCTGGACCTGGATGATACAGGACAGCAAAAGGGCAATGACCATAAGGGGTTTAAACAAGGGTTTCATGTCTTTTTTTCTCCTTGAGCATTAATTGACTGACAATAACCAGGGCAAGGGAGAGCAGAACCAGAATCGCTGCAAGGGCATTCACTTCGGGTTTGACTCCCACTTTGACCATTGAAAAAATTTTCAGGGGCAGGACATCATAACTTGGGCCCGTGACAAATGAACTGATGATGACATCATCTAAGGACAGGGTAAAGGCCAAAAGCCAGCTTGAAAAAAGTGCCGGTTTCATCATGGGCAGGATGACCCGGGCAAGAATGTTTTTTTCCGATGCCCCCAGATCCCTGGCTGCATCAATAATGTTGGGGTCAAAATCCTTCAGCCTTCCGGTGATGGTCATGATGGCAAAGGGCAGGCAGAAGGTGATGTGCGAAAAAAGAAGGGACCAGAATCCCAGGCTGATGCCGATGGTGACGAAAAGAACCAGAAAGGCAATGGCAAGGATAATATCCGGGGCCATCATCAGGGTCAGGCTTGTGCTCTGGATGATTTTGCGCCCCACAAACCGGTACCGGTTCAGCCCGATGGCGGCCAGGGCGCCAATTGCCGTGGCCAGGGTGGCGGCACACACGGCAATGGTCACAGAATGCCGTGCTGCTTCCATCAGCGAATGGTTTTCCAGCATTGCCGTGAACCATTTAAGGGTAAACCCGCCCCATTTCATACCGTATTTATTCAAGTTAAACGCGTTGACAATCAGGACACTGATGGGCAGATACAGATAGAAAAATATGCCTGAAAAATAAAAAAGTCTCAATAGGTTCATGGCGTTACTCCCTTCCCGGCCTGAAACGACGCAGCATCAGCCCGTATCCGATCAGCATCACCGCCATGAAAATAATCAGCAGAATGCTGGTTGCCGAGCCCAGGGGCCAGTTCCTTGCGCTGAGAAACTGCTGCTGGATCAGGTTTCCCACAAGCAGCTGACGCGCACCGCCCAAAAGGGAGGCCACATAGAAAAGCCCCATGGTCGGCACAAACACCATAACACAGCCGGCCATGATGCCCGGCAGAGTAAGTGGAAAAATAACCTTGATAAACGTGTTGACAGCGCCTGAGCCCAAATCCCTTGCTGCTTCCACCAGCTGATAATTGAGTTTTTCAATGGTCGAATACAACGGCAGCACCATGAAGGGCAGCATCAGGTAAAAAAGCCCTGCCACAACCGCATAATCGGTGTACATGATTTTTAAAGGTGTGTGAATGAATCCCAGGCTCAAAAGGGCTTTATTGAGGATCCCCTGGGTGCCCAGCACCATGCGCATGGCATAGGTCCTGACAAGGGAGTTGGTCCAGAAAGGAATCATTAAAAGCACAAGGACTGAGGTGCGCCATTTCGGCGGCATCCTGGCCGTGTACCATGCAAATGGATAGCCCAGGCCCAGACACAGGAGGGTGGTCGTCAGTGCAAGTTTTAACGAACGGATAAAAATGATAATATAGCTTGGGTCAATCAGCAGTTGTGAGTAGGCTTTCAAACTGAAAGAAAGCCGGACCAGATTCGCCGGGTCCACGGTTAAAAAACTGGTTATGACAAGCAGCAGCAGCGGAATAACACCGAAAAGAATAAACCATCCCGAGATAAACAGGATGATGCTGAACCGGGTTTTACTATTGATCTTCATCAGGCAAAACAACCTCCCAGCCCTTAACCCAGGATACATATACGCGCTCGCCGACGCTGTAGTCAAAATCCGGGTCATCCTCATCAAAAAACTCGCAGGCCGTCAACAATAACCCGTCATCAAGACGGACCAGTGTATCAAGGGTGGAGCCTCTGTAACTTCGTTCAACAATGCTGCCGGCAAAGGTTTTTATATCCTTTGGAGGGGTCTCATAGACCCTTAGATCTTCGGGTCGAAGCAGCAGCACCACCCGGTCTCCCGGCTGGAACCTGCGTTGGGTCTGGGCCGTTATCTGCCGGCCAAAAATACTGACTTCCACCTGGCCGGAATCGGAAACGGTTCGGATCTGCCCCGGGAAAAAGTTGATGTCACCGATGAATCTTGCCACATAAAGATTTTCCGGTTCCTCGTATACCTGGCGGGGCGTACCTAACTGGGCGATTCTGCCCTCCTGCATCACCAGAATCCTGTCCGACATGGATAAGGCCTCTTCCTGGTCATGGGTAACAAAAATAAAGGCGATGCCAAGCTCCCGCTGCAGTTTTTTGAGTTCAAGCTGCATTTCCCGCCTCAGCCGCGCATCCAAAGCAGACAGCGGTTCGTCCAGAAGAAGAATCCTTGGCCGGTTCACAATGGCCCGGGCCATGGCCACCCTTTGCTGCTGGCCCCCGGAAAGCTGGTGGGGATACCGCTGTGCAAAATCCCTCATCTTTACCTGATCCAGTGCCTGCATTACCCGTGTTACAAGTTCCCTGCCCTTAATTTTTTTGATTTTCAGGCCAAAGGCAACATTGTTGAAAACCGTGAGATGAGGGAACAAAGCATAGCTTTGAAACACCGTGTTTACCTTGCGTTTTTCAGCGGGCAGGGAAAGCAGGTTTTCCCCGTCAAGAAGGATGGTGCCGGTGTCTGGTTTTTCAAAACCGGCAATGATGCGCAAAAGCGTTGTTTTTCCGCAACCCGAAGGACCCAGAAGCGTAATAAACTCGCTGGCCCTCACTTCAAGATCAAAATCCTGAAGAATCTGCTGGCCGGAAAAAGACTTTCCTATTCCGCCAATAGAAAGAACCGATTCCACCGGCGTCTCCTTTGTTCATAGTGTTGTGCATAACCCCAAAGATTACAACAGCATAGCTGTTATTGTCCATAAAAAATGCGCACAAAATAAGATAGGAAGACACTTTTTGTCAAGAAAAGTATGACGGATGATCGATGTACAGCGAGCGTATTGGCCCTGAAACAGTTGCCTGGCCCGGGGCTAATTATGGTATAATTGTTATTTTCTCCTGCTCCCAAACCCCGCTTGATACTTTCGCATGCGTTGCAAATCATCATTACCAGCCTGGCATGCCAGTCAATCAGCTCGAAAATAATTCGAAAGGGGCAGCCAAAAATACGAACGAATGTTCGTTACTATATTGACTTTTGTTTTTTTCTTCTGATATGAGAGATTCCAATAGGGTTTTGCCGGACCGGATTCTGCTCATTTTCTTGGCTCACCGGCACCCGAGTACCGCTGCATGGATGTTACGAAAGACCCCATAACCCGATCGTATCCCCAACTGCAAAGGAGCGGACCATGGAAAAAATCTGGATGGCGCACTGGCCCCACACACTTCCCAAAGAAACCCGTTATGCCCTCGGAGAAATCCCCCTTCATGCCTACTTGGGCCTTCGCGCAAAGCAGATGCCGGATAAGCCGGCGATCATCTTTTACGGCCGGACCATCACCTACGGGGAACTGGACCAGGCCTCGGACGCGTTGGCGCTCTGGCTTGCCGAAAAAGGGATCCGAAAGGGGGACCGGGTCGGGATCTTCCTGCTCAACTGCCCCCAGTATGCCATTGCCCATTTTGCCGTGCAGAAGCTGGGTGCTGTGGTCTGCCCCTGCTCCCCTCTGTTCAAGGAGCTGGAACTCACCTATGAACTCAACGATGCCGGTATTGAAATTTTAATCGCCCTGGATCTGTTCATGCCCGTGGTTCAGGCGTCCAAGGGCAAGACGGCCCTGCGGGAGGTTGTCGTCACCAACCTCAACGATTTTCTTCCGGAAGAACCGGACCTTCCCCTCATCGACCCCATGAAGGTGCCCAAAAGTTCTGTTCCCGGCACCCATGATTTTCTGGACATCGTTAACACGCCGGCACCGGAGCTGCCAAAGGTGGATATCGACATAAAAGAGGATATCGGTCTTCTCCAGTACACCGGGGGTACCACAGGCCTTCCCAAAGGCTGCATGCTCTCCTTTCATGCCGCCCTGTTCAAAACCGCGTCCACCGCTGCCATTGCCGACCTTTCGGAAGACTCCACAGCCCTTGTCACTATGCCCATTTTCCACATCGCCGGCATGCTGGCCGGGATGAACTCGTGCATCTATGCCGGGGCCACCCAGGTGCTTTTGGCCATGTTCGATGCCAAAACCGCGGCCATGGCCATTGACAAGTACAAGATCGATTTCTGGTACTCAGCCGTCCCCATGAACCTTGGCATTATGAAAGATTCTGCATGCAGGGAGTACGACCTTTCCAGCCTCAGGCTCTGCCTGACCTCCTCCTTTGGTATCCAGCTCAGCCAGGCCATTGCCGATCTGTGGGCGGACCGAACCCACGGCGGCCTTCTTGTGGAAGGAGCCTACGGCTTAAGTGAAACCCACACTGCCGACACCTTTGTTCCCCGCCAGCATATCAAATACGACACCTGCGGCATCCCGGGGCCGGAGAACGAATTTAAAATCATCGATCTTGACGGCACAGGAGAAGAGATGGGAATCGGCGAGCCCGGGGAAATCATCCTTAAAAATCCGGGGGTGTTCAAAGGGTACTGGAACAAACCTGAGGAGACCGCCGCAACCCTGATTGACGGCTGGGTCCATACGGGGGATATCGGGCAGTTTGACGAAGACGGCTATTTAAGCCTGCTGGGCCGGGTCAAGGAGATGATCAAGGTCTCCGGATTTTCCGTGTTCCCCGAGGAGGTCGAGCTCTTGCTCAACGCCCATGAAGAGGTCGTCCAGTCCGCAGTCATCGGCGTTCCCCACCCCACCAGGGGAGAGGCGGTCAAAGCTTATATCATCAAGGCCAAAGACTCCGCCCTGGATGAGATGGGGCTCATGGCCTGGGCAAGAGAACACATGTCCTCCTATAAATGCCCGGCCATGGTGGAGTTCAGGGACAGCCTGCCCACCCTGGCCACGGGCAAGCTTCTGCGCCGGAGGCTCAAGGAGGAACTGGAGCTTTAATCCTCAGATACAAACGCAAAAGCCGTTAACTTTTTTAAGGAACCTGCCATGCCATTTGACACTGCCATGAAGATCCTGGCCCAAAAAAAAGAGGCTGCCCTGGCCATGGGCGGCGAAAAGAAAATCGAGCGCCAGCACGACCGGGGCCGCTACACGGCCCGTGAGCGCATTGACCGCCTGCTGGATGAGGATTCCTTTTTCGAGGTGGGGCGGTTTGCCCATTCGGACATGCCCGGCATGGCGGAAAAAACCCCGGCCGACTCCAAAATCACAGGCTACGGGAAAATCGACGGAAGACAGGTGGCGGTGACGGCCAATGACTTCACGGTCATGGCCGCCACCTCCAGCCGCACCGCAGGCAAAAAAGAGTACCAGATCAAGACCTATTGCGCGAAAAAAGGGATTCCCATGATCTATCTCGGTGAGGCCGGCGGCGCCCGGATGCCCGATATCATGGGGGCGGCCGGCCTCACCTCCTTCGGGGGCGGGGGCGTTACCACCTTTACCGATATCATGAGCCGGGTCCGCCATAACCTGTTCATCTCGGCCATCCTGGGAGAATGCTACGGCATGCCCACCTGGATGGCCTGCCTGTCCGACTTCGTGGTCCAGGTCCGGGGCACGGCCATGGGGGTTTCCGGCCCCAGGGTCCTGGAGCTGGCCCTGGGAGAAAAGGTGACGGACGAGGAACTTGGCGGAGTAAAGGTCCATGGAGAGATCACCGGAAATATCGACCGCATCGCCGAGGATGAAGACCATTGCATGGCCCTGATCCGGCAGTTTTTCAGCTATATGCCCCCCCACCGGGACGCAGCCCCCCAGGTTTATACCGTGCCGGAAGGATCCGGCGACGGCATGGCCGATATCCTATCCCTTGTCCCGGAGCAACGCAATCGGGCCTACGACATGACAGCGGTGCTGGCCTGCATCGTCGACCGGGACAGCCTGTTTCCCTTGAAACCGGATTTTGGCCCCTCCGTCATTACCACCCTGGCCAGGATCGACGGCCACACCGTGGGCATGATCGCCAGCCAGCCCATGATCATGGCCGGCGCCATGGATACCGACGGTATTGACAAAGTGACCAGTTTTCTGTGCCTGTGCGACACCTATAACATCCCGCTTATTTTTCTCCACGATATCCCGGGTTTTTTAGTGGGAAAGGAAGCCGAACGCAAAAGGGTCGGAGCCAAAGTCATGAATTACATGAATGCCTTAGGCCAGGTTACGGTTCCCAAGATCGGGATCATCGTGAGAAAATCCTACGGCATGGCCTTCTGGAATATGGCGGGCACAGGCTGCGGCACCGACTTTCTCGTAGCCTGGCCTTCGGCTGAGATGAGCTTTGTGGACCCTGTTATCGCCGCCAACGTCGTCTTTGGCCCGGGCGACGGCAGGTCCGAGGAAAAAAAGGCCCTGGTCAACGATCTGATCGACGGGACGTCCCCTTTTGGTGCGGCCGGGACCTACGATATCCATGATGTCATTGATCCCGCCAGCACAAGGGATTACATCATCCGGGCGCTTTCCATTGCCCGGGGCAATATGGATAACGGGATCGGGAAACACAATCTTTCCAACTGGCCGACGAAGTTTTAGAACCAAGGCAGCCCCGGCAGATATTCCCGGGGTTGCCCTCGCTAACAGCGCCTGTAACAAAGATCAGCCTGTAGCCGGACCACCGCAATGTGATCCGGCCACAGGCCTTTTTCTAAAGCTGGGGATGCCAGGCTATTGCCCGTCAAGCCCCTTTAGTTGATTTTTAACGGCTTCAAGTTCCTTCTCCAGAACCTTGGCCCGAAGACTTAAGTCTTCTTTGGTGGCAGCCGTGTAAGCCCCGGCAGGGGCAGCCCAGCCCCCTCCCCGGCCCATGCCCCGGCCACAGCCTCGTCCCCGTCCGAATCCGCCGCCGGCGCCAAAGCCCTGGCCGTTACCTGCGGTACATCTGCCCATTCTTCTTCCTGTCATGGGGCCCATATTTTCAGGGCCTCTTTGATTTAAACCCGGCATCATCATTCTCCTTATCTAGGGTTGTGTGATTGCTCCCGGATCAATTATCCGGTAAGTTTTCCTGCCCCGGACCGTTACCGGCCCCGCAGCGGCCGCGGCCATGCCGAAGGCCGCGGCCATGCCGCCGGCCCCGCATCTCATAACATCCCCCCTGCACCGAAAGACTCTTGGCTGTGACCAAAGATTCGGCGATCTTGAACCGGGCGGCTTTAAGGATTCGTCCCACGGTCTGGCGGGAGACTCCCATGACCTCGGCGACACCGGCCTGATCCAGGCCTTCGTAGTCAATGAGGCGGACCGCCTCAAATTCTTCAAGGGTGAGAATGGTCTCTCCGGTCTCCCGCATCCCCCGGGGCGAAAAGCCTTTTGAACGGGGCATGGATGAAATGCATCTGGGTCGTTTGGGTCTGGGCATGAAATCTCCTTATTATGATCATTTGACCATAATATTAAGCTGTGAACAGATCGTTGTCAAGGAGAATAATGATCATTTGACCAAAATATTTTACAATGATTTCAGCCCCAAGGACACCCGGGCAATTGGCAGAAGAATCAGGCCTCACCCCGGGCCACGGCAAAGCAGTGGTCTGCGTTTTCGATCACAATGTCCACCACATCTTTGTCCAGCTTGCCCTCCTGGCTCATCTCCGAAAGAATCCGAAGTACCGCTTTCAATGACATTCCGGGACGGTAGGGACGGTCCTGAACCAGGGCCTGGAACACATCGCTGATGGCGATAATCCGGGCCGGCAGGGCGATTTGCGTGGCAGGCGGATGAAAGGGATAGCCCGTACCGATGCAGTTGTCATGATGAAAGGCCGCCCATTCGGCCATTTCCTCAAGTCCTCTTATGGGACGCAGGATCTCATAGGTCTCATAGGAGTGCTGGCTGATGATGGCGCGTTCAAAGGCGGTCAAGGGCCCGGGCTTATGCAGGATTTTATCCGGCACCCGAAGTTTTCCGATATCGTGAAGATAGGCTGCCACCTCGACTTTATCGACTTCCAAAGCAGACATCCCCGCCTTTTCTGCAAGATAACGGGATAATGCCGCCACTCCAATGGAGTGCTCCGCGGTAAAGGGGCTTTTCTGATCGACAATATAGGAGAAAATCCGGGCCAGTTGCTTGAGATCCGCCATGTTCAGCGGCTGCTCATTGCCCGCATTGGCCATATCCCAGGTAAACCGGTTGATATGGCGGGCCTCCATGGAGATCCAGAAGGCTTCAGGTTCGCAGATGGCCATAAACCCGTCTATGAGTTCAGGATCAAAATAACTGCCCGACCTGCTCTGGATCACCTCTTTGATCATCTGTGTCTGCAGCAGGACATCTTTTCCGTAAAAGGGGGCGGCACTGATATCCACCCGGTCGGCCAGGAAGATGAGGTTGGCCATGCGTTTATCCGATTCGGGGATATCCATTCCCTGCAGTTTTTCCCACTTGGTATGGTGATGACGAATGGGAAGGGCCATGGCGGCCAAGGGCTTAAAGTCTTTTAAAAGGTTATACCCGATCTTGCAGTGGGTCTCTGAATCGTCCCAGTCAAACTGATTCACCAGATTGGTGTGCACCGAGTCCGAGGAGACCCCGCAGTCATGGAGCAGCCCCAGTTCATAGGCAAAAAGCTTGTCGTCCTCATCAAAGCCCAAAAAATTTGCCATCTGCAGGGCCATATACCCCACCCGTTTGCCGTGGTTGGTATCGTTCATGCCCACCAGGGCAATGGCGCTTTCTATGGCCGTGACCATCTGGCGCAGGTCAATGGATATTTCAGGGCGCTGGGTCATGGGAGTCTCTGTGGAAGGGCCTATGCAATTTCAGGTTAAAATATGAAAAATACTACATATTTTTTAAAAAAACAATATGACTCACACACTTTCCACAGAAAAAAAGTGCAATTGGGCGGGAGGGTACACGCAGGCTGGAGAGGAGCCCCCCCCCCGGCGGCAGGCTTAGGCAGGCTGCCGCCGGGGATTTTGCCCTGTGCAAAAAACTAGGCGATTTAATTGATGGGGGAGATCCCGCCGCCACCTGAGGAACCGCCGAATGAAGACGATTTGGTGAAGTTTGGGTTGTAGTATGTTACGGCAACATACTTGCCTTCGTAGATGAAGGTTCTTTTGAGCTGGTAGCCGCTGTTGGCGTAGCAGGTTGGGATTGTATAGTAAATGGAGAACGTTTGGTTAGTGCCGATGTTCCCGTCCGTGAGTGTGGCATCCAGGTCCTGGCGGATGCAGGCGTATGGATCCTTTGCCATAGCATTCTTAGGGGGCGGATAGATGAACTGACAAACGCAGACCGTGACGAGTATCAGGGCCAGAGAATAGAGGGTGAACCCTAATTTTTTTTTCATGACTTCCTCCTTTTTGCGGCCCAGGGCCGCGGTTTGGTGTATGGGGCTATGCACGCCCCGATGATGCTGAAAATAGATTGCCCACTTTATTGGCGGCTAATATGAATACCCGGTCTGTCATAAAGAGTGAGCAAATAATATGCCAGAATAACCGGTTCTTATTAAGGCATATATCGCAAATCCTGTTGCCAGAAAAGGGAAATATCCATATTTTCATCTCCTTCGGCCTTAAGCAGACCGGCGCCTAAAACGCCACCGTCACCTCCACCCCGGCCTGGTGAGCGGTATAGCCTCCGCCCCCTTGGGTCTGGTGCAGATACTGGATTTTGGCCCGGACCTTCGGGGTCAGAGCGGCGGTCAGGGACAGATCCAGTTCAAAGGTATCCTCTTCCTGATCCCTGGGACTTGCACTGAAGCCCTGACCGGTCGAGGGAAAGGTTGCGTCAATCGTCCCCGTGTTCTTTGAAAAGGCATGGACCCATTCAGCCCTAAGCCCCGGGATAATCCGGTATTTTTCGTCCAGCCGGATGGGCCGCGCAGCCCTGAATCCCACGGAACTGACCCAGGCTTCGGATCCCACCGATCCCAGCCGCAGGTCTGCCGCATCAGCCTCTTCTTCCAAAAAGCCCTGCTCCTCAAGGTGGAGGTATTGAAGGCTGGCCACGGGGCCCATGGTCCAGTGGCCAACGGTCCAGTCATACCCGCCGCTCAAAAGGCCCGAGGCCTGCCAGCCCCTGTGCTCGGATGAAGCGGTCCGGGCAAGGAAGGTGACGGCCCGGTCCGCCTCGTACTGGTTGCGGCCCAGCCCTGCCACGGCCTGGGCATGAAAGCCTGCAAAGTTCAGGGCGCTGTAGGCGTAAGCGTTGAAAGAATCCACCCGGCCTGCCGAGGCCGCCTTCCTGTCGTGGATATCGGCCCGGGAAAAAGCGCCGGCAGCGCCCAAGGTCAGCCCCGTCCCCACGGGCCGGTCAAGACCGAACACCATGCCGTCTAACCGGTCCCGCGCCGCCGGGCTCTGCGGGGTGGCGTCGTACCGCCGGTCCAGCAGGGTCCCGGCAGCCCAGAACTGCCAGGGGGCGTTCTTGGGCCGGGCCGGGCCCCGGGCCTCGTAAAGATGCTGACGGATCTGGTCCGTCCGGGTCAGGGCATTGTCCACGGCAGAGGCGGTGACCGCGGAATGAAAGCCCGGCCCCAAGTCATCAAAGGCTGCGCGGACAGAAGAGCGCTGGGCCATGTTATCTATAGAGTTGAGGATATCGGCCATATCCCCCGTGGCCACGGGCCAGGACACGTCCAGAGCCGCTCCCAGGCTGGCCTGGTTGGCGGTTGCGGCAAGACTCTGGTAAGAATTCCGGGTAACGGAAAGAGACAGGCCGGCGCCCGCCGTGCTCACCGATGCGTCAAACACCGCCGGGACCGTGACGGTATCAAAGGCGCTGCCCGCCGCAAGCGTCCCCGCCGTTAAAAATTGATAGGAGCCCGAGGTCAGATAGCCGTCAGCCACAAGGACAAAACTGCCTCCCTGGATATCTGCCGTGCCCGTGACAATAAACTGGTCCGAGGCCCCGCCCCCGGCCTCGACAGACAGGGTGGCGGAGGAGGTGTGGGTGTAGTTGCCGGTAATGGTCACGGTGCCGATGGAGTTTCCCGGGCTCACGGTGCCGTTGTTCGTCAGGTTGGTGACAAGGGTGCCGTTGCCCGAAAGGGTGCCGGATTGAGAAATTTCAATGTCCTGATCCAGGGTCAGGCTGCTTCCCTGGGCAAGGGAGATGCTTTCAAAGCTATAAGTGAACCATGCTGACAAACTCAAACTCAGACTGCTGTTCTGGGCAAGGGCAATGTTTTCAAGCTCAGAAGAAACCCCTCCCGACAGGGTCCAGGCCGTTCCGTTCATCACCAGATTTTCCACCCCGGAAAACATGGAGTCTTCCGTGCCGGTCCCCGTCAGTTCAAGGGTGTCGTTAGCCCCCTGTAGCAAAACGTAGCCGGTCAGGTCCGAGCCCGTCCCCAGGGTCAGCCAGACAGTGGAATCATCATCCGCATTAATCGATCTGCCGAACCAGTCGTCGCCGGCGTCAATGGTACCTGTGTTATAGATTTTAGTCAGACCGGAGCATGCAATGCCGATGGCCCATTCCATGGCCCAATCCGATACCTCGATGGTGCCCGTGTTTTCGATATAGTTGACCCCGTTCCCCGACACCATCAGACCGATGTTGGCGTTGGCGTTCTGATTGTTGGCCGATATGGTGCCTGAGTTGATGATGCGGACCGAGGAACGGCTGTCCGCCCAGATCCCGTAGGCCCAGCCGTCATACCCGTCAGCTTCGGCGGAGATGGTTCCCGAATTCAAAATGCTGATGGGGCTGCCGCCGTTGAAGGCCAGAATACCGTAGGTCAGAGCCTGGGCATTATCGGATGAGGCCGTGGCCGTGATGGTCCCTGAATTTTCCCCGCCCCCGCCCTGCATGGAGATGCCGTAGGCCTGGGCCTGGCCGTTGGTACTCTGGGCCGTGGCAGTGATCGTCCCCGAATTTGTGGCGGATACATTCGGCCCGCCCCACAGATAGATACCCCGGGCCGCTGTCATATCATCCACCGACGTCGCTGTGGCCGTCAGGGTGCCTGAATTGGTGACGCTGCTGTTTGTTCCGGTCCAGATATCCACGGCATTGGCGTTCATAACACCGCCTGCGGTATAGGGGACGGCCGTGACATTTGCCGTATTCACATAGTCGACATTGGCCCCGGGCCAGTCCCCAATGATCAGGTAAGCGGCTTCAAGGGCCACATTGGCCGAGGTCCAGTCGATGTACATGTACCCGTCCACCCCCCAGTCCTCGCCCCAGGAATTTCTAAGAATCCAATACCCGCCGGTGTCGTCCCACCCCACAAGGGAGATGGCATGATCGGTGTAGGCGGTGTAGGGCAGGATATCTTCCACGCTTTGGGTTGAATTGGAGAAAATACCGCCGGCATAGGCGTTAAATCCGACCGTATCAACGGCGGAGTCTATCGCACCGAAATTGTAAAGAATCCGTTTCATGGTCTCAATATCGTTGGGGGCAATCCGATACCACTCCGAAAAGAGAGAACTTGCGCTGTCAAGGTGATCATCCCCGCCGGGATCCGTTTCAGAGTAGGGATACACAGATTCTGCCACCACCCCGTACTCCAGAATCCCGGTCAGTTCCTCATAGTCGATGCTCGCGCCGCCGCAACCGTGAAGTCCGTCATAGTACTGGGAAAGCGTCCATATAATAAAGGATTCGGAAAAATCCACGGCCTCATCGTCAGCCAATCCCATGGCCCGGTTATAGGTGCTCTCGGCTGTGGCCAGGGCTCCGAAGGCATAGCAGCCGCCGCAGTCTCCCTGATTTCTGACAGGTCCAATATAGGAATGGCCGTTGATGTTCCGAAGATCAAAGACAGCGGGAAGGCTGGAGGCGACGGCCGGACTTTGGGCACAAATCAGTACCAGAAAAAGGATGGAAAGCATCCGGCCCATACGGAGTCTCATTCTTCTCCTTTTTTGCGCCTCCATGGAAAGAAACGCCTATTCGAAATCTTCAGGTGGGGCTTTGGACGGGACCCGCCTGTGGACAGGGATCGTTGTTTCGCAAACAAAATATTTGATTAGCACAAAGCGTGCCGTTCCGGCAAGGCGGTTTTTGGAGGGAGAAAGGAAGGAGGCCTGCCAACACAGTTGCCGATATTACAGACAGACCGGCATACAAGTTGGCGCAGGTTGAGAGGATTCGACATTGGCATAAACGCCAGAGGGCCGGCCCCGCTGCCGGGACCGGCCCTCTGAAAGGTGCTGTTATGGTGTGTTAAGGATCGGCCGGATCAGGCCTTTGCCACCCGTACCGCACAGACCTTGAACTCGGGAATCTTTGCTATGGGGTCAAAGGCCGGGTTGGTCAGCTTGTTGACATTGGCCTCTTCAAAGTGGAAGGGCATGAAGACCACGCCTTTTTCCACCCGCTTTGTGACCATGATCCGGGTTTCGATCTGCCCCCGCCTGGAGGCCAGGGAAACCTTGTCGCCGTCAGCCACATCGAGCGCTGCTGCATCCTCAGGGTGAATCTCCAAAAAGCCTTCCCTGATCTCGTTATCCAGAGCGGCGGAGTTCCGGGTCATGGTGCCGGTGTGGTAGTGGGCATAGACCCGTCCTGTGGTCATCCATAAAGGATAGTCGTCGTCCACCTGCTCGGCAGGCCCCTTGTAGGAAATGGCATGGAACATTCCCTTGCCCCGGGTGAACCGGCCGTCCTTGTGCAGGAACGGGGTGCCGGGATGCTCAGGCGTCGGGCAGGGCCATTGGATGCCCTCCCCTTCCAGCCGGTCATAGGTTACGCCGGCGTAGGACGGAGTCAAAAAGGCAATCTCGTTGAAGATGGCTTCAGGGGTCTCATAGGCCATCTCGTATCCGAAGGCGTTGGACACGGCCTGGATGATCTCCCAGTCGGCCCTGGAATCTCCCACTGGATCCACGGCGCGGCGGACCCGTGTGATGCGGCGCTCGGTGTTGACAAAGGTGCCGTCCTTTTCCGCAAAGGATGCCCCGGGCAGGACCACGTCGGCCAGGCGGGCCGTGGGGGTAAGGAAAATATCCTGGACCACCAGGAATCCCACCTTTTCCAGGGCCTTTTTCACATGGCCGGCATCTGGATCGGAAACCACGGGGTTTTCCCCCATGACCCAGAGGGCGTCCATCTTATCATCCTCAATGGCCGTGAGCATCTCGGGGATCGTCAGGCCAATCTCCTGAGGCAGGGTTTCCACCCCCCAGGCCTCGGCGAACTTTTTGGATGCCGCCCCTAAGGTGACGGGCTGATAGCCGGTAAGGACATTGGGAAGGCCGCCCATGTCACACGCCCCCTGGACATTGTTCTGGCCTCTCAAGGGGTTCACGCCGGTGGCTTCCTTGCCGATATTGCCCGTAAGCATGGACAGATTGGCAAGGCTTTTCACATTGTCCACCCCGTTGGTATGCTGGGTGATGCCCATACAGTAGACGATGGAACCGGCTCCTGCGTTTGCATAAAGCTGCGCCGCCTTCTCAATTCCGTCCACGGTGAGCCCTGTGATGGTGGCGCACTCGGCCAGATCCACACCGTCGATGAGGGACTTAAAATCTTCAAATCCTTCGGTGCAGTTATCCACAAAGGCGGTGTCCGCCAGGCCCTGGTCCAGGATCACCTTCATCATGCCGTTGATCAGAGCCACGTCCGTGCCCGGCTTGTGGCTAAGATACAGGTCGGCAAACTCGGCGATCTGGTTTTTCCGAGGATCGGCCACCACCAGCTTAGCCCCGTTTTCAAGGGCCCTGAATATTCTCGTTGCCACCAGGGGATGGGCTGTGGCTGTGTTGGAGCCGATAATAAAAATGGTATCAGCCTTTTCCAGCTCCGCCATCCCGTTTGTCATGGCACCGCTTCCAAATGCTGCAGCCAGACCGGCTACGGTGGAAGAATGTCACAATCGGGCGCAGTGATCGACGTTGTTGGTCCCCACGGCGGCCCTGGCAAACTTCTGCATGAGAAAATTTTCCTCATTGGTCACCTTGGCCGAGGCAAAAAAGCCCACGGCATCACCGCCCTTGTCCGCCTTGACCTGTTTAAGCCTTTCCGCGGTAAAGGCCACGGCCTCTTCCCAGGAGGCCTCAACCAGCTCCCCGTCCTTCCGGATCAAGGGGGCGGTCAGGCGCCGCTCATTCTGGACAAACTGGTGAACGTTCCAGCCCTTGATACACAGTTTGCCCTCGTTGACCGGGCTGGTCTTGCAGGGGATGGTGCCGGTGAGTTTCCCGTCCAGGGATTCAAGATAAAAATTGCACCCGCAGCCGCAATAGGTACAGGTGGTCAAAGTCGTGTTATATTCCATGCTGGTCCTCATTTTTTACATAACCATTCAAAAAATGCATTCCTTCCTCAGTAATCTTACTTGGATGGCCCCATGGTGCTCAAAGGAGATTTCTCGTTCCGGTTAAGCCCTGAGGTAAAGCCGAACTCCGCGTTCATGATCTCGGCGGTCTTTTTATATAGAAGCCGCAGAGGGATGTCCGAGGGGCAGGCCTCATCGCAGAGGCCGCAGTCCACGCAGCGGTCGGCCATGTGCATGGCTCGGGTCAGGTGGAACACCGGCACCTCCACGGGCAGGTCGCCTTTTTTGATGAGATCCTCGCACTCCAGGCTGCACTCGTTGCAAAAGCACATGGGACAGACATCCCGGCAGCCGTAGCATTTCACGCATTTGATGAACTGGTCCCGCCAGAAGTCAAAGCGTTCCAAAAGTTCCCTGGCATCCATCTGCGCTACCTTTGTCAGAGCGGGGGCCTCAATTTTATCCCCTGCGATCAGGGCATCGGGACAGGGCTTTTTGCACTCGCAGGCGGCGGCCAGGTCGGCCGGGCAGGAAAATCCCACGGGAACGACCTTGTCCTCCTGAAGCTGGTTGAGGCGGAACAGCCCGTAAAGGCCGCGCTCGTCACAGCCTCTGACCAGCACCCCGAAGGTGTCGTCCGGATAGGCCCGGGCAAGGGTGGTCAGGCTCTTGTTCAGAGGATACCGGGAGTCCCCGGGTTTGTTGACGTCCCCAAGGGAGAAACCTTCCAAATCATCCGCCGAAGAAAACAGATGGGGAGCCACATGCCCGCTTTTTTTAATGAGCCCTAAAAACCCAGCGATCTTCCCCTCTTTGAGCAGTGCGGCCACATGGGATTTGATTTCCTGAATCATCGTATCCTGATTCATGCGGTTTCCTCCTCCTGTACCTCAGTCTTCTTTAAAGGAGAGGGACCCAAGGCTTTCAAGGTATCAATAAAGGCGGTCACTTCTTCCACAAACTCCGGCGCCTCGGCCGAAGAAACCCACCGGGCCCTCAGCCGCTCTTTCTCAATCCCTGTGAACTCAAGCATCTGGGACAGGACCTTCACCCTTTTTTCCGTACTATAATTACCATACAGGTAATTGCATTCAGACAGATGTCAGCCACCGACAAAAACGCCGTCAACCCCTTGTTGAAAGGCCCTGAGCACATGATGAGGGGAAACGCTCCCCGAGCACATCACCCGGATAATCCGGATGTTGGCAGGATACTGCATACGACTGACCCCAGCCAGGTCAGCAGCGGCGTACGCTCACCAGGTGCACAAAAAGCAGATGATGGTGGGTTCAAATTCTTGGTTGCTCATGGATATTTTTCCTTATGGTTCTAACTATTTTTTTAAATACGGTCTCTGTGTTTGGATGAAAAGTGGCCCGGAAGGGTGAATTTTCGTCCAAACATCTTATGCAGCTCCGATCTGTGCCAACAGCTGTTCCGGCTTGAATCCGGCCAGCTGTGCCGAATGGGACGGGCAGGTGGCGGCGCAGTTGCCGCAGCCCTTGCACAGGATCTCGTTGATTTCACAGACCCGCTTTGCAGGGTTGAAGGTGATGGCCTCGTAAGGGCACATGGAAAGACACCCCAGGCAGCCCACACAGGAATCAGGATCGATCTGGGCCACGATGGCGCTTTTGACCAGTTTTTCCTTGAAGAGGATGGCCGCAGCTCTTGAGGCGGTGCCGATGCCCTGGGTTCTGGCCTCGGTCGCCGTGGCCGGATACCGTCCTGCACCCGCCACAAAGATACCGTCGGCTGCAAAGTCCAGGGGCCGAAGCTTGGCATGGGCCTCCAGGAAAAAGCCGTTGGCGTCCGTGGGCACCCGCAAAAGGTTGGCCAGGGCGTAGGTATCCTTTCTGGCGGTCAGGGGGGTGGACAAAACCACCATGTCGATGTCCATCTCCTGGGTTTCTCCGGTCACGCTTCGAAAATAGGACAGCTTCCCGTTTTCAACCACAGGCGGATTGTCCGGGGAATAGACGTCAAAGCGGATCCCCATGCCCCTGGCCTCCCAGAGCATCTGCTCCTTGTAGGTGCCGTACATCTGCATGTCTCGGTAAAGCACTCTGACATCGGCCAAAGGATATTTTTTCTTCACAGCCATGGCGTTCTTTACGGCCGTCATGCAGCAGATCCTTGAGCAATACTCCTTTTTGGCGGTTCTGGCTCCGGCACACTGGATAAAGACCATCTGTTTTCCCAAAAAGCCCTTGTCGGAAAGGCTGTCGGTTCTCAGGGCCTGTTCCAGTTCCATCAGGGTGATCACCCCCTTTTGGTCACCATAGCCGAAGATCCCTTCGGGGATCAGGGGAACGGCGCCGGTGGCGATAACCATGGCCCCGACTTTTTCGGTGAGTTCCCCGTCAGGGGTGTCCAGGGTGACCTCGTAGTTGCCGATATAGCCGCCGGTAGACTTCACAACGGCTTTTTTCAGGCAGGTGACGTTGGAACGCGAAGTCACATCCTCAATGACCCGGCCCAGAAAATCCGCCGCGGTCTGGCCGGTTTCCAGGGTGCCGATGGAATTGAGCAGGCCGCCCAACGTGCCGGATTTCTCGGCCAGGATGACTTCAAGTTCCATGTCGGCCAGGGCCTGGGCGGCAGAAAGCCCTGCAATGCCGCCGCCCACTACCAGAATCCTTCGGATGAGGGAGGACTCGATCTCCTCTCTCGGCTCAAGTCCCGCCACCTTGGCCACCCCCATTTTAATAAGGTACTTGGCCTTGTCGGTAGCCTGATCCCGTTTTCCCATATGCACCCAGGAGCACTGGTCCCGGATGTTCACCATTTCAAAGAGATAGGGATTCAGACCTGCCTCGGCGCAGGAGCTTGAAAATAAGGGATGATGGGTTCTCGGGGAGCAGGAGGCCACCAGCACCCGGTTCAGATTCTCATTTTCAATGGCCTTTTTAATCTCCCCGATCCCGGACTCGGAACAGGTGTAAAGATTTTCCTTTACATAGGTCACATGGGGCAGGGTCTTGGCGTATTCCGCCACATCCGAGCAGTCCAGGTGACCTGCGATATTAGAGCCGCAGTCACAGACAAAAACGCCGATGCGGGGTTCCTCGTAGTCTTCCAATTGTTTTTTACTTTCTTTGCTCATGGCGTATCCTTAGGATGCCTTTTTGGATTTCATCACGGTCTGAACGGCCCTTGCCGCAGCGGAGCTTGCCTGGGCCACGGATTCGGGGATGTCCATGGGGCTGTGGGCGCAGCCGCAGACAAAGATCCCCTCCCGGGTCGTATCAAGGGGGGTGGCGGGCTCGGTTTTAAAAAAGCCAAACTTGTCCAGTTCCACCCCGAGGGTTTTGGCCGCATCCTGGGCCCCCTTCACCGGGGCGCAGGCCGTGGACAGGACCACCAGGTCAAAGGCTTCCTTTACGATCTTGCGGGTCTGGGTATCTTCATAGATCAGCACCGGGGCCTCATTCTCACCCCGGACGATTTCAGCCACCCGGGAGCGGCGGTAGGTGATCTGGGAGGAATTACCGCCACGGATCTTGTACTCTTCAAAGCCTTTGCCCACGGCCCGGATGTCCATGCCGAAGATGGTGGACTGCGTATCATTGTCATGCTCATGGGCAATGATGGCCTCTTTTATGGCGTGCATGCAGCAATAGCCGGAGCAAAAGGGGTAAAACCGCAGATCCCTTGAGCCCACACACTGTATAAAGGCGATTTTCTTAGCCGTTTTCACCGCGGCCACTTGCTCGGAAAGAACAGACAAACGGTCTTTTCCGGCCAGATACTCCCCGGCCTTTTCCGCCCATTTGTCCTGATCCTTGGACAGATCCTCAGTTAACTCAAGGGAACCGTTCTCAAGGGCGGCCAGAAAGGCTGCGGAATCCATACCGTGCTTGCCTTCAAACCTTGCAACGGTCTTTTCAAGCTTAGCGACGCTTTTTTCCGCATCGGCCTTTTCCTTTTTAAGCTTGCGGTCCGAAGGCCGGTAAACATGTCCCTCGGTAGGACCGGATGCGGAGAGAAACCGCTCAAATTCCATGGCGGTTACTACGTTGTCAAGAGTGGTGTACCGGTATTCGGGAATCCTTGCCGGATCAAACACATCATAGCCTGTGGCCACTACCACGGCCCCGACCTCAATCTCAACGGTCTCATCGGTTTGCTCGAAATCAATGGCCCCGGCCTGGCACTTTTTGGCGCAGATCCCGCATTTTTTGCCTGTGAGCACCCGGCAGTGGTCCGCATCAATGGCGTGGGTGGAGGGGATGCCCTGGGCGAACCAGGAGTAGATGGCCGACCGTTCGGCATGGCCTTCATTATAAAGATCTAAGACGGGCGTGGGACAGACTTCCGCGCAGGCGCCGCAGCCCGTGCACTTGTCCGCATCCACGTACCGTGCCTTTTTGACCACCGTGGCCGTAAAATTACCGGCCGTACCGTCAAGGGCGGTCAGCTCACTGTAAGCCAGAAGTGATATATTGGGATGTCGACCGACATCCAGCATCTTAGGCGACAGGATTCAGATGGCACAGTCGTTGGTGGGAAAGGTCTTGTCCAGCTGGGCCATTTTCCCGCCGATGGAGGGCAGGCGCTCCACAAGGTGCACCTTAAACCCCATCTCCGCCAGATCCAGCGAGGACTGGATGCCGGCGATGCCGCCGCCAAGAACCAGTATGTCTGTTGTCACGATAATATCTCCTATTGTCTATCTGTCACGCCCTTTTCCCTGTATGGGAACAGGCGATGTTTCCCTTAAGCTTTTTGCCCTGAGTTCAGGCCGCTTCCGGCTTGATCTTTGCCGGCCCCAGGGCTTTAATGGTCTGGGTGAAGTCGTTGGCCACATCGGCAAACTTGTTGCCTTCGGCCGATGAGATCCACTCCAGCCTTACCCGCTTCGGGTCAATACCTAAAAGTTCCAGCATCTCCCGGGTCATTTCGAACACCTTTTTGGCTTTTACATTACCGTCCAGGTAATGGCAGTCTCCGATATGTCAGCCCGAGACCAGAACCCCGTCGGCCCCCTTTTCAAAGGATTTAAGTATGTAGTTGGGGGTAATGCCGCCCGAGCACATGACCCTTATGATCCGCATGTTGGGCGGATACTGGAACCGGCTGACCCCGGCCAGATCCGCTGCCGAATAAGAGCACCAGTTGCAGGCAAAGGTAATGATATGGGGATTAAATTCCATTGATAGTTTCCTTTCAGACTTCTTCTAAGGCCGCCTCGACCATGGCCAGGACTTCGTTGTTGTAGTGGGCCACCCCGGCAGCCCCTGTGGGACAGGCCGTGGCGCAGGCCGAACATCCCTTGCAAAGGGCCTGCTGGACAACGGCCACCTTGATGCCTTCGGCATTCTCGACTAAGGAGACGGCACCGAAGGGACAGGCCGCCTCACAGGCACCGCAGCCGCGGCACCTTGCCTCGTCCACGTGGGAGACCACCCCGTCCACGGTAACGCTCGTCTGGGAGAGCACCCGAACGGCCCGGGCGGCAGCTGCCTTGGCCTGGGCAACGGTCTCTTCCACGGGCTTGGGATAATGGGCCATGCCGCACAGAAAAATTCCGTCCGTGGCAAAATCCACCGGTCGAAGCTTGGCATGGGCCTCCATGAAAAATTTATCGTCGTTGAGGGTAAGCTTAAACATCTGGGCCAGTTCCTCGTTGCCCCGGGCTTCAATGGCCGAGGCCAGGACCAGAAAATCCGCACGGATCTCGATGTCCATACCGATAATCCGCTCGCGAAGCGTAATGGTAAGCCCCTCTTCATCCGCTTTAACCACAGGTTTTTCATCCACATCATAGCGCATGAAAATAACCCCCAGGTCCCGGGCCTCACGGTAAAGCCGCTCGCGCTGGCCATAGGTTCTGATGTCCCGGTAAAGCACATAGACATCCATTTCAGGATTGTCCGTTTTAAACTGCACAGCCTTTTTGATGGTATGGGTGCAGCAGACCTTGGAGCAATAGGGCCGGACCTTCTCCCGGGAGCCCACGCACTGGATAAAGACGGCGGATTGAGCGTTTTTCAAAAAATCCTGATTGTCTGCAATGGCCTGGTCCAGGGTCACATGGGTGAAGACCCGATCATCCGTTCCGTAAAGGTACTCTTCGGGTTCGGAAGCAGAGGCGCCGGTGGCAATGACCACGGCACCGTGGGACAGCTCGGTCTCCTTGCCGTCTCCGTTGAGGCCGCCGTACCGCACTTTTGTTTTAAAGTTACCCACAAAGCCGCCGGTGGAAAGAATCTGAGCCTGGGTCATGACCTCAATGGCCGGGTGATCGGCCACCTTTTCGATAAGTTTCCGCACGTTCTCGGCAATGGGTTCTCCGGTCCACCCTTTGTCCAGGTGAAGGGCAAAGCCCCCCAGAGCGACATCCTTTTCAAGCAAAAAGGTGTGAAAGCCCTGGTCGGCCAGTCCCAATGCCGCGGTCATGCCGGCCACACCACCGCCGATGACAAGGCCTTTCTGGGTGATGCCCACCTCGGGCTGGTCCAGAGGATTCATAAGAGCAGCCTTGGACACGGCGATGCGGACCAGGTCCTTGGATTTTTGAGTGGCAAGCTCAGGCTCCTTGGAGTGGACCCAGGAGCACTGGTTCCGGATATTGGCCATTTCAATGAGATACTTGTTCAGCCCGGCATCCCGAAGGGTCTCCTGGAACAGGGGCTCATGGGTCCTGGGGGTGCAGGCGGCAATGACCACCCGGTTCAGACCGTTTTCCGCCACCACCGTGCGGATCTTGTCCTGGGTGTCCTGGGAGCAGGTGAACATGTTCTCTTCCACATAGGCCACATGGGGCAGCCCCCGGGCATAGTCCGCCACAGCGGGCACATCCACGACGCCGCCGATATTGGTGCCGCAGTTGCAGACAAAAACCCCGATGCGGGGATCTTGTTCAGCCACGGCGGTTTCTTCGGGATAGGTCTTGGTTCGGGTCTGGGTCCCTCTTGCCTGGACGAGGCAGGCACCGGCATCACAGGCGGCGGCAGATGCCTCCATAACGGAGATGGGAATATCCTTGGGCTCTGAAAGCGCCCCGCAGACATAAACGCCGTCCCGGCTGGTGGACACCGGCGCAAACAGCTGTGTATCCACAAAATTGTCGCTGTTCAGGGTGATGCCCATGGACCGGACTTCCTCGGCCAGATCCTTCGGGGTCTCCATGCCTACGGAAAGCACTACCATGTCAAAGGTCTCAACGGTATTTTTCCCGTCCTCGGTCACATAGGTGCAGGACAGGCTTTTATCCCCATTTTCCGTGATGGTATGGATACGGGAGCGGACAAAACGGATCCCCTTGTCCTTTGCCCTGTCATAATAGGTTTCAAAATCTTTGCCAAAGGTCCGCATGTCCATGAAAAAAATAGAGGCGTTAAAGTCGCCTTCAATATGGTCATAGGTCATCACGGCCTCTTTGACCGCGTACATGCAGCAGACCGAAGAGCAATAGCCGTGGCCGCATTTGTTCTGATCCCTGGAGCCCACGCACTGCAGCCAGGCGATGCGTTTGGGCGCCCGCTTGTCCGGGGCGCATTCGATATGACCACCTGTGGGACCTCCGGCGGACAGCAGACGTTCAAACTCGATGCTGGTGACCACATTGGAAAAGGCCTTGTACTGGTAGTTGTCCAGACTGGAAGGATCATAGGGCTTGTAGCCCTGGGCCATGATCACCGAGCCCACATTCAGGTTCAGGATCTGTTCCGTATCCTCGTAGCTGATGGCGCCGGTGGGGCAGACCTTGGCGCAGATGCCGCATTTCCCCCGGGAAAGCTTGAGGCAGGCGGCCGGATCAATGGCGTACTTTAGGGGCACGGCCTGGGGATAGTCCACATAGATCGCCTTTCTTTTGGCAAGGCCCTCGTTGAATGTGTCCAGGGGTTTTCCCGGGCATTTTTTAGTGCACTCCCCGCAGGCAATGCACTTGTCCATGTCCACGTATCTGGGAGACTGTTTCAGGGTGACGGTAAAGTTTCCCTTTTCCCCGTCAATGGATTGGACCGTTGTTAAGGTGTGAAGTTCAATGTTCAGATGCCGGCCGACCTCGACCAGTTTGGGTGAGATGACTCACATGGCACAGTCATTGGTCGGAAAGGTCTTGTCCAGCTGGGACATCACCCCGCCGATGGAGGCTTTTTTCTCCACCAGGTGGACCTTAAATCCTGCATCGGCAAGGTCCAGGGCGGCCTGCATCCCGGCGATGCCAGCCCCCACCACCATGATTGATCCTTGAATATCGCTCGTATTTCCCATGAATAGTTACTCCTGATGCGTTTCGACCTGACCGATCTCAAAATGGTCTGCCACAAAAGTGGCAAGATCGATGATCTCAATATCGTGGTCGGTGTTCTTTTTAGCGCAGGTCAGATGGATCTGGCATTTGGGGCAGGCGGTGATAATGGCCTGGGCCCCGATTTCCTTTGCCTCTTTAAGGCGCTGGCTCTGCATAAGTTTGGAAGCGGCGGAGCATTGCATCCAGCCGGTGGTGCCGCAGCAGATGGCGTTTTCCCGGTTATGGTCCATCTCCACAAGATTTACTCCCGTGGCCTCAATCATTTTCCGGGGGGCCTCATAAATGCCCGAACGCCGTCCCAGCCGGCAGGGATCCTGGAAGGTGACCGTGCCAAAGCCTCCGGGCTTTATGTCAAGGCCTGCATCTGCCAGGCGGTCGGCCACAAATTCGGTAATATGGACGATCTCAAAGTCCAGGGGCCCGAAGATGTCGGCATAGACTTCCTTGAACATGGAGTAGCCTTCGGGACAGCCAAAAATCACGGTACGGGCACCGGAATTTTTGATAGCAGCAAGGTTCTGTCCCGCCAGCACCTTTACGGTCTCATCGTCCCCGTTCCAATAGGCGTCATGGCCGCAGCAGCACTCCTGGTCCGATACCACCGGTTCAATACCTAAGGCATTGAGCAGGCGAAGGTTGTTTTTGGCCGTATTGAGCATCTCAAGGTCCAGATAGGAAAAAGCCTTGTCATAAAAGGCGATGCAGCCGCTAAAATAAAAATAGTCCCCTTTATCCACCGTGCGCCCGGCCTCCTTTACCCAGGCGTTTCTGCCGGGACCTGCGGGGAAGCCTGCGCCCTCTTTTGCCCCGTCTCTGGCCAAATTCTGGAACCCGTTTTTAATCTGGGCGGCCTGGATATTGGTAATGGTCTGGAATTGGCCGTGGTGAGCTGTTTTCGGCAGGTTGCCCTTTGCCCGGGCCTTAGGCCGGAATGCCCGGATAAATTTGGGAAAATCAATCTCCACCGGACACCTGTCCGAACAGCGGGAACAGGACAGGCAAGCCCAAAGATCCTGGGAATCTAAAATCTCCCCGTCCGGATCGGCCATGGCCCTTTTAATCATCTGCCGGGGGGAAAACCCCGCAAGCGTCATGGCCACAGGGCACGACCCCGTGCAGACGCCGCATTCCATACAATAGTCAATCTGATGTTGTGAAAGCTCCATGGTGTTCTCTTTCAACGCAAAATACAAAACCTGTGGCAGGCGATTGGCGACCAACCGCTTGCCCGATACGATCCGGATTCAGGGAATACGTGTCCCCCGGATATCTGATGTTTCGCCTATTTTAACTTTCTGTTTTATTAAATAATGGTGCAGTGGCAGACCCTAATTCTGGCACATCTTGCAGCAAACCCTTTTTTCAATTCATCAACAAAAAATTTTAGTTTAAAAAGTTAATTATCATTCGTCAAGAAATTATTGCAATTTCGTAAATTTCGTCATTTTTGCATGGTGGTTTCCTCCGTTTCCCCTAAAGATTCTTAACAACCCGGCTCCATTCCAAAATATTTTGATACCAGCCAAAGCGTTGGGCCAAAAGGTACAGGTTGAAATTAAGTCCCCCACCTTATAAACAAGCTTATAAATTCATGATTTTAATAACTTATCAAAACTGCAACTGGCGAAATATTGAGTCGAAGTCACGATCAAGGCCCGGGTTCCAAATTACACCAGCCATGTATCCGCTGCACACGCGGCATTCAACGCCTTCAGTTTAAAATCTATTGTGTATCCAGCCATTGGCCTAACCCGGCAGGGCCGTCTAAAAGACAGATTTAAAAAAGGGGGAATCATAAAAAAAATCGGTCTTCACTGCAATTGCAATGTCACTTGTTTTTTTTGTGTGTATTTGCGTCCCCGGCAATGGAGGCCGGCAAGGTAAAGGGGGATGGTGAAAGACAATGAGGGCAAAGGCGTATCCGGTGGAACGGTGGAAATTTATCGGTTCGGCAGGCTTGCCGCAGCCCCAACCACGACTGGGAACGGCACTTATGCTCTTGACGGGGTCCCCAGCGGAAACAACCTGCTGAAAATCCAATTTTCAGTGGCGGACTCCATTGCTGACACCCACTCTTTTTCCCTCAATGATGTCTGGGTGGTGGGAGAGGACGGCCAGGCAACAAAAATTTCTCTAATAACAGATGTTTCAAACCAGTTTAAAATTATGGAAACCCGTTTCAGTTTTTACGGCGGCCAGATTGAGGAGATAGGCCAGCAGGAAGACGTCATAGAAATCAAAGAACCGGTCATAGACGCTGTTCTTATCAAAGAAGACATAATCGCATTTATTTCAGAAGGCAAAGATAAAGACACGGCCACCTTCAGTGCGGTTATGAAAATAGCCCATTAACCGCGTTGATTTTGGCCCTGGCGCAGATCCTCCAGCATCCCGTCCCATTCCAGAATAATTTTGTGCCAGGAAAACGAGCGGGCGTAACGGCACAGGTCGTGGCAGGCGGCGGCGACGTTTCCCGGTGCCAAAAGCAAGGCCTCAAGCTTGGCTTCAAGCCCGCGTTGGCCCTGGTAAATCACATCCTTGCGAAAGGCCTTTGGGATCAGTTCCGGATAGGACAGGCGGTCCGGTAAAAGGGGGAAGCAACCATGGGCCACCGCCTCCATGACGGAGATGCCAAAGTTCTCCTGGATGGCCGTGCTCACGACAAAGTCCCCCCGGGAAAGCCAGGCCCGGTAATCCTCGACGGACGACTGATAGCCCCAGACCCGGATTCGGTCCCGGAACCGGTCCCTGGCCCAGGTAAAAATTTCCGGCGCCGTTTCGTACTTCTCCCCCAGCACGGCCAGCTCAAAGGCAATCCCTTTATCTGCCAGGCGGTCCATGACCCGGAAAAAGGTTTCCGGATCTTTGTCGTACTCCCAGCGGTGATTCCATATCACCAGGGCAGGATCCGTCCCCTGGCCGGACTGTCCCGGCCGGTTCCCCCGCTCAGCCCCGCCGGCGGCTTCCGGCAGATTAAATCCCGGATAGAGGATACGGGTTTTTGCCTCAATCTCATCCATCATCCAGGAGGGCCGGGCATCGGGCATTTTCCGGATCAGGCCCCGGCCGGCGGTAAAAAACCCATCCCTGTGAAATTTGGAATTAAACAGGACCAGGTCGGCGGCAACGGCTGACACCAGATTGGTAAAGCCCAGGTGAAAATCGCGTTTTTCCCCGGGGGAAAGGGGGTAGGAGAGCTGGTTCTCATGGAAGTACAGGACCACCGGCGGACAGGCTGTCCCGACCAGGGCCTTGAAATCGGTCAGGTCCATCATGTCCGTGGCAAGGATGATGTCATAGTCCCGAATCGCCCGGATCTGCCGGGCAAACCACAGGGCCGCCCCCCGCATCCGCCACTTCCAGAACCGGGGGGCAAGTCCCAGTATCTCAACCTGGTGACGGGAGGCCGCGGCAAAGCCTTTGGCCACGCGTTCATGGGAGCCGCCGTAAAAGGGTTCTAAAAAAAGAATTTTCAAACGTTCGTTCCGCCTTTGGATTATTTTCTCCGGTGGTTTTAACCTCTTTCAGCAATCCGGTCAAACCCCTCGGGTCAGACGGCCGCCGCCCGCACAATCCTGAAACTGGCCGTGACATGGCCGTCAAAGCGGTCATCCAGGTGTTTGAGACCGGCCTCAATATCTTTTGTGCCCAAAAAATCAGTTATCTCAAATCCCAGCCCCCCCAAGAAATCGGCGATGCGTCCCTGTTCAACGGCAAACCGGTTGCCTGACTCCCCGGACTGGTGCTTCCGGTTAAATGCGATCAGTTCCTTTACACCAAAAGCCTCAAAAATACCCGGCCAGAGTTCGATAAAATCAAATGCAACAACGGAACCGGGACCGGCATGGGACTTGATGCAGGACAAGGTGGCCGCTACCGCCTCCGGAGCAAGATAAAAGGTGACCCCCTCCCAGGAAAAAAAGGTTCGTTTATCCGGATCAAACCCCGCATCATCCAGGGCCCGGACCAGGGAACCGGTGTTAAAATTAAGGGGCACATAGGACACTTGCTCCGGCACGCGCAGACCGGCCCTGGCCAGACAGGCTATCTTTCTCTCCTGGGTCTTCGACGCATCGACCTCAAACACCCGCACGGGCCCCAGATCCCCGGCAAACCGGCAGGCCCGGCTGTCGTATCCGGCCCCCAGCATCACGATCTGCTCAAAGCCTGCGGCCAGGGCCTCTTTGAAAAAGGCATCGAAAAGATGGGTCCGGGCCGTCACATACACATAGACCCCGACCACAAAAAAACGGTCCATATGCTCTTGGCGGTTTTCCCGGTCTTCCAGGGCCGCCACTTGATCCTGCAAAAGGAAAATTCTGGCCAGGTGGTCAGCACAGCCGATAGGCGACGGCTCCCCTTCATTGGAAAATGCCCGCATCAGCGTGGTCCACAATGCCGTTCTCGATGCTTGGTCATCAATGGCGCTGTCTTCCGGATCCGATTTGATCCCTATGATCCCGAAGATATTTCCGAATGGATCCCTAAGCCGGGCCTGGCAATACTCCCCGGTGGCCCGTTCGGGGGGATGGACGGCGAGGGCGCCTAAAGCTTTGAGCCGTTCAAATTCCCCGTCGATATCCGAGACAGCCCAGTACGCTACGCCACCGCCTGATTCTTCCGGGGTTGGGACGGCCGCAAGCCAGATCCTGTCATGCCCCACCTCAAATCCAATCATGGATTTTTCCCTCAGACTCGGGGGTTGGTTAAATACCTTTTCATACCAGATCCCGGCGGCGGTTAAATCGGCCACCGGGTATACCACCGATCGTAATCCCAGATACATGACCTTACCTCCTTTATGAAAATGATTCCTTTGGGAACGTGCCCTTAAATCCGTTAAGAATGGCAAGGCTGCCCGCCTTCACCACCTCGATAATGGTCTCCTTGTTCCAGGTCTCGGGCGGGGGATTACTCACCTGGAAGGCCAGGCCGTGGCAGAGCAGCCACCGGGTCAGCTGAATCCTGTAGATCTCGTCTTCTGTCAGCCCGGCAAACCCGGGATATGCGGCCAGGGAATCTGTACATTTTTTCCAGATTCCATCCCCATGGACTTTAAAATAGCTGATATTTTTCTCATTGTTACATCCCCTGAAAAGATGGCCTTCCTTGCTGGCAAACATGACATAACCGATGCCGTGGTCAATCCAAGGCTCCCCGGTCACCGTACGGGTCATACAGGCGTACATCAGGTCCAGGGATGCCATCACCAGAGCCTCTTCAAGGACGTCCATGGACGTAAAAAATGAATAGATGGGCCGGGCCGATGTTCCTAAAGCCCGGGCCAGACTCCGGGTGGACAGGGCTGACCATCCCTTTTCCCGGACCAGGTCAAGGGCCGCGGCCAGCACCTGTTCCCGGGTAAACTTGAATTTGGGCGGCATGGATGCCTCTCCTTTTTGAATTGAAGATAAAATAAAATTCAGATGAACGGGGGAAAACGGTGGAGCAAATGATAGGCGTCAGTTGATATGCAACACTTGATGCATATCAATACACAAAAGGAGTGTCAAGAAAAAAACCTTTGATTTACAGAATCTTGTCCTATACAGCAGAGAGGATGCGCACCTTCGCATCTTCGACCATGGCGGCGGTTTTTCCCCGGTAGTCAAGCATGTGAGGGCTTGAAAGATGGGCCTTTAAGGCGTCCACACTTTCCCATTTTTCCACAACGGTCACCACATTGGGTTCTTTTGCCTGGACGGCCATGTCCGTGGGAAGGTCCATGACCGGTTCATATCCGAGACAACCGTCCTCGGCCAGGACAAGGGGGACATTAGCCTTGAAGATACCGATAAAGTCTTCCAGGGAGGACGGTTTTACCTTGATGGATGCAACAACATGGATCATATCTGCCTCTTTCAAATTGTATTTTAAAATTGCCGTTTTTTCCAAAGATACCGGGATGCCAGGATATCCTTGAGTTTTCATGGGCAGGAGTCTATCATATTTCCGGTATGGAGAAACGCTTGATTTAAAATAAATAAAAGATTGCAAATATCCAATACCGGGGATAAACAAACCCCGATACAGGCAAATAAAAAGGACAAGAGGCACAAAAACAATATGTACCAGCCGGATCCCGAATATTACCCTTCCCTTTTTTACAAAACAGAAGATCTTTCCATCGAGCTGAACTGCCGGGGAAACACCGAATATACAAAGATCTCCTATCCGGTGAAATACGGGATTTTCCACCGCCTGGAGACCCGGGATCTGATCATGGAGTTCAATCTCAATCATGAGATCCGCCATGCCAGGGGGAAAACCTACGCCTGGCGGGATCCCCAGGAATGGCTTAAAAGGACCGTCGGAAACGACTGGATCTACTACTCCACCGGGGGGTATGCCGGGGTATTTGAATCCATCGGCGAATATTATCTGCCCAATCTCATGTACACCACCAACTCCCTTTTAGGGGGAAAGCCCTTTAAGGAACCAGCCATCAGCCAGCTTTCAATGGACTGGCACCCCACCCTTGCGGCCACAGGTCTTGAACGGGCTCTGGCCCGGCCGGGCGTGCCGGAACCGGTGAGACAATGGGCAAAAAAGGTCCTGGCTGTCACGCCGGAAAAGCTTGCCCAAAAAGCGGAAACCCTGTTCCAAATCTCAGGGGAGCGGACCACAGTGCTGCCCCCGGATGCCCGGCACTCGGATTACGATGTCATCCCTTTGACCATCTCCGACGGATGCCTTTACAAGTGCAACTTTTGCAAAGTAAAAAACAAAAAAGAATTTACCACCCGGTCCCCGGAAAATATCAATGCCCAGCTTACCGCCATCAAAGCCCTGTACGGCGAGGACCTGGTCAACTATAACAGCCTGTACCTGGGGGAGCACGATGCCCTGAACACCCCGGCCGATGTCATTCTCTATGCGGCAAAAAAGGCTTACGACACATTTGGCTTTTCCCAGTCTGCCATGGCCCTGCCACGCCTTTATTTTTTCGGCTCCGTGGATGCCCTGATCAATGCGGAACAGCGCCTGTTCGAAGGCCTTAACACCCTGCCCTTTCACACCTATATCAACATCGGCCTGGAGTCGGCCGACCCTGAGACGTTAGAGAAGATCGGCAAGCCCATCACCCGGGAAAAGGCGATCCGGGCATTTGCCAGGATGCAGCAGATCAATAAAAAATTTCACCGCATTGAAATGAGCGGCAACTTCATCATGGACGAAAACCTGCCGAAAGGTCATAACACCGCCATGATGGCCCTGGTCCGGGACAGCTTAAAATTCACCCAGCAAAAGGGCAGCATCTATCTGTCACCTCTGCGCTTCGGCCGGCCCTCCCGGGAAATCCTTTTTGATTTTTACCATCTTAAAACCCGCAGCCGTCTGCCCATGTTTCTTTACATCATCCAGCGTCTGTGAATTTTATCTCCTGCAAAAAATCGTATCACATTTTTACATTGTAACGCACCGTTACAGAATTTCTGTATATTTCAATTTCTTACTTAATATCAAATAGTTAATGAGAAATATAAAAATTCAGGCACAAAAACTGTCATATTTAGTTACAATTATAGACAAACCTGCCTGGGGACTTATGGTGTAACACATAGTTTTTACAGCAAAAAATAAAACCTGCAACACACTGGCACAGCACATGCAGACATAGGACCCCAGCGAAAGGATATACTATGAACAGACGTAAAATTGATGTTGGACTGTCCGCCATTCTGATGACCATCTCGACGATTATCCTGACCCGGGACGACCTGGCCGAAGGAGGCATGGAGACGGAGCTTGGGTCCATGTTTCTGCCCCGGGTTATCGCCGTCTTTATTATCCTTTTCTCCGGAACCCTCGGAGCCCAGGCCCTGCTTGCACTGAAAAAAGGGTCTCCTTTGAAAGCCTGCGAACATATCGATACCGCAGGGTTTTTGGGGGTTGGGATCTACTTTGGTATCTTCACTTTTTACTGGCTGATTGTCCCCTATCTGGGGTTCATGGTGGCGACCCCTTTTATCGTATTTGCCATTGCCTATCTGCTTGGCGGGAGACGCTGGATTCCCATGACTGCCCTCTCCGTTCTCACACCGGTGTTCATTTACTACGGCTGCAGCCAGTACCTGCGGGTATTTCTGCCGACCGGGTCTATATTTTAAGGAGGGGACAGGATGCTCAGTAACATTCTCGAAGGATTTTCAACCGTATTTGCAGTCGGCCCCATACTGGGGATCATTGTCGGCGTTATCGTCGGCATTGTTTTCGGCGCGATTCCGGGCATCTCCGCCATCATGGCCATTGCCATCATGCTTCCTTTGACCTTTTACGTGGACCCGGTCATCGGCATTACCATGCTCCTTGCCGTGTACAAGGCAGGGATCTACGGCGGTTCCATCTCGGCCATCCTTATCAACACCCCGGGAGCTGCGGCAGCCTTTCTCACGGCCCAGGACGGCCACGCCCTGACCCGGATGGGAAAATCGGGCAAAGCGCTTTGCATGTCCCTTTACGCCTCTGTCACAGGAGAGATGCTTTCCACCCTGATCCTGATTTTCGTTGCCGCCCCCATCTCCCTGATCTCCCTGAAGGCCGGCCCCATCGAACGGGTCTACCTTTTGTTGTTCGCCTTTACGGTGATTGGCTCCATTACCGGGGAATCCATTGCCCGGGGCCTGTTATCCACCTGTCTTGGCATGCTGTTCGCCACGGTGGGCATGTCCGCCATCACAGGGGCCACACGGTTCACCTTCGGCATTCCAGAGCTGATGAGCGGGTTCACCTTTACCCCGCTTTTGATCGGGATCCTGGTCATGCCCGAGGTCATCATGGCCATACAAAAACGTAACAATCCCCACGAAAACATGGAGCTTATTATCTCTGCCAATCCTGCGGACAACCGGATCAGCTGGAAGGAATACCGATCCGTTCTGGGCACCATCATCAAGTCCTCGGGCATCGGCACCTTTATCGGCTCCTTGCCGGGCTTAGGTTCGACCCCTGCAGCCTTCCTTGCCTATGGGGAGGCAAAACGGACCGCCAAGAATCCGGAAGAATTCGGAAAAGGCTCAATCCGCGGAATCGCAGCCGCCGAATCCGCAAACAATGCGGTGTGCGGTGCAGCCATGATTCCCATGCTCACCTTAAGCATTCCCGGAGACGATGTGACAGCCCTTTTGTTCGGAGCCTTCCTTATCCAGGGGATCACCCCGGGACCGACCATATTTTTCGAACATACAAAGGTAATTTACGGCATCTTCGCAGGGTTTCTGCTGACCGATTTCTTCCTGCTCTTTTTAGCCCGGATCGGGTTCAAGTTCTGGACAAAGGTCGCCTCGGTTCCCCGGTACTTCATCTTTCCCTGCGTAACCATCTTTGCCTTTGCCGGCGCTTTTACCGCCAACCAGGATCTCAACGACGTGCTGATGCTGATTATCTTCACCCTGCTGGGGTTTGGAATGCGCCTTATGGGCTTAAATCCTGCCGCATTTCTGATCGGCTTTATCTTAACGCCCATGCTGGAACAGAACCTGGACCAGGCTGTGGCCATCGCCGGCAGCGACTATTCAAAATTTTTTACCACCCCCTTTGCCTGGGTGTTTACCGCCCTTTCCCTGATTTCGGTCTACTCGACCTTCAGACAAAAAAAATCCGCGGGAAAGAACAGACCAAAGACGCCCGGCGCTCAAGGAACTTTAGACGCTTAGAAAAAAAATTAAAACGGCTGATCCAGGCCCCGACCGCCTCAGCCCCTTTAACCGTACTTAAGGAGGAGATGACATGATGAACTGGAAAAAAATGTTGGTAACACTGATTGCTGCGGCCGCGGTCGTATTTACCGCCGGCACCGTTACCGCCGGCAGCTATCCTATAAAACCCATCAACGTAATTGTGCCCTGGGGCGCCGGCGGGGATTCCGATCTGACCACCCGGGTCTGGGCCGATGCCATGGAAAAGGAACTGGGCGTGCCCGTTGTCGTGATCAACAAGGCCGGAGGCGGCGGCGTCATCGGCACCACCTTTGTGGTCAATTCAAAGGCCGACGGCTATACCCTGATCAATGCAGGGCTTAGCAATGTTTTGGTCACCCCGAACTTCAGCAAGGTTCCCTACGACTTTTCAAGCTTTACCCCCATTGTCAAATTCACCGCTGTCCCCGCCGGCATTGTTGTCAAGGCGGACAGCCCCTACAAGACTTTTGAGGATTTCATTGCCGCAGCCAAGGAAAAACCCCTGACCATGGGATCCTGGGGGGCAGCCTCTTCCGGCACTATTCTGGCGAAGATCATCGCGGATCAGGCCGGGTTCATGCCCAAATTCGTCCATGCCAATACGACGGCCAGCTCCATGGTCTCCGTTATCGGCGGCCATATCGACTCCGCCATTTCCTTTCCCCCGGCCTTTGGGCCCCATGTCAAGTCCGGCCGGGCAAAAGTCCTTGCCATGAATGCGAAAATGGCGGATTTCCCTGGGGTTCCCACCTTTGCCGAGTACGGGATCAAAGGCTCCTTTGAAGGATGGTCCGGGGTGTTCGCCCCCAAGGGAGTTCCCGAAGAGGTGGTGACCACCCTTGTTGCGGCCACCCAAAAAATCATGAAAGATCCCAAGGTTCTCAAGGCCTACGCCAATATGGGCGCCCTGGTGGATCTGCGGTACGGGGATGACTGGCTCAAGGACCTCAAGGAAACATACGGTATTATGAAAGAGGCGGCAGCTAAAATGAAAGCCCACGAGTAATTTTTTAGCCCCCTGTCGGGCGAACGCTTCAACAAAGGCGCAAAGGATTGTTTTTTCCTTTGCGCCTTTTCTTTTATTCAGAGCATCGCGGCGCAGGCGTCTTCAGCCGATGCCGTACCGCTTCAACTTTCTGTAGATGGTCGGGCGGCTGATCCCTAAAACCCTGGCGGTTTGGCAGATATTGCCCTTGCACCGGTCCAGGGTGGTTTCAAGGGCCTGTTTTTCGATGTCCGCCAGGGTCTGTGCGTTACCGAAAGCCCCGTTTGAGACGGTCGAAGGCTTTGTCAGACCTGAAATGCCGAAATCCTCCGGAACCAGGGTCTTTCCTTCGGACATGTGAACGGCACGTTCCACCGAGCCTTCAAGCTGGCGGATATTGCCCGGCCAGGGGTATTGCAGCAGGCTTTTTTCCAGCTCAGGGGACCGGGAAAAGGCCCTGTTGAGCCGGACGGAATGACGGCTGACAAAATAATCGGCTAAAAGGAGGACATCCCGGTCCCGGTCCCGTAGCGGCGGGATGGGGATTTTCAGGGTGCAGATCCTATAGTAAAGATCCTCCCGGAACTGATGGTCCTGAATCCCTTTTTTCAGATCCTGATGGGTGGCGGAAATCAGGCGCAGGTTTATGGGAACGGTTCTCAGGCTGCCGATCCGTTGAATTTCCCCGGTCTGCAGCACCCGGAGCAGCTTGACCTGCATATCAAAGGGCATGTCCCCGATCTCATCCAGAAAAAGGGTGCCCCCGTCGGCCAGCTCCAGCTTCCCGGGCCGCCCCCCCTTCTGGGCCCCGGTAAAGGCCCCCTCCTCATAGCCGAACAATTCGCTTTCCATCAACTCTTTTGGAATCGCGCCGCAGTTGATAGCTACAAAGGGCTGATGACATCGGTCGCTTCCGTTATGGATGGCCTGGGCGAACAGCTCCTTTCCGGTTCCCGTCTCTCCTGCAAGCAGGACCGGGGCCGCACTGTCCGAGGCAATCTTTGCCATATGCAGGGCCGCCCGGATCTCATCGCTGTCACCGATAATGGAATCAAAGGTAAAATGGGCCTGGGATCCGGTCATTTCCGTGGCGGCCCGGATCACCTCCTTTTTTTCGGTGACAGTGATAAAACCGCCGATCAGCTCGTCGTTTGAGTTTCGGATCGGATCCAGGGACGCATAATGGGTCACCCCCTTTTTCCGGGTTAAAAATTCCCTGGCCTGAAAGCCTTTGCCAGAGTCAAGGTAGCTTGAAATATCAACATGCTCTCCCAGACATTCGGCAAAGGTCTTGCCGATGAAATCCTGCGGCAGATTCAGCAGTGAGGCGGCCCTTTTATTGGCCTGGACCATGGCCCCCTGCTGGTTCACCGTCAGCATCCCCCTGGAACTGGACTCCAGCAGGGCCTCCATATACTGGTTCTGGATATCAAGCTCCCGCACCCGATCCTTTTCCCGCAGGTGTGCCGTAACGGTCTCGGCGGCCTGGCGCACCAGCCCCAGGGTGTGGATATGCATGTTTTCCGAATAGCCGGAAAGACTGATCACGCCCAGGATACTGCTGCCGTCCGCCGAAAAGACCGGGGCCCCGGCATTGCTTATTTTCCGGGCCAGAGAGGCGAACATCTTGTCCCCGGGCAGAAAAACAGGGATCTTCTCTTCTATCACCAGCCCGATGGCGCAGGTGCCCATATCCCGCTCGGTCCATCGGTATCCAGGGATGCACCGCCGCACCTTAAAATGCTCCACAAGATCCGGATCGCCGACCACGTATAGGACATATCCGTTTTTATCGGCCAGGGCCATGCAGAACCCCGTGTCCTTTAACAGTTGATACAAGGTGTCCAGCTGCTTACGGGCCAGAAGAAAAAATTCCTTCTGGGCCTCAATGGTCTGGGCAAGGGCCTTGTCCGACAGCCGGCTTTCTTCCGGGGCGCCGGATATCTGCGGATTGACCCCGTAGGCGGCCGACCGCTTATGGGACCTTGCAATGACGGCCTGAAGGTCCGGTAACTCTTTAAATGCGACGTTCATAACTTACCTGTTCCAAAATGTTACGTTGTAATCTTTCATTACACAGGGAGCATACTGTCGTTTCCCTATGCATATCGGCCCGTTAGAGGCATCCCCGGAAGTCAGACCCAACAATTGTAACGAATTAATACACATTTTCCATATCTGACGATCAAAGACCAAACTCAATAACTATTTTAAAATACTACACTATTTAGCCATACACATTACTGGCACATATTGTGCTTTTCCTTTCCGGTTAGATCATACCGTTCTTGTGACGGATAATCCTATCAGATGGAATGAAATGTAACAAGTCGATACGACAGCACCCCATAAAAAAGGAGACTAAGGCATGACCATTGAGCGATTCGGAATTCCCCAGGGAGGCGGGCTGCCCTTTGCCAAGGCCGCCGGAGCCCAGGGCTGGCTGTTTGTAAGCGGACAGGTGCCCCGGGACGAAAGGGGTGAGATCGTCTCCGGAAGTATGACCACCCAGGCCGCAGTGGCCCTGGACAATATGAAGGCGGTTCTGGAACAGGCCGGATACGGCTTGGAGGATGTGGTCCGGGTCGGGGTATGGATCCAGGACCCCAGGGATTTTGCCGAGTTTAATAAGGTCTACGCCCGGTATTTCACCCCGGAACATGCACCGGCCCGCGCCACGGTCCAGGCCATGTTGATGTCAGACCTGCGGGTCGAGGTGGACTGCATCGCCTATAAAGACCCCGCATCTCAAAATTAGGGGACTTTTTCAGGTGAAAGGCATGATGTCCGGAAAAAAACTCGCCCCGGCAGGGGAACACGATATTATCATCCTGGGAGGAGGGATCTGCGGTGCTGCTGTGGCCTACGGCCTTGCTGCCAAGGGTGAGAACGTCACCATGATCGATGCCCCGACTCTGACCAACAACGCCTCCCGGGCCAATGTCGGGCTGATCTGGTGCCAGTCCAAATTCCTTCACCTGCCTGATTACGCCAAATGGGGATTCCAGTCCGCCGCCCTGTTCCCGGCGCTTTTAAGAGAGCTGAAAGAGATTTCCGGCATTAAGATCCCCGTAAACCACAGAGGAGGCGTGATTGTTTGCCTGGGCGAGGAGGAATTCTTGACCCGGGGAACCTACATCGATAAGCTTCGCCTGGCCTTAGGGGAATACCCCGGAAAGATGATCTCCCGGCCGGCCCTTGAAAAACTGCTGCCTCACATTGCCTTCGGCGCCGATGTCACCGGCGCTGCCTTTTGCGACGCCGACGGTATCGTGGAGCCGCTGACACTTCTCAGAGCCTATAAGCTTGCCTTTTGCCGGCTCGGCGGCACCCTGATTGAGACCGTGATCCACGATGTCCGTCCGGTCAAGGGGGGCTTTCGGGTATTTACCCAGAAAGGTCCCATGGACTGCGGCCGGATCGTTCTGGCGGCAGGTCTTGCCAACCGGCGGTTCGCCAGGTTCGCCCTGCCCGCACTGCCCGTATCTGCAGACAAGGGCCAGGTCCTTTTAGTGGAGCGTATGCCACAGGTCATGCCCTTCCCGATCCTGGGGTTGACCCAGACCTTCGGCGGTACGGTGATCGTAGGATTCCGCCACGAGTTCATCGGCCACGATACCCGGATTGTCCGGGCCGATGTGGCCACTGAGGGGCAGTGGGCCATGAGGGTCTGGCCGGAACTGGGTCGAAAACGGCTTCTCCGGGTCTGGAGCGGACTGCGGGTGATGCCCGAGGACAAGCAGGCCATCTACAGCCGTCTGCCCGGGCACCCCGGGGCCACTCTGATCAATACCCACAGCGCCGTGACCCTGGCCGCCGCCCATACCCGCCTGCTGCCCGACTTCGTCCTGGGCGGCGACCTGCCTGAAACGGCACGGGGAATGACACTTGAACGATTCGGCTATACGTGCTGATCCCCGGCAAGCCGCGATTTTTATGAGATAAGGTAGAACCCGATGACAGAACCCAATCCAAACCAAACGGTGACCATCTTTGTTGACAACAGGCCGATCCGGGTCCCCCGGGGGATATCGGTTGCCGCCGCCGTCCTCGGGCATGACCATCCCGGCGGGACCTGCACCCATCCTGTGGACGCAAGCCCCAGGGCGCCGTACTGCCTCATGGGCGTCTGCTTTGAGTGCATGATGGAGATTAACGGAGAACCCAATGTACAGTCCTGCCTGGTCCCGGTCGCCGAAGGCATGCGGGTGAAACGGCAGATTTTTTCGCAAGGGGCAACGTAATGGAAAGACAAAGAGATCTGGTTATTATAGGGGGCGGCCCGGCAGGGCTTTCAGCCGCATGCTCGGCAAGCCGATGCGGCCTGGAGGTGGCCCTTGTGGATGAACAGGAAAGTCCCGGCGGCCAGCTGTTCAGGAACATTGAATCTCCCCTGGGGCGGGTCATGCTCGACGCCAAAGAGCGGCGGAAGGGTCTGGCATTAGCGGAAGACTTTAGGAACTCGGGGACCTGCTATCTGCCCGGAACAACGGTATGGGGTATTGAACCCGGACGGGTTTCCTGCACCAGGGACCAAAAGGCCCTGGACCTGCCCTGCACATCCGTCATCGTTGCGCCCGGCGCCATGGAGCGGCCCGTGCCCTTTCCGGGCTGGACCCTTCCCGGGGTCATGGGGGCCGGTGCGGCAGATATCCTTCTTCGCTCCGGCGGCACCTTCCAAACCGCCGGGGACCCTTCGGTCGTGCTTGCGGGTAGCGGCCCCCTGCTGCTGCTGCTCGCATCCCATCTCATTGCAAAAGGAGTCAAAATCGCGGCATGGCTGGATACCGGGTACGCCTCCCGGCGTCTGCTTTCCGCAGGCCCTGCCCCGGCGGCCCTGCTGGACGCCCCCTATCTTCTCAAGGGGTTGCGCATGGCCCTTTCCATCCTCATAAAAAAAGTCCCGGTGGTCAGAGGCGTCAGCGATCTTAGGGCTGAAGGGGACAAAAGGGTGGAACGGGTTAGTTATAGGGTCAAAGGGAAAACAAAAACCATTGAGACCGCCTGGCTGATCCGGCATGAAGGTGTCATTCCCCGTACCCATATCCCCGCTGCCCTGGGGGCTAAACTTCGGTGGGACGCCCTGCAACGCTACTGGTATCCGGCCACGGATGCCTTCGGCGCCACAAGCATGGACGGCGTTTTCCTCGCCGGTGACGCCTGTTATGTCCACGGCGGAGATGTCAGCATCATTAAAGGTACCCTGTCGGGTATCGCAGCCGCCAGGCGGATAGGGGTCATCTCCGACACCGAGGCGGAGTTCCGGGCGGCCCCGTTCCTTGCCAGGCTGCTCCGGCTAAGGATTGCCAGAGCATGGTTGCGCTATGTTTTCGCACCGAACCCAAAAATTTTTCACGTTCCGGACGAGACCCTGGTTTGCCGCTGTGAAGCGGTAACAGCAGGGCAAATCCGGCAGGCGGTTTCAGAGGGGAATTCGGATGTCAATGAGGTCAAACGCTTCACCCGGTGCGGCATGGGCCCTTGCCAGGGCCGGATGTGCGGCCCGGCCCTCGGCGAGATCACGGCCGGGGCCCTGGAAAAATCTCCCGGCACAGTGGGGATCCTGAGGGCCAGGGAACCCTTCCGGCCCGTGACCCTTGCAACCTACTGCAATACGAAGCACGACGCATAGCAGGCCGGGGCATGCAATAATGTGCCGAAAGGAAAAACTTTCGCCAGGTTAAATCCATTTTTTCGCAAGATCCTGAAATCAATTTCAAAGGGCGATCCATACCCCATGCGACACGTCTTGCGCTTCATTTTAAAATTGACCCTGTTGACAAAACCGGCAATGAGGCTTTAAAAGGTCAGAATGATGAAAAAAATAATTTCAGGAACCCTCCTCATATTCGGCCTTTTGCTCATAGGCACGGCCCTACGCAAACCAGATCACCTTTGATACCGTAATAGGCACCGGGGCCTACCACAACGGGCTTGATGCCATGACGGACGGCATTTTTCCCGACGAGATGACGCAATGGTCAAAAGAGTCGACATGGTGGACGGGCACAGGCCCCCAATACACCTTTTATTTTGACTCTACCTATTATCTTTCCGACATCACCTTGTCCGTTGACAACAATGATGACTATCTCATTGAATATACGACAGACGGTATTGATTGGCACACGTTGTTCACCATTGATGAAAACGATGGGGAGATCACTGAAACTCAGGGTGGATTCGATATCTTGAGCAGCATTGCCGGGGATGACGAGTATCTGTCAGTCCTTGATTTTGAGACCGTCGTTGCCAAAGCGGTCCGGGTCTCTGCGACAGATGGAGACGGCAACTATGCCATCAACGAGATCCAGACCTTTGGAACCCCCCGTGCCGGAACCTTCAGCAATGCTTCTTTTCGGATTTGGCATTCTGGGCCCGGCCGGAATCCTGAGGAAACAGATTCGGTCATAATGCGTGAACAGAGCCGGGCAAGAGCAGCGCGGCTAAATCTCATCTGAACCGTAGTACTCCAGGGTCTTGAGCTTCTGGGCAAAGTTGGCTGCCGGCGCGTTGAACCACGCCGTGTCCACAGTGGGCATGATGTCTTTGGGAAAGTAGGCACGCATCCTCAAGTCGCTGACGCGTGCGCGCTGGCCAAGGGGGGCGTCGGGATTGACCTCTATTTTCACGTGCCATTCCCAACGGGTTTCCTTGATGATAAATACCCTGTCGTTTTGTGTGTCATAGGCGATGAGCCAGTCCACAAAAGACTGGTCCCGGCTATAGCCGGTCAGCCGCGAATCGGGGTCCATTTTTCCGCCGGGCAGGGCCTGCCCCCAGGAAATATTATTGCTGAAGGCATCTTCCCAATAGACATTGGCGGTCGCATATCCCCAGGCACACCCTTTTTTTCCCCATTGGAACGGATAATCGGTCCCCACGGAATCATTGATGGGCAATTGGGGTATCACCCAGGCGTTAAGGCCTTTTTCATAGGTGATGTGAACCGTGGAATCCAAAAGGACCTGTACGTATCCGATCTTCCAGTTCCGGGTAACACCTTCATTGAGCGCGACAACACTGGACCGGCACCCGATCAGCGGTGCCTGGATGCTGAGTTTGTCCGGATGCTCCGTGATGCTCATGCCCCTGTCAACGCTGTTGAATGGGGTCATGCTCGACACCCTAAAGAATTTTGCCGATTCAGATGGCGGATAGAACTTCGTGCTGGAAGAAATCTGCGCCAGGGCCGAACCTGGGAAAACCGTCATCAAAAAGGCGAGAACAACAGCCCCCAAAAGGGCGTGAGCCACTCCGGAAAGAGGCCGATGATTTAGGCTATTCATCTTTATATGTTCTCCTTATCCTATCCAATAAGAGGCGTTCAGAATCGCCTGAACGTCTTAAAAGTTCCTTGCTGTATCTTACCAGTCACCGCCCCCGCCTCCGCCGGAACCGCCGTCCGCACCGTCATCTGCCCCGGAACCGTCTGAGGGGTCCAAGACCCCGTCCATTGTATTTACCGTATGATCCATCCGTTCGCCAAACAGGCCAAAATCATCTATCCGGCTCCCCAAGTACCAGGCCGGAACGATAAAGGCCATGGCTTTGAACCGGCTGGCCCAGCTCTCATTCATATTCATGACCATGGCGTAGGGCAAAAGTTCGAAATAACGGGACGATGGCCCGGCTGACGGGCCTTCCCCCCTCAGGACATGGTTTCTAAATCCCAGCACCCGGGCCACGATTTTATCCCCATAGGGCGTGCGGCGGGATACCTGGGCGACCATAAGCGCGGCAAACAGGGAACTGCCCATCCCGGCCCCGATGACGTTTAGGGGAACGTCACCGGCGTAGACATAGCCGACAAGGCCATACAGGGCCAAAACCCCCAACATGACTAACGCACGCCAGAGCCGGATGCCATTGGTGGCCGTACTCTGCAGATTCAGTGATGCCCCCAGCCCGATTGCGGGGGTGATAAAAAAAGCGGCCAGGGCCAATCCTAACACAACCGTCCAAAAGTCTGCGAACAATGCCCCGGTTGCCGATGCGTATACCCCCCAGAATGCAAGGGCGCTCAAGCCCGTCACACTCAGTTGCCACAAAAAGGAATTGGCCGTGTACACGGCATGGTCTTCGCTGTCCCCAAAGAAAGACTCCAGCTCTTCTCCGGCCCGGGTGACGGTCTTGCGGGAAAGAAGCTTTAAGTCACCGGAGGATACCGTGCCGTCCTCTCCCAGTTCGAAAAGGGTGTCAAACATCGTATGCTCAAACGGTTTTGCGTCTTTGCCCAATTTTTTCACCCGACAAAGCGTCATCTTTTCTCCTTCTGGGTCTTCCTCTATGGTCAAATATCCCTTTTGGGCCCAGTAGAGCGGCATGACGGCAAGATCCCTGGAATCGACCCGGCCGTTAAGGATGTAGCCGATCTCGGCAGGGGTCATGTTGTCAGGCACGTCTAAGGTCTCGATCGGACAGATCTTTTTGTCCCGTCCAAAGCAGAACCAGATCAGCAGGCTTAAGATCACGGCCAGGGCCGAAACCGGGTAGGCGAACCGTTGCCAGATCCAGGCGTTCGGGGGCTGGGGCGACCGGGCATCTTTCCAATATCCTTCGGGCAGCGACAATACCACAGTCAGTCCCTCATGGGGACCAAGAGGGGTCAGGGTATGCCCTGTAATCCGCCGGCCCACAACATTCCAGGTCACCGGCTTGGTATCCGTACTTCCCAGAGGGCCGGCCGTGCACGCAACCTGTTCGGCATCGAAATCCTTTGGCATCCGGATATCAAACCTCACATCAAGAATGTCGGTATTCCACCCCGTCCCCACGATGTTATGCTTGAACACGTCCATATCGGGCCGGCTGTCCGCTCCGGCATCATACCGGTAGCTGATGTCGTAGACCTGGGGACCTGTGACCGTTGTGTCCTCTGAACCAATTTTAATCGTCAGCTCATCCCCGCTGCGGGCCTGGATGAACGGCGCCCCTTTCACAGAGACGCCATCCACCACCGCCCACCGGTTGCCAAATCGCAAAGGCAGCGTTCGATACAGCCCGTGCCTGGGCGCGTTAAAGTGAACATCCAGATGCTCTTGTACCTGGTAGACGTTGTTGGGCATCACCTGAATGTCTATTGTGTAATGATCGATCACAAAGGCGTCACCGGCAACAGCCTGCCCCAGGAAAAGCAGCCATATGAACAAAGAAAGACGTATTTTTTTCATTAGAAACAACTTTGTTGTGATAAGGAATTTAAAGAATTAGCGCTTTATTTTTTATAGGGCGATCACTCTTTATAGTTGCTAAAATCAGTGGGTGTATCAAGCTTGGTCTGCAGGACAGCCAGATTGTTCAAAAAGACTTCTCCGCTTGTGTGTTGTTTTGAAATGGCCTGAATATTTGAGACAACAAATGATTTTCTGGCCATAAAAGATTCCACCGGCAGTAATTGTTTAACATAATTGCCTGACCCATAGACTTTTGACCTTATCTCGCCTTCCAAGCCATCCTGAGTCAGCTTGCCGTAAATAACGCGAATATAAACGACTTCATTTGCACCAAAGTATAATCCCCTTTGGAATTCCAGGCCTTTCACAAAGTATCCATCCATGGTCTCAATGGACTCACCACCGCCTGTGCCGCCGATCCTGGCCCCCACCCTTGTTTGGTAGACATCAAAGGTTGTGGTGTCAATTTGACTGTAAATGGGGGTAATGGCGTCTATGATGTCCCCGTGGCGGATTTTGAATCCGGAAACAATCCAGATTTTTTCGGCGGTATCGTCTCTTGTGCCAATGGTTGCCTCATTTGGGGCATCAATGGCATAATAAGCGCCAAAGACAAAGGTTCCGAATGTCGGATAACTGACCCAGCAGCGTCCGTTGGCCCCCCAGCTTTTGCCCCATGAATTCTGGATTAAAACAGCGCCTTTCCCTCCGGGGTATGGCCGATTATCATCATAACCGATGGCAATCATTGCATGCCCTCCCGAGTGAGCGCCGGACCCCTGTTTCCAGGATTGTACATGCCACATGCAATCGGACTTGTTTTGAAGCGCCATAAAGTCATCATCCAGCCGGGTGCCAAAGGGGACAACATTTTCAGCAGCCAATTGCGTTTTAACCTTTTGAATAAACACATCATCATACCTGCTCTGATACCCCTCACGCCGGTCTATTCGAGCCCACCTGGCGATTCTGTACTTTTTCGCTTCCTGTTCAAGATAGGACGGAGGCACTTTCTCATCATCAGACGCGTCCAAAAAATATTCATCCGTTTTTGAAGAATCATACCCATAGTCCATCCAGTGAACCGCGCCAACGGTTTTTAAATACTCAAGGGCTTCTTCCATAAACATTCCGCCCTCACCCCAGGCCGCATTGCCATTTCGTCTGCTGGCATACAATTTTCCTGTATGGTACAGATATTTCGGGCTCATGACATAGGGATTGTTTTGCACGGTCCCCTGCATCTGACCGGAAGTTCCTTCCTCTTTGCCTTCCATATAGGATTTCAACCCGTATCCAAGTGAAAAAGCCGCACAGGATCCCTGCCTTCCCTGGTCGGCCACCGGCGGCATGAACCCTGACAGATCCACTGACGAGGGAAGTAAATTGCTGCGAAAAGCGGTATCCATAACCGGCATTTCACTTGCGATTTCAGAGGGCAACTCAAGCAGCCCCGTATTGATACGGGGTGATCCATTGTCACCGGCGCGACAAACCTTGGGTGTCCCACCTGCTACCGCGCCTGATATCGCAAGGATAATCGCCGCCATCATGCAGCTTTTATTTATTCTTAGCACCCTAAACCTCCAGCTTAATTTTCATAAAGGAAAACAGATAAGACGGATCAAATCACAGTTCTCCGGATAATATCCGTCAGGATTCTACGGAATTGAAGGTAAAGGGCAAGCTACATTTTTGATACATTTTTCCCCGTGAATAGGGATAGAAAGAGGCTTTGGGTCAAAAAAAGGGATAAAGGAGAGGGGGGTAAGACTGATCTTACCCATTTTTGTTGCTTTGGCCGTTACTTTTCCACGATGGTCAGCACCACGGCCAGAATGATGATGCCCGCCCCAAGATACCCCATAAAGGTAAAGTATTCGCCCAGGAAAAAATAGGCAGTGACCGCCGCCACTACAGGCTCCATGGTGGCCACAATGGAGGCACGGCCGGTTTCCAGATGGCGCAGGCCCTGGTAGTAGCAGGCATTGGCAAGAAAGGTGGAGATAAAGGCAACGCCGATCAGGGCGGCCCAGGCCACAGGCGTCTTATGGGCAAAGTGCACAAAGGGCAGGATGCCCAAAGCCCCCAGGGGCAAAAGCCACAGGAACAGATTGGCGCTGGAATACTTTCCCGAAAAATATTTTCCCATGGTGTAGTACAAAGAATAGCAGAACCCCGATGTCAGGCCGGAGATGATGGCGATAAGACTTAAAGACGTATGGGCCTGGATATTGCCCCCGGTCTTGGAGATCAAAAATACCCCGGTGATAACCATGGCCACGGCCGCAACCTTGAGCACGGTGAGCTTTTCCCGGTAGATGAAAAAAGAGCAGACCACCACCCAGGCGGGCGCCGTGTAGAGCAGCACCGAGGCAAACGCGGCTCCGGCGGTTTTCACCGCATATTGATAGGAGATGTAAAAAAGAGAGATCCCTAACAAGGCAAAGGCGGCCAGCAGGGGAAAATCCCTGCCCTGGATGCGGGTCTCTTTTTTGTAAAAGGCCTGGGTGCCGAAAAAAATCCAGGTGATCACGGCCCGCCAGAAGGCCACTTCCATGGGGCCCAGGCCCTGGGAAAAGGCCAGGCTTGAAAAAATTCCGATGAGCCCCCAGCAAAAGGCGGCTGACAGTATAAATGCGTATCCTTGAATCATTGGGCACTCATAGCAGAAATTAAAGGCGTGCGAAATATAAAAAGCGATTTGCCGGCCCATTTCTTGATTTCCTTGCCCCCTTGGTGGTAAAAAGGCCCATGAACAATATTATTCCATCACGGTTGATCTCCCTGCACGGGGGACACTCAGGACAATTCTGCTGCCATGCAAAGGACCGCCTGGAGGACATTATCCGGGCCTATATTGAAAAGGGATTCAAGGCGGTGGGCATCAGCGAACACATGCCCCCCCCCGAAGACGGCCAGCTTTATCCCGATGAGATCGAACAGGGATTTTCCGCCGCAGATATTTTGGAGCGGTTCATCCGCTATTTTGAGGAACTGGACAGGCTCAAAGAAAAATATAAAGAAAAAATCCAAATCTTCCGGGCCTTTGAAACCGAGACCCTTACGGGATGGGAAAGCCAGGCCGCCACCCTCATGGAAAGATTCAGACCCGATTATGTGGTGGGCTCCATTCACCATGTCAACGATGTCTGCTTTGACTATTCGCCTGTAACCTGGCAGGATCTGGCCAACCGCCTGGGATCTGAAAAGGCCTTGTATCTTTCCTACCTGGATGCCCAGTACCAAATGATTCAGAGTCTTCAGCCCTTTGTGGTGGGACACTTCGACATCATCCGCATCCACGATCCCGATTACGAATCCCGATTCAGAACTCCTGAAATATGGGAAAAAGTGGAACGAAACCTTACCTTGATCAAGGACCTTGGCCTGTGCATGGATTACAACCTGCGGCCCCTGTCCCGGGGAGAAGCCCATGCCTATCCCTGTCCCGACATCCTCAACCGCGCCCGGCAGATGGAGATTCCCGTGATCCCGGGGGATGATTCCCACGGAAGGGACCAGGCCGGCGTCCGTGTGGAAGAGGCCGTGCAGGATCTTTCCGCCATGGGGTTTTCAATTCAGTGGCCTGCCCCCTTCTGCCGCCCGTTTACCATAAAGGAGAGTTGATGAAAGCCGTTATTCAACGGGCAAAGACCGCCCACGTGGTGGTGGATAACACCATTATCTCAAGCATCGGCAACGGTATTGTAGTACTGCTGGGGGTGGCCCACGGCGATGATGAGGCTGCCGCCGACTATCTGGTGGAAAAAATCATCAATCTTCGCATCTTTGAAGACGATCAGGGCAAGATGAACCGGTCGTTAAAGGATGTGAGAGGAGAGCTTTTAGTGGTATCCCAGTTTACCCTCTTAGGGGACTGCCGCAAAGGCCGGCGCCCCTCATTTACCGGGGCGGCCCCGCCGGAAACCGCGGAAAAACTCTACCAGTACTTTGCCGCCACTGCCGCTGCCAAAGGGGTGGTCACCAAGACCGGTCAGTTCCAGGCCAATATGGATGTCTCTCTGATCAACCAGGGGCCTGTGACATTGATCCTGGAGTCAAAGCCCGCCTGAGGCCTTGATCATTCACCTTGTAACCGGGAATAAAATTCTTTTATGAACCCAGACAACCTTACCATCATTCTGGTCCGTCCCCAGGGCCCCATTAATATCGGCTCGGTCTGCCGGGGCATGATGAACTTCGGCTTTACCCGGCTTCGCCTGGTCAGCCCCTGCAGCGAGTACAAAAACCTGCAGGCAAAAAAAATGGCGCTGACCGCCTTTCATGTCCTTGAGAAGGCCCAAATCTTCGATACCCTGGAAGAGGCGCTGCATGACATCCATGTGGCCTACGGCACCACCCGGCGTTTCGGCAAGTACCGGAAAAATTTTTTAACGCCTGCCACGGCAGGGGAACATATTGCAGGGGCCGATCCCGCCATCCGGTCAGCCCTGGTCATGGGGCCTGAGGACACAGGCCTTGAGACAAAGGATCTGGATCTGTGCCAACAGTTTATCACCATCCCCACCCATGACGCCTATCCCTCCATGAACTTAAGCCATTCTCTGTCCGTGCTGCTCTACGAGGTGGCTGTGCATTCAAACGCAGGAAAACGGTTTTCCGACCCCAAGATCAAGGATCCCGCCACCGGCCAGGAACTTGCATCCATGTTCGGCCATATGCGCAAGACCCTGCTGGATATAGAATATCTGGATCCCCAGAACCCTGATCATCTCCTGCGGACCTTTCGGCGGATCTTCGGCAATGCGGGGCTTTCCTCCCGGGATGTCCGAATTATAAGGGGGCTGATGAGCCGGATCGACTGGACAGAAGATCAGCGGCGCAAAGGGCGTTAGCTTCTGAGGCAGGCAATCAGCCGGCCGGGATTCTCCAGAAACCCGAACAGATCCAGGATATCCTTAATAAGGATATCCGCAGCGGTCAGAGTCCGGACCGCAAGGCCCTCCTCCTGGAGCACGGCCACGCCTAAAACGGCCTGTTCGAGCATGAGTTCATCATTGACCCCGTTGCCGCAGGTCAGGGTGACGTCCTCGCCCAGTTTTTTCAGATAATCCGCCTTGGCCTGGGCCTGGTTCCCGGCCGGGATCGTGACCACCTCACAGGCCGTATCTTTCAGGGCCTCTTTTACGGAACCGAAGGTATCGGCCGTGATCACATGAAAGTGAAACCCATCTTTTAACTGGTTGATCTTTTCCCTTACGCCGGGGATGGGGCTGCCGTCCACGGCCAGGGTTCCGTTATAATCCAGAAGGATATGCCGGATCTCAATGATCTCTCCGCCTGGGATCTCAAATCGTTTCATTGGCTCTTTTTCCTTATTCCGGCCCTGGTTATCCGGGCCCTGCATTCACGCGGGCGGCTGCCCCGGACCTGCATATAGTCCGGCCGCCCGTCCCGGGATCATACAAAAGACGGGCAGGGATCTGCAAGGAAAACAAGTGCTGTAAATCAGGATTCGGACCGTTTCTCAAGGATTTCCAAAACCTTTTTGCAGCAGTCGGCGGCCCTGTTCTTCAGGGCCTCGGCCCGGGCCATGGTGCTCTTGCAGTAAGCCTCATCCCGGATGCCGTCCATATTGATGGCCACATTTTTATAGGCCCCCCAGATGCCGGTCTCAAGTGCCTTCGCCCCCACTTCCACATCGGATTTGGAGGCGATATTGCCGTGCCGGGCCGTCTCGATCATAGCGTCCCAGGCGGCATCCGCCAAGGTCATGGTTTTCAGCGGAATCTCAATGGCCTTTTTCAGCCCCTTTTGGAGCTGCTCCGCACGATAGGCTTTTTCATCGTCACTGTCTTTAGGAAGTCCCAGGGCCTCCACATAATCGGCAAAGGCGTTGGTATCCGCATCAATCATGGGGATCAGCCCATGGGCGGCCTCGTGGAGCGGGGGAATCAGTTCCCTCATTTTGCCGTCCAGGTCCTCGAACTTTCTCACCCCGTAGGTCAGCTTGGCGACCATGGCCCCTAAACCGGCACCCACAGCCGCAATAGCCGCAGAGGCAGAACCGCCGCCCGGGGCAGAAGACCGAGAGGATACCTCCCGGATAAATTCCCGGACACTCATGGAGGCAAGCGGTTCCTCCGGGGCTTCGGCAATGATGTATTCAATAATTTTTTCTTCCGGCTTAAAGGGGGAGACGGAATTTAGCCCCAAGCGTTCAACGGCAAGTCTCACCTTCTGGTCCTCGTCCAGAATAAAGAGGTCTTCTTTTTCCATATAATAGTCCGCCGCCTGTAAAACCGCCGCAAGAGGGATCACCCCGACGATCTCGGAGCCGGCCACCCCCACCTTGAGTTTGGCCGCCTCCTCTTTAACCGCTTCAAACAGGATATGGGGCGGGGTGATCTGAAAGTTGGTCAGATTCACCGTGACCTGGGCAAGATTATAATCGTCCACGTACCAGCCCATGCCTTTGACCGCTTTAAAACGTCCGGGTGCATCGTCGCCCCGGCCGGCCTCCCTCAGGTTGAGGGCGATACGGTGGGCCTGGTTGGGTGTGGATAAAAGATTCACGTTATAGGCGATGAGAAAAAACCGGGCCCCTGTGACCGTTGCCCCCCACTCGGGAACAAACCGGGCAGGTCCGAAATCCGGTGCCCAGTCCGGCTTAACAATGCGCTGGGCAAGGCCTTCATATTGGCCTTCACGGATCTGGGGAAGGGTTTTACGATAGGCTTTATCTGCCGAGGCTTCGTAAAGATAAACCGGGATATCCAGTTCGTCGGCCGCCCGTCGGCCGAATTCCTTGGAAATCGCCACACACTCTTCCATGGTGACGTTGGCCACAGGGATAAAGGGGCAGACATCCAGGGCGCCCATGCGGTGATGTTCGCCTGCGTGCCCGCGCATGTCAATGCGCTCCCGGGCCGTCCTGGCCCCTGCCAGGGCTCCTTCCACAACGGATGAAGGGTCCCCCACAAAGGTGTAGACGGTCCGATTGGTGGACCGTCCCGGATCAACGTCCAACAGGGTGCATCCCGGGGTTTTTCTGATGGCTTCGGCAATGGCCTCAATGGTCTCCTGGTTCCGCCCCTCGCTGAAATTGGGGACACATTCAACGATTTTTTTCATTATTTTCACCTATGTTTTTTATTTAAACGGATTAGGGGCACCATAACACACACCTTTCAGCTTGTATATACAGGTATAGCATTTTATACGGTGGCCGATGTAAAACACGACCGCGATAAAAGCGTTTACAATCCTGATGCCGTATACTAATGTTGTAACGAGGAATGGTCCGCCCCCGGCCAAAAACGTTTCACATTAACAATTTAGCCGCAGCGCAGACCGGCCTTTCCTAAGCTTAAGGATCCGATGCAACCGGCAATAAAAAGGCACCCCATGGCCCGGAATCCGCTTAAAAATAAGCTGTACGCCGCCCTGATCCTTTTGGCCACCCTTCTGCTGTCTTCTTTTCAGGTTCATGCCCATGAGTACAACGTGCTTATCCTTCACTCATACAACCATGGGCTGCCCTGGACAGACAGTGTCATGGCCGGCATGGCCTCTGTATTTGAACCCGCATCGGATAAAATCGCTCTGCATGTGGAATATATGGACACCAAATGGTTTCCCCCTGAGAGGGCCTTTGCCCCCCTGGAATCCTTTTACCGTGAAAAATACCGGGGCACGCGGTTTGATGTCATTCTCCTGTCCGACAATAATGCCCTGACCTTTGCCCTTTCCCGCCGGGCAAGTCTTTTTCCCGGCGTGCCCATCGTCTTCTGCGGGATCAATGATTTCACCGTCAAACGTCTGAGAGGGAGTATCGGACTGACCGGCATTGCCGAAGAAATTGATATCCCCGGAACTATCGCACTGGCAACGCGGCTGTTTCCGGAGATTAAAAAATTTCTGGTTATCAACGACTCAACCCCGACGGCCAGGGCAAACCAGAACAAGATGAGCCAGGCCGCCCTGGCACTGAAAAACCAACCGCTGACATTTTCCCAGCTTGACAATCCAACCGCGGACGAATTGATCCGGCACCTGGCAGGCCTTTCCAAGGATACCGGTGTGCTGCTGTTCACCTTTCATAAGGACGGTGACGGCGCGTGGTTCAACACTGAAAAATTTCTCTCCCTTGTCACCGGCAACAGCCCGGCCCCGGTGTTCTCCTTCTGGGATCACTATGTGGGGCACGGCATTCTTGGGGGAAACGTAGTCTCCGGCAGGGAACAGGGCAGGCTCTGTGCGGAATATGCCATGAAAATTATCTCCGGAACAAAGGTCTCAGCCCTGCCCTTTATCGTCAAAAGCCCCAATATCAATATGCTGGATTATCGCCTCCTGGAACGGTTCGGGGTCCCTTCCGAACGGCTCCCCCCAGAGGCACAGGTATTGTACCGGCCCGATTCCGTGCTGGGAAGCCTTCAAAATACTATTATTTCCGCTACCGCAGGCATCTTGTTGGTCGCCCTTATCATTCTAACGGCCACCCGTATTGCCGCCGAAAAAAAAATCCGGGCCGCCCTTGCGGACAGCAGGACCCGTTACCAAAACCTGGAGGATGCCACCCAGGACCTGGTCTGGGCCATGGATGCCCGTGGCACCCTTATCCATATCAACAGGGCGGTTACCCAGCTTCTGGGATATCTTCCAGATGAGATCCTGGGCAATCCGATCGGATCTTTTCTAGAAAAAAACAGCCGAACCCAAGCCCGGCAAATGCTGCAGGAAGGAGAAAAAAAACAAAAGGGCTGGACGGGAAAAACCTTGAAATGGATTGACAAAAACGGCGAAGTTCGGGTTTTAGAGAGCACCGCCCATCCCCGCATTGATTCCCGTGGCCGTTTTGCAGGATTCAGAGGCATTGCCCGGGATATTACCCAAGAACGGAAAACCGAGGAGGACCTTAAGAAAAGCGAAGAAAAGTACCGCCGGATATTTGAAAATTCAGTGGTCGGTTTTTTCCAAAGCACCCCCGCCGGCAAATTTATCAACGTCAATCCCGCCTTTGCCCGGATGCTGGGATATCATTCAGCCCGGGAACTTTTGTCCACCGTCACCGACATCACCCGCCAGTATTACCTGGATCCCCGGGACCGGGACAGATACCGGCAAATTTTAAGGCAGACCGGTCATGTGGAAGGACTCGAGTTCAGGGTCAAATGCAAAGACGGCAGCCAGATCTGGATCTCCAACAGCACCCGGGCCTATTTTGACGGGGACGGAGATGTCAGCCATTACGAGGGGGTGATCACAGACATCACCAAACGAAAGCAGGCGGAAGAAGCCCTTGAAAAACGAATTGTCGCCCTGACCCGTCCCCTGGACGACGGCAATACCCCCATCACCTTTGATGAGTTGTTCAATATCGATGACATCCAGAATATCCAGGACGAGCTGGCCCGGGCCATGGGGGTGGCATCCATTATCACCGACCCTGAGGGTAATCCCATCACCAGGCCCAGCAACTTCACCCAGCTTTGCACCGAAGTCCTGGGCAATACGGGGTTGAGCGCATCGGCCTGTCTTAAAATGGATACCCACTTCTACGCTTTGCACAACAGCGTCATCCGGACCTGCCGGACATCCGGATTCTGGAGCACGGAAGCTGACATCCGGATCCAGGGGACCCACATTGCAAACTGGATCATCGGCCAGGTCAGAAATCCGGAACTGACCGAAGACGATATCCGCACCCTGGCCTTAAAATCAAACGCCGATGAACGAGAATTTGCCGACGCATTTCTAAAGGCGCCCACCATGCCCATGGAACGATTCGGACAGCTGGCCCGGACCCTCCAGAAACTGGCCAGTCTCCTGTCCAACACGGCCTTTCAGAACCTGCAGCAGGCAAGATTAATCACCGCGCTCCAGCAATCGGAAAAAGAGCAGAAAAAACTGCAGGCCCAGCTGGCTCAGGCCCAGAAAATGGAATCCGTTGGTCGTTTGGCCGGGGGAGTGGCCCATGATTTCAACAACATGCTCAGTATCATTTCGGGGAATACCGAACTGATATTAAACGATCTTGACCCGACCCACCCCTTCAGTGACGGACTCCACGAAATCGAAAAAGCGGCCCAGCGGTCCACGGACCTAACCCGGCAGTTGCTTGCCTTTGCCCGCAAACAGGCCATTTCCCCAAGGGCGGTGGACTTGAACCAGACCCTGGAAGGCATGCTCAATATGCTCGGACGGCTCATCGGCGAGGATATCCAGCTCATCTGGAGCCCCAGCCCTGATCTGTGGACCATTCTGATGGATCCCTCCCAGATGGACCAGATCCTGGCCAACCTGTGCGTCAATGCCCGGGATGCCATAGAAGGGGTGGGCACGGTGACCATCGAAACCCGAAACCAGATCCTGGACAAGGGATACGCCACCCAACACCGACAGATCAAATCCGGGGAATTTGTCCAGCTGACCATAAGGGACACCGGGACCGGCATGGATTCCCACACCCTGGACAATCTGTTTGAACCTTTTTTCACAACAAAGGCGATAGGACAAGGCACAGGCCTTGGCCTGGCGACGGTTTACGGGATTGTAAAACAGAACAACGCGGTGATTGAGGTGGAAAGTGAACCCGGGCAAGGCACAGCCTTTCACATTTACTTTCCCCGCTACCTTTCCGATCCCCTGGCGGTTAAGGAGGCCGGCGAACAGGCACCGGCCTTAGAAGGCCGGGAAACCATTCTCCTGGTGGAAGATGAGGCGGCCATCCTTAAAATTACCACCCACCTTCTGGAACACTTAGGCTACCGGGTCCTTGCCGCAGCATCCCCCACCGAGGCCATTGAAATCAGCCGCCGGCCGGGACAGGAAAAAATTCATCTGCTGCTCACCGACGTGATCATGCCGGAGATGAGCGGCCGGGACCTGGCCCTGCAGCTCACAAAGGAAAAGCCGGATCTCAAATGTCTTTTCATGTCCGGGTATACCGAAGATGTCATCGCCCATCACGGCGTATTGGATCCGGGCCTGAATTTCATTGCAAAACCCTTTACCGTGGAAGCTATGGCCATCCGGCTCAGGGAAATCCTGGACCCGTCAAAACAGAATCAGGGCACCTGAACCGAAGGGAACTTCAAGCGTTCCGTATGGGGGTAGAACTTGGCCCCGGAAAACATGTTCATGAACTCCTGGTTCACGTTGAGTTCGATATAGGTGATGGTCTCCCGGATGGCCATGACCCGGTCAAAGGCTGAAGGATCCACGAGCAGCATGGCCGCCCCGCCAAGGGACGAGTTGCCAAGAACCTGAAAAACCGCCCGGTCAAGATCCGGAATCATGCCGATGGAGATGGCGGATTCCGGATTGATGAAGGACCCGAAGGTACCGGCCACGTAAAAGGTTTCCAGATCCTCAAACGACAGCCCCGCCGTATTGTTGACGATGACCTCCAAAATGGTATACATGGCGGCCTTGGACGAGGTCAGGGAGTTCAGGTCCACCTGGGTCAGACAGATGGGTTCCCCGGTGCCAGACTCCTCCTCCCGGACCAGGACAAAGGCCGGGATTTCATCCATCTCAATGAGGCGGTCCCCGCAGGTTTCGGGGACAAACTTTCCCCGGATATCCACCATTCCCGAAAGAAAAAGGGCTGCGGCAAGATCGATCATACCGGACCCGCAGATCCCCACCGGCGGTTTTTCCTCGATAGTATGGACCTCCACGTTCAGGCTCTGCCGCTCAATGCTGACCCGGTCGATCACTCCGGGCCCTGCCGTCATTCCCATCTTGGAAACCCCTCCTTCCAGGGCGGGCCCTGCGGCACCGGCGCAGGCGATCAGCCAGTCCCGGCACCCGACAACAATCTCCGCATTGGTGCCCACATCCACCACCAGGCTGGGCAGTTCCCGATTGTCCAGATCGCTGTAAATGATGCCCGCCAGAAGATCCCCGCCAAAGTAGGAACCGATATTGGGAAACAAAAAGACAAGTCCCCCCGGACGGATGGAAATCCCCAAACGCCCGGCCTCCAGAGTGTCGGGAATATTGGTGCAGGGGATATAGGGCTCTTTGATAATATCAAAAGCCTCAATACCCAGGAAAAGATGGGTCATGGCCGTATTGCCCGCCCCGGTAACGATGAAAATATCCTCCCGATTCCATCCGGCGTCCTCGGCCAGTTTCGCCAGGTGCAGGTTCACCGCATCAATAACCAGTTCCCGAAGTTCCGCCAGCCCGCCCGGTTTGGCAGAATGATGAATCCGGGCCAGGACATCGGGGCCGATCTTGGCCTGGGGGTTGTCCAGGCCCGCCTCCCCGAGGGTCTGGCCGGTCTCAAGATCCAGCAGCCGGATAACGATGCGGGTGGTGCCGATGTCAATGGCCGCCCCCAGGACCTTCCGGTCATGGTCCGGGGCCAGCAGGTCCACCAGCCGCCAGGACCGCCGGTCTTTGAAAAGCACCGCCTTGCCCCTGAAATCCGACTGTCTCAGTTTGGAGGGCAGGCCCTGAACCAGGTGCCAGGGAATGTGGACGGTTCCCTGCCCGTTCCCAAGCCCCAGACTCTTTTTCAGGGCCATTTCCAGGCGCTGGCAATCGGCCAGGTTGTTTCCCAGGACCGGTTTTTCAATCTCGATATCCCTGACATATGAACCGGCGTTGGTAATCATTTGTGAAGGGCCTCCAGACGGGTCTTGACCTTGGGAAAATAGTTCAGTTCCGTATGGGGCAAAAAGAGTGCGCCCATGTAATGATCCATATAAGATCTTGTGGTGGCCAGCTCAAAATTGGTCATCATGTTCACCACCTCCCCCACGTTGCGGCGCAGGGCGTTGGTCAGGCAGTTGATCCGGCAGCCCAGAAGCGAGCCATTGCCAAGATAGGTAACCTTTTCCGGTTCGATCTCGGGCAGAAGGCCTATGGTAATGGCACTTTGAAGGTCCACATAGGAACCGAATCCGCCGGCCAGGATAATGCGTTCCACATCCTGAATGCCAAGGCCGATCTCCTCTAACAGGGTCAGGGCCGCAGAATACATGGCCCCCTTGGCCCGGATCAGGTTGTCCAGGTCCGGCTCCGTAATGGTGATGTCCCGGTCGATCTGGGTATTGTCCTTGTAGACCAGCACGTACTCCCAGATTTCCTCATTCTCTCGGATCCGTTCGGTGGTAAGCTCCCGGTTGAACTTGCCTCGGGAGTCAATAACGCCGGCCTCAAGGAGCCGGGCGGCGATGGTAATCAGGCCAGAGCCGCAGATGCCCTTGGCCTTGACATTGCCGACGGTGATGATCATGGGTTCAAAGGTCTCAGGATCAATGGAAAAATCCTCGATGGCCCCCTTGGAGGCCCGCATGCCGAACTTAACCCCGCCGCCTTCAAAGGCAGGGCCGGCTGAGGCGGCCGTGCAGACCATCCAGTCCTGGTGACCGATGACGATCTCTGCATTGGTGCCGATGTCCATGTAAAGGGTCAGTTCCGAAGAGCGGTACATGCCCGAGGCCATGACACCGGCAATGATGTCGCCTCCCACGTAGGAGGATACCCCCGGGAACATCAGGGCGATTGTGTGCTCGGCCATGGCAAGTTCCGCCTCCTTTGCCAGAAAAGGCGGGTACATGATGGAGGCCGGCACATAGGGGTCTTTTCGGATATAGCTGGGGTTGATCTCCAAAAAGAGCTGGGTCATGGTGGAGTTTCCGGCCAGGGTAATGGTGGAAACTTCCTCAAGTGAAATCCCTCCCCTTCTGACCAGTCGCTCAACGATCGTATTGATATTTTCAACGACCTTGTTATGCAAAATCTTTAACCCGTCGCCCTTTTCGGCGAACATGATTCTGGAAATCACGTCCTCGCCATAGGAAATCTGGCCGTTGAACTCCCCGTGCTGGGCTAAAATTTCGCCTGTGTGCAGGTCAATGGCCTGGCCGTAGATGGTGGTGGTACCGATGTCCACGGCAATGGCGAAATTCCGGTCCCTGGTATCTCCGGGCTCGACATTGGTGATCCTGTTTTTGCCGTCTTTGCGCACGGGCCGGACAATGGTCACGGTCACCTTGAAGTCGCCCTGGCGGATAACGTCCGGCACCTTGCGCATCACGGACAGGGTCATGAGCAGCCGGTGCTCGTCATGCTTCATGCGAAGATGATTGATGATCCGGGTCACATCGGCCTGGTTGTCCCCCTCCGTGGCCGGATCCAACTCCAGATAAATTTTTTCCACCGGAGGAATAAAGAGCCCGTCTTCCCGGAGCTCGTCAACATTGGTATACATGGCCCGTGCCGTATGGCGGCTTCCCTCCTGCTGGTTGAGCCGGCTGGTCTCCATTTCGGATTCCACAGGTACCCGCACCACAAGGTTTGAGGCAACCTTGGAAATACAGGCCAGGCGATATCCCTGGTCCAGGTCCTTGGAGGAAAGATGCTCTGAAATGCCTCCGTCTATAACCCCCTCTTCCACCAGAACCCGACACTTGCCGCAGACCCCGCTGCCGCCGCAGGAGGCATTGATATGAACGCCAGCCTCCATGGCCGCCCGGATCAGGCTTTCTTTTTCATCGACTTCAACGGTTTTTTCATGGGGAAGAAACGTTACGGTATAAGTCATATGTCCATCCTTAAAGTCTGAATCTGTCGTTTAATCCCGCCTCCCCAGCAAAGATTATAATGCGCGAAGGATTATACTCTCAGCAAGCCGGTTTGCCAAGGATAGAGATTGTTTTACAGGGCATGATGACCGAAAACCGATATCCTTGAGGATAGCCTTTCCATGGCATATCAATTGTGGTAAGGATAAGCCAGCATACCCTGAAAAACCTGAATGGTTTACATAACATAATGAGCGAACAACTCCCAATATCCGAAAAAATTTTGTCCGCCTTGGTAACCCAGGCAATTATTACCGAACAGCAGGCCAAGACAGCCCGAAGGGTAAAGTCAAAAGTATCCAGAGATCTGACCATGATCGGGGTGCTTAAAGATCTGGATTATGTAACGGATGATCAGCTCAAAGAGGTGCTGCGTTCCAACCAGCTCCCCCTGCGCATCGGAGATCTGCTTGTGGAATTCGGGTACATGAGCGCTGAAAAGCTGGCCGCCGCTCTGGATATCCAGTCCGCGGATCCCAAAAAGCAGCTGGGACAGATCATTATTGAGCACCAGTTCATGAGCGAGGACCAGTTTTTAGAGGTCCTATCCGTCCAGCTGGGCTTTCCCTTTGTCAATCTTTCAACTGAAGAGCTGGACACCGACCTGATCTACCAGGCCCCGGTGAAATGGTGCCAGACTCACCGGTTCCTGCCGGTTAAAAGGGAAGACGACAAGGTGATTGTGGTCTTTGCCGATCCGTTTAACAAGGCCTCCGTGGAAAGCGCCAAACGGCTTTACGGCAAAACCCTTGAGGTGGCGATCTCATCTCCCGGGGCCATTGAACGGTATATTGACCAGGTGGCAACGGGCCAGAAAAAATCCAGCCAGGTCATTGACGAAAATACCGCCATCGGCATCGTAGACAGCGTGATCGGCTGCGGCATCCGGGACGGGGCCAGCGATATCCACTTTGAGCCCATGTCCGATAAACTCCAGGTCAAATTCCGCGTCGACGGCATCCTGATCTTTCACAAGGACCTGGCCATCGAATCCGCAGCCATGGTCACAGCGAGGCTCAAGGTATTAAGCCGGGCCAATATTGCGGAAAAAAGGCGTCACCAGGACGGCCGCATGAGTTTTGAGTACAAGGGAAACACCTATGATTTAAGGGCCAGTTTCTATGCGGCGGTTTTTGGCGAAAAAGTGGTCTTACGCATACTCAACCGCATCGACCAGGTCATTTCCATTGCGGATATCGGCATGCAGCCCAAAATACTGACCCGCTACTTAAGGGATGTCCTTGAGGTCCCAAGCGGGGTATTGATCATCACCGGCCCCACGGGCTCAGGCAAGACCACCACCCTTTACTCCAGTATCAAACAGATCAAAAGCCCGGAGATGAGCATTATTACGGCGGAGGATCCGGTGGAGTACGTCATGGAAGGGATCACCCAGTGCTCCATTGATCCGTCCATCAATCTGACCTACGAGGGAACCCTGCGCCATGTGGTCCGCCAGGACCCGGATGTCATTGTCATAGGCGAGATCAGGGACAACTACTCGGCAGAGGTGGCAGTCCAGGCGGCCCTCACCGGCCACAAGGTGCTGACCTCCTTTCATACCGAAGACAGCATCAGCGGCCTTATCCGCCTGATGAACATGAACATCGAAGCCTTTCTCATCTCCTCCACCGTGGTCTGCGTCCTGTCCCAAAGGCTTTTGCGAAAAGTCTGCACCGTGTGCGGCCAGCCTTACAGACCCAGCCCCGGCGAAATCAAACGCCTCAACTACGGCCCCCAGGACCTCAACAAGTATCCGTTTAAAAAGGGTGCCGGATGCCGGCACTGCAACTATACCGGGTATAAGGGACGGGCTGCTGTTTTTGAAATGCTGGTGCTCAACGAGCAGGTCAGAGAGGCCATTCTCAACCACCGGTCCAGTTACGAGATCCGGAAAATCAGCCTGGATACCACCAATCTTGTGACCCTTATGGAAGATGCCCTGGCCAAGGCCGCCATGGGTGTCACCACCTTAGATGAAATATTCAGGTGCGTCCCACGGCTGATCCCCCCGCGCCCCATCCCCGAAATCAACAGGCTTTTAGGACTGTAAGCATGGATAAAGCGACCATTGTAGATACCATTCAAAAACACATTAACGACCAGGAAAATTTTCCCGTCATCAACCCGGAGGCGGCAAAAATCCAGGCTGAAATCATGAAGCCCAGCCCGGATCTGGATGCGGTAAAAAAACTGATCCGGACAGATCCCACCCTGACCAGCGAAATTCTAAAGGTGGCGAACTCCATCTATTACAAAGGGTTAGGAGAAGTTTCCACCATCAAGGAAGCCGCCCTGCGCCTGGGCCAGGATGAAATCTTCAACCTCACCATGAGGGTAATCCACCAGCAGAACTTCACCTCCAGTCTTCCCCAGGTGAACAAACTGCAAAAAAGGCTTTGGAACCATTCGGTGGCCTGCGGTTTTGCAACACTGTGGCTTGCCCGGCACATGAAAATGACCGATCTTGTGCCCAAAGCCTTTATTGCAGGGCTTCTCCATGATATGGGCCAGTTGTGTCTTTTATCTGCTGCGGAAAAAATGCTCAAAGAAGACAACCAGTTCAAACTCACTGAAATCCTGATCGACCGGCTGCTGGAAAATTTTCACACCCAGCAGGGCTTTGCCCTCCTGAAAAAATGGCAGCTTCCCGACCACTACTGCCGCATTGCCAGGGACCATCACACCCGGGAATTTGACGAATCAGACACCCTTCTTCTCATGGTCCGTCTGTCCAACCTCATCTGTAACAAGCTTCTCGCCGACAACCCTGAAGAGGATTTGAGCGTCATTATGGGATGCCGGGAGGTCGATATTCTCAACATCAGGGAAACCGATGTTGCCCTTTTGGAAATTGCCCTTGAAGACCGGGGCCTCATAGGAAACGGCCAGGAGTCCCCGTCCTGACCCCGAATCCGTCTGAGACGGACAAATGCATGGGAGACGGTAACAATAGACTCGGTCGCTGACAAAACAAAGGATTCCCATGAGATATTCAGAATAGCCGGCCGTGGATGAAATCAAATCCCTGATCAGACGCAACGCCGGACGCTTCCGGTTTATCCAGGCCACCATCACCCTGACGACATGTGATCTTGAAGAGGCTCACCGAATCAGTGAAACCATTGAAACCCGGATCTTAAACCAAATCTCCAATATCGAAAAAATCTCCATCCACTACGAACCCAAGGTCCGGACCCATGATATTTTAGCCCTGCCCCTGTCCGATAAAAGCGGGCGTATCAGCCCCCACTTCGGGGAAGCCCCCTGTTTTGCCGTTTTGCACATCCACAGGGAGACGCAAACGACGGATGTAAAAAAAATACTGCGCCTCCCGGAAGACCTTGAGGATTGCAAGTTTGCGTTCTCCTGTGGTTTCAATTTTATCGAACAGAATCCGTTGCCGCTCTAAGCGGTTTCACAGCTCCATCCAAATTCGACCAGTGCATTTATGCAATAACGGGCAAACACCCCCACGCCCCTTTCTTCCCGATAACACATCGAATTCACATAACATTCTCCCCGAATGCATCATTTGGCATTGAACTTGCTAAACTCTTGAACGAATTTGGAAACCTTAATTTAAATTAGGAGGAAGTATGCCGTTGTTACCCCAGGAAGTCAGCCTGGCATGGGATAAGCGCAAGGGTCCCGTCATTTTTTCCACCGTAGACAAGCAGGGAGTGCCCAATGCCATTTATGCCACCTGCGTTGCGAAATACGATGCCCAGACCCTGATCATCGCCAACAACTATTTTTCAAAAACCATTCAGAATATTGAATCCGGCAGTACAGGATCCATCCTCTTTATCACTGAAAAAGGCGATGCGTACCAAGTCAAAGGGCCCATTGAATACCATACCCAGGGGCCGGTATTTGATGACATGAAGCAATGGAACCCCGAAAAGCATCCCGGACACGGCGCCACCGCCCTGAAGGTGGAAACCGTGTATAAGGGTGCAGAGAAACTGTTATAAAAGGGGCAATATGACACTCCCTCCCCCCCTGGTATTCGGTCCGGTTCCGTCCAGGCGCCTGGGCAAAAGTGTGGGAATCAACAATATTCCCCCAAAAACTTGTTCCTACTCCTGTATCTATTGCCAGCTGGGGTCCGGCGCCCCCGTGCCGCCCCAGCGGCAGTATTTTTACGATCCGGAACTGATCCTGGCCCAAGCCCGGGATAAATTGGAAAAGGCCCGCCTCAATCACGAGGCCATCGACTATCTGACCCTTGTCTCAGACGGAGAGCCCACCCTTGACAAATCTCTGGGGCAACTGATTCCGGCCCTTGCAGAGCTGGGCATCAAAATAGCGGTGATCACCAATGCCAGCCTGCTCGGATTGCCAGATGTCCGCCAGGATCTTCGCCTGGCAGACTGGGTCTCGGTCAAAATCGACTCCCTGGACCCCAAAACCTGGAGGAGAATAGACCGCCCCGGTAAGGCGATCTGCTTTAACGAATTGCTCAGCGGCATTAAACGCTTTTCCCAGTCCTTTACAGGCCGTCTGGTCACAGAAACCATGCTGGTCCAGGGAAAAAATGATACTGCCGCCGGTCTGGAAAAAACGGCTGAATTCATCCGTGCCCTCAACCCCGGGGTATCCTACCTCAGCATCCCGACCCGGCCGCCGGCGTTAAAAAGCGTTAGGCCTCCCGGAGAAGAAGCCCTCCACAAGGCCTGGCAAATTTTCACCGACAGAGGAATCAACACCGAATATCTCATCGGATACGAGGGCAACCAATTTGCCTTTACCGGGGAAGTTGAAAACGATATTCTCAGCATTACCGCGGTTCATCCCATGCGGGAGGATGCGGTCATGGCATACCTGAAAAAGGCAGGCCGTGATTTTTCAGTCATTGACACCCTGGTCAAAGAACAAAAAATCATCACCAGCACCTATGGCAAAGAACGCTTTTTTATCCGGTATCTCCCGGTTCAGGATTCATCTGGCCTATAGGGAATTCACCTTGAAATGCATTGGCACAATAAATTTCTTAAGTTGTACAATGCTTTTTCAATGTGATGTCTATCTGCTCCGGAACAAAGGGTTTGGTCAGATAGTCATCCATGCCGGATGCCATGCATTTGAGCTTGTCTCCCCGCATGGCATGGGCGGTGAGAGCGATGATGATCTGATGCCTGCCGCAAAGCCTGCCGTCCAGCTTTCGTCTAAGTTCAGAAGGAATCGGCGGTGTGATTTCGGCGGTTCCCCCCTCGATCTGCCGAATGATTCTTGTGGCGGTAAATCCGTCCATCTCAGGCATCTGCACATCCATTAGGACGACATCATAGTCCTTCTCCCCGAGTTGTTCCAGGGCGATACGGCCGTTGGCAGCGGCATCAACAAGGTGGTTTTTCTTTTTCAATACCATTTTCGCCAATTGCCGATTGGTGGGATTATCCTCCACTAGGAGGATGGACAAAGGCGGTACCTCACCGGGGCTTTCCCCCTGGGATTCTATCGGGTAAGACGTGCCCTTGTCGGGTATTCCGACACAGATGGTAAAATAAAATTTCGACCCGACGTTTTGTTCACTTTCCACCCGGATATCGCCTCCCATGAGCTGGCACAGATTCCGTGAAATGGCAAGGCCGAGACCCGAGCCCTGATGTTTTCTGGAAATAGATCGATCACTTTGGAAAAAACTGTCAAAAATGATCTCCAAATGCTGTTGATCAATGCCAATGCCTGTGTCATGGACAGCAAAGGCCAGGGTACAGGAGCGGTTTTCTGTTTCCCTGGCCGTGACCTTCAGTTCGATGAGGCCGTCACTGGTAAACTTTACGGAATTTCCCAGAAGGTTCATGAGAATCTGTCGCAGCCGCATACTGTCACCGCTCACATATTCGGGAACGGACGCATCCAGGTGATATGAGGTGGCCACCCCCCTCTCATCGGCGAGGACACTGATGGACTCCATCACTGAAGCGATCAGTTCGGGCATGGAAAAGGGCAGATCCTCAATATCGATCTGGCCGGCCTCAATTTTGGAAAAATCAAGGATGTCATTGATGACGGCAAGCAGTGCGGATGCGGATGATTTTACGATTTCAAGCAGTTTTTGCTGCTCTTCATCCTCTGCCGATTCCAGGGCAAGCCGGTTCATGCCGATGATGGCGTTCATCGGGGTGCGGATTTCATGGGACATATTGGCAAGGAAAAGGCTTTTGGCCTTGTCGGATTCCTCGGCCTGTTCTTTGGCCTCATGAATTTCCTGCATGGCAGAAGCAATGGTGTCGGACATGTCATTGAAGGCCTGGGCCAGTTTTCCAAGTTCATCCCGGCTTTCCACCTTCAGTCTGGCATTCAAATTGCCCGTCTGGAATGTCCTGATGCCCTGGATGATGGAGGTTATTTTCCGGGTGAGGACGGAAGCCATCCAGATGGCGATAAAGATCACTAAAGCAATCATAAACAAGGTGGAAAGGGTCAGATCCTTAACGGTTCCATCCAATATCTGATCGATGTGGGTGAGGATCTTCTCTTTTTTGCCCGTCAAATCCTGTTCGTAGCCTGCTGTGATGGCATCGATCTCCTCTGCGGTTTTGGTGGCAGAGGAGTGGAACTCATCCACGTTGGCGCCGATGGTGACAAAGCCGAACCCCCGGGGGGTGTTCTGATACATGCCGGTATAATAGGGGATGGTGGCTGCTGTGGTCAATTTCCACAGGTTGGACCAGTAAATGACAAAGGATCCGGATCCCCCGTGCTGTGTCAGAGTAAACCATCCCGTACACTGGGGGGCAAAGTTAAGGTATCGGCAGTCCAGTCCCAAATTTCCCGCCCGGGTGAGTGCGGCTGCTGGGCTTTTTTTCAAGGACTGGGCATCAAACCGGGGAGCTGCCGCGATAAAATCGCTGAAACTGCTCTGCTGTTTTTGATACATCTCATACATATCTTCACTGAGCCAGGGCACTTCTTCCTCTCCCGTGTCAGGGTTGTAGCCGACGATGAAATAATCCCTGGGATGGCTGATATTGCGGCCTTCAAAATCCCACATAAAGGCATAATTGCCTGACCCCGGATCGGAAATATCAGTGAACCGCTCCGACGTCGGAACGATATGGTCGGTAAACTCCATAAGATGGGTGTGGTCCAGGGCCAGGGTGACATAGCCCACCTTGTGATCGCCTCTGAATACCGGGGCAGCCCACCGGATGATGCCTTTAAACCGCTTTCCCAAAGGGTTTTCCTTGCCGGCATAGCCGCTGGTCTCAGGGGCAAACGCAATCTTTTTCTGTGCTGCTTTTTCAGGGGTGTAGCTGCCGATGATCGGTGACGGGATGTAGGGGCCGATCACCCTTGAAACATAAATTTCTCCAGCCTTTAAGTCCTGAAGGTGGGAGAAATAATCTTCTGCCTTACACCAGGTATTTTCCTTTTTTGAGACATCCAAAAGCACCTTGGGAAGAAGGTCCGTCATCGAGGCTTTGATCTTTTCATTGCCCGAAAGGTCCACAAAGGTCATTTCATGGTAAAGGGGTTGCGCTTTGCTCACAAAGGGGATGTGTCTGCCGCGGTAGTGAAACTCTTTTGCATTATCTGCGCTGACCGGGGTAACATTTTCCGGGGTCTTGGCAGAAGGATGTTCGGGAACCCAGGCTGTGCCCTCAGGGTTCAGCGTCCAGGTGTCATGATAAACCACCGTTCCAAAGCGCATCTTCAAAAAATTGGTATACGCTTTTTTGCTGATACTCAGACTGGCCGCAAGCCGGATATCTTCATCCCGATTATACAAAAAGGTGGCCACATCCCTGGCCGTTTCCACGGTCAGGCGTTCGATGGCCTCCCTGGATTTGATATCAAGGGCCTTGATTGAGCTTTGGGAGGCGATGGCACCGATCTGGGAGACCAGGGTGCGGGTATCTTCCACCATTTCCTCGGAGCTGTGTTTAATGGTACGGCGAAGAAAGTCCATCTGGCTTGCCGCAAAAATCGCCAGGGCAATGAGCGGCAGCACCTTGATCACAATAAAAATGGCAATCAGCTTTGCCCGGATTGACGGTGTCGTGAATCTACGTTTAAAAGACGAAAAGAGTCCAGAGTGTTCGGGTCCGGATGGCGGCGTATTCTTCGAGGCGTTCAATTGATCAATGCATCCTTTAGCTGTCTTTAGATTCAAATCCCAATTTAGCAGACCATCTTTGGGTTTCAGGAACGGCCCATGATCCTGAATATAACAGTCCCTTTTAAAGCCGCTCCAGCAGGCACTTATGGCGGGCAGGGAAAACCAATTTTAACTTACGGAAAACGTGAAATAATTATCCCAAAGTATGCCATAACCCTCCTTTAATTGTCCAACACTTCCTTGCCGCCCGGCGGCGCATGCTGGAGAACGGGCGGGAATCTCGCTTTTAACCCCTGACGCTTTATGATAGGGTGAGCACAACGATTGCCGAGTCAAAAAGCCAGGCGGGGGATAGTGTTCCCCCGATCCCGGGCCGGCCGGATTTTTCAAAAACAGGAGTTGCCAGCATGGACAACCAGACCAACAAACCGGGTACCAGGGGACTGCGCCATATCATCCAGGCCGGCGGATATTCCATCAAAGGCCTGAAAGCCGCCCTGATCCATGAAGAAGCCTTCCGGTTGGAGCTTTTGGCCGTGGCACTTCTGATGCCGGCAGGACTCTGGCTGGGCAACGGCGGTGTGGAAAAAGCCCTTCTGGCCGGCAGCCTCATGATTGTTCTCATGGTGGAGCTGCTCAACTCTGCCCTTGAGGCCGTTGTGGACCGGGTGGGAACGCAGTTTCATGCCCTGTCCGGAAGGGCAAAGGACCTGGGTTCGGCCGCAGTCATGATGGCGCTGATCAATGTGGCCCTTGTCTGGGGCCTTGTCCTATGGGATCGGATTGCAGCCTGATCCGGTTTGAAATACATTCACTGGTAAGCAAGAGGCCCTATGAAACTGATTTTTATCCATGGTTCCGGCGGGTGTCGGGAGTCCTGGCAGCATCAGACTGCCTATTTCAAAAACTCGGAAGCCGTCAACCTGCCCGGTCATCCGGACGGTGATCTATGCAGGTCGATCAAGGCGTATACAAAATGGCTTCGAACATACATTCATGACAAAGGGTATACGGATGTGGTGATCGCAGGCCATTCAATGGGCGGTGCCATTGCCCTTCAATATGCCCTGGACTTTGCAGAAGATCTTACAGGGATAATCTGTATTGCAAGCGGGGCGCGGTTACGGGTTCATCCCGGAATCCTTGAAGCCCTTGAAAAAGCGGTGCAAGCACAATCGGACGGGACTGATTTTACTGCAACCATGTACAATCGGATCGACCCGAAGCTTCAGGCTGTCATCCAAAAAAGGACCGTGGAAAATACCCCTAAAGCCTTTTTAAATGACCTTAAAGCCTGCGATGCGTTTGATGTCATAAAAGCCCTTCCAACAATAAACCTGCCCTTTCTCGGTATTGTCGGTGACCAGGATATTATGACGCCGCCCAAATACACAAAGGCCATGGTCGATAAGATCGCCCGGGCCAAGTCCGTTGTCATCCAGGGGGGAACCCATTTTGTGTTTGCGGAAAAGCCGGAGGAGACAAACACCGCCATTGAGGATTTTATAGCGGGCATTTAATTTTCAAAACGGGCCCAAAAAGATGCGCTTAGTTACTTTTTTTTAAACACCACACAAAGAAAGAAACCATACAGATGAAATACAAAGGATCGTGTCTTTGCCGTGAAGTCACCTTTGAAATCAACGGTGAGTTTGAACACTTTTTTTTATGCCACTGCGAGCGCTGCAGAAAAGATACAGGCTCTGCTCATGCGGCAAACCTATTTTCTTCAACGGCTGAACTGAAATGGCTGTCCGGAGAAAATAAAGTGACGACTTTCAACTTCAAGTCCGAAGGCCATATCAAAAGTTTTTGTTCCAAGTGCGGGTCCGCCCTGCCCAATGTTCAAATGGACGGCGCTTTGCTGGTTGTTCCTGCAGGATGCCTTGATGTGGAACCCGGCATAAAACCCTGCGGCCATATTTATATGGCAAACAAGGCGGACTGGGATGAGGCTCTGGAAAAAATACCCCATTTCCCCCAATTGCCGACTCGGTGAAAGGGCCAGGTACTATATAATACTACGCAGTCAGATCCACCACGGAACCGCCCATATCCTTGATCCGATCGTCAAGGGCTGAAAGGGTCGTATCCAGGGTCTCGTAGGAGATATCCGGCAGATTGCCCCCCCACAGTTTTTCCGCCTGTTTGAACCCCTGGAGGACAGCATCCCTGCCAACCCGCATTTTTTCCAAGTCGTCTCCGGCCAGATTGATGACAAAATCGGCAATCCGCTGGGACGTTTTTTTCACGCCAAAGTATCCGTCCTCAGAGAGGAGGTCGGTGGCCTCATCGGCACTGAAATCAGAAATGGGGCGTCCGTTGTATGTCAATTCCTGCTTCAGGTCTTGGGGAAGGGCATTGAAATTCGACAAAGCGCTCTGGTTCCCGATATCCGTCCGGGTCATTCCCAACGTCTGGACACTGAAGTTCATCAGGTCGGTTCTGACGGTTGCCGAACCTTTTTTTTGCGTCGAACCGGTTGTCGATTTAAAGGATGTATACTGCAGTTTGGATATACTGCCGATGCCGGGATCAAAAGAAACCATTGTTAACCTCCTTGTTACGTTTGGTCTCAAAATTTATCATGGCTTGTGAGTTTAACTTTCTTTCGGATATTTATTATAAATACTTAAGTCATTTTTACCTACCGTTCCTGGACGGCGCAGGCTTCAGCAAAGCAAGCCGCAGGCATCGGGCCGATATAATTTTGTAAAAATTTTGTCAGTTTCTTTTGAACCGGGCGTCTGGACACCGGGCAAAACAAGAAATATTATGGTTTAATTTCAAACGCCTATACAAGCAAACACTTATTATAATCCCTTAGGGAAATGGGATTGAATTTTCAAAATACTTGTGGAAGTATTAAGGGCTATCTCTAAAAGCGATATGTTAATCAGTAATGCTTCATCAAAAGGGGACATCAAATGAATACGGTTGACGAATCCAGACTAAGGGAGATTGTTGGAGCGCACAACATCAAGTCAGATCCTTCAGACCTTTATGTATACGGGTCTGATGCCTCGGTCCACCATGCCATGCCGTGGGTGGTTGTAAAGCCTGAGAACACCGCCCAGGTCCAGAAAATTCTGGCCTATGCCAACGAGAATAAAATCCCTGTGATACCCAGGGGCGGGGGCTCCGGCATGTGCGGGCAGACCGTCCCGGTCAACGGCGGCATCACCTTGGACATGAAGGGGATGAACCGGATTCTGGAAATCAACATGCCGGACGTCTACTGCCGGGTGGAACCCGGTGTGGTGGATGATGACCTGAACCTGGCCCTCAAGCCTTACGGCGTGTTCTATCCCCCCACCCCCGCCTCGTCCAGAATTGCCACCATCGGCGGTGAAATATCCAACAACGCCTCAGGGGTTCGCTCGGTCAAATACGGGGCCACACGGGATGCAGTCCTGGGGATGAAGGTGGTTCTGCCCAACGGTGACCTGGTCTCTTTGGGCGCCCACACACGGGTGGAGGCCAGCGGATATCAGCTGCACAAGCTGATGGTCGGATCCGAAGGGACCCTGGGCGTGGTGGTGGAAGCGACGTTGAGCTTTGTGCCCATCCCGGAATTCCGGTGCATGGGGGTGGCCAACTTCGACTCCCTCAAGGACGCCGGGGAAGCCGTCGGCTCCATCATGGCATCCGGAGCCGTTCCCTCAATGCTTGAACTGGTGGACTCCGTGGCCATCAAAGCGGTCAACAAGACCATGAACCTGGGGCTAAAAGAGGTGGCGGCCTCCCTCATCTTTGAAGCGGACGGCCAGGTCAAGGAAGCCGTGGACTATGAAATCAACAAGATGAGACAAATCTGCGAAAAACATGGTGGAAACGATATCTGGGCCAGCTACGACCCCAAGGAGCGGACCAAGATATTCATGGGCCGCAAAAAACTGTTCCCCGCCCTGTCCAAATATGACGACAACCTGGCCTCAACCTCTCTTGCCGATGACATGGCCGTGCCCTACTCCAAGATGGCGGAGATGGCCGGCGTCATCCATGATGTGGCCAAGAAAAACAACATCATCATGACCGCATACGGCCATTGCGGTTCCGGGTGTATGCACACTAAAATCCTCATGGACACCCGGCGCAAAGACCAGTGGGAATCGGCCAGAAAAGCCATTACCGAAATCTATGACTATGTCAGATCTGTGAACGGCACCACCTCAGCCGAGCACGGCATCGGCCTGTCCAAGGCCGAATCCTTTAAGGCGGAAAAAGCAGACTCCATAAACATGCTGGCCACCATCAAGAGTGCATTGGATCCCAACAACATCCTGAATCCGGGTAAGCTGATGCAGGCCCCTGACAACTGGGTGACCGCAACCAACCTCAGATACTCTGTGAACAGCTAAAGGAGGTACCTCATGGCAACCAAGGAAAAGACATTCGAGAATCTTAAGAAGTGGGAAGGCACCCTGGCCAGTTGTATCCGGTGCGGATATTGTTACGAGCACTGCCCCCTGTTCAAACACACAAGATGGGAATCTGACGCACCCCGGGCAAAGATCATCACGGCCTTCGGCCTTTTGTCCGGCAACCTGGAGCTCACCGATTACGCCACTGAAAAATTGTTCAACTGCTTTTACTGCAAACGCTGCGAGGCGGCCTGCTCTTCCGGCGTCCCCTTAACTGAAATCTTCACCGATGCAAAAAAAGACCTCCAGGCAATGGGCTTCAAGGGCCCCGGCACCACATCGGTCACCCATATGAACTGCGCCCGGTGCCTTTTGTGCGTGAGCACCTGTCCCCATGAGGCCCGGTCTTTTAACGAGGACGGCATTGTCACAGATCCGGTCAAGTGCCAGTCCTGCGGCATTTGCGTGGAGGTCTGTCCGGCAGGCGCCGCCACCATTGAAAATACCTTTGGAACGGGAAGAGATGATCTGACCCAAAAGACGGAAGACTTTCTTTCCACCCATGCAGAGGCTAAATTCATCGTCTTTGCCTGTAACTGGTCCTATTATCCCGAACTGCAGTCCTCCCGCCTGCCGGAATCAGAGACCTCTGACAAGGATTATGAAATCCTGGTCAATATGTGCGGCGGACGGCTGGACCGCCAGGTGCTCATGATGCCCTTTTTGAACAAGGCCCGGGGCGTGCTTGTAGCCTGCTGCCCGGACGGGGACTGCCAGCATGACGGCAACGTCAGAGCCAAGAAGCTTGTGGCGGAACTCAAATCCACCTTTGGTCAGCTGGACATCAACCCCGAGCGGATTGAACTGGTCCAGATCCCTGCCGGGGACAAGACGTTATTCCAGGCTGAAATTGATACCTTTACAGAAAAGATGAACCAGCTCGGCCCGATCCGTTAAGGCAGGGCAAGGAGAAAATATGCAGATCACCGTACCTTATGATAAAAACGGCAGCATGACTGTCGACCTTGATGATTCCTTGAACGTTGGATTTTTAGAGGCCAATGACGTTGACATTTCAGATGAGGATGAGTGCATTGAAAAATCGGTTTCCGAACCCATCAACTCTAAAAGCTTCAAGGAGTTTATCAGCGACGCCAAAAACGTTCTGGTCATCGTGAACGATGCCACCCGGCCCACCCCCACCAAAAAAGTTCTGGACGTCATCTTTGAGGACCTAAGCTCGACCCAGTACAACTTCATCATCGCCACCGGCGCCCACAGAGGCCCCAGCGAAGAGGAGTACCTCCAGATCTTCGGGCCCTACTATGAAAAGGTGAAAAACAACATCATTGTCCACGATGCCAAAAAGGACGAGGACATGGTCCTCATCGGCAAGTCTTCCAACGGCACGGACATGTATGTGAACAAGGCCGGGGTGGAGGCGGACAAGTTTATCATCATCTCCTCGGTGGAGCCCCACTACTTTGCAGGCTACACTGGCGGCAGAAAATCCTTTCTGCCCGGCATTGCCGGATACAAGACCATTGAGCAGAACCATAAACTGGCCCTGGTGCCCGAGGCCTGCGCCCTGAAGCTTTCCGGCAACCCGGTCCACGAGGACATGATCGACGCCATCAAAACCGTCAAGCAGGAGATCTTTTCCATCATGACGGTACTGGACAAGCATCACAAGGTCTATGCCACCTGCTCAGGCCATATCAACGACAGTTTCCACGCCGCCATCGACCGGGCCAACGAAGTCTTTGCCGCCAAGTTGAAGGAAAAGGCCGATATTGTCGTCTCCATTGTCAAGTTCCCCCAGGACATTGACCTTTACCAGGCCCAAAAGGGCATAGACAATGCCAAGCTGGCCCTCAAAGAGAACGGCATCATGATCCTGGTGGCCAAATGCCGCTGCGGCATCGGCGGCAAAGCCTTTGCCGATCTGCTCGGCTCCTGCGACACTCCCAAGGCCGCCCTGGACAAAATCGAGCAGGGCTATGTTTTAGGCTATCACAAGGCGGCCAAGATGGCGGAAATCGGTCTTTGGGCCCAGATGTGGGCGGTGACGGATGTGCCCGCCGAAGTCATCTCAAAATTATTTATCACCCCCTTCTCCGATCTTCAGACCGCCATTGACAAGGCCCTGGAGGAAAAGGGAAAAGACGCCAGCATCCTCTTTCTCATGGACGGCGGACTGACCGTTCCATTGGTAGAGGGATAGGGAGGGATATGAAGGTCATTGAGCAGACCCATGAATTCATCAGCCTGCCGGAAGACTTACTGAAAACCTTAGAAACGGCCGGCCGGACCTGCTACAAGTCCGAGGCCCGGATCACAGAGGATTCCGCAGCCAAGTTTGTGGACATGCTGGTCCGGCACAAGCACCATGCCATGATCGAGTTCGGGGATATTATCGTCCGCCTGACCACCAACCGGGGGGTCACCCACGAACTGGTCCGCCACCGACTGTGCAGTTTTGCCCAGGAATCCACCCGCTACGTCAAATACGACGGAGGCATGGCCTTTATCCGCCCGGTATGGTCGGATCAGCGCCTGATCGGAGACTGGGACAAGGAGACAACGGTTCCCGGTAATCTTCCCGAAGGGGACCGGATCTGGCTTGAATCCATGATAAGGGCAGAAGAGGACTACACCCGCCTTATGGAAGAAGGCTGGAAGGCCCAGGCGGCTAGGGAGATCCTGCCCAACAGCCTGAAGACCGAAATCGTAGTCAAGGCCAATATCCGGGAGTGGCGCCATATTTTTGCCTTAAGATGCGCCAAGTCTTCCCATCCCCAGATGGTGGAACTCATGCGGCCTCTGCTGGCGGAACTGAAATCAAAACTGCCGGTGGTCTTTGATGATCTTAACTTTTAAACCGGTAGCCCTATCATGAAAAAGACCCCGGTACAGGAGTCACCGGTACCGGGGATTTCCATCTAACCGGCCCGACATGCAGGGCCAGGATCGGTGATGATGAATCACACGTTTTTTATCATTTCCTTTTTGGGGTTTGTCAGTGCCCTTGTGGTTCATATCAGCGCAATTGTCGAAGCCGGCCCGGCCGGATACCATTGGATATGGGCCCTTCATGCCGGGGTATTTGTGGTTTTCGTTCCCCTGGTCTTTAGACTTAACCGGTCAAGGGACCGTAAAACCAATTCCCCTGCGGCCTTTTTCAGTGCGGCTCCCTGGCCTGCACTGGCATTCGGATTTTTGCTCTTTGTTTACGCTGGTGTCAATTTTTTAGTCGCCATGGCAAAATCAGACGGCGGGGTGCCCGATATCTGGCAGGGCATCCATGTGCTTCATGACCACGGCCGGCTCATCCGGGAGATCACCCTGCCCGAATATATTCACTATACATTCAATGAAGTCAGGGGATTTTCCGGGCACTGGCTTATTTTTTACTTTGCACCCCTGGTTTTCTTTTATACCCGGATCAAAGGGAGGCAGAAAAACAGAAGATCCTTTATCTGACTTACCGATATTTGCCTTACCGACCGGATAAAGAACTGGTTCTTGCATCCAGCACTTTCCGGACCATTCCGGCCAGATCGGATTTGGTGATCGGCTTCATTAAAAAGCCCTCCACCCCGACTGCTTGGGCATTTTCCTGATTGATCCGCTCGCTGAATCCTGTACAGATGACAATGGGAATATCGGGGCGGATCTGTTTCATTTCAGCGGCCAGCAGGTCCCCGGTCATCCGGGGCATGGACATATCCGATATCACCAGATCAAAACCGAAAGGATCGGCTCTGAAGGCCTCAAGTGCCGCCACACTGCTTGTCCAAAGGGTCACCTTATAGCCCAGGCGATCCAGAATCCGGGCGCACAGATTCGCTATCGCAGGTTCGTCATCCACAAGGAAAACATGTTCGGTCCCAGTCTGCATCTCCTGGGCCGCCTCTATTTTTCCCTCGTCGCCCTCTTTTTCCATCACCGGCATATAGATGTTGAACGCCGATCCTTTCCCCGGTTCGCTGTAGACTTTTATATCCCCCTTATGCGCCTTGACGATGCCGTAGACAACGGCCAGCCCCAGCCCGGTTCCCTTGCCCGGCTTCTTGGTTGTAAAATAGGGTTCGAATATCTTTTGGATCATATCCGGGGGGATACCCGCCCCATTATCCGCCACCGAGAATCTTAAGTGCCTGCCGGGCATCAGGGAAAAATCGTCTAAATCTTCGGGGGCCATTTCAATTTCCTTAAGACAGACGCTTATTCTGCCGTTTTTGTCCTCTACGGCATGGAAGGCATTGGTAATCAGGTTCATGGCGATCTGATGAAGCTGGGTGGCATTGGCCCGGATAAAACCGCAGTCCTGCTGTACCTCATTCACCAGCTCAATATTGGCAGGAATGGTTGACCTACAGAGTTTGAGCACCTCTTTTAGCACTTTTTGGAACCGAACGGGCATTATTTCATGTTCAGTCTGGCGGCTGAAGGCCAGAATCTGCCGGACCAAGTCCCCGGCCCGCTTTCCGGCCTTATGAATCTCCAGCACGCTTTCCCACTCCGCACCGTGTTCCGGAAGGTCTTCAAGCAGCATTTCCGACATGCCGATGATGGGAAAAAGAATATTGTTAAAATCATGGGCAATGCCGCCGGCCAGGCTGCCGATGGCCTCCATCTTCTGGGCCTGCTCCACCCTGGACTGCAGGGCCTTATGCTGCTTTTCCCGGGCCTCTTTTTCCAGCAGATTGCTCAGGATAGGGGCGGTCTGAAAGACCGCACTCTCCAAAAGATATTGTTCATGACTTCCGTACCCCCCCGGCTTGTCCGCCACGAGAAACTGGCCGATGATTTCGCCGTGATGGACGATGGGGGCGGCCATGGCGCAGGATAGATGAAACTCTCCACGGGGCAGTGTCAGGGGGTGGTTCATCACAACCGTCTGCCCCTTTTCCATCGCGTCTCCCCAGGTCCCTATCCAGTCCCTCCTGGGAAAAATCAGGTAATCTTCTAAAACCGCACTTAGGGCTTCCAAGCCCCCCTGCCGGATATAGGAGCAGCAGAGGTCGCCTTTTTCATTGATGGATCCAAAATACCCGAAGGGACTTTCCAGAGTCTCAAGAATCACCTCCAGAGTGCCGTGAAAAATCCCGGAACTTGTGGCAGTCAAAAAAACATTGGCAATTTTATTGTTCAGGGTGATGGCCTGCTGCTGCCGCAGGGCTTTTTCCTCTGCACTCTTCTTTTCAGTGATGTCCTGGAATATACAATGGGTTCTGGCAATGGTGCCGTCCGGATGTTTCCGGACCTTGCCGTGAAAGGAAATCAGAACCGGCGTCCCGTCCTTTTTCACCATCTCAAATTCCATCCCGAGCAGCTCTCCCACGGATTTAAGACTGGGGTAATGGGCATCGAAATACCCCTGCCTCTCCGGATGAAGAAACGCACTGAACTTGCGGCCGATCACCTCCTGCCGGCTGTATCCCAAAGTATTCAGCCAGGATTCGTTCACCTCCATCAGCCGTCCTTCTTTGTCCATGGACTGGTAGCTTAAGGGCGCCTTTTCAAACATCATGCGGAACTCCGCCTCGCTTTCCTTCAATGCGTTAAGATTGACATTGTGGCGGTCGATATTCCGAATCATGATATCGATTTCATCCCGCTCCGTTTCATTGTTAAAGTGGATTTCCGGCGGGATATAATGGATGTTTTCCTTGAAAAACCTGTCGTTATAAAAGAATACGGGATGGGCGCAGATGGCTGCTTTTATCACTTTGGATGAATACAGTCTGCGTTCGTAAACGCATAGGGATTTAAACGGATAGGCATTAAACAGAACGTGGTTGATGATATTTTCGTAGTAAATCAGTTTGTCAGCCTTATCGTCTCCTCCTAAGGAAAACGTGGCCTCCCCCACAACCCGGAGCGCAGTATAGCCTTGTGAGATCGCCTTTTCAGTTTCCTCTTTCCAGATATCAATCGTGGCGTTGGGTTCAAATCCGCCCTGATCCGCATAGGCGGACCGGACCTCCATAAGGGTCAGCCGCCCCTGCTCGACGGCGGACTCAAAGTCCACTCCGACCGCAGCCAGATCCTCCCGGACCATCTGAGGCGTATAGGTGTCAACGGCCATGACACATTTCTCATTTCCGGCCAGCCCGTCGAGGATAAACCGGGACGCAAGGTCCCTGTAGTATGCCAACACCTCAAAAATAAGGCAGGCATGGGAATGGGAAAGAAATGTCGGGGTATTAAAAGGATTAAACGTTGTCATGACCGTTTCCCTGGACAATCTTAGACCATAAAAACCACCCTAAAAATCTTTAAATTCGTCCGGATCATCAAAAGGAATCACCTGCTCGGGACGAATTTCCTTGGCGATCGGCCTGGCCTTCGGCACCCGCGGCCCAATGCGCGGCACAGACTTTTTTGCAGAAGGAAGGGTCAGTTTTTTCTCCTTGTGCGATGCACCGACAATTTTAACCAGTTGATCCACCATGGACTTCATCTGTTCGGCCTGGGCGTTCATCTCCTCGGAGGCGGAGGCGGACTCCTCGGCATTGGCTGCGTTCTGCTGGGTGACTTTATCCATCTGGGACACCGCATTGGAAATCTGGTCAATGCCCTGGGACTGCTCCTGGGAGGCGGCAGAAATCTCATCCATGATTTCAGCCACTTTAACCGTGTTCTCCCGGACTTTTTCAAAAACCTCACTGGTGGTTTCCACAAGACCTGCCCCCTGGGTCACCTTTTCAGTGGTATCCTGGATCAGACTGGAGGTTGTTTTAGCGGCTTCTGCTGCCCGCATGGCAAGATTTCTGACCTCATCAGCCACCACGGCAAACCCGGCACCGGCCTCCCCTGCCCTGGCCGCTTCCACTGCGGCATTCAGGGCCAGAAGATTGGTCTGAAAGGCGATTTCGTCTATGGTTTTAATAATTTTTGAGGTTTCTTCACTGGCTTTGCTGATCTGGGCCATGGCATTGGTCAACTCTCCCATGGCGGTCATGGAATCGTTTACCGACACCTGGGAGTCCCGGGTCAGGCTGTTGGCATTGGCGGCATTGTCTGCATTCCGTTTGGTCATTGAGGTCATCTCTTCTAAAGAGGAGGAGGTCTCCTCTAAGGAGGCGGCCTGCTCGGATGACCCTTCGGCCAGAGACTGGCTCGCGCCGGCGATCTGTGCCGAGGCCGAAGAAACCTGGGAAGCGCCCTGGTCCAGTTCATCTGTCACCCGGTTCAGAACGGTAACGATCCCCCTGGCGATAAGGAAGGCCAGCCCGATTCCTGCCGCAATGGCGATGGCGGATACAACAGCCACGTTTCTTTTGGTCCCCTTGGCGGCCTGAAGCATGGCCTTATCTGTCAGGATATGGTTTTCGGCCTCCTGCCTCAGCTGTCCCAGAAGGGATTGAACGGATTTTAAAGAGGGCACCGTCTGGGTGGCGTAAATCCGGGTGGCCTCATGATAACCGTCCAGCAATTGAGCCGCCCGTTCCCCGATCTGCGCAAGAATCCCCCGGGTCTCGCCCAGCAGGGGGACAATTTGGGCTTTAAAAATGCCAATGGCAGCAGCCCGCTGTTTGTCAAGCTCCCGCTCCCGGGAGATGGTCTCCTGCATCAGTTCCGCCACCTGCTTCACCAACGACTTGGTTTGTCCTTTAAAAATTTCCTCAGCCTGGTTAAACGCACCGGATTTGAGGGACGCGTCGATTTTCCCCGCGCTTTCATGAAGGGCCTCATGGGGCCCTTGAACCTGATCTGCAAATACCTTGAATTCAGGAATTTGTGCCATGAGCGATTGGGCCTCCTCACTGGCCAGCCATTTTCCAAATGCGCATTGTTTGGCATCCAGCTGCACCGTGAGTTTGGGTTTAAAGGCCATGATGGCATCGGAGACATTTGTGACCCACCGCCGGTGGTCGTCAAGGGCATCCATAAGCGCCATCAACACTTTAGGATGACTGGAGTGATAGGCGTTGATGAGTTCGATGGCTGATTCATGCAGGCGTTTATGCGGTTCTTTGATCTGTTCAAGCAACTGCCCCAGCTTGGCGTCCATTTTAGCACTCTGGGCCGCCTTTTCCCCGTAGAGCCATTTACCGAATCCGCAGCGGGTCGGGTCCGTTTCCACCGTGATCTGATCCACATTCTCCAAAAGCCCCCCTTCAATGACCGCGCTCCAGTTGAGATGATCGATCTCTTTGCGGGCGATAAATTCAGGAAGTTTGGTATCGGCTCTTGTATATACCGCTTTGATTTTAACAGCGGACTCGTGAAGGGCCTTATGAGGGCCTTCGATTTCTTTGAGCAGGGGTTTCAGGGTCGGTACCAGAATTTCCGCCTGTTTACGGCCCTCTCCATACAGCCATTTGCCGAACCCGCACCGGGTCGGATCCGTTTCCACCTTCAACTCATTCACCTGATCGTTTGAAATGAGCTCGTTGACGGCATTGGCCCAGTTCAAATGATCCACTTCCCTTTGGGCAAGCACACCGTCCAGGGCTTTGCCGTCAATCACTTCGCTGGCATTGTTTACGATCCCTCCGACACCGGAAAACGACAATATACCCAAAAGAACGAGAAGGGTAATCACCACACCAAAACCCACCCCGATCCGCTTTCCGATGGTTAATTCATTCCAGTTCATCTTCCCCCCCTCGTGTCTACTTTAAAAACGTCCCAGATGACCATCCGCCAGAATAGCCATCCTGTCTCATATTTTCTCGTTTCGCTATACGATATTTTGCGACGCCACTTGTTATGCCCGTCCGGTTAAGCAACTGCTGTCCTCATTATGCAAGGTCCAGTAGTATCACCGCGGCATTTATATCGAAAGTCTAATTGTACTTCAGGATTTAGTGTAGATTTACACGATCGCAGAATTGATGTCAAATGCGAAAAACAAAAAAGCCCTGCTCATAATGAACAGGGCTTTTTTTACAAAATAATCAGATAAAATTAAAGAGATTCTATGGCTTCCTGCAGCTCGGGCATGAACTCAAGGATATCTTCCACAATACCCACATCAGCCACCTGGAAGATGGGGGCTTTCGGGTTTTTGTTCACAGCGACGATAAAGGGGTTGCCTTTGATGCCGCCCATGTGCTGGAAGGATCCGGAGATGCCCATGGCCATGTAGACCTTGGGCTTGACGGTTTGGCCGGAGGTGCCGACCTGACGGGATTTTTCAAGCCACTTGGCATCAACAATAGGTCTGGAGCAGGAGACAACCGCGCCCATGGCATCGGCCAGTTCCTGGGCGATTTCAATGTTGTCTTCGTCCTCAATACCACGCCCGATGGAAACCAGAACGTCGGACTTGGTGATATCCACATCTCCGACTTCGGCTTCAACCACCTCAAGGAATGCCCGTTTAACAGTCAGGTCACCTGCATCGCCGGACTTATCCACGACAGAACCGCTGGCGCCGCCGTCCACCGGGGCAAAAGCGCCCGGACGGATGGTGAGAACAGCCCCGGCTGAAGCATCACAGGTCACATGTGTGGAAACCGCACCGCCCAGTTCCTGGCGGATCAACTTCAGGGTATTGCCGTCCATGCCCTCAATATCGACGATATCAGCGGCATAGGCGGAGTCCATTTTTACGGACAGGCCGGGGGCCAGGTCCATGCCAAAGGTGTCATGGGCTGCCAGGATGATGGCATCGGCAGGCAGGACATTAACCAGAGCCTTCCTGACGATCTCCGCATTGGGATAAGCCATGGCAGCATTGTCAATTTTAATGACCTCGTTATAGACTTTGGTCATTTCGTTGGCCACGCTGTCCAGATCCGCTCCGGATCCTGTTACAACAGCGGTCAGGCTGGCGCCGGCATCAATTTTTTTTGCCGCGTCAGGGAACTCCATAGCCACATCTTCGGCAACACCGTTTTTAAATGGGATATACGCAAAAATCTGTGTCATGATCAGAGTCCTCCTTTGGCTTTCAGCTTCTCAATCAGTTTTTCGATAATCTCTTCGGTGGAGCCTTCAAGCATCTCTGCGCCAGCGCCCATATCGGGGACAAAGTAGTCGACCCGGCAAGTCTTGGCACCGGTTTCGCCCACGGCGCTTTCATCCAGGCCCAGGTCACCGGCTGATTTCTCGGGAATTTCAACCTTGGCTACCTGACGGATACCACGGATGCCCACGTAGCGGGGTTCGTTGATACCGGTCTGAATGGACAGAACACAGGGCAGTTCCATCTCGTTCATCTCCTGGTTGCCACCTTCGATTTCACGGCCGACCTTAATTTTGGCGCCGTCAACTTCGATCTTGTTGACCAGAGATGCGTAAGGATAGTCCAGCATGGCTGCCAGCATACCGCCGACCTGGCCTGCGCCTTCGTCAGCCTGGGCACCGGTGAGGATCAGGTCATAGCTGCCCTTTTCAATCTCTGCCTTGAGAATGGCGGCGATACCCTTGCCGTCGGACCCTTCAAAGGCGTCATCGCTCAAAAGGATACCGGCATTGGCGCCCATGGCCATTTCCCGGCGCAGTACCTCTTCGGACTCGTCATCGCCAACGGTGACAACTGTCACGTTGCCGCCCACTTTATCTACGATCTGAATGGCTTCTTCCACCGCATAGTTATCCCACTCGTTAACGGAGTAAACCAGGTCGTCACGATCCAGATCATTGCCAGCGGAATTGAGTTCAAATTCGTTTTCAGCCGTATCTGGGACACGTTTGACGCATACCAAAATTTCCATTACTGCCTCCTTAAAAAACTTAGGTTCATGGGCTGGCGGTGACCGCCAGCCGACCACAATAGACGGTTATTAGCTTCTGGCCTTAAGGTTAAGCAAGGTGTTCTTCAATGAGCTGTGTAAAATCAAGGGCTTCCATCTCCCCTTCCTTGCCGGCCACCTTGATGGCGTCCTGCATGTTGACAAGGCAGAAGGGACAGGCGGTGACAATGACATTGGCACCGGCTTCAGCAGCCATGTTTACCCGGAGAACCCCCATGCGGGTTTCCTCTTCCGGTTCATAAAAAAGCATGAGTCCGCCACCGCCGCAGCAGAACGACCGGTCCCGGCTCTTTTCCATTTCCACCCGTGTCAGCCCGTCAATGGCATCAAGAGCGGCTCTGGGATCGTCATACAGGCCGTTGTGGCGGCCCAGGTAACAGGGATCATGATAAAAGTAAACCTTGTCCGGATGCTTGCAGGCCTTGAGGCTCAACTCACCAGACGTCACTTTTTCCGCCACCACCTGGCTGATATGCTTCACCGGTGGCAGGCCTTTGTAATCGTTTTTCAGGGCGTTATAGGCATGGGGGTCTGCAGTGACGATTTGTTTTACCCCGGATTCCAAAATCGCCTCGGTGTTCATTTCCTTCAGGGACTGGTAGAGCATTTCCTCACCGAACCGGATCACTTCGTTGCCGCTGTCCTTCTCCTCCTTGCCCAGGATACCGAAATCCACACCCGCTTTTTCCAGAATGATGGAGGTTCTTCTGGCAATATCCTGGATATTGTCGTCATAGGAGGTGATGGAGTCCACAAAGTAAAGAGTTTCTGCACTATCCTGGCCCAGGTCCTTGACCACGTGTTTCGCAGCAAAATCTTTGTCTGTGGCCCATTCGGCACGTTTCTTTTCCATTTTACCATAGGGGTTGCCGCGTTTTTCCAGGGCCTTCATGGGTTTTTGCAGGGATTGGGGAACAAGGCCCTCATCTACCATGCCCCGGCGCAGATCCACGATTTTATTGATGTATTCGATACCCAGGGGACACTCCTCTTCGCAGGCACCGCAGGTGGTACAGGACCAGATTTCGTCTTCCGTGTAGATATCTTCCACCAGCATCTTGGACTTGTAAATCTCGCCTGACATGGGGTAGTTCTTAAAGATCAGATCACGGGCTTTGATGGTGATAAACCTGGGGGAGAGGGGACGTCCTACCGCATTGGCCGGGCATTGATCAGAGCAACGGCCGCAGTCTGCGCAGGAGTAAAAGTCCAGCATGTGCTTCCAGGTAAAATCTTCCAGTTTTTTGACGCCAAAGGATTCAAGATTATCCAGTTCCTCGTCAGACACCCCGTAACGAACGGGTTTGATATTGCCCTTTTTCACCCGCATGAAAAAGACGTTGAAAATGGAGGTGATGACGTGGAAATGCTTGCCCATGGGCAGAAAGCATAAGAAAAAGAAAAAGGCCAGATCATGAACATAGTACATGAACACGTGCAGGCCCTGTAAAAATCCTAAGGATGCACCGGACAAAAGTTGTTTTTCGATCCACACCAGGGACAGGGGAGCGACAAAATGGCTTTTGCCGGTTTCCTGGAGGGCATAGGCCAGTTCTGAGGCTTCGAACAGGCTCTCGGAAAGCATGAGGGTGGAAATAATCCCCAAAACAAATACCGCCTCGGCCGTATGGTCATGCCCGTATTTTGCGGGCACCGCATATCGGGCCGGTTTGTAAATGCCCCGCCGGATGGCTGCGATGATACAGGCGATGAGAACGCCTGTAGCCGCATAGTCTTTTATAAAATTATAAACGGCACCCAGAGGCCCGTCAAATCCGGGCAGGGCAAAACCATCCTGGATACCTATGATAACTAAGGTAGTGGACCGGATGGACAGCACTAAAAAGCCTGCAAAAATGACAATATGCAGCACACCGGCCAGCATATACCGGGGCTGACGAATTTGCCCCAGCCAGACCACAATGAGATTTTTTATTCTCAGGGGGATATTGTCAAACCGGTTATCCGGAGCCGCTCTGACCAGAGGGGCTGTCCGGCGGGCCATGATATAGGCAAACAGGCCGATGCCGACAATGGGCAGAAGAAACGAAAGAATCACCATTGGGAAAAACCCGAACAATTGATAACTTGCCGGACCTACAATCGAAGACATAACTGACTTACCTCCCGCTGTTTTTAAAAAAATGAATTATGGCTCATTGAGCTTTAATAAAGATGACCTGCCTCGTCAAGCAAAAAGCCCACTTCATCAAATTTTTACCATTTATATAGTAAAAGGCATTTAGTTCCCCTTTACCCCGGACAGATACAGGTCCACCAGAGGGTCGGCCATGGAGACCAGATCGTACCTGCCGTCGGCTGACACCCAGGTGGAGATCACACCCTCCACCGCTCCCAGGATGAACCGCTTTACCAGGCCCACGAAAAGGTCCTGGCGCATGATTCCCTCAATCTGACCCTGCTCGATGATGTCCGAAAGCAGATCCAGATACATCTTTGAAATATCCTTGATCTGGGATTCAATATCCCTCAGATACCGGACCTCCGACTGGAAAATCACAGCCATGTTCTTGTCCCCCTGGAATTCCTCCAGATGGCATCGGATCAGGTTTCGCAGCTTGTCTTCCGCATTGGTACCCTGGGCTACGGCTGCGTTCATTTTTTCAAAAACCACCTGGGTTTTAAAACTGATGAACTGGTAAAGGATATCGTCTTTGTTCTTAAAATAAAGGTATAAGGTTCCGTCCGCCACACCGGCCTCTGCCGCTACCTGTGAGATAGTGGCCTTGTAGAAACCGTGCTCGGCAAAAACGGCACCGGCGCTGTTCAATATCTTATGGTATTTCTCCGACTTATTTTTCTGCAAGCTTCGCTGGCCCCCTTGCTGGTCAAATGAATAATCGTTCACCCATCTAACATCAGAAAAGGGCAAATGTCAAGCCTCCTTAAAAATGGGAAACCACCAAAATTTATTTCAAGCATATATCTATTAATATAGATAGTTATAAAAATAAACTGCTTCGTTTATTTTATTTTCATCACTGTTTTTCACCACAAAAATCTTCATGAACAATCATTCAGTTAAATACGCCTATACCCGTCTCTATTGAATAGGGGTTGATTTTAAGCCGGTTTCATGACAAAAATGACTATTCAAAAATGTTATTTTCAATATGGACACCCATGTTTGGAGGGAATCACCATGACAGATAAATATGCCAATGATTTTAATGCCATACTCGACTACGGCAGGCCCCCAAATGTCAAAAAATGTTTTCCAAACTCCAAGGCATTGCTTGTGAGCGGAAAGTATATCGACCAGGCCATGCTGGCCAAAGGAAAGGCCATGACCATTGCGGCCAACGGCCGAAGCTCCTTTGTCATCCGCGGCGCTTTGATGGCGGCCCAGCGGGCCAATGCCGCAATCATCATCGAAATCGCCCGGTCAGAGGGTGGCACCAATGCCTATTGTCCGGTCAGCCTGTGGAATATTGCCCGACAGACCGACGCCTTTATGAATGAAATGGGCATTACCATTCCCGTGGCCATCCATGCCGACCACTTTGGCATCAAAAAACCCGAAGATATCGAGCCGGCTAAAACTGAAATTAAAAGCCTCTTTGATTCGGGGATTACCTCCATTGCCATTGACGCGTCCCACATGCCCGATGACCAGAACCTTCTGGCCAATATTGAACTGCATCCCTTTGTACCCGAATGGGCCGGCCTCGAAACCGAAGTCGGAGAAATCAAGGGGGCATTCGGCCTGTCAACGCCAGACGAGGCCCTTTTTCTGATCCAGGGCTTGAACGCCCACGGTATCTTTCCGGACTGGATCGCCCTGAATAACGGCACCACCCACGGGATTGAAGCCACCGGCACGGGCATTGATGTGGACCTGACCGCTCGGATCCATGAGGCCCTGGCCCCCTACGGGGTGTCCGGTGCCCAGCACGGCACCTCCGGCAACAGTTCGGACCGGCTCCAGCAGATCGCGGCAAAAACACGGACAACCAAAGCCAATGTGGCCACCGCCCTGCAGATGATTTCTTGGGGGGTCCAGGTCAATGATTATGGCAACGCCATCATGGACAAGGACGGCAATTTTATCAAAGAGGCGGATAAAGGCGTTGCCGGTGAGCTTTGGGAGGCCATGTGCGCCTGGGCAGCGGCAAAGGGCTTAAAAGGCGGTGATTTCAAAAAATTGAACCTGCCCTTTGAAAACCATCTTCTGGCCCAGCCCGCCAATATTAAAGACCGGATGGCCCAGGGGGTTTCCGAATTTATTTATTTTCTGCTCACCGATGTATTCAATGCAGAAGGAACCGCAGACCTGGTCAAAGAAAATATCCTGGCAACCCGGAGCCATTTTCCCGGATTCAAAGCCAAAACAATCGAATCCCAGGACGAATGGACCCGGGAGAAAATAGCAAAAAAGGCGGCCACGCTTGATACAGATAAAGGACCTGAGGGTGATTTTGACGATTAATAAGAATCTGATTAAAAAAAATTTAAAGTTTTAATTTTCCCTATCCGATAAAGCAGTTCAAGGAGAAAATTAAATGCAGATACCCTCATACCAAATACAAAATGTCCTTAAGGTTTATTCCAGACAATTAAGCCAGGGCAAGCTTTTGAGCCGGAACAAATTCGGTTCGAACAACAGGGTATCTGCAGACAGTGTCAGTATCTCCACAGAAGGCAAACGCCAGGCAATTATCGACAAGGTTGCAAGCGGTATCGTTGATCGCATCATCACCGAAGGGCCGAAGGAAAAAAATGATGAGCAGATCACCGATCAGATCGAAAAGGAACTGGGGAAAAAGATAGACTTCTCAAAGGGGAAAAATCAATTTACCTACACTGTTGTTGACGAGAACAACAATAAAGTCACCCAGACCTTGTCTGTTGAAGACTCCAAATTTGTTGTCGAACGGATGACTGAACTGGCCCGTCAGGTTGCCGATACAAATATGGAATCATAAAGGAGAGACGATCATGAAAATTACAAACACCAACTACATCAATCAGACATATACCTCCCAGACGACGTCTCAAGGCGCGCAGCAGCAGGGAAACAAAGCGGCGGAAGAATTATCCGGTGCCGCTGCAACAGACAGCATCAACCTGTCCGCGACCACAAGGGATCTGCAGAAAATAGAAGCCGCCGCACAGACGCCCCAGCCGGAACGGGCCAAACTGGTTCAGAATCTCAAGGAACAGGTTCAGAACAACACCTACACAGTAAAGGCCGAAGCGGTAGCGGAAAAAATCATCGGTTCGATTATGGATGAGGTGGGTTAGCCTGCAATTTTTTCCCCCTGCACTGCCCCCTCTTCCAGTCACCACCGGGCTATAAATCGCCAACGCCCTGCAATCAAAGACGATTACCAGTTTCGCTTCTAAAACAAAAATCCTGGCATGGCTTTTGCTTTTTATTGAGGCAGAACCCTTTAAGGAGGCCAGAATGGTAAATGTGAACCAGATAAACGAAACCCAGCAGACCCTAACCGGGGGCATCACCAAGAAAGCCAGAACAGGGGAAGGTGCAGATACCTTTAATACCCTTTTGAACAATGCGCTGGAAAAAACCGATAGCAGTGATGGTACGGCTGAAGTGTCAGGACTCCAGGAATTGTCTGCGCCCAGGTTTGATCTGCAAAGTTCGTCACAAGTTGTTACGGGAAAAACCGACGCCCTCTTAGCACAATTGGAAGCCTATGCAGACCAGTTGGGAAATCCTGAAGTCAGTCTTAAATCCATCGCACCAGCCATTGAACAGATGAACGCGGATGCCGATGCCCTGATGAATGAAACAAGATTTCTTGATACTGAAGATACCGAACTCAAGGACATCGCCACCCAGACGGCTGTGACGATTCAGACCGAATATGTCAAATTCCAGAGGGGAGACTATTTGTCGTAGGCCTGTTTGGCATTCTGCCAAAAGGCCTCCTTTTCCTCGGTCGGCATAGTCTTTAAATCCAGTCCTTTATCTTTCAGGACCTGTTCCATGGTTCTGAAACGCCCTTCAAATTTGGCTGTGGAATGCTGCAGGGCCGTTTCCGGATGAAACCCGGCAAACCGCGCCACATTGACCAAAGAAAATAAAATATCCCCGAACTCCATCCTGGCCGCTTCAAGGCTTTCCGTTTCCAGGGCCGTCTCAAATTCCGCAATTTCAGATTTGGCCGTATCCAGCACCTGGCCCAGATTTTCCCATTCAAATCCGGCCTTGACTGCAGCTTTGGACACCTTAAGTGCCCGGAGCAGTCCAGGCATCCCTGCAGGGACCCCATCCAGGGAGGATACGGGTTCATCCCGCGCCGGAAGCGGCTTTTTCCACGGACTTAATTTGGTCCCACTGGCGGTTCAGGGCCTCCTCGGAATCAACATGGGCATCTGCGTAGACATGGGGATGCCGGCGGATCATCTTTTCGGCCACCTGGCCCACCACATCGTCAAATTCAAACCGCCCCTGTTCTCTGAAGATCTCAAAAATAAACAGAATCTGGAAAAGCACATCCCCCAGTTCTTCTATGATATTTGGCGTGTCATCTTTTACAATGGCCTCTTCAAGCTCGTAAAGCTCTTCGGCCAGGCATCTCCACATGGTATCCGGCGTCTGCTTCTTATCCCAGTCGCAGCCGTTCTCTCCCCTGAGCCGGCGAATAATCGAAAGCAGCGGGGTTACTTTGTCCACTCTTTTTTAATTCCTTCAAGGTGATGGTAAAAATCGCTTTTCATGCCTTTGGAAACAAACACGGTAACCGCATCTGCCGCCTGAGCCAGGTAGGGTGCTGTCTGGGAACCGGACAGGAAAGAACTGCTTGCCGGCAGAAAGGTGGTCATGAGGATAAAGAGGATGGTCGAAATCAACACCCCTTTAAGTGCGCCAAAACAGATCCCAAAGGTGCGGTCCACCCAACCCAGAAAAACCAGGCGGAGCAGTTTGCGTATCAGCCGGGCCCAAAAGCCCCACCAGGATCAGAATCCCGAAAAAGAGGACAAAAAAACAGATCAGGTGCCGCGCCGCGGTATTGTCAATCCATTGGGCCGCATACGGGGCCAGTTTAAGATAATAGGTGTTGGCGCCGTAAAATCCGGCCACAAGCCCGATGATGCCCGAGACTTCCCGGATCAGCCCCCTGAACCCTCCGCTGATCAGACAGATTCCGATGATGGAGACCACAGCGATGTCGAACAGATTCATAGACTTCCTTATTTATTAGTGTTTCCAGCGGGTAAACAGATACCAGCATGCCTGTTTTGCCGTCAAGATTTTTATTGACCTTTACCCAAATAAAATGCACCCTATACGCCATGAAAAATATCGAGTTTCAGAACATAGCCCTCGCCCAGAAGCTCTTTGGAACCCACAATGCCAACCTGGAAAAAATAGCCCAAACATTCAAGGTGTCCATTAATTCCAGAGGGGGTATGGTATCGGTTTCAGGAGACCCGGCAGTTGAAGCCCTAACCCTCTCCTTGTTGAGCCAGCTTTACGGGCTGATAGAGGACAAACTCATTCTCACCCCACAGGTGCTGGATGCCGCCATAAACACAATTTCAAGGGCACCGTCCACTCCGCTGGCCAAGTTGTTCAACGCCACCATTTTTGTGACGGCCAGGAACAAGTCCATCACCCCGAGGAATCCAGCCCAGCAGGCCTATGCCGCAGCCATCGACATCAATGACGTTTTATTCGGCATCGGCCCTGCCGGTACGGGCAAGACCTACCTTGCCATGGCCATGGCCGTGGCCGCGTTTACAAGGGGCGAGGTCGAGAAGATTATCCTGACCCGGCCGGCTGTGGAAGCCGGGGAAGCGTTAGGATTTCTTCCCGGGGATCTGGCCGAAAAAATAAACCCGTACCTGCGCCCCCTGTATGACGCCCTCTATGATATGCTTGATTTTGAAAAAGCCAGAGCCTATATTGAGCAGGAAACCATAGAGATTGCACCCATTGCCTTTATGCGGGGCAGAACCCTGAACAACGCATTTATCATCCTGGACGAAGCCCAGAATACCACTTCGGAACAGATGAAAATGTTTTTGACCCGCATCGGATACGGCTCCAAGGCCGTTGTCACCGGCGACATCACCCAGATTGATCTGCCCGGAGGCAGGCGGTCCGGACTGGTTGAGGCGAAAAAAATTTTGACCCGGATCAAAGGCATCGGGTTTATTGAGTTTACAAAGGAAGATGTGGTACGGCACCGGCTGGTGTCCGACATCATTGATGCCTATGAAAAAAACAAATAAATCAATCAAGGCCAAAGACAAGCTCAACCTGTTCCTTTCCACCCCTTACCTGCTCTGGGCCATTCTCATTCTGATTCTTGTCCTGTTTACCCTTTCACAGACCCTTGACAAGGACAGGGTATCCTATGCCTATCAAATCGGGGATGTTGCCCAGCGGGACATCAAGGCACCCAGGGATTTCTTTATTGAGGATAAAGAGGTCACCCAGGCTAAAAAAGAACAGATCAAAGCCGCCATTAAAGCTGTTTACGACTATGACGGCAGCCTGGTCAAGGATATCACGGGCAGGCTCCGGGAGGCCATGACCTTTGGCCGCCAGATTTTCCAGCACAATGTCAGCGCCGTTCCGGCACATGCCCAGCCCCAGGATGCCCAGGCGGAATCCCCGATAGACCCGTCTGCAATGGAACCCACCTTTGACATGGCCTTAGCCATCAAGAACGAATTCCAAAAAAAACTGGGGTTGGAAATTTCCAACGGGGCCTATCAAATTCTGTTTAAGCAAAAATTTTCAAACCAGATCACCCGGATCATCACAGATATCGTCGAAAAAATCCTGACCAACGGCATCGTTGCCAATAAAGAGGTACTCCTGACCGAAGAGGAACGGGGAATTTCTTTGAGAACCATCCAGTCCAGCCAGGAACGGACCATCACCAACCTCAAGGTATTTTACGGTCCGGATCAGGCCAAGGCCATGGTCCGGATTCTGGGTCAGCCCCTGCTCAAGGACGTGGGATACAGCCTGTCCAACCTCATTGTGGATATGAGCCAGCGCCTGCTGCGCCCCAATATCACCCTGAACAAAAACGAAACGGAAAAACGGATCAGGCAGGCCCAGGCCGGCATTAAACCCATCCTCTACCAGATCAAAGCCGGAGAGATGATTGTCCGGGAGGGGGAGCGGGTAGACAAACTCAAACTCATCAAACTGAACACCCTGAACGCCCAGGTGGAGGAAAAGGACGATCTCATGTCCATGGCCGGTGTGGCCATGCTGACCTGTTTTCTCCTTTTAGTAATCTACTATCTGTTTTTAAAGGATCACCCCAGGCTCAAAACCGAGATGAACAAACACATGGTTTTCCTGGCTCTGGGACTGGGGCTTTACCTCGGATTTGCCGAGGTGGTCATCTATATTGCCCAGGCCATCCGCCCCGAACTTCCCCGGGCCGTGGCAGCCGGAACCATTTTCACCGTGGTACCGGTTCAGGCGGCAGCCATGATCACCTGCCTTTTCCTCGGGTTTGATATCGCCGTCTTCTTCACCTTGGTACTGACCATTCTGGCCAGCCTTTCGTTTGGCAGCAGTTTCCAGGTCTTTATTTTCTTTTTCCTGAGCAGCATTACAGCCGCGTACTGGATAAAGGAAAGGGACGAACGGCGGCACTTTATCCAGGCCGGCTTTAAACTGTCGGTATTCAACGCCCTGCTGATCACAGCCATGGTTTTTTACACCCAGCCCCAGCTGGACCTGATGATGCTGGCCAAACAGGTGACCCTGGCCTTTTGCGGCGGCCTTCTTGCGGCCACCTTCACCGTGGGGTTCACCCCCCTTATTGAACTGGTCTTCAACTACACCACGGCGGCCAAGCTCCTGGAATTCTCCAACCTGGATCAGCCCCTGATCCGAAAACTGATGATTGAGGCGCCCGGCACCTATAACCACAGCGTCATTGTGGCCACCCTGGCCGAAGCCGCCGCAGCCTCTATCTCCGCCAACAGCCTCAAAGCTAAGGTCATGGGATACTACCATGACATTGGAAAGCTGGATAAAACCATGTATTTCATCGAAAACCAGGCCGACGGCAAGAACCGCCATGACAAACTCTCGCCGTCCATGTCCGCCCTCATCCTGATCCAGCATGTTAAAAAAGGGGTGGAGATGGCAAAAAAATACAAACTGGGCAATGAAATTATCGAGGGTATTGTCCAGCACCACGGCACCTCCCTGATCAAATATTTTTACAACAAGAGTCTGAACTCGGGCAACGAAAACGTCAATGAGGAGGATTTCAGGTATCCCGGCCCCAAACCCCAGACCCGGGAGGCCGGCATCGTCATGCTGGCCGATGTGGTGGAGGCGGCGGTAAGGGCACTGGAACGCCCGACCCCGGCCCGGATCAAGGGACGGGTCAAGGCCCTGATCAACGATATATTTGCCGACGGCCAGCTGGAGGAGTGTGAAATGACCCTCAAAGACCTCCACCAGATTGCCAAGAGCTTCAACAATATCCTGACCTCCATCTACCACAGCCGTATCGAATATACGGACGCCAAACAACCGGAAAAAAAGAAAGAGAAAAATGGCACAGCAAAAGATACTGATCGACAACCGGCACGAGGAGACGCTCCCAAGCCGGCAGGTCAAGCAAAAGACAGAACAGATCTTAAACGCCTTGGGCTTTAACGACCATGAACTGTCCCTTGTCATCATGGATGATGCGGGCATTCAAGAGTTGAACTCAACCTACCGCGGCATGGACAAGCCCACCAATGTTCTTTCCTTTTCCATGCAGGAGGGGGAGTTTTCCCAGATCACCCCGGGACTTTTGGGAGATGTGATCATCTCCGTTGAAACCGCCGAAAAAGAGGCAGCTGATGCAGGGATCAGTCTTGAAGAGCGGATCTCACAGCTTTTAATCCACGGCATCCTCCACCTGGCCGGCCTTGACCATGAACTGGGAGAAAAAGAGGCTATGGAAATGGAGGAAAAAAGCCTTGAAATCTTAAGACAGATTGAACCCAACACGGACTTAACCGCATTCTGATACAGGAGAATAACCATGGCAGAACTCGCTGTAAACGTCGACCATGTGGCCACCTTGAGACAGGCAAGGGGGGCGGAATACCCGGATCCTGTGGCTGCAGCCCTGGCTGCTGAAACCGCCGGTGCGGATGCCATTGTCGTCCACCTGAGAGAAGACCGCCGCCACATTCAGGAAAGGGACGTGCGCCTGATCCGCCAGGTGGTCCAGACCCGGCTTATCCTGGAGATGGCCGCAACCAGTGAAATGCTGGGTATCGCACTGGACATCAAGCCGGATACCGTCACCCTGGTTCCTGAAAAAAGAGAGGAACTGACCACCGAGGGGGGTCTGGACCTGATCACCCACGAAAACCATATCCGGGAAGCGGTATCCACACTGAAAAACGCCCAGATAAAAGTCTGCATCTTCATAGACCCGGACCTTGACCAGATCAAAATGGCCCATAAAATCGATGCGGACTCCATTGAAATCCACACCGGGGCCTTTTGCGATGCCAAAACCGATCATCAGCGGGCTATGGAGTTTTCGCGCATCGTGGATGCGGCCAAGATCGGCACCAAGCTCAAACTGGGGGTCCATGCCGGTCACGGCATCGGCTATACCACTATCCAGGCCTTTGAAGGGCTCCATGAAATCGTTGAGTATTCTATTGGCCACAGCATTGTGTCCAGGGCCGTGCTCACGGGTATGGACACGGCCGTCAGGGATATGCAGGCCTTGATCAAAGCCCTTTGATATCTACAAAAATTTTGGTATAGTGACATATCTGTTCATCGGTTTTCGTATAAAAAATTAAGCCAGGCACAACGATAGGCTAAAGCCCACAAGTAAGCATTAAGCCCACAAGTAAGCTGAAGCCCACAAGTAAGCTGAAGCCCACAAGGCAGGCGACATTGCACATGGAAACCTTACTAATCATAGACGATGAGCCGTCCATCCGGGAGAGTCTTTCTCTGTTTTTTGGGGACGAGGGGTACCGGGTCCTGACAGCAGAAAACGGCGAAAAGGGGTTGGCTCTTTTTTTTAAAGAGCGCGTGGATATAGTGATCACGGATCTGCGCATGCCCGTGGTCGACGGTCTTGAAGTCATGACGCGCATCCATGATCACGACCCGGACATCCCCATGGTCGTGGTTTCAGGCGCCGGGGAACGGCAGGATATCATACGGGCGCTGCAGATGGGGGCCAAGGATTATATTACCAAACCCATCACAGACCTGAACATGATCCGCCACGTGATTCAAAAGGCCCTGGAGACCAAGCACCTGGTGGAGCAGAACCGTCAATACCGCATCAGCCTTGAAAAAAGCGAGGCCCGGTACCGCACCATCACAGAGCAGATTGTCGAAGGGGTGTTTACGGTGGACGGGGACGAAAAGATCACCTTTTGCAATCCCGCCTTCTGCCGGATGATGGGATACGATCAGGAAACGCTTACCCAAATGAGCCTCGGAGAGCTGGCCACCCCTGAAAGTCTGGTGGAAATTTCCCGCCAGACCCAGTCCCGGAAACAGGGGCTTTCCGGGAGGTATGAAGTTCAGATGATCAGCAGCCAGGGCCAAATTGTCCATCTGGAACTGGCCTGCAGTCCTTTGTATGATGCGCAAAACAGCTACGGCGGTTCCATTGCCGTTGCCAGGGATATAACCAAACTCATTGACCTGCGCAATAAATTCCAAAAATTTCTCAAAGCCGAGGAAAACAAAAACGAAAATATCGTCTCTATCTGTGCCAATTGCAAAAAAGTCAGGGGAAAAACCGTCGACTGGCAGCGGGTGGAGGAATTTTTCAGCCATATCGCCTTTTCCCACGGCATCTGCCCTGACTGCTGCCAGGAGCTTTACCCGGACATTGATATAAACGATCTGGAATTATAGATAGGAGGCGTCCAGCAGGCCGGCAGCCTTTGCCGCATGGGTCACGCCGCAGCAGTTGTTGGAGGGCACCCGGATACAGCCCTGTCCGATCTCATCGGGGCCGTTTTCCACCAGACAGGCCAGTCCTGACCAACGCAGCAGGTCCAGGTCATTGTAATCATTTCCCACGGCCACAACCTCCTCAGGCCCGGTTTCCAATCGACCCACCAGCCATGACATGGCACGGGATTTGGACACCTCCCGGTGAAAAACCTCAATCCATACCGCCCGTTTATCCAGCGGGGATGTTGCAAAAACAACACTGGTCCGCTCCAGGGCGTTCTGGATGGCCTCCCGGCTCAACGTCAACTGATCCCCGGGTACGATCGCCAGCACCTCTGTCGCAAGGCAGGGGTACTCCGGCCCCAGGGGGCCGCCAAAACCGGGATAAAGATCGATTCTGGCCTGAAAATCCGGGTTGAGCCTGCCATGGGTCCTGTACAGAAAATGTGCCGTCTCCGGGATGGGGCGGTGGATCATGTAGTCGAACTCATGGGTGTTGAAAAGAGTGCAGGTTGCCGCAATTTCTTTTTCCCCCAGGGTCAGGGCGCGCAAAATCCTGCCGGTGGAAAGATCCATAATACCGGCGCCGGTGGAAAAGACCAGATAATCCACAAAGAGATCTTCCGGGCGAAGGGAGATGGCCTCCAGAGACCGCTGAAAGGAGTAAAGGCTTCGCCCCGTGGCAATGGCTGTGGTTACACCCGAAGCCCGAAGGCGGCAAAGGGTTTGAAGGTCTTCGGGATGAATGGTCCGGTCATCCCTGAGCAGGGTTCCGTCGTAGTCCGTGACAAAAAGCCGGAAGGGGGGCGTATCGATCCGGGATTTAGCCGGAGACCCCATCCAGGACCTCCCTGACAGCGGCGAGGAGAACATCCATGTCAAAGGGCTTGAGCAACACTTTGGACACCTGGCATTTTTCCACCTGTTCGACATCCAGCTGGGTGCCTGAGCAGAGGATCACGGGCAGGCCGGATCGAACCGTATGGATCTGAATCACCAGCTCATCCCCCTTCATACCGGGCATGGTATAGTCGGAAACCAGAAGGTGATAGCGGTCCGGATTTTTTTTAAACAGGTCCAGGGCCCTGGCAGGATCGGTTTCGATATCCACCTCATAACCGTAATCCTCCAGCATCTCTTTTCCCACCTCTGCCAGATAATCTTCATCATCTACGAAAAGGATGGTCTCACTGCCTTCCATTGCCCTGCGCCTCCATAAATTCACTATTCCCTTTGGTTTCCTGTTTACGGACCCACTCTCTGTTACCGCAAAGGATACCAGACTCCCGGCAACGTTGCCAAGGACAAAAAAACAAACGTCCGGACCTTGATCCGTTGACCAATCCCCCTTAGGATAGCCGGTGAACCAGATACAGGGAGGCGTGTCAATGGGAAAGGACATTTTAATCATCGCCGATATCGAAGGCAGCTCTCACTGCATCAACCGGAAATCGGCAAAATTTATAGGCCGGGGATGGCCTGCGGCCTGCCATGGCATGAGTCTGGATGTGGCCGCTCTGGTAACCGCATTGACCCGGGCCGGTGCCCAAAACATCTGCATCCGGGATTTCCACCGTACCGGCTATAATATATTTCCCACCCAGATCCCGCCGTCGGCAACGCTGACCCAGGGTTACCGGACCGGACCGGTTCCCGGCCTGGGGCATCCCGGCCGGTTCGACGCCCTGATGATGGTCGGCATGCACGCCCCTTCAGGCACGATCGGATTTCTGTCCCACACCCTCACTTCAAGGATCGCCGCCATCCGCATCAACGGTCAGCTGGTCTCCGAGGCCCAGCTGTTTTCATCGGCACTGGCCGCTTATAAGATTCCCCCGCTTTTTTTCTCAGGCTGCCCTGTAGCCTGCGCCCATGTTCGGGGAACCATGCCGGGGGTGCTAAGCTTTCCCATTGATAAATCCGCCCCGGATTTTCAACCCCAAATCTGGCGGGAAGAAATGGCACAGGCAGCGGTCCGGGCCCTGGCATCTCCTTTGCCTGCCCCCTATAATCCTCGGGGGCCTTTTTCGGTCAGGGTCACTTTAACAGGGGGGAAAAAAGCGGCAACCACCCTTGCCAGGACCTGGGGATATCCCCGCAAGGATGCGGATATCATTCTGGACGTCAACGATTACGCCCACCTGTTTACCATGCTCAGCCGAATGATGTACCTGACGCCTTTGACCTTCCGGCTGCTGCCGGTCATCCTCCCCTTTTACCGCCTTATGGGCAGAACCGGCCTGGCATGGGCCAAATCAAAAGCCCCTGTCCGGTTCACGGACAGGGGCTGAATGTTACCGCCGAATTAAAGGGGGCTGTCCCCTTCCATACCGGATTTATTTTTTCTTTTCCGCCTTTTTCATGGCCTCCAGGAATACGCTTTCCATGGTGCCCATGGAAGAGGATTTCTGGGCGCCGGCAAACTGCTTCCAGTTGTCCGGATCCTTCTGATCCGGCGGCACCAGAGTAATGCGCCGCTTTTCCTCATCCACCTCCTGGACCATGACCTCAAGGGAATCGCCGGGTTTCAAGGACTCCAGCTTAGAACCGCCTTCTGACTGGCGGATGCTGGACATGGGCACAAGGCCGGTAATCCCCGGAGCCACATTGACAAAGAGACCGAATCCCTCTTTCTTTTCCAGCATCCCCTGAACCAGGGTACCCGGTGCATATTTGGCGCTGGCGCCGGTCCAGGGATCGCCTGCCGCATCCTTCATGCTCAGGGAGACCCGTTTGCTGTCCATATCAATGGCCTTGATCACCACTTGAACGGTTTCGCCGACATGGACCTCGTCCTCGGGGCGCAATACCCTTTTTACATGGCTCATCTCGCTGATGTGAACCAGACCGTCCACCCCGGGAGCGATCTCAATAAAGGCACCGAAGTTGGCCAGCCGGACCACTTTTCCGGCCACCTGATCTCCGGGTTTGAATGCAGTTCCCATGTTATCCCAGGGGTTGTCCGCCGTCTGCTTTACCGAGAGAGAGATTTTAGGATTCCCGCTGTCCCGGTTTTCAATTTTCAAAATTTTTACGGTCAGGATATCGTTAACATGGACGACTTCCTCCGGCTTCTCAATCCGGGACCAGCTCAGCTCAGAGATATGGACCATGCCCTCCACCCCCGGGGCCAGCTCCATGAATGCCCCGTAGGACATCAGCTTGGTCACGGTGGCCTGGACAACGTCCCCTTCGCCGGCCTCTTTCATGAAGGCCTCCCGCTCCTCTTTGATCTGCTCATTGAGCAGGTCCCGGCGGGATACCACAATATTCCGGCCTTTTTCTTCAAACCGGGTGACCAGAAAGTGATGGGTCTGACCTACGTAATCATCAGGGGTCTCCACATACCGTACATCCATCTGGCTGACCGGGCAAAAGGCCCTTTTACCGAGGATATCCACGGAGAAACCGCCCTTGATGGACTCGGTCACCCGTCCTTCAACCGGTGTCTTGCTCCGCCAGGCATCTTCAATCATATTGGCCTTGCCCGCACCGGAGATGGCCTTGGACAGGATGACTTCGCTCTCGCTTAAGGAGACCACATAGAGTTTCAGCCGGTCACCCGTTTTATAGGGAAATTCGCCGTTCTCATCCAGAAGTTCGGCCTTGTCCACCACCCCGTCGCTCTTTGTGCCGGTATCCACATAGACCGCGTTTTTTCCCACGGTGATGATTTCACCCTCGACCATATCCCCCTGCTTCAGTTCTTTGGAGGCTTTGGCGTCAAAGGCTTCAAACATCTGTTCAAAACTCAGTTCGCCGGACTCCCCGTCCATCTTTTCGTCAAATGCATCTGTCATTTTTTCTCTCCCGGAGCTGCAGACTCCGTCCAATGGTAAAACATGTGTGTCTACTATACGTTCCCGCTTTTCCTGTAAAGCGAAAATGTCCCGGTGGTGGGGAAAAAGATTTGCAATCTCCCCGCAGCCCGGTGTAAGGTTAGGATAAGATAAGACAAACTCCTTAATTTTTCAACATCTTGCAGCATCGCCGGCGCACCCTTTACCAAGCAACAGAGAAGATCTATGGCCAAAGAGACACCGCCCCCCAGAAACAAAACCCAGGACCGGGCTGATATCCTGGAGAGCAACCTGTACAATGCCATATCCAAACAGAACAACCCGGTCACCCTGCAATTCCAGATCGACCGGAAAACCGCTGCCGATGATGTGATTGCCCTGGCCCTGATCCAGCTTTTCCCCCGTCTGAATATCAAAATCCCCCAGATTCTATCCCTTCTGCGCCGCCTGATCATGCAGAAGGTCGACCAAGGCAAGGAACTCAAACTGGCAAAAAAGGTACTCAGCCTGCAAGGCAAAGGTCCCCCTGAAATCGCCCACCTGGGTATTATCCTCAGGGCCTTTGCCACCCAGGACCGCCTGGCCGTGGAAATCAAAGGCGTCCCGCCGGTGCCGCCAAAGGACGGGGCCATTGAAAAGGCCTTTTTTGATTATGAAAGCTGCCCCGGGATCTTTAAGGCAGACGGTTCCATCGATTTCAGGGAGATTAACAAATACCCCATCGTCAGGGCCGGCGACAACCTTTTTTTTATCACCCCCGAAGTTGAGGGCCGGATGGGGATGCAATACGATGGCAGCATCATCCACGTACCCCAGGCCATGCCCCTGACCATTGCCCTGAACGGCGGTGTGGATATTGTTGAAAGCATGACCCCGGAGGACCGGCTCAAAGGCCATTTTCTAAGGGCCTCCAGGACCGGAGCGGTTCTGCTCACAAAAACCGACGGTAAAATTTCAGCCGTCGAAGTCCGGGAGACCCTTGACGTCAAACGCCTGGATTACTCCGTCGGCAACATCGGGACCCATTTCATCTGCCCCATCAGCATGAGGATTGATGCCATCTGCGCTGATTTCAGGATCCGGGCCAAGGGGATTGTTGAAGTGGGAGAACTTGAGGGCGGACATGTGGAGACCGAAAGCGGCGCTGTGATTCACAGCGCCAGCTCCGGCAGCAGTATCAAGGCGGATAAGGATATCACTGTCCATTTCTGCAAGGGCAGCACGCTGTCTTCACTTAACGGCTATGTCACCATTGTGGATGAATTCCTGGACGCCCGGGCCGACGCCAGGGGGGTGTCATTTGACAAGTATAAGGGGATTCTCTCCGGCGCCCGAATGGATGCCGAGCATATCACCCTTAAAAATATCTTTATCTGCGGTGCCAACACCCTGCATTTCGGCAAACGGCTGTTCCGGGAACGGGACACCCTGATTGAGGCCAGGGCCAGGCTCAAAGAGGACAGCCTGACCCGAAAGGCCAGGGAAAAGGGGGTCATGGAAGACCTGCAGGACAACATCAAATCCCTGTCCAAAATCCTCAAAACCAATCCGCTGCTCAGGGATAATCTAAAGACCTTTCTGCTGGCCACCCAGTCCATGGATTTTCCGGTATTGTACCGGGAACTGAATACCATTGCCGAGACGATGAACACAAAGGAAGTCAGCCGAATCAAAAAGAACCTGGATCTTCTCAAAAAAATCCCCGAGGCAGAGGAACTGGTCAAAAAACGGGATCAGGATCTGATCAAGCGCATCACCCAAGCCGAACAGGACATGGCCAAAATGTCTTTGACCATAGAAGCCAGAATGCGCAGGGCCTCGACTCTCACCATCATCACCCCGGATCCGGACAAGGAAAACCCGGACCAGCCCGACCTGCTCGTCGAAAATCAGACCGAAAAAGACATCTTTGTCAAAGTCTATGGCAGCTATAACCGCAGCATGGGATTTACCCTGACACGCTCTTGAACGTCCCCCGCTATTCCCCCAAAGCCTCCAGAATCGTTTTACCCAAAGCCTCGGTAATGCCCGGCACCCGGGATAAGGCCTCCGGGCTCTGGCTGCGGATGGTTTTCAGGCTTTTGAACTCCCGTAAAAGCAGTTTTCTCTTCTGGGGGCCGATGCCGGGGATGGCGTCAAGGGCGGAGGTTTTGCCCCGCTTTTCCCGGCGGCTGCGCTGGAAGGTGATGGCGAAGCGGTGGGCCTCGTCACGGACCTGCTCCAGAAGAAACAAGGCCTTGGCGGACTGGGCGGTATTTAATGGATTGGAACGGCCGGGCAGGTAGATTTTATCAAGCTTTTCCCCCCGGTCCTTGTCCTTTTTGGCCAGGCCGGCCAGGACGAACCGCCCCTCAAGTCCCAGCTCATGAACCACGGCAACCGCCATGCCCAGCTGACCTTTTCCGCCGTCCACCACCAACAGGTCCGGCAAGGGCATTTCCTCCTCGGACCGGGAAAACCGACGGGTAAGGACATGGGTCATATAAGCATAGTCGTCCTGCTCCTCGATATCCCTGATAATATATTTGCGGTAGGCGGCCTTGTCCGGCCGGCCGCCGGTAAAGACCACCATGGAGGCCACCGGGTCCTGTCCCTGAATATTGGAGTTGTCAAAGCATTCGATGCGTTCGGGCAGGCGGTCCATGCCGATGAGATTTTTAAGCATCACCAGAGACGCCTGGGCTTCCTCCTCCCGGGCCAGCAGCTTTTCCAATTCTTTTCCCGCATTGACCTCGGCCATCTCCGTGAGCCGCTTTTTCTCCCCCCGCACCGGGGTGTGAACCAGAACCCTGCGCCCCCGCAGTTTGGAGAGTCTGTCCGCGGTTTCCGCCTCGTTTTCCAGGGGCCTTCCGGTGAGCACCTCCTCCGGGACCTGGCTGGTCTTTTCATAGTATTGATCCACAAAGGCAGTCAGCATCTCGTTTGCCTCTTTAAATCCCATATCCAGGGGATAATAGGCGGTATCGATGAGACGGCCGGAGCGGACCATCATCACCGTGACCACAGCCCGGCCCCGCTTCCAGGAAAGGCCGATGATGTCCCGGTCCTTCTGGTCCGGGCAGACCACCACCTGCCGCTCCATAATCCGTTCAATGGCAAAGATGGTGTCCCGGATCTGGGCCGCCTTTTCAAAGGCCTGGGTTGCGGCATGTTCCGTCATTTCCGCTTTGAGCTTATTCACCACTTCCGACGACCGGCCCCGCAGGAATAAAACGGCGTCCCGGACCCGGGTCTTGTAAACCTCAGGATCCACGGCATTGCAGCACAGCCCGAGACAGGCCTTGATCTGGAAGTTGAGGCAGGGCCGGGAGCGGTTTTTGAACTGGGAGTTTTTGCATTTGCGAAGCCGGAACAGCCGCTGGATCTGCTTTAAGGTCTGGTTCACGCTCCGGGAGGAGGAATAAGGGCCGAAATAAAGGGCACCGTCCTTGTTAATCCGCCGGACCCGCTGGATGGAGGGGTAGGCCTCGTTCATGTCGATGCGCAGTAAAGGATAATTTTTCCCGTCCTTGAGCAAAACATTGTACCTGGGGGCATGCTCCTTGATGAGGTTGGACTCCAGGATAAAGGCCTCCTGGTCAGACTGGGTGATGACCAGATCGAAATCCGCCACCAGCTCCAGCAGTGCCGCCGTCTTGGGATCGGGTTGGTCCTTTTTCACAAAATAGGAGGACAGCCGCCGTTTGAGATCCTTGGCCTTGCCCACATAGAGGATCTTCCCCTTTTTGTTCTTCATGAGGTACACCCCGGGCAGGTGGGGAGCCTGGGCATATTTTACCAGGATGGTCTCCCGGGATGCGTCATTGATCATGGCGCCGTTGTCCGGATCTTTTTGAGTTGGGCAATCTTGTCCCGGTACAGGGCGGCCTGTTCAAATTCCAGGTTTTCCGCGGCCAGGTTCATCTTGGCCGTAAGATCGGCAATCACATCGTCCAGGTCCAGCTCATCAGCCGAATAGGCGGCCAGTTCCTCGTTCACCGCCGCCTCGGCAAGAGAGTCCCCCTGCCCTGACATGGTATAGTCAAAGGCGTTGATCTTCTTGCTGATGGTGCTGGGGATGATGCCGTGGGCCTCGTTGTAGGCCCTCTGGATCTCCCGGCGCCGGTCGGTTTCGGCCAGGGCCTTTTTCATGGAGCCGGTCTCTTTTTCCGCATACATGATGACCCGGCCAAAGGCATTCCGGGCCGCCCGGCCGAAAATCTGGATAAAAGACCGAAAGGACCGCAAAAACCCTTCCTTGTCCGCATCCAGGATGGCCACAAGGGAGACCTCCGGGATATCCAGGCCCTCCCGGAGCAGGTTGATGCCGATGAGCACGTCAAATTCCCCCCGGCGCAGGTCCTGGATGATGTCGATCCGCTCTACCGTGCCGATGTCCGAATGCAGGTATTTTACCCGAATTCCCAGATCGGCGTAATAATCGGTGAGATCTTCGGCCATGCGCTTGGTCAGGGTGGTGATCAGCACCCGCTCGTCCGCCTCCACCCGTTTGACAATCTCCTCGTACAGGTCGTCCACCTGGGTCTTGGCATCCCGGATTTCGACAATGGGATCCAGCAGCCCTGTGGGCCGGACAATCTGCTCGGCCACCCGGTGCTGCGCCTTTTCCATCTCGTAATCCGCCGGTGTGGCGGAGACATAGACCACCTGGGGCACCCGGGCCTGAAACTCCTCGAACTTCAGGGGCCGGTTGTCTACGGCCGAGGGCAGGCGGAAGCCGTAGCGGACTAAGGTCTCTTTCCGGCTTCTGTCCGCCTTGTACATGGCGCCCAACTGGCTGACGGAAATATGGCTCTCGTCAAAGAATAAAAGGAAATCATCATCTATATAGTCCAGAAGCGTGGGCGGCGGCTCCCCCGGCGCCCGTCCCGTGAGATGGCGGGAGTAGTTCTCAATGCCGTTGCAATAGCCGATCTCGTTGAGCATCTCGATATCGTATTGGGTTCGCTCCTCCAGGCGTTGGGCCTCCACCAGCCGGTTTTCATTTCTCAAATATTCCAGCCGCTCTTTGAGTTCGGCAATGATGCTTTCCACGGCCTTTTTCCGAGTCTGCTGCTTGGTCACGTAGTGGGAGGCGGGATAGATGGTCATCTGATCAAAGCTCTTGAGCACTTCCCCCCTGAGAGGATCAATCTCCGCAATCTCGTCAATGGTATCCCCGAAAAAATCGATGCGCACGGCGCGGTCCTCTTCATAGGCCGGAAAGATCTCCAGCCGGTCCCCCCGTACCCGGAAGGTGCCCCGGTGAAAGTCCGTGTCGTTTCGGGTGTACTGGATATTGACGAACTTGGCGATCAGCTCGTCCCGGGGTATCTCCATGTCCCGGGCCAGGGTAATCCTCAAATCCAGGTAGTCTTCGGGGGCGCCCAGGCCGTAGATACAGGAGACCGAGGCCACCACGATGACGTCCCGCCGGGCCAGCACAGACCGCGTGGCAGAGTGGCGCATCTTGTCGATGAGCTCGTTGATGGAGGAGTCCTTCTGGATATAGGTGTCCGAAGACGGGATATAGGCCTCGGGCTGGTAATAGTCGTAATAGGAGACAAAATACTCCACGCAGTTGTCGGGAAAAAGGACCTTGAACTCGTTGTAAAGCTGGGCAGCAAGGGTCTTGTTGGGGGCGATGATCAGGCTGGGCTTTTCCGATTGCGCAATGATATTGGCCATGGAAAAGGTCTTTCCGGATCCGGTGACCCCCAAGAGGACCTGGTGCCGTTCCTTTTCCAGGACTCCCTGGGTCAGATATTCGATGGCCTTTGGCTGATCCCCCGTGGGTACAAATTCCGATACCAGATTAAACAATCCCATGCGCATTCCCTGTACATTTAAAAATAATTTGGTTATGGTTCAATTTAAGCCTTCCCTGCCCATGGTCAAGGCGGGAAATTCAACCCATGGAGGATATCATATGGAACGCGTGACAGTCGTGGGGGCCAGCCCCATTGAGGACCGGTACAGCAACAAGGCCATGAAGATGCTGGCCGAATACGGGCATGAGACCGTCCCCGTGGCCCCGAAATACGAAGAAATCGAAGGAAAAACCGTCTACCCCAGCCTTGAAAATGTTCCCGGGGATGTGGATACGGTTACCCTTTACCTGGGGGTTCCCCGCCAGGAAAAGGTTATCGACCAGATCATCGACCTGAAACCAAAACGGGTGATCTTCAACCCCGGCACGGAAAACCCCGGGGTCTACGACCGCCTGAAAGGGGCCGGCATCAAGGTTCAGGAGGCCTGCACTCTGGTGCTTTTGAGAACCGGACAATTCGAATCCGAAGATACGGCAGGCTGAGTCCGGCGGATATTTTTCCTTTCTTTCGATTTTGCCCGGGGCAGCCCTTGCTTGCCTCTTTTAACCGCCAAAGGAATATGATATTAATCTGCCTTTAATTTAACCTTTATACTATCATCATATCCAAGGATACAGGCCATATGGAAGACGAGATTAAAAAAGGACACTTTATCGAGTCCATTATCAGGGAAGACCTGGAAAACAACAAAAACGACGGCCGTGTGGCCACCCGGTTTCCACCGGAGCCCAACGGCTTCCTTCACATCGGCCATGCCAAATCCATCTGCCTGAACTTTAACATGGCCAACCAGTTCAACGGCAAGTGCAACCTTCGCTTTGACGACTCCAACCCGGCCAAGGAAAAGCAGATCTATATCGACTCCATCCAGGAGACCGTCCACTGGCTGGGATTTGACTATAAAACGCCTTTTTACGCGTCGGATTATTTTGAAAAGCTTCATGACTTTGCCGTGGAACTGATCAAAAAAGGCAAGGCCTACGTCTGCAGCCTCACGGCTGAAGAGACCCGGGAGTACCGGGGCACCCTGACGGAGCCCGGCAAGGACTCCCCCTTTCGGGAACGGTCCGTTGAGGAAAACCTGGATCTTTTCCGGCGCATGAAAGAAGGGGAATTCGAAGAGGGGGAACATACCCTGAGAGCCAAGATCGACATGGCCTCTCCCAACATCAACCTGCGGGACCCGGTCATCTACCGGGTAAAAAAAGCCCCCCATCCCCGGACCGGCGACAAGTGGTGCATCTACCCCATGTACGACTTCACCCACTGCATCTCGGACGCCTTAGAAGGCATCACCCATTCCCTGTGCAGCCTGGAGTTTGAGGACCACCGGCCCCTGTACGACTGGATTTTAGACAACGTGTCCGTTCCCTGCCATCCCCAGCAGATCGAATTTGCCCGGATGAACATCAACTTTACGGTGTTGAGCAAACGCAAGCTCCAGCGCCTGATTACCGAAGAGGCCGTCTCCGGATGGGACGATCCCAGACTGCCCACCTTAGAGGGCATGCGCCGCAGGGGCTATACCCCGGCCGCCATCCGCAACTTCTGCAACACCATCGGGGTCTCCAAAAAGGAAAGCCGCATTGACATGGGCCTGCTGGAATCCTGCCTTAGGGACGATCTCAACGAAAACGCACTCAGGGTCATGGGAGTCATCCGACCCCTGAAGCTGACCATTGAAAACTACCGCGAAGGCCAGAGCGAAACCCTTGAGGCCATGAACCATCCCCAGAAACCGGAGTTGGGAAAACGGGAGGTCAGCTTTTCAAAGCATCTTTACGTAGAGCAGGACGACTTCATGGAAGATCCCCCCAAAAAGTTCTTCCGCCTGGGACCGGGCCGGGAAGTGCGGCTGAGAGCCGCCTATTTTGTCACCTGTAAAGAGGTGATAAAAAACGATACCGGCGAGGTGGTGGAGCTGATCTGCACCTATGATCCGGCCACCCGCGGCGGCAACGCCCCGGATGGCCGCAAGGTCAAAGGCACCATCCACTGGGTGGACGCCGACAACTGCCTGGACGCGGAAGTCCGCCTCTACGACCGCCTGTTCAAGGATGAAAACCCGGAAGCGGACGGCCAGGACTTCATGGACAACCTCAACCCGGACTCCCTGGAAATCCTGAAAGGCGCCAAGCTGGAAAAAAGCCTGGAAAAGGCGGAACCCGAAAAAGTCTATCAGTTTGAACGCTTAGGCTACTTCTGCCTGGACGGCCGGGACAGCACCGATTCTGAGCCGGTGTTCAACCGCACCGTCACCCTGAGGGACACCTGGGCCAAGGTGGCCAAGCAGCCCAGAAAAAATAACGGAAAGAAAAAATAACTGCTTTATCAAAACAGCATATAGGTACACTATAAAAGGCCGCCCTCCCCTTTCGGAGCGCGGCCTTTTTATTTAAAACTGTTTATTTCCGGAATCGGGAAGCGGCTATTAGCTATTGCTCGAAGTGCCAGGTCGTTCCTCCGGGGCCGTCCTCCAGTACGATGTTCATGGCCTGGAGCTCGTCCCGGATCTCATCGGCCCGGGCAAAGTTCTTTTCCTTTCTGGCAGCGGCCCGCTGGGCAATAAGATCGTCCACCATGGCGGCGTCGATCTCCTGGTCGGCCATGCCCTTTTCCTTTTTGGCGCCAAAATAATCCTTGGGGTCCATGAGAAAAATCCCCAGGATGCCTGATATCGCCCTAATATCGGCCAGGATAGCCGTCAGCTCGGCCGCATCTGCCCCTTCCGGGGTGCCGTCGGCCTCATCCAGCATCTTATTCCCCTTTTTCACCGCCTCAAACACGGCGGCCAGGGCTCTGGCGGAGTTGAAATCATCGTCCATGGCCCGGGAAAATTCCTCCCAGAGATCCCCTCTGGCATCGCTGCCCGTGGCAAGGCCGGCATCGGCCACCCGCTCCATAAAGGCGTAGATCCGGTCAAGGCCCGTTGAGACCTCCCGCATGCTGTCCTCGCTGTAGTCAATGGGGGAGCGGTACTGCTTGCCCAGCAGGAACATGCGGATCACCTCGGGGGAATAATCGGCCAGCACCTCTTTGATCATGGTGAAATTGCCCAGGGACTTGGACATCTTTTCATTGTTGATATCCACAAATCCGTTGTGGATCCAGTACTTGACGAACTGCTTGCCGAACACCGCCTCGCTCTGGGCGATCTCGTTTTCATGGTGGGGGAAGATCAGGTCTTTGCCTCCGCCATGGATGTCAAAACTTTCTCCCAAATACTCGTAGCTCATAGCCGAGCATTCAATATGCCAGCCCGGACGGCCCTCGCCCCAGGGGCTTTCCCAGGAGGGTTCCCCGGGCTTTGCCGGCTTCCACAGGGTGAAATCCAGGGGGCTGCGCTTTTTCTCGTCCACGGCGATCCTGGCCCCGGCCTGCATATCTTCGGGATTCCGGCCGGAAAGCTTGCCGTATTCCTTGAAGGATTCAATGGAGAAATAGACATCCCCGCCCTCCACATGATAGGCCTTGCCCTTGTCGATGAGCATCTGAATAAACCGGATGATGTGATCGATGTGACCTGTGGCCTTGGGTTCTATCGTGGGACGCAGCACGTTCAGGGCGTCCATTTCGTTGTGGAACTCATCAATGTATTTTTCGGTGATGGCCGTGCAGCTCTCGCCGGTCTCATTGGACTTTTTAATGATCTTGTCATCCACATCGGTGAAGTTGCGGACATAGGTGACCTCGTAATCCCGGGCCGTCAGCCACCTGAAAACCATGTCAAAGACCACCACGGACCGGGCATGGCCGATATGGCTCGTGTCATAGACCGTGGGGCCGCACACGTACATCTTAACCTTCCCCGGCTCAAGGGATTCAAAGGCTTCTTTTTTTCCGTTCAGGGTATTATAGATTCTCAGACTCATTGATTTTTCCTGTCTTGGTAATTAAAACGGTTGACTGGGCGGCAATGCCCTCTTTGCGGCCCACAAATCCCAGGTGCTCGGTGGTGGTGGCCTTGATGTTGACCTGATCCGGGTCAATGTCCAGCACCCCGGCAATATGGGCGGCCATGGCGTTTTTATGGGGGGCCATTTTGGGGGCCTGGGCAAAAATGGTGCAATCCAGATTGCCCACCGCATACCCTTTGGCCCGGACCCTGTCGCAGCATTCCTTGAGAAGCAGGCTTGAGGCAATGCCTTTGAAGGCGGGATCCGTATCCGGGAACAGCTCCCCGATATCCCCCAAAGCTGCAGCCCCTAAGAGGGCGTCGCAGATCGCATGGATCAGGACATCGGCATCGGAATGGCCGGCCAGGCCGAACTCGTAATCAATTTTAATTCCTCCGATGACAAGCTCCCGTCCCCGGATAAGCTCGTGGATATCCGATCCGGCGCCGATTCTGAACTGCACCCCGTCCATTTGTTTTTCCTCCCCTGCCCTGAAAGATGTTACAATGGCCGTTACTATATTCATCTTTGCCTGAATTGTCAAAACCTCAAGGCCCTTGCCTTGCCTTCCCCGGTGGCGTTCAGGCCTATCATAAACTGGAGGGTTCGTCCTCTTCTGATTCCACAAAAACCGGATCTCAATCTGGAATAACTTGGCAAGGCCAAACAAATTACCCCGCCCGATCCAGGACCCGTCTTATCGTCTTAGAAAACTCCTTTAAAATTACAGGTTTTTCATAATAAGCTCTTATGCCTGCCGCCATCGCTTTTTCCTTATTGGTCAGTTCGCTGTGTCCGGTGCACAGCACTACGGGTTGCCCGGATTGAATTGCAAAAATTTTTTGCGCAAGTTGCAGTCCGGTAATGCCCGGCATTGTCATATCCGTAATAACAAGATCATACTGACTCGGATCTTTTTTATACGCCTCAAAGGCCTGGCTTCCGTTTGAAAAAACAATAACAGTATATCCCAACCCTTGCAAAAGTGCCTGTACCACCGTGCGTACGGATTCTTCATCATCAACAAACAAAATCGTTTCCGAACCTTTTTCCGGGGCCTTTTCCTCTTTTTTTAAAACATAGGGATCAGGTGTCTTTTCTATGATCGGAAAATAGACATGAAAGGTGGCCCCTTTTTCAGGCTCGCTGTAGACTTTTATGTGCCCCTTGTGTTCTTCAACAATGCCGAAAACCACGGCCAGCCCAAGGCCCGTTCCTTTATCAGATGGTTTTGTTGTAAAATAAGGCTCAAATATTTTTTCCATTGTGTTTGCTGTCATCCCTATGCCGGTATCACTGACTTCAAGCTTGAGATACCGGCCGGGTTTAAGGTTTGTGCCCTGGATACAATCCTGCCCGGCAAATTCAACATCCTTCAGGCTGACAGCCAAAATGCCCCCGGTTTCAAGCATGGCATGATATGCATTGGTACACAGGTTCATGATCACCTGATGAATCTTACTGGGATCTGCCATTACAGTTGCCCGGGAAACAATGGTTTGCCTGATCTCGATGGTTGTGGGGATTGAGGCCCTTAGCAGTTTCAGCGCCTCCTTAATAATAATGTAAATGGCAAGGGGCTGCTCTTTGTGGGTGGATTTCCTGCTAAAGGTCAAGATCTGCTGAACAAGTTCCGTAGCCTTTTGAGCCCCTTTAAACACCTCATCAATGTAATGGCCTGCTTTTTCAGGACTGTCCAGGCTATTCCGAGCCAACTGGGAAAATCCAAAAATTCCGGAAAGAATATTATTGAAATCATGGGCAATTCCCCCGGCTAAAGTTCCGATTGCCTCCATTTTTTGAGCATGGAGGAGCTGGGCTTCCATTTTCAGGCGCTGCCTTTCGGCTTCTTTTCTTTCGGTAATGTCTTTTACAAAAGAGGCGCTGTAAAGTTCTTTGTTCACCTCCAGCAGGGTTTGGATATTTTCAACGGGGATATCGGTTCCGTCCTTTCTTCGATGGATGCTCTCAAAATTAACAATGCCTTCTTTCTGCTCCCGAAGCCATAGCTGTTCAATTTCCTGTTCACTGTAACACTGATCGATGTCCAAGACATGCATTCCGCAGAGTTCTTCCCTGGTGTAGCCCAGATATTGGCAGGCATAATCGTTGACCTTTGTGATAATTCCGCCGTCCCGGGTCAGGAAAATGCCGAAGGGCGCCTTATTGAAAATGAACTCGGTAATACACAAGGACTCATAGATGCGCCGATGCTCCCTGATGTCCTTGATGAGTACCATGGAGTAGTTATGTCCCTCAAATTCAATCAGGGTTGCGGTCACTTCAATGGGAAAAAGAGTGCCATCCTTCCGGAGAAATTGACTCTCAAAGGTGATGGATCTGTCAACGCACAATTGTTGCCAGTGGCCTGGCCACATCTCCTTATTTATGTTGGGATCAACGTCAAAAACTGACATTTTCAAGAACTCAGCCCGGGAATAACCAAGGGAGTCGCAAGATTCTTGGTTTACATAGCAGATGGCACCGTCCTGGTCCAATCTGAATGCGCAGACCGATGCGTGATTCAGGCAAAACTTGGCAAGCTTGGCTTCATTGTCGTCACCAATCCTATCATGCTCTCGGGGGTTTTCCATGCATCCCTCCGCTTTTTTCGATGAGTTGACATCTGATTGCATACCATGTCGAAACGATTGATAACCGGAGCGGCTATCAGCCCAGCGCATGTCTGAATTGCATATCAGCATGACCGGGGTGTGTAAAGTAAATTTTGGGATCTGAAATGCCAACGATTGCCCTCATATCACAAGAATTAATTATCGATTATCGATAATTAATTCTTGACTTTCAATATTACTTTGATTATTTTAGCGATAAATCATCAATTAAAGGAGGTCCAATGAAAGCCAAAATCAAGCGAATCAGTTCAAACCTTTACTTTGCGTTTTTTTTCTTCCTGATCCTGGTACCGGTGTTCACCTCTGTGTACTGGCTCTTTTACAACGAATTGCCCCAGACCCTGGTTTCTATCAATTTGCCTGCCGATCTTCAGGTTCCGCCGACCCTGGACGCCACCCAGCGGGGCCTTGGATTTTTAGTGTCCCTTTTGCCCCTGGCTGCAAAGGTCTTTGCCATGGTCACGATCATGCGCCTTTTAAAGCTTTACCAGGAAGGGAAAATATTCTCGGCGGCCCATGTCCACCATTTCAAACGACTGGGCCAGACTCTGATTTTCTACGGCTGTGCCGGGATCATCGAATCCACTGGCCTTAGCCTTGTCATGACCATGAACAATCCACCGGGGCAGCGCATGCTGACCTTCGGGATGAGTTCCGACGATATCACCATTTTTGTCATCGCTGCCATCGTTCTGATGTTGTCCTGGATCATGGAAGAGGGGCGGGAACAGGCGGAAGAACAGGCCCTGACCGTTTGATGACAAAGGAGAAACCATGGGAATCGTAATCAACCTGGATCTTATGCTGGCTCGGCGGAAAATGAAGTCCAACGAGTTAGCCGCCGCCGTCGGCATTACCCAACAGAACCTGTCCATCCTTAAAACAGGTAAGGCCAAAGCTATTCGCTTCACGACCCTGGACGCCCTCTGTCGGTGCCTTAAATGCCAACCGGGGGATATACTGGCCTGGGCCCCGGAGGAGGATTCAGGCTCCAATTAGCAACAGGGCAGTGCCTGGAATCCCAGCTGATGGAGGATACAGGCACTGCCCCCGTGGGTGAAGGCGGCGGTCATGACCATGAGGCGTCTTACTGGCCGGCCTGCTCACTGGAGATAGGGTTTGACCGCCTCGTAAAATTTTTGAGCCACAACACCATTCCCCTCATCATTGGGATGAACCGGGTCGCTCATCAGGCTCGGTCGGCTTAAAAGACCATCGAGAATATTGGGAATCAGCACCACGCCTTGCTTCTTGCCAAAGTCGACATGAACCTGGCCAAGGCCCCTTTACATCCCCCTCTGCCCGGACACGCGCCTCAGGGGCTGGGTGATCAAAACCCATTGGCCGCTTTTTCTAGATAGGTTTCCATGAGGCCGAATAATTTTATCGGAGACAGCGGCTTTTTTTCCGGAAACAGCTCCTGCTGGATACAGTGAAGGTTGATGATGAGCCGTTCCCTGTCAATCCATGCATTATATTGCCCCAGGTCGATATCCATCGCAGCGTGAAGAAGGGACATGGTTTGCTTCAGTCTGGGGGCTCCCTGCTCATAGATAAATTCAAAATATTCTTTAACTTTTCTGACACCATTTTTATCCGTCACAGGGCCGTGGCCCGGGACATAGGTTTCGGCATCCATGGCCATGAGTTTCTCCAGAGCCGCGATCATCCGCTTAACTGGCCCGGTCCAGGCAATAGGAGTACCGTCGACAAATAAAAGGTCCGAGGCAAAAAGAATGCGTTCCTCTTCAAGAAAGACGATGGTATCACTGCTGCTGTGGCAGGCCCCCATATCGATGATCTGGACCCCGACGCCTCCGGGGTCCAGATCCAGGGAATCCTTAAACGTCTGATCCGGATACCTTGGTGTGATACGGCTGTAGGAAAAATCCCGGAACGCCCTTTTGGCATATTTACCCCCTTTCCCCAACAGAAAGTGAAGGGTTAACAAGAGATTCATTTTTCGGGGAGGCAGCTGTCTCATCTCCCGGCCACAGCTCTCCGATGCAATGATCCGGGCGTCCTTAAACAGGCTGTTTCCGTACCAGTGGTCTCCGTTGCCATGGGTGTTGACCACATAACCGACGGCAAGCTTTGGGGGAAGGACAGTTTCGATCTGCCGCATCATTTCCCGGGTATGGGCATCATCATAGAGCGTATCGACAACAACAGCGCAATCATCCCCGACGATCAGCCCGGCATTGTTCAGTCCCCATGACCCGTCTGGCTGAATATAGGCATAGACCCTGTCGCTGAGCCTGTGCAGGCCTTTGGTGAATGGAACCTGGGACATTTTACGATCCTCTTGCTGAATATGAATGGCGGTTTATGGTTTGAAAACACCTGCCGGATTTATGGCAGGCCATCGGCATAGCATCTCAGTGTCAGGCCGTTAAACACCGCGGCAAAGCATTGGTTGCACGATGTGCAGGCAGCCTCTTTGAGGTTGCCCTGCTTCATCTGCTTGGCCAGAAACGGCTGCCGGATAAAGGGACGGCTCATGGACAGAAAATCGGCTTTCCCCTCCGACAAAACGGTTTCCATGTCATCAAGGCTCCTCACCCCGCCGACCAGGATCAGCGGCATATTGCCGATAACCGGCTTGATTGTTTCCGCTGCGGCAAGGTGATACATGGACTGAAACCTACAGGGAGCAACCTGCTTTTTGAAGATCATTTTTGCCGCCGGGCGCATCCACCAGGGCAGTGCCCTGGCCAGGTCGTCAACGGGCACCTCCCCCCGGGACATATGAAAGGAATAATAGGTCCCGCCGGACACTTCCAGCCCCGCCACCCCCAGCCCGGCCAGCCAGCCGGCATACTGTGCCGCCAGTTCAGGGGTAATCCCCTGTTTGGGAGTAAAGTCATCGGTGTTCATTTTTACCAGAATCACCCGGTCCTGCCCGGCCTTATTTTGAATGGAAAGAACGATCTCCCGGATCAGACGGAAGTTGTTTTCCGGTGATCCCCCCCATTGATCCTGTCTTCGGTTAAAAAATGGAGAGAGGAACTGATTGAGCAGATACCCATGGGCGCAATGAAGCTGAATGGCATCCGCCCCGGCTTTAAAGGCTCTGTCCGCTGCCTGTGTGAACGATTCAATCACTTCCCGGATATCCGTTTCAGAAGCCGCCGCCGGCTTATTTAAACTGGCGGGATCACGGCCGAACCCGTGGGGGGCCAAAGGTGCCTTGCCGATCAGCTTTTTCGGGGACTGCCTCCCGCCGTGGGCCAGCTGAAAACAGATACGCCCGCCCGCCCGATGCACCCCATCAACCAGCCGGATTAACCCCGGGATCAACCGGTCATCATGGATGCCGGTCTGGCCGGGCATGGCCTTTCCCCTGGGATGAACATAGAAATAGCCGGGGATAACCAGGCCGATCTCCCCCTTTGCCAGATTGACGTACCGCTTGACCAGGGAATCGGTCACCCCGCCGTCAGGATCAGCCATGCGTTCATAGGTGGCCGAATGAATGAGCCGGTTTCTCAATTCCATTGATCCGAGAGTTGCAGGTTCGAACAGTTTGGGCATTATTTGTCTCCCATGGTCGTTAACGAGTGCCGCATAGAAATTAACTTTGGTTTAGGTTCTTTTGTCATATTAACTCATATGGATAACTTTGCTTTTCAGCAGCCGCCGGTTTTATGCAAGGCCCTGACGGTATGCTGCAACCTGTTGTTCTGCTGATACCTATAACTTCCAGTCACCTGAAAAATATTCATCCTTAACGCTTTTGGCTTTCTTTTTTGCCCATGATTCCAACCCCATTTTCTTGATTAAGCACAGATTGAAAACCTTGGTATTATGCGGGAGCTTAGCTGCTTGATCGGCATATGGATGAAGGTGGTCGCACGGAAAGTCCGAACAATCGGAACAAAACTTGATTCCTTTTTTTTCTGCACAGGGATAAACATTGCACGGCATAGGGATAACAGGACACGCCCCTTTTACATTCCGACATCCTTTGCAGGAAACCTTTTCGGGCGGGATACCGGTTTCTTTTGAAACTTGAGCGCGCATTTCCTCATTATCATTTGCTAAAAATACAATGCAATTAAAACAATCAAGTCCGCATGGGGCTGTCATTTTCTCGTAATCCATCCTGTCTCCTTTAAATTGTAAGACCTTAAGTTGAGTTGCGAACAACTTGTTACACTAACCGGGTCGAAGGCTCGGTGCTGTTTCCTTGGGAAAAGCAGAGGAACCTGAATTGCCTTGCCTGGATTTGGCTGGCACGGTTGTAAAAATTTCCTGGAAGATTTGAGTGTTCATCGGGATTCATCCATTGATTTATACGGTCCGGTTAAAAAAATCGAAAAACCTGTCAACCGTTGTCGATTATCGATGAGAGCCAGTGGAAAAGTGTCAGCTGCTTTTGTTATCTTCAATCCCTTCCAAAGTAAAGCCTTTTATGGAGATCCTGCCGCCATACGGATAGAGCCATATTTCTGACCCTTGAGAATCTTTTACACATTGCGTTTTATCCTTTTGGCCGCTTTTAAACCCGGCTTGGGTGTTGTCTTCCCCCGCCGCCGTGGTGTATATAAACACCCATACCAACACCCGAACCCACAGGAGGCCATCCATGTCCGCCCCCCTTCGCTGTGCCTGGTCCACCACCGACCCCGTTTATATCCGATACCATGATACCGAATGGGGGGTGCCGGTCCACGACGATAAGAAAATCTTCGAGTTTCTCATCCTGGAAGGAGCCCAGGCCGGATTGTCCTGGCTGACCATCCTCAAGCGGCGGGAGGGATATCTAAAGGCCTTTGAGGGATTTGATCCGGAAAAAGTGGCCCGGTTCACCCCGGAGAAAATCAGCAGCCTGCTTCAGGATACCGGCATTATCCGGAACAAACTCAAGGTGAATGCCGCCGTAACCAACGCCCGGGCCTTCCTGGCCGTGCAGGAGGAATTCGGTTCCTTTGACGCCTATGCCTGGCGGTTTGTGGACGGCCACCAGAAGGTGAACGACTTTACGAAGATGGAGCAGGTTCCGGCCACCTCAAAGGAATCCGACGCCTTTTCAAAGGATCTTAAGCAGCGGGGCTTCAAATTTGTGGGATCCACCATCATCTATGCCCACATGCAGGCCACCGGCATGGTCAATGACCATCTGGTCTCCTGCTTCCGGCATCGGGAAGTGACGGAGGAGAAATGACAGCCCTTCCCCCGCCCTGGTCCGGCCCCTTTTCCCGTCCCGACACCACCCCTCTAACCGGCCTGCCCCTGGCCAATCCCCTGAAAAACATATTCAGGGAAAAACGATGGTGCTATGCCGGCGTGGTCTCTCCCCGGCTCTTTTTCGGGGCGGCTGTGGTGAACTTAGGCTACATCACCTCGGGCTTTGCCTTTGGCTTTGACCGGGAGACCGGACAGATGACGGAGCGGACCCTGACCTGGCCGCCCCTGGGGCATCTGCGCTATGATCGAAATCCGGAACGGGGTACCTGCCGGTTCAAGGGCCTGGGGCAGCAGATCGAAATTCTGAGCCTGCCGGACAGGATCGGAAAAGCCATTCGCGTCCGCCTGAGACACCGGGGACAGACCATTGAGGCGAACCTGACCCTGGCGCCTCCTGCCGCCGGATTTTCCCCCATGCATTTTCCCATGGGCATGGGGGAAGGAAAAAACGCCTTTACCACAAAAGCCGCCGGCCTGACCAGCCGCGGCAGTGTCACACTGAACGGGAAAAAATTCTCCCTGGCAGAGAACGACACATTCGGTCTCTATGACTGGACCCACGGGGCTTATCCCCGGAATACCTTCTGGAACTGGGCCTGCGGCGCGGGCGCCGCTAACAATTTCAACGGACAGGACCGCATCTGCCTTGGGTTTAATTTTTCCAGGGGTGTATATGAAAACGGCCAGCTGGAAAACACCCTCTGGATCGACGGCCGCCCCGAACCGGTTCCGGCGGTAGAATTTAACTACAATTCCCCGGAGGAACCCTGGCAGATCACCAGTGCGGACCGCCGCGTTTCCCTGACCTTTTACCCGGAAGGCAAAAGATCCGCCAATGACAATTTCATCCTGCTTGCCAGCCGCTTTACCCAGCCCTGCGGCAGGTTCGAAGGAGAGGTCACAACCCTGAACGGCCGAAACTTTGTTCTTTCATCGGTTGCCGGAGTGGTGGAGGAACATTTCGCAAAATGGTAACCTTAAGGTCAGAACTAACCTTGGGCACTTCGATGATGGCCAGGATGATGGGCAAGTATTGGAATCACGCCATTTCCATTCTCTCCCGCTTAGTAGTGCTTTTTAAATTTCATGTATCCTAAAGACCAAAACGAATTAAAACCTTATTAAGGAAAGACCCATGATCCTTGTGACAGCAAAACAGATGCAGCAGATGGACCATAACACCATCAAGGAATTCGGCATTCCCGGCCGGGTCCTGATGGAAAATGCAGGGCGGGGGGCGCTCGAAACCCTGGTGGAGCATTTTGATCCCATAGAAGACAAACGGGTGGCCGTTCTGGCCGGCCGGGGCAATAATGGAGGGGACGGCTTTGTCATCGGCCGCTATCTCATGGAGATGGGGGTGGCGGTACGCTTCTTTCTCCTGGCAGATCCGGCCCGGATCAGCGGCGATGCCCAGGCCAACATGGCCCTGGTGGAAAAACTTTTGGCCGAGCATCCGGAGTCGGAATTTCTGGAAGTCCCGGATGAGGAGGCCTTTTATCGCTGCCGGGCAAAACTGCTGCACCATGATCTCATCGTGGACGCCATCCTGGGAACCGGGCTGAACTCCGATGTCAGAGGCTATTACCGGCAGGTGATTGAAACCGTAAACGCGTCCGGCATCCCTGTCTTTGCCGTGGATATCCCGTCCGGCCTGGACTCGGATACCGGCCGGGTCTGCGGGGTGGCGATTGAGGCTGCGGCCACTGCCACCTTTGCCTTTGCCAAGGCCGGCCATGTCCTATATCCCGGGAATCTGCACACGGGCGATCTTGAGATCATCGACATCGGCATCCCCGGCCATATCGCCATGGCTGAAACCCCAGACCTGTTTTTGCCGGAAGACGAGGATATTGCCGCCCCTCTTCTCCCCCCGAGGCTTTTCCAGCCACAAGGGCAGCTTCGGCCATGCCCTTGTTCTGGCCGGCTCTCCGGGAAAAAACAGGGGCTGCGGCCCTCTGCGCCAATGCAGCGGCCAGGTCCGGCGCAGGTCTTGTGACATTAGGCGTGGCCAAAGGCCTGATGTCCTTAGTGGAGCCCATGGTCGTGGAGCCCATGACTGCAGGCCTGCCTGCAACCGAAGGAAACGCCCTTTCGATACATGGCCGCCAGGAGATCCTCTCCCTGCTGGCCGACAAAAAGGTCCTGGCCCTGGGACCGGGGATCGGAACCGCCCCGGCAACACAAGAACTGGTGGCGAGTCTGGTGAAGGAAAGCCCCGTTCCTATGGTCATTGATGCCGACGGCCTCAACTGCCTGGCAAAGGATATGTCCGTGCTGGGAAAGGCAAAGGCTCCGGTCATCCTCACCCCCCATCCCGGGGAAATGGCCAGGCTCACAGGCAAATCCACGACAGACATCCAGGCGGACCGGCTTGGAACCGGGAGAGCCCTTGCAAGGAACTACGGGGTTATCCTGATCCTGAAAGGGGCCCAGACCCTGGTCTGCTGCCCCGACGGCACAGCCTTTATCTGCCCCACCGGGAACCCCGGCATGGCCTCCGGCGGGATGGGGGATGTCCTCACAGGTATGATCACAGGATTCCTGGCCCAGGGCCTGTCCCCGGAATCTGCGGCCCTGGCCGGCGTTTTTATCCACGGCCGCTGCGGTGATATCCTGGCCGAAGCGACCCCCGTGGGGTTTATCGCTGGAGATCTGCTTGAAACCATTCCCGAGGCTTTGGCGGAGTTTCTGGCATGAAAAAGATCACCTGCACCGACGCCCAAGAGACCATTGATATAGGGCGCCGCCTAGGCCGGGCTGTTTCAGGAGAGTTTTCCATTGCCCTGACCGGGGATCTGGGCACCGGGAAGACCACCCTGATCCAGGGGATGGCCCGGGGGATGGGCGTGGATGAGGCGTATTATATCACCAGCCCCACTTTTACCATTATCAACGAATATCCCGCAGGGGACCTGCGCCTGTGCCACCTGGACCTCTACCGCCTGGCCGATCCCGAGGAATTGGACTATATCGGCTTCAACGATCTGCTCACCCCGGCCACGGTCCTGGCCGTGGAATGGCCGGGGCTCCTCAGGGAGTCCGGGATTTGAATTCGACCTGGGACATCTGCCTGGAATATGATGCGGATTTTAACCGGATCATTTCGCTTTTTCCATCTGGACAACGGGGAACAAAAGTGCTAAGCAACTTATTTCTATAAATACTATAGATTAACAAAAGCTAAGTTTTCAGGAGTAACTATGGCGTTAAGGGTACAAAAATACGGCGGAACCTCGGTGGCAGATATCGAGAGGATCTCCAGGGTGGCCGACCGGGTGCAGAAGGCCCATGAGGGGGGGGACCAGGTTGTTGTGGTGCTCTCTGCCATGGCCGGGGTCACCGACAAACTGATCTCCCTGGCCCACCAGGCCTCAGACAGACCGGACAGACGAGAGTTGGATGTCCTTTTGGCCACGGGGGAACAGACCACCGCCTCTCTTATGGCCATGATGCTCAAGGCAAGAGGGTTCAAGGCAAAATCCTTCCTGGGATTCCAGGCCGGCATCCACACGGACCATGTCTCCGGCAAGGCCAGAATCCTGGACATCAACGGCAACCGCATGAAAACGGCCCTTGACGAGGGCAACATCGTTGTGGTGGCCGGCTTCCAGGGCGCGGATGATGACGGTGATATCACCACCCTGGGCCGGGGCGGCTCCGACACCTCTGCCGTGGCCATTGCCTCAGCCCTTAAGGCGGATGTCTGCGAGATATTCACCGATGTGGACGGGGTCTACACCACCGACCCCAGAATCTGCAGCGGTGCCCGTAAAATTTCGAAAATCTCCTATGAAGAAATGCTGGAGATGGCCATCTTGGGGGCAAAGGTCCTTCAGATCCGGTCTGTGGAATTTGCAAAAAAGTACAACGTGCCCGTGCATGTTCGGTCATCATTCAACGAGGAGGAGGGAACCATGGTTATCAATGAAAGTTCAGATATGGAAAGCGCCGTTGTCTCCGGCATTACCTGCGACATGAACGAGGCAAGGATCACGTTGAAAAAAGTGCCCGATCAGCCCGGCATCTCAGCCAAGGTGTTCGGCGCCCTTGCCGAGGCGGAGATCATGGTGGACATGATCATCCAGAATACCCGGTCCGGCGGGGAAACCGACCTGACCTTCACCGTGACCCAGGATGACTTTGACCGGGCCAAGGAGATCTCGGAAAAGGTGGCCAAGGAAATCAATGCCAAGGAGATCAAGACGGCAACGGAAATTGCCAAGGTATCCGTCATCGGTCTGGGAATGAAAAGCCACTCCGGCGTGGCCGCCACCATGTTCAAGGCCCTGGCCTCCGAAAATATCAATATCCGGCTCATCTCCACATCGGAAATCCGGATTTCCTGCGTCATTCAGTCCAAATACGCCGAACTTGCCGTCAGGACCCTGCATGCCGCATTCGGCCTGGATCAGGAGCAATAAAACCACCGAACGCTCAGGTTATCCTATAAAAATCAAAAGGCCGCCCGATCCTTCCGGGCGGCCTTTATGTTTTGGGTCCGCTTTTTAAATCAGGATTTTCCCTCTTTTTTTGCCATCATGCTTTCATACTCTTCCGGATAATGCGCTTTCAGACAGGGCTCACAGATGGTATGGCTGAAATCCGCTCCAGTATGCTTGTGGATATAAGCCTCAATTTGCTCAAAATACCCCTTGTCGTTCCTGATATTTTTACAGATCGAACAGATCGGTAAAATTCCCTGAAGGGTTTTCACCTCTTCCATGGCTTTTCTAAGATCCCGGAGGGTCTGCTGACGTTCCTTTTCCAGCAAGCGGTTCTGCTCAAGAATCCGGGCAAAATTATCAGAAAATTCTGAAAATTCCCGAATCCTCTGCCTGGCATCGGGGAATGCATTTTCTTTCTTAAGGATAGACAATTTCAAATGCCCCAGGAACCGCTCGGATGCCCGCTTTATATAACGGACAAAGAATAAGGAGATCAGAAGGATAACGGCCAGGAGAACGAAAAACAGTCTCAGTCCGTTCACCAGCAGTTTGTGGCTTGTCTTGTGAACGGTATCAAGGACGACGTCTTTACCCGCCCAAAGCACAAGGGACCTCTGCTGACTTTTTAAAAAAGGATCCCAGACCATGACGGCATCTTCATGTCTCCAGACCCCGGGTGCACCGGTCTGGAAAATGCGGTTTAGACCGGGAAACAGGGAAAAGGCGTTGCCCGCATGATGTTCTGAGGGCAGATACCGGCCATCGCTGCGGACCCAGTGAATTCCCGGAAACGCTTTGATCAGGGTGCCGATGTCAATGTCGCTGCAGAAAATCCCCACCTTTTTTTCTTTGAAGAAAATAGGGGTCAGCATCCGCAAAATAAGCCGGGGTGCCCCCTGATCCCGTCCGGACTCAATCAAGGGGCTCAGATAAACCCCTTTTGATTCCATCCTTAAAACCCTGTCCAATAAAAATCCCTCCACAGGAATCTGCCGGACCTTCACCTGGCGATATTCCAGCGTCCCGGGACGTCTTTCCAAAGAGAATTCAACCTGCCTTTGGGTATTCAGGATATGGATATTATTGACATCGCTGTTTTTTTGAAACGCCCTGGACAAGACGCCCTGATAACGTTTTCGGGCGGTTTCGCGGTCAATAGATCCGGCCAGGCTTTTGCCCTCGTCCAGAATCTCGAACACGGCCGGCAGCTGGGAGACAAACCCAATCATATTCTCATAGGCCTTGAATCTGGACTCCAGGCGGCTGAGGTCATCTTGAAGCCTGTGGAGATTCAGGTCCTCTTCCAGGGCCTCCAGTTCAGTCACAACGTTCTGTTGTGTAAAAACAAAAAACACCGCCAAAGGCAGGACACAGAGAAGAATCAAAAAGACAAAGACCAAAGAGGCCAGGTGGAACCGATAGTGGACCATCCGTTTTTTTAACTGTATCATATCAAATTTTGCAAAGATCAGATCGGTTGGTGGGTGATATGGTCCAGACTCATCTGGATCAGGGACCGGACATGTTCGTCATCCAGGGAGTAATAGACGATTTTACCCTCCCGCCGGTTTTTAACCACTCTGAGGGTCCGCAGAATCCTGAGCTGGTGAGATACGGCCGATTCGCTCTGACCGCAGATGGAGGCGATATCGCACACACAATGTTCCTGAACCAGAAGGGTGGTGACGATTTTAAGCCGGGAGGGGTCGCTGAGCGCCTTGAAGATCTCAGCCATACCGGCAATCTCATCCACTGCCGGTAGTAGACCAAGGGTTTTTTCAACCAGTTCGGGATTGATACATTTATTTATACACGTATCCATGGGCCTGCCATATTTTATTAGGGGGTTGCAGTTTTCCGGCAAAAGCCTTTGGAAAACCCGTAGTAAAGGAGTAAACCAAAAACCGGATTTAGGCAAGCAACTTTGGCGGCAACCGGGCTGAACCGGGAATAAAACAGCCGGGCTTTGCATTTTAAGCCGGTTAGATGTAAAGTAAGGTCATATGTTCCAAATCCTCCGGCCGGTCCAGCCATGGACTTTCTGTTCACCCACCTGATGAGTTCAATCCGGTCGCCGGACAAAATAAACCCTTTGTTTGAATTCAGGAGCGTATCGATGAGAGTGATGGCGATATTCATCTTATTAATTTTGGCGATGGGATCCCAGGCCCATGCAGGAGACCAGGTGGTGCTGTCCAACGGGGAATGGGCTCCGTATCTTTCGGAAACCCTGCCCCACTTTGGCGCGGCATCCCACATCGTGGAAGAGGCCTTTGCCGCAGTGGGCGTAAGCACCCGCTACGAATTTTATCCCTGGAAACGCTCGTATAAGCTGGCCAAAGAGGGCATCGTCAACGGGACCCCGGTATGGGTCTATACGAAGGAACGCGCAAAGGACTTTCTTTATACGGATGTGGTGATTGTAGATTACGAATACCTTTTTCACCTCAAAGAAAAGCCCCTGACATGGGCGACGGTGGACGACCTGAAAGGCCTGATCATCGGGGCCACCCTTCACACGGTCTATCCCCCCCTTGAAGAAGCCGTCAAAAGAGGGATTCTTCAGATCGAGCGGGGCGGCAATTACGACAATCTTTACAACCGCCTTCTCAACTACAGGATTGATGCCATCCCCCAGGTCAGCCAGGTCGGCAAGTACTACCTGCGAACCACCCTTTCCCCGGCCCAGCGCAGGAAGATCACCTACTCAAAAACCGTCCTCCAGGAACGGCGTTACCACCTCATCCTGTCGAAAAGCCGAAAGGACAATATCAGGTATCTTGAGCTGTTCAACCGGGGTCTGGCCCAGATCCGTGAAAACGGCACCTACAAACGCATCATGGACGACCTGGACCTCGGCGCCTACGATGGAAAATGATCCACTCCTGAGTTAAGGACGCCCCATGCCCGGAACCCAACGCTTCCGATTCAAACAGATCCTTGACAGCCGCCTGGCAAAAAACCAACTGGTGCGCATCCTGGTTTTCAGTTCTCTGATCACCCTTGCCGGCACCTTTGTTCAACTGTTTGTGGAATATCGGGAGGATATAAAATCCTTAGATGACCAGCTTTCCCAGATTCAAAGCACCCACCTGGACAGCCTGACCAACAGCCTGTGGCTGCTGGACGGCAGGCAGATCCAGATCCATCTGGACAATCTGCTCAGCCTTCGGGATATTGTTTACCTGGAAATTACCGAAAAGGGAAAGCCGCTGTTCAAAGCCGGAAATCCTTCAGCAGGACAGGTCAAAATAAAGCGGTTCCCCATGTACTACAACCGCAAAGGCACCCGCCTAACCATTGGTACGCTTACGGTTTACGCCTCCCTTGGAAACATCTACCAAAGGCTGGCCAGACGAATCTTCATTATTCTGATCACCCAGGGTCTGAAAACCTTTCTGGTCTCCTTTTTTATCCTCTTTATCCTCTATCACCACGTCATCCGCCACCTCTTAAGCCTGTCGCTTTTTACAAGAAAGCTGTCCCTGGACAGCCTGGATTCCGAATTTCGCCTGGACCGCAGGGCCCTGGACCGACCGGATGAACTGGATCTTCTGGTGACAAGGCTCAACGGCATGCGCCAGCGCCTGCGCTCCGATCTCACCCGGATCAAAAACACCGAGCAGGCCCTGCGCTCAAGTGAACAGGAACTTCGGGCCATTCTCCAGGCCACGCCCGACCCTCTGGTCCGGTACGATGACAAGGGGGTCCCTTTGTATATCAATCCTGAATTCACCAAGGTATTCGGCTGGACCATGGATGAACTGGCCGGCGATAGCATCCCATTTGTTCCCGAAAGCCAGAAAAAGTCCACCCGAGATCGAATCAAAGTGGTGTATGAGTCAGGCAACCCTGTCAAATTCACATCCATATGCCTCACCCGGGACGGGGAGACCGTTGACGTGATTATCAGTGCCGCCGCCATCCATAAGACATCCGGTATTGTGGCGGGCATGGTGGTGAATCTTACGGATATAAGGGAGCAGAAACGGCTGGAGTCCCAGCTGCAGCAGTCTCAAAAAATGGAATCCGTAGGACGACTTGCCGGCGGGGTGGCCCACGATTTTAACAACATGCTCAGCATCATCCTCGGCCATACGGAAATAATCCTTGACGAAGCCCCGGCCGACGGGGAATTCACCGCAGGACTTCTGGAAATCCAGCAGGCAGCCCAGCGCTCTGCGGATCTTGTCCGCCAGCTTCTGGCCTTTGCCAGAAAACAGACTATTTCGCCCCGGGTGCTGGATATCAACGAAACTACCGCCGGCATACTGACCATGCTCCAGCGGCTCATCGGAGAAGATATCCGCCTGAACTGGATGCCCTGCGATTCGCCCTGGCCCGTCAGAATGGATCCGTCCCAGCTTGACCAGATCCTCGTCAATCTGTGTGTCAACGCCAGGGATGCCATCAAAGGCCCGGGACAGATCACCATTGAAACCGGGAATGCCGAACTGGACGAAACCTACTGCCTGGAAAAAAACGAGGCCAAACCCGGAGATTTTATCATGATTGCCGTCAGTGACAACGGCTGCGGCATGGACCGTCCGACCCTTGAAAAATTATTTGAACCCTTTTTCACCACCAAGGCGGTAGGCCGGGGCACCGGCCTGGGCCTGGCTACCATCTACGGCATTGTCCGGCAGAACAGAGGACTGGTCAACGTCTACAGCGAACCGGGCCAGGGTACGACATTCCGGATTTATCTTCCCAGATACAGCGACCATGCGGAAAAACCCATGCCGGAACAAGCATGTCCGCCCCCCTTAGGCGGGCATGAGACCATTCTTCTGGTAGAGGATGAAGCCTCCATGCTGAAAATCACCACCAGGATGCTTGAACGGCTGGGGTACGCGGTTATTCCGGCCTCAACCCCTAAAACTGCGTTGGCTGCGGCCGCATCCGCTGTTTCCATTGACCTGCTGGTCACGGATGTGGTCATGCCGGACATGAACGGCCGGGAACTGGCCGGAAAAATGACGGCCTTTTTTCCGAAAATCAAATGCCTTTACATGTCCGGATACACGGCCAATATCATTGCCCACCAGGGCATACTGGAGAAAGGCGTGGTGTTGATCAACAAGCCCTTTTCCTCGGAGGAAATCGCCGCAAAAGTTAGGCAGGTCCTGGACGCAGGGGCTCTTACAGACTAATCCGCCAATGTCCTTTCAATCTCATCCGCCACCATCGAAGCTGCCCGGACCGGATCTTTTGCATCCCGAATGGGGCGGCCGATCACGATGTAGTCACTGCCCATGGCAACGGCTTTCGCAGGGGTGGTCACCCGTTTCTGGTCGTCGTTCGGGGTCAGGCTCCAGGCCGGACGGATTCCCGGGGTCACCGTAAGAAATCCCGGCCCCATATCCTTGCGTATCATGGCCACCTCCTGGCCGGAGCAGACCACGCCGGCACAGCCGGCAGCACTTGCCATGGCCGCCCTCAGCCGGACCAGGTCCAAAAGAGAATCGGCATATTGGTCCTTGAACCCCGCATCCTTGACCATCTGGGCATCATTGTCCGTGAGCAGGGTCACTCCCAGCACCGCGGTTTTGCCCCCACTGCCCGACACCGCCTTTTCCAGCATGGATTTCGAGGCACAGTGCACCGTGACCAAATCCACCCCCAGATCCGCCGCCCGGGACATGGCCCGGTTCACTGTGGCGGAGATGTCGTGGAGTTTCAGATCCAAAAAAATCGCAGCGGAAGTCATGGACTTCAGCCGCCGGACCATCGCCGGTCCCTCCTGGATGAACAACTCCAGCCCGATCTTAAACATCCCCACATGTCCGTCCAGCAGACGCACGTAGTCCTCGGCCTCGCCGGCCGATGCAAAATCCAGGGGAAACACAATAAAGTCTTTGCTCTTTTTAGTCATCTTTCACCTTTTGTCCATGGTCTTTGGCCCTCTCAGACCCGCCTTGTTTGCGCGCCGGCTATCTTATCACAAACCCGGTCAATTTTCGCCCTGAAATAAACACTTGATCCATCGCCTTTATTTTCACTATGATGATCATTCAAGGAGGTGATCCCATGGATAATTATACCCGGTTGACCCAGGCGAATATCGATAGGCTTTACGCATCATTGCCCCAGGATTTTCACACCCGGATCCAGGCGGACAGGACCCATGACCGGTTCACCCTGGAGGCCTTTGGCGTTCGCTGCCAGATTTCACCGGAAGGCATCTGCTTTGAGGACTGCCAGGTAACAGAATTTTCCCATGCGGTTCCCGGCCTTCTGGTCTCATTATACGCTCTGAATGCCACCGATGCCGCCATGTCCCTCACCCCCTTCAAAGCCTTTAAGGAATTTCCCGACGCCACTCCCTATGCCGGGGCCTTTACCACTCATACCGAACAGCTGCTGGTCCCCCATGTTCAAACAATCCGGGCCGCCGTTCCAAAGGTCATGCGTACCCTCAAGGGCCAGGCCGCTCCCACGGGAACCGGAGGGGACTTCTCCTTTGTGGTTCATCCCCTGCCCAAAATCGCACTTTGCTATGTTTTTTACGAGGAGGACGAGGATTTCCCCGCCGGAGTCACCTGCCTGTATTCGCGCAACGCCAGGCAGTTTATGCCGGTAGACGGACTGGCAGATGTGGGCGAATATACCTCCAGACGAATTCTGGATATCGTCGGCTAAATACCATTTGAATCTTTATCCGGAATCTGCTAACACGGGAATAATTTTCCTGCAACAGACCAAATGAAACACTGGAGAACCATGGTTGATGAGAATAAAACCAGGGCCCAGCTTATAGAAGAACTGGCCGCCCTGCGCAAAGAAAACCTGCATCTGAAGGCACAGGTCCGAAACGAGAATGTCATTAAGAAAAACGGAAAGACCGCCCTTGTGATCGACGACAATAAGGAAACCCGGGAGCTTGTCGGCGAAATGGTTGAGGAACTGGGCTTTTCTGCCATTGCCACCCCGTCTCCAAAGGAGGCTCTGGCTGCCTTTTCAAAGCAACCGGACAGCATCGATCTGATCATCTGCGATATTGTCATGCCTGAGGAGGACGGCCCCCACCTGTTAAAAGAGATTGCGAAAATCTCCCGGCCGCCGAAAACCATTTTCATGTCCGGATACGCCGGAGACGAAATTGTCCACGACGCAGTTTACCAGGTCCAGGATTCAAACGCCGCATTTATCAAAAAGCCCTTTACCCTGACGGAGCTTGCATCTCTTATAGCCGCTCAACTGAACCCTGCGGAACCAAAGGCTGATCCATGTTAGATCATTTATATCCGGAAAGCATCGAAACCTCCGGGGCATTTCTTCGCCTGGCTCTCAAGGAGATCGCCGGGTACGACCTTCCCTATAACCCGGTCACCTATGCGGTCTGGTACGAGTTCGCCGCGGGACGCAATGCGGAGTTGAACGATGAAATCCATGCCCATAAAAAAAATAAGGAACAGATCACCGCAGAGATGGTGTCCGCCTGGTTTAAAACTTACATTGCCAATGAGCAGTTCATCCTGGCGGAACAAAAGACCCAGGAGTTGAAAAGCATTATTGCAGAAATGAGCGCCTATCTCGGGGATTCGGGCTCTCGTCTGGATGACCGGGGACAGCAGTTGGAAGCCTATGCCGATCAGCTGAAAAAAAAGCCGTCCATAGAACAGGTGATGACCATTTCCCGGGGGATCATGACAAAAACCCGGGACATGATCTTAGACGGCCAGTCACTAAAAAAAGAGATGGACGACACCATGTCTGAAATCCACGCCCTGAAAAAAGAGCTGGAAGGGGTCAAGCAGGCGGCAAAAACAGATATGCTCACAGGTCTTCTCAACCGCAGAGGCCTTGAAATGACCATGAAAAAGGCCATGGAGCGGGCGATCAGAACGTCCAACACCCTGACGGTGATCATCTCCGATATCGACCATTTCAAACGGATCAACGATACCTACGGCCACCTGATCGGAGACAATGTATTAAAAATGCTGGCCAAACTCCTCCAGGAGCATATCAAGGGAAAGGATATTGCCGCCCGGTTCGGCGGGGAAGAGTTTCTCCTTGTTCTGCCGGATACGGCATTAAAAGGGGCCTTTGTCCTTGCCGAGCAGATCCGGCTCAAGCTCAAGTCCATGCGGTGGCGAACCAAATCCGGAGAACCCATGGGGGCCATTACCATGTCCCTGGGGGTGGCAGAGTTCAGGGCAAAGGACACCTTAGATTCACTGATAGAGCGGGCAGATGCAGCCCTTTACCAGGCCAAGTCCTGCGGCAGGAACAGAACTGTGACAGAACTGGACATTGAACAGGCCTGATGGTAAGGTTCCCCCCAAAATTGCACGAACCGTCAAAGGAGGGAAATGAAAACAAACCGATATACCCTGACTATGCTGGTGGACAATGAGCCCGGCGTTACGGCGAGAATCACAGGGCTTTTTGCCGGCAGGGGCTACAATATTGAAACCATCTGCGGCGCCCCCACGGCCAATCCTAAAATGTCCAGGATCACTATCACCACCCATGCAAGCCCCCTGATGCTGGAACAGTGCATGAAACAGATCAAGCGCCTGGTGAACGTCATCAAACTTCGGGACATGACCGGAGAAAACGCGGTCAAACGGGAAATGGCACTTGTCTGTGTCAAAGCAGATCCCAAACACCAGACCGCCATCGAAGACATTGTTGGAGAATTTAACGGCCGGATCATGGACAAGGGCAGCCGTCACTATATTTTCGAGGTGACAGGAGACGAAGACATGATTGACGTTCTCCTTGAAAAACTCGATCCCTTCGGGATTAAGAAGCTTGCCCGGTCCGGCGTTCTGGCACTTTACAGAGAGCCGTGAATCCGCCTGCTCCCAACGCCTTCAATCCCTTCTAAAAGAAGGCGTAGCCGCTGCCTTAAATCAGCGATAGACGACTTAAGAGCCTCAAGGGGATTCTCGGACACAGACCGGGTGTTAAAGCCTGAACCTAAAAAAGCCGGAAGTACCGGTTTCAAAAGATCCGGCGCTCCTGTGTTTTGTGATGCGTCTTCCGTTGGCCCCACGGCAAGGTCGACCTGTTGAACCGTTCCGACATTGCCGTTTTCAAACAGAAACATCCCGGTGGCTGCGGTCTGCCCCAGAAGGCTTCCATCCTCTGCCTTCTGGTCAAAGGGGGTGGAGGCCGACCCTAAGAATATGGCGCCTAAGCCTGCATCCGTTAAAGAGGTCAACCGGTCTTCTCCGTCTTCGTCCCGGGTCCACACGGATAACTGGGAAAAAACCGCATCATTTTCATCAATCCAGCCGTTCGCGTCCTCATCATAAAGAGCAAGGTCCTCAAATCCGTTCCCCGAGGCGGGGCCGAAAAGCTCTGATCCGTCGTTAATTATACCGTCTTTGTTTTTGTCAAAGGCCAGAAAACCGCTGCCCCTGGAAACAAAGCTGATCTCATCCATGGTGCCGTCGGCATTCAGGTCAAACTCGAACCGGGTGTCTGTCAGTTTGGGGGGAAGGCCGTCCAGGTTGATGACCAGCGGGTCTGTCACGGCTGCTTCCCGCACTTTTGTCTCTCCGTAAGTTTGAGAGTAAAGGGATCGTTCCATATTAAGGTCCAGGGTGAAGTCTATGATCCGGCCGTCTGCGGTTTGAACCGACCCCACGGAAGAAAAAGCCACCTGCTCTTCTTCGGCGTGGGTCCGGGTTTCCCGGATCCATGCCGTGATCTGGGAACGGTCAGGAGAAGTCACAGCGGACCACATGGCCCCTTTTATCTCCCTGCCATCCACTATATTGCCAATGGAAAAATTCCGGCCGGTCACAGCCGCGGACATGCGCTCGACCATACGCTGCTGGTAGACGGCCTGGCCACTGTCATCGTCCTTACCCCGGACTTGGGAACGGGAGGTCATGGATGCATCATAGGTTGACTGGGCATCCCAGGCCGAATAGGATCCGAGGTCGACGCGGTCAAAAAGACCGCCCCCCGGCAAAGCCCTTCCCCGGAACGTGTCACGGCCCTGAATTTCCACCGTTGTCTGATCCCGTTCCTGGGAGTAATGCTCTGAGGCCATTTGGATCATGCTTGAAGATATTTTCATAAAACGCCTCCTGGAACATGACAATTTATTTGCTGATGCTCATTTATCGGCAGATAAGAAAAAAACTTAACCCGGAATCGACCCGTGAAACTCAAAAATTTACCCTGCCTGTTAATGGAAATTCCCTTAAAGATAAAGGTTGAAACCCTTTAAACAATAATGGTATCTAGTACCATTTTAGGACAATTAAGCTTAACTTAGGAATATGATCCCACCCATCATTGAGCACATAGCTGCCGGCCGGTTCAGGGCTATGGAACAATCCGATTTCATCTTCCAGGCCTATCTTGGCACCTGCCTGGGCGTCGCCCTGGTGGACCGGGATAAAAAAGCCGGCGGATTAATCCATATTCTACTGCCAGAGCCGCCGGGACAGTCTGCCCCGGACTTCCCCGAAAAATATGCGTCTTCGGGTATTCCTCTGCTCATCCGGGCCCTTGAGGATTTGGGATGTCAAAAGCACAACCTGGAAGCCACCATTGCAGGAGGCGCCCTTGTGGGACCCGTATCCCAGCTGGACATGGGACTGGATATCGGAGGCCGATCAGCGGATATCGCCCAGTCCATCCTGAAAGAAAACCGCATCAACATCATCAAGTCCGAAACAGGCGGATTTTTCACCTGCACCCTGGAACTGGACCTTTCCTGCGGGCAGACCCGCATCATCCCGGCCTGGGGCGGAGAAAACCTGACCCCGGATGCGACCTTTGCCCCCCCCACCGATGACGAACTCTCCCATACCATTGATGCCTTAAGACCCATCCCCCAGACCGCCCTTAAAATCCTGAGGATGGTTCAGAGCGGACACTACGATATTGGGGCAGTCACAGAAGAGCTCTCACGGGACCAGGTGCTCAGCGCCCAGACCCTCAAGCTGTGCAATTCGGCACTGTTTTCAGGCAGCCAGAAAATAGACACCCTTAAAGAGGCGGTACTGATCCTCGGACGGGATATGCTGGTCAAAGGGGTGATCACGGCTGCCGTTGAAACCTATTACAACCAGACGGGAACGTCGGGATACTCCCTTTGCCGGGGCGGTCTTTTCTTCCATGCGGTCGGTGTGGCCAGCGTTGCCGAAGCCCTGGCTGAAAAAACAAAGAAAACAGATCCCAAGCAAGCTTATACCGCAGGTCTTCTCCATGACATCGGCCGGGTGGTTCTGGACCAGTTCATCACCCAGAGCGCCCCTTATCTTTTCCGGCAACTCATGGAGGACAATAACAATTTTTTAACGGCTGAAATAAAAATTCTGGGGATCACCCATTGCAAAACCGGCACCATTCTGGCAAAAAAGTGGCAGTTTTCCAAAGCCCTGACAGAGACCGTGCGGCACCACCACCTGCCCGAAGGCGCAGATGAGCACAAAAACCTGGTGGCCACCGTATACCTGGCGGACCTTTTGATGGAAAAATTTTTAACCGGTATGGATAAAGAAAGAATGCAGACCCGGAGTATGAAATCCGTGTGCCGCAGACTGGGACTCTCCTCCGAAGATATTATCACGGTAATGGATGAATTCCCCCTGGCGGCTCTGACCCGCAGGGAGAGGGAAGAAAATAATGAACAAACAAGAAACGCTTAAACAACTGCCCGGCGTCGACCATCTTCTGGATGCCGCCGGTGAGGATAAAAGATTCCGGGACATCCCCAGAAAGGTCGTCCTTGAGGCCATCCGCACCACCCTGGACCAGGTCCGGTCCGACATTCTCTCCGACAAAAGCCGGGAAACACAGCCCTCAGCCATCCTGGACGAAGCAGCCGGCCTGGCTGCAGGGGTTATGAAAAACAGGCTGATCCCCCTGATCAATGCCACCGGGGTGGTGCTTCACACCAACCTGGGCCGGGCTCTGCTCTGCCAGGATGCCCTGGAAAATATCCGTACCGTATCCGGGTCCTACTCCAACCTGGAGCTGAACCTTGCCACGGGGAAACGCGGCATCCGCTACGCTGCCGTGGAGAGCCTGATCTGCGAACTGACCGGGGCGGAAAGCGCCATTGCCGTCAACAACAACGCAGGTGCCGTATTTCTTGCCCTGAACACCATCGCCCAGGGCACGGATGTGGTGGTCTCCCGGGGGGAACTTGTGGAAATAGGCGGGTCTTTCAGGGTCCCGGATGTCATGGCCAAAAGCGGATGCCGGCTCAAGGAGGTAGGGACTACCAACCGCACCCATCCAAGGGATTACGACAATGCCGTCACCGAAGAGACCGGACTGTTCCTCAAGGTGCATACCTCAAATTATAAGATTGAAGGGTTTACCGCCTCTGTCAGCTTAAAGGACATGGTGGCTCTCGGCAAAAAGCACGGAATTCCGGTGATGGAAGACCTTGGCAGCGGCACCCTGGTGGATTTCGGCCGGTACGGCATGCCCTCAGAGCCGCCTGTATTTGAACGGGTGGCTGCCGGTGCCGATGTGGTGACCTTTTCCGGGGATAAGCTTTTAGGCGGCCCCCAGGCCGGCATCATCGTGGGAAAAAAAGAGACCATCGAACGCATCAAGGCCAACCCCATGACCCGGGCCCTGCGCATCGACAAGCTGACCCTGGCCGCCCTGGAATCCACCCTGAAGCTGTACAGGGACGAAGCCACCGCCGTCCGGGAAATCCCCACCCTCAGGATGCTGACCATGCCCTATGAGGTGTTAAAGGAAAAGGCCGACACCCTGGTCAAACAATTTGAACCCGTCCTTGGCCACGCAGCTGACATCGCGGCATCGGACATGGACTCCAGGCCGGGCGGGGGATCTTATCCCAACCTGAAGCTGCCCACCTGCTGCATTACCATCCGGCCCAAAGCCATGTCCGTATCCAGCCTGGAAAAACGCCTGCGGCAAGGCACCCCCCCTGTGATGGGCCGCATTGAGGATGACCGCTACATCATTGATCCCAGAACCATTCAACCGGGACAGGATGCGCTTCTTTTACAAACCCTTGACGCCGTATTGAATCCAAAATGACACAGAAATTTACCGCTAAGGAAATTCATTTTCTGAAAAAAGGCTCCGAGGATGCAAAAATTCACCCGCCTTCGACCTATTTTTCAGATCTCATCCACACCACGGCAGTTCAGTACAGTGCCTTTGAAGAACGGCTGAATAAGGTCCCCCCCAAAAAAGGACTGATCTGCGCCGTCGTCCAGGTGGATACCGATGCCAAAGAGGAGGTAAAAGAAAAGGCCCGGGATATATTCGAGGCCTGTTTCAACTCCATCCTGGATAAGGCCAGCAGCCAGAACAGGGGGCTTTGGGAAGCCCTGGATGATACCGCCTTTGCCCTGGCGTTCTGGGATTATGAAAAGGAAAAGGACGGGCTCAGGCTTTTAACCCTGCTCAAGGACAAAATCTCTGATCAGCTGGGGGCCAAAATCCTCATGGGAACGGCCAGTTTTCCCTGCCACGATTTTCCCTGGGAAGCCACCCTGCCCAATGCGTTAAAGGCCATCGACCATGCGGCCTTTTTTGGCCCGGGCCACATGATCCATTTTGACGCGGTGTCGTTGAACATCAGCGGAGACAGGCGCTTTCAGCTTGAACAATACGATGAGGCCCTTGCAGATTACGAGGCCGGGCTTGCCATCGCGCCAAAGGATATCAACCTGATCAACAGTCTGGGGGTGACCCACGGCATCATGGGGAACCTGGACAAGGCGCTGGATTTTTTTGAATCCGCATCGGCCATCAACCCCAAAGAAGTCATGGTGGTTTACAATATCGGCCTGATTCACCGCATCAATGAAAAGGAAGACAAGGCGGTTTTTTACCTGAAAAAGGCCCACGGCATCTCCCCGGATGTTTTTGAAATCGAACTGCTTTTAGGCCACCTGCTCTACAAACAGGAGAAACCGGACCAGGCCATGGTTCATGTGGAAGCGGCCTGCCGGCTCAAACCCGAATCCGGCACCCCATACCGGATCAAGGGCCAGATCCTTTTAGACCGTGAAGACGCCGCCGGTGCCGGCACGGCCTTCAACTTTGCCGTAAAGTACAGCCCCGGAGATGCGATCGCCCTGTCCGGTTATGCCAAGGCCATGGCCCTCCAGGAAAAAAACCTGACCATTGCCCTAAGCTTCGCTAAAAAAAGCCTGGACCTTGATCCGGGAAATCCCCTGTTCAAGGAGCGACTGGAAGAAATTGAGGCGCTCACGGAACAGGTCCGGGACGCCGACCGGGACAATGCCATCAAATCCGCATAATTCGGAGCCAACAAAAACGATATGAAAGAAATCATCCGTCAGACCGTTACCGACAGCATAAAGGCCAAGGAGTCTTTTTTTACCGCCAACGAGCAGGCCATTGCCGATTGCGCCCAGGCCATGGCCCGGACATTGAAACAGGGGGGTAAAATCCTGCTCTTTGGCAACGGCGGCAGCGCCGCCGACTGCCAGCACATTGCCGCTGAATTTGTAAACCGGTTCCAGATTGAAAGACCGCCCCTGGCCGCCATTGCCCTGACCTGCGATACCTCGATCATCACCAGTATCGGCAATGACTACTCCTATGATGATATTTTTCTCAAACAGGTCCAGGCGTTAGGAAAAGAAGGGGACATCGCCGTGGGCATCTCCACCTCGGGGAACTCCCCCAACGTGATTAAAGCGGCACAGGCCGCCCTTGACATGGGCCTGACCCTGGTGGGATTTTCCGGAGCCGGAGGGCAGCTCAAAGATCTGAGCCAAATGGCATTCTGTGTGGACGCTCCGGCCACGGCAAGGATCCAGGAGGTACATATCCTTTTGGCCCATATCCTCTGTGATCTCACCGAAAGGATTCTCTACCATGCCTGAAGCCCGCCCCCTGGATTTTTCAAGGCTCAAAACTTACTCCATCAAGACCCGGAAAAGCCTGGTCTCACAAAAGGATTTTTCCCGTCCCTGGACCAAAGGCGGCAGTTTCACCTCCTTTCTGGACACCCTGCCCTCTATTCTGGCCGGCAGGGATATCCGGCAGGTTATTGACGCCGTGGCCCGCGCGGCAAAAGGGAACCGTTCCGTGTGCTTCGGCATGGGCGGCCATGTCATCAAAACCGGCATGAGTCCGGTACTCATCGACCTGATGGAAAAAGGGGTGCTGACCCTTTTGGCCATGAACGGGTCCGGGATTATCCATGACCTGGAAACCGCCTATACCGGGGAAACCAGCGAGGATGTGGCGGCCAGCCTCACCGACGGCAGCTTTGGCATGGCACAGGAAACCTCGGATTTTCTCAACCAGGCCATTGCCAATGCTAAGAAACATCAAATCGGTCTGGGCCGGGCTGTGGGACAATTGATCAATGACCGGGACCTGCCCTTTAAACACCTGAGCATCACGGCGGCCGGCGCCCGGCTGGACATCCCGGTGACCGTCCATGTGGCCGTGGGAACAGACATCATTCACATGCACCCCGAATTTGACGCCGCGGCCTGCGGCAAAGCCTCCCACCGGGATTTCTTAGGATTTACCCAGGAAGTGGCCAACCTAGAAAAAGGGGTTTTCATCAACGCAGGCTCCGCCGTGATTCTGCCAGAGGTCTTTTTAAAGGCTCTGACTTTGGCTCGCAATCTGGGCCAGGGCGTAGATGATTTCACCACGGTCAACCTGGACTTCATCCGCCATTACCGCCCCATGACCAACGTGGTCAACCGCCCGACCCTGGGCAAAGGGAAGGGCTACGCCATCGTGGGCCACCACGAAATCCTCATTCCGCTTATTGCAGCGGGGGTTCTGGAAGCGATCTGAGTTCTGAATCTTAGTCCCGGTCAGAGGAAAGACCGATCGGTTAACGACTCTTTTTCATTGGTGATAAGACGGTCCATACCCTTTACGATATGATCCCTGACATTGGTGATGTGGCATGAAAGAGCCTGGGCCACCCCGTTACCGTCCCCCTCTTGTAATTTTTCAAGAATAATGGTGTGCTCATCCAGAGAGGAGTCCATGACACTCAGATAAAAAAGGTTTCTGGAATATCTGAGCAGCAGAACGTCAAACAACCCCTGGAGAATATTCAGCTGGATCCGGCACCCGGCCATGGCCGCCAGAGTCATGTGAAAATCCATGTCGGTGACCATCCTTTTATGGTAATTGTCCTGGGCCGCAGCCGCCTTATACGCATCATAGGACCGAAGCAGCTCTTCCATGCCCCCCTGTTCCTTTTGACGTATAATCTCAGGCACCAGCGATCCTTCAATCAGCAGCCGGGAATCGTAGACCTCGGCTACTTCTTTGCGGCTCACCTGATTGACATAATACCCCCGGTTGGCCTCATGGCGGACAATATTTCTGAACTCCAACCACTTTAATGCCTGGATTACAGGGGTCATGCTCACACCGATCCTTCCTGCCAGGTCTTTGTATTTAATCTTCTGTCCCGGTATGATTTCGTTGTAAAATAGCATCTGCCGTATGGCTGCATAGGCTTTATGGGTCAGATCTTTTTCTTTTTTAGGCTTTCCCTGGGTCATCTCATTTTTCCGTGGGGTTATCGTGAAATAAATTTATTAAATTATTTATTAAATAGCAAGTTCTATGTGGTATGGTCTCCAATTCGGTTTCAATATCCTGGCAATGCGCTGGCATTTACCCTTGACAAAGGAGTAAAACTGGTATTTAGATTTAATAAATTATTTCATTAAATTTTTTATGAAATAATTTAATGACAATTTTGAAAGTAATTTTAAGGAGAACAGACATGATCGGTGCCCGCGCCATCGTTGAAATGCTCAGACAATACCAGGTAGACGTCATCTTCGGGGTACCGGGCGACACCAGTATCAAATTATATGAAGCCCTCTACGACAGCCAGGCCACGGCAGACCCGCCGGTGCTCCGACATATCATGGCCCGGGACGAGCGGTCCGCCTCATTCATGGCTGATGCCTACGCCCGCTTAAGCCATAAACCCGGTATCTGCGAATGCCCCAGCGGGGCAGGTTCCCTGTATACGGTTCCCGGCGTGGCTGAAGCCAATGCCTCATCCATCCCCGTCATTGCCATCACATCAGATATCCCTCTGTCAGGAGAAGGCAAGCAGACCATCACTGAACTGGATACCCAAAAACTGTTCGAATCCATCACCAAGTGGTCCACCGTGGTAAAGGGTGTGGACAAGGTACCTGAAATCATCCGCCGGGCCTTCAGGATCGCCACCACAGGCCGCCCCGGATCCGTTCATCTGGCCTTTCCTAAAGAGGCTCTGGCAGAGGAGTTTAAAGGCGGGACCGACCAGATCTATGCAGAGGCGGAGTGCCGGTCGTATCCGGCATACCGGACCCGGGGCGCCCGGGCGCAGCTGGAGAAAATGGCCGCTCTGATACTTGAAGCTCAAAAGCCGTTGATCATTGTCGGCGGCGGGGCAAACCACTCCGGAGCGGGCCGGGAAATTCAGGCCCTCTCAGAATGGCTGGCCATACCGGTGGTCTCCACCATCTCCGGCCAGGGGCTTTTGCCTGACGATCATCCCTTTGCCTTAGGGGTAATCGGTGATAACGGGTTTCACCCCCATGCCCACCGGGCGGTTGAGGAGGCAGACCTGCTGCTATACGTAGGCTGTAAGATGGGATCGGTGTCCACTATTAACTGGTCCATGCCCTCAGGCCCCTGCCAGATCCTGCAGATTGACCTGAACCCTCAAATGCTGGGCAATAATTTTAATAACAGCCTGAGTTTGGCCGGAGACGCCCGCCTGGTTGCCATGGACCTGCTGACCTTGGTAAGGGAGAAAACAGGCCAAAGGACTGCTTCCAAATGGGTGGAGACACTCAACGTCCATCGAAACACGTTCTGGGAACAGGCGGTTCCAAGATTCCAGGCCACCCAGGTTCCCCTCAAACCCGAAAGAATCGTGGCCGCCCTGAACCGGCACCTGACCCGGACCACAGTAGTCATCTCGGATGCAGGCACCCCCACGCCCTATGTCACCCGTTTCCTGAAGCTGACGGGAGAAAACTCACGATTTATCATTCCCCGGGCATACGGCGGGCTGGGATATGCCATACCCGCCCTGGTTGGCGCTCACTTTGCACGTCCAGAGGCCCGGCTGGTCGGTCTATTTGGAGACGGGTCCCTGGGCATGTCCGCAGGAGAACTGGAAACCCTTTCCCGGTACAAAATCCCGGCGGTCCTCATCCATTTCAACAACGGGGCGTTTGGCTGGATCAAGGCCCTTCAGAAACTGCATGCCGGCGGGAAGTACTTTTCCGTGGATTTTACTCCCAACGATCCTTCAAAAGTGGCACAGGGCTTCGGACTGGAGGCCCGGTCCGTTGCCTCCCCCGGAGAACTGGATCAGGCCCTTGAGGAGGCATTCAGCCATCAGGGGCCATTTTTCATAGATGTCATAAGCGAATCCGAGGCTGACGAGTATCCCCCGGTCTACTCCTGGCATGCAGCAACAAAGAACCAGCCGGAGTCGTAGTGGCAGGTTACAGAATATAGGGCAGAACGTCATTAATCTTACCTAAAGGAGAGGAACCATGAAAAAACTGTTATTCCTGGCATTGATGATCATCACTTTTGGCAGCCTTCCGGCAGTCGCATCGGCATCCGGCATGGCCGTTACCCAGCCAGCCACCCTGACCTGGGTTGCAGGGGGCGTTGGCGGCGGCTGGTATGTCCAGGCCGGTGGCATCGCAAGAATGATTGCAGAAAAAGAACCCAACCTGATCCTCAAAGTTGTTCCCGGAGGCGGCGTGGTTAACCCGGTTCGGGTGTCCAGACACAAGGACGACCTTGGCTGGGGCATCACCTTTGTCGACAAGATGGCCCTCAAAGGCCTGGCACCCGTCTATAAAAAACCCAACCCGGACGTCAAGTCCCTGGGCGGCATCTTCGGCATCTATCATATCCACGTGCTCGGCGCCAAAGAGACGGGTGTCACGACCATGGCCCAGTTGGCCGATATGATCAAGGCCGGTAAAAAACTTCGTGTTGCGGCCCCGATGAAAGGCACTTCCGACCTGCCCCTGATCAAAACCATCCTCAAATTTTACGGTGTCTCCCTTGCCGACATTGAAAAGGCCGGCGGAAAGGTTTTCAACGCCGTCTATTCGGATATGGTAAACTTGTACAAGGACAAGCACGTTGACTTTGTCTTTACCCACCTGGGCCTGCCCGGTGCCGCCATAACGGAAATGACTGTCAGCCGGGACAGCCAGCTCATCTCCCTTTCAGACGACTGCATTGACCATCTTCACGATGAACTGGGCACTTTGTCCAAGGACTCAGGCAGAAGCCTGATCCCCAAAGGAACATACAAGGGGCAGACAACAGATGTCCCCACCGTGGTCAGTGCTGGAGAACTGCTCATCAATAAGGATGTGCCGGATAACATCGCCTATACCATCATCAGGATCATTTGCGAGAATAAGGAAGAACTTTACACCATCAACCCGGCCAACAAAAACTTTCTGCCTGAAACCGGATGGAAAAACGTGGCCCTCCCCCTTCATCCGGGGGCGGAGAAATACTACAAAGACGCAGGGTTGATGAAGTAAAATCCAGAGGGAGGCTGCCGGGACAGGCCCGGCAGTCACTCCTTTTGTCCGGCACTCCCCAGGGCCTCAAACGACTTAGGTTGCGGAAACGGTACACTCATGAGACAACTCAACAATTGGCAGGACAAAGCAGCCGGTGCATGGCTGGTCCTGATCTCTATTTTTCAGCTCTACACAGCCATGCAGGGCATTTTTGAGCCCAGAATCCAGCGGGGTGTCCATCTCTTGTTCCTCCTTCCCGCTGCATTTATTTTTTTCCCGGCCACCGGGAAAAAAGGAATCCACGGTAAAATAGGCATCGGCAACTGGATTCTCGCGTTCTTATCCACCCTGCCCTGCCTCTATGTCATCATCCGCCATGACTACCTGGCCGAACGGCTGGAATTCGTTGACGATGTCCTGGCCATTGAACTGATTCTGGGCGGCATGCTGATCCTCCTCCTCCTTGAGGCCATCCGCCGGGCTGTGGTCCCGGCTATGGCCATGCTCATCGCCGCCTTTTTCGCCTATCTTTTCCTTGCCCCCTACCTGCCCGGGGTCTTTTATGCCAGATCCCCGTCTCTGCCTGAAATCGTGGAGATGCAGTTTCTCATCACCGATGCCGGCATATTCGGCTCAATCACCGGGGTCTCGGCCACGTTTGTGGCTCTCTTTGTAATTTTCGGTGCATTTATGGAGGTCACCAAGACCGGACAATTCTTTACAGATCTATCCTGCCGGATTGCGGGAAAAGGATATGGCGGGCCGGCCAAAATCGCCGTGATCTCTTCGGGACTTTTCGGCTCCATCTCCGGTGTAGCTGCGGCCAATGTGTACTCCACAGGCGTATTTACCATCCCCATGATGACCCGCATGGGTTACCGCCGAAGGTTTGCCGGAGCGGTAGAAGCCGCGGCGTCCACCGGCGGGATGCTCATGCCCCCGGTTATGGGGGCGGGTGCCTTTGTCATGGCGGAAATCACCGGTATCTCCTATGTCAGCATCGTCATTGCCGCCATGCTGGGCTCCCTGCTCTACTATCTGAGCCTGGTGCTTCGGGTGCACTACACCGCCCGCAAGGAAAATCTTCTGGGTCTGACCGACGAGGAGCTTATTTCCTGGAGACAGATATTAAAAGACGCCTACCTGCTCCTGCCCATGGTGATTCTGGTGGCCCTGCTTCTCAAAGGGTATTCCCCGTTTTTATCAGCCAACGCCGCCATCGGCATTACGTTTCTCATCTCATTTTTTAAAAAGGAAACCCGGATGACACCGGCCCGGATCTGGCAAACCCTCAGGCTATCCGGGTATAACATGATCATGATCGCCCTGGCCTGTGCCGGGGCCGGCATGGTAGTGGCCATTGTCACCCACACGGGGCTGGCCCTGGGGATCGCTACGGTGATTACCAACTGGTCCGGGGGCCACCTGCTACCGGCCCTTTTACTGATCATGATCACCTCCCTGGTCCTGGGCATGGGCCTGCCCTGCACCCCTGCCTATATCATCGCCATTACAATAGGAGGCCCGGCCCTGCTGGCCATGGGCGTAGGGATGCTGCCCGCCCATCTATTTGTCTTTTACTTTGCCATCCTTGCAGGTATCACTCCCCCGGTATGTGTCCCGGCCTACTGCGCTGCAGCAATTGCAAAATCCAAACCGCTCCAGACCGGATTCGAGGCCTTTAAACTGGCCCTGGTGGGATTTCTGATCCCTTACGTGTTCATCACCAACCCAGCCCTGCTCATGAAGGGCAGTCCCATGGAGATCATCACGGTGGTCTGCGGACTGATCATTGCCACCCTGCTGTTTGCCGGGGCGCTGAGCGCCTTTTTTCTCAAGCCCCTGGCCATCCCGGCCCGACTGGGCCTTTTCACCATAGCTGTCGCCATGACTATTGTGTGCACCCAGCCCCAGATATTGAACCTGCTGGCCGTTCGTACAGCTGTTTTGATCACAGTGGCTGCCATGGCGGGCTGGCCATACATCCGCCGACGGAGGAACGCCGCCTGATGCCTACCCCAAAAGTTTTGATTATCGGCGGCGGTGTCATCGGCACCGCCATTGCCTGGCACCTAACCTGCAGGAAAGCAGAAGTCACACTGATCGAGGCAAAAGAGCTGGCCTCAGGCAGTTCCGGAGCCTGTGACGGGTTGATTTTCATGCAGTCCAAAAAACCGGGAATCCACCTGGAACTAGCCATGGAAAGCATGAAACGGTTTAAGGAACTTCAAACGGTTCTGCCTTTTCCCATTGAATACACTCCCTGCGGGGGCATGGTGATCATTGAAACCGAGGACGAATACCAGGCCATGGAAACCTATGCACGGGACCAGCGGGAAATCGGCCTGGATGTTAAAATTCTGGACCGGGAACACGCCCTTGAAAAAGAACCAGCCCTCTCCGGCCATATTCTGGGAGCGGCCTTTTCCCCTCTGGACGGGCAGGTCAATCCCATGGGCCTGACCATAGGCTTTGCCCTGGGCGCAAAAAAACAAGGGGCAAAAATTATTCCCAGAACCCGGGTAAAAAATCTAAGGACCAAAGGCAGCCGGGTGACCGGGGTGGATACGGACAAGGGGAAATTTAACGCGGATATCGTCGTTAATGCCTGCGGGGCAAGGGCTGCTGAGCTGACCGCCGCAGCCGGGATTCATTTCCCCATAACCCCCAGGAGGGGACAGATCGCAGTCACCCAGCCAGTGGCGCCGACACTCTCCCACTGCCTTATCTCGGCCAAGTATATCGCAGCCAAGTATAACCCGGATCTGGCAAAGACCTCAGGTGAAGGTATTTCCATCGAGCAGACCCACAACGGGAACCTGCTTTTGGGATCCACCCGCGAATTTGCCGGGTTTGACCGCCAAAACACTCTGACGGGAATAAAAACCATTTTAAAAAATACGGCAGGACTCATTCCGAAGCTAAAAACGATCCAGGTCCTTCGTTGTTTTGCAGGCCTTCGGCCTTGGACGCCCGACGGTCTCCCCCTAATAGGGCCGGTCAGCGGATTGCAAGGATTATTCATGGCCGCCGGCCACGAGGGGGACGGCATTGCCCTGGCCCCTGTTACCGGGGATATCGTCGCAAAGATGATTCTAAACCTGCCGATTCCCCATGACATGACCCCATTTTCGCCGGACAGGTTCCGGACGGATGTAAAAAAGGAATTCTGATGCCTGTAACCCTGCGCATTCCGGGCAAGGCCCGGGGAAAACAACTCATTGTGCGGGTCAACGGAAGACCCGTAACCGCTTTTGAAGGCGAAACCGTCTTTGCCCTGCTCACAGCCCATGGCATATACGCTCTGGGCCGTGACAGAAAAAGCGGCCACACCCAAGGAGGCCTCTGCGGTATGGGTGTCTGCCACCAATGCCGGGTGACCATCAATGGTGTCCCGGATCAGCAGGCCTGTACCACCCTGGTGAAAAATCACATGGAGATCGAAACCCATGCCCTGGTGTACTGAAACCTGGCCGGCAGTGGTCATCGGAACCGGATGCGCCGGATTGGCGGCGGCCGCAGAACTGGCACGTGCAGGCATAGACGTTTTGGTCATTGATGAGGCAATCCGCCCCGGGGGACAGCTCCTCCAGGGCAAATGGCCGGCCCGAGACCTGGCAGCCCGTGTGGACCCTTCAAAAGCTGCAGGATTCGCTTTGATCAAGACGGTGACACGCTCCGGCAGGGTTACCCTGATGGCAGGATCCCAGGTCCATGGGATCTTTCCGGGGATGACCCTTTTGGTGATCCAGAACCGCCCGGGCAAAACGCCGCAGGTTAAGGAAATTAAAAGCCAGGCCATTATCCTGGCCACTGGAGCCCGGGAGCGCTTCCTACCGTTTAAAGGCTGGACCCTGCCCGGGGTGATGGCCAGCGGAGGGGCGCAGCTTCTCATCAAAACCCACGGAGTCCTGCCGGCCCGGACGACCCTGGTGGCAGGCACCTCCCCCATAAACATGGTCCTGGCCTCCCAGATTCTGACAAGCGGCGGAAACATCAGCGGTATGTTGACCCCGGTTTCCCTGGCCAGGGGGATGGATATTTTCCGGCATCTGCCCCATTCCCTGCCCAAAATAATAGAGGGGATCATACACCAGGCAAGACTTTTCAAAGCCTTAGTGCCTGTAAAATACAAGACCGGCATTATTGAAGCCAGAGGAAAGGACTGCCTTGAAAGCGCCGTGACTGCAAGGCTGACCTCCGAAGGTCAACCCATCGCCGGCACGGAAAAAATAATCCCTACAAAGGCCCTGGCCATCGGCCATGGATTTGCTCCAAACGTGGAACTGGCCGTTCAGGCCGGGTGTCATCTAACCCATATTCCTGACAGGGGGGGCTGGGTAATCAAAACCGGGGACGACCTTTCCACGTCCATACCGGGGATTTTCGCTGCGGGAGAAGTCACAGGAATCGGCGGCGGAGGCAAATCCCTGTTAGAAGGAAAGATGGCGGCCCGTTCCCTGCTGGGGCGCCCCATTTCCGACCTTGTTCCGGAAAGGGAAAAAGCGCTTGCCTTCGGCCGTTTTCTCAACAGGTTCTGCCAAATTCCGAAATCTTTCTGGGAACAGGTGCCGGACGAAACCCTTATCTGCCGTTGTGAATCCGTGACCATGGGGGATATCCGAAGGGCGGCAGCAAACGGCTTTGAAACGGCTGCCATTCTCAAGAGGGCGACCCGGGCAGGTATGGGGCACTGCCAGGGAAGGACCTGCGGTCCCATGATACAGGATATTCTGTCCGCCCTGTGCCCCGGGGTGGGAGTGCCGGAAGCCCCCCCGGTTTCCAGAGCACCCGTAAAACCGATGCCCATCGGACCGTTTCTCAAGGAGGATTAATATGGCCAAAGCCTTTCTGGGCATTATCATGCTGGATACCGTATTCCCCAGGATAAAAGGAGATATCGGCAATCCGGATTCCTTTGACTTTCCCGTCCGGTATGAAGTGGTAAAAGGCGCCTCCCCAGAGCGCATCGTTATCCAGGCTGATCCAGAACTCGTCCAGCCCATAATAGCAGCCGGCCGAAAACTGGTCCGAGAGGGAGCCTGGGCCGTATCCACTTCCTGCGGATTTCTGGCCCTCTTCCACAAAACACTTTCACAGGCGCTTCCCGTTCCTGTGCTGACTTCAAGCCTGCTGCAGGTTCCCCGAATTTTTGACACGATAGGTCCGGATCAGGCCGTAGGAATCATTACCGCCCGGAAACAATCCTTGACCCCGGCCCATCTTTCCGCTGCAGGCATCCGGAATCTTCCGGTCCGTATTGCGGGTATGGATGACGCCGAAGAATTCACCCGTGTGTTCATTCGGGGCGGGCAAACCATGGACAGGAGGGCCTGCGACACTGAAATGAAAAAAACGGCCCAGCACCTGATCCGATCCCATCCGGAAATCGGAGCTATTGTCCTGGAATGTACCAATATGCCGCCGTATAGAGAAACGGTCCACAGTGCCACAGACCGGCCGGTTTACGACATTCACACCCTCATCAACGGCGCATGGATAAAATACAAGGCCGAGAAAGGAACAGACTAGTCTCCGTACAGGGGGTCATCGGGGAACTGCGCCTTGATCTGATCCGTCGTGACATCATACATGCCCGCACCGACAACAAAGCTTTCGTCTCCATGCTCGGCCAGTTTCACATAGGAAATTTTGGGCGAACTTTCCTTCTGGCCGGGTTTGGGCCAACGGTAGCCGACCCAGCCGGCTCCGTACTCTTCAGCCATTTCATTAAAGGCCATAAAAAAATAAACGCCGTCCTCGTCCTGGAGATTGTACAGCCCCTTACCGTCCAGATGGCTGGCAATGGGATGCATGACCATAATCCCGTCCAGATTCTGGATCCAGATATAGCCTTTGCCGTCGCCGAACCGGAACTCCCCGTTGGGATCCTTGATCTTGGCAAAAGCGTCCCGGCCTTCCTTTTCGATGAGTTCAGCAGCGGCAATGACCTTGTCCTTGCACATCAGAGCGGTGAGTTCCCCGGCCCCGGCACCTGACCCTAACCCCAGTCCAATCAAAACGCCAATACCAGCAGCAATCCATTTTTTTACCATGATCCTCTCCTTTTCTAAAATGATCCGTCATCCGGTGCGATAATCCGGTCCGGAGTAATTTCCCTGTCTTTGCCAGCGCCCCGGTTTGCTGGGGACTTTTTGCTTGAACAAGAACCGGCCGCCCGATTTTGGGCCAGCAGTTTACCGGACGTTTTTGCCGGGACACCCACCCATTGCGTCAACTCGTCTACGCTCAGTTTCATCTGCTCGGCCTGGGTGCTCAACGTTTCGGAGGCGGAAGCCATTTCCTCGGCATTGGCGGCCACGTGCTGGACAACCCCTGCCATGTCCGCGATGGTCTGGTTGATCTGCTCAATGCCGTCAGACTGATCTTTAGACGCGGTGGATATCTCGCCCAAAAGGCATCCTACCTCTCCGGTGCTGTCCCGTACCCGGGAAAAAGCGGCATTGGTGTTTTCCAGAAGCTCGGATCCGCCGGCCACCTGGGCAATGGTACTGTCAATCAGATCCGAGGTATTCCTGGCGGCCTCGGCCGCCCGGATGGCCAGTTTTCGGACCTCATCGGCCACCACCGAAAAGCCGGCACCCGCCTCTCCGGCCCTGGCCGCCTCCACGGCTGCATTCAGGGCCAGCAAATTGGTCTGAAAGGCAATCTCGTCAATGGTGGAGATGATTCTGCCGGTATCCGTACTGGCCCTTGAGATATCTGCCATGGACCGGGTGAGTGCCTCAATGGTCTTTCCGGCCTCTCCCACTGTACGGTTGGCATCCTGCATGAGTATGTCCGCCCGGCCGGCATTCTCAGCGTTTTGGCGGGTCATGGCCGCCATCTGTTCAACGGCTGAAGAGGTTTGTTCAATGGAGGCGGCCTGACTTGCAGCCCCGTCAGCCATGGTCTGGCTGGAGGCGGCAATGTGGCCGGAGGCCCGTGCAACCTGGGAGGCACCGTCTCCCATGGTGGCGGCCACCTTTCCCATAAAAGAGATGATCCTCCCGGAAATCAGCAGCGACATGACAAGGCCTAAAACCAAGGCCGTTCCCAGACCGAAGAACATCATGGTGGAGGCCCGGGACAATTTGGAAGAGGCTCCTGCGGCAATACGGTCGGTGCTTCTTTCCGCCGTATCCTGAAGCAGGGTTGTCTTTTCAATGACCTGCTGGCCCAAGCCTTCCCTGACGGTGTCCAGCTTCCTCAAAGAAGCCCACCCGACCAGAAACTGGGTCATACTGGATTCGTAGGCCATGCCGGCCTCCCGGATAACGGTCAGCCTTTCCGTATCCCGGGCGTCCCGGGTGAGGGCCAAAATCCGTTCAAAGGCTTCAGCCACAGTTTTAAACTGTTTCACCCCCTCTTCCATAATGCCGGGAGAATTCAGGACCTGGGATTTGAATGCCTGAATCCGTGTGTCCTTGCCTGAAATAACGATATCGTGCATCAAAGTGATTTTCTGGTGGCTGTCGTGCATCTCCCGGGCAAGTTTCTGCTGCTGGCTGTCCAAAAATTCCCGGCACTGGGCCGTATAGCGGTTGGCCGCGGCATCCATGACCTCGCGGTGGTCGTTCAGCTTGGAAAAAGCGGTCAGGCAGGCGGTCATGGCTTCAATATAATTTTTTCCGGCCACCCGGGTTTCTTCAATGCGCTGTTTCTCCTGGGCGGAGCGTGTGATCTGCTCCAACCGGGCCAGATCTTCTTCAAAGGCTGCAAATTTCCGGATTGCCAACTGCATGCCCTTGATATTCTGGCCGGCCATGGCTTTAAAATTTTGCACCTCCACCTGGTTGCCGAGGGCCATGATATCGTTTATCAACCGTATCCGCCGGGCGGTCTCCTCCATATTCGCTCCGGTTTTCATCTGTCTGAACTGGGATTTGAGGATGGTGGCGCAATTGCCCTGGTACGCCCGGGCATTGGCCTTCATCTTGCGCTCGGCCGTCTTGAGTGCTTTATGGGTCAGAATATATCCGTCCAGGGCCTGGACATATTCCCCGGCTGCATTTTCCGTTTCATCTATACGGGCGATATCATCATCATGACGCGTAATGGGCCGCAGGCGCCCGGTCAGGCTCCCCAGTTTTCCAAGCATGTCCACAGCGGCCTTCATCATTGCCATGTCATTGAGAATCTGGGCGTTGAAACTTGCCGAATGGACTCTATTGCCCAGGTTCACCATGTCCGTGACAATGCGGACCTTTTCCTGCCGCTCTTCAAGGTTCATTTGAAAGGACCGATTCTGGCTTTCCAAAAAGGCCCGGGCGTTGTCCATATAGGTAAGCGCGGTCTTTTCCAGACGCGTTCGCTCTTCGATGAGCCCTGAAACGGTTTTTCTTATGGCCGCCATGGCCGCCTCGTACTCATTTTTCGCCGCGTCTATTTCCTTTAGGGCGCCGGCAAGCTGTGTGAGGCGCGGAGCGCTTTGAACCAATTCGTACCCGTCTTTAATCCCGGTGTTCAATCGGTTCACCTGTTTTAGCGCCGCATCAAAATATGCCGGTTCTTCGGTAAATACAAATCCCCTCATCTCGTACATGAGGCGATTGGCACCGGCCCGAATCTTTGAGGCCACCCCCATTTCAGGGACATACTCCCGGACAAGGGTCTCCGATTCCATCTGGGTGGTTTTCATCCACCATACCCCCAGGCTGCCCAGTACTGAAATGATCAAGAGCAAGACCATAAAACCTGCACCGATCTGTTTACCAATGGTTAAACGGATGTTGAACATTGGCCCTCCTTTAGGTTCTGCGACTGTCGTTGACCGGGAACAAATCAAGAAGTTGAAAGGAATGAAATGCCCGCCGGTTATGGTCCTTCGATACAGAACTTGTCGGAATCGGGAGCAGGGAATACCCATTGCGAATGGAAAAGGGATCCCGGGGCGAAATCAATCTATTGGAGAATATCAGACCATGATATTACCTGTTGTATCAGTCGTTTTTACAAATCTCAACTAAAATTCACAGGCCTTACAGCTCCGGCGGAAGACAAATGCGCCCCGGATTTTAAAAACCGGGCCCGACTTGAAAAACTAAGAAAAATCCCTTATGGTAATATGTTTGTTGTGACGATTATATATGAGGATAGAAATGCCAATATACGAATACAAATGCAAAGATTGCGGCAAGGATTTTGAAACCCTTGTCATGGGCAGTTTTAAACCGGAATGCCCGGCATGTAAAAGCCAGGAATTAGAAAGACAGATGTCCAAATGCGGCTTTGTCTCCAAATCCCAGGGCCCTGGGGGCCAGGTTCAGACCACCACTTCAGCAGGCAGTTCCGGATGCGCCGGTTGTTCCTCCACCAATTGCTCTTCCTGCAGCAGCACCATAGGATAATCGTTTAATGAAATCGGAAATACGCATCGGCACCCGGGGCAGCCAGCTTGCCCTGTGGCAGGCCAACCATATAAAAAGCCTTATTGAAAAAGCCTTCCCGGACCTTACCGTGACGCTTGACGTGATCAAAACCACCGGGGACCGGATCACAGACCGTCCCCTGGCGGCAGTGGGCGGCAAGGGGCTTTTTGTCAAAGAAATTGAAGCCGCCCTTCTGGACGGCCGCATCGATCTGGCGGTCCACTCCATGAAGGACATGCCGGGCCTGCTGCCCGCGGGCCTTACCATCGGTGCAGTTCCGGAACGGGAAACCCCCTATGATGCCCTGATTTCCAGGGAGGGGCTGCAACTGGCCGACTACCCGGAAGGTGCCGTTATCGGTACCTCCAGCCTGAGACGGGGGTCCCAGATCAAAAATGCCCGCAAAGATCTGACCATCCGTTCCATAAGAGGCAATCTGGATACCCGCCTGAACAAGCTAAAATCCGGCGAATATGATGCCATAATTCTGGCAACCGCCGGGCTTAAACGTCTGGGCCAGGCCGATGAAATCACCCAGGTGATGGACGAGGCCACCATGGTCCCTGCCGTGGGCCAGGGTGCCCTGTGCATTGAGACCCGGGAAAACGATCCGGACATGGAAGCGGTCATGGCAGCTCTCGACCACGAGCCGACCCGCATCTGCGTGACAGGAGAACGGGCATTTCTCAAACAGATTGAGGGCAGCTGCCATATCCCGGTGGCCTGTTTCGGAAAATTTTGTGAAGACGGCGGTGTATCGCTCACAGGGCTTGTGGCGTCAGAGGACGGCACAGAAGTTATCCGGGAAACAGTTACTGCCAAAGCCTGCGACATTGAGGACAAGGGAAAGGCATTGGCGAAATTATTGCTTGAAAAAGGCGGCAGACGCATATTGGAAGGGTTGAACCAAAATGGCAGCAACTAAGGGCAAGGTCTATCTCATCGGCGCAGGTCCCGGAGATCCGGGGCTTCTCACCATCAAGGCCAAAGAATGTATTGAATCCGCAGATGTGGTGGTCTACGACTACCTGGCCTCCCCCTATCTGCTGGACTATGCCGGAAAAGATGCTGAAATCATCTATGTAGGCAAAAAAGGCGGGGACCATACCCTGACCCAGGACAAGATCAACCAGCTGCTGGTGGACAAGGCCAAACAAGGCAAGACCGTGGCCAGACTTAAAGGCGGCGACCCCTTTGTCTTCGGACGGGGCGGAGAAGAAGCCCAGGAACTGCTCGAGGACGGAATTGCCTACGAGGTTATTCCGGGCGTCACCTCAGCCATATCCGCACCCGCCTATGCCGGGATTCCCGTTACCCACAGGGACCACACCTCATTTGTTTCTTTTATCACCGGACATGAACGCCCGGATAAGAGTGAAAGCCGGATGCAATGGGATATTTTTGCCAAATCAGACGCCACCCTGGTCTTTCTCATGGGGGTGAAAAATCTGGGTAATATCGTTAAAAACCTGGTGGAAAACGGCAAGCCCGCAGACACCCCGGTGGCCCTGGTCAGATGGGGTACCACCACCCGGCAGCAGACCGTGACCGGCACCCTGGAGACCATTGTGGAACGGGTAAAGGCTGCCGGGCTTAAATCCCCGGCCATCATCGTGGTGGGTCACGTGGTTTCCTTAAGAGAGGAACTGGCCTGGTTTGATAAAAAGCCGCTGTTTGGCAAGCGCATTGTCATCACCCGGGCCCGGGCCCAGGCCAGCGGTCTGACAGCGGAGTTAACCCGGCTCGGCGCCCAGTGCATTGAAATCCCCACCATTAAAATCACCCCGCCCAAGGACCGGGCCCCCCTTGAAGCGGCCATTGACAACATAAAGGATTACCAGTGGCTGGTCTTAACTTCGGTCAACGGGGTAAAATTCTTTTTTGACACCCTGTTTGAAAAAGGCAAGGACGTCCGGGCGCTGGGGCATTTGAAGTTTGCCTGTATCGGACCTGTCACCAAGGACCGGCTGGCAGATTTCGGCATCATTTCAGACATCCTTCCTGAAACCTATCGGGCGGAGTCCATTGTGGATGCCTTTTCAAACGTGGCCATCAAGGGCCAAAAGGTATTGCTGCCCCGGGCTAAAAAAGCAAGAACCATTCTTCCCGAAGAGCTAACCCGGATGGGCGCCCAGGTGGATGAAGTCACCGCCTATGAAACCGAACTGGACTGCCAAGGAAAAGAGGAGCTGATCTCCCTGCTCAAAGAAGGCGGTGTGGATGCGGTCACCTTTACCTCCTCCTCCACGGTGAGCAATTTCATGTCTCTTCTGGAAAAAGAAGACGGTCCGGTCCTGCTCAAAGACGTCGTCATCGCCAGCATCGGTCCCATCACTTCGGATACAGCCAGATCTCTTGGCATTCCGCCAACCATTGAGGCAGATCCCTATACCATCCCGGGAGTGATTGACGCCCTTACCGCCTACTGGACAGACGAAAGCGCCTGCTAAGGAGTATCCAATGATCGCAGGCACCCGGAATATTAATTATCTAAGAATCTCCGTTACGGACCGGTGCAACTTCAGGTGCAGGTATTGTGTCCCGTCAACGCCTTTCAAAGTGATTGCCCATGAAAAGATTGCCCGGTATGAGGAAATTTTAAAACTTACCTCCCTGGCCTGCGAACTGGGCATCACCAAAGTCAGAATCACAGGCGGTGAGCCGTTTGCCAGAAAGGGGATCATGTTTTTTCTGGAACGCCTGTGCAAGCTTTCCGACCTGCAGGACATTTCCATCACCACCAACGGTGCCCTGCTGACCCCGGAGAAGATCCAGGCCCTTATCAACATGGGAATTCGCCGCCTGAACTTCAGCCTGGACACCCTGAATCCTGAAACCTTTAAAACCATTACCGGCCGGGACCGGTTTGCCCAGGTCTGGGAGACCATCCAGGCTGCGCACAAGGCCGGCATCCGCCCGATCAAGATCAATGCCGTGGCCCTTCGGGGCATTAACGACAATGACATCCAGGACCTTGCCGCCTTAAGCATAGACAAGCCGTTTCATATCCGGTTCATCGAATACATGCCTATGGGAAATTCGGATGTTGAAAAATCCCAGCAGATTCTGACCGATGAAATCCGGGAACGGATTGTTGCAGCCCACGGCCCCCTTGAGCCGGTCCAGCACAACAAAAATGACGGTCCGGCCAAAAACTTCCGGCTCAAAAACGCCAAAGGAATTCTGGGCTTTATCACCCCTGTCAGCTCCCATTTCTGCAGCGAGTGCAACCGATTGCGCCTCACCTCCAGAGGTTGGCTGAGACCCTGCCTGCTTAAAGACTTTGAAACCGATATCCTGACGCCGCTCAGGGAGGGGGCAGACGATAACACCCTCAAGGAAATCATGGTCGGAACCCTGGCCCAAAAACCTCTGTTTCACGATCTTGACAGCAAAAGGCCCAAGGGCAGGCCCGTCAGTCACATGACCTCCATCGGCGGCTGAATCTACCCTGTCGGGAACGGCAAACCGCAATACTTCCCCAAAAAAAGTCATTTTCTTGCGAAGGTTTTCGGGTTTAATCCGTTTATAGGATAAAGGGCCTGTTGCCCGAATCTGAAAAAACGGAGGTTTCCATGAAAAAACAGATTGCTATCATCACCACCGCCCTTGTTCTGATCGGTTTTACATCCAGCACCGCCTGGGCAGGACCGGCCAGGCGTCATACCCTGGAAGGATTCGCCCTTGGGGCCGGGGCCGTACTCCTGGGAACGGCCATCATTCACAATATGTCAAAGCCGGAACCGGTCGTTGTTCATCACGCGCCGCCCCATAGGCACAGGGGGCCTGTGCACAAAGCCAGCGGGTATTGGAAAACTGAAAAAATATGGCTTCCCGGTGAAACCGAAACCCGCTGGAACCCCGGCCATTACAATGAAGACGGCCGATGGATAGAAGGCCGGTACCAGGAGTTTGAAATTTCCGGAGGGCATTGGGAAACACGGAAAGTCTGGGTTAGCAACCGTTCCAGATATTAACCTTGGATCAAACGTCACGCAGGCCGGGCGTTTCCAGTAACAGCGGCTCGGTTGGGGCTATTTTTTGCCCCGCTGTGCCAGGAGTGCTTCCGCTTCCCGGTTGGTGCCCAGAAGAACAGAAATCCACTGGGTGGACTCCCGTCCGCCCAGTGCGATTTTTACCGCCATGGTAAGGGGTACGGAGAGCAGCATCCCCACAGGCCCCAGAGCCCACCCCCAAAAGGCCAGGGAGAGGAACACCACCAATGTGGAAAGACCGATACCCTGCCCCATTATTCGGGGTTCCACCACCGAACCAATCAGAATATTGACCAGTAAAAACCCCGCCGCCGTTACCAGGGCCGGTACAGGGCCAAGCTGGATTAAGGAAAGCAGTGTGGCGGGAACGGCGGCGATAATGGACCCGATGTTGGGGATATAGTTGAGTAAAAAGGCGACCATACCCCACATGAGAGGATAATCAACCCCCTGGGCAGCAAGCCACAAAGCGATACAAGCCCCAGTTCCTAAACTGGTCAGAGTTTTAATACCCAGATACCGGTTTACCCCCTGGGTAATCTCAGTGTATTTTGCAAGATCATTGTCCCCGTTGTCCGACAGTGCCCGCAGCTTATTGGGAAACCCCGCCGCCTCGGACAAAATAAAGATAAACGTCAAAAAAACAAAAAACGTATTGGTCAGAACCCCGCCAAGGCTGTTGAGGGTATTGGCCACCAGCTTAAGAATCCGGCTGGGATTCAAAAGTTCTGCCAGACGGTCGGTCTCAACCTCAATGCCGTAATCGGATAAAAATGAGAGCCCCGATGAAATCACCCCCAAAAGCCGCTCCTGATACAAAGGAAGATTTTTGCTGAAATCGGCAATGGAGGAGGAGATCAGAGTTACCAGCACCACCTGGACGGCGATAACGCCGAGCATGAGCAGCACAATCCCCAAAAGACTGGGAACCCCTTTGCTTTTCATCCAGTACAGCGGCGGGGCGCAGATAATGGCCAAAAAGCCGGCCAGAAGAAAAGGCACCACCAGCAAGGAAGCCGCCTTCATCCCGGCCACAACAATGACAAAGGCCGCACATCCCGCAAGCGGGCCAGCCCCAAGCCTTAAAGATCCCATATCACTCCTGCCCCAAGTTATTTAACTCTGCTTGTCCACAACATCCTTTGTCTTACCCGGCCCGGATACCTTTGTCAACATGCCCGGACCGCCTCAGGTATAGCGGCTCAAACGCCGCAATCCGGTTAAACGGCAATTCAACGGGTATGGCAAATCATATTGACTTTATTGCTAATGCCCTTTAAAGGAATAAGGGTGGAAAAACCCTACCGGAGAATTACGACTGCAGCTGCAGATGGGACACAGGAGAAAATGGAAATACCAAAGGCACTTTTAGACCGGCTGAAGGAAAATGAAGAAATCGCGCGAAAATTCAATGAGATTGAAGTCAGCATCCTTTCCATTCTGGAATTTCACGATTTTTTCGACCGCCTGCTCAGCGAAATTTCAGATAAATTTTGCATCCCTTATATCTGGATTTCCATGATCGAGGAAAGCGGTCTTGCCCAGCAGTTGAAAAGCAGCAGGGAATGCCAGCGCATGACCGCTTCAACCGCCTTTATCCCCAGGAAAGATTTTTTAACCATCGTAAGGAACCAAAGCGCACCACTGCTGGCCAATACGGACATGACCCCCTATCAGCAACTGCTGCCGGATGTATCGGACTATACCATAGGATCCATTGCCATCGCCCCCATTTCCCTGGACGGGGAAATCGTCGGCAGTATCAACCAGGCGGACGCAGATCCCTACCGGTTTGAGCCCGGCATTGACACCTCCCTATTGGAACAGCTGGCCTTAAAGGTTTCCCTTTGCCTGTCCAATGTGACAGCCCACGAAAAATTAAAATTTCTCGCATTTCACGATCCGTTGACCGGGTTGCTCAACCGCGGGGTCATGGAGCGAATTCTGGAACGGGAATTTTTAAGGGCCCAGCGATACAGGAACGATCTGTCCCTTATTTTCATGGATCTGGACGAATTTAAAAGCATCAACGATACAGCCGGCCATGATACCGGGGACCAAGCCCTGTGCCTGACGGCACAGACCCTGACAGCCCTGAAGCGTGATTCCGATATTGTAGCCCGGTTTGCCGGCGATGAATTCGTCGTCATTCTGCCGTCCACCAACCGCTCCCAAGCCGAGTATTACATTCAGCGGGTCAAGCGCCACTTGAATGAGACCCCCGTATGCCAGGGAGAAAACCCGATTTTTGTCAAACTGAGCCACGGCATCGCAACGGTTGAAGATGCCGGGGTAACAGACATCCAGGAATTGATCAAAGTGGCAGATAAACGTCTGTATCTGGCCAAGGAACAAAAAAAGTCAAAAAACAGGGAAATCACCTAAAATGAATTCGTGATTTTCCCTTTTCCCGGTGATATAATGGTCCATTACAATAAGCGGTGAATACAATAAATAAGGGGATGCACAATCCCTGCCCAGACCCCCGGATGTATGCCAATTAAACCATTGAAATTCAGAAACCGGCTGTTATTTTCATTTCTGGCTGTTTTTCTTCCCCTGATACTTTTGGGAAGCAGCCTTCTTTACTATCGCATAAAGATCAATTTAGAATACCGGATTGAACAGGAACTGCAGAAAAGCTCTGACAGTCTGGCGAACCTGATCAGGACCGCGGCAGACATCTCTGTAAAAAACACCCTCCAGGCCATGGCCACCCAGAATTTTGAAATCGCCGAATACTACTATAGCAAACACCGGTCCGGACTTATTTCCTATAAAGAGGCCGTTGACACCATTGAAGAGATATTTTTAAACCAGCCCGTCGGCATCAGCGGCTATATCTACTGCCTGAACAGCAGAGGCGATGTGCTCATCCATCCCAATGACAAAGTCAAAGGCACCAATGTCTCCCAGTATGATTTTGTCCAGAAACAGATGGCCCTCAAGGACGGATACCTGGAATACGAATGGAAAAACCCGGGGAAAAACAAAAACGCTCCAAAGCCCTTTTTATGATCTATTACAAACCTATGGACTGGATCATATCCGTAACCTCTTACCGCAGCGAGTTCAGCCATCTGATCGATCTCAATGAATTAAAGAAAAGCTTTCTGGTCTTCAAATCCGGGAAAAGCGGTTATGCCTTTATCCTCGACAAGGGCGGCAAAGCTCTGATTCACCCTACCCTCCAGGGCAAAAACCTTATAGAATGGTCAGAAGATTCCAAGTCGGTCATCAAAACTGTTCTTGAAAACAAAAACGGAATGCTTCGGTACAAATGGAGGAACCCCAAAGATTCAAAGCTCCGGGATAAAATTCTTATTTATAAATACCTGCCTGAACTTCAATGGTACGTGGGATCTACAAGCTATGTGGATGAAGTTTTCTCCCCCTTAAGCCGGATCTCCCTATGGGTGGGACTTAGCCTTTTGCTGTTCCTGGTCATCTTCACGGCCGTCACCCTGCTCATCTCCAAAACGGTAACCAAACCCCTGGAAAACCTGACCCGTAACCTGGAAGCCGGAGCCAAAGGCGATTACACTGTCCGTATGGATAGGGGCAACACCAGTGAACTGCAGGCCCTGTCCGACCATTTTAACACATTCATGGACCGCCTTGAGGACTACCATGGCAAATTGAACAGAGAAATCCGGAAAACAGTGGATACCCAGGCCGCTTTGGTTGAAAATGAACTCAAGCTCAGGGGCTTGTTTAACCAGTCGTTCCAGTACACCTGTATTCTTTCCCCCTATGGTATTCTTGAAGAGGTCAACAAAAGTGCCCTGGAATTTGCCGGCTGCACCGAAGCCGATGTGCTGTACAAACCCTATTGGGAGACGCCCTGGTGGCAGCATGATCCCGAAGCCAGAATCCAGATCCAGGAGGCCGTGGAAGACGCCTTGAGGGGAAAAACCTTTCGGCTTGAGACCACTCATATGAAAGCCGGGGGACAGGTACGGGACATTGATATGTCGGTGAAACCTATTTTTAATAACTCGGGCAAGGTGGAATTCATCGTCACCGAAGGCCGGGACATCACCGAATTAAAGCAGGCGGAAAAGGAGCGCAGCCGCATGCTGATCCAGCTTGAAAAGTCTCAGAAAATGGAGGCCATCGGTACTCTTGCAGGCGGAATTGCCCACGATTTCAATAATATTTTATCCAGTATCTTTGGCTACACCCAGCTTGCTGAAATGACCATCAGCAGCCCGGAAAAGGCCAAGCGGCATATCGCCCAAATCGTCAAAGGGGCCCAGAGGGCTTCTGGACTGGTTCAGCAGATTCTGACCTTCAGCCGGCAGACTGAATACAAAAAGCAGCCTCTTAAGCTCTACCTTGTGGTGAAAGAGTCCGTCAAACTGCTAAGGTCCTCCATCCCCACGACCATTGAGATAAAGACCGATATCCTGTCAAAGGAAATGGTCAATGCCGATCCGACTCAGATGCATCAGGTTATCATGAACCTTTGTACCAATGCCTATCATGCCATGATGAAGACGGGCGGGGTCCTTACCGTTTCACTGGATACAGCCCTGAAAATCCCGTCCTCACACAATCCGGAAGGCTTTCCCGTCGCAGGCCCCCAACTTTGCCTGACCGTCCGTGACACCGGCCACGGGATGGATGAACAGACCCTTACAAAGGCGTTCGACCCCTATTTCACGACCAAGGAAATCGGCCGGGGAACCGGTTTCGGCCTGGCCCTGGTTCACGCCATTGTGGATGAGCACCACGGCCTCATCCATGCCGAAAGTGTGGTCGGCCAGGGAACTGTTTTTTATATCTATCTGCCTGTGGCAAGACGGGGGAAAGATCCAAAGCTCCAGAAAGAAGCCGACCCTGCTCCCCAGGGTGGGCGTGAGTGTATTCTCGTAGCTGATGATGAAGAGGATATCAGAGAATTAAACAGGGAGTTGCTGGAAACCTATGGGTATACCGTGGTTACCTGCGAAAACGGCCAGGAAGCCTTTGATCTGTTTTCAAGGGATCCCGGCAATTTCGATCTGGTCCTTACCGATATGACCATGCCGGCCATGACCGGTGCCATGCTGGCCCAGAAGCTGATGGAGATCCGGGAAGAGATTCCAGTAATTCTATGTACGGGATACAGTGAAACCTTAACCCAGAAGGAGGCCGATCTAATCGGAATTAAACGGTACCTTCAAAAACCCATCCAAAACAAGGTGCTGCTCAGAGAAATCCGGGAGGTTCTGGATCAGGCCTGACTCCCAAAACAATTCAGGTAAAACAAACAAAAAAAGCCCTCCGGCAGGATAAATCCTGCCGGAGGGCTTTGTATATTCAGACAGATAAAAAACCTAAGGTTAGGTTTTAATCTTGAATCAGCTCAATCTGAACCATGGGGGCGACGTCGCCCTTCCGGGGTCCAAGCTTGGTGATCCGGGTGTATCCGCCCTGTCTTGAACTGAACTTCTCTGATACTTCCTCAAAAAGGGAGTGAACAACATCTTTTTCACGAATGACAGACATGGCCTGACGTCTAGCGTGAAGGTCGCCTCTTTTGGCCAGGGTAATCATCTTGTCGGCAATACTTCTCAAGCCTTTGGCCTTGGCTTCCGTGGTTTTAATGCTGCTGTGTTTAAACAGAGAAGTCACCATGTTTCTGAACATTGCCTTTCTGTGGGCAGATGTTCTATTCAGTTTTAATACGGATTTTCTATGCTTCATGGGATCTATTCTCCTTCCTGATTGTTCTCTTCTTCCGGCGGTTCAAATCCTTCAAGGTCCATGCCCAGGGAAAGATCCATAGATGACAGCACTTCCTTGATCTCGTTAAGTGATTTTCTACCGAAGTTCTTGGTCTTGAGCATCTCGGAGTCTGTTTTCTGAACCAACTGATAGATGGTGTGGATTCGGGCGTTTTTCAGGCAGTTTGAACTTCTGACTGACAGCTCCAGTTCATCCACGGACCTGTAGATATTTTCGTTAAAGCCTTTATCACCATCGTCGGACCGGTCTTCCAGATCGTCAGGTTCCATCTCTTCATCAAAGTTGATGAAGGGATTCATCTGCTCTTTTAAGATCTTTGCACCGTAGGCGACGGCGTCATCAGGACTGACACTGCCATCTGTCCAGACTTCAAGTGTCAGCTTGTCATAGTCTGTTTTCTGTCCGATCCTGGAGGTACCCACCACGTATTTCACCCGTTTAATCGGGGAAAAAACCGAATCAATGGGGATGGTGCCGATAGGGGCATCATCGTCCTTGTTGGCGGAGGCCAGGGCATAGCCCTTGCCGGTTTTAACCACCATGACCATGTTCAGGGTGCCGTTTTTATTCACCGTGGCAATGTGCTGCTCAGGGTTGAGGACTTCAACCTTGCCGTCAGGGCTGACAATGTCAGCACCGGTTACTTCGGCCTCCCCTTTGATGTTCAGGGTCAGAATCTTGTCATCGGGATCATCCACCCTGAGCTTGAGCTCTTTGAGGTTAAGGATGATTTCGGATACATCTTCTCTGACATCAGAGATTACGCTGTACTCATGAAGGGCATCGTCGAATTTAACAGATACTATGGCTGCGCCGTATATGGACGAAAGAATGATGCGCCGTAAAGAGTTACCGATTGTAATGCCGTAGCCCCTTTCAAGGGGTTCGCATACAAATTTACCGTATGTTGAGGTTGTGGTAACATCAAGCTTCTCCGGCTTGATCATCTCTCGCCAGTTTACATATGCAAGTTTATCAGATGACATTTAAATCTCCTGAATAAATATTTGGGTAAATCATTGGAACCAATTTACCTATTTAGAGTAAAGCTCGACGATCAACTGTTCCTGGATGGGCAGGGTAATGTCTTCCCGTGCCGGCACACCCTTTACTTCACCTTTAAAATTCTCTTTGTTAATTTCAAGCCACTGGGGAACGCCCCGTCTTACAATGGCTTCCAGAGAATCGGTGATGGCCTGGATGGTTCTGCTCTTTTCCCGCAGTTCAATGACATCGCCCTTTTTAACCTGGTAGGAGGGGATGTTCACCTTTTTACCGTTCACGGTAAAATGGTTGTGCCGGACGAAATGACGGCCCTGGTTTCTGGAATTGACGAATCCAAGGCGGAAAACAGTATTGTCCAGACGGGTTTCCAGCATGCTCAGCAGGTTGGTGCCGGTGATGCCTTTTTTACGGTCCGCTTTTTTAAATGCGATACGAAATTGTTTTTCGGAAACCCCATAGATACGACGTACTTTTTGTTTTTCCCTAAGCTGAATACCGTAGTCAGACTGTTTGCTTCTCTTCTGACCATGCTCCCCGGGAGGGAAGCTTCTTCTGTCAAAACTGCACTTGTCTGAAAAACAACGGTCGCCCTTTAAAAAGAGCTTCATATTTTCGCGTCTGCACTGACGGCAGACAGATCCTCTATAACGTGCCAATGTTTCCTCCTTTATCGATCCGGATAAAGTTTACGCGAATCTTATCCTTGATATGAAACAGTTCGGATCAGGATAAATAAATTGATGGTAATTATACTCTTCTTCTTTTGGGCGGACGGCATCCGTTGTGGGGAACCGGAGTCACGTCCTTGATCATGGAGATGTTAAACCCTAAAGCGTGCAGGGCCCGTAAAGCGGACTCACGACCGGGTCCGGGACCTTTAACAAAGACCCCGACATTTTTCATCCCATGTTCCATGGCCTTGGCGCCGGCATCTTCTGCCACCAGTTTGGCAGCAAAGGGCGTGCTCTTTCTGGAGCCTTTAAAGCCCTGCATTCCGGCAGATGACCAGGAAATAGTATTGCCGTTTTCATCGGCAATGGTCACAATGGTATTGTTGAAGGTGGACTGGATATGGACAATACCAGTTGAGATATTCTTTTTAACCCGTTTTTTAGTAACGGTTTTTTTAGACTTCTTTGCCATAATCGTTCGCCTTTATTGTCTTTTTACTTTTTCTTTTTAACCGCGGCCCGTTTGGGACCTTTTCTGGTTCTGGCGTTAGTGGAGGTCCGCTGTCCGTGGCAGGGAAGCCCTTTACGATGGCGCAGTCCTCTGTAGCATCCAAGATCCATGAGCCGTTTGATGTTCATGGATATTTCGGATCTGAGTTCACCTTCCACCTTGAACTCGGAGTCAATGACTTTTCTGATGTCATTGACCTGTTCTTCGGTCAGGTCATTGGCCTTGATAGTGTGCTCGATACCGGCCTTATCAAGGATGAGTTTGGATCTGCTGCTGCCGATACCGTAGATATAGGTCAGTGCGATCCATGCATGCTTGTCTCTTGGTAAATCTACACCTGCAATACGTGCCAACTTTCGTACCCCCTATCCCTGACGCTGTTTATGGCGCTTGTTCACACAAATAACCCGGATCACTCCACGCCGTTTAATGACTTTACAGTCGCGACAAATCTTCTTAACAGATGCTCTAACTTTCATCTATTTGCTCCTAGTCTATATAATATATATATTTAATTCTTTAAATTATGAATCTAACTTACTTGAACCGGTAAGTTATTCTTCCACGGCTCAGATCATAGGGTGAAATTTCAACCGTCACCTTATCTCCGGGCAGGATCTTGATAAAATGCATTCTCATTTTACCGGAAATATGGGCCAGCAGAACATGCCCGTTCTCAAGCTCAACTCTGAACATCGCATTGGGAAGTGTTTCAAGTACTTTCCCGTCGACTTTGATGGGCTCTTCTTTCGCCATAATCTTAACTCATCTCCTTTGTAATGGTTAGGATCTACCCTTAATCCGTTTGCCCCCGGACCTTCCCATGAACCCATCGTAGTTACCGGTGATCAGATGGGATTCAATCTGGGAAATGGTGTCAATGGAAACACCCACGACGATCAGGAGAGCCGTGCCGCCAAAATAAAACGGTACGTTAAATTTATTCATCAGCATGGTGGGCAGCACACAGACTGCAGATACATAGATCGCACCGCCCACGGTAATACGTGTGAGCACCTTGTCGATATATTCCGCTGTCCGTTTGCCCGGTCTGATCCCGGGGATATACCCGCCGTTTTTCTTCATGTTCTCTGCCACATCTTCGGGGTTAAACTGAACTGCCGTATAAAAAAAGCAGAAGAAGATGATAAACCCGATATAGAGCATATAGTACCATACTGTTCCCGGAGAAAACATGGCCGCCACTGTCTGCATGGCAGGCAGATTGATGAACTGGGCCAGGGTCGTCGGAAACATGATAATGGAAGATGCAAAAATCGGCGGAATAACGCCGGCAGTATTAATCTTCAGCGGCAGATGTGAGGTCTGGCCGCCGTACATTTTCCTGCCCACAACCCGTTTGGCATAATGAACCGGAATCCTGCGCTGGGCCATTTCCATGTAGATAATGGCCGCAACAACCGCCACCATGAGAACCCCCAGGATAATGATGGAGAAAACCCCCATCTCACCGGTACTCATGAGCTGGAAGGTTTTGCCGACTGCGGACGGCATATTGGCCACGATACCTGCGAAGATAATCATGGAAATGCCGTTGCCAATGCCTCTTTCGGTCATGGTCTCACCAAGCCACATGAGAAAAGAGGTGCCGGCAGTCAGGGTGATAATGGTAATCAGCCTGAATCCCCAGCCGGGATAAGGAACAATGGGTACCCCGGCAGGAGAAGTCATGGATTCTAAGCCCACAGCGATACCGAATCCCTGAATAATACTCAGGATTACCGTACCGTACCGGGTGTACTGGGTTTTCTTCTTGCGGCCGGCATCGCCCTCTTTCTTGAGCTGCTCAAGGTAGGGAACCACCACGGTCATCAGCTCCAGGATAATAGAGGCGCTGATGTAGGGCATAATACCCAGGGCGAAAATAGACAACCGCTGCAGCGCCCCTCCCGAGAACATATTAAACATGGAGAATAAAGTTCCTGAGGCCGCCGCAAAAAAAGACTCCAAGGCAGACCCGTCAATACCGGGAGTCGGCACGTGAATGCCGATCCGGTAGACAAAAAGCAATGCCAGGGTAATCAGAAGTTTCCGCTTCAGTTCAGGAAGTTTGAACAAATTCTGATAGCTGTTCTCGATCATTGATGTATCCTCAAGCTCGCTTATTTATTCAATGCTGCCGCCGGCAGCTTCAATCTTTTCCTTGGCCGTCTGGGAAACCAGAACATTTTTAAGGGAGAGTTTCTTAGTGACCTCACCCTGGCCCAGGATTTTAGCGCCGTCAACCCGTCCTTTGACGAGGCCGACTGCCCTGAGGGAATCCATATCTACCACAGCACCGTCTTCAAACCGGTCAAGGTCGCTGACGTTGAGAACGGCATTGTTGGTTTTAAACGGATAGTTTTTAAAACCCCTTTTGGGCAAGCGCCGGTAAATGGGCATCTGCCCGCCTTCAAACCCGGGGCGGACAGAGCCGCCGGAACGGGCCTTAAGACCCTTGTGGCCTTTGCCTGAGGTTTTGCCCGTGCCGGAACCAGGTCCCCGGCCGATTCTTTTTCTATTCTTTCTGCTGCCCGGTGCGGGAGCCAGATCGTGAAGCTGCATCCTAAACCTCCTCTACCTTCACCAGGTGTGACACCTTGTTTACCTGTCCTATAATAACAGGTGTTTTTTCATGCTCAACCGTATGATGCATCCGTTTGATGCCCAGGGAGCGGATGATCCGTCCGTGTTTGGCAGGACGGCCAATGGTGCTTTTTATCTGAGTAATTTTAATCTTATCAGCCATGCTTAGCCTCTTTAAATCTCTTCAGGTTTGAGCCCGCGTCTTTTGGCAACCTCTTCTTTGGTGCACAGGGACTCGAGCCCTGCCATGGTGGCCCGGACGATGTTCTGGGTGTTGTGGGAGCCGATGCACTTGGTCAGGATATCGGTAACGCCGGCAGCCTCAAGGACCGCGCGGATGCCGCCACCGGCAATGAGACCGGTACCCGGAGAAGCGGGTTTAAGCAGAACCCGGCCGGATCCGGCATGCCCCACCACTTCAAAGGGAACCGTTCCGTTGAGGATGGCCACCTTTTTCATGTTCCGTTTGGCCTTTTCCATGCCTTTTCTGATGGCTTCGGGGACTTCCTGGGCTTTTCCCAGGCCGTAACCTACGGATCCTTCTCCATCGCCAACCACAACAAGGGCTGTAAATGTGAAGTTTCTGCCGCCCTTTACAACCTTTGCAACCCGGTTGATCCTGACGACCTTATCGATTAATCCAGTATCTTCTATCTGCTGTTGTCTTGCCAAGGGTGTTCCTCCTTAATTAGAATTCAAGACCGGCTTCACGAGCCCCGTCTGAAAGCGCTTTGATGCGTCCATGATAAAGAAAGCCGTTCCGGTCCAGAACCACTTTTTTAATGCCTTTATCCAGCGCCCTTTTACCGATAAGGTTTCCAACCGCCTTTGCGGCATCCTGCTTTTTACCTTCGGCAGGGGCCTCTTGATACTCCTTGTCCTGAGTAGAGGCCGCGGCAAGCGTTATCCCCTTTGTGTCGTCGATGATCTGGGCGTAGATGTGCTTAGCACTTCTGAATACGCTCAGTCTCGGGCGATCCTGATTACCAAAAATATTCTTTCTGATGCGTTTTTTTCTTTTAAGCCTTGATACAAGCCTTGGTGATGTATTTGCCATAATCTATATTTCCCACCTATTAATCTTTACCAGCAGTTTTACCTGCTTTTCTGATAATTCGTTCATCAGCATACATGATGCCTTTGCCTTTGTAGGGTTCGGGAGGTCTTATAGCTCTGATATTTGCTGCAGCCTGGCCCAAAAGCTCTTTATCGATACTGGTGAGGGTGACTTCCACGTTTTTATCCACAGCAGCTGAAACCCCGTCGGGGAGGGGGAAGTCCACCGGGTTGGAGTAACCAACATTGAGAACCAGGTTGCTGCCTTTGGTCTCGGCCCGGTATCCGATGCCGGAGAGCACCAGTTTTCTTTCATAACCTTCGGTGACGCCGTGAACCATATTAAAGATCAGAGACCGGAAAAGTCCCTGAAGCGCCACTTTTTTCTTATCAGACATATCTGTCTTAACGTTCAACTCGTTATCGCTGAGATCGATTTCGATAGCCGGATGCAGTTTACGGTCAAGGTTGCCTTTAGGGCCTTTAACGTTGATTGTATCTCCATCAAGGGTAATTTGCACCTTATCGGGAAGCTGTACCGGCTGTTTTCCAATTCTTGACATGTTTAACTCCTGTCTTACCAAACGTTACAAAGAATTTCACCGCCGACATTCGCTTCTTGAGCCTGTTTGTCAGTCATCAACCCCTTGGAAGTCGAGATGATGGAAATGCCCAGGCCGTTCAGAACCGGCTTAATATTTTTTGATTTGCTGTACACCCTGCAAGAGGGTTTGCTTACACGTTCAATACCAAAGATGGTAGGTTTCCCGTGGGTAACATATTTGAGGTAGACACGGATCAAACCCTGTGTCTCATTTTCAAGGAATTTATAATCTTTGATATATCCTTGTTCCTTCAGCACCCGCACCATCTCCAGTTTGACCTTTGATCCGGGGATATCCACTTTTGGCAGACCGGCTTTACCACCGTTCCTAATAATTGTCAGCATGTCTGCAATGGGATCACTTAATGCCATTGTTATTCTCCTTAATTAAACTGGTATTTCTTAACCTTAGTCCTGTTCAGAATCTTTTTTCGGCCTACCAGGATGACTTGGTAACACCGGGGAGTTTGCCTTCAGAGGCAAGGGTTCTGAAACAGATTCTGCAGATACCAGCTTTTCTAATAAATGCTCTGGGCCTGCCGCACAGCGGGCACCTGTTATACGCACGTACGGCAAATTTCGGTTTACGATTTGCCTTTGCGATTAACGCTTTTTTAGCCAAGCTCTCCTCCTTCGGTCCTAATTTTTAAAGGGCATTCCCATGAGCTTCAGGAACACTTTCCCTTCTTCATCGGTTTTGGCTGTGGTCACAACCGTAATATTCAGACCTTTAATACTTTCGGTCTTGTCATAGTCGATTTCAGGGAAAATGATGTGCTCAGTAATACCCAAGCTGTAGTTCCCCCGGCCGTCAAAAGCCTTGCCGGAAATTCCCCGAAAGTCCCTTACACGGGGCAGAGCGATGTTGATCAGTCTCTCCATGAAATCATACATCTTTTCCCTGCGAAGGGTTACCTTGCATCCGATGGGCAGGTCCGCACGAAGCTTGAAGTTTGCAATGGGTTTTTTTGCTCTGGTAATCACAGCCTTCTGCCCTGCGATCAGCCCCAGCTCCTGGGCGGCGGCTTCTACAATCTTAGGATTCCGAACCGCTTCGCCAAGCCCCATGTTCAAAACAATTTTTTCCAACTTGGGCACTTCGTGCTTGTTCTGGTATTTGAACTCTTCAACCAGTTTGGGCGCCACCTCGTCGGTATATTTTTCTTTAAGCGTGGTCATTTAATTTCTCCGGCTTTGGGTTATGCATCGATCTGCTGATCGCATTTCTTGCAGATTCTCACCCGTTTTCCATCTTCCAGCTGCCTTACGCCAATACGGGTCGGCTTGACACAGGAGTTGCACATCACCATCAGATTGGAGATATCGATGGGCATGCTTTTTTCCACGATGCCACCCTGGGGATTGGCCTGGCTGGGCCGCTGGTGCACTTTAACAACATTGATATTTTCAACGACGGCGCGGTTGGTTTTTTTAACCACCTTGAGCACCTTACCGATCTTGCCCTTGTCTTTACCGGTGAGAACCTTAACCTTGTCGTCTTTTTTAATTCTGATCTTCATTTTAATTTTCTCCACAAACCCTTAGCTTACAATACGTCAGGGGCCAGGGAAACGATTTTCATAAACCGTTTTGCACGCAGTTCCCTTGCCACAGGACCGAAGATACGGGTTCCGACAGGTTCATTGTTTTTGTTGATAACGACGGCGGAATTGTCATCAAAGCGGATTGATGAGCCATCCGGCCGGGCAATCTCTTTTTTAGTCCGTACGATGACGGCCTGGACAATGTCGCCTTTGCTGACCTTTGAGTTAGGAATGGCCTCTTTTACGGAAACAACGATAATGTCTCCGATGGTGGCATACCGTCTCTTGGATCCGCCCAGCACCTTGATGCAGTAAAGCTCTTTGGCACCGGAATTGTCAGCGACAGTCAGTCTGGTTTCACTCTGAATCATTATTTAACTCCTTCAACTAAACTGCTTTTTTAACAATCTCGGCTACCCGGAATCGTTTGAGCTTGCTCAAAGGGCGAGTCTCAATGATCTTAACTTCATCCCCGATTTTGCATTCGTTTTTCTCGTCGTGGGCATGGTAGTTCTTGTACTGTTTCATGTACTTTTTGTACACGGTGTGCTGTACAAACCGTTCTACCCTGACAACCACGGACTTGTCCATTTTGTCGGATACGATCAGACCGATCAGCTCTTTTTTATTGCTTTTAATATTTTCCATATCGATAACTCTTACATTAGCTAATGTTGACGTTCATTTCTTTTGAAATCGTATAGAGTCTGGCGATGTCTTTCCGAACGCTTGACAGCGTGGCTGTATTTTCAAGCTGGCCGACATCATTCTGGAAACGGAGATTGAAAAGTTCTTTTTTCAGCTCACCGAGCTTCTCTTTTATCTGATCTGCGTCCATATCTCTAATTTCACTGGCCTTTATCATGACTTAACTCCTTTCCACAAAACGGGTTTTTACGGAAAGTTTTCTTGCAGCAAGCTTCATTGCTTCCTTTGCCAGCTCTCTGGGCACACCCTCCATTTCATAGAGGATTTTACCGGGTTTTACCCGGGCCACCCAGGCATCGGTGGCACCTTTACCCTTACCCATCCTGACTTCTGCAGGTTTTTTGGTAACGGGATGGTCCGGAAAAAACCGAATCCAGCTTTTTCCCTGCCTTTTGGCCTTTCTGGTCATGGCGACACGGGCCGCCTCAATCTGTCTTGCATTTACATATCCGCATTCCACGGCCTGGAGACCGTAATCGCCGAAGCTCAAGGTATTGCCCCTATTGGGGGTGCCTTTGGTTCTGCCCCGGAACTGCTTGCGGAATTTTACATTTTTAGGACTCAGCATTTGCTAATATCTCCTCTAAGCCTTAATTTGTCGCCATTGCCTGCTCGCCAGACCCTACAACTTCACCCTTGAAGATGAAAACCTTAATGCCAATGGTACCGTAGGTGGTTCTGGCTTCAATGAATCCGTAGTCCACATCAGCTCTCAAGGTATGCAGGGGGATCCGGCCTTCTTTGTACCATTCGGTTCTGGCCATTTCAGCACCGCCCAGACGGCCAGAGCAGATAATCTTGATCCCTTTGGCGCCGAATCTCATGGCAGAAGAAACGCTTCTTTTCATCGCTCTTCTGAAGGCAATCCTGCGCTCCAACTGAGAGGCAATGTTCTCAGCTACGAGCTGGGCGTCGATTTCAGGTCTTCTGACCTCTTTGATATCAATCAGAACATCAGGATTGAGCATTTTTTCCAGCTCTTTTTTGAGCAGGGCGATCTCGCTGCCTTTTTTGCCGATGATGATACCGGGTCTGGCGGCATATACTCTTAATCTGATCTGTTTGGAAAATCTCTCTATTTCAATCTTTGATATACCGGCATGGTAAAGTTTCTTTTTGAGGAATTTTCTTACTTTAAAATCCTCTTCAACAAAGGCAGCGTAGTCTTTGTCTGCGTACCATCTGGAATCCCAAGTCCTGATGATGCCTAATCTTAATCCGGTAGGATGTACTTTCTGGCCCAAGCCTGTTCCTCCTTAATTAGATGGTTTCTTCCACAATCACGGTTATATGACTGGTTCTTTTAATAATGCGGGAGGCTCTACCTCTGGCCCGCGGCCGGAACCGTTTCATGGAGGGTCCATGATTCACAATCACATTTTTCACTACCAGCTTGTCAACGTCCATTTCATTGTTATGCTCGGCATTGGCAATGGCGGACTGCAGGGTTTTATACATAATCCCTGCGGCTTTCAGCGGCATAAACTTGAGCATGGTCAAAGCCTGCTCAGCGTTTTTGCCTTTGATTTCGCTGATGGGTAGCCGAAGCTTAAACGGTGAAATTCTGGCGTATCTTGTCGTTGCTTTAACTTCCATATCACTATTTCCTTATCATCATCCGGAACAAGGCTGAAACTAACGTTTCTTGGCCTTTTTGTCCCCGGCATGACCCCAAAAGGTTCTTGTGGGTGAAAATTCACCAAGCTTATGTCCGACCATGTTTTCAGTGACAAACACGGGAATGAACTTTTTACCATTGTGAACCGCGAAGGTGATCCCAACCATTTCAGGAAAAATGGTGGACCTGCGCGACCAGGTTTTGATAACTTTATTGCTGTTGGACTGACCAGCCGCCAGAACCTTTTTCATCAGTTCGGGGGCGATATAGGGTCCTTTTTTCAATGATCTTGGCATAATTATTCACCTATTATTTTCTTTTAGCCCTTCTTTTTACGATATACTGATCGGTTCTGGCGTTATTCCGGGTTCTCTTACCCTTTGTGGGGACACCCCAGGGAGTACACGGCTGACGACCACCGGAAGACCGGCCTTCGCCACCGCCCATGGGATGATCAACCGGGTTCATGGCAACACCGCGAACTGAGGGTCTTTTACCCATCCAGCGGGAGCGCCCGGCCTTTCCGATGCTCACATCGGAATGTTTTTCATTTCCCACACGGCCGATGGTGGCTTTGCATTTGAGGTGAATCATACGGACCTCTCCCGAGGGCAAAAGCACCTGGGCGTAGGTTCCCTCTTTTGCCATGAGCCTGGCGTAACCGCCGGCACTTCTGACAATCTGGCCACCCTTGTTCTGCTTGAGTTCAATGTTGTGGATACGGGTACCTGTGGGAATGTTTTCAAGGGGCAGGCAATTGCCGGGCTTGATATCCGCTTCCGGACCGGTTTCCAGAATATCGCCGACCTTGATATCAAGGGGTGCGAGAATGTAGCGCTTTTCACCGTCTGCATAGGTCAGAAGCGCGATACGGGCTGAGCGGTTAGGATCGTATTCAATGGCAGATACCTTTGCCGGAATCCCGTCCTTGTCCCTTTTAAAATCAATGATACGATATTTTTTCTTGGCACCACCGCCTCTGTGCTTGGCGGTAATTCTTCCATAGGCGTTCCGGCCGGACCGTTTATTGAGATTTTTGGTCAGCCGTCTCTCAGGCGTTGTCTTTGTAATCTCTTCAAAAGAGAGGTATTCCTGAGCACGTCTTCCGGGAGATGTCGGTTTTGTCTTGACTATAGTTGACATATTTATACCTCTTTAAACACCTTCAAAAAAATCAATTCTTTGTCCTGGCATCAGAGTCACGATGGCTTTTTTCCAGTCTTTTCTCTTGCCAACGATTCTGCCACGTTGCTTGACCTTGCCTTTAACCTGGATGGTTCTGACCTGGGCGACCTGAGTGTTGAAGGTTTTTTCAACGGCGTCCTTGATCTCCATCCGGTTGGCGGTACGGGCAACCTTAAAAGTGACCTGGTTGTTCAGTTCTTTTTGAAGAGTGGTTTTTTCGGTGACGACAGGTCCGCGAATGATGTCATATTCTCTCATCTTAGCTTAACCTCCCCTTGATATTCTCGATACTGGATTCCACCAGCAGAAGGTTCTTAAACTTTAAGATATCATATACATTCAGACCTGCGGTTTTAATGACCTTGACGTCGGGAATGTTTCTAGAGGAAAGTGCAAGTTTTGCATCCTCGGAATCGGATACGATCAGAAGATCGCCAAGGTTGAGGGTCTTAAGGATATCGGCCAGAGCGCGGGTCTTGATCTCTGCGAGTTCAAGGGCGTCAATGACAAAAAGGTTGGCATCCTGGAGTTTGGCACTCAGGGCCATTTTCAGAGCAAGCTTACGAACCTTCTTGGGAACCTTTATTTCATAGGACCGCTGGCTCGGGCCAAAAATGACGCCGCCGCCTTTGCGCAGGGGAGACTTGATGCTGCCGGCCCGGGCATTACCGGTCCCTTTCTGTCTAAACATTTTTTTAGTGGAACCGGCGACCATACCCCGTGTCTTAGACGCAGCTGTCCCAACCCGTTTAGAAACGAGCTGGGACCGAACAACATCATGAAGAACACTTGTTTTGACCGGAATGCTGAAAATCTCATCAGGCAGTTCTGTTTCAGACACTTTATTGCCTGCACTGTTTAATACATCTACAGCAGCCATTATTCTTCCTTTAAATTTTGATCGGCTATGCATCACTGCGAAATGATTGCAATACCCATAGCCGCATTCACATCTGTATCTTAACTGATGTGCGTCTTTTTATTACAAACGCTTTTTATTTTACATCAGTTTTGCGCACCTCAACGACACCCGTCTTATATCCGGGAACGGCCCCTTTTACAAGAATAAGATTGTCGTCAGGCTTAATATCCACAATAGTAAGGTTTTTAACGGTGACCTTGTCCGTGCCCATATGCCCCGGAAGCTTTCTACCCTTGATTACCTTGGCAGGCCAGGCAGAGTTACCGATGGAGCCGGGTTTTCTATGATTTCTGTTACCATGGCTCTCCGGGCCCCTGGAAAAGCCGTGTCTCTTGATGGTTCCCTGGAATCCGCGACCCTTTGAAATGCCGGTAACAGTAACCTTATCACCAATCTGAAACATGCTCAGATCGAGAACGGCTCCAGCTTCAATATCCTCGACGCTTTCGGTGCGAAACTCTTTGAGAACGCGAAAGCCTTTATCGCAGGATTTTTTCAAGTGCCCTGCAATGGGCTTATTCAGCTTTTCAACAGCCTTCTCATCAAACCCGAGCTGCAGGGCGGTATACCCGTCGGTTTCTTCGGTCTTCACCTGGGTAACCACACAGGGTCCCACCTGCAGCACAGTAACAGGAACAAGCATTCCATCAGAGGAGAACACGTTGGTCATTCCGATTTTCTTTCCAAGTAATGCGCTCATAATTTCCTAACGTTCCTGTAACTATAATTTTATTTCCACATCAACACCCGGTGAAAGATCCAGCTTCATCAGGGCATCTACAGTCTGCTGTGTGGGCTCAAGAATATCCATCATGCGCTTGTGAGTTCTGATTTCGAACTGCTCACGTGACTTTTTATTTACGTGGGGAGAACGAAGCACAGTAAATTTATTGATCCGAGTAGGAAGGGGAACCGGCCCCACGATTCTGGCGCCGGTTTTCCTTGCCGTATCAACAATATCTACTGAAGACTGATCAAGCAGCTTATGGTCATATGCTTTAAGCCGGATTCTTATCTTTGTCTTCAACATGTCGATTATTCTTTCTTATTCTACGATTTCACCAACAACGCCGGCGCCGACAGTACGGCCGCCCTCGCGGATAGCAAAACGAAGTTCTTTTTCCATTGCGATGGGGTTGATCAGCTCAACGTTGATGGTCGCGTTATCACCAGGCATAATCATCTCAACGCCCTCTTCCAGAGTCAGAACACCGGTAATATCGGTGGTGCGGAAGAAGAACTGGGGACGATAGCCAGAGAAGAACGGAGTATGACGCCCACCTTCTTCTTTGGACAGGGCATACATCTCAGCCTTGAACTTGGTGTGGGGATTGATGGTGCCGGGCTTGCAAACAACCTGACCACGTTCAACCTGATCACGTTTGGTGCCGCGGAGCAGCAGGCCAACGTTGTCACCGGCCTGACCCTCGTCCAGAAGTTTTCTGAACATCTCAACACCGGTACATACGGTTTTCTGGGTATCACGGATACCAACGATTTCAATTTCCTCACCGGTCTTGATAATACCACGTTCAATACGGCCGGTAACAACAGTACCACGACCGGAAATTGAGAAAACATCCTCAATAGGCATCAGGAAGGGCTTGGCAGTGTCACGCTCGGGCTCGGGAACATAAGAGTCCAGAGTATCCAGCAGCTCAAAAATGGGGGCGGCAGCGTCATCATCAATGTTGTCGCACTCCAGAGCCTTAAGGGCGGAACCCCGAATAATGGGAGTCTCGTCTCCGGGAAATTCATAAGAATCCAGAAGCTCCTGAAGTTCCATCTCAACCAGCTCGATAAGCTCTTCGTCGTCAACCATGTCGCATTTGTTCAGGAAGACAACAATCTTGGGCACACCGACCTGACGGGCAAGAAGGATATGCTCACGGGTCTGGGGCATGGGGCCGTCATCAGCGGACACAACCAGAACAGCACCGTCCATCTGGGCAGCACCGGTGATCATATTCTTGATATAGTCAGCATGGCCCGGGCAGTCCACATGGGCATAGTGACGATTATCGGTCTCATACTCAACATGAGCGGTAGCGATGGTGATACCGCGCTCTCTTTCCTCAGGCGCTTTATCAATCTCATCAAAGGGAACGTATTCGCCGTTACCTTTCAAACCGGCAAGCTTGGTAATCGCAGCGGTAAGCGTGGTCTTGCCATGGTCGATATGACCGATAGTGCCTATGTTTACATGCGGTTTGTTCCGCTCAAATTTTTCCTTAGCCATCTTTAGTATTCCTCCTGTGGAATGATTTTAAAGATATTTTTGCAAACTATTACCACCGGAAATGAGCAAATGCCTTGTTGGCCTCTGCCATCCGATGCGTATCTTCTTTTTTCTTAATCGCCCCGCCCCTCTCGTTGTAAGCATCGAGCAATTCACCGGCCAGCTTCTTGGCAAAGCCTTTTTCAGACCGGCTTCGGCTGAAAGAAATCAACCAGCGGAAAGCCAGAGCGGTCTGCCGCCCAGGCTTAATATCGGTCGGCACCTGATAGGTAGACCCGCCGATTCTTCTTGACTTCACCTCAACAGAAGGCCGGATATTGTCGATTGCTTTTTTAAATACGTTCAGAGCGGGCTCGCCGATCTTTTCTTCGGCGATCACCAATGCATCGGTCACCACTTTCCGGGCGGCATTTTTCTTACCGTCCTTCATCACGCAGTTCACAAACTTGGCTGCAAGTTTTTCTTCCTGCGAGGCACCCTGCATAAAATTCTCTTTAATCACTAACTTTTCTGCCATTTGTCATGTCCACTAAGTTTGTTTGTTAATTTCCTTCAGCACAAATACAGAACACACTATTTCGGACGTTTGGCGCCGTATTTTGAACGACCCTGACGCCGATCATCCACACCGAGGGTATCCAACGCGCCCCTGACGATGTGATAGCGCACGCCTGGAAGGTCCTTTACTCTGCCGCCCCGAACCAGAACAACAGAATGCTCCTGGAGGTTGTGCCCCATACCAGGAATGTAGGCCGCAACCTCCATACCCGTTGTCAGACGAACCCTGGCCACTTTTCTCAATGCAGAGTTCGGTTTTTTCGGAGTAGAGGTATACACCCTGGTGCACACACCACGCTTCTGGGGACCACCCTTCAAAGCAGGGGTACTGACCTTCTTTTCTGCTTTCTTTCTACCTTTTCTAACCAATTGATTAATGGTCGGCATAACGTTTCCAACGCTCCTTATCAAATATAAATCGTCGTCATACACGACAAAATATTTAATCCTACATCCACTTTTCAAAATTGTCAAGCAGAATTTAATTTTTCCAAACTATACTTCCGCCACTTCTCCATACTCGACTTCGATATTCCGGTATCCCGGAAATCCGGTGCCGGCCGGAATCAGACGCCCCATGACCACGTTTTCCTTCAATCCCTTAAGACCGTCGTACTTTCCTTCAATGGCCGCCAGGGTCAGCACCTTAGTGGTTTCCTGAAAGGATGCCGCAGACAAAAAGCTGTCCGTAGACAAAGAGGCCTTGGTAATACCGAGAATCAGCGGTTCACCCTTTGCCGGTTCACCGCCATTCATGGCGACTTCGCGGTTGGTCTCTTCAAAAAGAATACGGTCGACCTGTTCATCAGGAATAAAGTTGGTATCTCCAGTCGAGATCACCTTGACCCGCCTCATCATCTGGCGGATAACCACCTCGATATGCTTGTCATTGATCCGAACACCCTGCAAGCGGTAAACTTCCTGGACCTCATCCACCAGATACTTGGCCAGAGCCACCTCACCCTTGATATTCATAATATCCTGGGGGTTGGCGGACCCTGCAATGAGCGGATCGCCAGCCTTAACATAGTCGCCGTCATAAACGGAGACATGCTGCCCCTTGGGGATGGCGTACTCTTTTTTCTCTCCAACACCCGAAGGTGTTACAGTCACCTTCTGGCGCCCCTTGGTACCCTTGGAGACCGTTACATAGCCGTCGATCTCTGTTAGAACTGAAGGGTCCTTTGGTTTTCTGACCTCAAAAAGCTCGGCAACCCTGGGAAGACCACCGGTAATATCCTTGGTCTTGGTGGTGGCACGGGGCAGCTTGGCGATTACATCGCCAGCCATGATCTGGTCATCTTCCTCCACGGTCAGAATCGCATTTACCGGCAGGTAGTATCGGGCCTGGGTCTTTGAGTTGGGAAGCTTAACGCCCTTGCCTTCCTTGTCCCTGACGGTCATCTGAGGACGAACTTCCGGATCCTTGCCTTCAATAATGGTCCTTGAAACCTTACCTGTAACCGGGTCGATCTGCTCTTGAACCGTGCTGCCGACAATGATATCGGAAAAACGGATCCGCCCGGAAACCTCGGTGATGATCGGTGTGGTAAAAGGATCCCAGGAAGCAATGATATCCCCGGGCTCAACGGTCTGCCCATCTTTAACGTGCAGCGTAGCACCGTAAATTACCGTTTCCTTTGCACGTTCACGACCTTCCTCGCCAACAATGGTGATACCGCCGCCCTTACGGTTCATGACAATAACATGACCGTCTGCAGAAGTTACCGTCTGGATATCATCATTGTACTTAAGAATACCCCCGACCCGGGCCTTAACCTCGGCAACCTCAACCTTACGGGAAGCCGTACCGCCGATATGGAAGGTCCGCATGGTCAGCTGAGTACCCGGCTCACCAATGGACTGGGCGGCCACGATGCCGATGGCCTGTCCGATTTCAACGGTCTGCCCGTGGGCCAGATCCCGGCCGTAACAACGGGAGCAAACACCGTGCTTTGCGTTGCAGGTGAGAACGGACCGAATTTTTACCTTCTGCACACCAGCGGCCTCTATCTTGGCCACATGGGATTCGTTCAATTCCGTATCCACTCCGACAATAAATTCGTCAGAATAAGGATCCCGGATTTCTTCCTGGGTTACACGACCCAGGATTCTTTCACCCAAAGTCTGGATAATCTCGCCACCCTCATACAGGGCCTCAACTTCAATGCCGTTAATGGTACCGCAGTCGGTTTCCACAATCGTGCAGTCCTGGCCGACATCTGCCAAACGGCGTGTCAGATACCCGGAGTTGGCTGTCTTGAGGGCGGTATCGGCAAGACCCTTACGGGCACCATGGGTGGAAATAAAGTACTGCAGAACCGACAGCCCCTCGCGAAAGCAGGCCGTGATCGGGTTTTCGATGATCTCGCCTGAGGGCTTGGCCATCAGACCACGCATACCGGCCAGCTGCCGCATCTGGTCCTTAGACCCACGGGCGCCGGAGTCGGCCATAACATAAACGGCGTTGAGGACTTCCTCGGTCTCTCCCTCTTTTTTCGGGGGATTTTTCATGACCTCCATCATGGCGTTGGCAATATCATCCGTCGCCTGGGCCCAGATATCAACCACCTTGTTGTACTTCTCACCCTGGGTGATCAGACCTTCGGAGTACTGATTTTTGATATCTTCGATGTTCTCCTCAGCCTTGGCAATCATATCCCATTTGTTGTCGGGAATGATCATATCATCAATACAGATGGACAGCCCACCGAGGGTGGAGTACTTGTATCCGATATCCTTGAGACGGTCGGAGAGAATAACGGTCTCCTTGAGGCCGATATTTCTATAGGCATAGTCAATAAGCTTGACGATGGAGCTCTTATCCATGAGTTTGTTCACCAGGGTGAACGGCAGGGTGGAGTTGCGCTCATCAACCTTGAAGATGGTATATTTTTCACCCACCACCCTCACATCGGTAAACTGCTCTTTTTTCAGACCGTAAAGCTGTTCCACTACAACATCGGAGACCTGGAACATATTTTTGAACTCTTTGCGGGTCAGCACCCCGGTGACGCCGCGGGTCTTTTTAATCTCTTCATCCCCGTACTTACCCAGCACCTTATCAAAGTCTTCACCGGCTTTGAGTTCTGCTAAAGCAGCCTCGCAGTCATCCAGTGCTTCGGTACGAATCCGGCTCATGTTCAAAAGGATGTCACCGGGAATGGTTTCCCAAAGAAGAATCCGGCCGGTGGTGGTCTCGTAGATCACATCATCGATCCGTACCTTTATTCTCGCATGCAGGGCCAGTTCACCCGCGTCGAAGGCGTAGCGCACCTCTTCAATACTTGAAAAGGTTATCCCCTCTCCCTTCTGGTTGGCAATGGCCCGGGTCATGTAGTAGATACCCAGAACGATATCCTGGGTCGGTACAATGATAGGCTGCCCGTTTGCAGGAGACAGAATGTTGTTGGTGGAGAGCATCATGACCCGGGCTTCCAGCTGGGATTCCAGGGACAGAGGGACATGCACGGCCATCTGGTCACCGTCAAAGTCAGCGTTGAACGCCGGGCATACCAGAGGATGAAGCTGAATGGCCTTGCCCTCAATGAGCACCGGTTCAAAGGCCTGGAATCCAAGCCTGTGGAGGGTTGGTGCGCGGTTGAGCATAACCGGGTATTCTTTCACCACGGCCTCAAGTGCATCCCACACCTCGGTTTCCTCACGTTCCACCATCTTCTTGGCGCTCTTAACTGTGGAAACCAGACCTTTTTGCTCAAGATAGTTGTAGATAAAGGGCTTGAACAGCTCCAGGGCCATTTTTTTGGGGATACCGCACTGGTGAAGACGCAGTTCCGAACCCACGGTAATAACGGTACGTCCGGAGTAATCCACACGTTTACCCAGAAGGTTCTGACGGAACCGGCCCTGTTTACCTTTGAGTGTATCTGAAAGGGATTTTAAAGGCCGCTTGTTGGTGCCGGTGACCACACGGCCGTGACGGCCGTTGTCAAAGAGGACATCCACGGCTTCCTGAAGCATCCGCTTTTCATTTCTGACAATGATATCCGGTGCATTGAGATCCACCAGCCGTTTGAGACGATTGTTCCGGTTGAGCACCCTTCTGTACAGATCGTTAAGATCAGAAGTGGCAAACCTTCCGCCTTCCAGGGGGACCAGAGGACGAAGATCCGGCGGCAGGATGGGGCAAGCCGTCAAAATCATCCGTGTTGGCTCGATACCGGAAGTCCTAAATGCATCAATGACCTTAAGCCGCTTGGCCATTTTCTGCTGTTTGGCCACAGACTTGGTCAGACCGATCTCCTCTTTGAGTTCGTCATGGACCGCATTAAGATCAATCTCGCCCAGCAGTCTGAGGATGGCCTCAGCTCCGATACCCGCATCAAAGGCCTCTTCGCCAAAGGTTTCCTGGGCTTCATAATACTGGTCGTCGGACAGCAGCTGAAGCTTTTTCAACCCCGTGTCTTTGGGATCAACGACAATGTAGGAGTCAAAATAAAGGACTTTTTCAAGATTCTTCAGGGTCAGGTCCAGTACATTGCCTATCTTAGAGGGAAGGCTTTTAAGAAACCAGATATGGGAGACCGGGGACGCAAGTTCAATATGCGCCATTCTTTCCCGCCGCACCTTGGACTGGATGACCTCAACACCACATTTTTCACAAACCACACCCCGGTGCTTCATGCGCTTATACTTACCGCAGTTGCACTCGTAATCCTTGGTGGGGCCGAAGACCTTGGCACAGAACAGGCCATCCCGCTCCGGCTTAAAGGTCCTGTAATTTATGGTTTCCGGCTTTTTAATCTCGCCGTGGGACCACTCCCGGATCTGATCGGAAGAGGCCAGGCTGATCTGAACGCCCTGGTATACCTTGGGATCTTTCGGTTTTGCGAAGAAATCGTAAATATTGTCCAATGTCTTCTCCTTATTTGCTTCCTTCAATAAGATTCATATCCAAACCCAGTGCGTTAAGCTCTTTAATCAGAACCCTGAAGGATTCCGGCATTCCAGGCTCAAGGACATTCTGCCCTTTAACAATCTTTTCATACATACGGGTCCGGCCGGTCATGTCATCGGACTTCACCGTCAAGAACTCCTGCAGGGCGTGGGCCGCACCATAGGCTTCCATGGCCCAGACCTCCATCTCTCCCAGACGCTGACCGCCGAATTGAGCCTTACCGCCCAAGGGCTGCTGGGTTACAAGAGAGTACGGCCCGATGGAACGGGCATGGAGTTTATCATCAACAAGGTGATGGAGTTTGAGCATATACATGGTGCCGACAGTCACCGCCTTGTCAAAGGGTTCGCCGGTACGGCCGTCATAAAGGACAGACTGGCCGGACGGATCGCAGTCTGCCATTTCGATCAGTTCTTTAATCTCAGCCTCAGTGGCGCCGTCAAAAACGGGAGTCGCCGTATGGACGCCTCTTCTGTATAAGGAGGCGAAGTCCACCAGCTCCTTGTCGGACATTTTTTCTATGTTCCGGGTAATGATATCGTCCGCCTGACCGTCCTTTTGCTTCTGGGTCAGAGAAAAGATAGTGGTGACCTTTTCCCGGAGAGCGTCCAGCTTCTTTTCTTCGAGCATCTCGTCAATCTGCTGCCCTAAAGCGTGGGCAGCGCGCCCAAGATGGATTTCAAGAATCTGACCGACGTTCATACGGGAAGGAACACCCAGAGGGTTCAGTACCATATCCACGGTACGGCCGTCAGCAAAGTAGGGAAGATCCTCCACCCTGAGAATTCTGGAAACAACACCCTTGTTACCATGGCGGCCGGCCATCTTGTCACCGACAGAGAGCACCCGCTCCATAGCCACGGAAATCTTGATCAGTTTAAGAACACCCGGCGGCAGGTCATCTCCCTTTTCAAATCTGGAGACCTGGCGGTTAAAGTGCTCCCGTGCTTTTTTAATCTGATCCTGGGCCTGCTCGAGAATCATCTGAACGCGTTCGGTGAGCACAGCATCTTCTACGGCGACATTAACGAGAACGGAAACAGGGGTTTTCTCAAAGACCCCGGGTTTCACCTTTGTGCCGGCCTTGACCAGGATCTTTCCGTTTTTCTCCAAATCGTTGAGAACCTTTTGCCCCTCAAGAAGGAGTTCTACCTTCTCCCTCCCGACCAGAGTAATGATTTTAATCTCATCATCCCGGTCCTTTTCAAACCGCTCAATCTCCTCATCTTCAATCTGACGGGTCCGGTCATCCTTGGGCAGTCCTCTTCTGGAGAAGACTTTTGCATCAATAACCTTACCCTTGACACCCGGAGGCACACAAAGAGAGGTGTCCTTTACATCTCCGGCTTTCTCGCCAAAGATGGCCCGGAGCAGTTTCTCCTCCGGGGACAGCTGGGTTTCGCCCTTGGGCGTAATTTTTCCAACGAGAATATCACCGGACTGCACTTCGGCACCCAAACGGATGATGCCGCTTTCGTCAAGATTTTTGAGAGCCTCTTCGCCCACATTGGGAATATCCCGGGTAATTTCTTCCTTGCCCAGTTTGGTATCCCTGGCAAGCACCTCAAATTCCTCAACGTGAACCGAAGTATAAACGCCGTCTTTTACCAGACGCTCACTGACCAGAATGGAGTCCTCATAGTTGTACCCGTCCCAAGGCATAAAGGCCACGGTAACATTTTTGCCAAGGGCCAGTTCCCCCATTTCAGTGGAAGGACCGTCGGCAATAACCTGGCCTTTTTTAACCCTCTCGCCTTTTTCAACGATGGGGCGATGGTTAAAACAGGTATTCTGGTTGGACCGGACAAATTTGGTGCAGCTGTATATAGAAACGGCCTTCTCAAAACTGCCGTGTTCATTGTCATCATTTTTAACAACAATTCGTTTGGAGTCTACATCCACAACGACACCGTCACACTCAGCGACTATGGTTACTCCGGAGTCCCTCGCCACAACCGGCTCCATGCCGGTTCCAACCAGCGGCGCCTCGCTCCGTATCAGAGGTACGGCCTGGCGCTGCATGTTAGATCCCATAAGCGCGCGGTTGGCGTCATCGTTTTCCAAAAAGGGAATCAAAGAGGCGGACACCGATACCAGCTGGTTCGGGGAGACGTCCATGAATGCAACTTCCTCGGGAGCGATCATTTCAAACTCGCCCTCAACCCGGGCAGACACCGTGGGGTTGATAAACCGCCCTTCGGCATCCAAAGGCGCATTAGCCTGTGCAATGGGATGGGCCTTTTCCTCAAAGGCACTCAGGTGCTTAATCTCTTTGGATGCCACACCGTCACCGGCTACGCGGAAAGGCGTTTCAATAAAGCCAAAATCATTCACCCTGGCGTAGGTACACAACGAGACAATCAGGCCGATATTGGGGCCTTCAGGGGTCTCAATAGGACAAATCCTACCATAATGGGAAGGGTGGACGTCACGCACCTCAAAGCCGGCGCGTTCACGGGTCAGACCACCGGGTCCCAGAGCGGACAGCCTCCGTTTATGGGTAGTTTCTGACAGCGGATTGGTCTGATCCATGAACTGAGACAGCTGAGAGGTCCCAAAAAATTCACGGACAACCGCAGATACCGGCTTGGGATTGATCAGGTCATGGGGCATCATAGCGTCCACTTCCTGCATGCTCATCTTTTCTTTAATGGCCCGCTCCATACGAACAAGGCCAATGCGATAGTGGTTTTCCAGAAGTTCACCTACCGCGCGGACACGCCGGTTGCCCAGGTGATCGATATCGTCAACCTGACCCTGGGTATCCTTGAGCTCAATAAGGGTAGACGCCGTCAGCAGCACATCTTCTTTTCTCAAGGTTTTGACATCAATCATGGTGTCTACCCCGAGCCGATGATTCATCTTTAAGCGGCCGACTTTGGACAGGTCATAATAGGCCTGACGGAAAAAGAGATGATCTATAAAATCCTGGGCAACCTCAATGGTGGCAGGATTGCCTGGACGCAACCTGCGGTAGATGTCCATCAGCGCCTCTTCCTTGGTCTCAATTTTGTCTGAGACAAGGGTCTTTCTCATGGAGTCGGAACTGCGGGGATCAACATACAGGATGGGAAACTCATTAATCCCGTATTGTTCTAATTTTTCAAAGGTTTCCTCTGAGAGCACCTCACCGGCCTTGAAGAGCAACTCTTCATCCTGGTAAAAGTTGCGGGCAAAGGCCTTGCCGATCAGTTCGCTTTCTGCAACCGGAATAAAGGTAAGTCCCTCATCCACAAGTTGTTTCAGGGCCCGTTTGGTAAAGATGCGTCCCGATTTAACGACAACCTCACCGGTTTCTGGAGATTTTACATCGTAGCTGGCCCGCTGGCGCGCCATGTTTTCGGGAATGAATTCTCTTAAGAAAGAGCCGCTTTTGCGAACAATTTTTTCTTTGGTATAGAAAAAATCAAGGATATCTTCACTGGTATATCCAAAGGCCTTAAAAAGAATTGAGACGGGAAATTTACGCCGACGGTCAATCCGGATATTAACAATATCCTTGGCATCGATCTCCATATCGATCCATGAACCGCGAACCGGGATGATGCGCGCGTTGTAAATAATCTTTCCGGTGGAGTAGTTTTTTCCCTTGTCATGGTCAAAAAAGACGCCGGAAGACCTGTGAAGCTGTGATACAACCGCCCGCTCGGTGCCGTTGATAATAAATGTTCCCCGCGGGGTCATCAAAGGGATGGTTCCGAAGTAGATCTCCTGCTCCTTGATGTCCCGTATAGTGGAAAGGTTGGTTTCCTTGTCATGATCGTATACAACAAGCCTGACCCTGATATTCACAGGGATGTCATAGGTCATTCCGCGGCTGATGCACTCTTTCATGGAGTGTTTTGTGTCCCCAAAGGAGTAGGACACATACTCGAGAGAAGAGGTATCCGTGAAGTCCTTAATCGGGAAAACTGATTTAAAAACAGCGTGAAGCCCTTTTTCCTCTCTATCCTGGGGAGGGATGTCTCTTTGAAGGAATCCCTCAAAAGAATTTCGTTGCATCCCGATGAGATCAGGGATGTCTATAATTTTTCTCTTACTGCCAAACTCTTTTCTTAAACGCTTGTTCGTCAAAAGACTTCCGGTCATGATATCTCCCAGTGTGAGTTTTTCCAACCGTAAAAGCGGAGACATGGCACCATTGCCTTGCCCCCGCATATCGTTTATGCACAAAGCCCCCCTCCCCTTTTACGGGGAGGGTCAGCCATGCAAAACTATTTTACAGATACCTGAGCGCCTGCACCCTCAAGCTGTTCTTTGATCTTGTCGGCCTCTTCTTTGGCCACACCTTCTTTAACAGCCTTGGGAGCCTCTTCAACCAGAGCCTTGGCTTCTTTCAGACCAAGACCGGTGATGGCACGGACTTCCTTGATAACATTGATTTTCTTGTCACCAACAGTCTCGAGGATAACATCGAACTCGGTTTTTTCCTCAGCGGCAGCACCGGCGTCACCACCGGCTGCGGGCATGGCGCCAGCAGCAAAAGCAACGGGGGCAGCTGCAGAAACGCCGAATTTGTCTTCAAGTTCTTTAACGAGCTCAGAAAGCTCAAGTACGCTCATGTTAGCGATAAATTCAATAACATCATCTTTAGTGATATCAGCCATTTTTTTCTCCTAGATATAAAACGAAATATCTCGTATCGTCGTAAGATTATTTAGTTGTTTGGTTTAATTGTTAACGCCTACACGCAACTTTGAAACCTATTTATAACGTTCAAGTTACGTGTGACCTTTAGGCTAAGCTGCGTCTTTCTGGTCTTTAACAGCATTAAGCACATTGACAAAAGCCCGGGGTACACCTGACAGCACGTTGACCAGATTGGTCGGTACTGCATTGAGCGTGTATACCAGTTTGGCCAGAAGTTCTTCCTTGGACGGCATTTTGGCCAGCTGCTTGATCTCTTCTTCGTTGAGAAGTTTTCCGGACAGAGCCGCACCTTTGATCTCCAGCTTGTCATTATTCTTGCAAAAATCCACAAGAATTTTAGCGGGAGCAACGGGGTCGTCCTGGGAAACGATAATGGCGTTGGGACCTTTAAACAGGTCGCCCATGAGCGCAGAATCAGTCCCTTCGGATGCACGCCGAAGCAGCGTGTTCTTCACGACTTCCATCTGAACGCCGGCTTCCCTGAGTTTGGCCCGAAGCTCCGTTACCTGGAGCACAGTCAACCCCTTGTAGTCAACAAGAAGAGAAATTTCTGCTTCTGCAAGCTGCTTGGAGAGTCTTTCGACCAGTTCTTTTTTCTGAGAAATATTCAGCAAATTACTTACACCTCCTTCCATTTTTTATTTGTGTCGAAGGTGCCAACTAAACCAAAACAAGATTGAAAATCTTTCTGTCTCGGCAGGCCGGCAAATCCGATTATGCATGAAATCATGCACCTACTGTCTAGGACAGCTATTTAGGGGGTACTACTTGATCAACAGAGGATCGACTTTAATGCCGGGTCCCATGGTTGATGAAACGCAAATTGACTTAAGATAAGTCCCTTTGGCCGATGCGGGCTTAAGTGCAACAATCTTCTCAAGGAAGGCGGTCACATTTTCAAGCAGTTTTTCAGCGCCAAAGGAAATCTTACCTACAGGCACGTGGACGATACCGGCTTTTTCAACACGGAAATCAATTTTACCGGCCTTAAGCTCCTGAATGGCCTTGTCCAACTCAAAGGTCACTGTCCCGGTTTTGGCGTTCGGCATCAGACCTCTGGGTCCGAGAACCCGCCCGAGTTTGCCGACAGTACCCATCATATCCGGTGTGGCAATGGCCTTGTCAAATCCAAACCAGCCGTCCTTGATCTTTTCTACCACTTCATCGGTGGCAATAAAATCAGCACCGGCATCCAGGGCTTCCTGCTCTTTTTCGCCCTTGGCAAAAACGAGCACCTTAACCTCTTTTCCCAATCCATTCGGAAGCACGACAGTTCCTCGAACCATCTGATCTGCATGCCGCGGGTCAACACCCAATCTGACAGCCACATCCACAGTTTCGTCAAATTTGGCATAACTGGAAGAAACAGCCAGTTCAAGGGCATCTTTCGGATCGTACTGAACCGTACGATCGACTTTTTTAAGTGCTTCGGTATGTTTTTTACTCCGCTTAGGCATTTTTATCACTCTTATACTTAAGGTTGTTAAACGACTTCAATTCCCATACTTCTGGCGGTGCCTTCAATAATTCTCACGGCAGCGTCAATGTCTGAGGCATTCAGATCTTCTTTTTTTGTCTCCGCAATGGCCACAATCTGGTCACGGGTTACTTTTCCCACTTTTTCCCTATTGGGAACACCGGAGCCTTTTGACAGCTTAGCTGCAGCAAGCAGAAGCCGAGATGCGGGCGGGGTCTTTGTAATAAAGCTGAAGGATCTGTCCTGATACACAGTGATGACAACGGGAATGATAGATCCGGCATCGTTAGCGGTTTTGGCATTAAACGCCTTGCAGAAATCCATAATATTCACACCGTGCTGACCCAGGGCCGGTCCAATGGGAGGAGATGGATTTGCCTTGCCCGCTTCAACCTGAAGCTTTATTTGTGTCATTACTTTTTTAGCCATTTTATTACTCCTGAAACTCGCTATTTAAGAGACCAATTAAATTTTGGTCACCTGTATAAAGTTCAACTCAACCGGGGTTGCGCGTCCAAAAATACTCACCAGAACCTTAACTTTTTCCTTATCCGGAGAGACCTCTTCTACGGTTCCGTTAAAGTTGGAAAAAGGCCCGTCGACAACCCGGACTTCATCTCCGGGCTCAAAATAGTACTTGGGCTGAGGTTTGTCTTTCCCCTGTTCCATCTTGTCAATAATGCTCTGAGCTTCTTTTTCGGTAATCGGAGCAGGTTTGTTTTTACCGCCCAAAAAGCCCGTCACTTTTGCTGTGGAACTGACAATATGCCATGTCTCATTATCCAGATGCATGCGCACCAGAATATAGCCCGGGTAAAACTTTCTGGAGGACTCCCGTTTTTTCCCGTCAACCAGTTCAACGACGTTCTCGGTAGGAATCAAAATATCCCCGAACTTTTCCGGATGCTTGGAGCCTTGAATTTTTTCCTCAAGAGCAACCTTCACCTTCTGTTCGTGACCGGAGTACACGTGAACGACATACCATTTAAGAGACATGTTAATTTCCTTAAGATCCTTAATCTATGTAAGGACGACCTGTACAAGCTTGGAAAGGCTATAATCAAAAAGCCCCAGAAATGCTGCAACCACAAAAACAAATACGATAACAACAATAGTCGTCCCGGTGGTCTGCTTCCGCGTCGGCCAAGTCACCTTTTTCAGCTCAACCTTGACCTCACGGAAAAACTCTGCAGCCCGGGCGATCGGACTAGCCGAAGCAGCCCCGGCCTCCGCCGAAGTCTGCTTTGCCTTAACCGCAGGTCCCGGAGAAGCGGGTTTAACAGCCGCAGCAGAAGCAGCCCCGTTGGCGTCAACGCCGGGCTCTTTCCGCTTTTTCTTTTCCGTCGATATTTTCTTCTTCTGCAACTTTGACATATACCACCCGATGGGATACCCCCAAACCGGGAATTTATACCCGATTTGGGGGCTGGAAAGTGGCAGGTCAGGAGGGAGTCGAACCCCCAACATCCAGATTTGGAGTCTGGCGCTCTGCCAATTAGAGCTACTGACCTGCAAAAATAACTATTTAATCTTCGTTTCTTTGTGAACGAGATGCTTATTACAGAATTTGCAGTACTTCTTGAACTCGATCTTATCCGGAGTCTTCCGCTTGTTCTTAGTCGTTGTATAGTTTTTCCGCTTGCACTCTGTACAGGCAAGCGCTACGAGCACTCTATCCACTTTAAACCCCTTGGTTCTTATTCAACAATTTCACCGATAACACCGGCGCCAACAGTCCTGCCACCCTCTCGGATAGCAAACCTGAGTTCTTTTTCCATTGCGATCGGAGCGATCAATTCCACGTTAATAGCGGCATTATCTCCAGGCATAATCATCTCAACGCCGTCCTCCAGCGTCAACACTCCGGTCACATCTGTCGTTCTAAAGAAAAACTGAGGCCTATACCCTGCAAAAAACGGAGTGTGTCTACCGCCCTCTTCTTTGCTCAGTGCATACATCTCAGCTTTAAATTTAGTATGAGGCGTAATCGAACCCGGCTTAGCCACAACCTGCCCCCGCTCAACCTGGTCCCGTTTAGTTCCGCGCAGCAGAAGCCCGACATTGTCACCAGCCTGACCTTCGTCTAAAAGCTTGCGAAACATCTCAACCCCGGTGCAAACAGTCTTCGAGGTCTCCCGAATACCGATAATCTCAATTTCATCACCGGTATGGATCACACCTCGCTCAATCCTGCCAGTAACCACCGTACCACGACCCGAAATAGAGAAGACATCCTCAATGGGCATCAAGAAAGACTTAGCAATATCCCTTTCCGGCTCCGGCACATAAGAGTCAAGAGTATCAAGCAGCTTAAAAATTGGCGCGGCCGCTTCCGACTCAAGATCATCCGCCTCAAGAGCTTTTAAAGCAGACCCTCTTATAATTGGTGTCTCATCACCCGGAAACTCATAAGAATCTAATAGTTCCTGAAGTTCCATCTCAACAAGTTCAATCAGCTCCTCGTCATCAACCATATCACATTTATTAAGGAAGACAACGATTTTGGGAACACCGACCTGGCGGGCCAGCAGAATATGCTCCCGAGTTTGAGGCATCGGACCGTCATCAGCGCTGACAACCAAAATCGCCCCATCCATTTGAGCGGCACCGGTAATCATATTTTTAATATAGTCGGCATGTCCAGGACAATCCACATGCGCGTAGTGACGCGCATCCGTCTCATACTCAACATGAGCCGTCGCTATTGTAATACCGCGCTCCCGCTCTTCAGGCGCTTTATCAATTTCATCGAAAGGAACAAAATCAGCATTGCCCTTAAGGCCGGCCAATTTAGTTATTGCTGCAGTGAGAGTGGTCTTGCCATGATCAATATGACCGATTGTACCGATGTTTACATGCGGCTTGGTCCGTTCAAATTTTTCTTTGGCCATAATCCAATCCCCCTTGCCTAAATTCTGCCGTAAATCTGCCGTAAATTTGTGGAGCCCATGATCAGAGTCGAACTGATGAACCTCATCCTTACCAAGGATGCGCTCTACCAACTGAGCTACATGGGCTTACAAGGCAATTCCAACTTTATCTTTTGCAAGATAACTGCATGTGGAGCGGGAGACGAGGTTCGAACTCGCGACATTCAGCTTGGAAGGCTGAAGCTCTACCAACTGAGCTACTCCCGCCTAAGATGGGACTTAAAATAGCCAATCAACCAAAACCGACTATGTAGTCACGACCATCACACAGATCTCCTACATACCACTTTTTGGTGGTGGGGGGAGGATTTGAACCTCCGAAGGCTGAGCCGTCAGATTTACAGTCTGATCCCTTTGACCACTCGGGAACCCCACCTAAGCGTTTATCTGGAGCCGATACCCCGAATCGAACGGAGGACATTCTCATTACAAGTGAGATGCTCTACCAACTGAGCTATATCGGCTCAATTTGCCGCAGCAACTTCGCTACGTCAAAAAGACCGGGAGATAATACCAGAGCAATTTGGGTTTATCAACCATAAATTTTACAGAAAAAATGGGAGTGAGAAGAAACTAAAGACAACTGAAAGCAAAAAGCACCTGCCAAACTCCGATATCCTTCTTTTTTCTCCCAAAAACTCCAAAAACAAACCAAATCGCCCCAAAACACACCCGACACAGTGAGCACAAATCATATAAACTATTATAAATACACCACCTTACAACAAATTGCAAATCAATTTTTTATTTTTACTCACGCAACTGCCAACTGTGACCAATGACATGTTACTATCAATTCCCCCTTAGGAACGAAATCCTGTTAAACACCTTAAAAAACAATGGTTTCACGGATTTTTCTATTGACAGCCTTCTGGTTTTCTATTATCAATGGCCAGCAAGATATACTAGGACTCAGATTAGGAAGGACAATGAGACTCAAAAGACTGATTAACTTTATTCCAGCCATTTTGCTTATCATGGGGTGCCAGCAGACCCAGCTAGCATCCACAAAACCAATTACCGGCCAGACGGCGTCACTACCCGCCGCCCCAGGTGAACAACCCTCCGTAGTATCTTCACATGCGGATACCCGGGAAAAGGCGGCAGCCTCTTCAGAAAACTGCAAAAACACACAAGACCCTGCGACAGCAAAAGATTCAGACCAGGAAAAAATTGACCAGGCGTTGGAACTTTGCAACTATGCCCAGAAAATGTGGGAGGAAGGCAGCTTAGAGGATGCCATCGGCAGCCTGGACTCCGCTTATTTTCTCATTCTTGAAATTGACCCCCAGTCCTCACCTGAACTCAGCCAGCAAAAAGAGGACATCCGATATTTGATTTCCAAGCGGATTCTGGAAATCTATGCTTCCCGCCAAATCGTAGTAACTGGGAGGCACGAGGCCATCCCCATTACGTTAAATGACCATGTAAAAAGTGAAATCAAGCGCCTGACAGGACCCGAGCGAAAATTTCTCGTCAAAGCCCTTGAGCGCTCTTCAAAATACCGGCCTTTCATTGTTGAAGAGTTAAAAAAAGCTGGCCTTCCCGAAGAAATTTCATGGCTGCCGCTGATTGAAAGCGGTTATAAAATCCACGCTCTGTCTTCAGCCCGGGCACTGGGCCTATGGCAGTTCATTCCTTCCACCGGCCACAAATTCGGCCTCAACCGCAATTACTACATAGACGAACGAATGGATCCAGAGAAAGCGACACTGGCCGCCATCGCCTATCTTAAGGAACTTCACAATCTGTTCGGGGACTGGACCACAGCCCTCGCTGCGTACAACTGCGGCGAATACAGGGTTCTTAAGACCATCCGAAGACAAAAAATAAACTATCTGGACAACTTTTGGGACCTTTATCAGAATCTTCCCCGCGAGACCGCCCGATACGTCCCGCGGTTTCTGGCAACCGTCCACATTGTAAACAACCTCGAAAAATACGGCCTTACAGATTTTTCCCCCCAGGAGCCTGTGGCCTACAAAACCTTTGACATTAAAAAACAGGTTCTTCTTAAGGATATTGCCAGAGAAATCGGCGTAGAGACAGACACGCTTAAATCATTAAACCCGGAACTGCGCCACGCACTGCTGCCGCCGGAACCATACAAACTCAAAATCCCTGAAGCCCAGGCAGATATATTTCTGGCAAAGCTGGATACCATCAAATCCACATACATGCCGCCTCCCATGTACGTCTATTACCGGGTCAGGCGGGGGGACACCCTCTCCGGCATCGCAAAAAAACACAGAACCTCAATTAATGCCATTTCCCGGTGCAATAATATTCACAAGACCCACCGCATTATCGCAGGAAAGGTATTAAAGATTCCAACCCGGAACAACCCCGGCGGCTACTCAGGCACCCAGGTAGCCTCCCAGGCCATCCCCGCCGGGGAAACCATCACTTACAAAGTCAAACGTGGCGACAGTCTTTGGAACATTGCCAAACGGTTTTCAACCACAACAAAACAGATCATGGCACAAAACGGACTGTCCGGTACCACCTTGGCCATAGGACAGCGTCTGACTATTTCTTCGGATAAAGCAACTACGCAAGCCAAGGCAACGGCAACCTATCGGGTAAAGTCCGGCGACAGCCCCTTTCTCATTGCCAAGCTTCACAATATGACCCTTAACCGTCTGCTGGCGCTCAATCAATTAAGCAAAGCAAGTAAAATATACCCAGGTCAGATGCTGATCGTGGAATAGCCAGGCCTGCCAAAGATTTAGGCCACCAAGGGTCTAAATCTTTAATTTAGAGAATGGACCTTATAAAAAGCCGGGGAAATCAGCCCATCTGATTTCCCCGGCTTTTTAATTTATGCCCGCCAAAGCCGTGTTTTCAAACGATCTTAAATCGGATCCAAATCAACAAATAACACAATTTTCCACTTGCATTATCCGCAAATTTCGAATATACCCTGGTTTCCCTATGTATTTGGGAGGTTGAGTCTTGCCTAACGCCATTAACTGTGGTAAATTCGGCTGTTGATTTTAACCCATGTGCCCCCGTAGCTCAGTGGATAGAGCATAGGATTCCTAATCCTTGAGCGCAAGTTCGATTCTTGCCGGGGGTACCAATAATTTGGATCGATTGCTATCCTTCGTCGCTTATAATCCATGCCATTTAAAATTCAAAAACCGGAGCTTCTCGCCCCTGCCGGCAACTTTGAGAAGCTGGAGATCGCCATCCATTATGGTGCCGATGCAGTATACCTTGCCGGAAAAGACTTCAGTCTGAGAAATTTCTCCGGGAATTTTACAGAGGATGAGCTTTCCCGCGGCATTTCCCTGGCAAGAAAGAACGGTGTAAAGGTTTTTCTTGCATGCAATATATACTCGCGCAACGATGAACAGGCCGCCCTGGAATCCTATCTTGAAAAGATCGGCCGGATCGGCCCTGATGCCCTGATCATTTCAGATCCCGGCATTGTGCTGATGGCCAAACAGATTGTGCCCGACATTGACATCCATCTGAGCACCCAGGCCAATACAACCAATTATAACGCGGTGCGGTTCTGGGGAAATTTAGGTGTCAAACGAGTGAACCTGGCCAGAGAACTTTGCCTTGAAGAAATCCGGGAAATCACCCGCCGTACAACCATAGAGACAGAAACCTTTATTCACGGTGCCATGTGCATCTCCTATTCGGGACGATGTCTTTTGAGTACGGTGCTGAGCAAACGAGATTCAAACCGGGGGCTTTGCAGCCATCCCTGCCGGTGGCGTTACTCCGTGGTTGAGGAGCTGAGGCCCAACCAGTTCCATCCGATTATGGAGGACCCTCGCGGTGCCTATATATTCAACTCCAAAGACCTGTGCATGATCGGCCATATTCCTGAACTGATCCGGTCCGGGATCAGTTCTCTTAAAATTGAAGGAAGGATGAAGGGCATCAACTACCTGGCATCTGTCGTCAAAACCTACAGGGAGGCCATAGACACATTTATGGCAGCCCCGGATGACTATGCACCCAGAACGGAATGGGCAAAAGAACTGGACGCCGTCTATCACAGGGAATATTGTTCCGGATTTTACTTTCACCATCCCAACGATTCGGATGAAAAGCAGCTGAACCGGCACAATCGCCACCAGGGAACCATTCACAGCTTTATCGGCAAGGTCCTCGCCTGTCTGGACCAGCAACGGCACCTGGTAGAAATCCGTAACAAATTAAGCCTGGGCGATAAAGTGGATGTCTTAACGCCCCGAGGACCGTCAAAACAATCCGCGATTCTGGCCTTGTCAGACGCCAAGGGAAATCCCATTGAAAATGCCCAGCCAAACACCCGGGCGATATTGACATTGACGCACCCGTTCAACGCCAACGATATTATCCGCAAGCGTTAGCGAAATATTTCCAACCCTTCTTTAATTGACTTTATAGATTCTTTTTTGTAAATTCTTTTAATATGGTTTAATATAAGCATCTCTAAGACAACCCATTCAGGAGAAAAATATGTTTGAAGATGACGAAACCCTACAGATGTACATTGAAGAGTCGCTCGACCATCTTGGAGATATTGAAAGCGATCTGTTAGCCATCGAAGAGGGTGGGAAAAACTTTGACCTGGATCTGGTAAACAATGTTTTCAGAGCGGCCCATTCCGTCAAGGGCGGCGCCGGTTTCATGGGGCTGACCACCATCAAAGACCTGGCACACCACCTGGAAAACGTCCTGGGCCTGATCCGTAACAACGAACTGGTTCCAGACTCCACCAGGATCAGCGTTCTGCTCAAAGGATTCGACGAACTGGAAAAACTCCTGAAAAATATAGAATCCAGTAACGATGTGGACATATCCGATCATGTGACTGCCCTGGAAAATATTACCAAGTCCTCTTTGCCTGAAGAAAAGCAGAATATGGTTTCCGAACTTGTTGATATCGTCCTCAGAGACGGCCGCAGCTTTGTGCAGGTTTCCCTTTACGAGATAGAAAAGTACAAGGCCGAGGGCAAAAATCTCTTCCTGGTTGAATACGACCTGATCAACGATATCCAGCGCAAGGATAAAAACCCCATAGAGGTACTCAACAACCTCCAAAAAACCGGGACCATCGTAGACTCACGCATAGACTTTGATTCCGTGGGCAGCCTTACTGACGAAACCGGTCCCAGCAGGATTCCGTTCCAGGTTCTGTTTTCCTCAATTATCGAATACGATATGACCGAAACCCTTTTTGACGTCAGCAGCCAGTACATTCATGCCATCAGTGACGATATGATCGTTTCGTCATCTGCTGCATCCCCGGATGTCGAGCCCGCCCCTATGGTTTCCCAGAATGCGGCAGACCAGGCCCCGGTTGAGACGGCGGCTCCCGTAAAGCCTGCTGCTGTCAAACAGCCAGAGATAGTGGTACAGGCCCAGGCTGCACCTGCCGTTGCTGCGCCCGCCGCCGCAGCCAAGGTTGAAAAAGAGCCTGCAGCCAAGGCCGCAGGGGAAATCGGCGGCAAACCCCAGACCTCTCTTCGGGTGAATGTAGGCCTGCTGGACACCCTGATGAATCTGGCGGGCGAACTGGTACTCAGCCGGAACCAACTGCTCCAGGGAATCAACTCCTCCAATGTCAAGGCGACGGAATTGTCAAGCCAGCGGATTGACATGATTACCTCCGAACTCCAGGAGGCCATCATGCGAACCCGGATGCAGCCCATCGCCAATATCCTCAACAAATTCACCCGGGTGGTCCGGGACCTGTCCCAGCAGCTGGGCAAATCCATTGATCTGGACATCCAGGGCAAAGACGTTGAGTTGGACAAAACCATTTTGGAGTCCATCAATGACCCCCTGACCCATCTGGTCCGCAACTCAGTAGACCACGGGGTTGAAACGCCCATGGAGCGGGAGCAGGTCGGAAAGAATCCTACAGGGAAAATCACCCTTAAGGCCTTTCATGATGCCGGCCAGGTCAACATCGTCATTTCAGACGACGGCCGGGGCCTCGACCCTGCCAGGATCGCCCATTCCGCCGTTGAAAAAGGCCTGGTCTCCGATGCCCAGGTGGCGGAGATGACAGACAAAAGCAAAATGGAACTCATCTTCCTACCGGGTTTTTCAACGGCCAAGGAAATTACCGACGTGTCAGGGCGGGGCGTCGGCATGGATGTGGTTGTCACCAATATCGAAAGTCTCGGCGGCATCATTGAGCTGGATTCCACACCTGGTCGGGGTACGGACATCCAGATCAAACTGCCGCTGACCCTGGCAATTATTCCCAGCCAGATCACATCTGTGGGCAACGAACGCTATGCTCTCCCCCAGGTGAACCTGAACGAACTGCTCAGAATCCCTGCAGGCCAGGTTAAAGAAAAGATTGAAAAAGTGGGAGATGCCGCCGTGGTGAGGCTCAGAGGAGAGCTTTTACCCCTGCTCAACCTGTCTGAAATGCTGGGAATTAAAAAAACCTACACCGATCCCAATGACAGCGAAGAAAAGTTGGATCGACGCAAAAACCTGGCAGACCGACGGTCCAAGACCCACATGACCATGGATGATGCGGCAGGTGACAAACCCGACGAAACCCTGGTGGAAAGAGAAAACGAAGACCGGCGCTACCATGCCGCCTCTGCGATGAATATTGCGGTTGTATCCGCAGGTGCCTTTAAGTACGGGCTTGTGGTTGACCAGCTGCACGATTCAGAGGAAATCGTTGTCAAACCTGTGGGCAGGCATTTGAAAAAATGTGCGGCATACGCCGGCGCCACCATCATGGGAGACGGTAAGGTGGCCCTGATTCTGGATATCTCCAACCTGGCTCAGATGGCCCAGCTGTCAGCAGTCTCTGAAGCCAGCCAGGTGGCAAAGGCCAAAGAAGAGGAAGCCGCAGCCCGGTTAGACAAGGTTGCATTGCTTACCTTTAAAAATGGTGAAAAAGAGCATTTTGCAGCCCCCTTGAGCATTGTTGAGCGTATCGAACGCATTCAGACGGCAGATATCGAAAAGATTGGTGACCGAAAGGTGGTTCAATACAGAGGAGGCGCCCTTCCCCTTTATGAACTGTCCCAGGTCGCCGACCTTGAAACCCTGCCCGAGCGTGAGCAGCAGGAAGTCATTGTCTTCAAGGTCAAGGATCGCGAGTTGGGCCTGATGGTCACACCGCCTGTAGACGCCCTTGAGGTCCAGCTTGACATCGATACCAGCACCCTGAAGCAGCCGGCCATCAACGGTTCCATGATCATTAACGACCACACCACCCTGCTGGTGGATATTTTTGAACTGGTCAAAATCATGAATCCCGAATGGTTTTCCAAAGAGGCTGAAATCGCTCAGGAGATGTCCGAGGAAGGGGAAAAAATCCTGCTTTTTGCCGAAGATTCAGCCTTTTTCAGAAATCAGGTCAAAAGCTTCATGGAAGAGGACGGATTTAAGGTTATAGAAGCCGAGGACGGACTGATTGCCTGGGAACTGCTCAAGGAGAGGGTCGATGAAATCGATCTGGTGGTTACAGACCTTGAAATGCCCAATATGGACGGATTTGAATTGACCAAACGTATCAAGAATGATCCCAAATTCTCTCACCTTGGTGTCATCGCCCTGACCTCTTTGGCCAGCGAAGCCCATATTGAAAAGGGAAAATCCGTGGGCATTGATGAATATGAAATAAAACTGGACCGGGAAAAGCTGATGGCCGTCATCAGAAAATACCTGAACCTCTAAGCCATCCCTTAAGGAGAGCACCATGAACGCGACCCATATGGAAACTGCCGCCGACGTTGTGTCCAATGATCTTGAATTTTCCACCTTTTATGTCGGTGGGGCGCTTTGCGGCATTAATATTTTGAGCATCCAGGAGATCAACAAAAACTTTGAAATTACACGGGTGCCCCAGGCTTCAGAATATATTGAAGGGATACTCAACCTAAGAGGACGCATCGTCACCATCATCGACCTGGGCAAAAAACTGGGGCTGGAGTCGGCGAGCAAGGACAAGGACAACCGAAACATCATCGTCAATTCCGAGGACGAGCATATCGGGCTTTTAGTAGACTCCATCGCCGATGTTGTGCTGGCCCATAGGGATGACATTGAGCCGGCCCCGTCAAATATCGGCGGGGTCAAGGGTAAATTTTTCCAGGGTGTGTTGAAAACTGAAGATAAGCTGATCGGAATTCTTGATATTGATGAGGTACTCAAAGAGTAATGGAACCCATTAAAGCAATTGTGGTAGATGATACAATTGTCTATCGCAAAATTGTCGGTGATGTGCTCAGGGAAATGCCGGGCGTTGAGGTTGTTGGAACCGCCAACAACGGTAAAATCGCGCTGTCCAAAATCAAAACCTTGAAGCCTGACCTGATTACCCTCGACATTGAAATGCCCGAAGTCAACGGGATTGAAGTCCTTCAGGAACTCAAGGGCATGGAAAAACCGCCCTTGGCCATCATGCTGTCCACCCTGACCCAGAAGGGCAGTGAAATGACGATCAAGGCCCTTGAACTTGGAGCCTTTGACTTTCTGCCAAAACCCGAAGACGGTAAGATGGCCGACAATATGCTCAAAGTTAAGCAGGCCATTGATCCGATCATCCGGCTGATCAAGCGCCGCCGGGGACAGCCCGAAGAACCGGTAACCTCCAGGTCCGGGATTCGCCCTGTAAAACCTGCAGTCCCCAAGCCGGCCCCTGCAACACCGGCGATACCCAGGCCCCGGATCCACCGGACAAAGTCAGAAATTATCGGTATCGGGATTTCAACTGGGGGCCCCAATGCCCTTACCCGGATGATTCCAATGCTGCCGGCCGATTTTAAGGCCCCTATTCTCATCGTTCAGCACATGCCGCCAATGTTTACAGCCTCCCTTGCTAACAGTCTAAACAACAAATCCAAAATAGAGGTGAGGGAAGCCCAAGACGGCGATATTGTACAACCCGGACGGGTTCTCATAGCCCCCGGGGGAAAACAGATGAAAGTTGTGGCTGGGGCCGACGGCCTGACCCGGAAAATCAAGATTACAGATGACCCGCCGGAAAACTCTTGCAAACCATCGGTGGACTATCTGTTTAGATCCATTGCCCACCACTACGTGGGCAGAGCCACCGGCGTTATTATGACCGGAATGGGCTCCGACGGGTCCAAAGGGCTTGTGGAGATGAAAAACAACGGCAGTTTTGTCATTGCCCAGGATGAGTCCACCTGTACCGTATTCGGCATGCCCAAAGAACCCATTGAAAGTGGCATCGCAGATGTTATTGCGCCATTGGACAGGATAGCGGAAGAAATCGTAAAAACCGTTAGCCTCTAAACCCTTTCATACAGAACCATACACTTATGACGAAAATCAGCGTAACTCCCGAAGAGTTCAAAAATTTTGCCCGGTATATCCTGGATATCTCAGGGATTGCCTTGGATGTGGGAAAAGAGTACCTTTTGGAAACTCGCCTGAACCCTCTTCTGGGAAAATACGCCTGCGGTTCATATTCTGAGCTTCTTCGCAAGGCCAAGCTGGACGCAAAAAAAGAAATTGAGAATCACATCATTGATGCCATCTCCACCAATGAAACCTATTTTTTCAGAGATAAAAGCCCGTTTCAGTTGCTCCAGCACAAAATCTTTCCCGATCTCATTGACAAACGCTCCCAAAAGAGCTTTGGCAAGCCGACGATCCGCCTGTGGAGCGCGGCCAATTCCACAGGCCAGGAGATATACAGTATCGCCATGACCCTCCTTGAAATGGGGGTCACGCCGAAGGATTACAACATCCGATTGTTTGGCACGGATATCTCCGATGCAGCGATCGCCCAGGCAAGTTACGGGTTGTACAATAAATTTGAAGTGGCCCGGGGCCTGGAGCCTTCCAGACTGAACAAATACTTCACTCCCCAGGGTGACAAGTACAAGATCAAAGACGAACTTCGGGCCATGGCCCAGTTTAAAAAAATGAACCTGATGCGCCCCTTTATGGGCGTGGGCAAATTCGACATCGTCCTGTGCCGGAATGTGATGATCTACTTTACCAGTGAGGACAGGCGCAAAATCTACGCCAACATCGCCAAGGTGCTGGAACCTGACGGATATCTGCTCATCGGCTCAACCGAATCCCTTGTCAACGATACAGATCTTTTCGTCTCCAGCAAATACCTAAATTCTGTTTTCTATCAATTTAAGACCAACTAAAAGGCGAAAAAATGGGCGGCATAAACGCTAAAGAATTCATAGAGGAACTTCTCTTCTGTCTTAAGGAAGAAGACATTGTAAAGGCCAAGGCCCTGCTGCAGTTTGCCTCCGATGCCAATGTCAGCCGGGAGGTTCAAAAACAGGCCCTGTCCGAACTGGCCAAAGGCCCTGAACGCGTTGTTTTTCCCCTTTTGGAATACCTGACCAAAATTGATATTTCAGACCCGGAAATTCAAGAGGGGCTTTACGACCTGATTATGGACAAGGCCTATGGCAATACGGATCTGGTCATTGAATACATCTCCAACAATGAAAAACCCACCCGGCTTCAATTTATTCGGGCGGCCGGAGACCTGTATCTCACCGACACCCTGCCGGCGCTGACCCAAATTATTTGCACGGAATCCGATCCTGAAATCTTAACTGCAGCCATCAAGGCCATGGGGGGGTTTCGCAACGAAGAAAGCCTGCCTGCACTCAGTGCTCTGGGCACTCACAATGATATTGACGTCAGAAAGGCAGCGATTTTTGCGGTTTCGGAAAATGCAGGTGCAACGGCCCTTGCAGCTCTGACCTCTTTTTTGGGTGAAGATGAAGAGACCAACAAGCTGGCCGTTGAGGCTTTGGCTGACATCCAAAGCCAGGATGCCCTCAAAACCTTGACCAGTCTGCTTTCGTCACCTGTAACCAATATCAGGGATACTGCCATTGACCAGCTGATCAAACTGGGCAGCAAAGCCACCCCGCTTTTGACCCAGGCCTTTAAAAACGCAGAGGCCGATTACCTTATCCATTTGATCACCACGTTAGGATACATCAAAGACCCTTCTGCCGTCTCTGCCATACTTGACATTGTCAACACCCAGCCCAAAGACGCCAACATCCGCCAGGCCGCTTACGAGGCCATGGAACGGATTCCCTCCCCCAAAACGGCTATCTGCCTGGCCCAGGGGCTCCAGGATCCGGTGGAGTCGGTCCGGATGAGCGCGGCCCGGGCCATTGATAAAAACCTGTCCAGAGCTCTTGTGGCCGGCCTGAAAAATATCGTCCGCCAGGGCAATGACGCCGCTCGTATGACGGTAGCCGCCCTGATTGATATTGAGGCTTCCAATATTTTCAACTTTCTGGTCGAAGAAGAAAGCTTTCAGGAACTGGCCATTTCCCACATTACAGAAACGGCATCCCCTGCGACCCGGAAGACCTTTGTCAAACAGATGATTCTTATCGGGAAAAAAGAGTTTGCCGGAACCGTGGCCAAGGAGGCCAAAAAGGTCCAAGGAGATGGAACCGATTCCAAAGAGACTGCGCCAGCCGCAAGAATCGTTGTGGTAGACGATTCCAAAATGATGCTCAAACTCTATCAGAACAAACTCTCCTCTTTGAACTATGACGCCGAAATCTATAACCGGCCGGAAGAAGCCATACCCAAAATCCTGATGGATAAACCGGCTCTGGTCATCACGGATCTGAACATGCCCAATATCAGCGGTCTTGAACTGACCCGGGAGATTCGCAGGACATACACCCGCCAGGATCTTCCCATTCTGATGATCACCACCCAGAGCGATTTTGTGGAGAAAAAAACTGGGGATATCGACGTCAACGATGCCATTTTAAAGAAATCCGGCATCAATCAGGTACTGCATAAGCCCTTTACCGATGAGGACTTTAAAGCGGCTGTGGCTGCATTCGTTCCGGCTTGATGGGATTTACCGCCAGGACAGTTTCAGGACTGCTTGTCTTTATCGCGGTCCTGGCAGGGGGATTGGCCGGTGGATTTTACGGGCTGATTTATGATCTGCCTGAAATCAACCAATTAAAATTATACCGGCCCTCCTCTGTCACCACGGTATACTCTGCCGACCAACAGGTCATTACACGATTTTACCTTGAAAAACGATTTCCAGTTTCCCTGGACGACATCCCCAAATCACTGATCCACGCCCTTATTGCCACCGAAGACCGGGGATTTTACTCCCATTCCGGGGTCAACCTAAAGGCCATTGCCCGGGCCATTGTTCACGATATTAAAGCCCGCAGTTTCAAACAGGGGGCGAGCACACTGACCCAGCAGCTGGCCAAAACCCTGTTTCTCTCCTCGGAAAAATCCGTTGTGCGCAAAATCCGGGAAGCCATACTGGCTCTTCAAATCGAGCGTCGCTATACCAAGGATGAAATTCTTGAACTCTATTTAAACCAGATTTACCTGGGATCCGGCGCCTATGGGGTTGAAGCGGCTGCCAGAACCTATTTCAACACCACGGTATCCGGATTGACGTTAGGGCAGTCCGCTCTGATCGCAGGCCTTCCCAAGGCCCCTTCCGTATACTCCCCCCTGATTCATCCGGACCTGGCTCAAAAACGCAGGCGAATTGTCCTAAGCCAGATGCTCTCCGAAACCTATATCACAAAGCAGGCATTTGACAGGGCAAGTGCGGAACCGGTCCTGATTGCCTCACCCAAGAACCCTTCGGATAAGGCGCCTTACTTTACAGGGTATCTGAGCAAGGAGCTGGATGCGATAGGCGGGGTGGCAGACTTCAGCGGCCTTTCCATTTACACCACCTTGGACATGGGGTTACAGCAAGCTGCCGTGCAGTCATTTTCCGCCCAACTGGACCGGTTGAAAGCCCGAATAAAAGATGGCCGGGAGACGCCCCTTCAAGGTGCTGTCGTGGCCCTTGATGTAGGCACCGGAGCCATCCGCTGCATGATCGGAGGCAGGCAGATGGGACAACATCTGTTCAACAGGAGTGTACAGGCCATGCGCCAGCCTGGATCCGCATTCAAACCCTTTGTCTATGCCGCGGCCCTGGAACAGGGCTGGGAACAGAATCAAACCTTGACCGATGCCCCTCTTTCCTTTGATTTGCCAGACGGCAGGGTATGGGAAGTCAACAATTTTTCAAGGGATTTTAAGGGGGAGATGACATTACGGCAGGCCCTGGCCTTGTCCAAGAATACGCCTGTCGTTCGACTGGCCGAGAGGCTGGGACCGGCTGCCGTGGTGGATATGGCCCAACGCGCAGGAATAAAGGCGGCCCTTCCCCCGTACCTCTCCATTGCTCTGGGCGCCGCAGAGGTCAGCCTTCTCAACCTGACCTCCGCATACAGCGCCTTTGCCGGACAGGGCATCCGCGCCCTTCCCTATACCATCGAGCGGATAGAGGACGAAAACGGGCAGGTGCGATACCGGCACACGGTGAACAGGGAGACCGTTACCGACCGGATTACTGCCGCTCTGACCACGGATATGCTCAGGGCCGTTATTTTGGAAGGCACGGGAAAGAAGGCAGGAAAAATAAAAATGGATATCGCCGGCAAGACCGGCACCACAGACCAGTATAAAGACGCCCTGTTCGTCGGATTCAGCCCGGCCCTTTCCTGCGGCGTCTGGGTGGGTAATGATGATGCAAGCTCCCTTGGCGCAGGACAAACAGGGGCCAGGGCAGCTCTGCCCATCTGGATCGACATCATGGCCGCCTCCCTGGCCGGACACCCCGTCCAATATTTTGATATACCCGACGGTACAAAAATGATATATATCCACGCTGACACCGGAACCCCTGCAGACCCGGCAACGCCGGGAGCCGTAAAGGCCCTGGTCCGGTCAAACAGCCGCAATTCGTTTTAAGGATCGCCCATGATACGCAAAGCCCGCCTGGATGATGTCCATGCCATACATGCCCTGCTCAAATTCTATGGAGAAAAAGGAGAACTGCTGGCCAGACCCTTAAGCAGCCTCTACGATCACCTCAGGGATTTTTGGGTATATGAAGATCCGGAAAGCTGTAAAGTGGCCGGCTGTGCCGCTCTGGCCTTCTGCTGGGAAGACATGGCGGAGATTCGTTCCGTGGCCGTGGACCAGTCATACATGGGTCAGGGCATCGGATCCGCACTGACCGAACGCTGTATCCAGGAGGCGGTCTGCTTTAATATCAAAACCCTGTTTACCCTGACCTACCGGCCGGACTTCTTTTCCCGGTTCGAATTTAAAAAAACGGAAAAGGAAAGTCTGCCCATGGTCAAAGTCTGGGCCGGCTGCCTGAATTGTACAAAATTCCCGGACTGTGACGAAATCCCCATGATCAGGAAACTGTGATGATCGGGAATGCTAAACCGATAGTTCCTCAGGCATAAATCAGCTTGTAAGGAATGGGGGCATACCGGCTCACTGAGGGTTTGGGTATGATCTGTTCCTGGGCCACAGTCAGCCAGTTGGTATCAAAGTTCAGTTCTCGCAGACGTCCCCCTTCGGAGGGAAGGGCATGGCTGGTGTAGTCGTAGCGGACATGAAGAATGCACACATAGCTTTTCCCCAGTCTTGCCACCACATAATTTTTTGTAAAGCTGTTCTGGGTGATCCCTGCAATATGGGCCAGTTCCTTTATCTGAGACGTCTCCAGCTTGACAAGAACGGATTTGGAGACCCCCCGTTCATCAATGCGCAAAAGGTTTCGGGACTCACTGGATGAGACATAAACTGTGGTGATATGATCCATCTGCCTGAAATACTGAGCTGCTACAATGGCGGCGGTCCGACGCCCACCTGACATGAGAGGAACGCCGTAGTATTCAAACAGTTTTTTTTGGAGATTTTCAGCGTACTTGTCCCCTTTTTCGTAGAGATCCTTTGAGATATAACGCAGATCCTTGGCCAAATCCTCAGAGGCTTCGGCAATGGGCCAGTCCACCCGAACGTGAAAATGGGTCAGGGCATACTGGACCTTGGTCCTCTGGTTTCTCTGGATGAGCAGGGCGTAGTCCACCGGCAGAAGGGATCTGAGCAGGGAAAAAAACTCCTGGGTCTCAAAGTACTTCATGTTCCGGTCAAAATTTTCCACATTGGGAAAATACTTGTGGCGCAGAAGATTGGTCTTGGTGGTCTTGTTCGCGTCGAAGTAGCGGATGTACTTCTTGTGTTTCTTATCGATATAATCTTCTGAAAAAATGATCAAAAAAGAGTTTTGGGCGTCAAACTCCTCGGAGGGAATCCGGGCACGGGGTTTGAGTTCTCTGAGTTCCACAAAGGGGTAAGGCGTTCTGATCCGCAAAAAATTATTATAGGACCCGATAAGGGAGTATCCGATGACAAACTGGTCCAGTTCATCCCTGAGAACCTTGTAATAGGACCGCCTCAGGCGATCTTCCCGACTCAGACATTCACGGGTTTTACAAAATACCATACCCCTTCTTCCTCACTTTTTTATTCCAGGGCAGCAACCCCCGGCAGTTTTTTACCTTCCATCATGTGCAAAAACGCACCGCCTCCGGTGGAAATATAGGAAACTTTATCCGCAATCCCACAGGTTTTGGCGGCCAGGCCGGTATCCCCGCCGCCGACAATTGAAAATCCCTGCGATGCGGCAATAGCATCGGCCACCGCCTGGGTTCCCGTCGCAAAGGCCGGCATCTCAAATACCCCCATCGGACCGTTCCACACGATGGTACCGGCATCGGCAATTGCTGCGGCAAAGGCGGATGCGGTCTCAGGCCCGATGTCCAATGCCATCCAGTTGTCGGGAATACCGTCCAGGCCTGTTGTCTTTTTTTCAGCGTCTGCAGCGAATGTTGCCGCCACAAGCAGGTCCGAGGGCAAAAGCACTTGAATCCCCCTGGATTCCGCCTTTTTTAGAATATTCCTGGCGGTTTCAAACAGATCGTCTTCAATCATTGATCCTTTGGTATCCGTACCCATGGCGGCAAGAAAGGTATTGGCCATGGCCCCGCCGATAATCAGACGGTCCACAAAGTTGAGCATATTTTCCAGAGCGGCCAGCTTGCTTGAGACTTTTGCCCCGCCAATCACCGCCACCAAAGGCTTTTTCGGATGTTCCACAGAATCGTAATACGAGCGGACCTCTTTTTCAAGCAAAAAACCCGCCCCCGCCTCATTGACGAATGCGGTGATCCCGGTAACAGAGGCCTGGTCCCTATGGGATACTGAAAAGGCGTTGTTTATGTATACATCACAAAGCCCGGCCAGGGCGCGGGCAAACGCGGGATCATTTTTCTTCTCACCACTGTGGAACCTTAAATTCTCCAGCATCAAAATCTGCCCGCTTTTCAGGGCGGCCACCCTGGCCTCAACCTCGGGTCCGATGCAGTCCCCCACAAATTGAACCTCTGTCGAAAGCAGTTCGGATAGCCGACTGGCTGCCGGCAGCAGGGAGAATTTATCGTCCCTGCCATCCTTTGGGCGGCCCAGATGGGATGCCAGGATAATCTTTGCCCCTTTGTCCAGAAGATAACGGATCATATCCAGGGTCGCCAGAATCCGGTTGTCATCCGTAATATTACCCTGATCATCCATAGGCAGGTTATAATCCACTCTGACGAACACCCGTTTGTCTGTTACGGCAATATCTTTGACTGACTTCATCGTTGTCTCCTTATCCGACATCCGTAATACGGCCCATAACGCTGTACACGGCTGATATCTATTGGGATGATTCTTAACTTAGTCTTTCAACGTTTTCTGCCGGCGGTGGGCCTGCTTTTTCCTGGACCAGCGCTCGAAAAACGTCATGGCCCCGGCCTTGGTGCTCCGCTCAATAATCTCTTCTTCCACCTGAACACCGTCTTTTGTCGCCATGGCCTGCTGCAGACAGCGGGTCTTTACAGGGCAGTGAAAAAAACAATCTTTCGGGGTTTCCCGCAGACCGTTCTCCTTCATGGGAAACACCTTTGAAAGATCGCCGAAGCACTCCGGCAGATTCTGATCATTGTCTGTCAAACCGGTTAAACTCCTCCATATACTCGGCCACAAGGCCATTGCCAGCAAAGCTGTAATGCCCCTTTTTCCCGACAATCATATGATCGTGGACCACAATGCCGGAAAATTTCAATGCCAGGCACAGCTGCCGGGTGATGCGCCGGTCCTCGGCTGAGGGCTCAACATCCCCGGAAGGATGGTTGTGGGCAAAAATAACTGCGCAGGCTTCATTGTGCAGCGCCCTTGCAATCACTTCTCTTGGATACACCGCACTGGCCGTCAATGTGCCTCTAAACAACACCTCACTGGCAATTACCCGATTTTTGGCATCCAGAAAAATACCCAGGAAAATCTCCCGGTCCTTGTGGGCCATATGGTGTTCCAGATAGGCCAGAAGACTGTCCTGGTCTTGTATCACATCCCGGTTTATGATCCGGGTTTCAAGATACCGATCCGCTGCCGCCTTGATCAGGCGAATGCCGAAGCTGTTGGCAGGCCCCACACCCTCTACCGAGCAAAGCGCTTTGGCGTCGGCTTCCATCACCCGGTGAAAGCTGCCAAAGGCCTGCATCAGGCCCTTGGCCTGCTGTTTGGTATCTTTTCGGGGCGTATTCAAGGAGAGCAGAAGTTCCAGGACTTCATAGTCCTGGAACCCTTTAAGACCGCTGTTCAGGAATCGTTCCCTAAGGCGTTTCCTGTGGCCTTGACTCTTATTCGTCGCCCTCTTCTTCTCCATCTATATCATCGTCCGAATATCCGTCATCCTCGTCGGGAGGCATATCTACATCGTCTTCCAGATCCGGATCCAGGGTGTCGTCGGACTCTTCGCTTTCCCCTTCCTCGGGCAGGCGGGCAATGCCGATGAGCGCCTCACCCTTTGCCAGGTTGATCAGTCTGACCCCCTGGGTATTCCTTGAGATGGTGTTGATCCCATCAATGACGGTTCGGATCAATTTACCCTTGTCCGTGACCATCATGATCTCATCGGTATCATCCACCAGAAGCAGGGAGACCATCATGCCGTTGCGCTTGGAGGTCTTGATGGAGAACACCCCTTTGCCGCCCCGGCCCGTAATTCTGTATTCATCCACACTGCTGCGCTTGCCGTATCCGTTTTCGGTGACGGTGAGCAGTGTTCCCTCTTCGCCCAGAACCTCCATGCCCACGACCTTGGATCCTTTTTCGATGGTCATGCCCTTAACACCCATGGAGCCACGGCCGGTATCCCGGACATCGGTCTCATGGAAGCGGATGACCTTGCCCCCTTCGGAGCCCAGGAAGATATACTGGTTTCCATCGGTGATCCTTGCAGCAATAAGTTCATCATCCTCGGCCAATTTCACGCCGATCAGGCCGCCTGAACGGGGACGGGAGTAGGCCATCAGCTCGGTCTTTTTAACCCGGCCCTTTTTGGTGGCCATGACCACGTATTTGTCCTCGACAAATTCATCCACGGTCAGTACGGTGGCCAGCTTCTCGCCCTCGTCAAAATTAAGAAGATTAACGATGGCCTTGCCAAGAGAGGACCTTCCGGCCATGGGCAGTTCATAAACTTTGGACTGGTAGACCTTGCCGAAATTGGTGATGAACAGGAAGGTGGCATGGGTGGAGGCCACAAACAGATGCTCTACAAAATCATCGGACTTTGTCCCCATGGCGGTCTTGCCTTTGCCGCCCCGGTGCTGGCTGGTGTAGAGGGAAACCGGATTTCGCTTGATATACCCGCTGCGGGTCACTGTGACGACCATGTCCTCTTCGGCGATGAGATCTTCAATGCTGATCGCAGCCGTACTCTCGACAATGCGGGTACGGCGCGCGTCGCCGAACTCCTCGCAAAGCGCTGTCAGTTCATCCTTGATCAGCCCCCTGACAACGGTCTCGCTGCCCAGGATCTCCTTGAACCAGGCGATATCCTTGAGCAGGGCGCTGTACTCGGTGTCGATTTTTTCACGCTCCAGACCGGTAAGCCGCTGCAGACGCATGTCCAAAATGGCCTGGGCCTGAATCGGGCTTAAATCAAACCGGCTGATCAGTCCGTTCTTAGCTTCCTCCGGAGACCGGGAAGCCCGGATCAAAGCCACCACCTCGTCCAGATTGTCCAGAGCGATCTTCAAGCCTTCCAAAATATGGGCCCGTTCCTCTGCCTTTCTCAAATCAAATCGGGTCCGCCGAACAATGACGTTGATCCTGTGGGAGATAAAGTGGTTGAGAATCTCCTTGAGGCTGAGAAGTTCGGGACGGTTGTTGACCACGGCCAGAAAGATGATGCCGAAACTGGTCTGCATATTGGTATGTTTGTAAAGTTGGTTAATCACCACCTCGGCGATCTGGTCCCGCTTGAGGCCGACGGCGATGCGCATGCCCTGGCGGTCGGATTCGTCCCGTACAAATGAAGCGCCGGTGATAACCTTGTCCCGCATGAGTTCTGCGATCTTCTCAACCAGCTTGGCCTTGTTGACCTGGTAGGGCAGCTCGGTGACAACGATGGTCTCCTGACCGCTCTTTTTGTTCTCCTCCACCTCAACTTTTGCCCTGAGGGTGATGATACCCCGGCCTGTGTCATAGGCCTCGAATATCCCCTTGGTACCGTAGATATGGCCATAGGTGGGAAAATCCGGCCCCGGAATATGTTCCATGAGGGCACGGGTATCCATGTCGGGATTGTCAATAAGCGCCTTTAACCCCAGAATCACCTCGTTGATATTGTGGGGTGGAATATTGGTGGTCATTCCCACAGCGATGCCGGCGGAGCCGTTAACCAGGAGGGCCGGAAACTTGGTCGGAAAAACAGAAGGTTCTTCCAGGGTCTCATCATAGTTGGGAATGAAATCAACGGTTTCTTTTTCCAGATCCGCCAGCATCTCATGGGAGAGCTTCTTCATACGGATCTCGGTATACCTCATGGCTGCCGGGGAATCCCCGTCCACAGATCCGAAGTTTCCCTGGCCGTCCACCAGGGTATACCGGAGGGAAAAATCCTGGGCCATGCGGACAATGGTGTCATACACGGCGGAATCCCCGTGTGGGTGATACTTACCAATGACATCACCCACGATACGGGCACTTTTCTTGTAGGGCTTGTTCCAGTCGTTTCGAAGCTGCTGCATGGCGTAAAGCGCCCGGCGATGGACCGGTTTCAGTCCGTCCCGGACGTCGGGCAGGGCCCGTCCGATAATGACGCTCATGGCATACTCGAGATAGGACTGTCTCATCTCCTTCTCGATACTGGTAACGCTGGTTTCGTTCTGAATCATCCTTAGCTCACAACTCCCGATTAAAGTAAGTCTATCCCTTCCCAGGTTCTACCATGGACTGGAAGGAAGAAAAATATATGTCTGCCAGAGTCAAAAACAGGGTGGCGATCAAAGGACCGTAAATAATCCCCAGAATACCGTAAACCTTAAGGCCCCCGATAATGGCAAAAAAGACGACAAGGGGGTGCATGGCCACCCGATCCCCTACCACCTTGGGTTTAAAAATATACTCCACCCCCCAGGAGAGGATGGCGTAAAATATCAGTATGGCAATCCCGATTGCAAGGTTGCTTTTCAACAGGAAAAATACGGCGGTGGGCAGTAGAACCACCCCGATGCCAACAATGGGCAAAAACGCTAAAAAGCCCATGATCACCCCCCATAGAAACGGGGAGTTCAGCCCCAGAAACCAGAAAAGCATGCCGCCGGCTACCCCTTGGATCAGTCCGCCAAGGCCATTGCCGATGAGAACGGCTCCTGCCATACCGTTGAACTTGTCGAACAACTCCCTGTCATGTTCATCCTGGAGGGGGGACAGATCGAACAAATAAGCCAAAAACCGATCCCCGTCCAGAAACATGTAGAATACCACGATGAGCATGAGGCAAAAGTAAAAAATCAGGTTCAGCAGGTTGGAGGTGATAAACCGCGCCTGCTGAAACAAGGAGAACCCAACGGTCTTTCCCACTTCCGAGATTGGGGCGATCAGTTCATTCCATGAAATCGTGGTTTCAATGCCCGCCCGGGCCAGCATTTCGTTGAGCCGGTCCAGGGCCTTGGTGTTCTCCAGCAGATTGATCAACTGGTCTGAAAATACGGCGTCCCGGGCCATGTTGTAAAGCCCCAGGGCCTCCTTGGACAGCACCCCCACAAAAAACACCACCGGGATAAAGACTACAAAAAAAATCAGGGTACAACTGAGCACAGATGCAACCTTGGGAGGCATTTTAAGGGACATCCGCCGGTAGACCGGGCGAAAAATGCCGGTAATGACAATGCCCAGAATGATGGAGGCAAAAAATGGCGCTGTGACCTTGCCTACAAGGAAAATGGAGATGCAGAACAGGGCCAGGAAAAAGAAAAAAACCGCTCTCTGGAAAATATTCTGCTCCAAATAATCACCATTTTATGCATAAAAGGGAATAAAAACGCCGCCTTAAAAAATCAGGTAAAGCCGTAACATGCCCTGGGGCATAAATACGGCTTTACGACAAAACAGGAAATGACAGGGGTTAACTGCTGATAACCCCCAGCGCCCCCAGAATCAGCAGAATTTCATATACGATGACCTGGGTCCAGCTGTGGAAAAAATGATAGACAATACCACCACCGACAATTGCGGGAACAGCTGTATAGACCAGTATGCCAAGCTTGCGGGAAATATCCATGACACCTACCTTCCAATTCAATTCAATTTCAATTGTTTAGCATCTTAAACACTGGGCAATTTCTTACCATTTTAGGGGGCGCAAGTAAAGGGCAAACTTGAGAGCCATTTACCTGCGCCAGGAAGGCAGGTGCATCAATTTTATCTTTCGATAATCATGGCCATGCCCATGCCGCCGCCGATGCACATGGAAATCAAGCCGGTACCGTAATTTTTACGCTTCATCTGGTGGATGGCGGTGACCATCTGACGGGCACCTGTGCATCCGATGGGGTGACCGATGGAAATCCCGGAGCCCAGTTCGTTGGGTTTCTCCACATCAATGGACAGCTCGCGCATGCAGGAAATCGCCTGGGCGGCAAAGGCCTCGTTGAGTTCAATCAGATCGATGTCGGATACGGTCATCCCGGTCTGCTTGAGAACCTTTTTCACAGCAGGAACAGGTCCCAGTCCCATATAGGCCGGATCAAGGCCGCCTGAGGCAAAGCCTTTTACCTTTGCAAGAACTTCAAGGCCCAGCTCATCCGCCTTTTGTCTGGTCATCATGAGGACGGCCGCGGCAGCGTCGTTGATGCCCGAGGCATTGCCGGCTGTGACGCTGCCGTCCTTTATAAACGCCGGCCGCAGTTTACCCAGTTTTTCCATGCTGGTCTCCATGGGCCGCTCGTCCTTGTCCACTACAATATCGCCTTTACGGGATTTTATGGTAACAGGCACGATCTCTTCGGCAAAGGTGCCGTCGTTGACTGCGGCAAAGGCTCTGTTATGTGAAAGCAGGGCCAATTGATCCTGTTCCTCCCGGGTGATGCCGTATTTTGCTACGATATTTTCAGCGGTCAGGCCCATGTGGTAGCCGTAAAAAATCTCATAGAGTCCGTCAAAAACCATGAGGTCCTGAACCGGGCCCTGGCCGGTGAGTTCCATGCGGTGACCCCACCGGGCCTTGGGAAGCGCCATAGGAGCATTGCTCATGCTCTCCTGGCCGCCGGCGAGAATGACGTCAGCCTGGCCGGCCATAATGGCCTGGGCCCCTAACGCAATGGCCTTGAGACCTGAACCGCAGATTTTGTTAACGGTCATGGCGGCCCCTTCCCTGCTGATACCGGCGCCGATCATGGCCTGGCGTGCGGTATTCTGCCCCTGACCCGCCTGGAGCACGTTGCCCATGATGACTTCATCGACAAACACCGGCTGCAAATTGTCACCATAGTCATAGCCTTTTTTCTCAAGGTCGATCTGACCCTGGTCTTTCAGGGAATCCGGGCCAAAGGATTCTCCCTCCGGGTCTGCGGAAGGGCGCAGCCCCGCCCGCTTGAGAACATCTTTCATAACATAACTGCCCAGCTCAACCACGGGAACATTTTTCAGGGAGCCGCCAAAAGAGCCCACCGGTGTTCTGACACCGCTGACGATCACAACATCCTGCATACTGTACCTCCAAACATATATTGATTTTTTCTAAGCGAGCGATTACATATCTTCCCAAAAGGTCCATAGCATAGGCAACGATCAAAAAACAAGGAAAACTCCATGTGCCTCGTACTGCTTGGCATTGCCCCGTCACCTGACATTTCGCTTATCCTGGCGGCCAACCGGGATGAGTTTTACAGCCGCCCCACAGCGCCCATGGCGTTCTGGGATTCGCCCTGCCGGATGCTGGCCGGCAGAGATCTTACCGCGATGGGGACATGGATGGGGATTTCAGCCGCCGGCCGGTTCGCCGCTTTGACCAACTTCCGGGACATGAAAAATATAAAACCCGACGCCCCGTCCAGGGGGAATATCATTCCCGATCTTTTAGCCTCCCCGCAGGCGATTCCCGATGCGATCCACGCTCTGGATAAAACCGCGGGCACATTCAACGGCTTTAACCTCATTGCCGGTCAGGGCAGCGACATATTCTGGTACTCCAACATGGACCGCCGTATTCAGCGGATGTCACCTGGCATCCATGGCCTGAGCAACCATCTTTTGAATACGCCCTGGCCGAAAGTCACCCGGGGAAAAGAAAAACTGTTTCAATGCCTTGAAACCGACCCCTGGGATGATGACGCGTTGTTCGACTTGCTTTTGGACCAGCACAAACCCGGCGATGCTCTTCTGCCGGATACCGGCATCGGCCTTGAGTGGGAACGAATCCTGTCACCCCTGTTCATCCAAAGCCAGACATACGGGACCCGGTCTTCCACCCTGATACGCATCACAAGAGACGGACGTATTCTGGTCACAGAACGGACGTTTCCCACCCCGGCTGCGCCCTCCGGGCGTGTCTCCTATCCCCCTGAATTTCAGGCATGCAGCTATACGCTTTCCGCCTGAAACAAAGAAGGATACGTTGACAAAACAAGCCCCCAGTAGAATCTTTATACATTGTCAGACGTTAAACCAAGACTTACGGGGCGTTTCCCCCAAAGGACAGTTATGAAAACAGATGTCGTTGTTGCAGGCTTTGGCCAGGTCACCCAGCCCAAGATCCTGAACGGTCCTGCCAGGGACGCCATGGGCCTGATGACCGAGGCGGTCCGGGCGGCCGCAGCCACTCTTCCCTCCCCCGGCATTCTGTCTCAGACAGACGGCATCCTGGTGGTCAAAAGCCTTTCCACCTTTTATGCCGACCCGGTAGCGGATCTGGCCCGGCAGTTGAAACTGCGCCCTAAATTCACCTTTGAATCCGGCATCGGAGGCAACTCCCCCCAGACCCTGATCAACAAGGCCGCAGGCATGATCGCCAGAAAGGAGCTGAACATGGTCCTGGTAGCGGGAGCGGAAGCCTATGTCCCGCGGACTGCCAATGACAAAAAAGTGGAAAGCGCGCTTTTAAAAGGAATCCCCAAAGATTATCAGGGAAAGGATGCAACCGGGGTTACCCCTTTGGAGACGGAGTACGGCATTGCCCATCCCATGCAGGGGTTCCCCCTGTTTGAAACCGCACTGTGGGGGACTTCGGGCCTTAATTTTGACGCCTACATGGATGAGGTGGCAGGAATCTGGACGCAATTCAGCCGGATCGCCGCCATCCATCCGTATGCCTGGACCCGGCAGCCTAAAAATGAGGGAGAGATCCTGACGATCACTCCGGCCAACCGCCCCATTGCCTTTCCCTATCCCAAATACATGAATGCCTTTGTCACTGTGGACCAGGGAGCCGCCGTCATTCTCATGTCCTCAGACTATGCCGATGAATATGGGACAGCCCCGGGGAAAACCGTCTACTTTTGCGGCGGGGGGTATGCCGAAGACCGCCAGCCATACATGATCCAGAAAAGCGATTTCACCGCCAGTCCGCCGTTAAAAGCAGCGGCAGCCAAGGCTTTGGACCGTGCCGGCATGGCTCTGAATGAGATCGAAGCCTTTGATCTTTACTCCTGCTTCCCCTGTGCCGTATCCATCGCCAGAAAGATGATCGGCATCCCCAAGGCAGATCCCCGCCCCCTCACCCTGACCGGCGGTTTGGGCTTTTTCGGAGGGCCCGGCAACAACTATAACCTGCACGCCGTGGCCACCCTGTGTGAAAAAATTGCAGCAGGAGAGATCACCACCGGTCTCACCACAGCCCTGGGCTGGTTCATGATGAAGCATGCCGTCGGCATCTACTCTGCACAGCCTCCGAGAAAAGATCTATCCGGCCATGACCTGGAGGATCAAAAGGATTATCTGGCAGGGGGGCCGCCCGTTGAAATCGATAAACACCCAGAAGGCACCGGGACTATTGAAACATACACCATCATCTATAACCGGGATATGACCCCGGCCTATGCTGTCATCTACGGCCGTTCAGAGGCGGGGAAACGGTTTATCGCCAGAACCCCGAAGGATGAAACGGTGTATGCTGCCCTTAAGGCAGCCTGCCGGATCGGTGAAGCCGTCCGGCTTTATACCGACCCTGACTCCGGGTTGACCCGGGCACGGCTGCTGGGCGCCGGGTAACGAATTCAGCCCGCCTCAAGCTCAAATAACACCACCTTGTTGCGTCCCTTTTCCTTTGCCCGGTAAAGGGCATCATCTGCCCGTTCAAGCAGGTTTGCGATATCGTCAGCCCCTTCCCGTGCCAGAACAGCCACTCCGATACTGATCGTAAAACGGATCTGTTCTCCGTTATGGGTATGGGAAATCTGCCCAACAGCCCGGCGGATCCGTTCAGCGATCGTCACGGCATCGGCAGCCCCTGTCGCCGGAAGGATGGCGGCAAACTCCTCCCCCCCGTACCGGGCCACAAGATCCCCTGCCCTGGCCATCCGCGCTTTCCATACGGATGCGACCATCTGGAGACATTCATCGCCGGCCGGATGGCCGTGGGTATCGTTGATGGCCTTGAAGTGATCAATGTCCCCAAGGAGCACGGATAAAGGCAGATCCTGACGGGAGGACCGCCGGAACTCCGTCTTAAGCACCGCATCGAAATGTCGGCGGTTGGCCACCTGGGTGAGGCTGTCGGTGCGGCTCAGGTGATCAAGAACTTCATTGGCCGCCTCAAGAGCGGTAAGGGTTTCACGAAGCTCCCGGGTCCGGACTTCCACGGTCCTTTTAAGCTCATCCTTGGTGGCCCGCTCCATTTCAAGTACCTTTGCCTGAGCCAGCAACTCCCTCTTTCTGGATTCACTGGCCTGCCGGTGCAATTCAACGGACATCTCCTGGGCCGCCTCTTTTTCCGCCCGCTCCCTGTTGATCCTTTCGGCAAGGGCAATGGAGAGAAGCACCACTTCAACGATAAAGCCCAGATTCTGGCTGTACTGGACAATGGGAGTATACGGGATGACACCGGTCAGGCCCATCATCAAAACAAAAGTGGCAATGATCAGCAGGGTCCAGGCAATGGTCAGATACTTCGCCGATATGCTGCCTCGGTTCCATAAGATGATGGCTGTAGCCAGGCCGATAAAACAGGAGGCCACAGCCCCAACATCCTCTATGCGGACCAGCCATCGCGCATTTGACAGCGCGTATAAAAAGGTCATCCAGATCCAGAAGACAGCCGCCACCGTGCTCAGATGAAGCAGCCATCCGCCAACCTTTTTCAGGGAGAGGAATCTGCGGATAAAAAGGGTGGCCATCAGAAAAGAAAAAGAGGAGAACAGGCCGTAGCTGTGGGTTTTAATCCAGAGGCTTTCGCCCCACAGGTATGCAGGCCCCACACCGGTCATCCCCAGGGCATAGAGGATGATGGAGACAACATACACACAATAATAGGCATATCCGTCATCTTTGGTGAACAGGAACAACGACAGATTGTAACAGCACATCACCCCCAGAATGCCAAAAAACATGCCCAGGAGTAAAAGACGGTACCGCCCCATGTCTCTAAATGCTGCGGCATCCCATAATTTGAGGGGAATCAGGGCAATGCTGCTGGCATGCAGCCGCAGATAAATGGTCCTGCCCTCACCGGCCGGGCATAGGAAAGGAAAGGCATAGGGCAGGTCTTTATGCGATGCGACGCCTGTATCCCAGTGGTCTGAAACAGGGTCATGAAGGTACATATCGAGAATATCAAAAAATGGCCAGTCAATCGTCAGCACCCAGTTCGAGGGACTGTCCGGCCCTGCCCGTACCGCCATACGAATCCAGACAACATCATCCGTGACGCCGAGGAAAAGCGGGTATCCCTCTCCCAAAATCCATCCCGGATTCTTGTCACCGCTCACATCCCGGATGTTCAGTTCTCCGCCGGGGTCCGTGACGTACAGGTACCGGGATTCAACTGTAAGTCCGCCGGAAAAGGCGGATAAAACCACCCGGTCCGACGGTTCAGCCCCTCCGGCGATTGCCGGTATGAGCGCCGATACCAGAAAAAGGCTGCAAGCAGCCATTTTTAATATAATCTGCACCATGCAAGTTTTTTATCCCTCAGATAACGGGTAAGCCCTCTCACTCAAACCGCACAGCCCCGTGGCCATGAAATGGTTTGCGGAAAATTCCAAACAAAGACAAGTCTGTATTCATTTTTTTAAGCGACGTCGAATGTCAACGACAACGACTCTGGCTTTAATTTGGCTGGTCCGGCAGGATGTTACGCCATTGTCACGTCCACTTTTTGAGCTTCCTGGACAGGGTGGACTGGCTGATTCCAAGGGCCTTGGCGGCCTTTCTCTGACTGCCGTAGTGCCGGACCGCCCGGCTGAGCCTTTCGTACTCAAAGGCCGCCACCTCATCCTGAAACGCCTGAGACTGATGAAGCGCGACGGGCCCTCCTTTAGCATGGGGCATGGGAGGCAGATCCCCAAGGTCGATGACATCGCCGGCGGTCATGGTGACCAGGCGGCGAACCAGATTTTCCAATTCCCGGACATTGCCGGGAAAGGGATGCTGGGACAAGACCTGGCACACCGCAGGGGAAAGCCGCTTTTGGGTGGCGGATTCGCTGTTGAAACGATCCAAAAAGGACAGGGCCAGGGGAACGATATCCTCGGGCCGGTCCGCCAGGGCCGGAATGGTAATTGGCACCACATTCAGCCTGAAAAAAAGATCCCGGCGGAAGGTGCCCTCCTTGACCATCTTCTCCAGATCCTGGTTGGTGGCCACAATCACCCGGGTGTTGATTTTCACAGGCCGAGTCCCCCCGACCCGGATCATCTCCATGGTTTCAAGGAATTTGAGCAGCTTGACCTGGATGGTTAATGGTATTTCACCGATCTCATCCAGAAAAAGGGTGCCGTTGTCGGCGGTCTCAAACAGACCCGGTTTCCCGGAGGAAGAGGCCCCGGTAAAGGCGCCGCTCTCATGCCCGAACAGTTCGGACTCGATCAGGGACGGGGTAATGGCCGCGCAGTTCAGGTCGATAAACGGATAGTCCCGGCGCCGGGACAACTGATGAATCAGCCGCGCCATCATGGATTTTCCCACCCCGGAATCCCCGGTCAGGATCATGGGGACATCAAACTTGGCCGCCTGGATCACGGTCTGGATCACCCGGATCATGGCCGGACTTTTGACCACCATTTTTTCAAGTTCTGTGGAGGCCAGATCCACATCGGAAAAATCCATGCGCAGGGTCTGTTCGGGCAGCTCATCCGGGTATAGGCTGTGGGCCAGCCGGTTGATATGGGAAATGTCCCGGTCATTAACCAGAACAAAACGAATCTTATCCGCTTCGTCAAATATGGGCACACCGGTGGACAAAATTTTCTTGCCCTGACGGGTCGTCTGGATTAAGGAGAGCACCTTTTTTTGCCGCAGCACCCTCAAGGAGACAGAAGGCTCGTAAAATCCTTCCTTTACAAGGTCGCTGACGTTTCTGCCCAAAACATCCCGGATCTTGAAATCAAACATTTTCTCCGTGGCCCGGTTAACCATGACCACCTTCCCCTCATGGTCCACCACAAAAAGGCCGTCCTTGGAATGAGTCAGCAGGGCATCAAAGATGAACTCAAAATCCTGGGGCGCAAGGGAGGATTCAATCCCGAGTCTCTTATTAAACATGGGCGTACGCTTCCTTTACAGAAAAACCAACGGGTTATTCATGGCATCTATATCCCAGGCCCATATTCTTTGTCAATCAGCCGGGCAAATCCGGTACAGGTGATGCAAATGGGGATATGCCCGCCCAAAATGACCCATATCCGGATCATAACTTCATACGAAATTGTATTCTTTGCTATAGAAGTTATTTTTTTTGCTAATACTGCAAAGTGTCTGTCACAACACCTGTACCGGCGTTTCCCTGTTTTCCCCTGTTTTGGGCGCGTCCCTGAAAAAAGGGCGTCAGCAAATGGCATGTTATTTGCTCAATCCCCCCTCACAGGAAATAACCGGCTGCCGCATCAGGCTTGCGCAGCCGCAATGAAGTCACGGAGCTGTACCGGGAGCCCCAGGGCGTTCCGGTCGGCCCACAATATACAACTTTTCCAAAGGAGAAATGATGAAAAAGAAGATCCGGCCCAACTGGTTGACGACCAAATTGCTTATCGGCATTGTGACCCTTTCCCTTGTCGCATTCCTCACCCTGCCCGCCTCTGCTAAAACCTGGAAGATTGCCGTAGGCGATTCCGGGGGAAGCCCCCAGGAACAAACCGGCCTGAAATTTGCTGAAGTTCTTGAAAAAGAGACCGGCGGTAAATACAAAGCCACCCTGTTCCTCAACGGCCAGCTCGGTTCCGAACAGGACACTGTGAACGACTGCTCCATGGGAACTTTGGATTTCTCCCTTCTGGCCATCAACAATGTGACTCCCTTTTCCCCCACTGTGGGTGTCCTCTCCCTGCCCTATATGATCCAGAGCCTTGACGAAGCGATCAAACTGACCCAGGGGGACGTGGGCAAAGAGCTGACGGAGAACACCATAAGGGATGCAGGCGTTAGAATCATTGCCTGGACCTACACGGGGTTTCGCGTCCTGACCAACTCCAAACGCCCTGTCAGCACCCTTGAAGACCTCAAGGGGCTTATCATCCGCGTCCCTAAAAACGCCATCATGATTGACTGCTACAAGTCCTGGGGTATCAACCCCACCCCCATGGCATGGTCAGAGACATTCACCGCCCTGCAGCAGAAAGTTGTGGACGGTCAGGACAACCCTTACATGACCGTTTACGCCATGAAATTCTATGAAATCCAGAAGTACATCACCCCCATCCGCTACATCTTCTCCCTGGAGCCTCTGATCATATCCGAGGAGCTTTTCCAGAACCAGAGCCCTGAGATGCAGAAGACCATCCTCAAGGCCGGTCACGAAGCCACTCTGTACAGCGCCCAGTTCCTGAGGGACTCCGAAGCCAAGATCAAAAAGGTTCTGGTGGAAAAGGGCATGGTCATCACCGAACCTGCCAACGGGGAAAAAGAGTGGATTGAAAAGGCCACCAATGCCGTATGGCCCAAATTCTACGACAGCCTCGGCGGCAAGGATAAAGTGGAAAAAGTCATGAACGTTCTAGGCCGCTCCCTTTAGATAACCCGAACGCTTCAAATTTAGCGAAGATCGTTCTCCCCGCCCTTTCCATCGGACAGGGCGGGGCCAACCTAAAACGGCATTCAGGCAGTTTTGCCGGATGCCGTTTTTTTATACCCAACGGGAGGAAGACATGAACCCCCGATTTTTTTTCAACGGGATCCTTATCAAATGGATCGATAATTTTGAAAACTATACCTGTCAGGCACTTTTGGCCTTTTTTGTTTGCCTGCTCTTCATCCAGATCCTGCTCAGAGAATTCTTCGCCTACTCCATTTCCTGGGGAGAGGAACTGGCCACCTATCTTTTTGTCTGGTTCGTCTTTTTCGGTGCCTGCTATGCCTGCCGCCTGGGGGCCCATAACCGGGTGACCTTCCAGTTCAAACTGCTTCCCCGAAAAGTGGGCATTGTCCTTGAAGCCCTGGCCGACCTGATCTGGGTGGTTTTTAACTGCTATTTTGTATTCTTGAGCTGGAAGTTCGTCTTCGTGAAGATGAACCTGTTCTGGAAATCACAGACCATGGGAATCCCCATGAAGTACTTTTACATGGTTTTGCCGATCGCCTTTGTTCTTATGACGGCGAGGGTGATTCAAATCAACTATCTTAAATTCATCAAGGGCGTGGACATCAAGGATCCGGACGCCGTTGAAATTGACGGACCCTAAAGGAGGCCTGCCGCTGTGGAATCCATGATCGTATTTATCCTGTTCGGAACCTTTATCACGCTCCTTCTCCTTGGGACCCCCATATCCATTTCATTAGGAGTTTCGGCGGTCACCGCCTTTTTATGTGTCGGGGACAATCCCATCAAGCTGGTCCAGATCGCTTTTACCTCGGTGGGATCCTTTCCCCTCATGGCCTTGCCCGCCTTTATACTGGCTGGCGCGCTGATGGAGGCGGCCGGTGTATCCAAACGCCTTGTCAATCTGGCCGAATCCTTTGCCGGCCCCATGACCGGGGGCATTTCCTGCGCTACGGTCCTGGCCTGCATGTTTTTCGGGGCCATATCAGGCTCAGGTCCTGCCACCACCGCTGCCGTGGGCATGCTCATGATCCCGGCCATGATGAAGCGCGGCTATGACAAGGGCTATGCCTCAGCCATCACGGCCTCCTCCGGCGGCCTTGGCGTGGTGATTCCGCCTTCCATTCCCATGGTGATCTTCGGCATCTCCGGCATGGGCATCCAGCCGCCGGCCGAGGCCGTGGCCAAATTCGGAAGCTTTCAGTCCGTGTCCATCCCCCAACTCTTTGTGGCCGGTTTTTTTCCGGGCCTGGTTATCTCCATAAGCCTCATGTTCATGAACTACATGCTCTGCAGAAAATATGGATATAAAGGGTTGACGGACTTCTGGTCCTTTTCCGCCATGGCAAAAGCCTTCAAGGACGGATTCTGGGCCATTCTGGCCCCGGTAGTCATTCTGGGCGGCATTTATTCAGGCCTGTTTACCCCCACAGAATCGGCCATCATCGCCATTTTCTACACCCTTTTTGTCGGCTTTTTCATTCACAAGGAGATGAAAATCCCCCAGGTAATGAAAGCCCTTGAGACCTGCACCTGGCTCACGGGCCGGGTCCTGCTCATCCTGTTTACGGCAACGGTCTTCGGCCGTCTTTTGGTGGAAAACAGAATCCCGGCCATCGTGGCTGAGGCCATGCTGGAATTCACCCGGAATCCCTATTTGATCTGGACCCTGATCATCTTTTTTCTGCTTTTTGTCGGCATGTTCATGGAAACCCTTGCCACCATCATGATCCTGACGCCTGTGCTGCTGCCCGTGATGTACAACCTTGGCATCGACCCGATCCATTTCGGCATCGTGCTGGTCTGCTGCTGTGAAATCGGCTTCCAGACCCCGCCCTTAGGCGAAAACCTCTTCATTGCCTCAGGCATTGCCAACGTCACCATCGAGGAAATTTCCCTTAAGGCCGTCCCCTTTTCCATCGTAGCGGTAATCGCGGTGTTCATCATCGCTTTTATTCCCCAGATCTCCCTTTGGCTGCCAAGTCTTATGGGGTACTGATGCAAAATTCGATCAGTTTTCGCAAAAATGATTCATTATTTAAAAAACTGATTCACCGGACAGCCGGTAAGATAAGAAACCAGCCCAAAGATTACAGACCAACACACTTAATTTATAGGATTTATAGCACTTAAGACCAACTATTTCCCGCCACTGGCACAGGGTTTGCTCATACCCGGGGAAAAACGAAAACAACCATGCGCACACCCCATATAAAGGAGAACCTAAATGACAATCCCATTCCCTACCCAGGCCCAGGTCGTGATCATCGGAGGCGGCATCGTCGGATGCTCCACCGCTTACCATCTGACCAAGGCCGGTTTTAAAGATGTCCTTCTTCTGGAACGAAAAGAGCTTGGCTCCGGCACAACCTTTGCCGCAGCCGGCCTTCTGGCCCAGCTTCGCCAGAACCAGGAGATGACCAACCTGGCCAAGTATGCCACGGAACTCTACGCCAGACTTGGAGAAGAGACCGGCGTGAACACAGGCTTTGTCCGGACCGGCGCTATCGGCGTCTGCCAGACCGAGGACCGTCGCCTGGAATGGCTGAGGGGATCGGCCATGGCCAAGGCATTTGGAATCGACATGCACGAAATCAGCCTCAAGGAAGCGGCAGATATGGTACCAGGTATGAGCACAGACGGGCTTAAGGCCGCCTTTTATCTGCCCAACGACGGCCAGGTCGATCCCATCGGCACCACCCAGGCCCTGGCTAAAGGGGCCAAAAACGGCGGTGCTGTCATTGTTGAGAACTGCAAGGTTCTGGATATTCTCACCAAAGACGGGCAGATCCGGGGGGTCAGGACGGAAAAAGGCGAGGTGGCCTGCGAGATCCTCATCAACTGCGCGGGCATGTGGAGTCGTGATATCGGCAGTAAGGTCAATGTCAGCCTTCCCCTGCACCCGGCTGAACACCTGCACGCCATCACCGTCCCCATTAAAGGCCTTAAAAAACATTTTCCGACGGTTCGGGACTTTGACGGCGTCACGTATTTCAAGGAAGAGTCCGGCGGCATTCTGCTGGGCGGATTTGAGGTTGAGGCCAAGCCCTGGGGCATGAAGGGTATCCCTGAAAACTGGAAATTCACCGAACTGAACCAGGATTGGGATCTTTTGGAACCTTTTATGGAGTGCGGGTTTGAACGATTCCCGGCGTTGGAAGAAGCTGAGATCCGCCATCTGCAGATCAGTGCGGAGAGTTTCACCCCGGACAATGCCTTCATGATCGGCGAGGTGCCCCATGTCAAAAACTTTTTTGTAGGCTGCGGTATGAACTCTGTCGGCATCGCAGGTTCAGCAGGCGTAGGCCGGGCGCTTGCCCAGTGGGTGGCCCAAGGGTATCCGGAAGAACAGCTCTGGCCCGTGGATGTCCGGCGCTGGTTCCCCTGGCAGAAAAACGCAAAATATCTCCACGACCGGGTCAAGGAATCGGTGGGCATCCTCTACGAACACCATTTCCCCAACCGTCAGCGGGCCACGGCCCGTCCTGTCATCTGCTCCCCGATCCACGACCGCCTCAAGGAAATGGGCGCGGCCTTCTCCATGATTGCCGGATGGGAGCGGGCTGACTTTTTCGCCCCTAAAGGAGAAGAAGCCGTCCACAAGTACGACTGGCGCTCTCCCAACTGGCTGCCCTATCAGAAAGAGGAGCACCTGGCCGTCCGTCACGGGGTCGGCCTTTACGATCTGACCTCCATGGGCAAATTCATGGTCCAGGGCCGGGATGCGGAGGCCGTGCTCCAAAATCTTTGCACCAATGATATTGCAGGCCCTGCCGGCACCGTCACGTATACCCCGGTAGTCAACGAGCGCGGCGGCTTTGAAACCGACATCACAGTCACCAAGCTGGATGAGGAGACCTTTTTCATCGTCACTGCAGCAGGGACTCCCGTCCGGGATCTGGACTATATCAAGCGGCGTATCCCAAATGACGCCATCTGCACCATTATTGACGTCACTCACGGATATGCCATGTTAGCCGTCATGGGGCCCAAATCCCGGGATCTTTTGGCCGATCTTACCAATGCCGACCTGTCCAACGCAGCTTTTCCCTTTTCAACGGCTCAGGAGATTGATCTTGCCTACACAAGGTGTATTGCCGTTCGCATGTCCTACGTCGGGGAGCTGGGCTGGGAGCTTTATATCCCCACCAACCACACCCTGGCCGCATTTGACAGCATCATGGCCGCCGGCAAAAAACATGGGCTGAAACTTGTGGGCATGCAGGCCGTAAATTCCCTGCGTCTGGAAACCGGCTACCGCCACTGGGAATCCGACATCACCCCGGACGACACCCCCTATGAAGCGGGTCTTGGCTTCGGTATCAAGCCGGATAAGAGTGATTTCATCGGGAAAGCGGCCCTTGCCGAGCTCAAAGGCAAACCGCTGACCCGAAAAATGGCCATGTTCACCCTGGATGATCCAAACATCATGCTCTACGGAAACGAGCCCATCTTCCGGAACGGGGAGTACAACAGCATTGCCACTTCCGGCGCCTATGGCTTTGAGGTCGGGGCGGCCTGCGCCATGGGCTACCTTAAAAACCCCGAAGGAGTTACCAAAGCCTGGCTTGAGCAGGGCACCTACCAGATCATGGTGGAAGGCGAACTTCGGGCTGCCACCTTGCACCTGACCTCCCCGTACGATCCTAAAAACCAACGGACCAAGATGTAACGGTATCCCAAAGATAAGCAAAACCGGCTGTTCCGTATTTTGGAGGGACAGCCGGATTAAGGAAAGAACCCTAAAGGAACAATAAAGAATGGATATCATCGTACTCATGAAGCAGGTGCCGGATACAGAGGCCCCTGTGGAGATCGCCGAATCCTGCGATCGCCTGGACACCGAAGATTTAAAATGGGCCATCAACCCCTATGACGAATTTGCCCTGGAAGAGGCCCTGCTCATCAAGGAGGCCCGAAACGATGTCACTGTCACCGTACTCACTACGGGACCCGACCGGGTGACCGAAGCCATCCGGGTGGCCTATGCCATGGGCGTGGACCGGGCCGTCCACATCAATGACGAAATCGACGAGGAGATCTTTGGTGCAAAGGATGCCTACACCACAGCCCAGATTTTATCCCGGGCTCTGGACGATCTGCCCTTTGATCTTCTGATCGCAGGCGCCCGGGCGGTGGATGATGACACCTGCCAGGTGCCGGCCTTTATCTCAAAGATGCGCGGCATTCCCATGGTCAACCTGGTCACAAAACAGACCCTTGAAGGAGAGAGCATTATCTGCGAACAGGCTGTTGACGGCGGCACTGCCGTGGTCAGTGCCCCGCTGCCGGCCATTATCACGGCCAACCGGGGCCTCAACGCCCCCCGTTACCCAGCCTTTCGGGCTATCATGAAGGCAAAAAAACAAAAGGTGGACACCGTCGAATTGGAAGAACTTGAGATCCCGGAAGAGGCGCTCACCCCAAAAGTGAAGATCCGTACCCTGGAATTTCCGCCGAAACGGGCGGAAGGCAAAGTTATCCAGGGCGGCAGCCCCGCGGAAAAGGCAAATGAACTGGTCCGGCTGCTCAAAGAAGAAGCCAGCGTTATTTAAGCATTAAGGAGAAGCACAATGGCAAACGAAATCCTGGTGGTCACCGAGATCTGGAACGGTGACTTCCGAAAAATTTCCCTTGAGGCGGCCAGCATCGGCCGGCGCCTGGCCGACGACACCGGCGGCACCCTGACCTGTCTTGTGACAGGGGACAGCATCGGCCCCAAAGCCGCCGAACTTGCCGAATACGGGGCAAACCTGATCCTCACGGCTGATGATCCGTCCCTTGCCAGTTTCAGGCCCTGGAATTATGAGACCTTGGTCGCAGGAATCATTGAGGAACGAAAGCCGTCCATCGTCCTTTTCGGGGCAACCCGCCAGGGACGGGAACTTTCAGCAGGGGTGGCCGCCCGGCTTGCGGCCGGTCTTGCCGTGGACTGTTCCGAACTGTTCATCGAAGAGGGGCGTCTTGTGGCCCGGCGGGCCATGTACGGCGGCAAAGTCATCGCCACCGTGGATATTCACGGAGAGACCCAGATGGCCTCCATCCGGCCCAATGTCTTTGATATAAAGGCCCGGTCGGGCGCTTTTGAGACAGCCGCTGTAGTCGTTAATACCGGAACACCCGATGTCACGCTGATCGAAGAAAAAATAGAAGTATCAGCCAAAACCGACCTGACCGAAGCCGATTACATCGTCTCCGGCGGCCGGGGAATGGATGGCGGGGATTTTTCTGTCTTAGAAGACCTGGCAGCGGTCCTGGGCGGTGCCGTCGGCGCATCCAGAAACGCCGTGGACCTGGGCTGGCGCCCCCAATCCGACCAGATCGGCCAGACCGGCAAAGTCGTCTCCCCAAAGCTTTACGTTGCCTGCGGTATCTCAGGAGCCATGCAGCACGTGGCCGGCATGTCCACCTCGGATGTCATCGTGGCCGTCAACACCGATCCCGACGCCCTGATCTTCAAGGTTGCGGATTACTGCATTGTGGATGATCTGTTCGAAGTAATCCCGGCGATTACAGCTGCATTAAAAGCATAGATTCTCTCCCGGGCCGGTCTCATGCCGGCCCGGGGATCTCCCCATTTAACGGACAGCCGGACGGGGGATCCCGCCGAACACCGTCCCCCATACCGGCATATCCTTGAGCCTCTCCCGGGGCTGGGTCAAAGGATCCGCCTCCAGCACACAAAAATCCGCCTTTTTTCCCGGTACGATGGAGCCGATTTCATGATCCAGATGCATCTGGAAGGCCGCCTCCAGCGTCACGGCCCTGAGCGCTTCTGCCACCGTCACCCGGTGGGACGGCCCCAGGCAGGTGCCCTGGAAGGTTTCACGGTTGACCAGGGTATGAATCGCCGTCCAGGGCAGCTGGGGGGTGCCGGGGGGATCGTTGTGACAGCCCCAGGAAACGCCGAGCCTTCGGGCGGTGCCCACCGGAGTCAGGCGCTCGGCCCTGCCGGGACCCAGAAGTTTCAGGTGGGATTCCCCGTAATAGTAAAGCTGGGGGGAGAAAAACTGCACCCCCACGCCCAGAGCCCGGGCTCGCCTGAGACTGGCCTCTGAAACGGTATAGCAATGATCGATGCGGTGACGGATATCTGGCCGGCAGCATTGGGCCTGGGCCTCCTGGACGGCATCGAGCACCAATCGGCAGCCCTTGTCCGTGTTGGTATGGGTCACCGTGGGAATGCCCGCCCGATGCAGGGCGATGATCCACTGCCGGACCGTATCGGGGTCACAGGCCATGGTGCCGTCCGCTGAACCGTCCCAGTATCCAGGCCAGCCGGCTGGAGCGGTTTTTGAAATCAGGGAACCATCGGTATAGAGCTTGGCTGCCCCGATGCGCAGCCTGTCCGTCTCTTTTTGCCTGGCAGCGGCCATCTGGCAGATAAATTCATCCACTGAAGCCCCCTGTTTCATCAGGGTCTGGGCCCAGGGAAGCCCGACCAGGCGCAGCCCTTCTTCGGAATCATTGAACACAGGGGATAAAAGCCCCAAAGAAAAATCCAGCCCCAGGGTTCCCAGGGCCGCTTCGCATAGGGTCGTGTTGCCGCCACGGGTAAACAGGGGCAGGATATGCCGAACTTTGCCCGCAAGATCTTCCAGAAGCGAGGGGAGCCCTGGAATCACCGCCATAAGACCGTTGAACTCGGTCAGCACCCCGGTGGGGATCCCGCCGCCATCGGTTTCCACCCCTTCAGGGCAATTCCCCGGCTTAATCCCTGATTGATCAAGAAGAAAACGATTGCACCAGAACCTGTGGAATACGGAATTGGCCACAAGCACCGGCCGGGATTCGGACACCCCGTCCAGATCGGCTAGGGTCAGGTCTCCGGCTGTATTCTCATCATAGGCCACGGCAAAAATAGGGGCTCCCTCGGCAAGGGAATCGGCGAGTGTCTTGAGCCGCTTGATTACAGCCGTTTTATCCGGGCAGACCGGGGAAAATCCCCCGGCCGGATCGGGCCAGGGAATCTGGGAGACAAAATGACCTGCATAGATAAATCCCTGGAGTTCCACATGGGTGTGGGCATCCACCAGCCCCGGCATGAGAACCTTGTCGGAAAAACGATCATCAACGGTATAGGAACAAAAGGCGGAACGATTCAGGTGAAAAATCAGCTCATCCTTTTTCCCGGCCGCGAGAATCCGCCCGTCCTTGACCGCCACAGCCGTTGCCAGGGGATGGTCCTCATCCATGGTGATAATTTTTTTTGCGGTAAACAGGGTGACTGGGCTCCCGGTCATATTCAACTCCTTTCCTTAGTTTCATGGCCGAAATAACCGGCCTTGTGCAGCATGAAGATCAGCAGAAAAACAGCAGCCCCAACGGTCAACTCAACAAAGACCAGAATCCCCACGCCGAACCGGGGCATGATGAAAATCATCAGGAACAGGGGCATGGCCAGCATGCAAAACACGGCCATGATACCGGTTTCAACGGCAGCGGTTGTTTTAAACTGCGGGTCTGCCAGGCGCAGGAGCAAAAGCCCGCTGGCCCCGGTGCCGGTGCAATAACCCAGCATGACCAGGCTTCTCTCCAGTCCGTGCTTTCCCACATGGCGCCCGAGAAAAAGGATGACCGCCGTGGTAACCACGGTCACCAGGAGTGTCACGAGAACGAACGGGACAAGATATTTTCCAAGGGTGCCGATTTCAACCGCCATCATCACCGAGATCACCATATAGTCCACGCTGACCCCGGTCAATCGCCGGATGGTGTCTTCATCCAAAAAATCTCCCCCGCCGCCCAAACCCATGGCCTTTCGGAACCCGAAGGCCATGACCAGCCCCCAGGTATAAAGAAACCCAAAGGAGATTCTGTCCAGACCCGGGGGCAGGAAATAGTGGCGGAGGACATGGGCAATACCGAATCCTGCAAAGTAAACCAGGCCCATGACGGCCAGGTGGTAAGACAAGGAGTCCACATTGGCACTGTGGGTAATATTGACGGCACCGCAGGTTCTTTCCCCGGGCGCTTCCATACCTGCGCAAAACCACGGGGATATTTGAGCGGGAGCGTTATCGCCAAGGTGTTTTCGGATGCTCCAGGTCGCAACGGGGACGCCGACCAGGGCGGCGGCCAAAAAGCCGGCAGCAGAGAAGGCCAGTCCCAAAGAGACGACATCAGGGTACCCGGCCTCCTGCCAGGCCGTAGCAATGGCAAGGGTTTGACCGGGGCCCTGGGTAAAGCCGTGGCCGGCCAGGAACCCTGCGGCAGCAGTCCCCCCCTCTCCCGTAACAGCCTGCCACAGCGCCATCACCGCCACCCCGATGCAGGACTGAAGCATAAGCATTCCGAGAAACACCAGCGTCATCCAGAGTGCCCCCTTGAAGACATCCGGTCCCTTTCCCCTCTGGCCTGCGCCCATCAGGCCGATGCCGACAAAACCGAAGGCGAACAGGTGGGCGGTGATCAGGGCGAAGGTGCCGGAAGGGATCTTTGCCCAGGCCTCCCCTACGGGCATCCCCACAAAACCGAAGGATTTGAGCATGAAACCCAGCACCCCTGCCAGAACGGCAGATGGAAAGAGAAACTTCTGAAACACCCCTACCCTGGCCCGCAGCAGCGTTCCGACCAGCAGCAAAACGGACATCCACAAAAAAGCGCCTACATATGGGGAAAAACTTAGCTCCACACCGACCTCCTTTTTCCGGGTTAGACAGATCCGCCATCAAACTTTCAATGCAGAACAGCAATATTTATACCTGAGAAAAAGACATGATACAGGAACATTTAATTCCCCCCGTAAATTCAACACATTGCGCCCTATTACCGCTGTGAGCATTTCTGATCCGAGGGCATAGGAAACATTTATCCGCCTGACGGTGATCGATATTTGAATCAGTCGGGCCCCCTATTGCCCGCCTGCTCCCAACCATGCGATGCGTTTTTTAATCCTGTATTCGGAAAACGATTTGAGAAAACCTTCAGAGCGGTATTGCCCTGCCGCAGCCCATTAAAGAAAAAGGCCATGCAAAAATAAGAAATGATTTTTGCATGGCCTAAAACCGGGCCGGTTCCATCACCTTTTTATAATTTAAACCGGCTGACCATTTCGTTCAGACTCTCGGCAAGTTTGGACAGTTCCGCCGCGCTTTCATTGACCTGAAGACTGCCTGTTTTCATTTCCTCTGCGGATTCACTGACCTTGTGAACATCCTCAGTGACTTCGCCGGCAACGGCAGAGGTCTGATTCACGTTTTCATTGACTTCATTGACGCCTTCAGCCGCCTGGCTGACGTTATTGGAAATTTCCTGGGTGGTGACAGACTGCTGCTCAACAGCCGAGGCGACACTGGTGACGATCCCGTTTATTTCATCTATAATTTCAACAATTTCTCTGATCGCGGTAACCGATTCCTGGGTTGTTTGCTGAACACCGCCGATCCTTGAACCGATCTCCTGGGTTGCTTGCGCCGTCTGAGCAGCCAGCGCCTTTATTTCTCCTGCAACAACGGCAAATCCTTTTCCAGCCTCACCCGCCCTTGCCGCCTCAATGGTGGCATTCAGGGCCAGAAGATTGGTCTGATCGGAAATATCGGCAATAGTTTCCGTTACCTTGTTAATCTCAGAGGCTGCCTTCCCTAAATCATCCACCTTCCGGGAGATGTCTTCCGCCTTTTGGACGGCCTCAGACGTCGTCATACTGCCTTTTTCCATGTTACCTGCAATTTCATTAATTGTGGCAGACATCTCTTCGGCGGCTGAAACCAGGACCTGCAGACTGGCTGTTGTCTCTTCCGTTGCTGCGGCAACGCTGTTCATGTTCGTTGCCATCTCTTCTGCCGCAGCGGAAACACTGCTTGCCTTTTCAGACGACTGCTGTGCGCCAAGCGCCATTGTTTCGGATATGGCTGATAATTCTGTGGAAGAAGAGGTCAGGGTCTGCACCCCTCCCGTGATATCCTCAAACATGCGTTTTAAATTCTCAGTCATCAGTTTCATATTCTTGTAGACACCGGTAATCTCACCTTTCCCGGTCTCAAACACCATGCGCAAATCCCCTCTGGCAATACTGTCCGCAACCCGGACAATCTCTGAAGGGTCATGCCCGAGCTGTGCCATGACCCCGCGGACAAACCAAAGGACGCCTAAAACGGCAAGCACCAGAAAAACCCCGCCCGCCAGCAGGACAATGTTCCGGATCGCCACAACAGGGGCCATGAATTCAGACTCATTCTGGGTCATGCAGATACTCCACTGGGTCGATGCCACCGGGGCGAAGCCGGCGATCTTTTTCGTCCCTTTGAACGTATAATGATCCACCCCTGATTTTTGAGCCAGCATGCTGCGGACAATGGACTCCATCCCCTGAAGTTTGGTGAAATCAAGTTTGAAAATATACTCTTGATTGGGATGGGCAATCGCCATCCCGTTTTTGTCGGACATAAAAGGATATCCGGTTTCCCCGGCTTTCACCTGGGTGATTTTATCAGACAATGAATCCAGTTTAAGTGAGACGCCAAACATACCGGAAAACTGTCCTGAATCGGTTTTCATGGGGACGGCAATGACAATAATCGGTTTTCCGGAGGTCTTGGACAGAACCGGTGAACCGACAATGGTTTTGCCGCTTTGTTTCACCAACTGAAAGTATTCCCTTTCGGCAACGGACACCCCTTTCTCCCGGCTGGCCCCGCCGTCACTGTCTGAAATAAATCCGCCTTTTGAGTCTGTCAGGAAAAAAACATTATACTCTTTTCCGATTTTGCCATAAATTCGGCCCAGAAGATCATCAAGTGCGGCCAGTTCAGTTGTCGAACCGCTTACTCCGGAACTGTATACGGCATCGGCCGCACGTTTTACCATAGGATCGGCAGCGATTGCCTCCGCCAGTATGATTTCCTGATCCACAAACATATCCGCCGTGATTGCAAGGGTTTGCGCAAGGAGCTCGGACTGTCCCTTGGCCAATACAAGAAGGGCGGATGACGATTTATTAATCGCAAACAATCCCACAACGGTTAAGGGAATTAGCACAGCAAGAACACCGCCGATAATAAGCTTTGATCTTAAAGTCAGTTTTTTCATCTTCCGTTCCCCTCCCTTTAACGTTTCAATTGGTGATACCCGTTAAAATAAAAAATATTAAAGCAGGATATGTACCACAGCGTGCAACTTAGTCATTTTTCAAAATAATATAAGGATAGTATATTAAAAAATCGCAAATCAAACATCTGCGGTGCCTTTCTTATTCATGTATACAGGAATGGGTTTCCTATTTATCGGAGTATAACGGCATCGCGTAAAGCCGCGAAAAACTCAAGCGTATGCGACAGCAATCAATCAACAGGAAAAAAAGAACTCAGGTATTATTTCAAGTCTATGGCAGATCGTTTTTAAATCTATTATTACCCGATCTGCTTTCATATTTCCAGACCCTGATAATATATTATGGCCCCTGAATTCGCTTCAAAGGAAAAAACTGAACCGGGCCGATCTTCTAATCTCGGTTTTTCCGGTCCGCCTTGATCGCAATCCAGGCCTCCAGGCGCTGCTTCACCGTCTTTTCATACCCCCGGTCCGTAGGGAAATAATACCGGGCCCCCTCCAGTTTTTCCGGCAGATAGGACTGGGGGACATAGCCGTCCTTGTGGTCGTGGGCATATTGATACCCCTTGCCGTATCCCATCTCTTTCATGAGTTTCGTCGGAGCGTTTCGGATATGCATGGGCACGGGTAAAGACCCCTGTGAGGCGACGATCTCCCGGACCTTAGCCTGGGCTAAGTACACCGCGTTGCTTTTGGGGGCCGTGGCAAGATACGCAACGGCCTGATAAAGGGAACCGTCCCCTTCGGGCCGGCCCAGGCGGCGAAAAGAGGCGTCGGCATTCATGACCATTGTCAGCGCACCGGGATCGGCCATGCCGACATCCTCCGTGGCAAAACGGATCATGCGGCGAAGCAGATAAATCGGATCATCCCCTGCGGCGAGCATCCGCTCCATCCAGTACATGGCCGCATCCGGGTCTGATCCCCGCATGCTCTTGATAAAGGCGGAAATCAGATTGTAATGCTCTTCTCCGGCCTTGTCGTGGCGCAGAGCCTTTTTTTCAATGGCCGCCTCAATGTCTGCAATCTGTATGGGGGTGTCCTGCCTTTTATACAGGGCCGCGGTTTCAAGGTTGGTCAACGCCGCCCTGGCATCCCCGTCCGCCATACGGGCGATATAGTCCAGAGCCTCGCCTGAAAAGGTCCCCTCAGGCAAATTCAGCCCTCGCTCTTTATCCGTGACCGCCCGCCTGAGGATGGCGGCAATATCCTTATCCTCCAGGGCATGAAGGCCGAAGACCCGGCAGCGGGAAACCAGGGCCGGGTTGACCTCAAAGGAAGGGTTTTCCGTGGTGGCACCGATAAGGGTGATCAGCCCGTTTTCCACATGGAAGAGAAAGGCGTCCTGCTGGGCCTTGTTAAACCGGTGGATCTCGTCCACAAAGAGCAGGGTCCGACGGCTGTAAAGCTTGAGGTCGTCCTTTGCCTGCTCAATAACGGCCCGAACGTCCTTAACCCCGGAGAGGACGGCGGAGATTTTGACGCATTTTCCCTTGGTTTCTTTGGCGATGATGCTGGCCAGGGTGGTTTTGCCGCAGCCTGGGGGGCCCCACAGGATCATGGAAAACACCCGGTCCTGCTCAACCGCCCGGGCCAAAAGAGAACCTGGGCCCGTGATGTGGCCCTGGCCCTGGACCTCGCAAAGACTCTGGGGCCGCATGCGGTTGGCAAGCGGCGCATTTCGGGTCATAACCGCTTCGGCCCTTGTGTCGAAAAGATCCATATCAGGCCGAGGCGTTCCGATCCCGTTCCCGTTTCTTGCGGCTCTGCTCTTTGCGCTGCTTCATTTTTTTGACTGTGGCCTTCTGCTTTTTCTTTTGAATGCGCTGGAACTCAAACGTATTGGGAGCAAACTCTATCTTGCCTGTTTTTTCCCGGAAGTAAAGCTTGACCGGGGTCAGGCTTAAGGGAATCATCTGGCGCAGCTGGTTGATCAGATACCGTTTATATGAAAAATGCACGCCGTTGGGGAAGTTCACAAAGCAGACAAAGGTGGGCGGTTTCGTCGCAACCTGGGTGGCGTAAAAAAACTTGAGCCGCTTTCCCTTATGCAGGGAGGGTTCTTCCCTATATACGGCGTCTTCAATGATCCGGTTCACCGTTCCCGTATTCACCCGCAAACAATACTCATCATATATTTTGACCACCTGATCGAAAATCTTGTGGCAGCGCTGGCCGGTCTTGGCGGACACGGTGATGGCCGGTGCATAGGAGAGGAACTTGGCCATCATGCGCAACTCTTTGAAAAAGGCCTGCTGCCCTTTTTCAGCCTTGTCCACCAGATCCCATTTATTCAGGATAAAAATGGCGCCGCAGCCCCTTTTTTCAGCATACCCTGCAATGGTGATGTCCTGATCGGTAATCCCCTCGCCGGAATCAATAAGGATCAAAGCCACATCGCAGTCATCCAGGCTGTCCAGGGATTTGAGAATGGAAAATTTCTCCAGCTTTTCCGTAACCTTTCCCTTACGCCGGATTCCGGCGGTGTCCTTTAGAATAAACTTGCGGCCCTTATGGGTGACGCTGATTTCTATGGCGTCCCGGGTGGTGCCGGCCTTTTCGTTGACCACGACCCGCTGCTCGCCGAACAGCCGGTTGGTCAAGGAGGACTTGCCCACATTGGGTCGTCCCACAATGGCGATGCGGATGGGACGGTTTTCGTCATCCTCTTCCACAATCTGCGTTTTAGGCAATCCGGCCACAAGGTCGTCCAAAAGTTCACCCACTCCCAGGCCGTGTTCGGCGGAAATCTGGTAAAACCGGTCGATGCCCAGGCCGTAGAACTCTCCCAGTTCATCCTCCTGGCGGCGGCTTTCAATTTTATTGATCACGTAAAGCACTCTTTTTTCCGTGCGCCTTAAAAGATCCGCCAGCTCCCGATCATAGGGGGACAGCCCTGCCCGGCCGTCCAGGATGAAGATCAGGGTATCGGCCTGATCCACGGCAACCAGAAGCTGCTCCTTGATCTGGGTGGCAAAATAATCGTCATCCGTACTTAAAAAACCACCGGTATCCACCAGGGTAAAGGGAACATCATCCCATTGGGCATCGGTATAATGCCGGTCCCGGGTCACGCCGGGCATGTCATCCACAAGGGCCTGCCTGGACTTTGCGATCCTGTTGAACAGGGTGGATTTTCCCACATTGGGACGCCCCAAAAGGGCCACAACCGGTTTCATGAATAACCTCCGAAGTTAAAAGAATGCAAATCGATCTATTATACACCAGATCATTATTTTTTTAAACGGGCCTAAAATAAATGAAGCCGCCAAAAATTTGCGACAGTGGCACAGCCTTTTTCCGTCCTGTCGCTTAGGCCCGGTTTTGTGTATAATGGCCAAAACAAATTTCAAGGAATAATAAGGCTTATGCAGAATCTGAACTTACCAGACCGGCCGTTGCTGCTGGACGGAGGGATGGGACGGGAACTCCAGTTCAGGGGCGTCCAGTTGTCCCCCGCCATATGGTCGGCCACAGGACTCACGCAGGCGCCGGAGGTTGTCCGGCAGATCCATGAGGACTATATAAGGGCCGGGGCGGATATCATCACCACCAACAGCTACGGACTGATAGAAAACGATCTTGCCGTGGCCGGCCTGGCCGACCGGTACGAAGACCTCAACGCCACCGCAGGCCGCCTGGCCCGGACAGCCTGCGGGATCACCGACCGTCCGGTCCTGGTCGCAGGCGCCCTGCCGCCGCTTCGGGGCAGTTTCCGGCCGGATCTGGTCGGACCGGAGAACGAACTGGTCCCCAATTACCGCAGGCAGGCGAAACTTTTGGCCCCTTTTGTGGATCTTTTCCTGTGTGAAACCATGTCCAGTGCTGCAGAAGGCAGAGCCGCCACCACAGGTGCCGCCGCTGCAGGCAAACCCGTCTGGGTCTCCTGGACCCTCCACGAAAATCGCCCGGGCCGCCTCAGAAGCGGTGAGACCATAGAAGAAGCGGTGCGGGCCCTGGACGGTCTGCCGGTATCAGGCTTTCTGGTTAACTGCTCCGCCCCGGCCAGTATCAGCCGGGCGGTTCCTCTGCTGGGCAAGGCCACGGACCAGCTAATCGGGGGCTATGCCAATACCTTTCATCCCATCCCGGAGGACTGGCAGCTAAACGGGGAAAAGGAAACCGACGGCCTGCTCTCACTGCGAAAAGATCTTGATCCGCAGGCTTACGGGGAATATGCCTTAGAATGGATCCGGGAAGGGGCCAACATTGTCGGCGGATGCTGCGGCACCCGTCCGGCCCACATCAAAAAAATCTATGAGGCCTTAAACAGGTCTTCCGGAGAGATTGTCTAACGGGTCCAGGAGAAGAAAAAGGACCCCACAGCCAGACAGATCAGACTCAGGCCCATCAGGGCCATCAGTTCAGGGGAAACATCGGCCAGGGAAGCGCCGTCGTTCATCACCTTTCTTGCGGCGGAAAGAAAATGGGTCAAGGGCAGAACCCGTGCCACGTCCCTTACCCATTGTGCCGCCCCTTCAATGGAAAACCAGACCTCCGAGAGAAACATCATGGGCCAGCAGATAAAGTTGATGATCCCGTTGGTCAGTTCCTCATTTGTTCCCCTGCAGGCCAGAACCAGCCCCAGGCAGGTCATACAGCAAATTCCCGCAAGAAAGACAATACAGATTGCAATCGGGCTGCCCTGGACCTCAAAGGAAAAGATCAGATCACATCCCAGCCAGACCACGGCCGTGGAAAAGGCCATGACCACGATACGGGAGAGCAGTTGCGACGTCAGGTATTCAAATGCGGTGACAGGGGTGGCCTTGAGGCGTTTGAGCACTCCGTTGCGCCGGTACCGGGTAATGACGTAGCTGACTCCGAAAAAGGCGGAAAACATGATATTCATCCCGAGGATCCCTGGAAACAGCCAGTCCAGGTAACGGATATGCCTGCCATGCACCGTTTCCCGGGTCACATAAGCCTCAAACAGGGCGGGATCCGGCACCGCCTCCCGGACAATTTTTTCGGCCACCTGGCCCCGGGGGGAGACATCGCTTATCCAGTACCGCAGGCCGGCGCCGGATGTCTGGACCAGGATATCCACCTTGTGATGGCGCAGCTTGTCCATGGCGGCATCCTCCGACTCAAAAACCACCCATTCCAGGAGCGGATGGTCTCTCAGCGCTTCTGGCAGGGCCGATAGAATCGGACTTGAAACGAAGGCGCCCTCCTTTACCGTCTGACCGGCGACTGCCGGCACCTGTGCCGGGAAGAGGCCTGCCTTAAAGGCTTCCCGCCCGTTGTCGTTGTAGATCACACCGAAACCGGCCACGATAAGAAAGGGAAAAAGGATATTCCACCCGAAACCCGCCCGGTCCCGGAAAAACTCCCTGTTCCGGGCCAGGAACAACACCCAGATCCGTTTCATTGTCATCATGGCCGATTATTCCCTCAAATGCTTTCCAGTCAGTTTCAAAAATACCGATTCCAGATTCTGTTCTTCCGGTTCCAGGTCCTTGCAGTGCTCCCGGATAAGTGCCTTGGGGGAACCCTGCTCGATAATCTGCCCCCGGTCCATAATGGCGACCCGATCACAAAGGCTCTGGGCCTCCTCCATGTAATGGGTGGTCAAAACAATGGTCTTTCCCTTTGATTTGACCTCCCGGATGATATGCCAGACGTTGAGACGGGACTGGGGATCAAGACCGGTAGAGGGCTCGTCCAGAAAAATGAGGGTCGGATCGTTGATCAGGGCAAGCCCCAGCAGCAGTCGCTGGCGCTGCCCGCCTGAAATTTTGTCATTCATCTGATCTTTGATCTCATTCAGGCGGCACATGGACATGACATCCGATACCGGAAGGGGCCAGCGGTAAAACGCGGCAAAGGTTTTAAGGGTTTCCTCCACGGTGAGATACCCCATCAGCTGGGTCTGCTGGAACTGTATGCCGACCTCCTGGTTGAACTCCTGAGTCCTGACTTTTCCCCTGTAATGCACCTGCCCCCTGTCCGGTTCCAGGATTTTTTCCATAATTTCGATGGTGGTGGTTTTCCCGGCGCCATTGGGCCCCAAAAGACCGAAACAGATACCCGATTCAATATCAAAGCTGATATCCCGGACAGCGGGTCGGCCGTTATAGGATTTTTCAAGATGTCTGACCGAAAGCAGGCCGACCGGATCTTGAGCGGCTGTGGAAGACAACACCGGCATTAATTCATCCCCAGTTCTCTAAGATGTGCCACCACCCTCACGGCCAGGTCCCTGTCCTTGTATGGCAGGCGGTTTTCCCAGGCCTGTCCCGGGATGTGGAGGGTGCCGTCACATGCCATTCGAATTTCCTCTTTGGCCTCATCCCTTTTGCCCATGGCATCGTAGGTCAGGGCAAGGTAGGCATGGGCGGGCCAGAAATTGGGGTCCTTTACCAGGGTGCGTTGAAACATATCCGCGGCCTTTTCATTGTCCCCGCCAAGATACAACGCATGGCCCAGGTTCCACAGGTGCCAGGCCGGGTAGTTGGGATCCAGCCGCATGGCCTGCTCAAGGTACTGGATCGCCTCGTAAGGTTCCCCCGCCCAGGTCAGTTGCTCTCCCAGTGAGGCCAGCCATTCGGCGTTCCCGGGTCCCAGGGAGATGGCCTTCCGGGTCTGGGCAATCCCCTGCGTGTGCTGATGATTCCACAGATAGGCATGGCCAAGCAGGGCGTATCCCGCGCTTTCCCGGGGGTCCATGTCAATGGCCTTTTGGGCCATGCCGATGACCTTGTCCAGGGTTGCAGAATCCTGATTCACGCCGAAGATCCAGTCCACAAGATAGGTATGCCCCAGGGCCGCTTGAGCTTTGGCATAACCCGGCTCAATCTCCAGGGCTTTTTGAAACATGGCCCGGGCCTTTTCGATGCCGCCGCCCATCTTTGTGGCCTGAAGTTCCACCCCCCTAAGGTAATACTCATAGGCCGCAAAGGCCACCTCTCCTTTGCCGGCCAGTCGCTGTTCATCCTCGTGGCTCAGTTCGACGGAAAGGGCGGTGACGATCTTTTTTCTAACCTCGTCCTGTACGACAAAAATATCCTTGAGATCCCGGTCGTACCGCTGGGCCCACAGATGTCCCTCTGTAGCAGCATCAATGAGCTGGGCTGTAATCCGAATCCGATCTCCCATCTTTCGGACACTGCCTTCCAAAACGTAGCGAACGCCCAGCTCCCTTCCCACATCCTGGATTTTCACAGCCTTGTCCCTGTATGCAAACACCGAATTTCTGGCAATGACAAAGATGCCGGAAATCTGGGACAGATCCGTGATAAGATCTTCGGTTAGGCCGTCTGAAAAATAGGATTGATCCGGATCCTGGCTCATATTTGCAAAGGGAAGCACCGCAATGGACGGCCGGTCCGGCAGATGCAACTGCATCAGCTTGGCCTTGAGGCCTGAAGCGCCCCTAATTCCAAGGGGCTCAGGCGTATGGACCTTCGCCACATACCCCCACACCCCAAGACAGACAATCACTGCAACAAGGATCCAGCGTTTACGCCGCCTGAACCGGGGATTGTGGTGGTGGCAGGCATAGATGACCTGGCCCGGTTGATCGGGTTCAGGGATTACCCGATACGCCGGGATCTTTTCAGAAATATTTTTAAGGGATTTATCCCCGAGGAACTCGTACCCCACCGGCAAAAGTTTTTTCACCTGGTCAAAAGCCGACCCTGAGATGCAGATCCCGCCTCCCGGGGCGATACCTTCCAGGCGGGCGGCAATATTGAGCCCGTCCCCGTAAATCTGCTCCCCGTCCTTTATGACATCGCCCAGGTTGATGCCCATGCGAAACTCCATGCGCCGGTTCGGGGGAAGGTCCCGGTTTCGAAGTTCATAGGCTTTTTGGATGGCGACGGCACATTGCACCGCATCGGCCACAGAACTGAATTCAGACAAGAGATTGTCACCGGGGGAATCCACGACCCTACCGCCAAAGGCCGTGACATTTTCGGCGGCAAGCTTTCTGCAGGCCTTCAATGTGGCTACGGTTTCCACGTCGTCGTCCGCCATCAACCGGCTGTAGCCTTTGACATCCATGGACAAAATGGCTGCAAGCTTGCGTGTTATACTCCGATTTTCCATGTAGGGACCGTCCTGGTTCTGTATATCGTTCCTAGTGTGCTGGCCTTTTTTCCCTATATCACATTTCTACCCTATCCAGGCGAAAAAACTGACGAATTGGTTAAACATAACCCCCTCAGGGATAATGTCAAACAAGATTTCGATCCGTCCTGCCCGGCAGTTTGGCAAGGCCTTTATCTACAGGTTTTTGGAAAGAACAACAGATCAAAAAAATCGCGGGGTGTTGAAGGGGTGGGGAAAGGATTAAACCACAATGCTGATGCCAAGGGATTGCTTTTTCTGCTCATACTCCTGCTGGAGCTGGGCCTTTTCCTGCTCAAAATCCCGCTTGAGCTGATCGGCTTCAGTGGCATATCGTTCTTCCAGCGTCTCTTTTTTGTCAGTATAGGTTTTTTCAAGGGATTTGGCCTCCTTTGAGATGGAGACCTGGTCGGCCTGTCCTGTTTCGTTGGAAGAATCAGTGCTGGGGCTGCTGCTGACCGAGCCCAGCACACTCACGCCCGATGCATACGGCATTGTGTCTGAGATCCGGGTCAACATGGTTTTATCCTTGCTTTGATGGTTACCCTCTCCTTGCTTCCAACGTGTGTGGATTCAAGGATTTAGATTTTATTTCAACTGGTTAAATGATATAGCCAAAATATTCGCCTGTCAATTAAATTATCCCCCACTCGGATTCGGGAAATTCCAGCCCCACGCCCAGGAAAGCATGCCCGCCCTCATTTTCACACTGCGCCCTGTCTTTGGCTCTTGATTTCTTCAGCGCTGACAATCCTGTTTCTGCCCCTGTTTTTGGCCGCATAGAGGCAGTTGTCCACCCGGGTAAGAAAACCTGCCACGGTTTCCCTGTTTCGAAGTTGGCCCAGCCCCATACTCACCGTTACAGGACGACCGATCCCGAAATCAAACGCTGCGATCCGGGCTTTGAGTGCCGCCATGACCCGCTTTGCATCCTGGTGGCGGGTATTGGGCATAATGATGAGAAACTCCTCCCCGCCCCATCGTCCGATATGATCGTTTTTCCGAATAGCGGTCCGGACCAGTTCCCCCACCAGTTTGAGGACCTTGTCTCCTGTCATATGTCCGAAGGTATCGTTGACCGATTTGAAATAATCGATATCAAAAATGACAAGACACAGAGGATCACCGGAATATCCGGATTTCTGAATTTCTATGTCCAGGCGTTTTTCAATGGAACTGCGGTTGAACACGCAGGTCAGATGATCATAGGTGGCCGCCTGCCGAAGTTTTTCATTCAGGTGTTTGAGCTTTCGAGTATACCGGCTTAAGGTGAACTGCCGCCAGACCAGAAAAACGATGACAACCAACGTGGCGATGCCCAGTTTAAGGATAAGGGCCCTGTTAAAAAAATGATTTTCAATTTCTACGTCAAACCATTTCCTGTAAAGCCCCATTTTCTCCGTTTCCGACAGGGTGGCGATCCCCTTGTTGAACACGGACAAGAGCATGGCATTGCCCTTTCTTACCCCCAGCTTCATCCGGTTCTCCTGGGGGACGGACCCGGAGATTTTCACGTTTTCAAGGGCAAGCGCCTCTAAGGTGTTCACGATGTTCGGCAGCCCGTCAATGGTGGCAAACGCTTTCTGGCCGCTGACCAGACGCAGAGCCTCCCGGGTGTCTTCCACCTCGACAATCCGAATCTGGGGATGATTTTTTTGTACATATTCCGTAATGAAAAAATGGGCCTGCAGCGCAAGGGTTTTTCCGTAAAGATCCGAATACCCCCCGATAAAAGAGGAATCCTTTCCGGTGGCGACCACAGTGGGGAAATTAAAATAAGGACGGGAAAAATCAATATAGGCTCCCGCCTCGGCGGTCTCGTTCATCAAAGGGATGACCTCACAGCGTCCCTCACGAAGAAAATTTAAACTCTGATTCCATGTGGCCGTGGAAATAAGCTTCAATGTGATCCCGATCCGCTCTGACACCTTTTGAATCAGGTCAGCTGAAAGCCCCCCGTGGGTCCCCTCCTGTGTGATAAAATCCAAAGGCGCCCAGGACGGATCAACACAGATCTTCACCTGACGATGGTGGAAAAGATACTCTTTTTCCGCAACGGTCAGCCGGACCAGACTCTGCTCATAAATCCGGTTGGCATTGAGCAGCCATTTCTGACGGATCTTGTGCAGTTTCTCATCGGAAACAGCGTTCAGGCTTTTTTGAATGACCCTGTGAAGAAGCGGATTTCCCCTGGCCGTGGCAATGCTCAAATTGCTGATAAACGCGTCCTCATTGGCCTGGAACGCCATTTTAATATCGGAGATCATTCTCTGGGAGATGATGTAATCCACCACGCCGATCTCCTCCATGAAGGCATCGGCCTTTCCCGAGTGCACGGCATCAATGCAGGCTAGGATATCTCTCACCGGCAACACCCTGACCTCCGGGTGAAACTTGGCAAGGTTGATCTCAAGGTCAAATCCGGAAGGCACAGCTATGGTCCGGCCTTTAAGATCCTTGAAACTGAAATAATGTCTGCGCCCTTCCCCTTTCACATAGACCCCCGTCAGGCTTTTGGCGTAGGGCGTTGTAAACTGCAGCTCCTTTTTACGCTCCGGCATGTCTACGATATTGAGCATGACATCCAGGCGGCCGTCCGCCATCATTGCCAGGAATTCTTTCCAGCTGGGACCAGTAATATAACGGACCTTCAATCCCGACACCACAGCGATTCTGTCCATGACATCAACACTGATGCCCTGGGGCGTTCCATTCCGGTTGAAATTAAAGGGTGGCCAGTCCGTCTCGTTATGGACCCTGACCACGGGATGGGCTTTTATGTAGGCTTGCTCCGCCAGGCTGAATTCAACGGCGCAGGCCCGGGAACCTGAAAAAAAGACCGGCAGAAGGCAGACCAGCCCCCAGAGAACGAACAGAATGCAGCGCCGGTAAAAAGAAAAAACAGGATTCATCATTTATTTTCATCATTATTATTTAATAAAATTCCCAAAACAGGGGGTAACCCTATCCTGTTCAATGGGGGATTTCAACCCCGCAGAACGGATTATAACAAGCAGCATACAAGCGGTCCCAACCCAATATTTCCCCTCCCGGCCATAGCATGGGCATCCGGGGGGATCAATATCAGCTTGACATCGCCCAAACGTTTTTTTAACTATACACGTTTGTGTTTATTCACAAAAAAATAACCTCCTTTGAAAATTCAAAGCAACTTTTTGAAAGAAAAATAAAGACAATGGCCGAACCCAATATTGTACTGACAGGATTTATGGCGACAGGGAAGACAACTGTCGGAAAACTGCTTGCCAAGCATTTAAATTATCAATTTGTGGATACGGACGACATGATTGTCCAGCGGGCAGGCATGACTGTGGCAGAGATCTTCAGCACAAAAGGGGAACCGGCATTCCGGACAATGGAGTCTGACCTGGCAAAGGAACTGGCCCAGAAAACAGGCTTAGTCATCTCCACCGGCGGGGGAATGATGCTTGATCCTGCGAATGCTTCGGTGCTCAGCACAACCGGCCAGATTTTCTGCCTGGTGGCCACGCCGGAAGAAATATTTGACCGGGTGTCCAAGGATACCCGCGCCAAACGCCCCCTGCTGGAATCTGACGACCCCATGAAGCAGGTCACTCAGCTGCTGGCACAGCGGGAACAAACTTACGGACAATTTTCCCAGATGAGAACCTCCGCCAAAACGCCGGACGAAATCACCTCCAACCTGGTGGGCATTATCCGGGCAAATCCGGATCTAAGGCTGTCCATCACCGCTTCGGATATCCACTATGATTACATTGTCGGCGGCGGCATCCTTCCCTTTGTCAGACAACTTGCCGGTATCAACGGCCCTGTAGCCGTCATCACGGACAGCCACGTCGGTGAAAAATATGCCGGGAGTATAGGCCCTGTGGATGCGGTGATCTCTGTGGAGCCGGGCCAGCAGAACAAAACCCTCGCCACCGTAGACCATATCTGCCAGGAACTGGTGCAAAAAGGGTTTGACCGCAGCACAACCGTTATTGCCCTGGGCGGATCGGTCATCAGCGGTCTTGCGGGGTTTGTGGCCTCTGTCTACATGCGGGGCGTTGATTTCGTCCAGTGCCCCACAAGCCTTTTGGCCATGGCCGATACCAGTATCGGCGGCAAATCCGGCATCAACCTTCCCCAGGGAAAAAACCTGATCGGTTCGTACAAGCAGCCTAAAGCCGTCATTGCCGATGTGGCCACCCTCCAGACCCTTTCCAGCGAAGAGTTCTCCTTTGGCATGGCGGAAATTATCAAGCACGGTATCATCGGAGGAAAAAGCTTATTTGATCTGATCCGGGCAGGAAAGTGGCGGTGGGAAGGTGGGGCATTCCAGCCGGACTCCTTTTCCGGCCTCCAGAATCTGGTGGCCCAGTCCATCCGGGTTAAAATCAATATTGTTCAAAAAGACCCCTATCAGAAAGGGCAGCGGGCCGTCCTGAACCTGGGGCACACCTTTGCCCATGCCATTGAACAAGCCAGCGGTCATGCCGTCCGTCACGGCGAGGCTGTTGCCATGGGGCTTATGGCCGCAGCCAATCTGTCCTGCCGTCTGGGCTATTGTTCAAATGACCTGGAGCAGGAGATCGGCACGGTTTTGGACAGCGCCGGCCTTCCGGTCAGAATCCCGGCAGCGGTGGATTCAGATAAGATTACAGAGGCCATCCGCAGGGACAAAAAAAGGACCAAGGGAAAACTCAAATTCATCCTCATGCGCGGCATAGGAGACGTCTTCATTGCAGAGGACATCCCCAAGGACGCTGTGACGGCTACCTTGAAAGATATTTCCGCAACCGCCTAAAATAAATAAGGCCGGGAGCGACAAGCTCCCGGCCCCGGGCACAATGCCCCGTCTGTATCAGGCCTGGGTTTTCCCCATGGCAATACCCAATTCCAGGGCCTTTTTGTTCATGTCCATAAAATCCTTAGGGATGGTGGTTTCCAGGACGCTGAGGATGGATTCAGGTTTCACGATGCCCGAAAGCCCGATCAGGGTGCCCAGCATGCAGATGTTGAACACAATGGGCTTGCCGATCTCTTTCATCACGGTTTCATACATGGGCAGGGCCACGTGCCGGGCCGCCACCTTTTTTTCAATGGTCACATAGCGAGAATCCATGAGCAGCAGGCCGCCGGGCCGAAGGATCGGGGCGAACTTGTTGTAGCTCTCCTGGGTCAGGCTGATCAGGATATTGGGCTGGATCACCTTGGGGAACAGAATGTCTGAGTCCGCAATCAGCACATCGCTTCGGGTGGCGCCGCCCCGGGCCGCCGCTCCGTAGCTCTGGGACTGGGTGGCGTTTTTACCCTCATAGATGGCAGCGGCTTTGGCAAGGATAATGGCCGCGGTGATCACGCCCTGGCCGCCGGAGCCGGAGAAGACCAGTCTTAAACGTTCAGATTCCATTATGCTTTTCCTTTCATTGCGATCTCAATGATCTTGTCATAGGCTTCGCAGTATTCGGGCTTTTCGGTGTCCTCGACGAATATGCCCCGCTGGATCAGGTTGGGGTTGTCCGCAAGCTTTTTGGACCCGATGGGCACGGTGTTGTTCTTCAGGTTCTCCATCATCTGGGCCGCATCCCCCTCCTTGTTCTTCCGGCCGAAGTAGGTGGGGCACTGGGACAGGATCTCCACCACGGAAAACCCCTTGTGCATAATGGCCTTTTTCAAAACGTCCTTGGCCTCTTTGGCATGGAACACTGTGGACCTTGCCACAAAGGAGGCGCCGGCCGCCCGGGCCAGTTCCACCACGTCAAAATCGTTGTCAATGGTGGTATAGGGGGCGGTGGTGGCTTTTTTCCCGGGGCCGGACAAAGGAGAGAACTGGCCGCCGGTCATGCCGTAAATACGGTTGTTCATGACAATGGCAGTGATGTCGATGTTACGCCTTGCCGCATGGATAAAGTGGTTGCCGCCGATGGCCAGGGCATCGCCGTCGCCCATGGGCACGATGGTTTTAAGATGGGGCTTTGACAGCTTCACGCCGGTGGCAAAGGCCAGGGCCCGGCCGTGGATGGTGTGAAGGGAATGAAAGTCCACATACCCGGAAATTCTTGAAGAGCAGCCGATACCGGACGCCATGACGATCTCGTTCTTGTCCAGTTCAAGCTCATGGATGGCCCGCAAAAGAGAGCCTAATACAATGCCGTGTCCGCATCCCGGGCACCACATATGGGGGAAATATCTGCTTCGAACATAATCTTTAAAATCAAACGGTGTGTCACTCATATTAGACCCCCTTTCCCTGGATCATTCTCAGCACGGTCTTGATATCCGTAGGCGAAATCAGCTGGCCGTCGATGCGGTTGGCCAGGAAGACGTTGTCCGGGTTGTCCACCGCACTTTTCACCTGGGTGACCACCTGACCCATGTTCATTTCCACCACCAAAACCGCCTTGGCATTGGCGCATTTTTCCCGGACCACTTCAGCGGGGAAGGGCCACAGCGTCTGCAGTTCCAGCACGCCGATCCTCACCCCTCTTTTGCGGCGGTTATGGGCGATGTGCAGGGCGGATCTGGCAGAGGAGCCGTAGGAGATCACCACATAGTCGGCATCGTCCAGCATGTGCTCCTTGTACATGCAGATGCTCTCCCAGTTGTTCTCAATCTTGTCCACCAGATGCCGGAGCAGTTCGGACACGACCTGGGGATCGTTGGAGGGAAAGCCCCACATGTCGTGGAAAAGCCCTGTCACATTGTACCGGTGCTCACCGCCGAAATCGGACATGGGAAGCCGGCCGTCCTCCCGGGGCAGATAGGGATGGTAGTCCACGCCCTTGGACACAGAGGTTCTCAGGCGGTCCACCACGGGCATATCACCCGGATTCGGAAGGACCAATTTTTCTCTCATATGGCCCACCACCTCGTCCAGCAGCAGGATGACGGGGGTTCTGTAAGTTTCTGCCAGGTTAAAGGCCTCCACTGTGATCTTGAACACGTCCTGGTGGTTGGAGGCGGTCATGGCGATAATGGAATGATCGCCGTGGGTGCCCCAGCGGGCCTGGTTGACGTCCCCCTGGCTGACGTGGGTGGGGTTGCCCGTGGAGGGCCCGCCCCGCTGGACATTGGCAATGACACAGGGGATTTCTGCCATACAGGCGTAGCCCAAGGCCTCCTGCTTGAGGGAGAATCCAGGCCCGGAGGTGGCGGTCATGACCTTGTTGCCGGTCAAAGAGGCACCGACAATCGCAGCCATGGATGCGATTTCATCTTCCATCTGGATGAACTTGCCGCCCACGGCCGGCAGGCGGGCTGCCAGGTGCTCGGCAATTTCTGTGGACGGGGTGATGGGGTAGCCGGCGAAAAAATTGACCCCTGCGTACAGGGCGCCTTCCACACAGGCTTCATTTCCCTGGATAAACCGGATATTGTCTTTATTCGTCATCTTCCCCTCTTCTCCGCAATTTCTTTGATTTGGATTGCCAGATCAGGACACCTCAGCTCACAGAGCATGCATTTGCTGCCGAGACAGTCTTCGGGCCGGACCGCTTCCGCCTTGCCCCGCGGGTCTAATTCAAGCACCTTTTTGGGGCAGAAGTGAACGCAGATCCCGCATCCCTTGCACCATTCTTTGTCGATCTTGTGTTGTACGGATTTGCCTTTTCCCATGCCTTACCTTTTTCCGTGTTTAAATTTTAAATTTACCGACAATTTCCATCAGGTTGTTTGACAGACCGGATAGCTCCCTGGCCTGGGTATCCACCTGATAGCTGTCTTGTGTCATTTCCCTGGACGCTTCCGTGACCCGGCCGATATCGGCCGCCACCTCCGAAGAAACCGATGCGCTTTGGGAAATGGTTTCGCTGATCTTATCAATCCCTTCGGACACCTGGGAAAGATTGGCCGAGATATCCCGTGTGGCCTGGGACTGCTCATCCACTGCCCCGGCAATGGAAATGACGATATCACTGACCTTTTGCACCACCTGTGTAATCCCCAGGACCTGTTCCGTGGTCTTACCGGTGGACAGGCGGATCTGGTCTGTTTTCTGCTTGATTTCAGAGGCGGCTTCGGCTGTCTGCCCGGCCAGATCCTTGATTTCGTTGGCTACAACGGCAAAGCCCTTTCCGGCTTCTCCGGCCCGGGCCGCCTCTATGGTGGCGTTGAGGGCCAGCAGGTTGACCTGCGCTGAAATATCGGTAATCACCCCCAGTACCTGGCCGATACCGTCGGCGGCAAGTCCCAGCTCCTTAATCTGTTCGGAGGCCTGCCCGGTGGTGGCGACGACTTCGTTGGTGATCTGCTTTGCCTGGGCTGTATTACCGGAAATATTCGCAATGGTATTGCTCATCTGCTCGGTGGCCGCCGCAACCATATTAATACTGCCGGACGCCCTTTCCATGGCTTCGGCAACCGATGCCATGCTGACGCTCATTTCTTCCACGGCTGCGGAAACGCTTTCCGCATTTCCCTCGGTCTGTTCCGCGCCATCCGTCATTTTCTTGGAAATTCCGGCAAGGCTTATGGATGCTTCGTTCAAATGACCGGTATCCTCCGCCACCCGGGATACCAGGAGATGAATCTTATCGATAAAGGTGTTAAACCATTGGGCAACCTGGCCGATCTCATCGACGGAGCCAACGGTCAGGCGATTGGTCAGATCCCCCTCGCCTTCGGCAATGTCCCTGAAATTCTCAGCAATTTGTGCAAGGGGCTTTACCACCTTACGGGCCGCCAGGACTGTCAGCGGCACGGCGAACAGGATACATCCCCCGGCGACCATGGCAATCATGCTGATCATATGGAAGGTGTTTGCCTTGATGAGATCATCGGACTGAAGAATAAGAAATCCGCCGGAATAGGCGGTCTGGATATACACCGGCAAGATACCCTGGAAATGGGTCTGACCTGAAATGCTGACGGTTTTTAGATCAAAGGGCTGCTTTGAAATATTCCAGGTACCTGCAGCCTTGGTGGGGATGGAGGTGATATCGACTTTTTTGTAGCCGGCTGGCCCTTCATCAATAAATTGATCCTTTAAAATGAAGCGCATCTGCATACCGGTCATCTTGCCCATCTGACCGGAGAACTTTTGGTCAAAGGCTTTGCTGGCCAGAACAACCCCATGGGCCTGGGGTTGATCCTTTGCCAAAAGGACAGGGACCGTGGTCTTTAATGCCAGATGGTTTTTCAACACTTCAAAAACGACCGACGGTGTCTGAGGTCCCGGAAATGTCGCCTCAATTGCAAGCCCTTCCACGGATTGCCCCTCGACCGGTTTTGCCGCATCCCGGGACTCTTCCCTTTTGAAGCGGCGGTAATAAAAGGAGCCGTTGTTCTGGAATCCGGAAACGATGGCATTATTGTCCGTCTGTCCGAAAAAACTGACCAGTTCACCATCTGCCGAATAGACTAAAATTTCGGCAAACCCTTCCAGGATGGCGGTATTGGTGATCATGGTCGTGATTTTTTCGTAATTCTGACGGGTCAGTACCAGACCGTCTTTCTTGAATTTATCCAGGAATTTGATCAGGCTGCCCATTTTGTTCATGGTAACCATCTGCTCAACGGTGGCAGTCATATCCTGCTGCCGTTCGACCACGGCCTCCTGCACCACCGAAAGCGCCTTGTTTACACCGGTTTGAACCGCATCCCGGTTCTGGTTTCCGATGATAACCCAAACCACGCCTGTAATCGCAACGCCGATAAGGACCATCAGGAAAACGGCCCCCATAATCAATTTCAACCCCAGCTTTCTGGTCATATGCTGCCCCTCTTGGTTTTAAAAACTATTGCTTTTTTTATCTTGCAGCTATATCCTATTCTGTAGAATCAAATTTTGATTAATAGGATATAAAGAGTTGTGATATTTGTCAAATTTTTTGTATACTATTTGATCCCTACAAAAATATTGATATAGACCCGCGTGAAGGAGGCAGTATGAGAGCAGCCGTGGTAGTTGAAGACCGTAAGATGATTGTCAAGGATATGCCGTTACCTGAGCCCAAAGAGGATGAGGTCCGGATAAAGGTTGCAATGGCAGGCCTGTGCGGGTCTGATTTTTCCTTGTTCCATGGCAAATGCAAGGTGCCGTTCCCCGTTATCGGGGGGCATGAAGCCGTGGGAAGCATTGATAAAACAGGCCCCGGAGTCGACTCAGGGCTTGTGGGCCAGCGGGTCACTATCCATCCAAACTATTATTGTTCCGAGTGCGGGCCCTGTAAAAAGGGATTGACCAATATCTGTGAAAAAAAGGTACGGCTTGGTATTGATACCGACGGCGTGTTTGCAGAATACGTGGTGGTCAATGCAAAACAGGCCATCCCCGTCCCGGCGGGGCTGAAAGACGAAGTCGCAGTTTTTGCAGAACCCCTGTCAGTGATCACCCATGCAATGAATGTGGCGGCTCCTGCCCCTGACGATAAGGTCTTAATCTTCGGTGCCGGGGCCATGGGCCTGATCACCCTCCAGATGGCCAAGCTTCATGGCGGAAAGGTGACCAGCTGCGACATCCAGGAAGAACGGATCCAAAAGGCCAAAGAACTGGGTGCTGTTGATACTATCGGCCCCGATGACACCCCGTTGGATTATTACAACCGATTTGACATCGTCTATGAGACCAGCGGTGCGCCTATTGCCCTGGCCGAGGCCATGAACTTTGTCGCCCCCGGTGGAACAATCGTTGTCTTAGGTCTGCCCGGCCAGAGCAGCCCCATATCCGCAGAGCAGATCGTAAGAAAGGAAATTAAAATTTTGGGGTCCATGATCTACACCAATGAATTTGCCCGCTCCATGGAGATTCTGCTGGAGGGTAAAATCGATACACAGGCCCTGACCAGCGGGATCCTTTCTTTGGATGAAATTGCAGGCGCTCTCGTGGATTTCAGATCTCCCGTACGGGTTAAGACATTGGTCAAAATCTAAGACCGGCCCCAATTAAAGACAGATCATAAAGCGGCCATAAAAAAACCGCTCAAAAGCTGCGAAGGCCCCTTTTTCAAGGGGCCTTCGCAGCTTTTGATCTATTCTTTTTTTTGGTCTATCCTTGGAAAGGATCGAATGTTCAGGAGCAGTCCGGCCTGAACTTGAGCACCTGGCTCATGCGGCCCGGCAAAGTACGTCCCAGACGGGTTTCCAGCTCAGATACGGCCCGGCACAGAAGCTCTATATCAATCCCTGTGGAAATACCCATGGATTCAAACAGGTTCACCGCGTCTTCTGTTGCCACATTGCCGGCTGCCCCTTTGATAAAGGGACAGCCCCCGAGTCCGCCGGCACATACATCGAAAATGCGGGCCCCGGCCTCGTATCCGGCAAAAAGATTCACCATGCCAAGTCCCCTTGTATCGTGCAGGTGCAAAGAGACCCTTATATCGGGGAATTCATAAGTAAACCGGCCCACGATCCTGCGGATGGCTTCAGGCGTGGCCATTCCCGTGGAATCGGCCAGGTTGATCTCCTTTACTCCGGTGAGCGCCAGTTTCTCAACAGCGGAAAATACGTCGTCTTCCGGAATCATTCCCTGGTAAACGCAGCCGAAAACACATTGAAGGCCGGCCCGGACACCCAGTCCTGAATCAAGGGCGCGGCTGATCAAATCGGTCATGCCGGCAAGGGCTTCGGCAGACGGTTTCCTGGCATTTTTCATGCTGTGGGCATTGCTCACGGAAACAGACATGCTTACATGGGGAATCCCGCAGCCAAGGGCCCGTTCAAGGCCCTTGTCATTAAGGATCAAGGCTGAAATCACCGTATCCTTCTGGGGGCCGATGGCTTTAATAAAGGCATCGGTATCCGCCATTTGGGGCACAATCTTGGGATGGACAAAGGACCCCACTTGAATCCTGGGGACCCCGGCCTTTTTGAGCAGATCAAAGCAGGCCAGTTTTTCTTCAAGGGTAAACACTTTTGACTCCATCTGGAGCCCGTCGCGCAATGCCTCATCCTCAAATATCAGGCGATTGGCTGTAGAATCTGACATATAAAATTCCTTTTAAAATCCCAGGAACCTGGGAAGCCCGGTAACCGTGACCGGAAAAAACGTAATGATGATCAAAACCAGCAATTCCACAAGGAAAAGCGGTATGATCTGGCGGGTCAATTTTCCTAAACCGACATTGGCCACGGAGTCCGCCACAAATAGGCACAGCCCCATGGGTGGGGTGATCAGGCCGATCATCAGGTTAAAAACCACGATGATGCCGAAATGGGTGGGATCAACCCCCATGCTTACGGCAATGGGATGAAGAATGGGCACCAAAACCAGCATGGCGGCGATGCCTTCCAGAAAAAGGCCCACAAAGAGGAATAAGACCATGGAAGAGACCAGAAACATCCACTTGGCCGTCATATAAACCATGGCAAAATCCGTGATAATATTGGGAACCCGGTTGTAGGTCAAAAGCCAGTTCCCGGCGGATACAGCGGCCATAACGACCATAATTACAGAACTGTCCCGCATGGATTGTCCAAAAATTCGGGGCAGGTCCTTTAGTTTGATCTCCTTGAACAAAAAGACGCCGACGATCAGTGCATAGGCCACGGCAAAACTGGCTGCCTCGGTAGGAGTGACGATTCCCATCAGGATACTGCCCACAACAAATATGGGCATCAGAAGGGGGATAATGCCCTGCCCCAGGACTTTGGCCGGAGATTCTCCGGGGGAAAGCGAGCCCGCCTTGTCATAGTGCCCTGCAAAAGTGATCACATAGACCGAAAGAAAAATGGCCAGCAGGACCCCGGGGATAACGCCGCCCAGAAACATGGCCGGAACCGAGACCCCGGTGACGATCAGCGCATAGATGATTACAGGAATACTGGGCGGGATAATCGGCCCGATGACCGATGAGGCTGCAGTGATGGCTGCAGAAAAATCTCTTGGGTAGCCTCTTTTTTCCATTTCAGGAATAAAAACCCGGCCGATGGCAGAGGTGTCGGCGACTGCAGAACCGGAAAGCCCGGCAAAGATAACAGACGCCCAGATATTGACCAGGGCGAGACCCGCCCGGAACCGTCCCACGAGCATATTGGTGAATGCGATGATCCGCCGGGTAATACCTGAAGCGTTCATCAGATCCCCTGCCAGGATGAACAAAGGGATGGCGAGCAGCGGATAGGACTTCATCCCGCTGAACATCTGGGTGGCAACAATACGAAGATGATAGGGAAAATCCCCTGTCATCATGAAATAATTTAAGGCCGCAATGATTGAAAAGGCAACCGGAACGCCTAAGATCAGACCAACGACTAAAATTGCATAAACCATGGGCTGCCTCCTTTAACTGCTGAAATCTCTGCTGCCGGAAATTCCCAGAAGAAATTTCAGCAGGGCAGCCAGGGTTAATAACATACCGCCCATGATCATGGCGGACTGATAGGTGGACATGTGCCCAATCTGGATGAGGGCCTCCCATCCGGTGGTTTTTTGAAGATCCCTGGCCAGGTTGATCAGCCCGGAGGATTCAAGGCGCCCTCTTTTGAGCATGAACATCCAGCCCGAATAAGTTAAAAGCACCCCGTTGACCATCATCACAAGGTCGACGAACAGGACAAGTTTCCGGTTCATCTGATCGGATAGAAAGCCGACCAGCATGGTGAACCGGATATGGCGGTCCCGCATATAGGCCCAGGCCATGCCGAACATCACCCCGAAAATTGCGATATAGACCGGCAGTTCTTCACCAAATTCAAGGGATTTTCCAATGGTGTACCGGCGAAGGGAGTTAAAAAAGATAATGGAAAAAAGACTGATCATGCAGAAAGACGCGCCCCCGGCCGTTATCCTGGTATAAACTTTTGCAATGGTTTGAAGAACCTTGTTCATGTCCGCCCTGCTTTACAAAAAGGTTGCAAAATAGGCCTGCCGGGTCAAGCCGGCCGGGCAGGCCGCCTAAACAAAGGCCCGGGATAAACTTGCCATCCCGGGCCTTTACTCTTTACCGCTTACTTGGACGCTTCCGCAACAGCCGCGTCAAGTTTATCGATCCATACGGCATCACTGCCCAGGACCTCGGCCAGCCATTTTTTAACTGCGGGCTGAGCTTTTTCTTTAAACTGAGCAAGCTCAGCTGCGGAGGGAGAGTAAACCTTCATGCCTTCCTTGGTTACGTTGGTCACGCCGGCAGCCGTGTTGAACTGCTGGATGGAACGTCCCATGGTGCCGGCAATATAAGCGGCCTTTTTGATGACGGCCTGATCTTTTGCGGGCAGGGACTGAAGGAACTCGTCGTTAATAAGGATAAAGTCTGCGGCATAGACATGACCGTCCAGGACCATGTACTTCTGCAGTTTGTGCAGTTTGTTGTTGTAGATAACGCCGACCGGGTTTTCCTGGCCGTCAACAACGCCGGTTGCCAGAGCATTGGGAAGCTCGGACCAGGCAATGGGGGTGGGCTCGCCGCCAAGGCCTTTGACCATCTCCACATAGAGGGGGATGGGCTGAACCCTGAATTTCAGGCCCTTCATATCCGCCGGGGTCTTGATCTCTCTGACGTTGTTGGTGAAGTTTCGAAAGCCTGTTTCACCATAGGCCAGAATATTCAGCCCGGTCCGTTTGAGGCAGTCTGCAGCCAACTCCTTACCGAACTTGCCGTCCAGGACCTTCCAGGCAATCACGGGGGAAGCAAAGGTATAGGGGATGTTCAATACGTCTGCGGGTTTGTATACCGTTGACATAGCCCCGGATACAATCGCCATGTGAGTGGTGCCTTCTATAACCTGCTGAACGAGGCTGTTTTCATCTCCCAGAGCTTTGGCGGGGAAAAGCTCAACAGTAATGTCGGTTTCACCTTCAACGATATTTTTAAATATCGTTGCCGCGGCTCCTTTTTTTGAACTCTGCCATTCCGCAGGGTCCACATGCCCCAGCTTGATAACCGGTCCAGCAATAGCGGTTGAACAAAATACCATGATCATCATGGCAGCACATAAAACGATGCGTGAACGTAACATACTTGCCTCCTTTAGGATTCGCGGATGTAATCCGCCATTTTATAATGAGTCCTTCTCTTTCAGGTCGATTAACTATCCAACCCTATAACTATAACGGCCTCCTTTAACTTGTATACCCATATTTTTCCCACCCAGAAAACAGACGGGTCGGGTTAGTCGGTTGACACATGGGAAATTTTCTTTCCCGGTGAATAAATATCTAAAATATTCCAATGCCCTGTCGTGGGCACGGGGTTGTTGATCATGGGTACATCAAGAACCACGGGTTTGTCCATTGCAATGGCCTTTTCAAGGGCCGGCTTGAACTGCTCTGCGGATTCAATACGGATACCCTCCACCCCGTAAGCATTTGCAATGGCTGCATAATCCGGGGATGTGGACGTACCGTCCTTTTCAAACACCGTACCGAATGTGGTATTGTAATGGGCCTTTTCAAGCCCTGCAATGGTGCCGAAGGCGTTGTTGTTCATGATCACCCAGACAACGGCAATGCCCTCGTGCCTGGCGGTTGCAAGCTGGGCCGGATTCTGGCCGAACCCGCCGTCTCCGATCAGGGCCACCACAACTTTGTCCGGAGCTGCAATCTTAGCGCCCATGGCGGCAGGACCGCCGAATCCCATGGTGGCGTAGCCGCCGGGAATCAGGATGGAGCCCGGTTCGTAAATGGGGAACTGCTGGCCCACTCCGTTTTTGTTCCAGCCCACATCGGTGGTGATGATGGCGTCCCTGGGCAGGACCTGCCGGACTTCGGCAAGGATGCGTTCGGGCATCATGGGAAAGGCGTTGCTCTCTTCCATTTTTGTGTTGGAGGCTTTGAAGGTCTTTCGGTTCTCCTGGATTTCAGAGACCAGATCGGCCCTTTCAATCCCCTCCGGATAAAGGGCTTTGGCCGCCTTGACAATGGCTTTTAAGGCGGGTTTCAAATCCGCGACCACCCCGATTTCAACCGGGTAGTTTCGTCCGATTTCACTGGGCTCGATATCGATCTGGATCAAAGCCGTGTCTGAAAAGTCAAAGGTATATTCCGGGTACCAGGAACTTGCATCCGCCTCTTTGAAGCGGCTGCCCAGTCCCAGAATAAGATCGGCCTGTCTGCAGGAGTCATTAATATACTGGGTGCCCCAGAAACCGGTCATTCCCAGGGTCATGGGATGATCGTCCGGCAGGGCGCCCTTTCCCATGAGGCTGTGGGCCACGGGAAGGTGCAGGTGATCGGCCAGTTCCGCAAGTTCGTCAGACGCATTGGCGAGGATCACACCGCCGCCAGCATAGATTACCGGGTTTTTGGCGGCTGCGATACGCTTAACAATGTCTGCGGCAGTTTCCTCGTCAAGGGCCGGAGGAACCAGGGCCTTGGTATTTTTAAGCTGGATATCAAAAAGCGCCGGGTCAACCTTTGCGGAAAAGACATCCATGGGCACATCTACCAGAACGGGCCCCGGCTGACCGCTTTCAGCAAGCTGAAACGCCTTTTCAATGGTTTCGGCAAAAAGATCCGCCCGGTCCACCCGCCAGGCCCGCTTCACAAAGGGGCGATAGATCTCGTATTGAGAGCCGTCCGAGTGCAGGTTGACTTCCTGGTGGGGATGTTTGCCGAAATAATGGCCCGGCACATCCCCTGCGATGACGACCATGGGAATGCAGTCCAGGGCTGCATTGGCAACGCCAGTGGCCGCATTGGTCAGCCCGGGACCCAAATGGCTTAAGACCACCGAGGCTTTTCCTGTCACCCTGGCATATCCGTCTGCCGCGTGGGAGGCAATCTGCTCGTGGCGGACGTTGATGAACTCAATGCTGCTGTCTTCAAGGGCGGAAAGAAAGGCAATATTGGTATGGCCGCACAGGCCGAATATATGCTTTACTCCTCTTTTCTCTAGGTAGCGGACCAATTGATGGGAAACAAGGTCTTTCATGGGATTCTCCTTACATTGCGGCTCTTACCAGGTTTCCGTGTTGTAAAATTCCCCGTACAGCTCGGCATCGTCAGGCTTGTCCTCCGGGATGGGGCGGGCCACCCAGGTGTAGTTCAGATAATGCTTGAGGGAGATATTCTCGTTGGTAATATTACCGGCCCAGACACCGCAGCCCATGGAAGAAGTCATGGGCATGCCGTTGGTAAAGCTGCCGGCATTAGCCTTGGACTGGGGCTGGCGGACCATCATCCGGGATACGGGTGCGGTCAGGGCAAGCTTATGAATATGGTCGTCGTTGAAGGAATAAATCCCACAGGAATGCCCTTTACCTTGGAGATTATAAATCCTGCGGACCATATCCAGAGCGTTTTCAAAGCCGGAATATTTAAAAATGGAAAGAACCGTTCCCAGCTTTTCAGTGGAAAAGGGATGTTCCTTGCCGATATTCTCTTCTTTAACGATGAGAAATTTTTTGCCTTCGGGAAGCTCGAACCCCGCCTTGGCCGCAATCTGGGCTGCAGGGCAAGCAATGGTGTCTGCGGTTCTGTGGCCGTCCTGCCAAAGAGCGGGTACCAGTAGTTTCTTTTCCTCGTCAGAGACCAGATAACCGCCTTCCTCCTGGAGCTGGGCCAGGAATTCATCATAAATGGTGGCCTCGACAATGAGGTTTCCGTCGGCGGAGCAGCCGGACCCGAAGTCGGACATTTTGGAGAGCATGCTGTTATGGGCAGCCTCTTTAACATCGGCGGTTTCGTCGATCACCATGGTGGAGTTGCCCTGGCCTGCGGCATAGGCCGGCTTGCCGGACATATGGGCGGACTTGGACATGGCAGGACCACCGGTGGCAATGGTCAGATCGCAGATGGCCATAATCTCCTGGGCAAGGGGAATGGAGGGTCTTTCCGAGCAGACAAAGATGTCTTCGGGCAGCCCGATTTTTTTCAGGGCCTTGCGCATGACCTCAACGGTTTCAAAGGAGGTTTTTTTGGCCCGGGGATGGGGGGAGAAAACCACGGAATTTTTCGCCTTAAGGGCATAGATTCCCATGCCAGGAGGGGTCAGGGCCGGATTGGTGGTGGGCACCAGAGCGGCAACCACACCGACAGGCTTGGCATATTTGACCAGGCCTTTTTCCGGAATTTCCTCGACAATGCCCATACTCTTCTGCCGCAGCGCGTCCCTGAGGATCCCTTTGATCTTAAACCGCTTATTCGGACGGCCGTCCCGGTCTCCAAGCCCGCTTTCGTCAACCCCCATCTGGGCTAAGCGGGTAAATGTCTTTTCATTTGAGGTGGCCCAGGCAACGGCCTGAATGGCGCGGTCAACCGCTGCCTGATCCAGGTCTGCAATCTTTTCCTGGGCGGCCCGGGCGCGCGCCAGCAACTCCTGGGCATAAACTTTTTCTTCCTCAGTAATGGGTCGAGCCATGCTGTCCTCCTTGTACTTTTATGTATACCCGAGGTCGGTTTTTTTATCCTCGGTCGTGCAAATTTGATTTTAGAACAACGTTCTGCTGAATAGGATAGGAGAGGCCTTTTAGTTTGTCAAGTGTTAATTAAACTTTGGCCAACGCTCGTTTTAAAGACGACGATGGACCAAAACCAGCGGGCCGTGGGACAGGAGTCTTACAGATGCAAAATTTTAAAGAAAATCAATTAGATTTAAAGCGATATGCATACCAGCGCAGACAACAGGACAGGACAAATGAAGCCAGCATTAAGACGGCAGAGGAGCCCCCATCAGCTCAGAAATTTTTCGGGTCGAACGGGAAAGCAGCGCCACCATATCCGGTATTTTTTCGTCTGAGAACCGCTGCCCTGGACCGACAATGGCCAGAGCCGACCGGACCTGGTTCTCAAAATCGAAAATCGGAGCGGCAATGGCGGCGATCTCCAACTCCCTTTCCCCTTTGTTTATATCATACCCTCTCTCTTTAATGGCCGAAAGGCGGGCCTTTATTTTCTTTTTATCGATCAGAGTTTCCGGAGTGAACTGCTTTAACGAGTCCGCACTCAAAACATCCTGAGTGAGCGCTGGCGAACCAAATGCCATCAGAACCCGTCCGGCAGCAGAGGCGTGAAGCTCCATGGTATGCCCCTCCTGAATGGAAAAAATCAGCCGTGAAGAGCCAAGTTCCCTTGCCAGGCAATAGCAGCTGTTCCCTTCAAGGCCGAACAGGGCAACCGATTCCCCTGTATCCATGGCCAGGTCTTTCATGACCGGCCGTGACAGAGTAATAAGAGAATTGGTGGCCTCATAAATCTTGCCAAGGGTCATCAGCTTGGGCCCAAGACGATACGTCGCCCAGGGCATGCGGATCAAAAATCCCGACAGCACCAGGGTGGCGCAAAGTCTGTGGACGCGGCTTTTATACAGCCCGGAGCGGTCGCACAACTGCTGAAGGGACAGCTCCGGCTCAACCGTGCTAAAATAATTTAAAAGACTCAGGGCCGTGGCAAGACTGTCAACAACGGGGACTGACGACCCGGATTTTTTTGTTTTAGATGCTGCTGTTTCTTTTTTTGTCATTCAGTTTATTTCCCGGAGAAAATGCATAAATCCGCAGTATTAAAGCTCTACTTATAACCATGGAACCATCGTTCAATCAAGGATTTTAACAGCCTCCCGGCGACATTTTCGCAGAGCCCCGCCCAAATGTCCCGCCAAGGCGGCTGGCGGAAAAGAAATCCTGTTGACAGCCCATTCTATTCAGTGATATTCTATCCTAACAAATAGGATATAAGTCGTCAATTTAAAAATATCGACCTTAAAGGACTTGTCGGCGCCCGTAAGAGGTGTGACCCCAAAACAACCCTTTAAAAAAGGAAAAAACGATGTCCCCAAAATTTTCTCTCGCCCACCTGACCGTTCTCCAATGCTCGCCTTTAGAAATGGTGGCCATTGCAGAAAAGACCGGATATGACTATGTCAGTTTCAGGATGACATCTGTTACCCCTACCGAAAAAATATTTCCTTTGATGACAGATAAGGCATTGATGAAGGAGGCCCAAACCCGGCTGAAGGAAAGCGGCGTCAAGGTACTGGATATTGAACTTGCCAGAATGGATGCCCAAACTGAGCCTGAAAGCTATCTGCCTCTTCTGGAGGCCGGTGCACAACTCGGCGCCGCGGCGGTGATTACCCAGCTGCCCGATTACGACCGCTATCGTGCCACGGACCGATTTGCCAAATTATGTGAACTGGCCAAACCCTTCAACCTGACCATTGACCTTGAATTTCCGTCCTGGACCCAGGTACCCAACCTCGAAACCGCTGTCGCCATTTTAAAGGCGGCCGACTGCGACAATGCAGGCATCCTTGTTGACACCCTTCATTTTCATCGGTCAGGATCCAGTCTTGAACTGCTCAAAAGCCTTCCCAGAGAATGGTTCCATTTTATCCACCTTTGCGACGCCAAAGGCAACGTCCCCGATACCCAAGAAGGGCTGATTTTTACGGCCCGGGAGGACCGTTTTTTCCCCGGCGAAGGCGATATCAACATTGGGGAAATCCTGGATTGTATGCCAGAGGCGCCCTTTTCCCTTGAAATCCCAAATGCCCCGCGCATCAAGCAATTGGGCCCTGAGGAATTTGCCCGCCAGGCCATTGTTGCGTCAAAGGCTTTTTTTGAAAATAAAAAAGATTAGCGACATTTCCCAAAGAATCAGCCGCATCTATTTGAACAGATACTCCAATCCGTTGCGCTTGATTTCATAGACCGCCTGGAGTTGCCGGCCAAGGATGCCTTCCGGAAAACCCTTTTGGGAAAACCACACAAGATAAGGCTCGGGCAGATCCACCAGCCTGACGCCCTGGTACTTCCCGAACGGCATCCTGGCCGATCGTAACGCCTGAAAGGCTTTTAGATCAGGTTCAACAACCCAGCCCATGGCATCACCACCCGCGGCCAGCCTGTAGCCCAAGACCGTAAGCCACACTGGTAAAGGCATCTGAGGTGCGAATTTTATCAGCTCCGAACCGGGCTTCAAAGATGGCATGGACCATCGGGATATAGGAAGAGCCCCCGGTAAGAAAGACGGCATCGATTTCCTCCGTCCCAAGGCCGGCATCGGCAAGGGTCTGGTCCACACATTGTTCAATATCGGCCACCTGGTCTTCAATCATCCGGTTAAACTCCCGGCGTGTTATCGCTTCATCAATGGCCATGCCGTAATCCTTGAACCGGATCCGGGTTTCCTCGCCGTCGGACAGGCTGCATTTTGCCTGCTCAATGGCCCGGTACAGCAGATACCCGTAATTGGCATTAATCAGGTTCTCCAGGTTTTCTAAAAGGGCCTTATCCCTTAGCTTAGCCGTAACTTTAAGCTCCTTTATATGATCCATGATGCCGGGCCTTCTCAGGCGGGGGATATGGTGCCACTGCATCAGATCTCTTAAGACCAGAGGAGACAGGCCCGTTGTATTGTCACTGAGCATGGACTTGACCGTGACATCCTTCCCGTACAGACTGGCCACCTTGTGCCGCATGATCTGACCGTCAAAATTATCACCGCCGATATAAAGGCCGCCCACAGACAGAATATCGTCTGCCCGGTCATCCATGGCGGATCGTTTCCGGGCCCGAAGCACCGTAAAATCAGAGCTGCCCGCCCCGAAATCACCGACCAGGACCAATTGTTCGTCATTGTCAGCAAGCCCGCTTTCATAGGCCAGGGCCGCGGCAATGGGTTCCATCTGAAGCCGAACCTCCTTGAATCCGGCAAGCCCTGCCGCCCGGATCAAACGATCGGTGGCAGTCTTCTCCCGCTCTTTGTCCGTAGAAAAAATCACCGGCCTGCCCAGCACCACATGCGCCACCTCCCGGCCGATCATCTTTTCCCCCCGCTCTTTCATGGTTTTCAAAATCAGGCAGATCAGATCTTCCAGGGTGTAAGAGGTGCCGTAAACCGTTGTTTTGGAAAAGGCCGTATCCGGCAGAAAACTTTTGACCGACTGCATATACCGGCCTTCCGCCTCATTATCCATATAAGCCCGCACCCCTTCATATCCCACATAGGACCGCATCCTCCCCTCTTCCTTATTAAAATAGAGGATGGACTTCATCGCATTGGAAAGGGGATTTTCCGGGTCAATATCAAGCAGGGTTACCCGGTTGTCCTGATTTACGGACAAAGCGGAGTTCGAGGTACCAAAATCAATTCCAAATGCTGGGGTCATGTGTCTTTTTCCGAATTCAGCGCCCGGGTGCCACCGGAACGCAATGGTTGAGTTAGCAGGGTGTTATTAAACGCAGGCCGGATTATTTACAGGACTTCTGCAAAATTGTAAAGAGATGCCCGCATTAAATAATTACAAATACATACAAAAGAATAACGCTGACAGGCGATCGTTTATGAAAGCATCGCCTTTGCTGAAGGGAAACACAGGCGCTGTTTTTTTCTATCTGTGCCGTGCAAGGGCCGCCTCAACACCCTGGACCACCCTTTGCATATCTTCATCCGACATAGCCGGGAACAATGGCAGGCTCAAGCATCGGGAGTAATAAGCCTCTGCATTGACACATTTCCCCTTTTTATACCCGTATTTTTGCGCATAATAGGGCTGCCAATAAATCGGGATATAATGCACCTGGCAAAAAATGCCCAGCTCCCTGAGGGCCCCAAATATCTTCCTTCTAAGATCAGGTGTCCCGTCAATCTGAATGGGATAAAGGTGAGGGCAGGCCTCCGTCGCCAATTTTTCAGGTGGGAGAATAATACCGGATTGGGGATCCAGGGCCCGGTTATAAAAAGCTGCTATTTCTCTTCTTCGAGCCTTGAAACGATTTAATTTTTCCAGTTGGGAGAGCCCCAGGGCGCACTGAAGATCTGTGATGCGATAATTATATCCCAGTTCCGTCATCTCATAATACCATTCCCCCTCACGGGAAACGGCGGTCTCCGGCCGTTCCATACCATGATTTCTAAACATCCTTGCCCGGTCCGCAAGCTGCCGGTCGCAGGTCATCACCGCCCCACCCTCTCCGGTGGTAATGGTCTTTACAGGATGAAACGAAAAAACAGCCAGATCCGTGTGGGCACAAGAACCGCAGGCATACTCTTTTCCCCCGTCCAGGTAAACGGATCCCAAGGCATGGGCGGCATCCTCAATCACGTAAAACCCGTATTGATCGGCCAGGGCTTTAATGGCCGGCAAATCCGAAGCCACACCGGCAAAATCAACAGGGATGACAACCCTGGGCACCCGTCCCTTACGGCTTTCTGTTTCAAGACGGCTAACGGAAAGACACAGAGAGGACAGATCAATGTCGATAAAATCCATTCTGCCGCCGCAGAACTCCACACAATTGGCCGAGGCCAGAAAAGAAATGGGAGAGGTCATCCCCAGGTCATCCGGCCCAATACCCAAAGCCAGACAGGCCAGATGAAGCGCAACCGTTCCGTTTGAACATGCCACCGCATATTTTGCTCCGGTAATCCTGCATAATTCCGCCTCAAGGGCTTCCACCTTAGGGCCGCCGGTAATCAGATCCTCGGCCATCACAGCCGAAACAGCCCTGATATCATCCCCATCAATATATTGGCGGCCGTAGGGAAGGTGCAGATTTTCTTTCTTTTTTTCCAAAGTTAGCCCCTTTAAATAAAATGCAAGGCAAGGACTCGGGAAGAATCCTTCCCAAAGGCGCACTCCCAAGGTATCCTATACGGGTGGTCATATTACTGCATGTGACTGTGATATAAAACAAAAAAAGGCCGCCGATAAGTTATCGACAGCCTTGATTTTCTATGTGGCGTCCCCAAGGGGATTCGAACCCCTGTCGCCGGCGTGAAAGGACTTCGATGCCACCCCAAAAACGTTGAGACATACGGTTTTTCGTTGCAACACATACATGCGGACACAAAAAAATCATAGCGTTTTGTGTCCGCTTTTGTGTCCGCCTAAACGCTCAACTAAATTCATAGTGCAAAACTTAGCAGGCAATCTTGAATCTATTTTCATTGTGTATCTGAAGGACGTTATCATTGTGCTATTGTTTCCATCAATCCGCTTGGGTCTATTATTTAATCATATATGAGTAGGATGCACAATGCAACTCGGCCTGCGGCTCAGAAGATAGCATTCCTCGACTTTCACACATCCTTTGAAAAGAAGTCGAAGCTGATAGGGGACAATTTTGAATGCTGATTGACACAATGAAAGATGTTCTGTTTCTATCAATATCTTCAAATTCATTCACTTGGTTCAGAACAATCGGGCTATCTATTTAGAACCGGCCATTAGATTTGGATTCGGGTTTTACCGATGTCTCCATTACTGGTGATGTAATAGCACTCTCCTTGGGCAAGAGATGAAAGCGGCCTGATATCAAGAAGGTGAGGTAAAGTTATGCCTTTGATTGTTCTCACGGGCGGGTGCGGGTACATGGATCTTAAGCCTTCTTGCGTCTGCCTGTCTGTGCTTTTAAAATAAATTTTATTTCCTGTATTGATTGAGAGAATATTAACCGCCTCTTCCTCTGCACCATTTTGAGCGGTCGTTCTCATTTTTAACGCATATTTTAATGAAGAGATTGATTGCGTGGATAGGACACAGGCCACATCGTAAGCTCGGCACCTGTCCAGGAAAGATTGCTCTCCAGTTTCTGCGTCGCAGGTGATATAGCGCTGGAACTCATCACACACATAAAAAACAAAAATTTGACCTGTAACTCTTTCGGCATAGGTTTCGATTGCATATCTGAAATACAGTGATTTAATCAGCATTCCGACACAATTTGAGATATACGTGCTAATGCCTTCTTTTGGAGAAAAAACCAGAATTTTGCTATTAAGAATCATCTTTTTAATTGAAATGGTCTGATCAATATCTTTGATTTCACACCTGAACGGATGTAAAAAAATGAAGCTTTCAAAATCTTTGTTACAGTAATCTTTAAATAAAAGGTCGAGGTACTGTTTTTGGTAAAAAAACTGCTCAACAAGTCTCGTAGTGGCGTTTGTTTGTTGCATAATTGTAGAGGGAACAGGAATATGATTCGCTTCAAAGCTTTTTCTGATTAGCGAGCAATTTTTCCTAACATCTTCTGAAATATATTCGATCAAACGTTTCAAATTGGTCATATATGGTGTGTTTAAATCAAAAATCTTATCTGGAAGAGTATCGTTTAACAACTCCCAAAGAGAGGTGTAATGGCTTTGCACCCGTGCAGTTTCATCACTGATCAGGAGGTCGAGAAAAAAGGCCTTTGCAAACTCAGCAAATTCCATATTTTTATCACCTCTTGCAGAGGCTGAAAAAGAGGCACTGAACTCAAAAAGGCGATCTGCCTTATCCCTTAGGCTCATGGCTTTCATTCCTTCAAAAAAATTGATCCTCCTTTGCCGGGTGACCCTAACAAGCCTGGAGCGCCTATCAGTGTCATGAAGCAAGGATTTAACAAATGTCATCAGTTCATTTTGCTTGGGGTCGATGATCAGAAATGAGGCGTTGAATACGTTCCCGTCTCTATTCCGAATCCCATTCAAAGCCCCTTTTAGGATCGGCTTTACGCAGGAGTAAGTCTTTCCGGAGCCAGTCTCTCCCAAAATCAAGAAATGGCGGTTTATATCGTTTAAGAACAATTGAGCACTTTTAAAAATAGAAGTGAATGCTGAAACTGTGATATAGTTTTCGTCAGGCGAATTTGTATCGGCAACTGATTTTCTAATCATTTTCATCCTAAAATTTTTAACTATATTGTATGAGTTGTCTGAAATGCGGAGGAAGTATCTATATGATTTCGTCTACGAGTAGCAGAAACTGAGCCTCTTCTGAGTCAATGAACACATCGTCCGAATAAAGTCTATGGTAAACTTTTTTGAGATATCTTTTTAGTGCAGAGATCACCTTTTTATCAGTTGTGCCTTTGTCAATAATATTATCATAAAAGCTTGAAAGTTTTTTGAATTCATTGCGATATACAACTGAAAAACAACTGGAACTTTTCTTACCCTGGATCGATCTATTGATATGGAAATAAATGGTATTATTTCGAATTCGTTCTTCAAATGATAACTCAAGAGAACGAATTGCCTGGGCCAAAAGCTTGGTGATAATAATTTCATCGCTTTCCTTCAACTGCCGATAGATTTCATCAGCCTTCTCCTTTGTTATATCGGTATTCCAGCGAACTCTGGCCCCATGATAACAAAGCTTACATGTCTCATAGCAGGTTCGGCACCCAACTGTTCCCATACTAAGTAAGATGGCTGCTGCACTGGCAACCGTCGTGAAGCCTTCGGTCCTAATGACGATGCCGTTTTCGTTGGGTGACTCTCCCGCACAATTCACGCCTAACGTCTGGAGCTTGCCCAGGGCATGACTAAGCGCCTGGACCTGCCCTCCAGGAGATTCGATACGGATTTTGAATTCTGGGTAACAATAATACTTGGTGGAGACATCTAAGGCATCGCATAACTCCATAACGCTTTCTCCAGAAATCTCTTTTGATAGTGTGAACTCTGAGTGATCTTTGTAAAAAAACATTGTTTTTTCATCATCCTTTTTTGCAGAAGTCGTATAGTATGAGTTTTATTTTTTTAAAACGGACAGTTGTGTTATTTGATGTATGTCATAAAATATGATGGAGGTCGATCAAATGACAATAAAAGAAGTACTTAGGACCTTAAAGAATAAAAGCGGAAGAAGCAGGCGGGAAGAACACATCTTGGCATATGAAACCAGAACCTGCCAGCTCAAACAGACCGTTAGCTTTCAATAGTACCCGTTTTTGGCATACCCGCCTCAAGCCCTAAAAGAGACCAGTCGTCTTTTCCAAAGTTCCATTTTCTTGAACTTCTGTCCCTATGTGGATATACTGTCAGCGAGCTAGGCAGACTATGGCACTTGTCAAAGAAGAACCAAATTCCGTCAGCTTTTGAGGCGAGCACGTCGATTTCCTCTTTCTCATAGGCTTTAGATCTTGAAGTTGGCCCGTCTGAGCAATTTGTAGGCAATTTGCGCTGGGAGTTGATCCAGAACTTGTGACGATATTTTCTATCAATTGAGGCAGTTTTAACTTGTACTTTAAAAATTTGACTCCCATTATCGACTAGCAGGTCATAATGTGCGCTATCTCCGACTGGCACACTAACTTTTGCATTTCTTTTCATGCATTCTGAAGCAAGTTCTAATTCCAGAATATAACCAGTTTCTTTTAACTTTCTTTTCAAGATTGTTATCTCCTATAGGTTGATTCCGCCATTTCGAATGAAATCAAATGCACTGCTGACATAAAAGTATTTCTTTGCTTGACATTCGTTCTCTATTGATACACCTATCATACAACAATAGAGAACGAATGTCAAGCATTTTTATTGCTATAACGAATACTTTGTGATACTAAAATTAACAAAAAAAGAGATTTTCGATCCGAATAAGGAGAAAAATTGATAGATCTATCGCAAAAAATAAAAAGTGCTCGTGAAAAAAAAGGCTTAACTTTAGAAAAACTTGCAGAAGCTGTTGATTCTAGCAAGAGTTATATCTGGCAGCTCGAAAAGAATCCACATAAAAAACCGTCCTTCGAGATTGTTGTAAAAATTGCAGAAGTTTTAGAGTTACCACTGGATTTTCTAGCAAATAAAAACGAGCATAAACTTGCACAAACTCAAATTGATGCAAGATTTTTGACAATTTTTAATAAGCTCGATAAGGATTCAAAAAAAATAATTGAAGCCCTTATGAAGCATTTACTCCGGTTATGAGTAGTCTATACTCGTAACTATAGCGGCCTGATTTCATAATCGGCATAGCTCGCTTTTATCTGGAAAATTTGGCCACAATTAATCGTCAATAGACTATGATTAAAGATCACTGGCTCAATTTAATCGTTACCAATATCTGTTTGCTTACTTTGCTATGATAGAACTCCCTTGGACTGCTGATACGGTCTCATGTCCGTGCAATGCGGCTGAGTCGGTATAGCGATTATGAAATCAAGCCCCTCCTCTATTGTTTTGCCAATGAAGTGGCTTCTATGATTTTTTGGAATTCAGACAAAAATTCAGAATAATGATTCGATAGAAATCGCACAACTCTGGCATTATCCAAAAGTTTAGACAGATAACCGGTCGCAAGGACAAGATTCAGAGTGTCCCTCCCGTAAGAATCCTTGATCACCATATAATCCTTTTCAAGTTTTTCCGTTTCCCGCTCCATTCGGGCCATGTCTTCGCTGGATAACCCGCTTATTTTTTTTGACCTGTGGCGATCAATGAGCTGATCCTTTGATGTTGCGGCTAAAAGTGCCTGGGCATAAGGGACGGTATAATTATTTGCAGAGAGCATCAACTCTGCCGTTTCAATCTGTCGCATAGGCTTCATTTTTCTCAATACGCTGATAGCTCTTGGGCTGATACGTTTATCTTTCAAGATTTCAACGGTTTCCGGTGTGATGCCTTTTAGGAGATCTCTTTTTTCTCGAATTTTAGCGATATTTACGTTCAAAGTTTGTGCTATCCGTTCTTCCGAGACACCCTTTTCAATTGCCTTTAAAATCATAAAATGCTCTTGGATTGATGACAGGCGGTTGACTTTATGATTATATGTAAATCCCTCATCATCAGTGGAAATCAAGCAACGGACCTCTTTTTGGTTGAGATCCTTTAACACTTCTAATCGCATGTGCCCATCAAGCAGCATATAAAATCCGGTTTTGCGATTTTGTGGGTAAACGACAAGGTGCTCAATTATTCCGATCTCTTTTACGGACGTGTAAATTTGTTTATATTTTTTTGTATTTCTTGTGCTGGGGTTAATTTTTTTAAGGGGGAGAATTTTATCCACCGCAATCATCACTGTTTCCGGGATAAAAGCCATTTTAACCATTTTCTCACCTCTTGTTTCTTTTAATTTTTTCCATGAGATACTTTGGCATCGCATCCAGCTCCTCGGCCCGCAATAAATTGATGTAATTTTCATCCCCAAACAGTTGCTTGAGAGCGGAGACTATAAATAGCAGCCTTGTTTCACATATTTTGGCTTTTCTGACCAAAATTTTCCTTCGCTCTGTCTCCCGTTTGTAGGTTCTGACCAGAGAATCCGCAGAAAAATGATTTTTTGAATTTTTAGGGATGCCGCTAAATAAGGATTTTCCTTGGGCTCGTCTTTTTTCAATCAGCCGCCTTACATTTAATAAGGCCTGTCCTCTAAGCTTTTTGGACTCATAGGCTTCAAGCAATGCAAGTTGAGCCTCTTCATCATCTGTGGCCGATATTTCAACAGCAATACTAAGGGGTATTTGTTTCCTCTCAACGGCTGAAACAAGACGCTCTTCCCCATTTTTCAACAGCCTGAGAATCCCTCTGACATAATCCGGGTGCACATCAATCTTTTTGGCAATTTGACTGTTGTTGTATCCCATCTCACTCAGGCTGCCTATACGACGAACATACTCAATGGTGGTTTGCCGTCTCCGAGCCAGGTTTTCCACCAGACTCATGAGATAGCATTCCTCTTTTGAAATGTCAGTTTTGATTATAGCTGGAATTTTCTCCTGACCTAATGCAATGTATGCTTCAAGACGTCCCTGACCGCAAACCAGATTAAACTGCTTATCGCCCCTGCTGTTTTTACGTCGGCTAACCGTGATAGGGCGCTTGAGTCCCAGATTAGCAATATTGTTAACAATTTTTTGAAACTTCTTAGGATTCCTGTCCCTTGGATTCAAAATTTTGATTTGATCAACAGGAATGAGGAGGACTGTATTTTCTCTGTCATCTGTCATATAGCCAACTTTATTTTTACTTGTTCTGCCATCCCGAAAAAGAAATCCAGGCTATCGAACCGGTAAGCGTCGAAATCCAATCTGTTGTTTTCTGCCAAGTGAAGCTTAGCAAATGAAATATCAACAAATGGTAAAAGATAATAATCTACCGGTTTTTCATTAACCGCATCCATCCTTAAAACAATAGTCAAATCAGGTTCCAGGCTCGTATCAAACCTGACAACCCACCTTAAAGACCCGGTTGGGGTCTGCCTGCACCTGGATAAAACAATAGACGTGGTAAATTGATCATTGATGAAAAGCAAATCCGTTTCTTCATCCCTTTTGACATGGCCACCAAGATTTTCAATTTTCTGAATCGTGCCTAAAATTACCTCAGGGTGCATTCTTCGCAGGCGTTGATTGATTTGAATATATTGGTAATCTCTGTCCGGTGTGTATCCTACAAGCCTGTATGCTCTGATCAGGCCCTTAAAACGGGCTTTATAAGCAATGCTGGATGGCATCCCCTCCGATTCATCAATTAGAAATCCGGATAATTTGCCATGCTTTTGAAAAAGAGATTTCAGCCGGTCAAGCATTTCCTCATCAGAAAATTTCCGGCTTCTTTCCATTATGATGCCCTGGGCTTTATAAAATACCTGGGGGTTGATTATCCCCTCAAAGGCTCCGTCGTTCCTTATCCACAATGTTTCAGGATTTTTTACACGTCTTTTCTTCAGCTTGAATGAACACCGGTTGTATACGTTATTCCCTATATATTTTTCATTGGACAGGATCTGGTTGACAGCGCCACGGGTCCATTGGCGATTAAGGTCAGTTTTAACGCCTCTATTGTTCAAGAGAGACGCTATTTCAAATTCAGATTTTCCTTTTTCAACAAACAGATTGTAAATCTCTTCAACAATTTCTCTTTCTTTCATAGGACCCGGCACAAGGATCACCCGGTCTGTTTGGATACTTTTGTATTCGCCTCTGCTTAAAAGTCCTTTCTGTTTGCCACTCTGATCTAAAAGCATACGTCTCAGGCCGAAGCCGGCAGGTCCCCCCTGCCTAAATCCCTGCTTTATCAATCTGCATTGGCCTTTAAAGACCTTTACAGATAACTCCCGACTGTATTCTCCAGCCATTGCTCGTTTCACACTTTTGATGATCGTAGATCCCGGGCTGCCGTCATTTTTAAACTGCTCCGCACAGTACAAGACATTGATGCCGGATCTTTTGCAGATATGCTCATAATAAGCGCTTTCATCTGCATCTTGAAATCGCCCCCACCTGCTGATGTCATAAACAAGAATGATTTGAAAATCGATATTCCCATTTTCAACGTCATGAATCAGTTGTTTGAGAGAATCCCTCCCATCGATATTCAGTCCGCTTTTCCCATCGTCGGCATAGGTTTTAACAATTTTCATTCCGTTGGTCGCAGCGAATTCCTTTATCATGTCACGCTGATTCGCAGTGGAATATTGCTGGTGTTCAGTGGACATACGGACATACTGTGCTGCCCGGATCAGTTCCATATTGTCTGGAATATTATTTTTATTCACAGTACCCTCTCTCGACTACGGCATTGCCTTTTTCCTGGTCGTGTTCCCCACGGATAAATCCGTCTGTGAGATTTTGGACTGGGCCTCATAAAAAATATATTTTTCAATTATAGGGGTAAAAACATCATATTTGACAAAACCACGATACTGATTCGCACCGATATAAAAGGGCGATTTCAGGATGGTCTTGATATTTCCCGCATTCCAGGTGCCGTTTTTTTGCGGCCCTCTAATCTCTTGAGCGTTGAGCAGGGCACAGATTTCCGTTCGGTTGTAGTCATGGCTCACGTAAAGTTCAAAAATCATTCTTACTATCTCCACCTCAGAAGGGTCTCCAGGTTCAAATGTAAAAACAGGGTTATTCATTTCTTTATCTTGAAATACATTTTTAACCTGGACTTTTCTCATGCCATAAGGAACCTTCGCCTGGAGGAAAAAACCATCAAAAAAAAGATTACGGTTGTTTCGTTTTATATTCTGGCTCAAATGGCTCCCTGCATTCATCTTTGGAGCCTTTAAGGAGTTGCCATCAAGCCGGCTTCTTTCAAAAAGGTCTATTGCGATAAACTGTCTTACCGACTCTAAGAAATCGCTCTCAGGGACAATCCGCTCCCAGGCTGGGAGTGATGGCAACCCCCAGCCTACGATCAGGGTTAACAAGTTACTGCGGTTGTTTTGAGGACACCTTCTTATTGGCAAGTCTGGGTTAATCTTTATCTGAACATCTTGAATACCAAACCGGTCAATGATGGTCTTAAGTTTTTGGATCAACCGCTTTTCCCGATCTTTCGGAGAACCTGGTGCATACAATATTGCATAGGTGTTGGTCATGGAACCTCTTCCCCCAATTATAGGTCGCCCCGATCAAAATACATAAACCCAATGGCTAATGCCATATAGTCCTCTCTTTGCAATCAGGATTTATTTTTGAATGCCAATATAACCGCTTGAAAGGACCTCCATTTTGATAACCAAGCAGTCCATCTTTGCAACTCTTTTAGAATCATAGGGAATAAGGATATAACGGCCTGATATAATATCTTTTTCAATCGTCAAGTCATCCATCTTTGCAATTTTTTCTTTCACAAAAGCAGGAATTCTTGCATGGTTTCCCCGATTTTCATTCCGTTGCTTTTGCAAAAGTCGATTACGCATTGTGTATGCAGGATGTTCTTTACGGTATTTTTGCCAATATCCTGGATTTTCTTTTAACCATTCAGCTTGAGCCGCTGCCTGATTTTCTCTGTAGCTTTTATCCTGTAACCGTTTTTGTTTTTGCCATCTCCTTCGTCGTTCCCTTTGGCATTTTTTCTTACTGCAAAATTTTTGCTTCGGGACCTTAGGGTGTGGCGAAAAAAGAGCTTTACAGGATTCACATATTCTTTCCATAGAAATCCCCCTTAACGATCAAATCATATTGTTGTTTATTATATTTCGATTGAAAGGCCGTATGGCAGATAATACCATCAACGCTTGTTCAGAAAATGACGATAATCGGCTCTTTTTTGTAGCATTCAAATAATTTGTATTTTTTGTAGATAAAATACAGCTATGTTAGGTTTGAAAATATCAGGAACAAGGAAGGTGGATATGAGTGATAGCAATAATACACGCTATATAGAGATGGTGGGAAAGTTGGGGGCTTAGACCAAAACTATGGCATATAGTATTGCCAGATATCCAACCGAGAAACGGGGCCTGACAGAGAGGTCTGTCCTCACAAATGGCAAAAGTAGTCAACGCCTTTTCTGGCTGGGGTTGCGTCCCACATAAATAGACATAATGTGGGGTACTTGATTCCTAATGTTTCTTCCTTCATTTTTCTCCGAGAAGGTAAAACATTTTTTCGAATTTGAATCTTAATGGGCTGCAACGGCCCGCAGTCTTAAAATGCACCGCAGCAACCTTCACAACCTGGCCACAAGGCTTGGCCTAAGGCAAAAAATGGATCAAGGTTAAGAAGGTCAGTCAGCCTGCCATATTTCAAGCCGTCGCCCATCCGGATCAAACAGATAGAACACCCTGGCGTTCCATGGGTGGGCTTTAACCGGGGTTGGATGCAGCCCTTTTTTCACATAGTCATCCCAAACCGATTTGATATCATCAACCTGCAGGGCAATGGTAATCCCATGAGTCTCTTGGCTTTTGATCGACGCTTTTTTCTCATCAGCGATGCTGATTCTGGCATTTCCCGATACCAGAAATTCAACAAACCAGTCGGTCATGAAATTTACCTTCAAAGAGAGTCCATCACGATAAAACCCGACTGTTTCTTCCCAGTGCCGGCAATATAGTATCGTGTTTGTCGAGATTACGTTATTGTTGTCCATTTAAATTAAAACCAAAATTCGGGATATTTTCTTTTGCTCGCCATATTGTTCACCACAAGGGCGACAATCAGCATGATCGCTACACCCAAGCCTACAGGAACCAACGCATACAAGAAACCCAATTCGTGTATTTTTTCGCTGCCGATCACAGCGATCAGCGCCGTGGCCCCACCGGGCGGATGTAGCGTCTGAGTGGCGTGCATCAGGGCAATGGCCGTTGCAACTGAAAACGCCGCTGCAAACCAGGGAAAAGGCTGAAAAAGCTGCCAGCAGGCCACACCGACAAAGGCGGACAATACGTGACCGCCGATCAGATTTCTGGGCTGGGCCAAAGGGCTTCTCACGGCACCGTAGATCAGGACTGCCGAGGCCCCGAATGACCCGATGATATAAACAAAATCACTTCCAGAAAACAGATTGTAGTTCAAAAAGGCCACCGGAGTAATCCCCAGGAAAGCCCCTATCCAGGACCAGAACACTTCGCTTGGATTCACTTTCGGGGGACGTTGCCCGCCACCGGCCATTTTTTTTAAATACGGAATCATGGTCAGTCTCCTTTGTATCAGCACATGGCCTGGACAAGATCTGATCTGGCAATGATCCCCACCAGGGCGTTTTTATCATCACTCACCGGGACACGGTTGATATTGTACCGGTCCAAAAGGTTGGCCACATCCATCAGCTTGAGGCCCTGGTGGACGATCACCGGCGGTGAAGACATGATATCCCTGGCTTTCAGCGTTTTAAGAGGCAACGCAAGGCAACGGCTGTCATCCATGCACTGAATTAAAACCTGCATGAACGACGGCTCCTTGTTCTCATTCATCCTGGACAGAAAATCTTTCTCCGATATAACCCCGGTCACAGCCCCCTCTTCGTTGAGAACCGGAACCCCCGAAATATCGTGATCCCTCATTTGCATGGCGGCCTCCAAAAGAGGTGCATCTTCAAGGACAGAAACCACACTCCGGGTCATAATATGCTCAGCCCGGATGGCGGTTTTAATACGGGAGATTGCATGGTCAAAGGCAATCCTGTATACTTCGATGAAGTCGGACGGCGTGATATCCAGGTATCCGGGGATTTCTCTCATTGCCTCCAGTACGTCTTCATCTGTAATGGTCTGAAAGCATTCATTGATACGGCTGAAATTCATATCTCTCCTTTCGCTATCTGGTCCAAGTTCAGCTTTGTAAAAGGTAAATCCCGGGCTAATAAGTCTTTTTAAGGATTTACCCCAGCCTATCTATTCGTGGCATTTATCATGAAGTATAGGTGGTGCCGGAAAGAAACGCATTGACATAGATCAAGTTTACTTTTTGGTTTGAACTTGATCTATGTCAATGCGACCACCGCCCAAATGCGATAAGAAATTACATCAGATGAGAATTAAGATAGGGGAAACTGAAAAAAGGGAACGAACCGATGAAAATTCATTATCTGCAGCATGTTCCATTTGAAGACCTTGGCATGATGAAACCGGTTTTAACGGCGGGCGGCCATCAGGTAACGAACACACAATTTTTCAACTCTTTCGAGATTCCTTCCGTTCACGATTTTGATTGCCTGATCGTGATGGGAGGTCCCATGGGGGTAAATGACGAGTCTGATTATCCCTGGCTTTATGATGAAAAAAAATTGATCGAAGCTGCCGTCAAGCACAAAAAAATCATCCTGGGGATCTGCCTGGGTGCTCAACTGATCGCCGACGTGATGGGCGCAGGTATCCATAAAAATGAATATAGAGAAATCGGCTGGTTTGACATAGAGACAATCAAAGACATCAACGATACTATTCTGGCGAACGTCTTCCCGCCTCAGGCACCTGTCTTCCACTGGCATGGAGATACGTTTGATATTCCAAAGGGAGCGGTGCACATCGCCAAGAGTGAGGCCTGTTTAAATCAAGGCTTTGTATTTGAAAATCATATTGTGGGATTTCAATTTCATCTGGAGTCAACCCCTCAGACTGTCAAGAATCTGATATTGAACTGCAAAGACGAAATTGACGGATCAAAGTACGTTCAGTCAGAAACTAAACTTTTATCGAGTGAGAATCATTTTTCACACATCAATACGATTATGCGTGGGGTTTTGGATAGATTGATCCGGCAGGCGCCAAGATAACTATTTTCTTAAATGAGAAAGACGAACTATCCATCCAGGTTCTTGAAGGAAAGGGATGGTTTTTAGGGGAAAATGATTCAAAAATACCGGCAAACAAAGGGGATGTTCTGATTTCAGACAGCCCCATGGTGTAATGACCGATACCAAAATGCGGATCATCGTTACAATTGCCCGCCAATTTAATGAAAGAAATCTGGATAAAACACGAGGAGCTCTTCCATGAACCGACAGGAATATGAAAAAATTAAAGAAAGAATGGGGCAGCTTGAGGCACTGATTGCTGAAACCAAAAAGAGACTTCCAGCCCATTCTGTAAAGCCCCCTGTCATGCTGGACCTGCTGGAATATGAGGATGAATATGATGTGTTACTTGAAAAAATGAATGCGTTAAAGGCGGGCAACTAGTGGCAGAGGATCTGACACGCAGTGATCAGGATATCACCGAATATTTGAATGCCATTAACCGGCAGAATACTGACAACCTCATCACAACTCTGGGATTGCAGAGAACAGCAGGGGGCTGCAGGTTTTATTTTTTTGACAGACAGATACTATTTGATCATCAGGACTTCATTGACATTTCAGGCGAAGAGTTGTCTTTGCCGATAAAAGAGGTCCTATGCAAATACCTGACAAGCTGTACCCAACCAACCGTCAAGGAATCGGCCAGATTGGTGACGTTCAGGGAGTTTTCAAAGAATAGCCCGCTGTTCTATCGATTTGCGGAAAATACAAGCAAAACAATTGAGCAAACCTTTTCGGGTCGGACGGATATCCTGGAACAAAAATGCATACGGGCATACGGCACCCCCGTAGACAACTCGTCTTATGACCTGTGTATCCGATTTAAAGCCCTCCCCAAAATACCGATAGCGCTGCAATTTAACGATGTCGATGAGATGCTTCCTGCAAAAGCGACATTTTTATTTCATGAGGATGCGGTTAATTATCTGGATGTGAAATCTTTAGGGAGTATTATGACCTACCTTTCAGGCCTTTTGATAAACTGATTTCAAAAAAATCTGCACGGGTGTTTTCTTTATTTTTTCAGGCTCGTATGTTACAAAGAGATCTGATCTTTTTCGTATTCCAATACTGCGTCAGTGCAAAGCTTATATTTTTTGACAAATTGATCCAGATCAAGGATTTTGATTTTTTTACGCCATATTGTGTATCCGTGTTGCAGTAATACATAAATCGCCAATCTCTAAAAGGAGGATTTACGATGTTTTGCTTTCAATGTCAGGAAACGGCAAGGGGAACCGGATGTACTGTACGGGGTGTCTGCGGTAAGGAAGAGGCCACTGCAAATCTCCAGGATCTGATCATCTTTCACTGCAAGGGCATTTCCGTCCTGGCTAAAAAAGGGAAAGCGCTCGGCATCGACCGGATTGAAGATGCCGGACGGATCATCACCCACGCATTGTTCACTACGATCACCAACGCCAATTTTGACGATACCGCCCTCATCGACTGTACCAAAAGCCTGCAGGCCTTCAAGGATGACCTCAAATCCGCCTTGGGGGATAAACTGCCTCAGGACCTGCCCGATGCAGCGTTATTCAGCTCTGCTGATGAATCCCAATTCCAGGAAAAGGCGAAAACGGTCGGCATCCTTGCCACAGAGAATGAAGACGTCAGATCTCTGCGGGAAACCGTTGTCTTCGGCTGCAAAGGCATCAGCGCTTACGCCCACCATGCGGCCATGCTGGGATTCGAGAAAAAGGAAGTGTACGATCAACTCATAGAAAGCATGGCATCGGTAACAGAAGACCTCTCTGTTGACGACATGGTGGCCATGGTCATGAAGACCGGTGAAAACGCCGTCGCAACCATGGCGGTACTGGATGAGGCCAACACCACCACCTACGGGCATCCTGAGATCTCAGAAGTCAACATCGGTGTGGGGACAAACCCCGGAATCCTCGTCAGCGGCCATGACCTCAGGGATTTACAGGAGCTGTTAATCCAGACCGAAGGCCAGGGGATCGACATCTATACTCACAGTGAAATGCTGCCGGCCAACTATTATCCGGAGTTAAAAAAGTTCAGCCATCTGAAAGGCAATTACGGCAGCTCATGGTGGCACCAGAATAAAGATTTTGAGACGTTTAACGGTGCCATTCTGATGACGACTAACTGTGTTATCCCCATCAAGAAAAACAACTCCTATGCAGACCGGTTGTTCACCACAGGTGCCGTCGGATACCCGGGAGCCATTCATATTCCCGACAGAAAAGATAATGCGGCCAAAGATTTTTCAGGCGTGATTGCCAAGGCAAAAGGATGCCAGCCCCCGGAGGAAATTGAAACTGGCACAATCGTTGGCGGTTTCGGTCACAACCAGGTTCTGGCCCTTGCCGACAAGGTTATTGAAGCCGTTAAATCTGGAGCGATTAAACGCTTCATCGTCATGGCGGGATGCGACGGCAGGATGAAGGACAGAACCTACTTTACCGAAGTTGCTGAAAAGCTGCCCAAGGATACCGTCATCCTAACAGCAGGATGCGCCAAGTACAGGTACAACAAACTTGATCTTGGCGATATCGGCGGTATCCCAAGAGTCCTGGATGCCGGCCAGTGCAACGATTCTTACTCCCTGGCCGTTATCGCCATGAAACTGCGGGATGCCTTCGGACTTGAGCATATCAATGACCTGCCTCTCTCCTTTGACATCGGCTGGTACGAGCAGAAGGCCGTTGCGGTACTTCTGGCGTTGCTCTCCCTTGGCATCAAAGGCATCCGGCTTGGTCCCACGCTGCCGGCCTTTATCTCCCCCACTGTCCTGAACGTGCTGGTTGATAAGTTTGACATCAAGGCCATCAGCACCCCCGAAGAAGACATCGCCGCCATGATGGCTGGGAACTAAAAAGGAGAGATACATGGATAAATACGAATGTATGCCCTGCGGATATATCTATGACCCTGAAGAGGGTGATGATGAAGGAGGCATTGCGGCTGGTACAGCTTTTGAGGATCTTCCGGATGACTGGACCTGTCCCATATGCGGAGTCGGCAAAGAGGAGTTTGAAAAAGTCTCCTGACTTTCCGTAATGAACCATACAGCCGTTCAGGTTAATCCTGGACGGCTGTATTATTATCCAGCACGTCCCTCACCTTGGCCGCAAGCCCCTCAACGGAAAACGGTTTCTGGATCAACTGAATCCCTTTTTTAAGCACGCCACGGTGTGCGATGATATCATCCGTATAACCGGACATGAAAAGCACCTTCAAGTGCGGATGTCTCTGTGCCGCCCTCTGGTAGAGCTCTTTACCATTCATGCCCGGCATGACAACATCAGTTAATAGTAGGTGAATCGTGCCGTCGTGGGATGCCAATATTGCTAAGGCATCTTCTCCGCTTTGGGCTTCAAGTACAGTATACCCCTGCCGCTCAAGTATGGCCCGGCCTAAATGCCGCACTTGCTCGTTGTCCTCTACCAGCAGAACGGTCTCCACCCCTTTTCGGACGAATTTCATTTGTTTAACCGTTTCCTTTTCATCCGTGACTTCCGAGGCGACCGGGAGATAAATTTTAAAGGTGGTCCCCATATCCGGCTCACTGTACACCCAGACGTTGCCATTATGCTGTTTGACAATACCATAGACGGTTGCCAAACCAAGGCCGGTTCCCTTTTCCCCTTTGGTGGAAAAAAAGGGCTCAAACACATGGGAAAGCGTCACAGCATCCATGCCCGAGCCCGTATCGCTGACTGAAAGCATAACATATTGGCCGGGTGTCACATCGGGATGCATCTTTGCATATTCATCATCCAGGTCCGCCAGGCCGGTTTCGATAGTCAAAAGCCCGCCATCGAGCATGGCATCGGCAGAATTTACCGTCAGGTTTAGGAGAATTTGTTCAATCTGCCCAATATCAGCCAGCACCGGATGGATGTTTTCAAAGAGACGTTTTTCCAATTGAATGTCTTCAGGTATGGTGCGTAAAAGCATTTTTTCAATCCCTTTGACAACCTGATTTATATCTATTGGCTTGAGCGTGATGATCTGCTTTCGGGAAAATGCCAGCAGTTGTCTTACCAGATCCCGTGCTCTAACACCGGCATTGAGAATTTCAACTGAGTATTCCCGTCTCTCATCCCCGGAATTTAAATCATCGGTCAGCATCTGGGCATAACTGAGAATCGGGCAGAGCATGTTATTCAGGTCATGGGCAACCCCTCCTGCAAGTCTTCCGATGGCTTCCACTTTCTGGGCCTGCCTCAGTTGTTCTTCCAGACCGATTCTTTCCTTTTCGTTTCGTATCCGGTTGACAGCAACAGCCACATGGTTGGCCATTGACTTCATCATTGCAACTTCTTCCGGGGTGAACCTGGAATCTGAGCGTTTTCCGAATGAAAGGGTGCCAAACAGCCGGTTTTCTACCATCAAGGGATGACAGCAATAGGCCTTAATACCGAAGGATTTAATCAGCTCTGTCAATGGATCCGAGCTGTTCTGAATATCTTCGCAGATCATTGGTTGATGCGTTTGGGCCACGGTGCCGCATACGGCGGTGCCGTAGTCAAGCCATTCTATTTCAGCCTTTTTTTCTTTTGAAATACCTGCGCAGGCATATAAGTGCAGCTTTCCTGCATCAGGGTCATCCATAAAACTAAAAAAGGCATGGCAGTCAAGGAAGGTCATCACTTTCCGGCACAGATCATTGATCAGGTCCTGAGGATCACTGCTCTGGAGCAGCCTGGATGCAGTCTCTGACAGGATTTCGTTCCGTCTGACATTCCATCTCAATAATTTTTCAGCGGTCTTATGCTCCGTTATATCCCTTACCGCAGCCACCCTGGCCGTTTTTTCCTTATAGGTTATGCTTCTGGATATGATCTCAACAGGAAATTGGGTTCCGTCACATCTTATCCCCACCACCTCATAGGTTCCCTGATATCCCGAAGCGATATAGGTCTGAACCTTTTCCAGGCTTTCCGGGGTGAGATGTCTTTGCATTATTGTTTGTCCGATGATCTCATCTGCCAACTCATAGCCCAGAATTTTTGCAAAGGACTGGTTAGCATCAAGGACCATCCCTTTCTCGTGAATAAAAACGCCTTCCACAGTGGCCTCCGATAAAAATTTAAACCGTTCTTCGCTCTCTTTCATGGCCTCTTCGGCCAGTTTCCGTTCAGTAATATCCTGAACCGTTCCCTGGAGCCGAACCACCTGGCCATCCTCACCTTTTACAGCCTCTCCCCGGGCAGTGATCCAACGATGTTCGCCATCCGGCCTTAAAACTTCGGCATCGTATTGGTAGGCCACTCCCTCAGCCATGGCCTTTTCCACCTTTTCCGACAGGCCTGCCCAGCTTTTCTTCGTAAAATACTTCTGGGCCTCCGGATAAACCGCAGGGGGCAGACTCAAATCCCGGCCATAGATTTGATAGATCTCCTCACACCAGCTATGGCGGTCCTCCTTGATGTCCCACTGCCACCTACCGATGCCTGCCAATCTCTGGGCCTGTTTCAGGGCTGCTTCACTCCGGCGCAGTGAGTCCTGGCTCAGTTTTTGTTCCGTAATATCCTGGACCATTGCGACAAAGTAATCCAGCTCTCCGGAAGGTTTACGCACTCCAGCCACCTCAGTGTGTCCCCAGATGGTGCCCCCTTTTTTATGCAGATACCGTTTTTTCACGGTCACATGATCGACCCTGCCTTCACGGATCTGACGCACAGACTCAAGGCTGTCCTCAACATCATCCGGATGTGTCCAGGTTGTAAAGGGATTCGAACATAACTCCTCTTTTGAATATCCGAGCAGATCGATGAGGGCTTGGTTGACATGGGTGGGAATTCCCTGGGAAGAGGCCAGATCGATCCCGATGGGCGCCTGTTCAAACAGGGTCCGAAACCGTTGTTCACTTTCTGCCAATGCCTCGTTGGAATTTTTCAGGCTGATGGCTTCCCATGAAAGGTCAGCCAGTTCCTGTACAATTTCAACATCCTGTGCGGTGTAATCGGTCCTTTTGTTGCCTACTCCCAATATGGCGACCACTTTTTTATCCCTTAGCACCGGGACGGTAAGCAAACGGATAACCGGTGCATGTCCCTCAGGAAGTCCCCCTTTATGGGGTAAACTCTGGTAGTCATTATAGACAACCGGTTTGCGTGTCCTGAAACTGTCTTCCCAAACTCCCGCCGTTGCTATCGGATAGTTCTCTTCTTTCAGATATTCGGTACACATGCTTTTGAGCGTATTTGTGGACCAGGACTGCAGGCCCAGTGTCTTTTGATCATCATCAATCAAGTGATAAAATCCAATCTCACTTTTTGCCAATGCTTCCGCTTCATCCAAAAATCTTTGAAGCAGGTCCTTCGCCGTATGGGAGGAGGCCGATTCGATCAGACGCAATTTGACGGACTGGATCAGTTCTTTTTGTTTTTTCTTAGTGATATCCTGGGTCACGCCGATACCACGGAGGCAGTTCCCATTTTCGTCGAACTCAAGCCTAGCTTTCTCCCGCACCCACTTGACAGCCCCATCAGCGATAATCCGGTGCTCGATGTCATAGGGCTTGCCAAATAAGGCGTCTTTCCATGCCTTGTCCACGGTTGCCAGATCATCCGGATGGACACAGCCCAGAAAGAACTCATAGGTCAACTCGGTTCCTTCTGGAACGTTGAAAATCCTGTAATTCTGATCTGTCCAGACAAGGTTATTGCTTTTGGTATCCAGTTCCCAGGTGCCGATTTCCCCTATGTCCTGAGCCTTTTCCAGAAAATACTTCTGCCGGAGCCTCTGCTCTTCTATCTTAATGCGCTCCGTGATGTCTCGGAGAATGACTAAACTTTTTTGGTCATCCTCTGGACCGAAACGAGAAACGGTCACTTCCATATCAAACTCGGTCCCATCCTGTTTCAGTCCCTTTGTCTGATAGCAGTCGGTGACGGGGTTTCCTTTTTCCCTGGCAGCCATAAAAGACTTGACCCTGTCTCTCTCCTGCTCTCCGATCAGATCAAGGGCTGGCTTGCCGATCAATTCTTTCGGTTCCCGGTAACCGAACATACTGACGTATGCAGAATTGACAAAATGATGCCGACCCTTCTCAGAAACGCCTATGGCGTCTTTTGTGTTCTCCACTACGGCCTTTAATTGTGCCTCGCTTTTTTTAAGGGCCTCAACAGCTTTCAGTTGTGCAAGGGACGATGCCACTTGATCGGCAACTCTTCGAAATGCAGCAATTTTTCCGGCGGAAAATTTCCCCTCTTGAGGATCGTTGAACTGCATCAGACCAAAAGTTTCCCCGGCAGAGCGTAACGGGATCAGCGCAACCGATTCATACCCGAAGCTGTTGCACCGGTTGCGGGTTCGGGTTTGGCGCTCCTTATCTGTGGTTTCGGATAACAGCTTCGTTGTGCAATTGCTCCAGAAACTGCCGTCACTTGTAAAAAAGTTCTTGGATGGATCAAATCTGCCGCAGATGATGTTGCCGCACATACACTCAATTTCCGGGCGCCCGGTTTCATCCTTTTTCAAAGACCCGTCTTCATTATATGAGCACAGGTATTTTTCAAGCTTGACGAACTTTTCAGGGAATCCCGATGTGGTATAGTAGGGGAAGTCATCTCCTTCTTGGAGCCTGATTCCCACTGCCTCGCATCCGGACCATTTTTTCATCCAGGTTAAAATGGAATGAATCAACTCGTCCAGTGTGTTAATTTCATTGACACACTGAAGTGCGTCGAGAATCATGAGCTGCTCTTTTTCGACATGCCTGTATTGGGCTAATGATTCCTCAAGGTCTTTTACTTTTTTCTTCAGATTCGATTCAGAAATGTCCCTTTGCATTACAACACCCTCACATTGCGGTATAAATACCTGAATCCATGGGTACAGGAGCCTTCGCATGACAGCGATAGAGAGGTGAAATTAAATTTTCAGGTCTACATTTATAATTTGAATGAACTGGTTTGTTATAACATTTGGAAATTGGAGGTGAAAAGGATAAAAAAGGAAAAAACTGCTATTCTTTTTCCCAGCAAGAATCTAATACCTGTCGATCGGAAAAAGTATTTGGCGATAGTGTTGACGAAAGGTGCTATTTTTTCTGAAGACCTGCAAATAATAGCGATGCCGCCGCCCAGGCGAATCCTGAACGGCGGCATCTTTTTAAGTGGAATTATTTGAATATTTCTTTAGGCTTTGTTGTATCTCCCGTGGCATTGGGGTAGTCCTCTGCCTTATAGGCCTTTGTATTGGTTTCTATCAGGTGATTGGCCTCTTCCATGAAGTTGTTGAACCGTTTTTTGCACTCATAGAACCCGTGCCACCAGGAATAATCCGGCGCCATCATGGCAGCCCCCATTCTCGCCCGCCGGCCCTCATGATGCCAGAGTTCGTAATACTCCACCTCAAGGCGCTCGTCAAAGAAGCGAGCCTTATCCAGGAGCCCCTTTTCATAAAGCTCATCCAATTTCGCCTTGGCCGGTTTAAAGTAAACCTCGTTGTACTCCTGGATGGTTTGATCCATCTGGCTGTAGTGGGACTCGGTCCACCGTTTTCCGTGGCATTGCATACAGACTTCCTGCATTTTGGTCCGCTCTTCTTTCCAATTGGTCTGTGCGGGAAGCGGTTTGAAATTTTCCGGGCGGACCGTCAACGGCGCCTGCAGTTCCCAGGACAACCTTTCCGTCACATCGTGAGAGGTCATGACACTGCCTGCTCCCGACATATGACATGAAGCGCATGTCGGCCCTCTGAAATCAACCCCAGGTGTCCAGGTGCCGGGAGCGGCTGTCCAATTATACTCATCGCCAAAAGCATCATAGATATCCCCGTGCTTGGATTCGGTAAAGATCTCAATCTGGGGATGATCCGGCCCCAGGTGGCATTGCCCGCAGGCCTGGGGCTTTCTGGCTTCCATTACAGAGAAACGATGTCTTGTGTGGCAACTGGTGCAGCTTCCTTTGCTGCCGTCCAAGTTGATCCGGCCCACGCCGACGTTCGGCCAGGTGGACGCTTCCAATTCGCCGTCTGTCATCTTCAGGATGGTGCCGTGGCAGTGATAACACCCATTTACCCGCTCAAAGTCGCTGTTCATGCCCTTATTTAGCCAAGGATCTATTTTCCATATGATCTCCAGAGTATTGGCGTGCTTGCTTTTACTGTATTGCACAGCCTCATCCGGATGACACCGAGAGCAGTCCTTAGGGGTGACGACTGCAGAAACCGGAACCATGTATTTTTTCTGCCCGTATTTCGTGTCATTTGCCTCGTACTCCTTAAAGTGGGCCTGGCTGACGTCCGGGTCACTGGGATCTGCGGCGTGGCAGTCATAACAGGTGATATTGGCACTGGCATGGCGGCTGGCCGCCCAGTCCGAAAATATGCCCGGATGCTGCTTTTTGTGGCATTCAATACAGGCCATGGCCTCAGGTGACATGGACCTTTCAATTCTAAACTCTTTGGATTTAGGCATATTCATTTGGGCATCTGAACAGAGAACCGTGGATGCGCAAATGCCCATGATGAATAAGCCCATTAGCAGTACGATCAAACTTCTTTTCATAGTGCCCCCTGTTTTATATGTAGCTATTTTAAATGCTTTTAAATTCCCAACCCTCTATACGGCGTCTGATTCTGTTTGTACTTGTAAAACTCACTGTCCACGTGAACCAGGTTCCGGTGGCAGTCTACGCATTTTTTTTCATACCCTTCTCTTGGGTACAGGACGGATCGATGGGCCAGCATGGCGCCTCTCTTATCCGGGATATGCAGAAGATTACGATGGCATTTCTGGCATTGTGCATTTTTAAAAGTTGCATAGGCATGTTCACGGCTTTTTTCCCGGTCATAGGTTCCATAAGCAAAATGGACGAATACATCTTTGATGCCGTGAGCAGTCTTGGCGTAAAAGAAATTGATCGTATCTTGCGGGGCAGGCAGATGGCAGTCCATACAATCAGCGACAAACCCCTGGGCATTGTTTACATGGGTGGAAGTTTTCCAACTGTTATAGGCGGGTCGAATTTCGTGACAGGACGCACAGAAACCAGGAGTGGACGTTCGGGCCATGGTATAATAAGTGAGGCTGAAAACAGGGAATGCGATGATAATACCGATAAAGACGAAAATCACAGGTTTGATCATTTTTTTCATTACGAACCTCAAGCCTGTCAATAGATAAGAATTATGTTTTCTATTGTGATGAGTAGCTAAATGGATTTTCTATTTCAGCCACTTTAGTATACAGAAACGCTCAATGTCAAGAAAAAGGCCGATAAATATTAGCATACAATAAACTACATAATCACAACCAGCCCACCAAGTTAAAGGGTGAGCAATAATGGCATTTTCCGTTATGGTCTGGCCCTCATCACCAAGCTTGGACTACCGGAACTAAGGTTCTTCCATGGAAATGCTTGAAATATAGAGGGCCCAGAGACAGATTGTGGAGTTGTGATCTGGAATGCTCTTTTAGTCTATATTTTGACTTGTTCGGATCCGAGATGGTTATGGCTCTTAATAATAGTCCGGGGTTCTGAATTCTGAATTTGAATGATTTCATTTTGAGATAGTCTGCACCCCGAAAGACTTTCTATTGAGTTTCTTGGTTGATTCCAAAACCAGTATCAGGTCTTTCAGGCCTCTACAATCCATAAACTCAATACATTTTGAATATTATGTATCGGGTTTAGAATGGTACAGTTGACTGACAGGGACAGTCTGGGGTTGTCGCCCGACAAAAAAACGGAGTCGGGCCGAGGGGTAGTCTTCACCTCGGACTCATGATTTGATTTTTCAGATTCTCAATCAAGGTCACCCACCAATAACAAAAGTATCCAACGTTGCGTCCACCATGACCTGAGAATCCTTAAATACCATGATTGCTTAGATTCCTATTATGAAAAGACAAGTTGAAATTTCAAATCTCTTGAGATGATCTATTGAGCGTGATATAGGTCCGTGCCCAGATCGGATACTACTCAAGATTTTCATATTATACAGTTAGCTAAATTTATCTTGAGTCGTTAACAAAACCACACATCGTATTGTTGGGTTTGTGAAAAAAACTGTGAATATTGAGGAAAACAACAAATGAAAAGAATATGTGTTGCAAAAAAGTTGTTGGTCACGGTTTTTATTATTTTATCATTTTGCCCGCTCTCAATTAGTCAGGCCAAAAGTATTACCCTCTCATTTGATGATGGTATGGACCCACAGAATCAACCAATGGCCTCGTCTTGGAATTCATCCATTCTGGAAGCCTTATCAAAGGCACAAGTCAAGTCAATTTTGTTTCCTGCAGGAAAGCGAATCCACAGCCCAGCTGGCCTTGATTTAGTGAGAGACTGGGGGAAAGCTGGCCATGCCGTTGCCAACCACACCTATTCCCATTTCAATTTTTGTTCGGAGCAAGTGACGCTTGAGCAATTCATTGCTGACACGGAAAAAAATGAAACGTTGCTGAAAAACATGCCTGGTTGGACTAAGCGTCTGCGTTTTCCATATCTTAAAGAGGGTGAAACGATATCAAAGCGTGATGGATTCAGAAATTGGTTGACGAACCATGGTTACAGATCGGGAGCGGTGAGTGTTGATGCCAGCGACTGGTACTACGATATGCGATTTTTGGAGTGGCGCAAAAGTCACCCAGACGAAGATTTGTCATCGTTCCGCATTGCTTATCTCAATCATTTATGGGACCGCACTATTTATTATGATTCTTTATCTGAACAAGTCCTTAAACGAAGCATAAAACATGTTCTTCTTCTGCATACCAAGGCTATTAACGCTGAATTTTTACCTGACATCATAGCAATGTACAGATCAAGGGGGTGGGAGATCATTTCTCCCGAAGAAGCATACAAGGACCCTGTTTACACCATAACACTGACAGAACTGCCAGCAGGTGAAAGCATTCTATGGTCTTTAGCAAAACAATATGGAGTCAATGGCTTACGTTACCCTGCAGAGAGTGACGTATATGAAAAACCGTTGTTAGACAATTTAGGTTTTTAAAATAAAAGCCCAGCCCGGTGCTCTTGCCGACGGCAATACTACCAAACTGCTCAGCTCGTCCTTACAAATGGTTTGTGGGGAGGGTGTTCAATTTGTCTATTTTTGAACTCTATATGCCCTGCTAATAGGGGCGTTGCTTAGTTCTTCCAGTCCTGCGTGGGAGTTTGATCAGTCCCATGATGAAAGATAGCATTAGTACCGGCTCTGTTACTACTCATTTTCACTGCAAATTGTAAAAATAGATTCTTGAAGTGGAAAGACATCCAAACATCCGTCAAGTTATTTATGAGCCACTCACTGGGGCACTAAAATCAAATATACATGGGAGTAGGCCATATCCACAGCAACAGCAATCAACATTAATCCCATAATAATGTTCATAACCCTCAGATAGGTGTTACCATGGAAATACCGAGAAACATACGCTCCACATGCAGCGTAGGTAAAGGGAGCACCAAAACCGAGAGTACTAAGACAGATTGACCACACTGCAATCCAGACTCCGTCTATGCCTGCTGCGGGAAACTGGACAGCTGTTATGGGCAAAACAACCAGCATAGACTTAGGGTTTAATAGTTGCATTAGCAAACCATCTTTGTAGGTAAGAACGACAACAGTTTCGTTTTTACTTACCTCCTCCACTTTGCTGGATATTATTTTGTAGGATAGGTACAGAATGAAGCAGACACCTGCAACTGAAATGATGGGCAGAATAGTGTCGTTTACCACTAAACTTCCAGTATACCCAATCAGCAAGAACCAGAATCCCAAAGCACTCGCCACCCCGAAGCAAAATGGGATGTGCCCAAGGAACTGTTTTTGTGCTCCACTATTCAAACTGAGTATGTTCACGGGGCCGGGGGTATACATGACGCCAATGGCAAAAAGAAGAATTCCAAGCATTGGGTTGACTTCATCCTTGTATCTGAGTTTGGTATTGTTTTGGCGTAACACCATACATCTGTTTGAAGTGGCGATTCAGGTGGCTTGTATCGAAAAAGCCAAATTCATGCGCCACATGTGTCGCTGATATGCCTCTTTTCAACGCGTTTCTGACCTTGTTGATTCTATGATTTATAATATATTTATGAGGAGTCAATCCAAATTGACGACGAAAAATACGTATGAGGTGAAACTTGGATATATTGGCCACATGGCTGAGATCCTCAATGGTGATATCTTCTTGGATATTATCATGGATATAATCACGAACGATCATAAGAAGCGCATCTTTTCGGCTCGTCCAGCCATTGATTTCAAAATTTTCAAGAATCTTCGTAATCTGGACAGCCAGTGCATAAAGAGCATGTTCCTGTTCCAAGATGGAAAAATTTACCGAATCTCTGGCACGGTAGGTTATTTCTAAAAGTATAGCCCTCAGAATGGGGTTCTTGAAGTGGGTTTGAGGAATTCGAAAATCTTCCATGGATCTACGACTTAGACACTCAACAAACGGGTATAGCTTTTCAGGGTCAAAATAAAGCATTTTGTATTTTAAGACATCACCTGTACCAGGGTTTCCGGTGTGAACTTCACCAGGGTTGAACAAAATAATATCACCTGGATAGCTTCTGAATGTACGCCCGTCACAAAAGAATTCTTGAACGCCTTCAGTAGTCACACCAATTGATAGTTCTTCATGAGCGTGCTTCCCGTATGAAAAATCCGACATGACAGCATTGAGTACTGTTATTCCTGATGAATGCCCTGCTTTCTGGAAATGAAAGTTGTTCGATAACCTCAATGTCTTTTTCTCCGTTATCTTTAATAGTACCATAGTATACCTTTTAGCAGAAATGCTTGTACAAAGTTGCTCAATCACATACTTTTTATTTAGTGCGACAAACTCTGGCAAATTTGATATTATAGTCGAAATTAATCTGTAACGCCTTCCTGCATTACTTTAATCTCGCCGTTTAGCAGAAAACAAAAAGAGAGCAATCTGTCTATAACCTAAATTGAGCGATTTCGACCCTAAGCTATGGTTGACGGCAAAGCCGAGGTACAGCATCAGAACACTGCGGGTAAGCCGAACCTTTTTCGTGCTGAACTTGGTCTCAATTTGCATAACCAGCTTCTAATCTGGTCGGTTTATGGGACGTATAGACGCAATTCACCAGCGATTCTACACAGTCTTTCAATTTTTTATACTTCTTATGGGATGGCTGGTGCCATCCGACAACGTCTGAGTAACTCAGGCAATTTGAGCCGGTCCAAGCAGGTTTGGCTCACCTTTAAAATGATTTCTTTACCGTGAAAGACAATTTTACCGGCAATATCGATCATACGCCTGCGAACCGTATTCGCATAGGCAGAGACGGAGATTACCGGGGCACTGACATCCTCTTTAAAAGATTCCATCAGGAAATGACCCACCAGCATCGTGTAATACCAGGCGGAGTTTGCAGCGAAGCGCTTGAAAGGAAGCTGTTCGTGCCCAAAATCCTTCAGCGCCCGGTTGGCCAGTTCGTCACTGCCACGATCATGATAACAAGCCACAATTCCATTACTTGTCAGATACCCTTGGGCACCGGCTCTCTCCAGCATTCTGTCTACCGCTTGATTTTGGCCGATATTGGTAAAAATAACAGTATCAGGACGAAATCCGGGAAGATAAAGCTGTTGCTCTTCATCATGGGTCAACCGGCAAAAGATTGCTCGTCGGAACCTGTCCCAACTTTTCCGACGGCATCCAAACTCGACATACTCCCACACCTGCTCTTTCTTTTTCGACTTAAACCGCTTCCAGGAAGAGGGTTCCCAGTTCCCAGCCATATTCTTTATATCCTTGTAGATTCTTCCTCCGCAGATATAACCGATTTGAAGAGCCTCGCAGCGCTTGAAGATTTTTTGGTCGAAGAACCCACTGTCCATCCGGATAATGATCGGCACGTCCCAGCGATAATGGCGCCGAATCATGATCACGATGTGCAGGATCATCTTCTGCACGGTGTCACCGTGGTTGGAGTGCCGATCTCCGCTTCGGAATACAGCGTCTACTATGAATCGGCCCCAGTTCATTTGCAATGGTTGAAAGCCCTTCTTCTTTTTGTATGTCGGCTTAACTCCTTGGCGACACACAGCATCATCGTTGTCCATCACCATGGTATCAATACCCAGTTCAATAATATCGGGCCTCGTTATCTGAAGACGCCAGAGGAAAAGCTTTTGGAGCAAACGCCGGAACAAAAAGACTCTCGTCCAGGAAAAGGCTTTGAAAAATCGTTTCATTTGGTGAGAGGAGGCCATGGATTCCATATCTGTCTCAATGCTCCCGGCGTATCCTTCATCTTGCCGAATCTGATCAAAATAGGTCAGGTGGCGGCTTGTACCGTCAAAAAAGAAACACAGTATCTGTTTATACATTTCGCAGATAGCCAAGCCCTTACTGCTTTTCCGGATACTGCCGAACCACCTTTCAATGTATTCAAAGATCCGAATACGATGAAGATAAGCGACAAACAGTGTCAGACCAGCTCTTCCGGTCAGCCGGTCCTGGGTTGCCTCAATACGTTGTATTTTGCGTTCCCTTTTATGGTAATTTTTGCTACGGTTTTTCATGAAGTCCTCCACCTGTTGGGTGCTGTGTTGTTTGTGACAACTTTGGTAGGTTTTTACAAACATTATAACATGTTACTCACTGGTGTTGGACTTCATTCTTTTAGGAATCGCTCAACTTAGGTATAAATCAGGGCCCAATGCCATATCAAATCAGGCGGTAACTTCATCGGCCAGTTCTCCCAGGCCAAAACCTGATTTGCCTGAATGTTAACTTTGTGCCAAAAGTTAACATTCGATTCCCTGCTGGCCGATTTTTCTTAGAGTGCATTTACGCACGAATCTGGACGGTACCCTATTTTGGAAAGTAGTGGTGATACCTGTAATATTGCTCGCTGGTTTGATAAAATAAAAAGTATAGAAGTACAGGGAAAGTCTGGGGTTATCGCCCGACTATAAAAAGGAGTCTGGCTGAAGGGTAGTCTTCACCTCCGATCTTTAAATTGACCTGTCAGATTTTTGATCCAGGTCACCAAGGTCACCAATAACAAAAGTAGCGATCGCCTCACCCATAAAGGCTTAGGAGTCCTTAAATGCCATAATTGAACACCTTTCACTTTTGAAATTTTCCATCTCAATTTTTGTGGTATCCACTACTTGCCTTCAGTTGAGGAGTTTTACCTTTCTTGGGCTATGACTCTATTGTCCAACGAGTAGAAGCACCCGCACAAAACCTCGCATATCCATTGCAAGGCTTGATTATGATGACTGTTTTTTAAGCGTCTCTATTTTGACAGATCGTTTTTCCTCTTGACGCAGCTTGTTAGTATGCTACATTTGTAGCAATATTATTACACGGAGAGATGATGAAAAATTTTATAAAGGCTGAATTTGATATTCTGAAACTTCTTTGGAAACACCAGCAGTTGTCAAATCGCGAGATACATGAAATGACATATAAGAAAACCGGGTGGTCTTATTCAACCACACGAACCGTTATTGATCGAATGGTTAAAAAGGACCTCCTTACAAAAGCCAATTTCCACGGCATCAATATCCTTCGGCCGAAGATATCAAAGATAAAAGCATTCGCATCGCAGATTTCCACGTTCGCCGACGAAATACTGGAGAGAGAGGCATTATCAGTACTGCCGTTATTTACAAAAAACGATGTGCTTTCCTCAGAAGAGTTATCCGAACTTCGAGCTTTTTTGAAGGAAAAGGAATCTGACAAATGATGCCGTATCTCATGGCTCATTTCAAAATTTCAGCTTTTTTAATTCTTTTCGTTCTGTTTCTCGAAAAGGTTGAATTCTCCTCCAACAGGCTTCGGCTTGTTCTTTTATATCTCATCCTGATGAAATCCATACTTCCCTGGGGCATTGTGGATTTCTATCTGTTCCATTTTCTGCAAACTGACTACGATGAAGTGGTTTCTTTTGACCCCTCCTCTGATATGGGCTTGGAGCGCGAGAACTTTATATCCCCCGTATTAACCGGTGAGCATCTGTTAATCATATTATGGGTCTTTTTGTCTCTACTGTATTTTGCCTTTATTTTACAAGGTCTTTTCAAGCTGGGAGCAACGGTAAAAAAGGCGCCTCAATGTGAAGATATAGTCACCTGTGAATTGATGGCTGACCTTATGAGAGAAAGGAAGAAGCAGGGCAACATAAGCGTATTGGTTTCCCCCGAGATAGAAACCCCCTTTATCTGGTGGTTCCGGAAATGGCTTATCGTATTGCCGGAACCTGTCATTTCTTTGAGCCGGATGGGAAAAAAGGTGATCCTGGCTCATGAGTTTACCCATATCAGGCGGCATGATTTTATAAAATTTTTTCTGCTCAAGGGGGTTACAGTCCTGTTTTTTTTCTCCCCTCTGGTGAAGGTTGTGATCACCAACATACTCTTTAGAGAAGAGATGGAAACGGATTCAGAGGCGATGCGGTCTTTCGGAATCACACCCAAAGATTTCGGCCAGACAATCCTGCATGTACTAAGTATATCCAATTCCGTGAAATACCCGGTTCCAACATTGATAAAACCAACAAAAAGGAAACTGAAGATGAGACTTGAAGGACTTTTTCAAAAAGAAGCAACAAAAAAGGTCAAATTGATTCAGACCAATCTGATCGTAGCAGCGCTTATCATGCTGGCCCTTAATTTCCATTCAACTGTCGTTGCCGGAAAGGATGCTGCATCGGGTGAGTTTATAAATCCGTTGATGTCAAGCAGAATAACCCTTGGCTTCGGTCCGGCAACCCACCCCATCACCCAAAAAAAGATTCAGCACAACGGCATTGATCTGGCCATCCGAATGGGTACCGGGATTGTATCACCGGCTGACGGACAGGTTCTTGAGGTGAACTATGACGACATACGGGGGCATTACCTGGTATTGCGACACCACAACGGATATGCAACCCTGTATTCGCATTTGTCTGAAATCAAAGTTGTGGAAGGAAGCTCTGTCGTGCAGGGAAAAGAAATCGCAACCGTCGGAAACAGCGGACTTTCAACCGGTCCCCATCTCCACTTTGAAGTGCGCAAGGACAACAAAGTCATTGATCCTCAAACACTCATTCGATTTTAATGATCTTCTTAGTCAGAAGGAGGGAATAATATCATGTTCATCAACACTATTGGCAAAAAGCAATGGCTACGGTTATCTTTTTATGTCCTTTTTTTCTTTGGGATAGCGCTCTCCTTTGCCTCGCCTGGCATATCTAAGCTACAACACGTATCGTTTGAGATGGCGCAAAAATTGGCAAAGAACATTCCAAGCGCGGAGTCTCCTCTCCCAGTTGACCTCAATGACGGCGTCTTGACGCAACTGAACAACTACCTCGGTATGCCCGGAGGATGCGCCCATATGCAGGATGCAATGGACAGGATGGAGGAACACCGTGACATTATCGAAAAAAAACTCGCTGAATACGGTGCACCAAAGGTGTTGCTGGCAATTCCGCTTGTTGAATCCAGATATCGGAACCTTCCTCAGGCCAAGAACGGAAAAGGAGCTGGGGTATGGCAGTTTATTCAAACCACGGCTAACCACTACGGCTTAAGGGTCGATGGGCAGGTTGATGAAAGGCTGGATGTGATGTCTGAAACCGATGCGGCGATACGTTACCTAATGGCAAACTACCTCCGCTTTAAGGATTGGGGCCTTGCGCTGCTTGCATACAACACCGGCGCAAGCCAGGTCCAAAAAGGGATTGATGCAACCGGATCCCGTGACCCCTGGGTACTTATCCGGGAAGGATATGAGAACGATAAAGACTATCTCAGTAAAGTGGTTGCCACTTTAATCATCATGTACAATCCATCTGTGCTCGAATAATAGATAAAACCTACGCTACGCTTTGGGCTTTACCATAGAGCACGATAATAAATTGCTGTTCAATATGTCTATACAGGCTCGCCCAGGCCTTTTTAAAAACGGCATTGAATAACAGAAGCATTGTGGGGGCGGAATCCGTTCCAAATTTCAAAATTTTTGTAGCTCCCCTGACATCAGAATGACAGGGAAAGTCTGGGGTGTCTTTCGGTCAAAAAATTCGAACTAAGATTTGACGTAGTTCTCGCTGCCAGATAGGTCTGAAACCCTGAGCCATTCATCTGGCAGTGGTCGCCGTTTCAGAGGTTTTACTCGTCTCCAATTATAGACAAAGTCAAGGGTTTTCGATTTCTATAAATTGACGATTTTAACGTTTCAAAATAACCGGCTTGTCCGTGTTTATTTGGGTTGAAAGTGTCGTGCACCCGAAATTCGAATACTATTTTTTGTTCTTTCCTGTTTTCTCAGTGTTATCGAAGAGATCAGCTTGAGTAAATTGTTGTGAACCTTTTCCCAGAATTTTTAGAGCAGATACCAAAAGCTCTCTCGTTTTTTCAAGGTCGTGCTTATCTAATCCAATAGAGTCTTTCTTTTGGCTATATATGTTCTTTTTAACGCTAAACTTGCAGTTCACTAAAGGAAGAATTTCTATATCAATTACGGAACTCTGAGTTGTTCGAAAAGTAGGAATTTTATTATTGGCTCTAAATAACACATCTAATTCATAGAAAGAAATGTCTGAAATTGGAGGTTCAAATACCTTTGTATCAATTAAAATTCGTTTGGCTATATGGTTTCCTAACCCGCCTGCTATGGTACCAATATCCGAACGACTATTGAAGCCACAAAAGAAAGAGTACCAGAGAGGGAAAAGAGGAAAACTATTAACAAAATTCATCGACCATTGGAGAAGAGATAAAGAACCAGATGAGACTATCGAAAGAGCAGCACCTAAAACTATATCTCTCTCAGTTTCATTCATTTTTTTATCGCCTTTAATTAAGTTCAATAAGCCATTAAAATGTGTGATTGCTTCTTCTCGTGGCCCTTTTAATTTTAGAAAGTATTCACCAATTTCATGGCTCGGCAAGGTGAGATCATTCCAATAACCAACCTTGATTTCGCCATGGATCATTATTGATTTTAATGCATGAGTCATATTTGAGGATAAACCATAATCGCCTCTAAAACTGTTACTATTCTCCTCGAATAGAGAGCTAACAGGGAACCAGAATTTTTGTAGCATCCTTGAATCCAAAGGAGGCTTTGAGAGTTGAAAATAGTTTCGAACTTTAGCCCAATTATCAACTAAATTCGATAAATCTCTTGAATAATATCCCTTGTGAATTGCGGAAACAATGGCGGCGGAAATTGTTGCCAATGAAGCTTGAACGCTAATTCCAGTAATGGATGTGATTGATGAATCGTATTGATACAAAGACTCCGCAATGACAACACCGATTAGACTATTACAGATACTATTTGCTTTTTTGGTCGTTTGCCTACTAATTAGATTTGAATATTTCATTGGAAGTACCCTGAAAAATCCAGAAAAGGGTACATGGTTTCTAACATAAGTAGATAGATAGGCTAATATTTCATCATAAGCATTATCGTTAATTAACCAAACTGGAGGAATTGTTGAGTTATAATTATTCCCCCACACCAACAATATATCTCCATGGCTTACCTTTTCAGAAATTGTTTTGAACTCACTATATTTAATTGTTGTACTATGGACCGAATTCGGATTCGATATTACATCCAAAATTTTATCTTTTGATATTATCGAATATTTCATTTGTGCTTAACCCTTATTAAAAAGTTCTTCAATTCCTGGTAATGGAGGTTTAGGCTCTATAGAAAAAATCCCTTTTTCTAAATAGCCTGGTATATTGTTATTATAATACAATCGTAAACTGGTTTTAGGTCTGGTGGTTGAAGTGAATGCCATATTTTTTTGAGCCCTAAAATTTTTTATGAAATTAAGGCCGAGAACATGACATGCTCTAAATTCCATTCCTTTGGTCCCATGAATAGTCCCCACAACCACAGCAGATTCTTCAGAAAATGCCTTGTAACCGGAGTTTCGACTTTGTAATACACATGATGTTGCTATGCTATAATCTTGTAATAATGACCACACTTCGTCTAATTCATTATTTCTTGGAACTAAAACACCTATTTTTTCACCAGGATATGCCACAAGTTGAGTCTCTATTTCCTTTACCATTTGAGATACTTGGCTATCAATTGATAGCCCATCAAAGCGCTTTACAGATGAGGGCATAGATGCTTCGTCATAGTGTGAGGTTGCCTCCATACCATTTGGACTATCCAATTGGTTTAATATCCCATCTGCAACCCTGCATATTTTTCTTCCATTTCTGTAATGATATTTCAATTCGAAAAAGATATCGAAATCTTGTTTAATGGCTTCAATAGTATCATCACGCAGATAAATTCTTTGTTGTGAATCTCCTACTACATATAGTTTGTTTGCAAATTTTCTTAGAATATTAACTTCTTCAGCACTATAGTCTTGAATTTCATCAACTAAAAGAAAATCAACTATATTTGAAGGATCTCCTTTACAAATGACATTTTCAAGGCCTTTAAATATCTCCTCTTTAAGCTGTTCAAATGTTTTACCAGTATCATCAATTTCAATTCCATTTTCACTTAACGTCTGATATCCCCAATTAAATAGAGTACGTATTTTTGAATCTGGAATTGAATACCCACTGACGCCAGAAGCTATGAATTCCTTAAGTACTCTGTTATATGTGATCACATAATAGTTTTTATAGTTGGCTTTACTAAGATATGATGCTCGCAATAGCAAAAGATTCGTCTTTCCAGACCCTGGGCGGCCAACGATCAAAATGTCTTTATCAATTGGCAGCGCAATAACCTTTTTCTGATCATCATCCATTTCATCTGGATTTCTCCACCAGGTATCATCCATTTTAAATCCCTAACTAGGTTAATTATATTTCTATCAATTCATTAAATATTACATAAAGATTTTCTTTAAGAGCAGTATAAAGACTGTCTCCATCATAGATGCTTGAAAATGCATCAAGTTTTAACTTTTTATGGATTGGTGTTACCGTTTGCATCCATACTTTAATAGCCCTCTCTTTAATATCTATAATTTTAACAAACACCTCTAATGAAATTTCATGTTCAATACCCAAATGTTCGCTTTTTTCAAAATTAACTCTGATCGAATTATTTCCTGTTTCATTTATCGTGCATAACGGTAGTTCAATATCACTATTGTCATTTCTAATGGACCTTATACTTTCTTTTATAAAATATAGAGTTTCATACATAAGAGTCTCCATTAAAGACTTCTCATCAGGCTTGTCATACACTCTCTCTAACGGAACTTTTTTTTGCAAAAGTTTAAGTTTTAATTTGTCCTTTAATTCTGATTGAGCATCAACATATTCTTTCTTTTCTTTATAAAAGTCTTCCCAAGAGAGCATTTCAATTCTTGATTTTGGGTTCTTGAGCAGACAACATTTTGCAAGTTTTATAAGCCTGTTGCTGACATTATCATTCTTTATTGCGGGGTTTACAGATTGAACAGCATTAACTAATTTTGCATACGGAGTCTCATACTCCGAAAATATAGGACGCAGCATAATCATGTCATGTAAGACGGCTCCAATCTGATAAAAGGTGACAGCACGCCACCCCTCTGGTGAATCCTCTTCTTCACGAAGCAAAAATTCCGGCGAGCTGTATTGCAGTGTGCCGACGAATGGTTTAATTTTATCCCCATCAGTTAGACCAGACCCTGTTAATGGCCGAATAACCCCAAAATCCATTAAAACAACAGATTTTTTATCTGGTTTAATCATTATATTTTCAGGTTTAATGTCTCTATGAGTAAGACCCTTTTCTTCCAGGAAGAAAGCAGCTTTAGCAATCTGCTCTATATAATCTCCAATTTGTTCGGTTGAAATTTCAGATAAACTCTGTTTCAAATTACGCCCTTGAATGAATTCCATGATTATATAGTGGTAATCAAAGTCGGTATTAACTCCTCCATCGTACAATTTCACAAGATTGGGGTGATGGTGATCAGATAGCTCTAACTCTCTTTTGATCCGTGATTCTTGTATCGCTGAACCATACTCTTCTATTAATTCTCGATCAAAAATTTTTAATGCGTAGGGTTTACTTTTTTTATTTACAAGGAATACGGCGGCCGATTTGCCGTAGTTTAGTAATTGTATGACTTCATAACCGGAGAAGATTTTACCTTGAAGATCTGACTCTATTTGTTTTGCTTTTACATCATCCATTTTTCAACTTCCTTGTGCATATCCCTAAATCCGTTAGATGTCATAATAAGTGATTCTCCGGCTGGCCGCATATCTTTAATATTTTTGATATCTAACCGCATATATCATTCATGGAACCAATGATATTTGAGAAACTATTGCAATTCGATTTTACGATCTAAAATTTCGTATCAAGGCTTAAGTCGGAAGTAAAGGAGTTTTGAAAAATTAAAATTGACAGGTACTCGTATATACCAGGCCCACAAAATTGCTGATACAGTTTAATTCCCCAGAGAAATTGAGCAAACCAAAGGTGATGACTTATGGTATGATTGGAGACGAGTAAAAACTCTGAAACGGCGACCACTACCTGGTGAATGGCTCTGGATTTCAGACCGCCCTGGCAGCGAGGACTACGTCAAAAACGAAATTCTTTCAATGACGGGTCCAAGACCCCGGACTATTATTAACTCAACTTTCGGTGATTAAAAGATCACAGCGCCAAAGAGATAACGTTTTGAATTTATTATTAAAATTGACGAATTCCCTTTACCTGTCCATTAACCCCGGGATTGTATAAAAAAGTTGAAATTGGAGTGCGATAAAAGTTGAGGGGCCTCATGAATAAAGGCTATATAGAATTTGCGACAACTCAAAAAACCAAATTCAGGAGGCCACCTCAAGTGAAGTCCAGTAAAGCACAGATTTATGCTAAATTCCATAAGATTCCCGAGATCAATTTTGAGGAAAGACAGTTGACATCATTTGCCGGCTCTCTGATTTTTCAGATGCTATTCAAACGGCTGGGATTGAAAAACAAACTGAAAAGTTGTTTCTCCCATTTAAAGCTGTCTCCCATCTTTGGCCATCACATCATTGTACTGCTGCTGATCGTCCATCTGATTCTGGGTTTCAGGAGAATCAGGGAAATTGATTATTACCGGGAGGACCCGATGATCCTTCGTCTGATGGGCTTAAAGAGGCTTCCGGATGTCTCTACTATTTCCAGAAGCCTGGCCCTGTTGGATGACCGAAGCGTTGAAAATGTTCGCAAATTATCCAGATCCTATGTCATCAGCGGTTTGCAGCGGGAACTATTTCCGAGGCTGACCATGGATTTCGATGGTTCCGTTCTTTCTACCAAGGGCCATGCCGAGGGCTCGGCTATTGGATTCAATAAGGTCAAAAAAGGGGCTCGAAGTTATTATCCATTGTTCTGTACCATTGCCCAGACCGGTCAGTTTTTTGATATGCATCACCGACCGGGGAATGTCCATGACTCTAATGGCGCTGCTGAATTTATGAAAGACTGTTTTTATCACATGCGTTCCCAAATTCCGGGCAGCATCCTTGAGGCTCGCATGGACGGTGCATTTTTCAACCAGGATATCATCTCGCTGATGGCAGGCAAAAAAATCCGCTTCACGGCATCGGTTCCCTTTGCACGATTCACTGAACTCAAAAAGCTGATAGAAACCTGTGATTCCTGGACAGACATTGATGATCAATGGTCCTGTTTTGAGACCCAGTGGAAGCCCAAGTCCTGGAATACGGAATTTCGATTTGTATTCTCCAGGAAAAAATACAAAAAAGCAATCAAAGGGCCTCTCCAACTGGATTTGTTTGAACCGGTTGACCGGGAATACCAATACAAGGTCGTTGTTACCAATAAAACGGAGTCAGCAAAATCCGTTGTGCTGTTCCATAATGGCCGTGGGTCCCAGGAGGCAATCTTTGGCAATGCAAAAAACGATACTGCTCTCAGCGTGATTCCATGTAAGAGGCTTGTTGCCAACCAGATATTCACCTTCTCATCAATGATGGCGCACAATTTCTCTCAAGAGATTCAGATGATCGCTCACCCGGCGTCCAGCAGGGCAAAGCCCAAACGCCCCTCGGCATGGAGATTCCAAAAACTGGATACGATCAGGCACCGGATTATCCAGAGGGCTGGCCGTTTTACCAGACCAGGCGGTAAGCTGACGCTGACAATGAATTCAAACCAGGCTGTGAAAAAGGATTTACTACATTTCCTTGAGGCCATGCAGAAGGCTGCCTGAAAGATAAGAACTTTCTCAATGATTTTTTAAAACGTTGGGGTTAAATCAAATTACAAATTCAGAGCGGCTTGGCGTCCTCAATGAATACTTTACAAAATTCAAAATAGGCACGCTATTGAACCAATCAGGAATCACTAAAAATAAAGGGAGCATCTCCGCTTGCTATTTTCACAGCCCTTTTCAACCTGGCCTTTTGCAATAAAAATTTGTACCAGGGCATTGTAAGAAACAAAGAAATAACTGTTGATAAGGACGCTGCCTACAATTTTTTGAACACACCAACATTTAACTGGCGGCGGTTCACCTTTCATCTTAGCCGCCGGATTTATTTTATCATTAGAGGGCTTCTTGATGACTCTTCCGAGGAGGTTCTTATATTTGACGATTCTACGTATAGCAGAAATCGTTCTAAAAAAGTGGAGCTTTTATCCCGTGTGTTCGATCACACAAATATGAATTTTATTAAAGGATTTCGAATGCTCACCCTTGGATGGTCTGACGGTAATAGCTTCCTTTGACTTGATTTTGCCCTTTTATCATCCGCAGAAAAAAAGAATCGGTACAATGAAATTAATCCTGAAATTGATAAAAGAACCTGCGGATACCATCGCCGTCAAGAAGCAGTCACAAAATCTACGGCTCACCTCGTACCGATGGTAAAAAGAGCCCTTGCTATGGGTGTCCAGGCCAGATATGTCGTGATGGATAATTGGTTTTCGATGCCCTCAGCAATAGCAGGTTTGCGGAATTACATACACGTCATATGTATGCTGAGGGACCATCCAAAATGGTACTATGAATATCGAGGCAGAAAGCTCAGGCTGTCCGATCTTTACAGGAAATTAAAGAAAAAAAGGGGAAGAGCAAAGATCAAAGCCCATGCCGTCGTAGCTCTTCCCAACGGTGAACGGGCAAAAGTAATTTTTGTTCCTTGTAATACAAGCCGAGGCTGGCTTGCACTCCTATCGACAAATTGTGCCCTCCCTAACGAAGAAGTCATACGGCTGTATGGCAAACGATGGGATATCGAAGTTTTTTTCAAGATGTGTAAGCAACATCTGAAACTGGTAAAAGAGATACAAATCAGGAATTACGATGGTCTGATCGCACATACATCACTTGTATTTGCCAGATATAACCTTCTCAGCCTTTATCAGCGGCAGTGTATGGACCAGAGGTCGTTTGGAGACCTCTTCAGAGCCTGTAACGATGAGATGACCAATTTGTCTTTTATGGTTTCTTTGGAGCAGATCATGCGCTTAGCCTTGGTAAAAATTAGGCGACTATTTGATTTTACTGAGCGTATGGTACAGGAGATGCTCGACCAGGTAATGGGTCAGGCTCAAACGTACTTCGGTTTTTCTAGTGGGCCTGAGGAATTACCGATGGTGTAGATTTACTCCACCGAAAGTTGAGTTATTAAAAGTCCGGAATTTAAAATATCCTATGGATAATAGAGGGGCGGGGGCAATACTCGAAGGGGATTTTACATTCCACGACCGAAATCAGCATCCTGGCTATCTTCCTGATCATCGGGAGGCTCATTTTCCATCTCAGGGACACTCTTTGTATCCTGAGGTACATCCTGCATTGGTTCACAGTTTTTTTGGGGAACGGCTTGGGCATCTCCATTCATAGCTTCCTCCAGCCATTGTTCTATAGCATCCTGTTCCTGGGCTCTTAGGAGATCATCAAGCAGAGGAAAAACAACATTGATAGGCTGATTGCAGGTCTTTGTTAAAAAATCAATCACATTCATAGAGCGTTTGAGCCTTTCATCACCTATTTTATTTCCGTCGACGGGGGTATAAAAATTCGGGGGTAATCCCCATTTTTGAATGGCTAGATTTATTACTGACTTGGTGTTCAGTTGCGTTTTAATGGCCTTAATGCGCTCTTTAGGTAATCGGGCCTGGTCGTTTTCTTCCCCCTGATCGGATTTCAACTGCTTTACCGCATTGAGATAGGTTTTAGGCCTTTCGGGCAGCTCCATTTTGGCGGTGTCCACAGGCCTGTAAATCTCAGAAATTTGCTGGTTTGTTTCCTTGATAAAAGCGGCAGACCCAGTAATCTTCATCTTTTTTAGATCCCAGCCTTTAGTCTGGGCAATGCTCAGGGCCAAGGTAACGGCCTTGCGCCTTGTTTCCGGATCGTCCGGGATGCGCAGGGTAATCTTATCAGGCCGGTCATAAATATTAACACCCAGCTCGTTGTGGAACAGGAAACGGGTATTGAACTTTTCCCAAAGTTCAAATCCCCGGATTAGTTCCCGCTGAATATTATTTTGGTAGATCACAAAATAGACACGTTGCTCCCTGATCCTGTCCTCAAATTTTTCAGCGTATTCTCTTTCGCTTTTTGAATAGTCAATTTTTCTGGCCGGCACTTTGGGTTTGGTCTTATCCTTTGGCTCCAGGGCTTTGACAGTCCACCATTGCCGATGTTCTTCAAAAACGGTTTTCAGGGCTTCCATTTGGGTAAGCCGTTCCTTGTTATCACGATATTCCCGTGGTGCATATCGTGATTTGTATTTCCCCTGAGCGCTCCTCTTCTCCAGTTCTTCGGGAGTATAATAGAGCTTTTCGAGTTCCTCAAACCCTTCGCCCCGCAGATTAATGCCCCGCTTAGGATAAAGAGACGTTTTGATTTGCAGGTACCTATTCCCGGCGACTAATTGCCCGGTAGCCGGATCTTTTCGTTTCAGTTTTTTAAAAACAACGCTTTTAATATCTTTTTGTTTTTCCAGGATTTCTATGGCCTCATCGACAGAGCCAATCCCGTCCAAGAGCTTATGGAGATTGTACCTGTATACATGCAGAGGATTCTTTTTAGGACCGTCAGTCCCTGGATCTTTGCCTGTTTGCATCGTGGCAAGAGTTTCAGCCGAAGGTTTAAACAAGCGTTTTTTCTTTGCTGGGTCTTCCAGGTTGTATTTCAGGGCCAGATAACTTTGGAAGGCTTTGTCCGCACTATGCCTGTATGGAATCATTCTGACTTGATTGCCGGTTTCCTGGTCATATTTTGATACCGCCATATGGAAATGCACATATCTTTGCTGGCCGAGGGCACCGGTCTGGATCCTGGGGCGATGGATTTCCGAGGCATGGATGATTTTATCCGTGTCATACCGGCAAAAATAATATTCCAGCATATCAAGGTGGATCGCCCTGATCGTTTCCTCGCTTACATTTTGATCTTCAAGAGCGAAGGAACCGGTCAAATGCCAGTAGTGGGCCTTCCAGTTTTTGTGTCGGTTTGTGTATTTTACGGCCAAAGAAAAAGCGTTCAAATCCCCAGACAGATGAACCCGCTTGTCCAATTCTTCACGGCCCATCCCCCGGCCTTGTTTTTGACCGGTCTCAAAATAATGTTCAATGCCTTGGCTGTTTTCTGTGATTCGGATCAGCATTGTGGTTACCTCACCGGATCTAAAAGCAGCATCAGTTCACCATAGATTCTTTCAAGGCTTTCTATGACTTCATTATAGGTGTTAGGATTGATTTTTCCGGCCAGATTATCTGAATTCAGACGTCGGGCGATCTGATTGATGTTGTTCCCGATTTTGGCGGCAGTAAAGACTTTGTATTGCTCTAACTCTTTATCCACGGCCACTACCCGGCTTTTTAAAATCGCATCACGAATAAATTCACTGAATTTCATATCAGCTTTGCCCTTCTCATTCTTTGGAATGCGGTCCGAAATCTCTTTATAGTCTTCTTCGGACAACCGGAATGAAACTGTTTTTGTCTTGTTGGACATGCTGGCGTATGCTCTTCGTTTTTGGGGTTTTCAGGGGTGTCCCCTGAAGCACTCTGCATTTTTATTGCAATTTAATTTTAGCGTATGCGTTAAAAAATAAAATTGTAATACAAATGCTGACGTGCCTTTCTGTGAGAATCATAAGTTGTTCTTATTCGAAATTCAACAAAAAACCATTCCGCCAATCAGGGGGCAGGCACCATTAAGGCACAGCCTTGGTGCCTTAATGGTGCCAAGAAAAACGGGAGGCCGGTTGACAGTAACATGTTACTGTCAACTTTTGGGTGCTCTGCGGAGCAGGCAGGTGACAGTCTGTACAGTCAGCGACAAATCCCTGAGCATTGTTCACATGGGTGGAGAGTTTCTAACTGCGATAAGTGGGGCGGACTTCGTGACAGGATGCGCAGAGCCAAGGGGTGGTCGTTCGGGCCATGGTATAATAGGTGAGGTGGAAAAGGTGCTTGATATTACTCCGGCAATTTAATACATGACTCTTATGCAGCATAAGCAATTTTCGGGTGTTTGAAATAATTTGCCACTCTACGAGGCAGTTTTTGAAGCTTCCTCAAATGCGATAGGGTTTTTCGCTTCAGATGGCTTTCCGTTCTTGCTGGTACACCGGAATGAACCCCTGATTTCAAATCACCATTCAAATACTCGTCCGGATTCAATTCCGGGGAATAGGACGGTAGAAAGAAAACTTCAATCTCACTCCGATGTTCTTTTAACCAGTCCTTGACCACATAGCTGTGATGAACTCTGAGATTATCAATAATCAGGAATACTTTTTTATCGGCATCTTTTATCAATCGTTTCATGAATTTGATAAAGGTCTGGGAGTTCATTTTGTCCTGATAAAACATAAAACGCACCTTGCCCTGATTCGTGATGCTTGATATCAAATTTACTCGTTTGCATCTGGGGTGTAGTCTTATAGCAGGTGTTTTCCCTTTCGGGGCATAGCTCCGGCCATAATAGCTGTCATTGCAAAGGCCGGTTTCATCACCCCACTGTATTTCAGCCTGTTCGGTCTTTGCCCTTTTTTGGATGGATGGGTATTCTTCTTCCAACCATGTCTTCACAGCTTTTGGATTTTGCTTGTATGCACGCTTCAAGGGTTTTTGAGGCGTAAAATTCCATCGGCTTAGATATTCCCCGACTGTCCTGATTGGCATCTTAACATTGTGAACTTCGAGTATGTATTGTTGAACGGCTATTCTTGTCCACAGTGCGAATGGGAGCTTCATTTGATCTGGGCACTTATCAATCAAAGCTCTTTGAATTGCCTGTTCTTGGTGTTCAGACAAAGTCCTACAGGTGCCCTCAGGTCTACCCCTTTTTTTGATTGCCAAAGCTTTTTTTCCACCAGTTTTATACAAAGTACACCACTTGGAGACAGTTCCAGGGTGGACCCCGGTAATTTCACTGATTTCAGAACGTTTAAGACCATTTTTTTAAGACGAATAACCTGATAACGAATTTCCTGTTGAGCATCTGTGCTAAGTTTGCGGGCGTCGAAATTTTCCATAACCTGGAATATAAAACATTACTGACTTTATGTCATCTATTTTATCGCCGGATTAATACTGTTTTGGAATCCGGCATCAATAGCTGGATAAGCAATCGCCTTGGAGAGCATTCCGTCTATCATTCAAGTACGAGATAGTCTGGAGAAATCTATATCCGAAAAACGACCAGATCCTATTTTTTTATCAATTGTTTGATAAGTGCTTCAACTATGTCACCTGACTCTCTGTCGAGTTCGTTAAACAATTTTAAAAGTCTATTATTGCGAGCATCCTTTGAAATCATCATTGAATCTTCGTCTGCAAGATAATCGAGAGGTAATTCCAACACTTTTGCTATTTTTGTGATGATATCAAAAGACGGGCGTTTTTCAGGATCTTTTTCAAGTTGCCATATGTAGCTTTTACTGGATTCGACAGCCTTGGCAAGTTCATCTAGTGTTAACCGCTTTTTTTTGCGGGCTTCTTTTATTTTCTTAGAAAGCTCCATCAGTATTGTCCTTTGAGTCATCTCTATTTGTAAATTATCATATCATTTTTTGTTCTCTAAAAGCAAAATAAACTTGACATTGGTTCGTTATTGATGTATTTTTATACAAAAATAACGAACACCGCTTTGCAGGAGACTCATGAAAAAAACACATCTATACATTTTGGTATTTCCAGATCGGGCCGCTATTAAAATTGGTAAGGCGAACTCCATTAGAGCAAGGGCGAATACTTTGGTAAAATATTGGGGGGCGATAGATTATAATTCGTCATATTCCGTAGAGTTAGAAGAAAAAATAGTTTTCAATCTGGAAACTGCTTTGCATCGATTGATGTCGATACATGCTATGTCGTATGACGAAGGTGACGGGAAGAAGGAATTTTTTTCAATAGAAGCACTTGGTGCGGTTCTTGAACATGTGAACTTGTTCCTATCCGCAAACGGCCTGCCGGACTTATTGAAAAAAGGAATACCTTTGCCCATCATCAACAAAACAGTCTCAAAACAAAAAACTCAGCCATCGCAACGTAAAAATTTTTTGGCAAATGGGGAAGCCTTTGTAAATTCAATGCAGGATTGTATTTCAACCTTGAAGAATTGGTTTCGTGTCATCAATATTTTGCAGTATTACGAATCAAAAATTCCATTTCAGTATGATATTAAAGAAGATGCTTTGCTTTTTCGAATCAAGTATAAAAATGACATGCAGGAAAGGCTGATCTCAAGAATGGATAGATATCTATCATTTTTCTATGTTATTGATATCTCAGGAAAACAAACATCTTGGAATACAACAAGGGGAGAACTCGGTGATAGGGAAATTATTCAAATCCGAATTGTTCTAAAAGAAAATTTACATCCGTATGAAACTTTTATAAATCAGCAGATTCTCAGTGCCATTAAGATGCTTCCTAAGCGATCCGAGGCAGCTAAAGAGGCGCTTCCTATCTTAGAGGATGCCCCTTTGCTCTTATCAGGACCGGTTTTTTCTTAGATCCAGAAATGTATAGGAATTTCTGACAGTTTTTGCATTTTGGAAAATGACAAACCGGCTACGGGGGGAGCAAGAAGCTTACTTGAAAAATGACTTTTCACGGACCTATAGAACAGAGTGGATTATCTATAGATATGTCTGCTAAGCTTGTCACGAAATTATTTGATAAGTGGAAACTACCAGTTGATGATCAACTTAATCTCCTTGGCTTAAGCACAACCAGTCGAGTAATGTTGACCAAATATCGTAACGGTACCGCAGTACCCGATTCCAGAAATATGGCTGACAGGATAGACCTGTTGTTGTCTATCCACAAGTCATTGAGGCTGATATATCCTTATAATCAAGATTTTAGATATCAATGGATAACGAAACGCAATCAAATTTTAGATGGTTTTCGTCCTTTAGATATCATGAAAGAGAAAGGTATTATCGGCATTGCAACTGTCGCACGGCATCTTCAATTTCTACGAGGGAGATAATGAATGCTGAAAAAATATTGGCAGAACTGGATGAAGAGATATATCAATGCTGATGAAGGAAAAATAGAAAAATTGGTAGCGATATCGATATTGTTATTGAGATTAAGGCGGTGAAATGGATGAAACAAGAATGCCACGAAAAAATTAGTGTCCAAAAATTTGGAGCCCCTTTTTCGGAAGTACACGCTTTTCTTGATCAGTATTTTGGCCAATTTGGAGAGTATCACCGGTATCTTTTGCACCACCGAAAAGGCATTGGTCTGGCTGAAGCTGAGTTCACAGGGCCTGTCCGAAAGGTGGCCGAGCAGCATATTCTTGATGACATGGGGAAGGTTCCAGAAGATTGGTCTGAAGGATTCGGCCCGACCCTCGGTCTTGCAGATTATTATATCTCAAAAAATAAAAATTTGCCCAGAGGGGCCTTGATAGAGGCGGTCAAAAAGCTTTATCCAGAAGATGCCCACTTAATTTCAGCTCTTAAGGACTATAAATGAAGAAAGAATTTCAAAACCGACTTTTTGAAAAATCGCCTGAGATTTTTAGACAAAAGGCTTACGAATGAAAGAGACCTGTATGTGTTGGGGAATCACCTGTGTGGATCGGGGCCACCGTTCATACGAAAGATTTTACACAAGCCCGAGCATTAGCGAAGCTGCCAATATTGCAAAGGGGGTTTATAATGATCATCCATATTGATATGGACGGTGTGATGTGCCAACTCAAGGGAAGGGACGGCCTGTCCCTGAAAGAAACATACAAACAAGCACTATTAGAAAACCCTGACGCTCCCTTCCCTTTTTCAGTTCCGGGCTTCTTCGAGAATCTCAAACCCATGCCCGGAGCGATTGATTCAGTGAACCGGCTGAGGTCTTGGGCAGATGTCTATGTTTTAACTTCACCATCCGTTAAGAATCCGCTGTGCTACACGGAAAAGCGGCTTTGGATCGAAAAGTATTTTGATTTGGAGTTTTGCAAAAAGATGATCATAACGGCTCATAAGGAGTTGATTAAGGGGCATATCCTGATTGATGATTATACACACGGCAAGGGCCAGGATAAATTCGAAGGCCGACTGATCCATTTCGGATCCGAACAATATCCGGATTGGGATGCTGTTATGCGGGATATAGAAAAAATTAAACAGCATTAAGTCTATAAATGAAAATATTGTACACAACCGACCTGCACGGGTCCCAGTCTCATTATTAAAAGCTTTGGAAAAGAGTCAGTCGACCCAGTGGGGATTGGCCCTGGAGGACCAGGTTAAGGTGGTGATTAATGGTAGAGATATGTTGCCAAAGGATCGGGACCTCTTCAGGAGTCAAAAAAAGTTCATCAATTACTCACGAAGCGTACCTGGAGCACCTGTGTCTCCATGAAATGATAAACGTCAACAAAAAAAGTCCCCTATATGTTTGACACCCCACCGGGGACGCATGGTATACTGTGTGTACCGTGTGTGAATTTCACAGTACACACAGCCTTCCCCGAGGTTAACCTGGGACAAATAAAACAAATAATCCAAATGGCTGTACCCGTTGAGACATTGGCTCATCGGTTAAAAAATTTACTGAGCATCGGTGTGCTCAAAAGGATTATTTGAGTTGAACGTAAAGCCCGGGTTAATGCAGGAACTCCATGGGAGTTCATTTTAAACCCTATTATCAATAACGGCAGTGACAAGTTCTTTAACCGCACTCACCTAATCCTTCTCAAACATTGCGGTTAGGGAATTGAAGCTATGTGTCATATCTCCCTTGAGCGGGATTATGGCCGGGCTCTAAAGCCCGAGGAACTTGCAGAGTTCCTCGGGGTTGACCGTCGGACTGTAATCAAGTATGCAAGCTTTTGGGGTGGCATCGAAGTTTCTCCCGGCAAATTCAGATTTTTTGAAAAGATTATACGGAGGAAACTCGATGCCAAGTTTAATAACGAAACGTGGAAAGAAGAGGTGGCGGGCCACTGTGATGGTCAGCAGCCAGAGAAAGGACAAATTGTTCCCGGACGACTCAAAGAAGACGTACCGAGCCGCAGTGCTGTGGGAAAAGGAGGAAAAAGAAAGGCTGGAAGACGAGCAGACCGTCATGGCCTGCTTGACCCTGTTTGATTGGGCCCAGGAATATCTGGATTATGCTCAAAGTAATTTTGGTAACAAAACATACAAAGAAAAGAAGGGCGTTTTTGCCCGGTTCTTCAAGGCCGTAACCCCTGATTCAGATATAAATGATATGACTCCGGTTGTGGCAATGAAGCATCTCATGAAGCAGTCAAAAGAGCGGTCCGGCAATGCTGCAAATAAGGACCGGAAGAATTTGGCGGCAGGATGGGAATGGGGACGAAGATACATCAATCGGTTTCCCCAGCAGCTTTTGAACCCTTTCAAAGCGGTTGATAAATTTGCTGAGGAGCGTCATCCGAGATATGTGCCGCCCGAAGAGGATTTCTGGCAGGCCTACTATCATGCTGACGACCAAGATCAGGTACTGCTTCTATCGTACCTGCATCTGGCCGCTCGCCGAACGGAAATGTTTGAGATGACATGGGAAGACGTTGATTTCGGGAACGGCCAGATTCGGGTGTGGACCAATAAGCGTAAAGACGGAACCCGGGAATATGACTGGCTACCCATGACATCGGAGCTGAGAAAGGCTTTGATGGACTGGTGGCAGAATCGGCCGATCAAAAATACGCCCAATGTCTTTGTCTGTCTAACAAAAGAGGCCTTTTGTGAACAGTATTATGGTAAGCCGTTCAAAGAGAGACGGGACTATATGAAAACACTCTGTGAAAGGGCAGGCGTCAAACATTTTGGATTCCATGCCATACGGCACCTGACAGCAAGCATTCTGTATCACAAAGGCTATGACGTGTCAGTGATCCAGTCCATCTTGCGGCACAAGAGCCCGACAACAACAAACAGGTATTTAAGAAAGCTTGGTCTCAAAGAGACCAGGGAAGCCCTTGAAAAAGGATTAGCAGGGCCAGGAGTGATGGTGCCACTTAAGAAAAAAAGAGCCTTGGCAGGATGACACGAAAATTTTTTGTGTCCGGATTTTGTGTCCGCCAAGTAAAAAGGCCTCCAGCAAAATGCTGAAAGCCTTGATGCTCTAAGTGGCGTCCCCAAGGGGATTCGAACCCCTGTCGCCGGCGTGAAAGGCCGGTGTCCTGGACCGGGCTAGACGATGGGGACGCATGAAATTTTCGGAACCCTTTGGGGTAAATGGTGGGCCGTGCTGGGCTCGAACCAGCGACTCTCTGCTTAAAAGGCAGATACTCTGCCAACTGAGTTAACGGCCCGAAGGCAATCCCGAAAAACAGAGGCAATTTATATGTTATGAATTTTTTTGTCAACACATTTTTCGTTTTTTTATCTTTTATACACGGCCACGGCAAGCAGTTCCCTTAAGGCATCTGACCGGAAAACGATTTAAGCGACTGGTATAACGTCAATATTTCATCATCAATGGCGGAACGAGCGCCATCATCCAGGCTTTTTCCTTTCCCGATAATCGAAGGATCAATTTCGGCTTTTCGGTCCACTTCAAAACTCGAATTTTGAAAAAACGCGGCTCCGTTGAATGTCGGGGACAAAAGCAGTTCGTTCCAGGCCAATCCAATCTTTTGTGCCACCCATCGCATGACTGTTTCAGGTTTTTGCAGTAAATCTTCAAATTGGAAAACGATCAATTCACCATTAGACGCCATTTCAACAGCCTGCCGGACCAGGGTTTTATAGTACGCCATCACCTCAAATGGATCCTTGGAAAAAGGGGTGCTCTTTTCAAGTTTAAGGGCAGACGCCAGCCAGTCATCCGGCCTTCTGACCATGAATACCATTTTTCCTTCAGGGTAGACCGCTTTGAAATTACGAAAATTTTCTCCGTAAAGCGCAGGCTCCCTCAATGTCATTTGCCCGGTTATCACCTTTTTTTTACCGTATAGGTTCTGGTTGTTCCGCCAGGCATTAAAAAGGGCTGTAAAAAAGGCATTAAAATAATCCCTGGGCCGGTCGCCCTCCAAAAACTCAAAAAACATCTCCCGGTACCATTGGCCGTCAAAATATATGGGATACCGCTGCTGGGGCATATTTGAAGATTGTTTTTTTATGCCGATGCCATGAAATTTTTCCATATTCATATAAGAAAAAATGTCTTCCAAAGCCGTTGCAGATTCTTTGATCGCCTTTTCATCGGGCCAGATTTTGCCTTCGGTATTGAACCCGAACACCGCGGGATAGCAATGGACCTGGGGATGAGAATCCAAAAGCCTTAACAGCAGTGTCCCCCCTGTTCTAGGCAGCTGGCAGATCCAGACAATATTCTCCTTGACCGGTTGCACCCATTCGGACTTATATTTTTCCACCATTTTTCATTTACCTTTTTTCGAAAAGCCACCAATTGCTGTTGTCACTGGAATCGCATCGGGCCCAAAGGAAACCATAATCCACGACCCGAAGGCCTGGAAAACAGTCCAGATAATATCCGCCAAAGTCTCTTTTAAACAGCATGGCCTGCCTGCCGTGGTAATCCATCTGAACAGGATCGTGGGAGAAGTATTCGATACACACAATATAATGCTTTGCCACCCGGTGTATCTCATCCACCACGGCTCTGAGGTTCTCCGGTGCCACATGGATCAGAACGCCGGAAGTGAAAACAAGGTCGATGCTGCTGTCCTCAAAGGGCAGAGAAGCGCCCTGCCCTTCATAAAGCGCTACGCCAGCCAACGCCGGATTTGTTTTAGCTTTTTCAATTACGGTTACATTTGGTTCAATCCCGTAAAGCGTTTCAATATAGTGCTGAAGCACCATCAGATTTCTGCCGATATTACATCCCACTTCTAGGGCGGAAATAGGATAGGGACCTACTGCCCGACTTAATATTTTCCCCCAGTCCCTGTGCAGTCTTCTGATATTTTCGGCACCAATTGTGTTGTTCCCCCGCTCGGCATATGCCACACCAAAGTCGGATTTCCATAGATCAAGCTGTTCTGTCATATTCATAAAATTCCTGGATAATGAAACGATGCCTCTACAGGATACGAAAAGTTTCGTCCCTGACGTCAAAACTTGGGTCCCCTGACGTTTCAGGCGGGTTTTCCGGATTGAAGTACAAGTGCCTGTTCCGTGCTGAAAACGTCCGGTCTGAAGACAGAGGCTCTCTGGCAGCCTTTGTCTGCGCATCCTCTGCATGAAACGCAACGCAGTCCTTTGGAACCCATTCTCCCCCCTTTTTCTCCCAGATGGCAGGATCTCTCATGGGGTCGACAATCCGGAAGAATTCTTCCCGGCTCATCTGCAAAAAATCCAGGTAAATACCTAAGGAAGAAGGTTCCCGGCTGTCATACCGCCTGACCATCCGGATCCCTTCCTCCCGAGTCATTCTGCCGTGGCGGATTTCCATGGAGGCGTCATCAGTGGCACGGCCATAGCCGAATTTAAGGTATTTTAAATAGTCATGAACGGCGTTGGCATGATCTTCGATTTTTGAATACAGGTTGAAACTTCTTTCCTTTTCAAAGGAAACCGGCTTGAATCCCCATTTTTCGATCATCTTCTCAGCATGACGCTTGGCATCCCAGTAAAAAAAATTACTGATATAGATCCCCTTAACCCCGGTGCCTTCAATTTCCTCATCCGAAGGATAGATATAAGGGGCCAGGTCGGAAAGTGAAATCTTTCCCCCTGACTTTTTAACCAGATCCTGCGGCTCATACCCCCTCATATCGTGCTCCTTGCGGGTCCACCGGGTGAATTCGACAAAATCCTCAAGGGAGACCACTCCGGTCAATTCTGCAAACCCGTGCTCCCCCCATATGATCAGGGGAATATTTTTTTCAACGGCTACCTGAAAAGGCACAGTCCGAATGCCAGCATGGTAATGCCAGGTCAGGTCACCAACGGTTTCCAGCATAAACCGGGCAATTTTTTTAACGGACCTGGGATTGGCCGTCACCCGGATAAGATCACAGCCCGACTTTTCCACCAGGTTTTCAAGATTTTTTACCCCGGCCGCCGTATTAAATATGTGATTAAAGGTGACCAGCAGGGGATTCATTCCATAGACCTCTTTTACCAGGTACACCTGATAGTGACTGTCCTTTCCCCCACTTACCGGAATGATGCAGTCATAAAGGTTACCCCGTTTTTTGGCCTCATCACGGGCCTGCTCCAGGATCTTTCGAAACATGACCTCCCGTTCATCCCAGTCAATGTCAAGGTTCTGCCTCGATGCATGGTATTTGCATCCGCTGCAGATACCGTCATCATCGTCCAGCAGTATGGTGGGTTTGGCATTTTCAGGATACAAGCATCTGGCGCAGTATTTCATATCATCTTCCTTTGGTTCCGGCAGACAGCCGGGATTTACAATGGTCTAAAATTCAAGCCCGCCTCAATGAGATAGGCTTTGGCTTTTTTGGTGCTGTGCTCGGTGTAATGGAAAATATTGGCGGCGGCCACGGCATCGACCTCCCCTTTTTGTATACCGTCACAAAGATCCTGCCAGGTAAAGACCCCGCCCATGGCAATAACCGGGACCGTGACGTTCCTTGCGATGGTCCGCATAAGTTCAAGATCATATCCTTTCCGGTTGCCGTCATAATCCAAAGAGTTGACCAACAGCTCTCCAGCCCCGAAGGAAACTGCCGTTTGCGCCCACTCAACAGCCTTAGCAGCCCGCAGGTCCCGCCCACGGTTGACAGCGACCTCCCATTCCCCGACCGTATTGCGTCGGGCATCGATGGAGACCATAACGCATTGCCTGCCAAAGCGATTTGACAGTGCCGTTATAAACTCAGGTTCCTCAAAAGCTTTGGTATTCACCACCACTTTATCAGCACCGCTTTCCAAAAGAGTACGGGCATAGGAGACATCATCCACCCATCCGCCCACGGCAAGGGGAACAAAACAACTGGCAGACAGGCGTTTTAAGACATCGACAAACCCCTGATGACCTTGTCTGTCCCGGGAGACATTCAGCAAAACAATTTCATCAACGGCCCATCGATTAAAACTCTCCAGGGCATGAACGGGATCATAGTGAATGATATTGGTATGCTTAAATCTGACACTTTGAACCACCTGGCCGTTCCGGATCAAAATCACCGCAATCAGTCTTTTTTTCAGCACCCCGCCACCTTTTCCAAAAAATTTTTGATTAGCTGCAACCCGGCCTCCTGACTTTTTTCAGGATGAAACTGGACGCCGAAAATCTTATCTTTTCTCACCGCAGAATAAAACCGTCCGCCATAGTCGGTAACGGCAATGCCATGCCCTATATCCTTCGGGCTAAAATGAAACGAATGAGCAAAATAAAAATCCGCTCCACTTCCTATGGATTGGAATAATGGATCATCCGCTTCATGTATGACATTGTTCCAGCCCATGTGAGGAATCCGCACCCTGCGCTCCTCCTCTTCCAAGGGTAAAATCTCACCCGGAATCAGGTCCAGCCCCCGGGTGAGGCCGAATTCCCGGCTGCGGGTGGCCAGAAGCTGCATCCCAAGACAGATTCCAAGAATCGGTACCCCTTTTTTTGCAACCGCCCTGATACCGATGTCCAGTTCCCGGCTGAGAATATGATCCATGGCTTCGCCAAAGGCGCCCACACCGGGCAGGATCAGTTTCGAGGCTGCCAGCAGGTCTTCAGGCCTATCCATGACCTGACAGGGATACTCCCCGCAAAAGCATACGGCATTCACAACAGACTGAATATTGCCAAGGCCGTAATCAACAATCCCGATCATTTATTTTTTCCTCTCTCTTCTGCCGTGACCCGGTATAAATTTCTTTTCTTTAAAATGCATTTATGCAAGAATAAAACCACTTTTAACCAGGTAATTGATATCATCTGTGAAGATGATAATCCACACCCGATGACTCTTAAAGTATCTGCTTATGCCTCATCCCCCTTTAAAAAAAATTTACTGGCTGTTGCAGTCAAACCAGACGACCTCGGTCATCCTTGACTTTTTGACCCTTTTAAAGACAAGAATGGAGCGGTTGCTGGAAATTGTCTTTATTGTTCCGGAGACCTCAGGTGAAATCCTGCCTCAAATCAAGTCCTTATCTCCGAAACTTTTCAAGGTTGAGAACAGGACAGCCTATAAAAATCACCAGGCTTTTCAGGCCAAGCGGCATATTCTGGGAGACAACAGTTTTGCACAAGGTCTGACCTTTTCTGACACCCTTCTTTTAGACGATCTGGGCGGCGGCAACCTGATCCAGACCACCGTCAAAATCCCCCAAGATGAGTCCGTGGCGGCTATCATTCTTCAAATTCCGACCCCCCTTGGGTCTTCGGAAAAGGAAGAACGCATCTTCCACTCCGCCATCACCTGGGCTGCAGCCTGCAACATCCCCTCCATAGGATACGAACTGCTCCCCTTAGATACCCGGTGGCTGCTTGCCGCAAGCCTTCCGGACGGCGTCATCACACGAACAAGGGAAAGCTTTGATCACCTGTCCCAAACCCTGGATCATCGAAATATCTGGCAGCTTCCCAATTATGAGGCCTCACTTTTTACCTCGGTTTCAACCCAGTTTAACGTAAACGGTGCCAAAGCCGCCTATCATAACAGAAGCAGCCATCAGATCCAGGAAAACAAGACCGTTGTCTATCTTCCCCATAATGTGGCCATGACTTACGAGTACCAGGACCTCATCCGCCTGATCGCGCCATTTGGAAAAAACATTCATCTGATGATCAGTTATGGAAAAGACCAGTCCAGGGGTGCCTTTTCCCACCAGGACATGGTGAAGCTGATTTGCGCCAAGGAGCTTTCAGCCTTTGCCTCTTATTCATTTCACGATTTAAACGCCCCGTGGGAAATGATGCTGGCAGACTGCCTTTGTGCATGCAGTGCATGCTTTCAAACAGATATTGCCCAGAACAAAGGAATTCCCTGCCTGATTTATGATCCCATGCTGGAGACGCGGTCAACCGGTTTTAAGCTTAGATTCAACACATCCCAGGAGTTTAAAACCGCACTGAAGAAAATTATTTCCCGAAAAAAAAATCAGCTGGAGCTTGGCTCCATTTTTATGAAAATTGCAGGGGGCAAGCCCAAAAGTGGATAAATTCTGGCAAAACAAAAAGATCATTGCATACATTGCCCTGGCCCACCATACCCGTTTTATCATCCCGGTGATGGAAACCCTTCAAAGCCGGGGGGCAACCATTAAATACATCGTGGGCCAGGCCGAGCGTTCCCAGGAAGTCACCGCAATCAACATGGGGCTGCCCTACAGTCATATTTTTGACTATCTGACTGAGGATGATAATGAAGATATCCGGGAAAATTATTCCCGAATGAGAAGAACTTTCTCAGCATCGTTGAAAAAAGATTTTTTTATGGGCATCCTTCCGGTAACGGTAACAGACAAAACCATTCTCTCTGCCGCACTGGAATACATAGGGTTTAAAAATCTGCTAAAAGAAGAAAAGCCGGATCTGTGCTTTGCCCTACACGAAATCAACCGATGGGGAAAGCTGTTTGCCTTCTGGGCAAAGAAAAATAACATCCCTTTCATCTCCCTTCAGGAGGGGCTGTCCTACGGGCTGGACTTCGGCCTTTCTGGACACGCCCAGTACTCCAGCCTCAATTTGGTATGGGGGGAGCGTATCCGAAGAAAATTGACAAGTTTTGAAGCCCCTGAATCCAAGGTCCTGGCCGTGGGCAACACCCACCTGGCCCAGGAGATCGCCCGGCAGAAAAAAGAACGTATCAGGGAGACAAAGCGCAAAGCCTACAAGTTAGAAAAAAAATTTGTCTCCCTGCTCATCCTGTCCGCAAGGCTTGCAAAGCCGGAGCTTTTTTACCCTATTTTTTCAGCAGTTTCGAATGCCACGGACCAGGCCATCTTTGTCAAATTTCATCCCGCCTGCAAAAAGGATTTGATTGACAACTGGGTCAACAATATTAAAGAAAAACATCCCCATCACAGTTATTTTATCCACGGCGAGGAGAGCACCTATGATCTGATCTCCACCTGTGATGTGGTGATTTTAGGGCAAAAAAGCACCACCGGCCTTGAGGCACTGGCCTTTGGCAAGCCCATTGTCAAAATGGACTTTGCCTATGAGCCCCATGCCCCCTACTCATTTGTAAAGCAGGGCGTTGCCATAAAAATGAGCGCCGAAGACCTGGCAGTAAAACTCAAAGAAAAAACAGATTTTAAACGCCTCATTGACAAAAGCCATATCAAAAAATATCTCAGCTGGGAGTTGTCTGAAACAGAACAAGCCATCCAAAAGGTTTGTGAGGTTTTTAAAAAATCAATCCAGGCGAACCGGACAAATCCCATTCCTTTAAAGACACCGGTAGCACCGGTAACAAGGAAATGGAGCATTGTTCTGGAAGTTTCAGATTCTCCTGAAACCCTGCTTGCCCAGATTGAGGCCCTGGCCGTGAATTCAAAAGGTGGCGGCCCCTATGAGACCTTTTTTGAACTGCCGGAAAAACTTTCTTCCGCCACCCGGGAAATCTTAGATTCCCTGGAGGGGGATATCAAGTGGATTAGGCCTGAAAAAGGAAAAGATAAAATCGATATCCTGAACCAGGCTCTGCAGGACGCCCAAGGAGAAACCATAGTATTCATCGGTCAGGGCCTGGCTCCACTGACAGGCTGGCTGACCCATCTGGAACGGGGTATGACGACCCACGGCAGGGATTGCATTTTCAGTGCACGGCTGTCCGACCGCCAGGGAAAAATCGCCCATGCCGGCATAGTGGTGGACCATAACCACACCCCGATCAGCGCCTATGAGCATCTTGGAATCGACTTTGAGCCGGCTTTAAAAGAGCGCCCCTTTCAGATGGCGGACCACTTTATGGCCGTGGACCGGGATCTTTTCATGGCCCTGGGAGGGCTGACCCCTGAGTCTGGAGACTACAGATATCTGGATTTCTGCCTCAAAGCGGAATCAGAGGGAGCGAAGAAACGGCCTGCCATGTACCTGCCCACTCTCCAGTTGATCTTCCTTGCCCCCCCTGCTCCCAAACAGAGCCGGGACCATGCCGTCTTTTTTTTCAACCGCTGGCATGGACAGCTGTGGGAGTCGGCTGCGGACCTTGCCAAAGAGGACGGAGTCTCCGCCAAGGAGATCGAGCACGCCAGGCTCTCATCGGCCATGAAGGCCTTTGGATAACATCGTCATGGCGCTTGAAACCTTGTACATAAGGGCCGATGCTTCCCCCGGGATGGGAATCGGCCATGTCATGCGATGTCTGGCCCTGTCCCAGGCCTGGCAGGACAGAGGCGGATCCGTCTGTTTTATCTCATGCGGCCTTGATCCCAAATTGGACAAAAAACTGTTGGCAATGAATATTCGCTTATGCCCTGTGGAATCGGCCTGGCCGAATCCTGAGGATCTGACACAGACCATCGCATATCTTCCATCTCCCAACAGATCCCATGACACCCCGCCAAGCTGGGTGGTGCTGGACGGATACCATTTTGATGAAAGATTTCAGGCCGGCATCCATGCCGCAGGTCATAACGTTCTTGTGATAGACGATGCAAACCACCAGGAGTCATACCAGGCCGATATTTTAGTCAACCAAAACCTGTGGGGGAACCGATATCCATATAACGTCTCCCAGGGCTGTAGAATCCTTGCGGGTAGCCGCTACGTCATGCTGAGACGAGAGTTCTCACATCCGCCTTTTCCCCCAAAAAGCGGTACCGGGAATCTCAATATTATTGTCACCATGGGCGGCACCGATCCCAGCCAGGCAACCCCGAAAATCCTCAGTGCGCTTTTATCCCTGAACCGGCCAGAGTTAAAAATAAAGGTGGTTATAGGCCCATCCGCCTCCAACCAGGCCGCAATAAAGAGAATCATTTCTCCGGGTAACCAAAACGTTGAACTTGTTACTGATCCTGCCATGGACGAATTAATGACATGGGCGGATCTGGCCCTCACGGCCGGAGGCAGCACCTGCTGGGAACTTTGCGCCATGGCCGTTCCTTTCATGGTTTTCCCGGTGGCAGATAACCAGATCGATATTGCCCAAAGCCTTGAGCATCGCATAGGAACCGTCAATGCCGGACCACCGGACCAGCTGTCCGCAAATGACCTGACCGGGCTGATCGCCAGATTTCTTGACGACGCAAAACTTCAGGCATCGCTGTCCATTCAGGGCAGGGACCTCATTGACGGAAAAGGGGCCATGCGCATTGTCCGGGAAATGACTGGGCACCCGCAACGCGCCTGTGCTGCCCCCACCCCGGCATCTTCCAAAAAAATTTTTACCCCTTTAAAGAAACTCACCATTGTCTCGGATAAAACCACCTGGCTTAACGCATTCCTGCCGGATCTTATAAGACGGTTTACCCAGCTTGGGCATCAGGTTAAATGGTGCCACAACATCACCGACATTCGCCCCTCAGACATGACATTTTATCTGAGCTGCGGACAAATCGTCCCGCCGGATATTTTGAAAATGAACACCCATAACCTCGTCGTCCATGGCAGCGCATTGCCTCATGGGCGGGGATGGTCCCCAATCTCCTGGCAGATCCTTGAAGGAAAAAACACCATTCCCCTCACCCTGTTTGAGGCCTCGGAAAGGGTGGATTCGGGCCCCATCTATCTGCAAAAATCCATGGTTCTCCAGGGTACGGAACTTATCCCCGAAATCCATGAGGAAACCGCCAGAATAACGATGGAGATGTGCCTGGAGTTTTTAGAACATTATCCCAGCCTGACACGGATGGCCAGAATGCCCCAAGGCGAAGAAAGCCTCTATCCCAAAAGAACCCCACAGGACTCGGAACTGGACCCGGATAAAAGCATTGCGGACCAATTCGATCTGCTCCGGATCGTTGATAATAACCACTACCCTGCCTTTTTTACCCTGAGGGGCAGGCGGTACAAGCTGGCCATCACCCCCATGGGAGAGCAGTCCGGTGAAGATTAACAAACGCCCCATCGGTTCTGGATATCCGCCGTATATCATTGCGGAGATGTCGGCCAACCACCTGCGGGACTATGACCGGGCTGTCAAGATTATCCAAGCGGCCAAGGCTGCCGGGGCAGATGCAATAAAGCTTCAGACCTACACCCCGGACACCTTAACCATCCAATGCAGCAAACCCGATTTTATTATCCACGGTTCCCCCTGGCAGGACCGGCAGCTCTACGATCTTTACGGGGAGGCGTCAATGCCCTGGGACTGGCAACCGAAACTAAAGGAGACGGCTGATCGGATTGGCATTGATCTTTTCTCCACCCCCTTTGACGAATCAGCAGTGGCGTTTTTAGAAAAAATGAAGGTGCCGGCCCATAAAATCGCCTCATTTGAACTGCCGGACATAGGCCTGCTTAAAAAAGTAGCCCGAACAGGGAAACCGGTCATTCTATCCACCGGTCTGGCTTCCCTTTCTGATATTAAAGAGGCGGTCCAGACCCTGGAAGAAAACGGCTGCGACCAACTGGCCCTGTTAAAATGCACGTCAGCCTATCCGGCAACGGCAGAGGATGCCAACCTCAACACGATTCCCTTCCTGGCTAAAACTTTCAAAGTCCCGGCAGGTTTAAGCGACCACACCAGAGGGTCCTGTGTGGCCGTAACTGCCGTTGCGCTTGGGGCTTGTATTATTGAAAAGCACTTCACTCTGGATGACAGGGAGGGGCCGGACAGCACATTTTCTATGACACCGGATGCCTTCAGGCAGATGGTGGAAGATGTCCACTCTGCACACAAGGCCATGGGGAGTGTCAACTTCACCCTGTCCGAACGCGAACAAAAGAGCCTTATTTTCAGAAGATCGCTATACGCAGTCAAGAATATCCGCAAAGGAGAAACCTTTACCGGCCAGAATATCCGCTCCATCCGGCCTGGATACGGCCTGCATCCCCGGCACCTGGAGCAGGTCATTGGAAAAGAGGCTGGCCAGGACATTGAAAAAGGCACGCCCCTGTCCTGGGATTTGGTGCTCTGAATCTTTACAACATCAGTGGAGCCAGAAGGCGGATATTTTCAAGGTCTTCAGGTGTATCCAGATCGATCGATCGGATCCATGGAATCTCATATCCATCCATTTTGTCTGGATAAAAAGTGGGATTTTTTCTAAATTTTTCAGCCCGGGCCCAGTAAAAGGTACCGTTGCTGGCCACAAGTTCCGGCTGAAACTGGGACTGTACCCCTGAAAATTCCGGCCATTTGTGAGCCAGGAATCCAGAAGGCTGTCGCTCCAGAGACTGAACCGGCTGGAGGTTAAACTGCGACACGCCCATGACCACATCCGGCATGCCCTGTCCCTCCAGTTGAGCCAACGCGCCGTTGAGATCTTCAGGTTTAATAAACAGAGCTGTAGCATAAATGCAGCAGAAAATCTCTATCGCCTCTCCGTTTTCGGAAAGAGTCTCCAAGACATGACGGCAGACCTGGGCCACGGTTGATCTGTCCTGAGCAAGGCTTTTAGGCCGCACCATCACCTCCGCTCCTGTCTTCAGGGCAACCTCAGCAATGCTTTCATCTTCCGTGGAAACAATGATCCGATCAAAAAGGCCCGACTCCCGGGCAGTCCGTACCGGATAATAGAGCGCCGGTTTCCCCTCTATCTGAACAACATTCTTCCCCGGCAATCGCTTTGATCCGCCCCTGGCCGGAATGATGGCCACCGGTTTCCCCATCAGAAAAAATCCTCCGCTGCCAAGCAGGTTCCCGCAGCTATATCCCGGGAAAACTTTTTTCCGAAAAAAACCTCAAACCGATCCGGACCAATGCCGGTTCCGGGCCTGCGATATTCTATGACGTCCGGCGCCACAGCCTCTCCCTCTTTCACGGCCGCCTTGAGAAAGGCACTGCGCCGCAGCGTTTTCCTCATTTTTTCCTCGGCCTTGCCAATCACCCGTACAGGGCTGCCCATGGCGGTCTCCAAGTCCCGGATAACCTGGACGAACATGCCCATGTCTTCGGGTTCCAAGGAAAACATATGCTCCGGACTTTTCTGACATCGGTCCAGAGTAATGGTTTTCTCCAGAAGATCCGCCCCCATGGCCCGGGCGGCCACATCCATGTCCCAGCCCGGGGTATGATCAGAATAGGCCACGGCATAGCGGGGAAACCGTTGTTTAAGACTCTTAATCAACCTCAGATTGATACTCTCAAGACGGGCTGGATACCCTGAGGGGCAGTTGTGGATCACGATCCGTTCATTGCCTTCGTTTCTACAGATATCCGTGGCAGCCTCTATCTCTTCCAGAGTCGCATTGCCCGTGTCCACCTGAATGGCCATCCCCGTCCTGGCGGCTTGCCGGATAAGGGGCCAGTGGTTGATATCAGCGGAGGCGATTTTAATGGAATCGCAGCCGATACGCTCCAAAAGCCGAATATCTGATTCAAAGCCCACCGTGGCAAAAAAGGCAAGGCCCAGGGCACGGCATTCTTCTGAGACGGCCTGCCACTGTTCTTCGGAAAGATACCGTCGACAGAGAATGTCATAAAGGGGCTCCTCCACCGTTCTTTGTTCTCCGGTTTCGCGGTCTGCCAGGATCTCATAGGAAAAGGGCATGTTCTTATCGGCCACCAAACGGTCCGGATCAAAAATCTGAAACTTGACCGCCTGGGCCCCAGCCTGGGCCGTGAGTCGAACCAGTTTAAGGGCCGTATCAAGTCCATCATGGGTGGCCCCGGCCTCAAATACGATCACACATGGCGCCCCTTCACCTGCCTTATGGCCCCCGAGTTCAATCATTTCGGCTCTCCGTGAGGGCTGCGACCATTTTTTCCACATCCTCCCGGGTCACCCAATCCGAATTGGTATCCGACCGGTACTCAAATTCCTGGGGTACGGGCGTAAAGCCTGTTGTGTCCATACGACAGGTAAAAAACATATTGTTCGGCTGGATTACATAGTGGGTGCTGCAGGCCAGAGTGTTCCGGGCTTCATCCCGGCTGATAAGGGTTTCATGCAGTTTCTCCCCCTGGCGGATGCCGATACTATTGGTGGTACACTCCGGTGCCATGTACCTGGCCAGATCCATAATATTCAAAGAGGGAATTTTAGGGACAAAGGTTTCCCCGCCCGTCATCCTCTTCAGGCACTCCAGGACGAACTCGACTCCCCGGTCCAAAGAAAGCCAGAACCGGGTCATCTCAGGATCCGTTACCGGCAGCACACCTTCCTTTCGTTTCTTAAGGAACAAAGGTATGACACTGCCCCGGCTGCCGATCACGTTGCCGTAGCGGACCACGGCATAGGCACATTTTTTCTGGCCCACAAAGGCATTGGCGGCAATAAATAGCTTTTCTGCACAGAGTTTTGTTGCCCCGTACAGATTAACCGGATTCACAGCCTTGTCCGTACTCAAGGCAATCACTTTTTTGACCCCGCAGTCCGCCGCCACATTGACCACATTTTCTGACCCTGCAATATTGGTCCTGATGCACTCCGTTGGGTTGTATTCACTGGCCGGAACCTGTTTCATGGCCGCCGCATGGATGATATAGTCCACATCCTGGAAGGCCCATTTTAGCCGCTCTTTATCCCGGACATCCCCGATAAAATACCGGATAGGCCATTTTTCCGCCGGAAACTGCCGCGCCATTTCAAACTGCTTGAACTCATCCCGGCTGAATACGATAATTTTCTTAGGCTTATACCGGGACAAAATAATTTCCACACATTTTCGGCCAAAGGAACCGGTTCCCCCGGTTATGAGTACTGTCCTGCGGTTCAGCATATTTTTTAATCCTCTGGATTAGTATTTGAAAATTATTTTTTTATACCACAAACACCCACTGCTGGCCATGCAATATTCATTCCCTATCTATACCTAACCATCTTCCCCCAAACACAACCTCACAGACTATCAAATGTGACATTCGCCTAATTTTTTATTGCTCTTACCTCAATTTTCTTGCAAGATAGAAATTACTAAGTATTGCCATCAAGACGATAGGATCAAAAACAATTTTGTAAAAACCTATTTGGTTAGAAAAAACCAATGAGCACACCATTAAAATCAGAAGGTCAACAGGTATTGGTTACAGGGGCGGATGGATTTATCGGAAGCCATCTTGTCGAAGCACTGGTAGGCAAAGGGTTTAATGTAAAAGCCTTTGTGTACTATAACTCCTTTAACAGCTGGGGGTGGCTTGACAGTCTTTCCAAAGATATCCTGTCACAAATCAAGGTGTTTTCAGGAGACATCAGGGATCCCAACGGCGTCCGGGAGGCTATGGCCGGGATTGACTGGGTCTTTCATCTGGCGGCGTTAATCGCCATTCCCTTCAGCTATCATTCGCCCGATTCCTACGTAGACACCAATATCAAAGGGACTTTAAACATCCTCCAGGCGGCAAGGGACGGTCACTGTTCACGGGTGATGGTGACATCGACCTCGGAAGTATACGGCACGGCCCAATACGTTCCCATGGATGAATCCCATCCCTTTCAAGGCCAGTCCCCCTATTCAGCTACAAAAATCGGGGCGGACAGACTGGCGGAAAGCTTTTACAGAAGTTTTGGCACCCCCGTCACCATCGTCAGGCCATTTAATACCTATGGCCCCCGTCAGTCGGCCAGGGCGGTCATCCCCACCATCATCACCCAACTGCTTTCCGGAGCGAAGACCATTAACTTAGGCAGTCTTCACCCCACAAGGGATTTTAACTTTGTCAAAGACATTGTAAAAGGCTTTATCGCTATTGCCTGCTGTAAAAAAGCCGTCGGAGAAGAGATTAATATCGCATCCCAACAGGAAATCTCTATCGGAGAACTAGCCGGAACATTGATTGAGCAAATTAATCCGTCAGCAAAAATCGTATCCGAAGACCTGCGCCTCAGGCCCGAAAAAAGCGAAGTCAACCGGCTTTTCGGGGACAACACCAAGCTGACAAAGCTGACCGGATGGCGCCCGGACTACACTCTGGAACAAGGCCTAAAAGAGACCATTGCCTGGTTTAAATCAGGGGATAACCTTCAAAAATATAAGTCCGATATCTATAATGTTTGAGGAAATCCTATCATTTATCAAAGATCGGTACCCCGGGCAAAGTCCTGTTCCTCTCCATGCGCCAATATTTACAGGCAATGAGAAAAAATACCTGGGAGACTGCATTGACTCAACTTTTGTGTCCTATGTGGGACAGTATGTCAACCGGTTTGAAAAATGTCTTGAAGACTATACCGGAGCCGAACATGCCATAGCGGTTGTGAACGGGACCTGCGCACTGCACCTGTCCCTTGTTATTGCAGGGGTTTCATCCGGATGCGAAGTCATTACCCAGCCGCTCACCTTTGTTGCCACCGCCAATGCCATTGCCTATTGCGGGGCGCAGCCTGTATTTTTAGATGTGGAAAAGAAGACACTGGGGCTTTGCCCCGAAGCGCTGTCGCAATTCCTCAAGACCTGCGCAGAGATAAAAAAAGACGGATTTTGCTACAATAAAATTTCAGGAAGAAAAATTGCCGCCTGTGTCCCGGTGCACACCTTCGGCCACCCTTGCCGGATCACTCAGCTCGTGCAAATTTGTGATGACTACGGCATTCCCGTGATTGAAGATGCTGCCGAGGGGATGGGGAGTTATTATCAGAACAGGCACCTGGGAACATTCGGGCAGCTTGGCATTCTCAGTTTCAATGGGAACAAGCCTGTGACCACGGGAGGCGGAGGGGCCATTTTGACCAGTGACCCCCAGCTTGCAGCAAGAGCACGGCATATTTCAACTACGGCCAAACAGCCCCATCCTTGGGAGTTCTACCACGACCAGGTCGGGTACAACAACAGGATGCCCAACATCAATGCGGCTGTAGGCTGTGCCCAGATGGAGCAATTTGCTGACTTTCTTGAAAACAAGAGAAAAACAGCGGCAGCCTACGCAGCTTTTTTTAAGCAATTAAATATTGCCTTTGTGGAGGAACCTCCGCAGGCCCGGTCGAACTACTGGCTCAACGCCCTGATACTAAAAGACAAAAAAAACCGGGATGCGTTTTTGAAATTCGCCAATGATCATCAGGTCCAGGCCCGTCCCGTCTGGACCCTGATGAACCGCCTGCCCATGTTCAACCACTGCCAGCACGATTCCCTTGAAACCGCCAAATGGCTTGAGGACCGGCTGGTGAATATCCCCAGCAGTGTGACCCGATGAAAGAGCCGATTCTGCTGTTGGGCGGCGGCGGGCATTGCAAATCCTGCATCGATGTCATTGAGCAGGAAGACCGTTTTACCATTGCAGGCATCGTTGATGTGGCAGAAAAATTAGGCCAGAAGGTGCTGAACTACACGATCATCGGAACAGACAAGGATCTGCCGGATCTCATTGCCGATTTTTCAAACATTCTCATCACCTTAGGTCAAATCCGGTCATCCCAAAAAAGGCAGTCTCTTTTTAATGAGGCAAAAAAACATAAGGCAAGGTTTCCGGTTGTAATCTCACCTCTGGCATACGTGTCCGCCCATGCCAGGGTTGCCGAAGGGACCATTGTCATGCACCATGCCGTAATCAACGCTGCCGCCCGGGTGGGAAAAAACTGCATCGTCAATACCAAAGCCCTGATTGAACATGATGCGGTGATCGGTGACCACTGCCATATCTCCACCGGTGCCATTGTGAACGGAGGTGTTGATGTGGGAGAGGGCACATTCTGGGGAAGCGGTGCGGTTTCAAAAGAATATACCCGGGTATCACCCCAAGATTTTATTTATGCCAACAGCCTGGTAAAAGGATCACCGTGAACCAAACATTTATCATAGCAGAAGCGGGTGTAAACCATAATGGAAGCACAGAAAGGGCCTTGCAAATGGTCTCGGCCGCAGCGGATGCCGGCGCGGATGCCGTCAAGTTTCAAACCTTCACCGCTGAAAATCTTATCACCCGCAACGCCCCCAAGGCGGATTACCAGAAAAACGGGGACAACCCTTTTGAAACCCAGCATGAAATGGTTCGCAAACTTGAACTGGACCCGGCAGCCCACCGGGAAATTATTTCCCACTGCCGTTCCCTGGGGATTGAATTCATCTCTTCCCCCTTTGATCTTGCCAGTGTGGCCCTGCTGGACACCCTGGGTGTGACCACGATTAAGATTCCTTCAGGGGAAATCACCAACCTGCCCTATCTTAAGAAGATAGGACGGTTAAACAAAAGGATCTTTCTTTCAACAGGAATGGCGGATTTAGGAGAAGTAGAGGATGCTCTTGACCTGTTGACCGGTTCCGGGACCGCAACCGAAAATATCACCCTGCTTCATTGCACCACAGGCTACCCGACCCCCTTTGAAGATGTGAACTTAAATGCCATGAGGACCATGAGCCATGCATTTGCTCAAGCCGCAGTCGGATATTCGGACCATACCTTAGGCATTGAAGCTGCCGCGGCTGCGGTGGCCATGGGAGCTGCGGTCATTGAAAAGCATTTCACCCTGGACCGAACCCTTCCAGGCCCGGACCATGCAGCGTCCCTGGAACCCAAAGAACTGACCGCCATGGTAAAGGCTATCCGGAATATTGAACGCGCCATGGGATCCGGAATCAAGAAACCCACGGCCACGGATCTGTCCAATATATCCGTTGTTCGCAAGAGTCTTGTTGCTGCCTGCTCCATAAAAAAAGGAGACCGTTTTTCCCCTGACAATGTCACGGCGAAAAGACCGGGCACAGGAATCTCGCCCATGCGCTGGGAGGAGATCATGGGCCGCACCGCAACCCGAAACTATGAAAAGGATGCCCCCCTTGAGGCGTAAAATCTGCGTATATACCTCCACCCGAGCGGACTACGGCCTGCAAAAATCCTTGCTTTCGGAAATACGCAGGCGAACGGAACTGCAACTGCAGCTCATCGTCAGCGGCACCCATCTTTGCCCTGAATTCGGTACAACCGTCGATGAAATCCTGGCCGACGGTTTTAAGCCGGACGAATCGGTTGAAATGCTGTTATCGGCAGACACCCCTTCTTCCATCTGCAAATCCATGGGAATGGCGATGATCGGTTACGGCGATGCATTGACAAGGCTGCGCCCGGATCTGGTTGTGCTGCTGGGCGACCGGTTTGAGACCCTGTGCATGGCCTCCGCCTGCCAGGTCCACAACATTCCTGTGGCCCATATTCATGGGGGGGAATCCACACAAGGCGCTATGGATGATGCCTTCCGCCATGCCATTACCAAACTGAGTCATCTTCACTTTGCGAGCTGCCCCCCATATAGAAACCGCATTATTCAGCTGGGAGAAGCCCCTGAAACTGTTTTCAATGTCGGGGCGTTGGGTGTGGAAAACCTTCACCGAACCCCGCTGATGAGCCGGGAGTCTCTTGCAGATGCGCTGGACTTCAATCTGGACCTCCCGTTTCTTCTCGTTACATTTCACCCGGTCACCCTGGAAACCGGCACGGCCCGGGTTCAGTTCCAGGCCGTTCTGGATGCGCTGGACGCCACTGTCAGTATGAACATGATTTTTACCAAGGCCAATTCAGATACAGACGGGCGCGTCATTAACAATATGATTGATGCATACACAGCCGCCCATACAAAAACAAGCCTTGCCGTGTCATCCATGGGAGTGCTCAGATACCTTTCTGCCATGAAATATGCCGAAGCAGTCCTTGGCAACAGCTCCAGCGGAATCATCGAGGCCCCCAGCCTGAACACGCCGACCATTAACATCGGCGACCGTCAAAAGGGAAGAATCCAGGCTGCAAGTATCATCAATGCGGCTCCGGAAAAAAAAGCGATCTGCCGCGCCATAAAAAAGGCATTATCACAGGATTTCAGGCAAACCTTTCAAACCCATATCAACCCCTATGACAAAGAGGGAACCTGTTCAGCCATTGCGGATATTATTGCCGGTGCAGATCTGTCCGGCATCCAAAGAAAAATATTTCATGATCTGCCGTTATCATGACGATAGTGTATCAGACCTGCCCCAGGTTGAACACCATTGGGCGCTCCAGGAGGTGACACAATGAACAAATACTGCATCAGCCCGGACACAAGCATTCTTAACTGCATGGCATGTATGGACAATACCGGTGCGGGCCTGGCGCTGGCTGTGGATCCGGATCTCAAACTTATCGGTACTATTTCCGATGGAGATATCCGAAAGGCTCTTCTCAAAGGAAGCGACCTTAGCTCCCCTGTCACAGATCTGATCAATCGCCACTGCTTTACTGTCCCCCCGAATTACCCCAGAGTGAAGGTTCTGGATATCATGCATGCCAGACGGTTTGAACAGGTTCCCATTGTGGATAAGAAAGGAACGGTCATCGGCATGCATTTTCTCCATGACATGCTGGGTTTTGTGTCAAGCCCCTGCTGGGCCGTGATTATGGCCGGAGGAAAGGGAATGCGGCTGCGCCCTCTCACTGAAACCATCCCCAAACCCATGATAAAAGTCGCCGGCCGGCCGATTCTTGAGCGCATTGTCCTTCATCTGATAAGCTATGGTATCAACCGCATATTTCTGGCAGTCAACTACCTGGGCGACATGATCGAGGACCATTTCAAAGACGGCTCCCAATTTGGTATCTCCATTGAATATCTAAGGGAGGAAAAACCCCTTGGATCAGGCGGTGCCCTATCATTGCTTCCCGAAGCCCCCACCCATCCGCTGATTGTCATGAACGGAGATTTAATCCAGGATGCCAATTTTGCAAAGATGATCGACTTTCATGAACAGAACAATTTTTACGCCACCATGGGGGTCTATCCCTATTTTCACCAGGTTCCCTTCGGGTGTGTCCAGGTCAAGGGCAATGCCCTTTCAAGCCTGGTGGAAAAACCGGTCCTGGAAGAAACCGTCAATGCGGGAATTTATGTTCTTTCCCCCGAGGCGGTCTCCCATGTCCCCCCGGACATAAGTTTTCCCATCACCACCCTTTTCGAACAGGCGCTGAACCGGCAAGGGGCATGCGGAGCCTTTATTCTTGAAAAGGAATGGCTTGATATCGGATCTCCCCAGCATCTCAGACAGGCCCGGGGTGAAATTACGTGAAAACACTGGTCATCGGGTACGGTTCCATCGGCAGCCGTCATGTCAGAATCCTTGAAGGCCTGAAATGCAGGGTTGCCGTGCTAAGCCAACAGCCGGTGGCTGTCAGCAATCACTTTTCAACCTTGGGTGAGGCCCTGTCCTGCTGGCAACCGGACTATATTGTGGTGGCCAACCGAACCGACGAACACTTCAAAACCATCCAAGACTTGATTGATGCAAATTTCAGGGGGCGTCTCCTGGTTGAAAAGCCACTGTTCAAAAGCGTTTCAGCGCTTCCCCACAACAAGTTTTCCCATGCGGCGGTGGCGTACAACCTGAGATGGCATCCCATCATCAAAACGCTAAAACGCAAAATCGGGATGATGAAAGGCCTGGTCACAGCCCACATTTATACCGGATCCTTCCTGCCGGACTGGCGGCCGCAAAGAGACTATCGCAAAAGCTATTCCGCCAGCAGGCAAATGGGCGGCGGCGTCCTGCGTGATCTGAGCCATGAACTGGATTATGCAGGATTCCTTTTTGGCCCATGGAAGAAACTGACGGCCAAAGGCGGCACTTCCGGCTCCCTGGATATCGACAGTGACGATCATTTCTCAATTATCATGGAAATGCAAAGCGGTCTTACCATCACCATCAATATCAACTATCTTGACCGGATTCATACCAGACAGATACGGATTCTTTCAAGAAAAGAGAGCATCCATGCAGATCTCATCTCCAATAGTATCACAACAAACGACAGAACCGATCAGGTTTATATGGATTCGGACGACACGTATACCGAGCAACACCGGGCCATTTTAGAAGGCCGGACCCAGTCGCTCTGCAGCTTTGAAGAGGCCATGGACATCATGGAAACAATTGCAGCGGCAGAAAAAGCTGCCCGGACAACCCAATGGATAGAACGATGAAACGATTGTGCACCATCTGCGCCAGAGGAGGCTCCAAAGGCGTTAAAAATAAAAATACCCGGATAATTGGCGGCAAGCCCCTGATCGCCCACACCCTTGAACAGGCCAGACAATCGGGCCTGTTTCAACACATTGCCGTGAGCAGCGACTCCCAAGCCATCCTGGAAACGGCGGCGCACTGGGGGGCAGACCAGGTGATCCTGCGCCCGCCGGAACTGGCCACAGACAATTCGGCAAAACTGCCGGCCATACAGCATTGCGTTGAAGCGGCAGAACGGCACACCCAAACCCGTTTTGATATTCTGGTGGACCTGGATGCCACATCGCCTCTGCGCACACCCGATGACATCCGCGGTGCCGTCGATCTTCTGGAATCCAAAGCCGTCTCCAATGTGATTACAGCGGCACCGGCCAGGCGCTCACCCTATTTCAACCTGGTCGAACTGAAAAAAGACGGGTCGGTTTGTTTATCAAAACAACTGGACAAGACAGTTGTCAGACGCCAGGATTCGCCGGCCTGCTTTGACATGAACGCCTCAATTTATGTCTGGAACAGGAACGTTTTTATGCAGAGTCCGTCTGTATTTTACGAGGATACAAAACTCTTTGTCATGCCGGAGGAGCGTTCCATCGACATTGATACGCAACTGGATTTTGATATTGTTAACATGCTTATGGAGAAACAAAGGTAAAAATGGCGGCACAGTCCTATACATCAAAATTTGACCTGACCGGAAAAAATGCTGTAGTAACGGGCGGAGCCGGCATTCTCGGCAGACACTTTTGCGCCGGATTGGCCCAGGCCGGGGCCTGTGTGGCGGTGGTGGATATTGACCAGGAAAAAGCGGACACACTGGCCCAGGACATCCGAAATCAATACCGGTCAAATGCCGTGGGGATCTGCTGCGACGTGTCAGACCCCACTTCAGTCAAATCAATGGTAGCCCAAGTGATCGACGCGTTTGGGGCCATTGATATCCTCCACAATAATGCGGCAGGCAAATCCTGCGATCTGGACGCCTTTTTTGCCCCATTTGAAGACTACAGCCTGGAGGAATGGCGCAGCATCATGTCCGTCAATATAGACGGCATGTTTTTAACGGCCCAGGCCGTGGGCAAACAGATGGTAGCCCAGGGCCGGGGCGGAAGCATCATCCAGACCGCTTCCATTTACGGTGTGATGGCCCCGGACCACAGGATTTATGAAGGCTCCTTTTACCTGAACCGGGAGATCAATACCCCTGCGGTCTACACGGCATCCAAGGCAGCGGTCATCGGTTTGACAAAACACCTGGCCACCTACTGGGCTCCCCAGGGCATCCGGGTAAACACCTTAACTCCCGGGGGTACGGAAAGCGGCCAGAACGATGAATTTAAAAACCGGTATGCCGGCCGTATTCCTATGAACCGAATGGCCCAGGCCCATGAAATGGTCGGCGCTCTGCTCTACCTGGCCTCGGATGCATCAAGCTATGTAACAGGCCAGAACATCATTGTTGACGGTGGACTCAATGCCTGGTAGGGACCATGCCATGGCGGGATAAATTATTTTTACAGTCCGACCCGAACCCGGCGGTATTTTATTTTTCACTTTCAGATCCTCTGAAAATGGCCGATGAAGTAATCAAAGGCCGTAATTTAGATCAACCTTATGGAGTTTTCCCTGATCCCTATGAATATTTTGCTCAGAAACTGTCAAAATGCCATGAGCTGGCTGATTCCGCGAAGCGTTTTCGTACCGTACTGGTTTGCCTGGCTCTGCCTTTCCCTAATCAGTATTCTAAAATGGGGTGTGAGGAAAAAAGACAGGCAGGATTCAGATCCCTTGCTTTGCATAGAAGCTGGCATGAAAGGCTGGGAAATTATTGAGTATAAAGAGTTATATGCCTCAGCCTGCGAATACTTGGGAAGCCAAAATGTCTACAAATTGCAAATCCGCCAAAAGGGCAGTTATTGCGCACAGGTTCGACACGCCATTATAAAAAACAGGCCCACCCATTTTTTGTACAGTCCGAGGACAGGAAGCCAGAACCGGGCAGTGGGATTATACCAAAGTTTTAGAATCGCCACACTTTTACACTGGCATGGGGTCATCCCCATTGCCGCGTTAACCGATTTGCCGTTCAGGCAGTGGCGTGCCCAGTGCGCTGTGGTTACGGCCAAAAAAGGAATTGTGGCCGCACAGATGTCCCCTAAAAAAGTGCACCGGATATTTCCGCACGGCCGCCTGGTCGGCCCCTGCCTCATGCCCTTTTCAATGCAGACCATGGCAACTTTGAACGCGTTGAGACAACAGACGCAAAACACCCCTTCCCCCAGCGCCGTTTTTACCGGTTCCTTGTATGAGCCGCGAATCACCATACTGAACAGGATAAATGATCTTTTAAAAGACAAGGGCCATGCGATTGAAATTAAGGGCCATCAATTAGGGGAAAAAAGGACGGATGACACAGATTACTGGCAGGCTATTATAGATGCCCCCGTCATTGTTACCACCGCTGATCAGATTATTGAAAAAGGAAGGGACTGGAACTTTATGCCGCATTTTCTTTTTCGATATACGGAAGTATTGGCCTGCGGCTGCCTTTTGGTTGCACCCAGCATTCCCGGCGTTGAGCGTTTTTTTACTCCTGGCGAGCACTTTGCCGGATATACATCCCCGGAACATGCTGCGGAACAGATATCCTTCTTCCTTGAAAACAAAAAGGAACAAGACAAAATCGCCCGGCAGGGAGCCATGCGTATTCAAAGCCTGGTCTCTGCCCGTACATATTGGATGACCATCGACACGGCACTTGGAAAAAACGCGTTTTTATAGCAGGGCAGATTCAATGCAATTGATCTTTAACCGGCCGGACACCTTGAAAGAACAAAATTAAATACAGAACAATGGAACCTTTAAGAATCATACCAAGGCTCGACATAAAAGGGCCAAACCTTGTAAAAGGAATTCATCTTGAGGGGTTGCGGGTTCTTGGAAAACCTGAACATTTCGCCCAATTTTATTATGCCGGCGGCGCCGATGAATTGTTTTTTGTTGATGTTGTTGCAAGCTTGTATCAACGAAACAGCCTACATGACATCATCAAAAAAACCGCCGAAAAAATATTTGTGCCGCTCACAGTTTCCGGTGGGATCCGCACACTGGATGATATAAAAAATGTCCTCAGATCGGGGGCGGATAAAGTCTCCTTGAATACGGCAGCCATCAATAATCCGGACTTGATAAAAAAGGCCAGCAGGGAGTTTGGCTCATCCACCATTGTGATCACCATTGAGGCGATCAAACACCCCGACGGCAAGTATTATGCTTATACCGACAACGGCAGGGAGCATACCGGGGTGGAAGTTTGCAAGTGGGCAAAAAAGGTAGAGGAACTGGGATGCGGGGAAATTGTGATCACCTCAGTGGACAATGAGGGAACAGGTCATGGCCTTGATATCGGGCTTACACAAAAAATTTGCCAAGCGGTTAATATCCCCGTGGTAGCGCACGGGGGATGTGCAAAGGCATCCGATATCACCGCCGCCGTGCAACAGACAAAGGTGAATGCCGTGTCTCTGGCATCCATCCTGCATTATAACGCCCTGGAGAAACTTTCAGCAGGCAATACCCGTAACGAGTTTAAACAAGAGGGAAACACGGTTTTTTTAAATAATATCAAAAAACCAAAGCAGTTTGAGACCACCGATATTAATACGTTAAAACAGGCATTGTCGGAACAAGACATTTATTGCAGGATTTAAAATCAAGATACCATCCTATGAAAATAGCCATTATTGATTACCAGATGGGCAACATGTTCAGTGTTGCCAACGCCTGCAAATTCGTGGGCCTCGCCCCGGTGCTGACCTGGGATAAAGATATTATACTTGAGGCTGACGGGGTTATCCTTCCGGGGGTCGGCGCCTATGCAAAAGCCATGGAGCAATTGGACAAACTGGATCTGATTGAAACCATCACAAAGGTTATCACGGAACAAAAAAAGCCCTTTTTAGGTATCTGCCTTGGAATGCAATTGTTATTTTCCCACAGTGAGGAATTTGTAAATACATCCGGCCTTGATATCATTAAAGGCACGGTGACAAAATTCAGAGCTCAGGAGAATGCAGTGCCGATGCGCATCCCCCAAATCGGATGGAATACCATAAAAAAGAGGAAAGAAAGTCCGGTTTTATCCGGAATAGACAACGATAATTTTATGTATTTTGTCCACTCTTTTTATTGCACTCCGGATGAAAAGGATGTCATTCTTACAACCACATCCTACGGAGATACGACGTTTTGCTCTGCCATAGAAAGCGATAATCTGATCGCCACACAATTCCATCCGGAAAAAAGTTCGGAAAAAGGAATTTTATTTTACCGCAACTGGGCTAAGTTAGTTAAGAAAAAAGGGTGAACACTATGCAGCAGAAACTTGAAACCAAATATGGTCTTCCCTCAAACGTCGTCTTTTGCAAAAACTGCGTCATGTCCAACCAGAGACCCACATCAGCAGTCGAATTCAAACATACCATCAAAACAAAAAAAAGAACCCTGGTCATAGATGATGCAGGGGTTTGTGATGCCTGCAGGGTTGCCGAAGAAAAAGAGAGGACAATCAACTGGGAGGAAAGGGAAAAAGAGCTGCAAAAGCTTTTGGACAAGCATCGGAAAAATGATGGGTCCTATGACTGCATCGTACCCGGTTCCGGGGGTAAAGACAGCGCCCTTCAGGCCCATATTCTAAAGTACAAATACGGTATGAACCCTTTGACCGTTACCTGGCCACCGATCCTCTACACGGAATACGGATACAAAAATTTTAAAAACTGGATAGATATCGGCGGGTTCGACAACCTGAGTTTCAACAGAAACGGAAAGGCCATGAAGATCCTGACCAAAATATCCATTGAAAATCTGTTTCATCCGTTTCAAACATTTATTCTCGGTCAAAAAAACCTGGCCCCGAAACTTGCATTGAAATTAAATATCCCATTGGTTTTCTACGGAGAAAATGAAACGGAATATGGAAACCCCATTGCAGAAAATTCAGTATCGCTTAGGGACAAATCCTATTACACCATGAAAAACCTTGGGGATGTATATTTAGGCGGCCTGCCCATAAAGGAGATCGTAGACCGTTACGATCTGACCACAGCCGATTTAATGTCCTTTCTCCCCCCGGCGGCCGAAGATTTGAACAACTCCGACATAGAAGTCCACTATCTTGGCTATTATCTTAAGTGGACGCCCCAGGAGGCGTATTATTATGCCGTTGAAAACACAGGATTCAAACCGCGCCCTTTCAGGACACAGGGAACTTACAGCAAATACAACAGCATTGACGATAAAATAGATGACCTTCACTATTATACCACTTATATAAAATTCGGTATTGGCAGGGCCACCTACGACGCCTCCCAGGAGATCCGCAACCGCCATCTCACCCGGGAAGAAGGTCAGGCCCTGGTAAAGCGGTTTGACGGAGAATTCCCGGACCGGTACTTTAATGAAATCATGGAGTATCTGGAAATCGATCCGGATTTTTTCCGAACGGATTTAACCGACAGGTTCAGATCCCCTCACTTATGGGCAAAGCAGAAAGACGAGTGGAAACTGCGCCATACGGTATGCAATGACGGAGCTGACGACTGAAGATGTTCATTGAAACACTAAAGCAGCGAATGAGAGGACCAATTCGCCCGATCATGCGGTTGTTCAAATATTATTTTTATGACACATCCTTTATTGTCGGAACAAGCGGAACCCTGAATTTGGGCAACCGTGTATGTGTAGCAAACACGGTTTTCAATCTTGCCAGCGGTTCCATAACCGTTGGAGACTATACCATATTCAGCCATAATGTCATGGTCATCACAGGAAGACATAAGTTCCAAGATGGGATGCGGGCCTCCCTCATGCCGGGTGCAAAACCTTCAGGCTGGGGCGGGGGAGAAGAGGAGGTTCCGCCAAAAGGATACGATATACACATCGGCAAAAGTGTTTGGGTCGCTGCAGGCGCCATTATTTCAGGTGGTGTCACTATCGGAGACGGCGTTATTGTTGCAGCCAACTCCGTTGTGACCAAAGATGTTCCGGATTATTCCATCGTCGCCGGTGTCCCGGCAAAGGTAATCGGAAGCACAAAAGACATTTAAACCGCATTGGGGAGTTGAAAATCAAATGAACAGCGTTGTAAAACAAATTCAAGCATGCCGTATCTGCGGCAGCCAAGATCTGTCCACCGTGCTTGATCTTGGTAAACAGGCACTCACCGGTGTATTTCCAAAGCATATTGACACACCCGTCACATCAGGCCCCCTTGAATTGGTTTTATGTACAAACTGCGGTTTGTTACAGCTCAGGCACTCGTTTGATCACAATGAAATGTACGGAATGAATTACGGATACCGTTCAGGACTGAATATATCCATGGTCAGACACCTGGAACAAAAAGCCCAGCTCCTTGAGAAAATCTGCCCCGTCGGCAAGGGAGACGTGGTGGTCGATATCGGCAGCAATGACGCGACTTTTTTGAAATCCTATACAAAAACAGGGCTGCGAAGGATCGGCATTGATCCCACAAATGACAAGTTCAAAAGTTTTTATCCCGAAGAGATCCAAAGGATTCCGGATTTCTTTTCCAAGTCCGTCTTTAAAAAGATATGCCCCGATAAACATGCGAAGATCATAAGTTCCATCGCCATGCTCTATGACCTTGAATACCCAAAACAATTTGTGGAGGATATCGCATCCATTCTGGACAAAGAAGGGATCTGGCACTTTGAACAAAGCTATATGCCCTCCATGCTCGACATGAATGCCTACGATACCGTATGCCACGAACATATTGAATACTACAGCCTGGCCGTGATCAAAAATCTTTTGGAATCCTGTGACCTGAAAATAATCGATGTGGGAATGAATGCCGTCAACGGGGGCAGTTTTGCCGTAACGGCGGCCCGAAAAGAGGCCTCATATAAAAGCAACGCCCCTTTGATTGAATGGTTTCTCAAAAGAGAAGACGATATGGGGATCACTACGACAAAACCCTATCGTTTTTTTGAACAGCGGATAAAGGAACATCGCAAGGCCCTGCGCGATTTATTGTCCCATCTTCAAAGCCACGGCAAAACGGTTTTAGGGTACGGCGCGTCCACCAAAGGCAATGTTATGCTTCAATACTGTAACCTGACTCCCAGACAGATTCCGTTTATTGCCGAAGTCAATCCCAATAAATTCGGATCGTTCACCCCGCATACCCATATTCCCATCATCTCGGAAGCGGAAGCAAAAAGAATGAAGCCGGACTATATGCTGGTCCTGCCCTGGCATTTTAAACAGACTATTATTCAAAAAGAATGGGACTATCTTAAAAGCGGAGGGAAATTGATATTTCCCCTTCCCCAAATAGAAATCATGTAAAATGAAGGCTGTGATTGTAGGCCATACAGGTCAGGACGGGACGCTTTTATCCATCCTGCTTGAAAAAAAAGGATATGACGTACTTGGGTTTTCAAGCACCGCTTTGCATTGTTCAGCCCCGGAAGGTTTCCCGTTCAAGCCGGATATTTCGGACCCTGAATCCATCATATCCATGGTGGCGGCATTCAGACCCGACGAGCTGTATTACCTTGCGGCCTATCATGTCTCATCGGAGCAGGATGAAAAACTGCCGGTCAGATCCCAATTTCTTTTATCCCAGAAGATCCACGTTACAGGGTTGCTCAACTGCCTGTGCGCTGTCCGGGGGCACGCCCCTTTGTGTAAAATTTTTTATGCGTCAAGCTCTCTTATTTTCAATGGGACCGACGGGCATACACAAGATGAACAGACCCCCATATCCCCTGTTGGCTTTTATGGCATGACCAAGGCCCAGGGGATGTGGCTTTGCCGTGAGTTTCAAAACAAGTATGGAATATTTGCCTCCGCAGGGATATTATACAATCATGAATCCCATCTTCGGGGCAGTCATTTTCTATCCAAAAAAATCATAGACGCCGCTATTCAAATTTCACGGGGCTCAAAAAACAAACTCATTTTAGGCAGTCTTCAAGCAAAAGTTGACTGGAGTTATGCCCCGGATGTAGTCGATGCGATGCACCGAATTCTGGGATTGGAGGAGGCGGACACGTTTATCATATCCCGTGGCACGCCCCACTCTGTTCTGGAATTTGTCCAGGTGGCATTCTCATATTTCAACCTGGACTGGGAAAAACATGTTGAAGAGAACAGCGGCATTCTTATACGAAATTCAAAGATGAGGATAGGCAACTGCCTGAAACTGGAAAAAAAGACAGGATGGAAACCCTCTTTAAACTTTCAGGCCATGGTCAACCAACTGATTGAAGACACCATCCGCCATGAGCAAAAACAAGCGGCTGCCCATGACCGACATTAGGACAGTCTGAAAGGATACCCCATGAAAAAAGCCCTTATTACCGGCATTACAGGCCAAGATGGATCATACCTTGCCGACTATCTTCTCTCCCTGGGATACAGGGTCTATGGTATGATAAGACGGTCAAGCACCGTGGCTTACGAACGTATTCACCACTTGATAGACGATATCACCATTCTCAACGCAGATATTCTGGATCAAACCTCATTGATGGACATCATGGCGCAGGCTCAGCCGGATGAAATATACAACCTTGCGGCCCAAAGCTTCGTACCCACATCCTGGAATCAACCCGTACTAACAGGTGAATTCACTGCACTCGGGGTCACAAGGATTCTGGAATCCGCAAGAAGGGTTGTCCCCGGATCAAGGATATATCAGGCCTCTTCAAGCGAGATGTTCGGCAAAGTTCTGACGGTTCCCCAGAATGAAAAAACCCCTTTTTACCCCAGAAGCCCCTATGGTGCAGCCAAGGTCTACGGTCACTGGATCACTATCAATTACAGGGAAAGTTACAATCAATTCGCCTGCTCCGGAATTCTTTTCAATCACGAATCCCCCAGAAGGGGACATGAGTTTGTCACAAGAAAAATTTCCCATTCGGTAGCACGTATTAAACTGGGTCAGATTCAGTACCTTGAACTGGGTAATATTGACTCCAGAAGGGATTGGGGATATGCAGGCGATTATGTAAAAGCCATGCATCTGATGCTTCAGCAACCAGAACCCGAGGATTATGTCATTTCCACAGGGGAAACCCATAGCGTCCGCGAATTTTGCGAATATGCTTTTGAACATGCCGGGATTCCCATTGAGTGGACAGGAGAGGGATTAAAGGAGCAGGGAGTGGATAAAAAAACCGGACAGGTCCGGGTCAAAATCAGTCCCAAGTATTACCGCCCGGCGGAAGTTGACCTTTTGATCGGGGACTCTTCAAAGGCACAGGATAAATTGGGATGGAAGCCCTCTGTCAGATTCAAGGATCTCATTGAAATGATGGTTGACCATGATCTTAAAGACTGTGCGGATCTCAAATAACCTTAGGACAGTGGCAAAAAAATTGAACGTTTATACCCATACAATAGATGCACACAAGGATTTTGAACTCCACTACGGGGCCAAAAGGACCATTGCTTACTCTGTGGCTCTTCCCAAGAAGGGTGACATCAAAGGACTTGTGGTATATATTGCCGGATTTGGCGAGGATGCCGGGGCATACCGGACAAACTTTCAGGAGCATGTCTGCAAAACCTATGAAATGGCCTGCCTCAGTGTGGATTATCATTGTTTTTTCTCCCGGCCCGAGACAGGGGCTGCCATTGTACTGGAAAAAGAGACACTGGCCCTGCTTCACTCCCTTACCGGCCTGCATCACTGCGAAAAAATAGATGAGCTGCTGTCAAAAGCGGCAGAGCTAAGACCAGACAAAACCACTCCGCTCGTTGTTCCCGGAACCCTGTATCCTGCTAAGGGAGAGTACCAGAACTTTGGCATTCTGCCCGCCCTTGATCATATTTTTGCCCTAAACGACCTGCTTGGCCGATACCCGCAGATTCCAAAAATCATCCTTGCCATCGGCAGTTCCTACGGGGGGTATATTGCCAATCTTGTCTCAAAATTCGCTCCAAATACACTCAATGCCATTTTTGACAACTCGTCCTGGGCAAAGCCAAATCTAAAATACATTAAAGGTCAGGACTTTGGATTGTGCGAATTTGCAGGATATCTGACCCCCGATGTGACGCTGTCTTTAAATGTATTTTCTCCATGGACCCATAAAGCCAACATGCCCAACACATTTGATGCCGGCAGAAAAGAGATCAGAAGCTTTCCCCACGCTCATATAAAAAACATGGCTGAGGCTGGAAAACAAAAAACCATTTACCGGTTTGCCCATGCCCATGAGGATGTCGTCTCGGATACAGGGGAAAAAATTGAACTGGCAAGGGGCTTGCAATCCATGGGCTTTGATGCCCAGATAAAAATCTTTACCTCGGGTGACATCGACGGAAGATACATAAAACATATGGAACACGGCATGGGCATGTCTATGAGGCTGTTTTTCGCCAACTCATATCAACAGGTGCAGCCTCTCATAGCAAGCCATGACCAAAATTTGGACTTTGACTTTCCCCATACCCTGTCATTTCCCTGCAAAGGCCGGGTCTACACTATCACTTACTCCGGCAAGTCCCAGCCGGAATGCTCAGTGCAGGAGGTGCAGCCGGCCCAAGACCGACCGTGATCCATCAGGTAAAAATAACGGTGTCGTAATCACCGTCATCCCCAAGTTCATCAAACAGGGTCGGAAATATCTCAATGGGATACTGAACAAATTTTGTCCTTCGTTTGATCCAGAAAGACTGCCAAATTTTTTGAACAATGCTGCAAAATTTTTCCTGAGACATACCGGACCGCTGAATCCCATAAGGCCATAATTCGGAAACCACAGGAATTCCTCTGGACAAGAAGTCTTTGCCTCCTTCAAACACATATCCTTCGTGGCCCTGGACATCCACCCAGACCACGCAGGTATCGGCATTCACGTTTTCGCCCATGCTTTCAATCAGATTCGACAGGGTGTCGCACTCGACATGGATGGTATGCCGGCACGATTCACTGTACAATTCACAGGATTTATCAATGCTGTTTGCCTTCCGTACCCGATGATCCCCCCAGTTGTCTTCACTGAGTTCAAACTCAATACGTCCTCTCTCATTGGAAACTGCGCAATTAAAACAGGACACCCTCCCCTGCAGATTGTTCTGTCTGACATTGTGCTCAAGGGATGAAAAATTTTTCGGATCCGGCTCAACGGCAACCGATCTTTCTATCTGGCCGCTGAGAAGCATCTGAATTGAAATAACCCCGTTATTGGCTCCGATGTCAAACAAGGTACCTTTTCCCTTGGGCAGGGACTTTACCTGACGGATGAGTTCCATGGCTTCCTGGATCAGATCCAGTTCATAATGCCTGCGCGTATAAAGCCACCTGGAAATCGAATCGTCAATCTCCATGGGCAGTCGGAAAATTCCGTATTTTGCATGGACGTTTACCGGTTTTTTCTTTTTTTTATACCAGTTAAAGCACGCAACCCTGTATCTGAATTGAATTTCTTCGCAGATTTTTGTCAGAGTTTTCAACTCGTTTGCCATTCAAATTCTCCTTGTTAACTGCCTGGGTGGAAAAATGAAATCGTCTTTCTTTCATCCGTATTGATACCAGGGACAATCCGTTTTCCGGTGTCCGCTCACAACCGTTTAATCCGAAGGCTTTCCAGCCGTTATTATTTCGTATTTTCGATAGATTTCCTCCGCCTTTTCAGAATTGCCCAGTTTGGCGCAGCAATGGCCGAGGCGCTTTAAGATCTCATGATCTGAGGGATTCACTTCAAGATATTGTTCAAAGGCCATGACGGCGAACCCAAAATCATTTCTCTGTTCAAGATTTACTCCCAGCACCTTAAAATACTCGACATTGCCATTTTCCAAGGCGACCGCCTTCTTAAGGTTTGTCATCCCTGAAGAGAAGTCATTTTGGGCAAAACAGACATCTGCCATTGAAATATATAATTCGTGGGGATCGGGAACCGCCAAAAGTGCCTGCTCAAAAATTCCATAGGCGGTTTCGAATTCGTTTTTATCGAGAAAAATTTTGGCATACATCCGGAAAAGGTCAAGGGCGGTATTCCGTTGAATACAACCGGATCTTTTGCCTTCTTCTCCGGTCAGAAAACCATACCAGGCTTTAAGACAAGCCTCTTGCTCGTATAGTGCGGAAAGCCCTTTTGCCCCCATCGCCGTATTGATCTCCTTGACGGCTTCATCGGCAAGCGTGCTCAACTCTTTTTTCAAAAGAGGATGATCGGGAAAAATCCGCAGCCCCTTTAACCTATAGTACATTCCGTTCTGATCTTCCGGCTTATGCAGGGATGTCACAGGAGCCGTCTGTGCCCAGGAATAATAAAAATCCGCCAATTTCTTTTTTTCCTGTTGTATTTTTTCAAGGAAGGAGGCATCCATTTCAATTGCTGCGGTAAAGTGCTTTTGGGAGGCTTCATAATCACATATCTTCAGCAAGATAAGACCCCGATAGAAATGGACGCACGGGTGCTTGAGGGCATTGTCATATTTTTCCAGCAGGCCGTTTAAAAGCCTGTAATCTCCATTTTCATAGTAAAGATCTGCCAGGCTGATAATGTCGTCCGCGGCAGTATCCTTACCGCTTTCAATTTTCTGCAACAACCGGCGTTCATTATCGTAAAAGGCAATTAAACTGGACACCTGGGTGTAAAAGAACTCCAAATTCTCCTTTCTGATCTCATTGACCCTGTCCATGCGCTCAATGCTCATCAAAAGCCATTCCAGATACCGCTCAGGGTCGCCCTCCAATTTGTCAATTTCTCTTTTTTTCCTCTCATCAAACTTAAGCCCCCCCATGGTCATTTCATCGAAAATTTCCCAGAGCTTGTTTTTATCGGCGGTGTTGTGGCAATTGTCCAATTCAATAATCTTTTTACGAAGCGGTCCCGGAACAGCGGGCAAAGATGGGATTTTCCTTTTTTTCTTTTGAAGCTTTAGGGTCTCGTTGGAAATCGCCTGGGCAAGCCTTGCGGCTTTATTTACGGTTTTTTCCAGCCGCTGAACCCGTTTTAGCATGGCTTCCATCTGCCGTTTTATATTGGACAGATTACTGCCATGGGGCTCTGATTCCGTGCTAATCTGCTCATGGCAGAAGGATTCAATTGCATCTGTCAGCGGCATATGTTCAGCCCCCTGGATCCATGCCCCCCCCTCACTTGCATTGATCACCCTGCTGTCACTTTTTTCTATCCATTGCTCAAACAATACCCTGTAACCATGCAACACCCTTGTTGTTGGAACTTTTTCACCATCAACCCCTTTGACCCACACCGCATCCTTTAAAATTTTCTCCATGGTTTCTGTTCCGGTAAAAACAACGTCTGACGCATGCTCCCGGTCATAGGAATGGGCCAGATCCTGACCGACAAAAATTAAAGGATCACATCCCATAATCTCTGCCGCTGCAAAATTAAGATGGGCAACGGTGCCAGCCCCCCCGATTCTAACTTTTCCGCCGAAAAGGGTCTGCATCCAGCTTTCCAGCGGGTTAACCCCAAAGGCCCAAAAATACGCTTTTGCAGGGAACACCTTGGGAACGGAGCAGGCAACCCAGGAGGTGCAGATCATTTTGATGTCATGGGCAACCGGTTTTGATGCCACCGGCGCGATCTTCTCGAATATAGGATCATTAAAATCAATGGCCGTAACAAAATCAGGAACGATCCCGTGGGCCAGCAATACCGGCAAGGCCGTATCCACGGCAATGATGACCGCCTTGCCCACCGCTTTGTGTATCTGGTCAATATTTTTATCCAGGGAAGGGCCTGCGGCAATCATCAGGGCCGGGACCCCGGAAAATTTTCCGGTAAGTTCTTCCAGCATTCGATCATGATGCATGGAAGTCAGATGCCTCAAACGATTTTCAATGAATACCCGGCCATGGTTTGACCGGGTTGAGCCGTCTATATTTAAAGCGCTGACGTGATCAAACACCATTGAAGCCAGTTTTTCATAGGCTTCGTTGATTTGAAAACATGAGAGCAGTTTGTGGGTATGGATGTCTTCAAGCATCAGCGCCCGGGTGGCCGGTTTTAAAACCGCATCCACATTCTCTGGCACCCCTGCACAGATAATAACCCGGTCATCTGATAATACAGCGTTCAAATTCACTGACGATAATGCCAGCTTGAACACAGATAAGTCTGCTTCAAAGATGATCAGGTATTGAAACTGCTCCCGCTGATCCAAAAGGCGCTTTGCTATGTAACCCAACCCCATACCAAACACCAGTATGGTTCCGTGAAAATCTTTTGTCACCTTTTCCATAAACGGAAGGGATTCACTTCCCGGTTCCTTTTGATCGTGCACCAGGATTGATCCGCCCCCCTCATTTTCGACCAGGATATTGGGGCTACCGGCCTCAGAAACGACAACCCTTGCTTTAGGAACAGGATCCGTCCAGTCTGTAACGGCTTTCCAGGCGGACAGGTGCCTGTGCTTTAAAACGCTCATGTTGTCCTGAAAAACTGATTCCATAACTGGCTCCCATGTTTCGCTGATTGATTTAATTTTTATGGATACTGTGTAACGTTATCGGAAAATAAAAAACAATCTTAAAGTTTCCTAAAGGATTGGAACCAATCATCCGATACTCAGTTCTATCACAGGCCAAAAATACTTGTAAAGGAGGTGATATGCGTTAATGGATTTCAGCTCTGGCCGGTGAATAAAGAAAAATCGATATAATTTATTATGACCGGGAAAGGATTCCCGGTGACCACACAACATGGAGGATTTAACATGGCACTTCGAATTAACACCAACGTAGCATCCCTTAATGCCCACAAGAACATGGTTAAAAATGACAACGCCCTTTCAAGCTCCCTTGAAAGACTGTCATCAGGCCTGCGGATCAATAAGGCTGCTGACGATGCATCCGGCATGTCAATTGCCGATTCTCTCAGGTCCCAGAAAAACGGACTTGGCCAGGCCCTTAAAAACGCCAATGACGGCATTAACATTGTTCAGACGGCTGATGCTGCGCTGGACGAATCTATCAACATCATCAATACCATTAAGACAAAAGCTATCCAGGCTGCCCAGGACGGACAGACAACTGAATCCCGTGCGGCTATCCAATCCGATATCAACAAATTGATGGACGAACTTGACACCATCGCAAAAACGACGTCATTCAACAACCAGAAGCTGCTGTCCGGTGCATTCACCAATAAGCAGTTCCAAATTGGCGCCTATTCCGGTGAAACCGTCGGAATTTCCATCGCATCTTCCGAATCAACTAAAATTGGCCATACCGCAACGTCTCAGCTTACCTTAAAAGACGGTCAGGCAGGCACAGTCGACCTGAGTATCTACAGTAACCTGAAAAACGAAACCTTCAACATTAAATCCGTTGAAATCGCCTACGACAATACCAGTGAGCATGGCATGGGAGCCGTTGCCGACGCCATCAACCAGCTCTCCGATACTCTGGGTATCTCAGCCTCTGCCACGGTTAAGTCCACCACATCCTTGAACATTGCGGCAGGAACAACCGACAAGGGATTTGCCATCAACGGCGTCACTATCGGCGAACTCGAAGTATCTACCAATGACTCGGACGGCTCTCTTGTAAAAGCCATCAACAGCAAGACCTCCGGCCATGGCGTGGTTGCCTCTGTTGACGCATCAGGCTACCTGACCCTCACCTCCAGTGACGGCAGGGCCATTGAAGTGGAAACAGGCGGAACCGGAACAGAAGGCGTGCTCAGGGATACAGACATGACAACTGTGGGTTATGTAACCCTAAACCAGTCCGGTTCCAGCGAAATTCTGGTCAACAACGTCGGTGGCGGCTCAGCCATTGCCCTGACCAACACCCTGGAAATCGATGGTGACTCTAGTGAGACCACCATGGCCTCGACCCTGAAAGAAGATTCGGTAATTGCCGATAACTCCACTCTGGCAGCCGGTTGGACCACAGGTCAGGATATTACCGGCGATCAGATCAGTAACTCCTCCATGACCACGAGCCAGGATTCAACCTTTGCTGCAGGATCTGTCCTGATTGCCAACTCAGATCTCGCCGCATACTCTGACATTACTGACTCGGTCCAGATTCAGGATACCTCCACGACCACAGGCGCGAGTACCATTGCCGAAGGTTCCATCCTGAAAAGCACCACTGAAATCGCAGCGAACACGGTGCTTGGCGGAAATGTCACCATGGATACTACGAATACAACTCAGACAGTTGGGACCAGTTTAATCAAGGAGAACTCGGTTCTTGAAGATCACACCACCGTAGCTGCCAACACAGTACTGGGGGGCGATTTCATCACCTCCGGCAGTACAACCAGCCAGACTGTGGGCGACAGCTTGCTGACCGCAGGGTCCATCATTGCGTCCGCCTCTACCATAGCGGCAAATTCGGTTGTAGGTGCTGACATTATCATGGCATCTGGCGCGACCAGTTCCACCACTGGAGACAGTCTGCTCAAGGCTGGTTCGGTAATCGGATCCGGATCTACCATCGCAGCCGGTTCGGTTCTCGGTGGGGATGTTGATATATCTTCAGGTCTGACATCCCAGACGACATCCTCCAGTCTCCTGAAAGCAGGATCCATCATCGGGTCAGGTTCCACAATAGCGGCCAACTCCATCATGGGCGGGGACGTAACCCTGGCCAGCGGTGAAGTAACCACCGCGACTATTGAAGATAGTCTGCTGAAAGCCGGTTCCAGCCTTGGTTCAGGCTCTCTTATCGGCAAAGGGAGTGTATTTGCTGCAGATCTCACCATTGCTTCAGGACAAACTCTGAGCGTAACAGAAGACAGTGTCCTGACCAACAACTCAGTGGTCGCATCGGGCTCCACCTTGAAGGCAGGTACCGTACTTGCCGCAGGGCAGTATATCCACACCACCTCTGGCTGGGTCTCTGGAACATTGTCCAAAGACTACACCACCTCAGGTGAAGTAAGCCAGACTCTGACCGACGGAGGTATCACAACTCTGAAGGCAGGATCCACGCTGAACGCATATACCGACATCACCATTGGTATTGGTTCATCCCTTGGAGTTGATGCTTATACCTCCAGCGCAGCGGCCCAAACCATTAGCGATGATATGACCATGAAAGCCGGTTCCAAACTTGCCGGCACGAGTGTCATGAAAACCGGATCCTACTTTGATGCGGATGTAACGGTTAACACTGCAGCCCGGGCAACCCTTGACAATGATATGACCCTAAACACGGGTTCCAAATTGGTGGGCTACAGCGGTGCCGCACGCGGATCAAGTCTGACAACCGGCTCTTATCTTTCTGCAGACTTCATTACTGACTATAGCACGGAAACCAATGTTGACAACGACATGACACTGAATGCAGGGTCAACAATTAATTCCATAAGCGGTTTTTCCGTCCTGGCTAACGGGTCCTACCTCGCAGCAGACTTTGACACAATCCGGACGACAAAAACAACTCTGGACGATGACATGACGCTGAATGCAGGGTCTAAATTAACCGGGTATAGTACCCTCAAGGAGGGCAGTTCCCTCGGTGCCAAGTTTACCTCCAGCGGATCGGTCACCCTGACCCAGGATATGACGCTGCAGGCAGGCTCCATTGTTGCCTCCAGCAGTCAGCTGAAAACCGGATCCTACGTCGGTGCCAAAATTACGGCGGGCGCAGACTTCTCGCTGACCCAGGATATGACTCTGCAGGCGGGATCAAAGCTGAAAGACGATTCCACCCTGGCCGAAGGATCCAATGTCGCAGCCGAAATAACCATCAAGGGAGATATGACTCTCCAAAGTGATGCAACCATCACTGCTGGTTCCAAGCTGCTTATCAACAATGACTTCACGACAGCAGCAGGCTCTACGGTCGGCGGACAGGTCAACACCGATGGAGACATCACCCTGACCGACGACTTCACCGTTGCTGTAGGCTCCACCCTGGCTGACGGGACCGTTCTGTCATCCGGTTCTGAAATCGGCGGCACCATCACCCTGGCTGAGGACGAAACTGTCAGCGCGGATGAGGATATGCTGCTGACTGCCGGTTCAGTCATCGCTGCAGGCAGTACCATTGCCGAGGCAACCTATCTGACCACCGACATCACCGCTGATGACGGTACCCTGTACACCGCAGGTACGGTCCTTGAAGATGCGATTACCGTCGGTTCAGATACCACCCTGAATCAGGACATGACCGTTCAGAACGGTTCCGTTCTGAAGGCCGGTACTCAACTGGCGCCCAATGACGCCAGCAGTGACTATGCCACAGCTGAAATGGGTGAAACAACCATCAACCGCCTGTCCAACCTGAGTGTTCTGACACAGGAGGATGCACAGCAGGCCATCTCCATCGCGGATGCGGCCCTTAAGGATCTGGATAAAAACAGGGCTGACCTGGGTTCTGTCCAGAACCAGCTGGATTCAACCATCTCCAACATTTCTACCACCAAGGTAAATGTGGAATCCGCTGAATCCACCATCCGTGACGTTGACTTTGCAGAGGAATCTGCCAACTTCACCAAGATGCAGATCCTCCAGCAGGCCGGCACCTTTGCCATGAGCCAGGCAAATGCCTCTGCTCAGAATGTCCTGAGCCTTCTCCAGTAAGGCGGCTTAGTGGCTTAAATCAGGAATAATCCTTAACCCAAAGCCCCGGGAACAAGTTCCCGGGGCTTTGGCATTTTTTAAAACCACTGCATTAAGAAAACCAAAGATATCTTCAAGCAGTCCCCCCTGTGCCCACCCCAAATTTTTCCTTAGGTTTTCTAAAAATAATCCGATATATTATATAGAAAATCACTCTAATCGGAGAACAAGATTATGGCAACCGGATCAATAACCACATTGGGAATAGGATCAGGCCTGGACCTTCAGGATATCCTGGACCAGCTCAAAGAAGCTGACAGCACGACGATTACCCGAAAGGAAACCGAGGCAACCGAGCTTCAGACATTAATTGACTCCTATAACAGTGTTAATGCAAAATTATTCAATATAAAATCCTCTGCCCTCTCCCTCTCCCTTGAATCTGATTTTCTCAAGACCAGTGTGACGGTATCTGACGAAGAGATCGCCTCGGTCACTGCGGATAACGGCATCTCAGCCACGAATTTCGACATGGAGGTGATCTCCAAGGCAAGGTACAACACCTGGCAAAGCACCGGGGTCGACAGTGAATCCGAGGTCATCTATACGGAACCTGAATCCGGCATAACAGACGAAAATCAAGCGGTTACCACGGGCGCCCAAACCTATGACATCCTGTACGGAGCGGCAGAAAGTCAGACAACCATCTCCGTCTCTGTTGGATCAGGTCTCACCCTTGATGAAATCGCAGACGCCATTAACAATTCTGAAAATAATCAGGACGAGAATGGGGACCAGCTGGTAACTGCATCGGTGGAGGAAAGTGATGACGGCCAATTTTATATCAGGCTGTCTTCAGCCCAAGGAGGCGACAGCGCCGATGAGCAGGTGTCGTTATCCGGCTTTGACTATATTAAAAGTGATACCACCATTCGTATTGCAAGGGCTGATAAAGACGACCCCATGTACTTAAGTCTTGCACCCGGAACCACCTATGCCCAAGTTGCAGAATTGATCAACGATTCAGCAGACAATCCGGGTGTTACGGCTTCGATCATTAATACAGGTGACAGCGAAGCCCCATACCGCCTGACGCTCACCTCCGATAAAACCGGTGAGGATTATAGAATCTCCATCGGCAATCTTCCCCTTTCAGAGGTGAACGGCGCCGATGGAGATTCCCTGAACGCTGAATTTTCCATTAATGGTGTAAACTACAAGCGCCAATCCAACGATGCCATCACCGACGTGATTGCAGGCGTTACCATCAATTTAAAAAAGGCCGGTGAAACCAGCGTCGGTATCGAGCAAAACACAGAAGAAGTAAAAGAGAATATCCTTTCACTGGTTGATGGATTCAATGAATTGCTGTCCCTTGTCAAAGGAGATAGCGCGGATGACCAAACAGAGGATGAGGAGCAGACCAATCCCATGGAAAATGATTACACCATGGGCCGCATGGTTTCCGACTTAAAAAATCTTCTTGTCAGTTCTGCAGGAGACTCGGCGGTATACAAAAGCCTTGGAGACATTGGCCTTGAATTGAACCGGGACGGTACTCTGTCCATTGACGAAGACACACTGGACCAGGCACTTGCGTCGAATTTTGATGCGGTGGTCAGTCTATTTTTAGGGGATGAAGACACCGGGGTAAGCGGACTTGGAGATAAGATCAATGATGCCATCACGGATCTTGTCAGTTCCTCGGGGATTGTCACCACCGAAACGGATGCGGCTGAAACCAGACTGCAAAAGTTGGAATCCGATATTGAAACTGCAACAGAGCGTTTGGAAAAGCGTTACGACACCCTCACATCCCAATTTGTAGAGCTGGACACCTATATCGCCCAGCTCAACTCTGAGTCCGATTATATGCAGTCTATAATCGACTCATTTAACAACAGCAACGATTGATTAAGATAGCAATACCATTACCATAGGAGGTATATATGGCCGCGCTTGCCCAGATGAACACCTACTTGACAAATCATTATGAGGGAATGACGCCAGAGCAGCTCATTCTGCTCTTATACAAGGGCGCTTTGGATCGTATTGATTTGACCCGTCAGGGTATAAAAGAAAAAAATATTCAAAAACGAGGTGAAAATTTAAGCAAAGTGATCGCCATTATCTCGGAGCTTAACGCATCCTTGCACCCCGAAATGATGGATGAGGGAACCCGATTCCTCAGAGGGCTTTACACGGCCATGCTCACAGAGCTTCCAAAGGTGTCCATCACCAACGATATTACAATCCTCGACCGCACCGCCTCCTATCTTGAAAAACTCAAAGAGATATGGCAAACCGATGTCATGGGGCAGGCCAAGGGGGCCCAAGCAAAAACGGGCCACCAAAAGCCTTTGGCCTCCAAACCCAGATCAGGAGGCCCTGCAGCCTCTCCTTACGGGTCGGTAAACAGCGGCCAAAGATTCACAACGATTTCGGTTTAGGAGACAGGTAGTGAATTTCAAAAAAATTGCCCAAGATCTGGATAAACTTGATGCGTTATACCAAGAACAGATCCGCTCTTTTGACACCCAGGTTCTCCCGGATCTTGAAGCCCAGACAGAAGACAGAAAGAGGGTCTTTGATCAATTTAAAAAACATATGGCCGCGTTTTTGGCCGCAATAAAGGACAAAGATGTGGCGGAAAATTTTGAGACCATAGAAGAGATGAACCGTCATCTGAAATTGCTTGCCCATCAGAACGATGCCCTGAAAAATAAAGTTGAGGCATTTAAAACAGAATTAAAAGCAAGCATGACCCGGTTGAAAACGGGCAAACGAGTCATAAATGCATACAGGGCACCTCAATCCGTGCGCAACCGCCCTAAGGTGCTGACGATTAGAAACTATTAAGGAGGAACCATGAATATTACAAGTGTTCAAAATACAGAAACAGTTGAATCTTCATCAAGAGTGACTTCCAACCAGTCTTCTGTGAGACTGCTGGATCCGTCAAAAAACGCATTGAATGATCCTGCATCTGGAAACCAGGACTCAACCCTTGGAGCCCAGGAAGTCAAAGAGTTGGCTGAAGCTCTGAATGAGTATATGGATGATCTTCAGACCAATTTAGGATTCTCCATCCGTGAAGATCTTGAAAACCAGGTCGTCGTCGAGATAAAAAATCGGGATACCGATGAATTGATCAGACAGATTCCTTCAGAAGAACTGCTTACAATCATGGAAAACATGAAAGAGCTGAATGGTATTATCTTTGATCAGTCTGTGTAAGCAGCGTAATAAGATTAGACAGACGGTCTGAAGAGCGGGACAGGGCAAACTGCCCGGCCTGGGCCAGAATCTGCATTTTCTGTAAATTCTGGGCCTCATGAGCGAAATCTATATCTTCTATAGTTGATGCAGATGCGGAGATGTTAACCTTAGCTGTGGCAATTCCGGCAATGGTTGAAGTCAGCTGGTTTTGAACAGATCCTAAGCCCGCCCGGGTTTTGTCCAGATCCGATATTGCAGCGTCTGCAAGGCCAATGGCCCGCTGGGCCCCCTCCTGGCTCAGCACATCAATATCAGACAATGTGGAAATAGTGACCTCCCCGGCTTTTGCCTCAGCCACCCCCTCTCCGGAATTTAAGTTTAAAAGACTGCCGGCGGCAACAATGGACCCCGGGTTTAAGGTTATGGCCTCGGCCATAAAGCTTTCTTTGACAACGACATCCTCATCCAGGAACTGCCCTCTGGTATAGACACTTCCGTCAAGGCCAACCACATCATCGGTTAAAAATGTTCCCTTCGCCAATGTGCTTCCAGCAGCCAGCACAGATCCGGCCCCGACACTCATCCCCTCAGGACTGACCGTCTCCGCATAGGCGGTTTCAAGCAATCCCCCAATGGATGATCCGTTGCTGAGTACGGACCCGGCGGCCAAAACGGAGCTACGGGACAATTGGAACGCTTCGTCTTGAATCACCAGTGCAGATTCCAGCACCGCATCCCCCCCGACCCGGGTCCCCGTAAGAATAAGGGTGTGCTCATCGGCGGAAATTTCAGATCCGGATTCAAGAACCATCCCCTCTTCAAACTCCATATCCGAAATCAGTTCCAAAGGCAGATATATGCTCGCCCCTTTCACCAGCACCGAGTTGTCTTCAAGGGAGGACCCCACTCCCAAGATAAGATCCGTTTGCAGCCGCATATCGCTGGCCAGGGTCACCGGGGTTTCAAGGGTCATGGATTCAATCAAAGTGGCATCAGCCCAGATATAGGACCCGAACTTTATCTCAGAGCCGTACCCCATACTGGATCCTGTGTTCAATATCATGGTATCGGTCAGCGTCATGGCCGATGCCAGCGTTATCTCATCAGAAGCAAATACGGAATTGGCCCCAAGGCTGCTGTCTTCTGCAAGGGTTGATCCGGCTGTAAGCGTCATATTGGTGCCAAGGGTCATATCCGCACTCAGATGAATATTATCCGCACCGATCTGGGACCCTGTATTTAAGACAGTCCCATTTCCCAAATTGGATCCGATCTCAAGGGTCATGGGAGTACCGGTGGTCATAACCGATGCAAGCGAGGCACCATCGGCCCCCACTACAGACCCCTGATCCAGGCGGCTGTTAAGGGCAATCACCGATCCCGCGACAAGAGTCATGACCCCGGTGGTCAACGTCATGGACAGGTCTAATGTCGCTCCTTGGGCACCCATGACCGAGCCTTGTGCAAGACTTGTCCCGGACGCCATTGTGGAGTTCGCCTTTAACGTTAATGGGGCGGTGGTATTCACCAAATCCGATCCCAGCGTCACCCCGTCAGCACCGATTATGGATCCTGCAGCAAAGGTGCTGGCCGTTTCCATGGTGGATTGTGCTGAAAGGGACATAGTGACGTTGACATTCATATCGGTCGCCAGCACCGCATTGTTTGCCCCGATTACCGATCCCGGAGCAAGGGAAGTCCCACCGGTCAAAGTGGAATTTGCCCTTAAGGTTATATCCGCTGTCACGTTCATCGGGATCTGAAGGGTAAATCCTGTGGCTCCGGCAACGGATCCGTCTGCCAGAACCGAACCGGCAGCGAGAAATCCTGAACTCAGACTCATGGTGTTGGCACCGGAAACCGTATAGCTGGTAGCCGTCAGCAGCGGCCCGTTCAGAACGCCGCTGGTGGTGGCTACACTGTCCCCGTTCTGGATGAATGTCCCTGCAGCCAGAAGGGTACTGTCTGCCAGGGAAATGGTATGCCCTGAGCCCACAGGCCCCAGAGCCGTAATCTGGGCAGAGCCGTTTACCACGGTCCCGCTGCCGACAAGCGTTCCGGCCGCCAGAGTCGATCCCGAAGCTACGGTATAATTTCCTGTTGTTGGCCCCGTACTTGAAATAACGGCCGTGTTGGTTAGTGTACTGCCGGATCCTAACACAGAAGCCGATTTAAGGACGGAACCCGAGGATAAAGCATAGACGCCATTGGTCGGTCCCGTTGTCGTTACCGTTATGTTATCGGACAAAACCGTGCCCGATCCGATAACCGATCCTGCCGGTAAATCGGTGCCGCTTGCCAGGCTGAAGTCACTGGTAATGGGACCGGTGGATTTAATCACGGCAGTCCCGGTTAATATCGTTCCTGAGGCCAGATTTGAATTGGGCCGAAGGATGGAACCATTCGCCAGAATGTAGGATCCATTGGTCGGACTGACGGCATTAATAAAGGCATCGCCTCCGAGGGTGGTACCAGAAGGAAAAAAGGACCCTCCGGCCAATTGGGAGCCGGCAGCAATTGAATACGTGCCGTTGGTATTGGTAACGGCGCTAATGGTCGCACTCCCGCCCAGTGTGGTTCCCGAAGCGATTTCCGAGTTTGTCTTGAGTTCCGAGCCGGATATGATCAGCGCACTTCCCTGGGTGGGGCCCACAGAATGAATCACTGCGGTCCCCTTGAGCACACTGCCGGAGGCAATCACGGTTCCGTCCGCCAGAACAGAGTCTATTTTGAGGCTGGACGAAGCGGTTGTGCTAAGCGTCGATGCAATGATGCCGTCACCTTTGAACAAGGTGCCGGCGGAAACAATGTTTCCGGCCGGAAGTTCTGTTCCATCCCCCAGCACACTGCCTGCCGTCAGCAAGGATCCCTCTTTGAGCAGACTGAACTCTTCCGTCGAGTCCGTATCTTTTACCGTAACCGTGTCCGGAAGCGATCCTCTGGTAAAAACAACAGATCCCCGCCCCAAAGCCGTCCCCTCATCCATGAAGGTTCGCTCCTCTATCGAGATGGCAGAAGAGAGCATATCCCCTGTAATAACCTGGTCACTGACCCAGGGTCCCGCCAGCAAAGAGCCTTTGGACAGCACCGTACCGGACGCCAGGGTTGAATCCGTCCGGGTTGTTGAATTCTGTGCGATATTCAGACCATGATCAACCAGGGAAACAGCCTCACCTCCGGCCAAATTTTTAATATCCAGCACCCCCACACCCCTTGACTGAATTTCAATGGAGCCAAAGGTGCTCAGGTCTTCAGACCCCAGTATCCGGCTGATCGCATTTTCTTCGGAGGGACCGGGCTCCACTTTGATGGCCCGTCCGTCCGTGGATGTCAGGGTAAGCCGTCCCTGGGGATCAACCGAGGCCACCACTCCGTGCTGGGAGGTCTTCTGGTTAATGGCCTTAGCCAATGTCCCGTCGGCATCGTTGTCCTGTACGGCAAAGCTGCCCATCCGAACGTCGTTGATACTGAACTCCGGGGCCGTTGTTCCGGCGGTCACTGGAATGGCACTGGTGGCAGAAACGGTTACTGAGGCCGAAAGCCCTGTGGTATCCGACATCTGATTCATCACATCGGCCAGAGCCCCCAAACCGTGTTCTGCTGTATTATCAAAGGCCAGTTCCTGGGCCGGAAATTCTTTGTACCCGGATACAAAACCGCCTTTGATGCCCACATAAAGCGTGCCTGCCTCCTGTTGGTCCAGTGACAATGTGGCAGTGGACAAATGTCCGATCTGGTTTGAACTAGCCGAATCAATTGACAGGTTAACCGCTTCTCCGGAATAGGCTCCGATTTGAAATGCCTTGTCAGAAAAACTGCCGGAAAGCAGTTTCTGCCCGTTAAAAGAGGTACTTTTGGCGATGAGATCCAGCTCTTCCATCAATTGATTGATATCCGACTGAATGGCCTTTCGGCTCTCGGTGGTCTGGCCGTCCTGGGCGGATTGAATGCTTTTAACCTTGATCCGGTTTAAAATATCAATGGATTCCTCCAGGGCAGCATCCGCAACCTGGACAATTGAAATGGCATCATTGGCGTTCCGGATGGCCTGTCCCAAACTGCCGGCCTGGGATCGCAGAGAATCGGCGATAACCATACCCGAACTGTCATCAGCAGCCTTGTTGATTCTCAACCCGCTTGATAATCGCTCAAGGGAGGCTGTTGTCCGACGGTCGGTTCGTCGCAAATTGCGTTCCGAAAAAAGCTGAACAACATTTGTTCTGATGCTCAGTGCCATGTCATTTCCCCTTTTTAAACCTCTCCCTTACTCCATGGCGGACAGGACATCATATTGATGAGAGTACGTGGTATCCGAAATAACGACCTGGACAACCTCATTTCGCTCTGGATGAATCAGCAAAGGTCCCATGAGGTTGGCAGTCACTTTCGTGCCGGTGTCTCTTTGGGAGACATTGATCACCACGTAAATCAATAACTGCTCCGGGGTGATATCTGTCCATCCCCTGTTTTCCATGAACTCCTTTGTTTCCAACGTATAATCCGATTTAAAAATAAAAGGATTCATTACGATGATGGAAAGATTTGGCTCTTCAACAGATTGAAACCAACAGAACGGAGCAGTTTTTGGGTCTTCTAAGAGTACAAATTTTTCAAACCCGTCAAATCCTGGCAGTCCGTCCGGCATGGTTAAAATTTTCTTTTCGTCAATTTCGATTTCACCGAATTTCCTGGTTTGAATTTTCAACGTACTACTCCTTGGGTAATTTATTTTTCAGAAGCTCAGCCACCTGGAAGATATCCTGGATCTCTTTTGAAGCGGCTTCCCGGTTCTCATTCTGGATTTTCTCATAGACCTCCATCCGTAAAATCGGTACGTGCTTGGGGGCTTCGATCCCGATACGGACGGTGGTGCCTTCCACTTTCACCACGCTGATGACGATATCCTTGCCTATCTTTATTTCTTCTCCGATTTTCCTACTGAGAACAAGCATATATCCCTTTCCTATTGCATATAGTCGACAAGACTTAGATTCAACACCTGAGAGGTGGAACTCAATGCGGCCTGGTAAGCGACCTGAATATTCTGGAGTTTCATGATGGATTCAACAATATCTGCATCCTCAATCATACTTTTGCGTTCGGTCAAGCTCAAATTCACCTCGGTTGTGATATTTTCCCTTACCAGGAGGCGGCTGTATTTCATACCGCTGTCAACAATCCTTGAGGTCATATTGCTGTAGTTCAATTCCAGACGACCGATGGTCCGGTTGATACCGTCAGTATCATTATCGGCCAAATACTGTTTTAAATCAATTAAAGTATTAAAAATTCCCCATTGAACATCCGTCTGGCTTGAAATGGGCGATTCAATATCATCCTTTGGATTAAAGCCGATCAAAGAGCCAATACCTTGACCCGTTCCGCCAACACTTGCATCCGCATTTTCACCGGTCTCCCATTGCAGTTGCAGCGTTTCAAGCTCACTGCCATTTTCTTTAATGGTAAACCGCCGGGTATAATCGTCATATGTAACCGTATAGTTAATCGCTTTGCCCTTGGCTTTGGATTCCGCCTCCATGGCAATCTCAATTTCCTGGGCAAGTTCTGTGTAACTGGTGTAAGTTTTAGCCTTTACCGTTGCGGTAAGGTTGGCCACAACCTTGCCCGAATCTTCTGCTGTGATCTCTTTGAAATCAATTTTATTGTTCGTGCTGTCAATAACCAGGTTAATGATTTGCTCATCACTTTCAGCATATCCGACACTGTCATCCTCACTGGTATCAAACCCGAGTATCTGGCCTGCTGAACGATCCGCATTTGATCCGGACTGCCAGAGCAGAGAAAATCCTGTAATATCTTCATCGCTTCCCTTAATCATGAACTGTCCGCTCGTAAAATCATATTGGACATCATAATTGACACTGTTCGGCGAATCCGTTTCCATGGCAAGCTCTATCGCCGCGGCCAAATCGTTGAGATTGGTATACCCTCCAGTGGGAATCTCAATGCTGATTTCGTCACTGGTTGTCCCATCTAATCGGGTCTCGGAAAAATCGATGACATTATTGCTCCCGTTAATGGTCATGAGAACCGGGGCGAAATCGCTGGTATGGATGAGTCCTGCGGTATCATCCGCTGAAATATCATACCCCAGCGCTTCTGCGATGGTCTCATTGCTGTTGTCACCGCTGGCCCATAAAAGATCAAAATCGGACAATGCCGTACCGCTTGTCCGCTGTATGGTAAACTGTTCTAAAGTATCGTCATAGGTCACATCATAAACCACATTATTTCCAGAAGAGGCGGATGCGTTGTTCAACGCATTCTCCACAGCCGTTTCAAGCTCTGTGATATCCGTATAGGTGTGACTGGCTACGACTGCAGTTAAGGTCGTGGCAACGCCTGCGGTATTTGTTTCGATAAAGTCTATTTTATTATTATCCAGATTTACCGTAATTGCGGCGTGGGTGGGTGTATTATCAGAAACAGGGTAGGAGATAATATCGTCCATGGGATAGTATCCCAGGGTTGCTGCCGTGGTTGAGGCCCCCGTGGTATTGCTCCACAACAATTGCAGTTCATTCAGGGAAGAGCCGTCTTCCCGGATATTAAAACGGCTGTTTTCAGCATCGTATGTCACTGCATAGTTAATGGTATTGGCTCCGGATGTGGGTGCTGCACTGGCCGCCTCAAGCTGCGCTTCAATTTCAGAGGCAAGCGCCTCCATATCCGTATAATTTCCCGCGGTCAAAGTTGCCGTCAAGGTTGCGCTGGTTCCGCCGGTGCTGTTGATTTCAACAAAATCAATGGTGTCATTCACCCCGGCAGTAATGGTCAAATCTGTGATAAACTCCGGGTTATTGTCAGACACAGCAGGGGCGTAGGCCATGTCGTTGTTCCCGAAGCCCATTTCATGCCCAACACTGGAATCCCCCCGATAAGCATCGATTTCAAAAGAAATGGATTCTCCATTCAGCGCCTCGGAATCCAGACGGATTCGAATATCAACAACATCATCTTCATCCAGATCCAGGTCAATGCTGTCTGCCGTACCGTCAATACTTCCCGGCATGACATAGCCGGGATTTCCGGATACAATCCAGGAGTCCACCCCGTTCCAGGTCAAAGTAAACGGATCAGACCCTTCAGGGGAAGGGGTACTGATTGTCAGACTGTCTTTGTTCAATACGGAAAGGGTCACATCGTCAGGATCAATGAGAGATGATGTTGTAATATTGCTGACAGCCGGATCCTCAGAGCTTTCCCACATAAATTGCGTTCTCAGGTATCCTTCGTAACTGCCGTCCTCCCGGATGGAATAAACCTGGTTGTCTTCGTCCCACTCCACCAGATAACTTGCACCGTAACCCTCTTGCTCGGACGCTGCGTTCAAGGCATTTCTCACCGCAGTGGCCAGTGTATCCTTGTTATACTCTCCCTCTGGGATTTCGGCTTCCAGGACTTTGACCGATGCAGACCCGTGTCCGTTATCCTCAGTAAAGACAATAGTGTTATTGGTCGTGTTGATGTCAACATTTTCATCCCAGAAGGTCTCTGATCCCACGCGCCCCACTTCCACACCAGCCGCCTGGTCCGTCCTGATTTGAAAGGGGATATCGTTTCCCACATAGGTCACTTCATTGGGTTCACTGTCCGCATCGTAGACCAGGGGTGCCTCGTCTGTTATCGTACCGCCGAATACATAACTGCCGTTGACCTGGGTATTGCCCAGGGTGATAATCTGCTCAATGATATTGTCAATACGCTCAATGGCGGCGGTACGCTCGTCACTGGTGGTGGAATCGCTTGTCAGGCGGGTTACCTCGGTTTTTGCCTCAAGGATCAGGTCATTGACACTGCTCATGGCGTTTTCCACACTCTCCAGCCAGGATTTTCCCATGGTCACATTGCGTTCAATCTGATCCAGGTATCCCAGAGAATTGCCAAGGCTTAAGGTTTGGCTCAATCCCAGCGGATCATCTGAAATTTCATTGATCCGCTTCTGAGAACTGACAACCTCGTTGGAATTTTTAAGCCCCTCGGTAAGATTCCCCAACCTGTAGGTTGAAGAAGAGTACATTGTAATTGTGGGCACACGCATGTTAAGCCTCCATCACCTTATCGCAATCAAGGTATTGAGCATTTCATCAGATACAGTCAAAAGCTTGGATGCAGCAGAAAAAGCATGCTGGTATTTGATCAGCTTGATCATCTCCTCGTCCAAGGAAACGGCGGAAACCGCATCCCTTTGTTCCGTGATGTTGTTGACCATGGTATCTGCAAAACTCTTGGAATTTTTAATACTCTGGGATTTGATTCCCAGGGAGCTGATAATGGTATTATAATAGTCGTCCAGCGAGGCTGTGGTGGTGCTGGATACAGCATCTTTGCCCCGCTCATAGGTCCACAGTTTCAACGTGACGTCCGTATACTGGACATCTGCCATGAAAAGGGCATTGCTGTTGTCTCCCGCACTGGCTTCGCCGGTTTCACTGTCAATTTTAGCGGCTGCGATGAACTTGGTATCGGCCAGTTCCCCATTGACCTCCATGCTCATGGCATCCGTTCCGTCAAAAAAGGTGTTAATACCCAATGCCGCTGTAAGCCCGCAATCACTGGAAGCATCATCGGAAAAGGCGAAACCGATATCCTCTGGGTTCCGCTCTGTAAAATCAAACTCAACATACCCGTTACCCGTCACTTGCTCGGCAAAATCAATACGCAGGTCAATGATGCCGTCGCCGGTAAAATCAACGCCGAATCCGTCATCGTCACCCCCCTCGGGGACAAGTTGAAGCACGCCGCCGGTAGGATCGTTGAGCACCCCCCAGGTCCCGTCTCCGGACCGCTGGAACCTCAGGTCCCTTGCGGCAAAATCCAGGGCGCTCCAGTCTTTTACGGTCAAGGATACGTTATCTTCGGCAAACCCGTTGTTCCCTGAGTATTGGGTATTGTCAATGGTGTACAGCTTGTCTGCCGCACTGAACTCAATCCGGTTATCCAGGGTCACCGAAGCCTCCATGCCCGCCCCCTGACGGTTGAACTCGTCTGCAAAGGAATCAAGGGTCCAATGCCAGGTGGACATAGTTTCCCCGGTATATTTACCATCGCTGTTCTCGGACTGTGGCAGTCCGGACTCCCCTGTGGTAACGGTAAACACATCTCCGTCTAAAAGTGTGCCGTCGTAAAATTTGAAATTCATGCCATCCACCTGGACTTCCACGGGCACCAGCGGTGTAACAGGAGGATCGTCTCCTTCAATGGTAAACGTACCGGTGGTCAGCCCGTTGGACCACTGGATAACCAGGGGTTCGTCTCCTTCCGCCGGAACCTCACCCACCTTTCCCCCTGAAATCACCTCAAACTGATACGTGGTATTGATGGCATTGGCCCGTCCCGTAATGGTAAAATCCAGAGGATCCGGATGACCTGTGGTGTCGGTATTAATGGTCATGGTATTGCCTGCAACCAGGCTGCCATCTGAAATATCAAACGTCAGGGTAACGGCACCGTCTTCCACGATGGACACCTGTCCTGCATCTTCAACGTGAATGAATCCGCTGGCACCGCTGCGGATACCGTCGGCATCCAGCCGCTCCCAGTAGATCACCCCCTCATCATCATAGAGGGATGAGGTCACAGAATCCCGGTTCGTTTTGGATGGATCTGCGTCTAAAACATCATTTTCCGGCTGGTTGGTTCCCGTTCCGGTTCCGGTGCTGACGTTGATCTTGGCATTATTGCCCAGGGAATCGGTAAAATTTTCCACGGTGATGGGATCTTCCAAATCGGAATCCTTGATCACGGAGACGGAACTGCCCGTACGGACCACCTGGTAGTCTCCAATGACTCCGGCCAGAGTCAGGTCAGCAACGATCTCCGACTCCAGAAGCTGGGCCATGGCCAAGTCCGATGTCCCTGCCCCTGCTGTGGTATTAAATGACACCGTGGTGCCGTCCAAATCAAAAGAGATGGTCTCACCACCCGCGGTGCTAAAGCCGGAAAATCCTCCCGCACCGCCAAAGGTGAGAATGGAGCTGCCCTTTTTTGCCTGGGTGGATGAAAAGACCCCGCCGGAACCGGCCCCGTGAACATTTGTCGTCAGCACGATACCGGATTCCATGGTGGCGGTAACCGTACCGGTCACCACGGCGCTTTTATTCCCTGCAGCGGCACTGGATTCGGAGATGGCGGCTGCCGTACCATTGGACACAAAGTAAATCTGGTCTGTGGTCAGGGTGTCCGAATCATAGCGCACCAGGTCCGAGGCATCGGCCACGTTGTTGAACCGAAGTTCCGTATTGGCGGCAGCTGCGGTGGTATAGGTTCCGCCTTCTGTGGAAATATCAATGACGGCATCATTTCCAGAGTCTCCTGAGGCCTGTCCCATGCGGATGGCTGAACCGTCGGTGGTCCGCACAACCACAGAGTTTGTAGAAGGATCGAGTTTAACGGTAAAGGGCCTGCCGTCCAAAGCCTCTGCCATGGCATCACTGAAGGCCTGAGACACAGCCGCAGCATCACTGGTATCCACACCGTCAAGGTCCACGGTCACGGAGGTGGTCGTGGCGGCGGCGGTTGAAGGCGCGGGAGCCGTAACAGAGTCGATGGTAAAGGTTACGCTGTCCCCGGTATCAAAGTTAGTAAATCCTGACAGCCTTATTCCGGAGTTGTCCTGCACCTCAAAATCCTGGATCCCGATGGTCCGGCCGCTCTCACTGGTTATATTAAGGCCGTTGGCATAAAGATCTGTATCTTCGTTGATCAGGTTGATGGCCTCAGCCGCATCATGCAGGCTGTCCTCAAACTGTTCATCAAGGGTCCCCAGTGAGGAGTCCACAATAAAAGACTCCTGCTGAAGGATGCCGTCCACATAAATGGTGTACTGCACTTCATCCCCGTCCTGAGCATTGGGGATGGCATTGGCCCCCAAATTGTCCGTAAGCCGGATGGTGGCTGAATTTTCAGAGGCATAGGCCGTCACCCCCTCTACCTCACTGAGGGCTTCGGCAATGGAGGCGGCGGAGCGTTTGGCATCCCCTCCCACATCCTTGACGTCAATGACTTGGGTACCTTCGCTTCCGTTGTATACGGTGATACTCTGGGCGGCAATCGCCTGGTTCAGGGCCACAGCCACCCCGCCCGTGGATGTGGAGGCCTGTACACCGGCCAGGCCGTCTCCGTCAAATTCGGTGACCTCCATATCCCCCAAAAATGCCTCATCCACAACCGTAAGCTGGTAAATGGACTGGACCGCGCCAGGTGCCGTACCCTGCCAATTGGTGATGCCTGCCTCGGAAATCCCCATGTCCATAAGGATCTTCCGGTACTGGGTGGTAGCATCGGTGCTGTCTTCCACCCACATGGTGAAATCCTGATCAAAATCGATTTTATCGCCGAACTCCAGACTGGTCAGCCATCCGCTATCATCTGCCTGATAATTGCCAATCACAGGTTCACTATAATATTCCAATCCCGCACCCTGGGAATGCTGATAATTAACCGCCCAGATCATTTCCCGGGCCAGTTCATTGATTTCAGCCTGATACTTGGGAATAACAGAATCCCGCATCTCCAGCAGTCCCCCGGCAGCCCCCCCCTCAATCTCATCTGAAATGGTTATTGCCCCGCCCTCAGAACTGTACCAGACCACTTCCTTATCATAGACTCCGAGCCGATACGAATCCACACCGTTGACAACGGTATATGCCCCGGCCACATTGATCGTCAGAGACCCGTTGGACTGCTCAAAACTATTGATATCGATGAGTTCGCTCAAGTCTTTGACCAGAGCGGTTCTCTGATCTTTTAGATCATTGGCTGACCGCCCTACCCCCGAGGCGAGAATCTCCTTATTCAAATCGGCAATTTTGCCTGTCAGTTCATTGATTTGACCTACAGCCGCAATAATATCGTTGGAAATATCAGTGAGCAGACTGTCCATATCTTGGAGGGCGCTTTCAAACCGCTCTGACACCTTGTTTCCGCTCTCGAATACGGCCACCCGCTCGGACGATCCCTGGGGGTTGTCGGCCAAGTCATGCCAGGTATTCCAGTATTCTGTCAGAACAGATGAAAGGCTGCTGTCCGAGTTTTCGTCAAAAAAACCTTCCAATACCCGAATATAGGACTCCTGCTCCTCATAAAACGCCTGAGTCGCATGTTCCTGGGTCAGCCTGTTCTCCAGCAAAGAATCCACACTCTGCTTGATTTCGCTTAAGTCCACCCCGGTACCGAAAAGAAACCCTGCATAGGCAGAGGGTTTAGTGCTGACTTGGTTGGCGTATTGTACCGAATAATTTTCGTTGTTAACATTGGCCACATTCTGGCCCGTGATGCTTAACCCATACTGCTGAGCGGCAATGGCGGTCTTGGCAATGCTTAAGGTGGAGTAAATTCCGGACATGGTTAGACCTCTGCGTTTATGAGACGGGTACCCTCACCAGGAGAGTAGACCCGACCGTTCTTAGCATACTGATCCATTCCCGACGCCTGCTGGCGTATGGTATTGAATATCCCGTCAATGACAGACAGGTACTCGACCAGATACCGCTTATTTTCATAGGCCAGCAGGGCAATTTCTTTCTTGCATGCATCAATGCGCAGCCCCAACCCTTTGAGCTTGGATTTGACCTTCATTCTAAGGGGGAGCATGGACACCAAATCCCGGACCATAAAATTTTGAACGGTCATCTCCAGGTGGGCCGCATGCTGCTTTGCCTGGGCAATAATCTTTGAAATCGCTTCCTCAATAGAGTGGACCAACTTTTTTTTGCGGTCTGTGGAAGCCCAAAGGCGCTGAACGTCCATCTCTTTTATAAATTGCTTTTCCGTTACCAGTACGGATTTAAGATCCTGGTATAGTTCCAGGGTTTCCTGAAGCAGGCCTGACATATCACCGGCAATTTTTTCCATGTTGGCACTCCTCCTTTATGATATCGATTACCCCTGTTAAGGGAATTTTCCCCGACCAAGGGAAAAAATTTCCGTTTTCATCGAAAAATTCAATGGGTAAACGAAATAAGAGCAACTTCCATACCAGCTAAAACATGGAGGCTGCTGAAGCAGACCGGTTGCCAAACAAATTGAAGGAAGAAAAAGGTTATAAGGACGACTTGAGCTGATTATATAAAAATTCTTTGATCCCAAGACCATGGGGAGCCTTGGAAAGGTCTTCGGCCAGTTGCTGATCTTTCATGGATTCAAAGATCTCCTTGCCGTTGGTTTCGGGGAACAGGGCATCCCCGGGAAGGGTATCACGCATGCTGTCCAGCATGGTCTTGGTAAAGATCGCCTCAAACCCCTCACAGGCCTCCATTAACGCCTTTTCATCTGCGGGATCTGTTTTCTTCGTCTTGGTCAGTTTTCCAGCCAGCATCTGGCTGCGAATGGTATCCATATCCTGAATCATGATAACTCCTATAATAGTTCCAGCTCGGCCTGGAGGGCGCCTGCCGCCTTTATCCCTTCAAGGATGCTGATCAGATCCCTGGGTTTGACACCTAAGGAGTTAAGCCCACGAACCAATTCCCCGATGGTGGATGTGCCTTCAAGCATCATCACCCGGTCCTGGGTGGTTGCCCCGTTGGCCTGGTTAATGGTAACGGAAAGGTCCCCGTGGGCCACGGCAACGCTGGAGATGGTCACATCTCTGCCGATAACCACGGTGCCGGTTTTTTCGTTAATCACCACCTTGGCCAACGCGTCTGGAATCACAGAGAGGGTTTCGATATCAGCTATGAATTCAGCCACTTTTTTATTACGCATGGATTCAGGAACCGTCAGTTTCAATGCACTGGAATCAATCATTGCGGCACTTCCCTCGCCTACGGCAATATTGATGGTGTCTGCCATACGACGGGCCGTGGTAAAATCGGGTTTCAGCAGGGAAAGGATGAGATGCTCTTTGCCGTTAAGCTGAAAAGGAATCTCACGTTCCACTGTAGCCCCGTTGATTAAGCGGGCCACCAGAAGATGGCTGTCTCTGGCATTGGCTCCTGCCGGCAGGGCCAGGCTCACCGCTCCTTGCGCCAGAGCATAAACCTTGCCGTCCACCCCCTTGAGCTGGGTCATGAGCAGGGTGCCGCCGGCAAGGCTCTGGGCATCGCCCAGGGAGGAAACGGTGATATCCAGCCGGTCACCGATCCTTGCAAAGGCTGGAATATCTGCAGTCACCATAACCGATGCCACATTTTTAACCTTAAGTGAGGAGCCGTTATCATAGACATTCATCTTTTTCATCATATTGATCAAAGACTGCTTGGTGAAACTGACCTTATCCTTGTCCCCGGTCCCCTGAAGTCCAACAATCAAACCGTACCCGGTGAGCTGGTTGGACCGGATCCCTTTAATGGCGGCCAGATCCTTTATCCTGGCCGCATAGCTGGCCGCAGGATGCAAAAGGCCCAAAGCCAGAATGGCGACAATACAATGCAGAAAAAAGAATTTAAAACAAAAACGCATCACATCCTCCATCACCAGGGCCATATATTGTCAATAATCCGGGTGGCCCAACCGGGTTTCTGCTTGTCGGACAGGGCGCCCTTGCCATAATACTCAATACGGGAATCCGCCAGATAGGTGGAATCCACACGATTCGTTGAGCTGACATCCTGGGGTCGAACCACGCCGGTAACAACGATATACTGAACCTCATTGTCCACCTTCATCGCCCGGCGCCCAAAGAGGCTCAAATTGCCGTTGGGTAACACCTCTACCACCCTGGCAGCGATCGAAGCGGTCACCTGCCCTGTTCTGTCGCTCTGTGCGGCTCCCTTGACCGAGTTGCTAAAAGAGGTACCGACCAGAGTCTGGGTATTTGTACCAAACAGGGTCTTTCGCCCAAGCAGGCCGAGGGTCGGAGCACCGATAGTCATGGCGGTGTCTCTGGAGGCATCCGTATTCACATCCATGGACGAACTAGAATTCTCAACGATATCAACGATAATCGTGTCCCCCACATAGTTCGCCCGGGTGTCCTCGAAAATAGACCCCCGACTCTCATTCCACAAGGACCCTTCGGAAGATCCGCCGGTGGTATACTCCGGCTGAATGTCAGAAGGAACGGCAGACTCGTCTGGGACACTCAAAACTGACATATCCGAAGTTCCCGTTGTCGTGCATCCGATCACCGTCACACACCCTGCGATCAGGAAAGCCCGGGTCATCCTATCTATAAATCCGGTCCCCATTCCTCTCTCCTTCAAAATCAATAGACCACTTCAACAGTAGCCGGTTTTCGCACCAGGCCCCGGACGACTTTGCCAGACCTGATGTTTTCAACTTCGATCAAACTGTTTTTAAATCCGTCCTCCCGTGAAACACCGGAGGTCTGAATTAGTATGCTGTCCTTCTGGGCGATCAGGGTCACAACATCCCCCTTGTGAACCAGAGGTATCGGCTTGAGCCATTCGGAAAGGATGGCATCTCCTTTTTTGACCTCCCGGGTCAGGCGCTTGCCGTCAAGTTCCTCCAGGCGAACAATCCCTTCCCCGCCCAGGGTAAAGATATTCTGCCGGACACGGACGCCGTCATCCTTTGAAAGGGAAAGGTCCCGGTCAAGGCTGTGCACGGCCACCACCACGTCGTCATAAACCGCGATCCGGCCAGAAATCCTTATACGGTCCTCTTTGTGACCGTCCACAAAAACCTCAAGCCCGAGGGAAAACCGGCCGTCACCGGCGATTCTGGGAGGATCAGCTGCCCTCAAGGCCACCTTGCCCACGGGGTATTGAACAGGGTCCGGAATATCGAGCCGCTCCATAGAAACCTCCCTGCCACTGAACTGACGGCCCATATAGTCTTCAAGATAGGACCGGATATCATTTTCGGAAACCGTCTGGCTGCTGCGTTTGACAAAGACCCTTTCCGGAATCTCAATACCCAGACCGTCGATCAGATCCTCCTGGAAGCGAAGACTGGATAAAAGCTGCCGCTTGGTAATGGTCTTAACCTTCCCCGGCCTGGGAGACCGTCCCAGAAAGATATCTGAGAGCATCTGCCTCGGCAGTCCCTTGACCCCTATGCTGGCAACATCGCCCAGGCGGATTTCCTCCCCATCGACATTTGCCGAAGACTGCACAATAATACCGGCACCGGAGTCCGCCCTAACCGCCCCCGCACCCAGGGGCATCAGGGGCAATACCAGGAAAAGCCAGACGGCGGTGATGAAGAAACCCTTATTCATCGAGACCCTACCGTTTCAATCCGTTGGCGGTATCAAGCATGGTGTCCGCCGTCTGTATGGATTTGGAGTTGGCCTCATATGCCCGCTGGCCAACGATCATGTTAACCATCTCTTCCACAACCGAAACATTGGACATCTCCAGCCAGTTATTCATGACGGTTCCGGAACCGTCCTCTCCCGGAGTCACTTCATTCGGGTCCCCCGATCCATCCGTGGGCAGAAAAAGATTCCCCCCTGCCGCAAAAAGCCCGGCAGGATTGACAAACGTTGAAATCAATACATTTTCCGTGGCAAGGATCTGTTCCTCATTATCATAGATCGTCATGGTGCCGTCATCATCAAGGGTAATGGTCACAGCCTCGGCAGGAATGGAGATCTCGGGTTGAAGACGGTCACCGGCAGCAGAGGTGATAAACCCTTCACTGTCCAAAGAAAAATTCCCCGCCCGGGTATAGTGGTCTGTGTCACCGTGAAGGACCCTGAAAAAGCCTTTTCCCTGGATGGCAAAGTCAAATGTGTTACCGGTTTCGGTGTAATCCCCTTGGGTAAAAATCTTCTGGACGCCGTTACTCTTAACACCCATACCGATCTGGATGCCTGTGGGAATTTGTCCGCCTCCGGGGGTTGTCTGGCCGGCCACCATCAGGGTCCGGTACATGAGATCCTCAAAATTGGCCCGGGACTTTTTAAACCCTGTGGTACTGGAGTTAGCCAGGTTGTTGGCCACCACATCTATCTGGGTCTGCTGCGCCCCCATGCCTGTTGCTGCAGAGTAAAGTGATCGAATCATAGTCTACCTCCGAGAAAATTATATCGGTGTTCCCACCTGACCAATAACTTGTTCATCCACCTCATCAAAGGTTTGAATGGATTTGGTAAAAGTTTCAAACATACGGTGATAGTCGATCATCTTGACCATCTCCTCCACCACCTGGACATTGGATCCCTCCACAACCCGCTGCTTGACCTTAAGCTCAGGCTGTGCCAGGGCGATTTCATCTGCGGGGTCCCCGTCATAGGACAATACATTCTGCCCGATCTTGACTAATTTATCCTTATCTTCAAAGGTCACGATATCCAGAGTCCCGAGCAGGTCGCCGCCCACACGAATCTCTCCGATCTCGTTAATATCCGCACCCTCGGACTGAGTACCTGCAAGATCAATGACAATGGCACCGCCCTGACCCATCACCGGGTTCCCGTTCATGTCCACCAGAACCCCGTCACTATCCAGGGAGAAGTTGCCATCTCTTGTATACTGGATACCGTCCGGGGTCTCGATTTTAAAAAACCCTTCCCCGGCCAGAGCAACATCAAAGGGACTCCCGGTCTGGACCAGATCCCCCTGGCTGAAATCTTTGTTAAGCTGGGCTTTAAATTTTCGATCGAAACTGACCACATCCTTTTTGTAGCCATTGGTATCAACGTTGGCCAGATTGTTGGAAACTGTGTCTAGTTTTCTTTCCTGACGCAATCCCCCCTGTACCGGCCGGGTCATCTCAAGAATCATAAACCGACTCCTCAAATTGATGATTAAACGGACCACTGCCGTTTTTATACTAATTTATGCAAGACAGGTGCCAGATTCCAAAAACAGTTCACAGGGGCCAGGCCAGCGAGCGCCTAAAAGGCATAAAGGCCTTAAAATAAAGGATTTATTACAAGTTTTTCAACAATTGCGGTCCGTATAGAATACGAATCTGCTCTTGGGTTTCAAAGGCAAGCGCCAAAATGACAACATCCAATCCGGCCAGACTTGACGCAGGCAGAAAATTTTTCCCATGACAGGAAAATCAGGAACGCCCGGAATTTGAAGAATACACAAAGGCAAGCAGTTCAGCCACGGCCACATAGACGTCAGGAGGGATTTCCTGGCCAACATCCAGGGAGGAAAGGACTTCTACCAGGTCCGGGTCGTCATGAATGGGGATTCCATGCTCCCGGGCCAGTTCAATAATCTTTTCAGCAATACGCCCCTGCCCTGCAGCCTTGATCTTTGGGGCCTCATCCTTGAGCCTGTCGTACTTCAGGGCAACGGCTTTTTTTATTTTTTTGTCTTTTGGCATGGTGGTCAGATTACAAGGTCCAGCCCCCGGACCTCTTTTTTAGCGCCCATCGCCTGGATCAGCGCACCGGGAGAAAGCTGGCTGGGTTCGGCCACAACGCAGTCCACCCGCCCCATCAAAAAACCAACCCCGGACAGCCGCTTATTCAGATCGGGCATTAGGGATTCTATATAGTCGCAGGTGGACTGATCCTCCAGAAGAAACCGACCGGTAATATTTTTTTGGAGAATTGAAAAATCCGCCCGAAGATCGCCAAGGGAGGTCATGTTCAGAAGAAACGCCAGTCGGATAACCCGATTTTCCGGGTCCCGGTCATTGCCTTCATCTTTTTTCCCCGTGTCCATAAACAACTGGCCAAAGTTAAACTGATTACCGTCGATGACGGGAAAGGGAATAATGAAACGCTGGGATTCCGCCGGCTGCGCATTCAGGGACTGAAAACTTTCCAGAGCAGATGCCGCTGTCCTCAAAAGCTCTGCAGACGGAGACTTGTCGGAAGACCCCTTGTGTCCATCCGATTCTCGGGTAATCAGGGACAACAGCGCCGCCTTCATGTCCTCGTGGGCCAGCTTCTGCATTGAAACATCAGGAGGGGTTCCGTCTGTGGAAACAGCAAGTGTGGCGATCTTTTGCTCCATCTGCATCCCGCTGTTGCTCATCAGCCTTTGTAAAAACCCATCGTCCCTCACCCCGGATTTTAAGGCCAGATTTTCTATCACCTGACTGAGAATCTTTCCCGGTTCCTGGCCCAGTTTTTCAAGGGCGAGCATTCCCTCAGCCATTCTCGCCAAAGAAACGCCCTCCTTAATACCAGAATCCTGTGGAAGCGATAGGGGTTTAAAAGAAAGAGAATCACTGTCCCGGATCAATCTTAGAGTCAGCTCCCGGCCGGGAGGCAGGGGTTGGCTGGTATCGGCTGCCAGGCGACGGCCGGCGATGAGAAGCTGAGCTTTGGACCCGGACAGCATCCCCAGAACCTTGGCGCGAACCGGCTGTCCCTCCTTTAGCTCCGATAGGGCAAGGTCTTTAACGGCTTCTTTGCTCAGGGTAATTTCAGGTGCTTCTGGGGCCTTTGCCCCAACGGTGCGCGGTCCTGCGGCATCATTCGGATCCGATACGGATTGGACCGGTTTGAAAGTCACAAGGCCTTTCTGGGTCAATTTAAGGGAGATATCCTGTCCGGGGGGCAGAGGCTGACCGGTGTCGGCTGTCAATTTTTGGCCATTGATGAGAAGCTGGGCTTTGGACCCGGACAACATGCCAAGCACTTTGGCACGAATAACCTGGCCCTCCTTCAGTCCTTTGAGGGCAGGGGCATCTGCATCCTCGCCGTCAAGGGTAATTGCCGAACGACTCCCCCCTAGTGATAACGCGCCCTCCTTGCTGCCCGCGGGAGACGGAGACGGGACCAGTTTGAAAGTGGCAAGCCCTTTTTCTCGGATGAATTTAAGGTTAACATCCTGGCCCGGAGTCAGGGGGACCTGGGCCTCTGCCGTCACTTTCTGACCGCTGATAAGCAGTTGAGCCTTTGAGCCGGAAAGTGTCGCCAACACCTTGGCACGAACGACCTGGCCCTCTTTCAGGCCCTTGAGGGCAGGGGCCTTTACCGCATCCTTGCCAAGGGTAATTTCCGGGGTTGAGATGCCCAGGCCAAGAATCATGTTCCCTGCTCCATTGCCATGAACTTCTCTTTGAGGTCAACCACAAGCTGGACCTCACCTTTAGGAATTGAGAGCTGTTCGGCAATGGTATCCACATCCATTTTGTTTCGGTAAAGTTCAATAATCTGGTTCTGCTGATCAAGGACATCGGGTTCTCTGGGGGGCATTGACTGCACAGCGGGAATCGTTAGGGTTTGGCGCATCCGCTGCTGTTCTTCTTCCATCTGCTTTTGAAGGGTGGCCGCCCGTGATAAGAGCAGATTAATGGAGATGATCCTTGAATCCAGAGCATCGTTCAAGTCCCTGGATATTTTTTTCTTCTCACGGATCAACTCTTCAAAGGCAGTGGCGGCTTCCTGGGATTCTCTCACAAGGGGCTCTAACATCCCTAATACGTCGCCGGCCGCTTGAAAGGCTTCTTCCTGGGTCTTACTCCCGGTATCATCCTCGGGCATCTTTTGCGTGTCCCCGCCCTGGGTCCGGGACCGGTTCACCCGTTTTACGATCAACGCAATGAGGAAAAATAAAAAAATATCCAAAATGAATAAAACAGCTACCAGAAATTCCAGAGAAAGAAATTTTGTCATGCGGTTGTATCCAGCAACCGGCCCGGGGCATCCGGATCCAGCGCCACGTCTTCGGGCTGCCTTCTTTTCAGTTTCTTTTTTCCCTTAGCCTCTTTTCTTGCTCGCCGTTTTTCCTTTTCCTGCTTGAGGCGCTCTGATTCCTCACTGCCCTGAACTTGGGTCTTCTGGATCTGGGCTTGGGCTTTGGCAATAGCCTCGGCCTGATCCGGGCCTGGTTTTTGGGTATGACCCTGTTGATGGAGTTCCTGGGCAATGGTGGACTGGGGTAAAATATTGTTATGTCCCGGAACCGTGGTCATGCCACTCCCCCCTAACTGGTTCTAAAAGTCTTGAAACTGATCTTTTCAATGAAATGGGGGGGGAGCACCTTTTTCAATGAATTCTCAACCCCCCATAAAAGATCTGATTCCGTGACCTGTTTTCTCTTCTCCGACACAAGGCTGGTCTGAATGGACTCATAGATCAGGTCCCTGTAGAAGGAAAGATTGTTGCTGATTTCATGATAGGCCCTTTGATCTGAATAATCAATAGAGATATCGGCATAGATATAGGTCATATCTTTTTCCTGCTCAGCAGACAGAATGATAAAATCGGTCAATACAATGGTGCCCGACTGCCTTACTGCCGGCATCAATTGATCCTCTTCTACGGTGACACTGGCCACATCAACGTTACGGGCAGGCGCTTGTGACGCTGCTGTGGGGACCACTTCCTTTTCCGGCAGAGCAACAGGTTTCCCCGAGAAAAACAGAAAGTAGACCCCAGGAACAGAAATCCCCAGGACCAGCAGGATAGAGGCAACCGCCAGCACCAGCTTTGATTTGAGAAGGGCCCGGACCTTTTCCATTCGTTCGCTGACGTCTCCGGTCTCGGAGTCCGGATCGCCCTCAAACTCTTCAAGAACCACCTGATCGGCGTCAGACAAGTCGTCAGGATCTCCGGAGATCACCTCATGATCCTCAAACTCGTCACCCATATCGTCACCGGCACCGTCCCCGAGAAGATCGCCCAGCACGTCTTCATCCTCCTGGTCAGCCGCCATGAGCAAGGTATCGATATCATCCTGGGAGATAAGGATATCATCATCCTCATCCAAAAAATCGTCTCCGTCGTCTGACTCCTGAAGCAGGGCGTCGATATCCTCCTGGGTCACATCGCCGTCCATATCAGAGGCCAAATCCAGATCGACTTCCTCCCCGGCAGCCTCCAGCAGATTATCCAGATCATCATCGGAAGCGTCCAGGTTCACCGGTCCGTCATCCTCACCCATGTCAATTATATCACCGGGTTCGTCATCCCCAGCCGGGGCAAGATCTTCCATGGGCATTGCAGCCTCAGGGGCCGGGTCTGGTTCGGCCTTAAGCTCCGGGGCATTGCGGATCAACTCATCCATGGTCTCCTGGGCAATAAGACAGTTAATCACTTCCAGGGCATCGGCCTCACTGATAGGCTCATCATAGAGGTCAGATGCACCCTTGTCCCCAACGGCTTCAGGTGCCTCCTCTTCCGTGATTTCTTCATTTTCGACAGGGGCTGTCTCATCAGCCAGAGTCTCGGCCGGCTCGTCAGAAGACAGCGGAGGATCTTCTTCTGGCTCTCCTCCGATCAAATCCTGAATATCGTCCATGGAAATGAGTTCGTCATCATCCTCTTGTTCATCCCCATCTGAGCCGTTCACAAGACTATCGATGTCATCCTGAGAAATCAACTCCATGTCATCATCGTCGTCGGCATCATCGCCGCCACCGCCAAGAAGACTGTCGATGTCATCCTGGGACAGTTCGCCCACGTCGTCGGTTTCTTCGTCTTCCGGTTCGTCACCGCCGCCAAGCAGGCTGTCAATATCGTCCTGGGAAAGCTCGCCTATCTCATCCGCATCGTCGGCACTGTCATCCTCATTGGGACCGGAAAGCAGGCTGTCGATATCATCCTGGGACAGTTCGCCCACCTCATCGGCTTCTTCGTCTTCCGGTTCCTCGCCTCCGCCAAGCAGACTGTCAATGTCGTCCTGGGAAAGCTCACCTGCCCCATCCGCGTCGTCGGCACTGTCATCCTCATTCGGATCGGAAAGCAGGCTGTCGATATCATCCTGGGACAGTTCACCCACTTCATCCATATCCAGATCCGCATTTTCCGCAGGGGCATCAAGGCTTTCCTCCGCCTCTTCCAGACTTGATGCGTCCAACAGTTTGTCAATGTCATCCTGGGAAATTAAACTTTCTTCTTCTAAGGTCGGATCAGACATGGTTCCCCCTTATGCGCCGTAGGCTTCAAGCCTGGCCTTAAGCTTTATCAGTACCGCCGTATGGATCTGACAGATCCGTGATTCGGTCAACGACAATACCTCTCCAATTTCCTTTAAGGTCAATTCATCGTAATAATACAGGGACACAACAATCTGCTCTTTTTCCGTCAGGGTTCTGATGGTCTCTGCCAGTACCTGTTTCAGTTCTGCCCTGTCAAAATCCTCGGCAGGGCTTTCCTCCCCCTTGATATTCGCATCGTACCGGGTTTGTGAAAAAGAGTCGTTTTTTCTACCCTTGATAAACTCGTCCAAGCTGAGAACGGCTGCCCCGTGAATATCGGTAAGCATATCCTGGTAGGTTTCCAGTTCCACCCCAAGTTCTTCGCTGATCTCCACCGAGGAAGCCGGCCGGCCTTTGACATCCTCTATTTTCTTAGTCGCCTTTGAAATATCCTGAATTTTTTTACGCATAGACCGTGAATAGGTATCCATACTGCGCAGCTCATCCAGAATGGCCCCTTTGATACGGTATTGAGCGTAGGTTTTCAAACTGACATGCTTGGACGGATCAAATTTATCCACCGCATCAATCAGCCCGAGAGAGCCTGCGGACATCAGTTCGTCAAATAATACGGATGACGGCAGGCGCAGGGCAAACCGTGAGGCAATATGCTTTACCAGATAAGCATACTCAACGATGCTTTCCTGGCGCCAGGCTTCCCTGTCATTTTTTGTCTTCCGAGATTTCATAAACTTAGATAACTGTATCCTTCCTATTGTGCCGCCTCAAAGACGCGGTTCATAAAAAAGGTTAAATTTCCCTGGGAATGATTCTGTCTTGTGCTTTTAGAAATGTTTTTGGCAATCTTATCCATGGCAGATGCGGCCAAAGCCCCGGGTGTCCGATCCAGGATCAAAGCGCGGTGCCGGACCGCCTCCTGGAGTTTTTTGTCAAAGGGAATAAACCCTGTATACTCCAGCACTACATTCTTTTTTAAAAATTTATCCAGGGCATTGCTCAAGGAGGCGTAGACCCTTTTGGCGTCCGCCTCTTTTTCCGCCATATTGACCACCAGCTTAAAATAGCGGGTGCCGTACTCCTGGGACATCACCTTCATCAGGGCATAGGCATCGGTGATGGAGGTGGGTTCGGTGGTGGCCACCACCAGACATTCGTCCGAAGCGGAGTTAAAATAAAGCACGTTGGAGGAGATTCCGGCACCGGTATCCACAAAGATGATATCCGCCCGGTCCGCCAGGGTTTCAAATTCGGTGAGCAAGGTCAGCTTTTCCCCGTCATTGAGCTGAGTCAAATCTGCAAACCCGGAACCGCCGGGGAGAATCCGGATACCGTGTTCCGTTGTCAACATGACCTCATCCAGTGATTTTTCCCCGGAGATGACATGGCGAATATTATACTCCGGCCTCAGGTTGAAGACGATATCAATATTGGCCAGTCCCACATCCGCATCAATGATCACCACCCGTTTGCCGGCCCTGGCCAGTGATACGGAAAGATTTCCCACAATATTGGTTTTACCCACACCGCCTTTGCCGGAGGTCACGGCAATCACCCTGGGATATTTCCCGCCTGCCGGAGCCTTTGCAGAGTTCCGCTTTTCCATAGCGTCGGTTATTGCCATCTGCCGCAGTCCTTTTGCCTGATCCACCTAGTCTCCTTTTGGGCCTTTTCCCAGAATCATTTTCAGAAGGCCCTGCCGGTCCGGAACCACTAAATCCTCGGGTACCTTCTGACCATTGGTTATGAGCGACACCGGCAGATCCAGATGGGTCAATTGGTCCAGGATTTTGCCGCATCGTTTGGTTTCGTCTATTTTTGTGAACACGTAGGTATCAGGATTAAACACCGAGAACGCTGATGCCGCTTCTTTCATATTAATAAATTCAGAGGTAACACTCAAGGTTAAATGGACACTTATCTTGAAATCATGGCGAATCAACTCAAGAATCTCGTCGATCTTTTCCTTGTCATAATGGGAGTGCCCGGCCGTATCGATAAGCACCATGTCCAGACCCCGCATCCGGTCCAGGGCGCAGGACAGATCTTCCCTGGAAAAGGCCGGGACACAGACCAGGCCCATGATACCGGCGTAGGATTTGAGCTGTTCAAAAGCGCCGATTCTGTAGTTGTCAATGGAGATCAGCCCCACCTTCATCTTTCTATTGAAGGTTAAAAAGGCGGCCAGTTTAGCAATGGTGGTCGTTTTCCCCACACCGGTGGGCCCGACAAATGCCGCCACATGGGGAACGCCTGACCGGTTGTCCCGGTTAAAGAAGTCCCTTACCCGAATCCGATCCAAACACAGGGACATGACCCGCTGCTTGATCTGCCGAATCTGACCGGCCTGATCCAGGCCCTTGTCCAGTTTTTCCACTGCGGTTTCGATAAGGCAGGCGGCCAGACGCTCGCTGACACCCGCCCGCAGAAGGGTTGCAAGCACTCCGACCGATTCAAAATGGCTGCATAAAATGGACTGCATCCCGCTACCGAACCCGGCGATGGCGATCATGTCCCGGATCTCTGCGATGTCAGCCCTCAGCCCATCCAGGTCAACATCCTTTTCAGCCGGATCGCCACCTGTAGCTTTTATCCCGGCCTCCACCTCAAACATTTCCCTGGCATAGGGATCCTTGGGCGACTTAGGGATTTTCCGGGTGGACAGAATCATGGCATCCGGACCCATCTCCTCTTTTACACTGGCCAGGGCTTCCTTTATATTGGCGGCACGGAAGATTTTTTTATTCATTTTTTCAAGCTCACCTTTCCAACGGCCTGGAGGTTGATATCATCCACTATTTCTGCGTGGGATACCACAAAAACCGTTGAAAGAGAAGACTCAATGAGTTTACGCAAATGTCGCCGCAGATTCGGAGCCGTCATGAGCACCGGCTGAATATTGCTGCTCAAAAGGGCATCCACCTGCTTGGAAACCGCCATGACAATCTCGTTGATCAATACCGGGTCCAGGGCCAGGTAGGCGCCGTGTTCCGTACGCTTGATATTTTTGGCCAGGATCTCCTCCAACTGGGCATCCAGCGTCATCACCTGCAGCACGTTGCCGTCCTGGAGATAAGGGGCGAGCATCCCTTTTGCCAGGCGCTGACGGACATACTCGGTAAGCAGATCCGGATCCTTACCCGCCGGGGCAAAATCGGCAAGGGTTTCCACAATGGTCAAAAGGTTGCGAATGGATATCCGTTCCCGGAGCAAATTCTGCAGCACTTTTTGGACCGTGCCGATAGTCAGCAGGCCCGGCACCAATTCCTCCACCGCTTTGGGGCTGGTCTTGGCCAGGTTGTCCAGAAGATGCTGAACGTCCTGGCGGCCCAGAAGGTCGTAAGCGTTGCTCCGGACAATTTCAGTCAGGTGGGTGGCAATGACTGTAGAATTGTCCACCACCGTATATCCGTTGAACTTAGCCTCCTCCTCACGTTCGGGCGGAATCCACAGGGCCGGCAGGTTAAAGGCCGGCTCAACCGTCTCAACCCCCTGGATCTTCTTGGCCGTGCCTGAAGGATCCATGGCCAGGTAATGGTTGACCATAAGTTCGGCACCGGCGGCTTCAACCCCCTTGATCATGAGCCGGTACTGGGCCGGGCTCAGGTTCAGGTTATCCCGGATATGAATGGGGGGAATGATAATGCCCATCTCCGTTGCAAACTGACGACGGATGGCCCGGATCCGTCCCAGAAGGGTCCCGTCCTGCTGCTTATCCACCAGAGGGATCAGGCCGTAACCCACTTCCAATTCTATGGTATCCAGGGTAAGCAGATGGTCCACATCCTCTGGCTGCCCGGAGGCCTGTTCTTCAGCTTCGGCTTCCACCAGGGCGGTTTCGGCTTCCTCATCCTCAGGTTTTAGAAAGTACCAGGCAAGCGTTCCCATGGTCAGGCCCAGGGTCATGAACGGAATGGAGGGAAGTCCCGGAATCAGCCCCATGCAGAAAATAATCACAGAGCCGATCAGCACGGGGGTTGATGACGAAAGCAGCTGCCTGGCAAACTCTTTGCCCATCTTGGTATCTGAACCGGACCGGGACACCAGAAGACCTGCCGCGGCTGAGATGAGCAACGCCGGGATCTGTGAAACCAGGCCGTCTCCTACGGTGAGCAGGGTATAGTTGGTCAGGGCCTCGCCCATCTCCATACCCTGCTGGAGGACGCCGATGACAAATCCGCCGCCGATATTGATCAGCGTGATAACGATACCGGCGATGGCATCACCGCGGACAAACTTGGAGGCACCGTCCATGGCCCCGTGGAATTCGCTTTCCCGGGCAATGGCGGCCCTTCTCTCTCCGGCTTCCACCTCGTCGATCATGCCGGCGTTGAGATCGGCGTCAATGGCCATCTGCTTGCCGGGCATCGCATCAAGTGTAAACCGGGCCGCCACTTCTGCAATTCGGCCGGCACCCTTGGTAATGACCAGAAAATTGATCAATACCAGAATAACGAAAATAACAAGGCCAACCACATAATTGCCTCCCACCACAAAATTGCCAAAGGACATGATAATGGCCCCGGCCGCCATGGGCCCTTCGCTGCCGTGGAGCAGGATCAGCCGGGTGGACGCCACGTTCAGCGACAGCCGGAACAAAGTCAGTACCAACAGCAGTGAGGGGAAAATGGCAAACTCCAGAGGCTTGCTGGTATACATGGTGGTAATGAGAACCACGATGGCAAGGGAGATGTTCAGTGCCAGGAAAAAATCCAGGATAATGGGGTGCAAAGGAAGGACCATGGCCATAAGAATGCCGATAAAGGCCACGATCATCAGGATGTCCGAAGACTCCTTTTTCAGTCCTTCCCAGATTGTTGCTGCCTGCTCTGCCATCTTGCGGTCACCTTCTCGTTGTGAATTCCGGCCAGGGGATTGACGCCTGCTTGGGATCAGTCGTCAAATTTTTGTCACTCCCGGACCTTGCTTTAACTTCGGCCCTGTTTTTGCTGGTATACGTAAGCCAGCACTTCTGCCACGGACTGGTAGTACTCCGCGGGCACCTGGGCGCCGATATCCACAAATCTATACAAGTTCCGGGCCAGCGGCTTATTTTCCACCAGAGGAATTTCATTTTCCTCTGCAATACGGCGAATATTGGCGGCAACAGGGCCGGCACCCTTGGCCACGACCTGGGGGGCATCCATTGCCAGTTTATCATATTTCAGAGCCACGGCCAGCCGTGTCGGGTTGGTCACCACCACATCGGCTTTGGGCACATCGGCCATCATCCTTTTTCTGGCGGCCTCGTGCTGCAGCTGACGGATTCTGGACTTGACCATGGGATCACCTTCAGTCTGCTTGGCCTCGTCTTTCACCTCTTTTTTTGTCATTTTCTGATCTTCAAGGAATTTCCACTTCTGGTAGGCAAAATCCAGGATGGCGACCAGAAGCATAATCAGGCAGACTTTAATGAAAATCCAGAAAGACTCCACCAGCAGGAAGAGAAGGATCTGGGCCACGGTATTGTCGTAGAGCCGGGCAATGCTTGATGTCTGTCCGATAATGGCCCAGTAGCAGACCACACTGATGATCCCTACCTTGAGCAGGGTCTTTATAAATTCCACCACCGCCCGGGAGGTAAATTTCTGCTTAAATCCATTAATGGGATCAAGGCGAGACAATTTAGGCTCCAACGCCTTCCAGGACACCGAAAACCCCACCTGCCCGAAGTTGGCCATCATGGCCACCAGGTATACCGCTCCCAGGGCGGGTACACACAGAAAAAACATCTTTTGAAAATGATAAAACATCAGGTGGATTACGTCTGTATCCGTGAGGTCCGGGACCTCTACAAACCGAAGGTCAAACTGAAACACTTCGGCAAAATTCTGGTACATGAAAAAAGCCGATGCATACAGCGCCACAGCGCCACCCATCAGAACAAAGACCGAAGGGATCTCAATACTCTTGGCAACCTGCCCTTCTTCCCTTGCTTTATCCAGCTTTCTCGACGACGCGTCTTCGGTTTTCTCTCCGCCGCCTTCTGGATCTTCAGCCATGAGTTCCTCCGCCTACATAAAACAGCAGGGTTAATAAAAGCCTTCGAAAAGGTTCAATATAGTCCCGGGTCATAATTGCGATGATCTCAACGGTGAAACCAAAGAGAAACAGGCCCACCGCTATTTTCACCGGAAAGGCGACAATCATGACGTTCATCTGAGGGGAAAACTTGGCAATGAGCCCGAATCCCACATTCACAAAGGTCAAGGCAGCGATCACAGGGGCCCCGATCTTAATGGAAAGCACAAAAAGATCTGCCGTCGCCTCAAGTATCTTTGCAAGCAGAACAGGCTGGGCTGAAAAAAAACCCATGGGAACCAGTTCAAAACTGTCGACCAGGGACATAATGATCATGTGATGACCGTTGAGAATCATAAAGACAACCACACAGACCCAGTATCCGATCTGATCCATGATGGTTACGTTGGCCCCGGTCTGAGGGTCCACCACATTGATCATGGAAAAACCGATCTGAAACCCAATGACCTGGCCGGCCAACTGAACCGCCCCGAAAAAAATTCTCAGGCAAAGTCCCAACGTCAGGCCGATCAGCATCTCTCCTAAAAGAAGCAGACCCGTGGACCAGACATCCATCGGAAAACGACTGACATCTACCGGCACCACAGAATAAAAAAGAAGGGACATTACCAGGGCAAATCCCATTTTCAATGTTGCGGGAAAAACATTGGAAGAGAATATGGGAAACAGAAACAGAAAAACCGAAATCCGCATCAGGACCAGCATGAATATCCTGAAGCGCTCCGGCTGGATGATATCTAATATCTCCATGGGTCGTTTTTGTCTTTTTTTACCGGATATACATGGGGATGTTGGTCAGTACGTTTGCAGTAAAGCTGGTCAGTTCCTCCATCATCCATGGCGCGGCAAAAAGAAGCCCCAAGAATACGGCGATGATCTTGGGTACAAACGTCAGGGTCATCTCCTGGATCTGGGTGACCGCCTGAAAAACAGAGATGGCCAGGCCTGCGATCAGCCCTAAGCCCAGCATGGGCATGGAAAGATAAATGGTCAGCAAGATGGCCTGTTTGGCAAATTCAATGACAAATTCTGGGGTCATAGGTCATACTCCAAAGCTTTTTAGCAGGGAACCGCATATCAAATGCCAGCCGTCCACAAGGACAAAGAGCATGAGTTTAAACGGCAGGGAAATCATTACCGGGGGCAGCATCATCATGCCCATGGCCAGCAGCACTGAGGCCACCACCATATCAATCACCAGAAAGGGGATATACAGGATGAACCCCACGATAAAAGCGGTTTTCAATTCGGATATCACATAGGCCGGAATCAGGGCCAAAAGGGAAAGCTCCTCCCGGGTCTCAGGTTTCTCCATGGCCGCCTCTTTGACAAAAAGGGCGATGTCCGTCTCCCGGGTATTGAGCAGTAAAAACTTTCGAATGGGTTTTTGTGCCTCGACAAACGCCACATCATAACCGATTTCCCGCTCAAGATATGGATTCAGGGCCTTATTATAGACCTCTAACGCCACGGGTTTAATGATAAAAAAGGTCATGAACAAAGCCAGGCCTACGATCACCTGGTTGGGGGGGCTTGACTGCGTGCCAATCGCCTGTCGAAGGAAATGGAACACCACCACCAGCCGGGTAAAAGGAGTCATGAGGATAAGGATGGCCGGAGCCAGGGCAATAATCGTTAAAAGCGCGATGATCTCAAGAACCACCGCCACCTCTTCAGGCTCGGTTGCTGTGGTTACGTTGAGCTCCAGGGACGGGATGGGAAAGGTCACGGCAGACAAGGCGGTACCGGTCCAGCACAGCAGAATGCCTGCGGTCAGCAAGAGGGCCAGGGCCCTGCCCTTTGTAAATGATTCTGTCAAAATACCCATGGCTTCAGTTTCCATCCCCTTCAACGGCGGGAAGATCTTTTTTCTCTTCCGGAACGGGTGCTGAAGCCCGTTTCAAAGATTTTTTCAACATGTCTGAGAACCCGAGTCTGTCCTCCATATTAGCGGTCATGGGCTTAGTATCCTTTTCCCCAAGTGTGGCGAGGCTGGAAATTGTCTGGGGGGTTACCCCGATAAGGATATTTTCATTGAGCACGTTCACTAACATCAATTTTTCCTTTGGTGAGATGTGATACACGCCCAAAACCTGAATCGGGTTGGCACCTTTCACACCGGCATGACCTGAGAATTTCTTGAACAGGTAAAAGGCCACCAGAAAAAGGGCCAGCACAATGAAAAGCATGCCAAAAGTCCTGGCAAAGGCCAGCCACATGTCAGTATCCGTACTCATGCATCCTCATTGGCAAGGGATTTGACCCGGTCGATGGGGGTGATAACGTCGGTGAGTCGGACGCCGAATTTTTCATTGACCACCACCACTTCCCCCCGGGCAATGAGTTTGCGGTTGATATACACCTCCAGGGGCTCACCGGCCAATTTATTCAACTCGATAATGGATCCCTGGGCCAGCTGAAGCAAGTCATTGACCAGCATCTTGGTTTTGCCCAGTTCCACAGACAGCTCCAGCGGGATGTCCAGAATAAAATCCAGATCCCTTGCATCCTGCTCTGCTGCTGCTTCCACTTCCTCTTCACCTGTCTCTTCTATGGTGTCGTTTTCGTCTGCCATGGTTCTCTCACTCACATTCTGTTATTATTTTTTCATGAATTTTAAAGGCCTGGAATCCACGCTGAACGCCGATAAAACCTTTGAGTTTTTCCAGCCCGTCCACAAAACAAGACAGGGGATCAGAGGCATCGTTGTCCAATTGAATCACATCCCCCGGCTGCATGTATAATAATTTTTCCCCTGTGATTTCAGTTTTCCCCAGCTGAATCCTTAAATTCACCGAAGAGTTCAAAATAACCTCTTCGATAAGGCGGCGCCAGTTCAAATCAATCTCCTCGATTTCCGCCTGGACACCGGAGGAAAGTTTATTTCTCAAAGGCTCTATCATGGAATAGGGATAGCAGACAACAAGGTTGCCTGCGGCCTGTTCAAGTTCAATCTCAAACCGGGTCACAATGACAAGGTCGGTGGGAAGCACAATGGCCGTAAACTGGGGATTCATCTCGGAACGGATCAAAGAAGCCTTTACCGGCTCAATGGGGACCCAGGAAGCCTCGATGTTCTTGAGTACCGCCACCACAGCTTTCTTAATCATCACCTCTTCAATGGTTGTAAACTCCCGGCCTTCCACCCTGGCCTTACCCAGGGCTTCCCCCCCGAAAAAGGTATCAATCAGATTGTAGACCAGCTGGCTTTCCAATACCACCAGCCCATGCCCCCTCAGGGGTTCCATACGGAATACATGAAGGCTTGTCGGTACCGGAAGGCTGCGGACAAACTCAGAAAATTTTAACGTATCAAAAGGATTGGCGCTGACATCCACGTTGGTCTGCAGCAGGGAAGACAAGGTCGCGCGAACCTCTCTGGAAAGACGCTCATTGATGACGTCAAAGGTTGGCATCCTTGCCCGCACCACCTTGTCCTGGCTGGTAAAGTCATAGGCAATAATTCCGTCTGTACCCTCAGGTACTGCGACAGGCGCCGCGTCAGCTTCCGTTTCTATCTCTCCAGAATCCAGACCGTCCAGTAAGCTGTCAACCTCGTCCTGGGATAAAATTTCACTCATAGCGCCATCACTGCATTAAAAAGTTGGTAAAATAAATATTACGAATGGTGACTTTGGGAAAGATGCTGTTCATGCGTTGGAGCAACTCATACTTCAACCGTATTTTCCCTTCCGGATTTCTCAGTTCCAGCCAGGTCATCTCCCTTACCTGGCCCTGGACGATCTTTCTGAGCCTGTCCTCAACCGTCACTACCGTTTTCCGATACCTGTGATCCGTCAGTTCCAGAGAAATGCCGATACTGATCAGTTTCATGGCGGAACTGCCTTTCAAGGCGATCCTCTCAAAGGGCTCAAGGACTACAATATCTTCAAAAACAATGTCCGGTTTCTTGTCCAGGGCCGCCTGGATCTCCTTGTCGGTCATGGCAGCGTTTTCCGGTGAAGGTGACACCTCGTCCTTGGATCCTGAAAAAAAGAAGAGCAGACCACCGGCCAGCAGTATCAGAACCAGTCCTCCGGCAATAATGATGACAAGCCGTCTGCGGTTACTGAGCAACTTACCAATCACATTGCTGATCGCCCCTTTAACCTTTGCCATCTTCCCGGAAGAAGCCTCTCCCTGCCCGGTCTCCTGTTGGATATCCTGGGTTGCTTCTGTTTCGGTTCCATCTTCTTCTATCAGATCATCAGCCAAAATTTTCCTCCGCCTGATTGAGTATCTGCCAATTAGACACTACTATGGACAGCAATCCTTGTGCCATACCTTCCTATTTTTTGCCTCGGTGAAGAATATTTTGATTTTACGTACAATTCTAAGCACATACAACTAAATTTTAAAAGAACTTCGCAATTACCAATAAAAACAGGGGGAGACCTTCCGGTCTTCCCCCCTGAATTTAAACTGAGAAATCGTCACCCGGGAGCGAAAAACGTCAATATTTTGACAATCCGCCCCGGGCGGCGATGTGTTATTGCTTCATCTGGATTACGGTCTGCATCATGGTGTCCACCGTTGTAATGGTCTTGGAGTTGGCCTGGAATCCCCTCTGGTTGGTGATCATATTCACAAACTCTTCGGAGATATCCACGTTGGACATTTCAAGGGAGTTCGGAGAAATGGTGCCCAGCCCGTTTTCCCCGGGCTTGTTGGTAATGGCGGCGCCTGAGGCCCGGGTCTCCTGGAACAGGTTTCCGCCCTCGTTGGACAGGCCGTAGTTATTCAAAAATTTGGCCAGACCCACCCGAAACAGCGGAATCAGCTGACCGTTGGAGTAAATGCCGGTCATCACCCCGTCGGAAGACACATCCACCCCCTGAAGGTCACCGGCAGCATACCCGTTGGCATCCTGGTACACCGTTGAAGAGGATTTTGAGTACTGGGTCGTTGAAAGAGAGCCGTTAATAAAAGCGCCGTCTTCATAGACACTTCCAAAGTCAATGGAGATATCGGTTTCGGTGGCCCCGTATTCACCCCCGAGAAAATCCGCAACAAAGGAAAAGTATCCGGAATCCTCTATGTCTGCCACGTCAATCTGCGTCCATGCCGTGGATCCCTTGATATCGAAATCAATCTCGCTTCGGTCATTGTAGGGATGAGTGGCGGTCCCGAATTTTAAGTTATCTTCAAAGCGGAAAACAATATCATCGTTGTCAGAATCGTTGCCGGACCCGTCAAGGTCGATGACGACAGATTCGTGATCTCCTTTCAAGGTGGCATTTTGATATTCCGCAGGCGGCACATCGGGGTCAATGTCAAACTGCAATGTTGCACCCGCAGCAGTCACTGCAGCCGCTGCCGTCGGGTTCACCGTCAAATCCAGGGTGTTATCCCCGTCAAAATCGATAAAAAAGGTCTGGGAAGCACCCGTAGAATAGGTAATGGAGGCATCCGCGTATTCCGGTGGCGGTGTGGGATCAATGATGAATTCCACAGACTGTCCTGCGGCCGTTGTCAATGCAGACCCAAAACTGTATTGGGCGGTTGAGGCTCCGGCAGAATCATTGTACCAAACATCGAATACCACGGCGGTGCTGCTGCTGGCAGCCGTGTTAATGGCCATATTGGTATTTCCAACCAGGCCTGAGGTGGTTGCAGGAGCAGCGGATGTCAATGACCATGCATTTCCCAGCCAATACAACGTCGGAATGGCTCCTGCCGTATTGGTAGCGATGGCACCTTCACTGCCGGATGACAGAATTGTTAAAGCCGGATCGTTGGTAGGCAGAAAGTGATAGGTATTGTTAAAATCTACGGACTTTATCCCATCGTTCCAATCCCATTGGGTGCCGTCATATCTAAAATTAACATTGGAAGCCACCATGGACATGTCCTCAGCATTGGTCACCACAGCAGTTCCTGCGGAAGTGGCCAGGGAGCCGCCGGTGCTGTTGGAAAGAGAGATTCCCGAAACCAGCGTCCCTGCGGAGTTGGCAATTTTAGGATTGCTCCAATACCACTCCCCTGTGCCACCGGCGTTGGGGTTCCAGACGATACCCAACCCCGGAGAGTCGCTGGTCAACACAGAAGGATCGTTGATCTCAAGTGTGGTGTTGTCATTGGCGGTATCCCCAAAATAGCGGGTATTGTCGATGCCTTGGACGTGAAGATCCGTAGGTGCATTGATATCAAAAGAAAATGAATCCAGAGCAACGGCTGCCTGGTCAAGAGAAATGATCAGATCAGGGTCCGTATCCGTAGGAGAGGTTTGATCAAGGACAATTTCTATGGTCTGATCGTCAGAGTAGACAATGGTCGCATTAGGGTACTTGTCCGGTTTTTCACTGGTTTCAATGATTCCATTGTTATTGGCATCCACAAACGTCCAGGAGGAACCGTCAAACTCAAAGGAAAATCCATATCCGTCCTTCCCAAGGGCATCCGAATTAAGGATCTGGGTATGAATATCATTTGTCGTATTCACGCCGTTAGCCGACCAGTTGCCGATGCGGCCGGTAAACTCGCTCATGGTCAGATCCAGGATATCGCCGGAACTCTGACTGAAGGTAATGGTTCCTCTTGCCAGAAGGCCCTTGGAGTCCGTTCCCTGGACCCCGTTTCTCTTATCCTCGGAAGGGTTGCAGGTAACAATATACTCCCATTCGGTACCGGATTTTTTGTCATAGTAAATGGTCACGTCATGGGTGCTTCCCAGAGCATCGTAGGCCTGCACTACGGTCTGGTACTCATAGCTTGTTGTGGATAGATAGGGCTCATCCGCGCTGCCCCAGTTATTGGATAAAACAACGGAGTTACTAGTGGCATCGGCGTCCAGGTTGGTAATGGCCGTAATGGTGTCCGTGGCTTTTGGCGGGCTTGTAAACGCCTGGAGAATGATATCACCGATAGCGCCCACATCGTCTCCTGTATCTTCGTCCAGTTCCCAGCCCTGAACGATATATCCTTCCGGGTTGACCAGCTCGCCGTCCTTGTTAAAATAAAAATTCCCCGCCCTCGAATAAAACTTATTTTCACTGTCGTTCTGGCGAAGGATAAAAAAGCCGTCGCCACCGATGGAGAGATCCGTGGTATTTCCTGTTGATTCAAAGGAGCCCTGGGCAAAATTCTGGGCCACATCGCCAATGGTCATACCGCGGCCGATCTGGTCAGTCCCGCCTAAGGTTGCCACGTTTTCATACAGGGTATCGGCAAAGGTTGAGCGCCCTTTTTTAAATCCAACGGTATTCAGGTTGGAGATATTGTTACCGGTAACCTGAAGGGCGTTTCCCATGTTTTTGAGACCGCTGGTCCCTGTAAATAATGAACTTGATAATGACATATGCTCTCTCCTGTACTTATTTTATCCTTGACGGATCTTTTGGCTTAGTTGCTCACGGCGGTAATGGATGAGATTTGTATCAGGCGGCCGGAATCCGCCAGCTCCAGATACTGGACTCCGTTGGTATTCCGGATTCCTGAGACCTCTTCCTTAAGCGGGGTGGTGGCAGTACCGGATTCAGTTGAAACCGTGTAATAGTAAAGGCCGTCATCCACCTGATATCCGTTACTGCCTACGGCATCCCAATGGACTGAATTCTCGCCGCCGGAGGTCTCCGAGGCATCCACTTCAATGGTATCGACCAGGTTGTTAAAAGGATCGTAAATTTTGACCGTAACCGCTTCGGGGCTTTCCAAGTTGTAACTTAAGTCTGTACCCGACACCACTCCGTCACTGACCCGGATGATGGGTTCGTAGGACTCCACGGTTTTGCCAAGATAATTCATGGCGGATTCCACGTCGGTCTCATCTTCACTGACATCCAAAACCGAACTGATTTTATCCGGATCAATGAGAAGGCCCTGAACCACGAGATACCCCTTATTATTTCTGTACACAACCCCTTCGGCAGTTCCGGTCACGGAGTTGTCAATCTGGGAATAGCCGCTGCCGGAGTTGGCCATTACGGAATATGTATAAGTTCCGTCATCCACGGCTTCTCCGTCGGCGTCTGTTCCATCCCAGGAAATCAGATGTGAACCGGAAGCCATCGTGCCCATATTAATGCTTTTAACTGTCTTTCCTGAGCTGTCGGTAATCTGGACAATTACATCTGCAGCATCAGTAAGGCTAAAAAATCCGCCGGATACCTCCCCGTTGGAAACATTCATGGTATCCAGGGTGCCTGTGACCTGACTTCCGACATAGGACATCAAATCGGTTTCGGAGCTGTCGATAAATGTCTGGGCAAGATTATCCATGGTCTCATTGAGATTCATGAGCTGTTCCAGACTGGAAAACTGTGCCAGCTGGGAACTGAAATCAGTCCCTTCCATGGGATTTAAGGGATCCTGATTCTCAAGCTGGGCAACCAGCATAGTCAAAAATGTCTCCCGGCCCAGGTAGTCTTCGTTGTCTTCCGTGGTCGTCGTGGACTGATAAGAAGAAACGATGTTGTCCAGTGATGCATTTCCCGATGATGATACGGTCATATCTGTTCTCCTTTATGCCACAAAATGGTATGAGCCATCTGTAACCGAATTGGCTGCAAAATTCGCAATGTCGTCAACAGCCTCACCCTCTTCGCCGTTGAGGCCGGTTCCCTGACGGTTTCCGTTCTTTCGGCCGGATTGTCCGGACTGATTTCCGGCATTGGCCATGGATTGTTTAAAATCAGAGTTCATGTCCACTTCAAAACTTTCCAGGCTGATGCCCGCCGAATTCAAAGCGGCCTTAAGCTCATTGACGTTAGAGGCCAGGATATCCCGCGCGGCATGATTTTCCGTGACAATATTGACTTTAATTCCCGTGCTCTGATGGTCAATGATCATGGTCAGGCGTCCCAGCTCGGCTGGTTTGAGCTGAAGTTTGAGTGTGGTTTCTCCTTGGTTTACCGCTCTGACAATGCCCCGGCCCACCTGGTTGGTTACATAGGTGGGCAGGCTCCGCGGCGTCGCTTTTGCTTCAGAGGAATTGGTTGACGCCTCAAGGTTATTTCCACTGGTATTGGTGCTGCCCTGTAAGACGGTGTCCGTTTTCGCAAGTTCGCTTTTCAACTCTTTTCCAAAAGAGGCCAGGCTGCGGTCCTGTTCCAGGCCATCCGCCCCGGTCTTACCATGTCCTGAAAGCAGGGAGGCGATCTCTTTGACCGCTTTATCCATCTGGGCGTCGTTCCCTGCAAAAAGACCCTTTTGCCCGATTTCATCCCCATCTGGAATCATCATGTCATTTACGAATTGATCCTTGATCTCCTGATAGGAAAAGGAAAGGGACTGGGTTTCCGATGCCAGGGATATGGATTGAAGCAAGCTATTTACAAGGCTTTCAACGGATTCAGAATTTACCTCGGCCGTCAAAAGCGATGAGGCGTCCGTCGTCAGTTCAGCCTCCTTCTGCGCCTTGTAATCTTCAAAAGCCTGGATCAGGTCATTAATGGTAACCGTTTGCTGAGACTCATTTTGAACAGGAAGGTTCAGCTTGGCCATCAGGGCTTTGAAGCTGTCGTCGGTATCTGTAACCTCCAAAGAAGCCCCTGCTCCGCCGGCCATGGCCTTTAAGGCCCCAATAATGGCATCCAAACTGACGCCGTTACCGCCCTGGTCTGCCTCGCCCATGACATCGGAAATCTTTTCATCATCCATTCCAAGTTCCTTGAGCATCATTTTCACAAATGGAAGGGCTGAAGTTTCAAGGTAAGCCACTTCAGTATCGGCTTTGTCATCAACCTCAATCTCCAGGTCAGAGAGGCTGTCAAAAATCTCATCCAGGCCCAACTTCTTGGTCTTCAACGTCTCCTTGAGATCTGCCATGACGTCACTGACTTGCTCGGAATCAAAGCCGGCTTTTAACAGCAGTTTTTTCAATGCGTCCAGCCCCTGTGCATCCATGGTCATATTCTCAAGATTCCCACCTGAAATCTCTCGCAGGGCCTGCTCCAGTTTTTCGAGAAATTCGGTACCGGAGGTTTCTTCCATGCTTTCGGTTGTGTCCGAGACCTTTGATGCAACGTGCTGAGCCCGGGCCTGGGTCTGAACGATGACAACAGAACCTGCGGCCTGGGTTCCTGCGGAGTCAAGGCGGTTGATCTCCTGCTGGAACCGGTCCTCAAATGCCCCGCCGTTTCCGGCCCGGCCATCGGATCCGCCGACGGCGGAAACATTGACGGAGTTTTGGATCATGTTATTTACCGTTGCGGCAATGTCGACAAAATTTGCATTCATTTGGTCACCTGTTCGTAGAATTATCTGGTACTCCAATTGAGCAATGATCATGCCATGGAAAATTCAGAATAAAATACTTAAAAATTTCGAAGTGTTAGAAAAAAGACAGCCGCTTTCTTTCAAGAAAAATCATTATTTTCTCAGGAACTTATTTCCCCGTCGCCCTCACCAAAGGGAAAATATTACCCTGTATTCTTCCCCAATAAACAAAACGCATCGGGCGCTCTTTTCAGAGCGCCCGATGCGTTTTGTTCCCAGCTTAAAATCCGGGCAATCTTTTTTACGAAATTCTCTTATAGGATGACGTTTTATTTTTTCCGATAGGCCAGCCTTTCACTGATTTTAGCCGCCTTGTCCGAATTGACAAAGGCCAGTATCTGTGCGGCCACAGGCTCCCGCATTCTCAAAAAAATCTCCTGAGCGACTTCCAGTTCCATTTTATCTACAATCTGGGCAGCGCTTTTGGGTTTCATTCCGGCGTACATTTTGACAAGTCTGTTTACCTTAGTCTCGTAGGCAGCTTCCTCATCCAGTTCCTGCTGGGTTTTTACCCGTTGCAGTTGCGCCATATCCTGCTTGATCTGCTCTTTTATGGAGGTCAGTTCGGAAAGCTTCTCATCAATCTGAGCCTCATAGGTTTCCAACTCTTTTTTCTGCTGGTTCAATGCCTTCTGGGCCTCATCAATGGACTGCTTTTTCTCCTCCAGGCCCCGGAGGACCACCTTTGCCGGATCTGGGCACTCGGGGCACTCGGGGCAGGGCTGAGACTCATTTCCCGCTTTTTGACCATCCTTTGCGTTGGCATCCTCACCCGGCTGTGCAGGGTTATCGCCGTCTGCTGCAAGGACAGTGTCAAGCCCAGGGTGCCAAAGGTCTTCCAAAGGCACCGCTAAAACGCCAAAAATTAAAAAACAAACCGCCATAATCAGGGTTATTTTTCTATCAGATATCATCTGCAAGCTCCCTCACCCGCTTTAACGATGCCACTTCATCCAAAGCTTTTTGCTCCTCTTGGAGCATCTCTTTTGTATACTCCTCAGCCCGCTTCTCACGAAGCCGTTCCATGGCGCGCTTGTCAATGGTCCGTTTGGCCAGCATGGATCGTTTTTCCGAAAGTTCCTTTTCAAGCCGCTGCTTGGTCTTTTTCTGGGCCACAAGCATCTGGTCCATCGCAGCTATAAATCCATGGTACCGCTTAAATTCACCGGACTCCATCCCCTTTTCAACCCGTTTTTCAAGGGAATCTGCCGCGTCACGGCGTTCTTTGACAAGCGCCTGAATCCGCTCTTCGCAAATATTGACCCGGGCCACGGCTTTGGCCATTTCCTGGCGGGCCATCTCTTCCAAATGCTTTTTATAGTTGAGCAGGGCCTGGAGCCTGAACTGGAACCGTTTCATGATTTGCTGCCCTTTTTATTCGCCCCCATGGCCTCCTTGAGACCGGCCACACTGGCCTGAAAATCCTTTTTCTCTTTAATCTGCTGCCGGAGAAACTGGTTGATCCTGGGCATCAGCTTTTTTGCCCGGTCCACAGCGGCATCGGATCCGTCCACATAGGCTCCGATGGTAATCATATCCTCGGCATTTTTATAGGCCGCCATAATATTCACCGCCTCATCCCGAAGTACCATATGCTCCTGGGCACTTACATCCCGCATGACCCTGGAAACCGATGCCATCACATCAATTGCCGGATAATGGCCCCGATTGGCCAGATCCCTGGAAAGCACAATATGACCGTCCACAATGGACCGGACCGTATCCCCTACAGGATCGTTGAGATCATCGCCTTCGACCAGGACCGTGTAAATACCCGTAATGGACCCGCCGCGTTCAAGGCAACCGGCCCGTTCAAGGAGGATCGGAATCTGCACGAAAAAGGATGGGGTATACCCCCGGGTGGTTGGCGGTTCTCCGGCAGCCAGGCCCACATCCCTGGAGGACATGGCAAACCGGGTGATGGAATCCACCATCAAAAGGACATCTTTACCCTGATCCCTGAAATACTCGGCGATGGTGGTGGCAAGATATGCCCCCCGCATACGGGTCAGAGGCGGAGAGTCCGATGTGGCCGCCACAACCACAGCCCGTTTGAGCCCCTCTGGCCCCAATGTATCTTCAACAAAATCCTTGACCTCCCGGCCACGCTCGCCGATGAGCCCGATGACCACCACATCTGCGGTGGTGTGCTTGGTCATCATTCCCATGAGCACACTTTTGCCCACACCGGATCCAGCCATGATGCCGATCCGCTGACCGCGGCCCAGCGGGGTAATGGCATTAATGGCGCCGATGCCAACATCCAAAGGTTCACGAATAACCTTTCTCTCCAGCGGCCCCATGGGCTTTCCGTAAAGGTAATAGGACTGCCCTGCAGGCAAAGGGCCTTTGCCGTCAATGGGATGCCCCATGCCGTCAATCACCCGGCCCAGGAAATGATCGGAGACCTCAACCATGGGAGAAGAGGATACGGGCAGTATCCGGCTGCCCAAGGAAACCCCCCGAATGTCGCCATAAGGCATGAACAAGGCTTTTTCCTCCCTGAACCCAACAACTTCGGCTTTAATCTCCTTGCCCTGGTTGTTAATGATGGAGGCCAGCCCCCCAACGCCAAGCCCTAAACTGTCCCCTTCGGCAATCAGCCCGATCACCTGGGTAACCCGTCCTTCGGGTACAACGGTTTGAGCCCGCCCCACCGCAGCCAGGTACGGAGAAAAATCCAGTCTGTCCAGAGGATCAGAAGTCATGATCGGCCGGCCTTTACCATGGCATCATACACGGCCGCCAGCTTGGCTTCCGGATCTGTTGAAATCGTAGCAGTCGCCGTTTCGATGCGGCACCCCCCTTTATTGATCATGGGATCCGATGAGATGGCTACATTTTTCAATGACCGCACAGCCTCAAAAAACTCATCCTTGATCATCTCCACGTACTCGTAATCTTCCGTGGCCACACTCAGGCTGATTTCCTCAGGGGCAACCAGATGGGTCAGGGCATCTAAAATAGCGCCTTTGACCACCTCATCATCGGTGTCAATCTTTGCCATCACCGCCTTTTCAGCAATTTTCTGAACCAGTTCGATGATCTGAAGCTCATACCGCTTTACCAGCCGGTTCATCAGCTGATCAACGGTTCCAAGACTTTCTTTGAGGGGGTCTAAAATCTGTACCGCTTCCTGGGCCACCTCGGCTTCCGCCTTTTGGCGGCCCTCCTCATACCCTTTTTCAAGGCCCTGGGCCTCTCCTGCGGCAAACCCGTCAGCCTCTCCTTTTTTTTGACCTTCGGCCTCCCCTGTGGCAAACCCTTCTTCAAAGCCTTTAGCCTGGCCTTCTGCCTCTCCGGTGGCCCGACCCTGTTCGAGCCCCTTTTGGAACCCCTTTTCAAACCCGAGTTCTTCCGGAGTTTTTTCAGGTTCCACAACGAGATCGACCTCAGCCTCCAAATCCTTTTCCCGGGCCTGCTTCTCAGGTTCAGGATCATCGCCAGCGCCCTTTATTAACGGCTCAAAATGATTGTCCTTCTCATCCTTTGCAAAGGAGTACAGATCCTCAAATGAGACCTCGTCCTGCTCCAGCTCCGACGGATCAAACAATAGTTTAAACCGGTCAAAATCCGGTTGGGTCTCAGGGGTCTTGTTTGACACCTCCTGCTCAAATCTTTCCAGGGCGCCCACGTTGATAGGCATAAAGCCATCGAATTCAGGTGAACTCGCCGCATTGGCTTCGGGGACGGCGGAAGTATTCTCTTCTTTGTGTTCCAGATCAGACAAGGACGTCATCCTTTCCTTTACCCAGGGTTATCGTGCCATCGGCCTCCAGCTCCTTGGCCGCCCGAACCACGGCCTGCTGAGCTTCTTCAACCTCTGCCAGACGGACAGGCCCCATGGCCTCAAGGTCGTCCTTAAGCATTTCACCGGCCCGCTGCGACAGGTTGGAGAAGATTTTATCCTTCATTTCTTCGGTTGCCGTCTTCAATGCATAGGTGAGCTGCTGGCCCTCAACCTTCTTGAGAATCTCTCTCATGGCCGTATCATCGATATTGGTCAGATCTTCAAAGACAAACATGAGGTTGCGGATTTCGTTGGCCATCTCGGCATCGTCCTCTTCCACATATTCCATGACCGTGTCTTCTGTCGACTTGTCCACACCGTTGATAATATCCACAAGGACCTCCAGACCTCCGGCTTTGCCCCCGGGGCCTACCGCACCGGAAAGTTCAAGCTTTAACGCCTTGTCCACATCCCGGACCACATCCTCTGAAATCTGCCCCAGGCGTGCGATTCTCATGGCAATATCCCCTTTTTGCTCATCGGCGAGGTTCATGAGAATTTCAGAAGAGATCTCCGCCGGCATATGGGCCAGGATCATGGCAATGGTCTGGGGATGCTCTCCTTCTACATACCCTGCAAGGGTTCCCACATTAACGTTCCTGCTCCAGATAAAGGGCTTGTCCTGCTTTTTCTTTTCAAGATCTTCCAAAATCGCCTTGGCATTGGTCGCATCAAGGGTCTTGGATACAACGCTTTTGATAAAGGCATCCCCTTCAACGATCATCTTGGCATCGCCTTCAAACCGGTCTACGAAATCCAGGGAAACCGCCCGGAGCATTTCCGGGGTGATATGCTCGATCTGGGACATTTCAAATGCAATGTCTGCGATCTCCTGCTCGGTCATTTTTTCAAACACCTGGGTGGCATAATCCTCCCCCATGGCCAGAAGGAAAATAGCCGCCTTCTGGGTGCCCGTTAAGCTGTTTGGATCCAGAGCGTACGCCATGGGTTACTCCTCTTCTTCCTCTTCGGTTTCGCTGATCCAGCCTTTGAGAATATTGACAGTTTTAAACAAGTCCTTATTGGCATAATACTTTGCCTTTTCATTGGGCGAGAGGTTGGCCAGGTAAGCCGCCCGCTCACTGGCGGTCATCTTCTTGAGGAAGTCTTCCTTTTGCTCCTCAGTCATCATCTCAAGGAATTCACGCTGCTGATCGGCATCCATATCCACAAAGGCGGGCTCTTTATCCTCTTCCAAAAGGGCCAGTTCTTCGGGACTGGGCAGGGCCTCTTGTTCAACTGTGACCTTGATGTCTCTCACGGTCTTGATAATCGGCCGGATTATAAATAAGAAGAGTACCAGAACCAGGAGCAGGTTGGCAATAAGCCGACCGTATTCTTTTTGGACCATTTTCCATCCGGTAAGCTTGGGCTCGGCCTTCATGTCGCCAATAGAGGCAAAGGGAAAGCACTCCATAGAGACCTGATCCCGGCGGTCGTCATTATACCCCATGGCCCTGACGACAATATTTTGAAACTGCCGCATCTCTTCTGCTGTCCTGGGGACGTAAACCCGCTTGGCCTCCCCGTTTTCATCGGTCTGGTACTCATATTTTCCATCGATGACCGCAGCCACGGACAACCGGGTCAGTGTGGCCATGGGCTTTTCGGTCTCCCTCACCCGTTTGCTGATCTCGTAGTTGACAGTATCATCACTCTTGTTGACCAGTTCGCGATTCTGGGTTCCCTGCTGCTGGTCCTGGGTGATTGGATTTACACTGGAGGGAATGCCGATGTCCTCGGTCACCTGATCGACTTTTTCGGCCTTATTTTTCCGACTGCGGATAAACTCCCCCCCCCGTTCAAAGGGATCGTAAATCTCTTCGTTCATATTGTTCTTTGAAAAATCCATCTCCGATGTCACCCGAACGATGGCTTTGTCCTTGCCCACGATACGTTCCAGCATGGTCTGAATCCGCTGGGTCAGATTTTCCTCATAACGGACCTTGTACTGGTACTGAGCATCGGCCAGATTTTCCGCGTCGATTCTGGCCTGTTCCTCTTCGGATTTTCCCTCGAATAGGATCCTTCCCGCTGTATCCACAATGGTCACAAGCTTCGGTGTCAGATCCTGAACCGAAGAGGCCACCAGATGGGCAATGGACGCCACCTGTTCCTTTTGAAGATCATCGTTGAGTTCAAGAAGAATGGAAGCAGAGGGCTGTTTGGTCTCTTCAACGAAAACAGATTCCTTGGGTAAAACGATCATGACCTTGGCGCTTTTAACTTCGTCAAAGGCGGCAATGGTGCGGGAAAGCTCTCCTTGAAGTGCCCGTTTCTTGTTGATTTTCTGGACAAACTCCGTGGTGCCGAATTCGGTTTTGTCAAAAATCTCGTAACCGACGCCCCCGCCTTTGGGAATCCCCTCCTTTGCCATCGTCAACCGAACGTCGTAAACCATGGCCTCGGGCACCAAAATCGTTGTACCGTCACCGGTCAGTTGGTAGGGGGTGTTGTTCTCTTTGAGAAGAGCCACAACAGCCGAGGCATCGTCCTGGGTCAACCCGGTGTAGGCGGCCCGGAACTTGGTCTTGTTGGCCCAGATAAACATGGTGACGAATCCGGCCACCACCACCAGGGCAAGAACGCCCAAGGCTGCCTTTTTGGGTGTGGACATCTCCTTGAAAATGGTGATGATTCTTTCAATAACGGGGTTCATTTAAGGGGCTCCCTCTCCTTTATTACACCTGCATGCGCATGACTTCATTATAGGCCGACAAGGCCTTGTTCCGGACCTGGGCCAGCAGCTTCAAGCTGGTGGAGGCACGGCTTAAGGCCAGCATCCCTTCATGGATACCCAATTTTCCCTGGATAACGGCCTCTGCGGACGCATCGGCAACGTGCTGGTTGTTGTTGACCTCAAAGACTGCCGATTCCAGCCGTTGGGCAAATTCAGGATTTCTGCGTTCAACCACTTTGGCCACCGGCTCCCGGTGCAAGGCCAATTTTCCAACAGGGATTTCATCGATTTTACTCATCTGACTCTCCTATGGGTTATCTGCCGATTTCCAAAGCCTTGGCGACCATGTCTTTGGTCGTGGACAAAGCTGTTACAGACGCTTCATAGCTTCTTCTGGCCACCATCATGTCTGCCACCTCGGTCATGTGATCCACGTTGGGCATTTTCACATAGCCCGTATCGGGATCCGCATCGGGATGGGCCGGGTTGTAGACCAGGGCAAAATCTTCCTGGGACCGGACGATCTCATCCACCCTTACCCCGTCGCCGTTATTCGGCTTTTCTTCTCCGTCCAGTTCAATGGGGGCAAGCTCAATACGGCCGATCTGTTTTCTCTTTTGCTTTTTTTCGATCACGCTTTCAAAGGAGTCAATATCGTCCCCTTTAAAGATGACCATCTTTCGTCTGTAAGGACCGCCCTCTTCGGTTCTTGTGGTATCCACATTGGCCAGGTTTTCCGCAATGACGTTGAGTTTCATACGATGGGCGGCCAGGGCGGTGCCGCTGATTCTGGCGGCGTTCATCAAATCAATCATAGCCTATTTTCCTCCCTCTTCAATGGCGTAATTGAGAATGGTCATCTTCCGCAAAAGCATTTCAGTGGTGGATTTATACTTTACGTTGTTCTCCATCAGATGCATCATCTCCGTATCGATGTTCACCGAGTCCAGATGGTAGATGTCCACCTCCTCACTGTCCTCACCTTTAGGGGCCCACGGAGATGCGCCGTAGAGCGGGGACAGGTGACGTTCATTGGTTTTGGTGACATAGTCAGGTTCTGGTCCTTCCATGGCCCGGGCCAGGGTCTGCTGGAAATCCAGATCACTGGGGGTGTAGCCGATGGTGTCCATGTTGGCGATATTTCCGGTGATCAGGTTATGCCGCTTGGCAGAGACGTCCAGACTGCTGGACATCATTTGATAGGTGTGGCCGAAAATTCTTGAATCCGCCATGTCTTGTCTTCTCCTGTTCGGTTTCAATGGAACCTGCACCAGACTGCCTGGTACAGAACAGTAAAAACAAAAAATGCAAATTACATGCCGGTTGGCAATTCAGGAATGATCTTTATACTCGTTGAGCTTGTTTCGAAGGGTTCTGACACTGATGCCCAGAATTTTTGCCGCATGGGTGCGGTTGCCTTCGGTCTGGTCCAGGGTCTTGTAAATCATCTGCTGTTCCATTTCTTTTAAAGAACCTGGAATGGACGATTCCACGGGGGTTTCGCCGATGGGCTCCCCGATGGACGGGGGCATGGATTCGTCGTCCATGAGCAGATCATGGGGCTGGATTCGGTCAGTTTCCGCCAGTAGCACGGCCCGGTGAATGATATTTTCAAGTTCCCTGACATTTCCGGGAAAAGGATGGCATCGCAGGAGAGCGGCCGCCTCCTCTGTCATGCCTTTGACATCCCTGGCGTCAATTCTCGCGTACTTTTTAATAAAATAGTCCGTGAGCAGGGAAAGGTCCCTTGAACGGGCCGTCAAAGGGGGAATTTTCAATGGAATGGTATTCAGGCGGTAGTAAAGATCTTCTCTGAACTCCTTATTTTCCACCGCCTCTTTGGGGTCCCGGTTGGTGGTGGCAATGACCCGGACATCAACGTCAACGGCCTGGGTGCCGCCCACCCTGTCCACCACCTTTTCCTGGATGACCCGGAGCAGTTTGGCCTGCAGATGGAACTGCATCTCCGTAATCTCATCTAAAAACAGGGTGCCCTTGTCCGCCATCTCGAATTTTCCTATTTTCCGGGACAAGGCGCCGGTAAAGGCCCCTTTCTCATGGCCGAACAATTCGCTTTCCAAAAGGTTTTCAGGCAGGGCCGCGCAGTTCACCGCAATAAAGGGCTGGGTATTGCGCCGGCTTTTTTCATGAAGATACCGGGCAAATAACTCTTTGCCGGTACCGCTTTCCCCCTGGATCAGGACGGAAGCAGTAGAGTCCGCCACCCGGGCGGCCAGGCCTAAAAGTTTTTCCATGGCCGGATCTTTGGTGATGATCTGAACCTGATTTTTTGGCTCGGCCGGTTTTGATTTCTGCTCCTGCTGGCCGGAGGGTTCCGACACAGCCGCCCTTCGGATACTCAATTCCAGCTGCCGGTTGTCCACCGGCTTGATCAGGTAATCCGCAGCCCCGTGTTTCATCAGGGCGACCGCATGATCCACCACAGGATCCGATGTCAGCACGATGGTTTTGCAGGGAATTTCTAAGTCTGCACACAGCTTGAGGAACTCAAGGCTGGAAAATTCGGGCGCCCCGTCATCGGCCACCACCAGATCCGGTTTGCTCCGGGAAAGGTAGTCGGCAGCGGTTGTACCGTCGGGAACGGCATCCACGAGAAAGCCCATCTGTTCAAACAGATCGACCAGCCCCATCCGCTCTTTGGGATGTTCGGCTATAAGAAAAATGCGTTGTCCGGGCATAGGATTCGGTGTCAGGATCCTTCTATGAATTGATCATGTCCTCGGCCAGGCTGAGGGTTGTCAGCCTCTGCTGGGCCAGCCTTGCCCAGACCGAGTCATAGGACTGGGCCACCTGTTCAAAGGCCGCTTTTGCCTTGTCCAGGATATTGCCCTTTTGGTACGCATCCCCCAAAAGGAAACCGATATTGGCCTTGGCCCGGTCCCCTTCTGAAAAACTCAGCGCCTTGGAAAAGGCATCGGCCGCCGGCACATAATCGGCAAGCGAAAGATACGTATTGCCCAGGGTCTTATAGGCATTGGTGAGTATAGCATAGTTTTTTCCCGGTGCCGAGGCAAAAGCATCTACAGCTTTTTTCCGGTATGCTGCCGCTGTTTTCAGATCGTTTTTCTTCTCATATACCGTTGCATGAAGCATGAGGATTTGACCCTTATCCATGGGATCAACGGCGATTTTATGGGCTTGGGTCAGGGTGTCGGCGGCATTGGTATACTTGCCTTTCTCAAGATAAATTTGGCCTGCATTCATCAGCGCGGTTACGCTTTCACGTTGCTTGGGAAAGCGCTTGGCAAACGCGTTGTATAATTTGAGCGCATCGTCGTCCCGCCCGGATTCATCCATGGCCCTGCCCAGACCGAAGAGAAGTTCCGGTGTTCTTTCGGACCGCTTGTACTGTTTATATGCAGTAATCAGATGATTAAAGGCCTCTTCATAAAGGTTGGCCTGAAGATAGGCCATTCCCACTCTGAAAGAAATCAGCCGGGATCCCATCCGGTCCAGCTTGGCGTTTTCCTTTTCATACCGGTCCAGCACCTTGGTATACTCGTCGGATTCCAGCTGTTTTTTAAATAAAGCCTCATAGGCCCTTTGCATCAATTTGACCGCTTCGTACCTCAGGCCTCGGGGATGGGTGGATAAAAGATCCTCGATTTCCTTGATGCACTTGTTATACTCACCGTTTTTCTGGTAGATCTCTGCCAGACGCATCATGGCGATTCTGGCATAGGTATTGTTCGGAAACTTGGCCTTGATCATCTCATAGACCTGAATCTTTTCCTCATCGCTTTCAAGATACCGGGCAATGCCGATGGACGCGGAAATATAGCCCGAGGTATCTGGAAATTTTTCCCGAACCAGCTCATAGATCTTGATGGCTTTTTCCTTATTGTTCTCCAGGCCGTAGGCATCGCCCACCTTGGCCAGAAGCACGTCCCGGTCCGGGATATCCGGAAACAGGTTTAACACGCGGATAAAGTTTTGTCTGGCCTCACGGCTCAGCCCCAGTTCGAAATCAGCCTCTCCTGCGTACCGGAGAAGTTCCGGGGATTCATATACCTTTTTCGCGTCATTTTTGATCACGTAGTTAAAAATGCTTAGGGCGTCATAATACTGACGTTTTTCAAACAGGGCTTTGCCGTAACCCACCCCGGCATCGGTAATGTAACTGTTGTCCAGGGGCGATTGAAACACCTGCTCATATAGACGCAGGGACTTATCGGTGTATCCTTTTGTATCGTAAATACGGGCCAGATGATATTGCACCTCAGGCAGCCCCGTGTAATCCTTGTAACCCTGGCTGACAATATTAAAATACCCCTCAGCAGCAGAGAAATTTTTCAAATCAAACTGAATCATCCCCATGGCGGCATAGGCAAAGGGGAGAAAGCCGGACTTCGGGTAGGAGACCAAGGCATCCTGGAACATACGCTCCGCCTGGATCAGGCGGGTGGAATCCTTGTCGGTTATACTTTTGTAATAGGCATAGGCTTTGAGAAAATACACCTGCTCCAGACAGGAGAAATTCTCCTGAAGCATATACTGATCAAGCACGTCAAAGGCTTCGGCGTACAGGTCCTTTTTCATCAGAAGCAGGGCATTTTGGACCGGCTTGGCCTCACAGCCAGCAATGGCATCGCCACGAAGGATATCACCGATATCCCCTCTGAATTCGCTTTTGGACCGTTTTGGCGGGACATACAAAGGGGCCTGTTTTAGATGGGCCTGCACCTGTGGTTTGGGCTTTTCGGCAGAGGGTTTGGGCGACTCCGGAACGGTTTCAGGCAAGACGGCAGGCTCAGGCTCTGCTGCAGCGGCCGGTGCCGGAACCGGCGCTTTTTCCACCTTAACGTCCGGGATATCGGCCCCGACGGCAGGAGACGGCTTAACGGGTTCGGGCACATCTGAACTGACCGTATTCGATTTTCCGGGAGGTTCCACAGCACCTGCAGGCGCACCGGACAGGGAAACATCCAACCGGGTGTTGGTGTCATTAAAGGCCGACCTGATGGTTCCATAGGGCTTTTTGCTTTTGATGACCACTGCCACCACCTGGCCGTCCAGTCGCTCAACATTTACCGATTCAATGGCAGGATTGTTTTTGCCTTGGACACTAAACCCCTTGGCCAAAGAAACGTTCTTCATGGCGACCAGCACTTCCGTGTCGCTGATCCGTATCACTTTAAAGGGCGCACGGCCTGTGACATCAATAGCAAGGGACAGAGGGGTCTCCCTGATCAGCATGGATTTCACAACAGGGTCCTCGGCCCTGGCCGTTCCGGCCGCACAGGCAAGGAAACAGCCTATGAGGGTCACGACCCGGAGCAATTTCAAATTGACGGCTGCTAATTCTCTCATAACCTTTTTGGTTCCCCTATGGGTTGACAATACGAGAACTATGAAAGCAAATAATATGCCACATCCAGGCAGCCATTATAATAACAGATCAATTCTTCAATTAAAAGCCCGTATCTTAAGGATTACGGATGAAAAATGATAAACACGACAGGGAGAAAAAAGGCGGGGGCGTCAAAATAATGGCATCTGGGAATCCGGCTCAATATTCATCTTTTTAATTTTTTCCACCAGGGTGGTCCGGTTCATTTTAAGCATTTCCGCGGCCTTGGCCTTTACCCAGTCCACCTCATCCAGAGCGTGGATGATCAGGGCCCGCTGGTAAAGATCCACGGCTTCCACAAACCCCATATCACTGGAAAAGACAGAGGCAACCGAGGGGGAAGAGGGGTTGGGGGCAATGCCGGTCATACATTCGGGCAGATCATGGACATCCACCTCCTGGGACTCCACCAATACGGAAATCCGCTCCACCATATTTTCCAGTTCCCGGATATTCCCGGGCCACTCATAAGCCGCCATGGTTTTCAATGCATTTTCAGAAAACGTCTTGGGGGTGAAGTCCTCATTGCGCGCCTTGAGTCTGTTCTGAAAATGTGCCACCAGGGGCAGGATGTCTTCAGGGCGCTCTCTTAGAGGAAGGATGTGGATGGGGATAACATTGAGACGATAGTAAAGGTCTTCTCTGAACTCCCCTTTTTCAATGGCAGCAACCAGGTCTTTGTTGGTGGCTGAGATGACCCGGATATCTACCTCAATGGTTTGGCTTCCGCCGACCCGCTCGAACCGTCTTTCCTGCAAGGCGCGCAGCAGTTTGACCTGAAGCTCCGGGCTCATGTCGCCAATCTCATCCAGAAAAATGGTCCCCTGGTCCGCAATTTCAAACCGACCGGTCCTGGCCCTGTGGGCACCGGTAAAGGCCCCTTTTTCATGGCCGAACAATTCGCTTTCCAGAAGCTCCCCCGGTATTGCTCCGCAATTGATCACCACCATGGGGCCATTTTTTCTGGAGGAGTTGTTATGGATGGCTCTTGCAATCAGCTCTTTTCCGGTACCGCTTTCACCGGTCACCAGGACCGAAGCGTCTGATTTAGACACTTTTCTTGCGGTTTCCAAAACCAGTGCAAGGCCTTTGCTGACACCGGCAATACCGCTGCGGTCAAAGGCATTTTCTTCCCTTGGGCAAGGGGGGCAGCAAAGCCCCGCAGTCGCGGAAGATTCCGGGCTCATTTTAAAATCTTTTTAAGTTTATCTGAAATGGCTTCTGCGGTGAAGGGTTTGACCACGTAGTTGGAGACCCCTGCCTGCACCGCCTCAATGACATTTTGCTTCTGCGCCTCTGCAGTGACCATGAGAAACGGAGCGGTTTTGTATTTGGCATCTGCACGGACCTTTTTGAGCAACTCAAGCCCGGTCATCTTTGGCATGTTCCAGTCAGAAATGATCAGGTCAATGTTCTGCTCTTCAAGGACGTCCCAGGCAGTTGTGCCATCATCAGCTTCCACCAGATTCTTAAACCCAAGCTGTTTTAAAATATTCTTGAGAATACGGCGCATGGTAGCAAAATCGTCAACAATCAGAACCTTGATGGATGTGTCCATTGCCTCATTTTCCTCCTTAATTGGAATTTGATTCCATCTCTATCTTTCAAAGCATACCTCAATTGTAAAATTTCCACCATCGGTTTTAAAAGGAATCGCAATTTTGGGACCGTCCGTATAGTGACGGATGGTATGATTTTTTCCGGTAATTACCGAGGGGATGGCCGCCTTGAAGACCCTGCCCACATCATCAAGTTCCCGTCTGGCCTGACCTGAGATCATGTTGGTTAATTCTCCTACGGCATCGGCGATATCATCGTTTAAGGTATCCATCTTTTCCCCAAACATATTGGAGACCACCGTTAGAATACATTTTTCTTCAAAGGTTACTGCAATGGTGCCATTGGCCACCCCGGTCAACCCGAGCACACCGGTCACATCTCCTACAGCTGTATTATCCTTTTTACCATAGGGCTTACCCGGTGTGACCGTAACAAACGCCATGGTTTCAAGAACATTTATCGTTGCATTGATGAACGGATTGATGAGCGTTACATCCATAGACTTGATGCCTTCATCACCAAAATATTAAAAACTGTCATCGCCGCCATTATAATACACAATATTTTTCAGATGGGTATAGGTCTCCACATCCATGGATTGAAACACGATTCCTATTCCGTCATCTGTCTGCCGGACGGTCTTGCCCTGGATTTCAAGCTTAATCTGCTCTACCCCGCCGGTCAGGTAAATATCGACTGAACACTGGGTTTCAAGAGGAAAGCTTGCATCGGTCTTGACAAAAATCCCCTTGAGACTGAGATCCTTTGAGTTGGCGTCAAGGCAAACGTTTTCCTGGCCGGGCATGATAAGGCAGACCTCTATTTTTGTGGCAAATCCAACCCGTGAATGTTTGCGCCGCTCTTCATTGTTTGAATTGTCCATGGAAGATTTACTCTCCGTTTAATAAACGTTTTCGCGACCATCCGGCTGAATCAAATTATCATATTTTATTTGCCGGCTCAAGCCATTAAAAATCATCCGGGAGGTCCTGATCCGCCACCCGCAAAAAGGCTTCCACCGCTTCGGGATCGAACTGAGTCCCTGAATTTTTCCGGATGATTTCCACCACACTGTCCTTGTCCATTTTCTTACGATATGCCCGGTCTGATGCCATGGCATCGTAGCAGTCTGCCACCGCCATAATGCGGGCCAGTTTGGGGATTTCATCTCCGGCAAGGCCATCGGGGTATCCGCGTCCGTCGTAGCGTTCATGGTGGTGGCGAATAATCTCCATCTCCCGGTCCCACAGCCCCAGTTTGCTGATGATATCCGCGCCGATCACAGGATGTTCCTTAATTTTCTCATACTCCTCATCGGTAAGCGGACCCGGCTTTAAAAGGATATCGTCCCGGATACCGATTTTCCCGATATCGTGAAGGCTGCCGGCAAAGTTGATGACGTCCAGTTCTTCCTCGGAGCACCCCATTTGCTCGGCGATCATGTGGGCGTACTTGGCGACCCTTGTGGAGTGCTTGCGGGTGTAAAGGTCCCGGACTTCAAGGGCAGTGACAAAGGCAAAAAGGGTGGAGAACAGATTTTCGTAAATATTCTCATACAGCGCAATGTTTTCGATGGCCGACGCCGCTTTCTGGGTGATAAAGCTCATATAGTAGATGTCTTTTTCAGTGAAAAAACGATTTTCCCGGAAGATAAACGCCGAGGCCACCCCGAAGATCTTATCCCGGATCTTAAGGGGCACCACCATGGACGAGCGGATGGGCTTTCCCAGGGCCAGGTTATTTTTGGAATCGGAAATCAGGCAGGGATTCTGATCCTGGTTCAGGGTGTCTACAATATAATCTTTTACCTCATCGGTGAGATCCTTGCTGAATTTTTTTTGTGCCAGTTCGTCCTCAAATTCGGAAGAGGATTTGGCCACAAGGACCAGAGAGTCGTCCTGTTCATTGAAAATATGAAAAAAGACTTTATCGGCGTTGAGTTCCTCCACCCCAAGGTCCACGACCTTGTTGAATATGCCGTAGCTGGAATCGGTAGCGGCAAAATCCTCCATGACCCGGTTCAGGGTATTGACCTCATCGACCTTCTGAAGCAGTTCCCGGTTCAACTCCCGAATCCGCTCCTGCCGCTCCACCTCCTCTTTGAGTAAAAGATTTTCTATAAACAGTTCGCGTTCCCGAAGGATCCGCTTGAGGGTCAGTTCCATCTGTTCCAGGTTGACAGGTTTGATCAGATAATCCACCACCCCGTTTTTCAGGGTCTGGATGGAGTTTTCCAGGGAAGGATACCCCGTCATGACCACCACCGGCAGAGTGCTTTCGATATGGCGCACCTTCTCAGCCAATTCCAGGCCGTCCATAACCGGCATATTAATATCGGTAAAAATACAGGAAACTTTTACCTGGTCAATGATTTCAAGGGCCTCGGCACCGTTACGGGCCGTATACACCTCGTACCCTTTTCGCTGGAAATAGCCCTCGGTTACATCCAGAATGCCCTCTTCGTCATCCACCACCAGAATCTTGATAATGTCCGTTTCCATCCACCTAAACCTGTCTGCTCATGGGGTTTGTTTGGATTAAATGTATATGAAACAAACCCGTTTATCAACAAAAAACAGGTCCGGTACACCATCCGGCACAAGAATATAATTCTACAAATTGATCAAAAATCAATACAGTATTCTTGACAATATATTTATTTATGAATATTATCCATACGTCATCATTTTTAACATAACAATAGAGCAGATAAATACCCATGGATAAAACAGATCTTGATATCCTTAAAATACTCCAGCAAAAGGCCCGGATTCCTAATGTGGAAGTGGCCCGGGCCATTGGAATGGCCCCATCCGCCATATTGGAACGGATCAAAAAGCTGGAGGCCCGGGGAATCATTCAGGGCTATGAGGTTCGCCTCAACCCTGATATGTTTCATTGCACCATGACCGCCTTTGTCCAGATTCAGGTCACCTCGCCGGCCGCTGTGGAAGCCGTAGGGAAGGCTCTGGCTCTGATCGACAAGGTTCAGGAAGTCCATTACCTGGCCGGAGGGGATGCCCTTATGGCCAAACTGAAGATATCGGGGAACACGGAACTCGACACGATCATTAGGGAAAATATCGCCGCCATTGACGGTATCGCAAGTACCCGTACATCCATTGCCCTGTCCACTTTTAAAGAAAGCGCGAAAATCCGACTGCCCGACCAGATCTGATTCCAGCCAACCGAGGAGACCTTTACCATGCCCATGTCAGATGCATTTAAAAAAAGACTTTCACCGTCCTTGAAAACCATAACTGCAGAATTTGCCACCCCGTTTCATATTTACGATGAAACCGGGATTCTCGACACCTGCGACCGCCTCAACAAGGCCTTTGCCCCCATTGAAGGATTCAAGGAATACTTTGCCGTTAAAGCCCTGCCCAACCCAGCCGTCATGAGTCTTTTAAAGGCAAAGGGATTTGGATTCGACTGTTCTTCCGTGCCGGAAATTGCCCTGGCCCGGAAGGTCGGCAGCATGGGGGAGGACATCATGTTTACCTCCAACAACACCAGCACAGCGCAGTTCAGCGCCGCCATGGATGAATCGGCCATCATCAACCTGGACGATATTTCCCTGCTGGACAAGCTGCCGAAGACTCCGGAACTGATCTGCTTTCGCTACAATCCGGGGGCCGATCGCAGCGGCAATGCCATCATCGGCAATCCCGTGGAAGCCAAGTACGGCGTGAGCAAGGCCCAGATCAAAGCCGCCTACGAAAAAGCCATGGCCATGGGGGTCAAGCGCTTCGGCATCCACACCATGCTGGCCTCCAACGAGCTGAACTTCCAGTACATGGTGGAGACGGCCGATATGCTCCTGGCCCTGATACAGGATCTTGCCGCCCAGCTTGCCATCCGATTTGAATTCATCAACATCGGCGGTGGATTAGGCATCCCCTACAAGCCCGACGCCGCTCCCTTCAACCTGGAGGCCATGGCTGAGGGAATTATTAAATCCTTTAACGCCTTTAAAGATAAAAACGGCTGGGCACCCAAACTCTTCATGGAAAGCGGCCGGTTCATCACAGGCCCCCACGGAGCCCTTGTGACCACAGTCATCAACCACAAGGAAATCTATAGGAACTATGTGGGGGTGGACGCCTCCATGTCCGCCCTCATGCGGCCGGGCATGTACGAGGCTTACCATCATATCCATATTTTGGGAAAAGAAGAGGCAACGCCTTTGAAAACCGTTGATGTGGTCGGCGCCCTGTGCGAGAACAACGACAAGTTCGCCATCCAGCGGGACCTTCCCCAGACCGAAGAGGGAGACATCCTCATTATCCACGACACCGGCGCCCACGGCCATGCCATGGGATTCAACTATAACGGACATCTGCGGCCTAAAGAACTGCTGCTTGGAACCGACGGGAATGTGACATTGATCCGCCGTGCGGAAACCATGGCCGATTATTTTGCCACCCTGGACTTTGAGCCCCGGACCCTGCCTGCGTCCTGATTCCGGGCAAAAAGCCATAGTACTGCAACCGTAAGCCCCGGCGAAAAACCGGGGCTTAAAACGGGAGGAAAAGATGAGCTTTTGCATGGTATTGACCACCTGTGATTCACAGGAGGCGGCCCAATCATTAGGCGCCTGTCTGGTGGAGGCGAAATTGGCAGCCTGCGCCCAGCTGCACCCGGTCCAAAGTATCTACTCCTGGAAAGGGGAAATTCACAAAGACCCTGAAATCCGGCTGATCATCAAAACCCGTGAGTCGCTGTATCCCAAGGTTGAAGGATTTATCCGCGAGCACCACAGCTATGAGGTGCCCCAGGTGGTAAAAATCCCCATCACGGGGGGACTGCCCGCCTACCTTGAATGGATTGAGGAAAACACCTTAGAATAAACGCCCCGCATCAGATCTTGAGCCGGGATAAGGACAGATAAACCGCCTTTGCCATATTCTCCGTCAGGTTCCGCTCAAACGCCTCTTTTTTCTCCCCGGACAACCGGTCCCAGGACTCGGGCATATCTCCGCCTTCCAACTGGGAAAACCGCTCCACAGGGCCGGCGGTTATCACCCGGGAACTGACCCTTCGCCTCATTTCGACCTGCAGGGCCACAAAGGAGGCCGCAGGCGGTTTCACAAGCCCCCACAGGCTTTCCCGGCCCGAAAATCCGTAGCCGGACATGCCCTGCCCCCTGAAGACCTGCAGCGGCAGCAGATGAATCAGGATATCCACCGTTCCATTCTCAAGCGCCGACGAATCTTCAACGGCCACCGCCCTGTATCCCTTGGCCTCAAGAAACCGGATAGCGTCCCGGGTCAGACAGGACTTCAGGGACAACTCTTCTATTATCCCGACATCTTCACCGGATGCCGGAGCCGGATCATTTTTTGCCAGGTACTGCGGATGCGCGGGAAAGGTATTGTGGACCCCGAAGACTTTTTCCGGCATGCCCGACGGCTCGCCGCCGAACAGCCAGCAGCCCGGAAGAAAAAGGGCCAAAGCACCCAAAAGAAGCCAGAGCGATGCAAACCGGCCCGTCTCCTTTTTTAAGGATCCGATCATTCGGTCCAGTTATCCCCGAGAGTCAGCGCCAGTTGGGCAACCCGCCGTCCTAAAAGCCGTCCATCCTCCAGGGTTTTGGCATCGGGCTTGCCCGTGCAGGCGGTGCCGTAATGCCCGGTTGCCGCCATGGGATCTCCTGTCACAACCATGCCGTAAATAAGGAAGGCCTGGATAATGCCCATCATGGTAGTTTCCTTGCCCCCGGTCACATGACCTGAAGTGGTAAAGGCCGCCCCGACCTTTCCTTCCATCTTCCGCCGGGTGCTGACAAACCGGTCAAACACGGACTTGAGTTCGGCGGCCATTCCGCCGAAGTAGACGGGAGACCCTGCAATAATTCCGGCTGAGGATAAGAAATCCTCCTTGGTGACTTCCTCACAGGATTTGATGGCAGCCGAGACCCCGTCCACATCCTCGACACCCTGGGCCACGGCTTTGGCCAGTGCCCGGGTATTTCCCCCTTTGGAATAGTATAAAACCAAAATATTCATATTCCGCTCCTTGTCTTTTTATCAGCACAGCACAGGCCCTTCAGCAGGCGAAAGGTCCGGCCTCCAGGCCTAAAAAACTGCCGGCCCCGGGCGGGACACCCGGGGCCGGCAGATGAAAACTCAAAATTCACAGGCGTCGGTCTAAACAAGCCCTTCTTTTTCCATCTCCTGCATGGCTTTTCGCATCTGGCGGATGGCCTGGCGCAGGCGCTCCTCGTTTTCCACCAGGGCCAGGCGCAGATAGCCCTCGCCCTCCTCGCTGAAACCGACCCCGGGCGCCACGGCCACATTAGCCCGGTTCATCATTTCCATGGCAAATTTCATGGAGCCCATCTTGGCAAAGGGTTCGGGGATCTTCTGCCAGACAAACATCCCGGCCCCGGGGGGTTCCACCTCCCAGCCCATGCGCTCGAGACCGGAACAAAGGGTATCCCGCCGGGATTGGTAAATCTCCACCTGCTCGGTGATGGTATGGTCGCAGTCCCGAAGAGCGATGATGCCCGCAATCTGGATGGCGGAAAAAATACCGTAGTCAAAATATCCTTTTATCTTTTCAAGGCCGGCAATGATTTCCCGGTTGCCTACGCAGTATCCCAGGCGCCAGCCGGCCATGTTATAGGATTTGGAAAAGGAGCCGAACTCCACGGCCACGTCTAAGGCGCCGGGGACTTCAAGGAAGCTTGGGGCCTGATAGCCGTCATAGGTGATCTTTGAATAGGCAAAATCATTGACCACCATGAATTTAAAGCGCTTGGCCAGGGCCACGATCTCCCGGAACAGATCCAGGCTGCCCAGCGCTCCTGTGGGGTTGTGGGGATAGTTGATCATCAATACCTTGGGCGTAGGATAGGCCGCCTCGCAGATGGACACAATGCGTTTGAGGAATTCCTCCCCTTCGCCCAGACGAACCCTGAACACATTGGCTCCTGCGATCACTGCTGCATAGATATGAATGGGAAAAGCCGGGGCCGGCACAAGCACGGAGTCGCCAGGCCCCATGAGCGCCAGGCAGAGATGGGAAATTCCCTCTTTGGACCCGATGGTAAAGATGGTCTCCGCATCCGCGTCCAGATCCACGTTGTAATGGCGCTTATAATAGGCCGCAATCTCTTTTTTCAGGGGTTTCATCCCTGTGGAGGCCGGATACCTGTGAGTCTTGGGATCCTTGGCCACTTCGATGAGTTTTTCAGTGACGGTGTCCGGTGTGGGGTCCATGGGATTTCCCATGCCCAGATCAATCACATCATCGCCCTTGTGGCGCTTTTCGATCTTCAGTCGGTTGATCATCCCGAAAAGATAGGGCGGCAGATGATCCATCCGGTCGGCAAATCGAATTGTCTTGTCCTTTTCCATTCAAACTCCTTGCATTATGAAAAGTGAACCGTTGTCAGGCCCTATGTCTTGGTCGAGCCATAAACCGATCCGATTATTTTTAGCTTCTTTTAACGGCCCGCGCAACACTTAATCTTAGTGGAAAAACAGACGGCTTTTCACAGGGTTAGCCGGACGGTTTATCGGAAATAATCCCCGGCACGTTGCAATACATCGTCTGCGGCGGCGTTTTTTTAAGATTTCACCGGAAGGAAGCCGGCATCATAGGTGAATACCGCAGAATACGGGGTGCCGTCATCTGAAAATTTTAATGTGATTTCGGTCAGGAGACCTATGAGGCATAAACCTCAATACGTTCTTTCCCCTTGCCGATGTTTTTGCGCTTCAGGGAAACGATTCCCACTTCGCCTGTCCGCCTCAAATGGGTGCCCCCGCAGGAGACCCGGGCAAAGCCTTTGATCTCCCAGTAGCGCCGCTCTAAGGCCTCGTCGGAAAACGCGCTGATAATTTCAAGATCCCGGTCAATGATCTGCTGGGCCTGACCTGCAAACTGCGGGAATAAAGGCGCCATATTCTCGGGCCAGAAAAAATCAAGCCTGGCCTTGTCAGGAGAGATATGAGCCCCGATTTTCTCAATGTCCCTCAATGCCTGATAGACCAGTTCAAGGATCAGTTCGGCTGCAAAGTGATGCCGCATGAGTTTATAACGCCGCTCCCAGTCAATGGCCACAACCACCCGGTCCCCCGGAGCCAGGCCATGATCCGCCGCAAGGCGGTAGGTGATCTCCAGCCCGGCCTTTTTGGCCTCGGCCACCGGAAAGCCCCCGATGGTTCCGGCATCCCCTTCCTGCCCCCCTGAAAATGCATAAAAGATGGTCTCTTTCAGGGTCAGGGTATCGCCTGAAACCGTTTCAACTTCTGTCGTAAATTCCGTCAGGTAGGGATCATCCCAAAAGCGTTTCTTTGTCATTTATCCACCGAATGCGTTGTTGTATCTGAAAGTGTTTTGCCTGTTCCGGCGCCCCTCCTGCCGACAAGACTGCCTGCAATTGCAAAGACAGGAGAGACAATAACCAGGGACGCCATCCCCAAAAGAATCCAGTTCCGGCCGGATGCATCCCCGCCATGGGCGGCATATCCTGAAAGCTGCATCACGTGATAATAGAATGATACCCCGTTGGCGGCAATGATAAAGCCTGCCACCTTGAAAATTTTCACCCGGGATATCCTTGCGAGCATCAGACAGAAAACAAAGCTCAGCAGATACGCCGGGGTATGGGGAATTAAAATTTTTAATGCGGGCACAGCCCATGAAAAAAGAGGACTTTTAATCAGGAGCGTTGTGATACTGAATGTGACCGGCAGCATTAATCCTGATAATATATAGGTGGATATGCACCAGGTTACAAAACCGGCCATAGTCCAGATCAAATGCCCGGCTGGGCGATCAGAAGATGTCTTGCGCTTTGCCATGGTGGGTTATTCTGCCAGGCCGGGCGGGGTTGTGTCAATTGCTGTGATTGAGGTCATTTTACAGCTATGATCTATTATGGCAGGTATTTTTGCCGCGTATCACAATATGGCTATGGGAAATAGAATTTTAAGTATTCTACGAATTTTATAAAAATCCAGAGTTTATATTATCATCGTTACTTTTAACGCAGAGCTTAGCGGCGAGCGGCAACGAGTCCACAGCCCGCCGCAAAGCGGTATATTTAGGAGGGAAGCGGCATCGCCTTCCCCCTGGTGTTGGTCAGCCACACCGTGTGCTTAAGGATTTTTGGGGACCCGGTCCGAGCGCTGTGTCCGGAATATGGACGGGTTGGTTTAAAAATACCAGCGCAGCCCGACCAGAATATTTTGGACTTCATAGTCGATCTGGCCTTTGCTGGTAAGTCCCCAGTTAGAGGTGCCAGCGACATCCACATCATTTGATCTCAGGTATTGGTACAAGAAATCTAGGGTCATTTTGCCGGAGATCTTCCAGGCCAATCCGGCGGCCAGGGACCAAGCAAAGGCGTTTTCAGATGTGTTATATGTGACGGTTGTCGCAGAACCGTATTTTGCATAACCCTTGTATTTAATCCGGTTGAAACCTGCGCCTGCGCCGATAAAAGGCGTTATGGGCGTGCTGTTTTCATATTCAAAATAAGCGTTAAGCATCAGCGCTGCCGAACTGATGTCGCCGTCACAGATCGTGGAATTTCCGAAGATGTTGATTTTATCAATGTCGTTTTTCCGGTAAGTGCCTTGGGCTTCTACGCGGAACATACCGAAATCATAGCCGCCGGTTAGGCCGGCTGCATAGCCTGTATCCATTTCTCCGGTGGTCCCAGAGGTTTGGGTGTCATCAATCCAGTTGGGGCCAGTATGAATGCCCAGATAAACCCCTTCTTCAGCCATTGCTGGAATGATTCCGGATATCATGATTAAACATACCAGTACTGCAGTCAGTAAAATCCTTTTCCAATTCATGTTCAACCTCCTCTCAAGTGTATTAGCAGATTGGTGCTGTTGTGCAATCTCCCGCGTATATTAGATTCACCAGCGATTGCTGTCAAATAAATTGGCTAATAAACCTATAAGTTAGAGGGAATTTTTCCAGACGGACCACATTATTATTTCATGTGACATACTTCACTAAACTGCGATTGGCCAAAATGTATAGCTTTATTTAATTATTAATCGGAAATTTTTTTGGCAAACGCCATAAACATCAAGCCTCGTTTGTTCATCTTCCCGGTCAGGCACAGGTGTCATCCCGGGTCATCATCATCTTATTGTAGTGAAAGTAGTATTCAATGAAGGATGGCCAAGAAAGGGCCAAATGCATGGGAAAAAGTTGGGGGCTGTTCCAGGTTTCCTAAATGCAAATACACTATCGCAGATCAGAACCGGAAATAGGTACATATGTTTAGTGCATGTGTAGCACCTGCATTGGAAAAAACTGAAAAACAAGCAAGGACGGTGGTTCAACTCCCCCGGCCGAAACCAACTTAATATATAGTGTTTCCCTCCAGGCCGAAGGACCTAAGCCTGTCAGGCACAATCTCTTGTGGGGTTCAATTTCATTCAAAAGCGATGGATAATAGACAGATTGTGGGGTTTCCGATTCCTCATAATTTTTGAAATATTAGCGAAGGGTCAAGTCTATGTTTGATTCTTAACAGTCTTTCATTATGGATCATGGGCAATAGTAGACTTGACCCCTTTTAAATTTCCGCATCCCTATTTTTGGACGAATGCCCCCCACGCTCAGATGTAGGTCCTATAGTGCCATGGCGTTTTGAATATCTGTTCCGCCAAGGGTTGTCCCGTCTGAAAATTGAATGGAAGGTGATGTTTCCGTTTCCCAGCCCTTCAGGATAACTTTATCATCAGAGCCCTTAAAACCGATGGTTAGGTTCTCCCCTTCAAGTTTGTAAACCACATCCTCGGCAGAAAGGCCCTCATCAAAGTTAAGGGTGTGGTTTTGCCTTCCACCGATAATGGTATCTGTGCCGTCTCCTGCCTTAAAATGGATATCAGCCCTGCTCTTGGCAAGGATAATGGTGTCGTCTCCTTCTCCCCCGAAAACCGTCGCGGCCAACGACTCTGCAACAAGAGAGGACGCCATTGGTTCTGTTTTTTCTGATAAAAGGGCGGCCCCTGGATTTCCAATAATAATTTGATCCTCGCCGCTTCCGCCGTATACCTTGGCACCCTCTCCCGTAGCCTGGATAATGTCCTGGCCCTCGCCTCCGTCAACCGTGGTTTGCCATCCTTTGGAAATAATCCGGTCATTGCCTGTGCCCCCCAAAATTTCTGCAGACAGCATTCTGGATTCGATAAAATCATTGCCTGATCCGCCCCTGATTTCACCGAAGATCCCTTTTGCCTCGATGTGATCGTCACCTTCTCCCCCGTCAACATCCGGGCTAAAACTCCTGGTTTCAATTTTGTCGTCACCCTTTCCGCCATGAACCGTCACGCTGTGCCCATTGGACCTAATGCTGTCGTTGCCGTCTCCCCCCTGGACTTCCGGACTCCAGCCACTGGCCTGGATGCTGTCATCACCGCTGCCGGCAAGGACTTCCGGGGCCCAGCCATTGGCTTTAATCTGGTTATCTCCGTCTCCGACATGTATTTTAGGACTCCAGCCATTGGCCTGGATAAGATTATTGCCACCTCCTGCGTCAATATCAGGGCTCCAGCCATTGGCCTCTATCCAGTCATCCCCGTCTCCGGTACGAATATCGGGACTCCAGCCGTTGGCCTGGATAAGATTATGGTTGTCCCCCTCCTTTGTGAATTGCCGAAAATACTCCAAAAAAGAAAATAAATCGTCAAAGGCAGCCTTCCGGTTACCGGTTTGAATAGGACAATGCCGGCTGCTACGAGCTTGTAAAATGGGACTTTGAAAAATTGAGTTCAAGTGTCCTCCTTTGTTCTATTTCGTGTCACGATCAATCATGGAATAAGCAATTTTCAGACCGGCAGTGAAATGACGGGTTAGGGCGACGTGGAATGTATTGTTTTTTTTAAGATAAAAGAAATGATAGGGCGATCGTTGAGGAAACTGTCTATTTTAATGAGGGCAGTTTTTTCCTACCAATGTGGGGGGCAATTTTTTGCCTGATTAGAGTTTTTACATTGCATCCATCAGAGAAGAAGTAATCCCCGTGTGAGCAATCATGGTATGATCTATCCCTTTTGGGGAAATCTCCTCAACCACAAGATCTGGTATGTGGAGCTTTCTGGAATAAGGGTTAACCAGTAATGTTTATTGGACAATAGGCTGATTCTGCTCAAGATTTCAAGAGGAAACATTATACCTGGATAAATTGATATTAAACTCCCCTCCCGGTCCAGTTGCAACTCCAAATCGAATCGGAACTATAAATCGATCCCGATTGACCGATATCAATGAAAGGCGGAATCGGCTGAAACCCTGTAAAGCGGCCAGGCCGGGGTTGGTGCAAGGGGGGCAGAGCGGCGTATGGGCCGGGGCGTTCAGGACCGAAAAGACCCGGACCATCCGCTTTGAAGCCGGACAGGACGTCCGGCTGAGATTTAGCGGCGCCCCCCTTGACCGGCCCCGGCCGGGTTCCCCCTATCCTGGCTTTCCCACCGATTCAGGATTTCTACTGATTCGGGATTTCTACTGATTCGGGATTTCGCAGCTTTCCTTTTTTCCTTGTACATTGCGATGAATATGGTTAATAACAATGAAACCCTTTGGCCGAACACCCGCCATGGACCCGTTGGACCCGACACAGGAGGCCCCAGATGGATTTACAGCAGGTTTGTCCGGAAAAGCTGCTCACCCCGGAACAGAGCGTCAAAAAAATCGGAAACGGCAGCAGGGTGTTCATCGGCACGGGCTGCGGAGAGCCCCAGCGGCTGATCCGGGCAATGGTGGAGAATCCGGCCGTTCAGGATATCATTATCTACCAGATGCTCTCCTACACCCTGTCCGACTATATCCATGACGAGACCTTTCTATCCCGGTTTTCAGTCAAACTTTTTTTCATCTCCATTCGCATGCGTGAAGCCGCCTTTGAAGGAAAAATAGACTATATACCGGTTTACCTGTCCCAGATCCCCAAAATTTTCAAGGACAATGAGATCGGTCTGGATGTCGCCCTGATCCAGGTCGCCCCGCCCGACAGGCACGGCTTTTGTTCTTTAGGGATTTCCGTGGACATCACGCTTTCCGGCATGAAAAACGCAGACATAGTCATTGCCCAGGTGAATCCCAAGATGCCCAGAACCCTTGGGGATTCATTAGTTCATATTGATGAAATCGACTATCTTGTGGAATATGAAGAGCCGATTGTGGAGTCTGTGCCCCTGACCAAGAATCGGAAAATCATCGAGCGCATCGGCCATTACGTGAATATGCTCGTGGATGACGGCGCCACCCTTCAGATCGGATTCGGCCATCTGCCCGACGCCGTCATGCCCTTCCTTGCCGACAAAAAGGACTTAGGCATCCACACCCAGGTCATCACCGACGGGCTTTTGCCCCTGTTCCGCTCCAAGGCCATCACCAACCGGAGGAAAAACTATCTGCCCGACCGGGCCGTGACCTCCCTTTGCATGGGCTCCCAGGAACTTTACGATTACGTCCATAACAATCCCATGTTCTTTTTCAGGTCCTCGGAATTTGTCAACGACCCCAACGTCATTGCCAAAAACGACAACTTCATCTCCATCTCATCCGCCCTGGAGGTGGACCTGACCGGCCAGATCTGCACCGACTCCAAAGGCTATCTTTTTTATTCTGGCATCGGCGACCAGGTGGATTTCATCCGGGGATCCTCCATGTCCAAGGGAGGCTTTTCCATTGTGATTATCCCTTCCACCGCCCAGAACGGTGAAGTCTCCCGTATCGTCCCCCATCTCAGTGAAGGGGCGGGCGTTGCCACCACCCGCGGCGACATCGACATCATTGTCACCGAATACGGCATCGCGGAAATAAGGCGGAAAAGCATCTCCCAGCGGGTCATGGAGTTGGCCCAGATCGCCCATCCCAAATTCAGGAAGGAACTCATCGAACAGGCCAAGCAGCGGCATTACATCTTCAGCGGCCAGCTGCCCCCCACAAGCCAGGATCTCCTCTTTTTAGACGCCTACAACGAGACCATGTCCCTGCCCTCGGGCAAAACCCTGGAAGTGCGCCCCCTTCTCCCCTCGGATGAATTCGAATCCCGGCATTTTTTCTACTCTCTGCAGGAAGATTCCGTCTACTACCGGTTTTTTAACAAGCGAAAAGTCTTCTCACGGGAAATGCTCCAGGAGCAATGGGCCGAGGTGGATTACCGCAGGAACATGAGCCTGATCGCCCTGATGCAGAGCGGCAAAAGAAAACAGATTGTGGCCATCGGCTCCTATGCCGAAGCAGGGGAAGATTCGGCCGAAGTCGCCTTCCTGGTCCAGGAGAATCTGCACGGCCTCGGCATCGCCTCCTTTCTCCTCGACGCCCTTGAAAAGATCGCCCGGGAAAACAACTACACCCAATTCGTGGCAACGGTTCTGGCGGAAAACGAAAAAATGCTCTACGTCTTCAAGAAAAAATATCCCCATGCCAAATTCATCCGCAGTGGGACCGGGGAAGTGGAAGTGGAAATGCCCTTTTCCTCCTGATCGCGGGAAAGGCACAGGCTGCGGCGTTGCCTGGCGTCTCTCCTCGCTGCGGAGTATGTATAATACACCTCACTCGTCGCTTCTTGGCGCCTTGCATCCTGCACCGTTCCCGCGATCAGGGGCACAACCGGACGCATCAAAATTTTGATTTTCAAATCAGCGGTAATCCAAAAATACGCAGAGGCCTTAAAAAAGACCTCTGCGCAAAAAAATATTTTCAAAACCGATATCAGTTCTTTGAGCTGAGCTCGGGAAAATCCCAGTAGAAGTACTCCTTGATGGGGATTTCACCGTCTTCTCCGGCGCGGCCGGTCTCAATCTCCCGCAGTTCGATGCGGCGGATTTTGCCGGAAATCGTCTTGGGGACCTCGGTAACAAACTCGATGATCCGGGGAATTTTGAATTTGGCCAGGATATTCATGGTGTGTTTAAACAGTTCAACGGCCAGATCCTTATCCCCCGTATATCCGGGATTGAGGATGATATACGCCTTGACCAGCTGATAGCGTTTGGGATCGGGGGCGCCGACCACGGCAGCCTCAGCCACGGCCGGATGCTCGATCAGGGCGCTTTCCACCTCAAAGGGTCCGATGCGGTAGTCGCTGGATTTGATGACGTCGTCGGCCCGGCCCACAAACCACCAGTAGCCGTCCTTGTCAAAGGAGGCCCGGTCGCCTGTGTAGTAAAAGTTGTCCACAAAAACCGAACTCATCTTTTCCGGATTGCCGATGTACTCGGAAAAAAGGCCGATGGCGTGCCAGTTGTCCATCTTCACCACAATATGCCCCACCTCGTCCGGGGTGGTGATTTCATTGCCCTCGTCATCTGCCAGGGCCACATCGTACATGGGAGAGGGCATGCCAAAGGAGCCGGAACGCATCCGTCCCGCCATCCAGGGGGGATTGCCGATCATCGCGGTGCTTTCGGTCTGGCCGTAGAAATCCCGGATCTCTGTGCCGGTGTGGGCTTTCCACTGGGAAATAACCTCAGGGTTCAACGGCTCTCCCGCAGAAATGGACTGGCGCAGGCAGGACAGGTCAAAGCTGTCCAGGTCCAGGTTGACAAACATGCGCCAGGCCGTGGGGGGGCCGCAAAAGGTGGTGACATTGTTTGCCGCAACGGCGTTGAGGTAGGCCTTTCCGTCCAGGGCGTCGAACCGGAACCCCGTGACGGTGGCGCCCACGTTAAAGGGGGCAAAAAACGAGGACCAGGACCATTTGCCCCAGCCCGGGGCGCTTAAGTTGTGATGGATATCATCGGGGCGGATGCCGATCATCACCGTGGTGGACAAATGCCCCACGGGATAGGATGCCGCAGTATGCCCCACCCGTTTGGGCAGGCCCGTGGTGCCGGAGGTGAAAAAACAGAACAGAATTTCATCTGAAGCGGTTGGTGCGGCCTCTGCCTCCACGGGCGAAGAATCGATTGCGGAAAAGGAGGTCCATCCCTCTTTTTCCCCCAGCACCAGTTTGACCTTGGGGGCGATGCCCGTCTCCTCAATGGCCTGCTCCAAAAGCTCCACAGACGCCTCATCGGCCAGGATCACGTCCGGCCGATAGGTTTCAAACCGGTACTCAAGCTCCCTTGAGGTCATGCTGGTTGCGGTGGGAACGGCCACGATGCCCGCCTTGATGCAGGCCAGGCTCGCGAACCAGATTTCGGGGCAGATGGGCACCATCATATACATATTGCTCTTGTGGCCCACCCCCTGAGCGCTCAGAAAGTTGACCAGCTGGTTGGCCTTCTGGCTCATGTCAAGATAGGAAAAGGGTTGTTTTTCTCCTGTATGAATATCCTGATAAAGCAGGGCGGTTTTATCGGGATGGGCTGCCACATGCATCTCTTCAAACACTTCTTGGGCCCAGTTAAAGCGATCGGGGAGTGCCATGGCGTTGAGGCTTTCAAAAAAAGTTTTTGCCCGTTTTTCCTTTGTCTCGTCGTCCGGCATCTGGTTGATCTCAATGACCTCTGTGTAGAGCTTTTTCATACCGATAAAACACTCCTTGCAATCCGAATTAAATTTTTGTATAAACCGGGGTCCAAAAATACTTGAATCTATAATGGATTGGTCTTGGGTTTGTCAAAAGTTTTTTGTCCGGCAACCCTTACAGAGCAGATCCTTGAAGTTTTCCCAATGAACGAAAAAAAAATCACCCTTATCCTCGCCCCGCTCCAGGGCTTTACAGATCTGCCCTTCAGGACGGTGCTCTTCCGTCTTTTTAACGGCATGGATGAAGCCATGGCGCCTTTTATCTCAACCATGGGGCACCAGCGCTTCAAACTGTCAGGGTTAAGGGATGTGGACCCGGAACGCAATCCGGTCTTTCCCCCGCTGATCCCCCAGATCATGGGGAATGTGGCCGATGACTTTATTTTCCTGGCCGACCGTCTTTTTTCCATGGGATACGGCCAGGTGAACTGGAACCTGGGATGTCCCCATTCCAAAGTGGCAAAAAAGCAGCGGGGCTCGGGCCTGCTGCTCTATCCTGAAAAAATCGACGACCTTTTGTCCCGCATCATTCCCGGCATGAAGCCCCGCCTGAGCGTGAAAATCCGGCTGGGACGGCGCAACAAGGATGAAATCAACGATATCCTGGCCGTTCTGGACCGCCACGACCTGGATGAAATCATCCTCCATCCTAGGACCGGGGAGCAGATGTACACCGGGACCTCCGACCTTGACGCCTTTGAGGCCGCGGAAAAACAAAGCCGCCATGCCTTTGTCTATAACGGGGACATCACAGACACCGCATCCTTCTCCCGGATCCGGGAACGATTCCCCCACATTCACCGGATCATGATCGGCCGGGGCATGCTGTCCAATCCCTTCCTCGCAGAGGAAATCAAGGGGATGCCGGTTGAAGACGATGCAACCCGTCTTGCCCGGCTCAAGGCATTTCACGATGACCTGTTTGCCGAATACGCCAAAATCTTTTCAGGCCCCGGCCACCTCACAGGACGTATGAAGGGCTTCTGGAGTTATATAGGCCCCTCCTTTGAAGGCTATAAAAAGCCCATGAAAAAAATCCTCAAGGCCACCACACTGCCTTCCTACACCGAAAGGGTAGAGGCTTTTTTCGACCTGGCCCTGCCCTTCAGGCCGGCCCGGGACAGCCGCTGCTGAGCGGCAAAGCCGTCCCGGACCTTTACCTTAAATTACCGCCGGTGCTTAAACGGCCAGTCCCGCCTTGTATCCTGTGTGAACGGCATCAAAGGCCAGACCGATCTTACGCGCATCTCCGATGACCTCAAAGGGAATGCCCATCTCTTTAACTATCGACTCCAGGGGATTGTTGGGGGCTGAGCCAGCAGCAATGACGACAGTATCCGCCGCCATTTCAACAATCTCCCCGCCCTTTTCAACGTCCAGCCCGGTGTCGGTGATCCGTACCACTTTGCCCGCGGTGATAGACTGAACGCCGAAACGTCCCATGTCCTGCATCATCCCCCATTTGGTGGATTTGCCGATATCCTTTCCGATTCTGTCCGTCATCTCGATCAGACAGACCTCCTTTGACCCCTTTGTGGCCATCTCATACAACGATTCTGCGGGTTCAGCCTGGTTCACCAGCAGAAACTTGACCGTATCGGCGGGCATGGTCCCCTTTTCCGCCAGGAACAGGGCCGTTTCCACACCCACAGCGCCGCCGCCCACGATGGCCACCTTCTTTCCTGTGGCAGCTCTGCCAGCCAGGACCTCCCAGGAGCCTGCCACATGGGGTTTGTCCATCCCGGGAATCGGCGGTTCCAGAGGTTTCGCCCCGGTAGCCAGGATCACGGCATCGGGTTTTGCCGCTTCAAGCACGCCTGAATCCACCGCCGTGTTCAGTACCACGGGAATCTTTTCTGCGGTGAGCTGATTTTCCAGATCCACGGCCAGCTGGGCAAACTCCTCCCGGCCCGGAGGAGCTGCGGCCAGGTAAAGCTGGCCGCCCAGTCGGCCGGAGGCCTCGTAAAGCACCACGTCATGTCCCCGACGTTTTGCCGTCAGCGCGGCCGTCATGCCGGCGGCACCGCCGCCGATCACCAGAACCTTTTTCGGCGTATCAGCCTTTGGACTTTGCCCTTGGTACTCATAACCGGCCAGAGGATTGCACAAACACTCCACATGCTTGAGGGCGAACAGATTGTCAAAGCAGCCCTGGGCGCAGGCAATGCAGTGGACGATCTGATTTTCCCGGCCGGTCTTCGCCTTTACGGGAAGATCCGGATCGGCAATGAGGGAGCGGCCCATGGCCACCATGTCGCAAAAGCCCTCGTGGATCATTTCCCTTGCCGTCTCAGGATCGTTGATCCGGTGACTTGCAATGACCGGCACATCCACAGCCTGTCTGATGTCCCGGGCCAGGTACCCGAATGCACCGCGAGGCACCTGGGCCACAATCTGGGGAACCCTTGCCTCGTGCCAGCCCACGTTGATGCAAAGGGCGTCCGCAGGACCTTTTGACAGCTTGGCCGCATAGGCAATCAGGTCTTTTCGGTCATTGCCTCCGGGCATGAAATCGTTGCCGTTCATTCTGACGATCAGGGGAAAATCGGGCCCCACCTCATCGCGAACGGCCTGGGCCACTTCCAGACCGAAGCGCATACGGTTCTCAAGGGACCCGCCGTATTCGTCGGTGCGCTGGTTGGTCAGAGGGGATAGAAATTCGGAAATCAGGTACCCCGTTCCGGACAAAATTTCCACGGCGTCGAATCCGGCCTTTTTCACCCGTCCCGCAGCCGCGGCAAAGGCGGCAATGGTCGCCTTAATCTCGGAGATCTCCATGGCCTTGGGTGTCTCCTTTGTCATTCGGGAGGCAACGGCGGAAGGCGCCACCGGCTGTTTTCCATTCAGGAAAAAAGAAAAATTATAGCGTCCGGCATGGTTCAGCTGGACCGCTGACAGCGATCCGTTATCCCGGATGGCGGAAGCAAGGCGGGTGAGCCCCGGTAAAAATTTATCGTCATGGGCCCCGATGTTCTGGGTGTTGCCCGACAGCTCGTCCACTGTGGCGTAGCCGACACAGATCATTCCAGGCTTCCCTTTTGCCCTGCGGGCGTAGAATTCCACGACCTGGTCGGTCACCTCAAATTCCTGGGCCATTCCCAGGTGCATGGCCGGCATATAGATTCTGTTCTCCAGCTGGAGCCGGTTGATCAAAATGGGGTCAAACAGCAGGTCCGTCATCGTGCCTCCTTTTTTTAAGTCCTTTAAACCGGATCAATTGCCTTTGCAGGGTCCTGTCTATGACATAGGCCCTCAGCCCCCTGGCCATCCGGGTCAGTTCCAGGGTCAGGGATGCATTTTCACTGAACTCAAGTCCCTGTGTCCATTTTTCCCTCAGCCTGATCTCCTCGTCCACAATCTGCCTTGCAAACCGGGGATAAAAAAGAAGATCCTCAAGATCCAGGCCCTGTTCCAGACAGGTTTTAAGCTGCCGGGCAAGCTCCAGGTCCTGACCGTCGAATCGCTCCTTTTCAAGCGGAATAATCAGATCCATCTCCACCAGGATGGCCAGTTGCTCCCGGGTCAAGCCTGAAGCCTTGGCAAACCGGCCGGCAGACATCTTCTCCGATGCCGTACCGAATACCGTAGACTGCAGTTCCAGCAAAGGCGTGATGTCCCGGCCCCGGTCCATCTCTTTTAAAAGCCCCTTGATGGCGGCCAGGGGCAGGCGTCTTGTGGATTGCACCTGTTTGATAAAGGCAATACGCTGGACGCAGGAGGGGTCATAATAGGCCATGTTGGGGCTGGTTTTAACCGGCTGGGGCAGCAGGCCTTCCTTGACATAGAGCAGAATGGTGGATTTGGGGACCCCGGTGGCATCTGCCAGGTCCTTCATCTTCATCATTTCGGGGCCGATCTCATCGGGGGATAACGTCACAGGTCGTCTCCAATCACACTCAAAAGTACAAACTGTTACTTTTCACTTTCCAGTGACTATATCCATCGATCTCCCAGGGTGTCAACATAAAAAAAAACGGCCGGGGGGTTTTCCTCCGGCCGGCAATTGTTTTTCGGTAATCGTTTTCCCGTTTGGGCTTATTCTTCTTTTTTTTCAAACGGGTGACTCTTTTTCCCTGTCCCCTGACAGGCATTCCGCATTCAGGTGGAAACTCCCATTTTGGGAAGAATCACAATCTGCAGCAGCAGATAAACGGCGATAAAGCCGCCGGCAATAAGTAAGCTTTCCACAGGTCTCCTCCTTTAAGGGGCCGACAGCGATCCGCCGGGGTCCCGATATTTGATTCGGTAATTGTCTTGTACATCCCTGATTTGTAATTATAATACACTAATTCCAGATTTCCAGTCCCGGACCGGAAGACCCGACATGGCCTTAAAGACGCACCTGCCCCGTTTTCAGAGACAGTGAGCCGCAGTGTTGCCGCAGGCCAGTCACAATTTGCACTTGCATCTGAATGATTTTTATTTATTATATCAGTATTTAACTTATTTTATGGACTTTAGATCACCCACAAATCGGAGACGATGTATGAATCAGTTATCCAAACGTATTTTATTTGCCTCTGACCTGTCCACGGACATGAAAATTGTATTTGAACAGGCCGTTACCCTTTCTACATTCTCCAATGCCGATATCGTGGTCCTCCACGTCATGGAAGAGGCCAGTAAAAACTCTGAAAGACTGGTCCGGATGGCCTTTGGCGAAGCACTGTACGAAAATCTTAAAAAAGAACAGAAGACCGGCGCCCAGAACCTGCTCACCGGAAAAAATGTGGATGCCCTGCGCATCCGCCAGGCCATTGCCGGCTTTTTTGCCGATGGGGAAACCGATGCAGCCCCTATGGATGAAACCTCTCCCATCTCCAAAATCCTGGTCACCGAAAGCAAGTCCATTGCCGCGGAAATTGCCCAGACAGCTGTAGAGGAAGGCTGCGATACCATTGTCATCGGGTGCCAGCAGCAGGGACTTTTAGCCGAAGCCATGGGGGACAACGTGGTCCGCAAGGTGCTCAAACGGACCAGCGTACCGGTGCTCGTGGTTCCTCTATCTAAAAAATAGCCGGACCAGAATTTAGCTGCAAAACTGCCTGACCGCTTCAAGATAAGGGGCCATGCCGCGAATGAAAATATCATTGTGGCCGGCCCCTTTTATTTCCAGCAGCCTTTTGGTCGCAAAGGGACAGGCATCGTACAAGGCCTGGCCGTTGGAACAGGGAATCAGCACATCCTGCTCAGCATGAATGACGAGAAATGGGCAGGCCACCTTTGCAGCCTTGGCCAGATTTTCCATGCCCTGCTCCTCTGAAAACCCCATGGCCTCAGGATTCAGGCCCAGCACCCGGAGAAGCGGGCCTGCCCAGGCAAACCCGCTTTCGATGATGACACTGTGAATCCCGAAGCCCTCCCCTGCGGCCAGCTCCAGGGCCGGGGCACTGCCCAGGGACCGGCCCATGATATTCAAGGCACCGGTATACCCTCTTTTTGTCATCAAATTTTGGACAAAAGACAAAATTTTCCAGGCGTCGGCCAGCATGTGTCCCACCCCCGGGCTGCCCGTTGAGTCCCCGTATCCCCTGTAATCCGCTACAAAGAAATTAACCCCGGCCTGCCGGGAAAACATTTCGCCCAGGTCATCATAATCGGAAACGATCTCCCCGTTGCCGTGGAAAAAAAGAAGAACGGGGGCCTGGTTACCCTTAAAATGTAAAGAGGCCCCGATACGCACCCCGTCTGACACGGGGATCAGAAAATCCTCCCGGGCGGGGGACTTTGAACGATAAGCGGAAGATCTGCCCGGATGAAACAGACATTCAAGTACCTCGGGCCGGTCCAGCATGGCATACGAACGTGTTTTCATTATACCCTCCTTTGATCCTTTTCATTAGGCCGGGCCAGGGTCGCGGCGAATCCTGCCAGGGCCAGCAAACTTGCCGCCGTCATGGCATGGGTAAACGCCGACAGAAACTCGGGGGTCAACGCCCGGGTAAAGGTGTCCAGCCGCCCCCCGCCGGTCAGCCTGCCGAAACTGAAAGAAAAAATGGCCGAACTCAGGCTGACGCCCGTGACCATGCCAAGATTTCGGGCCGTGGCCAGGGCCCCGGATGCCACGCCCCGCAGATCGCCCGACACCGCCCCTATAACTGCAGTACTGTTGGGCGAGATAAACATTGCGGTTCCCGTGCCGGACAAGACCAGAAGTCCCAGAAGTTTTGACAGGCCGTCGGCCGGGGTGAGACGGCCTAAAAGGAACAGCGAGGCCGTAAGACAGGCCAGGCCGGCCAGACAGAAGGGCCGGGTTCCCAGACGGTCGGACAGGGCCCCGGAAGCCGGGGAGACCACCAGCAACAGCAAAAAAGGAGCAATCATAATCATTCCCGTGCGTGCCGGGGAGAACCCGCAGGCAAGGCTCAGGTAAAAGGGCATGAGAAAGACCAGGCTGAACAGGGCGGCGAACAGGAAAAAGGCACCGGTCAGGGGCAGAACAAATCCCGGAATTTTGAAAAGAGCCGGATCAAACAATGGATACCGGGTTTTCCGGGCGTGCCCAAACCACAAAATCCCGGCGCAGATGGAAGTACTCAGGCAGGTCAGGGTTTTCAGGGATATGCCCCACGCCGGCATCCTGGATAAGGCCAGGATCACGCCTGCCATGCCGATCATGATGAGAACGCCGCCGATGACATCCAAAGGCGCCTCCAGTGTATCGCTCTGCCGCCGCAGCACTTTCCCGGCATAGATCAGGGCGGCGATCCCCACGGGCAGATTGACGTAAAAGATGCTCCGCCAGGAAAAATACTCCAGAAGCAGGCCGCCTGTCAGGGGCCCGAAGGTCAGCCCCAGAGCCACACAGGCACCCACCAGGCCCAGCCCTTTCCCCCGCTGTTCCGGTTCAAACACATCCACGATAAGCGCAGGAGAGCAGGCCATGAGCATGGCAGCCCCCACCCCCTGAACCGCCCGTGCCGCCACCAGCCAGGCAACCCCGGGGGAGAGGGCACAGCACAGGCTTCCCAGGGTAAACAGGGCAAATCCGCCCTTGTACACCAGAGATCGCCCGCGGATATCCGAGAGCCGCCCGAATACCAGAAGCAAAGAAGATACCGTGAGCAGATAGATGACCACCACCCACTGTATCCGGCCCATGGTCTCCCCTAAATCCTGCATGATATAAGGCAGGGCCACATTCACAATACTGGAGTCCAGGGTGGACATGAAGATGGATACGGCCACCAGGGAAAAGACCTGCCATTTATATGTTTTGATCATGGGCTTTTTGATGCGCTCCGGAATTAAACTTATGTTGACCTCTCTTTTGATAACCCCAAGAGTATGGTATATCCTATTCACTGACAAGAAAAAATACGAGGAGCCCTATGGCCACCATCAAAGATATTGTACTGATTCACCTGGAAGATTCCCCGGTCTCCTTTGCCCGGGTGGAGGACATTCAACCGGACCATAAAAAGGACTGGTACCAGATCAAACTGCTCATGCTCCAGATTCCCCTCCAGGTTGTCACCTGGATACTCAAAGACGCATATATCAACGGGGATGACTTTTTCATGAACGGAAAAAAAATGCGCCTTGAAACCGTTGTCTGCCCCGGGGAAGAAGCCTTGATTGATGCGGATGAAGATTTGGATATGCCGGCACCTTCAGCCGTTAAACAGAGGCCCGAAGACTCCGACACCCCCCCAAAAAAAACCTCCGGGGATTCCCGGGGCAAGATCATCTCCTTTTCCGACCTGAAAAACAGCCGAAAATCAGACCCCGGGGATGAACCGGAACCGGATATTGGCTGAGACGGTAATTTCCGCATCCCGCCGCACGGATATCCCGGCCTTTTACACGCCCTGGCTCATGGAGGGCGTAAAGAAGGGAGAAGTTGCGGTGATCAATCCCTTCAACCGGGTCAGCCGCATGGTCAATCTTCGCCCGAACGCCGTGCATTCCATTGTGTTCTGGTCCAAGAACTTTGCCCCGTTTCTGGCGGCAGAGGCTCCGGCACGGCTGGAAGGGATGGGATATAAGCTGTTTTTCAACTTTACCGTCAATGCGGAAAATTGCGTACTGGAACCGAATATACCGCCCCTTGATCAACGCATTGCCCAGGCGCAAATGCTCTGCCGTCACTTCGGGCCAGAGGCGGTCAACTGGCGGTTTGATCCCGTAAGCTTTTACGAGGAAAACGGAACCGCCCGCAACAGCCTTCAAGGATTTGAAACCATTGCCCGCCGCATGGCCGATTTAGGGATTTGCCGGTGCATTACAAGTTTTTACGACCCGTACCGAAAAGTGGACCGAAGGCTGCAGCGCCTGGCAAAGTCCGGCGGGCCCGGGATCAGGTTTACAGAGCCTGAGCCCCAGGCCCGGCAGCAGATCATAAAACAAATGGCCGCCTTTTTGGAGCCCTTGGGCATCCGGTTGCTTGTCTGCTGTGAGGCGGACATTACAGGCGCCTTTCCCCCCATTGAAAATGTCAGCGCCAGCGCCTGCATCGACGGCAGGCTTTTAAAGAGGCTGTTTGGGGGAAATCCTTGCATGGCAAAGGATACCGGCCAGCGAAAGGATAAGGGATGCCAGTGCACCAGATCCGTTGATATCGGATCCTACGACCTGCACCCCTGCAACCACAACTGCCTGTTCTGCTATGCACGGACGGCAAACGATTAGGACAACGATGAAAATAAAGCACCTTGAGATTCAGGGCCGCACCTTTCTGGCCCCCCTTGCCGGTATCACCAACCTGCCCTTTCGGCAGTTGATCAAGGACTGCGGCTGTGCCGTGGTCTGCTCGGAAATGGTCTCGGCCAAAGGCATTTTTTATAACTCCAAGAAAACCGTAACCCTGATGGAGTCTGCTCCCCAGGAACGGCCCCTGTCCATTCAAATTTTCGGAAGCGATCCCGAATCCATGTCCCGGGCGGCCGCATTTACCCAGGATCTTGGCACGGCAGACCTTCTGGACATTAACTTTGGCTGTAGTGTCAAAAAAGTGGTAAAACAGGGGGCCGGTGTGGCGTTAATGAAACAGCCGGAACTTTCACGGGAAATTATAAGGGCGGTTCGAAAGTCGACCACGCTTCCCTTTACCATCAAAATCCGGTCCGGATGGGATTCATCCGGAGACCAGGCCATGGCCCTTGCCGTCATGGCCCAGGAGGAAGGCGTGGATGCCTTGGCGATCCATCCCCGGACCGCAGCGCAGGGGTTCAGGGGAGTAAGCGACTGGCGGATTATCCGACGAATTAAAGAGGCGGTTGATATCCCCGTTATCGGCAACGGGGATATCAACACCCCTGAAGACGGGGCCCGGATGGTGGAGGAAACCGGCTGCGACGCCGTCATGGTCGGCCGGGCCGCCATGGCCAACCCGTTTATCCTCTTCCAGATCGAGTCATTTCTGGCTTCAGGAGGCTATACCCGCCCGACTCCGGCGCAGGTTTTTCGAAAAATGGAAGAACTGGGAAAAGGCTACGTGGACTACTTTGGAGAAGAAACAGCCTGCAAGATGCTCAGGGGAAGGCTGACCTGGTTTGTCCGGGGGCTTCCCGGAGCCTGTGCCTTCAGGCAGAAGCTGGCCCGGCTTGACAGCCTGGACCAGGCCAGAGACCTGATCCGGGCCTATGAGAGACAAATTGCCGGGGAGGATTAATCCTTTACATACTCGGCAACTCCCACAGAGGAGATACCGCCTCTTGGGGTAAATTCGCCTGTCACCTTCATGCTCAGGGGTTTTAGAACCGCAACCAGATCATCCAGGATCTTGTTGACCACGTGCTCATAAAACATGCCCACGTTCCGGTACTGCATCAGATAATATTTTAAGGACTTGAGCTCCACCAGGTGGGCATCGGGCCTGTACTCTATAATAATGGTCCCGTTGTCCGGAAGTCCTGTCATGGGACAGACAGAGGTGTACTCCGGCTGGGTGATTTTGATGTCAATGCTTCTTTTGGTCCGCCAGGCATACTCAATGGGTTCCAAAAGGTCGGTGGTGATCACATCGGGAGTATCCACGGCAAAAGGGGTTTTATACTGTTTGTTTTCCATTCTCAATTTTCCTTAGCAATTATTTTTGGGGATAGGCGTTCTGGCCCGCCTGTATCATGGGGCAGGCCCCCGACCTATCCAGGCTGGATTTTTTTTGCGGCCCATGATATCATATGCGTTAACAGGTTTCAATATAGGCGTATGTCGCGGAATTCAAGCGAAATCCAGATCCGTTTCCACGGGACTTTTCAGCTTAAAAAATACTTGACAAAGGTATTGAAACAATAGATAAATACCGGACATTCCACTAAGATGGAATTAAATTTTTCCCATATGTGCTCGCAGTCAAAACCGTTGAACGACAAGGATTAGACGCTTAATTAAGAGGCGCTGCGGCATGGGCGATTTCCTAAGGAGGAAACAGACAAATGAACGATTTTTTACAGAGTCTTCGCAACGGGCAGGCTGAAAAACAGCGCACCCCGAAAACGCGCAAGAACTATGATAATTCCTACAATCAATATTCCAGCGGCCCCAGCAGGTTCCATAACTACGGGAACAGCTATCAGCAGCCCCGGAATACACCGATGAAACGTCCCCCGGTCTCATCTGTCCCGCCCCAGGCAGGGAACCAGGTGACCGAGGAGCAGAATCTGGCTATGCTGGCCGATGTCATCGACAACCTGGTGAACCAGGTGGATTCTCTGGTAAAAAACCAGGAATACATGATTACGGTTCAGGAAAGAACTGCCGATCTTCTCCAGCGCCAGGCCGATGCCATTGAAATGGTCATGGCCCATTTCAATATCAGCCCGGACATGCCAGCCCCTAATTTCGAAAACCACTATGTCTCTTCCCAGGAGCCTGAAGAGGAGCTGGACGGAACCGTGGAAGAACTGCTTAAAGCAGAGCTGGAAGCCGAGCGCCGTAAAAATGAAAAACGCGCGGAAAAACCGGTTGTCCGCAAACGCAGAAAAGTTGTCTCCCATACCCCCCCGGTATCTGCCGCACAGACTCCGACCACTGACGGCAACACCCAGCTCATGGGCCGCGACGAAATCATGGATATTATCAACTCCATGAGGGAGGAAGGGGCAACCTACGATCAGGTGGCCAAGCGCCTCATTGACCTGGGACAGCCCACCTTTTCAGGGCGGGGAGAATGGCATGCCCAGACCATTCACCGCCTGTGCAGCAGAAAGTAATCCTGCCTAAGACACAAAAATTGGGAAAAATATAAAAGGCCGGTTCAGGAGCTTCTACCCTGAACCGGCCTTTGCCTTTTGCACCGTTTGTCCCGCCGGGATCAATCCCCTTTGGCAAGGGATGCCATATAGGTATCCCACTCCGTCGGAAGCATCTGTTTTTTCTTTGTATTGCACGTCTTGCAGCAGGGCACCAGGTTAAACTTTTCCGAATGCCCGCCCCGGGCCAGGGGAATCACATGATCCATGGTCAGCTCTTTTGGGACAAACCGCTGCTTGCAATAATGACAGACCCCACAGGAGCGCTTTCGCTTCCACCACTGGCTGTTGCGAATTTCCCGGGCCTTGGCCCGCTCCTTTTTCAGCCGGGCCTCGTCCGGAAAGGTAAAAAAAGGGTCCATGATCGCCCCGGTCTAATAGCCGAATTCGCTGAGCTGACGTTCTTTGGAGACCCAGTCCCGGTTCACTTTAACAAAGAGCTTGAGCAGCACCTTTGATCCCAGCATTTCTTCGATATCCTTTCGAGCGCTGGAACCGATGCGTTGGAGCATGCTCCCCTTTTTCCCGATGATAATTCCCTTCTGGGAATTTCGCACCACATGGATGCTGGCATGAATGACGATAAGTTTTTTCTCCACCTCAAAGGCATCCACAGTCACGGCCGACGAATAGGGGATTTCCATGCCGGTCAGGCGAAACACCTTTTCCCGGATCATCTCGGAGACCATGAATTTTTCCGACACATCTGTGAACGTATCCTCAGGATAGAGCCTTGGTCCGGGCTTAAGGCATGTCTCCAGTTCCTGGAGCAAATTTTCCACCTGGATATCCTTTTTGGCGGACACCGGCACAATGGCCGCAAAGGCGTATAGGCCGGCGAACTCCTCCACCAGCTTATACACGGCTGCCTTATCGGCCAGATCAATCTTATTCAGGCCCAGGACAACCGGTTTGGTCTCCTTTTCAAGGCGGGCCAGAATCAGTTTCTCCGCTGAATAATTCCGGGAAACCGCATCCACCATGAACAGAATGACCTCAGCATCTTCCAGGGCCTGGAAAGCACTGTCCACAATCCGCCGGTTGAGCAGGGTGGTGCTTTTATGGATGCCCGGGGTATCCACAAAAATAATCTGGGAAGACGGCCGGTTGATGATGCCGATGATATTGTCCCGGGTCGTCTGGGGTTTGTTTGAAGTAATGGAAATTTTCTGCCCCAGCACCTGGTTGAGCAGGGTGGATTTGCCCGCGTTCGGGGCACCTATAATCCCCACAAATCCGGATCGGGTCTCCTGGTCTGTCATGAGATATCTCCCTGTTCGTCGTACCAGTTAATGAGGTTGTCGATTTCATCCAAAACGGTCTCCCGCCCTTTACGGGTTTTGGCGGAAAAAAGGATCACACCGTTTTTATCCCGGTCCAGTTGGGAGCAGATGGCAGCCAGACGCTTGGCCTGCTGTGTCTTTGATAATTTATCCGCCTTGGTCAGCACCACAAGAAAGGGAATACCCCTGGCGGCCAGATATTCAGCCATCTCAAACTCTTCTTTTCTGGCATCCCTTCTAATATCGATGAGCAGTACCAGCCCTAAAAGGCTTTCCCGGGTGGACAGATACGTCTCCATCATGGGCCGCCATTGGGCCTGGACCTTTTTGGAAACCTTTGCATAGCCATAGCCCGGCAGGTCCACAAAGGACAAGGCATCGTTGACCAGAAAAAAATTGATCAGCTGGGTGCATCCTGGGCGTGAACTGGTCTTGACCATATCCTTTCTCTGGATCAGAGTGTTGATCAGAGAGGACTTGCCCACGTTGGACCGACCGGCAAAGGCGATTTCCGGATAATCGTACTCCGGGTACTGGGAAGGTTTTACAGCGCTTTTGACAAAGCTTGTGTCCCTGATGATCATGTATACTCTTTTAAATACCTTTCCATACGGTTCATGCCCTCGGCCAGATTTTCCATGGAGTTGGCATAGGAAAACCTGATATACCCCTCTCCGTTGGCGCCAAAATCAATCCCCGGGGTTACGCCGATATGGACTTTGTCCAGGATATCAAAGGCCAGGTTATAGGAATCCATGGAGATATGCTTGACATTGACAAAGACGTAAAAGGCCCCGGTGGGCTCCACGGCGATACCAAGCCCCATCTCTTTAAGGCGCTTGAGGACGAATTTGCGCCGCTCATTATAGGTATCCCGCATGGCCCGGGTTTCTTCCGCCGCCTCTGTCAGGGCGGCGGCCCCGGCCAGTTGGGTAACGGAATTGGCGCAGATGAAAAAATTCTGCTGCAGGACCTGCAAAGGCCGGATAAAACTTTCCGGTGCGATCAGGTATCCCAGGCGCAATCCAGTCATGGCAAACAGTTTTGAAAATCCGTTGAGCACAAAGGCCTGATCCGTGAACTCCAGGATGGAATGATCCTTACCCTCATAGGTCAGGCCGTGATAGATCTCGTCGGAAATGATGTAAAGCCCGTGCTCTTTTGCCACGGCCACGATTTCCTTCATCCGCTCTTCCGGGATGACGTTGCCTGTGGGGTTGGAGGGAGAGTTGATAAAAATCGCCTTTGTCCGGGGGGTAATCTTTTCCCGGATCGCCTCGGGGGTATAGACAAACCCCTCCTCCTCCACCACTTTCACCGTAACGGGAACACCCTGGACATAGTGGATGAAATTGGCGTAACAGGCATAGTGGGGATCGGAAATGATCACCTCGTCTCCGGGGTTCACCAGTGCGGAAAAAAGCAGCAGCATGGCAGGAGACGTGCCTGAGGTCACAAGGATATGATCCGGATCCACTATAGTGCCGTAGGTTCGCCTGTGATACTCACTGATGGCCCGGCGCAGCCGGATGTCGCCCAAGCTGTGGGTGTAGCAGGTTTCGTTTTGGCCAAAGGCCTCCTTCGAGACCCGGCTGACGCATTCAGGGACATTAAAATCGGGCTCGCCGATCTCCATGTGGATGACGTCAATGCCCTGAGCCTCCATCTTGTGGATCTTTTCCAGGATATCCATGACAATGAACGGGGTAATATTTTCACATCTGCTGGCTGCCGTCATTGGTTCTCCTTTGCACAGAGCCAGGCATCAAAGCCCGGCTTAAAATACAATTCCAGGTTAAATAACCTTATTCAAGGCATACTCAATAATGCCTTCAGCCCCTTCCCTGAGCAATTTGGGAACCAGATCCCGGACCACACCTGTGTCCACCACAGTTTCCACGGAAAACCAGTCGGACTGGTAAAGGGAGGCCACAGTGGGGGCGTTGAGGCTGGGCAAAAGATCGACAATGGCCGGCAGCTTAGCCTCGGGCACATTCATCTTGATCATCACCAGTTTCTCGGCCACAAGAGCGGCTTTGAGCAGCATGGCGATCTGTTCGATCTTTTCCCGTTTTTTAGGATCCTGCCAGGCCTTTTTATTGGCGATGAGCTGGGTATTGGTCTGCATGACTTCGTGGATGACCCGGAGGTTGTGGGCCCGTATGGTGCTTTCAGTCTCCGTGATTTCAACGATGGCATCGGCCAGTCCCTGAACAATTTTGGCCTCAGTGGCGCCCCAGGAAAATTTCACATTGACGTTAATGCCCCGCTCTTCAAAAAACCGTCTGGTATACTGGAGAAGTTCCGTTGAGATGGTTTTGCCTTCCAGGTCTTCAATGGTTTTGATTGGAGAATCGTTGGCCACGGCAATAACCCATCTGCAGGGACGGGTGCTGACCTTGGAATAAACAAGGTCCGTTACCACGTGTACGTCTGACTGGTGCTCGGCAATCCAGTCCAGGCCGGTAAGACCGGCATCTATGATCCCGCTTTCCACATTGATGGACATTTCCTGGGCCCGGCACAGGGCGCACTCAATGGTGTCGTCGTTAATGTCGGGGAAATAGCTTCTGCCGTTGACATTGATCTGCCATCCCGAACGCTTAAAAAGATTAACGGTCGCGTTTTGAAGGCTGCCCTTGGGGACGCCCAGCTTCAATATTTTTTCCATTTATTTATACACCTTTTCCGGGTCAAAAACCCGTTGTTCTGTAATCGCAAGTTCCTCGCCTTCAACCTTTCTGAAAAAACAGCTCTTGTAACCCAGATGACAGGCAGCGCCACCGATCTGCTCCACTTTAAACAGCACCGTATCATTATCGCAGTCCACCCGGATCTCCTTGATGACCTGGACATGCCCCGAGGTTTCCCCCTTTTTCCACAATGTCTGCCTGGAGCGGCTGTAATAAGTTGCCTTTCCCGATTTCAAAGTTTCTTCCCACGACGCCTCATTAATATAGGCCATCATGAGGACCTCGCCCGTCTCAGCATCCTGGGCAATGGCCGGAATCAGCCCGCCTGTTTTGTCAAAATCCAGTGTTACCATGTCAACGAATCGTCCTTTTTTCAATTTCATCAAAACTTATATATCTAATGGGTTAGCCCCAAAAAGTCAATTTATATATTCATTTCGATGAGCTAAAGGTCAGAATTGGATATGAATCCGGTTACCGGATAAAAGAAAGCAGTCGCCCTATTCCGTATATTTTTTAACAGCCCTGTCCAAAACCCCTTCAGCCTTCAAATCCGCTATCGTCAAATTGATCCTGTTGATTTCCCTGACAAGTCCTGACGCTTTGCTGATCCCCATATGCAGCTCCCATTCGATAAAAGACCGGTTGGAATGGACAAATTGCCCTCGAAATTCCGGGTATTGCTTAAACAGGCCCCGGGCAACGATTTCATTTCCGGGAAAGATATCAATGCGGTTTGCCAGAAGTTTTTTATAGTTCAGATAATCGCTGGCCACCGCCTCCACCCGCATGGTTTTGAGCAGGTCATCCATGGCCTGCCCGTAACTATACCCCAGGGTCACCCCGATCTTATAGGACTTTAAATCCTCCAGGCGGTTAAAATCCACACCGCAGCCCCCGTTATCCGCCTTGGACCAGATCAATCCCCGTACGGTCATTACAGGCGCTGTGTACTCAAGATAAGAGGCCCGCTCCTTGGTTTTGATTAGAATCATGACGCCGTCCAGCCGCCCCTCTTTTGCATATTTCAAAGCCCGTGTGAGCGGATACATGGTCAGGCTGGTTTTCATATGCATCCGGCCGAACAACTCATGGACCAGATCCACGGCAATGCCATCAATCTTTCCGTTTTCCTCGTGATAAAATGGCGGATAGTTGAATGCTCCAAGCCGGACAACGTCAGCCGACTTTGCCTGAAACGGCAGGATCGCCAGGAAAGCAATCCCCAAAAGCAGTGCGATCAGGGCCCGGATCCCGACCATACCCCGGCCTTCATTCTGATTCTGGACACGACTGAATGACAACGGCGTTAGGCCCACTCCCTCTCCCTATAACAAGGCCCCAATCGGCGAATATAAAATTACCCGAAACCAGGAAAAGACATTGATCGGAATACCTGTCTTAAGAATAATGAATTCCTTCGGGCTTTACCAGAAAAAATCCGTAACGGCATCTTCGGAGGAAGAACTTGTATATCCGAATTCCTTGTAGCCCTTATATCCTGCGGGATATCTTTATTGCTTATTAACAAGGAATCTGGTAAAAGCTATTATTTTATCAAAATAATACATTATCAGAATACAATCAGAATAATATTAAGCTGTTATGACAAACAAGAAAAGCCGTTCCCAGGTTCTGAAAAAGCGGGGCAAGAAAAAAGAAAGCCGCCCATTTCTCTCATTTCTAAAATGGATGTTCATCCTTACGGTATTTTCAGGGATTCTTGGATGCGGCGCCATTGCCGGCGTCTTTTTCTATCTGAGCCAGGATCTGCCGAAAATAAACTCATTACAGGACTACCGGCCGGCAACGGTCACCAATGTCTTTTCGGATGACGGCCGCAAAATTGGAGAATTCTACAAGGAACGGCGCATCGTCATCCCCTTAGAGGAGATGCCCAAGAACCTGACAAACGCCTTTATGGCGGCCGAGGATTCCCGGTTTATGGAGCACCCGGGCATTGACATCCAGTCCATCATCCGGGCCTCCATCAAAAACTTCAAGGCCGGCACCATTGTCCAGGGCGGATCCACCATTACCCAGCAGGTGACCAAATCGTTCCTGCTCACCCCGGAACGGACTTACAAACGAAAACTCAAAGAGGCTCTGCTTGCCTACCGCATTGAAAAAAAGTTCACCAAACAGGAAATCCTGTATCTCTACTTGAACCAGATTTACTTAGGCCACGGCGCTTATGGCGTGGAAGCGGCCAGTGAAAACTACTTTGGCAAACACGCAAAAGACTTAAGCCTTGCTGAATGCGCCATGCTTGCAGGACTGCCCCAGGCGCCCAGCCGCTACTCCCCGTTCAGATATCCGGACCGGGCCAAGCAGCGCCAGATCTATACCCTGAACCGGATGAAGGAAGAGGGGATGATCTCCAACCTCCAGGTCACCGAAGCCATTGACACCAAACTGGACATCAAGCCCAGAAAAAACTGGTTCATTGAGCGGGTTCCCTGCTATACCGAACATGTCCGGCGGTATGTGGAAAAAAAATACGGGGCAGATATGCTCTACCAACAGGGCCTCAACATCCATACCGCCGTTAACATCGAGCTTCAGAAGATGGCCAGAAGCGCCGTAAAAAAAGGGCTGGCGGATCTGGATAAACGCACCGGGTACCGGGGGCCCCTTAAAAACATCTCCGCCCTCCAGGTGGAAAGTTTCTGCCGGGAGGTGGCCGATGAGCTTGGCGGCAATCTGCTGGAAAAAGGCGGCATTTACAAAGGGGTGGTACTGGCCGTTGATGACGAGAACAAGATCACCCGGGTCCGGGTCGGGGATTTTCACGGCCTCATCCGCCTGGCCACCATGACCTGGGCGAGAACGCCAGATCCCGATGTGGCGTATTACCAGACCAAGGTTCACACCCCCTCCCAGGTGCTCAAACAAGGAGATGTCATCCAGGTCCAGGTCCTCAACGAGATCATGGAGGACAATGAATTCGAATTTTCCCTCTACCAGGAGCCAGTGGCCCAGGCGGCACTTTTAAGTATTGAGGCGGAAACCGGCCATGTCAAAACCATGATCGGCGGACGGGATTTCAGGGACAGCCAGTTTAACCGGGCCTACCAGTCCAGGCGCCAGCCCGGCAGTTCCTTCAAGCCCATCCTCTATGCGGCCGCCCTGGACAAGGGATACACAGCAGCCAGCGTCATCATCGACTCCCCCGTTGTTTTTGAGGACACAGAGCGGGACTTTGTATGGAAGCCCCAGAATTACAAAGAAAAATTTTACGGCCCCACCCTCTTTAGGGAGGCCCTGGCCAAATCCAGGAATGTTGTAACCATAAAGATCCTGCAGGATATCGGCATTGACTATGTGATTGACTATGCCAAGCGTCTTGGGATCACCTCGGAGATCAACCGGGATCTGTCCATTGCCTTAGGATCTTCAGGGGTTTCCCTGCTGGAGCTTGTCAACGCCTATTCGGTTTTCTCCAACCTGGGCTACCTGATTGAACCGGTCTTCATCACCAAAATCTATGACCGGGACAACAACCTTTTAGAATCCTCCAAGCTGGTGCGCAAAAAAGTCATTGATATGAGCACCGCCTATATCATGACCTCCATGCTGGAAAGCGTTGTCAAACACGGCACGGGCCACAGGGTCCGGGCCCTGAAACGGCCCGTGGCCGGCAAGACCGGCACCACCAACAACCTGTACGACGCCTGGTTCTTAGGTTACACCCCCAGATACACCAGCGGGGTATGGGTGGGTCTGGATCAGGAAGCCCCCCTGGGCAAGGGGGAGACCGGATCCCGCGCGGCTTCGCCCATCTGGCTGGACTACATGCAGCAAGCCTTGGAAGGAAAGCCGGTCCGGACCTTCAACGTTCCCGAAGGCATCGTCTTTGCTAAAATTGACGCAAAAACCGGCCTGCTTCCCATTGCGGAAAGCGAAAAGACCATTTTCGAATGCTTTAAGGAAGGAACGATCCCCACGGAACACAGCCCCAAACCCAATGCGGTTCAGGGCACCGAAGATCTGTTCAAGGAAGGACTTTGATCTCAACCGTATCCGGTACCAGGTCCGGATCTGTTCCAATTTTAAAATCCGTATTTGGAAACAACTGTCTGAGGGTGGTCAGATTTGAGTTTTTATCCCCTCTAAGCCGGGATTCCGATCTGGGATGAACGGTAAGGCTAATGGAACCATCTGAAAGATCTCCTTCAGAAATGGATTTAAGGCCGGACCGGACCTGATCCAGCATCAGGGCCGACCGGACCAGATGGCCGAAGGCCGGATGCCAGGGCCCGGCCAGCCGATGACTGCCATCTTCCAGAGACTCACCAGCCTGAAGCCCCATGCGGACTACAGGAATCCCCTTTCCCTCGATAATCGCCACCATCTCTTTGATCAGACCAACTGACGCTTCCACTGTCTGGGGTTGATAGAGGCCTTTACGGTATCTTGCAGCCAAAGGACTTCCCGCAAGCACCAGCAACGGGTAAATCCGGACCAGATCCGGACCCAGATCCGCCGTCTCCTCAGCCGTCTTCAATGATTTTTCAGGGGTATCACCGGGCAGCCCGGTCATCAGCTGGATACCCACCCCCATGCCGGCAGATTTTAAGGTTTTAACCGCCGCAAGGCTGTCAACCCTGCTGTGCCCCCGCAGCGACATATCCAGAACGCCGTCGTCCAGGGACTGGACGCCCAGTTCCACCAGATTCATGCCAAAGGGGCGCACCTGCGCAAGTATTTCCGGGGTGATAGTGTCCGGCCGGGTGGAACAGCGGATGGCATGAATCTCCCCCTTTTCCAGCCAGGGAGATACGAAAGAAAGAAGGTTCAGGATATCTTTTTGAGGCAGTCCCAGAAAATTACCGCCGAAAAAGGCCAGCTCCACCCGCCTGCGCGCGCCCCTGTAAGTCAGATACTCCGAGATGATCCGGTTGATATCCTCAGGCCCAGGCAGACCTGTTCCAAGGTCCTTTACAGCGCCTGCCGTGATCACATTCTGATTGCAGAAGATACATTGTTGGGGACATCCCCGGTGGGGGATAAACACGGGAATCACCATAACAAGAGGCATGGTGACGCTCCTTGTCAGCAGGGGGCGCAGGGAGAGGGTTTCAGGCGTTTCAGGGCATTTCTGGCAGCGTCCTGCTCCGCGGCCTTCTTGGTTTTACCCCGACCCAAGGCATAGACCGTACTCACCGCAAGGCTGATCTCAAAGGTTTTGTCGTGGTCCGGCCCGGTCTCTTTTTCCAGGGTATATTCGGGAATCGCCCCGAAATGTTCCTGGGCATATTCCTGGATGGCGCTCTTGTAATCCATAGTCCTTTGATTGGAGAGGATCTCGGCCACAGGCAGTTCAAAAAGGGCGGTAACAATTTCCCGGGAACGATCAAACCCGGCATCCAGATAAACGGCGGCGATCACAGCCTCAAAGGTATCGGAAAGGATGGAATTTTTATCCGCCCCGCCGGACAGGGTCTCGCCTTTGCCCAATTTGACAAAGCGACCCAGGTCGATTTGCCGGGCCATCCGGGCAAGCCCCGGCTCACTGACCAGGCTGGACCGAAGTTTGGACAACTCCCCCTCGGGCTTGGAGGGGTCCCCGTCCATGAGCATATGCCCAACGCAGAGCCCCAGAACAGCATCCCCCAAAAACTCCATCCGTTCGTTATCACATGCACAGGTGTCCTGGTTTTCGTTGAGAAAGGACCTGTGGCACAACGCATTGGACAGATGAGAAATATCGTTGAACCGGTATCCCAGATAGTCCTCGAGAATATCCAGGCGGGGGGTGGCGCGCAGAGCCGCCAGACGGTTGGCAAGGGCGGCGAACAGGGAAGGACTCACGACAAGATTTCCCTTGCCCGTTCCCAGATCGACCCCCTGGTTGAAGCTGCCGTGAAAATCCGATCCTCCGGTCAGCAAAAGATTTTTTGCCCGGGCAAGGTCGAGAAATCGTTGGGTCTGTTCCGGGTCATGGTCCGTATAAAACACCTCGATGCCCTCAAGCCCCGCACCTGCCAAAAGGTCCACAAAGGCCTCGACCCCGGGGGTGCCTTCAAAATCCAGCAGTCCGGGATGAGCCAGTACCGGCAGTCCGCCGGCATCACGGATAATACGGATGGCATCTTCACAGCAGACTTTATACTTGTCCACATAGGCGGGTTTATTTTTGCCAAGGTAAAGGTCAAAGGCCTCCTTGAAACTTGCCACAATCCCTTTTTCCTTCATGAGTTCGGCAATATGGGGACGGCCCGTCTGATCGGCACCGAACCGCGCCTGAACCTCTTCCATGGAAATATCCATGCCCAGACCTTGAAGCTTTTGAATAATTCTGGGGTTTCTTTTTTCCCGTTCTGAAACGGCCCGCTCCAGCACCTGGTTGAGCTGCCGGTCATAAACGGAGAAACCGTACCCCAGCATATGGACACTGCCTAAGCGTTTAAAGGGGCCTGAAGGGGAACATGAAATTTCAACGCCGCTGATAAAATCCACGGCGGACGGGCAGGTATGATTAAAAAGATCTTTTACACCGGCGATGGTGTCATGGTCGGTCAGGGCAATGGCTTTGATGCCTTTTTTCTGCGCCAGATCCAGGATTTGCCTGGGGGAAAGGGAGCCGTCCGACGCAGTGGAATGTACGTGAAGATCTATCAAGAATGCAGAGAACCCCTATATTCCCAGGGCTTTTTCCATATCTTCTTCCCGGGTCTTGCACTCGATACACTGGGTGGTCACCGGACGGGCCTTGAGACGGGCAACGGAGATATCTTCCTCGCAGGATTCACAGATACCGAAGGTGCCGTTCTCAATCCTGGCCAGGGCTTTTTTGATCTTCTTGATCAGCTTATGTTCCCGGTCACGGATGCGCAGTTCAAAACTGCGTTCAGCCTCATGGGAAGCCCGGTCCGTCGGGTCTGCGAAATTCTCTTTAGGCTTTGTCATGCCGGTCACGGTGCTGTCGGCATGGGAGAGAAGCTCATTGAGACGCTCCGTCAAAAGATCCTTAAAATAATCCAGCTCTTCTTTTTTCATGGTCTTGTCCTTCACTTAAGTCTGCGCCTGACGCGGTTCAGAAACAACTATTATAGCAGGCAAATCAATAAAGTAAAGATTTTATATTGGATCTTTGCCCCGGCTAATTCTGGTCAGGCAGATCCAGGTTGAACAGCTGCCTTGCCACATTAAGATAAAGGGAATCATCCCGGTGGTCGCCGGTATTTCGCAAAAAAAGAATGGGGTCATGAATGGCGCGGGATGCGATGGCCCGGGTCATTCGCCGTATCGCCTCCACATCCTTTTCGGGCAGATGGGAAAGTCCCGGCAGGGTCTTGTCCAGCTCCATATCCACAATGGCGGTCATTTTATCGTTTATGGCCTTGATGGTAGGGACCACGGCCAGGCCGTCCAGCCATTTTTGAAACGCCACCAACGCCTCCTCCACAAACCGGCGGGCCTTGATCGTCTCCTGCTCCCGCTGCTGGATATTGGTCTCGACGATATTTTTCAGATCATCAATATCATAGACATAGGCGTTTGAAATTTTATTAATCCCGGGATCAATGTCCCTGGGGACGGCAATATCGATGAAGAACAAGGTGTTGTGATGCCTTTTTTTCATGGCCCGCTTTACCTGGTCCTTTGTCATGACATACTCGGTTGCCCCGGTGGAACTGATAATGATATCCACCTGTTCCAGGGCGGCCTCCCGTTCTTCGAAATGGACCGCCTTGCCGTTGAATTTCTCGGCCAGGGCCAGGGCATTCTTAAAGGTCCGGTTGGCCACGACAATTTCTTTGACATTATGGGAAAGCAGGTGCTCCACCGCAAGTTCTGCCATCTCCCCTGCCCCCAGCAGCATCACACTCTTGGCGGACAGGTCACTGAATATCTTGGAGGCAAGCTCGGTGGCCGCATAGGAGATGGAAACGGCATTGTCACCGATCCCCGTCTCTTTTCTCACCCGTTTGGCCACGGAAAAGCTTTTGTGCATCAGGCGGTTGAGCAGCACACCGGACGCGCCAGCCGTCACCGCTGTTTTATAGGCCTTTTTAACCTGCCCCAAAATCTGGGGCTCTCCGACCATCATGGAATCCAAACTTGCGGCCACACTGAAAATGTGACGGATGGCCTCATCCCCTCTAAAGATATACAAAGCAGACCGAAAGTCCTCCACGGGCAGGGCCTTGTGTGATGAAACAAACCCGATGATCTCCTCCACCTGGTCGCCCTGTTCCGGGATATAAAGCAGCTCCGTACGGTTACAGGTTGAAAAGACAAGTCCCTCCCGGATCATGGGATGGGCTTTCATGAATTCCAAGGCATCCATGGTCTCCTCCTGGGAGAAGGAGAGTTTTTCCCGAAGTTCCACCGGGGCGGTTTTATGACTGGCACCAATGAGTATGATTTCTGACATGTTGCGTGTGACCTTTAGGTTGCGTGTGACCCTTGTGGTTGCGTGTGACCCTTGTGGTTGCGTGTGACCCTTGTAACTAACCTTGCCCTGCTACCGGGTAAAGGGCTGGTGATGGCCGCCTAAAAGCAGGTTCACCCCCAGAAAGGTAAAAATAATGATGGCAAATCCCACAATGGACATCACCGCAGACCTGTGCCCCCGCCATCCAGAATAAAGCCGCAGGTGAAGCAGGGCCGCATAGACCGTCCAGGTTCCCACGGAAAAAATTTCCTTGAAATCCCAGTTCCAGAACCGCCCCCATACGGAGTGGGCATAGATAAAACCGGTCACAAGGCCGAACGTCAAAAGGGCAAACCCTGTGGTAATACAGGTATAGGAGACCTGATCCAAAAAATCCAAGGAGGGAAGCCGCTTAAAAAAGAATCCCGGTTTTTTCCTTCTGATGCCCTGCTCCTGGATCAGATAGAGGATACCGGCACCGGCGGCAAGCCCCAGGGCCGCTTCCCCTGTAAAAATCAAAACAATATGGGAGACAAACCAAAAGCCCTTTAAAATCTTATCCGGATCCGGCGCCGCAGGGGTGTCGGGCAGCACCACAACGGCGAGCATGATGGCACTTAAAACGGCAGCGGCAAAAAGCCCCAGGATCTTAAGGTTGAAGCGGTACTGGACATAAAGAAAGGTGATCCCAAAAGCCAGGCCGGCCATGGAAAGACTTTGCACCATATTGTTGATGGGCAGCCCCCGGGCCTGGATGCCTGCAATGACAACAGCGACCAGGTGACTGGCCACAGCAGCGCCCACCAGCATCAGGGAGAGCCTCTGAATCCTGTCCTTCTGGTGAAACAGGTAGCACAGGTATCCGGCCATGCTGATAAAATAAAGCAGGGCCGAAAGCTGCAGGATGGTGTTGGCTATTTGCATTTAGGAACTCCTTCTGCGGTCATCCCAGGAAAACCCGTCTCCCAGGAACTGTCTGAGTATATCGTTAATTTCAGCAGTCTTGCGGCGCGCAATCAAGGGGGCAAGATCCTGCTCCACCAGGGCGGTCAAAAGCTGTTTATGCCCTTCAGGATCGTGGCCCTGCGCCAGAAGATGCCGCCGGACACCGGCCAGAAGCGTTGCCAGTTCGCCGTACTCCGGACCAAAGGCCTGGGCAAGCTCTTTTCTCATCCGCTTGGCCAGGGCCGGGCTGGCCCCGCAGGTGGACACGGCAATCAGCAGATCGCCCCGGGCCACAACGGAGGGCAGGATAAAATCGCCCTTATCCTCTCCTTGGGCAGCATTGCACATCACATTGGCCCGGGCGGCCGCCTGTCTGACGACTGCATTAACACCGGGGTTGTCCGTTGCGGCAAAGGCCAGGCTGACCCCCTCAAGGTCCTGAGTTTGAAACGGTCTTTTGACCAGTTCAATGGCCTGATCAGGATCTTTTACCGCAGCGTCCTCCAGCTGAGGGCTTATCTCAGGGCTGACCACCCGGACCTTGGCCCCGGCCCGGATCAACCCCAGGGTCTTTCGGGTACCGACGGCTCCGCCGCCCACCACCAAACAGACTTTGTCCCTGATATCCATTAATACCGGATAATATTTCATAGCCCCTAACTTTGCGCCTTTTTCCGGAAAACTTTCCCAAGTCCGGCATTGTCCGGACAAGTGAAATAATATATAGTCTCCATTGAGTTTTTTCAATATGAATTCATATTTAAGGATTATGGCCGTGATCATTGATTCCCATACTCACCTGTTCTTCGATGCCGTACAAAAGGATCGTTCACCCTTCTTCACGAACGAGCCGGAATTCAAACTATTGTACGACTCTCCCCGGTCCAAAATCATTACCGCCGCAGATCTGATCGACACCATGGATGCCCATGGCGTGGATATCTCCGTTGTCAGCGGATTTCCCTGGCGAAACCCGGACACAGCGAAACGCAACAACGATGCCGTCTTAGAGGCGGTGGCCGCCTTTCCGGGGCGGATTAAGGGACTGGCCTGCTTTGATCTGGCCTGGGAAGGAGCCGCAGATGAGGCGGCACGGTGCATTGATGCAGGCTTATCCGGCGTCGGTGAACTGGCCTTTTATCTTTCCGGCATTGACGCCCGTGCCATCTGCCTGCTGGAACCTGTGATGGCAATGCTATTGGAAAAAGGCAACCTGCCGTGCATGATCCACACCAATGAACCATTAGGACATCCCTATCCCGGCAAAACCCCCATCACCCTGGAACAGATTGACGGCATGGCCAGAGCCTTTCCGGACAATAAAATTATTCTGGCCCACTGGGGGGGCGGTATTTTCTTTTATCACATCATGAAAAAAGAGATGAAAGCGCGGCTGAAAAATATCTGGTACGATACGGCGGCGTCAGTATATCTGTACGATTCTGCAGTCTATGACATGGCTGCGGCAGCCGGTGTGATCGACAAGGTCCTGTTCGGAACGGACTATCCTCTGCTGACCCCGGACCGGTATTACAAGGATCTGGACAATACCGGCTTAACCGACGAGCAGAAGAAGATGGTGCTGGGTAAAAATGCGGAAATTTTTTACGCCTGACCCACCGATATGCTCCTGAGCTTTGAAAAAGTGCCAGATTCAAGGCGCCCAGACGAGGCGACTGAAGGTGTATTGTAATACTCCGTAAAGAGACGCAGGCAACGAAGAAGCTGGGGCTTTTCCAAAGCTCAGGCCGGCAGGGTAATGGTGAAGCAGGTCCCCTTGCCCTTAGTGCTGTTCACTTCAATACGGCCGTTGTGGTATTGAACGATGTGCTTGACAATGGCAAGGCCTAAACCCGTGCCGCCCTGGTTCCGGCTTCTTCCCTTATCCACCCGGTAAAACCGGTTGAACAGCTTGGGAAGATGAACCTTGTCAATGCCGCTGCCGGAGTCCTCCACCCGGATCTTCACCTGTTTTTTGCCGGGATCATGGACGGCATCCACCGACACTGAACACCCTTCGGGATTATACTTGACGGCATTGTCCACCAGGTTGACGATGGCCTGTTCCATGAGAATCGGATCCACCTTGACCTGAAGATCTTCAGGACAGGAGAGCTCCAGGGAAACGCCCCTGGAAAGGGCATATTCCCGGCACAGCGACACGGCCCGGCGCATCAGGGTGGCCAGGGGATGATCCTCAAGGGCGATATCCGTTCCCTTGAGGCGCTCCAGCTTTGACAGGGAAAGCAGATCATCCACAAGTCCGATCATGCGGTCGACATTCCGCTCAATAATCTCTAAAAAGCGTTCCGTCTCCTCCCGGCGGCACAGTTCCCCGTCCCCGCCCATCATGCCCAAAAGGGTTTCGATAAAGCCTTTTATCGTGGTCAATGGCGTTTTCAACTCATGGGAGACATTGGCGGCGAAATCCTTGTGCATGCGCTCCAAAAGGCGGATGCGGGTAATGTCATGGGAAATGATCAGGGTTCCCATACGCTGTTCATTGGTGTCGTAAAGCGCTGTGGAATGGATATTGAGAATCAGGCGTTCATCCCGTTCAATGACGATATCGTCCTCCACGGGTTCATGGGTGGCCAGGGCTTTGCCGATAAAATTCTGAAGGTCGAAATTTCTCGCCACCTCCAGGATATTTCTGTTTTTCAGGGTTTCCGGGGGAAAGTCGAAAATCTTTGCTGCTGCGGTATTGATGGTGATGATCTGCTCATTTTGGTCCACGGCGATCACCCCCTCCTGCATACTGCCATGGATGGCCTCAAGCTCACGGCTTCGATTTTTCACATCCATGATCTTCCGGTCCAGCTCCTCAGCCATTTGATTCATGGCATGGGCCAGCTGGGAAAGTTCCTGGCTGTCCGGGGCCGGCAGCCTGCCGTTCAGGTTCCCCTTGGAAAATTCCTCCGCCCCCTTTCTCATCTGCTCTACAGGATCCGTGATCCGGCGCGAGACATAGAGGCTTGCCACAGCGGCGGCGGCAATGGTCAGCACCAGAGCCAAAGAAATACTGTTCCTGACCTCGGCGATACGGGTGTCAATGTCGGAAATGGAAACCGCCGTCCGAATCACGGCGTTTTCCTTTGCGGGGCGGCCGGTCTCCCCCATTGGCAGCGCAATATACATCATGGTCTTATCCAGGGTGGAGCTGTACCGGATCGCCACCCCCTTTTTCCCGGAAAAAGCCTGCCGGATTTCCGGGCGCTCCCGGTGGTTTTCCATGGTTTCCACCCGGGCGTAGGTGTCGCCGATAACCTCTCCTGTGGGCAGAACAACGGTAATCCTTGTATTGCTGTCTTTGCCCACGGCCTTGCACAGGGCATCCACTTTTTCTCTGGAGAGACGGTCCTGATAAAGGGCCCTTGCAAACCGGTCCTGGATCAGCTGAGCCCTGAAGGTAAGTTCCTTTTCAGAGCTTTCTATGAAAAAAGTTTTAAAATAATTGGTGGCGTACCAGGTTTCCACCCCGAGGGAGAGCAGGATAATGATCAAAAATGACGGAAAAATCCGCCATATCAGTTTTGGCTTTTTTCGATGCATGGAATGCGGTATCGCTTTCTTGTTATAAAACCGGCAGCACAGGCGCGCAGCACAGGTCCCGTGTTATTCTTTAAAACGGTATCCCACCCCCCGGACCGTTTCGATGCAGGAGGCATAGCCCTTTAATTTCTTGCGCAATCCAACGATGATGACATCTATACTCCGCTCGGTGACGGCGTAATTTTCACCGTGGATGGCATCCACGATCTGCCCCCTGGTGAACACCCATCCTTTTTTTTCAGCCAGAAAGGAGAGCAGTTCGAATTCGGACAGGGTCAGGTCAATCACACCGCCTTCAATGGTGACCCGGTGCTTAGCCCGGTCAATGATCATATCCCCTTCCTGGCGGACCCGAACCGGTGCTTCCTTGCTGTTACGCTGCCGCCGGCGTAAAATCGCCCGGATGCGGGCGGTCAGTTCCCTGGGGCTGAAGGGTTTGGACATGTAGTCATTGGCCCCGAGTTCAAGGCCTGTGACAATATCGGACTCTTCTCCTTTGGCCGTCAGCATGACAATGGGGATGTCTTCGGTGGCTTCGGTCTTTCGAAGATATTTTGTCACCTCAAGGCCGTCAATGCCCGGCAGCATCAGGTCCAGCACAACAAGATCCGGGCTGGAGTTTTTGGCAATCTTTATGGCCTCCTCCCCGGTCATGGTCTGAAGGATATTATAGCCTTCGTTTTTCAGGTTCACCCTGAGAAGCTCAAGAATATCTTCTTCATCGTCAACAATGAGTATGGTTTCCTTTGACATGGTCTTTTCCTATTTTATCTTTCCTATCAAGAATGACGGATAATCTCACCTTCAATGAGGTAAATGACCTCTTCGGCAATATTGGTGGTATGATCCCCCACGCGCTCAATGTGCCGGGAGATCAGGTACATATTGATAATTTCCTCGACCATATCGGGCCGGGCCTGGATATTCTCCTTCATGACCCGGTAGGCCTCATTTCTCATGGCATTGACCTCTTTGTCCATCTCCCGGACCGCGTAGGCTGTGTCCACGTTCATACTCACCAGGGCGTCCAGGCTCATCTTCAGCATTTTGGCAGCCTGCTCGGCCATGGCTGTATAATCATACTTGAAGTTGCTGGGATTCTGGGAAGAGGTTTTATACCGCTTGGCAATATTGACCGCATAATCTGCAATACGTTCCAGGTCGTTGTTAATTTTGATTACGGCGATGATCAGCCGCAGATCCGTTGCAACGGGCTGGTACAGGGCAAGGGTTTTCAGGCATTCTTCCTCGACCTCCACCTCCCGCTCATCGATCTTAAAATCCGTGTCAATGATATACTGGGCCTGCTCTAGGTCCTCGTTTTGAATGGCATAGATCGCCTTTTTAAAGCGATCCTCAACCATGGCACCCAAAGAGAGAATCTCTTTTTTAATCTGGTGCATGGCCCGTGTCAGATGGGTCGTCATTCGCCCCTCCTCAAGGTTATAATTTCATCTTATCCTAACGGAATTAAAATTAGAACCTGTTTACCTGCTCCGGATTAGAATTTGGTTAGGATCTTGTTAATGAGGAATTAAACTTTTGAATCAAGATGCTTTTCCAGGTAAAGGATATTACCCTTTTGATTGTATTGGCAGCGGTTGAAATAGGCCTTCATGATGGGCATGCCCCGGCCGTGGTCAGCGTCATCCGGCATGGCGGTTTCCTGAACTCTGTGCCAGTCAAACCCGTCCCCCTGATCGGCGATGCAGACTTTGAGCACCTGCTCCCGGACAATTTCGATCTCCACATCCACGGTTTTTCCAGGATCCCCTTTATTTCCGTGGCGAACCGCGTTGGTCAGGCCTTCGCGCATCACAAGATTGATGGAGAACAAATGGGGAGAAAAAAGCGCCTTGCGGCTTTCCAGAAAACGGGTGACCGTTTTGCAGACATTATCAATACACTCCACCGAGGAAAAAAAGCGCAGGTCCATTTTGGTGGAGGTTTTAGATACTTCAATAATGTTCCGGCAGGAGTCCATGCCCTATACCTCCACACAGAGAAGGACCACATCGTCCTCGGGACAGCAGTCATTACCGAACAGCTGGTTGATCACGGCTTCAGGCATATCCCCGAAAGGAATCTGCCGCAAAGAGTTGTACACGGGTAAAAGACTGCCCGCCCCGCTGGCCCATGTAATCTTGTTGTCTGCGGATTCGACCAGCCCGTCCGAATAGATGAAGAACCGGTCCCCTTTGGACACCTTTCGCCGGACCTTTCCAAAATTGGCATCGGGGAACATCCCCAAGATATCGCCCTCGGCCTGAATCAGGTAGGCATCCCCCTCGTTTGGCAGGCAGACCACCGGCGGGTGGCCGGCATTGATGATGGTGGCCGTCATGGTGCTGCGGTTGATGTGCATGTAACAGGCGGTTAAATATTTGCCCGGGGCCAGAATTTCCACCAGGACGTCGTTGATCATCTTCATACTCTCTGAGGGCGAGTATACCGGCGTACAGTTCTGGGCCAGCAACGCCTTGACCGAGGCCGTCATATAAGAAGTCTCAATGTCATGGCCCGAGGAATCCGCTACAAAATATCCGGTGATGTTTTCGGAGATATTCAGGATATCGTAAAAATCACCCCCTGCCGCCTCCAGGGCCTTGTAATAGACCCCGAACCTGGCCCCGGGAAATTCGTCGGGCTGGGGAAGCATGGCCGCCTGGGCTTCAGTGACCTGACGCAGCTTGCCGGCCTGGTCCTGGATCAGGGAGTTGGTGGCAATGGACAGCTTGAGATGAATCCGGACCCGGGCCAGCACCTCCTGGGGGTGAAACGGCTTGGTGATATAATCCACCGCCCCCAGGTCAAAGCCTTTAAGCTTGGCATCCACATCACTGACCCCGGTGAGAAACAGAACGGGGATGGCATTGGTGGCGGCATCGTCCTTAAGCTTTTTGATCACTTCAAACCCGTTCTCCCCGGGCATTTCAATATCCAGGAGGATCAAATCCGGCTTTTTTTCAAGGGCAATGGCCCTGGCATCGGGGCCGTTGTCCGCAGAATGGATCTTGTACCCCTCTTTGGACAGGGCCTTTTCAATGAGCTTTAAGTTCAAAAGGTTGTCATCCACCGCAAGAACCGAGTATGGCTGTATCTTCTTTTTCATGGCGAAACTTCCCTATAAAAGGGCGTTGAGCTCCCCCAGCATTTTATCCATATCGTCCATATAGGTATCAAAGCCGTTCAGGTCCCCTTCTTTGCCCTGAAATTCCATTGTTTTGGCCAGATCGGCCATGTCTTCAAACCCGAGGTTGGCAGCCGCCCCTTTGATTGAGTGGGCAGCGGAGGCGGCATCCGCAGGATTTGCCTCGGACACCGCCTGACGAATCTTATCCATGTCCTTCTGGGTTGTGGTCACAAACAGCTCAGTCAGTTCGATGAAATCTTCCCTGTCGATCCCAAGGCGCGAGGCCAAAAAATCAAAATCCATTGAGACTCCTTGTGTGATATTGAAAAAGAAGAGTTTGTATTATTTGAGTATAAAGAAAAATATCCGGGTTGTAAACCGGGATAACCGGATTTCACTGAGTCACCCTATGAACCCGGCCGGGTCCGGGAATCTGATCCCGGACCGTATTATTATATGGTGACCCGGATGGTAGTGTGCCCCGATTTAGTCCGCCTTAAAGGCGACCTTATATTGAAAAGAAGCTGAATCAAAGTAATCAAGCATCTGACCGTCCACCTGGGCTGCCGGATACATGAAATAGGGCAGAGCCTCTTTGGCTCCGTTGAGATGGACCCCGGTAGAATTTTTCTCAAGCACCAGTCGGAACAGATCGTCGCCGCCCCAGAAAAAACGTCTCCAAGCGTCCGTATCTTTGTCCTTGAGTTCAAGCTTGTGCACCAGCATCATTTTTCTGACATCTGCCGGGTCTACCATGACCCAGCCAGTACCCGGCAGGTAAAATTCCGCCCAGCAGTGATACCCGCTTGTCACATCTCCATCTTTCGGAGAGGCCAAACGCACACCGTAAACATGTCGGGCAGGGACGCCTGCAGCCCTTGCCAGTGTCACAAATACAGCGGACAGATCTGCACATTTTCCTCCCCCGTTGTACTCGTGAAGCGTTCTTGCGGGAAATCCTAATCCGCATGCTTTCACATCAGGATCACGGAAAGTGTTTTCAACCACCCAGTCATAGATGGCTTGGGACTTTTCAAGGGTGCCCTTTTTACCTTGGACCGCATCCATGGCAATTTTTTGCATGTCAGGATCTTGCGCCGGGATAAATTTGGTCGCTTTCAGGTAGGGCATAATGATTGCGGGATATCCGTCATCAGCCTGCCGTATTTTGGCATTTCGCCTGTCTTTCTGGCTGATGTGAAACTGCATGATGCACCGGGGCTGTTCCGAAGGGGAGTCCCAACTGGCATGAAGATAAAGCACTTCTGAAGAAGGATCCCGGTACACAGCCCTGGCATCGAAATTGCCGGTTATTGTCATATCTGAAATGGTCTGAAATTCATCACTCACAGGATAGGGCAACCATAGATCCACCTTTTTTGTCTTTTCTTGGACAGCGGGAGTAATGGTAAACGTCATCTGCCCATCCGGCTGAGCTGCAGCGCAGATGCCCGTAAAAAATAATGAAAGAATAAAAAAGCATAAGATTTCCTTTTTCATGGGTCCTCCTTGAAATTATGGAATTGGGAAGTGAAATCGCCGATACCGGTCAAATGATCTTAAGTATCTTGATATTCAAGATAGGTTCTGAATCACAGGTAATCAATTCCATAATTTAAATATCTTACGTAAAAAAATTTTAAAATTTCTATGTGTGTTTAAAAGGGGGATGACATTGAATTCAGAAAGTGACTTTAATGAATTATCAGAATTGGAATTTGCTCACCCGAGAAACCTAAATTAGGAGGCTGCCGTATGGTAAATCGGGAGGTACGAAATTGAGTTCGGCTGTGAAAAAACGGGAATCGGCTTTATACCTGACCCTATTCAGAATCATTGATGTCGTAATTGCCTGGGGATTGATGGGATGGCTGGCCCGACCGGCCCCAGCCCATTACAGCCTGTCCGAACACCGCATTGACAAATATCTTCACTGTCCCATATTTACAGACTATCACCGTTAAAAAAGGAGAGCCCATGGGAACCTGCAAAAAACACCCCCAGCGGGAGACACCATACCGCTGTGCAAAATACAACACCTATCAATGCAAAGAATGCCTGCGATGCAAAGATCCCAAACTGTATTGCAAACACCGCCCCTCCTGTGCCATATACATGATCACGGAACGGGGACTGGACCCCGATGCCTGATGGGCCATTATCAAAATCACATTACAACAGAGGAAAAAAACCATTGAAAAAAGACAGTCATCAGTTTGTTCAGGAGTACAGCGGTTTAGGCGCCTTTGGCATGGGCCGGGAGACCGATGAGGAAACCGTTATGTTCTATCTGCAAAAATTCAGCGAAGACAGCTTTTTAAAGACGTTGCTGCCCAGGCTCAGTAACGAGGAACTCGAAGACCTCTATCTTTGGGTCAACCGGTATCTCAAAGCCCATATCAATGAGGACGAATACCACAGCCTTTTTCTTAAAGACCGGTAATTAATGGTCAGCAAAAGTTGCCAACGGTTACTGTGCTCCTGCCCCTGGATATCGGCTTGACAGGAATTACGAATTGACATATTCCCACCAATATTGTTTAATCTTACTTTCCGTACAATTTATTTAAACTCCCCGAAAAAGGAGAAATGCAATGACGACAAAAAAACTTGTTTATGTTCTACTTGCCGCCCTGTGTGTAATGCTTTTTTCTGCATCTGCCCAGGCGGATTCAGGAAAATCCCTGATGATGGCCACCACAACCAGTACCGACAACACAGGATTGCTGGACTACCTGATTCCAAGCTTTGAAAAAGAGACCGGCATCGCCCTGAAATGGACGGCCACCGGCACCGGCAAAGCGTTGAAGCTGGGCCAGAACTGTGATGTGGATGTTCTTCTTGTCCATGCCCCCCCGGCAGAGAAAGCCTATATTGAAAAAGGCTACGGCAAGGACCGCAGGGAAGTCATGTACAATGATTTTGTCATCATCGGCCCCAAATCCGATCCGGCCGGCGTCTCCGACAAGGATATCACTGCCGCCCTTACCGCCATCAAAGCCAAAGGCGCTCTTTTCATGAGCCGCGGCGACGATTCTGGCACCAATAAAAAAGAGAAACTGCTCTGGAAATCCGCCGGCATCCCCCTTCCGGACAAAGAAGCCTGGTATGTCCAGACCGGCCAGGGCATGCTTGCCACCATCAATGTGGCCCAGGAAAGAGAAGGCTACACCATGACGGACCGGGGCACCTATATCAAGTATCAGGACCAGCAGGGCGGCCATGCCCCCCTGACCGTGCTTGTTGAAGGCGACGACATTCTCCTCAACCAGTACTCCGTGCTGACCCTGAACCCGAAAAACTGCCCCAACGCCAAGTATGAGCTGGCCAAACAATTCTCCGACTGGATGGCCTCAGACAGCGCCCAGAAAAAAATCGCCGATTTCAGGCTGCTGGGACAAAAACTGTTCATCCCCAACGCCAAATAAGCAGGCGTTGCCAGCTGCACATCTAAGTTAGGATCCCTTGGATTACCTGATCTCAGGATTCATAAAAGGCCTTGGGCTGCTGATCAGTGGAGATGCCTCCACCTGGTCAGCAGTCGGGGCCACCCTCCAGGCTTCAACCGTCTCCATGGCGGTGAGCCTGATCGCAGGGCTGCCCTGCGGCTTTTTTCTGGGGTATTACGAATTCCCTTGGAAACGGGCCCTGCGAACCGTCGTGGATACCATGCTGGCCCTTCCCACGGTCTGCGTCGGCCTTGTGATTTATGCCGTGATTTCCTCTCGAGGGCCCCTTGGCGAATACGGTCTTTTGTTCACCGTTAACGGCATCGCCGCAGGCCAGGCCATACTGGCCTTTCCCATCGTCACCGCCATTACCGCCTCCATCATCGAAGGCATTGATCCCAACCTGAAGCTCACCCTGGTCTCCCTAGGAGCCGGAAAAAGGGACATTCTGGCCACCTGTCTGTGGGAAGTCCGCTACGGCATTCTGGCCGCCGCTGTTACCGCCTACGGCCGGGTGCTGACCGAGGTGGGAATCTCCATGATGGTGGGCGGCAACATCAAATACCACACCCGGACCATCACTACAGCCATTGCCCTTGAGACCAACAAAGGCATGTTTGCCGACGGCATTGCGCTAGGACTTGTGCTGATGCTTATCGCCTTTGCCGTTAATATCAGTCTGTCCTTCTTAAGGAAAAGATGATGGATGCCCTATACCAGCTTCGGCAGGTCAGCCACTTTTACGGCAGCAAAAAGGTCCTGGATATTGACACCATGGACATTCCCCGGGGCGGCATTCTCGGCATCTCAGGAGCCAACGGCAGCGGTAAATCCACCCTGCTCAAACTGCTGGCCTTTGCCATGCCTGCGGCCCGGGGACAAATCCTGTTCAACGGCAGGCCCGAGACCCCCATGTCCCCAAGGGTCCGGTCCAGGGTCACCCTGCTCACCCAGACCCCTTATCTGCTCAAACGCAGTGTGCTGGACAATGTAACCTACGGCCTGAAAATCAGAAAAGACACTGACAGGCTCCGGGAACGGACGGACCGGGCGCTGGCCTCCGTGGGACTGGACCCGGACGGGTTTTCCTCCCGCATGTGGCATGAACTGTCCGGAGGCGAAGCCCAGCGGGTGGCCATGGCGGCCCGTCTGATTTTAAAGCCGGACGCCCTGCTCCTGGACGAACCGGTGGCCAGTGTGGATACCCGCAGCGCAGCGCTTATCCGAAAGGCATCCCTGAACGCCAGGGATGAATGGAGATGCACCCTGATCATCGTCAGTCATGACCTGTCATGGCTCCACGAAGTCAGCGACACCCGGATCTCCATGGCCGGCGGCAAACTCTTTTCAACGGGGAAGGAGAGTATCATCCCAGGCCCTTACGCCAGGGACGATGCGGGACATATGCTCAGGCCCCTTGACAGCGGCACGGCGATCCGCCTCTCAGATACCCCCCTGCCGGATCACACCGAGACTCTCACCGCCGTCATTCAAAAGGAAAAACTGCTACTTTATCCTGCCATGGATACGGATGGGGATGCAGTTAACCGGATTCCGGCCCGGGTCACCCGAATGCTTCTGGAAAAAAAAACAGGCCGGATTCTGACCACCATGGATCTGAACGGATTCACCCTTTCCCTCAGTGTAACGCCAAACCAGGCCTCCCAACTGGACCTTTCTCCGGGAAAAGAGATCATCCTGGTCTTCAGCCCAAAGGACGTGGCCTGGCGCTGACGCCTGAAAACACCGTTTAGACGGTTACTTCATGCACGAATTATCAAGGTTTAAAAGGCTTTTGATATTGATATTATCCAGGCAGTCGAACATGGCCTTTGACGCCTCCACCCACACCCATCTGGAAAGACATTCTCCGGCCTTGTTGCATACGCCGCAGGTCTTTTCCTCAAGCTCGGCGCAGTCGGTGATCGCCGTGGACTCTTCCAATACCCGGACAATATCCCCAATGGAGATCTCAGCCGGAGGTTTGGCCAGCATATGGCCGCCAAAGGGTCCCCGCTGGCTGTTGATGATACCGGCATCACGAAGCTTACGGCTCAGTTGTTCAAGATATTTTAAAGAGATGTTCTGACGTTTGGACACATCACTTAAGGGGACGGGCTTTTTTGTTCCATAAACGGCGATATCCAGGATCAGTCGGGTTCCGTATCTGCTTTTAGTGGTCAGGCGCATGGGCTGTAAGTGCTCCGTTTTGGAAAAGATCTGTTGTTGTTATGCTCTTGTTATCCCACCTTCACGGGGCGGTCCGTATAGGAACCTTATCCCCCTCCCTCTTTGGAAATGCGCATTATACTGCCGTTCTTTGGTTTTTGAAAGGGAATATGGATAATAAACCGGCTGCCTTTGCCCACCTGGGATTCAACGTTCACTCTTCCGCCGTGATACCGGATAACCCGGTGGGCGATAAACAATCCAAGCCCTGTCCCCTGGGATCCTTTTGATGTAAAAAAGAGGGTAAACATCTTATTTTTGGTCTCTGCATCCATACCGATGCCATTGTCGGTAATGGTAAAACAGATCTCTTTTTCCGATGCCTTTTCAACGGCAAAGCTGATCCTGTGGGTCTGTTTGACCCGGTCGAACAGACAGGCATCCACGGCATTTTCAAGAAAGTTGACCAGCGCCGCCTCCATCCATTGGGGATCAACGTCAACAGCCCCTAAGGACGAGGAAATGGAAACCGAAAAAATCACGCCGTGCTTCAAAGTCAAAGGCGTGATGGTTTTGACCACGTTGCGGGCCAGCTCTTCAGCCTGTCTTGTCTCATAGTTCAATTGGCGGGATTTTGCGTAATAAAGGATTTCCAGGACCATTTTCTTAATCTTGTCCGCCATGTCCTTGACCTGGCCTGCGGCCATGACCACCCGTTTGTGGTCATTACGGTCAAGGCCGGCTTCAAGATGATAAATCCCGCCGTCAAGGGCGGTAAGCATCCCCTTGACCCCATGGGACATGGACCCCAGCATCAATCCCAAGGAAACCAGGTGATCCTGGAGCTGACGGATCTGGGTAATGTTCGTGGACATCTCCATGACCTGGACGATCTGCCCTTCACTGTTTCTTAACGGGGCGGTCTGGGTCAGCACGTTGTACTGCTTGCCGTCTTTGGAGGTCACAATCTCTTCGGTAGTATGGGATTTGCCGTCCTTGAATGTGGCGATCACGGGGCATTGGCGGCACTGGGAACTGCGCTGTTTATAGATCTCATAGCAGAACCCGCCGACCAGGCTGCCGAAATCTTTCTTAAACTGCTGATTGGACGCGGTGATTCTTAAGTTCTCATCCTGGACCGAAATATAACAGGGCGCCTCTTCAAAGAGCTGGTTAAAGGAATTTCTTGCGAAATGAAGGTCTTCTAAACGGGAGGTATATCTGTCCACACGGGTCAGCAAGGCGGCCTGGTGGTCCGCCCTGGCAAGGCCAAGATCGAGAGCGGTGGAGTTAACCGGCACTTCAAGGAACTCAAGTGCATTGAGTTTAAAAAGCGTCATGGCGCCGTCCATGTCTTCTTTCGGCGCCATGACAATCACTTGAACAAGGGGATGATTGGATTTGAATCCCAGAACATAGTCGGCTGTTTCAGGACTTGCACCGGGATGGACAAGAATGATGTCCCAGGGCTGATTGTCCAGATATAGCACGGTCTCCTCATTGGATGTGGAAATAAAAACCTCATACGGCTGCCTTGTGATATACATCTCCAAGGCGCTGGCATGGGCTTTGTCTTTATCAATGAGGAGAACCTGTTTTGCCATGTTTAAGCCCGCCTTACTCCATCAACGCTTCCTTTACGATGCTTAAAAGCTCGTCCCGATCAAAGGGCTTTGAAATGGAGGCCACGGCCTTGACCAGGGCGTATTGATGGCCTGTCAGACCTGAAATCACAATCACAGGGATGTTTTTCAGATCCTTTTCCTGGGTGAGCTGCCGGTAAAATCTTGGCCCCCACTCGCCCGGCATTTCAATGTCCAGGGTAATCAGATCCGGATGTTCGGCACGGGCCTGCTCGAGTCCCTCTTTCACATCTCCTGCTACACAGACCTCATATCCGTTGTCCTTGAGCAGGGCAGCCAGATAATCTCGGACGTTCAGATCATCGTCTATCACCAGAATTTTCTTTTTCATATCAACCTCTTTGGCATTGAATCCTATTTATTAACGCTGAGCACCGGACATCCGGCCCTGACAATGACCTGTTCGACATTGCTTCCCAGGCGGCTGTCTTCGGAGGGCAGTCGTCTGGAGTGGTGGGCCATGACGATGAGGTCTGCATGTTTGTCCCTGGCGTATTTGACGATTTCAATAAAGGGGATGCCCTCCCATACGTCCATGGAGTAGCTCTTAAGCTCCTTGAGCCGGGATTCGTACCGGGCCCTGATACGACGCATGGACTCCCTGATGTTCTGCTCTATTTCATCCTGATCCAGCAGTCTGCCCGACTGGATCCCTGAAATATCCAGGGCATGGAACACGTGCAGTTCACATCCCATGTTTTTTGCAAGGGCCAGGGCATACTCAAAGGCCTTGTCCGAAGTCTTGGAGAAGTCTGTACCGAACAGGATATTTGACATCCCCCCCCAAAAGGAGGCTGCAGCCCGGTTGACGGCCATGACAGGACAGGATGCAGCCTTGGCCACCTTATGCAGGGTGGATCCGGCTGCGGATTTCTTATAGACACTTTGGTCCTCATCTCCGGTGCTGCCGCCAAGAAGAATGAGGTCCGGTTCAACTGCCTTGGCCTGCCTTAAAATTTCCCGTGCAGGCAGCCCCACGGCGATATCAATGGTATAATTAACGCCCTTTTCCAGATACTTGGCATAATAGGCCTTAATCTCTTCGGTCACCCCGAAAAGATATTCATCATCCACATCCACCTTTTCCCGGGTTTTGACATCCACCACCACCTGGCTGAAACCCCGGGAAGGCACGCCAAGGACATGGAAGATGTTAAGTTCGGCATTGTAGTTGCCGGCAAGGTTAAAGGCCACCCGGGCAGCATGGTCGCTGGCCTGAGTGGCAGAGGTTGCGAGCAGAATTTTCTTAAACATGGGCCCCTCTCATTGTTATGGGTATTCGGGCTACTCCTCGGGTTTTAAATGATCCGGGATGATCAGCATTTTGATGAGCAACGGCTTCAAAAAGGACCAGCGGATACCGATTTCATACTCTTCTTCAAGGTCGCGGATGGCGTCCCAGCAGTTGTGGCATGGGGCGATGACCAGTTTGGCTCCGGTTTCAATGATCTGGTCCCGTTTTTTGATCAGGGCCACGTTCCGCTCCTTGCGGAACTTTCCGATGCCGTTGAATCCGCCGCCGCCGCCGCAGCAGTAGTTATGCTCTTTATTGGGCGCCATTTCAATAAAATAGCCGGGCTCCACAATATGGGACATGATATCCCGGGTGGCTTTTTTAAGCCCCTGGTTTCTAATATAGTTACAGGAATCCTGCAGCGTTACAGGTTCCTTGATTCGTTTTTCAGGGTCTATTTTCAGCTTGCCGGTATTCAGGGCTTCTGCCAGCCACTCCACATAATGGATGGAGGGTGCCGGCGGCGTCCCGTCCTTTCTTCCGGCCCAGTAAGGACCTTCAATAACGGTGGCCCTGTGGGCATGACCGCATTCGGTTCCTACCATGCGTTTGGGCTTTAACCGCTCCATGGCGCCGTATACCGATTCCACCTGCATTTTGCATGCGGCCCAGTCCCCGGCAAACATGGCAAGACTGGTCTGCTCCCACCCTTTTGACGGGACGGTCCAGTTTTCTCCGGCCATGTGGAACAAAATAGCGGCCTCGGCCAAGTCTTCGGGGTAATGCTTGACCTCCCTTGCATTCACCGTGTACATGATGTCGGCGCCTTCCACATCCACAGGGACGGTCAGCCCGGGATAGTCGTCTTCGTACTCTTCGACCATCCACTCAAAGGTGTCCACAAAATCTTCATCGGTGACGTCCATCTGAGCCCTGTAGGCCCTGTGCATGCCGGCTCCGATTTTAAGCTCCCAGGGCACAAACCCCTGCTGATATAAAAGGCCGCGCAGATAGCCGAACATGATACCGGTATCAATGCCGTGGGGGCAGTACATGCCGCAGCGGTTGCAGCAGGTGCACTGGGACCAGGCAATGCGCATGGCCCGCCTCATGAAGGCGTTGTCCACTTTGCCTTTGCGTTTGATCATTTCACCCAGGGTGGACTGGATCTTATAGGCCGGAACCTGCTCGGGAATCCTGCCGTTTACCTCGTAAAGGAAACAGGAATCGGCACACATGCCGCAGTGGGCGCAAATCTCAAGCCAGGTGCGGGTTCTGGATTTACAGGTGTTCTGAATGGTTTTCCAGAGCAGATCCGAATCTACGTCCAGTTCCTTCATCTCCTGGTAGTACTTGTTGCCCGAGGTGTCGGACAGAAGCTTGTTCACCTCTTCCGGGGTGTTAATGGGCTGTTTGTTACAATAAATTCCTTCTGGCATGGTCGTGTTCTCCTTTATGGTTCTGGATTATCTCTGTTAAGAGCATTACCAGGCCATTTTTGTTCCTTTCATTCCGCCGCGCTTAATACCAAAATCCATTCCCAGCTGTGCCCTTGAGGCAAAGAAGAGGAAGACATGGGAGAGCTTGGTAAAGGGAATGGCCAATAGTACGATTTCCCCGCTCAGGATGTGCATATTCAGCCAGAATCCGTAATCGCCCACCTGATACCGGGCCAAAAGCCCTGTGACAAAAGGGGCCATGGAAATCAGCAGAATAAAGATATCGTTCCAGGTGGTCAAAATTCTAACCTCGGGCAGAACCAGGCGTCTGATCAGAAGGAAGACGCCTGCAACCACGGCGGTCCAGGACAGAAAATCTCCCAGCCCGGCGTTTAAGGTAAACAGGTGAAACCCGACCTTGGATTCCATGAAAAGGGCATGGCCGGCTAAAAACAGCGGCACAAGCACGGCACCCAGATGAAAGCCGAAAAACCCCAGGGTAATCAGGGGCTGGGTCTGCCAGCCGCGGGTGCCAAAGGGGATGAGCCATTTATAAATGGACCGGACGGCCCCTTTAAGGCCGGCCTGGGGGTGGGCGGTATAGGCCACCCGGTCCAGCTGCCAGCTCAATCCCTTAAAATACAGGACAAAGCGAATCAAAGAGCCGCCGAAACAGACGGCCAGAGCGATCCAGAACAAAGGACCGGTTAAAAAATCATGCATGGGTCATTCCTTTCGTCTAGTCGTCTTCTCTGTCTGTAAGAAATCCCCAGTACAGGGGCACGAAAACCAAAATGCCGCCCATGATCAGATAGGTGATTCCTTTGCTGTAGGTATATAATTCCTGTAAACTGAAAAATTCCACAATATCCTCCTTAAAGAGCCCTTATGTATTAATGGGCCTTGTAATCCGGATGTTCATGAAGAATGGGCATCCGGGTGCAGATAAACCGGTAAATCACAACACCTAAGGTAACGATGAAAACCGAAGTACCGATCTCCATAAGGCTTGGAAAGTAACGCTGATCCGCCGGCAGGTGGTAATTAAAAGCGATCATGGAAACGTTGAACCGGTTCAGAACAATGCCCAAAACCGTCCAAAGGGATGCGATTCTGGCAAATTTCAGATTCTTTTCGCGGTGTGCTGCCGCATAAAGCAGGGCCGGGCAAAGGACAAATCCGATCAATTCTACCAGGAACCAGAGTCCCCAGCCTGAGGTCAAATAATGCCAGTTGTTGTCAATGGCAAGCCCCAAAAGTTTGATGCCGACATAGCCCATCATCACAAAGGCTGCGGCCTTGGAAAATCCGAGGACCACGCCAGAGCTTTCGTCCAGGTGGGTCTGGTCCATCTTGTGGCGCAGGTGCTTGTGGGCCAGACTGCCCTCAAAGATCACCATGGACATGCCCGCGAACATGGACGAAATAAAGAAATAGACCGGCAGGTAGTTCGAATACCACAAAGGATGCAGCTTTGAGGGAGCAATTAAAAACAGCGCACCCAGAGAGCTTTGATGCAACGTGGACAGGACCACGCCGAAAATGGTCAGCAGCAGGGTCAGGCGGACCACCATATTGCGGGCCTTGGAGAACCCAAGCCATTCCAGGGCGGCCGGACTGTATTCGATAAAAAGGACACTCAGGTATAAGAACACACACAGCCCCACTTCAAAGAGCAGAGATGTGGTGCCCTGGGAGTAAAACACCGGATAAGGAAGGCGCCAGGGGCGGCCCACGTCGTAATGCAGGGCAAACACCACCAGGGCGTACCCTAAAAATGCGGTTAAAATGGCGGGACGTACCGCGGAATGAAAGCGCTTGAGCCCGAAGATATAACAGGTGGCCGAGGTCACATAGCCGCCGGCGGCCAGGGCCACTCCGCAGAGCAGGTCAAACCCGATCCAGATGCCCCAGGGGTTGTTGTTGTCCAGGTTGGTGACGGTTTCAAGCCCCATGGTGAACCGCATGACGGTCAGGATCCCGCCGATGATCAGGATAATGCCGGCAATAACATTAAAGGGGGTAAACCACCCTTTTTCCGGCTCCTGCCTTTCAAAGACTTTGTCTGTGATTCTGCCTATAATTTCTTTCATGGTTTGCCTATTCCTCCTGCTCACCGGTTTCTGGGGATGCTCCCGGATCATCCGTGTCTGGCTCCTGCTGAGATGCTTCAGGTGACTTCAGTGCAGCCAGTTCCTGCTCAAGCGCCTCTTTCTCTTTGGCGGCCTCGTCCAGAGCCTTTTTAACTTCAAAATTGATGGCGGAGGTTTTCTCCTGGGTCATCTTTTCCCTCTGGGCCTCAAGCTGGGCGGCCAGATCTGCAGCAGCAGTCTGCCGGGCTTCTTTCAGAGCGGCGGCCTTTTCCTGGCCGGCGATTTTCTCCTTGCGCTTGGAAATGGCATAAACGCCTGTCAGCAGGACAGGCCACAATCCCACAACCATGGGAACGGTTTGAAGGGCGCCGGAGGTCAGTTCAGGAGCGGATTTGGTGCCCAGATCCTCTCTCATACCGATCTTATTGAAGGCTGCGCCTGAAATATAAAGCCAGGAGGTGCCTCCCATCTCATGCTCACCGTAGATATGGTCAAGGTACCTGTCCGGATGGTCCATAATCCGCTGACGCGCGATCTTGATCAACTCATCCCTTTTACCGAAGACCAAGGCTTCCCGGGGACAGATTTCCACACAACCAGGCAGCTTGCCCTCTTCTATTCTGGGCGCACACATGGTGCATTTGGTCACCTTCGGAGTTAAAACATTGTCATACTCGTAGGCCGGCACTTCAAAAGGGCAGGCCACCATGCAGTAACGACACCCCACGCAAAGGGATGCGTCATAGACCACAGGCCCTTTGGGTGTTTTCTTGAATGCCTTGACAAAGCAGGCCGAGGCACAGGCAGGCTCCATGCAGTGGTTGCACTGTTTTTTAGCAAACACCGGTGAAACCTTGTCATTTTTTTCATCCGCGAACCGGTTTACCACCGTATATACGTGGGCGTCGGTTCTTCTGTTCTGATCCAGAACGGTAAGATCGTCAAAGGGCACTTCCGGTGCCGGCAGGTCATTGACCTTATTGCAGGCCTGTTCACACTTGCGGCATCCGATGCACCGGGTGGTATCGTGAAGTACGCCGCAAGTCTCCGGATGTCCCTTAAAGGTTTTGTTTGCAGCATGGGCCTTTGTCAGGGATGCCGAAGCAGATGCCCCGACCGCTGCCCCTAATGTGCCCAAAAACTGTCTGCGAGAAATAGCCATAATGATCCCTTTTCCTTGAGATATCCTAATTTTTTAATTCATGACATTTAATGCAGTCCATGGCCTGAACCGAAGTCACCTTCATGTCCTGGTGGCAGGTGATGCACTGACCGTGGAATGCGCCCTTTAACCCGGGTCTGCCGTCCGGGCCGGGACCGTTCTTGCTGTGGCAGGAGGCACATTTGGGCGGTTCAAGGGATTTGGGGCTGTTATGATGGCAGCCCATGCAAAGCCCGGCCTGGTCCTTGTGAAACGTTCTGGCCAGAGCGCTCTTATCGGCTTTTTCCATGATGGCCCGCACCACTTTGCCGTGGGGGAACTGACTGGCCTTGTAGGTATCGGCCAGATCGTCGATCACAACGGTTTCCGGAATCTTGTCCGCCGGAACCTTGGTATAGGTGTCTTTTCGTTTTGCCACCGCGTCTTTGGCCAGCATGACGGGATCGGATCCCGCATCAAGCATCTGCGGGTCCACACTGTGGCAGGCCTTGCATGATTCAGGATCCTTTTTGGCGGCTTTCGGCATCTGTGCATGGCAGCCGGCACACTCAGGCGTCACCGTGGTAACTTGCTGATGGCATCCCACGCAGGAACGGTTGCTTTGGGTTTTATGCATGGCCTGGGCAAGGCTTACAAAGCCGCCCTTTTCCTCCCCGCCGTCAGGTGTATGGCAGGCGCTGCACTTTTGCAACGTATCGTGGTGGCAGGTTTTGCAGCTTATATCCAAAGCTTCGTGGGCCTTGTGATCAAAAGCCACGGCCGCCATGAAGGTGCCCTGGTTTTCCTTTCCGGGTTCCTGTGGGGTGAGCAGGGCGACATCCGGCTGGTTACGCTCAAGCCTGGGCACCGTAGAAAGTTTCTCCAGCTTGGCCTGCTCTTTTTCATCGTGGCATCCGGCACAGGTAACGGGCCCTGCCGCCTGTTTTTGTGCAACCTTCTGCTCGTGACAGGCCACACAGGATGCATGGGATGCGGTACGGATGTCTTTTACGGTTTTACCCCCGGCAAGTTTGGAAGGGGTCGCGTCATGGCAATAAGCACATGACCCTTCTTCGCCTTTCTTGTACATCAGGGTGTTATTTTGTTCGTCAAACACATGATGACAGGCGCTGCAGTTTTTATCGTCACCGGCCTCTTTGGATTTGATTTTGTCGGAGCTTGCATGGATGTAATGCAATGATTTGTCAAACTCTATTTTTTTCTGGCCTGCGACCACTGCCGGCTTGCGGACATGGCAGGCACCGCACTGGTCGGTCATAGGTCCTGTCGCCTTGTTTTCGCTCTTTTTCTCCACATGACAGGAAATGCACTGCTCATGGTAAAACTCCATGGAGGGCGTCTGGTCTGCGGGTCCGAAGGTAAATACAGGCCGTCCGTCTTTTTCGCTGTGGCAGGCCGAACAATTGTTATCAAGTGCCCGGGTATGCAAATCATGGCGAAAAGCGACATCTGCCATTTCCTGCTTGCTCAGATCCGGCCCGAGCCCAATGGTGATAACATCCGGTTGCGTCTCTTTCTCCGCGGGAACACCTGCCTGCACGACAAAGGGAACCAGAATGGAAAAAGCAATCATTGCTGATATAATCAGCTGAAATGATTTACATTTTAGCATAATCCAATCCTCTGATTGATAGTTTAAATAGCGCCTACTTATGTTTCCAAGTAATTCGATAGGGTTATTTCCTACTCTTTTTCTATGGTTAGGTCAATATTAAAATTGACCTGATAACGGTCTAACGCGCTTGGTGTAGGGGTGTACAAGCTCGGAAACAGGCATTCTTTTGCGTGTTAGACGGGGAAAACAACGGTTGGGATCGTCCCGGTAATGAGCGAAAAATATTTTTTCTTTCCTGCGGCGAATTTGACAAACAAGGGTCGTCTGGTTTATGCCATGGAATCATCTTCATCAAGGGAGGACCTTTGTGATCTATCTGAACCAGGCCGCCATCCATAAAGACCAATTCCCGGTTTCTGACAAATACCCCTTTAACCTCGGTCTATTCCGGAAAACAGATGCCCTTTTCTTTGACCGGGACATCACCTTTTTCATCGGGGAGAACGGTACAGGCAAATCCACCCTGCTCCGGGCGCTGGCCATTAAATGCGGCATCCACATCTGGCAGGAGAAATCCTTTGCCCGCCTGGCCCCCAACCCACATGAAGATGAGCTGCACACTGCCATTTCCCTGGACTGGGAAAAAGGGCCGGTTCCCGGGGCCTATTTCGGTGCCCAGATCTTTTCCCATTTCTCCCGAAGCCTTGAAGAATGGGCGGTCAGCGACCCCAAGATGCTGGCGTATTTCGGCGGCAGTTCCCTGCTTACCCAGTCCCACGGACAGTCGCTCATGGCTTATTTTTCCTCTCGCTACAAAAGAAAAGGGCTCTATTTGCTGGACGAACCCGAAACCGCCCTGTCCCCCGCATCGTTGATCCGCCTTTTGAACCTGCTCATTGAAATCCAGGCCCAGGGCCATGCCCAGTTCATCATTGCCACCCATTCCCCCCTGCTTCTGGCCTGCCCCGGGGCACGGATCTATACCTTTGACACCCCGGCGGTCACCCCCATATCCTATGAGCAGACCGCCTATTACAAGCTGTACAAAGCCTTTATGAACGACCCCGGACAGTTTTTCAGCACCGATGCCCAAACACCGTGAACAAAAAGCCTTTTAAAACCGGCATACCGCCAGAAAGGATCCCCATGACACCAAACCGAACCATCCTGTCCGTACCGGGACATATTGAAAAAATGCACCTTAAGGCGTCGAAAAGCCCGGCCGACGTCATCATGCTGGACTTGGAAGACAGCGTGCCCCCGGATCAGAAAATCCCTGCCAGAAGCCGGACCATCAAAACCATTCGGGAAACAGACTTTGGCGGCCGGCGCCTGACCGTTCGTATCAACGATCTGACCACGTCCTTTGCCTACCGGGATCTGATCGACATATGGGAGGCCTGCGGCAAAAAGATCGATGCCGTGGTCATTCCAAAGGTGGAAACCGCCGGGGATATCCATTTTGCCGACAGACTTTTAACAGGGATTGAAGCGGCGGAGGGATTTGCCCGGCCCACCCGAATTGAGGCCTGCATTGAAACGGTTGCAGGCATGGACAATGTGTCGAAGATCGCCCGCGCCTCAGGCCGGCTTTACAGTCTTGTCTTCGGCATCGCAGACTATTCGATCTGCCTTGGTGCAGGGCTTTTCTCCCTGTCCGGTCACGGAGAAAATGAGGAGTCGATCTATCCCGGCCACCGCTGGCATTTTCCCTTAAGCCGGATGATCATGGCAGCCAAAGCCAACCATCTTCTGGCCATTGACGCCACCTATGGAAATTTTAAAGATTTAGAAGGGCTGGAGCGATCCGCTGTCATGGGCCGGGCTTTAGGATGCGACGGGAAATGGGTCATCCACCCGGATCAAATCCCCGTGGTCAACCGTGTTTTCACCCCGCCTGAGGCAGAAATCCAGCGGGCGAAAAAAGTGGTGGAGGCGGCGGCCCAGGCCCGGAAAAAGGGTCTTGGCGCCGTGTCTGTGGACGGCCGCATGATTGACCAGGCCACCTTGAAGCTGGCGCAGCAGGTCTGGCAGAAGGCCGTGGATCTTGGCCTGGACATGGACAGTTAAAGTGAACTGATGAAGAATCAGGGTTTGAGCACCAGAAGATAGAGGGCCCCTTCGGCGGTCATGTGCCCTGCGGTGTAAGCGGCCCAATCGCCGTTGCCGCAGAACAGATCCACCCGGCCGGGGCCTGTGATAGCACCGCCCGTATCCTGATTGAGAACAAAGAAAGACGCCTTTTCCCAATCTTCCTTGGGCTGCCGGGAGTCCGTCGCCGGCAGGGCGGTTTCGGCAAAACACAGCGCCCCCCGGGGAAAGGCCTTGATATCCGTTGCAATGGAGCGCAAAGGCGTCACGGCCACCCCGATATTGCCGAAGGGGCCGCCCTCCCCCGCTTTAAAAAATACAAAGCTCTCATTATAGTGAAGCACCTCGTCCATGCGGTCCGGGTTGGCCTCAAGCCACTCCCGGATGGCCTGCATGGACATCTTCTCTCTGGGTACCGCCCCGATGTCGATCAGGTATGCGCCGATGGAGCGGTAGCGGTTGCCGTTGGTTCCGGCGTAATGAACCCGGAGCACATCCCCGTTGTCCAGCGCCACACGGCCGGAACCCTGGATTTCGAGAAAGAAACGGTCCACCCGGCTGGCCAGCCAGACCACAGGCGCGGCCCGGTCAGAAAAATCAGGCAGCCCGTTGATCGCCTCCCGGTCGTAGTAGGGCAGCACCCTTCGGGACCCCATATCCACCCGGGCCATGAGCCTTTTATGCCCCTTGTACGCATCGGAAAACTGGGACAAATCGATCTGGAGCATATCCTCCGGGTATCCGTATACCGGCCAGGCAAATTCCGGAGAGGAACTTAAGCTGCCCCGGTAGGTAGGTTCAAAGTAGCCAGTATACATAACCTCACCTTTTTTACGCCCCACGCTTTTGTAGACCAGAAACCTATCCCTGATAAAGGCGTTCAGGCTGCCGGGATCGGGACGGGTGTCGATAAACGCCCGGAAGGTTTCCAGGGACCGGATCATATGAGCAGCGTCATACCGGTCCTTTCCATAGGTAAAGGTTCTTGTGGCCGGCACCCGGTTAAAATAGATCAGGCTCTGGTCGATGGCCGCCTCAAGGTCTGCAAAATCCCGGGAATCGGTAAATTCCGGATACTGGCGCAGGGAAAGTTTTTTCATGGATCGGCCTGCCAGATCCCCTTTAAAGGATTTGCCCCCGCATCCGGCCGTGAGGATCAGCATCAGCAGGAACAAAAGCAGCCGCTGCAAATAGGAGACAGATCTTTGAGAATGTTGCGCTGGTTTCATTCGGAATTTTCCTTTTCGGGATCGGTCATTGCCCGGATGACACTCTTTTCCGGTTCAACGGGTTCCAAGGCCGGCAGGTCTTCTGCGGAGACGGACAGGGAGGCCAGTTTTCTGGCCGAGACCATAACCCGGCTCTCCATGGCACCCACAGCCCGGTTGAAATCTGCCGATGTTTTTTCGATATCTTTGCCGATTCGGTTCATATGCCCTGCCATGCCTGAAAGCCTTGAAAAAAGCTCTGCCCCCAGATCCCTTATGGCTTTTGCATTTTCAAGACCCTTTTGCTGCTGCCAGGAGTAGGCAATGGTTTTAAGCAGGGCGATGAGGGTGGAAGGGGTGGCCAGGACCACACCGTTTTGGATGCCTTTTTCCAACAGCGCAGGCTGCCGGGCCAGGGCGGCGGAGAAAAAATTCTCCCCGGGAATAAACAGGACGACAAATTCAGGGCTGGGGGAAAAGGCTGCGGTATACGATTTGGCCCCCAGCATCCGGATATGGGCTCCGACCTGTCGGGCATGATCATTCATTCGGGCCTCGACCTCATCCTCATCTTCTGCCTCCAAAGCGTCCAGATAGGCCATAAGGGGAACTTTGGCATCAATAACGATTTTACGGTTCCCCGGCAGGGTCACCACCATGTCCGGCCTCAAATTTGAACCGGCCCCTGCGGTCACCTGTTCTTCAAAATCACAGTGGTCGGCCAGGCCGGCCAACTCCACCGCCCGCTTCAGGGTAATCTCCCCCCATCGGCCCCGGACATGGGGCACTCTCAGGGCCTTAACCAGGTTGCCGGTTTCCTGAAAGAGCTTTGCCTGGGTGCGGGACATTTCCGAAAGATATCGGGTGATGTCCCCGTAAGCCCGCTCCCGATCCTTTTCCATCACTCCGAGATGCTGCTCGTATTTTTCCAGAACCTTATGCACCGGATCCACCGCCTGGCGGATCTCATCTCCCTTGACCCTGAAATCCTGACGGGCCTCCCGTACATATCCGCTGAAATAGGTCTGGGCCATTTCCAAAAATTTATTGGAGTTGTGAAACAGGGCCTGCTCGGAAAGCGCTTTGAGCCTGCGGGAAAAAAAGAAAAGCCCGGACCGGGCCAGAAGAAGGCTGATCAAAATCCCCAGCACAAAGCCGGCGGCCAGAAAGCACAGGTGGCCGGGGGTAATCTGCGTAAGACTATTGATCAGCTGCCCCGTATCCATGTGCCTTGGTGTAGGTGCCGCTTTTCCCACCGGACTTAAAGGCCAGGTGGACATCGGAAATGGTCATGGCCTTGTCATAGGCCTTGCACATGTCGTAGATGGTCAGGGCGGCAACGGAAACTGCGGTCAGGGCCTCCATCTCCACCCCTGTTTTTTCCGTGAGGGAAACCTCGGCCTCAATGTGAATCCGGCTGTTTTCCCGGTCCGGGGTAAAATCCACCCGGGCATGGGTGATATTGATGGGGTGGCACATGGGGATAAGATCCCAGGTTTTCTTGGCCGCCATGACGCCGGCGATCCTTGCGGTCTCAAGGACATTTCCCTTTTTGACCTTTTCATCCAGAATGGCTGCCAGGGTATCGGCTGCCATTGAAACGGTGCCCCGGGCCACAGCAACCCTTTTGGTGGGACTTTTGTCCCCGACATCCACCATGCGGACCCGGCCGTCATCGTCCAGGTGGGTAAATTCTTTCTCGCTCATGGGGTAACTTTCCTTCTAAGCAAAGACCTGGGTTTTGGAGGTGGCCTCGGCCTTGATCCGGTTGAGGGTATGGCTTAGGGCATGAATCACGTTTTCCCGGATGTCGCCGGCCACGGCCAGAAACATGACATCATCTCCCACCATCAAGGGTTTGTCCTCATTGATATGGACCAGGACCTCAATGACGCCCGGAAGGCCTTTGGCCTCTGTGAGAATCTCCTCCAGACGGTTATGATCCACCTTGATGCTTAACCCCGTGACGGTATCTCCCTCCCGGGAGGTGCCCCGGACCACGCCGTTGTGGTAGAGGACCATGCCCGCCTTTGAAAAATCGGGGTGCTGCTTGATCTTGTTGATCATTGCCGGAATATCCATAAGGACTCCTTTCTTGTTTCAATGGTTGCCGCCGGCGGCCTCACGCGTCGCCGCCCTCTTTTTTTACCATAGCCCGGGCCAGGGCCAGGTCCTCCGGCGTATTGACGTTGAACTTAAACCGCATTTCAGGATCCAGCCGCTCAAGATCCTCCGGAGGGATCTGCCAGACTTTTTTCGGCCTGAAAAATTTTTTGATCATATACCGGCGCTGTTCAAGGTTCTCTTCCATCAGGGGCAAACAGGATTTATGGTACAGGGCGGACAAGGGCTCCAGCCCCTCCCGGGTCTTTGGAATAATGATCTCTTTGCCGGGTTTCCGATTGGCCAGAAGATGCCGGATCACAGGTTCACTGACAAAGGGAATGTCACAGGCCGAGGCGTAAGCCCACTGGGTTCTGGCGTGGAAAAGTCCGGTGTAAAGACCGGCCAGGGCACAGCCTGCGGGGAGAATGTCCGTGACCACCAGGGCATCGTAACGGCAAAAGTCCTTTGGGTCGTTGACCACCAGGATCACCTCTTTGAACACCTTTGAAAAAAGGGCAAACGTCTGGTCAAGAATGCTTGCATCTCCAACGGTCCGAAAGCCTTTTTTTCTCCCCGGGAGCCGGTTGTTTTTTCCGCCGGCCAGGATCACCCCGGTACAATCATATGCAAAGTTATTTGTATCTGCTGTCATGGAATCTGTATCACTTGTTCTGATCCTCTGATGTATAGGAACTGAGCCTTAAAATCAAGGTATTGCCGCAGTAAAAAAAAGATGGTATCCATGGTCATACGCCATGCAACCCTTTTAATGAAGGCAACCCTATGACAAAGCAGAAGACCATTCTCAATGCCCAGGATTTCAAACGGATCATCACCCGGATCGCCCACGAAATTATTGAGACCCACAAAGGAACGGACAGTCTCGCCCTGGTCGGGATCCAGACCCGGGGGGATTTTCTGGCCAAACGGCTGGCCGATCAGATCCTCTCCATTGAGGGTACAAAACTGCCAGTAGGAAGCATGGATATCAACATGTACCGGGACGACTGGACAAAAATCAGCACCCAGCCCACGGTGCGTCCCTCCAAAATTCCCTTTTCCGTGGATGACAAGGAAATTATCCTGGTGGACGATGTTCTTTACACCGGCCGGACCATCCGGGCCGCCATGGAATCACTTATGGACTTTGGGCGTCCCTCCCGAATCGAACTTGCCGTCCTGGTGGACAGGGGCCACAGGGAGCTGCCCATCCAGGCTGATTACAAGGGGGTCTTCACGGACACGGAACCCGCAGACATGATCAATGTCCTGGTAGAAGAACACGACGGCCGGGATGCCGTTGAAAAAGAATACGAATAGGAAGACTTCATGGGAACACTTCTCCATAAAAAAGACGCCCCCTCACATTTAAAGGTGGCCGTGCTCTCCGTCTCCACCACCCGGAAACTGGAGGATGATAAAAGCGGGGCATGGATCAAGAAACAGGCCAAAAAAGAGGGGCATGAAGTGGTCCTGCATCAGGTGGTCACCGATGACACCGCTGCCATCCAGGATCTGCTCTCCCATGTGGTCCGGCGCATCGGACCGGATGCCATCATCCTGACCGGCGGCACGGGCCTTGCCCCCAAAGATGTCACCATTGAAGCGGTCCGCCCCTTTTTTTCCAAGGAGCTTTCCGCCTTTGGCCCCATCTTCTCCCAACTCAGCTTTGAGGAGATCGACTCCGCCGCCATCATGTCCCGGGCCACGGCCGGCATCGTGGACGCCTCAGCGGTCTTCTGCATTCCCGGCAGCCTCAAGGCCTGCAAACTGGCCTGCAACGCCTTGATTTTCCCTGAACTGGGCCACATTCTCAAGCACATAAAGGAATAATCATGACCGATACGAAGATTCAGCAGTTTGTTGACAATTGGAAGGACAGCGGAAGCAACACCAAAAAGGCCTTTACAGAAATTCTCGCCCACCTTGAAACCCTTGGGGACACCCGCCTGGACTTCAACGAAAGACCCGGGGTGTCATACTCCCTGAGGCCTGTCCACACCTCCCAAGAAAAAAGACCCTTGTTTGCCATGGTCGATGTCATTGATGATGACCCTGAAGACCGCTGGCTGTCCGTCTGCTTTTACGGAGAGATGATCACGGACCCGGACGAGACCGGCGACCTTGTGCCGGAGGGGCTTTTAGGGGAAGACGGCTATTGTTTTGATCTGTACGAGTATGATGACGACGAGGTCGCCTATCTGAAAGCCCGCCTGACCCAGGCCCACGGCAGGGCTGCGGAATAGGCATTGAAACCGGCAAAACATTTGATGCCCCCCTCTCCGGCTTAGGTTTGAGACGCATCGTGGCTGATTTGGATTACCGGTTGTAACACTTCCGCTTCCAAGCCCAAAGGCAGCTGCACAGACCGAAGATGATACTCAATCCAGTGACAGCCCCCCACATTCTGGGAAACCGGGGGGCTGCCGTAGCCTGAGGCCCTGCCGGATTTTCAACCGTGTTCCCGTTTTTATCGAGATCTTTGTTATCTTCTTCCTGGTACTCCAGTGCCAAGCGGTGGCCGATACCGTCATTCACCACCACATGCCATCTGCCCGAAACATCCGGGCGGAACATGAAATTGCCGTTCCGATCGGTTCGCCCCTTCTGAAAAGGAACGGTGCTGTCCGGCCCCGTAATCTCCACCTCGGCATAGCTCATAGGCTCTCCGTCATCGTAGGCTGCGGTGATCAGAATGCCGGTCTTCTTTGAGAGCATGCCCTCTGTGCCATGCCCCCAGGCCGGGGACGCGGTCAGGAGTACAATAAGGAATAGAAAGAATAAAGGATATTTCACAATTGCCTCCCTCCCGATTCCACCGCCCGAAAGACTGGCCTTGGCAGGCATCTTCCGGGCGGAAGCCTCGGGTCCGGTTAAAGATTCAAAGCTAATTCACATTAAAGGTCAAGGTGGCGGCCCACCGCTGGGCATCACAGATTTCAGGATCCGCAAAGGGTTCCTCGACCTTGGCAATGAGCAACCAGGAACCGTTGTGGATCAGCTTTATCCTAGCAACCCCCTTTTTATCTGTTCGGGTGGTGTAGCCGAATGTGTTGGCCTCCGGGGAAAATCCGTCATAGGTGCCGAACACAAATGTCCGGGCGGGCTTGCCGTCCAGAAGTACTTTGACTTCCAGGATATCCCCAGCCTTCAGGGCGGCTGGATCCTTAAGGGGAATGATTTCCATGGCATGGCCCAGGGATTTGCCCCAGGCATCCCCGCCGGCCGCCCCCACCGTAAAAATGGATTTGGCAAATTTCATGGACTTGCTGCAGAGAATGGGATTGTCCACCTGGGTCTTGTTTTTCCCCCGCTGGTACCCTTCAGGGGTCTTGGTGGCAAAGCCGTTCACCGGCACGGCCACGGCCACATAGGTTCCGGCCTTGGACAGGGAGGCGGTCCCTGCGACCTCTTTGCCGTCAGGTCCAACGACAAATAATTTATCCAGGCGGTCTGGGGCCATAGCGTCCTCGGCAGATGCCGGGAAATGATGGCTGTTGGATACGGTGTAATCCGGTGCTGTTCCCTTGACCGCTTTAAATACGGAGGGTGTCACCCAGGTATCATGGGCCTGCACTGAAGCGGTAAAGAAACAAGCCATCACGGCCAGCACTGCGATCAACACAAAAGAGCACTTACACGTTTTCATCATAACTCTCCTTTAGAATCAATTGGATTAAAATGAATATTTAAGTTCGGCAAAAAAGGTCCTCATGGGATAGGGGTGGGAGACGAAGTAAAGCTCGTCCGTTATATTGTCCACCCCGATGCTGGCTTCGAATCCGGACAGAAAACGAAAGGATGCTTTGGCATCAAAGACCAGATAATTGTCCACCCCGCCGTATCCACCTGCGGTATCGGTATTCTCAAGGGTTCCGTACTGGGTTCCGGAGTAATGACCTGCAAAGGTAAAGGACCAGTTCTCCGACGGGGAGTAATCTAGAACGGATTTTATCCGCCATTCCGGCACCCTGGGAAATTTCTTTCCCACGGAGTCGGGAACGTTGGCATTGCTTAGGATCTCGGAGTCGGTCCACGCCACGTTGGTAAAAAGTCCCAGGCCGTCAATGAACAGCCTGCGGATATTATAGGCGATCTCAATGCCCCGGGTCCGGACCTCATCCACGTTCTGGTAATTGCTCAAATTCGTGTAGGCATTGGTCTGCTTAAAGATGGCATTATCAACGTCATCCTCGAAAAAGGTCAGCCGTGCCTCACCGGCATCCCCCAGGAACCGGGTGATGGTAAAGTCCTTTGCAAAGCTCTCTTCAGGCTTCAGATTCGGGTTGCTGTTATTGACGAGACCCGTTGTTGAATCCAGACCCGCATAGTACATCTCACCCACCGTGGGATACCGGGTGGCCAGAGCCATGGAGAACCGAAGCTGCCAGTTTTCGCTTGGGGTGAAGGTGGTGGCGAACTTGGGAGAAAAATTTTCGTCCGATCTATCTGCAAGCCCCGTGGTCACCCGCCCTGAAGCGACGTCTTTGGATTTGCTCGCATCAAACCCTTCCCACATCTCAAAACGACCGCCAAGGTAGATGGCCCACTGGTCCTGGATATGCCAGGTATCCTCAAGAAACAGGGCCTGGGTGCGGGTTTTCCCCTTTGAGCCCTCGCTGAGAGAAGTTCGAACGTCGCTGTACCAGTTGGACGCATTCCATTTTTCGCTGTCCGTATAATATTGGTCAAAGTGATAGCCTGCGGCCAGGGTATGAAACCCCTGCCAATCCAGATCTCGTGATGCTTTTATATCCCCGGTGTACCAGCCGTTTTCCGAATCCGTCACCGTTCCGGCTCCACTGGTCTTGGAGGCCGGGGCGGCGGTGCTTGACTGTTGGGTTAAATTTTTGAGCTGGGTGTAGGCACTGACCGTCGCAGTCAGTTTAAAGCCGTTCCGGGCATCCAGATCATAGCTTAAGCCGTTAAGCCAGTCCTGCCCCTCAAAAATCCGGTAACCGAAGGTACTGTTTCCCAGGTTGTAGCTTCTGCCGTTAATGACAACGACACCTGAATAGACCGGATTGCCGCTGGCGTCCCTAAGGTATGTTTCCGGAGACCCTTCATTCCGGTCGGAATCCCACAGGGCAGAGGTCAACCGAAGCTCGGAGGTATCGGTAAGGTCATAGGCCAGCTTGATTTTGGCGGAATTGTTCTCAATTTCACTGGTGCCGGCAGCGCCCAGCACATAGATGGGGTTACCGGAGGAATCCGTGTCAGCCACCCATCCGGTGACGGCTGTACCTGCGGCCACCCCGCCGTCGGCCACCTTTTTAGTCTTATAGCTGATCGACTGATTTTCAGTCTCCAGATGATTAATCCAGAGGGTATAGGCAAGCTTGCCGGTTTTGCTGCCCACAGAACCAAAGGCGTTGAAGCCGTCCAGATCGTCGTCTGTCTTGAAGGCATGGGCATTCTGGTAGAAATATTTAAAGCTGGTGTCCACCTCAAGGGACTGCGGCATGTGTGTGGTGATAAGTGCAGTGCCTGACAGGGAGTTGCCGCTCAGAGCAGCGGAAAAGGGGCCGTAAATCATATCCACCTTTTCAATTTCCTGGGGCGCCACCATGAACCACTTTGGCGCATTGCTGTTTCCGGCAGCAGTGAAATCACTGAGCCGGATGCCGTCCACCATCACCAGGGTCCGCCCGGTCATGGTCGAGTTATTCCCCCGGATGATCAGGGGGCTGTTTGTACCTCCGGGATAGAGCTTGCGCAGATAGGAGCCGGGCATGTATTGGAAGACATCCGATGTCTCCATAGCGTTCATTCGCTTGATCCCCTCTGCTGTGACGCTCTCCACCACCGCAGGCACGTTAGCCGTGGCTTCATCCACAATCCTGCCGGTGACGGTAACTTCGCCCAAGTCCACGGACTGGGCCTCAGGTGTTTTTTTTGTATCTTTTGCAACGACCTGTTCAGCTGCCGTGTCATCGCCCTTTTTCTCCTGCCCGGCAGCGGGAGAAAAAAACAGGCAGGCCATTAAAAGGGAAATTATATAGGTCTTGTTTTTTATATGTCTGTATATCAAATGCATCTCTCCTCCTCAAAAAAAAGCATGACGCTAATCCCAAGAGGTATAAGCCCCCCTCATCCAGACGGGTTAATCGCTTAGGATAAAGGGGTGTCAATTAGTGTTTGTCCCCGAATTGACAGGAAAAATACAAGAATGATATACTTGTTCTTGAAGTATTCTTCCCTCCGGGGAGGGTAATTCACTTTAAAGAAGGCAGCCTGGTTAACTTTGGACGGTTAGGGCTGCCTTCTTTTTATTCATTCATTTTTTAGTTTTTGCACCTCCTTATCAAACAAAAAAAGCCACGAAAAAAGCATCCGGTTAAGGATGCAGCCTTCGTGGCTTAAACATTTTTTTAACTCAATGCGTTTGGGGTGCGGCAATCACCTTCTGGTGACAATCATAGAAGAGTTGATAAAAAATAATCCTGGATTTGTCAAATATTTTTTCTCAGACTCGCATCCTGCGAAAGAACGCCCAAACTTATCAATTCTCAGGCGACATAATAATAAACCGCATCGTTTTTTCGCTGTATCTCAGTTGATATCCGAGATAATGCGTCCGGTATTGGCCTCCACCTGGATCGCCCGGTCGTCGTAGAGACGCTCCATGCTGTAATCCTTGACATTGGTGATTTCCAAATGGGGAAGGCCGTTTTTTTCGAGCCATTTTTGAATCTTTGGAACCTGCTTGGGATCGCCGGCCCTGGCCGTAAAAATTTTGACCCGGATTCCGTTTTCGGTCATGCGCTGCACATAGGAGAGCATCTCCGGCACGGGCGGGCCGATACGGTCAAGGGATGCGCCGCCGTCCCAGACCGCCAGGGTTCCGTCAAGATCCACACCCACCCAGGGCCTTTTGTCTTCGCTGTCCTCCGGGGCGCCGTCCCCCCCGGTATCATTATCCTGACCGGACGTGCCCCTGTCCCGGATATCCGTCTCTGAAAATAGCTTTTGAAAAAATCCCATGGGCTCCTTTGGGTCGCAAAATCACACGGAGAAGCGGATATTCAGTATATCTCCGTCAACCACCGTGTAGTCTTTACCCTCTACGTTGAATTTTCCGTTTTTCTTTACCTCAGCCTCAGAACCCAACGCCATCAGATCATCGTATGAAAAGACTTCGGCCCGGATAAATCCGCGCTCAAGGTCGGAATGGATGACGCCGGCAGCTTTGGGGGCCTTGCTGTTCTGACGGACCAGCCACTGCCGCACCTCGTCTTTACCCACGGTAAAAAAAGAAATCAGGTTCAGGGACTTGAGGCACAGCGCCGTTAAGGTTTCAAGGGCTGTGGCCGTTATGCCCATATCCGCTAAAAATTCGTCCTTTTCCTCCTGGGTGTCCAGCATGGCAATCTCCGCCTCAACCTTGGCCGAAACCAGCATGGCTTCGATCATAAGCCGTTCGCAGGACTCGTTGAAACCGTCCAGAAGAGAGTCGTTGCCCAGATCATCTTCACCCACATTAACGGCGATCACCAATTTTTTACGGGTGATGAACGGATAGGAGCGGATCATCTTGTCCTCGTCTTCGGACAATTCCAAAAGGCGCAGGGGAAGCTCTTCCTCCAGATGGGCCTGCATCTTTTTCATCAGCTCCAGTTCTTTTTTCTGATCCTCGTCCTTGATCTTCTTGACCATGGCCTCCAGGCGCTCGATCCTCTTTTCCACGAAGATCTGATCGTGCATGACCAGCTCGGAGTTGACCATATGAAAGTCCCTGAGCGCATCCACAGATCCTTCGGCATGGTAGATGGCATCGTCCTCAAACGCCCGGACCACATGGCAGATGGCATCCATGTCAGCGATGTCCTTGAAAATTTCCCCCTTTGAGATGGTCTCGGCCTCCATTTTGGGCAGGAGCACCAGATCCAGCCGGGCACGGACCTCCTTGTTGGGGGCATACATTGCCACAAGTTTGTTGAACCTTGTGTCCAGAATATCCGCGGTTCCAGGAACCGGTTTAAAGGCCTTGGCCGGATCCGTTATTTCATTTCCTGTCAAAATCTGAAACAGGGTCTTTTTTCCAGTCTGGGGCAGGCCGATGATTCCAACCTTCATAATTCTTAAATCATCCTTTTGCATAATTTAAATTTACATCAATTCTCAAGGGGATTAATATATCAAAAATGCCCCAGAGAAAACAGTGAAATAGTACAAATAGAACAAACCCAAGGAGCCCCTGTTTGAACGACAATGAGTATCACTCGCCCTGGCTGTTAAGCAACGGCCATATTCAAACCATCTTTCCCGTTCTGTTCAGAAAAATTTCAGATATAACCTACGCAAGGGAACGGATCACCACGCCGGACGACGATTTTCTTGACCTGGACTGGTCCTGCATTGCAAGCCGCCGCCTGGCTATCATTTCCCACGGCCTTGAAGGCTGCTCGGACAGAACCTATGTCAAGGGCATGGCCCGGGCTGTCAACTGCGGGGGCTGGGATGCCCTGGCCTGGAATTACAGGGGGTGCAGCGGACAGCCCAACCAGCAGTTGCGCTTTTATCATAATGGGGCCACCGATGACTTAAGCTTTGTCATTGACCATGCCATGGCCACCGGACGATACGATGAAATCGCCCTGATAGGCTTCAGCCTGGGCGGCAATCTAACCCTGGTCCACCTGGGCCGGGACAAGGTCAATGCAAATGTCTCCAAAGCCGCGGTATTCAGTGTGCCCTGTCACCTTGAAAGCAGTGCCGCACTCCTGGCAAGCCCCGGCAACAGGATCTACATGAAGCGATTTCTTCGCATGCTCCATGAAAAAATCAAAGCCAAAAAGGCGCTGATGCCGGACCTGATTGACGACGACGGATATGATCGGATCAAGGATTTCAAGGATTTTGACGACCGGTACACCGCCCCGATCCACGGATTCAGTGATGCCGAGGATTATTGGCGGCAATGCGCCAGCCTGCAGTTTATACCGGGTATCCGGGTGCCGACTCTCATCGCCAATGCCGCCAACGACCCCTTCCTGACCCGACAGTGTTTTCCCGCAGCCGAGGCAAAGGACAACCGCCACGTCACCCTGAGCATCCCTAAATCCGGGGGCCATGTGGGATTTGTGGCCTTTAACCACGACAAGATGTACTGGTCTGAATACCAGGCGGTTTCTTTTTTAAACGGCCATATTTAGATCGGGGAATTCGGTTCCGGGAATAATACGCCCGGTCTTTTCATCCCGCAAAAGACTGCAGGGCGTGTCATCGTGTGGAAAAACCAGCAGGGCGTCTTCTGCCAGAGCCCGGTCAAGAAAGCGCGTCTTTTCGTCCACCAGCCCTTCGGAGAACCTATCATACCCCATGGTGATGGCCCGGCTGATCCAGGGCCTTGCCGGGGTGAGGTCTCCTGTAAAAACCAGGGTCCTGCCGGGCGTTCTGATCCAGGAGACCAGCATGCCCGGGGTATGGCCGTGGCTTTCAGAAAATTCGATTGTCACATCGCCCAGGGTAAGACTATCTCCTTCCGACTTTAAACTCAGGCGCCCGCTTTTTTCCAGAAGATCCGGCAAATCCGGAATAAAAGAGGCCCGGTCCCTGGGATGGGGGCAGACCGCCCGCTCGAACTGGGCTTTGCCTGTGACAAATTCGGCATGGGGAAAGAGCAGCTTGGGGCAGCTCTCTTCCGGAGCCCAGGCGGAAAGCAGGCCGCCGGCATGGTCAAAGTGAAGGTGGGACAGGATCACATGGGTCACATCTTCATGGCGGAGGCCCTGGTCTGCCAGGGACTCCAAAAGGACATGGCGGTCTTCTCTGACCTGGAACCGCGCCTTCATATCAGGGGATAAAAAGGCGCCGGCCCCCGTCTCAAACAGCAGGACATGATCACAGGTTCGGACCAGCAGGGCCCTCGTGGGAATGCGAATCATGTTGCTTTTGTCCGCCGGCATCCACCTTTCCCACAGGGCCTTGGGCGCATTGCCGAACATGGCCCCGCCGTCCAGTTTCATGGTGTTGCCGGCAATGGATGTGGCACAAAGCCTTTTCACGGCAGGCGCACCTGCCGCTTTTCAGGATCTGGGTGCTGACGGTACAGCACGGCCACATGGCCAATCATACCGGCCAGATGACAGTTCTCCCGTTTGCAGATCTCGTCCACAAGGGCGGTTTTCGTCTCCTTGTCCTTGTGATCCTGAAAACGGATTTTGATCAGTTCAGCAGCGGTCAACGCCGTGTCGATTTCGTCGATCAGCGCCTGGGTCACCCCTTTTTGCCCCACAACCGCTGCGGGGTTCAGATTGTGGGCAAGTCCCCTTAAGTATTTTCTCTGGGACCCTTTTAATTCCTTCACCTTTTGGTTTCTCCTTTTCATTGTCCGGCCTTGGATGTCATGCTGCCGGAATTAAGGACGATTATATACCATAAAGCAGAAAGGATTCCCATATAAAGGCAACGTGTAAGACCTGTATTTATTTTACAAGCCTGAGGACATGGGTTTCCTGTAATTTTTCCCACAGGGCGTGGATAATGGCCATAGCAGGATCGGCATCTTCCCCGCCAAAGCCTTCCCTGACTGCATCCTCCATGGCTTGCAGGCAGGCGTGCAGCAGCAGTTCATTGCCGCTCCACAGTCTAAAATCCCGGGTAATCTGGAGACCTACGGCCTTATTGATCCAATCCAACTCATCTTTTGTCATTGCCCCCAGCCGGGTTCGATCCACGAGTCTCAAATCCGCCAGGAGTATGTCGACCGCTTCGTCAATGGTTGAAGGCAGGTCTGAACTTAAAGGTTTCGTAAACATGATCTTTTTACTGCTTTTTTGGCTATAAAGGGTTCTGCAGGCTTATTTTTTCCCATAAAAAACAACACCAATCGGCAGGCCTTAACACTATTTTATTCTTCATTGGCCCCCGCTGCGACAGTCGCCGGCAATGTATGGTCGAAATCGGTCAATGTCAAATGATTCCCGGCACATCCCGGTATGGAAACCTGCCCGATCGGTACGGCAAAAAGAGCGTCTGTTCCCGCTTTGGCATCGGTATGCGTCCTTCTGGGTTGATAGGCTACGACCTGAAAAATACGAAGTTGGTATTAAACGCTGTTGATCTGGCGGTGGATTTCATTTATTTTAGATGCCATGCTCAAAATGATCGTGCAATGCCTGCTGATAGCAGCCCTGATCCCAGGGGTCCGGCCTGTCCATGCCGAGTCTCTGGACCGAATCGTCTCGGCCAGTCCGTCCTGGGAAAGTTTTACCAACCGGAACGGTACGGGGTTATACCACGAGATCCTCGCTGCTGTGTTCCACCCGTTTGGCATCCGGGTGGAGCACCGGTACACCAATGCAAACAGAGGCCTTCATCTGATCAGAAAAGGACTGGCCGATATGTATACCTGCAGCGTCAGCACCGGGGGATTCAGGGATCTGACAATGGCCCGATATCCCATGTACGAAGGCAAATTTTACGCCTTGTATAAAAAAAGCCGTGTCCACAAATGGCAGGGGGCTTCCAGCCTGACGGACAAGCGGGTGGTCTGGCGCAGGGGGTATTACAGCCCCCATGAATTTGACGCAAGTTTCTATGTTCTGGAAACCGACTCCGGAACCGCCGCCCTGGCCCAGGTTATCCTCGGGCGTGCAGACTTTTATATTGACGATCTCAACCTGATCCAGGACTCTATTCTGGCCACCACTTTTTCTTTTAGCCGGAAATACTACGACATCCGCCCTGTGGGAAGCCGGACCTACCATCCGATTTTTAAAAATTCCCCCCGGGGCAGGCATATTTTAGACATCTACGATAAAAGAATCGAGGCGCTGCATCAGTCCGGTCGGCTCAAACAAATATTTGACAAATGGCACCACCCCTATCCCAACTATGACCTGCCATAAACGCTGGGGGGGGGTACTTAAAGGCAGTTCCCGCAGAAACAATTCTCCATGTCCCGTCTCAAAACCTGAATCTTTAACAGATCCGCCTCAACCCGCTCCGCCCCGGGCATCCTTTTTTGGGCCCCGCAAAGATACCAGGTACAGACAAAGGGACGCTGCATCCTTTTAAGGGCACAGCCTCCGGCGGTCAGTTGCGTGCAGATTCCAGCCGGCCTCTCGATCTGCCGGTCGGGCAGGGGCCGCCGGGAAAAGTAAAGAAAAAGCAGATCCTTGAAGTCATACCAGATGGTGGCCCTGGCACAGCAGTTATCCCGGCAGTCCGGGCAGGTGGTTCGACACATGGCGGTCATTGCAGGATCCAGGCGGTCCATCAGGCCGGCAATTTTTTCAGCTGCATCCCGGACCCTGTCAAAGGCGTCCGGACGGGCCTTGTCCATGAAGGATAGAAAATCCCATGCCTCTTTAAACTGAGCCGGATCTTTCCAGGGAATCGCCGTCATATACGAGAGACCGCAAGCCTACATCAGGGCTGACAGATCAAAACTTTTGGACTGGTTCAGGGTGAGGATAAACCGCCGAAGTAAGGACGGATCAAAACAGTGGGACATGCCCTGGTCACGGAGTTTGATCCGGACCTGAATCCGCTTGTCCGCCTCCGCTTCCAGAATCTCCCGCTCCCTGAGCCGCTTGAGCTTTTTTTCATAGTCATCCCGTACCTTGGCCACCACCGGCGGTTTTTTATTTTCCCGGGCTTCGGCTTCAAATTTTTTCAGGGCATCCAGGTAGGGGTTTTCCCCGGCCATTATCTTAAGGGCCTCAAAGGGAGTTTTGGCCGGTTTATAGGGACGTTTTGACGTCAGGGCGTCAAAGACATCGGCGATATGGCAAATCTTGGCCATCAGCGGAATTTCGCCGCCGGAAAGGCTGCAGGGGTATCCGCTGCCGTCTTCATTTTCGTGGTGGTAGACCACCGCCTGAAGGGCGGCATGGGAAATGGGGCTGTCAAAAAGCATGGACGCGGAATAAGAGGGGTGGGCCTGCATGACCATCAGCTCCAGGTTATCCAGACGGCTGGGTTTTGTGATGATGTTCTTTGGGATCTTGACCTTTCCTAAGTCATGGAGGAATCCGGCTGCCGAGGCCTCCACCATCAACTGCTTGAGCTCCTCTCCTTCCGGATCTCCGAACAGGTCCCTGTTGGAATTGATAAAGGTGGCCATAAGCCAGCCCACCTTGATGGAATGCGAATGGGTTTCATAGTCATGGCCAGCCAGCTTGGCCACGCCCTTCAAGGATTCAATGGAACTTAAAAATCCCATGGCCCGGGTCAGGAGAACCTGAACATTGGCAATGACTTTCTCGATGTCGGCCCGCTGGGAGAAATTCATGGCAAAGGATTCCTGGACCACATTCAAGGACAGATCCATCAGCGCATCGGTCTTTCTTTCCACCCCGATATCTTCATGGTTCAGGATAAATTCCAAATTTTCACGGACGTATTCCCTGTAATGGCCGGCCTCTTTTTTATGGATATACACCGTGCCCCATTTACGGATCATTTTCATGAGCCTGTTTTTTTCAATGGACCGGGTGTCCATGAGAAGGCATCTGTACCGGTAATTGCCGTCTTTGGCGGGATACCGCTCAAACAGCGCAAAATTAGCCAACGAGTCCGGATTAATGGACAGGGGGTCAACGGCAAAAAACGAACTGCCGTCGTCAACATACTCCGATGCAAGGACCATAAAAAAAGTCCTCCTTGAATTTAACTTAACTCGCTCAATGGAACGGGCGTGGGTTACAGCATTTTCACAGGACTGATTAGCAGGAATTCAGGATTCTGTAAAGCTAACAATGATGTGGGGGACGTATCCAAAGGGGCTTTTATACCTGCACCCTCAAAAACGCATCAAACACATAAGCCTTTTTTCGCTACCTTCCAAGATTCGTCATAAACGGTTGAACCAGTCCTCCAGCAACTCCATGGTAAAAGCAGTCTTACGGCTGATAATGGTCCCGTCTATTTCCAGCACGGGCACCGCATCCAAAAGTCCCTGGCGGGTAATGGCCAGATTGTCGGCCACCATGGAAACCCTGGCCTTTATCCCCGTTTTTCTGACGGCACGCTTGACCAGATTTTCCTCGATCATCAACCGGCCAGCATCCAGATCAAGGACCCTTATTTCATGGGGCCGTCCAGCGGAATTCAAATTTTTCCCAGAGGGCATCTCACCTCTCCATTTTTTAAGATAAAACCTGACTTTTAGGGCATGGAAAGGGACCGTGTCAACATAAAAGCCCCTTGATGCGCCCCCTTCAACGGGCATAGGTCCCTATTGTCCCGGAGCTCCCATTTTTTTTGACCTTCCTGTTGACACCAAAGTGTATAGCAGATATACACCTATCTTCATGAACAAAGACCACCAAATTATTCACGGCAAGTTCGAAACCCTCATGGACCTGGCCCTGAAACTGGAGAAAATGCCGAAAACCTTTGGCACCGGTCAGAATCTGTCCAACTCTGAAATTCATCTGGTTGAGATCATCGGGGACAACCCGGAACTTGGTGTCACAGACATCGCCGCTCTGATCGGCGTAACCAAAGGCGCCATATCCCAGAACTTAAAGCGTCTTGAAAAAAAAGGGCTTTCCACAAAAACCCAGGATCCAGCCAACCTGTCCCGGGCCATTGTCTCCCTGACGGCCAAGGGAAAAACCGCCTATTGGGCCCATAAGCATTGGCACGAAACCATGGACGGAGGCTTCAGCCGGTATCTTAACAGTCTGGAGGACAAAGATATGGCGGTAATTCTGGATTTTCTAACCCGGATGGAGGATTTTCTGACCCGCCGCCTGAACTTTCCCGAGTAATATTTTTTTGCCCCAAGCGTACAGCAGCTAAACACATCAACACCAAAGGAGACCGTCCATGTACAACCGGAAATTTGAAGGCGATGTCTGCAGTCACAAACAGGCCTTCATCCTGGACAACTTTTTCCGCAGGCTGTTTCAAAACCCCCAAAAAATACTCTCCCCTTATGTGAAACAAGGGGACATGGCCATAGACATCGGATGCGGCCCCGGTTTTTTCACCCTGGAACTGGCCGCACTGGTCGGGAATGGGGGACAGGTGCTTGCCGTTGACCTGCAGGAGGAAATGCTCTCAAAGGTTGCAGCCAAAGCCGCTCTAAAAAAGAGGAGTGACATCATCCGCCCGGTGCAATGCACCCAAAGCGATCTCAACCTGCCCGCCGGAAGCCGTGCCGATTTCATCCTGGCCTACTGGATGGTTCACGAAACCCTGGACCAGGATGATTTTTTCCGGCAGGTTAAAGCGGTATTGAAACCCGGCGGACAGGTGCTTGTGGTGGAGCCGCCCTTTCATGTTTCCGGTAAACAATTTGCCGCCACCCAAGAATTCGCAACGGACAGGGGATTCATTGTAAAAGCCCGCCCCACGGGAAAGGGAGGAAAAAGCATGCTCCTGACCCATTGAGCGGATGCGTGGATATTCCCAATTTAGGGGATGCCCCCTTCCAGAAGGCATTATCAAATCCTAACTTTACGACCCGGTCGTCCGAACCTATAGTTTAGGCAAACCCCAACGCAAAAACAGCAAAAGGAGAGCCGGGATGACCGATAAAATTAAAATCCTGTTTCTATGCACGGGCAATTCCTGCCGAAGCCAGATGGCAGAAGGGTTTGCCCGTCATTTAAAGTCAGAAGAAATCCAGGCCTTCTCAGCCGGAGTGGAGCCCCACGGCCTCAACCCCCATGCCGTCACCGTCATGGCCGAAGCCGGGGTTAAGATTTCAGGGCAAAGGTCAAAGCGTGTTGAAGAATTCAGGGCAGAAACCTTTGACGCCGTTATCACCCTCTGCGGTCATGCCCATGAAACCTGCCCCTGGTTCCCGGGAGCGACCAGGATTATCCACCACGGGTTTGATGATCCGCCGACACTGGCCGAAGGAAAGACCGATCCGGAACAGATCCTGGACTGCTACCGTAAGGTGCGGGATGAAATCAGGGACTGGGTGCAAACCCTTCCGGAGTCACTGGAACTGACCTCCGGGAAAAAGGTATGAAATTAGTTGACGGGTCAGCGAAACCGTTTCCATTCCGTGCAGGGCCCATGGAAAACATAAGCCTGACAAACCGCAAGGTTAAATTAATTTGAGCGCCGTTTTCAGGAAGTAATCCAAAGCCCGCCCGTTGACCCTGTTGAATAACCAGTTTCTAACCATTTGAAAAAACTTGAAAAATTTTCACTCTTTTTCTTGACACCTTTTTTCGTTTATGGTTTAGCTAATGGAACTTAAATTAACGGAAGAAGCCATGAATTTTTGCAAAACAGACAGATTTTATTTTTATTTTTGGTATTTTTTTTATACCGGTCTGCCTGTGTTGCGCTGAAACGTAATATAACCGAATCAAAAGCCGCAGGCAGCCACCGCCTGCGGCTTTTTTTATAGGTCCACAGGCGGTTGCGAGGCCTGCAAAAGGAAACTGCCATGAAACAGACCTATGATGTAAATGTCAAAGGGTTCACCGCCCTGACCTCCCCGGCCCGTATCAAAGATGAACTGCCCGTATCCGATACTGCGGCCGAAACCGTACTCCAGGGCAGAAAAGATGTACAAAACATCCTCGCCGGCCGCGACAAACGACTGATGGTCATTGCCGGCCCCTGCTCCATCCACGATACCCAAGCTGCCTTAGAATACGCACAGCGAATGACCGATCTTAAAAATGAAGTCGGCGACAAGATCAATCTTATCATGCGGATCTACTTTGAAAAACCCAGGACCACGGTGGGATGGAAGGGACTGATCAACGATCCGTTTCTGGATGCCTCCTACAACATGGACCAGGGACTGCGCATTGCAAGGCGCCTGCTTATCGACATCAACGAGATGGGCCTGCCCGCGGCAACGGAGATCCTGGATCCCTTTACCCCCCAGTACATTGCCGGCCTGCTAACCTGGGTGGCCATCGGGGCCCGGACCACGGAATCCCAGACCCACCGGGAGATGGCTTCCGGGCTTTCCATGCCCGTGGGTTTCAAAAACGGCACCGACGGCAGCCTTACCGTGGCAACCAATGCCATGCAGGCCTCGGGCGCTCCACAGCATTTTCTAGGCATTGACCCGGACGGCCGGGCCGCAGAGGTTGAAACCACGGGCAACCCGTACTGTCATCTGGTGTTAAGAGGCGGGCCCACCCCCAACTACGATCCGGTGTCCGTGGGCAAAGCCCAGGCCCAGCTTAAGGCAAAGGGGCTGCCGGACGGGGTGGTCATTGACTGCTCCCACGACAACTCCGGCCAGAAATATACCGGCCAGTCATTTGTGTTCAAAAGCTCTATTGATCAGCGGCTGGAGGGCAACGATAAAATCGTAGGGCTGATGCTGGAAAGCAACCTTTTTGAAGGAAACCAGAAGTGCGGCTGCAACGGGGATGCCGGCAGTCTCAAGTACGGGGTTTCCATCACCGACGAGTGCATCTCCTGGGAAGACACACTAAAGCTTGTCCGCTGCGCCTACGAAAAGCTTTAGGAAGAACTGTTTTCCTCGTCCGGCTCCAGGGGCAGGTGAATATGAAACCCTGTTCCCCGGCCGGGCATGGAGTCCACCGTGATGGCACCCTGATGACGGGTGATGATACTGTGGGTGATAAAAAGGCCGAATCCGGTCCCATGGGTCCGTTTGGAAGAGTAAAACAGATCGAAGATCTTTTCCCGGGTCTCAAAGTCCATGCCGCAGCCATCGTCCCTGACGCTGATTTCAAGACGGTTGTCCTGAACTTCAATGACAAGATCGATGTGATGTTCAGCCTGCCTTAGGTCCTCTTTGCAGGCATCAACGGCATTGTCCAGAATATTGATCAGGGCCGACATCATCCGGTCGGCATCCACAATCATGGTGTCAGGTGCCAGGTTTGTATCGGTCCTAAAGGAAATGGGGTGGTCCCCGATTTTAAGGGCCATGGCCTGGCAGATCTCTTTGACAAATCCTGGGACACCGACAGGTTTTAATGCCAGTTTACGCTCTTTGGAGTACATGAGGATATCCAGAATCAGCTTCTTGATCCGGTCCACGGCCTGATCCAGCAGGGTTAAGCTTTGAAAGGCCCCTTTGACATCCTCTTTTTCCAAGGACGATCGGATTAGATAAAGGCCGCCGTCCAGATTGGTCAAAACCCCTTTGATATCGTGGGAGATGGTCCCGATCATCAGCCCGAGAGAGGAAAGGTGGCCGGTCAGCTTTGACTTTTCAAGGACTAAAAGCTCCAGGCGCTGGGTGTACTCCGCAAGCTTTTTACGGGCCAGGATCCTCTCGGCCGCCTTGGAAATGGACAGGGTAAGGATATCCACATTCACAGGCTTGGTGATAAAATCCATGGCCCCGAATTTAAGACTGGCAATGGTCAGGGCCATGTCCCCGTGACCTGTAATCATGAGGACCTCTGTGTCCGGATTCTCCTGTTTGATCTGACGCAAAAGTTCCACCCCGCCCATAGCCGGCATCTTGATATCGGTAATCACAATGGAGGGGCGGTGCTCAAGGAAGACCTTCATGGCCTTTTGCCCGTCTTCGGCTAAAAGCACCTGATAGCCTTCGTCGGCCAGGGCGATCTCCAGCACCTCCCGGATATCGGCCTCGTCGTCCACCACCAGAATACAAAAATCATGCGGTTCCATTATCCCCCCTTTCACCGGGGCTTTCAAAGGCTTGGGAGGAAACCTCCTGCCCTGCCGCCCCGGTATAGATAATCCGCTCATCCGCCTCCGGCACAGGAAAACGAATCACGAACAAAGCCCCGCCATCCTCAGCATTTTCCGCCCGAATGCTGCCCCCACAGTCCTTAATGATCCCGTAACTGATGGACAACCCAAGTCCCGTGCCCTTGCCCACCTCTTTGGTGGTAAAAAAGGGTTCAAACAGGCGATCCGCCACCCCCTTTTCAAACCCGGTCCCCGTATCTTCAACTTCAATGACCAGGTGGCCCGGATCTTCTGCCCCCAGACGACCGGCCGATCCCACCCGGGTGCGGATAGAGATCCTATCCCCCTGCCCCGGCACCTGATCGTGCCGTTCCCACTTGGCCTCAATGGCGTCCCGGGCATTCATGATCAGGTTGATAAACACCTGCTCCAGCCGGTCCGGATCCGCCAGTATCCGGGGCAAATCCCCGTTCTTTTCCCAGGCCACCTCAATGCCGTGGATTCTCAGTTGCTGGTTGAACATCTCAAAGGTCCGCTGGAGTACCTCGTTAATTTGAACCGGCACCAGCCGGATCTTTGATTTTCTGGCGAACTGGCGCATATGCAGGATAATCTTTTCCGCCCGGTCCACATTAGCATCAATCTTTTCCATCAGCCGGACCAGGGTCTGGGCCGGGATATCTGCCGCCTGCCGCATCTTTTTTAAGCAGAAGCTGGAGGAGGACTTGATTACCGATAAAGGCTGGTTGAGTTCATGGGCAATGCCCGTGGACATCTCCCCCAGGGTAGCCATTTTGCTAGCGTGGATCAGATGCTGTTCGGCCTCCAGGCGCTGGGTGATATCGTTGATGGTAATCAGAAAAACGCTCTTGCCCGAATACTCGGACGGGGAAACCCACATGTCCACAGCCATGGTCCGCCCTCTGGCATCCAGGTGCTTGACCTTGGAAATCTCCCGCCGGGTCCTTACAAGCTCCTGAAGGGCCAGCCGGTCCTCCGCCCTGAAAAAGGCCGAAAAATCATACCCCAGAAGCGCACCTTTCATGGCGCCGTATATCTCCACCGCCTTCACGTTGCAGTCCAGGATCTTAAAATCCGCCTGGTTCACCACAAAAACCGGATTGGAGATATTGTTGAAAATGGCATGATACTTTTCCTCGGACCGCTGCAGATCCCTTTCCAGGCGCTTTCGCCGGGTAATGTCAATGCTCATCTCCATGGCAGCGGTAATCCGGCCCTGGTCGTCCCTGACCGGAGCGGTGATAAAGATCCAGTGGGTGGGCTCCCCGTCCTTTCCAACCCCTTCGGCCTCCCCGTAATGGGAGCGGCCGTCCCGGAAGGTCTTGTCCATAGGGCAGTCCCCGCATTTTTCATCCCTGCCTTTATAGGCCTGGTAGCATAGCGAACCCGGCCTGGGATCAAAGCGGTCCCGAAAGCCCTTGTTATAGCGGATCAGCCGGTAATCCTTGTCCTGGACGGCAATCATGCAGGGCGCCTTGTCAAACAGATCCTGGTACTCGTCTTTTTGCTTTTGCAGCTCCGCCTGATTCTGGCCGATTCTGTGCCCCATCTGCTCAATGGCCCGCCCCAGCTGGTCGATCTCATAGTCCCGGCCGGTTTTGATCCGCACATCATAATGTCCCCGTGCGATCTGCCGGGTGCCTTCCACCAGCCGGGCAATCGGTTTTTTCACAAAGAAAAAAACAGACATAAAAAGCACCACGGAGATGGCCAGGATCGTGAAAAGGGTCATCTTGATGCCCCGCTTTTCCATTTTCAGGACCTGGCGGTCGCTTTCCGCAAGCGAGACCACCACATCCAGGGTGCCCAAGATTTTCTGATGTTCGGGGTGGAAATGGCAATCCCCGGAGGCGCAGCCGGCTTCATTGGTGATGGGCTGGACAATGCCCATGAAACGGGTGCCGTTTCCGGAGTCGAAATACCGGACCCGTTCCTCTAAAGGCAGGCGGTCCGGCGGGGCCGGGTCCAGTTTATGGCAGATATCGCAGGCCACCGCCTGGATATCGACTACCCTGTCCACCTCATCACGGTGGTTGGTGAATTTGATCTGGCCGTCCTTATTATAGATCCTAATATTCTCGATACCGGGCTGGGAGGCGATGTTGTTGATGATCTGATTGATATCGTCCCGGGAGTTGAGCATCATGGCATACTGGGTGCCAAGCTTGATGGAGTTGCTCAGACGGTCGGTGCTGGCCGTAAGTGTTTTCATATTCTGGGCCTTGAGGTTGGAGATATTGACCCAGGCCCAGGCGGCCATGGACAGCACCACGGCCAGCCCCACAATGATCACAAGCTTGGAGACCAGGCTGTACCGGATATAAGTCCAGAAACGATTCATCTACCCTCCAAAAAGTTCCCGGCTGTCCGTGAGATTCAGGGCAAGCCCCAGATCCGCCCCTGGTACCCCGAGAGCCACTCCCAAAAGCTGGGGCAGGTAAAGCACCGGAACAGGATGCGCCCTGTCCTGAAACATCTCAAGGTTCATCTGGCACATGGGACAGACCGTGACAATGCAATGGGCCCCCCGGGCAGCCGCAAGAATCCGCTGTGTCAGCATACGCCCGACAGCGGGCTTGGTCGTGCCGTGGGAGGCGCCGCAGCATTCTGCCCCCATGTCCCAGGAAAGCACCCGGGCGCCGGTGGCTCGGATCATGGCCTCCATGGAATGCGGTTCCTCGGGATCGTCAAACACCCGGAATGGGCGCAGGCACTGGCAACCGTAATAAGGGGCCACCACAAGGCCTTCCAGGGAAACGGGCATTTCCGCTGCCGGAAGGGTGCTCCCGTTGGTTGCACCCTTCCAGTCCACATCCCGGGAAAGGACATCCAGAAGATGGCGGACCCGGACTTTACCCTCCAGCGCCAGCCCCTCCTCTGCCAGGACCTGGGTCACCATGGCGTTCATCTCATTGTTCTCTTCCAGCTGCCTGCCGCAGGTTTTAAGATTCAGGTAACAGGCGGAACAGGGGACCAGGACGTCGAAAATTGCATGTGATCCCCTGCCTTTGGACGGGGCTGCTTTACAGATTCCCCTGGCCGCCGTTCTGCCGGCCAGGGCCAGGTTCCGTGCGCCCAGGGCCAGGGCAAGACCCGTGTCCACGGCCTGGGCCGCGGTTGCCCCGCAGCAGGTCCAGTCCTCAATCTCAATAAGTTCCATGGACAACTCTTCGGCCAGGGCCCTCACGGAAAGGTCATACTCCTTTGACGTTCCCGTGAGGGAACATCCCGGATAATAGAGATAGGGTTTCATCGGTCACCTCCCGCGGCCATCCCGTCAAAAAGATGGTCCAGTTTCCCCTGTCCCCGGGCGGGCAGTTCCGGTCTGATCTTTTTGCGCCGAAGCAAAGCAAGCCCCAGCGGTGCATAGGAGATGGGGGTAACAGGATTCTTCAATCCCCAAAAATACCGGCCCATGAGTTCCATCTCTCGAATACGGCCATATTGACGGACATTGTCCAGAAATAAGCGGTAAAAAAGATCGGCGGCACGGGTTTTGGACATCGCCATCAGGGCGCCTGCCTGTTTGAGTTCGGCCATGGCAGAGGTCAGGGGAAGTCCCCTGGGGCAGCGCAGGGTGCAATAGTAACAGGCCGAGCACATGGAAAAACTTAAGCTGTCAAACAAGTCTGCGATTTCTCCTGCCAGCACCATCCGCCACATCTGCCTCGGGGTCAGGTCCATGAACTCCTGGTTGGGGCAGGAAGCGGAACAGGTACCGCACTGAATACAGGGCCCCATCTGCTCCCGGACCCGGTCAAGAATCCGGTCCACCTCCGGCGGCCGCACAGAGGCGTTGCCGTCAACGCTTGGGCTTGCCTTACCGGTCATTGCTGCACCTCCTTTGGACTATGGGATAAAGTGCCGGGGAGGATCCCGGCCAGGGTCCGGTCGATCACGTCCAGATAATGGCCCAACCCATTGACCCGTGCCGCCTTGCTGGGACAGACCGCCATGCAAAGGCCGCAACCCTGGCAGGCCAGGCCGTCCACCACAATTGCCTCCCTTTGTGAATCCAGATACCGGGCATCAAAGGGACAGGCCTGAATACAGGCCAGACACAGGCTGCAAAGCGCCGTCTTCACATGGGCCGCGGCTTTTTCAGGCTCACCGGAAAGGACGGCCAACGCTTTTACAGCTGCTGCTTTTGCCGTGACCATGGCCAGGGAGAGGTCGCAGGGTTTCAGGGCCAAACCGCAGGAGAGGACCCTGGGATGCCGCCCTTCAACAGGACGCCACTTGGGGTCCGCCGCCTTGAAGAATCCGAAAGGATCCCGCTCAGCGAGAAACTTTTCAGCAAGATCCGCCGGCAGCTCCGGTACCGCCCCTGCAGCCAGAACCACCGTGTCCGCCTCAATGGCAAGTTCCCTTCCCAGGACCGGATCCCGGCATGTGACAAGCGCACCCGCCTCCTTGTCCGGGCAAATGTCAGGCGGCGCATCTGCCCCGTAGGGAATAAAGATGATCCCCGCCTCCCTGGCCCGGGTATACAAAGCTTCCAGGCTGCCGGGGGTCATCATATCCCGGTACAGCACATAAACCCGTGCATTAGGGGACCGCTCCAGAACAGCCAGGCCCTGGGCCAGCGCCCTGGGGCAGCAGACCCGGGAGCAGTAATTTTTCTCTTTATCCCGGCAATGGCGGCACAGCACCATGACAAGGGCCTTGATCTGCCGGGACTCTCCCCGGTCCAGCGCCGCCTGAAAGGACTTCTGGGTAAAAATCCCCGGCCCTGTTTCAACTGATGCCGCCTCATTTCCGCCGGTGGCCAGGACCACCACTTCGTGGGGAATCTTTATTCCGTCGTCAAGGACCGTGGTCCAGCGGCCGGGATATCCCCGGACATCCCTGATACCGGAGGACAGATGAATACAAAGGTTCTCACAGGTAGCCACCCCGTCCGCAAGCGCCTGACGCAGCCCTTCGGTCGGCTCTCCCTCCGGGGTATCCCGGATCCAGGACAGGTTGCCGCCAAGCGCCTCCTCCTTTTCTACCAGGTCCACGCCGAAACCTGCGCCTGCAATGGCTAAGGCTGCGGTCATGCCGGCAGCCCCGCCCCCGACCACCAGGGCCCGTTTATAGATGGAGACGCCGTCCGGCCCGGCCTCGTTATCGGCATCATCCTCCCCGGATCTTGGATCTGCGGCTTTAAGATCTGCCGCAGCCCGGCCCAGTTCCCGGAACAATGTCGGTATAAATGCCGGGCTTAAAAATACGTTGCCCACAGGGCCTGCCTCATCACCTTCGGCCCCCCTCCTCTCGCTGCCGGTATCCACGTCTTTTCCGGCCAGTGTTAAAAGATCCAGTCCCCGGATCAAGCCAATGGGAAGACCGGCCGCCCGGCCCAGTTCCTTCAGCCGCTCCCGTGAAATGCAGACCCTGCAGCCGGCAACCATCAGACGATTGACACCAAAGGTCTTCACCCGTTTCAGGCCCGTCTCCCAACCGCCGGGGGTGCAGAGATCGGGCTCCACATGAATCGCCCCGATGGACGGATCTGCACCAAGTCCCTGCCTGATAGAAATTTCATCCAGCTTAAGATTCAGGGCCCGGCCACAGGTACAGACCAGCACCCCCACCTTAGGGGCGGCCCGGGAAACATCCGGTTCGTTTCCCGCAGCTTCATCGCGGATCTTTGCCCCGGCTGATTTTAAGGCAGCGCCGGTTAAAGCAACGGCCCTTTTACCCAGGGTTCCGGCCAGGTTCTCCAGGGCGGCCATGGCAGCGGCCGCCCCAAGGGCCACGGTGGTTTCGATGTCCTTGAACCCGGTAAGACCGCCGGTGGTATAAATCCCGGGAACGGACGTCTGGTAGGGGACAAAGGCGGCAGGGTGGACAAAACCCCAGTCATCGGTCTCAAGGTCCAGGGCCTGAATCAGTTCCCGGTTTTGGGGGGTGACGGCCTGCCCCGTGGCCAGAACTACCATGTCATAGTCTACGGCGGCAATCCGGCCCTCAAGATCGGCGTAACGCAGGGCCACAGGTCCCGGCCCCCCCTGGCAGACGGAATGCACCCGGGCACGGATAAAAGTTACCCCTTTGCGGGCAGCCTCTTCCCTGTAGCCGTCAAACGTCTTTCCCGGGGTTCTCAGATCCATGTAGAAAATATCCGCCTTTTCCAGGCCCGCTTCCCGGGCCAGGATGGCCTGTTTGAGGGAAATCATGCAGCAGACTGAGGAACAAAAACCGTGATCCCGGTCCCGGGATCCCACGCACTGCAGGAATGCCACCCGGGCAACACCCTTTGGAAATCCCGGTCCCGCAGGGCTCAGCATCCGCTCGAATTCCAGGGCTGTCACCACATTGGGAACGGTCCCGTACCCGTAGATCTCTCTGTCTTTATCCGGCTGGAAAAATCCGGTTCCCGTGGCCAGGATCACGGCGCCCACCTCTTCTCTGACCGCAGATTCCGACCGGAAGACCTCGTAGCACCGTGACACCATCTCAAGGACCTTTTCAGGTTCAAAGGGTTTGGTCACGTAATCCAGAGCCCCCTCCTTCATAGCGTTGACAGCGGAATCCACCTCGGCGTAGGCTGTCATCATGATGCCGGTCAGACCGGGAAGTTTGGCTTTGGCCTTTGCCAAAAGTTCCACCCCGTCCATGCCGGGCATTTTGATATCGGTGAGCATCAAATGGAAAGGCGCTTCATCTATTTTCTCCAGGGCCTTGGGCCCGGATTCCGCCGTGGTCACGGCATAGCCCTCAAGTCCAAGCCATTCGGACATGGAATCCCGGACAATGGCCTCATCATCCACCACCAGTATATTAAAGGCGCCCTTCCCGCCCGGCGTAAGCGTTATGGCTCCGGTGGGGCAGGCCGGCTCGCAGGCGCCGCAGCGGGTGCAGGCGGCAGGATCAATGGCCCAGGCATTGGGCATGGCCTGGGGACAGGCCCGGCCCACGGCTTTGCGGCGGCTCAGTCCCTGGTTGTAGGGATCGGGGATCTCCACGGGACAGGCCGCTTCGCAGAGACCGCAGCCCATGCACCGGTCCTGATCCACCATGGGGGCAGTCCGGTCCAAAGCGGCGGTGAAAGCGCCGGCTTCCCCTTCCAGCGACACCAGGGTGCAGCCCAGGCGCAGGTCAATGTTCTCATGGGTGAATCCCCGGCGGAGGCAGTGCTGGGAACTTTTGTCCCGGCCACCCATGGGCAGCATCCGGCAGAAGCCGCAGGAGGTGGTGGGAAACTGGACATCCAGCTTTGAAACCAGTCCTCCCGTGTGAAAGGAGGATTCGGCCAGGATCACCCCGACCCCGGCCTGGGCCAGGTCCAGTGCCGCCTGGATGCCGCCGGTGCCGGCGCCGATTACCAGAACTTTTCCCGCATCAGGTTTCATGGGGTCTCCTTATCTTTTAGTCGATGCCCACGGCATCCTCAAATTCATCTTTTTTAAACACGGTAAACGGCGGAGGGGTTTCGCTTCCGGGCAGATAGTTCAAGGCGTGCTGGATGTGACTGCCCACCGTGGAAAACAGATCCGCCACAGGGATACCCGAGGGACAGGCTCTGGTACACTGGCCGCAGCCCACACAGGCATGGCTCATGTGGGCCAGGCGGGTCAGGTGGAAAAACAGGGTGTCCGAGGGCAGGCGCAGGTTCCCCTGCCGGGCCGCCCAGAGATGGTACTGGGCAGGGTCGTGCTCGAACACATCCGTATTGAACACGCACTCCCGGCAGTAGCAGACGGGGCAGACCGTCCGGCAGTTGTAGCAGTTGATACAGGCGGCAAAAAAGGATGAAAGTTTTGAAAGACTGTCCGTGACCTGGGTGGTATCGATGGCCACACAATCGAAAAACTCCTGCCCGGACCGGATCATGGTTTCGACCACCGCTTCCCGGGAGTCGGGACTTGCTTCAGACGCCATATTCAGCATTGCCATCGCGTCCTCGCCCTTCGGGGTGCCGGCCCGGACAACGGCCCCCTCATCCATGCCGTAAAAAAGGACCTGAATATCCGCATCCGCCGCCTGCGGGGATCTGCAGGCCCGGCAGGTGCCGCAGATCGAAAGCCCTGAGGAAAGGGGATCCGGAAATATGCCGGCAGCCCAGGGCCCGCCGTCGGTCCCGTGGGTTTGTGCATACTCACCAAACCTCTCCCGGTCCGGGGCCATGGGGCAGTCCATGCACAGAATCAGCAGTTCTTCGTTTGAGGCCTGGTTCAGTTTGACCAGTTCCTTAAAGGCTCGGACTTCACAGGGCCGCATCCACACAGCGGTTCTCCGGCCCGATCGCTTATGGGATATCCTGGCCGCCATGCGGGCCGTGTTGATAAAAAATGAGGGCCCCAGTAAAACCGCTCGATCCAGCTCATCCGCCGAGGCGACCAGGGCGGGCATGACGGATTTGGCGTCGGCCTGGGCCACCGGCACCAGAAGATCGTCCACAACCTTTGAAGACAGCAGGGCTGCCATCATTTTTTTTATCCCCGTTTCCCTTTTTACGCCTTTTTCCGATGCTGTCATGACACCCCCGCCGTTTTCCTGTCAGATGTTAAGGCCGGATTTGCCGGACCCATCTCCCGGATTTGATCCGTAAACCGGCCCATGACCCGGGCAAACTCGATCCCGTCGCTGGCACCGATCCAGGTCAGCCGGATCCGCTCCCGGTCGATGCCGAACAACGGCAGCATCTCCTGGAGCAGCTTCATCCGCCGCCGGGCCTTGAAGTTGCCGTTGATGTAATGGCAGTCCCCGGGATGGCAGCCAGAGACCACCACGGCGTCCGCCCCTTCCAGAAAGGCCTTGATCACATACTGGGAATCCACCATGCCCGTGCACATGATCCGGACCAGCCGGACGTTTTCGGGATAACTCAACCGGGAGGTCCCGGCCAGGTCGGCGGCCGTATAAGTGCACCAGTTGCAGACAAAGGCGACGATAACCGGTTCGAATTTTTCCATGGCTCCTCCTTTTTAAGCCGGCTGTCCGATATCCCGGGACAGGACCCCGCTGATTTCAGCAAAGAGTTGTTTTTTCATGAAGTGACGGCTGGCCGCAGCCCCGCTGGGACAAACCCCGGAACAGCTCCCGCAGCCCTTGCACAGCGCCGTATTCACCACGGCAACGCCCAGGCGCTCGTCAAAATCAATGGCCGAATAGGGACAAAGGGAAATACAGGTCTTGCAGCCGGCGCAGATATCCGGGTCAATCCGGGAGGTTGTCGGAGAAATCGCCACCTCGCCTCTGGCGGCCAGGGCCAGGGCCTTGGCCGCGGCCCCCGAGGCCTGGGACACGGTATCCGGAATATCCATGGGCTTCTGACAGCAGCCGCTTAAAAATATCCCGTCCGAGGCCGTGTTCACGGGTCCCAGCTTTGGATGCTCCTCTAAAAAGAACCCGTCCGCCCCCTGGTTCACCCCCATGACCCGCCCCAGGTCCGCCGCATCCGCCCTGGCCTGAATAGCGGTACACAAAATGACCATGTCAACCGGAACCCGTACGACCTTGGAAATCAGGGTATCTTCGGCGATGGCCACAAGCTTTCCCTCCTCCTCCGGTCTTCCGGCCTTTGTGGTGATCTTGGCCACCTTGCCCCGGATAAAGGTGGTGCCTTCCTCCTGGCACCGGCGGAAAAACTCCTCATACCCCTTGCCGAAACAGCGCATGTCAATGTAAAAATCAAAGACCTTGGTATCATGCCCCACCTTCTCCTTGATCAGGTGGGTGTACTTGAGAGCGTACATACAGCAGACCCTTGAGCAGTATTCGTGGAAGTTCACATCCCTTGAGCCCACGCAGTGAACCAGGGCCACGGATTTGGGGGCCCCTGTAAACTGCCCGGCCCCATCCCGCATCAGGATCTGCCCGCCTGTGGGACCCGTGGCGTTGGAGAGCCGCTCAAACTCCAGGGCGGTGAATACATTAGGATACTTCCCGTATCCGTACTGGGGCATCTGTGACGGGTCCAGGGTGTCGTATCCCGTGGCAATAATGATGGAGCCCGCCTTTATGCTCCGGCGGGCCGGTGTCATATCATGGTTTACAGCTTTGGCCTCACAGGCCTTCACGCATTCCATGCATTCGCAGCAAATCCCGCAGTTCAGGCACCGGCCGGCCTCTGCCCGGGCCTGTTCCTCGGTCAGCGCATATTCCACCTCCATAAATGAGCCTGTCCGAAGTTCCGGAGCTGCCATGACCGGATGCGCCCGTTCCCGTACCGGAAGATCCGATGGGATGGGCGGATAAACCGGTTCCCGGACCCCGGTATCCGTACCGGCAGCCGTGTCCGACTGCAAAGTCTCAATTGTATCGAGGGCGCCATCCTCGTCCCGAAGGGTTCGCGCCCTCTCCTGAAGCCAGCCGTGGATCTGCTCTGCCGCCCTGCGGCCCTGGGCAACGGCCGCCACGACCGTGTCCGGTCCAAGAACCATGTCTCCGCCGGAAAAGACTCCGGCAAGCGGCGTGGCAAAAGAGACCCCATCCACATGAATCCTGTTTTTAGCGTCAAATTCCAAACCGCAGGATGCAAGCCCTGTTACATCCGGGTACTGGCCGATGGCGGGGATAAAGGTGTCACAATCCAACATAAATTCGCTATGTTCCACAACTTCGGGCCGCCGTCTGCCGGAGGCATCCGGCGCACCGAGTATGTTCCGGGAGCAGACCAGGCGGGCTGCCCGGCCGTTTTCTCCCTCCAGGCGCACCGGATTGGTCAGGCATTCAAGTGTGATCCCCTCCTCCAGGGCCTGTTCGATTTCGTCGGCATAGGCCGGCATCTCGTTTTCCGTTCTCCGGTAGATAATGGTGACCTCGCATCCGGGAATTCTTCTCGCACAGCGGGCCGCATCCAAGGCCACGTTTCCCCCGCCGACCACCACTACTTTTCCCTTGCAGGAGGTGGGTTCGCCCCGGTTGACTGCGGCCAGGAAAGCCAGGGCATCCATGGCCCCTTCCAGATCCTCCCCCTCCATGTCGAGACGTAACGGGGCCTGGGCGCCCAGCCCAAGGAAAACGGCGTTAAATTGATCCGGCACCAGGCTGTCCAGTTCCATATCCCGTCCCAGGCGGGTGTCGGGCTGAAATTCAATGCCGTGGGCCAGGATATGATCGATCTCCCGCTCAAGGATCTCAGGGGGCAGCCGATAGTCGGGTATGCCAACTCTCAGCATGCCGCCGGCTTTTTGTTCGCTGTCAAACAGGGTAACCCTGTACCCTTTCAGGCGCAGGTAATAGGCTGCGCTCAAGCCCGCAGGCCCCGATCCGATCACGGCGATTTTCTCCGGCCGGTCTTCTACCTTCGGCACAGGCCTTGTGGCCGCCATGTCCGCAACAAAACGCTTGAGCTGACGAATGGCCACAGGCGCGTCCTTTTCCTCCCTGCGGCAAACCCGTTCACAGGGATGAGGGCAGACCCGGCCCAGAACGCCCGGCAAAGGCACCTTTTCCATGATCAGATCAAGGGCTTGCTCAAACTTACCCTGACCGATGAGCTGGACATATCCCTGGATATTAATCCCGGCCGGGCAGGCTGCGGTGCAGGGCGCCCGGTCAGCCTTTTCAATGTTAAAGGTGATGGGAATCGCCTGGGGAAAAGCCCGGCCGATGGCCTTTCGGTCGGCCATGCCCAAATCCCAGGTATTGGGGATGGACACCGGACAGACCTTGGCGCATTCCCCGCAGCCGGTGCATTTGGACTCATCGATATACCGGGGCTTTCGCTCCACCTCCAGGGTAAAGTTTCCCACAAACCCTGAGACCTCGGTGACCTGGGAGCAGGAGAGCAGTTCGATATTGGGATTCTGGGCCACGGCCACCATCTTCGGGGTGCCGATGCAAGCGGCGCAGTCCAGGGTGGGAAAGGTCTTGTCGAACTGGAGCATGTGCCCGCCGATGGTGGTGTCCTTTTCAATGAGATAGACATGGTAGCCGGCAGAGCCAAGATCAATGGCCGCCTGCATACCGGCAATGCCGCCACCGATCACGGCCATTTCCGGATGAACCGGGGAGATGCCTGCGGTAAGCGGCTTATGGAACTTTACACGCGTCACGGCGGCGGACACCAGGGTTTTGGCCTTGTCCGTGGCCCGGACAGGATCCGCCGTTACCCAGGAAACCTGCTCCCGGATGGAGGCCATATTAAAAAAATAGGGGTTGATCCCCGATCTTTTGCACACATCCATGAAGGTGTTGCCGTGAAGACGGGGGGAACAGGAGGCCACCACCACGCGGTTAAGATTGTATTCCCCGATATCCCGCTCGATCATGGCCTGGCCCGGCTCCGAACACATGAACTTGTAGTCCCGGGCCCGGACCACATGGTCCAGGGCTGCGGCATGATCCCGGACGGCTTCCACATCCACTTTCCCTGCAATGTTCACCCCGCAGTGGCAGATATAGACCCCGATGCGTACCTCAGTCATGGATTCCCTCCTGAAAATTTTTCCCGGCCGTCCGCCCATCCCCGGAAATGACCCCAGGGCTGGCCTTTGGCAGGTTGATGGAAAAACAGCTGCCCTTGCCCTCCCGGCTTTCCACATCAATGCGGCCGCCATGCCGCTCCACAATGCCGAAGGCAGTGGACAGTCCTAACCCCACTCCGTAGCCAGCCTCCTTGGTGGTGAAAAAGGGCTCAAAAATATAGGGCAGATCAGCAGCGGCAATGCCCCGGCCCGTATCCCTCACCCGGATGCAGACCCGTTGTTCTGCTGGGGTGTAGCGGGTGTCCACCCGAAGGATCCCGGCCCGTTTCTCATCTTCGGGTCCATCTGCGGTGCCGCTTCGTGCGGTACCCGAATTTCCGGCCATGGCGTCCAGAGCGTTGAAAATCAGGTTGATCAGGCATTGCTGGAGCTGATTGAAATCGCCTGCAACCATTGGCAGATCAGGGCTTGCCGCCGTTTCCACCCGGATATTGCTCAACTCAAGCTTGTGGTTGCAGAGCATCAGGCTGTAGCGCACCAGCTCCCCCACATCCACCGGGGAAAATTCCACTTTTGATTTCCTGGAGAATTTCAGCAGTCCCGATACCAGCTGGGAGCAGCGGAAGGTCTCCCGGTCCACGATATCCAGGTAATCCCGAAACCGGTCGGTCATAGCCGGGGTCAGATCCCCCTCGCCGGTAAGGCGGATCATCAGCCGGATATAGTTGAGGATGCCGGATAAAGGATTGTTGATCTCGTGAACAATGGAGGCGGCCAGACGGCCCAGGGACATCATCTTTTCCTGATGGAGAATCTTCTCATGGCCCTGGATGGTCTGCTCCAGGGTCCTTATCCGGGCAAGATCCCGGATAAAAAGGACCAGGCCCCGGCTGGCGTCCTCCTGGATTACCAGGGAGCCGGATACCTGAACAGGCATGCGTTCGCGCTTTTTTCCCTTCATGACGGTCTCATAGAGGAAAAGTCGGTCCGGCCCGCCGTATCCCTGGCGGACCAGGTTCTGCTTGAGGGCCAGAAAATCCTTGTGGTCGAAAAAATCGGAAAGCCCCAGGACCTTGAGAACTTCGTGGCGGGGATAGCCCAGCAGATCTTCCATGGCCCTGTTGTAGATGACCACCCGGTCCTCCCCGTCGCACCCCAGGATGCCGTCCATAGAGTTTTCAATGAGCCTGCGCTGAAAATCCACCTTCTGAATCAGGTCTGCCGAGGTTTTCAGATTTTCCGCTTCAAGGAGAAAGGTGTAGTCAGCCAGGGCCTTGCGGTCGAGAAATCGCTTAAAGGCCCGTTCCAGGGCGAGATGCAGCCGCTGATCATCCACAGGCTTGGTAATGAAGTCCGAGGCATCGTTTTGCAGAGCTGCGGTGGCCTTGTTGATGTCCGCGAACCCGGTGGTGACGATCACCTCCGTGTCCGGGCGAAGTTCCTTAGCCCTTTTGAGCACTTCAAGACCGTCAATGCCGGGCATTTTAATATCGGTGATGAGAATCTGGGGGGAATGACGGGTCAGAAGGTCCAGGCCCTCAATCCCGTCACCGGCGCAGATCACGTCGTGACCGGCATCCATCAGGGACAGGTGCATGACTTCCCGGATATCCGGTTCATCATCGATGAGCAGGATCTTCCAGTCCGGGCCGGGCCCTTTTGAAGGGCTTTTTGCACCCGGGACGTTCTGACGGTCAGGGGTCAGGTTCGGGGGGTTGGGCATGGGCACCTCCTTGCCCTGTTAAAAGAGCAAGGAGCATGCCATGCATTTTTTTTATCCGTTCATTCCCGGGCCCGGCCAAAGACAGGCTTTTGGACGCCGGGATGCACCACAGGGTCGGATACAGGTTTGCAGTTCTGCAACACTATAGGGGTGCAGATAAGCTCACCCGGATGAATCCCGGGCGGTTTCAGGTTAAGGATGCCACCTGATCGGCCAGGGACTTGAAGGCACGCGCCACAGGGGAGGCCGGCGCCTCCACCTGGATGGAGCGGCCCCTGTCGCCAAAGGAGACCAAAGCCGGGTCCAGGGGAATCCGGCCCAGAAAGGGAACCCCTTCCTGGCGGGCGGTCCGCTCCCCGCCCCCGGTGCCGAAGATATCCAGGGTGTCCCCGCAGGAGGGGCAGACATAGCCGCTCATGTTCTCCACAAGGCCTAAAATCTCCATGTTCACCTGCTTGCAGAAACGGATGGATTTGCGCACATCGGCCAGGGCCACTTCCTGGGGAGTGGTGACCACCACGGCCCGGGCATCCGGGATGAGCTGGGCCACGGTCAAAGGCTCGTCTCCCGTACCCGGCGGGGCGTCAATGATCAGGTAGTCCAAAGGTCCCCAGTCCACATCCCCGACAAACTGGCGGATGATGCCGTGTTTGGCCGGCCCCCGCCAGATAATGGCGGCGTCCTTGTCCGGCATCAGGGATTCAATGGAAACCACAGAGAGTTTCGGGGAATACCGGGCCGGAAGAATCCGCTTGGCCTCGCTTACCGTAAGATCCTCGGTTAGCCCCAGCATCCTTGGGATATCCGGCCCGTGGATATCCACATCCATCAGGCCCACATGAAATCCCCTGGTCGCCAAGGCTGTGGCCAGGTTGACCGAGACACTGGACTTGCCCACCCCGCCTTTGCCGCTCATGACCATGAGCTTATGCGTAATCTGGTTTAAAGTCGCCCTGACCCGGGCATCCGGATCCGGTTCAGGCATTTTATCCATTATTTTTCCGGAGGATTCTTTTACTGCCACAATATATGCTCCTTTCCATAGGGTCGGTTATGCATCCGGGAACAGCGTCCCGTGCATCAGAAGGCATGAGCAAAGAGCATGCCAGAAAGTTTGGCATTCCTTTATAGGAATCAGGAGGATCTGCGGCGGCTGCGGCCGTCGATTTTGGGAAGGATGATGCCCAGCTTCTCTATTTTCCGAAACAGGGTGGTTTTATGGATACCCAGATCCTTTGCCGCGGCCTGGCGGTCATAGTGATTTTTCTGCAGAACCCTTAGGATCACATCCACCTCGGCAGCCCGAAGGGGATCTTTTGAGGCAAGGACATCCATGGCGCCACGGGAGTGGCGGATGAGATGGGAGGGCAGATGATCGGGGGCGATCTCCCCTTCCCGGCAGAGGACAAAGGCATGTTCGATAATGTTTTCAAGCTCCCGGACATTGCCGGGGAACTCGTGGTTCATGAGAATGGCCAGCGCTTCCCGGGTGATGCCTGCGACCCTTCGGTTCCGGATACGGTTGAGCTTGTCGATGAAATGCTCTGCCAGCAGCGGCAGGTCTTCCATCCGGTGCCGCAGGGGCGGCAGATGAATGCCGACCACATTGATCCGGTAAAACAGATCCCGGCGGAACCGATCGTCGGCAATCAGCCGGGAAAGATCCTTGTTCGTGGCGGCAATGACCCGGACGTCCGCCGTTTCCTTTTTCACCCCACCCAGGGGCTGAAATTCATGGCTTTCCAGGACTTTCAGCAAACGGACCTGAAAGGCCGCACTGGTATCTCCGACCTCATCCAGCAGCAGGGTGCCCCCGTGGGCCAGGGCAAAATAGCCGGGCTTATCCTTGACCGCATGGGTAAAGGCCCCGGCCTTGTAGCCGAACAATTCGGACTCCAAAAGGCTGTCCGGCAGGGCCCCGCAATTCACCGCCCAGTATGGGCCATCTCTGCGCCCGCTTAAATTGTGGATCGCCCGGGCCACAAGGCCCTTGCCTGTGCCGGTTTCCCCAGAAATCAGCACCGTGCTTTCGCTCTGGGAAACCTGGGGCAGCAGTTGAAAAATCTTGGTCATGGCGGCGCTTTTGGCTATGATGTCCCCCATACGGTAGCCTTCATGGATATGCTTTCGCAGGGCTTCGATATAGCTTAGATCACGGAAGATCTCCACGCCCCCCTTGATCTCCCCCTGCTTGTCCAATAGCAGGGAGGTGGACAGGCTCACGGGGATCTTTTTTTTTGCCGCGCTGATAATATAGGCGGAAGGGACCGAATAGGGCCGTCCCTCGGCCAGGGTCCTTTTCAGTGCGCAACGCTCTCCGCATAGATTGGAGTCCAGCACCTCGTGGCAATACCGTCCCACGGCCGCATCTTTCGGGATGCCTGTAATGGTTTCCGCCGCCTGATTAAAGGTCATGATCCGCCACTGGTGATCAACGGTGAAGACACCGTCCGAGATGCTGTCCAGAATCAGCTCAAAGGCCTTTGGATCCATGAGGTCCAGATTTTCGTATGACATACGCACCTGCCCCCTTTGTTGTGGGATTTTCCATCATCCCACACCGGCCAGGGCAAATCAAGGTGTTGAAACAACCTTTCAGATTCCCCTGTAGACATAAAAATCGCCTTATGCGTAATATACCGTTCTAAAGATCCGGGGCATCGGCACAAGACCCCCTAAAGGATTGGTTTCAAAAAGAGGTCTGCTATGAAAAAAAAGAAACTGGTTTTGTGCTTTTATACCGCCTTGGCCGTCTGCGCCATGGCAATGGCCGGATGCGCCGGCGCCCCCGGCCCCATGGGGCCGAAACAAATTTTTCCGTCCTGCATTTGATTTTCCCGGTTTCGGGGCGTAGAATCCCGGATGTTGCCGGATAAAAGCCCCCCGGTGAATGCGTAAAAACAGTATACCGCCCCGTGCGGAACGGTTGACCATGGAAAGACAAAAAACCTGAGATGACCAAATCACTGAAAAAAAAACCTGGCGGACGGCGGTTATCCCCGGGAAGCATCTCTATTCTGGCCTATGCCCTGCTCATTGCTTCGGGGACCTTTTTCCTGCTGCTGCCGGTTTCAACCACCCGGGGCATCAGCGCGGTTGACGCGCTGTTCACCTCCGCCTCGGCAGTCTGCGTCACAGGCCTTGCCGTGGTGGATACGCCGTCCACCTTTACCCTGTTCGGAAGAACCGTCATTCTTGCACTCATCCAGGTCGGAGGAATCGGGATCATGGTATTGTCCACCCTGTTTTTGCTGTCTTTGGGCAGACGGGTGAGCATGAGCGGCAAAAGCATGATCCGCGATACCTACTCCTACGGCCAGGGGCAAAGCGTTCACAGCCTGATCCGCCACGTCCTTGTGTTCACAGCGGTCATCGAAATCATCGGGGCTCTGATCATGTTTCCCCGATTCTACCACCTTTACCCCCTTGATAAGGCCGTGTACTTTTCCATTTTCCATGCGGTGAGCGCCTTTTGTAATGCGGGCTTTTCCCTGTATTCGGACAGCTTTACCCGGTTTGCCTCGGACTGGGTCCTGAACCTTGCCATCTGCTTTCTGATCATTTTCGGCGGTATCGGGTTCATTGTCATGGCGGAGATCCGGCAAAAATTCTCATTTAGAAAAAAATTCTGGACCGATTTCAGTCTGCACACCAAACTGGTGCTGGCCAGCACCCTCATTCTCCTGGCCGCAAGCACCCTGACCTTTTTGGCGCTGGAATGGTCAAACACCCTAAAAGATCTGCCCTTATCCACAAGGATTCTGGCCTCTTTTTTCCAGGCGGTGAACACCCGGACGGCAGGGTTCAACACCCTTTCCATCGGCAGCCTGGCCAACGAAACCCTTTTTATTTCCATCCTGCTCATGTTCATCGGAACGGCGCCGGGCTCCTGCGGAGGCGGAATCAAGGTCACCACTTTTTCCACCATCGCCCTTCTGGGGTTTTCCAGGTTTTCAGGCCATGAGCATCCCCAGGCCTTTTACAGAAGGATTTCCCCCGCAAGTATCTCAAAGGCGGTCAGCCTTATGATCATCAGCGTTGCCGTGATTATTGTCGGCATCATCCTGATTCAGCAGGTGGAGCTCGGGGATGTCTCCCATTCCCTGAGCCGTGGGGCATTTTTAGAAATGCTCTTTGAAATGGTCAGTGCCTTTGGTACGGTGGGGCTGTCCACGGGGATCACCCCGGGCCTTTCGGCTGCGGGCAAGCTGATCATCACGGCCATGATGTTCATCGGCCGCTTGGGGCCCATGGCCATTGCCCTGGCCGTCAGTCGCAGGGAAAAATCAGCCAGGTTTTCCTATGCCCAGGAAAACATTATGATCGGATAAGCACCCTAAAGGGCACACGCCCCATGAAGGGCATAAGAAAGGCATTGGATTATGAAACAATTTTTAGTCATCGGTCTTGGAAACTTCGGATATTACCTGGCCACCCATCTCTACCAGAAGGGTCACGAGGTCATGGCCATAGACAAGAACCCCAACCTGGTCCAGAACATCAAGGATCTGGTGACCCAGGCGGTAGTGGCCGATGCCACGGATGCCGGGGTGATTGCAGAGCTTGGGATCAAAGATGTGGACACGGCGGTGGTGGGAATCGGGTCGGTATTGGGGGATTCCGTGCTCACCGTACTCAACCTCCAGGAGGCCGGCATCAAGCATATCGTGGCCAAGGCCATCAGTGATCCCCATAAAAGAATCCTTGAGAAACTGGGGGTTCAGGAGATCTCCTTTCCGGAAAAGGACAATGCCATTTCCATGGCCGCCCAGCTGGACAATCCCAACCTCATCGATTACCTGCCCTTCCTGGAAGGCTACCGGATCATAGAACTTGCCGCTCCGAAAGGCTTTGTGGGAAAAACCCTTAAACAAATCAACCTGACCAACCGTTTCGGGGCCCAGGTCGTCGCCATCAAGGAACTTGTGCCCGACCGGGTCCGTTTTATCCCCGGTGCGGATTTCACCCTAAAAGACAGCGATATCCTGATCCTGCTGGGCACCGAAGCCGGGCTGGAAAAGCTGAAAAAGGTCTGACGCCCATTGCACCTGCCAGGCCGGGCACCATGCCAGGCCCTATGGCCTGTTGCAATTAACAACACCCCCTTGCGCCTTGCAATAACGATATAACATATTGATATTATTTAAATTTAAACATCAAGCTTCTGCCCGCATTTCAAAATGTAACAAGTGCCGGTACGCTGCCCTGCCAAATTTCTGAGTCCAATGGTTTTCCAGTATGGCCTGACCTTTTTTTGACATCTGCCATCCATGGGCGTTTCCAAAATTCTAACCGCCATCTAATCCTTAAGTTTTCTGCCCTGGTACACAAAATGCTACTTAGAAAAACAGGATTCGGCATGCCGGACCCATTCCAGGCCGGTCAGGCCTACACAACTTTCTATGGATGATACGATAAAAGAGCGCCCGCAGCGGCGTAAAGGAGGAAGAAAAGAAATAAATGAAGCAGATCTTGCTTGCCATTGACGGCGAGGTGCCCTCACGTCCGGTCTTTCAATATGCTACAGACCTGTGCCGCCAGATCCGGGCCAAACTCTGTATCCTGCAGTTTGCCTCTGAGAACCGGGATAAGACGGAATTATTGGCTGCCTCGGCCCCCTTAAAGAAACTGCTGGAAACCCCGGGGTGTCCGGTGCCCGTGTCCGTGTCCTCCAGTGCCGGCAGCCTGGAAAAGGATCTGTCCGCCTACGTGAATACCCACCACGACGTCATCCTCACGGTGTATGACCCCAGCCAGGACCGGCGGCAAAAAACCGCCGGAAGTAACCGGCGCATTGACGGGCTAAAAAAATCCCTCGGCGTGCCCCTGGTGGTAATGAAGCGTCAGTCCCGGGAGAGGCCCTGATCTTCCGGCACCAGCACCTGGTCCACAATCTCATCCAACTCACCAGCAGTAAGAATCCGAATCCCCTTTTTCAGTTTCTCATCAATGGTCTCAATTTCCGAGCCGTTCTTGGCCGGAAAAATCACCGTTTTGATCCCTGCGATCTTGGCGGCCAGAAGTTTCTCCCGGATCCCCCCCACGGGGAGGATCCGGCCGCTTAGGGTCAGTTCCCCGGTCATGGCCGTATCCCGCCTGCAGGGCACACCTTTCAGCAACGATAAAAGGGCCATGGCAATGGTCAGGCCGGCTGAAGGCCCGTCCTTTGGAATGGCCCCTGCGGGGACATGGACATGGAGGTCCTGATTCAGGAAAAAATCCTCCGGCAGGTTGAACTGTCCGGTATGGCTTCGGATATAACTGAGTGCGGCCTGGGCCGACTCTTTCATCACATCCCCAAGGGAGCCTGTCAGCATCAGGCGGCGGGTGCCCAACATCCGGGTGGCCTCGACAAAGATGATTTCCCCGCCGGACTCGGTCCAGGCAAGCCCTGTGGCACAGCCCACCCGGTCCCTTGCCCCGGCAATTTCATAGTGGTAGCGGGCGGGCCCCAGAAACCCTTTCACCGCGTCCTGATCAATCTTAATATCCCGGGAGGATGACGGTTCTTTTATCATTTTTCTGGCAAGCTTTCTGCAGATTGAAGCGATCTTGCGCTCCAGCTCCCGCAGTCCCGCCTCCCTTGTCTGTTCCCGGATGATGGTTCTCAAAGCCTCCTCGGTGAATTCAAGGTCGAACTGGGAAAGCCCGGCATCTTCACGGGCCCTTGGGAGCAGGTGGCGGCGGGCGATATGGACCTTTTCCCCCACGGTGTAGCCGGACAGGGCAATCACCTCAAACCGGTCCAGAAGCGGCCCCGGTATCCGGGCAATGGTATTTGCCGTGGCGATGAACATCACCTTGGACAGGTCATAGGGAACGTCCAGGTAATGGTCGATGAACTGGCTGTTCTGCTGGGGATCCAGAACCTCCAGAAGGGCGGCGGCCGGATCCCCCTTGAAATCCTGGCCGATCTTGTCGATCTCGTCCAGCATGAATACGGGGTTCCCCGATTCGGCCCTCCGGATCTCCTGGATGATCCGTCCTGCCATGGCTCCGGCATAGCTGCGCCGGTGCCCACGGATATCGGCCTCATCCTTGATCCCGGCCAGAGAGACCCGGACAAATTTGCGCTGAAGACTTTTTGCAATGGACTGGCCCAGGGAGGTTTTCCCCGTACCCGGAGGCCCTGCAAAGCAGATCACAGGACTTTTGGACTCAACGATACCGGTCTTTTTTTCCAGGGCCTTTTTGACCGTGGCCCTGATTTCTTCAAGCTTCAACGGCTTGGCAATAAAGTGAAACGAGCCGCGCTTGATGGCGTCCACTGCGGTCAGCACGGTGGCATAGCCGCTGATGATGATCACCTCGGTGCCCGGGCGTACCTTTTTAATATGGTCCAGCAGGGTCAGGCCGTCCACCTTGTCCATCTTAAGATCCGTGATCACCAGGTCCACGGCGTTTTTTGCCAGGTACTCCAGAGCCTCTGCCCCCCCGGGAGCCGTGTCCACCACGTACCCCTCCTTGGACAGAACATGTTCAAGATTGGTCCGGGTCATTTTTTCATCATCCACCACCAGGATGGTATTTTTCCGGGACAGCTTCATGAGCCGGACGGCCAGGTGCTCCAGTATCCGCTCTTTAATTTCATCCAGGCCGTAGTGCTCCTCGTTGAGGATCTTTTCCGCCCGCTCCATATCCAGATTGTCCTGGGTATAAAGGGTCCACGGCAGGGTGGCCAGATAATCAATATGGTTCAGGCCGATGGTATACTCTGCCGATGCCGGATTTATTTTGACCAGCCGGTCTACCTCCTTGAGTACCATCTCCTCCACCTGGGCCGGCATTTTCCGGTCCAGCACCGCCTCACGCAGGGCATCGATTTCACTGGGCGTGGTATCGATTTCTTCCTCTTTTTTAAATATACGTCTCACGGGTATCTCCAGAAAAGATCTCAAACGGATATTATAAGAATATGTTACACCGCAAAAAGTCCAATTTAGGGATAGCAATTACCATACCCGGCAATCCTCCCGGGTGCAGCAACTTTGATCAGGTGCCGTCATTTTCAAGGCATATCACAGGTTCTTTTCCAAAACGATCCCCCGGCCTTTTTCATTTTCACTTTATTTCTTCAACCAAATCGTTTCAACATGCAACAGTTTATTGAAAACTGCAATATTCACAAAAGCCGCGTGAACAGAGGCAAAGGGCCGTTTCTGAAAAAAGCGTTGCTTAATGCAACAAGCATCCGCTTATCCTGATTTCCAACTTTTCTCGAAATCCCTTGTCAGGCAGGCATCTTCAGTTTCCATACCCCCTGGTATACTCCTTGCTCCTTATGGAGCAAATACCGGATGACGATTCCAACCCTTGTAATATAAGGAGAGTGTACCATGTCTTTTTTAAACGCAATTAAGGCAAAGCTGACAAAACGCCAGAAAATCAATGAAACGGCAGCTCCCCTGAAATTCTCCCAGGACAGCGCCCTGAAGAACGCTGATGGGGAGCATGAGATGACCTGCGCTGAAAACGCGGGGAAAAACCTGGTGGTGGCCAGCATGGACAGCCGCTTCACCCCTGACATGATCGACTATGCCCTTGAAATGGCCGAACGGATGGATTTCGGCATCATTGCCGTCAACGCCGCCAACCTGACCCACGATGTCACGGAATTCTTCTCCACCAGCCATGAAGAACTGTTCCGGGACTTTCAGGAAGAGGCCCGGAAAAATGTCCGGCCCTTTGAAAAAACCGCCCTGGAAAAGGGCTTGAAATTTGCCCACGCCACCAAGTACTCGGATATCGACCATGCCATTGCCGAGATCACTTCGGAGTGCGGTGACATCGAATTCATCATCACGGAAAACAAAGAACCTGCCCCGATAAGGGATTCGGTCCGTACGGACAACCGCATTGCCCAGCGGCTCTTTGTTTACGCCGTGGATTAAGGAGGAAAAATCTTATGGGAACCCAATTTTTTATCGGCATTGCCCTGATCCTGATTATGGCCGTCCTGTGTTTTGTATACAGAAACGAAAACGAATAACCTTTAAATACTGACGCTAATGCTGACAGGCTTTTTGAGGCTGCTGCAACCGTAGTTCTTCGGACAGAATGGAGAATCCATGACACCTGAAATGATTTTGACAATGATTGTGCTTATTTTTGTAATCTGCCTCTTTGTTTTTGAATGGGTCCGGGTTGATGTGGTGGGCATCATGATGATGGTCCTTTTACCCCTCATCGGCTTGATCTCCCCCAAAGAGGCCTTTGTGGGCTTAAGTTCCAATGCCGTGTGCTCCATTATTGCCGTAATTATCATCGGCGCGGGCCTGGACAAGACCGGGGTAATGAACAAGGTGGCCAAGCCGATCCTGGCACTTGCCGGAAACAGCGAAGGCAAGATCATGCTGCTGGTCTCCGGTACCGTGGGCATCATCTCCAGCATGATGCAGAACATCGGTGCCGCGGCGCTTTTCCTGCCCGCCACCCAAAGGATCTCAAAGCGCATGGGCATTCCCACCTCCCGGATCCTCATGCCCATGGGATTCTGCGCCATCATCGGCGGGACCCTGACCCTGGTGGGCGCAAGCCCCACCATCCTGCTCAACGATCTTATGGTTTTAGGCGGAGAAAAGCTCGAACCCTTCGGCCTTTTTACCCAGACTCCCATCGGTGTTTGTCTGCTGCTCACAGCGCTTGCCTATTTTTTCTTTTTCGGCCGGCTCATCCTGCCCTCCAGCAGTGGTAAAACAGGCAAAGGCGCCTCCGACATGCTCATCAAGCAGTACCAGGGGGTGAACAGCATCGTTGAAATGCACGTGCCCAAAGGCACCGGTAAAACCGGGATTCTGGATGACCTGGATATCCGTCCCCGGTTTCTTGTCACCGTGATCGGCATCTCATCCCCTGCCAACCGGACCACCAACCATGTCCCCCACAGCTATGAGGAAATCGGCAGCGGGGACGATATTGCCGTGGTCGGAAAATGGGCAAACATCGAACGGCTGGCCAAAGAATTCGGCTGGGAAATCAAGCCGGCGCTGGAGACCTTTGCCGAATCCCTTGCCAACACCAATGCAGGCATGGCTGAAACCGTTGTATCCCCGAGATCCGAACTCATCGGAAAAACCCTGAACGAGGTGGATTTTAAAGAGCTGTTCGGCCTCAATCCACTAGTACTGTTCAAGGACGGACGAAAGTACTACTCCGGCCTGACCAACATCCGGCTTGCCTTGGGGGACACCCTTTTGCTCCAGGGGCCCTGGGAAAAATTTCACATTCTTAAAAACCGGCCCCAGCCCAGATCCCTGATCTTTGCCTCCCCTCTGGAAGGCGAAATCCTGCGGCCCCAAAAGGCCATGTTTGCGGTTGGGTGGCTGGCCATCGCCCTGTTCCAGATCATTGTGCTCAAGATCCAGCTTTCCGTGGCCCTGATGTCAGGCGCTTTGGGCATGATCATCACAGGCGTTCTCACCGTGGACGAAGCCTACCAGTCCGTGGACTGGATGACCGTCTTTTTACTGGCAGGTCTCATCCCCTTAGGCATCGCCTTTGAAAAAACGGGAACCGCAGCTTTTATTGCCCAAACCGTCTTAGGCTTTATCGGCACGCCATCGCCGATTGTCCTTTTGGGGGTGGTCGGAATCATGACCTCATTTTTCACTCTGGTCATTTCCAATGTCGGGGCGACGGTGCTGCTGGTTCCCTTGTGCATGAACATGGCGGTGATGGCCGGAGGTGATCCCAGGATGGCCGCGCTTGTGGTCGGGCTTTCCGCATCCAATACCTTTGTTCTGCCCACCCATCAGGTCAACGCTCTGATCATGCGTCCTGGAGGCTACAGGACCGTGGATTATGCCAAGGCCGGTGCCGTCATGACCGTTCTGTTTTTATCTGTTGAACTTTCAGTTATTTATTTTTTCTACGGCATAGGGTAAAAACGGTTTGCTTAACCGTTTCATAAGATTAAAAGGTCCCGGGAAGCATCCCGGGACCTTTTGAATTAATTTTAACCTTGTCCCGCCGCTATGAATAACGATAAAATACCCTTTATGAAATTCAGCCTCAGACAAAAAATATCCTTCCTATTTCTGATTTTCATGGCGGTGAACGGGACCATTTGGGTTTTCAACTACTACAGCACCGCTGTTATCAATGACAAACTCATTCTCATTGAACGCAAAAAAGATCTGCTGGACACCGTTTTAGAAGCCCGGCGGTACGAAAAAAACTTTTTCCTTCGAAAAGATATCAGCGACCTGACCCAGGCGCTGTCCTATATTGCCAAAACAGCTGAAAAGCAACGGGTCATTGAAATGCAGTTTTCAGGTCTGATTGAGGACATGCCCGAAGTCCACCAGCGGACCCGGACCATTGCCGCCTATCAGCGGAATATGAAAGGGCTCTACGAATATTACAACGCAGATATCGGAAGCCCGGAGCAGCTCGAACAGATTCAAACCATTCAGGAAACCGCCACCCGGCTGGGCCGGGAGCTGACCACGGATATTGAAAAGGTGGAACGAAGGGAACGCGAACGGGTGTTTGAGCTGCTGGACCGCTCCCGCGACTACCTGCTGCTCTCCTTGTTTTCCCTGTCCATTCTCACGGTCCTCACCGCCATTTTCCTGCTGGTGAAGCTGAACCGCCCCCTGAAAACCATTGAGGCCGGCATCAAACGCATCGTCAACGGAGAGTTTGATAAAATCCCCGACATTAAGACCGGGGATGAATTCGAACATCTGGCCCAGAGCCTCAATCACATGATAGAGGAGCTGGACAGACGCAAAAACCAGCTGGTCCAGGCCGAAAAAATGTCCTCTCTGGGTACCCTGACCTCCGGAGTGGCTCACGAACTGAACAACCCTTTGAACAATATCTCCACCTCGGTTCAGATCATCAGAGAAGAAATCGAAGAGCCGGATATGGAATTCAAAATAAACATGCTCACCGAGGTGGAGCAGGAAATCAACCGGGCACGGGACATCATCCGGGCCCTTTTGGAGTTTTCCCGGCAGAGCAACTTCTCCGCAGAAGAGATTCCGTTTAAAACCCTGATCCAGAGTACCATGCACCTGATTTCAGGGGAAATCCCCTCGGATATTGAGGTTGTGATCGACGTAGACGAAACCCTTACAGGAACGATGGACCCCAGAAGGGTCCAGCAGGTGCTGCTGAACCTGATCATCAACGGGGTCTACGCCATGGAGGAGGGCGGGGGTAAACTGACGATTTCAGCCGCTCGAGAATCCGGAACCTTCAAATTCACAGTATCTGACACAGGCCAGGGCATTGACCCTGAAAATCTGGCAAAAATATTTGATCCGTTTTTCACCACCCGGGAGGTGGGGAAAGGCTCAGGGTTAGGCCTTTCCATTATCCACGGCATCATAGAACAGCACGGCGGCTCCATTGATGTGGAAAGCCAACTCGGACAGGGAACCGCTTTTACGGTCAGTCTGCCGGACTGAACCGGACCTTAAGGGAAAACCATGGTAGAACATATCCTGATCATAGAAGACGAGCAGATCGCCCGTAAAAACCTTGAACACATCCTGGTCAAGGAGGGCTACAAGGTAACTGCGGTTGACACCGGAACAAAGGGGCTGGCCCTGATCAAGTCCAAAACCTTTGACCTGATCATCACCGATTACAAGATGAAAAAAATGGACGGGATGCAGATCCTGGAACACAGCCGGGAACTTCAGCCCTTAACAGAAGTCATCATGATCACAGGATACGCAACGGTGGACAACGCGGTTACGGCCATGCGGGAAGGCGCCTACCATTACATTGCAAAACCCTACAAAATCGACGAAGTCCGAAAGATTATCAGAGAAGCCCTGCTCAAACGGGCCCTTCAGTTAGAAAACAAGGCCCTGAAACAGGCCATGGACAAAGAGTCCAAACTGCCCCAGATCATCGGGAACAGCCCGGCCATGCAGGAGGTGAAAAAAATCATCCGCCAGGTGGCCCAGACCGATATCAGCGTCCTGATTTTAGGGGAGAGCGGAACGGGTAAAGAGCTTGTGGCAAGGGCCATTCACAGCTTAAGCAGCAGAAAGGATCACGAGATGGTGGCCTTTAACTGCGGCTCGTTTTCAGAGGAGCTGATGGCCAACGAGCTGTTCGGCCATGAAAAAGAGGCCTTTACCGGGGCCGCAGCCACCAAAAAGGGGCTGTTTGAATTTGCGGACAAGGGCACGGTCTTTTTCGATGAGATCGGGGACATGCCGGCGACCATGCAGATTAAAATTCTCAGGGTGATCCAGGAAAAGGAACTTATGCGGGTGGGAGCCACCCAGACCATCCCCGTAGACCTGCGGTTTATCGCGGCCACCCACAGGGATTTAAAGCACGAGGTGGAGAACGGCAGCTTCCGCCAGGATCTGTACTTCCGCCTAAACGTGGCGGCCATCCAGCTGCCCCCCCTGGCCGAACGCCATGCGGACATCCCCCTTCTGGCCTATCATTTCCTGGGCAAGAAAAACCGGGAAATGGGAAAGACCGTCAAGGAGATCGACCGGACCGCCATGGATTTTCTGGCCAACTACAGCTGGCCGGGAAATGTCAGGGAACTTGAGAATGTCATTGAACGCGCCGTGGCTATGGAAAACAGTGATGTGATCTATCCCGAAGCCCTGCCCGGCCACATTACCCAGATGGCCATCGAAACCTACCGCACCGCCCAGGATGGGAAAATTCCCACCATGAAGGAACAAGAAAAACGGTATATCCAATGGGTTTTGGAACAGACCAATTGGAACAAGACCCGGGCGGCGGAAATCATGGAAATCGACCGGGTCTCGCTCTGGAGAAAAATAAAAGCGTTTAAGCTGGAATAACCCCCGGCCGGGGAGGCACCGGACCGGGGGGGTGAGAGAAGTCTTACGCTCTGGGCCGGTTCACCAGAACCGGGGCCGCCTGCCGGTGGTATACAAAGGCACGACTCTTGTCAACCTGAGCGTAGAGCTGTTCGTACTCCTGCTTGAGGGGCTGCCAGGCCACATGCATGGGGGTATTGAACTCATGTCCCGAACAGATATCGGCCCGGTAGCAGCCGGGCTGGGTGCGGACCTTTCCCACCCCGTTGACGGATCGGGCTAAAGCGGACAATTTCTTACCATACCGGGCCAGCATCATTACAGGTTTGTTCACCCGAAGATTCACACGATCCCCTCTGGCGGATACCGCCACAGGATGGCCCTTTTCTGCCATAACCCTGGAGACACGGGCGGCCAGCCTGAATGCCTTGGGATTATTCTCCTGCCGTTTTTTATCGGCCGCTTCCAAGATGAGCCGGATCAGTTCGGATTGTCCGGTCCGGGAGACGTTCACCACCCCGTCGTAATCCTGGGGTTCACGGTTTTCGGAATGTTTAAGATAAAGGGACCAGCGCAGAAAGGCCTCATCGGACAGGCGCAGCTGATCTGAGGCGGCAGCGCCGTTGTTTTCCTCCCGGGCATGCAGCCGTCTCAGACGGAAACGGTCCGAAGCCGTTACCAGCAGATGAAGCCCGATGTCCGTGGGAATCAGTTCGCCCACAAATCCGCTGAAGATCACCTGTCCCTTGTCCACTTCCCGGGCCAGAATGGACTTCACCGCAGCAATGCACCTGGCCTTGGCCGGGGTGAACCGCTCCGGCAGGGGCGGATCAATATAGATGCTGTTTTCAATATCCTTAGCCTTTAATCCGTATTCCCGGGCTGCGGCCTCAATGACCTCCCGGTCACGAACCACCCGGTATCCCCAGATTTCTGCTGCTTTTTCTGCCAGCTGCCCTCTGCCAGTGTACTTTCTTCCGAAAAACGTAATCACACCCATGAGGATCTCCTTTTCCCGATTTAAGATTACCCTTCTATTGAGCAAATACCAGGCCAAGGCAAAAAATATAATAACCAACCGGAATTAATGCACATATCAACAAAACATTTCCTATCCGGCACTAAGCAAAAAGGTTGCACAATGAAACAAGATTGATAAAAACGGTGATTTTTAGCCATAAAATTAGGCAGATACGCAATTGTTGCAGATCATTACCGTCTATTGCACATTGCAACAGATCGACATTCGACAGGATCAGCGGGCAAGGGCCTTTTCCACGGCCCGGGCCAGCTGATTTCGGTTAAAGGGTTTTTCAATGTATCCGCTGACACCGATGTCCCGGGACCGCTTCCGGTCAATTTTGCTGCTGTAGCCGGTACACAGGATGACCGGCAGATCCGGCCGGATTTCCAGCACCTTTTCTACCAGCACGTCCCCGGTCATGCCGGGCATGGTCATATCCGTGATCATAAGATCGAAGTCTTGGGGAGACTCAGACACTGCGGCAAGGGCATCCATAGGGTCATTTCGGATATCCACCTCATACCCCAAATTTTTCAATTGTTTTTGGCCCAGATGAAGCAACGCGGACTCGTCATCCACCAAAAGGATACGGCCGGATCCCATGGGGGCCAAAGGCTCTTCCTGAGGCTCGGATACAACCGCCCCCGACCGGGCCCGCGGAAATACCAGATAAAAGGTGCTGCCCTCACCCGGACGGCTGTCCACACGGATGCCGCCGCCGGTACTCTTTACGATGCCGTGGACCACGGCCAGTCCCATGCCGGTTCCCCTGCCCACTTTTTTAGTGGTAAAATAGGGATCAAATATCTTAGACAGGATGGCGGAATCTATGCCCTGGCCGGTATCGCTGATGACCAGTTCCACATAGCGGCCAGGCGCAATGTTAATGAATTGTTCGGCCGCATCCGCATCCAGCACCCGTTCTCTGAGACCGATCCCAAGCACCCCGCCGTTTTCGTCCATGGCATGGGCCGCGTTGGTGCAAAGGTTGATCAGAATCTGGTGAATCTGGATGGGGTCGGCTTCAATGGGTCCGGCCTGTTCTTGCATATCCACCCGCAGTTCAATGGAGGTGGGAATGGAGGCCCGAAGCAGACTGACGGACTCCTCGACAATGGGCTGCAAGTGGATTATTTTTTTGTGCTGATCCGATTTGCGGCTGAAACTGAGTAGCTGTTTGACGACTTCACTGGCCCTGAGGCCTGCGATTTTGATTTCCTCCAGATTCCTTTTGGCGCGATTCCATTCGGGCAATTCTTCCATGGCCAGTTCCACATTGCCGATAATGATCCCCATAATATTGTTGAAATCATGGGCAATACCGCCGGCAATATTGCCCACAGCCTCCATTTTAGAGGCCTGCCTCAGGCTTTCCTCTGCAGCCTGCTTTTCCTCTTCCAGGCGTTTTCTGTCGGTCACGTCCCGGGCCACGCAGTTCACGGATTTGAGAACTCCTTTCCCGGCATAGTTGAATTTGCAGGTCCAAAGCATATGCCGAACCTCACCGGTCCGGTCATTGACCAACCGGTTCTCACAGGAAGCAGAGGAGATCTGCTTTTGCGAACAATCGTAAAACCAGCGCTTGACCGCCGCCCTGTCCTCCGGATGAACAAAGGAAAAAAATGACTGGCCGGAAGCGTTCTCCTGGGAAATGCCGGTATAGGATTCGACCTTCCGGTTGGCAAAGCGCATCTGTCCATTCGGATCGATGCTCAGGATCAGATCGTCGGTTCCTTCCACAAGGTCCCTGTACTTGGCCTCACTCTTTTTTAAAAGGTCCCGGGTTTTATGCAGCCCCGTGACATCCATGCCGTAAATATTGACGTATCCGTGGGCAGGTACCGGTGTGATGACTAAAGAAAAAAAGGCCGGGCCCACCTGCTCTTCAAACGGTGTGGGCCGCTGGTCCGAAAGCGCCTTTGCAATCCGCTGCCCCCATACCGGCGGGACCTTTTCGCCGATGGCTGTTTGCCAGGTCGCAAGAAGGGAGCGACTGCCCCGGTTGGCATAGATCACGAGGCCTTCAGGATCGACTCTGAGCACGGGGTTGGGGTTCTCGCTGGGGAACTTGGATAAATTAAGGGCCCGGGCCTCAATGACCCTGCGGTGGGTAATGTCATTGACAAACCCCAGGACCCGCTCAGGCCCCAGCCGAACCAGATCCACTTCACAGACTTTCTCCCGCCCTTTTGAAGGGTAAAATGAGGCAATGCCGTGGGACCGACCGGTCTCAAGCGCCTCGATGAGGGACGGGCCATCCCCTTCATCCCGGCCGCCCTGTTCAACGGAAACCATATCCGTCCAGGCCCGGTCCAGCAATGATTCAGCGGATCGGGCAAACAGAATGCCCATGGTATGATTCACCTCTATAATCTTGCCGGAAGGATTCAGGATAAAAATCCCATAGGGGGCATTTTGCATGTAGCTTCGAAACTTGCGCTCGTTTTCCCTGATCCGCTCCTGGGCAAGATACTCCTCTGTCATATCGCGAAAGACCAGGACAACCCCTACGATATTTTTATTCTGATCATGAATCGGTGCGCCTGAATCAGCGATCTGCACTGTGGTGCCGTCTCTTGACACCAGGGCCGTATGATGGTCAAGCCCCACGACCCGGCCTTCCTCCAATACCTTTTGAACCGGACTTTTTACAGGCGCTCCCGTCTTGATATTGATTATTTTAAAAACCCGATCCAGCGCCACCCCCCGGGCCTCGTCCAGGGGCCAGCCTGTAAGAGTTTCGGCCACAGGGTTCATCCTGACAATACGGCCGGCACCGTCCGTGGCGATGACGGCATCGCCAATGGCATCCAAGGTGATCCGAAGTCTTTCACGGCTTTCCAAAATCTGCCGCGTCATTTTCCGAACCGCTTTGCGCAACCGAATATTCCACAGGGCGATGAACACCAAAACCGCTGCGGCACCGGCAAGCCCCCAGAGAATCCCTTTGATCCACAGGCGTTCGGTTTCAAGGTAATCCCGGTACAAAAAGCCGTCCAGCCGGGCGTCACCATCAACCAGACCCAGGCGCTTATACGTATCCAGGATATGCGCCCACCGCTGGGGGTTGTTATGGCCGATTTCCACAAGATCCGGATGGCACAGGGCCCGAATCCGATCATATTCAAACATCAGATGGGCACGGGATTTTTTTGAAGCATAGGCGGTCAAAATCAGATCCACAATCTCTTCAGGGTGGTCAAAGGCATACTGCCAACCCTTCAGGGTGGCGGAAAGAAAAGCCGCCACTTCTTCCGGATGCTCCCGGATCATACGCTTCGGGGTAAACAGCGTGTCCCCGTAAAAATCAATGCCGTAGTTGATGGGCCGGATCAGGGTATAGGGAACATTTTCCCGCTCAAACAAAAAAGGCTGATTGGCAATGCTGCCGTTTATGGCGTCAATTTTTCCCCGGATAAACTGTTCATTGGCACCGCGATCCTTGGGCCGGACGTTCATCTGTTCCATGGACATGCCTTCGTTCAGGAACATGGCTTCAAATTCAGGCAGCTCGCTGGTATTCAGCATCATTGTTTTACCGGCCAGATCATGGGGGGAGGCGATGCCTTTTCTGGCGATAATCGCCCTAATCGAATGCTGAATGATGGGGGCGAGCGCCACGATTTCCCGACCTTTGGAAAAATGGAAGGCAAGTTCCGCCCCAAGGACGCCAAAATCAGCGCTGCCATGGGTTACGGCATCCAGGACGTCAACACTGGGCCCCCCTTCCAGAATCTCAACGTCCAGTCCGGCAGCATCGTAGAATCCCCGATTTAAGGCAGCATAGTACCCTGCAAACTGGAATTGATGAAACCATTTCAGCTGGATCCGAATCTTCTCCCCTGCCCTGGCAGGCATGCGCGAATCCGCACGCAACGGCAAAAGCAGCAGCAAAAGCCACAGGATACAAATCTTTTTAAATAAAAATTGAAAGGTTGGTCTCACGAATTAAATCCATCGTCAGGGGGTTGAATGTACACTTGCCTTTGGCAAAATCATCGTTGTTTGTCAGGAGAAAAGGCGAGCGTTGAATTTATTTAAGGTATCTCAAACCGGGGGGCAAAGTAAACCCCCAACGCGTCTTTCCATCGCGTCGGTTCAAGGACGCTGCAATCCGGGGGTCGCATTTTTGCACCCTGCCCCTTTTTCACCAACAGACACAGACCCTGGGAAATAAAAAAATATTATATATTTTCAAGATATTAAAAACAAAACCCCCTGAGCATCCCCCCTGGCACACCCCTTGCTTTTGTCTCCACCAGTACCGCCGGCACCGGCCCAAAACCGGTTCCGGCCACGAAAATAAAAAAGGAGAACCATTTATATAATGAAACGTGCCGTACTCGTCAGTGAAGAATCCGCCCGGTTCGCCGTTTTAGGCGAAATGTTGGGCCGCAGAGGCCTGAACATTGAACACGCCGGATCCGCAAAGGACCTGCTGGCCCTGCTGGACGGGGCAACCCCGGATCATCCGGTCAGCCTGATCGTTCTCTCCTCCGCTCTGGAGGATATGTCCCCCAAACCCCTGGTGGAAGCCGTTACCCAGAAAAGCCCCTTCAGCCATTGCGTGGTGGCAGGAGACATGGCGGACAAGGACTTTCACGACTTTTTCGAAGGATACGGGGTTCTGATGCAGGTCTCCTTGACCCCGGATGAAAAGGATGCGGACAACCTATCCGCCCACCTGGACAAACTGACCCGGCTGGGCACTTTTTAGTAAGGCAAAGAACGCTTATGATTATCAGCATAGCCAGCGGAAAAGGCGGCACCGGAAAAACAACGGTAGCCACCAACCTGACCGCCGCTGCCGGCGGGGACCTGGCCCTTTTAGACTGTGATGTGGAAGAGCCCAACGCCCATCTTTTCCTGGCACCTGTGTTTACCGGCCATGAAACCGTGGATGCCCCGATCCCCGAGGTGGACGAAACCCTTTGTACCCATTGCAAAAAATGCATGGAGATCTGTCGCTACGGCGCCATTGCCGTCATGGGCAAAAAAATCCTCACCTTTCCCGAACTCTGCCACTCCTGCGGCGGCTGTACCCTGGTCTGCCCGGAAAACGCGATCAAAGAGATTTCCCGGCCCATCGGCCAGGTGGATATCGGCAAGTTCAACCACCTGCCCGGCCCTGAGTTTGTGCAAGGATACCTCGATATCGGTCAGGTCATGGCCCCGCCGATCATCCGCCATGTCAGGACCCATGAGGGACAAAAGGAGGTGACGATTATTGATGCGCCTCCAGGGACTTCGTGCCCGGTAATTGCCGCCATGAAAGGTGCGGATGCCGTACTTCTGGTCACAGAACCCACACCCTTCGGCCTCCACGATCTGACCCTGGCCGTTGAAGCGGTTAAACTATTGAACATCCCCCACGGGCTTGTCATCAACAGAGCCGGCATGGGAGATGATAAAGTCTACGAATACGCAAAAAAGGAAGGGGTGCCCATCTTAATGGAGATCCCCTTTGATAAGCGTATTGCCGCGGCCTATTCAAAAGGAGAACTTCTGGTGGACGCCCTGCCCGAATATAAAGAAAAATTCATCACCCTTTTCCGGGACCTTCAGGTCTTGGCCGGGGGAGAGAGGAGGGCTGCCCAGTGAAGGAACTTGTGATTTTAAGCGGCAAGGGAGGCACCGGAAAAACCTCTCTGACCGCCTCCTTTGCCACACTGGCCGCCCGGGATTCCAAAGCCCTGCTCTGCGACGCGGATGTGGATGCAGCCGACCTGCACCTGATCATGGCCCCAACAATCCGGGAGACCCACGATTTTGTCAGCGGCAACGAAGCCATTATCAACACGGATTTATGTACCGCATGCGGCCGCTGCCTTGAGGTCTGCCGGTTCGACGCCGTTGTTCAAAGCGACGACAACACCTATCGCATCGATGCTCTGGACTGTGAAGGCTGCGGAGTCTGTGTGGACCTGTGCCCGGCAGGGGCCATTGACTTCCCCCAGAAAACCTGCGGCCAATGGTTTGTATCCGACACCCGGTTCGGCACCATGGTCCACGCCCGGCTGGGAATAGCCGAAGAAAACTCCGGCCGCCTGGTGGCCCTGGTCCGGGAGGAAGCAAGAAAAAGAGCCCAGACCGGAATCATAGAGCTGATTATCACAGACGGCCCTCCGGGGATCGGCTGCCCGGTCATCGCCTCCATGGGACAGGCCACAGCCGTGCTCATCGTCACCGAGCCCACGGTATCCGGTATCCACGACATGAAGCGGGTGGCGGAACTTGCCGCCCATTTCAAACTGCCGGCCATGGTCTGCATCAATAAATACGATCTTAACCCGGAAAAGGCCATCGCCATTGAAGACATTGCCCGGGAAAAAGGTCTGATGATGGCGGGAAAAATCCCCTTTGATCCGGCGTTTACCCAAGCCATGGTTCAGGGAAAAAGCGTGGTGGAAACCCATGGGGACAGCCAGGCGGCCCGCGCCATGGAAGAGATCTGGAAACGGGTGAAGGCAAGTTCCGCCATGGCCCAGGAAAGAATTTGTTAAAGCGGCAACGCATTTTTGAAAATCAACTGAATAACACAGATAGCGTGTAAGGAGGAAAGTATCATGCAAAACGGAAGAATTGCCATCCCGTCCAACGGTGAAGGCGGACTCAAAGGCACACGGGCAGGTCACTTCGGCCATTGTGACGTATTCACCTTCGTGGATGTAAAAGACGGCAAGATCGAGAAGGTCACCACCCTGGCCAACCAGGAGCATGTCCAGGGCGGCTGCATGGTGCCGGTGAATCTTCTGGCGGAAAACCATGTTAACGCCCTGATCGTCGGCGGCATCGGCATGCGGCCCCTCATGGGATTCCGTCAGGTGGGCATTGATGTATTTCATGACGACCAGCGCCCGGATATTGAGCCCGTGGTCATGGACCTGATCGAAGGAAAACTGGCCCAGATCCGCAACGACCAGGTCTGCGGCGGCGGTGCCCATTAACCTCAAGGATCCAAGGAGAATGCCATGAAAATCGCGGTCACGTCCAAAGGCACGGACCTGGATGCCGAGGTCGATCCAAGATTCGGCCGGGCAGCCTATATTCTGGTCATTGATACGGACACCTTAGAGGTGGAAATCATTGACAACGAGACCAATAAAAACGCCTTTAAAGGCGCAGGGATCCAGGCGGCCTCCGCCATCTGCGACAAAGGTGCTCAGGTGCTGCTCACAGGGTTTTGCGGCCCCAATGCCTTTAATGCATTAAATGCAGCGGATATCCGTGTCGGCAACGATGCCTCAGGCACCGTTCGGGAAACTGTGGAAGCCTTTAAACAGGATAAATTCACCTTTGCCAGCGAGGCCAACACTGAAGGACACTGGTAAACCCTAAAATAAACCATAAGATAAAGCCCTGTTGTGGTGGCACCTTTTTATACCCCCTATCTTACCCCCCGTCTCATTTAAAAAGGTGTCATCATCACAGGGCTTTATCGCTTTTTCAAAGGAGTTCACATGCCTTTATACGATTATCAGTGCATAGACTGCGGTAAAACCTGCGAATTGCTCCTGGTTGCAAGTGACGATGAACCGGCCTGCCCCCACTGCAGCGGCAAAAACTTAAAAAAACTGATGGCTGCGCATTCCAGCATGTCCGGTTCCTCATCCCATGGATTTCCCGGGCCCAAAGACACGGCCTGCTGCGGTTCCGCCCCGGGACAGGCGTCCGGCTGCGCCGGTCCTGGTTCCTGCTGCGGCAAGACCTTTTAAATTAAGATCGCGTTGACATGGTTTACAGGCCCGTGGTAACAGAGGCCACATAAGTTTCATCACCCCAAACCGAAGGAAAACTGCCATGGAACTGATTGATATCTGCCCCCTGCCCAGATGGGAGGAACTGGAGAACGAGATTTTCAACCGCTTTCATTTTCAGGGATCTGTGTTTAACCCGGAGGGGATACGGATCACCGAGGTGAAAAACTGGAGCAACCGCCTGTGCCCTGCGATCAAGTCGACACCAAAAGGCCAGAGCTATATCTGCTCCGTGGCCCACATGAATATGACGGCGATGGTCAAAAACAGCCGTGAACCGGCCGTAGAAGAGTGTGATGCAGGCTTTACCAAGGTCGTGGTCCCCATTTATGTGGAGGATCAGTTTCTGGGCGTGGCCGGCGGCTGCGGCCTCATCCTTGAAGGGGATGAGGCAGACACCTTTGCCGTGACCAAGATCGCAGATCTCCCGGAAGAAGAGGTTGAGGCTCTGGCAGGCGATCTTGCCACCGTATCCCAAAAAAATGTGGATGACACCGTCGCCTTTATTCAGGATCAGCTGACAGAACTGATCGCAGCCTGGCGGAAAACCGCCGCCGGGAAATAAGTGGATTTACACGGTTCTGCATTTGAAAAACGGCTCAAGCGAAGGGTTTCGGGAAGAGCCGGTGATTTTTTCGCCGTCTGCCCCCCGGGTCTGACCGGCCTGTGCCGGACCGAACTTAAGGAACTTGCCACCCGGCTGGAACGACTTAAGCTTCTGCCCCCGGGGCAGTCCATCGACCGGATTGAAATTGAAACGGGCGGCGTCAGTTTTTCCGCCCGCCTGGACTTGGCCTGCCTGGCCAACCTCTTTTTGGGGACCCCCACCCGTATTCTCATGCGCATCGCCCGGTTCCGCGCCGCCCATTTTTCCGAGCTTGAAAAGGGACTGAAAGCGGTGGACTGGGAGTTGTTCCTGCCCCCGGATACCCTGCCCCGCATCCGGGCGGCGGCAAAAAAATCAAAACTCTACCACACCGACGCCATTGCCGGCCGCTGCCGCAATATACTAACGGAGCGATTCGGTGCAAAGCCTGAAGATGCAGGGCAGATTCTCATGATCCGGGGCGAAAATGATCGATTTGACATCAGCCTTGATATGGGCGGCGATCCTTTATACAAACGCGGCATTAAAACACGAGTGGTCCGGGCTCCTTTAAGGGAAACCCTGGCCTTTGCCATGCTCAGGCGCCTGGAATTGTCCTCAAAGGATACCTTGTTCGATCCCATGGCCGGCTCCGGCACCTTTTCCATAGAGGGCGCCATGATCCAGGAGGGACTTGCGCCGGGGCTGTTCCGGTCCTTTGCCTTTGAACACTGGCCCGGCTTCCAAGCCGCCCGCTTTGACCATGCAAAAAAACGGATACAAGAGGACCATCCCCAAAAAAATCTGCCCCCCATTCATGCATCGGATATGGATCCCGAAGCCGTTGAGGCCCTTGAGCAGACCCGGGCGGGGCATGCCTTTTTGCAGCGCATGGAAATCTTATGCCAGAATTTCTTTGATGCCCCGGCCCCTTCAGGGACCGGGGTGGTTGTGCTGAACCCGCCCTATGGCAAGCGTCTTGGAAAAGACTGGGACATTACAGAATTCTTCAAGGAGATCGGGCGCAAACTGTCCCTGGATTTTCAAGGCTGGCGCACCGGGATTATCTGTCCCAAACCCCACCTATTGACGGCGCTGAACCTGCCCCTTACCCCCATGCCCTTATTTCACGGCGGCCTTGACATTACCGCCGCCCTAGGACTCATTTCATAGATTTTCCCTATTCAAATCAAAAAATCGTATCGGGATTATCGTTTTGATCTCAGCCGTCGCCTGCCTTAAATTGGCAGGCATGAATACCGTAGATCATATTCTGGAAAAGGGTAGCAGCCATGTAAATGAGGACCGCCTGCTGGTTTCAGACACCCTGTTCGGGGTTTTTGACGGAGCTACCAGCCTTGCCGGAGACAAAGCCTTTCCCGGCCCTAAACACAATGGCGATCCGGCCTGCACCCTCACCGGAGGCGCCCTGGCCGCCGATATTGCAAAAAAAACCTTTTCCGCCAACCACTATCCCTTAACCCGCCTGGCCGTGGAGGCCAATACCGCCATCAGCCGGCAAATGGCCGCCCAGGGGATTCGTACGGAGAAATCCGAGCAGGTCTGGAGCACCAGCGCGGCAGTGGTCCGCCTCAAATCCGACGGAATGGAATGGTTCAGGACAGGGGATGCCCAGATTCTTCTAATATACGAAAACGGGAGCCATAAGGCATTGGGCACCCTTACGGATCATGATTATCCCACCCTTGCTATGATGAAATCCCAGGCGGACAACACCCTGGACAACCCGGTGCTCCGGCGCCAGGTGCTCAAAGTCCGGCAGGAAATGAACAAGACTTACGGGGTGCTCAACGGAGATGCGGCCGCTGACCGGTTTTTCTCCAGCGGAACGGTCTACCTGGACGGGGTTGCCTCCGTCCTGCTCTTTACCGACGGTTTGACCCTGCCCTGTGAAACCCCGGCCCCCTGCCCTGATTTTACGCCCTTGGTCAAGACCTTCAACGCATTGGGTCTTTCGGGTCTCCACCGCAAGATCCGGGATATAGAAGCCGGGGACGCATCCAGAAAAAAGTACCCGCGGTTCAAATGCCATGACGATATTGCCGCCGTCGCCATCACCCTCACACCTTAATCCGCAGCCCCGTCTTTCGAACCGTCAGCCCCGCGGCGCGTCAACCGCCTGATCATACACCCTGTTAATCCGCCCGAAGACTTTTTCCCATGAGTAGGGAAGGGTCAGGCGCCTTGCCGCCTCAAGATCCGGCTGGAACGAGGTGCGGATTTCGCTTATGAATTCCGTCAGCATTTCCGCCAGGGTCTCTTCCAGCATGGGCTCGTCTTTTTTAAACGGAGCGTCAATGGTTTCCAATGGTGGCAAAGGGATAAAGCGGACCATGGGATTGTCCCTGTCGGACAGGATCTCCCTTGCACCGGGAAGATCCGTGGACAAAACCCGGCAGCCGCAGGCCAAAGCTTCCATGAGGACCAGGGGCACGCCTTCATAAAAGGAGGGCAGGATAAAAAGATGGGATCGGCCCATTAAGGCTGCCAGGTCCTGGTGGGACAGTGGCCCGTGAACGATAACCCGGTCGCCCAGCTCCCGGGCCAGGGACAGGCAGGTTTCCTTTTCCTCGCCCGCTCCCCCGCCGGCCAGGTGGAGGCGGACATCCCGGGTCTCTATCCGTTCAAGGCTTTTCAGCAGCCAGGGCACTCCCTTGGCACAACTGAGTTTTCCGGCATAGACAAGTTCCACCCGGTCCGAGGGTTTTTCTCCCGGCACAAAAAGTCTGTCATCATATCCGCCGGCAATCACCGGCACTAGCGCTTTGGAAAAACCGAAGCGGGACATAATGTCCTCCTGCTGGGAGGGGTTCAGTGCCATTACCCTGTCAATCCCCTTCAGGTGAGGAGTCACGGCCTCGCTGATATGGGGGCAGAGGATGTGCTGACGCAGGCAGGTCCCATGGCAGGTGGTCACCATGGGCAGCCCCGGAGCCTGTTCCTCAATCACCTCCTGTGCAAGAGATGAAACGATCCACAGATGATGGGAGTGGACAAGATCCGGCTTGAACCGGTTCAGGGCCCGGGCGATGGCATCCTTGAACACCTCTCGGTAAAGGGCCAGATCCTCTTGGGACATGCGCGAAAACACCGTACTTTCGTAAGGCATGACATCGCTCATACCGGCCACGGGAAAGGGCAGATCCCGGTGATCAAACCGCACAAACCCGGTATGGTCCGAATCTGTCAGGGTTGAATCCGGATTAAACTCCCCCTGGCAGCCGGCCACCAGAAAATTTTCATGGCCAAAGCTTTTGGCCCGGGTGATGATCTGCTGGATGAATTTCCCGCTGCCGGTGAAATCCGGCGTCTGGCTGATCAGGTGAAGAATTTTCATGACACTTTCTTTCTTTTAGCTGAGTCTGGTATAACAATGCCCGTATTAAGTTAATGATGCTGTATCAAAGCCCATTGTACCGGAAAAGGAGACCAAATGAAAACCGGTAAAATCCCCATGCTCAAGGCGGCCGCACAAAAAGCGGTCGGCGCCGCTATCATTTTTTGTATTCTGTCAGGATTTTTCCCGGCCGGGGCCGTTGCCGCCGGTGTGGACAACAGCATATACGCTCAACTTTTGGAAAACCATGTCAAAGGCCGAAGGGTAAGCTATGACGGGCTGAAAAGAGACGAGAAACAGCTTGACCGGTATCTTTCCATCCTCAGTGCCGCCGATCCCGACGCCCTGCCCCGCAACCATCAAATGGCTTTTTACATCAACGCCTATAACGCCTTTACCCTGAAGCTGATTCTAACCCGGTACCCGGACATCAACTCCATCAAGGAGATCGGCTCTTTTTTCTCCGACCCCTGGAGCAAGGAATTTATCCCGCTTAACGGCCACACGGTTTCCCTGGACTTTATCGAGCAGGACGTCCTGCGCGAAAGGTTCAAGGACCCCAGAGTCCACTTTGCCATTAATTGTGCGTCTAAAAGCTGCCCGCCCCTGTTCAATAAACCTTTTGAGGGGGATGAACTGGACCGCCAGCTTGAAGAGCGGACCCGGGATTTTATCAACGACCCCAAATCCAACTACGTCAAAGACGGCACCCTGTACTTAAGCCGGATTTTTTCCTGGTTTGCCGGGGACTTCAACGACAATCCCCGATACTATGTCCGCCTTTACGCAGGGCCTGATCTTTTAAAGGCCCTGGATGCGGTACCGTCCGTCAAGGTGTCATATCTCCCCTACGACTGGACATTGAACCGGCGCTGAAACTAATCCTCAGGGCTCTTAAGCAATCATGTCGCCGAATCGCCGGAGCAGTGCCGCGGCATGCGGGGTTTCTTCAAGGGTTGCGACAAGCCCTTCAATGTCCTGTCCGTCTGAAATCAGCGCCGTTTCCAGGTTACTGATATACCCCCGGGTGGCCCGGGCATTGGCCTCGGGATGGAACTGCACCCCCCAGGCGCAGGGCCCCATGCGGAAGGACTGATGGGGGTCAAAATCATTTCCGGCCAGAAGTACGGCATCCTCCGGCAGCTCCAGAACGGATTGCGAGTGAAACACATGGACCTTGAAGGTGTCGGGCAGCGATCCGAATAAAGCGTCTCCACGGCAGGCGTCATGGCAAAGGATCGTTGTGGTGCCGATCTCGGTCCCCCGGGGATGAAAATCCACCGTGCCGCCCATGGCCCTGGCCATAATCTGATGGCCGTAGCAGATGCCGAGCAGGGGCACCCGGGCCCCGATCATTTCCCTGGCCCAGGACTCTAAGGCCAGGCTCCAGGGCAGGCCTTGGGTAACCATTGAATGGGCTCCTGAGATTACTGCACCCCGGACCGTTTCAGGCTCAGGCAGGGCCTCGCCGGCTTCAGCGTTCACCACCCGGACCGTTTCAGAGGCAAGCCCTAATCCTGAAACAATCCAGTCCTCGAAATTGCCCATCTCTTTAATCAGATCGGGAAAGGTGTCGCCGGCCTTGATCACATAGACTTGCGCGTCCGCCATGATCAGCCCTCCTCTCCGAGTTCTGAAAGATGTGCGGCCACCTCATCCAGAATCAGGTCTTCCACCGCATCGACCACCCCGAGGTGCCGGGTGATGGTAAAGGAAACCTCAGGGTATTTTTCTGCAGCGATTGCTGCGGCTTCAGGGATATCACTTTGGACATGGCTTCCCGTGGCAATAAAAAACGGGAACAGGACCACCTGCTTTGCCCCCTTGGCCGCAGCCGCCTCAAGGACATCGGGCAGCAGGGGATCTGAGAACTGCAAAAAGGCATGGGTGACCCAGTCGAATCCATCGGTCTTCTTATTTATTTTTTTCACCAGGGCGGCCACCTCCATGGCGGAGGCTTTTTTCCGGCTGCCGTGGGCAACAATGATCAGTACGCGCACAGCTTTTTATCTCCTTTGCTCTATTTGCAACACGGGGTTGAATTCTGTGGTATAGCATAATCTTCCGGCCAGGTTTTGCAAGGGGATATTGCGCTTCTTTTATTCTCCTTATCCGCCGGATTGCACAGATGAAACTCTTTGACCGGGCCTGCGCAATATACTATAGTCTTTACTAAGAGTTACCCCGAGACCTCTTTTTTCCCCGGTATAACAGCACCCCTTTGAATCCGCCGTTTCCAGGTTCCTTTTCAAGGTAAGACGTTTGCGCGCGCCAAAGCGGTCGAAAAAGGCACAGGGCCTTACGCGTTCTTTGGTGCTGACCGTATATCCACAAATAAAGGAGGTAACAAATGGATGATCACACCATGTACTATGACACCATCATTAAACTGACAACGGCCATTTCCCAGTGCAAGGATCCGGAGGAAGTGGCACTGATCACGTCGGAAAGCGTCAAAACCGCCTTCAAGGCCAAAGGCTGCGCGGTGTTCCTGGTGGACAGGGAAACCCGGGAGCTGGGGCTTGTGGCCTCGTCGGGCTTAAGTTCCGAGTACATTCACAAGGGACCCGTCCACTTCATGCAGGCCATCCGGGAGGCCAGAGACGCTGTGCCCATCGCCATCTATGACGTGTTTGACGATCCCAGGATCGAATATCCGGACGCCGCAAAAAAAGAAGGGATCGCCTCCCTTTTAGGGGTCCCCATCATCAGCCACAACAAGATCATCGGGGCGCTTCGGGTCTATACCGCCGATCCATGGGAGTTTTCATTCTCCGACATCACACTGGTCCAGGCCGTGGCCCTGATCTGCGGCATGGCCATGGACATGTGCCGGATGTACAAGGGTTACAAGACCAGTATTGAGATTCTCAAGAACATGAGGGGAGACGACACCTATAAAACCAACAAGTGGACACCCTATGAAGGGGTGCCCACTTCGGTTGACCAGTCGATCTGCGACTATTAAACATCCATCGTAAATCAGCCCAGAAGATCCTCTTTCACCTTGGAAAGCCCGAGACGCTCGATCATGCGGCCCATGCGCTCCCGCTTTGAATTTTCCTTATAATAGTCAATGATGCGGGACACCATCTGCAGCGCATCCTCATAGGAGAGGTCCTCCACCAAAAGATCCGCCAGCCTGGGCCGTGCCGATCCGTTCCCCCCGATCATCACGGCCCAGCCTTTGGGGGTGCCGTAAAGGGAAATATCCTTGATGCAGTTTTCCGCACACTGGACCTTGCAGCCGGACACCCCCATCTTCATCTTGCTGGGCAGCACCATCCCATGGTAGCGCCGGTCCAGTTCCATGCCCATGGCCAGGCTGTCCTGGTTGGCCAGGCGGCAGTACTGGATGCCGGGGCAGACCTTGACGCTGCGAACGCACAATCCCGTGGCAAACCCTGCGTCCATGCCCAGATCCTTCCAGGCGTCGTCCACCTGATCCTCTTCAAGGCCGATGACGGCGATCCGCGCCGCACTGGTAATTTTAAGTTCCGACACCTTATATTTTTCCGCCACATCGGCCAGCCTTCTCAGCTGGTCCGGCTTTATCACCCCGCAGGGCACATGGGGGGCGATGGCATATTTTATATCTTCGGTTCCCCGCTGGCGGATGACGCCTTTTTCTCCGTCTTTGAGCATGGTTGAGACTCCTTTGTGTTGCGCTGTGCAATCGGTAGCTGTTCATATTTCAGGTCATATTGAAGGAAAATAGTATTGCGGCCAAAAGATGTCAATGGCGGACCGCTTGCCTTGAAGCGGATCATGGTGTACCTTTTGCCCATGGAAACTAAATATGAAGCCCAGGCCGCCATGCTGGCCAACCGGGTTAAAAAAAGATACAACCATCTGCGAAAACGCTATAAGAAGCAGAATCTTGAGGTCTTCCGCCTGTACGACTGGGACATCCCGGAGATCCGGGCGGTGGTGGACTGGTACGGCGGCCACCTTGTGGTCGGCGAATACAGCCGCGAGCAGTCCACGAAGGACTGGCTGCCCGCCATGGGATCCGCCGTGGCAAATGCCCTGGACATCCCACCGGAAAACCTGCACCTGAAGATCCGTCGAGCAGGGATCCAGGAAGGCACCCGGTACAGCCGCCTGGCCCATAAGAACCTTAAAATCCCAATGTGGGAACGCGACCTTCAATTTCTCATCAACCCCAGCGACTACGTGGACACAGGTCTTTTCTCGGACCACCGCAACACCCGCCAGCGGGTCAGGCAGATGGCAGAAGGAAAGGATTTCCTCAATCTATACTGCTATACCGGGGCCTTTACCTGTTACGCCGCAAAGGGCGGTGCCGCCACCACCCTGTCGGTGGACCGCTCCGAAACCGCCATCACCTGGGTCAAAGAGAACCTGGAACTCAACGGCCTTTACGGCCCCCAGCATACCCTGGTTCAGCAGGACACCCTGGATTTTTTAAAACAGCTTAAAAAAAAGGAACGGACCTTTGATCTGGCAGTGGTGGATCCCCCCTCCTATTCCACCACAAAAATAACGGAAAAACACTTTGACATTGCAAGGGATCATCCTGATCTCTTAAATGAAGTATTTCAACTCATGCGGCCCGGCGGTACCCTGTTTTTCTCCACCAATCATCAAAGCTTTGACCTGAAAACGGACAAACTCAAGCCCGCCGACATCAAAGAAATAACGGACCAGAGCATCCCCGAGGACTACGAGAACAAACGCAAGAAAATCCACCGATGCTGGGAGATTAAATTCTGATGTTTGATCCTTATGAAAGCCGCAAAAGCCGGGATATCCGCAACCAGTTGTGCACCTTTTTTCTGGAAGCCCTCAAGGATGGCGACAGATCCCGGTTCGCCACCCGGTCCTTCGCCCTCAAACAAAAAGCGCCCGACCCGCCCCATCGACACTTCATCGATGAACGGATCAGGCGCTATAATGCTCTGTTTGAAAGCCTGGAAAGTTCAGAGGCCCCGGCCGATGCCATTCACATCGCCGCCCTGCTTCTTTCCTCAAATCTTTTCTACGAATGCCACGAATGGCTGGAAGACTTATGGCTGAAAACCACCGGCCCTGAAAAAAAGGCCCTCCAGGCCCTGATCCGGACCGCCGGCGCCTTTACCCTCCATGAGGCCGGCCGGATCAAACCGGCCCTGTCATCCGCCGAAAAGGCCTGCGCCCTGCTCCGGGAATTTAAAAATCATATCCCGGCACCGTTTGATCCGGAACAACTCATCCAGGACCTGGACCGGTTAAAATCCCCCCAATAACCCCGCCCATACCCCCAGCGTTACCAGGCTCTGGCAGTCTATCATTAAACGGTTTCTGCTCCCACCGCCTGCTGAAACCATTGATACGTCTTTTTGATACCGTCCTTTAAATCAACACCGGCCTGCCAGCCCAACTGAGACATTCGGGAGACATTCAGTAATTTTCTGGGGGTTCCGTCCGGCTTGGTCCTGTCATAAACAATCTGCCCCCTGAACCCTGTAATCTCTTTTACAAGCCCGGCCAATTCGGTTATAGACAGCTCCTTTCCGGAGCCGATATTGAATAACGATTTTTCCCCATATGCCAGGGGGTCGATCTCATTTTCCAACAGAAAACAACAGGCATCGGCCAGGTCGTCAACATGAAGGAATTCCCGTTTCGGGGTCCCGGTTCCCCAGACGACAACCTCTTTTTTCCCCTGATCCCCTGCCTCATGAAATTTACGGATCAGTGCCGGAAGCACATGGGAGGTCTCCAGGTCAAAATTATCATAGGGGCCGTAAAGATTTGTGGGCATCACCGGAATAAAATTTGTCCCGTACTGCCTGTTGTAAGCCCAGCACATTTCAATCCCCGCTATTTTGGCAACGGCATAGGATGAATTGGTCGGCTCCAAAGGCCCTGTCATCAGGTACTCTTCTTTTATGGGCTGTTCACACAGCTTGGGATAAATACAAGACGAGCCCAGAAAGATGAGTTTTTTTACACCAACCCGCCAGCTGTTGTGGATGACATGGTTCTGAATCATCAGATTCTGGTGGATAAACTGGGCCGGATACGTATTATTGGCTAGGATGCCGCCAACCTTGGCAGCGGCCAGAACCACATATTTCGGCCGGTGGCGTTCAAAATAATCAGCCACGGCTCCGGAATCCAGCAGTTCAAGATCGCTATGAGCCGGTGTCAGCACATCGGAATACCCGAGGGAACTCAACCGTCTTACAATACCCGATCCAACCAACCCTCTGGGCCCGGCAACAAGAATTTTATCATTTTTATCCATTGATCGGCCTATTCATTATAATCAAATACATCAAAACCGGATTTCAGGCATAATTTATCGCGCTTAGCCTCTTTGATATCGCACTCAACCATCTCTTCAACCATTTGCTGGAAGGAGATGTCCGGGACCCATCCCAATTTTTTGCGGGCCTTTGACGGATCCCCCAAAAGGGTCTCCACCTCGGTCGGTCTGAAGTATTTTGGATCAACCGCAACAATGACCTTGCCGGTTGCTTTGTCGAGCCCCTTTTCATCAATGCCTTGTCCCTGCCATTCAATCTTAAGATCAAGCCGCTCTGCCGCCAGGGTCACAAACTCCCTGACGGAATGCTGCTCCCCTGTCGCGATGACAAAATCCTCGGGCGTCTCCTGCTGAAGCATCATCCACTGCATCCGGACATAATCCTTTGCATGCCCCCAGTCCCGTTTGGCATCAAGGTTCCCAAGATAAAGACAATCCTGGAGCCCCAGGCTTATCCGGGCCATGGCCCTTGTAATCTTACGGGTCACGAAAGTCTCCCCCCGTAAAGGGGACTCATGATTAAACAGGATACCGTTGCACGCGTAAATCCCGTAAGCTTCCCTGTAATTCACGGTAATCCAGTAGGCATAGAGCTTTGCTGCGGCATAGGGACTGCGGGGATAAAACGGTGTTTTTTCCGTCTGAGGGATCTGCTGCACTTTTCCGAAAAGCTCGGAAGTGGATGCCTGATAGAACCGGGTCTTTTTTTCCAGGCCGAGAAGTCGGATACCGTCAAGCAGCCTCAGGGTGCCCAGCCCGTCGGTATCGGCCGTATATTCCGGGGACTCAAAAGAAACGGCAACATGACTCTGAGCCGCCAGGTTATAAACTTCATCCGGCTGGACCTCCTGAAGGATACGGATCAAGTTGGTAGAGTCGGTCAGATCACCGTAATGAAGGATAAACCGCCGGGTCTTTTCATGGGGATCCTGGTATAAGTGGTCGATCCGGGCCGTATTGAACAATGAGGTGCGCCGTTTAAGGCCGTGGACCTCATATCCTTTTTCAAGCAGGAATTCAGCAAGATAGGCACCGTCCTGCCCTGTTATTCCGGTAATCAATGCTTTTTTCATATTGTGATCCTAATCGTAATTTTTATCCATCCACTCAAGATAGCTGCCGTCCATTATCCCCCGCCACCATGATTCCCTGTTAAGGTACCAGTCAATGGTCTGCTGAATCCCTTCCTTAAAGGAGGTCCTGGGCCTGAAGGCCAATTCATCCGTTATCTTTGCGGCGTTGATGGCATAACGTCTGTCATGCCCGGCCCTGTCCCTGACATGGGTTATCAACGCACCGGCAGACCGCCCGTAAGCCCCGGGGGAATCCGGGAACCGAAGGCGCAGACCTGCGTCACGCTCAAACCGCCGGTCCATCAAATCGCAAATCATTGAGACAATGTCAATATTCGTCTGCTCGTTATTGCCTCCGATGTTATAGGTCTGCCCCGCCCGCCCCTTTTCCAGAATCAATTCCACACCAAGGTTATGATCATCCACATAGAGCCAGTCCCGGATCTGTTGGCCATCCCCGTAGACGGGCAGTGTCTTGCCGTCCAGTATATTGGCGATGCAAAGCGGGATCAGCTTTTCAGGAAATTGATACGGCCCGTAATTGTTAGAGCAGTTGCTGGTGGTCACCTCAAGGCCGTAGGTCTCATGGTAGGCCCGGACCAGATGGTCGGATCCGGCCTTGCTGGCCGCATAGGGGGAGTTGGGCGCATAGGGCGTTGTTTCGGCAAACGGTGGATCCAAAGGGCCCAGCGTCCCGTAAACCTCATCGGTGGATACATGGTGAAATCTGTGGGGCCGGCCGCTTCCCTGATCCAGCCAGACGGCCTTGGCCGCCTTGAGCAGACAATGGGTGCCCACCACGTTGGTCCGGATAAATTCATCCGGGCCGTGAATGGAACGGTCCACATGGGACTCGGCCGCGAAATGTACAATCGTGTCTATCCGGTGGTCCTGCAAAAGAGTGGAGACCAGTTCCTCATCCAGAATATCTCCCCGGACAAAACGGATTCCTGGCCCCTCTGTCAATCCGTCGAGATTCTTTATGTTTCCGGCATAGGTCAGGGCGTCCAGGACAACGATTTCATCCACCGGACGCCGGTGCTTCCAGTAACGGACAAAATTGCTGCCGATAAACCCCGCCCCGCCTGTCACCAACATCCGTCTCACAGCACCATCTCCTGCAGCATCTGTCTCAACTGCTTCCTCCAGTGTATCGGGTCTATGCCTGAAGCCTTTATCATGGACGTTTTATCCAGTACGGAATAAAACGGACGCTTTGCCGGTGTCGGATAATCTTTTGACCCGATCGGCTGCAGCAGGATATCTTCATCCAGTATCCCCAGTTCAAGGGCCTCCTCCTGAACAGCCACGGCAAAATCATACCATGAGGCGATTCCGGCATCCGTCCAGTGAAACGTTCCTTCAAGCCCCTTTTCCACAGCAGCCCAGGTCGGAGTCCCGATCTGATCATCCACAACCTTAAGGACATCCATTTTCGCCATCCGGTTTAGCATGGTCTTTACAAAATTATTCCCATGACTTGAATAAAGCCAGGCTGTCCGGATGATCAGCCCGGATTTTCCCAGAATCGTCCGGACGGCATCCTCCCCGCCCAGCTTGGATCTGCCATAAACAGATATGGGATCCGCACGATCTTCGGGAAGCCATGGCCGCACGCCCTTTCCATTAAAAACAAAATCCGTCGAGAAATGAACAAGACGGATACCGTAACGGTTACACAGTGTCGCCAGGATCTCCACAGCCCGGCAGTTCACCTGGAATGCCAGTTCCTCCTCAGCTTCCGCCCGGTCCACTCCAGTATAGGCTGCGGCATTCACGATCCAGTCCGCCCGGCTCTCTGCCACACAGCGCTCAAGGCTCTCCTCACTGAGAAAATCTACCGCTGCCCGGTCACATCCGATGACCTCAAACGCCTCAGGCCGGCTCCGTAAAAGCTCCCATCCCAGCTGCCCGCCCGCCCCCAGGACCAGCACCCTCATGCAAAGACCTCTGCATTTTTTAAAGCGCTCCCCCGCCTGTCCTTGTCAGACAGGATGACCGACTTGTCATCCTCGATGGGCCATTCAATACCGATATCCGCATCATCCCAGGCAATGCCTCTTTCATGCTCAGGCGCATAATAATCCGTACATTTATAGGACAGCTCGGCATAGGCACTGATCACATAAAATCCATGGGCAAACCCCGGAGGGACCCAGAGCATTGACCGGTTTTCCTCGGACAGCACCACACCCGCCCATTTCCCGAAATATGGAGAGGCCTTTCGCAAATCCACCCCCACATCAAAGACACACCCTTTTGTTACGGTGACGAGCTTACCCTGGGGGTGATGAAGCTGATAGTGAAGTCCCCTCAGCGTACCCTGCATGGAACCGCTGTAATTATCCTGCAGGAAACGGACATCCGCCACCTTCTGCCTGAAACTCGATTCCCGGAATGTTTCCATAAAAAACCCCCGGGAATCCCGATACACTTCAGGTGTCATCACCGCCATCTCGGGTATTTCAAGGAACCGGTATTTCATTTTGCTTTTCTCCGGCGGACAAGATCCGAAAGATACCGCCCGTACCCGTTCTTCTCAAATAATGTTACCCTCTCCTCCACCTGGTCAATGGTGATCCACCCCATATGCAGGGCGACCTCTTCCAGGCAGGCGATCTTCAGTCCCTGCCGGTCTTCAACGACCTTGACAAACGTGCCCGCATCCAGAAGGGAGTCATGGGTACCGGTGTCCAGCCAGGCTGTGCCCCGGCTGAGAAGCTCCACCCTGAGGGTTCCCTTTTCAAGATAGACGTTGTTCACATCCGTTATTTCCAGCTCTCCCCTGGCCGAAGGCCGGATGCCCTTGGCAATATCCACCACCTCATTATCGTAAAAGTAAAATCCTGTGACCGCAAAATTGGATTGTGGATTTTCCGGCTTCTCCACAATGCTGGTTACATTTCCCGCTTCATCAAATCCCACAACGCCGTATCGTCTCGGGTTCTTCACATAATACCCGAAAACAACCGCCCCGGAATCCTGACGGCTTATCTCCTGAAGGGTTGCAGGCAGGCCGTGCCCGAAAAAGATATTATCCCCGAGGATCAGGCTGACACTGTCATTTCCGATGAATCTGTCACCGATCAGAAAAGCCTGGGCCAGCCCTTCAGGCTTTTCCTGGATTTCATAGGACAAATTAATCCCCCAGGCAGCCCCATCTCCGAGCAGATGGGCCAGTACGGGCAGATCACGGGGGGTGGAGATAATCAGAATATCCCTGATGCCGGCCAGCATCAGGGTTGACAGGGGATAATAGATCATAGGTTTGTCATACACCGGCATCATCTGCTTGCTGACCGAATAGGTCAGCGGATAAAGCCGCGTCCCGCTTCCTCCTGCCAGGATAATTCCTTTACGATTCATCTTTTTCATAGTTCCTTAAATACCAATAAAAAAAGGGAAGGTAAACTATCTTCCCTTTTTCCGGCAACCATTTCAAACTGATTCTCAGGTTTCTGTTCAGGGCCCTGTTTCAAATAACCAGCCAAAGAAACTCTTTCCGGGTTTAAAAGACAGGCAAGGCAAAAATCCGGCGGTCCATTACAGCCGCCAGAAACACACCCCGGCCGCCGCGGCTTGATCCGGATCCAGCATGGACTTCACATCCACCAGACAGCCGTTCTTTCCCAGCATCCCGGCAAACGCCTCAATCCCCTGTTTCCGGTACCAGGCATGGGGCACAGCCAGGATCACCGCGCCCAGATCGCGTAGCGACTCCCAGTCGCAAAGCTCTACCCCGTAATAGGTTTTCGCCTCTTCCCGGTCCGCCAGGGGATCGTGGACCTTGACATCCACACCGTAGGATTTCAGTTCCTCTATGATATCCACCACCCGGGTATTGCGCAGATCCGGACAGTCCTCTTTAAAAGTCAGGCCCAGCACCCCCACCGGGGTGTCTTTGACGTTCCACCCGTTTCCGATAATCAGCTTTACCGCCTTTTGGGCCACATAATACCCCATGTTGTCGTTGATCCGGCGCCCGGCAAGAATGACCTCAGGGTGATATCCCGCGCTCTCAGCCTTATACGTCAGGTAATACGGGTCAACCCCGATGCAGTGCCCCCCGACAAGCCCGGGACTGAACTTGAGAAAATTCCACTTGGATCCGGCCGCCTCCAGAACGTTTTTCGTATCGATATCCAGGCGATCAAAAATAAGCGCCAGCTCATTCATCAGGGCAATGTTGAGGTCCCGCTGGGTGTTCTCTATCACCTTGGCCGCTTCGGCCTCTTTAATGGTCCGGGTCCGGTGGACCCCTGCCTTGACGATGCTTTCATAAAGCTCAGCCACCTGTTCCAGGGTATTGCCGTCATCCCCTGAGACCACCTTGACAATCCTTGTCAGGGTATGTTCCTTATCCCCCGGATTGATCCGTTCCGGTGAATACCCCACATGAAAATCCTGCTTCCACTTCATTCCCGAGGCCTTTTCCAGAAGCGGAATGCAGAACTCCTCTGTCAGTCCGGGATATACCGTGGACTCATAGATAATGATCGCCCCTTTTTTCATCACCCGGCCCACGATTTCGGATGCGCCTTTCAGGGGTTCAAGATCAGGCCGGCGGGTTTCGCCGATGGGGGTGGGAACCGCCACCACGATAAAATCCGCATCCCGCATCTTTTCAGGGTCCGTGGTCGCCTGGAACCTCTTTGCCCGGGCAAATTCCTCTTTTGACACCTCCCCTGTGGGATCCTCATGCCGCCCGCAGTTTTCAACGATACGATCTTTGATATCAAATCCCACGGTATCGAATTTTTCCCCGAAATGGACTGCAAGGGGTAATCCCACATATCCCAGCCCCACAACAGCAATCTTTCCTTCCCCGCTCATTACGCTATCCCTGTTTTTTCAATTAAATCCGCCACCCGGACCGCTGTTTTTCCGTCCCACAGTTCGGGAATCTTTCCTTTTTTGCCTTTTCCGTCCAGAATATCCCCCACCCGGCCCCCCAGCGCCTCCACCTCACACAACACATTGGTTCCGATAGTTACCGTGACCGGCCGCTCCGTGTTGGACCGCAGGGTCACGCACGGAATTTTCAAATAGGTTGTTTCCTCCTGAAGCCCCCCGGAATCCGTAATCACCAGCCTCGCGTTAAATACCAGGTTCATGAATTCATTGTACCCCAGGGGCTCTGCCAGGCGTATGCCCCCGGCCTCATCAAGGATTGTTATATTAAACGCTTTCAGCTTGGCCGCAGTCCTGGGATGGACGGGAAAAATCAGAGGCAGTTCTTTAGAAATTTCTGCCAGATGCCGGCACAGACGCTCAAGGGACGCCCTGTCATCCACATTGGACGGGCGGTGAAGGGTCACAAGTCCGTATTCAAAGGGCTTGCAGCCGAACCGCCCCCAGACATCCAGTCCTTCAATGTTCTGCTTTCCCATCACAAGGGAATCGATCATGATATTGCCCACCATGCTGATCTTGGACGGATCCACCCCTTCCCTGGCCAGATTCTCATCACCGTCCCGGGACGGCGTCCACAGATAATCGGCTATCGAATCGGTAACAAGGCGGTTAATCTCTTCGGGCATGGTCCGGTCAAAGGATCTGAGCCCCGCTTCCAGATGAGCCGTCTTTATACCCAGCTTAACAGCGGCAAGGGTCGCCGCCACAGTCGAATTCACATCCCCCACAACAACCACCAGGTCCGGTCGTTCCTCCATGAGCACCTTTTCATAGGCAATCATTACATTTCCGGTCTGCTCTGCATGGGTTCCGGAGCCCACCCCCAGATGGATATGAGGCGCCGGCAAATTGAGATTCTTAAAAAAAATATCCGACATATTCAAATCGTAATGCTGCCCGGTATGAACGATCACGGGATCAGCCCAGTCCCTTTTGACCAGCTCATGGTACAATGGGGCGATCTTCATGAAATTCGGCCGTGCGGCTGCGATCAGGTGTACTTTCATTTTCCCTCTTTGTTTTCTGGATTCAAATCACTCATATACCATTCTTCAGCTAAATCCAAGCCGCCACTTTGATTGCACCCCTTTTAGCAGATTTTCCGGATTTTTTCACCACCAGGCAGCCTTTTATCATCCGCATTGATCCGTTCCGCCCCTCCTCAGTCCATAGACCGGTAAAAGGCCGGCAACCCCGCCTGCCGCATCCACCAGGAAATCGGCCATTGTCGCGGTCCTTCCGTCAATATAGTGTTGCGCCATTTCCGTCCCTCCGGCAAGGATCAGGATATTCAGGCAGGCCCGAAACCCGGATCCTTTTGGCATCAGCCCCCCTGTCGCCGCACCGAACCCCAGGAAAAAGATGAAATGCCCCCAGCTGCCGATCAGGGAGCCGAGCATATTTTGTTCATCCCTCCCCGTCAGCTTGATCACATACTCCGTCACAGCCTTGAAAATATGGGTTTTCAATTCCCCCGGAATCAGGGTTGCAAACAAAATCGCCGCTGCAAAAAACAGCAGTATCGCAAAACCGCCCCGGTCCATTTCTCCTGCCATACCGGCCAGCACCGCCGCCAGGAACACGGCCCAACAGCCCAGGACAGCATAACGCAAGTATTCGTACCCATCTGCCTGCCGGACAGGATACAACCGGACATCCTTCGCCGCCATCGTCCCAGGGCATCTCGGAAGCTCCACCACCACCCGGGCGGTCACCGCATCCGGATGAATATCAAAGGCTTTTTCATAGCATTGCCAGTTATGGGTCCCGGTCAGGCTAATGACCACATGATCTCCCCTTAGCCATTTACCGCGTTTGTCATTCTGGGCAAAGACAAGCCTGGCCTTTTCCCATGGTTGAGCCCCCTGCTGCACATCCTCCGTCCGTATCCCGGCGGATAATAATACCTTGCCTTTTCCAGCCGGGATTTCAATGCTCTGATAGACTGAGGCATAATCCCCCCCGGCTTTGGCGACCAGAGAAAAGCTCCCGTCCTTTATCCAGGCCTGTCCCTCTCCCTTGCTTCTGGTCTGCCATTTGTCCGTGGCAAGCATCTCATCCCCAACCGGGGTATACCTGTCCACAAGCCACACTGATAAACACGTGCCCAAAAGCAGTATCCCGAAACAGATTATTTTAATTTTATTTCCCACGCGTCTATCTTTCCCTGAAAACAATTACGGCCCTTGCCCCTGAAGGGCAAAGGCCGCAACATTTTCCTGCAATCCTGCTTATTTTTCAATAGGCATTTTCATTGGTCTTGCTGCCGAAAAGGGTTTTCCAGATAATCACCATATCCCACCAGAAACTCCAGTTTTCAATATAGCAGAGATCGTGCTCAATCCTCTTTTTAATGGAGGTATCCCCCCGCAGCCCGTTCACCTGAGCCCAGCCCGTAATACCGGATTTGACCTGATGTCGAACCTTGTACCTTGGCACTTCCTCCTTGAACTGCTCCACAAAAAACTTTCTTTCAGGCCTTGGTCCCACCACACTCATATTCCCGATAAAAACATTCCAGAACTGTGGCAGTTCATCCAGATTATGCTCTCTCAGGAACTTGCCCACCTTAGTCACCCGGTCATCCCCCACAGTTGTCCAGATGGTATCGGAGTCCTTTTCATTCTGCACTTTCATGGTTCTGAACTTAAACATCTCAAATTCCCTGTTATCCGCTCCCACCCGCTTTTGCCGGAAAAACAGGGGCCCGGGCGATGTCATGGTAATAATCACGGCCAGAACGACTGTAGCCGGCATGAGCGCAACTAGGACGCAAAAGGAGAACACAATATCAAAGGCCCGCTTGAGCATCCGGTTATTCATCTGCTGAAGCGGCTCCGTCCGGATGGAAATCAAAGGAATATCCCCTATATAATCGAGCACAGCCCGGTTCTCAATGATTCGGTAGAAATCGGGCACGACCCGGAAACGAATGCCCTCAAATTCACAAATCTCAACGACTTTTAAAATCTCCTCCTCCCGCCGCAACGGCATGGCGATGAGGACCTCATCCACCACATAAGAGGCCAATACCTCGCTGATCCGGTCCAGTCTTCCCAGATACAGCCCCTGTGGCATGGTTTCGTGATAGTAATCAGCAATGACTCCATGCAGCTTGTACCCCAGCTCCGGTTCATTCTGAATTTTATTGACCACCCGCTCGGCAATCCGGTCGCCCCCGATCACGAGCAGGGACTTTTGCATATAGCCGTTAATTACAAAATGTTTGCGAATTCCAAAGGCAAAGCCTCGGGCAAAAACCGACACAATAAATGAAATAAACAGGGGATACAGAATCAGATTGGCATTGGGTTTAAATTCCCCCCCGATTACGACCAGCGCGATAACCAAAGCAGACAATGAGGAGTACGCCTTGACCGTGGTCGAAAAAAAATCAAACAGCTTTGTACCTGAAGAAAGAGTGCATAAATGGGAGTTAATGGTGACCACCGTCCACATCAAAAAAATGATGCCCATTAAAAGCACGCCTTTAGCCGGAACCATCATGCCGCCTTGGTAATATCTGTAAAACAGATAATAGCTGATGTACATGGTTATCAGATCAATGAAAAAAAGAAACCAGAGTCTGCCGTTTTCATGCATATTGAAGCTTCCATTTAAAAATTTTTGATAGTTTTTGAAGACGGGCTGTAGGAACCTAAATAGATTGACATTATGTCGTAGAGTAATTCTGCTGAACCCACTCTCTATAACTATTGTCCATTACCCTTCGCCACCATGGTTCATGCGCCAGATACCAGTCAATCGTCTTTTCGATTCCAGTTGCAAAGGGCTCTTTCACATCATATCCCAATTCAAGGGTAATCTTTCCTGGATCAATGGCATACCGCCGGTCATGCCCGGCCCGGTCTTTTACATAAGTAATCAAAGAAGCACTTTCCCGGCCGGATGCTGCCGGCGATTGGGGGAAGCGTTTCATAAAGTCTCCATCTGTTTTAAATCGGTCGTCCATAATCGAGCAAATCGTTTTGATAATATTGATGTTCGCCCACTCATTATTCCCACCGATATTATAAGTCTGCCCGACATGTCCCTTGTTGATGATAAGGTCCACTCCCCTGTTATGGTCATCCACAAAGAGCCAGTCACGGATCTGAAGCCCATCCCCGTATACCGGCAGGGCCTTCCCGTCCAGGATATTTGCAATGCATAGCGGGATAAGCTTCTCCGGGAACTGAAACGGTCCGTAATTGTTGGAACAATTGCTTGTGGTCACTTCAAGGCCGTAGGTTTCATGATAGGCCCTTACAAGATGATCCGAGGCCGCCTTGCTCGCCGCGTAAGGGGAGTTAGGCGCATAGGGCGTTGTCTCAACAAAGGCAGCGTCAGCGGGCCCCAGTGACCCATAGACCTCATCGGTGGAGATATGATGAAATCGATGGGGACGACCGGAGCCATCATCCAGCCAGCAGGATTTAGCCGCGTTAAGAAGCGAATGGGTCCCCACCACGTTTGTCTGAATAAACGCATCAGGCCCGTGGATGGAGCGGTCCACGTGGGACTCAGCGGCAAAATGGATTATGGTATCAACCTGATGATCCATAATCACCTGCTCGACAAGCCCCTGATCAAGGATATCACCATGTATAAAATAAAAATTTTCCTGCGTCATGGCAGTTTCAAGATTTTGGGGATTGCCGGCATAGGTAAGCGCATCCAGCACCACAACCTGATCCTGTGGGTGGGCCTTAAGCCAGTAGTAGACAAAATTGGTCCCTATAAATCCGGCTCCGCCGGTGATAAGAAGAGAGTTCATGAATACTTTTCCGGGAATTGTTTTTACGTATGGTTGGGTTAATCTTCCGTCCGCAACTCTTTTAACATTTCACGCAATTGTACCCGCCAGTGGACAGGTATAATGCCTAAACGGTCTGCAATATCGCGCGTATCGAGAACGCTGTACCAGGGTCTTTTCGCCGGGGTCGGATACGCATCTACACCGACAGGAATGATAGGAATGGGCTGAGTCAAAAGTCCCATTGCAATGGCTTCTTCCTGTATTGCTACGGCAAAATCGTACCAGGAGGCAACGCCTGCATCCGTCCAGTGGAAAAGACCAGTCACATTTTCTTCAGCGGTCTTCCAGATAACCTTTGCAAGGCCATTGGCCCAGGTAGGGGTACCGATTTGTTCGTCAATCACCGTGAGCTTCTCTTTCTCCAGCATTAATTTCAACATGGTTTTTACGAAATTATTGCCATTGGCAGAATAAAGCCACGCCGTTCTGATAATGAGGCTGTCTTTCCCAAGGATCTCGCAGATGGCCTTTTCCCCTTCCAGTTTGGAAGCACCATAAACAGAAACAGGATTTACAGGATCTGCAGGGCGGCAGGGCCGGTGGTGACAACCATCAAAAACAAAATCAGTGGATATATGGATAAGCTTGATACCTGAATTTAAGGCAAACTTTGCCAATGCTTTGGGAGCATGCGCATTGATCTGATAGGCAAGTGCCTTTTCTTCTTCTGCCTTGTCAACAGCCGTGTAAGCCGCAGCGTTGATAATTATCTGGGGAGCGGTCTTCTCGATACATTTGGCCACAGTATCAATCGTGGTGAAATCGACTTGCGGATAATCGCAAACTATAGCCTCGCATCCTTCCGGGCAGCTTTTTCGAAGCTCATATCCCAATTGTCCATTTGCACCCAAAATTAAAGCTTTCACTCATAAACCTCCGCATCCTTGAATGAAGCGCCTTCCCTGTCCTTTGAGGACACCAGAACTTCAATACCGGGCAATTCAGGCCAGTCAACCCCGATATCAGGATCATCCCAGCGTATGGATCGTTCATATTCAGGAGCATAGTAGTCCGTACACTTGTAACTGAACTCAGCCCATTCGCTAAGAACTATAAACCCATGTGCAAATCCCGGCGGAACCCATAACATGTGTTTATTGCCTGAGGTTAATTTCGCTCCTGCCCATTTTCCATAAAAAGGAGAGTTTTTCCTTAAATCCACCCCGACGTCAAAGACCGCACCCTTTGTGACACAGACCAATTTTCCCTGCGCCTGCTCAATCTGATAGTGAAGGCCCCGCAGCGTACCAATAACGGAGGCGCTGTGATTCTCCTGAACGAAATCTCCATATCCAGTCATGTCCTCGAACTCATTCCGACGAAATGTTTCCAGAAAAAAACCCCTCTGATCTCTGAACACTTTGGGCTCCATTAAAACCATATCCGGTATGGAAAGCCTTGTATATTTCATCCGTCCTCCCGGGACAATAAATCGAGTAAATACTGCCCATACCCGTTCTTGGCAAACAGGTTCGCCCGCTGCTCAACCTGGTCCGCGTTTATCCATTTCATTCGATATGCAACCTCCTCCAAACAGGCAATTTTAAGTCCCTGCCGATCCTCAACAACCTTGATAAATGCTCCGGCGTCAAGAAGCGATTCATGGGTTCCGGTATCCAGCCAGGCGGTTCCCCGGCTCAGCAGTTCAACACTTAGTTTCTCTCTATCCAGATACACGTTGTTCACATCCGTAATCTCCAATTCTCCTCTGGCTGACGGACGAATCTCTTTTGCAATTTCAACCACATCATTGTCATAAAAATACAGCCCTGTGACCGCATAGTTGGAGGGCGGTTTTTCTGGTTTTTCAACAATTGTGGCCGCCTTTCCGGTTGCGTCAAATCCCACCACCCCGTATCGTTTTGGATCCTTGACATAGTATCCGAATACAACAGCGCCATCGGTCTGCCCGCTGATATTCTGCAACTTGGCCGACAACCCCTGCCCATAAAAAATATTGTCACCTAGAATCAGGGTAACGGGATCTTTGCCAATGAACGTTTCCCCGATCAGAAATGCCTGGGCCAGGCCTTCAGATTCAGGCTGAATTTCGTAAGAGAGCGATATCCCCCATTGAGATCCGTCGTCAAGAAGATGTTTGTATGGCCCTTGGTCCTGTGGAGTCGATATAATCAGGATATCCCTTATACCCGCCAACATAAGCGTAGACAGAGGATAGTATATCATTGGTTTATCATATACAGGCATCAGCTGTTTGCTGACAGAATATGTCAGTGGATACAGCCGAGTACCGCTTCCCCCTGCGAGAATAATGCCTTTACGATGATGCGTCATTTCTTTTCCCAATTTGATTATGTTAGATTACCCTACCTTAGCAAAATTCATGAACCAACATAAGACCTGAAAGCCCCCAGCCGTATCTATAAGGAGATATAGAAACAGTACCGTACGTCCTTAAATCGAAAAAATACCCACCCCTGCCAATGAGTAAATCAAAGTATCGGCCTAATTAGAACTGCAAGCTGAAGAGGCATCTCTACCCTGAAATATTCTACCAGGTTAATATATCGAGGTGCATATTTATTGGACAATAGTTAAAGTAGTTTATAGGATATAGATTAGGGGCTGTTTCCAAATAAATTATTGTAACCATATCAAGCAAGAAGCAATAAGGACCATTGCATAAAAGCTGCTGGCTAATTTCTCATATCGTGTTGAAATTCTTCGGTAAGCTTTCAATTTTGCGAAAAAACACTCAACAAGATGTCGTTCCTTATAAGCATGTTTATCCAGAAATCTCATTGTGTTACGATTTTTCCGTGCTGGAATAACGACTCTGCTTTCCGTTGATTCTGCCAGTCGGATTAGTGAATCTGCGTCATAGGCCTTGTCAGCAAGGAGTTGATCCACATCCAAGCCAGAAATCAATTCGCATGACGGAGCCATATCATGAACATTACCGGCGGTGAGTTTTAATTTAATCGGGTTGCCAAGGCCATCCACAACTGCGTGAATTTTCGTTGTTAAGCTACCCTTACTTCGACCAATAGCCTGAGAGTATTGACCATTCCTTGCCCCGCAACCATGCTGGTGCAGTTTTACATATGATGAATCAATCATGGCAGACTCGTTATCCCAATTTTTGATCAAATAGGTGAACAATCGTTTCCAGGCCTCCAGCTTGGACCATCTGGCAAAACGTTTATAAACTGTTTGCCAGGGGCCAAACCATGTTGGCAGGTCTCTCCAAGGTGCGCCAGTTTTCATAATCCATAAAATGCCGTTAAACATCAATCTGTTATCTTTTGCCTTGCGGCCCCTGTTATCCTTTTTCGGCGTGGACAAGAATCGTTCAATTACAGCCCACTTTTCATTTGAAATAGCATGTCTGTTCATAAACAAATGAAATCATTGGTATCTTCAAATGTCTATAATTTTTTGCCATTTTTTTTGGAAACAGCCCCTATTTTATCGATGCAATTACTTTATCCCACTTCTTGAAAATTACCGACTCCGAAAAATGTTTTTTATACGTCGAAAAGGCCTCTGAGGATAATTTCTTAGCATATTCAGGCTCAGAGGCAGAACTTAATGCGGTAAGCAATGATTTATCATCATTAAAGAGTATACAATTTAAGCCGTCGACATACTCAATCCCATCCATACCTAACTCTGTTGTAATAATTGGGATTCCTTTACTCATACATTCAACAACTTTTGTTTTTACCCCTGTTCCACTGAGGATTGGAGCAACAAGACCATTGCTATGTTTGATTATCTCATCAATATTTTCAACATATCCTAAGTATTTAAAATGTTGCTGATCTAAACCACTAAGCTGCTCATCCTCATAATCTCCTATCACGAAAATTGGGGAACTTGATCCTAACTCGCTATTTTCTTGATACATTTTAGTAAGCCATTTTAGCCCTTCATAGTTAGGTGCAAACTTCAGTCCACCTAAAAAAACAAAATAGCCTTTCCTACAACTTTTAGTAAAGAGATTACATCCTTCTGAAAATGTCATAGGGAATGAGTTTAATCGCTTTTCTATGATTTTTTGGAACTTTTTACACTCTTTCGATGATACCAAACTGACTATATCAAATTCAGAGGTCGCTTCTATTTCTCTTCTGCACAAAAGAGATATCTCTCTGAAAAGTAAATACTTAGCAAAAAGTTTCCCAAATCGAATTAGATGCTTCGGAAGATAAGATCTATAGTAACCGAGTGTTTCTTCAATAGGGATATTTCTTTTGAGATATTGCTTATATCTTTCTGATAATAAATCATCTAAATCTATCACTGATATTTTATGGCGAATCGAATCTCTTAAATGTGCAGTTCTAATCATATCAAAGAACGCAACATGAAAGCTGTTATGCTCTAGTACTTTTTTTATAAAATTAAGGTTAGAAGGATTATAGTACAAGCACTCATTTATACTTTTCTTACTCATTAAGAAATACATAAAAATATTAAAAACAATTCGTAAAAAAGGCGGCCTTTTCAGTGACACGAAATAATCACAAAACAGCTCAGGATTGTCAATCTTCTCAAAACATAATAAAGTTAGCGATGAGTATCTGTCTCTAAGATATTTGAGCTCACTTTTAATAACAGCTTTTCGCCCAGTCAATTTTCCTTCTGGTGACCTTGTAGCTACATAAATAGCATGGTTTATTTGTTCATCGGATCTCATTATTTTTTAAACCAAATCTTAAAAGACTTTTTATATAGTGCCGGAAGGGCGGAGAAAACATTTCGACTTTTTCTAACTTGCCACGCTTTCACTGGAATAAAAAGAATTAACAAATACAAAAAGGAACAAATTTTTACAAATGGATTTACTTGTTTTGAAGATAAGTAAGCTCGGCCAAAAACGTTATTATATATTGAGAAAAATGAAGTCCAGCCCCCACTAGTTGATGCCACCTTATGATGTATTACAGACTCTGGGAAAATCATAATTTTGTCAATTGGTCTTGCTCGTAGGCAATAGTCAAGGTCCTCCACAGAGTAAAAAAAAGTCGTATCCAAAAAACCAATACCTTTGATATAATCATGAGAAATCAACATAACGCAACCGGAAACGAAATCGACTTTACGAGGAGCAAAGTCTTTGATTTCTGATACAAGCTTATTTTTCATTGGCATCCAAAGATGTAAAAACAAACGATTAATATATCCGCCTTCTTGCCAGATGATATTACTGTTTGGATAGAAAGTTACAACTGGACTACTTATGCTTGATTTATGCAAAAATGATTTTAGAATAAATGTCTCCATTTGATGCAAGTCGAACACTATGTCATTATTCGATAACAAAATATAGTCGTATTTCTTACGAATTGTAGACAGTGCCTTGTCTAAGGCAGGAGCAAAACCCAAATTTGTATCATTACGGATATAATCAATATTCAGTGCTTTACAAATCATAAAAAGTTTCTCGGTGTAAATAACGTCAGATCCATTATCTATTAAATGTATGTATAGTTGGAAGTTTGGATTGTTGATTTTACTATAACAGTTTAGGCAGGCCTCTGTGTCTTTATAATCGTTGAGTGTTAGAATTAGCACTTCGATCCTAAGGGGTTTACTTAATGATATCATATCCTATTACCTATTTTCAGTTACAACTTGAATGGTGCGATTTTCTACGAAGATATGGTCTTTTATATATGGGTATCTTTTTACATAGATGGACATCAGTATTTGGCATGCTCTCCAGTTAAAAGCCCGAAAATATGTATTTTTCTAAAGCAAAATATCTCATTATTTATACGAGATATTTTATCCTAAATTGAACGATTCTTATCAGAACCGAGGCCTGATAGCTTAACCAATCCTCTATGCCAGGGATCTGTGATGTGGTCAAGTAAAAATGGACACTTTTCCTAAGCGGCTTTTTCCAATTCCCATTGTTGTGGACTTTTATTCTCTATGAACGAGTGGCGCCGTCGACAGTTATAAAACATTTCAATGCAATCAAAGATATCAGGTAATCATCCCATTTTTAGTAGTTTTCAAAAGTAGAGGCTATACGGCCATCTTCATTTTTTGTTTTGGGGTAATGCCGCCTATCCCCATATTGGGACGCTCATTATTGTATTCCCAAAGCCAGGATGTTGCATAATCTTGCACTTCTTCAATACCCGTAAAAAGGTATTGATTCAACCAATCATATCGTACGGTCCTGTTGTAACGTTCGATGTAGGCATTTTGCTGAGGCATTCCCGGTTGAATATACTGGATTCTGATGCCTCGCTTCTTTGCCCAGGTTTGAAGCCTTCCACTGATATACTCCGGCCCATTATCACATCGAATTGCTGCTGGTTTTCCCCGCCACTCAATTATCTGCTCCAGAGAGCGGATTACCCGTTCTGACGGTAATGAAAAATCAACCTCAATGCCGAGGCCTTCTCTGTTAAAATCATCAATGACGTTAAACAAGCGAAAACTCCGACCATCTTCTAACTGATCATGCATAAAATCCATTGACCACATTTGGTTGTTTAATGTTGGTTGGGCCAGTTCCTCAGGCTTTTCCCTTACCAACCGTTTTTTAGGCTTAATGCGCAGATTTAACTCCAGTTCCCGGTATATACGATAGACCCGTTTGTGATTCCACTTGAACCCTTTAACATTCCGCAGGTACAAAAAACATAACCCAAATCCCCAATTCCTGCGGTTGGTGGTCAATCGTATCAACCAGTCTGCTATCAACATATTTTCCGACGACAACTTGGGTTGGTAACGAAAGCAGGACTCACTGATACCGAACGCTGAGCAAGCTTGCCGTATATTTAAATTCCCTTTTTTAACAACCGTTTTGGCCATCTCCCGGCGAAGAGATGGCCTTGTTACTTTTTTCCCAGTACCTCCTTGAGGACTTCGGTCTGCATTTGGGATTCTGCGTACATTTTTTTGAGCTGGCGATTTTCCGCTTCCAGCTCTTTCATTCGTGCCATCAGGGAAACGTCCATACCGCCGTACTTGGCCCGCCACTTGTTGAAGGTTGCGCTGCTCATTCCATATTCACGACATAAGTCTGGGACTTTGCATCCATTTTCAGCCTGCTTCAGGATATTTAAGATCTGACTGTCGGTGTAGCGTGATTTTTTCATGTAGAATCTCCTTTGTTTATCTATTACGAGAAAATTCTACTTTTGATAACTTCTTTTTTTCGGGGGGATTACCGGGAGAGGGGTACCATAGTTAGATACTGATTTTCTTAACTTTCTACAAAAATAAAAGCATTATAATTCTCTACAATTCTCATTAAACTGTTTTACAAAATATCCAGATATCAAATAGAAAAAAAGTGATGAATTTAGTATATTCATCAAAGAAGAATTTAGTCCTTGTGATAGAGCAACTAAAGAAGACATAACTAAAATTGAAACGGTATCAAAAGATACTTTTTTTCCCTTAATTAGCGATGGCCTAATAAAACTACAAATAAATAATAAAAATGTAAAAACTCCAAATATACCGGTCTCAACTAACAATTCCCATATGGCTCCATCGGTTACTATTCTTAACTTATTTCCGGCCTGATCACCAAGACCATTTCCAAAAAATGGGGAATCAATAAATGATTTAATTGCATCCCCTATTTCTAAATAATGCAAGTCTGTTGATGCCCTTGTACTCCAATTGTATGGAGAAAATAGCGCATCATACACGTAAGTGCTTAATCCCGACATCTCCCCCAATACAAATAAGAAAAGTATAATGAAAATCACTTTTCCAATTAATCGAAAAAGATTGAACCCACTATAGATTTTTTTTAGAAGAAACAAGGCACAGAAAACAACAAAAAAAACTCTTGATGAACTCATTATTATCAAAGCACCAACTGAGATATCTGTCAAAGTAATTATTTGTTTAGAATGTTTGGATATTTGAAAAAGAGAGAAACCGTAATACATTAAACTACAAGACAATCCGAACTCTATAGGGTTGCCAATCAATCCGTTTACGCGAGTCATACCTAAAGCATTGATAGAGAGATAGTACCTATCATCAGAATGTAAGAAATAAGGCAACGCAGTTTCCCCCAAAAAAAATTGGAGAAAAGCAATAGTTGTAACTACCCAGAACAATCTTGAGAAATGAATAAAATACCTGCGTAGTCTTTCAAAGGAGCATTGATTGATAACTAATATTCCGATCGATGGAATCAAAATGCAATACAGTATTCTAACTAATACACCGAAGAATTCCTGATTTAAATAGGACAAAGAAATCACAGAATAAAAAAACCAGTAACAAGAATGTAATAAAAAAGAATAAATTATCCATAGGTACTTAGATTGATAACCTTGGTAGCAATCTATACGCCTACCAAAAACAAGAATTTTAATTGAGTTAGAGATCGCTCCTAAAAAGATAACAACACACAAAACTGAGACTATTGACACGACAACGCTTCTTGAAAAGTAGAGAATTGATAAAAGAGGATACCCTAAGAAGCCCAAACTGATTACTATATAAGCCACTTTAATCATCATAGTAAGAAATCTTTCTATGATTGTTCCGTTTCATGAACATTCCTATAACGCTTTTAATCTGAGAAAATAAATTAAAGTGTTTTAGAATAAAAAGGTTCATACCCTTGTAAACTGGCGCACAGCGTTTAATTAGTCTTAGTGAGAGTATCCTTGCGAAAACTGTTGTTTTTCTATAATATTGAAAAGGTTGGAGCTGTTTTATATCGGTCACCTTTACTGATGATGTGAGCTTAATGGTTCCATGATTAAGGCATTGCTCCAATATACTCTTGCCAGATACTGTCCTGGCAACAAAGAGGTTCATTCCTTCCGACTCCTCAAAAATCGGGAAACCATTATTGTCTGTCAGCCAGAAATCCGCGCACACAATATCAGCGAACTCTCCAATCCCATCTGCACAGACTTTACATCGTAAGTGTAAAAACCTATTTAAGGTTTTTCCCCATGCGCTATGATACGTTTCTTTGTAGGTATTTCCAGCAACTGTTTCAATTGTTAAAAACCCCGGACACCCATAACCACGGTATCTATAGCTTTTAATATTACATTCTCTTACCCCCATGTTTCGAGCCACAGCTTTAGCTCCTGCAAGGCTTGGTAATCCACCACACATAAAACTAATTAGAAATGGAAATGTATTCTTTAGGGATACATTATTTTCTTTCGCTTTGCTCAAGGCATATATATCACAAGGCTTACCCACGAAGGCATATCTCTTATTGCTTTTAGCTAAATCAAAAATATTTGATAACGGAGAGGACGGTGCATAGCGAGATCCAGATGCTGAGATTACTTCTTCTGCGGTGCTGCTTATCGTTAGTTTATTTGCATATGGAATAGAATCGTCGGCGGTTGTGTGCACCACTGAATCTATTAAATTATTATCTAATAAATATATAAGAATTGCACTTATACCGCCTCCTGATGAGCATATAAATCTTGTCTTCTGATCTACCGCATGTCCTGCAAAGAGCATCTCAATCCTTCCCCATAAGGGGTCACACTCTTTGGCAAGAGACTGTTTCCGAACCAAATTAATTCCAGGACAAATGTCTATTTTTTTTTCATCAATTCCTATTGGCTCTAGAAAACCTCTTGTGTTAATCGACATTCTCCCCTGAAACAACGAAGCACAATATCCACAACCAATGCACAATTCCGACTTTTTTACCTCTGATATTGTCCACATATTTCTCACTAAGCCAGGATGAAGTGGGTTATAAAAACAAAAGCTTTGATAGGTTCTTTTTGTATGAACGCAAAAAGATAGTTGCTTTTTTTTTACTGGTTAGAACTTGCTCTCTAAGGTCATTAATTTCCTCTATAAAAAGCATTATTTGCTCTACAGCATCATTTGCTTCTACATTCTTAGCGTTTATCACATGCTCATAACCAAGATTACAAAATAAATCCTTAAATTTTTTGCTATATGAAACGGGAATAACCGGTATACAATTATTCAAAGCAGCGATGGTGGAATGCATACGCGAACCAATAAAAAAATCCATTTCTCCGATATAATTAATTGCTTCGTTCGGATTAGAAAACCGTGGAGCAATCAAAAGCCTATTCACTTGCGTTTGTATAAGATTTGCCTTTAGATCTTCTACTATGCTTTCAGAAACATTACTATCATCCTCAATCAACATTTTTTTTGTTAAGACATGGGGTACTAAATGTATTCTCGCATTTTCCATTTCTAAGATTGCCAAAATCAACTTTTTTATAAACTTTTTGTAGTCCATTTTTAAACCAAACTCATTACCGCCTGTATACCCATTATTGTAAAGCAAACCGGAAATATTAATCCCAATATTTAAAAGTCTTTCTTTTTTTTTACAGTTATGATCAGTTTCAGTAGGTATGCCCATCGCCACATCGGTTGCCAAACTGCAATTAAGTCCAAATTTTTCTACCAACAATTTAGACTTTTGATCTCTTGAAAAAATGGAGTGTGCCTTTTGAAATACATATTTTGCAAGGGAATTAGACACAAATCCATTATATGGCCCATATGTTTGTGGAGCGAGAATAAGTGGAGTTCCACATCGAATAACGTGAAGTTTGCTGATAAAATGCCAAAAAAAGCGTTTAAAACCATAGATATCAGAGAAACTATCTCCTTCACCAATGTCAATAACATAGTCAAATTTTGCAAATATCCCGTTACCAAAAATTAAGCCCTTAATTATTTCTCTGATTATGCTAAGTGATAGTATATAATCGATATGAGTAACATTAATTCCCAACTCTTTCAAAAAATGCTCTCTTGTAGTAATACTACTCTCGGCTACCGTTCCGACCGTAGTATATTCAAATTTTATGTTATTTTCCAAAGAAATCTCTTCTAATATCAAGATCTGGCCAACTGACAATGCAGAAACACCCAAATTCCCCGATTCTAAGTTATGCCAGAGCAGACAGATTTTCTTTGTTGTCATTTTGTTCTTTCTCCTTATCTAAGAAAAAAAGAGAGTTCTTCTTATTGGACAACTCTTCCAAGTTCCTCTTATTCAACAGCCACCATTTAGTTTCCTCAATTTCCTCTGCTACATCTTGGGAAAACCTTTTCCTCAAAACGGTTGCAGGATTCCCGCCAACAATAGTATACCGGCCCACATCTTTAGTGACCACTGAGCCGGCTCCTATAACGGATCCTCTTCCAATTCTTTTGACTTTAGGTGTGATAATCACATTAGCGCCTATCCATACTCCATCCTCGATAATTAAAGGAGAAAACGGTATATCTTTCGCTCCCCTAAACTTATATTTTGTATTATAAAAATAAGGATGAAGAGAAGCTGAACCCAGAGGGTGGTTTCTTCTGTATGCAACCGCACTAGTAGAAATAGAACAATATCTTCCTATTACCGTATTTTTGAAAAACCGGTTTGGATCGAAACAGCCATAAGAATACATTCCGACCTCTAAATCATACTTTTTTTTAAATAGAAATCTCAGAAACTTACTCTCCATTTCTCTTCTTCTTAATACCCAAAAAATAATTTTATACATTGATCTCTATCTCCTATTTTTTTTCAGAAACATAGAGATCAATGGAAATGGCATTATTTTTAAATGTTGCCAAACGGATATAATTGCTAATATATTTAGAAATATTAAAGTCAAAGCCGTAGCTAAAGACGCACCCTCAATACCGAATATTGGGATTAAGTAATAGTTAAGAACTATACATAAAACCGTACATATGGCCATTATATTTCTCATGCTTGACTCATTCCCTGACATTATCAATAAATAAGCTACTGAGCCTGTGATAACGTTTAAATATTGACCAATAGTCAGTATACAAAATGACATAGAAGCCTCTCTGAAAGCTGAGCCAAAAAAGCTCATAATAAAAGAAGGACAAACTAAGAAGAATATTAGTATCGGGCTTGCAGCAATCGCTATTCTTTTTGCTATCTCATTTGAAATCCTCTCTAATTCTTGAATTTCTCCGTTGCTATAAACCTCTGCGTATTTTGGAGCTGAAATACTATTCACTGCAACCAAAAAAAATGAAATTAGACTTGAGGTACGATTAGCAACATTAAATAATGCAACCGACTCATTATCCATAAACATTCCTATCATTATACTGGAAGACCAAAGAATTACTAATTGAAAAAGCATCATCCAAAACAGAGGAAGACTACTTTGAAAAACAACTCTTTTACTAAAAGAACCAGAAAACGGTTTTAACATCTTTGCTCTTGTTTTAAATAGGTACACCCCTATTATAAGAGTTATTAAAGCAGCTCCATTATAGGCAATGCCTGCTCCATAAAGCCCTTTCCTTGGGACTAAAAATAATATCCCTAATAACGTGAATAGCGGCATTGATACACTGAGCGTAAATATAGCGTCTTTTATTTTCTTCATGCCTTGCAAAACTTGAGCGTGAATTGTATAGACGGAAATTGGTACAACTGACAAGGACATCGCTCTCATCAAATCTGCCAATTCTGGTTTTGAAAACAACTTTTCAGATAAGTAGGTAGACATAAAGAAAAGAAATAGCGACATGATGCAAGAGAAAAAAAGAACTGTGACTAAGGCTATGTAATAAATCCCTTTAATTGCCTCTTTATTCTTTCGATTTAAACTCACTCCAATGAAACGGACGACCGTATCGTCCAAACCAAAACGACCTACCACCGCCGCTATCGTTACGCAAGTTATGGAAAGAAAATACAAACCCGCATCCTGAGGACCTAACAATCTTGCCAATACTATATTGAGCAAAAACGAAAGACCTGCTGCCAGAACTTTTAAAATAAAAGCTATAGATGCGCCTCTAATCACCTCATTTATATTTTTATCAGCTTTTATAATACTTTACCTTACATAAAACTATAGTACTATTATTACTATCTTCTCACTAAACAACAATCAAAAATCCCGACCGCGATCCAAGTATTTTTCGATCCAACTTATAGCAATACCCCTTAGAGCAAATTAGTGAAACTACAGATCTCGATCATGCAATTTTGACTTCCAAAAAAGGTATTACATTTATTTTTCATCAAATCTGATAACATATCTAACCATTATCTAAACATTCAACGATCCGATTCTTTCACTATCGTAACGATAAGAACTAAACTAAAAGCATTTGCAGGAATATGCATGTTAAAATCAATGAAACTATGAGTAGTGATGGCAAGAATGATAACCAATACAGCCAAGGAAAAAGCTTTTGCTTGTCGGCTTGGATTTATGGTGTTTTTTCCAATCACTTTAAAAAAGCAATACAATAACAATAGAAGCAATGGAACGAAAGGAGCACCGAAATCCGATACTGCTTGTAAATAATCATTATGAGCCTGGATAAACATCTCTTTGGCCCCTGCTGGCTGATATTTTGTAAAGACAGCCTCATAAGTGCCTGGGCCGGTGCCAAGCCAAGGATAATCAGAGATCATCTTTAAGGTGCCTTCCCAGGCACGAATTCTTCCTTCCATGCTGGCTGACTTATCCTGTTCGAAGAGGGTCAGGCTCCGCTCCACCACCGGGGTGGAGACCAGGATAAAGAATCCGATTATCATGGCAGTGCATACAATGCCTGCAAGGAGCTTTTTGCTCTTGAACCCTCTCTGACTGAAAAGGATGGTGAGCATAAAGACCAGGGAGATGATGGTGGAGATCCAGCCTCCGCGGGACAAAGTCAGGGCCTGGGTGACCAGGAGGATGACTATTATATAAGAAAGGAGCAGCTTGATGCTCAAAGGCCGAGTGCGGGCTAAGAACAAGGCGAGGACAAAGGGGATGGCTATCTCCAGAAACCCTGCCAGATGGTTGTGATTGGTATAGGTGGAGGCGACCCAGGTAGAACTATATTTAAGCTCGTTATAGTCCCAGAAGCTAAAGGGATTGAGACTAAAGCGCTTGAGAAAACCGATCGCGCAAAGAGACAGTGCTGTGGCGATAATGGTATACACCAGAATGCGCTGCTGTTTCCTGGTCCTTATCACGGTCTGGGCCGTGAAATAGGCCCCGATATAGGTCACCATCAGCAGTAAACCTTCCCAGGCATAGAGTTTATACTCTGAAAAAAGTGTAGAAATCCCCGCCAAAAGGAGCAACGCCATCAGGGGTCGGGTCAAGGGTGTTTTTTCGAACACCGGGCAGCCGGACTTAAGGCTCTGGGTAATCAGTAGGCCGACACAGATACAGATCCCGATCTGCATAAATGCCCAAGCCCAGGGATGCATGGCGCCCCTGGCCAGGGGCAGAAAAACGATCAGACTGCACATGATCCAGAAGGCGGCGTCCCGAAAAGGGTATATGCTATTTCCCTGTCTTTTCAAGCTGTTCAGTCAACTTTATAAATTGTGTGTTTTCAGGGTCCAGTCTCAACGCCTGCTTCAGATAACGGTGGCTCTCTGTGGCCATCCCCTCTTTCTCATAGGCCATAGCGATCCAGAAGAGGTAGTTGGCATAATCCGGCTTACTGTCAAAGGCCCGCTGCCAGTCGGCAATGGCTTTGCCATATTGTTTAAGCTGCCACCGGGTCCAGGCACGGTGGCTGAAATACCAGGGATTGGCCTTGTCCAGTTTTTCGATGGCCTGGGTGGCGGCTTTTTCTGCAGGGCTGTATTTCCTCTGAAGATACAGCGCCTGGGAAAAAAGGTACTCGTAGACTGCATTGCGTTTGTCCAGCACCGTGGCTCGCTGGGCCAGGACTTCCATCTGATCCAGGTCTTTCTCTTCCTGGGCGATCTTTGCCAGAAGATAGCAGGCCCGGGCGTTCTCCTTTTTTCCATTAAGCCGGACCAGACGGATTTTCGCCATGCCGGGATTGTCTAAAGCCAGCCAGGCTTCGGCAATGGCAATCTCCAATAGCGTGTCTGCCGGGGTATGGTTTTCATAGTCCATGGCCAGTTTGATAAAGGCCTCAAGCTGGTTCTCTCTTTTGTGGATATGAAAAACGGCGTTTAAAGTCTTTTCAAACTCATCTGCGGTTTTCAGGGCTTTGAAAAACCAGTGTGTACTCTCATCTGCTTGTCCGTCTTTCAACAGCAGTTGCCCCATCCTTGTATAGGTGTCGGCGGTATTGGCAAAACGTCTGAGGGAAAGGCTTTTCTCATAGGCCTCTGCGGCTTTTTTACCCTCACCCTTTTCCGAGTAGATATCTGCCAGGGCTTGTAGGGCCTCCCTGGGAGTCGTACCGGTGGCCAAGGCCGCATCAAGGCCTTTTTCCATTTCCAGCATCAGATCACGGCTGAAAAAAGACTCTCTTTTCAGGTAATGATATGCAGCGGGAAAAATTTCCATCATTTTTCTGACTGTTTCGGAAAGGGCTTGGGGCTTATCCACCTCAGCCAGATAGCGGGCATAGGAGTAATGCACGGTGATGCCGTTGGGCCAAAGGCGGATTGCGTTTTTGTAAAAGGGATCTGCATTGTAGGGATTTTCTTTTCCCGGAAACAGCTTTGGGTAGAGTAGCTCCAGGGAATTTTCCGTCCGGGCCTGCCAGTAGGCCGCGTCATAAACGTCCGGATTAATGTTCACCGCTTTTGCAAGGACCTGTTTGGATCGCCGGTAAGTGGTCAGGGCCCAGATGGTGGTGCCTTTTTCCTTGAGGCTTGCCAGGGCCTTTTCATTAAGGGCTTCGCCTTTTTTACTGTAAATCCGGAAGCGGTCCTGGAGGGTGTAGACCTCCGGGATAAAAAAGGGGAGGACAGCTTCGGCCCTGTCAAAGGTAGCAATGGCCTTGTCCCACTGCTCATCGTGCATGCGGTTGACGCCGGACTGGTAGAGGAATCTTGCGGCGAACAGAAAGCAGTGAAAGAAGAGGAAAACGCCGAGCAGGGCCAGGCATGCGATCTTTGCGTATCGGCTAATTCTGCCCATAGTAGGAGGCATAGTACTTTTTATAGTACCTGTAATAGCCTTCCCCCTTCAGGTCCACCCGGTTCAGGACCGTGCCGATCACCCTTGTCCCGGCGGTTTCAAACTGGGACAGGGCCTCCTGGATGATCCGCTTTTCCGCATGGCCGGACCGGATGACCAGAATGACGCCGTCCGTTTTGGGAGAAATCAGGACGGCATCGGTGGCCGGCATGACCGGAGGGGTGTCGATAATGATGAAATCGTACATCTCCTTGAGCAGTTCAATCAGGAATCGGTTTCTCTCGGAGCCCACAAGTTCGGAAGGGTTCGGGGGGACAAAGCCTGCTGGGAGCAGGGACAGGTTTGGAATCCCCGTGGGGCGGATGAGCTTTTCAACCTCGGTCTTAATAAAGCCCTTTTCGGAGCCGCCGATATTGAACTCCATGTAAAGCTTCTGGAAATCGATATCCTGGGAGATAGACAGGGTGATATCCTCCCGGGAGACCTGTGCAAAGGCAAAATGCCCCTGAGTGATGCCGGACAGGGCCTTGATCGCCTCAATGGTGTGCATGGACAGGGCTCTTGCAATATCCTTTTTCGAGACAAAGCCCATGGTGTAAAGGATGGTGCCCAGGCGCTGGACTGACTTTTTCTGGTGGCCGAGGGCTGCCAGGGCCTCCTTTTCCGTCAAAAGTTTTTCCTTGATCAGGCTGTTGGCCAGCTTTTTGCCCTCAGGGCGATTCTTCCAATAGATATCGACGATCCTGCCCTTATCGAAAAACACCGCGACCTGGTCTTTTCCGTCGTCCAGTTCAAGCCGGCAGGTCCGGGCCTGAAGCCGGGTCAGTTCGATCAGGTCATCCGGAGAAAATTTATCCAGGCTGCCGTGGGTCAAATGGGTGCCGAACACCTCGGTGACAAGATTGGAGACCCCGGCCTCTTTTCTCATACCGAACAGGCTGGTCAGATGGGGACGGCGCAGGTCCATGTCCACCAAAAGGACGTTCCGGTCGGCCTGGGCGATTGAATATGCAAGGTTCACGCAGGTTGTGGTTTTACCCTCTCCCTCCACGGAACTTGTGACGACAACGGAGTTCAGGTCTTTTTCCATGACGGAGAAAAACAGATTGGTCCGCAGGGTTCTGTAGGATTCGGCGAACCTGGAAGATGAGGGGAACTGGCTCAGGAGGATCTCCTTGTCCTTGAGCAGGTCTTTTTCTTTGGATTTGGAAAACATCAGGCTTTGGCTCCGTAGGTTTCTGAGCGGTCCGCTTCGGGAACGACGGCAAGTACCGGCAGGTTAAAGTATTGGCGGATGTCCTCTTCCGTGCGAACGGACTGGTCCATGTATTCGAGAAAAAAGGCCAGGCCGATGCCGCCGACAAGCCCTAAAACAGCTCCTAAGAACAAATTTCTCATCTTTTTGGGAGATACGGGTTCAACAGGGACCTGGGCCGCTTCAACCAGGCGGATGTTGGAGGTGTCGCTGGACTGGAGGATGTTGGACTCCTTGACCTTGGACACCATCAGGTCGTAAAGGTTCTGGGAGGTCGTCACATTCCGCTGAAGCATGGTATAATTGAGCTCCTTGGAAGAGGTGTCCAGGGCATCGGACTCAAAGTCGGAAATGGTCTTTTCCATGGTCCGCTCCCGGGTTAAAAGGACCTTGCGCTCGGACTGGAGATTGGACAACTCCTTTTGAATTTCCTCATCCAGCCGGACCCGGCTTTTGGCCAGTTCGCTTTTAATCTGGACGATCTGAGGATGCTTGGCCTTGAAGATCTTGGATTTTCTTGACAGTTCCAACTCCAGATCCACGATTTTACCGTAAATCGTATCGATCATGGGGTTGTCCACAAGGGACCTGACATTGGCCAACCCCTTGCTTCCCCGGATATGACTCGACAGCTCAGTGATCTTTGCGTCCAGTTCCAACCGGCGGTTTCTGGCTTCAAGATACCGGTTGTTAAACTCCTGAATCTTCTGCTCGGCCACTTTCTGCTTGCCGGCAATGGAAAAGACCTTGTTGTCCTGCTTGTATTCCAGAAAGGCCTTTTCCGCATCCTCCAGCTTCTTTCGCAGGCCGTACAGCTCGTCGTTGAGCCAGGCCAGGGTCTGCTTGGAGGATTCCATCTTGTTGGCAAGATTGAACTCAATGTACTTGTTGGCAAGGGTATTGGCCATATCCGCAGCCAGCTTGGGATTCTTATCCTTGACATTGATGGTCAGAAGGCGGGTATCCCGGACCTGGCCGATGCCTATTTTTTCTTTGACCTTTTCAACCAGTTCCATGCGCTTTTCATGGGGGGAGAGTTCCTCAGGGCCGGACTGCAGCAGCAGTTTGACGTTGGCCTTGAACTGGGCGATCATCTCTTTGACCGGGCTGACCTCAAGGTCCTCCTGTTCTTTTTCAAGGCCCAGGGTGTCGATCATCTTTTCTAACACCGGCATGGACTGGATCAGCTTGAAATGGGTGTTGAAGGTCATGGACTGGGACATGTAGTTTTCATAATCCACCTGCTTGCCCGTGATTGGGGAAGATGAGCTTTCCTTGTCAATGATCAGCTTGGCCGTACTCTGGTAAATCGGGGTGCTCAGAAAGGTGAACAGAACGACTGCGGTAAGGGTAAAGACAAAAAATGCGATGATAACGGTCTTGCGCTTGAGCAGGACCATCAGGTAATCGGAGATGTGAATCTCTTTTTCCTCAAAGGGTTCTTCCATCATAACTCCTACAGAATTACAGCCAGGATTCCGGGATGTGGATGCGGTCTCCGGGCTTCAGGGGCAGATCCGGGATGTCTCCGGCAATGACTTTGTCCAGGTTGATCTTGATGGTCTCCTGTCCGTCTTCAGTCTTACGGACAATCATGGCGCGGTTGGGGGCGGCGAACTTGTCAAAGCCACCGGCCATGATGCAGGCGGCAAGAGCGGTCAGGCCGGGCTGATAATCAATGATTCCCGGTTTTTTCACCTCGCCCTGAACATAAACTTTTGTGGCGGACTGGTTAAGACTGGTGCCCAGGGGGATATAGACCGTGTCTCCGGATTTCAGGCGGATATTTTCCGTCATATCCCCTTCATCCAGCAGCTTGATCAGATCTATTTTGATGGGACCGGATTTGCCCGATGCCATTTCAGTCATGCGGTCCAGCTCCTCATTGTTGATCTGATTCCCCTTGACCCCCCTGAGGATATAGGCCAGATTTCCTCTTTCAGGCAGGACCCCGCCGGCACTGGCCACAAGATCCATTACCCTGGGGGTATAGTCCAGTTCGAATTTTCCCGGATTTTTAACGGCTCCCGAGATAAAGAACTGCAGGCTGTGGTACTCCTTGATCTGCAGGTGCACCTGGGGCTCCACAAAGAAATCGGCTTCCAGGGGTTTGACAATGGCATTTTCCAGCTCGTCCAGGGTCAGTCCCCTGGCCTCGATTTTACCGATAAAAGGAACATTGACGCTGCCGTTGGCCCCGACCACCATTTCCGTTTTTACCTGCTCTTCGCCGCCGGCTAAAATGGAGACGATCAGAATATCCTCTGAACCGATGCGATAGGAGGCATCCCCGGATTCCGACGCGGCAAGCGATTGAGCTGAAAAAACCACGAATAAAGCAAGGACACTTAAAGATAGGATATTTTTTTTACAATAGAACATTAGATTTTCCATCACGGGCAATTTAAACAAAAAATAATGGTACAAAACGAATTTGTACCATTATTTTTCAGATTCTACAAACCGGGTTCAGAAAATTACTTAGACCCCATGTCGTAGGCGATTTTGACGTTAACCATGACAAAATCATTGTCAAAATCATTGGTATCGATATTGGAATCCCGCTCTTCCATTCCGCCTTTAACCCCGACACTCAAAATGTCGTTGAACATGTAGTAGTCAACGGCCAGCGCGGCGTACCAGCGGTCATCATCACGGTTCGCCGTCTCATAGTCAGAGTTCTGGTAATATCCGTCCAGGGTGAACTTCAGACGCTCAAAAAACAGGTAGGAGAAAACGGCGTCAACCCGCGTGGAGGAATAGTAGCTGTTCCCCGAACCACTGTCGTTGAGGTTGTTCCCCACGGAGACATACATGTAGCTTTTCGGCTTTGAGGTGGCATCCGGGGGGTTTTGGCCCATGATATAGGCTTTCCAGACAAACTGGCTCTGATCGCCGTTGGTCACGTTTGCCGCATTGGAAAAATCCCTTTTATGATAGCCTGCGCCCGCGCCCATGGTGAAATAGTTGAACTGCCGGTTTACATTGACCATGATCTGGTTGGAGTCGTAGTCTTCCGAGGTTTTATCGTAGTCCCTCTGCCAGTACTGATAATCCAGATCAAAGGAAGTTTTTGAGTTAAAGTAGTAGTAAAAGCTCAAGGTGCCCCGGTTCTCGTCGGAATCCTCACCCTGGCCTGCGGCATCGTCCTTGTAATCCGTCATAAGATTGGTGTACTTGAGGCCGAGCCCGAATTTATCCCCGAAGTTATAGAGCATCCTCGGGGTCAATTTATTCAGAGTGTACTCCCAGCGGTCCGTGGCGTTGGAGGTGGCATCGGAGTTGGCGGGGTCCCGGGTTTTCCAGAACAAATCGTCTATGCCGAACTGGAGGCGCTGTGTCGGCTGGGTCTGGGCGGTGAAGTTCGCCATGTGTTCGGTGTAATCGAACCGGTCGGCCAGCTGGGCAACGGGGACATTATCGTTTTTGTCGTCGTACTTGAGAATCTTTGCCCAGTAGTCCAGGGAAATGAGCGTCTTATCCGTGGTATATCCAAGTTCGATACCGGGTTTTACATAAAAGGTATCGACCTTGCGTTCATTGTTCTGGGATTTATGGAAGTTACTGTCTCTTTGATATCCGGTCTCTACATGGGGTTTGATCAGGGCCCGGCCCTGCGCATAGACAGCCCCGCTGACGACCAGGGACAGCAGCATGAACAGCCCTGCTGTGCATGCAATTCGAGTGGTGCGGTATTTGGTCAGCATTGTATTGCCTCAAGATTCTTAGAAGTTATGATTTAGGTTCGGCTCAAAAAAATTAGTTGCTTGCGATCTCACTTCCGGTCGGAGGTGTTTCAACCGGCGGAGCATCTGTCACCGGCGGCGGAGTCGGCGGTGTTACAGGGCCTGCCGGAGCTGCCGGAGTCGCAGGGGCTGCCGGAGTTTCGGGAGTGGCAGGCTCAAACGCCTCAGGTTCAACCGGTGCTGCGCCCTGGCTGGCAAGCCCCTGATTTACAGCGGCCTGCAGCCCTGCGGTATTGATCCCGGGATTGGCGGCACCGATGGATGCGACGGCCCCGGCGGTCCCGCTTGAAACGGAAGCGGTCAGCGCTCCCGCATCCAGGTTGGGATCTGCGCCGGCCGCAAGGTTCACTCCCTGCACAGCGCCGCTTGCAGCGCCCGAAAGAATCCCTGAAAGGGTGGCCTCGAAACCTGGGGCACCGGCGTCAAGTCCTGAAGCCATCTCCTGAACGGCCGCAGAAATCTGGGCCTGGAGTTCATCTCCGGTCAGTCCCTGAGCGATCAAATCGGAAGTAATGCCGGCCATCATGCTCTGGGCGGCCTGGCTCACATCTCCACCGGCCTGTGCAACGGTTGCAATTTCGGCAACCTGAGCGTCACTTAAAACGGTGGCTGAAAACGCGGTGCCCGTTAATAAAAAAACCGAAGCAAACGCGGCTAACAATTTAAACACTTTCATCTTGTCCTCCTAACCTTACATTTTGAATAAGGAATTTTAATTACTATATTGTTGATCAAAATTCCGATCTAAGTACTTTTAATCTGGACTTACAAAACAAGAACTATATTCATACAATTTTTATACCAGGGCATTTCACCCGGGATGACGGTCAAGGAAAAAATAAGTACGATCAAATCACAACTGAATGTGGATTACAATCAGGGAAACCCTTAATTTTCCATTTAATTTTCTAATAGACTTTTGCCTCTTTATTGAGATGGGCGTCCACGTACCGGGCGAGGATCTCAGCTGTTGCCCTTGGGGGCCGAACGTCCAGGTAGTGGTCCACAACGGCATGGGCCACCTCGTGTGCCAGCATGCCTGCGAAAAGATCCCCGGCCTGAAGATAAATGGTGTTATATTCGAAAATATACCAGGCCCGAAGGGCCTTGGCCTTTTTATAGACCTGGAAATAGGCTTTTTGAAGGGCCTCTTTGTCCGGGTAAATCCGGACGTTGATCTTGATGGGTTTTCGCATGTCCAGAATCAGCTGGACTTTTTCCACCAGCAGATCCACCTTTTGGGCAAGATCACCGTGGGGGCCTTTGTAAAAATCGCCTGAGGAGAAACTGGAAAAACTGTCCAGTTTTTCCACGGGTTCGATCTTTTTGTCAAAGGTCTTAAGATCACCGTCACTTTGGTAGTGAAGGTTCAGATACTTGGTCTTCACAGTTTTCCACTGTACCGCCTGTACCGGTGATGCCGCTGAAAGGGCAAAGATGCAGACCAGGGCATATGCGGTCAGAACTCTTTTCAGCATCGGGCCCGTCAGAGTTTGAATTTTTCATCAATGCTTTGGCGCATCGTTTCATCCGATGCCGCCCGGACCTCATTGAGCCTTTCGGCCAGACCTTCAACCATCTGGTTCAAGGAGACCGCCAACTCCTGAAACTGGTCCCCCTTGCGGATATGGATCCGGCTTTTGAGATCTCCTGCAGCGATCCGGTTGATATCTTTTTCAAACCGGAACATGGGACCTGCAATTTTATGGGAGACCAGAAGGGTCACTGCAATGACAACCAGGCCCAGGACCAGAGTGGTAACCAGCATGGTGAAGACCACCGACGGCATAATGGCAAGAGAGGTGTTCTGGATGCTCAGTTTGGAGTTGGCATATACCGCCGTCAGGGAATCCTGGGTATTTAAAAAGGTCAAGCCTACGGACAGGAGGCCTCCGGCCACCAGAATCATGACGAACTTGACGATAAACCGGGTCTGGAAATCCTTTTTAATATAGTACTGGCGGCGTTTAACCGCAGCCGGTTTCTTTCTTTTTGGATTCACATCCCCTCCCCTTGTTAGTTTCCGTCCGCAGTCAGAGACGGATCGACACTGATCTTTGCGCCGGCCCGAAGTCCTTTTGTCCAGGCCTCCAATTCCCGTTCAAGCGCCTTTGACTCAAGAACATGTTTTATACCCGGTTTCGCCTGGTCATAGGGGTCTATGAACTCGTCCCGATGCTGGGCATAATAGGCCTGCATATCCTCTTCGGTAATCAGGATCTTTTCCCTTAGCTGCGCAGTTTTATAATCCAAAAGCCTGCGGATCAGGGTGGATTCCCAATAGGTTTCAATGGTCTTGATGAACTCTTCTTTGCGGTCCATCTTAAGCCGTATGGCCTCCTGGATCATCAATTCCTTTCGGATCAGGTAATCCACGAATTCCTTTCGGGTCTCCCGGGAAATGTTCATCTCCGGATCACTGTATGCCTGCAGCTTGATCAGATCGTTGAACTCCTTGGTGGAGATGGTAACCTCATTGACCTGAATGGCAGTGTCCGAAGCCTCCCCGGGGTTTGTAGGACCGCAGCTTGTAAGACCGGAAAAAATACAGACTGAGAATACACCATACCATATCGCCATACCCCTGCGCAAATATTTCATCATACAAACCCCTTTTCGCTTAATAACAGCAATATTTCCTGTACGGCCTCTTCCGGAGTCAGGTCGGTGGTATCGATTGAAATCTCCGGATTGTCAGGGATTTCATAGGGGTCGTCCACGCCTGTAAAATCCTTGATTAATCCCGCCTTTGCCTTGGCATACATCCCTTTACGATCCCGTTTTTCACAGGTTGCAATAGGGGTGGCCACATGGACTTCAATAAATCCGCCGTGGGCCTCAATGTTCTTTCTGATCTGCAGCCGGGTCTTTTCATAAGGGGCGATGGGGGCGCAGATGGCAATGCCGCGGTTTTTCGTAATCTCAGACGCGACAAAGCCGATGCGCTTGACGTTGATGTCCCGATGCTCCTTGGAGAAATTCAGCTCGGAAGACAGATTCCTGCGGACAATATCCCCGTCTAAAAGGGAGACCGGCCGGGTGCCGATTTCCATGAATTTGGCGTAGAGCACCTTGGCGATGGTGGATTTCCCAGCACCGGACAGACCGGTTAAAAACACTGTAAACCCCTGCTTTAACGGCGGGGGATAAGACAGATTCAGCTCCCGGATCACCTCCGGAAAACTGGCCCAGGACGGGACATTCTTCCCCTTCCAGATCCGTTGCCGGATATCTTCGTTGGAAAAGGAAATATACTCCTGGCTGCCGTTGACGCTGGTGGCCAGACGGAACTCATCTTCAAAGGGAAGATAGACCATCTCTTCAAAAAATACAGGCTCGATGCCGATGGCCTTCCCGGCAGCGTCAATCTGTTCGATCCTGTCATCGGCTACCGGTCCATGGCTGGAATGGTTATGTCCGATGACAAAATGGGTGCACCCGAAATTCTTGCCGATGATCAGATGAAGCACGGCGTCTCTTGGGCCGGCCATCCTCATGGATAAAGGCAGAAGATTGATCAGATGTGAATCGGGCGGATAATGCCCCGCCACCTTCTGGTAGCACCGCATCCTTGTATAATGGTCAAAATCACCGGGTTTGGGAATGCCTGCGATGGGAAGAAGTAAAAGGTTGGCCCGGGCCTTTCTCATGGCCTGGATGGTCATTTCAAACTGGGGACGATGAATGGGCTGCCGGGTCTGAAAGCCTACAACCCTTTTCCAGCCGAGTTTTGCATACTTTTCCCTGATTTCCAAAGGCGTCAGACGAATCTGCCTGAAATCGGAGTGGATGGGCAGGTTCATAGCCTGGATGCTGCCGCCAACGTAGAATCTTCCGGATTTATTGAGCAGGTGATACACTCCGGGATGGCCCGGATCGCAGGTTCCGTATACGGCCTGCGCCTCTCTTTCAGGGTCCACGGGCCAGATATCCTCAACGGCCAGAATGCCTAAAGGAAACCCCTCGGCATCCCGCAGTGCGGCAGACTGCCCCACCTCAAGGGTGCGGGCCAGGGATTCATCAATGTCCAGACAGACGGGAATCGGCCAGATTTCTCCGTCCGGAAGCGTCATACGATCCAGTACTGTGGCATAAGCCATCTGGGTCATAAAACCCGTAAGGGGGGAGAACCCCCCTGTACAGATCAGCTCAAAATCGCAGAGCTGGCGCTCATTTAAGATAATATCCGGCAATGACGGCAGCAATTTTTTCAGGTTCAGATGCTGCGCTTGATCGACGATCAGATTTATCAAAGAAGAATTTTCAACTGCTGCGGTCATATACTTTCCGGATTTCACATCTTAAGATTTCAACTATTATAAGGGCGAGGCACAGCTCCGCCCTGTCGATTACGTCCGACGGTCATGGGTTTCAGGCAGATGCCCTGCACTCACAAAATAATTTTTTTTGTACGGCAATTTGGAACAGGCATATTACAGAGCAACATATATGCCATGCCCCCTTGCTTTTACACAATCTTACCAACCGCCTTTTTAACATGGTATTTATATCAATTCCTTTTAAGACAAATTTGAATCAAAGCCGTTTAAAACACAGCAAATTTAAGGAACATTTTATCCAAAAGTCAAATTATTTGTGAATGATTATTTTTTTCCGGCCTTGTTATCCAGATGTGAGCCAGGAACTCGTTGGGTAATATTTTATACAGAATAGAACCTTTTTTTCTTACTATACGAATAAATTTTATTACTAGTGATGAGTACTTAGCTTTTCCTCTCTTTGCAGCGATATAGGGCCATGCAGGGAGAACGCATAAAAAAAGGCCGGAAGATGTGGGCTTCCGGCCTTTGGAGGAAGGTCATAGTATGGATCCAATCATGCCATAACCTTAACAAATTCTATATCAGGGAGGGCCCGGGTATTTCAAGGCCTTTAGCCGATGATAGTGCTTTACGCATGAGCATATCACTGAAATACCCGGGCCAGACGTTGTTTAGTTCTTCAGCGCCTTGTGGCTGTTGATCAGGTTGCCGACCACCTCGGGATCTGCCAGGGTGGAGATATCTCCTAACTGATCAAACTCATCTGTGGCTATTTTCCTTAAAATCCGGCGCATGATTTTGCCTGACCGGGTCTTGGGCAGGGCCGGGGCAAAGTTGATGATGTCCGGGGTGGCGATGGGTCCGATCTCCTTTCTGACATGAGCTTTGAGTTCTCCTAAAAGCTCAGGCGACTGGGTGGCACTGACGTTCAGAGTGACAAAGGCATAGATGCCCTGCCCCTTGATATCGTGGGGATATCCGATGACAGCCGCTTCCGCCACATCCTTGTGGCTGACCAGGGCGGATTCCACCTCGGCGGTTCCCATTCGGTGTCCTGAAACGTTGATGACATCGTCTACCCGGCCGGTGATCCAGTGGTAGCCGTCCTCATCCCTGCGGCAACCGTCTCCGGCAAAATAGTAACCGTCGAACATCTGGAAATAGGTTTTCTCAAAGCGATCGTGGTTGTTGTAGACCGTTCTCATCTGCCCGGGCCAGGGTTCCTTGATGGCAAGGATGCCGTCACAGGCCCCGTCCATTTCCTGGCCTTCCTCATTGATAAGAACCGGCTGGACGGAAAAGAACGGCAGGGTAGCCGAGCCCGGCTTCTGATCAATGGCATAGGGCAGCGGTGAAATCAGGATGCCGCCGGTTTCCGTCTGCCACCAGGTATCAACGATGGGGCATTTTTCCTTGCCCACATATTTGTGATACCAGCGCCAGGCTTCCGGATTGATAGGCTCGCCCACAGATCCCAAAAGACGCAGGGAGGACAAATCATACTTTTCCACCCATTTCTCGCCCTGGGCCATAAGGGCCCGGATTGCGGTGGGAGCGGTGTAGAACTGATTGACCTTCCACTTGTCAACCGTGGCCCAGAAGCGGCCCGGATCCGGATAGGTAGGAACGCCTTCAAACATCAGGCTTGTGGCCCCCTGGGCAAGCGGTCCGTAAACGATGTAGGAGTGGCCGGTGACCCAGCCGATATCCGCCGTACACCAGTAGATATCGCCGTCATGATAATCGAAGATATATTTAAAGGTTGTCGCGGTATAAACCATGTAGCCGCCGACATTATGCTGCACCCCTTTGGGCGTGCCGGTGGAACCGGAGGTGTAAAGGATAAAAAGGGGATCCTCGGCATCCATCCATTCCACGGGGCAGTCAGCTGACTGGGCGCTGGCCGCCTCATGCCACCAGACATCCCGGCCCGGATACATCTCCACCTCGGAATTGGTCCGGCGGACGACAAAGCAGGTCTGCACCGCATGGCCCTGGTCCTTGCACATGGCCAGCGCCGCATCGGCGTTACCTTTGAGCGGAACAGCTTTGGCGCCGCGCATGACGCCGTCTGTCGTGACCAGAACCTTGCAGAAGGAGTCCATGATCCGGTTGGCCAGGGCTTCGGCGGAGAAACCGCCGAAAACGATGGAATGGATGGCGCCAATGCGGGCGCAGGCCAGCATGGTTACGGCCAGTTCCGGGATCATGGGCATATAAATGGCTACCCGGTCGCCTTTGGTCACTCCTCTTTCCTTGAGTGCGTTGGCAAACTGGCAGACCTTTTCATGCAGCTGCTTATAGGAAATCTCGAGATCCTCACCTACATTGTTGCCTTCCCAGATCAGTGCGGTCTGATCCCCCCGGGTTTTGAGGTGGCGATCCAGGCAGTTGTAGGTGATATTGGTTTTGGCATTTTTAAACCATTCGATAAAGACGGGGCCCTTTGACATGGCGTAGTTATAGTCCCGGACTTTGTCCCACTTTTTTTCCCAGTAAAACTCTTCTGCGATTTTGCCCCAGAATCCTTCCGGATCTTCAACAGATTCCTTATACATGGCCTGATACTCGTCCATACTCTTAATCCAGGCATTTTCACGATACTGGTCCGGTGCATGAAATTTGTAGTCGCTCATAAAATTCTCCTTTTCATATTCAAAGTTAGGACTTGTCTAATTTTCTTCAGGAACTGCAACGCTGATGAACTCGTCTTCGGCTTTAGCTACAGGCGCTTTTGTCATCAGGGCCAGAACGGCCCCTGCCAGCAAGAGGCCTGCGGCAAGGATATAGGACATGCTGGGACTATTGGTATAGGCCACGATCATCTGAGCCACCCGGGGAAAGACAAAGCCGCCGACGCCCCAGGCTGAAAATACCAGGCCGTAGTTGGTGCCGAAATTTTTCATGCCGAAATAATCCTTGGTGGCGGAGGGGAACAAGGAAAGGTTGGTGCCGTAGTTAAATCCGATAAGAGAGGCGGCCAGCACCAGGAGGAAAACCTGTTCAGGCCCGATAAAAAGCAGAGAGAAGATGACAACGGCCTGGAATGACAGCATGATGAACAGGGTGCTGGTCCGGCCTATTTTGTCAGACAGGATACCGGCGACCACACGGCCGGAGGCATTGCCGATGGCCATGAGCGCGACAACCAACCAGGCCATGGCACCCATACCGGCCTTTGCCATACCGGCGGCGCTGCCGATGATGATCAGGCCCGCACCGGAACCGATGCAGAACATCACCCAGAGTTTATAAAAAGAACCTGTCTTCATCATTTCGCCGGGGGAATAATCGGTCCCTGTGGCTGCGGCAGGACGCGTTGCCGTGGCCCGGGCATCGGGATGCACGTAGCCTTCGGGGGATTGACCAGAAGCTGGGCAAGAAGGGAGACCACCACCAGGAAAGCCACCCCGAAGATCAGCATGGACTGACTCAGGCCGAATTTCCCGATCAGATAGGTTCCCAAAGGCGCGATATACACCGAGGCCAGTCCGAAACCCGCCACAACGATGCCGGCGATCATGCCGGTCTTGGCCGGGGGAAACCACTTGATGGCGGGCGGAGTAGCTGAGGCGTAGCCGAATCCCAACCCTAAGCCCATGAGGATGCCAAAACCCATGATCCACACGATCCATGAGGTGGAAAAGGCGATGAGAATCAGGCCGGAACCCGTCAGGATACCACCGATCACGGCTGTAAACTTCGGGCTGATCTTATCCTGGACCCGGCCTGCGAAAATCATGGCAAAGGCAAAGACCAGGCAGCAGACGGCATAAGGGTCGTTCAGCGAGGCCAGCCCCCAGTTAAAGACGCCATCCCCTGAAACAATGGACTCTTTGATGGCCATTTTAAAAATACTCCAGGTATAAAGGATACCCAGGGCCAGGTTAATCCCCAGCCCGGCCAGCGTGACCTGCCATCCCCGATTCTTGACCTCGCTCATACGTTTTCTCCTTCTCATTTGGATTGCACGACCTTAAACGAACTGATTCCCGTTCAGTTTTTATAAGAGCAATCAGTGTACCAGAGAAGAAATAAATATTTAACTATCTAAAATCAAAAGATAATTGATAAAAATTAGAAAAGTTTAAATCGAGATGACCTACAACAAAAGTTGTGGATTTACTTGTCAAACTGAGCGGATGTTCGGAAGGTCGCGGGACCGGGCGGAAAGGCACAACAAAAGTTGTGGCTACAAAAAAAGTTGTACGGATTTTTCAAGCAACATGGGTGATATCTTTTCTTGGTGAAGGCTGGCCTTTAAGCAATCCTTCAGTGCTCAGATCCTCATCAAGATCAGGCCAGTGTATCCCAAAACCACCGCCACAAATCTGCCAGTTCTTCAATTGTTTTTTTGTGGCATGGAGTAATCTCGGATACCAAGCAAGGGGGACGGTGATGGTGCGGCCGTCTTTTAAATCGACACTCAAAGTATCCTCGGTAAATTTTACATCCTTTACCATTTCGCCGGGTTTTGCGTTAGAAAAACTCATCCCAAGCCTCCGTTAGTTTGTCGGAATATTCAATGACCAACTCTTCAATTATTCTCAATTCTTTATAGAAAAACCGATTAATGCAATTCCCGGAGTTTTTGCAGGCGTTTGCTCAAGGCCTGCTGGGAAATTCCAAGAATTTTGGCTGCGGCGGACTGGTTGCCGCCGGTCTGCTCCATGGCCTTTTCCACAAGGGAGTTGGAGGCCTCTTTGAGGGTAGGCAGGGCATCAGAATCTTCTCCCGGAGTCTCCCCTTCCGCGTCCAGGGCCTCCAGACCTTTGAAGAGGTCTGCCGTAATGGGGCCGTCTTCGTAACGACTCAGTGCGTCATGAACCATGGACTTCAGCTCCCGGATATTGCCTTTGAAAGGATAGGCTTCCAGAAGTTCGATGAGATCCTTGGGGATGTCCGGAATGGGTTTGTCCAGCTCATCGGCGGCCTGGCAGACAAACCGGTCCAGCAGCAGAGGCAGATCCAGGAGGCGGTCTCTGAGGGGCGGCAGGGTCAGGGTGTGGGTGGACAGCCGGTAAATCAAATCCTTTCTGAACCGGCCCTCCTTTTCAAGGGCCCAGAGATCCTGGTTGGTGGAAGCGATGATCCGGGCGTCGGATTTGCGGGTCCTATCGGATCCCAGGGGAAGATACTCGCCTTCCTGAATCAGGCGCAGCAGCTTGACCTGGGAGGACATGGCCAGATCCCCGATTTCATCCAGCAGCAGGGTGCCGCCGGCAGCCTGCTCAATCAGGCCCGGTCTTGCCTTGTCCGCCCCGGTAAAGGCCCCGGGCACATGGCCGAAAAGGGTGTCGGAAAACACATTGTCATCAAGCCCTGCCACATTGACCCTTACAAGTTCCCCTTTTCTACCGCTGAGAGTATGGATGGACTGGCCGATGAGTTCCTTTCCCACACCGGTTTCGCCGAAGATCAGGACAGGCTGCAGCGACGGGGCCACCGCCTCTACATAGTGGAAGATGGAGTGCATCTGTTTGTCCTGGGTGATGATGTGCCGAAAGGCTTTGGGATTTTTGATCTGGGCGAAAAGATCCTGATGAAGGGGCTTTTTCCCCCCGGCACCGGTCTCGTCCCATTCCAGGGCCTGCTTGACGGCCTTGATGAGGCGCTCCTCCTCCACCGGCTTGATCACATAATCCATGGCACCGATTTTCATGCATCTGACGGCCGTGTCCACCTCAATGGTTCCCGTGAGAACGACCACCGGAATCCTTGGCCAGGTCTTGCGTATAATTTTAAGCAGGCGGCCGCCGTTGATATGGGGCATGTTCAGGTCCAAAAGAATCAAGGCGGGAATTTCACGCTCCATCTGGCGGATGACATCCCTGGAGTCGCTGATGGTGATAATGTTGTCAAATCCTGCCATCCGAAGGGTGGTATCCACCGCAACCAAAATCTCAGGCTCGTCATCCACTATGAATATGGGTCTTTCCAAAGTGCGGCCTCCTATCCTCTGTTCCGTTCATTATCTATAGTGAATTTATCTTCGCAGGGCAAGAGTATCCTGGCCGTAAGCCCCTGCCCCGGTTTTGATTCAAATTCCATCAGCCCCTTGTGGTCGTTGACAATCTTTTCGGAGATGGACAGGCCAAGCCCTGTGCCGCCCTCGTCCCTGCGGGTGGTAAAAAAAGGATCCTTCATCTTTTTTAAATCCGCAGCAGACACCCCGGGGCCCGTATCGGCAATTTCAATACAGACAAACGTATACTCCTTATTTATATAGGTCCTCACTGAAATCGACTGCGCAGGGTTCTCCAGGGCCTGGCCGGCATTGACCAAAAGATTGATGACCACCTGCTGCAGTTTTTGAAAATTGCCGGCAATCTTCGGCAGGTCCTTTTCATAGGTCACCGTCAGGTGATGGGTCATTTTTTTGAGTACGGTATGGGTCAGATCCACCGATTTTTCCACCACCTCGTTGACATTGAGCTTTGTGATACCCCCCTGCCCGGCTGACGGCCGGGAAAAATCCTTGAGCTCGGAAATGATGCCTTTGATTCTTGCGGAACCGTCCTCTATGGCGTTCAGCATCAGATGAATGCGTTCTCTTAAATCCGGATATTTCATATTACATACCCGTTCGTCGGCAGTCTCGTCATAATGGGCATCCAGAACGGGCAGGAACGCCTGAAACGCCTTTTTGAGATTCGGGGCGTTGAGCATGAGGGAGGTGGCCGGATTGTTGATCTCATGGGCCACGCCGGCCACAAGAATTCCGAGAGAGGTCATTTTGTCCGCCTGGATCAGCTGCTTTTCACGCAGCCGGGACTGGGCCATGGCTGCCAGGCGGGCGCGCTGCTCCGCGGCTGCGGCCCAGATGATGTATCCGGACAGCCCCACCACAGCCGCCATGATCAAAAGGCAGGTCAGGGTCAGCTTCCGCGTCACCGCCGAAATCTCCGCTCTGACATCCTCCACGTAGATGCCGGTGCCGATCACCCAGTGCCAGGGGGCAAACCCTTTAACATAGGAAATTTTCGGCACGATATGGGCGGAGTCCTCCTTCCACTGCCAAAGGTAATCTACAAATCCTGCACCTTTTTGTTCAACGGTCTCCACCATTTTAGCAAACAGCTTATTTCCGGCAGGGTCTTTAAAATCAGCAACGTTCTGCCCCACAAGATCCGGTCGGTAGGGATGCATAATCATCACAGGCCTTGTATCGTTGATCCAGAAGTAGTCTTTCCGGTCCGACCCGTACCGCAGGTGTTCCAAGTGGTCGATCGCCTTTTGCTTGGCCTGGTCCTCACTGATTTCCCCCCGGACCGCCTGGCCGTGGTAAAGATTGAGGGTGGACCAGGCCGTCTCGGTCAGGTGCAGGATCCCCTCCCTTTTTCCATCCATCATATACTGTTCCAGCATGGGAATGATGAGCAGAAAAATGGTTAAAATGAACAAAATGATCGTCAGGGCCGCCGGTATGACGATCCGGACCGGCAGAGCCCTGGGAAGGATGGACGGGGACCGCGCCGGGGTGCCTTGATCTGCCAAAGGACCTCTCCTTTGTTCTCAAAAGTTTCGTATTCTGTGTTGAATACCGAAAACCGATCCGGCCTGTCAAGATCTCCGAAAAAGAGGAAAAACTTTCAGGCCTGTCAGAAAAACCATAGACAAATCCCATGAAATGACGAATCTGTCACTTCCCCACACCACCGTTAAGAGGACTTTTTCCCTTAAATAAAAAAAGGCGGTTTTATTCAATCATTGGAATGCCTTGAAAGATAAGGCCCCGTCATGCTGCCCGTTATTTTATTTTTATATGCCCCCAAATTAGTGGCACACCAATTGCTTTAAAACATAACAAACGATGTTGAATAACCTATTTATTTAATACGATAAAAAGCCGGCTTGCCGGAAACCCAAAAAGAATACAGGACCCAAAAGACCATGAGTACCCCCAAGAAAGACTTTAACGTAAAAAAGACCTTTGGCCTCAGCGTATTGCTGAAACTGACCCGCAAAAGTGTTGACGGCATTGAAATCTCCGAATGCAACGGACGGTATACCTCCAACCTCGGGCTTGAAGAGATGAACAAAGCTGTCACAACCACCATGGAAGCCCATAACATTAACCTTAGAATCGGCTGATCCCACGAGTCTAAGGCTCCCATTCATGCGCCAGGCCAAAAAGGCCGGCCGGGTTTCCCGCTTTCCCGGCCGGCCTTTTTTTATGCCCGGATGATATCCTGTTTTTTACAAAATCGTTAAATATCCAGCATATCCTTAAAGTTGATATCAATCCCCAACACCCCTGAAAATCCGTTCTTGCCCTCCAAGGGCACCGCCACGGTAAAACAGAAAAACTGAGTTGCGGATGATCTGTACACATTTGAAATAAATGTCTTTCCCGTTTCTTTGGGCTTTTTATACCACTCTTTTTCAGACCAGTCCGCATCATGGCCTGAGGCCAGATCTCCCCGGTCCTTTAACGCCGGAGAGTAGATATTGGAGCAGATCTGCCGTCCCCGGTTGTTGGTGACATAGGCCAGTTCTATAAAGGCATTCCGGTCAAGATACCCGGTCAGGGCGGATTCGACCCGGTTCCTTTCACAGGAAAGGATGTTAGGATCGCAGGCCATCTTCTCGGCTGTCTGGCCGGCCCGGCTGTGGCCTGACAGATGAAATACCCCGGTATTCAGGATCATCTGGTCACAGGCGGAATTCACCTGCCCTGCAATGTTGAATATCGTGTCCACATCCCGGACCTGCGCTGTCAATGCCGACTCGATTTCCAGAATATTTGAGGAGACCTGCCGGACATCCTCGGCCTGGCGCCCTGCAGCGTCATTGATTTCAGACAGATTCTCGGAAAGCCCTGCAAACTGGGAGCAAACCGTGTTCAACGCGGAGTTGGCCGAGTTAATCTGCGCTTCACAGGCCAGGACATTTTTGTCGACCATATCCACGGCATCCACGGTCTGTCCGATTTTATCCCCCAACAGGGTCAGCCGGTCCCGGATATCCAGGGTGGCCTCTTTGGACTGCCTGGCAAGATTCCCCACTTCCTCTGCGATCACTTTAAACCCCTTGCCGTCCGTCCGGCTTCTGGCCGCTTCGATCCGCGCATTCAACGAAAGGATATTGGTTTCATCCGAAATGCCATTAATGACGTCAATGATGGAGCCGATGGAGTCGGACTGATCCTTAAGGGACTGAATGATTTCGACCAGCATGGCCACCTGGGCCTTGATCTCTGCAAATCCGGCCATGGACAGATCGCCTTTTTCAAGGGCCTGGGAGACCTCTTTTTCAATGCCGGCAAACTCGCCTGAAAGCGTCTGGGTGCGCTGGGAAATCTGGCCGATACCGGCAGAGATCCGCTGCCCGGCCTCGGAGATCTCATTGGCCTTTTCACTCTGCTCCCGGGCCTTATCTTTAAACGTGCCGGAAATCCCGGACAAATCCGGTCCAAGGGAGGACAGCGATACAACGGTCTTTAAAATAGCGGTGGCAATCTCGTGCAGGCGGCCGAACATTCGGTCCATCACCCCTTTGATTCCGGCCCCAAGCCCATACCCCTCAAAGGCCCTGGCATCGGAAAGGCTCCAGGTATCCTCCATTTTCTCTGCAAGGGCTAAAATCGTTTTTCCCTGCTCTGTGTCCGCTGATTTCCGCCGTCTCAATCCAAGCACCATCCACTCTCCTTATCTTATGTAATTGACCTGATTGCCTAAGAGCAAATACGGTGCCAGGAAAAGAGGGGCGGCCAATTGGCTGAAATTTAAAGACCTTCATCAACCGCAGGAAAAACAGGATATTTTTAATTACAATTATGGGATTTTGCACCTGACTATACTTTCATAATTGTTGCCTTTTACACCAAAAGACATGAAGTCCCTGGAAAATCATGGTATGGTTCGAAATTTGCAATTTGCAGATACGATTTTTTTAGAATACTGGCATATGCCGCAACCCAAGGCCGGAGGACAATAAAAACGACAGTGGCCCGAAAAATGAAAACGAATTTAAATATAAACCTGCCCTTTATCCGGCAGTGGACACAAAAGCAGGATTCTTATCTGACCGGGACCATGGACAACCACAGGCTGTCCACGACCCTCCAGCCCATTTACAGTCTGGCCCACAAGCGTATTGTAGGGTATGAGGCCCTGATCCGGATCAAAGATGAAGCCAGCGCCCCCGTCTCTCCGGACCTTTTTTTCAACCAGGAACGGTCCGACGGGCAAACGGTTCATCTGGACCGGCTGTGCCGGTATCTTCACATCCATAATTTCAAGACCCTTAACGATGACATCAACTGGCTTTTTCTTAATGTTTCCCCAAAGACCATTGCCTGCGGCAAGGCCTACGGCTCCTTTTTCAAGGAAATGCTGGAGGCTTTGGACTTTCCCGCCCACCGTGTGGTGGTTGAAGTGGTGGAGCACCCGCTGGACGACATCTCCTTGATCATGAAAACCGTGGAATACTATAAGGAACTGGGATGCCTCATTGCCATTGATGATTTTGGCGCCGGCCACTCCAATTTCGACCGGATATGGAGCCTGAAACCGGACATCGTGAAGCTGGACCGGTCCTTTTTGACCCGTGCGGACGCCGACCAGGACATCAGGGACATGCTGCCCGGCATTGTTACGCTGCTCCATCAGGCCGGGGCGCTGGTCATCATGGAGGGCATTGAGACCCGGGCCCAGGCCCTGACCGCCATTGAAAGTGATGTGGATTTTGTCCAGGGATTCTTTTTCGGCCGCCCCTATACGGATCTTGCCCATCCGCCGGAAAGCTTTCAGGGCTTTTCCAGCCTCATGGAGCAATTTAAAACAGAAGCCGATATTACCGAAGCCCGCTTTCAGGAAGGTATTCAGCGTTTCGGCAGGCTGTTTTACCATGCGGCGGACAGGGTGAAATGCGGAGATTCTTTAAAGGAGGCCTGCCAGGGACTCTTCCAGGCCCCCGAGGTAATCCGGTGCTACCAGGTCGGCACGGACGGCATCCAGATCGGACAAACCCTGGTGGCGGACACCTGTACCACCTGCCTTGATAAAAGGTTCCGGCCCCTTGAGGACGCCAAAAGTGCCGACTGGTTCCGGCGCCATTATCTCAAGCGGGCGATCTTTCATCCGGAGCAGCTCCAGGTCACCCGGCCCTACCTGTCCATTACCGGGGCCCATATGTGCATCACCCTGTCCATGAAATTCAAAAGTCCCTCCGGAGACAGTGTGCTCTGCTGCGACCTTGAGGTTTAGACACCCCAAGGTCGTACCGGGTCAACGCCCCATTCTTTAAGAAATTTTCCCGCCCAGCCCATCCTTCTGGCTTAGTACTTGCACTATTCGTGCAGATATTATTTTTTAACCCCGGCTAACTACAAATTTGCAATTTCATATTAAAAGCGCAGAGGGCATTGCTTATTATGAAAAAAGAGACGATTTTAAGCTCTAAGGAAAAGCTTCTTGGATTCGCACCGGACATCTCCAACTACAACACGGTTTTCAAGGCACTGAACAGAAGATGGAACAGCGCCATCACAGCCGGCCTCATTGAGGCGGGCAGAATGGATCAGAACGCGGCAAGGCTCTTTGGGCCTCTCATTGAGGATATGCGCCATACAAAAGAGCAATACGGCGCAACCCAGATCCAGCTGGTGGATGCCATTCTCATTGAGATGTCCAGAAAAGTCGTCTCCCAGATCGTTGATGCAGCGAAATTTACCATCAACATCCTAAAGCGAAATTTGTTTGAGCGAACCGCCGATGTCGGATATTTAGCCACGGACAGCGAAATCGTCACTTTCCTGAAACAGTCCGGAACAACTGAGGACGAAACAAAATTATCCGTTGGAAGAATCCGGGAGCGGCTGGCCGAGTACCAGTATGAATATACAGTATACAGCGATATCCTGATTCTGAATACCGGAGGCCTTGTTCTGGCCGCCCTGGATGAAGAGAACAGGGTCACCCGGTCCAAAGCCCGCCTGATCCGCCAGACCCTTGATATAGATCCCCACAGGGAAGACCAGTATCTTGAGACCTATGCGGAAACCGACCTATTCCCCGGCCAGGGAAAACAACTGATCTATTCCCAGAAAATAAATGATCCGGATTCGGGAAAAGCCATAGGTGTCCTCTGCCTGTGTTTTAATCTGGCAGATGAGGCCGGCAGGATTTTCAAAGACCTGAGCCGGGGGAACGCCAGTATTGTCTCTGCGGTGCTGGACGGGAACGGCCAGGTCATGTTCACAAGCAGCGATTCAACGCTTCCCGAGGGGACCCGAATCCCCGTGGATACCCAGGCGGATTTCAGGCTCATGGACCTTAACGGCAAAACCTGCTTTGTCACAACCGTTCCCACGGACGGATACCAGGGCTTTTTCGGTCTGACCTGGTATGGAATGGCGATGATCCCCACCCGTGTGGCCTTTAAAGATAATGACACAGGTGCGGGCAGCGCTAAGATGGACCTGCTGCGGAACCTGGACAAATCTTCCGGAAATCTGGCCACCTTAAGAAAACAGTCCGAAGACCTTTTGGGAGCCATGAAAATCGACAGTATCAACGGTGAGGTCCAGGCGGCCAAATTCAGGGCCAATGCATTTGTCAAGGTCCTGCACTTTGTCAAAGGCATTGGCGAGGATATTGACGGCCTGTTCTCCGAAGCCATTGAAAACCTCCAGCAGACCGTGGCCACGTCCCTGTTCAGCGAAGCTGAATTCAGGGCCTTTCAGGGGAACAACATTGCAGACCGAAACCTTTACGAGCGGGCCAACGACGTCTGCTGGTGGGCGCTCACCCCTCTGTTCCGAGCCCTTTTGGCCAAACATGCCAAAAAAGGCCTCACCTCTGAAGACCGCCGCGCCCTTAAAACAAACCTTCAGTATATCAACGACCTTTACACCCCCTACTTAAGATTGGTTCTGGCCGACAGCTCCGGCACCGTTCTGGCCGTATCCGATCCCCCGGAAGAACTTATTGAAAAAAGGCTTTCTGACACCCTGCCCAGGGGACAGGAGTTTATCGGCACCCAGGTGGATACCTCCCTGGTCCAGAAGGCCATGAGTCTTTCATCCAGCAAGGATTACGCGGTATCCGATTTTGTCCCCTCCCCTCTTTACGGCGGGCGTCACACCTATATTTACACCACAGCCGTCAGAGACCCTGAAGCCCACGATCGCCCCATCGGCGTCATCCAGATTGTTTTTGATTCCGAGCCCCAGTTTGAGGCCATGCTCACCGATGTCCTTCCCAGGGATGAAACAAACGCCGTTGTCTCAGGCAGTTTCGCCTTGTTTGCCGACCGGAACAAACAGGTGATTGCATCCACCTCCCCAAAATTTCCCGTTGGCAGCAGGCTTTCCCTTGAAGACCGGCTCTTTACCTGCAAAAAAGGAGAGCGGGACGCAACCCTCGTCCGCCTGGAGGACAACTCCTTTGCCTTGGGGTACCAGGTCTCCGACGGGTACAGGGAATACAAGACAGGGGACGGGTATGACAACGATGTCATCTGCATGGTGTTTGTTCCGGCTTGACAGATATATAACACTGTTATACAACCTCTTCATCTAAAACATATAACAGTGTTATACAGTATTCATGAAACCGACACCGGCAACACAAGAGAACCGACAAAAAATTCTTGCAGCCGCCCGTGACCTGATCCTGACCCAGGGCATGGACGCCCTGTCCGTCAGAAAACTTGCCACGGCCTCAGGCCTTGCCCTGAAAACCATCTACAACCTGTACGGCAACAAAGCCAATGTCCTGGTAGCCCTGTTTGAAACCGGTACCCGGGCGCTGGACACCGCCATGGATCAGCTTGAAGACGCCATGGCCAAAGGCCCTTGGAAAACGGACTATTACCTGGACTGGCTGGCCCGGGTCGAGCCCATGCTGCTGGATAACCAGGCCGTTATCAAACCCGCTGTTATCGCAGGATTTACCCCTGATCCCAGCCCTGCCGCAGCACGCCTTCATACCGACCGGATCAAGCGGATTGAAGACATTCTTAAACTTGCAGCCTTAAGGGATCTGATATGGAACGACCTGGATTTAAGCGTCTGCGCACAGCTTATCTACACCCATTATTTCGGCGTAGTCATCCGGTGGGCCAGGGATGAAATCAATGACAGCGAACTGGTTGTCCACGGCCGCTACGCGATCCTGACCATCCTGCACACCCTGATCAATGCGGAAAACAGACGGGAAAACACCTTAAAACTGCTGCGTGAACTCAACCCAAAGGAGGAGAGATGACAGACCCTGCCACGCTTCACAACAGTGCCGTTGTAATCGACAACACCTGCCCCCTGGCCGTAAAGGAGGAGTTCCACGACAACTATATCCGCGGCGGCCTTACCGCCATTGCGGCCACGGTGGGATACGGGGTGCCGGGCCTGGGAGCGCTTGACTTCACCATGAAAACCCTGGGCCAGTGGCATGCACGGTTTGCCGCCCCGAATACAAAGCTGTTGCACATCACCCGTTCCGAACATATCCTGGAGGCTAAAAAGACCGGGAAACTGGGCATCATCTTCCACTTCCAGGGCACCCTGCCCTTTGGCGATGATGTCAACACGGTGGCCCTTTATCACCAACTCGGCCTGCGGATGTGCCAGCTTTGCTACAATGAAAAAGACCTTGTGGGATGCGGCTGCGCCGTTGAAAAGGACTCAGGCCTGACCCCCTTCGGCCGGAACATTATTGCCGAAATGAACCGCACGGGCATTGTGGTGGACTGCGGCCATACCGGGCATCGCACCACCCTGGATGCCATTGAAGCCTCCCAGAGCCCTGTGGTCATCTCCCACGGCAATGCAAGGGCGGTTCACAACAACCGCAGAAACATTACGGACGACCTGATCCGGGCCATTGCAGACAACGGCGGTGTGGTCGGCTTCAACGGCTTTCCCGGATTTGTCTCGGACAAAGCCCGTCCCTCCCTGGACGATCTTCTGGATCATGTGGATCACATCGCTGAAGTTGCCGGCCCGGATCATGTCTGCATCGGCATGGACTACTTTGAATATCAGGCAGGCGTTGTCGATGATCAGACCGCAGGCCAGGTCTATGATTTTCTCCTGGAGTCCGGGGCATGGAACAGCACGGAATACCCGGCACCGCCATGGTACTGGCCTGAAGGCATTGAAATGCCGGACACCCTGGGCAACCTGACGGCAGGTCTTGTCAAACGAGGATATTCCGAAGATGAGATCCGGGGCATCCTGGGACTGAACATAATGCGGGTGTTTGAAGCCGTCTGGAAGTAATCTCCCCAGCGCTGCCGTCCACACTTTTACAAAAAGTTCCTGGTAATCGGTCAGGGTTTCATTTATGACTGAAACCTTAAGCGTGGTTAAGAAATAACGTCAGGAGTTGTCGAAAAACAATGTTAAAAGTTGCAATGGTAGGACTGGGCGGGGCCATGGGGGCCATCAGCCGTTATCTTGTATATGAAGCGGTCATTATCTGGGCCAAAAATGCAGGATTCCCCTTAGGCACCATTACCGTCAATATCAGCGGATGTTTTATCATCGGCCTTCTCGGGGGACTTGCCGAGACAAAGGATATTTTCAGCCCGGAAATGCGGGCCCTGATTTTTATCGGATTTTTAGGCGGATTCACCACCTTTTCCACTTTTGGATTTGAATCATTTAACTTTATCCGGGGCGGCCAGCCGGGCATGGCCATTATCAATATGGCGCTCCAGATGACTGCAGGGCTTGCGGCCGTCTGGGCGGGCTTAAGCCTTTCAAAGCTGTTATAATCACCCGCACAAAAAAGCCGGGATGCACACGATGCGCTCCCGGCCTTTTTTTAAAAGCTTTTCTTTGTTTTCCCTTTATTTCTCCTGCCAGGGCAGAACGAGAAAGCCCTCATCATCAAAGGACAAAGGCCCTGTCTCCCGGATTTCCGTCAGCCCCTCAGGGGTGCCGGCCTCGTCCAAAAGCGCACGGGATACGGAAATGGTTTCGAGATGAAGGGTATTTTTAATATGGATGACCCGGGCTTTTTCCGGCGCCCGCAGACCAATGGTTTTCAGCGCGGTCTCAATGGCCTCCCTGTCCGTATCAAAATGGGGTGGGATATTGGCCATAGCCGGCTCACAGGAACAAAGACAGTTGGTATAGGTGGCATGGCGGTCCACCTTTTCCACCAGGCGGGTCAGGGCGAAATCGGCGTTGGCAAGACCTGTAGCCGTTCCGTGGGAAGCAGGCGTCAGATCCCGGACAAAAATCCGCCGAATCTTGGGCAGAGCCGGGACGGTACCGACCTTGATGGCGGTCCGGGCAATGATATTCTGATCCATACCCGTACCTGAAATATCCTTGCCCATGATGTCCACAATGAGCAGATCGATCTGATCAAAGGGAAGTCTTGGGAATACGGTTTTGGCTTTTGCCAGCAGGGAGCGGTCCAGGGCGGGAATATCCTGCCCCCAGGCCACGCCGATTTCCTCGGTCAGATCCAGCTGGTTCTCCACAATGCCGACCCCAAGGGTTATGGGCCCCTTGTCGATAACCACCTCGGCCACTGAGGTAAAGGTCTTGTAATACCCCTGGTCCAGGATGGCGTTATGATAAATCTCCGCCCCTTCTTTTTTGCCGAGACCGATGGCCAGCATCTTGGTCAGGCCGCTTTCAATCTCACCTTCAAAATCCGTATGGGGCTTCACCCTGTTGAGAACCACCACATGATCGGCACCATAGGCATTGGCATCCATGTAAACCGGCACACCGTAACGGGTCTCTCCCAGGTATTGGGTCTTCATACTGGATCGTACAGGAGCACCCATGGCATCTTCGGTGATGCCGTAGGATGCTAAAATCCCGGCCTGCCCCTCATCTGTCGCACCGCCGTGGGAGCCCATGGCGGGAACGATAAAGGGGTTTGCACCGATGGATTTGAAATGGGCCACCAGGGTCTTGATCACCAGGGCCATATCGGTTACACCGCGGCTGCCCGCAGTGATGGCCACGCTCTGGCCCTTGGATATCCTGGAGGAAAGATCCATTGCTGAAAGTTTGTCTTCAAGATAGGCGGCCGGATCTGTCAGCGGACTGTTGTCAAAGGTCTGGCTTGCCAGCACCATTTCCGGAAAGGTCAACTCCTTGTTTGTCATGGGATACTCCTTGTCTTCGAAGGCCCCGGTCCGGGCCCGGTTCTATTTTTGTTTTCCGTTGTATTGCCCGGTCAAAAGTCCGGCTGCAAGGGTGACGGGATGGGCCACACGGATATCCAGGCCCCTGCGCCATAAACCGGCGGAAATCTGCAAAAAGCAGGAGGGGCATGAGGTGGCCACCACATCGGCACCCGTTTTTTCAATGGCGTCAATCTTCCTGTCCAGGATTCCTGCGGAGACTTCAGGGTGGCGGAAGGCATAGGAGCCGGCACCGCCGCAGCAGGAATCCGCCCCGTCCATCTCCCGGAAATCAACACCGGGGATGGCGGAAATCAGGTCCCTGGGGGATTTGCTGACCTTCATCCCTCGAACGCCGTGGCAGGGATCGTGGTAGGTGACCCTGATCTTTTTGGCTCCGGGCCGGGCATCCTTTTTAAGGCCCCGATCCTCCATAAGATGCGTCAGGAACCCGTGGATATCAACTATTTTTTCCTTAAGCGACCGGATCGTCTCCTGGATGGGATCACCGGCTGAAAAGAAGGTATCATAGCTGTGCAGGGTATGGGCGCAGGTGGCGCATTCGGTCACGATCACCTCAGGGTCCATCTTCGCCATCAGGGCGATATTCTCCCGGGCCAGCCGCCTTGCCTTTTCCATATCCCCGGCGCTGAAATGCGGCCCTCCGCAGCAGGGCACCCGGGGGACGCTGACCTTAAGCCCCATGGCACTGAGGCAATCGACCACGGCCATGGCCGCATCCGGAGTAAAAACGTTGGTGCCGCAGCCCATGAAGTAAAAAACGCCGCCCCGGTTTTCCCCGGACTGTACGGTTTTTCCAAGCTGTTGCCGCGCCGGCCGGCCAAGGGTTCTGGGAAGGGCCGTTACCGCCCGGGTCACCAGAGGAAGGGCTTTGAGCACCGCGTTCTTTGCCACTTCATTTCTTACCTTGGTCCGGTCCAGCACCCGGACCAGGCCGGTAATCTTTTCCAGGCGGTCCTGGCGGTCGAGAACGCCGCGGTAAACCAGGCTGTGAAATAGGGAAAATCCCTTTTGCTTCAGCAGATGGGACCGCACTTTCTGCAGGATCTGCTCCGTTGGAACGCCGGACGGGCAGTTGGCCGAGCAGGCCCCGCACAGAAGGCATTGATCCACCTGCACGGGAATTCCCTCTCCCAGGACCGAATCGTATCTGCCGTCAAGTACCTGGCGCAGGGTCCGAATCCTACCCCTGGCCACATCCAGTTCACAATGGGAGACGCCGTAGGTAGGGCAGACATCCTGACAGAAGCCGCACCGGTTGCACAGGGAAGCCAGGGATTCCAAGGATTTGAGTTCAACCATTGCATCCCCCTTTCCGGTTCCCGGTCAACAGAGGATTCAAGCGTGCGTAAAGCGCTCCTGTCATCCCCTTGCCGGGTGATCCTTCGTAAAACCCGATCCCGGTATCGGCTTCTTTAAAGCAAAAGCCGTCGGGAAACAGTCCGTCAAGCCCGGAAGTCGCTCTGACAATCCCCGAACTGTTTTTCCCGGATATGGTCATGGACGGATACCCGAAGTCCAATTCGATCCGAAGCCTTCCGGCCTGGTCTGATGCGAATCGGTCCAGCAGGCCAGCCCGCTGCTCAAGCATGGCAAACAGAGGCCTGCGGTTTCCACGCCCCCGGACAAGGATCTCGGAAAAGGCCTTTTTACGGTCTGCAAACTCCCTGCGAAAATCCGGTTCACGCTCCGGGCCGAAAATAGTGGGTGATATGCCGCCCAACGAGTCTGCCTGCATGAGGCGGGCAAGCCTGTCCTGGCAGGACAGAACCAGAGGCGTTGAACCTGCAATGCCGGCCAAAAGGGTCCATCCCTGTTTGCCTGTTTCATCCATTCTATTTTCAGCCATCAGGGTTACTAAGGGAAGGCTGCTTGCCAGCACCTTTCGGGCAGCGGCAACGCAATCTGTCAGGCGGGTAAAACTATTTGTCACTATTGCCCGTTGCTCCGGGCGGGGCACCAGCTTAAGCGTCACACTCTCAATCCGGCCCAGACCGCCCCCGGACTTCCATAAAAGGCGTGTAAAATCGAACCCGGCCACATTCTTGGCCGTATGCCCGCCGGTACAGACCCGATCCCCTGCAAGGGTGGTGAATTCCATACCGAAAATATACTCTCGAAGGCTGCCCCAGGCCATGGCCCCGAGGCCTTTCGCCCCCTGCTCCACCAGTTCGGCAATGGTGGTATCCCCATGAATTTCCCGCTCCAGGGGCAGCCAGGCATTGATGGACTCCGCCTGGTCCTGGATCAGATTCAGTGGGGCATCGCCGCTGACTTTAACCGTCAGGTTATCGGGAATAAACTCAAGGATAAGATCGGAATCTTCGTTGCTTTGAGCAGTTGGGTTGTCAAAAACCGTCTTATCCGTTTTTTTGCCGGCTTTCCACCCTTTACCAGGCTGGGGCAGCACCTTTCCCGGATTCAGCAGCCCTCCAGGATCCAGGGCTGACCGGACCCGGGCCATAAACTTTAAGTCAGCGCCGGAAAACTGCATGGTCATGAACGGCATTTTTTCAAGGCCGATCCCATGTTCGCCTGAGATGGTGCCGCTAAGATCCAGAGCCGCCTGGAAAATCTCAGCCGTGGCCTCATGAATGCGGCGCTCAATCCCCTCCTCATTCGGATAGTACAGAAGATGAGGATGGGCGTTCCCATCTCCGGCATGGGCCATCTGGGCGATGATGATGCCGTAGGATTCACCGATGGAACGGATCCGGGTTAACAGAGGTGCGACCTTATTTCTCGGCACGGTGACATCGTGTACAATATAGGCAGGACGAATCCTGCCCAGGGCGCCGTTGCCGGAACGCCGTGCCTTCCACAGGGCTTCGCGCTGTCCAGCATCCGCCGCCTTTTCCACCGTCCGGGCGTTGTTGTCCCGGCAGACCTGAACCATCTGGTCAAGCTGCCGGTCCAGCTCTACGGAATAGCCGTCCACTTCCATGAGCAGGACGGCTTCCGCATCGGAAGGAAAACCGATTTTTGCGTAATCGTCCACCGCCCGGAGCATCGTCTGGTCCATTAGTTCCAGGGCTGTAGGGATAATGCCTTTACCGATAATGCCGGAAACAGCCAGGGCAGCATCATTCAGATCGGCGAACACGGCCAGGGCGGTTCGAAAGGATTCGGGCTTTTTCCTCAGGCTCACCAGGATTTTGGTGATGACGGCAAAGGTGCCTTCAGATCCGTTGAAAATCCCTGTAAAATCAGGGCCAACGGTTTCCTCGGCAGACAGCAGGCCCGTGCTCACGATACTGCCGTCGGTCAAAACCAGCTCCAGACCCTGGACGTAATTTTTGGTCACCCCGTACCGGGCCCCCTGGAGGCCGCCTGCGTTTTCCGCCACATTGCCGCCGATGGTTGCCACTTTCTGGCTGGCCGGATCCGGCGGAAACATTAAGTTCAGAGGATCCAGGGCCCTTTGCAGGTTTAAATTGACCACGCCGGGCTCCACCAGGGCGGTCCGGCTGAAGGCGTCGATATCCAGGATACGGTTCATCCGGGTCATGCTCAGGCTGATCCCGCCTTCAATGGGCACAGCCCCGCCGGACAGGCAGGTGCCCGCCCCCCTGGGCATCACCGGCACCTTAAGACGGCCTGCGATTTTAAAAATCCTGGAGACGTCCTCCGCCGTTTCCGGAAAAACCACGAGATCCGGTACCGCTGCAAAGGGAGAGGAGTCATAGGCGTACATCTCCCGGTCCAGGAGACCTGACTTCACCCGCTTCCGGTCCAGGATACAAACCAGTTCCTTTTCCAGTTTCTTAGCGGCGTCCCCGAGGCCTGCGCCCTGAACGGGCGTCGTGTTTAATCTGTTGTGCGTCATCTTTATGCTTTTTTTATCTTACAATATCGCCCCGATGTGCCAGGGGACGAACTCCCGGTCACCGAAACCTAAGGCCTCGCTACAGCTGGGTTTACCTGAAGCCGCGTCTAAAATGGCCTGGAATATCACCTGTCCCATCTCCTTTACGGACTTGCCCTCATCGAGAACAGGACCGCAGTTGATGTCAATATCCTCGGACAACCGGTCATATAATGGGGTGTTTGAGGCGAGCTTCAGACAGGGGACCGGTTTGAATCCCACAACGGTTCCCCTGCCAGTGGTAAAGCAGACCATGTTGGCACCGCCCGCAATCATGCCGGTGATCGACACGATATCGTAGCCGGGGGTGTCCATGAACACCATGCCTTTGGCTGTTACAGTTTCGGCATACTGATAGACATCGTTAAGATTGGTGGTACCCGCCTTGGCAACAGCCCCCAGAGATTTTTCCAGAATGCTGGTCAGCCCCCCGGCCTTGTTTCCCGGTGTGGGATTGTTGTTGATCTGGGCATGGTTCTTTTCCGTATAGTCTTCCCACCACTTGACCCGGTCAATTAGTTTTTGGGCCACTTCGGGCGATGCAGCCCGCTGGATGAGCAGGTGCTCTGCCCCGTAAATTTCGGGGGTTTCACCCAGGATCACGGTGCCGCCGTTTTCGACCACAAGGTCGGCGGCCGCGCCCAGGCTCGGATTGGAGGAGATTCCGGAATAGGCGTCTGATCCGCCGCATTCCAGGCCCACCATCAGGTGTTCGGCCGATACCGGCTGCCGCCGGGCCGAGGCCACCTCGGGCATCATCGCCTCAATGGCCTGAACGCCTTTTTCAATCGTGGCTCTGGTGCCCCCCAGCGCCTGGATGTCCAGGGTCTTGAGCAGGGAGGTTTCGCTGAGCCCTGAGGCGCTCATGAAACTGTTAATCAGATTGACCTCACAGCCCAAGCCTACCACCAGGATTCCGCCGAAGTTAGGATTGCGGGCAAAGCCTGCCAGGGTATTCTGCAGCAGGGCCAGACCTTCTCCGCCAATGGTCATGCAGCACCCGTGCTCATGGGTAATGCCCACAACGCCGTGGAAATCTTCAAATTGCCCGCCAAGCTTCTTGTTGGCCTCCTCGGCGATAAAATGACAGACCGAGGCGGAGCAGTTCACCGTGGAAAGCACCCCGATATAGTTTCGGGTTCCCACGCGGCCGTTGGGGCGGACATACCCGTCAAATGTGGGGCGGTCGGCAGGATCCGCAAAAAGGGTATCCCGAGAATCAGTGCCGATTTTATAATTTTTGTCCGTCTCTTTAACGTAGATGTTGTGGGTATGGACATGGTCCCCGGGAACGATCTCACAGCTTGCATATCCGATCACCGCCCCGTATTTGATTACCGGCTCATCCTTTTTTGCAGGGGAGAGACAAACCTTGTGTCCGGCCGGGATATCGGCCCTGCAGGTCAGGCTGTCAAAGGACTCTCCTTTAGCAAGGGCTTTTAGGGCAACGCCCACCGTGTCTGCCGGGTTCAGCCTGAGTATGGGTAATGCTTGGGTATTCATTTTATAATCGTCCTTCATTGGTTGCAAACAGCAATCCCGATCCCAGATCGCGGGATCGGGATTGCGTTTCGTCTCAGGTTTACGGGATGTGCTTTTTAAGGTTGCTGCATCACCCCATCATGTTGGGAATGAACATGACAAGATCCGGAACAAATGTAATCAAAAACAGGCAGGCGATCATGATCACCAGCAGGGGCATGACATACTTGATGATTTCGGAAAGCTGAATGCCCGCGATATTACAGGAGATAAAAAGGCAGATCCCCAGGGGCGGGGTCAGCATGCCGATGGCAAGCGCTGTCACCATGACCACGCCGAAGTGTACCGGGTCTATGCCGAATCGTTCAATCACCGGTAAAAATACCGGAGAGAGAATGATCAACGAGGCGGTGGTCTCCATGAAGGTGCCCACGATCAGCAGCATAACCACAATCAGGCCATAGAGTACCATGGGAGACTCTGTCAGGGACACAAGATAGGTGGCCACAGCCTGGGGCACCTGCTCAGCCGTCAGGATCCAGCCGAAAATACTTGCGGTGGCAATGAGCAGCATGACGGTGGAGGTGGTCACCGCCGCATGGGCAAACACCCGGGGCAGATCACGAATTTTGAGTTCCTTGTAGATGAAAAGCCCTGCCACAAGCCCGTAGACTGCAGCGACAACGGCAGCTTCAGTGGGGGTAAACACGCCGCCCATGATGCCGCCCAGAATAATGCCCGGCATGAGCAGCGCCCAGAAGGCATTAAAAAATGCCTTGCCGATCTCAGGCAGGGTCGCGCGGCGGTCGCGCTGATACCCGGCCCGTTTGGCAAGAAAGTAGGACGCGATCATAAGGCCCCCGCCGATGAGAACGCCGGGGACAAAGCCGCCCATAAACATCTTCCCGATGGAAACGCCGCCGATAACGCCGAAGATAATCATGGGAATGGAGGGCGGAATAATAACACCGATGGAGCCGCCGGCGGACTGAATGGCTGCGGCAAAGCCTTTTTTATAACCTTTGCGGATCATGGCCGGAATGGACACGGAACCTACGGCAGCCGTATCCGCAGCCGCTGCTCCGGAGATCCCGGCAAAAAACATGGCCGCAAGTACCGCCACCATGCCAAGTCCGCCGTAGATCCAGCCGACCAGGGAATGGGCAAAGTCCACCAGTCGTTTGGAGATGCCGCCGGTATCCATAACAGCACCGGCCAGCATGAAAAAGGGAATGGCCATGAGGGGAAAAGAGTCTGTGGCTGCGAACAGGCGCTGGGCCACCAGGGTCAGGGGCAGCTCGGATCCGAACTGCAAAGTGGCCACGGACGCCACACCCAGGGCAAAAGCAATGGGCATGCCAATGGCAAAACAGGCCACCAGTGAGACAAATAAAATGGTACTCATGATGTGACCTCCTCTTCCCCGGCCGGGGGTTCAGATCCAATCAACATGGCCCATGACAGGCGCAGGGAGTTAATGAGCATCAACCCGGATCCCACAGGTACGGCCAGGTACGGATAGGTCATGGGAATTCCCATGGAGGCGGATTTCTGAAACTGAACCACCTTGAGGATACGAATGCCCCAGTAAATGACCACCACCAGGAAAATCTGAATCAGCAGATTCACCGCCAGGGTCATGATCCTTCTGCCCTTGGGAGAAAGAATTTTATCAATCAGATCTATGCCGAGGTGCACCTGCATCCTCACCCCCACGGCACTGCCGAGGAAACTGATCCATACAAAAAGATATCTTGCCAGTTCCTCTGACCATGCCAGAGGGTCATTCAGGACAAACCGGTACCAGACCTGGGCACTGACCACGATCAACATCGCCGTCAAAATCAGGGCCAGTATCCAGTTAACGATGGTGTCCATTCCACTGAACAGCCGCGCTATCATTTACCTTACCTCCGTTGGGCCTTTTGGTTCAACCGTCCCGCCTCCCATAGGGGAAGGCGGGACGGTCGGGATCATTTATAGAACAGACAGACTAACGGCCCAGTTCTGCCAGGGTTCTGTCGATTAGAGCCTTACCTTTGGCAGCGTCACCACCGCCGATATCCTTGGCAGCGTTTTCATAAACCGGAGCAACGGCCTTGATGAACTCAGCCTTGTCCGGATGGGTGACCTGCATGCCTTCGGAAGCCAGTTTAGCTTCGGTCACCTTGTCGCCTTCGATACTCAGGTTTCTCTCATAGTCCCGGGCCTCGGAAGCGGCTTCAGTCAGCGCTTTCTGCTGGGCAGGGGTCAGGCCCTGGAAGAACATTTCAGAAACCAGGAGCATGGAGGGGCTGTAGAAATGGCCGGTAATAGCCAGGTGTTTCTGAACTTCGTAAAACCTTGAGGACTCGATGTTAACCAGGGGGTTTTCCTGGGCATCAACCGTACCCTGCTCAAGTGCAGTGTAAAGCTCGCCGAAGGCCATGGGCAGGGGGCTTGCGCCAAGGGCTTTCATGGTGGCGATAAACAGGCTGTCTTCCATAACGCGGATCTTGATACCGGCCATGTCTTTGAGGCTGTTAATGGGGCGAACGTTGTTGGTGATGTGACGGAAACCGTTCTCGTACCATCCCAGGCTGCGGATGCCGATGGCGGGGAATTTGGCAGCAATCTCGGATCCGATATCACCGTCCAGAATCTTATACGCCTCATCCCGGTTTTTGAACAGGAAGGGCAGGTTCAAAAGTTTAACATCCGGCACAAAGTTGCCTAAGGGACCTGTGGAGGTCAGGGTCATTTCCAGGGTGCCGAGCTGAAGGCCTTCAACAGCGTCACGTTCGGATCCCAGCTGGGCAGCAGGGAAAATTTTAACCTCAAGTTCCCCGTTGGTTTTTTCCTTGACCAGTTTGGCAAAATATTCCAGCCCTACATTGTAAATATGTGTGGGCTGTGTAGTGGTGGAAACCTTAATGGTTTTCACCTTGCAAAAGGCCGGTGTTGCGGCAAAAATAACTGCCAGTAATGCGGCAAAACCCAGTTTGACCAATGAGCGTTTCATGTTGAACTTCTCCTTACACTTAAAAAAATTAGGGGTTGAACTACACATCTGCCTTTTTTTCGGCGCGCTGCGCCGATTATTCTCCCGCCCCGGTCCGCTGCCTTAAAACAGGCCGGAGCGGTTTTTGCGCGAATGTCAGGCTTAAGGATCCTTACTTCATCAGATCCTTGAACTTGTCTTCCTCGCCAGCCACCATCTTGTAGCAGAACTGATCTTCGTCAGGAAAGGTGCCGGACTTGACTTCGGCTACATAATCCTTGAGTCCGTTGACAATCACCTCTGCCACGTTGCAGTATTTTTTAACGAATTTGGGGGTAAAGGCCTGGAACTGGCCGATAACGTCGCTGACAATGAGCAGCTGGCCATCGCAATGGGGGCCTGCACCGATGGACAGCACAGGGATATCCAGGGTCTCCCAGATATACTTCATGACTTCCGGGGGAACGGCTTCCACCAGCAGCATTTTGGCACCGGCCTCCTGAACGGCCAGGGCGTCTTCGACCACCAGTTTTGCGGTTTCAGCGGTCCGGCCCTGGGCTTTATGCCCGCCCAGCTGCCCGGAGCTCTGGGGGGTCAGGCCGATGTGGCCGATGACGTTGACGCCGGCATCGGTGATGGCACGGATCCGGCTGGTAATCCGGACGCCGCCTTCCAGCTTGATGGCATCCACATCCGCTTCTTTGAGAAACCGGATGGCATTGTTGACCGCCTGCTCGTCAGAGGCCTGATATGACCCCAGGGGCATGTCCCCGACCAGGAAGCACTTGGGCGCACCCCGGCGAACAGCCTCGCAATGGGCAATGCACTGATCCATGGTCACGGGCACAGTACCGTTGTATCCATAAACGCACATCCCCAAAGAGTCTCCCACCAGGATCATCTCCATGCCGGCTTCCTGGGCAAACTGGGCTGTGGGAAAATCGTAGGAGGTCAGCCAGGCGATTTTCTCGTTGTTTTCTTTCATCTTGTAAAGGTCGAAAATTGAAGGTCTTTTACTCATCTTGCTCTCCTGTTCGTTATTTATGACGCCTTTTGGCGCCATGCGGTACTTACTCGATAATAGCCCCTGCTGCCGCAGAGGAAGCCATGCGGCTGTATAGTTTCAAATAGCCTCTTTCCACCCGGGGTGCCGGTGCCTGCCACGATGTTTTACGGGCTGCCAGCGTCTTTTCATCCACATGGAGGGAAACGGTTTTTCCCGGGATATCAATGGTAATCCGGTCCCCGTTTTCCACCAGCGCAATAGGTCCGCCCTCCATGGCCTCGGGGGACACATGCCCGATGAAACAGCCGTTGTTGGTTCCCGAAAACCGTCCATCGGTGACCAACGCCGTCTTTTTGGCCATGCCCATGCCATGGAGCAGTTTCAAAGCCTTAAACATCTCCGGCATGCCCGGGCCGCCCTTGGGGCCTTCATACCGGATGACAATCACATCTCCATCCTGGATTTCCCCTGCCAGGATGGCCTTGTTGGCGGACTGCTCGGAATCATACACCCGGGCAGGTCCCTCGAAAAAGAGCATTTCAGGGTCAATGGCAGCCGGCTTTGTCACCGCAGAATCCGGAGCCAGATTTCCTCTGAGGACTGCCAGGCCGCCGGTACGGCTGAACGGGGATTCCAGGGTTTTGATTACCTCGTCATTGGGCGAACAATACCCTTTGATATTCTCAGCCATGGTGGTGCCTGTCACCGTCGGAATATCCGTCTCCAGAAGCGGAGAGATCTCCGCCATCACGGCAGGCACCCCGCCGGAGGCATAAAAATCAATCACGTTAAAGGAAGCGGCCGGGTTCATTTTGGCGATCAAAGGCGTGGACCGGCTAATATCATCAAAGATATCGATATTAAAGTCAACCCCCGCTTCGTAGGCAATGGCCGGGATATGCAGGGCTGCATTTGTGGAACCGCCGATGGCGGAGGTCACCCGGACTGCATTGACAATGGATTTTTCCGTTATGATCTTGCGTGCCGTTGTATTGGAGCGAACCAGGTCGACGATTTTCATCCCGCTTTCATGGGCGATGTGCTGACGTTTTGCATGGGTGGCCGGAACCATGGCAGACCCGGTCAAAGACATGCCGAGGGCTTCGGCAATGCAGCACATGGTGTTGGCGGTACCCAGAAAGGAACAGGACCCGCAGGTCGGGGCGCAGCGGTCCTCCATGTCCAGCAGGTCCGCTTCAGAGATTTCGCCTTTGGCCACCCGGCCAAGGCCCTCTATGATAGAGGTTGAGTCGGCCTTGCGGCCGTGGATCACAGGGCCGCCCATCATGGGGCCGCCGTTGATCAGGATGGCCGGAATATCCAGACGGGCTGCCGCCATAAGCATGCCGGGAACGATTTTATCGCAGGACCCTAAAAGCACAATGGCGTCGTACTGGTGGGCCTGAACCATCAGTTCAATGGAGTGGGCGATGATGTCCCGGGTCGGCAGGATATACCGCATGCCCTCGTGGCCCTCGGCAATTCCGTCGCAGGCCCCGATCACCCCGAATTCCACCGGGGTCCCGCCGTTTCGCCAGATACCGGCCTTTACCGCTTCGGACACGGATTTAAGGTTCACATGACCCGGAACCGTGGTGCTCCAGGCGTTGGCGATACCGATTACCGGCTGGTCCAGACTGGAATCCGCATATCCCATGGACTTGTAATATGCCCTGTTAATAGACCATTCCGGCCGGGACAGGATGGATTTGCTCCGTTGTGACATCTATGCACTCCTCAATATATGGGATTCACCTTTAAATATATAATGAGCTGATAATCATACAAACTATTTTTTCTGTCAAGGTTTTTCTTAGCATTGTTTTAATCAAAACATAAACGATCAGCCCCTGACCTGGTTATACATTTTAAAACTGCCCTGCAGATAGATCACATGTTTTTCCATCTCATGGGCGGCCCGTTCTGGGTCATGGGCCAAAATGGCCTTGCAGATAGCGTGGTGGTGTTCCTGGGAATCTTCGAGCACATAGGAAAGCAAGGTGGTGTGTTCGGTGATAAACAACTCCATGTGCTGTTTAATGGAGACAAAAGCCTCTTTGAGAAACCGGTTTTTTGACAGAGCGGCAATCTGGTTGTGGAACTTGAGATCCACCAGGGAGTATTTTTTAAACTCGCTGGAATCCAGACAGGTCTGCATCTCATCCACCAGGACGGCCAGGGCCCGTGCCTGCTTGTCCGTTGCATTCTGGGCGGTAAGCCGAACGGTTCCCGTTTCTATGATCAGCCTGGCTTCTAAAAGCTCCCGGGTGGTTTTTTTGTCCGCCAGCAGTGTGGGACGCAGTCCTTCAGGGTTGATCTGGGGAACCTTTTTACGGATGACCGTGCCAAATCCGGGCTTTTGCTCAATCACCCCCAAAAGGTCCAGGATATTCATGGCCTCCCTCAGGGAGGTCCGGCTGACCCCGAACTCTTTTGACAAAACATTCTGGTTGGGCAGCTTATCCCCGACGTTCAGATCCCCTGCCACCATTCGGTGTCGGATCTCATCCACAACTTTTTCTGACAATTTTTTCTTGGAAATGCGTGCCACAAGTCTCTCCTTGGCTTGGATTCTTCAGCACCAGCGCTTTGGTTTCTTTATCATACAAACGGTGTATTTCAACTGACAAATTCAGCGGCCCTCCCCGCCTTAATTGCAGAGAATCTGCAGAAGGCGGGTTGATGCACCCCGTATTTACGCATTTTATAGGAATTTTTTTTACTTGATTCCAAGAAAAATGCCTGATAAAACGCATCAACATATTAAAAATATGCGCTATGTTTGTAGTATTGTTGCTAAAATACCCTGAGTTTGTATGATCATATGCATATTTAATCAAAACGGAGTGTAATCCCTTCCGGGAATTCCGTCAACTTTTTCTTTACGGAGAAACCGATGCGCTCTTTGTTCGACAAATATCTAATTTTCAAGCTTCTGGTCGTTCTGATTATCGTTTTAGCCCTTTCGTTCTCCGGGCTGTCCTTTTTTATCATGAAAAAACAAAAAAGCCTGCTCAGCGAGATCGGCACCCAGGTCAACAATGTTCTTTCCGAGACGGGAAATAAGGCGGAGCAGTCCTTTAACGCCTTAAGCTCCCATGTAAAAGAACTGCTTTTGGCCATGCAGGAAGAAACCACCCAGACCATTGCCACCACCACGAGCACGGCTTTGGACGGAGAGGAAAAGAAAATCCAGGCCGCCATGGAATCCCTTCTGCTTAAAAACTCGGAAGGCATCTCCGCCATCCTCAACAGCGTTGCCCCCGGAATTATTTCCCGCAAGAGTTTCGGCGATCTGATCAACTACAGTAAGGCGGCCTCGGAAACAAACGAAATTATCTATATTCTCTTTTTTGACGAAAAAGGAGAGCCCCTGCCCAGCCATCTCAACCCCAAAGATCCTAAAATCAAGCAGTACATGATTCAGGGTTCCAAGGACTCAGCCCCTATTCAACGGGCCATTGAGGAGTCTAAAAAGGATGACAGCGTCATGGTGTTTGAGCATCCCATAAAATACTACGGCAGTGTGCTGGGCAAGACCGTTATCTGCCTGAACAGGGACTCTGTCATCTCAGAGATCACCGCTTTAGGCGGGCGGTTCAAAACATTGCGGGACACCAACAGCCTGCAGATTGAAACCACCCTGGATACAAAATCCGGTCAGGTTTTAGACAACATTGAAAAGGATCTTAAAACGGTCAACCAGGCCAGCCGCCAGGTCACAGGCCAGACCCAGACCATCCTCAAACAGGCGGCGGCCAAGGGCACAGACAGCATCCGGCTGATGATTATTCTTATGGGCCTGATCTGCACCATCATTACCCTGGGGCTGCTTGGCGTCTGCCTGCATTATATTGTGATCATTCCTTTGAAAAACGTTTCCGACGGCCTTGCAGACACCGCCCAGGGAGAGGGAGATCTGACCCGCCGCCTGGATCTGGCCCGCAAGGATGAAATCGGCATTCTTGCCGGATGGTTTGATACCTTTATAGGAAAGCTGAACCGCATCATCGGCGGGGTCAGCACGGATGTCTTAACGGTTAGGGATGCCTCGGAAGAAGTCTTGTCCGATGCCTCCTCAATCAATGAGGGAGTCTCCTCCCTGCATGAACGGGCCGCAGCAGTTGCGGCAGCTGCGGAAGAGATGAGCGCCAGCATGGATTCGGTTGCCGCAGCCAGCGAACAGGCCTCCACCAATGTCACCCAGGTTTCCGAAGCCGCAGGGCAGATGAGGGCATCATTAAATGAGGTTTCCGTCAGCTGCGACCGCGCCCGCGCCATTGCCGGCAACGCCAGCAACGGGGCCAAAAACGCCAGCAGCAAAGTCGGCGACCTGGGCCAGGCCGCAAGGGAAATCAGCAAAGTGACAGAGGTCATCACGGACATTGCCGAGCAGACCAACCTTTTGGCCCTGAACGCAACCATTGAGGCGGCAAGAGCCGGCACCGCCGGCAGAGGGTTTACAGTCGTGGCCTCGGAAATCAAGGGACTGGCGGCCCAGACTGCCGACGCCACAGGGGATATCAGGACGAGAATCCAGGCCATCCAGTCCTCCACCGAGGAAACGGTTTCCGAGGTCGGCCGGATCTCCGAGGTCATCGCCGAAGTCAACGAAATTGTTTCGTCCATTGCCGCGGCTGTAGAACAACAGTCCGAGGCGGCGTCAAACGTGGCCGAAAGTATCAGCCAGGCTGCGGCCGGGATTCATGAGGTCAATATCAACGTATCGGAAAGCTCTCAGGTATCAACGGAGATTGCAAGAGACATTTCCGGGGTCAACACCGTGGCGGACACCATTTCCCAGGGCAGTGTCCGGATGACCCAGCGGGCCCAGGAGCTGTCTTCCCTTGCCTCCCGCCTCAAAGAGACCATCGGGGTATTCAAGATCTCCTGATAATTTAGAGGCAAAACACCTTTGCAAGAAATGACAGGGGCCGCCGGCAGCACCGGCAGCCCCTGTTTTTTTTATAAGGGAAGGTTCTCTCTGACCACGATCCGCATGGCGATTTCCGGGATCTGATGGGCCGGGGAAAGACCGGAAAAGATGTTGGAAAAAATCTGTCCGGTATTTTGAATCAGACTTAACGGGTCCTGGTTGATGACCACATCCATGGTACCGTCCATGAGCAGCCCCCTTGTGTCATCGCTTAAGCCATGGCCGATCAGGACAACGTCGTCGGACTTTCCGGCCCGGGCCAGGGCTTTTCCCACACCGCCCGATGATCCGCCGATATTGTAAATCCCCACAAGATCAGGATGCTGTTTTAAAAGGGAGACTGTCAGATCGTAATTTTCCTTGGGATCGTCATGCCCCTCCCTGACCCCCACAATCCTGAAATCGGGAAAGGACTCCTGCATCAAACTTAAAAATCCCATTTCCCTTTCATTGTGAGCCAGATAGCTTAGACTGCCGGCGATCAGGGCCACCCCGCCCCTGCGGCTGCCGCAAAACCGGCCCAGAAGATAGGCGGCGGTGCGGCCTGCGGCCCGATTATCCAGGCCGACAAAACAGACCCGGTCGCACCGGCTCACATCGGTGATCAGGGTCACCACCGGTATTCCTTTTCCCGACACCTGGTGGATGGCCTCACGAACCACGGGATGCTCAATGCCCATAACGGCCAGTCCGTCCATCTTTTTGCCCTGTCCCAGGATTGCATCGGCAAGATCGTGGGGGTCAAACCCCTTGAACATCCGGCAGGCGCAGTCCAGATGGAACGCCGGAGGAAAACAGTTCTTGGAACGGATCCGGGCAGCCAGGTGCTGCAGGTAGGGATTGGTGCCTTCGGGCAGCAGAAAGCCGATCTTCCGGGTATGCAAAGGGGCTGAACCTGTAGCAGGGGCCGAATCGATATACTTAAGCTCCAAAGCCGCACGGATCACCCGCCGGGTTGTCATCTCCCTGACCCCGCCCCTGTTGTTCAGCACCCGGTCCACGGTTGCAGTGGACACCCCTGCAGCCTCTGCCACATGAACGATCCCCGGATAGAGCCCACCCTTTTTTTTCACGTTACCTACCTTTCGTTCAGACAAGAGAATCAATCAGAATCAATCAAAACGCAAAATAGACAAAAAAAGAAATTCTTTCAAGGAAATATTTTGACAAGCATACTAAAATTAGATAATGATCAGGTTCAAATTAACATCAAAATGAATCATAAACCATCAAAAATGGAGGTAAAAAAATGAAGTCCTGCCCCCCTGCACCGCGTTCCCCCCTGTCTGAGTCGATCCAACGGATCGCTGCCGTGGCTATAATGGCATTGATGCTTATTCTGGCGGTCAGCCCTGCCCAGGCGAAAACGGTGAAACTGCGTTACGGTCACATGAATTCCCCGGCAAGCATCGCAGGGCTCCAGGCCCAGTGGCTGGCCGAAGCCATTGACAAGTATACCAACGGCGAGGTCGAAGTGGTGGTTTATCCCTCCTCCCAGCTGGGCAAACTCCAGGAACTGGCCGAAGGCGTTTCCATCGGTGTTGTGGCCATGTCCCACAATACGGCCGGGGGCTTCGGCTCGCTTTATGCGCCCTTTTCCGCCCTGGATACCCCCTATCTCTACCGGGATTACGACCACCTGCTCAAGGTCACAGACATTGACTCCCCCGTGATGAAAAAACTTAATGACGGCATGATTCAGGAAGCCGGCGTCAGAGTTCTTTATTGCTACTACTTCGGCACCCGGCAGCTCACCGCCAATAAACTGGTCAAAAGCCCTGCCGATCTTGCCGGGGTTAAAATCCGGGCCATCCCCTTCCCCATTTATACTACAGCGGTTGAAGGCTTAGGTGCCGTAGCCGTCCCCGTTGACTGGTCCGAAGTGCCCACCGCCCTTGCCACCGGCATGGTCTCAGGCCAGGAAAACCCGGTCAATGTGGTCCTGTCCAATAAACTTTACGAGGTGCAGTCCCATATGATGCTCACCGGCCACACCATGGGGGCCCAGGTCATCGTGATCAATGAAAAAATCTGGGAGGATCTGACGCCTGAACAGCAGGCCGGCGTTGCCAAGGCTTCAAAAGAAGTTCGCCAGCGGGCCTGTGAAGCGGTCAGAAATCAGGAGTCTGAGGAGCTTGCCAAACTCAAGGAACTGGGCATGAAGGTTATCGGTCCTGAAGACGGACTTGAAATCGACAAGTTCAGGGCCGGTGTGAAAAAGCTTGTCCAGGAGAGATTTGCCGGAAAGTACGGTAACATGTATAAACTGATCGACCAGATCCAATAGGACCTGATTCCATGCACCCCACTTCATCCTTGAAACGGATTGACCAATGCCTTGCCGTAACGGGCAGGGCATTGGTTGCCGGGGCCATGATTCTTCTGGCCCTGATGACTTTTCTCATCGCCTTGCAGGTCGTCAGCCGGAACCTGTTTAATACGGGCCTGCCCTGGGCTGACGAACTGGCCCGGTTCACCGGCATTGCTTCGGTGTTTTTTGCCGTTCCCTGGCTCCAGCACCAGGGCAAGCATATTGCCGTAGATCTTCTGGCGGCCAGAATCCCGGGACGGCTCGGCCAGGCGGTCAACATTTTAAATGAGGCAGTGGTGCTGGGATTTTGTCTGCTTTTTTTATACAGTCTGTGGGGATTTCTTGAGCGGGCCTACCGGTTTGCCACGCCGGCCATGGGCATGCCCAACTGGATCTTCTACGCCCCGGTGGTTGCCGGCATGCTCCTGTGCACCCTGGTCACTATCCTGCGCCTGATCCTTTTAATCCGCACCGGGGGCCCGACCCTTTCCGACACCCGCCCCCCCGCCAAAGGAACCCCCTCATGAGCCTGTTACTTGTCAGCCTTTTCATCATCACTCTTTTCATCGGTGTTCCCGTGGCCGTATCCATGGGCATGTCCGCAGCAGTTGTGATCCTGGTCTATGATCTGCCCGTATCCGTCCTGGCCCAGCGCGGATTAAACGCCTTAAACTCCACCCCGCTTCTGGCCGTCCCCTTGTTCATTCTGGCCGCCAATATTCTAAATGAATCCGGGGTCACCGGGCATATTTTCGAACTGGTGCGGCTTTTTGTGGGAAGGATCCGAGGCGGTATCGCCCAGGTGACCGTCCTGGTCAGCCTGATTTTCTCAGGTATTTCCGGAGCCGCCTTAGCCGATATCGGTGCCCTTGGCAAAATGCAGATCGACATGATGCGGACCCAGGGGTACAAGGATGAATTTTCCTCCGGCATCACCATTGCCGCAGCCACCATCGGCCCTATTTTTCCACCCAGTATCCCCATTATCATCTTTGCCGCAGCCGCCCAGGTTTCCGCGGTCAAGCTGCTTTTGGCCGGCATTGTCCCGGCGCTGATCATCACTCTGGTGCTCATGGGTCAGATCGCCGTCATGGCCAAACTTTCGGGTCTGCCCCGGGATACGGTTTCCCCCTCTTTAAAACAAATCCGCCGCCAGATCATCATTTCCCTGCCCGCCCTGTTTGCCCCTGTACTGCTGATCGGAGGGCTGGTATCCGGATTTTTCGGTCCGACGGAAGTGGCCGGCATTACTGTGGTTTATGCGGCTCTTATCGGCAAACTGTTTTACCGAAAGCTCTCCTTTGAAGGGCTTGTCACCTCGGCAAGAGAGACGGTCCAGGCCACGGCCAGCGTCCTTTTCATCGTGGCATCCGCCGCCCTGTTCGCCTGGGTGCTCACCGTCGACCGGGTGCCCGTTGTGGTCAGCCAGTTCCTTCTCGGGGTATCGGACAACCCGGTGGTGCTTCTTTTAATCGTCAACGCCTTTTTGCTGGTGGCCGGTATGGTTTTAGAATCCATTGCCGCCATCCTGATTATCGCCCCTATCATCACCCCGGCACTCAGCGCCGCGGGCGTGGATCCCATCCACCTTGGCATTGTATTTGTGCTCAACCTGATGATCGGGCTGCTCACGCCCCCTGTGGGGATGAGTCTGTACATGGTCAGTATTATCGCTGACATCCCCCTGCCCAAGGTGGTCAAAGGGGTATTGCCTTTTTTGATCTCCATGCTGCTGTCCCTGCTGGTGGTCACCCTGGTCCCGGCCATGTCCACCTGGCTGCCCAACCTCATGATGAACTAACCCAAAGAAAGAAAGTAAGAATATGAGTCGCTATTTAGGAGATATCCGCCAATTTGGTTATGTGGTCAAAGACATCGAAGCTGCAATGAAATACTGGACCGAAGAGATGGGGGTCGGCCCCTTTTTCTACAATCCAAAGGTCCAGATTGAAAATTACAAATTCAACGGGGAAACCTATCCCGTGCACAACTCCGTGGCCCTGGCCAACTCCGGAAGTGTTCAGGTGGAGCTGATCCAGACCCGGGACCAGGCCCCGTCCATGTACAAGGAATTTATTGAACGGCAGGGCACAGGCCTGCAGCACGTCGCCTTCTGGACGACGAATTTTGATGCGGACCTTGAAAAAATGCTGGGATTGGGCTTTGCGGTCAAGATGCAGGGCGAGGTCGGTAAAAACGGCCGGTTCGTCTATTTTGACAAAGAGTATCACCCGGGCACAGCCATTGAGCTGTCTGAAGTCAAAGGCCCCAAAGGAGAGATGTTCCGGATGATCCGGGAGGCTGCCATCGACTGGGACGGAAGTGATCCCATCCGCTCCTTTCCCGATCTTTCCCAGATGGCCCAATAAGCACATGCCCCGAAAAGAAACACATCGTACAAAAGAGGACACGCCCTACTAAAGAGGACACGCAATGAACGAAATGATTCAGGCAACCTACCTTGTTGAGACCCCCCTTGAAATCGAAAGGGTGGCTGCCATTATGGCAGGCGAACAAAGCTGCGGCACCTTTGCCAGGGTAGCCGGAGAAACAGAGGAACTGCGGCAGCGCGCCGGGGCAAAGGTCTTAGGAATCACGCGTCTGGACCCTTTTGACACCCCCAGCCTGGAAAGCCAGTATCTGATATCCAAAGGCATCGGCGGGCCCTATACCCGGGCCAGGGTCAAAATCGCATTTCCCCAGGCCAATATCGGATCAAATCTGACCACCCTGGCGGCCACCGTCGGCGGCAACCTCTTTGACATCGGACAGCTCACGGGGCTTCGTCTGGAACGCCTGGATCTGCCCGCCTCCTTTCGCAGCCGGTTTCCCGAGCCAGTACAAGGCATATCCGGTACCCGGCAGACGCTGAGGGTTGACGACCGTCCCCTTTTCGGGACCATTATCAAGCCGAATCTTGGCCTGAGCCCCGAAGACACGGCGGCGCTTGTGGCCCAGCTTTGCCGGGCCGGCGTGGACTTCATCAAGGATGACGAGGTCTGCGGCAATCCGGATCATGCACCTTTGAAGGAACGGGTCAGGGCCGTGATGACTGAAATCCGGAAATTCCGGCAGGAAAGCGGCCGGGATGTCCTCATGGCCTTTAATATCAGTGACGAGGCTGACGCCATGAAACGCCATGCCCAGTTTGTGGCCGAAGAAGGCGGCAACTGCATCATGGCCAGTCTGAACTGGTGCGGACTCTCCGGAATCGAAACCTTAAGGAAATCCACGGATCTCATTCTCCACGGCCACCGCAACGGATTCGGTGCCATGAGCCGGCATGAATCCCTTGGCTTTGGATACCAGGCCTATCAGGTCCTGTATCGCCTGGCAGGCCTTGACCATCTCCACGTCCACGGGTTAGGCGGAAAATTCTGCAACCCGGACGAAGAGGTTGCAGACTCCGGCCGGCATTGCCTTGCCCCCCTTGTACCCGGGGGGCCCGACAGGGACCGGGTTATGCCCGTATTTTCCTCCGGTCAGTGGGCCGGCACCGTGGCGGCCACCCATGAGGCGCTGAACAGCCCGGATTTTCTATTCCTGGCCGGCGGCGGCATATTGGCCCATCCGGACGGCCCTTGTGCCGGTATTATGAGCATGCGCCAGGCCTGGGAGGCAAAAGTCGCAGGGATTGACCTTGACACCTATGCCAAGGATCACCCCGAACTTTCAGGCGCCCTGGCGTTTTTCGGAAAAAAAGCGGAGCTGTCCAATGCACCGGGGAAAAAATCATGAGCCGGGGTCCCAGGTATTTATTCTGCGGGGATGACTTTACAGGAGCTTCGGACACCCTGGCCACCCTGGCCCGGGCCGGCCTGAAAACAAGACTGTTTCTCACCCCCGAAGGGCTTGAGCACAGTCAAGAAATCTGCCGACTGGATGCGGCAGGCCTGGCAACCGCCCACAGGGCCATGGGTCCCTATGCCATTGCCAAGGAGATGGAAGCCGTCGGCCGTATGGTCAAACGGTTTTCGCCCAGGCTCTTTCACTACAAGGTCTGCTCCACGTTTGACTCCAGCCCGGAAACGGGCAGTATCGGGGCGGCCATCACAGGACTTGACGCCGTCCTGCCCAACTGCCGGACGATGGTGTTAGGCGGCCAGCCAAGCCTTGGACGATACTGCATCTTTTCCAATCTTTTTGCCGCAGCCCCGGATAAAACCGTATTCCGCCTGGACTGCCATCCCACCATGTCCTGTCATCCCATCACCCCCATGTCCTGCGCCGATATCCGCCAAATCCTTACCGATCAGGGACTGGAAGGAATCAAAGGCGTTCACTGGCCCTTATATGAAAACGGATATGAGCAGGTCAGACAAGCGGCGGAACAAATCCTTGGGAACCGGGAGATCCCGTTGTTTGATGTGATGGAGGACAAAGATCTATCCCTCATCGGTCAAATTCTTTATGATCAGGTCGCCCACCCGGTGGTGGCCGTGGGTGCAAGCTCTGTGGCCCAGGCCTATGTAGCCGCAGGTGCCGATGCCAGAACAGCCCCGGTCCCCCAAACGGTTGCTGCGCCTGAAAAGCCCGTATTCATCATGGCCGGCAGCCGGTCCCAGGCCACGGCCGCACAGGTCAAGGATGCCGTTGGATTTGAACGGGTGACGATTTCACCCAAGGCCATTGAAGCCAATACGCAAAAGGCCCTGGACGACTATTCTGCCGCCTGTCAGGCCGCCCTGGCAAAAGGCGCCCATGTCCTGGCCGTTGTCGCCGACGAACGGGACCATACCCTTGGCCGGGGAAGGATTGCGGGATTTACAGCGGAGCTGATTACCCGCATCTGCGCCTCCGGCATGACAGGCCGCTTGGGCATTGCCGGCGGGGATACATCCAGCCTGGCCCTTCAGCATCTTAAAGTGGAAAGCCTCTCCTTTGTAGCCGATGTGGAGCCGGGCATCTGCCTGTGCCGTCTGCATGCCCCGGGCCAAGAATTCCTGGACGGGCTGGAAGTGATCCTTAAAGGCGGGCAGATGGGCTCTTCAAACCTGTTCACAGCGCTTACCGGCCCGATCCCGGTGCCCGGCCTGTAGCGGAACACAACCTTGACATTGCCCCGGGTACCGGATAGAACCGTTCCGGGGCAGCCGCATGACAACGCCCCCGCCGACACAACGAAAAAACCAAGAACAGGGAAGACAGGGGTTATGACCGATCACGTCCATCATTTTTCAGCCCAGGTGTATTACGAAGACACCGACCACTCAGGCGTGGTCTACCATGCCAATTATCTTAAATTTTTTGAAAGGGCTAGGGAGGACATCATCGGCGTAGACACCCTGGCCCGGATGTGGCACGAGGAGCAGACCGGATTTGCCGTGTATAAAACCAGTCTGGGCTTCCACGACGGTGCGGTGTTCGGAGATCTTTTAGATATCCGGACCACCTGGGAAAAACAGGGGCCCTACCGGGTGGTATTCAACCACGAGGCCTGGCGGCCCGGAGCGACAAAGGCGGCGGTCACCTGCACTCTGGAACTGGTCTGCCTGGGACCTGGAAAAAAACTACTCCCCATCCCGGACCTTGTATTTTTAGACTAGACTTATCCCGGCCAGGATCAGGCCAGCATCAGATCGATTCGTTTGATCAGTTCATCCGGAGAAGAGGACTTGGACAGCATCTGCCGTCCGCCGACCATGCCGTCTTGAATATCCCCCGGGTTGACAAGGGAAGAAAAAAACAGCACCGGAATATGGCTGGTTTCAGGATCCTCCTTCAGCTCTCCGGCCACTTCGCCTCCGAACTTGCCGGGCATGTCAATATCCAGCAAGATCAGATCCGGCATCTGTTCCTTGGCAAGTGCCGGACCTTTAGCGCCGGAATTGGTGAACACCACCTGATACCGGCCGGTTTTTTCAAGCTTGGCCTTCACCAGCATTGTGATATCCGGATCGTCATCCACAACCAATATTTTTTTCATCTTTTCTCCTTGTCACCTGACACTTTAAAAATCACTTATAAATAATTTTCATCCCCTGGAACCTGCGGGCCACCTCACGGCCCAGACGGGGAATCTGTTCTTTTTCCCCGCGGACCGCAGCCTGTTCAAGATCGGCGCAGATGGTTCCCAGCAACGAGATGCCGTACATGTTGAAACCGCCCTTGAGTTTATGGGCGGTGCGTCGAACGCCCTCTAAATCCTTAGTTGTAATGCAGTGCTCAAGCTCCCGGATCTGCTCGGCCTTGTTTTCCATAAACATCGGAATAATGTCCTCAAGATCCTTGTCAATCTCCACTTGACCGGAACAAGGATCCGATTCAACTTCAGAGGAACGGGCCCCGCAATCCGTTTTGCCGGCCGTCCAATCCAGGATGGCTCCCATCAAGGCCTGCCGAGTTACAGGTTTGGTCAGATACCCGTCGCATCCGGCATCCTTGCAGGTTTGCGCCATGGAACCGCCATGGGCTGAAAGGGCGAACACGCCGGTGCTCCTTCCGCGTTCCGGCTGCCGGGACTCAATCTGACGCATCTGTCTTACCGCAGTCATGCCGTCCATCACCGGCATTTCAACATCCATAAATACCAGATCATAAAAGGCTGTGCCCCACATTTCAAGGGCCTGCCTCCCATTTCGGGCCTGTTCGACATTAAGACTTGGATGGTCAAGGTATGCGGCCAGGATATTTCGATTATCCGGATCATCGTCCGCAACCAGGATCTTAAGGTCGGGAATGTCGATACTGGTAGTCTCGTCCCTGATTGCCGGCGGCACCGCCGGCAGTGCTGTTTCCTCAGCCAGCGGCAGGGTCACGCAAAGTCTTGTTCCCTGTTCTATCCCGGAGGTCATGGAAATATCTCCGCCCATGGTCCGGGCCATCAACCGCGCCGAGTAAGTACCAAGACCGGTGCCGCCTTTTTTTCCCGAGGTGGCATACTTTTCAAAAAAACAGTCCTGAATGGCCTCGGGCACCATGCCCATATTCCGAACCGCAAACTGAGCCGTTTCCCGCCCGGTCTGTTTTGCCTCAACAAAAACCGTTGTGTTCTCAGGGCAGGCTTCAATGGCATTTTTTATAAGATTGGCCGCCATGGAGTAACAGAGCAGTTCATCTCCCCGAATCATAAGATCGGTTTCCCCATGCGGCATTTGACTTGTTTCCAGCTTAAATACACAGCCTTTGGCTTCGGCGGATTCCCTAAGATCTGAGACCGCCCGCTCCAATACCCCGGGCAAGTCCACGGCAACGGGCTCAAGCGCATAGGTTCCGCGTTCCATTTTGACCAGATCCAGGGAGCGGTTAATCATTCCCAGCATGGTCAGGCCGGCCTGCTCAATGCGCTTGAGGGCGTCACGAAAGCGTTCGTCCAAGGCCGTATCCGCCATGAGGATTCTAGGAAGGGATACAATTTTATTTAGCGGCGTCTTCAAATCATGGCGACTGATTCGTTCCACATCTTCGCGCAGCGCAATATTTTCTTCCAGGGCCTGATTTCTTTCGGCAAGGATCCGGCTGGCCTGGCTTAAGGCCAGATGGGCCGCCACACGGGCCTTGACCACCGGAGCGCTGACAGGCTTGGTAATATAATCTACAGCGCCGCAGTCAAATCCTTTGACTTCATCGCCAACCTCTCCCATGGCCGTCACAAAAATCACCGGGATATCAAAGGTACGCGGATCGGCTTTAAGACGGGTACACACCTCATACCCGTCCATGCCCGGCATCATGATATCCAAAAGAACGATATCTGCAGGCTCTTCTTCCATGATTTCCAGGGCGGACGGCCCATCCACCGCCACCTGGACATCATAGTCATCCCCCAGGATTTCTAGGAGCAGGTCAATGTTCGACGGGGTGTCATCCACCACCATCACTGAATATTTTCCGGATTCGGACATGGATTGGGAACTTAACCGGCTGCGCCGTCCGTCAATGCGGTCCGTTCTTCCTCGGAATCGGCCAGACTCATGGCAATATTCTTAAACTCATCCTCAATTTTCATGAAGTTTTCCACCATTAGCGGATCAAAGTGGGTGCCGCTGCCCTCCTGGATGATCCCCACGGCTTTGGCGTGACTGAAGGGCGGTTTATATACCCTCTTGCATACCAGGGCGTCATAAACGTCGGCAATGGCCATGATACGGCCGGACAAGGGGATCTCCTCTCCTTTAAGCCCGTTGGGGTATCCGGACCCGTCCCACTTCTCCTGATGGGTATAGGCGATTTCCCTGGCATATTGCATAAAAGAATTGGCGCCCAGTTTTTCCTCGGCCACCCGGAGGGCGTCCCGGCCGTAGGCGGTGTGATTTTTCATCTCCTCAAACTCTTCATCCGTCAGTTTCCCGGGCTTGAGCAGGATGCTGTCCGCCACCCCCACCTTGCCGATATCGTGGAGGGGAGCCGATTTATATAGCAGATCAATCACCGTCTCATCCAGACGGTCTGAGAATTCAGGCTGTGTGGCCAACTGCTGCGCCAAAGCCCGTACATATCTCTGGGTCCTGAGGATATGGCCCCCGGTCTCGGGATCCCGGGTCTCGGCCAGGCTGGCCAGGCTGTAAATGGTGACCTCCTGGGTCGCCTCCAGCTCACGGGTTCTTTCATCAACCATCTCCTGGAGATGATCCCGGTGCTTTTTGAGTTCCAATTGATTGAACACCCGGGCCTTTACAAGATCCGGGGAAAAGGGTTTGGTAATGTAGTCAACAGCACCAAGAGAGAGCCCCTTGGCCTCATTTTGCTCCTCGGTCATGGCGGTCAGAAAAATCACAGGAATGTCCCGGGTGGCCGGATCTTCCTTGAGAATCCGGCACACCTCATAGCCGTCCATGCCCGGCATCATGATATCCAGAAGAACGAGGTCGGCTTTTTCCTCCGCCAGATCCTCCAGGGCGGTCTCTCCATCCAGAGCGACCCGGACATCATACTCGTCGCTTAAGGTTTCCACCAAAATATCGATATTGACTTCGGTATCGTCCACGACCAGTACGGAAAACATTCTTTCATCGTCCATAATACCTTCCTTTAATTTCTATTGCGGCCCATCTTCGGGCCATTACCCAAATTGAAGGCGATGCTGAGCACCCCCTCCGGGCGCCCCCGTCTCAGACATCCGGATACCTTACGGCAATACGTCGAAACGCTTCCTTTCTTTTTATGAACGCATCCACAATCTGCGGATCAAAATGAGTTCCCCGGCCGCTTTCAACAATGGAAACGGCGTTGATATGGGACATGGCAAGCTTATATGCCCGCTGGCTGATCAGGGCGTCATAAACATCGGCAAGGGCCATGATCCTGCCGGAAATCGGAATCTGTTCACCGGCCAGCCCCAGAGGATAACCGGATCCGTCCCATCGTTCATGGTGGGTATATGCAATCTGCCTTGCACAATCCATAAATGAATTCCTACCCAGCCGTTTCTTTGCGAATTTCAGGGTGTTCTTTCCATAAATCGTATGCCGCTTCATGGCGTCAAATTCCTTGTCCGTGAGGCGATCCGGTTTCAGGAGGATACTGTCTGCCACCCCCACCTTTCCGATATCGTGAAGGGGTGCGGATTTAAACAGCAGCCGCCTTACCGGTCTTGTCAGAACATCCCTGTACTTCGCCGATTTCGCCAGTTCCTGCGCCAGCAGACTCACGTACCGCTGGGTCCGGAGAATATGCCCGGAAGTCTCCGGATCCCGGGTCTCTGCCAGCCCTGCCAGGCTGTGGATTGTCACATCCTGGGTCAGCTCGAGCTCCCGTGTCCGCTCTAGGATCAGCGATTCCAAAAGATCCCGGCGCCGTTTAAGTTCGAGATGGATATGGACCCGGGCTTGAACCAGCGCCGTTGCAAAGGGTTTGGTAATATAGTCCACCGCACCTAAATCAAGGCCTTTTTTTTCATCCTGGGCATCTGAGAGTGCTGTGACAAAAATCACGGGGATATCTTTGGTACGGATGTCTGATTTTAAAATTTTGCAAACCTTGTACCCGTCCATCCCCGGCATAAGGATATCCAGGAGGATAAGATCCGGCGGGGCCTGGGCCACGGCCTGAAGGGCGGATTCTCCCCCGGTGGCCACCCGCACGTCGTAATCGCTGCCAAGGGCATCCAAAAGCACATCGATGTTTGCTTCGGTATCGTCTACGACCAAAATGGTAAAGGGCCCTTTTAAATCCATGAAACGTTCCTGATGGATATCAGACGCGAAACTATTCCTTTGGAGCATTCGTCATTATTTTTCTATTACACAGCCGGGTTATATTGTCAACGAAAGCCAATGATTAACCTAAATTATCATGCTTGAAACTTTGTCCTTGAGGTGTTAAATGAGTCAGATAGTCAAATTTGCCATTCATCCGTATACGATTAATCGAAAGCAACACTGCAATGGAGACCCCAAAGATGTTGCTATTAAGATCCATCGTCCCAGTGTTTATAGTTGTTGCGGCCCTGTTCATACACACAGAACCCGCGGCTGCCGCCGCTGATCCCAAACCCGTGAGGGTGGTCTATTGCAAGGACTGCGCCCCGTTCAGCTTTACCAATGAAATGAATCAGCCCGACGGGATGGTCATTGCCAAATGGAAACTGTGGAGCCGAAAAACAGGGCGCCCCGTTGACTTTGTTGCCGCAGTATGGAACGACACCATCGACTATGTAACGGCAGGCAAGGCCGATATCCATGGCGGCCTGTTCTATAACGCCTCCCGGGATACGGTTTTAGATTTCGCAGGCCCTATCTTAAAAAGTGACACCCATATCTTCTTTGACAAAAGCCTGCCCCCGCCCGACGATATCAAAGAATTCAAGGCTTATCGCATCGGAGTCCTCAAAGGAGATTTTTCCATGTCATGGTTCCAGACCCACCTGCCGGAATTCTCCCTGGCCCCCTTTGACAGCTTCGAAGACATGATGGCCGCGTTAAAGACCCGCGAGCTTATGGTATTTGCAGCAGACACCCCCACAGGACTGTATCACCTGGCCCACAATGATCTGCACAGCCAGTTCAGCTTCAGATCAGATGCCCCGATCTACAGCAACGATCTTAGGCCCGCTGTAAAGCAGGGGAACAGCCGGCTGCTTAAAGCCATCCAGGAAGGAATGGACAAGATCTCCGAAGAGGAATCCAGGCAAATCCTTCGGGAGTGGGCAAGCGGCAACCGCCAGGAAGATGACGGGGCATTGGTTATTGCCATGGCACGGGATTATCCGCCTCTGACCATGGTGGACCCGGACGGTACGCCCACAGGCCTGCTTGTGGATATGTGGCGCCTGTGGAGCGAGGCCTCCGGCCTGAAAATCCGATTTCGAGCTTCAACCTGGGCCCAGAGCGTAGAGGCCGTTCGAAACGGCAGTGCGGATATCCATTCCGGTCTGTTCAAAGACGCCCAAAGAGAAACCTGGATGAAGTTTTCCAATCCCATTCACCGGGCCAAGACCACCTTGTACTTTAACACGGGAGCTGCCATTGCTTCACTAAATGATCTGGCAGGCCAGCCCGTGGGAGTGGTTCAGGGCTCACTCCAGGAAAACTGGCTCAATTCCAATTATCCGGATATCCGAACCGTTCCCTGTATCGACACAGAACAGCTCGTTCTCACCCTGTTGAAAAAAAATGTCCGGGCCGTATTTTACGAAACCATGGCTGTGGAAGCTGTAATCAGCCGGTTAGGACTGGCCGGAAAAATTAAAAAATATGCAGATGATATTTTAAGCAATGCCATTTATGTGGGGGTCCCCCAATTTAACGACACCCTTATCCCATTGATCAACGAAGGGTTCTCAGCCATTGCCAGGGAGGAACTGTCCGCACTGGAACAGCAATGGATCCCCAGAAAAGAAAACCGGTTTTATTCGGAGGATACATCAAACCTGGTCCTCACCCGGGCGGAAAGGGAGTTCGTTGCCAACCATCTGCCCCTGACCTTCTCAGAGGTGGACTGGCCGCCCCTGTCCATCACGGATAAACAGGCAAAATTCCGCGGCATGATTGCCGATTACCTGGATATCGTCACCCGGAAAACAGGGCTGCACTTCACATTCACCCCCAGTGACGCCTGGTCTCAGGTTTTGGAAAATTACAGGACCGGCGCCATCGACATGATCCCGGCCATAGGAGACAAGGATGACGTTGGGCGCCCCATCGCATTGAGCCGTGACTATGTCAAATTTCCCCTGGTCATCGTAACCCGTGACAATGTCAGTTACATCGCCAGCACAGACCAGCTTAACGGCCGGCGGGTCGCCGTTGGCAGGGGGTACACAAGCTATCACTATCTGAAAAACAACTTTCCGGATATTCAGCTCATCCAGACCGATGATGTCAATTCCGGACTCAGGACTCTGGCCAACGGGCAGGTGGACGCCTTTGTGGGGCATATGGCTGTGGTGATCCATACCATCCAGGAAAAAGGGCTTACCAATCTCAAAATCGCAGGAGAAACCGGGTATGTTTTTAACCACCGGATCGGAATCAATCCGAAGTATTCCATCGCGGTCTCTATTATCAACAAGGCCCTGGACAGCCTGACAGAGGAGGACCACCGGGCCATTTACCAAAAGTGGCTCAGCGTTCACTACGAAAAAGGCATTGATGTCTGGCTGATCGTCAAAATCCTTGCCGGCGCCCTGGCCCTCATCGCCGTTGTGTTCTATTGGAACCGCCGGCTGGCCAGCGAAGTGGCGGAAAGGAAAAAAACCGAACACCAGCTTCTGGAAAATGAGAGAAAAACCCGGGCCATGAGTGAAGCCATTCATGACGGCCTGGTCATGGTAGACGGCGCGGCCCGGGTGATGTACTGGAACCATGCCGCCGAAAACATGTTCGGCATGAGCGCGGATGAAGTCATAGGAAAAGACATGCATGCCATCCTTGCCCCGGAAGAATACAGAAAGACCGCCACCAAAGGGCTCAAAGGGTTCATCCAGACGGGAGAGGGACCTGTGGTGGGACGCCTTCAGGAGCTGGTCGCCCAAAAAAAAGACGGAACAAAATTCCCCGTTGAAGTCGGAGTCTCAGCCTTTCAGATAAAAGAACGCTGGTACGCTGTGGGCACCATCCGGGACATTACGGAAAGAATCAAGGTCCAGGAAACGGTCAACCAGATCAGAACCGAACTCCAGCAAATCTTTGACAACGCCCATGTGGGCATCCTCTTTGTCAAGCCGCAGACCCGCATCTACCGGTGCAACATGAGAATGGCGCAGATCCTGGGCTATGACTCCCCCAAGCAGATGGTGGAAATAAATATGGCAGACATCCATCTGTCCCCAAAGAGTTTTCAGGCATTTGAGGAGCTGTACCACCGGCCTATGGGAAGTGGAGAGCAAGTCCGTACCGAATACCAGCTTCGGCGCAAAGACGGTGCGGGTATCTGGTGCGCCATGTCCGGCAGGGCCCTGGACCCCTCAGGTCAACCGGACCTGGATCAGGGACTGATCTGGGTCATAGACGATATTACCGAAAAACGGGTGGCCCGGCAGGCCCTCAAAGAGAGCGAAAACCGGGTGAGAACAATTCTTGACTCCATCAACACAGGGGTTCTCATCATTGACCCTGAAAAAGGCACCGTCGTGGATGCCAACCCGGCAACCGCCCGGATGATGAAGGTTCCCATGGAAAAAATCGTCGGCAAAAAATGCCATGAGGTTGTTGTCTGCCAGGGAGAAGAAACCGATTGCCCGGACATCGACAAACATCGTAGGATTGATAATTCAGAACAGATTCCTGCTCACCCGGGATAACAAGAAAGATTCCCATCCTCAAAACCGTTGTACCGGTGGTGCTCAACGGCAAACATCAGCTTTTGGAGAGCTTCGTGGACCTGACCAGGACAAAAAGAGGCGGAAAAAGAACTCCAGGAGAACTTAAAGGAATTGGAGCGCTTTTACCAGATGGCCCTGGGCCGGGAGGAAAAAATGATCAGGACTGAAAGCTGAAATCAACGCATTTGCTCGTCCGTGGCTGGTAAAAAGAAGAAAAGTATATCATCAGATAAAGGAGGCCCTTTATGCATTCAAACGATTTTTTTGAAAAAGACAATGACCTGGCCCTCAATGTGCTCCAACAGATCCCCACCCCGATTATGGCGGTGAACCGCTCACTGGAGTTGATGTTCATCAACCGGGCCGGCCTGAATCTTCTTGGGAACCACCTGGGAAGATATTCAGGGAAAGCCCTGCGCCGAGGTGTTTCAACTCCGCCACTGCGGCAGTCCGGACTGCCGGATGCAGCAGGCCATCGACGGGGGCAAGAGCCATCACCGTCCGAAATACACTGACCGTCAAGGACAGGGAAATCCCCATTGAATACACCGCCGCGGCCTTAAAGGACGCAGACGGTAAGATTGTCGGCGGGCTGGAGTATATCCTGGACATCACGGAACGGGTCCGCCAGGAAAAAAAGCTCAAGGAACAGAGCCGGACCATCATGGAGATTTCCACACCAGCCATCAAGCTGTGGGACAGGATTGTCATCCTGCCTGTGGTCGGGGTGGTGGACTCCTTCAGGGCCCAGCAAATGATGAATACCATGCTGTCCAAAATCATGGAAACCGCAGCCAAGGTCATTATCCTGGATATCCAGGGGGTGGCGGCCGTGGATACGGCCGTGGCCAACCACCTGATCAAAATCGCCAAGGCCACCAAACTCATGGGGTGCCGCTGCATTATTTCAGGCATTTCACCGGCTGTGGCAGAAACCCTTGTTCAGCTGGGGATCGAACTGGGGGATGTCGCCACCAATTCCACGCTTCAGGATGCCTTGTCCGACGCCTTCCAAATTGTGAACCTCATGGTGATCCCCCAAAGGACCGGCAGATTCATGGATGAAGTGCACCGCTTCAGGGGCGACTATGGGATTCAGGAGATAGAGGACTGCCTGGTATCGCCCAGGTGGACAACGGGCGTACGGATGAAGACGGGTTGAATCCGCCTCAAAAGAAGTATTCTGGATCACATGACCCGCACCCGGTTCCGAGGGGTGACTCATCAACGTTTCCGCAGTCTCCATCCTGGGCTCCTACGGAGCAGCGATTCTCATGGAAACATCCCGTGCCGTTGAAATGATGGGGGCTGCAGGTGGTCTTTGTGGGTTTCCGGCCCGGAGTGGCCGCCGCCCTTGTTGCGAATTTGACGTGGACACCTCCGGGATCAGGACGGCGGTGACTGCACGCCAGATGCCTTTGAGTTGCTTATAAAAAGCCCTAAAACAAAAGGGCCGAAAAAAGTGTCTGCACGGAGGAAAAGGGGGCATAATGGACCTTTCTTTTGACCGGATCGAACTGGAGGTATCGGAACTCTTCGGACAATGCCCAGGTGGTCTTCACCGCCCGGAAGATGCTCATGGGAATCGGCTTTGACGAGATCCGGCAGTATCTCATTGCATCGGCCGTGTCAGAGTTGTCGACCAACATCATCCGGTATGCCGGCAGTGGATTGGTTACCCTGTCCCGGATCACGTAACGGACGAGCAGAACTGGCCTTGAAGTCATTGCCGAGGACCGGGGGCCGGGCATTGCAGATATTGACAGGGCCCTGACGGAAAATGTCAGCACAGGCCACGGCCTTGGCCTTGGGCTGCCAAGTGTCAAACGC
>CAXXER010000004.1:0-26827 GCA_963677255.2 uncultured Desulfobacter sp. | reverse complement strand
CAAAGAGACTTCGTCATCAAAGATAAAACCGCTTTTTTTCAGGGCCTGGTCATCCAGGGAGCCGCGCAGGGCATAGACCTTTTTTGAGGCGGGATTGATATGGGTTTTTACAAAGGTTTCCAGCTCCCGGCCCATCACGTCAACCAGCAGGATGGGGCTTGAACTTAAAAGGGCCCGCCCCTCATCCGGACTCTGTTCCAAGTCCGAAACCGTGACCACACAGATGTTAAAAGGCTTTCCTGTACTGTCCGATGTCAATCGATCCACGGCCAGGCGGGCCAGGTAGGAGTTGTGGTCCAGGACCAGAAAGGTGATGTCCGGGGGGGTGGCGGCCCGGCTGCCGGTACTGGCCAGCAAGGTTATTGAGAACAGCAGGGCCGCAGCCGTGAGTCTGCACAATGCCTGCCGATATATGGTTTTCATGAAATTTGTTTCCTTTTTGGCCGGGGATTAGTCCGGAATATAGACCATAGAGCCGTCTTCCAGCTGGTAGGCGGTTCCCAGACGCTGTCCTTTGCCTTTGGCCTTGTCCTTTGAGACCTTCATCGCCGAGATTCGGGTGCCGTTTTTCTCAATAAGCTCCATTTGGCCGTCGGCGTTTTTTTTCAAGATCGTCATGCTCGTATCCTGCGAGAGCAGATCCTCCAGGTGGTAGGCTCCGAACAGGGCGATGAGCAGTCCCACGATGAAGACCAGGCCCAGGTCAAAAAGGTTGGCGACTCCCGCCATGGGGTCATTGTCCGAAAGGCCTTGGCCTCTGTTTTGATTTGCCTTGAGATATTGCATGTCAGGCCGCCTTTTCAACCACATTATCCGCAACGCCTGTACAAAGCAGTTCTGCGGCAAGGGCCATATTTTTGATATCCGCCTCAATCCATCGCCGCTGAACGGTGAAAAGCACATAGGCAAAAAGCCCCAGCGCCATGCCGACCACCGTGGTAGTAAAGGCCACCACAAGCTCCTGGGAGAGTTGGGCGATATCCCCCTGCCCCAGGGAGGCAAGACCTACCCCCATAGGAATGAGGGTGCCGATAAGGCCTAAACCCGGGCCCAGGCGGATCATAATCTTCAGCTTGTCCAGGGACCGCCACAGGGCAAGTTCGGAGTCCCGGAGCAGGTTGACCACAAGAATTTCATCTTCTTTGGCCCTCAGGGGCTCAAGGCGGCGGATTACCCGAACCACATTCGAGGGTAAACAGGTATCGCAGTTGCCGGAAAGAATTTTTTGGGGCAGGGCGTCTCCTAAATCCGGTAAACGCCTGCGGGAAATCCACGTGCGGAAAAACTGTCCGGCATAGAAAACGGCCCAGACTACCAGCAGAGCCAGGGTAAAAAGCACGGGGACGAAAAGGGAGGAGGAGACCAGGTAAATAAAGGTTTTTAATATGGCTGTCATATCAGTCTCTTTTTTGAAAAGGGTTGAAAAAGCCAGCGGCAAGGGCGAACAATGCCCCTGCCGCAAGCAGGGCTGCGGCGAAGGGATCCGCTGCAGGGTTAGATTCAGAAAGCCTGCGTATCGTTTCAAAATCCCCGAATTGAGGGATGAGGGTGACACAGAGGACAAAATATGCCGCCATGTACAGCATCACGCCTCCTAAAAAGGCCTGCCGGCCTCTGCCCACAGAATGGAAGACGGCGGCAGCGCCCAGGCTGACGAGGATAAATCCTGAAAAAAGCCACCATAAAATCAGGGGGCGCTCCGGATAGAGGGCAGACACAAGCCCGGTATTAAGCAGGATCACCAGAAAGCAGACCGGGCAGGGCAGGGCCAGAGCCAGCCAGGCCTTCGAGAGGCCCGGCTGGCTCTGTTCACCCGGGTGGTGATGTCCCGCCATAAGCTTAAATCCCCATACGGCCAGAAGCCCGGCCAGGATCATATGAAGGATCATGCCGCCTTTAAAAACGGTTTCCATTTCAGGATACCAGGCCATCAGATCTGCCATAGAAAGGATTGTGGCTGCCAGGAAAAAGACAGCTGCATATCCTGCGGCAAATCCGGTTAGTATCAGAAAGGCGCGGCCCCGGTGTTGGGAACCTGCCATGGCATAGCCCAGACCGGCTCCGCTTTTTACTGCAAATGCGCCAAGGGAAAGGACCAGGCCGATGATAAGAGATTTCAGCTCCATGATGAGGGCTCCTGTTCCGGGAAGTTAATACGTATATCTCAGGCCGAGATAAAAATTGCGTTCCGGCATGGGATATCCGTCTACATACTGGTAATCCTCGTTGAGCAGATTGCGGATTCCCGCATCCAGGCATATGTTACCGTAATCGTCTTTTTCAAAAAGAACCTTGGACAGGCTGAAATCTGCCACGGTATAAGATCCCTGGGTAAATTCTCCGGTGTTATTAATCCAGTCATCCACCTGTTTTTTACCGGTATAGGTCATGTTCAGGCGGCAGGAGAACCCGGAAAGCCCGGACAGGGAAATACCGTAGGAAACGACAAGGTCCGGCGTGTATTTAAGATCAGAATTGTCATCCTTATCCTTGTACTCGTTCAGCCAGGTGAGACTTGCATAGGGCCGAAGGGAAAATCCCCAGTTAAATGTACGCCCGAGATCCCAGCCCAAATTGCCTTCAATTCCGGAAATTTTGGAACTGCCGACATTACGCCAGGAGTTTGTTAACGCTGCGATAGTAACGCTTTCGATTTTATCCTTGTAATCGGTATGAAAATAGGTCAGACCGCTGGACAGCCCTTTCCAGGACAGGTCCACACCGCCCTCCCAGGTTTTTGAACTTTCAGGTTCCAGGTTGGGATTGCCGACATAGGCCGTACCAAAGGAGGTATAATTGGCACCCAGTTGATCGGCGGAAGGCATGATAAACCCCTGAGAGTATCCAGCCCGCAATTTCAGCACATCTGTGACCATGAAGGCAAGGCCTAGGTTGGGGGTGATATTGGTATCATCCTCGGTTCTTCCGACAGGATCAATCATCTCTACTTCGTACCGGTCGTACCGGGCGCCGGCAGAGACGGTCAACCGGTCGTTAAACATGCTGAGCCGGCCCAGCATAAAGCCGGCCAGGTTTGCGTAGGTTGATTTTTTTGGATCGGAAGTTGCATCAATGTCATAGTCAATCCAGTCCATGCCGACGGTGAGTTTGGAAAGTCCCCATTGTCCTGTAATCTGGGCCTGGGCGCCCTGGGATTCTGTTTTCCTTCTGAAGTCAATGCCGTCGTCCCAGCCGCTGGGGTTGGAGCCGGTCGGATCTGCTGAGACATCCTTGTCCTCTCCTGTAAAATACCTTGCAGACCAGAGAATTTGGTCGCTTGCGGTACCGCCTTCATAGGTGACATCCGCCGAGGTATTGGACTTGTCCGAATAATCGTCCAGATCGTTTTTAACCAGGTATTCGGGGGAGCCGGATTTGTCCACATCAAAGCTGTGAACCATAATGCCGATACGGTGGCGCTGGGCAAAGGTATACCCCAGATTCAGGCTGGCGTTTTTCCGGCTGTCGATGCCGGTGTTTTTGTAAATGGAACCTGATGCCGTGGTATAGTCTTTGGCCGAAGCTGCGGTGGCCGATCCTGAATAGTCGAACCCTTTGTTTTCACCGGACAGGCCGACGCTGGCCTCTTTGTTGTCAAAACTGCCTATCATCCCTTCGACAAAGCCCGTAAAATCGCCTTGCCCCCGCCGGGTGATCACGTTTACCACTCCGCCCATGGCGGCGGAGCCGTACTGCACCGAAGCCGGGCCCCGGATGATTTCAACCCGTTCCACATTTTTGGTCATGATTTTGGCCGCATTGCCGGTTCCAGCCCTGCGGCCGTCAAGCAGGATTAAAACCTGGCCTTTGAGATCGTTGCCGTGGGAATCCGTTCTGAATCCGCGGATACCGATTGTGGTCAGGGTGCCGGGGTACTGGCGAACATCCAGGCCGTTCTGAGCCAGGAGTTCCCCTAAATCAACGGCGGTTGACTCACGGATGGATACTTCGTCAATGACGGTGACATTGGCGGGTATGACTTTTTTAGGCTCGGGAACACGGCCGGCCGTGACCACCATGTCGTTCATATCGGTGGCCTGGGGCTTGGCACTGTCAAGTTTTTTGGCTAAAACCGCTGGCGACGTTGAAACAGATAATAATGCAAGTGCAGCAAAATACAGCAGAAAACGATTCATCTTCTTCTCCCGAAGGCTGCAGGAAAATTTAGGAAACCGTCTGGTCCGGCAGGCTAAACATGCAACAGCATCTGTCGGATGACAAACCGTCCTGCAGCAACTTAAATTGTTTTTTGCCGGGAATAATAAATAAAAAAACCCCGGACCATTTAAAGATGATCTGGGATTCCCTGATTTTTCCTCAGATTGGGTGTGCCCATCCCTTGTCCACGGGGATCGGCAATATTTGACATATTCCAGGCAGGTCTTCTGACTTTCGGATCATCCTAATGACTGCGTCTTCCCAGCCTATCGGCCAGTGACCTTGTGCAGCGTTCGTCCCCGATCACAGCGGCGGGCCCGTCCCTGATTCCAACAGGGTTCCCTATTAAGCCTGTTACGGCACCTGAATGGGTGTTTACTTATTCGATCGCAATGGGCGTGTCAATAGCGTTTTTTTAAGCAATTAAAACCGCATGATCAGGCCGCAGGATATAAAGTCTACATCATCTTCAACCCGATAGCGCTGAAATTCCCCCCTGATAACGAAATAAGGAGTAATATTGATGTCAAGACCGGCCCCGAAAACCAGGCTTGTGCCGTCGGAGTCTTCAAGTTTGGTGTTTAATACGCCCGTCCCGGTATAGTCTACACTCCAAAAGTCCACCCCGACTTTGAAAAACGGAGTCATGTACTTCATGGCCTCATGGGTTGAGATCTCTTCCAAGGGCACGGTGAAAACCCCTTCTATGGATAAGGCTTCAGGCTCGGCCGTCACGGTGCCGGCACTGGTAAAGGTATAGCTGCCGTTATCCAAAGAGAAACTTTCGCCGGTGTTTCCCGTAATGGAAGCCTTGCCCAAGTCCGCATAGGCGATTTCAATTTTAAAATAAGGACAGGTGCGGTATCCTAAGAACAGTTTGGCACCGTAATCACTGTGATCTTCGGTGATGTTTCCGGTTTTCACAGAAATGCTGGAGTCAATATTGGTGCCGCCGATGGCACCGCCTGCGTACCATTTCTTAGCGTTGAATCCCTCTGCGAAGGCAAGGCCTGCGGTCAGTGAAATAAAAAGAACCAGTGTCATCAGGCCAATGTAGAGTGAAGATTTTTGCATCTGTCAGTCTCCTTTGGATAAAAACCCGGTTAGTGCTGCAACTGCCTGCAGCGTATACAAATTTTTATACGAAATCATGCCATTTGAAACGATGGAAATCGTATAATTTCATATCATTGGGATGGTTAATTGTCCATACCGCAGAACCGGTTTTTTACGAAAACCAAAAGGACTTTTTCAAAGTCTGATGCGTTTGGGGAAACGCAAAGGTAACGCTATATTAATGTTACCGTAACGCTTACTGCTCGTCACTTCCCCCGGTTTCCAGGGCAATGCAGTCAGGATCACTGCAGCAGGGCGCATTTTCACGGGTGAAGACTTCAAAGCCCAGCTTTAAGCGTTCAACGATAAATTTTTCACCGCAGGCGCGGCATTTCGAGTATTTAGGGGCATAGTTTTCGGGAAGATTGAAGGCGGTCTGCCTGCTGCAATAAGGACAGGCGGTTGTCATTTCTTTCATGGGATATCCTCCTTTTTTATCCGTGCGGCGGAAGTTATGTCCGCTTGAAAATTTTAAACAGCAGGTTTCATGCCGGGAACAGGGAAATTTTGGATTTCCATGAACGCGCTTTTTTCATGGCACCGGATCTGATAAAAGAGATACGGATACAAAAATTAGGAGCAATCAGCATGGGACCTGATCCCAAAAAAGTGGCAGCGCTGGAAAAGAAGTTGGCTGATCTGGGGATCCGGGAAGAGGAGATCACCACCCGGTTTATTAAATCCTCAGGTCGGGGCGGACAAAAGGTGAATAAATCATCCTCCGCCGTATTTGTCCGGCACGAGCCCACCGGGATCAGTGTCAAGTTCGGCAAGCACAGATCCCAGCATCTTAACCGGTTTCTGGCCCTGCGCACCCTTGCGGAGAAGCTTGAAATCCGATTGAGGGGAGTGCCGGACAAGGACCAGGAAAAACTGACCCGGATAAAAAAGCAGAAACAACGACGAAAAAAAAAGGCAAAACAAAAGACTGAGTCTAAAACGCCCCCAGCTGACACGGTTTGATGCGCACCCCTTTTTTTTCACAGACCGATCCCATGTCTTTGCGTGATATGGCAAGGGCTGTGGCAAGTTCCCAGCATTCAGCGCAGGAAATCCGTCCGTCCGTTTGGGCCTTTTCAATGGCCTCATCCACTTTGGGGGAGATCTCAATATCTGGATTTAAATCCTTTTTTTCCGGGTAATATCCGAATAGGCCCATCTGGCATCGGGAAATGCGCAGCTCGGCCAGATCGGCCTGAACCCCGATCTGATCCGGTGTAACTCCTAGTTTTTTAGCTATTCTGTGGGCATCGGCGCAGTTGAGGCGGCCGTCTTCCGCCTTTTCTTCCAAAAGTGCCGCAATGGCTTTGTCCCGTTGTTTTTCAGGATGTTTTCTGGCATAGTGGCCTCTATCTTGGTGTCCCATAATTTTCTTTAGTTTCCCTTTCCGGATTCCAGGTTAAATAATGGGAGAATTTATACCCCAAAATCGCTTTGCAATAAAAGGTTTTTTGAGAATGATAGAGGAAATAGCCTCCAATAAATTTCAGATGATCTATGTGGCCTCCTGCGGCCAGGGAATCAATGCCTTTCATCTTGTGGAATCCACCCTGGTCCAGTTTCCCGGCAACGATATCACCGTGGTGAAAATGCCCCTGCTTCGAACCGAAAGCCAGGTGGATGATCTTATCGACAAGGTCAAGGATATCGAAAGCCTGATCGTCCACACCATTGTCAATTCCAACCTGCGCCGATACCTGACCCGCAAAGGCCTTGAGCACCACATCGTCACCATTGACCTGATGGGCCCGGTTCTCTCCAAAATCCAGACCTTTTTAAACAAGCCGCCCCTGGAAACCCCGGGGCTTTACAGAGAGATCCACCAGATCGACCTGCAGCAGGTCTCTGCCATTGATTTTGCCCTGGCCCATGACGACGGGCTGAATCCCGAAACCCTTACCGGGGCTGAAATTGTACTGGTGGGGCTGTCCAGAGCAGGTAAAACGCCCCTGTCCATGTACATGGGGGTCATGGGATGGAAGGTGGCCAATATTCCCTATGTGCCGGGGGTGCCCATGCCCGCGTCACTGGACCGCGTGGACAGAAGACGCGTCATTGCCCTGAACATCAATTCGGAACAGCTGCTGGCCCACAGAAGAATGCGCCAGGAAAGCCTCGGAGCCGATGATATGTACAGTTATTCGGGAAAACAAGATGTGGAGGAAGAAATCCGCCTGGCCCAGAAATACTACATCACCAAGGGGTTTTCAATGATTGACGTTTCCAACAAACCCATTGAAACCAGTGCTGAGGAAATCGCCGAGATGATTACAAGGCGGTTCAAGGCCGATGCCCATATCAGGGATTAAACCTTCCCCCAAGAAGATTATTTCATGTAAAGGCTTGGGATTTTGGGAATGGTTTTGAACCGGTGGTTCAGGTTCATCAGGCTTTCGGCGTTGCCGATGGCGAAAAAGCCTTTAGCCTGGAGGCTGTTGTATAATTTGTTTACCACCATCTCGCTTGTGGGAAGATCAAAGTAAATCATGACGTTGCGGCAGGAAATGGCGTCAAACTGGGCAGAGGCGGGCAGGGTGTCGGTGATCAGGTTGAACTGCTTGAACGTGACATGCCTAGCCACTTCTTTTTTGACTTTGACAAAGCCGTTGTACCGTCCGCTGCCCTTTTGAAAATAACGGTGAAGCGTTGCAAGCGGCACGTTTTTAAGCTTATCGTTTCTATAGATTCCCCGGGTGGCTGTATCCAAAACCGTATGGGATATATCCGTTGCAAGGATGGAAAAATCAAGCTCCAGATCCTTCATTTGAACGGCGATGGAGTACGGTTCATCCCCTGTTGAACAGGCCGCACACCAGATCTTAAAGGTCCGTCTGCTGCTGTCACCGTAACTTTTGAACTGTTCGATAATATGGGCCAGGCTTTTGTTTTCCCTGAAAAAAAAAGAGTGGTTTGTGGTCACCGTATCTATGAATTCAATGACTTCCCGTTCATTATCCCGAAGATAGGTAAGGTACTCCTCAAAGGATTTTTTGGTCACCCGCATCCGTTTGGCGATTTTTGATTTGAGCAGTTCCATCTTTCCTTCGTGGAGATTGATGCCGGACAGCTTGTAGATCATCTCCTTGAGATCCTGGAACTGCTTTTTGGAAAGAGCTATGGCATTCATGATTGATTCATAATAATATAGGAACAATTTGAAAGTAAATAAAAAAGATCTTAGGAGTTTGGGCGCATTAAACGGTCACCTTCATTTGTAGAGCGACGTAAATCAAGAGATATCTGGTCAAGGCTTTTTTTATGCATCAATTTTGTGGCCTGGCTGGTCCTTTTTGCAGGCCTTCTGGTATTTCACTTTGCCCAACCCGAGTTTGAAACCCTTTTTGATCGGTTTTACGCGTTGCACCTTCGTACGGAGTGGAATTATCTGTTTCTTAAATACACGGCATATACCATGGGGCTCGGGCTTGTCATAAGCCTTTCCGGAATGATGCTGGGGCTTTTCAGGGCAAGGCGAAAAACAGATCATAGAATTCCCATCATTGTTCTTGCGCTTTTGTATCTGATCCTAATTGTAGTGTATTGGGTTTCCTTTTAACCCTTAAAAATCTTTTCATCGGCAAATTTGTCATCAAGAAGGCTGTCTGTTTAGCCGATACGGTTGATAGTGCACGACAATAAAACAGGCCTTTTAGGAAGCAAAGATGAGACGAGTCCTTTTTTTAGCCGCAGTGATGTTCAGCCTGACCGGGCTCTGCCAGGTCATGGCCAGGGATTTTATCGTTGAGTTTGTAGAAGAAAATTACAAGGAGGCGGAAGCCGCCTTTTCCAGCTACCCTGAAATTTACCACTCCGTCCAGGTCAAATCCGATGCCGGCCCGAAACTGCTGATCCTGACCGGGAACAACCGGGACTACAGAAGATGGCTTCGCCAGTTCATCGCCGAAGATAAAACCTTTATCGTCAGAGTCCCTGACAATGAAAACGATCAGTTCATTTCTTCAAAGGCCTTTGACATCGACGTGACCCTTGTCCATCCCTTTAACGGGAAAAAGTGGAATCCCGGCCGGGCCCTGCTGGCCCAGGATCAAAAACAGCCCGTTTTGGGCGGGGGCATGATTCACGGGGACCGGCATATCCTCATCATTGATAAGAGTACCAAAAGAAGCGGGTTGATCACCTCTGTGGTGAATCAGATGGGATACACGGCCATGGTCTCCCACAACGGCGCCCAGGCCCTTCAGACCTTCAAGGTTCAACCGGAGAAATTCATGATGATCATCGCCCATTATGATACCCCGGGTATGCCGGCCGATGAGCTTATCGGCAATATCATCCGGATCGACCACCAGATTCCGATTCTCCTGGAAACCGGATACAACAACACTGCAACACAAAAAAAATATGTCTCTGAATTTTCGGGCGCCGGTACGGTCACGGTAAAGCCCGTCGTCTTAAACAACCTGAGAAACACCATAAGGGAACTGGTCCGGGACGGACAGAATTCGGGGACGGGGGACAGCCGCCAGGTGCAGAACGGGACACAGCCGGCCAACGCCAGAGGATAATATGAGACATCTTGCCCTGATTATGATTGCATGGACGCTGATGGGATCTGTCGCTGCATTTGCTGCCGGAGACCAGTTCACCAAATACAACGACTCTTTTAAAAATTTTATTACCTGCGAGTTGACTCGAACCGACGCCGTGGATCATTTCAAGGGTGAACCGTTTACAATTACCATGGTCAAACTGCACACCGTGGCCAATGAATCCGGGCTCACCATCCTTACCGGGGCCGTCCAATGTCATGTAAAGGACAGGTATGTCACCCTATATCCTGCTGTAGGAGTGGAAACCGTGGTGGACAAGGATCAGGTCTCTTATTACACCATCCGTAAAGAACCGTTCTCCATCCTGGCCTCTGAACTGTACAAATATCCTTATAACGAACGCTGCCCCTGGTCCAGGTACTGGATCGATCTGGACTGATCGCCTTCCCTTTTTAAACCGTAAAAGCCCCGTGTGCCGTAAAAAAGATTACGACACACGGGGCTTTTTTATTGAGGCATAGGATTACGGATTTTCAATGGCAGCCTGGGCGGCGGCCAGTCTTGCAATGGGAACCCGGTAGGGGGAGCAGGACACATAGCTTAAACCCGCCTTGTGGCAGAAAACCACGGATGCCGGATCTCCTCCGTGCTCGCCGCAGATGCCAAGCTTGATATCCGGCCGGGTTTTGCGCCCCCGTTCAACCGCCGTGGTGATCAGGCTGCCCACGGCTTCCTGGTCTAGGGTCTCAAACGGGTCCGAATTTAGAATGGCATTATCGATATAATCGTTCATAAAAGAGCCGATATCATCCCTTGAAAACCCAAAGGTCATCTGAGTGAGATCGTTGGTTCCAAAGGAGAAGAACTGGGCGTAATCCGCCATTTTGTCGGCGATCAGGGCGGCTCTCGGGATTTCGATCATGGTGCCGTACATATAGGGGATGGCATCCAGTCCGTATTTTTCTATTGCCGCGTCATAGCAGCTGTGCACAATGGTCCGGGTAAAGGCCAGCTCCTTTTCGTTGCAGGTGACCGGGACCATGATTTCCGGCTGGGGATTTTTCCCCGCCTTGATCAGTTCGGCACAGGCCTCGAAAATCGCTGTAATCTGCATTTTTGAGATTTCAGGATAGGTGATCCCTAACCGGACGCCTCTGTGGCCGATCATGGGATTGGATTCCATGAGCAGTTCGCTGCGCTTTTCAACCTCTTCCAGGTCAATCATGAGGGCATCGGCGATTTCCTGCTGGTTTTCTTTTCCCTGGGGAACAAACTCATGCAAAGGCGGATCTAAAAGACGCATGGTAACGGGAAGCCCGTCCATAACCTCCAGAGTCTTTGAGATCTCCTCTTTGACAAAGGGAAACAGTTCGGCCAGAGCATTTTCCCGCTCGGTCCTTGTCTTGCTCAAAATCATCTTGCGCAGCAAAAACAGGGGACGGTCGGAGTCCGTTCCGTAGAACATGTGCTCGGTCCTGAACAGTCCGATCCCCTGGGCACCGAACTCCAGTGCGGTCTTGGCATCTTCCGGGGTATCCGCGTTGGTTCTGACCTGCATGGTTCTGAACTTGTCCGCAATGGTCATAAACTTTTGGAACCTGGGGTTTTCCGAGGCATCCTTCATTTTAAGCTGACCGTCGTAGACCACCCCCTTGGTGCCGTTGAGGGTGAACAGATCCCCCTCTTTGAACAGCCTTGTTCCCACTCTCAGTTCTTTATCAGCCACGCTGATTTTCAGGGCTCCTGCTCCGACGATACAGCATTTTCCCCAGCCCCGGGCGACTAACGCCGCATGGGAGGTCATGCCGCCCCGGGCTGTTAAAATGGCTGCGGCCGCCCGCATGCCTTCAATATCTTCCGGGTTGGTTTCTTCTCTGACCAGGATCACCTTCTTGTCCGCCTTGGCCCATTTGACCGCTTCTTCGGCTGTGAAAACGATCTGTCCCCATGCACCGCCCGGGCCTGCGGGCAGTCCTTCAGCCACCTGAACCGCAGTTTTTTCTTCGGCAGGGTCAACGACCGGGTGGAGCAGGTCGTCGAGCACCTTGGGATCCATACGGCAGACCATGGTTTTCTCATTGATCATGCCTTCTTCGAGCATATCCATGGCCATGTTCAAGGCTGCTGTGGCGGTTCTTTTGCCAACCCTGCACTGCAGCATGTAAAGCCGGCCCTCCTGGATGGTGAATTCGATATCCTGCATGTCCTTGTAATGGGTTTCCAAAAGACTGCGGATTTCGGCCAGCTGGGTGTAAAGCTCGGGCATGGCCTCTTCTAAGGAGGCCAGGTGCTGATTCTGGGAGTTTTTGGTTTCCGTATTCAGGGGGTTGGGGGTCCGGATGCCAGCGACGACGTCCTCTCCCTGGGCGTTGATGAGCCACTCCCCGTAAAACTTGTTGTCACCTGTGGCAGGATCCCTTGTAAAGGCCACGCCTGTGGCTGAGGTGTCTCCCATGTTCCCGAAAACCATGGTCTGAACGTTGACCGCGGTGCCCCAGGAATCGGGGATATGCTCAATCCGTCTGTAGGAAACGGCCCGCCTTCCGTTCCAGCTTTTAAATACGGCTCCGATGGACCCCATGAGCTGGTCTTTAGGGTCATCGGGGAATTCTTCTCCCAGATCCTCATAGATCTTTTTCTTGAACCGCTCGCACAGGGCTTTCATATCTTCGGTGGAGATATCCGTGTCATTGTCATAGCCCTTGTCGTTTTTCAGGTTGTTCATCATCATTTCAAGGTTGAGACGAATCCCCATGCCGTCCTTGGGAACCACCTGTTCGGCCTTTTCCATGACCACGTCCGAATACATCATGATCAGGCGGCGGTAGGCATCATAGACAAACCACTCGTTACCGGTTTTCTTAATCAGCCCCGGAATGGTGGCGGAGCAAAGCCCCACATTAAGAATGGTCTCCATCATGCCGGGCATGGAGCTTCTGGCCCCGGACCGGCAGGAAACCAGCAGGGGATTGTCCGGATCACCGAATCCCATGCCCATCTGGGCCTCAATATTGGCCATGGCAGAGGTGACGTCGGCTTCAAGGGTATCGGGAAAATTACCGTTCAGGTCAAAATAATGGTTGCAGCATTCGGTAGAGATGGTGAATCCCGGGGGGACGGGCAGTCCCAGTTTGGCCATCTCGGCAAGGTTTGCCCCTTTGCCGCCCAAAAGATTTTTATGGCCGGCATCTCCGTCGGTTTTTTCCGGTCCGAATTCATAGATATATTTGGTCATGCGTTCCCCTGTTTCTTCTTTTCTGGTGGTGAAACTGTCTTGCGGTAAACCATATGTATTAGACAGCATAAAAATTCAAGTCAAGAAAAACTTGTGTTTATAAAACAAGAACGTGATGCTATGATACCTATTTTTCAAGGCAGGATGTGCCGAAAAAGAGCAAACAGAAGCCGCCCTGAACCATGTGTGAGAAAGAGACATAATGCTGAATATTGAATCGATATCCAAGGGGTTTGGGGATCAAATCCTGTTTGAGTCCGCCGGGATGCAGATCAACCCGGGAGAGCGGGTCGGGCTTGTGGGCCGCAACGGTCACGGAAAAACCACGCTGCTCAATATGATTGCAGGGATCGATCACCCCGACGAAGGCAGGATCACGCTGCCGACCGGCTACCGCATGGGAATGCTGTCCCAGCATATCAAATTTTCGTTTAAAACCGTTTTGGAAGAGGCCTGTACAGGGCTTCCCGCCCATGAAAAAGACCATTACTGGAAGGCGGAAAAGATTCTGGCTGGTCTCGGGTTTTCCAACGAAGCCATGCAGCGCGATCCTTTAACCTTTTCCGGTGGGTATCAGGTCCGGCTCAACCTGGCAAAGGTCCTGGTCTCGGAACCGGATCTGCTGATCCTTGACGAACCCACCAACTATCTAGATATTACCTCGATCCGGTGGATTTCAAACTTTTTAATCTCCTGGCCAAGGGAGGTGCTATTGGTCACCCATGACAGGGGATTTATGGACGCCGTTGTCACCCATGTGGTCGGCATCCACCGGCACAAGATGAGAAAAATCCAGGGGAACACGGAAAAATACTATCTTCAGGTGGCCCAGGACGAGGAGATTTACGAGAAAACCCGCCAAAATGAGGCCAAGCGCAAAAAAGAGATTGAACTGTTCATTTCAAGGTTCAGGGCCAAGGCCAGACTGGCCAATATGGTCCAGTCCAGGATAAAAACCTTATCCAAAATGGAGACCAAGGATAAACTGGCCAAACTCAAAAACCTTGATTTTTGCTTTAATTATCTCCCCTTTACCGGCAAGCAGGTGATGGAGTCCAAAGATTTAACCTTTGGCTGGGACAAGGCAAATCCTCTTTTTGAAAATCTCTCCCTCACGGTCTATCCCGGAGACCGGGTGGCCATCATCGGTAAAAACGGCCGCGGCAAGACCACATTGCTCAAACTGCTCAACCAGAGCATGGATCCGGATAGAGGCTGGGTTCGTCCCAATCCGGGTGTGGCTTCCGGTTATTTTGAGCAGACCAATGTCCAGTCCCTGAATCCTGAATTCACCATTGAAGACGAAATGCTTCATACCCATCCGGATACGGAGCGCCAGGTCGTCCGAAATATCTGCGGGGCCATGATGTTTGAGCAGGATGCGGCTTTAAAAAAAATATCCGTTCTTTCCGGCGGCGAAAAGGCCAGGGTCATGCTGGGCAAACTTTTAATCAGCCCTATGAACCTGCTGCTGTTGGACGAACCCTCCAACCATCTGGACATTGAATCCTGCGATGCCTTTGTGGCAGCCCTGGACGCCTTTGAAGGCGCAGTGGTTCTGGTCACCCATAACGAGATGTTTCTCCATGCCCTGGCCAACCGCCTTGTGGTGTTCAACCGGGATACGGTTTCCGTATTTGAGGGCACCTACCAGGAATTTCTTGAAAAAGAAGGCTGGGAAGAGGAAGGTGTGGTCCAGGTCAGGGAAAAAGCCTCGGCTCCCGGGATTAATAAAAAAGAGCTGAGAAAGTTGAAATCCGAAATCGTGGCTGCCCGGTCCAAGGCCTTAAATCCCCTGAACAAGGAGATTCAACGCATTGAAAGCGAAATAGAAAAAAACGAAGAAAAACTTGCCCGGGTCAACAAGGAACTGCTTGAAGTGGTCCAGAGTCAGGAAGGGGGCAGAATCTCCTCTTTATCAAAGGAACTGTCCGAACTGGAAAGCCGGATTGAAACGCTTTTTGAGACGTTAGAAGAAAAAAGCGACCACGCCGATTCCATCAAAAAAACCTATGACGAAAAACTCTTAGAGCTTGAAAGGCTGTAATTAAGATGGACAAATCTAAGTTTACATTTTATTATGGTATTGTATTGATTGCCGTTGGCATCGGGGTCTTTATCCGAATTCCCGAGGTCGTGGCCCAGGTGGCGACCATTGCATTTTTCGCCAATAAGATCGGAATCGTAAAGTTCTGCTTTTATGCCTTGGGGTGCATGCTCATCGTTGCCGGGGTGATCAGGGTTTACAAGAACTACAACGTCTTTAAATCTCAACAATAGTCATGTTTCAGAAAGGGTCATGTATTAGATGGCAAACGGCGCAAAAGGCAAGGCCGGATCCAGCCTGAAGTCTACCATAAAGGACCAGTCAGGCGCAGGGAAAACCAAAATCGGTGAAATTCTGTCCAAAGAAGGACAGATCACCTCCACCCAGCTTAACGAAGCCCTGGGGATTCACAAAAAGACCCAGGAGCGTCTCAGTTCCATCCTTCTGACAAAAGGATATATCGACCCGGACACCATCATCAACGTTCTGGGGCGTATCTACAATTACAATGTGATCCGGTTCTCGGAGATCAAGGCGGATAGCGGGGCAATGAAAATCCTGCCGTTCAGCGTCGCTAAAAACCATATGGTATTTCCCGTCTCCCTTTCCGGAGACAACCTCGTTGTTGCCATGGCCGAGCCCACCGATACCACGGTGGTCGAAGAACTTCAGAAAAAAACCGGAAAAAACGTAAAGGTTGCCGTTGCCACTGAAAACGACATCATTCAGGCTTTCCGCGATTATTATAAAATCAGTGATGACGAGTATAAAAACTTTCTTCACTTTGAAGACGAAGCTGAAGATGATGAACCGGTTACTTCGGTGGAGGATTTCGGCTCTCTGGTTTCCGAGGCCGCAGAAGAAGTGGAGGTCGGTGCGGCAGACCTGGACGACGGCCAGGATGAGTTCATGGCCTCGGACGCCCCCATTATCAAGCTGGTCAACGGCATTCTGACCAAGGCCATCAACGACGGGGTCTCGGATATTCACATCGAACCCTTTGAAAAATCGTTCCAGGTCCGGTACCGTCTGGACGGCGGCATGTACAAGGCCATGAACCTGCCCTCATCCATTAAAAATGCCGTCATATCAAGGGTAAAAATTCTGGCCTCCCTTGACATCGCCGAGCGCAGAGTCCCACAGGACGGCCGTATCAAGCTCAAGTTCGGTCGAAAAAAATCGGTGGATTTCCGGGTATCCACTCTGCCCACCCTGTTTGGCGAAAGCATCGTTATGCGTATTCTGGACCAGAGCGCCCTGAGTATCGATCTGACCCGCCTGGGCTTTGAGCCCAACACCTATGATATGCTCAAGCGATGTATTTCAAGGCCTTACGGCCTGCTTCTGGTTACAGGACCTACGGGATCTGGAAAAACCACCACCCTTTACTCCATTCTGAACCGCCTGAACAAGGAGGATATCAAGATCCTTACCGCTGAGGATCCCGTGGAGTTCAACTTCAAAGGCATCAATCAGGTGCCGGTGAAAAACGAAGTGGGCATGACCTTTGCCGCCGCCTTGAAAGCCTTTCTCCGTCAGGACCCGGACATCATCATGGTTGGTGAGATCCGGGATATGGAGACCGCTGAAATCGCCATCAAGGCCGCTATGACCGGGCATCTGGTTTTCGCAACCCTGCATACCAATGACTGCCCCTCCACCATCGGACGTCTTGCCGATATCGGAATTCCAGCTTATATGCTGGCCTCAGCCGTGACCATGGTCCTGTCTCAGCGCCTGGCTCGCCGGCTGTGCCCCGAATGCAAACAGGTGGTGACCGGTCACAATCCGGCGGATCTTGAGTTGCACGGGTTTGATAAAAAAGAACTGGACGATCTTAAAATATACGGTCCCAACGGATGCTCACACTGCAACGGCACCGGTTACAAAGGCCGGGTCGGACTCTACGAACTCATGGAGGTCACCGATGAGGTTGCCAAGGCCATTTCAGCAGAGGTGCCTGAAGACCAGCTTCGGAAAGTCGCCGTTTCCGAAGGAATGATCACGTTGCGTGACGCAGGTCTTGTCAAGATCCGGTCCGCAGAGACCTCTCTTGACGAGGTGCTCAAAAAGACCACCATCACCAAGGAGTCCCTGCCGGCCTATCTGGTGAACCCGGATGTCGAAACATACGAAGACAAGGATGTCATTATCCGTGAGGGCAATACAGACATTGATTTCTTCAAGCTCGTCCAGGGGGCGGTATACGTCGTCAAGGGCGGCCGGGTCATTGCGGAAATCACGGAACCCGGGGATTATTTAGGTGAAATGGCGGCCATTACGGGGGATCCCAGATCCGCTTCCATTGTCTCCAAGGGCCGGTCCAAGCTCAAACGCTTTCCCGGCGATAAGCTGGGCGAGGTTATTGAAAAATACCCGGAAGTGGCCAAACATCTTTTTTCCGTTCTGGCCGACCGTCTGCACGATGCAGATAAGCGCATTGTCCAGATGCACAACCAGCTCAAGCGGGCCAAGACACCAAATTAGATAGGAATCCCGCAATCCGGCCGGAATACTTCCCGGGCGGATTAGTCTGCGTCCTTGTAATACCGGTCCTTTTCGCTGTAAATGCATCCGCAGTACTGCTGCCGGTACATGCCCCGTTCCTTTGAGACCTCAATCCCCCGGTGCCAGCCTTCCCTGAAATCCTGGTAATAAAAGGTTAGGCCGTACTGCCGTGCCAGGGCCTGGCCGGTCTCAACAATGGCCTGATGGTTCTGGAATTTAGAGTAGAGCAGGGTGGATGAAAAGGCGTCGAACTTTCCCTTTTTGGCCACTAAGGCTGCGGCCTTGAGCCGGGCATGGTAGCAGTAGCGGCACCGGTCCTTTTCCCTGAAGGCCACGGAACGAAGAAACTCCTCCAGTTCATAACCTTTTTGCCAGATCATTTTAAGGTTCTCTTTTTCGGCAAATTCCCGAAGGGTCTCCTCCCGCCGCAGGCACTCTGTAAAAGGATGGATGTTGTGGCGGTAAAAATACCCCATGACGTCCACGTCTTTTTCCCTCAGGGTCTCAAGAGGATAGATGGTGCAGGGGCCGCAGCAGGTATGCAAAAGCAGTCTCATTCTCTTTCTCCGAAAATGGCCGTGCCTACCCGGACCAGGGTGGCCCCTTCGGCTACGGCCACGGCAAAATCGTTGGACATGCCCATGGATAGATGATCCATACTGACCGAGGGAAGATCCATGGCGGCAATCTCCAGGCTGATTTGCTTTACCTGATTAAAATAGGGGCGGGCCAGTTCGGGATCGTCGAAAAAAGGCGGCATGCACATCAGCCCTTTAATTTTTAAATTCGGCAGGGAAGAGACGGCTTTAACCAGATCTTTGACCTCTTCGGCCTGGGCACCGGACTTCGTTTCTTCTTCTGCAATGTTGATCTGGATAAGGATGTCCTGGATTTTGTCGATTTTTGCAGCCTGTTTTGAAATTTCTTTTGCCAGCTTGATCTTGTCTACAGTATGAATAAGATCAAAATATTTTACGGCAAACTTGGCCTTGTTGGACTGCAGGTGGCCGATAAAATGCCAGCAGGCTGTGTCCCTGCCGATTTCATCGATCTTATCCATAGCCTCCTGGATATAGTTCTCTCCGAAATCCTTTTGGCCTGCGGCGATGGCTTCTTTAATGCGCGCGGCAGGTTTTCGCTTGGATACCGCGATAAGGGTAACCTCGTCGGACTGCCGGCCGCAGCCCGCTGCTGCTGCGTCAATCCGCCCCCGAATTATTTCGATATTCTCTTTAATTTTCATATGCTCTACCTTAGGTACCGGATGATATCCAATTTTGCCATGGCCTCAAGGATTTCACAGACTGGCAGCCCCACCACGTTTGAATAGGACCCTTGAATTTCTTTGACCATAAATCCGCCGATTCCCTGAATCCCGTATGCGCCGGCCTTGTCATAGGGCTCATCCGTATCCGCATACCAGCAGATTTCCGCATCGGTCAGCGATTTAAACACCACGGTGGTTTCAACGGCAGATGCGGTTTGAACCTTTTTTGCGTTGTGGACAATACAAAAACCGGTATAGACGAAATGACTGCGGCCGGCAAGGCTGGAAAGCATGAGCTTTGCATCATCCCGGGTCTTTGGCTTTCCCAGGATATGGTTGTCCGCCACAACAATGGTATCTGCCCCGATAATCCAGGAATCCGGATGGTCTTTCGCCACGGCAGAGGCTTTCAGGGTGGATAAGGTCTTTGCATATTCTGCCGGGTGCCCTTCATAGGAAACACCCTCCTCGTCAATATCCGAAGGCTGGATATCAAAAACAAGGCCGGCAGCGCCCAAAAGTTCTTTTCTCCTGGGGGAGGCAGAGGCTAAAATAATATGATCCGTGTTGAGTTGTTTGCTGTTCATGGGGCTCTTTGTACCATAAATTCACAGAGAAGAACAATGCCATAAGAGTTATGGGACCGCTATTATCTCTGGTCATGGGAATCTTGTTGTACTATATAAAGCCAGGAGATTTTCTATAAATTAAAGATACCAACAAAACGATTGCCATGCAGAAATTCACCATTGATCCCAAACAGATTTCGGACGCTTCAAAAGACCCCAAGATATCGATTACAGGCCAGGATGCCCGGCATATGGGCAAAGTACTCCGTCTCAAGCCAGGTGACCCCGTTTCCATGACTGACGGCAAGGGGATCGATTATCAGGGTCAGGTACTGACTATTGCGCAGGATGCGGTGGATATAAAGATTTTAGGACAGTCCGGATCCAAAACCGAATCCGGGCTAGACCTGACCGTCTGCTCCGCTATGCTCAAGGATAAAAAGATGGACGGCATCATCCGGGAACTTACCCAGATCGGGGTGACCTCCTGGGTGCCTTTTTTTTCAAAGCGCTCCGTTCCCAGTCCCGATCCGAAAAAGCTTGACCGCCGGCTGGACCGCTGGCGATCCATCGCCCGGGAGTCCCTAAAGCAGTGCCGGAGAAGCTGTGAAGTAAGCATTCCCACTCCCTGCTCCTTTGAGGCCGTTCTGGACATGGCATCCGGTGCCACCCATTGCATTGCCTTCTGGGAGGAGTCCAATCGAACTTTGAATTTAGAGCCTATGGAATACCCCCCAAATTCCCGGGCGATTGTGCTCATCGGGCCGGAAGGCGGTTTTACAGAACAGGAGATCCTCAGTGCTGAGGCCGCAGGGTTTTGCCCCTACAGCCTGGGGCCCAGAATTCTTCGAGCTGAAACAGCGGCCCTCACGGCAGCCGTACTCATTCAGTACCTGCTCGGAGATCTGGGCCGCGATGGCGGTTCTTCTTAATCATATCCTCATTTTTCCCTTGACTTCGGCCCTTAAAAAACATATAAACTCTCTCGTTGTTCGACGCGCCCAGGTAGCTCAGTCGGTAGAGCAGGGGACTGAAAATCCCCGTGTCAGCAGTTCAATTCTGTTCCTGGGCACCACGATTTCAAAAGCCCCTGGTCATCCGATCAGGGGCTTTTTTGCGTTTAGGAACCTATAAAAAGGAATACCGCCATGAAAAAAAGCAGCTTATCAGCCGTTGTCTTTGACTGTGACGGGGTGCTCATTGAAAGCAACGCCGCAAAAACCTTGGCTTTCGGCAAAACCGTGGCGCAATTCGGAAAAAAACGCCCAGAATCAATTGATCGCCTATCACAAGGCCCATGGCGGCGTCAGCAGGGTTAAAAAATTTGAATGGTTCTATCGTGAGGTGCTCAAAACCCAGCTGTCTGAGCATGAATTGGACAGCCTGTGTCAGCGGTTTGCGTCATTTTGCCGAACAGCCGTTTTGGAGGCGCCAATGGTGGCCGGTGCCAGGGAAACACTGGATGTTTTAAAGGGCAGGGTACCGATTTTTGTGGCCTCCGGCACCCCTGAAAAAGAGCTGGTCGATATCCTCACCCAAAGAGGGCTTTCCCCTTATTTTCAAGGAATTCACGGAACTCCGCCCGAAAAAGAGCATCTTCTGGAAGGTATTATCAGCACGAACCACTTTGCCCCGTCAACGGTCATGATGGTTGGCGATGCATCCACAGACCTTAAAGCCGCACAATACTGCGGGTCTTTATTTTATGGGCGGGGAGAAAGTTTCTTAAAGGACAATGTTCCCTGGGGTGATGATTTGACAGGTCTTTCAGAGTATCTTCTGAGAGGTTTTGATTTTTAGTCTCGCACAACTAAAAGTCCATGACTACGAATCAAGGGGACCGATCGGCGAATCGCTGTCCGAATCCGGTTCTTTTCCCGCCTTTTAAATTATCTGGACTGGTTTTTGAAATACCTGTCCAACTCCTCGCGGATCGCGGCACTCAAACGATTGATATCCAAGGGCTTGATAAAAAGCGCTTTTATCCCAAGCTCCAGAACACTTGACTCGTAAACCCCTTCACTGTATCCGGTGCACAGAAGGACGGGGATCCCTGGCTTGACCTCCATCATCTTTTTAGCCAGGGTAAGGCCGGTGATCCCGGGCATGGTCATATCGGTAATCACAAGATCAATGGCCTGGGGGTGGCTGCGGAAGAAGTCAAGGGCCCGGGAAGGATCCAGAAACGCTGCGACACGATATCCCTTTTCACTGAGAACTTCCTCGACCATTTCCAGGACGGGGGCATTATCGTCCACGACCAGAAGCGTCTCTGTGCCGCCAGGAATAGTTTTTACCGTCTCGGTTTTTTGAGGTGCGGCAGATTCCTTCATCTGGGGCAGATAGACATCAAAGCAGGTCCCCTGTCCTGGAACTGAGGTCACCTCAATGTGCCCCTTAAGCTGCCTTATGATGTTATGGGTAATGGAAAGTCCTAACCCCGTACCCTTGTTCAACTCTTTTGTGGTGAAGTAGGGTTCGAAAATTCTGTCCCTTATTTCTTTTGGCATGCCGCTGCCTGTATCGGAAATGCTCAGTTTCAGATAGGGCCCCGGAGGCAAATCAAGGGTGTCCGTCAGGGGGCCGGACAAAATCTCTTCCTGTGTCAGGGTTACGGTCAAAACCCCGCCGCGGTCTCCCATGGCCTGGTAAGCGTTGGTGCACAGATTCATCACAACTTGATGGATCGTGGTGGGATCTGCCAGAATGGGCTTAAGGTTCGGATAAATATTTTTTTTAATTTCAATGTTAGCCGGCATGGAAGCCCTTAAAAGCAGAAGGGTTTCCTTAACGATGGCTGAAATGGAGATCTCCACAAATTCCTGTTTCCCCTGGCGGCTGAAGGCCAGGATCTGCCGGACAAGGTCCTGGGCCCTGCCGGAGGCCTTTTTGATCCTATGAAGATAATCCGCCGTTTCCCCTCTGACCTGGGGATGGGTCAGACACAGATCGGTATACCCCATAATAGGGGACAAAATATTATTGAAATCATGGGCGATACCGGAGGCCAGCACTCCTAACGCCTCTGTTTTTTGAACCTGCACAAGATGCCGGTTGATGGCTTCATACTCCGCCTCTATTTTCTGCTTATGAAAGGCACTGCCGATCTGCTGAGCCACCCCCATCATCAGGTTCTTATCGTTCCTTCCCATTTTTTTAGGCGTCTCAATGTTACCGGCCACAATGATGCCGACAACCGTTTCGTCATAGGTCACCGGGCAGACAATAAATGCCAAAGGCTTCATAAACTCGGCCGGACGAAAACTTCTGGGGGTGGATTTTTCACGCAGCTTTTCCATATCGTTGACCAGAATCGGTTCAGCCCGGATAAAAGCTTCAACAAAAACACCTTCCGAGGGTTGCTCAAGGCTGATTCTGTAGTGCCTCAGATAGGACTGCTCCTGACGGCTGAAACCGGACCCGCCGTGATAAAGCAGCTGTGTTCGTTCCTCATTGGCAATCATAATCATCACCCGGTCGTATTTCAGGCGCTGCCCTGTGATTTGGGCCACCCTGTCTATGGTGGACGCATCAGGGCGCCCCAGCCGCAATGCCTGGCCGATGTCGATGATGACCTGGGCGTTTTCAGAATTGATGTCAATCTGTTTGAGCAGTTCTTCTTTGGTGTCGTAAACCTGATTTAAAGAGGCTATAATTTTAGATAATTTGGCCTTTTCTGTCAGCCATCCCAAAACCAGAAACAGTATCAAGACACCAATAACGGTTGCGGTTGGGACAAGGCTTCCCAAGATTGGAAACCACAGGATCGCCATGATGAGGGACAAGACTCCCAATATTTTTTTGACCCGGGACACGTGGGACAATGCCGATTCTTTCCAGGAGATGATATATCGGCATTGTTTACCCCCTTCAAACAGGCATTCAGGGTGGGAAATCGTGATCTCTTTATGGGCGAAAAGGTCGGCTATCCCTTTAAAATTGCCCTGGCGGTTCTCGCATTGAAATTTTTGTTCCGTAACTCCTTCAAAAGGAGTCACCGTAACTTCCATCTGGTTTCTGCTTATTTTGCGCGTGATATAGCTGGAGGATCGGTTAAGCCGCCTTGCATACCGGCCCATGAACCGGAAGGCATTACAGATCCCCCCAAGGGAGACAATCATTCCACGCAATTCACCGAGGCTATTGGGCTCTGCTGCAAACCGTCCGGCTTCTCTTGCTACTTTTAAATTATCTGTAATCGTACCAAGTTTTTCATGAAACCGGTTCACCTGGGTTTGTGTAAACCACACCGTGGGATCGCCGATTTCATATTTTTCAATGCCGGCATATTCCATAAGATCCTCCACAAGGATCTCCGGATATTTCACCTTAATCAACCGGATATATGTATCCAGAACCAGGCTGTTGTATAACTCTTTTTCCATTTGTATTTAGTAAACTCCGTCCAAGGCCCGAGCCGCTTTCAATTATTGTTGCTTAATGCTTTACAATTTTTTATACGGTTGTAAAAAAGCCTTTAGTTATCGCAGCTTACTAAATACAAAGAGTCAAAGTCAAACCAAACCGGATGCCTGGACCGCCTTTTCCCCTTGGGCTTTTGGGGGGATCCCCACATCCCGGCTGCTTTCATACCTGCGGATAACCGGGGCAAATACACGGTGCATATAGCGTTTCCATTTTAAAAAGCCCTGGTTGAGCCACAATCCGTGGTTGTACTGCCGTGCCCTAACGGCACCCATGGGGGCCAGCGCCTCCCAGCAGGGATCATCCGCCATCACGACCAGGTGAGGCAGGGGATAGGAAAGGATGTCATCCTTGGAAAAATAAACTTGTGCAGCATGGCCAAGCAATTGTCTGCAGACTTCAGCCCGTTGCTCATCCGATAAAAAGGGATCTGTCATCAGGTCGCACCTGTTTTCCAGAAAAGAGAAGTTAAATCCAAAGGGGCCGCGGTAGGCCACCACCATTCCTCTGGTACGCCCGCCTTCAAGAGCAAGCCAGATATGTCTTTTACGGCTCAGACCGTACGGTCTGTAAATCCGGTCTAAGCGGTTGAGTTCAAGATCGGGGATATCGAGCTCCTCTCCCTTGCAGAATGTTGTCCCCCGGCACAGCTCTGCCATATTCTTTACTTTTGACAGGTCATTGTCAGTGGCTTTGATAATCGTGAATTTTCCTGCTGCTGATGTCAGTGCCGTACGCGGAACCTGGAGGTAGTTCAAAAGCCTTGAGTCGGCATTTTCCATCCCTAAAACCCGGTCCATTCGGCCATAAATTTTCATGGCAAAGCCATTGGTTGGGCTGTACCAGTTCTGCCCGGAACCGTAATGAGCGTCTATGCCCTCATCCTGTGCCGTCATGAGCAGATGGAGCACGCCAACGGCGTAGTTGCTTGAGGTCAGATGCTGGGACTGCCAGCTTTTATGGGTACTTCTGAATACGGTTACGGTACCCATTTTGTTGAGGTGATGTTCCCGATAGACCTGGGTTAAGAGTATCTCCCTGCCGGCAGCCCAGCCCCTGGTCCAGTTATCGGCGATGAGATCCAGATAGGGGGTCATTTTTTTAAGCTTTTCAGGATAGAGGAAACCTGCTTCGTGATAGTGGGAGAACAGCTGATCAAATGTGAGGCAGTTGGCCGGAAGCATGCTGAAGGTCGGGGTGATCTGCCGGGTGGTAAATACCGTTGGCAAGGCACGGGCGCCCATCATGACCTCCTTTTGCCGCGGCAGCAGATTACAGGCGTGTAGGTGAACCGCCGAGGATTATAAAAGAAAGCACTGCTTGCCCGTTTAAATCCGTCAAAGCCGTCTTTGAAGTCCTCAAATTTATACCCTGAATTTTGGGCGGCCACTTCCAGTTTCTTGCCCCAGTTAAAGGCCTCGGATTCGCTGATATCCCCGTAGATCAAGTGATGGCCGGCTACTTCCATTTGTATGTCTTCAAAATCGAGATCAAAAAGGTGGCTGTATAATTTGCGCCCGGCATAGGGATCAAATCCTGTTTTTTCTGACAGGCAGGCCATGACGCCTTCAATGGCATGGTCCAGTTCCGGCGGCAGTCCATAATGGGACAGGCAGTTGTGATCCAGATCCACCAGGCATAAAATACCCCCGGGGTTCAGCAGGGAAGCCAGGTTTTTTACGATGGCGGCAGCCTCATTTTTATAAAATTCCAGTACAAAGCGCATGAAGATAAAGTCATACCGGCCAAGAGCATCCAGATCCTTGCGTACATCTGCTCTAACGTAGCGGATACCCGGGGCGGGGTAGGTTGTCCGGGCATGGTCTATACGGTCCTGGGAGATATCCACCCCGGTGACGCGGCCTTCCGATCCCACCAGCCGGTTCATGTGCCAGGTGGTTTTTCCCGGGCCGCATCCCATGTCGGCCGCGGCCATTCCGGGGGCGAGGCCTGCCCACAGCACCTGCTTTTCCAGTATCAGGGGATCTGTTTTCATATCAAGCCGCTTGACTTCGTCTTTGTTATCCATCAGATAGGCTTTGGTTGCCATGAGGTATTACTCCTTTTTTTGCGGTCAAATGATGCGATTCACATAACGGGTCAGGTCCATCTGCTGAAAATAGTCGATATCCGGTATGTCAAAGGCCTTTCGGGCAAAGGCATAGACATCGTCATAGGTAAATTTGAGTCCGAACAGCCGGTAATACTGGGACAACTGGCGTTTGGGGCGCAGGTCTTTAAACTTGCAGGCCTCCTTTGTAATGGGGATGGCCTTTGCATTGACAACAGCGGCAATATCCGGATCATTGTATTGGATCAGGGGTTTGAAAACGCAAAGCCCGTTGACCAATCTGAGCATGGGATAAAACCGCTGGGAGATTTCCAAAAAGCGCTCCTCAGGATTTCGTCCCTGAAAGCTGCCGTCCCCAATCGGGCCAAAGCAGGTGCGAAGCATGTGCTCCACTGTGGCGGAGGCAAGATCCCACAGGGTGTACCCGATTACGACGACGACGTTCTCCCATGGGATTTGCCGGGTTTTAAAATGGCCTAACAGCTGATCTTTTTTAGCCTGACTGCAAACAACACAGGGACTTTTGTCCTCAGCCACCATGGCGGCCAGATCATCATCGTTTCTGGGGCCGGGATCATGCCATACAATCGGCAGGCCCCGGTCCTGCCAGTACCGATCCAGACGAGCCTGTTCCCGGGGCAGAAATACATGACAGGGAAACGCAACGCCGTGTGCGTGCAGCGTGTATCCAAAATCCTTTTGTGACCGGAGAAGGTAGTCTAAAAGCAGGGAGGAGTCCTTTCCCCCCGAATATGAAACAATCAGTTCCTTTGATTCAAACGATGCCAAGGTTTTTTCATGGAGGGCCTGCCAGCGGGAGTGGGACAACGGATGATTCATCTTATCTCCTTTTGCGTAATAGTAAAATATCGATTCCCAATAGACCTGGTAATTCAATATTAATACCAGTCTTTCAATGT
>CAXXER010000003.1:525000-1236465 GCA_963677255.2 uncultured Desulfobacter sp. | reverse complement strand
TGCCGACCGGCTGAGGACCTATTTTGTGGCCCGGCGCAAACTGGACGGCCGGGTGGTGGGCACCGTGGCCGGGGTGGACCATGTGGCAGCGTTCAACGATCCTGAGCAGGGGGCCAGCATCTGGTCTTTGGCCGTGGACCCCAACGCGGGGCTGCCGGGCATCGGCACCCATCTTGTCCGGCACATGGTGGCCCATTATTTTACAAAGGGCCGGGCCTTTATGGATGTCAGCGTCATGCACGACAACGGCCAGGCCATTGCCCTTTACGAAAAGATGGGATTTGCCCGGATTCCCGCCTTCTGCATTAAACGCAAAAATCCCATCAATGCCCAATTGTACATCCCAAGCGATGCGCCGGCGGAACAGCTGAATCCCTATGCTGGGCTTATTGTGAATGAAGCCCGGAAAAGAGGGCTTCTCATTGAGGTGATTGATCCTGAATACGGGCTGTTCAAGTTAAGCCTTGGCAGCCGGTCCGTTACCTGCCGCGAATCCTTGTCCGAGTTGACATCGGCCGTGGCCATGGCTAAATGTGATGACAAACGCCTGACCCGCAAGCTGGTTACAAAGGCAGGGGTCCATGCCCCGGAACAGATCCGTCACCAGGATTTGGCGGAAAGCATCGCCTTTATGAACCGGGTGGGGCGTGTGGTGGTCAAGCCGGCCAGGGGGGAGCAGGGGGACGGCATCAGCGTGGATATCGGTGATGAAAAAGAGCTTGGGGCTGCCATAGAAAAGGCAGAGGCCATCTGCAGCGATATCCTGGTGGAGGCCTATGTTGAAGGGCAGGATCTTCGGATCATCGTCATCAATCACAAGATCGTGGCTGCTGCCGTCAGAAGGCCGCCGGCCATAATCGGTACGGGACGGCACACGGTAAGAGAACTCATTGAAAAACACAACCGCCGGCGTATGGCCGCTACAGGAGGCGAAAGTAGGATTCCTGAGGATGAGGAAACCTTAAGGTGCCTTAAAAAGCTGGGGTATGACTGGGATGCCGTGCCTGAAAAGGATGTTCGTCTTGTGGTGAGGAAAACGGCAAATCTGCATACCGGCGGCACCATTCACGACGTCACGGATGCCCTTTCCGATACCCTGAAAAAGGCGGCTGTCACCGTGAGCCGGACCCTGGATATCCCTGTCACCGGACTGGATATGCTGGTGCCGGATGTGGCCGGTGATACCTACGCCTTTATTGAAGCCAATGAACGGCCCGGCCTGGCCAACCATGAACCCCAGCCTACGGCGGAACGGTTCATTGATCTGCTTTTCCCTGAAACCGCCCGGGAGGTGGCCTATGGGAAATAAGGATTCCTATCTCAAAGATCAGCTGTTGTCCCTGCTCCAGATTCCCAGTCCTTCGGGATATACCGATCAGATCGTCCACTATGTCTGTGCGGAATTGGAACATCTTGGCATTGCCTTTAACGTCACCCGGCGCGGAGCCATCCGGGCAACCCTGCCGGGTGCCGGAAATACCCTTGACCGGGCGGTTTGCGCCCATCTGGATACCTTAGGTGCCATGGTCAGCCGATTGAAATCCAACGGTCGTCTGGCCATGCGCCCCATCGGTACCTGGTCCAGCCGGTTTGCCGAAGGCGCGCGGGTGACCCTCTTCTGCGACCATGAGCGGTACCGGGGGACCATTCTGCCCTTAAAAGCATCGGGACATGTGTACGGGGATTCGGTGGATACCCAGCCGGTGTCCTGGGACCAGGTGGAGATCCGGGTGGATGCCGGTTGTGTGAATAAAAAGGATCTGGAGGATCTGGGGTTTGAGCCGGGCTGTTATGTGGCGGTCGACCCCAACCCGGAGATGGACGGGGCAGGGTTCATCAATGCACGGCATCTGGATGACAAAGCCGGGGCCGCGGTCCTTTTGTCTGCCGCAAGAACCCTGCTTCGGCAAAAGATCGAATTGCCCGTAGACTGCCACCTGCTGTTCACCATCAACGAGGAGGTGGGGATCGGGGCCACAGAGGTACTTTACAACGACATTACGGAGATGGTGGTTATCGATTCCGCCATGGTGGCGCCGGGACAGAACTCAAAAGAGGATGCCGCCACCCTTGTGATGATGGATATGTCAGGGCCCTTTGACTACCATTTGAACAATAAACTGGTCCGTCTGTGCCGGGATAACAGGATCCGGTTTAAAAAGGATCTGTTTGAGTATTATCGGTCCGATGCAGCCTCGGCCATTGAGGCCGGCAGTGACATCCGAACGGCCCTGGTGGGGTTTGGGGTGGACGGATCCCACGGGTACGAGCGGACCCACATGGACAGCCTGTTACAGGTTGAGGCCCTGATTTTAAAATATATGCAAAGCGATCCTACCTTTACCCGGGATCAAAATGACATCGGTTCCATCAGCGGATTCCCCCATCAGCCGACCCGGGATGTGATCAATATTAAAACATGATGATCCTTGATCGGAAAATGGGGACTATGCGGGTCTGTGGCCTGTGACCATGAAATGCTCCGGCAGGTTTTCATGAATCCTTATCCCAGAAAATCCGGTTTGAACCAGCTGTTCTGATACCTGCTCCGGGGTACAGCGGATTTTTTCAGGTGGTCCCTGGGCCGTTCTCCCTTTAAGCCAGTCAACAATGAGGATTTTTCCTTTCGGCTTTAAAAGGCGCATGGCTTCAGAAAGAGAGTCCATCGGGTGTTCCAGCTCGTGGTGCAGGGCGATCATAAAGACCAGGTCGGCAATGCCGTCTTCCAGGGGAACGGATGATTCCCCGGATAATACCGGAACCACAGCGGGATGATCCGGGCAGACGTTTTCCCGGATCCAGGAAAGCATGACTTCGGAAAGGTCACAGGCATAGACGGTTTTGGCTTTAAGCTGCTGCAGCAGGGCCAGGCTGAAAAAGGCGGTTCCGGCCCCGAGATCGACCAGAACTTCTGCCCGGTCCAGGTTCAGCGCTTTTTGAAGACCGTCGGGGGGAATCTGTTCCAGGCGTTTGGGATCGTTTAATTTTTTTAGTTTCTTGGGATCAAATTTAATCTCTGTCATGGCAACTCCTTATGGGGTGAACGATGATACGTGTCAGTATTGAGGGTAACCATGATGCGGTGCAAAATCAATGCGTCACATGGGGCGGGGTGATGTTTTTAACAGGAGAGGAAGAAATCCCCCTGCTTTGGGGTTCCCAAAGCAGGGGGATGCTGGATTTAGGCTTTTGCCGCTTCTATATTGATGGCACAGACCTTGAATTCCGGGATTTTGGCGGTGGGGTCCAGTTCCGAGCTGGTCAGACGGTTGGCCGCCGCCTTTGCAAAGTGGAAGGGGATGAAAATCGTTCCGTCCACAGCCTTGCCCGATACCTGAAGCTTGGCCTTGATCCGGCCTCTTCTGGAACAGACATTGACCATCTGGCCGTCGGTAATCCCAAGGCGTGTGGCATCTCCTGATGAGATTTCCACAAAACATTCCGGAGAGAGCATGTTCAGCCCGTTGCTTCTCATGGTCATGGTGCCGGTATGGTAATGGTAGAGAACCCGTCCGGTCGTAAGGATAAACGGATACCGGTTGTCGGGCAACTCTGCCGGCGGCACATGCTCAATGGCATGGAACATGCCCTTGCCCCGTGTAAACTGGGTGGTGTGCAAAATGGGCGTGCCGGGATGGTTTTCATCCGGACAGGGCCAGAAGAGTCCTTCCTCCTCAATACGGTCCCAGGTAATGCCCCTGTAGGAGGGGGTGATCGACGCGATTTCCCTGAAGATTTCCCGGCTGTCTTCGTAGGCCATGGCATAACCCATGCGGGTGGCAATCTGGCAGATGATCTCCCAGTCCTGGCGGGCACCCTCCGGCGCCTCAATCGCCTTTCTAACACGCTGAACCCGTCTTTCCGAGTTGGTGAAGGTCCCCTCTTTTTCAGCAAAGCAGAAGGCGGGCAGCACCACATCGGCAAGGGCTGTGGTTTCGGTCTCAAAGATATCCTGAACCACCAAAAATTCCAGATTTTCCAGGGCCTTTTGGGCATGGTTGAGGTTGGGGTCCGAAACCATGGGGTTTTCGCCCAGGATGTACAGGGCTTTGAGTTCTCCGTCATGGGCCTTGTTGAACATCTCTGTGGCTACAAGGCCCGGTGTCTCCGAAAGCGCTCCCGTTCCCCAGGCGTCTGCATAGATCTTTTGGGCATCGGCGCTTGTTACCGGCTGATAGGCGGTGAACACATTGGGCAGGCCGCCCATGTCGCAGGCGCCTTGAACATTGTTCTGACCGCGAAGGGGGTTAACCCCGCCGCCGGGCTTGCCCAGATGACCGCAGAGCATGGACAGGTTGGCAAGGGATTTTACGTTATCCGTGCCGCAGGTGTGCTGGGTGATGCCCATGCAATAGCAGATGGAGGCGGCATTGGCCCCGGCAAAGGTCCGGGCAACCTCTCTCAGGTCATCGGCGGCAATGCCGGTCAGTCCTTCAACATACTCGGGTGTGTATTTTTCAATGACGGATTTGAGGGCGTCAAAATTCTCACACCGCTTGGCAATAAAGTCCTGGTCTTCAAGGCCTTCGGACAGAATGACGTTCATAAGACCATTGATCCAGGCAATGTCCGTTCCCGGATGGGGGCGAAGCCACTTTTGGGCATGCTCGGTAAGCTTGACCTTTCTGGGGTCGATAACAAAGAGCTTGGCGCCCTTAAGAACCGCCCGCTTAATAAAGGTAGACAGGACCGGATGGTTTTCCGTTGTATTGGATCCTGTCACCAGGATGACATTTGCCTGTTCAATATCCGCAATGGTGTTTGTCATGGCACCGCTTCCGAACGCTGCAGCCAGACCGGCTACAGTGGAGGAATGTCACAGTCGCGCGCAATGATCAATGTTGTTTGTCTTGAGCACCCCCCGGGTAAACTTCATGGCGATATAGTTGTCTTCGTTGGTGACCCGGGCCGAGGTTAAAAAGCCCATCTTGTCGGCACCGTGTTCCAGTTTAATTCCGGACAGTTTTGAGGCCACAAGATCAAGTGCCTCATCCCATGAGGCTTTGACCTGTTTACCGTCCTTTTTGATCAAGGGGGTGGTCAGCCGTTCCGGTGAGCCGACAAAGTCATAACCGAACCGCCCCTTGACGCAGAGGCTGCCGTTGTTGGGGGGCAGATCCTGGTCGGCACCGTCGATTTTTACAATTTTATTGTCCTGAACAAAGACATCCATCTGGCAGCCCACCCCGCAAAAAGAGCAGGTGGTCCGGGTCACGGTGGTGGGTTCGAACCGATCGTCCCGGAACTCCCGATCCGGAACCAGCGCCCCCACCGGGCAGACCTGGACGCATTCTCCGCAGAATACACAGTCCGAATCCTTAAGATGGGCGTCGTCGCCGGCGATGATTTTCATTTCCTCGCCGTGATAGCCGAACTCAATGGCGTTGTTCACCTGGATCTCCCGGCAGGCTTTGATGCATCGGCCGCACAGGATGCACCGGGAAAAATCCCTGATAATAAAAGGGTTGGCCCGTTCGGTTTCATAACTGCAACTGACAATGGGCAAATCCTTTGCCCGGACCTGGTACCGGTAGGTCAGGTTCTGCAACTCGCAGTCTCCCCAGGCAGGACAGAGCGTTTCTTTGCCGTCGTTTTGAATAACGGACAGCTGGTAAGCGGTCCAGTCCACGGTATCCAGATCCCGGATGGCGCAGTTGTGATTGCCGGTGGCCAGCATGGCGGCAAGAAGCTTGCGCCGTTTTGCCACCACCTTAGGCGATTCGGACTGAATGACCATGCCGGGTTCTGCTTTTGTCACGCAGGATTCCACCAGATCTTCCCGGCCCTGGATTTCTACGATGCAAAGCCCGCAGGTATTGGTCGGTGTGGTGTGCTTGAGATGACATAGGGTTGGGATATCGATATGATTCCGGTCGGCAATTTCGAGGATGGTTTCCCCCGGCTCAAAGGACAGCCGGTTTTCATTTATGGTGATGCTGTTCTCTTTCATTAGACAGGTCCCCAGATATAAATATTACCTATTACTCACTAATCCTTGGCATTGGAATCTTACCTACCGTAATCGCAGGATATTGTCAATGCGGCCCGGTAAATAATTTTTGGCCAAGACGGTTGACAATTCAGGATCCTTAAGCCTATACAGGAGTGGATATTTTTACATAACAAGCGTTAGCTTAACTAATAGATACCGCAAAGGATACAAAGATATGCTGCAGTCAATTATACTGATGGGTGGTTTGGGCATAGCGATCGGAACGGCGCTGGTGATCGCATCCAAGGCGTTTTACGTATATGAGGATCCTAAAGTTGTTGCCATTGACGATGCACTTCCCGGGGCAAACTGCGGGGGGTGCGGTTACCCGGGGTGCACAGCCAATGCCGAGGCTATCGCAAAGGGCGAACAGGATGTCAACTCCTGTGTGGCTGCAGGGCCAGATGTGGCCCTGGCCATTGCCGGGATCATGGGGGTTTCCTTAAGCGATAAAGAACCTGAATTTGCCAATCCCGGATGCTATTACGGCAACCAGGACGCGGATTTGATCTATCAGTATAAGGGGCTTCGAGACTGCCGGGCTGCAGCTATGCTTATGGGCGGCATGAAGCTGTGCCGGGTGGGCTGCCTTGGGCTTGGCACCTGCGTGACTGCCTGTAAATTCGGGGCCCTTTCCATAGGGGAAGACAACCTGCCCCATGTGGATCAGGAAAAATGCACCGGCTGCGGCGCCTGTGAAAATATCTGCCCCAAGCATATCATCCGCCTGACATCGGTCAGCCGAAGGATCATGCGCGAATATACCAAGGACGAATGCACCACCCCCTGCCAGCGGGCCTGCCCCTCGGGCCTGAATATCAAAGAGTATGTGAAGCTGACCAAGGAAGGAGATTATGCAGGCGCCCTTCAGGTCATCAAAGAACGCATGCCCTTTCCTACGGTTATTTCGAGAATCTGCCCGGCGCTTTGTGAATTTGACTGCCGCAGGCTTCTACAGGACGAGTCCGTGGCGATTAACCACCTTAAACGGTTTGTCTGCGACTGGGAGATGAATCAGGAGGAACGGATTCAGCCTTATAAAGCCCCGGCCACGGATAAAAAGCTGGCCATCATCGGCGGCGGGGTGGAAGGCTTGGCTGCCGGTTATTTTGCCGCCCGCCTGGGTCATGCCCCAACGGTGTTTGAATCCACCGATAAGTTCGGCGGCATTCTGCGCATGGCCATTGCTCGGGAGAGGCTTTCCATGGACCTTCTGGAATGGGACATCAAAGGCGTCGAAGATCTGGGTGTCACCCTGAAATCAGGACAAAAAGCCGGCCGGGATTTTACCATTCCGGGCCTGCTCCGGGAGGGATATGATGCCGTCTTTTCCGCTACCGGCGGATGGGATTCCCGCCTGGCCATGGGCAATGCAGGGGAAGCGGCCCAGGTTTTTCCCGGCACCTGGCTGCTCATTGATCTGCTCAGGAGCAAAGCCGATGACAAGATTAAAGTTGCAAACGGGAAAACCGTTGTCATTGCCGGCGGCGGTGTCCGCCTGCCCGAAGCTGTGGAAATCCTGAAGGCAAACGGGGCCCAGACCATCTGGGTGATCAGCCGCAAACTGCCGAAGGACTCCTCCTTTGATCAGGCGGCCATAGACAAACTGGCGCAGGCCGGGGCCACCATTCTTTACAATACCGGCATCACCCGTCTTGTCGGGGAAGAGGATGATTTAGCACAAATCGAATACATTGAGCTTGACACAGGTGTGAAACATGTTATTGATACGGATACACTCATTATAGGATCCGGTCGATTTCCGGAACTGGCCTTTGTTTCCACGGGCAATAATGAAGAAGAGAATGATGGAACAATAGAAGTTGATGACGTGACCATGCCGTTGACCTGGGAAGGTGTTGAACTGCAGAAAAAACCCCAAGGAAACCGGGAGCTTGGCCTTTTGTCAAGCCAGGATGTGATTTCAGAGTATGCCTCGGCTGTTGCCGCTATAAACGGTGGCCGCAGAGCTGCGACTTTGATGCACCATCTTATCTACGGCATACAGTTGCAGGATCCGGAGCCGATGCTCACCCCCACATCTGTGGTACAGGATGTGAACTCCCTGAACCAGGTTGTCCCCTCACCCCGAAATCTGTTAAAACCCCTGACGGACAGACCTGCACACAAGCAGCGTTTTTCAACCGGGTTTTCCGAAGATACGGCCAAAAAGGAGGCCGGCCGCTGCTTAAGATGCGGCTTGGTCTGCTACGAAAAGGTATAACGGCCGGGGAAAGAGAACAGGGGGGCGGACGGCCGACCATACGGAAGCGGTTATGAAGCCTGAAAAAATTCTTGTTGTTGATGATGAGCGGCGTATTGTTGAGAATATTGCGCGGTGTCTTACGCGGGAAGGGTTTCAGGTCGTCGGGGCCTATGACGGTGATGAGGCGGTCTCAGCCTTTGAGCAGGAAGGATTTGATCTTGTTCTGTTAGATATATCCATGCCCGGCATGAACGGGTACGAGGTCATGGAGCATATCCTGGAAATGGACCGGGACGCCATGATCATTATCATGACCGGGTTTGCCTCGGTGGAGTCAGCGGTCAAGGCCTTAAAGATAGGGGCCTGGGATTATCTGAAAAAGCCCTTTGAATTTGCTGATCTTGTAAAGACCGTTAAGAACGCTGCCCGCCAGCGTAACCTGATCATGGAAAAAAAGGCCTTTGCCGCCCGCCTGGAAGCTTCCGAACGCCAGTACGAGTACATGGTCAACAACTCCCCGGATCTGATTTTCACTCTGGACCCTTCCGGGTGTTTCACCTTTGTAAACCGCCAGTTTGAAACGGTATTGGGGGTTGCCATGGATCAGCTTATCGGGCGGCATTTTTCCGAAATCCTGCACAAGGATGACCGCCGTAGAGCCTCCGGCCTTGTCTCTGCCGTCCTTCCGGGCGGCCCCTTTGAAATCAATGTCCGGTTTAAAAAAGTCGTACGCACACGAAAGGCGCTGGATCCCTATGATGCTTTTGCCTTTATGGAACTCAAAGCCTCGCCCATTCCTATGGCCGGAAAAGAAGCCCGGGGTGCGGGGGTCTATGCCGTGGCAAGGGATGTGACCGAACGCCAGAAGCTGGAAGCCCAGTTGCGCCAAGCCCAGAAAATGGAAGCCATCGGTACCCTGGCTGGCGGTATCGCCCATGACTTTAATAATATTCTCATGGGCATCCAGGGATACGCATCTTTGGTCCGCAGCGGTTTTGACCGGGACAGCGATGTGTTCAAACGCCTGGCCAGTATCGATGAATACGTGAATAACGGGGCTGAAATGGCCCGCCAGCTTTTGGGATTTGCCCAGAAAAACTACCATGAATCCTACCCTTTAAATATCAACTATCTATTGAAAATGTCCGCCAAGATGTTCGGCCGGACCAAAAAGGACATCCTCATTGAGCAGGACCTTGAAAAACAGCTCTGGAGCACGGTGGTGGATGAAGGACAGATCAAACAGGTCCTGATGAACCTTTACGTCAATGCCTGGCAGGCCATGCCAAGGGGTGGGAAAATCAAGGTCAGTTCCAGGAATATTCGCATCGGAGACCGCCAGAAAGATGCCCTGGGGCTTGCAAAGTCAGGGACCTATGTTATGGTCTGCGTGGCCGACACCGGGGTGGGCATGGACAAGGCCACCATGGCCCGTATTTTCGATCCCTTTTTTACAACCAAAAGCAGGGGCCAGGGCACCGGTTTAGGCCTTGCCACAGCCTACGGCATCGTTAAAAGTCACAAAGGCGCCTTTAAGGTGGAATCCACTCCGGGAGAGGGAACCGCCTTTATGTTTTTTCTGCCCGCTTCAAAAAGCCGGGTAAAAACCTGCACCCTTGATCAAAATTGCAAGGAGATCCTTATTTCCGGCAAGGGGAAGATTCTTCTCATAGACGATGAAAAAGGGGTAATAGAGGTGTGTTCGGAAATGTTGGAAACCTTAGGGTATCAGGTTTTCCCCGCCCAGAGCGGGAAAGAGGCCATCAGGCTTTTCAAGGAACACGGCTCTGAAATCGATTTGGTCATTTTGGATATGGTCATGCCTGAGATGAGCGGCATGCAGACCCTAAAGGCAATCCGCAATCTTAGGGCGGATGTCAAGGTGCTGGTCTGCTCCGGATATTCCAGGGAAGACGAAATCCGTCAGATGGTGGACAAGGGATGCGATGATTATCTGCTCAAGCCCTTTGATGTGGCCATGCTCTCAGAAAAGCTGCAGTCCGTATTCTTCAAAGCCCAACCCAGCAAAGTCAAGGTGTAGCCAGGGCGGCGCCTTAGGCCTATTCAATAAGAAGATCGGTCCAGACCGAACTGATGTATACTCCCCGATCAGGGGAGGAGCGGATCACAAAGTTCCCCCCGGAGGCCTCAACACGCTCCCGCATGCTGACCAGGCCAAATCCCTGACGTTTCCGGCGGAAGTTCAGATTTGCCTCCCGGGAGTTAAAGCCCCGGCCGTTGTCGCGGATGACAAGCTGAAGCGTGTCGGCCTCTGAAATCAGGGAGATATCCGCCTTTTGGGCATTGCTGTGTTTGGCGACATTGTTCAAAGCCTCCTGAACCACCCGGAAGAGTACTATTTTCAAGGAATCCGGGACGTTTTTTTCCGAGGCCATGATGGAAAATGTTACCCGGATGTGTTGATAGATCTCTGAGAATTCATTGCAATACCAGTCCAGGGATTCAATGACGCCCAGATCGTCCAGCATTGAAGGCCGCAGGGCGTGCCGAATATGCTCCAGCTGGCCTGCCACCGATTTGACCATGCCCACGATGGTCGTCAGTGTCTCCCTGTGGTCGGACGCGCCTTCAAATCCTGCCATGGCGGTTTCCAGCCCGAATTTAATGGATCCCAGAGAAGGGGCGATATCGTCGTGAAGCTCGGCAGCCAGCCGTCTTCGTTCCTCTTCATGGCTTTCCAGCAGCCTGTCTGACAGGACCTTCAGCTCCTCTTTTGAAATTTCCAGGGCAATCTGTGCACTCTTTCTTTCCCGGATCTCTTTTAAAAGGGCGATGTTTTTATTGTTGAGCATGGCGGTGCGTTCCTCCACCAGCTCTTCCAGTTCTTTTTGGGAGTTGATCAGGCCGGTTTCCCTCAGAAAGATTTCTTTTAACGCCGAATTAATGGATCCGGCGAGAATATCGATTTCATCCTTTCCGTCCACGGGAAGAGTTCTGCCGGGATCTTTGTCAGTTCCTTCGGCAATGAGCAGGACCTCCTTTGAAAGACGCAGCAGTCTGGCGATCACAAATTTTCGCAGGTAGAACAGGATGACCAAAGCAAGAAGGATGCTGATGCCGCATAGCAGCCCGAACAGGATGGCGTTAATTTTAAACTGGCCGGCCACGGTATCCATATCTGTTGTCATCGTGTTCTGAAGCTTTTGGAGAATCCGGCCCGCCGCTGTGGAGATGCTGTTTGTGATAAAGGTGTTTTCCACGATGGCTGTGTCAATGTCCTTTCTCAACCGATCCAGGGTTTCAACGGCTGTGAAAAGGGATTGGGGGCCCTGAGCAAATCCGGCGATCTCCCGGTGGATCTGTCTGACCGGTTCCATGGGATCGGGGGGCATGGCGTTCATCAGATTCAGAGTCTTCCGGGCCAGGGCGTTGTAGTCATCTCTGAATCGCGAAAGTTTCTCCGGCGGGATGCTCTGGATTCCCAGAAGAATGATCAGCGTATTCTTTTCAAGGCGCATCATGCAGGAAAGAGCGGCAGACTGGAGGGGATCCGAGGCGACATCCGGGGCGATCCTTGTTTCGTCAAGGCGGGATGAGAGGACCAGCAGCCGTTTTCTGCTGTTATCGGTTTTCTCCTTGAGAAGAATCTGTTCCCTGATCAGATCGTAGAGATAGTGTTTTTTTCGGTAGAGGAGGTCCAGGTTTTTCCTGAGCATGGAGACATCTTCGGTTACCGCAGGTTCCTTTATGCCTTCGATCAGTGTCAGCCATGTTCTGCGTCTTTCCATAACCTCGTTGACCAGGGAAGTCCGGATAAAATAGTTTTGAGCCATGACGATTTCAGAGGTCAGGGACTCGATGCGCTCGCTCTCCCGGATCAGGGCAAAGGCTGCGGTAAGATTGTTCATCCGGGTCTGGCGGATGGTGTCAAAGAGATTGACAAGCTTGATAAAGGACATGCCAAGGAGAATGCCTGAGCAAAGCAGGCTTGCCACGATCACGCCGACGGCGAGGGTGGCCCGGCGGGAGATTCTGCTCTGGTCCTTAATTGCCATTGGTGCTTTCCGCTTTCCAGCAGACCTGGTCCAGGGTGGATAAAAGTCCCCATCTTCCCCGGTCCAGGTTCACCAGGCGCCGGCCCATGTTACGCCGGTATACGGTGATAAAGGGAATGGTGCCCAGCCAGACAGACGGTGCATCCCGGGTGATCGCGTGCTGCACTTTGGCGTATAGCGCCTTTCGTTCGGTAAAGGAAACCGTTCTCGAAGCAAGATCCAGGAGGCGGTCCACTTTGGGGTTGTTATACTGGGTCATGTTTGCCCACAGCTTTCCTGTCCTGATATTTTTGCTGTGGTAATTGCGGTGGGTGCCGATGAGTGGGTCGGACCAGGAAAACTGGTAATCCAGCGCCGCTTCGAAATCTCCGGAGGCCACGCGGTGGGCCCACTGGGACAGGGTAACGCTTTGGGAGAAGGAGAGTTCAACGCCGACGGACCTGGCCAGACTGTGCCTTAAATATTCCAGCATGGGTATAAAGAGCTGGCGGTTGTTGGGCAAGGGCTCCACGCGAATGCTGAACCGTTTGCCCCCCTCGTTCCTGGGATAGCCGGCCTCGTCCAGAAGGCGGTTGGCCTTTTCAATGTCAAGGGGGTAGGTCACATCCGCTCCCTGGGTGTAAAAGGGGCTGGTGGATAAAAAGGGCCCGGTGAGGGTCACCTTTTCCTCCTTGAGGATGTGTTTGCGGATAAAAGCCGTGTCAATGGCATGGCTCAGGGCCTGCCTTACCCGGATATCCTTGAAGCGGGGATCTTTCATATTAAAGCATAAAAACGCTTTGACGCCCAACTGATCGTATCCGCTCTCCAGGGTCACCACTCCGGGAATCTGTCTGAATTTCAGGGCCTGCTCAAAGGAGTGGAGAAAGCCGATGAGATCCACTTCTCCCCATTTCAGGGCCGAGAAAAGGTCTTCGGGGTCCTCAAAAACTTTGAACGTAATGCCGGCAAGACAGGGCTGGCCCGGAATAAAATATCCGTCAAATCTCCGGAGACGATAGGTTTTGCCAGGCTCGATCTCCACGGCCCTGAAGGGGCCGGAACCCACGGGTTCCGGTGCCGGATTGACCGTGTCCGTGGGATCGAATCTTTCGTATACGTGCCGGGGCAGGATGGGAATGAAATTGGCGGTAAAGAGCAGCAGAAGGGACGGAACCGGATGGATAAACTCAACACCGATTCTGTGGCGGTCTAAAACAACGGTCTTTCTGATAAGGCTGAAGACCGTGCCATAGGGGTGGAACGCTCGAGCAAAGTCAATGGAAAAGGCAACATCCTCAACGGTAACAGGACGGTTGTCATGGAAGAGGGCATTTTCCCGGATGTCAAACGTCAGGACGTTGTGATCATCGTTCCAGGCCCAGGACGTGGCCAAAAGCGGTTCAAAGGGCCGGGCGGGATCCGACACCGGAAGGAGCAGACCTGAAAAGATCTGGGTGCCGATGCTGGCCGTCACGACTCCGGAGGCGGTGGAGGGAATGATGCTCAGAGGCTGAGTGTCCAGGGCGATGGTAAGGGTCTGGTCCCGGTCGCCTGCCCGGGACAGAGCCGGGCCTGTCATGACCGCCATGATTCCTGCCAGGCAGAGGACCAGGAAGGTCAGGATGTGGTGTCTGAAGCGGTCAGCGGGCAATGAGGTCATGCTCCCGTGCAAAGTCAATGAGTTGTGAAATGGAGTGCAGGTCAAGTTTTTTCAAGATATTGGCCCGGTGATTATCCGCGGTCTTGGGGGAAATAAAGAGCAGGTCACTGATCTGTTTACTGGTGTGGCCTTCCGCCACGAGTTTAAGCACCTCTTTTTCCCTTTGGGTCAGCAGATCAAGGCTGGAGAGTTCTGTGGGCTCCATGGCTGCGTATACCTTGAGAACCCGGGAGGCCATCTCAGAGCTGATATAAGCGTTGCCTGAGATCACGGAACGGATGGCCGTGATAAACTCGGCATGTTCCGCCATTTTCAGAAGGTACCCGTCTGCCCCGGCCTTCAGGGCGGCTTTGAGATGTTTTTCCGTATTGTGCATGGAAACCACAAGCACCCGGGCGGACGGCGTGGTTTCCTTGATTTTTTTTATGGCCTCAATTCCCCCCAGTTTCGGCATGGAAAGATCCATGAGCACCAGGTCCGGGGTGAGGTCTTGGACCAGGGTCATGGCTTCGAGGCCGTCCCCGGCTTCGCCCACCACCTCAAGGTCCTGGGTCATGGAGATCAGGGCGCGCAGACCCTGGCGGAACAGGGTGTGGTCTTCAACAAGAAGGATGCGGTGTGCCATGGGGGTGTCCTTGCAGGGTTTTTCCAAATGAAAGGCCGGTGCTTAACGGCATCGGAAGGATTACAAGATACCGGATTCAGTGATGAAAATCAACGCCCTCGCCAGGTATTTCCTATGGACTGGCTTTGAATACGGTTCTGCCGTCCACCACCGTGCGCAACACCCGGGTCCGGCTGATGGTTTCCGGGGCACAGTCCAGAATGTTGCGGGAGAGCAGGGTGAAATCGGCAAGTTTTCCTTTGGCTATGGTCCCTCTTAACTCTTCGGTATGGGAGCACCGGGCCGCCATAGTGGTGTAGGCGGCCACCGCCGTTTCAGGTGCGATGGCCTGATCCGGTCCCAGTATCCGGCCTTTGCGGGTGAGCCGGTTTACGGCCGTATGGATAGAGAGCAGGGCCTGAGGCGGCAACACCGGGGTGTCTACATGCAGGGTAAAGGCAAGGCCTGCAGCCTCGGCTTCTCCGGCCGGGTCCATCCGGGACGCCCGGTCCGGTCCCAGGAAAATATCCCGGTGGCGGTCCCCCCAGTGGTGGATGTGCATGGCAAAAAAGCTGGGGATAATACCGGCGGCCTTCATCCTCCGGATATGTTGGGTACCGGCCATCTGGCAGTGAATCAGCATGTGCCGGGAATCAGTGCCCGGATACTTTTTCAGGGCCGATTCAAAGGCGGTGATGATGGCTTCGATGGCCAGGTCTCCGTTGCCGTGGACCGAAAGATGGACCCCGTCTCTGTGATAGGCCTCCACAAGGTTTGAAAATTCGTCCTCGTCCATGATCAGCCCGCCTTTGTGACCGGGATCATGAAAATAGGGCCGGGCCAGAGCTGCGGTACCGGCCTGGATGGATCCATCTAAAAAGAGTTTGGCCCCGCCCAGAATGAAAAAATTATCCCTGAGCGTTTCCCCGGGCCGCCGCTCAAGGCGACTGTAGCAGTCATGGGTGGCAGAGCCGAACACTCTCAAATTCAGTTCGCCCGAGCGGGCAAGGGTGCGGTAGGTCTCACAGACCTGCTCCGGCATCCCCTCAATGCCGATGGCCGGGTCATGGACGCCGGTGAATCCCCGGGTGTTGAACTCGGTCACAGCCTCTTTGAGCAGTGATTTGTACCGGTCTGCATCCGGCCGGCCCAGTTGGGCCATGATTTTGAACCAGGCTGTTTCATCCAGCCTGCCTGTGGGGGTGCCGCCGGCATCCTTGTGGATGGCCCCGCCGGCTTTGGGGACGGTATCCCGGGTGATGCCGAAGTATTCCAGGGCCCGGGTGTTGAGAAACCCTAAGTGAACCGAAATGTGATAGACCACCACGGGCCGGCTGGAGGAGACCCTGTCCAGGTCCTGGCGGGTGATCTGCCGGCCGTCGGACAAGCCTGTGTCGTCGTAGGCATATCCGATGATCATGGATGCTTTCGCCCCCCGGTCCGGAGTGTCGGCATGAGCCCTCAGAATCTCCTGGATATCCTGGATGGTTTCCGCGTCACCCAGATAGGCGTACTGCCGGAAAATGGCGTACCAGGACAGGTGGGTGTGCGTTTCATTGAACCCGGGAAATAGGGTGCCGCCCTCCATGTCAATAATCTCGCAGTTGTCTGCGGCCAGGGTCTGCATGGCGGTTTCCGTGCCCACGCCGATAATGGTGTTGCCGGAACTCACCAGACTTTCGGCTGTGGGATTGGTAGGGTCCATGGTGACCACCTGGCCGTTGGTATATCGTCTGTTCATGGCAGAACTCCTCTATAATGACGGTCCGTAGAAAAAGTTGGGCAGGAACAGCACCCAGTTAGAGAAAAAGGCGAGCATGGCAATGACGAAGAGATAGGGAACAAGCAGGGGCAGAACCCCGACGGAAATATCCTCAATGCTGACCTTAGCGATCTTTGAGGCGACAAAGAGGTTGACGCCTATGGGCGGGGTCAGAAAACCCACCTCGCAGGTAATCACCGTAAAGATACCGAACAGAATGGGATCAATGCCGATGGAGGTGACAAAGGGGAAAAAAACCGCGGTGAAGATGATGATCTGGGGCACGGTTTCGATCCACATGCCGGCAATAATGTAGATGAGCCCGATAAAAAGCAGTACCAGCCAGGGATGGCCTGAAATATGGGCGAAACTGGCGCTGATGGTTTCGGGAATATCGTACAGGGTGACCATCTGGCCGAAGGCCTTGCTGGCTCCCAGGATGAACAGCACGGTGCCGATGACCACGGCCGTGAACTTCAAACTCTCGTATAGCCCGTTCCAGTTCAGTTTCTTATAGATGAACAGACCCACGAACAAGCCGTAAAAGACGGCAACGCCGGCCGCTTCGCTGGGGGTGAAAATTCCGGTGTAGATGCCGCCTAAAATGATGACCGGTGCGCCGATTGCCCATTTACCCTGCCACAGTGCCCAGAGCAGAAGTTTTCCGGAAAAAGTGGCCGAGGATTGGCCGTATCCGTTTTTCCGGGCGATGAGATATGTCACCAACAAGAGGAGCAGTCCCAAACCCACTCCGGGGATAATGCCGGCCAGAAAGAGGCGGGGAATGGACTGGTCCGAGGACAGGGCGTAAATGATCAACAGGTTTGAGGGCGGGATCAGACTGCCCAGTGCCCCGGCTGCCGCAGCAATGGCCCCGGCGAATCTGGGCCGATACCCTTCTTGAAGCATGGCCGGGATGGTGATAACCCCCACGGCCGCCGTGGTGGCCGGACCGGACCCGGAAAGTGCCGCAAAGAACATGCAGGCCACCACCGTGACCATACCCACCCCGCCCTGGCAGGAGCCAACGATTTTTTTTGCAATATTGACCAGGTGCTCGCTCATCCCGCCGCGTTCCATCAGCTGACCGGCCAGGGTGAACAGGGGGATGGTCACCAGGGGAAAGGATTCAAAGGCGGTATAGGAGGACTGGGCCAGAAGGGTCATGGGAATGTCGATGATCCAGACGCCGATCACGGCGGCGATCAGTGCGGCAAATGGGATCGGAACCCCGATGGCCATCGTCGACAGAAAACTTACCCCCATCCATAACGGTCCGTTCATCAGATCAGCTCCTTTTCTTTGCCGGTGATCCAGCGGTAGTAGAGTTGTCCCATGCGCAGGATCATCAGTCCGATGGCGACAGGCACAATGAGCTGGGGCCAGCGTTGTTCGATGCCCAGGCCCGGCATGATGTAATGGCTGTTAAAAAGCAGCGTCATCCACTGGGAACTTTGGTAAAGCAAAAAGACAAGTGAGGAAAGCCAGAGCAGGTCGGACAGAATGATTAACGGCGTCCGGATACGCTCGGGCAAAAGCTGGAGTATAAAAGCGATTCTCAGATGGGCCTTGTCCCGCACTGCCAGGGCCGCACCGAAATAGACGCCGCCGATCATGCCGATGATGGCCAGTTCCTCGGCCCAGGCAGATGCCTCGGAGAAGACGAATCGCAAAATGACCTGGAGCATGACGCTGCAGCTGGTGACCACAAGACAGAGGCTGCACAGACCCTCTTCCAGGTGTTTATCCAGGAAAGCTAAAATAGTACCGATCATGGTGTGTGTCCTCGGAAAATTGGGTTGGGCGATGCTGGAACCTGCCGGGGATGTTCCATACGTCCCCGGCGGGTTCAAGGACGCTATTTGGCAGCGTTGCGGATATCTTTAAGCAGTTGTTTAAACTCATCTCCTCTGTCCTTGGCATAGTTGTCCTGGACTTTGAGGGCCTCCCGGATGAATTCGCTCTTATCCGGATAGGTAACGGCCATGCCACCTTCATTGCCGAGCCATGCCCGGATTTCCTTGAGGTCTTTGGCCATGACTTCGCTGTGGTACTGCCCGGCCTCTTTGGCTGCCTTGAAGATGATTTTCTTCTGGTCGTCGGTCAGTTTTTTCATGACCCGTTTACTGGCAAACAGGGGATTGACATAGGAAAAGTGATCCAGGATCGCCAGGTTTTTACAGATCTCGTAAAATTTCTGGGTCTTGATGAAGCTGGTCCCGTTGTCTCCGCCGTCCACAGCTCCGGTCTGGAGGGCCGGCGGAGTCTCTGCCCAGGCCAGGGGGATGGGTGAGGCGCCAAAAGCTTTCCAGGTAGCGATCATCACATCGTTTTTGGGAACGCGGATTTTAACCCCTTTCAGGTCGGCCATGGTGTTGATGGGGCGGACGGAGTTGTAAAAATCCCGGTATCCGATTCCCCCGTAGGTCAGCAGGGTCACGCCGGTTTCTTTGTACAGCTTGTCGGCTAATCCCTTGCCCACAGGACCGTCAAGGACCTTTCTGGCATGCTCGGCATTTTGGAAGATATAGGGCAGAACGAATGCATTCATCAGGGGAAAGTGGGGGGCGATGTTGGCGTCGGTGATGACGTACATGTCCACGGTTCCCAACTGCATGGCTTTGAATGCCTCATCTTCGGTCACCAGCTGGCCGCAGCATCTGACCTTGACATTGATATCTGCGTTGCTGTACTTTCCGGCCAACTCCGCAAACTTTGAGGCCAGAATGTCGTAGGAGCTTCCCTTGGCCGAGGTGAAGCCAAGGTTGATGGTCAACGGCTTGCTCCATGCCGTGGCGGCTGCAAGTACCATGACGGCAATGAGAATGGATCGAATCAGTTTCATGAGAACCCTTCCTTTGTAAGATTTGTTAAAGATGGCGGGCATGGGTTGTGGGTGTTTTTCCATAACCGCCCGGTGTCTGAACAAGACTCTAACAGCGGCTTTTGGAACTTTCCATGAGTCCTGTACCCTAAATCTTTCTGGGATATTCCCTATTTGAATCTGGGCGGGTAAGGTCCGGTGCGGGGAATTGTTAGAAGTTGCCTGGCGCATTGAAATTGATCTTTCCGATGCCGGGATCAGAGGATGCATGCCCGTGGTGTTTCCAGGCAGGGGATCTGAATATTCATTGGTCTTGACAAATCGTATACGATTATATGATATTGAGGTACAGATGTTTACCCATGTTGCGGAGGACCCCATGACACCAATGCCCATTCCCCCGGCCCTGGCCCCTGAGGCAACGGACCGGATCAACACCCTGCTGGAAACCTATCGGTTAGAAACGCCCAGGATCTGCATTGTCCGGGCCCGGGCCATTACCCAGGCCTTTGCCGAAAATCCCGGCGCCCCTGCCGTCATTAAAAAGGCCATGGCCCTGAAGAAAGTCTGTGAACAGATTCCGGTGAGAATCTACGGCCCTGAGCTGATCGTGGGCTCATCCGGCACATACCGCCGGTCGGCCGGTGTCAGTCCTGAAGTCTCCTGGCAGTGGATCAAGGAGGAGATCCAGAGCATTGGGGAGCGGGCCCAGGATCCCTATGAGATTGACGAGGAAAGCCGGGATGAACTCATGAACGAGATCCTGCCCCAATGGCAGGGGCAGTCCGTGGAAGAGGCCTTTCTGGCACGGGTGCCCGGGGAAACCGCCCGGATCGCTGTGGACACCGGCATTGTGGACAACGACTCCAAGTGGCGGTGCGCTGTGGGCGAGATCACCCCGGATTTTCAGGACATTCTCTTTGCCTCAGGATTCCGGGGGATCATTGAAGATGCCCAATCAAAACAGAAGACCCTTGACCTTTCCAGGGTGGAAGATCTTCGGAAAAATGCCTTTTACACGGCTGCGGCAACGTGTGCCGAATCTGTGATCGGCCTGTCCCGGCGGTATGCAAAGGCCGCCGAGACCGCAGCGGACCAGGAGACGGATCCCGTGAGAAAGGCCGAGCTTTTGGCCATTGCCGAAAACTGCCGCCAGGTGCCGGAACACCCGCCAAAAAATTTCTGGCAGGCCGTTCAGATGGTCTGGATGGTCCAGCTGGGCAATACCCTTTTTGAAAATGCCGTGGCCTTGAACCTGGGGCGCTTTGACCAGTACATGGCCCCCTTTTACGAGCAGGATATTCAAGAGGGAAGGATCACCGCGGAACAGGCCCAGGAACTGGTCTCCTGCCTCTGGATCAAATTGTCCGAGTGGGTCTGGTTTGTCTCCAAAAACACGGCCAGTTTTTTTGCCGGATACTCGGCCTTCCAGAACCTTACGGTCGGTGGAAAGCGGGCCGACGGCAGGGACGGGACCAATGCCGTATCCTATATGTGCCTGAATGCGGCACGGCAGACCCGGACCCACCAGCCCAACCTGAGTGTGCGCCTCCATCCGGACAGCCCCCATCCCTTTGTCCTGGCGGTCTGTGACCTGGTCAAAGAGGGCATGGGGTTCCCGGCCATTCACAACGACCGGGTGGGCACCCAGATGCTGACCTGCCAGGGGCTCTCCCATGACCATGCCCAGGACTGGAGCAATTGCGGATGCGTGGTGCCCCACTCCAGGAAGGTCAGCCAGTGGACCTCTGCCTGCAATATCAACCTGGCCGCCGCCCTGGAGTTTGTCATGACCAACGGACACCATAGGCTGTCGGGAAAAAAGATGAGCACTGAAACCGGGGATATCGACGGTATAGAAAACTTTGACGCGTTCAAGGCACGCTATTTCTCCCATCTGTCCTACATGATCCGCCAAGGGGTGACGGCCACCCTGGTGGCCCAGCAGGCCCAGGCCGAACTGGCCCCGCGCCCCCTTTTCTCCGCCTTTACCCAGGGGTGCATGGAAACGGGCAAAGATGTGGTGGAGGGCGGAGCCCTGTATATGGTGGGGCCGGTGCTCACGGGCATTGGTATCGCCGATACGGCCAACAGCCTTGCTGCGGTCAAAACGCTGGTTTTTGATGAAAAGGTGACGGATCTGACCACGTTGAACCAGGCCCTGGAAGCGGACTGGCTGGGGTTTGAAGACCTGCACAAACGGGCGCGGTCATGCCCGAAGTTCGGCAACGATCTGGATGCGGTGGATCGGTTCGCCCTGGAGGTGAGCGATTTTTACCAGGCCGAGATCAGCACATACACCGATATCTACGGCAGCCCCTTTAACTCCGCTTTCATGGGTATTTCCAACTATATCCCGGCAGGCCAGGTCATCGGCGCCACCCCCTGCGGCAGACGGGCAAAAGAGCCTTTAACAGAGGGCTGTTCCCCCCATGCGGGCACCGATGTGACCAGCCCCACGGCTGCCATGCGGTCCACGGCAAAGATCAACCACGGCCGGCATACCGGCGGCACCCTGCTCAATATCAAGCTGTCGCCGGAGATCCTGAAGACCCGCAGCGACCTGAACAAACTGGCCGGACTGATCCGGGGCTATTTTGAGCTGGATGCCTTCCACGTCCAGTTCAACGTGTTTGACCGCAAGGTGCTGGAGGCCGCCCAGAAAGACCCTGACCAGTATCAGAACCTGCTGGTCCGGGTGGCCGGTTACAGCGCCCGGTTCGTCACCCTGTCCAGGGAGGTCCAGGATGCCATTATCCGCCGAACCTCTTATAAGGCGGTATAGGGGATGTTCTTTAACATCCAGCGCTGGAGCCTGCACGACGGCCCCGGTATCCGGACCACCGTTTTTTTCAGAGGCTGCCCCCTTCGGTGCCGATGGTGCAGCAACCCAGAATCCTGGTCCTTTGACCCGGCCCCGGAAGACCCGGGCGTGGACGCGGTTCTGGACACCATTACCCGGGATGCCGTGTTTTACCGGGCTTCGGGGGGCGGGATCACCTTTTCCGGGGGAGAACCCTTTGCCAGTCCGAAGATTCTGGAAACCCTGGCAGATGCCGCCCAGGCCGCCGGCATTGAGACCGCTGCCGAAACCAGCGGGTATTTTGACTTCGCGGCGGCAGCCCCGGCCCTTTCCATGCTGGACCATCTGTTCGTTGACCTCAAGCACATGGATGACCGTTGCCACCGGGAGCTGACCGGGGTGTCCAATAAAAGGATCCTTGAAAACATCCTACGAATCAACGATGCAGGGCCGCCCTTTGTCATCCGGATTCCCCTGGTCAAAGGGATGACAGACGATCTTGGGTCTCTTAAAGAGACCGCCCGGTTCTGCCTGGGCCTTGACCGCCTCAAGGGGGTGGAACTGCTGCCCTTTCATCCCCTGGGCGAGGGCAAGTACAGGGAGCTTGGCCTCCCCTTTGACCGGACCATGGCGCCGCCGGACTCCGGTACCATAGACCGGATATGCTCTCTGTTTCATGACAGGGGGATTGCCGTTACCTGTCAGGTAGACTGAGACCCCATGACCTTTAAGACCATCCACCCCCCAAGGGCCAGCACGCCGGACCTGATTGCAGCAACCCTGCGCACCGCCATTCTCCAGGGACGGTACCGGGCCAACGAGCCCCTGCGCCAGGATACCCTGGCCCGGGACCTTGGGGTGAGCAAAATACCGTTGCGGGAGGCCCTGGTCCAGCTTAAGGCCGAGGGGCTTGTGACCCTGCTGCCCAAGCGGGGGGCTGTGGTTTCCCAGCTTTCCTCGGCAGAGGTGGCGGAAATCTACACCATGCGGGTTGCCCTGGAAACCGTTGCCCTTGAACGGGCCGTGCCCAGACTCAGCCCGGCGGATCTGATCCGGGCCAGAGGCGTGCTGGAGATTATCGACTGTGAGACCGACCGGGCCCAGTGGGGGGAGTTAAACTGGGAATTTCATGCCACCCTCTACCAGGCCGCCCAAATGCCCCTGCTGCTTCAGACCATCCAGACCCTGCACAACAACGTGCACCGGTATCTCATCATCTACCTTGACCGCCTCTCAGGCCTGGGCCAGTCCCAGAAACAGCACTGGGATCTTCTGGCGGCCTGCCGAAAGAAGGACCTGTCCCGGGCGAAAGCCATCCTGGAAACCCACCTGGCCCAGGCCTGTGAGAATCTGGTCTCCTATCTGCCTGCCTGACGTTCTTATCTGTCACATGGCAGAATGCATCGTTGGGCAGGTTGCCGACCCAGGTTGGGCAGAAACGAGATTTGCTTTTTGTCAGGCCCCGGCTCCCCCCCCCCCTGGACGGATCAATTTCAGGGCCGCCTTCAGCCAAAATAAGTGGATATAATTTGCGAATAACATAACGTTTTAGACACCGATGTATTACTTTCAATATCAATGAATTGATATCTTAGCCTGATTCCCTTGCGAAAAAGGCTGCCGCCATTTTTACATTTCACTCTTAGAAAAGTGTCCAGAATTACCCTACCAGATTATTAGAGAGGGGAATCAAGCCCAAAACCCGGCCTCTGGAAACCGGGAGACAAAAAGCAGGGTTAGAAATGGCTTTTGGTGCATGAGGATAAAATTAATTATTTTCTTACCTGTGTTCGGGGAAAACAATCATATTTACGGGGAATAGAAAAAGAAGAGATGGGGTATGGGCTCCCGGCATGGTGCCAAGAGCCCTATATTTTAAGGCTTATCCGAAGATCTTTTCCAGATCGGGAATGATCTGTTTTTTACGGCTCATGATGCCGGGCAGCCAGCATTTGCCGTTTTCAGGCTTAACGCCGAAGGCCTTTTCAACCACGGACTCATCATCAGAGGCGACCAGAAGCTCGGTACCTTCTTTCATGATGTCTGTGAGCATAAGCAGAACGGTGTGATGGCCCTTTTCAGCCTTCAGCTCTGCAATGTCTTTTTCCAGATCGGCCTTGATACCGTCCACGATGGACAGGTCAACCAGTTCCAGCTGGCCGCAGCCAACGCCTTTGCCGCTCATGTTGAAGTCTTTGTAGTCCCGGAAAACCAGCTCGCGGATGGGGGTGCCTTCAACGGCGGATTTTACCTTGAACATTTCGATGCCAAGGGCGTCCAGATCGTTCTCACCACAGATTTCGGCCAGTTTTGCACAGATTTCTTTGTCCTTGTCAGTGCAGGTGGCGGACTTGAAGATAACGGTGTCGGACAGGATGGCGCAGAGCATGGCACCGGCAATTCCCTTGGGGACTTCCACGTTGAAGTAGTCATACATGGAGGCGATAACGGTGCAGGTGCAGCCGACAGGCCAGATCCAGCATTCCAGGGGCTGTCCTGTGGTGACATCACCCAGTTTGTGATGGTCGACAATGCCGAGGATGTTGGCTTCTTTCAGGTCGTCCGGGCTCTGGGCCAGGTCGGAGTGGTCCACGAGATATACGTCTTTTCCGGCATAGGAAGTGACGACCTCAGGGGCGGTCAGGCCGAATTTGTCCAGGACAAATTTGGATTCGGGGTTCAGGTCGCCCTGAACGGCCGGGGCAATATCTTCACCAAGGCTTTTTTTGAGATCGGCCAGTGCAATGGCGGCAACCACGGAGTCGGTATCCGGGTTCTTGTGACCAAATACGAGAGTTGACATAGGTCCTCCTAAAAAATTGTCATCTTAAGTTTATTCAAATTTGATGCTGCCCTTCTTTGGCATACATCTTCAAATTCATTGATTAAAAAAATCAGTTTTCCTTATAGAATTAATTGACAAAGACCTCAAGGAAAATCTGCACAACTTGCCTGAATCCCGTGCTCAGGATTTAAAAGTGAGCAGAATAACGGTCCACAGGCACAGGATGATGTTCTGCAGGGGCAGTTGAAGAGGCAGTGGAAAGCAGTAGATCACGGCCACGGCCGGCAGCCAGATGGCCCAGTCCACAATAAGTACCGGCAGCAGCAGGGAAACAGGTCCTTGTGATTTAACGGCCTGCCCAAGCTTTGTCATATCATATCCAAGATCCTTCCAAAGATAGGCAAAGACAACGGTGGGTACCACCCAAAAAGGGGTGTAAATACTCATGTCCAGGATCGTTTTGGCCGCAACCTTCATCCAGAAGGACTGGCTGTTGACCACAAGATCCAGGCCGCGGTAGGCAAGATCCACCTCAACGCCTTTTACCGCCCAGAAGCCTAAAAAAAAGGGCAGGTGGCGAAATTGTCTGCCGGCCTTTTCCCGTGCAAAGGCAAAGTGGACCAGCAGCGGGAAAAGCCCCCCGGCAAGGGCCGATGAGACCATGGCAAATGTTAGGCCGGTCTTTTGTTTGAAGGTTGCTAAGCGGTCAAGTCCTTCGCGTACCGAAGGAATATAATAGTAGGAGAGAACCAGGGCCAGAGCCAGTATCCAGAGCATGACCGCGGGTTTTTTCTGACGGCGGACGGCATCCATGCCGCAGGTTGCGGCAACGGCTACGGCCTGCAAAAAATTGGAGTGTCGCAAGGTCATTTTGTGATCACTGTGCCCCGTTCCACAAGGCAGACCTGAACCGTGTCGGTTCCCGATATCTGAGCGCCGCCGTCCGTGACCGGACTGAGCCGGTTCATAACCCGCTGAACAATGCCGGTAACATCCTGGCGGATGGTGGTCAGGTTGTAAGCGGCAAATCCGGCTTCCTCAATGTCGTCAAATCCGATCAGAGAATAGTTTTTTCCCGCAACCTTTCCGGTCTGCTGCCCGAAGGCGTCCATAAAGCCATAGCCAGACGGTCTGTGGCGCAAAAAACAGCGTCGAAACAGTCAGGATCTGTGATTCGGCCGGTTTGAGCCCCGCCGGAGTAATCGGAAGAGGGGGATGAAAGACGGCTCAAAGTAATGGCCCTGCTCCGGATATGGGGGGCCAGAGTGTTAGTGAAAGAGGCTTCCCGTGCTCGTGTGCTGTAGGTGGGAGATGATGCTCCCAGGAAGGCGATCCTGCGGCATCCGGCTAGGACGAGGCGGTCGGCAGCCAGAGCCCCGCCCAAAGCATTATCGGAGCAGACTGTATGCAAAGGGGAGCGCTTTGGCCGGCGGTTGATCAACACCACAGGGATGTCAAGCCTTTGGCATTCTTCTGCTAGTTTAGCAGGGGGAGATCCAGAGGTGATAATCACCCCGGATACCCTGAATTGGGCAAATTTCTCGATGAGTCCCGGGATTTCAAGGTCTGATCCCACCTCGTTAACCGTGGGTAAAAGCCCTTTTTTACAGATGCCGTCCACAAGTTCTGCCACAAGCTTTGCATGGAACGGGTCGGTGAGCTGGCGGACCACAAGTCCCACAAGGTCCGTGCGCTGACGGTTGAGGCTGCGGCCCAGCATATTGATCCGGTATCCCAGTTCGTTTGCAGCGTTAAGAATCTTCAGGCGGGTTTTTTGCCTGACGGTGGCTTCACCGTTCAAAGCCCTGGATACCGTTGCCCGGGATACCCCTGCCAGGCGGGCCACATCGGTTGAGGTGACCGGTTTTTTGTCGCTCATGGTGTGACACTCTCTTTGGACTGCACGGGCAATGGTGCGCAAATCGTCCTGCAGCTCACCCTGTCCGCCGCCCTCCTGCGTTCGACGTCCTTCATCCGCCCCCCGAATGGTCCCGGGGTTTCCATCTTGATGGAGGTCAGGGCGGCGGCAAATTCAAGGGCCGCTGCCGGAGAATCTTTCGCCAGCCGTCTTGCAAGGTAGCTTGAAAAAAGGGTATCCCCCCTGCCGGTTCTTCCGCCAAGATTTTTCGGAGTGAGCGGGCAGCGCAAAATTCGGTCTTCAAAGGCAAGGGTTACGGATTTGCCATGGGTGATCACGACTTCTTTAACCCCCTGGTCCCGGAAGGCCTTTGCCGCCCGGGCAGCATCGGTCAGGCCGGTCATCTCTTGCGCCTCTGCACCGTCCGCCTTTAGAAAGTCAACCCGGCCCAAGTCAAGGGTGGGGTCGGCCTCAAGGACCAGTTCTCCGTTTCGGGCCTCCCTTATAAAGCCTTGAACGTCTATGGCCAGGCGTCCCTTATTTCCCATGGCGGAAAGGGTTGCTTTCGGGATTTCCCCTTTAATCAGGCCTGCCGCGTAGAAAATCTGCCCTTGAACCCCTTCAAGATCTTTGGGAGAAAAAGGGTCGGTCTGGGACAGGGGGATGCAGGTTCTGCGCTCCCGGTCCTCTGTGTGGTAAATATTGCGGATGGACGTGGACCTCTCCGACTCCAGAAACGTCACGGGGATGCGGTCCTCCCGGAACCAGTTCAGGGTCGGGATATCCTTGGGGGCGGCTTTGGTGATGACCCGGATACGGGCCCCCGACCGGATCGCAGCCACGGATCCGTAAATCACGGCGCCGCCCCAAAGGACTGTGCAGTCTTCTTGATAAATCATTTCATCTTTGGAAACGGCCCCCACCATGACAAGGCCAGGGGGTGGATTCTTCAGGGTCATTTAACTTCCTTTTTTTCGATATCAAGGATATTGCCGGGCCGGGCCATTTTCATATTCGGCGGCCCGGTGCACAGCCTTGTCATTTTTTCTCTACATCGATCTTTTACATGGGTAAGAAAAAAAAGGGTGTCCGGACAGCTTTCTGCCAGTGCCCTGCAGGCGGCAAAGTTACCATGAAAAGAGGAGCCGTCATCTTCTAAATTCTGGCATTCCAGGACCGCAACGGCACTTTTGGCGGCAAGGGATTCAGACTCGGGCAGAAGCCGGCCGTCTCCGCTGATGAACAGCGATGTCTCCTCCAGTATCAGGCGGATGGCTCGGTTGGGAACGCTGTGGTTCGTGGGGGCTGTTTCATAGGCAAAGGGGCCTATTTCTCCTCTGGGCTGCAGGGGGATGACGGGCAGGGGCCGGTCGGGCGGCTCGGGCCAGTATCCGTATTCCAAAAGGGCCCGGACCTGGTCTGCATCCTCGATACGGCAGAGGACCGGGAGAACCTTTGGTACAAGATTTTGGGAGCGGGCCCGCGAGAGCATCCGGTTGATCTGGGTGGGCAACCCCAGGGCATGGTCAGGATGGGTATGGGTGAGGATAACGGCATCTATGCGATCCCAGCCGGGGACCAGTTGCCACAGTGCCCGGGGAACGGTAGGGCCGCAGTCGATCAGCAGTTTAAATCCTGCCGATTCCACCAGAACGGAGGCATTGGCATCTTCGGTGGAATAAGCATCTCCTGTGCCGATAAAGGTTATGCGCATACTGCCTCCGGGTTGAACACCTTCTGCCGATCACGGATTTGATCGGTCCTTTCAAATGCAGGCCCCTCTTCGGCAAACAGATGGCACTTGGATGCGGGCAGCCGGACGGGAAGGGTCTGCCCGGGCCTTGGGGCAAGTTCCGAGCGCATTTCAATGACCAGGGAGCAGCCTCCGATGGTGCCGTGAACCAGAGTACGGCTGCCCAGCACTTCGGTGACATCCACTGTCAAAAGGTCGGGGCCTTTTCCCGTTTCAATATCCCCGGGGCGGATGCCCAGGGAAGGGCTGCGGGAAAGCCCTGTGATGACGTCGTCCTGTGGGACCAGGGGCAGATGAAGCCTTGGGCCCCAAGGCAGGCGGACCTGGCAGGTTTCATCCTGCCCCCGTTTGAGCTGTGCCGGTATGAAGTTCATCCGGGGGGTTCCCATAAAGCCTGCCACAAACCGGTTGGCAGGGGATGAAAAAAGATCCATGGGGGTCCCGGCCTGCTCCAGAGTTCCGTTGCGCAGGACCAGAATCCGGTCGGCCATGGTCATGGCCTCGGTCTGATCGTGGGTGACATAGATCATGGTGGTGCCAAGCTGCTTGTGAAGCTTGGTCAGGGCAAAGCGCATGGTGCCCCGCAGCTGCGCATCCAAATTGGACAAGGGTTCGTCAAATAAAAAGAGCTGGGGATCCCGGATAATGGCCCGTCCAATGGCCACCCTTTGGCGTTGTCCTCCTGAAAGCGCTCCTGGCTTGCGCTTGAGAAGTGCGGTCAGCTCAAGGGTTTTTGCCGTTTCCATCACCTTTTCTTTCACCTGTAAGGACGGCATCCCTGCCATTTTCAGGCTGAACCCCATGTTTTTTTCAACGGTCATGTGAGGATAAAGGGCGTAGGATTGAAAGACCATGGCAATTTGGCGTTTACCCGGGGGAACCCTTGTAATTTCTTTACCGTTGAGAAGGATCCGTCCCGATGTCACGGTTTCAAGGCCTGCGATCATGCGCAGAATGGTGGATTTCCCGCAGCCGGAGGGGCCCACGATGACAATGAACTCCCCCTTTTTGACATTGAGGCTGACATGGTCCACCGCGGTCTGGCCGGGGCCGAAGGTTTTGGTGAGGTTGTCAAGGATAAGCTGGCTCATAAAAAAAGTTTCCTATTTCATTCCCATGGAAAATCCCCGGACAAGATAGCGCTGGATAAAGCCTGCGAATATCAGTATCGGGGCGGAGGAGAGCATGCCGATGCCCATCAGGTTCCCCCAGAAGGTTTCGTTTTCCGTGATAAAGTTGGCGATGTAAAGGGGCAAAGTGAAATGATCCGGCTGCTGGAGGAAGAGCAGTGCGAACAAAAATTCGTTCCAGCACAGGATCAGAACAAAGATGGCTGTGGCGGCGATCCCCGGGCCGCACAAGGGCAGTACCACCCGGATCAGCCGCTGAAACAGGCAGGTATCGTCCATGATGGCCGCCTCTTCGATTTCCAGGGGAACATCCCGGACATAGCCGATGAGCATCCAGATGGAAAAGGGCAGGGTATAAAGCTGGTAGGAGAGGATCAGGCCCCAGAGGCTGTCTAAAAGATGCAGCCGGCCCAAAAGCGTATAAACGGGCAGGGCTACCACAATGGGGGGCATCAGCTTCACCCCCAGCACCAGCATAAGAAAGACCCTGTCCAGCCGGGCCGGAAATCTGAATCGGACAAGGCTGTAGGCCGCCATAAATCCTAAGGTGATGGATACGGTGGTGGCGCCGACCGCCACCACCGCCGTGTTGAAGAACCGGGTGGCAAAGCCTGCCTGCAACAGCTCTTTGATATGGTCCAGGGTCCAGTGCGAGGGGAAAAAGGCCGGGGCGGCCGAGACATAGTCTGCCGGCGGTTTAAAGGCGGTGACCCCCATCCAGACCGCGGGCAGGGCGAAAAATATCAGCACGGCCGTTAAGGTCAGCCAGAAGGCTGTGGGGCGTATCATTGGTGTTGTCCTTTTAAAATCCGGGTGGCGTACAAAAGGCTCAAGGCGCATGCAATGGCAAGCATAACAATGGATGCGGCGGATGCGGTGCCCACCTCAAAGAACTTGAACCCGTGGCGGTAAACGAACATGGAAAGCGTCTCCGTGGCGTTGCCGGGCCCTCCGCCTGTCAGGGCATACACCTTGTCAAAAAGGCGGAAGGTATCAATGGAGCGAACCAGAAGGGCTAAGAAAATATGGCCCCGGATCATGGGCAGGATAACGAAAACGGTTCGCCTGGCCGGGGATACGTTATCCATGACAGCGGCTTCCAGCACATCCTTGGGGATGGACTGCAGCCCTGCCAAGACGATGAGAAAGGTCATGGGGGTCCACTGCCAGACATCCACCAGGATGATGGAGTAAAGGGCCAGTTTGGGATCGAACAGCCATTTGACAGATGGCAGGCCCGCCATGGAAAGCCAGTGGTTGAGCATGCCGAAATCATAGTGGAACCAGGCCCGCCACACAGAGGAGGCCACCAGGGTGGAAAGCATCATGGGGTAGATGATCACGGGCAGGGCGAATCTTCGGCCGGCAAATTTGCGGTTGAACAAAAGGGCCAGGGAAAGCCCCAGGCCCACCTGGAGAAATGAGGCGATCAGAGAAAATTTTACCGTGGTCTTGATACTGGAAACAAAGAACCAGTCGGAAAAAAGATCCCTGAAATTTTCAAGGCCTGCAAAGGCGGTTTTTCCCGTGGCAGGGTCCAGGTGCATAAAGGCATGGGTGATTACCCATCCTACAGGGACTATGGCAAATACAAAGATCACTGCAGCTGCAGGAAGGATCAGGATCGCCAGGTGTTTTTTTGGGGTCTGGATCATAAAGTTAAAAATTTTACAAAGGTCTTGGAGGCTGTTTCCGGGCCCGGCAGGACCCGGAAACAGATCATTTATCTATAGGAATGGTTACTTAAGGGCCCGGTTGATATCCCGGGACATGAGTTCAAGAGCTTTCTTGGGAGGCATCTGCCCCACCAGGGCCAGCTGAAGGTAATCGCCCATGACGGACTCCACCTTTTTCCAGGCCTTGATTCTGGGCCGTGCCTGCCCGTTTTCAAGGGCCGCAAGCTGGGCCGGATACCACCGGTACTTGGAAACTACGTCAGCATCGGTATATACGGTTGCCCTTGTGGGGGGCAGCCCCAAATCCAGGGCCAGGCGTTTCTGGTTTTTTGTGGAGGTTACAAAATCAATGAAGGCCCGGGCATTTTCCTTGTGCCCGGTCCCCTTGGTAACGGCCAGCTGCCACATCCCCAGCATGGGGGCGGGACCTTTAACCTGGCCGGGGGCGGCCATGATGGTCATTTTGCCGGCCACCTTGGAAACGGCCGTGTCATCCATGGAGGGCACCCAGGAGGGCCATACTTCAATGGCCATAGCGGCCTTACCCTGCTGAAGGGCGTCCCTGACTTCGCTTGCATTGTAAAGCTCCACCCCTTCTGGGGCATAATCTTTAAGAGACAGGAAAAGCGTCAGGGCATCCAGCCCGGCCTTTGAATTGACGGCAGATTTTCCGTTCGTTCCGATTACAGAACCGCCGTGGGCCCAGAGAATGGGCAGAAAGCCTGTGACAATTGGATTGCCCTTAGTGCCGCGGAAAACCACTCCTGCCACGCCCGGCTCCTCAGCGTAAATGGTTTTGGCGGCCTCAAGCACATCCGTCCAGGACTGGGGTGTGGCAAGTCCGTGCTTTTTAAAAAGATCCGCCCGGAAGGCGAACATCTCAACGTTCCCCACAAAGGGGATCGCAAAAAGAGTGCCGGATCCCACAGGGTATTTGGCAATATCAAGCCCCTTGAAGTCCGGATCGGCCTGGCCCAGATCTGAAAGCCAGTTGTTTTTCATGAACTCGGGCGCCCAGGTATCGTCGATCATGACAACGTCATAGGCGGAATCTGTGTGCTGAAGGCTGATGGCCAGTTTCTCATAAAGGCTGCCATAGGGCAGTTTGAGCAGCTGGATATCCAGATCGGGATGGATCTTTTTAAACTGGCTGACAGAAGATTCCAGAGCTTTTCCATAAATGCCGTCACGGCCGGCAATGACAAGATCTGCCGCACCGGCCGGCAGGGCGCATAAGAGCAGCACACCCGTTACCGCAAGGGCTGCCAGCTTTTTGAACCGTTCCATTTTTTTCTCCTTTTAAATTAGTTTTGTCAGGCTCTTTCTGCAGGGAACAGAAAATGAACACGTGTACATTCTTAAAAAAGGCGTGTTAAAGATGTATTGCCTGGAAATTAGGGGTTGGTTAGATGTTGGCAGGCTGCTGGAGCTGGATTTCCGATTGGCAGGCAGCACGGAAGGGGGTGAATGCTTGTCTTTTGGCAAGGCAGAACCCGGCCAGGGCCGGGCAAGGGGGGCGCCACTCAATCTCAGGCCGGACGTCCTGTCCGTCTGAGAAGCGGATGGTCCGGGGCTTTTCGATCCTGAACGCCCTCGGCCCCTACGCCGTTCTGCCCCCCTTGCGCCATCCCTGGCCTAGTCCTCTTGGAAAAATCATATCCTGCCAACAAAATCGATTCGATCTGGTAATGATCGCTAATCAGCGCGCAGCTTTTTGCGTTTGTGGAATAAGCTTAGTTAGGTCTTTATGCTATTCAAAGTTGTAAAATAGTCTTTTAATTTGTGTTCTCCATATTCAGGAGAAAGCATATCCATTGCCATGACGGTCATGAAAAATTCAATGGGTCCATAAACTTGGCTTCCGGTAAGCAGTCTGGCCAGTTTGATGATAGCAATCCTTAGCCAATCCGGAATATACGTTATTTTCGGCGTATTCCCCAGGATATCAAAGGCAATCGATGCAATCTCATTTTGAGTGAGCGTTTCGGGGCCACCTATTTCAACTTCTTTATCAGGCTTATCGATAGCATCTACGCAAAACTCTGCCAAATCTTTGCCATGGATAGGATTGGCTCTCAGCTTTCCTTTTCCGAAAAGATAAATTCTTCCTTTTTTGGCCATGTTAAAGAATTCTGACATATCAGAGAAAAACCCATTTGGGCGAACGATACAATAGTTCAACCCGGACTGCTTCAACCGCTCAACAAATCGCTCTTTTGCATCGCATATTTTTAAATTACGCAGCTTTTCCCCATTTAAGACGGAAACATAAATAAATTTTTTAACGCCACTTTTTAACGCCTCATTCAGCAAATTGACATTGGCTTGATAATCCACATCCATATAGGTAAGCCCATCTTTTTGCCTTGTGATACCAACAGTGGAAATAACAATATCGATGCCTTGACAGCACCCTTTGATGGCATCGGGATCCGTTAGTTCCGCCTTAAGTATTTCATTGGCTTTGATATCATTTTTCTCAAGTTTTTCTGGGTTTCGGGCAATCGCCCTAAAAAAACAGGATCGATGTTGAAGCTCCTTGGCAATATAGCCTCCCAGGTAACCCGTTGATCCTGCCAATAAGATTCTTTTCATATTGTCCTCAACACATCATGTATAACGGTGCAATAACCTGCAGGCCGAGAGGTCTGGCAGTTTAATTGCCTTGTGTACGCCCGGCATGGGCGTGAACTTATGGGGTGAAAGTCCCCTATACGTGAATCCTGCTAAAGCCTTAGCAGAAGTATTAGCCGAAAACAAGGGCGGAACCGTGAGGGACCGTCCGAAGGAAGTTGGAGTGCAAAACTATGAGCCGACGAACAGAAACAGCATATAAGGCCTGGTCTCCGGGTAAGCCAGCACAACATGTCGAAGCCCAGGATTCAGGAGACAGGGTAAATGCTGCGGTTGTGTAGTGACAGTTCACGTTCTTATCCGGGGAGATCTGTCCTGCAGGCATTGAATCTCCTTTGCAACAACTCCCGGTCCGGACCATACCGGGATACCAAGGTCCAGGCATCACCGGCTGTTGCCGACGGCGATGATAAACGAACAATGGGCAGCACCTGCAAAAGAAGTTTCATTGCGCCTTTCAGGGTAACCTGGTGGGTGACAGGGTAGAAGTCAGCAGAGGCCATAGTAGCCCAACGCCGGGGGTAATGTCCCGGATATGGTGAAGGGTCGAACATCAAGGAGGGAAATATGTGTTCATGGAACCTTGTACGTACAGTGAACCCGAACGGGGGAGTAGTGTATGGCGGTGCCGTGGAAGAACAGTTCCCGGAAGATCAACTACTGGAGCGCATTTTAAGCACAAAGAATGTTGCTCAAGCCTGGAAACAGGTGCGGGCCAACAAGGGAGCCCCTGGAATCGACGGCGTAACCGTTGACAATTTTCCGGACACCTTCCGAGAATTATGGCTTCAAATACGTTCAAGCCTTTTTGAAGGGACATATGCCCCTTCTCCTGTTCTACGGGTTGAGATACCCAAACCGGACGGCAGTAAACGTCCCCTGGGTATTCCAACCGTGCTGGATCGCGTCATCCAGCAAGCCATAGCCCAGGTTATGGGACTCATATTTGATCCACTGTTTTCAGAATCAAGTTGCGGTTTCAGACCTGGCAGATCGGCCCATGATGGTGTAAGTCGGGTGAAACAGTTCATAGGACAGGGTTATACGGTAGCCGTAGATACCGATTTGTCGAAATTTTTCGATAAAGTTAATCACGATGTCCTTATGGCGAGGGTCTCCCGTCATATCAAAGATAAGCGGGTTCTCAAGCTTATCGGTAAATATCTCAGGGCCGGTGTGATGGTCAACGGTGGCCTTCAGGCAACGCCCGCCGGTGTTCCCCAGGGCGGCCCACTTTCACCACTGCTCGCAAATATCCTTCTTGACGATCTTGACAAGGAATTGGAAAAACGCGGTCATCGTTTTGCCCGGTACGCTGACGACTTCATCATCATGGTGAAAAGCCAGAGTGCCGGGAACCGCGTGATGGCCAGTATACGAAAGTCTCTTGAACACAAGCTGCGGCTTCAGGTCAACGAGAAGAAAAGCAAAGTAGCACCGGTGAAGGAGTGCAGCTTTCTCGGTTTTGTCTTTGTAAACGGCAAAATCAGATGGAGTGATAAATCCTTTCAGGAGTTCAAGCGGCGCTTGCGTCTGTTTACTGGAAGGAGCTGGTTTGTTTCAATGGAGTACCGGTACAAGAAGTTAGCGGAATATGTGCGGGGCTGGATGAACTATTACGGGATATCGGAGTACTATCGTCCCATCCCGCTGATAGACGAATGGCTCCGCCGCCGGATACGGATGTGTTACTGGAAACAGTGGCGCTACGCCCGGACTAAAGTCCGCAATCTTCTGAAGCTGGGAACATCCAAAAGACAGGCTATCATGACAGCACTCAGCCGAAGAGGTCCATGGCATCTTTCCAGAACCATGGCGACGCAGTCGGGAATGACCAAGAAATGGCTATCGGAACAAGGGTTAATATCTGTCAAAGACCAGTGGGTGAAAATTCATTACCCGGCCTCGGCCCGGTAATTTTGATGAAACGCCCTGTGCGGACCCGCATGCAGGGTGTTGTGGGGGCTGGGGGATTAAAACCCCCGGCTACCCGACTAGCCAATTTTATGATGAATTGCTTAAAAATCTTTTTCGCACTTTTTTAACAGTAGAAATGGTTATTGAATTTAATAATTCTTTTTCAGAATTAAAAATCAGAAGTTCTCTTTTGATTATTGAATCATTGTCGCCATATATTGCTAAAAATTTTTCAAAGTAATCCTGATAGTCCTGGTTTGCTATATAGTCTTGACAAACAATCCATTGATAACATATTAGCGCAAGCCACTCTCCATGCCGACGTTGAAAAGGTACTTCAAGTTTATTAAAAGGTTTTTTACGTACATGACAAATATGATCAAATACGAGAGCCCAGTCTGAAACAACCTGTGCCGCATTCCCAGCTAAAATTGGCTCTAATGGGATTACACCAAGATAAGCGCTTATGCCCATCTGCTGTATGCTAATAGCTAATTCATATTTATCTTTAGATTCAGGATCATCAAAATTTTCAGAGTTTGTTATTGCATTTCTGTTTGCTCTAATTTCGTCCGTTAAGTATTTTTCGAAAAAGAAGTCTTTTACATTTCCAAGTTGCCATCGCCCAACGTCTCTTTTTTCTTTTCTGTTACGGATACTTTGGTTAACAATTAAGCCGAGAACAAACATGATAAGTGCCCCAACCAAGGTTGTTATCAATTTGGATTCATCTATCATGATTTAATTTAACCCATTAATGTTAACGGTTAATATATAGAATCTATATAATTATCAGAAAAAATATCATAACGAATTTCCACTCTTAAGAAAGACATTACCCTTCCTATCTTCGATAATTCAAGAAGAATCTTAATACCTGATAAATTGATCCAAAAGTCTTCTCCCAGCTCAGTGGCCACTCCAAATCGAAATCGGGATCGAAATCGGGATCGAAATCGTTATCGAAAATGAAAATCGATCCCGATCCAGATTTCGATGGAAGGTAAAACTTGTTTTTGATCTTTAATTTTTCACCCACCACGAATCGCTCGAAAATCACGAAAAAGGTTGTAAGGGGCAAGATCCTCCGATCTCCGCAATTTTCATAATTGCCGGATTCTTTTTTATAGGATATAGTTTTTCGCATGCCATGCCGGTTTTTTGATTTTTTCCCTGTTACAGTTCCGCCAAGATGTTTATTCCAAAAATCAGGAAAAGATCGAAGAAATTGGCTGGGTGCTGAATGTGTGAGTTCCAATTGATAAATACGGAAAATCCAATGTTTCAGGAGGATAAAGATGGGCGATAAGGCAGATTTAAATCCATTCAATCAAAAGGGCGGTGTTTCCCGCCGGGAATTTATGGCGCAAATGACAACCCTTGGGGTTTCAATGGCGCTTGTTCCGTCTTTTTTAGTCAGTGAGGCCTGGGCTGCGGCCGACATGGAGAAGCTGACCGAAATTGCACAGGGCATTGTTTGGACCGGGCAGGCGTCCATGAAAATCCCCGGCCTGGGCAGCAATGTGTACGTAGATCCATACAAGGTTAAGGATGAGGATAAGGCGGATATCGTATTGATTACCCACAGTCATGACGATCATTTATCTGTCTTCAGCCTGAAAAAGATCTGCCATGACCAGACCACCATCATTGCCCCCAAGGATGTCGCCTCAAAGATTAAAAGCGTTCCTAAAAAGGAGGTTGTCATTGTCAAGCCGGGGGACAAGGTATCGGTGGGCAGTTTAAGTGTTGAAGCGGTGCCCATGTATAATGTCAAAAAGACCAAATATCATGCAAAATCCAAAAACTGGGTGGGATACGTGATGACGGCAAATGGCATCAGCATTTATCATGCGGGCGATACCGAGCGTATTCCGGAGATGAAAAATATCCGGTGCGACCTGGCCCTCTTACCTCTGGGGCAAAAATACACCATGAACTCCGTTGAGGAGGCAGCCGAAGCGGCCAAGGATGTCGGTGCCAGAATTGCCGTTCCTATGCATTACGGCATGAAGGAGGGTTCCAAAAAGGATGCGGTCAAGTTCAAAGAGCTTCTGGCCGGACATACGGATGTGGTGATCCTCGAGCGGGTCAGCTGATAAAACGCGCTTATTATAAAAAATACCGGATTAAAAAGGCGGGGTCGCAAAAGACCCTGCTTTTTTTTGTGCTGCAGGGATTGCCGGGAATCAGGGGCGGGTGCAGATTCGGCAGTCCCGGCAGTCTTTCATGGGGCAGGCTATGGACTGTTTTTCTTTTTTGGCCCGCAGATATTCTTTGAGAAGAAATTCATCGGAGACCCTGTGGGACAGAAACGCCCAGGGCAGGTTCGGGAGGTGCTTTGATGATTCCGGGATGGGTTTTTCTGTATAGACAACGGTATTGGAATAGTCCGGATGGGTTTTAAGGGTTCTCGTCCATCCTTCTTCAAGGGCCTCTTCAATCAAGTCAGCCGCCTTGCGGTCCCCTAAAGACAAAAGCGCATGGACCTTGGCCTGGCGGAAAGATTCAAAGTTGAGTTTGACATTGGCGGTTTTTTTAAGGCCGTCCTGAATGATTTTTTTGCGGGCTTCAAGTTCTTTTTCGTCCAGCATGGCTGACCATTGAAACGGGGTGCAGGGCTTTGGAATAAAGGGGTTGATACTTAAGGTCAGCGTTCCGATTTTTTTCTTTTTCCGGGCAGCTTCCAGGAAAACCGATTTGATCTCTTTGGCCAGGGTCACGATGGCCCGGACATCTTCTCTTTGCTCAAAGGGCAGGCCGATCATAAAGTAAAGCCGGATATTGATAATGCCTCTATCCACCAGGCGCCTTGCTGCTTCAAGGATCTGGGATTCATCCAGCTTTTTGTTGATGATGTTTCGCATGCGCTGGGAGCCGGCTTCCGGTGCGATGGTGGCGGTTTTGACCTTGGCGTCGGACAGGATGGATAAAATGGAGTCGGAAAGCTTGTCCGCCCGCAAAGAGGAAAATGACAGGCGCATGCCTTTGTCTTTTCCATATTGACAGATCTCGGTGATCTGGGGGTGGTCCAGGATGGCCGAGCTGACCAGACCTAACCGGTCGGTTTTTTCACTGGCCTCGTCAATGGCGGAAAGTATGGTTTGCTCAGGATAAACCCTTGGGGGCCGGTATATAAATCCTGCCGTACAGAACCTGCAGCCGTGGGGGCAGCCTTTGAGGGTTTCTACCAGAAAGGTATCTTTAAAAGCGGTGGAAGAGGTCATCACCGTTGTCTTGGTTTGAATGCCGTCCAGGTTTTTTAAGTATTGTACCTCTATTTTTTTTCGGGCGGGGGTGTTTGGGGGGACGGCAAGGGCAGGGTTGTCATCAGGCAGGGCGTAGAAAATGGGATCGTGGCTGGCCGGGACATAGGCCCCGGGAAGATCCGCCTCAATGGTTTCAAGCAGGCGGGATTTTGAGTCTGTGCGGCCGAAGGCCTTGAAAAATCCGGGCAAAAGGCATTCGGCTTCGCCTAAAAGGAAAAGATCCACAAAGGGGGCAATGGGTTCGGGGTTGAGGAAACAGGCGACTCCCCCCGCAGCCACCAGGGGGTGGATGTGGTTTCGATCAGATGACCGCAGGGGGATGCCTGTTGCTCCTAGGACGTGAGCAAGGTGCAAAAAGTCATTCTCAAAGGAGATTGAGAAGAGGATCATGTCAAATTGATCCAGGGGTAAACCGGTCTCAAGGCTCCTGATCTCGGAGGATTTCTGCCGGGTGTCGGGCAGAAAGACCCGTTCACAGGAAACGCCTGGGTCTTCATTGGCCAGGCGGTACACCGTCTGAAATCCCAATGAGGACATGCCTGCCTTGTAGGTGTTGGGATAGACCAATGCGACTTTGGTCAGTCCACGGCCCCGTTTGACGATGGCCCCCTGCTCCCTTACTGGGGCGGAAGACCCCGAGGCCCGGGCCGGTTTACGCCTCTTTTTCATAAATTAATCAGCTTTTCGTCTCAAAAATGTGGGGACCTCCAGATCATCCTGATCAAAGTTCATATTATAGTCGGGGACCATGTCCTCGTCTCCCACAACCCGACGGGTGGTGACCCGCACAGGATTGTCAAACTCGTTCCAATTGGCCAGGTCCTCTTCGGTCGGGTCTCTCAGGACACCCCTGGCAATGACTTCACGATCGCTGGCTGCCCGGGTGTCTACCGCAGCGGAACCGTAGGACTGATGGGAGGGGCCGGCGTATCTGGGGCGCGCCACGGGCTGCACGGGCTGGGCCGGTTTGGCTTCAAACCGATGCATATTTTCCGCAAGCTTGGGTTCTTCCTGACCGATGCCCGTGGCAATGACGGTGATGCGCATTTCATCGCCCAGCTCTTCGTCAAAGGTCTGGCCCCAGATGATCTCTGCATCGTCTCCCACTTCCTGGTAAATCCGGTCGGAGGCTTCGGTCATCTCGTCCAGGGTGAGATCGGAAGATGAGGTAATGTTCATGAGCACGCCCTTTGCGCCGGAAATGGAGATGTCTTCGAGCAGCGGATGGGAAATCGCCTTTTCAGCGGCTTCTACGGCCCGGTTCTCACCGGAAGCGATGCCGATGCCCATCAGGGCCTTGCCGGCCTTCTGCATGGTGGTTTTAACGTCCGCAAAGTCAAGGTTGACATGGCCGGGCATCATGATCAGGTCGGTGATGCCTTTTACGGAGTGGTGCAGGATCTCGTCTGCTTTGATGAACATATCCACCATCCGGGCGCCTTTGGGAGCGATGCCGCGCAGGCGGTCGTTGGGGATGGTGATAACGGTATCTGTGATGCCGTGCAGTTTTTCCAACCCGTCAAGGGCGGCTCTTTCTCTTTTTTTGCCTTCAAAGGAGAAGGGCTTTGAGGCCACGGCCACTGTCAGAATGCCTAAGTCTTTACAGATTTCAGCGATAATGGGGGCAGCTCCCGTGCCGGTGCCGCCGCCAAAGCCTGCGGTGATAAAAACCATGTGGCTGTCGGAAAGCGCATCTCTGATGTCATCCATGCTCTCTAAGGCGGCCTCTCTGCCGATGCTGGGATCTGCGCCTGCGCCAAGACCTTCGGTCAGGGTCGATCCCAGTTGGATTTTTACCTCAGCCTTGGACTGTTCTAAAGCCTGGGCATCGGTATTGGCCACGATGAACTTCACACCCTGAAGTTTGGCATCGATCATGTTGTTTACGGCGTTGCCGCCGGCGCCGCCGACACCGATTACCTTGATTTTTGCCGTGTTGTCGTTCTCCACATAAGAAAAAGTCATGTCCACCTCCCTTAAGGTTAGATAATATCTTTAAACCATTTTTTCATTCGATTGATCACTGTGTTGAATCCGCCGGTCTCTTTCTCCCGGAATTCCACCTTGCAATTGGCATTGGAGCCGAAAATCACAAGGCCGACGCCTGTCGCATAGGCCGGATTCCGAACAATATCCTTTAATCCGCCAACCCTGTTGGGTTCTCCCACCCGGACCGGAACGCTGAATACGGACTCAGCCAGCTCCGCAATGCCGTCCATCACCACACAGCCGCCGGTGAGGACGAATCCGGCCGGAAAGGAGTTTTCAAGGCCGTTGGAAAAGAGTTCTTTTTTAAGCAGGGAGAAAATTTCCTCCACCCGGGGTTCCAGGATCTCCGCCAGGATTCCTTTGGAAAGCCTTTTGGGCTCCCTGCCGCCCACGGCCGGCACCTCAATGGTGGCCCCGGATCTGGCATGCTGGGGGATGCATGTGCCGTGGTCGATTTTAATCTTCTCCGCTTCGGGCAGGGGGGTTCTCAGCCCGATGGAAATATCGTTGGTCAGGTTGTGGCCGCCAACGGTGAGCTCATAAATAAACTTGACGTTATTGTCCTTGAACAGGGCAAGGTCGGTGGTCCCGCCGCCCATGTCGGCCAGGACGCAACCCAATTCCTTTTCTTCGTCGGTAAGAACCGCCTGGCCCGAGGCCAAAGATTCCAGTACGATGTCACAGACCTCAAGGCCTGCCTTGTTGCAGCATTTGACAATGTTACGGGCCGAGGATACGGCCCCTGTGACAATATGGATTTTGGCCTCCAGACGAATGGCTGTCATGCCCACGGGGTTCTGGATGCTTTCCATCTCATCCACGATGAACTCCTGAGGGATGACGTGGAGGATCTCACGGTCGGTGGGGATTGCCACAGCCTTGGCCGCGTCAATAACCCGCTCCACATCGGCTTCGGTAATTTCCCGGCCCTTGATGGCAATGATGCCGTGGCTGTTAAAGCCTTTGATGTGGTTGCCGGCAATGCCCACGTAGACCGATGAGATATCGCATCCGGCCATGAGTTCCGCCTCTTCGATGGCCTTTTTGATGGAATCCACCGTGGACTCGATATTGACCACCGATCCCTTGCGCAGGCCTGTGGACGGATGGGAGCCGACGCCGATGATGTTGATCTCATCATCCAGCATCTCCCCGACCACGGCGCAGATCTTTGTGGTGCCGATGTCCAGGCCGACAATTATTTTTTCATTTCCCTGCAAGTTAAACCCCCTTTTCTAAAGTGTTGTGCAGAGCCTCTTCAGCCTTGGTCTTGATAAATATTTTGTTAATGTCGTACAGGTCCATGGCCAGGATGGTCCGGTCGGGAAACTTTGTTTCCATGTACCGGCTGATTTTCCTGGCCCGGGCAAGTTTTTCTTCAAACCGGTCAAACCCAAGCTTGATGGGGATCACAGCCTCTTTTTCAACCTGATCCTCCTCTGTATTCCCCTTATAGTGTCTTTTATTGTAAATGTCTAGCGCTTTTATCGTCAGTCCCAAATTTTCATCGCCGTGGATGGTGCGAACTTCTGAAATCTCTTTAATTTTAAGCAGTTGCATGATTGCGTTGAACAAATCTCCTTCAAAGCCATAGGCGGTATCCGACAAACTCAAGTCCACACCGGAAATGACAGGAAGCCCTTCTAAACGGTCCTTTTCCGGGTCGTAGGACTTAAACGGAGCCCCCTGGGTGTTGATGACAATGTCGGGCAGGTTTTCAATGGTGACGATGGCTAAAGGTTCCTCCTCATGGATGGTGATTTCAAGCGTCGAGAACAGTTTGCGGCGGATCTCCACCTGGGCCACCCAGGGATGCCGCTCTAATTTTTTAACCACGGCCGGCAGGTGCAGTTCAAACAGGTTGGTCTGATGGTTGAGGCCAGCCCGGGCCAAAAGCTCTTCACGGGTCGCCCGCAGGTTTCCTTTCATGTCAATCCGGGTGACGGAAAAAAAGGGGCTTTGGACAATGGCGTCGTGGATATAAATGGCCCCAAGACTCATCATGGCCACCATGAATACAGCACTGAGCACCCGGAACAACGGTTTCCCATGGGCCTTCGTCTCCCCGGATTTTTGGGGTTTGGGCTCAGGTTTGTACCGGTTGGGTCTGTTTTGTTTAGCAGCCAATGAGTTTCACCTCTTTTTCCAATGTGATGTTAAATTTTTCGGCGACCCTGGCCGTGATGATCTCCGCCAGGTCCAGAATATCCCTGCAGGTGGCATGGTCCTGATTCACGATGAAGTTGGCATGGATATCGGAGACCATGGCGCCTTTATGAACAAGGCCTTTAAGGCCGGCCTGTTCGATCAGCCAACCCGTCGGTTTTTCCGGGGACGGGTTCTTGAAAAAGCATCCGGCAGAAGCCTGGGATACCGGCTGGGAGCTTTTTTTTGTTTTCAGGTTGTTGTCATGGACCTTTTGGATCGTCTCCGGATCTGCTGCCGCTAAATTCAGTTCGGCGCCGAGAATGACCGCATCGCCGATTTTCATACTGCGGTAGGAAAACGCAAGTTCTGCTTTGGCAATGGTTTTGACCTTTAAGGTTGCAAGATCCAGGACCTCGATGCTGTGGATCACCGTGGCCATGTCCGAGCCGAAACTGCCGGCATTCATCATGACGGCCCCGCCGAGGGTGCCGGGGATGCCGGCGGCCCATTCAAGCCCTGTCAGCCCTTTTTCCACAGCGGTGCGGCAGACTGACGAAAGGTGCTGGCCTGCGCTGGCCTGCAGTCGAATGATGCCGGGATTTTCCACAAGCTTTTCTGTGGCGACTGCCCCTTTCAGGGCAGTAAGACGGATCACAAGTCCCCGGACACCGTCGTCGGACACCAGGACATTGGTGCCGCCGCCCAGAAAGGTAGCCGGGATGCCGGCCTTTTTTGCAGCTTTAAGCAGACCGGTCAGCTCTTTTATGCTGTCCGGAGCGGCCAGATAATCCGCCGGCCCGCCTACCCTGAAGCTGGTATGGCGGCTTAAGGGCACGGCCTGTTCAACGGCAAACCCGTCAAAGGGATTCTTATGTCCGGTTGCGACTGTCACGGCTTTATAAAATCTCCACCAGTTTTTCGCCGAGGGTGTATACATCCCCGGCTCCCAGAGTGAGGACCATGTCCCCTTTTTTGGCCTTGTGGGTGACCATGGACAAGGCCTGGGTAAAATCCGGGGCAAAGGTAACATCTTTGTGGCCGTGGGCTCTTATGCCCGCAACCAGACTGCTGGCATCCACCCCTTCAATCGGGGCTTCTGAGGCGGCATAAATGGGAAGCACCAAAAGAATGTCCGACTGGTAAAACGCCCGGGTGAAATCGTCGAACAAGGCCTGTGTCCGGGTGTAGCGGTGAGGCTGGAACATCACGATGAGACGCTTGTCCGGATAGCTTTCCCGCACGGCGGTGAGGGTGGCCTTGATTTCGGTGGGGTGATGACCGTAGTCGTCCATCACTGTGATTCCCTTTTTCTTTCCCTTGATCTCCAGGCGGCGTTTCACCCCCCGGATTTCTTCTAAGGCCTTTTTAATTGTTTTAAAGGGAATGTTCAGTTCAAGGCCCGTGGCAACCCCTGCCATGGCATTGAGGATGTTGTGCTGGCCTGCGATGTTAAGCAGGATCTCTCCTAAGCATTTTTCCTTAGAAAAGACTGAAAATTTGGCCTTTCCTTTTTCAAAGCTGATGTCACGGGCCTGAAGATCCGATTGGGCGGTCATCCCGTAGGTCACATGGCGGACCTTTACCCGGGGCAGGATATCCTGGATATGCGCGTTGTCCAGGCAGAGGATGGCCAGCCCGTAAAAGGGGATGGAGTTGATGAACTGGACGAACTTGTCCTTGATGTCCTCAATTCCGTCGTAAAAGTCCAGGTGCTCCAGATCGATGTTGGTCACCGCGGCAATGGCCGGAGCGTACTTGAGAAAGGAGCCGTCGCTTTCATCGGCCTCGGCCACGATGAATTCCCCGCTGCCGTGCAAGGCGTTGGTATCCAGCCCCTGGAGCAGACCGCCGATGATGACGGTGGGATCCAGGCCTGCCGTATTGAGGATCTGGGAGATCATGGACGTGGTGGAGGTCTTGCCATGGGCACCGGAGACGGCAATGGAGTATTTGATCCGCATCAGTTCCGCCAGCATTTCGGCTCTGGGGATGATGGGAAGTCCAAGCTCCCTTGCCTGGACCACCTCAGGATTTTCCTGTGCAATGGCAGAAGAGGTCACCACCACATTGGCGCTCTGTATCTGGCCTTTGGCATGGCCCTGGAAGATCTTTGCCCCTTTTTTCTCCAGGCGGCGGGTGATGTGGGAGAGCTTGAGATCCGATCCGGATACCTTGTACCCCAGATTCAGGAGGAGTTCTGCAATGCCGCTCATGCCGATGCCGCCGATGCCTACAAAGTGGATATGGTAATCAGGCTGGTACATTAATGCCCTCCTTTTGGACCTAAAATATGGCCGGCAATGTGTTCTGCGGCATGGGGCAGGGCCAGGGATGCCATGGCCGCTTCCATTTGGCTTCGTTTGTCAGGATCGGTTTTAAGATCCAGGATAATGTCATAAAGGCGCCTGCCGGTGAGTTCCTTGTCTGGAATGAGGATGGCCGCCCCCCTTTCTTCAAAGTTTTTGGCATTGGCGGTCTGGTGATCATCCGCCGCATAGGGAAATGGGATGAGTACGGCTGCTTTCCCCTTTACCGCAAGTTCGGTTAATGTGCCGGCCCCGGCCCGGGAGATGATAAGGTTGGCCCGGTCCTGGATCGTGGGCATCCGGTGGAAAAAAGCCCCGGCCATGGCATTGAGACTCATTGCCTTGTACCGGTCCTTTAACTCCTGCTCCTGGGCTTTTCCGGTCTGATGGACAACGGCAATGGCCGCATCCCCGTCCAGTTGTTCCGCAGTATCCATGAATGCCTTGTTGATGGAGGCTGCGCCCTGGCTGCCGCCGGTGACCAGGATCAGGAAGGTTTTCGGGGCAAGTGCGTCCAAAAAGGCGGTTTCCGGCTCATCGTCCGGTGTTTGTTGGGCGGTTGCGTTGTCTGCTGCCGGGGCATCCATGCGGATGGGATTGCCCACCCAGAAGGTCTTGGCGTTGACCGGCAGTCCGCGGGTCTGTTCAAAGGCGATGAAGATGGTGTGACTGACCTTTGAAAGCATCCGGTTGGTCATACCCGGGCAGGCGTTCTGCTCCTGGATGGCGGTCTGCCTTCCTAAGAGGCGGGCGGCCAGGACCAGGGCAAAGGAGGAAAATCCCCCTACGCCGAGGATGAAATCCGCCCGGAATCGGATCAGGATCCACAGGGCCTGGACGACGCTGACCAGGACGAGGGCGGCGGACCATGCTTTGGACAGGATACTGCCGCCTTTAATGGGCCGCGAGATGATGGCTTTGTGGTCAAATCCGTACCGGGCAAGGGTCGATGTTTCAAAGGGCGCAGACGTTCCGACAAACAGAATCCTGGTGCCGGGATCTTCGGCCTTTAATGCCTGGGCCACGGCAATACCCGGGAACAGGTGGCCGCCGGTCTTGCCGCCGGCAATCACGACCCGTTTTATGGCAGGATTCTTATGCCTCATTGTATGTCGATGCTCCGATATTCATTAAAATTCCCATGGCCGCCATGTTCACCACAAGGGAGGTGCCGCCGTAACTGATAAAGGGAAGGGTTAATCCCTTGGTGGGTAAAACTCCCAGCGCCACTCCGGTGTTGATGATGACCTGAACCCCGATGTAAAGGGTGATGCCGGAGGCTGCAATGGCGCCGAACAGGGTATCTGATTTTTTGGCAATTTGGGTGCCTGCGATCAGGATGATGGAATACAGCGCCAGTATCCCCAGGACCCCTATCAGCCCCAGTTCCTCTCCGATAATGGAGAAGATAAAATCCGTATGGGGTTCCGGCAGATAATGCATCTTCTGGATGCCAAGCCCGATGCCTTTTCCGGTCAGTCCACCGGAGCCGAATGCCTTTAAAGAGTTGGTGATCTGGTAGCCTGTGTTATAAGGATCGTCCCAGGGGTTGAGGAAGGTGGTGATCCGCAACAGCCGGTACTCCACCTTGAACACCAGAAAGTAGACAACGGGGATGATCAGGGGCAGGGGGCTGAGCAGGTGGATCAGCCGGACGCCGGCGGTGAACATCATGCCCCAGCAGATCAGTCCCATGACCACGATGGTTCCGAAATCGGGTTGGTTGATAATGAGCAGGGCAAAGATCCCGAAGACGACCAGGTGCGGAACAAAGCCCACGGAAAAGGTTTTGATCATCTCGTGTTTTTTGGACAGGGAGTAGGCCATGAAAAGGATGAGGGCGAGCTTGCCGAATTCCGCCGGCTGAAAGGTGAATCCCCCTAAGGAAATCCAGCGGTAGGCCCCGCCGGCCTTCACGTTCAGAGCGGGAATCAAAACGGCGATGAGAAGCGCTATGGCCACCATCAAAATGATATAGGCGATGCTCCGGTAAAGCTTGTAGGGAAAGGAAGCTGCCGTGAACATCACCACGAGGCCGGTGCCAAGGAAAATGGCTTGGCGTTTCATGTAGTAAAACAGGGTGTTATGCTCTTCAATACTGATGGGAGAAGAAGCCGAATACACCATGACAATGCCGATACCGGCCAAAAGCAGCACCGGAAATAGAATGGCCTTTTCGCTGAAAAAGGGATGGAGGCGGCGGGAGCTATCCATGATCCGCCTCCTGTGCTGCAGAGGACAGGGCCGTAACGCAGGCGCAAAAGTCATCCCCTCTTTTTTCATAGTTTTGATACATATCAAAGCTGGCGCAGGCAGGAGATAACAGCACGATATCCCCTGCCAAGGCTGCATCCCTGGCTGATCCAACCGCCTCGGCCATGCTCTTGCAGGGTACGACCCGGCACACGGTTTCAAAGGCTTCAAGGATATGATCCGTGGCTTCCCCGATGGCCATGATCTGCTTGACTGAAGTCTTGACCGCAGTCACTAACGGGGTAAAATCCGTATCTTTCTCCCGGCCGCCAAGGATGAGTACAATCTCTTTTTCAAAGGATTCCAGAGCCCTGATGACGGCATCCACATTGGTGGCTTTGGAATCATTGTAAAAACTGATTCCGTCAAGATCCCGGACAAAGGCCATGCGGTGCGGGGGCATGCTGAATTCTGCAAGCCCCCGGCAGATATCTTCAAGACGGCCTCCGGCGGCCAGTACGGCAAGTGCTGCCGCCGCCGCGTTCTCCCGGTTGTGGATGCCGGTGAGGGTTTTGAGAACAGCGTTGGGGATGAGCCCTTCGATCTGTCCGGTTTGGAGTTGTATTCCCTGTCCGGTAATCCGGGCCTGGGCTTCCCGTTTTGAAGAAAATGAAACCGGGGTTGAGGGCAGGGCCTTTGCTCCGGCGTTAAATCCTGTAATTTCCCGGTTGATCACAGCAGTATCGGCTTTTGTCTGCCGGGCGAACAGGGACCATTTGGACATGCGGTAGGCCTTGTATGACGGGTACCGGTTCAGGTGGTCCTCGGAGATGTTGAGCAGCAGCCCGATTTTGGGGGCAAAGGTATGGGCCAGGTCCAGCTGGAAGGAGGAGACTTCGGCCACGATCCAGTCCGCCTGGATGTTGTCCGTCAGGGCATTTACCAGGGGCGTGCCGATATTGCCACCCACAAAGCAGGTCTTGCCGCAGGCCCTGAGCAGTTCGCCAACAAGCGTCGTGGTGGTGGTTTTTCCGTTGGTTCCGGTGATGGCGATGACAGGCGTGTTGCAGTAGCTGCTGAAAATATCCAGCTCCCCTGTGACCGGCACTCCTTTGGCCGCAGCCTTCTGAATATAGGGCAGGGTCAGGGGAACACCCGGGCTGGGAATGAGGCTGCTTGCCCCATCAAACATCTCCTGGCTGTGGGCGCCGATCATCGTTTCAATGCCCAAGGCTTCCAATTCGGCTGCCGCATGGGCTCTTCCCGGATCAATGTCCGTGGCTTTGACCTTGCGGCCCATGGCATGGAGGAACCGGGCCATGGAGAGCCCTGAGCGCCCCAGCCCGATAATCAGATCATATGTGGTGGTGGTGTCTGTCAACCCTGTTACCTTATTTTCAACGTGCTCAAAGAGATCAGGGCCAGGGTGATGGAGATGATCCAGAACCTGACAATGACCTTGGATTCGTGCCAGCCCTTGAGTTCGAAATGGTGGTGCAGCGGTGCCATTCGAAATATCCGTTTGCCTTTGGTGATCTTGAAATAAGAGACCTGGAGGATAACGGAAAGGGCTTCCATGACAAAAAGGCCGCCCACGATGAGCAGCATGATTTCCTGTTTGGTGACAACGGCAATGGTGCCAAGGATCGCCCCCAGCGGCAGCGATCCTGAATCCCCCATGAATACCTGGGCAGGATGGGCGTTGAACCACAAAAAGCCTAATCCCGCTCCGGCCAGGACCCCGCAGACCACGGAAATCTCGCCTGCTGAGGCGATGTGGCGCAGTTGGAGGTATTCGGCAAACTGAGTGTGGCCAGCCACATAGGCGAAAATCATATAGGTGACCGAAGCCACGATATAGGGGCCGATAGCCAGGCCGTCCAGGCCGTCGGTCAGGTTGACGGCGTTGGATGTGCCTACGATAACCAGGCAGGCAAAGGGGATGTAGAAAATACCCAGGTTAGGGGTGAAATTCTTGAAAAAGGGGACGGTCAGGGTTGGGGAAAAATCCGGGCTCTGGTAGATCAGATAGGAGATGATCAGGCCGAACAGGATCTGGATGGTAAATTTGCCCCGGGCCGTGAATCCCATGTTCCTTTTTTTAACCTGCATCAGGTAATCGTCCACAAAGCCGATGAACCCGAAAAGCAGGACCGTGATGAGCAAAATGGTCACATAGTGGTTGCTCAAATTGCCCCAGAGCAGGGTGGTGACAAAGATGGAAAAAAGAATAAGGATGCCGCCCATGGTCGGCGTGCCCTGTTTCCCCATGTGGGATTTGGGACCGTCGGTCTGGATGATCTGGCCGATCTGCATCCGCTGGAGGCGGCGGATGACCCATGGACCCAGCAAAAAGCAGATCAGAAATGCCGTCAGTCCGCCGTAGATCGTCCGGAAGGTGATATACCGGAAGATGTTAAGGGCGGAAAACTGGTCGCTTAGGGGGTATAAAAAATGGTAGAACATGGGCTAAACTGCCTTTTCTTGGGTCATGCGTTGGTATTGGGCCACAAGCTCGGGGATGATGGTCTCCATGGCCATCCCCCTGGAGCCTTTGAGCAAAAGCCAGGGATTGTCACGCCCCTCAGGGGTGAGCTGCAGGTCCGTCAGAACGCCAGCCAGGTCCCGGGCAATTTCTTCTTTTGATCCTTTAAAAATCTGCGATTCCGGATACCCCTTTTCCACGGCACCGGCCAGAAGGTGTGCTGTCTGGGATCCGTACAGATAGAGCCTTGTTGGGGCAATCTGTGCGGCCAGGTGTCCGATCTCCCGGTGGAGCCGGTCGGTGTCCGGTCCAAGTTCCAGCATGTCGCCCAAGGCGGCAAAGGCCTTTGTTTGTCCTGCCACGCGGCCCAGGGTTTTAAGGGCCTGGGTCATGGAGGCGGGGTTTGCGTTGTAAGTGTCGTCAATGAGATTCAGGCCCATGGGAAGGGTGCTTAAATTCATGCGGCCTTTCACCGGGGAAAAGGCGGCAAGCCCTTCTTTGATGTCTTTCCAGGAAATGCCGGCGGCCTTGGCAGCGGCGGTCGCCGCCAGGGCGTTGAAGACCATGAATTCGGCCGGTGTGTTGATGCGGCAGGGTGCGGCCTCTCGGTTTTCTCTGAGTGTAAAGCAAAGTCCTTCTGGGGTGATTTCAATGGCCTCTGCCCTGAAATCGGCATCCGCACTGTTGCCGAACAAGGAGATCGTTTTGATGCGAGCGTTGGCCCGGGCGGCTGTTTCCAGGATATGTCTTCTGGGATCATCTGCAAAGAGGACGGCGGTGCTGTCCTTTGTCGCATTTTCAAAAATTTCGGATTTAGCCCGGGCCACATTGTCTGCGGTCCCCAGCCCTTCTAAATGGCAGCCGGAGGTGTTGGTAATCATGGCGATGTCAGGCTTTGCCATGGCGGACAGCCGTGAAATTTCCCCCGGATGGTTCATGCCCATTTCAACCACCGCCCATTGGTGGACCGGAGCCAGGCGGAGCAGCGTTAAGGGTAACCCGATTTCGTTGTTGAAGTTGCCTTTTGTGGCCAGGGTGTCAAAGGCCGCAGAGAAAATGCACTGGGCCATTTTCCGGGTCGTGGTTTTTCCGTTGGACCCTGTAATGGCAAGAATCTTAGCCTTGCTGCGGCTGCGGTGAAAGGCGGAAAGCTTTCCTAATGCGGCAAGGGTGTCCGGAGTTTCAAAAAGTACCAGGCTGCCCTTGATGACCTGGTTTCTGGTTGTTTCGTCCAGTTCTCCCAGGTATCCTTGCCGGGTGACAAACGCCTGAACCCCATTGGTTACAAGCGTTGGAATGAACTGATGGCCGTCGAAGCTGTCGCCTGAGAGCGCCACAAAGACCATGCCCGGTTCAATGGTCCTGGAATCCGTGGCGATGGCCGAGAACAACGATTGCCCGTCTGCGGGGATTTTGGACTGAGTCTTCAGCGCGGAACTTAAATCTTCCACGGACCAGGGGGCCGGCGTCAAAAGGCGCTGGCAGGCCTGGGTCAGTTTTTCGGCATCGTCAAAATGAATGGTGCCTGCATTGGTGATCTGGTAAGTCTCATGCCCTTTTCCTGCCGCGACGATGATGTCGTTGGGTGAGGAGATGGCAAGGGACAGATTTAAAGCTTTTTCCCGGTCTACTTCCACCAGATAGCCACGGCTTTCTGGTGTCAGCTCGGAGATATTGAGCTGGGGGATGCCTTCCGCTTCAAGCCCTTTAACAATGTCCCGGACAATGGCATCTGGGTTTTCGCTTCTGGGGTTGTCCGAGGTGACAATGGCAATGTCGGAATACCTGCAGGCGGCAAGGCCCATGGGCCCCCTCTTGGTGGTATCCCTGTCCCCGCCGCAGCCGAAAACGGTGATCAGCCTGGCCGGAACCCGTTTTGAAAGGACGCTGAGGATGGACTCAAGGGCCCCGGGGGTATGGGCGTAATCTACAAAGATGTGGCGGTTCAAGGGCACCGGCAGTTTTTCAAGGCGTCCGGGCACCCGGGTAAGGGTGTTGATCCCCTGGACGACGACTTCCGGGGCAATCCCAAGGCCCAAGGCCGCACCGGCCGCGCACAGGATGTTTTCCAGGTTGAAGCCGCCGGTCAGTTTTGAGGCGATGGCAAGGCGGTCGTCCCGGTATTCCAGGGTGAAGTTAAGCCCTGAGATTTCATCACAGATGTCTGTGGCCGTAAGATCGGCCGCCTGCTTATGGGAGACCAGAATTTTTTCGGCAGTGATTGATCCGGCCAGTTTCCGGCCAAAGGCATCATCCATATTGATCACGGCAGGGGCATTGGGGCTGGATGTGCCCTTGCCGATAAAGTCCGTGAACAGGCGCTTTTTACAATTGAAATACTCATCCAGATCTTTGTGGTAGTCCAGGTGATCCTGGGAGAGATTGGTATAGATGCAGGCGTCAAAGCAGCAGCCCTCCACCCTGAACTGGTCCAGGCTGTGGGAGGAAACCTCCATGACCACGTGGGTGATGCCGGCCGTCTTCATCTCCCAAAGCGCTTTTTGTAGAGAAACGGCATCCGGCGTGGTCACCGGATTGTCCTGGGTTCTGCCGGCAAAGCGGATATTGACGGTGCCGATGACCCCGGGGTTGAATCCGGCGGTTTTGAAAATGTTCTCCAGAACCCAGGTGATGGTGGTTTTGCCGTTGGTTCCGGTGACACCCACAAGCATCATGTCCTTTGAGGGAAATCCGTAGAACCGTGCCGCAGCCAGAGCTGTGGTTTTTCGGCTGCTGGCCGCAAGGATGATTTTTTCCTCAAGTGCCGGGGAAAGGCCCTGGGGGATTCTTTCTGCCACCACGGCAGCCGCACCCTTTTCAAAGGCCTGGGCAATATAGTCGTGCCCGTCTGAGGCATACCCTTTTACCGCCAGAAACAAGCTGCCGGCAGCAACGGTCCTGGAGTCGCAGGTCACCTCGGAGATGTCCAGTCCTGAAAGATGATCCGGCAATCCTTTTGAAGGGACTTTCAGATCGGACTCAAGGATAAGCGATGACAGGTTCATCTATTGCTCTCCTTTTTCTATCCCTGCGATCATGGGATGAGTTGATGACGGCGGGATGTTCAGGTAGCTGAAAGACTGGGTCATAATGGACTTGAAAGCCGGAGCTGCGACAATGCCGCCGTAATGATCTTTTTGGGGTTCATCCACAACGATGAGGGTGGCAAGTTCTGGGTTGTCCTGGGGGGCAAATCCGCCGAATGCCGCAATGTACTTGTTTCTGGCATACCCTCCTTTTTTGGAGGCCTTCTGGGCCGTGCTGGTCTTGCCGCATACCTGGTAGCCTTCCATGGCCGCCTGGGTGCCGGTGCCGTCTTCGGCCACAACCCCGGTCATCATCTGCTTGACAATGGCTGCGGTTTTAGGGGAGACCACCTGCCGGAGAACGGTCGGCTGAAAGGTTTCAATCTCCTTGCCCGTGGGGGACAGGATCTTTTTGATGAGCATGGGCTGCATAAGCTTGCCGTTGTTGGCAATGGCTGAAATGGCCGAGATCAACTGCACCCCTGTAACCGAAATGCCCTGGCCAAACGAGATCGCCGCGATGTCGATTTTTGACCAGTCATTGTAAGGCAAAAGGGAGCCGCCGCTCTCGCCGGGACTGCCCACCCGGGTCTTGTCACCGAACCCGAAGGCTGTCAGATAGTGGTGCAGGGCTCTGGGACCGATGGTTTCCGATATTTTTGCCGCCCCGATATTGGACGAGAATTTGACAACCTGGGCCATGGATAGCCAGTCATGGTCATGGGTGTCATGGATGGTATACCCGCCGATCTTGTAATCTCCGTTTTCGCAAAAAAAGATGGAACCCGGGGCCACCCCTTTTTCAATGGCAGCCGCAGCCGTAAAGACCTTCATAATTGAGCCCGGCTCAAAGGCGTCTGTGACGGCCCGGTTCCGGTATGCGTACCGGTTAAAGGCCCCGAAATTATTGGGGTTGAAAAAAGGATAGTGGGCCAGGGCCAGGATTTCCCCGGTCTGGGGGCGCATGACCAGGGCCATGCCCGATTTGGCCTTGTGCTGGCGGACCGCCTGTTCCAGGGCCCGTTCCGACAGGAACTGGATTTTCTTGTCAAGGGTGAGAACAATAGCGTTGCCCCTGAGCTGATCCCGCTGGTTTTTATCAATGTCGAGGATCTTTCCGGACCCGTCCCGGGTGACCTTGACCTCAACCTGCCGGCCTTCAAGCACGGGGTTGAGTTTATACTCCAGACCTTCAAGGCCTGTGTCATCCTTTCCTGTAAACCCGATGACCTGGGCGGCAAGGCTGCGGTTGGGGTAAAAGCGTCTGGTATCGGCTTTTAAGTAGATCCCTTTCAGATTCAGGCTGCGGACCGCGTCGGCCTGGTCCGGGGACACCTTTGTGGCCACCATTGCATAACGTCTTTTCTGTGAGAGAAGGGTCTTGAGGTCTGCTTCCTTTATTTCCAGAATGCGGCTCAGGGCCTGGGCCACCTTGTCCGGGTGTTTGATCTGGCCTGGATCGGCTGTGATATTGGGCGCTTCGATGCTGGTGCCAAGCTTATTTCTGTTACGGTCGAAGATTTCTCCTCTGTCCCCTTTTACAATGATGTCGCTCAAGTATCCCTGCTCGGCCTTTCTGGTCAAATCCGACGCCTCTAAGAATTGGACTTCAAAGGATTTGGCCGCCATGAGGATCAGGCCGAGAACCAAGAAAAACTGGATCACGCTGACCCGCCGCCCCAGTCTTTTTTTCATCTCTTTTTCCATCAGTTTTGATCTCCTGACAGATAGATGGTCCGGTTGAAAATATCCGGAGACAGCCCCAGTCTGGCTCTTGCGATCTGGGTGATTCTGGCATCGGACTTGAGACGGTCACGTTCAAGGCCAAGGGCTTTTCGATAGGACAGGGCCTTTTGGATCTGTGCCTGGGCCTGGGAGATCCTGACCCGGGCCTGGATGGATTCGGTCCGTATCCAGACATGGATCATCAGTTCGGAGACCAGCACCACAATGAGGACAAACCATCGTAACCCTCTTTTTCGCGGCTTTCTAAGCTCATTGGCTCTTACCATGGGCAAATCTCCTATACGCGTTCCGCCACCCTTAGTTTGGCGCTTCTGGCCATGGGGTTGGCGTGGCGTTCTTCCTCGTCGGCGATCAGGGGTTTGCGGGTGATCTGTTTCATAGTTTGAACAAATCCGCAAAGACATTGGGGCAGTTCCCTGGGGCAGGTGCATCCGTTTTCATACTTCCTCAAAGACTGTTTAACGATGCGGTCCTCTAAGGAATGAAAAGAAATGATTGAGACCCTTCCCCCGGGGTTGAGCATGTCCGGCACTTGGGCCATGAAGGTTTCAAGATGCGACAGCTCCTGGTTTACCTCGATTCTGATGGCCTGAAACACCCGGGTGGCCGGGTGGATTTTCTGTTTTGCAGAAAATTTTGCAGGGATGGCTTTGGAGATCAGTTGGGCTAAGGTTTTGCTGGTTCGGATGGGGGCGTTTACCCTTTCACGGACAATGGCACCTGCCACCCGGCGGGAGAACCGTTCTTCTCCGTATGTAAAAAAAATCTTTGCCAACTGCGCCTCCGAGTAAGTATTTACCACGCCTTCCGCCGTCAGCGGGGTGCGGGTGTCCATCCGCATGTCCAGGGGGTCGTCTTTTTGGAAACTAAACCCCCGCTGGCTTTGGGTTAACTGGTTCAGTGAAAAGCCTAAATCAAGGAGAATGCTGTCCACCCCGGCGATCCCATTTTCGTCCAGGATCTGGGGCAGGCGGGAAAAGTTGCTGTGAAACAACCGGACATTGTCCTTATGGGGACGGAGTACTTTTTCAGCGTTGGCTAGGGCATCCTGGTCCTGATCGATGCCAAGGAGAAGACCCGCGGGAAGAATCGCCTGGACGGTAGACAATGCGTGCCCCGAACCGCCAAGGGTGCAGTCTACACAGACCATCCCGGGCTTCAGGTTCTGGGCGTCATGCACTTGACGGGGCATGACTGAGATATGTTCAAAACTCATTGTTTTAAAGTCCTAGGGAAGCGATTTCCTCCCTTACATCCTCTTTTTCAAGTTCCTGCTCCATCTTGAGGTTTTCCTGATCCCATTTCTCTCTGGACCAGATTTCAAACCGGTCCAGGACACCCACAAGAACGATGTCTTTTTCAATACCTGCATAGGTCCTTAAGCTCTGGGGGATGAGAATCCTGTCCTGTTTGTCGCATTTCAACGGGCAGGCATTCCCCAGGAAAAACCGTTTAAACTTCTCCATGGCGGCGCTTTTGGCTGCCCGGATTCGCTGTTCCAGATTTTTCCATTCGCTGAAGGTGTAGGCGTAAATACATCCGTCCTTGATAGAGATCACGACCCCATACTCATCATCGGCCTGGAGGACCTTCCGGAACCGCGCCGGAATGATGATCCTGCCTTTTGGGTCGATTGTATGAAAGGAGCTTGATCGAAACACTTATTAAGCCTTATGTAAAAAATTACATCCACTTTCCACCACCTTACGACACACTTTTACGAAAAATTCCCTGTAAGTCAAGGAAAAAATACAATTTCTCCAAAATATAAATTGTGAAACTACTGCTATATAAGGGTTTAAGAATGTGGAATGAAAGGGGAGTAAAGTGGTGTTTTGGGTAAAATAAAGTGGAGCGAAAATATATTTTTGTATGAATAGCTTTTAATTTTAGATAGTTATCTTTTTGTGGGCGCGCGGATATGTTTAAGAAACAAAAAAAGACAGCGTAATGGTGGTGCAAAGGGGAGGGGATTGGATAACGGTGGAAAATTCGGTCTGTCCAAAAAAATATGTTGGACAGACCCGGGTAAGCTTATTGGGAAATTAGGTTTTCTACGGTGGTTTTGAGGTCTGCCAGACGGAAGGGTTTTGGGATGATGCCTTTAAGGCCATAAGCCTTGTAGTCACTCATTATCTTGTCGTTGGAATATCCGGAGGAGACAACGATACTGGCCTCAGGATCCATGTCCAGAATGATTCTGGAGGCTTCCTTACCGCCCATGCCTCCGGGGATGGTTAAATCCATGATGACCACATGAAAAGGGGTGCCGGCCTCCATGGCCTTAGCATAGGCATCAACGGCCTGCTCTCCGTCTTCAGCCATGGTGACGGTATGACCGAATTTTTCCAGCATTTTCCGGGTAATGGTCCTGATATGTTCTTCATCATCCATGACAAGAATGCTTGCCTGCTGAGGGGATTTGCTTGGCTGTGATATCATGGTTTCCTCCTTGGGTGGATTGTCCGGTACGGCCGGAAGGTAGAGGGTGACCGCTGTCCCGCTGCCCAGCTGGGAGGTCACGGAAATATGCCCCTTGTGTTTGGTGATAATAGAGTAGCAGATGGCAAGGCCCATGCCGCTGCCATCGGGACGGGTGGTGAAATAAGGGTCAAAGATTCGGTCCAGGTCGTGTTGGGCAATGCCGGTACCGTTGTCCTTCAGGCATATTTTTACATAGGCCCCCCTGGCAATGGTCAGAAGGTTATCCTTTAACAGGGTGGTGTTTTCAGCCTCAACCGTCAGGGTGCCGCCACGGGTGGTGGCCTGGCGGGCGTTGATGACGATATTGGTGAGCACCTGGGAGATCTGGTCCCGGTCACCGTGGATCTGCCAGAGTCCCTCCCGGATATTGATGACGGGTTTGAGCTTTGCGCCGGAAAGATTGAAGGTGACCGATTCTTTAAGCATTGGGGCCGGATCAAAGGTCTGTTTGACCGGGTCTCCGCCTTTGGCAAAGGTGAGCAGCTGACGGGTCAGCTTCACCATTTCCTCCATGGAATTTTCGGCTTTCTCAAGGTGGTGCCGGGTGTTGGGATGGCCATCCAGCTCCATTCTGGCCAGGGTGAGATTGCCGTAGATGCCGGTGAGAATATTGTTGAAATTGTGAGCGATGCCGCCGGCCAGGGCGCCGATGGATCTGAGGCGGTCGGCGGTCCGGCAGGCCGCCTCTGTCTGGCCTGTCGCAGGGGCTTCAATTAGGACTTCATCAATGGCAGGTTTCCCGGTTTCGCTCTGGATCACCGGCCTTGCTGCGTAGGAGACCTGAACGGCATGGCCCTCTTTGTGCCGCAGGACAAGGGCGGGTTCCTTAACCGTTTTATCTTTGCCGACAGCCTCAGCCAAGGCGGTTTTCTTTTCAACGTCCTCAATCAGATCCAGGATGTTCATTGCACCCAATTCTTTGGGCGTATACCCGAGAAGCTGTGTCATGACCGGGTCTGTTTCCATATAGGTGCCCATAGGCCACAGGCCGGACCGGGCAACGGCCATCCTTGGGCCATGGAAAACGGTTAAACTGCTGCCTTGGGCCCCGTTCATCCCATGGAGAGTTTCGTGGGGGCTGATATGAGCCTGAAAAATCGCGGGCTCGGTCCGGTCTCCTGTAACGGGAGATACAGCGATACTGACCGGGATATATTCCTTGTGGCGGGGCTTCATTACCGTCGCGAATATGAAAAGCGGCCGGTGTGCTGATAAGGTCCTTTGGGAGAGAAGATTGTGGTAGTCGGATGTTTTGGGGAATAACGTCTCAAAGGATTGATCCTGCAGTTGATGACGGGAAAATTGGCAGATTTCAGCCATTGCCGGATTGATATCGAGAATCTTTGTGGACTGGGAGAGCAGCATAAGGGCATTTTCAGAAGTGCAAAAAGCCTCTTTGTATGCCTGTGACCCTTTGGCACACCTGAAGCATTCCTCCTCAAATAACGTCTGATCGCTGCTCATTGGTCCTCCGGCAGATAATACGCAGGATGCGTGAGGGGTTGCAAGACTTCTCCCATAAAACAACTCGACAAATTAAAGAATATGCTAATTTATATCAGAATCAGGTGAGAAAAAAAACTTAAAAATCGATGCGGGTTCGCGGTCTATCTGTCCGCGGAAGACGGGATGGCTGAGGCGATGGTCCGCCGGGTCTGCTCAATCAGGCAGGACAGTTCGGATTCTTGATAGGCACTGATATGAACCGGTCTGTGGACGATGATGTCAACGCTGCCCGGGGTCAGATCCAGGGTGTCCGACGGCAGGATATCCACGGTGTTTTTAACGGTGACCGGTAAGATGGGCAGGCCGGTCTCCATTGCAAAGACAAAGGCCCCTTTTTTAAAGGGCATCACCTGGCCGTCCCGGCTTCTGGTGCCTTCGGCGAAAAAAAGAACGGAACTTTTGTTGGAGAGCTGCTGCTTGGCCCGCTCAATGGATCTCACGGCTGCCGCATGGTCGGACCGGTCCACAAAGACGCAGCCCAGATAATGGCAGGCGGTTCCGAATACCGGAATTTTTCTAAGTTCCTGTTTGATTACCCATTTGATCCTCAACCCCATGAACCCGTGAAGGGCCGGGATATCCACCATGGACTGGTGGTTTGCCACCACCACGTAGGACTTATACCGGCTGTAATTTTCCCTGCCTAAAATATTGACCTTTACCGGGGCAATGAAACAGGACAGTTTTGACCATGCCACAGCCAGGACGTCGGCGGCGTCCTGGCTGAAGACAAATCCGACTGCGATGCAGATGGATCCCATAATCAGGGTGTTGAGGATCATAAAAGGGATAACCACCAGCCATTTATAAGGCTGGTAGATTATTTTAAGCAGGGTCTCCAAGTCTATTCAGATGGCTTCTCTTTGGTTTTGAGTCCAAGAATCTGATCCACATATGAGATGATGTCGCCGGCCCTGTAAGATGCCAGATCAAAGGCATAAGGTGTGGCAGACGAGGTGGCGGTTACATCATCCCCCTCTTTTGCTGGGAAAAGATTTAACCCGAAGGTCTGGTCGTTTTCAAGGGTTATTTTGCAAGAAGGGGCCTTGTTTGCAAGCGCCTTAGCAGCGGCGTTGTCTTTATATTCCTGGCATTCCAGTCTGGACAGGGAGGATAGAAGGTCCTGGACCACTGTCTGATCTGCCGGGGTGCCGTCGGCTTTTACCCATTGGTCCGCTGCCTGGGTTTCATTTTTTTCCTGGCTTTCCTGATCCTGCTTTTTTTCCTCTTTTTTCTCTGCGGGCTTCAGGGTCAGAGTCTGTGAGACACCGTCCTTTTCAAGGGTGATGGTTTTAATCTCAGGGATTTTAAAGTTTAGGACCACCTTGTCCCTGAAATCCTCAACGCTTTTGTCAAACTGATTCCGAAAACTTTTATCTGCCTGAAAAACCCGGGTGTCTCCTTCCAGCATCACAAAGGTGTGGTTAAAGCTCGGGGCGGTTTTGCCAATGAAAAATTCCCGGATGACCTTGCCTTTAGATATGGCTTTTACATGCAGGGCATTTCCTGGGTTCAGTTCGTACCGGACAAGATCTCCTGATTCGGATACCAGGGCTGAAAGGGTAAGATCCTTGACAGTGGCAAGGATATCATTCACCGCAGAGGTTTCCGCCGGAAAGGCCTTGTCTGAGACGGTCCATCCCTTATCCTTTTTGGAAAGGCTCAGGGTCTTTTCCCCTTTTATAATGTCGATGGTGTCAATGGCCGTGGTATCCAACGCTTCAAGTTTGGGCAGATCGTAGTTGAGCCGGTTGTCCTTTTTCAGGGCAAGATAGGCACACAGTCCTGCAATCACAACAATGAGGATAATATATTCTTTTTTCATGACAGGATCCTTTTAGCTTGCGTACATCTGGGCGATTTTTTTCTTTCTGATATTCCTGCGGATCATGACGGCAAAGCCGAACAGGGCCACCAAAACAGGCAGGCCCGCCACATTGACGGTTTTGATCACAGTCTTGGCGACTGCAGAGGTCTGGGCGACGGGGTTCAGGGTCTGCTGCTTGCTTCTCATGACCGCCACGGCATCATCACCGTTGAGATGGTCAACGGTGTTGAGCAGAAAGGTGGCATTGGTGGTTCTTCCCTCTGCATCCAGCATGTTGTCGTGGAGCATCTGGGAGCAGCCCAGCACAAAGAGCTTAACAGGGACGGAGGTTTCCACAATCTTCTGCTCGGCTTTCAGGCCCGCCATGGTTTTTTGGGCGGGGGCCGGGGCATCCGTTCCTTTATCATCTTCAGTCTTGGCCTCATCCCCTTGTTTTACAGGGACAGGTTTTCCCTTAAAATAAGAGGTGAACTGTCCTTCCAGAATCCAGGCCAGATCCTGGGAGGAAAATTCTTCTTTTGCTGCAGGGGGGGTGATGTACATGGGGTTCAGGTTGATTGTGTCCTTCATCAGCCAGGCCTGGTCCGACGAGGTTAAAAGTCTTGTGGCTTTAATCTTTGCAGGATCAATGGCATCCTTGATCAGGCTGACCGGGGAAATCTGCATGGCCACAAGCCCCTTGATGTTTTTCATGAATAGGGGATCGTTGTTGATGCTGTCTTCCTTGAGCATGGGGGCAAAATAGATGACCTGCTCCCCACCGCCCTGGGACTGGGGCAGCTGATGCTTGTATGCGTTTTTGTCCAGCACATAAGAGGTGCCAATTTTAACCCCGTAATGGGCCAAAAGTTTTTCAAGGCCCGTATCAATGGGCTTGAATCCGGGAGGCATGCCCATGCCGCCTGCCTGCTGTTCTTCAAAGGCATCGGCAAACACCGCCACATTGGTCCCTTTCATCAGGGCCTGGTCAATCTGGAACAGTTCGTAATCGGTGAACTTTTTGGTGGGCTTGGTAATGATCAGGCAGTTGAGGCCTTCGGGGATCTCATCTTTTTCAAGGGCAATGGATTTGACATTGTACCGGGAGGAGATCAACTGGTTAAAGACGCTAAGCCCATCGCCCTGGCGGCCCTGCATCATGGCCATGCGGTCCGGGCCCATGGTGGGGGTGCCGTGATCGGAAAGGTATCCGATATCCTTGTTAATACCGATCATCTTTTCCATGACCGCAGTGATCTCTTCGGAAAGCGTCTGGGGATCGGCCATCTGATAGGTAGTGCCGATGATGGGGATTTCCACAGCAGAGATCAAAGCAAGGGCATGGGACTCTCCCTTGTAGGTCAATACCAGGCCTGCTGTGCCAAACCCCGGCTCAATGTTTTTTTCCGGTACGGCGGGCCAGGTCATGGCCATCAGATCATAATCCTTGGCCACCTTTTCCATTTGGGCCCTGTTGTTCACATCCACACGCTTAAAGGAGAGAATGCCCATATTTTTCTTGTTCAAGTCTTCCAACACACTTGCCACATCATCGCCCAGCTGGGGCAGTTCGGGCAGGTTGATTAAAGGGGCGATGGCATTCAGCCCGGAGGACAGGTAAAGTGTGGCATTGATCTTGTCCTTGAAGCGGACCAGGGCCGAGACCTTGTTGTTCATCTTCTGGATGGCCGTGGTCAGCTGGTACTCGAGGCCGTCGGTGGAGGTGATGGCCGGGATTTTTTCAATGAGATCGCCGTGGAGCATGACAAGTCCCATATAGGCGTTTTTGAACTTGAGTTCATCGTTTTCCATCACCCGTATTTGTACGGGCTGGATACCGTAATTGCGGGCCATTTCCCTGTTCTGATCCGCAAGGGCAGAACCCTCCTGGTCCAGATTGTAAAAGGTGAAGTTAAAATATTTTCCCCCGATAGCCCCGTACTCGGTGAGCAGATCCCTTAGATACCGCTCGGTGTTGTTGTGGGGGGCGGGCAGATTTTTGGAGAAAAATACTTTTATGGTCAATGGCTCGGACAGGGTGGAGACCGAAGCCTTGCTCGCCTTTGACAGAGAGTAAATCTTGTGGGCGGTCAGATCGGCCCTGAAAAACAGGGAAAGACCCACAATATTAATAAGGACGATCACCGTGAGATAGAGAATAAATTTCAGATAATGTTCTTTGAATGACAACTTACCCATGGGAACTCCTTAGTTTTTTTCTTTCATGGACATATAGGTTGAAAAGATAAAGACAAAGACCACACTGGCAAAGTAGACAAGGTCCCTTGAGTCGATGATGCCTTTTGAGATATTGGTGAAATGGGCGTTGGCCCCAAGGTACTGCACCACGGGGACCAGGGCCTGGGGAACAAAAAAGAGCATCCGGTCCAGGATGGCCATGGTAAAGCAAAGAGCGCATCCGATGATAAAGGCGACGATCTGGTTGCGTGTCAAAGATGAGGCGAAAATACCCATGCTGCAGTAAGCCCCGGCCAGGAGCACCGCCCCTAAATATCCGCCGATGACAGGGCCCGGGTCGAGTTCCCCGAGGGTGGCGATGAAAATAGGATAGCTTAAGGTGGGCAGGAGCATGGCAGCCGCAAATAAGGTGGCTGCCAGGAACTTGCCGATGGCGATGTGGGTAAAGGAGACCGGCATGGTCAAAAGGGTCTCATAGGAGCCGACATTTTTCTCCTCTGCAAAAAGGCGCATGGTGATGGCCGGGATGAAAAAGGAAAAGGTCATGGGCAGAAGGTTGAAAAAATCGCGCATGTCCGCTCTGCCATATATAAAAAAGGTGGAAAAAAAGAACCAGCCCGTTACGATGAGAAATAAAGCGATCACGATATAGGCAATGGGGGATATAAAGTAGTCTTTAAATTCTTTTATGGCAATGGTGCGAATCTGTGTCATCTTTTATTCTCCTCCCCGGGTCAGTTCCTGGAAGATCTGTTCAAGGGCCTGGGATTCTCTTGCAAGTTCGGTGATCACCCAGTCGGTCTCTTTAATGTTCAAGTAAAGATCGCTTCTGATATCCTTATTGTCTTTTGTCCGGATATCAAGGGTGACGGTATCGCCCTGGGAATGGGTGTCGGCCGGGGTGATCTCAAGGCTTGCATCCATTTTTTTTAAGCGAGTTGTTGCAGCGGCCGCATCGGTTCCGGAAAGCCCTAAACGGATGAAACTTGCGTTCCTGGCGTGCTGCTTTAAATTTTCCGTGGCGTCGTCCGCCACTTTTTTGCCCTTGTTGATGATGGCGATGCGGTCACAGGTGGCTTCGGCTTCGGACAGGATATGGGTGGAGAAGATAATGGTTTTTTCTTTTCCGATGCCCCGGATGATGTCCCTGATATCGGCGATCTGGTTGGGGTCCAGACCCGATGTGGGCTCGTCCAGAATCAGGATGGCAGGGTCCGTCATCATGGCGTGGGCAAGCCCCACGCGCTGCTTAAGGCCTTTGGACAGGGTGCCGATGGGTTTTCCCATGATGCCGGACAGGCCGCACAGACGGGACAGCTGCCGGAACCGTTCTTCTTTCTGGGCGGGCTGGGTCAAGCCTTTGAGATGGGCCACATAGTCCAGGTAATCATATGCCAGCATATTGTGGTACAAGGGCGCGGACTCGGGAAGATAACCCATAAGCGCTTTGATTTTAAGGGTGTCTTTGGGCATCTCAAGGTCATTGACCCGGATGGTCCCAGAAGTCGGGGCAAAAAAGCCTGTGAGCATTCTTAACGTAGTGGTTTTCCCGGCGCCGTTGGGCCCCAGCAGCCCAAGTATTTCGCCGGGCTGAATGGTCAGGCTGATGCCGTCCACCGCGCAGAAATCGTCGTAATACTTGGTCAGATTCTGAACATCAATCAATGGTTTCCTCCTTAGAAATCTTCAAGCACACTGCTTTTTTCAAGAAACTCTTCCACGTCCTGTTGGGTCCTTTCCAGGGACAGGACCGCCTTTTGCATCTGAAGGCAAAAAGGATCGTCCGGGCCCAGCCGCTCTGCTGTCTCCAGGTACAAGGCTTTTACCGTATCAAACCGGTCTGACATCTTTAAGGCCAGCTTCTTGCGTTCGCTGTGCCGGATTTTTTCTGTCTGGATGACCGATTCCAGTTTTTTGATGGAATACTCCACCAGGGCGTCCCTGGGCATGTCATAGGCTTCGGAAATGGCCGTGAGGGCCTCAATGGTCTTTCGGCTCAGAACAAAGGTTTTCTGCCGGCGTTCGATTTTTTTAAATTGCCGGATCCGGATGGTCTGGGCCAGTTCGTCCAGGGCACGATGGTCTTCAATGATATGGTCAAACAAAGACTTTTGCTTGATCCCCATGTGGATGGCCACAAGCCCTATGGCATCAATGGCCTTCTGGGACAGCTTGAAGGTGGCCCTGACCGATTGTTTCCCCCTCAGGTCGAACATGGACGGGCCTGCAAAAGGATCATTTGTCTTGGGCATGGTTCCTCCTTCCGGGGAGATGTATTATTACCTGGTGGCTAAGCCAAAAAGTAATGTTGCTATAATTGTTGGCGATTCTAACGTAAATCCTTTAGGGGATCAAGGGCGAATGCCGAAGATGACCAAAAATTAATCGTTTATGTTCGCCTTAAAAACGTGAGGGGGGAAATAAACTTAGAGCAGGAGCAGAGCGACAGAAAGGCTGATCCCATAGATGAGGGCAGCTTTTTCCCGGCCGCAGGGGTAAAAGGACGCCATGGTCCGGTGGTGGGTGAAGCATCTGGCTTCCATGGCCATGGCAGCAGAATCGGCGCGGTCCAGAACCCTGTTAATGATGGAGGTGGTCATAATGATAGTCCGGCGGACCGGGTTTTTTCGGCGGTTCCCGTTTCTGGCCCTGAAGGCGTCCATGCTTTCCCCGGTTTGGCGCAGGATCATGGGCAGAAAGGTTAAGGCCAAAGAAAAGATGGTGCCGATCCGCTTTTCAGGAATAAACGGGATGGGTCTGGCAACCCACTGCAGGGCGGCATTCAGGTCCGATGGATGGGTGGTGGCGCAGAAGATGAGCCCCAGGACCATCATGTTGAAAAACCGCAGAGCGGTCAGGAGGCCCTGGGTAAGTCCCTGGTATGAGAGGGAGATTCCGGCAGCCTCTACCAGAGGTGCGCCGGGTGTCACAAGCGCCCGGGTGAGGATGATTAAGCCTAAAAAGACAATGAAAAACCGGAACGCCCTGAGCAGAGAGAAGACTTGAATTTTCAATAGTCTGAGACCCGTGCACAAAAGCCCTGTAAAAAAGATGCTCCCTATCCCTTGTGCTGCGGCCGCCGTCATGGAGAAAAGACAGACCAAAAAAAGCTTGACCCTGGGGTCCAGGCGGTGCAGCAGGCTTGTGCCGGACCTGTATTCGAACAGTGATGAAGCCGCCATTACCCCTTGTCCCCAAGCGGCTGACAGGCAGGACACCAGGGGCGCAGGCCGAAGTCCGAAAGCGTTGGTGCCATGTCGTAAACAGTTCCCTGGGCCCTGATTGCCCCCTTTTCCATGATGATGATCCGGTCGGCCATGGCCAGGACGGGTTCCAGGTCATGGGTGGCCATGATGATGGTGGTCCCGGACCGGTGCAGGGCGCCGATCCTTTCGGACAGGCGGCAGACCGCAGGATAGTCCAGGTTGGCAAAGGGCTCGTCAAAGAGAATGATTTCAGGAGCCATGGCCAGCACGCCTGCAATGGTCAGTCGCCGCTTCTCTCCTCCGGACAGGGTGGCCGGATGAAGGTCCCGGAATTGGGACAGGGCCATTTCTTCCATGGTCCGGGTGACGGTTTCTTCAATGGCAGCCTTGGAAAGCCTTAAGTTTTCCGGGCCAAAGGCAATCTCCGAATAAACGGTTTCCCCTAAGATCTGGGTGTCCGTATCCTGGAATACCAGTCCCATGGTGCTCCGGGTGGCAACCATATCCTCAAAGATATCCCGGCCGTTGAGCCGTATGTCTCCGGAATCCGCCCGGCGCAGCCCCATGAGCAGGCGCAAAAGGGTGGTTTTACCGCTGCCGTTGCTCCCGGCAAGGATGACAAACTCCCCCCTGGCAACGGTGAAAGAGAAGTGGTTGACCGCAATCTTGCCGTTATCAAAGGTGTGAGTCAGGTCCCGGACGGTCAGGATAGGAGGCTCAACTGTCAAGGGCCTGTCCCCTTCGGGCTGGGCCTGCAATGCCGATCCGGGCCCTGATCTTGGGGGCAATGGCCGCTGCAATGGCAATTTTAAATACATCTCCGATAAGAAAGGGCAGCATGCCGGCGGCCACGGCCTTGTCCCAGGGCATGGAAACTGCGAATTTCAGCCAGGGAACGCCGATGGCAAAAATTACAACTGAGCCTGCGATCAGGGCGACAACGTCTCCGAAAAGGGTCCGGTTAAACTTCTGGGACAGCCAGGCGGTGACCCACACCGTCGGCATATAGCTTAGAAGATATCCTCCGGTGGGCCCGAACAGCTTGCCAATCCCGGCAGTGCCTCCGGCAAACACGGGGAGGCCCGCAAGCCCGATCAAAAGGTAGGTGCAGATGGCGGTCAGCCCCCACAAAGGTCCTAAGACCAGACCTGCTAAGAGGACGAACAGGTTCTGCATGACAATGGGGACAGGGCCGATAGGAATGGCGATAAACGCCCCACTGGCGATAAGGGCTACAAACAAAGCGGAATAAACCATGGGTTTGATTTCAGACATCTCAAAGATTCCTTAAATAGTATAATGGTGTTCAGGTGATTTGCAAAAAGGCTTACGCGTGGAAACAGTCTCCGTAGATAATTTCTAAGGATTTTCCCTCTTTTGTCTTGATGACCAGGGAGCCTGAGTCCTCAACGCCCACGGCCCGGCCGCACAGCACCTTGTCGTGGGTTTCCACCCGGACCTCCCGGCCGATGGTGGCGGTGCAGTCCCGCCATTGCGCCATGATTTCAGAAATTCGGATCTCCCGGGTCAGCGCCTCAAACTCGGTAAGAAATTCGGAGAGGATCTTTCTCCGGGGCAGGTCCCTGCCAAGGACGTTTTTAAGCGAGGTGGCCTCAAATGGCCCGCCGGAAGGGTCGTTGTTGACATTGATGCCGATACCGATGGCCAAAAAACTGATCAGATCTGCCCGGGTCTCCATCTCGGAAAGCAGGCCGGTGAGTTTTTTATCCTCCAAAAGCAGATCATTGGGCCACTTGACCCGGATTTCAAGGTCAAAGAGGCGGTTCATCACCCGGGACAGGGTCAGGGATGCTGCAAAATTATAGATATAAACCATGGGGGGGGGGAGTTGCGGCCGGATAATCAAGGTGAACCAAAGCCCCCCTCTGGATGAGACCCATTTGCGGTTCAGGCGCCCCCGGCCTTTTGTCTGATTCTCAGCGATGCAGCAGCTCATGTGGGGCACCCCCTCACGGGCTAACGCCTTGGCCGCATCCATGGTCGTGGTCGCCTCGGGGTAATGGAAAATTTTGTCCTGTAATTTTTCGGGAAAGCAGAAAGGATAAAGAAGATCTTCGGGCCGGGCCAGGGCATATCCGCTGGGTCCGGAGGTAATCTCCACACCATCGGCAATCATCTGCTTGATATGTTTCCATACGGCGACTCTTGAGATGCCGGTCTCTTCGGCAATCCGGGTGCCGGACAGGGTCTTACCTTCTGCGTCAAAAAGCCGGTGCAGGATTTTTTCTTTGGTATTTAAAGTCTTGTTAACCATAATGAGATAATATGGTTAACAGGATTTTTGCCTCGGGTCAAGGAGAAAGGGACAAAGGTCCTGGGCGCTTTGCCATGGATGGGGTGCTGAATCCTATTTTTTCCCGATGATCAGCAGCGCCGCATAGGGGACGGCATTAAAGACAAGCCAGATGATTTTGTATAACCCAATGAGAAAATAATAGGTCTCATTGAAGGATTCTCGTGGGATTTGAAACAGTTGACCGTGAATGCTGTAGATGGAGTCAAGCCCCAGGATGTTGACGATAACCGATAGGGTCAGCAACCCTCCGTTTATGAGGGTGCACCACATGAAAAATTGTTTTGTTTTTTGAAAATCCATGATCGCCTCCATTATTGATTCAAAGCCAGTTCCAGAGGAATGAACCGGATACCATTTATGGGTTCCTCGGATAATTGCGTGAATCATGTTGCAAAGTAGTCATCGTCATATTATCCAATTGTCAGGCATTGTTTTAATGAATTGATACCAGAAAAAAGGACATATTTTTGCAGACAGGGCTGTTTGACATCCATGATCGACTTGGCAAGCTCGATAAAAACAAAGATCCGCTTCTTCAGCTTGATCGGCTTATCAATTGGGAACAATTTCGACTCCCTTTACAATCTTTCTGATGATGCCATCGAATTTCAGATTCTTGACCGGCTGTCGTTTATGCGTTTTCTCAACCTGACTCTGGGAGATCGTGTCCCTGATTCCAAGACCATTTGGCTTTTCCGAGACCAACTTACCAAGGCAAATCTCATTTAGAAACTGTTTGCAGAATTTGATAGCTTTCTTACTCAACTTTCGGGTTTAAAAATTGCTGACTAACTTTCGTTTTCCTAACAAGCCGGTGCCTTGCAGGGCTGTTTTTCGCTTGGGTTTTTACGGTATCCGGCCAGAAACCGCTATCCTGACAGGGGCAGAGGGGCGTGCAGACCGAAAATATGGGGAAAGGCTTTAACGGTAAAAATTCTTTTTTATATTCCCTTATTTGCCTTGAACCCCGGACCATGCTGATTTATAAAGGATGCCTTAACCTTTAGGATTCAGGATAAAACAAATGGATGATGGATGTGTACGGGAAATTCTTCCCAATGCCAGTGATTTTAAACAATTCTGGAAAGACAAGGGGCCTTTCAGGTATGCCCTGACATCGGCTGAGTATCCCCCGGTGCTTCTGGAACCTGAAGAGTGGGTCTTCGGCAATGATGTTCAAGCCGTGCTTAAAGCCCTCATGGGATTCTCCCGGGAGAAAATGGCCTTTGTCAAAGCGCCTTTCAATCCTGAAAATAAGGCAGTTCTGCGGCCCGAGGACTTAAGCGCTTGGAGGATCAGCCACTTTCCAGAAGACTGGAACATGGTTGTCAGCGATATTTTTGTGCCGGAAGGCCATCTGACCCTTCGGGTGACCGATGAGGTCAGAAATCAGGGGCTGCCGGTGAATGCCGACACTGTTGCTGAAACATTTTTTTGTTTGCTTGCATCTGCAATGGATGAGATGGGCTATGTGCTGCTGGCCCCCAGGGGAAAGGCAAAATCCGCATCCATTTCAGACTATCTGGCCGAGTGGGAAGAGGACGAAGCCGACGCCGGCATTGGGTGAATTCTTACAGTTCCCCTTCAAGGACGAGTTTTGCCAAAAGGGCTTTATAATCAATGCCGGCCGCTTTGAATCCCTTGGTGCCGTATTTCATATTACCTTCCAATACATAAAATCTGCCGTTTGATTCGGCAATATCAATTCCCACATCGTTCCAGCCGCAGGCCCGGGCCGTTTCTATGGCAAGCTCGCAGGCCGGGTCGGGCAGGGGATCAAAGCAGATGCCGCCCCCCTGGGAAATATTGGTGTGAAAGCCTGTCTTGGGTGCTAGGCGCCAGAAGGCCAGGCGGATTTGGGTACCGATGATTACAAAGCGCATATCCCGGTCTATGGGGAGATACTCCTGGATATAGGCAGGGCCCCCCAGCGCAAGATAGCGTTCCAGATCCTTAGGCGTTTCAATGAGAAAGACCCCGGTGCCCCGGGCTGATCCCCTGGGGATCTTGGCCACAAAGGGGAATTGGAAATGGTCCAGAATACACCGTTGCTGTTTTTTTCCGTAAAAGACATGGGTTTTAGGATGGGGGATGCCCTTCATTTCAAAAATGGCGGTCTGCCGGATTTTGTCCTGGGCGAATTTATAGGTATGAAAATTCGGGAAGGTAGGCTTTCCCATGGCATTGAAAAGATCCGCGTAAAAGGCGGTTGGGTAATAAACCTTGGGCGACAGCCTGATGGCCTCCTGCTCCTTTGGGGTATAATCGCTGAAATTGGGTCGGAACCCAAGGGTGTTGACCTGGGGGCAGCCGGCAAGCCTTGCTCCCAGTGCCAAAGGGCGGGCCGGAGCCGCTGTCATCTGCCTTTCCCCCATGATTTGATTTGAGCGGATTTTGCCGGATAACCCAGAAGGGCATTGATTCCTGCCGCCTTGAATTCTTCGTCCACCATTTTTTTGTCCATATCCCGCTGGAGGGTGGAAACCAGGATAGGCACCTCGGTTTCCGGATACAATTCCCGGATTTCCCTTGCCAGTTCAAGAACGGAGATCTGGCCGATAAAAAGATCGCAGATAACCGCTGCCGGTTTTTCAAAGACAATGGACTCAAAGGCCTGCTGGGGGGCTGAAAAGCACCGGGTGTCAAAGCCGCAGTCGTGGATGATTTTTGCATAAACATCCAGATAGCCCCGGGTGGGATGGATCACCACAAAAAAGGGTCGTTTTTCACTGGCCCGCTCAGTTCTGATCCGGCTGTATTTTTTTACGGTGGAGATCCGGTTCCGGTTTTCCAATACCTGGATATAGGCGTCAATGGCTGTAATCGGGGCGCTGCGCTCCAGGTAATTGGACGCGATATAGGAAAAAGTGTCCGAGGCCATTAGCGCATCCATGAGCTGGATCGCCCCTGCATCCAGGATGCTCTCGCCCAGAGCCTCTCCTTTTTTAGTGCCGGTTTCAATTCGGCTTTTGATTTCTGCCACAATATAGTCGGAACAATGGCGGTCCAGAACCTTAATTGCGGTCAACCGCATCACCATGGAGGAACTTTCGGCCAGTTTCAGGACCGCGGCTGCGGATTCCAGCTCGGGAAATTCCGCCAGGGCCGTGAGCGTGCTTATTTTATGGCTGGTTTCAAGGTTGTCCCGGGTGATAAGGGTCAGAAGGTCGCCCACGGCGTTCTGGGGAATGGTTCTGGCTGTCAGCCTGAGCAGGTTGAGCAGCAGATCGTGGTTGTCGGTGTCAAGGTTTTGGTGCAGGGCATCTGCCACCAGGTCCTGGTTTGCGCAGAAATAGCCGTAGGCTTCCACCCGATCTTCCAGCCGTCCTGAAGCCAGGCGCAAAAGCTGGCTTTGCTCTTCACCCGGGCTGGGCTGGGGCGGCGTTTCCGGCTGTGCCGGCGGAGTGGAAGGCGTGGAGGGGGGCGCCTGGGCAGTCACCTTTTCAACGGTATCCTCCTCGCCCAGTTTTTCTTTGAGCATGTCAATGGCATCCAGGATATCCATATCGCACTTGTCTGTTCCCGCAATATGCTGCAAATGCTTGAGGGCGGTTTTGTTTCCCATGCGTTCCAGCGCTTTGACCGATTCGCGTTTTAAATCATCGTCGTCGTAAAAAATAAACTCCGCCACATCGTCGGTCAGGGCTTCCAGCTTGAGTTTGCCGGCGGCCCGAAGGATCCTGTTGAGCAGATCCCCTTTGGTTGCCTTGGACAGGATGTGTTTTAAAAGCGGGATGCTGTGCTGGATCTGTTCCGGGCTTCCGTGGGACAGCAGCAGGACCGCAAAGGCGTAATTGAGATGGGCCCGGTCCGTGGCCAGTTGAAACAATCGTTCCTTTACCGATTTTTTCTGGGTGCTTTTCATAAGAAAGTCAATGAGGGCAAAGCCGATGCCGTCCGGTGCCAGGGCCAGAATTTCAATGACCGCCTCCTGATCGTCTTCCGGTCGGATGGAGAAGTCTTCAAGAAGGGTTTGAGCCTCTTCTATGCGATCGGTTTTTATCAGGCCTTTGAGGTTGGCAGTAAAATCTGTCATCGGCGTTCTCCTTGGAAATTATTTGTATCCATCAGGGTTGTTCTGTTGCCATCGCCAGGCATCCTGGCACATCAGAGCCAGGCCCTTTTGCGCCTCCCAGCCCAGTTCTTTTTGCGCCTTTCCCGGGTCGGCCCAGCAGGCGTCAATATCGCCGGGGCGCCTGGGGGTGATTTCATAGGGAATCGGGCGGCCGCATGCCTGTTCAAAGTTTTTAATCATTTCAAGAACAGAATAACCGGTACCGGTTCCCAGGTTGTAGATATGGACCCCAGGGGCCGCCATTACTTTGGAGAGGGCCTTTATATGGCCGGCAGCCAGGTCCGTCACATGAATGTAGTCCCGGACGCCCGTGCCGTCGGGGGTATTGTAATCGTTGCCGAATACCCGGACGTGCGGCAGCTTTCCTGTGGCCACCTGGGCGATATAGGGCATCAGATTATTGGGAATACCATTGGGGTCCTCTCCGATCCTGCCGCTGGCATGGGCCCCTACAGGGTTGAAATACCTGAGAAGGACAACGTGCCAGTCCGGGTTTGCCGTATGAACATCCTTGAGAATCTCTTCGATCATCAGTTTTGTCCTGCCGTAGGGGTTGGTGACGGAAAGGGGAAAATCTTCCCTGATGGGCAGGCTGGCTGGGTTACCGTAAACTGTTGCGGATGATGAGAAGATGATTTTTTTGACCCCGGCCTCGGCCATGGTTTCCAGCAGGGACAGTGTGCCGGCTATATTGTTCGTGTAATAGGCAAGCGGTTTCTCAACGGATTCCCCCACCGCCTTTAATCCGGCAAAATGGATGACAGCCCCGATGTCATGGGTTTTGAAAACAGTGGCCATCTCGTTTTTATCCCCAATGTCCGCCTCATGAAAGGCAAGGGTTTTCCCGGTGATTTCCTTGACGCGATCTATGGATTTTAAACAGGAATTTGAAAGATTGTCTGCAACAACCACCTCATATTCTTCGTTCAGTAACTCTACACAGGTATGGCTGCCGATGAAGCCGGCACCTCCGGTCACAAGAATTTTCATCAGATGTCCTTATAGAATTTGAGCGTGAATGATTTTTTCCGCACCGCATTTTGAAAGCATTTGGAGCACAGTTTACAGGTTTTACATTGATTTGTACAGGAAGAGAGGGTGTCAAAAAAATTTTCCCCCAGTAATTTGTTGTCGATGTGAAAATGGTCTGACAGAAAATGAGTGGCATCCATTAAATCCAGCAGGTTACCGTCAAACATGCCTTTCTCATAGGCGGTAACGGCCTGGGTCAGAAACGAGGGTCCCAGGGTCCTTCCGCAAAGCTTGACGGTGTCGGCAAGACCCTTATAGTGTTTCAGGTCTTCAGGACGGATAAAAGGGGATGATAAAAATCGGTCGGGTCGATCAAAAAAATAGGCCTGACATCCAAAATTTTGGTTCATCGTCCAGGTGGTTTCCCTGACCAGGCCGGTGTTGGACAATGCGATATGGGCGTCGTGGGCCGGCTTGAAAGGGCAGTTGAGAATGCAGCCCTCATTGGCCAGAAGCTCTATGGCTGTGCCCGGGTACTCCTGGCGGACCCTGTCGCGGATAAAGGATAGTTTTTCAAGATCCCGGTTCAAGGATCTGTCGATCAGAAGCCTTGATGGCGGGCGAAAACCGGTGATGGACACCATGTCCATACAGGCCCGGACCTTGCCCATGGTGTCCATCATGGCATTCACCCCCGGAACCGCTTCAAGAAATGGGATGATCTCGTGGCCTGTTCGATCCAGGGCCCGCAGCAGATAAAAATCTGCGAAAACAATGCCCTTGATCCTGACCTTTTGCGACAGCCGGGCCACGGCATCCAGAAATGAAACAAGTCCCCGGGTATCGGCATAGAGTTGCGGGTGGACAAAACGGGTATTGATCAGCACGTATTTGTTTACGGCTTTGAGACGGGATAGCTTTTGGGCAAGGGATACATCAGGGGGCTGTTCTGATGCGAAATCCTTTGAGCGGATACGGGCATCCCATACCCCTGGGCTCTCCAGGATAAAATAGACCGAGGCCAGGGCGTCTTGCCTGGCTATGAGAAAATCCGAATAAGACGGGTCCGGAATAAAAGGAACTGAAAGTTTCATATTGGTTTTCAGTGTATCCCATACCCAAGGATTTTGGTAATAGTTTAAATAAAATTTGTAATACTCATTTCGTAAATCGCTTACCTGTTATTGACACCGGTTAATGCATGGTTAAAATAAGGCTATTCAGGCCCGAAAACCTGGAATTATATCAACAACTCAAGGAGAATGTACCAATGATTGAACTGACAGATCCTGCAAAAACGCAGATCGATGACTATTTCCAGGGGAAAGAACCCACCCCGATCAGAATTTTCTTGAATTCCGGCGGCTGAGGCGGCCCTTCTCTTGCAATGGCTCTGGATGAGCCTAAAGATTCTGATGATTCCTTTGATGTTAAAGGGCTTAAGTTCATTGTTGACAAGGAGTTCATGGAAAAGGCTGAAACGATCAAGATCGATTTTACCGGCATGGGGTTCGCACTTGATTCAAATATAGATCTGGGACAGGGCGGCGGCTGCGGCGGCTGCGGTTCCGGCGGATCCTGCGGCAACTAAGATTTAAGTCTTTTAGAGAAAAGGCGTCTGTGCACCATACTGCACCGACGCCTTTTTTATTGGGCCAGGCTTTTTTAGCCCCAGAAAACGGGGTGGGCCATCAGGCGGCGGACAAGGGCCGTGTCCGGGGAAAAGGGGATATGGGGACGCGCCGGCTGTGTTAACCGGCCGTTGCAGCCAAGCTCGGATAATTTCATGTTATAGGTCAGGACCATAAGGGTTTCCAGGTTAACCACATCTTCTATATTGTAGGCCAGCAGGGTGTCTAAGGCCTTGGGATTTCTCGTTTTTTCATATTCGCGCCAGAGCAGAACGGCAAGGCTGCCGTCCACACCGTCCAGATCGCCCCGGTGAATCCCCAGGGCGGTTTCGCATTTTTTCAATCCCCCCTTGTAGCCTAAGGAGGCCAGCACGTATCTCAGGTCGATGTGGGCCTGGTCCAGGGGGCAGCCGAGACGGTCCCTTAAGAAGGGCAGGTCAAAGGTCTTCCCGTTAAAGGTGACGATCAGGCCGTAGGCCTTAATGTCCGATGAAAATGCCTCCAGGTTCCGGCCCTGAATATAGGTCCGGATCCTTGTGCCGTCCCAGGTGGCAATGGTTGTCACCTCATCCCAGGGGGAAAGACCTGTGGTTTCGATATCCAGGTATACAGCGGTATGTCTGAAGGCGCCAAAAAGTCTGAATTGCTGATCTGCAGGCAGTGTGCTGCCAAAAAAACGGCTGTCTTCTTTTGCCAGCCTTTTTTGAGATTCCTCTATCCCCTGCAGCAGTTGCCGGTCTGCCTTGCAGGTCGGTTCTAAGCGGGCGATGGCATCCTCCCAGGTCAGAATTCCCCGTTCCCAGAGCCTGCTTTCCTTTACCCTGCCGATGCCCGGCAGGTGACAAAATGATTGATCAAGCATAAATAACACCCTCTGTGGCTAAAGTTTGCCCCTTTATACCCCGAATGAAAAGAAGAAGACAGTCCAAGAATCCTCAAAAAGGGGTATTTCTTGACCTGAAAAGAAAGCCGTGGTAGCCTAACTTATTGAATCTTAACTATATCGAGGCGCGGGATGAAAAAAAAAGACGGTCAACTCCCTGGAAAATTTCAAAGCCGGGTCAAAATTGCCCTTTGCGGGCTGCTTTCCCTCTTGGTCCTTTTTACTGCTTCGGGATGCGGTGAAAAAAAGAAAAAAGCAGAGGAACTGGTGATTGGAAACTGGACCCAGTACCGCAACCGGGCCTATATCCTGTTGATTATCAACCCCAAGGGGACCTGGGACTCCTCGGTCAGGATTGCTGACGTAACCTCTAAAATTGTCAGTTCCAAAGGGACGGCCAAAGGGTCCTGGCATATGGAAGAGGGCCAGCTCATCTTTACCGTTGTGGAGTCGGATATTGAAGAAATCTGGGAGAAAAACGACACCAGTTTCTTTGAAATCGTCGAGCTTGGCGAACGGATGATGCTGCTCAAAGAAGAGAGCGGCCGTGTGGGGGAATGGCAGAAAACAGGGTCTCAAAAAAGTGAGGAAGGCGGACCTGTGGCCATTACGATTCCCATGGCGCCCTATGCCGTAAATCTGAACAAGAACAGCTCCAATTCACCAGACCGTTATCTTTGCCTGAATATGAGCCTGAAGTTAAAGGAACTCATGCCGGATCAAAAGATTCCGAAATTTCATCCACGGGCCAGGGATGCGGCCATCCTTTTTTTGAGTTCCCTTGTATATGACGATGTGGAGAATTTTGACCGGATCAAGGAACAGCAGGAGAAGTTGGTGGATGTGTTAAATCCTTATATGGAAGGGTTCATAAAAGAGGTGAACGTTGAACAGGTCATTGTGGCCACCTCCATTGGAAAGGTCGAGGAATTTATCATCGAACATACCATGGGCAAGGCGGATAAAAAGGCAGACCCGGGGGCTTCCGACGCGGAGTCAAAAAAAGAGGCGTCCTGATATCCTCACATTACGGGGCTAATCCCGGGAACGGATGACCAGCAGTGTTCCGGATGAAAATTCAATGGCAGCGTCGCCTCCCAAAAACCGGTTGCTCACCCCCCGCGCCGATCCCAGGGCCAGAGTCTCATTTATAAGGGGATAGGCAAAGCCTTTAATCGTAATGCCCGTTACCATTTGTGATACGGGAATCAAAGAGAGCATCTCATCTGCCCGTCCTGACAGCGTAAGGGGCCGCGTGGCCAGACAAATTTCATTTTTTTCATCAATAATCCTTCCCGGAATATTGATTTCATCCAGCTTTTTGAGCAGGAAGATATTTGCCAGGGTATGATCCAGCCGGTCTCCTGTGGCCGCAAGAAGAGTGATGTCAGAGGCGCCATGCTCAAGGGCCCAATCAATGCACAGTTCCATATCGGTCTGGTCTTTTTGGGCAGGATAGGGGATGAAAGGCACCGTTTGCTGCTCAAAAAAGATTCGAGCCTCCTTGCCGATAGAATCCAGGTCTCCGATAATGACCTTAGGACAGCGCCCTATACGGTGCAGGTGCACAGCCCCGCCGTCGGCCGCAATAATGAGATCTGCCCGGTCCAGACGCTCAAGGACAGGGGGGGTGGCCATGAAGCCGCCGTTTGCAACAATGATGGTTTCCATGCACAACTTTTACCATAAAACACCGGATATCCGCAATTATTCATATCAGGGCATATCCTTTGCTTGACACCGGGGGGTTCAGCCTTTATTTTTCCATGCAATGATGCCCTTTAAACGAATACATACCTATATTTTTTTTGAACTTATCCCGCCTTTTGGTATCAGCCTTTTTTTTCTGACCTTTGTCTTTTTGATGACGCGGATTCCTGAGATCACCAACATGGTGGTCAACTACAACGCCGATGTCTTCGCCATCCTCATGCTGATCGGGTTTACCATTCCAAGATTTTTGGAGTTTACCATTCCTATGTCCGCCATGATCAGCATTCTTTTAACCTTTATGCGCATGGCAGGGGAAAACGAAATCGTTGCCCTGAAAGGAGCCGGCACCTCCCTGTACCGGCTTTTGGGGCCGGTGCTGGTTTTTTCTTCCCTTGCAGCCGTGATGACCCTGTGGGTAACGGTCTGGGGCGTTCCCTGGGGCAAGCTGTCCTTAAGAGTCAAGAGCATTGAAATTGCAAGGTCCAGCATTGATGCAGCACTGCAGGAGCGCCAATTCAACAGCAAGCTTGAGAACATCATGATCTATGTCTCCCATGTGGACATGGGCACACGGGAGCTGACCGATGTCTTCATCGAAGACCGAAGAACCCCGGGGGTTGTGGCGATCTGTACCGCCCCGAAAGGAAGGCTGGTCAGGCAGGACAAGGATGCCTTTTACACCATCCGTCTCTATGACGGGGGCATCAACCAGGTCAATGCCGATGACAATGCTGTAACCCATATCAACTTCGGCCATTACGATATCAATATCGACCTGAATCAAATGCAGAAAAAAGGAACTGGCCGCTTTGAAAAACAGATGGACGAGCTTTCCGTTGTAAAGTTGCTGCAAAAGCTTAAAACAGGTTTTCCCAGAAAGGATATGGATCGGGAGGCGCTGATGCTCCTCCATGAAAAATTTTCTATCCCAATTGCCTGCCTGGCCCTGGGGCTTTTAGCCTTTCCTTTGGGGGTTCAGTCCATGTCGTTGAGGCGTTCCAGCGGATTCGGCATGGGCATTGCCTTTTTCCTGCTATACTATTTTTTGCTGGCCCTGGGATGGTCCATGGGAAAATCCGGCAGTTATCCACCCTTTATCGGCATGTGGCTGCCCGACGCCGTGATGGGCGGGGCCGGGATCTATCTTCTGGTCAGAAATGCCAACGAGCGGCCGGTGCAGGTGCCTTCAATTGTCACAGCTGCAGGGGACTGGGTGGTGCAAAAGGTTAAACAAAGGATGAAAACACATTGATGGTCTGCCTGCACCGATACTGGCTTAAAGAATGGCTGAAATACTTTGCCATTATCCAGATGATGATTCTCATTGTGTTTGTCTTTATCGACTATCTGTCCCGGGTGAATAACTTTCTTTCCGCCGATGTCTCTTTGCTCCGCGGGCTTTGGTATGTCGTGCTCAAACTGCCCTTCATGTTTGTTCAGCTCACGCCGGCAAGCCTGCTTCTGGCTGTGATTGCAGCGTTTGGGGTAATGAACCGGAACGGGGAACTGACCGCACTTAAATCCTCGGGGATTTCAGTTTATTTTTTGGTAAAACCGGCCCTGCTTGTCGGGGGCGTTCTGGCCCTGGTCATGTTTTTTTTAGGGGAAACCGTCATTCCCATATCCATGCAGAAATCCAATTATATTAGATACCATGAGATGGTGGACAGCCCCAGCCTCACCCAGGGCCGTACCGATATCTGGATTAAATCCGGCAGACGACTGATTCATATCAATTTTTATGACCCGGTTCACAAAAAAGTGGCCGGCGTCACTGCCACAACCATGGGAGAGGGCTTCAGGATCACGGAACGCATTGATGCGCGGGAAGGGCATTATGACGGAAAAAAATGGATCTTCACCGGGGTGACCGAACAGACCTATGACCCCGGGGAAAATGAGTATGCGGTCAAAAATCCTAAGCTTAAGACCATGGCCCTGGATATCAAGCCCGAGGATCTGGGAAAGATGACCGTTAAGACCGAGGAGATGAGCTTCAGCGATTTAAAACGCTACGTGGCCAAGGTCTCGGCAGAGGGGTACGATGCCACCACCTACCGGGTGGACATGGTCGGAAAACTTGCCTTTCCGTTTATCTGCGTGATCATGGCCTTAACCGGTGCTGCAACAGGGATGCGGTCTTTTGTTAAGACCAACCTTCCTGTGGCCATTGGCCTGGGGGTGGTGATTTGTTTTCTGTACTGGTTTGTCTTCGGCTTTTGCGTGTCCTTGGGATATGCCAAAATTCTCCCGGCCGTGGTGGCACCCTGGGTGGCCAACCTGATCTTTTTGTGCCTTGGGACTATTTACCTCATTCATACGGAGTAAGGCAGCCCTTCATGATGGTTTTGTATCACAGCATGGTTTCCATTCTTTTTGTGGCGGTGCTGCCTTTTTTGCCCCTGATCTGGATCCTGTCAGAAAAAAGGCGGGCCAACTTGTTGCAGCGTCTGGGACTGTTCACAGGCTTTGCAGATAAGCGCCCAGAGCAATTTCGCATATGGATCCATGCCCTTTCCGTGGGGGAGGTAACATCGGCTGTGCCCCTGGTGCGGGGACTTCAAGGAAAACGGCCAGGGGCACAGGTTGTGTTCACCGCATCAACAAGAACCGGTTTTCAAACCGCCCACAGGCTGCTGGAGGCAGATTCGCAGGACACCGCTCTAAAGATCGGTTATTTCCCCTTTGATTTCTGGTTGTCCATTCGAAGGGTGTTTTCAAAAATTGATCCGGATCTGGTGATTCTGGTGGAGACCGATCTGTGGCCGGGATTTGTTACAATGGCTGCCAAACGGGGGATTCCCGTCGTTCTGGCCAATGCCCGGCTCTCTTCGGGGGCCCACAAAGGATACCGGCGGATGAGGCCTCTTTTCGGCAGGATGTTTGCCACTCTTTCCCACATCATGGCCCAGACCCGGGAAGATGCCCAAAGATTTATCCATGTGGGCGCCGGCAAAGACCGGGTGTCCGTTGCCGGCAACATCAAGTTTGACCGCCCCGTGATCCATATGAGTGAAGGGGAGGTCAAGGACATCCGAATTGAGTTGGGACTTGCCCCGGAACAGCGGGCATGGGTTGCAGGTTCCACACACGACGGGGAAGAGACTGATGTCGTATCAGCCTTTTCCACCCTTAAACAAAAGTTCGAGGATCTTAAGTTGATTATTGCCCCCAGGGATCCTGACAGGGCCGCCGGGCTGGCCAGGGAACTGGGCCGGGGCGGGCATCATGCCGCCTGTCTTTCCGAGCCTTCTGATAAAAAGGCTGCGGCAGATATTATTGTCATTGACCGACTCGGAGTCCTGATGTCCGCCTATGCGGCCTGCAGGCTGGCCTTTGTGGGCGGCTCGCTTGCAGACCAGGGCGGGCACAATCCTCTGGAACCTGCCATGTTTGGAAAACCTGTCACCTTCGGTCCGCATATGGAAGACTTTTATGAGGTGGCAAAGCTGCTGGTTAATGCAGGTGGAGCACTGCAGATGGGCCCCGGTGAAAGCCTGGCAAAGGTGACGGGAAAAATGCTTGAAGATGGGGATTTGATGGCCCGGACCGGGCAGGCGGCAAAACAGGTCTTTTTTGATAATTGCGGTGCGGTAGCAAGGACGATTGAGATTCTGGAGGTAAAAGGCTTTGTTTAAACCGCTGCTCAAAAAACTGGAAGACCGGATTACCTGGATATCCGACCGGGACTACGACCCGGATTTTTTCAGTCTGGAGCAGATTTTAGTGGGGCTTTCCCTGGGGTATCAAAAGGGGGTTGAGTACCGGTTAAAAGCCTATGCCTCCGGGCGCAGATCTTCTAAAAAACTTCCCTGTCCGGTAATTTCCATCGGAAATATTGTGGCCGGCGGTGCGGGCAAAACCCCCATGACTGTCTATCTGGCCGGCCGGCTCAAGGCACTTGGATTCAAGCCTGCAGTGGTCAGCCGCGGATATAAAGGCTCCCTTAGTAAAGGGGCGGCTGTTGTCGGTGACGGCACCCGCGTCCTGGTGGATGCCGGGGCCGCAGGCGACGAACCTGTGATGATGGCCGGGCTGAAACGGTTCCCGGTGGTCGTGGGAAAGGACCGGTATACGGCCGGAAAACTGGCCCTGGACACCGTTGATGCGGATATGATCATCCTGGATGACGGATTCCAGCATCTGAAATTGAGCCGGGATCTGGATATTGTTCTGATGGACTGGCAGCGCCCCCTGGGCAACGGGCGCATGCTGCCGGCAGGCCGCCTGAGAGAACTGCCCCGGAGTTGTTGCGGCAGAATCTCCTGTCTGGTGTTCACCCGGTGCCCCAGGACCCCGGGCGTTTCCGGGGGGGATGCACTGCTTCCGAAAAGCTTTTCCGGCATTCCAAGCTTCAAGACCTGGCACAGAACCGTGCTGGTCGGCTGGCAAGGCGAGGCCTCCCTGAAGTCTGCAGGCCTCTCGGGGACAACGGCCGTCCTTTTTTCCGGCATCGCCCGGAATCAGTCCTTTGCAGACGGCACGCGGGATATGGGGATAAAGGTATTGGATCACCTTGAATTCCCGGATCATTACAGGTATAAGAGTTCAGATTTTTTTTCCATACGCCGCCGGGCCAAAGCCCTGGGGGCGGATGTGATTCTGACAACGGAAAAAGACTGGGTAAAAATCGACCCCTTATTTGATTTTAAAAGGCCTTTGGGCATCATGGGCGTAGAGATCGCCTTTGAAGATCCGGACGGGTTTGATCACTTTTTAAAAACAAGGGCATGGGTTCCGGCATGACAAGAGACGATTATACATACAGGATACTCAAACTGCTGATCTGGGGACTGGGAAGTCTTCCCGTTGGAATTGCCAACTTCTGCGCTGATCTTTTCGGGCTTTTGTGGTTTAAACTTGACCGGCGCCACAGGACCGTGACCTTGGAAAATATTGCCTTGTCCTTTCCAAAGATGAATCCTATGCAGGTGGAACGCCTGGGCAAACAGGTGTTTAAAAATTTGGCGTCCATCGCCTTTGAGATGGCATGGACCCTTGTACAGGATAGGGAGAGCATCTTATCCCATATCACGGTCAAGGGGCTTGAGCATGTCACTCAGGCCCATGCCAAGGGAAAAGGGGTGATTGTGGTCCTATGTCATATGGGCAATTTTGAAATGATGATTGCCTCGATTGTGGAAACCGGATTAAAAGGCTACGCCATATACCGTAAACTGGATTTCCCCCCCCTGGACCGATTGATCCGGGAGGCCCGCCATCGCTTCGGCGTGACCATGATTCCCACCCTCGGGGCATCCAGAAAGATTGATGCCGTTTTGAAAGATGGCAGCATCGTCGGGACCCTGCTGGACCAGAACGTGGACTGGTACCAGGGCGTGTTTGTGGATTTTTTCGGGCGACCGGCCTGCACCCACAAGGGCCTGGCCAAACTGGTTTTAAGGTCCCGTGCCGTGGTGCTGTCCATGTTTACGGTCCGGGATCGTAAAACCCGGCAGTACTATATTGAATTTTTGCCCGAGATCCCAAGGCAGGAGACCGGCTGTCCCATCAAGGACCTGGAGAACAATACCCAGGCCTACAGCACCGCCATAGAATCCATGGTCAAAAGACACCCGGACCAGTATTTCTGGGTGCACAACAGATGGAAAACAAAGCATTACTGCCCCTGGCCTGCCCATGATTAAGTTAACGGACAGCCGCGAGGCCAGGATCATGATCCGGGCGGCCAACTGGGTGGGAGATGCCATTATGACCACACCGGTGGTCCGCGCCCTGCGTAAAAATTATCCTAAAGCCCATATTACAGTGCTGGCAAAACCCTGGGTGGTGCCGGTGTACGAGAGCAACCCCCATATAGATGAGGTTATGGTCTACGAAAATCAGGGGCGGCACAAAATGGGAATGGGGACCCTGAGGCTGGCCCGGGATATCAGGGCCCGAAAGTTTCATCTGGCCGTGCTGATGCAAAACGCCTTTGAAGCTGCACTTCTGGCCTTTCTGGCCGGGGTCCCCGAGCGCCTTGGGTACAACACCGACGGCCGGTCTCTGCTTCTGAACCGGTGCATCAAGATGGATCCGGCTTTGAAAAAGGGGCACCTTATCGACTATTACCTTGCCATTCTTGCCGGCGGCGGCCTTGTAACCCACGGCCGGGATCTGGAACTGCACCTTCCAGAGCAGGACAGGGATTGGGCAGCCCAGTTCTTAAGAGAACAGGGGCTTGCGGCTCCGGTGCTCGGAATCAATCCCGGAGCCACCGGAGGGACGGCCAAGCGGTGGTTCCCGGAGCGGTACGCCAAACTTGCCGCCATTCTGTCAAAAGAATACGGCACCCGGGTCATTATCTTCGGGGGGCCGGCCGATCATGCCCTGGGAGAGGAAATTTCGGGGATGGCTAAGGGCGCCTGTATCAATATGGCAGGTAAAACAAGTCTGTCCAAGGCATTTGCCCTGATCGGGACCTGTGACCTTTTTGTGACCAACGACTCGGGACTTATGCATGCGGCGGCCGCCCAGAATGTCAACCAGGTGGCCGTGATCGGCTCCACTGATTTTATTGCCACGGCTCCTGCCAATGCCAACAGCGTCATGGTCCGAAAGCCTGTGCACTGCAGCCCCTGCCTCAAGGCGGAATGCCCCATAGACCACCGGTGCATGGACAGGGTCCGTGTTGAAGATGTGGCCCGGGCCTGCCGCAGGCTTCTGGAGAAAAAAGATGACTGACGCACGCCCCGAAGAGGGTCGGTTTTCCCATGTCCGAAAGATTCTCATCGTCAAACCCAGTGCACTGGGGGATATTGTCCATTCCCTGCCGGTGCTGAACGCATTGAAAAAAGGATTTCCTAAGGCTGAAATCGACTGGGTGGTGGCTTACGGGCTTCATACCTTTCTTGAGGGACATCCCATGATCAACCGGCTCTGGGTCATTAAAAAGGACCAGTGGAAAAAATTGGACCGGCTGGGACAAACGTTTCGGGAAATCAACCAGCTTCGAAAGGAGCTTAAGGGCAGGCATTACGATGTCTGCATTGACCTGTCAGGACTTTTCAGGTCCGGGGTGATCGCCTGGTTTTCAAAGGCCCCGGTGCGTTTGGGATTCAAGGAGTCCGACGAGGGCAGCCCGTTTTTTTATAGCCATAAGATTCACGGCTCCATGAAGATACATGCCATTGACCGATATCTCAAGCTCGCGGCGTTTCTCGGATGCCCAACGGATGAGATCTGTTATCCCTTTGCCCCGTATGATACGGATCCTGCCATCTGTCACGCGCTGCCCAAGTCCTATGCGGTCATGAGCCCCTCTGCCGGCAAACCGGCCAACCGGTGGCCTGCCGAACGATTCGGGGAAGTGGCGGCCAGCCTGGATCTGCCGGTGGTGGTCATCGCGTCTAAGGCCGAAGCGGACATTGCCGATGAGGTGGTCGCACATTCCAGGGGAAACGCCGTGTCCATCGCCGGGAAAACAGGGCTGAAGGATCTTTTAGCCGTCATTTCCCGGGCCTCTTTTTTTATTTGCAACGACACAGGGCCGATGCATATGGCAGCTGCCCTGAATATTCCGGTATTTGCGATATTCGGCCCTGCCAATCCGGTTCGAACCGGCCCTTACGGGACGATTCACACGGTGATCCAGAAATCGTTCCCCTGCATCCCCTGTTATGCCAAGCACCCGTGTACCCGGCATGATTTCAGGTGTATGGAAACCCTTGGGGTGGAAGAGGTGCTGTCCTGCATACGGGAGAAGGATTTGTGAAGGTTTCGGTCATTGTTACCACCTATAACAGGCCCGATGCCCTGACCCGGGTTTTGGACGGGCTTTTGGCCCAGACCCGGCTGCCCGAGGAAATCATCGTGGCGGACGACGGATCCGGGGACAGCACCAGGGCTGCCGTGGCTTCGTATCTTAAGAATCGGACCGTTGAAATTCGCCATGTCTGGCAGTCGGACAAAGGGTTCCGGGCCGCCATGTCCAGAAACCGGGCTATTCTGGCGTCAACCGGGGATTACCTGATTTTTCTGGACGGGGACTGCATACCGGAAGGACACTTCGTGCAGGACCATCTGTCCCTTGCCAGGCCGGGATATTTTTTCCAGGGCAAGCGGGTTCTGGTGAATGAAAAAAAAGCGGCAGCCTTTACCGTCAAGGACACCGTATCATTTTTCCGCCAGGTTTTTTTCGTTATCACCGGAGGGCTTTCCAACGGTCATCATATCCTGCGTCTGCCGCTTTTCCCGCCTTACACGGTAAAGGGCCTGTCCGGGATTCGAAGCTGCAATATGGGGATTTTTAAAAAGGATATCCTGGCGGTCAACGGCTTTAACCACGCCTTTACCGGCTGGGGGCGGGAGGATTCGGAACTGGTCATCCGGCTGTTTAAATCGGGTTTAAAACGCAGGGAGCATCCTTTCCGTGCCATATGCTATCACCTCTGGCACCGGGAGAACGGCCGGGAGAGCCTTGAAAAAAATGACATGTTGATGGAAGAGATTCAGAACTCGGATATTGTATACTGTCCAGACGGCCTGGACCGCCTGGCTCAGGAATTTGAGAAGAGAAGGGATAAGGTATAGATGAGCAAGGTATCCGTATACATCATTGCGTATAACGAGGCTGATAAGATTAAAGATGCCTTAAAAAGTGTGACATGGGCGGATGAAATTGTGGTGGCGGACTCCCATAGCACAGACGGCACTGCAAAGATCGCCGAAACCTTTGGGGCAAGGGTCGTACAGATCGATTTTACGGGGTTTGGAAACTTGAGAAACGAGGCTATCGCCGCCTGTTCCCATGAGTGGATCTTCAGCCTGGACTCAGATGAGCGCTGCACGAAGGAGGCCCGGGATGAGATCCTTTCAACTGTCAGGGATGCCTCCAGCCTGGATGCCTACTATGTTCCCCGCCGCAATTACTTCATGGGAAAATGGATCCGCCATGCCGGATTCTATCCGGATTACCGCCAGCCCCAGCTTTTTCGCAAAGGCACCATTCGGTTTGAGCCGGACGCCGTCCACGAGCGCTATCAGGTCCTGAGCGAAAAGCCCTGCGGATATTTCAAGCATCCCATCGTCCAGATCCCATATAAGAATCTGGAAGAGCTTATCCACAAGGCCAACCGCTACTCCACCCTTGGAGCGGAGAAACTTGCCGCCTCACAAAAGACCGCCGGCATGTTCAAAGCCTTGTCCCATGGATTCTGGTCGGCCTTTACCCTCTATATCCTCAAGTTGGGATTCCTGGACGGCTGGCCCGGGGTGGTCATTGCCCTGGGAAATTTCGAAGGCACCTTTTACAAATACGCCAAATGTTATCTTAAACAGACAGGACGGGACAGATTCCTGGATTTGGATTTTAAAGATCCGGACTGATGCTCGGTCAGGTCTGCGGCAAATTGGATTTCTGGTTTGCCAGCATTACTCCACACCATAAAAAGAACAGCCGTCCCTCATGGAAGGTACCGAAATGGCCGTTGAAAAGGCTGGTAACAGACCAGGCCATCAAAAGGCCGATGCCCAGATAGTAAAAGGGGGGCGAAACGGATTGGCGAAAGAAAGAGGCAATGAAGCCCAAAAAGATAATCAGCCCGAGTGCGCCGTATTCAACCAGAATTTTTAAATACTGATTATGCGGATCCGTTGATTTGACGGCCTGCCAGCCATTTCCCCCTTCCACCTGAGCCGCATAGGGCACTTTAAATCCGTCTGTGCCGTATCCGATCAGGGGATGCTCCAATTTTTCCAAAATGGACAAGGTGTTTTTCCAGAAGGTAATCCTTATACCTATTGATGTAATTTCAGGGGCAGTTTCATAAGTTCCGATTTCATCTACCCCCATTTGAATTCGGTCTCTTGACGTCGGAGACAGCATTAGCAGCAGAACAACACCAGCGGTGATCAGGGGCAATGCAATCATGCGGGTTGTTCCTTTGGTCTTCCAATACGCCAGAAGAATTATAAATACAATAAAGCTGAGGTATCCGCTTCTTCCTGGGGTGATAAGGATGATATTTGCCATGAGGATGGCCGCTGCAACCCAGTACATCCAGGCACGGGTGACTTGGGTAAATGCAATTAAGGTCAGACAGGCAAAGGCTGCAACTGAAAAGAAGATCGCCTGGGTTGCATGATTGGCAATCACGATGCCGATAACGAATTTGGATGCGATTTGAAAATTAAAAAGGGAACTGGCAAAGGAAAGCAGCGCTCCGATAACCATCAGACCTATGAAGATATTTAAAAACTGTTTCTTCCATGCGGGGACATCAAAAACCGCTGCTGCAAGGGGTAAAAGCAGGCATTTACGCCAGCTGCCCCAGGTGTCAAAGGCATCGGCAAAAGGGGCGGCACTATAGAGTGTGCCGATGCCCACCATGGCCCAGAGGGCCAGGGTCATGACGACCATGGGCTGTCGCAGCACGTCCAACACCCTGCGGCGCAACTGGGCGGAACTGATAAATGTCAGGTAAATGAGAACCTCGGAAACGGAGGCCGCAGCCGTTGAAATGCAAATACATGCCAACTGCAGTATGATTAAAATACGGGCCAGGGTGATCGGGTTTATTTTTTTTTTGCTCATGGGAGTCAATCGGGGTTACGGTTTTAAAGTCAGGTCTTTCCCGATAAGGGGATAGATATATCTTCTTCTGAATATTTTTATTTTCCAGCCCAGGCGGTCCGTCCATTTTCCACGCTCAAGATCCTGGATGGTGGAGGGGAAAAGTCCGGTATGGGATCCCTGGTGGGCAATGGTGGGCTCCAGCCATAAAATGGGAATATCGAGGGTGTTGCAGATATGGTCAATAAGATGGTCTGCCGGCAGATCAAAGCCATTTTGATCCACCCACTCGGTCATTTTGCAGGCGATTTCCCGGGTGATCCAATAAGAGTCTGCAGCTCTGGCATATGCGGCGCGGTACAGATGCCGCCCCTTTTTTTTCTTAGTCCATGGGACATAAAGGGCGCATCCGTCTCCAAGGCTAAGATAGGCCTGGCCGTTCCAGTCTTTGTCCGCCTCGTCAAAGGCATTGGCCAGAACCGGTTTAAAGTTATTTATATCCAAAAGGACGTCATCTTCAAAAATCAGGGCCCCGGGTGCGTCTGCCCGGGCCACGCGCTGCCAGGCAGAGATATGTTTGAGGGCGCAGGAGATGGCGGCCAGATTAAAATTGCCCCTGTAATGAAAGGTTTCCAGAGTCTGCGGGGTAATCTCATCCTTATCGTGATCCAGCACCCATTCAAAGGGCAGGTCTAAAGCGCTGAACTGGTCAACAATGCTTTTTTCCCGGTCTTCATATCCTTTTTTTACATGGAGCACGTAGCAGGCGGGGGTCATTTAAATGTAAACGTCCTTGTATCCGTAAATTGTTTTTTATAAGACGATATTTCGAATAGGGAACCCTATCAAAGGCAATGGGAAAAATCAATTAAAAGCCTTGGACTTGCTCTGTGGAAAAAGGGTATAAGGCGGCATGGCATTGTAATTGTTGACAGTGGATTGGACAAAAAGTGTCCGGATACCCGTAAAGGAACCTATGAAGAACAGCTCGCAAAAGAAACTGAAAATTGCTTTGGTGATTAAGAATTACGTTTTGACCGGCGGAGCGGAGCGCTATGCGGTGGAGGTGGCCCAAAGGCTTGCGGCAAGGGGACACCGCATTGATGTGTATGCCCGGCATGCAGACCCGGGATTGGCACAGGGCATGACCCTGTTCCGGGTGCCCGATAGGTTGCGTTTTTCTTCGGTTCTCTCCTTATACTCCTTTGCAAGGCAGTCCTGCACCATGGTTAACGAAAAGCCCTATGATATTATTCATACCCACGACAAGGGCTGCCCGGGCCATGTGTCCACGGTTCATACCTTTTCCTTTAAAAGGGGCGTGGACAAAATGTCCCTTCTCAAAAAGATCAATGAGTTTGTCATTTCTCCAAGGGCCTGGCTCTATCTGTATCTTGAAAAAATTCAGGCCCGCTCCCAGAGCCTTGCTGCGGTATCGGAAATCATCAAAGCGGATATTGAGACCTGTCATCACCGCAAAAATGCGATTGCCGTGATCCCGCCAGGGGTGGATGTGACGCGGTTTTGTCCTGAAGTGGTTCGGGATTTAAGGCAGAAGGTAAGACGGGAAAAAGGGCTTAGCCCCGATGATCTGGCCGTGGTGTTTGTGGGCTCTGAATTCCGGCGTAAAGGCCTGGATGCCCTGATCCCCGCCATAGGTCCGGACATGAAGCTTTTTGTTGTCGGCCGGGGGGAGCGAGAGGCCCATTACGCTGGCCTTGTAAAGCGCTGCGGCCTTGAAGACGCCGTCCGGTTTGAAGGGCTTGTTGATGATGTGATGCCCTATTATGCCCTGGCCGATGTGGTGGTGCTCCCATCTGTGGCGGAAGCCTTTGGCATGACCGTGCTTGAAGGCATGGCCTGCGGTCTTCCCGTGATTACCAGTCGAGCGGCGGGGTGTTCATTTCTCATCGAATCGGGGGAGAACGGGTTTGTGTTTGAGACGCCGGAAGAACTCCGTGGGATGCTGCAGGTTCTCCGGCAGGACGCCGTACGAAAAAAGCTGGGGGAAAAGGCCCGGCAAACAGCCATGGACTGCACGTGGGACCATACCGCAGACCGGTATGAAGCCCTGTATTACGAACTGGCCGGGGATGGCCAGGAGCTATAGGCAAAAGCTAATACTCTTCAGGAAAAATATCCGGATCCACTTTATAATACCGGCGATCTATGCGGACCTGATGCAGCCTGTAAATTCGGATGATATCCCGTCCCATGGTGTCAATGGTGAACCGCTTTTCTACCAGGGCTTTGGCTGCCTCTGCACGCTGGGATGCGGCATCTGGATTGTTCAGAGTTGTTTTTATCGCCCTTGCTATCTCTTCCGGTTCGCTGCCCTGCCACAACATTCCTGTCTTTCCATTGGAGACGGCTTCGCAGATGCCCATGGTTGACAGGGCCGCAATAGGGCAGGAGGCGTACATCGCCTCAAGCGCGGCCCGTGGGATTGTTTCTTCGTCGAACCGCCGGGACGGAATATGGATACCGCAGGCCAGTGACCGATAGTAATCCCACAGGTTTTGGGGCTCTATAAGATGAGCCCGCCCAGAAAGCGCCAGTCGTCCGATGGCAATATCCAGATGGTTGCGGATTTCCCTCGTGGGGGCCGGAATAAGCAGGTGAGGCCCCGGGGGTAGACTTTTAAACGCTTTGAGGACCTCGACGGCGTGGGCGGCAGAAAACCGGGTTTCACAGGGAGAAAGGACCCCGATAAAACGGGTCTGCTTTTCAAGCTTTAACCTGTCGGCCATTTCCTCCTGGGCTTCCTGCGGAGCCGAAAGACTCCGGGGCCTGTCGATTCCTCCCGGAATCGAGAAAATTTCCATATCCTTGAGCTTGAAAATGCCTTTCAGGCGCTGGGTGGTGTGATCCGAGCCTGTAAAAATATAGTGGGCAAGCTTTTTGTACAGCGTCCGGTTGGCAAGTGAACTGCGCAGGGGCTTTGCCGAATGGCAGGAGAGGATCCGGCAGGGGACCCGGGCTTTTTTCGCCGCCTTCAATGATATGCTGCCGTCTGTCCTGCCGTGGGCATTGAGGATATTGGGCTGTTCGTCTTCAAGGATCTTTTTGAGTTGCTGGCTCTGGGTGGCCCGGGTGAATCCTTTAAAGGCGATAGGGTAGGCGGAAAGTCCCACCGCTTTTGCCCGGCTGAGCAAAGGGCTGTCCGCAGGTGCAATAATGATAACCTGGTGCCCCTGATCCTGCATCCACAAGGATTCGCTTATGATCCGTTTTTCAGGCTCATGCCATTGGTTGCCGGCCGCAGTGTGGACGATTTTATAAAAGGATTTCATGGGGCAGGGGCATCAGCCAGTTTCTTTTCAATTCGAAGAATATCTTCGGGCAGATCAATTTCGGGGGAATCAAAGGGCGTCACCACGACCTTGATTTTATAGCCGTATTCCAGGACCCTGAGCTGCTCAAGCTTTTCCACATTTTCACATACCCCGGTGGGCAGGGTGACAATGCGGTCCAAAAATTCTCGGGTATAGGCGTAAAATCCCAAGTGCTTGAAATAGTCCACCCCCGTCTGCCCGTCCCTTGGAAAGGGGATCTGGGCTCTGGAAAAATAGAGAGCAAACCCGTTCTGGTCAAAGGTGACCTTGACATCTTTAGGATCGGTTATCTCCCGCTCCTCTACGATTTTAAAGGCCAGGGTGGCCATGCCAAGTTCCGGTTCCTCTCCAAAGGGCCTGATCATCTCATCCAGGCACCTGGGATCGAACACAGGCTGATCCCCCTGAATATTGATCAGAATCTCCTGGGGACCCAAGTTCAGCAGGGCCGCCACCTCAGCCACCCGGTCCGTTCCGGAGCGGCAGGTGTCCGAGGTCATCATGGCCTCTCCGCCGAACTTTTCCACGGCATCCACAATACGGCTGTCATCGGTGGCCACAATGGTGCGTGTAACCACCGATGATTTTTCAGCCTGTTCATAGACCCTCTGGATCATGGACTTACCTGCGATCAGGGCCAGGGGTTTGCCTTCAAGTCGGCTGGACCCGTAACGGGCGGGTATGACAGCAATGGGCATGGTTTTTACATCTTTTCAAATAGTGAGCGGGCCTTTTCCCGGGTCATGATGGACTTCCAGTCTTTTCCCAGGCAGTTTTCCCACAAGGGATCCAGTCCTAATGTGACGTTGATCATGGTTTCCATCTGATCTTCGGTCACATCGGCGCAGACCTTTCTGGGGATGTCCACCCCCATTTTTTTCATCATGGCCCTAAATTCTTTGACCCCTTCAGGATAGATCTCTTCCAACGCATCAAATGTGATGCAGCAGCCCACCCCGTGGTGGGTGCCCAGAACATAGGCAAGCCCGTAGGACAGGGCGTGGCTTGCACCAACCTGGGAATAGGCAATGCTCATCCCGCCGAAAAAGGAGGCCATCATCAGCTTGTCCGCGGCATCGGGATGGTCTTCCAAAAAGACCTGGCGGCACAGGTCCATGGACTTTTCACCGTAGGCTTTTGAGAATTCGTTGAGATAGGTGCCTTCAAGGGACTCCACACAATGGATATAGCAGTCCATGCCCGTGTAAAAGTATTGTTCCTTTGGCATGCCCGTGACAATCTCGGGATCCAGTACCACCTGGTCGAATACGGTGTAATCCGAGTTCAGGCCCAGCTTTTTTTCAGGCCCGGTGAGCACGGCGGTCCTGGACACTTCCGCTCCGGTTCCGGAAAGCGTGGGGACTGCCGCATGCCATACCGCCGGGTTCTGGATCAGGTCCCATCCCTGGTACAGAGTGGAGGATCCTTCGTTGGTGAGCATCAGAGAGACGGCTTTTGCAAGATCCATGGAGGAGCCGCCGCCGATGCCGATGATGCCGCAGGGCAGTGTAGGAGAAAAGTCTTTAACCTTTTGCGTTAAGGCGTCCACATAGGTGGTCTTGGGTTCGTCCGCCGTATTGACCCAGAGCAGAAGGTCGTTGTCATGGCAGGGGATGCGGTCTGCAAAGGCGGTTGCCTTGAACACATCATCCACCACAAAAACGGCCCAGTCATCGCCTGAACTTCTTTGGCCGCCGACGATGTCGTCCAGCTGGGCAAAGCAGCCCCGGCCGAAGATGACATTGGGCACCAGTTTAAAATTTCTGAACATTATTTATCCTTAGTCTTTAAATGATTTGAGAATGGCCTGGATCCTTTTTTCAAGATCTTCCTGGGTCCAGGAAAGCATGATCTGCATGGACAGGGTCCGCTTCATGATTTGATCGCTTTCTTCCAATTGCAGATTGTCGTAATCCGGCAGGGCGCCTGCCAGTTCAAAGGCCAGGGGAGCGGACCGTTTGAGCCCCTTTAGATGGTGCCATTTTTTGATATAGTGCCAGTTGTTGTCATACCAATAGGCACAACCGACCCCGTTTTCCGAAAGCCTGGCCGCCACGGCCCGGGTCCGTTCCTGGGTAGGCAGGAAAAAACTTAAGAATGTGGCGGAATCCCCCATGGGATCGGGCAGATACCTGAAGGTGACTTCGCTGATATCGGAGAGGGCCTCTTTGATGGCGGCCTTGTTCTTGCGCTGGATATCAATGATTTTAGACAGCTTTTCCAGCTGGGCCAGGCCCACGGCAGCGTTGAGCTCACTGATCCGAAAATTGGTGCCGATGATAGGATGGTCGTCCGCCCCCCTGTCAGGGCCGCCTAAATGGTCATGGCCGTGGTCGGCAAACTGGTCGCAGCGGTTGTAGACCTCCCGGTCCGAAGTAATGATACCGCCGCCCTCGCCGCAGGTCACGGTTTTGACAGAATCAAAGGAAAAGCAGCCGGCAAGTCCGAAGGTGCCCAGATGTTTGCCCTGGTATGAGGCGCCAAGGGACTGGCAGGCATCCTCTAAAAGGATCAGTCCCTTTTCGTCACAAAAGGCTTTGATCTCTTCAATCCGTGCCATGGCACCGCACATGTGAACGGGGACCACCGCTTTTGTTTTCGGGGTCAGCACGGCTTCCAGGCGGTCCGGATTCAGGCAGAGAGACTCGTCGATTTCTCCGAACACCGGAACGGCACCGGCATGGATCACGGCCTCAAAGGTGGCCACGAAGGTAAACGGGGGAACAATGACTTCGTCCCCGGCACCGATGCCGCAGGCGGCTAAGGCGGTGCTCAGGGCTGCAGTGCCGCTGGAACACAGATGGCTGAAAGCGGCTCCTGTGGTGTCCGCCAGTTTTTTTTCAAATTCAAGGGCTTTGAAATGGCCTTTTCTGGCCCCTTCAAAACCATATCTGAACAATACGCCGGTCTCAAGGACGTCATTGACTTGCTTGCGTTCCTCGTCACCAAAAAGTTCAAACCCGGGCATTGGAAGATCTCCTTAAAGATTTATTTATACGGTACGATATACAATAAAATAAGCTTAAATATCACACTCCCCACAGGCTTTTCAAGCGTGGTCCAAATAAATTGACATTCAGCGGGGCTCTGATTATAACCAGGTCAGAAGCATCCTCGTAATCAAGGATAGACCTATGGCAGGAAAAGAAGAAAGAAAACAGGTGACGGATGCCTATGACGGATTTGAACAAGGACCCATCCGTCCTCCCAGCGAGGCCGCAAGCCTGCTGGTCCGCCTGACCCGCAACTGCCCCTGGAACCGGTGCTCTTTTTGCAGCGTGTACAAGGGGCGAAGGTTCTCTGTCCGGTCTGTGGAAAATATAATCCGGGATATTGATCTGATCCATTCTTATATCCGGCAGATCAAAGAGAATCTGGCGTCGGACCAGGCCATGGATCAGGGGGCGGTTCACAGCCTTTACGGCCATTTGGAGGTCAAGGACCGGGTGGCATTCAATGCGGCCATGAACTGGTATGCGTCGGGAATGACCTGTGTTTTTTTACAGGATGCCAATTCTCTGATTATGAAACCGGACCGCCTCATCCAGGTTCTTGCTCACTTGAAAACCTGTTTCCCGGAAATTCAGCGGATTACCACCTATGCCAGGAGCCACACGCTGCTGCGTATCCGCCTGGCGGAACTGGAACAAATGGGGCGGGCGGGCCTGGACCGGATTCATATCGGAATGGAGTCCGGATCGGACAGGGTCTTAAAGCGGATCAACAAAGGCGTGACCAGGGACGGGCACATCCGGGCCGGGCGAAAGGTTCGGGCCGCCGGAATCGAGTTGAGCGAATATATCATGCCAGGTCTGGGCGGTATTGAGCTTTCCATTGACCATGCCCTGGAAACGGCATCCGCACTGAACGCCATTAATCCGGAATATATCCGTATCCGGACTCTGGCCGTGATTCCCGGAACGTCTCTGGCTCTGGAACAGGCCGCGGCAGAGTTTGAAAAGGCCAGCGACGCCATGGTGGCAAAAGAGTTGCGACTGTTCCTGGAGAGCCTGGATCAGATCGGCACCCGGGTGAAAAGTGACCATATTCTCAACCTTTTTGAAACCCTGGAGGGCCGCCTGCCCGATGACAAAGATAAAATGATCCGCATCATCGACAGCTTTTTCGAGCTGCCCGAAGACGAGCGGGTGGTGTATCAGGTGGGACGGCGAATGGGGTTTTTCCGGGGGCCTGAGGATATGAAGGGCAGTCCCCACCTCCAGCAGGTCAAAGAGGCCTGCATCGGGTTCGGCGTGACCCCGGATAATGTGGATGAGATCATCAATCAGCTGATGAAACGTTTTGTCTGAACACCTGTATATTCACATCCCGTTCTGCCTTAAAAAATGCGGATACTGCGATTTTTTTTCACTGGAGAATCTGGGACGCCTGCCGGAATTTGTTTCCGCTTTAAAAAAGGAAATCCGAATCCGGGCCGCCGGGAACCCAGACTGTGTCGGCCCTGTCACAACCCTTTATTTCGGTGGGGGGACACCATCTGTATTGCCCCTAAAAGACCTGGAATCCATTCTTGACACAATTGGCACCGCTTTTCGGATATCGCCCGGGGCTGAAATAACCCTTGAGGCCAATCCCGGTACGGTTAGTGATGAATATTTTGCAGGACTCAAACAGCTTGGGGTTAACCGGCTCAGCCTGGGAATCCAGTCTTTTGACTCTGAAAAACTAAAATTCCTCGGCAGAGTCCACACCAGTGCCGCGGGCCGGTCGGCCATTGCCCAGGCCAGGGATGCCGGATTTGACAATATCGGGTTTGATTTGATTTACGGGGTTCCCGGGGAATCAGATCTCAATCTGCGGCAGGAGCTGGCCGAAGCCCTGGCCTACCAACCCGAGCATCTATCATGCTACACGCTGACTCTGGAACCGGGCACGCCGCTTTACGCGGCATCCGGAACGGGGGCGTTTTCCCCTATGTCATCATCGGCAAAGGCGGACTTGTTTTCCCTCACTTCGATGGCCCTGGAGGCGGCCGGATTTTTTCACTATGAAATATCCAATTTTGCCCGGGGCCGCGAAAGGATTTCCCGCCATAACTCGGCCTATTGGCAGATGACACCCTATACCGGATTCGGTCCCTCTGCCCATTCCCTTTTCGCCGGCCGGTCTGCCAAGGATGGAAACCGGCCGGTGCGGTCTTGGAATGTATCGGACCTGGACCTTTACATCCAGGCCCTTGAGCAGGGACGACTTGCGGTGGAGGAACAGGAGACGTTGAATGCGGCCCAGCAGATGGCTGAAATGATCATGGTGGGACTGCGGACCCGCAAGGGGATTGACGTGGCCCTGTTTGACCGCTTGTCAAAGGTGCCGTTTACCGATTTGTTTCATGATCTGGTTACAGGGCTTGAGACTGAAAATCTGGGGTATCTGACCGACTGCGGCGGATATTTTTTTCTGACCCTTAAAGGCTGGAACCGCCTGGACGGTATTGTGGAAGCCTTTGCAGAACAAGTCCTTTAGTCCATACCCATTTCTATCCTTTGCTCTTTTGGGAGGGAGAAGGACTACAGCTGTTTTCTCAACTGCCGGTGATCCCCCACCCGGATGGTCAGCCGGATGCTGTCAAAGTATTCGATGAGGGGAATGACAAATTTTCTTGATATGCCGGTCATATCCTTGAATTCCGGTGTTGTGATGGTCTCGTTCTCTTTGAGAAAAGCGATCAGTTTTTCCTCAAGCTCTGTCATGGCGGCCTTTGAAAAGAACAGATCGTCTTTGGTTTTGACCATGCTTTTTTCATCAATGAGCATTTGAAGGACATCTTTGGCTGTTTTCTGGTCGAGATCCAGATCCTGGCAGATGGTCCTGAAAAAGGGCGGGGTCAGGCCGGAATCCTGATAGATTTTTAGAATCTTTTCCTTGACCTCGTGCTGGTCCACCTGCAGGGCCACTTTAAAATCGGCGAGTCTTACCAGGTTTTTGTCCTGGACAATGAGTCCTTCTTTCTCCAGGCGGTTGAACAGAATGTTGAAAAATTTGCTGTCATCCACGTATTGGAATTTGGATTTTAACTCCTGACTGGGCATCCCTTCTTTTAGCGGATTGGCCCCATGGTAGTCGGTCAGCTTGGCCAGGGATTTTTCCTTGAACAGGTCAAAGGTCTTTCCCGATACATACACCTGTTTTTCTTTATCAAGAAGGATGATTTCCTGCTTGGCCATCATCTTTTGAAGAGCGGCGGCAAGCTTTTTGTCCGGGATGTTGGTCATGACCCGCAACTCGTTGAGGGTCAGCCCTGAAAATCCTTTAAGGGAGAGAAAATAGGCAATGGCCTTCTCATTGTCTTCTGAGAGCAGGTCTTCAAGGCCCTGCACGATCTCAGTATCCTTGTGCTTGTGCTTCTGGGAGGCGGGATTGAGAATGGTGCCCCCGCCGATGGTTCTGACCGGAGAGTAGCTGCGGATGACATAGCGGTCATCTTTGATGCAGCAGACCGGGGCCTCCAGACGAAACTGCACTGGCGCCTCTTCTCCGGGAAGCAGTTCATCTCTGTCCAAAAGCACCATATACCCTAGGATCTCGCTTGTGCCGGAGTGAAAGCGGACCCGGGTCCGGACCTTGGCAGGCTTTGCATTGCTTTCAAGGTATAGAAAGCTTGCATCCACCATATAGCTTTCAATAAGAGTGGAAGGGGTGGACAGGATATCTCCCCGGAGGACGGACTCCTTGTCCAGGCCTTGAAAGTTGATGGCCGTCCGGGTGCCGGCCTGGGCCTGGGCGACGCTGGAAGAGTGGACCTGAATGCCTCTGACTTTGGAGGTGATCCGTTTGGGATAGACCATGATTTCATCTCCGACATTAACCTGGCCTGAGATCAGGGTTCCGGTGATCACCGTACCGAAGCCCTTCATGGAAAATACCCGGTCCACGGGCAGTCTGAAAATGGAGGAAAATTTTCTTTGCGGCAGGGCGCTGCAGATTTTTTCCAGGGTGGCAGTGAATTTGTCCAGGCCCTGGCCCGTGACAGAGGACACCGGAATGATGGGTTTGTCCTCTAAAAAAGTGCCCTGGATAAACTCCTGGATATCATCCATTGCAAGTTCCAGAAGGTCCTCGTCCACCATGTCGGTCTTGGTTAAAGCTACAAGACCGTGGCGCACCCCCATGAGGTTGCAGATTTCCATATGCTCACGGGTCTGGGGCATCACCCCTTCATCCGCAGCAATGACCATGGTGACCACATCAATTCCCGAGGAGCCGGCCACCATGTTTTTGACAAATTTTTCATGCCCGGGCATATCCACAATGCCGATATGCTGGCCGTTGGGAAGATCAAGAGAGGCAAACCCAAGCTCGATTGTGATGCCCCTTTCTTTTTCCTCTTTGAGCCGGTCGGTCTCCGTTCCGGTGAGCGCCTTGACAAGGCTGGTTTTACCGTGGTCGATGTGTCCTGCTGTTCCGAGTATGATATTGTCCAAACCGTATCTGTCCTGTTGTTATTCTTTGGGTTTTCTGAAAAAGCTCATGGCATAGGCCAGGGCCACCAAAACAACGCCGGTGCCGATCCCGTGATAGATGCCCCAGTCCGGCTTGAACAGCCGGGTGAGAATGATGCCGAAGGCCAGGCCTAAAATCAACCGTATCAGGAAGATGATGAGTGCGTTCATCCATTGATCCTTTATTTGCTCATGGTTTGCTTATAATCCCTTGGATAATAGTCAAACACCCGGGCCAGGTCAATCATAATATTGGAATGAAAAATTGAAGATATTTTAAAAAAAGCTTGAAAAGAGAAAGCGGTTTTGATAAACAAGGAGAGTTTTTTGCGGTGGGTGTAGCTCAGTTGGTAGAGCACCAGGTTGTGGCCCTGGTTGTCGCCGGTTCAATCCCGGTCACTCACCCCATAAAAAGCCTTTCAAAGCAGCCTTTCGGCTGCTTTTTTTATGCCCAAACGGTTTATCAGATGTTTATCAGTTTGGGACTGTATTTTCTGCACGGCAAGAGCGCCCTGGATGGCATCATTTACGTCCGGAAGCATGTATCGTTTGAAAGCTTCCGAAGCATGGCCGGTGACACCCCTTTGGATTTGCTCTGGTGTCAAAATTTGACCAAGGGCCGTTACGGTGGAGTGCTTTGTCCCTCCGTAAAGGTCAATCCCCTCAATGCCAAGATTTTTACAGGCTCGATTCCACCACATGCGGAACTGCCGTTGACCGAACCGGACGCCTCCTTTCACCCCTGATTTAGCTTTGACATGACGGAAAAAGTACATGTCGGGGAGACCCTTGGGGCCGCGGATCTCTCTTATCATCTCCGAGTACTCTGGCAGAAGGTGGATAAATTTGGGAACACCTTCTTTTGGATCTGGAAACAAAATCCAATGCTCATTTAGATTGATATGCCCTTCCTTGACATTAAGCATTTCCCCAGGCCGGACTTTTGGATACATGGAGAGCAACTTGATACCAAGCCACAACCGCGGGTTAATATCAAACGTCAGTCTCTTGATTTCATCCAAAATAGCAGCCTGCTGTTCCATGTCTACTATTTGACGCCACTTCAGTTTGAATCTGATCTCAGGAAAAATAGGCATTGTGATACCAGATCTGCGTTTCTCCCGGCGAACTATCCAGGACCAGAAATCGTGCAGGGTGCTTTGATAATTTTTTTTGGTTTTGCCGGAAACGGTGGTCAGGCTGTTAAAGAAATCCTCTATCTCTGCCTCTGCAATCTCCTTGATTTGCATGGTATCCCAATGTTTCCCTGCAAGTCTCAAGGTATTGGCAATATGGCTGAGATGCTTTTTACCAACGCCACTATTCTCTTTATGGATAAAAAATTTCTTCCGGAGAGAATAGAAGGATAATGGCTGATCCTTGGCCCAATCCCTTTGGTCGAATTCACCTCTATCCGTTTGTGCCCGAAGGAATGTTAAGTGTCTTTCAGCTTCTATTAAGGTCTTAAAACGCTTGGTATGTTCCCGCCCGAATCGGACTTGGCAGTTATTTCGCCAAACCACATGCGGATGATCCGGACAGGCCAATTTTCCCCGACCCTCAACATAACGAAGGACGCCACCGCATTCAAAACATTTCTGAGCGGTATAGATAGAACCTTTCATACATAAATCACCCCCTTTCCAATACTTGCTGGATTTTAGAGATTGATTGTATGCCGAGGGCCGGTGTGGAGTCAATGTTAAGTCCTCTCCGGCAAGGATCTGGGGAATTGATACTGGCAGTAAAGATTTTGAAAATCCGTTGAAAGCATTTCCGATTTATATCCCACATGGGGTTCAAAATACCCCTTCTGTTGTCGTATGTATGTCCTATATGGAAGATGCAATAGATACCATCGTTGATTACCATCAGCACTACAAACCAGACAGTAAGTGGATTGTCCGCAGGCATCTAAGATTTCTCCATATGTTTTTTCCTGGCGGATTCGTTTTTTAGGTAGCGATTGAAAAAGATACGTTGCTATTTGAGTTTTGAATGACAGATTGTCATGCAATTCATGCAGGTATAGAAAAAGAAGTCGTTTCTGATACTTTGCAATGCGCTCCTCAGATTCAAAGGTTTTCAGTTGCTGTCGGATCTCATTGTTAATAATTAGATCGGGTAAATAATTGAAAAAAGAAATGCCCAAAAGGGATTTGAGAAGCGGGTCATCGGTTAAGGTAAATAGCCAAAGGAACTTGGCCCTCGCCAAAAAAAGGTCAATAGTTTCAGGGTCATGGGCTTCTTGAATAACCTTGGCACCATATTTTCTAATCCGCAAACCCTTAGCTTCTTTTGCCCAGGTGGGAAGGGTTAATTGGTGCGTTTTATCTTTCCCTTGGGATTTGCTTTTGGGATCGAAATAACCTTTTGCTCCGAAATAACTTGTATACCTCTGCCAGTGCTCGTCATTGTGTATGAAATCCTCCCGTACCAATCCATAAGGCCAATGTTTCAGCAGTGCAGCATTACCAATCTGCCCTTTTTTCCCCTCCTCAGTTTCTATAAAGAAATGCCAGTGAGGGAACCCGTCTCTGTACCATTCAAGCACCCAGAGCCAATTAACAACCCGAATCACTGAAGTCCTTTCCAAATTGTGTATAAATTGGCTAAGGGCTCCTTTTTTACGGATTGTCATATAGCAGTCTTGGCCAGAAAATTTTTTACGATCAGGCGTTAAAACGACCAAACGGACAGCTTTATGATTCATTTTGGATAGTTTGGAGGCAATAGCTTTTGATTTCCCTTTAGCAACGAAACATTTTTCGCACCAGGATGACGAGCAGGAACATTTACAGGCTATGACTTTTTTCTCCGCAACTTGATGTTGCAGGGTTATAAACTCTTTTTTATCAAGAATAGGAGGCCTGCGGCCTCTGAGGATTTTCAGGTTTTCAGGCGGAAGGTCCTCTTTGATTTGAGCATTTTTAGACGATGGGATAGAAACAACATAACGCTTTGCCTGGGGGAGATACGTAGCGTCTCCTTCAAGGCCTTTATAGTCTCCTCGGGTAATAAAAACCCTGTGCATAAAAAACTCCTTGGGTATCAAATACAATGGATGTATTCAAATGCTCCAAAGAGGTTTTGACACTACTTTCGAAAATCTATATAAAAGAAGTGTTCCGGGTTTCAATGCTGGCAGGCATTTTTTTCTCTGGAACATTTATAGCCCCTGGTTCGGTGCGCTAACACCACCAGGGGTTTTTAAGTCAGTCCTTTAAATCACTCTCCTTTACGTTGATAATGAGCTTTTCGCCTTCTATTTTATATTTTCGGTGGGCGATAGACTTTTTAACAAGCGCCATAAGATCGAATCCTTTAAGAGCTAAATGTAATAATCCGGTTTTTTGGATAAATTTCATGTCTTCTAAACCAGTATCAACAAAGTTTCGAATTAGTTGGCTTCTGGATCCGATTTTTGATTTAGCAGCAAACTGGTCAATCAAGGCCAGCTTAGATGCCTCGATTTTGAAAGTGACTTTAACTATTTCATTTGGTTTTCTCATAATTAATTGAGTATATTGTCGGACCGTGTCTGTCAACTAAAAAAATAACATAACATTCTGAATATATTCAATTTAATTAATAACTAAATCAAGATGTTTTTTCGGAAAGTCTTTGTTTTGTTGTAAATTTTCTACATAGAATAGATAGAAAAATTAATAAGAAAACCAAAAATGTCTCAATTTGAAAAATTTAAGAAGTGAAATGCTGGGGGATATAGCAGGATGCACAGACAATTTAACCGCATGGTCAAAAGGGTGACAATTATTCTATAGAAATCAAGTTAAAGCCCTTCGGGATTTGTTGGGGACTAAGGTCCCCTTTTTTGGCCCCTCCGGGGCCAGCCACGGGAAACCCGCCCCGGCTGCCGGGGAGGGGGACACGCCGGGGCGGGGGTTCCAGGGGCTGGTGGGGTTCCTTTTTTTTCTTTTGGGGGCCTCCCTCCGCTACGCTCCGGGCCGGATACCTTCTGGCTGCGCTTCGCTCCGGTCCTCCGCTACGCTACGGACTACCCGCCAGGCTCCTGGCCTCTCCGTTCGTTCCTCACTCCGCGCTCCGCTTGGCACGGTTTGCTGACGCCCATGGTATTATAGTCCAGTTGAATACAGTGCTTTTATTTATAAAATGGGATTTTAGGGGGGGCATAAAACAAGGTTCAGGTTAGAACGGGGGTAGCCCTCTTAAACGTCCGCCAAGTTCGTGTATCGAACGGATTTCGGGACTACCGTTCAATATCTCTCGCGCTTAGCGCTCTCCGTTGATTCGCTACGTTTTGTTAACAGTTTGGGGAAACCAAACTCTCCGCTTCGCTTCGTGGGCTCCGCCCATTAAGATGATAGCATTCTGATCCAGCTCCTGGACAGATCCGGATCAAAAGTGATAGCACTTTTTTTCCTGGCCAGCTCGGCGCCGGGCAGATCCGCTCCAGGACAAACGAAAATATGCTATCAGTTTTTTGTTTGAGAGTGAATGAGTGAGCCAGAGAAAATATAATGGTTTGAAAAAGATATTAAGAAAATCAAAATTTTTTAGATTTTCCGAGGGGTAACATACCCGCCATAACAGACCCTTATTAAATCGGCAATCTTGAGCGTTTTGAGTGGTGGGGAAAGAACAAAAAAATGTCTATATTTTTTTGTTCTTTCCCCTGTCAAACGTAGGTGGTGGAATTGAAGGATGGGGCAGGTCAATATCTTATGGTTATAACCAACCGGCCAAGTGGTTATTTATCCGAAGGTCCTTGATATCCCCACTTTTAAATTTAAGGTAGCATTCATGACACATCCATTCACCATTAGGGAGAGGATGTAATTCATGATCAAACGGATTCATTTCGATATATATAGTAGGGTGTACAGTACATTCTAACTGTAGATTGCCATTCCCGATAAAGTGTTCGATCCAACCGGGCATTACTTCAAGAATTTTTTTCCCATCTTTGATATATTCTTTCATTATTCCTCCTTACTGCATTAAGGCGGGGTAAGGTACGTGTGGGGGCTTGCACCGGCCCCCGCACGTATATTCTGATTGTTTAAGGAGTATTAATTTCTGGTGGAGCGAAAAAAGATCCTCTTGATGGTGAATATTGGTATCCATCTTTTTGGAGATCTTTAAGGTCTGCAATGGGCATACCCTTCTCCTTGGATAGACGCTCTATCAATTCATCGGTGAGAGGTTCCAACCCCTGTCCTGTTATCATAATTTTTGAAACGGACTCCGCTTCTTGTTTACGTTTCAACTTTAGGCGCTTTCCCTTCCCCATAGAGCCTCCTTTTTAAGCGTTGATGTTATCAATTGTTGATCAGCTACTTTCTAAGATGTCAACATTGTTTAGGAAAAAGTGCATGACGACGGGTTCAATCCCGGTCACTCACCCCATAAAAAGCCCTTCAAAGCAGCCTTTCGGCTGCTTTTTTTATTTCTGCTCGTTGACTGAATCTGGTCGGAGCTTTCTGAGATCAGGCTATAGTTTACTCCCCCCTTCCATGGATAAACAACCCCGTCTTTTCCCGGGATCTTGGAACCGGATACTTGCCCGATATTTTTACATGGACTCGGGTTTTTCAAGCTGGTATAACCCTTAAAATGTTGCCTGATACACCGATCTTAAGGATACCCCATGAGAACCCAAGGAAAAATGATTTCAGTTTTAGAGTATGCCGTAAACTGGGTGTTTAAGCTGCTTTTAACCGCTGTATGCTTAGGTCTGATTATGATCTGTCCCCCGGTTTCCGCTTCGGATGATATAGCACTGCAGGGACTGCCGGATGGACTATATGCGAAGATGGAGACCAGCCGGGGTGTCATCTTGCTTGAGCTGTTTTACAAAAAGGTGCCGCTGACGGTGACCAATTTTGCAGGACTGGCCAGGGGGACCATGGAGACCGACGTGAAGACGGGCAAGCCCTTTTACGACGGCCTTACCTTTCACCGGGTGATTGCCGATTTCATGATCCAGGGCGGGGATCCCTTGGGTAACGGCACCGGCGGGCCGGGCTACCGGTTTGCCGACGAGTTTCATCCGGATCTCAAGCATGACGGCCCCGGGGTGCTGTCCATGGCCAATTCCGGGCCGAATACCAACGGCAGCCAATTTTTCATTACCCATAAAGCCACGCCCTGGCTGGACTTCAAACATACGGTCTTTGGCCGGGTGGTCCGGGGGCAGGTGGTGGTGGATAACATTGCGCAGGGGGATGTCATTGAACATGTGACCATTATCCCTGTCGGAGATGAGGCCGGGGCGTTTGAAATCAGCCAGAAGGCCTTTGACAGAATCAAGACGGCACGGGCGCAAGCTGAGAACAGCAGAATCAAAAAGGACCTGGCCGAATTCCGGGATACCATGGCAAAACGCTTCCCCGATGCCAGACCTCTTTCTTCCGGACTGCTTTATGTTCCCCTTAAGACCGGAACCGGAAAGGCCGCGGACAAGGGGAGCCGGGTGGGTATCCACTTTACAGGCTTGCTGGAAAACGGCACTGTATTTGTCTCTTCAAAAGAGCGGGGGCCCCTTGAGTTCACTTTGGGAAAAGGAGACGTCCTCAAAGCCTGGGACATCGGGGTTCTGGGCATGAAAAAAGGAGAAAAACGTAGGCTTTTGGTCCCCTATCCCTTAGGATACGGAGCCGGAGGATACCCGGGCGTGGTGCCGCCCAAAGCCACGGTTTTTTTCGATGTGGAATTAATGGATATCCAATAAAAGTTTATGTACATTCAAAGACGGGGCATGGTGTCCATCTGCCCCATGATCCGTTTCATCCTTTTTTTAACATAGGGCCCGGGAGACCGGGCTGACCATTTATGGGGGCTTGGCAGAACCGCTGCCATGAGCGCGGCCTGGGCCGGACTCAAGTGCCGGACATCCCGGCTGAAATAGGCTTTTGCACCGGCCTGGGCCCCAACGATACCGGTTCCCCAGTCCACCGTGTTCAAATAGATTTCAAATATCCGGGGTTTATCCCAGATCAGTTCCATGAGAACGGTGTACCAGACCTCGGCCAGTTTTCTTGCCACGCTTCGTGATGAGGGCAGAAAAAGGGAACGGGCGGCCTGCATGGTGATGGTAGAGGCCCCCCTTAACCCCTGATTGGCCAGAACCTCATCAATAACTTTTCGAATTTCCGTAAAATCAAAGCCGTTATGGGACAAAAATCTTTGGTCCTCCGAGGCAAGCACCGCCTGTTTGAGATGGATGGAGATATCATCCAGGTCTTTCCAGACATAAACCGGGGTCACATAGGGTTTGTCAAAAAAGGTTCCCAGCACCCATTCATAAACCATATTCACCGTCCCTGGCGGATTGATGAACTTAACGGCCAGCACCTGGAGGGTTGAAACCAGGATCAGGACAAATAACAGTCTGATGATAAGGCCCGCAAGTTTTTTAACGATGTTGTGTTTGGTTTTTCCCATGATCGCGTCCGTTCTTAACGCTTAAGGTTCTATATTCCATCCGGCAGTATTGTCAAACAAAAAACCATCCTTATCTTTTTGCCCATAGGGCATAAGGGGACTGCATCAAGCGGTCTTGAGTTCAGCCGCCAAGGCGTTGCCCGCTATCATGACGACAAAATAAGATTTAGAGAGGATGTCATGGCACAGATACATGCAATGACTGAAAATCAGTCACCAGAATATATTGAAATACAGATTACCGACGATAACCTTGACTTTTCCCTGGCCAAACAGGCCGCCAAGGATAAGGCGTTTGAGCGCTGCGATCACCCCATGATTCTTTCCTGGAAAAACGGTAAGACAGGAGAATCCCATCCGGATTATGAATGCGGAGTCAATAAAAGGCCCTTCTGGATCCGATATGCAGAAGGGCGGGGCGCCAATCTCACCATTGATATCAACAAGGGTGAGTACATTTTTATGGTCCTCAAAGTCTGAGGGATGAAACTAATTTTTTTGTTTGACCAAAACCACATCAACAGTACCATGGCAGAAAGGCTGCTGCTGTCATGATCCATTTTCTTGACACCTACAAGACGGTGTTCTGGATGCTGTCGTTTTTATCCCTGATGATTTTTTTGGGCAGCCTTGTAACATTGCCATGGATTGTGGGCCGACTGCCCCGGGACTATTTCGTAAATCCGGGGCAGACTGCCGGAAAACCGGTTCTTGCAGTGATCGTGCGAAATGTGCTGGGGAGCATCGTTTTTATTGCCGGTTTTATTATGCTGTTCATTCCCGGCCAGGGGCTTTTGACCATGGTGGCCGGACTTGTCCTGATGGATTTTCCCGGAAAGGCAAAGTTGATGGCAGGCATGGTAAGAGGGGCAACGGTGCGATCGGGGCTGAACTGGCTGCGAAAAAAAGGGGGGAAACCATCCCTGATTTTTCCGTCGACAAAGGAAAATTAACTTAGGTTTCGACGTCCGTTGTTTTTCACCTGCCATGTTTTTTGTTGAGCAACATCGGTTTCCGCGTTATTATTTATTCATGAATCATTGTTAGCACGCGGTACAATTCGATTACAATCTGCTGGCCTAAGGATACGAAATGGCTGAAAATTACAATTCTCCGGATGCTGTGGGAAAGATCGTCCAGGTCACGGGCGAAGCCTTTGCTGTTTCGGACAGCGAGTCCCGGTCTCTGGATGAGGGAAGCGAGATTTTTAAGGGCGAAACCCTTATCACTAAAGGCGGCGGAGCCATTGAGGTGCTGTTCCGGGACAACACTGCCCTGTCCCAGGGGGAGAACAGTGAAATCCGGGTGGATAATTTTGTGTATGATGCAAAGGATCCTTCGGGCTCTGATCTCCTGCTCAACATGACCAAGGGGGTTTTTAGGACTGTCACGGGCGAAATCGCCGAGAAAAATCCCGACCATTTCAAGCTCAAATCACCCCTGGCCACTATCGGAATCCGGGGAACCACCGTGGCCAGTGAGGTCCATGAGGGAATGGAAAAGCACGGCGTGGAAAAAATCGGGGCCCACCATGTCCTGGTGATTCAGGACAGCCTGGGCAATATCCAGTTCATTGACGCCTCAGAGCGAATCGTGGATCTTCTGGAAGGAAAGGCGGTCGGGGATGCCCGGGTCATGACCCGGGAGGAGTTGGATTATTTCAGGTCTGCCGCTCCCATCTCTTCAGTGGGTGAAGATGCTGGCGCGGATGGCCAGGAGGGTGACAATGAAGGAGACGGGGAAACCGATGGGGGCGAAAACGGTGATGACGGGGATGCCAATGACGGGGACGGGGAGGATGGAGAAACCGGAGAGGATGACGGACAGACGGATGAGGTCGATGAAGGGTTAAACGTTCTGGCCCTAATTGATTTTTCCGATCTGAGCACCCCCCTGGTTTATTCGGTTGCGCCCATCAACTCTTATGATGACCTTGTCTCTCAATATCTTGAGCCCGACGATCCGGATGCCCCAGATGATACCGAGACTCAGGAAATCGTTGCAAACACCATTTTCGGGACCAGCGGCAACGATTTTATTGTCGGTACTGACGGGGATGACTCCATTAACGGCGGACTCGGCGACGATACCCTGAGCGGGGGGCAGGGAAATGATACCCTGGACGGAGGAAATGCCCAGGGGGAATATCCAAACGATGTGGCCTGGTACCATGACGATCCTTCCGGTGTGACCGTAAATCTTTATTATACCAATGCAGGCGGATACACAGGCTCTACAGCCACAGACGGATGGGGCAATACTGACACCTTGGTCAATATCGGGGGGATCGTCGGGTCCAGGTATGCAGATGCTCTTTTTGTTTCCGCAGAAGATTCCGGCACTAAGGATGATATTCACTGGTATGCTATGGGCATGGAAGGTAACGATACGATTACAGGTTCTGCCGCAGCGAATAGTGAAGAGCTTGCCGCCGTTTATGTCAATGATCCTGCCGGAGTGACGGTGGATCTTGAAAACGGCACGGCAACGGACGGATGGGGGAACACAGATACCCTGGTTAATATCCGGGTCACGGCGGGCTCCGCCTATGCCGATACGTTGACCGGATCCAACCATGCCGACGGCGACGTTTTTGTCCTGACTGAGGGGGGAGATCTTTTGAGCGGCCTTGGCAGTGACAAGGATGAGATTGATTGTGTGTACCTGGACACGCTAAGCCAGTTTGACCATATCATTGCGAATCTTGCCTCCAACTATGTCTCCGCCTATGACACCGTGGGGGGGCTTATGTTTACCGATACTCTGTCCGGTATTGAGGATATCAACGGTAGTCAGGGCATGGATACCCTCTTGGGGGATACGGCGGATAATAAAATCGACGGGTATGAGGGAAACGACTATATCTCAGGGGGATCTGGCGGCATTGACAGCCTTTTGGGAGGCAAGGGGAGTGATTATTTCGCCCTTAAGGACGGGGGCAACTCCGATTTTATCATGGATTTTACCATCAACAGCTCCGATGGTAACGATGTGCTGCAGTTCAACCAGGTCGATCTGGGGCTGTCGGTGGACGGGGGCACCCTTTTTGCTGCGGCAAATTCCGGTGGCGGCGGGCTGAGCGGACTGACCCATCAGATTATCGCCGTGCTGGACCAGGCCGATGCCGGGTTTACCCCGACTACGGTGGCGTCTCTTGCAGACGGGGTGATCAATGTTGCCGGCAACACATCGGAAAAGACCTATATTCTGATCAGCAACGGGACAGATTCAAGGGTATATCACTGGGCCGGGGATACGGATGCGGATAATGTTTTGGAAGATTCCGAATTAACCCAGCTTGCCGAACTCCATGGATTTACGGATCTTGCCGGACTCGGTGCCAGCAACCTTCAGGTGGTGTGATTTGCCGCTTAGGGCACGAGGCGTTTTATCGTTGGATTCCCCTTCTTGACTTTTTGCAAGTTGGCGTTAGCTTATACCCATTAAGGTTACGTAATGAAACGCCCTGATCATAATTGATAAAGGAGGACACCATGTCTGACAAAAAAAAAGACTACTGCGATGCTGAAGATCAGAAAAATGTTGTTGAAAAAATGACAGAATGCGATGAAAACTCAAAGGATGACAAGGAACGAAGCGAGTGCTATTCCAAAGTGATCAGTGAAGATGACGGCTGTATGTCCTCCTAAATACGGCAGGAAACCAAAGAAAATCTTTCGTCCCGCCCCGGTTCTGATGCCGGGGCGGGATGTTTTTTAAGGGGCTTGACCATGGAGACAATTTCAACCCGGGCAAGAATGTACTTGGCAAAGCTGAATACCATGAGTGGTGGAGATCCGAATACACAGGTTTCCATGCACGATGTGGGGCAGATGCTGGGCATGGATAAAACCGAAGCCGGACAAATGGCTGAAACCCTTTTTATGGGGGGCTATGCCGAACTCAAGACCCTGTCCGGCGGTATTGGCATTACGGATCTGGGCCTTGAGGAGCTTGGGGTTTCCCCTGCCGAACCTGCAGTTGAGCCCCATGTCGAAACCTTAGGGAACAAGGCGGTGCTCGAAGGCCCCAGCCTTGAAACGGTGACCCGGGTATTAACAGATCTTAAAGCGGCACTTCCGGACGGCGGGCTTTCCTACGAGAGGCTGGATGAAGCTTTTATTGACATTAAAACCCTTGATGTTCATCTGCTCTCCCCAAGGCCCAAGACCGCGGTGGCCCGGGAGGTTTTCAGATCCTTGGGGCAGGCGCTTAACTCGCAGGGCCTTGCCAGGGAAAAATCCCGCCTGGACCGTCTGGTCTCAAACCATTGACCTGCCGCTTCACTATGGTGTAAAAAAGTTCCCGTAAAGGCAAAACATTCCCCTGACCACAGGGTAACCCTAAAGAGGATGTCCGGATGACCACCCAAGACCGGAAAGCCTGGGAACGGCAGCAGCGGGAAAACAGGATCATCGACCTGGCCGAACCCGTTTTTTTTACCAAAGGGTATGATGCGGCCACCATCATTGAGATTGCCAAGGCCTGCGGATACAACAAACGTTCCATTTATATGTATTTCAGGGACAAGGAGGAGCTGTTTTTAGCGGTGGTGCTCCGCGGCCTTGAACAATTGCATGAACGGCTTGAAAAGGCCGCCGGGCAAGAGGATATCCGGGCTCTGGGCCGGGCGTTTTTTGATTTTTCCCTTTCAAGCCCCGACTATCTGCGTTTGATCATGATCTACGAGGCCTTTGCCTGTGTTTACCAAAAGGCAGACGGTTGCGCACCTGAACAGGGCCCTTATAAGCAGCGCTGCCAGCGTCAGACCGATGCCACAGCCGATCTCATGGTCCGGTGCATTGAATCCGCCGTTTCAAAAGGAATCATCAAAACCGATCTGGCACCGATTCAGCTGATGATGGTCCTCTGGGGCCAGGTGCTTGGGGTGATTCAGATCATCCTCATGCGGCAGGAGGGGTTTGAGAAAACTTACGGCATCAGCCATGAGGCCCTTTTTGAGCGGTTCATGGATATGGTGACAGCGGGCCTTAGCACTGGCTGACGCCTGTGGCGGCCAGTGCGGCCTCACCGGTTTTTTCTCTTAGGCCCTTAAGCGCAGAAATAGTCTTGCCAGCTTATCCTTCCAGTCCCCTTCCCGGGTTTCTGAGATATCCAGGCTGTCTCCTCCAGGCCCGTAGCTTTTCTTCATGATTTCCAGCACATTTTTTTTGACCATTTTGCGCATGGGCACCTTGGAGACCATACCGTAGGTGGCTGCACTTCCCTTAGCGGACAGGGCGGGATTGGCCCGGACAAAGGCGACGCTTTGTGCAAGATCGGCCAGATATTGATCGGCCACATCTTTGTGCATGGGCGTGACCATGGCGTGGAGGGATTCGGGTTTCTGCTGGCGGTCAATATGCCAGCCCCGCTCCTCCATCTGGTCTCCTACGGCATAGATCCCCAGTTTTTTTTCCGTTGAGCGGTAGGCAAACAGGCTGGCCTTGGGCGCGCCCACCACTTCAAGGCCCGGTATGGCGGCAATTCCCCGGGTAAGGGTGGCGGTGGTCTGCATAATGGCGTTTGCATGATCTTTATACCCCTGGCGTCCTGTCGCCATGAGGGCGGCCCAGGCCGCAGCAACGGCGCCGCCGGGCCGGGTTCCCAAAAGGCCCGGAGAGGCAAAGACCCCGCCGGGCCACTCTGTGGAGACAAAAAACTGGTGGGCCATATAGTCCATGTCCCGGTAGAGAATGGTCGAGGCGCCTTTTGCGGAAAAACCGTATTTATGAGTGTCTGCGGAGATGGAGGTCACGCCCGGGACTCTGAAGTCAAAGGGGGGAATATCGTATCCCAGATCTTCTGCAAAGGGTAAAAGATAGCCGCCCACACAGGCGTCGATATGCAGAGGAACTTTATGGGAGGCGGCAATCTGCCCTAAGGTTTTGATGTCGTCTATGACCCCGTGGGGGTATCCCGGGGCAGAGCCCAGGATCATCACGGTCCGCCGGTTCACAGCCTTTTTCACAAGATCGGTGTTGACCTTATAATCTTCTGCCAGGGGGATGCGCACCGGTTTGACGTCAAAGTATTCCGCGCCTTTTTCCCAGGCCACATGGGCCGATTCCGGGAGGATCATCTCCGGTTTTTTAATTTTGTTGAGTTTCCTGGCCCTGTCCCGGTAGGTCTTCACTGCCAGAAGGCAGCTTTCCGTCCCTCCGGAGGTCATGATGCCGCAGACGTTTTCATCTCCGTTCAGAAGGGTGGCTGTCATACGGACAACTTCGGATTCAAACCGTTTCAGGCTTTTAAAGGCCATGGGGTTAAGCCCGTTGGCTGAGGCGTAAAGACGGCCGGCTTCGTTGAGAAAATCGGCATAGTCTTCTCCCAGGTAATAGACAGACTCCATGTTTTTGCGCTTTTATAGTCCGGGTCCTTGGCCCCGTATGCTTTCAAATCGTTCAGGACGTCGGCAAATTTTCGTCCCTGTTCCGGTAAGGCGGTCATGATATCCCCTTGGCTGATGAGTTAGTGGATGAATGATTTAACGATATAGGCCACGCTGATCCCAAGATAGTTTCCCAGCGCGTAGCCGATGATTCCGGTGGTCAGTCCCGAAATGATAACGGCGCGGTTCTTCAATGCTGCGGCTACCACCGGCACAAAGGGCGGGGAGCAGATGGCGGAGGCCGAGGTGATGATAAAGGTGTCGGCATCGATTTTAAACAGCCGGCAAAGCAGGGCATGAAGAGACATGGACCCGAAGACGCAGAGCAGAATATATCCTAAAAGCGGCAGGTTGACGTCAGCGAGCCGGCTTAAGTCCGCCATGGAACTGACCGTCAGGCAGAAGATCATAATCAGATACATGCCTAAAGCAAAGCTTTTGTCTATCGCCCTGACAGGCGAGATAAACGAGGCGCCGATGCCAAGCGAGGTGATCAGCAAGATCGTGACGGCGGTGGCCTGGGATTTGGAGGCAAGGCCGGAAAGGCCTAAAGAGATTCCAACAATGGCTGCAGAAAGAATCAGGGCTGCGCCTAAGCCCTTGATGACCCGGGGGGTGAGCATCTGCCGGTAGCTTTGGGTATCCTCTTCTATAACCACTTTTTCAGGGCCGCTGCCGGTCGTCTGGAATTTGGGCAAAAAAAGAAGACAAATTCTCTGGGCCACGGTGATGAAAAAAACGATGCACAACAAACTTACAAAGATATCATAGGTGTGAAAGGACAAGTAGAGGTCCGGGTCTACGGCAAGGCCCGTTTTTACGGCGGCCAGGTTTGGGGTGCCGCCCGTATAAACGCTGACCGCCATACCCACAAGCTTCCAGTCTGTCACGCCGGAGATCCAGAAAAAACCGGCTGTGGCAATGGTGGTAATGGAAACGATGGCCAGAAACAGGGACAGGATGGTCTTTCCGGCCAGGCGAACCCACTGCCGCAGATCCAGGGAGAAGAGCAGCAGGGGAAGGGACAGGGCAACGGTGGCTTCGCAGATATTGTTTTGGATCCCTTCGATCCCCTGGGGCAGGAGTCCTGAATTGCCCATCAAAAGCCCCACGGCATAACAGAGAATGACCATTCCGATCTTATCCAGCAGGGGAAAACGGATGCACAGATAGATGATGAGAGCAGGAAAGAGAAGATAAAAAAAGACCAGACCCAGTGCCATAACCGCCTCCTCGTTTTTTTACCATTGATGATTAATAATTCACTATAGTGAAATTAGGCGTAGTCTGACCTAAAGTCAATCTTTTTTATGGACAATTCCCGGGGCCTGGGTATCGTTTTATCCTTAGACAGAATTTATTGACTTTCCAGTGGGTTTTGAATATGGAACTTTTGATTGGGGTTAGAATACCAAAGACGGTTTTGGGAAAAGCTGAACTTTTTCAGGCAACATGGTTTTCCACCCCCTGGGAGATGAAGATTATAAAAAAGCAGTAAAGCAGACGCACGGGACAGGCGCCGTGTCGCATTGAGGATAAAAATGCTTGAGGAAGATATATATTCAAATTTAGCGGTCATTCCTTTTACCCTGGATGCATTTACCTGGCACTCTGCGGAACAATTTTATCAAGCATCAAAATTCACTGATGAATTAATCATTACGAGGATAAAGGATTGCACAAGTCCTTTTCAATGTGCGGCCATCGGTCAGACCAGAAAGTTCAAAATCCGAGAGGATTGGGAGGAGATAAAAGTTTTTGTCATGGAGCGGGCGATACGTGCCCGGTTTGATCAATATCCCGATTTGGCGGATGTGCTTAAACGCAGCAAAGGCAGATTATATGATCATTCCGCGGCAGACGGTTTCTGGGGAATCGGGTATGGCCAAAGCTCTAATGTCACGGGTAAAATTTTAATGAAAATCCGGGATGAGTTGCAATCGGCTGCCGGAGTGGACGCTTAGCAGGGGAATTGAGTGAATGAGGCGCAATGGAAGATCTCACCTATAAAAAAATTCAGCAAAGTATTAAAGACCGGAAGACGCTGCATCTTCGGTTTTTAAACAATGTCAAAACATACAAGCCGTTTTTAGAATTAGAAGAAAGAGCATTTAGCGATGGTGCTCTTGAGAAAAAGACAAAGGAATTAATGGCACTGTCCATTTCAATTGTGACAAAATGTGAACCCTGCATGGAGTGGCACCTTGATCAGGCGATTCAGGCGGGGGCAACCGATGAAGAGGTGTATGAAACCATTGATGTTGCGATTGAAATGGGGGGCGGTCAAGCTGGTGCCTATGCAAGATTTGTCCTTAAGGCTTTGGACTATTTTAAAAATAAGAGAACGTGATCGTTCCGGCCAGGCGTTTCTCCTGACCCGGACCACAAAACTATAGAAAGATATCTAATGGACAAGCACCCGATCGAAATACAAATCGAAAGAGCCGACAAGGCGATTGTTGCCGAAGACTTTAACACCTTGCTCAATATCTATACAGACGATGCCGTTTTGGTCATTGAACCCGGCACTAATGCCATTGGAAAAGCAGCCATACGAAACGCATTTGAGCGAATAGCCGTTTATTTTAAAAACGGGCTGCAAGTCAGGCAGAACGGAATGCAAATCCTTGAGTCCGGCAATACAGCTCTGGTTCTGGCCAATACGCTTGTCTCTGCGCCGAACCTGCCCGCAACCGAACGCAAGGCCACTTATGTTTTTAACAAAGCTGCAAACGGGACCTGGCTTTGTTCCATCGATAATTCATACGGCCACGACATTATAGGCAAGGGCGCTTAAGCTGCCCGACAGCCCGGAAGGGCGCCTGGGTCTCTTTGATTGTGGCGTGTTGATCGCAAACAAAGATCCTTAGAAGGAGGCGATATGAGCGGTTTTCGTATTTGTTTTATGGAACAAAACGACACCATAGAATCTGCGAAAGTCCTTAGCGTTGCCATGCTCAACAACCCCCACCATATCGGTGTTTTCCGGGGGAATGGTGAAACAGAACGGTTGAAGATAGAGGACATGTTTTTTCAACTGTTCAATCATGCGCCCGGAATTGTCTTTCTGGCAAAGGAAGGCAAAAAAATCATCGGTGTTATGAGAATGACGTCATGCATCGGTGAAAAGCTGGATGAAAGGGATATCCCGGAAGATCAAACCGATGTAAACTGGAGAAAATCGGTCTGGTTCAGGGAATGGGCCGCACATGATCCGGTTGAACCCCACTGGCATTTAGGTCCTGCCGGTGTTCTGCCGTCTTACCGGAAAAAGGGGGTGGGCACCGAACTTTTACAGCGATTCTGCAACGAGGTAGATCAGTGCAGGGCAAGGGCGTATCTTGAAACGGATCTGGACGAGAATGTTCGTTTTTATGAAAAATTCGGATTTAAAGTGATAGCAAGCTCTAAGATATTCAGCGTGGAAAACCGATACATGCTGAGGGACTCCAAATAAAGGTATGACAATCCCGGGGCCATCGGCCCAAGACCCTTGGCGGGGCAGGCTTTCTACGACTAACCTGCGATCACCACTTCAATGCCCAGTTCTTCCAGCATCCTTTTAAAATCAGGCTTGATACCGGCATCGGTGATGAGCATATCAATGGTTTTAATGGGGGCGGTGACAAAGTTGGAGACCACTCCCATTTTACTGTGATCCGCCACCACCACCACAGGACCCTGGGTCCGCTCGATCATCAGGCGGGTCACCTCGGCCTCCTGCTGGATGGGGGTGGTCAGGCCGAATTTGGTGGACAGGCCGTCCACGCCGATGATGGCTTTGGAGCCGCAGACCTGGTCCAGCATGGAATGGGCGAAAAAGCCGATCAGGGAGTTGGACTGGCGGCGGAACAGACCGCCGGTGAGGATGAGTTCAATATCGGGATCGGTTACCTCCAGCAGAGCATTGGCGTTGGAGGTGATGACCCGCAGCTGTTTTCCCGTCAGATGACGAAGAACCTGACTGGTGGTGGAGCCCGTGTTCACCAGCAGGGTGTCCCCGGGTTCCACCACCCGGTTTACGGCCTGGCCGATGAGCTCTTTTTCCCGCTTGTTAATCTGGTCTTTTTCCGTGTACAGGGGCTCGGTTTTCATGCGGTGGCGCAGGATGGCCCCTCCGTGGGTCCGGTCCAGAATACCCTGGCCCTCCAGCACATCCAGGTCCCGCCGGATGGTCAGTTCGGTGACGTTGAACTTTCGGCTTAAGTCCACCACCTTGACCACCCCTTTTTCTTCAATGATTCGCCGGATGCGGGTCTGGCGGTCCGCCGGGATATAGGTCTGTGCCATGGGTATTTTCTGTGTGCCCCTTTTATTGAACATTATCGCAAAAGACAGGGCACCCTGATCGCATCAGGGTGCCCCGCCATACTGCTATGAATGACCGTGTCTTGTCAAATCCTTATTTGTTCCAGGTTTTGATCAGCTGATCGTAATCCACAGTCATACCCTGGGGCTTCTCATTGGCCAGTTTGGCCTTGGGGGAGCCGGGCTTGCTCAGCCATTCTTTTGGGTCCACCTTTTTGTTCAGCTTGGGACCTTTGTCTCCCTGGACGCCGGCGCGCTCAATACGGGAGAGGATCTTGTCCTGCTCGGCCGCCAGGTTGTCCATGGCACGGGAGACGGTAACCTCGCCGGAAACCGCCTCACCGATGTTCTGCCACCAGAGCTGGGCCAGTTTGGGGTAATCCGGCACATTGGTACCGGTGGGGGTCCATTTTACCCGGGCAGGGCTTCTGTAGAATTCCACCAGGCCGCCCAGTTTGGGGGCACGCTCTGTGAAGGACTTATCCCGGATGTCGGAATCCCGGATGGGGGTCAGGCCCACATGGGCCTTTTTCAGGGAGACGGTCTTGGAAACCACAAACTGGGCATAGAGCCATGCCGCCTTTCTCCGGTCAACCGGGGTGGATTTCATCAGCGTCCAGGAGCCGCAGTCCTGGTATCCCAGTTTCATCCCCTCTTCCCAGTAGGGACCGTGGGGGGAGGGCGCCATACGCCATTTGGGAGTGCCGTCGGCGTTGACTACAGGGGTGCCTTCCTTGACCATGTCAGCGGTGAAAGCGGTGTACCAGAAAATTTGCTGGGCCACGTTGCCTTTGGCCAGATAGGGCAGGGACTGGTAGAAGTCCATGCCAAGGGCGCCCGGAGGGGCGTACTTTCTCAGCCATTCCATGTATTTGCGCAGGGAATACTTGGCTGCCGGTGAGTTTGCCGCACCGCCGCGTTCAACAGAAGCACCCACGGGGCGGTTGTTTTCGTCTACCCTAATGCCCCACTCGTCAACGGGCTTGCCGTTGGGAAGGCCCTTGTCGCCGCAACCGGCCATGGAAAGCCAGGCATCGGTGAAGCGCCACCCTAAGTCCGGGGCTTTTTTGCCGTAGTCCATGTGGCCGTAGATGGCCTTGCCGTCGATTTCCTTGACATGGTTTGCAAAGAAGTCGGCAATGTCTTCGTAGGCGGACCAGTTGACGGGCACGCCCAGTTCGTATCCGTACATTTTTTTGAATTGTTTTTTAAGATCCGGACGTTTGAACCAGTCATACCGGAACCAGTAGAGGTTGGCGAACTGCTGGTCGGGCAGTTGGTAGAGTTTCCCGTCCGGTCCTGTGGTGAAGGACTTTCCCATGAAATCGTCAATGTCCAGGGTGGGCAGGGTGACGTCCTTGCCTTCTCCCGCCATCCAGTCCGTTAAGTTGACCACGGCGCCGTACCGGTAATGGGTTCCGATGAGATCGGAGTCGTTGACATAGGCGTCAAAGACGTTTTTTCCGGACTGCATTTGAACCTGCAGCTTTTCAATGACATCGCCTTCCTGGATGAGATCATGGGTGATTTTTATGCCGGTGATCTCCTCAAAGGCCTTAGTCAGGGTTTTGGACTCATACTCGTGGGTGGGGATGGTTTCGGACACCACTTTGATTTCCATGCCTTTAAAGGGAGCGGCCGCCTTGATGAACCACTCCATTTCCTTGAGCTGTTCCGCCTTGGACAGGGTAGATGGCTGAAATTCAGAATCCACCCATTTTTTGGCCGCGTCCATTCCGGCAAAGGCCGGGGTGGCGAACAGGCAGAGCGCCGCCAATACGGCAAAAATCTTTTTCATCGTTTGTTCCTCCCAAGGCCTTCAAAAAGGGGATTAAATCGGAGCACCTGGGAAAGGGTTTGAAGGCCTTTTGTAAAACCCCTTTCAGGCTCTGCACTTGCGCTGCTTATGCTACCCCCATCGCATGACCACCGCCATCCAGACGATGGAGATGCCGAGGGCAAACCAGATGGCCAGTTCCGTTAGCCCGATCCATGCCAGATGGATATAGGCTGTGGTTAAAAGGCCGATGAAAAGGCGGTCCCCCCGGGTGGTGGCAATGGGAAGAAATCCTTTTCTTTTTACGGTAGGAGATTTGATTTCCCAGATGGTCATGGCAATGAGCAAAAGGGCGATGAAGGAGAAAAAAGCAGGCCGTCGGGATTGTCCAGGCCATCCAGTCCAGTTTCATTTTTCCTCCTTTTCTATACGCGGCCCAGGGCAAAGCCCTTGGCCAGATAATTGCGGACAAACCAGATCACAAGGGCTCCGGGAACGATGGTCAGGATTCCGGCTGCGGCAAGCAGACCCCAGTCAAGACCTGAGGCCGACACGGTCCTTGTCATGGTGGCGGCAATGGGTTTGGCCACGGTTGTGGTCAGTGTGCGGGCAAAGAGCAGTTCCACCCAGGAGAACATGAAGCAGAAAAAAGCGGCTACGCCGATGCCGGATCGGATCAGCGGAATAAAGACCTTGAAAAAGAACTTGGGAAAGCTGTACCCGTCGATAAAGGCCATTTCATCAATTTCAATGGGCACACCCGAGATGAAGCCTTCCAGGATCCAGACGGTCAGGGGCAGGTTGAACAGGCAGTGGGCCAGGGCCACGGCAATGTGGGTGTCAATGAGGCCGAAAGTGGAGTAGAGCTGGAAAAAGGGGAGCAGGAATACGGCGGCAGGGGACATTCTGTTGGTCAAAAGCCAGAAGAAAACATGCTTGTCTCCGATAAACGAATACCTTGAAAAGGCATAGGCCGCCGGCAGGGCCGAGACCAGGCAGATTACGGTGTTCATGACCACATAGATAATGGAGTTAATATACCCGGAGTACCAGGCGGGTTCCGTAAAAATCTTAATGTAGTTGGCAAAAGTTATGTCCGTGGGAAAAAAGACCAGCCGGGCCATGATGTCCGCATTGGTTCTCAGGCTCATGTTGAGCATCCAGTAGATGGGCAGCATGATCAAAAAAAGGTAGAAGGTCAGGGCGATATATCTTTTTTTCATGATTCCTCTCCTTTGCCCACGTTGAGCAGGGCCTGGTAAAACAGATAGCAGAAGAGCAGAACGATAAGAAAATAGATCAGGGAGAAGGCGCCGGCAGGACCTAAATCAAACTGGCCAACCGCGATCTTGACAAGATAGATGGACAAAAAGGTGGTGGTGTTGCCGGGCCCGCCGCCTGTCAGGACAAAGGGTTCGGCATAGATGAGAAACGAATCCATGAACCGCAGCAAAAGGGCGATGGTGAGCACCCCCCTCATTTTGGGCAGCTGGATGTAGCGGAAGATGGACCAGGCCGAGGCGCCGTCTATTTTAGCGGCCTGATAATAGGCGGGCGGTATGGACTGCAGGCCGGCATAGGCCAGAAGTGCCACTAAGGGCGTCCAGTGCCAGACCTCCATGAGCATGAGGGTGATCCAGGCATGCAGGCCGTTTGCCGTGTGATCAAAGGTGATCCCTAAAGAGTTGATGACGGCTCCCATAAGTCCGATGTCCGGCCGGGTAAAGATGATCCAGATGGTGCCGATGACATTCCATGGAATCAGCAGGGGCAGGGCCAAAAGAACCAGGACAAGTGACGCGCCGAATCCTTTTTTGGTCGGCATGAGCAGGGCGATACCCACCCCCAGGGGCATTTCAATAAGAAGCACCAGTCCCGAAAAGAGCAGCTGCCGCCAAAGGGCCTCGTGGAGGCGTTCGTCCGTTAAGACTTCCCTGAACCATTCCGTTCCCACAAAGACGCGCTGACCCGGGCCGAAGATATCCTGGATGGAGTAGTTGACAACGGTCATCAGGGGCACAATGGCTGAAAAGGCAACAATTAAAAAGACCGGTAGGATGAACAGCCATCCTTTATTGTCCTGCCATTTTTTCATGAGACGCGTCTGCTCCTTATTTTAAAAGTTTTTCATCTGCAAAAAGACGGACCCATTGCACAGGAAAGCGAATAAAGGCCCGGGTCTCCGGGACGGGATCATTTTCCGGAAATCCTGGATTTAAGCGTATGGCCCTGAAACTCCAACGAGACAATCCGGTAGCTTCCCTGGTCCTCAACGCCCTTTACCGGGGCTTCAAACCGGTCTTGCCCCGGTGTTGTGGAAATATCCAGATACAGGGGGCGAATGCCCAGTTCAAGCGTGCCTGAAGCATCACGGGCTAGACTGGCCGCTGGCGCATCCAAAGGAATCAGGGCCTCTCCCACCTTTGCCTTGTCTCCTTCCATGGTGAAGGGCATAAAATTCATGCCCGGACTGCCGATGAAATACCCCACAAATTTGTGGTTGGGAAATTCAAACAATTCCTGGGGGGTCCCGGTCTGGACAATGCGGCCCTCGACCATGACTATGATCTTATCGGCAAAGGTTAAGGCCTCCACCTGGTCATGGGTCACGTATATCAGGGTGAGTTTGAGCTTTTCGTGGATTTCCTTGAGCTTGCACCGCAGTTCCCATTTGAGCTGGGGATCAATGACGGTCAGCGGCTCGTCAAAGAGGATGGCGGCCACATCTTCTCTGACCAGGCCCCGCCCCAAGGAGATCTTCTGCTTGGCGTCGGCGCCCAAGCCTTCGGCCTTTTTGTTTAAAAAGTCCTCCAGTTCAAGGATGGATGCCACCTCACGGACCCGCCGCTCCACGTATTCCTTGTCAAATCCCCTGTTGCGCAGGGGAAAGGCGAGGTTATCATAGACGGTCATGGTATCGTAGAGCACGGGGAACTGGAAGACCTGGGCGATGTTTCTTTTTTCCGGGGGCAGATCCGTGACATCGGTTTCGCCGAAAGCCACCCGGCCGCGGCTGGGTTTAAGAAGTCCTGAGATGATGTTGAGCAGGGTGGTTTTACCGCAGCCTGACGGGCCTAAAAGGGCGTAGGCCCCGCCGTCATCCCAGGTGTTGTGAATGCGCTTGAGGGCGTATTCATCCTCAGACTGGCTGTTGGGAAGATAGCTGTGGGCGATTTCATTCAAGCATATTTTTGCCATTCAATTCTCCTATGCGACGGTGTCCGGTGATATGAGAAGATCTCCATCCTGGGAATAGACAAAAAATTTTTCAGGGTTCACATAGGCCGTAATTTCAGAGCCGATTTTCCGGGCGTCGATCCCCACTTCGTGGAGAACGGTCCTTTTATTGTTGAATTTAAAGTGGATAAAGGTTTCAGACCCGTTGATTTCCGAGATCTCCACGCGGGAGACAATTTTGATGTCCTTGTCGGTCTGGCGGCGCAGATAAAGGTGGTTGGGGCGGATGCCGAAGCAGTAGGCACCTTGTGCAAGGGTGTCAAAGGGCGGGAGCGGATCTATCATCAAATCTTCTCCGATGACCACCCGGCCTGACTCCACAGCACCGTCAAAAAAATTAATGGGGGGATCTGAGAAAAGCGCTGCGGTCTTTGTGGTGGACGGATTCCGGTAAACCTGTGAGGTGGGGCCGGTCTGCAGGATGCGGCCTTCGTCCATAACGACAATATTGCCGCCCAGTTTCAGGGCTTCGGATGGTTCTGTGGTGGTGTAGACAACCACCGAGTCCCGTTTTTCGAAAATGGCCTGGAGTTCTTCCAGGAGTTCTTCGCGAAGCTTGTAATCCAGGTTGACCAGGGGTTCGTCCATGAGCAGCAGGTCGGTATCCTTCATCAGGGCCCTTGCAATGGCCACCCGCTGCTGCTGCCCCCCGGAAAGCTCCGATGGAAGGCGGTCCAGCATGGGAGTGAGATGCAGCAGTTTGCCGTTTCCATCACCTTTTCCTTTATTTCGGCCTTGCCCATACCGGCCACCTCCAGGGGGGAGGCGATATTTTTGTACACCGAAAAAGAAGGGTAGTTGATGAACTGCTGGTAGACCATGGCCACGGAACGTTTGCGGACAGATACCCCTGTCAGATCGCGGCCGTCGGCAAGCACCCTTCCCGATGTCGGCCGGTCCAGACCGGCCAGGATTCTGAGAAGGGAGGTTTTTCCGGCAAGGGTTCTGCCGAGAATGACGGTTTTTTCTCCGGAATTGAGTGCAAGGTCAATATCGGCCAGATGGGTCTCGCCTTCCACTGTTTTATTTACCTTTTCTAAGGTCAGCCCCATGGAAACCCCTCCTGCAAACAAAAATATTAAGCGCTTTGAACCTGGGTTTGAAACAATGTCTGCCGGGAGGTAATGAGAGATGGGCAGACGGTTAACTGAATAGTGATATTAGCAAATATTAGTTTTGTTCGTTAATGTTCTGTTATTAGAGTTCTGAGCGGAAGTCAAGGGGGAAAGAATAAAAAAAGAATAAAAAAGTTGAAATTCGAATAAAAAAAGAATAAAAAAAGAACATTATCGATCGAATTCAAAACGGTGGTTCCGTGCCCCTTTGAAAAGCGGTCATCAATTCCGGAATTAAGGACCCATAGTAAGTGCTATGAATAGGAAGAATACGGTGGTGCATACCTCTGTTTTAATCATCGGTGCCGGTACCACAGGAACCGGTCTTGCCAGGGATCTTTCTCTGCGCGGGATTGACTGTGTCCTCATCGATAAAAAAGATATCAACGCCGGTGCCTCCGGTGCCAATCACGGCCTTCTCCACTCAGGCGCCCGGTATGTGTTCAAGGACGGCGAAACCGCCGAAGAATGCCGGATTGAAAACCGGCTGCTCAAGAAACTGGCCCCCCACTGCATTGAGCAGACCGGGGGGCTTTTTGTGGCGGTAAAAGGAGATGATCAAGACTATATAAAGGCCTTTCCCGATCTGTGCCGGCGCTACGGGATTCCGGCCACTGCCATCTCCTGTGAAGAGGCAAGGCAGATGGAGCCCTGTCTTGCCGAAGATATCATTGCCGCCTATGCCGTGGAGGATGCGGTGGTGGATCCTTTTATGCTGTCCCTGGACAATGCCGCCGATGCCCAGGAACACGGGGCAAAGATCTTCAGGAACACCCGGCTTGCAGGCTTTAAAATGGAAAAGGGCCGGATTTATGCCGCCACGGTGGAAAACACCCGGACCGGGGAAACATTTGAGATTGAGGCGGATCAGGTGGTTAACGCCTCAGGCGCCTGGGCCGACGAGGTGGTTGCCATGGCCGGGGCCCGTATTGCCATGAGTTACTCCAAAGGCTCTTTGCTCATTACCCAGAGCCGGATCAGCGAGCGGGTGATCAACCGCCTGCGCCCGGCATCGGATGCGGACATCCTGGTGCCCGGGGGGACGGTGTCCATCATCGGCACCACCTCGGTTCACATCGACAGTTTAGAGGATATCCGGCCGACCATGGAAGAGGTGGACGTGATTATCAAAGAGGGGGCCAGGATGATTCCGAAACTGGCCACCACCCGGTATATCCGCGCCTACGCCGGCGTCCGCCCCCTGGTCATGAGCAAGGGGGGAGGCGACCGGGACATCAGCCGCAACTATACCTTGAAAACCCATGAAGAAGACGGTCTTGAGAATCTGGTCACCATTACCGGGGGCAAGCTGACCTCCTACCGCCTTATGGCCGAGCGTACAGCCGATGTGGTGGCGGCCCGTTTGAAAAACACCCGCCCCTGCCTGACCGCCACCCAAAAACTGCCCGCAAGCCCCAAAGGCCGGTGGACCGAACCGGGGCACTCCCCCAGGGTCTGGATGGCCCGGCCTGAACCCCGGGACACCCTGATCTGCGAATGTGAAATGGTTTCGGAGAGCATGGTGGACGACATTGTGGCCTCTTTGAAAAGCGAGGGCGCCGTTCCCACCCTGGAAGAGGTGGGGCGGCGCAGCCGTATCGGAAAAGGCCCCTGCCAGGGCACCTTTTGCTCCTTTCGCCTGGCCGCCTATCTCTACCGCAAGGGCGAGCTGGACCATGCCGTGGGCATGGAGCAGGTCAGAGAATTTGTCAACGAGCGCTGGAAAGGATTCAGGCCCCTGGTCCGGGACAAGGAAATTATGCGGGTGGAACTCCAGGAATCTTTTTTATGCGGCCTGTTCGGAATGGATGAGGACTGATGACCAAAGAAGAAAAAACAACACAACCCATTGAATGTGACATCGCTGTCATCGGCACCGGCATGGCCGGAATGGCGGCGTCCATATTTGCCGCAGCCCGGGGGCTTTCCACGGTCTGCGTTGGCAAGCCTTCTGAAATGTCCTTTGCCAGCGGCTGCCTGGACCTGTTTACCCGGATTCCGGCCACGGAAAATCAAAAGGCCGAAGGATTTGAAAATCCCTTTGAGGGCATTGAGCAATTGAGCCGCCGCCAGCCCGGTCACCCTTACGCCCGGCTGACCCGAGATGAGATCGCTGACGGGTTTGAGGCATTCACAGCCTTCATGGAAAAAGCCGGCCTGACATACCATTGCAGTCCCCAAAATAACCAGAAGATCATCACCCCCGCCGGCACCTTGAAATCCACCTTTTGCGTGCCTTCCGCCATGATTGCCGGCAGCCGGGCCCTGGCCGAAAACAAGCCGATTCTTATTGTGGATATTCTGGGGCTTAAGGGCTTTGGCGCCCGGCAGATGGCCGAGACCCTGAAGAAGTTGCACCCTGAAACCCGAAGCGTCACAGTTGCCTTTCCCGGGCGGGAAACCGCCGGAGATCTGATGTGCGAGCGCCTGGCCTGGGATCTGGAAACGCCTGAGACCCTGAATCAGTTTATCGATTTGCTCCGTCCCCATGTCAAGGGGGTTGCCGTCGTAGGCCTGCCCGCCATCCTCGGCATCTACCGGTTCCGCGAGCTGCTTGCTACAATGGAAGAGCAGTTGGGGACCGGGGTGTTTGAAATCCCGACCCTTGCCCCCTCGGTCACCGGCATGCGCACCCGTGAGGCGTTTCTGGCCCATGCGCCTTTTGCAGGCATCCGGCATTTTCCCGTATTTGTCAAAGATGTGGCCGTGGGGCAAGACTTTAGGTTTAAGGTCACCCAGGGAGTAGAAACCCTTGAGGTTCGGGCCGATCACCTGGTGCTGGGATCCGGGCGCTTCCTGGGTCGAGGCCTGGGAAAAGGTGCGAGCGGGATTTGTGAGATGCTCTTTGATCTTCCCGTGACCCAGCCGGAAAGCCGCAGCAGCTGGTTCAGCCCGGACTTTTTCGATCCAAAAGGCCATGCCCTTAACCGGGCCGGTATTGAAACCGATGCCAACTTTCGACCCTTGGGCGCGGACGGCAACGTCTTTCACCCAAGACTCTATGCCGCCGGCAGCATCCTGGCCCACCAGGACTGGAAACGGGAACGTTCAGGCTCGGGGCTTTCCATATCCACGGCCTGGAAGGCGGTATCCGCCATTGCAAATTCCCTAAACTAAGGCCCTGAAGTTTTCTACAGAGAGAGACGATTCGATCTTTTATACGGATTGTTTTTGTTCAGCACAAGGATGGGCCGCCGGTTTGAAAATCAGGAACCATAGCAGACACAGGATCTGGCAGGTCAAGAGGGCAAGAAAGGCGGCCCTGTACCCCGCCGGATGATAGGTGCCGTCCCCCGATATTTTCCACAGATCGATGATGGCACCGATGGCCCATTGCACGGCAAATGCCGCGATAAAGACCATCAGGTTGATCCCGGTGGTCACCCGGCCGGACAGGGACAAGGGAAAGGAAAGGGTCAGAGCGGAGTAGGCCAGGATTCCCGACGTGCCGAAAAATCCGAAGCCGGCCATGATCAGGGCCGGCGGAACCGGCGCGCCCAGCGCCATGGCTGCCTGAACCGCGATGAAGATCCCCATGCCCGTCACCGCAGTTACCCTGACGGGGACCCCCCGCCGGGCAAGTTTTTCCGTTAAAAATCCAAGAATAATAAAGCCTGCAATCATGGCTGTGGCAGAGACACATAGAAGAGCGGCCACCCCCTCCCGGTCAAGGCCTGCCACATCCCGGAGCCAGGGCCCCGCCCACAGTCCTTGAAGGGAAAGGTATCCGGCCTGGGACAGGGTGGTCAGTGGGGCGATGCGCCAGAACAAAGGGCTTTTAAATACCTGGAAAATACCCCTGATCTGTTCGGAAAGCGGCTGGGATTCTTGTGAGGGTGCTGCCTTTGGCACCACAAAATAGACAATGCCCGCCGTAAGAAGGCAAAGCCCGGAAAGCCCCAGAAACACCCCCCGCCAGTCTGTCATCCCCAGTGCCCATTCAACAGGAACGGTGCCGGCCAGGGCTCCCAGTCCCCCGGCCGTCATCTGGAAGCCGTTGACCCGGGGCAGCATCCGGGCCGGAAAAAAGATGACGTAGGATTTAAAGGCGGCCATGAGGCAGGCCGATACCCCGAATCCGATAAGCGCCCGGCCCGCAATGATCAGGGCCAGTGAATCGGAAACGGAAAAAAGCGCGGCCCCGGCTGCAGCAAAGATCAAAAGGCAGGCTTCCACAGCTTTGGGGCCGTACCGGTCCAGCAGGATGCCCAAAGGCAACTGGGACGAGGCAAAGGCGATGAAATAAGTTGAGGTCAGAAGCCCGAGCTGGGAAGGATCAAGCCCCAGATCCGCTGTGAGATCCGGGGCGATGACCGCATTGACCACCCGGAATACATAGGACAGAAAGTATCCCAGGGCAAAGGGTAAAAAGATTCGGGCGACGGTGCGTCCCTGATTCTTTACGCCTTTTTGACAACAGAGCATTTAAGGTACATGGCGCCGAATCCCGGAATCTTGCAGGAAATATCGTGGCCGTTTACGGGGGCATCCAGAAGCTTGATGTTTTTAACCTTAGTGCCCAGTTTCATGGTGTCTTTTCCGGCTTTAAGGTCTTTAATGGTGGTGACGGTGTCTCCGTCCTTTAAAGGCGTTCCGTTGGCATCAAGGAACCGCGGTGCATCTTCGGACGGGGCATCAGACGCCTGATCCGGTGCCCACTCATGGCCGCATTCCGGGCATATCCATAGCAGTCCGTCGGGATAGGGGTATGGAGAGTTGCATTTGGGGCACGGTTTTGTTTGATCTGACATGGCAAAATTCCTAATTCTTTGTATAAACGGGTTTAAATTCTTGTTTTCATGCGGTGAAACTGCTGATCACCAACGCTTTAAGGGATAGGAACCTGCTTTGTGTCTGAACGGTATCAAACGATTTTCAATGTCCCGAAATGAACACTCCCTGACATGCATGCAATAACGCGTATACATATCAGGGCAGATCAATTCAAGTCAAGACAGTAAACGACTTGATTGCATCCAGACGGCCGCCCGCCGGATGCAGGAGCGGGTCAGGGTTCTTATTACCTAAGTTGAGCGATTCCTAAAAGAATGAAGTCCAACGCCAGTGAGTAACGTGTTATAATGTTTGTAAGAACCTACCAAAGTCATCACAAACAATACAGCACCCAACAGGTGGAGGACTTCATGAAAAACCGTAGCAAAAATTACCATAAAAGGGAACGCAAAATAACAACGTATTGAGGCAACTCAGGACCGACTGACCGGAAGAGCTGGGCTGACACTGTTTGTCGCTTATCTTCATCGTATTCGGATCTTTGAATACATTGAAAGGTGGTTCGGCAGTATCCGGAAAAGCAGTAAGGGCTTGGCTATCTGCGAAATGTATAAACAGATACTGTGTTTCTTTTTTGACGGTACAAGCCGCCACCTGACCTATTTTGATCAGATTCGGCAAGATGAAGGATACGCCGGGAGCATTGAGACAGATATGGAATCCATGGCCTCCTCTCACCAAATGAAACGATTTTTCAAAGCCTTTTCCTGGACAAGAGTCTTTTTGTTCCGGCGTTTGCTCCAAAAGCTTTTCCTCTGGCGTCTTCAGATAACGAGGCCCGATATTATTGAACTGGGTATTGATACCATGGTGATGGACAACGATGATGCTGTGTGTCGCCAAGGAGTTAAGCCGACATACAAAAAGAAGAAGGGCTTTCAACCATTGCAAATGAACTGGGGCCGATTCATAGTAGACGCTGTATTCCGAAGCGGAGATCGGCACTCCAACCACGGTGACACCGTGCAGAAGATGATCCTGCACATCGTGATCATGATTCGGCGCCATTATCGCTGGGACGTGCCGATCATTATCCGGATGGACAGTGGGTTCTTCGACCAAAAAATCTTCAAGCGCTGCGAGGCTCTTCAAATCGGTTATATCTGCGGAGGAAGAATCTACAAGGATATAAAGAATATGGCTGGGAACTGGGAACCCTCTTCCTGGAAGCGGTTTAAGTCGAAAAAGAAAGAGCAGGTGTGGGAGTATGTCGAGTTTGGATGCCGTCGGAAAAGTTGGGACAGGTTCCGACGAGCAATCTTTTGCCGGTTGACCCATGATGAAGAGCAACAGCTTTATCTTCCCGGATTTCGTCCTGATACTGTGATTTTTACCAATATCGGCCAAAATAAAGCGGTAGACAGAATGCTGGAGAGAGCCGGTGCCCAAGGGTATCTGACAAGTAATGGAATTGTGGCTTGTTATCATGATCGTGGCAGTGACGAACTGGCCAACCGGGCGCTGAAGGATTTTGGGCACGAACAGCTTCCTTTCAAGCGCTTCGCTGCAAACTCCGCCTGGTATTACACGATGCTGGTGGGTCATTTCCTGATGGAATCTTTTAAAGAGGACGTCAGTGCCCCGGTAATCTCCGTCTCTGCCTATGCGAATACGGTTCGCAGACGTATGATCGATATTGCCGGTAAAATTGTTTTCCATGGTAAAGAAACCATTTTAAAGGTGAGCCAAACCTGCTTGGACCGGCTCAAACTGCCAGAGCTACTAAGACGTTGCCGGATGGCACCAGCCATCCCATAAGAAATACAAAAAAAATTGAAGGGCTGTGCGAATCGCTGGTGAATTGCGTCTATAAGTCCCATAAACTGGCCAGATCCGATACTGGTTATGCAATTTGTGGACAAGTTCAGCACGGAAAAGGTTCGGCTTACCATCAGTGTTCTGATGCTGCACCTCGGGCTTGCCGTCAACCATAGGTTAGGGTCGAAATCGCTCAATTTAGGTTTAAGACGTTATATTTTTTGGGCAGTGTTATGTAGACGGATTTTCCTGCAATACTTAAAAAATTGGGAACAAGTGCTATATAGTTAGATCCTTCTGGGTCAATGAATTCTAAATTTGACATGTCGAAAAATACTTCTTTTGCCCCTTCATAATTGAAAGTGATTTCAGAAATTTCTGTCCATATTGTATGAAAAGTATCCGCTGTAAATCTTTTTGGAAGTTGCATTATCATAGTTTGATATCCGAAATAAAAACACCAATGAATAATGGTAAGAGATCAATTTCTGCTTTATCATCGATTTTGCCACTTATTGTGGCAAACCCTTCTAAGGCAATAGGTTTTAAGCCAGATGAAATCGACAACATTATTGGGCTCCTACTAACCATGGATTCTTTTGAGGTAATGAAATTAGCCTTCACATCGCCACAATAACCGGCCCATTGGATATATGCAGCTTCATCCATATTCGCTATCAAATCTGCTGTGTTTTCGCCATCAAGGCATGGGGAAAAATTCCCTTTGAATCTTATCAGTGATGCTGAGCTGCTAAGGTCATCAAATTTGCTATCTGTCGATAACGTTTGGTAGTTTACGGAATTAGATAAGTACTTTGATACAACTCCCACAGTTTTATCTTCTGAGTGGGTTAAATTGAACTCCGCTTGTTTCGTGAAATCAATATTGATGCTATTTTCAATTCTATCTTGATTTTGAATCACTTTTAAAAGCTCTTTCGCATTTGATCTTATTCGTCTTCTTGGATTTGTCTTATCTTTTTGATCAGCGTCATTTATAATTCCCGCCAAACGACAATTAAAATTCCCGAAATTTAAGAATCAAAAAAAATGGTAGAAACATCCAAATCGAACGGAAGGAGAGATTTGGATGGTAACGGACCAGCAAGTGAGGAGGTTGTTTAAGTTGATTCAGTCTGAGAAAAATTTCGGGATTGCAGCAATGAAAGCTGGAATGGATGAAAAAACCGCTCGAAAGTACCGTGAACATGGGAAATTGCCGAGTGAACTCAAAACAGACCATAAATGGCGTACACGCAAAGACCCGTTCGAGGAGACCTGGGATGGTATCAAAAGCATGTTGTCCATAAATCCGGGCCTGGAGGCCAAGACCCTGTTTGAAGATATGCAGCGCAGACATCCTGGCCAGTTTGCCGATGGGCAATTACGGACCCTGCAACGGAGAATAAAGCATTGGCGGGCAACAGAGGGACCGCCCAAAGAAATCTTTTTTGCGCAAATTTATAAGCCTGGCGAGTTATGCCAATCTGACTTCACCCATATGGATAAACTGGGCATTACCATCGGCGGTGTTCCTTTTGACCACCTGATCTACCATTTTGTTTTGACCTATTCCAATTGGGAGACGGGCACAGTCTGTTTTTCAGAGAGTTTTGAAAGCTTAAGCCAGGGCCTGCAAAATGCCCTATGGGAACTTGGCGGTGTGCCGCAGCAACATCGCACCGATTGTCTGACATCCGCTGTTAACAAGGTGAGTCATCCTGAGGAGTTTACCCTCAGATACCAAGACCTTGTTGATCATTACGGTGTAGCCCCTTGCAAAACCAATCCTGCCAGCCCCAATGAAAATGGAGATGTGGAGCAGCGCAATTACCGATTCAAAAAAGCGGTAGATCAGGCCCTGATGCTCAGAGGGCACCGGAATTTTGAGAACCGAGAAGAATATGACCGGTTCCTTGCCAAACTGTTTGCGCAGCTCAATGCCGGCCGTCAGAAACGATTTTTACAAGAGCTTGAAACGCTTCACAGATTGCCTAAACGCAAACTTGATGCCTGTAAAAAGCTGGATTTAAAAGTTGGCCCCAGCAGTACCATCCGGGTTAATCACAATGTTTATTCCGTAGACAGCAGGCTTATAGGAAAAAATATCCAGGTCCGCCTCTACATGGAACGCCTTGAGATCTGGTACGGCCAAAAGGAAGTGGATACGTTGCCAAGACTGCGGGGTGAGGGAAAATACAAAATCAATTACCGGCATATTATTGATAGCCTGGTCAAAAAGCCGGGGGCCTTTGAAAATTATCGTTATCGTGGTGCCATGTTCCCCACCAGCCGGTTCCGGATTGCCTACGATCATTTAAAAAAGCGCTATACTGTTAAGAGTGCAGCAGCAAGGTATCTAAAAATACTGCGCCTGGCAGCAAAGGTCAGTGAGGTCGCCGTGGACAGTGCCTTGACCGCTTTGATAAACGAAGATCAGGAGATCAGCAAAGAGACGGTTAAAAGCCTTATCGAGTCCAGCACCGCTGTCAGCAGACCGGATGATATCCATATCAGGGAGGTTGACTTAACCCGTTACGACCAATTGATTAAGGGGGAGGCGGCATGATCAGTGATCAGGACCAGATAGAAGCCAACCTTAAAAGTTTGCATATGCCGACCATGCGTCGCAGCTATGAAGAGGTGGCTGATCAGGCCAGGGCAGAGTCATGGGGATATGAAAACTACCTTTTGCAATTGTTGAACCTTGAATGTGAAGTACGCCGGCAGAACCGGATATCACGAAACCTCAGGTCATCCAGGCTGCCACTGTCAAAAACCTTTGAAAACTTTGATAAAAAACGGCTTCCCCCAAAGGTTGTCAATCATTTGAGTGTGTTGATGAACGGCTCTTTTTTAGAGCGCTGTGAAAACATCCTGGCCTTTGGTAATCCAGGCAGCGGGAAAACCCATCTGTTGTGTGCCATTGGCCATGAATTGATCGTAAAAGGCAAGCAGGTGTTGTTTATTTCATGCAGTCAACTTGTTCAGGATTTGCTGATTGCCAAAAGAGAGCTTGAACTGACCAAAAAACTCAAATCCCTCTCCAGATTTGATGCTGTGATCATAGATGACATTGGGTATGTCCAACAAAGTCGAGAAGAAATGGAAGTGCTGTTTACCTTTTTGGCAGAACGGTATGAACAGGGCAGCCTCATGATCACGAGCAATCTTCCGTTCTCTAAGTGGGAACAGATTTTTAAAGACCCCATGACAACAGCGGCAGCCATTGATCGTCTCGTTCATCACAGCGTCATCCTTGAACTGAATGTGGAAAGCTATCGCATAGAGCAAGCTAAAAAGGACTTCTGACCCTAAATTATAATGGGGGCCAGCCCCCAAGCCCCCGGAGTTTAACGCATTATGGACCAAAGCATGAGAATAAAAAGCGAAAGACCGCATATGAATAATGCGGCCTCTCATACTTCGGTCACCTTCTCGGCGCTCGGGTTGCTCTCCAGCATTACCTTATCCTCCGGAAGGATGGTCTTGAAAAACATAACCCCAATCGTTTTGCAAGGATTTTATTATGAAATTAAATGGTTAATGGACGTGGAAAACGGGAATTTTAATTGTCGTCGATGGGAAAAAATATTTGTCGTTGATCATCTCACCGTTAGTATTTTTAACTATAATATCTGGTGTTATTTGCGCTGCTAATTGCCGGATTCTAGTTTCGCTTATATAAATAAAGACCCACACATGTATCTCCTTTTAGGGTTTTATGGCAAAAGGGTTGCTAATGTTGGCAAATATGGAGCAACTATAGGCCCTAAAACCTGAATATGGTCCGATAGCAAGGACATAAAATTTTTATAATGTATTTTAAATTTATTCGTTCCTTGAGCATACCTCATCTCCTCAATGCTTTCAGACAATGGCATTGTTATTTCTGGGTGGTTCAGAGATCGCAGCGCATCCAACATTTTAGAAAATAGTTCAGTGTTATTCTCACCGTTTGTAACCTTTTGATCAAAGCTATGACTTCCCGTTGCGATATTCTGAACATCACCGGTAATGTATGTATTAAATATCTGATGCAATTTTTCTTGTGGTATTGGACTAGAGTTAAGGGCTGCTTCTCCCGCATCAGGAGATTCAGCTTCTATTTCAAGAACAAAATTCAAAATACTATTTCTTACTGCATCTAAGGCTGCAACAATAGAGGCTGACGGAATAACTTTCCATGCTTGCATGCAATTCATTGATTCATAGATATCTTGACCTACAAAGGCAACAATATCAGCATTCCATGGCTCTTGTAAGCTACCATCTGATTTTTTAACAAGATCTTCCATGGCTGCAACTGGTAGTGTGAAATAGGCGTAAGACAACTTTTTGTGAAATTCTTTTGGAATGCAAGACATTGGTATGTCTGCATTTCTGAGGCCAGATTGAAAAGGTCCAGAAAAATGTCCTTTAGAATTAACCTTTACCAATCTATATTTAGGTAAAATTTCCACGTCTTCATAACCGCTCAGTTCATTTTCAACCCAGTTTTTAAATTCTGGATTACCCAACCTTGCCGCAAGCACTTTGCATTTTCGTAAAAGCATAGCAAGATCAGTATGTGAATTAATTGCCGCGTCTTGGATTTCTCTTAATAAAGACATTTTTTCCTTTCTTAGAATACTTAGATCACACTATTTTGTTCATGTGAATAAGTGATTATACGAATTCGTATATCTCCGCAATTTGGATGATATCCAACCAAGATGGACAGGTTGGGGTAAATATGAAGATCAATATGGATAATAGGATGATTTTGCTCAAGATTTCAAGGGGAAAGACAATACCTTGATCTGTTGATTTTTTAATCAGGTTCGAATTTGCCATTATCTATGCGATAGATCACTTTCAAAGGCATAGCAAACCTGGGGGATCAGGCAGCAGCGGGGTAAGGGGTTGCAGCGTTGTAGCCGGGCCTGGGTTCAGGATCGATAACCGGGACCGGATCCGATTTGGTGAAGCTTAGGACGAGCTTCGCCAATTAAGCGGAATACCACTTGCACTGCTGCTGCCGGGTATACACACTCAATGTGTATCTTGTGTCTATCGTGTATTGTGTGTTTGGGGGACTGATATGAAAAAAGAGGTCTTGCAACAAAAGCAATTTTTAACCGTCGACAGGGGACACAATTTGTCTTGGTAAGGTGATAATAATTTAAAAAATTGACCTGTTTGCCCAGGTTCAGATCCAATCGCAATCAAAATCGAAATCAGGTTCGTTACCGAAACTGAACGTTGGGCTCGATTTCGATCCCGATTTCGATTTCGATAGCGATTTTAAAGATCGGCCAGATAAGCCTTGGGGAAATTGCGGTATTCTGTCAATTTTAGCGGGCCTCGCCCATGGCAATGGCGGATGATCCTTCCAGGGTGCGGGATAAACTTGCCGTCTGACTTAAGAAGATGGGCATTTCTTCTGCGGGGACCGGGCGGGCCTTTGGGACCTTGAGACTTAACGGATTCACGGGAAGACCGTTTTTGGTGATGCGAAAGTCAAGGTGGGGGCCTGTGGCATAACCGGTGTGGCCGACAAACCCGATGAGCTGCCCCTGGGCAACCTGCTGATTCCGGGACAAGCCGGGTGCAAAGCCCCTCAGATGCCAGTACCGCGTCACATAGCCTGCCGCATGGCGGATCATGACATGATTTCCCATGGATTTGCTGAATCCCATGTCCGCAATAACACCGTCTCCCACCGTCTTGACCGGGGTGCCTTCAGGGGCGGCGTAATCTACGGCCGGATGGGGATGGACTTCCTTGAGGATGGGATGCATCCGGTTCATGGAGAAGCCCGAGGAGATCCGTGAAAAGGTCAGGGGCGCTTTAAGAAAGGCTTTTTGCAGGGCGTGGCCTTTTTCATCATAGTACCCCTGAGCGTGATCGGCATTTTCGTGGAAAAAGGCCTTGCAGGTTCTGCCCTGGTTGGTAAATTCGGCGGCCAGGATATGACCGTAACCTGAAAATTTGTCCTGGTAGAACCGTTTTTCCACAATGAGACGGAACGTGTCCCCCGGCCGGATATCCCGGAGAAAATCAATGTCCCAGGCAAAGATGTCCGAAAGCTTCATTGCCAGGGTGCCGCCTTCTCCGGCCGTGCGCACGGCTCTAAAAAGGGAGGAGGTGATATGCCCCGTGACGGTTTTATGAACAATGGTAAAGGCTAAGGGCTCCCGGGTGATGTTAAAATCATCCCCTTGCTTTTGAATAATCAGTTGCTCTTCGGTTGAAATCCGGTATTCGAAACGGACCATCCGCCCTTCCCGGACATGGATTTGATAGGGTTGGCCCGGCCTGATGTTTTGAAGGAAAAAGGTCTTTTTGCTTCTGCGGCAAAGATCGTACACGGTTTTCAGGGGCAGAACGGGATCCAGAATCTGTGAAATGGAACTGCCCTTTTGCACGGTTCCCTTTAAAATAGTGATATCCTGCAGATTGTCCTGGAGTTGTTGCGGCGGGGACTGCACCGGCAAAGATCCCATAACATTGGAGATGGTCGGGGTCAGACAGATGGTGAAAAGACAGGTGATAAGGGTGGTGATGCCGATGCGCATGAGGAAGACTGCTCCTTTGTGAGGCCTTTGTTTGTGTGGGATCGCGTTCATATGACCGTCACAAAGTTACAATAATTATGCCAGTTTGTGCTGCGGTAAAATAACCGGCTGATCTTTATGAACATATTAAAAAAAGGATGGGAATACTGCGAAAGGCGGGGCGTAGGGCCGGGGGAATGTCATATGTGATGGTTAAATAAGACTAAATTAGCGCTATGTTGTATGATTGTTTGGTCCGGCAAGGTATGGGCACTGGATTTAACAGGCGCTCATGGTTTGTTAACTCAATCATAATAATTGGGATCTATCTTGTCTTCGGGTGAAAGAGGTTATTGGTTGCTGTAAACCTGAAGAAAGGCAGATCATGAAGTTTAAATCCATTGGTTTCAAACTGATTGCGGGTTGTTGTATCGCAATCATCGTTCCGCTCGCCATTTGTGTATGGGTTGCTGAAAAACATTCTTCCAGGTCTTTGGCGGAGCTGTCCCGAAAACAGCTTTATTCAACGGCTCAGGATCTGGCCGCACTTGTGAAGTCTACGGTCAACGAAAGAAAAATTATTGCCGCGGCCTTGGGCGCAGATACCCGGATACGGTTAACGACCCAAAAGGTCAATACCCTCGGGCCTGAAGCCGCCTCAGCCGATATCGCGGCTCTGAGAATGGATTTAAAAGAAAAGTTCAGGCTTTTGGGAAATCAATATCTGGGTATTTTTGTCACGAATATCAGAGGAGAGCTTTATACCGGGGAGCTTGAAAGCGGCAAGGAGTACAAAGGGTCCAATGTGTCTTCCCGGGACTATTTTAAACAGGCCGTTCAGACAGGGCGGCCTGTGTTTGGAGAAGTCGTCCGGTCCAAATCCACAGGAAAGCTGATTGCCGTTGTCTGCGCCCCGGTTCTTTCTGAAAAGGGAGATGTTTTGGGGGTGCTTGGCATGGCCATGAAGGCATCGGCCCTGACCGATGTAGTGTCCGCAAAGCGTATTGGTAAAAGCGGCTATGCCTATATGGTCAATTCCCGGGGGGTGGTCATCGCCCATCCCAATAAAGCGTATGTGCTGTCCCTTGACCTGGCGTCTGACAGAAACATGGCAGGCGTTGCAGACACAATGCGTTCAAAGCAGAGCGGGGTGGTTGAGTACCGGTTTGGCAGTACCCAGAAACTGGCAGGGTTTGCGCCCGTAAATTCCCAGTCCTGGATCGTGGCAGCCGTCATGGAAAATAGTGAATTCAAGGATCCGGCCAAGGCCCTTGAGCGCACAATTTCTCTTGTTGCCGCAGCATCCCTGGCCCTTTCATTTTTCCTGATTTTGTTCACGGCAAAACGCATTGTCTCACCGATCAACCAGGCGGCGGAAAAAATTCGATCCATCGCCGGGGGGGATTTGACCGAGCCGCTTGAGATCACGCGCCAGGATGAACTCGGGGCGCTGGCCCGTTCAATCAACACCATGATTTCAAATTTTACCCGCATCTTCCGGGAAGTCAACAACAGTGTTTTCACTATTACCCAGGCCTCCGGGGACCTTGACCACAACACCCTTGAGTTGAGCAAAAACGCAGGGATTACGGCGGAACAGGCCAACAGCGTCACCGAGGCTGTGGAACAGATGAGCGGTCAGCTCGCAGGTGTTGCCTCCGCAAGCGAGCAATCTGCCCTGAACATGGGCATGGTCGCCGCAGCAGTGGAGGAGATGCAGTCCACCGTGGGGGAGATTGCAAAACAGTCGGATCAGGCCAGGGGGATTACGGAAGATGCCGTGGCCCAGGCGGAACTGGCCAGTGATGAAATCAACGCCTTAAGGCGCTCGGCCCTTGAGATCAGCAAGGTGACGGAAACCATCAACGAGATTTCCGAACAGACCAATCTTCTGGCACTCAATGCCACCATTGAGGCGGCAAGAGCCGGAAGTGCCGGAAAAGGGTTTGCCGTGGTGGCCAATGAGATCAAGGCCCTTGCCCGGCAAACGGCAGAGGCAACAGGTGACATCAAGGCCAAAATTGACGGGGTTCAGGGCGCCACAAAAAACGCGGTTTCCCGGATCTGTGAAACCTCAAAGATAATTTCCCGGGTCAATGAGAGCATCACCACTATTGCCGGGGCGGTGGAAGAGCAGAACACGGCCACGGCTGAAATTTCAAGAAACATCAGCCAGGCTTCAAACGGCATCCGGGAGGTGGATACCGGTGTGGCGAAAAGTTCTGCCGGGACAACTGATATTGCCGGGGATATCGCCCGGGTGAACACGGCGGTCGGCGTTATCGCCAAGGGAAGCGCCGAGATCGAATTCAGTGTAACCGAATTGTCCAAGCTGTCCGGCCGCCTCAAAGAGGTGACCGGGACCTTTAAAATCCTGCCGCCCAAATTTGATATTGCTGCGGTTAAAAATGCCCATATGCAATGGCGCACAAAGCTTGAAGGCATGCTGCAGGGGAGTCATACCTTAGAACCGGAAGAGGTGTGCGACCATCATCAGTGCGAGTTCGGGCAATGGTACTTGAGCGACGGGGGGCAGGCGCTCAAAAAAATCCCCTCTTTTGCAGCGGTGGGAAGGCATCATGAGAAGGTTCACTCCCATGCCCGCAACATTGCCGAAGCTTACGGGCGGGGAGAAAAAGACAAGGCCGCGTCACTGATGGCTGAATTTGAAAAAGAGCGGGATGAGCTTTTTTCAAGCCTTGATGAACTCTACCTTGAATAATCTATTTTTGAGCGATGATCATGGTATAGCCGATTTTTCCGGCGCTGCCGTGATGCCTGACGGGCATCTGTCCCAGTTGGGAGAGCAGGCCGGAATGGTCTTCGACAATGTGGATGGTAAGCCCTGACGCTTCAATCAGCGTCATCATCTGCATCAGGGGCATCGCCCCCCGGGCACAGGTGTCTGGGCGGGGGACACGCTGATAGGACGGCAGCCATTTTCTAAGGTATAGATCGGAGATCACAAGATAGCCGTTGGGCGCAAGAACCCTTTGAAATTCGGCAAGAGCCATTTCGGGATCTGCAAGCAGGGAGAGAACGCATTCGCAGAAGATTCCCTTATAGCTTTGCCCTGCAAGGGGAAGGTTTGGCAGGCTGGCGTGGATCAGGGGAAACCGGTTTCCGGGTCTTGCCGCCACCCGGTCCAGGGCGGTGCGGTCGCAGTCCAGGCCGGTGGGCTTTAAGCGATGCCGCTCGGCAAGGTAGGACAGGGTCATGCCGTACCCGCAACCGGCGTCAAGGACGCAGTCTCCCTGTGTAAATCCGCACACGTCCACAGCCCTGTGGGTCAGCATATATCCTCCGGGCCGCATGGTTTCGACGGTCCTTGAAATCAGGGCTGTCTGCCGAAGCCTGAAGGGGATTGTTCCCATGCTGATTTCCCGGGTCGTCTGGTCGGCTGCGGATTTTTTGCTCACGGTCTCTTCCCTTTGCTGAATCTATAGTTAAAGGGGGTTGTAGAACCGCTTCCGCCCGCCGTCAATGAAAAATCCGCAAAGATTACCAGTATAAACTTATAGTGACTGTAGATAACATCTTGTGGCCGGGGCAGCCCTTGGAAATTTAATGGCCGGTCCACATTGGGAGGATAAAAACAGAAGGGATGGATTAACCCTTGTGCCCGCTGAAATATTAATGATAGGTTGAATTGATCTTTTTTACGGCACAGGGATTTGGTGCCAAAGTATAAGGATGGGATGCCATTGCAGCGATTCTCCGGTAGAAAGACCCGTGCAGCAGCCCCCATGCCGCGCCTTATGACCTTCACCCTGATCATAGTGCTGTTTTGCGGCTTTGTCTTTGATGCCGCCCATGCAGGGGGTGTGCATAAAATTATGCTTCATACCAGTGTCCAAACCCAGGTCATGGATGAAATTACCCAGGCGCTGTTTCACCGCATCAACGTTGCTTACACAATAGAAAAATATCCCTGGAAGCGGGTGCTCTGCAATATGAAAAACGGCATCGGCGATGGCGTGCCCTTCATTTATTTAAAAAAAGAGCGGACTGAATTCTTAGCATTTACAGATCCCGTGATCACCACGGGATTGGCGGTGTATTTTCAAGCCGGTAAAAAGGCACCCGCTGTTCTGTCCTCCTTTTTGGATTTGAAAGCCTACTCCATCGGCCTTGTGGGCGGGTACCGCCACTGTGAGGCCTTTGAAAATGCAATTGACGCATATGCCTTAAAAGTCGAATACGCAAGAAACATTGAGCTTAACTTCAGAAAACTTGCCGCCGGCCGGTTTGACTGCTTTATCGAATCCGAACTTCTCATTGCCCCGCATCTTGCTTCCGGAGCCGTTGACAAGAGCCGGTTCAAAGCCGTTGCCAATGCATTCTGCAAGGAAAAATTCTACTTTGCCTTTTCAAAACGTTCTGCCGCAAAATCGCTGATTCCCAGGATCAATCAGGCCATTGCCGAAATGAAGGCCGATGGATCAATGGCCCGGATTATGGGACGCGAATAGACGTTGAGCCACAGATGAGGGCCAGGCCTTGTCATTGCCCTGTTTTAACCGTCCTATCCGCCGTGTTTTCTGGCAATTTTTTCAAACATCAATGCAATGCCCTCGTTCATTGTGTAGTTGGACTCAATGTCCAGGTTCTCATCAGATGCTGCATCAAAGTAGATGTGAAGGCTGGATTCAAGACCGTCTTCTGGCTCCCAATAACAGATCATAAGGGGGAAATTGGGCAGGGGGTACAGAACAATGGAAATATCCGAGCCGATGTGACTGTTGATTTTTTTGCCGTCAAAAATATCCAGCATGTCTGAAAACAGACCCGTATAGGTATCAGCCACCCGTTTAAGGGGTTTTTCGCACCGCTGCTGAAAATGGGCGTACCGGGGCTGGCCGCCTTTAAGCTCTCTGAATGTGATCCACTCGCCTTTGGGCGGCGTGCCCGCACCGTTGAGAATATAGGCCAGGGCAGGGACGACCATATACGCGTTGATATGGACTTCGGAGGACAGATTGCCCTTTGTGTCCACGCTGAAGGCCTTGCCGAAGATTTTGATGGTCAGTTTATTGTCGGCAAATCGGGCGCCGATGCGTCTGGCCGCTTCTTCAAGATCGGTTTCGGCGGCTTTGCGTTTTAATGCGTCAATAGCCTCGGCCTTGTATTCATCAACGGTATTGGGTTTTTCAACCGCGCCCGTGTAGCGGGCAATCACTTCCTGGGGCAGATGGGGGCAGGCGGTGATGGGCTTTTTCTCCTTGAACACCGCCACGGAAAATGCAAGGCAGCCTTGTTCGTTGCAGTCCCTGCAATTGGAGCCGTTTAAAAGCTTGAAGATTTCCATTGGGTTGTTGATGGTTGCCATGATATGAAATTCCCTTTTTTCAGCATTATCCGGTGATTTCGACAAGAAAAATGAGTAGCAGTTTTTAAATCCCAGTGCAACAAAAGGCATCTGTTCTACCCGATGTTTTTTTAAGGATTTAAATTCCCCGTCTATGTTTTCTGCTTTAACCCCTTTGCGATGGTGCGGATATCTTCGGGTGAGGTCTGGCAGCAGCCGCCGATCAGCCGGGCACCTTCATCGGCCCATTGCCGTGCAAGCTGATCAAAGGGGGGCAGGGCGGGATCGGCGGCCCAGGCCTTGGTGAAAGGATCATAGATGCCGCCCTTGTTGGGATAGACAATCACAGGCTTGTCCGTGGCGGACCGGATTTCCCGGATCAGGGAGAGGATATGGCCCGGGGCGGTGCAGTTAATGCCCACGGCCGTTACCTGGGCAACGGTGTCTAAAAAGGCGGCGCAGGTTTTGACAGGCTCGCCGTTGTTGGTGTGAATGCCGTCTTTGGCACTGAAAGAGATCCATGTCTCAGCGTCTGGAAAATTTGACAAAAGGCGTGACAGGGCTCTTGCTTCTGTCAGGCACGGGATGGTCTCGCAGGCCAGAAGATCGGGGGATGCATCCAAAAGAGCGGCCAGTCTTTTTTCGTGAAATGAGATCAGCTGATCTTCGGTGAGATCGTAATTGCCCCGGAATTCCGACCCGTCCGCCAGAAAAGCCCCGTAAGGCCCGACAGAGGCTGCCACCAGAGGTTTGAGGCGGCCGCTGCGGTTGGCAGATTTGGACCAGAATTTCTCCACGGTGTCTTGGGCCAGGGTGACCGCGGACTGGATCAGTCCCTCCGCCTCCTGCTCCGTCATTCCCCTGCCCATGAACCCTTCATAGGAAGCCTGGTAGCTGGCGGTTATAAGGATGTCGGCGCCTGCCTCAAGGTAGTCTGTGTGGACTGCCGAGATCAGCTCCGGGGCTTTGGAAAGAAGGCGGGCGGACCACAGGGGATCGTTAATATCTGCCCCCCGTCTCTCCAGTTCCGTGCCGAGAGCGCCGTCTATAATGAGGGGGCGCTGGTGCTTTAAATAGGTGTCAATGCGTGTCATCAAAAGTTCCTCCTGCCGTTCTTTTACTCAAATTATGAGGGAAAGAAAAGGGGGAACCCCGGAGCAAACTCCTGCTATTTGATCCCGGCGGTCATAAAAGACTGAACAAACTGGCGCTGGAAGAGCAAAAACGCCACCAGGAGGGGCAGAACGGAAATCAGGGTGGCTGCCGAAATCACCGACCAGTTCACCCCGGATTCAGGGGCGCCGAAGATCCCAAGGCCCACGGTAAGGGGGCGGGTCGCAACGGAGTTGGTGATGATCAGGGGCCATAAAAAATTGTTCCAGTGGTGGCTGATGGAGACCAGGGCGTAGGCCAGATAGGTGGGCCGGGCAAGGGGGACGTAAACCCGCCACAGAACGCCTAATGTCCCGCATCCTTCAAGCCGGGCGGCCTCCTCTAAATCCTTGGGAATGGATTTAAAGGCCTGGCGTAACAAAAAGATGCCAAAGGCGCTGGCCATATAGGGCAGGCCAATGCCCCACAGGGTATCCACCAGGTGGAGCTTGGAAAGGGTGGTATAGTTTTCCACGATGAGGATTTCCGGGGTGATCATCAGCTGGACCAGCACCAGGGCAAAAGCAACGCTGCTGCCCTTGAACTTAAACCGGGCAAAGCCGTATGCCGCAAGGGTACACAGCACAAGCTGGCATCCTAAGATCAGGGTGACCAGAAGGCTTGTGTTCAGCATGTACCGGGGAAAAGGCGCCTGGTTTAAGGCGGCCCGGAAATTGTCCAGGGTGAGGGGAGCGGCCAGTTTAAAATTGACCGCATACTCTCCGGGATGGAAGGCCGCCCAGAAGGCGTAAAGCAAAGGGGAAATCCAAAGAAGGGCCAGAAGCCAGCCCCCGAGCATTTCCAGAAAGGCAAATTTTGGTTTCATCGGTAGTGCACCCGTCTGTCCAGAGCGAAAAACTGCACCAGGGCAAGGACTGCTAAAAGAGTCAGCAGCACCATGGTGATGGCGGCAGCGTAATGGGTTTCAAGATAGGAGAAGGCCGTTTCAAATATATAGTAGAGCAGAAGGTTGGACGCATTGTCCGGTCCGCCCTTGGTCAGGATGAATAAATGGTCCACCAGCTTAAAGGAGTTGAGCACGGCATTGACCAGCACAAAAAGGGTGGTTGGCATCAAAAGCGGAAACTGCACCCTGAAAAAATAAGTCCACCGACCTGCGCCTTCAAGGCCTGCTGCCTCTTCAAGGTCGGGCGGGATATTCTGCAATGCGGCCAGGTAAAAGATCATGAAAAAGCCGGCCTCCTTCCAGATGGTCATCAGCATCACCGCCGGCAGCACGGTATTGGGATCTCCCAACCAGTTGTGGCCGGGGATACCGAAAAAAGACAGGATCTGGTCGATGAGTCCGATATCCGGGGTGTAAAAAAACAGCCAGATATTGGCCACGGCGATCATGGGCAGGATGGTGGGGGTGAAATAGGCCATGCGGACCCATGAGCGCCCCGGCAGAGACCGGTTCACAAAAAGCGCCATGATCATGGCAAGGGCAATGGAGGCCGGGATGGTGCCGACTGCGAACCACAGGTTGTTGCCAAGCACCTTCCAGAAGATGGGATCTTCAATGAGCCGCCTGTAGTGGTCCATGCCCACAAAGCGTCCCGGGCGGATGACCGTGGCTTTGGAAAAAAAAGAGTGGATAAAGGTCGCCACCGTGGGGTAGTGGGTAAAGGCGATGAGCAGGATGGCCGCGGGCATGATGAAAAGCCATCCCTGGGCCTGGGTCGAGGGTCGCATGGACATAAAAACGTTCCTTAAGGATGGCTGCGGGGCAAAAGGGTGGAAATGCCCTTGCCCCGCGGCCGGTGTTCAACGGTCTATTTATAAGCTTTGAGCAGCCTGTCAGACAGGTTCTGGGCTTCGGTCAGGGCGTCCTTGGGCGTTTTTGCCCCGGTGAGGGCCGCCTGGATCGCGTCGTCCAGGGCCTTTCTGATCCGGCCGGTCTGAAAGGTGGACAGCTCGGCTGTGGCGTATTTGAGCTGATCCCTTGCCACAGCGGCATAAGCAAATTCTTTGACATAAGTTTTAAGGGCGGAGGTTTCATAGGCGGCGGGGCTGACACCCATGTAGCCTGTCGCCATGGACCATTTAGCGGAATTTTCAGGGCTGGTCATGAACTTGATCAGGCGCATGGCGGCTCGCCGCTCTTCTTTGCTGGTTTTCTTAAAGATGTAGAAGTTGCCGCCGCCGGTGGGGGTGCCGCGGCGTTTGCCGGCCGGGAGCATGGCCACGCCAAAGTCGAACTTGGCGTTCTTTTTGACGGCGGTCAGGTTGCCGGTGGAGTGCCACATGATGGCGGTTTTACCTTCTAAAAAGTTCTGGCGCAGGGTGCCCCATTCAATCGTGCCCTCGGGGCTGACCTTGTATTTGCTGCCAAGATCTTTCCAGTATTCCAGGGCATTGATCACGTCGGGGTTGGTGAAATAAGTGGTGTCGCCGTTGCCGTTCATCAGCGTCTGGCCGTTCTGCATGGCAAGGGCGCCGAACATCCAGTAAGGATAGCCTGTGGAGGGGATCATCACCCCCCACTGCGAGCCGTCGGAATGGGTCAGCTTTTTGCCCATGGAAACCAGTTCCTCCCAGGTTGCGGGCGGTTTATCCGGATCAAGCCCTGCTTTTCTGAAGGCGTCCTTATTATAGTACATGACGATGGTGGAACGCTGGAAGGGAATGCCCCAGGTCTTGCCCATGGTCTGGCCGTTTTCCATGAGGCTGGGGTAAAAGGATGACAGCCAGGCCTTTTCTTCAGGCGTTTTTACCACATCGTCAAAGGGGATGATGGCGTCCTGTTCGATCAGTTCGTAAATATCGATGGAGAACATCACCGAGGTCTGGGCGGGCTTGCCGCTTTTTAAGGCGGCCAGGGCCTTGATTCTTGCATCATTGTAGTTGCCCGCATAGATGGCGTTAACCTTTACATCCGGATTTTGGGACATGAAGTCCGCTACCATTCCGTCCACCACCTTGGTTAAAGGGCCGCCCACAGAGACGGGATAGTACATGGTCAGCTCCGTGGCCGACACACCCATGGCGCCCGCCAGAAGAAAGGCTGCTGCCGCCAGTACACTAAAACAACGTTTGAGTTTCATCTTTTCTTTCCTCTTTTTATTCTTTGGGGGTTGTTGAATCGGATGCCGCATTTACAGGCATCCGGTCTTTTATGGTTATCACCGGATGATGCGCTGTCCTTGCGCGTCAAAGCGGTGGATATGGCGGTCTTCCCAGGACAGGAATACGGGATCCCCAACCCTGAAGGCGTTGGTTCGAACGGTTTTAAGAAATACAAGCTGGTCTTCATACGTTATCTTGAGGATGGTTTCGGCTCCAAGATAGTCCACACCGTCCACCCGGGCTTCCAGGCCGGTTCTTGAAATGGTCAAATGCTCCGGGCGGATGCCGATGACGCCGGTGTCCGGGCCGTCCGGCATCCAGGCCGACTGAAGCACGGCAGGAGCGGTCCTTCTGTCATAGCCGAACAGATTCATGGGCGGCGCCCCCATGAATTTTGCCGCGAACACGGCACAGGGCCGGTCGTACAGGGCACTCGGGGAGCCTGCTTGGACGATGCGGCCGGCGTTGAGCAGGATCACCTGGTCGGCCATGGTCATGGCTTCCACCTGATCATGGGTCACATAAACCATGGTCAGGCCGAGACGATGCTGGAGGGCGCAGATCTCCTCTCGCATCTCAGCCCGAAGTTTCGCGTCCAGGTTGGATAAGGGTTCATCCATGAGGCATACTTTTCTTCTGGATACAATGGAGCGGGCCAGGGCCACCCGCTGCCTCTGGCCGCCTGAAAGCTGGGAGGGCCGCCGGTCCAGAAGATCGGACAGCCCTACCATGTCTGCCGCATCCCTAAGCCGGTTTTCCTGTTCCTTTTTTTTGATCTTTCTGACCTTCAGGCCAAAGAGGATATTTTCTCTGACGCTGAGATGGGGGAACAGGGCATAGGACTGAAACACCATGGAAACGCCGCGTTTTGATGGATCCATGGTACAGATGTCTTTGTTGCCGATGAGAATGGATCCGGAAGTTGCCGTATCAAGGCCTGCAATGAGTCTTAAAATAGTGGATTTACCGCAGCCGGAAGGTCCCAGCAGCACGGTAAGACTGCCCTCGGAAACGGTGAACGAAACTTCGGAAAGGCCTGTGACCTTCCCCCATTTTTTGGTCAGGGCGTTGATGGCAAGGCGGCTCATAGCTCTCCTTTCTGCCTGCAGATGACAAGTTCGGTTCCGGTATCACTGAGAAGGTTGCAGATGGAAGGCGGCGGCGTTTTATCACAGAAAACTTTTGATGCCTGTTTTAAGTGGCCGCCCCGCACATGGGCAGACCGGCCGAATTTGGAATGGTCCAGAACAATATAGGTCTGCCGGCTGTTCTCCTGGATGATCTGCCGGGCCAGGACTTCCTCTTCGTAATAGTCCAGCAGGGTGCCGTCCTCATCCACACCGCCCACGCCGTAGATGCCGATATCCACCTTGTATGCGCTGAACAGCTCAGTCATGCCAGGTCCCAGGATGTCCAGGTCCCCCTGGCGCACGCGGCCCCCGGCAATGGTCACCTCAAAGGACGGATTTTCGCTCATGGCCATGGCAATGTGCAGATTGTTGGTAAAGACCTTGAGATTGCGCCGATCGATGAGAGCTCTGGATATCAGTTCCGGAGTGGTGCCGATGGAAAAGGCAAGGGAGACGCCGTCGGGCACATGGCCGGCCACGGTGCGGGCGATGGCCTGCTTGGCCCCGGCATTGAGAATTTTTCTCCAGGCATAGGCGGTGTTCCCCACAGGTGAGATGCGCTGGATTCCTCCGTGAACCCGTCGTCCCATGCCTCTTTTGCATAAAAAATTAAGGTCCCGTCTTATGGTCTGGGCCGCCACATTGAAATGCTCGGCCAGTTCCTCCACCAAAAGGGTGCCTTTGTCCCTGACCATATCGGCAATCTGGGCCCGGCGCTGGCCAAGCTGCTGGCCAAAATCTTTTTCTGTATCGGGTGTTTTCATTCGAACCTGTTCTGGCTTGTGGTTAATTAAAGTGAACAGGGCAAAGATTATATTTGGGTCATTTGGATTAAATGTGAACAAAATTAGGGTTTGGTTTGAGTTCGAATGAACATGATTCCAGGAACCTAAAAAGATGCCATCTCCGTCGTTATCAGGACTTCGCGGTAAAATATTACAGCTTCAGTCCTGAGTGCCTTGGATCTTGCACCTTTCTGATTCTTGTAGCGGGCGCTTCAATTTGTTTGGAGTTTCTGGAGGCAGGGATGTTGGAGGGGACAATAAAAAAGCCCCCCGGCCAGACGGCCGGAGGGCTTGGGGTATTTAAATGCCGGAAGATCAGGCCAAAAAGGATCAGGCCACTTTGGCCAAAGTCTCCATGGCGATGCCGAACACTTTTTCATTGAACCGGGCTTTTAAGGCCACTTCAAGCATGCCCTGGTTGAGGATCAGGTTCTTTTTAGCCAGGATCCCTAAGGATGCCAGGGCCCAGTCGGGACGCTTGATTTTCAGCTCCTTGAAATCAACCTCTTCCACATGGGCGGATGTCTCGGGGATGTCAACGGACTTTTCCTTTAAGATAAAAGTGGACGGGGACAGGTTGGCAAAGATCTTTTTGCGCCGGGCCACGCCTTCGTCGCTTAAGGCCAGGACCACGGCCGGGGATTCAAGTCCTGTGTAGCCGATTTTGTCCGGAGACAAAAGGATCTCGGAAACGGACTGGCCCCGGAGCACGGTGATGTTGTAGTCATTTTTAATGGTGGCGTTCATGCCGGCCGTGATGCCGGCATAGCAGACAATATCGCCGGCCGTGACAATGCGCATGCCCGCAGAGCCTAAAATAACCACTTCCTGGCGCTTGGGATCGGGCAGATCATAGGTCTTTTCAATGATCAACGGCTTGGGAAATTTGCCCTTTTCCTGGGCCAGGGCCCGGTAGCGATCTCCGTATTCGGGGCGCTGGTTTTCCTCAACAAGTCCCTTTTCTTCGGGCAGGACCTCAATCATCTCGTCAATGACCTTGGGCGTGAGCTGGTTGCGCTTGGTATACCGGCCGGTGCACATGCCTAAAGTTTCCACAACAGCAAAGCCTTTGTGGTTGATGGCACGGCCGAATTCTGCGGAAAGCTCAGGGTCGTGGCCGGAGTACCGGGACACGTAGGTGGCACCGGCCGCCTTGGCGATTTTGCAGATATCAATGGGGATCTCGGCCTGGTTCAGGAACTCGGAGCCCACCATGGCGTCGGCAGGGGTGGTGGCGGAGAACTGGCCGCCGGTCATGCCGAAGTTAAAGTTGTTCAGGATGATCAGAGTGACATCCAGGTTTTTGCGGCAGGCTGCCAGGACATGGGCGCCGCCGATGCCAAGACCGCCGTCGCCCATGGTGACGATGACGGTAAGAGATGGATCGGCCAGTTTCAGGCCCTGGGCATAGGTCAGGGCCCGGCCGTGGACGCCGTGCAGGGCATGGACGTTGAAAAAGGTGTCAAAGAGGCCTGAGCAGCCGATATCGGTGACAATGGCGGTTTTGTTGGGATCCAGGCCCAAGTCGACCAGGGTTTTGTCCAGGCTTTTGGTGATGCGTTCATGGGTGCAGCCCGGGCAGAATACCGGGGGACGGTTCTGGTTCAAAAAGCTATTCATTTTCAATGGCCTCCATTATCTTTGCCGGCGGAATCAATACCCCGTTCATCTGTCCGTAAAAATCAACCGTTTTGCCCTGGAGGACCCTGCGGATTTCGTTGACGTACTGGCCCAGGTTCATCTCGATGACCACCACGCGGGAAAAACGATCCGCTGCCTTTTTGATGACAGTCTCAGGAACCGGCCAAAGGGTTTTTAAAGACAGGGTGGAGACGGGCTTGCCGTCTTTTGCCAATGCCGTGGCCGCGTCTTCCACGGCTCTGGAGGTGATGCCGTAGGAGATTACCAGGGTATCGGTACCCGGGATCAGGTTTTCCTCGTAAAGGGAGATTTCCTCTTCATAGGCCAGGATTTTGTTGTGCAGACGGTCCTGGGCTGCGGCGATGGTGTCAGGATCAATGGTGATATAGCCGTCCGCACCATGGGTGGAAGAGGTTTGCCGGACAAGGGTGTCCCCGCCGATGGGCAAAAAGTCAGGTGCCTTGTCCGGATCCGCTGCAAAGGGAAGGTATGTGCCGCCGGCATGCCGGGTCCGTTCAACCAAGGGCGGCAGGGAGACGGTATCCATGTCAAAGCTCTCCTTTGTCATGCCGATCTCCTTGTTGGAGGCAACAAAGACCGGGCAGCGGAAGCGCTCGGCAAAGTTGAAGGCGTGGACGGTCAACTCGTAGCAGTCTTTTACGTCCTTGGGGGCCAGGACAATGACCGGCGCGCCGCCGGTGTTGCCCCAGCGCAGAAACTGGATATCCGCGTCCGCGCCCCTTGTGGCGGAACCGGTGGAGGGCCCCAGGCGCTGGACATCGGCGATGACCAGAGGAATTTCACTGCCGATGGCAAATGAAATATGCTCGGAGTACAAAGAGATGCCGGGGCCTGAGGTGGCCGTCAGCGGCTTTTTACCTGCCATGGAAGCACCAATGCAGTATCCCATGGAGGCGATCTCGTCTTCACCCTGGATGCAGACGCCTCCGGCCGGGGGCAGCATCTTGAGCATGTTGTTGAATATGGTGGTGGCCGGGGTGATGGGGTAGCCGGCAAAGAAATTACATCCGGCAGCCATCGCTCCTCTGGCAATTGCCTCATTGCCTTCCATAAATGCAAGGGCCATTTTAAATCTTCTCCTTGACCGGTTCAAAGACCGATGTTAAATTTAATTAAAAATCTGATTAGATTTTTGTTCTTTTTAACGGCAAACCCCAGGGTTGTCAAGGCCTAAGTAAATGAAATCCGCCGTTTTCTTCAGGCCGGTTGTACCGGGCCGCAGCCAGGTTTACATTGATTTTATCATCAGCTTAAGATAAAGGTGTCCCCCATGGGCGTAAAAAGCAAAAAAACCAAAGAGGATTTCACCCAGGAAGCCTACATGGGCATCCGCCGGATGTTTTTTCTCAATGAGATTGTCCCGGGCCAGAAGATCTCCTACGGAGACCTTGCCAAACGGCTTAACATGAGCACCACGCCGGTGATCCAGGCCTTAAAGCGCCTGGAGTTCCAGGGCCTTGTCCGCCATGAGCCCAACCGGGGGTATTATACGGAAAATATTTCTTTAGAGGAGATCACCGAGATTTACGAGTTTCGGGAACTGATTGAACTGTCTCTTTTGCCGGCCACCATTGAGCGCATGACCAAGACCAAACTCAAACGGCTTAAAAAAGCCTTGGACAGTCATCTGGATGCAGTAAGGGATATCTATCTTAAAGACCGGCTTATCAAGGATATGGAGCTGCATCTGACATTGGCCGAACTGTCGGAAAATCAGATCCGGATAAAAACGTTGAGATCGTTATTTGACCTTTTGTACCTAAAGTACAGGGGAAATATTTTATTTGTCACGCCCATGGAAACGGTGGATGCTGAACATATAAGACTTTACGAGGATATTGCATCGGGCAACCTTGAAAGTGCCCAAAGCGTATTGCGACAGCATATCGCCAATGTTAAAGACCATGCGATTCTCTGTATAGAACGGCTCAAGCGGGAGCGGGATCTGAAAACCATTTGATTAGGATACAAAGGCAAAAGCCATGAGCGAAAACGATATACTAAAGGAATGTGCCAACCCGGAGAAAAAGAGCATCACCATTGAACTGCCCTGTGAGATTGCAACCCGGGTTCAAAAACTGGCCGAGGAGAACAACACAACCCTGTCCAGTATACTCATTGAGGCCCTGGACAGCTTTTTAAGGCACCAGCCCTGATTTTTCGCCCTGCCAAAAATCAGTCCTCAAGATAAGCCACCCGGGTGTCTGTCAGGATATCCGGGTGGAGTTGTTTTTTGACGGTGCAGGCATTCATGGCCTTGATGACGGCTTTGATATATTTTTCCGGGAAGGCCTGGTTCACATGGAGGGTAAGTTCTATTTTTTCAATGTGGGGCAGGCCTTGTTTGATGGTCGGTACAAGTTCGAGCTTCATGCCGGTGGTGTCAATATCCCGGGTATCGCAGAAGCGCTTTGCGTAGATGCCGGCACAGGCGCCGATGGAGGCAAAGAACAGGGCAAAGGGTTCCGGAGCACTGCCGTCCCCGTCATTTTTAATGGCCTGGTCTGTCTTTACCGTAAAATTTTCAAAGTTGACATCTATCTTTTTATTGCCGGGGAAAACAATTTCAAAGGGCGTCATCGCGTCTTTTATCCTTCAGTCAGTTCAAGCCATTCAAACCAGATGGGGTAATTGTCTTTGTACCAGGTCAGAATCTCCCTGAGACGAGCCTGGTGCCGTTCGGAAATCACGGATTTTGGAATCTTGTCAAACCGAAGGACCACCCGGGGCCCGAAATGCTCAAGGGCATCGGTGCACAGGGTCTGCAGTTCATTTCTGATCCGGCCGGAATCCGATATTTTCACGGGCCGGGTGAGAAAATCCTCCCCCTTGAGGAACCGGTTGAGCAGGGGAGAGAAGATCAGTTTGCTCTGATCCCGCGGCTCTTCCAGGCGCAGGCCAAAGGTGATCCGCTTGTCTCCTTTTTCCGATGTAATGCGGACGGTGACCTCCCAGGTGTCCTCGGCCACCTTTGTGACCCCTGGGGCTCCGGAGTAGGGATCGGGCAGCATATAGCCTGCAGTGGCCGCAGTCTGCCATTTTTTTTCGGCAATAAGATCGGCCGCCGAGATGGTGCGGGGGGAAAGCGGGATGCCCGCATTCCGGGCCTGGATAATGCTTTGGCGGTATACATCAGCAAGTTCCGGATCAATATCGGTTTCAAAGAACTTTTCAGCCAGGATCTGGCTGAATCCGTTGCTGTCAGGATCAAGCTTCATCGTGGCCGCGTCCTTGTGACAGGGCAGCTTGAACTTTGAGGAAAGCACGGCTAAGGAGACATCAAGGTCCAGAATGCCTGAGAGGCTGGCTGCCTGGATGGCTTCGGCCGAAGCTGCATAGCCGTCCACCACCAGAAGATGCTGGCCGGCCTCATCGGTCCAGGGTTTTACTGCAAAGGTGGGGGCGTAGGTGCCCGAATCCGTAAACGGCGCGATGCCTGTGGGCAGCTGCCATTCTTCTGAGATCAGATGCGCCCCGGCCGCCTCCCATTGATCCCAAAGCTGCCCGATTCTGGGGCGCCGGGCCTCGCCGGTGAGGGTCCAGACATGGACGCGTTCGGGGACGATGGCCGGATAGGCCGCACAGATGGCATCCATGACCATGGTCCTGGGCGTGAAATAATTCACCAGAACGGATTTGTCCGCGGCGGTTTCCACGACTTTTTGGGGCAGTACAAGGCAGCCCATATACCCCTCGTATTGATCCGAGATGGTCAGGGGCTGATCAAAAAGATGGAGTACGCTCAGAGGCCCTGTGGGCTCTCCTTTGGCAAAGCGGGAGGTGTTTTCCAGGGTGTCGATGGCCGCCCCCCATACCCGGATGTCCCGTTTGGCAATGGCCCTTCTGAAATCCTCCCACTGGTAGGACGGATCGTTAATCAGATTGTAGACGCAGGTCTCAAGGAACTTGGCCACCTGGGGACGGGCATAGATCCGGCCGAAGCCCAGCAGGGGGTTGGCCCCCATCTCCGCAGTCTCCCCGGCCTTGGGCATAAGCCCTTCGCCTAAACAGACCATGATGGCATGGTTTTCAGGCAGGGTGCGGGACAGGTACCACAGGGACTCGCTCATGGCATAGGCGGAAATGGCATCGGCATCTTTTTTGACCAGGTTCAGCGCTTCTTTTGCAAGACCTTTGCCCTCACCGTAACGCCCGAAAAGCCTTGTGCCAAGGGCTGTGACCGCCGAGGTCATGGCCAGCATGCGTTCTGTTCTGTCATCGGTAAATGAGATGGCCCCGTGGTGACCGCTTTCCGGTTTCCCCTGGATCCATTCTTCTTTTATATCGGTCAGCCAGAGGTGGAACCGTCCCAGGATAGGCCGGGTATCAAAGGCCCACTGGGAAATCAGGTTGCGCTTTTGGATTTCTTCGGGGCGAATGTCCCGGTCCATATATAGTCTCCGTCACTGCGATGGTGGATATTGAATTTTGGATTTCTTCAAATCATGTATCATCTCCTGAGAAAGGGTGTCAAGGCAGGGGCGGAATCGTAACGGCAGCCCTTTATTTCTTTTCTTGACTTTAAGGGAATAAAACAGATATTTTTGAGTGTAATTTTGATCCTTCACTGTTTTATGCCGAAAGTAACCCCTCTAAGTTTTTAGGTTTTTTATGATCGTCAATGCCCCCAGCCGGGAACTGCGAAGCCTGTGCCATTATACCGTCGGTGCCATGACCATGATCCTGTACGGCGGCCAGGTCTGCCCCCTGGTGGAGACCCTTAAAATCCATCATTGGGCCTTGCAGCTGGCGATCGTTTTCGGCCTGGTTTTTCTTTTCAGATCCTTTTTCCTGAACAGAATTTTGGGCCGCTACGATCTGGGGCGCCATTCTTTGGTTCAATTCTGGACGGAACTTGCCTGGTTTGCTCTGGCTGGCCTGGCCATTGCCGGGATCAATCAGGTGGTCTACGGATTTTCAGGCATTGACAGCGGGCTTAAAATGATTCTCGGGGCAGGGGCATTGGGCTTTTTCATGGCCGCAGACATGGCCATGCTTCGGGAGCGCTCCGTGGATCGAGCCCTTTCAAAAAAGGGGACCGTCCTCCAGGTTTCTGCCGTCTATTTGCCCATGACCGTGAAATTCGCGATCACGGCGACGGTTTCCGCCGTTTTTGTAACCGCCGTCATTCTACTGGTGATATTAAAGGACTTAGACTGGCTGATGGGACTTGGAAGCTTTCAGGCCGGATTTGCACGACAGTCCGTGATAAAGGAAATTTCCTTTGTGGCCGCGGTTTTTCTGTTACACACCGTGAATCTGATCCTGTCCTATACCAAAAATCTGAACCTGGCGGTAGGAAAGGAAAATACCGCTCTGATAAGAGTCAGCCAGGGCCGCCTGGATACCCGGGTTACGGTCAGTTCCCATGATGAATTCGGTATCATGGCCCAGTACACCAACAAAATGATCCAGGAGCTGGAAATGAGCAGCCGGGCCGTGCGTCAGGCAAGGGACGCCACCATCATCGCCCTGGCTAGCCTTGCCGAAACCCGGGATAATGAAACCGGTGATCATATCTACAGAACCCAGAGCTACGTAAAAGCCCTGGCACAGGCTCTTCAACTCCATACCCAGTTTTGCAATGAACTGGACGATGAAACCATTGAAGTGTTTTTCAAGTCAGCCCCCCTGCACGATATCGGCAAGGTCGGTATTCCGGACCGGATTCTGCTCAAGCCCGGCAAACTCACGCCCGAGGAGTTTGACATCATGAAGCAGCACACGGTACTGGGCAAAGAGGCACTGGAAAAGGCAGCCCGGCACATGCGGTCAAACAATTTCTTGACCACGGCCCAGGAGATCACCTGTTTCCACCATGAAAAATGGGACGGTACCGGTTATCCGTCCGGGCTCAAAGGGCGGCAGATTCCCGTTAGTGCAAGGCTGATGGCCGTTGCCGACGTTTATGACGCCCTGATTTCCGAACGGGTTTACAAAGCGGCCTTTTCCCATGAAAAGGCCCGGGGCATCATCATGGACGGGCGGGCCAGCCACTTTGATCCGGATGTGGCTGACGCCTTTTTGGCCGTTGAAGATCAGTTTCAGGCCATTGCCGCCCGCTATTCCAATTAGTGCGACGATGACCGGGCCAGGCGTTTGATCTCCTCCTCGTTGTTCTCAACGGCGGGACTAATCTGGTAGCACAGTCCGCAATCGATACATTTTTCAACACTGGCATAGCGGGGAAGATTGTTCTCTCCCATTTCGATGGCACCGTAATTGACCGCCGTGCAAAAGGAGACGCATCCCCCGCATCCGTGGCATTTACCTGCGGCCTGAACGTCCTGCTTCAAATCAAAAAATGTTTTCATAAAGCCCCTTTTCCTTGAATGAGTGGGGTGTTGCATTTGATTATGCAGATGACTCAAAGTATCGGGTGATCCCTTCGACAACCTCTTCTATGGCCTGGGCGACCTTGGGGGTACATTGTTTTGTAAATTCAAAATAATCCTCGGCTTCGATGAGGATGATTTTCAGGGTTTCGGGCATCTCGTCGGGAAAAAGAGCGTACCCGGCCTTCAGGGTGGATCCCAGGGTCATGGCGTGGGAGGCGGCAAGTTGGTGGTCGCTGAAAATATCATCCACACTGACCTGGAGGATGGTTCCGGGCGGGTGCCCCATTTTTGCGGCATCGATAATGATCACGTCGTCATAGCCCATGATCTTATCATTCACCTCAAAGCCCACACCGAAGATGATTTCGGTGTCCACGCCCGAAATTCTTCCCTCAAGGCGTTCGGCCACCTCGATTCCGGCACGGTCATCCTTGAGCATGGGATTGCCGATGCCGCAGATCAGGCGCCTGCCATGACCGCTGGGGCAGCGGCATTCGGCCAAAAGATCCTGCCGAATGCCGCCGTCCTTAGGGTTAAAAGTTTTTAAGTTCTTCAATTTTGTCCTTGTTGGCATCAAAAATATCAATCTGAATCGGCTGGGATCCCAGTTTTACCGCATGGGTGGCACAGCCAAGGCACAGATCATAGGGCCGGTAGGCCATTTCTATATGGTTCAAAATGGCCTGGTCAACATTGCCATCCTTGATGAAATGACGGGCGGCCTTTCTCACAGCAAGGTTGATGGGACCCTTGTTGTGGGTGGTGGCAACGATGAGGTTGGCATCTGTGACGATGCCCTTGTCATCGGTGTTGTAATGGTGGATCAGGGTTCCCCTGGGCGCCTCTACTATGCCTACGCCTTCACCGGTGACCCTGTCAAGGGGGGTGCGGGCATCATCGCTGGTAATTTCAGGATCCCTGATGATCTGCTGGATTCTTTCCGCGCAGTGAAGCAGTTCAATGGCCCGGGCCCAGTGATATCCCAGGATATTGTGGACGGGTTTTCCCCCGAAGGTATCGAAAAACCTTTCAAATTCTTCGTGGGCAAGGGGGGTGGTAAGCCCCTTTGAGACATTAAAGCGGGCAAGGGGACCTACCGAGTATAGCGAGGTGCCTTCACCTTCGACAATGCCTTTCCAGCCGATTTTCTTCTGGTAGGGCATCTTGAGATAGGACCAGGGCAGGACCCGTTCTGTAATATTGTCGATGTACTCCATGCCGGAAAACCGGCTGATCTCGTTACCGTTGAGGTCAACGGTTTTCTGGATGCCGTCGTACAGGGCCATTTTATCGTTTTCATCCACGGTGCCCATGTAGTTGACCGGGACCTTGTAGATGTCGCCTGTGACAAGCTCCATATAGGCCGGGTTTTTCAGAACGATGTCGGAAAACACCTTGAGGGTGAGTTTGCCTAAGTCCACCAGCTCGTCAGCCCATTTTTCGATCTGCTCACGCTCCACCTCTGAGATGGTTTTGGTCCACCCCCCGGGGGTGGCTGCAACAGGGTGATTGGGTTTGCCGCCGAGCAGTTCGAAAATTTTGACGGCCAGGCCTCTTTTTCGTAAGACTTCCCGGCCGGTTTCAGCACCGACGGCGTTGATCAGGCCGACCACATTGCGTTCTGCCGCGGGCGCATCCGGGCCGACCACAAAGTCGGGGAAGCCTAAGGCGTAAAGGATGACTGCATGGTCTTCCACATAATGGGCGTTGAAGAACAATTCACGCAGTTTTTTTGCAACACTTGTGGGCGCAACGCCGTACACGCCGTCCGCCGCCTTCATGGCTGCGGTAAAATGGACGCCCCGGCAAACGCCGCAGATGTTGGAGACGGTTCGGGGCACCTCTTCAATGGGCAGACCGCAGAGAAATTTTTCAAACCCGCGGAATTCGACGACCTGGAAAAACGCCTCGTCTACATTGCCGGTGTCATCCAGGAAGATGGCGATTTTGCCATGGCCCTCAAGACGGGTCATGGGGTTTATTTCTATTTTTTTCACGTTATTTTACTCCTTGAAATCGTCTTTATGCGTAGACCCGTGGGTTACATCCGCCTGGCAAGGGTGCCTGCCGGCAAAGCGTATCTGTAAAAGAATTTGGCCAGGTTGGGATATTTTTCCATGAGCTGGGCCGTGGTATCTTCGTTGTTCAGAATAGAGCCGATGGAGCTTAAGGCCTGGGCCCCGTAGTCCTTGATGCCGGGGATGGGCCCACCGCAGCCGCGGCAGGGGATGTTCACATTCAGGCAGGAACCACCACAGTCGCCCTGGGTGATGGGGCCAAAACAGATGTAGCCCTGCTGCAGAAGGCAGATGTTCTCATCGGGAACCCCTTCCACAGTGCGCTTGATCTGAGTGACCATGGTTCTGCTGCCCTGGTCCCGGCCGGCCGGATTCCGGGTGCAGACATCGCATACGGCTTTGCCGTTGGTGATCCAGGAGCCTTTGGCGGGCATATTACCGGAGAGCAGGGCTTCCAAGGCCGCACCCACATGATCGGGATGGGGCGGGCAGCCGCCGATGTAATAATCCACGTCAATGATCTGGCCTAAGGTTCTGACCTTGTCCTCGTACTGGGGCAGGGTCAGTTCGTACTTTCCGTCGACCACGCAGGAGGGCTGGGGATATACGCCGTCCGGGTTCTCGGTTGTGGGCGTGTTTTTAAAGGCCTTTTCAAACAGCTCCTCTTTGGAGTGCAGGCTGCCCATGCCGGCGGTGCCGCCTAATGCCGCGCAGATGCCGAAGGCGATGACGGTCTTGGCCTTTTTACGCATGAGTTCTGCCATGTGGACATGTTCGTCCAGGCGGACCATGCCGTCGATGAACGCCACGTCAATGGCACCGTCGTCCATGGAGGCAAGATCGTCGTATTTGACGTCTGCGGCTGTGGGCGCCCAGAATGCAATGTCAATATGTTCCAGCGCGTCGACCAGTTTTTCGGACAGGTCAACCACGGACATTTCACATCCGGCGCACCCGCCCAAAAGCAGGAATCCGACTTTTACTTTTTCAGCCATTATTGTTGTCCTCCTTTCAGGGGATTGGGGCCGATTGCCTGAAGTTCCGCTGTAAAATCGGTGATGACCTCGGCAAATTTTTTGCCCTCAGCCCCGGATATCCAGTCTCTTCTGAAGCGTCTTGAATCAAAGCCCATGTCTTCAATGAGTTTTTTGAGCATATCCATGCGGTTTTTGGTTTTATGGTTGCCGTCCTTGTAGTGGCAGTCGCCGATGTGGCATCCGCCGACAAGCACGCCGTCGGCCCCGTTTGCAAGGGCCTGCAGCACATATTCGGGTTTGACCCGGCCGGAGCAGGGCACCTTGATCAGTTTGACTGTGGGCGGATATTTACAGCGCAGGTTGCCGGCAAGATCCGCCCCGGCATAGGTGCACCACTGACAGGCAAAGCCTATAATATTGGGTTGGTATTCCATTGTGACCTCCTAATTGATCACGCGTCCTGTGTTAAGGCGCGTTCTGGGCTCTGGATTTTTGCGATAATGTCTTGCCGGGGGGTTTCACTGATCGCTGCGACATGCTGGGGTTCAAAGCCCATGCAAAGCGCCAGGATCTGGGAATAGTAGAACACCGGAATCTCGAAGTCGATCTCCCCTTTTTTGCGAAGCATCTTCTGGCCGCCGTCAAACTGGAGATAGCATGAGGAACAGGTGGTCACGATCATGTCCGGATCGATTTCTTCCTTCATGGCAACCAGTTTTTCTTTGAGCAGGACAAAGGATTTTTCCGCATCGGTGGAGCGCATGGCGCCCATGCCGCAGCAGCCGTTGAGGTTGCTGTATTGGGGCACGTCAGCGCCCAGGGCTTCGCACAGCTCAATCAAGATGGTCGGTTCAAAGGGGTTTTCCTCTTTGACGGCCATGACCTGTGAGGGCCACAGGATGTGGCAGCCCGGCTGGACTGCGATCTTCATCTGCTTGAGGGTATATTTCAGGTTCTCTTTAATCTTTTCCGCGCCCACGTCCTTGTGCAGGATGTGGGAGATGTGGAAGACATCGGAGGAGCCCTTGTACTCCCTGTCGATTTTGGAAAGGTTCTCCTGAAGGGTTTGTTTCCTTTTTGCATCGTGGTCTGCCAGGTGCTTGGCCTCGCTTAACACACCAAAGCAGCTGTTGCACCCGGTCATGATGTCCACTTTTTTTCCTTCTGCGATGCTGATATTGCGGCCTGAAACCGCAAGCCAGGTATCAATGTCGAAGGAGGGGGCGGTTCCCCATGCAGGACAGCAGGAGGCACCTTCCATGTCGACGACATCAATGCCCAGAGCCGGGAACACCTTGTACAAAGAGTGCTCAATATCCGGTGCCTTGAACGGGATATTGCATCCCAGATACATGCCATATTTTTCCATATGTATTTTTCCTCCTCCTTGTTAGAAAATTCCCAGATCACCCATGGGGCCATTGTCCAGCAGGGTCTGAATTTCCTTTTGCGCTGCCTCGCTGCTAATGGATGTGGGCGGTTCCGCCGGCAGTCCCACGTCCTCTCTAAGCTTTTTTGAGGATTCGGAGTACACGGCATGGCCTGTGGCGTAAAGGTTCATCAGCGGCGTAAAGGCCGAAGCGGAGATGGCCAGTTCCTGGGCCTGCATTCTTCTGAAGGCAAAGACGATTTCAAAGGGTTTGGCGTCCCTGGGGCAGATTTCGGTGCAGCGGTTACAGGCCTGGCAGGCCCAGGAGGACGCATCCTCGATGATCTCCTCAAAGTGGCCGGTCTGCAGCTTTCTGATCAAAAGCCGTCCGTACAAAGGAAATCCTGCCCGGGCAACGGGGCAGACCGAGGCGCAGGCGTTGCACTGGATGCACCGGTTGATACCGGTGCCGCCGTTTTCAATGACCTGGGCGATAACATCGTCCTTGGGCATTTGTGTCAGATTAATTGATCCCATATTGCCCTCCTATAAACTCAGTGCCGCGATCTGCGACATGATTTGATCTTCGGTATAGCCGTGCAGTTCAATGGCGGCTGACGGACAGGCGGTGGTGCAGACCCCGCATCCCTTGCACTGGGTCACCTCGATGTGTGCCCGGGGATGGCCGTTCTCATCTTTTTTCAGGCTGATGGCGCCGTACGGGCAAAGCGGCTGACAGATACCGCATCCGCTGCAGTTTTCCACAACCACTTCCGAGATGATCGGCTCAATCTTAACCCGGCCCTGGGCCAGGGGCACGGCTGCGGCTGCGGCAGCACCTTTTGCCTGGGCAACGGTATCGGGAATATCTTTGGGGCCCTGGCAGCAACCAGCTAGAAAAACACCTTCCACAGCCGTTTCCACAGGTTTGAGTTTGGGATGAAGTTCTTTGAAAAAGCCGGAACCGTCAAGGGTCAGGCTCATTTTCTGGGCCAGGGGCTTGATGTCGTCCTGAAGCTCGATGGAGGTGGCCAAAATGACCATGTCCGAATCGATTTCAATGTTCTGGGCGAGATCCGCATCATAAGCCATGACGCGAAGGCGGTCTCCGGGCAGCTCATTGACGCCGCCGACCCGGCCGCGGATGATGTTGATGCCCATGTCCAGGGCTGAGGTGTAGTACTCGTCAAAGTCTTTACCCGGGGTCCTGACGTCCATGAAGTGCATATAGATTTCAATGTCGGGATACTTTTCTTTGATCAGTTTGGCCTGCTTGATCATGTACATGCAGCAGACCCTTGAGCAGTAGGTGTGATGGTTCGCATCCCGGGAACCGATACAGGACAGAAAGTTAATTACCTTGGGCTTTTTCTCATCGGAAAGGCGCAAAAATTTTCCCCCGGTGGGACCTGTGGCGGAGATGAGGCGTTCCAGCTGCAGGGCGGTAAGAACATTGGGGCAGTTGGGGGCAAGGTTTTTAAAGCATTGCTTTTCCATGACCTTGTAGCCGGTGGCAACGACGATGGCCCCGACTTTGACGTCAAGGATCTCTCCTTCGGGGTTAAGGGGTCTGGACCGGTCAATGGCATTGGCGGGGCAGGCCCGTTCGCAGGGGGCCAGAATGGGTTTGCCCGTTTTTTTTGCTCATCCGGGTTTCACTGCCGATGGTTCTACCGCCGCAGTTGATGCAGGCGTTTATGTCAATGACCGCCTTTTTGGGTACGGCCTGGGGAAAGTGGATATAGGCGGCGGAGCGGTTGTCCAGGTCCGCGTTGTATTCATTGGGCGTTCTTACGGGGCAGGCTGTGGCGCAATCTCCGCAGCCGGTGCACTTTTCCCAGTCCACGTAGGCCTGTTTTCTTCGGATTTTAACATCAAAGTTGCCGATGTATCCCTCAACAGAGTCGATTTCCGAGTACGTGAGAAGGGTAATGTTGGGGTGGGTGCCGGCATCTACCATGACGGGGGTGAGAATACAGGCGGAGCAGTCGTTGGTGGGAAAGGTTTTGTCCAGCTGGGCCATGACGCCGCCGATGGAGGGCTCTTTTTCCACGAGATAGACCCGGTTGCCCATATTTGCAAGCTCCAGGGCCGAGAAGATGCCGGCAACCCCGCCGCCGATGACAAGGGCCGCTTTTTCAACATCCACATACTTGTCTTCCAAAGGCTGCAGATGCTTTGCCTTGGCGACTGCGCTTTCTACGATTTTTTTGGCCTTTTGCGTGGCCCCTTCCTTGTCGTGGGCATGGACCCAGGAGTCCTGATCCCTGATGTTTGCCATTTCAAACAGGTATTTGTTCAATCCTTCGCCTTCAAGAACTTTCCTGAAAATGGGCTCATGGGTTCTCGGGGTACAGGCCGCAACAACAACCTTGTCTACAACACCTTCCTGAATGTCTTTGCGTATGATCTCCTGGCCCGGATCAGAACACATGAACAGGTTCTGCCTTGCCACAACCACATCATCCAAAGATTCTGCGTGCTGCCTTACGGATTCCACATCGACGACACCGCCGATGTTGGAACCGCAATGACACACGTAAACGCCAACCTTTGCCATTTATTCCTCCGTTGATAGTTTGCTTGTACGCTAGCTTTTTTAAAATTCCTCGGTCCACGAAAAACTAGAAGAGGATCCCAAAAATAAAGGGGCATCGTCTATCGATAATATCTATATGTCAAATATAATTATCCTATTTGAATTTGGGTTCAGTTATTGGTTTTTCTATATTAAAGATAGCGGATACTAAGTTATTGTGTGATAAGCTTTCTGTTCTAAATTTATTAATTTCAATAGGATATAGTATTTATTTATACATGGAATAAAGCCCGCTTTGAATCTGGCTTGAGGGTAAAATAGTATAGAAAATTTCTATTAACTAATTTATTTATTTATTAGCTTTTACTCACTTTTAAATGGCGTGGTACGATTTTTAAAAGTGAGTAAATCTGTACTAAACTTTTGGCGTCGCTTTTCAAGATATCCGGTATGTTTGCTGTGTTTTGCAGTTGTCACGCCCCCTGGATTTGCGATATGGTGATTACCCATGAATTGCGCTCAGATCCAGACCCGTCACATCCACGAGATCCTTAAAGGAGTGGTGGACCGGGTGACCTATCACAATCCGGATAACGGCTGGTCCGTTTTACGCGTCTTGCCCTTTGATGCCCCCGGAAAAAGAGAAACCGTGGTGGTGCACCAGACCCAGGTCTTTGCCGGGGCCACCATGACCTTTGAAGGGGCCTGGACCACCCATCCCAAGTTCGGCCGGCAGTTCAAGGCGGTCCAGGCCAGGGAGGACAAACCGGCAACGGCCGGGGCCCTGGAAAAGTATATCGGATCCGGCCTGATCAAAGGGGTGGGACCGAAAACGGCGAAAAAAATCGTCAGCTACTTTAAAGACAAAACCCTGGATGTGTTTGAACACGATATCAAACGGCTGACCGAGGTGCCGGGCATTGCCGGTAAAAAGCTTTCCATGATATCCGAGGCCTGGCAGGAGCATAGGGCCGTCCGGGATGTGATGATGTTTTTGCAGTCCCACGGAATTTCCACACTCTTTGCCGTCAGAATCTACAAAGAGTACGGGGAAAACGCCATTGCTTGGACGACCCAGGACCCTTACCGCCTGGCCCAGGATTTTTACGGGATCGGCTTTTTTTCCGCAGATAAGGTCGCCCTGAGCATCGGTCTTTCCGAGGACAGCCCCCAAAGGATTGCCGCCGGCATCCGTCATGTTCTGTCCGCTGCCCGGGATTTCGGTCACTGCTATCTTTCGGTCGGCCAGATCCGGGAGGAGGTGCGGGATCTTCTGGACATGGACCTGGGGGATGTGCTTGAGGGGCTGCTGGGGCAGATGGAAACCGAAAAACAGCTCATGCGGCGGGATCTCAAAGACGAAGAGGGCCATCTCAACGCCTGTTATTACGCGCGCACCCTGTACTTTGACGAGGCCTACGTGGCCAAACGGGTGAACGAAGCAGGTCCCGCCCCAAAGGTGGACCGGGAGCGGGTGGCCCGGTGGATCGGGTTATACTGTAAATCTCAGTCCATGCAGCTCAGCGCCGAGCAGGCCGCAGCCTTGGAGGGCATTGCCTGTGAGCCTTTTTCCATTCTCACCGGCGGACCCGGCTGCGGGAAGACCACCGCCACCCGGGTGATGGTCAAGCTGCTCCAGGCCATGGGGAGGCGGGTGACCCTGGCCGCCCCTACAGGCCGGGCTGCTCAGCGTATGACCGAGGTGATCGGCCAGGAGGCCAAAACCATCCACCGGCTTTTAGGCTGGCAGGGGGGAAAGTTCAAGAAAAATGAAGACACCCCGCTGAAGACCGACTTTATGGTGGTGGATGAGACGTCCATGCTGGACATTAATCTGACCGCCTCTTTGCTTCGGGCGGTGCCTAAATCCGCTCAGACTGTGTTCATCGGGGACTATGATCAACTGCCGTCTGTGGGGGCGGGCAATGTGCTTAAAGATCTGATCGCATCAAAAAAGGTCCCCTGTTTCAGGCTGACCCAGGTGTTCCGCCAGGCCCGGGAATCTTTAATTATCAAATACGCCCACATGATCAACAAAGGCCAGATGCCCTGGATACAATCTCCTTTCAAGCATCCAGGGGTGTGGCAGGACGGCACGGACTGCCTGTTTATTGATTCCGACGAGGCAACCCAGGAACAGCTGACCTTTATCAGCCGGGTCAAACGGATATACGGGGAGGTAAAGGACACCCCGGAGGACAGCCAGGGGCCGCAGGAGAGGGCTGAAGTCCGGGAACCGGATCAGTTCTACGAGTTTCGGGTCGGTGAGACGGTCAACCCCTATGAATCGGAGATCTCCATTCCCAAAAAATTCGCCCATGTGGATATTGAGGCGCTGGCAGAGACCCAGGGCCGGATTCCGGAACTCAAAGCCGTCTTAAAGAAGATCCATCCCTGGTCCTCTCTTCATTACAATTTGACGGCCGTGGATGTGGTGAAAAAACTCTACGTGGAGTGGATTCCCAAGTATGCCGGGCCGGGAGCAGAGGTTCAGATCCTGTCTCCCATGACCCGGGGCAGTTTGGGCACGTTGTCCCTGAACCGGGAGATTCAGGAAACCGCCAATCCGTTCGGACCGGGAAAGCAGCAGCTCACGGTAGGACAGCGGGTTTTCAGAACCGGGGACCGAGTCATCCACAGAAAAAATAACTATGAACTGGGGGTGTTTAACGGTGATATCGGAACCATTGTCGAGATCAATACCATGGAGATTTCCCTGGCGGTCAGTTTTTTCCCGGACAACCGGGTAGTGCAGTACCGGCAGGCGGATATCATGGAGCTGGATCTAGCCTATGCCATCACTATTCACAAGTCCCAGGGATCGGAGTTTGAAGTCGTGATTATTCCCGTTTTGACCCAGCATTTCAAAATGCTGTTTCGCAACCTGATCTATACGGGCATCACCAGAGCACGGAAACTGGCCGTATTTATCGGCACACGGCGGGCCCTGGCCATGGCAGTAAAAAATCAGGACATCAGCCAGCGGCAGACCGCCTTGAAGACCTTGTTGATTGAGAACGGCAACTAGGATATATAAACAGTTCAGAGCCGGGAAAAAGGCAGCACCGGTTAAGTTCCAGTCTTGAATAATATTTGAGGATTAGACAATGAACGCTGTGATACGAATTTTACTGGTTATGTTCTGTGTCGTACTTCTGACGGGCTGCTCCAAAGTGACCCGGGAAAATTACGACAAGATTAAAATGGGTATGCCTATGGATGAGGTGATTGCCGTCATCGGCGAGCCGGATTCCTGCAGCGGTGCCCTCGGGGCAAAAAAGTGCATCTGGGGGGACGAGGCCAAAAATATCACCATTACCTTTGTGGGGGAGCATGTCACCCTTCCTTCCATGAAGGGGCTATAGAGAGGAGAGACGCATATGCAGTTTATTGTGATTGGCCGTGACGGCACCGATGAAAACGCCCTTGAGCGCCGTCTTGCGCACAGAGATGAGCATCTGGCCACAGCCAAGGCCATGCACGAGTCCGGCAATTGGCTCTATGCCGCAGCCATGCTCAATGACGAGGGCAAAATGGCAGGTTCCATGATTGTCTGTGACTTTGAAGACGAGGCCCAGTTAAGGGCCAAGTGGTTGGACAACGAGGCTTATGTCAAAGGCAATGTCTGGGAAACCGTGGAAATCAAGAAAGCCGCGGTTGCCCCGTTCTGGGCACCTAAATAAGTTTTTTTGTCATCAATAACCGCCCGGCATCGTTTGAACGGTGCCGGGCGGTTTTTTTGCCCTTCAGGAGCGACCTTCCCCTTTCAGGCAATACCGGATAAAGCCTGGAATATCGCTTCCCTTGGCAAATCGCAGATGGGTTTTGGCCCGGGTCATGGCCACATAGATCAGGTTGAATTCGTCCGGAGCCGCTGACGATGAGACCACAGGGGTCCCGTCTTTGACCAGCGGGGTGAAGTCATCCATCATCAGCACGCAGGGCCATTCCATGCCCTTTGCCCGGTGGGCTGTGGTCAGCAGGATGTCGGCCTCGTTTTCGGGCACGGCCTTGTCCGCAAGTCCCTGGATGAGAACCGGCAGGCGCGACTTGTATTTTTCAACCATGGCGCACTGGGCCAGGATTTCAATATCTTCCACCCTTCGGGCATAGGATTTAAGCCTGGCGTACTCCTTGAATCCCTTTAAAAAGGGATCCCGTATCTTTGAAAATTCCCCGAAAAAAAGGTGACAGACATCCTTGAGACGGGGCAATCGCACCGCTTTAATCCCTCCTGAAAATCCAATCCGGTGGCGCTGTGCAAGACCGATGGCCTTTTCAAAAAGCCCCGCATTGGTCCGGGCGATGATGGTGTGGGCGGTCTTGTTCCATGCCGGTTTTTCGGGCAGGGGCGTGCCCTTAAGCTGCCGTTTTTCGTTTTTAAAGACCGTCAGCACCATATTGGCCACCCGGGCCACATTAGCGTCAAACCTGAAACTCTGGGTCAGGGCGTGGGTGTGGTCGGCCTTGAACCGCTTGAAACTGTCGCCTGCACCCCTGAAACTGTAAATCTGCTGGTGCAAATCCCCTACGAGAATCAGAGACGGTGCAGTACCTGCAGCCTTTTGACCGGATTCCCCGGAACGGTGGATCTGGGAAAAAATAAGATCCGCTGTGACCGGGTTGATGTCCTGGGCTTCGTCCAGAAGGATGCAGTCAAAGGCAAGTTTCGGGGCGCTGAGCTGGAAGAGTTTGAGGTAGCCGTCGTGGAGCATGCCGATGTCCGGGTGGGTTCCGGTGCACATGAGCCGGCCTAAGCGGTTGGCTAAATCGACCAGGTCGGGCTGGGGCAGACGGTTTTCTTTGTAGAATTCTTTGGCACCTGCGGGAATGTGGCGCACACTCACCTTGGGATCGGCGGAGATGAGATACCGCAGCAGGGTATCCTGGGCGAACCGGGCATCTTCAAACCGTTTCAGCTCAAGGGCTTCCATGACCTGGTTGGCCTTGAATCCCGGGACCAGCCGGTCTTTATGGGGCCAGCCTTTTGCCCTGAATGCCAGGGCATGGGAGGTCATCGCGGTGACGTTGGAAGGAAAGCGTTTCTGGGCTTCCTGCTGGACGCTTTTGTTAAAGGCCACATAGAGGAATTTTAACCGGGGCCGCCGCCGGGTATAGGCTTCAAGGGTCGTGGTCTTGCCGGTGCCGGCAAAGGCCAAGATTTTCAAAGCACTGCCGGGGACAAGGTCACAGGCGATAATCTTTTCCTGCTCCTGGGTGAACTTCATGGGGGACTATTTGAGGAAAAATCCCTTTTTTTCAAGAAAGGATTTCATGTGGGGACGGGTCTGTGCTGTCATGAACTGCGCCATCTGACGGGTCCAGGTGGTCTCTTTAAGATTGGCCCCCCGGGTTTTGTAGTAGTCGGACAGGGTCTGATCATAGGCGTTTAAATTGCGTTCATCATCCTCTTGACCTGTGCCGTCAAAGGTGTCCTGCCGGAGTATAACGGGGCGCGGCAGGCGGGGTTTGGTGCCGGGATCCTGGTCGGGATACCCCAGGCACATGCCGAATACGGGGTAGGCCTGGTCCGGAATATTCAGCAGGTCTGACACCTTGGAAGGATCGTTTCGGATGCCGCCGATAAAGACGCCGCCAAGTCCCATGGACTCCGCCGCCGTCAACAGGTTCTGTGCCACAAGGGCCGTGTCCACCGTAGCCACGATGAACTGCTCGGCCCATCCGGTTTCCGGGGCATCCCCAAGTTTTTTTGTCGCACGGGTCAGCCGGGTTAAGTCGGCACAGAAAACCAGGAACACCGGGGCCTGCTCCACCCAGACCTGGGGACCGGCCAGTTTGGCAATTGCGGCGCGGTTGGCCTTATCGTTGACCTGAATGATGGTATACGCCTGGACATTGTGGGATGATGAGGCGCACTGGGCCGCATCCACCAGGAGTCTTAAGGTGCCGTCATCCACGGTCCTGTCTGTAAATTTACGGATGGAGTTGTGTCGTAAAAGTTGATCGGTTACAGCGGTCATTGGCCGGGCTCCTTGGGTTTTGGAAATTAAAGGTCTTTACCGTCAGAGTCTTCATTGCCGGGGTCAGGGAAGAAGGGCCCGGACCCCAGGGTGGTTGGCGGGTAAAATTGTGCAGGTTTCCAACTCCGTGTCAAAGACAATCACAGCCTTACCTGTTCCAAGCTGTCTTTTGACACGGGCTGTTTTTTCCTCCAGGCTGACTTCCCTTTCACCGTAATCTGTCCCGTCCCGGGTCACAAATTCTTCAATGACACCGGTCAGTGCCTCGGGGGATAATTGGTCGTAAGGGATAAGAATACCGCTGGATTTTGGGTTCTGGCTCAAGGAAAAATTAGTTGGGGGTCAGGTTCATCCGGTCTCTGAGTTTTCCGGCGCATTTAAAGGTCACGACCCGTCGCTTCTCCAGAATCATGGCGTCTCCTGTGGCGGGATTTCTGCCTTTTCTGGGGGCCTTGTCAATGACCTGGAATTTGCCGAATCCGGAAATCATGATGTCTTCACCCGAGGCCAGGGTGGATTTAATGATTTCAAGGAGGGTTTCAATGGTTTCCTTTGCTTCGGATGGCTTCTGCGGATACTTGTCAACGATTTTTTCTATGAGCGTGGTCTTGGTACAGGTCAAAATTTATGCCTTTTCCTTATGATTATGTTATGGCCTATCCGGTTATGATAGAGAGTTTTTCCAAAGAGTCAAGATAAATAGCTGCAAATTTCCGAATTTATGGGGGATTACTTGTGGGTGCTGATTTTTTGGGGGGGTAAAAACAGCGGTGGTCCGGAGGGGGCGGGCAAGTTGTCGCAGGGCTTGTGGCGATAATGAATTTTGTGCCTTGACAGGTACCCTACCCGGGTATAGTTTATTGTCAGGTTAAACTAACAAAGAGATTAAGCCATGTACCCCAAGCATAGTGAGCAGATACCCAGTTTGAATCGGATTGAAGGACAGATTAAGGGTATCAAAAAAATGATCGAAAATCAGCGGTATTGTGTGGATATCCTAACCCAGCTCAAAGCGGTGAAAGCAGCCCTTCACAAGGTGGAGCAGGATGTGCTGAAAACCCATATGCAGCACTGCCTTATCAATGCTGTGGCATCAAAAAATGAGGGGGATATCCAGACAAAAATCGATGAGTTGATGAAGCTGTTGAGCAAACGGATTTAGACTGAAAACCACCTTGTTTAACGGGGTATGGTAGGAATATAAGGAGTGTATCATGCCATGGGTATGGAATCAAAAATATTGAATATAACAGGCATGTCCTGTGCCGCATGCGTCCGGAATGTCGAGCAGACGATTCAAAAGACACAAGGTGTGGACAAGGCCTCGGTAAATTTTGCAACGGAAAAACTTCAGGTCAGCTTTGATCCGGATAAGGTCAGTGTGGATGAGCTGATCGAAAAAATTGAAAAAAAAGGGTATGGCGCCCATCTGCCCAAAGAAGACCGGACCCAGACGTTCCGGATTGAGGGCATGACCTGCGCCGCATGCGTCAAGCGGGTGGAAGACGCCATAAAGAAAGTTCCCGGAGTTGAGCAGGCATCCGTCAATCTGGCCACGGAAAAGGCCCGGGTGACCTATATCCCCGGCGATGCGGGCCAGGCAGATTTCATCCACGCGGTTGAGGCTGCAGGTTACGGGCTTGTGCCGGAGGATGACGGGACTGACCCGGATTCCGATGAAAAAAGAAAGGAAATGCAGCTGCGGCAGGAGTACCTGCGCCTTTTGGTTTCGTTCGGATTTGCCATCCCTCTGGTGGCGCTGGCCATGGCGGAGATGGTGGGAATTTCCCTGCCGGCTTTTTTAAGCCCCCATCACAGTCCCGGTACCTATGCCGTCACCCAGCTTGCCTTAACCATTCCCATCGTTATCGCAGGCTTTCATTTTTATGTTAAAGGGTTTCCCTCCCTGTTCCAGGGGCATCCCAATATGGACTCTTTGATTGCCATGGGTACCACGGCTGCCATCGGGTACTCCGCATTTAACACCGTCTTGATCCTTTTGGGACACACCGAATATGTCATGAGCCTCTATTATGAAACCGCCGGTGTGATCATTGCTTTGATCAAGGTGGGAAAATACATGGAAACCGTGAGCAAGGGGCGGACTTCAGGAGCCATTAAAGAACTGATGGGGCTTGCACCAAAGACAGCCATCGTGATCCGGGACGGGGACGAGGCTGTGATCCCCATTGAAGAGGTTCGGGTGGGTGATGAGCTTGTGGCAAGGCCCGGTGAGAAAATCGCCGTGGACGGTACAGTGCTGGACGGGCACACGTCCGTGGACGAGTCCATGCTCACGGGAGAAAGCATCCCCGTTGAAAAGGCAGAAGGAGACACCGTCACCGGTGCCAGCATGAACCAGAACGGCACCATCCGCTACCGGGCGGACCGCGTGGGAAAGGATACCGCTTTGGCCCGGATCATCCAGCTGGTGGAAGAGGCCCAGGGGTCCAAGGCGCCCATTGCCAGGCTGGCGGATGTTATTGCAGGGTATTTTGTTCCTGTGGTCATCGGCATTGCCGTGGTGGCGGCCGGGGCCTGGTTCCTGTCCGGGGCCGGGGTGACCTTTTCACTGAAAATCTTCATCGCCGTTCTGGTGATCGCCTGCCCCTGTTCTCTGGGGCTTGCAACACCCACGGCCATTATGGTGGGCACTGGAAGAGGGGCCTCTTTGGGCGTACTCATCAAGGGCGGGGCACCCCTTGAAACGGCAAGCGGTATCCGGACCATCGTGTTCGACAAAACCGGCACCATTACCGAGGGCAAGCCACAGGTCACCGATATCCTGCCCATGAACGGCTTCAGTGATACTGAAATCCTTCAGATGGCCGCCTCCGCCGAAAAGGGATCCGAGCACTCCTTAGGGGCGGCGGTGGTTGAGGAAAACAAGGCCAAAGGCTTATCCTTCCTGCCGTCAAAAGGGTTTTCCGCCGTGCCGGGCAGGGGCATCCGGGTGACGGTTGAGGACCGGAACCTGCTGTTCGGCAACGTGGCATTCATGATGGAAAACAAGATCGTGGAAAAGGATCTGCCTGAGGCTGATGACCTTTCCAGCCAGGGAAAGACCGCCATGTACCTTGCCGTGGACGGAAAACTTGCCGGCATCATCGCCGTGGCCGACGTGGTTAAGCCCGATTCTGCCGAAGCCGTTGCCAAACTGCAGTCCATGGGCCTTAAGACCGTCATGCTCACAGGGGACAACACCCTGACTGCGGAGGCCATTGCAAAGCAGGTGAATATTGATGAGGTCGTGGCCCAGGTCATGCCCGGGGACAAGGCCGAGCAGGTAAAAAAGTTTCAGGCGGACGGCCATCGGGTTGCCATGGTAGGGGACGGCATCAACGACGCCCCGGCCCTGGCCCAGGCCGATCTGGGCTTTGCCATCGGATCGGGCACGGATGTGGCCATGGAATCCGCCGGTATTGTGCTCATGCAGAACAGTCTTTTGGGTGTGGTCACGGCCATTGAATTGAGCCGGGCCACTTTAAAGAATATCAAACAGAACCTGTTCTGGGCCTTTTTTTATAATTCAGCGGGAGTTCCTCTGGCAGCGGGCCTTTTTCATCTGTTCGGCGGCCCGACCCTGAACCCCATGTTTGCTGCGGCGGCCATGGCGGCAAGTTCGGTGTCCGTTGTCACCAACGCCCTGCGGCTTAGAAATTTCAACCCTTCCCTTGAGGGTCATCCTTCCGGGGAGATAACAGAACCAAAGGAGACGAAAATGAAGACAACCATTCATATCGACGGCATGATGTGCCAGCACTGTGTTAAAAATGTAACCGATAAACTCAACGGCATTGAAGGCATTTCCGCAACCGTCGTCAACCTGGAGGAGAAGAACGCCGTGGTGGAATCCGATGCCGCCGTTGACCAGGCGCTTGTCACGCAGACGATCACCGACGCTGGATACACTGTGACCGGTATAAAGGAAGGGTAGTTCAAAAGGATCGCCCGCCGGATCTAAGGATGATGCGGCGGGCGCAGTTTGGACACGGGAAAGCCTGACCCTCAATACCGGGGGTTAAGCTTTCCCGTCTTTTTTATGGGCGGCCAGGGTTTCCAGGATCCTTTGGGGGGTGATGGGCAGGGTGGTGAATGTCACGCCCAATGCATTTTCAATGGCCGCAGTCACCGCCGGTATCGTCGGGATGAGAGCGGGTTCTCCCACGCCCTTGGCGCCGAAGGGACCGGCCGTGCCTTCACTTGTCACTGCAATGGCATGGATATCCGGGGTGTCCAGAGTGGTGGGGATCAGGTACTTGGAGAAGTTGGTATTCAACAGCTGCCCGTCCTCAATCAGGCATTCCTCCATCACGGCAAATCCCAGTCCCATGGCCACACCGCCTTCGATCTGACCTTCCACGTTGCTGATATTAATGGGCTGGCCCACATCATGGGCGGAGACGACGCTGAGCACCCGGACCTCTCCGGTTTCGGTATTCACCTCCACCTCGGCTGTGGTGGTGGCATATGAGTAAATTTCGTATGGGTCTCCTGCCATGGTGTCCGGATCCAGAAGGGTGGTTTTGGGGTTATAGGTCCCGGCCCCCACGGCGATGCGTCCCATCTTCTTGGCCTCGGCCATGAGATCGGGGTAGGGCAGGGGTGTTTCCGGAGCGTCAACATTAAAGGCTTTGCCGTCCTTAAAATCAATTCGGTTCGCCTCACAGTTAAGCTGCGCGCCTGCCACCTCCTTTAAGGTTTCTTTGGCCTGGCGGGCGGCGATGAGCACGGCATTGCCCGAGACAAAGGTCTGGCGGCTGGCTGAAGTGGCCCCGCCGTCCGGGGTGGTCATGGTGTCTCCGAAGGTGACATGGATATTGTCGTAGGGAAGGCCAAGTTCCTCAGCGGCAATCTGGGCCATGACCGTGGTCGAGCCCTGGCCGATATCTGCGGCCCCGATGTTCAGGTTGACGGAGCAGTCCCCTAAAATTTCGATAAATGCTGCTGCCGGGTTGGGCAGGCCTGTGTTTCCGATGCCATACCACATGCAGCCGACCCCGGTGCCTTTTTTAATCATAGCGTCTCCTTTTTGTCTGACAGAGAACCCTGACCCACAGCCGTTGATTTTTCTACCGCCTGTTTCAATGTATCGATAAAGCCGACACTTTCGCACAGCACCTGGCCCGTGGCAATGGTGGTCCCCACCTTGTGGGCGTTGCGCAGACGGATTTCAACGGGATTGATGCCAAGGGCTCTTGCAAGGGCGTTCATCTGACCTTCGTGGCAAACTGCGGCCTGGGGGACGCCGAATCCTCTGAACGCGCCGCACATGGGGTTGTTGGTATAGTAGAACAGGGCGTCTACGGATACGTTGGGGATCTCGTAGGGACCTGTGCAGTGGACCATGGCCCGGGTGGCCACGGCCGGCCCGTAGGAGGCGTAGGCGCCTGTATCCGCTGTCATGGAAACTTCAAGGGCTAAAAGCTTGCCGTCCTTTGCCGCGCCTGTTTTGGCATGCATGACAAGGGGGTGACGCTTGGAGGAGACAAGCGCCGATTCATGGCGGCTGCGCTCCATTTTAACGGGCCGGCCGGTATGAAAGCAAAGCAGGGCCAGATGACACTGGACCGAGATGTCCAGCTTGCCGCCGAATCCGCCGCCGGTCACCGCCTGGATGACGCGGACTTTGCTCTGGGCAAGCCCTAAAAGCTGTGCCACCTCACTTTGGTCGTAATGAGGATTCTGGGTGGAGGAGATCACGGTCATGACCCCTTTGTCCCAGTAGGCGACCCCGGCATCGGGTTCGATGAACATATGGGAGAGGCAGGGGGTTTTATAGGTGTTTTCAACAATGATATCACAGTTTGAAAACGCCGCCTTGGTGTCCCCGAACCTCAGTTTTTTTTGAATATGGATATTCGTGTCCCCGTGGATTTTCGGGGCACCTTCGTCCAGGGCCTGTTCCATGGTGAATACAGGAGGCAGAGGTTCGTACACCACCCGGATAAGAGACAGAGCTTCCTCCAGGATTTCCTCGGATTCGGCCGCCACCACGGCAATGGCATCCCCGATCCGCCTGATCTTGTCGTCCACAAGGCTGGGCTCATCCTTGATGATGATGCCGAACCTGTTTTTGCCCGGAATATCTTTGTGGGTGAGCACGCAGGCGACTCCGGGAAGACAGAGGGCTGCCGAGGCGTCAATGGCTTTGATTAGCGCATGGGGGATTGTGCTGCGCAGCACACCGCCGTAAAGCATATCGTCCATGACATAGTCTGCAGCGAACCGGGCCTTTCCCAGGACTTTTTCCAGGGCGTCCTTTTTCCGGACATTGCGGCCCACAACGGAAAATTTTTTTTGATTCATATGGATCTCTTTTGGGATTAATTGGCGCCGGCTATTGGCTCATCTTCCGACATCGCAGCCCTACTGGCACCTTCGATACTCGCCTTTTCCACCGCGTCGATAATTTTGGTATATCCGGTACAGCGGCACAGGTTTCCGGACATGGCCCGCTTGATTTCCTCCCGATCCGGCCGGGGGTTTTCCATGAGCAGGGCTTTGGCGGACAGGAGCATGCCAGGCGTGCAGAATCCGCACTGGACAGCGCCTGCATCCATGAAGGCCTCCTGAAGAGCGGAAACCTCCCCGTTTTCGGCAAGGCCCTCCACCGTGATGATCTGCGCCCCGTCGATCTGGGCGGCAAGCGCCGTGCAGGAGGTGATGGCGCGGCCGTTGCAGATCACCGTGCAGGCCCCGCACTCCCCCTCGCCGCAGCCTTTTTTTACGCTGGTCAGCCCTAAGTCCTTTCTCAAAAAGTCCACCAGCAGCCGGTTGGGTAAGGTTTCGGCCGTAACGGGTTTCCCGTTCAGGGTAAAGGTGATGGTAACGGGTGTCATATGGATGCTCCGGGAAGGTTTAATTGGTCTAATATGTCTGAAAAAACGGCGTTGAACACGCCTGCCACAGCGCCTTTTTTGTAGGGGATTTCCCAGGGCCTGGCCTTGAGAGACTCGCAAACGGTCTCAATGAACAAAGGGGTTGCAGCATTGATAGTTTCGGGGGTCAAAGGTTTGCCTGTCAGGTGGGCTTCAACGGCCTCAAAACGCAGCGGGTAGCGGGCAAGCGCCCCGCCCCTGACCGATGCCCTGATGCAGATGCCGTTGGCATCGGTTTCAATGCACGCTGCCCCGCCGATATCTGCGATTCCAAGGGCACGGCGCCTGGCCAGCTTGTAAAAGGCTGTGGCCGTACAGGCCTTTGGGGCGTCAAAGAAGATGTCCGTGATCAGCTCTTTGGAGGAAAGGCAGTTATCCCCGGGCCCCTGGGTCAATTCATCCAAGGTGAGGGTCCGCTCTCCTTCAAGATTTTTCACCCGAACCGATGCGTCAAGGGCCATAAGGGCGGTCAGGCCGTCCGCTGCAACGGAAGTTTTACCCACATTTCCGCCGATGGTGGCACGGTTCCGGATCTGAGGGGAGCCCATGTCATAGGCCGCCTGGTATAGCAGCTTTACCCGGTCCCGGATCAGGGGGCTTTTTTCCATGTCATCAAAGGTGGTCAGCGGCCCTAAATGGATCGTTTCCTGTGCTTCTGTGATATAGCGCAGTTCATTAATGTTCAATATATTGATGACTGCGTCGGGGGCCAGCCGTCCCTGCTCAATGTCGACTAAAAGATCGGTGCCGCCGGCAATGAGTTTGCCGGTCTCCCCGAATTGGGAAAGCAGCGTCAACGCCTCGTTCAGGGTGGATGGGGACCGGTATTCAAAGGGTTTCATAATGTCTCCCGGAGGTCAAAGGCCGGTGTGCGGTTGTCAAAGGTTCCAGCCCGGCAGGGGTAAAGGCGTCGGTGGCCGTCCACTGGCCGTTGCAGGCAACAAATGCCCCGAAAATAAGGCCGCGGGTTTGGTAGTCAAGGGCCCGTGTCAGGGCAAGGGTCAGGGCCTTTTGGACAAGCGTCGGGGGAAGATCGCCCACCGCCACCGTCACCGGAATATGAGGGATGTCCGTGAGCGGGGACAACCGCTTCGCCGGGACCTGGATGATGCGAGGATCGGCCACAAAGCAGGCATTGGCAATGGAAGTTGCCGCAGCATCGGCCAGGGCAGATGAATGGGAAAGGGCTGTAGCTGCCGAGGCAATGCCGGTGGTAAAGCTGCGGCCACCGAACCCGCTGGTGTTGACTCCGTAGGTGGGGCAGGTTCCATTGAGTTTCAGGACATGGGAAAGGTCTTGGGTTTTCAGATCCGGACGGATACCCACCCTTGCTGTCTGTCCTTTGGAAAGACGGACGGCAAGGTCGCCGCCGTTATCCACAATGACCCTTGTGCAGCCTTTCTCAAAAAGAAAATCCGCCACGGCATCGGCGATGGCGCCGGCCACCGAGGCCATGGGTGTCAATTCGGGATCGCCCAAGGCCAGGACACTGTCCACCATGGCCCGGGGGACAGGATCGCAGGGCTTAAAATCCGACAGGGCCGGCAGCTGGCGAAGGCCTGCCTTGTTGTCCGCCACCTGGGAAAGACAGGTAAAGGAAAATTCAGCGGCGTCCAGGGCCAGATTTTTTTGGAAACACTCTCCTATCCAGGCCCGGATCACCAGGTGAAGGGGACCGTTTTCAGCCATAACGGCATCCCGGCCGGGGGTGACCATGATGAGGCGGTCGGAACTCATCGATCCTCCCCGTCCGGTCTGTTTTTGTCTTTGGACCTGTCCTTATCCCCGGTGCCGTCTTCTGTTTTCAAGGATTCTGCTGCGGTTGCGGCAAAGGGCTTCATTGCCTCTTTGTGGCCGCCCATGGCCAGGTAGTCTTGCCTTTTCATGGTGTACTCCAGAGGACAGATGGTGGCCGGGGTTGGGGTCCAGTAAAAGGCGCCGGGCTTGACCCGCCCCACATCCACCATAAATGAGATGCCGCCGCCGGGCAGGACAAAGCCCGGGCTGCCGCAGACCGTGAGATGGGCCTTGCGGTCATGCACGGCCCGGGTCAGCTTGATGGGGTATTTGGTAACCCCCGCCCGGGCGCTTCCCCCGGATCCGCCGGTATAGATTGCCGACACGAGAGACTCCTCACAGGAGTCCTGAATGGCGGAAAGCGCCTCTTCAGCCTTTGAGGTTAATGGCATCTGAGTCAGGCTGCCGTCTTTTTCCACACAGAACATGGCGCCGTTCTGGCCCGTGGTCTCGGTGATGAGGATGGTCATGCCTGGCCGTGCCCGTGCCATGTCAATTTCTTTGATGGCGCTTGCAGGATCCGTGATGGAGGTGCCGCCCCAGCCGTCTCCGTGGTCGCCGAAGTAGCGGCCCGGGGTGCTCTGGTTAAAGATCAGTTCCACTCCGGTGGGGGTGACGCCCACATGATTGCCGGCCACATGGCGGCTTAAAAGGCCTGTGACATGGGAGTCGAGAACGATGACCTCATCGGCGGCTGCGCTGAGCAGGGGTGCGAAAATACCTAACGTGGCGCTGCCGCAACCGATGCGCATCTTGGCGGCCGGCCTGCCGTTGATAACGGGGGGATGGCCAACCTTCACCTTGAGGCGGGCCCCGTTTTCAATTTTTAAGGACACCTCTTTGCCGTTGGCAATGTCCGTGATGGTCCGGGCCACCAGAAAACCGTTCTCACCGGTGAGGCGGTTCACCCCGCCGATGTGAAGCATTTTGGAGCCGTATTGTTCTGTTTCAACCATGCCCACGGCCCGTTTGCCTGAAAAGACCCGATCGCCCTCCCTGCCGATGGCAATGTCGGTATCGATCTTGAGGATGACCGAGCTGTAGCTCAAAGGTACCTCCGTGACAACGGTTACCACATCCACATCCCCTCGTTTTTCAGAAACGATGTGGGGGGCGGGCTCGCAGCAGGGATAGGTGGTGCCGGCGCCCCGGGCCGTCACCACAGGGGTGGTGATGACCGGATCCGGTCCTTCTCCGACCCATTGCCGGACATCTTCAACCGTGTGCAGGGCTGTGGTGCGGACAAGCGCCTGTCCATTGTTCTCATACCGAAGACAGGCGCCCATGGCCCCTTGCGGCACCATGCATGTGATGGGGCAGTGGTCGCAGACAAGGGCATTGTCCGGTGCGGCTTCGTCTTTGGAAATCGCCTCTTCCGGGCATACCTTGGCGCAGACCATGCAGCTTGTGCAAAGGGCGGGATCAATCACCGCCTTTTTAGACGAAACTTTGATGGCTGATAAGGGGCAGTCACGCATGCAAAAAACCGCAGCCCGTGCACCGGGTGTCATTAACCTGCATCACGATATCAGCAGACCTCGGGCTGGGTGGTTGAGGGCGGGGTATTCCGGCTCTTGCCGACAACAACCTGCCCGTCCACGATGACCATGGAAACGCCGGGAACATCCCCGGCTTCAATGGCGGACAGCGCATCGGTTCCCACGGAGCCCATGGGGGTGTCCATGATGACAAGGTCGGCAGGCTTGCCTTGGGCAATAAAGCCTGTGTCAAGGCCGTGGACCTTTGCGGTATTGCCCGTGGCCATGCAAAGGGCCTGGGCGCCTGTGATCGGGGTAAGGCTTGCCAGGTGGTTGATGACCCGAAGGATGCCTAAAGGAACCACACCGGTACCGGAGGGGGCGTCGTTGCCGATGATGATGCGGGACAACTGACCTTTTTCGGCGATAAATTCAGCCGCTTTGACGGCGGCCAGGGGATTGCCGCAGTGGACGATTTCCAGGGCCACGTCGGAATCGGTCACCAGTTTTTTGACTTCATCAAAGGAGACGGCCGTGGGACCGCCGTTGACGTGGGAAGCGATGTCCGGACCTGCAGTCATGACCATGTCGGCGGTAACCGAGGAAGATCCCGGAATGGAGGTGCCGCCGGTGTGCATCATAATCTTCATGCCGCAGTCCCTGGCCCATTTGACCATGACGGCTGCTTCCTCCGGGTCCTTGACGGACCCCAGACCGATCTCGCCCACAAGGGAGACTCCGGCTTCGGCCATTTCCTTGAAGTCGTCTTCGGTCAGGCCCTTTTCCAGGATGACGGCGCCGGCCCGGACTTTGGCTCCGCCCGGCCGAAAGTTCTGAAAGGATTTGCAGGCCAGAACCGCCAGGGCCTTAACGCCGGCCCGATCTTTGGGGCGGCCTTTAAGATGGACTTCGCCTGCGGAAATAATAGTGGTCACGCCGCCGTGGACCTCGCTTTCGATAAACCCTTCCTGCTTTTGGCGGGGAGGTGTAATCGCCTAAAATGACGTGGCAGTGGGAGTCGATCAGGCCCGGGGTAACGGTGGTGCCTTTGCAGTCGATGGTTTTGTCGGCGTTAACGGCTCCGAAATCGGCCAATGCGCCGATTTTTTCAATTTTACCGTCTGTAACCAGGATGGCGTCGCCTTCAAGAACCGGCGCATCAATATCGCCGGAAATAATGGTGCCGATATTTTTTAACAATAATGAATCTGACATGGGGTCTCCTAAAACAAATCAATCAACCGTATATACGGTTAGCATGATGCCCTGAGTATTTGTGAGGCGGTTTACCGCAGGCCGTCCTCGCCCTTGATCTCATCCGTGGTCAGTCCGCCGACCCGGGGCAGGGGACGACCGGAGTCGGTGACGCCGACCATGAGGACGAGCTCATCGGCTCCCGGTGCATCGGGAATCCGAACTTCCATGGCATCGAAATGGGAGCGGACATAGGCGGCATCCTTATGCCCTAAGGGCAGGTCAATGGCTGTGCCGGGTCCGCCCATCTTTTTGGCTGAGGGTAAAAGGGCCTTGCCGCCGCCGACGTTGTCACGAATGGGTTTGCCAAGGGCCGGATGCATGAGCGCTGCACAGTGCTCACGTTCTCCTGAAAGGCCTGCAATGGCGGCCTTGCCGTAGCTTTCCACCTGGTCGGGCTCAATGCCGAGAGCCGCCACAGCCTTCTGGGTGAGCATGACGCCCAGCTCCTCACTCCACTTGTAGAGCAGGGATAAGTCTTCCTGAAAGACTCCGGCATAGGGATTTTTAAAGACAACGGCACAGGCTGCTTTGCGGGTGGGAGTGGACAGAGCGGTGACGCCGTCCATGCAGGTTTCTTCCACAACGGTATAGATGGTTCGAATTTGAGGGGTTTGGCTCATGGGATCATTCTCCTTATTATAATGAGGGTGATAAGTTGGTTTTAAAATTTGTCCGGCTAAGTCATGATGCCGGGCAGAAACAGGGCCAGCTGCGGAAATATGGTCACAAGGACCACCACGGCAAAAATGGCCAGAAGAAAATAGATGGCCCCTTTAAAGATGGTTTCCATGGGTACGTCCGCCACACCGGCAATGACAAAGATGTTCAGCCCCAAAGGCGGTGTGATCAGGCCGGCCTCCATCATGAGTACCGAGATCACACCGAACCAGATGGGGTTGAACCCCAGCTTGAGTACGGTGGGGAAAATCACGGGCAGGGTGAGTACCATCATGGAGGTGGCATCCAGAAAACAACCCAGGATCAGATATGCGACCAGGATCACAGCCAAAATGGCGTACTTGGACAGAGACAGCCCGGACAGGTAAACGGACAGTTTCATGGGGATCATGGTCAGCGCCATGAAATAGGTGAATACATAGGCCCCGGCCAGGATCATGAAGATCATGACCGATACCCGGGTGGTGGATTTCATGGCTTCGACAAGAGATGGCCAGGTCAGTTTCCGGCGGATCAGAGTGACCACAAATAGAAAAAAGGCGCCAACGGCCCCGGCTTCCGTGGGGGTGAACACGCCAAGGTAAATGCCGCCCATAACAAGGAAAAACACAACGATCAGTTCCCAGACTTTTTTTAAAGAGGCCAGTTTGTCGCTGAAAGGGACGGTTTCCGTGCTGGCCGGTGCGGCAGACGGTTTGAGCATGACCCAGGTGACAATAATGGCGGCATAGGCTATGGCCAGAATGAGACCCGGGATGAAGCCTGAGACCAGAAGCTTGCCGATGGACTGCTCTGTGAGGATACCGTAGACCACAAAGCCGATGCTGGGGGGGATCAGAAATCCCAAGGTTCCGCCGGCGGCCACGCTGCCCGTGGACAGCCGGGGATCATAGTTGTACCGGTCCATTTCCGGCAGGGCCACCTTGCCTAAGGTGGCAGCGGTGGCAACGGAAGACCCGCAGATGGCGGCAAAGCCTGCACAGGCGCCGATGGTGGCGATGCCAAGCCCGCCGGGCAGCCGCCGAAGCCATTTGTCCGCCACCTTGTATATGCCTTCACTCAGGCCCGACACCGTGGCCAGTTCCCCCATGATGACAAAAAGCGGGATGACCGTAAAAGAATATGTGGTAAAGGTGCCGTAAAAAGATCTCATCAGAGAGGGCAGGGCCACGGAGACGTTGGTCAGGCTGGCGATTCCGCAAAACCCGACAAAGGCCAGGGAAAAACCAATGGGCATGCCGATCAAAAGCAGCATAAACAGGCCGAGGATTCCGAGGATTCCGACAAACTGGGGGTCCATAAACATGTATCCTTAACAAAAGCGTAGACGGTAAAAAGGTAAAAAACGAGCGCCTTGATTTTCAGGTGGTGGCGTCCTTTCGGGCATCAATGCCGAAAATTCCTAAAAAATGCTCCATTAACCTGACCAGGATGACAAGGCTTAAAAGCCCCGCTCCGAAGCTCAAGAGCCCGTAAATGGGGAAGGTGGGCAACCCCAGGTTGTCTGTGGTGGTGCCCACGTGCATCTCCTCGATCGCTGAGACAGCGCCGTGCCAGGAGAGCATGGCCATGATGACAAGGCTTAAAAAACTGGTGATACATTCGGTAGCATTGCGCAGCCTTGACGGAAGAATGTCCGTGAGCATGGTGACCTTGACATTGGCGCCTGCAAAATGGGTATAGGCCATGCCCAGAACGCCGAATATGGCCAGCATGAACTCTCCCAGTTCAATGGAGCCTGGGATGGGACGGGAAAAAAAGGTGCGGCCGGCCACGTCAAAGGTGGTTAAAAGCATCATGACCACCACCCATCCCATGCCAAGGAACAGGGCAAATTTGGACAGGGTCTCCGTGAGTTTTCGGGTCTTGATGACAATGGCAAAAAGGTGGTTCATGGCGCTTTCCTTGGGAAAAATAAGGTAAACATTAAAACGCCATCGGGGCTAAGCAATCCGCCCCGATGGCGGTCTTGGGTGTTACAGGGGGCAGGAGTTAAAGGCAACGCCTACCTTGTTGAGTTCTTCTTTAAAGTCCTTGAGGGCCTCTTTGGCCATCAGACCTTTGGCTTCCATGTCTTCGGCCCAGGTCAGAAGCATGGCGGAAAGTTTTGCGTCCCAGCGGGCCTGTTCATCAGCGGAAAGGGCCTGCACATCTACCTTCTCACCAATGTCTTTCATTGTGCCATCATACCAGTGAGCGTCGAAAATCCCTGCAATCTGATAGGCATTGGCACCGACCTCTTCTACGATTTTTTTCAGATCGTCGGGCAGGCGCTTGAAAAAGGCTTCGTTGACAAAGAGGCCTTCGGACACGCAGCCGAAAGAGGTGGGCACGCCGTACTTGGCCACCTCGTAAAGCTTGAACGCCTTGACCAGGGCGGGGCAGGTGACGACACCGTCGATGACGCCGGTTTCCATGGAAAGGTAAACATCTCCCAGGGGCATGAATACCGGGGTGGCGCCCAACGCTTCAATGGCTTTTGTCTGCAGGCCGCCCGGGCTTCTGATCTTCATGCCTTTGAGGTCTTCAAGGGATTTAACCTTTTTTGTGGTCCAAAGGTGAGCCATGACACAGTTGTTGATGTGAAGCACCTTGATCCCTTTGAATTCGGGTTTCAGGATGCGTTCGTACATGGCCATGCCGGCCACGGAGGCTTTGGCCTTGGAGGGGCAGACCACGGGAGAGGACAGCACATCGGTCAGGGGGAATCTGCCGGGCGTCCAGCTCAAGGTGGCGTAGCCCATATCGGACAGTCCTGTTTTAACGATGTCGTAATGGTCCGGGCCGGAGCCTAATGCACCGCCGGCGTACATGGTGTAGGTCAAGCGGCCGTCACTTCTTTTTTTCATTTCTTCGAGCATGGGGATCCACAGTTTCTGAACATCGGCCCCTGCGGGTACATGCCAGGTGCTGAACCGGATATTATAGGTATCCTTGGCCGATACCGGTTGAATCGTGAACAGTCCCACGAGCACCAGCGCAGCCATGGTCAGCCAAACCATTTTCAACTTTGGGAGGGTGAAATGCATTCTCTCTTTACTCCTTGTTTTTTTTGTTTTTCATTATGGTCATCCTTTTGTAATCGGTTTTAATAAACCTGAACACAAAAGGCCCGATTAATATAAAAAGGTTGATGCCGATCAGACAAAGGCTTAAGGGGCGGCTGAAAAAGGTGGTCCAGTCGCCGTTGGACATGATTAACGACCGTCTGAAATTGTCCTCCAGGATGGGGCCGAGCACAAATCCTAAGATAATGGGGGCGGCTGTAATCTGAATTTTTTGAAGCAGATAGCCTAAAAATCCGCACCCTAAAAGCACCCAGACGTCAAACAGACTGTTGCGGATGGCAAAGGCGCCTACCACGCACAGGATCATGATGCCGGGAAGAAGGTACCGCTGCGGCACCCGGATGAGCAGGGCAAAGTACCGGGCGCAGGCAAGGCCGATCAGGGTGAAGACCCCGATGGCAAACACATTGCCGATATAAATGGTGGAGATCAGGTCCGGCCGGGTTAAAAAGAGCATGGGTCCCGGTACAAGGCCGTTGATCATGAGCGCCCCGATAAGAATTGCGGTTTGGGGATCGCCGGGGATGCCCAATGAAAGCATGGGCACAAGGGCCCCGCCCACAGCCGCATTGTTGGCGGCTTCAGCCGCCACAAGGCCTTCTGCGATACCCGTGCCGTATTCATCGGACCGTTTTGAAAATCGTTTCTGGATGCCGTAGGCGCCCATGGCGGCAATGGCGCCGCCGGCAGCGGGCACGGCCCCGACAAAGGTTCCGATGGACGATGAAAGACAGATCTTGGGCAGCATGGAGAAAAGGCGTTTGAATCCGGGTAGAATGTGGCTGATTTTAGCGACCTCCACAGAGGTCTCCCGGATGGATTCCAGCTTGGTCAGCACCTCGGTGACGCCGAAAAAGCCCACCATAACGGGAATCATTTCGAGTCCTGCCTGAAGGTTTTCCGAACCGAAAACAAATCTTGGAAAGCCTGTGATGACATCCTGTCCCACCGTGGCCAAAAGCAGGCCGATAATGGCCCCGATCAGTCCCTTGATGGTGGAACCAAACGAGATGTAGCTGACGATACTGATGCCTAAAAGGGCCACGCCTGTGTATTCCTGGGCGCCGAATTCCAGAGCCAGTCCTGCCAGGACCGGTGCGGCAAAGGCCAGGATTACCACCCCGAACAGTCCGCCCAAGGCCGAGGAGATGGTGGAGTAGCCGATGGCGCGGCCCGCCTCCCCCTTTTGGGTCATGGGATAGCCGTCAAACCCTGTGGCAATGGAAGAGGGCGTTCCGGGAATGTTGACCAGGATGGAGGGAATGGAACCGGAATAACATGCGCCGACGTATATACCGATGAGAAAGACGATGCCCTGGACATCGGTCATGGAAAAGGTCATGGGCAGAAAAATGGCCATGCCCATGGTGGCGGTCAGCCCCGGAATGGCACCGAAGATGATGCCGAGCACCGAGCCTGCCACCACTAAAAACAGGGTGAAAGGGTCGGTAAAGGCGGCTGCGCCCGAAGTGATTAAGTCAAAAGCTCCCATGTCCTATCCGATCATCGGTTTGGGCAGATCCAGGCCCACAAAAAGTTCAAAGATAACGAAAATCAGCGCCATGACGCCCAGGCTGAATCCAAGATCCTGTTTCCAGGAGCCTTTGACCGGACCTACAACGGGGGCGGCAAAAAACAGGAACAGGATACCGGCCCCGATAAAGCCCAGGTAGCGGATCAAAAGCACCTGGACAACGGACAGGCCTAAGAGCAGGACGACAGGCCTTATAGAGGGGCGGTCATCCCGGCCGTCGGAGGTGTCTTTTGGGACATCTGCCAAGGCTCCGGCGCCGGTTGAAATGTCCCGGCCCACGAGAAGGGCCCCTAAAAAGACCATGAGACCTGCCAGCAGCCGGGGGTAGAATGCCGATCCCTGGATGATGCTGCCGCCTTGGGCTGCGGGATAGGCGGCTGTCTCGATAAAGATGCCTACCCCTGCAGCCAGGCAGAATCCAAAGGTGATCCAGGTTGGTTTTTTAATTGCCGGGATCATGGGGTTCACTAATTCCGGTTCAGTCCCAGAGATGTCACCATGGCCTTGACACTCTCATTTGAGGTGTTTCTCAAGGCATTGATGCCTTTGGTGTCCATGTAGCTTAAATCCAGGCCGGAGTCCTTGATTTTCTTTTTGATTCCGGGGTCTGCAAAGGCCTTGGCAATGGCATCGTCCAGCACGGCGATTACGTTTTCAGGGGTCCCTGCGGGTACGGTGATGGCCTCCCAGAAGGGCATGGTGATATCTACGCCCTGCTCTTTCATGGTGGGGATATCGGGAAAGGAGGGATGACGCTCGTCTGCGGCAATGGCCAGGGCCCGGATTTTGCCGGCTGCGATCATGGCTTTGGCAGGACCGATGGCGACAAACATGGAGTCGATATGCCCGCCGGCCAGAGCCGCCAGGGAGGGACCCCATCCTTTATAGGGCACCTGGGTGAATTCGACCCCTGCGGTCTCTGCAAACTTGGAGGAGTAAAGATGATCGATGACGCCGGCACCGGCATTGCCGTTTTTAATTTTTCCGGGATTCTTTTTGGCATACTCCACGAACTCTTTGGCGCTTTTCCATGGACGGTCGGCGTTGACCAGAAGAACAAGGGAGGGGTTGATGATACCGGAAACAGGGGTGTACTTCTCCATTTTTACAGGGGAAACAGAAGTGTACTGGGCAATGGTGGCACTGATACCCAAAAAGCCCATGGTATATCCGTCAGGTTTGGAATTGGCGAGGGCGGTGGCGCCGACCATGGAGCCTGCTCCCGGCATATTCTTGACCACAACGGGTTTGCCCAGGGTTTTTTCCATGTGAGAGGCCAGGATACGGCAGGTCATGTCTCCGGATCCGCCTGGAGACCAGGGAACGATCAGGGTGAGTCTGTTCTCGGGAAAATCGGCCAGGGCGGCGGATGCGGTACCTATGACTGCGATCAGGCAGAATGTGGCGCAGGCTAGCCTGCGCAGGGTTGTTTTAAATCCGTTCAGTTTCATTTTCCACTCCTCAAGTGTTGATAATTATGGCTTATACCCATCGTTCGGTTATGGTTTTCTGGTCCAGGAACAGGCGCATGGAGTCGATTCTCGACTTGGCGCAGCCCTGGGCAGAAGCGTTTTTGGATCCTAAGGGGAAAAAGGCATAGGGCTGGGGAATGGCGACGTTGAGCCCGATATTGCCCACATCCGCCTGTTTTGTGAATTTTTTGGCAACGGCGCCTGAGCTTGTGAAAATACAGGCGGAATGACCGTAATCGTCCTTGTTGTTGATCAGGTCCAGGGCCTCGTCCAGATCCTTGACCCGGATCAGGTTGGCCACAGGTCCAAAGGACTCGTTTCTGGCAATGAACATGTCAGGGGTGACGTCATCAAACACCGTGGGGGCCACAAAAAATCCGTTTTCAAGGCCTTGGGGTACGCTCGGGTTTCTGCCGTCCAGGATGAGTTTGGCCCCTTCGGCAATCCCCTTGTCGATAAAATCAAGTACCTTATCCACACCGCGCTGGGCCACAAGAGGGCCAAGTTCGGTGGACTCGTCCAGGCCGTATCCCAGTTTCATCTCTTTGGCGCCTTCGATAAAGGCGTCTTTGAATTTTTCATAGGTGCCGTCTCCTACAAGAAGGATGTTGTCAAAGCCCAGGCAGCGCTGGCCGCCCATGCCGAAGCAGCCGCGGACAAGCCCGTTGATGGCCACATCAAAGTTCGCATCGGGCATGAGCACCACGTGGTTTTTGCCGTTTCCGTTGATGGAGGCTTCTTTGCCAAGCTTTCCGGCCTGGGCAAAGAGCTGGCCGCCCACGGCGGAAGAGCCGATGAACCCCACACCCTTGACCCGGGGATCGTTCAGGGTACGGATGTTGACATCCTTGCCGCCGTATAAAAGGTTCATCAACCCTGCAGGAAAACAGGACAGCTCGTCAAAGACCTCGAAAATGGCCTGGGAGGCCACGGGTACGTCATCACTGGGGCTGATGATAATGGGGCAGCCTGCGGCAAGGGCGTAAGGGGCGTAGGACGACCAGGCGTGCATGGGAATATTGCAGGGGGTTACGATAAGAAATACGCCACGGGGTTCCCAGTAAAGGGTCTGGTCCAGGCCCCGGGCAAGGTCGCTGACATACTCGCCCTTGGTCATGAGCAGCAGGGCGGCTGCGGCGGATTCAATGTTTTCAATGCAGCGGCGGATGGTGCCCCGGGCCTCGCCGATGGTCCGGCCGTGATCCTGAACAAGGATCCGCGCCAGGCGGTCGGCGTGCTCTTCGAATTTTCCCCTCAGATCAAACAGGGCGCGGGCCTTATCCCGGACCGGGACGTCTTTCCATACGGCAAGAGCGGCCTGGGCTGCATCAATGGTGGCATCGACCTCTGCATCCGTGGCGTAGGGAAAAGTTGCAATCACTTTCCCTGTGGTGGGATTCACGTTGTCAATTACCTGGGAGGAGGTACCCTCCACCCATTCCCCGTTGATATAGAGCTTGAGTTTTCCGTAATTGTCTTTCACTTCTTCAAAAATTGCCATGGTGATCCTTTAGCTATGGGTTTGTCTTTGGTTTCAGTTGGTGCCGGCCTTCATCATTTTCATAATTCCGGGGGTGCGGAATAAAAAGTGCATGGCATCCAGCACATGTTCCTTCATCAGTTTTCTGGCAGTTTTTTTATCCCTGGCATCGATGCTTTGGGCGATCTTTAGATGAAAACTGTGGGAGGCATCCAGGTGTTCCTGGTATCCAAGGGTCATAAAACTATAGCGCGCAATCTGTTTGTGCAGCGTGGATGCAAACTTGAGCAGCCGCAGGTTTCCTCCGATTTCAATGATGGTTGAGTGGAAGGTGTGGTGCAGATCCTGGTATTTAAGAATTTCCTCGCATTGGCTGGCGGAGTATTTTTCCATTTCCTTTACCAGAGAAAAGATGTCCCGGATCTGGTCTTCCGTGATCCGGTCAATGGCCTGATCTGCGGCAATGGCATATAGTTCTGCTTTCAGGGTGTATACTTCCCTGAAATCATTTTCCGTCATCTCAGTGACAAAGGCGCCCTTTCGGGGTTTTCTGATCAGAAGGCCCTCTCCTTCAAGGCATTTGAGGGCCTCTCTTATGGGCGGGCGGCTGATCCCCAGATCCCTGGCAATCTCATCTTCCTTAATTTGGGCCCCGGGGTTGAGTTTGCCTGTGATGATCCGCTCCTCAATGTGCCGGGTGGCGATTTCCACCATGGATAGCGTTTCCATTTCAGGCGTTGCCTTTTGATTGCGGTGTGCAACAAATTGAATTTAAAAAAAATGTCATCATCAAAGTTCTTTTTGCCCTTCCTTTTGGTTTTTAAAAATTGTATACAATAGACAATTTAAGCGTGTCAACGTTAAAAAAATTTAAAAAAAAGTTACAAATTAGTAAGTAAAAAACGTAATAAAAGATACCTTTTTGCTTCAGTAAACACTTATTTACATTCTATGGATAGTTTGCTGGGGCGGGAGTTAGGAAATTAAAATGGCTGATATTCAACGTCTCCCGGACCTTGTCGTTGCCATAAAGGGCGCCGGAGATTTGGCCACGGGCATCGCCTGCCGGCTTTATCGTGCGGGATTCCGCCGCCTGTTTATGATGGAGTCGCACCAGCCCTCGGCTGTCCGGCGCAGGGTGGCCTTTGCCCAGGCTGTGTATGCAGGCAGGATTGAAGTGGAAGGAATTGATGGAAAACTGGTCCAAGGGGCTGCAGATGTTCCGGCCCTCTGGAATGAGGGGGCCGTGCCGGTGCTGGTTGATCCGGGGTGGGAGACCCTAAGGGGGATCGGACCTGACGTTCTTGTGGACGCGATCATTGCCAAAAAGAATAAGGGAACCCGGATGACTGAGGCCCCCCTGGTCATCGGGCTTGGGCCGGGATTTACCGCCGGATCGGATGTGCACCGGGTCATTGAGACCTGCCGGGGCCACAGCCTGGGCCAGGTGATCACATCGGGATCGGCCCTTGCCAATACATCGGTGCCCGAAGCGGTCATGGGGTTTGCAAAAGAGCGCATCATCCGGGCCCCAGCCAAAGGGAAGTTTCAGGCCCTCAAAGATATCGGGGATACGGTGGTCAAGGGTGATCTTCTGGGACGGATCGGGGGGCAGGATGTCATCTCCTCCATTGACGGCATTATCCGGGGCCTTGTCCATGACGGGGTTCCCATGGGCCGTGGCCGTAAGCTCGGGGATGTGGATCCCCGGGGGAATCCGGCCTATTGCGATATGGTGTCGGACAAGGCGCGGGCCCTGGGCGGGGCCGTTCTGGAGGTGATTCTTGAGCGGTATAACCGGTAGCTGTCCCTGTGGCTGCAGCAGGGAACCGCAGTCCCGCGTCCGGGTGGCGGGCATTATTTTGGCGGCCGGATTAAGCTCCCGCATGGGGCAATGCAAATCTTTGCTGCCCCTGGAGGGGAAGGCTGTGATTTCCCACGTAGCGGACGCGGCCGTGGCCTGCAGCTCTCAGGGTTTGGACCCCATAGTGGTTGTCCTGGGTGCCTTTGCCGATGAAATCCGAAACTGCCTTGCAGCAGGGCCTGCCGTGCGGGTCGATAATCCGGATTACGCATCAGGTATGGCAAGTTCCATAAAAGCGGGACTGGATTATATTATTGGGGCCGAAGAGGCGTCTTCTAACAAAGGGCCATGCACCGGAGCCCTTTTCATCCTGGGGGATCAGCCCCGGGTTCCGGCAAGGGTGTTCACCCGGCTGATCCGGGAATCCGCCTCACATCCCGGCCGCATTCTTATTCCGACATTTGAGGGGGAAAGGGGTAATCCGGTACTGTTTGACCGCAGGTTTTTCCCGGAGCTTCAAAGTTTGTCCGGGGATGTTGGGGGGCGTGCGCTATTCGACCGCTATCCGGAGTTGGTTTTCCATGTCCCCGTGTCTGACGCAGGGATCTGTCAGGACTTGGATACCTGGGCCGATTATAAGGTTATGGCAGGAGACGGGCCCTTATGAAGCTTTTATCCGCAATCCGCCCTGCAGAGCCGGCCGTAATTTCCATTGTGGGAGGCGGCGGCAAAACTGCGCTTGCCTTTTCCCTGGCCCGGGAATATGCGGGGCAGGGACGGCGGGTACTGGTCACCACCACCACAGCTATGTTCCATCCGGATGAGGTTGCCCGTCCGGCATTAATCCCTTATACCTTTGACCGGTTCTTTCTGGGGCCTGTCCGGGATCTGTCCCAGATAGAATCGGGAGTAGAACCCGGAGAGATCCTCCTGGCCGCCCGGTCTCAAAAAAGCCATAAGATTATAGGGTATGACCCCGGTGAGCTGAAAGAGGCGCTGCCTTTTTTTGATGCCGTTATCATTGAGGCGGACGGCGCGCGGATGAAACCTCTTAAGGCGCCGGCACCCCATGAGCCCGTACTGCTTCCCGAAACCCGGACGCTGATCGCCTGCATCGGTCTGGACTGTCTGGGCAGACCAATAGACGCATCCTGCGTCCATCGGCCCGAGATTGTAAGAGAACTTATAGGGGGAGGGCGGGAGGATCCTGTGACCGAGGCGGGCCTGATTCGCCTTGCCGCGGACGAACGGGGAAGCTTTAAAGGCGCCGGCAGAGGGATGGACAGGGTGCTGGTGTTCAACAAGGCGGATTCAAAGGCCCTGACAGATCAGGGCCGGGATCTGGCCGGCAGAGCAAAAGAAGAGATCAAAGGCCTTTCCGCCTGCCTGGTCACCTGCCTCAAAGATCAGGACGCTCCGGTAAAAGCCGGCTGGTCCGATTTTAAATCGCAGTATACGACATGGGGTGGTGATGCCGTTTGAATTTTTCCTTGAAATTATCGGGTTTCAAGCTTGAGATATTGTCCGGGGTTGGATATGGTGCCTTGAGTTTAACTTAAGGAGAATGACTGCTTATGCATCCGCACGGATATGTTGGCCGGAAAATGCGGCAGCCGGCGCTCAAGGAAAACCCTGCCATTGTTATCGCCGCCTTTGGCACCACCAACCGGGCAAAGGCAGCTCTTGAGCGGTTCCAGGAAACACTGGATACGCATTTCCCGGATGAAAAGATCTACTGGGCCTATACTTCACAGATCATCCGCAAAAAGCTGGGCCTGCAAAGCCTTCAGGAAACCCTGGCCCGGGTGGAGGCGGACGGCTACAGAAAGGCGGCGGTTCAGCCCCTGCATATCTTTCCCGGCACCGAATACCATCAACTGGCGGAAACCTGCAGCTTTTTTCCGGGGCTGCGGGTCTTTATCGGAGAAACTCTGTTCCATCGCTGGGGCTTTGTGAAAGACATTATCCGGGCGGTGGCGTCTGATTTCCTGGCGGAGGAAGAGGGCTTGAATCTGCTGGCCATTCACGGCACCCCCCTGGCCTCCGACCCAGCCAATATCGTTTATTTGGGGTTTGAGCGGCTGGTCAGTGATTTATATCCTAATGTGATCGCAGCCTCGGTTGAGGGGATTCCCGACCATGACGCCGTATTCAGTAAAATAAAGCGGGAGGGTCTCGCGGCCCGTTATAAAAAGGTCCGGATTATTCCCATGATGTACTTTGCAGGCCTGCACGCGCAAGAGGATTTAATGGGGGAGGAGGATAGCTGGAAAAGCGAATTGGAGGACATAGGCTTTGAGGTGGAGTGCCCCACAACATTTGTCAACGGCAAGGCGGTCTTCAAAGGCCTTGCCTATTATCCTCAGGTCAATGTTGGCTTTATGAGCCGCCTGAAACGCACCCTGGATCTGGCTAAGTATTATTGATCACCCGTCTGCCGGGATTAAGCTTTGATGAATCTGTAAAACGTCCAACCGATGGATATGTAAAAATCTTTGCCTACAAGGCATGGTGTCTGGTCAGGGGCGAAGGCATACAGATAGTCTGTCGAGCGTCTGGCCAGGCGCCATAACGCAGTAGGCGGAGACTTTTTATGACGCCATCAACTTTGACCGTCAAATTATAAGGTGATTGTAAGTTGTTTGCTTGTATGGTAAACAGCCTGAAAACACTCCTTATTACGATAATTTAACTTAGGTTCGGACCACCCATGAAGATTAAGCGCTTATCAGAGACCATCGTTCAATTTTACGAAAAATTATCCTCCTGGGAAGATGCGGTTGTCAAGGACAGCGGCCTGACCACGGCCCAGGCCCATACCATTGAAATCGTGGGGCATTGCAGCCCAATTAAAATGAAAGACCTGGCCGAAAAAATCGGCGTCACCACCGGCACCCTGACCGTGGCTGTCGACCGCCTTGAAAAAAAAGGCCTTCTGGTCAGAAAGCCCCATGAAAGTGACCGGCGAGCCTATCTGATCGAACTCACCCCCGAAGGGGAAATCTACTTTGAACAGCACCACAAGTTTCATATCAAAATGACAGAGGAACTGGTGGCGGATCTCTCTTCCGAAGAACTGGATCAATTTGACGGTATTTTAAAAAAGATTTTAAATCGAATCTGAAGAAAGCGGGGACTAAATGGTGGTAAACCAGTCTGAACGCAAAAAAGGCTTTCAGGGTAAAACCTTGAAAGCCTTTATTATCAGTGGCTGGCTGACTATGATTCGAACCTAGATTGACGGAGTCAGAGTCCTTTTTTCTCCACCGTAACCCACCATACTTCGCCATACGTTATCATACTGATTATTAATAAATATGATAAATATATTGACATTTCAGCCATATAGTTCATACTTTCTCGTGTCTTACCGGCCGTTGCCATACTCGGTCATACTTCAAAAAAGTGGGGACTAAGTGGGGACAGCTCAAAAGTGACGGATATTTAAACTAACGCAAAAAGGTGTTTTGGCATGGCAAAATGGAAAAGTACAAAATACTCTGGGGTGAGATACAGGGAACACAAAACACGGAAACACGGCATCAGGCCGGATCAATATTTCTCTATCAGATACCAGAAAGACGGCGAACGTAAAGAAGAGGGCGTCGGCTGGGCAAGTGAGGGTTGGAGTCCTCAAAAAGTTGCCATTAAGCTGTCAGAGTTGAGAGAGGCCGCTTCTACAGGGCGTGGCGAAAGTCGTTTGTCTGATGTGAGAGCCAAGGTTGAGGCAAAAAAACAACAAGCACTTAAACAGAAAGTGGAGGCTGAGAAGAAGGCCCTGACAATAACGGAGTTTTTCAATCGGTTCTATTATCCTCAGATTCAAAAAGAAAAAAAGCCCAGAACATATAAGCGGGAAGAATCTCTGTTCCGGTTATGGATTGACAAGAACATAGGGCAACTCACCTTTTGGAAAGCCACCAAAGCAGATATTGAGAGCGTTTTTTATGACATGGTGGATTCAGGGAAAAGTATCCGGACCGCCGAATATGCCATGACTACGTTAAAACAAATTTGGCGGGAAGCAAGAGAAGGGGATTATGCCCCTGAAATGCATAGAGTTTCAAAATCCCTGCAAAAGCAGATCAGCCAGAATAATAATTCTCGGATTCGGTTTTTATCAAGGTCAGAGGCCTCTCTGCTTTTAGTTGAATTGCAGAAAGTAAGTGCTGCCCTTTATGAAAAGACACTGATTAGTTTACATTGTGGATTAAGGGCTTCGGAGCTTTTTAATCTTAGCTGGTCCCAGGTGGATCTTGAACACGGTATTTTCAATATCCTCGACTCTAAAGGGCGGGACAGATCTGTGAATATGACCCAGGATGTTTTTGCATTAATGAAAGCTAAAAATAAGGGGAATGCGAGTGATTTGGTTTTTCCAGGTAGGCAGGGTAAGCCATCTGGACAAATCAGTCAGAAATTCCGGGTAATAGCGAACAAATTATTTAATCAAGGGGTGACGGACAGAAGACAGCGTGTAACTTTCCATACCTGCCGCCATACCTGCGCCTCCTGGATGGTAAAACAGGGAATAAGTCTTTATCTTGTTCAAAAAGTTATGGGCCATTCCACAATTCAGGTTACTGAGCGGTATGCACATCTGGCGCCGGATCAGCTGCAACTGGCCGCAAATGCAATTGACCAGGCAGTAAGGGAGAACAGGGAACAAAATATTGTGCCCTTCAAGAAAAGGGCATGATCAGAGGATTTACAACTGTAAATGCTTTTGAACAATCTCTATTAATTTTTTATGATTTCTGGCTTCGCACTCCCAAATAATTTTCACGCGCCACCCTAAATTTTCAAGCTTAGCTTTATTTTCAGCATCACGTCTTAGATTGTTTTCAAATTTTTCAGTCCAGAATTCAATATTGCTTTTCGGCGTATAGGCGAAACGGCAGTTTTTGTGCCTATGCCAATAACATCCATGCACAAAAATGACGGTATTGTATTTTGGCAGTACAATATCGGGCCTGCCAGGAAGATCCTTCCTGTGAAGCCTGAAACGATAACCCATCCGGTGCAGAAGGGAACGAACCGTGATCTCCGGTTTGGTATCACGATTTTTAACTCGTGACATGTTCCAGCTTCTTTTTTCGGGAGACAGCGTATCCATATATTCTATATCATTCCGGACTTCTTTAAGCTTTTAAATACGATCCCGGCAATCTGAAATGCCAGCAGAGGGGGAACAGCATTGCCGACCTGAATGTATTGCTGAGTTCGATTCCCTTCAAAAAAATAGTTATCAGGGAATGTTTGCAGTCTCGCAGCTTCTCTTACAGTGAAGCTTCTGCACTGTACAGGATCATAATGTATGAAATAATGACCATCTTTTGAAATATGGCTGGTTACAGTGGTCGACGGCGTATTATGGACTTGAACACGGAATCTGTCGTTGAACTTTCCACTTCTTGCATTTTTATGCTTTGGCATCAGTTCTTTTGGAAATTCATGAATTCTGGGAGATACGCCATGGCATTTGCAGAAACAGGATGCATAAAGATAACGATGTAAATCTGATGCCATATGCGATTTACTCTGGTGGTTGCATGCCCCATCAAGTCTCATGTCTTCATACCACCATGAGTTTATCATTCTGCCCTGGGCTTTTCCTCGAACAAACCGCCCTCCAGTATCAAATTCTGATGAGGCTTCAATTTTCTTCAGACTCTCCATCAGGCAGTCCTGTATTTTGCCTTTTTTACTGATATATTCAAGAAACCATTTATTGGTCCTTAATCGAAGCACGCGTTTTTTCCATTTCCCGGCTGAATCTTTATCTCTGGACAGTCCGCTTCTCAACTTCGGCAGATCACTTAGCGTTTCTTCAACAGTTGTAAAACGCCTGCTTGGTTTGAGAGTATCAGGTCTTCCAGATGAATATTTCCGCCTTATGCCAAACAGGACAACACGATGCCTTCTCTGAGGAATGCCGAACTCCTCTGATTTGATTATATAATCTCTGGGGTTTGTAAGCTCGGGAGTTATTGCATCACCATTTTCAGGCATGATAAGAGGATAAATCTCATAGTCATTTTCAAAGTCATCATATCCATTTTCACTGCCCTGGAGTGTCTTAAGAGGACATTTCAGATCATTAAGGATCTTTTCAAAAATTGATTTTCCATTAACCTTGGCAGAAAGCATGCCCGTAACATTTTCCATAATGAAGGCAGCAGGCAGGTGCCTGGCAATGATTCTTAAATACTCCTTGTACAAATAATTCTTCGGATCTTTTTCGGGTATATAATCCTTGATTCCTTTGTTTCGAGACCGACCAATGGTCGAGTAGGCCTGACATGGGGGACCACCGATCAGAATCCATCTGTCACCATACTCGCTTTTAACAGCGTTTATTCTTTCATCAATTCTCTGATTTAATGACTCAGACGAACCCAACTCAGCGCACCAGGCTTCATCCCTGGCTTTTTCCAATTCATCTGGAAACATACTGAAAAGTGTTTCCTGGCTGTCAATTTCACCTCTCAGATAGCTGTAATATTCAGGCGGGATCCCCCCTTTCGGAAATTTTCGGAAAAAGCTTCTCAGCAGGAGAGTCTTGTGTGCATCTATATCTTTTTCGACAGAGAGCATTATTTTAAAAGCGGGGTTCCCGTTATCATAACTCAGAGATGAGAAACCTTCTCCCAAGCCACCAGGGCCAGCAAACAGATCTACAACAGCAATGCTTTTCATAACTATACAGGAAAACCCAGTTTTTTAGCTTCATCAACAATTCTTTTACCCTGAACGGCCTGTTTTCGAGATGGTTTCTGACCTCGGGCAAGAAGCTTCCCGATACTGAAAGAAATACTTCTCTGCCATGCCTGCAAATTGTCAGTTTCTTTTGCCCACCGGGCAATTTCAAACCATTTTTCAGAAGGGGTTTTCATTACATCCAAGATCAATTTTTCGTCATATTCGTCCGGGCCGTCAATTCCTTTTTCGGGGGTGCTGGATATGATTCCCTTTGATGCGATCTGGTCCGAAGATATGTCGGATAGTTTGATCGGCATATCAAGGTCCTTGAGTGTTTCCCAGCATTCTTTCTTCTTGCACCACTCAGTAATATTGCGCCCTCCTGGAGGATTTGTAATGTGAGCATGCACAGTAACCGATATTTTTCTGATCGCTTCCGTGAGCTCTTCACTCAGGCATTGATTTTTCCAGATTTTATCGAGATCTATCCTCTGATATGAAAAAAAGGAAAGCCAGGCTAACGAGTATGTCACTATCTGCGCCCTGTATCCACCATATTTCTGACGCGAAACTATTTTTTCTGTTTCTTTGAACAATATCGCTTTTGCAACTAATTTCTGAAAATATTCTTTGCTGGCTTTAAATCCTTTTCTTTCACTGAGGCGTGCAGTGAAATCTCTGAAATTTTTCTGAGCCCCCAGACTGACAATCCAGGGCAGTTGAAGCCATGTATTTTCATATTTTGCCAGATCCGTTTTGGCAAAGCGTTTCTGGGTCGGATTTTCTCTGTTAAAAGTTCGTCTTTGAGCTGGTGTCAGTTTCGATTTATTATCATTATACTGGCCTCTTGAGCGTTCATAAAACCAGTGAGTCAGCTGATTGGAACCGCTCTGAGCGGGAGCCCATACTGTGCGGGACAGCTCTTCAACTTCGACATGAAACGGATCGTTTGAATAAAAATCAGCCTCATTCACCTTATTCTGGCTGTTTGAATATCTTGAAACCAATGGAACAACTTTATCCAGCCTGACCTGATCATTAATAATGCATAGTTTTGCTTGAATAAACGCTGAAGACAGATCCGCTTTGTCCTTTTTCCGGGTATGATACAATGATGCGGTTGTCTGTCCACCGTTTACAATCTGAAAATCTTTCAAGTATGCAATCCCCTTTCCTCCTGATTCAAGATCTTCAAAGGCGATGCTTTCTGCTGTCCCTGTTATACCGTTATTGTAAGCCAGAAACATGCCCGGTTCGGTATTGAGAGTGGCTCTTATTCCCTTGTTGACTTTGCCCCTGGCCTGAAGAAAAGCACGGACATTTCTTTCAAGCAGCCTTGCATTGTATTTTTCATAGAGATCAGCAAGTACTTCTCCGGGGAATACAGCCAGAATCGTCTTGTAATCAGTATTCGTATCGCTTATCTCAAGACAGGGAACTGCAGCCCCGAATTCCTTCCTGAAATCTATTTCAATGGGTTCTCTTTTGTTTCCAGAGTTGATTACCTGACCCAGTCTCTGAATATCCCAGATGTGAAAAGAAATTTTCAGCCTTCCCTTTTCAATCTCCTTGAAAGATACCGGTTTGGATCGACAATCCGTAAAAAGAAAGATTCTGACTTCCCGGAGTTTGTTCCGCCTTTCATGGAGCAACAGAGCAAGATCCATCACAGGCAATCCTTCCGGAACAAGATTGAAATATCCCTCTGTCATGCATTTGTCCAGAAAATTCAAAGTTTTGTTCAATTCGTTCTGAATCTGGTTTCTGCTGATTGACACGGATGGGATACTTTTACTGCAGAAAACAGTGAAAAGATCTATTGAATCGACATCAGTCCCATAACTGTACCCGTTGACTTTAATTTCTCTTCGTTTGAATTCACATAGCTCACCATCATCCAGCTCTCCGGCCTCTGTCAGATTTTCTATCATCAGTTCTGCAAACTGATCTTCCCACGAGGTTTCATCTCCTGAATGAGCCAGAATATCTTCAATTTCCCGATTAATGGTCGAAAGGAGTTCTTCAGTGCTGTCTTTGCTGTTCATTTTAAATTTTATTCTTTGTCAAATAATAAGTTGAGGAATCCAAGCGATCTGTTCTCGACCGTTCCGGTCACCACACCTCTGTCAAGGAATCTGTTGAACTCTTCACATGAGGTTTCCGGTACCAGAGCACAGTTGTGGCAGGCCGCGAGATTACAGGAATAGGGCCCCTGACCGCCCATGTCTCCCAGTTCCATACATACCGGATCAGCAGAACACCATTGAGACCTGCGGACAGCATCCTTCAGCATCGGTTCAAAACGACCGGGTTTCCCCATCCGGACAAGCCCTCCCATGGTTCCTTCCGAGTCTCCTGCCGCTGTGTAAATAAGGAGGGCTGCCATCGGAGATGTCTCATCGGTTGAAAAGTACAGTCTTTCCCTCAATGAGGCGGAGCTGTATCCGCATTCGAATGTCAGCTGATTCATCAAAAGATGGGAAAATGTATGGATAAGAATGAAAAACGGATGCAGTTCATTATGGATTTCAAATCCCTGTCGCTCTCTTGTCGCATTTTCGAAATTCTGTCGGAGGTTCGCAATACGTGTGTCAATGACTTTTTCTTCTGGACCCGTCAGCCATTTTGCCAGGGAGGAGCTGTCAAATTCCAGGAAAAGCCCTTCACCATTGATAATTGAAGCAGGAAGCCATGAATCTGACTGATCCGGCTGATTCATCCACAGATGCTGTCTCAGCTCAAAAAGGTTCTGTTCTCTTGGTGGGTTCAGGCGTGTAAAACCTGTAAAAACCCTTGTCTCGCGAAGTTTTTTTATCAGCATGATTTTAGAAAAGATCTTTGACACAGAACCTGCGTACCTTTCAGTATCTACTTTTTCTGAATTCAGATATGGTATATTCCACTCTTCAGACAGTATCCTGTATTCCTCCCTCCTGAATGCTTCCCGGTCATAGGTACTGCCTGATTGTGAATTTTCGCTGTTTTCTGATCCGGTTCCCGCATTCAGATACTCTTTGAGAACTGACTGAACCTGACCGGTATCATATTCTTTTAGATATTTTCCATACTGATCCCGAATTTTTTCCAGAATCGTTTCAACGGGTGTCTCCATTGATTGCAGAACATCTATCAGCGAAGATACTGCCGGTTTTTCAAAAATCCGGGTTATTTCTTCAGTTTCAGCATCTGTTTGCTTATCTTCCCTGGGTAAAAAGATTGAACTGAAAATCTGAGAAAAATAAATATTGGAGGAGTTTCTCAGGACACCTCTGAGAGGTCTTCCACAACCTGCTCCCTCATCGTCATGGAGCCACAGTCTCTGTCCGGTACAGGTGAAGGGCTCTCCTTTTATCAGAAGTTCGCCGGATGTAATGCCTCGCAAGCGCTTCCTTTTTCCACACTTTGTACAGATGACTTCGATACTGTCCAGAGTCCCTCCGCCATACTCTTTCAGTATCAGGCTGTTCTCTCCGCATTTCGGGGATAAATCCTGATGCGCCCATTCATTCCAAGGAAAATCCTGGATGTGCCCCTGATCACAGACCACTGCAAATCTGACCTGTACCAGAGGTGCTTTTATGGATTTTTCCGTCTGGCAGACCGGACAGATATTTTTGTCTTTCAGCCCCTGATAGGTCAATGAAGTCTTTTTCATATAGCCGCAGTTGCTGCAGTAATGCCATGTGGGAAATCTGAGAAACGGGATGGTAAGCCCGATGTTCGGCACATCTATACCGGGTATCGGGTGCCTGTAATCGGGTGGTTTTCTCAGGTGATCGACACCGAGGCTTCTGTTTACTCTCCATTCATCGGCTATTTTGAACTCATCACAATCAGTTTCATTTTCAATTCTGCTGAACCAGTGATCAAGCCCACAGCAGATGAGCGAAACACCGAATCTGTCTGTATGGATTGCCCCAGGTCCAAAGGGAGCAATAACCTGAGACTGTCTTAACGGGCCGCGTCCGGACATTATTCCTCTTCTCCTTCCTCATCCTCATCGCTTACATACATGGTGGTAATATCCATCTGGCACTCAGCATCCACGTTCCTCATGGAAGTCGGCGTGGCCCAAGATGTAATTTCCATTTCTTCCGTCACCCAGGTCTCATACCGTCGAAGGAGACTGTCAGACTGTTCCTGTCGATCATACCACCACTGTCTTTCCCATCTGTTGAACTGCCGCAGCCGTCTATCAAATTTATCCATTACCGAGTCATATTCATTTTCGTCAATGAATTTAACTCGTTTCTCAATTATATTTCTGAGCTGCTCAATGAGAGAAGGATCGACATCTGAAGGGCTTTTTGCTGCAGAACTGTTTCCCATCAGTCTCAGGTAAACGGCAAAAAGTGCATGCAGGGCTCTGTCGATGACAGGGGGTGCAAAAGGCGTAACACTGGTTGGTTCAACCTGTGCGTACATCTGACTGTGTGCGCTCTGGAATTTTTCAAAATGAGATCGGTCTCTTGGTTTACTGCTGCTGAAAAGTGTTGTGACCAGGCCCGGTCGTTCCCACCATTTCCGGCCTACCCGACCGGAGACCTGGATATACTGTGCTATTGTTTTTGGCTGTCCTACTATTGACATCAGCGCAAGCCGGTCGACATCAATGCCGACTTCAATAATGCTTGAAGCCAGACAGACATCTATGGATCTCGCATTCTTACCGGAATATTCTTTTGCAAGCTCTTCCAGTGCTTTGGGAACTTCCTCGTTGGTCATCCTGCTTGTAAGCTCAAGAACTCTGTTGAGGAATCGCCTTTCCTTGAAACCGTGCCTGGCTGCAATTCCTTTCAGTGCACCCGGGATATCGGTCTGGAACAATGACAAGGCGCCGCCGAGTTCTCTGATACTGTTGAAAAAAATGAGCAGTGTCCACCAGGGATCTCGTACTCCGATACCGTCAAAAAGGATACTGCCCATCAGCAAGGCGGAATATACTCTCACCTGCAGTGTCTGCATCGAAGGCAGACCTGGGGCATAAATTCCCATGTATTTTCGTCCCGGAAGCAGTCTGCCATTGTTATCCACTGCATATCTGGAAAAAAAAGAATCGCCGGCATCCAGTCCTGACGGTGGAAAGAGATTTGTCTTCTGACGTGCAAACAATGCCCGGACCTGCTCCTGATACCTCCGGATAGTTGCTGTTGAACAGACTATTTTCGGTTTGATAGTTTTACCATTTTTCCGGCTGGTGCAGAGCTCTTCAATAATCGTCTCATACAGTCCGACCATAGTTCCAAGCGGGCCTGATATCAGATGCAGTTCATCCTGTATGATCAGTCCGGGTGGTTTTCCAGTTCTTTCTCCGTTTAAATCAATTCCGAAAATCGAACTCGAAGCAGGTACCCATGAAAGCATGGCAAATTTATCAACGGTTCCAATAATCAGAGATGGTCTTGCTTCATATATTTCTTCATCAATGACATGGATCGGAAGCTTTTTATGAAAAAAACACTGCTTATCAGGACATTTGAATACAACGGTTCCCCCTTTTGCTTTATATCCGGGAACATAGATTTTGTTTTTAATAATTTTCCTGCCCATTTCAGCACCGCACCAAGGGCACTGTCTGATAATAAACGGGTTCTCGGCATATCTGTTTGTCTGCAGTTTCTTCAGAGCTGTTTTAGCAACTGTTTTTTTATTCGGCGTGTTTGCACTTCCCACCCAGATACCTATGGAGAAAGGACGGTCTCCCATTTCTCCATCATCCTGACGTATTTTTTCCATGGCACAGATCAGCCTGCTGGCCCTCTGAAACTGCTGTGTTGTCAGAAGGCGGAGGGTGTAACGCATAAGTACATGCACTCCGTCATCTGCCGGATCTTTCAATCTCCTGTAAAACATTGCAAACGCAGCGAGTCCCAGGTAGGCTTCAGTTTTACCACCGCCCGTTGGAAACCAGATCAGTTCGACCTCGTCCCTTTCATCACAGTCAGTAACTGATGAACGCAGAGACGTCAGAACAAAAGCAATCTGAAAGGCCCTCCAGAACCCCATATGTTCCGGCAGTTTTTTCAGATCTATGTCTTCATAGGGTGGGTTGAAAAAATTACGTTTCTTTTTTAAGTCGTGTTCGAAACTGCGTTTCCTGGCTCCTGCGGCCTGCTGCAGGAGAATTGCTCTGTTTGCAAGGACAAAAGCCTTTTCAGCCAGCTTGTCATTCAAGAGGAACGCAAGACCGTCTTTCATTCGATCTGCACAGATTGCCGCTCTGGCCATGTGCATGCCTGCAGTTTTCTGCAGACCGGTGTCAACTGAAGGTATGTCTTCAGTCCTCGCAGTAATCCAGGACCGATATTCTGAAATGAAAGTCCCCAGCAGATCGTATTTCCCTTTCCCGTAATCGGCAAGAGCAGCCATTGATATTTTCAATGGTTTGTTCTTTGAATTGACGGCATCCGGTGTTATGCTGGGAATCTCATACTCAGGGAGTGGATCAGCTTTAAGATATTCGGGATATGCCTCCGAAGAATCATTCCAGCAGGCGGCACAGCCGTGTCCAACTGCAAACGTCTGTTTTCTGCTGTACAGAAGTCTGAAAGAAGCTCTTTCGCTGCCGTTTTTCACATCTGAAACCATTTCTCCTTCAGGATAAGGCAGTATGCTGCCTCCCTTTACACGTGCGATAAAACTTGATTGAAAAAGGGTCAATTCACTCTGCTGCGATGCTGTTGATGCTTTTCGGGAGGTTCTGTTTACGAGGCAGATTGTGACCAGTCTTCTGTGGACACGTTTTTCATCATCAGAATAGCAGTCCGGGCGTGAAAAACATTCAAGAGACAGTTTCAATCCATTTTCATATGATTTTTCAATATTTTTTGCCGCTCCACATGTCTTTATTTCACTGCTGCTGAACGACAGCCCCGGCAGCGACACAGCTTCCCTGAAAAACCATGTCCTGTCTACCTCACCTACTTTCACCTGTCGGGGCAGGTATCTTCCGGCGTCAACATCAACTATGATTTCTGAGCCTTCCGGCAGTTCTGCGAGAAAACTTATTCCCATGCTCGAAGGCTGAAGCGTATTTGTCAATGACAGATCAAAGTCGTCAGAATCACTTGCAACATTTTCCGGTCTGCCTATGGGTTTCATTTCAAAAGAATCAGAAAATTCATCCTGATCAGGCATTTCCTGTGCCTTGTCAACATCAGAACTCTGTATTTCATGATGTGCTACTTGAGGTGGATAAAGTACACCGATACCATAACGGTTAGCCGGAGTTTCTCTTTTGATGATTTCATCACGGGAATCTTTCTGAATCCAGGGCTTCATGGCATCTTCCCATTTTTCAAAAAGGATATTGCTGGAACAGTCAAGCTCATCCCCTTCAGTACACGGTCCCATGATTTCCGATTTGAGGAATGTTATCAATCGTTCCCGGTTTAATATATGCTCAGATTCAGAGTTCAGGCTCATTATCATACTCCAAGTATATTTTTCAGATCAGTTTGGGCCGCTTTGTTTACGAATATTACCAGTCTCGACAGAGCCCTTGTGATTGAGATATATAACAGGTTAATGGATTCTTTTTTTCTTATCTCTTCCATGTCCGTAACAACTACCACAGGTGCCTCCAGCCCCTTGAACGCATGTATAGTGCAGTAACTGATATGAAAATTATCCGTCTTCCCGGAATATGGAACCAGACGCTGGCTCCATGGAGAATCAAGTTTCCCGGCGCAGCACTGTTTTGCAAAAGGAGAAAGAACAACAATCTCATTATTTTTATATTTTTCCCTGTTACTGATCTTATCAAGCAGATCAGAAAGCAGTTTTGTCTGCTGTTCACTGCTGCCATAAAATTTCAGTTCAGGTCTGATGTGGTCATCCGGACGTAAAACAGATCTGTAATCTGGATCAAGGCCTCCGAGAAGATATGCATATGCCGCTATCCTCGGGGTGTTTCTGCAGTTGATACCCAGTGAATAAACGGGAGTATTCGGGCACCGCTTTCTGATGAAACTGTCCAGCTGTATTTCGGATGCAGAATAAATCTGCTGATTGTTGAAATCACCGAAATAGTTCCATTCCCCGTCTTTTATGCCTTTCTTTAACAGCAGATCCAGCAGATCCATATAGTTGTGTCTCAGCATATCCTGAGCTTCATCCAGCACCAGACAGTCATATTCCAGATTTTCTACCCCTTCGGCATCAATTATTTTATCAACAGTGGCATTAGGCAGCGCATCTGTCCAGAATTCAGAAGACACATTCTCAGGAACGTCAATACCTGAAATTTTCAACATGAGAGCATGGAGTGTTGATACCGTAATCTGCTTCAGGTCCTCTGCATCAAACTGTTCTTTTATCCACATGGATATATTCTTGTTGAAACAGAGAAAAAGAACCCGCTTGTTTTCCATCGTGGCCCGTCGTGCCGTTTCAATCGCCAGAAGTGTTTTTCCGGTACCGGCCGGACCGTTGAAAATAACTCTGGGATTTGTGTGCATGGCATCAAGGGCTGCATACTGCTCCATCGTATACTTCTTAAGACTTTCAGAGAGCTTTTTCCTTCTGCAGGATGGAGATTGATAGAACTCAAATTCCGGGCGGAGAATCTTCAGTATTTTACGGCAGAGTTCCGGATTCGGTATATCAGATGATTTTTCAAACCATTTCAAACCAGTCTTTTTTATAAGGAGTTTTTCCGCCTGATCCAGCACATTTGAAAAAAGCTGTGACACAGGCCTTGAATTGAAGCTGTCACTGTCAATAACCTGCCATTCATTCCATTCCATTGACGTCTCTCTGAAAGGTATGAAAGGGAAAATCACGGCAGACCAGAATATAATTTTTGCAAAATCGGGGTTTCTGCTGCAGAGGTATTCCCTGATACTGTGCATGTTGGCTGATGCCTGTTTGAACGGCCCTCTTTTGTCTCCAACAGTCTTTTTTCCATAATACCAGAGACCGTTCTCAACCTTTAGAGACCTGCAACCTTTGACCTCAATGCACAGTATACCTTTCCCGGGAATAATCATCAGAAAGTCACATTCACCGGTCACCTGAGAGGTGTGTTTCGAAACATCAAGCGAATGCAGAACAATCCAGTCCCGGGTTTTCGAGTCATTTTTTATACTCTGTGCAACTTCACGCTCTCCATCGTATTTATAGTCCGATATAACCGGCGGGATGATTTCAACCATTGTCTCTGTCTCAAATATATTTCAGTTTATCAACGTGAGCAGCACCGATCGTCATATGATTATTGGAAACCGCTTCAATATTGATAACTGTAAGTTTTCCAGTAATACCGGGAAGGTCGACTTCAACTTTTCCGTATCTGGTTAAATTATTTATGGCCGTTTCTGTGATCCTTGACCTCAAAAGCCTGCTGATCTCCTTTCCGGCTTTAATGTGCATGGCGAAAATCTGTATTGCATTTGCCCAGTATGCTTCAGTTTTTTCAGCAATACCTGAAAATTCCATTATCGCCTTGAAGTCCATAAAATCATTGGGTTTGATCGTATCGTTCCTTATCCAGTTTCTGATATTGGTGTCATTTGCTCTCTGGGAACCGAGGCGGATCAATTCTTCCTGAACATCAGACAGATATTCAGAGGAAAACACCTGCTTTCTGAAACAGATTTTCCAGTCATCCTGCATCTGACGCATTGAAACGGCTCTTGCACCCAGAAGCATGTCTGCCACGGCAGATATGGAGTCATCACTTCCTTCTGTTCTGACAATCAGAGACATGCCCTGCCTCAGTTCTGTATTCTGCATTTTTTCAACTTTTGTTTCCGGATCAAAACGGACGATATAAGAATAACTTTCTATATCTTTGTAAAGAAAAGAACCGTCATCCAAGAAAACAGCTTTGCATTCCCGGTCTGTTATTTCTGAATGATAACCGGGTTTATCATTTGAAGTGTCTGGCAGGAATGAGACCGGTGAAAAATTCAAATCTTCGATTGTTGTTTCCGTATCCTGCGGGGCAGGTTTTATTGCTTCACTGCCTGTTTGCTCAGGTATTGTCTCTATCTTCACTGTAACAGGCAGCCTGTTTGGCTCTATGTTAAAGACGGGTTCCGGGCTGAAGGTCTCCCTGATCCAGGAAAATGACAGGAAATAAAGTTTTTCAGCCCTTGGGGAGCGCCATACATATTCATAATCAGTATATTGATTTTCTGAAAAGAGATGAATGGAACCACAGAAAATCACCTGATCATAAAAGACATACTTTCTCAACTGCCTTGGATTAATAACCTCGTAATCAACGCCCTGCAGCAGGTTTCTCTCTTCAATGGACTGTTCGACTTCATAAAGAATTCTTGTTTGAGGAATACATATGGCTATGGAGGCTTTCTGTTGATTATCCGAGTATTGTGCTTTGAGCCATTTCATAAAAGGGTGATCTTCATCGGGAAGGTCATGAATCAGATCATTTATCAGGTTAAGCTGAGCAATTGATTCGGGAAATTCAAGGTAAGAGTCAAGACCGGTCTGGAGTGAAGACAACAGTTTATCGGACAGGAGTACCGTTGATGTGAAAGGCAGGGGTGTTGTAGCAAGTTCGTAGCGGTACCTTTTCAGAGATGAAATCAGCTCCGGCCAGAAAGCCAGGTTTTTCTGCTCTCCAAGCCCGTTGACCAGTTTTGAAATAGATGCTGATAATACAGACAGCTTATGATTTTCAAACTTGAGAAGATTCAATTCGGCCCGGTTTTCATACAAATCGGTGATATACTCTATATCCGGGATGCTCATTTATTCCTCAAACATGATCGCTTCAACGCTTTCAGGCAGTTTCTCACAAAGCAGCATATCATCTTCATTTTCTCTGTCTGCATAATACTGATCCAGCATTATTCTTGATGCCTCTGAAAATCTGGGCTCGCTGCGATCAAAAATTACCACTTTCATATCTGCATCCAGGTCGTCATAATGATTCAAAAATGGCAGAGAACCATCAAAAACAATGAGGCCCGGGCCGCCATTATATGACTCTACGGTGTCATGACTTAAAACAGTTCCCCTTGCAAGATCAAATTCAGACATAAGGAAAGGATTTATTCTCAAGATGTCAAGCAGAGAACCGGAGATCCATTTTTCCTTTCTTTTTTCCAGTATTTTCAGAAAGATCGGAAGGCCTTCACCTTCATTTTTCAAAGCCGCCTTACTGCCGACCAAAGCAAATTGAGATTCATTTGATATCAGATAGTTCAGAATATCTTCATCATTTTTATCATAATATCTTCGAAGAAAATCAAACCCCCGCATGGAATAGCCAAGCTGATGTTCACCAACCTCTCTTTTCGGATCTAAAGCCTCTCTTATTCTGAATATGCCTTCTTTCGGAACAGACCTGGTATGACCTTTCTTATTGGTTCCAAGAACATTGACGGTAAACATTTTCTGATTGTTGACCGTCTCACCCCCTTTGGCAAAGCACCGTTTCCATTTCCCGTTGTCCCAGATAAGAAGCGGTGTGTTTTCTTCCAGCTGTATCAGACTTTTGAAATATTCACACTCCTTTTTCTCCATTTTAAAGTTCTGTCGGGCATTCCATGTTTCGAATCCTATAAGAAGAAACAATGCAGCATACGCTCTGGTAGGTAATGAAAGCCCAAGTACAATATTTTTCTTTTCCTGGCGAATGGCTGCCAACGTTTCCCCTGCATGGAACAGCCATCTTGCCCAATCCGGAACTGTTCTGTATTTTCCGGAAGAGTTTTTGATGAAAAGATTTTCAGGAATGGAACAACTGTCCTGAAGTTTAAATGAAACGGGTTCAGTAGTTTCAGAAGATTGTGGCGTCTGATCAATGACACTGCGGTTTATTCTCTTTATTTCTTTCAGCAGGCAGTTCAAAGGTAAAAGGAGAGTAATGCCGGGATAAATTTCGGCCAGCTTATTTTTTATGATGCCGATAAACAGGATTTTCAACATGAGTTGATCCTGGGGCTCGAATCTCCCGAAGTTCTTTTTAGAAATATCAAATTGATGTTCAAATTTTGAAATAAATGCGGGATCAAAGCTCAAGAACTTGTTGCTGGAAATCTCTCTCCCGAAATTTAGTCCTGAAAATTCATGTTCCACTGACTCTATGTCGTCAGGAATTATTTGGTTGACGATCTCCCTTTCTTCATGGGCTCTGATGAAGGGGAAATCTGACAGTTTTAAACTCCAATACGCCTCTATTTCGTCTGTTATTCTCTTCAGAACGTTAGTTTCCTCTTGAGTTTGATTTTGACAAATCAAGAGCCGATAAAGCATTTCCAAAGTGTTTTTTTTCAGTGTGCGAACTGATTTGCTGGTATCCGGCCATTTGTCATTCAAAAATTTGAATGTGTAAAGAAATGAAACTATGATATCGTCAGGATAATTTGGCTTATTCTCAATCAGAGAAAGTGAACATTTTTCAATGAAATGATACAGACCTTCTGACAGAAATCTTTCAAAAGCAGACATATCATTTCCCTTTCACAATAATCCCCTTTGTTTGAAGGGTTCATCAACTTAGACGAAAATCAGTAAATCCGAAAAGAACAACGTTGTCAAGCAGATCAAGGCCCCCGTTCAATTTCGTAAGAGACAACGATGGTTTTCGGTTTTGTAAAATAGTCAAGCCATGTTTGAGACGTGGACTGCTATCCGGGGTATCAGTTTTCTGGAGAGGATCAAGCCACAGACTATCTCTGTGATTTATCGGTCACTATCCACAATACTTCTGTTCTTCAGTACGTTATCATTCCATGTATGCAAGACTTGGCATGAATACGAGTGTCAATCTTATCAATTAGAATAATGATTTGGTTGGGGATAGGTTCTGGGGGGATGAATACGCTGTAATCAAGGCTTTGGCAAATGAGTGAAGCTTAGGGGGCCTGACGGCTATACATATATGCAGCTCAATATCCATATTAAAAATCCGGAAAAGCACATAATTTTGGAGAGTTGAATAATAATCATATGGGGTTGTACATAGCGCATTGGTGACATTTCGATATTGGTGCAGTCCCCAGCGAATATTAAATGAGACAACCTGTCAGTGCTTTTGTTATTCAATACAGCTTTAAATTCGCCTTAACGGTCCAATGATACCATACTGCTGGCCATATAGAAATAAACCAATGGGGAAAAATTACGACCGAACATTATAGCAGCGACTCCATTGATCCAAGGCAACGATCCTGAAGAGCATTGATCTCTCTTGTTCTGTCGGGTTTTTTGGGGACTGGCACAGCTTTTTAGCGGCGTCAATATCCAGATATTTTTTGATAATATCGTTATTTTCTTTTAACACTTTTTCAACGCCCTTCCTGTATAACACACCGGCGTTGAGGTCGATGGGGATGGTTGATTTTTTTCTCAATCTGTTATCATCGGGGAGCCATCCTACGGCTTGGCGGATATGCCATTTTTCCAAATCTTTGTGAAGGGCAAGATTTGGATGTATCTTTCTGGAAAAATTAAGTAAGTCGGTATCGGCAAACGGTACTCTGGTCTCCACTGAATGGGCCATGGCGTGGATGTCGCCGTTGTGAAGCAGACGTGGCAGCAGGCGTCTGGTGATCAAACATGTCGTTGCCAGCTTTCGCCCTATATCTGTCTTCCAATTATGCCCTTCACTCTGAGTCAGGTCTGTGTACTTTGCATTAAAGTATTCAAGAGGGTTGCTGATAAGCTTTTTATTAACCAGTTGCATTGAGAGTTGGGAAATCATTCCGGCCGGCGATTTGGTCGCTTCTTCTCTAAACAGGAAATGGTATCCATAGTGTGTTTCATCCGCAACATCCCCTACCAGAATGACTTTTAGCCCGTGATTGTGGGAAGCACGGGCCAAATAATGCAAAGCAATCTGTTGTTCCCACACCGGTATCACATCATCGATGGATGCAATCTCTTGAATCGAATCCATCAACTTTTCTCTTTTGGCTATGACCATGAAGTGCTTTTCTTTGGTACCAAGGTGGGTTGAAAATCTCTCGGCAAATGGGGTATCATGGGAAATCATCATTGAGGATTTAGTATAGTCAAAAGTTTCTTGGCCTTCATACTCAAAGGTGAGAGTCTTTGAATGGCCGCTAAACTCTTTTGATGCAAGATGGCAAATAATGCTTGAATCGATACCGCCGCTCAAATAGGCTCCCACGGGGACATCGGCCACCATAGTCCTCCTGACAGCATTCCTGATAAGCCGATCGAACTCGTTTTTTACGACAGTTATATCCTCCTCCAGACTTCCGGTCAGATCATAACCGCCCCAACGTTCTATGGTCAGCCCTTTATCCGTAATGGTCAGAAAGTGACCTGGCTGAAGGTATTCGATTCCTTGAAACATCGATGTTTCAACACCGCTGAACAGGGGGGCAACCAGATACTCAAGTATGGCGGCTTCATCGACTTTAGGCCTCCCTCCTCTGGCAGCCACAATCGCTTTGGCCTCGGAGGCAAATATAAAAGCATCATTTTCATAAGCATACGCAAATGGTTTGATACCGAGAAGATCACGTGCGCCGAATCCCCTGTAGAGTACTTCATCCCAGATAAAAAACGAAAACATACCGTTGAGACGTCCCAGGCATTTATCCTTCCACTTGGTATACGCTGCCAGCACCACCTCAGTATCGCTATCAGTCTGGAACGTCCAATCCGGTTTCAGCTCCTCCCTGAGTTTTTTAAAATTATAGATTTCTCCATTATAGACTATGGTATAGCGCCCGTCACGGCTGGTCATGGGCTGATTGCCTTTGGGAATATCAATGATCGAAAGCCGATTGGCTGCCAGAGCGGCAAAAGCGCCAATATAGATGCCCTTGGCGTCGGGCCCCCTATGTTCAAGGGCCGCCTGCATCCTGTCAAGAGCCGTCTCAGATATTGAGCCGGGCTGGTCAAATCGTACTATACCGGAAATACCGCACATGCTACCAATCCCTCATCAATTGCAGGTCACCACAGTTGTGCTGATTAAGACCCAGCAAGTATTTATCCATATCATTAATCATAGTCGTGCCCATGAGGCATGCTGCTATATACTCCATTGGCAGTAGATATCGGCATCTCGGCCTATCCACCTGAGCAGATTATAGGGCTTCTGATACCGAGTTCGCTGTTGGGCGGTTGGACTCAATTTACAGGTTAAATACAATATTCCCTCCCTTCTTGTCATCTGTTTTTTGAAATGCATTATTAGTGCCGGAGTTGTTAAAGGATTGGTTTGAGGATGATTTGAGGGATGCACTATCAGATAGTGCCAGACTGGGCTTATTCAGGTTTGTGTCCTGTTCAGTCAGCATTATTCAAGGCTCCTTGATCATAAGTCATGACCGATACGCCGTTCTTACTCCCTGCTGCTGGCAAGTTCACGCAGTGACCGAACCGTCTCTTCTTCGGTAAACAGATCAAAGATGAGCTGGTCAGCGATTTCCAGAATAGCTTTCCGTTCAGGCAGGCTTAGAAAGGAGTGCACAAATCCCATGTGGATAATGCGCAGGGCCTCCCACAACGACAGCCCCTGTTCAGATTCGCACCAATACGCATAGGAAGCCTGGAAATACTCCTTAATGATATTGGTGTCCGAAATAATGGGGTTGTCCGTATTAATGCATATAGGATTGCCGTTATCCAGCAGTTTTTTAAGAGGGTAGCTCCGCCCATGGCCGTTCTCATTTCGAAATTTATTGGTCTGGTAGTTGCTGACAGGGCATAATTCTATGCAGACATTGTCCTCCCTTGCTCTGTTCATCAACTGGGCGTCGTCCACCAGAGCCAGTCCGTGCCCAATCCTGCTGGCACCCAGGTCCAGCATTGTGCTTTCCACAAACTGAACCGTGGCATTCTCGCCGGCATGGGCGGTAATGGGAATATGGAGTTTTCCGATGCGGTCGAATTCACTTCTGAACTGGGAAGGGGCATATTCCTCTTCCGGCCCTGCCAGATCAAAGCCGACCGGCCGGCAGGCCTTCATCATTTTGTCGGCAAACTGTGCCGCTGTTTCAACCTGCGGCGGTGCACTGTACAGCAGAACAGCGGCAGCAGCCTCACGGATCATCTGCCACGTGGGTTTATGGCGTTTGCCAGTAAAAATGAGACCAACCTTGGACGGGAACCTGATATCTTGGTGATCTTTTTTGGCTCTCTCATTTTCATTGAAAAGGCTATGAATACAAAAGGGGGAGAGCTTGTCTTTTTCTGAAGCTTTGTCTACTTTTGAACCCCAGAGCCAATTTTTTTCAATGAAGGAATCTGAATTATTGGGTGGATCTGAACTTTTTTTGTTGTAAACCTGCCAAACTGTTTCTTGAGCCTCGTCAAACGCTTCGATAAAGGTCTCTATTGCTTCTTGAAGCCCGAACCCGACCTCCTGGTTTACATATCCACTCACTGCTACGCGCAATTCGCTGTAAAGAATTCCCTGACGGACAAAGTTATGAACGGTCTGCTGCGCATATAACTTCATTAAATAAGGATGGTGTAAAAATTCAGCTCCGGAAAATTCACAGCCATGCAGATATTCAACTAGATTGTTGGCACCGACACCGGTTGCGACCGTATTCGCGATTGGCATTTCATCGAACCCGGCTATGCCTTCTAAAAAATTATTCTGTCTTTTTTTTGTACTCTCACTATTTGTAATTGTGACGTTAACTCTCAGTTCAGGGTTTTTCTTTACGGTTTTTTTCTTGGAATCATAAAAGTGGTCGTGCAGTTTTTTCCAATCACCTTTTTTTATCCGATTATTTTCGACACGAAACCAGTTAAGGATATTATTTTCTTTAACCTTCAGCTTGTTGCCCTCAGTCGGTTCCCACGAGACTTCAGCATTCTTGTTCTTTGCGGCTAAAAACAACAAATAGACCCGCAGGATATCATCCTTATGAATCTTCTTGATCTCTCTACCATGTATTTTGCCGTGTGATAAGGCGAATTGCATGATATTGGCTGGGGCGATCCCTTTTAGGCGTTGACTCGCTTTCATTTTGTCCCAATAATCTGGGATTTTTAATGATTGATGCAGAACAGAACGAAATGTTGCTGTTTCATTTTTGGCAGAATTATCTTCAATACTCAATGCGGCCGAGAGACACTCCACTACGTTTTTATGAAATGATTTCAACCCCCCTTCGTTTTCGGAAAATTTTATTTTCCTGGAGCATTTTTCCTGTTTTAAGCGCCTTTTTTCTTTTGCGCATGCTTCGCATGGCAGAATACCATCCCTAAAGGAGAATGCCTTACCGCCGGACCAGAAGCCGATAAGTTTAGAGATTGTGTTAGTCAGGTTGTCAAGGCGGTCTTCCCTGCCATTTTCGCCAGAGGTAATTCGGAAAAGCATGACAAGTGACGCGACAACCAGGAATTCTGGGCTCATGCAACTGCCGACATGAACGTGCAGGTCGGTTTTTGGGACCTGTCTGAGTATATCCATAACCTTTTGGCTGTCACTAAGCTCAGAGCCATTTTGCTGGTCAGTTTTATTTTGATGATAACTTTTTCCCGGTGGTATAAAAACACTTCTGAGAAGCCGGACCGTTTCCGGCGGCAGATTCTTTAATTGGCTGAAATTGCGGTGATAGGATTTGACGGGGATGCTGGTGGGTGTATGAAGGCGCCCGATGACACAAGGTAACGACAGAAGACGGGATTTGAGCAAATATCCCGTGGCGCCGGCCCGAAAGGCCTCATGGATTTTATCAACATCATCAGCCCTGCTGATGGCAATGATCTCTTTTTGAGCCCATGAGGCTGCCCCGCTTAGGGCTTTCGAACGGTGGAACTCCGTTTCCAGATCCTTGATTAATCGATGAAGTCCCCGAATGATTTTGTAACCTTTTTCCTTTGTCTCTCTGGTGCTTACTTGAAACAGGATATCGACAAGGATGAATTGAGAGTCTTCTATAACGTCTTTCAGCAGGGTCATTTCACTATCTGCCTCGGAAGAGGCATACTTTTCTAATGGAAAAATATCAATACCCAGACTCAGTTTTTTTTTGCTCTTAAGGTTACCGGTGATAATGTCTGTATTATTAAGAGAGTTGTATCCAGTAATGAGGTCTAAGGTTTCCCCGTTGTGTTTATTTTTATTTGGATTCCAGACCTTTATGGTGTACCCTGGGAGCAGCAGCTCATTGATCTCCAATAGTTCCTTTGCGATCTGTTGCGGATTGTCATCAATTAGCAAGATCTTTTTTGGGGACACGTCGGTATTTTTACTCAGTTCGAAGGCATAAGGCAGAGACCGCCTTAGATCGATACTCCTGTCCAGCAATGACTTTTTTTTGACGTTCTCCACCAGTTTTTCAGGCTCTTTAATGTTTAGTAAATGGGCGGTTTCCTGATTAAGAAGATGTTCAAATTTTGAGTAGCCGCTGCTCAAACGGAGCACACCATACCAGAAGTGCGAAAGCGTCCCTTCCTTTCCTTTTCCTGTGAGTAGATGAAGACCACTTTTTGACAGACTAGGACGTTTATCCTTATTCCTTTCCTCTCTCATGCCTTCAAGAATTTTGGTTCCCTTTTCTGTAGACTGAGAGGATTTAAAAGATCCGCATAACAAATTTTGCCAAACTGAAATATCCGGAATATCTAATGTTGTTTTTGGAGGATCAGACTGGGTCTTTTCCAATTCCAAAAAATTTTCCAATTTTTTGACTTCTAGAACCACATCAGACACAACAAAAAGCCATTCGTCCGTTTGCTCGTTCAACTTCAATTGTGATTTCCAAGTACGATCGATCAGGATTACCTTTTTCAGACGCCCCTTGGTGGTTGCTGGAAATCGAAAGACATTTAATTCCTCTATGGTTACAGGCTCATCATCAGGCCTATTGATAACGAGGATCAAGTCGGCGTCAAGAGGGTTCTCAGGGTTGCTCTCGTAGCCACGTGAATCGAAGTACCTGTTGATGGCGTGACCAAGATCATCACCATGCGATTGATTTTCATTGCTGCCACTTAGTTTATTACTGTTCAGTATCAATATGCTTTGTGGAGCATCCACATCCATTGTTTACACCTATGGAGAATTTGGTTAATTTGTTGTGGCCCTATGTTTGGTTTTGCACCGCCTCGATCACCCTGTCGCTTTTTTCACTCAATTCTTTTAACTCTTTTTTCCAATCTTCCAGATTCAGCGTTTGTACATAATCACTCAATTCGGTTGACTTTTCATCGTCTATCTCTTTTTCCTCGTATAGCCTTCCGAGCGTCTCAATCATTAAATCCCACAATTCATGTGATCCAGTCTGACCCTTACGATATTCTGGAGTCCCCTTCAAAAAGCCACGTAAACTGCCAGCGTCTTCCAATATACTCTCTTCAATGGGTTTATCAGGATCTTGCATGGCAGCTTTTCCTCGTTTTTCTAGAAAACCTTCAAATTTAATCCATTCTTTTTTAATTTCAAATAAATCCTTGGCCGCCTCCTTTTTCAGCTCCTCCATCTCTTTTTTGCTACCGGCGTTTTTAATAGTATGGACATTAAGCTGAATTCTCAGTAGCGAATCTTTGAACGACATGAAGAGGTTTGCCAGAAGGAGTATTGCTCTGATCTCTTTATATATGATTTCCTCTAGTTGATCTTTCTGGCTCTGCTCTATATTGCATTCAGATATTTTCTGAATCAGGCCTAGGAAGGCAAGGTCCCTATCCGTGTCGCTTGATGAATATATGCCCGCAAATCCATTGGCGACCTCAATTTTGATAGACAACTCCTCCTCCAATTCCCTACAGAGATCTCCCAGCATTTCTTCTGCTATTTCTTTTGTTGTTTTTTCCGGAGTTTCTTTTCCATGAACAAAAAGAAGCACTTTTTCAACACCGGCAAAAATATCCGGGTTAGAATCCTTCCAGATCTGGAGACCTGCTACGCAGTTGTCTATCAACTCTTTTTTTTTAAATTGCTTCACTCCCTGCACCAATAAGAAAAGAGCGTTGAAGCCCTCTTGCGGCTCTTTCGGAATACTGAGAGTCTTTGGGTCTTGGCCCCATTCGGTAACCCACTCATGCCCTTTTTCACCTTCGACGGCATAGGTGCGGGTGATGGCGATTACCAATACTTTCGGCGTCATGATTAATTTAACCTTGTCAATTCGAGAATGGATTGTGATAGTCCCAGTTTGGAAACGGTTCTTCCATTCAGATAACTGTCCACCAAAGAAAATGGCAGAAATTTATAGCGCCCTTTGCATATCTCAGGAGGAACCCCTCGCCCCGATTCAACAACTACCCAAGAAAATTTTTCAACCAGGGTTTCGAGGATATCTTTTTTTGATATCCTGTAATTCATTATTTTGGCCATATTATCAATGGCGCCCTGGTGGATAACAATCACATCAATATCATGGGTTATTTCATCATCGCCTTTGCCTTTGTTGATGCTTCGTTTCGCAGACAAATCGACCTGTCCTTTTTCAGCTGTTGAGGGGAATGTTAATTTTAACTCTAGCTTGGGGCAAACCAAACCTGCTGAGTCTTTGCTTTCTTTTTGTGCTTGATCCCAGGACATACTATGCAAGGCGATTGCCTCGGCATCAGAATTCTTTTTTGTTTTGGTGGCATCAGAATTACTTTCCGTTTTAACTGCAATATGGGTGCAAATCAAAACGCCAGCCTGTTCGGCAATATGCCAGTAGCGCCCTCTTTTGTTTTTCGTGCCTGTCAGCTTCTCTTTCAAAAGCTCACTGTTGAGTTTCGTGTCTGAGATGGACTCCATTGCACGCTCGGCGATGCGTTCGTCAACTATTAATATTTTTAACATACCGGCTTCGATTAGCTGATAGGGCAGTAGCCAGGGGGTTTGATCAGAACTTGGGAAGGAGGGATTGTAAAGCCGATCGAAATCCATACTATGCTTATCGACAGCGGTATATCGATCCGTCTTCTTCTTTGTGCTATTAGCCTTCTTAGTCTTCGCAGCCTTCGCCTTCAAATCAGCTTCCAACAGGCTACCGTGCCGGTCATAGATTATATTAAAAGCGGATTCTTCGGAGGCCATTTCTTTTTTTTCGGGATAAAAGGACAATTGATACCCTAAGCCTTTACAGGATTCATTAAATACCCTTGCATGAGTACCCCAATCCTTTGATCCAGTTGACCCCAAAAAAATGTGCAGGTTGGCTTTTGGCCCAGACTCTCTGGTATCTATCCAGCGGGAGAGCCAAATTTGCCAAAGCTTCTCGATGAATTTCTCCGGGGTTTCGGATGCGCCCAGTTGGGTTTGTGTTATTCCGATAAATCCTTTTTCTGTCCGTTTTTTCCCCTCCTCCCCGATGCCACCCCCCTTCTTTGAGTTTATAATTATGGCCCTGAATGGCATTTTTTTAACGAATTGGTCTTGTTTCTCAGCACTCATTTTTTCGAATATTTGGTCGGAAATCAATGCAAACTGGGGTCCGACTTTCGCCCGGCTGGATTCCAGGCAAAAGTCGTCCCAAGAGCGATAATGCCATATCCCGGATCTGTTAAGGGATTTCCTGTCGACCCCAGGAATTAACGCCAATAAAGCTTCACCGATAAGAATCACATGACGGGGTTTCATAACAGGGAATCTATATACCAGGCAATCTCCGGACATCGCGTTTGTTCTGCCATTGATTAATTCATCGGGAAGTCGATCCGATAGAATTTCACAACGAGGAGAGCTTTTTGGAAGCTGATACTCGACACTTCCCATCAAGAGCGCAGAGCAAATCATTATTTCGGCGATTCCCCAAGCTTCGCTTCTTATAGCGCCGTTTTTTTGTATGATCGATTCCCCCAGCAGGAGATTCAATTTGTCTTTCAATGTTTTCGCGCTTTGCTTTTCTGAAGTGGTTAGCTCTGCATTTAAAATTTTTCCAGTCGTCAGGGTGTCGTAGATTTCCAGGTAATAAAAGGACTCGTCATCCTTCTTATTCCGCAGGCCAACCCATAATTCCAGATCACGGTTATTTTCTTCTTGTTCTCGTGAAAGATTAGAGTTGTGTTTGGCGCTGTTGCGAATAATATTCTCAAGAATTGCATATATGGCGAATTCCCCATTGGGCCCTGGCAGGGCGACGGCCCAATCTTGTGCAGTCGGGGGATCCGAAGCTGCAGCATGGGTGTTTTTTAGGCCCGCCGGTACAATGCCGAACGTCTCGGGGTCATTTATATTCCGTGATACATATGGAGCGGCATCACACTTTAATGCTCTTCTTTGTTTTGTGAGTTTATGTTCAATAAAATATAACGGTTCAATCAGTTGATATTGATTATTTTTAGTATCTTGGCAGGATTCATCAATGCTGAAAAATCGGAATCGAATCGAAGCCGGCCAGCTTTCATCATAGTCACGATCGTTTATTTTATCTGGGATTCTATACCCAAAGTTTTCGTTTTTGGCAATCGTGTCGATTAACGCGGTGTTTGAAACAAAAGGCATCAATACTTCTTGGTAGAACGAAGCCGTCCTAGTTGACATCAATGGCGATGTTGTTGTTTCAGCTATGAAATCTGCCTTTCTCTGGAAATATCTATCCAGCTTTGTGGTTAACTCATTCAACATAAAAAGTATTGCGCTTTTCTTGTCAACAAGAGCCCACTTTAATTTATCATGAAACAATTTGTTTAACCAATTCTCAAGCCGCATCATCCCGACACGTGGGATCACATGGCTGCCGATATTGTGAGACATGTTTCTTGATATGATTCCCGCAGCAGCAGCTTTTTTCGCTTGGTGTTCTATCTGCTTGCTATACATGCTGAAATGAAAAGCCGCGAACAGGCGGCTTACAGCACAGCTTAAGGCCAAAAGAAGCTCATCTTTTAGCGGTTTTTCAGAGGCCACGACCGCGCCACTAATCGGCACCTTATCTTGCAAAAGTGCCGGTATATAGTAAAGGGCTTGCCAGTCTTGGTCAAAAAGCCGGTTCCAAATCATGGATTTAACGATGAGTTCAGAAATGTTTTCCTTGTTTTTCTGACCAGATAGCTCTTTGATTTCAACTCCCAGATGTTTAATTAGACCATTGACCTTCTCCTCTGCGACTTCAAGAACTCTATTCCCCTGAGAGGTGCCCTCTATTTCTGAATTTTTTCCTGGGATGACGTTTGCGACAATATTGTTGAGTCCGTGGATCAGAGCAGCTATATCATCTTTCGTTGGGGCATAATCACCCTTTAACCACTGCTTATTTTTCTCTTCATTGCTTTCAATGCTTTTTTCTATTTCATCCCATAACGCATTAAATTCTTCGTTTATTTGATCATAGACACCGTTAATTTCGACACCCAATTCATTTATAATGTAACATATGTCTTGTGAACACTCATTATGCATCTCCTGAGAGTTCCGTGGCCACTCGAGACAGATGATTTTAGGTGAGCTTTCGGTTTTGAACATTAACTCGCTCATTGGCTCTGGAAAATGAGACTGGAAATCAGAATCCTGGATTACCTTCTGTATAAAATTGTATCTTCTTTTTTTCGGACCACTATCTTCTTTAAACCATGTCGATATAAGATAAAAGTCATCAATAGAGTCATCCCAAAGAGCGTGGGTCACCCAGATAATTTCCGAATTATTTTTTAATAGATCCGCAAAGTTGTTTATTGCATTAAAAGTCTTGCGTATTGATGACAACTTTGTTTTTATTTCTTCACGGTCCTCTTCTAAAGAGTTGCTGTTTCGTGAAACTTTTTCTAAGAAGAGCAGATCAAGAGTCTCATTTATTGAAATCCCTTTCTCCGGTTGGGTTATAAATTTAATCAAAGCTCGCTCAAAGTTGGTCAAATATTGACCGAGCATCTCACGCTTTTTCTTATGTTCCTCTTCTTTTCCCGAACTCATTCGAATCCTCTTCTCATCTGCTTCTCCGAAATAATGTAGAATACCATTTTAGGTCGCCAGATGAGATCATATGTACGTTATTAGGGTAAGCCCCACAAGATATTACTCCGGCAATTAAATAGGTGACCCCGCATAAGTAATTTTGGGATGCCTGAAATAATTTTTAATTCTCTGTGGCAGTTTCTGAAGTTTTCGTAAGTGAGATATCGCTTTCTTCTTCAATTGCTCCTCTGTTCTGGCGATAACACCTGAATGAACACCCACCTTCAAATCGCAGTTCAGATACTCGTCAGGATTTAATTCAGGCGAGTATGCCGGCAAATGAAACACTTCAATTTGAGGTTTGTGCTCAGCCAACCAGTCCTTTATCATCTCGCTGTGGTGGGCCCTTAAATTGTCCAAAATCAAAAACACCTTTTTTCCCGCATCTTTGATCAATCTCTTCATGAATTTTATCAAGGTCTGGGCGTTCATGTTATTTTGGTAAACCATAAAACGAACCTGGCCTTGATTGGTTACGGTAGAAATCAAATTCACCCGTTTACATTTCGGGTGAATTTTTACAGTTGGCGTTTTGCCTTTTGGAGAATAACTACGGCCGTAATAACTGTCATTACATATCCCTGTCTCATCACCCCAATGAATCTGTGCTTTTTCCTTTACAGCACGCTGAGCTATTTCCGGATATTGGTTCTCAAGCCAGTGTTGGACAGCCTTAGGGTTTTGCCTGTATGCCCTGCGTAAAGGCCTTTGAGGGGTGAAACCCCACCGTTTTAAATATTCCCCGACTGTTCGAATAGGCATTTTGATCGACCAGAGTTGTTCAATCAATTGCTGAACCGCTTTTCTTGTCCACAATGCAAACGGTAGTTTCATTTGGTCAGGGCACTTGTCGTAAATTGCTTTTTGCAATTCTTTTTCCTGATCTGGATCAAGGGTTCGAGTAGTTCCCTTTTGCGGTCCTCGTTGTTTTATTTTTAAGGCCTTTTTCCCCCCGGATTTGTATAGAGAGCACCATTTTGAAATCGTGCCCGGATGAACCCCGGTTATAGAGCTTATCTCTGAACGTTTAAGACCCTGCTCCTTAAGCCGAATAATCTGGTACCGAATTTCTTGCTGAGCGTCTGTGCTCAGTTTGCGGGCATCAAAATTTTCCATGGATGGAGAATAGAACATTACTACACATTTGTCATCTATTCTTTTGCCGGGTTAATAAAATGAAAAGCCTCTGCGTGAATTTAAGCGATCAGGGTGCTGCCTTAATAACTACGGCCTGCCCGTTAACCATTTTTTTGATCACCAATGGCAGCTTGATATCCCCTTCCTTATTAAAACCCAGTTTTCCCGTAACCCCGTTAAAGTCAGCCGTGGCTGCCAAGCCGGTTTGTATCTGCTGTGATGAGATGCCTGATTTTTGCATTGCAGCAATTAGAATATTTAAGGAATCATAGGCAAAGGCGGCAATGTAACTGGGTTTGCGCTGGAATCGTTTTGTATAAGCTTCTATGAAAGCCTTGGTGTTGGGGGCTGTTGAATTTTCATCATAAATTGTGCTGGTAAAGATTATCCCCTCGTTGGCACCTTTGGTTTGCTGTTGAAAGTAAGGTACAGAGAATGTGTTTTCAGAAAGGATGAGCCCCTGGTAGCCGGACTCGCGGATCTGCTTAATGGAGACACCAAAGCCGTCGCCGAACCCCATGACCACAATGGCCTGAGGATTATGTGCTGTCAGCTTGGCAATCTGGGCACGAACGTCGCGGTCAACAATACCGAAGGTTTCCTTGGCAACCACCGTGCCTCCACTGGATTCAAAGGTTTTTTGAAAATGCTCGGATGAGGCATCTCCATATTCATTATTAATGGTCAACAACGCAACCTTATTGAGGGACAGGTCACCTGAAGCGTATTCTGCGATGGTGGTTGACTGGACATCAGCTGGAACCCAGACTCGAAAGACCCAATTGTTGTTTTTGGGTATGTCAGGTCCCGCGGCGATGGTGGTTACCAGTGGAATTTGTTTGTCACGCGCAAGGGGGGCCAGGTTTAAGCTGACCACGTCACCTGTGCTGATGACGACAGGAACGCCATGCTGGACCACCTTGTTGAATGCTGCAATGGCATCCTTGGGGCTGTCTTTGCTGTCCTGAATTAAAAGTTCAACGGGATGACCCTCTATCCCGCCGATGGCGTTCACCTCGTCCATTCCCAAAAGAAGTGCATTGCGGACTTCTTCGCCGATAACTGCCTGGGGGCCAGTGAGAAATAAGATGGCGCCAATTTGAACGGGTTTCCCAGCCGCCTTGTTCGCCCCGGATTGCCCCATGGACATAACCGCAGTCGCACCACCAAAAACAACTAAAACCAACACGGAAATGAAATAAAGGCTTTTTTTCATAGCTGACTCCTTAAGCTATAATTTAACTGTTCCAAGGGCAGTACCACAACCGTTATACTGAATGCATCCGTTAGATACAGCCCTCCGTTGTCTATGCGGAGTGTTGCAAAAAAAATCACATTACAGGGTTTCTAAATAAGTTTGAATGTGTCTTCAGTTCAATCACCAACGTAAAAAAGTATAAAAATGATTATATATATCAGAAAAGATGTTTTGACAAGACCAATTGAAAAAATGGTTGTTATTTTATCACTTGCGGGACTGTTTTGCCCAGATCAATAAGACCCGTTGGGTTGGGGTCTTGTCGCTATAGCCTTTAAAAAGTTGACTTTTCAACGCTGCTGATATATCATTGCTGGCACAAATTAATATTTGGTGTTGCGAAATGGTCACATGATACGTAAAAATATACTCATAGTCGATGACGATGTAGGCTTTGCAAATCAGGTTAGCAAAGTTTTAGAAGGAGTCTACCATACCGATGTGTGCAACGGTATTTCAGAATTTCGGAAGTGTTTCGGCGTTGGAAGATTCCATCTGGTCATCATGGATATGCGGTTGGAAAAAGGACATGAGGGTATTCATCTCCTGCGGGAAATTATCCAGATGGATCCTTTACAACCGGTGATCATTGTTACTGCTTATGCGGATACGGAAACCTACCTTCAAGCGCTTGAAGCTGGAGCGCTTACCTATCTGGACAAGAAAGAGTTTACCCCTACGTTGATTGCACGGATGGTTGAGGGCCTGCTGCAGCAAGGCCAGCTTCAGGAACGCCTGCTCGTTCTGGAGCAGGAAATGTCGCTGGTTGATCCGGTGGAACTTATTGGTGCCAGTGCTGGAATTACTAAAGTTCGGCGAAAGGTTCAGGCCGCAGTTGAGGACGAGGCCGCTCTTGTTCTCATGAGTGGAGAACGAGGTACCGGCAGGAAATTGGTGGCTCGCAACCTTCATCAGATGAGCCGGCTGAGCAGAGGAGGGCCTTTTGTGACAGCGAGAATTCCCTTGGGCAGTGATGAAAAGCAGATTGGCTATTTATTTGGTGAAGAAGATAGTACCGGTAATGTTCACCGAGGACGTTTTGATGAAGCAAGGTCCGGGACACTCTATATCGAAGAAATTCAGCAATTGGGGGCCTCTGCACAGGCGTATCTGGAAAAAGCACTAATATCTGGAGAGTACACCCGAAAGGGGGGTAAACAGAAGATACCCATAGGTGCAAGGGTGACGTTCTCCGTATCGGAACCGCTGGATGAAATGATTTCAAGCGGCAGGCTCAGGGAAACCTTGTATCGAACCATCAGCCGTATAGAAATCCAGGTGCCGCCCCTGAGGCTGCGCAGTATGGATATTCCGCTGCTGGCGCAATACTTTCTGGTGCAGATGTCGCGACAGGGCAATACCACTGCCCGTGGCTTTACAGGAGAGGCCGTGGAACGGCTTCAACTGCACAGATGGCCGGGGAACGTAGAGGAACTGCGCGTAACTATCGAGTACGCCGGGTTGCAGTCTGCAATCAGCAAATCCGCAAGCATTACCCTGAACGATTTGCCATACGAATTAGCCGGTATGCATAAAAGTGACAGCATGGAAGAAACACGCATGGATTATAAGTTTCATACGGCCCGGGCGGAATTGCAGCTGGTAAATCATGCCCGCCAATCGTTGAATATGGATAAGAAGGCCACCATTGCAAATCGGCTGGGCTATAATGATCGGTATACATTTGCCCGGCGTATTAAAAGGGCATTCGGCGCATTCCCGGAGTTGCGGGAGGAGTTCCCTGAGCTTGCCATGCAATTCCCATGATGCTGTGAATTGGGATTTCAGGCAGCATTCCAAGGAAAAAAATGACTGGTTTTTTCCAAAGAAACGTGCAGGCGGATCAGATCGACCATGTCTGCAGAGAGGCGTTGAAAGGGAGTTAAATCGTGGGGCTTCTTTTACAGTTGTTAGCAAACGGTATTGTACATGCCGGTCTGTATGCCATGTTGGCAGTGGGTTTTGGACTGATTCTGCGGACGATGAGGGTTTTTCATGTGGCCTATGGTGCCCACTTTGTGATGGTTGCCTATCTGCTGTACGTCTTTGTCGAGTTGCTCGGTCAGCCCCTATGGTTCGCTTTGCTGTTGAGTCTATCAGGAAGCGCTCTGGCGGGCTATCTGATCGAAAAACTGCTTTTTAAACCGTTCTTCCAACGCGAGGCTGGTCCATCAGTCATGCTCATCGTCTCCCTGGGGTTGGCCATTATTCTCGAGAATGTGATCGCAATTATCTTCGGCAATGAATTTAAGTCGATCAGTCGCGGGATTGCACCCTCCTATCACATCGGTGCCATTGTGTTAACCGGTATTCAGATTCTGCAATTTGCTGTCGGATTCCTTGTGACCGCTGTACTCTGGCTGCTGACCAAGCGGGTAAATGTTTTTAAAGCCATCTGGGCGCTGGGCGACGAGCCGGGCCTTGTACCGGTGATCGGGTTGCCATTATGGCGGTTGCGCACTATCGTTATGGTGCTCAGCGCCATATGCGTAGCCTTACCCGCGAGTTTAATCGCTTTGGATGTCGGAATGGACCCGCATATGGGGACAACCTATCTGTTGATCGCTGCTGTGGCCGTTATTGCCGGCGGTGTTGACCGCTTTTCCGGTTGGATTGCCGGCAGCATGGTGCTGGCAGTGCTGCAAAGTATTGCCATATGGAAAATTTCATCCCGGTGGGTCGACCTGGTGACCTTTTTATTCCTTATCACCATGTTGATGGCGCATCCCCAAGGTATCCTGGGGCCCCAGCGGCGGCTTGAGGAGACACCATGAGTTACGTGTTGCACCTGGCTGTTATGATCGGGATCTATTCTATAATGGCTTACTCTCTTAACTTGGTGGTTGGGTATGGCGGGTTACTATCCCTTTGCCATGCCGCCTACTACGGTATAGGTGCTTATTCCTACGCCCTGCTGGTCATGCATTTCCAGATGCCGTTTGTTTTTGCACTTATTTGCGCGGTTCTGCTGGCAGGCCTGGCAGGCGCCGCTATTGCGTTCCCGGCACTTCGTTTCAGAGGGGATATGTTTGTTTTTGTTACCTTAGGCTGCCAGGTGATCGTGTTTACGCTGCTGTACAACTGGGTTGATTTAACCAGGGGGTATTACGGCATATCCGGCATTCCCCGGCCGTCCTTGTTTGGCACCACTATCACAACACCATTCGGTTATGTTGTTCTGGTCACCTTTGCCAACGGTATTCTGTTGCCGATGCTTTTTGCTCTGTACCGGTCACCCTTTGGCCTGTCATTGAAAGCACTGCGTGAAAATGAACGGGCAGCCGCAGCCTTGGGAATTCCAGCGAATCTCCGGTATACCCAGGCCATGGCCCTGTCCGCAGGATTTGCCGCTGTTTCAGGGGCACTTTATGCCGGTTATGTTACTTATATTGATCCGACTTCCTTTACCCTGCAAGAAAGTATTTTTCTATTGGCTATTCTTCTGCTGGGAGGCTCGGGGAATATCATCGGGCCTTTAATCGGTGTCGTGGTGATGCTGTTGCTGCCGGAAGCTCTTCGGTTTATCGGGCTGCCAGACACCATTGCACCCAATGTGCGTGAAATTCTGTATGGCATTTTATTGATTGTTTTAATGTTTATTCGCCCTCAAGGCATTGCGGGCGACTACCAGGTGCGTTGATGACCACACAGCTTTTCATTGATCACGTCAGTATGCAATTTGGTCAGGTTTGGGCGCTGCGAGATGTGAGTGCCCGAATCCAGCCCGGGCGTATCACAGCCTTTGTCGGGCCTAATGGTGCGGGTAAAACAACACTTTTCCACGTTATTTCAGGTGACTACAGACCAACTTCAGGCCGGGTAATCTTAAATGGGAACAACATTACCGGCCGGCAGCCTTGGCAGATTTCACGTATGGGCGTTGGCCGCCAATTTCAGGATGTCCGGGTATTCAACGGATTATCGGTATTAGAAAATGTTGCCGTGGCGCTGATGAGTCATCAAGAGCAGTCCCCGCTCCGATGTTGGGCTTATATGCGGAGGAAAACGCCTTGCCTGAAAGTCCACAATGAGAAGGCCATGTTCTGGCTTGAGTTCGTGGGGCTTCAGGATTATCATAATCATATGGCTGGAGCGTTGTCTTTTGGCCAGCAGAAGCTGCTGTCACTGGCAAGGCTTTTGGCAGGCGGTATGAGTCTTCTGTTGCTGGATGAACCCACGGCAGGCCTTTCCCATAACATGATTGATAAATTAATGGCCATGATTCAGTCCCTTGTAGAGAAAAAAGGCATTACTGTGGTCTTTATCGAGCACAATATGACCGTTGTGGCATCGCTGTCTTATTGGATTTATTTCTTTAATGAAGGCCGGGTCGCCTTTACCGGGCACACAGATCATGTACTGTGTAACCAGAAGGTCAAGCAGACATATATGGGGCTTGCATGAAGACACGCTTACTGGCTCAAAATATCTGTGCCGGCTATCGTGACCGGCTGGTCTTGCAAGGTGTCGGGATGCAGGTTGATCATGGAGAGCGTATTTTATTGGCCGGTCCCAACGGGTCAGGCAAGTCAACTTTTCTGAAAACCATTACTGGTGTGATTTCCATGAAGAGCGGCACCCTCGAGCTAAACGGTGAGGATATCCGTTCGCGAGCCACCGATTGGCGGAGATGCAACGGTCTTGGCTATCTGAAACAAAACAGGAATATATTCACCAGTCTTTCTGTTCATGAAAATCTGGAATTGGCCAGCGATAACAAAGCCGGAGGATTTGAGGATCGTTTGCGATGGGCGCTCGACATTTTTCCGTTTCTGGGCAGACAAATCCATAGTCGGTCAGGATTATTATCCGGCGGAGAGCGCAAAGCCCTGGCCATCGCCATGATCCTGATGCGAAAAACAGATGTCCTTCTGCTTGACGAACCTACCGCGGGGCTGTCCCCGAAGGCCGCCGGAGATATTTTGGATGCCATCTGCCGCGCACAGGCTGATGAAGAATTCGCCATGGTAATCGTGGAACACAACTTGGGGTTGATTACGCCCATGGTGTCGCGTGCCATTCTCATGAATCAGGGACGTGTTCTACATGAAGAAACCGAACCATCCCGTTTGCTTGATCCAAAATTATTGGAGCAATTCTATTTTGCATGAAAACAATCATTACGATCATAACTGATTCGGTTGATTTGTCCAAATGCCTGAACCGTTACATCAACTGTCATATGGGAGAAATGGCAGATACCTATTTTATGACATACGCTCAAAAAGCGATCTTGTTATCGCCAGATCTATATAAGAGCACTGATTTATTTGTTTTGGGATTGATGCGAGGTTATTCGGATGGGTTCAGAGCTGAAGGAATATTTACCGCTGAAATCATTTGGCAAAACCACAAAAAAGCGTTAATTATTTCTGGAAGTGCAAAAGCAAAAGCGATTGCGAACCCAACTTACTGGGATCTGGGGTCCGAAGCCATGCTTCACGAACAGATCATCAATGTCCTGAATCTTGAAGAAAATTACCCATCAAATTTTACCTCTTTAAAAGAAGAATATAGGCCTTATTACAGGCAACCTTTCCAACATCAGCATTGATGTGAAATAGTTTAAGAGTTATAGCTTCTTTAGCAGTTCTCCAGCTACATGGGAAACAATCGACTCCGGTGAATCTAATTCGTTAAGTGTTAATGTATGTAGTTGAAAATGTCAAATAATTTCCCCAAAGCCACCGCCTGGTTTTACCGAGTGTCTTCGACCTTTTCTTCGGCGCTTCCCGGGGTGATTGTGGGGGAGTCATCTGAGCCCCAAGGCATAATCTGTAACCGAAATAGCTATCAATGTAGTTCCTCAATGCTTTTGTTGATAGAACCACAATTTCGCAGGTTTTTCTGGGAGGGGAGGACTACTCGCGGAGCGAATTCCGAGTTTTAGACCGATTCGAATTTGCTTGGGGAGTTCAATCATGGTATGAAGCCACCCCGCTCATGATTCCCCAAATGGGTGGACTACCAAAAGCAGGAGTTATAACGAAAAGTTGTGTTTGAGAGAGTAGGCGGTGTATCCTCCGAATGATTGTTTCGCCGCAGTCATTCGGGCTTTGAAAATTCAAAACAAAAGGATACACACACCATGGGAAAACCTAACGCATTAAATTTAAAAAAGCCAGAGAGTTTCATTGATGACCCTATCACCGAGATTCTTCGTAATGGAGCCAGAAAATTGTTAGCCGCCGCATTAGAGGCGGAAATCAACGCCTTTGTAGAACAATACTCTGGCCTCTTGGATGATGAGGGAAAAAAGCGAATAACTCGAAATGGATATTTACCAGAACGAAATGTGCAAACCGGAATCGGGCCAGTAACGGTAAGAGCGCCCAGGGCATGTGATCGAAAAGGGGAAAAGGGCCACAATAAGATCAAATTCACCTCCACGATTCTTCCTGCATACATTCGGAAAACAAAAAGTATGGAGACTCTGATTCCATGGCTTTACCTGAAAGGGATATCCACCGGTGATTTTACTGATGCGCTCTCTGCATTGGTGGGATCTGACGCTCCAGGGCTATCCGCATCAACCATTAGTCGGTTAAAGACTGTTTGGGAAGATAACTATCAAAAGTGGCAAAACCGGGATCTTACAGGAAAACGCTATGTCTATATCTGGGCTGATGGTGTTTACTGCAATGTCAGAATGGATGATAAACAATGCATCCTGGTAATTATTGGCGCCACGGAAGACGGATATAAAGAGTTGTTGGCAATCGAGGGAGGATATCGGGAAAGCGAGCATTCCTGGTTGTCTCTACTTCATGACCTCAAACGCAGAGGTTTGAAAATCGCCCCTGAACTTGCTGTAGGCGATGGGAGCCTTGGATTCTGGAAGGCCCTTGCCCAGGTATATGATTCAACAAAGTGGCAAAGATGCTGGGTCCATAAGACGGCAAATATTTTGAATAAATTACCGAAGACTCTCCAACCGAAGGCAAAAGAGAATCTTCATAAAATCTGGATGGCCGAAAAACGCAAAGATGCTGAGCAGGCCTTTGATTCTTTTGTAAATATTTATGAGGCCAAGTATCCCAAAGCGGTGAATTGCCTTATAAAAGACCGTGATGCTCTTCTTGGTTTTTATGATTTCCCAGCAGAGCATTGGCGGCATATTAGGACAACGAATCCCATTGAATCCACCTTTGCCACGGTGAGATTGAGGACTGCTAAGGTTCGGGGATGCTTCTCTTCCAGAAGCGTGCTTGCAATGGCGTTTAAGTTATGCAGATCTGCTGAAAAGAATTGGATACGGCTACACCACTATGAAAAATTGGGCCAATTGATGCAGGGTGTTAAATTTGTAGATGGCGTAGAGGAGAGGATCGCCGCCTAATGCCAAAACACAACATTTGACAATAACTCCAAAAGCAGTGTGGGGTGGTCAGTCTTCACAGAGAGTGGCGGCCAATCTTAACTTCATGTAAAAAGTTAAGATTCATAAAAACAGCTAAAAGCCTCTATCCACAAAGCTTTTAGCTGTTTTTGTCTAAACTTTTTCAAAAAACCATATTTTCAATATTAAGTTTTAATGATATGATAAGTGAAACTTAATATTCATCGCGTAAGGTGTTTGATGGAAAAAGGACAGAATTTTAATCACCCCCCGAAGGGTTCCAGGATTGAGGTGGAACCGATCCGGAACGAGAAGGACATTAAAGCGATTATTCAGCTCCTCTCCGGAAACTCCAGGGACCTTTTGCTTTTTGTGATGGGAATCAATAATGGCATCCGGGCCGGGGATCTCCTCGGGCTTAAAGTCGGTGACGTTCGATATCTGAAACCTGGCCAGGTTCACCAGATTACTGAAAGCAAAACGAAAAAGAAGAATGTTGTGGTGATAAACAAATCCGTTCGCAAGGCACTTGATGGCTATTTTTCAAATAATAATGGCCAGCCCATCGAAGATCACTTTTATCTCTTTCGCAGCCGAAAGGGGGAGAATGCCCCGCTCACTGTCCAAGCCGCTCATGGCCTCATAAAAAAATGGACGCAGTCGATCAATTTAAAGGGTAATTACGGCACCCATACTTTAAGGAAGACCTGGGGATATCAGCAGCGCACGAAGTATGGCGTTGGTTTTGATGTTATCGCAAAGAGATTCAACCATTCAGATCCGAAGACGACCATGACGTATTTAGGCATTGAGGACAAGGAAGTCCATAGCGTGCTGATGAACGAGATCGGTTAGTCGAACCTAAAGGGAGTGCGGGTGACTAAAAGTTGGCGTTGCGGTTTCACTATTTTGAAGTTTGTAAATAATTCTGTTCAACTGCCATTTTCTACACGGGAAATTTACCTTCAAAATCAATGGCAAACCAGTTCATAGCAGGCATCCACTCCCGTATCGGCATAATCCATTTCTTTGAGCATGGGATCCCAGTTTGAATCTGCAGCGGCCGGAACCTCTGGATATGATCCTCAAGTATCTTTCTCAGCAGGTTAGTGATCTGACTCAACAATTACGCGGACAGTACCATGCCCCCCCTGGCATCAGGAAATTTTGAAAAACTGCATTTCATTTACACTGTTTTAACTCTGGGTACGAAAGAGAACCGTACTTCGTCATCTCCATTGTATCCATGTTGATGATAACGTAGCTCACGTTTATTCCAAATTGCCCTGGCTGCACTACCCAGGTGTCTTTTATCTTATTTCTCCAACGGCCCGTGAGACGATAGGACTCATGTAGATGGCCGTGCAGAGATATCAGCGGCCGGTTCTCCAAGAGGAAATCATAGATAGCCTGAGATCCCGGCCGGTCGAAATCTTCACAAATATCCAGTTGCAGGCCTGCCGGCGGGCAGTGGATGACATACACCGTCTTTTTTATATCCCTGGGTTTTACCAGAGCTTGCAGCTCATCCTCAATGGTTGGCAGGGTATTGGCATACGCTGGCCAGTCCTCAAGCCAATTCCATCCCTCTGGGGTGGATATACAGGCCTTTGACTGCAGATTTGGGAATCGAGTTTCCCGGGTATCCATCCGGCACCGGTCTTTGAGCCCGAAAGGGTAATCCGGAACCAGGTTAAATCCGATAAATTCATATCCTTCAATTTCAATCCGCCGGCCGGCTATGTTGTGAATAAAATCAAAACCGTCGCAGGCCTCATCAAAAAGTTGGTCATGGATTCGCAAGTCATCATTTCCCAGTGTACAGAGGTAATGGATCCCATCATTTTCCATAGGGGGCCAATACTGTTTCTGCAAGAATTTGATAAATTTTTGCTGCTTGAAGCAAACCGGTTCCATCTTCGGCAACATGTCTGATCCATTGATGATCATATCCACTTGGTGGAACTGGGCTTTTTTCCTGATGAGGGTGTAGTTTCGAGTACTGCCGTGCAAGTCTGTTGTGTAAAGTATTTTCATCGCTCAAACTTCAAAATTGTGAATCCGTACCAGGTTGGCCAGGTCCGGAAATATTTCTCTGATGGCTTCTGCAAGTGCTCCACGTTTCAAAGCTGTTTTTTTGATAGAGTGTGATCAGCCATATTCAAGTCGAAATCGAAGTCTCTCCAGTCCTCGGGTATCCTTTTTTGATCGTCAAGGATGTGCTGTCGGCTACCGGGCGGGCCTCTTCACTCCTTTTCTAACTTGTGGATGGCCCGTATCAGTTTCTCCTTTTCTGCCTGCAGTTCAAAATTGTCGTGGAGCAGCTCGTCAATCTGGTCTTGCATCCCGCATAGAGCCCAGATAGGATCTCCAGGGAAAGTCAGTTCGAGATCCTTTCCGGCCTGTAGGGCAATCTTTCTTTTCAGCCTCCAGAGGGCGAGTTCTAACTCTCGGTCCTCCGAATCCCCGGATTCATAAAACATGACCTGGATCCACCGGTCCAGCTGATCCGGATGGACAAAACCGGTGTGGTCATCCACCAGGAATGCATGAACCGCGTCTGATCCCGGGATCAGGTTGAGGTCTTTATGAGCGGTATCCACCGAAAACCAGTCCACCCACTCTACATCGACGAACCATCCCGGAGCATGGCCACCAGCCACCATCTCCCGGATGATCTCCTGGGACGTGTCTTGATCCACCATGGTATAAATCACAACACGGCCCAACTGCCGGCAGGCCTCCAGAAAAGCGAACAGGCCTGGCCGGGGGATTGGTTGCTCTGCATCTGTGATCAATGTGCCTTCCAGATCAAGGGCTATTGTATAGTTAACGTCCATATCTCTCCATATTTTCCAGATCATCGGTATCGATGACACAATAGACCGGATATTGCCCTCCCTGGCCTGGCTGGACGGCCCAGGTGTCCCCAATCTTGGTCTTCCAGATCCCAGTCATTTGATATGATTCGTGTATATGGCCATGCAGGGAAAGCAGCGGTTGATTTTTAGCCAGAAACTCAAAGACGGATTTACTCTCCGGCCGGTCATCGGCCTGGCAAGCGTCCAGCCCAATGCCTGCAGGTGGCATGTGCATGATATATACCGCTTTCTTCATATCCCTGGGCCTGACCAGCGCCTGTAATTCTTCCTCAAGTGTGGGCAAAGTTCGGGCTACTGAAAACCAATCCTCAATCTCTTCCCAGGCTTCTCCATGGGCCTTTTTGACAGTGTAGGATGGGGGCCCTGTCTGATCAGGGAAGATAAAATCCTGACGGTCCATTCTGCAGCGGTCCTTCATCCCGAAGGGATAATCACACACCAGGTCAAAATTGATGAAATACAGGTCTCCAATTTTGATTTTATGGCGTTTGAGGAAATGGATATAATCGAATCGGCTGCAGGCCTGAGCTAAATCATCATCAAAAATCCGAGCATCATCGTTTCCAGGGCAACAGATGTAATGAATTCCGGCTTTTTCCCAGTGGGGAAAATACATCCTTTCCAAATACCGAATATATCCTTTCTGCCGTTTGAAAACAGGGTTCGTCTTCGGCAGCAGATCACCAATCAACCAATACCATCCATCCCCGCACTCAAAGCCCCAGCACATACAGGTCTCTTTCATGCTCAAATTCCTTTGGGAAAAAATCTTCGGGTACTTTTCGAAAAGCGCTTCTTGCAACTCTTTTTTCATTTCTTCCTCCGTCTGATTATGCGATCAGAATCAGATCCCGGTCCATCTTCTTTTACAAAAGTTGGCTCAGATCATCCCGACATATAACCAAAGTCCCAGCATTCTTTAAAAACCTTCCAGGCCAAGTTTAAGGCCGATTTTTACCAGCAAATTACGGTGCTCCAATTCCACAAATACATCCAGCCCACTGTCTTATATATGCGCACCCCTTACCAAGGATCAAAAAAAGCCAAGTCTTTTGATCCCCAACTCCTGGGGAATTCTCTCTTTGAATTCGGCCAGCCGATTCATGATTTGCTTTTGGTTTATGGCAGGCATTCCGCTCTCATCACAAAAGTGGCCCTAATAAAAAATTGTCAAAACACCGTTGCCAAGGTCCGGAAAAACATCACCGCCCTCATCAATTACTTTATAGATCGTATTCTGCGTTTCAATCAGACCTCTTTCTCGATCAATCGAGCAGATATAAGTCGATCTCATATGATAGCCAGGCTTCCATCGGCCCGCGGCATCATGCACCACGGTTCCGGTAAACATGATGGGGCCTGGGTTCATCAAGGCTGTCGGAAAATAACTTAAGAATTTGGTCAATAAATGGTCAGGGACTTCCAGGTGATGCAGTTGCCAGTTCCTAATCAATCCTATGCTCAAGGACCGAGATCGGGTCTTCAGCTGTGATATAGGCCACATGGCAATCGGTGGGCTGGATGCCGAATCCGAGCAGATCAACAGTAGTGAGGGAAGCACATATGGAATTAGCCAGATAGCCCTTTCCGGTTGAACCCGGGGCGACCAGGCTGCCGACAGATCCGGCCAGGAGACCTGGCAAAACCATATCCAAAGGCTTTATGTCACCGCTGAAAGCTTTCTCTATATCCAATAGATAATCATTTATTTGTCGGTGCATCTTTTTATACAGACAAGTCTATCTGTATCCTTTTCTGATTGTTATGGGATCCATGTTCTATATGGCTTTAAGGTAATGGTTTCTCAGAAAGCGTTCTACCTCCGATATTGGGTACACAACAATGGTCCCAGCCATCATGCGGCCAGATATCCCCTTTTTCTGGCTGTCAAGATTTGCCAAATGCTGCTTTTTTAACAGCCCTCCAGTGAATTCGTGAATCTGTTTTCTTGAAACAAAACCAGTAGGCGCTTGTTCATACATGTGTGATATCAGATGATCTATTGTATCTTTTTTTTCGTCCATTTTGCCCTCTTCTTTCAGATTAAATGCACAAAGTATGAGATATGATAGGCAAGGAAGGTTGGGGGAGGCAAATTGAGATATGTTAAATTAAATTATTGGGTTATATGGCTATTTTGATTACTATTGTATTATATTGAACTATATTTTATTTTTCTAACTAATGGAAATTAAATGAATATCTCTTTTCTGTCTTTTGTGATCCTTGGGTTATGGAAAGCTCCATTTTGCTCCCATTTCCTCCTTTTTTTTAAATTTGTAAATTCGTGGTGCTTTGAATCGTTTAGGTTGTGGTTTTTATCTTTCAGAGTAGAGAATTAATTGCGTGGTTTTAGAATTTGAATTGGACCAGTAGCCAAGATAAAAGTGGGGACTAAATGGGGACTGAGTGGTTCTAACGCAAAAAAGGCTTTCAGGGGAAAACCTTGAAAGCCTTTATTATCAGTGGCTGGCTGACTAGGATTCGAACCTAGATTGACGGAGTCAGAGTCCGTAGTCCTGCCATTGGACGATCAGCCAGCAGAATCAACGTTGGGCGTTATACACTAAAGGTCCCGGCAAAGTCAAGAATTATATTCGTTGAAAATAAGGATGGTGTCAGGGTAATATGAGGTATTGGGGTAAACTCTTAAGGTATTAGGAGGGACCATGGCTGTTACTGTGCTTATTAAACGCAAAGCGGTTCAGGGTAAGGGTGAACTTCTGGAAAACCTTTACAGGGATCTTGTGGTTCTGGCCACGGAGCAGCCCGGATATATTGGGGCGAAGACCCTGAGGCGGGCGGATAAACCGGATCACTATCTGGTGATTTCCCGCTGGGAGAGTGTGGATGCCTGGTCCAGGTGGCTGATCAGTGAGCAGCGCAGAAGTTTTCAGGAACGAATCGATGCCCTGACCGATTCCGAAACCAAGTTTGAGATTTATGAAAAAATTGATGAAGGGACTCCCGGTCCCGGGTAAATACGAGAAACTTAAAACCATATTAAAGAATACAGGCTCAGCTGCTTTGGCGTTTTCAGGCGGGGTGGATTCTGTATTCCTTTTGGCTGCGGCTGCCGATGCCGGTATGGACCGGATTTTGGCCATCACCCTTGTCTCCGGTTTTTTTACCCGCAAAGAGCGGGAAAGGGCTGAGGCGATTGCAAAGGATCTGGGAGTGGAGCACCTTTGCCTTGATTTGGATATTCTGGCCAATCCGGATGTGATCCGAAATGACCGCAGGCGCTGTTATTATTGCAAGCAGGCTGGTTTTTTTCGGATAAAATCCGCTGCTGCAGACCGGGGGATTGAGGCCTTGTTGCACGGCATCAACCTTGATGACCTTGGCGATTTTCGACCCGGAATCGAGGCGGCAAAAGAGCTGGGTTTTACCGCCCCCCTGGTGGAGGCGCAGTTTTCCAAACAGGAGATCCGGGATTGCTCCAGGGCTCTGGATCTGCCCACTTGGGATCTGCCTTCCCAGTCCTGCCTGGCCACAAGGATCCCCCAGGGGATTGCCATAAAAGCGGACGCCCTTGCCATGATTGAGCGGGCTGAAGAAGTCCTCCAGCATCTGGGATTTGCCCAGGCACGGGTGCGGCATCACGGTGACGTGGCCCGGATTGAAGTGCCTGAAAAGGATATGGCAAGGTTCGGTTCTCCACAGGTTCGAGGGGATGTTTGCGAGGCGCTCAAAGGTTTGGGCTTTTCCTTTGTTGCCCTGGATCTTGGTGGATATGTCAGCGGCAGCATGAATCTTGATAAAAATTAAACTCTATACAAAAGAAAGAACGTTCAAATGAAATATTCAGAGGCAAAAGCCGGACGCCTGTTTGTGATTCGGCTGGAAGATAGAGATATTGTTCATGAAACCCTTGAAGCCTTTGCAAAGGAAAAGGCAATAACGGCCGCATCACTTGTTATTCTGGGCGGGGCGGACAAGGGCAGTCAACTGGTCACAGGCCCGGTTCAAGGAAGGGTTTTTCCAATTGAGACGAAAATCCAGACTCTGGATAATGTCCATGAGGTAGCCGGAACCGGGACGATATTCCCGGATGAATCCGGGGAGCCTGTTTTGCATATGCATCTTGCCTGCGGCCGGGGGAGCAATACCACCACCGGGTGTATTCGCAACGGTGTCAGGGTCTGGCAGGTGATGGAAGTGATCCTTCAGGAGCTGACGGACACTGCGGGAATCCGGAAAAAAGACGAAGCCACCGGCTTTGCCCTGCTTGCGCCCTAAGGGGGTGCGCGTACCCTCAAGGGTGCTCGGCAGTGCTGGGCCTTAAGTTTGAAATCGCCGGAGCTTGGAGAAAAAAAATCCCCGCAGGCCACAGGCCTGCGGGGATATCTTGTGCAATGGAACGGTTGTTTTTTTTCTACCGGGCCTGGATCTCCAGGTCGTTAAAGAAATAGCCGATTTCAAAGGCTGCGGTTTCCGGGGCGTCTGAGCCGTGGACCACATTTTTTTCAATATCCGTGGCATAGTCTTTTCTAATGGTGCCCTCTTCAGCTTCCTTGAAGTTGGTGGCGCCCATGAGCTTTCTGTTCTTGGCAATCACATCGTCGCCTTCCAGAACCATGACCACGATGGGGCCGGAGGTCATAAAATCGGTCAGGCTGTCAAAAAAGGGGCGTTCCTTATGAACGGCATAGAATCCCTGGGCCTGGACCTTAGTCAGCTGGATCATTTTCATTGCGGCGATTTTGATGCCGTTGGATTCAAAGCGCTTGATTACTTCTCCGATGATGTTTTTGGCGACACCGTCGGGCTTGATGATGGATAAAGTTCTTTCCACGATTGTTTCCTTCAAATTTTGTTATAGGTTTAGCTTCAACAAGGGGTTGAAAAATATCATAGCCGCATATTATAAGTCAAATCTTATCACCAGGCGAGGGCAGGGGACATGTGACAGGAGGGGCAGGGAAAAGGCGAATGAAAATTTTAAAAATCGGGGTTACGGGATCAGCAGGGTCCGGAAAAAGTCTTGTCTGCCGGTGCTTTGCAAGGATGGGGCTGGAGGTGTTTGACTGTGACCGCATTGCAAGGCAGGTGGTGGAACCGGGACAGCCGGCCTATGAAAGGGTTGTGAGTCTGTTTGGCAAGCAAGTGGTCGGGCCTGATCGGGGTCTGGACCGTGTCTTTATACGGCGGATTATCCTCCAGGACCCTTCAAAGCGCATCGCCCTTGAAAAGATACTGCACCCGGAAATCATCCGGGAAATGGTCCGACAGATGGCGGCCGCCCCCTATAGAAAAGAAAAAGCCTGTGCCGTGGAGGTGCCTCTGCTATTTGAACTTGGCATGGAGCCTTACTTTGACACCACCCTTGTTGTCACGGCGGATCAGTCCATGCTGGAGCACAGGATTTCAGCCAGGGACGGAGTGGATCTTGACGGGGCAAAGAGGATGCTGGCCCTGCAGATGGACCAGACTCAAAAGGTTGAACGGGCAGATCATGTCATTGAGAATGGCGGCAGCGAGTCTCAATTATTTAAAAACCTGGAAATCCTGTATAAAAAGCTTGTAAAGAGCGCTTGACAAAGAAAAAATAATGCTTTATTTAGAAAAATGTTTAAAAGGCCTTCAAGTCCTTCTGTCTTTTATCCGCAGGTCGCATAAGCTTCCATAATATCAAAAAGGTACTCCGAAAAACGCAACCAATAGAATGTCTTACAACCACCAACCCTAAAACCTAAGAGACACAAAATAAAAAACCGGGAGAGTGCATGAATCTTGTAGAACTCAATAAGATGAAGATCAGTGAGCTGACCAAGCTTGCCAAAAAGTACAATATCCAGGGCATCGGCGGCATGAAAAAGCAGGAACTGATATTTGCCCTGCTCCAGGCCAACATTGAGGAAAGCGGTCAGATTTACGGAGAAGGCACCCTTGAAATTCTCCCGGACGGGTTCGGTTTTCTGCGGGCACCGGGGTATAACTATCTGCCGGGTCCCGATGATATCTATGTGTCACCTTCCCAGATCCGGCGTTTTAACCTGAGGACCGGGGACACGGTGTCCGGCCAGGTTCGTCAGCCCAAGGATTCGGAACGGTATTTTGCCCTGCTCAAGGTCGAGGCCGTGAACTTCATGAATCCTGAAATGGCAGCGGAAACCATCCTTTTTGACAACCTTTTGCCCCTGTATCCCGAGCGGAAGATGAATCTGGAGGCGGAGCCGGACAACTACTCCATGAGGGTTATTGATTTGATGTCGCCCATCGGTTTCGGTCAGCGCGGGCTTATCGTATCCCCGCCCAAGGCCGGTAAAACCATGCTGCTGCAGAATATTGCAAATTCCATGATCAAAGCCCACAAAAATATCGTCCCCATGATTCTTCTCATTGACGAACGCCCGGAAGAGGTGACGGATATGGCCCGTTCCGTCGACGCCGAGGTGATTTCCTCTACCTTTGACGAACCGGCTGAGCGTCATGTCCAGGTCGCCGAGATGGTGATTGAAAAGGCCAAGCGAATCGTCGAACAGGGTCATGATGTGGTGATTCTGCTGGATTCTATTACCCGTCTGGCCAGGGCTTACAATGCTGTCATGCCGCCGTCCGGAAAGATTCTTTCCGGTGGTGTGGATTCCAATGCCCTGGATCGTCCCAAACGGTTCTTCGGTGCCGCCCGGAACATAGAAGAAGGCGGCAGCCTGACAATCATCGCCACCGCCCTTGTGGAAACAGGGTCTCGAATGGACGAGGTGATTTTTGAAGAGTTTAAAGGGACCGGCAACATGGAGCTGGTTCTGGATAGAAAGCTTGCAGACAAGCGTGTTTTTCCTGCCATTGACATGAACCGGTCCGGTACCCGAAAAGAGGAATTGCTGCTGGATCCGGCCGTCCTCAACCGGGTCTGGATCTTAAGAAAGCTGCTGTCCAGTTTAAATTCTGTGGACTCTATGCAGTTTTTGCTTGAAAAAATGCAAGGAACAAAGGATAATAAAGAGTTTCTTGAATTGATGAATTCTTAAATAGAGGATTCATCCTTTTATTATTATGACCCGGTTTTAATACCAAAGGCCTTTTATAACGAAGGTCTGACAAGGAGTTGTGTAAAATGAAAAAAGATATCCATCCGAACTACACAAGAACCACTGCATCCTGTGCTTGTGGTGCAACTTTTGAGGTGGGATCCACCAGAGAAAATATCAAGGTTGAAATTTGTTCCCAGTGCCATCCGTTTTTTACCGGCAAGCAGAAACTGGTTGACTCTGCCGGTAGAATCGACCGCTTCAAGAAAAAATACGCAGGGTTTGACGCAAGCAAATTGGTTTAGCGTTCATCTTGGTTGTTGGTTTGAAAAGGGGCCTTTTCCAAAGCGCCCCTTTTTGAGTTTGGTTCCACGGTCTTCTAAGGGTAAGCTATGTTTGAAAAATTAAAAGGTATTGAAGAACGGTTCGTAAAGATCGAGCATCTGCTCTCTGATCCGGCTGTGATCAATGACCAGAAAAAATATCAGGAGTATCTCAAGGAGCACGGAGAACTGAACAAGATCGTGCCGGTTTTCAGAGAGTATGAGTCCGCCCTGTCCGAGCTTAAAGAGGCAAAGGAGCTGCTCAAAGACGATGACCCGGATATCCGGGCCATGGCCAAAGAGGAGGTTCCTGATCTTGAAGAAAAAATCGATACCCTGCACAAGGATCTGAATATCCTGCTGATGCCCAAAGATCCCCGGGACGACAAGAATGTCATTCTGGAAATTCGCGCCGGTACCGGCGGTGAGGAGGCCGGGATTTTTGCCGGCGATCTGTTCCGCATGTATTCCCGGTTCGCCGAATCCAAACACTGGAGCATGGAGATCATTGACAAGAACGACTCTGCCGCCGGCGGGTTTAAAGAGGTCGTCTCCATGGTCAAAGGGAAGGGAGCCTATTCCGAATTCAAATATGAAAGCGGCACCCACCGCGTCCAGAGGGTTCCTGAAACCGAAACCCAGGGCCGGGTCCATACTTCGGCCGTTACCGTGGCCGTGCTCCCCGAAGCTGAAGATGTGGACATCGATATCAATCCGGCAGACCTGAAAATTGACGTGTTTAGGTCTTCCGGTCCCGGAGGTCAGTCCGTTAATACCACGGACTCCGCCGTGCGGATCACCCATGTACCAACCGGTGTTGTGGCCACCTGCCAGGATGAAAAATCCCAGCATAAAAACAAGGCCAAGGCCATGAACGTTTTAAAATCCCGCCTTTTGGATGCCAAGATCCAGGAGGAAGAGGCAAAACGGGCTGCAGACAGAAAAGGCCAGGTGGGAACCGGAGACAGAAGTGGCCGCATCCGGACCTATAACTTTCCCCAGGGCCGCATGACCGATCACCGCATCGGGCTGACCCTCTATAGGCTGGATCATATTATGGAGGGCGATATCCAGGAGATCATTGACGCTCTGAGGACCCAAGCCCAGGCCGACGCCCTTAAAGAGATGAGCTGATCCTGTAAGGATGGCCGCCCCCTGGACCATAAAAAAACTGCTGGCCTGGACCGACGATTTCTTTGACGGCCACGGGATCGATTCCCCCCGGCTCACCGCCGAAATCCTGCTGGCCCATGTTCTTGGTATGCGTCGGCTGGATTTGTATCTTCAGCATGACAGACCCCTGGACCCTCAGGAACTGGCTGAATTCAAAGCCCTGATTCAACGGCGCCGCGATCGGGAACCTGTGGCCTATATCACCGGAAAGCGAGGTTTTTTTAACGATACTTTCCGTGTTGGAAAAGGGGTGCTTATTCCTCGGCCGGACACCGAAATCCTGGTTGAAACCGCGATTGAGATCCTGTCTGTCCCAAAAGATATGCCTGCAAGGGTGCTGGAACTTGGGGTCGGATCCGGAGCGATTATTGTTTCAGTGGCATCGGCCTGTCCGGATCATCTCTTTTTCGGGTGCGATATCTCTTCTGTGGCCATCGGTCAGGCAAGGGAAAATGCCCGGAATCTTGTACAAACGGCAGTTCACTTTTTTCAGGGCTCCTGGTTTGATGCCGTGAGTGATCATTGCCGGTTCGACCTGATTTTGTCCAACCCGCCCTATATCTCTAAGGCCGACATTGAGACGCTTGAACCTGAAGTCCGGGATCATGAACCGCTTCTGGCTCTGGATGGCGGCAGGGACGGCCTGGACGCCTATCGGACCATTATAGCCCGGGCCGGCGATAAACTTTCCCCGGGTGGGCAGATGCTCCTTGAAATCGGATTTGATCAGAAAAACGGGATAACCGCCCTGGCAGAAGCCTGCACCTGGGTAAGGGATCTTTTGTTTAAAAAGGATCTGGCCGGTCATAATCGCCTGGCAATACTTAAAAAATAAATTGATTCCATCCGTCTTTTTTGATATATACATTTGGATTTTGCTTAATCGCAAATAAGGCACACCCATGGACCTGAAATCCGGTGCTTTTCACTAAGTCGATTTCAGGGGAGAAGTGGGTGGAAGAATAAAAAACCAATAGAAAATTTGGAGAAAAAATGGCTTACATTACCATCAGAGAACTTCTGGAAGCAGGCGTCCACTTCGGACATCAGACCAAACGCTGGAACCCCAAGATGAAACGCTACATCTTCGGTGCCAGAAACGGTATTTACATCATCGACCTTCAGCAGACCGTCAAATTGTTCAAGGATGCCCACGATTTCATTAAAAACGTGGCAGCCAACGGTCAGGACGTCCTGTTCGTCGGAACCAAAAAACAGGCATCCGAGGCGATCTACGAAGAGGCCAACCGGGCTGAGACCTTCTACGTTGAAAACCGGTGGCTGGGCGGTATGCTCACCAACTTTCAGACTATTAAAAATAATATTGCAAGATATCACTTTCTCAACTCCATTGAGAATGACGGTACCCTGGAAAATTATCCCAAAAAAGAGCAGGCAAAAATGCTCAAGGATAAGGCAAAACTTGAGTTTGCCATCGGCGGTATCTCCAATATGAAAAAGCTGCCCGGCGCCCTTTTCATCATTGATTCCAAGAACGAGTCCATTGCCGTAAAAGAAGCCAAGCGTCTGGGGATTCCCATAGTGGCCGTTGTGGACACCAACTGTGATCCTGATGACATCGATTACGTCATTCCCGGCAACGACGACGCCATCCGCTCCATTCGTCTTTTTGCTTCAAGCATTGCCGATGCCGTTATCGAAGGTCGTCAGATCTATGAAGAAAAACAGCGTGCCCGGTCCGACAAAGACGGGGATGTCGAGCCCGCAGAAAAGGGCGGCGAAGCCATTGGCATTGAAGTGGTTTCCGATGGAACGGACGGCCCTGTCGTAGAGAAGATCAAACGCAAAGCTGCCGCCGCTGAAGAAACAGTGGCAGAAGCTCCCGCAGCTGAATAGACTATAAAATAAAGCGAAAGCATTACAAGGAGTATAATAAAATGGCTGAAATTTCTGCAGCAATGGTGAAAGAGCTACGTGAAGCAACCGGCTCCGGCATTATGGACTGTAAAAAAGTCCTGGCTGAAGCCGAGGGGAACATGGAAAAAGCAATTGAACTTCTGAGGAAAAAAGGTCTGGCCAAAGCAGCCAAAAGGGCCGGCCGCTCCACCTCAGAAGGCATCATCTATTCTTATATCCACACCGGTGCCAAGCTGGGTGTCCTGGTCGAGATCAACTGCGAATCCGACTTCGTTGCCAAGACCGAGGATTTTGAGACGTTTGCCAAGGATATTGCCATGCATATCGCCGCTGCCAACCCGGCAGGGCTTGTGTCCGACGACGTGGACCAGTCCGTAATTGAAAAAGAACGCGAGATCTACCGCGCCCAGATGCTCGAAGAGGGTAAGCCCGAGAATATCATTGATAAGATCGTGGACGGCAAGATCGAAAAGTTCTACAAAGAGGTCTGCCTCATGAGCCAGCAGTATGTTAAAGATCCCCAGAAGACTATTGAGGAGCTCCTGAAAGAGACCATTGGAAAAATCGGTGAAAATATCCAGATTAAGAGATTTGCCCGTTTCCAGATAGGAGAATAAATCTTGGACAAGACACCTGAGTTTCAGCGGGTTCTGGTCAAGTTGAGTGGCGAAGCCCTGATGGGAAATCAGGGCTTCGGCATTACTCCTGAGATGATCCATTATGTGGCCCTTGAAATCGCCAAGGTTCACCGTCTCGGGATTGAAATTTCAATTGTTGTGGGTGGCGGCAACATCTTTAGGGGGGTTGCCGGGTCTTCTGCCGGTATGGACAGAACCTCCGCCGACAACATGGGCATGCTGGCCACGGTGATCAACAGCCTGGCCCTGTGTGACGCCCTTGAAAAATGCGATGTGCCCACCCGGGTGCAGACCGCCATTGCCATGGACAAGATCGCCGAGCCCTTCATTCGCAGGCGGGCCATCCGGCATCTTGAAAAGGGACGGGTGGTCATCTTTGCCGCAGGTACGGGAAACCCTTATTTTACAACGGATACGGCTGCCGTACTCCGGGCCAATGAAATAAGGGCCCAGATCCTGATCAAAGCCACCCAGGTGGACGGGGTGTACGACAAGGATCCGGTGATCCATGACGATGCGGTGATGTTTGACGAGCTGTCCTATATGCAGGTCATTGAAAAACAGCTCCACGTGATGGACATGACCGCCATTTCCCTGGCCATGGAACATGACCTGCCCCTGCAGGTGGTGGATCTTCATCAGGCTGACAATATTTACAAGGCGCTGACGGGGACCCGTATCGGTTCCCGGATTTACAATAAATAGTTAACGGTTATCGACGCACAGGGGCCAGCCCCGGACAGTTTGGGACTGGTTTCTGCGGGTGGCTAACCGTTAACCCATTTACAGGATGTGTCGCTATGATTGAAGACGTGTTAGAAGAAACCCGTGACCGGATGGGTAAATCTGAAAAGGCCTTTGAAAACGAGATGGCCAAGGTCAGAACCGGACGGGCCTCCCAATCCATGCTGGACAGCGTGGTGGTTGATTATTACGGGGCCCAGACCCCGCTTCCTCAGATGGCAACGGTTTCCGTTCCCGAAAGCCGGCTGCTGACCATTAAACCCTGGGATGTCAGTGTGATCGGTGAGGTGGAAAAGGCCATTCACAAGGCCAATCTCGGTCTGACCCCCTCCAGTGACGGTAAATTGATCCGCATTTCCATTCCGCCCCTGACCGAGGAGCGGCGTAAAGAAATCGCTAAATCCGTGGCCAAAACCTGTGAAGAGTACAAGGTTGCGGTGAGAAATATCCGTCGGGACTCCAATGAAATGCTCAAGGAACTGCAAAAGGACGGGGATATTTCAGAGGACGACAGCTTCAAGGGGCAAAAACAGGTCCAGGATCTGACAGACAAGTATATCAAACGTCTGGACGATATCTATGCGGCCAAGGAAAAGGAAATCCTTGAAGTCTGATACCGGCATGACAACAGACACCATAGACCCGGCCCGGTTGCCCCGTCACGTGGCGATGATCATGGACGGCAACGGCCGCTGGGCTAAAAAACGGCTCATGAACCGTGTGCGCGGTCATGAAAGAGGATCTGACACGGTCAGAGCCATTGTTTCCGCCTGCCGGGAACTGAATATCGGTTATCTGACTCTGTATGCCTTTTCAACGGAGAACTGGGGCCGGCCCAAAGCCGAAGTGTCGGCCTTGATGACCCTTCTCAAACGGTTTTTGGTTTCAGAGCGCAAGGATCTGGCCGACAAGGATATCCGTCTGAACATTTTAGGGCAGATGGAAAGATTGCCGGAAGATGTCAGAGCCGAGGCCGACCGCACGATGTCAGAAACCTGTGACAATCGGGGAATGGTTCTGAATCTGGCGTTGAGCTACGGCAGCCGGGAGGAAATTGTCCGTGCAGCCAAAAAACTGGCCGAAGACGTGGCCGGAGGCAGACTTGCCCCGGAAGATATTGATGAAAACCGGCTTTCGGCCTGTCTGTATACCAGCGGTATGCCGGATCCGGATCTGATTATCAGAACCTCGGGGGAATTTCGGCTGTCAAACTTCATGATGTGGCAGGCGGCCTATGCGGAGCTGTTCATAACGGACACCTTATGGCCGGATTTTTCAAAGGAAGAGTTCCACAGCATCCTTGTGGATTTTCAGCAACGGGATCGACGGTTCGGAAAGGTAAAATGCAGCACCTCAAGAGATGGCTCACCGCAATAGTCCTTGTCCCTTTTGTCCTCTGGGTGTTAATACGAGGCAATACCCTTCTTGTGGCCGCCCTGGTATCAGTGGTGGCCATTTTTGCTGTCAGGGAATACCTGCGCATCATTATTTCATCTGATAGCGGACCGGCCTCCCAGTCCATAAAGGTAATCTCCTATGCCGTCTCCATGATCCTGATCATGGGGGCGTGTCTGGGGTCCTGGCAGGTGATGTTTCTGATCCAGGCCCTGAACCTTGCGGCCCTATCGATTTTTGTTCTGTTCCGGTTCGCGTCCAGCCCTCAAATTTTTGACATGATTTCCAAGCAGGTTCTGGGCATTGTGTATATTCCCATGTCCCTGGCCCTTCTGGTCTTTATCCGGGAACTTGACGGCGGGATCCTCTGGATTATCTGGCTGCTCATCGTTGCCTTTGCCAACGATACCGGCGCCTTTTACACCGGCACCTTCTGGGGGAAAAACAAGCTTGCCCCCAAGATCAGTCCCAAGAAAACCATTGAAGGGTCCATCGGTGGCCTTACCACCTCGGTGCTGGCCGGATTTATCTTCTGCCTGATTTTTTTCAAGGATTTTCAACTGGCTCTTTCGGCCATTCCCTGCGCCCTGATTATGGCTGTGGCCGGTCAGATCGGTGACCTGTTCGAATCCGCCATGAAACGGGTGAACAATATCAAGGATTCGGGGCGGATTCTGCCGGGACACGGGGGTATGCTTGACCGTATTGACGGCCTGCTTCTGGCCATCCCCGTTCTCTACGTATTCCTGGTATTCGGCAGATGAAAACCCTTTCCATCCTCGGTGCCACAGGCTCCATCGGCACCTCAGCCCTGAATATCGTTCGCATGCATAAGGACCTGTTTGATGTGCAGGCCCTGACCGGGGCCACCAATATGCCTCTTTTGGCCGAGCAGGTGAAAGAATTCAAGCCTCGCATGGCCGCCGTTCTGGATCAGGATAGGGCCGATGAACTGCGCAGATTGCTGGGGCAGGGCGCTGGCACCGAGATCCTATGGGGGAATGAAGGGTATGCTGCCGCAGCCCAATGGGAGGGTGCGGATATGGTCCTTTTAGCCATGGTGGGGGCTGCAGGGCTTAGGCCTGCCCTTGCCGCCATTGCGGCTAAAAAGCAGGTTGCCCTGGCCAACAAGGAGACCCTGGTGATGGCAGGGGATCTTGTCATGGCGGCGGCCGAAGAAAACGGTGTGGATATCCTTCCGGTGGACAGTGAGCATTCCGCTATTTTTCAATGTATCCGGGGAAACCGCAGAAAAGATCTTAAACGCATTTTTCTGACCGCCTCGGGAGGGCCCTTTCGAACCCGCGCCAAAGAAACCTTTGATACCATCGGTCTTTCAGATGCCCTGAATCATCCCACCTGGTCCATGGGGGCGAAAATCACCATTGATTCGGCCACATTGATGAACAAGGGGCTTGAGGTGGTGGAGGCGGTGCATTTGTTCGGCATCACCCATAAAGAGATTGAGGTTCTGGTGCATCCCCAGTCCATTGTTCATTCCATGGTGGGGTTCAAGGACGGGGCTGTCATGGCCCAGATGGGGGTTCCCGACATGATGGGGGCCATTGCCTACGCGTTTTCCCTTCCCTCCCGCATTCCCCTTGGGACACCGTTCCCCGATTTTTCCGCCATGGGATCGTTGACGTTTGAGGCACCGGATGTCGAAAGATTCCCCTCCCTGGCCTTTGCCTATGAAGCCTGCCGGGTGCGCGGGACCCTTCCAGCCGTGATGAATGCCGCCAATGAGGTTGCTGTGGCCGCCTTTTTAAAGGAAAAGATTCGTTTCCTGGATATTTTTCATATCATTGATCAGGTTATGGGGGGGCATCGCTGCATTGACAATCCTGATCTTTCAGGTATTATTGAGGCCGATAAACAGGCCAGGGAAACGGCGCAAACCCTAATCGGCCAAAAATTCTAACCGCAACCAAAGAGGTCTTATGGGTCACTCTGCTGTGGCATTTGTTATTGTGATCGGCGTACTTGTCTTTGTCCATGAACTGGGACATTTTCTGGTGGCACGGCTGTGCGGAGTGGGTGTTGAAGTCTTTTCCCTTGGGTTCGGTCCTAAAGTGCTTAAACTCAAACGGGGGCGGACCCTGTACTGCATTTCCGCGATTCCCCTTGGCGGGTATGTGAAAATGACGGGTGAGGAACCCGGGGCGGCGGTTGTTGAAGAGGACAAAGAGGTGTCCTTTACTGAAAAACCGTTGTTCAAAAAATCTTTGATCGTGGCGGCCGGTCCCTTTTTCAACTTCCTTTTGGCCATTTTGATTTTTTATCTTCTCTATCAGATTTCCGGCATTTGGATGGCCAAACCCGACGTGGGCAAGATCATGGACAAAAGCCCAGCCCAGGCGGCCGGGATTCTTCCCGGCGATGTGGTTGCCCAGGTCAACGGTGCAAAGGTCCACGCCTTTGAGGACATCTCAAAGATCGTCGGGGAAAGCCAAGGCCAGGCCATTGAGGTTGTGGTGCGGCGGGAAGGGGAGCTCAAATCCTTTCAGATCACCCCCCTGCGCCAGGATGCTAAAAATGTCTTTGGCGAACCTGTGGACCGGTATGTCATCGGCATTGTGGGCACCGGTGAGACCTTTCATCAATCCTTAACGTTCTTCCAGGCTGCCGGCCGTTCTCTTTCCGACACCTGGGATTTGGTAGAACTGACCCTTCTTTCCTTTGTCAAGATGGTCTCCGGACGTATTTCCGCTGACAACCTGGGCGGCCCCATTATGATCGCCCAGATGGCCGGGGAGCAGGCAAAAGCCGGGATGGTCAATTTTATATGGTTTATCGCACTGCTTTCTGTCAACCTCGGGATCATCAACCTTTTTCCCATTCCTGTTCTGGATGGCGGTCACCTGCTTTTCTTTTCAATTGAAGCTGTGACCGGAAAATCCGTCAGTGAAAAGCTGCGCGAAAAATTGGTTCAGTTCGGTGCAGCAGTGCTTGTGGCATTAATGATTTTTGTCTTTTATAACGACATTGCCAGAATGTTTAATGGTGGATAACATGATTTCCAATATCGAGATTGCATTAAAGCAGGATTTAAGGGATGCCGAAGCCGCCGCTATCATCTCCAAGGCGGACTCCTACTTCGGGATCAAAATTGAGGCGGCCAGAAGCGTCCACATCGTGACCATTGAGTCAGATTTTTGTGAGGACGATCTGGAAAAGGCGCGCAACGAGATTTTTACCAACCCCGTCACCCAGGTTTCAAGTCTTTCTCCGCTGGACATTGATTTCGACTGGTGTCTGTGGATCGGGTACCGGCCGGGCGTCCGGGACAATGCCGGTGCCACTGCGGTGGAGGCTATTCAGGACCTTTTGGGTAAAACGTTTACACCGGATGAGGGCATATACACCTCCCGGCGGTACTGCTTAAAAGGCGGCGATCTCACCCGGGAAGATGTGGAGAAGATCGGCGCACAGATCCTTTCCAACGCCATTATCCAGCAGTACCGTGTATTTCACCGGGACGAATGGGACAAGACTGTCGGCGCAGATGTAAAGCCTGCAAAAGTCATTCTGGACCATGAGCCTGCCTTTGACACGGTGGACATCGACACCGATGCGATGCTTGCCACCATTTCCGATGAGCGGAACCTGGCCCTGAACCCAAGGGACATTCCCGTGATCCGGGAGTACTTTCTGGACGAAAAGGTTCTGGCCGACAGAAGGCAAGTCGGGTTGTCCAAGCCTACGGATGTGGAACTGGAGTATATCTCCCAGGCCAGATCCGACCATTGCAACCACAATACCTTTAACGGAATTTTCAGGTATACGGATGCGGTTACAGGTGAGACTGTTGAAGAAAACAGCCTGTTTAAGACCTATATTAAAGATCCTACCCTTGCCATTAAGGACAAGAAAGACTGGGTGGTTTCCGTTCTTTGGGATAATGCAGGGGTCGGCTCCTTTGACGCGGAAAACAACTACGTGGTCACCGGCGAAACCCATAACTCGCCCTCCAATATGGAGGCTTACGGCGGTGCCATCACAGGCATTGTCGGGGTATACCGCGATCCTATGGGTACGGGCCTTGGCTCCAAGCTTTTCATGGGGTCTTTCGGGTTTTGCGTGGGCGATGTCAACTACGACGGCCCCTTAAAACCGCCGCTTCATCCCCGCCGTCTTCTGGACGGCATCATTGAGGGCGTGAAAGACGGCGGCAATAAGAGCGGGGTGCCCACCACCTTTGGCCAGACCCTGTTTGAGCCGGGCTATATGGGAAAATCCCTGGTCTTTGTAACGGCCTTAGGCATCATGCCCAAGACCGTGGCGGGCAAGCCCAGCCATGAAAAAACCACTTCACCCGGGGAGCTGATCATCATGAGCGGCGGCCGGGTCGGCAAGGACGGCATCCACGGGGTGACGGCCTCTTCTGAAAGCTACTCCGAAAATACCCCGGCGGGACATGTCCAGATCGGCGATCCCTACACCCAGAAGAAGATGCATGACTTTTTGCTTATCTGTCGGGACGAGGGGCTGATCCCCTTTATTACGGATAACGGCGGCGGCGGGCTTTCCTCTTCTGTGGGCGAATCCGCCATGCTTTCCAACGGCTGCGAAGTCTGGCTGGATCGTGTACCTCTCAAATACGAGGGCCTGGACATGTGGGAAATCTGGATTTCCGAGTCCCAGGAGCGCATGACCATCTCCGTGAAACCGGAGAACCTGGATCGGTTTATGGAGCTTTCCGCCCTGCACGAGGTGGAAAGTACTGTGATCGGACAGTATACCGATACCGGCAAACTGCACATCAAGTATAAAGACGAAACCTGCGCCTATGTGGATATGGATCTTCTGGACAAGGGCTTTCCGGCCTGGGAATTTGACGCGGTCTGGATTCCGCCGGAAACCCGGGGCCTGACCGAGCCTGTGATTTCCACGCCTTCGGATCTGGGACGTGTGATCGAAGGGATGCTCGCCCGGCCCAATATCTGCTCCAAGGAGTGGATCATCCGCCAGTATGACCATGAGGTCCAGGGCGGTTCCGTAATCAAACCCCTGGTTGGCGTTAAGCGCAATATTCCGTCGGACGCCTCTGTCACAAGACCCGTTTTGACCTCCGATAAAGGGCTTGCCTTCTCCCAGAGCATTCTGCCCTGGTATTCGAAAATTGATGCCTATCACATGATGACCTGCACCATTGACGAAGCGGTGCGGCGTCTTATCGCCGTGGGCGGTTCATTTAACCATATCGGCGGACTGGACAACTTTTGCTGGCCCAATATCGGGTTTGATCCTGTCTCCAACCCCGACGGCAAGTTCAAGGCCGCCCAGCTGGTCCGGGCCTGCCGGGCCTTAAAAGACACCTGCATGGCCTATGAAATCCCCTTGCTTTCAGGAAAGGACTCCATGTACGTGGACGGCCACCTGGAAGGAGAGTTCGGAGAGCGCACCAAGATTTCCGCCCTTGAAACCGTCCAGTTCTCGGCAACTTCCGTGGTTGAGACCGTTACCAAATGCGTGACCCTGGATCCCAAGGTGGCCGGCGACAAGGTTTATATCCTCGGCGCCACCCGGGATGAACTTGGATCTTCCGAATACTATGAGATGTTCGGCAAGACCGGACTCAACGTGCCCCAGGTGGAGTTTGCCTCGTTTAAAGTCGGGTACAAGGCCATGGAAAAAGCCATACAAAGCGAGATCATCGCCTCCTGCCATGCCGTGGCCCGGGGCGGCATCGGCGTCCATTTGTCCATTTTGGCGATGGCCGGCGGACTTGGGCTGGATATCGATCTTTGTGCCGTTCCCGGTGCTGAAACCGGCCTGTCTCCTGAGAAACTGCTGTTCAGCGAGTCCGCAGGCCGCTTTCTTGTCACCGTTGCCAAGGATCAGGCGGCAACCTTTGAAAAATTGTGCAAAGGCCTTCCCTGTGCCTGCATCGGCTCTGTGACCGACGACGACCGTCTGGTCATTCGAAAAGGGCCGGATACGATTCTGGCCGACGTAACCGTACAGGCCCTTGACACCGCATTCAACAAGACCTTTGGAGAAAAGATATGAGCAAGGTAAAGGCACTGGTACTCACCGGTTTCGGTTTAAATTGTGACAATGAAACGGCCCTGGCCTTTGAGATGGCCGGAGCCGAAGCCCACAGGGTTCACATCAATACCTTGATCGGGGGCAAAGAGAGCCTGTCCGATTATCATATCCTGGCATTCGGCGGCGGATTCTCCTGGGGGGACGACCATGGGGCCGGGGTCATCCAGGCCCTGAAGCTCAAGAACAATATCGGCAAGGAGTTATTGGACTTTATCGCGGCCGGAAAGCTTGTCATCGGTATCTGCAACGGCTTCCAGGCTCTGGTGAACCTGGGACTTTTACCCGGGCTCAACGGGAATTACACAGAACGGTCCGTGGCCATCACCTTTAACGACTGCGGTAACTTCAGGGATCAGTGGGTCCGGATGGCTGCAGATCCCGAAAGCCCGTGTGTGTTTACAAAGGGCATTGCCCTGGCCGATTATCCGGTCCGGCACGGTGAAGGCAAAGTGGTGGCCGAAAAAGAGGTTCTGGATCAACTTACCGCCAATCATCAGGTGGTATTCAAATATGCCGATGCAAACGGCAATCCCGCGGGCGGCGCTTTCCCCGCCAATCCCAACGGGGCGGCCATGGATATTGCCGGCATCTGCGATCCCTCAGGCCGGATTTTCGGTCTGATGCCCCATCCGGAAGGGTATAATCATTTTACCAATCACCCTGAATGGCCCCGGCAAAAAGAGATGGCCAAACGCATGGGCAAGGTCCCCGGAGAAGGATTTACCACGGGCATCCGTCTTTTTGAAAACGGTGTCAGATATATTGAGGATCAATTCTTTTAATCGGATAATTTTTTTAACCTGACGTGGGCCGTATCCGTCGCCGCCCTTTTTTCTGAACGGACATCCATCATGCTCGGAACTTTTGTGAACTGCCTGGCCATTATGGCCGGGGTGATTGTGGGATTGTTTTTTAAAAACGGGATTCCGGACCGATACAATCAGACCGTGATGCAGGCTGTGGCCCTTTCCGTGATGCTTGTGGGCATCAAAAGTGCCCTGGGCTGCAATGACCTTTTGATTATTATCATCAGCCTTGCCGCCGGTGCCCTGATCGGGGAATTTATCGGTATTGAGGCTTATCTCAAGCGCCTGGGGGATTTTATGGAGCGCAAAATGTCCAGTGCTTCGGCAGGGCCCTCCACGATTTCCACAGGCTTTGTGACCGCCTCTTTGCTGTACTGCATCGGCTCCATGGCCATTGTGGGGTCCCTTGAAAGCGGGTTGACCGGAAACCACTCCACCCTGTTTGCCAAATCCTGCCTGGACGGGATCACAGCTGTGATCCTCACCGCCTCTTTGGGATTCGGGGTCGCGCTCTCCGTGATTCCGGTGCTTTTATACCAGGGAAGCATTACGCTTGCGGCCGGGGTGATGAAACCGTTGCTGGTACCGGCGGTGGTCAGCCAGATGTCCGGTGCAGGAGGCTTGCTGATTCTGGCCCTGGGGCTGAATATGCTCCGGGAAAAAAAGATCGCCGTGGGCAATATGCTTCCGGCCATTTTTCTGCCCCTGATTTATTATCTGATCACTACATTGATTTAGGATGATCCTATGGCCGTGGATATCTCCTCATTTTTAAAGCGGTTGAAAGAAGAGACGGCCTCCTATCAGGTTCCCATAGTCGATCTGATCGCTGTCCAGACCCGGTCCCCGTTTAAAGTCCTTGTGGCCACCATTCTGTCGGCCAGAACCAAGGATGAAGTCACGGCTGCAGCCTCGGAACGTCTCTTTGCCGTGGCACCGGATGCAGTTTCCCTGTCCCTTCTTTCAAAAGAAGAAATAGAGAAGATTATCTTCCCGGTGGGGTTCTACAAATCCAAGGCAGGCTACCTTGAAAAGTTGCCCCCTGCTCTGGAAGCCTTTGGCGGAAAGGTGCCCGATGGAATCGATGATCTTGTGACCCTGCCCGGGGTGGGGCGTAAAACCGCCAACCTGGTCCGGGCCGTGGCCTTTGACAAGGATGCCATCTGTGTGGACACCCATGTCCACAGGATCATGAATATCTGGGGTTACGTGAAAACCCGCACCCCGGAAGAAACGGAAAAAGCGCTGCGCAAAAAACTGCCCCGGCCCCACTGGAAAGAGGTGAACCAGATCCTGGTGACCTTCGGCCAGGGAACCTGCCGCCCCATAGGTCCCCACTGCCAGCGTTGCGTTCTTGCCGACGACTGCCCTAAAATCGGTGTCACCCCCAGAAAGGGAAAATAAATAAGAGAGGGAGGAACGTTGTGAAAAAGCATTTTTGCCCCCAATGCCCGTTCAGGGCGCGGTACGATAAGAATCCCGGATCGCTTCTCGGACGTCTCTGGCGCTGGCACGCCAATTGGTGCCCGGGCTGGAACGGTTATATGCGCTCCCTGGCACCTGAGAAGCGGCAGGACATCGCTCGCAAATACGGTATGAAAAAGTTCGAGCAGGCATAAAAAAGCCCCCCGGTGCGCGAGGCACCGGGGGGCTTTTTTATGCGGTAAAGGAGCCTTGCCTATTGCAGCTGCTCTCTCATGGAAATATCGGCCTTTTGTTCCTGAACGGTCTTTTTGCCAAGGGCTCTGTCATGATCCACGGCATAGGGGGAGGCGCAGACCTTTTTGAGTTTTTCCGTGTTGCCTTCGATTCCCTGCCTGGCGTCGCTGGGAAGGCTTTCAATGCAGCTGTTATACTGTTTATTCAGTTTTTTTTTCACTTTGAATTCCTGGTGCCGTCTGATCGCTCTGTCTTTCATTACAGGCTCCTTTCTTAAATTCTGGCTTAAACAGTTTGGACAAGCGCCTTTGCGTTGATTGTGCCACAGAACTTGTCTTAGCTAAAACAGTAAACAGTTTTTCATGGCTTGGCAAGAGGTGTGCGCAAAAAAAAGTTTTGTATGCATAACAAATCTCGTTATTGGAAAAATACTGACCGGAAATGTAAATAGTTTTGTGTTTGTTCTTGCAATATAGGGCATAGTCAAGATAACTTCCAATTAACTTTACCTGGACTGCAACATAAAAAAGCTGGCCCATACTTTTGCTTTGTGCAGTCGGATGATTTTCCCAGAAGGAACCCTTGAAGGAGGCTGGATATGACAGAAGAACTTGACCTTTCCGAGAGTCTGGAAGACTACCTTGAAACCATATTGGAACTGCAGATCCACAACACGGTCGCCCGGTCAAAGGATATTGCAGAGAGCCTGGACATCAAAAGGGGATCGGTGACGGGGATGCTCAAGAAACTGGCGGCCCAGGAACTGATCAACTACGAGCCGTACGGCTATGTCACGCTGACGGCCAAAGGGGAAAAAATTGCCAAGCAGGTCACGACCCGGCACAATGTGTTCAGACATTTTCTGCTCAAGCACGTTGAGCTGGACGAAAAGACCGCCGAGGAAACCGCCTGCCGGATGGAGCATGCCATGAGCCATTCCGATTTTTTGAAGTTTAAAGCCTTTGTGACAAAACTGGACGCCTGATTATCGTTTTGATACCCCCTATGCCTGAACCTCTGAAATATGCGGCTATTGATATCGGTTCCAACGCAGTCAGGTTGCCGCTCTACAATGTGAGGGACGGTGACGCCCTTGCCTTTGGCCGTTTTCTCAGGTGACGGTCAGGCCCTTTTCCTTGTATATTTCCCGGGTCAGCCTGCCCAGCAGGACCACGGCCTGTTCAAGTCTTCGGTGCCATTGGATGCCGCAGTTCAGGCGGAAGCAGTGCTTAAACCTATCCGAGGTGGCGCACAGGCGCCCCGGGAGAATGGAAATCTGATGCTCCCGTGCCCTGTGGAAAAGCTCCATGGTATCCATCCCGGGATTCATCTCCACCCAGATAAACATGCCGCCCCGGGGAAAGGTGATACGGGTATCTGCCGGGAAATGAGAAGATACGGCCAGGGCCATTGCAGAGCACTGGTTTTTAAGCTGGTTTCTCAGGCGGCGAAGATGGCGGTCATAGGCCCCGGATTCAAGGAAGCGGGCTGCAGCCCTGTGGTTGATGTTGGGGCAGGCTAAGTGGGTGTTGAGTTTGAGGCGGAGCACCTTGTCCAGAAACCTTCCGGGAACGGCCCATCCGGCTCTCAGGCCCGGGGCCAGAGTCTTTGAAAAAGAGCCGCAGTAAAGGACACTGCCCCGGGTATCCAACGATTTAAACGTGGAGGGTCTGTGATCGCCGAAGTAGAGGTCTCCGTATATATCATCCTCGATAATGGGGATGTCGTGGCGGTCTGCAACGTCAAGAATGGCTTTTTTGTGGTGACGGGGGATGACCGAACCTAATGGATTTTGAAAATTGGTATTGAGCAGACAGGCCCTGATCCGGTTTTCTTTAACCGTCTCTTCAAACAGGTCTGGATTCATCCCCTGCTGAGGGCAGGCGGGCATTTCCAGCACGTAAAGGTTTAAGTCTTCAATGAGCTGAAGAAAACAGTGAAAAACCGGGGATTCCACCAGGATCGTATCGCCGGGATTGGCTACGGCGCGTAGGCAGAGGCTGACGGCTTCCAGGCATCCGTTGGCGGTGACGATGTCGTCCGGCTGGGTCAGGCTGGCATGGCCCAGCATCCGTTTGGCCAGGGCGTTCCTCAGCTCCGGGCTTCCCTGGCACAGGTCATAGGTGGCCAGGGTGCTTTGGAGCTCTGAGGCGGACATGGTTTTTATCATACGGGCCAGCTGTTTGACCGGCATCAGTTCCGGGGACGCCACTGCCGCGCCGAGCTGCATCATGTCTCCGGCCTGGAGATCGGCCAGGATGGTCTCAGCCAGTGCATTGATGTTGACCCGGCTGGGCCGGCTTTTTTCCGGCTGGGGCGCGGGCGAGGGCAAAGGATTTCTGGCCAGGGCCCTGACAAAGAATCCGGATTTTTCCCGGGCCTCCACCCGCCCTCGTTTTTCAAGTTCAATATAGGCCTGGTGGATGGTGGAAACAGACAGGCCCAGCTGCTTGTGAAGCTTTCGCAACGAGGGCAGTTTTTCGCCCGCCCGGAAGCTGCCGTTCATAATGTTTTCCTGGATTTCATCGGCCAGTGCCGCGTATCTGAAATTGCCGGTGCCGCCCATGGTATCCTCATCTGTTATGACATAAATTGTATTGTTCTGTATCTGTACTTTTTTCTTCTTGTATCCTAAATAGGGGCGATTGACAATACAAAGGGACAGGGCGTATGAAATCCGTTTTTTTATATCTGATTACCATTGTGATCTGGGGATCCACCTGGATTGCCATTAAATTTCAACTGGGCGCAGTGGACCCCATGGTGTCCGTGGTATATAGGTTCGGCCTTGCCTCGGCCATGCTGATGGCTTTTTGCAAACTTAAGGGCCTGACCCTGAACTTCAGTTTAAAAGAGCATGGATACATGGCCCTTGTGGGGCTGTGTCTTTTTTCCATGAATTACTGGCTGGTCTACCTGTCTGAAACCTGCCTGACCTCAGGTCTTGTGGCGGTGCTCTTTTCTTCCATGGTATTTTTCAATATCGCCAACAGCGCAATTTTCCTCAAAGCTCCGGTGGAAAAAAAGACCCTTGCCGGGGCCGTGCTGGGGATCTGCGGCATCGGATTGATTTTTATGCCGGAGATTCAGGCCTTTGACTTGACTGACCAGGGACTTTTGGGAATTCTCTTTGGATTTTTCGGGGTGCTGCTCTCGTCCTGGGGCAACATTGCCTCCGCCCGGAATACCCGGCAGCAGATCCCCCTGGTCCAGGCCAATGCCATCGGTATGGCCTACGGCTGTGCGATTCTCGCCGTGGTGGCCTTAGGGTTGGGCAAAGATTTCAGCTTCACTCCCACTCTGGCCTATACAGGTTCCCTTGTCTTTTTGGCTCTGTTCGGCTCGGTGGTGGCCTTCGGCACCTACCTGACCCTTGTGGGAACCATGGGGGCGGACAAGGCCGCCTATGCGATCATGGTGGTCCCGGTTGTGGCCCTTTGCATCTCTTCTTTTATGGAGGGGTATGCCTGGTCACTGCCTGCCGGTTTGGGACTTTTACTGGTGGTTTCCGGTAATTTCCTGGCCCTTGCCCGGCGGCCCGGATAAGGGCGCTTTGATCCTGTTCTATCGGTCGATGACCCAGGAGCCCCAAAGTGCTTCCGGGTCATGGGTTCTGATGAATTTTTCCCGTTGTTGTCTTAACGTGGAAAGGCTTTCATTTACATTCTCCGGGGTCAGTTGGACCCCGATTTCCGGCGTTTTTTGGGTGCCTTTCAAATTAAATATCTGGGCCAGGAGCCGATTGCCGATGCGCGGCCTGTAGTGGCTGCTTTCAAAATAATAGGTCATGGGGGCGGCATGATCCGGAAAGGCCTCCGTGTTCCAGTCTTGGTACCCACAGAACAGCCATACCGCTGCCGGGGGAACCTTTTGTTTCATGGGATCCCCATGAGCAACAGCAACGACCTGTCGGATCCAGTTTTCAAAGTCATCGGCAAGTCCACCGCTATATATGGCTTCAAGAAGGCTTGCATGAATGGGGGAAATGGCAAGCTTCAGCGTAATGCGTTCCTCCTTGCATTTTTGTACAATAGCTTTGAAATAAGACCATCCACGGCTGTTCTCAAGCGGTTCCCCTATATGAGTTTGAAATTCTTTGATCATGGTTTTTGCAATCTTGCGATACTGCCGGGGTGTCAGATTTTGTTCCGCCTTGATATACAGCCCATTCGGCAAGACAGGATACCGGGTGTCGGTCCCCATTTTTTGTTTTAATACCTCAAGGGCGTCCATAAACGAATAAATTCCAAGAAGGCTGCGCCATACGTTCGCCTTGGTATACCGGTCCGCTGTAAAGTCATTGCTCATGCGCTCCATACCGAAATCAACACCTAGGACAATGGTTTTAATTTTCGTCCGCTTCAAAACAGGCATCAGCAACATATAAATATTTTCATAGGTGAGGGCTGAAAAGGAGGCATTATAAGCCCGGCGGGTTCCATCTATATAATCGGGGTTCATGCCAATCCTGGTTCTGGAATTACCGATGAAAATCGTGTCATAGTCTCCGGTTGAAAGCCTTGCAATGGTTGCGTTGGCCCATATCCTTCTGGAGGAAAAGTCGAGGGTACGTCCGTCGTTATCTCCGTATTTCCGGCTAAATTGCAGATAAGGGTCTCCCAGAAAACAGGTCCCCATCACCCCCAGGACAAACAAAGCGGTAAACAAAGCATTATATTTCAGGTAGCGCTTGAAGATGGTCGTTCCCTTTAGAAATGAAAATAAATAAAAGTACCGCTGCCCGTCCCTTCAGGATCCAGTATCAGGGTGATAAGAAAGGCAGCCGCTATAGCCATGATGACAGCAAAGGCAGGAGACGGAATCCATTTGTCCCAGCCCAGAAAGGGGATTCTCTTTGTGGTTTTGATACCTAACGCCGGCTCAAACCGGGCAGTCAGATCATAAATATTGGGACAGTAAAAGGTGAGAAATCCGCAGAATATAATCAGCAGAGGAAAGGGAATAAGGTGGTTCCCGCATACCGCCCCGCCGCCAAGTCCCTGGAACTTTACACCAGCGGATTCCAAGTCTCCCAGAAAAGACTGGAAGGAGACCGGAAGGGCTATGCCGTTCAGGCCCACCATGCCCCGGAACATTTCCATCGCCTGGTCCACGGACTGGCAGCGGAAAATCACGGATGCCACAATACAGGTCAGAACGGTTAAGGCAACCGATGCTACTCCTGCATATCTGCCTCGGTTTTTGTTCGTGCCTGGCCAAAACTGTTTTTTAAGATAAACCAGTGCAATGAGTCCGCCATTGAAAAGGCCCCACAGGGCGAAATTCCATGACGCCCCATGCCAAAGGCCGGAAATGGTGAAGGTCACCATCGTTGAAACGCAGATGGCAATCCTTGTCCGAAGCAATGCACTTCCCGAAGAAATTTTTTTGATCAGGGAAATCAGCGGCAGCATCAAATAATCGGTGAGAAATCGGTACAGCGTCATATGCCAGGCAAGGAACAATCCTGACAAGCTTTGACTGCGGTAAGGAGAGTTGAAGTTCATGGGCAGAATAATGCCGAACATTCGGGCTGCCCCCAATGCCATGTCCGAATAGGCGCTGAAGTCATAGTAAAGTTGAAAATAAAAGCTGAGGGCCCCGAGCCAGCTGTCCAGCAGCATCACCCCGTGGCCTCCGGCTGCTTGGGAAAATACCACCCCGGATGCAAGGGCCAGTTGATCGGCAATAAACACCTTTTTAAGCGCTCCCAGAATAAAAAGGGTCAGTCCGATGGCAAGGTTTGAATATCGGAACCTGAATGTGTTTTCGTCCTTGAGCTGGGGAACCATCTCCTGGTATCGGACGATGGGACCTGCAATAAGCTGGGGAAAAAAACTGATAAAAAGGGCATACCGCAAAAGACGGTTTTCCCGAATTTTTCCTTTAAAAGAATCCACTAAAAATGCCACCTGCTGGAGGGTGAAAAAAGACAGTCCTAGAGGAATGAGCACATCCAGAAAATAATTTTTGGAGGCTGTGCCTTCAATCGTACCAAAGCCGGCCTTGCATTTAAAAAAGACCAAGATCCCGATGTTCAGGAAAAGGCCTGCAATCAGTAAACCCTTTTTCCGGCTCAACGAGAGCTGCTTTTGTGACAGCAGCCGTCCTAAGTAGAAATTGCATAAAATGGAACTTAGCAAAAGCAGCAGATTGGCTGAGCGCCCCAAACTGTAGTACAAAACTGAAGCCCCCAAAAGCCACAGCCTGGCATGCCCTGTGGAGATCTTTGCAAGGCTGTAGTAGCCTAAAAGGGCTATTGGAAGGAAGATAAATATAAATGAGGGATCGTGAAACAGCATTTCAGCACTCTAAAAAGTCTTTTGATTCAGCATCAATATGCGAGATAAAACAGTTCATCTGATCATTGTAAAACGGCATCAGATCCTCATCCATCATCACGAGGATGTCAACATAGTAAAGATGGGATGGTAATTGGTGAGGCAACCGCGTGGAAAAAGACGCAAGAGCGCTCATCGCGTATTTTTCTATAAGATGGCCCAAATTTTTTTGAAGTCGGGTTGATTCCAGATACCGTCTGTAAACCAAGGAGGCAAGTTTCATACGTTCTTATTTCCTTCAAAGTTCCCGGGTGCATTGGGCCAGCCAGCGTTCACCCGGGGAATCGGAGCCGCAGGCCAGATCTGCCCGGTAAAGGATCTCCGGATTCCAGTTATAGTTGGCTTCAATAAAGCACGGGCCTTGTGCGGTGAGGGTGAGATCAAAGGCCACGGACCGCAGGGCCAGGTGATCCCGGTGCAGTTGGCAGCACATGGAAAGGGCCTGGTCGATCATTTGCTCGATTTTTGGGAAAAGGGTTGCGGTGCCGGAATCCAGGCGGGTTTTATCAAGGCGAAGGGGATGGGAACGGATGGCGCTGCCGTGTGAAAGAGGATGTTCAAGCCGGGCGAACAGCGGCGCAATACTGCCGCCACGAAACCTGCCGGTGATGACTCTCAGAGTGGTCAGGCGCGAGGTGTTTCCCGACAGGGTGGCAAGCGCCGGATGATCCTTAAGGACTGGCTGTACGATCAGGGGGCCTGACCCGAAAAACAGCGTGAGATATGAGATGATGGCCGGTCTGCCTGTGACCGCAGGCCCGTTCAGAGGAACAAGGCGCCAGGATTCTGCCTGGCGTTCAAGCCGGGCGCAGCCGATACCGCCGGACATCATGGCGGGTTTGCAGAATACGGGCAGTTTGGCGTCAAACAGCCGGGTCAGGCCGTCAGGCGTGCGGATCACATCCAGAGATGCAATCCCTGGCAGGCCTGAGGCCGATACAAGATCCATGAAAGATGACTTGTTATCGATACGGTGACGGCTTTGTTTTGCTCCTGGGGTTCCCCGGTTGCTGAGGTCATGGAAACAGGGCAGGTCATGGCCGAAGATGAGGTGATGAAAATGGTGCCTTGACGGCTTGCCGTACAGACGGTACCGGTACCAGACCCGGGGGCTGACCTGCCAGAGCAGATTAAAGGCGACAAGCTCGAGAAGCTGATGGCCGATGCCCATGCCGCAGGACGATTTCACCGCCCGGCCGTGGCGGCAAAGCAGAGTAAAGATCTGCCGCCAAAGGGCAAACCCGTACCAGTGCGCCGCCCCTGCAAAGGCTCCGGCAATTTCACGCGGGCCGGACAGTCTTTGGGCCTTCTCTTTCATCAGACGGACGCGGAAATTCGGAATGTCTTTTTTGGATGCAGTCAGCCAGTAAGCGCTGAGCAGGGGAAAGGGCCCTGAATGGCGCCGCATGCCGAGTCTGATTTTTTGAAAGGCGGGGGAGAACCCCAAAAACGCCTGTTTTTTGACAGTCACGTTCAGGCGGACACCAGAATTCTCTGCCTGACCAGATCCGCTACAAACCTTGCCGTTTCCTCTTTGCAGGTGGCAGGATCGACCTCGTATTCTTGGGTGAGAATAGCGGCAATGGCTGCCACGGTCAGAGGGCTTTGCCCGAGCAGATCCCAGATTCTTGTGCCGGTTTCATTAAGGTTGAAATAGGTGCCCGTGTCAAGATCCATCATGACCACTTCCTGGTCAAGCCGTGTTGCCATGAGTTTCGGGTTGCGTTTAATTAATGTGCTATCGTCCATGGGTGTCCTTTTGATTAGGTGACCGGCAATCCTTGCTAAAAGAAGGGATGGCCTTTGTCGTCCAGGTATCCGAATTGTGTCATGACCTTTTCATGACAGCGGATAAGGGTCTGGCATTGTACCTTTGTCAGGTGATGCCGATAGTCTCCGATCCTGCCCTTCCTGAAAAATTTTTCGCAATGGGCTGGAGCGCCCTCAAATTTTGTCCGCCGCTCCTCTTGCACCATCCGTTCAAAGGTGCAGGCCTTCAGGGCATCTGCAATTTGCTTTTCAGTCCTGTTGAGCTGAAGAAATGCTATGGCCCTGGCAAAGGTTTCAACGGGGGCACGGACCATGTCTTCATAACGCAGGATGCAGATGGGATGGGGGCCGTTTGTCCAGGACAGAACATGGCTGCTCCAGTCCGAAAGTTGCTGCATGAGCTGCGGGGACAGTTTATGGGGATTGCGGGCAAGGGCCAGATCGGTATCGCAGATATTGGCGATGCTCTTCTCAAGAGAGTGACTGAAAAAAGAAGCCCAGGATACGGCAATGTCCAGGGGGTTTCTTAAAATGTAGATCACGGCCCTTGTCACCTCCGGTTCAAAAAGATAACGGCCGTTGGCAAGTTTGCTGCAGGCATCGTGGACCTTGAAATACAAGGGGTCTTTTGCCTGTTGCGACAGGTGCCGGTACACCTCCGGCCTCAGGGCACGGATTTCATTGGCAGAGAGCTCGGAAGACTCAAGGCCTGTGCGGGCATCAAAGATTTTTCTGCAGCTTGCAATGGGGATCTTGTCAAGGGCGTTGAAATCCAGTTCCCCGGGCACCCTGTTTTCTAAAAGCGCGGTCAGAAAAAGGCGGAACCAGGTGTTCCCTGACTTTGGATAGGAGGCGATCCATATGAGGTTGCCTGTCATTAGCCCAGAACGTCCTCCACCTGGTCCAGAAACGTGTCAAACAGGTCGGCGGACTGGTTGCGCAGGATCCTTGTCATGGGAAGCCTTGCAAGCCCGGTGGCTGTGGCAAATGCAAGATCCTCACGCTCAAGTCCCTTGATAAAGGGCCTTCTGAAAAAATGCCTGTGGATGAGGGGCAGACGGTCCAGCGCTTTTTTAACCGGTGATATCCTTATGGCGTCCTGATTGTCCGCGCCAAGGCAGATGAGCCCGGTCACCGGCAGGGGGGCGTTCTCCGTTTTGACCAGGGGAAGGAAAAATTTGTTTTCCTCGGGGCGGACCGGGGCCAGGTCGCAGGGATCTGTGTCCGCCATGGCAAGGGTGTCCTGCCAGACCTTGAGCTGGTCCCGTCCGGGATAGACAATGACCCTGTCTCCTTCAATGCGGACCGGGGCCTGGTCGTCGCAGAGCACGGGATAGCCCCTTTGGGAAAGACCTAAGGCCAGACTGGATTTGCCCGCCCCGGAATGACCCAGGATCAGTACGGCGCCGCAACCGACCTTGACGGCTGCCGCATGCATGGGCGCCATGCCGCGCATGTAAAGCAGCGCTCCCATGATGCTACCCAAAAGATAAAGGCTGACAAGATCTGGATTTTTATAACAGGCCCTGTCCACAATGACCCGGTTGCCGCAGGAGGCATAGATGCGCATGCCAAGTGCCTCATGACAAAAGAGCAACTCGTTGCGGGCCATGTCGTGGCAGACATTGGAAAGCGTTGGCGGCACAGACAGGGTCTGGGGTGTGTCTGCCAGGGTAATGGTGATGTCCGGGCATGTTATGGTCCGGTCTGTCTCACTGATCCCTGTCAGGGGCACCTGGGAGGCTATGGTCAGGTGATAAAGGGTATAGTAATGCACGTTACTCCGATTGGCTGTGTTGTGTTCCAGGTTCCGTGCCAGTGCTTCGGGCGAACCGGATCATAATGAAACGTCATAGCAGAGGCTGCGGCAAATGAAAACCTTTAAGGACCGGGGCGGGCAGTGGTTGCGGACAGGACCGGGTAAAGGCTTTGTCGCAAATTGTCTGCCCGTCATGGCCTGTGTTTTAGCCCTTGCATCCATCCGGGCAAAAAGGGTAAGATAGTACAACTTCAACCCTAAAGGACGTCGGACAGCGCTATGGAATCCTCAGATCAAAAAAAACATCAGGAAAAACGTGTCTGGGTCACCCCGGAATTAAGGCAGATTGACGTAGCCGGGGGCACGGCAGGAAAAGCCTCGACAACGACCTCCGAAGTGGGTACCAGGGCCCCGTCCTGATTCATGCCCATTTGCCCGGTATTGCCCGTCTCGGTCTGCAGGCCGGCCCGCCTGCGTGCCTAAGGACTTTGTCACCTCATGATTGCCGGTATCTTCAGGCGAGATCCTCATGTGAAATTCCCCACCACCGTAAGCAAGCTTCTGGCTGGTCTTGATCCTTCAGGCCTTGCAGACAGATGTTTTTCTTTTGAAGACAATCGTTTTTTAGCAGGCCAGGCCATGGTATTCAACTCGCCTGAATCCCGTTTCCGATCTTTCGCAGACTCATCTGACAAGTCATCGCCGGTGCCATTGACTCCCGATTCGGGTCATGTCATGTTCCAGGGGCGCCTGACCTGCCGTGAGCCCCTGAGCCACATGCTTGGCCTGACAACCGCAGATGAGTTCTGCGACGGCAGGCTTCTGGCGCATGCGGTTCATCAGCGTGGCAACGCGGTTCTGGCAGATATCTGCGGCGAATTCTCAGCCGTGCTGTACAAAAGGGGGGAGATCACCTGCATTACGGACCCCATGGGGACACGGCCCCTGTACTATTTCCTGGACCATCGGTATTTTATAGTCAGCTCCAGCTTAGGCCTTTTCCCGCAGCTTGACTGTATGTCGATCCAACCGGATTTGACCTGGGCTGCCTGCTATCTGATGCAGTTTTGTCAAGATCACTGCCGTACCCCTTATCATGGTGTCCGGCAGATGGCGCCTGGCCAGGTGCTCCGGGTGGATGCAACAGGTCAAACCACATCAGAATACGTTACCCTGAACCCGGACTTGCAGAGGCCAAACGCTGAGTTTAACGAGAGCCTTAATACGTATAAACAACTTCTCGCCCGATCTGTAGGAACTCGTATCCGGTCCCTTTACCCTGTGGGGACAGAACTTTCAGGCGGGCTTGATTCCTCAAGCGTGGCTGCCCTGGCCGTTAATGTCGCTGCCCGCAAAAAAGACTATCACAGGGCCCCTTCCCATGCCTTTGGCATGGCCGGATGCGAACAGGAGCCTGACGCCATAAGGGCCGTAGCAAAGGAACTGGGCATTGCCCCTCTTCATCTTTTCGACCGGTCGCCTGATCTTTCAAAGCCCTTGATGCTGCGGGCCATTAAAACGGTTGGCGCCCCGGTCAGATACACAGAGGCCCTGACCTGGTCGCCATTTTACGAGATCTGTCGGGAAAAGGGGATCCGGACTCTGCTGTCAGGGTTCGGAGGTGATGAGGGCATCACCTCCATCTACAGCGACATGATCATCCGGGAAATGGTGCTTTCCCGAAACTATGCAGCCCTCTGGCACAGGATGCCTGGCATCCGAGTGGCCGCCGCCCTCAAGGTGGTCAAACAGATACTGCGGCACCAATTGACCCCGATGCCTGTGTATAACCCCCGGTTGGCCCGTGCCATGAGGCAACAACGGCGGGATATGCCGGTGAACCCTGCAGTTGCAGATGAGTTGGGCCTGGAGACGGCTTTTATAGACCGGGCCAGGAACAAAGGGCCCTGCAACACCTTGAACCGCTTCACCCTGGATAATCGGTTTCTGATGCCGGCCATGTCCGCGCGCATCAGCGACTGCTCTACTGTGGCCCGCACCTTCGGGGTCGAGTATTCATGGCCCCTGCTGGACTCGGACCTGATCCGGTTTTTTTTCAGCCTGCCAGTCACCTTTAAATACAACAGGAGAAGCCGGTATTTCCATCGCAGGGCCATGTCTGATCTTCTACCGCCGCCGGTGTGCTGGAAAAGGGGAAAGCAGATGGGCCCGCCCAGGCCGCTTGCCCTTAAAAGGCCCGCCCTGAATTCTGATCTTCACCCCGACCTTTTTGTCGTGGCAGATATTAACATGCTGGAGGGCCGGATGGCACATGAACCGGATAGGGCCACCGGGCATAGGCCCGGTCTGTGGAAGAGCATCGACCGCGTCAACTTCCTTGACCTCTGGCTTAAAGTTTATTTCCCCGGCGGATGCAAATGGCAGGTGCAAGGGGGATGACAGTGTTCAGGAGCCGGTTTATGACATCCCCGTTTCAGTTGCTGGGCAGGATGCATCGTCTGCCAAGTCACGACAAGAAAATGGCTATGGAGACGGCCGCACTCCTTGTCTTTTTTCGTCTGGCGCTGTTTGCGCTGCCCTACAGAAGCTGGCGAAGGTATCTGGGGGACCCCTGGGGTGTGGGCAGTCACCCTGTGGGCAACCGGATGATGATTGCCGGGGTGTCCCAGTGGATTCAAAGGGTGTCGCCCTATCTTTCCATCGGGCGGGGGTGTTTATGCAAGGCGCTGGCCGCACGGGCCATGCTCAAAAGGCGGGGCATTGAAACCACACTTTTCCTCGGGGTACAAAAGGACACTGCCGGAAATCTTTGTGCTCATGCCTGGCTTATGGCAGGGAATATCCCTGTTACCGGCGGGAAGGATAACGGGGACCTTTGCCAGGTGGCACAGTTCAGATAATATCTTCAACCCGCCTGCCGTTTTCAAGGTGGATCACCTGGTCGGCAAATTCAAGCGGGCAGGAATCATGGCTGATAAAGATAATGGTTTTTTCCCGGCTGAGCGTTTTCAACGCGCTGAAGATCGCGGTTTGACTTTCCGGGTCCAGGGATGAGGTGGCCTCGTCCAGGACGATGAGCTGCGGATCCCGTATCAGGGCGCGGGCCAGGACGATGCGTTGACGCTGCCCGCCGGAAAGGCGGGTGCCACCGTCCCGGATTTTGGTGTCAAGACCTGAGGACAGCTGCCGGATCAGGGCGCTCGCCCCTGCAAGGGCCAGAGCCTGCTCAAGGTCGTTTTGACCGGCCTTGGGATTGGCCCAAAGGATGTTCTCCCTTATGGTGCCGTTGAAAAGATAGCTGTTCTGGGGCACGTATCCCACGGAGTTCCGCCAGGCCCGGAGGTTTTCAAAACTGAGGGGACAGCCGTCAATCTCAATGGTGCCGTTTCGGGGCAGGCAAAGCCCTGTGATGAGGTCGGCCAGAGTGCTTTTTCCGGCACCGGACGGCCCGCAGATGGCCGTTACCTGGCAAGCCGGGATGACAAGGCTCAGGTTCTGAATGCCAAAGGCGGGCCCTTCGCCCTCTTTGGGATGGGCGTAGTCGACGGTTTTCAGGTGGATGCCTTTGGTAAGGGATAGTCGGGGTGTTCCCGGAGAGGATTCTGGTTCCCGCGCCTGTGCCGCAGCCTTCTCAAAGTTTTGAGCGGCCTCAAATGACGGGATGACCCCTGCAATCTGGTGGATATGGGAGATCAGGGTGGAGATCAGCGGCGCCATCCTGGCGAAAATCAACACAGCAATACCGGCAGAGACCAGGGACAGGTGCAGGACGGCCAGGCCTGTGTAAACGGTCAGGCAGAGCAGCAGGGCCGCCATGATGCGGACGCCGAAGGTCAGACCCGCATCCTGCCGCGCAAGAGACAGGGTCTGCTCTGTCATGTTGTTGACGGTCGTTTTGAACCGCTCAAGCTCTTTTTCTTCCACCCCTGCGCTTTTTGCGGCTTTGAGCATGGACAGGTGATCCAGAAGCTGGGCCATCATATGGGTGCCTGCCGTCTGAACGTCCTTGCCGGACCGGATAAACCTTGGCAGCACCCATTTGACAATCAAAAGGGCTGCACCTGAAAATCCTGCCGCGAGCAGGGTTAAAGGAATGCTGATGGTTCCTGCCCAGAACAGATAGCAGACCAAAAGGATGCCGCCGGTCAGCACCCTTAAAAAAAAGAAACTGCCCAGAGCAACGGCGGGCAGATCCCGGGAAAGCAGATGCGTGGCAGCCGCACGGCTGACCCCTGCGGCAAACTGCCAGTGGGAATAAACAATGCCTGTGAAAAATCCGGTCTGAAGTTTCCCTGTGTAGGTTCGCTGGACCTTTTGGTTGAGGGGGGTCTGAAAAAACTGAACCATGGCGGCAAGACTGATGAGAACAAAAAAAGCTGCCAGGATTCCGGGCAGGCTGACCGGGATATGAAGGGCGGCAAAGGCTTTGTAAATGAGGCGTCCGCCGGAACCTGAGGCTGTGCCGCCTGCATCCGGCCGGCCAACCAGGTCAAGCAGGGGAACCAGCATGAAAAATCCCACCCCTTGTAAGATTCCGTTCAAAAAGGAGAGCAGGATAAGGCTGAAGATCCCCAGGGGGCTGAAACGAAGATGGGTTGCGGCGTAGGCCGTAACCAGCCTTGCCATGCCTGGGGGGGACGGTTTATTCATGGTCTGCCCGGTGACGTCTGGCAAGTGTGTTATCCTTTCGGGTGTATATGGCATAAAAGGACTCAAGAAAGGCGCTGAAGGAATAGGTGGCGGCCGCGTGGCGTGCCGCATCTCTCCCCATCCGGCGCATGAGGGCTTGATCTTTCAAAAGGGTGAGGATCGCCTCTGATAATGCGTCCGGATCTGCCCGGACCACAAGGCCTGTGGTACCGTGACGCACGAGCGCCCGCAATCCAGGCACATCATAAACCACGGCCGGAAGCCCGCAGGCCATGGCTTCCAGGCAGGCCATGCCAAGCCCCTCGTACCGGGAGGGCATGACAAAAAGGTCGGTGGCCCAGAATGCCTCTCTGACCTCTTTGACCTGGCCCATGTATATCATCTGGTCTGAAAGCCCCAATTTTGCCGCAAGCCTTTTTTCCCGGTCTTCCCGGGGGCCGCAGCCCAGGTGAAGCAGGCGAAGATCCAAGGCGCCGTCATGGAGGCGGGCCATGGCTCTGATGATATCTTCATGGTTTTTCACGTCGGTGCAGGAACCTGCCGTGCACAGGACAAAGGCCCCGGGCGGCAGGCCCAGTTTTTTTTTCATCCGGATGCGGTCGCTGTTATGACCCGGCGGATAAAACATGGTGGTCTCAACGGCGTTGGTCAACGGAAGGCAGGTCAGGTTGTAAACGGCCTGTTCGGTTCTGGCGACATCTGGGCTCACCGCAATAAAGGGAACCCTAAAGATATGGCGGCATGCCTGCCGCATCAGATAGCGCTGCCATCGCAGCCCCCCTTTGAAGGCAAAGATGGAGTGAACCGAGCGCAGCACGCAGGGCACGGCCACTGTCCTTGCCAGAAAGGCGTAGAGTATAAAGGCCTGTTCGGTATGGATATGAACCGCGTCAAATTTTTCTTTTAAAAGCAGCCGGAAGACCCCTGTAAAAAAACGGGTGGTTTTGGCAAAGGGCAGGTGAACGATGTCAATACCCGCCTCCTGCATCAAAGGGGCGTAATCCCCGATGGTTGCGCCGGTGGACAGGACGGTGATTGAGACCTTTTTTTGACGGAAAAACGGCATAGACCGGCAGATGAGCGTTTCAGCGCCTGAGTAGTTTAACTCGCCTAAAATATGAAGCAGTTTCAAAGCCATTGGTTGACAAATGTTAAGGGACCCTTTAACTAAATCCCATGAAAATCGGTATTGCATCCCCTGTGCTGATCCGGCCGCTTTTGCAAAGATTCCCCGGCATTGATGCCGCAGAATTTCCAGGCGGCCAGGGCGGTCCTGTTATCAACAGCCTGATCGAAGGACTGCTCAGGTTAGGGCACAGGGTGTCGGTTTATACTCTGGATGAAGGCGTGACCGTGCCCCTTATCCTCAAGGGGAATCCCTTGTCCCTTTACATCGGGCCTTACAGAAAATCGGCTAAAAAAAGGGCGCTGTCCCTGTTTTCCCGGGAGGCGGCATGGGTGGCCTCCTTTATTGAGCAGGATGGCCCCGATATCGTCAATGCCCATTGGAGCGCCGAGTACGGCAGAGCGGCCGCTGCCTGCGCCATGCCCCATCTGATCAGTCTGCGGGACCACTGCCGGACCATCCTGACGCTCCAACGCGACTATTACAGGGTTTTCCGGTATCTGACCGATGTGAAGGTCCGGCGGCAGGGCCGCTGGTTCAGCGTGAACTCGGTTCATCTGCAACGCCTTTTTTCCCCATGGCAAAAGGATCTGCCCATTCTGCCGGACAGCATTGATGAACGGTATATTGCAACCGCATTCAGACCCTTTCCACGGCATGAGGTGCGCATGGTCTCTCTGATATCCGGCTGGGGACCGGTCAAAAACGTGACGGCGGCGCTTCGGGCCTTTGCCCTGATTCGGGCCCGTCTTGCCCGGCCTGTCACCTACACCCTTTTCGGCACGGGGTGCGGGCCCGGCGGACCTGCCAGCTCCTGGGCCGTGTCAAACGGACTTGCCCGGGGCGTCATTTTCAAGGGACCGGAGGAACACGCCACCCTGATGGGCCTGTTGCCGTCCTATGATCTGCTGCTTCATCCTTCCCTTGAAGAGTCCTTTGGCGATCCGCTGATGGAGGGGATGGCCGCAGGGATTCCCGTGGCGGGGGGATGGGCGTCAGGTGCCGTGCCCTGGGTTCTTGATCATGGACATCATGGGCTTTTAACCGATATCAGCAGTCCTGAAACCATGGCCGATCATATCGTGGCGCTGTTAAGATCCCGAGAGCGCTGGGAGTTTTTGAGCCGCACCGGGCCCAGCTATGTCCGCAAACGGTTCGCCAGCCTCAGCGTGGCTTCATCTTATCTTTCCTGCTATCGGCAGATTCTGGCCCGGCACAAAGGCGGCCGTCCATGAAAAGACGTATTGCCGTGGCCATGACTTGCCACAACCGGCGGCAGACTACACTGGACTGTCTGGATCTTCTGTTTGCCCAGGTCCTGCCCCCAGGCACCATCCTTGAGGTCTTTCTTACCGATGACGGCAGCACTGACGGCACGGCTTTGGCCGTTGCCCGAAAATTCCCCCGGGTTCATCTGCTCAACGGCGACGGGACCCTTTACTGGAACGGCGGTATGCATCTGGCCCTGACCCTTGCCCTGTCAGAGCCCTTTGACTTTCATTTTTGGCTCAACGACGATGTGCTTTTGTTCCCCTTTGCCCTGTCCGACATGCTGTCCACCCATGATGCCGTAAAAAAGGACGGCAACCCTCCTATTGTGGTCGGGGTGGTCAGGGACCCTTCAACCCTCGTTCAAAGCTATGGCGGACAAAAAAAAAGCAGTTCATGGCATCCCTTCCGGTTCAAACCTGTTGGGCCGGGCGGGCATCCCTGTGCCACCTTTCAGGGCAATGCCGTCCTGGTGCCCGCCCGGGTGATCGATAAAATCGGTATTATCGATACGGGATTCTGCGGCGGCCAGACCATGGGGGATACCGACTATGGGCTTCGCGCCTCTGCCTGCGATATTCCCATTATCACTTCAAAGGGTTTTATGGGCGATTGCCGGCCAAATGCCATGGGCACGCCCTGGCGGAACCCTTGCCTGTCACTTGCCCGGCGCTGGCAGATATTTTGGGGCCCCAAAGGGGTCCAGGCGGGCCATTACCTTCACTTTGCCCGACGCCATGGCGGACGGTTTTGGTGGCTGTTCTGGACCTCCTATGTCCTAACTGCCATTGGCGGGCTTGTTTCTGTCAGAACGTTTGACCAGCGCGGTTAAAAATTCGGATTCCGGGGCAAGCGCCATTCGCCTTTTATAAATGCGTCTGACAACCCGCCGAAGGGCATAGCGTCCGCAAGCCCTGGCATCCATGGTCAGCATCCTGTGCAAATCGGTCAGCAGGATCTTCCGGCTCTTTTGCCGGCAGCGGAAAAGTGCACCTATAATATAGACCGACAGCCCGAGCCTTTTTCCGGGAGTCACGGGAAGGGACAGGGCCCTGCCCAGCAGCACCCGGGACAACAGTGATGCCTCGGATGCGGCCAGTGCCGGAAGACAGTTGGGTGGTGCCGTTCTGTCCAGGGTTTTTCGTGGCACCCGGTCCAGAAGGTCTGCGATATCCTTGAGCCAGAACAACCGCTGCCAGGCATGGACAGCCCCATGGGCCAGCAGTACCCGCAACAGGTGTCCCGGGTGAAGGGTATTGATCTTTTCCCCAAAAAACATTGCCTCACTCCGGAACCGCCACAGCTCATCAAAGTCAAGATCCACGTCTGCCCCGTCAATCTGCCAGTGCAGCTCAATCATCGCCTTATCTTTGGACAGGAAGGTCAGGTTGGAATGGGTGCTGACATAGCGGGCGAACAAGCGCTCCGGCATCCGGGGGGACGGTTCGGTACGCCTGAAGCCCCCATCGGTGAGCACTCCCTGGGCCTTTGCCAGATAATTTTTGGGGATTAAAAGATCAATATCCCCTGCGTGACGCGCACAAGGATCGTTGTACAGCAGCTGTGACAGAGTGACCCCCTTGTAAAAGAGGGCTGGGATGCCGGCATCCTTCAGCAGGGCGGAAAGTTGTATGACCCGGCGGCTGTTTCGAAGGGCTGCCGCAGCCTGTGTCCTGCAAAGGGTCTGAAAAAGGACACGGACATCATCGGGCAGGTCGTGTCCCGGATGGGTTGACAGGGCGGCAAATGCCGGACGGACCAGGCGGTGGCATCTGAGATATCCCATGACCCGGTCCCAGTCCAGGGCGGCATAGGTCTTGAGCTGCGCCCGGACAAGGGGGGAGCCGGCGCTGGCCATAAACACGGCAAACCTGAGTTCCCGGGGAATAAAACCGAGTCTGCGGTCAATGCTTGGAGAGTCCATAAAAAACTATACGCCTTTGAACGCGAACATGAGGGTTTCCAGCAGAATGGCGGCATCCAGGAAAAACGACTGGTGGCGGATATAGTAAAGATCGTAGTCCAGGTTGTGGTGGATGGGGGCCGAGCGGTCGCAGGACAACTGCCAGAGCCCTGTGATGCCGGGCCGGACCGCCAGCCGTTTTCTGTGGTGTTCCTCATAGGTGTCCACAATAAAGGGCATTTCGGGTCTTGGGCCCACAAGGGCCATATCGCCTTTGACCACGTTGATCAGCTGGGGCAGTTCATCCAGACTTGTCCGCCGCAAAAATCGTCCGATCCTTGTGACACGCGGATCTGTGGCGTCCAGGGGGTTGACCGCATAGGGATCGGCATCTGTCACCATGGTCCGGAATTTGATCATATAAAAGGGGCGGCCGTGAATCCCGATCCGTTCATGCCGGAAAAAGGCCGGACCTTCGGAGTCCTTTTTGATGGCCCGGGCCATGAGCCAGAGGAATGGGGAACTCAGGATCAGCAGGATTGCCGCGATAATGGGGTCCTGGATGCGCTTGAAAAAAGGATAGATCCTGGGCAGGGTCGGCTTTTTTTCCCGGATCAGGGGCAGATGGCCGATGGTGTCCACGCTTAACTCCTGGTGGATCACCTGGTGCAGCCTCGGCACAAAGGCCAGGGGAAGACGGATGGGTTTAAGCTGTGCCATGGCCGTGGCAAGTTCCCACTCATTTTCAAAGGCCCGGGCCACCCAGATTTCGTCGATGCTATGTTTTCGGACAAGGTCGGGCAGGTCAGCACCTTTGCCGAGCACGTCAATGGTCACGGCGGTGTTGGCAAAGGCACTGGACCTGAATTGCCGGCCCTGGCTTGCCGGATCGTCATCCACAAATCCGACAGGATGAATGCCCCGTTTGGGGGAGCTGGCAATGGAGGAGAAAAGCTCCCGGCCAAGATCGCCTGCCCCGTATATGAGCACCCGCCGGTTCATGCCCGGAATCCAGCGGGACAGGGACAAAAGCCTGTGCAAAAAGGTTTTGGACAGCACCAGAAGCCCTGTGGACAGAAGATAGGACAGCACCATAACATACCGTGGCAACTGCACCTGCAACAGCACCAGGGTCAGGGCAAAGCACAGAAAGGACAGGGTGGTGCCCCGGACCGTGGCTTTGATTTCTTCAACGTTGAGAAGTCCGGATTCTTTTTGGTAGGCGCCGGACAGCAGCAGTATGACCACGGTTACTGCGGCTGCCGCAAAGCAGACCCAAAGCACCCCGGCCACGGGGTAGACAGCCTGCTTTCCCAGGTCAAGAATCCGGTAAATTCCGTAGGACAGCAAAACAGACCCTGTGACCACCATAAAATCGAGCAGGGGGAAAAGAAAACGGACAATGATACGGTAAAGATGATTCATGGGCGTTCTAATCTTGGGGCACCTTGTAAAGCCCTGAAAGTTCCAGGGCGAGCATGAGGACAAAGAACGGGTTGTAGATGAGATATCTGAACAAGAGGCGGCGGGGTTCCATGGCAAGGCGGAACAGCCATTCAAGCCCGGATCGTTGCATCCACAAGGGCGCCTGGCGAAGATGTCCCGAGTGAAAGTCAAACGCTGCCCCGACTCCGGCCAGAACAGGGGCACAAAGCCTGTCCCTGTGCATGGCCATCCAGACGTCCTGCTTGGGCGAGCCCAGGCCCACCCAGACGACATCGGGGCGGGCGGTGTTGATCCTGTCGATGAACTCCTGGGACTCCGGCTCCTGCAGGGCAAGCCTTCCCGGACTGCAGGTGCCGGCCACAACAAGGCCCGGAAATCGTTTCTCAAGGGCCGCTGCAAGCTCCCGTGCCCGTCCCGGAGCGCCGCCGTAAAAATAGTGGCGCAAGCCCGAGGCGATTCCTTGCCGGCAGACTTCAAACATCAGATCCGGCCCGTAGACGCGTTCGGCCCTGTGTCCTTTGAGGCGGCAGACCCAGACCAGGGGCATGCCGTCGGTGAAGACTGTGCCTCGGTTCATCATGGCCCTGAGCGGACGAAGGCAGAAGCAGGACATCATCGAATGCACCGTGCAAAAGCAGGCAAAGCCGGGAGTGTTACGCTTCACCCAGCCGATGAGATCAAAGGCGGCCGTTTCAAGGGTCGTGGGGGTAAGGCGCAGTCCCAGCACTCTGGATTCTTTGCGCTTTTTTCGGGTCCTATTGCCGCCCATGACGGTTTTTTATCACCTTGTTGTAAATATCCATGAGTTTTGGATAGTTGACCTTTTCACTGTAGCAGGTTTCATAAACGGCGCGGGCGTTGCGCCCCATCCTCGTGCACGCGTCCGGATGGCGGGCCAGCCAGTTGGCCTGATGGGCCAGATCGGCTGCGTTGCCGGGGGCGAAGGCAAGCCCTGTCTCCTGTGGCACCACCATGGAGGCGCCTGTGCCAATGGCCGAGGAAAGAACCGCGCGGCCTAAAGAGAAGGCCTCCACAATTGCCATGGGAAATCCTTCCAGGCATTCGGAGGCATGGATGATGAACCGGGACTGCCGGGTCAGGTCCATAAGGCCGCGGCCTGCCACATGGCCTGTGAATTCCACATGGGCAAGTCCTTGGGCCTCGCGTCTGAGCTTCTCGTCCAGGGGACCCTGGCCCGCAATCTTAAGGGGCAGGGTTGGGACATCCATCCAGGCCCGGATTAGGGTGGACAGCCCCTTTTCCGGGGAAAGCCTGCCAAGGAAAAGGGCGTGTCCGCTGGGTGCGGGGGGGAGCGCCCGGACCCTGTCAGAAAAGTTGGGTTTGACCGTGATTTTTGCGGCGGGCAGGCCCGCGTCCGTGAGAATCCCTTTCATCTGTGGAGACAGGGCAATGAAGGCATCCACTTCCCGTTTCATGGTGCCCAGAAGGCTGTGTGTCCAGGCGGCCGCAACCAGGGCCGCGGTCTGAGTCCTTGAGCCGCGGTAGCAGCCGTGGCGCAGGGCCGGGATCATGGCGCGGCCCCGGCATTCCCGGCAGATCCGGCCTTCGCGAAAGAGGACAGCCGACGGGCAGATGGCTCTATAGTTGTGAACCGTTTGGACCACGGGCACCCCGAGCTTCTGGCAGACATGGTATGCCGCGGCCGAGATCAGGGGCACGGTATTGTGAAAATGCGCAATGTCGGGCCGTTCCTGCCGGATCATACCGGCCAGGTCCCGGCAGGAATCCCTGGCCCAGGCGGCCGAGAAAAAGAGTCCGGCCTTTTTAATCGGGCTAAAGCCGTCAATCCGGCGGTTGTCCCGGGTAAACCGGATCACCCGGTGGCCGCGGGCGGTAAGCATCTTTTTTTCAAGACAGACCACCCGGTCTTCACCACCCGGCAGCCTGTAATAGTTGTGGACCTGCAGGATTTTCATCAGCCCCCTATCCTGTATACCAGGCGGGTGGGGGGCAGGACCGTTTTGATCAGGGTTGCGGTCCGTCTTGAATAGGACGGATCCACCTCCTGGTAAAAGGGCAGAAAGAGGCGGTTTGGGATGCCGGCCTCTGTCAGAATTGCTTCAGCCCCTCGCCGGGTATGGCTGGTGTCAAAGTTCTCCTTTAGCACCCCCAGCCGCCGCAGCGGATTGTGCCACCAGTTGTGAAAATCAACCAGAGCCGTGCCGCCCGGGCAAAGCGCTTCTGCCAGATTCTTTAGCAGGCTGGCTTCATGGGCTTTTCCCCGGATCAGCGTGTCCATGCAGATGATCTGGGGCAGGCTTTGCTGAAAGGGCAGGCGAAGGTAATCGCACCGGATGAGCACAATGTTTGAGATGCCCTGGCGTTTCATTCTTGCATGGACATCGCTCAGGTTGGTCGCGGAAAGATCACAGTGCAGGACCAGATCAAAGTGTTTGGCAAAGTCAAAGGTATAATTGCCGGCCCCGGCCGAAATGTCGCAGATCATAGGCGCCGGGGCCAGATGTTTTTTTATGAAATCGATCTGCCGCTGCCGGTTGACGGCCCAACGGGGCGTGGCCTGGTCCAGGCGTCCCCAGGCCCGGGCCCCGGAAAAATGCCTGAAGGGCTGGTTAAACAGGGTCTGGTACGCCATTTTGTAGGACGGGTTGCCGGGGGGCATCGTGACCGGTGCCGGGGGCAGAAGTTCGATAAAGCTATCCCCGAGCAGGGGATAGGTCCGATGGCAGGTGGTGCAGGCAAGAAACGAGTCCTTTGACCGGACCAGGGCGCCGTGATCCAGAGGGCAGCACAAAAATGGCAGCGCCTTGTCAATGGCCTTCACTGCGCCGGCCCCCAAATTATCTTTGCCATCTGCCCGTTGGTCAGGTAAAGCACCTGAGCATGTCCGCTGATGATTTTAAAGAGCGTTTCAAGCGGGCCCCAAAGCCCGTATTTTTCGATTTCCCAGGAATGCCCCCACAGGTGGAAAACCCCGTTGCTGGCAAGCGCCCGGTTAAAAAGAGCTCTGGCAAGCCCCACAAAGTCACTGGATGCCCCCATCCGCATCAGAGTCAAGATTCCTTGCACGTTGGCCTCTTTGAGGGCATGGCGCAGATGGATGGCAGGGGTATGCCCAAAGGCCTGCAGGCTGACCCCGGCGGTCAGGGGGCTTTTGCCCGGTCTCAGGCAAAAGCCCCGTGTTGTCCTGGCATAGGTAATATGGAGCCGTTCCAGAACCGCTGCTGAGGCGCGGTTGAAATGTCCTCCCGGATAGCAGAAGGAGGGGGCCTCTTTTCCTGTTACCTGTTCCAACCATGTTTTGCCGGTCCGGATCTCACGGGTTATCCTATGGGCCGGCAGGCCGGGCAGCGGGCAATGGCTGTAAGTGTGGCTGCCGATTTCAAAGGCTGAGGCGAGTGTCCGGATCTGAGGCGGTGTCATGCGCTTTGCCTGGGGGGGCCTGGCCGGGATGTAAAAGGTGGCGGCAAGGCCGTGGCGCAAAAGCAGGGATGACAGTTTCAGGTCCAGGGGATGACCGTCATCAAAGCTTAAGGTGATAATGGGATGGGGCAGGGTCATTTTTAGGTAACCATGGACGCGGGCCTCGCTTTTCAGGAGAGTCGCTTTTTTAAAGGGCCTTTGCTATGATACGTCGATCATTGGTTTCGTGTGTTCAACATCAAAACGGGAGCGGCATTTACCAAACATGGCAAATTCCTGGCAAAGCATTTCCAGCAGAATTGTTCCGGCTCTGCAATGGTCCTATGCAGGGCGCTTGACCGCGGCCCTGCTTCAGGTCATTTACGTTGCCATCATGGCAAGGCTGCTTGCCCCCCAGGTCTTCGGCGTGGTGGCGGTGTGCAATACCGTGATCCGCTTTGCCCAGTTTTTCTCCGAAATGGGGGTTTCATCCAGCATCATTCAGAAGTCGACCCTGTCCACAGCTGAAAAGACCGCCTTTTTTCACCTGGCCCTGGGCGCCAATATTGTCCTTGCGGCTCTGATCTGGGGCGCGGCGCCGTGGCTGGTCCTCTGGGTGCCCGGTATGACTGCGCAGGCCATTGCCGTCCTTCGCGCCCTGAGCCTTGTGTGCATCCTGAACGGTGCCGGGCATACGGGCCTGAATCTTTTACGGCGCGATCTCAACTTTAAGTACCTTAACCTGATCTCGCTTTTGGCCCAGGCTTCGGCCCAGTTTTTAGTCGGACTGCCCCTGGCCTTTTGCGGGGGCGGGGTCTGGAGTCTTGTGTGCGCGGCGCTTGCCCAGGGGCTTGTCACTCTGGTTCTGGTCGCCTGGAGGCGGCCTCATGGCATGCGGGCCAAAGACCTGCGCTACCGGGGCATTGCCGGCCTGAGCCTGCGGTTTTCTCTTATGCGCCTGATCGAGGCGCTTCTGGCGTACCTGCCGGCATTGGGGGTGGCCTTTTTTCTCGGCGTTACCGCCACCGGCCTGTTTGACCGCGCCTTTGCACTGGTGATCCTGCCTCTGGACTATTTTTCATCCAGCCTGTCCGGGGTGCTGTTCCCCGTGTTTTCCAGGTTCCGGTCAGACCAACCGGCCATGCAGATGGCATTTGGCACGGCCATGGTGACGGCCATGGCCCTGATCCTGCCGACGGTTGCCGGCATGGCTGCTGCAGGAGATGCCCTTGTGACAGGCGTCCTTGGCTCAGGGTTTGCCAGGGCCGCAGCCTTTATGCCGGCCATTACCCTGTACGTGGGACTCGTCTACCTGGGACATTTTCTAGGCGTAACCGTGGACGGGCTTGGCAAAATTTTTGAAAAAACCCTGCTCCAAGGGGGCGTTGCCTTAGGACTAATCGGTGCGGCCCTGGTGCTGCGGCCCGCCTCGGTGCCTGAGATTCTGGCGCTTGCGGCCATGGCCGAACTGATCCGGTCCGTGGGGCTGGCCCTGCTTGCGGCCCGGGGGCTTGGACTGAGCCCGGCCGCCCTTTTGAAATTTTTCTATCCGGCCCTGCCCGGGCTTATCCTGGTGTTTGCCGGAATAAAGATCCTTGTCCGTGTGCTGCCGGCCATGTCCCCTGCTTTCACACTGTGCCTGAGTATACTTGCCGGCGCACTTCTTCTGGCGGCAGGGCTTGTCATTTCCTGGCGGTTTTTCTGCTCTCAGGCTTTCAAGGTGCAGATCATGGAACTTGCCGGCGCGAAAAAATCTGGTGCCACGCTGTCATCATTTTGATGACAATTCCTTTAAAATGCCGTCCAGCATTGCCTTTGCCGATGCCTTTGCCGTGTAGTCCCGGCAGACCCGCCGTTGTCCGTTTGCTCCCATGATGGGCCAGCGATCCCGGAGGTCCAGCATGGCCGAAACAGACTGGACAAACCTGACTTCGTCCATGGGATTGCACAGCAGTCCGTTTTGTCCTTCCCCGACAAGCTGGCTTGCCCCGGCAAAGACCGAGCAGAGGACAGGGAGGCCTGACGCCATGGCCTCGTTGACCACAAAACCCCAGTTGTCGTTCAAGGTGGGAAAGACAAGGGCGCGGCTTTCGCGGTAAACTTCGGGCAGTCTCTCGTAGGGCACCTGGCCTGCAAATACAATGCGGACGCCTGCCGCAGCCTTGGCCATGGCCCGAAGTTCTTTTTCCAGGGGGCCTGAACCTGCGATGGTCAGGGACGGCTGCTGTCCTCCGGGCAGAGCCTCAAGGGCCCGGATCAACCGGCGCAGCCCCTTTGCCGGCACCAGGCGTCCGACGGCAAGAAAGTCCGCTGTCTTTTTCCCTTCCGCCTTATTGGAAAAAAAACTGTTATCCACGCACTGGGGAACGGTAAAAAGCGTTTGTCTGTCCACGCCGCAGGTTTTTTCCAGGTAGGCCAGGGTTCTCCGGGTGTAACAGGCCATGGCGTGGATCCGGGGCAGAATCACCGGACGAATGGCCCGGGAAAGCCCTGGCCATGCCCTTTGGGACAGGATATGGCGGGTCTCTCCGGTCCACAGGATCAGTCGGGTATCAAGTGCTGCGGCCATGACAAAGACCGCTTCGGTCAGGTTGGTCACGACAACCGCGTGGGGCCGGAACTGGCGCAACGCCCCGGGCAGGGTCAAGGGCAGGCCTTTATCCGGCAACCCTTTGATCGGGGTGATGCTGTTTAGTATGACGGTTTCGTATCCGGTGTCCCCGGGAACCTGCCAGCCGGGGCGGTCTGGAATACTGGCCTTTTCAAAAAAGACCCTGAGCCTGATATCCGGGCAGCAGGCCATCTGCCTGAAGAGCAGGTCCCTCATGGGAGACCATCCGGGCAGCACCACTGCCACCCGAAGGCGTCTATTTCCTTTCACCGTCAGCATCCGGGGCATAGACCGCTGCTAGACCAAGCCCTGTGAAGATCAACCCGTATTCACTGAAAGCATAGGCCATGCCAAAGATATGGCTTGCGACCAGGGCAATGAGCCCGGCCGCCAGGAGATCCTGATTTCCTGGGCGATTGCCGCGCCCATTGATAAGGGCTATGACCATCTTTTTTCCTGCCAGTACCACGGCGGCAAGGTAGAGCAGAAGGCCGACGGCCCCTGTTTTTACTAGCAGTTTGACGTAGAGGTTATGGGGCGAAACCTTGAGCGCGCCGGTCATCTCCGAAATGCCCCAGTAATCGCCGAACCCCATGCCGGTCACAGGCGAAGACCGGATTTTGTCCATCTGATCCTGCCACTGGTCGATGCGCCAGGTCCAAGTTGTGTTGTACGCGTCACCTACCTTGAATAGTTCGCTGCCTCTGTCCAGGACAAATCGGGACAATTGCCGTCCGGTCTCCGTTGTCACCATAAAGGTGGCCCCCACCATGCAGACCATGGCAAGCACCAGGAATCCCGGTCGTTTGAACAGCGGCGTCCGGCTGCGGTAAAGGCTCATGATAAAGACCACTAACGCGGCTCCCAGACCCGGAAACCAGACCGAGCGGTGCCCGTCCAGCAAAATTACCACGCCCGCGGCAATAAAAACAGGCAGATAAACCAGTGGCGAAAGCTGGATGGTGCCGTAGGGCAGGGCGGCTGCCAGGGTAAGCATGCCCAGCATCAGGCCAAAGGAGATGGCTGCAGGGTAGAGCCGCATAAGATCCTGACCATATACGGGGTCTGTCAATGACCGGGCAAAGGGGATGCACAGGGCCGGAAGGAACAGGCACATAAAGACCATCCATTTGAACAGGCTTGCGCGGGATGCGCGGGTGCCAAAAAAAAGGCAGGTATACACGGGCAGCACCAGTACGAAAAAATGACTGCGGAATTCCCCCGGCGCCGAAAGTCCGTAACTTGCCATATTTCTGGCAACCTCAACGGCAATCCACAAAAAAAATCCTGCAACGATAAGCCCCAAGCGGTCGGCATGCTTCGCCCCCCGGACCTGGCAGAGTTTAAAAAAAATGGCCGCGGTCATGGCAGCCAGAATCACGTCCGGCAGTCTGATGCCCTGGACAATGGCCAAAAACTCTTCGTACTGCTCAAATCGGAACTCCTGCATGACGGAGACAAGGGACACGGTCGTGTAGGCGGTCACCGTGAACACGGGCAATTTCAGCGCGGCAAAGATGGCTGCGGCCGTTATCACCGCAAGGGTTGCGGCCTGGGCGTGGGGCCCCGCGGTCAGAACTGCGCCTGCTGCGGCAAGCAAAAAACCTGCGGCATACTGGGGCCAGCCCCTGAACCTGAATCCTGTCTCCCGATGTCCTGAGACAGCCACGCCTTGTTTCACCCTGTTCATCGCGGCGCTATCCTGTACATCGCGTTGCGCCAAGGGTGTTGTGGCCCGGGCTTTTTTTGTGTAAGCTTGTCCTGGATTTCATTCTCATTTGGTGGGGGACTGTGACGGTAAGTTTCATACTCATTTCAGGGGTGCTGTTTTTAACGCCCATCCTTCGGGGCGGGGCATTGTCATGGGTGCAATGTCTGATCTGCCTGGGCGCGCTGTGGGCCTTTGCAGGGCTTGTGCTTTGCAGGGGTTTCAAGGGGCAACGGGTTGACCTTCCGCGGATGACTCTTTTCCTGCCGTTTCTGGCCTTTTTAACGCTGTGTCTTTTCAGCGCCTGGCACTCGAAGTTTTCCGCCCTGTCTTTTTCCGCCTGCGTCATGCTCATCGGATATGCAATGATCTTCTGGACCACCTATGCCATGGTGGAAACCCGAAGACAGGCGAGGGTACTCTGCCAAATCATCATTGCAGGCGCCGTGACCGTGGCAATCATCGCCTTTCTGCGCCGGGTGGGCATGCAGCTTCCCGGCTGGATCTTTGCCGATTTTTCCCGGGAGTCTGCTCTGACCGGGACCTATGCCAATCACAATCACTTTTCCGGCCTGATGGAAATGGCCGTTCCCCTGACCCTGGGACTTATTCTGTCCCGGGGTAAATCCCGGGAAAAGAGCCTTATGCTCTGGAGCGTCCTTGCCCTGCTGGTCCTCTCCCTGGCGCTTACCCTTTCCCGGGGCGGATGGCTGTCTGTCATGGGCGGGCTCTGTGTCATGGCCTGGGCCGGGGCAACACGTTTTCCCCGGTACCGGTCCAGAATCCGGCTGATCCTGATTCCCGTGGCAGGGCTCCTGGCCCTGGCACTGATCCAGCCATCCGTGTCCGGAGCCATGGGGACGCTGGCCTGGGATACGCCGGGCGACTATCTGGCCTTCCGCCATGCCCTGTGGATGAGAACTCTGGACATGATCCGGGACCATCTGAGCTTAGGAACAGGGCCTGGCACCTATGCCCGCACCGTCATTTACTACAATCCTGCCGGATTTGATGTGCTGCCGGTCCATGCCCACAACGATTTTTTGCAATTTACGGCGGAAACGGGTATTTTGTTCATTCCCCTTGCCCTGTGGCTGGGAGCTGCTTTTTTTACATGGAGCCTGGCGCCGGCTGAACCCGGGACCCACCGCAGCCGGGGCATCACGCTGGGCTGTATAGGCGCGGTGACGGCGATTCTGCTGCACAGCCTTGTGGACTTTAATCTGCATATCCCGGCCAATGCCTTAACCTTTACCGTACTGGCCGCCCTTGCCCTGTCCTCCTGCCGGCCTGCTCAAAGCCCTAAGGCAAAAAAAGCCTGGGGAAGAACACTTGCCCTTGGTCTGCCCGTTACCGCCATCTGCCTTGCCATAAGTGTCTGCCTGGGATTTTTGCTTGAGGCGGGATTCTGGTTTGACAGGGCTGAAGTTTTTTCGCGGACCCGGGATTATCCTGCGGCTGTTTCGTCCTACAACAGAGCCTTCAGGCTCGTGGCCGGCCAGGCCATTGCCGGCCGCCTGCCCGAAGTCCTGGCCGGGCCCTGCCTTGCCGGCATCCACACGGGCCTTGCAAGGGCCTGGTATAAATCTGCCGCAGGGCTGAAAGACCCCGTACAGATCCATGAACGGCTTCGCAGGGCCATGGTGTCACTGGATGCCGCCTTGAAAATGGATGCCGAAAGCTATGAGGCCAATGCCTGGGCCGGGAGAACCCTGGACTGGATGGACCAGCTCGAAGCCGAGAATGGCCTTGTCCGTCCTATATCCGGCGATCCCCTGCCTTTTTTGCGCAAGGCCGCGTCGCTTCGGCCCACCGGGGCTGCCATCCATTATGATCTTCTGCGGTGCCTGGTCCGGCGGCAGGGGCCGGATCATCCCATGGCGGGGCAGATTTGCGAAACCATTGCCCGGATCTTTCCGGCGGCTGCCTCGAAAATTCTGGCCGAACCCTTTGCCGGTTCCGAATCTGCCGAATCAGGACTTTTGGCGCCGGGACTCTCACAATCGGGACCGGAAAAGCCGGAATCCGCAGAACCAGGGATTGTGAAACGTGTCCGGCAGGGACTTGAGGCGGCACTGGCTGACGGCACAACGCCCCGGACCGTCCTTCTGGAACTGTCCTATCTGGAGGCCGGTCAGGGCCGTCTCACCCTTGCCATTTCATATTACAAACGGGCCATGGATCATCAGGCCATGGCCAACACCACGGTCAACTATATTCATCTGGGCTCACTTTACCTGAAGACCGGGGATTTCTCCGCAGCCGGCAGTGCATTTGAAAAGGGGCTTGCCCTGTCCGATAGGTTTTCTGCCGATCTGGAGCGGATATTTGATTGCTTTGGTCGGGAAAAGGCATTTGCCGCCTTTCTGACCTTTCTTGACCACCTTGAGCAAGCCCTTTATCCCTCCGCCCGGATGCAGACCTTGCGCGCCTCCTGCCTCATTGAAATGGGGAACTCAAAAGAGGCGTTTGAGTTATTGAACCGGATGAAGACCCCGGATGCCGGCGGATTCCACCTCATGGCCCGGATTGCCGCGGATAGAAAGGACTGGTCCACTGCGGCTGCGCTTGAAAAAAAAGCCCTGCAATACGCCCCTGACAAGCATCGGTACTGGATCGCCCTGGCCGAGGCCCAGGAACACCTGGGACAAATGGATGCAGCCCTCTCGTCTTCCGGGAGGGCCGTTGATTCTTCAACAAGTGAACAGGGCTGGGTGTACCGCCACCGGGCCGGGATTTATCTCAAGCTGGGGGACACAGAATCGGCCATCAAAGACCTTGAAGTCTCCCTGAGTTATGAGCCCGATGATCCCCTGACCCTTTACCTTCTGGCCCGGGCCCAGATGGCTGCCGGCAGGCCCCAACTGGCCAAAGCCATTGTGGACAAGGGCTTAACCCTTTATCCTTTCCGGGCGGAACTGTTGAAACTCAAGGCGCGGCTCTCTGCCCCTTAGTCGCTGTGGTACTCCCCGTAATAGTATCCCTGACGGCCGGGTTTAACCCGGTTGAGCACGGCCCCCAAAATCGTTAGGTTGGACTGCCGGAACTGGTCCATAACCTGCCGTACAAGCTTTTTGTTGGCATAACCCGCCCGGACCACCAGCAAAATGCCGTCGGTCCTCGGGGCCATGAGCATGGCGTCCGATGCCGGCACCACCGGGGCAATGTCAACAATGGTAAAATCGTACTTTTGTTTCAGGCAGGCCAGGATCAGGGCGGTCCGCTCCGAGGCGATGAGCTCCGAGGGGTTGGGCGGAATGCTGCCCGCTCCCAGCACCCGAAGGTTCGGGACCGGGGTGTCATGCACGGCATCGTCAATGGCGGCATTGATATACTCCAGGTCTTCCGGCCGGCTGAGCAGGTCCTGACCTGGAGGCGCCATTTCGACCTTGGCAAGGACACCGATCCCCATGGCGTCAAAATCCATGCGTGAAAATTTGAAACCGCCCCCGGTCATGCCCGAAGCAAGCTTGAGGGCTTCAGAGGCCTGGAGGGCGAGCCTGGCCCCGAGATCCTGTCTGGACAGATATCCCATGCCAAGCAGGATGTCCCGGATGTCCTGGCCGGTTTCCTGCTGAATATCCCGGATGGTGCGGGCCGTGGCATCCGGGATCAGGTTTTCCGTCACAAGCCGGGATAACAACGGGGGCTGTTCAGAGCTGTTTTGCAAGCCTGCATCCATTATCCGGCCGTCCTTGAGCCAGATTCTGATCTGCCGCTGTCCCGAGGTCAGATCCAGAATGCCGGTCAGGTTCTGGAACCGGGCAAGCTGGATCAGGTCTGCGGGCGACAGGTCTGTCAGGCTGCCTTCGGTGAACTGGCGGTCCAGGGTTCCCACCAGAAGATCGGTGAGCCCCGGCTGGCCTTTGAGGTTGAACAGACCGGTCAGAAACGGCCGCCGCAGATCCGAGTCCACCAGCACCACTTTTTTGCCGGACTGGGCAAGGCTGCAGGCGATATTGGCGGCGGTGTTGGTTTTCCCTTCGGACTGAAGGGCGGAGGTGACCACCATGGACTGGACCTTTTTGTCCACGGTGCTGAAAAAAAGGTTGGTCCTCAGGGTCCTGAAGGACTCGGCATATCCGGACTGGGCCGGCACCTTGAACAGCATATTCCGGTCGGCAGTGTCTGTGTTTTTTTTATCCCGGTTGAACAGGCGCATGGTTGTATCTTTCCTGGGCGTTAGGTGTCGGATTCCGGAATGACCGCGAGCACCGGCACCCTGAGATAGGACTGGACCTCTTCCTTGGTATTCAGGGTCTGGTCCATGTATTCAAAGAAAAAGGCCAGAAGGCAGCCGCCGCAAAGCCCGAAAATGGCGCCGAACAGCAGGTTGCGGAGGGGTCTGGGGTGTACGGGCCGCCGGGGAATGGCTGCGGCGGCCACAAGGCTGATGTTGGATTCGGCATTGCCCTGAATGATGTCAGACTCCTTGATCCGGGCCATGAGAAGGTCGTAAAGCCGCTGGCTGGTCTCCACCTTGCGCTGCAGAATGGAGTAGGTCAGTTCGTTGGCGCTGGCATCCAGGGCATCCTGTTCAAATTCGGAAACGGTCTTTTCAAGCGCCTTTTCCCGGTCCGCCACCATGGTGCGTTCAGCCTTGAGGGTGGCCAGCTCCTTTTCCAGTTCAAAGTCCAGACGCCGGTTGTTCTTTTCGATTTCACTTTTGACCTGGATGATCTTGGGGTGCTTGGCCTTGTAGAATTTGGACAGCTTGCTCAGCTCCACCTCAAGATCCCCGATTTTGTTGTAGATCTCTTCGATCAGATCGTTGTGGATCAGGGAGCTGACCTTTAAAAGACCCTTGGGTGAATTGCGGTGGCGCTGGATTTCATTGATCTTGGAGTCCAGATCCATGCGTGTGTTTTTGGCCTCGAGGTACCGGCTGTTGAACTCCTGGATCTTCTGGCCGGTGGCCTTTTGCTTGCCCTCAAGGGAAAACACCTTGTGCTGGGATTTATAGGCGTAAAAGGCGCGTTCATTGCCCTCCAACTCTTTTTTGAGCCGGGACAGTTCCGTGTTCAGCCAGTCCAGGTTCCGAGAGGAGGAGGTCAGGCGTTTGGTCAGGTTGTAGGAGATATAGCTTTCGGCCAGACCGTCGGCCAGCCGGGCGGCCAGCAGCGGGTCCGGGTTGCGCACTGAAATTTTGACCAGCCGGGTTTTCTTGATCTCCGACACGTCCATGCGCTTTTGAACCTGCCGGATCAGGCGGTCGAGCTTTTGGGTGGCAGGGTCCAGGGTTTGTTTTGGTCCGTCTTTACTGTCATCCGGAAACAGCCCTGTGACTCTTTCCTTTATCGCGGCAAGCTTTTCGAAGATGAGGGCGGCCAGACCGGGCCGTGTCTTTTTCTCGGGCAGGCGGTCCATGCCCGTGCGCAAAATGGCCGCCCGGACCACGGGTTTGGACTGGATCAGTCTGAAATGGGTGCCCATGTCCAGAATCTGGGAGGCAAAGGTCTCGTACTCCAGGGGTTTGCCGGTGATGGGCGACTGAAGGCTTTTGGGCTCAATGACAAGTTCGACGCTGGCTTCAAACAGTTTGGTGGTGGTCAGGGTCAGATAGGCCACGGCAATGACAAAGACGCCAAAAAACATCAGAATAAAGGCTTTTCTCTTGTAGAGCACCTGAAGATAGTCTGACACATGGTGTTCCCTATCTTCGGTGTACAGGTCGGGCAGGGGAGCGGTCATGAAAGGTTTCCTTTGGGTCAGAACCAGGACTGGGGGACGTTGATGCGGTCTCCAGGATGCAGGGGAATGTCCGAGAGTTTACCGTCTATGACCTTGTCCAGATCGATTTTGATGGTCTCGGGCGTGCCGGATTTGACCCGGATGATCCGGGTTCTGCCAGGCGCTGCAAACTTGGAAAATCCGCCGGCCAGGATGCATGCGGAAAGGGCGGTCATGCCGGGCTGGTATTCGAACATGCCCGGTTCCTTGACCTGGCCCTGGACATAGACCTGACTTCTGGCCTGGTCCAGGGATTTGCCCAGAGGGATATATACCGTGTCCCCGGACTGCAGCATGACATTCTCGGACATGTCTCCCTGGTCCAGAAGCCGTATCAGATCCACTCTGAGCGGTTCCTGCTTTTCGATCTGCTTTTCTATGGCCACATTGCTCCGGGAGGATAATTGGGCGTTGCGCAGGATATAGGCCACATCCCCCCGGCCGTCTTCGGCCCCTCCCGCCTTGACGATCAGGTCCATAAGCGAAGGGGTGAAGTTGAGTTCATACATGCCTGGCTCCTTGACTGCGCCGGCAATAAAATAGCTCAGACTGTGGTACTCTTCGACCGAGATATGAATCTGGGGGTCCACAAAAAAATCCCGCTCAAGGGGCAGGTAGAGCTTTTTTTCAAGCTCTGCAATGGTCAGGCCAGCAGCCTTTACATTGCCCATGAGCGGGACGGTGATGGTCCCCTGGTCAGAGACCACAAGCTTGGCTTCAAACTCTTCTTGTCCCCGATTGGTCACCTTTACCTGGATAACGTCTCTGGGACCGAGCCTGTATACGGTGTCTTGGGCGGATTTTGCTGAGGCCGGCGTCCCTGCGGATAAAAGAAAGATTAATCCCAGCAGGAAACTTATTACAGCGTCAACCCCTTGAGGCCGAACGGCGCTATTTTGGGTTTGAAACGTCGAACTTAAACTTTGCGCCGACCATGACAAAGTTGTTGTCGTAAATTTGGGTGGACAGATTAGAGTCTCGTTTTTCATATCCATATTCAACCGATGTAGAAAACTGCTTTGTGAAAATATAAGTCAGAGTGGCCTTGAACTGGTAAATGTCATCGTTCCTGTTCTGGGCGATGAAGTTCCGGTCCTGATAGCTGAACTCAACCTGGACATCCAGGGTTTCGGCAAACAGGTAGCCCAAAAGGGTTTCGACAAGCATTCCCGTGTAATATTGCTGGTCCTGGCCAAAATCATTGAAGTTGCGGTCTATGCCTATCATATATCTTGCATTGGCAGACTCTCCGTACAGGGACAGGTTCCAGACCACATCGTCAAAGTCAGACTGGGCTGAGCCTGAAAAGCTTCTGTTGTGATAACCCACAGCCGCGCTGATAAAGAACAGCTGGTATTCTTTTTCCAGGGTCAGGCCGGCCTGCTGGGATACATAATCCGGGGTGCTGCGGTCATAGTCCTGGTGCCAGATGTTATAATCAACTTTGATCAGTGCTGTGGGCGTTAAATGGTAACTTAAGTCAAACTCGCCCCTGTTCTCATCGGAGTCCTCGTTAAGGTTTTCATTGTAATCTACCAGTTTGTTGGCATATTTGAAATCCATGCCCCATTTTTCATTGAAGGTGTAGGTCACAAAGGAACTGATGTTGTTGAATTGGTATTTTTCCCGGTTGACCTCGGCGCCGAGATCGTTGAGGGCCCCGTTGATTCTTGATTTGGTATAGTTCTCCTGTAGCCCGACAAGAAAATGGTCCGTTGCCTGGGTCTGAGCCAGAAGTTCCAGAGTGTGTCCGTAATAGTCGTCATCGTCAACCCGGTCATCTCCGGTATACTGGTTGGCGGAAAAAAAATAGTCCAATTTGAGTTTGCTCTGGGGGGTTGTATAACCAAAGTCAAATCCCGGGGTCACAACATAAGAATTGACTGAAACTTCCTGAACATCTTCAAGGTAGTAATTGTCGTCATGCCGGAAGGATGCCTCAATCGATGGGGTGAATTCAAAGGTTCCCCGGTAAGCGCCTCGGCGGTCATCTTCGCCGTCATCAGCTCCCAGAGCGGCAGACCCTGCCATTCCCATTATCATCAAAATTACCGCACCCATCCAAACTGCTTTTACATATTGTCTCATGGCTGCCCTCATCTCTTTGGACCGTGTTTTGCCGGTCGATCAACTGGCACTGGGGTCTTTATCGTCAAAATCAGCATTTTCCTGCTGCTGCTTCTTTAGTTGCTCCTGGAACTGATTTGGCTCTCCCACCTGTTGGCCGCTGCCGGTATTGTTCGTTGGGTTTTCAGTTCTTGAAACGATTACGTTGATGGCTCCTGTTTCAGTGCCCGATTTGACTTTGACATCGACGGATTCCTCATTTGTCTTGGAATCCACCTGGACGTTGACCATGACAGTTTCCCCCTCTTTGACTCCGGGGGCCTTGTCTACAATGGCAGAAACTATTTTGGGGTTCGCGGCCGGGGCGGCGTTATCAATGGCCTCTTTGAGCGCAGCTACCATTTCTCCGGAGGTGTGGCGGCCTACTACAAGGGCAATTTCATAGGCAAGCTCGGGCGCTGTTTGGAGAACGGTCATGGCGATGCCCACAGCATTCGCTGGGGCCAGTCTGGCCGCTTCACCGGCCGCCTTGACCGGGTCTTCTCCCGCTGCGATGGCCTGGGCTACGGCTTGTTCTGGAGATCCCCCGGCACGAATGATGTCTCCAACAAGGCTGTCTGCAGCAAATGCGGGACAGCTGAGCAGGGTTGTAATCAGTAAAATGGAGAACATCCTGCCTGTTATAAAAAGGCAACGGTACCAAGGTCTGATCGTTGGGGGTTTCATAGTTACCTCCTCTTTTGGGTGGAACGATGGCGCAGTCTGAATAGGTGCGCGAGAGACAAATGTGCGGCATCTGGAACAGACGGCTGCCACGGAATATTATGAAAGATTTCAACAGGGTTTTACACTTAAGGCATGGCTCCGCCCTGTCATTTACCAATGGGCTAAATTAATCTTTCTCGACGCTTGTGAATCCCAAATATTTCCAGGCGACAATAAAAAGCGAATAAGGGGGATTAAGATCTATTTAAAGAGTAAATTAATCCTAATTTGCGTGAAAAAGCAAGTAAAAGCTTTAAACTTACCGCTCCCCCGCCGGAATGGATGAGACAATGATTGACAAAAGGTGTCTTTTTCATCATACAAAACACATAGATGGAAAAGAGGATATCTTAAATCACCGACCTCCTGCATAGCAGGAGGTATGTTGAAGCCCCCCATTGTTATTGGAAAGCCCCTAAAGGGGCTATTTACGCGTTAATGTTTCTGATCTTGCTCTCTGATATATTTCCGTATGGTTTCCTCATCAAGGCCGACCGTGCTGGCACAGTAACCCTTTGCCCAAAAACTCAACCCGGTCATCTTTTTGCTCCCGAGTAACTCTCGATGAATTCGTATGGCACTTTTGCCCTTGATAAATCCAATTGTATTGGAAACACTGTATTTCGGAGGTATGCTCAGGCAAAGGTGAACATGATCCGGCATAGCATGCCCTTCATGTAAATCTAATCCTTTCTGCCGACAAAGATCTCTGAAGATGCCTCCTACTTTCCATCTTAGCTTTCCATATATGTTTTGATGTCTGTATTTTGTTACAAAGACCACATGATATTTGCAGTCCCATTTTACATGTGATAATGATTGCCAATCTCTCATAGGTTCTTCCTCTTGCTCCCTTGGGGGCTTTCCAGGGGAAGAACCTTTACCACACTTTCCTCTCGCCGGAACGGTTGAACCTGTTAGGGTCGCTCGGGCAAAGCCCGAGGTTTAATTAAAAGCAATTAAAATAATCGATAGCATGACAGACCCATGGCATTAAACAAACAGGTTGCGCAGTCTTTTGAAGAAGGGTTCATGGCCCAATCCCTGGACCATCAGATTCAGCAATGCGACTCTTACGAATTAGCGCCCCTGTTTCTTTCTTGGCTGGGTTCCCGGCAACCTGTGCTGGAAGCCGGTTGCGGCAGCGGACGCTGGTGCAAATGGTTGTCACGATACGGCATTACCTGCCATGGAATAGACTGGTCAGAGGTGCTTTGCCGCCGGGCAGTCATCAATTTTCCCCACAGTGGGTTTGCCACGGCCGACATACGCTTTGCCCCATTCTCAGATGAAAGCTTTGGTGCGATCTTGGCGTTGGGGTCGGTTGAGCATGCCGTTGACGGACCGCAAGGTGCCTTGGGCGAATTTTTGCGCATCCTCAAACCGGGAGGTGTTGCTATCATTACAGTCCCATATCGCGGTGCGTTGAGAAAATTGATGCGTTTTGCAGACAATGTCCTTGTGCGTATTAAGGCCTGGCCTGCGTTGAGAAAACGGATGGGCAAGGGCGTGGGGCCAGTGAGCCTTCGTACGGCCAGAATTGGTGTAAATGCCTCATGGTTTCCCCGGTATAGTCATGGGCAGGACGGATGGTTCTTTTATGAATATGAGTTCAGCCGGGCACAGATGCGTGGATTTATTTCAGCGACCGGGTTTATTGTCCGGCGTGAATTTGCAGCCTTTACCAACGAGGGAATCCTGCATACTTTTGGACCTATTTCAGGCCAATGGAACCCGGAACGGGCACAGGTGGATTTTACTGTGGTGGGAAGGGTGCTGCGGGCGATCCTGTCTGGGAATATGGCGGGACATATGCTCTGCTATGTGCTTGAAAAGCCCCGGAGTCATTCCTGAATTTATATGGAATCGTGGCCGGTTTGGCGCTTGAATCGCCTTGCATCATCCCTGTTGCTGTGCTAATTTGCAAAGCTATGAAACAATATGTAATCGACGGACTGTCATTAAAGGATTATACGGCGCTCAAAGCCTATCTGGATGAGCATTTGGAGACCGCCCCCATCGGCGGGATCTACTGGCTGGAACTGGAAAAGGAGTTGCTGACCTCCATGCAGGCCGATCATAAGCAATGCTCCCCCCATGTTTTTGCCCTGATGCTTGAAGAATCCTACTTGTCCTGTGAACTTCTGGTGAGAATCAAAAACAATATCAAATGCGACTGCATGGGCTATGCCACAAAGGAACAGCGCGACTGGCTGGTGAACTGGACCGACGCCATTCTGGAAAGGCTTTCCATCTGCGTTTGATACTGGTCTGGAATCGATGAGATGCTGAAAATAATACCGCTGGGAGGACTGGGCGAGATTGGTTTAAACATGATGGTCGTGGAGTACGGTGATGTGATATTCATCGTTGACGCCGGCCTCATGTTCCCTGAAGATTATATGCTGGGTGTGGATATTGTCATTCCGGCCATGGACTATCTGAGGGAAAACGCAGACAAGATCGAAGGCATTATCCTGACCCATGCCCATGAGGATCATATCGGGGCACTGCCGTATCTGCTCAAGGAGATTCGCCTGCCCGTATGGGGCACCGCCTTTACCCTGGAAATTGTCCGGACCAAGCTTGTGGAGTTCGATCTGGCCAGCCATGTGGATCTGAACCTGGTCAACCCCGGAGAGATTTTGAACATTGATCCATTTGAGATCGAATTCATCCGGGTGAGCCATTCCACGGTGGACGGGGTCGGTCTGGCCATTACCACCCCTGAAGGGGTGATCATCCACACCGGGGATTTTCGAATCAGCCATTCGGCGGACAAGATGAAAAACACCGATATCTCAAGCTTTGCCCGATACGGTGAAAAAGGGGTGCTGGCGCTGATGTCCGACTCCACCAATGTAGAGGTGGAAGGCTATACCATGTCCGAGCAGGAGGTGGCCAAAAACCTGGGCAAGGTGATTGATGCAGCAGAGGGCCGGGCCATTGTGGCCTTGTTTGCCTCCAATGTCTTCCGGATCCAGCAGGTCATCGACATTGCCCGGCGCAACAACCGCAAAGTTATTTTCAACGGCCGGAGTATGGAGCAGATCACGGATGTGGCCATCCGTCTGGGATATATCACCTGTCCGCCCGGCACCATTTTAGATGTCAAGCAGATCAATAAAGTGCCCCCGAACCAGGTGGTGGTCATCACCACCGGCAGCCAGGGTGAGCCTATGTCAGCCCTGGCCCGAATGGCCTCGGGGGTGCACAAGCATGTTAATATCCACAAAGGGGATACGGTCATCCTCTCTTCCAAGTACATCCCGGGCAATGAAAAGGCCATTGCCGGCATCATCAATAAGTTGTACCGGAGGGGGGCGGATGTGGTCTACTCCAAAGTGGCCCAGATCCATGCCTCGGGGCATGCCCACCAGGAGGAACTCAAGCTGATGATCCACCTGACCCGGCCCAAGTACCTCATTCCCATCCACGGGGAGTACCGGCATCTGGTGGTTCATGCAAGACTGGGAGAAAAACTGGGGCTGGACCGGAAAAACGTCATTGTGGCTGAAAACGGCCAGGTCATTGCCTTTGACAGGGAAAACGGCGGACGCCTTGAGGACAGGGTTCAGACCGGCCGGGTGCTTGTTGACGGCAAAGGCATCGGGGATGTGGGCCGCTCTGTCCTCAAGGAACGGCGCGAACTTTCCGAGGGCGGTCTTGTGGTGGTCACCATGATCATTGACGAGGAAACAGGTGTCGTGCTTTACGGGCCGGAACTGGTCTCCAAGGGCTTTGTTTTTGACTCGGCCACGGGCTACCTTGTGGATGACGCCCAATGTGTCATCCTTGAAATTGTTGAGGAAATCGAGGCCGGACAGGAATCCAGGGTGGAATTGCTGCGCAGAAAACTGCAGCGGGCGCTTAAACAGTACTTTGCCTTTGCCATTAACCGCAGGCCCCTGATCGTGCCCATTATCATTGAAGTATGAAAAAAGAACTTACCGCCATTTTCCTTTGTTTTCTGATTGTCCTGACGGCGGTGAGCCTGTACTCATACGATGCCGCAGATCCTTGCGTGGGAAACAATGCCTTATCTTTGCCGGACAATGTCCATAACCTGTTCGGCCTGGTCGGATCCCATGTGGCCGGATTGTTCGTTTATCTTTTTGGCATCGGTGCACTGTGGATTCCGCTGATTCTGTCCTTGCTCGGCGTCTGGTACCTCAAGGGCAAAGGCAAAAAGATTGTATGGCTGACCCTTATCGGCGGAGCCATCCTCACCGTTTCCACCGGGAGTATCTTTTTTTTATTCAAAGAGGTCTACAAAGTTCACGGCACCACCATAGCCGCAGGCGGCGTCACGGGAAGCCTTCTGACTTCAGTCCTCTTGCGGTATGCCAATCTGACCGGTTGTGTCATTATTCTCTCCTTCTTTGTTCTTGTGGGCTTTACTCTGACCACAGGAATTTCCCTGAAAGACCTGACACTGTTCCTCCGGACAAGGTTTTTGGGATTGTGCCGGACCATGGGGGAGGATTTAAAAGAGGGGATGGCCTATATCAAAACCCTGATGGGAGATTTCAGGGAACGACAGAAAACAAGGCGCATGGAGCGGGCTCAACGGCGTGAAGAGATGGAGGCTCTCAGGGCTCTGCCTGAGGAGACAGATATCGGTCCGGACGACGGCGGACGGGAAGAGGGGGCCTTCCCGATTTCTGTTTCAATGACAAGGAAGAAACCTGCGGAAAAACCGGCCCGGGCCGAGGATGACGATATTGATCTGGATGATCTGATTACCCCGACCATTGTTGCTGTGGAGCAGGATGATACTGAGTACATGGCAGACCCCGTTCTCCAGGATATACGGGAGGCCCAGGCGTTTGTCCTGCCTAAACTCTCGTTTTTGGAGGAAAAGAAAAAGATCCGGCGGCAGGTGGATGCGGATCTGCTCCAGGAGAAGGCGCGGATACTTGAGGGCAAGCTCAACGACTTCAACGTGAAAGGCGAGGTGGTTGAGATCCTTCCAGGTCCTGTCATCACCACCTTTGAGTACCGTCCGGCTCCCGGGATCAAACTGTCCAAGATTGTAGGGCTCTCCGATGACCTGGCCCTGGCTTTGTCCGCCATTTCTATCCGTATCGTAGCCCCTATACCGGGTCGGGATGTGGTGGGCATAGAAATTCCCAACGAAGAGCGGGAGCTGGTCAATTTAAGGGAGATGATCGCCTCCAAGGAGTTTGTCACCTCAGATTCCCTTCTCACCCTGGGGTTGGGAAAGGATCTTATGGGTCAGCCCGTGGCCACGAAGATGGATAAGATGCCCCATTTGCTCATTGCCGGCGCCACCGGAACGGGAAAGAGTGTGGGGCTGAACTCTATGATCATCAGTCTTTTGTACAAGGCCACCCCGGATGAGGTCAAGCTGATCATGATTGATCCTAAAAGGATCGAGCTGTCGGTGTATAACGATATACCCCATCTCATCACCCCGGTGGTTACGGACATGAAAAAGGCCACCAACGCCCTTTACTGGGCGGTTCGAGAGATGGAGCGGCGGTATGAATTGCTGGAGCTGTCAGGGTTAAGAAATATCGGTCAGTTCAATGACATGGTCAAAGAAAAACTGGCGGAGCAGGGAAAAAATCCCGAGGCGGACGAGGATAGCGTGCCGCTTGAGGCGCTACCCTTTATCGTGGTCATCGTGGATGAGTTGGGGGATCTGATGATGGTCGCCTCCAAGGATGTCGAGTACGCCCTGACTCGCCTGGCCCAGATGGCAAGGGCGGCAGGAATCCATATCATCATTGCCACCCAACGCCCTTCCGCCGATGTGCTCACCGGCACCATCAAGGCCAATTTTCCCACCCGAATTTCCTTTCAAGTCTCTTCTAAGATCGACGGGCGGATCATCATTGACCAGGGCGGAGCCGAAAGCCTGCTTGGCAATGGGGATATGCTGTTCTGCCCCCCCGGAACCGGCAAGCTCATGCGGATCCAGGGGGCGTATATCTCGGAAAAGGAAATCGGACGGATTACCTCGTTTTTAAAGGAACAGCGCGCCCCGGATTACAACGAGGAAGTGACCATGGGAGACGGCGGTGACGAGGAAAAAAGCTTTGACGAGTCCGAATATGATGACAAGTATGATGAGGCCGTTGCTCTGGTGACCAAAGACCGCCAGGCATCTATTTCCTATGTGCAGCGCAGGTTGCGAATCGGCTATAACCGGGCTGCCCGGCTGATCGAAATGATGGAGCATGAGGGCATCGTAGGGCCTCAGATGGGATCCAAACCCAGGGAGATTTTGGTGAGAAGCTATGACGAGGACTAGAATCGATTTCGCATTTTTAAACAGCATTAAAGGGTTTATGGACGATGATGAAGTGATCCGGCTGTTCGAACTCGCCGAGGAGGCGGCAACCCGGGGCCCTGTGCTTGAGATCGGCTCCTATTGCGGCCGATCCGCGGCCATCATCGGGCAGGCCTGCAAGGAGAACAACAGCGTTTTGTTTTCCATTGATCACCATACAGGTTCCGAAGAACAGCAGCCCGGGGAGGAATACTTTGATCCGGATCTCTATGATGAGAGAACCTGCGGGGTGAACACCCTGCCTTTTTTCAGGGAAACCCTGAGCCGTGCCGGATTGGAGGAGACCGTTGTGCCCATTGTCTCCACATCCGCTGTGGCTGGAAGGCTTTGGCAGACATCGTTGTCCATGGTGTTCATTGACGGCGGGCACAGCTTTGAAGCCGCACATACGGATTTTGTCACCTGGTCGCCTCATCTGAAAAGCGGGGGATATCTTGTAATTCATGACATATTCTTTAACCCGGAGGAGGGGGGGCAGGCCCCGAGACAGGTGTATGAAACGGCTCTTGCCACCGGTCAGTATGAAGAACTTGCCATGACCAAAACCCTTGGCGTCTTAAGGCAACTGTAGGAGGAGACATGCTGAACCATATTCTGGAGAGCATCAAGACCTATTACCTGGAATGGCTCCCCTTTAACAAGGTTCTTGGGATCGCCATTGAAGATTTGGAGTACGAAACCTGTGCCGCCCGGGTGACGTTTCCCATGAAGCCCGATCTTATCGGTAACTCTGCAGCCGGTATCCTCCACGGCGGGGTAACGGCATCGGTGATTGATCTTACCGGGGGATTAAGCGCCTTGATTTCCTGTGTCCGGCAGAATGAGGGCGCCTCTTTAGAGGATATCCAGGCCAAGCTGGTGGCCTCTGCTACCATTGACATGAGAGTAGATTATCTTAGGCCTGGAAAGGGCGATCATTTTGAATGCAGAAGCCGGCTTATTAGGGCCGGCTCCCGTATTGTTGTCGCAAAGATTGACCTGTTCAATGACAGGGAATCCCGTATCGCAACAGGGACTGCGACCTATATGATCGGGTGAACGCGGTCCCCTTGTTTTACTCTTGAACGACTCCTGTGCCGTTGCAGTCCGGGCATTTATTATCCGGTTCGCAAATACAGTCGTCGGCGGTGTCACCGATATCTGCACTGCGCCATTCTGCGTCACATTCACAATTTCCGACAATGATTTTTTTTCCTTTGCAGGTGGGACATACTTTTTCTGTTGCCATGGGGTTTCTCCTTTGCGCAGGTAAATTTAAGAATTTCACCTAACCATGTTTATAACATAGCGTCTTTAATAGGTTTGTAAAGCAAAAAAAGGGTTTTGCCTGATGCCCCGGGCGTTGGCGTTGACTTGAAGGGATTGAAATTGCGGGGGACAAGCTGTATAATCCCGGTCATTTCAATGTCAATCACGGAGACAGGAACATGCCTATAATCCAGTGGACAGAAGACTTCAGTGTGGGGCATCCGGATCTGGATGCCCAGCATAAAATATGGCTTTCCATTTACAATGAGGCCCACGACCGGATGATGGATCCAGATGAAACTGATTTTCAGACCACCGGCAGAGATGCCTTAATTCGCATGCGCGATTACGGTCAGACTCATTTTTCCTTTGAAGAGGCCTGGATGGAGGAAATCGGTTATCCTGACATCCAGGGACACAAAATGATGCATGACAAATTCTCAAGACAGGTGGGCGCTTTGATCTATGATCTGGAAACAGGGAAGTACGTCCTCAACTCAGAAGTGATTAAGCGTGTCGAAAACTGGCTGACCGATCATATCCTGAAAGAGGATATGAAATACAGGGCGTATTCTCTTAAGAAGTAAGTCGGCAAAGCGTTATACTCCGGGCGACCGGGTGTGCCTATTCCACAGGCTATTTTCTTTCTTTTTTCTTGTTTTTCATTCGTTCAATGGTGGCTTTGAACTTGGCGCAAGGGTCTTCGCTGGATACCCGGCTGGTGAACCAGATATAATCAGCCGGCACGGCCTTGGGGTATCCGGTCAGATCCAGTTGGGTAAGGTAGGTGTCTAAGGATTCTGGCGTCGGCAGGACCTCGGACAGGCTCAGGTTAACCTGGGATATGCCTGGATCTATGGCTCGGACCCGGTCCATGACGCCAAGTCCGTATTCCGTATGGCCGTTTCCCATGATAATAACCAGCGGCCCCTTTTCCGGTTTGGATACCTTGGACGCCCTATAAAGCTGGGTGATGGACAGAGCCATTTTGTCATTGCGTGCCAGCCAGGTGTCGTAAAGCCTGGACAACATTTTTTCATGCCCCATGCCGCAATGCACCTGTTTAAAAATATCTTTCATGTAATCCGCGTAAATTGGGTCTGACAGGTGGGTGGAGAAAAGTTGATCCTTTTCCAGGGGGGTGAGATTGAAGGTCCCTTTCCGGGTGATCCGGCGTTTCAGGCTGTCATCAAGATCCAGGCCTGCGGCCCATAATCCATTGTCACGGGCCAGGTTCAAAAGGCCCCAGTAATATCCCCACATGGTATCGGTCTGATCTTCCCATCCCAGTTTTACACGCATCTTTTTTTCAAGGGCAGCTTCGGTTTCTTTGGCGTGTCTGGCCTGTTTTGAGTCTATAAGGCTGAGTAATAAAGGCGTCTGGTCCATGGCAAAGAATTCAAATCCCACCACGGGGTGGCGTCCACTGTCGATCAACTGCTGAATGATCCGGTGCTGGGCTTTATGGTGCATGGGGTTGTCATGTTTTTCGGACAGGTAGATGACATCATGGGGGGCAAGCGCTTCTACAAGGACATCGAATTGCACAGACGATACGTTCCGGCCGTCAATAATTTTGCCGATTAAAGGATCTTTGTTTGCGGCTTTGGAGGGGCCGGACGGGGACGCTGTGCTGGTTTTTGACATACCTGGCCCGGTTGTTGCGCAGGACTGCATTATCAGCAAGGCTGCCGCTATAAACAACATGGCAAATTTCATGAATGCCTCCCATGGGTTATGAATACAGCCTAAAAAGATAAGACGGTTTTAGGCGTTTTAAAGGGAAAAAATGCCCAGGGAAAGATCTTAGGTTACCCTGATTTTTTAAAATATAGAACCAGGCTTTTGCCCATAATCGGGTTTAAGAGCCGATCCAACCAGGCGGTGAACTTGGGCTGCTTCATCAGATCCCATACCAGAAATCTATGGTAAAGGTTGACCGGCAGGGAGTCGGTCCGGTTGGGGCCGACAAGGCATTTAAGCCACCAGTAAGGGCTGTGGATACTGTGGGCAAAGTGGGAGCCCAAAAAGGTTAAGCCCCTTGAGCGAATCTTTTCAACGATATTTTTTTTGCGGTAAATTCTGACATGCCCCATGTTGGCGTTGAAATATTCGTCGGAAAGCTTCCAGCAGATCCGTTCGGGCCAGGCCCTTGGGACACTTACGGCAAGGGTTTTTCCGGGTTTGAGAATGCGGACCAGCTCGGATACGGCTTTATCGTCGTCCGGGATATGTTCAAGGACTTCCGAGCAGATGACAAGGTCAAAGGTGTTTGAATCAAAGGGCAGGGCGGTGACATCCATGCAGGACAAATTCCAGTCCCTGCAGGACAAATCGTTGATCTGGTCGTGGAAGGCCAGTTTGTTCCGGGTGAACAAAAGGTTGTCGAATCCAAAATCCGCACCGGTGCAGATGCTGTCTTTTGCCTGGCAGGCACGCACCATGTGCCGGCCTTCACCGCATCCGATATCCAGAATCCGGTCTCCGGACCTGATGTCGAACCGGTTAAAATCCATGGTAATCATCTATCACCTCCCGGTATACTTGGGCTGTTCTCATGGCGGTTTTTTCCCAGGTAAACTCTTTTAGGACCCTTTCATAACCTTTTTGGGCCAGGGCTTCTCTTTGGGCAGGATCATCCAGAAGCTCTATAATCGCCTTTTCAAGGGCACCGGCATCTCCGGGCGGAACCAGTTTTGCCGCATCTCCGGCGACCTCTGGAAGCGCTCCGCCGGTGGTGGAAATCACTGGAATTCGGCAGGCCATGGCCTCTCCGACGGGCAGTCCAAAGCCTTCGTACATGGAGGGAACAACGGCAATTTGTGACTTGGCGTATTCTCTTACGAATCTTTCGTGATCAATGCGCCCTGTAAATTCAATGGACGATCCAAGATCCAGTTTTTTGACCAGTTTTTCAATTCCTCCGTCCTTTTTGGGTGTTCCGATCACTGTCAGGGAAACTTGCCGTTTTTTTCTGACCGCATTAAAGGCGTGTAACAGATGATAAAGGCCTTTTAGCGGGGTGTCCGCGGAGTTGGTGACAATGAGCCGCCCCGGTATCTTTTTGATATGGTCCAGGGGGAAGAAATGTTCCAGATCAATGCCGATGGGAATGGTTCTGAACCGTTGCTCCGGGATTTTAAATTCCCTTGAAATATCGGTCTTGGAACTGTCAGATACCGTGATAATTGACGGCAGGCGTCGTGCCACCCATTTTTGCATGCTGATAAAAGAGTACCATCTGAGCGCCTTGACCTTTTTTATAAATGATTTGGTGCTTTGCACTGCAAGGCGCCGATCCACGGTCATGGGGTGATGAATGGTGGTGGTGACGGGCAGTTCCCGGGCCAGAGACAGCAGACCGAAAGACAGGCTCTGGTTGTCATGGATGACATCCAGGTGTCTGGTCCGGCCTTTCATGTACCGTTTCAGGCGCATGCCAAAAGTCATGGGTTCAGGGTATCCCATGGCGGAGACATCCAGCCATTCCAAAAGATTGACCGGATCTTTGAGTTCATCTATGCGGGGGGTTCTGAACAGATCCTCCGGATTGTACAGGTCCAGGGTGGAAAGCATGGTCAAGGTGACGTTGGGCAACAGCTGGGGGTCCGGCGGGCCTGCAATGACTTCAACCTGGTGTCCCAGATCGGACAGGGCGTGGCTTAAATGACGGACATAAACGCCCTGGCCGCCGCAGTGAGGATTGCTGCGGTAGCTGACAATGCCGATTCGAAGCCCTGTTTTTAAAATTGAAGTCATGGGAGATTGGGGTGGTGCGCCCGGCTGGAATCGAACCAGCGATATTCAGCTTCGGAGGCTGACGTAATATCCACTTTACCACGGGCGCGTAAAATCAAGAGATACTTATACCATGTTATGAGATAAAATCCAGATTAAATTTTGCCTTTGCCTCACCTGCCACGTACAATGATCCTGCAATGCAGATAGCGTCCTCTTTGGAAGATGTTGAAATCGCATGGGATACAGCCTTGTCCACATCTTTGATCTCCTCCACTTTTCCGGAAAAAATTTTTTGTACAGCAGCTGCCAGCACCCCTGCGGGAATGCTCCGGTTGATCTTTGCCTGGGTGATAATCACCCGGGAGGCCAGCGGCAGAAGAAGCTTTAACATATCCTCATAGGGTTTGTCATCCAGAATACCGAGCACCAGGGTCAGGTTTTTGTCTGCAACGGCTTGTTTAAGGTAGGCGGCCAATACCTGGGCGGCTTTGAGATTGTGGGCCCCGTCCAGAATCACCAGGGGCTCTTCCATCACCCGTTCCAGTCTGCCGGGCCAGCGGGCGGCGGCCAGGCCTTTTTCTACAAGGTGTTGATCCAGCTTGTACCGCGGGTCTTTTGTCTTGAACCTGTCAAAGATGAGCTCCATTCCGGCCAGGGCCATGGAAAGGTTTTCCCTTTGGTGGTCACCGGGCAGAGGTTTGACAATTTTGTTGAAGGCCTGATGGATGCCCTGGTAGTTGTAAGTTTCTTCGCCGGCAGTTTTCCGGATGGAAAAGCCTTTTTTAAACTGAAACAGGGGTGCCTTGTTTCTTTGTGCGGTCTGTTCAAGAACTTTGATTCCGGAAGGTTGGGAAACAGCCGTCACGACCGGGGCCTGGGGCTTGATAATGCCGCCTTTCTCCCTGGCCAGATCCTTGATGGTATGCCCCAGATAATCGGTGTGCTCAATGGAGAGGTTGGTGATGACCGACAGTTCCGGGCGGATGACATTGGTGGCGTCAAAACGGCCTCCCATGCCGGTTTCAATCACGGCCCATTCTACCTGCTGCTGGGAGAAGTAGTAAAACGCCATGGCTGTGGCGATTTCAAAAAAGGTGGCTTTGCGTTTGCCGATGTCTACCGCATTCACCGCTTCATAAACGGACACGACATCCTCATCTGAAATCTGAACACCGTCCACAGCGATCCTTTCGTTAAATCGGACCAGATGAGGGCTTGTGTAAATTCCGGTTTTAAAACCGGCCTGCTGAAGGATGGAGGCCATGTAGGTGGCGGTGGAGCCTTTGCCGTTGGTGCCGGCCACATGGATGATGTGATAGTTTTTTTCGGGGTTGTTAAGGAATCTTAAAATATTTTGGATGGTGTCGAGTTCGAGCTTGATGCCGAACCTGCCCAGTTTGTAGATCCGGTCCAGGCACTGCTCGTATGAGGTGTTTGACATTGTCGGTTGTCCATAAAAAAACCCGGTATGTCAGTGTGAATTTTGGTCTGACATACCGGGGTTTGTTTACCTTCGCTTAGCTACGTCTTCTGCGTGATCTTGAGGCGGCAATTCGTTGTCTTCTCATTGCCTCTCTCATTTTACGTCTTCTATACTGACACGGTTTTTCGTAGTGCTTTTTAACCTTCAACCGTTTGAAAAGCCCGTCATTCTGAATTTTTTTCTTCAGAATTCTCAAGGCTTTTTCGACATCGTTATCAATAACGGTGACCGTAATTTCCTTCAAGCAGCATCGCCCCTTTCATAGTGGATTTAAATATAAAATATTTATAACCGGGATTTGTAACAAAACAGAGGGGGAAAGGCAAGGAAAAAAGGAGAAAAAAACAGGCCGTCCGAGTTTTTTACTCAGGACGGCCTGTTTGCAGGACTATGCCATAAAAAAGACTTTGAAAAGCCTTTTGCTATGGGATTTACAGCTTGGAGATCAGCTCGGCAGTTACATCGGGGAGTGCAGCTTCACCCTTGAGGGTGATGTACTTGATGGAATCGTCTTTTTCAGCAAGATCTTTGAAGTAGTACGCAGATGCAAGGGTTCCGGTGTTGTCGTCGTAGTAGATGGAATGGCGCTTGTCAATGGCAGTTTCATCCTGATCATCGTCGCGGGCGGAAAGGGCGCCGCCGCATACCCGGCATTTGTCTCCGTCAGGTTTGATGGCGTCAATGAAAATATTGTTGGGGTGGTTGTTGTCGTTTTCACAGAGTCTGCGGCCCATGATTCTGTCTTTGGCAATCTGGCGGTCCAGCAGCATCTCAATGACGTAGTTCAGCTTGATGCCCTGTTCTTCAAGGGCGGCGTGCAGTTTTTCGGCCTGGACCTTGTTTCTGGGGAAGCCGTCCAGCAGCCAGCCTTCTTTGCAGTCGTCTTTTTTGATCCGGTCGATCATCATGGGGATGGTGATTTCGTCGGGGACCAGGTCGCCTTTATCGATATATTCCTTGGCCTTTTTTCCAAGCTCGGTACCGCCCTTGATATTGTCGCGGAAGATCGCTCCGGATTCAACGTGGGCAATATTGTATTTGTCTTTCAGAATTTTTCCCTGGGTTCCTTTACCACTGCCGTTGGGGCCGAAAAAAAGAATGTTCATCTTAACTCCTTTGATTGGTTTTGACCTTGTGGTCAGATCTGACCTTTAAAGTCAGGTCTGGCCTTCAGGCCATATATTGATGTCGCATCGGGACATATCTTCGCATCATCAAAAAATCTAAACACGTTCATCAGAAATTCTTAATATAAGACTGTGTTTTCTTTGTCAAGCGGAACAATTATCTTGGATAAACGCATGGAGAAAGTCTTCTAAAAAGCCGGGTTATTTTTGGATTAGTTCTTGAATGTGGGGCAGGGAATTGATATTAAGATGAGGACTTTTGATTCGTACTATTTAACGTTTTCAGCATAGCAAATAATAACACCAGTTTATATATGGTAAGGGGGAAGTGATGACAGAACTGATTGATGTCAGGGCAAGGGAGATCATTGATTCCAGGGGTAATCCTACGGTTGAAGTGGATGTAACCCTGGCCTGCGGTGCCCAGGGCCGGGCTGCCGTGCCTTCGGGCGCCTCCACCGGAACCAGGGAAGCTTTGGAGCTTCGTGACAATGCAGAAAACCGCTACATGGGGAAAGGCGTGCTCAACGCCGTGGCCAATGTCAACGAGGTCATTGCCCCTGAAATTATCGGGTACGATGCCATGGACCAGGCCGGTTTAGACCGGACCATGCTGGACATTGACGGCACAGAGAATAAGTCCCGCCTGGGAGCCAATGCCATTTTGGGCGTGTCTATGGCAGCGGCGCGGGCCGCGGCCAACGCCTGTGAAATTCCCCTTTACCAGCATATCGGCGGTATCAATGCCCGGGTGCTTCCCGTGCCCATGATGAATATCATCAACGGCGGTGCCCATGCGGCCAATAACCTGGATATCCAGGAGTTCATGATTCTTCCCTTTGGCGCACCTAATGTCACAGAGGCCGTTCGAATGGGGGCGGAAACCTTTCATAACTTGAAAAAACTGCTCAAGGCACAGGGGTTGAGTACCGGTGTGGGAGATGAGGGCGGATTTGCCCCCAACCTTTCCTCTAACGAAGAGGCCATAGAATATATTATCCGGGCCATTGAGGCTGCAGGATACCGTCCGGGAAAGGATATCGGCATCGGGCTGGATGCGGCTGCTTCTGAATTTTACAAAGACGGCAGTTACATCTTTGAGTCGGAAGGCAAGAAGATGTCCGCCGAAGCCCTGATTGATTATTACGAGTCCCTGATCGATAAATACCCCTTGTATTCCATTGAAGACGGACTGGCCGAAGGGGACTGGGATAACTGGGAGTTGATGACCCAGCGCCTGGGCAACCGGATACAGATTGTGGGGGATGATATTTTTGTCACCAACCCGGATATCTTTAAAAAAGGGATTGCAAGGGGCATAGGAAACTCTATTCTGATCAAGCTCAACCAGATCGGAACCGTCTCTGAAACCCTGGATACCATCCAGATGGCCAAGGACTCCGGGTATACGACGGTTGTTTCCCACAGATCCGGTGAGACCGAAGACACCTTTATTGCCGATCTTGCTGTGGGCGTTAACTCAGGGCAGATTAAAACAGGTTCCATGTCCAGAAGCGACCGGGTGGCGAAATACAATCAATTGATCCGAATCGAAGAACAACTGGGGGATTCTGCTGGTTTCCCGGAAGACCTTTTTGTTTAAAGTAAATTAAAGGCTCCATGTTCAAAAAGATACTTATTCCTTTTCTGACCATTTTTTTCTTTCTGACTGCTGGCGGCTCCAGGGGTGAGGCATTTGTACCGCAAACGCCTCACCTTTTATATTTGATGGTTCGGCATATAAAGGAACCGGCCGGCCTGATCGTGCATCAGGTCCGTCGGGTGCCCGCCCGGACGCCTGACGCTGCAATAGAAAATCAATCGGGTGAGGGAAAATCGATCACTGCAGAAGCCGATGCATCGTTTGAGGAAACTTTAAGTTATTTGTTCCCAGGAAAGCTTCGGGGGCAGGTTGACAATGCCGCTAACGAACAATTTTATGTGGTCAGCGACGATGCTGCAGTCCGGGTGGATGACGGCCGGGTGGTGGCGACGGAACTGTCCGCCTTTGACAGTTACACCGATATTTTGCTTTACAGGGATTATGAAAGTCTGCCTGTGAAATTGCAGGCGGCCGGGATTAATACGGAAAAAGTCACCTTTCAGCGTCTGGACGGCCGTGTCTGTTTTTTTATCGGCCAGCCTCCGGTGGATGGTAAACAAAGCCCCGGGCTTTGGATTGATAAGGAAAGTTTTGAGCCTGTGCGGTACCTTCTGCAAAAAGGGCCGTGGCAGGTGGATGTCCGGTATGATAACTGGCAGCAGATTTCAAAGACATGGTATCCTATGACCGTCCAGATTATGGTCAATGGCCGGGATTTTGCCGAGATATCGGTGAGCCGTCTTGAACTTGCGGCCGGATTCTCGTCGGATCTGTTTGATGTGGACCGGATCCTTCAAATCTTTCCTGCGGCGCAGGAGCAGCAAGATCCTTTGGGAGACGCTCACAAGGCGCGTGTCAAAGCCCTGGACAAGGAACTTGAAGAGTTTAACAAGCTATATGATTAAATTTTAGGGAAGTGAGGACGTGATGGCTGAGAATACCAAATACATTTTTGTGACAGGCGGGGTATTATCATCTTTGGGTAAGGGGCTGGCTTCGGCCGCCATAGGCATGCTGCTGGAAAGCCGCGGCCTTACCGTGACCATCCAGAAGCTTGACCCTTATATCAACGTGGATCCCGGTACCATGAACCCTTTTCAGCATGGAGAAGTTTTTGTCACCGACGACGGGACGGAAACCGATCTGGACTTGGGTCACTACGAGCGGTTCACCAATGCCAAGCTGGGAAAGAACAACAATTTTACCACCGGTAAAATCTACCATCAGGTGATCACCAAGGAGCGCAAGGGCGAGTATCTGGGGGGTACTGTTCAGGTGATTCCTCATATTACCGACGAGATCAAGCAGGCCATCACCCTGGTGTCTAATAATACCGATGTGGTGATTGTTGAAATCGGCGGGACCATCGGGGATATTGAATCCCTTCCCTTTCTTGAGGCCATCCGTCAGTTCAAGGCGGATGCGGGCTCTTCCAATGTCATTTATATCCACCTGACCCTGGTTCCTTATATCAAGACCGCCTGTGAAGTGAAAACCAAGCCGACCCAGCACAGTGTCAAAGAGCTGCGCAGCATCGGCATTCAGCCGGACATTCTTTTATGCAGAACAGAAAGCTATCTGTCTCCGGACATTAAAAAGAAAATCGCCCTGTTCTGTAATGTGGATACCGATGCGGTGTTTACGGCCAAGGATGTGGACTGCATTTATAAAGTTCCCCTAGTATATAATAAGGAAGGGCTGGGAGACAAAATCTTAAAGAAGCTCAATATCTGGGCCCGGGCTCCCCGTCTGGACGATTGGCGGGAGATGGTGGAGCGGTTTGAGAATCCAAGGGAAACCGTGAACATTGCCATAGTCGGTAAATATGTGGATCTGACCGAAAGCTATAAGAGTTTGAACGAAGCCCTCACCCACGGAGGGATCGCCAATGATGCCAAAGTTGCTCTGCAGTTTGTAGACTCCACAACCTTGAACAAAGACAATGTGGCCGAGGTCTTGTCCAAAAGTGACGGTGTGCTTGTGCCCGGTGGATTCGGCAACAGAGGGATCGAAGGAAAGATTTTAGCGGCTCAGTATGCAAGAGAAAATAAAGTTCCCTATTTTGGAATCTGTCTTGGCATGCAGATGGCGGTAATTGAACTTGCCAGGCACAAGGCCGGCATGGAAGATGCCAACAGCGAAGAGTTTGATCCCTATACCCCATACCCTGTGATCTATCTGATGAAAGAATGGATAGACGAGCAGACCGGGAAGGTGGAAAAGCGGGATGAGGAATCTGACAAGGGCGGAACAATGCGGTTGGGCGCCTATCCCTGCCGGCTTGAACCGGACACCAACGCAATGAAAGCCTATAATGCGGAAGATATTTCAGAACGCCATCGCCACCGGTTTGAGTTCAATAACGCCTACAAGGAAAAACTCAAAGAGGCGGGTCTAATCATTTCCGGTGAATCCCCGGACCATGACCTGGTGGAAATCGTGGAGCTTAAAGATCATCCCTGGTACCTGGGATGCCAGTTTCATCCTGAGTTCAAATCCAAACCCATGAATCCCCATCCGTTGTTCAGGGAGTTTATCAAAGCCTCAATGAAAAACCGGAAAAACAAGAGCTGAAACAAACGATCATAATACGGTCCTGATCAATCCTTAACTACGGAGTCTAAGCGTGGTCGAACCGGAAGAAGTCTTGCATATTCCCTGCCAGGATATCCACATCGAAGGGCGGTTGTCGATCCACGACGCCGCCAGGGGATGTGCCGTCATCAGCCATCCCCATCCCCTGTTCGGCGGGGATATGCATAACCCTGTGGTTCGAACGATTCAGACGGCCTGTTTTGATGCCGGTTTTATCACCTTAAGGTTCAATTTCAGGGGAACCGGCCAAAGCGGCGGACAATTCGACGAAGGGGAAGGGGAGCAGGAGGATGTCAGGGCCTGTCTGAAATATCTCAAGCGCCGATTTGATTTGCCTGTAACACTGGCCGGATACTCCTTCGGCGCCTGGGTTAATGCCCGACTGCTGGACAGCGGTTACAAAGTCTCGAATCATATCATGGTTTCCCCTCCGGTTGCATTTATTCCTTTCACAGATATCTCTCACATTCCCTCCACCAGCATAGTGGCCACCGGCGAGTTGGACGATATCTCTCCTCCTGATGAGGTTCGGGCGATGATGAGCCTGTGTTGCCCTTCTTCAGTCTTTGAAGTCCTTTCAGGAGGAACTCATTTCTACAGCGCAGCCCATCTTGAAACGCTTTCACGCATTATAATTCGCCATTTAAACAACTAAATCCCATTGTAAAGCCAATTGTATTCCGCCCTTTTTCTGCCGGGCTTTTGTTCTCTCCGTCTCGTTTGCCCTGTTTGACGTAATTCTACAAAAAAAGTTAGCGATTTCCATTACGTCTAGTGCCGAGAGATTTTGGAATTGTTATATATGGAATTTTCCGGAATTTTCCGGAATTTTTTGGCATTATTAATAATAGTTCGTGATTTTTCATAAAAGTTATTGACATCTTGGAAAAAAAAGGATTATCTTTTGTGAAAAGAGGTCATGTGTCTTGGCTATATTGTAGCGTGCAGGAAGGACACGTGCACGGGCCTAAGATTCATAAATAACGGGTACAGGGGAAAATAATGTTTCAATACATGGAAAGCTCCGAAATAGCGAAAAACAACTTGAAAAAAATCCGCATTGAGCTTGGCTTGACGATTACGGCATTATCAAAACTCGCCGATGTCAGTACCAAGGTTATTAGCCAGACGGAACGCAGGCTGACTGATCCGACTCCGGTTACGAAAAGCAAGATCATAAAAGGCCTGAATGGCAGTGTGGAGGAAGGCGAGAAAAAATTAGGATATCAGGATGTTTTTCCTAATGAGGAGAAATGATGTGTGTGCGGAAAGTCGATGAGGCAATCCTTCGAGAAAAAGGAGTCGTCTGATGTATAAAGAGTTTTATTTGATGCGGAAGGAACCATTTGACAGCCATCCTTCTCCGGAGTTGTTTTATAAATCCAAGGTTCATCAGACGGCTTGGCATTATCTTGTACAGGGAATTAAGCAGCATGAGCCAATTCTTGTGCTGGCCGGGGAGTACGGGGCTGGGAAAACTCTGCTTTTTTTGAAACTGGTACGGCTTTTGGATAAGAAAAGCCGTTTGCCGATTGTAGCAGTCCCCAGCCCGACTTATACGTTTGCAACGGTCCTTGAAAAGATCGTTGAGAAATTGTTAAACATCTCAACCGGAAGCATTGATGCTGTGGAAGAGTCAACGCTGCAGCAGGCTGTTTATGAGCACTTTGAGAAAGCTGAAAATAGATCGCCCATATATGTGATCATTGATGATGCCCAAGAGTTCAGTTATTCATTTATCAATAAACTTCGTCTTTTTGCCAGTTATAACTGTGATGGTTTTTTTCCCATTCGCCTGATTTTTTTTTCCCATCACAGCTTTTTGAAAATGCTGAGATACAAAAAACTGGTGGCACTGGGGCAGCGGATCAAACGGATTTATCATCTTAAGCCGTTGAATTTTGAGGAAACCAAAGAGTATATTTATTTCCGACTCATTCATTCCGGTGCTACCGGTACTCCTGTTTTCAATGACGAGGCCATTGCTGTTATTCAGGATGTCAGTGGGGGGAATCCCAGGCTTATTAATAATGTCTGTGATAATTGCCTGCTGGTAGCCGGGGACGAGCGGGTGAATTTGATTGACCTGGGGCTGGTATATTCTGTAATGGAAAAGGGAAGCCTGACGGGTCTTAAAGATGTAGAACTGCCTCCTCTTGAATCTGCAGCAAAGAAAGTGTCTGGGACGGGGCTACCCCTTCAACCGGATTTTCAACCAATACCCGAGGCTGTCGGTGTCCCGGGTTATGCCCCATCAGACGCTTACCCACAGCCTTTTTCCCATGTACCCCCTCAACCACCCTTTGGACAAGAAGGCTATGGCAACCCGATGCAGCCAATGCCTAACGTCCAGCCAAATCCAGCTGGCCAGATGTATTCTAACGGGCATCACTTCCAGAACGTTGACAATCAAGAAGAGAAAAGTCGGTTGAAAAGAAAATCAATAGGCTTTTTAGAGCAGTACGGCAAAATTATAATGATCGTTATTCTGGCGTTGGTTATTGTATTCCTATCCAGCTATTTGTTTAACCAGTTCAACGCTGACAAAATGCTGGGTATGAAGGATCTGCCGGAGAGACGGATCATGAAACAAGTACCGGCTTATACCCTTATCGATCCAGAGTTGCCTATCCGGCAGTATAGAGAAGCAGTCAGTGTTCAAGTAAAGGGAGAGGCTCAAGTGCCCGATATTATAGGTGAAAAAAATGAGCAGAAATCAGGTGCCTATAAACCGATACTTTTAACCGGGAATCTCGAAAGTTAATACAGGAGAGGATCAATGTCTAAAAAATTAGGATATGGACTCATTTTACTGTTTAATATCCTTCTCATATGGGGGTGCTCAGAAAAAAAAGCCCCTGTGGTAGACGAGGCTGTGGTGCATCAGGCGGCAGGATCCTTTCATCTTTTTTCGGATACTGCCTTTGAACCGGTAGATGATGACGGGTTTGTCAAAAAAGTGGATAATTTTACGATTATCTTTGATCCTAGCGCGTCTATGACGGAGACATATCAACCCTCCTACGATTGTGTCGCATGTCATTTTGACTATCAAAATCCAGAGTTTTCACAAAACCATGCCACAAGGTACGGTGGAGAAGCATTTTCGGGCAAGGAAAAGCAGCCATTTGCCATGGACTGCAGTCGATGCCACACCAATCCCCATTATACAAAATTGGACTTTGCCAGGGGGCTTGCCCAGGCTCTCAATAAAAGCATTCCGGACCTGGATTTGACCGGAACGATCCGGACCTTTGGATACCCGGCTTACTCTACGTTTGCCTATGGGTTTTTGGAAAATGATAATACAAAATATTATATGTGGGACCGGAAAAAATACGGTGAAGCCCTAGAGGAAATATGGCAGGCAGATGGTGCAAGTCCCCTGGCTCCAACACTCAGAGCTGTCGGACGGGATTGGAAAGACCATGACGGAAAAATCGCTGTTATTATTATTACTGACGGCAAGGACATGGATGAGCGGGTGCTTTTTGCGGCAAGGGATTTGAAATATAAATATGGAGACCGTGTCTGTATCTATACAATCTTGATCGGAAACGATTCGGAGGGCCGTGCCCTTTTAGAAAGGGTCTCGGAAGCGGGGCAATGCGGCATGTCTGTTAACGGTGATAATCTGCTCAACCAAACCAATATGGAGGGGTTCATCCGAGAGGTGTTTTTAACCCCCGAGGAGCATGACATGTCCGATGGTGACAGTGACGGTGACGGTGTGCCCGATTGCTGCGATGACTGTCCCGAAACGGCTCCGGAACGGAGCGTTGGTGACAACGGGTGCTGGAATTTCGTGATTATGGCTGATGTCCTGTTTGATTTTGACCAGTACGAATTAAAACCAAAGGGCCGGGTTGCTATGGATCAGGTGCTGAAAATGATGAACCAGTATCCGTCCTTGAACCTTCATATAGCCGGGCATACTGACAATTACGGGTCAATGGAGTATAATATCGACTTGTCCAAACACCGTGCGCAAACCGGCAAAAATTATCTGGTAGAGAATGGTATTGATCCCGGCCGAATAACCTTGAGTTGGCATTCATACACGATGCCGGTTGCCAGCAACTCGACAGAGGAGGGACGAGCACTGAACCGTCGACTGGAATTTAAATTCAACAAAGGTAATTAACACGGACGAAACGTATCAGATGAGAAGATATTAAGAATAAGGCAGGAATTGGAATGATTGGAAGTATTAAAATGATGTTAGGGGTTCTGCTGGCCATGATTCTCATCGTCTCTTGTGCTGGCAAGGATGAGGTGGGCATAACCGATGATATTGTTTATGACCGTCCTATGCCGAAAATCGAACATGAGTACGAACTGGGGCCTGGTGATATACTTGAAATCGTATACCATTACACACCAAAGCCGGATAACAAAGAGTACATATTGTCGGTTGCCGATGTGTTGAAAGTGGAATTCGCCTATCACCCCGATATGGACCGTGAATTGACGATTCGCCCTGATGGAAACATCACAATGCCCAAAAAGGGGGCGGTACTGGCGCTCGGGCTTTCTCCAAACCAGCTCCAAGACAAAATAAAAGAAATATATTCAAAGGAATTTATTGATCCGGTGGTTACAGTAACCATGATTCAATATAACCGCACAATTGATCGATTAAAAAAGGCAATTACTACTGCGGCCCGTGGACAGAGTAAGCTGACAGCCATTAGGCCAGACGGGTATGTTTCTTTCCCTGTGATAACGGATGTGCTTGCCGCAGGGAAAACACTTCCCGAACTAAAAGCAACGGTCCAGGAAAAGTATAAAGAGCAGATTGATAATTTGACGGTTACAATGATCCTTAAAGACATGAAGGCTAATCTGGCTTATATCCATGGTGAGGTCAAAACCCCCAATAGTTATCTTATGAATGGCAATCTGACTCTCAGCCAGCTGATTTCAAGGGCTGGCGGCCTTAAGGATACGGCGGAAAGAAGAACAATTTTAGTTATCAGCAGAGATAAGCACCGTCGACCGTGGGGACGGATTGTCAATCTTGAGAAAGTCATTGAAATGGGTGATATCAGTCAGGATATCGTTCTGAATCAATACGATGTGGTTTATGTACCCAAATCAAGAATTGCACGCAGGAATCTGTGGGTAGAGCAGTATATCAATGGTCTGATTCCAGAAGATTTGATCGGTGCGTTTGACATGGGCGGGTCTGCGGTAAAAGGCTCGCTGATTGAGATGACACCTGTGGTGAAATAAGACGCAATCTATGTATGTTAGGTGGAAAACAATATGGCGATTAGAAATGTAAAGACAGTACGAGATTTTGCTAGAATTTGGTTTTATTGGAAAACACCAGCGATTCTAGTTTTCTTTCTTATTGTCATAGTCATCTGTTTATATTCATTTACACAAACACCTTTGTATGAAAGCAAAGCCAAAATTTTATTGCTTCCGAAGTCCAACGACGAACTCGTTGTTAATGCTGGGCAGGGGAGAACTCAGTATGATGTCAAGAAGGTTGATACTGCGGATATTACAACGGAAATCGAGTTGATCAAAAGCAGTACCGTCATGAAAAAAACACTTGAGTATTTTGAAAAATCCGGGCCTGAGGTCGCTGCTCAAGATATTGAACCCCTAAAAGTCAGACACTCTATCCGTTCTTTGGACGCCGAACCCATACCGAGTTCAAATATGATAGAGATCTCTATGGTAAGTAGCAATCAAGATAACGTGGCCGAGATTCTAAACAAACTGGTAGAGGTCTATATTAATTTTCATAAAAAAATGTTTTCTACCGAGGAAAGTGAAGCTTTTTACAGTGAGCAGCAAAGCTATTATGGCAAGAAATTGCGGGCAGCAAGGTTAGCTTTGAAAGAGTTTAATAAAAATAACGATATTACAGATATGCAAGGTCAAATCGATGCAAATATTGGTCTTATTTCGTCTTTTAACGGTGAACTTCAAAATATTGAAGTTAAGATTGCTGAGAATGAGGCGAGAACTAAAATGCTGGAAAAAGGCATTCAGATTCATGGTAATAAAATAGTACTATCCAAGGAAATGAGGGAGTTTACAATCATACAAGAATTGGCCAAGAGCCTGGTTCCTCTCCTATTAAAAAGAACCGAAATCAGCAAAACATTTACAAAACAGAGCCGAGAATATCAGCAGATTGATGACCAGATAGCCATGCTGCGCAAAGAGATCCAAAACGAAAGCAAAGGCGTGACATTTGCAAATGAAGTAGAGATAGAAGCATTAAAAACCAAACGGAATGAGTTGGCCAAGCGAATTCAACATTTGAAAGATCAAAATCGAGATACAGATCAAAAGCAGCAGGAGCTGAATGAATTGGAATTGGACCTTTCCATTGCCCAAAAAAACTATCTTAAATACGGAACAAAAACCGAAGACTCCAGACTCTATGCGATGCGGAATAAAACAGATATTTCAAATGTCGTTGTTGCTGAGAAGGCTGATAGACCAGAAAAAGCCAAGTCTCCCAAAAAATTACTTGCGGTTCAGATTTCTATTCTCCTAGGACTTATTGCGGCTCTTTTTTTGCCCTTCTTACTGGAAGCGACAGATCACAAACTCAAAACAGCAGATGATATAGAAGAGGGATTGTCGGTTCCCGTAGTTTGCAGCTACCGACAATTATAGATTCGATTATATGAGTGAAACCAGGTAAATGCCCTAAGGAGAAAGCGATAGACGATGAACGACATTCAATGGCAGGAGCCTTATGAAAAAATGTTCGCTAAAAAGTTGCGGTCTATGAAAAGCGACCGGCAGAATTCTTCCGGGAAGAATTCGTTTGCCGATCAATTTTTAGGGCAGTCCCGACAATATGCCCCATCGCCTGACCGATTCTCTGCATTTCAAAACAGCGTTTCCCCACACCAGTACCAAAACGCTCACCAGGAATCGCAAAGACAGGAAATTCATCATAATGCCTCCCCGGGAATCGTCCAGGAGCCCCATTCAAAGTACCCCAATATGCCTGCCGGAGGACATCATAATCCACAGTATGACTATTCCCCGAATCCCCCCCACCAATATTTAGCCGAGGGGAACGGATATCAATCACAATGGCGTTATCTGGATTTAAAAAATAGAAAACAGACCGGGGACCTATATAAAAAGATTTTAAGCGAAAGCCGAAAAAATAAGGCAAAAACCTTCTGCTTCACATCCAGTTTGGCGAAGGAGGGGGTGACGACGGTTCTGGTCAACCTGGTAAATTATATAAAATCCCAGGGCGCTAACAAACGAACCATTGTGATTGATGCCAGCGCAACCCCCCCGAACCTATCCGATGTTTTCGGAATGCCGAGCAATACTCCGGGTTTGAGAGATATCCTTTCCCGAAGGATCAACCTGGAATCTGCTCTCATTCCGATAGGGCCCAATATCTGGACCCTTGGGTTCGGGAATATTCATCCAAATGATCAAAAAAATTTTGAGCCGGAGGATTTTGCAAATGTAATCAAAGGTTGCCGGCAATTTGCAGATTTTATTTTAATCGACTGCCCGCCGATACTCAACTCTTCAGATGCGCTTTCTGTGGCCCCTGCCGCGGACGTTTCTTTTCTGATTGTTCAGGCCATCAAAGTGAGAAGGCAGGTTGCAGAAAAAGCCCTCTCAGTGCTCCAGAACAATGAATGCGGGTTAAACGGCGTCATTTTGAACAAGGTTCAGCAAGTTATTCCTTCTTGGCTGTACAAATATATTTAAGTTATGATCAACTTTCTTCTTATGATACTTTTGGCAAGTCTGTATGTATTTGACTACTTGTTTTTTGTCTTGGGTATCGGCGGAAGAATTATGACCTGGATTCCAGAAATCATCACTATTTTTCTGGCGGTGGCCATACTCTTCAAACTGGCGTTCAGCAAAGGCGTGAAGATGCCGTTTAAGTATCTGCTCCTTATTGCTGCGTATCTTCTTCACATTATCTCTGGGTTTTTACTCAATGACGTTTCCGGCGGTGTCGTTTTGGCAGGGATCCGAATCTACACCAAGTTCATCCCCATTTTTTTGGTTCCTCTGGTATTTCCCCTTAGCCACAAAGCATTTCGGAATTTGTTGATCTGGGTTTACGGCCTTTCCATGCTCCAATTCCCTGTTGTCCTGTTCCAACGGTATGTGATGTTTAAATTTTCAGAAAGCCCTGACAGGCTTGGAGGGACCCTTGGCTGGGGGACGTCTGGGGTTCTGGCCCTGTATTTGATCACAGTCATATCTTTTCTGATTTCATTTTATTACAAGCAAAAAATTTCTTTTCGATTTTTCTTTTTTTCAGCTGTAGCCGCATTTATCCCCATTACCATGAATTCGACTAAAATCAGCGTCGTTCTTCTTCCCATCGCCTTTGTCGTCCCCGCAGTGTTTATCGCCGAAAAAAGAGATGTTATATTTAAGACTCTGCTATTTATTTCTCTTTTACTTGGATCCCTTGTCGTCTACAAGTTGGGCTATGACTATTATGCAGAATTGCAGGGCCGGCGGAATTTAACCGAATATGTTACAAACGAGGCGGTGTTGAATCGGTACAATCAAGTACGCCTAAAGCCTTTGGAGGCCGCAATCAAGGTTGCCCCCAAAGGAGATCTCAGGTTTGCCATTTTTGGCCGGGGAGCCGGCAATGTCTCTAAAGGGTTTCTGCCTTTTTTGACAGGAAAATATTTTTTGACCCAGGGAACTTTTTATGACGTTTACATGACATTTCCAAAGCTGATGTGGGAAATTGGCATTTTAGGAACCCTGCTATTTTTCCTGTTTCCAGTTTTCGTATTTTTTGATGCCATCAAGGCCAGCAAGAGCGAGGGCGTATCAGGGGCATATGGGCTAGGAATGCTGACGTTTACCATTTTTATCATGCTGTCAACGATATATACTTATACCATTGACTCCAATATTCTTATTTTCCTTTATTTTTTTGCTGCGGGACAAACGGTCCGGCTATCGGTCGAGTCTGAACAAGAAGCCTCCCAGGAAATCCGGCCCGTCTTTTCTACGGCCTGACATTGGTTCCCATGAAAATATTATTGATTCACTATGCATTTTGGGTGACCGGAGGCCCGGAGCGATATCTGTTTAATCTATCATCCCATTTCAGTCAGAACGGGCATACGATTATTCCCTTTTCAATGCACTGCAAAGAGAATCTGCCTAGCCCATATTCTCCATATTTTGTCAGCCCGATCAATCCGGATGGATCGTGGTATTTTGACGGAAGCTCTAAAAATTTAAAGACCATATTTCGTCAGGCTTGCCGCCTCTTTTTTTCAAATGAGACCTATAACAACCTGACCCGGTTGATCCAAAGGGAAAAGCCTGATATCGCCTATGTACTCCTTTTTCATAAGAAATTATCACCTTCGGTCATCACTGCGTGTGTCGATCAGAATCTGCCCATAGTCATGAGAGTTTCAGACTATCTGCCCATGTGTCCTAAAATGACCTTCTACAGGAGTGGGCATATATGTGAGCGTTGCCGGAAGACAAAGCTTTTTTCCGTAGTGCATCGATGCACCCAGAGCTCGTTTGCTTCCAGCCTGCTATGGTATTTTGCAGATAAATGGCATCACTTCAGCGGGATTTATCGAGCGGTCAATACGTATGTGGTTACCAATCCTTTCATGAAACAAAAAATGCGTGAGTACGGTTATAAAAGCAACTATCAAGTGATTGCCTCTCCCTGCGACATTGCCACCCACCGGGTGGTGCCCATTCAGGAAAAAATTCGGAAAAAACAATTGTGTTATGTCGGCAATCTGTTCGAGCATAAGGGCATTCGTCTTTTAATCCGCTCTTTTGCACAATTTCATAAATCCTTTCCAGAGTATACCCTTGTCATTATGGGCAATGATTATGACAGGATTATCGCGTCCATGAAGGCTGAATCAAAGGAATTGTTTACAGGGATCTGCTACAAGAATCATTCTGATAAAAGCCAGGTGCTGGATCTCCTGTCCAACTCCTTGTTTTCCTTTATTCCGTCATTGTGGTATGAAAATCTTCCAAATTCAGTCATTGAAAGCTTTTCCGTTGGAACACCTGTAATTGCCGCTGATATTGGCAGTTTGCCCCATATGGTGAAACATAACCACAACGGCTTTTTATACAGACATGGCGAATCCGGAGCGCTGGAAAAGATCATGGAACGAAGCGTTTCTACCAGCGAAAGCCATTATGGAATGATGCAGAAAAATTGCTTGCTGGATGTTTCTGTGAAATATTCCCACCGAGGCCATCATGACAAAATCCTACAATTATTTAACAGAGTCATCGCCCAGACGAGGACGCCGCATGCCTGAACTCAGAATTTTAGGTATAAGAGGCATTCCGGCTAATCACGGCGGATTTGAGACCTTTGCAGAACACCTGTCACTGTACCTTGTAAACCGGGGCTGGACCGTTACGGTTTATTGTCAAAGCGATGAGAAGGATACGGTTTCCACGGATGTTTGGCGGGGGATAAAGAGGGTTCATATTCCGGTCAAAATCAAGGGAGCCCCAGGGACGATTCTTTTCGATTGTCTGTCAACCTGGGATGCGTCGAAATCCTATAGTCTCATACTAACCCTGGGTTATAACACCGCAGTGTTGGGTATTCTTTATCGACTAAAAGGACTGACAAATGTCCTGAATATGGACGGAATTGAATGGCAAAGGAATAAATGGCGGAGGTGGGAGCGTCTGTGGCTTTATTTCAATGAGGTGGCAGGCGCCCTTATTGGCAACCATCTTGTTGCGGATCATCCTGAAATTAAAAGCCACCTACAACGCTTGGTGCGTCCATCCAAAATTTCTTTTATTCCGTATTCTGCCTCGAAAATTACTTTTGCCAATGAAGACGTGATTGCCGCGTACCAACTGATTCCAGGCGAGTATGCACTGCTCATCGCCCGACCTGAACCTGAAAATTCAATACTTGAAATCGTCCGGGCATTTTCAGCCAGAAAACGTGGTAGAAAATTAGTCATTTTAGGGGACTATGATAATGACTCATCCTACCATAAAAAGGTGGTGGAATCGGCCGGAAATGAGGTTGTTTTCCTGGGGGCAGTCTATGACAAAGCCATTGTTCAGAATCTTCGGTGGTTTGCTCGGTTTTACATTCACGGCCATACCGTTGGGGGAACCAATCCATCTCTGGTTGAAGCCCTTGCCGCAAACTCAGCCGTCCTGGCCCATGACAATCGGTTCAACCGATGGGTTGCAGGCCGGGCGGCATTATATTTTTCGAAACAAAAATCCTGCGAAAAACAACTGGATATTTTATTGACAGATGATGGTTTAATTTCCCAGCTGAAAATTCAAAGCGAAAAACAATACAATCAATTTTTTACAAAAGACAGAGTATATGGCGAATATGAACAATTGTTATTGCGCATGCATACCCGAAGTGGGTAGACGCCAAAAGGTGCAATAAGAAAGCCGGAACGCAGTTTAAAGAATTCTGCTTTACTCTCCTGTCCCTCAAGCTTGCGGTTGGCGGTAGGTGATCCCGTTTTTAAATTGTTTTACTCTGTGATGGATTTTTTTTAGGAAGGTGATGTGTGGTGGGAATTTTATTTCGTTTTGACGTTCTTTGATGGTTTCAAAGCAATTCATTGCGGTCCTGTCACCGGATAAATCCGTCATCTTCAAAAGGTCAGAGATCCTCTCCATCGTATTATTTTTTTCGATTTGACGGTGGATTTTTCCAGGCAATTTTTTTAGTTTTTGGGCGTCATAATAAATTTTCCGATAGTTGTTTTTGTAATGACGCGGATTCAACGCCTCCAATTCATTGGCACATTTTTGAAATTCATTCTCTTTTTCATTGTAGAGATGAATTTTGGCCGAGCTGTTACCAAATAATGTGTGATGGGTTTCATTCCAATATAGTTCTTTGTTATCAAAATATGAGATTTTCGTTTTTTGGCACAATTTTTTTAGAGTCCGCCTGGGTTCGTTCGCTAAGCATTTATATTGAACGGATAGCCAGTTATCAATGAGTGCAAAGTATAGCCGATGATAATTTATCCAGCTCTTCTCCCATTTATGGGAAACACCTCTTTTAAATTGAGATGCAGCAAACTCTATCGGAGATTTCCATATCAAAATATGCTTCACGGTATATCCCTGTTTCCGTGCAGCATTTGCCTGGTCCTGAATCCAATAGGGGTCTTTGCTGGAATCCACGATATGGTCTAATAGGGGAAATTGCTTGAATATTTCATGATACAACTGGTGCGGTTTGTCTTTGTTTAGTCTTTGCCAGAGCCTGCAATCGGGGTTGCCGCAGCCACAAATGGGTACCCGGTGATGGGCCCGGTACGGGTAAAACAGGGCATTGACCTCGCCCATCGAGAACCCTTGAGCCCCACTGGCCATCATCATATCCAAAATCGTTGAGCCGCTGTAAGAGCTGCCTGCGATAAAGATGATTGTTTTGTTCATGTTCCTTCGTTCCTCTCCCTATATTGTCCTGTTTGTAATATCTTTTCGGCCCAGCGCAGCATGAGTTGTGCCTGTTAGCACCCCAATTAGGGGGTTCTTCCGATCAGGAGTTTATACGCAGTTTTATTCAGGGACAATATTTTTCCATAGATAAAGGGCAGGGTGATTCCGGGTATGAAAATGGATAAAAAGCTTAAATAATTGGGGTTTTGGATGACCAATGGAGATAAATTTTTAAATACGGTAAATGTGGGCATATGAAAGACATATACAATGATAGAATATGTGCCATAATAAATCAGGATTTTTGTCAATCGGACCTGGGAATAATTTTGGGTAACCAAATAACACACGCCGAGAAAGAATAGAGAGAAGAATATTCCAGGCAGGCCCATTGCTAAGGAGGCCTTTGATACCCACAGGAGCAGCCCATGGTAATCTGCGACGAACTGGGAGCCAAAGGTCACTATATACAGCCCGAACAGAATTAGGAGATCCTTTTTCCCCTGGAATGGTTTTTCCCGAATGAGCGTTGAAAAATGATAGCCCAGCACATAGTAAATAAAATAAATTGAAATCTTATGGAAGGCAAAATAATGGTAGGTACTAAAAATATTTAAGTCGCTTTTAAGAATGATTGCAACCACAATCAAGTAGAGGATATTTAGCTTTAAGACGCGTATGTGCAAAAAAGTCAGGATCTGGATGCTGTATAGCGTGAATAAAAACCACAAGACCCCTGACGGCAGAAGCTTTCCATTAGATTGTTCCAGAACCAAGGCATAAAGCATTTGCCCCAATGACGGTGCATGGGTGAACCTGCCGAGAGTGAGATTCACCAGAAGGTACACAAAGGATAAGGAATAAAAGGGCAAAAGCAGTGATCTTGTGGCCCGCACAAAATAGTCTTTATTGCTTATGTCCGGATTTTCCAGCCGGGTTCTTTGGAAGCAGCCCGAGATGATAAAGAACATGGGCATGGCAAATGACCAGATGACCGGGTTGGTTATGCCTAGGAAATTATCCCAGACAGGATATCCTTTGTAATGCACTGCTGCATGGCCATAGACAACTAAAATAATGCATAACCCTTTTGCTAAATCAATATGGCTCAATCTTTTTTTCATTGGTACATCCAAATATAGTTTAAATAAATCAACTTTTAGGTTCAAAAAGTACTATCAAACTTTTCTATACTGCATGGCCATTTTTCCGATTACATCGGAAATTGCCCCTGCTGTTTTCTCACCATAGCTACCCGGACAAAATTTTTTAGACGTTCACCGGAAAGGTACATTATTGGGTAAAGCGATTGCATAAAGGCTGTATCAGAGGGTACAAATGATAGGGCTAGTTAATTTTATCTTCGTAGTTTGTTCTATTTACATAATCTTTTGAACCGCCTTGGGAAATTACCTTTCCCGGGACTCCTACAACAACAGAATTGTCTGGTATGTCTTTTGTTACCACACAATTAGCCCCAATTGCCACATTGTTGCCTATCTTTACAGCACCAACAATTTTTGCTCCAGGCCCTATATATATATTGTCCCCTAACCTGGGATACCCCTTGTTTTTTCCTCTATTTGCTTTGCCTAAAGTGACGCCTTGGGAAATGTTACAGTTCTTTCCTATTATGCTTTGTTTGTTTACGACGATTCCTCCAAAGTGTCCAATATAAAATCCACTCCCAATTTTGGTAGTAGCAGGAATAAATATTCCTAACTTGTACGTCAGCCGGGACAGGAAAAATCTGGCAAAGGGATAGATTGAGTATTTTAACATCATATGGCCTCTGCAATAGAGACAAGTACGCATCCAAAAGTTGTATTTAAAGGAGCCGCCTCTTAAAATATGAAATAAGAGTGTCGTTGTCTTTATATTTCCTGTTCTGCGGTAAAGGTCTGAAAGAACAAGAAACCTGTAATCCTTGAATTGCATTATCACCCAACCATTTTTGTTTGAACGGTCAAAAAACTATAAATATCCTGGCTACATAACAACTATAACACCCAGATTCTTCAGTTATTAAAAATCCAGATGAATTAAAAAAATATCGAATCTTTTCCCGGTTGACAATGTGATTATTATCTTCTGGATATGTTCCGAATCCGGTTTTGCTCTTATTTTAAATACCCCTGTATGTAGTCCTTGCAAAAAAACAATGTAGGCTCTACCTGTTTTTTGCGAAGCGTTTTTTTAAAAATACAGCGGGATTGCCCATCCGATTATAGTTCAGCAGAAAAATTGCGGCAAGTTGAACAGGCAGTATCAGGTAGTACACTAAAAGGGAGGCAAGGGAGGGGGCTCTCCCGGTCAACGGGTAGTTCAGTTTTAAAATTAAATTTTTATTTATTTTTTCAGAGAAATAAATATCCAAATTCGATAATTTTTTAAACCAGACGTCAGACACCTCCTTGACGATCCCTCTGTGCCCCTCCCTTGTCCCCATAGATGACATGCTTACCCTGACATCAAGCATGCACCTGTCATATTGAATACCAAGAATAGCACATGTGTTTTTTAATATCCCTTCGGGGTCGGCTACCAGGTCTTCAAACTTAATGTCAATCCAGGCGTCCTCTTTGATGTTTTTATTGACATTAGATGCGTGTTCTATCCCTTTTTTCCACATAAACGACATGGGAATAGGATGATAGTTACAAAATGTCCGAGCCGTTTCGAAAAATGGCACGCCCTTTTTGGATAAGGCCTTCCATTTATACTTCTGAGATAACAGCACCGCTCTGGGATCCCGTATCATGTTAATGAATATTGCATCCGGAAACATCGTTTTTAACAAAGATACGTAAAAGATATGCCTGGGAGTCTGATCCCCAGGGATTGACTTCCCAAAAGATGCGGCAATGTAGTCAAAATAAATTCTGATCAAATTTTCAAAGGAGCGGTCATCTGATTCTTCGAATATGCTTGCCACCTCATCTGCTTCTATATGCTCCTCAATTTGAGATTTATTGTAGTAGTCTTTTTTTTGAATGGTTACCATCTTATTGATCAGCAATTTAATGGCCTTTGAATCCAGTTTTTCAAACTGAGTTCTTTCCTTATAGAACTCTTCAATAAAATGGGTCTCATGTAAGATGTGAACATCCCTGTGGCAGGACAATATTCTGGCAATCAAGGTTGTACCACTTCTTGAGTTGCCTACAATAAATATAATTTTTTTTTTATCCATGTTTTTTCCAATTAGCCGGATGAGTCATCAATCTGTCCAAATCCATATGCAGGCGATGGACGATTTTTTCCCATGTATGTTCCAATTGGTCGGTTTTCAGTCGGTTTGAATCAAACGCGTTTAAGCGCCCCCACAGGTCAACCAGGCCGTTATAGAAACCGGAGGGCGAATCTTTTATCAGGACACCGTTTCCTCTGTTAACCACCCTTTTATTTTCAAATGTTTCAGTTGCAATTACGGGCATCCCTGACAGCAGATACTCATAGTTTTTGGTGGGGGGCTGTGCATTGTAGTAGTCGGTTACGGGAACATAGCTCACGCCGATGTTATGGTGGTCAAAATAAGGTTTGAGCCTGTCATGTGGAATACTGCCCAAAACGCGGACATGCCTGGATAGTCCCATTTTTTCAACCATGCTTTTTAGCTCTTCTTCTTCATCTCTCAAGCCGGTTCCGATAATTGTGTACGTCATTTCCATTTTTTTTCTATAATCCAGAAAAAATCTGGCAAACCCTAAAATGGTATCCTCTATATGACGGTTGTATAATGTCCCGACGTATAAAAGATCCATCCGGTTCATATCTTTAGAAATATTTGAAATAATGTCCGCCCCTAAAGGAAGGTGGATATATCCTTTTTTAAGCTTAAGCCTTTTGGCAAGGCTCTCGGAAATAATGGAAACATTGTTAAAAAAACGGACTTCAAATTTCATCAATTGGTCATATAGACTTCTATACAGCCTTTTTTTCAAAACACTGGCAGACCGAATATCTAGAATGAACTCCTTTTTGGAAAAAATGACCTCAAGCAGGCAGCACCCCTTGTAGTATTTGAGGAAGTGAAGGTCAAACCCCCGGTTTATGATCTGTGCGCTTTTTAAGAAAAATTTAGCTTCCCTAACAAATGGGTTGCCCTTTCTGGGGATATACAAAACCTTAATGCCATCCAGTTTAACTTTCTTTTGGCCTGCATCATAACCGAGATATGTGATATCAAAGTGGTTTTTTAAATATTTGCAATAATAGTAGGTGTCTATATGATACCCGAATTGCCGTTGGTTTATGATCAGCAGTTTTTTTTTCATTTTTCCACGTATTTCAGAAAACGATCAAAGGCTCTAAACAGATTATAAAACTGGCAAAAAATACATGAACCATCTGTTGTGGCACAATTTGATCTGGCAGTTATTCTTTCTGAGCAAATCTGTGTCAGGCTATAGTCTAACGGCCTGATGAATAGGTCTTTGGATATACACGCTTTCTCCCAAAACAAAGTATAGGCTTTGCCCCATCCCTGTCTCCACCATCTCTGACGAGTTTTTGAATGCCCGATTTTTGGTGTCCAAGAGGGGCAGAGGCTTTTTTCCAGCGCTAAATCCAATATATCCACAAACGGTTGCATTGGGGCTTCCCTCTGACATGGTTTTTCCCGGCAGGATCAGATGTCATTATCTTTGCGGCGTACCTTCCCTTTTTCAATTTTTAAACACCTAAATATGTGATATTTATATATTGGCATCATTGATTTTAACACCTTTTAAAGGATTAACTTGTTAATTTTTAATAAAATAAAAACGACCATAAAGAATATCACCTATCTGGTTTCTGGCAATTTTATATCTCTAATGCTGGGACTATTGTTTAACATTTACATTGCAAAAATGTTAGGTGCATCTGCTTATGGTATCTATAATACAGTGGGTGCATTTGTCGCTATGTTCGGTTTCTTTGTATTCGAGGGATACCAAAAAGTGGCTGTCAGGGAAGCCTGCGGGGATCAAGATCGGTTGATTACTGTGGTCGAAAATATCCTCGGTATAAAAACCCTTTTTTCTGTATTTTCGGTGCTCATAACCATCTTCGCCTCGCTATTATTCGACTACAACAAAGCCACTATCGTATATATTTGTATTTTCTCATTAAATTTCGTTTTTGGGAGTATCAGTTCAATTCTAAAGACGGTCTTTCATGTCAATTTGAAAATGAAGTACATCGCCTATGTTTCATTGATACAAAAATTGATATACATCATTCCCGCTGGCATCTGCATTTGGTTCGGCGGTGGAGTCATCTATCTTGTGATTTGCTATACCTTAGCGACCTTTTCTGAAATTTTTGTTAGTCTGTATTATATAAAAACACATTTTAATGCATCTTTTTCATTCAAGAAAATCATTAAATCCAAATTCAACATAATCTATTTTAAAGAGGCATTCGTTCTTTCTCTATTGGGGTTTATCGGATATTTTCATAGTACCATCGATATCACGATGCTCTCCTGGATGGTTTCAGCAGAGAGTGTGGGGCTATATGCAGCGGCTAACAAGCTGGTATGGCCATTGCAACTGTTGGGAAGAATGACAAAGATGTCTATTTTCCCGCTATTTATAAAGAGGTTTCATTCGGGCCAACAGGTACCCGGAAAAACGTTGTTTAAAATTTCAGGGCTCATTGTCTTGATAATGTTTCCCATAGCACTGTTTGTTTCCTTTTTTTCAAAGGAGATTATTTTTTTTACGTTTGGAGAAGAATTCTACGGTGCTAGCGAAATACTGAAATACTTATGCTGGATGGTTTCATTGGGGCTTGCTGGGCTTCCATTTGCTACCTCTATGATGGCAAATCATCATGAGAAGAAATTGATTATTCCAAACATCATGCGATCCTTGAGCAATGTTATACTAAATTATTTTTTTATAAAAAAATATGGATATATGGGGGCGGTTTATTCAACGGTTATAACTTATTTTTGGTATCATATATTCATTAATTTTGTGTACCAATATTATGTTCTTAAAAAAGCAGGTAATATAGTCTGATATCGTAATTGATCCCAACGCTGGATATCGGCGTTTGTCCAGATCATTTTGAACGCCGTTGAGATTTTCTATGATTTTTTCTTTTTTTCGATCACAAGAAAGGAAGAATACTGTAAGTATTCCCTGGCCGTTGGTGTGTTTAGTATTTCTCTTACCCAAAAGTCTCCTTTTCCCCAGTTTAAAATCAAATAGGGCATTGTCTCTATTGGAGCCCCAAAGGGGTCCAACTCTCTGGCATTGTCACTGGATGAGTTGTGCTCCAAGATACAGAGCCCTCCTGGTTTAAGACATTTTATCCAAGCATTCAGACATTTTTCAGGGTCATAACTGTGGTCAAAGGAATTGCTATAGATGAAATCCGCCTTATCAACCCACTCGGGCTTTATTTCATGGAAATCCCATTGAATTGTATATTCGAACTGATGGGCAGTGTCTGAGATTTCTGTTCCCAAAACATCGCAATTCAGGTATTTTCTGAACCACGCTTGCTCCTTCCCGTTGCGCGTGCCGTGGCAAATTCCAAACTCCACAGGGCCCAGATATTCTTTAATGTAAGATGAAAGAAATTGAATATTTTCTTCAATCACCCACACTGCGCTTAGTTTTCGCTTGTTGCCTCGAATCTGGACATCCCTATAAGTCTGATAGTCAAATGATCCATCATCATGTTTATAATGGTATAGTTGGTAAAGTTTATTTTGCTGGATAGCTTTATCTGTGGTGCGGATGTCGTATCCCATTTTTTTGAGCATGGTTTTCAGTGCCTTTTTAAGCATGGCAACCTTTTCCTTTCTTGAAACATGCTAAATCATTTTTGTGGTAAATTATTTTTAATATGAGAAAGGGGAAGAAAATATTAATTGTCATATAGGTGGGGTCGAATGCCATATTTTGAGTTTACGAGATGCCACATCTCCTTCAAGAAAATTCGTAAGCACTCTCCTCTATTGTGGAAAAAAGCCCTGGTGGCTACGACTGATCTGTCGCCAGTTTTTTTTACTCAAACAAACCTTTTGTTGTCCTGTGTATTGAACCGCTGCCGGGCAATACCATTTGGTCCCATGGGGCTTATGATGCTTTAAACTCGGGCGTTATTCGTCGAAAATATGTCTTGGGTATCCGCAAGGCCTTTTGGAAAGTCGTCCATATTTTTTGAATACCAGTTTTGAGCCTCTCAGAAGGCAATTGAATAACCGTGTAGATAAAAACTGCCACCGAATTTACGCTACCTGGCATAAAGCCATTCTTGAAACGCGTCTATCCTTGTTTTTTAACTTTTATTAAATCATACCTCTCTCCTTTTCCAAGCTCGACTACACTAAAATTACTGCCAAAGAACGATTTGACTATTTCCAAAGTGGGTGCAATCATATAGCCTTTTTTGCTTTCATGTAATTCCATAACAGCTTTTTGTTTCTTTACTGTTTTGTAACCGCGCTTCCACCTTCGAGATGATGACCAATAAATGCGAGGCTTAGCTAATGCTAATTCAATAAAAGCGATATCCTTAATTAGACTTTTGATGATTTTTAATGCACCAAAAAAATCTGATATTTCAGTGAGTACTGAAATGCAAAAAATAATATCATACTGTTCATCAATATCCAGGTCGAATATATTTTTTTCGAAAAAATCAATTTCCAATTTTTCAATTTCTTTTAACTTGAGAGCCTGTCGAAGTCTTTTTGAAGAAATATCAATTCCTACAACTTTTGAAGCTTTTTGTTTTTTTGCCCATAAACAATACCCACCTGAATTGCATCCGATATCAAGGAATGATTTGCCCTTAACATCAATGTCTTCAAAATACTTAAGGCGATTATTAATAGAAATCTTGCCATTAGTGAACAGGCCATTGCTTAATTCAATTTTTTGATACCATTGTTCTTCATCCAACCACTTTTGTACCTTCTTTAGATCAGCCATAATTTACACCTTATGCTTAGTGCTACATAAAAAATTGTCAAAATAATTGTACTACACATTTTTTTGATAAAAACTTACTAAACCCAAAACGGGCGAATTTAAAAAATCCCGGCCGAGTCGGGTCCAGTTAGGAATCTATATACCTCTCAGGGAGTAAAAAGCCCATCAAAAAAGCGTTTACGCTTTTCATCGAAACCGATAAAGTTGGGTTTGGTATGGTTAATTGTTCGATATTGTATTTTCAAAGTGCCTGATATATTTAAGAATATTTATGTCAGCGTTGTACGTGGCATGGGCGAACTGATGCCCTGATTCTGCTATTTTAGAGAGTCGTTTTTTGTCTTGACTGAGTTCTTGAATCATGGCTGCCCAAGCCTCGATTGTATTTTCAACAAGAAAACCTGTTTCGTTATGTGTTAAGAAACTATTAAGAGCAGGCACGTCTGATACCATTACAGGCAAGCCCATTGCCTGGGCTTCCACGACAGCTTTACTCACCCCTTCATATTCAGTAGGAAGCGCCATGAGATCCGCTGATAGCATTGCTTTTTTCAACTCCTCTTTTGACAAAAAACCGTGAAATTTAACCCTGTGACCAATTCCTTTTCGGTTTGCATCTGTTCTGTACTTTTCATGCAAAGCACCCTCTCCCGCAAATTCCAAATGGATGTTCTTTTGTTTTAAACTTGAAATTGCATCGATGAGAATATCCTGCCTTTTTTGACAAGGGCTGAATTTAGCCGGGCAGATGATTTTAAAATTATCATTTGATGACTGATTTCTTTCTCCTTGAAAGAAATTAAAATCCACACCTATATCATGTATGAATTTCTCAGGAACCGTATAGTTAATTCCATATTCCTTACATTTTTGATTAAAGAGGTTTTCCAACCCTATATCGAGAAAGTTAAATACATCAACGTTATTGAAAATGAATTCAACGGTTTCCGGTTCGATTATTTTATTATCAAGCTGATAAACCCAATGAATACCGGCAATCCTTGTGACGATTTTGAAGTTAAGCTTATATCGGTTACGCAATTTTATTATATCAAATGTGTCAGGGTAGGGATTAAAGGTATGGATAAGGTTTATTTTTCGTTTTTTAATCAACTTGGCGAGGGCTATCCGTTTTTGTATCGTAATAATTTTTGTTGATAATTGGGGGAAAATTCTATTTTTTAACAATGGCCATCTAACCGGTGTGAAAAAAAAGACGTCAACGCCGTTGATTCTTTTTTTCTTTATCCCAGGAATTCTTGAAATTCCGTTTGTGAAATAGGTTACTCTAAAACCCTGTTCAGCTAATTTTTCTCCGATCAGCCGCAACGCGGATTCAGCTCCGCCAATAACATTCCTGCGATATAAAGAGTTGCTTGAAAAAATTAAAATATTGAGAGGTGGGGCCATTCTAAAGTACTCCGGTTGGAATTTTTTTCGCTTACAAGAGGCTGCTATGTTTATGAGAGGGTAAGACCGGGGAGCTTGGAAATTCGCCTGTTGGATTTTTCATTATCTATCTCCTATGTGCATAACATTTAGTATTCTATCCATATTTTGCAAGGTCAAATGTCTTAATGCATATTCCCTTGCCTTTTTACCCATTAAGTCTCTTTTTCGGTGGTCTAATACCAACTCTTTTGTCGTGCTTATAAGACTGTCCAGGGATCCTGTGCAATAGCCAATGCCTTTGTTTCTTATAAGATTATCTGGATCCACCTGCAGACTCAATACAGGAACCCGGCGCATCCATGCTTGAATGAAAGTATTGCTGAATCCTTCATGAGCACTGGTATTTACCAACAAATGTGCATTTTCTAACAGCTCATTTACCTTACGGTTGTCAACCTCTCCTAATACGTTTACATTGTTTTTTCGGGCTGTTGCCACAAGGGCGTCGTAATTATCAGTGCGTCCCAGCATGGTAAGGCGGGTATCCTTCATTTGGCCGATTTTTTTTGCCAGTTCAATAAATAACTCAGGTCTTTTGACAGGTTTCCAATTCCCGATCCAGAGAATGAGAATCTTATCATTCTTTTTTCGGCAATCCCTGGGTACAGGGTGACCGTTTGGGATAACGATCGCTTTCTTTTTAAAGTTTTGGGCAAGTATATCCGCCTGATACTGCGTTTGGGCAATAATGCTGTCCGCATGCAATATGCCATATTCCGTCATTTTATATTCAAATATTGAGTGTGGTTTTTGCCAAGCAAATGGCTTTGGGTAAACATCCCGATCTGATGCAACGTGAAAGATGAGCTTCCGCTTGTGTCTTTGTGCAAAATAGGCTGCTACCCCGGTCAAGGCCGTACCGCATCGTTGATAGATAACATCCGGGGCTGTTTGTTCTAGGGTTCTCCATAGCTGCCACATGTAAGGATAGCTTATATCCCCTAATTTGGTCCATACTCTTTTCCTTTTTATTGGATGGAGGAATGTTCCAACCGGTTTTTCGTATCCTTTATTGTTGGAAAGGAAAAAATAGTGGGTTTCCCATCCTTTTTGCATGGCCGCCTGCTCCAGATAATAGGCCTGAAGCTCTGCTCCTCCCTGGGATTGTTTCCAATAATTGTGTAAGATGAAAAAGAGTTTTTTATTATTCATTTGATTAAGATACTCAACTTTTGGTGGGGAGATAAGGTGGGCAATTGGGAACTGTTCTTAGGATTTATTTTTCCCTATCATGAAGGAGGCGAGTCGTTTGCAAAATTACGGCTTTTTTCAAACGGTCGTGATTCACCCCCAGCCTTTCCAGGCAGATCTGCGAGCAATTTTCGGTCAAATGCCTTATAATTCAATAAATCTTCAAGCGTTATAAGTAAAATCGGCAGCTTTTCTAAGCCAAAATGGTTTGCCACGGCAGCTCTGTGGTGCCCGTCAAGCCTCATGATCAGGCCTGGAGAATCAAAAACACAAGGATAGGACTTTAGGGATTTGTTTTTGATTTGAAAGCCGTGTTTCTTGATAGATCTGTATAGTTTATAATATTTAAGAATCCATTTCAGCGTTTGAGGCAGATTTTTTTTTCTCTTCTTACGTTGTATTTGATAATAGCTTGTGTGCATAAATTCGAAAATTGTCTTAAAGAGTCCCTTATCAAAGAGGTTTAAAATGTCGCGATCATAGGCATCAAATTCATGAGGGGGCAGTATTTTCTGGATATCCCAATACACAATATTACCAATATGATTACCTGGAATCCGGTTTTGGCTGTCTTTGATGGCGGCATCAAGGTCAAATCCCATTTTGCGAACCGCTTTGAAAAAACGGTAGAATTTTAACAGAAAGATCCATCTCTTTGGCACCGGTATTTCTTCAACTTTTAATATTTGATAGTAGTCTGTGCTTGCGTATGTTGTTATGGTGCATAATATCCCTTTTTCAAATGCAGCAAGGATGCTTGGGCGATGTGTCTTTTTACCAACTGTTGATGTGTATGCTATCGGAAAATATGGCAAGGTGGATATCCAGAACTGCAAAGTCTCAGATAAAAGAATTTTTGAAAGAGCTTTGAATAAATCCGGATAAAGATCCGTGGGTTGAATCTGGGATGGGGAAATCATTTTAGACATCTCACAAAGCGTTTTGCTAATGGAGTTTGTGCAAATAACTGCCCTAATTTATTAAGAAGATTAAACATCTTGAATCTGTGCGATTTTTGTGTGTTCGAATTCTATTCCACGGGTTTTCGAATAACGTTTTTATCATTGAGCAACTGCGTTAGAATTTCGTGTTTTTTATAGTTTTTTTGGGCATACTGACGGCCAATGGCATTGTTGTGATAGTCCATTTGATGGTCAGCCTCTGTGTTTGACAGGTCTCCGATTTCATGGGCATCGGTTACCTGCTTGGCAAACTCCGGGCCATAGGACCGGGTTAGAAGATAGCTCCATAGAATATGGCGGTATGCATCTTCAGGAATATCTCGGATTTTGGCCATGCGCTTGGATTCCTCTTTGGCTTCTGCCATGATGTTAACCAGACCGGGCATGCGAAAAGGGTATTGTGATAAAACTTTTGCCTCAGCATCGGTGATCTCATAAGTATTGTACCAGGCAATGGTCTGGAAAAATTCCTCGTTTATCTGCAAGGCATAATAACCGTCAGGGCGCCTTTTCGTATACACCTTCGCCCGAAGGGGATCTGATTTGATGCTAAAGAGAAGTATCCCCGAAAAATCAAGAGGGACAGGGGTGCTGCCTTTGGAAAAGAGGGGGGACAGGCTGTACAGGGTTGAGGTGAGTTGGTCTTTTGCCGTAAAAGGATGAAAAAAGTTAAATTTGAAGTCCAGGTCGATCCGACCGTTTTCAAGGCCTTCAATCCGTCTTTCTGGAGAGGCTGGGGCTCCAGGGGAGAGTGGCGTGATATCGATGCGCGGGATAAACAGGTTGCACTGGTTTTCAAGAAAGCCGGTTATCCGGATTTCCAGACGGGGAATCACGACATTTAGCTTTTGATTGGAAAATAGGCTTTGTTTATCCGTAAAAAGTGTCATTTCGATCCCCTGCCATATCAGGGTCGCAGGCAACTGTAGCTTTGATTTTGCGATGGTAACATTTTGAATGTTTACCCCGTTGATGCCTTTGCTTATCAGCATGTCTCTGGCCAGGGATTTTGACTGACGACCTATAAAATCAATGACCATGGTAGAGGCCACCAGGGCCGATAAAATGATGATAATAAGGATCATAAAGCGAATCAGTTTACCCATGGCGCAAGATTTCCTTTAAGATAAATTGGATCTGTTTGGGCCGGAACCATTCGGAGTGATCTATGGCAAGTGAGACTTTTTTGATGGGACCTGTATAATACCGGTTTAATTGGGGGTTAAATTTTTTTTCCCATCCTCTGGAGTACAAGAGCACGACTCGCCCCTCATAGGTTGGAGGTGTATAGGGATGCTTTTCACAGGCCCTGTAGTAGATTTGTTCTAAAGTTCTGTATTGAATAGATGCAGGCACGGGCAGCCTGGCCATAATACACAATTTTTCTCTGAGGCTGTCCAGAGAGCTGATGGCTTTGACTCTCAGATTTTTCAGCCTTTTTTTAAATTTGAAAAAAAGGTATCCCATTCCCCTTGTCTTTAATTCCCTGATCTGTTTTTGAAAAAAGGGCAAAGAATTGGTTGACCGGTTGCCAGGGGCAGCCTGCCAGTTTTCATCAATGACAATGAGTAAAGCAAGGTCTATGCCCATGCATTTAAGCTGAATCGCGATTTCATGGGCCACCACAGCATTCTGACATATGCCGATGAGGATATAGGGCCCGTGGGGATGGGTATCCCGGATGTCCTGGATACATTTTTCTGCAATGCCAGGGATATCCAAATCATTGTGATGGAGCCCTCTCGGATCGTAGAAATGGATGAAAATGGGGGAATGAAAGAAATCATAGCCCAGGCGGTCTGCTTTTTTGTAAGACTGGGCTGCCCGAGCTGAATTGCCTACCAGGATGATCAGGGGCTTGGCCTGAACTGCCTGGTTAGAGGGGGCTCGGTCCATATTCATCCCGGCAGCCATTGGGGGGGGGATGGGGTGAAAGGCCAGACTTCCGTCGGAAAGACGCCGGGCCTGTTTTCCTGTTTTGAAAAAGCGAATTCCATCTCCCATAAAGCCAATTTTTTTAAAGGCACCCCGGTTTGTTTCAATCGAATTAAAATACCCCTGGGCGACTTGCATTCCCCCAATATAAAGCTCGCCTGTAGTATTGGGAAGGGCTGGTTGGAGGAACCGGTTCAATAGGGTAAAACAGTTGCCGGGAAAAGGGCGCCAGAGGGGGGGCGTTTGCAACAGGGCATGAGGCAACTCTGTCCAGAGCACAGCACCGCTTGTCTCGGCCTGGCCATAGGTCGCAATGATCTGAGTCGTTGTCGCAATCTTGGCTTTTATGGTTTTAAGGGGGGGATCTTCCGGCCGGCTATGGTTAAGGATGACAAGTCTTAAGCACTCTGGCAGAAAGAGACTGGGAGTCGATAAATACCCTTGCCGGGCGTCCTCGTCTATGACAAGAATTGTCACACCCTGGGCTATACAGAAATTCGAGAAATCCTGGGCAGAGGGCTGTGACTTCCAGGGGGGCATGACAAGCGTTGCACCGGAAAGAAAGCTGAGAAACACCTGGGAGGCAAATTGGGGGGCATTACAGCCCGATGCAATGAAGAGCCTGTCAGTGGGCAGAATATCGAAAAGATCAATGGCAGATCTGGCGTAGGATACAAGGCAATAGTGCGCGGCCATCACCCCTGGGTGTGGTTGGGCTTTACCAGAAGTGCCTAAAACAAACGCGATACTTTCAGGATCTGCCGATATGCCAGTGGGGGAGGTCGGGGCCTGGTCAATGGCCTGCTCCACGTTGTCAACATCCATGATTCTGTCTGCGGGCAAAAAAAGTGTGGCAGCCCATTTTTTTGAGGTGATCACCAGGTCCGGCTGCAGGGCATCGATATTTGTTTGAAGATGCTTTTCTGGCTGTCGCGTAGAAATGGGAAGGATGATGCAGCCGGCCTTGAGTATCCCAAGGTAAAAAGGTATCAGATCTGGATTCGATTCCAGCATCACCATCACACGGCTTTGGGGCCTTGTGCCGAGGCTGTTGAGGTAATTGGCAATTTGATTTGCCTTGTCATTTAACTGGCCGTATTTTAACGTCAGCGAACCAATGGCAAGCGCCTCATTGTCCCGGTTGCTCGTCGCCTGGATTTCGAAAAGGTGATGAAGGCAGGAATCCGGCCGCTGGGGCATGGGAACCGGGTTCAATTGTTGGGCAATTTCATGTTTTTCCTGGGGTGTCAATATGGGAATCTGTGACAGGGTCAGATCCCCTTGCCCCGGGATAGCGGTTAACGCCGTTGTTATATGCCTCAGGATGTCCATGATCGAATTCTTGTCAAACCGCCGCCTGTCATAGTCCAAAGATACAGACAGTTGATCTTTGCCGCAGATGCTGAGAAAAAGGGAAAAGGGGGTTCGCTTTAGAATGCGGATCCCCTGATTGCAAGGGATGTCTGCGTTAGGTCGAACGATGGCTTCTGCGCATTGTTTTTCAAAGGAAAAGGCAATGTCAAAAAGGTCCGTGTTCGATGTTCCGCGAATTTCCGAGCGAATTTGGCTAAGGGAGGCCTGTTCCAGATTCTGGATTTCATGCACGGCTTCTTTAATTTGTAAAAGAAACCTGGTCAGCAACTGCCCTGGATCAACAACGAATTTTGCGGGCAAGATATTGGCATTATTTCCAGGCCCAGCCACCCCGGACTTATCAAAACACCGGATGCAAAAGAAGATCTTTGCCTCACCCGAGTAGTGGGACAAAATAATGGCAAAGATGCCCATCAGGAGAAAATCCATCTCGATTTTGTTTGTAGTGCAGAATTCATGGAGTTGTCTGGTCACGTCGGGGGAAAGAACCGCCTGTTGCACTTGGGTTGTAAGGGGGCGAACCCGTTGGGCTCGCCGGTTTGTTTTAACCTTAGGCTTAATAAAGGCAAAGGGGAGGAACAATGGGGCTGCAACATCGGAAAACCAAATTTTCCAGGGAACCATGGCCGCCGGGTTGAAGCTTCTCTGAATATCCTCGTCGAGTGTATGCTGGCTGGGTTGGGGTACATAGGGATGCCATCTCTTATTATAAATGGCAAACAGGTCTTTGAGGATAAAGAGGATTTGCCTTTCATCGGCAATGGCAGAAAAAAAGCTTAAGATGATTGTATAGCGGTTTTCTACCAGTTTCAAAAGTGCGACCCGGAACAAAGGGGGGGTTAAAGGCGAAAAGCCAAGACGCCTGTCTGCTTGAATAAATGTATTTAAAAATTCATCTGCCACATGCTTTGGGTGGTGGCTCCAGTCATTTGTTTCAATATTAATTTCTTGAAGCGGCGCAATGTGCAGCTTAAATCCATCCTGGGCATTATGAATAAATCCGATGCGAAACAGGTCATGGGCCCGGACTAACTGCAGCAAGGCCTGGCTGAACCTATCAAAATTAATTTCCTGGCAGCAATCAACTATAATCTGCTGGGTATAAACACCACTGCCTGCAGGTGCATTCAGGCATTCTGAAATCATGTGATGCTGCACCGCTGATATTGAAAACAATTGGGTTGGTTGGCAGGTGTTGGCAGGATTCATTGTGGTAAAGTTCTTTGGGGGGATGAAATCCTGGCACGGGCAGGGAATTTTCCGCGGTCTCGCTCAAGACCCGCGCCACAATTTTTGCTTGTCACGCGCCTCATTAATCTATTTTGTATCCACATATGTTATTGAAATGATAAGTTTTTTAAAACAAGGTCTGATTGGGATCGACCGCTACGATGGACCCATGGATAAGACCAATATAGGCTATGGTTAAGCTATGAACTGGGCTAGTTTCCCTGCTCTTTTTGTTTTCAATCCAGGCCGAGGAAGGAGCGTGGCGCAACTGGAGTTTACACAGGTGAGGAGATCATTCTTTGTCATATGAAATTATAATTGCATTCATCGGGAGTTTGGCGGGGCAACGATAAATGCCTCTATTTTTAATTATAAAAATCCGACCAACTTTTTAAGCCTTTTTCCTGGGCATACCTCCGTCCTTTTAGTTACATGATGGCATGCCGCTAACTACTTGAAATAAATAATTTTTATCTATGGGTCTTTCCGCTTTTGTGTACGGTCCCGTGTCCCACATGGGAAAATGCCTCGCTATTGCTGGGACTCTTTTGAACTCTCTATGTTGTCCAGCATCTGTTTGGCGTCTTGCAGATTTTCCGCCTCTGCAATTCCTTTGAGAAAGGTTCTCAGCATGTCCGCGGCCGCCGTCTTATCACCCAGTTTATCATAAATTTTTGCCATGAGAAGCCTGACTTTATTCATATTCGGTCGAAGGCGTAGCACCCGTTTTGTATTTATCAGGGCGTCCTGATATATCTTGAGATGGTACTGAATCTCAGCAAGGGTATAATAGACATCGGGGAAGGGCAAATTCTTTGGGAAGAGTTCGTTCCCGTGTACCAAGGCTTCTTCGTATTTTTTGTTTTTATGAAGGGTTTTCATCAGATTGATCCTGGCGGCGACATAGTCCGGATTCAGCTCCAGAGCTTTACCAAATGCATTTTCCGCCTCCATGTATTTTCCAGCAGACAGCAACTGGGATCCCAGACTGTTGTATAGGTCCGGATAGGTTGGGTGCCGGTTGATCTGCTCCGTGATAAAGGGCACCAGAAATTCAGTCAGGCTGCTGTCTTCCTGGAGATATCTGGAGTTGTTGAACATGGAGATGATTTCGGAAACATTGGGCATGATGTCCAGGTCCCTGTGGAACTCGTTCCTCAACTCCTTAATGAGATATTCGTCTTCAAGGTCAATGACCGTGCGTTGATTTATTGAAACCTGGCCACTGTTGAATTCAGGTTCGAATAATTTTAGTGCCTTCTGGATGGAGAGAAAACGATTGTCCTGTGGATAATAATTTAGTGCCTTTTCAATCTTGGCGTGGGCTGCAGTCTTTTCGTCTGCCCGGCAGTGAATAATGATTTGTTTTACTAAGGCATTTTTGAACTGAGGACTAATGTCAAGTGCCAAATTCAAGTGGTGTTTGGCTTTAGGCAGGTCGTTTGTTTTTTCCTTGATAAGGGCCAAAAGATAGTGAACGTCAGCATATTGTGGATACCGGCGGCTGATGAGGGTTAGGTTGTCCTCTGCTTTGTCCAGCCGATCCATGCAGATTTGAACCATGGATAGCTTCTGCCGGGCTTCCGTATAGTCTGGGTTAATGGTCAAGGCCTTAGAGAAGGATTGTGCTGCCGCCTCCGGCTTCCCCTGGCTCATGAGCGAAAGGCCTAAGTGGTAATGAACATCCGCGAATCCCGGATGCTTCTCCAATATGGCTCTGTGGATTTCTTCAGCATTTTTCCACATTTTCATATTATGAAAGATAATGGCAATTTTCAGTTTTGTTGGGATGTTCCAAGGCTCCGTTTCCATGATTTTGGTAAACGAATCCATGGCCTCCTGGTACTTGCCCACATTGTTCTGACAGATACCAATGAAATAGTGTAGGTCCGTATCCTTGGGGTTAAATGCTTTGGCTTTCTGGAAATATCCCAAGGCCTTACTGCTGTGATTCCTGGCAAACTCAGTGAGGCCTACATTGATATATGCCCTGCCGCAGTAAAATTTGGCCAGATTGGCTTCTAGGGAACTGGCCAGGTTTTTTTCGGCCAGGACTTCCTCAAAATCCTGAATGGCCTTTTCATATTCAAGCCGGTTGAAATGCTGAATTCCCCGTTTGTAGGTGACCAGCCCCCTTTTCTTCTCGATTCCCAGTATTTTTTTTAAAAAACTCATAGGATTCACCCTTGTGTTCTGGTCTTTATCATCCTGTACTAATATGCGCCCCGTTTCAGCAGCACGGCCGGGATGGTTTTAAAAAGTATTTTAACGTCACTGACAGAAGACCATTGATCAATGTACATCAGGTCCAGTTTCATCCATTCATCAAATTTAATTTCGTTTCTGCCACTGACCTGCCAGATACATGTGATGCCCTGGATCACAGACAGGCGCCTCCGTTCTGCCGGCCTATACTGAAACACCTCTCCTTCCATGGCGGGCCTTGGGCCAACCAGGCTAATGTCTCCTTTAAAAACATTGAATAATTGGGGCAGTTCATCCAAGCTATGTTTTCTTAGTACCCTTCCTGTAGGCGTCTGCCTCGGGTCCTCTTTAATCTTGAAGGCTGGACCATCCATTTCGTTGAGATGCATAAGGTCTTTCTGAAGAGACTCAGCGTCCAGATACATGGACCTAAATTTATAAAGGATGAATTTGCGTCCGGATTTACCAACCCGTTCCTGTCGGAAAAAGACGGGCCCTTTTGAACTGTATTTGATCATCAACGGGACAACGATCCAGAAAGGGAGGCTGAGAAAAATTAAAATAGCAGAGCCGGTGAAATCGAAAACGCGTTTTAGAAAAGCCTTTAGGGGCGTGATATGTACAAATTTGTACAGGACGATATTCGTGCCGTTGAGCGGTTGTATTGATTTGTAAACTCGTCGGGTAACCCAGGGAAGGGGGCTATACGCCCCGAGCTCAATTCCTATGGTCGCGCATGTTTTAAACAGAAAATCAATCTGGTTTTCCATGCCGTTACAATCGGCTATTATGATCATATCTACCACAACTTCATTGACAACGGTTGGCAGTGCCGTTACATCGCCCAGCATTGGAAGCCCTTGAGTATCAAGGGAGCCTGAAACCGGACCCATTGAAAGAAATCCTGCAAGCCTCAATCCTGTTTCTGGATGATCCAAAATATATCGAGCCAATGACGAGGATTCCTCCCCTGTTCCGACCAGAACAACGTGTTTGATCAGGAAATGGTGGCATTGGTTTCTTTTCATAAGAAAAAAAATGTTGGCACGGTTCAGTAACAGCAGCAAAACCAGGCTTGCCGTGGCGATGGTCAGGATTACAATTTTGGGGCGGCCGGAAATAGCTGGAAAAAAATCGAAAATTTGTTGGAGGAGCCACAGGTTGATGAAACAAAGGCAAAGGGGAATGAAAACAAGGGGCCAAAAACGGTTGGCGTTTAATCGATTTATGGATGAAATGCCTGCAGAAACAAGACCTGAGATCAAAATGGCGGTCAAGGTCCCTATGGCATAGGGGATGGATTTGTAAATGCAACTATTTTCAGCAGGCTCAATCATTGCTGAAAAGGACGGTGCGCAGCAGTCACCAATTGCTATAATCGCCGTGGGAAGGATGATTAGATACAACAGGATAAAACAGATCAAATCCGACATGATCTGCATGTACTTTAAGTATTGCTGCTGATCGGTAAGCATGAAAAATATAGTCTCTATATCGATATTATTTTGTATTTATTGGTCAATTCCATATTTGTCAATGATATTCTAAGAATTTTCCGGAATTTTCCATATTTTGCTGTTATAAATTCATGAAAAATGGATAAAAATTCAAAATGGTGTTTGGAATCCAACCAAACCGGGATGTTTGGGTTCAAATTAATATTGGTCGTGCTGGGGGAAACGGTGCCGATTTGCCGGATGTTTTTCCTTTAAACTCCATCCGAGGATTGAAATTAGAACCGTAAAAAGGTACTCATGAAGGAGAAAATGGGCGGGTAAGGGGCTGAAGTCCTCTTATCCGTGGATTCAAATATGGGGGAGAAATGGCGCTGGACCGCATTGATAAACAAATTTTAAACACCCTTCAGGAAAACGGCAAAATTACCAATTCAAAGCTCTCCAAGATTGTGGGGATTTCGGCTCCGGCAACCCTGGAGCGGGTGAAACGTCTGGAGTCGGCCGGTGTGATTTCCCATTTTACAGCTGTGGTGGACCCGGAAAAGATCGGATTTTCAATCATGGCGATGGTCAGCATTTCTCTGAGCCTGAGCATGCTTTCCTCTGTGGCGGAGATAAAAGAAAAATTCGCGGAGCTTCCTGAAGTCATTGAGTGCTATCAGATTGCCGGGGCCAATGATTTTATCCTCAAGGTCATTGCCGAGGATCTCAAGGCCTATGGTGAATTCATGAATCAGAAGCTGACGCAGATCCAGGGGATTCAGCGGATTCAATCTTCTTTTGTCATTGACAGTTTTGTCAAAAAGGGGAAACCCTCCCTTCCTGAGCAAGAGGCGTAAGCCGCGTTAATTTCTTTTTTGAATGAGGCTGATTTTGACCGGCACCCCGGTCTGCTCGGACAGTGCGGCTTCTGTCCTGGCCATCAATTGTTCGAGTTCTTTGATTTCATCTGAAAAAAAGCGGTCATCCATGACCAGGCAGACGCCGAGTATATCCGTTCCGCCCTGGCGCAGGCGCTCCATGCTGCAGTCCGGCCGCTCCAGCTTCAGGGCGGACTGCAGGCTCTCCTGAATCCTGTCCAGGCTTATTTTTATGCCTGAGATAATCATCATACCGTCCGTCCTCTCATTGTCCCACTCGATTTTTTGCAGACAGGAGGTGCACCCGCATGGATCGTTTAAAAATTTTGCCGTATCCCCCGTCCGGAACCGGATCAGGGGAAACGCTCTGGCAGACAGGGTGGTCAGCACAAGTTCTCCTTTTTCCCCGGGGGGCAGGGGGCTTCCGGTGACAGGATCAATGATTTCGGGCAGGATATGGTCGTCGTTGATGTGAAGTCCGCTGTGATCGGCACATTCGTGGGCAATGGCGGGCCCGGGAATTTCGCTTAGGCCGTAATTTTGCCACACATCCACGTGGAGCCGTTCGGCAAGGTCACGGATTTGATTCCGCTCAGCGGGTTCTCCAACAAGAAGAATTCGTTTTAGGTTCAATTCACTGGGATGGCACTGGGTGTCAAAGAGATGGTCGGTAAGGGTTTCGGCAAAGGCTATGGTGGTGACCAGGGTGGTGGTTTTATAGTCCCGGAGCACCATCAGCGTCTTGGGCAGGGAAAGGGGGCTGTTCGGGATTACGCCTGCACCGATAATTTCTCCCCCGTCCTTGTAGTCCCGCCCCCAGTTGGCCAGACCCGGCGGCAGGTGAATCTGGATGATGTCCATTTCAGTGACGCCGGCGGCCTCAAAGCTTCTGGCCACAAGCTTTTTCCAGATCAGAAGATCTGCCTTTGTATAGCCGCTGATGGAAGGGTTTGTGCCGGTGCCGGGGGCGGTATGGATGCGGACGATGTCCCGCAGGGGCACGGCAAAAAGGCCGTAGGGGTAGTGGGTGCCCAGATGCTCTCTGTCCATGAACGGCAGTTGCCTTAAATCTTCCAAAGAGATGATGTCCTGGGGGGAGATGCCGGTTTTTTCAAACTGGGACCGATGAAAGGGGACATTCTTATAGGCTCGGTTCAGGGTGCTCTGGAGTCGTTCCAGCTTGAGCTGCTCTTTTTCGTCCCGGCTCATGTCCGGTATCATGCGTTCTGGCATTAGTTATCCCTCCCATCATAAAAATTTCCGTAATCCCTGCCCAGATATGCCCGTTTCACATCATCATCCAAAAGCAACTCATCTGCGCTGCCTTGAAGGACCATTTTTCCGGTTTCCAGAACATAACCCCGGTCTGAAATTTTCAGGGCGGCCCGGGCGTTCTGCTCCACCAACAGGATGGTGGCCCCCTGATCCCTCAGCGTGAGTATGGTGTCAAAGATCATGTCGACGATACGCGGGGCAAGCCCCATGGAGGGTTCATCCAGAACCAAAAGCTTGGGGCGGGCCATCAGCGCACGGCCTATGGCGAGCATCTGCTGTTCCCCGCCGGATAAAGTTCCTGCCAGTTGGTCTGCCCGTTCTCGGAGGATGGGAAACATCTCCAGGATCATGTCAATATCCTCTGAGACCTGGGCTTTTTTCCCTTTTTTGTACCGGGTATAGGCTCCCATTTTCAGGTTGTCCGCCACGCTCAGGGGGGAAAAGATCTGCCGGCCTTCAGGCACCATGCTGATGCCGGACCGGACAATGGCCGGCGGAGACATGCCGTTCAGCGGCTTTTCCTGGAAAAGAATCTGGCCGGACCATTGTTTATGAAGGCCGCAGACTGCGGACAAAAGCGTGCTTTTGCCCGCACCGTTTGCCCCGATAATGGAGATCAGCTCCCCTTGCTTAACGGAGAGACTGACGCCGTGGACCGCCACGATATTGTTATACCTGCATTTGAGATTTTTGATTTTCAGCATGCCTTTGTCCCTGGTCTTCTCATCCCTGGCCTAAATAAGCGGACATGACCGCCTCGTTGTTCTGAATTTCTCTCGGGGTGCCTTCTGCCAGTTTTTTACCCTGATCCAATACAATGATTTTATCCGATATCCCCATTGCAAGGCTCATGTCATGCTCCACCAGCATCATGGTGACCCCTCGCTTTTTTACTTGCTCAATGAGGCGTCCCAAGCTTTCGGTCTCAACTGCGTTAAGTCCTGCCGCCGGTTCATCAAGGAGCAAAAGCCGTGGATCTGATGCCAGGGCGCGGGCGATCTCAGCGGTCTTCTGACGCCCCACCGGCAGATCGCCTGCGGGTTTGTCTGCCCAGTCCAAAAGACCCGTAAAGTCAAGGAGTTGTTTCGCTTTTTCTCTGGCCAGGCGTTCTTCTTTTTTTACCCAGGGCATGCGGGTTACAGCCCCCCAGAATCCGGACCGGGTCCTGACATGCATGCCCACCAGGACATTTTCAAGAAGGGTCATGGAGGCAAAAAGCTCTACGTGCTGGAAAGTTCTGGCAATGCCGGCGGCAACGATCCTGTGGACGGCCATTTTCCGGGTATTTTTTCCGTTGAACATGACGCTGCCCCCGTCGGGACGGTAAATGCCGGTGATCATGTTGAACAAGGTGGTCTTTCCGGCCCCGTTGGGACCGATGAGTCCGCAGACAATGCCCGGTTCAATGGAAAAGGAGATGTTGTCCTGGGCCACGACCCCGCCGAACCGTTTGGTCAGATTGGTGACTTCCAGCAAATTTTCGGTTTCCTTTTTGTCATCACTGCTCTGAATCTTCACGGCGCCTCCTTTTAGCCAGCAGGTCCATAAATCCTTTGGTCAATCCTTGGGGAAGAAAGATCATCACCCCCATGAGAATAAGTCCGAACACGACCATTTCATATTCTGCAAACCCGTGGAGGACTTCGGGCAGCAGGGTGAGCAGGGCCGCGCCGAAAAGGGCGCCCCAGACACTGGCCATACCCCCGATCACGACCATGGTGACCATTTTGACAGATGCCATGAACCCGAAGGATTCCGGGCTGATGAACAGGACAAAGTGGGCGTATAAAAAACCGGCCACAGCGCCCAGGGCTGCGGAGAACATGAAGATCTGCAGTTTGAGGGCATGGGTGTTGACCCCTACGGCCAAAGAGGCGTTTTCCCCGTCATGGATGGACCGAAGGGCCCGGCCCATTCGGGAGGAAAGAATTCTGCGGCAGATCAGGATGGCGGCAAGAACCGTCCCCCAGACCAGAAAAAAATAGGCGCGGCCTGACATAAAAGTCACGGGTCCGGCCTCCAATGGGGGGATGCCGACAAAACCCGACGCGCCGCCGGTGATCCCGGCCCACTCCCGGAACACGATGTTGACAATCATCCCGAATCCCAGAGTGCCCATGCCAAGGTAGTAGCCGGATAACTTGAGCGTGGGCAGTCCCACTACAAATGCGATGAATACGGCAGTGCCTGTGGCAGCGATCAAAGCCAGCCAGGGGGAAATGCCAAAGGTGCCGGAGAGAATGGCCGTGGTATAGGCCCCGATGCCGTAGAACGCGGCATGGCCTAATGACACCTGACCGGCATAGCCCATGAGCATGTTAAGCCCCAAGGCCAGCAGGGTGTTGATCCCGATGAATGTCAGGATCTGCAGGTAGTAGTCGTTTTGGATGAACACCCCTGCAAGCAGGGTGGCGGCCAGAAACGTGCCGTGCTCCATCCACAGTTTTTTTGTGTGTTGTTCCATGTTCAGAACCGTTTGGCCTCCCTGGCGGCAAAAAGTCCGCCGGGGCGGATGTAGAGAATCAGCAGCAGCAGGATAAAGGCAATGGCATCCTTTAACCCGGAAGAGATGAGGCCCGCGCCCATGGATTCGAGCACCCCGAGCAGGATGCCGCCTGCAAATGCGCCCCAAAGGCTTCCGATTCCTCCGATCATGGCGGCGCAAAAGCCTTTAAGCCCCAGTATGGTGCCCATGTCATAGGAACTCATGGTAATGGGAGCGATGAATATGCCGGCCACAGCCCCGCATCCGGTGCTGATGCCAAAGGCCAGAACCGCCATGGTTTCGGACGGAATACCCGTCAGCCATGCCGCTTTTTTGTTGACGGCGCAGGCCACCATGGCCTTGCCGGTCAGGGTCTGTTTCAGGAAAAAATGGATGCCGCCGGCCAAAAGGATTGCCGCGGCAACGATCCAGATGCTCTGGGGAACCAGGGCTGCCCCCAGGATCACGATGGAGTCGTGATCGGAAAAGGAGGGGACGCCGAAGGGATCTTTTCCCCATGCGATCATACCAAGCCCCCGAAGGAATATGGATGCGCCGACGGTGATAATGATCAATACAATGGGCTGGGGGGATCTGGCCGTTCTGATGGCAAACCGTTCGAATAAAAGCCCTAAGGTACAGCCCAGGGCTACGGCGCCTATCATGGCCACGGGCAGGGGGAGCCCCAGGTGGACCCACAGGGTGACCAGGGCCATGGCACCGACCATGACAAATTCCCCGTGGGCAAAGTTGATCAGCTCCGTGGAGGCGTAAAGCATGGACAGGCCGACTGCGATGACCGCATAAATGGCCCCCGTGGTAATACCGGAAAACAGGTATTGAATGACTTCCTGCATGAAAATTCCTTAATGAAAAAAGATGCTGTCATCTGAAAGTGCTCAGATGACAGCCTTACCATTTTAATGGGTGGGTTTCCAGCGTTAACGGCTGGGTTTTTTATTAATGTATGAGTTTCCAGGTGCCGTTCTGGATCTCCACCATCACGAAAGCATCCGGAGACAGTCCGTTGTGGTCCTTGGCGGAGAAGCTGAATTCGCCGGTCACCCCGATGTGGTTCCGGGTTGCTTCAAGGTTGTCGCGCAGTTTGGCCTTGTCTCCGCCGGTACCCTTGAGTGCGCCGGTTAAAAGATTCATGGCATCAAAGGCATACCCGCCGAATCCGGACACGTTGCTGTTGTATTTTGCCTTGTAATCGGCCTCGTAGGATTCCAGGATACCTTTCTGGGGATCTGCGGCATCCAGAAGGCTTGTCACCAGAATTTTGCCTGTGGGCAGCATGATCCCTTCTGCCGCGTCACCGGCAAGCTCAATGAACTTCGGAGAGGCGACCCCGTGGCTCTGGTATAAAGGAATATCGATTTTAAGCTGTTTGGCATTCTTTGCCACGACGGCCGGCCCCGGATTGGTTCCCCAGCAGACAATGGCATCCGGACCCTGGGATTTGATTTTGGTCAGCTGGGCAGTCATATCCGTATCTTTGGCCCCAAAGCTTTCGTCCTGGACCACCTCGAGCCCGAAGTCCTTTGCCTGGTCCAACAGCTGATGCTTTCCGCTTTCCCCGAAAGAGTTGGAAACGGTGAGCACCCCTATTTTTTTTATGCCTTTGTCTTTCATGTGCTGATAAACGGCGGCCACGGCCAGAAGATCACTCTGGGCGGTTTTAAATACCCAGGGCTTGACCGGTGTGGTGATCTTGATGCCCGCCGCACAACTGATCAAAGGAACCTTTGCCTTTTCCACGAAATTGACAATGGCCAGGGTGGTGGGGGTGGTGGACGGGCCGATAATGGCCAGGACTTTATCTTTGTGCAGCAGTTTGTTTACAGCAGAGACGGCTTTGCCCGGATCGCCTTCAGAGTCGTAAATCACGGCCTCCAGCATAACGCCGTCAATACCGCCGGCAGCATTGATCTGATCGACCATCATCTCCATGGTCTTTTTTTCAGGGTCGCCTAAAAATGAGGCCCGCCCCGTGGAGGAGAAAATCCCTCCGATTTTGTAAACGGACTTGGCCATCAGCCCTGTGGTCGGTAGCAGGCACAGCGCTGCTGCGGTCAGTAATGCGATTGCACGTCTTGTCATCTTCCTTTTCTCCTTTAAATTAAGGTTGGGTTAACGCTGGTGCTTTGGGCATCCTGGCCCGGCCGTGAAAGCCTGGGGTTGTATAGGGCTGCCGCCCGCGGTCGTAATGCATAAAAAAACCATGGGAGGCCGGGTGCTTCGTCTGCCCATGGTTTGGAGTTCACTGTGATCTTTTAAGATAATCTACATGGACTCTCTCCGGGCAGACCTGGCAAAAAAGACGCTGCCGGAGAATGTAAATATAAAAAGAAAGAAAACCTTAAATGTCACGATGTCCCCAAATTCGTTGATTGCAAAAGTGATACATACCTAATGAACCGGCCCTGGCCTGTCAAGCTTTTTTAAATGCCCTGTTTTTAAAGGATTCCAGGGCTTTGAAAGGGTTTTGGGGAATCCGCTTTTTATTGTTTTGCCAAATTCCTTATTTACTGTTAAAAAATTAGCAATCTTCAAAGATTTTCCTAATTAAAAAAAATCGTATGGTCCGTAAAAATAACCCCGATTGGGGCAGGCAATTGCCATTGACCTGCCTTCCGGAAACCGGTATGTGAGAAAGGCGGAATATATATAAAGGAGAAACGCGGCATGGTAATGAACACATTCAAAGCCGGAGTGATTCAGTTCAACGTTTCCATGGGGGATGTGGACGCCAATATGGAAAAAGCGTTGTCCTACATTGACATGCTTGCCGAGCAGGGGGCCTGCTTGGCCGTGCTCCCTGAGATGTTTTCCTGCGGGTTTGACAATGAGCGCTTGAAAGAGCACGCCGGTAAAACGGCCCAGGCCATAGATGCGCTGTCCGCTGTTGCCCGGCGTCATAACATGGTTGTGGCCGGCAGTTTTCCCGAATTTGCGGGGGAGAACGTCTATAATACCCTATATGTTATTGACGGGGACGGAACGGTCAACGATGGATACCGCAAACTTCATCTGTTCAGGCTGACCGACGAGCATCGCTATTTTTCTCCCGGCAGCAAGATCGTGACGGCAGACACCGCTATAGGGCGGATCGGGCTTTTGATCTGTTATGATTTAAGGTTTCCGGAACTGGCCAGGGCCATTGCCCTGGCGGCCGCCCGGATTCTGATCGTCCCGGCCCAGTGGCCAACCCCAAGGGCAATGCACTGGCAGACGCTGCTCCGGGCCCGGGCCATAGAAAACCAGGTGTTTGTCATTGGAGCCAACCGGACCGGAGCGGATGAGGACTTGGCTTTTCCGGGACTGTCCGCCATTATCGATCCATGGGGACAGGTCCTGGCAGAGGCCGGGGATCAAGACGGGGTCATTCTATCGGAACTGGATATGGCGCGGGTGACGGAGGCCAGGGCGCAGATCCCTGTTATGACGGACCGCCGCAGCGACATATATGGATAAGGATATCAGTTGAATCATAAAATTTTATCATTGAAAGCGGCAAAAGACACCTGTGCCCGGTACCGGGAACAGGGTCAGATCATTGTATTTACCAACGGCTGTTTTGACATCCTCCACGCAGGGCATGTGACCTATCTTGCCCGGGCGAGAACATTCGGAGACCTGCTGGTTCTGGGGCTGAATTCGGATATTTCCGTAAAATCGATTAAAGGGGACAAGCGCCCGGTAGTGACTGAAGACCAGCGTGCCTGCGTGGTGTCGGCACTGGCCTGCGTGGACCATGTGGTCCTCTTTGACGCGAAGGATCCCGGGGAGTTGATCCGGGCCGTTAATCCCCATGTCCTGGTCAAGGGCGCGGACTGGCCTGAGGATCAGATTGTAGGCGCAGATTTTGTCAAAGCCAATCAGGGCCGCGTGGAGCGGATTGCCTTTGAGCAGGATATCTCAACCACCCGTATCATTCAGCGGATCGGAGAGCGGTTTTATGGCGGCAGTTGAGTCTCTTGTGTTTGATCATATGGAAGGATTGCCTGGTTTGTCCCACGCCGTATTCACCCGCAGGGGAGGGGTCAGCCCACCGCCGCGGGAGGGGCTTAATGTGGGGCTTGGTTGTGGAGACGCCCCGGAGCATGTCATAGAGAACCGCCGGCGTATGCTTGAGCATCTGGACATTTCAAGGGCCGTTTTTCTCTCACAGGTTCACGGGGGAGATATCCATATCATCAGACGCGGACAGGTGAACTCCGATGAACTCTGGAATCCTGAGACGGGCGTGACAAAAACGCCGGTCAAGGCTGACGGGGTGATCACGGATGAGCCGGGGCTTGGGATCGTCATCCAGGTGGCGGACTGCCAGGCCGTAATCCTTTACGACCCGGTTTGCCACGTTGTCGCCAATGTCCATTCGGGCTGGCGGGGGAGTGTGGCCGATATCCTGGGGCGATGCGTGGGGCAGATGATCGAGGAATTTGGATGCCGGCCGGAAACTATACAAGCCGGGATTGCGCCGTCTTTAGGACCCTGCTGCGCCGAGTTCGTCAACTTCAGACAGGAACTGCCACAAGCCTTTTGGCCGTATAAGTCGTCTGGCAGTCCCCGGTTCGATTTCTGGACGATCAGCAAAGATCAGTTGCTGGGCAAAGGTCTAAAAAAAGAGCACATTGAAACCATGGGCTTGTGCACTGTCTGTCATCCCGACCTGTTTTTCTCCTACAGGAGGGAAAAAAATACGGGTCGTTTTGCGGCGGTCGCCGTGCTGGAAAACGCATGAAACCCTTACAACAAAGGGGTCTTTAGTGTTTTCTGCTGAACAAGTTCTTCAATTTTTTTTATGATCTTTTTCACATTGACTTAGGATGATGCATATGGTATTTGCTCATTGATAATTGGTATTTTAAGGTAAAACCAGCCGGGAATCACCGGCCCGAGAAAGGCTGATATGAAAGAGGATAGAGGCAAAACCTTCAGAGAACTTGGGTACTTTGCCAGCCTCGGCATCTCGGTGGCGCTGGCCATCGTTATCGGCCTGGCCATCGGATACTGGCTGGATAAAAAATTTGGTACGCAACCTGTCCTTTTACTGGTGGGGCTGGCCCTCGGCATCGCAGCCGGATTCAGCAATATCTACCGGGCGGGGCAGAAAAGCAGAGACATTGATGGCGGATCTTGAGAAAATCATAAATTTTATTACACGGACCAACTGGATGCTCTTTTTGGGTTCCAGTATGGTCGCCTTGGCCCTGGCGCCCCAGAAGGTATATCTGGGAGTTTTTCTGGGGGGGCTTATCGTGACCGTAAATTTTCAGCTTCTCAAGCGGACCGTCAGCCGGAATATTAATTCCGAGCAGGTCATGATCAAGGGAAAGTCTTTGATCGGCAGCCTGCTGGTGAAGTATTATCTTCGGTTCATGCTGACAGCCATTATCATTTTTCTGCTGATATCAAACCATAGTGTGCATCCGGTAGGGCTTCTGGCGGGCCTGTCCGTTGTTGTTGCAAGCACATTCCTGGCGGCGGCGGTTGAATTAACTCGAATCTTATTCAAGGAGGCGGTATAAGGTGGAACATCCATATTTAATCATGACTTCGTTTTTCAGTATGTTCGGTTTGGAAGAATGGGCAGGGGCACATCCCCATGTCACCTACATGTGGCTGGCCATGCTCGTATTGATTGTGCTCGGGTTTCTGGGCGGCAAAGGGGTTTCCCTGGTGCCTAAAGGGGCTCAGAACGTATTTGAAGTCATTATTTCCGGTCTTGAGGAGTTCATGGTGGGGATCACCGGTGAAGAAGGGCGGTCATCCTACCCCCTGCTGCTGACCATTTTCCTCTTTGTCCTTCTGGGCAACCTGTTTGGTCTGGTTCCCGGGCTCTATCCTCCCACCGCCAATATCAACACTACGGTTGCCCTGGCCATTATTGCAGTGGCCTGGAGTCATGTCATCGGCATTAAAATGCACGGTGCCAAATACATTAAGCATTTCTTAGGGCCGGTACCGGCGCTGATGCCTCTGTTCTTCGTCATCGAAGTCATCGGGCATCTGGCTCGGGTATTGTCTCTCACCCTCCGTCTTTTCGGAAATATGATGGGCCACGAACTGGTTGTGGGCATTCTGCTCATGCTGGCCGGCCCCTTTCTGGTACCCCTGCCTATCATGGCCATGGGTATCCTGGTTTCCCTGATTCAGGCCATTGTTTTCTTCCTGCTGCCCACCATGTACATTGCGGGCGCCATTGAAGAGGCTCATTAATCAGAATTTAAGTTCGGCTTTATACGGGATTTTTGGAAGAAGCCCGTTGGTACAATAACCATATAACATTTAAGGAGTAAAACATGGAATTTCTAGTTGGTAGTGTATGGGCTGCAGGTCTGGCAATCGGTATTGCTGCATTTGGTTGCGGTATTGGTCAGGGTCTTGGTTTGAACGGCGCAATGGCCGGTATCTCAAGAAACCCCGAAGCCGCAGGTAAAATCCAGGTGAACATGCTCATCGGTCTGGCTCTGATCGAGTCTCTGTGTATCTATGCACTGGTTGTTGCAATGATCCTGCTGTTCGTTCATCCTGCTATCGCTCCTGCAGTACAGGCAATGGGCCACTAATCAGCCGCGCCGCTTTCGTTTAGAAAGTCGTTAGATTGAAAAAGGGGCAGTCCCATAGGGGGTTGCCCCTTTTTTATTGCTTTTCTCTTGATAGGGATGCAAGGACCTGGTATACTTTCCCATCTGTGTAATATACTTCACAAATTTTATATAAATTCATCGCTGGCAAGAGGGTGGCATGACAGACAGGTCGATAGATATCCAGTCCCTTCCCCAGGAAACAGAAATCCCGGTTCGTCAATCGTTCCGGGTGCCGGTTTCCAGTAAGAGCAATATCCTGGCGGTTTTGCAGGAGCAAACTTTTTCCGTGGCCAATGTTTCCGGCTCCGGTATCGCCATTCTCGCTGACAGCTGCCTTGTGTTTGAAGAGGGTCAGATCCTTGAAGACGCCCAGTTATGGCTGGGCACAACCCACCTGACAGGGCTTACCGGCAAGGTTATCCATTGTTCGGTCCAGACTTCCGGACAATTGTACTTTGGTATTGAGTGGCAGGATATGGCCAAAGACGATTTTGACCGTATGTCAGAAATTTTGAGGACGATCAAGACCCAGGCCCTGACAGACAACGGCCTTCCGGGGGATGACGCGTAAGGATACATTCAAACAGCCATGACAGAAAAAAAAGATATTATGGATAGCATCCTGGGTGCAGGTGACGAAGAATTCGCCGGCCTGACCTGGGAGTTGGACTGTCTCATTTACCGGCGCGATGACCCGGAGCCTGCAACCCATGAGGAACCGGCCCCGACCTCTTCCTGGAAAGTGTCCAAAGGACCTGTTACCGTTGAAACCTGGGAGGGAAAGGCAAAGATCAGGATCAAAGTCGCCTCGGGTGCGGCAAGTCGCATGTCCATGAAACGAATTGCCAGTATCGCCGTGGATGCGATCGTGGCCGAGATTGAAAAAGAGAGGTCGTAAGGTGATAATCGTCTGCCCCAAGTGCTCAAGAAAGCACAAAGTTAGCTCTGATGTCATTGCCGCCTATGCTGAGAAGAATAGAAAATCCTTATTGGCTACCTGTGGGTCGTGCAGTTATAAATTTCCGGTTTCCATCGCCGATCTTGTCGGGGAGGAAAAGGCTGGGGGGACCCGGAAGGATCCATCCGCCAAACCCGTCGGGAAATCCGCCCGCAAGATTTGTATCAGCTTGAGCAAGGGCGGGGTTGGCAAGACCACAACCAGCGTTAACCTGGCCGCCGGCTTGGCCTTGACCGGATATAAGGTGCTTTTGGTGGATACCGATACCCAGGGGCAGTCCGCCTATATGCTGGGCAAAAAGCCCAAAGCGGGGTTAACCGAGCTTTTGACCAAAGAACTTCCTGCCGAAGAATGCCTTGTCGAAGCCAGAAACAATCTCTGGGTTCTGGGCGGCGGAAAATCTTTGGCCGGTGTCAAACGGATCATTGACCGCAAGAGCTTTGGTGCCGAATATACCTTGGCAGAGGCCCTGGCACCCCTGGACTCCCAGTTTGATTTTATTTTGATTGACACCTCTCCTGGATGGGATCAGCTCATTGTAAATGTACTGTTTTACGCTGAGGAAGTGCTGGTGCCGGTTGCCCTTGAAATCATGCCGCTGCACGGGCTTTCAGAGTTTATCAAAAGCCTTGGTGCCATTCAGAAGTACAGAAAAGAAATCCAGCTTAAGTATATCGTCCCCACCTTTCTGGATACCCGGATTAAAGGCCCTCAATCCCTGTTGGATGAGCTTAAAAAATTGTATCCTCAGCATTTATGTGCCCCTGTGCGATATAATGAAAGCCTGTCCGAGGCGCCTTCCTATGGAAAGACCATATTTGAATTTGCCCCCGGTTCCAACGCATCCGAGGACTACAGAGCCCTGGTTCGCGTCGTGTCGGGCAACCAGTCCGCCCTTGTTTAATCTTTGAATATGTGAGAATATTGGGGCTTACATATTGACCCCGTATCACAGGAAGATCACCATGGGCCTGAGATCTCGCATAATCACGGTTGTTGTTGTCGCCTGCAGTATTATCAGTCTTTTTTTGTGCTTTTATATTACCGAACAGGTTCGCAACTTAGAACTGTCCAGTCTTCGGACAAAAATTGACAAGGCTGCCTATGTGATGCGCCTGGTCAATACCCGCCCCCTTTACAACGTGGATTTGGAAACCCTTAAGGTCAATATGGAGACCTTTTTCGACGATGAAAATATGAAAAGCATCTCCATTGCAGAGTCGGATATTGATATCAATATCCATCTGGAGCGCGAATTTGCCCCGGGTGGCATGGACATCCACAAAAGCTTTTACATCTATTACAACGGGTTGAAACTGGGCAAGATTAACGTGGTCTATTCTACCAGCCTCATTGAAAAAAAACTGGCCGGGTTCAGGACCAAGATGATCTGGTTTACCTTCAGTGTCATCGTTGTGATGACCGTTTCCTTGATTTTTTTGATCAACGCATTGATGCGGCCGGTCACCAAACTGGCTGAGGTGGCCTCTGAGATCGCCGCAGGAAATCTGGAAAAGGAGATTGAGGGAAGCGGTGTGGGAGAGGTGGGGATTTTATCCCGGAATTTCGCCACCATGAGGGATGCCATAAAGGATAAAATTGAGGACCTGGCCCTGACCAATAAAAATCTTGAAGAAGAGATCCAGGAAAAGGTTCTCAAGGAAAAGAAAATTCTTCACCAGAGCCGGGTAATCTCCTCGGTGAATACCTTTTTTCAAAAATCCATGCTTGCCGAGTCCTACAGGGAAGTGGCGGAACTGTTCATCCCCATTGCCCAGGGGGTGGTCACCAGTCATTATTGTTTTGTAGGCGAGGTCAGTGAGGAGGGCCTTGATCAGCTTGATATGCTGGCCGTGTCGGAACAGGCCCGGGAAGACTGCGGGCTTTCAGACGGCAGACTGGCTGTCAAATGCATTCGGGGAATCAAGGAAAAAATCCTGGTAAGCCGGCAGCCAGTGATTGCCAACAATCCCATGGCTCACCCCGATTTTATTTCCCTTCCTGAGAACCATGTTCACATTGATGCCTTTATGGGACTTCCTATGATCGCGGCATCTAAAGTCATCGGCATGGTGGGATTCGCAGGCAACGGCAGCGGATTTACCTCCGAGGATCTGGATGCGGCCCAGATGATGGTGATGGCCCTGGTTGAAGCCTTGAGCCTGAGAAAAAAAGAAGAAGAGAAAAACCGGCTCGAAGAGATGATTGTTCAGTCGGAAAAGATGGTCTCTTTAGGCGGGCTTGCCGCAGGCATGGCCCATGAGATTAACAACCCTCTGGCCGGGATCCTGCAAAACACCCAGGTAATCCGAAACCGTATCGAAAAGCCGTTGCCGGCCAATCTTAAAAGTGCCGAGGCCCTTGAAATTGACTTTCAGACGATGCGCACCTATATGGAGCAGCGGGACATTTTCAAGATGCTGGACGCTGTCATGGCCGCAGGCAAGAGGGCTGCCGACATCGTTGCCAATATGTTGTCCTTTTCCAGGAAAAGCACCTCGGGCTTCATTCCTGAGGATGTTTCTCTCCTGCTGGATCAGACGCTGGAACTTGCAGCCAGCGATTATAATTTGAAAAAGAAATTTGACTTCAAGCAGATACGAATTGAACGGGATTATGATCCGGACCTGCCGCCGGTGGAGTGTAAGTCCAGTGAAATTCAGCAGGTTTTCTTCAATATTTTTTCCAACGGAGCCCAGGCCATGGTGGGGGAGCAACCCCTTTCTGAACCGCCCTGTTTTATGCTGAAGACCTACCGGGAAGACGGGTTTGCGTGTATTGAAATTCAAGATAACGGGCCGGGGATGCCCAGGGATGTCCGTAAACGGATATTCGAGCCTTTTTACACCACCAAAGGCGTTGGAGAAGGGACCGGACTTGGGCTTGCCGTTTCCTATTTTATTGTGACGGAAAATCACAAGGGCCGCATTGATGTCGACTCCGCCCCGGGCCAGGGGGCGATATTCAAGGTGCGCCTGCCGTTAAAGCCTTTAGGATAGAAGATCCCGGGCGCGACCCGACCCGGGCGGGGAAAGAAAAAAAATGCAGCCGCATCCTTTGTCTAAACGCAAGTGTTTATCATAAGGATACGGCTGTATGTGTTTTACAGGTTGCAGATTTCCTGACCGTCAATGACCTTGATATCATTTTCGGTCAAAATTTTTCTGGCCTTTTCAATGTCGTCAAAGCGAAAGATCATGATGGCGTTTTTGCACTGGGGATTGGCAAAGGCATACATGTATTCCACATTGACGTCCTGTTCGCAAAGGGGATCTAACACCCGATTCAGGCCGCCGGGTTCGTCGGAAACCTCCACGGCAAGCACCCGGGTTTTTCCCACGGTAAAGCCTTCGCGTTTCAGGGCGGAGGTGGCTTTGTCGTTGTCGTTAACAATAAGGCGCAGGACACCGAAATCCGTTGTGTCGGCCAGGGACAGGGCCCTGATGTTGACCTGAGCGTCTCTTAAGATCGCAGTGACTTCGGCCAGGCGGCCTTCTTTATTTTCTATGAAGATGGATATCTGTTCAGCCATTTTATTCTCCTTGCTTAAAGGTTTCGCTTGTCAATGACCCTGACGGCCTTGCCCTGGCTGCGTTCAATGGTTTTAGGTTCCACGAGCAGTACTTTAGCTGAGACCCCCAGATGTTCCTTGATGTCATGGGAGATTTTGCCCTCCATGGTCTGCAGTCCTTTGATATCGTCGCTGAACATGGCCTCGTCAATTTCCACCTTGACGGTCAGGGTATCCAGGTTGTCTATCCGGTCCACCTCAAGCTGATAATGGGGAGCCACATCGCCGCTTCCCATGAGCACGCTTTCGATCTGGGAGGGAAAGACATTGACACCGCGGATGATGAGCATGTCGTCGGTCCGGCCGGAGGGTTTGTTCATCCTAATATGGGTTCTGCCGCAGGAACAGGGAACCGGATTCAGTGACGTGATGTCTTTGGTTCTGTATCGGATAACCGGGAAGGCTTCTTTGGTGATGGAGGTAAAGACCAGTTCGCCGGGTTCGCCGTGGGGAAGGGGTTCTAAGGTATCGGGATCCACAACCTCCACGATGAAGTGGTCTTCAAATACGTGCAGTCCTGCCTGTTCCTCGTAGCATTCAACCGAAACGCCCGGTCCCATGACCTCGGAGAGGCCGTAGATATCAATGGCTCTCAGATTCAGTTTGGCTTCAAGTTCCTGACGCATCTCCTCGGTCCAGGGTTCGGCCCCGAAAATGCCTGATTTGAAATGCAGGTCCTTGAAGTCCACACCCATCTCATCGGCGACTTCGGCCAGGTGAAGGATATAGGAGGGAGTGCCGCAGAGGATGGTGGGTTTAAAGTCCTGCATGATGGTGATTTGACGCTTGGTGTTGCCGCCGGATACCGGGATGACCGAAGCGCCCAGGCGTTCCGCACCGTAATGGGCGCCAAGGCCTCCGGTGAAAAGGCCGTATCCCCATGCATTGTGAATAATGTCTCCCGCTGTGGCACCGGCCGCTGACATGCTCCGGGCCATAAGATCCGACCAGGTGCTGATGTCTCTTTTTGTGTATCCCACAACCGTGGGCTTGCCTGTGGTGCCGGAGGAGGCGTGGATTCTGACCACCTGCTCCATTGGAACGGCAAACATGGCATATGGATAGTTGTCCCGAAGATCCTGCTTGGTCGTAAAAGGGATCCTGCGAAGGTCATCCAAGCTTTTAATGTCCGAGGGCTTTAATCCTGCCTTGTCAAAGGTTTCCTTGTAAAAGGGAACCGTTGCGTAAATGCGTTCAATGGTGGTCTGGAGCCTTCGCAGCTGGATGGCCTCCAGGCCCTCCCTGGGCATGGTTTCAAAATCAATGTCGTAAATGGGCATGTTCTCCTCTCTTCCCCTATCTGAGCGTACCTTTGAATTCGGGTTTACGTTTTTCCAAAAATGCGGTGGTGCCCTCTTTGGCGTCTTCACTGGACATGGTCATGGCAAAGGCATCGTTTTCAATGCGACATCCGGTTTCAAGATCCGCTGAAGTCCCTGACTGGATGACTTCCTTGGCGGCGCGCAGGGAAACCTTGCCTTTTGATGCCATAAGTTTTGCCGTTTTAAGAACCGTTTCCATGAGGGTGTCATGGGGGCAGACCTGGTTGACCATACCATATTCCAATGCCTGTTGGGCAGAGATATTTTTTCCTGTAAAGACCATCTCCTTTGCCCGGTTGTTTCCCACCAGCCGGGCCAGACGCTGGGTGCCGCCAAATCCCGGAATCAGTCCCAGGTTGATCTCGGGAAGACCAAAGATGGCCTTTTCGGAGGCGTAGATAAAATCACAGGCCATGGCCGCCTCACTGCCGCCGCCTAAGGCGAATCCGTTGACGGCCGCAATGGCGGGGATGGGAAGGGCTTCAATTTTCGAGAAGATCTGCTGTCCTTTTCTTGAAAAGTATTTGGCCTGGAGAGGGGTCATCTTTGCAAGCTCGGAGATATCGGCTCCGGCAACAAAGGCTTTGTCTCCGGCACCGGTGAAGATGAGCACCTTGATGGCATCGTTTGCTGCGATCTGGTCCAAGGCGGTGGAAAGTTCGTCAAAAAGAGCGTTGTTCAGAGCATTCAGGGCCTTGGGACGGTTAAAGAAGATGGTGGCAATGCTGTCGTCAAACTCAAGGATGATGTTTTCAAAAGACATGGGATTCTCCTTTACGATTAGAGTTGTTTGGGATTGGTTGCATTGATATATTTTTCTATTCCGTCAGTAATGGCGTTGCAAAGATGCTCCCGGTAGCTTGCCTTCATCAGCCTTTTGCACTCTTGTTTATTTGAAATAAAGTTTGTCTCCACAAGGATGGAAGGCATTCTGGCCCCTAAAAGCACATAAAAGGGCGCCTGCTTGACCCCGAGATCCTTGATGCCGGAGTAGTTTTTTTTCATGCCGGAGACAAGGGAGGAGTGAACATTGTTGGCCAGACGAGAGGATTCCTCTATTTTGGCATGCTTCATCAGGTCGCTTAAGATATATTCAAGGTCGGAGATGTTCTTTTTGGAGGTGGCGTTTTCCCTGGCGGCCACGGCAATGGCCTGGTCGTCGGTGGCAAGGTTTAGGATATAGGTCTCAATGCCGGAAAGCGTGCGGCTTTTTGCCGCGTTGCAGTGCAGGGAGATAAAAAGATCGGCCCGCTGGGTATTGGCAATGGCCGTGCGTTCCTCGAGGGTCAGGTATTTATCGGTGTCCCTTGTCAACAGCACTGTACAGTTCAGACGCTGCCTTAATTTTTTTGCCAGGGCCGTGCCCAGTTTCAGGACAATGTCCTTTTCCCAGACATCTTTGATATAGCCAGGCGCTCCGGGATCCTTGCCGCCGTGGCCGGGGTCAATGACGATTTTGCGCACGCCCAGAGCCAGCTGCCGGGCGATGTCTGAGGATTTAAGGTTATCCGTTGTCATCCGGACCGTTTTTTCTTTTTTGGCCGGTGTCCCGCCGGGCGGTTCATCCAAGGTCTTTTGAAGGTCAGCCATGGGGTCATCCGCCTTGCCGTTTTCTCCCCAGACATCAATGACAATTCTAAAGGGGTCCTTCAGGGAAAAGATCTTGTAGTTTTTAAAACTTTTGATGTCCACAACCACCCGGACGGTATGGGGCTGGTACTGTCCGGCCCGGGCCTGGATGAGCAGGTCGTCGTTGATGGGCGTATGGTCGGCTACTTTGTTGCCCAGCCTGGCCTTTTCAATATCAATGTAGAGCCGCTGAGGCTTGTTGATGGCAGGATCTTTTTTTAACAGGCGGTGGGCATAGGGCCGGTCTGAGTCTGCGTTAACCACGATGCGGGTGTATTCGGGATTGGACCAGAAGCGAAGTCCTGTAACCCTTGTGTCTCCCTCGGGCAGGGGAGGCAGAGGCTTGGATGCCTCAGGACGGGGGGCCGGCGGGCTCGCAACCGGTTCAGGTTGTTGGGCTGCACCCGCCTTTGGGCCATTATGAGCGACCATGGCGGTGTCGTTCCGGGTCTCTTCTTTTTTTGACTTGATGGTCTTGATTTTACCGGTACTGCGGTAGGACGGGGTCCTCAGTTTTAGGAGGGTTTCGGCCCGGTGGCGGTAAGCGCTGTCCGGATACTTGTTTTTGAGCCGGGCCAGAAGGTCGTCGGCCCTTGCCTCGTAAGTCTGGTTTTTTGAAACGTCAAAGAGCTGGAGATAAAGTTCTGCGGCCTTGAACATCCCGGCCGGGGCCCAGGAGTCGCTTGGGTATGTGGTATAAATGTTTTCGTACCGGCTGATGCAGGACAGCCAGGAGGAGACCTTCTGTCTGTTTATGGCCGATTTTTTAAGCTGTTTTAAGCAATGGTCCGCAGCCAGATACTGAGCCTTGGCCGCTTCCCCTGCATAGCTTTGAGAAAGGAGAGGGGCGGTCTGTAGCAGCAGGAGTCCTAAGGCCGCAAGCAGCAGCGATTTGGCAATGGGCTGAATGCGGACGGAAGGGGTCATGAGGCCCGGCCCGCCTTTTGCTTTAAGGCGTGGACAAAATTCAGGGCGTCGAGGGGGGTCATGGTGGCAATATCCACGTCATCGAGCATCTCTTTGAGCCCTTTTTCCACCGGGTTGAACAGGTCCATCTGACCGGTGTCCTCAGATTTTTTCTTTCTTTTTTGTTTGGGGGGCGCAGGGGGCGGCGAGATCTGTGAGCCGGGCCCTTTTTCCACCGTGGCCAGGACCTGCTTTGCCATGTGGATGATGGGATCAGGTACCCCTGCCAGCCGGGCCACCTGGATGCCGTAGCTTTTATTGGTTCCGCCCTGGACGAGCTGTCGTAAAAAAACAATGTTGTCGTTGAACTCTTTGACTGCGATATTGAAATTTTTGATCCTGGGTTTGATTTCTTCCAACCGGGTCAGTTCGTGGTAGTGGGTGGCAAAAAGGGTCTTTACCCCGTGATCGTCCAAATCGTGAAGAAACTCGGCCACGGCCCAGGCAATGCTCATTCCGTCATAGGTGGAGGTGCCCCGGCCGATCTCGTCCAGAATGACCAGAGAGTTGGGGGTAGCGTTGTTGACAATATTGGCCGTCTCTTCCATTTCCACCATAAACGTGCTTTGGCCGGAGGAGAGGTTGTCAAGCGCCCCGACCCGGGTGAAGATCCTGTCGATGAGGCACACGGAAGCCTGGGCTGCCGGGACAAAGGAGCCCATCTGAGCCATGAGAACCGTCAGGGCCACCTGACGCAGCACCGTGGACTTGCCCGCCATGTTGGGGCCTGTGATGAGCAGTTGCTGATGCTCCGAGTCGTCCAGAAAGATGGAGTTGGGCACATACCGCTCCCCCTGGATGAGTTTTTCCACCACAGGGTGGCGGCCCTCTTTAATGTCGATGAGGTGTTCCCCGTTGATGTCCGGCCGGGTATAGTTGTTCTCGGACGCTGCCCGGGCAAGCCCCTGGAGTACATCGATTCTGGCAATGAATTCGGCCATGGTCAGAATATCCACCGCCCGGTCCACCACCTGGTCCCGGATGCTGCAAAAGATTTCGTACTCTAAAGCGCTGCGCTTATCCTGGGCGCTGAAAATGGTGGATTCCACCTCCTTCATCTCTTCGGTGATAAAGCGTTCTGCATTGACCAGGGTCTGCTTGCGGATATAATGCTCGGGCACCTGGGCTGACTGGGCACGGGAAACTTCGATAAAATAGCCGAACACTTTATTGTACTTAATCTTCAGAGAGGAAAGCCCGGTTTTTTTCTTTTCCTTGGCTTCTGTGCCGGCTATCCAGGATTTACCGTCCCGGGTAATGGATAACAGTTCGTCCAGTTTCTCACTGTACCCGTCTTTGATCAGGTTGCCCTCGTTGAGCAGGTGGACGGCATCCTCCCGAATGGCACAGTCAATGAGATCGGCCAGCTGGGTGAGGCGAGTGAGCAGTTCCCCTCTTTGGGGCATGTCCGCTCCGGTGAGGCCGGGCTGCCCCAAATCCTGCAGGTCGGTAAAAATACCGGGCAGGCTTGTCAGTGAGCGCTTCAGGGCCAGAAGGTCCCTGGCATTACCCTGGCCCATGGAGATTTTAGACCCCAGCCGTTCCAGGTCATAGACGGATTTTAGCCGGTCGGCAATGCCCTGGCGGATATGGGGGGCATCCAGCAATTCCTGAATACAGTCCAGGCGCTGGTTGATCTGTGCTTTATCCACCAAAGGATACCGCACCCAATGCTTGATCAGCCGGCCGCCCATCGCGGTAACGGTTTTATCTAAGACCTGGATCAAGGTACCCTTGCCGTCCTGGGTCTGAATATTACTCAAAAGTTCGAGGTTTTTACAGGATCTGTCGTCAATGACGAGAAAATCGGAAAGGTTGTAGGGGGCAATCTTATAGATATGCCGGGTATCCTGCATCTGGGTTTCCCGGACATAGCTCAGGATCGCTCCTGCAGCCGCAATGGACGCCGGCATACGCTCAATGCCGAAACCCTCCAGGCTCCTGGTATTGAACTCTTCGGTGAGCAGATGCCTTGCCTCTTCCAGGTTAAAGGCGGTCTTGTCCAGATAGGAGATCTGCTGATCTGAAAAGGCCCTGCGCAATGGGTTGAACAGCGGATCCGATTCAAACGGGGCGGCCAGAAGCACTTCTCTGGGGCCCAATTTCTTAGCTTCATCAATGAGGGCTGCCGGCACCCCTCCGGCACTTCGCGGTACCTGACAGGTCGTAAAACTGCCGGTGGAGATGTCAAGGCAGGCAAGGCCTGCGGCATTCTTCACAAGGGAAATGGCTACCAGAAAATTGTTGGAGCCTTTGTCCAAAAGGGTCTCATTGAGGATCATCCCGGGGGTAATGACCCGGATGACCTCCCGCCGGACCAGCCCTTTGGCCTCAGCCGGATCCTCAACCTGCTCACACACGGCCACCTTGCAGCCTTTTTCCATGAGCTTGGCGATATAGGTGTCCGCCGCCTTGTGGGGGACCCCGCACATGGGAATGGGGTCTTCGTCATTCTTGTTGCGGGAGGTCAGAGCGATTTCAAGGATGGATGCGGCCTTAACCGCATCATCCAGAAACATCTCGTAAAAGTCACCCATCCGGTAAAAGAGTATGGCGTCCTGGTATTTTTCTTTGATGGCCAGGTACTGGGCCATCATGGGGGTCTGTTTCTTTTCGGTCATGGATGGGCAGGGCTTGGGTTAACCGCCTTAATTGGCGTCTGCGTTTTCCGCGGTGGCGTTTCCTTCCGGAGACTTCGGGGCGGTTTCTTCCTGCCCGGCGGCTTTCTTGTCAGTGGCTTTTTTAATGTAGGGATCGCGGGTAAAGATCTCAAGTTCGGATTTAAGAGTTTTGATCTGGGTATTTAAATCCGTGATTTTGGCATCTTTTGCCTTGATTTCCCGTCCCAGCCGGAATGCGGTGAAAAGCCCTCTCATGCCCGTGATCAAAAGGCCCAGGCCAAAGCAAATGCCCCAGTAGGCCCAGTTGCCTAAAGGCTGGGTGGTGTAATGCAGAGAAAAGAGTTTCAGGCTCAGGTCAGTGTCCGTTAAAAAATAGTCCTGGTTCTGATAGCCAATGGTTGCAAGCAGTCCCAGAATGATCAACAACAGCAGAATCTTTATGACTTTCATTCATCCTCTCCATCTTAATTTGGAAAATCGTTATAAATTGAAGGTGATCATAGATCAAATTTCGGGTTTTTTCAATTCCTCTTTTGGGTTCCCGGGCCGTTGCGAGCCTTATCCTGAGGCTGTTGACTCCCCTAAACTGCCTAGGAAAACCGGATTGATGTGAAAGACCCTTTCTCTGTCCATGAAAAGGGTCCAGTTCAAATCGTTTCTGTCAAGCCCTTTGGGCAGACAGATACAGGAGATGTGCAGGTGGGACAGCAGTTTTGACTGTTTGATTCGGGTGTCAAAGGTCTGCCCGATAATGCTGTCTTTCTTAATCTCATCTCCGATGCCAAGTTTGGGGTGAACATCAAGGTGTGAGTATACCATGACGGCCACCTCGTCCCTTTCGGGGGCATCCGGGCAGGAGACCACAAGGCTGCTGCCCAGAAGGTCGCCTGAAATGTTCAGAACCTTTCCCTGGGCCATGGCAGGTACCAGAGCCCCCGGGGGCAGGGTCCGAATTGGCCCTTTTCCAAACCGGTACAGGCAGATGTCAATGCCTTCGTGGCGTGACGCGCGGGTACCGAAGTCCGCCCACCATTTGCAAAGGCTTTCCTGGAGCATGCCGGGGTAAAACAACCATTCAGGGGGCGCTTGATGCTCCCGGATCAGACCGTTTGCCCGGGCAATGGTGTGAAGATACCGTTGGAATGCCTGCATTATAAGGCTTTTAAGATGATTTTATGCCCCATGAGATTGATGTCTTCAATGATGCCCTTCACTTCTTTTTGATCACCTAAAAGCCCCCGGAGCAAAAAGGTGTTTTCACCGGAAGGCGTTATGGCTGCTACATTTTCCATAACCAGGGTTTCCTGGTCGGCCTCTCTTATATAAACGTTTGATTCGCACATGGTGTTTCTCCTTTGTTTATCCCTGTCTTTGGGGAAGTCTTCTTAAGGGTCTTTAGCATCCAGGCTTCAGGGATGCAAGATAATTGCCCGGGGTGGCATCCCTTTTTCCATGTCAATCACAGCCCCCAGGCAGGATTTCCCCATGCTGCAGTTGATCACGAGGCTTTTGTCCAGCTGGGAGATGCCCGGATGCTCGTGGATATGGCCGCACAGAACCAGCCCTGGCCCGGCAGCCTTGATAAATCGGGCCAACGCACGGGAACCGGCACTGAATTTTCCTGCCACCTTGTCCAAGATCCCCCTTGGGGGAGGGTGAGCCACCATGACCGTCTCAGGCCCCATAGGGGGAAGCTGGGCCAGCCGTGCTTCCTCCTTGAAACAGATTTTTGAGGCAAAGGGAAGCTGCAGGGTGCCGCCGGCACCGACAAAAGAAAATTCCCTGATTTGCACGGGGCCCTGGTTGAGGTCTGTCAGGTTGGCTGCCCGCTGCATGGGCCCGCAGATCCGTTTAAAGTCCGTGTTGCCCCGGATGGCCAGTACCGGCACTTTCAGCATGTCCAGCTGGGACAGGCAGGTTCTCCAGTTGAAGAAGTGGGTCAGATCGCCGGCGGCGACCAGGAGGTCCGGACGGTGTTCATCCACCATTGAAAAGATGGTGTTCATATGTTCGGGCCTGCTATGAATATCAGCCACAGCGTAGATGCGCATAGATGAAGTCCTTAAGATCAGAAGAAGAAAATATAGCCGGCCAGGGCTACGATAACCAGGGTCAGCAGGATGATGGCAATGAGCATGCGGCCGGTCTTGGCCTTTGGTTCATTGGGGGGAGGCGCATAATATCCGTCCGAAGTTTCCCGCACCTCCTGCTCATCCGGGTACGGCGGGTACGGCGGGTGGGGCTGGGGGGCGGGGTACGGGCCTGGAAAGGATGCGCCCTGTTCCGGGTATGCGCTTGGGTAACCGGCATGCGGATAGGAAGATACCTGAATGGCCAGCTCCCGGATGCACTCTTGAATAATAGGGGCGGAAATACTCTTGGTGTTCTGCACATACCCTGTCAGCAGGGCATGGTCACAGATAATATTAATCATTCTGGGCAGGCCGGAGGAGAATTTGTGGACCAGCTGTATGGCATCGGGGTTGAAAATTCTCTCCTTGGCCCCGGCCACCTGGAGCCTGTACTGGATGTACTCCCGGGTTTCCTCGTATACCAGGGCGTCAATGTGATAGTTCAGGGAGATGCGCTGGTTCAGGGCCCGGCTTTCCGGCATGGACAGGTGACTGCGGACTTCGCTTTGCCCCACAAGAAAGGTATGGATCAAGCTTTTGCCCTTGTGCTCAATATTGCTGAATAAACGAATTTCCTCCAACAGTTCCTGGGTGAGCAATTGGGCCTCGTCCACCACTAAAAGGACCTTGCGTTGCTTGGCATGGGCATTTTGCAAAAAGCGGGTGAAGTGGATGAGAAACTGGCTTTTGGAGGAAAACTGCCTTTTGCTGCCAAAGGCGGCGGCAATATAGTTTAGAAAATCAAGCCCGTCCAGGCTCGGGTTGGTGATGGCCACCCGGATCACCCGCTTGTCCAGACTGTTGAATAATGCGTTGATCAGGGTTGTTTTTCCCGTGCCAACGTCTCCTGTAAGCAGCAGGATTCCCGTATGGCCTTCCCCCTGGATACCATACTTGAGCATGGAGATGGCTTCCCGGTGCTTTTCGCCGAGCCATAAAAAGGTCGGATCCGTATCAATTTTAAAGGGCAGCGCCTTGAGTCCGTAAAATGATCTGTACATAATCGGCCGTTGAGAAATATCTTTGTTGGGGGTTAGTGCAACGCTTTCATAGCTGTATCAGCGTACCCGCTATAAATCAAGGACTAATCATTCATCCTTGGCGGTCACCGCTGCCATGACAATGCGGATCTGTTCCGGCTCAAACCAGTCGTCATGGCAGGTTTTCACCCGGATGCGGCGGACCCTTCCTTTAACATAGGTCCGCAGTTTGGGAGTATAGCGGGTTTGCCAGTCCTGACTGTCTATCACAACCAGATCTCCGGGGTAGGGCATGGGCATGTAGCGGTCATACGCTTTCCAGAACGAGGACTCCATCAGGCTGGCCTGGAGGGTTTCCGGGGCAGTTTTTCCGGTTGCCGTATAAAACAGTTCCCTTTTTTTGTTCAGGGCATGCAGAGTGTTGCGCAGGGCCCGGCCGGTTTTCGGAATCCATCCGGTAAGTTTTTGGCCCATCCCTTTTTTCTTTTCCAGGTTTTCCGGGGGCCTGGCTTTTTTCTGCCAGAACTCGTCAATGAATGCCAGCCGCATCACGGGTTTTCCCATGGCGGTCAGCTGGGTGGCGACCTCATAGGCGACCAGGCAGTACCGGCAAAAGCCAAGGATAATATAGGGTCCGTTGGCATCGGTCTGCAGGATTTCGTTGACAATTCTCCGGGCGATTTCCCAGATATCCATTGGAATGATCTCCTGGCCCCTTGTCTTGTGGGCCAGGACGGTGACGGTATAAAAAGGATGGCCTTTAAGGTCGGCCTCTTTGTAGTTGATACTCTTTTCCTCTGTTCCCGCCACAAAGAAAACAGGGGGCTGGTCTCCGGCTTTCTGCACGGCTGAAATACTGGAAAAATGGGTGGTGTTATCCTTTTCTTCCAGCTGGACGGCCAGACCTGCAAGGGTGGGATGCTTGAATACCGCCAGAACCGGCAGAGAAATGCCGAACCGTTTTTCAATGGCTGTGACCAGGCGGATCGCCGTAAGCGAAGACCCCCCTACATCAAAGAAATTATCCATGGGGCTAAAATCCCCGGTCCCCAGGATTTCTGTCCAGATTTCAATTAATCCGGCCTGGAAATGGTTTGAAAGGTCCTGGCCGGATGCCTCGGATTCCTGGGGGGACATTTGCCGTGGGGGGGGGGCTAAGGACGCTTCCCGGGTCCTGAGAGAGGCTTTCAGCAGGGGGTAGTCCACCTTTCTTGACGGCGTATGGGGCAGGGCCTTTACCAGGATGAAAACCGAAGGGATCATATAGTCCGGCAGTCGGGTTTTCAGCCACGCCTTAAGCTCTGCCTCATCCGGCTGGTGTTCCTGTGAGGGTACCACAAAAGCCGTCATCCGGATTTCTCCTTCAGTCGTCCTGTCCAGAACCAGGGCGGCATCTTTGAGCATGTCACAGGCGGCCAGAGTCTGCTCGATTTCCCCGGGTTCCACACGAAATCCCCTGATTTTGACCTGCCGGTCTTTTCGGCCCAGGAAAATGATTTTCCCCGAGGGCTGCATTTTAGAAAAATCTCCGGTTTTGAAAAAACGGATAGGGGTGCCGCAGGCATCCAGAGAGGTAAAGTTTTTTTGTGTTTCCTTTTCCCTGTTGAGGTATCCTCTGGCCACCTGGGGGCCGCCGATATAAAGCTCTCCTGTCACCCCTGGCGGGGACGGTTGGCCAAAATGGTTGAGAATGCTTAGATTCACCGAGGGGAAGGGCGCTCCGATGGGCACAATATTCGTCTCTATCGGGGCGGCTGACAGGTCCTCCCAGGTGACCACCACGGTGGTTTCGGTGGGGCCGTATGTGTTTAGAAGCCGGACATCGGGACCCACCGCCTCCTGCCAGATTCTAACCTTTTCTGCATGGACGGCATCCCCTCCGATGATGACCATGCGCAGGTCCGGCGGTATCTGCAGATCTGCAATTTCATCGGCAATCATATGCCAGTAGGCGGTGGGCAGGTCAATGACACTTACGGCCATGTCCCGGCAATAGGAGAAAAAGGCCTGGGGTGTCTGGATCAGTTCCCGGGATTTGATTACGAGGGTGGCTCCGGCAAACAGGGTGGGAAAGATTTCTTCCACCGACGCGTCAAAGCTGATGGATGCAAACTGGAGTACCCGGTCCACAGGTTCAAGTTCATAGGTCTGGGCCGCCGTTTTTGTGAAGGCGGCAAGGGAGTGGTGTTCAATCATGACCCCCTTGGGCCGTCCTGTGGAGCCTGATGTATAGATGACATAGGCCAGGTGTTCCGGGGTGACTGCAATCTCCGGATTCTCGCCGGACTGCCCGCTGATGCGTGCCCGGTCCCGGTCCATTAAAAGCCTTCGTACCGGGGCGCTTTCCACCTTGGCGGCATGGGTTGACGTCGTGATGACAAAATCGGGTTTGCAATCATCTAAGATATACCGGATGCGGTCTTCCGGGGCGGCGGGCTCCAGGGGGACATAGCAGTTTCCAGACTTGAGCACCCCGAGGATGACGGCGATCAGGTCAAAGCTGTGATCCATCAGCAGCAGGATCTTTTTGTCCGGGCCGGCTCCCTCATTGACCAGTAACCGGGCAATCTGGTTGGCCAGGGTGTTGAGCTGGCCATAGGTGTATTGATTCTGGCCGTCAGTGACGGCGGGGGCGGCAGGGTTGATGCCGGCCTGGATTTCAAAAAGCTGGTGAAAGCAACTGGTGGGGGGCAGATGCCCGATGCAGGTATTCAGTCTGTTCTGTATGAGTTCGGTTTCCCGTTCCGTGAGCACGGGCAAGTCCATGAGCCGGGCAAAAGGAGTTTGGGTACAGGATTTCAGGAAAAATGAAAAATGATCCAGAATCTGCTTTGTGGTTTTAGCGCTGAACTTCCGTTGGTCATATTCAATAGACAAATTAAGGGTATCTGTGCCGGTGGCCGTTAAAAAAATTGCGGCAGGGGTCCGTTCCAGAAGGCGGATACGGGAACAGGAGATTTGGGGTTTATAAGGGGCCAGCGCTTCGTCCAGGGTCTTATAATCATAGGCAAAGTAAATTTCTGACAAAGGCGTGCTGCCCTGGATGGGGCTGAGAGCATGGATGTCCGTCAAGGAGAGATGGTCGTGCTCCCGGATTTGTTTCCACTGATCCCGGATATCGGCAATAAAGGAGATCAGGTGCTGATCCGGCCTGATGGTGATCCTTACAGGAAGGGTGTTGATGTACAGGCCGCTAGCCTCCCTGTGGGCTGAATCAAAATGCCGGGTGGATACCGTGGCCCCAAAGAGGATATCTGTTTTGCCGGTGTAGTGGCTGAGCAGGACGGCCCAGGCTGCCATGAGAAAGGCGTTGACGGACAGGCTGTTCTTCTGGCACAGGGTCTTGATGTTCCGGCAGGTCACGGGGGAGAGTGCCAGGTGGTGATGCCCTGTGGTCAGCGCCATGGCGTGGGTCTGGCGGCGGCTTCCCTGAAGGTCAGTTTCATCCAGGCTGAAGGGAAAAACCATAGGCTCTGTAAAACCGGCCAGGTATTGCCGCCAGAACTGCCTGGCACGGTTTCGGTTCTTAAGGTGAAGAAAGGCAATATAGTGCCGAAACGAAGGGGGCGCAGAAAGCTCTAAGGCGGGTGTCCGGTAAATCCGGAAGAGGTGGGCCAGGATAAAGGCCATGGAGCGGCCGTCTCCGATACTGTGGTGAAAACTCCACACACAGGTGAATTGGGCCTGCCCGGTTTTAAACAGGGCCACCCGGAAAGCCGGCGGCCGGTCCAGGCTGAAGCCGAGCCGTCGGTCCGCTCTGAGAAACATGGCCAGGTAATCTTGCTTTTCCGTCTTGGGAAATCCGCTCCAGTCGCTTACTTCGATGTGTAATGGGCCTGCCGGTTCAAGAAATTGCTCGGGATATTCCCTGCCTTTCCAGGCAAACCCCAGCCTGAGGGTTTCGTGGAGGTCTACGACCTGCTCCCAGGCGGCGGTAAATCGGTTGATATCGATTTCCTCTTCCATGTCAAATACCACCTGCTCCACATAACAGCCGGCACCCTGGGGGGCTCTCAGGGTTTCCATGAGCATGCCGTGCTGCATGGGCGACAGAGGAAAGGTTTTAGCCGACAGGAGCGTTTCTACCTGCTGGGCCAGTTGATCGTTACTAGGCAGGGTCTGGGCAATATCCGCCGTTAAGGTGTCCAGGCGCTCGTCCGGACAGTCCAGCAGCAGGGCAGCCAGCGAGGCGAAGGTGTGGGACAATTTTTTTGCATCGGCGTCGGTATAGCGATCCCTGCTGTACTTCATCCAGCCCTCAAAGCCTTTCTGGGCCTGATAAAGTTCCAGGGTCAGGCTGACATTGGTCTGGTGACTGCTGCAGGGGTGGTGCCGGGTTGAAAGCCGTTCCATGTTAAGGGGACCAACAGGCACGGTCTGCATCAGGAAAAGAGCGTCAAAGATGCAATCGGTCCGGCCCTGTTTGCCGTAGAATTCCTGAATGGTGTGAAAGGGGATGTCCTTGTACTGGAATACGGTTTTCAAGGTCTTTTTGACCTGCCCCAGAAATCTTGAGAACGCCGTTTGAAAGGGCACCTGGTTTCTAACCACCAGGGTGTTCATCAGGCAACCTGCCAGAGATTCCGATGCCATGCTGTCCCTTCCGGCATAGGCAATTCCCGTCACCTGGTCCGGTTCCTTAGTCCTGAGGGCCAGGGTAATTTGGAAAATCGCCAGAAGAACGGCAAACGGCGTGGTCTGCTGTTGCCGGGCCACCGTTTTTATCCTGGCAAAGATCCCCTCGTCCAGGGACAGTGGACAGGTGCCGGCATCAAAGGAAATGTCAGAAGACCCATTGGTGGGGATGGCGGGCAGGTTGGACAGATAGGCCGCAAAGAATGTTTTTGCCTTGGGCCATTGCCGGAACAACTGCCGTTGCTTTTGAGCGATATGGCTTCGGTACTTTGCCAGAACCGCTGCGGGATCTGTGCCGCCCGATGCGTTCTGGGCGCCAAGTTTGTTGTAGGTCTGGCCAAGATCGTGGATAAAAAGGCCGGCAGACCAGCCGTCAAACACAAGGTGATGAACGGTCAGGCAGAGCACATGGCGCTGGGGAGCCGCAGTGAGAAGGGCCGCCCGGATCAGAGGACCTTGGCCCAGGTTGAAGGGCTTTCGGATTTCCTTGTCCAGCCATTTGTGGATACCCGGATCATCCAGCCTGAAAAAAAGATTGAGTTCCTGGCTGTCCAGGCGGCAAAGGGCCAGGTGCAGTTTGCCCGCCTTTTTTTTTTGAAGCACCTTGTCACCGTCCAGGAAAAAAACAGATCCAAGGACGGGGTGGGCGGCCATGGTCCGGTTGAGTGCCTTGTCGAGCCGGGCGGCATCCAGTTCGCCTGAAATCTCAAAAACCAGGGGGATGTGGTATACGGTGGTTTTCGGGTACAGGGCCTCAAACAGCCAGATCATCTTCTGGTCGGGCATCAAAGGGATGGGACCGTCTTCCGGTGGGATCTGGGGTCTTTCACCTGCCCGTTTTTCCCTGCCGGCCCGTTCTATAATATAGGTGGAAAATCGATGAAACTCCGGGCGGTCGAAAAGGGTGGTAAGGGAAAGATCGGTACCGTACATCCGGTTGATCCGGGCCATAATGGCTGCTGCGGAAATCGAGTCTCCTCCCAGAAGGATAAAATTCTCATTCCCGGAGCGTATGGGAATTTCCAGTACCGCCTCCCAGACTTTGGCGACGCCCAGAGCCTTTCCCGGCACGGCGCCCTTTGCATATTCGGAAAGCGGTTCTCCCTGGCCGGCGGAAAGTTCCGGATCCCGGCGCCGGATCAGATAGGCCCTGTCTGTCTTTCCCTGGGGAGTGACCGGGAGCATATCAAGGGGAATCACGGCCGTCGGCATCATGGTGCGGGGCAACATCTGCCTGAGGTAATCCATGATTTCCTGGGGTTCCGGCCTGATACTTTTATGGGGAGAAATATAGGCCACAAGCCCCTGGTTCCCGCTGTCAAGGTCCTTGACGACCAGCGTGGCGCGGGCTACATGCGGGTGTTTTCGGAGCAGGCCCTCAATTTCTCCGGGTTCAATGCGGATCCCCCTGAATTTGACCTGAAAATCGTTTCGTCCAAGAAACAGGAAACTGCCGTCCTTGAGTTCCAGTCCCAGGTCTCCTGTTTTGTAAAATGGCGTGCCGTCTTTACTGCCAAATGCATCGGCACTCTTTCCCGGGGCATTGATGTATCCGTCCGCAACCTGGACGCCGCGGATGACAATTTCCCCTTTTTCTCCCCGGGGTACCGGATGTCCCCGGCGGTCTAAAAGTGCGATGGTCAGGTTGGGTACAGGTTTTCCGATGGGGCACCGCCCCTGGCGGGACGGGGTGTCGGGAACCTCGTAGAGTGTAGCGCAAACGCAGGCCTCCGCCGGTCCGTATCCGTTAATCAGGGTGATGCCGGGTATATTTTGTTTAATGCGGCACAAAAGGGCTTCCGGAATCGGCTCGACGCCGGTGAGCAACCGTTTGATGCTGAAATTATCGCGGGCCTCTGCCATGGCCGCCAGCATAAAGGGGGGCACATAGGCACTAGTGATCTGACGGGCGGCCATCCATTCGAGAAATGCCTCAGGGGAAAACCGGACATGGTCCTCGGGGATGAACAGCGTGGCCCCGGCCAGCAGGGCAGACCAGATTTCGTAGACCGAGACGTCAAAGTGAAGTGCAGACCAGAGGGCGCAGCGCGCGTTCTCCCCCAATGGGCGCAAATCATCAAAGGCCTCCAGAAGATTTGCGATCGCCGCATGGGAAATCCCGATGGCCTTTGGGGCGCCGGTGGATCCGGATGTGTGGATGATATAGGCGTGACGGGGTTTCCGGTGTCTGTCTGCAACGTGAGCACCTTCTTCCGGCAACTTCTCGCCCGAAGGGTTCTCCCCTGAAATATCCGCCAGGGTCTTTACCGGAAGGCCGAGGCGGGATCCCAATTTTTTTTTCAGCGGTCCGTCCGTCAGCAGCAGGCCGGCGCCGGGCAGATCCGATATGGCTGCGATTCTGCCGGGAGGATCGCCGCGGTGAAGGGGGGCATATGTTCCCCCCGCTTTTAAAACCGCCAGAATTGCTGTGATAAAGTCGATACCAGGTTCAAGGCAGATCAGGACCCGGCCGGCCCGGTTAAGAAATGGCAGGATTCCTTTTGCCAGTCTGGCGGCCCGGGTCGAAAGATCCTTGTAACGGATGTCACCCTCCGGCGCAACCACAGCTGTCCGGCCGGGATGCCGGTTTGAAACCCGGGTAAATTTTTCATGGAGCAAAAAGCGGTCTGTCATCGGTTTGCCAGTGATTGCGTCTGTGGTTCAGGGTCTGTTGTAAGCTATATACCATGAATTTTTTTTTTTCAAACCATAGTCGCGCCCCGGGACAGATAGAGTATGAAGCTGTGGCTTCCATCGGTTCAGGCCTTGTTTGCTGCGGTTTCCTCTGAGTCTGTATCTGAATACGCGATTTTTCCTGAGATCACAACCTGTTCCGGCGCCGGAAAACCGGTCAGGTAACTTAAGTCCGCGGGGGTGTCTATATCCCAGAGGGTGATATCCGCATCTTTTCCCGGTTCAAGGCTGCCCTTGTTTTTTTCGATTCCCAGGGCCCGGGCGCCCTGAATGGTGGCGCCGGCAAGGGCCTCCTCACAGGTCAGGCCGAAACACAGGCAGCTTAAGTTCATGACCTGTGTCATGCTGAACACCGGGCTGGTCCCGGGATTGAGGTCCGTGGCCAGGGCCATGGGGACGGCCAGGGAACGAAACAGATCTATGGGGGGCTTCTGGGTTTCCTTTAGGTAGTGGAAGGCGCCGGGTAAAAGGACGGCGGTTACACAGCTTTCTGCCATGGCTGCCGCCCCTTCCGGGGACAGATACTCAAGATGGTCGCAGGACAGGGCTCGGTACGTTGCGGCCAGAGCCGCCCCGCCCGAGTCGGAGAGCTGTTCGGCATGTAGTTTGATCTGTAATCCTAAATCTACGGCGGTTTTGAAAATGCGTTCCGTCTGATCCCTGGAAAAAGCGATACGCTCGCAGAATACATCCACGGCCGTGGCAATGCCCTGGGCTTTGACTTTGGGTAGCATCTGGTTGACCACCAGATCGATATAGGCGTCGGTATCACCTGAAAACTCCGGGGGCAGGGCATGGGCGCCCAGAAAGGTGGCGTGGATATTCTGGGGGGCGATATGGTTCAGGTTTTTGATGACGGAAAGCAGTTTGAGTTCGTTTTCAAGATCCAGTCCATACCCGGTTTTGACTTCAAAGGTGGTGATCCCCTGTTTGAGAAAGTGGCGGGCCCTTTTTCGGGCTGTGGCCAGCAGATCACTTTCTGACGCCTTTCTTGTGGCTGTTACGGTTGAAAAGATCCCGCCTCCGGCAGCGGATATGTCTTCGTAGCTTGCGCCCGTAAGCCGCATTTCAAATTCTGCGGACCGGGATCCGGCCCAGACCATGTGGGTGTGGCAGTCCACAAAGCCGGGCAAAAGCCATTTGCCTTCACAGTCGATCGTTTTTTTTGCGGAAAGCTTATTGGCGTCTTTCAGCTCGGCCATGGGGCCTATCCAGGCAATGGTGGTGCCGGAAATGGCCAGGGCGGCGTTTTCCACTATCCCGTATTTTCCTTGGGCCATGGTGGCAAGATTGGCGTTGGTAAACAGGATGTCCCAGGTCTGGGAAGGGCTTTGGATCATTGCGGCCTCCTTGATGCGCCAATGCCTTGGCAGCGTGAGCAGAGTGGTTTGCGGTTGACATTTGATTATGAATTTTATACTACTTGTCTATACAAGTATAGAGAAGAAGTCAAGCCCATGACCCCAAAGGCGACCAAGGTTTATATTTATGGTGAAAAGTGAGCAGCCCTGTGCCCTGTACGAACGGATCAAGCGATCGGTGATCCGGGATATTGACTCCGGCAGATTAAAGCCCGATGATCGCGTTCCGTCCGAAACCCGGCTGGCCCAAAAATTCAACGCTTCGAGAATGACGGCCAACCGGGCGCTCAAGGAGTTGACCGAGGAAAAGCGCATCGTCCGCATCCAGGGGGTTGGCACCTTCGTAGCCCGGCCGAGACCTGAAGCGGCCCTGCTCGAGATTAAAAGTATCGCCTCTGAGATAAAGGACTGGGGCGGGGAGCACTCCGTCCGAATTATCTGTCTGGAAGAGGTTTGCGCCTCAGAAAAACTGGCTGGGAAAATGGAGACAGGGCCGGGGGGGGCTGTGTTTCATTCCATTATGGTTCACAGGGACAGAGGTGTGCCGGTGCAATATTCCGAGCGGTGGATCAATCCTTCGGTGGCACCGGATTTCCTGGACCAGGATTATACCCAAACGACTCCCAGCGATTACCTGCTGGCGGTTGCCCCGGTACAGGAGGCGGAGCATGAAATTGAGGCCATTGTGCCGGAAAATGATATTGCAAAACTGCTGGAGGTCCCGGATCTGACCCCGTGCCTGAGGCTGACCCGGAGGACCTGGGCCCAGGATCAGGTGGCCACGTTCAGCCGGCTGATTTCTCCGGGGAGCCGGTATTCACTAAAGGGACGGTTTTCAAGACAATAATCCCGGGATCGGGGTGAGGAAGGAGTATCCATGACAGACAAAATCATACTGGACGGCGAACGTCTGACCCTGGCGGATCTTGTGGCCATTGCCCGGGACAAAAAAGGGGTGAAGGTATCACAGAACGCTTTGGAACGGATCACCCGGGCCCGGGCCCTGGTGGACAAATGGGTTAAGGAAGGCGAGCGGATCTACGGGGTGACCACCGGATTCGGGGCCCTTTCCGATGTGACCATTTCCTTTGAAGACTCCAAGACCCTTCAGACCAATATTCTGCTTTCCCATTCCGCGGGGATGGGAAACCCTATGGAAGAGGATGTGGTCCGGGCCATGATGGCCCTGCGGATCAACGATTTTTGCCGGGGAAACTCCGGGCTTCGCCTTGCGACCATAGAAAAACTTGCCGCCCTGCTCAATGAGGGGATCGTCCCCGTGGTGCCGGAAAAAGGCTCGGTAGGGGCAAGCGGAGATCTGGTTCCCATGGCCCATTTGGCTCTGGTGCTCATCGGCAGGGGAGAAGCCTTTGTGGACGGGCAGCGCATGTCCGGTGCCAAGGCCCTGGCCGCCCGGGGAATTGAACCTCTGGAACTCGCAGCAGGAGAAGGCCTGGCCCTGATTAACGGCACCCAGTTCATGATCGCCTTAGGGTGCCTGGCTCTTCACGATGCCCTCAACCTGTGCAAGCATGCGGATATTGCCGCATCCATGAGTCTTGAGACGCTGATGGGGACAAGGACGGCATTTGATCCCAGGATTCACCGGGCAAGGCCCCATACAGGCCAGATGAAAGCCGCCCAGAACATGCTCAGGATTACGGAGAACTCTGAAATCATCTCTTCTCACAGGGACTGCTCAAGGGTTCAGGACGCCTACACTCTACGCTGCTCTCCCCAGGTCCACGGCGCCTCCTGGGATGCCTTCAGCTATGTGGAGCGGGTGATACGGGTGGAGATGAACGCCTCCACGGAAAACCCTCTGATCTTCCCCGAATCCGGCGAGTTCCTCTCCGGCGGAAATTTCCATGGCCAGCCTCTGGCCCTGGCCTGTGATTTTCTAGGAATTGCCATTGCCGAACTGGCCAATATTTCCGAGCGGCGAATCGAGCGCCTTGTCAATCCCCAGCTTTCCGGCCTTCCCGCCTTTCTGGTGGAGGACGGCGGCCTGAACTCGGGATTCATGATCGCCCAGTATGCCGCAGCCTCCCTGGTCTCTGAAAACAAGGTGCTGGCCCATCCGGCTTCGGTGGATTCCATCCCTACTTCAGCCAACAAGGAAGACCATGTTTCCATGGGAGCGGCGGCTGCCAGAAAATGCCGTGACATTGTCCGGAACGTGGAGGAGGTCATTGCCATAGAATTGCTCTGCGGCGCCCAGGGAATCGACCTGTTCACCAACCTCAAGGCCGGGGACGGCACCCTGGCCGCCTATAAAAAGATCCGGGAGAAGGTGCCCTATATGAAAGAGGACCGCCAGCTCTCCCTTGATATTGAAAGCGTCCGCAAATTGCTTGAAAGCGGGGCGATCGTAACGGCTGTAGAAGAAAAAGTGGGGACCCTGTATTAGGCTGGAGGGAAAAACATCCGCCGCCTTTGTTGACGGGCGGGCCGGCTGAAGCCAGTCACCGGTTAAATGGGGACCAGCTCCAGGTCCCCCCAGGCCCCCAGGGCCTTTCCGGCGATGATGACCATGCCCTGGATTCCGGGAATTTTTCGTCCCTTTTCAAGAACATCTTCAATATCCTTTGCCGATCCAACCTGGTTGCATAGCCCTGTGGCCGCCGCATCGGCCAGGGGGCAGGAGTCGGACAGGACACAGACGGCATCGGCCCTGCCAAAGCTTTGGGAGTGGCCAAAGGACCCAGAAGAGGTGCAAAGCCCATAGGCGGTATCCCGTGCGGGGATTTTAATGCCGGCTTTCATGCTCAAAGGAGATTCCCCTGCAAATATGGGCACCGTGGTGTCTGAGCGGGACAGGATAAAGATGTCTCCCCCGTTTTCCACGATGATTTCCTTTGTTTCATCCAGCAGAGCCTTTCCTGTGAATTCAGCCATCGCCCCTGCCACAGCCGCCATGGGACCCACGTTGGCCGCCCGGCCGGCCCGGATCATTTCCGAGACAATGGCCGGCACCGCCCCGGGATCGGGCAGCGGCACAAGGCTGGTTGCAAATTCGGGATGCTGTGCGATGTGGGCATCCAGATATTGGCGCTGGCAAAGGACCGCCTTTACGGCCTGTTGGGAAAGGTTTGTGCCCGCCTGGATGTGAAGATTGGTTTCCCGTACCGTGATTTCAAAGGGGACCAGGCCTTTTTTACCGTGGGCGCTTCTGTAGACCCGCCGGTTCTCAAACATGATCCACAGCTCCCGGTCTGAGATGTTCCGGTGCCTGGCGGATAAAATAGGAGTCGGTCATGCCGGCGATAAAGTCCCGTACGATTTCTCCCGGCTTATGGTCTCTTTCATAGGCCTCATCCATGCCGTCTAAAAAATTCGTGAAAATTGCCGAGTCACGGTTTTGTTTTTCTATATCCTGCATGAAGCGTTCGAACAGGTGGGTGAAAATATCCCCGATGCCGGCCAGGTGTTTCTTAATGGCCGGGTTTTTGTAAATTCTTTCGTAGTTGAAGGCTTTAAGTTTTTTCAATGCCTCTGATATCTTAGGGGAAAAGGCGATGAAGTTTTGATCTGCACTGGTCTGGATCAGGTCTGTGACCAGGGTGAAAACAATGGTGCCCTGGGTGTCGCCCAGGGTTTTTGCGCAAGAAGACGGTATGTCCTCCCTGGTGACCAGGCCCAACCGGATGGCATCTTCCAGATCTCGGCCGATATAGGAGATGGTGTCGGCCATGCGGACCACACATCCTTCCATGGTCATGGGCATGGGATCTATGGCGGGATCTTTTTGCATCCGGGACAAAAGGGCGTTAAACGCCTGGAAGTCCTTCCGGGGTTCCGGCCGCAGTGTTCTGGATTGGGCTTCCCCGTTGTGGCAGAGGATGGCGTCCAGGGTCTGCAGATTCAAATTCCAGCCTTTGCCGCCGCGTTCAATGCGCTCTAAAAACTGAATGCTCTGCAGGTTGTGTAAAAAGGACCCGGCCCCGGCCTCCTGGGTGAGTTTGGATAAGAACATTTCACCGTCGTGGCCAAAGGGAGGGTGACCGATGTCATGCCCCAGGCTTGCCGCCTCTATGAGATCCGGGTTCAGGCCTAGGTAGCGGCCGATGGTGCGGGCCACCCGGGAGAGCATCTGTACGTGGAGGATTCGGTGGGTGAGATGGTCGTTCCGGATCAGAGAAAAGACCTGGGTCTTATCCGAATACCGGGTAAAGGCCATGGAGTTGAGGATGCGGTCAGCGTCTGCGGAAAAGGGCAGGCGGTATTCAGTGGCTTCCCTGTTCTCCGGGTTGCGGCGGACCGCATTTTCCGAAAAACAGGCCAGGGCGCCAAAGTGCTGCCGTTCCCTCTGGAAAAGCGTTGCTTTGAGTGCCCCGGTCTTGGTCATGCTTATTTGATCCCCAAATGGGATTAAATCTGGGAGAGGATGTTTTTGACCACCTCTTCAAAAGCCCTGGTAAAGGCGCTTTCCTCTTTGTCAAACATCAGAGGGGAGCCTTCATCGCCGGCCGCCACCACCCTTGTGTCAAAGGGGATGGAGCCTAGAAAGTTCAGTCCTTGCGCCTTTGCGGTTTTCTCTCCGCCGCCGCTTTTAAACAGCTCAATGTGCTGATGGCAGTGGGGGCAGGAAAAACCGGCCATATTTTCCACGATGCCAAGGGTCTTCATTTTAACGGTTTTGCAAAAGGAAATGGATTTTCTGATATCGGCCAGGGCCACCTCCTGGGGGGTGGTCACGATAATGCCCTGGGCCTCTGGAATGGTCTGGATAACCGTGAGGGGTTCGTCACCTGTGCCCGGAGGGGCGTCAATGACCAGGAAGTCCAGTTCCCCCCAGTCAACAGAGCCCACAAACTGCTGGATCATGCCGGTTTTGGCCGGTCCTCTCCAGATGATGGCCTGATCCTTGTCCTGCATCAGGGCCTGGACCGATACCACCTTAAGGTTCTCGTTGATCTGTTTGGGCAAAAGCCGCTGCTGGTCCGGGGTCAGGTCCAAAAGCTCGGTCATGCCGAACATGCCGGCAATGGAGGGGCCGTGAACATCCACATCCATCAGGCCGGTCTTGTATCCTTGTTTGCTTAAACTTGCCGCAAGATTGGCGGAAACAGAGCTTTTACCCACTCCGCCCTTGCCGGACAGAACAAAAAGCTTATGCTTGATTTTGGCCAGATTGGCCTTGATCATGGCCTGCTGTTCCTGCTGTTTTCTGGCCATATCATTGCCGCCGCCTTTAGAGGGGCAACCCTTACCTTTTTTTGCCGCGTCTACATTCTCGTGAATCATATTATTCTCTCTTTCCACTGGGAAATTGTGTTAAAAAAAAGCCTAGGTAATTATGCTCATGATCCGGCACCTGTCAACCTGAATACCGATGGTTTTACCGTTGCATTGGGCAGAATTTGGGACAGGGTCAGCTCGAGGATGTTTCCGGCTTTATCCTTCAAGCGCATGGTTTCCGGCATCACCCGGCCCTCCCGGGCCTGATACCGTATGTATTCGATGCCAAGGACCATGGATTTACCCTTTTCCAGGAGGGTGATGGCTGCGATTTTCTTTTCATCATCAAATTGGATTTCCTGGATAAGGGAAGAAAAATTCTGGCTGGTGCATACAGTCTGGCTGTTTTCCGGGGAAAACCAGGCCCGGTCAAAGGGGCGCAGAGGGAATCTGCCCAAAAGGATATGAATCATGTCGGAAAGCCGGACCGGCAGGTTGATGTATGGGCTAAGATCCGGGTCTGTGGACGGGGTACTCTTGGGGGAATGCCTGCCGGTATGGGAGACAATGGAAACCCATTCTCCGGAAGCGGCAATGGTTTCCACGGGATGGGCCGAGGAAAGAAGGGTGAGGCGCAGCTTGTTCGGGCCCTGAGCAGCCCAAGCCAGCCTGAATCGTTCTTTGCCGTGGGCCAGCATCAGCGTCAGGCGGCCCTGACCCTTTGTGGTGGTGATGTCCTGATTTTGCTGCCGGGCTTCCATGGCCCACGCCATGGCTTGGGTATCGCGTTCCGGGTCGGTTTCAGGCTTGGGCGGGGTGCACCCTGTGATCAGAGTGACAAGCCCCAGAATTGAAATAAAAAAAAACAGGGTTCGGCGCAGGGGCTTACGGCGCGGCATGGCCAAGCCTTTTCAGATTCTGGATTTTCTCTTTAAGGACCGTCACTTCCGCGTCCTGGTCCTCCTTGGCGTTTTCCAGGGCTTTTTTGTAGGCGGTAAGGGCCTTTTCAAACTGCTCTGATTGGGCGTATGCATCTCCCAGGTGACTTGCAATGATGGTCTCATACTTGGAAATTTCAGCCGCCTTTTCAAGGTAGAAGACCGCCTGGTCAATCTCTCCTTTTTTGAAATGGACCCACCCGAGACTGTCCGTGATATACCCGTCCCCGGGCTTAAGGGCCAGGGCCTTTTCCACAAGGTCCTGGGCGTCGTCCAGAAGGATTCCCATTTCAGCGTAGGTATATCCCAGGTAGTTGAGGGCGGAAGGGTTGTCCGGATCCATCCGGATCACCGCCTTCATGGTGTTGATGCAGTCCTGCCGCAGCCCGGCCTTGTCCTGTATGGTCCCCAGCTTGAAAAGCAGGGCACTGTTCTCAGGACTTTGTTTTAGTCCCTTCTGCAGCAGGGTCATGGCCTTGTCATAGGCTTCCTGCTCCTCATAGAATGAGGCCAGATAGGTGAGGATATCAATGTCGGCAGGACTCTGGGAATGGTGCTGTTCCAGGAATCTTATGGCCTGATCCGGTTTGCCCTGATCCCGGTAGAGGAAGGCGATGCTTAGGATCGTCTTTTTATACTGAGGATGGTCCGGAGTGACCTTGAGATAGTACTCAATGGCTTTGTCCAGATCTCCCAGGCCTTCGTAAGCCATGCCGGTAAAAAAGTTTAGATTGGCGTTTGCGGGATCGGCTTTGCGAAGGTGGGTCAGCACCACCACGGCTTCTTCATACCGTTTGTGGGTAATGAAGGTGTCTACGGCGGCCATGATCAGCCTTGGGTTTTCTTTGGTTTCCTGGGCCAGTGTGGCAAACAGCTCATCCGCCTTTTTTTTGTCATTATTCTTATAATGATACAGGGCCGCTTCAAAGGCGGCCCGGTCATTGTCCGGATCAATTTCCAGGATCTGATCGAAAAGGGCCATGATCTCCCGCCGGTTCTTTTTGGATGCGGACTGTCCCTCAAGGATTTCGATCAGCCGGAACCTGGGTTCTACCAGGTCAGGTTCCAGCTCCAAAGTTTTATTGAACGCCGCCGTTGCCTCGGCTGTTTTTTTCATGGCCAAAAGGGCTTCTGCCTTGTAAAAATAGGCCACATAATAGTCGGGGAAAATGTCCACCATCCGGGTAAAAAGCTCAAGGGCCCGGTCAAATTTTTCTCCGTCCATATATATTTTACCCAGGCGCAGGTAGCTTTCTTTATTTTCAGGATCAAGCCGGATGATTTTATGAAGCAGGTCAATAAACCCAGGGCTGCTGTCCTCTCCTTTTTGCAGGCGGACCAGCATCAAAAGGTTGTCCACATTGTCCGGATCGGTTTTGACCATTTCTTCTGCCAGGGCCCGGGCCTGACTTGATTTTCCACGACTGTGGTAAAGACGGACAAGCTCCTGCTTGAGAAACAATGATGTGTCGTCCTGTTCAATGGCTTTTTCCAGGGCCAGTTCAGCCTGGTCCAGGCGACCTGCCGCCTGGAGGCGGCGGAATTTCAGATAGAAAAATGCACTGCTCCCGTCTGGGTTCCCGGATGATCCTGGGCCGTTCGGCGATTGGACGCTTTGAGAGCTTCCAACGGGACGGCCCGTGGAAATCTGTGTACATCCCGCAGCAACCAGGGAAAAGACAATGAACAGGGCAAGGGTACAAAAGGCGTGTTTCATCAAAATTGCCCCCTTACGGCAGAAACCGGACCCGGTTTATTGGGTATGGTCATACATCTCAAAATCCGGCATGTCTTTCTTAAAATAGGTTTTCATTTTTTTAAGGATATTATTTTCGATTTGCCTGACCCTCTCCCTTGAAATGTCGTAGATTTCTCCGATTTCCTGGAGGGTCTCAGGGGTGTCCGAAAAGATTCTGCGCTCAAAGATATCAAGCTCCCTTTCGTTCAAGGTCTTTTTAAAGGCCTTGACCTTGGTATGGAGGATATCTTCGATTTCTTTTTTGGCCACCTGGTCTTCGGAGGAATCCGATTCCACATTGATGAATTCAATGCGCTCGGTATTGGAATCATTTTTCAGGGGTTCATCTAAGGACAGATCCCAGTTGGCCAGGCGTTGATCCATATCCACCACCTCTTTTTCAGAGACGCCAAGACGTTCGGATAAAAGCTTGGGCTTGGGATCAAATCCCTGCTCAATGAGGCGCTGCTTTTCCTTTTTCAGCCGGAAAAAAAGCTTGCGCTGCCCCTGGGTGGTGCCGATTTTCACCATGCGCCAGTTGTCCATGATGAATTTAAGGATATAGGCCTTGATCCAGAACGAGGCGTAATAGGAGAACTTTACATTTTTATAGGGGTTAAATTTTTTAACCGCCTGGACCAGGCCAATGTTTCCCTCCTGGATCAGATCCAGGAGGTTCTGCATCCAGATCCTCTGGAATTCCAGGGCGATCTTGACCACCAGCCGAAGGTTGGAGGTGGTCATGATATAGGCGGCCTCCTGGTCGTTCTCCTCCTGAATCCTTTTTCCCAGCTCCACCTCCTGCTCCCGGGTCAGAAGCTTGTAGCGGTTGATCTCATTGAGATAACTCTGGATCGGATCCGATTTGACCAGGGCCTTTGAAGAGCTGGTCCTGGCCTTTGAGGCCGGAATCATGAAATCCTGTTTGGTCAGACGTTTTGTGGATTGTTCTTTTTTAGAATCAGCAGTCTTATTCATTCAGAACCTTTAATGTCGATTATAAAAAGCAGATTATACCATCATCCCTATTTAACTTAAAGCAATATCTTTTTCACGTTATCAGATGGTCATCATTTTTTTGTGGACAATGACGAATAGATCTGATAGAAAGGCTTGTTGTTTGCGCCTGTAGCTCAGCTGGATAGAGCAACGGACTTCTAATCCGTAGGCCACAGGTTCGAATCCTGTCAGGCGTACCACATGATATCAAGGCAGACTGCCTTTAGATATTAAGGGTTTTGGAAGAAATTCCAAAACCCTTTTTTATTTTCTTAATAAATTTCCTGCGTTCTTCCTCGATATCCCCCGTTTGGGGGATGCATTTTGAATTAAAATATGAAAAATTAATTATTTATAATTATGTTGGGCCGGGATGGTAAATTCCCACAATTGAATCAATTGTCACCGGGAGGTCAAAATGAAATGCAGCCAGTGCGGCGCCACTGTAAATGAGACCGATCAAAGGGAGCACCAGGGGAGGACTCTGTGTGAGGACTGCTACATGGAGGCCTTGTCTCCCTTGAAAACCTGTGATCCGTGGGCGGCTTACAATGCCCAGCGGCACGAGGTCACTCAAAAGGAGCCGCCTCAGCTCAGTTTGATGCAGAACCGGATTCTAAAATTGATCACAGATGCCGGGGAGATCGAAGCGGATGCTCTTTTGGAAAAGCTGGAAGGGGAGCTGGATCGTTCTGAGTTGGAGCGGCAGTTCGCCACTTTAAGGCATATGGGCAAAGCGGGAGCGCGAAAGTCCGGTGATCGGATTATCTTTGTTGCCGGCTAATATGGGCCGATATCAAAGAAACGGGGCCTGGCAAGGAGAATAGCCAGGCCCCGTTTGTCAGGCAGGATGTGTATTTCTAAATCAGGCGATGTTTAGAAATCGATCTGCCATTTCATACCATAATAGTTCACCCTCAGTTCGTTGGACTGGATATAATCAATGACACCGACTTCTGGAACGATAAAAACACCGGGGGCTAGGGTGATGGTGGCCTGGAGGTAATAGGCCCTGGCGTCGTTTTTTGTGGCGCCGGCGGAATTTAGCTCTGTTTGTACATAGCCGTATCCTCCCTCCATCTTAATTTTTTTGTTGAAGATATATCCGGCGGAGAAATGGGCACCGGACCCGTCATTATCCGTTACTCTGGTGCCGTTCCAGTTGGCCTGGCCGCTCAGGGTGGGGCTGACATAGGTGTCAATGAGCATGCCGGGGTTCTGGCCGAACCAGCCGCCGCCGGTAAGGTAAGCCCTGCCGACGATCACCCGTCCTGCGATGCCTGCAAGATATGAGGTGACACTGCCCTCTGCCGTGCCTTCCTTGACGTCGAATTTGCCGGCGCCGCCCAAAAGCTGGAGATGCCAGTTTTCACCGCGAAAGGTATATCTGCCGTGGATTTCCGGCAGCTTGACTTCTGTGGTCGGGTTGTTGGCACCTTTGTCCAGGGTTGTTTCAGGGGCAACCGCCGCAAGGTAAAGGCCTCCGATCTTCAGGCCGATCTGATTCTCTCGTCCGGAGTATATAGTGCCGTAGTATCCCAGGTTTGTATCCCCAAGGTTCAGGTCTCCGGAGTTGTATACCTGGCCTGTGACAACCAGAAACGGGGTGTAGGCCTGACCGATCAGAAGGGTGCCTGCGCCGAAGTGCCACTCACCGTATAAGAGGCGCAGGTTGGGGTTTCCTCCGAGGGCGCCGTATTCAAAACGGCCGCTCACCGCTTCGCTCGCCTTTATGTGAGCCCCGATACGGGCGTTGCCGTGGAGTCTTTGGGCATAGGTTTCATTGTTGATTCCGCCCCTGTAAATATTGTTGTCAACTTTTTCGTAAAAGGTGGAAAGCCTTGCCTGTCCATAGAAATTCCACTCTGCCGCATTGACGGCCCCTGTCATGAGTAACAAACCCGCTGCCATTGCCAGAAGTCTTCTCATCTGTCCCTCCTAAAGATAGAAAATTGAATAAAAAAAGACGTCCACCTCAACCGAAGCGCTTCTGCGTCCAGGCCATTCCTGAAAAACTCCGGTTGTGCCGTGCTATGCCAGGGATCGGGATGGCCCGGCCACCCTTACCCGCCCTTTCTAAGAATTCTTCGGCAGCATAACTGCCCTGTGATGCGGGGGAGCTGATCTTCTTTGAGCAATATTCTAATTTTCCTTTTTGGATAAAGAGAGGGCACGTGGGGGCTATTTCTATCGGCGTGTTGTTGTTTTTTGAGTCGCCATGTTCAAAACGTGGATTGAAGAGAAATCGGTGTGTATTTAATATAAAATAAAATTGTGAACAGCGTATTCGTTTATTGCATTCACATAAAAAGATGAATCTTATTAATAAAATCATTTTAAAAGCCTTATTGCGTAAGTGATTTTGCTTTTTGTGATAAGCGTTAATTTTGTAGAATACGGCTGTATTAAAAAATTTGTATGAGTCATATTCTATAAAAAGCCGGCTTGTCAATAGTTTTTTTATTAACATTGTTAATGTGTTAAAATATGTAATTTTAAGATGTTATAAATAAATTTTAATATTAATTTGATTCATATGAGTGGAGATGGTATCAAATCATACTCAGAGCGGCCGGGCGGTCGCCCATAGGTGACCTCGGATCCAAATGCGGGGGATCGAGGCTGCGCCGGGGGGGCTATAAAAATAAAACAAACGGTTAACCGATATGGCACGAATCAATAAACGCAAAGATATACTTGCCGCTGCCGAAACGATTTTTTCCGAAAAGGGCAGTGCGGCAACAGTGAGAGAGATCGGCGAGCGGGCCGGGGTGACGGACTCTGTGATCTATCATTACTTTAAAAACAAGGATGACCTGATGTTCTCCGTTCTCAGTGAGCGGCTCCGTTATGAACTTAAGGCCGGGGATGACCAGCTTGAGGGAATTGTGGATCCAGTCAGCCGCCTGTCAAAGCTGATCTGGCTGCAGTTTCGTTACCACGACCGGAATCCGGATTACGCGGCGCTACAATTATTCGAATGCCGCTCGAACCGGAGATTCCGGAGGCATGAGGCGCATCATCTGACCATGCAGTGGGCCTTCAAATTTAATGATGCGCTGATTGAGGGGGCGGCTTCCGGAGCGTTTGATCCTGATTTGAATATCCGGGTGGCCAGGGATGCGGTGCTGGGGTTGCTGGATATGGAGAATATTTTCTGCCTGGCCCTGGGGGAGACAAAAGATAATCTTTCGGATCACAAAGATATTCTGGCCCTGGTTCTGGCAATGGTTTCGCCTTCCTTGCCCCGCTCCGGCGGCAAGGAGGCAAAGGCTGCGCGGATCGTTCATGCCGCTGAAACTGTCATTGCAGAAAAGGGGTTTTCAAAGGCTAAGATGGCTGAAATTGCCTCCCGAGCCGGGGTCTCGGAAGGGGGGCTCTATGAGTATTTCAAGGGTAAAGACGATCTTTTATTTTCCGTTATGGGCAGGCGGTTTGACAATCATATCCGGTCCTTTGACCCGGCCCTTTATGAGGCCAATCCCATTGCCAGGCTTCGGCGGTTCGTCAAGCTTCATTTTATGCTCTACTGTGAACGAGCACAGTTCCTCACAATTTTTCTGACCGACGGCATATTTAATAAAAAATTTTATACATCAGAGGCTTTTGATCGGTTTCTCGGGTATTTGTCGGTGCTTGACGACATCCTCCGGGAGGGGAAGGATGCGGGATGTGTCCGGCCGGATCTCAGCGGCCGGCTGTTCCGGAATCTGTTTCTGGGGACCTTCTGCCACATGAGTCTGCGGTGGCGGTTTGCTGAGGCTGGTCAGCATATAAGCACTCTTCAGGAGATTAACGCGGCGGTGGATCTGATGGTTCGGGCCGTACGGCACGACCCTTCAATGTAACTTATGACAGCTCAATTACGAAAGGAGATGGCTATGACAAAACCTGTTTTGAGAACGAAACTTTGCGAGATGCTGGATATCGAATATCCGATTTTAAGTGCGGGAATGGGGCCGACGCTGATCGGAGAGGAGACCGGGGCTCCCGTAGACCTGGTGGTGGCCGTATCCGAGGCCGGCGGACTTGGGGTGCTGGGGGGAAGCGGGTATACAGTTGATGAGTTGCGCGAGGCCATCTGTCAGATCAAAGCCCGTACAAACCGGCCTTTTGGTGTGGATCTTCTCCTGCCTAAAAAGATTGATTTCGGCGGCGGCATGGGCAACCGGGATATTGATGAACTGCCCCTGAGCGAAGTGCTTAAGGGGATTCCAAAACCCCACATGGACTGGGTAGAAAGGGTGAAAAAAGAGATGGGGTTACCGGAAACGGACCTTGTGGTCCGAATGAATACCACCACCATGCGGCCCCGGGAGTCGGTCCGGGTCTGTCTGGAGGAGGGGGTACCCCTGTTCTGTGCGGGCTTGGGCGATCCTGGGTTTATGGTGGCAGATGCCCGCCGTCAGGGGATGAAGGTGTTGGGGATCACCGGGAATTCAAAAAATGCAAAACGGATGGCGGGCTCCGGGGTTGATCTTCTGGTGGCCCAGGGTCATGAGGGGGGCGGGCATACCGGCCGCATCGGTACCATGGCCCTGCTGCCCGCAGCCATGGACGCAGCAGATCCGGTTCCTGTGCTGGCCGCCGGCGGCATCGGGGACGGCAGAGGGGTGGCAGCCGCCCTTGCCATGGGATGCATCGGCGTCTGGGTCGGGACCCGGTTTCTGGCTACAGATGAGGGCGGGGCGCTGCCGGTGAACAAAGCCAGAATTATTTCCTCCACCGATGAGGATACCCGGGTGAGCACAGCATATACCGGCAAAACCCTGAGGGCCAGTTACAATAAATACCACGACCTCTGGGCTGACGCAGGCCTGGATCCCCTGCCGTTTCCAACCCAGGTGATGATCTCCTCGGCCCTTTTGGCCGCATTTGTCAAGGCGCACAAAGATGACTATGTAGGCGGCCTGGCCGGGCAGATTTCGGGGATTATCCGTGAAATCAAGCCGGCCAAAGCTGTGCTGGAGGAGATGGCGGCCGACGCTGCGGATATTCTTTCCCGCCGTTTGCCGAAGGCGGTGAAATTGGCATAGTCGGCTGCCGGGCGAAAGTCTGCTGCGTAAATCCCGGTGGAACCAGACTGAATGGTTGATGCTATCCACCATCATGTCCGGTGACCAATAGGTTTTACCGTGGGGATAAAGGCAGGTGTCCATCAGGTAGAAGTCTGTGGTGTAGGCCAGGATCATCCGGGCAAGTGCACGGTTTTCGGAGACCTTGCCCGCAGGCCTGAACCAGGCGTATCGTTCCGGTGGCCGGGCGTCCGGGGTGGACAGGGTTGACCATGCGCAACTCAATGGGTTTGGCTGCGGACAGGGCCTGGGCAACGGCATGACCGCCGAACAGATGGCTGTATCCCAGGTCCTGGCTGCAGCCCCGGCACAGATCCGATTCAATTTTTTCCAGCTTTTGAATGTCGAGTAGTGCATTCAGGGTCGCGCCCTGGGTCTGTTCTTCCATGATTTCAACTCCTTTTGCCGAGGGAAATACGGCCTGTAAAGATTGACACCTAAAAAAATATTAAAAAATAATTGACTTTCTAAAATCTTATATTTATATGGAATATTAACCTTTAGGTTAACAGTATTAATGTTAATCGTGTTAATTGATATTATCGAGAAGGGTTCGACGCAAGCCTTAGCCGTACCGGAAAGAAAAAAGGACAATGTCTGATGACATGGGGCCGGCCCCGGGGGAAAGGTCTTCGGGAGCCCAGGAAGAGAAAGGGAAAGCGCTTGACACGTTTTTTTACGCTATCTATAAAACATCAGAAGAGGTTAATGACCATTGTTTATATGAATTCCATTAGCCCGGTCTGCAAGTGGTTGAAAACCACAGGTTTCAATACTGTAAAAAAACGAGGAAAAAAATGGCAAAAGCGAAAAGAAGCCGGCCGAAAAGGCCCAGCCGCGTGCGCAACACCATCATGTCCAAAGCCAGAGCGCTTTTCGGCAAAAAAGGTTACCACAACACCACCGTCCGGGACATTGCAAATGCCTACGGATGCGAACCTGCAAACATTTATAACTTTTTCCCCAGCAAGGAAGAGATTCTCTTTGAGATCTTGAGCCAGGAGATGGAGGCGATCATTGAACCTATAACCGTATTCCGGGACGATACCCAAACCGACCCCGTGGAGATGCTCAAGGCCATCTTTGAGTCCCACGGCAAAGTCACCCTGGGCAAGATGCGTACCTCCCGGGTGCTGTTCGATGCAAGCCTTCGCAGCCTGAATAAGCAACATCAGCGGGTCATTATCGAGAAAAGGGACGAGTATGATAAGGTCCTTCGCCACGTGATCCAGCGGGGAATCAATGCCGGGATATTTGAGCAGACCGATGTAAAGATGGCCTCCTTTGCCATCTCCTCCATCATCGCCCGGGCCCGGGTCTGGTATAAACCCGGGGGAAGTCTGTCCGTGGATGAAATCATCGACTCCCTGTTCCTGTTCGCCCTCAAAGCGCTGGGCTGCAGGGATGAGGCCTATATAAAAAATCAATCGTCACCGGAAAGGTGACCTGCGGCAGGACCGTCGCACAGCTTCCCGCCGGGAAGTAAAAACATCGGGGCTTGACCCCGGAAACCGCCTGCCGCAGTAATACGAGGGACTGTTCTATGCAACAGGAACGGCGTATGAAAAAGGCAGGCTTCGGCAGCACAGGGCACCACTTTCAGGCATTGATCTGGAAGAACGGTGCCGGCTGTCCTCCTTCCATTTTGCCCTCAGACCGGGGGCGTGTTGTTCCGTTTAAATTCATCTGAAATACCGGGCTGCAAACCGGACCGTTTCCGGGCCGTGCCACCGGTGTATCCATCTAATTTGGGGTTGGGGTTGAATCCGTTACACCGGCTTAAAACCGCCTACCCCGATATCCCAAGGAGACTCTGATCATGATGACGGGAAAAGAATATGAGGCAAGCCTGCGAAAGCTGAACTTAAAGGTATTCATGTTCGGCGAGCGCATCGACAATGTGGTGGACCATCCCATTATAAGGCCCTCCATGAATGCTGTTGCCATGACTTACGACCTGGCCCATGTGCCCGAGCACAAGGAACTTATGACCGCAACCTCCCATATTACCGGCAAATCCATCAACCGGTTTTGTCACATTCACCAGAGCACCGACGACCTGGTAAAGAAAACCGATATGGGAAGGCTTTTAGGGGCGGTGACCGGATCCTGCTTCCAGCGCTGTGTGGGCATGGATTCTCTCAACGCTTTGTCCATGACCACCTACGATATCGATGAGAAGTACGGCACCGATTACAATCGAAGATTTTTAACCTATCTAGAATATGTCCAGGAAAACGATCTGACCTGTGACGGTGCCATGACCGATCCCAAGGGGGACAGAAGTCTGAGGCCTCACCAGCAGCCGGATCCGGATGTGTTTTTGCGCATCAAGGAGAAAACCGACAAAGGCATCGTGGTCCGGGGGGCAAAAGCCCATCAGACCGGGGCGGTGAACTCTCACGAAGTCATCGTCATGCCTACCATTTCCATGTCAGAAGAAGACAAGAATTTTGCCGTGTCCTTTGCCCTGCCAAGCGACGCTGAGGGCATCCTCTACATCATGGGCCGGCAGTCCTGCGATACCCGAAAGCTTGAGGGCGGTTCCATTGACTGCGGCAACGCCAGGTTCGGGGGGCACGAGGCCCTGGTGGTGTTCGAGGACGTCTTTGTCCCCTGGGAGCGGGTTTTTATGTGCGGAGAGTATGAGTTTGCAGGGCAGCTTGTGGAGCAGTTCGCCTCGTATCACCGCCAGAGCTACGCCTGCAAGTGCGGGGTGGGGGATGTCCTCATTGGTGCTGCCCAGACCGTTGCCGAGTACAACGGGGTGGACCGGGCCTCCCATGTAAAGGACAAGCTCATTGAGATGAACCACCTCAACGAGACCCTTTACGCAGGATCCGTGGCCTGCGCCTGCAAGGGCGGGCAGCAGCCCTCGGGCACCTATATGGTGGATACCCTTCTGGCCAACGTCAGCAAGCAAAACGTCACGCGGTTTCCCTATGAGATCGCCCGTCTGGCACAGGATATTGCCGGCGGCCTTCTGGTGACCCTGCCCTCGGATGCGGATTTTAAGTCCCAGGAGGCTGGCAAATGGCTGAAAAAGTACTTCAGAGGTAAAAAGGGGGTGCCCACGGAACACCGCCGCCGCATTCTGCGGCTCATTGAAAACATCTGCTTTGGCACCGCTGCCGTGGGCTATCTTACCGAGTCCATGCACGGGGCCGGATCCCCTCAGGCCCAGCGCATCATGATTTCGCGTCAGGTGAATATGAAGGAAAAACAGGCTCTGGCCAAACGGCTGTCCGGAATTGAGGAGTAGTCCGGCGATACGCGCTGCCAGGTACCATAAAATCTAAAAAACACAACAAGGAGACGATACAGATCATGGCCCAACAACTTTCAGATAAACGGGATGTCGATTTTGTCATCTGGGAACAGCTCAACGGAGAAGCCGTACTGGAGAACGAGAGATTTGAGGAGTTTAACAAAAAGACCTGTGAACTGGTCCTCAAAGAGGCCAGAAGCATCGCCGTCAAAGAGCTGTTGCCCACCATGAAGGACGGAGATGAGATCGGGGTCACCCTGACACCGGAGGGGGTGAAGGTGCCCGAGTCCTTCCACAGGCCCTTTGAAGTGCTTAAAGAAGGCGAATGGGCTGGGCTTCCCGTTCCACCAGAGATGGGGGGGCAGGGGGCGCCCAAGATCATCGGCTATGCCGCAGCCGAACTGTTCATGGCGGCCAACTGGCCCATCAACTGCTACAGCGGCATGGGGCTTGGAACCGCACTCATGATCCAGATGTTCGGCACCCAAAAGCAGCGGGAAACCTATGTTGAAAAGCTTGTGGCCTCCGCGTGGGGCGGCACCATGCTGCTCACCGAATCCGATGCCGGGTCCGATGTCGGGGCCCTGACCGCCACGGCCAAAAAGAACGCCGACGGCTCCTACAGCATCACCGGCAACAAGATCTTTATCACCAACGGCGACCACGATCTGGCCGAAAATATTATCCATCCGGTCCTGGCCCGTATTGAAGGAGATCCTCCCGGCACCAAGGGCATTTCTATCTTCCTCGTCCCCAAATATCTCGTCAATGAAGACGGCGGGATCGGCGAATTCAACGATGTGGTCTGCACGGGTGTTGAGGAGAAACACGGCATCCACGGGTCCGCCACCTGTTCCATGGCCCTGGGCACCAAGGGCGAATGCAAAGGCTATCTTCTGGGCGAGGAGCGGGAGGGCATGAAGATCATGTTCTACATGATGAACGACGCCCGGCTCAACTCCGGCCTCCAGGGGCTTGCCTACGCATCGGCCGCCTATATTGAGGCGGTGAATTACGCCCGAAAACGGATTCAGGGCCGGGACCTGTCCGACCAGGCCAACAGGGCCGCCAAGCCTGTGGCCATCATCAACCACCCCGATGTCCGGCGCAACCTTTTGCGCATGAAATCCTACGTGTCCGGCATGCGTTCCTTTTTCTACTACTCGGCCCTGGTCATGGAGAATATCGAAATGGGCAAGGGCGACCATGCCGAAGAAGAGGCCTATTTGAGCCTGCTTACCCCCATTCTCAAGGACTATCTGGCCGTCATGGGGTATGAGGTCTGCAACCAGGCCATCCAGGTTTTTGGCGGGGCCGGGTACACCAAGGACTACCTGGTGGAGCAGTATGCCAGGGACTGCCGCATCGCCTCCATCTACGAGGGCACCTCCGGCATCCAGGCCATGGACCTTCTGGGAAGAAAGCTGGGGTCCCGCAAGGGAACGGTGTTCACAAGGCTTATCGGGGAGATGAAAGCGTGTGTCAGCCGGGCCAAGGAATTTGAAGGGCTGACGGATCTTGCCAACGGCGTGGATGAGGCTGTGGACCGCCTGGTCACCGTGGCAGGCAGCCTCGGGGCCATGGCCCGGTCGGAGAAATTCAAGACCGCCTTTGCCCATTCCCTGCCGTTCCTCTATGCCATGGGGGATGTGATCATGGCCTGGATGCTTTTGTGGCGGGCCACCACCGCATCTGAAAAACTGGCCGGCAAGGTCAAGAAAAAGGATCAGGCTTTTTACGACGGCGAGATCAAAACTGCCGAGTTTTTCATCCGTACCGAACTCATTGTGACCTTAGGCAAACTTTGTGCCGTTGAGGCGGGCTGTTCCGCGGCCATGGACATTGACGACGAAGGATTCGGAGGGTAGGTGCATGAGAACCAAACGCGAATATCTCGACAGCCTGTATCAAAAGCACCGCAACCTATACCTTGAAGGAGAGCGGATCGGCCGGGCTCATCCAGCCCTGGCATTTTCAGCCCCCGTCATCGGCGCCACCAACCTTGTCAAGACCCTGGCCGGAATGGAAACAGAATAAGGAGTAACCTGAATGGAAAACTTATTTTCACTGGAGGGACGGGTGGCCCTGATCACAGGGGCCAGCCGCGGGATAGGGGAGGCCGTGGCCGTTACTTTGGCAGATGCCGGGGCCGAGTGCATCCTGGTCAGCCGGAAGGCGGACAGCCTTGCCCGGGTGGCGGATCGTATCAAAAGCCAGGGGAATAAGGCCTGTATCATGACCTGTAACATGGGGGATCTTGAGGCGGTGGAGACCCTGGCCCGTGCCATTAAAGATCAATACGGCGCCCTGGACATCCTTGTGAACAACGCCGCCACCAATCCTTACTTCGGCCTGATGGAAGGAATCAGCCCGTCCCTGTGGGACAAGACCCTTGATGTCAACTTAAAGGGCCCCTTTTTTCTGATCCAGAAAACCTTGGATCTGCTCGCCGCTTCCGGCCGGGGTGCCATCATCAATGTCAGTTCGGTGAACGGTGTAAGCCCCCCTGTGAATCAGGGGGTCTACTCCATTACCAAGGCCGGAATGATATCCATGACAAAGGGGCTGGCCAAGGAACTTGCGCCCAAAAGGATCCGGGTCAATGCCCTTTTGCCAGGCCTCACCGAGACAAAACTCTCCAGGGCCCTGACCGAAGATGCGCGTCTTTTGGAAGAGGCCTGCCAGAGCATTCCCCTGGGACGGCAGGCCCAGCCCCGGGAGATGGCAGGCACGGTGCTGTACCTGGCTTCGGATGCCTCGACCTATACCACCGGCGCCACCATTGCCTGCGACGGCGGGCTGCTGGCGTGAGAGGCTTTAAAAAGCGGTATGAAACCATCGGATGAATCAAACCCTTAACTGAGGAGAGATACATGAGCACAAGAGACGTTGTATTCGTAGAAGGGGTTCGCACGGCCTTCGGCCGCATGGGCGGCTGCCTGAAAGACCTTCATGCCACAAAGATGGCGGGCATTGCCATTGACGGGCTTCTGGATAAAACCCATATCCATGAAAAAGCCCATGTGGACTCCGTATTCCTGGGTTCGGCCACCCATTGCTCCGTTGCCCTGAACCCGGCCCGCCATGCGGTGCTGTCCACAAGGCTTCCTCACTCCACTTCAGCCTCCTACGTGGAGATGCAGTGCGGCTCGGCCATCGACTCCATCAACCATGCGGCCTGGAAGATCCTGGCCGGCCAGGCCGATATCATCATTGCCGGGGGCATGGAGTCCTACAGCCAGATGGCCTTTAAAATTCCGACCTCTACGCCGCCCTACCGGCTGATCCCCCCCATGCCCATCATTCCCAAAATGTCTCCGGTGGAGGAGGAGTGCATCGGCATGGGGCTGACCGCAGAAAATCTTGCGGAAATGTACGATATCCCCCGGACCGCCTCGGATGAGTTCGCCTATAACAGCCAGGTGCGGGCCAAAGAGGCTATGGCGGCAGGCTTTTTTGACGATGAGATCATCCCTGTTAAATTCGAAGCCACCCGCAAAACCCCGGCCTGGCAGTTTGACAAGGACGAGCATCCCCGGCCGGAATCCACCCTGGAGGGGATGGCCAAGCTGCCGCCGGTGTTTAAAAAAGGCGGCACCGTCACGGCGGGCAACTCCTCGGGCCAGAACGACGGGGCCGCCTTTGTCCTGATGATGACGGCCCAAAAGGCGGAAGAACTTGGGTTCACCCCCATGGCCCGCTGGCTGTCCGGCGCAGATGTGGGCTGCGATCCTAAAATCATGGGCATCGGCCCTGGCATTGCCATGCCCCAGGCCATACAGCGGGCCGGCCTTACGGTCTCGGACATGGATGTTTTTGAGTGCAACGAGGCCTTTGCCGTCCAGAACCTGGCTGTGATCAAAGAGATCGAATGCAGCACCGGCGAGACCATTGATATGGCCCGGTGGAACCCCTACGGCGGCGCCATTGCCTTCGGCCATCCCAACGGGGCCTCCGGCGCCCGGATCTGCATGTTCGCCATGCGGCACATGATCCGGAACAACGGCCGCTACGGCATCTTTGCCTCCTGCTGCGGCGGGGGCCTGGGGGTGGCCACGGTGATCGAGAACCTGCAGCGGTAAAACAAAAAAAGAGACACGGTTTTGAATTTTCAACCCAGGGCAAATCGCCCCTCAAGTTATGGGGCATTCCCTCAAAGTGCATTAAGGAGACGCACATGAATATCGACGACATCAAAAATATCGGCATTATCGGCGCCGGCAACATGGGCCATCAGATCAGCCTTCACTGCGCCATAAAAGGGTACAACGTGGTCTGCACCGACGTCAGCCAGGACATGCTCACAAAGGCGGACGCCTTTGTGGATTCCTACCTGGAAGGCCGGGTGAAAAAGGGCAAGCTGTCCGATGAGCAGGCAAGGCAGGCCCGGGGGAGGATCCGGTTTTCTCCGGATCTTCAGACCGCCGTGGGGGAGGCGGATTACGTGATTGAAGCGGTGCTGGAGGTATTGGATCTCAAGCGCAAGCTCTTTGCGGACATCGATAAGATGGCCCCGGCCCATGCCATCCTGGCCACCAACAGCTCCGCTATCGTCTCTTCAAAAATAGCCGATGTCACCAGCCGGCCGGAAAAGGTGCTCAACGTCCATTTTTTCAACCCCGCTCTGGTCATGAAGCTTGTAGAGGTAGTTCAAGGTCCCCATGTCTCCGATGAAACCGCGAAGATTTCAATGGATCTTTGCGGAAAACTGGACAAGGTCAGCGTCCACGTCAAAAAGGAGGTCAGCGGCTTTTTGCTCAACCGGATCTTCAAGGTCATCGCCCTGGAGGCCCAGTGGATGCTGGAGATGGGGGTGGCGTCCGTGGAGGATATTGATAAGGCCTGCGTCTACGGGGCCGGCCATCCCATGGGCCCTTTTCGCCTCATGGACCTGACCGGTATCGACCTTGCCTATACCATGGGCGTGGAGGCTTTCAGGGAGACCGGTGATCCGGCTGAACTGCCCCGGCCCTCGGTGGTGGCCCATTACACCAAAGGGGAGTATGGGGAAAAGAGCGGCAAGGGCTGGTACGATTATTCAAAAAAATAAATAGGGTAAGCCTTCCGGCTTCCTGGTGGGGGCCGGAAGACGCCCCGGTGATATTTGGAGAAATCAGATGAATTTGAACAGCATGACATTTGAAAAAAAAGACGGACTGGGCTGGGCCCGGTTCAACCGGCCGGAAAAACTCAACGCACTGAATTCAGAAGTGTTTCAGGATATCGGCACCATTGTGGAGGCCTGCGAGACCGACGATGAGGTCAAGGTCCTGGTTCTGACGGGTTCGGACAAGGTCTTTGCTGCCGGGGCGGACATCGACGGTATGGCCGGCGGCAGCATTAAGGACGCCTTTGAGATGACGGATAAGGGGATTCCCGTGACCGAGCGTCTGGCGGATCTTGCCAAACCCACCATCGCCGCCATCTCAGGGTACGCCCTGGGCGGGGGGCTTGAGGCGGCGCTTTGCTGCGATTTCAGAATCGGGGATGAGACGGCCATGGTGGGCCTGCCCGAGATCAACCTGGGGATCATCCCCGGCGGCGGCGGCACCCAGCGCCTGCCCCGGCTGATCAACCCCAGCAAGGCCATGGAACTGATCATGACCGGGGAGATTGTGGACGCCCAAAAGGCCCTTGATCTGGGCATCCTGAACCATGTCGCCCCCAAAGGGGAGCTGGAGGCGGCCGTCACTGCGTTTGCCAAGAAACTTATGGTCAAGCCGGCCATGGGGATCCGGGCGGCCAAGGCTGCCGTGCGCAAGGGGCTGAACACCTCCCTTAAGGACGGCATCGGCATTGAGCAGGATCTTTTTAGCATGCTCTTTGGCACCCAGGACCAGAAAGAGGGCATGGGCGCATTTCTGGAAAAACGACGGCCCAAGTTCAAAGGCTGCTGATAAAACACTACGGGCGGCCCGGGCCTGCAATTAACCTGTGCTGTGCCAAGCCCCTTATTGCAGGTCCAGGGCCGCCCTATATTTTGGGAAGCGGATTTTACACCTATGAATAAGGCCCATGAAAAGGCAAAGGAGAGTCAACGTGACGCCCGTAATTTTTGAGACCTTTGAAGAACTGAAAGAAAAGCAGGATACACCGCTTCCCACAGGAGATTGGGTTACGGTGACTCAGGAGATGGTTGATGCCTTTGCCCTGGCCACCCGGGACGATCAGTGGATTCACACGGATCCTGTCAGGGCGGCTAAGGAATCTCCCTTTGGCACCACCGTGGCCCACGGCTTTCTCTCTCTTGCCATGGTTTCGGCCATGATCGGGGAGATCGTGGTTCTCAAGAGCATGAAAATGGGCGTGAACTACGGCCTGAACCGGGTGAGATTCCCCAGCCCTGTCCCGGTGGGCAGTCGGGTGCGCCTCCACTGCAGGGCCGGGACGGTGGAGGAGATGGACAACGGCGGCCTCAAGGTGATCTGGCTGTGCGAGGTGGAACTGGAACACAGCCCCAAGCCTGCCTGTGTCTGTGAACTGATCTCCCTAATTTTTGAATAACGCCCCCGGGCCGCTCAGGCGCAGCTTGCAGGGCAAGGAAAAAGCAATGAAGTGCACAATGGACAGAATATTCGGCATTTATGATGCCGGCAGCGATAGGACCCTCGGGCTGCGGCCCCTGATGTGCGGGTTCCAGGATGTGGTGGCGCTGCATTCGGACCGGGCCGGTCACGGGATTGACTGGCTTTTAGGACAGAAAAAAGCCTGGGTGATGCACCGGATGCACATCAAGATTCGTCAGATGCCTGTGATGGGGGAGGCCCTTAAATTTTTTACCTGGCACAAGGGCAAAAAAGGATTCAAGGCCTTCCGGGATTACGAGGTCTGGTGCGGGATGCGAAAACGGATCTGTGCGGCTAGTTCGTGGCTGTTTATGGATTTGGCAAAGGCACGAATTGTCAAGGTCCCTGAGGAGACGGGGCAATGGTTTCCGACGGAGGCAAAAAACGCCATTGAGGCGGATATTGATACCTTTTGTCCGGTGCCGAAGGCGCCTTGGGAGCCCGGGGATACAATAGCGGTGCGCAGCTCCGATGTGGATCCCATCGGCCATGTCAACAATTCAGTCTACCTGGATTATCTGGAAACGGCTGTGGCCCGGCGGTTCGGCGGGATGTTGAAAATACGGGAAGTCTGGATCCAGTTTCACAAAGAAATATCCGCCGGGGTTGCGTCGGTCCGGGTGGGAATCGGTGAGGATGGGGAATGCAGATCGTTCACGATCTCGTCCGGGGCCGGCATCCACGCCTTTGGCAAGGTGACGGTGGCGGCTGCCGCCGGTGCGGGGCTGAACCCGGGGGCTGCCGCCCAGGATGAGGGCCTGAGGCCCGTCAGGTAAAATAAAGGATCAGTATTAATTCAAATCAATTATAAGGAGGGGTAAGACATGGAAGACAGACTCTGGCATCGGCATTATGATTTCAATGTGCAAACCGAGTACCGCCACCCGAAATTTCCCACCCATGAGCTGGTAAACCTGGCGGCCAATATCCTGCCGGACAAGGCGGCGGTCAACTATTACGGAGCGCAGCTGACCTTCCATGAACTCAAGCAGAAGGTTTTGGCCCTGGCCACCATGTTTGAAAAGATGGGCATTCAAAAGGGGGACCGCATCGGCCTTCACCTGCCCAATATCCCCGAGTATGTCATCGCATTTTACGCGGCCGGCTATGTCGGAGCCGTTGTGGTCAACTTTAATCCCATGTACACCGTGGACGAACTGGTTCAGCTGGTCAAACTGACCCGGCTTGAGGCAATGATCACATTTGATACGGGGGTGGCGGTGATTAATGCGGTAAGCCAGCAGGTTAATATCCCGAAAAAGATCGCCGTTTCCATTTTCGATTCCATGGGCGGGGACATGAGCACCCCGCAGTCCATGGGGCTGGACGATTCCTGGCTGCATTTTCATACCCTGATCGCCCAATGTGAACGCCCTTGCCGCCCCAGAGTGGCGGTGGACTGCCAGGATCCGGCCGTGATCCAGTTTACCGGGGGGACCACAGGCATTCCAAAGGGGGCGGTGCTCACCCATTACAATATTATCAGCACCGCATTCTCCGCCGTACACTGGGGGCTTGGCCACACCGGCTATACACCGGTTGAAAAACGGACCTGCATGTGCGCCCTGCCGTTTTTCCATGTCTACGGCAACATCATCGGCATGAACTGGGCCATGATCCACTGCGCCACCATGTATCTGGTGCCCAAGTTCGAGATCGACCCCTTTATGGATCTTCTGACCGGCATTGACCACATCACCTTTTTTCCGGCGGTGCCCACCATGATTTCGGCCATTGTGAATCATCCAAGAGCGGCTGAACTCCAATTGGACAAGAAGATCCGCCTGGTTAACTCCGGCGGTGCCCCCATTCCCCATGAGTTGATGGAAAAGGCCCTGGACACCGGCCTGACCGCCTCGGAAGGCTGGGGCATGAGCGAAACCACCTCCCTGGGGGTGGCCAATCCCATCCTGGGCCGCAAAAAGGTGGGCTCCATCGGCATCCCCCTGCCGGGCATGGATGTCCGCCTGGTGGATGTGGAGGACGGCAAGACCGACGTTATGCCGGGGGAACCCGGGGAGATGCTCATCAAGGGCCCCTTTGTGATGAAAGAGTACTGGGAAAATCCAGAGCAGACTGCAGAGGAACTGGTGGACGGCTGGATGCATACAGGCGATGTGGCAAAGATGGATGAGGACGGCTATCTGTTCATCGTGGACCGGAAAAAGGACATGGTCATCGCAGGCGGATATAATATCTATCCAAGAGACATTGATGAAGTGCTGTACCAGCATCCCAAGGTGGCCGAGGCCGTGGCCGTGGGGGTCAAGGACGCCTACCGGGGCGAGACCATCAAGGCCTATGTGGTGCTGCGTCCCGATGAGACCGCAACCCAAGAGGAGATCGTCAGCTTCTGCAAGGAAAAGCTGGCCGCCTACAAGGTGCCCAAGATTGTGGAATTCCGAAAAGAGCTGCCCAAGTCGGCCGTGGGAAAAATTTTGCGGCGCATACTCCGGGATGAGGAGGAGGCAAAAGGATAGCCCTATGAAAGCCGAATGGGAGCGGATTCAACGGATGCTTTCCCGTGTGCCCAAGGGGGTGGCCGTCGTCATGCTGAACATGCTCAGGTTCAGGGATCAGGCGGCCTACCCCGACGGGCGGGAAGGGGTGACGGGGCGGAGGGCCTACGCGGAGTACAGTGCCGGTGCCGCGGCCCATGTGGCGGATGTCGGCGGCAGGGTGATCTGGTTCGGCCGGGCCAAGGGGGCGGTGATCGGCCCGGCCCATGAAGCCTGGGATCATATTTTCCTGGTACGGTACCCTTGTGTTGAGCGCTTTGTTGAAATGACAAGCCGTCCCGCTTACCAAAGCCTGTTGGTTCACAGGACGGCGGCCCTGGAAGACTCCCGCCTGATCATGACCGTGGAGGCCTGATCCAGAACACAAAGAGGCTGCCCGCCGGCCTTACCGGTTCCGTCCGTACCTGTCGTGGCTTGAGACCCAGTCCCCTGCCAGAACGGCGCTCATCAGGGACAATTCCCCGCAGAGCACGGTGGCGGCAACGATTTCCGCGAATTTGCGGGCCTTTCCTTTGCCATAACAGCCCAGGATCTCCAGGCACTCTTTCTGTGTGGCAAGCCCAGTGCCGCCGCCAAAGGTCCCCACGATCAGGGAGGGCAGGGTGATGGAAAAATAGTAGTCGCCCTCCGGGGTTTTTTCCACGTAGACCATGGCGGCGGAGGATTCTGCAACATTGGCCACATCCTGGCCCGTGGCGATGAAAAGGGCGGTGGTGCCGTTGGCCGAATGGGAGCCGTTGTTGTTGGAGCCGGCCATAAAACAGCCCAGGGTGCTGACCTGGCGCTGCTGGACCAGAAAATCCACGGACACACCGGCTGTTTTTTCTATGATTTCTTTTTTGATCACCGCCTCGGCCACCACCTTTTTGCCCCGGGTTCTCAGGATGTTGATCTGGGAGGCTTTTTTATCGGTGTCCAGGTTTCCGGAGAGGACATAGCGGCGGATGCCGGGATAATTTTTCTTTATCCATTCACATGCGGCAAAGGTGGCTTTGCCCACCATATTCTGGCCGGCGGCGTCCCCGGTGGTAAAGTTGAACCGCAGGAACATAAGTTTGGCTGCGGGATACTGCTCAATGTCCCGCAGTTTTCCCACACTTGTTGTGGCCTCGGCACAGGACTTGATTGCATGAAAGTTTTCCGTCACCCACAACCCGAAGGCCTTGGCTGCTCCGGCATGATCAAAGTGGAAGACCGGAGCCCGCTGCATGGCGTCATCCACCACCGTGGTCCTGACCCTGCCGCTTTCATGGGCCAGTTTCATGCCCCTGTTGTAACTGGCCACAAGGGTCCCCTCGGTGGTGGCCATGGGGATATAAAATTGCCCTTTGGCGTTTTCCCCTTGGATGAGCAGGGGGCCGGCAAAGCCTAAGGGGACCTGGGCCACTCCGGAAAAAAGCTCGATGTTGCCGGGCAGGGCGCTGGGATCTAGTGAATACTGGTCGATATGTTTTGTAGCCGCCCCTGTCTGCTGCCGGATAAAAGCCAGTCGGGATCTTGCCGCTTCCCGGGTATAGTCTGCAGGGCCTTTTTGTCTGGGTATGCCTGTTCTCATGCCGGATCTCCTTTGGGTTAGAGGTGCTGGGTTGAACCTGTTTCACGATAGGGGAAATGGTATTTGATTTATGCATGAATATCAATATGAAAAAGCAAATAATGTTAATTCTATTAATGTTAATTTGATTAATAAAAAGTCTTGAAATATCTTTTGGACTAAGGGATATATGGGAAGGCTTTTGAATAAACTATTAAATCGATACAGAGTGTGTGAGGTGAATTTATGAAAGACGTTGTTATCGTCAGCGGAGCAAGAACCGCCATCGGCGGATATATGGGGTCGTTGTCTGGTCTGAGTCCTGTGGAACTGGGGATTGCCGCCCTGAACGGAGCTGTGGAAAAGGCCGGCGTGGACAGGGATATTATCGAAGAGGTGGTCTGCGGCCAGTGCAACCAGGCCGGATCCCCTGGAAATACGGCCCGGCACATCGCCATGGGCGCCGGGCTGCCAGCAAAATCCTTTGCCTTTACGGTACACCAGCAATGCGCCTCTTCCATGCGGGGGGCGGAGCTTCTGGCCCAGGAGATTATGCTGGGAAAAGTTGAGACCGGAGCGGTTGTTGGGGTGGAGAGTATGAGCCGCGCCCCTTATCTGCTCATGGGGGCCAGAAAAGGCTACCGCCTCAATGACGGGGAACAGGTCCAGGACAGTCTGATGATCGGGGGACTGGTGGATGCCCTTTTAGGGTACCACATGGGGGTGACGGCGGAGAATATTGCCGAGCAGTATAACATCACCCGTGAAGAGCAGGATGCCTGGGCGATGATGAGTCATCAGCGGGCGGTTGAGGCCATTGAAGCGGGGTGGTTCACAGATGAGATCGTTCCGGTCGAGATCAAGACCCGCAAAGGGACGCTGGTGTTCGATACGGACGAGCACCCCAGGGCCGACACAACCCTTAAGTCCCTTTCAAAGCTCAAACCGGTGTTCAAGAAGGACGGTACTGTGACGGCCGGTAATGCCTCAGGCCTTAACGATGCCGGGGCCTGTCTTCTCATGATGAGTGCGGACAGGGCCGAGGCTTTAGGCGTGAGTCCTCTGGCCCGGGTGGTCGCCTCCGCTCCGGGATCGGTGGAGCCTCGGGTCATGGGGATGGGGGTTGTGCCGGCGGTGAACAACGCTCTGAAATTCGCCGGCATGGGGCTTTCCCAAATCGATTATTTCGAATTCAACGAGGCCTTTGCCGCCCAGGTCATCGGGTGTAACCGGGAGTTCGGGCTGGATACGGACCGCATCAATACGGCAGGCTCAGGGATCAGTCTGGGGCACCCGGTCGGCGCCACCGGGGTTCGCCTCATTGTTACCCTGATCAATCAGCTGTGGCGCCGCAACGAACGCTACGGCTGCGCCTCTTTGTGCGCCAGCGGCGGGCCGGGGCATGCCTTTATCGTCGAGGCGCTGTAGACAGAACGGTTGGTTTTCTTGGGGAGGGTGTTGTGTTGTTATCTTGCAATAAGATTATGATTATATGTTATAAAGATGGTTAACAAAATTAACGTTAATGGTGTTAATGTGTGATTGACGGGGGCACGGCAGGTGTCCTAAGAAAGGAGGCATTGGCAGCAGAGGATAAGTCACAGGTTTGCAAGGGGATACTTTTAACCGATTAGGTATGGAGGATGCAGAACGTGATGAGAAAATGTGTATGGATCAGTCTGGTTATGGCCGCAGTTTTATTGCCGGGGATTGCACCCGCCAATCCGGTAAAACTCAAACTGGCCTCCTGGGGGCCCACCCAGCATTTTGTCGCCAAGGCCAGAGAGGCATGGATTGATGAGGTGAACACGGCCCTGGCCGGACGGTATGAGATCGTGGATTATCCAGGCGGCCAGCTCTACGGTCCATCGGATGTCCATAAGGCCGTTGCCAAAGGCCTTGTGGATCTGGGCGTTATTCTTCAGCCGGCCATGCTGGCCATGGTGCCCATGGTGCAGGGGGTCTATCTGCCCTTTGCCTTTGAAACGGTGGATGATGTGGCCAAAGCCTACAGCGGCGAATCCCTGGCCATCATCGAAAAGGCCATGGAAAAAAAGCGTCTCAAGCTGGTCTATACAAGCTACCTGGATCCCGTGCAGATCTTCAGCAACAAGGACAGTATAACGGGGCTGGATGATTTCAAGGGGTTGAGGATATTTTCCTCCAGCCCTATTTTTACGGAGATTATGGCAACGCTTGGGGCGGCCCCGGACACCAGCGTTCCCCAGACCGAGTGGTACATGGCCTTAAAGCGTTCCGTTGGCGATTCCATGGCGCAGTCCATTGTGGGCGGTTATTTTCAAAAGTCCTTTGAGGTGGCCCCCTATGTCACCAAGATCAATATGAGTTATCCCACCATCCTGGTCTGCATGAACCTGAGGACCTGGAAAACCCTGCCCGAAGATGTGCAAAAGACCCTGGTCACCCTGGGCAAAAAACAGGAGGTCGTAACGCTTGCCATGTCCAAGGGATGGGAGAAAAAGTTTACCGCCGAACTTGCAAAGGCGGGGGCGACGGTCACCACGCTTGACTCTGAGGCGCGCCGCAAAATCGTTGATATATCCAAAGGGGTATGGGCAGCCTGGGCCGAGAAAAACGGCAAAGAAGCCCAACACCTGATTGACATCAATCTGAACTAGGACCTGCCCCGCCCGGGTTGTCCCGTATCGGCGACCCGGGCGTCAACACCTTGAACTGGGGAGCGCTTATGGAATCGTTTGAGAAAAAATCATTTTTTTTATATCGCTGGATCGATGGGACCAGTACCGCCGGCGGTGTGGCCGCGGCCGTCTGCCTGGTCGGCGTCACCTGTATTGTGGTTTTGGAGGTTGTACTCCGGTATCTGTTCAATGCCCCGACAGTATGGGTGGGTGAGGTCAGCATCTATCTTTGCATGGGGGTCGGGTTTTTCAGCCTGGCCTTTGGGTTGAAAAACGACAGTCATTTTTCCATTACCCTGCTGACGGACCGTCTGACGCCCGTCAATCGTATCCGTCTTAGGATTTTTACGGATATGGTCGGGGCGCTGTACTCGGCCACATTTGTCTACAAGGGGATCGAACTTGCCTGGTTTGCCTATGAGATCGGGGACGTCAGCAGCGGAATGATGGAAACCCCGCTCTGGATTCCCTGGTCCTTTGTTCCCATCGGCGGGGCGCTTCTAACCCTTCAGTTCATCAATAAACTGGCCCGGGATTTCAAGGGGTTGAGACAACGTTCCGCAATATCTCAAGGATAGGTTCATGACTTTATATATCATAGGTTTTATCGCCGTTTTTTTACTTGTATTGTTCAGCGGCCTGCCCGTGGGGTTCGGACTGGGGGTTCTGGCCTTTGCACTGCTTACCGCTTACGCCGGCCCGGAAACCGCACTGAATATCGGGGTTGAAAAGGCCTACGCCTCCTTAAACACCGATGTGCTGGTGGCCATTCCCCTTTTTGTGCTGGCAGCCCAGCTGATTTCCGCCACAGGCATGGGAAAGCGTCTGTTTGATGCGGCCCGGGCCGTCATGGGGCGGTCCCGGTCCGGCCTGGGATCGGCCACCATTGCCAGCAGCGGGGTCTTTTCCGCCATGACCGGGTCCAGTTTTGTGGCGGCTTCCACCATGGGGCTGATTGCCATTCCAGAGCTTCGAAGGGCCCGGTTCAGCGATACCTCCATCTCATCGGCCATCTGTGCCGGCGGCTCCCTGGGGGCGGTGATTCCGCCCAGCCTTGTGCTCATTATCTACGGATTCCTCACGGATGAGTCCATCGGTGCCCTGTTCATGGCCGGTGTGATTCCCGGCATCCTGCTTATGGTCTTCTACTCCGCAGCCCTGGCCCTTTTTTCAGGGCGGCAGGCCCCGGCCGGGATCGCAAACGAGGGATTCTCTAATGAGCCGGGGGGCGGTGAGGCAAGGCCTCCGGCCCTGCCCGCAGAGGAAGCAGAGCCGGGGGAAATGGGCCGTATCCAGGCGGTAAAGCATGCCCTGTGGGGCCTGATGGCGCCGCTGATTATTCTGGGGGGCATTTATCTTGGCATATTCACGGCCAACGAGGCGGCTGCCGTAGCCGTGGTCTACTGCACCCTGATCGGATTTTTGATTTACCGGACCCTGACCCTGAAAAAGTTCTGGGACGTGGTCATGTCCGCCACCGCCATTTCCTCAATGATCGCCCTGGTGGTCATCGGCGGGGCCATGCTCTCCCATGGGGCTATTTTCGGCCGGGTCCCCCAGCAGATCCTGGAGCTGATCATTGCCCAGAACCCGCCGTCAGGACTGCTTTTGTTCATGGTCGTTGTGTTTTTATTCATCCTGGGGATGTTCATGGAAAGCGTGTCCCTGATGTACCTGGCCATCCCGCTGCTTTACCCTGTGGTGCTGCACATGGAGTGGAACAATATCTGGTTTGCCATGATCCTTTTGATCAACGTGAACCTTGGGCTGATCACCCCCCCCATGGGCGGCATTCTCTACATTGTCTCCCAGATCGGGGCCATTCCCTTCCAGACTGTCGTCAAAGGTGCGATCATGCCCATTGTGGTTCTGCTGCTGGTGCTGGTGCTGCTCATTGTCTATCCGCCCCTTGCCACCTGGCTTCCCGGGCTGATGCGATAGTTTTCAACCTGAAAGGAAGGTGAACGCTTTGAGGCAAATCAAGAAAATCTTATATACCACAGACCTTTCCAAAAGCTCTGTGGCGGTCTTTGAACAGACCGTTGTTCTGGCGGCCCAGACCGGTGCATCCATCGTTATTCTCCATGTCATTGAAGACGGATCTTCAAGCACCCAGAATCGGATGGTCCACCTGGTGGACCGGGAGCAGTACGAGAAGATCCGAAAGGAGAACCAGGACCGGATGAAAAGTGTGCTCATCGGCAAGCGAAAGGGGCTTTTAACCATCCAGAATGCCTTGAAGAAGCTGTGTGAAAAGACCCATGACAAGGTGGGCCGGTTCGATGCGACCGTAGAAATCGACAGTATTGACGTCCAATACGGCAATGCCGCAGAGGTGATCCTTGAGACGGCCCGCCTGTGTGACTGCGATGTCGTGTCCATGGGCTATTACAAAAAGGGGTCTATTTTAAAATCGCTTACCGCCGGCGGTTCGGGCCGACGGGTGATGATGGGCATCCGGGTCCCGGTTTTTCTTGTCCCGATTGAAGAGGGGTAAGCCCGCCCCTGTTCGCTTACCCTGTCGGTGCCCGGCATATTTTTAGGGGAAACCCCTTGCTTTTTAAGTTTTCTCTTTGTATATGTTTCTCCTTATAGAAACAAGGTATGTAGAATCAACGACATAGACAAAGGAGAGGCATTGTGGGGGGAAGAATCGGAAAAATTGCAGTGGCGCTTGTTTTTCTGGCGGCGGCCCAGGTCTGGCCAGCCGAACCGGTGAAGATCGGTATGGTAACCACCCTGTCCACCAAGGCGGGGTACCTGGGGGAGGATATCCGGGACGGATTTAAACTGGCCATTGATCTGGAAGGCGGCAACCTGGGCGGGATCCCGGTAGACCTGATGGTTGAAGACGACGGCAGAAAACCTGAAAAAGGAAAGCAGATTGCCGAACGCTTTATCAAAAAAGATAAGGCTAAAATTCTCACCGGCATTGTCTTTTCCAATGTGGCCATGGCCGTGGTGCCCAAGGTGGTCCGGGAGGATGTGGTCTATCTGAGCGCCAATGCAGCGCCCTCCAAACTGGCCGGCAGCGGATGCCATGAAAATTACTTCAGTGTCTCCTACCAGAACGACAACATCGATGAGGTGGTGGGGCAGTACGTGACTGAGGCCGGACACAAGAGCGTCTACCTTCTCGCCCCCAATTATCCGGCGGGCAAAGACCACCTGGCCGGGTTCAAAAGATACTACAAGGGCACCATTACCGCTGAAGTTTACACCAAGCTTGGGCAGTCCGACTACGCCGCCGAGATTGCAGCGCTGCGGGCGGCCAAGCCTTCCGCGGTCTTTTTCTTTCTGCCCGGCGGCATGGGGATTAACTTTCTCAAGCAGTATGCCCAGGCAGGTCTTGCCAGGCAAATCCCGGTCTACGGTCCGGCGTTCTCCTTTGACGAGCGGATACTCAAGGCCGTGGGGGCAGCAGCTCTGGGGGTGAAAAACGGCTCCCAGTGGACCCATGACCTGGACAACCCGGCCAATGCCCGGTTTGTGGCCGCCTATAAAAAAGCCTACAACCGTATGCCCACCCTTTACGCCAGCCAGGGCTATGATACGGCCCGGCTCATCGGCAGTGCTCTCAAGGCGGTTAAAGGAGACCTCTCCGATATGAAGGCCTTTAAGGCAGCCCTCAAAAAGGCGGATTTCAATTCCGTCCGGGGCGACTTCAGCTTCGGCGTGAACCAGCACCCCATTCAGGACCTCTATATCAGGGAGGTGATCCAATCCGGGGACGGCTTCACCAACAAGACCGTAAAAAAGGTCTTTTCCAACCATGTGGATGCCTACGCCGGCAAGTGCAGGATGTAAGGGGAATCTGGGGCTGTCCTGAACAGCCCCTTTTTATACATGCTCTTAATTATTGAACAGCTGCTCAACGGCCTCCAGCTGGGGGTGACCCTGTTTCTCATGTCTGCCGGCCTTACCCTGGTTTTCGGCATCATGCAGGTGATCAACCTGGCCCACGGCTCTTTTTACATGATCGGGGCCTATGTGGGGGCCACGGTGGTCGCCCATACAGGCTCTTTTCTTCTGGGGCTTATAGCGGCGCTTCCCGCCGCAGGCCTTGTGGGCATGGCCGTGGAAGGCCTGATCTTCAGACGGCTCTATGACCGGGAACACCTGGATCAGGTCCTGGCCACCTTCGGCCTGATCATGTTTTTCAACGAACTGACCCGGATCATCTGGGGGCGCCAGCCCCTGTTCATGGATGTGCCCGCCTTTCTTTCCGGCAGTGTGGAACTGCTGCCCGGCCTGATCTATCCCGTGTACCGCCTGGCGGTGATTGCGGTGGGCCTGGCTGTCGCGGTATTTTTATGGCTGATGTTTTCAAAGACCCGCATGGGGATGCAGATCCGGGCCGGTGCCGCCAACCGGGCCATGGTGGCCGCCCTCGGGGTGAATATCCGGCTGCTCTACACCTGGGTATTCGGGCTGGGAGCGCTTTTAGCCGGCCTTGCCGGGGTCATGGCCGGGCCCATCCTGGCGGTGGAGTCCGGCATGGGGGAGAGTATCCTCATCCTGACCTTTGTGGTGATCGTTATCGGGGGCATCGGCTCCGTGCGCGGGGCCCTTGCCGGGGCGCTGCTGGTGGGGCTGGTGGACACCCTGGGCCGGGCCTTTCTCCCCGGGATTTTCAGACTGATCTTCAGCTCGGCCCAGGCGGATTCCGCTGCCGCCTCCCTGGCCTCTATGTCCATTTACATCCTGATGGCCGCCATCCTGGTATGGAAACCCAAGGGCCTGTTTCCCGCCCACGCCTGATGAAAAGCTCAAAACGCTTCATAGGGATTGTGGGGGCAGGGGGCCTGATGCTGGGGCTTCTGCCCATTGTGGCCGCCGCATTGGGTCAGGAGTACTATATCTCCTTTTTCAGCCGGATTCTGATTTATGCCATTGCCGCCGTCAGCCTGGATCTGCTGTTAGGGTATGCCGGCATGGTCAGCTTAGGGCATGCCGCCTATGTGGGAATCGGGGCCTATGTGGTGGGGATCTTTTTTTATCATTCATCCATGATGGCGCCTTTGTTTTCCTGGCCCTTTGTCTGCAACGGCAGTGAAAACGGCCTGGTCGTCCTGCCCCTTGCGGTTGTCATCTCGGCCCTGTTTTCCGCCGTTTTCGGGGCGTTGAGCCTGCGGACAAAGGGGATGCACTTTATCATGATTACCCTGGCCTTTGCCCAGATGCTCTACTATTTTTTTGTCTCCCTTGAAACCTACGGCGGGGACGACGGGCTCTCTCTCTACTCACGCTCGACCCTGCCCGGGCTAGACCTTGGGAACGATGTCCAGTTTTATTATCTTTGCCTTGGCCTTTTATCCCTGTTTCTTTTTTTCTGCGTGCGCCTGGTTAACTCCAGATTCGGTTTGATGATCCGGGGAGGATGTGACAATGAACGGCGGCTTCGGGCCCTGGGGGTGAATGTCTTTGCCTACCGTCTGGCCTGCTTTGTCATTGCCGGGGCCGGTGCAGGGCTTGCCGGGGCGCTGATGGCAAACCAGACCGAGTATGTCAGCCCCGGCCTCATGCACTGGACCCTGTCAGGGGAACTCATGGTCATGGTCCTCATCGGAGGGATGGGCACCCTTTTCGGCCCGGTTGTCGGTGCAGCGGTGTTTCTCTCCTTAGAGGAGATCTTGGCCATGGCCACCGAACACTGGATGGTGGTTATTGGGCCCTTTCTTTTACTGGTGGTGGTTTTTGCCAGAAACGGGATTTTCGGCCTGATCACAGGGAAAGACAGGTCCCATGACTGACGCGCTGCTTGAAGTCCGCCATCTCTGTAAAGTTTTTGGCGCGGTTAAGGCCACCAACGATCTTACCATGACCCTTGAAAAAGGCCATGTCCATGCCCTGATCGGGCCCAACGGCGCTGGAAAGACCACGGCGGTGAATCAGATCACAGGAGACATTCTCCCGGACAGCGGGAAGATTTTTTTCAAGGGCCGGGACGTCACCTCCATGGGGGCGCCGGGGCGGGCAAGGCTGGGCATGGCCCGTTCCTTCCAGATTACCCATATTTTCGACAACCTCACCGTGGCGGAGAACATGGCCGTGGCCATCTGCGCCCATGCCGGCCATAATTTCAGGTTCTGGAAACCAGGACTGGATGCCTGCGTAGTCAAGGACCGGCTGCCCGAGGCACTGGACCGGGTTGACCTGTGCGCCAAGGCAAAGGTTCGGGCCGGCCATCTCTCCCACGGGGAAAAGCGGCAGTTGGAGGTGGGCATGGCCCTGACCGGAGATCCGGACCTGCTGATCATGGACGAGCCCATGGCCGGCATGGGACCCGGCGGCACTGTGGAGATGACCAAACTGATTCAAAAACTCAAAGGACACCTGACCATCCTGCTGGTGGAGCATGATATGGATGTGGTGTTCTCTCTGGCGGACCGGGTCACGGTCCTGGTCTACGGGGAGAATATTGCCAGCGCCCCGCCCGACAATATTAGGGCGGACGAGGCCGTGAGAAAGGCCTATCTGGGGGAGGAGGACCTCCCGTGCTGAACGTGGAGCAAATCGACACTTTTTACGGTGAAAGCCAGGCCCTGTTCAATGTTTCCCTTGAGATCGGCCCTGCCGAGGTCGTCACCCTCCTGGGCCGGAACGGCATGGGAAAAAGCACCACGATAAAATCCATCACGGGACTGGCCAGGGTCAGATCCGGGCGGATTGTTTTTCGAGGGAAACCCATCCAGGATTCACCGGCCTATATCCCGGCCAGAAGCGGCATCGGTCTGGTTCCCGAAGGCCGGCAGATCTTTCCCAACCTCACGGTGCTGGAAAACATGACGGCCACGGCCGCCAACCCGACCGGAATCGGCGATCCCTGGGGGCTGGACGATGTGCTCGCTTTGTTTCCAAGGCTTAGGGAACGGCTGAAGCATTTTGGAAATCAGCTTTCCGGCGGGGAGCAGCAGATGCTGGCCATTGCAAGGGCCCTGATGATCAATCCCCGGCTGCTGATCCTGGACGAGGCCACCGAAGGCCTGGCACCCCTGATACGCAAGGAGATCTGGGAGAGCCTTTCAACCCTGAAAGACCAGGGGATGTCTATTCTTATCGTAGATAAAAATCTGCCGGCTCTCATGGCCTTGGCTCAGCGGCATTATATCATGGAGCGGGGGGCGGTGGCCTGGTCCGGATCGACACCTGAACTGGCATCGGACCCAAAGCTTCAGGCCCGCTATCTCGGCGTATAATAAGGATCCGGGGCGGCGGGCCCATTTCCCGGCCAGCCTGCCCCGGATCACTCAGCTCTATTTCAGATAAACAGGAACGCACCGATCAGGATAGCCGCAAGGTACAAGGCGCCGAATATGGCGCCAAGACCCCACCAGCGGCCCTGGGGGATATATCCGGCCCCGTACCACATGGGAGCGGGCCCTGTGGCATAGGGTGTGATGATGCCCATCACGCCCAGGCTGCCAGCCAGAAGGATGCTGAAGGGCAAAAGCTGTTCAGGCGCCATCAGCTTCACTGCAATGGCCAGGAAAATAGGCATCAATGCCGTGGTATGGGCGGTGGTGCTGGCGAAAAAATAGTGCAGGAGAAAAAACATCACCAGCATGGACAGGATCAGCATGGTGGGCGATAAGGTGGCAAGATAACTCTGGGCGCTGTTCCCGATCCATTCCAGGATTCCGGCCTGCTTAAGGCCCGAGGCCATGGCCACAAGAGATGCAAACCAGATGAGCACGTTAAAGGCCGTCTTGTTTGAAATCACATCATCCCAGGTGATCACACCGCAAAGGACCATGACGGAAACCACACAGATGGCAGCAGTTGTGGAGTGGACGCCGAAGCGGCTGCCGAATATCCACAAGATCAGGGCGGCCAGGGCGAGCAGGCCCATAAGGATTTCCTTGCCGGTCACAGGTCCCAGCTTTTTTAACTCCCTTGAAGCCCAGGCCGGCGCCTCGGGGGATTGTTTCTGGGTAGGCGGGTAGATCAGGTAAATCAGCCAGGGGGTGAGCAGGAACAAAGGGATCATCAACGGCAGCATGATGGCGGCCCATCCGGACCAGGACACGGCCTGGCCGGTGCCCTGAAGGATCATGTCCACGGCGAGCAGGTTGGGGGCAAGGGCCGTGAGAAACATGGAGCTTGTCACACTGGTGATGGCGATGGCCACCCAGGAGATATAGGCCCCAAGTTTTCTGGGGTCTTTGTCAGGGGTCGAGTTAAACACCAGGGGGATGTTGGAGGCCACAGGATAAATGGTCCCGGCACTTCTGGCCGTATTGGACGGCATAAAAGGGGAAAGGATCAGGTCCGAGAAGGCCACGGCATAGCCCAGGCCCAGGGAGTGTCTGCCCATATATTTGATCATGATCAACGAGATCCGTTTCCCCAGGCCGGTTTTCTTGTATCCCATGGCAAACATGAACGCGGCAAAGATCAGCCAGATCACCGTATTTGAAAATCCGGAAAGCGCCCATTTGATGTTGGCCTTGGCAGGGCCCATAAGGCCTAAGCCCGCAACCACTGAGATCCCGGTCAGTCCGACCAGTGCGGCCGGGACCGGCTCCACAATCAGTCCGATGACAACGGCCATGAAAATAGCCAGAAAATGCCAGGCCTCCGCCGAAAGCCCCTGGGGGGAAGGGATAAACCATAGCACCAGCAGCACCACCACCGGAATCGCCATCTTGATCCTTTGTGTCGTCATAGAACCTCCTTTAAAAAACCTGTCATGAACATCGCAAATCAGATAAATGTGTCGCCTGCCGTCATCCTTGCGGGGGGCGGTTATTATGGAACAAATACAATTACCATACCAGTGGCGGTGCCGGATGGGACTGTCTGTTCAAATTCGTTGCCATACAGGGCGTTACACAGTTTTAGATTAATTGTTCTGCCGGTGTTCTTAAAGAAAGAAAAAGAACCTGAATCCGGCAGTTTTCTTTACACAGTGTAAAGAAACGGCCGGATTATGTCCAGTGCGCGTGTTCTCCGGTGATGCGGAATCGTTTGCGATAGACGGCGGGGGACAGGCCCATCCGGGATTTAAACAGGCGTCTGAATGCGGCGGGATCCTGGTAGCCGATTTCCCAGGTGATCTGTTCGACGGGTAATGCCGTTGTTTCCAGCAGGGTCCGGGCGGCATTGAGGCGCAGGTGCTGAAGATAGCAAAGCGGAGTGTCCCCGGTGGCTTTCTTAAACCGCCGGGCAAGGGTGCGCTCCCCCAGGCCGGCCTGTTCTGCCATAAGAGTGCCGGTAAGCGGCTGTGAATAATGGTCCGCCATCCAGATCTGAAGTTTTCGTATGTAAGGGTCCCCATGGGAGAGGTCGGGCCTGGGACTGGTATAGGGAGCCTGTGTGGAGCGGGCAGGATCGATTAGAAGGGATTTTGATACCTGGGCGGCAAGCGCCCTTGAACCGAACCGGGCAATGAGGTACAGGGCAAGGTCCATGTATGCGGTCACCCCGCCTGCAGTAATCAATGCACCTTGGTCTATCAGCATTTTTTCAGGCTTCAGCCGGACATCGGGGAAGCGGGCGGTAAAGTCCCGGGCAAGCCCCCAATGGGTGGTGGCCTCCTTTTCGTCCAGGGCCCCGGTCCGAGCCAGGACAAAAACACCTGCGCACACGGCCGCAACCATGGTGTTGTGCAGTATCAACTGTTGCAGGTGGTCGATCAGGGCGGTGTCCGAGAGAATCGGGTCCAGGGGACCGTAGATCACCGGGATGAAGAGCAGGTCCGGCGTGTCGCATTGGTCAAGGCCTGTATGGGGAGGAAGAGGCAGGCCGTTGAAACAGGTTGCCGGCCTGCCGTCAGGACTTGCGATGCTAAGGTCAAACAACGCTTCCTGACAGGTTTCAGTGTCCCTGGTGTGAATACGGTTGGCTACGGACAGGATATCGTAAAATCCTGTTACACTGGACTGCAGGCAGTTGTCTATGGCAAGCAGGGTGATGTTCATCATGGGATATTGTCTAATATGGCACTAATTTTGTCAATATAGACACTTGCTCTTTTTCCTGCCGGGTGTACATTAGGGGCTGAAAATTCCCCAACCCTGGGGGTAACCTTTTGACCAAGGAGACAGCCATGGAAAAAAACGCCCTGCTGATAATTGACATTCAAAATGATTATTTCCCTAGCGGGAAAATGGAATTGGAGGGGGCAGAGGCGGCCGCTGAAAAGGCTGCCGAACTTCTGGCGCATTTCCGGAAGATCGGGCGCCCGGTTTTTCATATCCAGCATGAATCGCTAAAGCCGGGTGCGACTTTTTTTCTCCCCGGCACCCGGGGGCAGGCAATCCATGACCTTGTCCTGCCAAACCCCTGCGAAACTGTTGTGGTTAAGCACGCTCCCAACGCCTTTGCCGGAACCGGCCTTGAGAAAGTATTACGGGAGGCGGGGATAGAAGCGCTTGTGGTCATTGGCATGATGACCTTTATGTGTGTGGATGCAACGGCGCGGGCCGCAAAGGATTTGGGGTTTTCCTGCACCGTGGTTCACGATGCGACGGCGGCAAGGGCCCTTGAGTTCAAGGGCACCCGGGTGCCTGCAAGCCAGGTGAAAGCCGCCTTTCTGGCGGCCCTGTCCATGGTCTGCGACCGGGTGGTCAGCCTTTCAGAGGTCTTACGGGGTTGAGGACTTGTCCAGGTCCAGGATTTCGTGATGCAGGTAGGGCCGGGTATGGAAATCGCTTAAGGTGAGCAGTTTTTTTGTCACCTCGCCCAGGCGCTCGGCCTGGCGCTTGATTTCAAGCAGCTTGGCCGTGTTCGGGTCGTTTTTTTTCATTTCCTCTAAAAGCAGTTCGGCGGTTCCCAGAATGATCATCAAAGGCTGGTTGACCTCGTGGCAGATGGCGCCTGCGGTTTTAACGGCCGCAGCCAGGCGCTCTTTTTCCAGCATAACGGTTTCATGAACCTTGGATTCGGTGATATCCTGAATGGCCAGCATGGCCGTGGCCTCATTGTTGAGCGTCAGGGGGAAGGTGGAGATTCTCAGGTGGCGCTCGCCGTGGCCTTTGAATACCATGGAGGTTTCCAACAGTTCATGGGACGCGTTGTTCTCCAAAGTGTCTAAAACGGCCAGGCGCAGCTTGCAGCGGATACAGTCCTGGCCGAACCCACATCCCTTCTCCGCTGTTTCATGGTTGATGCAGCCAAAGGCCTCACCCCCTAAAAGGCCGATGAGCTGGGATTGTTTCTTGTTCACAAATTGGGATATATTCTTATTGACCAGGGCAATTGTCCGGTTTTTATCAATGACCGAGATGGCCAGGGGCAGGGAGTCAATGATGGTTAAAAGACTTTCCCGTGAAAGTGTCATGTCCGGTTTCATCATATTTCGCAGCCGTTGAGAGTTTAAGGTAGCGGAGTATAACAGACTATACCAGGGTTTTCGCAGCCTGGCAACGGCCTAAATACGGTGCCGGTGTCTGGTTTTAATATGCCGGTTGCATTAACCCTTTATGCCGGAGGATAGCCCGGATCTTTGGGCAGGCCTGCCTGCCGGGCCGTGGAATTGGCCAGGTGGTCGCAGGCCTCGTTCATGGGGTTGCCGGCATGTCCCTTTACCCATCTGAATCTGACATCCATCCCCTCAAGCAGGTCCAGAAGCCGCTGCCACAGATCCGGGTTCAGGGCGGGTTTTCCATCGGATTTTTCCCATCCCCGTTTTTTCCAGGAGGAGGCCCAGCCTTTTGTAATGCCGTTGATAACGTATCTGGAATCGGAGTGCAGGAGTACTGGGCGGGGGTCTCCCTGCAGAGTCTCTAAGGCAACAATCACGGCCATAAGTTCCATGCGGTTGTTGGTTGTAGGGGAAAATCCGCCTGAAAATTTTCGCCCGTCTTCAAACACCACTCCGTATCCTCCGGGACCCGGATTCCCGATGGCTCCGCCGTCGGTATAAACCACCACGGCATCGTCAGGATCAGCCTCCCGGGGGATGGGCGCGGTCTTTACCCGTCCTGTTGATTTTTTTGGGGGGGCTGACGTTTTGTACACGGGGTTTTTCAGGAAGGCCTGGGCCTCCTCCCGGGTTTTAAAGCCTTTGTACCTGGCGCCGGCAAAGCCTTTGACCTGCTGCTCCGCCTGGGGCCATGTGGTGAATATGCCTGTTTTACGGCCCTTGGCCACTGCATAAAATTTCATGGCGAGGACTATAGTGCCGAACCGGGATATAGTAAAGACCATCCTTGCAAAAAGCCGGGAAAAAGGGGTGGAAAAATCGATGTCTTCCTGGTAGGCTCTCTTTCCATGACACCTGCTGTTGCCAAAGCCAAAAAGGCCAAAATTTCATTTTCTCTGCATGAGTATGACCATGACCCTTCAGTCCGGGCCTACGGCCTGGAAGCCGCAGAAAAGCTGGGGGTGGACCCAGCCCATCTGTTTAAAACCCTGGTGGCGGATGTCAGGGGCAAGGGACTGACCGTGGCCGTGGTTCCTGTATCCGGGCAGCTGGACTTGAAAGCCCTGGCCCAGGCCATGGGCGGCAAAAAAGCGGCCATGGCGGAAAAGGGGCAGGTGGAAAGAACCACGGGCTATCTGACCGGCGGCGTCAGCCCCATTGGGCAGAAAAAAGCGTTGCCCACGGTGATTGACGCCTCTGCCGTTTGCCTTGAAACGATTTATGTCAGTGCCGGCAAAAGGGGACTTCAGATTCAGCTGAATCCTTCGGACCTGGCAGCCCTGACCCGCGCCCGGTTTCTTCCCATATCAAAGCCTGCCTGAAGACCCTCTTTTGCCTTGCCCTTGTGTTCTCCTCCTTAAAGGTGTAGGATTTATAAATAAATTAAAAACGTTAGTATTTAGATCACTGGAATGTGCTGTGCGGTGCAGCATTTTGTATAAAGTTAATAAAAGGTTTGTGCGATCTTCGGTGGTTTATGCTTTCGGTAAAATGAGCAACCCGTAGAGGAGGCAGAATGGAACCCAATAAATTTCGAGAATCCAGAATATCCATTAACAGGATGTATGAAAAAATAGATGAACTGATTGAAGCCAAGGCGTTTGAGGAGTCCCAAAACCGTTTTGAAAAGGTCAGTGCCGATCTGGAGGCCCTGCGGCCCGAAGCCGAAGGCGAGATCCAGAAAAGATCGGTCAAAAACTTAGGCATGCGCCTGAATAACCTGGATTCAAGGATTCGAAAACTTAAAACCAAACGGACGTCCACATCCAGAAAGGGCGGCGGCAAGTCCAGCATCACCTGGGATGAAGAGCGGGTGGCCGAGCTTGCCAAATCCTACCTTTCAAAGGTGGTTTCCAATATGCAGGGGGATGCCGAAGCTATGGTAAAATTGGGGACCACAGGAAAGGGGATTCGCCCCAATTACCGTATTGAATACTCAGACGGAAGGATGCAGGGCTTTACAGGGTCAGGTCACAAACCCCAGAAAGAGCTTCCCAGCTCAGGGGAAAAAAATCTCTCCGACCCCTTCCCCTGCCAGGTGATCACAGCCATTTTAGAAGGAAAATAAGCCCGGCGCATTTTAAATAAGATTCATCAGAATTGACAAATCCTATCCCCCTGTCCTAAGCGGTCAGGGGGATTTTTATGCCTGCCTGGAAAAGAACTTGGTCATCCGGATCTGGTTTTTATTGTCTTTGCCGCAGGCATAGACTACCTGGTCCATCACCTCATTGATGATGTAAATGCCAAGGCCCCCCGGCCTGACATCGTCGATGTCCCGGGATTTGAGCTGCGGAATGTCACAGGATCTTCCGTAATCGGTGATGCAGATATCCATGCGGTCCGTATCCAGTGTGATCAGATAGTCCAGGCGGCCGGCGGGGTCGTTGTCATAGGCATATTTGATGACATTGGAACTTGCCTCATCAACCCCTAGGACAATGAGGCCGGCCTGATCTGCCGGAAGATTGATCATCTCTCCGGCTTTTTTTACCACGGCCCGTACCATCTGTAAAAATACAGGATGGCTGGGAATGGAAAATTCAATGTGTCCTTCCGGCATCATGGGGTTGTTTTCCTCCTCATAACACAAACCATGGTGATGTCATCACTGCGGCCATGGTCCAGACTGAATTTGTCCACTGCAGCGGATACGGCAGTCACAAGCCCTGTGGCCGAAGGAAAGTCCTTTGCCATGACAGTCATGAGCCTGTCCTCTCCAAATAGGTCCGCATTGCTGTTTTTGGCCTCGGTAATCCCGTCGGTATACAAAGAAAGGGTCTGGCCCGGATCCAGGGTCAGGGTTTCTCCGGTGTAGGAAAGATTCGGAATAATCCCCAAAGGCGGTCCCTTTGCCGAATGGCTTCCTAAGGCAACGGCGCAGCCTTCTCCCGAGCACACCGGGTTAAGGTGGCCGGCATTGGCAAAGCAGATCTTTCCTGTCGCAGGCTCGAGAATCAGATAAACCAGAGTGACGAACATTCCGTGCTTGGCCCGCTGGCAGAGCAGATCGTTCACCTTAGCCAAAAGGTCTTCGGGGCTTTTGCACAACAGGCTGTGGTATTGAATGTCAGAAGTCAGCCTTGCCATGAAAAGGGCTGCCGCAATTCCTTTGCCCGAAACATCGCCCAGAACGATGCCGATGCGCTCGTCCGGCAGCTGGAAAAAGTTGTAAAAATCGCCTCCGATTTCAAGCGCCGGGCGGCTTAACGCATCCAGATCATACCCCGGAAGCCTTGGCGGCTGCCCCGGCAGAAAGCTTTGCTGAACCTCCCTTGCCAGGGACAGATCCCGTTCCAGGGTCTCTTTCTGGATGATGAACCGATGCATCCTTGCCGTATCCACAGCCACGGCAGCACTGGAGGCAATGGTCAAAAGCATCTCCAACTCCTCCCGGGTAAACCGGTAAGGCGGGTTCAGTTTATTGATGACCTGGATCACCCCAAGGGTCTGGCCCCGTGCTTTCAGGGGCACACAGAGCATGGCCTTTGTCCGGTATTGGGTGCGGCGGTCGTAATCAGGGGAAAAGCTTGGGTGATCATAGGCATCTGCCACATTTACGGGAACCCCTGTATCTGCAACCTCTCCTGCAATGCCCTGGCCCTTTTTTAGGCGGTAGATTTCCCGGATTTCGTCCCCCACATCCCCCAGGGCAATCTGAAATACGAGATCTCCTGTTTCTTCCTCCCGGAGCAGCAGGCTCACGGAATCCGCAGAAAAAACCTGTTTTACGGTTTCCATGACATTGGATAAAAGCCGGCCCAAAGACAGTTCGGAGTTGATCAGATTGGCGATTTCAATGCAGTTGCTCAACTGCCGGACCTTATGCATACAGGCGGTCAAATCCCTGGGTTCGCCATGGATAAATTTATCTTGGGGTATGGTCTCCATAAGGTTGTAAAAGAATGTATATTCGCAAGGATAGGATTTGTCAATCAGGGGGATAAGAAAAGCGGGTGTTTATCAGACGATATGGTTTCCTGCGGCTGTTTTTTCGAAGGTCGTTTATACATGACCCTGATGTTGACCAATCCCAAACTCGCCAAGGCGATAGTATAAAGTTGTCCATTTTTATGGCACGGGGAATGCATACGGCACAATCCGACCGGGTGCCCCGGTGGGGGAGCTTGCCGGAAGGACCCCTTGACAAATCCTGGATACCCCTATAGAAAACTGTGCTTTTGCGCTGTTAACGCTGCTGGGTATGGGGTGACAGGCCGACAAAATCCATACGGAATCATCCTTACCGGGCATTTAACCGGCCCGCTTTTTAAAATAAGGAGAGTTATGACGTTTTGATCCACCTTTTTTCCAGCCTTGCCGTCTGTATCCTGGCAGTGCCTGGTTTTACCGCCACAGCCGCAATTAAAGTCACACCCTGGAATCAGGGTGTAATAGTGCCTTGAATTTTGTTGGACCGTCAGTTGATCTGTCAACATCATTGGCGGCCCACCAATTTTGTTGCCGCTTTAACCTAAAATATTTTTTCACGCGTCTTAATTAAACGATTTAGGAGATTTACCATGAAGTTTCGTTCCACCCTGTTTTCCATCCTGGCTGCCTGTACCCTTAGCCTTGCTGTTTTTGCCGCCAACGCCTCAGCTGGCGGCTCCACCCCGACCTACAGGTACACCATCAAAAACGACACCGATAACGGCGCATGTTCAGATACCTGCTATAATATGACCATCTCTAAGGCGGTCATTACATTTACTCAAACCGGCACCGCGGGTAGGAGCTCCAACCCGGAACAATCTCAATTGAGTTTCACAGGCATTGAGCCGGGCAGTTCAAGCACGGACAGCAAGACAGTTTCCCCAAGGTTCATTAGGGCCACGGTGGAAGGGAGAAACGGCTTTAAAAATACAATCATGCCAGCCATGAATAAGACCTCAACCACAATCACACTGACATCCAAGTGTCAGCTTACGGTAAATTAATCCCCGACCGGCCCATTGATTGCGGCCGCAGCCGTATCATGCCTGTCTGCATGTCCGGACGCCGCCATGTCTCCATGGCATGGCGGCTTTTTGGCTGCACCCTTTCCGTAGGGATCATCAGGCTCTGCTTTCCAGGGGGAGACTTTCCCATGCTGGCCTGGCTCTACCTGGTGCCGGCAGGGCTTGCCATGAGGGGTGCGGGCCCCCGGGACGGACTGGCCTGCGGCCTTTTTTTCGGGTTCTTTGCCTGGATGTGCGCCATCTGGTGGGTCAGCCTGGGCCTGAATCTTTGGACCGATTTGCCCATGTCCCGGGCATGGCTGTATACGATGCTGTACTGCGGATATGCGTCTTTGCCCTATGCCATGTTTGGTCTTGTCAACGGCCTGGCCAATGCCCGGGGTAAGCATATCAATCCGGTTCTCAACGCCGCCCTGCTGACCCTTTTTGTGACCTGGCATCCCACCCTTTTTCCGGGAAACCCCGGCCACAGCCTTTACACTTGTCCCGTATTCATCCAGATTCTGGATGTTGCCGGCGTGCCCGGTCTTTTTTTTGTGCTCAACCTGGTAAACCTCTGTCTGGTGGAGGCCTGCGGCCGGCTTCTTTCCGAGGGGCGGAGTGCGGCAGGGTCCCTGGTTTGGGCCTGTATCCTCTTTGCCCTGGTTGCAGGGTACGGCCAATACCGCCTCTACCAGTTCCGGGATGAAGCAGCCGCCCGGACCGTGACCATTGCCTCGGTTCAGCCCAACATTTCCCTGGGCGGGGTAGAGGCAGTTTCAGCCGTTAAAAAGGCTGCGGAGCTCTCTTATGGGGCGGTTCGCAAGTTTCCCGGAGCCCAGGCCCTGGTCTGGCCTGAAATGCCGGTGTGGTTTGATTTCAAGGGAGATCCGGAGGTGCGAAAAATTCTAAACTCTGCCGTTGCCGGCCTTAAAAAGCCTTTTGTGGTCTGCCTGGGGGAATTTGTCGAAAACGGGCCCGGATATTTTAACAGCGCTATGATGATCACCGAACCGGGAAGAAACGTCACCTACCGGAAACGCCGCCTTCTTCCCTTTGGAGAGTACCTGCCCCTGGAAAAAAAACTGCCCTGGCTGCGCAAGATATTTCCCGGTACCCTCAATTACCAGCCAGGTCAACAGCAGGTGCTTTTTGACCTGGCCCCGTCCGTAAAGGCGATCCCAACCATCTGCTACGAAATAATTTTTCCGGACCCGATTCGGTCTGCCGTGCGCAGTGGCGGGAACCTCATTCTGAACATGACCGATGACGCCTGGTTCGGCGACAGCCCGGCCTCAGCCGTTCACCTGGCCCTGGCCCTGTTCCGGTCCGTGGAGTTCAGGACCCCCCTGGTCATGGTGACCAACTCTGGAAATGGCTGCTTTGTTCGGGCCACCGGCGAGATCGTGCCGGGTTCCCGCACTCCCATGTTCACCGCGAAAGTGACCGGCTTTCCCTTACGGATTTTCAGGACCCGGTCCCCGTACCTGACACTGGGGAATCTTTTCCTCTACGGCCTTGTCCTTTATGCGGCTTTGGGACTTGCACGGCTGAGCCATCGTCATGTACCCCCCCTCTGATATCCGGCCCCGTTGGAATCGTGCCTGCTGATCAAGCGGGGCAAGCCGCACATATTTGCGTTAAAACCGCAACGCATCAGAGCACTTACGACTGTTTTGGCGTTTACCGTTGACAGGCCCTGGGGCTTGAGGTATCAAAGGTGATCAACCTTTTAACCTGATAAGTGGCGTCCATGATCATTGTAAAGGATCTTGTTAAAACATACGGTAGTGTTGCCGCGTCCAATCACTTAAGCTGTCGGTTCGAAAAGGGAAAGGTGACGGTTATTCTGGGCGGGTCCGGCTCAGGCAAGAGCACGCTTCTGCGCCAGGTCACAGGATTGGAACGACCGGATTCAGGGCAGATTCTGTTTGACGGCGCGGATTTAAGCTGCATGGATAAAAAATCGCTTTATCAGCAGCGCAAAAAAATGGGCATGCTTTTTCAGGGCTCTGCGCTTTTCAACTACCTAAATATTTTCGAAAACATTGCGTTTCCCCTTCGGGAGCATACCAAGATTGCAGACAATGTAATCAAGACCCTTGTGACCATGAAACTTGAAATGGTGGGCCTGCGGGGGACTGAGAATCTGATGCCGTCCCAGTTATCCGGAGGTATGATGAAGCGGGTAGGGCTTGCCCGGGCCATTGTCATGGATCCCAAGGTCATTTTTTATGATGAGCCCACATCCGGGCTGGATCCCATCTCCACCGGGGTGATTGATAAGCTCATCCGGGATCTGAACCAGAAACTTGCCATCACCTCCGTGGTGGTCTCACACGATATTGAGTCCTGCTTCAGGATCGCAGATAAAATCATCATCCTTTTTTACGGCGAAATCATCGCCGAAGGCACGGTGGATGAGATAAGAAACAGTAAAGACCCCCGGGTGATCCAGTTTATCGGAGGACACCCCGAAGGACCGATCCCCTTTACAAGGACGGATAAAAATTATCTGGACGAACTTTTAATGCAATAGGAAAGAGCCCTTGGTGATTTCAGAACTCCCAGCAAAAGTCGGACGCAGCACCCTCTCCCGGGTCCAGGCTATCGGAAGAAGCGGCGTGTTTCTCGTTCTTTCCCTGGTCCAGGCCTTTGTGCCCCCTTTCCGGATCGGCCGGGTGATCAAGGAGATTGAGTTTATCGGGACAAAATCCCTGCTCATCGTCTTTGTCACAGGGTTGTTTACCGGGATGGTTCTGGGACTTCAGGGGCATCACACCCTGGTTCAGTTCGGGGCTGAGGCTCTTTTAGGATCGGCCGTGGCCCTGTCCATTATCCGGGAACTAGGTCCCGTGCTCTGCGCCCTTATGGTGGCAGGACGGGCAGGTTCGGCGATGACCGCTGAGATCGGGATCATGAAAATTACCGACCAGTTTCCGGCCCTGGAGATGATGGCCATTGATCCGGTCAAATACGTGATCAGTCCCAAAATCATTGCCGGCATCCTGTCTTTGCCCCTGCTCACAGCCTTTTTTGACGTGGTTGGAATTTTCGGAGGCTATCTTGTCGGGGTGAAGCTTTTGGGGGTGAACGAGGGGGCCTATTTCGGAAAAATGGTGACGGCCGTGACCTTTACCGATATTTATGGCGGGGTGTTAAAGAGCTTGACATTCGGGCTGCTTATCGCCTGGGTCTGCACTTTTTTAGGCTATACGGCCCAGGCCGATACCGAAGGCGTCAGCCGGGCCACCACCCGGGCAGTGGTCTTTTCGTCCCTGTCCATTCTGGTCATGGATTATATCTTGACATCTTTACTCCTATAGGATTTAAATGACGCATCATGTATTCAAAACGGACTGAAATTTCAGTAGGCCTGTTCATGATTCTGGGCATGGCCTGTCTGGTCTATTTATCGGTGAATCTGGGAGCGGTGGAGATTTTCGGATCAGACCGCTATACGATTTCGGCTGTGTTTTCTTCCATTGAAGGCCTGGAGCCCGGCGCTTCCGTTGAAATCGCCGGGGTTCCTGTAGGAAAGGTTAAAACCATCACCCTTGAGAAAAACAACGCCGTGGTCAAAATGGAGATTCAAAAGAGCACCCAGATTTCCGAGGACACCATCGCCTCCATAAGGACCAAGGGGGTGATCGGAGATAAATTCGTCAAGCTTTCCCCGGGGGGATCGGACATCTTCCTTGAGGATAAAGATACCCTCATTGATACGGAGTCTGCCATCAGCCTGGAAGAACTCATCAGCAAATATATATTTGAGAAATAAAGCCATGGCCTTTGATATCACCAGCGAAAAAAAAGATGCCGTTGCCCTCGTTCGTGTGGAGGGTGAGATTGATATGTTCACCTCCCCGAATCTGAGAGATACCCTGCTGCCCTTTTTCAAACCGGAAACCTCTGCTGTTATCGTCGATCTTTCCTGCGTCTCCTTCATGGACAGTTCCGGCATCGCCACATTGGTGGAAGGGCTTCAGTGGAGCAAAAAAGAGAAGCGCAGCTTCATTCTGGCAGGACTGGGTGAGACGGTATTCAACGCCCTGTCCCTGACCAAGCTGGACAATGTATTTTCCATTGAAAAAGATGTTGAAACGGCGCTGGCCGGTCTGGACGACGCCCCGGTCTGATTCTGTCGTTTTAACGGATAGTAAAGGAATTCGACAACCATGAGGTATGCGAAAAAAAAATGTGTGCTGCTCAGCGCTGCGCTTTTCTTTGCTGCGGCAGGTCTGTTTCCCGGGATCAGCCATGGGGAAACCGGGGCAAAAGCTCAGCTTCAGGCCAGTATTGACAACATCTTGAACGTGTTGAAAGACCCTTCGTTAAAGGCAAAAGACCGCCAGGAACAACGCCGGGAAAAGCTTCGGAAGATCGCCGCCGAGCGGTTTGATTATCGTAAAATGACCCAGCTTTCCCTGGGCCGGTACTGGAAAGAGCGGACCGAAGGGGAAAAAGATGAGTTTACAACGCTTTTTTCCGCTTTGCTGGAAGATACCTATATGTCAAAAATTGAAACCTACACTGACGAAAAGGTGGTGTTCCTTGATGAGCGGGCGGCCAAGAACAAGGCCCAGATCAATACCAAAATCATCACGGACAGTGTGGAGATCCCCATCAATTACAGAATGTATCAAGAAAGTAAAGGCAATTGGATGGTTTACGATATGGTCATTGAAGGGGTGAGCCTGATTGGCAATTACAGGTCCCAGTTTGGCCAGATTCTGGATAACCGCTCCTATGCCGATCTGGTGAGCAAGCTCAAAGAAAAATAGGCAGATCCTAAATACGCTAAACAGCGTAGTCGGGTCCGGTCAGGCCGTTATGGCAGGGCCGGGCCCGTTTTGTTTTTTTTAAAGTTACAGGCTTCCCAATCGGGATTGCCCCTCCCTAACAAACCGCTAATTTCTCCCTAACAATCCAATGCTAAAAATCCGCATACCATTATACAGAACAATGCTTTTCCAAGGGATGAGTCAGGATGAAAATAGGGACGATCGAGAAGACAAAAGAGCGGTTTCTTCCATTTTTTAAAAAGCGGACACAATCGGGGCCTGCGCCTGCCGAAGCCATGGAGTGGGGCAGAGGGCGGTCTGAAGGGACCGGGAAAGCCACCTGGCTCACTGTCGGGATGAAGCTTTTGATCGGAGTGGGGCTTGTCTCCAACCTGTGCATGGGCGTCCTGCTGTATACCGGGTGGAAATCCTCCCGGGATGTAGGGGAAAAGACCCGGGCCCTTCTGACCCTGAATGCGGGGTTAAACGAGGATTTAAGGGCAAGGATCACTACCTTGCAGGAAAAGTACCTTCAGATTCCGGTTCTGCTCACGGTGGATCCGTCCCGGACCATATGGGATAAGATCAAGGCAGAGTATTCCGTTGTCAAAGAAGAACGGTTAGAGGGGCGGCAGGCTTACAGCGGCTACTTTAAACGCAAGCAGCGCAGGGATATTTCCAAAGGGCACCTGGTGGTGCTCAGCAAGGAAGGGCAACTGATTCTCGCCCGGGGGCTGCTCGACGACAACGGGGAGTTTTCCCAGGCAGTGGCGTTGCTTCACCTGTCATCCACCGATCCTGATGCGGATACCGCCGCCCTGGCCGAGATGATCCGGCGGGAAACGACTGCCGCAGAGTCCGGGGAAGCCCTGGCAGCACAGATTCGCCAGCTCAAGGCCCAGCTTGCCGATGAGGGGCTTAACGCAGAACAGTCCCGGACCGAGATCCTTTACCACGTGGATCAGATTACTGCCGGAGAAAGGGAACTTGAAGCCTTTCGCAGCCGTCGTCAAACCACCTCCACGATCATTGCCGGTGTGACCATTGCATTGAACCTGATCGTGCTTTATGCCATGACCTGGCTCCATGTGGAGCGGCCGCTTAAGCGTCTGACCCACGTCATTCATCTTGTAAATACCGGCCGGGATGTCTCCATCCCGTACCAAGGTAGGCGGGATAAGATCGGGGTTTTGGCCGGAGCACTGCAGTCTTTTAAAGGGGCTTTAAAAGACCTGAAGGCCGCAGGGTTTCGACGGCAGCAGGAGCAGCAGATGATCCAGGATCTTGTCTATACCATGACCGATCTGATTGAGGATCTGAGAACACGGTCCCAGGCCATGAAAAAGGCCAGCTTTGACCTTCACGGTCTGGCGGGAAATACCAGTGATGAAAGTGATTCCGCAACATCCGCGATTACAAGGACCCAGGAGAACGCAGGAGGCGTGGCCGATGCCGCAGGCAGGCTCCAGGAAGCGGTGCGCAATATTCAACGCCATGTGGAGCGCCAGACAGGGCTTGTGGGGGATATCTCCAATGCCACGAGAGAATCCATGGAAAATATTTATCATCTCAATGCGGCGTCTTCCGAGATCAACGAGATTATCAAGCTTGTTAAAAATATTGCCGGACAGACCCGTCTTCTGGCCCTGAATGCCAGGATTGAGGCCAGCCGTGCCGGGGAGGCGGGCAAAGGATTTGCCGTTGTGGCCAACGAAGTCCGGGATCTTTCCCTTCAGACTGAAAGTGCCAATCAGGATATTGAGACCCGGATATCGGCCATTCAGGCGGCCTGTCGTAAAATCACCGGTTCCACCGAAGGGGTGGAGGCCCTCAGCCGTGATCTGTCGGAAACCGGGGCGCAGATTTCTAAGGCCGTCGCTGACCAGCGCAGGATTTCGGATGATATTGCGGGAAATGCCGCAGATACCTCAGCCGATGCCAGAGATCTTTCCGAACGTCTTGCCGTGGTTAAAGAGGCGGCCCAGGAAACCCGCAGGCTGTCCAAACAGGTCCGATCCCACTCCACGGATATGGAGTCCTCTTTGGACGATCTTCTGAAAAACACCCGGGAAAAGCTTGAAAACATGGACGCGTCAGGGGCAAACACTTCCCTAACCGTCTGCTAACAAAACGTTAAATCCATTCTAATAAAAGGGGCGTATTTTCACTAAAACGTCAAAAATATTCGGTTAATTAGCAAGGAATACACATGTCACCCTCCCAATTGCTCATAGCGCTGCTGGGGCTTACGGCTGCCGGATTTTACCTTGGAAGAAAAAAGGCCTTTGCCGTTTCTTCAAACAAGGGCGGCCCAAAAGTTCTGCACTCAAGACCTGCCTATTACGGGTCCCTGACAGCGCTTTGGTGCGCCGTGCCCGCCCTGATCATTTTTTCGTTCTGGCTGGCATTTGAATCCTCCATTATCACCAACATGATGGTTTCAGGGCTGCCGGACAGCATTCAGCAGCTGCCCCAGGATCGTTTGAACCTTGTGGTGAACGATATCCGTAATCTTGTCAACGGCAACATTGTGGGCGGGCAGATCAGCCCGGCCATTGAGGCGGCGGCAGCGCATTACAAAAGCCTTCAGGCCACAAGCCATGCCGCACTCTCCGTGGTGATCCTTGCCCTGGCCATTGTGGCCATCCTTGGAATCCGAAAGCTGATCACGCCGAAGCTTCGGGCCAGGAACCATGTGGAAACTGTGATTACGATCCTGCTCATTGCCTGCTCCACCATTGCCATTTTTACCACCATAGGGATTGTGCTTTCGGTCCTCTACGAGGCCATTCGGTTTTTTAAAGTGATTCCCCTTCATGAGTTTCTTTTGGGTCTGGAGTGGAGCCCGCAGATGGCCATCCGGGCGGACCAGGTGGGGTCTTCCGGGGCGTTCGGGGCGATTCCGGTGTTTCTGGGAACCATATTGATCTCCTTTATCGCCATGTGCGTGGCCGTACCTATCGGGCTTATGTCCGCTATCTACCTGTCCGAATACGCCAACAAGAAATTTCGCAATATTGCCAAACCCCTGCTGGAGATCCTTGCCGGGATTCCAACGGTGGTTTACGGTTTTTTCGCCGCCCTGGTCGTAGCCCCTGCCATCCGGGGGGCGGGTGCGTCCATCGGAATGGATGTCTCAAGTGAAAGCGCCCTGGCCGCTGGGCTTGTCATGGGAATCATGATCATTCCCTTTGTCTCTTCACTGTCCGACGATGTGATCAATGCCGTGCCCCAGTCTCTGAGGGACGGGGCCTTAGGCCTTGGATCCACCCAGTCTGAGACCATCACCCGCGTGGTGCTGCCCGCAGCCCTTCCCGGGATTGTGGGCGGGGTGCTTTTGGCCGTGTCCCGCGCCATCGGCGAGACCATGATTGTGGTCATGGCCGCAGGCCTGTCCGCCAATCTTACGGTGAATCCTTTGAAAACAGTGACCACGGTGACCGTGCAGATCGTGACTCTGCTGGTGGGGGATCAGGAGTTTGACAGCCCCAAGACCCTGGCTGCATTTGCCCTTGGCCTGATGCTTTTTATCGTGACTTTGATCCTGAACGTGATCGCCCTGGTGGTGGTCCGCAAATACAGGGAGCAGTATGAATAACCCCGAAACCGAGACCAGAACGCCGACGGCCCAGCCCGGCCGTACCATGGATATCGTCAACAAAGGACTTGCCAGGCGGTATAAACGCGAGCGGCGTTTCCGGACTATGGGCCTTGCCGCCATCATCGCCAGTCTGACCTTTTTATCCGTCCTTTTTGTCAGCATCGCAGCCAACGGGTACACCGCATTTGAGCGGACAATGATTCAGCTTGAGGTGCATCTGGATTCCAGTGAGATCGACAAGGAAGACCTTTCATCGGCCAATTATCTTGGCATGGTTCGCACCTCTCTTAAGCAGACCTTTCCCGAGGTGAAAAAGCGCAGCGACAAACGAAAGCTGTATAACCTGGTCAGCACCGGTGCCGCGTTTGATCTGCAGGCCTTTGTGGAAAAAAACCGTCACGAAATCGGAAACACCATCAAAATATGGGTGCCGGCCGACGATGATGTGGACATGCTTATCAAGGGGCACATCAAAAGGGATGTGCCTGAGAGCGAGCGGCGGATGAACGACATGCAGCTTGCCTGGGTGGACCACTTAGAAAAACAGGGCCGGCTCAAAAAAGAGTTCAACACCACCTTTTTCACAGCAGGGGACTCCAGGGAGCCTGAGCTTGCCGGGATCTGGGGGGCGGCCTGCGGATCTTTTTACACCCTGCTTGTCACCCTGGCGCTGTCCTTTCCCATTGGTGTGGCCGCGGCCGTCTACCTTGAAGAGTTCGCCCCCACCAACCGGTGGACCGATGTCATTGAGGTTAACATCAACAACCTGGCGGCGGTTCCCTCCATCGTGTTCGGCCTTTTGGGACTTGCCGTGTTCCTGAACTTTTTCGGGCTGCCCAGATCCGCCCCGCTTGTGGGCGGTCTTGTGTTGACGCTCATGACGCTTCCCACCATTATCATTGCCAGCCGGGCGGCGCTCAAATCGGTTCCCCCTTCCATCCGGGAGGCGGCCCTTGGCGTGGGGGCCTCTAAAACACAGATGGTGGCTCACCACGTGCTTCCCTTGGCCCTGCCCGGCATGCTCACCGGTACCATCATCGGAATGGCCCAGGCCCTGGGCGAAACCGCTCCCTTGCTGATGATCGGCATGGTGGCTTTTATCGTGGATATCCCCGGCGGCTTCACCGATCCGTCCACTGTGCTGCCGGTACAGATATTTCTTTGGGCGGACAGCCCCGAGAGAGCCTTTCTTGAAAAAACATCGGCCGCCATCATGGTGCTGTTGCTGTTCCTTGTCACCATGAACGCTGTGGCTGTGGTTTTGAGAAAGAAATTTGAAAGAAGATGGTAAGTTGCACCGTAAAATTAATATGAACGTAAAGCTATTAACCCCAATTAGGAGTCAAAACATGAAAAAGCTTTTGGTCGTCCTCACCGCCTTGGCCGCCGTTGTCAGCCTGGGTCTGTCCAATGTGTATGCGGGATCTTCAAGGGATTACATCTCCATTGTCGGATCCTCCACGGTTTATCCTTTTGCCACGGTTGTGGCCGAGCAGTTTGGAAAAACCACCTCCTTTAAAACCCCGAAAATCGAATCCACCGGTTCAGGCGGCGGTCACAAATTGTTCGGTGCCGGCGTCGGCGTTCAGCATCCCGATATCACCAACTCCTCCCGTCGGATCAAGAAAAGCGAGCTGGAAAAGGATATCAAAAACGGCATCAGCGATGTGGTTGAGGTGAAAATCGGTTACGACGGAATCGTTGTGGCCAACTCCAAAAAAGCTCCGGCCTTCAAACTGACCCGGAAGGATCTGTTCATGGCACTGGCCAAGGACGTTCCCGTTGAGGGCCAGGATGGAAAAACCCAGCCCAACCCCTACAAAACCTGGAAAGAGGTTAATTCCTCCCTGCCTGATATCAAAATTGAAGTCTTAGGTCCGCCCCCCACTTCCGGTACCCGCGATGCTTTCGTAGAGCTGGCCATGGAAGGCGGCGCCAAGAAAATCGATTGGATCAAGGCCCTGAAAAAAGAGGACAAGAAAGCCTACAAAGCACTTTGCCACACCATCCGCGAAGACGGTGCCTACATCGAAGCCGGCGAGAATGACAACCTGATCGTTCAGAAGCTGGAAGCCAACCCCGATGCCCTTGGTATCTTCGGTTTCTCTTTCCTTGACCAGAATACCGACAAAATCCAGGGGTCTTTCATCGACGGCGTTGCGCCCACCTTTGAAGGCATTGCAGACGGATCCTATCCTGTTTCCCGTCCCCTGTTCTTCTACGTGAAAAAAGCCCACGTGGAGACCATCCCCGGGATGAAAGAATATCTTTCCGAGTTCACCAGCGAAAAAGCCTGGGGGGATGAAGGGTATCTGACCGACAAAGGCCTGATTCCCATGCCCAAGGCTGAAAGAGAAAAGTACAGAGCGGTTGTTGAAAACTTAACACCCCTGAAACTGTCTGATCTCTAATTCAAGCAGACGTCACACAGGACCGGTTCCCCTTTTCCGGGGAGCCGGTCTTTTGTGACGTGTTAAGGGGGCCCCATGCAACAACTTGCTGTTCAACCCATGGAAACGGATATGAAAGAAGAACAAACCATTGTAAGATCCCACTCTGCCGGCAGAGGCGGCCGAAGCCTCGTTGCCCGGGAGGAGCGGGCCACTGTCGGTGAGATGCGGGTCGAAAACCCCAGGATGAGCTGCCGGAATGTGGATGTGTATTATAATTTCGGCGAGAAAAAGGCCATTAACAATATCTCGCTTGATATCGGCAGAAATGAGGTGATCGCTATGATCGGGCCTTCCGGCTGTGGAAAATCCACCTTTCTGCGGTGCCTGAACCGGATGAACGACACCATTGAAGGCTGCAGGGTACAGGGGCAGATCACCATGGACGGGAAGAACATCTATGACAAGGATGTGGATGTGGTTCCCCTGCGCGCCCAGGTGGGGATGGTGTTCCAAAAACCCAATCCCTTTCCGAAGTCCATATATGACAACATCGCCTACGGGCCCAAGATTCACGGCCTGGTCCAGAACCGGGACGAAATTGATGAATTGGTGGAAAAGTCCCTTAAACGGGCCGGGTTGTGGAACGAGGTCAAGGACCGGCTGGATCAGCCCGGCACAGGCCTTTCCGGCGGTCAGCAGCAGCGGCTTTGCATTGCAAGGACTATTGCCGTGAATCCGGAGATCATCCTCATGGATGAGCCCTGTTCCGCCCTGGATCCTATTGCCACGGCCATCATTGAGGACCTCATTGATGAACTCAAGCAGGAGTACACCATTGCCATCGTGACCCACTCCATGCAGCAGGCTTCCCGGGTATCCCAGAGGACCGCTTACTTCCACCTGGGGGATCTCATTGAAATCGGCCCCACGGACCAGATCTTTCTCAATCCCCTTCACCAGTTGACTGAAGACTATATTACAGGGCGGTTCGGCTAATTCCCGGGCGAAAGCGTAGTTACGTGATGGAAAACCATATTGTAAAATCATACGATGCAGAACTCTCCCGGCTAAACAGCCGGGTGTCCGCCATGGGCAGCACCTGTGAGTGGCAACTGGCCAAAGCCCTAAAATCCCTTGAAAATAAGGATGTGCGCCTTGCCGAGGAAGTCATAAAGGAAGACGAGAATCTGAACATTCTGTACCAGGAACTGGAGGAAGAGGCGGTTGCGCTCCTGGCCAAACGCACCCCCATGGCAGGGGACCTTCGGTTCCTGGTCTCTGTGATGCGTGCCGGATCCACCCTGGAGCGCATCGGGGACTATGCCGCGAGCATCGCCCGAAGGGTAAGGGATCTGTGCGCCTTTGAAACGGTCCCCAGAGAACCTGCGGACCTGATCCAGACCATCGGCGTGCTCTGCCGCAGGATGATTTCAGATGCGGTCAAAGCCTTTGTGGACAGTGATGTGGCTGCCGCCATTGAGATCTGGAATCGTGACGATGAAATCGACCGTAAATTTGCCCGCCTCATGACAGGGCTTCGGGAAAAAATGCTTCAGGATCAGGCCATGGTGGATCCCTGCACCGCCATGATCTTCATGGGCCGCTGTCTTGAACGGATCGGCGATCACATCACCAATATTGCCGAAGGCATCTACTATGTTGAAACCGGGGAAACCTGTATCAACAAAGTGGATGCCGGGGTATAGCACCCGTTATCAATAGTTCATCTTGTCCGGGATGACTCCCCGGACCCCGCCCCTGGGCCGGGGCGTATCTCCCGGCCGTCGAGGGATCAGGTGGATGTGAGTGTGAAATACCGTCTGCCCCGCATCCTGTCCGCAGTTCACCCCTAAATTAAATCCCGTCACTTCGGCGTCTTTTTCTAAAATCTCTTCCCTGAGCCGGTCAATGAGCCGGGCCGCGTCCCGGCGCTCCGCATCAGTCATGTCAAAATAGGTTTCACAGTGCCGGTGCGGGATGATCAGATGGTGGTAAAGGCTTACCGGAGACCGGTCCTCAATGGCAAAAACCGTTCCCTGGACGGCTTTAATCAAAGTTTCGTCCATATGGCAGAAGGGACAGCTTTTTTCCGAGTTTATCTGGTTTTCCATGGTGTGCACCTGTTGGGTTGATGGCAATCTTATCGTCGTATCATATCCCAAGGCTTTACCATTTGTCACGCCGGGATTTATGATTATATTCAGCCTATTGTCAACTTTTTCATAGAGGAGACTGCCCCGTGAATACCATCTTGATTACCGGAGCGTCCGGATTCGTCGGACAGCATTTAAGCCGTTACATGATTGAAGCCGGGTACAAAGTTGTCGGCCTTGGCACCTCAAGGACCCATCCCCTGGAAGAAGAGAGCAAAGGGTTTTCATGGATCAGCGCGGATACAACCATCGAAGGTCCCTGGCAGGATGCCGTTCCCAAAGCGGATATCATCGTAAACCTTGCAGGCCGCAGCATTTTTAAACCCTGGACGAAATCCTACAAGCAAAAGATTTACGATTCCAGGATCCTCACCACCCGGAACCTTATCAATGCCCTGCCCGATTCCTGGCAGGGCCATCTGCTGAGTACCTCTGCCGTAGGGTATTACGGAGACAGGGGAGAGGATCTGTTAACCGAGGCAGAACCCTTTGGTCAGGATTTTTTAGCACGGGTCTGCCGGGACTGGGAGGCCGAAGCCCTGAACGCCGAAAAAAAGGGCGGCACCGTTGCGCTGATGCGGTTCGGTGTGGTGCTGGGGCGGGGAGGCGCCCTGAATGTCATGGAAAAGGCCTTTAAACTCTTTCTGGGCGGCCCCTTGGGATCCGGCCGGCACTGGTTTCCCTGGATTCATATTGAGGATATTGTCCGAGCCGTGGATTACATCATATCCGAACAACTGTCCGGCCCCTTTAATTTCACAGGACCCGTCCCCCTCCGGCAGAAGGATTTTGCCTGCGCACTGGGCCATGCCCTGAGTCGGCCTGCCATCACGCCGGCTCCGGCATTTATGGTCAAACTTGCAATGGGAGAACTTGGGGCATCGCTTCTGCAAAGCCAGAAAGCCCTTCCTAAAGCCCTTGATGATTGCGGGTTCAAGTTTTCCTACGCTACTGCGCCTGACGCCCTTAACGCCATTTATCCGGACGTAACCTGACGGAACACAGGATTCCTGAATACCGCGAACCCGTTGGCGGGAGGCAACATAAAAAAGAAATCGGCAAAAGCGTAAAATTAACCCTAAGTTCGTATTTACATCGAGCACAAAGGCTGATATTCGAAAACTCAAAATGCTGTTTGACGCATAATTCTACTCGTGTGATTGATATTTGAACCGAAATACCTTGGTTTAGAACTGTATTTTTAAAAAGGGAATGGCAACGGACATGAAACAGGTAACGCTTTTTTTATGTGGCATCGGGTTATGCCTCGGGCTGTGTTTAAACGCAAACGCGTTGACGCTGACTTCCGTCAATGCGGCCTGGGAAGACCCCCAGGGAACCGAAACGGCTTTTGATTGGAATGGAAATACTTATGTGGAAGATAAAATTGAATGGGGAACCGGAGGCCAGAGCGCACTGGGATTTACCACCCAGGTGGGATCTCAGCAGGTTGCTTTAGATTCTGCCTTTTCCATCGGCTGGCTGACCCATTACAACAATCCCATTGACGCAGACAGTGCAATACCGTCCCCGTCACTGGATTTAAGCTTGTCCTTCCTGGATTCCGGTATTTCGGACTTTGTTTTCGATATTGATTTGACGTTTGAGATTGATGAAACACCGAACAAGGGAAATAAGTGGGAGCAGGCCGACCATATCTCCTGGGATATGACGAACACTATTGCTGCAACGACGGTTGAAGGGTTGGACGGCATTACCTACACCTATGCCCTGGAATTTTTAGGATTCAAATGGTGCGGGGAAAGCGACTATTCAGATTCCCTGACCTCTTTCGAAAAACAGAGTAACAGCACCATGCTCTGGGCCCAGATTACGAGAACGGCCTGCGAGACTCCCGATACCAACCCGGTGCCGGAACCTGCCACCATGGCGATGCTCGGCATTGGACTTTTGGGGCTTGCAAGGATCGCCAGAAAAAAATAAGCAATATTCTTCCCCCCTAAAAGCGCAACGCCGCAGTCCTTTAAAAGGGCTTGCGGCGTTGCGCTTTAGTCATCATTTTCGTCTAATCTATCCTGCAGGCATTAAAAATTCTTCATGGGCCTGCTGTTTTAAGAACTGGGCAAATTTCTTTTTGATTTTCGGAAGCTTGTAATAGCGTCCCCAGATGGTTTTTTCCGTGCTTTTGGCCAGGCTGGAAGGGTCCAGGTAGGCTTTTGCGTTTTTGATGCTCATCACAAAGGGGGGCTGGCTGTTTCGGACCAGAAGGCAGCTCATCATAAGGGCGCCGGTACGGTGGTTGCCTTCCAAAAAGAGTTGGGGCCGGCTGATCTGTAGAAGATAAGAACCTGCGGCCCTGTGCCAGGCGGTTTTTTTTGTGTGGGCAAGATCCCACAGGCGCAGGTGTTTTATACTGAACTCCTTGTGCCCGTAAAAACGCTCGGTGGTGGTGGCGATGTGCCCCTGGTAGTTTTTCCGGTTGCGTTTCCCTTGGCCGCACAGAACGATATGGTTCAGCTCCAGGTAATGGATATAGCCGGACCGCCGCAGAAGGTTGACATCCTTGTCTAAAAGAAAATTGACATATTCATAACCGGCCACCATGTTTTCGACGATTTCATCGGCCAGGTGTTCCCGGCGCATGTCAAGGGTGTCATTGATTTTGTGAAAGTCCCTTTGCACATCCCTAAGGGAGCTTTCCACCTGGTCAATATTAATTCTAAAGGGAAAGGCTGCCATGGGCGCATTACCGTTCTTCTTTGCGCATCAGGAAAATTCTCCCATGAGGTACTCTTTTGTCAGGTCTTCTTTGGGGTTTCTGAAAAGATCATTGGTGGGGCCCATCTCAACCAGGTAGCCGGTGCGCCCGCCTTTGGAAATATCCACGGCAAAAAATGCGGTCTTATCGGCCACGCGCTGGGCCTGCTGCATATTGTGGGTCACGATGGCCACGGTATAGTTCTTTTTCAGCTCCACCATCAACTCTTCAATCTGCCGGGTGGCAATGGGATCCAGGGCGGAACAGGGCTCATCCATGAGCAGAACCTGGGGCTCGGTGGCAATGGCCCTTGCAATGCAAAGCCGCTGCTGCTGGCCTCCGGAAAGGGAAAGGCCGTTATTTTTCAACTTATTTTTTACCTCATCCCAGAGGGCGGCGCCTCTCAGGGCTTTTTCCACCTTCTCATCCATGTCGCCTTTAAACCGGTTCAAACGCAGGCCAAAGGCAACGTTCTCATAAATGGATATGGAAAAGGGGTTCGGCAGCTGGAAGACCATGCCGATGTTCCGGCGGACCGTGACAGGGTCGATTTTGGGCCCGTAGATATCAATGCCGTGAAAGGTGACCTTGCCGTCGAACCGAAAGCCTCTGATCAGGTCGTTCATCCGGTTGATGCTCTTTAGCACCGTACTTTTTCCGCAGCCCGAAGGTCCGATAAAGCCTGTGATCTGATTTTTGCAGATGGGAACGAAGCTGTCCCGAACCGCCAGAAAATCGCCGTAATAAATGGCATCGGCCTGGCAGTTCAGAACCACTTCGTTCGTATCCGAAGCAGGAGCACTGCCGGAAGAATTGTTCATTACGGCATCCTCCGTGTCTTCTATCGCTATGGCAGTATTTGTTTGCATGGGGTGTTCTCCTTAAAACGGGTGCATTCGAAAGCGTTTAAATTTTGGTTTTCCCACCGATGATCCGGCTGACAATATTCAGGATAAAAACCAGGATAACGAGAATGAGGGACGCTACCCAGGCAAGTTCCAGCAGGTTTTCATAGGGACTGGAGGACCAGTTGTAGATCAATACGGCAAGGGAGGCGGTCGGATCGTTGGGGGCAAGCCAGCTTTCGCTGAAAAGCGCTGTAAATAAAAGCGGTGCGGTCTCTCCTGCAGCCCGGGCAACGGCCAGAACGACGCCCGTAATAATACCGGGCATCGCCACGGGCAGGATCACCTTGGTCAGGCTCTGGGCCGGGGTGCATCCCATGCCGTAGGCCGCCTCCCGCATGGGGTTGGGCACCATCTTAATGGCCTCTTCCGCCGTCAGCATCACTACGGGGATCATTAAAAGGGACAGGGCGATACCGCCGGCCCAGGCTGAATAATGGCCCATGCTGAGGACCACAAGGGCGTAGGCAAAAACGCCTGCAATGATGGAGGGCAGGCCGGTCATGGTTTTAGCGCAGAACCGGGCCACCCGGGTGATTTTGTGGTGGGGACCGAGCTCGGCCATGAAGATGGCGCCCAGTATCCCGAAAGGAATGCTGATTAATCCGGCAATGCCCACCATAAATGCGGTGCCGGCAATGGCATTGCCGAAGCCGCCGACGCCCGGGGCATCAAAAGCCCCGGGGGGCAGGGTGTAAAACAGTTCAAAGGATAAGCGTTTGCCGCCGCGGTAGATGAGCATGATCAGCACCGAAAATAAAGGGATGCATGCTGTGACCGCACAGATGATGGTAATGGTGCTTAGTATAATGGACTTCAGCGCCCTGGGTTCAAAGGGCTGGCGCTCCAGGTTTGGCAGGACCAATTCTTCCTGGTTCATCGTTTTTCTCCTCCGGGGGTTGCTTTGGCAATGATCACGGCACCTGCGATATTCACCATCAGGGTGATCAGTAAAAGCACGCAGGCCGCATACATCAGCGCGCCTGTTTCAAGGCCGATGTTGGCTTCTGGAAAGGTATTGGCCAGAAGGGCTGCAATGGTATCTGCCGGCGAAAAAATAGACAGGGTTAAGGTGTTCATGGAGCCCACCAGCATGGCCAGGGCCATGGTTTCGCCCAGGGCGCGGCCGAATCCCAGTACCAGGGCGCCGAAAATACCGCCGGAGGCTGTGGGCAGCATTACCCTTAAAATGGCTTCCCACCGGGTGGTGCCCATGCCGAAGGCCGCCTCTTTTATCTTATGGGGAACGGCTCTGAAGGCATCCTGTGAAATGGCTGCAATGGTCGGCAGGATCATGATGGATAAAACCAGTGCCGCCGGCAGCATGCCAAGCCCTGAAAGCCGGGTTGAAAAAAAGGGGATCCAGCCCAGGTGATCGTGCAGGGTGTTGGCCAAAGGACGGATCAGGGGGATGAGCACATAGATGCCCCAAAGCCCGTAAACAACGCTGGGAATGGCGGCAAGCAGCTCGATGGTATTTTTTAATATAATTTCAATTTTATGCGGTAAAAAATCCTGGGTCACGAAGATGGCGATGGTGATGCCGAAAAAGCCCCCGATGATCAGGGCCAGAAAAGAGCTGTAAAGGGTCCCCCAGATCTGGGGCAGAATCCCGTAAACATCGTTTCCCGAATCCCAGGTGGATGTGAACAGGAATTTGATGCCAAGATCGGGAAGGTGGGGCAGGGCCTTTCCCCCGATTCTGAATACGATCAAAGCCAGCAAAATGACCGTTGCCCAGGTAAAGGCAAGGGTCATGAAGCGAAATGCTTTGTCAAAAAGAATATCGCCCGGGCTCGGCGGTTTGGACAGGGTCCGCCCCCCGGCATTCCCCAAAAAATCGTTGTTCTCCATATGTGAATCTCCGCTAAAACGTGAGCCTGGGACACTCTTTGGTTAAAAGAGTATCCCAGGCTGTGACAGGCGCTGTGTTACTGAATATTTTCAGAGGCAGCTCTGACCTTGGCGACAACAGCTTCGGGAAGCGGAATATATCCGGCCATGTCAGCGATTTTCTGGCCTTCATCCAGGCAGTATTCCACCATTTTGCGGAGTGCAGCGGCGGTCTGTGCATCTTTGTTCTTCTTGTAGAACAGCATCCAGGTAAAGGTGGCAATGGGGTAGGAGGCGTCTCCTGCAGGGTCGTTGATGAAAACGATCATGTTTTCGGGAAGAACGGCGTTGGCAAGGGCTGCAGCACCGCCTTCGGGACCGGGGGCAACAAATTTTCCAGCCTTGTTTTCAAGGGTGGCCACGGGCAGTTTGTTGAGTTTGGCATATCCGTACTCGGTATAGCCGATGGAGCCGGGGGTCTGGCGGATGGCGGAAGACACGCCGTCGTTCTTTTTACCCTTTACCATGTTGGTGGCAGGCCACTGAACCATTTTGCCCTGGCCCACAGCGGATTTGAACTCAGAGGAGATGGCGCTTAAGTGACCTGTGAAACCGAATGTGGTACCGGATTTATCGGAACGGACAACCACGGTGATAGGGGTATCCGGAAGCTTGACGCCGGGGTTGGCAGCGGCAATTTTGGCATCGTTCCACTTGGTGATTTTGCCTAAAAAGATCTGGGGATACACTTCCCGGGGCAGTTTGAGGCCTTTAACGTTCGGCAGATTGTAGGCGATAACGATTTCACCTGCGGTCATGGGCAGAAGCTGAACCCCTTCTTTGACCTGATCGATTTCCTTTTGCTTCATAGCAGCGTCACTGGCACCGAAATCAACGGTGTGGCCGATGAAGTTTTTGATACCGGAGCCGGATCCGATGGACTGGTAGTTCACTTTGATGGCACCCTTGTTGGCCTTGGCAAAATTTTTAAACCACTCGGTATAGATCGGGGCGGGAAAACTTGCACCGGCACCGGTTATGGTAATGTCTTTGGCAAGGGCTGAGGCCGGGTGTGATACCATTAACGAAATGGTAAGGGCCGCCCCCAGGGTCATACTGATTAGGGATTTGATTTTCATCTGGTTTCTCCTTTGTTAAGGTTTTTTTGTGGTGTTGTAAAACGTTCACCTTTTCAGGTTTATTTTTAAGCACGGGAAAGGTAATACGCCTCAAATGTTAGGGTTTTGATAAGTTTGTGTTGGTATGGTGTGAAGGAGGGGGCAAGTGGCTGTTTTTTTATGCAAAGCCTGCCAGTAAAAAAAACAATTTTATCCGCAAGAGAGTCTGGCTTGATGTTGTCTGCATTGTTCGTTATGATTTAAAATCACCGCAAAACAGGGTTTCCCTGCCGGTTATGATTTTTTATGACAGATACAGGAGTCGATGATATGCCCCACACAAAAGGCAACCTTGTCCAGAAAGCCTTAGAAGAGCAAAAGTCCCGTCAGGCAGGCTATCGGGAGCGGGCCCTTAAGATGTATCCCTGGGTCTGCGCCCATTGCGGCCGTGAGTTTGAAGGCCGCCGCGTTAAAGAACTCACCGTTCACCATAAGGACCACAACCATGACAACAATCCGCCTGACGGCAGCAACTGGGAATTGCTTTGCATCTACTGCCATGACAATGAGCATGCAAGGGACCAGGTTGCAGATGCCTATTCGGATTCGGTTGCCGGCAGTGATTCCGGCCCCCGCGGCGGTGCCAATCCCTTTGCAGGGCTCGGTGAGATGCTCAAGGGCAAGCTGTAAGCCAAGGCAGTTTTGAAAGGCTTGTGTTTTAGGGAAAGAATCTGGTATACAATTTGCTGTTCGTTTTTATTAGTTTGTAATTGGTAGTATTTGACATTGCTATTTGACGCAAAAATGATATAGCAGGGTATGAAGAAACTCATAAACTTAACCCCCAAGCAGGAGGAATCAAGATGAACTTCGGATCAGTTGATGAGATATTGAAATTTGCCATTGATAAAGAAAACGAAGCCGTTGCATTTTATACAAAACTGGCGGGCGAGGCCACCCGCGATTCTTTGAAACAGACCTTTGAAGGTTTTGCAAAGGAAGAGGAAAAACACGCCACTCTTCTTTCCAATATTGCCGGAAACAAGGAAAAGATCGATTCTTATGAATTCAAGCCCGTCCCGGATCTGAAGATCAGCGATTACATGGTGGAAAAGGAATACGAAGAGGGCATGCCCATGCCTGAGATTCTCAAGCTTGCCATGAAACGTGAGGAAAAAGCCGTCAAACTCTATGATACCCTGGCCAACCAGACCGACAATGCCGATGCCAAAAAGGTATTCCAGATCCTGGTCCAGGAAGAGTCAAAACATAAGCTGGCCCTGGAATCCATGTACGACGACTACCTGGCCGACCAGGACAACTAAGCCCGGTAAAAGACCGATACGGCGGATGCTAACAGGCCCTGCGGGCCCCCTCCGTTGAAGAGAGGCGCCGGCCGGGAACGCATATTAAAGAGTCAAAGGGGAAGTGACAGGGCTGTCATTTCCCCTTTTGTGTTTTTATTTCAAAAGATCGAAAGGAGGCTGCCTTTGACGTTGACCCCGTTTTTCAGGCCAAAATCCATGGCTGTCATCGGTGTCTCTTTATCCCAGCACAGCCATCCGGCCAATGTCATCTACACCAAAAATCACCTGCGCCATCCTGTGAAAACCTATGCCGTGAATCCAAAAGGCGGGCAGTTCAATCGGGAGCCTTTGTATGAGAGTGTGTCAGATATTGAGGAGGCCGTTGATCTGGCCGTAATCTGTGTGCGGGCCGAATATGTGGCGGATGTGGTGGCCCAGTGCATTCAAAAGGGGGTAAAGGGGGCGGTCATTATTTCCGGTGGCTTTGCCGAAGCCGGACGCAAGGATCTCCAGGATCGGGTTGCGGCCATGGCAAAAGCGGCGGATTTTCCCATCGTCGGCCCCAATTGTCTCGGGATTTACGTGCCGGATGTCGTGGACACCTTTTTCCTGCCCGGGGAGCGGATCATCCGGCCGGACAAGGGCAATATCGGGTTTGTCTCCCAGAGCGGCGGCGTGCTCATCGATCAGATGGTCAAGTTTGCAGGGGAGGGCATCGGGGTGAGTATGGCGGTGTCCATCGGAAACAAAGCCTGTATCCGTGAGACAGATCTGATTCAGTGGTTTGAGCAGGATCTTGCTACGCGGGTGATGGCCTTTTATATTGAAGGTTTTGACAAAGGCGAGGGCCGGCAGTTCATCCGGGCGGCAGAGGCGTGTTCCAAGCCGGTGGTTGTTCTCAAGGCGGGAAAAACAAGCAGGGGAATGGCGGCGGCGTCCAGCCATACCGCCTCTTTGGCGGGGGATTACCGGGTCTTTTCCCAGATCATGCAGCAGCACTGCGTGGCCGAGGCGGACAACGAGTTTGAACTGACCTCTTTTTGCGAGGCCCTAAGCTGCTACCCCAAGGGAATTTCGGGCAGGGTCGGTATTGTTTCCTTAAGTGGGGGACACGGCGTCCTTGCCGCGGATATCTGCTCGGATCAGGGCCTTTTAGTCCCGGAATTGTCTGAAGCCCTCAAAGAGGCCATCCGAAGCCGTCTTTCCCCTGAAATCCGGCAGATCGCCTCTTTGGCCAATCCCATTGATCTGACGGGATCCAGCGTGGACGAAGACATGATGGTTTCGGTGCGACAACTCTCCCGGGACAATTGTGTGGACTGTATCCTTGCCCTGTTGCTGCCGTATTCTCCTGGGATTTCCGCCGATATCGGAGCCAAGCTCAGCCAGGTGGCCCAGAACGAGGGAAAGCCCCTGATTGCCTACGTTCCCAATGAGGAAAAGTACAGGATCATCATCGAAGGCTTTGAGCTGAACCGGATCCCGGTGGCCTCATCGGTCCAGGGGGCGGTGCTCATGGCAAAGGCGTTAAAAAGGTGCAGACCATGCTGAAAAATGACATGACCCTAAAAAAGGACGATCAGGATCTGATCAACGCATCCCTGGCCAGGGGATGGGTGCTTGAGCCTGATGCCAAGATGCTTTTAAGATCCCACGGTTTTGATGTGCCAAAGGGGCTTGTAACAGACGATTCGGAAACGGCCCTGGCATTTTTAGAAGATAGGAAAGCACCGGTGGTGATAAAAGCGGTGTCAGGGAAGATCCTCCATAAAACCGAAGTCAATGCCGTGGTCACGGGTATCCGGGATGAAAGCACCCTTAAAGCCGAGATGGAACGGCTGCTGGCCCTTGACGGGTGCAAAACGGTTTTAGTGGAGGAGATGGCGGCGGGAATCGAGATCTTTTTGGGCGCTAAAAACGATCCCCAGTTCGGGCCGGTGGTCATCCTCGGAGTCGGAGGAACCGCCGTTGAAATATACAACGATACGGCTATCCGCATGGCACCGGTGACAGAAAATCAGGTGGCTCCGATGGTGGAAAGTCTCAAGGGCCGGGCGTTGATCAAGGGATTTCGGGGAAAACCTGGCGTGAACATGGAAACACTTGCCAAAACGGTGGCCGCCTTCTCCAGGCTTGCCATGGTCCTGGAACCGAATTTGCATTCCATTGATCTGAATCCGTTGATCTGTACCCAAACACGGTGTGTGGCAGTGGATGCCAGGATCATGTTGCAAAAAGACCCCTGCTGAACGAATAAAAGGAAAAGATATACGTTATGACAGATAAAAAAGAGCTCAGACTGGTTTCATGGAATGTCAACGGCTTGCGAGCCGTATTGAAAAAGGATTTTTTTGAGTCGGTTAAGACCCTGGATCCGGATATCCTCATGCTCCAGGAGACCAAGCTTCAAGAGGATCAAAGGACCGATGAGATGACGGATATTCAGGCGTACAAAGATTTTTGGTCCTACTCCACGGTCAAGAAAGGATACTCCGGGGTGGTAGCCTATTCGCGGCTGAACCCTGAAAAGGTGACCACCGATTTTAACCGGCCCGAGTTTGACGGGGAGGGCCGGGTGATCCGGATGGATTTTGAAGCCTTTACCCTGTTTAATATCTATTTTCCCAACGGACAGATGAGTGATGAGCGTCTTGAGTACAAGCTTAACTTCTATGACTGGTTCCTGGACTATGCACAAAAACTCCGGGATGAGGGAAAATCCATTATTGTGACCGGAGATTTTAACACCGCACATAATGAAATCGATTTGAAAAATCCCGGCCCCAACTCACAGCGGTCCGGATTTCTGCGCATCGAACGGGATGTGCTGGACCGGATGGTGGACATGGGGTATGTGGATACCTTCCGCCATTTCTATCCGGACACGGTAAAGTATTCATGGTGGTCCTACCGGTTTAACGCCAGAAAGAACAACGCCGGGTGGCGCATCGACTATTTTTTTGTCACCCAGGATCTTATCGACAGCGGCATGGTCAAAGATGCCTTTATCGACAATGAAATTTTCGGATCAGACCACTGCCCGGTGGGGCTGGTTCTTGAACTTTAATTTCCGAAAAGGGGCCGGTCAATGACCGCGCCCCTTGTTGTTACTCTTTTGAAAATATTGATATTAATTTCAATCTCTTCTTGCAAAAAATATAAATTTCATATAAAAGTATGACTTTTGTCCGTGCATTCCAGCCCGGCATATTGGACCGGCATATTGTCCACCTGAGCCGGACTTTATTTTTACATTAAGGATAAACAACTTCCATGTCACAATCGTCTTTGCCCGGTAGCGGGTTTGACCACATGCCCCTGAACCCTGCCGTCTGCCAGGCGGTACTGGCCCAGGGCTATACCGCACCAACCCCCATCCAGGAAAGCGCCATCCCCATTTTGGCCGGCGGCCGGGATCTGATGGGCCAGGCCAGAACCGGCACCGGAAAAACCGCGGCCTTTGCCCTGCCTTTGCTGTCCCATATCGACCTTGACCTGCCCAAACCCCAGGTCCTTATTCTGACCCCGACCCGGGAGCTTGCCATCCAGGTAGCGGCCTCTTTTAAAACTTACGGGCGAGAACTTGAAGGACTTCGGGTCCTGCCGGTATACGGGGGCCAGAGCTACGGCGTTCAGCTCAACCAGCTTAAAAAAGGGGTGCATGTCATCGTGGGAACTCCGGGGCGGCTGATGGACCATATCAAGCGCAAAACCCTGTCGTTGGCCCACCTGTTCGCCAGGGTGCTGGATGAAGCGGACGAAATGCTGCATATGGGATTTATCGAGGATGTGGAATGGATCTTCAAGCAGGTTGCCCATCCGGTCCAGACCGCACTTTTTTCCGCCACCATGCCCGGCCCCATCCTGAAAATCGCCCGGACCCATCTCAAAGATCCCGAGGAGATTGTTCTTGGGTCACAGTCCCTTGGCGTTGCAAACATTGCCCAGAAATTCTGGCTGGTCAAAGGCTGCAGCAAGATTCTCGGGCTGAGCAGAATTCTGGATGCCACGAATTTTGACGGGGTGATCGTATTTGTGAAAACCAAGTCGAGCACCCTTGAGGTCTGTCGTGAGCTTGAGGACAAGGGGTTCCGTGCCGAAGCCCTGAACGGGGACATGGCCCAGGAGGCCCGCGAAAAGACGGTGAACCGTCTGAAAAACGGGCACATCGATATCCTGGTGGCAACGGATGTGGCTGCAAGGGGCCTGGACGTGGACCGGATCTCCCATGTGGTCAACTTTGACATGCCGGGCAAGACCGAACCCTATATCCACAGGATCGGCAGGACCGGCCGGGCCGGCCGGAAAGGGGAGGCGCTGATCTTTATCTATCCCAAGGAAAAATGGATGATCAGGAAGCTTGAAACAGCAACCGGAAAGTCCATTGAGCAGATCCAGCTGCCCTCCAACAAGGCCATCAACAAAAAAAGAACCGCCGATTTCAAAGCGGCTATTACAAGGGTGTTGGGGGCAGAAGACTTATCCGTGTTTCAGGAACTTGTCACAGCCTATGCCAAAGAGCAGGACCTGCCCATGGAAACCGTGGCTGCGGCCTTAGGCAAACTGGTTCACGGCGATGCGCCGTTTTTCCTGTCTCAAAAGGGAGCTGAAAAAAGTGCAAAAAGCCAAGATATAGAAGATGCCAAAGGCAGGCGTTCCGAACCAAAGGACAGCGGCAAAAAAATGAACCCGGAAAAAAGTATCCGCCCGGGGAAAAAAGAGAGGGCTGCTGTCCGCGACAATGCCGACCGTCAACCTGAGCCCGTCCAGGAAAAGATGCCTGCCCGCGATATGGAACGGTATCGCATTGAAGTGGGACGCAGGCAGGGGGTGACGCCGGCGGATATTGTGGGGGCCATTTCCAACGAGGCCGGCCTTGAAAGCCGCTACATCAAAGAGATTTCCATCAAAAGAAATTTCTCCACCGTGGACCTGCCAAAGGGCATGCCCAACGATATCTTTCATATCCTTAAAAAAACCTGGATCCGGTCAAAGCCCATGGATATTTCAAAACTGAAAAGGCAAAAGGCCGCCTAAAAAAAGGACGCCCGCCAAAGAGAAATCCTTGGGCGGGCGTCACAACCTATCTAAGTTTTACAAGAGCATCAGTCCTTGAACACCAGTTTCCCTCCGATATGACCTGCAATGCCGGCTGCGGCCAGCATAACCAGATTTACCAGAACAAAGACCCAGGCCTTTGGAGAGGCCAGGACACTCGGATCAATAAGATACCAGATCACGGAGATCAGGCAGGCTGTAGTGGTGGTGGCGGCGGCCAGAATTTTGATCTTGAAAATCGGAGTCAGGCCGGCGTTGTATTTTTTCTTCCACTCCAATACCCCTGAGTACAGAACCAGGGGCAGGCTGAGGACCACAAAGACAAGGTTGATGAATCCGGCCTTTACAAAAAGACTGCTGCCAGAAAGCCAGGCCAGGATGAACAGAACCACTGAGACCGGCACAAGTCCGTTGGGCATGTGAACGGAGACCGGATGGGCATGGTGCTTGACCATGAAGCGCGTCAGCTTTTCATAGGCGGTCTTGGGCGGCGGTTCAGGTGCCGGCTTGGGCGAAGGCTTTGCCGCGGTCTTTGCCCCGGCGACTTTTTTTTCCGGTTTGGGGCCGGCTTTTTCCCCGGCGGGTTTGGCCGGTGCCTGCCCGTCCTCCTCTAAAAGCACAAATTTTGAAGCCGGAACCCCGCAGATCGGGCACTTCTCCGGTGGCTCATCCCCTTCGTGAATATACTTGCATACCGTACACTGCCATTTTTTCATTCATGTATCCTTACACTAAGGTTGGTTTTAGTTGTTACCGGTTGTCAATATCAACATAGCTGCACTCATCCGGCCCGCAGTAATCGCCGACATAGGCGGCGCCCGGCCGGTAAAGCGAGGGTTTGGGGGCGGCCATGGCATATTGCTCCTCCACCACATGGGCGGTCCAGCCGCTGACCCGGGACACGGCGAAAAGCGGGGTGAACAGGTCTGTTGCAATGCCCATGGCGTAAAACAGAGATGCGGAGTAGAAATCCACATTACAGAAAATATCCCTGTTCTTGCGCTTTTTAAAGGCCTCTTTGCCCTTGATTTCCAGAGCCCTTGTCAGTTCGTACCAGGTGGTGTCACCGGACAACTCTCCCATCCGCTTGCTCATGGGAGCAAGGATGATAGCCCTTGGATCATCGGTCTGGTACACGGCATGGCCAAGACCCATGATCAGTCCTCCGGAATCCAGGATGGTGTTGATATAATCGTCAATTTTATCAACAGAACCTATTTCCTTGAGCATCTTCATGACCCTGACATTGGCCCCGCCGTGCAGAGGGCCTGACAAAGAACCCATGGCAGCACTTATGGCAGCGTAAATATGGGCCTTTGTGGAGGCGACCTGGCGGGCCGTGAAAGTCGAAGCGTTAAAGGAATGCTCGGCGTGGAGGACCAGACCCGTATCAAAGAAATGGGCGGTCTCGTCATCCGGTACTTCTCCATTGAGCATATAAAGGAAGTTGGCCGCATGGGTCAGGCCGGGATCGGGTGTCACCGGCTGTTTGCCGTTGCGTATCCGCTCCCAGGCCGCTGTGAGTGTGGCCAGGCCGGCAATGAGATTTTCCGCGCTGTACAGGGTGTTCTCCATCCCCTCCTGCCCTGCATGGGGATCGGTCTGGATGAGCATGGGGGTGACGGCCTGGAGCACATCCATGGGATTCATGTCCGGGGGCAGGGTGGCCATGAACTGAAATACATTGCCCGGCACGTTTCGCTTGCCGGCAAGGCTTTGGGTAAAGTCGGAAAGCTCCTGTTTGGAGGGTAGGCGCTCGTAGAGCAGAAGAAAGCAGATCTCTTCAAAGCAGGCTTTCTTGGCCAACTCCTGGATGAGGTATCCCCTGTAGATAAGCTTGCCTTCTTTGCCCCTGACATCGCAGATCTTGGAACTTGCGACATCCACACCCCTTAACCCGGTATTTAATACGGGGGTACATTCATTTTCAGTCATGACACTCTCCTTTAGAATATTTTCTCTGGGGGTCTCCTTTCCGGAACATACTGGGCCTGGGCTTCATTATTATTGACAGCTTCGGAGACGTATAGTCCGCAGAAGCAGGCCCCGAACTCTTCCATATCTTTTTCCCTGTATACACAAGGACAGATAATATCTTTGTCGTTCTCCCGGTCGCCGCAGGCCAGCCTGCAGGGGCAGGCCATGTATCCGTAACGTTCTTTGTTCAGGATCAGGGCGTCTAAAAGCTCGAAAACCAGATCCTTATCCTTGTTAAAATATGCGCCGCGGGCTTCCTGGGATTTTTTGAGTGCCTGGTACAGGGGTTCAACATTCATTTTTTTATGCCCAATGCCTCCTTAATCTCTTTTTCTTTGTATCCGACAATGACGGTATCGTTGATTTTGATGGTGGGAAAGGAGCACCTGGGGTTGATTGCCTTGATGTCTTCCAGGATGGCTTTTCTCTCTTCCCCTTCCAGATCGTCTACTTCTACATAATCATATTCCACATCACATTCGCTTAACAGTTTTTTTGTGGATTTGCAATGGCTGCAGGTACTTAATGCATACAGCTTGGGTTTTTCGGACATGGGTTCATTCTCCTTGGGAACGGGTTCCGGGCCTGCACAGGTGCATGACCGCTTGAGTGTTTGGATCCAATAAAGTTGCATATTTTATGCCCGCTTGGCAAGCCAAAAGTCCTGTGGGCAGATATCAAATGCCGGCGGCAACTTGCATGCACCTGGTCCGGTTTTTGCTCTTAAAAGCTGTACCAGGCGTATGGATGATAAACAGGACGATAGTGTATCATTGCGATGCAGGTTGTCGAGACAGCTGTCTCACATGATTGCGGATCTGGGGGCAGGGCCGTTGCCGGGAGGACTGCCGGAAAAAAACAAAGCAGGTTTAAGTGCACTATGGGTTTCCCGTTTAAAATGAAGGGCTTGCCTTGGCGCCGATATTTGATGTATGTAGGGAAGATAAACCGGCCGCAATTTCCTAAGGCCTTCGATCCCGTTCAACCCCTGAAAGGAGATAATTTCATGACCATCTGGTATTGTTCCGTATGTCATACTGAGTACGACACCCCAAATATTCCGGAAACCTGTACCACCTGCGGGTCTGACCAAAGGATGATCCAGGACCGGGCGGATCTGCCAAAGACCCTGGAAGATGTTCGGGATCTGGCCCGCAAAAAGATGAAAGGGATCTGTGCCGCCTATCCCAGTTGCGACGGTAACATGGACAAGATCTGCCAGCGGGAGGCCTATGGCAAGCCCATTGGCCTGGGCGGGGCGGGAAAGGGGCTTTCCTTTAGGGCCAACACAGCTGCCCTGGATCAGGTCCGGTTCAACATGTCGGTTGTCGGCGAACACTTTGAGCCGGAGACAAAGACTTCTTTTTTAGGCATTGACCTGGACTTTCCCGTCATGCCCGCATCAACGGCAGGGGCGGAAAAGTATAACGACGCCCTGTCCGAAACCGATTTTTGCAAGGCTGTTTTACTTGGGGCCAAGGAGGCCGGCACCATTGCGCTGAGGGGAGATACCTGGTTTTATACCCCGCAGACCCATCCTTCTTTGGATGCCATGGAGGCTTGTGACGGCTACGGCATTGCCATTTTCAAACCCAGGTCCCAGGATGTGCTAAAGGCATTGATAGAGCGGGCGGAAAAGCTGGGCTGCCGGGCCGTCGGCGTCGATCTGGACGGGGCCGGTTCCACCATCATGGCCCGCCATAAACAGCCGGTGTTCAAGAAAAGTGAAAAAGATATTAAAGAACTTGCGGGGTTCTCCTCGCTTCCCTTTATCGCCAAAGGGGTGATGCGGCCGGATGAAGCCTTAAAATGCGCCGAAGCCGGGGCTGCTGCCGTGGCCATTTCAAACCACGGGGGTCGGGTGCTGGACAGCACCCCGGGTACTGCGGAAGTGCTGCCAAGGATCCGGAAAATGGTGGGGCCTGAGTTTCCCCTTACCGTGGACGGCGGCGTCCGTACCGGATACGACGTGTTGAAAATGCTGGCCCTGGGGGCGGATGCCGTGCTCTTGGGCCGGGATATCATCCGGGCGGCTGTCGGGGGAGGCTCCCTGGGGGTTGCCCTGCACCTGGACCATATCCGTAAAACCTTGAAAAAAGCCATGTTCATGACCGGTACAAAGAATGTGTCCATGGCCGATTCAAGCATCTTATTCTAACGGGGGAACCCAAAGGAGGAACCATGGGAAACGTCTTAATTGTATATGCCACACGATCTGAAGAGACCAAGGGGATTGCTGAATTGATAGGCGAAGGCGTCAGGATAGCCGGACACGAGGCGGATGTAAAAAGAGTCAGTGAGATCAAGGACGAAGACAGTTTAAAAGGCTATGACGGTTACATTTTCGGTTCTCCCACCTACCATGGGGAGATGATCAATCCCATGAAGCAGCTGCTGTTTATTGCGGAACGGGCAGAGCTTGAAGGAAAGCCAGGAGGGGCTTTCGGGTCCTTTGGCTGGAGCGGGGAAGCTGCGGGAAGAATCTTTGATACCATGGACAATATCTTTAAGATGAAAATGATTTCAGACGGACCGCTGATGCTCAAGGCCGCGTGGATCGAAGGGGGGCTTTCGGCCGCCCAGACATACGGCAAGAACCTGTGTGCCATGCTGTAAAGAGGAGAGAACAATGCCGGATTCAATTATATTGACTTGCCAGGCCTGCAAGGCAAAGAACCGGGTGCCTGTGGCCCGCCTGGCCCAGGATCCGCTCTGCGGCAAGTGCAAAACGCCCCTGTCAACGGCAGATCTGGGCCGGGTGGTGGAGGTGAGTGATCAGACCTTTGACCGGGATGTCCTGGGATCCGGGATGCCCGTACTGGTGGACTGCTGGGCTCCCTGGTGCGGCCCCTGCAGGTCTGTGGCCCCGGTGATGGATGCTCTGGCCGGGAAATGGGCCGGGCGGGTGAGGATCATGAAGCTCAACCTGGACGAAAATCCCGGAATCGGTGCCCGGTACAGAATTACATCGGTGCCCACGATTCTTCTGGTGAAAGGCGGCCAAATCGTGGATACGCTGGTGGGCGCTCTTCCCCAGGAGGCTCTGGAAAAGGCCCTTGAACGTATTCTCTAACCTTCTTGTGCCGAAAGACACCTCATTGGAAAAAGGGCTTGCCGAACTGGAGCGGCAGGCATTTATCATATGGGCGTCACAGTGCTGGGGCATTGATTTTTGCCCCGGCCAGGCCCGGTGCCTGATCCACGGCAGCCCGGAGCGGGCTATGTCCAGAGGGGTGGCAGCCGATGCCTGCGGCCGGCAGTTTCTGGTTGAAAAGTTTTCAAAGAGGAAAGGGCCGGCCAAAGAAGGGATTGCCCAAACCCTTGCGGCACTTGAGCAAAGCGGGCTGGAGCGGATCCTGGTACCTGAAAAAAATCTTAAGGGTGACTATCTGGGGGAATACCAGGGCGCTTTTTTTCAGGTGACTCGTTTCGTTTCAGGAACGGACCTGCCCCGGCCGGAGTGGCTTGAATCCAGGGAACGGGGCCGGGCTATGGCCTGGTTTTTAATTGATATGGGAAAATGCGCCCGGGGGCTTTGCAAAGAAGGCCCTGCTTTTTCGATTAAAGTCTATATTTACCGGTTGTTTGACGAGATGAAGTCCCATCATCCGGGCCGATACGCCCAGTATCTTCCGGTATTAAAATTTTTAGAACAGGAGTTCATGGGGGCCCACGACAGCCTGCCTTTAACGTTCTGCCACGGCGATTTTCATCCCATCAACATCATCTGGACGGACGAGAAAATCCGGGCGGTTATCGACTGGGAGTTTTGCGGTGTTAAACCGGAACTTTTTGATGCGGCCAACCTTTTGGGCTGTGCCGGTATCGAACACCCCGAGGGGCTGGCCATGCCCATGGCAACGACCTTTGTTTCAGAGTTATACAGAACAGGCAACCCAAGTGCCAAAGCATGGCAGTATCTGCCGGACTATGTACTGGCCCTTCGGTTTGCCTGGCTGTCAGAGTGGCTCAGAAAGGAGGATCTGCAAATGCTGGATATGGAGTTTCGATTCATGGAAATCCTTATGGCCCACAGGTCGGATCTTTTCGAAATCTGGACCGACGCCGCACAGGGCTGAGAGGACCTGCCGTGCCCCGTCCCATCAGCCCCGAAACACTCAAACAGATGATTGAGAAGAAGGATGATGCAGCATTCCTTGTTGTGGATGTCCGGCCGAAGGATCAGTATGCGTTAAACCATATCCCCGGCGCTGTGAACCTTCCGGTGCAGGAGATCGGTCCTGGCACCCGGTTTCCCAAAGACGCTTCCGAGGTCATTTTCTACTGTCAAAACGGGACGCGGTCCAAGGCGGCGGCCGTTATGGCTATGGATGCAGGCCTTGGCGGAGACCGGATCCTTAATCTTTTTGGGGGGATGGCCGCCTACACCGGAGAAATTCTGCTGGAACTGCCAACGCTTTCTGTGTTCAGGGAAACCGCGGACCTGCAGGCGGCTGTGACCCTGGCCCTGAATCTGGAAAAGGGGGCTTTTCAGTTTTATACCTGTGCGGCAAAACTGCCCTTAAAGGTTGAAACGGTCCGGTTTTTAGACGATATGGCCCGTTTTGAAACCGACCATGCCCGTTCCCTCTATCATCTGCTGGACAGCGCAAACGTTTGCTTTGACGATTATTTCCTCAACTGCGCAGGAGACATCCTTGAAGGGGGGCAGTCCTATGACGATGTCTTGGCAAAACTGTCCTCCGGCCATACTGGGGATGAAACGATTCTGGACATAGCTCTGGATATTGAGGTGGGAGCCTATGATCTGTACAAAAGGACTGCGGTCAAATGCGAATCCGGATCCGGAAGAGACCTGTTTTTGGAACTGGCCGCTGCCGAGAAAACCCATATGATCCGGGTTCTGGATTTCCTTGCGATTTGTTCATGAAAAGCCCTTGATTTTTTTTATCTTTCTTTGTTATGCTGACGGCATTCGAGTCTGATGCGCCATCGTCTGTGCGCTGAAAATAAAATAGTTTATCGTTACGAAACAATAGTGTTCGCGGGCTGTCCGGAAAACGGGACGGTATTGAGACAATCGTGCTTTTGTCTGGATGCCGCGCAAATTAGGGCAAACCGTACGGATATGAGGGGGTTGCGAAAAAAGTTTCTCTTATCGCAGCAATGGTATGAAGTTTGCTCTTAAAGAAAGCGAAACATCATACCGGCAGTATGTCGGAAAACCGGTATCCAGGAGGCGTTATCATGTGTGAATCCAAAATTGGAAAAAGAGAGGTAAAGACAGACCGGAAAAAACAAAGACAGACCACCCAGGTTATGTTTTACGGCGGATTAAAATCCAAAAACGAACTCTACTTCCAGATGGCATCGGTATTCAAAGAAGCCAGCAAAGGCAAACAATCCTTGTCCGGAGAATGGATTGGACGGATCATGGCATCGCAAAAGACAAATACTTCTGGCATAATTTTTTAGGATAACCTATAAAAAGACTATCGGTTTCGTATCTTTTCCTTAAAGTGCCCGGCGATCATAATCCCGGCAAAATCGAACTAACACGAAAGGAGTGACCAATGGCTGAGAAACTCGGAATTTATAAGTGTGAAAAATGTGGCAATATCGTACAGGTTCTCCATGGGGAAAAGCCCCCTGTCATGTGCTGTGGCAAACCCATGGACCGCCTGGTGGAAAACACGGTAGATGCCGCCAAGGAAAAACATGTTCCCGTGATTGAAAAGGTGGACGGCGGTTATAAGGTCAGCGTGGGCTCAGTGGCCCATCCCATGACGGCGGAACATTGGATTGAATGGATTGAACTGACCTCCTGTGACGGAGAATATGTTCAGCGCCAGATGCTCACCCCGACCTCCACCCCCGAAGCCGTGTTTAAATGTGATGCCGACAAAGTGGTTGCCCTGGCATACTGCAACCTCCACGGCCTGTGGAAATCCTGATTTCCCAGCGGTTTTAAGTCCTTAAAATTAAAAGCCCCCCGGCAATCCTGCTGCCGGGGGGCTTTTGTTTTCAGTGGGTTAAAGATGCTTTTTTACGCATCCTTAAATTCCATCAGGGTGCCGGCCAGAAGCTTGATATGGGACATTTCTTCTTTAATGATATCATCCACCTTTGAGCGGCCCAGGCTTTGCGATACAAGTTCTTTCATGCCCAGGTAAAAGGCGATGGAGTCCTTTTCCGCTGCAATGGCGCAGGTGAGGATGCCTCTCATACTGGTCTCGGGCTGGTCCTTTTCAAAAAAGACCCGGGTGTCGGCAAGGGCCTTGAGGTACAGGGCGTTTTCATCTTCAGGGTCAAAGGTGGTCTGGACCGCCTCCCCGGCACTTAAGTCCGCCTGCATGCCGGCGAAAATCTTTTCGTGGTTGTCCTCCATTTCCGCAAGCCCTAAAAGGAATTGTTTGTGCTTGTCTTCCTCCACACGGTTGGCGGCTTCCCTGTAAAATTTTGCGCCATTGATCTCGATCTGCTTTGCAATCTCAAAAATGTCGTTTGCATTAAAGTCGTTGGCCATGATGCCTCCTTCAGGCAAGTTTCTCCTTCAAGGTTTTTGCAAGTTTCACCCCCAGGTCAAAACACCGGTCCAGATCCGCCTCATCTGGTACATACTGAACCTTGACACCGGGATCGATGATATCCATTTTCATCTCTTGAAAATCTTGATTGATGATCTTAACCGCTTCCCCGCTCCATCCGTAGGACCCGAAGGCGGCGGCGATCTTGTTCTGGGGCCGCAGTCCCTTGATATAGGTCATGACATCGGCGATAACCGGAAAGATGCTGTTGTTCAGGGTCGGGGACCCCACGGCAATGGCGCCGGCGTCAATAACCTCTGTCATGATATCCGAGCGGTGCCATTTTCTGGTGTTCATGAGCCTGACATTTACCTCTTCGGATTCAATTCCGGAGGTGATGGCCCGGGCCATTTTGGTGGTGGACTCCCACATGGAGTCAAAAATCACCACGGCTTTTCTTGTGGGGGCCTGTTTGGACCAGCGGTCGTAGGCCTCAATGATCTTGGAGGGGTTGTCCCGCCAGAGAATACCGTGATCCGGGCAGATCATGTCGATCTTCAGGTTCATTTTTGCCACATCCTTGAGCAGGGCCTGGACCCTGGGGGAAAAGTGCAGCAGGATGTTGGCGTAGTATTTTCTTGCATGGGGCATGATCTCGTCCCCGATCTCATCGTCAAAAAAGACATCCCCGGCATAGTGCTGGCCAAAGGCATCCGATGAGAACAGGATCGCCTGGTCCGGCAGATAGGTGAACATGCTGTCCGGCCAGTGGAGCATTCTTGTCTCAAGGAACGAAAATGTCTTGTCCCCGAGGGTTAAATTATCTCCGCTGCCGACCACCTGAAAATTATACTTCCGGTTGAAATGGCTTTCCAGGTTCTTTGCCCCCATTTTCGAGCAATAGATGGGCTTTTGTTCTCCGATGGCGGCCATTACCCTGGGGATAGCTCCGGAATGATCCATTTCCGTATGGTTGGAGATAACGGCATCAATATCCTTGGGGTCCATGATCCGTGCGATATTGGACAGCAACTCGTCCCCGAAAGGGGCCTTGACCGTATCGATGAGGATGGATTTTTCCCCCTTCACCAGAAAGGCGTTGTAGGTGGTGCCCTCGTAGGTGGAGTATCCGTGAAAATCCCGGATATCCCAGTCGCGGACACCAACCGAGTAGATGCCATCGGCAATTTCAATGGGTTTGTACATGACGGCTTCTCCTGCTAGTCGTCCAGTTCTTCAAAGGCGTCCTGGGGGGCTCCGCACATGGGGCAGCTCCAGTCTGACGGCAGATCTTCAAAGGCAGTACCGGGGGCGACGCCGTTGTCAGGGTCTCCTTTTGCAGGGTCATACACATATCCGCAGGGGCATTCATATTTACTCATGATTTTTTCCTTTTCTTTTATGGTTTATGTTAAGAATATGGCAGTTCATGCACAGCGTTTGGATGCAAGGTGCATGCCATTTTAATCACCCTTAAATTGAGAAGATGGGGCAGATAAGGGTTTCAACTTGTTTGACATTCATATAATATAAGGCCTGCAAAATCAATGATCATTATTGGGCTGCAAGTGGCCCGTAATTTGAATGCACGGCAGGGTATGAAAGATCGCGAATACACAAAAAAGACACAGATCAACGTCCCCGTGGACAGGCTTTTTGACTGGCATGCCAGGAACGGCGCTATCAATCGCCTCACCCCTCCCTGGGCTCCCCTTGACCTGATTTCCCGCAAGGGGCAGGGGATTGACAAGGGGGTGCAGGTGGCCTTTCGGATGAAGGTCATGGGCGTTCCAAGAGTCTGGGAGGCCGAACACTTTGACTTTCAGGAAAACCGCCTGTTCAGAGACCGCCAGACCCGGGGACCCTTTGCCAAATGGGAGCACCATCATTTGTTTCATGCCGCAGGACCCGGCACATCCGTCATGGAGGACAAGGTCGTATATAGGCTTCCCATGGGGCCTTTAAGCCTGCCCTTTGCACGACATGCCCATAAAGAACTGGAACGGATATTCAGGTACCGCCACGATGTGCTCAAATACGATATGGAAAACTTTGTGGGCAAGGTCCGCAAGCAGCGGATTCTGATTTCAGGGGCATCCGGCACCATTGGAAAGGCCCTGGTGCCGTTTTTACGGACCTGCGGCCATGAAGTCATCCGCCTGGTCCGGGATCCCGAAGATGCATCAGAGGATACGCTGTACTGGGACCCCTACGCCAATGTCCTTGACATGGCTGCGGCAGGTCCGGTGGATGCGGTCATCAGCCTTAACGGTGTGGATATTTCAAGGGGAAAGTGGACCGCGGAACAGAGAAAAAAAATCATTGATTCCAGGGTGATTCCCACCCGGGTCCTGGTGGAGAAGATGCGGGCCATGACCCATCCGCCTTCGGTTTTTATTTCTTCCTCGGCCATCGGGCTCTACGGTGAGGCCGGGGACCGTAAGCTCACAGAGGATGACCCCATGGGCGATTGTTTCATTTCCACCGTCTGCAACCAGTGGGAAGCGGCCTCCCTGGGGGCGGACCGGGGCGGCATCCGCACGGTCCAGCTTCGCATCGGCGTGGTCCTGACCCCGGCCGGTGGGGCATTGCAGCGGATGAAACTTGCCTTTTCAATGGGCTGCGGCACACGGGTGTCCCACGGACGGCAGTTCATGAGCTGGATCTCCATGGACGATGCCCTGGCCGGAATCCTTCATATCCTGGAAAACCGTGACGTTCACGGCCCCGTCAATCTGACCGCCCCGAATCCCGTGACCAATGCCGAGTTTACAAAGACCCTGGGCCGGGTGATGAACCGGCCGGCCCCTTTTGTTCTGCCCCGCTTTGTGGCCTTAGCCCTGTGGGGGGATATGGGAAAAGAGACCCTGCTGACCTCGGCCCGGGTGATGCCTGACAGGCTTTCGGCCACGGGATTCGCCTTTGCCCACACAACCCTGGAAGCGGCCTTGCGCCATCTTTTAGGCCGTCATCCCTCTTCGAATGGTATTGTCCAAGGATAGGTTATGAACCCACGACTGAAATTCCTGTTTGCATTTTTGATGATTACGGCCTTGGCATTCGGGTTTGTAAATATTTATTTCCCCGTTCAAGGATACAGCTTTGAACGCCTTCACATCTTCTTGTTTAACCTTTGTACCGGCGGGTCCATCCTGCTTTACTACACCGAAGGGAAGCAGCGGATGTCGGCGACCATAAGGGTGTTTTTTCTTTTATCTCTGATCTATGCCTTCAGCGCGTTTCTTAAGCTTTATCCGATTACCCTCATCGTCTCTTTGGGGTTATGCTATGTGGTGGAAAAGGTCAGGATCCGGCGGTTTTCCCTGGTTCCTCTGCAGTTTTTACAACGGGATGTCCCGGTGTCGGAAAAGTTTCACCAGGCCTCGCTGTGGTGTCTTTCCATCGGCATTGCCATGGCCTCTGTCGTAATTATCAATAACGAGTACACCCATTGGGTGTACATGGAAAAACTGACCCTGGATACGTTTTTTTTAGGATATTCGTTTCCTTTGTCCCTGATCAGCCTGTCCCTGATCTTCGGCATGCTTAAAAAATACGAGGGCAGCTCCCGAAAAATTTTCATGGAGCTGTGCTTCTGGACTATCACCCTGGGGGTGATCACCTTTTTTGTTTTCATTCTCTTTGAAAAATTCATCCCCCAGATTTTTGTCACAACGGCCCTGTTCTGCGCCGTTGTACTGGTTTTTTACCTGTATTACACCTTTGCCGACCGCATGCAGCAAAAGTTGTTTTTAACCTCAGGCATCGGATTTCTTATTTTTACCGCCATTACGGGCATCGCCTATATCTTTTTGCAGATGCAGCCGGACTATGATCCGGCCCGGACCAAATGGTTGCTCAACCTGCATGTGTTCTCATCGCTTTACGGATGGAACCTAAGCGGGCTTGCCGTGATCAGCCGGTTTGACGATTTTCCCATCCGCCTTCATTCGCCAACGGTGATATTTATCCACTGGATTACTGCCATTGTCCTGGCCCCTTTAGGGGTCTTTTTCGGATGGTTCGCCTTCCTTGCCATTGCAAGTTATGCGTTTATTACCCTGACCCTCTTTTTCTCCAGTAACAGGACGGCTTTAAATGACCAGTAACCGCGAACGCATCCATAAGCTTTTAACCCTTTTTAACGGCAACTCCCGGGTGCTCGTTGTGATCAATGCAGACCCTGACGCGATTGCCACAGCCATGGCCATGAAGCGGATTTTGTGGAGACGGGTGGCTGAGGTGGTCATTACCCATTTTAACCCCATCACCCGGCCGGATAACCTGGCCATGATCGAGTACACCGAATCCGGCATTCTGCCCATGGATAAAATCGACAAAGCTCAGTTTGACCGGTTTATTCTTGTGGACTCCCAGCCCGACCACAATGAGGCCTTTGAGGGGTTTGCCTTTGATGTCATCGTGGATCATCACCCCGTTTCCGCCCCGGATGCACCGTACTCAGATGTCAGGCCCGGGTACGGGGCCTGCTCCACCATTGCAACCGAATACCTGAGATCCTTAAAGATCAAACCTTCTGCCAAACTGGCCGCAGCCCTCATGCTGGGGATCAAAACCGATACGGCAAGCTTCACCCGCCAGGTCATGGCCCGGGACATCCGGGCCTTTCAGTTTCTGCATAAGTATGCCAACATGAACATCGTCACCAAGGTGGAGCGCTCCACCCTGACCCATTCGGACTTGGATTTTCTGGCGGCTGCCATTAAAAAGCGGCAGGTGGTGGACAACCGGGTCTTTTACCACGCCGGCCCCTGTTCCAAACCCGATGAACTGGTCATGGTGGCCGATACATTTCTGGTGATTACCGGGGTGAACTGGAGCGTGGTCTCCGGGGTCTACAACGATAAACTTGTGGTGATCCTGAGAAACGACGGCTTAAGAAAAGGCGCTGGAAATACGGCCAAGGAGGCCTTTGGCAAGTTCGGCTCTGCCGGTGGGCACAAGACCATGGCCCGGGCGGAGCTGGATGTGAAATTAATCTATAAGACGATCCGGCGGCGCAGCCAGAAGGCCCTGGGACAGTGGATCATGGAGCGGATCACCCAGACGGCGGGCAAAAAAATCGAGTAGGTCAAAACTCAGGCGACCGGCGTTTCCGTCAGGAGGGTGGCCAAATGTTCACTCATGAACATGATGGCCTCTATGTCCATATGACTTGTAACGGTTTCGTCGAACATCAGCTTGATATCCGGTTCAAACCCCTCGCTTTCATCCCAGAAGAGCAGGGTGATATAAACTTTTGGAAATACCCTGAACTGAAAGGCTAAATCCGGCGACTCATACCGGTCTTTCACATCCACGGCCCCAAGCTTTGAGCACCGTTGAGCCAACGCTTCTGTTTTACCCGAAAAGGCCTTTTTTAGAGGTTCTTCCACGTGATCCCTCATAGATACCATTTTTGAAACGGTATTGGGAAACTCCTTGAAGCTCTTTAAATTCCCTGTGGGATCGGCATTGCTGCCGGATGCCATATGGATAAAGACAAAGGTCTGCTCATTCCGGCTTAAATCAGCCCCGTGGCTGTCCGCAACCCGTTCTAACGTGATGAGAAGTTCCTTTGTAAAATAGGGCAGTCGAATGTGGCAGGTGTCGTGAAAAGGCCCCTTTGCCCTTCCGTTGTCCAAAATACCGCCGATGCGGCCGGCAATCTGTTCAAGGCTCATAGCCGCGGCCTTTTCCCTGGCAATTCCTAATGCTTCAGCGGCCATATCCTTTTTCAGCCATTTGCCTTGGCGGTACTGCTCGTCAAGTTCTGCCTGGGCAGGTTCCAGGATGTCTTTTGGAATGTGGGGACAGTTGCTTAACGGCAGTTTTTCGGAGACCACCTTGCCGGCAAAGGCGATACAGGTGGCAAAACCGCAGTCCCGGCAGTTGGTGCGGGGTAAAACCTTTGCGTACAGATCGACAACGGAAAGGGCCATGGCGCCTCCTAAAAAAATAAAACGCCGGGCAAAAGTTCAGATTCGGCCCGGCGTTTTTCTTGTGCTATCTTTCGTTAAAAGGATTTGGATTATTCTTTTTCAAACTCATCCTTTGCCGCGCCGCAGATGGGGCAGCACCAGTCATCGGGAAGATCTTCAAAGGCGGTGCCGGGATCAATACCGTTGTCAGGATCGCCTTCAGCCGGGTCATACACATAGCCGCACGGGCCGCATACATACTTGTCCATAATAATCTCCTTTAATCGTTAGTCGTCCTTTTTTGGTTTTTGCCAGGCCAGGGAAGGCCTGGCAAAAAACATATCCTATTTTAGTAGGCCTCGTCCAGTCCCAGATCCTCATTGGTGATGGGATCTTTGAACATGTTGTAGGCCCAGATCTGATATCCGATGACAATGGGAATGGCAACCAATACCACCCCCAGCATAATCTTCAGTGTCAGGGGGCTGGAGGATGCATTAAACGCGGTCAGATGCCAGTCCGGATTCATGCTGGAGGGGAACAGGGCCGGGAAAAGGCCTGCCACCCCGAAAAAGGTGCAGCATACAATGGTCAGGGCCGAGGCGAACCAGGCTTTAAACCAGGCCTTCTTGGCTGAGAAAAACCGGGTGGCAAACAGGGCGGCCACAGCACCGATGATGATTAAAAACAGGACCGGATATTTAAAGTAGTTGGCGTAAAGGTCGGTGAAAAAGGCAGAGGCAATAAGAAAAAGCACGGCCACTGGAACCAGGACCAGCCAGGTTTTCGCGGAAATAGTGATCATTCTCTCCTGAAGAGGTCCCCGGGACTTGATGACCATCCAGTTGGCCCCGTGCAGGATAAAGAGCAGGACAAACAGGATGCCGCCTAAAAGCCCGTAGGGGTTGAGCAGCTTTAAGGTATTGCCGTGGTAGATGCCGTCGCCGTCAAAGGGAATGCCCTGGAAGATATTGGCAAAGGCCACTCCGAAAAGCAGGGCCGGCAGAAAGGAACCAATGAAAATGAGGGTGTCCCAGATTTTTTTCCAGCCCGGTGTGTCGATTTTCCCTCTGAAGTGAAGGGCCACTCCTCTGAAGATCAGGGCAAAGAGAATCAGCATAAGCGGGGTGTAAAGGGAGGAGAACATGGTGGCGTAAACCTGGGGAAAAGCGGCAAAGGTCACGCCGCCGGCGGTGATGAGCCACACTTCGTTGCCGTCCCATAAAGGCCCCATGGCGTTGAGCATGGTCCTTTTGTCTACATCGGTTTTGCCGGCAAATGGATACAGGGTCCCGATGCCGAAGTCAAAGCCGTCGGTTAGAAAGAATACGGCCCACAGCAGCCCCCACAGGAAAAACCAGATAGATTGAAGTGCCATAGTAATGTCCTCCTTATTCGGTTGCGGCCTCAGGGCCTTCTTTTACGGATTTGCGGATCAGGTAAAAGCCTACGGCGCCTAAAAGGCCGTAGACGACGATGAAGCCGACAAGGGAGATAAAGACCTGGGACGTGGCAATGGGGGATGCGGCGTCTGCCGTTTTCATCAGGCCGTATACAATCCAGGGTTGGCGTCCCACCTCTGAGACCATCCATCCCATTTCCATGGCAAGAAAGGGCAGAGGAATGGACCAGAGCATGATTTTTAAAAAGCCTGTGCTTTCCAGAAGCTTGTTCCGGCGGAACCAGCCGTAGATCATGAGAATGATGAACAGGGTACCCAGGCCCACCATGGTTCTGAATCCGATAAAGGTGGGCAGCACAGGCGGCCGCTCATCCTTGGGGATGTCCCGAAGGCCCGTGACTTCCGCGTTGAAATCGTGGAATCCTAAGAAGCTGAGCAGCCCGGGAATGGCGCCGATCTCAACAATGTTTTTCTCCTGCTCCTGGTCGGGAATGGCGAACATGACAATGGGGGCCTGTTTCTGGGTTTCCCAGTGGGCTTCCATGGCGGCCAGTTTTGCAGGCTGGGTCTTGGAGACGTTAATGCCGTGCATATCCCCTGAAAAAGCGGTCCAAAGTGAGGTCACAAGGCCGACGGTCAGGGCGATGCGAAAGGATTTTTCAAACAGGGCAGTGTGCTGTTTTCTTAAAAGATGCCAGGCAGAGATGCCCATGATGAAAAAGGCGCCCAGCAGAAGGGCGGACGGTACCACGTGAACAATTTCCAGAATCCCGTGCTTGTTGAACATGACGTCAAAAAAGTTGGTGAGTTCGGCCCGGCCGTTGCGAAGCTCATAGCCCACAGGATGCTGCATGAAACCGTTGGCCAGCAGAATCCAGATAGCGGAAAAGTTTCCGGCAATGGCCACCAGCCACATCACCGTGGCATGGGCCTTGGCGGACAGTTTTTTCCAGCCGAAAATCCAGATACCGATAAAGGTGGATTCAAGGAAAAAGGCCACAGATGCCTCTATGGCCAGAAGGCTGCCGAAGATATCCCCGACATACTCCGAATACCTGGACCAGTTGGTACCGAACTGGAATTCCAGGGTGATGCCTGTGACAACGCCCAGGGCGAAATTAATCAAAAACAACTTGCCCCAGAATTTGGTCATCCGCAGATAAACCGTGTCCCCTGTCCTTGCGTATTGGGTCTCCATGTAGGCAATGATCATGGAAAGACCTAAGGTCAGGGGGACAAATAGAAAGTGGAACATGGTGGCGGCTGCAAACTGCAGTCGGGACAGAAAAACCGGATCCATAGATTCCTCCGAAATTAAAGGTTAGAACGTATTATTTTGCGTGTTGAATTGCCTTATGCCAGCGAGTAGTAGCACCGTTTAGGTGAAATGACCTCGCCTTTTTCCTTCAATGTTTTGATCGCTTGGGATACCGCTTTGCTTTCAACGGACAGCGTTTTGGCGATCTGCCCGGGCCGGACCGGCTTTCCTGCAGCTTTCATGGCTGCCAGTACATCTTTTTCCATGGATAACTCCTTTTATAAAATTTCGTCCAACAGTAGATTTCATAAAGAAGTTAGCAATTAGCATGCCAGATTTTTATTGCACTCTTCTGGAATGGGTTGATTTTTTGAAGTATAGATAACATACCCGATTATACAGGGTGTTTCAAGCAGTTTTGGGGGAAACACCTTTGGACACAGGCGTCTTTGGGGAAGATCGTGAGACAGATGCGTGAAGAAATAAGGAATGAATGGAACAGGACTGTATCAGGTGGCCTGATACAGTCCTGTTACGCTACCGGTTTTTTTCCTTTTTCCGGGAGTAGAGAAAAAGATAGACCTTGTGCATCATCCAGGCCTCGATTTTATGAATCGGTTTGGCTCCCCCGATAAATTCGGCCTCAATAAAGGCCTTGCAGGCCTTTTCCAGAACCAGGGCGGCCGTGACCGCCTCTTCCAGGGTCCGGCCCAGGGTGACGGCGCCGTGATTGGCCATGAAGGCGGCATAGCGGCCTTTAAGCGCCTTCACCGTGGTATTGACAATCTTTTTGGTATTGGGCAGGGCATAATCGGCACACCGGACATTGGGTCCCAGGATCTGAGCCTGGTCGTCGAGGATGGGGGGCAGTTCCCGCCGGGCCGCCGCAACGGTTGAGGCATAGGGTTGATGGGTGTGCACGGCGGCGTTGACCTCTTTTCGGGTCTGGTAGATTTTTGCATGGAGGCGCTTTTCAGAAGATGGCTTGATCTCTCCTGTGACCTCCAGGCTGTGGTAATTCATGATCACGATATCATCGGCGGTCATGTCCTCGTACCGCCGTCCGCTGGGGGTAATGGCCATGAGGGAATCGTTGAGCCTTAGACTGCAGTTGCCCCAGGTGCCTTCCACAAGGCCCCGGTCAAGCAACGCTTTGCCGGCATCGCAGACCTGCTGTCTTTGTTCTTGAAAGTTATGCATTATTCAGCTCCTTGTATCTGTGCAAAAACACGGTCAAACCGTGACAGGGCATCATCAATAATCTCGTCGGTGTCTGCAGCGCTGGTGTAAAGCCTTGATCCTGCCAGGGTGACGATGCCTTCGGCCATGTAAGCGGCCCCCATCTCCTCCATGACGGCCTTTCTCTCGTGAACCTCTTTTATGGTGGCCGGAATTTTCCAGGGCCGGTTCCAGGGGACATGAAACAGCATGGTGCCGACGGTTTCAAGGTGGCAGACCGATCCCTGATTAAAGGCCACAAAGGGCAAATGGTACCGCTGAATCAGGGCTTCAAGCCCACGGGTGAGGCGGTCCCCGGCCCGGCCGGCCAGGACCGGTGCTTTTGTCCGTTCCAGTTCGCATAAGGTAAAGTATCCGGCGGCTGAGCTTAAGGGATTGGCCGCCATAGTGCCACCCACCAGGGCTTTTTTGCTGCCGCTTTCAAGGCCTGCGGCCAAAAATTTCATGTATTCGCGTTTGCCGCCAAGGCCACCGGCCGAAGGGTAGCCTCCGGCAATAACCTTGCCAAACACCGTCAGATCCGGGATGACGTTGAAATACCCCTGGGCCCCGCCCATCCCTAACCGGAACGCCGTGACCACTTCATCAAATATCAAAAGGGCCCCGTATTTGTCGCAAAGCGCTCTGACATTCGCGTTAAAATCCCGGTCAATGGGGCGGGTCCCGCTTTCAGGGCCGATGGGCTCCATGATGACGGCAGCCGTGCCCCCCCGGAATTTGTTTCTCCACAGCTTTTTTTCAAGGTCCTCAATGCGGTTGGGAAAAAACTCCTGGGTGTATTTAAAGCAGTTTTTGGGAACGCCGTGGGCCTCCATATGCTTTGTGCCGGGCAGGCGGATGCCGTAGGCCAACTGATCGCTCCATCCGTGGTAGGCCCCGCCCATCTTAAGGATATACTTCTTTTTTGTGGCAAGACGTGCCACCCGGATGGCGCCCATGTCGGCTTCGGTTCCTGAGCCCAGGCTTCGAAACATCTCAACGCCGGGCATATGCTGGGCCACCTTTTGGGCCAGCTTGAGTTCAAACTCGTGGAAAAGCCCTGTTACAGGACCGCAGGTGTTGAGCAATTCGATCACCTGTTCTCTGACCGTATCGGGGTTGGATCCCAAGAGGGTTGGGCCTCCGGCCTGGAGAAAGTCAATGTACCGGTTGCCGTCAAGATCGGTGAGGTGGGCGCCCCGGGCCTCGGTAAAGACAAGGGGAAACGGATAGTTAAAGGCCAGGTTGTGCTGGACACCGCCCGGGATGAACTGCTTTGCCTCCCGGATTTTTTCTTTGGACCGTCGGCAGTTTGTCTCAAAATGTTCAAGATACCGTTCCAGGGCATCCCGTTTCAGTCTTCTGATCGGGGATGATATCAGTCGTTCCAGTTTGGCCATGACGGCGGCTGTGTCATGGTAATGGGATATGGCATACTCTGATGCATCGGACATGGGATCACCTCGACTTGCAAGTTGATATGTGTTTTTTTGTACTGACTGGTCAGTTTTAACCCCGGCGGTCGGATGCTGTCAAGGAAAAAGAGGGGGCTTTATGGTTTGGATGGCCATGGCCTCCTTGATTAAACGGATTCAAACTGGTAGAAAACTCTACGGCAATGGGTCAACATGATCTGAGAATATTATGATGATGCCGGCCGCATAGACAATGTTGTGATGAGTATAAAATCATTATGAAAATATCTGCGTTAATTGGGGGGCTGCTCCTGTTCCCCCTGTTTTTTTCCTACGGATATTGCGAAAAAAACACAGGTGTCTCTTCCCTTGAATCTGTCCATACTGTTTCTGCGATTGATGACCGCATCCTGCAGGAAGTCTCCAAGTATATGGGGGTTCGATACAAGAGAGGCGGAAGCAGTAAATCAGGGGTGGATTGTTCGGGATTTGTGCGCCTGATTTACCGGCATATCTATCACGTTGATTTGCCGTATATTGCCGCCTATCAATCCAGGTTGCCCATATTCGATGACATTCCGTTTGACGCCCTTAAAACAGGAGATCTCATCTATTTTTCCCGGACACTTAAGCGGAAAAAAATAAATCACGTTGGGATTTACCTGGCCGACGGTGAATTCGCCCATGCCATTGAATCAAAAGGGGTCACCGTGTCCCGCCTGGATCTGCCGCATTGGCGGGGCCGGGTAAAGGGTATCAAGCGGATTAAGAAAAACGCATTCCGGTAACAAGAGCAGGATACCGGCCGGCAAATCGCTATAAGTAATGTAAAGCTACAGGAGGTCTTCCTATGTCATTGGCGTTTGATTTAGAATATAACCTTATTGATCTGCGGTCCGGGCAGGTGTTCTCCCAAACGACCCGGGCCTGGGAGGATCTTGACACCATTCCAGAACAGCTGAACCCGGTGTCGGAAATCGATGCGGTCACAAAACTGCAACAGCAGGATATTCGCTGCCGGGTGCCGGTGGGTATTCTGGGCGGAAGAAAGGCCTCTGAGGAACAACTGGCCCATGCCCTGGAACTGGGGACGCTGATTGCACAGATGGGGCTGACCCTGATCTGCGGGGGGCGCCAGGGGGTGATGGAAGCCGCCTGCAAGGGGGCGTCTGAAGCCGGCGGGACCTGTGTGGGGCTGCTGCCCGGTGAAGACCCTGCTGCTGCAAATCCGTATGTAACCATTCCCCTGGCTACCGGGATCGGCGTTGCCAGAAACGCCATCCTGACCCGTTCCGCCCTTTGCCTTGTCGCGATTGGGGGCGGATACGGCACCCTTTCGGAAATTGCCTTTGGCCTTCAGTTCGGGAAAAAGGTGATCGGTTTTTCAGGCGGACCCAATATTGCCGGTATGATCCTCTGCCGCAGCCCCAAAGAGGCTGCAGGCTGGATTGCCCGGGCAGTTCTGAATCTGCCCTGATAGCTTAAGGCTGGGGGCTCTTTGCGCTTGTCGCCCGTTACAGGTCCAGTTTAAACCGGCTCATATACCGGGTCAGCTTCTGGGCATTTTCATCTATCAGTTGAGGACAGTTTTCCGCCCCCTTTGCCCCTTCGGCCACTTTTGTAGCAAAGACCATGCAGGTCGGATCGCCGCACTCCCGGCAGTTGGTCTTGGGCAGCAGTTTCAGGATTTCAATGATGCCAGGCCTTGGCATCCTCTCGGTGCTAGGCTGAATGTTTTCCCGGTTATCCCAGGCATCGTTGATTTCGTTTTTCAGCCATTCAACGATTTTTTGGGCTTCAGCCTCATCTTTGAGGGCATTGACCGCAATTTTATCACCATGTACCGTAATCAGTTTTCCCTGGGCCCGGAAGGTGACCGCCGGTGGGTCCAGAAGGTATTCAAATCCGCCGAGGACCGCGTTCAGATAGGGCAGGGCAGGGCTGACATCCTGGCTTAAGTGGGCAAAGCAGTGAACACCTTTGGCATCGGCCTGGCATTTTGATTTGAAGATCTCAAGTGTATAGTCTTTCAATAACATATGCCGTTCCCTCCAGAAGAGTTTAGAATCGCAAATCAATTGAGAAAAGGGGCGAGGATAAAGTATCCTCCCAAAAGGGCAATGGTTGTGCCGGCAATCTTTCTGAACCAGACTCCGGACCCGTTCCATGTGCTGTTTTCCAATAGCTTTTTTACGGCTGCGGTGAAGCTTCCGGCAACAAGAAGCGGAAGACAATGTCCCAGGGCGAACAGAAGAATCAGGACAACGCCTTGCATCACTTTTTCCTGGACCGTGATGATGGCCAGGATCGGGGCAATAAATCCAAAAGTGCACGATCCGGACAAAAGACCGTAGGCAAGTCCCAGGACGAATGCACCGAACCTGCCTTTAAGGTTCAGCCGGTAGATCATACTGCCGGACATGGTGCATTTCTCCACCCCGAGCATGCCAGTAGCGACCCAGATCAGGATAAGACCGATCAGGATCTGCCAGAAGTTGCCCACATCCCCCAGCATCCTTCCAAGCAGGGCACAGACCACACCTGTTACCGCAATGGTGATGAAAAGTCCTGTGGTGAAAAGCAGTGAGTAACCCACGGCCTGCCTGGGCCGCACCATTTTCTCCTGCCCGCCCACATATCCGACGATCAAGGGGATGGAGGCCAGATGGCAGGGGCTGAACATCACGCTGATCATCCCCCAGAAAAAACATCCGGCAGCGGCAATGGCCGTACCGCTGCTCATCCAGTCATTGACCGTGAGAAACAGGGCATCCGGCATGGGGTTATCCTTTGCCTTTCAAATCCGGTTTTTCAACGCCCATCCGGGTGAGCTGCTCAACAATGTCCCCTTCTTTAAGAAATCCTAGGTGGCGGTAGACTTCTTTGCCCTCTTCATCAAAAAAGATCTGGGTGGGAATGGCCCTGATGTTGAACCTTGGGCCCTGGTCATGGTTTTCCCAGACATCGATGAAGACAATTTGCGCCTTGCCCTCATACGCTTTTTTAAGCTTTTCCAGGATCGGTGCCATCATCTTGCAGGGGATGCACTTGTGGGCCCCGAGATCCACCATGGTGACCACTCCCTTTTCCGGGACTTTGGAAAAATCCTGCGCCGTCGCAGGGGACGTGAAAAAAAAAAAAGGATAAGGGCCGGCAGAACAAGTCTTTTGCAGATATGGGGCATGATATGTCCTTTACTTTGAAATCCAGGCTTTGATTTCTTCTTTTTTGGGCACTTTACCGGTGCATTTAACCTCGCCGTCAACTATGACCGAAGGGGTTCCGAATACTCCGTAGGAGGCGATCTGCATCATGTCTGTCACCTTTTCAACATCGGCGTTCACACCGGTTTCAGCAACCACTTCCAAAACCAGTTTTTCCGCTTTTTTGCATTTGGCACATCCGGGTCCCAATACTTTGATTTCCATTTTCAACTCCTTTCTTTGTTATATAATTTGATTATAAAATCGTGTTAAACAGGTATCCCACAAGGAGAATCCCGCAGGCGACCACACCGATAAATACGGCGATCAATCTAGGTTTTAACACTTTTCTTAGGATCACCATTTCGGGCAGGGAAAGCGCGATGACACTCATCATGAATGCCAGAACCGATCCTAGGGCTGCACCCTTGCCCAGCAGCGCTTCAACCACGGGGATAATGCCGGCGGCATTGGAGTACATGGGCACGCCGATCACAACGGACAGGGGAACGGACCACCATGTACCCTTGCCCATGATAGACGCCATGACGCCTTCAGGGACAAACCCGTGGATACCGGCGCCTACCGCGATCCCCAAAATGACATAGATCCAGACCCGGCCGATGATCTCTTTTACCGCATCCCAGCCGTAGATGAACCGGTCATTCCAGGTCAGCTTTTCCTCTTCCATCTCAGCGGCCGACATATTGGCTTTTGTCACCCAGTCCTCAATATGGTGCTCCAGTTTGAGGCGGCCGATGATCCATCCTGCGGAGATCGCCACAAAAAGACCGGTTCCCATATAGATGGCCGCCACTTTCCATCCCAGAAGGCCGTATAAGAGACCTACGGCAATTTCATTGACCATGGGCGCGGCGATTAAAAAGGAAAAGGTGACCCCAAGCGGTACCCCTGCTGTGACAAAGCCGATGAACAGCGGCACGGCGGAGCAGGAGCAAAAAGGCGTTACAATCCCTAAAAGGGCCGCAAAAATATTGCCGGCAAATTCACTTTTCCCGGACAAAAAGGCCCGGGTTTTTTCCGGGGTGAAAAAGCTTCGGATAATGCCGACGCCAAAGACGACCAGAAAAAGCAGCATCATCACTTTCGGCGTATCATAGAGAAAAAATTCAATGGAGGCGCCAAGGTGGGAGCCTTGGGGAATGGTAAAAAGGGTATAGGTCAGCCACCGGGACAGGCCCGGAAGCTGCCGGTAAATGATCCACCAGAGGATCACGCCGCCAATGCCCATCAGTATATTCAGCGCCAGTGCTTTATTCTCTTTTTCCCGGAGTGCTCCGGATGTCTCTGAACTCATCTTGCCCTCTCTTTTCTATATATGACCGTTTATCGATCTGGTGATCGCAGTCGTTTTTTATGCCTTGTTGACAATGTCGTGGCGGTCAATGCCCGGCAGGATCTGGTTTAAGGTTTTTATGTCGGTTTCATCTTCCAGCCAGTGTTTCAGGTTGCCGATCATGCTAGCGGCAAATGGGGAGGCGCTGCCGTCTGCTAAGGCGTAGTTGACCCATAATCCGTCCTTGAAACTTGTTACCAGATCAGCATCTTCAAGGATCTTTAAATGCTTGCTTGCCGTGGACTGGGCAATGCCCAGGGCCTCTTTGATTTCACATACGCAAAGGGGCTTGTGCTGAAGCATTTTCATCATTTTGACCCGGTTGGGATCGGATAGGGCTTTCATGACTTTGATAAATGTTTTCATGATGCGTGTTGTCCATTCTTGTTTTTTTATATCGTTATATTGGAATATATAGATTTATGTGCATGGTGTCAAGGGCGTTGCCCGTTGTTTTTTTTGACAGGTCGTGAAGGGGGAGTACCGATCGGTATGGGTACGATTTAGCAGGTACAAGACTATTGACCTGACTGACCGGTCAGTATATGGTGATCCCACCAGAGAATAGCAATCCCTTTCCATACGTTGAGGAGGCGTTCATGGCACCCTATATCATGGCCTATGACATCGGTACCACCGGGGCGAAAACCTGTTTGTTCCGGCTGGACAGCACCCTTGAAATGATTGACTCAGAGGTATTAGGCTACCCGCTTTTGACCACGGAAGACGGCGGGGCGGAGCAGCGGGCGGACGACTGGTGGCAGGCCATGTGCGAGGGCACAAGGATCGTCCTTGCCCGAAGCGGGGTGAGCGAATCCCGGGTTGCCGGAGTTTCTTTTTGCTGCCAGATGCAGGCCCTGATCCTGGTGGATAAAAACGGGATCCCCGTCAGAAATCCCATGGGATACATGGACGGCCGGGCTACGGACCTGTTCCGGCAGGGGATTGCTTCAGGATTTCCTAAGATTGAAGGCCTTAACGCTCGAAAGCTACTCACCTCATTGCTGATTACCGGCGGGGCCGCTGCCACGGCCAAGGATCCCCTCTGGAAGTATCACTGGGTCAGGACGCAGGAGCCGGAGAATTTTGACCGGGCCTGGAAGTGGCTGGATGTCCGGGACTATCTTTGCCTCAGATGCACGGGCAATGCCGCCATGACAAGGGACGGCGCCCATGTCACCTTTATCTATAACACCCGGCCGGGCAAAGAGGGCTGGTCAAATCATCTGTGCCGGGTCTTTGACGTGGAAAAGGCGCACCTGCCCCCCGTTCAGTCCTGCCTGGACCGTGCAGGAGAATTAACCCCGGAGGCGGCAACTGATTTAGGACTTGCCAAAGGCACCCCGGTATTTGCCGGCGGCGGGGATATCACCCTGATTCCTCTGGGCTCCGGCTGTACGGATCTTTATGATACCCACATCTATACGGGCACCTCCGGATGGGTGGTGGCCAATGTGGACAAACGCATGGTGGATGTGTCCAACTTTGTGGCCTCCATCTGCGGGGCGGTGCCGGGGTTCTACAACTATGTGGCCGAGCAGGAAACCTCGGGCCTTTGCCTTCAGTGGGTCCGGGATCATCTGGCCCTGGATGACATCGGCGTTTATTTGAAAGATGACGGGACTGCCCCTGCCGATGTCATGGAGAGTAGCCGGCTTTATGATCTGATGAATGAAAAAGTATCCCAAATCCCTGCGGGATCGGGTGGGGTGATGTTCACCCCCTGGCTGCACGGTAACCGCTCCCCGAAAGAAGACCCCCATGCCCGGGGCATGTTCTTTAATATCGGTCTTAAAACGGGCAAGCGGGCCATGATCCGTTCGGTCCTTGAGGGCATGGCCTTTCACAAGCGCTGGATGCTGGAAGCGGTGGAAAAAAAAGTGCCTCGTCAGCAGGCCTTGCGCTTTGTCGGGGGCGGTGCCAAATCCGAGGTGCTGTGTCAGATCCTGGCCGACGTGACAGGCCATGAAATCCAGGTGCCGGTGGATCCCCAGAATGTCGGAGCAGCTGGCGCTGCCATGGTCTGCGCCATCGGCCTTAATGCCATCTCTTCGATCCGTGAGGCCAAATCCCTGATCCGGATTCGTTCCACCTATACCCCGGACCCTGAGGCATCAAAGGTTTATGATGGCATGTTCCCGGTGTTCAAGGCATTGTACGCCAAGAATAAAAAACTGTTCCGGCAATTGAACGCCTCCAAGAGAGGATGAGTCATCATGGAAATACGTCCCGCAGTTCTGTCCGATACAGAGCAAATCTATAAGATGCACAAAGCCTCAATTCAATCTTTGTGCAGCACCGATTATAACGCAAAGGAGATCGCGGCCTGGGTGGCGCTTCTCTCTCCCGAAATCTATGAGTCTGCCATCACGGAAAAAGTGATGATTGTGGGAGAAGACAACGGTTTCATCTGCGGATTGGGGATTCTTGACCCGGATGAACGGCAGATCAGCGCGGTATATGTCCATCCGGATTTAAAGGGGACGGGGCTGGGGCGGCGAATTCTTATGGAGCTGGAGCGCCGAGTCCTTGAACGGGGCATTGACCGTTTAAGCCTTCGTGCAACGGTCAATGCCGAAGGCTTTTATAAACACCAGGGGTATAAGGCTCAAGGGCCGGCTTTTCATGCGCTTTCCTGCGGCACAAAACTTGAGTGTGTGGCCATGCAAAAAAAGTTAGTCAGAACATAAACGCCCGGCCCGGACAATCAGTTTAGAATCTGCAGGGCAAGGTAGCCGACGGGCAGAAGGTATAACCCTGCGCTGACCGCAGGGGAAAACTTTCGGCGACCCATGAAAACAGCGATGCAAAGGCCTGCAAAAACAGAAGCCCCGCGGCAGCCCATGGACAGATAGCTCCACTGGAGAATGGCCGTGTCAAATCCCATAAAGACGATGCCGCCGGAAAGAATCAAAACCGCAAGGGTGCACAATCTGACCATCGCCAGGCTGTTTTCTTCTTTCGTGACCCGTCGGATGCCGTCCATATACACATTGGTGGTCACACCGAGAACAAGGCCGGCTCCGGTGCCGAGGATCGCCAGCAGCAGAACGGCTGAGCAGAAAGCCGCAAGGGCAGGGGGAAAGGCCTGCTTGAAGAAAAAGGGAAGCGCCTGGGCAGATGCCCCTTCAAGTTCGGGATAATGGGCGCGAAGATAAAGGCCGACAATAATGCCTAAAACGCCTATGGGCGGGATGATCAGGGCGGAAAGAAAGGCCCCGTTTCTGGCCTGGCGGATGGTTTTTGCGGAAAACACGGCCTGCAGATAGATCTGGGTCGAAAGCACCCCTGTGATCATGGAGCCCATGTCCACGATGGTCGGGCCGACCCCGTCGGAAAAAAAGTTTAAGAAATCAATGTCTTGGGGTAAAGCGGACATGATTTGACCCATGCCACCGCCCCGGATAAGGGCCACCACCGCCGCTGTAATCATGATGCCGTAAAGCATGAAAAATTTTATTTTTCCCACCATCCCGGCCCCGGATATGCCGCCGGACAAAACGAAGAATCCCATGAGCAGCATGGTGACGACGACGGCCACGGGCTGTGGAAAATGAAACACCGAGTTTAAAATGGCCATGGCGGCCAGATACTGGGCGATGATGTGGATAAACATCCCGCAGGAATTGAAGACCGAGGAATAGTATTGAAAGCCCTGGCCGAAATACCGGCCCAAAAATTCGGAAACCGTGACCACCTCTTCTTTGCGCAGGGCGGCTGCGAAAAAGCATCCCAAAATAAAGCAGGAAATCCCGCTGCCCAGGGTGAAAATCCAGGCGGAGATACCGTGGTTATATGCGCTTTGCACCGTGCCGATGGTGGAGACCCCGCCTACAAGGGTGCCGATGATGACCCAGGAAACCTGGGTAGCGGTCAGAGAACGACCGGCCACGGAAAAGTCCGATCCGGAGGTTACGGTTTTCTGCCGCCACAGGATCAGGAGGCAAAACAGGATGAACGCGCCGGAAAATATGCCGGCATAAATTAGCTGACTCACAATTTACTCCTTATAATTCCGGCCGCTTACATCCACTGCCGGCGTATTTTTAAAATCTGAGCATACTACGCGGGATTTGTCCGGCTGACAATGGCAATTGCGGTATTTTACGATAAGTTTTTATATTAGCGGCGATATGATCTATTGTCTTTGCAATAACAGTGGGTTATTAGATTAAATATCTGTTTAAAAAATCGCGGGTCGTCGGGCTGAATCCTGTTTGGCTGAAAAGACGAAATTTTTAGGCGGCCGGGCAGGGCGGAAAATATGGCGTTTCAAGAGAAAAAGCTTGAGATTCCCTGTGGAAACGGTTACAAGTCTTGATTTTATCTGCAGATTTGCCGGGCTTTGCCGGAATCACAGACCCACTGATAACCTAAAGTTAAGACTCAAAAGCAAGACCCAAATGAATTCATATCCAGTATTGACGAAAGACGAGGTGGTGTCCCTCGTAAAAGACGGGGACACAGTTGCATTTTCAGGGTTTGCCGCTGCCGGTGCGGCTAAGGCCGTGCCGGTGATGCTGGCCGACCATGCCAGAAAGGAACATGCAAAGGGCCGACCTTTCCGGGTTCGGGTGCTCAGCGGCGCGTCCTGCGGAAAGTATGTTGACAATGACCTGGCCGAAGCAGAGGCTATTGCCTGGCGGGCCCCCTACCAGTCGGGAAAGGCTCTGCGGGATCAGATCAACCGCCAGGAAGTCCAGTATGTGGACATGCACCTGTCCCATGTGGCCCAGACCGTGAGCGCAGGATTTTTCGGGAAGGTGAATGTGGCCGTGGTTGAGGCCACTGAAGTTACCGCCGACGGCCGGGTGTATCTGACATCCTCGGTGGGCGCGGCCCCCACTTGGCTGGACTGCGCCGAAAAGGTGATCATCGAGATCAACCGCTGCCATTCCCCAAGACTTCGGGAGCTGCACGATATCTTTATCATGCCCCCCCCGCCCCGGCGCAACCCGATCAACGTCCAGACCCCGTTGACCAAAATCGGGTGGCCCTATGCCCAGGTGGATCCCAAGAGAGTGGTTGGCATTGTTGAGAACGACGAGCCCGATCAGATTGCCGCATTAAACCAGGAGGACGAGGTCAGCCGCGCCATTGCCGATCATGTCATTGATTTTTTGCTCTATGAAAAAAAGGCAGGCAGGATTCCCAAAGAGTTCTTTCCCTTCCAGGCCGGCGTAGGCAACACGGCCAATGCCGTCTTGGGCGGGCTGGGCCGCCATCCGGAGATCCCGCCCTTTTATATGTACTCCGAAGTCTTTCAGGACGCCATGCTGGAACTCATGGACGAGGGCAAATTGCTCGGGGCATCTGCCACCTCTTTGACCATTGTGCCTGAAAATCTAAAGCAGATTTCCGAGAACATGGATTTTTATAGTGATAAGATTGTGCTGCGGCCCCAGGAGATATCCAACCATCCTGGCATTATCCGAAGGCTTGGGGTGATCGCCCTGAACACGGCCCTTGAGATGGACATCTACGGAAATGTGAACTCCTCCCATGTCATGGGCACCCATATTATGAATGGTGTGGGGGGAAGCGGGGAGTTTACCCGGAACAGCCATCTGTCGGTTTTCATGACGCCTTCCACAGCCAAGGGCGGGAAGATTTCCTCTGTGGTGCCCATGGTCCCCCATCTGGACAATTGCGAACACTCGGTACAGATTCTGGTTACGGAACACGGCCTTGCGGACCTGAGAGGTTTAGGGCCCCTGGAACGGGCGGAGACCATCATCAACACCTGCGCCCATCCGGATTTCAGGCCCTATCTGAAAGACTATCTGGACCGCAGCATCTGCGGCCATATCTGCCACGATCTGACCACCTGCTTTGATCTTTACCAAAATTTCAGAGAGCACGGGCGCATGCTGCCCGGGATCGGCTAACAATGTAAAGCGATAGGGCCCTTCAGGACAGCGTCTTGCGGGCCCTTCGTTTGGCGTCGATCAGATCCTGGTGGTTGAGATGGAAAAGGGAGGCCAGCTTGTGGACAAAATGATCCTCATGGGCCTCCAGGTGTCCGTCGGCCAGAATAACCTGCCACACGGATTCCAGGATCTTCATCTTTTTGTCTTCGTTGAAGTTTTCGTTTATAAAACGGGTGTAACGGAACAGATCCACATATTCCTCGTGCTTTTGTGCGGTCTCTTCAAGAAGCTGGTCGATATCCTCGCTGGGCACCCCGAAGTTGGCCATCAGGGTTTGCTTCAGGTGCTTTATTTCCTGGTCGCTGCACTCCCCGTCGGCAAAGGCGGCTTCAAAAAGCAGCACGGCCAGGGCCAGATGGGCGCTCAGGGCATCTTCTTCCGTGGCGCCGGCACTGCCGCCGCCCAGTATTTTATTGATCAGATTAAACATGGAAAATCCTTTTTTGCTGGTGGTCAGACGGCGACCATGCCGCCGGAAAGGATTGAGAATACGGTCTCAATAATTTCTTCTATACAATCATCATCCGGATGTTCCAGATGATGGCCGGCAAGGCTGTCCACAATGCCGGTGATGGCCAGAGCGCAAAGATGAGGGGACAGAGGGCGAAGGTAGCCTTTTTCCTGGCCGTTTTTCAGGTTGGCCTTCAAAAAGGCGGTGAACTGTCCCCGCACAGCCTTGATTTCGTTTAGCACCTCATCATCAATCCCGGAGGACATTTCATTGGCGTAGATCCGGGTCACTTCACTGTTGGCCACATAGAGGCGGATCAGGGTGGATACGATGCCGTGGAAGTGCTCCAAAAAGGGCAGATCCGATTCCAGGGACTGATCAACGGCCGCCATGATCTGATTTAAGCCGTCGGTGACAGTGGCGGAAAACAGCTTGGATTTGCTTGAAAAGTTGTAGTAGAGGGTGCCTTTGGCTACACCGGCTTCCATGGCGATTTCATCCATCTTTGCCTGGTGAAATCCTTTTTGGGAAAAAATTCTGCCGGCCGCCGCTATAATTCGCTCTTTTTTCTCTGCATTGTTCATGGGGGAAATTACCTTTTGTCAGATGAGGCAAAACTATAGTAAATGGGAGGGGCGCTGTCAAACCGAAAAACTGACCGGTCGGTTTGAACGACTGCGGGCCGGCAGTGCGTTGAAGACCGGTCTAAAGCGCGATCTGACGACCATCGGGCAGAGGGGTAACGGTGATTATGGAATCAGCAGGGCAGGGCACAGCGGAAAGATCCGCCGCCTTTTTTGATGTGGACCAAACCCTGATCCGAGGGGATACCCAGGAGATGGAGGGCCGCAGCCTGATGCTTCAGGAACGCCTTGACCTGAGGCGGTTGGCTGAGTGGGCCAGGGTCTTTGCGGCCATGGCCGGCCACCGTGCGGGGGCTTTGCCCCTGGTCCGTCAGAATGAGGCCTATATCCGAATGTACAGGGGGCGGACCCGGGAGGATCTGGCCGCCCTGGGTCGGAAAATCTACCGGCAAAAGATCCGTGATAGGGTGATTGCCGGCACCCGGGAAATCCTTGAGGCGCGGCGGAAAAAAGGGGATTTGATCGTGCTGGTTACGGCGACTCCCGCCCATCTGCTACAGCCTCTCAACGTGGTTTTCCGGCCGGATCAGGCGTTCTGCACGGAACTTGAATTTGACGGCTACGGCAGGGCAACGGGCCGGGCGGCCGGCGGAGTCCTGCTCGGGGAGAAAAAGGCGGAAGCCATCAGCGCCTTTGCAAAAGCCCACCAATTAGCACTTGCAAACTGCCATGCCTATTCGGACCATCATTCGGATCTGCCCATGCTTGCCGCCGTGGGACATCCTGCAGTGATCAATCCCACCCCTAAACTTGCGGCCATTGCCCGGAGACGGGGATGGCCGGCCCACCGGTTCAGCGGATAGAGGCATTTCCCCTTTTTTTATTTCGTTCGGCCAGAACCTGTGGCGATTCTTTGATTTTAAGACTGAGCAGGACATTAACGGCAAAAAGTCCTAAAAACAGCGGCAGGGTATAGGCGCCCCCGGCCAGGTTGAAAATCAGGATAAAAAGAATGCCTGAGACCTGCCCTGCGAGAAGCAGTAGCCCCTGGGACAACGATTCCGGTGCCGGGCAGGTAATCTCGGCGCAGTATTGAAAGCCCACGGGCGCCCCTGCCCCTAAAAGAAAAAATCCCATGACAAAGGCTGAGGCCAGAACCGGCATGTATCCTGTGAAAAAGACGAGGCCGGCCAGGCCCGGCAGGGTGCCGGCCATGGCCAGGATGATAAAGGCTCGGCGGCGCTGCATCCGGTCTGAAAACTGGGGCAGGACAATGGCCCCGATGATGCCGGCCACCAGCATGATGCCGCCGATCAACCCGGTCTGTTCCACTGTCAGCCCCTTGGCCTGGCAGATCTGATCGATGCAGGTGGACACGGCGTTAAACACCCCGAGACCGATAAAAAACATGGGAAAAACGTATCTCATATCCGGCTGGGACAGGATATGGGAAAAGCTTTGGGACTGGGACAGGCGCTGAACCGGCTCATCCGGTTCCGGCGGCCTGGGCGGCCGCTCTTTTAAGAAAAGGATCAGGATCAGGGCGGCAGCCGCAGAAATAATGCCGTAACTCATGAGCATGGGGGCGAGATCCACCTGGCCGCCTTCCAGGGGAACGATCATCAGGGGGGTCGCGATCATGACGATGATGATGCCCACGAACTGGGCCAGGGTGGCAATGCCCACGGCAATGGCCCGTTCCTTTAAAGGGAACCATTGGACAGCCACACGGGTAGCGGCATTCAGGATAAAGGGCTGGGCCACGGCAAGGCCGGTCTGAGCCACGGCTACCATAAAATAGTCATCGGGGAAAAATCCCTTCATGAGGCTGAAAATACCGGTGAGTCCCGCCCCGGTCCCAAGTCCCGCCCGGATGCCTTTGGTATCCACCACCCAGGATGCCGGCAGGCAGACGATCAAAAAGACCAGCATGAAAATAAGGGAGAGAAAATCAATGGCCAGGGGGGAAACATCATAATAGAGCCGGGCCTCCCGGGCAATGGCGGCAAAGGTCAGCCACTGAATCTCAATGACGGCGGTGAGAAGAAAAAAGACCGCCAGGACCACCCAGCGGTACCCATAGACCTGTCGAACGGTTTCCGGCATGATCGCCTCCTTGGAATAGGGGTTTACAAAACACCATAAACTGACCGGTCAGTCAGGTCAAGGGTAAATCTGGTTGCAGTTGCAGCTGCATCCACCGTAAACAACGTTGGCATCTGCCATGGCCAGGCGAATGCATACCCGCCGTTGACAGGGAATATCGGGGCTGGTGCGTTTTTTAATAGTTTGATAGTGATTGGGCGCATATGAGCCGGGATCTTAAAACTCGAAATCTGAATAGGAGCGACAAATGAATCAGGACAGTGGAAGAATACAAGTGAAGAAGCTGGACCGTGACGCGGGTGGAATATGCAGTTCTCTCATCTGCAAAAAGATGCTTTGGCCTCACCCTTATCATCCTATCCATGATCTTTGCCAGCACGCCGGCCATTGCCAGAATGATCATTGATTTAGGAACGTCTGGCTATGACTGCACGGTTGACGGGGTGCAAACCAACCTGGTCGGGATATGAACCAAGTTCCGTACCCGGTTTGCCAACAGCCCGGTGAACAAGAACTTCAGCCATTCCTTTTTCTTTACCTGCTTTCCGTACCGGTGGCATGAATTATCAATACACCCAAAAAAGCGGCGACGGCAATGATCTGTATACGGTTTTCCCTCATGTCCTCAATATCGGCCTTGAGCCGGGAACAAATGATGCCGGAAGCGTTGTCTGCGAAAAGATTCGGAACCAATTGACTATCACCGCAACAAAATAAGCATTAACGCCGCATCACCGTTTCAAACCGGATGGAAAGGGTTAAGCATTGCCGGCGGGATCTGCCATGCCAAGGCCGTTCTGCACGGGATGCTCGTGTCCTGCAGTTGGGGGGCGTCAACGCAATCTTTCCCATAAAATTCATCCCGGGCGTTTCAATTCGGGAGTTATTCGGTTAAATAAGTGTTAAAGAATGATGAACCGGTTTGGAAGGTGTTGCAAAAAGTTTTATGTCAGATTATCAGCATTATCAATACAGCTTGTGCAGTGTGCCGTCGTGGGTCATCGGATCCCGGGCATTTAACGCAGATCCTTTGCCCCTGAGTATCCACGGGGTGAGAACGTCCCATGCCCATTTTTTCAAGCAGCTGGATCACCTCGAAAGCTGGGGAGACCGGGCCAGAATATTCCAGGATTACATAGAGGTGGCGTTTCATCTTCACCAATGGCGTAACAATGGTGAGGACGGCGAGCATCTGAGTTTAAAACACAGTTATCTGCGGTTTCTTCGAGGCTGGCTTTTTGATGCAGACTCCGTTGAGGGGGCGGTTTTAAAAGGATGGGTGGAAAGCCGGATGGGGCTGTGCCCCACCTATCATGGCGGAAGGATCACAGGGAAAGACAGCAGCGCGTATTTGGCCTACATGAAAGACCGTATGAAAGGCTCCGGCCGGACCAACGGTATTTTCGCCCAGCTGGACCTTCTCTATGAGTTTGTCCAGTACGAGATGCAGCGAAGGGATCCTGCCACCACTCATATCACCCTTTACCGCGGGGTTCACGGCTTTTACGATCACGACATCATAGAATGGGACGGCAAGACCCAAGGGGTGGTGAGGCTCAATAATCTCAACTCCTTTACCCATGATTTTGAGCGGGCCTGGGAATTTGGAACCTTTATCATCGAAGCCCAGGTGCCGGTCGCAAAAATTTTTTTCGACGGGGCGTTCCTTCATGCCGGGATACTCAAGGGAGAAGAGGAAGTGCTGGTCATCGGCGGGGAGTACGATTTTTCAAGACGGATCATTTAACCATCAGGAACCCTAACACTCATGCATTCGGCTCAAATACCTGACAGAACTCGAATTGTTGAAGCGGCAAAAGGGGCCTTTGTGGGGCTTGCCATCGGAGATGCCTTCGGGGCCACCTGCGAATTCATGACACCCCGGGAAATCAAACAGCGGTACGGCGTGCATAAAAAGATGATCGGCCAGGGCTGGCTCTATCTCAAACCCGGTCAGGTGACCGATGATACGGAGATGTCGCTGTGCATTGCACGGGCCATCAAGCAGTCCGATGGGTGGAATCTTCGTGCCATTGCAGATGAATTTGCCAACTGGGTGAAAGGCCGGCCCATTGATGTGGGCTCCACATGCGCCAGAGGCATCTGGAACTATATTCTCAACCAGACCATTGAAGCTCCGCCCAGTCGCTGGAGTGCCGGAAACGGCGGGCTGATGCGCATGGTTCCCACGGCCCTTTACACCCTGGGAGATGAAAACCGTCTGGCCCAATACGTGGTGGCCCAGGCCCATATCACCCACAACAACCCCCTGTCGGATGCCGCCTGCATTTTTTTCGGTCGCCTGCTCCATGAGACCATGATGGGCGCGACCTTAGATCTGCTTCGCATCTTCACGGAGCAGTTTGTCCAGGAGTATCCCGACTTCCAGTATCAGCCCTATCCCGGAAAAAGCTCCGCCTATGTCGTGGAAACCGTGCAGACCGTTTTCCATTTTTTATTTTCAACCACAACCTTTGAGGACTGTCTCATCGGAACGGTGAACCAGGGAGGGGATGCCGACACCACAGGCGCTCTGGCCGGCATGCTTGCAGGGGCGGTCTATGGCATCGACGGCATGCCCAAACGCTGGCTCAAACGTTTGGATTCCCGTGTGTATTCAGAGGCGAGCGAGCATGCAGAATATCTGGTGACTCATTCTCCGGCGTTTTCCGGAAAAGGCCATCAATCCTAAGGATGGGGCAGTACCCCGTTATAGGTTCGGGCCAGGAAGTTGCAGATCATAATGGGATCGTCAATAAATGATTTTCCGGTGGCCATGCTTTTTTTGATGCCGTCAAAGGAATCGGAATCATCGGGCAGCACCAGCACAGGAGAGCCTTGGTGCTCCTCTCCCAACTGCTCAATAATTTGGGGCCGGGGCCGCTGGAAATCCACATGGACGATATCAAGCTGTTTTTTAATTTCCGGGTTATAAATAAAAAAGCCTTCGACAATGCCGCAGTCCGGGCAGTAATAAGGGCCTTGATCCGGCGCATCATACCAGGTGTTGAGCATATAAAGGGTCAGTTGGTTCATGGTGTGTTCTTCTTTCTTTATTCCCTGTCCCAGGAAAGAATTTCGATGATATTGCCCTCGGGGTCCTTGAAATAGACAAAGACCAGGGTCCCTATTCCTGGCACTGGTTTTTCCGTTACCTTGCCAAGGGGGATGCCTCCCTCCTTGAGTGCTTTGTCATACACCGTTCTCACATCATCCACCTCAAAGGCGATATGGGTATACCCCAGGTGGTTGGCCATGGAATCCTCGGTTTCCACCATCTGATTATATGTAAAGATCTCCAGGGTCGGCCAGTCATCACCGAAGCCGGGCAAAAGAAGATGCGCTCCTTCAAGACGTGCCTTGGACAGCCCCGTTGCCCGGTCAAGCCACTCCCCGGAATAGCTTCTTTCCGGCGGTTTAATCCGACAGTTGAAAACGTTGCAGTAAAATGCAGCCAGAGCCTTCCAGTTTCGAGCTGCAATGTTGGTGTGGGCGTATCTAATGGTAAACTCCTTCATGACTGTAGCGGTTTGGATTTGATCTGACAGACGGTGTCAGAAAATTGCCTTTTAAGGGACTATACATCCTAGGCCGGCAATTGCAATGGGCAATTTTACACCCGGTTATTTTTTAAAATATGATAGGATTGACGTTCAAGCCAGGTCGTTATGCTTTTAGCATTAAAGCGCGTGGCCGCCTTTTTCCAGCACTTGGGCCGCCAAATGGATTGACTTGTAACCAGCAGCAGGATTAAGGCCGGAAAGATCCCTTTGAAAGATCTCAAGCTTGAAATCATGATGTAAAAGAGGAACCTGGGCTGCGACCAGAAAATTTCTCCCGAGGGAAATATCCATCGCTATGTATGCCGGGCCTTCTTCCAATTCAATAAACCCCCAACCTTTTGTGTCGATGAGCTATTTTTCGATGCCTCTTGCCCTGTTGGCATTTTTTTTGCTGAGTTTTTTAACTCCTTTTTTGATTTTTGTAAAATGTAAAATATTAATTAAATTAAGACGGTTAGATAGAAACACACGCTGTGGTCTTTCATTTGACCATCGGCAAATTTCCCCTAATCCGCCGTTATTATTTAAATAATAACTTGCTATTTTATTTTACTCCTGTATGCTGATGAACATATTAGGTGTGTATTCCCCCTAAGGATAATAATAGACCGCCTCTGCTGTTTTCCTTAATTTTTCGGAACATCGGTCCTGTCCTGTGTAAACAAATTGCATGTAAAGGTGCATCCGCAGTTTAATTCTGTAGGAAAAATTTTTTAAAAATTTACAGGATTGCCAGAACAATGGCGTCACATTGATGCAGAAGGCCGGTCCAAATGCAAAAAAGGAGTAAACATGACAAACACCCTCAGCCCCCAAAATGACGGTTATAGCAAAAAGGAGCTTCTTGAAATCATAGAGGAAATTGATGCCGACCAGAAACAAATGGAGTATCATATCGAACGGCAGGACTCCAAAAAAAATGACCCATACGCCCACCACCCCTGGTAAGGACCGGGCGCCTCGGCAGCATAAAAAAAATTACCTTAAAACAAAAGGAAACACCATGAGTTCAAAACAGGACCAGCAAAACCCTTCGGCAAAAAAACGCAGCCATGATGAATACCCCATGGACACTTGCGCCCATATGACTTCGACCTCTCTTCGGGATCTGAGTTCCGAGTACCAGCGGGTAGGATCAGAAAAGGACGGTTCCGGGAATTCAAAACCCAAAGCCTTCAAAAATCCGGAACATCAGTCACCCCGTCACCCGTAATGTTCTCGACTTTTCCTCTTAAATCGCCGCTTGTTGATTCGACGGAAACACCAAGGTGAACTCGGCTCCCTTTCCGTCACCGGAGTCCAGGGACACAGATAGGGCATCGACTCCGGTACGGCCGCTGATGTCAGAAATAACACCTGAGAGCAACAATACAAAATCCGGCCTGCGCTACTGGAAAATCGCTGAACAGCTATACTGAACAAGCCAAGTCATTCTACGACGGAGCATTGTTATTCACGAATAGACATTGCCCTTTTACGCCTTTTCCATCCCAGTCCATAGAACAAACGTCCACCATGGTCGTTCACGTATTCAAAGCAAAGGAATTTGTTTTTTTCGATGCGCCGGCATTGAGAATCAAGGCAAATGCAATGGTCCCATATGCAACAAAGCTTCTGAAATACTCGCCAAGGGCGGGATTTCCAAACACGTTCTGGCCGGCCTGGGGGGACACGATGAACAGGGAATGAAATAGTACGATGCCCAAAAGGGCGTGGCGTACACGGGCCCGGGCCAGGGTGGCGCCGCCTGCGAACAGGGCGGCGCAGGAAAAGATGTCCGTGTTCATGTGGGCGGTGTAGACGTTGAGCATGCCGATGTTCAGAATGTAGAACAGATGCCCCAGGCAGGCGATGAGGGTGGACAGCACAAGGGCTTTAATGCGGATTAGATCGGCGTCAAGTCCTAAAGCCTGGGCTTTTTCAAAGCTTTGGCCGACAACGGCAAAGGCTTTGCCCAGCCGGGTCAGGTTCAGGTATTTGATGACAAGGCCGAAACCGATCACGGCAAGTACCATGAAAACGGGGACCTCCACGGAACCCAGGCGGACGAGCCAGAGCCGGTCCAAAAGGCCCCTGAACATCTCAAGGTCCACCATGTTGCGGATGCCGATGCCCCGGGAGAGCATCATTTCCTTATTGGTGGGGGTGATCACAGTACCGTAGCCCACCATGAAGATCAGCTGATAGACCGCTGTGGCGACAAAGCCGATGATGATGGTGGTGATCATCTCCCTGTTTTTGACGCGGTTCAGGCAGATGCCGATGGCAATACCCATGACAAGGGAGAGGGCAAGGCCGATGGCGGCCATGGCGAATAGACCTGAGATGCCGCAAAGGCCGTAGTCCAGCACCAGGATCAGGCCGACCTGGGCGCAAAGGGCCCCGACCACAATGGAAAAATTGACCCCCATGCCGGCCCGGATGGGGATGATCAGCGCCATGACCATGACACCGTCCCGGACAAAGCGGGTGATCACCTCGTTGGTCACAAAGGCAAGGCTCATGCCGGAGAACCAGAAGGCCAGGCAGGAAAGCCCTGCAAAGATTAAGGGCACCCTTAAAACGGATTTCATCTTGTTTTTCCCCCTTCGTAGAGCAGGGCGTAAAGGATGATGCCGTTGGTGATCATCAGCCGGAAAATTTCCGCCACCTCAGGGACCATAAGCTCGTTGGCGATGGGGCCGGAGATCAGATAGGTGGTCTGGAACAAAAAGGTGCCCAGAACCACATGGATCATCCGGGTGTGCCGCCCCATGCTCCCGCCCACAAGAATGGCAGATGCGGCCGGGAAGGCCATCATCAAAGGCGCATCGTACAGCTCCAAAAATCCGTAACTCTGGGCGTAGACACAGATCCCTAAGGCCGCGATGATCGTGGACAGGATGACGGCAAGGATACGAATTTTTTTGATGCGGATGCCGGCCAGCCGGGCAAAGGCCTCGCTTTCTCCCACAGCCGTCATGGCTCTTCCTGTCCGGGTCCTGAAAAAAAGGGCCAAAAGGAGGCACAGCAAAAGGAAAAAGAGTAGGAATCCCACCGGCACCCGGACCCCTGCGATATCCACCAGCCACAGGTCGTTTAAGGCTTTGGCGAAAAATTTTTTAAGGCCGATGACAGGGCGCAGGCCTTTGCCCCCGATGGGCCAGAGCATGGCCGGGTTGGAAAAGGGGGCCACGGCCCAGAAAAAGTTCATCAGCGGTACAAAGGAAAAGCCCACAAAGGTGGCAGTGATTTCCTCTCTGCCTTTGACGCGGTTGAGGATGGCGCCGAAGCCTGCGCCCAGAATCAGAGCTGCGGGAAGACAAAAGGCCATGGCAAGACCCAGACCCAAAATGCCTTTGAACCCGAAATTAACGGAGATGCACATGCCGATAAGACCGGCTGTCACACCGATGGGCAGGCCGAAATTGATGCCGACCCCGGCCTTGAGCATGGGAACCAGGGACAGCACCAGGACCCCGTTCATGGCAAGACGTATCAGGGCGTCGCTGAATATCCAGGTCAGGGGGATATCCAGCCAGACCGCAGCGCCTGTCATCACCACCAGAAAAATGATGATGACGGTCTGGGGGATCTGGACACCGAGGGTTTTCATAAGGTCGCCCTCTGCCCGGCACAGACCCTGTTGAAGTCGGCCTCGTCCCGGTCCGGATCAAGGATGTCGAATAGCTTCCCCTTATAAAGTACGGCAATGCGGTCGCAGATCCGTTTGAGTTCATCCACCTCGCTTGAGCTGACCACAAGGGTGGTACCCCTTTCCTCCCGTGCCCGGGCAAGGAGGGTTAACACAGATTCTTTGGCCGCGATATCGATGCCCCGGGTGGGATCCCCCACAAAGAGAAGGTCCGGGGCCATGGCCATGGCATGGGCCATGCAGACCTTTTGCTGGTTGCCGCCGCTCAGCTCCCCTGCATTCTGGTAAATCGAGCGGCACTGGATGGCAAGATCCTGTACCGATTTTTTTGCATAGGCCCTGCATCCTTCCCGGTCGCAGATTCGCATAAGGGAAAAAGGCCCTTTTTTGATGAAATTTTGCCCGTTTTGCACGGCTGCAAAGGTCATGTTCTCCAATATGGAGTGGTCGCCTAAAATGCCCTGTTCCCTCCGGTCTTCAGGCAGCATCCAGATCCGGTTTTTTATCATGGTTTCAGGGGACAGTCGGGCCAGAGGCTTTTGGTTCAGGCGGATGGTCCCTCTTGCGGGGCACAGGCCGAAAAGCCCCGGGCCTAAGGCGGTGCGCCCATGGCCGGACAAACTGGTAATTCCTAAAATTTCGCCTTTATAAACCGTGAGGTTAAGGCCGCTTAACCGGTCTCCGGCCTTGTCCACAAAAAGATCCTTAACCTTGAGCAGGGGCGTTCTCTTCGCGGTCGGGCCTGTGGTGAAGGCGTCTTTTGTGCTGCGTCTGCCTGCCACAAGCTCTGACAGGCGGGCGACAAAGGGTTGGCTTTGTGACAGATCCTTTGGGTCGTGGGATAAAACTCCTTTGACTCGGCCGTTTCGCAGCACCGTGACCTCATGGCAGCAGGCTGCCACTTCTTCCAAACGGTGGGAGACATAAAGGATTGCCACACCTTTTTCGGCGGTCTTCCGGACGGCATCCAGGAGGCGATTCGCGTCGGAAGGCCCCAATACGGCAGTGGGTTCGTCCAACAGCAGGAGTTTGAGGTTATCCCGGTTCAGCTCTCTTGCCACTTCTACAAACTGCTTCATGGCCACGGGCAGGTGGCCGCAGGTAAGATCCGGTGACAGATCCGGGCAGAGTATGTCCAGAATCTTTTGCGCCCTTGCCTGGTTATTTCTGCGGTCGATCATGGCAAGGTCATGCCCCAAAAGCTTCCGGGTCCAGGGCTTTATGGCTTCTCCGGACAGGCTGATATTGTCCGCCGCATCCATCCCCGATATCAGGGCGAACTCCTGGTGGACCATCCCGATACCGGCGGCTGCGGCCTGGGAAGGCCGGGTGAAATTGCGTTGAACGCCGTCAAATTCAAAACTTCCTGAAAACCCGCCGGTCCGGTGGATCACGGCCTGGCCGGACACGATGCCCATCAGGGTGGTCTTGCCTGAGCCGTTTAGGCCCACAAGGCCGTGGATCCTGCCGGGTTTGATCTCAAGGTCCACTCCGTCCAAAGCGGTGAACCCGTTGAACTGCTTGGTGATTTCTTTTAATGACAGCATGGCAAAGGAAAAAACGGGTCCGGCAAAAAAATTGCCGAACCCGTTTTGCGGACCTAATAGTAAATGGAATCCATGAGGATGAGATAGTAATTATCCAGTTCCGGTTTCATCTTGCTGAACCGGACATCCACACCGGCCACCTCTTTTGCGATGGGGGAAAGGTTTTCGATGCTGACGGAAGTCAACTCCTTGTCGATCATCTTCATGGCCACCTCTGTGGAGAATTCGGGGAAAAAGTATCCAACAGCCACAGGCCAGGTGGACAGACGCCCGGCGCAACCGGCCTGTGCAGCTTTGTCGGTGATCATGGCATTAATCTTGTCAAAATCGCCCGCTTCGTCCTCTGAAATTTCAAGCTCCATGGCGGCGGGAAATCCCTGGGTCGGGGTGGGACAGCACTGCTCGGCCATGATGAACCCAAGTTCCAGAGCCTTGGCAATGATCACGTCCTGCATGGGGCAGTTGGTGCCGAAAATACAGGTGTCCTTGCCGTATTTGGCGATCTGTCTGGGGATATCCTCGTTCAGGAACTGGAGCATGGGAGTGGAACCGGCGCCTGTTTTGGGATCCGGGGTGTTGAGGCTGACAAATTTCATGCCTAAGCGTTTGCAGGTCTCAGCCATGGTATCCCGGCGCTTGGCCAGGACTTCTTTAGCCATATGGGTGGGAAAGGAGTAATGGATAAAGGTCTTTGCGCCCATTTTTTTTGCCTTTTCCGGGATGGAGATGCCTCTGCCGACCCAGTCGGTATCCAGGCACAGATCCACGTATTTGGCCATCATGTCGGGGTCGTCCCAGATGGGGGCGGTGATCACAATCATGTCGGGGCGTTTGGCTTTTACTTTCTGGATGGCCGGCAGGATGCCGGAGTAGCCTGCGCAGATGATAATCGCCTTGATGTCTTCCTGGTCGCCCAGGCTCAGGATCTGGGTAATGGCGGTTTCCTGCTCTTCCTGGTAGTTCTCGGGCAGGGATATGTGCTTGATCATGCCGGGATACTTTTTGGCCACCCGGACGGCTCCGCGGAATTCATCTTCGCTTGCGGACAGGGTGGGGGTGACAATACCGATGCGGTAATCTGTTTTTGCAAAGGCCATTCCGGCTCCCGTGCTCAGGCAGAACACCAGGGCTGCAATCATTAATCTGACGGGTTTCATCTCTTCTCCTTGTTTGTGTTATTAGTTTTCCTCTTTTTTTTGAGGATACTTCTTTTATGTTCACCACTATGGGCAGCGACTGCGGTCAGGCCATCATTTCCAGAAAGGCCTGAATCCGTGTTTCAAGCTGTCCCATGTCGTTTTCCGAGTAATCCGTAAGAATCTGAAGATAGGGGATCTGACAGGTGTCTTCGACCCTCTCTTTTACGGTAAAGGCTTCCACATTATAGGTATGACAGGCGGTCCAGGTCAGCTCGATCACTCCGTCCGCCCGGAACTCTTTGGTCAGTTTCTCGATAAGATCCAGGCGGGCCGTATTGGGCGTCATGCAGGCGCAGGCCGTGCTCAGGTATTTTTCCGCCAGGGCCTGCAGAGGGGGCAGGGTTTCATCCACCTTATCCCCAGCGGTCTTAAGGCCGCCGCAGGTCTCCATGGCCACTACGGCCCCGCCCAATTGCTCAATGAGAAAAAGCACCTTTTTATTGGTGGTGGGGCAGCCGGTTAGAAGGATTCTGGGGCGTTTCTTCATCTGGTCGGTAAAGGCCTTGTCCCGTCCCCTGTCGCAGATTGTTTCAACTGCAGATGCGATACGGGAGATATGGGCCTCAGGAGCGCATTCAAATCCGCCGCTTGAAATAATCCGGGTGATTTCAGAGCCGTAAACCAGTGGAATCTTTCCTGTGTTCAGGGCAAAAACGGATTCAACGGCGGCTCGCAGGCGGTTGTAGATCTTAATCTGGCGGGAAAGATTTTCATCCGTAATGGCATTTCCCGTCATTTTTTCCAGAAAGGCTGCAGCCTTTTTGATTTCCTGCTGCCAGGCTGCAACGCTTTCCTTTGTCTGGCCGCTTTGGGGAAGCAGGAGAAGGTGAAGGGGGCGGATCCGGGATAAAAGCTCGAACATTTTTTTTTTGCCGTCGCAGGTGGCATCGGCCAGCAAAAAATCGGTCATATGGAAATAGGGGCAGGTATCGGCTAAGGCATGGCCGTAGCTGGATTTGATCAGGGGACACAGGTTTGCCGGTAAATGCCTTTCCGCAACCGGGAAAGGGTCTTCAGATCCGGCACATAAGGATACGGGGATGCCGCCCGCAGCCAGTACGATCTCCTTGGGAGTGAAGGCGCAGTATAGCCCTACGATTTTTATGCCGTCGGCACTTAGGCTGACGCCATACTCATAGACCTGGTCTTCGTTTTTTTTCTCATACGCCTCATCGAAGATAAGGCCGGGCAGATCCGGGGTCATGATGCACTCCTTGCATCACAATGCCCAAAATTTTCTTTGGTGAAAATACCGGTGCCTGTTTTCCTTTTAGGTTTCCGGTACCGCCTTCTTTGGTCAGCCATTGCCTTTTCTCCCAGAGTATAGCACCCTGCATAACAACCAGTTGGTATAAAGGATGGAACTATAATCAACGATTAAATTGTGCGGCAAATTTTTATTTTCAATGGAACGGTTAAAAAAAATAGAGAAAAAATATACGTTTCGGGAGCCGGGCGGATATAGAAATTAGAGCGTGTTAACGCATTGGTTTTCTATTTCAGCCTTTTTGGGGGGGAATTTATTTTTCTCTTGCGAAAATATAGATAAAGTGATTAGACATGACAAAGTGGGAACATCTTTCAAAAATATTTTTATCTGGTTTATTTTCTTTTTTCTCCCACTGCGGTCGTCAGAGCTCAAACAATGATATCAACACCTTGAAGGGTTGAAGCAATATGGGCAACTTGATCGATCAGCTTCTCGATGATGCCGCTCAATTTCCGAAGAAACCGGCATTTATCGTCTTTGACTACGGGACAGGCATGCAGGAGCAACTTGAGTTCGGCATGCTTGACAAAACTGCCCGGTCTATATCGGGTATCCTCGGGGACAAAGGTCTGGCCGGCGCCCCTGTTATCCTTTTGACCGCCACACGCCTCAGTTGGATTTCATGTTTTTTCGGATGCCTCTATGCCGGTGTGATTCCCGTTCCTCTGCCGGTTCCCCGTCACCAAAAATCCTGGGCAAGGGTTGACGCTGTGGCTAAAAATTCCGGCGCCGCAGCAATTATAACGGATCGACGAACAAAATCCCAAATAGGCAAGGCGCCGGACCCGGAAGGGTCTATCGCTGGATATCAATGGATCATGATGGAAAATTTGACTGGCCCTTCTCAAACCGGATTGGTCCCAAATAAGGCAAGGGGAGATGATATTGCCTTTTTGCAATACACTTCCGGCAGCACCGGCCGGCCCAAAGGAGTGATGGTCAGTCATCAAAATCTGATTACCAACATTACTGAATTTGCATCCCATTTTCGCTTGGGACGCGAAACGGTGTCGATCTCATGGCTTCCTTTGTTTCATGATATGGGACTTGTGGCCCACGTCATTTTACCGGTCATCTTGGGATGTACCTCGGTTCTGTTCGACCCATTGGCCTTTGTCATGCAACCGATACGATGGCTGAAAACCATTTCAGACTTCCGGGGCACTTTTTCCGGAGGCCCCAACTTTGCCTATGAACTCTGCGTGAACCGGATTTGTGAAAATGATCTTGACCCAATAGATCTCTCCTCCTGGCACACGGCGTATTCCGGGGCGGAGCCTGTCCGGGAAAAAACTCTGGACCGGTTTTCAGCTCTGTTTTCCAAAACGGGCTTCCAAAAAAGGTCCCTTTATCCGGTTTACGGGCTGGCCGAAGCCACCCTCATGGTCTCGGGCAAGCCTTCGGGAACCTGTTACCATTCCCTCCGTTCCGATAAGACCGACTCCAGTCACCTGTGCCTGGGAACGCATCTTGTCTCATGCGGTACCGCTGCCGGCCGGCAGAAAATTTTTATTACCAACCCCCAAACTCATACCCCGGTGCCGGAGGGTCAAGTTGGGGAGATCTGGGTGGCAGGAGATAATATCAGCCGGGGCTACTGGAAAGATCCTGAAGCCTCCGCCCGGCAATTTGTCGTTCATCCGGAGGATGGCCGTCGCTATGTCAGAACCGGGGATCTGGGATTTCTCAAAGCCGGTGAGCTGTACATCACCGGCCGGCTCAAGGATATTATTGTTCTCAATGGCGAAAATTTCTCATCTGAGGACATGGAATATGCCATTGCCCTGTCACATCCGGGATTCAGCATTAGCGGGTGTGCCGTGTTTTCGATTATTCGAGATGATTGGGAGCATGCTGTTGCCGCCTGTGAACTCCCGCCGGGCCATAACCCTGCTGTGAGACCCGCCATGGCACTGGCCGCCAACACAAACCTTATGGACCTGTACGGCGTCCCTCTGTTCGACCTGGTATTCACCGCTCAGCTTCCCAGAACCACAAGCGGCAAAGTCCAGCGCTATCTTTGCCGAAGGCACTATCTTGACCATACATTTAAAGATGAATTCAGCCGGACAGATCATCCCTGCCTGGTCAAAGCTCGTCTGAAGGGTTTTTCATGACATCAACCGTTGATCTTTCAAGTCTTTACGCCATCCCCTGGACAGCCGACAACAATGCCAATGGCTGGATCGAACCCACCACCCATTGCCAGCTCAAATGCCCGGGATGCTACCGGGGACTGGCTGCCCCGGGGCATGTACCGGAACACCGTCTCCTTTCAGAATTGATAGAGCAGGTGGATTTTCTGGAAAAAAAACGAAATGTTCAGACCATCTCCATCGCCGGGGGCGAACCTCTTATGTATCCTCAACTGGACGAGCTGATCTCTGCAATAAAAGATCGGGGCATCCAGGTTGTTATACTGACCAACGGTATTCTGCTGGATGAGGCCCGATTACGCCATCTAAAAAAGCTGAAACTGGACGGGGTATTAGTGCATCTGGATAAATTTCAGGGCCGGACCGAATCGCAGAACGAGAGCCAGGTGAACGGCCTTAGAGCCGAACACTGCAGCGTTTTCAGAAAAGTGGGGGGCGTCCAGCTGGGATTTATCATGCCGATATCTTTTCAGAGCCTATCTGATTTAAATATATTGGCGCCTTTTTTCAAAGAGAATGCAGATGTAATAAAAATGATTCTTTTTACCGTTTACAGAGAAGGTCTCTCCTGCCCGGCTTCCTCATATGAAGGGGATTGTCAGGATATTGACCAAATCATAGATGGTGTGAAAGCAACATTCAATCTTTCCTATTGTGCTTATATTCCAAAATTGTATTCGGATAATATCGGATGGCTGTGTGCAACAACAATCTACCACAGAAAAAAAACATGGAAACATTTATCCCCGGCTATGTTTGCCTATCTTCAGCAGACTCACTTTGAAAAAAGGGGGAAATATCCATTTGCTCCATTTGAAAGACGATCATCAATAGCCCTGGAACAGGGGGTGTATTCCCAGACCGTGATTATTGTCAACCCGCCTGTTAAAACACAAAAAGGATGGAATCTTTGCAAGGGATGCCCCGACGCCATGGTTCATGATGGCAGGCTTGTTCCCTCCTGCCTGCTGGAAGTTATCAAAAAAGGGGAAGATATCACCGTATACCAGGAGGGGAAAAAAAATGGAGTATAGCGCCATGACATCAGAATCGCAGATTGTTGAGTTCCTGAAGAGCTGTCTGGGGGAGCTGCTGCAGATGGAGGCCGTCAACGTTGCGGTTGACCGTCCTTTAGACAGCCATTACGGGCTTTCTTCCATGGACCTTTTGACCCTTGGCGGTCGTCTGGAGGACAGGCTTTCAATTGCTCTGGATCCGGACATTATGTTTTCGAACCGGACGGTTTTGGAACTGGCCAAAGCCGCGGCGCAGCTTCAAAAGGCCGGATAATGCCATATTACATCGGGATCGCCAATACATGCCATGACCCGGCCGTTGCTGTAGTTGCCCCTGAGGGCACCCTTGTTTTTGCAGAGGCAACGGAGCGGTATTTTCAAAAAAAAAAGGCCTGGGATCTGCCACCGGATCACTGGGGCTGGCTTCTGGAGATCATCGGGCGTTATTGTGATCCCGCGGCAGGTTTTGTGGTGGCAACGCCCTGGACCAGCCCGGGACTGATGGGAAAGGTATTTGATATTCCATTGGCGCGGGATAAATTTTTGGAAAAGCTGCCCCAGTCATTAGGAGTGCGGGACGCGAACAGCTTTTTTTCGGCCTCAGACAGCCAGTGGCTGCTCTGGTCACAAACGCGATCCTTTGATAATTTCGGCCCGCATCTGGCCTTTCTTCTTTCCCATTATTTTTCCTGCCGCAATGTCAGATTCCGACGATATGACCACCACCTGGCCCATGCCGCCCACGCCTGTTTCTCATCTTCTTTTAAACAGGCCCTTTGCCTGATTGCAGACGGAGAAGGCGAGGTAGGGTCTGTTTCCTCATTTTCCTATGCAAACGGGAAACTCGACTTGCTGAACCGCTCCTGGGGGCCGGGCAGTCCAGGACGGTTTTATGCAAAGGTAACGCAACTGTGCGGATTTGATTGGCGAATGGGCGAAGAGGGAAAAGTAATGGGTTTGGCGGCATTCGGAAGCGTTTGTGACGCTCTGGCAAAGAACCTGGGCGCGATGATGCAGGTCAAAGAAGGGCAGGTCATCCAAGAAAAGGAGCCTGAGTTGTCCAGGCTTTTGTCCCTTGTTTCGCGGGAACACAGCAGGCAGGATCTGGCGGCCACCGGGCAGTGGGTGTTTGAACAAAAGATGACCGAATTGCTCCATGCTTTGTGCCAGAAAAAAAGTTCAGACAACCTGGTTCTGGGCGGCGGATGCGCTTTGAACTCTTCGTTCAACGGCAAAGTAAGAGATCTGGGCCTGTTTGGTTCCGTGCATGTACCCTGTGCACCGGCAGATGACGGGAATGCGGTGGGAGCAGCTCTGCTCGCCTTTGCAGAGGATCATCCTATGGGCGCAATGGAATCTTTTCCGGCCGGCTGGCAGTCTGCTTACCAGGGATCGGTAATGGAGCCGGATGCTCTGGCCCGCTTGGAGCGGTTTTTTCCCGGCGCCATGATATCCCGTCATCCCGGAGCCATACATGAGAAGGCCGCACAGATCCTTTCAGAATCCGGGATCATTGGCTGGATCCAGGGACGGGCGGAGTTCGGGCCAAGGGCCCTTGGCAACCGGTCTGTTCTCGCCGACCCCCGCCCACATGACATGAAAGACCGAATTAACCGGGATGTTAAATTCAGGGAGGGATTCCGTCCCTTTGCTCCGGCGGTCCTTGAAAGTGAAGCCGAAAACTGGTTCGAGGGCGTTGTGAAAAGCCCCTTTATGTCATTCACAAGGCCCTGGAGGGAGCAGGTCCGCTGCCGGGTGCCGGCTGTGGTTCATGAAGATGGGACCGGGCGGCTTCAGACCGTATCAAGGGACCAAAATCTCCTTTTTTACAGCTTGATTGAGGAATTTTACAATATCACCGGGGTGCCGCTGGTATTGAATACCAGCTTGAATATCATGGGAAAACCCATCATTCATACCCTTGAAGACGCTGTGGGCCTTTTTTTTACGACAGGCCTTAACGCATTGATCATTGAGGATTATCTCATACAAAAAAACATCTGATATGCTGTTCTATGAACCGGAATTTGTATTTATTTTTTTACCGGTGACGCTGGCTGGCTTTTATTTGACCGGCCGATTTCATTCGGGACTTTCAATGGGATGGCTTCTTCTGGCCTCATTGCTGTTCTACACCCTTGGAAACGCCGCCTCCATAGGTTTGCTGATCGCTTCCATTTGCGGCAACTTTTATCTGGGACGGTTCATGGACAGCCGCAGCCTGACGGCCGCCTGGAAAAAACGTCTTCTTATCGCAGGTATCATGGCTAACCTTGGCACATTAACTTATTACAAGTGCCTGGGAAGTTTTTCAGTATCGCTTTTGGAACAGGGTCCACGGTTTATGGATATCCTGATTCCCTTGGGTCTTTCCTTCTTTACCCTTCAGCAGGTTGCCTATCTGATCGATCGTTTCAATGGGCGGATCGGGCAAACCTCATTTTTTCGATATGCCCTGTTTATCAGTTTTTTTCCCCAGCTTATTGCAGGACCCATCGTCCGTTACCAGGAAATGATTCCCCAGTTAAACCGGGACTCCTTAACTCGGTTCCGATATGAGAATCTGACCGCAGGTATTATGGTCTTTGTTATGGGCGCTTTGAAGAAACTGTTGATCGCCGATCAGCTGTCCCCCGTGTCCGACGCTTTGTTTGCATCGGCTGCCACGGGCGGCGATATTATGCTGGTCGGCTCCTGGATCGGGGCCATGAGCTTTTATTTCCAGCTCTACTTTGATTTTTCAGCCTATTCGGACATGGCCTATGGCATTTCAAAAATGTTCGGGATCACCCTGCCGTTGAATTTCAACTCTCCGTACAAAAGTCTGAGCCTCTCCCAGCTTTTTCTTCGGTGGCACATGACACTGTACCGCTTTCTGGGGGACTATCTGATGCGGCCTTTAATTCGTTGGATCAAAAAAATTCTGCCGGGTCCTCCCCGGACCGCGACAAGAGTTGCCGTCTGCCTTTCTACCGTATTTACATTTTCCCTTTCAGGGATTTGGCACGGTATTTCCCTGAATTTTCTTTTCTGGGGGCTGCTGAACGGTGTCGTGATTTCAGCCGGATATTTATACCGGGAGCTTTTTGGCCGCCCCCTGGTCTTTAAAACCCCCGGGAAAAAAGTCATGGGATTTGCTGCAACCTTTATTGTCTGCCTTTGCGCATCGGTCATTTTCAGAAGCCAGTCCCTTGAGCAGGCCTTCGTGATATTCAAGGCCATGGCGGGGATGAATGGTATCTCCCTTTCCCAACGGCTTGAGCCTTTTCTGGGGATGATGAAGGCTTTTGGCATCCAGTTCAAAGGGCTGTTTCCCAGCTTAAACATAGAAAACAAAGTCTATTGGGTCTGCTTTTTTGGGGGCACGACGGCAATTGTCTTTTTAGGTCCGAATGTCTATACGCTCTTGGAGTCAATTTCCCATAACTGCAAAAAAACAGTCCCCGGATTCGGTTTTGCATGGATGGGCGTTTTTTCCTTTGTCTCCTTGTTTTTCATGGCTGCTGCCACTGTCCTTTTCATCACTGTGATGATCGATTCAGGCAGCGTTGGCACAAACTCCTTTATCTATTTTCATTTTTAAGGCTTAGCGAATGAATAAACACGCGATAGTGCTGTACGCTTTTTTTTGTATCGTGCTGCTTTCGTCTATCGCCTTCATTAATGTCTCTATAGACCCATATGCATATTTTCAAAAAAACGGCTTAGGAAAAATTATCTATCTTCATAACAGAAGGCACTGGGCCAATTTGACCATTAATCGAATAACTCACGGGCGTTTCGATACGTTTTTTATCGGCAATTCCCGGACTCGCCTGGGACTGAACCCCAAACACCTGAGCGGCAGTTGTCGTCCCTATAACGCTTCTTTCAGCGGCGCAAACTTTGAAAATATTTATACTGTTCTTATGCCGGTTATAAAACAGGGCAAAGTCAAAACCATCGTTGTCGGGCTTGATTTCGGTATGGAGCGGATAAGAAATACGCTTACATTTAATGGATTTTCACGGGCGGGACCGCTTGTCTCCCTGTTGGGGTTTTATACGACTAAAGATGCGCTGGTTACCCTGATAGACAGAATAATGAATACAAAAAAAAAGGGCGTTTTACCCGATGGATACCCTTTAAGTTTTCCTGGAAATAAAACCGCGTCCCAATACCGGGATCATTTAAAAAGAATGGCCAAATCATATGCAAAACTGACGCGTACCCCCATGACAAGCGGTACCGGATGGCCATACTTTAAATTACTGGTCAAAGAAAGCCGACAGCAGGGCATCTCTTTGTATTTATTTATCTCTCCTTTTCATGCAGCCCTGCTCGACGCGATTAAAGGGTACGGTCTTTATGGGGAATTTGAGGACTGGGTACGCATGATTGTTGATATTGCGTATCGCGGTTCTGATAAAAAGGCTTTGCTAACGCAGGTATCCGTATGGATGTTTTGTGGATATAATACGATTACCACAGAGCCTTTTCCTGAAGAAGATTCTCAGAATCAGATGCGTTGGTATTTTGAAAGCAGCCACTACAGGGAGGCCGTCGGCGATATGATCCTCTCAAGGCTGTTTAATCTTGATTCACCAAATGTTCCTGAAGATTTCGGCCTGCGCCTAACTCCTGAAAATGTGGAAAGCCAATTGACACGGATTGGCAAGCGGGATCAATAAGGTCCTCTTTGGGAACGATTTGCCGGGAGGACTCTGTCCGGCTGCCAGAACATAAGGGTCTGCAGCGGTCCGGTGTCTTTTACTCTAAATCCCAGCCGGGCATACAGATCCCGGCAGGGGTTGGTATTGTCCACATGAAGAAAAACAGGTTTCCCTGTCTTTTTTGAATAGGCTTTTACATGCTCAAGCACTGCGGTGCCAAGGCCCTGCTGCCGGAACTCGGGAAGCAATGCAATATCAATGACCATGAGGTGCTCCGGGGTTTCATCCAGATAGAGCCTGCCGCACGGCTTTTGTTCAAACAGGAGAATGTAAAAACCGGCGTCTTTAAATCGGGTGACATAATCGCGGTGCTGGAATTGGAACTGCTGGTGTAAGAATGTGTCCACCTGGTCTGGGGACCACCCTGTCAATGCCATTTCCTGAAGGCGGGTGGATCGGTAGACCTGGTATAAAAATTTTACGGTCGGGGCATCGTTAAAATCCGCTGCAGCCATGGACAAGGATGAGGAAACCTGCAGATCGCATTGTAGTTTTTTGCGTGACATCGTTATGCTCACTTCCTCGATCAAATTAAAAAGAGCGTAAGGGTTGCTTTTTGTAAGCAAATTTTATAAATGGGGGATATCATTTATTTTATCCTGAGTCCAGGGGTTCTCATTAGGGTCTGAATTGACCGTTCTTCCTCAATACAGAAAACGCCCCTGGCAGATCCATGTATCAAGTTTCCAAAAGCGTTTCCCAATTTTTCAGTCCTTTAAAATGGAAACACTTGACACCATCATATTCACTACTTGGAGCTTTTTAAAAAAAGCGGAAAGGAGGTAAGATGTCGGATCCTTTTTTAGGAGAAATCAGGATGTTCGGGGGGGATTTTGCCCCGCGGAATTGGATGCTCTGCAACGGCCAATTAGTAGCGATTTCAGAGTTTCAGGCGTTGTATTCGCTGCTGGGTAACCGATACGGCGGTGATGGAATGACAACGTTCGGTCTGCCTGATTTAAGGGGCCGATGCCCTGTTGGCATGGGGCATGGTTCAAGCCTGACCAATCGTCATCTGGGTGACAAGCCGGGATACGAAAGGGTTACCATGACAGAACAGAATCTGCCGCCCCATTCCCATGTGGTCGATCTCGGGCTGACCTTTTCAGTTGCGGCCACCGTCCAAAAAGGGGATGTGGCCGCGCCGGAAAGCGGGGTGCTGCTGGCTGCGGGCCTGGAGGTGGAGGCCAGTACGCCGGACAAACAATACACCATGGAAAACTATACGGCAGAACTTGCCGAAGGTCAGAGCGTCACCCTGAAGGGGGATGAGATCTTAGATCCCGACGTGACGATAGAGACCACAGGTGGAGGATCGGGGCATGACAACATGATGCCCTGGGGTTGCATAAACTATATCATCTGCCTAAAAGGGGAGTATCCCCCCCGCAGCAGTTAAGGAGGCGTTATGTCAGAACCTTTTATCGGAGAGATCCGTTTGTTTGCAGGGAACTATGCCCCTGAAGGCTGGTTCCTTTGTAACGGTGAGCTCAAAAGCATTATGGAGTATCAGGCCCTTTATTCGCTTCTTTATACCACCTATGGGGGAGACGGGCGCACGACCTTCGGGGTTCCGGATTTACGGGACCGGGCAGCGTTAGGCGCCGGCGGCGGCCCCGGCTTGACTTATCGAAAGCTTGGCATGACTGGAGGGTATGCCTCCGTCGCGCTGAACCAGGACCGGATGCCCCAACACACCCATGAGATCACCGATAAGTCGATTACGACCTCAATGACCGTGTCAACGCAAAACGGGAGCATCAATGTGCCTGAAACCGGCAATTACCTTGCCGTGTCCTATGGAGATGAGACCCGGAAAAATGTGAGCTGGTATTCCAAATCCACTGAAAACCTGTCCGATTTAGGCGGGGTCAAAAGCCAGTGCAACCCCTCAATGTCAGAGGTGGGCGGGGGGGTGGCTCACAAAAACATCCAACCGTCTTTGGGGGTACAGTTTATTATTGCCTGGCAAGGCCTCTACCCGTCACGGTCATAAAGGAGGAAAATGCGATGGAACCCTATCTTGGTGAAATTCATATGTTTGCAGGAGATTATGAACCGGAAAACTATGCCTTTTGTGACGGCCGCCTGCTTCAAATAAGCCAATACGGAGGATTGTACTCTATTTTGGGCACCCAATACGGCGGTGACGGCCGGACAACTTTTGCCCTGCCGGATCTGCGGGGGCGTGTCCCGGTCGGTGTCGGGGTCTATACAACCCTTGGGGCGATGCCCGGAAGTGAGGGGGTATCCCTTCCTGCCGCTAAAATACCCGCCCATTCCCATGGAATTCAGATGCAGATTGCTCCCGGAATAAAAACGACCACAGACCAGGGAGATGTGGTTGTTCCTGATGCGGAATGCCGGCTGGCCACGGGATTCAGCACGGATTACCAAATTGAGATTGAAAATTACCGCACCCCGGAGACCGGCACCGAGGATGTCTCGCTGGGGGGGATGAGTATCGGCGGCGGGGTCAGTCTGGCTAATGCAGGCCAGGGCCTGCCCCACGACAATATGCAGCCAGGCTTGGTGGTCAATTTTATTATTGCCATAGAAGGCACATATCCGCTCAGATCCTGAAAGAGAAACGGGCTGCGGCATCTCCTGCCGCAGCCCGTTTTGCATTTCGAACAATGGAGAATCAAAGCTTTTTCGTAGCCTTATTCTCCCACTCCTGGATTTTGGTAGTATCGTAAACTTCCTCCCAACCGGTGATCATGCCGGCGATATGGCTGAACAGGGAGTGGCCGGTGGTGGTCATATAAAGGTGGATGATCAGAAAATTGACCAGTAAAAAGGCCACCAGGGTGTGAATGACCGCCAGGACGGACAGATCAATGCCGCCGGGGATGATGTTATAAAGGTAGTACAAAAGACCTGTCACCATCTGGGCCGGCAGCAGGGCTGCGGAAATCCCAAGATAGGCCAGGCGCTGGAGGGGATTGTGCTTGGCCCCTTTGGACTTCTGGACGGGGTGTGCCTGGCCCTTGAAGATGCCGAAGGCGTAGTAGAGCATCACGTCAATGAGCTTTTTGGTGGTGGGAATGTACTGCTTCCACTCCCCTGTGGTTAATAGCCAGAAGACAAAGAAGGCAAAAAGGATAAGCCAGGACAGTCCCACAAAGTTATGAACCGTTACAGCGGTTTTAAACCCCAGAAGGGTGTAGGTGCCGTGAACCTCAAAGCCTGTGATCAGAAGGATGATGATCATCAGTGCCTGAAGCCAGTGCCAGAGCCGTTCAAACCGGGTGTAAAGGTATACTTTTGTCAGTGCGCTTGCGTTCATGGGTTAATCCTCCTTTCCGTTCCGGGTGAAAAAGCGCCCCAGGCCGTGGAGCAGAACCCCGATGAAGGCTCCCAGGACCGCGATGATGCCGATGGTATCAATGACCTGGTTCTTGTCCCGGCCCGGCAGGTAGATGCCGGTGATGCTGGCAAGCCTTCCCTGTGTGCGGATATGGCACTCGGTGCAGCGAACGGCATTGGATGCCGGGGCTACCATATGGGTGATGGGGAAGGCATAGGTGGTCTGGACATAGTCAAATTCCCCTGAATAGGCCACATCCAGGGTCTTGTTTCCTCTTGTGATCGCATCATTCATATCAAAGGTCGTCCAAAAGCCGTTGGGCCCTGACAGCAGCGGAGCCACCAGGCGTTTGTTGATCTTGTCGTAGGGCATGTTGGCGTGGTGGCGTTTGAACGGATGAATCCGTGATTTGGGGTCTTCGCGGCTGCCGGTGGGATGGCTGACTTCAACAGTTTTTCCAGGATCAATCACATCCTTGATGCTCAGATGCTCAAACCCGCCATTGTACCAGAAATACTCAGGCGTAACGTTCTTATCCCAGACAAAGGAGCCCTTGATGGACTTATAGATGGCTTTGCCGTATTTGCCGTCGGTGTGATAAGGCTTACCATCCTTGAGATCCCCTGCCGTACTCCAGTCCCAGGACATCTTGGTGGGAAGGATGCGGGCGTATTCGGGAATATGGCAGGACTGGCAGGCCACCTTGTCCACATGGTCGTTCATCTTGGATGAGGTCTTGTGGGGCAGGGTGCCGTGGCAGGATTCACAGGTGATCTTGGTGGCCATATCATCCTGGATCAGGCTTTTGCGTTCGGCCGCAGCCGGACGGGTATACAGGCGGCCGGCAATATTGTGTTTGACCGTGGTGTGACAGCGGACACAGGCGAAGTTCGCCCCTTCAGCCGCCATATGCACATCCAGGCTCCGGTTGGGCTGGGTCAGGGAGGTGTCAAGGTCGCCGTGCTTGACGCCGTCGCCGCCGCCACCCTTGAAGTGGCATTCACCGCAGTGCTGCCGTTTGGGCAACGTGATGCTGTCAAGGGCCGTTTTGATTTCCCCCTGCAGCTCCCGGGCAATTTCCAGGGTTTCCGGATCGTCATCCCCGACAAAAGCCTGGATGTCACCAAAGGCCTCTTTATAGTTGAACTTTTTGCCGCCGTGGCAGTTCAGGCAGTTTACGCCCTCTTGCACTCCATTCCAGCCCACATGACAGGCAAGACACCCCTTGTCCTGCATATTGTTTCCCGAAATGCAGAAGTTGTTGACGGCGTGTCCTGCTTTACCGTTCATGATGCCGGGCTTTTCCGATTCCACCTTCCAGGTCCAGTGGATGGTTTTTTCAAACTGCATGGATGCATCGGTATGGCAGGACAGGCAGGCCTTTGTAATCTGCTCCCCTGACGTGAAATTCTGATTCAATGCCTCCACTTTGGAGTGATCCGTAGTGGTCCAGTGGGTATTGGCCCTAACCACCTGCTTGGCCAGCATGATCCCCAACGCCTCATCTTCAGCGGCTGTGCTCTGGCTTGCCATACAGGTCCCTGCAGCCCCAAAAAATAAGATTAAAACAGCCGCCCCCGCAGCAAGGCCGCAACCGTTAACGATTTTTGTGCTCCGTCTTCCCATTTTGCCTCCTCATCACAGCCCGGTTGAATACCGGGCGGGGCAGCATTGGCTGAAGGGATTCAGCGTGAGACTGCTGCCGCCGCCCTTGTCATTATTTGCAGGTCGCCGGTGTGGGCGAATCCTTGGCAAAATTGTAGAAATAGGAGTAGATGTCCAGAACGTCAGTATCGCTTGCCGCGGCCCATTCCTCGTCGCAGCCGAAGGCGGAAAAGTCCTTGCCCTCAAAGATTTCTTTCCACTCTTTCATGGTCTTGTCCGCAGGACTTACCTTGGGAGACTCCGATTCTACGGCTCCCCGCTCAAAGCAGGTCTTCACCAGCTTTCGATAGGTGTATTTGCCCTTTCTTTTATTACCGCCCGGGCCGTCATCGGCAAAGGATGCCCCGGATGCGCCTATGGTGAACAGGAAAAGCACTGCAATGATAAATGTTTTTTTTGTCATGATATCTCCTTTGGGTTTATCAGGTCTAGTTTTTCTTCATGTGGTAGGAGCCGTCTTTTTTAAAATCAATGGTGGCTTCCACGTAATACGCTTTTAGTTCTGGTCTTACATCCTTGGTCATGTAATACCCTTCACCGCTTCTGGCTCCGGTGGAGCAGACAAAGACCACGGGCTTGTCAGAAGGCAGGTCTTTAATTTGGGGTTCCAGTTTTTCAACAGGAATATTTTTTGCTGTTTTAAAGTGGCCTTTGGCAAACTCATCCGGATCTCTGACATCAATGAGAACGATGGACTCAGGGTTCTCTTCCAGAATGGTCTTGAACCGGTCTATATCAATGGAACCCTCAATCTCGCCGGCCTTGACGGCAATGGCATCGGAGCCGCCAAACTGTTTTTTCCACTGGGGATATCCTCTGGTGAACACGGATACGTTTTTGTATCCCATGACCAGGGCACGTGCGGCGGATTTGTGGCTCAGTTTGCACTTAAGTCCGCCGCAGTAAAAAATAATAGGGGTTTCAAGGTCCCGGGGCAGCTTGCCCTTGAGTTCGTCAAACTGGGAATCGGGCAGGCTGATGGCGCTGGGAATATGGCCTTTGTCATACTTTGTAACCTTGGGCCTGGCATCCACGATCAGGGTCTTGTTCTCTGCGATCTGGGCTGCGACCTGTTCTGCCGTAATGGCCGGATAAGCCCCGGGTTGTTTTTTATATTCGGGGAAGCCTTTTGCAAATACCTTGACATTGGTGTAGCCCAGGGCAACGGCTTTTTTGGCTGATTTATGGCTCAATTTGCATTGAAGTCCCTCGCAGTAGAAGATCAGCAGAGCGGTTTTGTTTTTGGGCAGCAGTCCTTTTTTTTCGTCAAATTCGGAATAGGGGATGCTGACGGCTCCCGGGATAAAGCCCTTTGTGTACTTTGGCATATAGGGCCGGGCATCAATGATCATGACATCTTCATCCATAGGGATACTGATATGGGAAATGACGAAATCCACCTCCACAATATCGTCAAACATCCAGGGCTCCTTGTCCGTGGCTGATGCCGGTGTTAGGGCTGTAAGTATCAAAAGGCCTGCAAAAAGTCCCGCAAGCCACGCCACAGCCTTTAAATGGGTCCATTGTTTTTTCATGTCCTCTCCTTTGATCAATGAGTAACGGTTGATTCCATTATGTTCAAAAGGGATGCCTGCCGCATCTGTTCCTTTTGCATTGGCCATCATATAAAAGTGCTGTTGTCATCAAACGGTTAACGCTCAGCAAGGGATGTGCCAGAACCGTTTTGTTAAGGGGGAGATTTTCTAATTAACTTATACTAAAGAAAGTTTTTGGTAAGGGCAAGTGTTTTTGCCTGGTGTGGGAACGTGCGGTGTTGCCAGATTGTTAACTATGTGTTAATTTTGTTTTGTTAATTGGTTATCACCTGTTTAAGTTGGGAAGGCTGGTATGGAAATCGGAAGCCACTGGCGTCACATCATCGATTCGGTTCAAGAGGGCATCATCATTGTGGATGCCGGTGGAAATTTTATTGCCGCCAATACGGCAGCCCAGCTGCTCACAGGCTATTCGGAGGCCGAGCTTAAGGGACGGTCCTGCCGACTGCTCAACTGCACGGGGTGCCGGATTTCAGGAAAGGGGCCGGGCAAAAAGTGGTGCGGTCTTTTTTCCGCCGGCATGATCCGGGATAAAAAATGTGTCATTACCCATGCCTCCAACCGGACCATTCCCGTCGTGAAGACTGCAAAAGTGCTGTACGATGAAACGGGTCAGATTGCAGGTGCCGTGGAGACCCTCATGGATATTTCCGAGAATATTCACTATAAAAATGAGCTGGCTTCGGTGCGGCGCATTTATCATATTGATGACGGGTTCCAGGGGATTATCGGCAGAACGCCGGTGATGATGAATCTTTACGAGCATATTGAAAGCGTGGCCACACTGGATACCCCGGTTATGATCCTGGGAGAGAGCGGTACGGGAAAGGAAATGGTGGCCAAAGCCCTGCACGAGACCAGCCGGCGGGCCCAAAAGCCCTTTATCAAGGTTAACTGCGCCGCCTTAAGCGAAAGCATTCTGGAAAGCGAGCTTTTCGGCCATGTCAAAGGGGCGTATACCGGGGCGGAATCCGATCGTATCGGCCGGTTTGAGGCCGCTCATAGGGGAACCATTTTCTTAGACGAGATCGGGGACATTCCTTTATCCGTCCAGGTGAAGCTGCTCAGGGTATTGGAAGAGCGGATGATCCAGCGGGTGGGGGACAATAGATCCATTCCCATTGACGTCCGGATTATTACGGCCACTAATAAAAACCTTGAGCAGATGATTCAATCGGGAAGTTTCAGGCAGGATCTGTTCTTCAGGATCAACGTGTTTCCCATCACCTGTCCGCCCCTGCATCAGAGACGGGATGACATTACCCTGCTTATCCAGCATTTTATTACGATTCACGCCGAAACCACGGGCAAGGATATCCTGGGCTTCACCCCCGAGGCCATGCGCCTTATGGTGGCCTATCCCTGGCCTGGGAATATCCGGGAGTTGCGCAACGCTGTGGAATACGCCTTTGTCCTGGCCCGGGGCAAGGGGATCCGGCCCGAGCATCTGCCGGAAAAAATAGCCAAGGGATCTTATCTTCCTTTGGGCCGCCACAATGAAAGTTTGCCGGAATCTGGGCCTGGAAGGCGATCTGATTCCGCCGGGGAAGATAGCGCTGCTATAAACTCTAAGGGCAGTGGCGGGCAGACCACCCTGCTGGTAAACCAACGGGAGCGCCTGGAGCTGATCAAGGCCCTTGAAAAAACCGAAGGAAACCAGACACGGGCGGCAGAGCTTCTCGGGGTCTCCCGCATTACGGTGTGGAAGCGGATGAAAAAGCATCATGTGGTCCTTAAAACCCATTGATTTGATTCTGCCCTCTCTCTTTTTTATGCAGAGAAACTATGATAGATTAATACCGGTAACGTTAACATCGGGTTAACAGTTGACGGGGGTAATGATGTGCCGCGGGATTTTCTCTTCCTCCTGCCGGGAGGGAAGATCTTGAAAAACATAGAAAAACAGCGCCGGGAAGATCTCCTTTCGCCTGTCTTTTGAATACTGGCATTATCCTTGCTGTATGTGAAAGCGTTTGCCCCGGATTCCCGGTAAACTATTGCCGGAGGGATTTTGGGACGTTGACAAAGGACTTAAAGAATGAAGAAAGAGAATATCCTGGTAGTAGCGCTGGTGGTCATTGCCCTGGGCGCGGTAACGGCTTATAATTCCATGAGGACACAAGAGCCGCAAGCGGCTGTGGCGTTTTCAGAAGCGGTCTCCCCGGCTGAAGCTTCGGCAAGCGAGGTTACTGGCATTGACTGGAAGGATTATACCCCGGGCATGGCCATGGCCCGGGAAAAGAACAAGAGCATCTTCCTTTATTTTCATGCCCCCTGGTGTACCTATTGCACCAAGCTGAAGATGACCACATTCAAGGATGAAAAGGTTCTGGCCTACCTGAACGAGAATTTTATCTCCATCGGGGTGGATACGGACCAGAACAAAAGCCTGGCCAACCAATGGCAGGTGACCGGCCTGCCCACCCTGTGGTTTTTGGAAGCATCCGGTAAAAAAATCAACCGGATGCCCGGTTATGTGACCGCCTCCCAGCTGCTCCAGATTCTCAAATTCATCCACACCCAAAGCTACAAAACCATGGAGTTCCATGAGTTTGTAAAGCAAAGCTGACCCGGGACTCGTAGAACCCGGGTGAAAGGCAGGAGAATATGGGCCAAGGATTGTCCCGGCGGGCCTTTTTAAAAGGAACGCTGGGTACCGCAGGCAGTGCGGCTGTCATGGCGGTGGCAGCACCTGCGGCAAAGGCGGTCGATGCGGTGTCTCCTCCAAACGGAGACCCTCTGGTGACGGTGATCGATATTTCCAAGTGTGTCGGTTGTGAAGAATGCGTATACGCCTGCCGGCAGACCTTTCCGGAAAAGTTTGCCAATCCTGAAAAGCCGTTTCCTAAGATGATTCCCGCCCGGGTTCCGGTGGAGGACTGGTCCCAAAGACGGGACCAGACAGATCGTCTGACACCTTACAACTGGCTTTTTATCCAGCACGCCACAGCCGTTCAGAACGGGGAGGAATTGGAGCTGACCATTCCGCGACGGTGCATGCACTGCAGCAATCCCCCCTGCGTTAAGCTTTGCCCCTGGGGGGCGGCCAAGCAGGAGGCTAACGGACTGTCCAGAATTGATTCGGATATCTGCCTTGGCGGATCAAAATGCAAGGCGGTCTGCCCCTGGAATATTCCCCAGCGCCAGACCGGGGTGGGGCTTTACCTGGATATTCTGCCCAGTCTCGCCGGTAACGGGGTGATGTACAAGTGTGACCGCTGCTACCGGAAACTTGCAAAGGGGGAAACCCCCGCCTGTATCGAAGCCTGTCCCGAAAATGTCCAGACCATCGGACCGAAGGAGGAGATGGTGGCGTGGGCCCGGCGAAGGGCCCGTAAGATAGACGGATATCTGTACGGTATAGATGAAAACGGCGGCACCAATACCATCTATATCTCTCCGGTTCCCTTTGAAGACCTTGTGATTGAAAAAGGAAAGGGAAAACCGCATTTTAATCCTGTGGCCAATCAAATGGCCCAGGGATCAACCCTGGCACGGGCCATACTCATCGCCCCTTTTGCCGGGGCTGCCGCAGCCCTTGCAAAATTTTACAGGCGGGTGAAGGAGGACTGATGGAAAACCGATTCAGAGGCATTTTGTACGCAACGCTCCTGTTCTTTATCACTCTTACCGGATTTGCCCAGATGCCCATATTCAAGCGCTACTATATCGCGGATATCCCGGGTCTTGGGTGGCTGGCCAGATTCTACATCACCCACAGTCTTCACTATGCCCTGGCCGCCCTTTTCATCGCGTTGGCAGCCTATGCTGCGTTGGACCTTTTCCTTGGAGGAAAGAACCTGTCCGCCCTGACCGCCTTGGGCAAGTTCAAGGCCGCCATGGCACTGGGGCTTGTGGCCTCAGGCGTTACGATGGTCTTAAGAAATCTGCCGGGCATCCATTTTTCCCATGTGTCCATCTATATGATGAATCTGGCCCATCTGGGATGCTGTATGGCATTGATTGCGGCAAGTGTATGGGGGATGTTCCTGAAACGGGGATGGCTGCGGAAAAATTCCGTTTAAGGGGTTTGCCAGCTGCAATAGGGGGCTGCAATGAGGTTGGAGTTAAAGTATCTGGGATCCTGTGAGACCTCCTGACCGATCCAGGGGGGCAGGGCAAACGCCTGGTCCTCTGTTTCAAGCTCGATTTCGGCCAGAATCAGCCCTGCGTTTTCTCCTGAAAACCGGTCCACAACCCATAAAAAACCTTGGTATTCAATTGAAAACCGGTCCTTTTCGATCACTGGCCGCAGACAGATCGTGCTCAGCAATTGTCTGGCGTCTTCCAGCGGGATGGAATATTCGAATTCCTGGCGGGTGGTCTGTTCGGTTTTGCCCTTGACGGTGAGGTACGCCCGGTCATCTATGGCTCGTATCCGGACCACCCGCATAGGATCGTCGCAGATGTACCCTTGACAGATGTGCTGGGGGCAAGGAAGGGCAGAGGGCAGTTCCGGCACCAGGAATTTTCGTTCGATTTCAAGGCCCATGGTTTCACGGCCCGGTCTAACGGACCACCCCTGCCTTTTTAAGCTTTTCCATGATCACGTCTTTATTAAAGGGTTTGATGATGTATCCGTTGCATTTGCCCACACAGGCTTTGACCGTATCCATGTCTGAATGGGAGGTGACCATGAAAATGGTGGCCCGCTCTTCATCATCCAGTCCCTTTTGCTTTTCCATGTCCCTGATGCTGCTTAAAACCTCAGTCCCGCTGATATCGGGCATGGAGATATCCAGAGTAATCAAATCGTAGAGCTTCCATTCCTCCAGTGCCGTCTGGACGGCACTGATGGCTGCATTGCCGTTTTGAACCCCTTCGCATGTGCCCAAAGAACTGACGCTCTTCATCATTTTTTTTCTGCTGACGACTTCGTCATCCACCACAAGAATTCGCATATATAGTTTCCTTCAGATTTGGGTTGACCCAAACGTGATTTAAAATGAGTTGTGTAATAAATTATATCATTTTGTCCAAATTTGGAACCAACTTTATTTGTATTTTTATCTTCCGGGACAGAGCATGCACCTATGGTGCCCCTGCTGCCGGCCGTTTTTATATATAATTTTATTGTAAGAATATGATGAGTCCGGGCGAATCCCGTCGAGCGCCTTTGTGCTTGCAAGCGCAAGTGTTTTATGTTAGCGCAGGGAGGGATATCTTCCGGGGATAGTTTTTAAAAAACCTCGAGATTTTGATCCCCCACTGTAAGAGCTAATTGACGTTGTAAAGGAGACATATATGATAAGGGTCGGTATTATCGGCGGCTCCGGGCTGGATGACCCGGATATTTTAAAACACCCGGAAACCATAGAGATAAAAACCCCCTACGGCAACCCGTCGTCGGATTTAATGGCCGGTTCCATCTGCGGCACTGAGGTCCTGATCCTGGCCCGCCATGGACGGAGGCATCAGTTCAGCCCCACCCAGGTGAACAACCGGGCCAATATCCACGCCCTGAAAGAAGCCGGGGCCACCCATATTCTGGCCACCACCGCCTGCGGCAGCCTTCGCCGGGAGATTGACCGGGGGCATTTTGTTATCCTGGACCAGTTCATTGATTTTACACGGTTTCGTAAAAACACATTTGCCGATTCCTTTGAAGACGGCGCCGTGCACACGGCCATGGCCCACCCGTTTGACCCGGCCCTTGGCCAGAATCTGATCCGCACGGCCGAGACTCTGGGACTGACGGTTCATCCCAAGGGGTGTGTGATCACTATTGAAGGCCCCAGATTTTCCACTGTGGCCGAGTCCAAGATGTTCCGGATCTGGGGGGCGGACGTGATCAATATGTCCACAGCCCCTGAGGCCATGCTGGCCAACGAGGCCGGGATCCCCTATGCAGCCGTTGCCATGTCGACGGACTATGACTGCTGGAAAGAGGACGAGGCCCCCGTCACCTGGGATGAAATCCTTGAAGTCTTCACCCATAATGCGGATAATGTGAAAAATCTGCTGGTCAAAACTATTGAAACCTTAACCCTGGATGATTGAAAGAGAGAGAAGACCCAAATGGATTTAAAACAAACCATTAGAAGCATTCCCGGCTGGCCCATTGAAGGCGTGATTTTCAGAGACCTGACCACGTTGATGCAGAATCCCGAAGCCTTTAAAGAATCCTGCGATATCCTTTACGAGCGCTACAAGTCCCAGTCCATTGATAAAATTGTGGGGATTGATGCCCGGGGGTTTGTCTTTGGTGCCGTGCTGGCCTACAAACTGGGTATCGGCTTTGTACCGGTTCGCAAAAAGGGCAAACTGCCCCACAAAACCATCCAGGAAAGCTACAGCCTGGAGTACGGCCAGGATACCCTTGAAATCCATGAGGATGCCATTGAAAAAGGGGAGCGGGTGGTGATTGTGGACGATCTGATTGCCACCGGGGGCACTGTGGGCGCCACGGTCAAACTGGTCGGCAAACTTGGCGCCGATCTTGTGGAGTGCGCCTTTATTGTGGAACTGCCCGATCTCAAAGGCCGGGATCAGATCCCCGGTTGCAAGGTGTTCGCTATCACCCAGTTTGAAGGAGAATAGTACTTAAATCCCGGCATCGGAAAATCAATCCCTGCCGGGGAAACCTCATCCCCGGGGTAAGATCAAGGAGGCGGATTATGCTTTGCCGGATATCTTTAAATCAAACGATCAGTGTTCTTGGCTCACTTTTGATGCTTATTCCGGTCCTGACCGGGGGGTGCGCTGCATCATGGGGCAGTTTTAAGAACAGTCCCGAACTGGCATTACAATTTGACGACAAGGGCCTGGATCCCTCTTTCACCTATTACTACTGCGGGCGGTCCAACCTGCCCTATGCCGTGGTGGGTGTTGACAAGGCTTATGCCTTTGAATCCGATGTCTGGTTTAAGATTGAGTCCATGGATGAGGTTTACGACAAGATCCACCACCTGGCCAACCTTGAACGGGGGCAATACCAGCGCTATGCCAAGCAGATTCTTACCCGGGACGGCCAGGTGGCGGGAACCTATTTTTCCTATTACCCGACCACGGCAGTGAAAGTGGATCCTGCGGCTAAAATCTTTTGGATCGGCAATCCCCACACCGAATCAGAGTGCTGTAGAAAATTTTAAATCCGGTCCGCGTGTTATTCCTGGCGCGGTTTTTTGGGAATGATGTTCAGGCAGATTCACTGCCTTCAATCAGAGCAAATACCTTCAGGGCCTTTTCAAGGAATTTTTCTCCCCCCAAAAGGGCGATGGCCCGCCTGCCTTCCCATTCGCAGTCCAGGTCCACCAGGTTGACGTCCGCCATGGTGGACAGGTGGTCTTTAATTTCTTGCTCTTTTTTATCCAGAACCCGGGTCAGGGTATTAACGGTTCGGTCGTAATCCAGAAGTTTTGCACCATGGCTTTGGCCCAGGGCTATCACCCGCGCAATCCGTTCTAAAATGGCCGGTCTTGCCTGGCTTGAGGCGGAAAAATCATCCAGGCGGCGGGCAATGGCCACAAGACAGGCGGAAATGACTTTGGGCGAGGCTTTCAGGTATTTATCAAAGATCTCCTTGGGGATTCGGATGACCTCTGTGGCATCCATGGCGGTGGCTGTGGCAGAGCGGGTATGGTTTCCTGTCAGCAGAGCCACCTCTCCGAAGACCGACTGTTCGGAAAGGCAGGTGAGCACAGTCTTTCCCCCATCCTCCTGGATTGAAATCTCAACCGTTCCCTTCTTGATAAGATAGGCGGCATGCCCCTTGGCCCCCTGGGAGAAAATGGTTTCGCCTGCATTGTAGCACTGGATCTGGAAGCCGTCCTTTGGGGAGGGTGGGGCATCGGATCCGGCCCGGGTTTTGATATACTCTGCAAAGGGGGTAAACTGGGGTTCCATGGTACACCTGTGTCAAAAATAAGGTTAAATAACGTTTTGCCTTACGGCAGGACTATAGCAGCAAAGGCATGGGTGAAATCAAGGAAAATTATGCATGCGCCGCCTATCCGAGAAATTGTTCGATATCCACAGCATCAATCTGTTCCGGGGGAAGATATTGTTTGGCGTATGTCAGGTAAACCCCTGATGTGAGAAACAGATCAAACAGATCCGGATCGATATGCCGGCTTTTTTTGAACTCGTATAAAACGGCCACGGCGTTTGACAGTGTCTTTGCCTTTTTATAGGGGCGGTCGGTCGCGGTCAGGGCTTCAAAGATATCCGCAATGGCCATGATCCGGCTTGGTACGGATAACTGGGATGCGGACAGCCCGCATGGATATCCTGTACCGTTGAGCGTTTCATGGTGGGTAACCGCATAGTCCGGCACCCCTTTTAAATGTTTGGGAAACGGCAGGTGATTGAGCATAATGCTTGTCTGCATGATATGCTCATTGATTTTAAACCGCTCCTCTTCGGTTAACGTCCCCTTTTGCACACAAAGGTTGTAAAGCTCTCCTCTGTTGTAGAGGCAGTCGGTTTCCGGAATATTGAAATTGCACTCCCTGTATATATCCTGGGGACGGATGGAAAAGGGGATAATGTGTTCAGGCTTATCGGACAGCAGGTTTTCTGTGGCCGGAATTGAGGCTTCATATGCCCGGTCAAAACGCTTTTTTTCTTCAATGGACAGGCCGAGGGATTTGTCAAAATAACTCGTCCATGTGCGCTTTGCAATTTGATGAAGCTTTTCCGTCACAGCCTCGGGCATATTCTCAGAACCGATATTGCATTGGGCTACCAGGGCAAATTCCTCTTTTAACTGCCGTTCTTTTTCTTTCCGGGTGGTTGCAGCGTCAATTGGATCACCGCCTTTTAAAAGGGTTTGTTTTTCCTCCAGCCATACATCCCTTAAAAGCACTTCAAACCGTGTCCTGACCTCATGGATCCTGTTGTAAATGGTTTCGAGCTTGACGGCTTTATCCACCACAAATTCAGGGGTGGTCATCTTGCCGGCATCATGGAGCCAGGCACCGATTTCAAATGCCCGCCTGTCATCTTCGGAGTCAAAACTAAAACTGGCCAGGGCACCATGGTCACAGTTTTCAACTTCCCGTGCCAGCATCAGGGCCAGTTGGGGAACACGGGCGCAGTGTCTTCCTGTATACGGGCTTTTGATATCAATGGCGTCGGCAATAAGGCGGATCAGGGCTTCAAACAACTGCTTTTGGGCCTCGTGCAGATTCCGTTTATGAAGCACCGCGGCCGCCTCGGCGCTCAGCGCTTCCACAAGGCCCTGGATTTCGGGGCTGAACGGTACAATCTCACCGGTTTCAGGGGAGATGGCGTTGATCAGCTGGAGCGCGCCGATCACCTCACTTCCCTGAACCGTTAAGGGAACCGTTAAAAACGACCGGGACTTGTAGTTGTTCATCTGATCAAATTTGCGGGTACCTGTGAATTTGAAATGTTTTTGCCTGTACACGTCGTCTATGGCAACGGTTTTGCCTGTGAGCACAGCATAGGAGACAATATTTTTGTGATTGGGGGTATGATTTTTATCGTATAAAGGGACCGATGGAAGGGTGACGGGCTGGCCGCTGGTCCCTCCCTGTGCAATCCCGTTGCTGTCCGTAAGAACGATTTTAAAATCAAGGGTGTCCTCATCGCTTTTCAGATAAAGGCTGCCGCCATCTGCGTTGGACAGCTCTTTGGCCCCCTTTAAAATCAGCTCCAAAAGCCGGTCTGAATCCCTTTCAACGGACATGGTGATGCTAAGGGTGATGATGCGCTTGAGTTTTTCCATGGTGGTTTCCAGAGTCTTTGTCCGTTCGGACACCGTCTGTTTCATCAGCCTGAAGGCATTGGCAAGCTGTTCAAACTCCAGAATCAGGGAGTGTTCAGGGATGTCATGCTCAAAGTCAAATTTTTCGATTCTGCCCGCATCAAGGGCAAGTATTTCAAGAAAGCGGCTCAGCCGCCGGCATCCGATCACGGCAAACGGGAAGACTAAGACAATCAGACAAAGGGTTGTCACAATGATCCGTTTTTTCATCACGGCCAGGTGCCCTGTAACGTCTGAAACAGGGGTCACGATGATCAGTCTGTAGTTATTGCCCCCCGGGTTTTTCCACCTGTGATTCCAGATCATTTCTCCTTTTTCAGTCTCCAGCAGGGAATCGGGCCCGGTCTGCCCTAAAGGAAGACTGCCCATTTTTTTGAGTGAGGCGTTTTCAATGCCCAGCCGTTTTTCCATCCTTGCTGTGGCGGCCAGTATCCGGTCCTTTTCATCAGTAATCATAAGGCCTGTGCCCTGTGATATATGAATGGTTTCCAGAAACGTTTTCAGATTCTTTAATGTGATATCCACACCGATGGCACAATCGTCAAAGGCTTTGACAGACGCTGTGATTCCAGGCGCCTTAAGGGAGTCAAAAAGGTAGGGTTCGGTCAGCGTGACCTGGCCTTTGGCTGCATCGGCCTTTAAGAACCAGATCCGTTCTGCAGGGTTGTAATCCGGCTGCCTCTTGCTGCGGGAGCCTATAATTTTCATTTGATCATCATAAAATGTCCAATACTCCGTTTTGGCCGGGATAGCGTGAGAAGTCGTCTCTGTTTCAGGGTGTTGGGACTCTTTGGCAAAGCTGATGGATCTTAGAATAAATGTTGTGCTTTCGGGTGCCTGATGGGCCTTTTTAATATTGGCATCCCCTGCGACATGAATGAATTGTAAAAACCGCCCGTCCCCGGTCCCTGTATAAAGAGAGTACAGATTGGGGGCGCTTTTCAACGCCGTTCCCATGAAAGAGAGCAGTTGGGATGCTGTGCCATCCCCTTCAATGGGGTCTGTGAGTTGGGGGAGTGTGGAAAAAAGGCGGCTGAGCTGTACCGCCCGGTCCAGCTGCTGACTGAGCTGGGCTTCAACCCGGTTTCCGGTCTGGGCGAATAACTGCTCAGCCTTGCGGGTGCTCACGGTCTTGCTGATGGATAATACGGCAAACAAAATGCTGAATGAAGACAGGCACAAAATAACGACGATCAGAGAAACAAGGGTGATCTGAAATTTGATACGAAAATTTTTCTTATCAGCGCCCGGTATGATCATGTTCTGTCTGCCGTTATTGAGTGTTGTGGGGGGTGCGCATTTATTTTTGGACCATATCAAAGATCGTTTTAATTGCCCATTAAAAAACGGTTCGAATGACAGATCACAATGGGTGCAAGAAAGGTTCTTGCCTTGTACTTCCGATCTTTTCCTGTACTTAGAAGCCTAAAAGGGATAAAACAAGGGCCATTGGATTTAATAAATTTAACCCCAGAAGGGAGAATACGATGAGTGATAACGGCGGAAGTCCCAGCAGCCTTGACTTTATGGTGGATAAAAACAATCTCTACAGGGAGGAGTCCATCACCGACCTTAAAATTGCCACCATCCGTCAGCTGATCCCGATAAAACCGGATGGTTCTGACGATACGGAAAGGGATTCCATTTTTCTGGGCAGCACGCAGTTGTCTACGCCCCAGGGTCCCATTCCGATCCAGGCCAAGCTGGAGGCGGCCACCTTTGAGCAGGCCATGGATGTGTTTCCCAAAACCATGGAAGCTGAAACAAGGATGGTGATTGAAAACCTCAGGCGTCTCCATGAAGAGCAGAAGCGCAAGCAGGATTCGCGCATCATCATGCCCGGGGTCCAATAGTTTCAGACACGCGCAATTAAAAAAGGCCGGTTTTTTGAACCGGCCTTTTTTAATTGCTGTTCTTGTGAATCTTAATACTGGTTATAACGGGAAAAGCTTCCGGCAAACAGGTTGAGCCGCTTATAGGAGAGGGGGATGGTCTTTTTTTCACCCGGGGCCAGGTGAATCTCAAACTCCAGGGTCTCATGGTCTTTAAGGGTATAGGGATGCCCCGTGTCTTCAAGCTCCCACTGTCCCTGGATAGCGTGCCTGAGGGTTAGGACCGCAGGGGTGGATTTAAAGTTTTCCACTAAAAATTTGTCTTCGATCTGCTCATCATAGACCTGAACCGCACCTTTATCATTTTTTCTGACATTGGTTTTATGGGTTTTCATTCGTCTCAACGTAACCTGGATATCCCTTGAATCCCCGAGAATGAGCAGGGTATGATCCCCGACAGGTACCGCATCCAGCAGATTCTCCCCAAGGAAAATGGAGCTTCCCTGATTGTCCTGCTGGAACACCCTTGTTTTGCCGTCCGAAAGATTGCGTTGCCCAAGCCCCGCCTTTTTTGTGTTCGAAATTTCATATCCCATGGGGATTCCCGGTGCCGGGCCGTCCGGATCCGGTACATGGACCATGGTCCGCGAGTCCCACAGGTATGTTTTTTCAACGGGGATATCCGCCTTTTCAAAAAAGAGGATCTGCCGGGTCTCCTGGGTTTTGGACAGGGATGAAAATTGTGTATCCGGATCAAGGTAAAGATTGGCCTTGTGAAAATCTTCTCCGGAGAAATTTCTCAACACCAGGCGGGAGGTCAGAGTCATCCGGGTCTCTTTGGCATCGGCCAGGGCCTCGTGGGTGACCAGGTGGTCAATACCCTGGAGCAGGTAGGAGATGACAACGGGCAGTTCCCGGTCTTTGCTGCTGTATACCTCCCAGACCAGGGCATTTTCCCCTGGCGGATAGGAGACGGACAGAAGCCGGGCCTCGTCAGGGCCTGTGAGAGGGGTCAGAATAATGGAGGCCGGGTCAATGGCCACCCCCTGCCATGAAAAATCCACTGGATTGACCCCTTTGGAAAGGGTAAGTATCCGATTCTCCTGAACCAGGGTGGGCACCCCTTTTGCCAGGCGGAGCACCGCGGCATCCCTGGCCGGTAGAACCACCAGGCTGGTTCTGGCCTGAACAAAAGTGCCTGCTGCCAGAATCATAAGGGTTACGCTTAACATACATATGGGGTGGCTCAGCCGGTTTTTCATCGGGCATCTCCTCTTTGAATGGTCACCCGGTACCGGATGGCAGCGGTCTGCCCCGGGGCAAGGGTGTTGTGGAAGGTAAAGGTATTTAGATCCGTTTGCTCAACCCGGCCTTGGGTCTCGACTTTGGATAGGACGCATCGGTTGGAATCAATGTTCCGGATAATCTCCAATTCCGCCTTTTTCCCTGAATAGTTGGCCAGGGCGATTTCCATATCCCGGATTTCATCAAATCCTGTGAGATTGCCCTTAGCGTCAAAGACCAGGTTGGCCTTTTCAACCTTCATGATTCTGGGATCAACGGTTACATCCTGCGCGGCCCCAAGGTTCAGTTCCACCTCTTTGCCCACCGGGATATAATCGGTACGATCTGCACCTTTAAACGTCAGCGCACCGGGAGTCCCTATAGCCTGGTATACCTTGACCTCGCCTCCCGGCAGCGGGGTGTCCCCTAAGCGGTCCTCTTTTTTGTTGTGAAAGACCAGCCGGTGTATGGGGCGGGTGCCGTATCGCTCCGCTTCAAAGGTGTAGATGTCTGTCACTGGAATGTCCTTGGCCTCAAAAGAGACCAGGCGCCTGGACCATCCGTCTTCAATGGTCTCTTTCCCTTCAATGGTAAATAAAAAATATTCGGACAGTCCTTGTTTTGTTATGGTTTTTGGCCGGGACAGGTCCTTTTTTTTTACCATCCCGGCCTCGTTGATCAGTTTGATGCCGTCTGCATAGGCTGCGCGCATGGTCTGATCCTCCTGGGTCATGAGGTCAGGCCGGCCAAAAGGGTACCGCTGTCCTGCCAAAGCGGCGATCTTATCCAGAAGGCTGATTTTTCCCACCACAAGCCGGGTCTGGGATCTTGCATAATCCTCTCCGGACTGGTTGGAAACCCGGACATAGCCTTTAAGGTTCATGGTGTTGCCCTCAGGGGAAAGAAAGGCCATGTAATAGGACTGCCAGGAGAGGCCCGAGGTAAAGTAGAGGATATCAATTTGTGCCTGGCAGGCTTCTTTTGCTTGGATTTGCCAGATGGCAAGGTCCTTTGCGCCTGAAGGGTAAATCATCTCTTTGACGGAAACCAGGTTCCGGCTGCTTTTAATTTCCAGGGTCAGGGAGGTGGGGTCAATCCTCGTATTGGCCCAGGAAAACTGGATCTGGTTGTCACCCTTTGCAAATTGAAGCGTCCGGCTGTCCCGGACCAGGGTTAGATCTTCACTTTTATAGATGGTGGTCTGGACGCTGTCCCGTGCGGACAGGGTGGACAGGTCAATTTTTGCAAAAACTGCCTGGGGCAGAAGAAGGCTTAGGAAAAAAAGGACCGGCAGCGCCGCCCGGAGTCGTTTTGTGATCCGGTAAGGGTGGCTTTGCCGATTGGGTCCCGCCTTGAATTGGACTGATTTCATGGGTGTTGTCTCCCTTAAATGCGGCCGGAAAAGGCGTTTGGCCTGCGCCGCATCGGTTAAAGAAAATCTCAACGTTCAGGGCATGCCGTTAAGATGAACGACATTGAACCAATGCAGAATATCATAGATCCGCAAAAATCCAAATTAGAACCGGTCTTCATTGACATTCAACGGCTGATTTTTTATTTTGGTAGAAATGGAAACTAAATAAGGGGGCGCCGATGATACGAGAAGAGGTCGGTTTTTTAGGCTGCGGATTTAACAAGGCAAAATACGCAGGCAAGATGAAGTATTGCACTGAACACGGATTGGACTTTCATCTTTACAAACTGGGGCCCAGGCCATTGAGTATGCCTGACTGCCGCTCTAATGATGGGTGCTTTGGCGATAATGATTTGCCCGCATTCAAAGGGTCTGGTATTGTGCAAAAAAACGCAACACCCTAAGGAAGAATCACCGTGCTCAACCTGGTCAAAAGCAATCGAATGGAACATCTTGTCAGTGCCCTGTGCGCCACTTTGGAACAGGTGCCTTCCGACCCCATGGCTGCAGAGTGGATCGGGATTCAGTCCAGAGGGATGAAGCAGTGGCTGACCACCGTCCTAGCCGGGCACTTTGGGATCTGCGCCAATGTGGAATTTCTCTTTCCCCGGCAGATTCTTGAACGCATTCTGGAACAGGCTCCGGCCACGCAGGACATAAAGGCAGACAGCCGGCCGGGCTTGTCCCGGGGCATGATGACCTGGTCGATAATGAAGCGCTTGTCCTCGCCTAAGGCCTGGCCGTCTACTCTTTCCGGGGCCGGAGGCCCGCTGGGATACGTGGCGGATGATCCTGAGGGTCGGAAAACCTGGCAGTTGAGTCGGAATATTGCCCGGGTTTTTGATGATTACCAGGTTTACCGTTCGGATGTCTTGGACCGCTGGGCTGTTCCCGATACCTGGAAACAGGAGGATGCCGCCTCCGGAGCCGCATGGCAGGCCTGGCTTTGGCAGGATCTGGTGCAATCCGGGCGGCCACTGTTATCCGGGTTGGACCGACTGATTCGCAGCATGGAAAACGCTCCGATGGCGTCTTTCTCCCGCCTGCCGGAGCGAATCTGCCTTTTCGGGGTGTCGGCCATGCCCCCCCGGTTTCTTGACGCCTTCAGCGCCCTGGCCCGAACCCTGGATATTTACCTCTTTCTGATGACACCGTCCGACCAGTTCTTCTATGACCTGGGATCAACGCAACAGATGCAGAAAGCCGCGCTTTCCGAGAAAGGCGATTCGTTGTTTTTGGACGAGGAGACCGGCAGCCCGCTTTTAAGGGCGCTGGGAAGAAGCGGCAGGGAATTTCACGGTATTCTTGAGAATTTTGAATATGATGAGCCTTTTGGTGAGCTGTTTGAAGATCCTGCCGGCACAAAAGGGGAAAATATCTGCATCCTTGAAATGCTTCAGTCCGATATTATGACCCTCACCGGCCGGGGGCAGGATCCTTTATCCCCGCCTCTGCCGGTATCTTTGGGGGACCGTTCGGTTTCCCTGCATGCCTGCCACTCGCCCATGCGGGAGGCCCAGGTCCTCAAGGACCGGATTCTGGACATGATGGACCGGGATCCTGATATCTTTCCCCATGACATCATTGTGATGATGCCGGACATTGAAGCCTATGCCCCTTTTTTGGAGGCGGTTTTCTCCCAGGAGCCCCGGCTCCCCTTTACGGTGTCCGACCGGAAACGGCGATCCGAATCCAGGACGGTTGAAGCCTTTTTAAAGGTTTTATCCCTAAAGGACAGCCGCCTGGAAAAGCCCCAGGTTTTGGAACTGCTCAATTTTCCGGCCGTTGCGGATAAGTTCGGCATCCAGGAGAGCCACCGGGACCGCATCGACACCGCTCTGGAAGCGGCCCGGGTGTTCTGGGGAAAGGACGGGGCCCACCGTGAAACCGTCAGCGGGATGGGGTTTGAGGAAAACACCTGGACCTTCGGCCTGACACGGCTTCTCATGGGAACAGCCCTGCCGGAAGGCGAAGGCGCCCTTTCAGGACCGGTACTTCCCTGTGACGGGTTTGAAGGGCTGGAGGCTGAAATTTTAGGGCGGTTCGTCCATTTTACCGCCACACTGTTCAATGGGCTGGACAGCTTAAACGCCGCCCTAACCCTTGGGGAGTGGGGGCGGTGCCTGCGGCATATTATCCTGTCCATGCTGGCCGACGACGGTCAGGGGGACACCGCCTTTTTGCTGACCGCATTGGACGATATCTGCCGGGAGGGTGCGGATGCCGGTGCCACGGGCAGGATCGGCTTTTCCGTGATGGCGGAAGCCTTAACGGATAAACTTGACCAGAGTATTTCCCAGGGCAGTTTTATGGCAGGCAGCATCACCTTCTGCAACCTGATGCCCATGCGCAGCATCCCCTTTAAAGTGGTCTGCCTCATGGGAATGGATGAAAAAGGGTTTCCAAGACAGGCCAGGGAGCCCGGGTTCAACCTCATGGCCCGGTCCCCCAGGATCGGCGACAAGCAGGTTCGCGAGGAGGACTGTTATCTTTTCCTGGAATCTGTCATGTCGGCCCGAAGCGCCTTGGTGATCACCTACACCGGCATGGGCATCAGTGATAACGCGCCAATTCCCTGTGCAGGCCCTGTGGCGGTGCTCAAGGATACCATGGCGGCAAGCGCTGCATTTGAATCCAATGACGCTTGGATTTTTTTCCATCCCCTGCACCCCTTCAGCCCGGTCTATTTTGACCCGGAAACGCCAGAGTTTTTTTCATATTCCCTCTCCCAGAGGGATATTGCGGAAGCCCAGGAAGCCCCCGGTTCACCCAATGACCGGCGAGCCTGTGTGCTGGCCGGGTTTGCGGGGCTGTGTGAAAAGGAGCAAATCAGGAATGCCGATGCGGACCCGGTTGGCATCGATGAAGTGATCCGGTTTTTCCGCCGTCCCGCTGAGACCTTTGTCCGTAAACGTATCGGCCTTAGGTTTCCCGATATCGGGGAGGCAGAGCTTGGCCGGGAAAGTTTTCAGGTGTCCGGACTGGAGCAGTACATCCTTGGAACACTCTGCCTTGACAGAGGGGAAAGTGATCCGGATCTCTTTGACCGGGTCAAGGCGTCCGGAAAACTTCCACTGGGCCGCAAAGGGGAACTGGAATGGCATCGGATCAAATCCCTGTCAACCCCCATCCTTGATCTGGCCCGAAGGCTTTTTCCTCCGGGCGAGCCCGGCAGGCTGGGCATAAGCCTCAGATCGGCGGGATTTGAATTTACCGGGCAGGTTCCGGATATCATCGACCGGGGCCGGTATGTGAAAACCTTTGGCAAACCTACCCCGGATCGTCTTTTAACCCAGTGGATATATCATCTTTTCTACTGCGCCACGGTGGCTGATGCCGGCGAAACCTGGATGACGGGCCGGGACTCCAAGGGCAGGCAGCCGGCAGGGGCTGTGGGGTTTTCCGCCCTGGACAGCCAGGAGGCACTGGCGAGGATCGACAGTCTGGGCGCCCTTTATCTGCACGGCATGGATCAGGGGCTGGCCTTTGCCTGTACCCCCTGTTTTTATCTGGCAGAGTCCCTGGCCAAAGAGGCGTTTGACCTGGCCGACGCCTCCCTTGAAACGGCGCTTCGGCTGGCACGGCCTTTCTGGACCGGCAGCTTTTTTCAGCAGGGGGAGATGGCGGACCGCTATACCGCCTTTGTCTTTGGTGATGAGGACCCCTTTGCCAGTGTCCCGGCTATCCGGTCTTCCGGTTTGCTGGAGACGGCCCTTACCGTATTCCGGCCCATGATGGAGGCGATGATTTCATGACGACCCCTTGTGTTTCCCTGCTGGATCCTTTTGCCCTGGACCTTGAAGGAACGGTTTTAATTGAGGCCAGTGCCGGGACCGGTAAGACCTATACCATCACCACTCTGGTCGCCCGGCTCGTGGCAGAAGGCTACCCGATAGAATCGATCCTGGTGGTCACCTTCACCGAGGCCGCGGCGGCTGAGCTTAAACTCAGGATTCGTGACCGCCTGGCCGCCTGTCTGGATCCGCATCGCAGCGATGACAGCCTTAAGGCTTTTTTTGAAGACCGGCCCGATGCAGATACCATCCGCAAGCGCCTTCGCCTTGCCGTGACCTGCTTTGACCAGGCCCCCGTCATGACCATCCACGCCTTCTGCCTCTCCGTTCTCAGGGAAAACGCCTTTGAAAGCGGCAGCTTCTTTGATACCGAGCTTTTAGCAGACAGCCCGGGGTTTCTTCTCCAGACGGTTCAGGATTTTTTCGGGGCCCAGGTCAGCAACCTGGATCCTTTGATGCTGGGGTTTCTTCAGCAGTCGGGAATCACACCGCAGACGTTTGCAAAGGATTTTGTTCAGGTCGTTTCCCGGCCGGGCATCCGTACCCTTCCGGATACGGCAAAGTACCGGCCCGTCGGCGATGAATATTCTCAGACAGTCCGTAAAATGGCCGCGACCCTGGCCCGGGATGCGGATGAGATTGCGGCCCTGATTCAGGGGCATTCGGGTATTGATAAGAGAAGCTATTCCAAAAAGAACGTGCCGGCCTGGCTGTCCCAATGCACCGAAGCTCTGGAGCGTGCGACTGACGCCACGGTTTTTTCAATGACGGAAAAGGGCGATGCCCTGTACAAGTTTACCCGGACCCGGCTTGCGCTGAAGACCCCAAAAGGGTCGCCGCCTGACCATGAATTTTTCGATCAGTGCGAGGTGCTGCTGTCCATGACAGCTGTGCTGGAGGAAAACCTTGTGTGGCTGCGTCTTTTATTTCTCTCCTTTTTCCACAAGGCTCTGGCCGACATGAAGCAGGCCATGGGCGCCTGCTTTTTTGACGATTTGATCAACGATCTTTGGGCCGCCCTTGACGGAGAAAGAGGACCTGCATTGAAACGGGCGGTTCAGGAGCGTTACGGGGCCTGTCTGATCGATGAGTTCCAGGATACGGATCCGGCACAATACCGCATCTTTTCAACATTGTTTGCCTCAGCGGAGAATATCCCTTTTTTCATGATCGGTGATCCCAAACAGGCGATTTACGCCTTCAGAGGCGGGGATATCTTTGCCTATCTTTGCGCCGGCAAACAGGCCCGGGCACGGTTCACCCTGGGAACCAACTACCGGTCGGCACCGGGACTTGTCCGGGGGGTGAACCACATTTTTTCCCTTGTCCCGGATCCCTTCGGGTTTAAAGAGATTCCCTTTTATCCGGTAAATACCCCTGACACGGCCTTCGACAGGTTTATGGCAGAGGGCCGGCCGGCTTCCCCCCTTGAGATCGCCTTTATCAACCGCGACACATTCCCCCTGGACCGGGGGGGGCGGATTTCAAAGGCTGCTGCTCTGGATCGGTTTCCGGACCTGCTTGCTGAGGATATGCTCTCCCTTTTGACCCAGGCCTCCCACACCCTGGCTGAAAAAGACGACGCCGGCCAGGACCGGCCCCTGAACCCTGGAGACATGGCCGTTCTGGTCCGGACCAATGCCCAGGCGGAGGCCGTGTATAAGGCCCTTTCCAGGCGTAGGATCCCGGCCTTTCTATCTAAAAGCGGCTCCGTATTTGACAGCCGGGAGGCCGTTGAAATGTTTGATCTTTTATCGGCGGTGAGCGCCCCGGACAATGCAGGCCTTATCAAGGCGGCATTGGCAGGGGCCCTGTTTAACTGCGACGCCGTGACCCTGGCCCGGATGGAAGATGACCCTGCACTGGCAGACCCCTGGCTGGCGGTGTTTGCAGATTTGAACCGCACCTGGCAGGCTCAGGGGTTCACCGCCATGATCAACCGGGTTTTCCACGGCAGGGAGGTTTGTCCCGGCCCGGGAACCGGGTGCTCGGAACGGGCCCTGACCAATTTCTACCATATTGCCGAACTCATTTCCGGGGCGGCGCTTCAAAAATCGCTTTCCGGAAACGCCTTGATCCAATGGTTTGCCCGGCAGCTTTCCCACGACACAAGGGAGGAGGGGGCGGATGAACTTCGCCTGGACAGCGACGGAGAGTCTGTGGCTATCGTCACTATTCATAAGAGCAAGGGGCTTGAGTATCCCGTGGTTTTTCTGCCCTTTCTCTGGGACCGCAGGGCCCGCAGAGCAAATGATGGCACCGCCCTGTTCCATGATCCCAAAAGGGCGAATGAACTCACCCTGGACTTGGGATCTGCCGATTATGAAGAGGCGGTGGCGTTGGCCGACCTTGAGCAGGAGGCTGAGGAGATACGGCTTCTCTATGTTGCCCTGACACGGGCATCTGCCCTGTGCAGAATATACTGGGCCGGTGTGGCCGGGTGTGAGGCCACGGCATTAGGGGGTCTGTTTCATCCGGGCGGGGCCGGGGATGATGCCGCCATGGAGGAAGAGATTCTCAGCCACATACGGGGGACGGGGACCGACATTGCGCTGACGGCTTGCGAACCGGATGATTCAGACCTTGTGTTTCAGCCACAACCGCCGCGGCAAAGGCTCCTTGAAGCCAGGACTTTTGACCGGAGAATCCTGCCGTCCTGGCGGATCACCTCCTATTCGGGGTTGATCCGGACCCGGGAGGCAGATACGGAAGAAATACAGGGGCCGGAACCGGGCTCTGCAGCCGCCGTCGGTCCGGATCCTGCCGGTGATATGACGGGAAACACGGTTGTTCCGGATACGGATGAGGCGTTCTCATGGGATGAGGTTAACGACCATTCGGACCCGGCCGGAGATAGCGCTTCGGATCCTGTTCTTCTGGAACAGTTTCCAAAAGGTGCGTCTGCCGGAGATTTCTTCCACGGGGTACTGGAGTCCATTGACTTTACAAGGCCCGAAGATGTGCCCCCTGTGGTGGACGCCTGCCTGGACCGTTACGGATTTTCCAGAGACCGTTACCGGCAGAATGCGGTCCGGGCGGTGGGGGATATTTTGTCCACCTGCCTTGGGGACGACAGGGGAAAAGGGTTCTGCTTAGAAGATATCCCGGCCTGTCAGCGGTTTACGGAACTTGAGTTTTGTTTTGACTTAACGCAGTGGGATACAAAGGGTCTGGCCGGGCTTTTTGCATCGGACGAAAAGCTGGCCGCCTATGCCGGGCGGATTTCACGAATGAATCTGGCTAGTTTTAAAGGGTTTTTAAAAGGATTTATCGATCTTATCGTCTGCCACGAAGGCCGATGGTACCTTCTGGATTATAAGTCCAACTTTCTGGGGTCAGCCTATGAGGACTACAATGATAAGTCCATGACACAGGCCATGATCGATCATGATTATCTGCTGCAGTTCCACCTTTATCTGGTTGCCCTGGACCGGTACCTTTCCCTTCGCCTTCCATCTTATGATTATCAAACCCATTTTGGCGGCGGTTTTTATCTGTTCATCCGTGGAATGAAGCCGGGCCGTAAAACAGGAATCTATTTTCACAGACCTTCCCAGGCGTTTGTAACCCGGCTGAAATCTTTAATTTAGCCGGCTTATTTTTTCTTTTTTTTCTTCATTTTTTTGTGGGAATTTTTGCCGGCGTCTAATTTTGACGGAACCTCCCGGTCATGGGCGGGGCGCCACCCTGTGCCAATCGCAAGTGACGCCTGCCAAGAGCCGTCCGGTCCCAGACGCAGATAAAGCCCATTGTGAAAATAGGTGTTCGGGATATCCACCACGATATAAACCCCAAGTCCTGTATCAAATCTTAACTCATGACCCTGGTGCTTGGCCCTGTATCCATGGGCCGGAGCATGGGGAGGCGGGCCGTTTCCCCGGCTCGTTTTGGCTTTCGGAGTGCCTGAGACGGTGATATTGGGATCCAGCGTTTGGCAGGCAGTAAAAGAAAATACAATTAAAATAAAAAGGCATAATAGATTGAGTCGTTTCATAGCATCATCCTTGGCAAAGGGTTCGAATGACAATCAGTATAGCTTATCCTTTCAGAGGCTTCAACCGCGGCCACTAAATTCTCATCTCCGATTTCAACCTCAAAGATTGTTCTTTTTGAAAGACTCGTAAATTTGGGGATGGGTGCAGATTTCGTAGAATTTTTCATTGGAATTGGAGAGAAAGCTTAAATCCGCTTTACGGACCCGGGCAATGGTCCCCTCTCTGATAATCAGACGCTGGTGCCGGCCTGAGGTCGTCGGAAACGTTCCGGTAAAGAATTTTTCTTTTTGAACGTTTGGAATCTGCAGCGCAACCTGCCGCAGCTTGATCTCCCTGGACAGTTTCTGAAACGCTGTCGGGTGCAGTTCTATCCCATTGACATTGTACCGCAGAAAAATATCATCCGAGGTGGCTGCCACATCCTCGTCCGAGGCGCTTTGAAAAACATGGTTGCTGAAAACCATGTCCTTTGCGGCTAATTTTTGCCGCACCTGCTTGGAGCAGCCCGACAGGCGGTCCGCAATATTGATTGCCGATGAAATCATGATCTGCAAATCTCCGTCAAAGAACAACGTGGGGGATGTGTTGCTGAATGTGATGCCAACCCCGATCTCCAAAAGGGGTAACCCGTGCTTTTTGTTTTTCAGATTATACCGTTTGATAATGGATAAGATCTGCAAAGCAAGCCCGCATGCCCTGGCCACCCCGTACCACCCCTGAGGGGTTTCTTCCCTCTCGTAGATGCCAAGAATCATGGCATCGCCTTCAATGAAGACTTTAAAGGCGTCATATTCTGGGAGCACCTCTGTGATGGGATCAAACATGTTCAGGCTGAAATAGGACGCCGGATTCAACTGCTTGACCTTCATCTCATGAACAATATCGGTGGACCCTCTGATGTCAGCTTTTATGATGGTGTGGTTGATGACCGGTTTCTCATGGCTGCTCAATTCCTCGGGAACCAGGAATTCGTATAGGGTGTGGTTGACTCTGGACAGTTTGATCTGTTTTTCATCCTTGAGAAGGTGGATCATATCCATGGCCGTTTTCATGAATTCATAATTTTCACAATCGCGCTGATACCGGAAAAATCCTTTGAAAAATCGAATCAGGTATTCTTTTTTCTGGATGGGCCGAAGCCGTTTAACCCGCTTGCGGCATCTTCTCAGAGGATCTATGGGAAACGGAGTGCCGGTGGCCTCTTCCATGCTGCGAAGGCGGTCCTTGATAATTTTTCTGTTGGCTGAATCGGTCATGAACTGCAGGATGAATTTAGGCAGGATAGGCGGGCAGTACTTAGGACAGATGGGGCGGATCTCGTAGGCGGCAGATATTTTTTTTATGATCCCCAGGGCATCCAGTTTGTTGTAAAAAAACATGAGCATCCGGTACTGTTCTTTTGCCTGTTGTTTTAAGGCTGACACCTCTTTTTGAGGCCCCTTTTGCTTTTTCAGGGACCTTTCCCTGGCCCTTGTGGCAGAAAAATCAAAGAGGATCTCCGCGTTACTGGCCTGCTTGATCCAGGCGTCCACTTTTTTATTTGTATCGGCAGGCTCCGGGGCCTTTGTCCCGGTATGGACCTTTCCCTGGTAAAACATCGAATAAAAGCAGTCTCTTAAAACGGCCCGTAACCTTGTCGGGTTGTCCGGGTCATCCATGCGCTGGCCCAAAATGAGGTCATAAACTTCCATCATGAAATAGTCACCGGTTTTTCCGCTGTAAAAGAAGGGGTTGATAAACAGATCCTGGGGCAGTTCTCCGTCGGATCCAAAGTTGGATTGACGTGTGTGGTTCAGGTCCCTTTGATCCACATCCTCGATGTAGTTGAAAATAATTTTCCCCGTTGCCCGGATGATCGGCCATTTTTGGGCCTGAAGTTCAAAAAGCTCCGCTTTCATCAGCACAGGATCATCAACATAGGTTCGCCGGGACAGATCCTTTTCCCTGATCCGGCTGCGCAGTTCTTCGAGCATCTTTTCGTAACCGGTTTCAATTTCCTTGATGAGCATCTTGGTAATGGCGGTCCGGGCGATGTAATCGATCTGTATTTCCCCTTCTGCCTTGGCCCGGCTGATGGCTGAAAGCATCACCTCCCGGTAGTGCGTTTTAAACTGATCCCGCTCAAAGATCGGTCTTTTGGGCCGTGACCCTGATTTTTTGCGAAAGGCTGAGGCTTTCTCCTCAATCACCTGCCGGATCAGTTTTTTTGTACAGGAGCAGAAGATGTCGCTTAAATAAACATCATAGCGGTAGTTATCCACCCCCGTGGTCAACCGCCCCAGGCTGAAAGGCAGGGTGTAGGATGTAATGGGAAAATGATCCAGACAGGGGCGTTTTACAGGCCATGGCAACCGGGTCAGGACAGCAACAAGAATAACACCCGCAACAATGTACCAGTAGTCAGTTGCAATGTGACAATAGTCTGTCATTGCAGGCATCAAAACGTTATAGATCCAGTCCAGGGCTGTCATTTTTTACACCTGAAAAAGCGGGATGTCCGCGGTCCGAATCCGGAGCCGCCGGAGTATATGGCCCCCCCTTTTAAAGATGCGCATGTCCCGCCCTTTGGCGATATGCAGCAAAAACTTGTTTTTTTAGAGTTCAAATCTGTTTCCGATTGGTAAGTTAGTTCTTCCAATGGTTTCTTACACAATATACCGGGGGGTCGTCAATCCAGGCTTTTTTTTAATGTTCGGTTCGCTATCGCGATGGGTGACAAAAGACGGCATTGGAGGCGTCGTTGCTGCAAAGGGCGGGGCCGGATGCAACCCTTTTAGCATTGACGCTTTTAGGGGAATCCGACATAATATCAGCGAACTTTTTTCCACTTCTCGGGGGGAGCGAAAAATGCGATACCGTTTGTATGCCTTGATTTTTTTTATGATTTTGTCCGTTCCCCGGGCAAATGCCACCCCCCGGACACTGGTTATTGAAGGGACCGGGGACAGCGAGATTGTTTTACGGCAGGTTGCCGCACTGTACGAGTCTTTGCACCCCGACATCCGGGTGGAAGTTCCGGAAAGTATGGGCAGCGGCGGAGGGATCAAAGCTCTGATCGCCGGAAAAGCGGGCTTGGCCAGGACTGCAAGGCCCTTAAAGCCCAGGGAGAAGGCGGCGCAGTTAACTCAAGTCCCATTTGCCTGGTCCCCCATCGTTTTTGCATCGCACCCGTCAGGTGGTGCCGTGAAAACCATAACAATAGACCAGGTACTTAGAATCTATAACGGCGAGCTTTCCAACTGGAAGGCATTGGGGGGGGCGGAACACAAGCTTTATCCGGTGAGCCGGGAAGTGGGGGATTCCTCCAGAATGGTTTTGGATGCCTATGTGATCAAAGGCCTGGGACGATCCCCGGGGCTCGGCGATGCCGGAAAAATATACTACTCCACCGGTGACACGGCCCAGGCATTGAAGAGAAACGCATTTTCCTTTGGGTATGTGCCGTTGTCTTCAGCAATGGCTTCAGACCTGCATGTCTTTGCCCTTGAAGGCGTTTTCCCCGGTGAATCCGCCGTTACAGGAAGGCTGTATCCCCTGGTCACCACTTTTTATCTGGTTTTTTCCCCCCTAAGCGGGCCCCTTGCAATGGATTTTCTATCCTTTGCAAGCTCGGAGCAGGCCGGAAACAAGATGCGTGTCATGGGGGTATTTTCGGCTGACAGGGCCTTTTAATTTCAAATATCGGGAAACCTACATGCACCGATTCTTCGGCAAACAGTTTACCGCCTCATTACCCATCCGCAGGAAGCTTTTTTTACTGAGGATCGGGATCGGCCTTTTGATGGGACTTGTGGTCGGTTCGACCAGTGTCTGGATCGCCACCCTTGTCCTGTACGGGTTTGCTCAGGAGAATTTAAAGACCACAGGCCGCCTGCTCAGCGGCCAGGTCCGGCAGGCCCTTTTGGATGCGGGGCACGATTTGACGGAAGTTGCGGCGTCAAAGGAGATGGAAAAATTTTTCCATACGGACCGGGAGGTGATCCTTGCCAGTCTGATGCAGCGCCATGCGTCCAAGTTCGACCACATGGTCTACTTTGATTACAATGGCCGTGCCCGGATGGAAATGGTCCGGGGCCGAATGACGGAGGCACCTTCCTTCCCTGCCGCCCAGAACGCTTTTTATAAAGCAGTGAATACCCCCAATACCGTGATTATAGACGGGGTGATCCTTGACCCGGCCCTGAATACACCTTCAATATGGTTCTATTACAACTACGTGGATTACTTTGACAACGCCATGGGAATCCTGGCCGCTTCAGTCTCTCTGGAGTCCCTTGCCGGACATCTGGAAAAGCGGTTTGCCCTAAGTCCGGCGCTTGCCCTGTTGGTGACAGACAAAAAGGGAACGATTGCCTTTGCCCCTGCAAAGGCGGATTTAGGAAAGCCCGTTGCCTCGCTTTTAGGCCGGCCGGCCTGCAGCCTTTCCCCTGGTCAGGGGGAGTACTTTGCAAGGCAAAAGGCATTTGGACGCAGTTACCTTGTCTCCTGTCATCCCGTTCCGGAGCTGATGTGGCGGATTTTTGTCCTGAAGCCTTCTTCGGGGATGTATCACGCCCTTTATCTGCTGTTTGCCCTGGTTTTCCTGGTGACGGTCGCTTCCGTGACCTGCGGAGAAATTCTGTCAAGATCCCTGGGAATAAGAATTGTAGAGCCTGTCGAGCGGTTGATCCGGGTCATTTCCGATATCCTGAAAAGCGGGAACCTGACAAAACGGGTGGAGTGGGCGTCAGCAGATGAAATGGGCACCTTGGCCGGGCTGTTTAACGCCATGCTGGCCAAAATTGATACGGAACAGGTGGCCCTCAGGGAACAGCGGACGCGGGAGCTTGAAAAAGAGGTGATCCGGCGGAAAGAAGATCAGGACCGGCTTAGGCTTGCCATTGCCGAAGCCCGGGCTGCCACCCGGGCCAAAAGTCAATTTTTAGCCAACATGAGCCATGAGATCCGGACCCCCATGAATGGCATTATCGGTATGGCGGAACTGGTGCTGGACAGCAAGTTGGACCGGGAGCAGAAAGAGATGATCGCAACCATCAACGAAGAGGCTGCCAATCTTCTCAGCATTATTAATACCATCCTGGATTTTTCAAAAATTGAAGCCGGCAAAATGGAGCTGGAGTATATCCCTTTTAATCTAAGGACGCTGTTTGAAGAACTGGCCGCAACTTTTTTCATATCTGCGGTCAGAAAAGGACTGGACTTTAATGCCTACATGCCGCCGGATATTCCCGAGTCCCTGGTCGGCGATCCCGGGCGGCTGCGGCAGGTCCTTGTGAACCTGGCAGGCAATGCGGTCAAATTCACCCCGGATGGGGAGGTGTTTATCCGTATTGAAAGTGTCGTTGAAAGCCCGAAAGAGGTAAGCTTGCGCTTTTGTGTCGAGGACACGGGAATCGGCATTGCAAAAGAGCAGCAAGCGGTCATTTTTGACAGTTTTTCCCAGGCCGACGGTTCCACCACCAGGGAATACGGGGGAACGGGGCTGGGGACGACGATATCCAAACAGCTGGTGGAAATGATGGGGGGAACCATCGGCTTTCAAGACCGGCCCGAGGGCGGTACCCGGTTCTGGTTTACAGCAACGCTTCAAAAAGATCATGACGTGCCCGGCCGGGAAAAAAGATTCATGGCTCCGGCCGGAACCCGGGTCCTGGTGGCGGACACCAGCAGCACGGCCCGCCGGTGCATCAGCGGGTATCTGGAGGCGATGGGATGTGAGCAGGTACCGGTAACAGATGGCCAGGAGGTATTGCGTGCCCTTTTAAAAAAAGACGAAATACCGGTTTCCCTGGTTTTGGTGGACCTGCGGATGCAGGATGAGGATGGGAGCCGTATCGCACTCAAAATACATTCCCTGGTGCCTCAGGGAACGGTTCCGGTTATTTATCTGACCTCTGCCTGGGATTCGGGTTTGCCGCAAAAGAATTTGTCTTCAGAAGATCCCCTGCCCGAGGGGACTTATCTTCTGTCAAAACCGGTAAGGCTTTCAGAACTTGAAAGCGTTATCCGGGCAGCGTTGACCAACGCCCCCCTGTTACCGGCCCTGCATTTGCCCGAAGGCGGGAAAGAACAGACGATGGCGGATAAGGGCATCCGGATTCTTCTGGCCGAGGATTATCCCGCCAACCAGGAGGTGGCAAAAAGGCATCTGGCGGCGGCAGGGTATGAGGTGACCCTTGCTGAGAACGGGAAGCAGGCCGTGGCTTTTTTTCGTCAGGAGCGGTTTGACCTGGTGCTGATGGATATTCAGATGCCGCTGCTGGACGGTTACGAGGCCACAAGACAGATCCGGGAACGGGAAGGGGAGGCCGGCCGGGTTCCGGTTATTGCCCTGACCGCCCACGCGGTAAAGGGCTTTAGGGAAAAATGCATTGATGCCGGAATGGACGATTACCTGCCCAAGCCTTTAGCGGGCCGGGCGCTGATAGAGATGGTTGAAAAGTGGACCACCGGCAGTCCCAAGCGCCTTGATCGGCATGAGATAAAAAAAAAGGCGGGTCCCGGCCAGAAAGATCTGTCAGCCCCGGTGGATATGGCCGCAGCCATGAGCGAGTTCCGGGATGATGCGGTTTTTTATAAGCAGGTGTTCATGATGTTCATAGACAGCCTGAAAGACCGTATGGATCGCTTGGAGCAGGCGCTCGACAATCTTGATTTTGCTGAGGCTGCGATCCAGGCCCATACCATCAAAGGTGGCGCTGGCAATGTGTCGGCCATGCGTTTTTTTGAAATGTCCTGCTCCCTTGAGGCGGCCTGCGAGAAAGAGGATACGGACAAGACCGTCCGGGTATTGGAAGATATGAAAGAAGAATTCCTACGCCTGAAGGATTTTGGCCTTACTATAGGGCAATCACCGTCCGGTAAAAGAGGTTAGTGCCGGTTTCTTTTGTAAAAATAGAGAACGACCAGAAGCTTTGCCTTGTGTTTCCCTATGCTCCGTCCCACATGGGGAATCACAGAGTCAAAATAGATATTGTCCCCTGTTTCCAGGATCAAGGTTTCATCCCCCAAAAAAAATTCAAGGGTGCCGTCCATGACAAAAATGGACTCCTCCCCCTCGTGGGAATAGGTGCGGGTGACGTCAAAGGGGGCATGGATGATAAAAGGTTCCATATTTTTGCCGGGCTTGCCTTCGGCCAGCAGTTCATAATCATACCCGGCCACCTGATCGGTCTCCCTGAACACGGGGCGGTTGGCGCTGCGACTGATATATCGTTTAACATCGGTCATGGCCCTTGTATCCCCCGTCAGCAGGGCCGTGATTTCGATTTCAAGGGCGGCCGCGATTTTGGTCAGAGTGGAGTATGGCGGTGCCTTTTTAGAGCGCTCCACCTTGGACAGATACCCCTTGGTCAGACCGGTCCTGTCAGCCAGTTCCTGAAGGGTAAACGACTTGGCAATCCTGAGTTTTTTGATACTCTCTGAGATGTTTTTTTCATCCATAACAGCATCCTTTTTTAGGGTTAAAGAGCCGCAGCCCCTCTCTCGGTTGCGTATCCGGATGAGGGGGCGGTTCGGTCAGTCTTTTTTTAGCGCCCTGGCGGCCAGAATGACAGGATGATAAACGTCGATGGCGTCACCTGGGGCAAGGCTGCCGCTGATATTGATCCGGCAGACCGGGCAGTCCGTCAGCCACAGGGATGCCATGGCATCAATAGCCCGAGCCCTTTTTTTGTCCATCATCTGGGAGGACAGGTCCGGGTGCTCATAAAAGAATGTGCCGCCGCCTCCGCAGCAGTCCGCCTCATTGGGTAGCGGAATATAATCGACGGCAGGCAGGCGCCTGAGCAGTTGCCGAACTTTTTCATGGGAGTCAAAGCTGTTTCTGCTGTGGCAGGGGGCATGGTAGACGGTCCGGACGGGGTTTTCTTCTGCCTGCCGGGGCAGGGCGTCCATAAAGCAGCTTTCCTTAGCCACAAGAAAGCTTAAAATATCCCGGGTCTTTTGGGCGATGGCATCGGCCCTGTCTGCCAGGTCGGCCAATTCCCCGTCCTTGAATTTTTTTGTCAGAGTCTTGTCTTTTAAAGCCCTGGCAAGAAAGGCTGCATACTCATCTTTGAGGGCGGCCCCGCAGGTACTGCAGTCCACTATGATATAGTCGCAGGACAAGTCAGACAGGGTCTTTATGTTGGTTCTTATATTGGCAACCGCCTTTTCTGCCGCCCCGTGGTAAAGCATGGGGATGGCGCAGCAGACCTGGGCTTTCGGGATGATGATCTCCCAGCCGAGACGTTTGAGCACCTCTACCGTGGCGTTTCCCGTATCCTCAAACATGAAGTTGGTGGCGCATCCGGTAAAATAGGCAATTCGGCCTTTGACCGGCTCAGCCTCCGCCGGGACGATTCCGGGCCGTGTGCTCCTGAAGGGCGCGCGGTTCAGTTTGGGCAGCCGGGACAGGGGGATGTTGCCTACCCTGTATTTTTCAGCCAGGACATCCGGGGTGATGCGCTGGCCGATGGCGGCCATTTTGCTTCCTGCCCGGAGCATGAACTCCCTGGATAGAAGATGGATCAAGGCTTTGATTGCCGGCTCCTCCCCGAGATCTGCCACCATTTTTTGCCGCATCTCCATGAATTTTTCATAGTGATTGATGCCTGATGGGCAGGTTTTGGCGCAGGAACCACACATAAGGCATTTGGAGATCAGTTTTTTTAGCAGAGGGGATGAGGTCAGGTTGTCATTGTCAAAGGCCTTGATGAGCTGGAGCCTGGCCCTGGGCGAGGCCTGTTCCTCTTTGAGAATCCTATACACCGGACAGGCAGACAGACACAGACCGCATTTTCCGCAGTTTGCAAGAACTTGTGCCGCCTTGGGAGTGCTCGCCTGGTCTTTTGAACAACCGGATTCCTGTATCGGTTTCATACGAATTTTCCTGGATTGAGAATGCAGGCGGGGTCCAGGGCCTTCTTGACTTGGGCCATGACATCCCTTGAGTCCTGATTCATGACCAGGGGCAGGTATTTGGTCTTGGCAAGCCCGATGCCATGTTCTCCGGACAGGGTGCCGCCCAGATCTGCAGCCGCTTCAAATATTTCGTCAAATGCCTTTTCCACTCGGATCCATTCGTCCTTATTGTTCCTGTCCGCCGGTACCAGAGGGTGCATATTGCCGTCCCCGGCATGGGCCAGGACCCCGGCAGTGATCTGGTATTTTTCGGCAATAGCTTTGATCCTCCTGGTCATTTCCGGGACCTGACTGACCGGTACGGTCACGTCCTCAGACACAATATCCGGCGCCAGTTTGGCAAAGACCCCATAGGCGGACCGCCGGGCCGTCCAGAGTCTGGCCTGGTCCTGGGGGGTGGCGGCTTCCTCTATATGAACAGCGTTGTGGGCCTTAAGCTTTTCAATGATGCCGGCTGTTTCCTGTTCGCAGGCGGCCGTCATTCCGTCTACCTCAATGAGCAGCGATCCTTCGGCCTCGCGGTCCAGTCCAAGCTTGGCATTGTCCTCAATCACATTGAGGACAAATTTATCCATCAGCTCCATGGCAGCGGGAAGAATGCCCGAGCCGATGATGTCGGACACCGCCTCTGCGCAATCGTCCAAGTCTTTAAAGTTAACCGTCAGCGTGCGGGTAGTTTCCGGTTTGGGCATCACCTTGACAATGGCCTGGGTTACAAGGCCAAGGGTACCTTCCGATCCGCAGAACAGGGCGGCCATCTTGTATCCGGTGACATCCTTGACGTTTTTTGATCCGAACCGGACAATCCTGCCGTCGGAGAGCACCGCTTCAATGCCCAGGACATAATCCATGGTCACCCCGTATTTCAGGCAACGCGGGCCGCCTGCATTCTGGGCGATGTTTCCGCCCATGGTGGCGGTCGTCATGGATCCCGGGTCCGGAGGATAGAAGAAGCCGTGGGGCGCTAAGGCGTTCTGCAGCTCCTGGTTAATGACCCCGGGCTGGACCACGGCATACCGGTCTTTGGTGTTGATCTCAAGGATCTGATCCATCTTGGAAAAGCAGACCACAATGCCTTGGTTTACAGGAACCGGAGCGCCGCATACTGAGGTACCGGCTCCCCGGGCCGTGACCGGAATTTTGTGGGCTGCAGCGATTTTCATGATCTTGGACACCTGCCGGGCGGTGTCCGGCAGGACGACCGCCTCGGGTGTGGCCTCTTCTATGAAGGCGTCATAGGCGTAGCAGGCCAGCTCCTCTGGCCTGTCCAGGTAGCGGCCCGGCCCCATGAGGTCGGCCAGTTCTTTTTTTATTTCCGGTGTTAATGTCATGGTGTGGCTTTCAAAAGCGGTTAAAAGGTTACCTGAGAATCCAGTTGGGCAGGGCCATGGAAATCCAGGGGATATAGGTGACCAGCATCAGGCATATCAGCATGATGCCAAGGAATGGGGCGACACCTCTTGCAATTCTGACCAGGGGGGCCTTGGTAATGCCCGAGGCCACAAACAGGTTGAGTCCAAAGGGCGGTGTCAGCATCCCCATTTGAATGTTAAGCACCATGATCACCCCGAAGTGGACCAGGTCAATACCGTAGCGGTTCAGAGTTTCCAGGAAAATGGGGGCCAGGATGAGCATGGCGGAAACATCGTCCATAAAACAGCCGAGGATGAGAAACAGGATGTTTACGGTTAAAAGAAACATCCAGGGGCTGTGGATATGGGTGATGATAATGTCAGCCAGCTGCTGGGGGATTTCCTGGGCGGTTAAAAGCCAGATAAAGGTCATGGCGCAGGAGAGAATAAAAAGCAGGCAGGCCGAGAGCACGGCCGCTTCCTGGCAGACGGATGTAATCTGTCCCACGGAAAATTCTTTGTAAATAAACAATTCCACGAACAGGGCGTAGACCACGGAAATGGCTGCGGCTTCTGTGGGGGTGAAAATTCCGGAGTAGATGCCTCCCAGGACGATGAAGGGAAGCACCAGGGCCCAGATGCCTTCCCGCGCCGTCTTGAGAAGCTCTTTTACGGATGCTTTCTGCGCTACTTTCCAATTGTGCTTTTTGGCCACAAAAAAGGTGTAGACCATCAATGTGGCTCCGATGAGCAGGCCGGGCACAATGCCGGCCATAAAGATTTCCGCAACGGAGACGTTCATGACCAGGCAATACAGGATCATGGGAATGGACGGGGGGATCACGATGCCTAAAGACCCTGACACGGTTATCAGCCCCAGGGAGAATTTTTCTCCGTATCCGGCCTTGATCAATGCCGGAATCATGATCGAACCGATGGCCACCACTGTGGCAGGAGAGGAGCCTGAGATGGCGGCAAAGAAGATGCAGGCCAGGATGCCGGCCATGGCAAGGCCACCTGGAAACCATCCCACAAGGGCGTTAATAAAGGCCACAAGCTTTTTTGCAATGCTGCCCCGGGTCATAATGGCCCCGGCAAGGATGAAAAAGGGGATGGCCAGGAGGACAAATTTGTCCAAAGCGTTGAACAGCTGCTGGGTGATGATGTGAAGCGGGGTCGAGGTGAAAAAGACCAGGCAGCCCAAGGTCGATATCCCGAGGATGACTGCAATGGGAACGCCTGCAAATAGCAGAAGACCGAAACTGATACAGATAAAGGCAATCATTTAGTTCACCTGCCTTTCGCCTCTAAAGGCCTGCCTTCCAAATCCGGCGCCCTTTAGAAAAAAACGGATCCCGATTACCACGGAGAATACAGGAATAGGCAGGTACGCCACGTACATGGGAATCTCCATTGTGGGACTGGTGGTCCCGTATCCGTACATCCGGGAGACGATTTTCCAGGAGTACCAGGCCACCACAAAGAAAAAGAAACCGCAAAGGCTGTGGGTGAGCAGCTTGAAAAGTCCCTGAAACGGTTGGCGCATCTTTGATACTAAAAGGTCCATAGTGAAATGGCTGCCGGTTTTTACCCCGATGGCCGCCCCTAAAAAGGCGATAAATACACCCAGATACCGTCCCAGTTCCTCATACCATGTAAAGGAGTAGTTAAAGACATACCTTGCGATGACCTGGACAAAGCCGATCAGGGCCAGGCCTAGAATGGTCCAGACCAGGGTGAAATTTTCCACCCGGTCCAAAAGTTTGGTAATCCTGTGCAATTGCTTCTCCGACGAAAAAGCCCGGCCCGGGGAGAATCCCCGGCCGGGCGAAGTCTTCTTGTGTGATTATTGTTTGTGAGCGTTGATTTTTTCAAGAATGAAGTCAAACAGGTCGCTGCCGATTTTATTGCGGTATTTGTCCCAGACCGGGGTCATGGCCATGCGGAATTCCTCCCGCTGCTCCGGGGTCAGTTCAATGATTTCAATGTTGTTCTGCTTTGCATACGCTGCAATGGAAATGCCGGATTTGGGAAGTGACTTATGGATTTGGGCATTAACCTTGCGGTTGACATCCAGGGCAATTTTTGCAGCTTCCCTGAAAATCTGCTGTTCTTTGGGGGAAAGGCTCTCCCAATAGTCGATGCTGACCACGATGATACAGGCGGTCATGCAGTGCTGGGTCCTTGTGACATATTTAGTGACTTCGGTGAACTTCATGAGCACCGTTGTCATCAGCGGGTTTTCCTGGGCATCAATCACGCCGGTCTGAAGGGCGTTGTATATTTCCGGAAAGGGAATGCCCACAGGGGATGCGCCCAGCTGTTTGAAGGTGTCCAGATAAACCGGGGAATTCATGACCCTGACCTTGAGTCCCTTTATGTCTTCGGGATGACGGACCGGGCGTTTGTTGTTGGTGAAATCCCGGATTTCGTTTTCCGTCCAGCCAATACCGATAAAGCCTTTTTTAGGAAGGTAGGAGAAGATTTTTTCCTGGACTTCGGGATCATCCTGGGTGGCATAGGCGGTTTTACGGTTGGGGAAGATAAAGGGCATATCCGTAATGGCCACCTGGGGAACAAAGTTCTGCAGCACCGCCGTTGTCAGCGTGGCGATCTGAAGGGTTCCGGCCTGGACCTGTTCGGCCATGGACCGCTCTCCTCCCAGCTGGCCTGAGGGGAAGGTGGCGATGTCTATTTTACCGTGGGTCTTTTCCTTTACATAGGCGGCAAAGGCATCCACACCTTTTGCCTGGCCGTGGAAAGGCGGGGCCACATGGCCGAAATTCACCTTTCCGGCAAAGGCCGGCAGGGCAAAGGTCACGCTGAATATCATCATCAGGGCTATGGAACTGATCCACAGTCTCTTGGAGGGCAGGCGCTTCATTTTTGGCTCCTTTTAATAAAAAATCAGTATTGGTACATCAGAACAAAATTTCTGAAAAGGTGTAAAGCAATGTTTTCTGGTTGTCAACTTTTTTCCCTGTTGTTTCAGGCGTTTTGCCTGGAGGATGAAGTAAATGTTTTTTGAAAATTCCGGCGCTATCCTAATATTAATAAGAAAGATGTTCTGTTTTGCTGTTGAATATTAAGTAAAATTGACCGCAGGCCTTATTTAATAAAAAGTTGTGTCATAGGAAACTTGGAACTGGATAGCCGGGTGCTTTCGCTAAGGCCGGCGGCTAACGCGGACCGATGTTGGCACGCAATGCCCTGATCTGCTCCAATGCTTGATCAAAGTCATAATTTTTAACGGCATGGATGAGCTGCCTGATCCGGGGGCCGTGACGTTTCATATGGGGCGTGGATAAAAGCGCATCAATTCGGGCCAGTGCCCCTGTATCGTAATCTTCTATCAAGTTTTCCAACTCTTGCCAAAAGTTGCTGCTGTCGATATGGCCTTCCCCGTCAAGTTGCGGTTTTTTCCTTATTTTTTTGAGTTCACCAATGGCGATGCCCAGTGATTGAATCACGTCTGACAAAAGGGCGTTTAATTTGTCTTCCGGTTCTTTTTTCCGACAGGCCGCTTCAAGGGCTGCCGACTGTTTTTCGACGTCCACGGCCCCGATCGTTGCCGCAGATCCTTTAAGAGAATGGACGCAGCGGGTTAACCGTTCACTGTCCCCGGTTGACAGGGCGGTTTTAAAAGCACCTTCAAAATTAAGATAATTGTCCTTAAAGGTGAGCAGCAGTTTGGCATACAGGTCTTCGTCCCCTAGGGCAGAGCAAAGTCCTTTGCGGGTATCAATGGTTTTCAGGTCGCCAAAGGTCTGGGGGGCATCCAGGCAAACGTTTTCCGGGTGGTCCATGCCTGATAACGGGGCGATCCATTTGGATAGCATGGCATAGAGTTCTTCGGCCACAAACGGTTTTCCGATATGATCGTTCATTCCTGCGCTGATGGCCTTTTCCCTGTCGCCGGACATTACATTTGCCGTCAGGGCGATAATGGGCAGGTCCTTGAACCTGGACTGGGCTCTGATTTTCCGGGTCGCCGTATATCCGTCCATGACCGGAAGCTGGCAGTCCATCAATATGCCGTCGAACGCATGGGTTTCCATGATATCCAGGGCTTCCTGCCCGTTTTCAGCCAGCGTTACCTCTATCCCGACCCGCTTTAAAAATCCGGAAGCCACCATCTGATTGACTTCATTGTCTTCAACGATCAGAATTTTTGTTCCCTCAAGTTTTATCCGGGGGCTGTCCGAATGCTCCTTATGGGGCTGGCCATGGGGGGGGGCTTTGGGGGGAGCGCCTAAAAGCTGCCGGATCGTATCAATAAGAGCGGACGGTATCAGGGGTTTGACGACAACCCTGTCAATCCCTGTCTTCCCTGCACCGGTCTGGATTTGTTCTGTCCCCCCGCCCTGGGGTGTCAGTATCACCTTGGGTACAGGATGGATTCCGGGATCTGACCGTATGGCGTCAACCGTTCCGATTCCGTTATTGTCCGGCAGGCTGTCGTCCAGAATGATCAGATCGATTCCATTCCCTGCCGCCCGCGCCTTTAGCGCCTCTATACAGGAACCTGAGGAGTCCGCCTCCACCACGTTGAATCCGTATTGGGTAAGATGTTTGGTTAATATGTTTCTGGCGTCCGGATTGTCGTCCACCAGAAGAATGTCACAGGCCTCAGCAATAGGGGGGAGAACGCTTTTTTCGTGACGGGTTTGCGTATCCTGGTTGAATCTGGCCGTAAAATGAAAGGTGCTGCCGACATTGGGTTCACTTTCAAACCACATGGTGCCGCCCATCATTTCTGCCAGGTGCTTTGAGATGGCAAGTCCAAGGCCTGTTCCCCCGTATCTTCTCGTGATAGAGGAATCCACCTGGCTGAAGCTTTTAAAAAGCCGTTCCTGCTGTGCATCGCTGATGCCGATACCGGTATCTTTGACCCAGAAATGGCATTGGACCTTTTGGTCGGTGATATCCGTGATCCGGGCACCGATGATGATATGCCCCTGGCTTGTAAATTTTATGGCGTTGTTGCCCAGATTGAGCAGGACTTGACCGAGCCGGAAGGGATCTCCCCAAAGTCCTGCAGGAAGGTCGGTGGGCAGGTCAAATATCAGGTCCAGGCCTTCTTTTTGCTTCACAAGGTTCAGCATTTCCGCCAGGCTCTTGAAAACCTCATTGAAGCTGATGGGAATGTTGTCCATCTCGATTTTGCCGGCCTCAATTTTTGAAAGGTCCAGAATGTCGTTGAGGATTTTCATCAGATTTTCTGCCGCCCGTTTAACCTTAACGATCTGCTCGCGCTGGGCGGCGGTAAGAAAGGTATCCAGGATCAGGTGGGAGAGACCGATAATGGCGTTCATCGGTGTCCTGATTTCATGGGACATATTGGCAAGGAATTCTGATTTTGCACGGGTTGCCTGCTCCGCGGCATCCCTGGCCTTTTCCAGCGCCACTTCCGCGGCCTTGCGCTCTGAAATATCCTCCACGATCCCGTCAATGGACACGATCTCTCCATCCGCCCCACGTACCGGGTGCTCGGATATCAGAAGATGGCGCTGGCTGCCGTCGGTTTTTTCCAAGATCGCTTCGATTTGCTGGAACTCGTTTTCCTTTTCGATCATCTGTTCCACCAGGGCCGATACCCGCGTCATTTCGCCTGGTGCCCATGAGAGTGTCTTCCATGACGTGCCGATGAGCGTTTCCCGGGGAACGTCAAATACGGCTTGGGCCCCTTCACTGGCAAACAGGAACTGGCCGTCCGGCGAATGGCTGAAGATGACGAATTTCTCTCCGATTTCCTCCACCAGTTTCTGATATTTTTTATGGTTTTCCAGCACCTGCCGTTCCATCTCTTTTTTCAGGGTCAGGTCCCGGAACATCCCCACTAAAAATTTTGTTCCGCCGAGAACCGTTTCATTCACCGAATATTCGATCGGGATCTGCGCACCGTCTTTTCGGATGGCTGTCAATTCCACCTGCTTTCCGATCAGTATCGGTTCTCCACCGGATAGATAGTTTTTCAATGCCAAGGAGAGCTTGCGGGCCGAAACTTCTGCTAAAAGAAACCCGAAGGGACGGCCAAGGGCATCGGCTTTTTCGTATCCTGATATGCGCTCTGCTGCAGGGCTGAACTCTGTGATGATTCCCTGGCTGTCCACCACGATAATACCGTCATAGGCGGTATCGATAATGCCCTGAAGGAATGCGGTGCGATCGGCAACCTTTTGCTCAAGCTCACGGTTTAACTCTTCTAACTGGCGGCGGGCGGCTTCAAGCTCTGTGATATCAAAGAAGGTTTCGAGGAGCAGCTCCTGCCCGTCCCGCTGGATCAATTCTGCTGATTTTACAATGGGAATACGATGGCCTTTTTGGTGAAGCACAATGCGCTTTGACGAGTCCATTTCCTGATGTTCGTCAAGGATCGGGCAATGGTTGACTTCCCTTGGGCAGACGAATTTATGGCAGACATGGTCTTGTATTTCTTCTTTACTGTAGCCGGTCATCTGACAGGCGGCATCATTGGCCAGCAAAATTTTCCGGCTGGCCGGATCAATCAGAAAGATGCCTGCGGAAATGGAATTAATAAGGGTTTGCAGAAACACTTCATTTTTTTTCACCATCTCGGATTGGGTGACAATCTGGTCGTGGGAGGTCTCGATGACCTGGAGCATGGCGTTGATCTGCGTCTTTAATTCTGAAATTTCGTCAGCGCCTTTAATTTCGATGCGGTTTTTAAAATCCGTTCCTATTTTTACTTGGCGCAGCTCCTTGCCAAGGGTGACAATCCTTTTGATGACGCGGCGGTGGATGAAGATATACCCCAGTCCTCCCATGGTGAGCATGGAAAGGGTCATGATCAGAAGATAATATCTTGCAGTATTAACGCCCTGGCGAAATACATCCCGGTCGAGACGGACGGTCAATCGGGCGATCGGAGTGCCTGAAACATTATCCAGGAGGGTTTGTCCTGTAACTTGATCTGTGGCTTGCCTTGAAATTAAAATAGCCTTGTCAGCGGCTGACGTTTTGTCCTCAACGGCTTTATCAAGGGGGGTGATGGTGAAGGTAAAGGTGAACAGGGTGGCAAGGCTTGAGGTGATGTTGTCCGAAAATCTGCGGACGAAAAGAAACTGCCCCTTTGCCGGTCCTTTTTCATCACTTGTCAGGATCGGGCGTTTTACTGCCAGGGCAAGTCCCTCTTTTCCAAGGAAGATAATCCCTCCGTTCACCCGTCTCCGGTCCTGATGGCTGAAGTCTGCTGTGCAGCGCTCAACAATTTTTTTTGCCAGCACCGCATCTGCCTCGCCTTTGTTATTGATGGCCTTGGCATAGACGACATTATTACGATTATCCCAGAGAACGACACCGGCAAGGGACTGGGCGGTGAAGGTGCTGTCAATAAAGTTGGAATCGATAAAGTTCTGGTTTTTGTCTTGGACGAATTGATAGACGTCATCCCACGACGCCCAGTCATGGACAAGCCCGTCCAGGTTGGAGAGGGCGGAGATCAGTCCGTTCTCTATTCCTTTAATACTTTCTTTAACCTTCTGGTCTTCAATTTTGATATATCCGCGTTCAATGACATAGATGGAAACAAGGACCTGGACGACCATAAAAAAAAGAGCCGCCAGAGTGACACTGAGAATGGTAAGCTTTTGGATTTTCAACGGCCAATCCCCTCACACGGACTCATGCATCATCCCTGTGTTGATGCATAATTTGTATTACTCTGGCAAGATTCGCAAGAAACGCAACTGCAAGTTCGGGATCAAAATGATGCCCGCTTTCCCGCTCAATGAGGGCGGTGGCCTTTTCAACGGGCCATGCGGTTTTATAGGGTCGAAGGCTTGTCACCGCATCAAAGACATCGGCAATGGCCACAATGCGGCCGATCAATGGAATCTTTTCCTTTGCAAGTCCATTGGGATATCCTGTGCCATCCCATTTTTCGTGGTGGGTCAGTGCGGCCAGATAGGCGGCCTTTAACAGCGGGTCCTCGTGTTCCCCGATGATGCTGGCCCCGAATTGCGCATGCTTGCGCATGATCTCCATCTCCTCAGGGTTGAGGCGCCCGGGTTTGAGTAAAATCTTATCCGGGATACCGATTTTGCCCACATCGTGCATGGGGGCCGCGTTAAAAATTATATCGCATTCATCGGCATCAAGGCCGATGGCTTCAGCGATGAGTTTTGAATAGTAACTCATGCGGATGACATGGAGCCCTGTTTCATTATCCCTGAATTCAGACGCCCGTCCCAACCTGTGAATAATTTCGCGCCTGCTGTGTTTGAGTTCGGCTGTCCGCTGCCTGACTCGCTCTTCAAGTGCCCGGTTTTGGTCGTAAAGATGCAGGTGGGTTTTTACCCTTGCCAGGACAATGGAAGGGATAACGGGTTTGATAATATAGTCAACGGCCCCTAAGGAGAGGCCGTGCTCCTCATTTCCCGTTTCGGTCATGGCCGTTACGAAAATAACGGGAATATTTCGGGTTCTGGGATCGTTTTTTAATTGGGTGCACACCTCATATCCATCCATTTCAGGCATCATGATGTCCAGCAGAATCAGGTCCGGGGCGGATTTTTGGGCAATTTTTATTGCGGCTTTACCGTTGTTCGCCGCCTTAACCCTATAGGTCGCAGTCAAAATACTTGAAAGGATATCAAGATTGTCCGGCAGATCATCTACAATTAAAATCGTTTGCGCATTCATATGTTCCGTAATCACAAAATGTTGTTAAATGCTAAACCGATATGAGGGGGTATTCTTTAACAGTATATCCCACCAAAGCAATCCTGTACAAGAATGAATTTTAAAGGACGCTGTCTGACTGCGGGCGGGCCCGTTGAACGGGTAAAAATACCGGGCCGAATATCGTCAGGATGAGGATCCCGGGCCTGAGATTTCCGAGGGCCAGCCGGGTTAAGAGGATTCGAATTCAAGATGAATTGTTAAACGATGTTTATTTTTTGTTTTAATAGTTTAATAAATCGTTGACAGTTCTCTTTTGTTCCGGGTATCAATGGCATTGATGTGAGATATATCAGGATGCCAATGCGTGTTGAAACCCGGGAGGGAACTGCAAAGTGAAACGATTGAATTTTTCCGTGGGCAGAAAAATTTCTTTGATCATCTTCCTTTTTCTTGCCAGTACAGGTCTGTTGGTGGGTGTCAGTTTTGTTTTTTTCGGTAAAATCAGCCAAATTGCCTCCATTAATAATGTCTGTTCTGAATATGAGGTTCTTTTTTGCACCTCAAAGTATGAATTTGAAAAGTTTAAACTCACAGGAGAGAACTTTCATTATGACGCCATGCTGGCGGCTTTAGAGAGTATGAACCGCAAAGACGGGGCTGTACCCATCATGTACAAGGCCATTAAAAACGGCCTGACAATGCAGCAGGCCCTTCAGGACTATCAAAAGCGATTAAACGTGGACCCGGACACTCCCGGTCAGGCTGAAGCGGCCAACCTGGTGAAAACGATGATGGGCAGGCCGGAGCTTTCCCACATGGTCCAGGTATCGGGCCAGGCCCATGACATGTCATCCCAATGGATCCAACTGGTAAGCGCATACAAGGACGATGCCGCCCAAAGGGGGAAGATCCTCAGGCAGATCCAGTCCATGGAAGCCAAGGTTCCGGTGATGCTAAAAGAGTATAAGGCATCGGTGGCCGGTATCGCCGAGTACCTCATGGGAATCATAAAACGTATTTTTTTGATTTTCACCAGTATCATGGGGATTCTTGTCATTGTCATTGCCTTTTTCATTACCCGTTCCATTACAAAACCTTTGGGGTTGACCGTCAGCCATGTCAGGCAGATTGCAGACGGCAATTTTTTAAATACCCTTGAGATCCGTAACAAGGATGAACTGGGGATGGTTGTCGAAGCCATGAATGAGATGAGCGGGCAGTTGCGGGACATGGTCCGGGATATCAAAGCCGACTCCGACGCATTGAACCGTTCAGCAGGGGATCTTTCTCAAATTTCGGACAATGTAGCAGAAAATGCATCTGCAAATGCGAAAGATTCGGCTATGGTGTCGGAATCCACCCAGGAAATGAGCCGGAATATGTCCCAGGTGTCAGAGGCAATGGCGTCTTCTTCTCAAAATACAGCAAGCGTTGTCTCCGCCGTGGAGGAGATGACCGCCACGATCAATGAGATCGCAAGAAATACGGAATCGGCAAAACTGATAGCGGACAATGCCGTGGCCAAATCCAATACGGCCAGGGATCAGATGGAAACGCTTAATGACATGGCCCTGTCCATCAACCAGGTCACCGAGGCCATCCGGGACATCTCAGAGCAAACGGACCTGCTCTCTTTAAACGCCACCATTGAGGCAGCTAGGGCAGGGGAGGCGGGCAAGGGCTTTGCGGTTGTTGCCAATGAAATAAAGGAGTTGTCAAAACAGACCTCTGCCGCCACCCAGGATATTAAAGGGCAGATTGAAAAGATTCAGATGACGACCTCAGATTCTCTGGGCGGAATCCAGGACATCGCCTCCATTGTTACGGAGGTGAATCAGATTGTTCATACCATTGCCTCTGCGGTTGAGGAGCAGTCCATTGTGACAGCTGAGATTGCCAAAAATGCTGCGGATGTCTCCTTGAGCATTGAAGGGGTTAATGAAAAGGTCGCCGAGAATGCCCGGGTCTCTTCTGATGTTACGGCTGCCATTGATCAGGTCAGTCAGTCGTCCACCCAGATGAACCGGAGCAGCAGCCGGATGAAGGAAAGTTCAAAACAGCTTTCCTCTATTGCAGAGGATTTAAGGCGCCGAATCCAAAGGTTTCAGATATAGTCTTTGGTTCGGTCTTTACGGTCTGCCATAAAGAATCTGCAGATTGCGCTTCTTGCAGGACAATGTTATAGCTTAAGGCCTCCGGCAAGAATATCGCTTCACAGCGGACAAGAACCGGTATGGCCTGTCAGGGCTTTTCAACACACGCCATACCCGAAGCATTGGAAAAAATGATCATGGCTTTTTTGCTTAATATCCTTTGGTTTATTTTCGGCGGCGGGTTTGCCGCTGGACTGCTCTGGTTGTTCACAGGCCTTATTCTCATGCTCACGGTGGTGGGCATCCCCTTTGGCTTTGCCGCCTTCAGAATTGCAGGCTTTGCCGCTTTCCCCTTTGGCAAAGAGCTTGTGGATGCAAGGGCTGTAGGAGAAGAGCGGATCGCAGGGACCGGTCTTGCCAATGTCCTCTGGATCGTGCTGGCCGGGATCTGGCTGGCCATTTCCCATGTGCTGGCCGGGATCAGCCTGTGTCTGACCATTATCGGCATCCCCTTCGGATTCGCCCACTTCCGGCTGGCCGGGGTCTGCTTTTCACCTCTGGGGAAACGATCGGTAGAAAAATAGGCAGCAAGATGAAAAAAGCAGGCGAAAAGGAGGCTGCCGGAGGGCAGTGACGGGGAACCCTCCGGCAGCGGTCGAAGACTACATCGCAGTCTCCGGGTGGAACACATTTACCTCTTTTAAATCATCTCCCAGATACTCTCTTTCGTTGGGACCAAGAATCCCTAAAGAAAGACAGATCAATGTCCACAGGTGGACCACTCCGTACCCTCCGCCGTAGTGCTCGGACAGCTCATGGATCTGGGCGTGACAATTGTGGCAGGCGGCAATGCAGTAATCTGCACCGGTGGCCTGGACCTGGTTGTCCTTGAGTTTGCCGTAGGCCAGGCGTTCTTCTTTGAATCCGGACTGAAGGAATCCACCGCCGCCGCCGCAGCAGTAGTTGTTGGACTTGTTGGGCTGCATGTCGATAAAGTTTTCTTCACCGACAACGGATTTCACAACAAACCGCAGATCATCGGCAATGGGATCGCCGTAGCTTTTCCGAACAATCTGACACGGATCCTGAACGGTGAATTTGATGCCAAGATCTTTGTTCCAGTCCGAGTTGACCTTAAGCCTGCCCTCACGGATCCACTTTGCGTAGTACTCATAAATATTTTTAATTTCAAGGTTTTCGGTGTCAATCCCGAATTTTTTAGCGCCGGCACGGACGCTGAAGGTGACGTGCCCTCACTCGGTATTGAGATAGGTCTTGCACTTGAGTTTCTTTGCCTGTCCGATGGTATTGGAGGCCAGGTGCTTCCAGGCGTCGTCGTCGGCAAGAAACATGCAATAATTTTCACCGCCCCATCCCTTGGAGCCGTATGTCCAGTTAATTCCTGCCGTGTGCAGGATCTTCCACAACGGCACCATTTCATCGGGCTCGGTGACAGGTTCCCTTGAGTTCTGGTTCAGGAAGAATTCCGCCCCTTCCTTATCAATGGGAGCTTCCATTTCGGCAAATTCAGGCTGGGCTTCCTGGTATTCTTCAAGCACATCTTCAACAACGAACTGAAAATCTTCCTCGGAGGCTGCCATGGCTGATCCGCTGTCGTTTTTCAAAGCGGCGTCACAGGACCCTAAAATTCCTCTGGGACGCTCCTCTCTGGGACGCAGGGTCCGGGCATTGAAAACCAGCTGGGGAATGTCGATTTTCATGGGGCAAACATAGATGCAGCGCATGCACATGGTGCACATCCAGGGCCAGTCAGAGGCAATAATCTCCTCGTCCATGCCTAAGGCTGCCATGCGTAAAAATTTTCTGGGATCCATATCTGCAAGACCTGTGGCGGGGCAGCCAGAAGAGCAGGCCCCGCAGGTCAGGCAGGCGTTCAGGTTTCCACCCTCGGGCAGAATCTGTTTCACCTTGTCTAAAAATGTTGAGGCCTTTTTTTTACGGCCTAATTTAATTACCGCTTCTGCCATCCTTTTTCCTTTCCAAAAGATTTAGTGGTAGTCGTGTGTTCCCATGACAACGTCGATGCCGGTTTTCTCCTTGATGATGTCTGCAAGATCCTGAGCAGAGGTGTAGGGACAGCCAGGTACCGCACCGACCAGGCAGGAACTTAAATAGACTTTATCCGGTTTGATTTCGGACAATTTGGCGGCCATGCCGATGCTGGGGACAACAGTGCGTCCGGGGCATTGGCATTTGACAAAGGAAACAACGGCAGCAGGTGCGTCAAATTTACCCTCTCCCATGGCAGCAGCCTTAAGGCAGCGCCATTCACCCGGACATCCGTATCCCTGATCAATGTATGAACCACAACCGACAATCGCAACTTTTTCCATGGAGTTCTCCTTTAAACGCTAAAGGTTCAGTTTCATTTGTTCGTTGATGAAGTTTTTGGGTTAGGATGAGCATAAGTCATGCCAGAAGGCTTTTTATAAGCAGGGGGTTAAAAAAACAATTTATTTCAACAGATTGCCGTCATAGGCGCTGTGCCTTTGTCTTGGGCGCCGGTTGCAGGAGCGCAACCTTGACCGGGAGATCGGTCCCAAAGCTGCTACTGCCACGAATAAAAAAATCTTTTACTGCACCTTCGGGTTGGAGTACAATGACCCCATTTCAATCAACCCATGGAGTACCGCTTGACCTGACAATGAACCGAAGGACGTTTCTAAAATTTGCAGGAAGTTGCCTGCCTCCTCTGCTTGCCGGTACCTGTCCTGCGGTTGCAGGAACCCTGGCCTGCGTGCCGCAGAAAAAGGATCCGGGAATCAGAACGGCCGCGCTTTCAATGGCCCCCGCCGTCCCGGACCGGGCGATCCGGGACCGGCTTGTAAAATCCAAGTATTTCAACCATTGGTTTGCCGATGATATCGTGCTCGCTGCAGATGAATTCGGCGTTTTAAAGTCCAATCTTCAACGGCTTGAGCGCCTTCAGCGCCTGGTGGGACATGGCAATTTTTATCTGTTGGGATTTGACGAGGCAAGGGCCTATGCCAAATCCTATGCCAGGGTCGGCGCCTTTACCAAAGAAGAACTTGAGTTCCTTGAAAAAATTTTTTACAGCCCGGCCGGTACATATGGATTCATGGGGGAAAAGCCCATGCCCCGAATGACCGGGGAGGTGAACCGAGGCAATGTCACTAAGGTCACAGGAACCGGCAATTACCTTTACAAGGGACAGCCGGTGGAAATGTACGAACAGATCAGGAAACAGGTCGGCGAAAATGTCGTGCTGACCTCGGGGATCCGGGGGATGATGAAGCAGTTCCTGCTTTTTTTGAGCAAGGCTCAAAGTCATAAGGGAAATCTTTCCCTGGCTTCCAGATCCCTTGCTCCGCCAGGGTATTCTTACCACGGTGTAGGCGATTTTGATGTGGGAGAGCAGGGCTTCGGGGTGGATAATTTTACCGAAAAATTTACCCGGACCCGGGTATACAGCCGGCTGACGGATTTGGGGTTTATCAAATTCAGATATGAGCAGGGCAATCATCTTGGGGTGCGTTTTGAACCCTGGCATGTGGAGGTCGGCTGATGGGGCGCTTGCACAGATTCCCATCATGGTTATATTAGGCGTTCGCAAACTATCAAATGGGTTGAAAACAAAAACGAAACGGATACAACAACTATGGTAAATAAACAGACACTTTACATCGCCATTCTGGTCGCGCTTACATTCGGATTTATGCTGGGGGCCGCCTACACCTCATTTAAACTGGCCCCGAATCAGGGCGGCGGCATGAAAAGTGCCGGGATGCCACCGCAGGCAGCACCGCAGAATACAGACGGCGGCCAGGCAGAAGTCGACCATGCAGCAAAGATCCTGGAACTTGAGACGGTTGTCAAAGCACATCCTGAAAATGTTGAGGCCTGGGTGGCACTGGGCAATGCCTTTTTTGACAGCCACCGGTATAAAGATGCCATTGAAGCCTATGAAACGTCTTTGGAACTGTCCCCTAAAGATCCCCATGTCCTCACAGACCTGGGGGTGATGTACAGAAGGGATAATAACCCCCAAAAGGCAGTGGAGTGTTTTGACCGGGCGATTCAGGCAAAGCCTGACTTTGAAACGGCCCGGTTCAACAAGGGCATCGTTCTCATGCACGATTTAAACGATCTGCCCGGGGCGATCCAGGCCTGGGAAGCCCTGCTTGAGATCAACCCCATGGCCCATGCTCCCAACGGACAGCTGATCAATACTCTGGTTCAGGGGCTGAAACAGCAGCAGAACGGATGATCGGCAGTGACGGCGACAGCCTGAAGGATTTGCCGAAGGGATGGGACCTTGAGGTCACCTATAAACCTATCCGTAACATCTGGTTTAGGGTTGATCCGCACGGCCGGCGGTTTCGGATTTCAGCCCCAGTGGGCATCTCTTCCGCATCCCTTGTAAAGGCCATTGAAGCCAAGGCCGGGTGGATGGCATCCAAGGCGGCCGAACCAGCTGTTTCTCCTCTGATTCCCGAGCATGTCCGTACCGGGGTTAGCTGCCTGGTTCGCGGGGCCGCCTGCCCGGTGACCGTCCATTCTCCGTCAACGAAAAACAGGGTTCGATTTCATCCGGAAGCAGGCATTGACATCCACGTGAAAGCAGGCCTGGAACCCGCCCGGATCTTGTCGGATTGGTTTAGAGACGGGTTGAAGCGTGATATACCGGATCTTCTGGCAGTATGGGGGCCCCGTTTGGGCGTGGGGTCGGTTCAGTTCCGAATCCGGAAGATGAAGACCCGGTGGGGAAGCTGCAATATCCGGGCAAAGCGGATTTGGATTAACCTGGCTCTGGCCTGTCTGCCCTATGATCTTCTGGAGTATGTGCTGGTCCATGAACTGCTCCATCTTCTGGAGCCCTCCCACAATTCACGGTTTTACAGCTTGATGGAAAACGCCATCCCGGAATGGAAAAGCCGAAAGGACCGCCTTCGCGGTTATGCTCCCGGACTGGGCTGAAATGGGCCGTACAGGGAAGCGGGAACCGGATCAGGTCAGGTGACGGTCCAGCCAGGCGCGTATGTCAGAAAATACTTCATCATTCCCAGGATCGTTGAAAATTTCATGGAACCTGTCGGGATAAACGATAAGGTCTTTATCGACAGATGCGACCGCACCATGGAACTTTCGGGCACCGTCTGGATCCACCAGGGTATCGGAGCCGCCCTGAAGAATATAAAGCGGAATCTGTATCCTTTTGGCAGCCTTTTCAAGATTCAGGCAGGCCCCAAGAAGCTGTTCCCCCAGCCGGGCCGTCAGTTTTCCCGTTGAGACCAAAGGATCGTTGACATAGGCCCGGACGACCTCAGGATCCCGGCTGATGCTGTCGGCTTCCAGCTGCTTAATGCCAAGGGAAGGCAGTAATTTGGAGAAGATCCGGGCAGCCCAGAGGGTGAAAACTGAAATGTTATCCGGCACCTTAACGGCGGGCCCGCTTAAAACAGCGCCGTCCACCTTGTCCTGGTGGTTCAAAAGGTACGAGGCCGTGATTAATCCCCCCATACTGTGCCCCACCAGAAAACATTTTTTATTGGGCTCCCATTGCTTTACCCGGTCCACCAGAGTATCCAGACCTTGGATAAAATAGTCAAAGGAGGGGACAAAGAGTCTTTTTCCCCCGGACCGGCCGTGCCCGTAATGATCTATGGCGTATACACCGTATCCGTCTGGTACCATGACGTTGACAAGGTTCATGTACCGTCCCGAATGCTCCGCCACCCCGTGGACCACGATGAGGGCGGCCCGCGTCTGCGTTTTTGGCAGCCAGCATTGGTAAAAGATTTCTTCGTTATCCGGTGCCTTGAAAAATCCGTGTTCGCTGGTCATGTTTGCTCCTCTCTTTGGCCTGTTTTATAGTGGCTTAACAGAGTCTGCCGCCAGGACTGCAGCGCCGACAGCCCCATTCTCCTGGGGGGCGTCTCCTACCAGAACGGGCAGTTCCAGGTAAAGTTCCAATGCCTTGACCACGCCGGTGTTTTTAGCCACGCCTCCGGTCATAATCACCGGGGAACAGATTTTGATTTTCCTGGCCAGAGTCGCCACTCTCACGGCTGTGGCCTCATGGATGCCTGCGATAATATCGGCACGGGATTTCTGGGCGGCGATCATTGAAATAACTTCGGATTCGGCAAATACCGTACAGATGCTGGATATCTTAGCCGGGGATTTTGCGGCCATGCCCATGGGTCCCAGCTCATCCAGGGACAGATCCAGGGCCCTGGCCATCACCTCCAGAAAACGGCCGGTACCGGCGGCGCATTTATCATTCATGGCAAAATTTTCGACGTTTCCTCTGGCATCCAAGGCAATGGCCTTGGAATCCTGCCCTCCGACATCGATGATTCCGCGGATTTCCGGATGGGAGAAGTGGGCCCCCTTGCCGTGGCAGATAATTTCGGTCATGGCCTTATCGGCAAACTCCACGGAGTTTCTGCCGTAGCCTGTGGCGACGATGCGGCATACCTTGGATGCTGGGATACCGCAGGCGTCAAGCACGGCATCATACACAGCCCGGGCCGCCCGGGCATGGTGGTATCCTGTAGGGATCACGCAGGTTCCCAAAAGGGTCAGGCTGCCGTCGTCATTTCGGGTTACCAAGGCCGCTTTAGCCGTGATGGAACCGATGTCGATGCCGGCGAAGATCATACGGCTGTGGCGCCCCCGTCCACTAAAAGGGTCTGGCCGGTAATAAAGGAAGATCCCTGCGAAGCCAGGAAGAGAATCGGCCGAACCACATCTTCAATTTCCGCGATTCGGCCCATGGGAATGGTCGAGGTGACATGGGTGAGCAGTTCCGTGTTGGACCAGAAGGGTTCGGAAAATTTTGTCCGTACCATGGCCGGGGCCACGGCGTTGACCTGGATATTGGCCATGGCAAGTTCCGAGGCCAAAACTTTTGTCAGCATTTCAATTCCGGCTTTGGCAATGCCGTAGATGCCCATTCCAGGTGTGGCCTTATGGCCGGCAATGGAGGTGACGGAAACGATTTTTCCGCAGCCGTTCTCGCGCATTATGACTGCGGCCTTGCGGCTGACCAGGAAGGTGCCGGTGAGGTTGGTGTCGATGATCTTCTGCCAAAGTCCCGGATCCAGATCTGCCACCCCCGGTGTGATCAGGTTCATCCCTACATTGTTGATCAGGATATCCAGGGTGTCGGTCTTATCGTTGATGGCTTCAAACAGAGCATCCACATCTGCGGCTTTGGCGATATGGGCCTGAATCGGGTAAAGGTTGTCCGGGTTTCCCAAGGTTTGTCTGGCCGATTCCAATCCGTCGGCTTTCCTGCCGCAGATAAAAACGGTGGCGCCTTCGGAAAGAAGGCTTTTAGCGGTTTCAAGGCCGATACCCCGGCTGCCCCCGGTGACCAGGGCGGTTTTCCCTTCTAAGTTGAAATTCATGACTGCCCTCCTGAAATGATTTCCATAAAGGCATCGATCCGGGTCTCTGCCTGGGACTTTGAAAAACTTCTCGAATCCACCATATCGGCTTCGATCATGAGCACAGGAATGCCCGCCTTTTCCCTGACGATTTTCATGATGTCCATCTGGCCGAAGGAGTACGGCTTGCAGGACCGGTTCGAATGCATTACAAATCCGTCTACATCGTAAAAGCGTATCATGTCAAGGACTTGATTGGCCATCTCGTCCACCCCGATGTTCAGGTAAATCCGGGTATAGGCCTCGGCAAGGGATTCTAAGAACCTGTCGGGATCAATGTATTTGATCGCCGAGCACCAGGCTGAGGTGTAGGTGTCCGCCACAAGGCAGGCATGGTGGTCGGCAAATTTGGTGGACAACCATTTTAGATTATACCATACGGGAAGATTGTCCCAGAGCAGCCGGTATTTTTCCTCGGGAACGATGGAGATGCCCTTTTCAACCCGCTCCTCCATCTCAGCCAGCAGTTCCCCGTAAAAATCCACCGTGACCTGGGTGCCCCTGAGGGTGACGATAAGGGCTAAAAAGAAAAAGGCGTCAAAGGCGGACATGGGGGAGGGTTTGCTGGTGGTGGTGTTAAGCACTTTCTGCCACAGTGTTTGGCCTGCAAGAGAGATTTTTCCAACCTCTTTGAGCCGGTCCTGGTCAAAGGGGCGTTTTGTGACGCTTTCCAGAAAGGTCAGATAGTCCCTCATCTGCTGCTCCACGTAAGCTGCGATCTGCGGCGAGTACCCTTGGTGGCAGACCGGGGTATCCAGGATGAACAGGGGCACGTTGAAGTGCCGGGCCTGGATTTCGTACCATTTGAGCACCGTGCCGCAGATGTTGTTGCAGCAGACTAAAAGGTCGGGTTTGGGCAGACCGCCCAAGGGGCCGCCGCCGTGGACGGCGCAGGAGATATCCGCTCGGGCATAGGAGCAAAGGTCCTGGCTGTAGCCCATTTCTTCGGCCTTGGCGCACAGATCCTCCCCCATTTTTGACGCCCCGATCATGGCCCCGTGGTTTTCCGGATAGACCGGGATGATGTCCATGGCGATAAGCGGCTCCACAGGCCCCCCGGAGGTGATCCAGGCCACGGTTTTGTTGTTTTCCCGGGCTGTCAGGGCATCCATATAATAACCGGTCATGATTTCCCGCATCTTTTTTGCGGACTTGATCTTGCGACGCTCTTTTTCAGGGTCTGTCTGGCTCATGGGATCCTCTTTTTAAATCATGTGGATGAAGGTTTCCAGCCGGGTGGCCATCTGGCCTGTGCTGTCCTGGCTGTCGTCCATTTCAAGGTGAAGGTGGCGGATACCTTTGCTGGAAAGTTCCTCTGCAAGATAAGGATAGTCAAAGGCGTGGGGATCGCAGAATTTGAGCAGGGTGAAGACCACACCATCCGCCTCTTTTTCACGGACCAGATCAATCAGGGCGGTGCCCCGGGCCGTTGGGCCGCTGTGTTTGGCAGGGCAAATTACCCGGTCCGTGTACCGGGTGACCAGTCCCTGCATTGGAGGGAGATCTTCAGGAATAAGACCTTCAAACCAGCGTTGCCCGGAACACAGGTCGTCTCCCACCACCGCTCCGCCGGCAGACTCGATCATGGTGTAGAGATCCGGCATATCGCAGACCGATCCAGAGAGAATGAGTCGTTTGGGAGAGGGTAGAGACAAAGACGCATCACTGGCTTCTAGGGCCTTGGTCAGGGTTTCCAGGTGGTCGGCCAAGGTTGCCCGGTCCATGATCATAGAGCCTTTGATAACGGTATAAAGATCCTTTCCGCGGATAATACCCGGGGTTTTAGACTTTAGATCGTAAATTTGGGCCAGGCTTTTGCGGATCCGGTTGAAAAGGGCAATGGATTCGGCCAGGCACTCATCGGAAACACGATTGCCGGTCCAGGCTTCCAGATCGGATTTGAGCTTTGAAAGCACCTGTTCCATATAGGCTCGGGAAGATGGATCTGTGAGCTTGACCGGCATGACGACATCGGCAAAAAAGGACATGTTGATGTTCAGGCGCCAGATATCGGAAAGGCGCTGGATCGAGTCGCAGGTATGGGGGAATACAATACCGGAAAGCTGTTTCCAACGGCCGGAAAGACCGTCTTCCAAAATCCCCCGGACCAGGCTGCAGCAGTAACTTTGCAGGTGGTTTTCCGACAGCTGGATGTCGGCCTTGGAGGAAAACAGGCGAATGGGATGGCAGCCGGCTGCAAAGATCAGTTCTTCCGGGGCGTAGGAACACAGATAGCCAATGGTTTTTTTGTTTTCCGGGGCTGCCCCGGCCGGATCTTTTACGGCCTGGTAAAAGGGGGAAAAAGGGTCTGTCATGGCATTTCCTTTTGTCTTCATGGGAATACGGGGATTGGGCATTGCCTTGTTTGGACAATGATGGCAACCATTAAACGTAACTTTGTCCGTTGGTTTTTATATCGAACGCCGGTCGGGGTGTCAAGGTCAACTTGTTAAACCCCCTAAGTTATGTTACAAAAAATAAGTTTACAGCGGATCATAACCTCAAAATCATCCCGGAAAGTAATTCATGACCAAGAAAGACACCTTAAGCCGCCTAAAGGTGAAAGAGCGGAAGATGCGGCAGCAGATTATTGTGGATGCCGCCCGTGAGGTCTTTGGCCAGACCACCTATGACAAGGCCAGCATGGCCGAGATCGCAAGGACCGCAGGGATTGCTAAATCCTCTATTTATACCTATTTCAACAGCCAGGAGGAACTCTACGCCAGGATTGCCCATATGGATGCCTGTGAGTTCATCGACGACCTTGAAAAACGAATTAGGCAAAGCGACACCCCTTTGAAAGTCTGTATTTCCCATTTCCTGGATTACTATATTGAGCAGGCGTCCCAATGGCGGATGATTACCCATTTTGCCCTCCACGGCAACAAGGAGATGGGGGCGGTGGAACAGCTCAATGATATTGGACGACGGCTGATGGACGTATTTGAAACGGTATTCAAAGGCCTGGGGGTAGAAAAGAATCCAAGACTTTTAGCCCATACGCTTTTTTCCTGCCTGTCCGGGATTTTAATCGCCTTTAGAAACTATCCCGGCAGGACCGAAGAAGAGCGGATCGGCCATATGAAGCGGATCGGCGGTGTGGTTGAATCCATGGTCCTGGCCCTGGTGGCCGAAGCGGAGGCACGCCCATGAAACTTCAACTGTATCAGGTGGACGCCTTTACGGATTGTCTTTTTAAAGGTAACCCCGCAGCGGTGTGCCCGCTTGCATCCTGGCTGCCCGATGAAATCCTTCAGGCCGTTGCCATGGAAAACAACCTGTCGGAAACCGCCTTTTATGTTCAGACCGCCCCCAACACCTATGACCTGAGGTGGTTTACCCCCGCCGTGGAGGTAAATCTTTGCGGCCACGCCACCCTGGCGACAGCCTTTATTTTGTCTTCGGAATTTGATGTCAAAGGCGCCATGCATTTTTCAACCCGGTCCGGCCCCCTTGCAGTCACTGCCGGCGAGGATGGGTTTACCATGGATTTTCCCTGTCAGCCGGCAGTCCCCTGTCAACCGCCAGAAGGTCTTTTGGAAGGGTTGAACCTTGTCGGGGATGTCCCACCCGGCGGTGTTTTGGCGGCAGAAGATTACCTGGTGGTTCTCGAAAATGAAGACCAGGTGAGAAAGATCCGTCCGGATTACGCAAGGTTCGCCCATCTGGATCTTCGAGGGATCATTGTGACCGCACCTGGAAACGCCTATGATTTTGTCTCCAGGTGGTTTGGTATCGGTGTGGGCGTAGATGAGGATCCTGTGACGGGCTCCGCCCATACCACCCTAACTCCCTATTGGGCAAAACGCCTGGGGAAAAGAAGGCTTTTGGCCTGTCAGGTGTCTGCCCGCTCCGGGCAGCTGGACTGCGAGCTGGGGCAGGGTCCCCTTGAGGGCCGGGTTCTGATCCGTGGCCGTGCGGTCAAATTTATGGAAGGAACCATTAATATCGACTGCCAGGGAGTCTGATGCTCTCAGATCAGGTGCCCTGACGGGTTTCAATCCGTCAGGGCAATTCATTTTATCTTGAGAACCCAATCTATTACCGATATAACGATAATTTTAAATTATTATTTGCAAATTTAAAAATTCCGAAATGTTCATAAGGAAAGCCATTGAGCAGAAAACCGACATATGAAGAGCTGGAAGCAAGAATACGGGAACTGGAAAAAGAAGCCCGTCCCCCGTCAGATATCCATGACGGCGATATTGTCAAAACCTTATCGGAAAGTTTTCAGCACCTAGCCGACCTCTCTCAGGATGCCATCTATCTGTTTGACATTGAATCGGGGACCTTTCCTTTTTTTAATAAACGGTTTCTGCAGATGTATGAAATACAAGAAGACGGACACATGATCCTGTCCTCGTACAGCGCAAGCCAGCATATCCACCCGGAAGATAGGGAAAAACTGCGGCAGGCAAGACAGCAGACCCTGGACAGCGGGGGGACCAACGGAGAGGCGGAGTACCGGTATATTGATACCGACGGAAGTACCCTATGGATGCATGATCGGTGGTCGGTGGTCCGGGACAGCCAGAATAAGGTGGTGGGTATTGAAGGGTTCATCCGGGACAATACCCAGAGAAAGCAGGCGGAAGAGGAACTGGAACACAGCCGTAACAGTGCGCTGATCGGCAGCTATATCCTTGAGCGGGGGCGGTTTAAGTATGTTAACCCGGAATTCTGCCGGATTACGGGATATTCAAAGAAAGAGCTGATCGGCAGGCCTTCGCTTGACCTCGTCCAGGCCGGGTACAGGCAGCAGGTGACAGAACATGCCAAGGCGATGCTGGCAGGGCAGGCGACAACGCCCTATGAGTTTGTCATCCTAGACAGGGACGGCCGGGAAAAATGGGTCATGGAAACGGTGACATCGGTGAAGTATGAAGGCTCCCGGGCCGCTCTGGGATACTTCATGGATATCACCAAGCAAAAGCAGATCGCCAAAGAGCACCAGGACAAGGAAAAGCTAAGAGCCATCCTGGAAATGGCAGGCGCTGTCAGCCATGAGCTGAACAACCCTTTGCAGGTGGTGCTCATCGGCATAGAAAAATTATCCGATCCCAAGACCCCCTCATCCAGAAAACAGGAGCTGATCAACCTGGTCAAAAGCCACACCGAGCGAATTTTGGAGCTGTCTTCAAAAATTCAGCGAATTTCCCAATATGCCACAAAAGATTATGTGGACGGTCGGAAAATCTTTGATATCGACGCCGGGGCAGGACACTGACTTTAAGTCACACTTTTTATATGAGCTTGGAACCCGGTGTCATTTTCGGAGTAAAAGGGTATCAAATCCCGGTACCGAGTCAACAAAGGTTTCTCCTTGCAGTGCCTAAACTGCCCTGGAATAAAAATTGACATCAACGGGGTCAGGGCCTATGATCCTATAAATATAGGATTTTACCCATAAACGTATGGAAGGGATTATGGCAATGCCCAACAAAAAAGGGTGGCTGGCCATTGTCTTCATCATCCTGTGTCTGGCCATTCCCTTTGGCATCACCTATTATGTATCCACCCCGTCTTTCAAGGAAAAGTTTGCAAGATGGCGGGGAACCATGCCAAAGGCGCCGGAAGGGGCCAGTCTGGCACAAACCCGAATCATTAATGACCAGGTTGTCCTTGTTATGGGAGAACGGATTCATGTGGCGGACACAAGCCTTATCTTTCGCGGCATGGATGAGGGACAAATTGTGCTCGATCTTTATCTGGAAGAACTGGATCCGGACCATCCCTACCGCCAGGCCTTTTCCAATGCAGACCGGGCAGGAAAAACGCTTCGCCTGGGAGATGTTACCTACACCATTGTTTCGGTCAGCAAAACAACCCTGGTGCTTAAGATTCTTGAAAAGGCGAGGACCCTGTAATCCTGTGCCACTGCCTTGATTGCGATTCTAATCTATTTCTGGTATGACCCCCTTCATGATTGATGTGATCATCATAGGAGCAGGACCTTCCGGGACAGCAGCTGCTTATGCCTTGGCCTCGGCCGGGCATCGGGTGCTGATTGCTGACCGTCACGCCTTTCCCAGGAAAAAGGCCTGTGCCGGAGGGGTGACTCCCAAGGCTTTGGCGCTTTTTCCCTATGATATCTCCCATCTGGTTTTAAGAACCTGCAGGCAGGTGAAAATTATCCGACCCGGCGGCGGCACCTTGATGGTGGCGGATAAAGATCCGCTTTGTTATATGGTCCAGCGCAAAGATCTTGATCAGTATTCTCTGAACCGTGCGATGACTGCCGGGGCCCAATTCAGGATTATTGATAAGGTGATCTCTTTGGACCAGGCCGATGCTTCCCTTGGCGGCGGCGTTAGACTGACAGTTTCAGAGAACGGGAAAAAACAGTGCCTGACCGCAGGGTTTCTCATCGGCGCTGACGGGGCCAATTCTACAATCCGAAGACTTATCACGGGCCGTGAACACATCCCTGGCGGACATCCAGATAGAATACTAAAATATCCCGCCCTTGAGGCGGATGTTAAAGTGGCAGATCCTCTGGCGTATCCCATGGCCTTTGATTTTTCACAGAGGATCCGGGGGTACTATTGGATGTTTCCCAGAAATGATCATGTAAACATAGGTGTCTATGCTGCCGATGCCGGGATGCGGCTTGAGCGCAAGATGCTAGAAATGTATGCAAAGGCGCATTTCGGTCATGCCAGGCTTGAGGCGGTAAAGGGGTATCCGATCGGTGTTGGTGCCCGGTTGGGAGGCGGTGTGTCCGAAGGATACGGTGCTGTGCTGCTGGCAGGCGATGCCGCAGGTCTGGCCGAACCTTTGCTGGGGGAGGGCATTTATGCGGCCCTGAAGTCAGGGCAGTTGGCCGCGGCGGCCATTGACCGGGCGCTCAAACGTCCTTCAAACGCTTTGTCCCTTTATCACGCCTCCCTTTCGAGGCTGCGCCTGGACCTTTGGTTCTATCACCGAACGGCCGGCCTCATGTATCGGTTTCCCCGGGCTTGTTTGAATTTTGCCCGGATTCCTCTTCTTCTGCGCCCATTCAGCCGGGGATATGCTGCCGGTAAGGCGCTCAGCCAGATCCTCCTTCCGTTCCAAAAACACCTTTTGCGATATAAATAACAAAAATGTGTTTGTTTCTGCGGTGAATTTTTCTATTTTGCCGTGTAAGTACAAAAACGTAATAAGTAAAATTTCAAAAATGTACTTTCAGGAACTTCTCCATTAAGTTCTTAAATATGAAAATTTAACGATATTAAATAGTTGCAAAGAAAAATTAAAAAATCATTAGCCTGGCACCCCTTTTGCTCTTAAGAAAAGGCACATGGTTGGAGTGAACACCTTAGACAAGGGAGTAAACATGAAGAAAATTCTGGCAGTAATCAAACCATTCAAGGTAGATGAGGTAAAAGATGCCTTATCCAAAATCAACATCACCGGAATGACCATTTCCGAAGTAAAGGGATTTGGCAGGCAAAAAGGCCATAAGGAAGTCTACCGCGGGGCAGAGTACCAGACAGATTTCGTTCCCAAGGTGGAACTGAAAATCTGCGTGGACGATGATCAGGCCCAGGCCGTGGTGGATACCATTGTGGAGACCGCCAAGACCGGAAAAATCGGTGACGGAAAGATATTTATCCTTCCCGTCGAAGAGGTGATCCGGATCCGGACCGGTGAAACCGGTGTTGATGCCCTTTAACCAAACTAAACTTTCCAAAGGAGACGAAAAAACAATGAAGTATATCGGAATGATTCTTATGGCGCTCATCTGCAGCATATCCTCCGCCTGGGCCGGCGACGACACCCCGACGGCGTTAACCAATAAAGCGGCAATTGATTTAGTGCAGTCCCACGCGGACTATATGTGGACCCTTGTGGCCGCAGCCCTGGTTTTTTTCATGCAGGCCGGTTTTGCCATGGTGGAAGCCGGGTTCACCCGGGCCAAAAATGCCGTTAATATTATGATGAAAAACCTCATGGACTTTTCCATGGGTTCCATTTTTTACTGGGCCATTGGTTTCGGCCTGATGTTCGGTGTGTCCAAGACTGGTTTTTTCGGTACCAGCGGCTTTTTCCTGAGTGATTTTCAAGTCGGCGGAGATCCCTGGGTCCTGGCATTCTGGATGTTCCAGGTTGTGTTTGCCGCTACCGCCGCCACCATCGTATCCGGTGCCATGGCAGAACGGACCAAATTCACCGGTTACCTGATTTACTCTGCGGTTCTGTCTGCCTTTATTTATCCGATTTTCGGCTCCTGGGCATGGGGCTCCCTGTTCAACGGTTCCGGCTGGCTTGAAGGCCTTGGATTCATCGACTTTGCCGGTTCCACCGTTGTTCACTCCGTTGGTGGCTGGGCTGCGCTTGCCGGTGCTATCGTCTTAGGTCCCCGTATCGGTAAATTTACCAAAGACGGCGGTGTGAAACCCATTCTGGGTCACAATATCCCGCTGGCTGCCCTGGGCGTTTTTATCCTGTGGCTGGGCTGGTTCGGTTTCAACCCCGGATCCACCACCGCTGCAACTAAAGATATTGCAATGATTTTCGTAAATACCAATTTGGCGGCTGCTGCCGGGTGTGTCTTGGCCATGATCGTCTCCTGGATGAAGTTTGGAAAGCCCGAGGTAGGCATGAGCCTTAACGGCGCGCTTGCCGGGCTCGTGGGGATTACTGCCGGATGTGCCAATGTCACCCCCGGCAGCGCTGTCATTATCGGTGCGATTGCCGGTATCCTGGTTGTCTTCTCAGTCGTCTTCTTTGACAAAATCAAAATCGACGATCCCGTCGGCGCCGTATCCGTTCACGGTGTCTGCGGTGCCTGGGGGACTCTGGCAGCCGGTATCTTTAACATCGGCGGCACCACCATTAAGATCCTGTCCGTACAGTGCATCGGCATCCTGGCCTGCTTTGTCTGGACTTTTGCCACAGCATTCATCCTCTTTAAAGTCATCAACGCCACAATTGGCCTGAGAGTTTCCGAAGAGGAAGAACTGGAAGGGCTGGATGCTACCGAACACGGCGGACATGCCTATCCGGACTTCACTGGCAGCAACTAAATAAACCTCCTGCGTTCTCCTTACACGCAGACCAGAAACCTGCTGTTCCCTGTCCCCGGGAGCAGCAGGTTTTTTTATGGGCAAGGGGCAGGGTGTTGAGGTTTTACCTTTAAGGTGCGCGGGGTTCATGCTATGATAAGCATTTGACGAACCCTTTGTTTTTGCGCAAATGACGATTCCCTGAAGGGGATGAAAATGACCCCGGCCCGAAGCCTGATCAAATCTGTTCTTTTCCTCTTTTTTCTATTGGCCGTTTTTGCGGCCGGATATGTAAACCTGGAGTACAACTGGCAATGGTATCGTATCCCCTCCTATCTTTTAACGGAGCAGGGGGGCCGATGGGTGCCGGGCCTTTTGCTGCAAGGGCTGTGGGTGACCTTGAAAATATCGGGGGTGGGGCTTGTGCTTTCTCTCGGACTTGGGATTTTTTCAGCCATGGCCAGACTGTCACCTTTCCCCGTGGTGAGGGTACTGGCATGGCTCTATGTGGAAACGGTGAGAAACACCCCCCTGCTGATCCAGATTTTTTTGATTTATTTCGTCATTTCCCCGGTACTGGACATTTCCGCATTCTGGTCTGCCGTCTGGGCTTTAAGCCTGTTTGAGGGGGCCTATGCCTCGGAGATCATCCGGTCAGGGATTCTGGGGGTTCCAAAGGGACAGATTGAAGCAGCCCTGGGGCTTGGATTAGCCAAACCTGTGATCTATTTCAAGGTGATCCTTCCCCAGATGCTTAAAGCCACCCTTCCCATGCTGGCAGGTCAGTCGGTTTCCCTGATCAAGGATTCAGCCCTGGTGTCAACGATTTCCATTTATGATTTGACCATGCAGGCCCAGAAGATTGTTTCCCAGACCTTTTTAACCTTTGAGATCTGGTTTACCGTGGCGCTTTGTTACCTTGTGATCACAGCGAGCCTGTCTTTTTTGATTCGTCAACTGGAAGTCCGGATGAACTATATACATTAAGCAAAGGAGGCTATGATGAAAAAAATCGCTATGGCTTTGGCAATTGTTCTTTTTGCTGTCGGTATTGTTTGGGCCGGCCAGACCGGCACCATGCAGGCAAAAGAGAGCATTATAGAAAAAATTCAAAAAGACGGGGTGCTTAGGGTCGGCATGTCCACCTTTGTGCCCTGGGCCATGAAAGACAAGACCGGCAAACTTGTCGGGTTTGAAATCGATGTGGCAAAAAAGCTGGCCGCAGATATGGGGGTGACGGTGGAATTTATCCCTACGGCCTGGTCCGGGATTATTCCGGCGCTTTTAACCGGAAAGTTCGATGTGATTATCGGCGGTATGGGCATCACCCCCGAGCGGAATCTCAAGGTGAACTTCACCCTGCCGTACGAATTTTCCGGCATGTCCATGGTGGCCCATAAAAAAAAGGCGGCAGGCTTTTCCACGCTGGAGGATTTCAACAAAAAAGAAGTGACCATAGCCGTTCGCATGGGCACCACGGCTGAAGCCGCGGCAAAAAAGTTTATGCCCAACGCGCAGTTCAAGCTTTTCGAAAACGAAAGCCAGGCTCTTCAGGAGTTGAATCTTGGGCGGGTCCATGCGGTTGTTTCTTCAGCTCCCATGCCCGCGTTTCATGCCTTAAAATTCCCGGATAAGCTCTTTGTTCCCATCAAGGAGAATTTCACCCAGGAGCCCATTGGATTTGCCCTTCGCAAGGGGGACTTTGATGCCCTGAACTATTTTAACAACTGGATCCTTGTGAATCAGGCGTCAGGATGGTTAAAGGAGCGGCAGTCCTATTGGTTTGAAACCAAAGAGTGGGAGCACCTTGTTCAATAAGCTTTCCAATAAGTTTACCCTCGTGGATACGGCGGCGGTGGGGCTTCTGATCGCCGCCATCTGCTTTTTTCTGTCCCGAATGGGTGCAACCCTGGCCTATGACTGGCACTGGGAGGCCATTCCCCAGTATTTTTTTTTCAGGGATGAGACAGGGCGCATCGTGCCCAATATCCTGGTTAAAGGTTTTGTTACCACAATAAAGATCAGTGTTTGGGCCATGGGCGCGGCCCTGTGCCTGGGAACGCTTTCCGGAATCATGGGGGCCCGGGGCAGTGGATTTCAACGGTTTGTCAGTCGCATTTATGTCGAGTCCATACGGAACATCCCCTCTTTGGTTCTGCTGATCATTTTTTACTATTTTGTCTCCAGCCAGTTTCTGGACCTTCTTAACCTGGATACCCTGCTGCGTCACCAGCCCGAAGCGGTAAAAAAAGCGGTTGCCCTGGTCTGGGCCGGACCCGACCAGATCAATGCCTTTTTTTCTGCGGTGACCGCTCTTGGGCTGTATGAAGGCGCCTATATATCGGAAATCGTACGGGGCGGTATCAAGGGGCTGCCCCAGGGACAGTGGGAGGCGGCATACGCCATCGGGCTTTCCGGGCCGAGGACGTTTCGGCTTGTGATCCTGCCCCAGGCGTTCCGGCGGACCGCCTTTCCCCTGGCAGGCCAGTTTATCTCGACCATCAAAGATTCGGCCATTGTCTCGGTGATTTCCATACAGGAACTCACCTTTCAGGGGCTGGAACTCATGGCGGCCACCTTTTTCACCTTTGAGATCTGGATCACGGTCACTTTGATGTATTTTATGTTGACCTTCCCGTTGTCCCGGCTCATCTCCTATATGGAGAAAAGATCGTCTCCGGCCTGATCAAAAAGGCAAAAACGTCAAAGGGTGTGGTCCTGATCCTATGTGTTGAAAAAAAGCGGATTCCATGGCAATGTGAGCGGTCATGATCAAAAAGGATACAAGACAGATTCTGGATGTGCTTTCTGCCATCCCCAAAGGAAAGGTGACCTCCTACGGCCGGGTGGCGGCCATGGCCGGCAACCCCCGGGGTGCTCGGCAGGTTTCAAGGATCCTTCACAGCATGTCCCGGCAGTATGGTCTGCCCTGGCACCGGGTGGTGAATGCCAGAGGACGGATTTCCCTTCCCAGAGGAGATGGATTCGAACTGCAAAAGGCCCTGTTGGAGGATGACGGGATTGCGGTATCAGGGCAGGGGTATATTGATCTTTCCCAATATCTGTGGGAACCTAAGCGCCCCGGAATGTTATAGACGTCTTCTGTGGTCACAGGCTATTGCCTGGGATCGTCATATGATGCGTCGGGAGTGGCCAAAGGCGGGCGTTCGGATTCGTCCAGCAGGGTGTCCTTTTCCTCTTTTGAGTCCGCCAATACCGACGCAATCTGTCTAAACTCGTCTTCTATTTGTATCAGATTTTCCACCAGTTGCGGGTCAAAGTGGCTGCCGCTGTCCTGGCAAATGTAGGCCATGGCCTTTTTATGACTGAATGCCGGTTTGTATACCCGTTTGGAGATCAGGGCGTCGTAGACGTCGGCAATGGCCATAAGCCGTCCTGAGATAGGAATGTCTTCTCCTTTAAGCCCCCTGGGGTAACCGGATCCGTTCCATTTTTCATGGTGAGTATAGGCGATTTCCTGGGCGACTTTCATAAAAGAGTTTTCCCCAAGTTTTTCTTCCCCTACCTGAAGGGCCCTTTTCCCGTATTCGGTATGTTTTTTCATCTCCTCAAATTCTTCTTTGGTCAGATCGCCGGGTTTGAGGAGGATGGCATCAGCAACGCCGACCTTGCCGATATCATGGAGCGGGGCGGAGTTGTACAGAAGCCGGATGGCGTCATCTGTGAGCTGGGTTTCAAATCCGGGCCGGGTGGCCATCTGGATGGCCAGGGCCCTGACGTAACGCTGGGTCCTTAAGATATGGCCACCGGTTTCAGGATCCCGTGTCTCGGCCAGGCTGGCCAGGCTGTAGATGGTGACTTCCTGGGTTAAAGACAGTTCCCGGGTCCGCTGGTCTACAAGATCCTGGAGATGGTCCCTGTGGCGTTTAAGTTCCAGGTGGTTAAAGACCCTTGCCTTGACAAGATCCGGGGAAAAGGGCTTGGTCACATAGTCAACGGCCCCAAGGGACAGCCCCCGGGCTTCATCCTGCTCCTCTGTCATGGCCGTCAAAAAGATGATCGGAATATCCCGGTGGGCCGGATCGTTTTTCAGATGCCGGCAAACCTCATACCCGTCCATTCCCGGCATCATGATGTCCAGAAGAATCAGGTCCGGGGCTTCCCGGGAAATGTCCTCCAGGGCAGTTTCTCCGTCCAGGGCCACCCGGACATCGTAATTTTCTCCCAAAGCTTCCACCAGGATATCAATGTTGGCCTCGGTATCGTCTACAACCATTACCGAGCAAACGGGTCCTTTCTCCATGGCCAAGTCCTTTTCGTAACTGTGATTGGATGACAGAGATTGAAAGTGTCGATCGTTATTATGTATGACAGATAAGAGCGTATTGTCAATGACATCGCCCCTGCCGGCCGCAGGAGGCTGCCCGGCAGGGGGAAAAAGAAGGGAGCGTGTTACAGTCCGGCCGAATCTCCAACCGACTTTCCGCCCTGAAAGATCACCCGGGTGGTGTGGGCGTCAAACAGGTGCATCTCGTCCAGATTCATGGAAAGGGTGACGGTTTCATCGGCTTTAAAAATTCTGCGTCCTTCGCTTTTGGACATGAGCTTAACGCCTTGAATGTCCATGTGAAGGTGGGTTTCGTTTCCTAAAGGTTCGGCCACCACCACACGACCTTGGAAGTCCCACTCGCCTGAGGCCGGTGTCTCAAGGGGGGTGATTTCCTCTGCACGCAGTCCCATGATGACCCGGGTGTCGTGGGCTATGGTGTTGCCATTTGCTCCCGGAACCGGAATTTTCAGGCCCTCGTCAAAAGCGACCCATGTCCGGTTCCCCTCGTTTTTAATCGTTCCTTCCACAAGGTTCATGGGCGGGGTGCCGATGAAGCCAGCCACAAAGGTGTTCACCGGACTGGAGAAGAGTTCCAAAGGAGAGCCCACCTGCTCAATATAGCCGTCCTTGAGCACCACGATGCGGTCAGCCAGCGTCATGGCCTCGACCTGGTCATGGGTGACGTAGATGACCGTGGAATCCACCCGTTGATGAAGCAACTTGATCTCGGCCCGCATCTGGATCCGCAGCTTGGCATCCAGGTTTGAAAGGGGTTCGTCAAAAAGGAATATGGAGGGCTTTCTGACCATGGCACGGCCCATGGCCACCCGCTGGCGCTGGCCGCCGGAAAGCTCATGGGGTTTTCTGTAAAGCAGGTCTTCAAGCCCGAGGATGGCCGCCACCTCCTTTACCCGCTGCTGGATCTCCTCTTTGGGGAGTTTTTTCAGCCTGAGGCCAAAGGACATGTTGCTAAAGACGTTCATATGCGGATAGAGGGCATAGTTCTGGAAGACCATGGAAAGTCCCCGGTCTTTGGGGGCGATGTCATTGACCACTTTGCCGTCAATGCAGATCGTCCCACCCGAAATCTCCTCCAGTCCTGCCACCATCCGCAGCAGGGTGGATTTGCCGCATCCTGACGGGCCGACCAAAACAAGGAACTCCTTGTCCCTGATATCAAGGTTCAAACCATGGACCACCTGGGTCTTCCCATATTTTTTTATAACATTTTCAAACTTGAGTTCAGCCATCTTGAGTTTTGGGTTTCCTGGGTTTTAAGGTTAATGCCGGTGCCATTCCTGTCAGGATAAATACCAGAACAATACGATTATGGCACCCTAAAAATTCACAAATTGTGTGATATCTTCTTGACAGGCTACCTATATCCTAATAAAGCAGAAGTAAATTAAAAAGTTTATTTTTTTTAACATTATTGTTCATATCTGAATTTTAATTACCCAAACCATAAAGGAGAGCTCCATGAAACTATCAAAAATGATCCTGCTGTCTGTCCTGGCCTTATTACTGGCCCTGCCGGCAGCTGCCTTTGCCAAGCCTGTCACTATCAACTGGTGGCATGCCATGAGATCTGCCAGAGGGGAAGTGGTCAACAAGATGATTGAGGAATTCAACGCCTCCCAGTCCGATTACAAGGTGGTCGGTACGTTTAAGGGCAACTATGACGAGACCATGAACGCGGGTGTGGCGGCCTTCAGAGCCAAAAAACAGCCCCATATCCTTCAGGTCTTTGAGGTGGGTACCCAGACCATGATGCTCTCCGGCGCCGTTTATCCCGTGTATGAGCTGATGAAGGACGCCGGCGTCGACATTGACTGGAGCCGGTATCTGCAGGCTGTTCTCTCCTACTATATGAATGCCGACGGCAATCTGATGTCCATGCCTTTCAACTCCTCCACCCCCATCATGTATTACAATGTGGATGCCTTTAAAAAGGCCGGCATAGCACCTCTGTCCAAGACAGAGCCTGTCACCTGGGACGAGCTGGGCGAGATCACTAAAAAAATTGTGGACGCCAAGATTACTCCTGCCGGCATGGTTACAGCCTGGCAGTCCTGGACCCAGATCGAAAATTACAGTGCCATCCACAACACTCCTTTTGCCACCAAGGCCAACGGTTACGAGGGCCTGGACTGTGAACTGACCATCAACAATCCTCTGGTTGTCAGCCATATTGCCCGGCTCAAATCCTGGGCCGACGACAACCGTTTTATGTACGGCGGACAGAAATACCAGGGTCCCAAGGCCGAGTTCATTGCTCAGAACGCAGCCATTTATATCGACTCCATCTCCGGTATTGCCAAGCTGAAACAGGCGATAAAGGATTTTACCTGGGATGCGGCGCCGCTTCCCATTGAAAAGGGCACCAAACCCCAGAATTCCATTATCGGCGGGGCTTCCTTATGGGTCCTTAAGGGGCATACTAAAGAAGAGTACAAGGGCGTGGCCGCTTTCTTAAAGTTCCTGGCCTCTAATGATATGCAGGCGTACTGGCACAAGGAAACCGGTTACTTTCCCATCACGGTGGATGCTTATGACGCTTTGAAAGCCAAGGGCTACTATGCGGAAAATCCCCTTCAGGAAGTGGGAATTCTGCAGTTGAACCGCGCCGTTCCCACCAAGATTTCCCGCGGTCTGCGCCTGGGATACTTTGTCCAGATCCGGAATATCATCAATGAGGAACTCGAGCAGGTCTGGAACGGGAAAAAATCCCCGCAAAAAGCCCTGGACGATGCGGTTGAAAGAAGCAACGCCCAGTTGAGAACCTTCGAGAAAACCTATAAATAAGAGAGCGATTCAAAGGGAGCCTAAAAACGGCCCAAAGTCGTTTTTAGGCTCCCTTATTTGTAAAATACCCCATGATTAAGCGATCCTTTTTCAAGTCACGGACTCTGCCTTATCTCTTGATTTTTCCGCAGATTCTGGTGACCCTGACCTTTTTTTACTGGCCGGCTGTCCAGGGGATTATCCAGTCTTTTCTGCTCTCAGATCCCTTTGGCCGCAGATCCAGGTTTGTCTGGTTCTACAACTACGTTGAACTTTTTACCGATCCGCTTTACTTAAAATCCATCCTCATCACTTTTGTTTTCAGCCTTGCCACGGCAGCGGTGTCCATCTCTTTGGGGCTTTTCATCGCCTCCATGGCCAACCGGGCTTTGAAAGCCACAGCTTTGGTCCGGACCATGCTCATCTGGCCCTATGCAGTGGCCCCGGCCATCTCCGGGATCATGTGGCTGTTTTTGCTGCATCCCTCCTATGGGATTGTGGCCATCGCCATAAAAAAGTGGTTCGGCATGGACTGGAACCCGGTCCTCTACGGTTCCGACGCCATGGTCATGATTGTCATGGCATCTGCCTGGAAAGAGGTGAGTTATAATTTTGTCTTTTTTATGGCAGGGCTGCAGTCCATTCCCAAATCCCTGATCGAGGCCGCAGCCATTGACGGTGCAGGTCCCTTCAGGCGCTTTTGGACGATAACGCTTCCCCTGTTGTCCCCCACCTTTTTCTTTTTAACGGTGATGAACATCATCTACTCCTTTTTCGAGACCTTCGGCATCATCCATACCGTGACCCAGGGGGGGCCTGGCGGCTCCACCAATATTCTGGTTTACAAGGTTTATCAGGACGGATTTGTGGGACTGAACCTGGGCTCGTCATCTGCCCAGTCTGTGGTGCTTATGGCACTGATTATTCTCATCACCTTTCTGCAGTTCCGGTTTGTGGAAAAGAAAGTACAATACAGCGGATAAAACTATGGTTGAAAAAACCCCCATACTCGATTTTTTTACTTATGCATTCCTGATCCTGGGCATTCTCATTGTGGGATTTCCCATTATCTACTCCCTGATCGCGGCGACCCTGCCTTTAGACGAGGTCTCAAAGGTGCCCATGCCCCTGATCCCGGGGGACCAGTTCCTTGTCAATATAAAAGAGGCATGGAGCCGGGGAGACCTTGGCACCCAGATCATGAACTCCTTTATCATGGCCACCGGTATTACCTTCGGTAAAATATGCGTGTCCATGATCGGTGCGTTTTCCATTGTCTATTTTGACTACAGGTTCCGTAAGATTGCATTTGCCTCAGTCTTTTGCACGCTTATGCTTCCGGTGGAGGTCAGGATTCTGCCCACCTATGAGATGGCGGCGAATGTCTTAACCCCTTTTCAGGCGGTCTGGGATTTTCTCCATCTGGATACCGTGGCCACATGGGTTGCAGGGCATGACGTCAGCGTCACCCTGAACTGGAGCCTTCTGGATTCCTATACGGGCCTTATTCTGCCGCTGGTGGCATCGGCCACCTGCACCTTTTTGTTCCGGCAGTTTTTTTTGACCATTCCCGAAGAGCTCTGCGAGGCGGCCAAGATTGACGGGGCCTCTCCCATGACCTTTTTTAGAAAGATCCTGTTCCCGCTGTCCAAGACCAATATTGCAGCCCTTGTGGTGATTGAGTTTGTCTATGGCTACAACCAGTATCTGTGGCCGCTTTTGATCACTACAAACCCCAAGATGACCACCGCGGTCATCGGCCTGCAGAATCTCATCCCCCAGGCCGATGATCTTCCCGAGTGGAACATCGCCCTGGGTGCTGCTCTTTTGGTCATGCTGCCGCCGGTCCTTGTGGTGCTTTTCATGCAAAGATGGTTTGTCAAAGGCCTCATCGAAAAGGAAAAATAATACATCGTATGGAACCCGGACGCTTGAACAATACCTATTTTGCCCTGCGTCACGGTCAGAGCATGGCCAATGTCAAAGATCTGATTGTCAGCGACCCCGAAACCGGGGTCGCCAATTACGGCCTTTCTGAAACGGGCCGGGATCAGGCTGCCAAAGCCTTTGACAACTGCCCGGGCCTGGGTGCCGATACCCTGATTATCTCCAGCGATTTTTTACGGACCAGGGAGACGGCGGCCATTGCAGCAAGGGTGCTGGGCGTTGAATCCGATATTCGCTTTACCCCTTTGCTGAGGGAGCGGTTTTTCGGAAAATGGGAGATGACCACAGGATGGAACTATGATTGCGTCTGGGCCCTGGATGTGAAAGGCGAAACCGAACCCGGCAGCCGTGTGGAGCCTGTCGGCAATGTTCTTTCCCGGGGGCTTGCCTGCCTGAAAGAACTGGAAACTGATTTTCAGGGCCGCCATATCCTTCTAGTCTCCCACGGTGATACCCTTCAGATTCTTATGACTTTTTTTGCAGGGCTTTCCCCGTATCTTCACCGGAATCTTCCCCATCTGGAAACGGCCGAGGTCAGACGACTTTCTATCTGATAAACGATCCTATCTGCCCCGTTAAATGAATCCGTCTTTTTCAGATAAATCGTTCAGCTGTTCCAGTATCTTGTCATAGGATGCATCCAGCAGACCAATGAGAGGGGATGGGTTGATAATCCGGCCCTGCCTGCCCATGTCTTCCAGGGCCAGGGCTGCGCCGGCCGCCTTTTCTGCGGCAAGGTAGTTAAGCATTCCCTTTAGCCTGTGGGCGCTTTTGTGAAGCGCCTCGGGATCATTTTGACCGATACTGTGAACAACGGCCTTGAGAGCCGGCTTGTAATCGGCCGAAAACTGGGAGATGCATTTTTGCAGCAGGGAAGCCTTGCCGTTCATGATTTCCCTGAGTTCCTGAAGGTTTACTGCGTGGGGGAAGCTTTCTGATTGCCGTGGGTGAGGATCTGGATCGTCCTTTTTTGGGGGGGACGGCAGATTTTTGCCAAACACCCGGTTGAGGGCGTCGGCCAGGGCTTTTTGCGTCAACGGTTTTGTCAGGTAATCATCCATGCCGCTGTCCAAAAAAAGCTTGCGGTCATCTTTCATGGCATGGGCGGTCAAGGCGATGATTGGGGTGGGGACAAGGGCTTGTTCGCGTTCATAGGACCTGATTTTTTTGGTCGCTTCAAGGCCGCTCATCACCGGCATCTGTCCGTCCATGAGGATGAGATCAAAGCGTTCCCTGCAAAACAGCTCAAAAGCTTTGTGGCCGTCCGGGGCCAGCTGGATGTCTTGCAGATTCAGGCTTTCAAGCAGGTTGACGGCCACAATCCGGTTCATCTCATCGTCCTCGGCCAGAAGCACCCGGTAGGGGCCGCCGGGGATACCCGGTTCCGGAAGGATCTCCATAGGGGAACGATAGTCTTCTCCGGCCATTCCCAGGCAGGCCAGAAAATCTGTGTATTTCACAGGTTTTGGCAGGCTGGTGACCATTGCGGTTTTGGAATGGGGGTGGGTATGGCCCAGGGAGAAAAGAACAACCAGTACGGTCTGCTCGCTATGACATGCTTGGCGTACACGAGATAATACCTTGGCCAGCTGCCCTCCGGGAAGGCCCTGGTCCATGAAGACAAAGGCAAATGGACGCCCCTTCCGGGCGGCTATTTCAATTTTTTCACAGGCGTCCCCGGCATCAACGGCCTCTTCAAAGGAAAGGTTAAGGGGGGTGAGATATTCAATGAGCACCTGTCTGGATGCCGGATGGGGATCCGCGATAAGAACGGGCCCTGCGCCTGCAGGCAGTGCCGGCGGCTCTTCCCCGCCGGGCTGGCGCTGTAGTGAAAGTCTGCACCAAAAGGTGGCTCCTTTGGTTTCCTCTGAATCGACACCGACTTTACCGCCCATAAGATGGGCCAGTTGCTTGGAAATCGCTAGGCCCAGGCCTGTGCCGCCGTAGTGCCGGGTCATGCTTTCATCCATCTGGGAAAAAGATTGAAACAGCCTCCCGATGCGGTCCTTAGGAATCCCGATGCCGGTGTCGGTCACTGCAAAGACCAAGTCGACTTCTGAGGCCGTCTTTTTGAGTGTAGAAACCCTGATGACAACGCCTCCTGTGCTGGTGAATTTAACGGCATTCCCGCAGAAGTTCATGAGGATTTGCCGGAGTCTGACAGGATCTCCTTTGAGACGGACCGGTACTTTTGATTCAACAATGCAGGCAAAGGAAAGCCCCTTTTCAAAGAGGCTGATGGCGATGATGTCTGAGATTTCTTCCATCATGGTTCTCAGGTTGAAATCAACGGTTTCGATACCCAGTTTCCCCGCCTCAATTTTGGAATAATCCAGGATATCGTTGATGACGCTGAGAAGGGCTTGGGAACTTTTTTTCATGAGCAGTGCAAAGTGGTGTTGATCCTCTGAAAGCTTTGTTCCCAAAAGTATTTCCACCATGCCCACGACCCCGTTCATGGGGGTACGGATCTCATGGCTCATATTGGCAAGGAATTTGTCCTTGGCAATATTGGCTGCCTCAGCCCGGCTTTTGGCACGGGCCAGGGCCTGGTTGGATTTTTTTAACTCCGATGTCTGACGCAGGATTTCAGAACGAAGGAGTTTGGAATACTCAGCACTTTGACTCTGGTTCTGGGTGAGAATGTCCTGGTATTTTTTTTCAAGGACGCGGATTTTTCCGTCCCGCTGGGACTTGTGGGCCAGGAGCAGGGCTTTTTCATCTGAAAGCTGTCTGTTGCGGTGAAAAAGGGCCAGGCAAAGGCTTAAGGTTTCAGCGATCATAATCCGGGAGGTTTCCGGCTCCAGGTGGGATGGTATTTCGCACACAACAATGCTGTTTAGCTCTTCAATCGGGATTGGGCAAAGCAGCCTTCCTTCGGGATCTTTAGGGCAGGTCTGCTCGGTCGCTGCCGCCTGCCTCAAAGCAGACACAAGCTTGGGTGGCAATTGCAGTTTTTGGCCGGGCGTCTCCAGCTTATCGCCGCTGTCCAAAAGGATACAGAACCGATAGGCGGGCAAGGATGCGGTCAGACTGTTTAGAAATTGTTCATTTATTTTAGCATCTGACTCCCGGACAATGTCGTCAAGAAAATCCACAGTTCTAATCCTCCTCCAGGTCGTATATTGCCCTGGCCTTCTGGATCTCATGGGGAAGATCATCTACAATGGCCCGGTATCCCATGATATTATCTTTAATATGGGAGAGAAGAGGAGGCGACATCCCGGAAATGACATCGGGAAAGGCATTATACTCAAGCCTTGCAATCAGGTATTCGGCGATCTGCAGCGTGCCTGCATGGCTTTCCGGAGTCACCGTTTTCAACTGGCTGTGATGGGCTGTTATCCCGTAGCAAAGTTCCTGGGGCAGTTTCCACTCTGCGGTCAGCATCCCGCCGAGGACTGTGTGGTCGGTACCCAGAATCTGTTTTTCCTGTGTGGTCATATCCTGTGTTTCCGGGACAAAATTTTTGCAGAAGGTCTCAAATTTCTCCGGAGCCACCTGGGCTTCTACTATAATTCCGATATCATGAAGGATGCCGCACAAAAATGCATCTTCTCCCCTCGTTACGAAGATCCGCTCGGCGATCATCTGGCTGCAGATGCTGGTGACCGAACAATGCAGCCACAGCCGGTTCTTTGAAAAAATATTTTTTCCGGAATCATCCTTGAACAGGTTTTTTATGGCATCCAGAATGATCATGTTCCTTAGGTTGTCCACCCCGATATAGGCCACAGCCTCGGAAATATTGTTGATCTTTGTTCTAAGGCTGAAATAGGCGGAGTTAACCAGCTTTAGGAGTCTGAGGACCAGGGTCGGATCCATTTTGATCACTTCCTCAAACTCCTGAAGGGATGTTTTTTCTTGATTGATCATAGAGACCAGACGGGTTGCGACAGAGGGGATGGTCTTCAATCCCTTGAACCCTTGTATGTAGGCCTTAGCCGTATTCGTGCTGTCAGACATATTTAACCGGTTATCCACGAAAGCTGCATCGGGTTAGGGGCCAGGGGCCTTAAGTGTTGGTGAAAATCCTAAGTCCGCCATTTTTTTGTCTACACTGGCCTGTTTCAACGGTTTTATGAAATAGGCTTTGCAGCCGGCTTTGATACATCCCACCACAAGGTCCTTTTCACTGTGAGCGGTAACCATGATTACCATTGCTCCTTTGCCGCCGTGGTCTGCATCCATTTTTTTTATCTGTTTGAGCACGTCTGTGCCTTTGATGTCCTCAAGTGAGATGTCGAGAAGTACCAGATCAAACTGTTTTCCCGCCTCCCAGGCTTTTTTGTAGATATGAACGGCGTCTTTGCCGTTGGAAACCGACACGGATGGCCCGTACTTACCGAAGATATCTTCCATTACGGTTCTGCCAACGGCCTCATCGTCTACAATGAGAATTTTGGTCATCTAAGCGTTTACCTCCTTTGCCAATCGGTATCTTTTGTAAAAATAATAGAGGGTTCTGAGATTACAAAGCAAGACAAATTTGCCGTTTTTTTATGTTGACATCATTGGGGCGACAGCCGGGTCTCCATGGCCTTTTTTATATCCCTGACCCTGGGCCCGTCTTTTTTCCATACCCTGCAGGAGTCGATGAGGAACATGTTTTCTTTAACAGCATCAATTTCCATGGTCCCTTGAGGGCTTTTGCTGCGTTTTTCGGTGAGCCAGCCGTGGACCATTTCCGTTCCCATGGCTGTGACAAGACTGCACAGGTGAATGCACCCCTCAGGTCCCCCAATGGCTTCTTTGACCCTGAGGGAAAATCCGGACTTGATTTCAAGACCTTCAAGGTTCGGGAGGCGGTCCAGAGTCGGGGCGCAGTATTCGGTTGGAACGGTGATCATTTGAGCCTCAGCTTTGACAATACGTAAGGGATCTTTTTCCAGAGCCAGGGTGACGGTGATATGGTGAATGATCCCAGGGCCCTTGGGGCGGCCAAGGATGTCCACAATAGGGACCCGCCGCCTGTCTTTGAGAATCCCGTGGACAATGAGGCCGGCTTCTTCATGGACGTGACTGGACAGCGAGATTTCCCGAGTGTGGATAGGTTCAGTTACAGCGATCAGATCCTTGAGCATTAGATGTCCTCTTTCTTTCAGGGGCCGGCGTAGAATATTTTTTCTGCGGGTCTGCCCATTTTCCTTGACGCTGGTACGAAAATGACTATCCTGCTCTTTTACAATGACAAGGAGTGTGCGTATGCCCGGTCTGTTCCGGCACCCGGTGGTGGTTTTGTTTACCGGTGCTCTGATCATCAGCTTTTCGAGTGTTTTTGTCAAGGTTTCCCAGGTCTCCCCCATGGTGTCGGCCTTTTACAGGGTGGCTCTGGGGTGCTTTTTTCTTGGCATTGCCTGCTGGGTAAGAGGAGAGTTCCGGGGGCATGGCCTAAAGTCCAGCCTTCTGGCCGTTCTGGCCGGAGGGGTCTTCAGCATTGATCTTTTCTGCTGGCATTTCAGTATTGAGTTTGTCGGGCCCGGGCTTGCCACTATTCTGGGAAACTGCCAGGTGTTCATCCTGGCTCTGGCCGGCTGGCTGATTTATAAGGAGCGCCTGGGGCTCTCCTTTGTTCTGGCGCTGCCCATGGCCATGGCGGGGTTGTATATGATTATCGGCCTGGACAATGTTGTTTTGACCTCCCGGTATATGGCCGGCATCGGCTTAGGCATATTGACGGCGGCAAGTTACGGTGCGTTTCTCCTGCTCCTTCGCCATGTCCAGTCTAAGGACGGCAAAAGTCCGATATTTTATTATCAGGTCCTGGTGACCGCGTCCTGTGCATTTATTCTGGGATTGGTGGTTTTAGGAACGGGGAACAGTTTTGCCATTCCAAGTCTTTCTTCTTTAGCGGCACTTTTAGGCCTTGGAGGAATCTCACAGGCTTTGGCCTGGGCCATGATTACGTATTACCTGCCCCGGGTGGATGCCTCCAGAGCCGGATTGATCCTGCTGCTCCAGCCGGCCCTTTCCTTTGTCTGGGACGTACTCTTATTTGACCGGCAGACAGGGACTATGGGCTGGATAGGCGTGTTCATCGTTTTAACGGCCATTTATCTGGGAATGACCCGCCAACGCTCGTGAACATCGGGAGGCTTTCCTTCCGCCCCGGCGCAAAAAAATCTGTCTGCCGGCGAATCTGTCAAGCACAAAAGAGTTGCCGGGGAGGTGGAAAATGCCAGGCCTTTGGGTATTATCTTCTGGAATAGGCAAGGCTGCATCCGGGCATCATAAAAGATGGATCGATCGTATTCCGGCGGGCAAAGGTGGACAGGATATCCATGGCATTGCCCGATACAAATGAGATCAGGCGGATCTTGGATTCCACAAGGGTATTTGCCGGCTGGGTGGAGATCGCCCCGCAGATCAGGGTACAAACGCCTGCTTTGTTCAGCATAGCGGAAAGGCCTGCCAAATTGTCCGGTGTAAACTGTTCATAGGTCAACTCTCCGACGGTATTGCCGGACACTTCGGCGATCAGAATGGTTCTTGCCGAGTCAAATACGGGAGAAACCCTGTTCCCCCAGGTGGTAATGGCGATTTTCATGGGTTGTCCTCCGCTTGGGTCATACGACAAAATTGCTGCAAGGCCCGTGCCTCAGCGTGATTTTTTTGCCTCAACCGCTTTGAGCCGCATGGTATAAGTCGGTGTAGATTTTTTTTTCAACCTTTGAGGCCCCTTGCCCCGGCCGGTTTGACGCAAAATTAAGACCCTTTTGCAGCGGTGGGGTTGCACAGTCGTCTCTTTTGCGCAAGGCAACGCATCAGAAACTATAGTCCGGTGTCTATAATTCAATTCCCAGTTTCTTAATCCGCCGGAACAGGGTGCTTTTATGGATTCCCAGATCCCTGGCCGCTGCATTCCTGTTGTAATTGTTACGCTCCAATGCGTCCATGATCATTCGGATCTGGGCGGCCTGGACCGGATCTGAATGGGTGTCACAGCTGTCGGACGCCTCTTGGGACATGGGGGCGGGAAGGTGCTCCGGCCCGATATATCCCTCCGGGCAGAGGACAAAGGCATGCTCGATGATATTTTCAAGTTCTCTGATATTGCCGGGAAAATCATGTGTCATAAGGGCTGCCAGGACCTCCTGGGTGATACCCTGTATAAATTTGTTTTGTCTCAGATTGAGTTTGTTGATGAATTTTTCAACCAGCAGGGGGATGTCCTCCATGCGCTGGCGCAGGGGGGGCAGGGAGATACGGATCACGTTGATTCTGTAGAACAGATCCTGGCGAAACTCTTTTTTGTCCACCAGTTCATTTAAGTTCCTGTTGGTCGCGGCAATGATCCTGACATTGGTTTTCTCCTTTGCAACTCCGCCCAGGGGGGTATATTCATGCTCCTGGAGGACCCTGAGCAGCCGGACCTGAAAGGCCGGGCTGGTATCCCCGATTTCGTCCAGAAGCACGGTGCCGCCATCGGCCAGTGCAAACTGGCCGGGTTTGTCCTTTACCGCATGGGTAAAGGCGCCTTTCTTATATCCGAAAAGCTCGGATTCCAGAAGGGTATCCGGCAGGGCGCCGCAGTTGATCGCCACAAAAGGCGCCTTTTTTCTATGGCTGAGGTTATGTATGGCCCGGGCCATTAACTCTTTTCCTGTACCGGTCTCCCCTTCGATGAGGACGGAGGCGTCACTTTCGGAAATCTGGGGAAGGATCTTGAAAATGTTTTTCATGACGCTGGAGTTGGAGACAATGTCTTCTATCTGAACGTCCCGGGTCAACTCTCTTCTCAGTTCTTCCACAAGGGAATGGTCCCTGAAGGTTTCCACCCCGCCGATGACATCGCCGTTCTTGTCAATGAGCAGGGAGGTGGAGGCGGTGATGGGAATCCTTTTCTGGTCACTGTTGATGATATAAGCCGAGGTGGAGATAAAGGGTTTGCCTTCCTCCATGGTCTTTTTCAAGGCGCATTCCTCTTCACACATGTTGGATCGGAAGACCTCCCAGCAATGGCGTCCGATAGCCTCCTGCCGGCAGATCCCTGTGATTTCCTCGGCCGCATGGTTAAAAGAGGTGATCTCCCAATTGTAATCAATGGTGAATACCCCGTCGGATATACTTTCCAGCACGACTTTGGTTGTTTCTTCGGTCAAGGGGCCGAATATTTTATTTTTATTCATAAAAGTCTCCTAAAGTTCAGTCTGGAGTAAAACAGAAAGCTCGCATGAATGCAACCGTTTTCTTAGAGTTTAAGGATTTCGATGTGTTGGCAGTGTGGGAATGAATAATTATATTATATATTCTTTAATATCTGTATGTTATGTTTAGTATATTTCGAATATGTTTTGATATTGCGACTGTTTAATGTTTGAGTGGGTTGCAATTTTGAATCCTTTTGACGTGTGGATATCCGGTCAAAGCAGACGTTACGGCGCAAGGGGATATCTGCCCAGATCCATATTTTTTTCTTTATTCTCACAATGTGGTATAATCAAAAAAATTGTAAAAACGACATCGCCGTGGCGCTGCATATACGGCTGAAAGCCTGTCTGATGAAGACGGCTGCCATGGCGGTAATCCCAAATTAATTCCTCTTGAAGGATCCATGATCATGATCAATGACGATGATAAAAATACCCTGTTTCATCTTTATCCGGTAATGTCCAGGGTCACTTCTTGGGTGGCGGACCAGGCTCTGGAATCCTGCCAGGTGGTTTTGTTTGGCAAGGGGACCCGGATCTTTCATAAACTTGATACCTGCCGTGCATTCCCCTTTGTTTTATCTGGGGATTTGGGAGTGTACAAGCAATCGGAAAGCGGCAGAGAACTGTCCCTCTACCACGTAGGGCCCGGGGACGCGTGTATTGTCAGTGCCGGCTGTCTGCTGGGGGACAAGGTGTACAATGCCGAAGGGCTGGTCAAAGAGGACGCCTGTCTGGTTATGATGCCGGATTTGTCCTTTGATCTGCTCATGGCTGAAAAGGTCTTCCGCAACTACATATTTTCAATGGTTTCAGAACGGGTTTTAGGGTTGATGCAACTGGTGGAGGAGGTCGCCTTTCACCGTCTGGACCGCCGCCTGGCCGCTCTGCTGCTCACAAAGGGGGACACGGTTCATATCTCTCACCAGGAACTTGCAGATGAACTGGGTACGGTCCGGGAAATAGTCACACGGGTGTTGAACCATTTTTCAGATGCCGGCATGATTGACCTGGGACGAGGCCGGATTGATATTCTTGATGACGTCGGCCTAAAAAAGATGCTTTGAATAAAAAGGCAACGTTCTGTGACACAGATTACAGAACGCCCTCAGGTGAACAGTCTAAATTATCTCCAGTTATCATTGTCAAACCCATGAACAGGAGATAGAACATGAAGGTTGAAGCCTTGTATGCGATCCGGCCAGCCGATCCATCCGAATACCGTATGATACATAATCGTTTCGGTCTATCGTGCCCTGCCGGATATGCCCGGAATTGATGAGCAACCCGACTATTATGCGATGCTGTCAGATACCCAAAGGCGGGCCGGCCTGCCAGGTCTAAAGAGCCTGGTTGCAGCGGACCGAGAAAACAGTTTGCTGGGGACGGTGACCTTTGTGGGGAAGATGGCCGCGTATGGAAGTGGCGGCAGAGCGCCGCAGTGTAAGGATGCCTATGGAATAAGGCTTTTGGCGGTCACACCTTCTGCCAGGAGAATGGGGGGCGGCAAAAGCCTGACCCGGGCCTGTATCCAGAAGACATGGGCACTGGGCTATGAACGGGTGATCCTTCATACCACAAAGGCCATGGTCTCCGCCTGGAAGATGTACCAAGGAATGGGATTTAAACGGAGTCCTGACCGGGATTTTGAACAGGGAACCCTCCCGGTGTTCGGTTTTTCGCTGGGGAAGGCGCGGTTTTGATCGTCTTCGACAATCGTTCAATAAAAAAGGCCCTGGGAAAAATTTTTTTCCCAGGGCCTTTGACGATTTATCGGACGGTTAGAAGTACGCCGGGTTCCAGATCATGTTGTCAATGAGCGTGTTGAGGCGCTCTTCGTTATTTTCATGCTTGAACTCGGAAAAGGGGCAGTCGTCCTGGGTGACGCCTGCCTTGATGGCTTCGGCACCCACGCGTTTGGCCACGGCAACGGAAACTTCCCGAAGCTGCTGCAGGGGCGGGCAGAGAATGCCGTCCTTGATATCTTCCTCGCTGATGAATCCGGCAACGGCGTGGGCGGCTGCCGAGAAGAATACAGGCAGCACTTCGGTGGCCCCGGATGCAACAACGCCTAAGCCCACGCCCGGAAACACAAAGGAGTTGTTCATCTGGCCGATGCGATAGGATTTGCCGCCATGTTCTACATCGGCAAAAGGCGATCCTGTGGCGACCAGAGCCTTGCCGTCAGACCAGGCATAAACGTCTACAGGAAGAGCTTCCGCCTTTGAGGTGGGGTTGCTCAGGGGCAGGATAACCGGCCGGTCCGTGTTGCCACCGACGGCATTGACCACCTCTTTGGTAAAGGTTCCGGGCTGGCCGGAGGTTCCGATAAGAACGGTGACCTTTTCATTCTTGATGACGTTGAGCAGGGTATTTTCCGCAGCTGAGGTGAGCCACGACAGTTTGGCCTTATCCTTGGCAAATTTTAGTTTGTAGGGCTCAATATCCCGGTCGGAGGTCACAACCCCTCTTGAGTCCATGGTGAAAATCTTATCTGCTGCTGCTTCCGGGCTCATTCCCTGTTCCACAAGTTCTGTCTGGATTTGCTCGGCAATGCCGACGCCGCCGGCTCCGGCACCGTTCACCAGGAAAACCTGGTCAGTCATCTTTTCTTTTTTGACCTTCATGGCGGCCAGGATACCGGCCAGGGTAATGGAACCTGTGCCCTGGATATCATCGTTAAAAGAGATGACTTCGTTGACATATTTGTCCCGAACTGAAAACGCGGTCTGTTTGGAAAAGTCCTCCCATTGGCAAAGGGCCTTGGGGAACACCTTTTTAAATGCAGTGACGAATTTTTCAACGAACTGATCGTAGGCCTCGCCTTTGAGGCGTTTTTCACGGTATCCCAAATAGTTGGGATCGTTAAGAAGGGCTTCGTTGTCCGTTCCCACATCAAGGGAGATGGGCAGGCAATGCCAGGGAGCGATGCCCGCGCCCTGGGTGTAGAGCATGAGCTTGCCAAGGCAGATGGGGATTCCGCCTGCACCCTGGTCGCCGATGCCCAGGATGCCCTGGTTGTCCGTGACCACGGCCACCCGGATATCCTGATCCGTATAGTTGCGCAGGATGTACTCGGCATAGTCAATGTTGCCGGGATACAGATGAATGCCGTTGGCCCGCCTGAACTGGGCAGAGTACTGCTGGCAGGCCAGACCTACGGTCGGGGTATAAATAATCGGCAGAAACCGGGTGACGTCCGATGCAATCACGGCATGGGCCAGGACCACGTTTCTGTCGTAAAGACTTCTCAAATAGATGAATTTTTCAATATCGTTTTCTTTTTGTTCAACGATATTCAAGCTGGAATGAACCTGTTCTTCAAGGGTTTTGACCCTGGGGGGCAGAAAGCCGCTGAGTTTGAGTTTGCGCCTCTCATCAATGGTAAATGCAGTCCCCTTGCTGATGTTGTTGTACCGGAGAATGTCAAATCCTCTTAGATTGATGGTAACGCCTGTGGTTTCGCCGTATTGGCCGTACTCAAACTCGTAATGATTAATTTCCATGATACACATAATCCCTAAGTTTAGATTAAAACCAAAACACCATAATAAACAACCTGGAAATTATAGCATAAAAGGGGGATAAGTTTAAGAGAAAATGAATTATTTTCATTAGTTGAAGCTAATTTATGGCGGGCAAACACTGTTCCATTCTATGGAACAAATACAAGGGAATATAAGAGGCTTTTTTCTAAAGCACAAGGGAAAATGCAGGGGATAAAATATTAGTGTATTATTGTAAATATAAAGAGGGGAATGGTGCAAACTCCCCGGGACGGTAACGCCCCGGGGAGTGGGGTGTTTCATTAGGCTGAAATCATCTGTCTGAGCACATAATGCAGGATGCCGCTGTTTTTAATGTAATCGACTTCAATATCCGTGTTGAGTTTGACAATGACCTCAAAGGCGGTGGTGTCTGCCCCGTTTTGTGCGGTGACGATCAGGGTACTGCCCGGCGCAATGTCCTCAATGCCTTTTATGGTAAATATCTCTTCTCCCGTAAGACCATGGCTTGCAAAGGATTCCCCGTCCGCAAAGACCAGGGGGAGCACGCCCATGCCCACCAGGTTAGACCTGTGAATCCGCTCAAAGGATTCTGCAATAACAGCCCGAACGCCCAGAAGACAGGTCCCTTTGGCGGCCCAGTCCCTTGAGGAACCTGTGCCGTACTCCTTGCCGCCGAAAACAAGAAGATCCTTATTTGACTTGGCATAGTCCTGGGCGGCGTCAAAGACATAGGCCTCCTTACCGTCGGGAAACGTTTTGGTATAGCCGCCGGTCTTGTCCACCAGCTTGTTGGCAATGCGGATGTTGGCAAAAGTGCCGCGCATCATGACCTCATGGTTGCCCCGGCGTGATCCGTAGGAGTTGAATTCCCAGGGTTTGACCCCATTGTCCTGAAGGTAGCGTCCTGCAGGATAATCCACCGGAATGGCACCGGCAGGAGAAATATGGTCCGTGGTCACCGAATCCCCTAAAATCAGTAAAGGACGGGCATCTTCAATATCTTCCAAGGCTGCCGTATCCACTGAAAAGTCCTTGAAGTAGGGGGGATTTCGGATATAGGTGGAGTCCGGGTCAAAGTCAAACGTGGTGCTCTCGGCCACTTCCAGGTCCTGCCAGAGTTTATCTCCCTTGAAGATATTGGCATACTGGTCTGCGAAGAATTTTTTCTGGACATAGGTTTCGACGAATTCGTTGATTTCGTCAGAGTCAGGCCAGATATCCTTCATGAACACAGGCTTTCCGTCGTGGCCTGTACCGAGCGGGTCCGTTGCGAAATCCATATCGATGCGCCCGGCAAGGGCATAGATCACCACCAGGATGGGCGAGCACAGAAAGTTGCCCTTAACCTCCTGATGAATCCTGGCTTCAAAGTTCCGGTTGCCGGACAGGACCGAGGTTACGTCCAGATCGTTGTCCTTGATGGCCTTTTCAATGTAGGGATCCAGAGGGCCGCTGTTGCCGATACAGGTCATGCAGCCGAACCCGGTATTGTTAAACCCTAAAGTTTCAAAGTGTTCCATGAGGCCGGAACCTTTAAGATAGTCGAGTACGACCCGGGATCCGGGTGACAGGGATGTTTTGACATACCATGGAATGCTCAACCCCTTTTCAACGGCTTTTTTGGCCACAAGGCCTGCACCGATCATGGTGTAGGGGTTTGAGGTGTTGGTGCAGGAGGTGATGGCGGCAATTACGACAGATCCATTGGTTAGGGCCATATCTTCTTTGCTTCCGCCGTCTTCCGGTTTGATTTTAATGTCTCTGCGGTTGGTCAGATCATAGATTTTGGTGGTTTTTTCTTTCACATCGGACAGGGGAATCCGGTCCTGGGGACGGGAGGGGCCGGCCACTGAGGTCTCAATGGCGGAAAGGTCCACGTCAACGGTTTTGGAAAAGGTAAGCGACTTGTCATGGGTGTTAAAAAGGCCAGCGGCCCGGGTATAGGTTTCCACCAAGGCTGCGGTCTCGTCCCGGTTGGTCCTCCTAAGGTAATCTAAGGTGTGGTCGTCCACGGGAAAGAATCCGGCAGTGGCCCCATATTCCGGTGACATATTGGCGATAGTGGCCCGGTCGGTTAGGGTGAGATATTTCAGGCCGGTTCCGGTGTATTCCACAATTTTTTCCACCACGTTTTCCTGCCTGAGGATATTGGTGACATGCAGGGCGATGTCCGTGGATGTAATGGCTTTTTTAGGTTTTCCTGTGAAGTTGACCCCGATGATCTGGGGAAGGTTCATGTAATAGGGTTGCCCCAGCATTACGGCCTCGGCCTCTATGCCGCCGACGCCCCAGCCTAAGACCCCGAGGGCATTGATCATGGTGGTGTGGGAGTCTGTGCCCACCAGGGTGTCGGGAAAGGCCAGAGTGCCGTCGGATGTCTTCTTTTGGGCCACAACCGTTGCTAAGTATTCCAGGTTGACCTGGTGGCAGATCCCGGATTCCGGGGGGACAACTCTAAAGTTGTCAAAGTTTTTTTGAGCCCATTTCAAAAGCTTGTACCGTTCGGCGTTTCTCTCATACTCTTTCTGGGCATTGAGGAAAAAGGAGTTTTTTTCTTTGAAATAGTCCACCTGGATGGAATGGTCAATGACCAGGTCAACGGGAACCAGGGGGTTAATTTTTTCCGGGTCAAGACCGGCCGTATGCACCGCATCTCTCATGGCGGCGAAATCCACCACCGCGGGCACCCCGGTAAAATCCTGCATCAGCACCCGGGCCGGATAAAATGGGATGAGCCTGTCTTCATCCATGGCGTCCTGGTAAAATTTGGCCGCTCCGATAACGTCGTCCCAGGTCGCATTGCCGGCCTGGGCGTTTCGGGCCAGGTTTTCGATGAGCACCCGGGCTGCGAATGGCAGGTTTTGGGGCGAAAAACCTATCTTTTCAAGGAGAAGAAGGTTTTGGATCATAAACGTTTGGGATTTAAAGGAAAGGGACTCCTGCAGGCTTTTTATGGTCATGGGCTTCTCCTTAAAGGCTTTTATGATTGCATACATTGAAAAACATTAATTAATAAGATATGATCAAAATACCAATAGATCAAGTCGCAAATTTCTAAGACAAAATTTATGGATTGCAGGGTCTCCTGCCGGAATTTATGAACGACGGTTTTCTCACATTTGTTGAAGAGTCTGGGTCAGGGACTAAAAAAAGCCTTGCCCGCTCCTGGAAAATCATGGTCATCGACGATGAAAAATCCATTCATGACATCACAAGCCTCAGCCTTAAAGAGTTTACCTATGAAGGCCGCGGTGTCCGTTTCATCAATGCTTACTCCGCCCAGGAGGCCAAGGCCTGTCTTGTGAATCATCCGGATACGGCTTTGATGCTGGTGGACGTGGTCATGGAGTCCGAGGATGCCGGACTCAAGCTGGTCCAGTATGTCAGAGAATCCATGGGAAACCAGTTGATCCAGGTGGTGATCCGTACAGGACAGCCCGGATACGCCCCCGAAGAACAGGTGATTTCAAAGTACAGAATCAACTCCTATTTTTCAAAGACAGAGGTCACTTCAAAAAAATTGGTCAGCCTTGTAACCACATCTTTGCGGACCTATCAGTTGGCCCTGGCCCTGAACCGGGAGCTTGGGATGAGACGAAAGGCGGAAAAGGAACTTCGCCGCCTGAACCGGAACTTGGAAAAGCAGATCGCCGAAAGGACCCGGGAGCTTTTTCGCGCCGATCAGATGAAAAACCAGTTCCTCGCCAATATGAGCCATGAGATCAGAACGCCCATGAATGGGATTATGACCATGGCCGGCATGCTGTTGGAAGAACCTCTGGATGAAAAACAGCGGGAGTATGCCGGGATTATACATTCTTCAGCCGATACCCTTTTAACTCTGATCAACGACATTCTGGACTTAAGCAAGATCGAGGCGGGCCGCATCGAGTTTGAAGCCCGTCCCTTTTCCATGGGCCGGCTGATACACGATACCCTGGCAATTTTCCGGATTAAGGCCAATGAAAAGGGCCTGGCCCTTGATGCGGTCATCGACCCGGATCTTCCCGAAACCCTGTCCGGAGACGAGGTCCGCATTAAACAGATCCTGGTGAATCTGGTGGGTAATGCCATTAAATTTACGGATAACGGTTGCGTCAGTGTCCGAGCCTTTCTGGATGAGGATCTTAAATCCTGTGTCCGATTAGGCCTTCGGGTGAGCGACACCGGGCCGGGTATCAATGAAGCCACCAAGATCAAACTGTTTGACAAGTTTTCCCAGCAGGATGCCTCCACCACCAGAAAATACGGGGGCACAGGCCTGGGACTCGCCATTACAAAGCAGCTGGCATTGCTCATGGACGGGGATATTGACGCCAGAAACCGTCCTGAAGGCGGGGCGGAGTTTACGGTCAATCTCACCATTCAAAAGGTTGCGGACAGTGACGGAGTCGAACCGGGTGCCGCTCCGGATGAAAGTGAGACCGAAGACCTGCGCAACCGTGTCCGGACCCGGGCACCGCGGATTCTCGTGGCAGAGGATAATCCCATCAATCAAAAGGTCATTCGCCTGCTTCTGGAAAAGATGGGCCTTGCCCCGGATATTGTGGATAACGGCCAAGAGGTATTGGAAAAGCTTGCAAATACATCCTATGACGTGCTGATCATGGATGTACAGATGCCGCTTCTGGACGGATTGGCAACTGCCCGGATCATCCGGGATCCTTCCACCGCCGTTTATTCCACCCTTCCGATCATCGCCCTGACGGCCCTGGCCATGACCGAGGACGCCGTTGCCTGCAGAAAAGCGGGAATGGACTATGTTTTGACAAAACCTGTCCATCCCCGCAAACTGGTCCAAACACTGGCCAAAGTCCTGGGAATCTGACGTTTCCCCTTATCTGGCCTCTTCCTGGGCCCGAAGATCCTTTCTTAAGATTTTACCCACGTTGGATTTGGGCAGTTCCTGACGGAATTCCACGGCAATGGGCAACTTGTATTTGGCAAGTTTGGTGGCGCAGTAATCAATAACTTCTTTCTCCGTCATGGTCTGGCCCTCTTTGAGGATGACAAAGGCCTTGACCGCCTCTCCTCGTTTCGGGTGCGGAATGCCGATGCAACAGGCCTCCAGGATTTTGGGATGTTCAAAGAGCACTTCATCGATATCCCTGGGATAAACATTGTAACCGCCGGAGATGATCATATCCTTGATCCGGTCCACGATGTAAAAATAGCCGTCCTCGTCCATTTTTGCCACATCTCCGGTGCATAGGTAGCCGTCTTCGGTCAGAGTTTCAGCCGTGGCATCGGGCCTATTCAAATAGCCTTTCATAACCTGGGGGCCTTTGATGAGCAGTTCGCCGGCTTCGCCTACGGGCATTTGTTTTGTTTTATCTTCAATATCCACAATTTTGCACAGCGTATCGGCTACGGGGACCCCGATGCTGCCCTGTTTTCGTTTGCCCAGGAAGGGGTTGACATGGGTGACCGGGGTGGATTCGGTCAGCCCGAAACCCTCAACAATAATGGAGCCTGTTTTGTCCTGGAAGTTGTTAATCACATCCAGAGGCAGGGGGGCAGATCCCGAAAAACAGCCTGTCACCGAAGTCAGGTCCGTGCTGTCAATGTCCGGATGCTCCAGAATACCGATGTACATGGTGGGAACCATGGGGGCGAAGGTGACCTTGAATTTGGAGATCGCCTCCAGCAGGGGACCCGGCTGGGGTTTGGGGACCAGAATATTGGTCCAGCCCATGCGGATGGCAAAGTTCATGGAGGTGGACATGCCAAATACATGGAAGATGGGCAGGGCGCCGAGCATGACTTCTTTTCCCTTTTTAAAGGTGGGAAACCAGGCCTCGATCTGCTGGATCTGGTAGGAGATGTTCCGGTGGGTGAGCATCACCCCCTTGGATACCCCTGTGGTTCCGCCCGTATACTGGTACATGGCCACATCGTCCATTGAAAGATCCGTCTGGGCCCGGTCCGGCTCGTACTTGGCAATAACATCCTTGAATTTGTAGAGATCCTTTGCAGGGGCCACATCCTTGGCAAGCCCCTTCTTTTTGGCCACCAGGGGGAAGAGCAGCCGTTTGACGAACGGCAGGAATTCTCCGATGGAGGTATAAACGATGGTTTTAATATCGGTTTTGTCCCGAAGTTTGACCATTCGGTCGGCCAAAAGGTCCAGGGTAATGAGGAATTTGGCATTGGCATCTGTGAACTGGTGCTCCAGTTCTCGGTCGGAGTAGAGTGGATTGTTTAACACCACAATGCCGCCGATCCTCAGCGTGGCGTAGTAGGCGACAACGCAGGGGATGACGTTGGGCAGCAAAATGGCCACACTGTCGCCTTTTTGAATGCCAAAGTCTTTTAAGGCCGCGGCAAATCTGCCGACCATATCGTTGAGTTCCTCAAAGGTCAGGGAAAATCCCTGGAAGATCAGGGCCGGCCGGTTGGGAAATGCCCGGGCCGACTCTTCAAGGTACTGGGGAACAAGGACATCCTGGTAGTCAATTGTATGGGAAACGCCTTTTTCATAGGCGGTGGTCCAGATTTTTTTTTCGTAAATGCTTGGATCGGACAAGGTCATCTCCTTTCTTTGGTATAGAATTAAAAGAGATACTGCGTAAAGTTTGATAGAAAGATTTTCAGGGGGCTGTCAAGGAAAAAATCCAGAATCAGTGAACGATGTTTATTGGTGCGAATAGCATCAAGTAGTATCTGAACCGAATTCTGTTTCATGCCAGTGATGTGGTCACTGAACCCAGGCAGTCTCTGTTGTGGTTTTCCGGTAAAGTGAACGGGCCTGGACGATACCATCCAGGCCTGCTATAACTAAAATATGGATAAATTTATGTGGATCTAATCCAGAAGGGAGCTGCTCCTGCGCCGTTTGGAGGAGAGCATAAGCCCGACAAGCCATCCCAGCAGCAGCACCCCCACACCGGCCAGGAACCATTTGATCATGCCTGTACGAAAGAGCCGGCTGTTATTATTCTCCAATTGCGCCAGAGTCTGGGACAGCCGCTGATTTTCAGCGGTAAGGGTTTTGTTGGTCTCCAGGGTCTTGATAACATCTGCAGAGGCCGCTTTAATTGCGCGAAGCTCCTCTTGGCCTTTTGCCAGTTTTCGGGACAGCTGCTGGTTTTCTTTTTCCATCTGGCTTAACCTGTTTTCAAGCCTTGTGACGTTTTCTCCGGCAGCGGAATTGCCGGCAGAAAGATCGGCCTTGAGGCTGTCTATGGTATTCTGGGCATCGGTGAGCTTCTGGGTCAGCTCTTGTTTTTCCTTTTCCATCTGTGCGACCTGAAGGGCTTTGGGAGGGTCAAAAATGACAAATTGTTTGTCGACCCACCCCTCTTCTCCGGAGGTCAGTTTGACCTTGTAATATCCCTGGTCTTCTTCCAGAACGTCTAAAGGGGTGTTGCTCTTAAGGGTTTTGAGTACAGTATAATTGGTGCCGGGGCCATCTCTGAAGGTTAGGATCAGCATGTCTGATACATAGCCTGTTTGGGCCAGCAGGGGGGATATTGACAGGATGATCAACGTCACTGCCAGCACGGTTCCCTTTAAAATTTTGTTCATGGTTTCAAGGTCCTTCCGAAATAATTTTGTACTTCAATATCAATCATTGGGGTCTTTTTCAACTCCTGGGGCATGAAACCCTTAAAAAAAACTTGTCAACAGCGTGGAACACAGGTATCACTCATATAGCGAATCAAAGCGAATAACCGGCCTTTACCCCTAATTTGATGTGCAAAGAGCCAAGGAGAGGATGAATCTAAGATCCTATAAAAGACTGACGGTTGCCAACATACTAAACGGGGTATCTGACGGGTTATATAAATTTTCAAATCCCAGCCGTGTGGCCCTTCTCTTTGCCCAGGCACCGGATGACCCCATACGGGTCTTTGATCCCCAGGATCTGCTCCGGGGGCACGAGTCCAAACTCAAAGAAGTTTTTTTGGCTCAGGAGGAGCAGTGGCGGGAGAGCGTGCGCCACAGGATCGCCTCCCAGCCCAGGGGATACCTCATTCCTGAGGAGAATCTATCCTTGTCCGGCCTGATCTCTTTTTCAGGGGCCAGTTCCGAATTCTTTTACCAGATCTGGTTTACGGAACACCATCCGGACATGTGCTCTATCAAACCCACTGAAAAATGGCTGGAGCAGGCCGCTACCTTGCTGATCCACGATTACAATACCCATAATGCGCCGATCAACTCCTCGGATTATGTCCTCAAGAATTATGCGCTACAGGCCATTGCCGACTATATTGTGGATGAGCGAAACAGCCACTTAGGATTTGACACGAAAATACAGGTCACAGGTGTGCTCAACCACATCTTAAGCATTTCCAAGACCCGCGAGGAGGGGGCATGGGCACGGGGCACCCTGTTTTTTACCGACCCCCAGACCATTGAATCCATGGATTTTTTGACCAAAATCCAGCGCCATGAGCGTCCCTTGATCAGCAATATCAAACATATCCGAAAATTAATGGTCGGGGTGCAAAGATCGAACAGAAAACTGGTTTCCGACGGCAATACCCTGATCGGTATTACCGACGGTCCTGTTCCCGAGTATGCCATTGCCGCCCATTTCCAGGGAGATTACGGTTTCCTGCACATGGGTGAGGAAAAGGTCGCCTCTTTTTTTGACGGCAGCTTTCACTCCACAACAAGGGAGGCAAAGATGGTGGAATTGGAGGAACTTTTGCTGGACAGCGATCTGGATTCAGAAGCCTCCGGTACCCTGTACAATGTGGTCTCAGGTCTGGTTCACAACGCAGGCCATGCCCGGTTCGGGGCCACCTTGGTGATTGATCTTAACGATGTGCCCCTGACCTTGTCCGGCCATGTGCTGGATCCGCCCTTAAGCCTTCTGGAACCTGAAAATTACGATCTGGCCTGTGCCCTGTCCCGCATTGACGGTGCCGTTCATCTGAGAGGCGATATCCGCATCCACGGGTTTGCCTGCCTGCTGGACGGAAAGACCATCTCCTGGGAAAATATGGCCAGGGGTGCCAGGTACAATTCTGCCCTGCGGTTCTCGGCTGCCACCCCAAAGGTCATTGTGGTGGTGGTCTCTTCAGACCGTCCGGTGTCCATTATCTTCAATGGTATCGAACTCAACGCCTTTTGCCGCTGGAAACCGGTATATCAATACACTCCGGAATTTCAAACCTTAGACAAGTATTTAACGGGAGTTATCATATGAGCCACGACCCTTCTCACAGCCACGACCACGACCACGACCATGGCCATCATCACCATCATCATCATTCCCACGGAGATGGGGGGTGAAATGACCATGGAAGAAAAGCTCAATACCTTGTTTCCTCACTGGATCGGCCACAATGACAGCCATAAGGATAATTTCTTCTCTTGGGCCCAAAAGGCCAGGGAGGCCGGGCTTGAGGCGGTGGCCCTGGACCTGGAAGAGGCTGGGGCCCTGTCTGATAAGGTGACCGAAAAGCTTAGGGAAGCCCATCAGCATTTAAAGGGCTGATTTGCAAATCAGCCCCGCCGCGTAACATTTTTTAAATCGGTGTATCTGAGATATTAAGCCCGGACCCTGGAGTACACATCCTGGTCCGGGCCACAGAGCTGACCTTTTTGAATCATGGTAAATCCCCTGGCCGCGATCATGGCGGCGTTGTCGCCGCACAGGGACAGGGGGGGGGAGAACACACGGATGCTGTGGGAGGACGCCTCTTCTTCCAGATTTCGGACAAAGGTCTGGTTGGCTGAGACGCCGCCTGCCACGCCAATGCCCGTACAATTTTTATCCCGGGCCGCCTGGATGAGTTTGCCGGTGAGAACGTCGACGACCGCTGCCTGAAACGCGGCGGCCACCAGGGATTTACCTTCATTATTCAAATTTGGATTTTCATGAAGATACCGGGCCACGGCTGATTTTAAACCGCTGAAACTGAAATCATAACTTCCCTTTTCCAGAAAACTTCTGGGAAAGGGGATGGTGTCAGAATTTCTGCCGCAGGCCATTTTTTCAATTACGGGTCCTCCTGGATATCCCAGTCCCATCATTTTGGAGACCTTGTCAAAGGCCTCTCCAGCGGCATCGTCCCTTGTCTGCCCCATGAGTTCAAAGTCGTGGGGGGAGGTGACATGATAGATATTGGTGTGCCCGCCTGAGACCACCAGGGCAATGAAGGGAAACTGCGGAGGAGAATCCAGCAGCATCAAAGAGTAGATATGGGCCTCCAGGTGGTTGACACCGGCCAGGGGAAGGTTTCTTGACCAGGCCAGAGCCTTGGCAAAGGAGAACCCGACAAGAAGTGCGCCAATGAGCCCCGGTCCCTGGGTTGCCGCAATCCCGTCGATCGTATCTATTCCGACTCCGGCGGATTCTAAGGCCTTTTCAACCACCGGGGTGATGGCTTCTATATGCATGCGTGACGCAAGTTCCGGCACCACGCCACCGTACCGGGCGTGGGTATCCACCTGGGACGCAATGACAGAGGACAGAATCCTTGTGCCATTGTCCACTACGGCTGCGGCGGTCTCGTCGCAGGAGCTTTCAATGCCGAGAATACGCATGACAAAAACCGATAGTTCGAGGCGATACCGGGGGATTAGACCCAGAGCGTCTGGACTTCGTTGTTTTCTCTGGCCTGGACTTCTCCTATGAGATAGGCCTTTTCATCCATGGCTGCCAGACGGTCCATGACATCCTGGGCGGATTTTTCGGGAACCACGACCACCATGCCGATACCGTTGTTAAAGGTCCGGTGCATCTCCTGGTCCGATACTTTGCCCTCTTTTTGCAGCACGTCAAAGATCTTCGGCCTTTCCCAGGAGGCCTGATTGACTATGGCTTTACAGGCGTCGGGGATGACCCGGATGATGTTTTCATCAATGCCGCCGCCGGTGACGTGAACCAGGCCGTGGATGGGCAGGTCCCGAAGCAGGCTTAGGATGGTGGAAACATAGATTACGGTGGGGGTGAGCAGTTCTTCGCCAAGGGTCTTGCCAAGATCTGCCATTGGCGTTGCAACATCATATTTACACTTGTCAAAAAAGATCTTTCTGACCAAAGAGAATCCATTGGAATGAACGCCGGAGGAGGCCAGGCCAATGAGTTTATGGCCAGGGCGGATATAAGAACCGTCAATGATTTTGTCATTGTCCACAAGGCCTACGGAAAAGCCGGACAGGTCATATTCGCCCTCATGGTACATACCGGGCATTTCTGCGGTTTCCCCGCCGATCAGGGCGCATCCGGCCTGGGTGCATCCGCCGGCAATGCCTTTTACAATCTTTTCGGCTACAGTGTTGTCCAAGGTGCCCATAGCCAGATAATCCAGAAAGAAAAGCGGCTTGGCTCCCTGGACAATAATGTCGTTCACGCACATGGCCACAAGATCAATGCCGATGGTATCGTGCTTGTCCATCTGAAAGGCGATTTTCAGTTTGGTTCCCACACCGTCGGTGGAACTGACCAGAACAGGGTTGGAGATGTTAGAGAGGTTCAGGGAAAAAAGACCGCCGAACCCGCCGATCTCGCCCATGACACCGGAGCGGGGGGTTGATTTTGCAATATCCTTGATCCGGTCAACCAGGCGGTTGGCCTTGTCAATGTCGACACCGGAATCTGCATAGGTCAAAGAATCGTTCATTATAAGTTCACCTTAAAATGGAATCTGGAATGGTTGCATTATAGCCACTTAAAATCCATCAATGATAAACAGTCTCATTTTAAAAGTCAAAAGCTTTTTGACATGGACCAGGGAATGCTGTATTTAGTTAAATTTAACCATGTCACACTAGAAAACAAGCGTCAATACGCGCATTCAGTCAAGGACTTTCAAAGAGAATACAGCCATGAAAACAATCCATATCGGAATTCTGGGATTTGGAACAGTAGGGGTCGGTGTTGCCAAACTGCTCAAACTGAAAAAAGAACTGCTGGAAGCCAGGATCGGCGCCAAGCTGAACCTCAAGGCCATTGCGGATCTTGACACGGAAACCGACCGCGGGGTGGAACTGGGCGATACCGCCCTGGTTACCGATGCCATGCAGGTCATCAACGACCCTGACATTGACATCGTGGTCGAGCTGATCGGCGGGGAGACCGTGGCCAAAACCTTCATGGTCAAGGCCCTTGAAAACAAAAAACATGTGGTCACAGCCAATAAGGCGCTTTTGGCAGGCCATGGCAATGAATTGGTAAAAACCGCCCGGATCAACCAGGTGGACCTGGCCTTTGAAGCCTCCTGCGGCGGCTGCATGCCCATTATAAAGTCCCTCAGAGAGAGTCTGGTGGCCAATGATATTAACTCCATGTCCGCCATCCTCAACGGGACCTGCAACTACATCCTGACCAAGATTTCACAGGACGGCTCCGAGTTTGAAGACGCCCTGAAAAAAGCCCAGGAACTGGGTTATGCAGAGGCAGAGCCCTCCTTGGACGTGGATGGTCATGATACTTCCCATAAGCTTGCCATTCTCAACTCTTTGGCCCACGGCATGGAGATCAACCTTAAAGACATCCATGTGGAGGGGATAAGGAATATCAGCCCCATCGACATTGAAATTGCAAGGGACTTTGGGTATACCATCAAGCTTCTGGCCATCGGAAAAAAGCATGACGACTATGTGGAGGCAAGGGTTCATCCCACCATGATTCCGGCAAGCAATCCCCTGTCCTATGTGGATCACTCCATGAACGCCATCGCCATTGATGCCGATGCCACGGGCAAGACCATGCTCTACGGTCACGGGGCGGGCATGATGCCCACAGCCTCTGCCGTACTCAGCGATATTGCCGACATCGCCCGGAACATTATTTCAGAGACCAAACGGCGGGTCCCCATTTTGGGATATCCTGAAGACAACATTAAATCCATTCCGATTCTGCCCATGTCCGAGCTTTATACCCGTTATTATCTGCGGTTTGAGGCACAGGATCATCCCGGCGTCCTGTCCAAGATCTCAGGCATTCTGGGGGACGCAGGTATCAGTATCCAGTCCGTCCACCAGAAGGGCAGAAAAAGCAACGGAAAGGTTCCGGTTGTGATGCTCACCCACGAGGCCAAGGAAGAGTGGGTTCAAACGGCTCTGTCCCGGATTTCGGCTACGGATTCCGTGGTTGGGGATCCTGTGGTCATCCGTATTGAGGAAGAGGACACCAGCGAATAATTATTTCAATCACCAGGAGTAAATCCATCCATGAAAATACTTGTTGCCGATCTGGAAGGGGTCTTTCTGCCGGAGATCTGGATCAATGTGGCCCTTAAAACAGGCATTGAAGAACTTAAACTGACCACTCGGGACATCAGTGACTATGATGTGCTCATGACCAAACGCCTTGGCATTCTCAAGGAGAACAACCTGACCCTGAAAGACATCCAGGCCGTTATCGCAACCCTGGATCCTCTGGATGGGGCTAAAGAGATGCTGGACTGGATTCGTTCCAGAACCCAGATCATTATCCTGTCCGATACCTTTGAGGAATTTGCAGGACCGCTCATGGCTAAACTGGGGTATCCGGCTCTTCTCTGCCACAATCTCACCGTGGATGCGGCAGGGGCGATTACCAATTATAATTTGAGGATCGACAACCAGAAGGCCCGGGCGGTAAAAGCGCTGCAGGGACTCAACTACCACGTCATCGCCTTTGGGGACTCCTACAACGATACCGGGATGATCCAGGCGGCCAACCAGGGGTTTTTCTTTAAGCCGCCCGAGTCCTGCACCACCGATTTCCCCAATATCCCGGTGACCCGGAACTATGACGAACTTCAGGCCATGATCAAAAAGGCCCTGGATGAATAGCGGCGGCAGAGTGATATGGTGGATATAGAGCGTTTCAAAGAACTGACCGCCCTGGTCATCGGGGATCTGATGATCGACGAGTACCTGTGGGGCACAGTGGAAAGGATTTCTCCCGAAGCCCCTGTGCCGGTGGTGGCCGTTGACAGGGAAAACCAGACCCTGGGAGGGGCGGGCAATGTCATTAACAACCTTGTGGCCATGGGGGCAAAGGTCATTGCCATCGGCACTGCAGGAACAGGAAAGGCCGGCCGGGCCATATTCAAGAAACTTGAAAATCTGGGGGTTGAAACGGCAGGGATCGTCAGTGAACCGGACCGCCCCACCACAAGAAAGACCCGGGTCATTGCCTCCAACCAGCAGGTCCTGCGCATCGACAGGGAGGTCAAGCGTCTGATTTCAAAGGCCACGCTCGAAACCCTCCTGGCCATTATCAAAACCCGGATTACCGAGGTCAATTTTATCATCATCTCAGACTACGATAAGGGCCTTGTAACAAAAGAGCTTGTGGCTGGAACCGTTGAGCTGGCCCGGCAACACGGAGTCCTGGTTTTGGCTGACCCTAAATCTCTGGATTTTTCAAAGTACGCCCATGTCTCCGTTCTGACGCCCAATAAAAAAGAGGCTGGCCAGGCTGCCGCCATGGACATTCGAACCCCTGACGATCTGGAAGCCGCAGCCGAAAAGATTATGGCCCAGGCAGATCTCAAGCGCCTGCTGATTACCTGCGGCCAGGACGGCATGGCCCTGTTTGAAAAGGATGAGCCTTCAAAAACAATTGCCTCAAAGGCCCGGCAGGTTTTTGATGTTTCAGGTGCCGGGGATACGGTGATTTCTATCCTGGGACTGGGCCTGGCCCAGGGCGCTTCTTTTTTCGAGGCTGCGTCTGCCGCAAACCTGGCTGCCGGCATTGTGGTGGCCAAAGTCGGAACAGCTACGGCTTCTATTGATGAGTTAAAACAGTATGTTATGTTAAATATTTGAGGCTTTACCATAAATACGACAAAAACCTATGAAGTAATAGAGAGGGGTTGTCAGTATCAGCGGGTTGAGTCGCCTAATTTGATCGCAGGCAAAAGAAGCACGATAGCAGCCAATAGGGCCCCTAAGCCGATAACAAAGGCCACGGTGGGCAGGCGGGCTCCTGATTGGAACATGATCCCCACCAGAACCGGAGAGAGCACCGCACCGAGCCTGCCTGTTCCGATGACAAATCCGGTTCCAATAGCTCTGGCGTGGGTGGGGTAGGCCGATGCCAGAATTGAAAACATCGCGACAACACCTGCATTTCCGAAGAAGACCGCAAGGGCTGCGAACAGCCTCAGATAATTGAGTTCAGTGGGGGTGTGTCCAAATAGGCTCACGAAAATGCTTGCCAGTATCAGAATACTCACCGTTAATTTTTTCAGATTCATATGGGTGCTAAGAAATCCGAATATCAACCCGCCCATCGCACCGCCCATATTGGCCCAGACCAGCACGCTTGCTGCCGTTGATGCCGTATATCCCAGATCAACCACAATCTTGGGCGCCCACTTTAAGATAAAATAAAAGGTGGTAATATGAAGGAAATACGCCAGGGTTAAAAGCAGGGTCTGCGTGATCAATGCCGGGGAAAAAATATCTCCGACTGATTTTTTTCTTTCTTCTTGGGCAAGTTCCGGCAAATCCGTGATGCCGGGGTGCCCCATTTTTCCCATTATTATATTTACCTTGTTCAGCGCATTGTGAGGCTGTTTCCTTGCCAGCCAATGAACGGATTCGGGTACCCAGAAGTAAACGGCAGGGATGAGTATTGTGGTTACGGCTGTTCCCAGATAAAAGACGGAACGCCAGTCATGGGTCTCCAATAGCCTTGAAGCAAAAAATCCGCCGATAGTTCCCCCTAAAGGATATCCGATGGCCATAAGGGAAATGCACAGGGACCTGTGCCGGGTGTTGGAAAATTCGGCGGTGATTGCATTGGTGCAGGAGAGCATGCCGCCGATGCCCAGGCCCACAAGGATGCGCCAGAGACAGAGTTGCAAAGGGTTTGTGGCGGTAGTCACCAAAAACATGCCTGCAGACATGACCATAAGACACCCGATAAGAGTGGGGCGTCTGCCGATGGTATCTGCCGTCCCGCCAAGAAAGAAAGAGCCAATTGACATGCCGATCAGTTCCATGGACAAGACGATGCCCAAGGCGGCCTTGGTGGTGCCCCATTCCTGGGCAATCCCGGGTGAGGCAAAGCTGATGGACAGGACATCAAACCCGTCCATACCCATAAGAAAGATACTGATGGTCACAACGACCTTCTGCAGCAAACTCATCTTTTCCCTGTCCAGGTAATCCATAGGGTTTACGACAGCGGCTTTTCCCGGATCAACGACTATTGTTTTCATTCCGATTCCCCTTTGATTAAAAAATGATAGCGAAAATAATAGAACAATATTCATCGAACATTATTCGATATATTTAAATACTTTTACAGTGTCAAGGGAAAAATTCAGGGGAAGCCATAAAGTGTTAAATGGGGGCTATGCTGCTGATCCTGGGGCGATAAAACAGGTGATAAAGATTTGAAATCGTATTTATCACCATGATTTCAAGGTTTTGTAAAAAATCCAAAGAATCCATTTTTTTTGCTTGACTTTCTTGTTCTAAACGGATTATACCGAACCATATTCGCTGAATATTATTCGGCGAATATGGTTCGCTGCTTTTCTCGCGGACGTGCAGGTCCGCTAATATTTGTGAACATAAGGAGGCACCAATGGAAAGATGGCAGGAAATTGACCGCGTTGCAGCTCCGGCGATTATCCCTTCGTTCGGCCCCTTGTCAGGGATGCGAGTGCTGATGACAGGAAGCATTGTGGCAGCTCCGTTTGCCGCCAGTATTCTATCCGAATACGGGGCCGAGGTCATTCACGTGGAAAGGCCGGGCCTGGGAGATCCTTACAGGTCCCAGGCACCGGTGATTAAATCCGGCAAAGACAATACCGGGTTTGAGCTGGCTGACCCTTCTACACCAGCGGAGGAAAAGGTGAGCACTGGATGGATTCAGGAGGGGCGGAACAAACTGAGCATGGCCCTGGAGTTGAATCTGAATATCCCGGAAATCAAGGAAATATTCCTTTCTTTGATCAAGAATTGTGATGTCTGGCTGGAAAACATGGTCTGGGTGGAGAAACTGGGGATCACCGAAGAGATGCTTTTTGAGGTCAATCCGGCTTTGGTCATTGCCCATATCAGCGGGTTTGGCCGCCCCCAGTTCGGCGGTGTTCCCGAGGAGTGCGACAGGCCGTCCTATGACCCCATCGGCCAGGCAGAAGGCGGCTGGATGTACATCAACGGATTCCCCGAACCATCGCCTCCGGGATATGGGGCCTCTTTCATCAACGATTACCTGAGCGCCATGTTTTGCGTCAACGGCGTGGTGATGGCCTATCACAATGCCCGGAATACCGGCACGGGCCAGGTGGTTGACGTGGCCCAGATCGAGTGCATGAGCAAATGCCTGAATGACACTTTTGTCAACTATTTCACCCTGGGAAGGGTCAAGGAACGCGTGGGCAACAAGATCCCCATTTTCCAGCCGGGAAACCTGTTCAAGACCAAAGACGGCTATCTCTACCTGGGGGCATACGGCCCCTATGTCTACAGCCGGGCCCTTACCGCCATGGGGATCGATGTGAAAAAGTATCCCCATGAGAAGGCCGGCGGCTCCAAGGAAGCCATAGAGTCCGAACTCGGGTTAGAACTTGCGGCCCTCATCGACGAGTGGATGCTCTCCCGCACATCCGAACAAGGTATGGCTGAGCTGCGCAAGAATAAAGTCCCCTGCGCCATCCCAAGGTCGGCTGAAGATTTGGCCAACAGCGAACATTATAGGAAACGGGGCAATTGGGTTGAATATGAGGACCAGACCCTTGGCAAAACCGTCAAGGCATACGGGTTTGCCCCCAAGATGAGTGTAACCCCGCCCAAGGTATGGCGCGGTGCCCCGTCACTGGGCCAGGATACGGAGCTTATCCTGGAAAAGATTGCAGGCTATCACCCGGAAGAAATCCAGGCGTTCAGAGGCAAGGGATTTATAGATGCCCTGGCCAATTAGATTCGCACAAGGCTCTGTTGAGATGAAACAGCCCCTATATTTATACGCGTAAAACTTTAAGTTTGGAGGAAAAATGGAAAACACAATGACAATAGGCGTTGTCGGCGCAGGAAACATGGGGTCGGGCATTGCCCAGAAGTTCGCCCAGGAAGGGTTGAATGTGGTGATGCTGGACATCAAAGAAGAGTTTGTTGAAAAAGGACTGTCCACCATACGCAACATTCTGGACCAGGGCGTTCAGCGAAAAATTCTGACCCCGGAAAAAATGGAAGAGACCCTGGCGCGGATTCAGGGGGGAACGGACTTCAACCTCCTGGCTGACGCCGATCTGGTGGTTGAGGTCGTGTTTGAGGATACAAAGGTGAAAATGGACCTTTTCGCCACTCTGGATGAAATCTGTTCTTCCAAAACGATTTTTGCCACCAATACATCCAGCTTCTATGTGGCCGAACTCGCCCGGGCCACCAAGCGCCAGGACCGGTTCATCGGGATGCATTACTTTTTTCATCCGGCAAAAAACAGGCTCCTTGAAGTCATTCCCCACAAGGGTACCAGCCAGGAGACCATTGATCGGACCATGGAAATTTCCCGCCTCCACGGCAAGACGGCCATTCTCGTTCAGGATTCCCCCGGATTTGCCGTGAACCGGTTCTTTGTTCCCCTGCTGACCGAATCCGTTAAAGTGGTGGAAGAGGGAATTGCCAATATTCCCACAGTGGAATCCGCCGCCAAGGAGGCTTTTGGCATCGGCATGGGACCGTTTGAGCTCATGAATGTCACGGGTATCCCCATTGCCGTCCATGCGTCCACCACCTTTGGCCGCGAGCTGGGCAAATTTTATGACACCCCGGCGCTGTTACGCCGCCAGATGGATTTAGGCGGCTTATGGCCCCTGGACGGCGAGGTCAACCATACCAAAATAGATGCGATCAAGGACAGGCTCTACGGCGCCTGCCTGGGGGCGGCTGCCGCCCTGGTCAGTGAAGGGGTGGCAACAAAAGAAGACACCGACCTTGGTGCAAAGGTGGGTCTGCGATGGCAGAAAGGCCCCTTTGAAATCATGAACCGGATCGGGATTGAGAAAGCATATGCGGCGATCAGAGCCATTTGCGATAAAAATCCGGATTTTAAGATGCCCCAGGTGGTCGAAGCCCAGAAAGACCTTGGAAAACCCTTTGAATTCAAGGTGGTCAACCGGGAGGTCAAAGAGGGCGTCGCCTATATCACCATCAACCGGCCCGAAGCCATGAATGCCTTAAATGAGGTAACCGTGGCCCAGATCGACCGGGAATTTACCGCAGCTCAGGAAGATGCCGCCGTGAAGTCCATCGTATTCCAGGGGGCAGGCAAAGCCTTTGTGGCCGGCGCCGATATCCGTTTTTTTGTAAAAAATATCAAGAACAAGCAGATTGACAACAACGTCAGCTTTACCCAGAAGGGGCATGATCTGTTTTTAAGGATTGAAAACAGTGCCAAGCCCACCATCGCAGTGCTCGACGGCCTTTCCCTTGGCGGCGGCAGTGAAATGGCCCTGGCCTGCCAGTCCATTATCGCGACCCCTGCAGGCTCCATGGGTTTTCCCGAAACCGGCATCGGTATTTATCCCGGGCTTGGGGGAATGCTCCGCCTGGCCCGGCAGGTGGGGCCGGAACTTGCCAAGTACTATGTATTCACCGGAAAGCCGATCCAGGCGCAGGATGCCTATGACCTCGGTGTTGTGACCCGTCTGGTTTCCCCCCAGTCGCTTGGATCCGCCATTGCAGAACTCAGTTCCGGCGTGCTGCCGGACAAATACCGGAAGCGCGACATTCCCGAGCGGTTCTTGGAACTTGCAAAAACCTGTTCCGGCGAAAACCTTGACGCACTGCTGAACAGCGGCACCCTGACCGGGATTGACCCGGTCCTTGCCGAAAAGACCTCGAAAGCAGTGGGGGCCAAAGCCCCCCTGGCCCTTAAGAAAGTCAACGACCTGATTGATGCCCAGCAGGAAAAACCAATAACCGAAGCCATCCAGCTTGAGCTGGACGGATTGGTCGCCATGTTTTCGACCCGGGATGCATTGACCGGCCTGACATCCCTGGGCGGACCGCCTCCCCAGTTCGTAGGCCAGTAAATTGTTGTATCCCCGGGGCAGGCCTGAGCCCGTCCCGGGGATCTTTCCAAGCAGATATCAACACCTAAAGGAGATCCCCATGTTCAAAAATGCCTACATCCCCTACAAGGGATACTATGCCACACCCTTCTGCAAATGGCAGGGAAGCTTTGCCAATATCAATTCCGTCGAACTCGGTGCAAAAACCGCTAAACGGTGGATGAGTGAAAAAAAAGGATTAGAGACCCCCATACACGACTATCTGTACTTCGGCATCACCATCGGCCAGCACCGGGTGTTTTACGGCAGCACCTGGGCCAATGTGATGATGGGGGCGCCCAGTGTACCGGGAGTTACCGTTATGCAGGCCTGTTCCACCTCCACCACCTGTATCGCCACGGCGGCCATGGCTGTGGATCAGGGGCTGGCCTCCCTTCCGTTCTGTCTGATGACGGACCGCACCTCCAACGGCCCCCATACCATCTGGCCTAATCCCAAAGGCCCTGGCGGAGAGGTAATTTCCGAAAACTGGAACCTGGACAATATGGCGGCCGATCCCTCCACCGGCATCGGGATGAGCTTTACTGCGGAAAACGTGGCCAAGGAAAACGGGTTTACCCGGGAGGACGCAGATGCCCTGGCTCTTCGCAGGTATGAACAGTATACCAACGCCCTGGAAAACGACAGGGCCTTCCAGAAACGGTATATGTTTCCGGTTGAAATCCAGGTCAGCAAGAAGAAAACCATTCTGGTTGAAGAGGACGAGGGCGTATTTCCCACCAGCGCCGAAGGCCTTGCCAGGCTCAGGCCGGTGGTGAAGGACGGGATTCATACCTTCGGGGCCCAGACCCATCCTGCGGACGGCAGTGCGGGCATCTTTGTGACCACCCGGGAAAAGGCGGATGAACTCAGCGATGACCCCAGCATTCCCATAAAAATTCTTTCCTATGGATTTCATCGCACCCGGCCCTCATTCATGCCCGAGGCCCCGGTGCCGGCGGCCCAGAAAGCCCTGGATGCCGCAGGGGTTTCCGTCGGAGAGGTCAAGGTCATTAAAACCCACAATCCCTTTGTGGCCAACGACCTTTACATGGCCAAGGCCATGGATATCGACCCGGATACCTTTAACAATTACGGCAGCTCCATGATCTTCGGCCATCCCCAGGCCCCCACCATCGGCCGCCTTTTGGTGGAAGGTATTGAAGAGGCCGCCATGACCGGCGGCGGATACGTTCTCGTGGCAGGGTGTGCGGCAGGCGATACCGGTGCCGCCCTTGTATTGAAAGTCGGATAAGAAAGGAGCCATCTTATGTTTTCACTGAGCAAGGAGCAATTGGAAATCAGAAAATCCGCACGCAAATTTGCCGTTGGCGAATTTACGGATGTGGCCCGGGAGATGGACGAGAAGGGATACTTTGACGACAGCCTGTGGAAAAAGGCGGCCGAGCTTGGATTCCTGGCGGTTTTCATCGATGAGAAATATGAGGGTATGGGCATGGGATACTTTGACCAATGCCTCATTCAGGAAGAATTCGCCCGGGTGGACCTGGGGATTACCCACGCCATTGAAGCCTGCTTCTTCGGTTCCCAGGTCATTGCCATGTTCGGTACGGAAGAGCAAAAACAAAAATACCTTCCCTCCATCTGCAACGGGTATATGCGCATGGGGGTGGCGGTCACCGAGCCCGATGCCGGCAGCGACGTGGCAGGCCTTTCCACGGAAGCGGTAAAGGACGGTAACGACTACATTATCAACGGCGGCAAGGTCTTTATCACCAATTGCAAGTGTGCCGATTTTCTCATCGTGCTCTGCATCACGGACCCGGACAATCCGTCGGTATACAAGCGATTTTCAACCATACTGGTGGAGACCGACCGGGAAGGGTACGAGGGTGTTCCCTACCACGGCAAATTGTCCATCAGAACTTCGGAAACCGGCGATGCCACCTTTAAAAATGTTCGTGTTCCCCAAGAAAACCTCATCGGAAAGGAAGGCATGGGCTTTTACAATATCATGGAGTTATTCAACCGGTCCCGGGTCCAGGTGGCCGCCCTTGGCGTGGGAACGGCCCAGGGGGCCCTGGACAAGGCCGTTGCCCATGTAAAGCAGCGCGAGCAGTTCGGCAAACCCCTGGCCGCCCTCCAGATGGTTCAGGGCAAGCTTGCCGAAATGGTGACAAAGACGGAAGCGGCAAGGTCTTTGTACTGGCGGGCGGCCATGCAGCTTGACACGGGCAAGGCAGACCCGGGGCTTAGTTCCATGGCCAAATGGTATTGTTCGGAAGTGGCGGTCCAGGTGGCGGATGAGGCGATCCAGCTCCACGGCGGCTATGGCATTCTCGAAGAGTACGGTGTGGCGCATTACTGGCGTAATGCAAAGGTTCTGGAAATATTTGAAGGCAGTAAGGAAGTTGAAAAAGTCGTCATCGCCAAGAAACTGATCGGAAAGCTTTAGACGCGCCAAGATTTTCATCGTCCGGGGGGCACAAGCCAACGGCCCCCGGACATTACCTTTTAATTTTCCTGGCCCAGGGAAAGGAAATAACATGACTGAAACAAAAGGGTTTTACGGTTGGAAGCTTGTAGGAGTGGTCTGGACGATCTACTTTCTGAACATGGGATTCGGGCTGTACGGCGGAACGGTCATTAATCCGATCATGCTCAAAGAAATTCATATGGACAGGGCGACGTTCGGCCTGGCCTATACCCTGCTTAATCTTTTTGTTGGATTTCCTTCGCTGCTGCAGGCCGCATCTGTCAGCCGGTGGGGAATCAAAACCACATTTGCCATCGGGTCGGTATTGATTATTACAGGATGCCTGTGGATGTATTTTGTGGCCACCCAGCCCTGGCATTATCTGGTGGGCTTCGGTGTACTCATCGGTACCGGGTTGGGATTTGGCACCATTATCTGCCTTTCCACGGCAATCACCAGATGGTTCGTACGATTCAGAGGACGGGCCATGGCTATCGGGTTTACCGCATCCGGGTTTGCAGGGTTCATCGCCGCACCCCTGATGAATAAAATCATTACCGCGGCAGACGGAAACTGGCGTATCGGATGGCTGGTGGTCGCCGGGGTGGCTGTGGTTTCTGCTGTGGTTGCCTTTATGTTTGTAAAGGAGCATCCCGAGGATCTGGGCCAGGAGCCCGACGGTGGGCCGGCACCGGAAGGGGTAAAAACAGAGAATTCGGCACTGACCACCAGTTACGAATGGACTCCTGTGCAGGCCTATAAAACCACAGCGTTCTGGATGGTATTTATCGGGGCCTGCGCCTGTCAGTATCCCTTCTGGTTTTTCACGGCCCACTGGATCATGCATCTCAAAGGCCTTGGCATAAGTCCCGGCGTCTACGCGTTTGCCATGGGACTTTTCACCATGGGCAGCATTTTCGGGCGGCTTATCGGCGGATGGCTGATGGATAAGATGAGTGCCAGATTTGCGTTCATACTGGGACTGTGCTGCTATTTTATCGGGTCTGTCATGGCCATTTACCTGACAAAGGAGACTCTGATCATGGCCTATGCTGCCGGCATCCTTTACGGCGGTGCCTTTGGATGGTCATGGGTCTGTCTGAATACCACCACGGGGAATTTTTTCGGTATTCCCTCCTTTGCCAAACTCAACGGAACCATCCTCATGATTTCGGCGGCTCTGTGCTGTCCGGCAGCCATTGTCGGCGGCAAGTTGTTTGATATTTACAATAGTTATACCCCTGCTTTTTTGTTTAATATGATCGTGGCACTTGTGGGAATTGTGGCGTTGTTTTTTGCTAAAATGCCCGTTCATTCCGATGAGCTTGACGTGCAGGCGGCGGTTGAAATTTCATAGATTGGGTGTGTGAAAAGGCGTCCGCTTAAAATTGATCTTTAATCAGCCAATTGATATATAAACGGCAAGCGACAGAATCCAAACCGGGCGGCACCGGCAGGTCCGGGCCGCCCAACCCTAAATACTGTGAAGAAAATGAGCCGGATACCATTCCGGCCGGATTAAAAGAGAGTGACTATGGCAAAACTAACCAAGCGGACATTGCAGGCGATCAAGACCAAGCACCAAATCTACGATGCGTTTTTTGACCTGATCAAAGAGGTGGGGTTCGAAAAACTGACCATCGGAAAAATATGCAAAAAGGCCGAGGTCTCCGTGGGCACCTTCTACCATCATTACAAAACGAAAAATGATATTATGGAGGAGGTGTTTCAACGCGGTGATGAATATTTCCAGGAAAGCATCGCAGACAACCAGATCAAAGGAGATCAGGCCAGTGAGCAGATCATGCATTTTTTCGAACTCTTTGCCCGGTTTCATGTCCATAACGGCATTGATTTTACCAAGGCCATTTATAACACCCGCAATAAATTCTTTGTCAGCGGAGACCGCCTGATGGCGACCATACTCCATGAAATTATTGCCAAGGGGATTGAAGAGGGGCAGCTATCCGATGATCAAAGCCCCCAGGAAATGACCCGGATGCTGTTCACCGTTGCCCGGGGGGTGGTGTTTGACTGGTGCATAAAGGACGGTGACTTTTCTTTGGATAAAGTCATGAAGCAGTACATTCTCATTCTGATCAAAACAATGGAAACCTGAATCACTTAATCATTCCCATGGGTCCGGATAGGCAGGAGACGATATTATGAATATTGCCAATGTGTTAAGCGCTGCAGTACATGATTTCCCCGAGAAAACGGCACTGATTCATCCTCACAGACAAATGAGCTTTTCCCAGCTTGATGATGAGTCCAGCAGGCTTGCATCCGCTCTGTCAAAAGCCGGGGTAATGCCCGGAGACCATGTCGGGATAATGGCGCCCAACTCCTGTGAATGGATAGCGGCATACTTTGGTATCCTAAAGTCTGGCGCCGTTGCCGTTACCCTGTCCCATAATCTTACCCGCACCGAATTGACCCCAATATTAAAGGATTGCAGGCCCAAAGCCATATTTATCAGTGATGACAAACTGGACGACATCCGCTCGGAAGTTGCTGCGGATCTGATTGTCTCCGACCGGGGAGATGTCAGCTATAACGCACTTGTTGCAAAAGGGGATCCGTCATTCCCCTTTGTGGACAGAAGGCAGGACGATACGGGCGTGATTCTTTATACCGGGGGCACCACCGGCACACCCAAGGGAGTAATGCTCACCCATGGAAATATTGTGAAATCCGCCGGTAATGTCGCCAGGCATGAGCATTCAACCAAGGCGGACACAGCGCTTTGCATTTTGCCGCTAAATCATGTATTTGGCCAGGTCCATGTGATGGTTTCAACACTTTTTGCTGCAGGCGGCCTGTTCCTTCAGGAAGCTTTTCATACCACCCAGATGCTGGATGCCATATCAGAGTATAATATTACCAAATTATACGCCGTTCCGACAATCTATTGCAGGCTTTTATCCATACCCGGGCTTAAAGATAAGCTTTCAGGCGTCAGGTATTGTTTTTCTGCCGGGGCAAGCATGGCCCAGGAGGTCATTCGGGAATGGAAGGAAATAACCGGCCTTGGCATTTTTGAAGCATATGGGATGACGGAAACAGCGTCTATGGCCACTTATAACCACTATGAAAAATATGTTCCAGGCTCGGTGGGCACTCCGGTGGATGATGTGAACATAAGGATTGTGGACGCTTTTGGGCATTCTGTATCCAGGGGGGGCAAAGGTGAAGTCTGTATTTCCGGGCCGACAGTCATGAAAGGATACTTAAATCACGAGAAAGAGCAGAAAAGCTATTTTGATGGTCAATGGTTCCGTTCCGGTGATATCGGCTTCATGGATGAGGCCGGCTACCTTTATATTGTAGACCGAATCAAAGACATTATTATCACAGGGGGGGAAAATGTCTATCCCAAGATCATTGAAGAGATTCTTTACCAATGTCATGATATAGAAGAATGTGCGGTTATCGGCATTCCTGACAAGGAGTATGGCGAGAGAGTCGTCGCCTGCATTGTCCCAAAGCCAAATAAAGTTCTCAATGCCGCAAAATTGAAAGCCTATTTAAAGGAACGTCTTTCTCCGTTTAAGGTGCCAAAGGACTTTATACAGTTGAAAGACCTGCCAAAATCCAATTCGGGAAAACTCTTGAAGCGAGACCTAAAGCAGCGGGTGATGAGCAGCCTGCTTTCCAGTGAGATGGAACGGTTGCAAAATTGAAAAAATGAAAAAATGTTAGAAGAATATTTCTTGCGTGTATGTCATTTAAAATCAAATAGTTGATAGTGTTCGTGGGGTCCTGGTGATATGAAATCCTAAAAGAAGGTAATAATAAACCTTGACTTAAAAACAGGTTTCCCCTATATTACGCTTCGTTGTTGCGGGGTGGAGCAGTCTGGTAGCTCGTCGGGCTCATAACCCGAAGGTCATTGGTTCAAATCCTTTCCCCGCTACCAAAAATTTAAAAGCCCTAATTTCGGTTAGGGCTTTTTTAGTATACAAGGCCCCTGTTTTCCGGTCATACGAGTGTTTTGCTCAGTACCGGAAAGCAGGGGTTTTTTGGTTTTGAGACCCGATATGGGGTACTGCTTTTTTAAATTGCCTCCTTGCCTTAAATTGGGTTCACACGGTTTGTCTGATTGACACATCTGAATCTGCTATATAAGCTTGCGGTCATAAATCATTTTCTTAAAAAGACCTTCATGCGCAAGGGAGAAAAAAATGATCATCGACTGCCATTATCACTTAGATTCTCGTGTCCAACCGCTTGAAAATCTGCTGGCCAAGATGGAGGAGAACGGCATTGCAAAAACGGCTATTATGCCGAGTATGTGCGATCCCATTCCGCACCCCCCTGAATATTTATTGAAGGTCATGCGATTTCTTCTGACCCATCCTTACCTTTATGGGATCTCCAAAAAACTTGCGCCCCGATTCACACCGGACGGTGATCTGAATATGCCCAAAGGCGTGCTAAAGATTTATAAGGACCCGGATAACGCTTCTGTCGCAGAAGTGCTCAGCGCCTATCCCGATAAATTCATGGGGTGGATTTTTGTCAATCCAAAGGGGGAAAACGATCCTGTAGGACAGGTTTCCAAATGGCAGCGTCATGGGGGCTTTATCGGGGTTAAAGCGCACCCTTATTGGCATCAGTATCCGCCAGAAAGACTGATGCCCGCTGCGCAAAAAGCTGTGGAACTTGGAATGCCGCTGCTAATCCACACAGGGTTTGACGATCATGGCGATTTTATACCCCTGATTGAAAATCTATCCAATTTGAAGCTGGTGCTGGCCCATGTCGGTTTTCCAAGATTCAGCCATACCTGGAAGGCGATTAAAAAATATCCAAACATATTAATCGACCTATCTGCAGATGCTTATGTCAACACGAAATCCACAAGGGATGTTGTTGAATTTTTAGGTGCCGACCGCTGCCTGTTCGGTACGGACGGCCCATATGGAGAAGCCGCGGCCGACGGCTGGTTTGATAATGGAAAAATCAAAAGAAGAATTGAAACCTTGTTCGGCAAGGAAAGCATTCGGCGAAAAATACTGGGAGAGAATTTTTGTAAGCTTATCGCATAGTTTTTCATTATCAAAGGCCTATAATATGGGCATCGGATGATGTTTGAATTTGTCGAATTTAAAGGCTTTTAACGTTTTATCCCACTTCGTGGCAAAGGGGGTTGCACAGGGGCTTTTCCTGTAGTATTTTAGACTATAACCTCACTCAAAGCTACAGGAGGGCCAATGAACATTTCAATCACCTTTAAAAACATTCCTTCATCAGACGCTTTAAAATCCCACATTCATGAAAAATTCGACAAATTCGACAAAATGCTTGATTTCCCTGCCGAGGCTCATGTGGTGCTGGCAGAGGAAAAGCAGCGCAGCATAGCAGAGATCAATCTGACCTGTGACCGGCTGAAGGTTAATGCCAAGGACGAGGCGGAAAACAATATGTATGCCGCCATCGACACCCTGTCCGAGAAGGTCAAATCCCAGATTCGAAAATTCAAGGAAAAACAGCGGCGGCACCTTGCCGGAGACAAGCAGAGTATCAGGGACGAATTCCTGGACAATGCCGTTGGCGCATAATTCTTAAGCGAAAAAAATACCGCCGCCGCTCTCCTTTGAAAGGGAGCGGCGGCGGTTGTTTTTATGGATATCCTTTTTATTTGAAAAGTTGAGGCGGTCTTGTCGTGTCGCCTGTGGCGTTGGGATAGTCTTCCGCTTTATAGGCCTTTTGACCGGTTTCAATCAGGTGGTTGGCCTCTTCCATAAAGTTATTGAATCGTTTTTTGCACTCATAAAAGCCGTGCCACCAGGAATAGTCGGGTGCCATCATGGCAGCCCCCATCCTGGCCCTTCTCCCCTCATGGTGCCACAGTTCGTAGTAGTCCATCTCAAGCCGCTCATCAAAAAAGCGTTCCTTGTCCAAAAGGCCTTTGCTGTATAGTTCGTCCAGTTTGGCCTTTGCCGGTTTAAAATAGACTTCGTTGTACTCTTTTACAGTCTGATCCATCTGGCTGTAATGGGACTGGGTCCACAATTTTCCGTGACACTGCATGCAGACTTCCTGCATTTTCGACCGTTCCTCCTGCCAGTTAACCTGGGCGGGCAGAGGTTTGAAGTCTTCAGGCCGGACGGTCAGCGGGGCTTGAAGCTCCCAGGAGAGGCGTTCTGTGACATCGTGGGAGGTCATGACCTTGCCGGCTCCGGACATATGGCAGGAAGCGCAGGTGGGGCCTCTGAAGTCCATTCCGGGGGTCCATGACCCTGGTGATGCATCCCAGTTGTATTCGTCTCCGAATGCATCATAAATATCCCCGTGTTTGGATTCTGTGAAAATTTCTATCTGGGGATGATCCGGGCCCAGGTGGCATTGCCCGCAGGCCTGGGGTTTTCTGGCCTCCATTACGGAGAATCTGTGGCGGGTATGGCAACTGGTGCAGCTTCCCTTGCTGCCGTCCATGTTCAACCGGCCCACGCCGACATTGGGCCAGGTCGCAGAAGCCAGCTGATCCCCTTCCATTTTCAATACGGTGCCGTGGCAGTGGTAACAGCCGTTTATTCGCTCAAAATCGCTGTTCATGCCCTTGTTCAGCCAGGGGTCGATTTTCCAGATGATCTCCAGAGTATTGGCATGCTTGCTTTTGCCGTACTGCATGGCCTCATCCGGATGGCAGCGGGAACAGTCTTTGGGCGTGACCACAGCTGCGACCGGTACCATGAATTCTTTTTTGGCATATTGGGACTCCGTGCCTTCATACTCTTTGAAATGGGCCTGGCTGACGTCCGGATCACTGGGGTCAGCCGCATGACAGTCATAGCAGGTAATATTTGCGCTGGCATGGCGGCTGGCGGCCCAGTCCGAAAAAATGCCGGGATGCTTGTCCTTGTGGCACTCAATACAGGCCGCAGCCTCAGGCGACATGGACCGCTCAATCCGGTATTCCTTGAATTTGGGAAGATTCATCTTTTCCTGGGCCATCCCGGCAAGCGGCGCCAGGATAAGAGATAATAAAACCGATGCCAGAATTCGTTTTTTCATGGTTTTCTCCCTTTCAATTAGATTCCCAGTCCCCGGTAGGGGGGCTGAAACTGCTTATACCTGTATATTGCCCTGTCCACATGGACCAGGTTGCGATGGCAGTCCACACACTTTTTTTCATATCCCGGCCTGGGGTAGAGGACCGTTTTATGGGCCAGCATGGCCCCCCGGCGGTTGGGAATGTGCAGGATATTGCGGTGGCATTTTTGGCATTGGGCGTTTTTAAAGGTCTGATAGGCATGCTCCCGGCTTTTTTCCCTGTCATAAACTCCGGTGGAAAAATGGACAAAGACATCTTTGATGCCGTGGGCGGTTTTGGCGTAGAAAAAGTTGAGGGTATCCTGGGGGGCAGGCAAATGGCAGTCCATGCAGTCTGCTGTAAATCCTTGGGCATTGTTGACATGGGTGGAGGTCTTCCAGCTGTTATAGGCCGGCCTGATCTCATGGCAGGAGGCGCAGAACCCAGGAGTGGAGGTCCTGGCCATGGTGTAGTAGGTCAGACTGAAAACAGGAAAAGCCACTAGGATGCCGATGGCGATAAACACAAGAGGTTTGATGAATGCTTTCATACCCTCTCCTTGTGACAGGTTTGTTTCCGCTGGAAAATGAAGACAGTTCAGTGCTGAGGAAGATGCTGAAAGTGCGAAAAAATATTTTAAAACATGCGATTCTTATACTTAGTACACCCGGGAAAACGGTGTCAAGGGATATTTGGGAAATGCTAAAGGGCCAGGCTCTGGGCGTTTTATCCCGGCTTTTTTTCCAGGACTCTGGACAGCACCTCTTTTAACATGTTTCTTTTAACCGGCTTGGAAACGTAGTCATCCATACCTGCGGCGATGAATCGTTCCCTGTCTCCTTTCATTGCATTGGCCGTGACGGCGATAATAGGAATCGGAGCCCGACCCTCCTGTTTTTCAATTTCCCGGATGGCCCAGGTGGCTTCCATCCCGTCCATGACCGGCATCTGGCCGTCCATGAGTATGCAGTCAAATTCTTTTTTTTCAAACAGGCGGACCGCCTCCTTGCCATGATTGGCAATGGTGACCCCGTGGCCCAGTTTTTTTAACATGTTGTAAGCCACCTTCTGGTTCATTTTATTGTCTTCTGCCAATAGAATCTTAAGATGTTGAACCTTTGCAAGGGGCTCCCGCTTTTCCAATTCGTCGATGATTCTGTGACGGGTTAGGATCACCGGTTCAGGCTTGGCTTCCTGCCGGCTGAGCACCAGGCGAAGGCAGTCGAACAGGATTTGTTTTTTCAAAGGCTTTGTAATATAGGCGGCGAACCCGGCCGCTTCCATTCTCATCACATCCCCCCGCAGGCCGATAGAGGTGGCCAGGACAAGTTGAATGCCTGCAGTAAGCGGGTTCTCTTTGATTTTTAAGCCCAGGGTCTCCCCGGTCATTTCCGGCATCTGCATGTCCAGAATGGCAATATCAAATCCATCGCCGGCCTTGGCGGCCGTTTCTAATTTCGCCATACCTTCCCGGGCTGAGGCCGCCTCATCCGTTCGGCATTCCCAGGAGGAAAGATAGGCCCTGAAAATCCAGCGGTTCATATCATGATCGTCCACCACAAGGATATGCTTTCCCTTAAGGTTATCAGGGAGGGGCGGCAGTGACTCGGGGATATCCGGCAGCACCTGCATAACGGCTGTGAACCAGAACGTTGAGCCCTCACCCTGAATGCTTTGCACACTGATGGTGCCGCCCATGAGTTCAACCAGTTGCTTGCAGATGGAAAGCCCCAGCCCTGTCCCCCCGTATTTTCGGGTCATGGAGGCATCTGCCTGGGTAAAGGCGTCGAATAGGGTGTCTATGAGTTTTTTGGGGATTCCGATCCCCGTATCCCGGACGGTAAATTTTAAAGTGGCCTCGGGGGGGGCTTCGTGCTGCAACTCTACCGATAATGAGATTTCGCCGGTCTCTACGAATTTTACTGCATTGCCCATGAGATTGGTCAAAACCTGTCGCAGCCGCCCAGGGTCTCCCTTGAGGTGGCAGGGGACATCGTCATGGATGAAACAGGACAGCTCCACGCCTTTTTGATGGGCCTTTACCGCAATCATATCGCTTAAGTCTTCCAGTGTGGCCCTCAGGTTGAATTCAACCGCTTCGATCTCCATTTTTCCGGCTTCAATTTTGGAAAAGTCGAGGATGTCGTTGATCAGGGTGAGCAGGGCATCGGCACTGGTACTGACCGAAAGGGCAAAATCTTTTTGTTCCGGGGTCAGATGGGTCTCCAGGAGCAGTTCAATCATCCCGATGATTCCATTCATCGGGGTCCTGATTTCATGGCTCATGTTGGCCAGAAAATCGGATTTTGCGCTGGCGGCGGCTTCAGCCTCCTCCTTGGCCCGGTTCAGATTTTCGATGATGGCCTTTTCTTGGGACAGATCCTTCCAAGAGCAGTGGAGGACGATCTTTCCCTCCCACTTGATTCTTGTCAAAGAGACATCCACGGGAAAGTTTTTGCCGTCCAGTCTTCGGTGCATCCATTCAAAGTTGTTGAACCCGTTGTCTATGGCCTGCAAAATCATTTCACCTGCTTTGGTTGAAGATCGTCTCCCATCCGGCTGGAATTCCGGGGAGAGGTCGGAAGGAAGCAAATTGAGAACCTCTTTTTTGTTTTGGGCCCCTAAGGTTTTGACAAAAGCCGGACTGCAGTCCACAAACCGGTCTCCGTCCAAAATGGCCACAGGGGCGTAATCGTTGTAAAATACCCGTTTAAAATTATCACTTTCTTCCCGGATACGTGCTTCCATCTGTTTTTGCAGGGTGATATCCCGGTCAACTCCCCGGTATCCTCTATAGGTTCCGTCTCCGTCGATGATGGGTACTCCGGAGCTTAGGATACAGATCGGTGTGCCGTTTTTGTGACGGTTCCAGGTTTCATAGTTGCGTATGGTTTTTCCCTGGGTAGCTAAAGCTGAAAAAAAATCTTTTGCCTTTGCAGCGGATTCGGGCAGCATAAAATCGTATGGGGATTTTCCCACCACCTCGTCCGGGCGATACCCCAGCACCTTTTCCACCCGTCCCGAACAATAGGAATACCGAACGGTTTCATCCACCTCCCAGATCCAGTCTGCCATGGTGTCCACAATGGCCCGGAACCGTTCCTCGCTCTGCCTTAGAATTTTTTCAGCGGCTTTTTTGCGTTCGATACTTTCACTGGCCCGGTTGTATAAAATGACGATAATGATGCCGAAAACAAGGATAAAGCAGAGGATGCCGATGCCTGCAGTACTTCTCATCGGGGCAATAATGTTCTGGAAAAATTCTTCCTGATCGTGAAGAAGGATTAGCTGCCATCCCGGCGCTTTGTCAATGGGGTGTTGAAACTTAAGATACTTGCGGTCGTCCTGGTCCCGGGCCAGGTGTTCACCGGCCAGGGAAATGCCGCTCCACGGCCAGGGCCCTTTGCCGAACTGCCGGGAGGCTGTAAGCCTTTTGGTAAGGCCCGGGGAGGGGGGGGACAGCAAATGGTATTTCAAATCCTGCCGGTTGGAGGCAAAGATCATGCCCTCGGGGCTGACCAAAAGCAGAATCCCCAGGTTATAGGCGGTAAGACCCTGGTCAATGCGGGTCAGCGAGGATTTGATCACAATGACGCCCAGAACAGTTTTTCCGGCAGCATCCCATACCGGGGCACTATAATAAATCCCTCTTTTTTTTGAGGTAACGCCCCGTGCCATGAAAATGGCGGGAGAGCCTTGCGAGGCGATGGTAAAATACGGGCGGAATCCATAGGATTTTCCCATAAAACTGACGGGGGAATTCCGGTTGCTGGATGCGACAACCGTTCCTGCTTTATCCATAAGAAAGCAGACGTCCACATTCAGTTGATTGGTATAATGGTCCAAAATTCCATGGGCTTTTGCCAATGGGGCAGGGGAGCCTTTAATCAGCACCTGCCTGAAGGGGGGGAGGCCGGCGATTGCCTTTGCAGATACAAGAAACCAGGCATTTTCCCGGTCAATCTCATGGGTCGCCAGGGTCACGACACCCGCGGCTTCTTTTTTGATCCTGGCCCAGGAGGCGTCCCGGACGGTTGCATAATACACATATCCTGCGGCAGCACAGGATAGAATCGCCATCGCTGACATCAAAAGGAACAAGGTTTTTAAATTGGCATTTTTTAAGACCATTAAACCGTCCCAAAAGCGGAATCATCCCGCGGGGATTTAGACTGTTATCACTTCTGAACCTGCATCCGTGTTTGGAAAATGTTTTGAGCGCTGTTTCTTAGTCTAATATAGAACTGCCCGTAAAAAAACCAAAATCTTGATTCCCTTGTCCCGGGGGCATAAAATTAAGGGAGAAAACCGGTGTGTCTATCTGAGGAGAATGCAGGCAACGGAAAAAAAAGAGAGGAACAGATGATACGAAATACAAAGCGCTTTGGCATTGATGTCTGGTTTTCCAAAGGGTTGGCGTTTTTCCTGTCCAAAGGCAGGACCGGCAGCTTGCGTATGGATATGTGCCGAAGGGCCTCGGTCAAAGATATTGTCGAGTCTTTTGGCGTGCCCCACACAGAGGTGGGGCGAATTCGCTTTAACGGAGGCGATAGGGGCTTTGAGTTTATCCCTGAGACCGTCGGCCTGTTAGAGGTCTTTGAAATCACAGCCCCGTTTGATGTCTTTTCTGGGGAACGGCTTAGGGAGGTTCCGGTTCCATTTATCAAGTTTGTTGTCGATTTGAACGTGCTCAAACTGGGGCAGTACCTGTTGTTTCTGGGGTATGATACGGTGCTGGCCAAAGAAGAGAGCGATGCTCAGATTGCGGATATCGCACACTCCCAGGACAGAATCGTTCTGACCCGGGATACCCGACTGTTATTCAGGCGTAAGATTCAATTGGGCCGAAGAATCCGGGCCATTCATCCCAAAGCGCAACTGATCGAGGTAATCCGTTTTTTCGGATTGAAACCGGATCCCTCATCCTTTTTTTCCAGATGTGCCGCCTGCAACCTTCCCCTTGAACCGGTGGAGAAAGAGAGGATCTATCACCTCCTTGAGCCCAAAACTCAAAGGTATGTCCAACGGTTTCACCAATGCCCGGGCTGTCTGCGGATTTATTGGGCAGGTTCCCACCATAGGGCGCTGTCCCGGTGTTTCCAGGACCTGGGCCTTTTAAATCAAGATTGATTTTCATCCCCTGCCTGGTATAATAAAAATTCTTTTGTGTTTATTTAAGAGGTACCATGAAGATTATTACCACCCACAAAGGGGCCGATTTTGATGCCCTGGCCAGCCTTGTCGCCGCCTCCGTTGTTTACCCCGATGCAAAACCCGTCCTGCCCGGAGCCGTTAACGCCAACCTTAAGGCCTTTTTATCCATTCACAAAGACCTGTTTGATTTATGGGCCCCCGACGAAGTGACCCTGGATCATGTGCAAACCCTGATTGTTGTGGATACCCATACCTGGGACCGGATTGACCAGCGGCTTTCCCCGCTTAAAGAAAAAACCGATCTGGAAGTCATTATCTGGGATCACCATGTCAAAGGGGATATGGAGGGCGAGCAGGCCCATATTCGGGAAACCGGTGCCACCGTGACCATGCTTGTCCAGGAGATTGAGCGTCAAAGAAAGCTTGTGACCCCCATCCAGGCAACTCTTTTTTTAATGGGATTGTACGAGGATACGGGAAATATGACCTTTCCCAGCACCCTGCCTGAAGATGCCTATGCCGCAGGATTCCTTCTGGACCGCAAAGCGGATCTGAATATCCTGGGAACTTTTTTAAAACAGGCCTATGGCAAAAAGCAGAAGGATATTCTCTTTGAAATGGTGCAGGATGCACAACGGTATGAGGTTAACGGATTTACCTACAGTCTGTCCAAAATGGAAATTTCCGGCCGGATCCAGAACCTGGCCATGGTGGTCCAGATGTACAAGGAGATCGTCAATGTCGACGTCGCCTTCGGGATTTTTCAGGATCTGGAGCGGGACAAGTGCATGGTGATCGGCAGAAGCGGTGTGGATGAGGTCAATATCGGAATGATGATGCGGGGCCTGGGCGGCGGAGGTCATCCCGGTGCCGGATCCGCTCTCTTGAAAGGGGTCAATACCGAGGCAGTGGAGGAGATGCTTTTAGAACTGCTGAAGGGAAACCAGTTTTCATCGGTGATGCTGTCCGATATCATGTCCTATCCGGTGGTCACAGTAGATGAAGATACCTCCGTTGAAGAGGTCGCCATGATGCTGCGGGAGATGGGATGCACGGGCATGCCGGTGGTGGACAAGGACGAGAACCTGGTGGGTGTGGTGTCCCGAAGGGATTTTAAAAAGGTTCGAAAATCTAAACAGATGCAATCTCCGGTCAAGGCCATCATGAGCCGTAATCTGGTGACCATCCCCCATGATAAAAGCGCCATTGAGGCCGCCCGCCTCATGATCAAGCACGACATCGGAAGGCTTCCGGTCATCGAAGACGGCAAAATCATCGGCATCATTACCCGGTCCGATGCCATGCTCTACTTCTACGACCTGCTTCCCGATTAGGCCTTTTTACATTTTCAGCAAAGACTTTGCCTTGACCGCCAGTTTTTCCCGGAAAATTTTTGAGTTGTGGCGAATATCCACGGGGAATGCCGATTCAATAAAAATATGCTCTATTCCGGCGGTCAGAGGATTCTTTTTGGCCAGGTCCAAAAGTTCTTTGACAAAGGCTTTTTCGTCTGCGATCTTTTCTTTGGGTTCAATAAAAATCACCGGAATCTGATCGTCCTTCGGGCCAACCCCGGCTAAGGCGCTTCTGTATACCTTTTCATGGTTGTTGAATATGGCTTCCACCGGAATGGTGTAAAGGGATTCTTTCCCCGTTTCCACCCGGTGGGCCTTGCGGCCACAGAACCAGATTCTGCCCTTGGAGTCTTTCCATCCCAGATCCCCCATGCGGTGCCAAAAACCGCCGTCCCGGTCGGCAATTTTAGCCTGCAGGTCCGCCTGCCGGTTGTTGTAATAGTGTTCGGTGGCAAGATCAGCCTTTACCGTGATTTCGCCCACCTGTTTTTCCTCCACCTCAAGGCTGTCTCTGAATTGGGTGACCGGTCCGTCGCTGATTTTGATCAGCTTGATTTTTGTATCGCAGATGGGGCGTCCCACGCACATGCCAAAGCCTTTTTCCGATAATTTCCGGGTTTCGGACAGGATCTCCTTTGAACTGATGGAAATGATGGGGACCGCCTCGGTGGCCCCGTAGGGGGTATGAATCTCGGCATGGTCTCCGAGCATCACGGAAAATTGTTCGATATTGGAAGGGCTTACCGGGGCACCGGCTGATACGACTCTTCTCAAAGAGGGCAGCTTGACCCCATGTTTTTTGCCGTATTTTCCTACCCGGTTAAGGAGGGCAGGAGAGGCGAACATATTGGTGACGCCCTGGTTTTCTATGGCTTCGATGATTTTGGTGGGATCGACCTGGGCCGGTTTTGTAGGATCCATATCCGGGATGACGGCGGTCATTCCCAAGGCCGGATCAAACAGGGCGAACAACGGAAATGTGGGCAGATCCACTTCGTCGGGCTGGATTTGAAAATGGGCCTGGATTTGGCGGATCTGGGCATCAAAGTTGCCATGGGTATAGACCACCCCTTTGGCCGGGCCGGTGGAGCCCGTGGTAAAGACGATGGCCGCTGTTTCATCCCGGGTGGTCTGTGCCTGGGTAAAGGGGTCTCTTGCGCCGTTTTCTATGAGATCTTTAAGGGTATGGCCGCCCCAAAACCATTTTTTGCCGACGGTAACCCAGTGCTTGACGCTTTTAAAATATCCGGGCCTCAGGGACCTGAGCACATGGGCCTTTTCAATGCCGATAAAGGCTTTGGGGGTGCTTTGGGCCAGGCATTGGAGCATGCGGTCGATTCCCATTCCAGGATCCACCACCACGGGTACGGCTCCGGCCTTGAACATGGCGAAAATGGTGATAAAAAATTCCAGGCCCGGGGTTACCATGAGGATGGTCCGGGTTCCCCTTGTGATGCCGATGCTTGAAAGCCCATGGGCCAGGCGGTCGGACTGCTGGTCCAACTGGGTAAAGGTCAGGTGGGCATACAGCACCCGTCCTGCTTTATCGCGGCCTGCAGGGTAGACGACGGCCCGTTTATAAGGATAGGCATCAACGGAACGTTTCAGGCTCAGTGCAATATTGGTATAGGCGGTCATAGAAATTTCTTTTTCAATTTAAATAGGGTGCCCTGGATCAGTCCCTCCGGTGCTTTGGGCGCCATGGCCTTGATATCGGCGGTCAGTTCCTGGGCCGCATCAATGGCGGACTTGGCACTGGCGGTTAGATCGGCGGCCAGGGCGTCAATCTGGGTCAGACCCTCCTTGGGGTTGACCTGGAATAGAACAAAAGTCTCTTTTACGGGTTTCTCAAGTTTAGCGAATTCTTTTAATAGCGTATTTTTACCCTTTTCCCAAATCTTTTTTTGGCGGTCAGATATTTTTTGCTGGTCGGGATATTTGGCGGAAATAGCGTCTATCCGGGCGATTTCCTGTTCCAACAGGGACATTTCCGTTTCATACTGGACAAAGGCATCGTAAAGCTGCGGGAAATGATCGAATGAAAACTTGAGCATCTCCTTTGGAAGGGTGAGGTGAGGCATCGGCGTTGACACAAAAATGCGTTCTGTGGCGGTGCCCCCGGACTTGAAAAAAAAGGCATAGCCTGCGTATCCGCCGCCGCCCAAAAGACCTAAAATGACCAGGATAATGATTATTTTTTTGATGGAAAATCGCTTTTTGGGGGACTTGGCTGAGGCTTTTTGAGCCGCAGCCTGGGGCGCCTGTTTGGGCGTGTCGCCTTTATCTTTTTTTGCCTGCTTGCCACCTTTAGGCGGGTTGCCACCTTTCGGTGGATCCTCGGCTTTGCCCGCAGCTTCGGATGCCGGGGTGTCTGCGCCCGTTTTGTCCTTTTTCTTTCCAAATCCTAGCATAAGACCTGCCTGTCTGACCCGTGCGTATTCCCCGGAGGGAATCGTCTTTTAAAGTTTTAAGGGCGCTGCGCCCCGTCAGCCCAAAAAGGAACGGATCAGCGCCAGGGTTTGCCGGGGTTTGTCTTCAAACAGATAGTGCCCCGCATCCTCAAAGGCATGGGTTTGGGCCGCGGGAAACCGCCGTTTGAATTCATTGAGAAAGGTTTTGTCAAACACAAAATCCTTAAGTCCCCAGAGAAACATGAGTTTGTCTTCATCCAGAGCGTCCAGGTGTTTATCCACCTTTTCCACGGGATCCCAGCTTCTGTCTTTAATGGTTATCGGTATGTCCTGGACAAATTTTAAGGTGGCAATGCGGTTCTTCCAGGAATTATAAGGGGCAGTCAGTCCTTTTTTTACCTTTGCCGGCAGCTTTTTTTCCGATCCCAGAACCAGGGCGCCTTTAGCAAAAACATTGGCACCGAGTACCGCAGGTATGGCAAGCGGTGTTAAATATTTAATCATCCACAAGGCCAGGGGAAACATCTTGTCCCTGGGAAGAAAAAAGCCTGCGGTATTGGTGATCACCAGCCGGTCCACCCGGTCAAGGTGATCCAGGGCCCAGGCAAGTCCGATCATTCCCCCCCAGTCGTGGACAATAAGGGATATTTTTTGCTGGAGGTTAAGGGAACGGACAAGGGCATCCAGATCCGCCACCCTCTGGGACAGGGTATAATCGTAGGCGGCGGTTGAGGGCTTGTCGGAAAACCCGCATCCGATGTGGTCCGGCACGATGGTTCTGTGGGTGGAGGCCAGCCCTTTTACAAGATGCCTGAAATAAAAGGACCAGGTGGGATTGCCGTGGACCATGAGTACAGGCGGACCGCTGCCTTCATCCAGGTAGGACATGCGATGCCCTCCGATCTCAAGGGATTTGGGCTCAAAGGGGTACAGATCCTGGAATCCGGTGGTGGCAGTTTCCCTGCCGTTGATGATTCGGCTTACCATTCCACCCCCAGAAAATAACAGTTCAGCCCCGAGCCCACCCCAAGGAAGGCCACAAAGTCTCCCGGGGTCAAAAAACCGCGTTCATCGGCAATGGCTGCGGTGATGGGAAGGGCCACGGACCCTGTGTTGCCGAGGAAGGGAAAGGTGGAAAAATCCTTTTTCCGGTCAATGCCCATGGTGGTGAAAAATTTCTGGTGATGGCCTTCACCGACCTGGTGGGCGATGAATTTATCCGGCTTGTCCGGGGGCAGATTCATCTCCTTTTTAAACCGTTCAAAGGTGTTCATGGCAAGTCCAACACCGTTTTCAAGAATGCCCTGGGCCTCGGTTCTCATGATGACGCGTGAGTTCGTGGGCATGCCCTTGTCTTCAAATCCCCAGTGGCATAAACCGTGATGCTGAATATCATTTTGAAGCACCCCGCCTTTTACGAGGTGGCGCCGGGCGGAAGGATCCCCAAGCGTGCCGTCGGTGAGCAGGATGGCCGCAGCTCCGGACCCGCCGGTCATGGTGGCCACCGCCTCCTTGTAAAAGTCAATGGTCTTGTGGGTGTTGATCTCCTCTATGGTGGCGTCCACGATTTGTCTGGAGGTTTCGCAGGAGGTCACAAGCCCTGCTTTGATATTGCCGAGCTGGATTTCGTTTGCCACGTGAACTAAGCCTGTGACCATGCCAAGACATGCGTTTTTGATGTCATAGACATGGGCATGGGGCCCTAGGTTCAGGGCATGGGCGATGCTGCAGGAGGTGGCCGGCTCAAATCCGTCCTGGCCCACCCCGCAAAAGCACAGCGCCCCGATATCTTTGGGGTCGATACCGGCCTGCTCAATGGCCCGCTGGCCTGCCACGGCCGCATGCTCGGCCAAGGTATGATCCACATCCCAGTACCGGCGCTCCTTAATTCCGGTCAGGGCTTCTAACTGCCCCGGGATAAATCCCACAGCCTTAAAAAAAGGGGCCAGTCTGGCTTCAATTTCGTCGGTGGTGACGACATGGGGCGCCAGTTCGTAGCCGAAAGATTCTATAAATACCTTTGTATACTTCATTTTTTTCTCCAGAATGCCATGAGATCCTGCCGGGTCGCACCGACAAGCTTCATTCCCATATCTTTGTACAGCACAATCCTCAAATCATCTGAAAACATGTGGGCATCGGCAACCACAAAGGGTTCGGGATTGTATCCGATTTCTTTTATTTCTATGTCATACCGGGCTTTTTTTGTCTGTGGCGTGACAGGTCCCCGGCATTTTAAATCGCTTTCATTGGCCGGCAGCACATCAAAGTGTGCGGCAGGATCAGGGCTGATCCATCCCATGCGCTGGATGAAAATCCGTAACGCATGGGCGCAGCATTCGTACATCAGGGTGCCCGGCATAACCATATCGTCAATGAAATGACAGGTGAGAAACCAGTCCTCCGGATGGATGTCCGCCTCTGCCACAATCCGACCCAGCCCGAATCTGCCTCCTTTGGGTGAAAGGCTTAAAACCCGGTGGATCAGCGTCATTGGGCCGCCCGGCAGCCATTGGTTCTGGCCTGCCATCACCCCTTTGAACTGAGAACCAAAGGCGGTTTCAAAATCGCCCAGGCGCAGGGCCTGCACCTGATGGTCGGACAGGGCCGTTTTTGCCATGGGGACGATGGGTTCTGGAAACTTGCCTGTTTCCACCGGCACGGTTTCTTCTTTTTTCAGGATGATGCCCCCGGAATTTTCGACCTCTTCCTCGGTGAAAAATCCGGCACATCCGTCCCGCATAGAGATAAACGGCAAACCGTTAATATATCCCTTATAGTGAAAAAAGAAAAGGTAGATCTCCCCCTGACGCAGGAACCGATCGATTTCAATGTGGTATTCGATGGTTTCCCCAGGAGAAGGAAGGCTGCGGTGAAAGGTGACCCGTGCATCCAAAAGCCGGTACTTGCGGCGGCCCTTTACCACATGATCAATCCCAAGCCAGGCACACAGAAAAAGGTCTGCCTGGCCCGCCTCAATGGAGATGGAGACCGGGGCTTTGCCACCGTCCAGGTACCAGGCATTATTCTTTACATCATGCTGGGTAACGATTTTTCCCGAGGTCAGGGAGAGTTTTTCCCCTTCAACGGACAGGATCCGGTCCACCAGCATGAGCGGCTCGGCGGGCAGCCTCACCCGGACAGGATAGGTGTCGATGATGTCAAAGTCGGGGCCTAAGACGGTTCCCGCATTTCCCACGGCATATTCCAGGCACTGTTCCCGGGTTAAAAACACAGGTTCCGGATCGACGGCAGGTGCGGGGGGAAAAGCGGTGGAGGGTTGGGCGGAGCTGGCATCACCGGTAATAGCACCGGCCAGGGCGGCAATCTGCCGTCCCATTTCGTCCATGTTCCGGCTTGAAAGCTCCAGAAAACGTTCATGGGCCCGGGCCGTGGTTTCATGAATGTCCAGCAGCAGAGCCGTTTCTTTCAGCCCGCCTGTTGCCTGGGCGGGAATCTGCGCGGCCGGTGTCATTGTAGCAGGCGGGGGGACCATGGCTGATACTGGCGGTGCTGTGTTGGTTTCGGATGGGGGCCTTTCGCCGCTAAGTTGAAAAATCACCGTATCGGGAATCTGCGGTTTTGCCACGGGGACCCGGATCGTTGTCGTGCTGCCGGATACTGCTTGTTTACCGGACTCGGCAGGGTTTTCCAGGGGCAGGTGCGGATCCAGGATGACATGGGCAAAGGCCCCGTCTAAAGTCCCGGTGCCAACGGCCACAGGGCCGGTTAATCTGGCATCCTCCACGGCAGATCCGGCCAGTATCCGGCAGGCGGCAGTCACGGAAAAAAGCCCGGATGCGGCACCGGCATTGCCCAAATTCTTTACCGGGTCCATCTGCGGCATCCTTTTGGAAGCGGCGTGGGGACCGAAGGTCATTGCCAGGCCGTCTTTTGTCTCTGCAGATGCGGCCAGCGCCCGGTTAAGTGAGAGCCGGGCTGAGGCGTTTTTCCGGGTTGAGACATCCTTTGGCTCTGCCGCCAGCCGGTCTCCGCCGGCAGCACCGGTTCCCCGGAGGACGGCATAGATCCGGTCCTTATCTTCAAGCGCCCGGTCCAGGCGCTTGAGAATCAGTGCAACCGCCCCTTCGGCAGGTTGCTCCCCATTGGAGAAAAGGCCCTGGGCCTGATTGATCGAAAGGGAGCACAGATCTCCTGCCATATCCACAGCCCCGCAGATAAACACATCGGTTTCTTCAGAATCCAGGGAGAGCATCGCTGTTTCCAGAGCTTTGATTCCTGATGCCATTCCTGCGGAAAGGGTGAAGCAGGGACCGCCCAGTTTAAACTCCCGGGCAATGCGGGAGGCCACAATCCCCCCTAAAGCCCCGAGGGTCCGGTCAAAGGTTAACGGCGGGCTGAGACTGTCCAGCACCCCGGCAGGCCGTTCATGGTGATGCCAGCGAAGGTAGAAGTCGGCTGCACCGAAGTCAAAATCAATTCCGAATGCGCCGCCCATGCGAAGCCGTGCCGGATCGTCACTGGACGGCCTTGGCGTAATGCCTGCATCGATCAGGCTTTGTCGTGCCGCCTTGAGCATGACCAGGTGCTGGGCGAGGATATCTGGAAACTGGTTGGGCGGGATGTGAAACGCCCTAAGATCCATTGCCAGTTGGTCCATGAAAAAACCGCTGCCAAATTTTGTTGCAGCACTTGAGGCCAGGGGGTTTCTCCAGCGGGATCCGGGGGACTCAGGGATTCGGGTGTTGTGTCCGGATAACAAACGATCTAAGTCTTCCGGCGTCTCTATCCCGGCGCCCGTCACAGCCATTCCGACAATGGCGCAGGGGGCAAGACTTTTCTTTTGACCGGTTGAAATTTCAAGGCCTGAGGACTTGGATGATTGCGTGAGGGACGGGGCGCCTTTGTACTCTTCTATCAGGATATGGGCATTGATTCCGCCGAAGCCAAAGGCGGAGATCCCGGCCCGCCTGGGAAGGGTCTTTTGGGCGGGCTGCCAGGGGGCGGCATCGGTCTGCACCCGGATGCCGGTTCCCTGTGCCGGGCTGTTCTCGGGCAGGCGGGAAAAATTCAGGGAGGGGGGCAGGGTGTGTGCCTTCATGGCCAAAAGGGTTTTGATGAACCCTGCAGCTCCGGCCGCCGTGAGCATATGCCCCACCGTGGATTTGACAGACCCTATGGCCAGGTTGTGATCCGGGCATTTGAACCGGTCCGCAAGGGTGGCCATGGAGGTTAATTCCACCTCGTCGCCCTTTGGGGTGCCCGAACCGTGGCATTCTATGTATTGGATATCATTAAGCGTCCAGCCGGCCATTTTGTACGCCGCCTGCATGGCCCGGATCTGGCCTTCACTGGCCGGGGCCACAAGATTGCCCCGGATGTCGTTGGAGCAGCCCCATCCGGTGATCACCCCGTGAATCGTATCTCCGTCGGCCACGGCATCCTCTAATCGCTTGAGAATGACAATTCCCGTGCCTTCCCCGACCACAAGCCCGTCGGCGGCATGGTCAAACGGGGCGCATCTGCCGCTGGGGGAAAGGGCGGCAAGCTGGCTGAATCCCACCTGGGTATAAAGGGAATCCGGCCGGGAGACCCCGCCTGCGATCATCATGTCCGCCCGGCCTGAGAGCAGGTGTTCGCAGGCAAGTTTTATGGAAAAAAGAGACGAGGCGCAGGCTGCGTCCAGAGTAAAGCTGCCGCCCCGGCATCCTAACGCACGGGCCAGGATAGCGGCAGGGCTGCCGACCACGGTGGCACCCAGGGCCTCATATGGGTGGACGGGACCAGGATCCGGGGCGCACAAAAGTTTTTCTGCCAAAAGTGCGGCCCTCTGTGTAGGCAGGGCGATGGCGGCCAGGATCACACCGGTCCGCTCAAGAAGATCTGCATGGCTGACACAGCTTTTAAGGGCGGTTCGTCCTGCGCTGAGCACAAGATGATGCACCGGGTCCAGGGCGGAAAGCAGATCCTTTGGCAGGGGAAAGCCTTCCGGATTGAAGGTAAAATCATGGATCAGGCCGGCCCGGTCCGTAAGGGCCCTGTCGGGTACGGCAGGGCCGACCATGGTCGTCGGAGGCGCGGCCCACCGATGGGCAGGGACCGGCCCCACGGCCTGTCTTTTATTTAAAATATTGTCAATGAACCGGCCGGTATCTTCTGCACCGGGAAAGATTCCCGCTACGGAGACAACGGCGATTCTGGGATGCTGAAAGGTCATGGCAGGTGATATAAAGAAGGTGCCGCCAAAATTCAAGGCAGGTGTGTAAAACTAGTGTAAAATCGCTGCTCCAAAGGGCGTACGCAGGCGTTAAAGAGAATCAGAAAAAGATCAGAACAGCGCCCAAAATGACCACCCGGGCCAAAAGAAAGACGGTGAGGGCTGCAAGAATAATCGCTATGCCCTTGTCTGCGAAGGATTCCCGGCGCTTTTCCAGATATCCCAGTACCCAGGCAACAGCCATTCCGGTGACAAAGCCGCCGCCATGGCCCCAGTTGTCGACTCTGGGAACAAAAACGCCGAACAGCAGCAGACTGATCACCCAGCCTTGGGTCTGCCGGACCACCAGCTGTCCCCATTGGCCGCCCCGGGACAGCCCGTAAAAGAGCAGGGCGCCGATAAGGCCGCAGAGACTGGCGGACGCGCCCACGGTCAGGGGCACATGACCCAGGTATGAGGCCAGAAAACCGCCGGCCCCGGCCAGGGTGTAGATGGAAAAGGTTCTGGAACTGCCAAACTCCTTTATGACCAGGGGGGCCACGGTTTTAAGCGCCATCATGTTGAACAGGATATGCAGCAGGCTGCCATGGAGCCAGTTGGCCGTCAAAAGACTCCACCAGGCATGGTAGCGGTCTATCGGGATCTGTCCCGCGGCCCCTAAAAAATGCAGGACATTGGTTGACGGAGACAGGGCAAGAAAGGGGTTGATGCTAAAGGACAGCGCCTTTCCTGTATAGATAAGGGAGACGGCAAACATAATGACATTCGCCCATATGATCCCTGCGACCAGTGTATGCGGCCCGAATTGTTTTGATCGGTACATGGGAAAAAGGCTTATGCATCAAGGGCCAGGGCTTTTTCAAGCACCTCTGCCAGGGCCTGGTTAAAAAAGTTTTGCACTTTTTTAACGGTGAAGTTCACCTCGGTCCGTTCCAGGCTTAAGACTGCGGGAATCGTGGTGAGCTGCCGGGTTGATTTTTTACCCAGAAAAAAGGTGATATCCACCTTAAGCACCATCTTGGTGACCGCCCCGTTTTTTTCTGCAGTCAGGTTGAATGTATTGATGTCTGCCGTGAGCAGGCGGTCCGCGTCGGTTGGGTCTGCCAAAAGTCCCTTGATGTCATGGGACCAGGGCTCTGTAGGGTGGACGGAGAGCCCTTTTTTTTCCAGATAGCTCTGGGTTTCGTCGGTCAGGGTGGTCGCAAGATCCAGGCCCTGGACCAGAAAAACTTCTCTGGACTTATCATTGAGGACGCGGTAGCCCAACTCTCCTTTGGCCACATCCTGTCTTTTATCCGTAAACCGTGCCAGGGCAAAGGCGGCGGGTGCGGCCGCATCCGGAGTCCCGGTATATGCAAGGGAAATCATCTTAGGCCCCGAGGAGGCACAGCCGCCGAGGAGGGCCAGGCAGACCACGATGGCCAGGGTTAACATAGGATAAGATTGGGCAGACTGTCTCATTTGGGAACTCCTGGAAAAGCGATTTTTTAATGAATGGTAATATCTTGAACCTTAGTGGCGGCCAGGTATTCCTTGACAGCCCCAAGCGTCAGGGTAAACATCTTGGTTCCGGTGAGAATGGCGATGGGGTCCTCAGGGGCCCTGCAGGCCTTGGCAAAGGCCGGGCCCATGATGGCTGAGGGCTCCTCCGTCTGGTTCGGGTTCTCCTGCATCTCCTTGACATAGCTATCCAGCCGTTCCTTGAGGATGGCGAAATAATCAATTTTGGTTCCGGTGGTGGTTTCGGTCAAGGTGGAAATATTCCGGGCGATTTCCCGGATCATCTCCCAGAAGGATTCGGTAAGGGGAGCCTTGTTTTTATCCGTGGCCGCCATGTAAAAGGCAATGCCCCAGCCCACACTGAGAATCTTGAGGATGCCCAGTTCATATTCAACGGTGTGCAGGTTCAGATCGTTTTTTTCCGGAATGGCGGCTAAAAGCGCTTTTAAGTCGGTGCGGTCAATGGCAAAACTGGCCAGATTGCGGGCCAGTTGCTCGATACTGATGGGGTCGTTTTGAGATCCGTTCATGGTCCTCTTCTCATTAAATTCCGTATACAAACAGGACGAACTATCCTATACTTTTCTTTCAGCAATTAAATAACAGCCACAGAATAAAGTGTAAACCCCAATGATTCGGATTGATCTTAAGCTTTTTGTTAATCTGGCCCGGTTTCATCCGGGCGGAACCGGCAGCGGGCCCCATGAGGTCGTCGAAGGCACAACCGTGGAGCAGCTGATCGAAGATCTTGGAATAGAACGGGATCTGGTCAAGCTGATCTTTGTGAACGGTAAAAAGGCCATGGCGGATCAGGTGCTGCGCAACGACGACCGGGTCGGTCTTTTTCCGCCGGTCGGGGGAGGGTAAATGCCCCGTCCCGTCCAAGACCGCTACATTCGAAACCAACAGACCATCAGTGCCGAAGATCAGGAGTGCCTTGGAAGATCCCGGGTTGTCATCCTGGGGCTCGGGGGCCTTGGCGGCGGGGTCTGTGAGATGTTGGCCCGGATCGGCATCGGGGAACTGGTCCTGGTGGACGGCGACCGGTTTGAGACGTCCAATCTTAACCGGCAGCTTTTCAGCCGTGAGGACAATATTGGACAGTTCAAGGCTGAGGCTGCCGCCATCAGGGTCTGTGAGATCAACAGCCGTGTCCGGGTAACGGTATACAAGGCCTTTTTTAAGGCCGACACTGCCGACGCCATGATCAACGGTGCGGATCTCATCGTGGACTGCCTGGATACCATCCACGACAGGTTTTTGCTTCAAAAGGCTGCGGCAAAATTGGGCATCCCTCTGGTTTCCGGTGCCATTGCAGGCGTTACAGGGCAGGTGACGGTGATTTTTCCGGGGGATCCGGGATTTGACGCTATCTACGGTCCTGACGCGGCATCCGGCAGCCATGAGCGGGGTGTGGAGCAAACCACAGGGAATCTTGCCCATTGCGCCATGTTTGTGGCCTCCCTTCAGGTCGCAGAATGCCTTAAGGTTCTGCTCAAGAAAGGAGAATTGCTTCAAAATCGTCTGCTCATTGCGGATCTGTGGCAGAACAGCGTTGAGGTCATGGAACTTTGACAAGCCGCCATGACCGGATTTGGAACATTTAGGAGAGACTGATGTATCGACAAGCCGCCGAAGCCATTTTAAATGCCAAACACTGCGTGGCATTTACCGGTGCCGGCATTTCAGTTGAAAGCGGTATCCCGCCTTTTCGGGGGGAGAACGGACTGTGGGACCGCTATGATCCCATGACCTTTGACATCGGGTATTTCATGGAAAATACCCAAGCATCCTGGGCGGCCATCCGGGATATCTTTTATGAACTGTTCGGCCGGGTCCTGCCTAACGCCGCCCATTACGCCCTGGCAGAACTTGAAGCCCGGGACCTTGTAAAAGCCGTGATTACCCAGAATATTGACCACCTTCATACCGATGCCGGCAGCCGGACGGTCCATGAATTCCACGGTTCTTTAAAACAGGTCCGCTGCCTTGCGTGCGGCAGCCTGTATCCTGTGGACCGGGTGGATATCAACCAGGCCCTTCCGGTCTGCGACGACTGCGGCGGTGTGTTAAAACCGGATGTGATTTTTTTCGGCGAATCCATACCGGAACCTGCAGCGACCTTGTCCATCGAGGCTGCGGAACAGGCGGACTGCATGATCCTTGTGGGGACGACGGGAACTGTGGCTCCTGCCAATATGCTGCCGGCCCGGGCCAAGTCCAACCATGCGGTGATTATTGAAATCAATCCGACCCCTTCGGAGTACACCCAAGGGGTGACCGATTTTTTTATCCGGGAAAAGGCCGCCGCTGCCATGGAAAACCTGATGGAAGAAATTGATCTGCTAATATCGTAATTTGGAAAGGAGGATAAAGATGAGCCAAGACTGCCTGTTTTGTAAAATTGTTAAGGGCGAGATTCCCAGTGAATTTTTATATGAAGATGATGACTGTGTGGTATTCAGGGATATTAACCCGGCGGCCCCGGTCCACCTGCTGCTGGTGCCCAAGCGCCACATCAGAAGCGTAAACGACCTTGAAAAAGGTGATCTTGCCCTGGTGGGGCATCTTTTCGATGTGGCCCGGCAGATGGCTAAAACACAAGGGGTGAACGAATCCGGATACAAGCTGCTGTTCAACGTTGAAAAAGGCGGTGGCCAGGAAATTTTTCACCTTCACCTTCATCTGATCGGCGGGTGGAAAAAGTAAGTATCCGGTTTAAACGGCTGTTTTTTTTCTTGACAGGTTAAGACGTCAGGGATACCGTACTCGCCGTAATATTAATTTAAGGCAGCAACTTAAAGATGACCCTTTTCGGCAATACATTCTTTTTTAGTTTTGGACGCTTCTTTTTTAGGAGCGTTCATCCGGTGTAATGCCTTAAGACCATAGACTGAAAATAAAGGCCCCGGGTGGACGAGAACATCAACCACCCGGGGCTTTTTGTTTTTTTGCCACAGCCCCGGGAACGGTTTTTCCGGGGCTGTATTGTTTTGAATCAAACCAAAAGACAATTTTTTAAAGGAGGCAAAAGAACATGAAACTTTTACTGGAAGAAAAGATCACACAGGCCGAGCAGGACGAGATCCGATCCATTCTGTCGGAGGAGGGGTGCATCTTCCATGAAGCTGTCGATGCCGGGCGCAGGATCATCGGAATCACCGGCCGGCGGGATAAGGGGAACCGGGATTATACAAAGATTGCCGGCGTGGCAGAGGCCGTGCCCATTGCAACTTCCCACAAGATAGTCAGCCGGGCGTTCAAAACCGAGGACACCCATATCAAGATCGGCAATGTGGTGGTGGGAGGGGACCGCATCGTTGTGATTGCAGGACCCTGCGCCGTGGAGAGCCGAAACCAGGCCATGGCCATTGCCAGGGAGGTCAAAAAATACGGGGCCGTGCTGTTCCGAGGCGGGGCCTACAAGCCCAGATCTTCGCCGTATTCCTTTCAGGGCCTTGAGGAGGAGGGCTTAAAGATTCTGGCCGAGGTCCGGGAGGAAACCGGCCTTGGCGTGGTAACGGAGATGACCTCACCCTCCCAGGCCGAGCTCATGGAAAAATATGTGGATGTGGTCCAGATCGGTGCCCGGAACATGCAGAACTTCGAACTGCTCAAATGCGTGGGCAAGATGAGCAAGCCTGTGGTCCTCAAAAGAGGGCTTGCCTCGACCATCCAGGAGTGGCTCATGTCCGCCGAATACATCGCCTCAGGGGGAAACGCCAATATTATTCTTTGCGAGAGGGGCATCCGCACCTTTGAGCCCTATACCAGGAACACCCTGGATCTGTCCGCCATTCCGGTGCTCAAACAACTGACCCACCTGCCCATCGTCATTGATCCCAGCCATGCCACAGGCATCCGGGAGAAGGTGGCCCCCATGGCCCGTGCTGCCGTGGCTGCCGGGGCTGACGCTCTGATGATCGAGGTGCACAACAACCCGGATAAAGCCCTGTCCGACGGTCCCCAGAGCCTGTATCCTGAGCAGTTCGGCAATCTCACCCGGGATCTTTACGTCATTGCCCCGGTCGTCGGCAAGCAGATGGATTTCGACTATCTGAAAAAGGCCGAGGTTATGGAGCCCCGGATTAACGGCGGGACGAATACGGCCGCCTTTACCGGGGAAAACGGTTCTTACAGCCACAAGGCCTGCCTTTCCTATTTCGGGGATGATGCCACAGCCGTTCCCATGAAGCGGTTCAGGGATATCTTCACCGCCGTTGAAAACGGTTCCGTGGCCTACGGGGTGGTTCCGGTGGAAAATTCCCTGTCCGGCTCCATCCATGAGAATTACGACCTTCTCCAGGCGTTCGACGTCAAGATCATCGGCGAGGTGACCATTCGGATCAAACAGGCCCTAATCACACAGCCCGGAGCCGATCCTTCTAAAATTACCCGGATCATGGCCCATCCCCCGGCCTTTTCCCAGTGCCGCAACTATCTGGAGCAGTATCCCGACGCGGAACTGATCCCGGTGAAAGCCGCATCCAATGCCGTGCGCGAGGTCAAAGAGATCAATGATCCGGCCATCGCCGCCATCGGCTCAGCCATGGCCGCCGAGATATTCGAACTTGCCGTGACAGCCGAATCCATTGAGGACAACCCCAGAAACTATACCCGCTTTGCCATTGTGGCAAAGGAATATAAAGGCGACAAAAAGGTGTCTAAAACCTCGATTGTGTTCTCCACCGATCATAAGCCGGGCTCTCTTTTTGCCGTGATGAAGATTTTCTCCGAGGCCGATATCAATCTGGTGAAGCTGGAATCCCGGCCCGTGGTCGGCAAACCCTGGGAGTATATGTTTTATGCGGATCTGGAGGCCGATCTTCTGGATGCGTCCATGGCCTCTGTCATGGACGAGCTTGAGGAAAAATCTGAAGTCCTGCGGATTTTAGGGCGGTATTAACACGCCTTGTGGTCGGATCGGACAAAGGGGCGGTGTGCCGGCGAGAAGCCGGTGCGCCTGACCCTTTGTTTAGCCGGCTTGCCTGGCAGACAGCCACCCCGCCGCAACGGTCGTCCCGATGATAATCATGCCGCCGGCAAGGGTCTGCAGGGCCGGAACTTCCCCCAGCATGAAAAAGGCCAGGACAATGCCGTAAACAGGCTCTAAGCCTGCGATCACCGAGGCGGTCTGGGCGCGGATGCGGGACAGGGCACCGATGAAACAGCTGTGGGCGAATGCGGTAAAAACCACGCCCAGAAGGATGAGCAGGGGCATATCAGAAAGGGAGGGGGCTGGCGGCCTGAGCAAAAGCACCGGGAAAAGCAGGAATAAGGTGGCAAAGGTATTCTGGTAAAAGGCCACGGCAACCGGATGGCATGACCGGGTGTTTTTCCGGTTGGCCAGCGCCAAAAGGGCAAAGGTCAGGCCCGAGAGGATGCCGTAAAAGGCCCCGAGGGTATTGGCGTTGGCAAAGTTTAAGTCCGGGACCACCAGGATGATGCCGGCAAAAACGGCCGAGGCGGTCAGGATGTCGGATCTGCGCAACGGTTCCTTGAATAACAGGGGCTCCAAAAAGGTGACAAACAACGGAAAGCTTGAAAAGGTGACCAGCCCCAGGGCCACGGAGGAAACCTGGATGGCCAGAAAGAAAAAGACCCAGTGGCAGGCCAGCAAAAGCCCCTGGAAAATGAAAAAGAAAAGGCCGGTCCGGGTGACTCCGTTTAATGGGACTCCTGCGACCAGCCGGGCGTAAAGTCCCAAGGCCAGACCCCCGAACAGGGTCCGGCCCAAGACGATATAAAACGGGCTGCAGTTCAAAAATTTGCCGAAAAGCCCTGCAAATCCAAAGAGAAAAACGGCAATGTGGATTCTAAGCAGCCCTGAATTGCGCATATTATCCCATTCTTATCCGGTTCTTACCGGGTCAATTGCCGGTACTTGATCCGGGTGGGCTGGTTTTCCTTTATCCCCAGCCGTTTTTTCCGGTCACTTTCATAATCGGAGTAGGACCCTTCAAAGAACAGGGTCTGGCTGTCTCCTTCAAAGGCCAGGATATGGGTGGCGATGCGGTCCAGGAACCAGCGGTCATGGCTGATGATGACGGCGGAGCCTGCAAAGTTTTCCAGAGCCTCTTCCAGGGCGCGCATGGTGTTGACATCCAGATCGTTGGTGGGCTCGTCAAGGAGCAGGAGGTTGGCCTCCTGCTGGAGCATGGTCGCCATGTGAACCCTATTTCTCTCACCGCCTGAGATATCCTTCACCTTTTTTTGCTGGTCGGAGCCGGAGAAGTTGAACTTGCCCACATAGGCCCGGGCGTTGATCTCCCGGCCGCCGATGAGCAGTTTGTCCTGGCCTCCTGAGATGACCTCATAGATGGTCTTTTCAGGGTCCAGGGAATCCCGCTCCTGGTCAACGTAGGCAAGCTTTACGCTCTGGCCCAGTTCGAATTTGCCCTTGTCCGGGGTTTCTTTTCCGGTAATCATCTTGAACAGGGTGGTCTTGCCGGCGCCGTTGGGACCGATGACGCCGATGATGGCACCCGCCGGAATGATGAAGTTCATGTCCTCTACCAAAAGCTTGTCATCAAAGGCTTTCTGGACATTTTCCGCCACGATGACCTTATCGCCTAAGCGGGGTCCGGGCGGAATGAAGATCTCCATGTCCTGTTCCTGCTGTTTGACATCCTTTTTGAGCAGTTCCTCATAGGCTTTGATTCTGGCCTTGGACTTGGAGCGCTTGCCCTTGGGGGACATCCTGATCCAGTCCAACTCCCGGGCCAGGGTCTGCTGGCGCTTAGATTCGCCTTTTTGCTCCGTGGCCAGACGGTTTTGCTTCTGCTCCAGCCATGAAGAGTAGTTGCCCTTCCAGGGGATGCCTTCCCCCCGGTCCAGCTCCAGGATCCATCCGGCCACGTTGTCCAGGAAGTACCGGTCATGGGTCACGGCGATGATGGTGCCTTCAAACCGGCTCAAATGCTCTTCAAGCCAGGACACGGATTCGGCGTCCAGGTGATTGGTGGGCTCGTCTAAGAGCAGAATGTCCGGTTTTTGGAGCAGCAGACGGCACAGGGCGACCCTGCGTTTTTCACCGCCGGAGATGACGGACACTTTGGTATCGGCCGGCGGACAGCGCAGCGCATCCATGGCCATCTGCAGCCGGGAGTCCAGATCCCAGGCGTCCAGGTGATCGAGCTGCTCCTGGAGTCTGCCCTGCTTTTCGATCAGCGCATCCATTTCGTCGTCGGACATGGGTTCGGCAAATTTTTCGGAAACCGCCTCGTATTCCTTCACAAGATCCACGACATCCTGTACGCCTTCCTCGACAACCTCCCGGACGGTCTTATCCGAGTCGACCAGGGGCTCCTGCTCCAGATATCCTACGGTAAAGCCTTTGGAGAGAATGGTCTCTCCTGTGAACTCTTTGTCCACGCCGGCCAGGATTTTGAGCAGGGAGGATTTACCGGAGCCGTTGAGACCCAAAACACCGATCTTGGCCCCGTAGAAGTAGGAAAGCGAGATATCCTTGAGCACCTGGCGTTTGCCGTGGAATTTGCTCACGTTGATCATGGAGTAAATGACTTTTTTAGTGTCTTCGCTCATGGGATCTCCTTACTTGCTTTCCGGGTTCAAGGCGGCGATGCACTCGATTTCCACCAGTGCATCCTTGGGCAGGCGTCCCACTTCAAAAGCCGAGCGGGCCGGCTTATGGCCGGCTAAAGCGTTTTCATAAACCCCGTTCATGCCAATGAAATCATCCATGGTGGACAGAAAAACGGTGGTTTTAACGATTCTGCCGAGGCCGGAACCGCAATGGGTTAGGACAGCGGCCAGGTTTTTCATGACCTGGGCGGTCTGGGCCTCAATGGTGTCTCCGACCATCTCCATGGTGGCAGGATCCAGGGGGATCTGGCCTGAGCAATAGACCATGCCGTTGTGGATGACAGCGTGGGAGTAGGGGCCGATAGCGGCCGGTGCCTTGTCTGAAATAAACGGTTGCATAGGGTGTCTCCTTGTTATTCAAATGTGGTGACCACAGGCTCCCTCAGGATGAGATCAACCGCCTCTTTGGCATTGTGGGCGATGTCAGGGAAATGGTCGGTCAGTTTGGTCATCTGTCTTAAATTTTCAGCGGATCTTAAGATCAGCCGGGCAAAATCGCCTTCAGCATAGTCCGAGGCCTGCATCAGTTCATCCCAGGGCGTATCGTGGGCCCAGGCGTACATGAGGGCCGCCGGCTGGAGAAAGAGGTTGGGGGCGGGAAATCCTTTTTTCAGCATTTTAATGGCAAAGGGTTTCAACCCCTTGCGGATATCCACAAAACAGTCCTTGAGCCGTTTTGGCATGCTGGTGAAAGGGTCGTCCCGAAATTCCTTTTCATTGACAAAGGAGGCCATGATCGCGGCCAAAAGGGCCGGATCCTTATCGGGCAGCAGGCTGTCCCTTAAACATTCAGCCACCAGCAGCGGCGAGTCGATGCGCAGCTTGGAGGCCCAGACGCCGTCCTCTGTCAGGGCAGCCGGCCGCTTGTCTTCCTGACTGACAAAACCCTCTTCGATGAGAAAATCCATGTGGTCCGTAAAATCATGCCAGAGAAACGCCATGTCCGTCCCGTATTTTTTTCGGGCCTTTCGCCCGCTTTTTCCGGTGTCATGGCCTGTGGCGATGAGATAGGAGGCAAAGGATTTTTCCAGGAGTACCCGGATCTGTTCCGGGGTATGGGAGAGCAAAAGGTTGAGCACCATGGAAAAATCAATCTTGAGCTGGGACTCCACGTTCAGGGGCGGGGCATCTACAAGCTTTGCAACCAGGGAGATGTTCATGAATTTTCCCGGCAGCACCATGCCGAATCCGATCTTGTCCATGCCGCGGCGCCCGGCTCTTCCGGCCATCTGCTGGAATTCGCTGGGGGTCAGCGATAAAAAGTCCTTCCCGTTAAACCGGTCGGAGTTGAGAATGACGACGGAGCGGGCGGGAAAATTTACCCCGGCTGCCACCGTTGAAGTGGCGAACATGGCGTCCAGAAGCCCTTCTGCCATTAGGGTTTCCACGACCACCTTCCAGGCGGGCAGATGCCCGCTGTGATGCCCTGCGGTGCCGGTTTCCTCAAGATATTTTCGCTGGGGATGGTCTGCCAGGTGGGGATGGTCGCAGGTCAGTTCGTCCAATCTGGCAATCAACGCTTGTTTTCGTTCAGGGTCTTTGTTGAGCAGGGCGTTATTGCAAAGTTTTACCGCCTGGTCGCATTCCGCCCGGGATTTTAAAAAAAAGATAGCGGGCAAAAGGTCGAAATGGGCCATGACGTTGAGCACTTCCGAAAACCTTGGCAGTTTACCCGGCGGGGCCAGCATGGGGGCTCTTTTGGAGTTGACGTACTTGTACACCTTTGAGTGCAGACGCGGTTTTCTGTTCTCCCCGGCCGGGGTATCGGGCTTTTCCAGCAGGGGAAACAAGGTGCCGGAGGGGTGAAAGAAAATCGGATGCAGGGGAACGGGCCGGTTGTTGTTCTGAATGATTTTACAGTCTTTGCCCCGGATTTCGGCCAGCCACCCTGCAATCTGGTCCGGATTGCCGATGGTGGCGGACAGCAGCAGCAGCGGGATACGCACCGGAAGATAGATCATGATCTCTTCCCAGACCACGCCACGCTCCGCATCCCCCAGGTAATGGGCTTCGTCCAGGATGATCAGATCGCAGGCCATGTTTTCCCCGGTGTACATGGCATCGTACAATTGGTTTCTCAAAATTTCCGTGGTGCCGATGATAATCTTGGCGTCGGTGTTCTCCTTGATGTCTCCTGTGAGAATCCCGACGTTTTCCTTGCCAAAGACCTTTGAAAAGGCAGCATGGATGGAGTTGGTCAGGGCCTTGAGCGGGGTGGCGTACCAGGTCTTTCCCCCCCGGTCCAGCACGGATTTTGCCGCCTGCTCGGCGATCCAGGTTTTGCCCGCCCCGGTGGGGGCGGTGACCAGGCAGTCCGAGGTGCCAATCGCTTCAAGGGCTTCCAGCTGGAAGGGGTCCGGGGTGAAAGGGGCCTTCTCCGGAATGCCGATCTGTGAGAATGTCTTTTTTAATGCCTTGTCCACACCCGGCTGGATGGGAAGGCGGCCTGTTTGGGCCTTGGGCGATCCGGATTTGGGTTTCCGGGGCCGATAGTAACGTTTTTTCATGGATCAGTTTAAACCATAAATTCGTCAATTACGCAATATGGTTCAGGCGCATCCTTTAGACAATCTTTTAATTTTAACCGGATTCTCACCACTTTTTTGGGGCAGATCGCCTCCAGATTGCCATTGATATTAGGATGTGAGGATCTGCCATGTCGCAACGGGCATGTCCGTGCCCTGACCGTGATCGCCCCAGAGCCATAATGAATTTTACGAGCATCTGTAACCCGGCCAGGGCCGGGCAAGGGGGACGCCGCTAAATTTCAGCCGGACGTCCTGTCCGGCTTCAAAGCGGATGGTCCGGGGCTTTTCGATCCTGAACGCCTCCGGCCCATACGCCGCTTTGTCTCCCCTTGTCCCGACCCTGGCCTAGCCCCCTTGGAAACACCAAATTTTGTCAACAGCTTATGACGCGGGAAAAAAGAATGATTTTAGAACCTTCAGGCCTGGAATGTGATATTATTACACTTTGTTTTCGATGATTAAGCCAGTCTGACAAAAATATCATACTTTCTTCTGGGCCGGGAACTCATGTTTTATTGTCTACAATATCGGGGAGGATCAATTTAAAGTATAATATTTTTTCGCCCCTAAAACTGTAAGGATTTTGTCCCCACGGTTTCAGGCGTTTTGATTTTACTCGTTACGAGAAAACTGTCCCAGAGCTTTATCGCTAATTTTAGGGTCACGTAGTTTTATAAAAACACTTCCCATTGTCTCAACACTTCCTGAGACGATACGATACCCCTTAAGGGCGCCATCCAATATAATTTCATTGTTTTCAATAATGTGAGGTACTATTTGTTCATTCTTTTTAATGGTTACCTCACCGGCAGGAGAAATATGTATAGTTGTTCCCTGCACGTTGCTGTCTGAATTCCATGGTAAATACCAATTAGTTCCCGAGACAAAGATAGGGGGAAGTCCGGGTGTTGTAACTTCACCATTGCTTGCATAAATTCCAACGTTGGAACAGCCAGTTAAGAAAACAATCGTAATCATGCATATCATCGTGAAAATAATAGTTAATTTGTTTGACATGGGGTTCTCCTTTTATACGGATATTAAGTTTGACTATTTATTCGAAGATGCTTTATTAGCGTTAGTATTAGAGTAAAAATGGAATAGGGTCAATCCTTTTTAACAGAAAATCGGGGGACGAAGCATACTTGTTTAGAACAAAGAATATGCTGACAGAGAAACTGAAGATCTTGAAAGATAAAACTCTTCTTAATATATTATTATCGTTACTTTTAACGGTGAAGCTCATGGGCCGCAAGGGTTTGCAGTAAAGTTGGCAGAAAGCACCCTTTTTTACATTTGTTACAGACTTTGAAGAAGGCCTTCCCTTGCGGTCCGATGGAGCGCTTGGTTATATTTTTTTTTCTTTAACGTGTTTTTGTTTTATTTGATTTGTTTCGTTTTTCAAGAATTATCGACCCTACATACAGTACGACCATTAAAATTAAAAATATTGGTGCTAAAATAAAGGTGCCAGCACCACGTCCAACAAAAAGAGGTTCTCCATTATAAAACCCAATGGATGCGACAATCAAAAAATAAGCACTGTAGTATAAAGATAACGCAAATAGAAAAATCTTAATTAGTAGTATGAATGATTTTAAGATACCATTGAAAGACAAATTTATTGTTAAATATCGCCAGAAAGCGTTTTCGTTTTCAGACTTGTCTGTTTTATATTTTTTAAAAAATGTTGAGCCCAATGAAATAAAAAATAAAATGACTCCTACGAATATGAGTTGATCATCAATTGATATCCTCTGATTCACATATTTCAATAGTGGATAACCATATCTGTGAATGATTCCCATGAAAAGAGAAGTAATTAAAATCATTAAAGCGCAGTTTTTAATAGGTGATAATGTGATTTTCATTTTTAATCATTTATAACAATATGATGTGTGGTTCTATCTATCCGTTTATTATCCAGTTTTTAACTGGATAACCTGAAAATTTGAATGTTATCCAACCAATTCGGACAGGTTGGCCCAAAAACGGAAATTAAGATAACTGGAGATTATCCCGATCACGGCCAGCATTGCAAGGGTAAACATATTACCTTGTACTCTTTCCAAGCCTATTGGTAACACCCTTAATAGGAATTTTGACACTTGTTGGCTATTTTTATATCTTGCTTATCCTTGTTCCCGGAGAGGATGCTTCATGAAAAATATCATCTAAAAAATTGATTACGTTCTTGGAAGCGATCTCTGAAGGTATAACAATATCATAGGCTGGTATGCGATACCCATTACCCAGCTTATAAACTTGCCATCGCCCGTTTTCGTAGTTTACCTCGATTTGAAATTTTCCATAAATATCTAATTTCATGGCCTTTTAACCAATCAGAAGCAAGGATAGTGGATATGACCTGATAGATCCCCTTTATTTGACAATAGGCTGATTTTGTTCAAGATTTCAAGTGTAACTTTCTGTCTTGGTAAGCTGTCGTGTTAACAGGTTAGAATCTGCCATTATCAAAACGAAGGGTCTTCTTACAGTTTCTTAGCAAACCGGGGCGGCCAGGCAGCTGCGGGGTAAGGGGCTGGAGCGTCGTAGCCGGGTTCGGGTTCAGGATAGATAACCGGATCCGGATCCGATTTGGTGAAGCTTACGGAAGAGCTTCACCAATTAAGCGGAATGCCCCTTGCGCTGCTGCTGCCGGGTAATCATTTCCTGTGTATGGGGAAACACTGGAAGCACTAAGGCTCTGGACTTTCTTGTTTAAACCGGGTGATCACCTGCCGGGCCGAGGCCATGGCAAAGGTCTCCGGGACCAGTTTGGAAACGGGTGTGAATTGAACCGCCTCTACATCATCTCCCGGGATAAGAGGGGTGAAATCATCCACACGGCAGAAAAAGGCCATGTCTGTGACAGGGTAGATGACGGTTTTATAAGGGTAGGTGTTGAAGCACGAGCAAAAATAGGTCAGTTCCGTGACGGTCAGGTTCAGCTCTTCTTTAATCTCCCGGATCAGGGTCTGTTCAATGCCTTCAAAGGGTTCAGCAAATCCGCCGGGAAGATCCAGGCTGCCCTTCCCTGGTTCATATTTTCGGGTGGTGACCAAAAGTTCTCCGGCCGGGTTTAAAATAAGGGCCATGGCTGCGGCCGCGCAATTGATAAAAAAATGAAAACCGCAGTGTTGGCAGGCAAAGTCTTTTTCGCCGGACGGTGAAAGCCTTTTTCCCCCGCAGGACGGGCAGAAGCGGAAGGTATCTGTATTCGGGTTTTTCATCAGCAGGTCAGATGAAAGCACCCGCACAGGCCGGGGGTGGATTTGTTGAATTCTTCATTGTAAAGGGCGGCCGCCCGTGCCGTCTCCATGGCCACAAGCCGGATTCCTTTTTTTTCAAGTAACCCTTCAAGATCCTGGGCGATGTCCATACGCCCGTATGCACCGGTGCCGGCAATGATAAGGTGAGAATTTGCCTTAAGGGCGGTTTCCAGATCTTCTTTTTGAAGCAGGTGGCCGGACTGCCGGAACCAGTCGGGCTGAATCCGGCCATCGGGGAAAATAATCAGATCCCTGGTGTAGGACTGTTTATTGACGGTCATTTTGCCAAAGGCATAGTCGGTGATGGGGCCCATGAAATTTTCGCATTTATTCTGAACGGTTTTTGATTAAACACTGGGGAAAGTATAAACAATGCCGTCCAAAGTTTCAATCTCCTTACAAATTCGTAACGCAAATTTTACTTAACCCGAAGATTTTGCATTGCCCGGAATAGGGGATAAAAAATTACAAAAATGTCTTAACTGTTTGAATTTTATTAAAATTTTCTTATCCCTATTGATCTTTTAATTTTGCTGGCATATGCTTGTCTATAATTTGGACCACAGGATCTATGAGGAGGAACAATGGAAAAAACAGTCTGCCCCGTATGCGGGGAAAAGTTAGATTCCCACGTTGATACCTGTTCAAAATGCGCTGGTGAAGAAAAACGGATGATGGAAAAAGAAAGCCCTGACAAAGAGTTTTACCTCAATGCCAGGGATTACTCGGCCCCTGAAAATTATCCGGGGTACTAAGGCGTAACACGGAATAATAGTTTCCCGGAAGGGGGGATGGCCCCCTTCCGGGAAATTTTTTTACGGGTTCATTTCGTAGGTATCTTTCAAGCCCATGACCTGGGTGTCGAAAAAGCGGTCAAACCGGTCCTTGTTTGTTACAGGTTTTTTGATCATCTTCTGACAAAACTCCATCTGTGCTTCTGTGGTATCGGGCTTGGCATACAGCTTTAATGCATATTCACCAAAATCTCTGATCATAAAGTCAAAGATCTGCTCTAAAAGGTCGGTGTCAAATTTCTCTAAAAGGTACTTTTCTATGATCAGCTGGCCATAGGCTACCAGGGTGAACATCTCACCCAAATAGAGCAGAAAATCCATGTTCTTTGCCTGGGTCCCGTTCGGGGAGGCCTGCATGAGCATGGTTTTGAGCGTTTCGATCTGCTCCTTGAAGACATTGATGTTGGGCAGGTCAACGCTGTTGTAGGCAAGGTTGTAGTCGTGGAACTGGATTTTGCCAAGGCCCTTGGTGGGGCCCTGCTGGAAAAGAAATGTATCGCAGCAGGCATCGTCTCTGACCGGAATATCGGGAAATTGTCCGGGGTTGAAAAAGTAGTTGGCCATGAATTTGATGATCAGGGCCATGTTGACATGGACGGTGCCTTCCAGTTTGGGCAGGGAGCGGATGTCCGTGGCCGCCATCTCAAAATAGCAGTCCTTTTCAAAGCCTCTTGCCGCAATTACATCCCAGATCAGGTTGATCACCGTTTCCCCCTGGGTGGGCACCTTCATTTTGACCATGGGATTGTACAAAAGGTAGCGCCTATCATCCTTGGAGGCGGACCTGAAGTAGTCGGCCGCCCGGGAGGAGAAAATTTTCATGGCCATGAGTCTTGCATAGGCATCGGCAAACATCTGCTTGATATGGGGGAAATCCGTGACAAATTTTCCGTAAAGATTTCTGGCGGCCGCATGGTTGAGCCCCTCATAAAAGGCGTGTTCGCAGATGCCGATAGCGCCCCAGCCCAGGTTGAACTTGCCGACATTAATGGTGTTCAAAGCGCTGTCCCAGGCCTCACTGCCCCTGGACATGATATCCGCATCGGTGACCGGGTAGCCTGAAAGGTTGTACTCGGCCACATAGCCCTCCCAGTCTACGACATTCTGCACAAGATCATAGTTTTCATGGGTGGGATCGGCGGCAAAAAAGACGTACTCATCGGTTTCGGTATCCTTGCCAAAGGTGGAGACAATGCCTGCCTGGTTGGCGTTTCCGATATAGTATTTGCCGCCGTCCGCCACATATTTCCCGTCCCCTAAAGGCGTCAGCGCCATGTCCGAGGAATAAAGATCCGCGCCATGGGTCTTTTCAGAAAGACCGAAGGCAAAGATATGGCCTTCTTTGAGCATCTGGGCGGTTTTTTTCTTTAAGGCCTCATTGGGGCTCATCCATATGGGGCCAAGCCCCAGGATGGAGACCTGCCAGGTGTACCAGTAGGCCAGGTTGTAAAAGCCTAAGATCTCGTTGAAGTCGCAGATCCTTCTGGTATCCCACCGGGCGTTTTCATTGCCGTCGGCGTAGGCTTTCGGGGTGAGAAGGGTGGCAAAAATCTGGTTTTCATGGAGGAAATCCAGAAAATCCTGGTACCAGACCCGTTCGTGGAAATCGTCCTTTAACTGTTTTTTCCCTCTGTTCTCAAAATAGGCGATGGTTTTTTCCATGATCTGCCTGGAGGCTTCATCCAGGTGGTCAAAGGTCTCGGTTTTGGGATTAAAAAGTGTCATGGGCGTTTTCCTTGTTCAAGTTTTTAGTTAGTATTCAAACCATTGCGACACGGGTTAATCCGTGTTGATCACATCGGTGAGCAGCCGTTTGAACAGCAGCTTTTCTTCTAAGGAGAACCGTTGGAGGATCTGATCATTGGCCTTGAGGCGTTCGGCTACAAGCTTTTGTTTTAGGTCGTCGGCCTTATCCGAGGTGAAAATGGACTGGGTCCGCCGATCTTCCGGATGGGGCTCCTTTCGGATCCATCCGCCTGAGACCATCCGCTCCAATACCCCGGACAAGGTGGCCTTATCCAGAATCAGGAACTTGGACAATTGGGCTGCCGTCATGCCCTGGCGGTACCAGAGGGCCTCCAGCACCAGGTGCTGGAGGTTGGTCAGGCCGTAGGGCATCAGCTGCTTTTTAAACTGTCCGTGGGCTTTCTGGTAGGCCTTGCCCAGCAAAAAGACCGTGCAGTCAGGCACATCATCGGGTAAATGCGTCATTGTTTAACTCCTTCGTATGCGAACTATATCTGAAATAAAAATAATTAGTCAATACTAAAAAATGAGGGGGGCAAAATTCCTATCGGTGTCTTGGGATTAGCCCAGGAGAATGAGGCCGTATATTCCGGAAAGGCCCTGTTCGGGCAGCCCCTTTTTTTCGAGGAAGGATTCTTTTTCCCATCCGGCTGTTTTTATAAGATCGGCCACATCAATGCCGAAACCGGACATGGAGGGACGCGCCCGGTCCGAAAAAGGGCAGTCGCCTGTATCCTTTATAACAGGGCAACAGGGCCTGTCATTGCAGAAGACCGCTTTGCAGGAGCCGCCGGCAAACCCTTTTGCCTGTGAAAATCCCAGTTGTTTGGCCTCTGTCTCAAGGCCTGCGCAAAGATCGTGAAGGACCTGGAATACCTCATTGCGGCTGGCGGATACGAGCATAGCGGTTTCAACCTCAATGCTGAAAAACAGGGCGCTGTGACAGTGGCCTGCCCATTGCCTGAATTGATCCGGCCCTCCAACATGGGGTGGACAGCTTGGGGCAAGGCCTATGCTGGGGCAGGTGCGACACAGGCCGGCCAGGTCCTGCCGGGTCCGGATGCGGGATGCCGGAATAAGCGCGGCCTTGGAAGCCCCCCATGAGCGGCTTTTGTCTTTGAGCGTTGAAACCGCCCGACGCAAGTTGTCCGGGTTCAAATTGTCCGGGTGATTGTTGATATCATTCATAATCTTGTTTATACCCTGATCCAAAGCCCGGTGCAACCCGGGGGGGGATTTGGCGGTCGGAGCGTTTAAAGCCGGTGTTCAAGAATTGAAAGCAGGGATTCTTTAGTGAGAATCGCCGGGGTATTTTTCTGACCCGTTTTTCCGGCAATACTCCCAAGGTCCTCTTCTTTGATGCCGCATTGGGAAAGTTTTGGCATATCAAAGCTTTCGGTCCATATAAAAAGCCTGTCAATCAATCGGCTGCAGGCCAAAGAAACAGAATCTGATGAAGCAGCAATACCCGAAAGAGCCGCGGCATCTGCATATTTGGAAAGGGCCGGATGATCGCTATTCTCTTTTTGCAGGGTCGTGATGATCGCCTTGGTGGTTTCGGCCAGAAGGGTGCCGCAGACCTCTCCGTGGCGGTTGGGGGCCAGCCCTCCGATCACCGAGGCAAAACCGTGAACGGGCCCTAAGCCTGCATTGGCCAGGGCCAGCCCTGAAATATAGGACCCGTAGCTTAAGATGCTTCGGGCCTCGATATCCTGAGAATCCTCCTTCAGGATACGGAGCAGAGCGGGTCCGAATCCCTTAAGACCGCTTTTGCAAAGGGTGTCGGTCATAGGGGAGGCGTTGGTTGACACATAGGCCTCTATCAATTGTGTCAACGCGTCCATGCCGCAGGCCGCCGTCACTCTTGCGGGGCAGGGCAGGGTGAGTGCCGGATCCACCAGGGCTATATCGGGAATGAAATTGTCATGGCGCAGGCTTTTTTTATAACCGGAAGGCCCAGGTTTGCTGAGCACGGCATTCTTGGTGGCTTCGCTTCCGGTGCCTGATGTGGTGGGCACTGCGATGAAAGGCCGTTTTTTTCCGTTGTGGATGCCTGTGCCCACCCCTTCCAGATAGGTTTCAACGGATTCTTCTTTCCCCATCATGGCAGAGACCGCCTTTCCGGCATCCAGGACAGATCCCCCGCCCACGGCAATAACAAGGTTAATATCCCGGTCCCGATGCTCTCTTACAACCTGGTCTACAAGATCCGGTGATGGTTCTTGGGGAACGCAAATCGGATAAAGCCGGGCATCCTTGTCCGAGAATTTTTTTGAAAGCGTGTCCCAGGCTTTAGACTGCCTAAAGGAGGTGCTGCCGGTTAAAAAGAGGATGTTCGGTCCGAACCCTTTTGACAGTGCCGGAAGTTTTGAAATGCTGCCCGGCCCGAAAATCATGTGCCCCGGGGATGAGAAGGTAAAGTGAGGGAAGGCCATGGTGGTTTCCTTTTGCGGTTTCAAGGATCGTTTACGCAAGCTATACCACAGGAACGCCTTTTTTGCCACGGCCGGCCGCTGAGAGCCGTCGCTAAAACTTGGTTGTGGATGATTCCTGGCTTTTCAGTTTCCGGTACCAGACCTCGTCTCCGTATAAGTCTTTCATGCATTCAGGGCACAGCCCGTGGCTGAAGGAGGCCTGGGAATGGCTTTCAATATAGGATTCGATGAAATTCCAATAGCCTTTGTCATCCCTGATTTTTTTACAGGAGGCGCAGATGGGTAAAAGACCGTTTAAGGTTTTAATCTGTTTAACCGCCTTTTTAAGATCTGAAACCAGGGTCTCTCGCTCATTTTGTATCCTGACCCTCCGGGTCACGTCCCTTGCAATGTGCACCGCTCCCACAAGGCTGCCGGCCGGACTGAAAATGGGGTCTACCGTTACAAGCATCCATTTGCCTTCATCAATTTCCAGTTCCTGAGTTTCCCTTTTTTCTGAGGCGATCATGCGTTGAAGGGGGCAATCGGGCAGGGGGGCGTAGCTTTTATGGAGCAGTCTGCAGCAGGTTGTTCCGACAATGCCGGGGGCCGGCAGGCAAAACAGGTTCTGGCTGTTGCTGTTGGAGCGGATAATTTTCGCCTTGAGATCAATGATGCAGATCCAGTCTTCAATGGCATCAAGGACGGCTTCCCATCCGTAGGGAGGCTTTCGACCGGATACCGGAGACAGAAGGCGGTTTTTCAAGCGTTTTGCCCACTGCTTCCAATCGTCTTTTTTGTTTTCTGACATCATATCTTCCCTCCTTGCGTTGCGGGTTGGGGGAAATCCAGGAAAGGAGACGGCGGCGGTACACCGGCCGAAAAAGGGAGGTGTTCCCGGAGACCATTAAATATGATGCGTTATCAATTGGTTATGCAATAAGTATTCCCCGGTTTTCAGAGGGCGGCGGGGGCGGTGCTTTGGGGGCTTGCGTTTTGGCAGGGGGAGCTGGGTGTGTTAGAAAAGGACATTTTTTGGCAAAAAAACTACCCAAAAATGTTAAAATTGGGGTCCAGATTCTCCTGGACCCCAATTCCTATCAAATTGATTGATTAACGGATTTCCTGGCCGTTTTTATCAACGATTTTGATGTCGATCACTTTACCGCCGTCCAGGCGGTGGGTAGCGCAGCTGATTCAAGGGTCGTAGGCGCGGACCGCCATCTCCACCTTATTTAATATGGTCTCATCCACATGACCGTCTTTGATCAGAAGCCTTGCGGCCTGCTCCACGCTCATTGAAATGGGGCCCAGGTTGTGGGTGGTGCCGACGATCATGTTGGCCTTTTCAATGAGGCCTCTGTCATCGGTGGTATAATCATGGATCAGAGTGCCGCGGGGCGCTTCCACATGGCCCACGCCCCGGCCTGCCTTAGGTGTGAACTCAAACCGTGTCTCTTTGCCGCAGATGGCCGAATCAGAGAGCAGTTCAAGCGTTTTTTCACAGGCATAGACCAGTTCGATGAGCCGTGCCCAGTGGTAGAGCAGGGTGTGCTGAGCCGGGCGGCCGAAGCTTTTGCGGAATTCTTCAAGCTCAGCCTGGGCCAGCGGTGTCGGGATATGGTCGCAGACATTGAGCCGGGCAAGACAATTGGACCGGTAGATGCCCTTGGGCGCGGCAAGATCCATGGAAAATCCTTCATTCCAGGACTTGGCATAGGGAAATTTACCATAGGATGTGTCTTCCACATGCTCGCCGATATAGTCAAGGTAGTCGGCATCATGGAAGTCGTCATAGGAACCGTCGGGCTTCATCAGACGAATTTTACCGTCGTAGAAGTTCAGGCCGCCTTGATCATCCACCGTGCCGATGAATCCTGTGGTGATGGTTCCAAGCGTCGTGACTTCCTCAAGATAGTTGGGGAAGATGTTTTCCTTGGCATGGGCCATGGAGAACTTGGCAAATTCCAAAAGCTCCTTGGTGTCTTCAATCAGCTCTTTGCGCTGGGTCTCAGACATGGGCTTTGAAAAGCCGCCCGGTACTGCGGCAATGGGGTGAATGACCTTGCCGGCGAATTTTTCCATCATCATCTGGCCCAGCTGGCGCATCTTGATGACCTGGCGGGCCAGATCCGGTGCGGCCTGGGCAATGCCGATAACGTTTCGGACTTTATAGTCGGCATCCGGGCCAAGAACAAAGTCCGGGGCGGCCAGAAAGTAGAAGTGAAGGATCTTATCATTAATATGGGCCATGTTCTGCATGCATTCGCGCAGCATATGACCGGCCGGGGCCACGTCTGCGGAAAAGCAGGCGTCCACGGCTTTGGTGGATGACAAATGATGGTGCCAGGGGCAGATGCCGCAGATCCGGGTCACGATCCTTGTGACCTCTTCGGCGGGCTTGCCCTGGACGTATTTTTCAAATCCTCTGATGGAGTTGAAATAGGTGGTCGCGGAGGCTACGGCCCCGTCGTCGTCCAGCTCTATCTTTATATTGGCATGTCCCTCAATTCGGGACAGCGGCGCAAGATTAATGGTCTTTCCCATTTAAATCCCTCCTTTTTTGCCGGGAACCAGGCGGTTGTGGGCCCCTGAAAATCTCAAGAAATTGTCCCTGTCCGGGATGTTGCTGATGTCGATGCCGTTGGATGCCAGGGCGTTGAGCATATCCAAGAGCTGGTTGCCCTCCTGGCGGACCGGGCCGTAACAGCCCCGGCAGGGAACGCGGGCTGAGATGCATCTGGGCGCTTCGCCGTCGTTTCCGGCGCAGCCTGCCCGGGTCACGGGACCTGCACACAGATAGCCCTGCTCCAGAAGGCAGCGCATATCATCAATGGGCTTGTCCGCATCGAAATCCGGCCGGGTGGTAAAGCGTTTGATGGATCCGATGTTGCCTTTGCCCTCCCGCCGGGTGGGGCAGGTGTCGCAGACGCTTCTGAAGGGCAGTTCCGGGGTTTCTCCTTTGAGCAGGGCCAGAACGGCGGCTGCAATCTGATCGGGATGGGGCGGGCAGCCGGGCAGATAAATGTCCACCTTGATCTGCTCATCCAAGGCATAGCAGCGGTCCAGCAGAGGAGATATTCCATTGGACGGGACTTTAGCGCCGGGATCTGTACTCTCCGTGGTGTAATACCGGTCAAAGAGTTCCTTGTTGGTGTAGGAGTTGATCAGGGCGGGGATACCGCCGTGGGTGGCGCAGGTGCCAAGGGCAATAAGGATGTCGCATTTTTTGCGCATCTCATGGGCGACCTCCAGGTGCTCTTCGTTACGGATGCCGCCTGAAATAAGGCCAACCGTAGCCTTGGGGATGTCGATTTCATCCTTTTCCCCGAGCTGGCCGTAATGCTTGTGGTCCATGAGGACTGGGATGTGGACAAAATCCAGTTCCGGGAGAAGATCCAGCAGGGTTTCTCCCAGATTAAGGATAGCGATTTCGCATCCTGAGCAGGAGTTGAGCCATTCTCCGGCAATTTTTACTGGCATTGGGTCACCTCCTCTTTGTTCCGGGTCCTGGCCTTAAAGGTATTGGGACCAAGGGATTTTATTTTATCGGTAAACTCGGTCACCTTCTGGGCAAACCTGGGACCTTCGGCCCCGGAGACCCATTCAATGGTGATGCGATCAGGGTTGAACCCTGCATCCTGGGCCATGAGTTTAACAACGGACATGCGGGCCTGGGCTTTATAATTACCATCCTGGTAATGACATTCGCCGAGATGTCACCCCATGACCATGACCCCGTCAGCCCCTTTTTTGAGGCTTTCCAGGATCAGATCCGGATGAACCATGCCGGTACACATGACCCGGATGGCCTTCATGTTGGGGGGATACTCAAGTCGTGAAACACCGGCCAGGTCTCCGCCGGCATAGGAACACCAATTGCACAGAAAACCGATAATTGTCGGTTCGAAATGATCTGACATTGTCTATATTCTCCTAAGCGTTAAAGGATCTCTTTATCAAGCGTTTTCAAGGATGGCGTCCACCTGGGCGCGCAGCTGGTTTAGGGTAAAACCGTTGACCACCACCCCTTCTTTGGGGCAGGTGGCGGCGCAGATGCCGCAGCCCTTACAAAGGGCGTCATTGGTTTTGATCCTGCGGTGGGATTTGCCCTTCTCATCCTTGTACTCCACTAACGTGATGGCGTTGTAGGGGCAGATATCCACACACAGGGCGCAGCCGTCGCAGTTGTGGGTGACACTGGACTTGATGGCATCCAGTTTCAGGGTTTTCTTGGACAGGATCACGGAGGCCCGCGATGCAGCGGCCCGGCCCTGGGCAATGGCTTCGTCAATGGGTTTGGGATAGTGACACATACCGGCCAGGAACACGCCGTCCACAGTGGAGTCCACCGGCCGCAGCTTGGGATGGGCTTCCATAAGAAAGCCGTCCGCGTTCACGGAACACTTGAACAGGTCCACAAAGGGGGTGGTGGCGTTGGGCACAACAGCAGAGGCCAGAAGGACCACATCCGGATTTATGGCGACATTCATTTGAAGCATAGGATCAAATACCCGGACTTCCAGTTGCCCGCCGTTTTCCGTGACCACCGGTTTTTTCTCCCGGGTGTACCGGATAAAAATCACGCCCAGATCCCGGGCTTCCCTGTATATGTCTTCCTTGTCCGCATAAGTCCGGATATCCCGGTACAGGATATAGACATCCCGGTCAGGGTTTTCCTTTTTAAGCCGGACCGCTTTTTTAACGGAGTGGCTGCAGCAGACCCTTGAGCAATAGGGGTGTTCTTTCTCCCGGGATCCCACGCACTGGATAAAGACAACGGATTCCAGGGTTTTTGAAAACTCAGGGGTATCGCGGATTTTGGCGTTGAAGTCCATGAGTGTCATGACCGCGTCATGATCCCGGTACAGGTATTCGTCTGGCTTGTACTCGTGGGCCCCGGTGGCGATAACGCAGGCGCCGAAGTCAATGTCTTCGGTTTTTCCGTTACAGGTTACCTCACCTGTAAAGCTGCCGACGAATCCCGATACGGCTGAAAGCTGGGTGTGAGTCATGACCCTGATTTTTTCGTGGGCCATCACTTCATCTTTCAGGATCTGGGTATGGGCCTGTACATCTTCGTTCTTCCAGGTGTGGCGCAGGGTATTGGCCATGCCGCCCAGATCCGCCTCTTTTTCAATGAGGATGGTTTCGTAGCCTTCGTCGGCCAGGTTGCGGGCTGCTGCCATACCGGACAGGCCGCCGCCGACCACCAGGGCCTTGGGGGTGATGTTGACCTGGATATCCTGAAGCGGATAGTTCCGGGTCACCTTTGCCACGGCCATTTTGACCTGTTCTTTCGCCTTTAATGTGGCTTTTTCCGGTTCTTTGGGATGGACCCAGGAGTTCATGTTACGGATATTGGCCATCTCCACCATATACTTGTTCAGACCCACATTCTGCAGGGTCTCCTGGAACAGGGGTTCATGGGTTCTTGGGGTACAAGCCGCCACCACGACAGCATTGAGCTGCTGTTCTTTAATCGTCTGGGCGATCAGATCCTGGGTGTCCGAAGAACAGGTGAACATATTGTTTTCCACGTAAACCACGTGGGCAAGGGTCTTGGCATATTCGGACACGGCTTTTACATCCACCACTGAGGCGATGTTGGTGCCGCAGGAACAGACAAATACGCCGATTCGCCGCTCCTGATCTGAGATATCGAACTCGTCCACGAATTTCTTTTCGACAACCTGAGTGCCCCGGGCATCGGACAGAGCCGCTTTGACTCTGGATGCCGCAGTGGAGGCAATGGCGACGGATTGGGGAATGGCCTTGGGGCTCTGGAAACTGCCCGTGACATAGATGCCTTCCCTGCTGGTCAGAGAGGGGTCAAAACTGGATGTCTTGGCAAAGCCGTAATGGTCCAGTTCAATCCCGCAGGCTGCAGCCAGTTCCTTGGCATCTGCGGGCGCTTCCAGACCGATGGAAAGAACCACCATGTCAAAGAAGTCTTCGTGGGTTTTTCCTGTTTCATCGGCCCAGGTCATGGTGGCGCCGTGGCCGTCCGGGCCGGCCAATAGGGTATGGGGACGGGCCCGGACAAAGGAGACGCCTTTGTCCCTGGCGCTTTCGTAATACCGTTCGTATTCTTTGCCGGGGGTCCGGATATCCATATAGAAAATGGTCTGTTCCCCGTCAACGCCCGCAGCCATGTGGGACTGGGTCATCACAGCCTGTTTGATGGCATACATACAGCAGACGCTGGAGCAATAACCATTGGCCGTACAATTGGTGTTTCTGGATCCCACACACTGGATCCAGGCGATTTTTGAAGGCTCACTGCCGTCGGACTCTTTTTTAAGATGGCCCATGGAGGGACCGGAGGCAGAGAGCATGCGTTCGTATTCAAGACTGGTTACCACATCGGGGATGGTGTCGTAACCGTAGTAGTCGATTCCCTTGGGGGAGAATGGCTTAAAGCCTGGCGCGAGGATAACGGCTCCGACGTTGATGTCCAGCATCTGAGGCTGCATGTCGTGGTCAATGGCCCCGGTGGGACAGACCTTGGCACATACCCCGCATTTCCCTTTTGCCAGGAAGATACAGTTGTCAGGATCAATGGCGTACTTAAGGGGAACAGTCTGACCGTACTTGATGTAGGCGGCTTTTCTCTTGTTCAGGCCCGCATTATACTCGTCATCAACTTTTTTAGGACATTTTTCAGCGCAAAGGCCGCAGGCGATGCATTTTTCCTCATCAACATACCTGGGACGCTTTTCAACGGTTACAGTAAAGTCTCCCAGTTCGCCTTTTACAGCTTTGATCTCAGAGAGTGTGAGAAGTTCAATATTTAAGTGCCGACCGCACTCAACCAATTTGGGTGAAATAATTCACATGGCACAGTCATTGGTCGGAAAGGTTTTGTCCAATTGGGACATGACCCCGCCAATGCCGGCACTTTTCTCCACAAGATAGACGTAAAATCCGGAATCCGCCATATCCAGAGCTGCCTGGATTCCTGCTATTCCGCCACCCGCCATTAACACAGAACCTATAGGTTTTTTTGCCATAGCTACCTCGTTTTAGGGTTGAACGTTTTTTATTTTAAAAAGCCACACGGCTTTTTAGTTCCCGGATAACTCGGGATGCTGCCTCCTTTACAGCCGCTTTGGCCTTTGGACAAAGGCCTGGGCTGATTTGGTTCGGGATGAATTCTGTGTTCATGGCTATGATTTTTACAATGATGCCCCGCTCGGACAACTGAGACAAGAGATTGGAGGTGGGGGACTGATGAAGGGAGAAATCTGCAAGCTTTTCTCTCGGTACAGAAGAGACTTCTATTTCAAAAACCTCTCCTTGTTCCCTATCTTCAAAGGTAACGGCATCTATGACAATGATCAGCTCTGGCGGGTTTTCCACCAAAAGCAGGTCAAAGACAAGGTCCCGTATGCCAGTACCGGCATCCAGGACCAGAACAGAATCCGGCAGGGTATGGGTCGCATTAATTTCGTTGACAACTTCCGGGCCAAATCCGTCATTGCCAAACAGCGTATTCCCGCACCCAAAGACTAAATACTGCTTGTTGTATACTTGTGCTGTCACTGTTTAAAAAATAAATAAGCTTTAGTTTATGAAACCCAATTAAAAAGTAACTATTACTAATTAACTGGACACCGTTTTTATCTTTCAAAAAAAGTCTAAGCCTTAGCAGGTCAATTTTTGTTTGTCAATAGAACGAAAAGATTGGGAATAGAAAAGGCTTAATGTATTCAAACTTTCAATGGCTTGATATTACTGCTGTAAACAGGGTTTTGCAACACATTGATCGTTTGTTATATAAAATTTTTTTTAAAAGTTTGTTTGCCAGATCGGATCGGAACCGGCAATAGTCTCCTGAACGGACGGTCAATGGAATGAAAAAGAAAAACGATATTTTGAAAGATTCCTGCTTGACACCCCAGGAGCAAAGTGGTAAAACCCCCCTGTTCTTTTCGGGGCGTAGCGCAGTCTGGTAGCGCACTTGTCTGGGGGACAAGTGGTCGCAAGTTCAAATCTTGCCGTCCCGACCACAAAAAAGCAAAAAGGCTTTCAGTGATCTTCACTGAAAGCCTTTTTTAGTTTGGATTTCCGGACTCAAAAAAATAGCTACAAATTTTAGTTTGATTGAATTAGTATGGGATCATCGCTTTATGTTGACCCTGTGGGCTGATATGATATTGATACGATCCTATACCACAGAGAAATAAACCCCTGAATTCGTCTTTTAAAGATTTTTTAATCGCAGGAGGTCCGTCAATGGTAAAAAAGTTATGTTTCATCGCGTTATTTGGTTGTGTCCTACTCAGCTTTGCCCTGCCGGGATATGCGGCAGACGCATCGTCAGCCATCGGAGAGGTGGTCTATCTTAGGGGGGCTGTAAAGGCCCAGCAACCGGACCAGGAAAAACGCAAGCTTGAACTTGGCAGCCCGATTCTTGTCCATGATCAAATCTTTACATACAGCAGAAGCAATGTTGAGATTCAATTTAAGGATGAGACCCTGTTTTCTCAAGGGGAGGACGCTGAATCTGCCATAGATGATTTCGTCTTTTCCGAAGAAGAAAATTTGCCGGAGGTGATGTTTAAATTAAACCGGGGTATTTTCCGGCTGGTAACCGGTAAAATCGTAGAGAAGAATCCCGAAGGATTTAAAATGGCCACGCCTTTGTCCACCATCGGCATCCGGGGAACCCAGCCCTTTGCCGAGGTCGCCTCCAAAAAGGAAACCATCGGTGTTCTGGACATCGCTGCAAACCATACGGTGGAAGTGGCATCAAAGGTATCTAAGGTGTCCATGGCCAAGGCCAATCTCATGTCTACCATATCGGAAGACGGCCGGATTTCCCCGCCGAGTTCCTTGTCAGCGGCAACCCGCCAGCAGGTGATGAGAGCCGCTCCCATGACCAGTCTTGGCGAATTAGGAGCGGTCGGCAACAGCTTTAAGGAGAGACAAAGCAAGGTGGAGGCTTTTGGCCGCCAGATGGAAAAGGTCAAAGAAACCCTGCCCAGCATTTCCGAACCGCCGGATATCGAACAGCTACATCAAATCAGCGTGTTCAGCAATGCCCAGGACAACGCCAGTTCTGAAGCTGCAAGCGGAGGGTCTTCAGAAGGCGGTGGCGGGGGCGGCGCTAGCGGCAGTTCTGACGGGGGCTCCGGTGGAGGGAACCACTAACATCCGGGCGAGGGGTGTAAAAATATTTTAATCCAAAAACATAAGGTAGTGATCCATGACGCGTACGATTCAAATTTTGTTTATAGGCTTGGTAGCGGCACTTTTGGCATCGGGCTGTGTTTCCGTTCAAAACCTTGAACGGCAGGGCATTAAAGCATACACCATAAAAGACTACCCTAAGGCGGCGGCCAAATTTCAAGAAGCCTCAAAACAGGGCAGTGCCGTTGCACAATACCACCTTGCCATTTTATATGCCAAAGGCCAGGGCGTGCCCCAGGATGAGCAAAAGGCGGCTAAGCTTCTGGCCCAGGCAGAGCAGGGGGGAAGCGATGAGGCAGGATTGATGCTGGGGTTGTTAATGATCCACGGCAAAGGGGTGGCAAAGGATCCGGTTGCCGGGGTGGAAAAAATCAGGGCCGCTGCTGAGAAAGGCAATGATGTGGCCATGTTTTACCTTAGCCAGGCGTACGACCAGGGCATTGGAGTCAACAAGGATGAAGCACAGGCCCTGGTTTGGCTGAAAAAGGCCAAAGCCGCAGGGTATCCTGTTGAAGACAGCCGTCTGGCCCAGTAGCTCCTGAATCTTTATTAATTGAAAAAATTGCCCGTTCCGGGAACAAGCCTTCCGGAGCGGGCAATTAAATTGGGGTGGCTTGTGACAATCCCTAAATGATTTGCCGGGTAGTGCGCCGTGAAATAGTCCTGCAGCAGATTCTGCACAACGGGCCACGACACCCTTAATTATTGCTGCAACCCTTCAGCAACTTAAATTTGAGATCGTTGAATATAATGCCGCCTGACCTGTCTTTAATCCCTGAAAAGCCCGTCTCCCGACTGGCACCTACCCCAAGCGGCTTTCTTCACTTGGGCAATGCCGTCAATTTCTTATTGACCTGGGCTATCGTTAGATGTCTTGGGGGAACCCTTTATTTGAGAATTGATGACATGGACGGCATCCGATTCAATGAATCGGTTCTTGAAGACATTTTTGTGAGCCTGGAATGGCTGGGGCTGGACTGGGATCTTGGACCTTCCGGGCCAGACGATTTCGGGCAGAGTTACTCCCTCCAGGCCCGGAAAGACTATTATCGGGACCAGCTTGCAACCCTGGAGAAGCAAAGCCGTAAGACCTTTGCCTGCCGGTGCAGCAGAAGTCAGATTAAAAAGGTTTCCATCGACGGTCTTTACCCGGGGACCTGCCGGGATGAGGGCCTGTCCTTTGCGCCGGGGCGCCATGCTTTACGGCTGAGAGTGGATGATGATACCCGCATCACGGTGGGGGGCCGCACTGTGAATCTGGCCCGGGACTTTGGCGATTTTGTGCTGTGGCGAAAAGACGATCAGCCCAGCTATCAATTGGCAAGCCTTCTGGAAGACGAAGCCCACGGCGTGACCTTTATTGTCAGGGGAGAAGATCTGTTTTTATCCACGGCCGCCCAGGTCTACCTGGCAGAGTGTTTTTGCTTCACCTCTTTTCCCGCCTGCCATTTTTATCACCATGGTCTGATCCTGGACCCGGATGGGGAAAAGCTCTCCAAATCCCGCGGCGCATATGCACTCAAGGATATGCGGGAATCGGGGATGGATGCAGGTTCTGCTGTGCGGGCGGCAGCCGGCATGATTGGCCTGTCCCCCGGGGGACTTGCCTGCGCCCGGGATCTTGAGTCCTTGATAAGTGAGCATCTGTCCGGTTGACATTCCATAAGAATTCTATTAGTCATAAATAATCATATACTTGCGTTTTGTATGTCCTTCTGGTGTTCGGTTGTCGTTTTGTCTCAGCCGTACCTGACCTGGTTACACTTCTGCTCTGGCTGACTCAGCGATTTTCCTTCTGACATACCTAATCCGGGTGGTTTGCCGGGGCAATGGTCCGGCAGGCCGGGGGGGAGTGGATCTATGGAATTGGGTAAGTGTGCAAGGTGCGTCGTACTGCTGGCAGCAGTGTTTTGTTTTCTTTTAATCCCGCTGGGTCAGGGATCCTTTGCCTCCGAACCGGCCCTATCCTATGACACCATGGCCCATAAATCCGTGGATCAGGGACATATCAATAACAGTGAAAATCATGTCAACCTGGGAGAAGTCCTGCCGCTTTATTCTTGTCTCCCCTTTGCCTGCATGCTGCTTTCCATAGCCCTTTTGCCTCTGGTCGCCGGAACTTTCTGGCATCATCATTTCGGTAAAATTTCCGCCTTTTGGGCAGCTTGCCTTGCGATTCCCTTTATTGCGGTATTCCGGGGGCAGGCGATTCACCAAATTCTGCACATTATCCTGGCCGACTATGTTCCCTTCATCATTCTGCTCTGGGCTCTTTTCACCGTATCCGGCGGCATTCTTCTCAAAGGATCCTTGAGAGGATCTCCCATGGTGAACACCCTTATCATCCTGATCGGAACGGTCTTGGCCTCCTGGATGGGGACCACCGGGGCTGCCATGCTTATGATCCGACCCTTTCTTCGGGCCAATGCCCACCGGAAAAACAAAACCTTTATGGTGGTGTTTTTTATCTTTTTAGTGGCCAATATCGGCGGAGCCCTTACGCCTCTTGGGGATCCGCCTCTGTTTCTGGGATTTCTCCATGGGGTGACCTTTTTTTGGACAATAAAAATTATGCCCCATATGCTCGTGGCGTCTTTGATTCTTCTTGCGGTTTATTTCTGTCTGGACACCTATTATCTGAAAAAAGAGGACAGCCGCCTGCCGCCGGACGACGGGGAAAAGGCGCCCTTAAGACTGACGGGGACCTATAACTTCATTTTCCTTGCCGGAGTGGTGGGGGCGGTACTTATGTCCGGGATTGCCGATCTGGGCGAGGTAAGTACCTTTGGCATTCACCGGGCGGTCCAGGACTGGCTGCGGGACGGTCTGCTCATTGTCATGGGGATCGCCTCTTTATGGGCAACTCCGAGAACCTTGCGGGAGGAGAACGAGTTTTCCTGGTTCCCTATTGTGGAGGTGGCTTTTTTATTTATCGGCATCTTCATTACCATGATTCCCTGTCTGCTCCTTCTCAAGGCAGGACCCAACGGGGCGTTTGCCTTTCTGATCAACGCGGTGAAACAGCCCTGGCACTACTTTTGGGTTACGGGGATGCTTTCAGCCTTTCTGGACAATGCACCCACCTATCTGACTTTTTTTAACACCGCCCTGGGCAGTTTTTATGCCGGGCTGCCCGAGGCCACATCCGTTCCCCTGCTCATGACGGAAAACGCCGTTTACTTGAAAGCTGTGTCAACAGGGGCTGTTTTTTTCGGGGCGTGTTCTTATATCGGCAATGCCCCCAACTTCATGGTTCGATCCATTGCATCGGAGGCCGGGATCGAGATGCCCAGCTTTTTTGGGTATATTTTTAAATACTCCCTGCTCGTTTTGATACCGGTCTTTGTGGTTGTCACCCTGATTTTCTTTTAATATACTAGATTGAGAAATGATGAATAGTTTAAGGAAACCCTATGAAGCTTGACCTTTTCCAGCGGCAGATCGCCATTATCGGGGGGAATGACCCCTGTTGTGAAATTGTCTCAAAGCTGACGGGCACGCAGCTTTCCTCGCTGGGCGCCAAAGTGCTTATGGTTGCCGATCCCCTGGTTCGGAACCGGGGCATCGCCTGTGCCAGAGAAAAAGGGATTCCGGTTACAACACGTTACGCTGACCTTCTTGAACTGGAGGGCGTGGACCTGGTATTGAAGCTGAAAAACGACGAAGCCCTGACCCAGGTTTTAACCGCCCTTGAACATAACCATATTGAGGTGATTGATCTGGACTCATATAAAAATCTTTGTCTTGCAAGTCTGCTGGATACCGAAGCTGAAAAAGCTAAGGTCCGTGCCAGGATCCAGAGTGAGGATCTGTGCAAGGACGACATAGTCTGTCTGTTTGATACCTTTTCATCCCATATCTCCGACATGGCCGATAAAAAGACCGAATTGCTCAAATCTGAAAGAGAGAGCCTGCTGGAGATGGAAAAGGAACTGACCCAGGTGATCCAGGGCAGTATGATTCCAACATTTATTATCAACAACGAACATATCCTGACACATTGGAACCGGGCCTGCGAGGAGCTTACCGGACATAATGCCTACGAACTTGTGGGAACCGACCGTCAATGGGTGCCTTTCCGATCTGCCAAACGGCCCACCCTTGCCGATATGGTGGTGGCGGGTATCTATGACGAGAAGGAAATTCACAAATACTACGGCAGTGCCTGGCGAAGATCAAAAATTATTCGTGAGGCACTGGAAGCAGAGGAGTTTTTTCCTCACATCGGTGAAAAGGGAAAGTGGATTTTTTTTACCGCTGCCCCCATAAAAGCACCGGACGGAAGCATCATCGGGGCCATTGAAACCCTCAAGGATGTGACCGAAGATAAAAAGGCCCGCCAGGAGATTGCGCTTCAGGACCGGGAACTGGCCAAGCTCCATGAAAAATATAAAAAATCAGAAGAAAAATACCGATCCTTGTTCAACAACAATCCCAACCCCATTTTTATTGTTGACAGCAATACCCTGGAGATTTTGGATGTCAACCACCGGGTGATTCAGGAGTACGGATATTCAAAAACGGAGCTTTTAGGCCATTTATTTCTTGACATTTGTGATCCGGATGACGAGACCGTGGAACCGGCTTTAAGAAAACTTGGTCCCGGGGAATCCGTGCTGTTCAGCAAGAGTCGGCACAAAAAGCGTTCCGGAGAGTCTTTGTTCGTGAACACGAAGGTCGTGAATGCCACCTACAGCAACCGGGATGTACTTATCGCCTCTGCTACGGACATCACAGAAAGTGTGGAAAAGGAGACCCAGCTGATCCAGGCCGGAAAGCTGGCTACCCTCGGTACCATGGCGGCGGGTATGGCCCATGAGATCAACCAGCCTTTGAACGTCATCCAGATCTGCGCCGACCTTATGCTTAAAATGATCAAAAAGGGCATCACCATTCCTGAGGAAGAGCTCAAGACCATGGCCAATGATATCATTGACAATGTGGCCAGGGCCTCGGGGGTCATCAAGCACGTCAGGGACTTTGCCCGACAGTCGGAACGGGATCTTAAAAAACTGGATATCAATGCGCCGATCAATGATGTATTCAAGGTGCTGGGGCACCAGCTAACTGTTCATTCAATACAGGTGGTGCTGGATCTGGCACCGGATCTGCCCCAGATCCGGGCCGAGCACAATAGGCTGGAGCAGGTGTTTATCAACCTTGTGACCAATGCCATTGACGCCATGGACGAACAGGCGAAAAGATCTGACGGGCCCTGCCAAAAGGTGCTGACCATCACGACAAGGGCGGTTACGGATTCGCAGGGGCACTGTGCTGTTGAAGCCCGGGTCTCTGATACGGGCACAGGCATGACTGCGGCGGTGAAAAATAAGATCTTTGAACCCTTTTTCACCACAAAGGAAACCGGCAAGGGAACCGGACTGGGCACAAGCATCAGCTTCGGCATTATCAAGGACTACTCCGGGACCATTGATATTGAAAGCGAGCCTGAATGCGGGGCCACCTTCATTATCAGATTTCCCAGCGTCGAATAGGGGAGCCTATGACTGTTGAAAAAATTCTTATCGTGGATGACGAAGAGGTTATTGTCCGTCTTTTGTCCATGTCCCTTCGAAGCGACGGATATGAAACGGTAACTGCGGGAAATGGTCAGGAGGCGCTTGAAGTGTTCAAGGCCGAGTCTCCCGATATTGTGGTCACCGATATCAAAATGCCGGTGATGGACGGACTTGAGTTGCTCAAAAAAATCAAGGAGATCGATGCGGACAATGAGGTGATCATCGTTACGGGCCATGGCGACATTGATTCGACCATTACCGCCCTGCAGTACGGTGCCAGTGATTTTATAAATAAGCCGGTCCGTGACGAAGCCCTGGCGATCGCCCTGGACCGGGCCAAGGCTAAAATTCAGATCCGGGAGCAACTGGCCGGATACACCAAGGATCTTGAGGCTAAGGTGGCCGAGGCCACAGAGGAAATCCGGCGCAGGTCCAACTTCCAGAAATTGCTGATCCACGCGAGCAACGATGCCATTGTAGCCTTTGACCACAATTGGGTGATCGTGGTGTACAATCCTGCAGCCGCCCGGATTTTCAACGTGCCGGCCAAAGACGTCATCAATCAAATGACCATTGATGATCTGTATCCTGCCCAAGTGTCTAAACGGTTTAAAGCAATGGCGCAAAACGGGGCCAATAAAAAAGAGATGCCGTGGCAGGAGATGATGCTCTGTCTGGATGAAGATCGGTGTTTTCCGGTGCGCTATGCCACTTCGGTTCTATACGAAGAAAATGATTTTATGGGAATCGTTAATTTTTTTCAGGATATGACGGAGATCAAACGCCTTGAACGGGAATTGGTTCAGTCCGAACGCATGGCTGCCGTGGGCCAGACGGTCAGCGGCTTGGCCCATTATGTGAAAAATATTCTCATCGGTCTTAAAGGCGGGTCCTATGTTGTGGACGTGGGAATGAAAAAAAATGATACCGAAAAGCTGAAGACCGGATGGAATACGATCAAAAAAAATATTAAACGGGTTGCAGACCTGACCCAGGATCTTTTGACCTATGCAAAGCAGCGGGAACCTGAGCTTGCTCCCTGTGATCCCAATGAGATTGTCGAGGAGGTGGCGCAGCTGGTAACGGATGCGGCAGAGGCCAGAGGAATCCGGGTTATTGTGAAGACAGACCCGGATCTTTCGATGGTGTCAGCTGATCCTGAAACCATTCACAGATCCTTGCTCAACCTGGTCAGCAATGCCATGGATGCCTGCACGGAAGATGAGGATACCTCAAAGGACTTTTACATTGAACTGTCCACCCAAGCCCTGGATCAAGACCGGTTCAGCATTGTCGTAGAGGATAACGGATGCGGCATGGATGAGAAGACCCGCTCCCAGCTGTTTAATCCCATGTTCAGCTCCAAGGGCGGCAAAGGGACGGGGTTGGGGCTTCTTGTTACGGAAAAGTTAGTTGAAGAACACGGGGGGCAAATTGATATCCGCACCCAGAAGGGGAAGGGCAGCTGTTTTACCATCACCTTTCCCAAGGACTTAGGATCTGCCGCCAACATTGGCCAAGGAGGATAAATGATGAATAAAAAGGTGCTTGTGGTAGATGATGATGCGGATGTCAGATCCTTTGTAGTCACTGTTTTAGAAGAGAACGGGTATGTCCCTTTGCAGGCCTGTGACGGGGTCGAGGGATTGGAGATGATCCTGAAGGAAAAACCGGATCTGATCATTTTAGATGTGCTCATGCCAAGGGGCAGCGGCATCCGGCTTTACCGGCAATTAAAAACCGATGAGACCTTAAAGGCGCTTCCGGTGATTATGTTCACCGGGATTGCCATGCGGTCATTTCTCAAGTCTCAGAAGGCGTTGGAGGAGTTTAACGGCGGAGAGGTGCCCAAACCGGATATTTATCTTGAAAAACCGGTGGAACCCGAAGAACTGGCCCAGGCCATTGAAACAAAAATAGGGTAGGGGGACCATGAAGATAAAGAAACTCTTGTTTGTGACCAAGTTTGAAGACCTTTGCTATGATGCGATGAATGCACTGCTTGACCTGAGGCGGGCCGATCTGGAGCATGTGATTTTTCTCAATGTGATTGAGCGGGACAAAGTGGCCATGAAGCGGGGCAGCGGCTATCTTAAAGAGGAGGAAGTCAAGCTTAAGGAGACGGCCAATATCCGTTTTATCGACTGGGCGGAAAATCTGTTTGAGATGGGTATGGAAGTAGGGGCCTATATCGAAGTGTCCACCCTGATTCCGGAAATCCTCAAGGTGGTGGACAATGAAGCTCCGGATTTGGTTGTCGTGGGCCGCTCCCATAAGGGCGCCTTGGAGCAGCTGTACTCCCGGTCCGACATTACCGAGCTGACCCGCAGGACAAAAGTTCCCATACTGGTCTTCAAGCATATGCTCGAAGACAATATTCTTCCGGAACAAATCTTTAAACGCCCACTTTTTGCCACGTCCTGGTCTTCCAGCAGTACGGATGCCGTGTCGTGTCTCAAGGGGCTTGGGGAGGTGATCGGCCAGCTTCATATCATGCATGTGGTCAATGAGAGCGACCTGAAGGCCAAAGATTCCCACGAAGTCCAGAAGGTCAGAAAATTTGAAAGAAAAAGACTGGATGGGCTGGCAGATGAATTTGAAGCCGCCGGAATCGATACCAAACCCCATGTGTATGTGGGGGACCCGGAAACTGAAATTCTCAAGGCAGCCAAGGAATACCAGGCATCCATGATCATTATCGGGTCCAGTGAACGTAATGCGATTCTCGAACGATGGATGGGATCTATCTCCAGAAATATTGCGGACAAGTCCATTTACCCATGTCTGCTTTTTCCGGTGGTAAAGTAAAAAAAATGTATCTGTTTAAATACGAGGAGCTTATGTTGAGATTTAACTACTTGCAATTCGCGGGAAAGACATAATAAATAGGTAGAATTGTCGGTCTAAATCGGCTTGACTCCCATTTTGGGTTCTGTTAATTTACTATATTTTAAATAAAACAAGCATGGCCCAACCCCAGACCGGCCCCAATAAACCGGCAGTTGGCTTTCACCTAGAAAAATTTTTATAAACAAAGGGTTATTATGAAACTGCTATTCATAGACGACGAACAAACCTTTTTGAAATACCTTGCCAAACGGCTGGTACTGGACGGGTTTTCAGTGAAGACGACTTTTTCCGGTGAGGAAGGGGTGGAGGCTGCTGCCAAAGAGGATTTTGATGTGGCTGTTGTTGATCTTCAAATGCCCGGAATCGACGGCATAGAGGTTCAAAAACGACTTAAAGACCTTCAGCCCAGCCTGCCCTGCATCGTTTTGACCGGTCACGGCAGCGTTGAAAATGCGTTGGAAAGCGGCAAGTACAACGCCTTTAAATTCCTGTCCAAACCCGTGGATATGGAAACTCTGATTGAGACCATTAATGCGGCCTATGACAACAGGCTCAAGCAGGAAGGACGGTCTGAAACACCGGTAAAAGAGTCTTCCCAGACAAAGAAAAAAGGGACCTTGGCCAAGCTCTACGACAAGTTTCGCGGCATTTACGGTGTCGAACAATAACTTTATGTCTGACGGTTTGCTGTTAGCCGACTTGTAAAAAGGAGATCTGTGTTGACTGAGTCTGCCCATGAAACGGGAACCCCTCCTGTTGACCAAGAAAAGAGTTCAAAATTTTCGTTTGTTTCATTTTTCATCACGTTTTGTTTTATGCTTGTCACCTGGCTTGTGCTGTCAGGTAATTTTTCGGTTCTGCTGGTCGGGCTGGGAATTTTTTCCAGTGCCCTGGTGGCCTTTTTCTTCCACGACCTTTTGTTCCCCTCGTTTTCCAAAGGCCATATCCGGATATTTTTTAAATTCATCGCCTATATCCCATGGATTATCCTTGAAATCGTCAAGGCCAATTTCCATCTGCTCTTTATTGTTTTCAGCCCCCGGATGAAGGAATTGATTGATCCGCACATCATCACCTTTAAAACCAATCTTAAATCTGACCTTGCCATTACGACCCTTGCCAACTCCATCACATTGACTCCGGGTACCATAACGGTGACCGCCACTCGTGATGGGGTGTTCAGCGTCCATGCCATTGATAAACCGTCCGCCGAAGCCCTGCCCGGGGCGATGCTGGAAAAGGCGGCCGATATATACGGAGAAGATAAATGAATACCTTCCTTTTAACCATTGCATTAGGGCTTTGCCTGCTCATGATGCTGTCCATGTACCGCTGCCTGTTCGGCCCCACGGTGCTGGACCGTCTTGTCGGGGTAAACGCCATCGGGTCCAAAACCGTTATTCTGCTGCTGCTCATCGGATTTTTGTACGAACGGGTGGACATGTTTGTGGATATCGCACTGGCCTATGCCTTTTTGAACTTTGTTGCAGTATTGACGGCCTCCCGTTATTTCCACAAGCGCAAAGGGCTGTATGAAGAATCATTCACGGAATAGGGGAACCTTCTTAAAATGGAAACACTGTTAAACGGTCTGACCATATTCTTTCTGAGCGTGGGCCTGGTCTTTTTTTTGGGCGGTGCCGTCGGTATCATCCGGATGCCTGATTTCTACTCCAGGCTCCATCCGGCCGGCAAGCTGGACACCCTTGGGATCATGGCCATGGTGATGGGGCTTGTCTGCTATAACCTTCACCACCTCTCACTGGCTGCAGTTCTGGTCTCCATAAAGATGCTGCTCATCGTCTTTTTTGTCTTTCTTTCAAGCCCCACGGCCACCCATTCCATTGTGGATGCCGGCATGCGGGCCGGGTTACGCCCGTGGACCAAAAAGAACGGATCCAAAACCATCCAAGCGGAGGAAAAGGAATAAGCATGTATTGGCCAATTGATCTGATCATACTGACCTTTGTCATTTTCTGTGCTATCGCCGCCATCGCCGTCCGGGACCTTTTGGGAACGGCCATACTTTTTGGTGCCTACTCCTTTATGATGTGTCTTTTGTGGGCGGTAATGGGTGCTGTGGACGTGGCCTTTACCGAGGCTGCCGTCGGCGCGGGTGTCAGCACGGTTTTTTTTGTTGCAGCGGTATTTAGAACCAGCAGGAGGACAAAAGATTGAAGATACTTGCCCTTATTGTGGTCTGCCTGACCGGCGGGCTGCTCATATACGGAACCGCCGAACTGCCTGCATGGGGGGATCCTAACTCCCCGGCATCCTTGCACCTGTCCCCCCACTATATTGAAAAGTCAGTGGAAGAGACCGATGTGCCCAATATTGTTACCTCGGTTCTGGCGGATTACAGGGGGTTTGATACCATGTTCGAAACCGCTGTGGTCTTTTGTGCAGGGCTTGCCTGCTTTCTGCTGCTCAGAGATTTTCGGCCCAGAAAAGATCATTATTATCGCCATGTGCCCACCGGCGTCGTGCTCCATGTCAAGGACGATGCAAAAAAGATAAAGGTGGGGGACGAGTTTGAAGATATGGACAAGGACTGGGTGCCTTCGGATACCATTATCAAGACGGTGTGCCGGATCCTTATTCCTTTCATTCAGATTTACGCCCTCTATGTCGTGGCCCACGGGGATTTTTCTCCGGGCGGCGGGTTCCAGGGCGGGGTTATTTTCGGCTCCAGCCTGATTCTCATCGCCATTGCCTACAACTTAAAGACCTTGATGAAACGCATCAGCGAGAAGTTTTTGGGGGTATTTTCGGCTCTGGGGGTTTTGATTTACGTGGGCATCGGGACCCTGGCCATGATCATGGGCGGCAATTTCCTGAACTATGAAAAACTGGCACCTCTCATCGGAGAGCACCATGTCCGTGCCCTTGGTATGCTTGGGGTTGAAATCGGTGTTGGCATCGCGGTCACTGCAGTTATGGTGATCATTTACATCAATATCGTCTCTGAAGGCAGACACGACGAAGGATTATAGGAACGCTTATGGATATCTTGCAGCTGATCGTGGCCAAATACAACTATTGGCTTTACATCATCCTTATGATGATCGGCCTTTACGCCATGATCGCCAAAAACAATCTGATCAAGAAACTGGTCGGCATGAATATTTTCCAGACGGCGATCATTCTCTTTTATGTCTCCATCGGCTTTAAAAAGGATGGCACCATTCCCATTATCATGGGGGATCACGGCCACAGCGCCGCGGCCATCCACGCGGCCGATTATATCAACCCGCTGCCCCATGTGCTCATGCTGACAGCCATCGTTGTTTCCGTGGCCACCTTTGGCGTGGCCATGGCGCTGTGTGTCAGGATTTACCAGCGGTACCAGACCCTGGAAGAAGATGAACTTCGAATGCGCTTATCGGAAAAATAAACCATGAATAATTATCCAGCTCTTGTTGTCATCGCCCCGCTTCTGGGGGCTTTTTTTGCAGGAATCGCCGCCTGGGTGGAGGATCGGTTCACCTATCCCATAGCTATTACCGCCCTGGGTATCTCCTGCTTTTCTGCCGTTCAGAACATGATCACCGTCCTGACCCAGGGACCCATTCAGTATAAAATGGCAGGATGGTCACCTCCCATGGGCATTGAGTACCGGATCGACACCCTCAATGCCATGGTGCTTTTGATCATCACCGGCATCGCATTGCTGAACCTGGTGGCCAGCTATAGAAATATACAGCAGGAAACACCGGACAGAAGCCCTGCATTTTATGTCATGTATTTGCTCTTTGTCGTGGGGCTGACAGGTGTTACCTCCACGGGCGATCTGTTCAATCTCTACGTCCTTATTGAGATCACCTCCCTGACTTCCTATACCATGATCGCTTTAGGGGACAGGGACAGAGGACCCCTTGCCAGCCTTAACTATATTTTTATCGGTGTTATCGGCGCCTCATTTTACCTTTTGGGCGTCGGATATATCTACATTAAGACCGGTTCTTTGAACATGCAGGATGTGGCCCAGATCATCCGGGGCATGGAAGGCTCTTCCACAGTGCTGGTGGCCTTTATTTTGTGCATGTTAGGTGTCTGGATCAAGATGGCGCTTTTCCCGCTGCACGTATGGCTGCCCAACGCCTACTCCAACTCCCCCACGGGGTTTGCGCGGATGGTGGCCCCCTTGATGACCAAAGTGATGGTCTATGCCATGGTCAGACTCATGATTACCGTATTCGGTCTGGATTATATCTTTGAAACCTTAAACCTTTCCCACGCCGTGGTCTGGCTGGGCACCATTGCCATCCTTGCGGGCGGAATCATGGCCCTGGCCCAGAAAAATCTCAAAAAGATGCTGACCTACATCATCGTCTGCGAGATCGGCTATATGGTCGGTGGGGCCTGGATGGGCAACCAGACGGCAATGACCGGTGCAATTTTGCATATTCTCAACGACGCGGTGATGACCTTTGCACTGTTTTTAGCCGTGGGCAATATGGTGTATAAGATTGGCCGGGTGGACCTTGAAGATCTTGCAGGGCTCTTCGGCAAGATGCCCTGGACCATGGGCGGGTTTGTCCTGGCTGCATTTTCCATTGTGGGGGTACCGCCCACCTGCGGCTTCTTCTCCAAGTGGTACTTGATCATGGGGGCTTTTGAGGCCGGCGCCTATCATTTTGCGGCCGCCCTGCTCATTTCGTCTCTGATCTGTGCCGTCCTCTTTTTCAAGGTGTTTGAAATTTGCTTTTTCGAACCCATGTCTGAGGGCGATCACGGCCATGGCGGTCACGACGCCGTTGCCATGGAAGAGGCCCCGGCATCGTCCATTGTGGTGCTGATGGTTGTCAGTGTCGCACTTATCGTTCTCGGGCTTTATTCGGGAACCATTGTGAACACCATTATCCTTCCCTTTTTAGGCTGATTTAGGGAAACAACAACATTAAAGGCAAAATATTAAATGGAACTGATACCTTCAATTAAACCGCTGCTGGCTGTTCTTGTGCCCCTGATCGTGATGCCGATCCTGGTCTCATCGTCACACAAGCCCAACGTCAGGGAAGGCTGGACCTTTGTTGCCGGGACCATCACCTTTCTTCTCGTGGTCTCCATGCTCGGCGTTATCCTGGACGGCAACCAGGTGGTGCTCACACTCTTTAAACTGGCGCCGGGGGCGGATATCGCCTTTCGGGTGGACGCCTTAGGCATGCTCTTTGCCCTGGTGGCTTCCTCTCTTTATATTGTGACCTCCATGTATTCCATAGGATATATGAGAGGACTCAACGAGCACGGCCAGACCCGGTTCGTCACCTTTTTTGCCCTGGCCATATCCGCCACCGTCGGCGCGGCCTTCAGCGCCAACCTGTTAACCCTTTATCTTTTTTACGAGATCCTGTCGCTTGCCACATATCCTCTGGTGACCCATCACCAGGATGCCAATTCCAGGGTTTCCGGCCGCAGGTACTTAACCTTTATTTTAGGAACGTCCATCGGTCTTGTCCTGCCTGCGATGATCTGGTGCTACCATCTGACAGGGACCCTTGAGTTTTCCCCTGCCGGTATCTTCACAGGTCAGCTGTCCAAGCCCCATGCCACGGTCCTTTTGCTGATGTTCATCTTCGGATTTGCCAAAGCAGGCATTATGCCGTTTCACTCCTGGCTGCCCGCGGCCATGGTGGCTCCGACTCCGGTCTCAGCCCTGTTGCATGCCGTGGCCGTTGTTAAGGTCGGCGTGTTTTCCATTGCCCGGGTGATTACCGGGATTTTCGGTATCGAATTTCTGGCCTCCTTTGATCTGGGGGCGGTTGTGGCCGGGATCGCATCGGTCACCATCCTGGTCAGTTCGGCCATTGCCCTGTCCCAGGATGAGTTCAAACGAAGACTGGCCTATTCCACCATTGGCCAGTTGTCTTATATTGTACTCGGCTGCGCCCTGCTCAGCCCTAAGGGCGTGACCGGCGGCTTGTTGCACATTGCCATGCATGCCTTTGGCAAGATTACCCTGTTTTTCTGTGCCGGTGCCATCTTCGTGGCCACGGGCAGAAAATACCTGAGCCAGATGGTTGGGATCGGCTACCGGATGCCGGTGACCATGACCGCCTTTTTGATCGGCTCGCTATCCATCATCGGTCTTCCTCCCACAGGCGGCTTTATCTCTAAATGGTACCTGGTCCTGGGCACTTTGGAAGGGGATCAGATGATCATGCTTTTTGTACTTTTAACCTCATCTTTGCTCAACGCGGCGTATTTTATGCCCATTTTCTACAAGGCTTTTTTCTGTACCCCGGAAGAGGCCATGTTTGAGCGGAAGGTGGACGAAGCGCCCCTGATGTGTGTGATTCCCCTCGTGATTACGGCACTGATTTCCTTTGTGCTCTTTTTTGCCCCCCAACCCTTTTTGAACCTGGCATCCCTTGCGGTAAAAGGATTTATAGGAGGTTAATCAAGTCCAATGAAAAAGCCCAATGATAAAAAAGAACTCATGGAGCTGAAACACGATGCCGTGCCGGGATACCGGCCGGTATTCATGGTGGTGTTCGCCGTCAGCTGTCTGTACATGGCATATATTCTGTCTCAACCCGTATTTTAAATAAAGGCATCCCCATGGAAAAGAAGCATATGTTTGATAACCCGGAAAACGTAAAAAGGCTGCTGCGCATCTTTTTTTCTTCCGTGGTTGCCCTTTTGATCATCGACGTGGTTTATATCGTCCTGGCCGAGCATCACATCATCCACCGCCATGTGGAATTTGAATGGGAGAAGTACTGGAGCTTTTACTCCATTTACGGATTCGTGGCCTGTGTGATCCTGGTTCTGGTGTCCAAGTATGTCCTTCGCCCCCTGGTAAAGCGCAAGGAGGATTACTATGACAACTAATATGATGCCGGCCCTGATTTTCATGTTGGGGGGGCTTTTGATTCCCTTTTTCAAAGGTAAGGCCAAGTCCGTTTACATGCTGCTGATCCCGGTGGTGGGGTTCATCAACCTCATTCACATTCCCCAGGGGGCTCACTGGGCGGCTAGCTTCGGAGATTTCAATCTGGTCCTGCTCAATGTGGACCGGCTGAACCTGCTGTTCGGATATATTTTTCACATCATCGCCTTTATCACAGTGATTTATATTCTCAACTTCAAGGACAATGTGGAGTTTGTGGCAGGCTTCTTTTATGCCGGAGCAGCCCTTGGCACCATATTCGCCGGTGACCTGTTCACCTTCTTTGTCTTCTGGGAATCTTTGACCATAGGGTCGGTGATCCTTATCTGGTGCAGAAAGACCAAAAAGGCCCAGACTGCAGGATTCCGATATCTGCTGGTCCACGCCTTCGGGGGGCTTGTGCTGCTGGCAGGCCTTGTGTTTCACTACTCTGAAACCGGCTCCCTTGCCATGTCCCACATTATCCTGGGCAGCCTGTCTTCCTATCTGATTTTCTTTGGCATTGGTATTAACTGCGCCTGGCCTCTGGTCCATCCCTGGCTGACCGACGCCTACCCTGAAGCCACCATCGGCGGCACCGTATTTTTAAGTGCATTTACGACAAAGACAGCGGTTTATGCCCTGGCAAGGCTTTATCCGGGTACCGAACTTTTGATCTGGATGGGGGTCGGCATGGCCGCGTTCCCCATTTTTTACGCTGTAATCGAAAACGACCTGAGACGGGTTCTGGCCTACAGTTTGATCAACCAGGTGGGCTTCATGGTCGTAGGTATCGGGGTCGGCACTGAACTGGCCATTAACGGCGCCTGTGCCCATGCCTTCAACGATATCCTGTTCAAGGGTCTTTTGTTCATGTCCATGGGTGCTGTGATGTACCGGACCGGAAAGATCAACGCCACAGACCTGGGGGGGCTTTATAAAAGCATGCCCTGGACCTGCCTGTTCTGTTGTGTCGGGGCGGCGTCTATCTCCGCTTTTCCGCTGTTTTCAGGCTTTGTGTCCAAATCCCTGGTCATGTCCGCGGTGGCGGAAAACTCCCATCTTCCGGGACAGGGCAGCCTGGTCTTTGTCTGGCTGGTCCTTCTCTTTGCCGCGGCCGGTGTGTTCCATCATGCCGGGATCAAGATTCCCTTTTTCGCCTTTTTCGGGCATGACTCAGGCATCAGGGTAAAAGAGGCGCCCAAGAACATGCTCATTGCCATGGGTATTGCCGCATTCCTGTGTATCTTCATCGGGACCTTTCCCCAGCCGCTTTACAATGTGCTGCCCTTTGATGTGGACTACCAGCCCTATACCATTTCCCATGTGCTGACCCAGACAGAGCTGCTTTTCTTCTCTGCTCTGGCCTTTACCCTGCTTCTTTTAGCCGGCATCTATCCGGCCGAGCAGCGGGCCGTGAATCTGGATTCGGACTGGTTCTACCGCAAGGGTGGAAAAGCTGTATATGCACTGCTGTCACAGACTCTGAATCCCATGAATACCCGGGCGGAATCCGTTGTCCGGGCTGTGGCATCCGGGGTGGCCGGATTTTTCAAAGATGCCGGAGCCAAAATCGCACTGTTTTTCAGCGTGAATATGTGGCTGATCCAGGGTGTCAATAAAAAGCGGCTTGAGATGAAAAAGAGCCGGCTATACAGCGACATGATGGAAGGGACCATGCCCATCGGTCTGGGGGCCGCACTGGCCGTTTCTTTTATCCTCCTAGTTTTTATTTTAACCTAAAGGACGTACAACATGGTAAAAATAGAAGATTTAAAAAGAATTGAAATGTTCAAGAAGGTGCCGGATCATCTGCTTTCGATCATCAGCCAGGAGGCCCAGCTTAATATATTCGGGACCGATACTCAGCTGTTTTCGGTCGGGGACAAGATTGACACCTTTTATCTTATCGTCATGGGGCAGGTGGCCTTGAAGGTCGCCCTTTCCGAAGACATTGACGTGATCCTGGACAATCTCCAGGCCGGAAATTCCTTTGGATCCTCCGCTATTATAGAGGGGTCTAAGGCGTCTTACACTGCTGTATGCCAGGAACCCTGCGAGGTGATTTCCATTAACGGTCCCAAACTGGCACAGCTTTTTGACAGCAATCCGGAGCTGGCCTACCATGTGATGACAGGGGTGGCGGGGCAGTATAAAAGGACCCTGGATCAGAGGGCGAGAATGATTATGGAAACCCTTGAAAAAAATCCGGATCTTAAAAGGGATATCCATGACATTGAAGAACTCACCCCCGTTTTTTAACCCCGCTTTGTAATTTAGGAACAAGGGTAATTACCATGGTTGATATAAAAGACCTTAGAAAAATAAATTTCATGAAAGACCTTCCCGAGGCGGTTCTGGAAAAAGTGGCCACCGTGGCCCAGGTTGAAAGTTTTGACGAGGAGACCATTCTCATTCGGCAGGATCAGAATCAGCACCTGGTGTACATGCTGTTGTCAGGGGCAATTTACTTAAACTGCAGGGCTTCCCGCGGTCATTCATTGACTTTGGACGAACTGCGTGCCGGTCAGACCTTCGGCCTATCCTCTCTGCTGGACAACTCTCCTGCCACTTACACTGCGATCTGTGCAGAGGACAGCCGTGTGATTACCATTTCATCAGCCCAGTTGCTCAAACTGTTTTCTTCAGACTATGCCGCAGGATTTGAGGTGATGCAACGAGTGGTGGACCTGTTCAAGAGCCGGATGAACCGCCACACCCAGGATTTTCTTCACGCATTGTCCACCCATCCGGACATCGGCGGCCTGCAGGAGGGAGTGACACCTGTATAAAATTAGCTTATAGATCATAATGCGTTAACACATAAAAACGGCCTTTGAGTGTTCTCAAAGGCCGTTTTTTTAGCTGGAGAGGTTAGGTATTTATCAGACCAGTATAAAGACGATCACCACAAAGCTGACGGCTGCTGCCGCACCGATACCGATGGGCAGGGAGCCATGGACAATATCGTCGTATAGTTTCCGTTTTTTATATGCCAGGAAGGTGTCCCGGTATCCCTGGATCAGCCAGATATTAACGGCAAAGAACATGATGACATGGGTTGAAGCCTGCCTGAAAAATCCTGCAACACCCCGGACCATGGTCATCAATCCCGCTTCTGATGCCCGGTTCATGGCATTGAGACTCTCATCCAGGACCCGGTATACCCATTTTGCCCCTTTGCGGTAGAACCAGTCGGTATCCAGGTTACGACTTCGGACTTCCGGCACATAGTATCCGGAAAGGATCAACAGGGTAAAGGCAAAGGCGCCAAAGAGCAGCAGTTGGAGCTGGCCGACGACATGTCCCCCCGTATAGGGTTGATAGTGCACGGGAAACGGCAAAAGGGCATAAAGGGGCTGATACCAGACGCCGAGTCCGACACACAAAAAGGCGGCAATGCCCATGGCGATAAGCATGTTCAGGGGCGGTTCCTTGGCCCGGATGCCGGAATCATGGCCGAAAAAGGTGAAAAAGGGTACTTTGATGCCGGCATGGTCCACTACGCCCGTTGAGGCGAACTGCAGGACCAGCCAGATCAGGAAGATTTTTTCATGGGCCGAAGCCGAAACAATCATGGATTTGGACACAAATCCTGAAAAGAGCGGAAAGGCGGATATGGATGCCGCCCCGACCATGCAGAAAATACAGGTCAGGGGCATGGTTTTATATAGCCCGCCGATCTCCGTACATTTTATTTTGCCGGTCATCTGGAGAACAGAGCCTGCTGCCATAAAGAGCAGGGCCTTGTAGATAATGTGGCAGAAGGCATGGGCTACGGCTCCGTTTAAGGCCAGTTCCGTGCCGATACCGACTCCGACCAGCATAAAGCCCACCTGGTTGATCAGGCTGTAGGAGAGCACCCGTCTGATGTCGTTTTCAAGCACGGCGTAAAAGATCGGCACCGATACCATGAATCCGCCGACGATGATGAGCACCTCTGTTCCGGGGAAGGTCCGGATCAGAAGGTATACGGCCGATTTTGTCGTAAATGCGCTTAAAAAAACCGTGCTGGTAGGGGTTCCCATGGGGTAGGCGTCCGGCAGCCAGGAGTGAAGGGGAATGGCCGCTGCATTAAGCCCGATGCCGATGAGAATCATCCACGAGGCAAAGTCGGTAAGCCCGATATAGTTGAACTGTGTGCTTCCGGTCTGGTGGATGTAAAAAATGATACCGCCCAAAAGGATCAGTCCCCCTGCCAGATGGACCATCAGATATCGGAATCCTGCCTGCCGGGCTTCTGCCGTTCTTGGAGCGATCACAAGGAAGGTGGAGGCCACGGCCATGACTTCCCAGAACATGTAAAGGGACAGCAGGTCGCCCGCCATGACCACCCCTAAGGTGGCGCCTGCGTATACAAGGCCGGATACCTGCTGGAGGTTGTCCTCGACTTTCAGGGCAAAAAGCACCCCGAGAAAGGCCATGATGGTAAAGATAATGGTGAAGATCCGGGACAGGCGGTCCACCCTGCCCAGGATGATGTCAAACCCAGAGAATTCGTAAGACCAGTAATTGCCCAGGGGCAGATTCATGAGCACCCAAAATACGATCAGGGGCAAAGACAACATATAAATCTGTTTGAATGTGCCGCGGAGAAACGGAATGAAAAGGGCACCGCAAATCAGGATGAACGCCGGAGGAGGGATCAGATTAGTCATCATAATAGTCCTCCCTTCTCATGAGAATCCGTCTGAGGAATTTGGCGGTAAAAATCAGGGCAACATAGGCGATAAATCCATACACGGCGTAAAAACCGTAAAAATGTTCAACCGAAAACTCTCCGTGCATGTCCACAAAGGCTTCGGCGAAAAGGACAAGGACGAGGGCGATGAAAAATCCCGTTCTCAGTCGCCGGACATTTTGGGGGTTGTCAAAGATCGTAAGTTCTTTTTTCATATGCAGATCCTTTCTTGATGGTTGGGTGCAGGTCTAGTGAAGGTGGGAGAAGATGTAGATGAAATAAATAACTGCTAAACAGATGGTGATTTGGAAGGCTCTCCTGAAGCCGGGGACTTCATCGTGCTCGAGAACCTCAAATTTTTCGTTGTTGAATTGTTTGATTTTGGTCGTCATGGATCCGTATCCTTTCGCAGGTGAATACCTCTTTGGGTTGGGGCCAAAAATGGAGACACTCATCCAGGTAACCCTTTGTCAGACAGGGGCGCCACGCAGGTCACCAGTCCCAGCACCACCAGGTCTTAAGTCCTATAGGCAAAAAAATTGCCAGATAAAACACTGGACGGCGGGAATATGTCAGCCGTATTGTTTTCATGGGTTGGCGTGTGTAAAAAAAGGACAATTCCCAGGGCAGGGACGCGCGGGATTTAGTTGGGTGAGGTTTTCAAGGCTGGGGCGAAAAATAGGCCGGGGAGAAGTGGGGGGCGCTTAATCTCTCAAGCGCAGGAACGCGGGAAACAGCAGAAGATTGCCGCAAAGGCGGATCAAAATAAATTTTAAATGAAAAAAAAGGGTTGGGATGCCCTGACTAAAGGCGAAAGCAGGGGGTAAAGAATCGTGCGAGAAGACATCGTATTACAGTCGTGGTCGCAGAAAATAGGTGGAAATGATAGAGTTTCAGCAGGTGTTGGGGAAAAAGAATCGTGTGGGTGTATGTGAATACAAAGCACAAGATACCGGGGGGTAATAATCCTCCTTAAAAAATTAGGGTGTCAAGACGCAGCTTCGCTCCCTCGGTTGCAGGAACCAAGCTCAAAATTATCATTTGTTATTCATACAAAAGATATTTAGAAAATTCAATCCTGGGACAGGTTAATTTCCATCTTTCCGGGTGATTCGCTTTAAGTAAAGGAAAAAATCCTACCCCGGCCGGACAGTATTATCCGGCCGGGGTAAACGGATTATTTTACAAGGTCACTGACCAGGTCAAAGATGTCGGCCAGCCGGATAATTCCGACGACATTTTTTTCTTTACCCACCAGCAGGGACTGATGACATCCCAGGATGAACTGGTGGACGGCTTCGGCCACCGGCGCTTCCGGGTTGACGTATTCTCCTTTGGAGGGGGTGGACATGACTTCGCCAACCTTCAGTCCGGCCGCCTGTTTTACCAGGCTTTCCATGGACTCGTCCCAAAGGGCCAGACGATCCACAAGGGAGTGGAGAAAATCATAGTTGAAACCGAATCTGGACAGCCCGATGGTGCCGGTGTCCTCGGCATGTTCGAACTGGCGGTATTTGGGTTCAAGGGCTTTTAAAATCCCTCTGTATCCCAGTTTTCCGACAATCTTATTGTCCTGGTCAAATACCAGAACCGCCCGGTGTTTGTGGATAAACTTGGTATCTGCCTGGGCCGTTTTTAATGCTTTGATGGCCTGGGCTAAAGTATCGCTTTCGCCAACCGTTGCATAGTCTGACAGCGGAATCATCAGTTCTTTTACTTTTTTATCTTTCATCGGCGTTTTATCTCCCTTAAAAGGTTTTTATGCAGGCACCGTGATGGGCATCCCCATGAGGCCCCACAGCCAGATCGCTACGCCTACGACGACCATGAGCATGATGGAGGCGGGAATACCGGCCATGAAAAATTCACCGGTGGTAAACTGTTTCGAGTCATATGCAATGGCGTTGGGTGCCGCCCCGACCAGAAGCAAAAAGGGCATACCTGCGGTGACAAGGGAGGCGAACAAGATGACCTCCGGCGCCACATGCAGATAGGGGGCAATGACCAGGGCCACCGGAAGGGAGATGGCAATGGCCGCCACATTCATGATGAAGTTGGTCATGATCATGACGAAAAATGCAATACTCATGACAAATACAAACCAGTGGGCTTTTTGGAACAGGGTCAGCCAGTTGATGGCCAGCCATTCTGCAGCTCCGGTTTCCCAGAGGCAGAACCCGATACTCATGGCACCGCCAAAGAGCAGAATGATGTTCCAGGGGATGCTTTCCAGATCTTTGATATCTAAAATTTTGAATACAAAAAACAGGGCCGTAGCTGTCAGCATGATGGCATTTTTATCCAGCTTTGAAATGGCGGGAATAAACTGTTTCATGGACATGATACCGATACAGCCGAAGATGATGACGGCAGCAAGGATCTCCTGTCTGGTAATGCCGCCCATGGCCTTGCCAAGGCTTTTGGCCTTTTCCCTCAACCCGGGAATTTCTTTTTTCTCCGGCTTGAAAAAGATCATGAAAAATCCCCAGAGCAGGAATGTCATGCCCCAGCCGATGGGAAACATATAATAGGTCAGTTCAAAAAAGGAGATTTCCTTGCCCACGATATCCTTGAAAAAGCCTAGGGCAACGGCACCCCGGGCTGCGCCCAGTAGGGTGACAATAGAGCCGGCACCGGCCACAAATGCCATGCCCATGAAAAGTCCCTTGCCGAATTTGGTGGGACCTTCTTCTTCTGTATACATGCCGTAGATGGTCATGAGCAGAGGGAACATGGTGGCCGCCACCGCGGTGTGGGCCATGATATGGGTGAGGGCGGCGGTCACCACAAAGCAGCCCAGATAGATCATGGATGTCTTTTCGCCGACAATGGCCAGCATTTTATAGGCCAGGCGCTTGGTCAGACCGGTTTTGGTAAAGACCATGCCGATGACAAGAGATCCGAAGATGAACAGAACCGATGGGGTCATAAAGTCCTTCAGGGCTTTTTCCGCGGGCCGCACCATGAAAAGCACCTGCATGGCGCCCAGGGTGAGGCTTGTGACACCGATGGGAATAACCTCAAACACCCACCAGGTACCGGCCAGAAGGAAAATCGCCAGGGCGCCTTTGCCTTCAGGTGACAGGATGAAGCGTTTGCCTGTCGGATCCACAGCATCGGGCCAGGGCGGTGAAAAATTGACTATGGCAAAAAGGGCCACGCCTATGAAAATAAACAGGATGCGTTTCCAATCTGCTTTAGATAGCATTGTACTTTCAGTTGTCATTTGAGGTTTACACTCCTTTCAATACTCTATCCTTTATGGTTGGTTATAATAATCTGCCTAATAAGCTTGTTTTCCCTTTGGACAAACAAGGTTTTATGGTTTTAGCTGTATCGGCTCAGGATCCTCTTGTCGAGGGCCCGAAATCAAAGTCCTTTATCATTTCGCTTTTATAGTAGGTTGCCCCGATTCGGGTTTTGACGGAAATCACCCCGGGTACCTGCTTTGCCGAAGTCATGATTTCGGACTGGGTCTGGGGAAGGTTCATGCGCCTTTTTTCAATGGTAACAATGATGTGTCCGTTATCTGCACTGACTTTGAGTCCCCCTCCAAGGCGGGCCAGGGCCAGCTGAACGGGCGCTGCAACGGAGAGGTCTGCCACCTCTTTGGCCCTTGGGGCTTTGCCTGTAAAGGGGGGCAGGGACGCAGCCTTTTGCAGTTGGGCGACTGTCTCCTCCTCTTTGTCTGTCAGGTCCAGCACCAGATCGTAGAGGGCTTGATCCCATATGGATGTGTTTTGGATTTGCCTTACCCATTGATCCGCTTTTTGGTCCGCCTCTTTAATCGCCTGCCCGGCTGTCGGATCTGAAAAACTTTTCAGATCGCAGGCTGTCTTTATCCTGGATACCGTTCCGGCTAAGGCCAGGGCTCTGAATACATGGGTAACCCAATTGGGGATGAGATGGCAGGTGATGCCTGAAAAAATGCAGTTCCCCTTTGCTGTGAGGTCTGCAAGGGTTTTTCCAAGTGCGGCCTGTGCCTTTTCTTTTTCATGGGTAAAGTTGTTATAGGCAATGGGGTCGGCCTGAACGACTCTTGTTAAAAGCTCCGGAGAGATCTGATGGTCCCGGGCGGTTTGTGCAATGATATCGTCGTCACCGTATACATGGCAGTTCCAGAGTACCTGGAGGGCTTCAACGATCCTGCTTGTATCTGTAAACAATGGCGTTGTCAGAGCAATTACCGGCATATGTCCTCATCGTCCGTTTCAATTGATGGTGTTCACGGAGAGTATGGCAAAGACCGTGCCAAAGCATAAGGTGTTGTAATTTTGGAATAATAATTTTTGATGGAAGGGGTTAGAAACAAAATGAAACATTTTGAACGACATAATTAGAAATAAAATGAAACAAAATAAAACGGTTCTCTATATTTTTTCCCCCTCAACCTGACGGCTCTCAAGAATGTCCCCGGATGCCAACTGGTTGGTCTGCCACCTTATAAAGGCCTGGTCCCACTTCCCGGCGACCGCATCAAAGATATCGATCCCTTTCCACTGGAGAAATTCGTGGTATTCGGTTTCAATGGCGCCGCAGATCAGGGTGTCAATGTTTTCGGCCAGCAAAAGGTGGCAAAGTTCCTCGGCCGACGACCTGGGTAAAAGGATCGATTTTTTATCCAGAATTTCCGAGCGGCCTTCGCTTCGGATAAATAGAATCTCCGTGGCCAGGTCAAATCTGGGGATAATCCGGTTGTCTTGTACGGTGATGGCGGTTTTGGTCATGGCACTATTGGATATTGTATTTTTTGATTTTTCGCCAGAGGGTGCTGCGGCTCACTCCTAAGCGTCTGGCAGCCTCTTCTTTTTTTCCTCCGGAGTGTTTCAAAGCCTGTAAAATCATCTCCCGGTGAACCTGCGTCCATGTGGCCTGTTGTGCCACTGCTTTTTCCAAAGCAGGAGACGCTGTGTGACCTTCAGGCATTGGAACCCGAACGGCGGCAGGTTTTCTTTTCAGGCTGTCTTCCAGAAGATACGCTGGCAGGTTTTCGATCTCCACCTGGGGGCCCTGAGCAACATTGACCGCATATTCTACGATGTTTTTCAACTCCCGGATATTTCCTTCGTACCCATATCTCATAAGACAGGCCATTGCGTTTGTGGAAAATCCGTCCAGATCCTTGCCGATAAACCGGGTATAGTGGCTGAAAAAATGATCCAGGAGCAGGCGGATATCCCCTTCCCGTTCTCTTAGGGGCGGCAGGTGAATCCGGGCGACGTTCAGACGGAAAAGCAGGTCTTTGCGGAATTTTCCAAGGAGCACCATTTCCTCCAGGTTTCTGTGGGTGGCGGCAAGGATTCTGACGTTGGCATTAAAGCCCTTGGTCCCCCCTAAAGGATAGATGACCTTATCATCCAGAAAGGTTAGCAATTTAACTTGGAGGGGCAGGGGAAGGTCTCCGATCTCCGTGAGAAAAATGGTGCCGTTATGGGCCAGTTTGAACCGCCCGGGCTTGTTTTCAACCGCGCCTGTAAATGCCCCTTTTGTATGGCCGAAAAGCTCTGATTCCAAAAGGGTTTCAGGCAGAGCCCCGCAGTTGATTTTGATAAAAGGGCCGTTGGCCCGCTGGGACGTCTGGTGGATGGCTTCAGCCACCAGGTCCTTACCGGTCCCGGTTTCTCCTGTGATGAGAATGGAGGTTTCACTCTGGGCAAGCATCGGCAGGGTCTGGAAAATGGCCTCCATTTTCCCACATCGGCCAATGATGTTTGCAAAGCTGTAGGCAACCTCCTGATCCAGTGACTGGCCGCCTTTGGATTTGAGATTTTCAATGGTTTCAATATATCCGGTCACCTGACCGTCCGTATCCAGAATAGGGGCGCAGGTAAGCTGGATGGGCAGTTTTTGCCGGTCCATATTGATGATATCGCTTTGACAGGTAATCGACCGGTTGGTGCCGCTCATGGTCAATACCGGGCAGTTGGTGATGCAGGCCCCGCTTCTGAGGATATTGCTGCAGTGAATGCCGTAGGCTTTTTTAATATCCATGCCGGTCAGGGCATGGAAATGCTGGTTTAGGTGGACCACCCGTCTGTCCGTGTCCAGTAAAAGAACCCCTAAGGGGATTTCATCCAGAAGCTGGATAAAATCAAGTGGGCGGCTCATCAGGGTTTGAATATGGGGAAATTGGGACATTTTTCTTCCTCAAGAATGCCATAACAACGGAAAAAAGCGTATCATCTCTCCACTGCCTTTTCAAATGAAAATGATGCAAAATGTTGCATTTGTCAATATTGGTGTTGCAATTATAAATAGGATTGGTTTATCCTTTTTGGCAATGTTATGAAAATGGGATTCGGGGAAATGCACTTATGATAAAACAAATTAAGATAGGGATGTGGATACATGGAAAATATAAAACTGCTGATTGAACGGATTATCAGTCGGGTCAACGCCAATCTCAAAGAGTTTGATTTTGACACCCGAAAGTTCGTGGTGAATACCATTGATTATGATAAGCTTGTGAAATTCTACTGTTTTTACGGGATCACCTCATATCATCCCATTTTCTTTCTTTTTAAAAATTCAAGCATGGCCGGGTCTTACTTTCTGGGAAAGGCCAATGTAAAGCAGTCCTGCATCTATAAAAGTGATGTGAGAGGAGACGAACTCAAGCGCAAGGGGGATATCATGGACAAGGCCAACCCCCTTCCCCTGGTGGATGATGAGATTATCATTATCACCAGCAGCCTTTTGTATAAAACCCTGGTTCACTCCAACTCCCACAATCCGGAGACCCCGGAAGAGTTCTCTATCCGAAACACTGTGGCCACCCACTATGCCAATATTCACGGTTCCACCATAGAGGGTTGCTTTTTGGGGGCCTTCTCAACGGTAGATCTGATGAATCTGCACTCCTGCATCGTCGGTGAGTTCTCCTATTTGCAGGCTGGAGAATTTTTTCATAGAAATATTGAACCCGGGATGATCTGGATGGAGAACGGGGATTTCAAGTTCAAGTACCAGCACGACCAGTCCGTTCTGGACAAGTATATCGGCGTTAATGAAAAAGGCCAGCCCAGAGGTCTGATCTACGATTTTGTGGCGGAAAAGGAACGGGATTATGAACGCCTGTTTGAGGTGGTAGATCTTGAGCCTTTTAAAGCCCCAGAAAGCTCTGCCGTAAACCGGTACGCCGTGATCAAAGGGAAAACCGAGATCGGTGAAAACGTGCTGGTATCCCAGCGGGCCTTTCTTGAGGATGCCAGGATGGGCAACGGGTCCAATGCCCAGGAAAATACCTTTATCATCAATTCCCATCTCGAGGGGATGAACGTAACCGCCCATGGCGGGAAAATCATTAATGCTTTTATCGGGCTGAAAACCTTTGTCGGGTTCAACTCCTTTCTCCATGGCAGGGAGGATGCCCGTCTGACCATTGGGAAGGGCTGCATTGTGGCCCCCCACACCATTATAGATCTAATTGAACCGGTGACCATCCCTGAAAATCATGTGGTATGGGGGTACATCACCTGTGATGCGGATCTGGACACCAATATGGTGGCCATTGACGAACTCAAAGGTGTCAGAGGCAAAGAGAAAATCGGCAAGATGAATTTTTCCGGCTCCGGCCAGGTTTTTGTAGAGGCCTTTGCCAGCAGGATTGATCATATCCTGGAGGTGAACGGGGCTTATTGCAACTATGACGGAGAGATGAGCGGCCATGCCCAGGATGATCAGCAGATTGCCTTTAATACCCTTCAGCCATACAGGACAGGGGAAAATGCAGGCATCTACCCATCCATCCGGATCAAACCATAGAGGATTTTTTACAACCTCAATATAACGCATAAAAAAACAGGGTCGGATAACAGCCCTGTTTTTTTATGCCCATTTTGTTTCAGGCCGAAAACCTATATGAGATTGAGATTCCAATTCCACAATCCCGGCCTTTTTTTAAGGGTAATGCCCTTTGGAATATGCTCTCTTAGGGTGACGAACATACGGTAGCCGGCACTTTCAAGGTCCTGCTGCTGGGATGAGAGATCCAGCGGCCAGTTTGGGAAGGTGTAGTAGATTTTATTGGACTTGCTGGTCCATGCCTCTTCTCCCTTGGGGCTGGTAAAGGCCTGTCCGATGGTCAGGTCCTCGGAGATGATACGGGACACCGCCAGGGGCCAGTTTCCCCGGATAACAGCACCCAAAGGGAGGGGCGCGTTGGCCGGCAGGCTTAAAAAGGTCTCCCGGTCCAGTTCCGGACTGACAATGGCTCCGGAAAAGCCATGAGATTTGAGCATGCCAAGCATTTTGCTGTTTGAAATATTACAGAAGGGACCTGCCCAGAGGTTGAGACGTTGCGGATTATTAAACAGCTCAATCTGCCAGGGGCTGTTAAGAACGAAATTCTTTGCTCCTTTTCTGACGGCGGAAACCACGTAATTCCGGCAAAGTTCCTCATCCTCGGGAAAGAGCAGGGGGTCCAGCCACAGCCATGTTTTTCCCGGCGGTTTAATGCCGTATCCTCCGGCACTGATCCAAAGCCCCGTATCTCCGCTGGTGTTACCCGTAGTGGGTCTTTTACGGGATACGGTCATATGGAAAGTGCCCCTGGTCTTTTTGCCCCGGCCCGGGACCGGTGCTCCCTGGGACGCCGGCTCGGCATGGGGAGCTGTCTTATCCGGCATCACCTTGATTTTTCCAAAGGCAGACAACTGGGTCTCCAATTGGGCCAGTTGATCTGCCATGTCTGCTTCTCTGCGGTCAATTAAAAAAACCGGGGTGCCTTTCCGGATTCGCCCCGCCTTTGTCTTGGTCAAAAAGAACTTTCCCTTTTTGGGAATGGCCCGGGTCACCTTCTGGATCTGATGGAACTCTTCCTCCTCATAACCGATTCTTAAAAGATCCCCGCTGAAAAGTTCCTCACGGGTGTCAAAATAGGGAGCCTGGGGATTTTTGATCCGTCCCAGGAAAAGACCGGAGCCGGTCTCCGATCCTTTGATAAGGGGGCTTTGTACCCTTTGGGACAAAAGGTTGTAATGGGTGAACGGCCGTCCCATGGCGTACTCCAAAAAGGCAAGCGCCTCCTTTTTGCGCTCCGGTTCATCTCTGAGCAGGCGAAAGGCTGTGACTGTATAATAGACGTAGTGAGGGCTTTTTTTCCGTCCTTCAATTTTCCAGGTGGTGACCTGGGGTACGTCTTTAATGACTTTGGCCAGGATATCCCAGGAAAAATCCATACACGAGAAGTATCGCTGCTTTTGCCCCTTTTGCTCGTATATTCTCCGGCAAGGCTGGACGCAGCGCCCTCTGAGGGCGGATTTCCCGCCAAACCAGGAACTCCAGTAGCATCGCCCGGATATGGAGTAGCACAAAGCGCCGTGAACAAAAACTTCCAGATCCATGCCCTCGGGGGCAGCGTCCGCCATAGCCTTGATTTCGTCTATGGTAAATTCCCTTGGCAGAACAACCTTTGAGATACCGGCCTTGCGGGCAGCGATCAGTCCTGATGGATGGGTGCAGTTGGCAAGGGTGGACAGATGGATTTCTTTATCAAAACCAGCATCCTTGATCATTGAAATCATCGCCGGATCCTGAATGATGATGCTGTCCACCGGTGCGTATTTCACCACCTTGGCCAGAATGCGGGAGACCTTGGGCAATTCCCCTTCTTTAATGATGCTGTTAAAGGCTAAAAATACCTTGACCCCTTTATCGTGGGCTAGGGCGGTGAGCCGGGCCAGTTCCTCTATGCTGAAATTGCCGGCCTCCATCCGAGCTGAAAAGATTTTCAGTCCACAGTAAATGGCGTCTGCTCCAGCTGCGATGGCGGCCAGAAAGGCTGTTTTATCCCCGGCCGGGGCCAGGATGTCGGGTACAGGGTGGGTCTTAATTGTCATGGGGGCTACCACAGGGTTGAATTAAAACAATTACTATTGCAATTTTTATCAGGTTTGTCAAAATATCTTGGCTTAAAGAACAGCGGAACACGGCCGTGGCAGGTCCGCGGTATAACCCAAAAAATAGATTGAGAGATCCAATGTTTGTAATCCATACTGAAGACGGCTATTCCTGCCCGGTTGAGGGGATTGAGATGAAACCGATGGCCTATGGCGAAAAAACGCACCTGGTTCGGTTTAAACTGTCAAAAGGGGCCATTCTTCCCGATCACGCCCATCCCCACGAGCAGACCGGATATCTGGTTTCTGGTCGGATGATCCTGAAAATAGACGGAAAGGACCACGAGGCAAATCCGGGGGACAGCTGGACCATCCCGGGGGATGTCATTCACGGAGCGCAGATTTTGGAAGACAGTGTAGCCATCGAAGTCTTTTCTCCGGTTAGAGAAGACTATCTAAAGGCATGACCTTAGCCGGTTCAGGGGTTGCAGACCTTGCAGGGTTTGAATTCCTGGGCAATGGCTTCCTCCCTGTCGGCAAATTGGACAGTGCATTTTTTGCCCTGGGCGAAATTGCAGGTCATGCTGTGGAACACATGGGTGTCGGTGTTGCCCACAACCCCTATGGCAGACGTCTTCGGTATTTCCGGTTCTGCCGGCTCAGTGGGTTTTTGGATATTGGAATCCGGTAAATCAAAGGTTTCTTTGGCCGGATCAGATTCGTCCGGTTCAAAGGTCTCAGGTTCCATTTCTTTTTCTGTCTGGATTTCCTCGTATCCCAGGTACGCTGCAAGAGCACCTGCCAGGATGAGCAGCACAGGCAGACCCCCGATAATTACATGGACAAGGTCTGCGAAAAAGTATGCGGTTCCGGGCAGGCCGAGAACCACCAGTACAATACCGATGATTAATTTTTTCATGGAGAACCCCAAATCTCATTTTCATTGATAACTGATACAACGGCCTTCGGGCATGGTTGTCTTCAATTATGTATGGCGAATGCCATGGGTTTGTCAAGGCAGGTCGGTCCTATAATCGTCATTCCCTGCTGTTTTTTTCGGCAAACTGCGGTATGATGACCCCCAATTTTAGGGATTAACCAAAGTTGATATCGGGTAAAAACACAATTCATGCAATCCTTACCTTTCAATGATCTGAAACCCGGGGACCTTATCGGGGTCGCCGCCCCATCTTCCCGATTTGACCCGGAAACGCTGGCACAAGGAATCAATCGCCTTGAAGCCATGGGGTTCAGGGTTCGGGTGCCTCAGGATATTTATGGGAGTTTTCGTTACCTTGCCGGAAATGATGAGGTCCGGGCCCGGGTATTGTCGGAACTGTTCCGGGATCCGGAGATCAAAGCCATCATTGCTGCCCGCGGGGGATACGGAGCCATGCGGATTCTGCCATTTCTTGACTGGACACAGCTTGAATCTTCACCAACCCGCCTGATCGGGTTTTCGGATGCAACCGCCCTGATGACCTGTCTTGTGGGGAAAGCAGGCGCGGAGGTGATCCATGGTCCGAATCTGATCTCCCTGGCCGGGGCCGGGGAGCAAACCCTTGACGGGCTGGAGAAAATGCTGACCGGCCGCCTTGATGCGGTGTCCATGGGCAGTAACGGGGAGTGTCTGGTTGCAGGAACGGCCCGCGGCAGGCTGATGGGAGGGAATCTGGCCACTTTGGCCCATATGCTGGGAACCCGGTTTCAGCCGGATTTTAAAGATGCCATTTTTTTTCTGGAGGATGTGGGGGAACCGGCGTATAAAATTGACCGCATGCTGACCCAGATGCGGTTGGCAGGTCTTTTTGACGGCATCCGGGGAGTTGTGGTCGGGGAGTTTACCGACTGCGCCAATATCGACTATCTTCCTGAAATTTTAATGGAAACCTTTGGGACTTTGGGGATACCTGTGATCACCGGACTTCCTGCGGGGCACGGGGAAGTTAATCTGGCGTTTCCCATGGGGAGGCAAACCCTTCTTGATACAGATGCTGCTACTTTGAGCTGGAGCAATGGCCGGTAATTTAAGCTTTTCCGAATTGGACCAGGCCATGGCGGAGGCGGTGGCCGATGGTGTGTTCCCGGCCGGTGTCCTTTTGTGTGCCAGGGGAGAGTCGATTTTTTACCATGAGGCGTTTGGGCTTCTTGGTCCCGGTCGGCCGGCCGGGCCTGAATCGGTATTTGATCTGGCCTCACTGACCAAGCCCCTGGCAACCACCCTGGCGGTGGCAGACCTTATCAGGTCCGACAGGGTCAGTCTTGATACACCGATTGGGCAGGTCCTTCCGGAGACACGGGATTGCGCTAAAGCCTGTATCACCATAGACATGCTGCTGCGGCACACATCAGGGCTTGCCGCCCACCGGGAGTTTTTTAAAATGATTCCGGGCATGGGTCCTGATCGCTCTCTGATGCGTCAGATGCTCATTGATGACCCCCTTGAAGCAAAGCCCGGGGAACGAGAATGCTACAGTGATCTTGGATATATGATGCTGGCCTGGGTGGTTGAGCGTCTTTCTGGCTGTAATCTGGATGTCTATATCAAGGATCGGATATACCGCCCCCTTGGGATTGAGCACCTGGGCTTCATTGCCCTGGACCGTCCGGTCCCGGACTGGTGCACAGCTGCTGCCCCTACCATGGACTGCCCCTGGCGAAACAGAGTGATCCGGGCCGAAGTTGAGGATGAAAATGCCTGGGCTGCAGGCGGGGTGGAAGGCCATGCCGGCCTGTTCGGTGCTGCACCGGCCGTTCACAGTCTTTGCTGTGAAGTGATGAACGCCTTACAGGCCGGTGGCGGCAGGGTGCTGGCCCCTGAAATTATGAAGGCCTTTGTCGAGCGCCGACCCGGACGGACACGGGTGGCCGGTTTTGACACCCCTTCGGGTGAGTGCTCGGCTGCCGGAAAGGCAGCCCCAAAAACCACCATTGGCCACCTGGGCTTTACGGGTACCTCATTCTGGATGGATCCTGCATCCGGGTTAATAACCGTCTTGTTGACCAACCGGGTGCATCCCGTCCGTGAAAACCTGAGAATAAGGAAATTCAGGCCTGAGATACATGACTTGGTTTTAAAGGCATTTAAAAGAATTAAACCGTTGTGAAACACTTTTATTCTTGTAAAAAATCTGTAAGTTTGTTAGCAAATATCACGTAAAAGAATTTTTACCGGCGCGACCAAGAACCCAACTATATATTGCATGAAAGAGGACAAATGAACTTTGTAACGGATACCCTGCTCGGCGCTTTCTCCAATGACCTGGCGATTGACCTTGGAACTGCGAATACCTTGGTTTATGTAAAGGGAAAAGGGATTGTATTGAGTGAACCTTCTGTTGTGGCCGTGAGAACGGATAAACGGGCCAAAAATAAGGTTCTGGCTGTCGGCCTGGAAGCCAAGCGGATGCTGGGCCGTACTCCGGGCAATATTGTGGCGATCCGCCCGATGCGGGACGGAGTAATTGCCGATTTTGAAGTCACCGAGGCCATGCTCAAGCACTTTATCCGCAAAGTTCATAATAACCGCAAAACCCTGGTCCGTCCAAGGATAATCATTGCTGTGCCTTCAGGAATTACCCAGGTGGAAAAACGGGCCGTCCGGGAATCGGCGGAGTCTGCCGGTGCAAGAGAGGTTTTTCTCATTGAAGAGCCAATGGCTGCAGCAATTGGCGCCGGGTTGCCCATTACAGAACCGACCTGCAACATGGTCGTTGATATCGGGGGCGGCACCACTGAAGTCGCGGTGATCTCCCTTGCCGGGGTGGTGTACACCCGTTCGCTCCGGGTGGCAGGGGATAAGATGGACTCCTCCATCAGTCAGCATATCAAACGCAAGTACAACCTGCTCATCGGCGAAAGAACGGCTGAAATCATCAAAACGACCATTGGAAATGCCTATCCGGATCCTGAACACCTTGAAACCATCGAGGTGAAAGGGCGGGATCTTGTTTCTGGTATTCCCAAAATACTGGCCATCGACTCCGAGGAGGTTCGGGTGGCCATTTCAGAACAGATTGATGCCATCGTGGAAACTGTCCGGATCGCCTTGGAGCAGACCCCGCCGGAACTGGCGGCGGATATCGTGGATTCCGGAATTGTGCTTACAGGCGGCGGTGCCTTGCTTAAAAATCTTGACAAACTGCTCAAGGAGAAAAGCGGGCTGCCTATTGTCGTCACTGAGGACCCTTTGTCTACTGTTGCTTTGGGTTGCGGCAAATCCCTGGACAGCATTGAAATCCTAAAAGAAGTGGTAATCAATTGATAGATGTTTTCCCGGCGGATGATTATTATTATCGGCGTCGGTCTGTTCATTGCGATTAACTTCACCGTGATCACCATGACCAGCCGAGATTCTCTGCCTGTCAGCGGGCTGGAGCGTTTCGCCATTTCGGTTACTTCCCCTTTCCAATTTTTGGTCAACCGTACCATCGGCTTTACCAGTTCGGTGTGGCAGACCTATTTCACCTCGGTCCGGGCTGTGGAGGAGAACCGGATACTGAAACGGGAGCTGGCCCGGGCTCAGGAGATTCAGAACCGGTATCGGGAGCTTGCGCTTGAGACCGAACGGTTGAAAAAACTGGTAAATTTTACGACCTCGGTGCCAGCCACTTACGTGGCTGCCCAGGTGATTGCCCGGGATCCGTCCCCCTGGTTTAAAACCATCGTCATTGACAAGGGATCGGATGAGGGGCTTGTCAAAGGGGATCCCGTCCTGGTATCCGAAGGGATTGTGGGACAGATTATCCAGGTCGCCAAAGATTTCTCCAGGGTGTTGCTGATTACAGACCGCAACTCCGCCGTTGACGCCCTGGTCCAGGATACCCGTGTTCGGGGGATGGTAAAGGGGAACAATCAAGACACCTGCTCGTTTGTCTACACCCTTAGAAAGGATGAGGTCACCCCGGGTGAAATGATTGTTTCATCCGGTCTGGACCAGGTTTTTCCCAAAGGTCTTCGTATCGGCAGGATTCTGGATGTCAAGAAAGAACACTCCCAGCTGTTTCAAGATATCACCATTGAAACCAGTGTTGATTTTGACAAACTCGAAGAAGTACTCGTATATAAAAATGGGGAATAGGGCGGATAGACCCGGCACTGGAAAAAAGGGTGGTCTTTTGTCCGGCCGCAGCACATTCTGCACGGCAGGATCCCGGAGGCAGGTCCTGTGATGAATTTTTTCTTTTTCGGGGTTGTGGCCTTGGGGTTGATGGTGATGCAGACCATTGTGCTGCCGGCCTTTGATTTCTTCCCATATTGTTTTGACCTTCCCGTTATCCTCGTGTTGTATCTGAGTCTGGTCTTTCCCAGGTACGGAACCATCCTCGCCATTTTTTTTATTGGCATTGTCATGGACAGCCTTTCCGGGGTTCCGTTTTTTTTTCATGCCTTTTCCTATTGCTGGGTCTATATTTTCGTCCAGCTGATTAAACAGGTGGTTTTCCAGAGAAGCATTCTTTTTATGGTTTGCGTAAGTCTTCTGGCTGTGATTGTTCAGCAGGGACTGATGCTGTTCACTATATTTTTAAGCCATGGACATGAGGGGCTTTTTGCATTGGACTATACGCCTTTTGTATGGCAGCTGATTCTGGCAGGAGTGCTGATTTCTCCCGGTGTCTGGTGTGTTGGAGTGTTGAGACAAAATACCATGGTTATGGTCCGGCAGCTTCGACGGGGATTCATAAAAAGGTATAGGGACTGAAGATGTCGGGGATTAAGAAAAATCCAAACCGAGACTGGATTAAGCAGCGGCTCATTGGGGCCAGTCTCTGTATTCTGGTTGTTTTTTCCCTGCTTTTTCTTCGGTTAATGTATCTGCAGATAATCAAGGGGGAAGAGTACCGGCGGCTGTCCAAAACCAATTGTGTTCGGCTAAAAAGTGTTAAATCCTCAAGGGGGTTGATCTACGACAGAAGCCATAAGCTTTTGGTTGACAATCGGCCGGCTTTTGATCTGACCATAGTCCTGGAGGATGCAAAGCCGCTTAAAGAAACCGTTTCCCGTCTTTCCCTGCTGATTGACGAACCCTATGAAGATCTTATGGAAAATATTGAAAAGGCGGGTAGATCAGCCTTTTACAAGCCCGTGACATTGATGCGGGATATTTCCCGGGATCAACTGGCCATTGTGGAGGCGCACCAGTTTGACCTGCCCGGAATTTATATTGATATTGAGCCCACCCGTCATTATATCTACCCCAAAACGGCCGCCCATCTTCTGGGGTACCTGGGGGAAATCAACCGCAAGGAGCTGGCCAGTGGCAAATACCCTAATGTCCGTACCGGGGACTCTATCGGTCGGTACGGCGTGGAGAAAAGCTTTGAGTCTTTTCTCCAGGGAAAGCGCGGCGGCCGTCAGGTTGAAGTGGATGCGAACGGGCGGGTCATCAAAATTTTAAAGACCGTGGAGCCGGTGCCGGGAAACGATCTGCACCTGACCTTGGATCTTGATCTGCAGCGAAGAGCCGAAGAAATGCTCGGGGATCATGATGGGTCGGTTGTTGCCATTGATCCGACCAACGGAGATGTTCTTGTCATGGCCTCTGCCCCAAGTTTTGATCAGAATGATTTTATCGGAGGGATTTCCAGTAAGAAATGGAGAGCCCTGATGAACGATCCGGGCCGCCCCATGAATAACAAGGCCATTCAGGCCGAGTATCCACCGGCGTCTACCTATAAGATTATAACGGCCATGGCCGGTCTTGAAGAGAAGGTTATAGACCGTAATTCCACCTTTTATTGTCCCGGGTTTTATAAATTTGGAAACCGCAGGTATCACTGCTGGTCCAAGTACGGGCATGGGGAGATTAATGTGGTGGATGCCCTGGCCCAGTCCTGCGATGTCTTTTTCTACCAGACCGGCGAAAAGCTGGGCGTGGATGCCCTGGCTCAATACGCTGCAGGTTCAGGATTGGGACGGCCTACCGGAATACGTCTGGCCCATGAACGGGACGGGCTGATTCCGACGTCGGCTTGGAAGAAAAAGCGCTTTAAAGAGCCATGGCAGGCCGGCGAAACCCTTTCCATAAGCATCGGCCAGGGGTTTAACCTGGTGACCCCGCTTCAGATGGCCGTATTTATTGCCGCTGTTGGGAATGGCGGCACCTTATATAAGCCTCGAATTGTACGGGCGATCACGGATGCCCGAGGCAATGCCATTCAATCCATGGAGCCTGAAATCACGGGGGGACTGCCGGTTTCAAAAGAAAATCTGGAGTTGGTTAGAGAAGGCCTGCTTAAGGTGGTCAGCGGCAGCCGGGGGACGGCTAGACGTATCCGGATTCAGGATCTTGCCATTGCCGGAAAGACCGGTACGGCCCAGGTGTTTAGCAGAAAAGCCGGGGAAAAATTTGAAAACGAGAAATTGGTAAGAACCCTTCAGGATCATGCCTGGTTTGTCTGCTACGCCCCGGCCGAGAATCCCCAAATCGCTCTCTCGGTTATGATTGAGCACGGAGAGCATGGTTCAAGTGCTGCCGCTCCCATTGCCCGTGCCCTGATTGCCGCATACCTTGGGGTTGATCTGGACGGGGAGGCACCCAAAGCCCAGCCTGCGGAGGATGAGGATTAGTCATGTTTGACAGAAGACTGATTGAAAATTTTGACTGGGGGTTTCTTGGTGTAATTTTTACGATCTGCGCTGTGGGGTTGGTGGTCCTGTACTCAGCCGTGACTGCCGGGCATGACGGCTCGGGCATTCATGTCCTGTTTAAAAAACAGGCCGTCTGGATGGGGGCGGGCTTCTTCATTTTGATGATGAGTCTGGTGGTGGATTTCAGGGAGTTTGATAAGCTCAACCTCTTTATATACACCATCTGTGTCGGGCTTTTAACCTCAACCTACCTTTTCGGTCAGGTGGGAGGGGGATCTCGCCGGTGGCTTGTGTTGGGGTTTATCCGGATGCAGCCTTCCGAGTTGATGAAAATTTCTCTGATTATCAGTCTGGCATCGGTTTACTCGGACAAGGTTTCTGAAGGGGGCCTGGGGTTCAGGGATCTTATAAAACCCGCCATTTTGTGTCTGATCCCGTTTGGGTTGATTGTCAATCAGCCGGATTTGGGTACAGGGCTTTTGCTGATGCTTATTGCAGGGTCGATTACCTTATTTGTGAAAGTGCAAAAAAAGGTGTTTTTTACCTTTGCGGGGCTGGGCCTGGCTGTGGTCCCGATTGTCTGGTTTTTCGGGCTAAAGGACTACCAGAAAGGAAGGATTCTGACGTTTCTGAGCCCGGACAGGGATCCATTGGGGGCGGGGTATCATATTATCCAGTCGAAAATCGCCATCGGTTCGGGCATGCTCACAGGGAAAGGCTTTTTACAGGGGACTCAGAATGCGTTGTCCTTTTTGCCGGAGCAGCATACGGATTTTATTCTTTCGGTGCTTGCAGAAGAGTGGGGACTTTTGGGGTGCGGCTTTTTAATCCTTCTGTACTTTGTGCTGCTTTTCTGGGGGTTGAACATTGCCTATGGCTGCCGGAATATGTTTGGTTCCATCCTGGCTTTTGGCGTGACCACCATGATTTTTTGGCAGATATTTATCAATATCGGAATGGTTATGGGGTTGATGCCCGTCGTCGGGGTGCCTCTGCCTTTAATTTCCTATGGGGGATCATCGGTGGTGACCAATATGGTGGGATTCGGAATTCTGATGAATATCAGCATGAGAAATTTCACCAGCAGTTGAATAAAAAAATAAGGCGGTGTGTTTTTTTTAAAAAAACGGCCTGTCTGTTCAGTTTTTCTGATGGAAAATATCAATAATACTTAGAAATTCTGTATCTTTCAGGGAAACAAAAAGCGTGAAAAGCCCTGATATTAAAAGTGTTCGGGCTGCGAAATAATTTATGATTCGATGTTGACAAAAGCCTGGCCGGATGGTACTCAAGTCACGATTATTCTGGATTTTAGGCCATTTTCGTGTGGAAGTGGTCAATGGTTTATAAGTGGTTGAATTTTTTATAAACATTAACTGGCGGAGGGAATTTTATGATAACTGTGATTCCTGATATATCTGCGGTATATCAGATGATCAATTTCCTAATCCTGCTCTTTATCCTCAACATGGTGCTGTACAAGCCGATCCGCACTGTGCTTCTGGAAAGAAAGGCCAAGGTTGAAAACCTTGAGGGCGGCGTTGAAAAGGCGTTTGCTGACCTTGAAACCCAGAAACAGACGTTTAAGGACGGTTTGAGGCAGGCCAGAAACGAGGGGCTCAAGAAAAAAGAGAGCTTCATCGATGAGGCAACAGCGCAGGAAAAGGAAATAATCGAGCAGATTAACAAAAAAGCTCAGGCCAATTTTGCCCAGATTAAGCAGCAGGTGGCAGAAGAGACTGAGCAAGCCCGAAAAGCGCTTGAAGCTGAGGTGGAAGGCTATGCCAAAGCCATCGGCGAAAAGATTCTGGGGAGGGCTTGTTAATGAAAAAGATGAATTGGAAAAAACACCTTAAAGTTTCCGGAGCGGTGATGGCCATGGTGGCCGGATCTGCTGCAATGGTCTGGGCATCAGGCGGAGGAGAGCACGGTGGTGCGGTCCATCATAATGCCTGGATCATGGAAGATTGGTGGAAAACGCTTAACTTCGTTCTTCTGGCCGTCGGCGTGTTTTTTATTGCTAAAAAGCCGGTGGCCCAGTTTTTCTCCTCCCGGTCCAAGGGGATTGAAGAAGAACTGACCGATCTTGAGCAGAAAAAGGCTGAAGCAGAAAAGAAACTGGCCGAGTACGAAGCACGGTTCCGTAATCTGGAGCAGGAGTCCAAGCAGATCCTGGAAGATTACATCAAGCAGGGTGAAGCGGCCAAAAAGAGAATCATTGCAGAAGCTGAAGCCCAGGCGGATAAACTGGAAGATATGGCCAAGCGCAATATCGAACAGGAGTTCAAATCTGCCAAGGCCGCCCTCCAGCAGGAAATTGTTGAAATGGCAATGGGACAGGCAGAGGCAGTCATTAAAGAATCCATCTCAGCAGAAGATCAGGATCGACTGGTTGACGAATACTTGAAAAAGGTGGAGGCGTAATGAAAAATCTAGCGGTTTCAAGGCGTTATGCCAAAGCATTGATTTTGATTGGCCAGGAAGACGGTCAGGCGGAAGCCTACAACGATGAGCTCGCAGCCATGGTTGGTCTTTTTGACAGCCAGGACGGGTTTGAATCCGCACTGGTGAATCCCCTGATCAAAAAAGGCGACAGAAAGCAGCTTCTTTTGGCTGTTATCGGCGCAACCAAGGTTTCGGATATCATGAAGTCTTTTCTGACCCTGCTCTTTGATAAGGGCCGGATCGGGTTTTTGCGGGATATCGCATCGTATTACAAAGATATGGCTGACGAACTCAAGGGCGTGGTAAAAGCCTCTGTGATCTCCGCCACAGAATTGTCCGAGGACGCGGTAAACAAAATCAAAGAGTCCCTGTCAAAAAAGACTGGAAAAACTGTGGTTCTGAATGTGGAACAGGATCCAAGCCTTATTGGCGGCGTGGTGACAAAAATCGGCGATCTTGTTCTTGACGGCAGCGTAAAAACTCAGCTGATCAATATGAGGGAAACTTTAAAAAAAGGTGAGAGTGTCTAATGGAAATTAAAGCAGAAGAAATAAGCCAGATTATCAAAGATCAAATTAAAGGATTTGATGCAGACGTCGATCTGAGCGAAACAGGTGTGGTTCTGTCTGCGGGTGACGGTATTGCCCGTGTTTATGGTTTGGAAAAAGTAAAGGCGATGGAGCTGGTTGAGTTTCCCGGCGGCATTCTCGGTCTGGCCCTCAACCTTGAAGCCGATAACGTCGGTGTGGCTATCCTGGGTGACGACAAGGTCATCAAGGAAGGCGACGTGGTTAAAAGAACCGACCGTATCGCATCTGTCCCCGTCGGCGAGGCCCTGCTCGGCCGCGTTGTAACCACTACCGGTGAGCCTGTAGACGGCAAAGGTCCCATCAACTCCGATACCTTTATGAACATGGAACTGGTTGCTCCCGGCGTTATCGCCAGAAAGGGTGTTCATGAACCTTGCTATACAGGGTCTAAGGCTGTCGACGGCATGACCCCCGTTGGCCGCGGTCAGCGTGAGTTGATCATCGGCGACCGTCAGATCGGTAAAACTGCCGTTGCCGTTGATGCCATCATCGCCCAGAAGGAAAGCGGCATCAAATGTATCTATGTGGCCTGCGGTCAGAAAAAATCTACAGTGGCCCAGGTTGTGGCGGCTCTGGAAGAGCACGGTGCCATGGAATACACCACTGTTGTTATCGCTTCGGCTTCCGAGTCTGCGGCCATGCAGTATCTTGCTCCCTACGCCGGCTGCGCCATGGGCGAGTACTTCCGTGACAAGGGAGAGCATGCCCTGATCGTCTACGATGACCTGTCAAAACAGGCGGCTGCCTATCGTCAGGTATCTCTGCTGCTGAGACGTCCCCCCGGACGTGAGGCCTACCCTGGCGATATTTTCTACAACCACTCCCGTCTGCTGGAAAGATCCGCCAAGATGAGTGACGAACTGGGTGCCGGCTCTCTGACCGCCCTGCCGATCATTGAGACCCAGGAAGGTGACGTATCCGCCTTTATTCCCACCAACGTTATCTCCATCACCGACGGCCAGATCTTTTTGGACAAGGACCTGTTCTTCGCCGGTATTCGTCCGGCCATCGACGTAGGGCTTTCCGTATCCCGAGTTGGTGGTGCGGCTCAAGTAAAAGCCATGAAACAGGTTGCCGGTACCCTTCGTCTGGATCTGGCCCAGTACAGAGAGCTTGAAGCCTTTGCCGCTTTCGGTTCAGATCTGGATGCTGCCACCCAGAAGCAGTTGACCCGTGGTGAACGTCTGGTTGAACTGCTTAAACAGCCCCAGTTCAAGCCCCTTCCCATGGAAAAACAGGTGACTGCGCTATATGCCGGTACCAAAGGTTACATGGATAAGTATCCCAGAGATGCTGTTGCTAAATACGAAGAAGGTCTGTACCCCTTCGTTGAAAGCCGCTATCCTGAGATCTTTGCGGGCCTGAAAGAAAAAGAAAAAATTGATGATGAAATCGAGGCCAAGCTCAAAGAATGCCTTGCAGCCTATGACGAAGAGTTCAAGGAAACCGTTTAATTCAAATAACGATTATTTCATGGACACTATCATAACTTATAGGCTTGAAAGGTAGATCATATGGCAACGCTAAAAGAAGTACAATCAAAGATCAGCAGCGTTAAGAAGACGAAGCAGATTACTTCTGCCATGAAAATGGTCGCCACTTCAAGATTGCGCGGTGCGCAGAACGCCATGGAGGCGTTTAAACCCTATGCTTCCAAATTTGCGGAAGTTTTAGGCAGCATTGCAGGCAAATCAGGAGAGGATGCATCTCCCCTTCTGGTGCCGAAAGAAGAAGTCAAAAAAGTGGCTGTCATCCTCTGTACATCGGACAGAGGGCTTTGTGGCGGTTTTAACATCAATCTGATCGAAAAAGCTGAAAAATTAATCGAAACCGAGCTTGCGGGCAAGGAAGTTTCCCTGGTCTGCTTTGGCAAAAAAGGTCGGGACTGGGCCAAAAAAGAGCCCATGACCATTGATGCCGAGTATCTGGGTGTCGTGGGCGGAAACATTGAGTTTAACGTGGCGTCCACCTCCGGCCAGATCCTTATAGACAGTTTCCTTGAAGGGGCTGTTGATGAAGTATATCTGATTTACTCTGATTTCCGGAATATGGCCAGTCAGATTCCCACTGTAAAGCAGATTCTGCCGATTCCGTCCTTGGACGACATGGTGGAAGGAGAGACCGAAACCACGGCAGCAGACGGGACATTCCTTCCCGAGCATATCTGCGAGCCTTCTTCGGATGCGCTTTTGGGAGAAATGCTGCCTAAGAATATCTTTATTCAGATATATGATGCACTGCTCCAGACCACAACCAGCGAACATGCAGCCCGTATGCGGGCCATGGAAAATGCCACCAAGGCCTGCGAAGACATGGTGGTTGAGCTGCAGACAATCTTTAATAAGACCCGCCAGGCTGCCATTACAGCGGATCTTATGGATATTGTCGGTGGTGCAGAAGCGCTTAAGGGCTAAGAATTTAAATTGGATATACACAAAGATTTAACAGCTTTATAGGAGAAAAAAATGGCTGAAAATATAGGTAAAATTTCCCAGGTCCTCGGCGCTGTTGTTGACGTTGAGTTTGAGCCTGGAAACCTTCCTCCGGTTCTTACCGCACTGACTGTAACCAACCCCACCATCGGGGATATGGAAGACAATCTGGTTATCGAAGTTGCCCAGCATCTGGGCGATAACGTTGTCCGCTGCATCGGCATGGACGTTACTGACGGTCTTCAGAGAGGCATGCCTGTAAAAGATACAGGCTCTCCCATCATGATGCCCGTTGGCGAAGCCTCTTTGGGCCGCGTGCTTAATGTTGTTGGCCGTCCTGTTGACGGGCTTGGCGACATTTCCATGGAGAAAACCCTTCCCATCCACAGACATGCTCCCGCTTTTATCGAGCAGGATACCTCTGTCCGCGTACTGGAAACCGGTGTAAAGGTTATCGACCTTCTGGTTCCCTTCCCCCGTGGCGGTAAAATGGGCATGTTCGGCGGTGCCGGCGTTGGTAAGACCGTTATCATGATGGAAATGGTTAACAACATCGCCATGCAGCATGGTGGTATCTCCGTGTTCGCAGGTGTTGGTGAAAGAACCCGTGAAGGTAATGACCTTTACCACGAGATGAAGGACTCAGGCGTTCTTCCCAAATGCGCGCTTGTTTACGGTCAGATGACCGAACCTCCGGGAGCCCGTGCAAGGGTTGCCCTGTCCGGTCTGACCTGCGCGGAGTACTTCCGTGATGAAGAAGGTCAGGACGTGCTCCTCTTCGTCGATAACATCTTCCGTTTCACCCAGGCCGGTGCCGAGGTGTCTGCAACGCTTGGTCGTATGCCTTCTGCCGTTGGTTATCAGCCGACTCTGGCCGTTGATATGGGCGAGCTTCAGGAGCGTATCACTTCTACGGACAAAGGGTCTATTACGGCTGTTCAGTGCGTTTACGTACCTGCCGATGACTTGACCGACCCCGCGCCCGCCACCACCTTCGGCCATTTGGACGGTACGGTTGTACTTTCCCGTCAGATCGCCGAGCTGGGTATCTACCCGGCCGTGGATCCGCTTGACTCCACCTCCAGAATTCTGGACGCCGCCTACATTGGTGAAGAGCACTACAATGTGGCCCGGGTGGTTCAGCAGACCCTGCAAAAATACAAAGAGCTTCAGGACATCATCGCCATCCTGGGTATGGACGAGCTCTCCGACGAAGACAAGATTACGGTACAGCGGGCCAGAAAGCTGCAAAAGTTCCTGTCCCAGCCCTTCCATGTTGCAGAGACCTTCACCGGTATGGCCGGCATCTTTGTAAAGGTTGAAGATACCGTAAGATCCTTCAAGGAAATCATTGATGGTAAACATGATGATCTTCCGGAAAATGCTTTCTACATGGTAGGAGCCATTGAGGACGCTGTTGCAAAAGCCAAAGCTGAATAACCCAGCAGGAGGATATCATGGCTGAAAAACTATTGCTCGAAGTCGTGACCCCGCAAAAGGCAGTGGTCAGCGAAGAGGTCGAGATGGTCGTTGCCCCGGGCACCGAAGGTGAATTTGGTGTGCTCAAAGGACACACAACCTTTCTGACCTCGCTGAAAAATGGATCCTTAAGATATAAGGATACTGCCGGCAAGGAACACGTTCTCCTTATTAATGGCGGATTTGCAGAAGTCCTGCCTGATAAGGTGACCGTCCTGGCCGAATCTGCAGAGGTTGTTTAAACCGCGGGCGGATTTTAGGATTGGAAATAGCAGGCTATTCGTTTCATTTACGCGAAACGGAGAGCCTGCGCCCTGATTCTTAGCAGGTACGGCCCTGTCTCAAAAAGCCTAAAAAGGGGGTGTCTTAAAAAGGCATCCCCTTTTTTACGTATATACAAATCATAGGATTTTTCCATGGACGACGTTGCGGTAATCATTCTGGCAGCCGGGAAAGGAACCCGGATGAAATCGGATCTGGCCAAGGTGCTTCATCGTGTGGCTGGAACGAGTATGGTGGTTCATGTGGTCCGGTGTGCCAGGGGAGTGGCTGCTGACCACGTGCATCTGGTTGTTGGGCATCAGGCTGAGGCTGTGAAGGCAGAGGTGGGCAAGTATTTTCCGACTCAATTTGCATATCAAAAGCAGCTGCTTGGAACAGGAGATGCTGTAAAGGCCGCGCTTCCTGGCATCGCTTCCCATGTCAAAAAAGTGCTGGTGCTTTGCGGTGACGTCCCGTTGATCCAAAGACGGACCTTAAAGACTCTGCTTGAAGCTCACACGAAGGCAAAAGCCGCCCTCAGTGTGCTGGCCGTTACAATGGACTCACCCCGTGGATATGGCCGTATTGTCACAGATGAATCCGGGGCGCTTGTAGCGATCCGGGAGGAAGCCGATGCAAGTGAGCATGAAAAGCAGATTACACTTGTCAATTCAGGTATTTATTGTTTTGATAGAATCTTCCTTGAAACGGGCATTCGTCTTATCAAAAATAACAATGAACAGGCAGAATATTATCTGACGGATCTGGTTGAAATCGCCGTTTCACAGGGGAAAACGATTCATGTCCAGACCATGGCGGACCCGGATGAGGTTATGGGGGTGAATACCCTGTCAGAACTGGCCCGGGCCCAAGCTTTGTTTCACGAGGACCCGGATGAATTACCTTGACATTTTTCAAGGCGTTGCACTATACTGACTCGCGTATAAACCACTTTATGAGACTATGAAATTGGGTAACGAGGGTATTAAACTCAAGTTTGATGACATCGACATACGGGTAGATCTTTTGATAGAGCTTTGCCAGTCCCTGCAAAGCGAAAACAAAACGCTGCTTTCAAGGGTGACTACCCTGGAAGCGGAACTTGCAAAAAAACAAGAAACCGAAGGGCACTATGCGGAACAAGAGAGCATGATTGAATCAAAGATCGATGGATTGCTCTCAAAACTGGAAGGATTTTCTGACTCCCAGGATAGCGTTTCAAATGGTTGACCGGATGTGTCGATAAAGGGCGTTCTTTGGATGAAATTGTTAAAATTGAGCTTTTCGGTGAAGAATTCAGGTTTAAGCCGGATGAAGAACAAGATGTGGATCCAGGCCGGATCGCCGCACATGTAGAGGAGCGCATTAAAGAAGCAGAAGGGCTTTTTCAAAATAAAACCAGTCACAGGAATCGTCTGGCCATTCTGCTTTTGGCGGCTATGAATCTGTCAAAGGAGTACCACGAGCTGCAAAAAAAACATCAGGCCCTTGAAAACGACGTTGAAAAAAGAATTTCATCCTTGTTAAAAAAAATTGATGAGGAAATAGAATAACGATTAACCAAGTTTAGATATGACAACTACCCCTGCGGTGTGCGTGATTGTGAGGCAGTCTTTGTCCTAACGCATACAAAACGGGAGTTCACTCTGATGCCGGTGTGCAGGTTCCTCTTGAAAGGAAAAGCCTAAACGCGTTACTGAACACCCACCTTTTGAACCCATGGTTCAAAGTCTAAGAGGCAACACGGCAATCTGCGGGGGTAATTGTTATCTGCCTTCCTTATCCATAAGCCTGCCCGGCTTTCATTATCCCATTCCATATTGTCATAAAGTTAACGAAACGGCATTTTAAGCCACTATTATATATATTTTAGGAGAATGATTGATGGACTATGTGATGGTGCTCGCATCAGTATTGGTTGTCCTGGTGGGTTGCGGTATTGCGGCAATGGTTTTAATCCGCAAAAAGGTTACCCGCGAAAATCTGAATATAGAGGAAGAGCAGAGACGAATTATTGAGGAGGCCGGCCGAAAGGCTGAAAATCTTATTAAAGAGGCGCAGCTTGAAGCCAAATCAAGGCTTCTTGAGATGAAAAGTGAGTTTGACAAGGAGACCGAAGAAGCCAGGGCCGAACTGAAAAATGAGGAGCGCCGCCTGGCAAAAAAAGGGGAAAAACTGGATAAGGTTGAAGACCAGTTTTCAAAGCGGGAGCAGGAAATATCCAGAAAAGAGTCGGACATCAAAAAGAAGCTGGATAATGCTGCCAAAAGGGAAGATCAGTATACGCATCTTTTGGAAGAAACCAAAAAAGAGTTGGAAAAAGTATCCGGTTTAACCCTTGAAGAGGCTAAGGATCTGCTTCTCAAGGCCATGGAGGATGAGGCCAAGCATGAAGGGGCCAAGCTGATTAAAAAAATTACCTCTGAGGCAAAGGAAAAGGCTGATAAAGAAGCTAAAAAGATTATTTCCACTGCGGTTCAACGGTATGCCGGCGATTATGTTGCCGAGCGGACAGTTTCTGTGGTTCATCTGCCCGGCGATGAGATGAAAGGGCGGATCATAGGCAGGGAAGGGCGGAATATAAGGGCCCTTGAGGCAGCCACCGGCATAGATCTGATTATAGATGATACGCCTGAAGCCGTTATTTTATCCGGGTTCAATCCGGTGCGGCGGGAAGTGGCCCGGTTATCCCTTGAAAAACTGATCTCAGATGGCAGAATTCATCCTGCCCGCATTGAGGATGTTGTGGAAAGGGCTACAGAAGAGGTGGATGCCGCCATCAAAGAGGCTGGAGAGCAAGCTGCGTTTGACCTTGGTGTCCATGGCATTGACCCGGAATTGATAAAAGTCATCGGTAAACTTAAATTCCGAACTTCATACGCACAGAATGTGTTGCAGCACTCCGTTGAAGTGGCCTTCCTGTCCGGGGTTATCGCCTCGGAATTGGGTCTCAACGTCAAACTGGCCAAACGTATGGGCCTGCTTCATGATATCGGCAAGGCTGTTGACCATGAGGTAGACGGTGCCCACGCCATTATCGGGGCCAAACTGGCCAAAAAATATGGTGAGATCGAAAGCGTTGTCAATGCCATTGCAGCGCATCATGAAGATAGGATGCCGGAATCCGTATATGATTTTATCGTGCAGGCAGCAGATGCCCTGTCCGGGGCTCGTCCGGGCGCCAGAAAAGAAAGTCTTGAAAATTATGTCAAGCGTCTGGAGGACCTGGAAAACATTGCCAATGCATTTGACGGTGTGACCAATACCTATGCAATTCAAGCTGGACGTGAAATCCGCGTGATTACCGAGAGTGAGAAGATCACCGATGACGACGCCGTCCTGCTGTCACGGGATATCGCCCATCAGATCGAAGAGAACCTGACATTTCCCGGACAGGTTAAAGTGGTTGTGATTCGGGAAACCAGGGCAGTGGAATATACAAAAAAGTAACCTAACAAGGAATAGATTTGGCATGAGTGTTTTATCGGAATTGAAGGAACGCGGTTTTATTGAAGCCACCACGCACACCCAGGAACTGGAGGCGTACCTGGAAAACAATCGGGCCACCTGTTATATCGGATTTGACCCGACAGCTTCCAGTCTTCATGTCGGAAGCCTGGTCTGTATTATGGCCTTGGCCCACATGCAGCGGGCCGGGCACAGGCCGATCGGTCTTGTTGGCGGCGGAACCGGGCTCATTGGTGATCCTTCCGGTAAAACGGAACTAAGAAAGGTTTTGACCCAGGATCAGATTGACGAGAACAAAGCTGGCATCCGGGGGCAGTTGGCTCGGTTTATCGAATTCGCCGATGACAAGGCGTTGATGCTGGACAATGCTGCCTGGTTGACCAAACTCGAATACATTCCTTTTTTGCGGGACATCGGCCGGCATTTTTCCATCAACAAGATGATAAAGGCTGAAAGTGTAAAATCCCGCATGGATTCAGAGGACGGGCTGACGTTCATCGAATTTAACTATATGCTGCTCCAGGCCTATGACTTTATGGAATTGGCCAAGACCCAAGATTGCCTGCTTCAGATGGGCGGATCCGATCAGTGGGGGAATATTGTGGCGGGCATTGATCTGGTCCGCAGAACCCTGGGCAAGCAGGCCTTTGGGATCACCTTTCCTTTGATTACCACAGCATCCGGCATTAAGATGGGTAAAACCCATAAAGGAGCGGTGTGGCTGGATCCGGAGCGCTTTTCGCCCTATGATTATTACCAGTTCTGGGTGAACAGCGATGATGCAGATGTGGCAAGATTTCTGGCTCTGTTTACCTTTTTGCCCATGGAAGAGATTGAAACGGTTAAAAGCCTTGAAGGTGCGGACTTGAATAAGGCCAAAACCATTCTGGCCTATGAGGCAACTAAAATCTGCCATGGAGAGGGTGAAGCGGTTAAATCTTTAAAGGCAGCAGCTTCTATGTTCGGATCGATTGAGGTGCCTTCGGATTTGCTTCCGTCGGCGTCCATTCCCAGGGGCGTTCATTCGGCGGGTGCGGATGAGTCTGTTCCTTCCACCTGCTATGCCAAATCAGAGGTGGTGGAGACAAAACCGGTTGTGGATCTGTTTGTGGAAACAGGCCTTTGTAAATCCAAGTCCGATGCCCGCAGATTGATCAAACAGGGCGGGGCGTATATTAATGGTGAACGTCTGGAATCCTTTGAGCAGATGGTGGTTTCAGGTGATGTTGAAGGGGGTGAAATCCTTCTTCGGGCCGGTAAGAAAAAATACCATAAAATTATTTTAGAATAGTTAAAAAAACGTTTGACAAACCAGGGCGCCAAATGTATATTGTCCTGGTTTGTCGGTCAGGGAGACCTGATAAACTTGATCTTTGAAAATTGGTCAGTGAAGCAAGAAAGAGCGGGTCTAAGACAATGGCCGCAAGCCTTAACCGGCGAACGGTCAGACCTTAAAAGTTTTAGTAAAGGATTATAACTGGAGAGTTTGATCCTGGCTCAGAATGAACGCTGGCGGCGTGCTTAACACATGCAAGTCGAACGAGAAAGGGACTGCTTGCAGTCCTGAGTAGAGTGGCGCACGGGTGAGTAACACGTAGATAATCTGCCTTCAAGCCTGGAATAACTAATCGAAAGGTTGGCTAATACCGGATGAAGTCCGATCACACAGGTGGTCGAATGAAAGATAGCCTCTCCTTGGAAGCTATTGCTTGGAGATGAGTCTGCGGACCATTAGCTTGTTGGTGGGGTAAAGGCCTACCAAGGCTGCGATGGTTAGCTGGTCTGAGAGGATGATCAGCCACACTGGAACTGGAACACGGTCCAGACTCCTACGGGAGGCAGCAGTGAGGAATTTTGCGCAATGGGGGAAACCCTGACGCAGCAACGCCGCGTGAGTGAAGAAGGCCTTTGGGTCGTAAAGCTCTGTCAACTGGGAAGAAGTTACAATGTTTTAATAGAATGTTGTATTGACGGTACCAGTGGAGGAAGCGCCGGCTAACTCCGTGCCAGCAGCCGCGGTAACACGGGGGGCGCAAGCGTTATTCGGAATTATTGGGCGTAAAGGGCGCGCAGGCGGTCTTGTCAGTCAGGTGTGAAAGCCCGGGGCTCAACCCTGGAAGTGCACTTGAAACAGCAAGACTTGAATACGGGAGAGGAGAGAGGAATTCCTGGTGTAGAGGTGAAATTCGTAGATATCAGGAGGAACACCGATGGCGAAGGCATCTCTCTGGACCGATATTGACGCTGAGGCGCGAAGGCGTGGGTAGCGAACGGGATTAGATACCCCGGTAGTCCACGCAGTAAACGTTGTACACTCGGTGTAGCGGATATTAAAATCTGCTGTGCCCAAGCTAACGCATTAAGTGTACCGCCTGGGAAGTACGGTCGCAAGACTAAAACTCAAAGGAATTGACGGGGGCCCGCACAAGCGGTGGAGCATGTGGTTTAATTCGACGCAACGCGAAGAACCTTA
>CAXXER010000003.1:0-520000 GCA_963677255.2 uncultured Desulfobacter sp. | reverse complement strand
TGCTTTAGCACGTTGGGATGGACAGGTGTGGAAATTAGAGAATTATAGTAAGGGCGAAACCTGGGTCAATCGTCACCGGCTTGCTTTTGGTGCAGGTATCTGCCCGAAAATCGGTGATTTAATCCAGTTTGGGGCATTGTCACCGTCTTGCTGGGTCGTGTTAAGTTTGGCTCCACCCCAAAAATATTCTGCGTTTTCAGGCCAGCCGACAACGCATGCCGCCTTTTATTCAAGCACGCCTTGGGCATTTCCCTCCAGCGGCCCTTCTGATATTTTATTTGAATTTCATGTCAGCACTGATGAAGAGCATGTCAACATTCATCTCCGATACCAGGATCAGGCCATAACGCTGGGAGAGCGGGTCCATCACTATCTTCTGCTCACCCTGGCTCGTCAGAAAATTTATGATGCCAGGCAGGGGCAGCCACCTTGTAACCAGGGCTGGGTTCGTCCGGTTCAATTGGCAGCCATGCTGAACATGGATCCTATCCATCTCAACGTTCACGTCTGTAGAGCCAGAAAGCAATTCAAAGCCGTTCTCCCATATGATGGTGCCAGGCTGATTGAACGCAGGGTAGATGGAATCCGATTTGGATTTACCCGGATGATTGTGATCGCAGGTTCGAAGCTTGAGGGACAGATGATCGATGGGCAGTTTTCACTGAAAATACAAGCACATTACACGCAAACAAAAGGGGCTGATGGTCAGCCCCTTTTTCAAATGATTTAATCAACACAATTCTACTCGGTTCTCTCGAAGTTGCACTCCCCCTTAACCTCATAGTACGGGGTGCCGGTTCCCGCCAGAGGAAGTCCCTGTAAAATCACCACCCCGTCTGCATTGAAAAGGGTCAGGGCCCCGCCGACTACAATCAGTCCTCCGCCGGATGCGGCAAAAGAACCATGGGACTGAATTTCTCCGGGTTCCAGCACCAGCATTGCATCGGGTATCGCGGCAGCGACAGCACACGCCCCGGCATGTTCTCGGATCGTGCCGGAAATAAAGTGCACTTTACCCAGTTTCCCATCGTTATAGGTGATCCATCCCTGCAGATTCGCCCCGGCAGGCCCCACAGTCAATGAGCAGGTCACTGTGGCATTTACGTACCCTCCGTTGCCGATTTTAACTTTAAGCTGCTCGTTGTGAATTTCCTGCATTACTTCATGAATTTCCACCATGTTTGGCCTCCTTATTTTGATGCCTACTCTTTTCAGTTTTCGGCAGCCCTGATAGCGGATACTTCCGCCCAAACACCTTATAGTGATGAAATAAGGCAAGTCCATTACACCCTATTACAGTGAAGGTAAGAGCTTTGAACCCAGATTGAAAAAAGCCTGATAACCGGGTTCTTGAACCTGGACACACGAAGAACTGTTCCAATGCCGGGTCAAGAACCTGGCCAGGTAAGATAGAAAATTTACCCTCGGTGGTTTGCTGGAAATGATGGATGCCGGAATTATCAAATGGCTCTTTGAATCAAATTTTTCCTTTACGGGTTAACTGGATAGAGGTTTAATAAAAGCTTACAATGTGAACAAAAAAGGGGACGAGAATATGGCAAGCACATTCGGTACACTATTCAGAGTTAATACCTTTGGTGAATCCCATTGCAAAGGGGTCGGAGCCATCGTGGACGGCTGTCTGCCTGGTATGACCCTCAGTGAGGAGGATATTCAGCCCCAGCTGGATCGGCGTCGGCCGGGACAGAGCGATGTGGCGACCCCGCGGTCAGAACGGGATCAGGTTGAGATTCAGTCCGGGGTGGAGAACGGAAAAACCCTTGGAACGCCCATCGCCATGTTTGTCCGAAATCTTGACCAGCATCCCCAGGATTATTCGGATATGACCGATATTCCCCGTCCCTCCCATGCTGATTTTACCTATCAGGAAAAGTACGGCATAAAAGCCTCAAGCGGCGGTGGCAGATCCTCTGCCAGGGAAACGATCGGCCGGGTCTGCGGCGGGGCCATTGCTGAAAAGCTTTTAAGGCAGACCCATGGGGTTGAGATCGTTGCCTGGGTCAGTCGTGTGGGAGATATTGATGCTGATCTGCCTGATATCCTGACCCTCGACAGGACTACGGTTGATCAGACGATTATCCGCTGCCCTGATGCTACTGCTGCGTTGAAAATGGAAACATTGATACAACAGACCAAAGACGCAAAGGATTCTGTGGGGGGAATTGTCTCCTGCGTGTGCAGAAATGTCCCCCCTGGCCTTGGAGAACCATCCTTTGACAAACTTGAGGCGATGCTGGCAAGAGCGATGCTTTCGATTCCCGCCACCAAGGGGTTTGAAATTGGTTCGGGTTTTTCCGGGACAAGGATGAAGGGCTCGGCGCACAACGATCCTTTTGTCGTCAAGCAAGGGACACTTGGTACTGCGACGAACTTTTCGGGCGGAGTCCAGGGGGGAATTTCCAATGGGGAGCCTATTTTTTTTCAAGTCGCATTCAAACCCCCTGCAACCATTGGTCTGCCCCAGAAAACTGTTGATTTCCAGGGCCGCCCGGTGACTTTAGAGGCTAAAGGCCGCCATGACCCTTGTGTCGTGGCCCGGGCAGTTCCCATTGTGGAAAGCATGGCGGCTCTGGTTCTGGCAGATTGTGAATTAATGCAGCGTTCCAGAAGGAAAGACTCGAAAGTGTTTGTATAGATAAAAATAAGTCGGTCGGGTTTGGGACGCTCAGGTCCGTTGAAAGATTGTCTGAAATGGGACACTGATTTATTGTTTTTTTATTAAGCCGCCTTAATATATTGGCAACCGGTATACTAAAATTGGGAGGACCTTATGAATACCAATCCCCATCATCTGGTCATGGGAGAATTAACCGATTATCTGACTGGACAAACCATTGCCGATACCCACGATGAGCGATACCATCAGAAACTTGCTAGGCATTTGGTTGAAACGCTGGGGTATACAAGGGAGCAGATCCGTCAGAAAGAAGCGGTTGAGGTTCGCGCCGGCGGTCGGGTATCCCGGGTTATGGTGGATTTTTTGGTATGCAAGGACAACCGGGTCAATATGTTGGTAAAGTATGCCCCAGGCTCTCTTGTCACACGCCGTCTGTCCAATCTTGCCCTGTCCAGAATTATTCAGGCAACCTATATTCCTTTTGTGGTGACGACCAATGGCGAAGACGCCGAGGTGATCTGTGGTCTCACCGGAAAAGTGATAGGAGAGGGGATTTCTGCGATGCCCGGCCCGGCAGATTCATTAATGGTCCAAATACCGGAGCCGCCGGTAAAGATACCAAGAGAGTTGTTTGAAAAAGCCTCTCGTATTGCCTATGCCTGCGAAGTGGAGGGCTCTTGTATGATGGATACTGATTTCAGGTGTGACACCTGGTATTGTTATCCAAGCAATACCGAAGACAAAAAATGACCTTCAATCTTAGCAGGCTTATTAATCAATCCAGTGCACTTGCCTGAATGCCTCGCTGCAAGTGATTTCAACCGGAATAAATTCAACGAAAAGAATGCTGCCCAAAATCAGACCAATTAAAAGAATGGATTTCATCTGTCCCAAGTCTATTCTTTTGAACATATCAATACCCTCCATTTTTGATCTGGAGATTCATTTTTATAAGGTTCTTAGAACTGTATCCCTTTGAGGTTAGACTTTTATTAGGGGGAAAGGAAAAATTCCGGTCACTGGAATTTATTCTGTGTTAACGAAGCAGGGCATCGCGGGCTGTTTTTACTTTTCGATGACAGCGTTAAGTATTTTGGCCAGGTAGAATCCGGTATGGGAGCGAGTATGGGCGGCTATTTGTTCCGGTGTTCCTGTCGCAACAATGGTTCCGCCCTTGTCTCCGCCCTCAGGGCCTAAGTCAATGATATGATCCGCACATTTGATGACATCCAGATTATGTTCGATGACCACAACGGTATTGCCGGCGTCGGTCAGCTTACCCAGAACGGCCAAAAGCCGTTGGATATCGGCGGAGTGAAGGCCTGTGGTGGGTTCGTCCAGAATATAAATGGTGTTGCCTGTGCTTCGTTTGGACAACTCTCTTGCCAGTTTGATCCGCTGAGCTTCCCCACCGGAAAGAGTTGTGGCGGACTGCCCCAGTTTGATATAGCCAAGTCCCGTATCCACCAGGGTGGCCAATGTAGTCCTGATTGAGGCGATCTTTTCAAAAAATCGAACGGCCTGGTTTATGGTCATGTCAAGGACCTGGGCGATGTTCATCCCCTTGTACTTGATCTCAAGGGTTTCTTTGTTGAATCTGTGGCCCTTGCAGATATCACAGGTTACGTATACATCGGGCAGAAAATGCATTTCTATTTTAACAATGCCGTCCCCGCCGCAGGCCTCGCATCGGCCACCCTTGATATTAAAACTGAACCGTCCTGCCTTGTATCCTCTGGCCTTGGCGTCCCGGGTCTGGGCAAAGAGTTCCCGGATCTGGGTGAGCACCCCCGTGTAGGTGCCAGGATTGGAGCGCGGCGTTTTTCCAATGGGAGACTGGTCAATATGGATAACCTTGTCCAGATGCTGGATGCCGTCTATGCCTTTATGGTATCCCACAGGGGTGCCTGATCGATTCATCTGGCTGGCCAGGGCCTGGTAAAGGGTTGTGAGTACCAGGGTGGATTTGCCCGAACCGGATACGCCGGTCACGCAGGTAAAACATCCCAGGGGAAATTGTGCATCAATTGATTTAAGGTTATTGGCCGATGCCCCGGTGACTGTTAAAACGCGGCCGTTTCCTTTACGCCTTTTTACCGGCACTTCAATTTTTCGTCTTCCTGAAAGAAAGTCTCCGGTCAGGGAGCCTGAACTTTTGATCAACGCTTCGGGGGGACCTGAGAAGACCACTTCACCGCCGTGGATGCCGGCTCCGGGTCCGATGTCAATGACATGGTCCGAAGCCATAATGGTCTCTTCATCGTGTTCCACTACAAGAACCGTATTCCCAAGCTCTCTGAGGTTCATCAGGGTATTTAAAAGTCTGGCGTTATCCCGCTGGTGCAGGCCTATACTGGGTTCATCCAGGACGTACAGAACACCTGTCAGTCGAGAACCGATCTGCGTGGCAAGCCGGATCCGCTGGCTTTCCCCGCCCGATAGGGTGGCGGCCGATCGGTTCAGGGTCAGATAGTCAAGTCCCACATCTTCAAGAAAGCAGAGGCGCTGGATCAGTTCCCTGACAATGGCATCGGCAATCACCTTGTCCTTTCCGGTTAAGGTCATCTCCTTGATAAAGCGCCCGGCTTCTTTGACGGAGAGGGCGGTGATTTCAAAGATATGACGGTCTGCCACCTTTACAGCGGCTGACGCCGGATTCAGCCGGGTGCCTTTGCAGGCTGAACAAGCTGTGCACCCCATGTATTTTCCAAGATCTTCCCGGACACTGGCAGAAGAGGTCTCTTTGTACCTGCGGGCAAGGTTGGGAATCACGCCTTCAAACGATTTTTTGTAGATAATCTTTTTTCCGGCCCGCTCGACATAAAAAGGGATCTGCTCTTTTCCAGATCCTTTTAAAAGCACCTTCTGGAATTTTGTCGACAGGTCTTTAAATGGTTTGTAAATATCTTCACCATAATGGGTGACCAGGGCATCTAAAAATTCCATGTGCTGGACAGAGTTTTTATTGGCCCAGGGAAGTACCGCTCCATCCCTCAAAGAAATATGGCGGTCCGGCACGACCAGGTCCGGGTCGAACTGTGACATCTGGCCTAAACCGTCGCATTGGGGGCAGGCCCCCTGGGGGGAGTTAAAAGAGAAACTGGCCGGGGTAAATTCCGGATAGGAAATGCCACAGGTAAGGCAGGCGGCCTTTTCACTGAACAGCTTTTGGGTTTTCTGGCTTAAGTTTTCAACAATGACCTGGCCTTGTGCCAGAGCCAGTGCGGTTTCAAGGGAGTCTGCCAGTCGGCTGTGAAACCCCTCCTTGATAATAAGGCGGTCCACAACCACATCAATGTCATGGCGTTTGTTTTTTTCAAGGCTCGGGATCTCTTCGATTCGATAGCTCTTTTTATCCACCCTGAGCCTTGCAAAGCCTTCCTTTTTCATTTTTTGGATCAATTTGCCGTGGGAGCCTTTTTGTCCCCGGACAAGGGGGGCGTAAATGATCAGTTTTTCTCCCTCAGGATTGCCATCTTCCCGGCTGAGAACCTGTGTAACGATCTGGTCCAGGGAGGCTGCAGCAATGGGAGCCCCGCAGTTATGGCAGTGAGGCCGGCCAACCCGGGCAAACAAAAGTCTGAGATAATCATAAATTTCGGTGACCGTTCCCACTGTGGATCTCGGGTTGTGACTAGCGGTTTTCTGTTCAATAGAGATGGCTGGCGAAAGCCCTTCTATCACATCCACCTCAGGCTTATCCATCTGCCCTAAAAATTGTCTTGCATAGGTGGACAACGATTCGACATACCGGCGCTGGCCTTCGGCATAAAGGGTATCAAAGGCCAGGGTTGATTTTCCGGATCCGGACAGCCCGGTTACAACAGTGAAACTGTTTTTGGGAATCTCAACATTGATATTTTTGAGATTGTGTTCCCTGGCCCCCTGGATGCTGATGCAGTCAGTTGTCATTAATGTGCTTCCTGTGATTCATGGCCTGGAATACAGCCATATCAATGGCGGAAATCATGCTGGTGGCATTGGCAATGCCCTTCCAGGCAATGTCATAGGCTGTGCCGTGATCCACGGATGTCCGGATGATGGGCAGGCCCAAGGTGGTATTGACGCCATCTTCAAAATGGATGAGTTTAAAAGGGATCAGTCCCTGGTCGTGGTACATGCAGACCACTGCGTCAAACTGACCGTTTACGGCATGGTAAAATACGGTATCCGGGGGCAGGGGACCTGTTATTGAAATGGATTTGGCCCGGGCTCTTTCAATGGCAGGGACAATGATCTGTGTCTCCTGGGATCCGAACATGCCGTCCTCTCCTGCATGGGGGTTGAGCCCGGCGACAGCCAGCCTGGGCGTGGTAATGCCAAATCTTGATTTAAGTGATGCATGGGTGAGTGCGATGATCCGGTCTACCTCAACTGTCGTAAGGCTTGCAGACACGTTTTCCAGGGGCATATGAATGGTAACAAGGACCACTTTTAGCCGGTCCCCGGCCAGCATCATGGCATAGTTAGAGGTATGTGTTTTGCTGGCAATCAGTTCGGTGTGTCCGTGGAAGGCCGAGCCAGCCATCCTGAGCCCGGTTTTTGTAATCGGTGCTGTGACCATGGCTGAAATGGCGCCCTCCAGGGCGAGATCCACAGCAGTGAGAATATAATCTTCCATAGCCCGGCCGGTTTCAGCCGTTGGACAGGATAATGAGGCCGCATCCGGGCTGAGGTTGGAAGTTTCGATCAGATGGACAGTTCCCTCACAGTGCCTATATTCATCCGGACGGGTAATCGTGCAGATCGACAGGGAGGCTCCTGTAAGGGCAAGTGCTTTTTCCATGATGGCCCGATCCCCGATAATAACAGGTCTGCATACCTGGTGGATATGGGGATGGTTCAGCGCTTTGATAATGATTTCAGGGCCGATGCCGGCCGGGTCTCCCATGGTAATACCGATTACAGGGGGGGAGTTTAAGACGGTCATATCAAGGTCCGGTGTTTGAATTTGGGGTTGAATAAAGAACAAATATACTATTCCAATTAGGGCCTGTAAATAAATTAAACCTTATAAATTGTGAAACCCCTATAAGTTTCAGGTTTGGAAAATATGGGGAGTAAATCTTAAATTCGACATAAATAAGAGAAAAACGGAGCAATCTGGAGATAATTTTTTTATAGACAGGTGAAGGGCATAGGGGATTAAGGAAAATTTCGTTGAAAAATAAGGGGTTGGCGAACTGTCTGTAATTTATATGTATAATCATTGTTTCACATAAATTTTCATTTAAAACCAGGTGGTTAAAAAAACATACCAAACCCGAATCTAGCATCATCCTAACTTTTAAAATTCGATTTGACCCAAAATCCGTATTCGCATAAAAAAATCTAAACTTAATTTGAAGGTCTATGTAGTTCTCTTTAATTTGCTATTTTGTCAGCGCAAAAATGCAGTAAACAACTGTTTGTACGGGAAGGTTTTTTTATCGAATGGAGTCATTCTGGAATCAAGTCAAATCTCAGATTAAAAAATCAGTACCAGATCACTGTTACCGCATGTGGGTCGAACCGGTGTCTTTTCTTGAATCGGCTTCCGGTTGTGTGACCCTATTGACGCCTAATGAGTTCTTTAGCAAACGCTTAAAGGAAAAATACCTGACCTCCTTTTTGACGGAATTCAAGCGGCTGGGACAGTCGGTCAAAATAGAATTTAAAGCGGGAAAACCTCAGAGCATCAAATCCGCTTTGCCGGCGTTGGCTGCAAAACCCGCAGCCGCGCAAGCCGTTGTACCGGATCCCGGGGTCCTTCCCGCACTGCCTCAGGCATATCCCCAAGCCCGATTTAAGGAAGCCAGTCTTCCCGGAATGGACGCAGCTTTTCACTCGGGGCGGATGTTGAAAAAAGGGTTTACCTTTGATGACTTTGTTGTGGGGGATAACTCCAATTTTGCCTACAGCGCATCGATGTCGCTTGCCCAGGGCAGAATTAACGGTGCCGGCATGTTATTTTTGCTGAGTAAAACCGGTTTGGGCAAAAGTCATCTCTCCCAGGCTGTGGGACACCATATGATGGCCAACAGCCGGGCGAATCGGGTTTTTTACGTAACTGCCGAAGATTTTACAAATGAGATGATTTTTTCTTTGAAAAATAATACGATTCAGCGATTTAAAGATAAATATCGTCAACGTTGCGATGCGCTGATCCTTGAAGATATTCACTTTCTATCCGGCAAAACCGCTACCCAGAAGGAGCTTTCCATGACTTTGGATTACCTTCTGGATGCGGATAAAAAAATTATTTTCTCAGGATGTGAACGCCCAGACGATATTCCAAAGCTTAATGAGAATTTAAAATCCCGTTTGAACATGGGGCTTTTGACCGAAATTCAAGCCCCGGATTTTGATACCCGAGTCAAAATTTTGAACAAAAAATCCAAAGGCCTTGGATGCGCCCTGCCAGGTGAAATCACTGAGTATATTGCCCAGGAACTGTGTGATGATGTCAGACAGCTGGAAAGCGGACTCTTCGGCGTGGTGGCCAAGGGGCAGCTTATGGGCCGCAACATCGATTTGGAACTGGCCAGAAGCGTTCTTGACAATATGACTCGGAACCGGAAACGGATCACCATTGAGCTGATTAAACAACTGGTCTGCAATGAATTTTCCATAACAGAAAATGACATTATGTCCAAATCCAGAAAACAGCGAATCGTAAAACCCCGTCAGGTCGCGATGTTTCTGGCCCGGCGGTACACCGATCTTCCCATTAAAAAAATCGGCACCAGTTTTAAACGTTACCATGCCACAGCCATTTATTCGGTCAATGCCGTGGAAAAAGAGATGAAACAAAAAGGGGTGCTTTACGAGCAGGTCAACTATCTGTCAAAACGACTGGAGTCAGGTAAATTTTAAATGGCGATTACCCGGGATATTCTCAAGGAAATCGAAACCATTGTCGGCCAGGACGGTCTGAGTACAAAAAAAGAGGATCGACTGGTCTACTCCTATGATGCCACTGGAAAGTCTTTTCTTCCTGACGGTATCGTCTTTCCAAAAACGTCGGAAGAGGTCTGCAAGATTTTTAAACTGGCCTGTCTGCATCAGTTTCCCATTGTGCCCAGAGGCGCGGGATCCGGGATGACTGGTGGGTCCGTTCCGGTTGAAGGCGGCCTGGTGATGGCCACCAACCGGATGAACAAAATTCTCGACATTGACGAGGAAAATTTCACAGCCCGGGTTGAACCCGGGGTGGTCACAGCCGATCTTCACAAGGCCGTGGAGGCCAAAGGGTTATTTTATCCTCCGGATCCGGCATCTTCTTCGGTTTGCACCATCGGTGGCAATGTCGGAGAGTGTGCGGGCGGTCCCAGGGCTGTAAAATACGGTGTCACCCGTGATTATGTATTAGGCTTGAAAGCGGTTTTGCCTTCCGGAGTGCCGATTACAACAGGAGTTTCCACGGCCAAGGGGGTTGCAGGCTATGACCTGACCCGGCTGATTGTCGGGTCGGAAGGCACCCTTGCCCTGGTTACGGAAATTACGCTGCGCCTGTTACCTAAACCTGCTGCGGTTAAAACCATGGCTGTGTTTTTCGATCAAATATCCCTGGCTGCCCAAACCGTGTCCGCCGTCATGAAACAGACCCTGATTCCCAGGTGTGTAGAGTATCTGGACCAGGCATCCCTGGCGCTTGTCAGGGATCGGCTGTCCTTTTCATTGCCGGATCGGGCCCAGGCGTTACTGATTCTTGAACTTGACGGGTCCGAGAATGAGGTGGATACGGCTAGTCAGGCTGTCAAGGCGTTTTGCCTGCAAAATGGGGCCTTGGAGGTGACGATTGCAAAAGACAGCGGGGAAACCGCCGCCTTGTGGGAGGCCAGAAAAGCATTGTCCCCCATCCTGTATAAAATCGCACCCCACAAGCTGAATGAAGACATTGTGGTCCCCATTTCAAAGATTCCTGAAATGGTCAAGGCCATTGAAGGAATCCAGCAGGCTTCCGGTCTGACGGTTGTCAGCTTCGGCCATGCCGGAGACGGCAACATTCATTGCAATATCATGTATGACAGAACGGACCCGGACCAGGCGGCCCGGGCGCATCAGGCAATGGACGAGCTCTTTGGCCATACCCTGAGGCTGGGGGGTACCATCACCGGGGAGCACGGGGTTGGGATCACCAAAATGGATTATCTTCCAAAAGAGATCGGGCCTGCAGAACTGGCCCTCATGAGAGGCATTAAACAGGTCTTTGATCCCGGGAATATCCTCAACCCCGGGAAAATCTTTTCCTGATCCCGTTCCCACATTAAAGAACGGGCGTCTTATAAATTTTTTTCTAGTTAGGTTTTACAGAATAGTCATTGTAGATGAGCAGTTTTTCAAGGATATCCACCTTGGGATTTAGGCTCTGCATGACACAGCACTTAATGGAGATGGCGCAGTAGCGAAAACAAAGCTTGTTTTCTTTATCAAATTCACCAAAACAATCGGGTGTGTCCAAGGTGTCTTCTTTTACGCGGTCATCGTCTGTCAGCATCTGGTCCAGTTTTATTTCCATATATCAGGTATCCAGTTTAAGTGGGTTTGTTCATCTTTCATGTTTAAAGCAAATAAGGGGTCAGGTCAAGGCAATATCCCGCCTATGGGTACGGCATGTTATTTCGCGCAAATCAGACCATGGCCTCCAGTTTTTCTACCAGGGGCGCAAGGCTTTTTTTGTCCAGGGCAGAGACTAAAATTCCCTGGTTGAGAAACCATGGATTATCAAAGGCGTTAAGGTCTGCCTGATCCATTTTGTTGAAAATATAAAGGGTTGGAATTTTATCCAGGTCCAGTTGAGTCAAAAGGGTTTCAACGGAAGTTTTCTGCTGCATATACCTTGGGTTGGAGATATCAATGACATGGAGGATGACATCAGCTTCGGCCAGCTCTTCTAGGGTAGCATGAAAAGCCTCCATCAACTCTTTGGGCAGATTCTGGATAAATCCAACAGTATCGGTAATGATGACCTCTTTGTCCCTGGGGAATCGCAGGCGCCTTGACGAGGGATCCAGCGTGGCAAACAGTCGGTTGGCCGCGATGATATTGCTTTGGGTCAGGGTGTTGAGCAGGGTGGATTTTCCTGCGTTGGTGTATCCCACAATGGAGATGACGGGTAAATCCCGCCGTTTTCGTTTTGATTTTTGCTGTTTTCTCTGCTTGCGGATTTTTTCGATTTCTTTTTTCAGGCGGACAATCCGGTCCCGGACCCTCCGGCGGTTGATCTCAAGCTTGGTCTCTCCGGGACCACGGCCGCCAATGCCGCCGGCAAGCCTTGACATGGCGGTGTTTTTTGTGATGAGCCTGGGCAGAAGATATTCCAGCTGGGCCAGTTCCACCTGAAATTTGCCCTCTCTGGATTTGGCCTGCTTGGCAAAAATGTCCAAAATCAGCTGGGTTCTGTCAATGACCTTCATCTCCACAAAGTCTGTGATGGAACGGATCTGGGACGGGGAAAGCTCCCTGTCAAAGACCAGCATGGTGGCGTAGTTCTGAATGGCGGTGATGATCAGGCTGGACAGTTTACCCTTGCCCACAACAAACTTGGGATCAATCTGCTTGCGTCTCTGGATGGCTGCGCCAATGACATTAATGTGGCTGGTTTTGCAAAGCTCCTGGAGTTCATCCATGGAGATGTAGGCATCTTTTGGATCTGTTGTGGTGGCGTTGATCAAAAAGGCGTTTTCTCTTCCGGTCTCAGGCCGGTGCTGGCGGTTGAGTCTGGACAGTTCGGATTCCAGTTCCAATATCCTGTTCTGGCAGTCCACATTCAGACGGTTCAGTGTGGTGCCGGGCAGGACCTGGTAAGGATCCGATTCCGGGTCCGGAAGGATATGAGCCGAATATACGGGGCCCGCTTCCCCAAGGGCCGTGATACACAAGGCTGTCATATAATCCAGACGCAAGAGGGCAAGGTCGGTCAGATCATCCCGGGTCAGGGCTTCATCCCCCAGATGGGTATGGACACAGCGAAGTCCCTTAAGGCGTCCAGGGCCTGCCATGTAATCCGATGTCACAGGGATCACAATGCGGTGGGGCTCTCCTGCAATGACACAGACGATTTTACCGTTCCGGTCCAGCAGAATGCCGATCTGACGACGGATCTCGTGACTGATGGCCACCATTTCCATGGCGGTTTCAGGGGCAAGAAGAAATTCAGGGGGAGATTTGTGGGTATAAAGGGCTTCGATGCGGTCAACCTGGGTTTTTCGCAGTCCCTCTGTTACGCCGTAAACCAGATGCTTCATTAAAATTCCTGGTAAGAGTCCGGTGCCAATTCTTCAAACCGGGTGTATTGTCCGTTGAATACCATGTGGGCCGTTCCGGTGGCACCGTTCCTGTTTTTGGCCACGATGATTTCTGCGGTTCCTTTTTTAGGATTGTCCGGTTCCTTGTTGTAGACTTCATCTCTGTAGATAAAGGCGATGATGTCGGCATCCTGCTCAATAGCGCCGGACTCGCGAAGATCCGACATCATGGGGCGCTTGTCCGCACGCTGTTCCAGCATACGGTTGAGCTGGGAAAGTGCAATTACAGGGATGTTCAACTCCTTGGCCAGCCCTTTGAGGGAGCGAGAGATCTCAGCGATTTCAAGGTCTCTTCGATCAGATCGGAAAGGGGCTTTCATGAGCTGAAGATAGTCAATGATCACAAGGCCAAGTTCCCCTTGTTTCTGGTAGAGCTTTCTAGTTTTGGCCCGGACATCCATGACGGATATACTGGGGGTGTCATCAATGAAAATGGGCATTTCATTGAGTACCCCTGCCGCATCAACGGCGTTCTGCCAGTCCTCCGGGCTGATAAAACCGGTTCTCAACCGGTTTGAATCGATCCGGGCCTCGGAGGTTAAAAGCCGCATGGAAAGCTGATCGCAGGACATTTCAAGAGAGAATACAACCACAGGTTTTTGTTCTTCTAAAGCCACATTCCGGGCGATGTTCAGGGCAAAGGCCGTCTTACCCATACTGGGCCGGGCAGCCAGGATAATAAGGTCAGATCCCTGAAGACCCGAGGTGATTTGATTGAGCCTGGGATACCCTGTGGATAAGCCGGATAGTCCTCCGGTTTTGCCCTGCTGCTCTTCCAACTGATCGATGTTCATGATGATCAGTTCATTAAGGGATTTGAAAGCACTGCCGGAGCGCCGTTCTGCCACCTGGAAAACGGCGGCCTCAGCCTCGTCCAGAATATCCTTAAAATCACCCTTGTCTTCCAGGCAGCGTTCAATGGTTTTTGTTGAGGCATCGATGAGCTGGCGTAGGGCGGCCTTGCCCCGGATGATTTTGGCATAGTGGACGGCATTTACCGCAACCGGAGCGGCATCTGAGATGGATGCCAGGTAGGCTGCGCCGCCAATGCCTTCCAGCTCGTCTTTTTCATTGAGGGCATTGGCAACGGTGACCAGATCCGCCGGTTCCTCTCTTGAGGCCAGCTCGACGATCACTCTGAAAATTTTTTTATGGGCCCCTTTATAAAAATCTTCCGGCGTTAGGATATCTAGAATATCCAGAAGGCAGTCGTTGTTGATAAAGACGGCGCTCAAAAGAGACTCTTCCGCATCAATGTCATGGGGCGGGGTGCGGTTGAGAAGGGGATCTGTTTTTATGGTGTTTTTATCGGGCACTATGGTACCAGAGAATACCCGGACACCGGAAAAACATCCGGTGTCCGGGTATCCTTCTTATCTTTCTTCTTTTTCTTCGGCCACTACGGTGACGGTAATTTCAGGCTCAACGTCTTTATAGAGACGAATGGGCACTTTGTATTCACCGGTTTCCTTGATGGGCTCGGACAGAAGAATGGCGCGACGCTCCACTTCAATATTCTGAGCAGCCAGGGAATCTTTAATATCATGGCTGGTAACGGAACCGTAAAGATAGGTTTCTTCACGAACCTTGGCGGAAATGGTGCAGGCCACGTCTTTGATCTTGGCAGCCATTTCTTCGGCCAGTTTCCGTTCCTTGGCAATCTGCAGTTCCAGCTTGGCTCTTGCCTGCTCCATCACCCTGCGGTTCTGGGGGGTGGCAAGAACGGCCTTGCCCTGGGGCAGAAGATAGTTTCTGCCATACCCGGGGGCCACGTCACACTCGCTGCCGGCAATACCCAGGGTATCAATGGTTTCTTTTAAGATGACTTTCATTGTAAACCTCCAAATATCATCTTTGCCTTTGCAGGCAAAAACGATCTTTAATTTATCGGGTCGCTATGTCCAGTTTTCTGAAGTTCAGCCAATTATCAAAAAAACCCAGTCCGATGACCATGATCAGAAAGTAGAGCTGCACCGCAATCAGGCTGTAGCAAACTACCCTTAAGAACATCGGAGAGTTTTTTTTTGTAAAAAAAAAGGACACAACAGCAATTCCTTGAAAAAAATACACAAGCATTAAAACGATCAGGCAGTTGATGCTGACGGCCTTGGCCGCTTGACTGGGCAGCATCAGGGCCAATCCCAGAAGAATGACCCCCCAGACCAGAGTATCAGGGGCCCTGTAGCAGTTCAGCCGAGCCATGCTGGTAAGGGAAATTCCCTTTTTGAGCAAAAGCTTTCGAATGATCAGAATATTCAGCCACAGGGTGGTCAAATAGGAGACCAGGAACATACCGGGCAGAACCATGACAAAGGCCTTGTTAAGGACCTGTATCTGGTCTTTGTCCATTCCCATTTCCGAGTATAATTCCACGGTCAGGTTCAGGTACTGGCTCAGGTATTGGGATACCAGAGCGCCCATGCTCTTGCCCGCAAGGACTGTATATAGCCCAAATGCTGCAAATGCAGTCCCTGCAACCATAAGTGTGGTCACAGACATGGTTTTCTGGATGGTGAAATGCCGTTCAATGCATTCTCCCAGAAACAGCCCTGTCATCAACAGCGATCCGAAGTAAAGGATGTCAAAAGCCAGTCCCCGGGTCATGATAAGAAGCACTACAAAACTGAGTGCCACAATCGCGGTGCCGCTGCTTCGTCCCAGTTTCAGCCGGAAAAACAACACCGGCAGGGGCAAAAAAAGCAGGGCAAACACTCCCAGCAGAGGGAATGCGAAAATGAGCCCGAAAATCAGTGTACACAATGAGATCCCGATGAAGATCTCCTTGAGAACTCTGGGATGGGTGATGGCGACTGACACCTGACCTCGCTTTGCCTGAAAATTGCTTAATGCATGGGCCTGCCAACAAACGGCAGCAATGCGATCTGGCGTGCCTGCTTGATCGCAAGTGACAGCTGACGCTGATGTTTGGCGCAGGTCCCGGTGATTCTTCTGGGGATGATTTTGCCCCGTTCAGTGACGAACTGCCTTAAGCTTTTCGGATTCTTGTAATCAATTTCCATTCCGCTGTCCACACAGAACCGGCAGATTTTGCGGCGCTGGTAGAATCTGTTCTTTCCGCCTTTTTGACCTTTATACATGCTTTTATCTCCTTTGCGATCTAATCTTCTTTGGCTTCTGTGGATTCAGCGTCAGTATCCTCTTCTTCAACAGGAGCCTCAGTTTCTGTTTCGGCCTCTGAAGCATCTTCCTTTTCAGCAGTCTCAGCCTCAACCTTTTCGCTTTCGGCTTTGGCCGCTTTGGCTTCCTGAGCTTCAGTTGCCTGTTTTTCAAGGGATTCAGCAGTTTCGTGGTCGGAAAGGAGAATGGTCATGAATTTCATGATATCGTCACTGAGACCGAAATTTCTTTCAAGCTCTTTTACAAGGGCGCCGTCTCCGCCATAGGTCATGCAGACATAATAGCCCCTGAGCTTTTTTCTGATTTCATAGGCCAGTTTCTTGCTGCCCCACTCGTCAAAATCTAAAAGAATACCATTTTCCCGGGTGATGATACTTCTGACCCTGTCGAACAGTTCTGCACGGCTTTGATCCTGCAGATCCGGGTCAGAAATAAAGACAGTTTCATACTTCCTCATTTCTACTCCTTACGGATATAAAGCCCCGGCACATAAGCGTTTTGCCCGGAGCAAGGATTAATACACATTGCACCTGCCTGTCAGATGCAGTAAAAAACTCATTTTTATACCATTATCAATCCTTAGGGTCAATAAAAAAACAAAAAAGCAAAGGCGGTTATTCCATTTGCTGAAGGCTTTGGGAGGAACCGGACTGGGTGGAGGAGGATGTTGGTTTGGGGGTATTTCGTTAAATTGGTGGTGTTGTTTCGTTAGGATTGGGGAGATTTCGATAGGCTTTTTAAAGGCGAAAAAGAGTGCAGTTTAGACTTTTCAGGCAAAGGGGAAAGAGCCACGGGTGATTCCGGGGAATTGGAGGAGGAGTGCTATCTTGTTTTTTTAGGGGCTGGACCCTTATTTGCAATGATATTCCGGATTCAGGTTATAGATTTGTTTCGATGGTGTTCTTGTTGGGTTGTCTAATCTTGTTGGGCTGTATAGAGGAAAATGATGTTTTTCAATGATGATGTTTCCAAGAAAGTCACCGGCTATGGCATTGGCACTACCACCGCCAAGGGGCGTTATCATCTTCTGGCCTCATGTGAAGAAGACGGGCGGGTTCAAATGCTTTGCCAGTCTTGTCAAAAAAAGCTTAATGGCCATACCGGCCCACCGCCTCGGTGGTTCAAAGAAGAGGCGTGTGCCGTCAAGGCGTTGCGTAATCACAAAAAAGCCTGCCAAAAATGTCTTCGGTCTATTGAGACCACAGAATTAAGCCAGTAATAATTGCTTTGGGGAGAGGTCCGATCTCTCCCCTGGTTTCGTTATCTGTCAGCTGTTTTGGTTTGGCCGCCTTTGGCGCCCGATTCCTTTAATCGTCTAATTTTATGTTCTCCTTGGGTTCCCGGCGGGGCAGGGCGGGTGCGTCCTGGTGATCCGGGATACTGCCGAATGCTTGTTCTGACTTGCTATTTATGGCGTCTTATGGCATCTAATAAGGTTCATAAAACAACATTAATTGCGTCAATAACGCGTCGAAAGGATTTGGCATAATGGAGGAACGGTACAGCCCTTCTGCTGTAGAGCCGAAATGGCAGGAATACTGGAAAAATCAAAAGCTTTTTAAAGTCACCGAAGATCCGTCCAGGGAGAAATATTATCTGCTTGAAATGTTTCCCTATCCTTCGGGCAAGATCCATATCGGCCATGTGCGCAACTATACCATCGGCGATGTGGTGGTCCGTTATAAAAGGATGAAGGGATTTAATGTCATTCATCCCATGGGATGGGATGCTTTTGGCATGCCTGCGGAAAATGCCGCTATTGATAACAACACCCACCCGGCCGCCTGGACCTATGACAATATCAGTGCCATGAGGGCCCAGCTTAAAAAAATGGGATTTTCCTATGACTGGGATAGAGAAATCGCCACCTGCCGGCCCGAGTACTATAAATGGGAGCAATGGCTTTTTTTGAAGATGCTGGAAAAGGGCATGGCCTACCGCAAGGAGTCCTATGTCAACTGGTGTGAGAAATGCCAGACCGTCCTGGCCAATGAGCAGGTGGAGCAGGGGCAATGCTGGCGCTGTTCCCAGGTGGTTCAGCAAAAAAAGCTGTGGCAGTGGTTTTTCAAGATCACCGACTATGCCGAAGACCTGCTGGTTCACTGCGATAAACTGCCCGGATGGCCGGGTAAAGTAACGGTGATGCAGAAAAACTGGATCGGAAAGAGCATCGGCGCGGAGCTTGGGTTTGCCATTGACGGTTCGGATGAGAAGCTGACCGTATTTACGACCCGTCCGGATACCATTTTCGGTGCCACCTTTATGTGTCTTGCCCCGGAGCATCCTTTAGTGGAGCAGTTGTCCCGGGGTACGGATCAGGAATCGGCCGTGGATGCCTTTGTTGACAAAGTCTCCAAGCAGGAGCGGTCTGCAGACGGCATTGAAAAATATGAAAAGGAAGGGGTCTTTATCGGGGCCTACTGCATTAATCCGGCCACCGGAGAAAAGATTCCCATGTATACGGCCAATTTTGTCCTCATGGGGTATGGTACCGGCGCCATCATGTCGGTTCCGGCCGGAGACCAGAGGGACTTTGACTTTGCCAAAAAGTATGATCTTCCCATCCGGGTTGTGGTTCAGCCAGAGGGCGATCCACTGGAGCCTGCCGCTATGACCGAAGCTTATTCGGGCAGAGGCGTGATGGTGAATTCGGGGCAATTCAATGGTATGGACAGCCAGCAGGCCCTGGAGGCCATGACTGAATGGCTGGACAGTGAAGGGCACGGCAAGAAGGCGGTCTCCTACCGTCTCCGGGACTGGGGAATCTCCCGTCAGCGCTATTGGGGGGCTCCCATTCCTGTAATTCACTGCCCAACCTGCGGGGTGGTGCCCGTGCCGGAATCTGATCTGCCCATTGCCCTGCCCGAGGATGCCAACCTGCTTGAAAAGGGCGGTTCCCCTCTGCCCACCCTGGACTATTTTGCCAAGGCTACCTGTCCTTCCTGCGGCAGAGAGGATGCCAAAAGAGACACTGATACCATGGACACATTTGTGGAGTCCTCCTGGTATTATTTAAGGTATTGCTCGCCCCGGTACGATAAAGGGATGTTCGATCCCAAGGCGGTAAAGTACTGGGCGCCTGTGGACCAGTACATCGGAGGCGTAGAGCATGCGGTGCTGCACCTGCTCTACTCCCGGTATTTCATGCGGGTTCTCAATACCCTGGGGTTTATTGATTTTAAGGAGCCGTTTACCAATCTTTTAACCCAGGGCATGGTTTGCAAGGAGACCATGACCTGTCCTGAGCACGGATATCTCTTCCCGGAACAGGCCGAAAAGAAAGGGGAGGGGCTTGCCTGTACCCGCTGCGGCAAAGATGTTGAAGTCGGCCGGGTCATCAAGATGTCCAAATCCAAGAAGAATGTGGTGGATCCCAATGAGCTGTTGGAAAAATACGGGGCGGATGTCACCCGCTTGTTCTGCCTTTTTGCTGCGCCACCGGAGCGGGATCTGGAATGGAGCGAGGACGGGGTGGAAGGGTCCAATCGGTTTGTCAACCGGGTCTGGCGTCTGGCACTTGCCTGTATCGACACTTTGAAAGGTGTCTCGCCTTATACCGGGGCTGCAGCAGGACTTTCCACCGCCAATGCCAAAGCGCTTTACATCAAGGCAAACCAAACCATCCAGAAAGTGACTGACGATATTGACAAGAGCTTTCATTTTAATACGGCCATTTCTGCGGTGATGGAGCTGGTCAATGCCATGTATGCCGAAGACATGGAGGGGGCGGACGATGAGATGAAGTCTGTGCTCTGGTTCTGCCTTGAAAATGTCCTGCTGCTGCTCAGCCCTATCGTTCCCCACTTTTGTGAAGAACTGTTTGAGCGCATGGGGCATGAGGGGTCTGTCTTGGAACGCCCCTGGCCTGACTTTCGGAAGGATTCCCTGGAAACCGATGATGTACTGGTGGTGGTTCAGGTCAACGGCAAGCTTCGCGCCAAGTTTACCACCAGTGCCGATACTGCGGAAGAGACGATCAAGGAAATGGCCCTGGCTGATGTGAATATCCAAAAGCATGTTGAGGATAAGCCGATTAAGAAAATGATCGTGATCCGTAAAAAACAAACCCTGGTCAACATTGTGGTGTAAACATGAAACAGATAATCATAATTGCCCTGGCTCTGGTGTTCTCGGCAGCCGGATGCGGCTATAAGCTGGCCGGTGGTGGATACTTGAATAAGGATGTCTCGCGGGTGGCTGTGGGGGTGTTTGAAAACAACTCATCCGAAGCCCGCGCCGGGATGAGTTTTACCAATGAACTGGTCCGGGAGATTCAGTCGAGAACGGATACCACGGTAACGGACACGGCTGCCCGGAAAATTTCCGGCATCATTAAGGCCATTACCTATTCCACTCTGTCCAGGACGTCAACCGAGACTGTGGATGAACGACAGGTCACTGCGGTGGTGGATGTGAAGATTACAGATGCCGATGGAAAAATTATCTGGTCCGTAAAGGATTTTACGGCCACGGAAAGCTATACGACATCTTCGAGTGTCGTGGATGATGAGTCCAATAAGCGCCAGGCTGTGGAGGCTATTGCCACCAGGATGGCGGAGCGGCTGGTCAGCCGGATGACAAGTAATTTTTAACACAAAAAGGACAGGTATTTTAGGGGTGAATCCCCAAAATACCTGTCCTCAATATACTGTGACCGGCTGTGCTAATATGAAACAGGCGCCTTATAAAGGCTGCCTTAGGCGTTGACGAGCTTGGACAGTCTTGAAATTTTTCTGGAGGCGGTTTTCTTGTGAATGATGCCTTTTTTGGCAGCCTTGTGAACGGCAGACTGGGTCTGTCTCATCAGCTCCTGGGCATCCTCACCGGCCTCTTTGGCCGCGCGCAGCTTTTTCTCAAGGGTTTTAAGGGCGGTTTTAACGGATTTGTTTCTCATCCGCCGAACCTGGCTCTGTTTGGCACGTTTCTTTGCTGATTTATGATTAGCCAACTTGGTCTAGCTCCTTCAAATAAATGAATTAAATGTTAATATTAGGTCGTATTTCAAATTCGAAAAAATACACAGAAGTTTTGATTTTGTCAAGGAAAACCTTGTGACCAACCTTTTCCGGCATGCCGCATCGGTCAGCGGGCTGACCCTGGTCAGCAGGATTTTGGGGGTGGTCAGAGATGCGGTGATCGCCTCCGTATTCGGTACAAGTCTTTTGTCAGATGCGTTTTTCCTTGCCTTCAGGCCATTTGATCTGCTTCGAAAGCTGTTTTCCGACGGCACCTTAAGCCTCTCCCTTGTGCCGGAATTCAGCGCATACCTGGCCCGGGGACAAAGGGACCAGGCCGCTGCCATGTTCTGGTCTTCCCTGGTGATGATTTCAGCGGTGTCCGCCTTTTTGGTTGGCTTATGCATTTATGCGGCCCCGTTTCTGGTGGATCTGCTGGCCCCGGGCTATTCACAGGGCAGCTATGTCCATACCCTGACCGCCTTGCTGCTCAGGCTGATGCTGCCCTATTTATCCATGATTCTCTTTCTTGCCCTGTGCATGGGGTTTGTCAATGCCCACGGGCGCTTCAAAGGTGCGGCTGCCACACCCATTCTGCTCAATGCCGGGATCATCTCCTCGGTATGGCTTTTTTCGCCGGAGCCCAGGGTACTGGCGCTGGCCATGGGCGTGACTCTGGGCGGTCTGTTGCAGGTGGCCTTCCAGTTGCCGGTCCTGCGCCGCAGCAGCCTGGGCAGGCCGGGTCGCTTTCCCTTGTTGCACCCCGGTGCCATCCGGGCAGCCAAGCGCTTTTTCCCCTGTATGATGGGCGCTTGTGCCTTTCAGATCAATCTTTTGGTTTCGACTCTTTTTGCCTCCACCCTGGCTGAGGGAAGCATCTCCCATCTTTACTTTTCCGAACGCCTGGTTCAGTTCCCGATGGCCCTTCTGGTGTCTTCGGCCGCAACTGTTTTTCTGCCTGCATTATCGAGAGCTGAGGCAAAGGGGGAATCCGGAGTGGTAACGGATGTCGACGAAGGAATAAGGATCGTTCTTTTTTTTACCATGGGTGCCATCGCGGGCATCATGGCATTGGACCGCCATATCGTGACCCTGCTTTTCGGCCGTGGTGCATTTGACACGGATGCCGTTGCAAGAACGGCGGACTGCCTCTTTTTTATGGTCCCGGGACTGTGGGCCATGGCCGGTACCCGCCTGCTGGTGATTCGGCATTTTGCCTTATCAAAGTTCCGGCTGCCAATGGCGGCAAGCTGTGTCAGCATCCTGGTTCATCTGGTGTCAGCCTTTTTTTTCAAAGAGGCTTTGGGCGTGACGGGACTGGCCCTTTCCCTTGCCCTGGGATCTCTGGGCGGATTCCTGGTGCTCGGGGGCTTTTCAAGCATGGGAACGTCGATTTCAAGACTGCTGGTTTCTGCTTGCCGGGCCCTTTTGGTCTCTGGTATAATGGCCTGCTTAGTCCGGTGGGCCGCCGACCGGTGGATGCCTGAAACCGGAGATGTAATCGCCCGGGCAGGTGTTCTTATCGCCTTAATCGGCCTTGGGGGGCTCAGTTTTCTGGGAGCATCAATGCTGTTGGCCAGACCGGAAATGACCTTTTTAAAAAAAATATTGGCAGATCATCATGTCCGGAATTGAAAGAATTGGATTTTATTTAGGGCTCCTGCTCATCCTGGGGCTTATGGGCATGATTGTCTTTTCAACGGACGGGGTTATGGATTACCGGGCCTTAAGTCAAAAAGAGCGGCAGGTGGATACCAGAGTCAAGCTGGAGGCCGAGCAGAACCGGAAAGTCGAAAAAGAGATCAAAAGCTTAAAACATGACATCAACTACATCAAGCATCTGGCCAAGCATGAACATGAAATGGCCGAACCCGATGAATTGATATTCAAGGAAAAAACAGCACGAAAGGAAGCGCTGCCATGACCCAGAAATTTGCCAGCATTGAACTGGCCAGGCTTTACGAAGCCCAAGGATATATAAAAGATGCCCTTGCCATGTACGGGCGCCTGGACGACGATGTCCTGGAAGGCGGGGCAGAGGTTCGGGCGGCGGTCAAAAGACTGGAACTTGCCCTCTTAAAGCAGGAAGGCGAGCAGGATGCCGGGGAAGTGCTGGCCCAGACCCCGGCTGATCCGGGACAGAGCATCATCGATTCCCTGGCCGTTCTCAACGGGGATGAGCAAGGGGAGGCGCCATTGGAAGAAACCGCTTCCCAAAGGCCCCGATCCGCCGGGGAGGATAAGATCGCAGGCCTGATGGAAGACTGGCTGATGCTGATGGTGGTGCGCAAACGGCTTCAGCTTTTCAAGCGGATTCGGGCGAGGGTTTAATGTCAGGCTTTCATATCAAAGGTGTTTTGCTGATTCTGGTTCTATCCCTGGCCTTGGCTTTTGGGGTAAATGCCATCTCCCCTGTGGGAATTCCGTTAAAAGGGCAGTGGGATCCCAAGGTGGGTGTGGTGATGGCGGATACTGGAAAATTCGGCGATGCAAAGGCCGCCGAACTCAACAATCCCCTGAAACTGCGGCGCATGATGGCCTCCGGTAACCTGATTCTCATTGATGCCAGGCTTGATGTGGCCTATGCCCAAGGGCATCTGCCAGGCGCGCTTTCATTTCCTCTCCACGACTTCAATGCAAACTTAAAACCTTTAGAAAGGGTTCTGGCTAAAAAACTGCCCGTGGTGGTCTATTGTTCCGGGGCAGCCTGTCAGGACAGCCATGAGTTTGCAAGAAAGCTTGTGCTCATGGGGGTAAAGGATGTCATGGTATACAGCGGCGGGTTTGAAGAATGGTCTGAGATGGGCTTTGAGGTGGTAAATAATGAAGGCTGATATCAAAACCGGGCAGGGGAACTATTTGGATAATGGACAGTATGCAGACTCCGGCTGGCGGTTTTGGTTGAGCTGGGTGCTTCGGCTGGTGCTTGGCGCAGCCTTTATCTATGCCTCATGGCATAAAATAGTGTCTCCCGAGGATTTTGCCCGCATCCTCTACGGATACGGGATATTTCCAGGCGTTCTGATTAATCTTCTGGCTATTTGGGTGCCCTTTATCGAACTTTTAGCTGGTATCTGCCTTGTCACAGGCGGTTGGCGCATGTTGTCCAAAGAGGCCGGTCTTGCCGTGATCAACCTGATGCTTTTTTGCTTTATTCTCATCATCGCATTTAACCTGATCCGGGGCCATGAGTTTGACTGCGGCTGTTTTTCTTTTGAATCCGGGCCTTCTGACGGACTAAAAGGGGCCGCCGTCCGGCTGCTGATCCGGGATGTCGTGCTGCTGGGAGGCGGCATCGTTTTGTGGCGGCTTTTCCGGCAAGAGTCCCTGTCAGGGCATACGGACCACCCGAAATCCTAAACTGTTTCTTCTGGCAACAGGCTTGTAATAAGATCTGTATGCGGCCCGCTGGTACTTGCTGTTCTGGTACCAGCCCCCGCCACGGATCACCCTGCGGTTTCCTTTGGTTTCAAGGGGGTCTGTGATGCCGTCCTGGTAAGTTGAGGTGATTACACCGACCTGGCCTCTGAAAAGGTTGCGCCATTCGCAATGGTCCAGAACCCATTCCTGAACATTGCCGTGCATGTCGTAAAGGCCCCATTTATTGGGCTTGAGAAGTTTAACAGGATGGGGCTTGAAGTCCCTGGCCGGGCCGGCAAGCCCTGAGTTGTAGCAGTACCAGGTCGTGTCTATCAGCGCCGGTTCCGGATCGTTGCAGGATAGTGTGGTAATGGGGCCGTCGGCAAAGGCGGTTGTGCTGCCTGCGCGACAGGCATACTCCCACTGCGCTTCGGTGGGAAGCCTGTACTGGGTTGTGCCCTCCAATTTATTCAGAAACTGGATAAATGTCATGGCTTCCTCCCAGGAGACACTGTCCACAGGATAGGATTTTCCAAGCTTAAATGAAGAGGGGTTAGGGGAAACCAGGCGGTTCCACTGCCCCTGAGTCACCTCTGTTTCTCCCATGTAAAAGCTTTTGCTGATGATAACCCGGTGCTGGGATTCGTTCCACTGCCGCCCTTGTTCTGACTCCGGGCTTCCCATGATGAAACTGCCTGCGTCAATTTTAACAAACCGCATTCCAATCTTGTTGGTGAATACATCCTGGGCCATGCCGGTCCCTGCAAGGGCCGCCGTGCACAGCACTGCAAATGCCAAGAGTACGCCAACTCGTTTTACTCTCATAGAGAACCTTCCCGTATTCAGGTCTGTTTACTTTTAGACTCTACCATACTAAAGGAAAAGGATTCAATGATTTTGATCCGGGTTGAATGCGATTGTCAGGGCCTTCGGACCTGGGATGGCGTGGTCCCGAAGTGCTTTTTCCACAGACGTCTTAGGTGCTTTGCATCGTGGAATCCGCATTGCAGGGCAACGGATTCGATCGGTTGGCTTAGGTCCTGGAGCAGTTGGCCTGCCTGCTCCAGGATCACCAGGGTGGTGAATTGCTTAATCGTGATTCCCGTGGCTTTTTTGAATAGCCGGGTCAGGTTCCGGGGGCTTTGGCCGAACCTTTCGGCCAGTTCCTCAATGCCCGGGCGGTCTTTGGGGTGGGAGAGCAGATAATCCTGGACTTCATGGACGACAGGATCGATATGATCCCTGAAACTTAAATAAACGGAATCCTGGTGATGGGAGCCGTCCCGCCGCATATACACCACAAGATCTCTTGCGATGTTTGCCGCCATGTGCGGACCCCAGCTTTTCTCCACCAGAGCCAGGGCAAGGTCGATGCCCGAGGCAACTCCGGCACTGGTGTATATCCCCTGATCGTGTACAAAAAGGCGGCTGGTTTCCACCCGAAGCTGAGGATAGGTTTTTGTAAGCTCGCCTGTGCGCATCCAATGGGTGGTGCATCGTTTGCCATCCAGTAATCCGGCATAGGCGAGCACAAACGCTCCGGTGCAGATAGAGCAAAGCCGGACCTTTTTTTCATAGGCGTGTCTCAACCATTCAAACACCTCTTCAGGGATCCGGGATAGATTACTTCCCGTATAGTATTGGTGATCTGTTCCAGGAATAACAAGGATATCCCCCTCCCGGAGCGTTGTTTTTGAAAAATGGTCCAGGCGGCTGATGAAGATGTTTTGTGAGGCGCAAATCTCAGTCTCCCAGGAGCAGCAGGACACGGTCAGATCGCAGCCCCGGTTTGCCGCCTCGACAAAGGTCTGAAGCGGGCCTGCAAAATCCAGGATTTCCATGCCGGGGAATAATAAAAACAGAACCTGCTTCATGGGTTAAGCCTTTTTCAGGGCGTCAAGCGCCTGATCAACGGTTGCGATACGGGCAAACCGGTTGTGGAGAACCATTTCGGTCCGCGTCTGGATCTGTTTTACGGTCAGGGTTTCCAGGGTGACAGGATGGGTGAGGGGAAAGCTCCGGGTGGCCTGGGTGACATAATCGACCTCAAAACCTAAGTCCGATGCCACCCGGGTCGTAGTTTCACAGCATTGTTCCGTGCGAATGCCGCAGACAGCCACCCTTGTAATGTTTTCCTTCAGCAGCATGGGCAGCAGCCGGGTGCTCGTAAATGCGTTGTGCACCCGTTTGATTATAACCGGCTCCGTTTCCCGTTTTTCCAGGCAGTCCATTACTCTGAAATAAGGAGAATCCATAGAAAATCCCGGATCATTATCCGTGTGAAGGATAAAAAAGACCGGGTGCCCCGCCTGCCTGAACCCGTTGACAAGGCCTGTGATATGGTGCTCGAAGTCTTCAGGGCCTCCGGACTGCCAGAATTCACGGCCTCTGGCCTTGAAGGACTCCTGGGCGTCCACAACCAAGAGTGCTGTTTTTTTAGGTGATACTGTCATCGCTATGGTTCCCCTCGAATTAGCTTTTTATTTTGACTCCAAGTATACCGGCACTGAAAAATAATAAAAGGACATTCATGGGGTATTTTAGGCCAGGCCGGTTCGAAAACAATTGAATGCCGATGTGGCAGGTTATGGGTTGAAAAATCAGGCGCAGATGATATGAATAGCCAGGAATAATACTTTTACAGGAGCAGGCGGCATGAAACCCACCACGGCCAAACCCCAGTCAAAGATCCCCACTACCGGAAAAAACACCAACCAGAAAAAAAAGGTCGCCTCGCAGGATCCCATGGATGTGGACACCTCCCTTTTGAAAAAGAATGAATTTACCCTGATTATCGCCGGTGCGTTGGCGGTTACGGTGGTGGTCTTTTTTGTCTTTTTCTGGGACAGTGGCGGGGATGTGAAGCATTCTGCAGTGCCGGGTAAAACTGCCGTTGACACCGGTGTGGATGCCGCGATGGAAAAGCGGGTGGCGCAATTGGAGGTTGCCATGGCCAGGCTTTCGGCATCCGGGGAGACGGCAGACATGGTCGAATCTTCAGGGGCCTCCAAAAAGGTGGGGGAACTGGGAGCGCGTGTGAATCGGCTGGAGACGGCCATGACGCTGAAAATGGACGCCCTTATCGCGCGGCTGGCAAAGGCGGAAAGGCAAATTTCCCAGATGAAACAGGCGTCCGTCCATCCGGCCCCTGTGGTTACCCAGGAAAAGCCTGCCCCCACGCCGGCCGAAAAGACGGCTGTGAAAAAGAAACCGGTTCAGCAGTCCACCAAGGCGTCCATGTTTCATACGGTGAAAAAGGGCGAAACCCTTTGGTCCATCTCTCAGAAGTACAACACCACCGTGCAGGCTATCCGGAAACTCAATAAGCTTTCCCCGGAGGATAATATTTATCCGGGCACCAATATCCTGGTCCGTTAAGCCCTGTCATAACCTATCGCCATTATATCCGCCGGGACCTTTTAACCGGTCCCGGCATTTTGAACGAATGCTTTGACCTTTTTGATGTCTTTGACGCCTGGGGCGGATTCCAGGGAGGAGGAGGCATCGACAATTGCAGGTTTGACTTGTGATATGGCCATGGCAATATTCTCCGGCGAGAGCCCTCCGGCCAGTACCAGGGGGACAGGCCCACCGGTTCCCTTGACCATGCCGTAATCCCAGACTTCGGCGTTTCCTCCGGGCAGAATCCCTTTGCCGTACTCGGCCAGATAATAATCAATGCAGGGATAGTCTTTAACCGTGTCGAGCTTCGGGCTTCGGGTGGCGAAAAAAGCCTTGATGACGATAAGTCCCTGGGCGGACAGTCGTGCGGCGGTTTCGGGGGATTCCGTGCCGTGCAGCTGAACCGCAGCAAGGCTGCAGGACTCGGCAGTGGTCATGACTGCATCGTAATCCGCATCCACAAATACACCGCAGGCGGCAATGTGCGAGGGCAGGGCCAGGCTGATCTGTCTGGCCTGTGACAAGGATACATTCCGGGGGCTTTTGGGGAAAAAGACCAGGCCGATGAGGTCGGGCCCGGCCTCGGCTGTGGCGATGGCATTGTCCACCTGTGTCAGGCCGCAAATCTTGACCAGGGGAGCGTTTTTTTGGGGCAGTTTGAATTTTTTTTCAACCGTGTGACAGCTCACCTGTCGTCTCCCCGGGGCTGATCCTCTATTGTCTTTCCGCAAAGTTCACGGATAAAGGCTGCAGGGTCTTTGGCCCTGACAATGCTTTCGCCGACAAGAAAGTTATAAATGCCCGTGTCAAGGCCTTCTTCAATGCCGGCACGGGAGGATATGCCTGACGCTTCTACAGCGATGATCTCCTCGGGAAAGATTTTGGCCACCCGTTTGGCCACAGTGGGATCTGTTTTAAGGGTAGACAGGTTGCGGTTGTTGATGCCCACCACCCGGGCCTGTGTCTGATAGGCCTGTTCAAACTCCCACTCCGAGTTGATCTCCACAAGCGGTTCCATGGCAAGTTCCCGGGTGAGGGCGGTCAGTTCCGCCTGATGGGTTGCCGAGAGCATCGTGGTGATAAGCAAAACGGCGGATGCCCCGGCCCGTTTGGCCTCATAGATCTGGTACTCGGTGAAGATAAAGTCCTTTCTCAGTACGGGCAGGTCGGTATTTGCACATGCAAGTTTAAGGTCTTCAAGACTGCCCTTGAAAAACTCGGTTTCTGTCAGAACCGAAATGGCCCTGGCCTTTCCTTTGGTGTATGCTTTGGCATAGGCAGCCGGATCAATGTCCGGCCTTATATCCCCCTTTGAGGGGGAGGCCTTTTTTATCTCGGCGATAATGCCGGGATCGGTTGAGGTACTTTTTGCCATGGCATCTTTAAAGGAAACGGGGGGCTTCATGGATTCGGCTTCCCCTCGCAACGCTGTCAGAGGAATGGACCGGACGGCCGCCTGAATCTGTTCCTTTTTAATACCGGATATGGTTTTTAAAAATCCTTCCATGTTGATTGCTCCTGTACCGGTTCCTTATCCGTTTTCCTGGGTGTAGGCTGCCAGAGCCTCCAGCTTTTCCATGGCCTTGCCGGATTCAATGGATGCCCTGGCAAGTTCGATGCCCTTTTCTATGGTCGGTGCGGCGTCTGCTGCCACGAGCCCTGCACCTGCGTTGAGCAGGACAATGTTTTGTTTGGGCCCTGCCTCGCCTTTCAAAATTGCGCGGGTAATGGCGGCATTTTCATTGGCATCCCCGCCAAGAAGATCCGCAGGTTCGGCATACTCTCCAAAAAAAGTTAAAGGATCCACGTCATAGGTTTTGATCATGCCGTCGGCAAGCTGTGTTACTCTTGAAAGGTCTGTGGTGGTCATCTCGTCCATGCCGTCGTGGCCGTGGACGACAAATGCTTTTTCCACACCGAGCAGTTTCAGGGCCCGGGCGAACATCTCCGTTAACTCAGGGGCATATACCCCCAGGATCTGACAGGAGGCCGAGGCCGGATTGGTCAGTGGGCCCAGCATGTTAAATATGCTGCGGATGCCGCATTCCGTCCTGGACTTCATTGCGTATTTCATGGAGCCGTGGTAGAGGGGGGCGAACATGAAGCCGATACCGATCTCGTTCACCGCTTCTTCAACGATTTCCGGATCCGTATCCAGCTTGACCCCTAACACCTCCAGCACATCGGCAGAGCCGCATTTGCTTGAAATGCTCCGGTTGCCGTGCTTGGCCACAGTTACCCCGGCTCCTGCCACAACAAAGGCCGTGGTGGTGGAGATATTAAAAGAGCCGGAGGCATCCCCGCCCGTGCCGCAGGTGTCAATGACCTTCTTGGCGTTGGCCTGGATCCGGACGGCTTTTCTTCTCATGGCCCGGGCTGCTCCCGCCAATTCCTCAAAAGTCTCTCCCTTGGTGGCCAGAGCGGCCATAAACGCACCGATCTGGGATTCGGTGATGGTGCCGGAAAAAATATCCGTCAGCATTTCGGCCATATGATCCTGATTCAGGTCCTTTCCGGAAATAATGGTGTTCAGATGGCTTGTAAAACTCATATCAGGCTCCTTTAATGAAGTTACGGATCAATCGTTTGCCCACGGTGGTCATGAAAGACTCCGGGTGGAACTGGACACCCTGGGTGGGGTGTTCTTTGTGGCGCAGTCCCATGATTTCACCATCCTGGGTGCGTGCCGTCACGGTCAGGCAGTCCGGCAGATCAGACTCCTGAACCGCCAGGGAATGGTAGCGCATGACGGTAAAGGGTTTGTTAATCCCTGTGTAGATATACTGACCGTCGGCTTCCACAACGCTGGTTTTGCCGTGCATGATGGCCTTGGCATGGATAATGGTGCCCCCAAAGCTTTGGGCAATGGTCTGATGACCTAAGCAGACGCCAAGGATGGGAAATTTTCCGGAAAGCCTTTTGACAAGTTCCAAAGAGATGCCGGCATCTTCGGGGCGACCCGGCCCCGGTGAGATGATGATTGCGCCCGGGGCCATATCTTCCAATTCATCCACAGTGATTTTGTCGTTTCGGAAGACCTCTACGTCAACCCCGGTGTGCAATACATAATGCACCAGGTTAAAGGTGAAAGAATCGTAGTTATCTATAATGGCAACTTTCATTTATATGTCTCCCTCATTCTGGGCCAGGGCCAGTTCCAGGGCCATTTCAACGCTTTTGGCCTTGTTGATGCACTCTTCTAATTCCGTTTCAGGGTCGGAGTCATGGACAATGCCGGCACCGGCCTGGACGGTGAGTTTTCCGTTCTCTATGACTGCCGTGCGTATGGTTATGGCAAAATCCATGTTTCCCGTAAAGGAAATATATCCGGCAGCCCCGCCGTATACCCCGCGGGCCCTGTGTTCAAGCTCTCCGATGATTTCCATGGCCCGAATCTTGGGGGCCCCGGACAGGGTGCCTGCAGGAAAGGTGGCCCGGAACAGATCATAAGCGTCGCAGTCGTCCTTAAGATCGCAGGTGATGTTGGATACCAGGTGCATGACATGGGAGTAACGTTCGATCACCATGGTGTCCGTCACCTGGACTGTTCCGGCCTGGGCCACTCGTCCCAGATCGTTTCTGCCAAGGTCGATGAGCATCACATGCTCGGCTCGTTCCTTTTCATCGTTGAGCAGATCGTCGGCAAGGCGTCGGTCCTCCTGTTCATTGGCTCCCCTGGGGCGGGTGCCTGCAATGGGCCGCAGGGTGGCCACCCGGTTTTCAAGCCGGACCATGGTTTCGGGGGAGGAGCCTGCAATCACCCTGTCTTTGAAGTTCATGAAAAACATATAAGGGGACGGGTTAATGTACCGCTGGGCCCGGTAGATCAGTACCGGGTCGATATCGGTGTCGCAGGAAAATGGCTGGGAGTATACGGCCTGGAAGATATCTCCCTCCACAATATGCGCTTTGATTTTTTGGACGCCTGTCAGGTACTCTTCAGGCGGGGTCAGGGCCGAAAGATGCGTGGGGGCGCTGGTGCATCTTTCCGGTTCACTGTGGGGCTTTCGAACGATGGAGACCAGTTCCTTGAGTTGCGCCATGCCCGTCTCATAGGCTGCCGCAGGATTATCCCCTTCCTGAAGATAACAGATCTGCAGGCAGGTCATGGTCTGGTTTACGTTGTCAAAAATCACCATCTGTTCCGGAATGATGAAATGGCCGTATGGGGTTCCCTCGGGAAGGCAGACGGGAATATTTTCAAAAAAGGAGACCATTTCGTAGGAAAAGTAGCCGGTGACACCGCTCCAGAACCTTGGCAGATCGGGAATGTCCGCCGGAACGAACTGCCCGAGAATATCCCGCATGACTCCTAAGGGATCACCGTTGTGGTCAAAGGCCTGGTCGGACTGCCGGGTGGTCAGGGTGACCTGATTCCGGAACACTTTAATATGGCCGAAGGCCGATACACCGAAAAAACTGTATCTTGCCCAGCGTTCTCCGCCCTCGACGCTTTCCAGTAAAAAGCACTCTTTGTCGGCGTTGTAGCATTTGTTCAGGATGGAGACCGGGGTGTCCGTGTCAGCCAGAATCCGGGTGGCAAGCGGAATAACCGTTGCAGATTCTGCAAGGTCGGTAAATGTCTTTTTGTCAGGGGTTTGATCTAATATCATGGGCGCGTCCTAAATTCATGTTTCATCAATAAAAAAAGGCTTGCATATCGTGATGCAGCCTTTAACAACTGCAGCAGAGTCCGGGGTTCGGCTGCTGCAGCGTATCAATTTGGAAACTTAAGGGTTACGCAGATCCGCACTGCAGCAGCAAAGGCCATATGGCCCGGCGGGGCCACCAAGGCCATCCGTGAACTGTGCTGTCGTGTGTCTGTTTTTCCATATCCGGGAAATTAAAGTATTCCACAAAACTTGTCAAGACAAATGTTTCTATTAAAAGAAACGTTAAGTGTTTATGGCTGTTGAGATAACAATTCCCCGGTGGGATTTAGGGGGAGAATATGGTACAACCCAAGCTTGAATTTAACTTAGAAAACGGATTTTAAACCGCACCATGTTTTTAATATTTCCCCCTGTGGCAAAACCTTGCGAACCACCGGCCGGCGTGGCCCTTCTTTCGGCTGCACTCAAAGAGCAGGGAATGGCGTGCAAGGTATATGACGCCAATGCCGACGGCCTTTTTTACCTTATCCGGTCCGTGAAGACGGCACAGGACTCCTGGACGGCCCGGGCCCTCAAACACCGGGAGCAGATCATTTCAGACCTTAAAGACCCAGGTCTTTACCGCAACATGGACCGATATCACCAGCGGGTTTACGATCTGAATCACCTGTTAGGCGTTTCCGTGGATCAGTCCCGGTTCAGGGTGACCTTAAGCGATTACAGCGACAATCAATTGTCCAGTGTGGATTCAAAGGATCTTTTGAAAAGCGCATCCGAGCACCGGGAGAATCCCTTTTACCCTTTTTTTGAAGACAGCCTCCGGCAAAAAATTGAAGCCTGGGACAGTCCCTTTATCGGTATTTCCCTTTGCTATCTTAACCAGGCACTTGTCAGCTTTGCCCTTGCCGGATGGATCCGCAAAGAATTTGCTGAAAAGAGAATTATCATGGGCGGAGGGTTGATCTCCTCCTGGTCCAGGCGGCCCGGATTCGGCAATCCGTTTTCAGGCCTTGTGGACACGATTGTTCAAGGGGAGGGCGAACAGCCCCTGGTCTCACTTTTGGGCGGAACGCCGCCGGACAAGAAGCACTTTGTCCCGGATTACGGCTTTGCGGAAGATCATGAATACCTGGCGCCGGGAAAGATTCTGCCCTTCAGGGCCTCCATCGGATGTTATTGGAGCAAGTGCCGGTTTTGCCCGGAAAAGGCGGAGATCCGGCCCTATTCAGCCCAGCGCGCCGCCACGACCATTGACGATCTTATGTCCATGACCCGAAATCATCGGCCGGATGTGGTCCATTTTATAGACAATGCCGTAACGCCGGCCCTTCTCAAGGCCCTTTCCAAAAAACAATTTGCGTTCAAATGGTACGGCTTTGTCCGGTTTGAACGGGATTTCACCGACCCGCAATTCTGTCGGGATCTTAAGGCCAGCGGGTGTGAAATGCTCAAACTGGGGCTTGAGTCAGGTGACCAGGGCGTGCTGGACCGGATGAACAAGGGCACGGATCTGGAGCTTGTGTCCCTGACGCTGAAGAATTTGAAAGATGCGGGGATCTTAACCTTTGTCTACCTGCTATTTGGTACCAGTTTTGAAGACAAGGCTGCGGCACGGCGTACTTTGGCATATGTCAAAGCCCATCAGGACGAGATTGACTACCTGAATCTTGCCGTGTTCAACCTGCCCAAATTCAGCGAGGATGCTGAAGGCCTCACCACTCGGGAGTTTTATCACGGGGATCTGTCTCTTTATCTGAATTTTGATCATCCCAACGGGTGGGACCGTCGCCATGTCAAAGGGTTCATTGATAAAGAGTTTAAAAAGGAACTGGGCGTCGGTTCCAGATTTCGGAAAAATCCTGCGTTTTTTTCATCCAACCATGCCATGTTTTTCAATTCGCTTGAGGGAGAGTAAATGAGAGTAGAAATTTTGTCCACAGGGGACGAGGTCCTGCTGGGGGATATTGTGGACACCAATTCGGCCTGGCTGTGCCGGCAGTTGACGGAACTGGGCTTAAGGGCCGATGCCGTGTCTGCGGTGGGAGATGACATAGACCCGATCTGCAGGATCGTTGAGGCCATATCCCACCGGGCGGATCTTTGTATTGTCACAGGCGGCCTTGGCCCCACGGCGGATGATGTGACGGCGCAAGGCTGCGCCAAGGCCGCCGGTACCGATTTGGAACTGCATGAACAAGCCCTGGCCTCCATGGCGGATTTTTTCCGGAAAAAAGGCTGGCAGCTCACCCCTGAAAACGAGAAGCAGGCCATGCTGCCCAAAGGCTCAGCCATGCTCGAAAATCTTCATGGGACCGCGCCCGGGTTTTCATTGAAGGTAAAAAATTGTCGATTCTTCTGTCTGCCGGGAGTGCCGTCTGAGATGAAAGAAATGTTCAACCGACAGGTACTGCCGAAAATCAGGGAAAAAATCGGAGACCGGCAGGCCCTTTGCATCCGCAGGTTGACCGTGTTCGGCCTTCCCGAATCCGAGGTGGGCCGGCGTCTTTCAAGTTTTTCCCAAGTCTACCCCGGTATTCGTTTAGGATTCAGAGCTGTGTTTCCCCTCATCGAGGTCAAACTGGTAAAGGCCGTGGAGATCGCAGAAAATTCAGCGACCGGGTTTCAAGGCCCAAGGGATATGGATGGGCAGATGGCCGCTGCGGTGACCTGGGTTGCAAAACGCCTGGATCACCGGGTGGTTTCCTTTGAGGGATTGACACTGGAACAGGAGGTGGGCCGCCTGCTGCGTGCTGCAGGACAAACCCTGAGTGTGGCCGAATCCTGCACTGGGGGGCTGATTTCCCATATGATCACGGATGTTCCCGGAGCCTCAGACTATTTTCTTTTTACCGGGGTAACCTATGCCAACTCCGCCAAAATGGGGGTGCTGGGGGTGGCTGAGGAAACGCTTGTCGCCCATGGCGCTGTCCACGAAGAGACCGCGAAACAAATGGCAGCAGGGGCCCGGCGTGCCGGTAGCTCGGACTGGGCCGTAGCCACCACCGGTATCGCAGGACCCTCAGGCGGCACGCCGGATAAGCCTGTGGGCACGGTCTGTGTCGGGGTGGCAGGCCCGGACGGGGTTACAGCCCGGCGCTTTGTCCTCGATGCCGGTGACCGGGAAAAGAACAAACATCTGTTTGCCGCAGCCGCCCTTGAGATGCTTAGGCGAAAATTGGCCGGGACGGCTGAATCGGCAGACGGGTAATTCAGGCCGGCCTAATGGCTTTCCGGTGTTTCCTCTTGATGGTCTCCCGGTATTTTTTCCAGGGCTGTTGCCTCTGCATGTCCTGAATCTGCCAGGGCATTCATGGCCCGGGCCGGATTCTGTTCCACCTCACTTAGGATCACAGCCGATTTCTCTTCGGGCAGCCAGGACACTTTTCCGGTGGCTACGTCATAAATGGCGCCCACCACCTTGGCTTTTCCTGCCTTTACCAGATCCCGGACAGCCGGACTTTCCATGAAAAGATCGTGGATCCCTGTCCAGATATTCTCTTCAATGGCCATTGAAATGATCCGGTCTGTGGGTGCATCGGGGAAAAGAGCGATAGTCTTTTGGACGGCGGGCTCAATATTGTCCACCAGGGGAGGGATATTGCGCTCCAGAGCATGCCCTTTACCCTGAACTGCCTTTGTGACTGCAGTAACCGCGCCGCACTGGGTATGGCCCAGCACAACGAGTACCGGGGTGTTCACATGGGCCAGGCCGTATTCAATGGAGCCGATCTCGTCGGTATCACAGACATTGCCGGCCACCCGGATGACAAATATGTCCATGACGCCGGCATCAAAGATCATTTCTACGGGCACCCTGGAGTCGGAGCAGGTGATTACGGTGGCATAGGCATGGTCCCCCTGGTCTTCCGTTCCGGCCAGGGCCAGGCGTCGGGCGTCCGCGTGGGGGTGTTCGGATTTGCCGGATACAAAGCGCTTGTTGCCCAGTTTCAAGCGGTTGATCGCCTGATCCGGGGTGGGTTTGACATTGGAATCCGAGCAGGATGCAAGGGTCAGGATGCCGGCTGCCAAAAGAGCCAGCAGGCCTGTAATCAATTTTCTCATAACGCCTCCTAATTGTAAAAGTTACATTTCCTATGAAAATATGTTCTTATACCAGGCTGCGGCCCGTTTTTCAAAATCCTGTTGATGATCAGGCCGGTCCATCCGGTGTTTTCCTCTGCTTTGAATAACAAGTTCTTTGGGGGATCCTGCGGTCTCGTACAGCAGACGGGCGTTGGAAACGGGCACGACTTCGTCGGCATCCCCGTGAAAGATGAGGATGTGGTGAAGGGCTGCGGCTGCCGGGGTCAGGTCAAAGAGCAGGTTTTCCTTAAAAAAGCTTAAGGGCAACGCCGGCCGGCTGTCGTTGGCTTCTGTGGGAATATTTTCAATGGTGGAAGAGATCACAGGGCTTGCACAGAGAATGGCGCCTTTGGGGGGAAAGCCTGCGGCTCCAAGGGCCTGCCAGGCATGGATACAGGCGGCGCCCCCCATGGAGGAGCCGAAAAGCCCCAGGGCCGGTCCGGTTTTTCCCAGTGCCATGACACAGGAGACGGCAGCCAAAAGGTCTTCCTGGCGTTTGTCCAGGGAGGTGTCTGTGATAAAATCTCCCTGGGATCGGCCGCATCCTCTATGGTCAAACCTGAAAAAGGCGATGCCGTTCTCAGGCAGCAGCCTGGCCAGTACCTTTTGCTTGGCCGACTCCTGGGTGCCTTCCAGGCCGTGGGAACCCACCACCAGGGGGGGCTCATCCTTGTCCGGAAGGTGAAGGGTGCCGTTAAGTTCAAGGTTTCCCGCTGTGAAATTTAGGTCAATGGCATTCATCTTGTATTGCATATATCTTGTATTTGGATCGATAGTCCTGTATAATATTTTGTTTTTACATGAAGATAGATGTGAACATAAACTTTTAATTCACGGACGATTAAATATATACTAGCATGCCCATAAAAAAAAGAAAAACATACGAACTGGAAATCATTGACCTGGCATTCGGAGGCAAAGGACTTGCCAAACCGGAAGGGTTCCCCGTATTCATAGACCGGTGCGTCCCCGGGGATGTGGTCTTTGCCAAAATCACCAAAAAGAAGAAATCCTGGGGCGAGGCCAAGTTGATCAAGGTGCTTACTCCCTCTGCCCTGAGAACGGGTGGAAAATGCGCCTATTGCCGGTTCTGCGGGGGCTGCAAATGGCAGGAACTGCCCTATGACCAGCAGTTGAATTTCAAAAAGCGCCATGTCACCGAATCTTTGGCCCATATCGGTCGGCTCAAGGATGTCCGGGTGCTGGATGTAGTGCCTTCGGAAAAGGTTTTCGAATACAGGAACAAAATGGAGTTCTCCTGTTCCTCCCAACGGTGGCTTTTGCCCGAGGAACTGGCGGATGACTCGGTGAAAAAGGATTTCGGCATTGGCCTGCACGTCCCTGGTACATTTGACAAGGTCATTGACATCAAACAATGCGAGATCATGCCGTCCCAGGGCAATGCCATTTTAGATGATGTCAGACAGTTTATCCGGAATTCGGATCTTCCGGTGTATCACTTGCGCAGGCACGAAGGCTTCTGGCGTTTTTTGATGCTGCGCCATTCCGTGGCCCAGGATCAGTGGATGGTCAACATCGTCACCAGTGAGAAGCGGCAGGAGGTGGTGTCGAAACTTGCACAGGAACTGGCCAACCGATATCCCAACATCAGGTCAGTGGTGAACAATATCACCGATGCAAGTTCCGGTGTGTCCACAGGCCAGGAAGAAGTGGTTCTGTTCGGAGAAGATCACCTTGTAGAAAAACTGGGGGAGTTTGAATTCAAAATTTCGGCCAACTCCTTTTTTCAGACGAACACCCGGGCCTGTGAAAAGCTCTACAGCATCGTTGAGTCCTATGCCGGTTTGACCGGATCCCAGACGGTTCTGGACCTGTACTCCGGTACCGGCACCATTCCCATCTGGCTTTCAGGCAAAGCCAAAAAAGTCTACGGCATAGAAATTGTCCCGTCCGCCGTGGTGGATGCTAGGAAAAATGCGGCGATGAACGGCATTGAAAACTGTGAATTTCTGGAGGGGGATATCAAGGATGTCATGTCCCAGGTCAAGGAGAAGCCGGATATCATTATCATTGATCCGCCCCGGGTGGGCATGCACAAAGATGTGGTGGGCCATGTTCTTGCAAGGTCTCCCGAGCGCATCGTCTATGTGTCCTGCAACCCTGCCACCCTGGCACGGGATCTGGAGATGCTTGCAGGGCGGTACGCCGTTCTGGAAGTCACACCGGTGGATATGTTTCCCCATACCTACCATATCGAGTCCGTGGCGCTTCTGGTCAGAAAATAACGCCTAAGACTTTCTTTGCCTTTGTACATAAAAAGCGCCCCGGCCCCTGTTAAAAGGGCGGGGCGCTTTTTTTTATCAGATTTTAACCCATTGAGATATGTGGCTTTTCGGATTCTCCGTTCTTATCAAGCGGCTCTGCAAAAAGGCAGTTGAGAATCAGCATGTCATCGTCTTTTTCCGATTTGATCTGAAAGGGCAGCTTGTTGAACAGCCGGATCATTCCCTTGTTCTGGGGAGAGGTGTAGGCAATCAGTCCTTTGATGCCGTTGTCCTGGGCCGCCAGAGCCAGTTTGTCCTGAAGGATGTTGGCAATGCCCATGCCCTGGTATTCCCGGGATACCGAGTAGGCCACCTCGGCCATGTTGATAATGGTATTTCTGAAATACTCACCCACGGCAATAATCTTTTCAAATCCCAGTTCGCCGATGGTGGCCACGATAGTCAGGTCATTGACATAGTCAATTTCATAGGTGGTTTCGATCTGGTCATGGACGAAGCTTTTCTTTTCGTGGAAAAACCGGGATACAATATCCCCCCGGTTCATGGTGTAGTAATGCTCCTGAATGCCTCTTTCATCAACGGGTTTGGCCGGTCTGAAGGTGATGGGAAGACCGTTGATGGTGACGGTTTCCTCATACTTGAGCGGGTACACCCCTTTGATGGCCTGTTTAAATTTTCTCTCCTTGTCGATCAGATCCAGCTCCTTGGCCTGGGCAAAGAGTTCGTCCCTGTAATCGGGATGGGCAATGGAAACAAGGGCCATGGCCCGTTCCTGAAGGGTTTTTCCAAACAGGTTGACCACCCCGTACTCCGTGGCGACAAACTGGACATCGCCTCTAGGCACCACAACGGCGGTGTCATCTAACGCCGGAACGATGCGGCTTCTTCTGCCATGATCCGAAGTGGAGGTCAGCATGAGAATGGACTTGCCGTTTTCGGACATGGCAGCGCCCCTTGTAAAATCCAGCAGCCCGTTGATTCCGGTGTAGTTGTTAAAGGGCAGGGCATCGGCAGCCACCTGGCCTGTCAGGTCAATGGCAATGGCTGTATTTAAGGTGACCATGCGGTTGTGCCGGCCGATAATGCCCGGATTATTGATATAATCAGATGGGTGAAATTCAATGGAGGGGTTGTCATCCAAAAATTCGTAGAGCAGGTTTGAACCCACGGCGGAGCCTGCCACAAGCTTGCCGTCGTTGAATCCTTTTTTCTTGTTTGTGACCACCCCGAGGGAAAACAGCCGCATGATGGTGTCCGAAAGATACTGGGAGTGGATGCCAAGATCGTTTTTATCGGACAGGCAGATCATGGTGGAGTCGGTGGTGATGCCAAGGCTGGTCTGGATGGTGGATCCGTCCTCAATGAGCCTGGAGATGTGTTTGGCAATGATATTTGCGGTTTCCAGTTCCGGCGGCGGTTTAATGGTTAAAAGCTCCTCCTCGTGTTCTACGATGTAGTCCACATCATTGACATGGATGAAGCTGCGCCCCAATACCCTGGGCATGCTGGGATTGACCTGGCAGATAACGATGTCGGCGGTCTCGCAGGCGGCCAGGTTGATGTCAACTGAAACGCCCAGACTCATCCAGCCGAAATCATCCGGCGGGGTGGCCTGGATTAAGGCTGCGTTCAGGGGCATGAGTCCTGATTTGAACAGGTGGGGAATCTGGGAGAGGTTGGCCGGGGTGATAAAGCGCTTGTTTTTCCGGATGATGCTGGGGGACCCGGAACCCAGATAAAAGGAGCGGATATTGAACTGCTGGGAGTGGGACTTATTTGCAATAAGAGTCAGCGGCCCGCTTTCAACGCTGAGCAGACGCACGATTTCAAGGTCCGTGAACCGGGCGGAGATGGCGGATAATTCATTGACCAGATGCTGGGGCTCTCCGCAGGATGATCCGATAAAGACCCGTTGACCTGGCCGGATATGGCTAAGGGCTTCCTGGGCGGTACTTAGTTTTTCCACATAGGCGTCAGCCCAGTACATTGGTTTATTCATATGTCATCTTCTCCGAAGGTTTTTAAAAAATTATCATAGTAAAATTGAAGACGGTTGTGAATATAAAAGAGGAAAACCAGGGCAGAATTCGGGTTTAATTTTATGAAGGAGCATCTTTCCCTTGAGATTTGGTTCATTTTTATGTATTTACTGAAGCTGCTATACAGTTTATGAATGATATTCAAAAAATAAAAAGGTGAGTCATGGGGATATATGAAAGAAAGCAAAGGGAAAAAGAGAGAAGACGTCAGGAAATCATCTCTGCCGCCCGGGAGATTTTCAGCGCCAAGGGATTCAACAGTGCCACCATGGAGGAAATCGCCTCCAAAGCCGAACTCAGCCCCGGCACCCTGTATCTTTACTTTAAAAATAAGGAGGAACTGCATACCTCCCTTTCCATTGATATTCTGGCCTATCTTGGCGGCGAACTGGAAAAGGTGGTGGAGCAGGATATCTCTGTTGAAGAAAAAATCGAACGCTTCAGGGATGTGTTTATCGATGTTTACGATTACGACTCCAGCATCCTGATTAATCTGTTTCACCTCCAATCCGGAGAAACCCTTCACAACCTGTCCGATGAAGTGATGCAGGAGCTTAAAAAATACTCTTCCAGGGCCCACCGCGCCATTATCGCCGTTGTCAAAGAGGGGATCGATAAAGGCCTTTTTATCAATGAGCATCCGGTGGCCCTGGCCGATGTGCTCTGGGCCACCTACTCCGGCGTGGTGCTCTGGGTGGATTCCAAGCGGCGCCTAAACGATGAAAAGGACTTTGTAAAACCCACACTGAAGATCGCCTTTGATCTGATCAGTAACGGGTTAAAACCCAGCTAAAACTCTACTTACAGAGTCTGTGAATGGTCTGGGCATGCCACTCTCCTCTACCGGAGAACGTTGGTATGCCCTTTTCTTTTAGATAATCCGCGATTACAGCAAAGGTGGTGCCCTGGTCCCGCATGGTGTTAATGATGTCAAGGATGTCATCCTTGGTGTAATGGGTGCCCGAGGCGTAACTTGCCGTGGCCCTGACCGGTCCTTGGAATGCGGCAGGGGGCGGGCCTTCCTGGAGCATTTTTTCAAGCCCTTCAAAGAAATCGGTGATGGCGTTGTTTTTACGAATTTCCGATTCGGCGACCCGTTCACGGACCGATGCGATTCGCTCCAATTGCTCGGCCATGATGCTGGTTATATCAATGAACTGGGGCAGGGAATCCCCGATCTGTTTTAATGAAAGATCTGCAGATGAGCCAGAGGCAGGGTGAGCCGTGCGTCTATCACGTACCATTCTTCGGTCCGGTTGGTTGTAGAAACGGCTGTCCACGGTTTTTTGCTGGGGCGGATTGTCTTTTTTGTGGGGGCTGCGCAAATTTCTTAAAAAATCATTCATAACCTTTGTCTCCTGTCAAGCCCTTGGTTAACGTGGGGTAATCCGTGCCAGGACAGAGCCGATTCGCAGAGTGCCAAAGAGCGGACGCGTCATCAAAACGGCAAAGACCCTTTCACTTCCAGGTGAGTTGGGGTCTGCAATCATAATTCTTAAAGAGTGTTAAAAAGCCAAGATTCGTATTGTCACTGGCAGATCGTAAATTATTCTAATCTTCTAACATATCCTCCGTCGCGAGTCAAAAGGATTTTGCAGGCTAAAAGGGTGGAAACTTAGGCCCGAAGAGGAGGGTCTTGGACATCGTTGCGACGAAATAGGGCGTATCCGCGACATAAAAGCCAAGGCTGCGACGAAATTTTACCAGAACTGCCAGGCACCGTTTACCAGCACATAAATACCCAGCAGCAGGTTGGTGACCCCATGGGCGAGTATGGGAGAGAAAAGGTTCTTTTTCTGGTACAGCAAAATGGCGTAAAGCATTCCGGTTAAAATGCCGGGAAGCCACCGATGGTGCTCCATGCCAAAGGCAATACTGACCCCGATAAAGGAAAACCAGGAAAACGCTCCCAGGGGCACCCGTGAAAAGTCCTTTTCCATCAGAAATCTTAAGGCAAACGACCGCCAGAATAACTCCTCCATAACCGGGACGACCAGGGCGGCGCCTGTCAGCCGTGCGCCTGCAATGCCAAGTGCCCATCCGTTGGCTGATCCGGCCTGCCAGGGATTAAAGCCTTTTGTTTGGCCTATCAAAGGATAGGCGCCCTCCAGACCAACCCAGAGGATAAATGCCGTTATGCCTGCCAGCACTGCATTGAGATCAAGGAACGGCCGTATTTCATGACGGAATTTGGGCCAGAATACACAAAGGGAGATGAACACGGCAAGGGTCTTTAGAATATAAGCCGGCCCTGCGGCAAGGCCCATTAAAGGTCCTGCATAGGTAAGGCACGCATAGACCATAAAGGGAAGGACATAGGGAAGACAGCTTTTGGTTCCTGTCGGTCTGCTTTTTTCTTGGGGCATGATCGCTTCATCCCGGGTAAAAGTTTTCTCTTTTTTACGATTATCCTATCCCTCTGTAAATACCCAAGACTTGGGTGTCAAGGTAATTTTCACAGTTTTATGTTGATTCTGCCAAACCTTGCGGGTACAATTGTGAAAACTCAGCAATTGAAATCTGCCAACCCACCATATGCAGGGAGGACCTATGCCTAACGACCTAAACGGCGCCTATCAGGAGCGTGCGGAAAAACAATTCCTGGCTGAAGGGGAGATGAAATCCATGTTCTCTATGCTGGGGGATACCATTGCCAGGGATCAGGGGTATGAGGATCTTAGGGGGATGGACGCGGTTTTTCGTTATCTTATAGACAAGTACCACTGGCTTCCCCATCAGGTTAGAAACCTGTCCGTGGAAGACCTTTCTCTGCTGCTGGACGGCTACAGGGAAAAAAAGCCCGCCTCTGAAGAGTAAGACGAATTTTTCTCCCCTCAAAAAAAACGGGCGGTCCTGCAATAGGAGCCGCCCGTTAAAAAGGAGGGAGAAAACAAAAGGTCCGGGATCTTTTCACTGGCAAGGTGAAGCGTTCCCAAATCTTATGTGACATATTTAGCACGGTCTGCTTACCTGAATATGACACCAAAATTACCAAATGGTAATCATCCTGCCGACGCCCGCCCTAAATCAACCCTTTCATCTTTGCGATTATTTTAAGCCACCTTAATGCGTCTGGTCATATGTCCTGGTATCTTTGTTATGCAAGACTAACAAATTTCTTGACACAATAAAATATTGAGGGTAGATAACTTGCCGAACTGAAAAAAACAAAACTTGAAGGATGCACAGATGAAATCATTACAGGTTAAAGATGCGTTAATCTCGTTGCTCGGTATCAGACAGCCGGTTTTTGTCTGGGGGCCTCCCGGCGTCGGAAAAAGCCAGATCGTTCGCCAGACCGCACAGCACCTTGGGCTGGATCTTATTGATATCCGGGCCATTCTTCTGGATCCTGTGGATCTGCGGGGACTGCCCCGGATCAGTGAGGACGGCCTGGCCAAGTGGAGTGCGCCGGCCTTTTTGCCTGCTGACGGGGCCGGGGTCCTTTTTTTGGATGAGCTGAATGCCGCTCCGCCCCTGGTACAGGCCGCCTGCTATCAACTGGTGCTGGACCGGCGGATCGGGGAGTATGAACTGCCCGAAGGCTGGACTGTTGTCGCCGCCGGCAACCGCGAGCAGGACCGGGCCGTATCCCACCGCATGCCATCGGCCCTGGCCAATCGGTTTACCCACATTGATTTTGAGGTGGATGCGGATCAGTGGACCGACTGGGCCAGGGAGAGTGATATCGCCCCTGAAGTCATCTCCTTTATCCGGTTCCGGCCCGGGCTTCTGCACGATTTTGATCCCGAGCGGGAGACACGGGCTTTTCCTTCTCCAAGGTCCTGGGAGTTTGTGTCCAGACTGATTCCTTCAGGGCCTGAATCCGGAGTCTTCAAAGAGATGGTGGCCGGAACCGTAGGGGCTGGGGCCGCGGCTGAATTCTGCGGCTTCCTCTCCCTCTGGGAACAGCTTCCCACGGCGGAGAGGGTGCTGGCTGATCCTTCCGGCATTGCCATTCCGGAAGATCCGGCCGTTCTTTTTGCGCTGTGCGAAATGATGGGGGCAGCAATGAACAAGGGCAATGCGGATGATCTTTTAACCTGGGCCCTGAGACTTCCAGCGGAGTTTTCCGTTCTGGTCATCAGGGAAGCGGTCCGGCACAATCCTTCCATGGTTCATACCCGCTCCTTTGACCGATGGGCCAAAACCCATGCCGAAGTTCTGGTATAGCCATGCCTCTGTCTTGCAATACTATAGACGATGCAGCAAGAAAAAGTTTAGTAAAGGCCAGAGCGTCCATGGTGATGGCCCACCCATTTTTTGCCTCTCTGGCCCTGCGTCTTTCTCTGAAGGAGGACCGGGACTGTGCCACCGCCTGGACCGACGGTCGGGTGTTTGGATACAACCCGGATTATATCCGGGTACTGCCGGAGGATAAGCTTGTCGGGCTTTGCGCCCACACGGTCATGCATCCGGCCTGCGGGCATCACAAACGCCGGGGCCGGAGGGATCAGGGCCTGTGGAACCGGGCCTGTGATTTTGTCATTAATCCCATGCTGCTGGAGGCCGGGCTGAGGCTGCCGGACGGGTATCTTTTTGATGAAGCCTTTGCGGGCAAAACCGCAGATTCCGTTTATGCGCTGCTCGAGAATGGAGATCCGGATCCGGAGGAGGAACAGGGCCGGCAGGATCATTCGGATTCTGGGGAAAAGGATGACAAGGATGCGCCAAAAGATCCGGGAGGAGATAAGGGGAATACAACAGAGGCGTCATCGGATGCGGCGCTTTCAGATCCCGGGATGACCGGAGAAGTCCGGGACGGGCAAACGGATTCCCCACCCGGGTCGGAGGATGTCAAGGAGGAAACGGACTGGGAGCAGGCTCTGGTTCAGGCTGCAGCCAATGCCCGGGCCATGGGAAAGCTTCCCCGGGGAATTGATCTTTTTATCCGTGAGACATTGAGACCGAAACTGCCCTGGCAGCAGATTCTGGCCATGTTTGTCCAAAAGGCTGCCCGGACCGACTACTCCTGGATCCGGCCGAACCGGCGCTATCTTTACCAGGGCATTTACCTGCCCTCTCTGACCTGCGATCAACTGCCTGAAATAGCTTTGGCCGTGGATACCTCCGGCAGTATCCAGCCTGAAGCGTTGTCCCGCTTCGGTGCTGAACTTCCAGCAATCCTTGGGCTGAATCCCTCCCGCACCCACCTTTTTTACACAGACCAAATCGTCAATCGTCACCAGGTTGTTGATCCTTGGGATCTGCCTCTGGGCTTTGCTCCCAAAGGCGGCGGCGGTACGGATTTTCGAGCGGTATTCGAGGCGATCGAACAACAGGGGATTTCGCCATGTTGCCTGATTTATTTTTCAGACATGGTGTGCCGGCTGTTCCCGTCGAAAGCCCCATCATACCCAGTGCTCTGGGTGAGCAGCACAGATGAGGGATTTCGACCGCCTTTCGGTCGGGTATTGTCAATGGCACGTTAGCATAAAGGATCTTAATGTTATGAAAATCGACTGGCAGATCACAAAGAAACGAGGCAATTTCAGGCCGATTCTGAAATACGCCATGGTTCTGGAGTCTTTTGAGAGAAAACTGGCCGTCCAGGCCGTCTGGGTTAAAAGCCTTATTCCGCAGATCCCTAATGCCGGCCACAGCTACTGCCTGCCCGGAGAAAATGAGAGACACCCGCTTTGGATGCCTTCTGAATTTCACAGGCTCCAGGTTCCTTTTTTCAAAACCGGTGAAAGACGCGATTTTCTGCGCCTTCCTTTTCGGGAATCCGGGCAGTACCCTGAAGTTGAAGCCTCATTTGTCAGTCTTCGCAGTGCCTATGAAACGGTCGTGCAAAAGGTTTATGGTCAGGATTCTATTGATCAGGAAGGCCGTCTTGATATGAGTTCTGAAACAAAGGCCTGTGTGGCGGCAAAGGTGACAGCGGACCGCTTGCTGAACCTGTTCGGCCCGCCTGCAGGCGTTGCTGCCGGTACAAGCCCTTTTATGGAGCGAAAAGCCGGATGAGCCGATCCGGCCCCGGTTGTCAAAACGACGAATATGAATAACCGCCCGGCTGTTATACCGGGCACTTTAAATAGATGAAACAATTGGAGGCTCTATGAAAAAAGCATTGATCATTTACGGCTCAAGCACCGGGAATACGGAATTTGCAGCAGAGACCATTGAGGCCGGCTTGTCAGAGCAGGGCTATGGGGCCACGACCCTGGACGTATCCCACGCCGGGGTGGATCTGCTGGAAAAAGATTACGATCTGTATCTTCTGGGGTGCTCCACCTGGGGCGACGATGAAATTGAGCTCCAGGAAGACTTTCAGCCGTTTTTCGAGGAAATTGCCGCCCCCCTGACCCTGAAGGGGAAATCCTTTGCGGTGTTCGGGTGCGGGGACTCGTCCTATACCTATTTTTGCGGCGCAGTGGATGAAATTGAAAGCCGCGTTCAAAAGCTGGGTGCCGCCTTAGTCGTGCCTTCATTGAGGATCGACGGAGAGCCGGAAGAAGAAGAGATCAGAAAATGGGTACAGGATGTGATCCATGCCGCATAAAAAGAATACGAATGACCGGTGCCGGCCCAAGGTTTCCCCACGCTTTCTCAAATCTTTGCTCAAACAGATCGGCAATCTGAGCCGTACAGGCATGGAAGCGGGAAACGCCGGGGATTTTGACCGCGCCTTCATGAATTTGGAAGAGGCGCTCTCCTTGAGCCGGGAACTGGATAAAAAATGCCTTGAGGCAAAGCTGCTCAACAACATAGGACTGCTTTACACCCAGAGCGGGGCCTGGGACAAGGCCATGGTCTCCTACGACCGGTCTATGACCCTTGTTACCCGACATTACGGGACCCGGAATATCCTTTACAAAACCCTTCAGAAAAATATCGGTTATCTTTTTGAGCCCCGGGTGGCGGCCACAGGCTAAATCGTCCGGGTTTCATTTATGAATGACGGCATCCGCCGGCAGGGCGCCATATCCTTGCGGCGGATGTCTATTTGCCTTGCCAAACCTTGCAAAGGCTGGCATCATGCCCGGATGCTTCCTTTGTTTATCATTTTCATTGCCGGCGTGATCAGGGGCTATTGCGGCTTTGGATTTGCCCTGATCTGCGTTATTGCCCTCTCATTTTTTTACCTGCCGTCGGTTATCACGCCTTTGATTCTCTGCCTGGATATTGGGGCCAGCGCCTGGCTTTTTTACAAGACCCGGGCCCTGGTGGATTGGAAGAGCCTGAAACTGATTTTTCTTTCCGCCATGGTTACCCTTCCGGTCGGCTCCCTGGTGTTGATTCACACCCCGGTGAACCTGCTGAGAATTTTTCTCAGTCTGACGGTGATTTTTTTGTGTGTCGGGCTTTTGACGCGGAAAGCTGCCATGCGTACCCCGGGCCCTGGGATTTCCTGCGGGGTGGGCATGCTGTCAGGCTTTCTAACCGGTGTTGCCGCCATCGGAGGACCTCCCGTCATCCTGTTTTATTTATCCTCCAATCGTTCCGTGGCCATTTCCAGGGCCACGATGATTGCCTTTTTCTTTGTGGTGGACTGCATGGCCCTGGTCTCCTGCCTCTGGTACGGCCTGATCAACGAACAGGTCTGCCTTTTGTGGGCAAAGATGCTGACCCCCCTGGCAGCCGGCATCTGGCTGGGTAATTTTCTGTTCAAAATCTATTTGAATGAAGAGCGGTTCCGGCGTCAGGCCATTATGCTCTTGATGGGGCTGGCCCTGGTCTCCCTGGCCAAAGGGGTTGGCCTGTTTTAGACCCACTGCCCGGAGCAGAACCCGGAGGACCAGGCCCACTGCAGGTTATACCCGCCAAGCTGTCCTGTGACATCCAGCACTTCCCCAATGAAATAAAGACCGGGGGTGTTCCGGGCTTCAAAGGTTTTGGATGAGATGGCATTGCAGTCCACGCCCCCCACGGTGACTTCCGCTGTCCGGTTTCCTTCGGTTCCTCCCGGCTTGACCTGCCAGCAATGAAAGGCCTGGGCCACTTTTTTTATGGTTTCCCTTGAGAGGTCGGACACGGGGTGATGGAGGCCGTCGACAGATTGCAGCCGCACATCTGCAAGCCTTTTAGGTAAATGCTTGCAGATCAGGGCTCTGACCTGTTTTTTGGGATGCTTTATTTGTGCCTTATCAAGCCAATTCTCAAGATTTAAATAAGGAAAAAGGTCGATGGAGACGGTGTCACCGGGCTGCCAATAGGATGATATCTGCAGGATGACAGGCCCGCTCAGTCCCCTGTGGGTGAACAAAAGCTGCTCCTCAAAGCTAAATTTTTTGCAGCTGGCCCTTGCTGTAACAGAGATGCCGGACAAAGATTGCAACACGGCTTTATCCGCGGGGGAAAGGGTGAAAGGGACCAGGCCGGGGCGGGGAGGCACCACCTTTATTCCGAACTGTTCGGCCACCTGATAGCCAAAGGGGGTTGCTCCTGCCGCCGGTGTTGACACACCGCCCGTGGCAATGACCAGTGACGGGGTTAAAATTTTTTTCCCCCCGGCAGTCAGCGTGAAGATCCCCGAAGCGTCATCCCGAAGGATTTGGGTTACCGGGGTATTGGTCGCAATGGTGACGTTTTGCTTTCGGCATTGGGCCAGGAGCATCTCTAAAATGCGGGCCGAGCTTTCATCACAGAATAACTGCCCGTGGCTGCGCTCATGAGATGAAATACCAAAGGCGTCAACCTGCTCAATAAAATCAATTGCGGAAAATCGGCTGAGTGCGGATTTCACAAAATGAGGATTAGTGCTGATATAATTATCCGAACTTACGCTGCGGTTGGTAAAATTGCACTTACCACCCCCGGCCATCAGAATTTTTCTGCCCGGCTTGGGTCCGTTATCCAGGACAAGGACCCTGGACTTTCTTTTTCCGGCCTGGATTGCGCACATCAGTCCGGATGCCCCGGCTCCGATGATTGCCACATCAACTGTTTCCAAGTGGATTCCTTAAACTGTTTTTTTGTTTTAACTTGCTTGGCAGACAATGTGTTCTTCCAACTGAAGAACCTTTTACCCTGCTCATGAAGGCCCTTTGGGAAAATCACTTGCGCAGGTACCGATGCTGCGGCCCATAAAACTTGTGGCACTCATGTTTTTTTTCGTGTCCTGACTGTTGCATTGGGGACAGGACACGGCTTTTTCATCTCCGGAAAAGACAACGCGTTCGAATTCTTTGCCGCACTGCCGGCATGTATATTCAAAAATAGGCATGGCTCAAACATCCTTATAGATCGTTGTGAACGAAAAGGTGTTCAAAAAATAAGGTCGTATTTTTCTTTATCAACGGAAATCTTTGAGAAACTTCATGAACTGCAGTGCAGCCTCTTATGACCCGGTATCATTCTGCTTGCCGATATCCGATAATAATTTTTCAGCAAGGGTGATGGCATCCTTGAACTTGTACTGTTTTGTGGCCAGTCTTTCTATCTGCCTAACAACGGGGTCATATTCTTCCGGCCATGAATATGAATGGTACTCCTCCATGACTTCTTTGCATGGTTTCGGGCTTCTTTTCTTTAAGACGGGGACCAGTTGATCGATATACCTTTTTAACGCGTTGACCCCGCCCTGTTCCTGCGGGGTGTCCGGGGCCTCCTGGGCCAAGGCGTTCTTCAGAACAGGGCTTTCCCTTAATCCTTTGATCACAGGGGCAAGCGCGTTATCAAGTGCTGCAAGCAGTTTGGGTATGGCTGCCGTACGATCGTCTCTGATTGCATGCTCGACATGTTCTGCCGCGCTCTGCACGGCCGTGGCTGCGATATTGCCGGCCACACCTTTTAAGGTATGGGACAGCCTTTGGGCAAGTTCCTTATCGTTTTCATCCAGGGCCTTTTGGATCCGGGGGATGATGTCTTTAAAATCTGCAAGAAATTTTCCCAGCATGTTCAGGTAAAAGGGCTGGTTGCCTGCAACCCTGGCCAATCCGGATTGAACAGAAATCCCAGGGAAATCTTCTCCAAGGGATGTCTGATTGGCGGCCTCTCTTTGATTGCGCTTGGCCAGGAATGCTTCAGGGATTTGTCTGGTGCCGGGCTTGATCCACTTTAAAAGACATTGGATCAACTCTTTTACATTGATGGGTTTGGGAACGTAGTCGTTGATCCCCGAAGACACTGCCCGGTCGATATCTTCGGCCATGACGCCGGCGGTCATGGCGATGATGGGAAGCTTCTTGAATCTGGGGTCGGAGCGGATCGTCCTTGTGGCCTCAAGTCCGTCCATGACAGGCATCTGGACATCCATCAACACGGCGTCAAAGGATTCCTGGCTCACCGCTTTTGTGGCCTTTAATCCATTGTCCACGATTGATATGATAAGGCCTGCGTCCTGTAAGACTTCCATGGCGATTTGCTGGTTGATCTCATTGTCTTCGGCCAGAAGAATTTTAGCCCCCCATATGGGTTTGGCAAGTTCCGCATCCGGATCATGCCCATCCGAAGCTTTTCGGGTGGACTCAAGCTTGCCAAATGCGTCAAGAATTCCATCCAGCAGAGAGGAGGGAGAGACCGGTTTGATTAACAGGCCGTCCAGGGACTCTTTATCCACACAGTTCTGGGCAATATCCTGGGCATAGGCCGTGACCAGGATAAGTTTGGGAACCGTTGTCAAATCCGGAAGACTCCTGATCTGCCGCCCCACTTCCACCCCGTCCATTCCTGGCATTTTCCAGTCTGTGAACACCACCTGGTAAGGGGCGGTTAAGGCGGCCTGCCGGATCATGTCAAGCCCCTTTTGCCCTGAGGAAGCCTGGTCCACTTTAAACTGTAACGTGGTCAGCATCTCGACCAGGATCTGGCGGGCGGTGCGGCTGTCGTCAATCACCAAGACCTTCATGTCCACCAGCTCTTGAGCGGGTCTCGTTCGCTTTTGGGCCTGGCCCTGGCCAATACCGAACCAGGCGGTGAAAATAAACTCGCTGCCCTTTCCAGGCTCGCTTTCCACCCAGATCTCTCCTTCCATCATATCCACCAGGCGCTTGCTGATGGTCAGGCCCAGTCCGGTGCCGCCGTACTTTCGGGTGGTTGAAGAATCAGCCTGGGAAAAGGCCTGGAACAACTTGCCGCACTGCTCTTGGGTCATCCCGATGCCGGTGTCCCGCACGCCGAATCTAAGTTGAATTCGATTTGCAGTTTTTTCCATGATCTGGGTGGTGAGGACGATTTCACCCTTATCCGTAAACTTTACGGCGTTGTTTCCAAGGTTCACCAGCACCTGGTTGAGGCGCATGGGATCGCCTTTTAAAAAATCCGGGGTTTCGGGATCAATCCTGTACAGGACTTCGAGTTCCTCTTTTTCCTGGGCCTTTACTGTGATCATGTTGGCCACGTTGACAAAGGTTTTGCCCAGGTTGAAATCGATGTGTTCCATATCCAGCTTGCCCGCCTCGATTTTGGAAAAATCGAGAATATCGTTGATGATTCCCAAAAGGGATTTGGCGGACATGTCTATTTTTTGAAGATAATCGCTTTGTTTGGGCGTCAGTTCCGTTTTCAGGGCCAGGTGGCTCATGCCGATGATGGCGTTCATGGGGGTGCGGATCTCATGGCTCATGTTGGCTAAGAATTCGCTCTTTGCCCGGGTGGCCTCTTCTGCCGTATCCCTGGCCTCTGATAATGCCTTTTCCGCCTGTTTGCGCTCGGTGATATCCCGAATGGTGCATACGGCATACCACTCGTCTCCCACCTGGAACGCGGAAACCCCGACTTCACCGGGGAAGGTGGCGCCGTCCGATTTTAAGCCGGTTAACTCCTGAAGCTCGCTCATTTCCGGAAAATTGCCTTTTGCCAGCAGGGTTTTCAGGCCCGCCCGTGCCCTGTCCCTGGAATCGCCGGGGGCAAGGAATTCCTGGATGTTCATGCCCATGGCATTTTCAGTATCGGTCTTGAACAGTTCTTCTGCCGCGTTGTTCCAAAAGGTAATCGTCAACCGGGCATTGACCATGATCAAGCCGTCGTGGATGGCTTTACTCATGGCGCGCATTTTTTGTTCTGTTTTGGTCCGGTTGCTCACCTCTTCGGCCAGTTTCCGGTTGGCCCGGGCGATAATGAAGAAGATGATAGAGATCGTCAGGAAAATCGGGAGACCGATTTTCCATAACAGGGAGTAGTCAATGCCCTCAATAATCTTCAGGCTGATCCATCGCTGCCGGATCGTATCACGGTATTCATCGGAAATTTTATCCAGCGCCTTGTTTATAATGCTCAACGCTTCGGGGGAAACGGTCTTGCGAAGGGCAATATGAAGGTTGCGTTTCTGTTCCAGTTTCAGGGCGACTTTCAGGTCATAGAACCCATACTGGTTGATGAGGTACCCGATGACTTCAAGATTCCCGATATAGGCGTCAATGGCACCGTTGTTCAGCTGTTTGATCCCGTTAAGGGTGCCCCGTATGGGAACCAGTATCAGGTTGGGATGGTCCCGGGTCATCATGGCCTGTACAGAGGTGCCTTCCGGAACCCCCACCCGCAGTCCTTCCAGGGCGTTTACGCTGAGGATGAATTTCGAATCCCGGGGCATCACCACGCCGTCGTGCAGCTGAAGGGTTGTATCACTGAAACGAAAGGCTTTTTCCCGTTCAGGCGTCCGGCTGGCCGCCGCCAGAAAATCGATCTTTCCCTCCTTTGCCAGGCCTAAGGACTCATCCCAGTCTTTGGTGGGAACCAGCTCAAATGCAAGCCCTGTGGTTTCTTCGATTTTGTGCAGTAAGTCGGCCATCATGCCCTCGTACTGACGGGTCTTGGGGTTGATGGCCTCAATGGGCAGCCAGTTCGGGTCAACCGCATATCTGAGTTTGGGTTTTTGCGCAATCCAGGCCATTTCATTTGCATCTAAGGCCAGATCGTCTTTGAGTGTACTCATCCATTTGTTGGATATGGTCCGTCTTTCATCCTGGGGAATGTTTCTTATTGCAGTGTTTAAAATGTCTGCCAGTATGGTGTCGTTTTTTCTGACCGCCATATGCAGGTTTTGCGGGGGGCGCTCCTTTACAAGATTGTTGATCACGACATCGGAGATAAAGTGCTTTTCCAGAACATAGCTTGTTGACGGGTTGTCCATGATAAACGCATCGGTCTTTCCCGATTTAACCTGATAGGCCATCTCCAGGATATTTTTTGCCGGCACCGCTTTGATCTGGGAGTAGTTCTGCTTTAGCCACTGTGTTGACTGGTAACCGTCGATCATGCTGACGGATTTGCCGTAAAGGTCCGTGATAGCGTTGATTTTAGGGTGGTCGCTCCGGGTCACGTAATAGTCGGCCAGGGTAAGATAGGGCGTTGTAAACCTTAAAAAGGACTCCCGTTCTTTGGAGTGCAGCAGTGCCGGCAGCAGGTCAATTTGACCTGAACGGATGGATTCGAGCAGTTCGGGCCAGGTCTGGCCGGTATGAAATTCAAAGGTCAGGCCGGTTAATTTTGCAATGATATCCAGATAGTCTTTACCCAGTCCCGCATATGTCCCGGTTTCATCGACAAAATCGTAGGGCGGCCAGTCGGTTTCGCCTCCGACTCGAACCACGGGATGATCTTTAATCCATTCCCTTTGTTCCTGGGTGAGTTCCACCTGGGCAAATTTGGAGGAAGCCTCTCCAAGCCAGCGTTCGTTTATCCGTTGAATCTCGGCCAGAGTGATTTCTGCAAGCCCCTTTTGGAGGATGTGAAACAACACCGGATTCTGATTGGATGTGGCGATTCTTAGGGGCAGGGCGTCTAAAGGCGTCGGCTGTGACGGGTCGATGAGTTTCAACGTCTGGATATTGTGCTTCACGCTGATGTAATGCATGACCGATGCAAGACCGACGGCGGCGTCTGCCTGACCAAAGGCAACGGCCTGAATGGTTTCCAGCGGGGTGTCCCTGACCAGGAGGCGGGCGTCCGGGTGCTGTTTTTTGAAAAAATCCTGGAGGTATGAATCTTTTTCAACGGCAATGGTTTTGTTCTGGAACAAATCATCAAATTCCCGGATGGAATCATTTCCCTTTTGGATCAGAATGCCGGGTTGGGAGGTGAAGTAGGGGTCGGTGAACAGCAAAAACTCTTGCCGGGCGGGGGTGGCGGCAATGTTAAGGATGACGTCGATCTTATTTTTTCGCGCCATCTCCATGAAGGCATCCCAGTTCCCGCCGCTGATATAGTTGACCTTAAGGCCCGTCTTCCGGGCAATAAGGTTCATGACATCGATGCTGTATCCCCGGGGCTGATTATACTCATGGAAGTTGAAAGGCACCCAGTTGGCTTCGTTGGAAACTGTGATCAACGGATGCGCTTTTAAATAGGCGCGTTCTTCCGGGGTGAGGGGGATGGTTGCGGGGATTTTTTCATGACCAAAGTCCATGCCCAGTGAAATCCAGCGTTTGAGTATCCCATCGCGCTCGGCAGGCGTGATGTGCTTGAAGGTTTTCTTGAGGATGGCGGCCAGCACGGGTTTGTCTTTTGCAACCAGCATGTGAACGGTGGTGGGGGGCGTGACATCCTGTACAATGGACTTGAGACCTATGATTTTATTTTTTTTTAATGCGTGGTTGATCGTCGCCTGGGCCTCTAAAAATGCATCGGCTTTACCGTTCAGGACTGCATTGATAAGGCCCAGTGTGGAATCTACCTCTAAAATGGTGGTATCGGGAAGATATTTAAGATAAGGGTCCAGCACGGCATACCCTTTGATCCGGGCAAGCCTTTTCCCCTTTAAATCGCTAAACGCGTTAATGGTATCATCATCGGCTCTGGCATAAATAAAGTCGCGCAGCTGAAGGTGCGGGGCAAGGAAGGTTCCAAAATCTTCGCGTTCCTTTGCGTACAGCGCTGCAGGCAGCAGGTCGAGTTTCCCCTGTTTGAATAGATCTAAAACCCTGGACCACTTATCAACGGTAAGATCAATTTTCAATCCGCTTTTTTTTTCAATTAAATCCAGGTAATCCTGGGTAATGCCCTGAAAATTGCCATTCTGGTCAAGATAGTTGAACGGCGCCCAGTCGTTTCCTGAGCCCACCTTGATTGTCGGATGCATCTTTATCCATTCCTTTTCCTGGACGGAGAATCCGGGCAAAGGCGCAGCTTGGGATATGATTGGGATAAAAATCGTCAGGATCGCGATAATTTTCAGATATCGATGCATCTTTTATTTCCCTGAATAAGTTAGAATTTAATACAGGTATAATCTGTGAACGCTATCCCAATTTTCTTTGAAAAGCAATGTTATCCATGCCTTTGCCCCTGGTAAACGCATATGGCTATGGGAACTGGGCTTGGCTGGTATCTGGTGATGCCGTCTGGTCGTCACATCAAAAGATCGAAAGGACCGAAACGCTTTTCGCGTTTCTGCATGTGGGATGGCAGGAACGGTGAGGAAAATAAAGTTTAGGCGGGAATAAGCGGGAATTGGTTTTAAAAATCTTTTTGGAAAGCCTGAAATGACTTTTACCTAAGTTGAGCGATTCCTAAAAGAATGAAGTCCAACGCCAGTGAGTAACGTGTTATAATGTTTGTAAAAACCTACCAAAGTCATCACAAACAATACAGCACCCAACAGGTGGAGGACTTCATGAAAAACCGTAGCAAAAATTACCATAAAAGGGAACGCAAAATACAACGTATTGAGGCAACTCAGGACCGACTGACCGGAAGAGCTGGGCTGACACTGTTTGTCGCTTATCTTCATCGTATTCGGATCTTTGAATACATTGAAAGGTGGTTCGGCAGTATCCGGAAAAGCAGTAAGGGCTTGGCTATCTGCGAAATGTATAAACAGATACTGTGTTTCTTTTTTGACGGTACAAGCCGCCACCTGACCTATTTTGATCAGATTCGGCAAGATGAAGGATACGCCGGGAGCATTGAGACAGATATGGAATCCATGGCCTCCTCTCACCAAATGAAACGATTTTTCAAAGCCTTTTCCTGGACAAGAGTCTTTTTGTTCCGGCGTTTGCTCCAAAAGCTTTTCCTCTGGCGTCTTCAGATAACGAGGCCCGATATTATTGAACTGGGTATTGATACCATGGTGATGGACAACGATGATGCTGTGTGTCGCCAAGGAGTTAAGCCGACATACAAAAAGAAGAAGGGCTTTCAACCATTGCAAATGAACTGGGGCCGATTCATAGTAGACGCTGTATTCCGAAGCGGAGATCGGCACTCCAACCACGGTGACACCGTGCAGAAGATGATCCTGCACATCGTGATCATGATTCGGCGCCATTATCGCTGGGACGTGCCGATCATTATCCGGATGGACAGTGGGTTCTTCGACCAAAAAATCTTCAAGCGCTGCGAGGCTCTTCAAATCGGTTATATCTGCGGAGGAAGAATCTACAAGGATATAAAGAATATGGCTGGGAACTGGGAACCCTCTTCCTGGAAGCGGTTTAAGTCGAAAAAGAAAGAGCAGGTGTGGGAGTATGTCGAGTTTGGATGCCGTCGGAAAAGTTGGGACAGGTTCCGACGAGCAATCTTTTGCCGGTTGACCCATGATGAAGAGCAACAGCTTTATCTTCCCGGATTTCGTCCTGATACTGTTATTTTTACCAATATCGGCCAAAATCAAGCGGTAGACAGAATGCTGGAGAGAGCCGGTGCCCAAGGGTATCTGACAAGTAATGGAATTGTGGCTTGTTATCATGATCGTGGCAGTGACGAACTGGCCAACCGGGCGCTGAAGGATTTTGGGCACGAACAGCTTCCTTTCAAGCGCTTCGCTGCAAACTCCGCCTGGTATTACACGATGCTGGTGGGTCATTTCCTGATGGAATCTTTTAAAGAGGACGTCAGTGCCCCGGTAATCTCCGTCTCTGCCTATGCGAATACGGTTCGCAGACGTATGATCGATATTGCCGGTAAAATTGTTTTCCATGGTAAAGAAACCATTTTAAAGGTGAGCCAAACCTGCTTGGACCGGCTCAAACTGCCAGAGCTACTAAGACGTTGCCGGATGGCACCAGCCATCCCATAAGAAATACAAAAAAAATTGAAGGGCTGTGCGAATCGCTGGTGAATTGCGTCTATAAGTCCCATAAACTGGCCAGATCCGATACTGGTTATGCAATTTGTGGACAAGTTCAGCACGGAAAAGGTTCGACTTACCATCAGTGTTCTGATGCTGCACCTCGGGCTTGCCGTCAACCATAGGTTAGGGTCGAAATCGCTCAATTTAGGTATGATTCATAGTGAACTAAATGAAACCGTATGAAAAAGCTGGGCGATTAATAATCTTTTTAAATTGGATTTGTTTTGTCCTGATTTCATTCTCTTTTATAGGGTTTGTTTTGCCTGATTGTATACAACGAATGATACATGGCTCTACAGCGTTATTGGTATCCGATTTTTTGATATTATTGTCTATCATTGGGCTATTGGCATTGCAGTTCAAAATAGGAAAGGCAATTATAGAACATAAAAAATGGGGGCGTGTGGGAGGTGTGATTTGGGGCGTTGTCCAGTTATTTGCATTTCCTATTGGAACAATTTGTAGCTTTTATGTACTTTGGCAACTTATAAAAAACTGGGATAATATTCCCAAAAACGACGCCACATCAATTCAAAAATGAAGGAATTGACTTATCGAGTATAACATCCGGTTGTTATTTTAAGCAAAAAGGCCTGTGCTCGATCAAAAGTAACGATAATAATATAAACTCATTCCATTCCAAAATTTAAAAACCTGAGATTGCCTGCCAGAATTCCTGAGATTACCTGCAAAATTACAAACGTCTTGAAGATTCTGGAAAGCTTGTGGGGAAAGGCTTCTAGTTTGTATAAAAACAAAAAGGCTTCCAGAGAAACTCTGAAGGCCTTTATCTTTTATGGTGGGCCATCAAGGGATCGAACCTTGGACCTACTGATTAAGAGTCAGTTGCTCTACCAATTGAGCTAATGGCCCGTAAAAGACGCATGGAAAATACCAGCGAAGAACTCGCTTGTCAATGATTTTTTTTAACCTTATTGTGCAGGGGGAATAAAGCGGTTGACCGGCAAATCCCCTGTTTGATATATTCAAATGCTTTAAACCTTTGAATCCAATTGATTACCCAAATATTATAAAAAAGGAAGTACATTATGGCAACCACACAGTCCAAATCCTTGTTTGAAGCGGCAAAGCATCTGATTCCCGGAGGGGTAAATTCCCCGGTTCGGGCTTGTGGGTCCGTCGGCGGTGATCCCCTGTTTATCGAGAGGGGAGACAAGGCCTATCTCTACGATGCAGACGGCAATACCTATGTGGATTATGTACTGTCATGGGGTCCTCTGATCCTGGGGCATCGGCCTCCGCAGGTGATAGACGCCCTTCAAAAGGTCCTTGAGACGGGAACAAGTTTTGGGGCTCCCACCGCCCTGGAAACCCAGCTTGCCCAGTTGATCGTTGACTTTTTGCCCTCCGTGGACATGGTTCGTATGGTCAACTCCGGCACAGAGGCCACGATGAGCGCCATTCGCCTGGGCCGGGGCTATACCGGCAGAAATCTTATCGTTAAATTTGACGGCTGCTACCACGGCCATGCCGACACCCTTCTTGTAGCGGCCGGCTCCGGCATTGCCACCCTCGGTATTCCGGGCAGTCCCGGGGTGCCCGAAGATGTTATCCGCAATACCCTGTCCCTGACCTATAACGATGTCGAGGGGTTTGAACGGCTCATGGCGGAAAAGGGGGATGAAATTGCCTGTGTGATTGTCGAACCTGTGGCCGGAAACATGGGCATGGTCAAGCCGACCCAGGCCTTTTTGGATGCGCTCAGAACCTTGACCGAAAAACACGGCACCGTGTTGATTTTTGACGAGGTGATGACCGGATTTCGGGTCGGGGGAAAAGGATGCGCACAAGGGTATTTCAATATCTCCCCGGATCTGACCTGCTTTGGCAAGGTCATTGGCGGCGGCCTGCCGGTCGGGGCATACGGAGGAAGACGGGAGATCATGGAGCAGATTGCACCGGTGGGATCCATCTACCAGGCAGGAACCCTGTCCGGCAACCCCCTGGCCATGGCTGCAGGTATTGCCACCCTGTCTGCACTCAAGGATGATTCGCTGTACGATGCCCTTGAACAGAAAACTTCCCGCCTGATGGCAGGGTTGAAGGCGGCAGCGGACAAGGCGGGAATCGCCTTTCAGGCAGGCAATATCGGATCCATGGCCGGCTTCTTTTTTACTGACCGGGAGGTGTTCAACTTTGACGACGCCAAGACCTGTAACCTGGATCGGTTTGCCGCTTTCTGGAGGGGAATGCTGGACAGGGGGATCTACCTTGCCCCATCCCAGTTTGAGGCCTGCTTTGTTTCCACAGCCCACACCGATGACGATATCGATAAGACTCTGGATGCAGCCCAGGACGTCATGGCGGCCCTGTAATGCCTGAGCCTTGTCAGCATATTCACCTGGTGGCGGCCTGTGGTACGGGCATGGGTACCCTGGCCTGTATTCTAAAGGAAATGGGCTATAAGGTCACCGGATCGGATCAGAATGTCTATCCGCCCATGAGTGATTTTTTAGCGGCCAGCGGCATCCAGTTGTATGCCGGGTATGACGCGGCCAATATCCCTGAAGGGCAGGGGGCCCCGGATCTTGTGATCATCGGGAACGCCGTATCAAAAGACAATCCTGAGGCGCAGGCTGTGATGGAAAGAAAGATTCCCTATCTGTCCATGCCCCAGGCGGTGAATCGGTTTATTGCCCATGATAAAAAAATCATTCTGGTCACCGGCACCCACGGAAAAACCACCACCTCTTCCATCATGGCTCATCTGCTGGAAACCGCCGGCCTTTCACCGTCGTTCATGGTGGGAGGGATTTTGCGTGATTTTAACTCCAGTTTTAAAATCGGGACCGGGGAGTATATGGTCATTGAGGGGGATGAGTATGATACGGCCTTTTTTGACAAGGGGCCCAAGTTCATGCACTATGATCCATTTATCACCATCATGACCGGAATTGAGTTCGACCATGCCGATATTTTCAGGGATCTTTCCCATATAGAATCCGTATTTAAAACCTTTGTCGAAAAGATCCGGGACACCAGCCATATCATTGCCTGCCGGGAAAATGAAACCCTGATGCAGGTACTGGCCGATGCCGGTGCCAGGGCTGAAACCTATGGAGACGGCGGGGGATGGCATTTTTCCGATCAGGACAGTCAGCCCGGCACAACCCGGGCGATCATCGAAGGGCCGGGCACCCGTTTTCAGGTAAAGACTGCGCTGCCCGGCCGGCACAACCTGCTCAACATCCTGGCCTGCACTGCTGCAGCCCGGCGCCTGGGGATCAGCGATGAGGTGATTCAGAAGGGACTGGCCAGTTTTTCAGGCGTGAAGCGGCGCCAGGAAATCCGGGGCTGCGTTCGGGGGATCACCGTGATGGATGATTTTGCCCACCACCCAACCGCTGTGCGGGAAACCGTGGCTGCCGTAAAACCCTTTTATCCGGACGGACGGATTGTGGCGGTATTTGAGCCCAGGACCAATACCAGCATGAGGCACTTTTTCCAGGATCTTTACCCTCAAGCCTTTGACCTGGCGGATCTTGTCTGCATCTGCGATCCCTGCGTCAAAAAGGCGATTCCGGAAGAGGAGCGGTTTTCGACACAAACGCTTGTGTCTGACATTGAAAAACGAGGCAAAAAAGCCTGCCATTTTAAAACTGCGGATGCAGTGTTGGAATATCTGATACAGGAGTTGAAAGAAAGGGATCTGGTGCTTATCATGTCCAACGGCGGATTTGACAACCTCCACGCCCGTCTTTTGGAGAAGCTTGGATGAAGCGTGCATGGATTAGAATTGCCGGCATCGGTATCTTTCATACGGTATTGTATATGGTGCTTGTGCCTTTTATCATCATTCCCCGGTTCGGGGTCCCGGGACTTGAAGTTACCGTTGTTGCCTCTGTGATTGTTTCCGTGGTGGTTATGGGGTCCCTGGGTGTAAAGAAAAAGAATAAGAAGTTTAAAGGAGACTTTGGCAATGACAAGTAATAAAACAGAGTTGGTTAAAATAGAGTGGGAAGAAAAGTTCAGTGTGGATGTTCCTGAACTTGACGAGTACCAGAAAACCTTATTTGATAAGTTCAACGCCCTCATTGATTTGAAAAAAAAGAAACTGGATGCCAAGGCGGTTACCAATATGATTTCCGAAATCAATGATTACAGCAAAATATTTTTTGCTACCGAGGAAAAGATTCTAAGGCGGCAGAAATATCCGGACCTTGACATCCATTCCAAAGCCCATCGCCAGTTTATCAAAAATTCCATTGCCTTGCGCCGGGAGATGGCAGAGGATGTCACAAGTCAAAGTATTGATGCTGTGCTGGAACTCAGAGACTGGCTGGTGGAGCATATTGAAACCAGCGATGTCCTGTTTGTGCCGTTTTTGAGAATTAACAGCTATATAGAGAGCACGAAAAAGAAAAATTAAAGTCGGCGATCACATTTGACGATGAGTAATTTAAAAGGCAGAACATTTGCCTGATAAATATAACTTGGATAAAAAGAATGGTTTTCGATTACAAAATACTTCCCTTGAAGAATGAGGCCTTGGATTCTCCCTATGAAATCAAAGGCTTTTCCGAGCGTCGTAAAACCGTCAGTCGCAAGTTTAGACGGGATCGTCGCAGATCAAAGGCAGACCGGCGCAAAGGCGTCAGAGACGGTGTCATTGTCAATCTCTCATGCAACAAGCACGACCGTAGAAAAGGCGGGGACCGGCGACAGATCGTCGGGAGCCGCCGGGGGCCGGGAGCTGGATCGTCAGGATTCGTGGTATAGGCAAGGGATTTTTTATCTGTTGCGCACGGCAATCTGGTATTTTTTGATTTTGTTGAGCATTGCCGTATGGGAAAGCCCCAGGGCACTGGCGCATTTTCTGATGCTGGGATACCGTTCTAAAGCCGCTTCTATCAGATTTTTTTCAAACCCCGCCACCTGGTCCTTTAGCGGCGACTCCCTTTGAAGGGAGGGCAGCTGCATTCCCCGGATTCGGTCTTCAATTTCATATCCGAATAAAATGGCATGGCTGTCAATGACCTCTTGATCGGACATGACAGATGCCCGTTCTATCACATTTTTCAACTCCCGGACATTGCCGGGCCAGGTGTGGCGGCATAATTTTTCAAGGGCCCCCGGGGTCAGGGTTTTGGGAATGCTGCCCACCTGTTTTGCCATGCGCGAGAGAAAATGCGCCGTGAGCAATGCAATATCCCCATGCCTCGCCTTTAACGGCGGGACATGGATGGGCAGCACATTGATCCGATAGTACAGATCTTCGCGGAAGGTATTGGCCTTGATCATTTTTTCAATGAGACGGCTTGTGGCTGTGATGATCCTTGTATCAACGGGGATTTCCCTGGACCCTCCGATGCGCCGGACGGATTTCTCCTGGATGACCCGGAGGATTTTGGCCTGGGCACCTGCCGGCATTTCCGCGATTTCATCCAGAAAAAGGGTGCCCTTATCGGCAATCTCAAACAGCCCCTGTTTCCCCTTTCTCTCCGCACCGGTAAAGGTACCCTTTTCATAGCCGAAAAGTTCACTTTCCATAAGGCTTTCGGGCAGGGCGGCGCAATTGACCGCCACGAACTCACCGGTCCGGCCGCTTTCCGTGTGGATTGCGCGGGCGAACAACTCCTTTCCGGTTCCGCTCTCCCCCCGGATAGAGACTACAGACGAGGACGGGGCGATCTTTTGGGCAAAAGAAATGGCATCTTTTATGGGATCGGAGGTTCCGATGATATCGCTGAATGAGAATCGTGACGGCCGGGCCACCTCATCGGCCATCTCCTTGACCTGGCGCATATCCCTCATCACCTCTAAGGCGCCTGTGACATCCCCTGTACTGTCCGTGATGGGAATGCAGTTGGAAAAAAACTGGAACCGTCCCCGGGGGGTGATGATATTTCGTTTCTTATTGTGGGAGGCCTTGCCGGACAAAGATAAGAGGATATCCTTATTATCCAGGGGCAGGTCCGTGAGCCGGGTGCCGGTGAGCTTGGGATAGTCCCATCCGTACATTTTCTTGGCCACAGGGTTGATGACCGTAATGGACCGGTCTTTGTCTATGGAGATGATACCGTCGCTGATGGAGCCCACCACCACCTCCAGCTGTTTCTTCCGGATTTCCGAGGGCATGTCCGTTATCCGTCTGATCCGGATCAGGCTGTCAATGCCCTCAAGACTTTTGACGATCAGGGAATCTTCCGGGGAGTCGGGCCCGCTTTGGGTCTCAAGAAAGACCAGCACTTTTTCCTGCTGGTTTTTCACCTCCATGGAGGTGATATTCAAATCATGGCTGCCGATGTGCCTTGCAACATCTTCGACAATGCGTTTTCTGTCCCAGAAGAGCAGCTCAAGTTTTAAAACGGTTCCGCCGGCCATAGGCTCCCTGCAAGCTTGATTTGTTTTTGATCCATTGCGGTGCAATTGGATCGCATGGTAAGGGATTTAACCGCTTGAATCAAGTTTTATCCGGTTTGCCTGGAAAGGGCGCAGCCTTTTTCGCAGTTCAATAAAAATTATCCTCTGACGGTCATCGTACAGTTGAGTGCGGTTGCGCTAAATTTATGCTGAGCTGTGAATTCTTTTTCAAAGATGATGGTTTTGTCCATTGGTCCCTGCCCTCCCGGGGCGGAAACGCTTTCAACGATACGTCCGTTATCGATCAGAAGCACCATGAATAGAACCCCTTCATACGATCTCCACGGGCCGGGCCCGATGTAGTCTGCCGATCCTTCAACCCGATACCTATCTTTTTCAATCTCCGTCAGTGTCCAGAATACCTTAAACTGATCCGTCGAAAGTTCACATGTTTTAGGAAACATATGGCAGGTGCAAACGCCTGGAGCGGCCATGTTGACATATCGGCCCACATAACGGGATGTACAGGCTTGGCTTATGAATATTGTAAATACGATAACAGCGATGGACAATTTTTTCATACGGATTCTCCTTTCGGTCAGATCATTACTGGAAGTGAACACTGAATATAAAGATAATATGGTAAAGCTTGGCATTTTTATTTGAAGCTTTTGGGTTTCAGTCTGTTACCTGGATCGGTTTATATTGCTCCATTGTGCATAGCCACGCCCTTTATGAAGATCGAAAAAAATGACGGGTACGTTGGACCTGAATGATATCCAACCCATATGGACAGGTTGGTATTAAATAGAAAAAAAACAGTCTCAAGGGACAATAGGCTGATTTCGATCCCAATTTCAAGCATAAAAATTTGCCTTTTTTCTTCAATAAGAACTAAGGTTGCCAGTGATTGATTGGGTTTGCCTGATGCTGGGCCTATTGACAAGCCTGCCGGAGTTGACCCATAAAAGGGAACGGGTTCGGGGCTTACAATTAAACAATAGGGAATTTATGGACACATCCGTGGATATGGACACTTGGGAAGGGCAGCAGGATTTAGGCCTTGAAACGCCTTACGCCGGGAAGGCGTTTGCCTCCGGCATTAAATTATCCGCCCTTCACGACGCAGATATTATTACCCACCAGGATTATTATTTGGCACAAGCGGTGGGAAAGGCTTTTCCCAAGGCATCCTCACTGTGTCTGGTCCTCTGCGCCTTGACATCCAATGCGCTGCAGTCCGGGCATGTTTGTATCAATATAAGGAATGTGGCAGGACAGGCGGTTCCGGGAGGACCGGAGGCCGGAATATCTGAGCGGCTGCCCGGTGTAAAGACGCTGATTGGAGCGCTTCGGGATTCGGAGTGTGTGGCAGAAGAGGCTGACGCGCCAAAAGAAGGGAGATGGATTTTAACACACCCTTTAATTTTGGACCGGGATGATAACCTCTATCTGGCCAAATACTATGATTTTCAGCAGCGGCTTATCCTTAATATTACAGAGCGGGTAAGTTTTTCAGGCGGGGAGGGCATTGATCGAAAAGCTCTGCGGGAAGGCATTGAAAAAAGATTTTCAGGCCAGGATCCTGCGCGGACCCAAGGGCAGCGCCTTGCGATTCAAAAGGCGCTGGAGGGAAATTTCCTGGTGATCTCAGGTGGGCCGGGAACCGGAAAGACCCATGTGACCGCTGTAATCTGTTCCCTGTTGGAAGAGTTTCACAAGCAGATGAAAAAGCCTGCCCCTGTGATCCTGTCCATGGCGCCTACGGGAAAGGCGGCCGAACGGCTTGAGAACGGGCGGACCATACATGCCGTGCTCAAGCCGGAATCCAGAGGCGTGGGGTTTATCCACTGCAGGGACAATCCTTTGCAGGCGGATCTGGTGATTGTGGATGAGGCATCCATGATCGATATGGCCCTCATGGCCAGGCTGATGGAGGCGGTTCCGCGGCAGGCGCGGCTGATTTTACTGGGGGACAGGGATCAGCTTTCCCCGGTCCAGGCCGGATCTGTTTTCAGCGATCTGTGCCGCGTTCAGGGACTTGCGAAGGCACGGGCTTTTTTAACCTTTAATTTCCGGTCAACCGGAAAAAGCGGGATCGACGCCTTGTCCCGGGCCGTAAATGAAAACGATACCCCCACCGTGAAGGCCATTTTAAAAGGGGGGACGTATCCGGGCATCCAGTTTATTGATACGGGGAATTCTCCCTTTGATGCCCGGGCGGTTGAGTCGTGCCTGGCGGATGGATACCGGGACGTTGCAAAGGCTAAAACACCGGTAAAGGCCCTTGAACTCATGGACCGTTTCCGGGTGCTGTGTGCTCACACCATGGGCCCTGCCGGAACATTACAAGTTAATCATCTTTGCGAAAAGCTTTTGCGAACCCTTATGTCAGATGGTATAAACAGACCGTTTTTTAAGCAGATTGTGATGGTGGGCCGGAACGATTATGACCAAAGGCTTTTCAACGGGGATACAGGGGTTGTCTTCTCAGAGGGTGAAACGTCAAGGGTCTGGTTCCGGGACAGTGCCGGGCCCAACGGCCGGGCGAAGACTGGGATACGGGCTTTTTTGCCGGCCCAGATTCCAGGCCATGAGGCCGCCTTTGCCGTCACCATCCACAAGAGCCAGGGATCGGAGTTTGAAAGGGTCCTTATCCTCATCCCGGACCGGCTCTCCCCGGTGGTCACAAGACAGCTGCTGTATACGGGGATTACCCGGGCAAGATCCCGGGTAATCATTGCCGGCAGTCTGGATTTGATCTGCCGGGCCGTGAACCTGGCCCCGGAACGGCGGTCCAACCTGTCCGCAGGTTTGGAAAAAAGCCTTGGGGCCGGACTCGACGCTAACCCAAACCCCGACTGAAAGAAAATACTTTGGATAAAAAAGAGACCATCTCCAAGCAAATCTGGATCTTCTTTGCTTCGGTCCGGCTGACGGTTTATCTTCTCGTGCTTTTGGCCGTCACCTCCATTATCGGTACCGTAGTGCTTCAGAACGGCAGCCCCCAGGATTATATCCGTGTTTACGGTTCAGGGCTTGCCAACCTGATCAAGGTGCTCCAGATCAATGACATGTACCATGCCTGGTGGTACCTTTCCCTGCTATTGCTTTTGTGTATCAATATTGTGGTCTGCTCTGTTGAACGCCTCTCAAAGACCTGGAAGATTATTTTTCCAGATAAGATCAAGGTCAATGCCCAACGGTTCAGTACCCTGAAAAATAAAGAGCAGTTTACCCTCTCAAGGGATATGGGTGGCGCTGCTGCAGCTCTTGAAGCGATGCTCTCAAAGAAAATCGGGCCTGTCATCCGAAAGCAGACCCAAGAGGGCCTGGTGCTTTATGCGGAAAAGGGGCGGTGGACCCGCATGGGGGTTTATGTAGTCCATGCCAGCGTCATCCTGCTTTTGGCCGGTGCCCTTTTCGGGGCGCTTTTCGGGTTTAAGGCAAGTCTTCGGCTGGATGAAGGGGCGTCGGCAGATACCGTGTTTGATGCCAAGACCCGGACACCCATCAAGCTGCCTTTTACCGTCAAATGTAACTCCTTTGAGGTAAAATTCTACGACACCGGCGCCCCGGAAGAGTTCCGGTCGGATTTGACCATTCTGGAGGGCGGGCAGGAGAGTTTCTCCACCGACATCCGGGTCAACCATCCCCTGCGCTACAAGGGGATCAATATTTTTCAGGCTTCCTACGGCACGGCGTCTCCGGGCGAGGCGGTCTTTGAAATCAAGGATACTAAAACCGGTGAAGTCGTCACTCATACCATCAAAAAGGGTGAGTCCGTGGCACTGCCGGCAGACTTGGGAGAGTTCAAGTTTGAGGGGTTTATCCCTCATTTTGACTTCCGGGGCCACAATTTAGGAGAGGCCTTTGTGGGAAGAGTTTCCCCTAAAGGCAAGGAGAGCTTTCAGATCGCGTTGCCGACAAAATTTCCCACATTTGACAGGATGCGCAAAGGCGATTTCTCCATTCAGGTCACCTCGTTCAAGCAGGCTTATTACACAGGCTTGCAGGTAACTAAAGATCCGGGGGTCTGGTATGTCTATGCAGGCTTTCTGTTCATGATCCTGGGCTGCTGGGTGACCTTTTTTATTTCCCACCAGTCTTATTGCGTGGGACTGGAAAAAGGGGAGGGGGGACAAACCCTTGTCTGGCTTTCCGGAAAGTCCAACCGGAGCCCCCACAGCATGACCTTGAAAATAAAGAAACTTGCAACACAATTAAAGGAAATCTAAGGTATGACCTCTTCACTTTTACTCTCTGCGGCAACATTCATCTATGCGTTGGCATCGGTGTTTTACATCGGATCCTTTTCCTTCAAGAAACAGGTTCTGGCCCGGATGGGGTTCTGGGTGATCATGCTCGGCCTGTGCGCCAACACAGGGGGAATCATCCTGCGCTGGGCGGAATCCTATCAGATGGGGTACGGCCATGCGCCCTTTTCAAATATGTATGAGTCCCTGGTCTTTTTTTCCTGGACTGCTGCCGTACTCTACGTCTTTGTGGAGGTCCGGTACAAGGAAAGCATCATCGGCGTGTTTGTCTCACCTTTAATTTTTCTGGCCATTGCCTACGCCTCCTTTGATCCGTCCATCAACTCCAAAATCAGCCCGCTGATCCCGGCCTTGAAAAGCAACTGGCTCATCGCCCATGTCATCACCTGCTTTTTAGGCTATGCAGGCTTTGCCCTGGCCTTTGGGTTCAGCTTCATGTACTTTATCAAACCCCGGGACCCCAATGCCACCTCCCTGTTTGCCAAGCTGCCGGACTGGGAAATCATTGATGAACTGACTTATCAGATGATCGTGTTCGGGTTTCTGTTTTTAACTATCGGTATTATTACAGGCTCCGTCTGGGCCAACTCGGCCTGGGGCAAGTACTGGTCCTGGGACCCCAAAGAGACCTGGTCTTTGATCACCTGGTTTGTCTACGCCATTTTCCTGCATCTTCGCCTCATGCGCGGATGGCACGGCAGAAACCTGGCCATCGTCTCCATCCTTGGGTTTGTAGCCGTGCTCTTTACCTATTTCGGGGTGAACTATCTGCTATCAGGGCTTCACAGCTACGGGGGCGCCTGATCCCCGGACCGGCATAAAACAAAAAGGGCCTGATTCGGCTCACAAAAGGGGGGAATGGAATGCCATTCCCCCCTTTTTTATTGCGGTTTCACCGCCTCAACCCTTCGGGAATTTATCTTGACAAGAATTCAATATTTTTTATATAGATGATCGAATTAAATGATAAGGGACGTAATGCAGCACGGCTGGGTTAGCACGTGCTGCACCATTATATGGATTCTTAAAGAACGGCTTTTTTTTAAGAATCCACAAGGGTTATTGTAACATCAACTATTTAACATTGATGGAGTTTTCATGAGCGAACTAGAAAACAAAGCTGAACATGGTTCCACGGATGGTGCAGGGGAATGCACTGCCGGTGACCCAAAAGACGACAAGGGGCTGGGGCTCGGCGTCGTTTTTTTTATGGTGGCATTTGTCGTATGCTTCCTCTCCGGCTGGCTGTTGTTTCCCAAATTGCTTTACTCAAAGCATGAGCAACCTTTTAACTTTGATCATGCACTTCACACCTCGGAAGCAGGAGATTGTGAATCCTGTCATTTTCTGAGAGAAGACGGCACCTGGTCCGGCATCCCCAACCTGGAAGCCTGTATGGAATGTCATACGGACGAGCCCATGGGCGATACCGAGGATGAAGCTGTATTCTGCGAAGAGTATGTGGCCAAGGAAAAAGAAGTCCCCTGGTTTGTTTACAGCAAACAGCCGGACTGCGTCTTTTTCTCCCATGCCGCCCATATCAAGGGTGAAAATGCTGCAGGCAGAATGGACTGTAAAACCTGCCATGGTCCCATTGGCGAATCCACTTCCTCCAGGCCCTATGAGGAAAACAGACTCACCGGTTACAGCCGGGATATCTGGGGGCATAACATCTGGGGAATTAAGACCAATTCCTGGGATCGGATGAAGATGGACGACTGCGCAGAGTGTCACGTGGAAATGGACGGCCATAAAGGCTACTGCTTCCAGTGCCACAAATAATGTATCCCTAAGGACAAGAATTTCAAATTTTATAAAGGATTTACTTATGAAAGTTGATAGACGAAGCTTCTTGGGACTGGGACTTGGCGCAGCAGCGGGTATCGCGGTTTCTCCGGTGGCAATCAAGCTGACGGACGACTCCTCCATCTGGACCCAAAACTGGCCCTGGACACCGGTTCCCCAAGACGGTGAAATCACATATGAAAACTCAGCCTGCAGCCTCTGTCCCGGAAGCTGCGGCCTCAGTGTTAGAAGAATCAAAGGACGGCCCGTCAAGATCGAAGGGATCGACGGCCATCCTGTGAACAACGGCGGCGCCTGCCTGCACGGCATTGCAGGCCTCCAATATCTTTATGACCCCTCCCGGGTAAAAACCCCCATGAAAAAGGTGGATGGCAAGTTCAAGGCTATCTCCTGGGATGAGGCCATTTCCCTTGTGTCGGAAAAACTTAGCGATCTGAGAAGAGAGGGCAAATCAAGCTCGCTTGCCTGTATCACAGGCGGCGGGGCAGGCAGCGTGAATGCTTTGTTCAAACGCTTCATGGATGCTTACGGCTCCTCCAATGCCTACAGCATGCCAAGCCTTGAGGGCAATCTGGCCCTGACGGCGGCCACCCTGCACGGGGCGGAACGCACTTTAGGCTTTGATCTGGCCAACTCCGATTTTATCTTAAGCTTTGGTGCCGGAATCATTGAAGGCTGGGGATCTCCTGTTGCCTGTTTCCAGGCCAACGCCTCAAGAAAGGAGCGCCACGCCAAACTTTTCCAGATTGAGCCCAGGCTTTCCAACACGGCAGCCATGGCAGACAAGTGGATTCCCATTAAACCGGGAACCGAGGCTGATCTCGCCCTTGGCATCTGTGCCGTGCTCCTGAAAAAGAATATTTTTACCCCGGGTGATTTTGGAACCGGTTTCTCCCGCTTCACCGCCATGGTGGAAAAGGAATACGCTCCGGCCAAAGTTGAAGCCATCACCGGCATCAAGGCCGCCCAGGTAGAAGCTTTGGCTGAAAGCTTTGTCAAGGCGGATGCCCCCGTTGCCGTTCCCGGAAGAGGCCGCGGCGATTTTGGCCAAAGCTTAAGGGAATTTGCAGCGGTTCAGACCCTTAACGCCCTGGCAGGACGGCTGAACCAGGAAGGCGGCGCTTTTGTCATGGCGGCTGCCGAATACTTAAGCTTTCCCGAAGCCGTGATGGATGCGACAGCAGAGGCAGGTGCGGGCAAGGAAAAATTGGCTGCCACCGTGCCCCAGTTTTTTGACAAGCTGGCCGCATCGTCCGAAATCAACGCCCTGTTCGTATACAATGCCAATCCCTGCTACACCCTGCACAATACGGCCAAGGTAAAGGACGCATTTGCCAAGGTGCCCTTTAAGGTGAGCTTCTCCTCCTTCATGGATGAAACCGCCATGGCCTCCGACGTGATCCTGCCGGCCTCCACCTTTCTGGAGAGACTGGAGGACGTGCCTTCCGGTGCCGGCCTTCCCAAGACGGTGGTCGGGCTTTCCCGTCCCATGGTCAAGAAAACCGTATTCAACACCAAGAACCCGGGTGATGCCGTGATTATGCTGGCCAAAGCCCTGGGCGGAACCGTAGCCGAGAGCTTTGATTGGGACTCCTATGACGCATGCCTGGAAAGTGTGGCCGGCGACATCTGGGACACCCTGTCCGAAGATGGTGTGGCTGTCCTGTCCGAAGGGGCTCCCGCAGAGACAGTGGCTACGGATTTCAGCTTCCTTTCCGCCAATCCCAAAGGTGCTGCAGCTCAAGGCCAGGGGGATTTCACCCTGGTGGCCATCGACAATATCCGTCTGGCCGGCACCGTTCCGGCAGCCTCTCCCTTTGCCATCAAGACCGTGTCCGACAAGGTCCTTTTGAAAAAGGATATTCTGGTGGATATCAATCCTTCTTCCGCCAAAGGTCTGACCAACGGCGGCGATGCCAAGCTGACCACAGCCCTTGGCTCCTTTAAGGTCAAGGTGAACTTTGACGAAGGCATCATGCCCGGCGTCATCGCGATGGCAAGGGGCTTGGGTCATACCCTGGCCAACAATCCCTTTGCCGGCGGCAAGGGGGTGAATGTCAATGACGCCATCGATCCTATGATTGAAGACGGTTCAGGACTGGATGCCGCCTTTGGGATTAAAGCCAGCATTTCCAAGGCTTAATTTGAAAAGAAAATCATTAACGAGGTTCTGATGATACACGATAAAAAAGCACACAAGTTCGGAATGGTTATTGATCTGGACAAATGCACGGGATGCGGCTCCTGCATGGTCTCGTGCATGTCGGAAAATAATGTTCCGTTTAAGGAGGATGAATCCAACAAGCTGGACAGCATTACCTGGATGCGGGTATTCAAGCTGACCAACGGAAAATCCTTCCCTGATACCGAGGTGGCCTTTCTGCCCAGACCCTGCCAGCACTGCGGGGGATGGGGTGACCACGGTCATTCCCCCTGCGTTTCCGTTTGTCCTGCCACAGCAACGGACTACGGATATGATACCGGCATTGTCTCCCAGATTTACACCCGGTGCTTCGGCTGCCGGTACTGCATGGGCGCCTGCCCCTATAAGGCAAGGTATTTTAACTGGTGGGATCCCAAATGGCCTGAGGGAATGGAAAGCTACCTGAGCCCCAATGTCTCTCCCCGTATGCGCGGAGTTGTTGAGAAATGCTCCTTTTGCTACCACAGATACCAGCTGGCTAAGGATAAGGCATTTGCCGAAGAACGGGAAATCGAGGAGATGGAATACCAGACCGCATGCACCACGGCATGCCCGGCCGGTGCCATCACCTTCGGCGACCTGAACAACCCGGAACACAAGGTAACCCAGATTGTCAAACCCGATCCCCATCCGGCTGCCTGGAACAAGAACGTTGTAGGCAAGTCCAGAAATCCGAATGTTTTCAGGCTTCTGGAACGGCTGGGCACCAACCCCAAGGTCTATTACATGTCCGAGCGGGAATGGGTCAGAAAAGCCGGTGACAACTACCTTGAGGGCGAATGGGACAAGATGAAGAACCATCACGGCTCTTCTTCCTCCCATGGTTAACTATCCAAAGATTTAGGAGTTAAGACATATGGATTCTGCATTAATACCTGAAGGCGTAAAGCGGTGCTCGTTGCCCAAATTTTTGTTTGGACTCGCCATTGTGAGCGCCGTACTGCTCTGGGGCGTTTATGCCATGTTCCTGTGCTGGTTCAAGGGACTGAACCAGACCAATATGAACGACTATTACGGATTTGCCCTGTGGATCTGGGCTGACCTTGCGGTCATAGCTCTCGGCGGCGGCGCCTTTTTCACAGGTCTTTTAAAGTATATTTTTAAGATAGATGAGCTGAAAAACATCATCAACTTCACGGTGATCATCGGCTTTATCTGCTATTCTTCGGCCCTGCTGATCCTGGCCATTGATATCGGCCAGCCCCTGCGCGGCTGGTTCATCTTCTGGCATGCCAACGTGCATTCCATGCTCACCGAGGTGGCCTTCTGCCTGTCCTGCTATTTTGCGGTCCTCACTATTGAGTTCATCCCCAATATCCTGGAGAACCGTCAGCTGAACAAGGTCGGCTATTTTCATCACCTGGCCCATAACATGCACGGGGTCATGGCGATTTTTGCTGCCACCGGCGCGTTCCTGTCCTTCTTCCATCAAGGATCTCTGGGCGGTGTGGCAGGTGTCCTCTACGGCCGTCCCTTTGCCTTTAGAGAAGGCCTTTTGATCTGGCCCTGGACGTTTTTCCTGTTCACCTGGTCGGCAGCTGCTTTTGGCCCCTGCTTTTCTTTGACCGTGACCTGGATTACGGAAAAGGTGACTGGCAAAAAACTTGTGAGCGACAAAACCGTTCATTTGCTGGCCAAGATTTCCGGCTGGATGATCACGACCTATATCATTGCCAAAATCATTGATACCATTTACTGGGCAACGGTAACCGCGCCCTCTTTAGGGTTCAAGATCAGCCATTTTTACAGCAACAACGGCTTTTACGGGTATTGGATCCTGTTCGCCGAGGTGATTCTCGGTGGTGTGGTCCCCGGGCTGCTGTTGCTCATGAAGGGGACAAGAGAGAACCCGACTACCCGTTTGATCGCTATTATCCTGGCCTGCATCGGCGTCTGCCTGAACCGCTGGGTCATGGTACTTCAGATCATGGCAGTGCCCGTTATGCCCTTTGACTTCTGGGCGCTTTACATCCCCTCCTGGCAGGAAGTGGCAACCACCGTCCTGCCCGTGGCTTATGGCATTATCCTGATCGCTCTTGCTTACAGGTACCTGCCGGTATTCCCCCAGGAGGTTGAGTTGAACACCACTGCCAAAGCAGCGGCAGAATAGGTAAAAAGGAGAACGCTTATGTTTCCGTTTTGTTTTGAATGGGCTTGGGACGTCGGACATGCCATCTTTTTTGGCGGGTTCTGGTATGCCATCTCCATCCTTGGAATCGGTATGACCTTCTGCATTGCCAAAGCCGCTTATGATACGGTAAAAGGCGGTGACGGACACGGCGGGCATCACTAAGCCCTGCTGCGGGTTCCGATGGAATAACGAATAAAAAAGGCCGTGGGGCGTTACGCCCCACGGCCTTTTTGCGTCCAAGACCCGTAAAGGTCCCGGAAAATCTAGGCAGGTTATTGAATGGTGATTTGGCGAACCTGCGCTTTGGCGGTGTCTTTTTTCAGTGTGATCTTAAGGATGCCGTCCTTATAATCGGCCGTTACCTCATCGGTAAGGATTTCTTCGGAGAGGCTGAACGCCCGCTTGAAGCTGCCGTAACGCCGTTCCCGTCTGTAATAGTTTTCTTTTTTCTCTTCGTTTTCGTTCTTGTGCTCCCCTGAAATGGTCAACACCCGGTCTTCGATATTGACCTTGATGTCCTCTTTGTTAATGCCGGGAAGCTCTACGTTGAGTTCCACATGATCCTCCCGGTCCACAATATCTACGGCAGGCGTAAACTGCCTGGCCTCAGCGCGGCTGATTGCAGGAGTGTTGAAAAAGTCATCAAAGGTGTTTTTGAAAACGGAAAATTCGTTAAAGGGATTATATCTGACAAGTCTCATGGTTTTATTCCTCCTCGCTGGGGTTTTGTTTTCGGGTTTAATACCCGCTGATTTTCCCATGTTGAAAGAAAATTAACCATGATAAGTTTTGTGTCAAGAAAAATAATCATACTTTTTGATAGTATTACTAAAGTATTATCAACGACTCAAGGTAATGCTGCAAAACAACAGCAATCCAATGCGTTGCGCCATAACGCAGCAGGCGGAGGCTTTTTACGGCGCCATCAATTTTTGCGGGCGGAAATGATCCAGAAGCAGGCCCAGCCAAGGGCCACGGGAAGGATGCCTGTGATAATAAAAAGGGTGATATTACCGGCCCAGGGCTTAAGCGTAAGAGCAGAGACAACGGGGACCAGGGCCGAAAGGACAATACCTGCCCTCATTGTTGCAGAAAGCCGTTTTTTAAGCTTTTTACCGGAGGATTTTTTCGGGGCCGGCGCCATCATACGGGGCACAATCAAAACTGCGCAGGTAAGCAGGATGAGAACCAGAATTTCACTGATACCGGTCAATGGACTTTCCTTATGCTGATATACTGGGCCATGAAGCCATCTATATGGCAGACCTGCCGCAATTTGTCAATCCTGAGCCATGATCACTTGAGGCCAAGGGTTTCAAGACTTGCGTTGACGCGACCCTGAGTCTTGTCTATATTTAGCAAAGCCTTCGTACCTTGGGGGCCATCGTACGAATACCCAATCATAATTTTTAGGAGACACCCTATGAAATGCCATGAGGTAGACTATCAGATTTTTGGTGATGACATGCAGACGGTCGAGGTGGAGCTGGATCCCGGCGAAACCGTGATCGCCGAGGCCGGCGCCATGAACTGGGTTGAAGAGGATATCAGCTTTGAAGCCAAGATGGGCGACGGGTCAGAGCCGGACCGGGGCTTCATGGGAAAGCTCTTTGACGCCGGCAAGCGGGCGATGACCGGAGAGAGCCTGTTCATGACCCATTTTACCAACCAGGGCCATGGGAAAAAACGCGTCGCGTTCTCAGCGCCTTATCCCGGCAAGATCATCGCATTGAACATGGCGGAGATCGGCGGGGAGCTGATCTGCCAGAAAGATGCCTTTTTGTGCGCCGCTTTAGGCACAAAGGTTTCCATTGCCTTTAGCCGAAAGCTCGGGGCCGGTTTTTTCGGGGGAGAGGGCTTCATCCTCCAGCGAATCCAGGGGGATGGCATGGCCTTTGTCCATGCCGGCGGCACCATTGTAAAAAAGGAACTGACCGGGGACACCCTCCGGGTCGACACCGGCTGCATCGTGGGTTTCTCCTCAGGCATTGATTATGATATCCAGCGGGCCGGGAGCCTCAAGTCCATGTTCTTCGGCGGTGAAGGCCTGTTCCTGGCTACTTTGAAGGGACACGGCACTGTATATCTGCAAAGCCTTCCTTTTTCCCGCCTGGCGGATCGCATCATAAGCCATGCCCCCAGTGTCGGCGGCAAAGACAAGGGGGAAGGGTCGGTTCTCGGCAGTTTGGGGCGGATGTTAGATGGCGATTAGGACTCAGGGCAAGGGTATATTCACCTGTGGGGTATGACCCGGCCGGGGCCGGCCAAGGGCAGCGACGCTAAATCTTTGACCCCCTTGCCCAACCCCGGCCTAGTCCTTTCGGGAGAATATACCTTTCGATAGTAAAACGATTAGCAAACACACCGGGGGGCTTTTTACGCTTCAGGGGCTGGAGGAGGCCAAAAAACTACTCCGTAAATTTTTCCATTGCCTGTTGGGTCGTAAACACAGCCATCCCCGTTTTCATAGCCCCAAATCCAAGCTTTTTGTAAAAGCCTTCCATTCCAGGCGTTGCGTAAAGGATGATATTGCAGCTTGATATTCACCATCAGATATCGCTCTTCCAAAACCAATCAACTGTGATTTCTCATACACGAAAACCGTTGCATGACTCGCCTCGAAAGCTCTTCTATGAACTTCCGGTTCATGGTAAGCCATCCCAACTTTTTTAAGCCAGTCTGCTATGCTCTGCCAATCAATCCCAGCATAGTCTGTTACAATGTTTATTTTCATATTTTTCACGCCAAGCGGAGAGTTGGTATCTTGCGCCTCCACCTGTAAAATTTTTCTCAATATATTAAAAGTAGATTTTTCGTACCAGCTCAACCCGAACAAGTTTAATGTATTAAACGGACTTTAACCATCCCCAATAAGCGGTTTATCTGTCTTGATTTTGATTGTTTAAAAATAATTTATGCAGCGGCACCTGTCTGATTGCCGGGGTGATGGAATCAAACAAAATGGTGTTTTAATCTGCTTTTTCGATTCGGTTCCGGCCCTTTTGTTTGGCCACATACAATGCCCGGTCGGCTCTTTCAAACAACTGGGCCTGGGTTTCGCCCTGGGCCAATTCTGCCACTCCGATGCTGATGGTTGATGTGACTGTCTTATCCGGTTTAATAACGATATCTGATGTTTCAAAAATCGTTCTCAGACGTTCTGCCACACTGACCGCTTTGGCCAGGCCGGCCGCCGGAAGGATAACCGTGAACTCTTCCCCGCCAAACCGGGACCCGATATCATTATCCCGGATACCTTCAATGATAACTTCTCCCAGTTTTTCCAGAACCTTGTCTCCTGCGGCATGGCCATGGGTATCGTTGAACTTTTTAAAATGGTCCACATCAATGATAATGAGTGACAGCGGCTGTGACACCCTATGGCTGTGTGTAACCTCGCTTTTGAGCTTGCTTGAAAACCACCGTTTGTTGAACAGACCGGTCAATTCGTCTGTAATGGAAAGTTCTGTCAACCGCCTTTCTTTCTGTTGCAAAGCCCACGTTTCATCCCTCAGCAGCCGGATTCTGTCCCCAAGTGCCGTGGACAGAAGAATCGCTTCGGCCATACTACCGATGGCCAGTGAATTAAAGAAAAAAAACTTTTTAGGCAGGACCCCCAGCCCCACCAGGGAAAGGCTTATCACACCTGCCAGAAGGGACAGCCAGGCCGCCAGGTAATACCGGGCCGGTTTGTACCCCTGATATAATCGCAGGAATCCGGCAACAACAGCCACCAGTGGGCCGCCAGCCCCAATGATATGCATCAGCATATTGGCAGCTTTGGGGAAACCCAGGCTCTGGAAGGCCAGAACGAGCCCGCACAGCATCATGAAGCCCCACATGATCACATTCAGAACCGGGCAATATTTCCGGGTGGACAGAAAGGACTGAGAAAAGGCGATCGCCATTATATATGCACCGGATACGGTATGCAGCACCAGAACGGACAGCCCGGGGAATCCGGCCACTATATGAAATCCGCTGCGCAAAAAAATGTACATGAGAATAAGAGCAACGTAGCAGATATACAGGTAATAGACGGTTTCCTTGAGAAAAAAGGACAAGAACAGATTATAGACAATCATGGATAACAATACCCCGAAAATCAGGTAATAAAAAGAGGTTTCAACCCATGTTCTATGTATGAAATCAACGGTATCCGTCAAAAAGAGATTGAAGTTCGACGATGCATGCAGATTTTTCGTAAGCGGGTTGATGTAAAGATACACATACCTGTCCTTTGGCAGGGTACTGGGGATTTTAAAGACGGGATACCGGTATTGAAGAGTCTGATCCTGTGTCCGGTTCCGATAACTGCCCCCGATTTCTGAATAAGACGACTTTGATGCGGTTCCTGTGGGCAGATAAAGGGTAACAAGGGGAAAGGTCGTTTTATCCAGTGCGAGCAAAAGTCCGTTTGATTCAATGACACTTGGTTTTATGTTCAGCTTAAACCTCAACCAGATCGCATCATCGCTCATACCGAAGTTAAACCCTTGGGTTTTATGAGGGGAAAAACGACGGCTGTATTCAGGCGAGCTGATATCCCGGAACGTAAGCCTGTGAGTCGGATCAAAAAGAACATCGGCCTGGCGGTCGATGGGCAGAAATGTCAAATCTCCTCCAACCGGGACCGGCTCAGACGCAGGGGCTGAAAAAGGAAGGCAGAACACAATTAAAAATACAGTCAAAATGCGCGACAACACTCGTCCTACCCTCGTTTGAATATTAACCCGGGATGATTGCGGCACCTGCCGCTATTTTCCGTCCGCTTTTATGGAAACTGTAACTGCGTTTCAAATGACAGGCATGGTAATTTAACAAAACTCTCCCTGTCAACCTCAAACCGTAACACCCAAACATATTACCTTGCTCAATTGATTTTGCACCAGGGCTTATATCCATCATTATCAAAACAATGCATTACCTATTATCTGAAGCAGACTCCGGAAGGCCAGGCGGCAGCCGGGTAAGGGGGGGATGCTTCCGGGTATAGATATGGCTAACCGTGACCCGGGGTTCCGGGCGGGGGCCTGGAAGCAGTCTGTGCCCTGACCGGGCGTCAGGAATCAGGGAATAACAAATCTTTTGTTCAGGACCTCGATCTCTTCGTCTGTCTTTTTTTCGGACCAGCCCAACTCACGGGCTGCCAGGGCTGCGGCTTTTTCAATGACCTCATCACCGGGATGTCCCAGCCATCCCATACCTGTGCGTCTGAAAAAGATATCGGCCAGGGACCGGGCCATTTCGTTTCTAAGGGCAAACAGGACCTGGGCCATGATCTCTCCATCGGGATTCACGGGCTCTGCAAGGGCAGGATCTGCCTTTGCAAGATTCAGGACCGCTTTATACTCTGTGCCGTAGTGGCGGATCAAATAATCCAGGGTTTGTTTTGAAAAATCAGAGTCTGTTTTCTGGGCTGAGGGGATAAAGTCCTCTATTTTTTTGATGTCACAGGCAAACAGATAGCGATTGTCCGAGATACAGGCATTTGCCGGTTTCCCCACCTTGCGGGCGACAGTTTGAAAAATCTGGCAGGCAAACTCCCTGCTGGTGGTGTATTTGCCTCCGGCAGCCGTGATCAGGCCAAAGATGCCGTCGGCTTCATGATCATGGAGATCCGAGCGCCTGGAGGCATTGTAGGTATTATCCGATCCGGATTCGGCTAAGGGGCGCAGGCCGCCGTACACGAATTTGACATCATTTCGGGTCAAAGGGGTTTTAAGGCCTGAGGCCCGGTTGATGGTCGCTATAAAATCATCCACACTTTTTCGGGTCAGTTTCCATTTGTCCACAGGGCCGTAATAGGGGGTGTCCGTGGGGCCGATAAGGCTGTGATCCCGCCACGGGGCAAAGCTGAAATGACCATGATCTCCAACGTAGAGCATCATTTCATCGGTCAGCTTCCGGGTGACAAGATAAATGCCTTCAGACCGCATTTTAGGCAGAGCGGTTTTTGTTTCGAGAGCCGTGTTTAAAAGGTCGTGTGTCCAGGGACCTGCCGCGTTAACCGTAACCCGGCTGTTCAGCATCACGGTTTTTCCAGAAAGCCTGTCCACAACCGTGGCCCCCAGAACACAGTTGTTTTTAATGATCAGATCGGTTGCCCGTGTGTAATTGGCTACGGCTGCCCCGTGGGCAACCGCGGATTTGATAAAGGCCAGGGTCAGGCGTTCGGGGCTCAGGCAAAGGCAGTCGTAATACCGGATGGCTCTGCCGGTAGGCGGGCGGTTTGAGGGCGGTCCTGCCGCCCCGGATTCCTGCCGGGACAGAAGACGGAATCCGGGTATTTTCTTGCTTTCGTCCCAGACGCGGTTCCGGTCAAAGGAGAGCAGGTCATAGGCGGTCAGCCCCAGTTTTTCAACGATGCCGGCATCGGGCAGGATCATGGGAAAGGGATAGACCAGGTTAGGGGCGATATTGGAAAGGACCCGCCTTTCTTTGAGGGATTCTCTGACCAGGCCCAGCTCAAACTGCTTAAGATAGCGCAGGCCGCCGTGGATGAGTTTGCCTGTGGCGGCGGAGGTGGCGCCGCCGAAATCATCTTTTTCAACAAGGGCGGTGGCGTATCCCCTGGAGGCCGCCTCGTAGGCCAGCGCGGCCCCGGTGATGCCGCCGCCGATAATCAGGCAGTCCAGGGTATGTTGACAGGGGTTTTCAATGAATCGGGTCAGTGTCGGCATGGGCAAGGTCCTGCAATAAGGGTTTGAATTTCGGTTTTAAGCCGTTCCCGTTCGCTTTGAATATCCCACAGCCCCAGCCGGAGCATGAGGACCGGCAGGCGCCAGGCATGAATATCATCAAGGGTCAGGTCTGAGCCGTTAAGGTAGGTTTTCAGGTACCGGGACAGGATAAATCTGCGAACCATTTCATAAAAGGCTTTTTTGGCTGCCGAGATTCCGGGGAACAGTTCTGCGTCCCGCAGAAGGAATACGGTCGAAGCCACATCGGCTGCCGGATGGCCGCGTCCGGCCGTCATCCAGTCGATCAGGGTGTATTCTTTTCCTTTGACCAATATATTTTCAGGATGAAAATCCATGTGCAGAACTGCATTGCCGTCAGGCAGGGCGCGGATCCGCTCCTGTGCGGCGCTTTTTTCTTCTTGGCTGAGAAAGGCCAGCGGCGCGGTTTCCAGCATGGCCGCAGCCGAGTCCCTTACATCATTCATGGCGCGGGTTTTGCTGTTATGCAGATCCAGATGAAGGGTTGCCAGAATCCTAGGAAGGGAGAAAAAGAACAGGGGATTTTTTTCCGGCAGCCGGGTTAGAGAAATACCGTCAATCCGGTCCAGAATAATGCCGAATCTGTTTTCGACCCGGACCCTTCCGTGGCAGGCCATTCCTGTAACGCCCTGGGCTGCAGCCTCACAGGTTTGCCGATATTCGGCGTCAATATCTCTTTCCGGGACAACATCAAAGAACAGTTTGAGGACCTGACCCGGCTGCCATTCGTAAAGCCTTGCCGAGCGGCCCGTTGCCAATGGTGCCGGCAGATCATCCAAGGAGTCAATAGTCATACCCAATCCCCTATTATTAGTATCGGTTATAAGGGTAACACATGTTACTTTTAAGTGAGTATCCTGCTTTGAGTTAAATGTCAAGAAGATGCGCGATCGTTGATTTCTTCTGCGGGATATGCCATGTAAGCCTTGTTAAATCAAAAAAATCCAGGCGCAGATCTTAGCAGGCAAGGCAGGTATTATAAAATGGCCAAACCCCCGGCGACACAGGCAAAAATCGAAAAGATCCGGGAACGGATCATCAAGGAAACCATTTCCCTGATCAATGAGAGCGGGTTTGCAGGCTTCAGCATGCGGCGGCTTGGCGGCCGTCTCGGTGTGGCCGCCAAGACCATATATAATTATTTCGCAGACAAGGATGAGCTGTATCTTAAAGTGCTCTCAAAAGGATTTTTAAGCCTTGAAAAAAGCCTGATCAAAGCCCGGAATGCCCATCATTTGCCGTTGGACCAGCTTCGGGCCATGGCCCATGCCTATGTTGCTTACGGGCTTGAAAATCCCAACTATTATACGGTGCTTTTCAGCATGGACCTGCCGCGATTCGTGGACTATATCGGGACCAAGCATGAAGCCCTGGCCGACGCCCAGAACAGGGCGGCTCTCAAGTTGGCTTCCGTGACCCGGGAGGTGATTGCGCAGGTGGACGTTCAACATTCGAGCCCGGTTCCGGGCGAGGTGGATTACCGCTTGATGCAGCTTTGGAGTGTGCTTCACGGCATTATTTCCCTTAAAAACAGTCGGGTGACAATGGAGGTTGGCAGTTTTGAATCCGGCATCTCGCGGATGGTGGATGATGCGGTGGCACAGATCGCACGTCCGGTTTAACGCATCAGATCAGCTGCTGCGACAAGGTGCTGAGCATATTGCGGTAATCCCGGGATTGCGGGGTGGTCACAAAAGGCGTCAGGGTTCTGGCACTGGTCTCAAGGCCCGGTTCCATAGGAAGGCTGCCCAGGTGACGGACGCTGACGGTCAACGTCCTCGAAGAGACATCCTGAATCCGCCTGACCGGAGGGAGGCCGGACTCATTTTCTCTTAGCTTGTTGACCAGGATAAAGGGCGAGAACCTGGACAAGGCATTGTCCAGAATACCCAGGCCAGACCTGGCCTCCTGGCGGACCCTTGTTCTAAGGTGCGCGATGGAGGAAGGACCCTCACCGTCCGCAGAGGCAATCACCTCCTGGATCAGCCGCCGCAGCGCAGGATCCCCTGGACCCTGGTAAAAGGATTCCGGACCGAACATTCGGGCAAGTTTCCGGTAAAGGGCAACCTTGATAAAGGCGTAAGCCTCAAGATAAGCGGCCGGTTCCGAAGTCGTCATCACAATGCCTTTATCCGCCGTTAAAAAGAAATCCAGGACATTAAAGGCCGTATCCCCGCCAAGGTCTGCCACAACCACATCCGCATCCAGTTTACGGATGGCTTTAAGCAGTTTAAGCTTTCTGGCGAATCCGATGTTTCCCGCCCCCAGGCAGGTGCTGTCTCCGCCAATGAGATCCACCCCATAGCCAGTTGGCTCAATAAGCTGGGACAGGGTATCTGCCTTTTTGACCAGAAAATCGTTAATGGTTTTTTTCAACCGTGGCTTTCCCATGTACAGGTGCAGGTTGGCCCCGCCAAGATCCAGGTCTACAGCCACTGTACGATACCCTAAGCCGGCAAGAAAGATGGCAAGATTTGCGGCAAACAGGCTTTTACCGATGCCCCCCTTGGCTCCGCCCACGGCAATGATCCGGGGTCTCTTATCGGGGCCGGGCGGGGTGGGGAATGAAACCACCGCTGCAGGTTTCAGGGTATGGCTGAGCAATTCATAGGATTCTTTGATACGGATGAAGCGTTCCTTTCTGCGCAGTCGCAGTTCCGGGCCTTCATGGCTGTGGCGATCCGGATGATAGCGTTTGGCCTTCTTCCGAAAGGCCTGTTTGATCATGCCTGCATCCAGACTCCTGATAAAGGCCGGATTCTTTGCATGATCCGGTGAAAAAAGGTAGGCGCAGGCCTGCTGAAGCTGGTGAAATTCCGGTCTTTCAATGTTTCCCATGGAGAACCACCTCTTATCCGGGTTGGCGGAAGTATTCCGATGACCGGGCTTGGACCGCGAAGCTATACAGGACCGCGATTTTACCGGTGAACAGGAAATGCGAAATTTAAAAATCGGAACAGCGCTAATAATATCAGGCAGTGAAAAACATTGTCAAAGGATTTTTTTTGTTATTCCGGTGGGTTGGCGTTTTGGGGTCAGATTGTTTTCCCGATAAACCCGGTCATCATGGAAACGATGATATCGGGCTGATCAAAATGCGGGATATGGCCGCAGGCCTCAATGGCCTCGGTACGGCAGTTCTTTGTGCCGGCGGCCAGGGCACGAAGCTGGGCCAGGGAGCCGTAGGGATCGTCCACCCCCTGGATGCCCAGCACCGGCACCCGGATGCGCGGCAGATATTTTTCAATATTCCAGTGGTGAAATCCGGGAGAAAGCCAGGTGTGGTTCCACCCCCGGAAAGCCGTGTCCGTGTTTCTGCCGTGAATGCGTTGAAGCCGGGGCTTGAGATCGCCTGTTTCATACCAGGCCCTGGCCTCTCTCAGGCCTTTCCGGGTGACGTCCTCGCAAAAAAGATGGGCGGCCAGGGTGATAATGCCCACAAGGCCTGCGGGGCCGCTGCCGGACCTGCCGCCGCCGTGGATCAGGGCGATGGAGCCCCCGTCGGAGTGACCGATAAGGATATAACGGTCAATACGGGCGGCGCTGAGTACCTTGGGCAGAAGCACCAGTGCCTCGGTGTGAAGGTAGTTGATCTTTCTGGGAAGGGCAATGCCGGAGGATTTTCCGTATCCGATTCTGGAATAAGAGAACACAGGGCAGCGGGTTTGCCTGCCAACGGTTTCCGGAACAGCTTTGAAAGAGTCCGCCGTTCCTAAGCCCTCGTGTAAAAAGACCAGAACCGGTCTGGATGAAGGCCCTGTATCCAGGCTTAGGGTTTCAATCTGATGCCTGCGGCTCCTGTGGGAAATTTCAAAAACGCTGTGGGTCATGACTTATTACGGATGGACTTGATGCGGTTGTAAGCGGCCTGGATTTCAAGGAATTTTTCATTGGCCAGGCTGGAAAATTCTTCGCCCAGGTGGGAGAGTTTGTCCGGGTGGTATTGCTTGATCTTTTCCTTGTAGGCGGCCTGGATCTCCTCCCAGGAGGCACTGGGAAGCACCCCTATGGTCCGGTAGGGGGATGACGGTTCGGTATCTGTTCCGAAACCTTCTGGGGCCTGCTTTTTTGACTGGCGGCTGTCTTTGCGGGGCTGGGCGTTAGGTTGCTCTGTTTTTTTTGATGTCTTTTGGGAACCTGCGGTCTTTGGCCCGGCTGTTTTTTTGCGGACGGGCCTTTTTTTCACCGGCTGCGGCTTCCCAGGGCGTTTAAAGAAAAACCAGGGAAGCTCACCGTACCGGATCAGGTAGTAGACGCACCAGAGCACGAGACTGTCGTCGATCCATCCCACCCAGGGCAAAAGCAGGTCCGGGATGATATCCACAGGGGAGATCAGGTAGGCCAGACCAAAGAGGATGAGGATCAGTTTTGCCGTCGGCTTCATGGTGCGCCTCAAGACACTTTTGTCATCACATCAATCATGCTGTAGAGTTTTTTTGAGCCGCCGCCGGTAGCCATTTTTTCGCCGAGAAAGACCACCGCGTCATAGGAACCGCCGGTGTAGATTTCCCGGCCGTTGATGTTGTGTTTGAATTCAAACAGGGCAGATCCGTCATCGGCTTTCAGGGTGTAGGTATGCCAGCCGTGGCCGCCGAGGTGTTCTTTGGGCACGCCCCATTCTTTTTCCTGAACTTCGGGGTCCCGGACTTTTTTAATGTCGGCCACATCAAAATCCACGCCCAGGCCGTTAAAGCAGGAGACAATGGCCTTGGCCGTCCCTGACGTGTCCGCCTTTCCTTTTTGATGACTTTCGGCGACCTCCAGGGTATAGCCCTTGAACAGTCCCGGGAAGGTGGTGGCGGCATATTCCATCATGGCCTGGAACCCCACAATCTGTTTGGCCATGTTCGGTGCGATCACTGCAGGGGTCTGGCCCCGGTTTACCGTCTCTTCCAGTGCGGCTCTGTCCCCGCCGGTGGTTCCCATGACAAAGGGGATTTTGTGGCGGGTATAGAATTCTGCATTGGCATTTACAGCGCTGGGGTGGGTAAAGTCCACTGCGATCAGGCCGGGGTAGTCGGCCAGGACGGTTTTTATTTCCTGATCCCTGTTTCCGGGTTTGATCAGAGCAATCTGAGTGTCCGATACCTGGACAGATGACGCTGTGATATCCCCTCCGGTCAGAGAGAAGGGAACAAGGGACAGACGGGGATCTTTGAGGACGCCTCCGGCAAGGGTTTTGGCCACGTTCCCCGGCAGGCCGTTGATCATGGTATGAATGGGTGTCATTAGTGCGGTACTCCTTTACAAGGCATTTACAAAACGGGTCAGGGGGCTTACGGGACCGCTGCCTAATGCGGCCAGCCGCTGCTTAAGCCCTGCCAGGGCGCAGGGGATATGGTGCTCAAACCCCGGTTTTTTCTTTACCCGGGTTAAAAATCCAAAGGCTCCGAGCATCTGCAGATTCCTGGCAACGGCACAATAGGCATACCGCCGTTTAAAATCTTGCGCATCGAATCCGGGGTGATGGGAGAGCTGTGAGATGCCATACTCAAGCAGGTTGTCTTGAACCCCCTGGGGCAGTGTAACATAAGGGTCGATTAAAAGTGAAGCCAGATCATAGGCGATGGGCCCCTTACGGGCGGACTGGAAATCAATGAAAAAAATCTCACCGTCCCGGATCATGATATTTCTGGACTGGCAGTCCCGGTGCATAAGGCCGTCTATCTCCCTTGCACAGGCCTTCCCCGCGATGTGGCAAAAGGCCGGTTCCAGATCCTGCCACACGGCATCAGCCCCAAGATATCCTTTTACAAAGGCGTCCATAAAATAGCGGCATTCCAGATCCAGAATCATCTGCCGGGAATAGGACGGGGTCTGGCAGGTCCATTGGGGGTGAAAGCCTTGTATGCCCTTTTGGGAGAATTCAATAAGGCGGTCGATGACCTGTTTGTAAAGATCGGTCAGGGCCTCATCAAAAAGGGTCTGTCTTGCATCGGAAAGGTGGGTTCCCCCAAGGTCCCGGACGGCAACCTGGCCCGAGATCCTATCATGGCCGAGGATTTCGGGAACGGCAACCTGACGGCCTTTTAGATGGTTACCGATGCTTACAAAGGCATCCAGCTGTCTTCGGCTGTCGGTTTGAGCAAGACAGATGCCGTGATCGGACAGGATGAGGGTGTCTCCCTTGTAAAAGGCCCGGAACCATTGCCTGTCGGATCCATCCCCTGCCAAAGGCGTGATTTCAATTCCGCTGAATGCCGACGGCTCAAGGCCGAAAAAAGACCCTGCAAGAAAGCGCTGTGCTGTTTGCCTGTAGCGCTGAGCCGTGCCCATGTCCTGCCAGAAAAAATCCTGTGCCCGGTATCCTTTAATTCGGCCTGTGGGGCAAAGATCAGTATACAGATCAATGCTGGAAAAAACTTTTTGGGGCGGCAGAAAATTTAAGATTTCAGGGGATAAGACCTGCAGACCGGTAAAGGCCAGGCAGCCGTCTCCTGAGGCCCTGAAGCTTTTGATCGCATCATCCGGTCCCAGGCTGAGCTTGTTGAATTCGGGGCAATTGTGGAGGATCAAGGTGGCAAGCGCACGGGTTTGTCTGTGGCGGGCAATGACAGGGGCAAGGTCCAGGTCATGGACAATATCTGCATTGGCCACGACAAAATCATCGTCTGAAAGTTCGGCCTTTAAATTGGCAATGGCCCCTCCGGTATCCAGGATTTCGGGTTCATGGACAAGTTCCAGCCGCTCTCGATCCGGGTGGCCCAGGACATGGTCCGAAATACGGTCCGCCAGGTGGTGGGTGTTGATAAATATCCGAGTGCAGCCGGCGGCCAAGAGCCTTTCGATGGCAAGGTCCAGAACGGTGCGGTTGTTCAGGGTAAACAACGGTTTGGGAAGGCTTTGGGTATAAGGCAAAAGCCTTGTGCCAAGGCCTGCGGCAAGGACGAGGGCCTTCATGGATCAGGCGGTGACCAGTCTGGACAGGCGGTCCAGAATCTCTTTGTAATAGTCGATCTGAATCTGGTCGTCCGAGCCGTTGATGCCGTTTCTGGCAAAGTAATTGACGGCATTTCTGTAATTGATCAGGGAGATGGACTCTTTCCTGACCACCTGGTTGCGTTTGTAAAGCTTGCCCCCGAAAGATAAGAGTTTTTTGGCCCGCTCCTTGACATCGTACTTGTCGGTCTTCTCCTTTTCCAAAAAGACCAGGCAGGTGTGATAAGATTCGAAAAAGGGTACAAGGAACGCGGCAAACCACTTGAGTTTGCGCAGGCCCTGGGAGGTTAAGTTGAGCATGGTCTCATCCTCCGGATCCGGAACCAGAATGCCTTCGCTGATAAACCCTTTGATGGCCTTTGTGATCTGATTTTCCGCTGTGATCTCCTCATCAAAGGAAAACTCGTCGGTAAACAGTTTTTGCAGGAACCTGTACCGGCGGACGAGATCGTAATAGGAAAACCGGAACCGGTCCGCCTCCAAGATGGCTACGGCCGTATACGCTGCGGGAACGAAAAAGGAGATCACCGAATTTTTGTAATAATCCAGTATGGCCCGCTTGTTGTGCTTGACAATGAGGGCGGTGGTGTCCGTGATCTCGTCTTCATCCTCATCGGCCAGCTCGATAAAGTTTCGCCCTAAAAAATTTTCTATGACAGTTTCAAAGGCCGTGTCCTGGTCCATGAGCAGGGTGTCTGACAGATAAGCCCCGTGAAAGGTCAGATAGTTCATATAGGTGGACACCCGCTCCAGCATCTGAGCTTTGGAAAAGGTGTTTTCAAAGCAGTTGAGAATGCCCGAGGCGATGATGCCGTGGGGGGTGGCTACAGCATTGTCGTTGATGGCATTGATCAGCCGGTAGCCGAACCCGGTGGAAAAGGTGAGCAGCTCCTTATCCGTGGCCCGGGTCAGATCAAGGTTTTTGTCTTTAAGGTACTGCTTTAAAGACAGGGGCTCGTCAAATTTAAGATAGACCTTGCCATACTTCTTTTTTAAAAATTTTCGGGTGTTGAGCAGGCCCTTGAGGGTCTCAGGGCTTTTGTTGCCCCCTTCAATCTCACGAAGATAGGCATCCTCTTCCAGAACCCGGTCATAGCCCACAAAGATAGGGACAAAGAAAAGGTCATCACAGGCCCCGTTCAGACAGGCGCGGATCAGCATAGCAAGGCCGCCGACTTTGGGGGGCAGAAGTTTTCCGGTCCGGCTGCGACCGCCTTCGATGTAAATTTTGATGTTAAAGCCTTCGTAGAGCAGTTTTTCCAGGTAGGCGGCAAATATTTTGGTATAAAGTTCCGCCCCCTTAAAGGTGCGTCTTAGGAAAAAAGCCCCGCCGCCCCTGAAAATGGGCCCTAATGGCCAGAAGGACAGGTTTTTGCCTGCGGCAATATGGGGGCAGGGCATGTTGTTTCTGAACATGACATAGGGCAACAGCAAGTAATCCAGGTGGCTTTTGTGACAGGGCACTAAAATCAGGGGGGCCTGGGTGTAAGTCTCCCGCATGCGGTTGATCTCCACCTGATCCACCACCAGGCCTTCAAATATATTGTTGAATACCCAGGTTAAAAGCCAGTTGAGAAAGTTGATCACGCGAAGATTATAATTGGCGGCAATTTCGTTGATATATCCGGCCGCCTTTTTGTTGACCCGGTGCAAAGGCGTCTCGGTCCTGGCCGCGTAATCGGCTAAATATTCTTTCAGGGATTTTCGGGTCAGAATGTCCTCTGTGATCTCCTGGCGGGACTTGAGAACGGGCCCCGTAATGCTTTTACGCTGACGGTTTAGGATATCCACAAGATGGCTTCGAAGCCTGTGGGTCTGGAATTCCGAATCCAGCTGCTGGATTTCAGGCCGGAGGATGAATTCTTTTAGATCAACAGGCCTTGCCACCGCAATCCTGATTTTTTCCGGATGCCGCAAAAGGGTCCAGGCCCGCTTGATCCGACTGGGCCGTTCATGGGTGCCAAAGAGGATATCGGCAAGGGAAGGGTTCTTGTGCATGGGCTTTGTGACATAAATGATGTCTTCGGGCACAATCACCACGGATCGGTCAATGCGTTTTTGCAGTTCAATGAGGTGAAACAGGGGGTCCGGGGTGGATTTGATGAACCGCTTGTAAAAATCATCCTCTTCAATCAGGCTGACAAACCCTGCTTTTCCTGCCAAAAGTTCTTGTTCCGCAAATCCTGTGGCGTAAATATCTTTGATATGGAACTGGTGTAAAAAATAATCCAGGTGGGCAATGAGAATCCTTGCCACCTGGGTGACCGGGAGCAGAAAAAAGAACCTGAAGTCAAAGCCCAGTTCCGGAAAGGGTAACTCCAGGGCTTTTAGGCGGGTATGAAAGTACAGAAAGTCAAAGAAGCGTTTGTCCTTGCTGGCAAACACCACAATGCTTTCAGGGTTAATGGCTTTTATTTTGTCAAGGTTGTGGTCGTCGAGACCGACCTTGTTGCTCAACCATGTAATAATTTTTTTGATGATATAGCTCTGGTTGCCGGGGTAAAGGCTTGTATAATAAGCAGAGGTTCCTCCCAGAAGACAGTCGATACTCCGGCGGATCCTGGCCCGCAGGGCAGAGGATATCGTTTTTAACGGGGGCATGCTCATGTAAACTATTCCTCAAGGGTGGTTGGATGATGATTCATAAGGTCTCAATCAATACCAAAGCTGGATTCGGTTGGCAATATGATAATTTTGGTGTTGCAGGGTAGGAAAAGGGTGTAAATACGGTTCAAGGTGCTGGAATTAATGTGATTTGTTGCGCCGTGGATTCTTGGGAATTTGGCCTTGATAAAAAAGGGACCCTATGCTATTTTTCACCATCTATTGACACAAGCATATCTTGGTTTACGGTATACGTTATTTCCTAGAAAAAATGACAAGAGCTTAAGGAGGATAGTCTATGAAAACGTTAATTGGCGGTGCGATTGCAGTACTTCTCGGTGTTGTTGGGCTGGCAGTCTGGTTTGGTGAGTTTTTGAATCTTCTGGCTGGGTGTATTCCGCCCGTACTGCTCCTTGGTGGCGGCCTGGCCCTGTACCTCGGCTTTGATGAGCTCAAGGATTCCTGGAAGAACGAAGACGGCGTAGACGCACCGGCAGAAGATGACAAAACTAAGATTGCAGCACTTGAAAAAGAGCTTGAAGAGCTGAAAAAAGAAAAATAATCTGCTTTTTTTGCTGCAGATAAAAGTTTGTTACAGATAAAATGAGGGTTGTCAGATTCTGACGGCCCTTTTTTTATTCCTTATCTTATCCTGCGCAGCAATTTTTACCCCTGTCTTTTAACGGCAGATACCGCCAGAAAATCCGCCACTTCATTTTCCTTGATACCGGCATGCCCTGACACTTTGATCAGCTTAAGATCGCAGAACTTTTTCATTAACTGTTTGATTTCATTGATCAGGGATTTGTTGGCTTTTGGGTTCCAGTCCTGGCTGAGAAGTCCCACGGCATATTCGGAATCGGTAAAGATCCGAACGGGAAGGTCCTGGCGTTTCAAGGCGGACAGGGCTCTTTTTATGGCGGTCAGTTCCGCCACATTGTTGGTGGCCTCTCCGATGTATTCGGATATTTCCTTTCTGTTGTCCTTGTAAAGGAGCAGTACGCCAATGCCGGCGGGACCGGGATTTTTGGAGGAGGCCCCGTCGGTGTAGATCCGGATACAGTTTTCCGGCAGGTTATCAGGGCTGTGATCTGATTTTTCCCGAGCTTTTTTTCCCTTTTTATCTTTTCTGTCGGCTGCCGGCACCGCCTCTTCTTCGGGGCGCAGGCTTTTGGGGGCAATCCAATACTCGTAGTCCTGGTCGGGGTTGTACTTGATCAGGACCTTGCCGTTTTTGACTAGGGGATTGCCCTCAGGGTCACAGGCGGCCCATACTTTATTTTTTTTAAAGCTTCTGCGCTGCCAGTTGATATGTGCAGGATCAGTCATAAATATAAAATTTTGCAGATTCCTTTTTAAACGCCAAAAGCTCCTCCTGCCAGGCAGCGGCAGCCCTGTCCAAATCCCCGCCATCTGCCAGGGTCTTTCTTAGACGCTTGCTTCCTAAGATCAGATCCATGGGAAGACGCTTGTACTCATACTCATAGGGCGGGGCCTTGAATTCAAAGTCGGGTTCATGGGCGCAGATAATGGCCTGGACCGCCTTGAGTGAAAAAAGATAGGGGGAGAAAACCTCTCGGTCCAGCACATGAAGATGTGCCCCAAAGCAGACCTGGCTCATCCATTTCTGGGATGTGGGTTCAAAGCAGACCGGCCTTAAGAAAAGCCCCTTTGTATGATTGGCCATCTTCTCTAAAAAGCGCTTTGTGTCCACCCAGGGGGCGCCGAACTGCTCAAAGGGAAGGGTGGTGCCGCGTCCTTCGGAGATATTGGTGCCCTCGATAATCACCTGGCCGGGATAGACCATGGCGGACAGGGGTGTCGGCAGGTTGGGGGAGGGGGGGATCCAGGCCAGGCCGGTATCGGTCCAGTACATCCACCGCTGCCATCCTGTCATGGGGATGACGGTAAGATCACAGCCGATGCCGTGCACCTCGTTAAAGTACCGGCAGATCTCTCCCACAGTCATGCCGTGGCGCATGGGAATGGGGAAGCGGCCCACAAAGGAGGTAAATTCAGGTTCCAGAATATTGCCCTCCACAGCCGTTCCGCCCACGGGGTTGGGGCGGTCCAGAATGACGACCTGCCGGTTCATCTCGGCGGCCCGCTCCATGCAGTAGGTGATGGTGTATATAAAGGTGTAAACCCGGGTGCCCACATCCTGGATATCCACGACCAGGGTGTCGATGGGATCAAACATCTCTTTGGTGGGTTTTCGGGTTTCCGAGTAGAGACTGAACACCGGGATATCAAGATCCTTATCCCGGCCGTGGCCGGATTCGATCATATTGTCCTGTTTTTCTGCGAAAAATCCGTGCTGGGGAGAGAACAGGGCGCAAAGCTGTCCTGGAAACCTTTCGGCGATCAGGTTTTTTGCATGGATGAAGTCCTTTGTCACCGAGGCCGGGTTGGCTAAAAGCCCCAGGCGCTTATCTTTTAAAATCGCAGGGCTTTTACCCTTTAGGGTATCCAGTCCGGTTTGTATTGTCTGTACCATGAATGTGTCCAGGTTAAGGTGGTTTTAAATCCGATTCGAGAATGAAATCATCTCTACCATATCTATTGACAAAAATTCAAATCCTAACTAAGTAATATTGTTTTACCTCAACGTCGTAGCTTTCGGAGACCCCCTGTAATGAAATTTTCCATCAGCAATCCTGTATCGGAAATTAAGGCCTATGAAGCCGGAAAACCCTTGAAGGAAGTGGCAAGGGAATACGGCATCACCTCTGCTGTGAAACTGGCCTCAAATGAGAACCCCTTTGGATACTCCCCTGAGGCCCAAAAAGCCGTCCTGGACCAGCTTTCCTCCATGAACCGTTATCCCGAGCCCGTGGCCCACGACCTGGTTGAAAAAATTGCAGCCAAATACGGGGCTAAGGCTTCGAATATCGTTCTTGGAAACGGATCCGATGATATCATTGCCCTTCTGGCCCATGGGTTTTTAAATCCCGGAGAGGAGGCAGTCATGCCGCTGCCCTCTTTTCTCATGTACGAAATTTCCGTAAAGACCGCCAAAGGCGTTCCGGTCATGGTGCCGTTGAAGGACTTTACCACCAATCTTGAGGGGCTGCTTGAGGCCATCACCCCGAAAACGCGCATGGTTTTCGTCACCAATCCCTTTAATCCCACAGGGGCGACCCTGACCACTGAGGAGTTTAAAGCGTTTTCCGCCCGGGTGCCGGAGGATGTGTTGATTATCGTGGATGAGGCCTATATTGAATTTGTCCGGGACGACCGGGTGTACAATTCCCTGGCCGATCCCCTGATCGATCCAAGAGTCGTCACCCTTAGAACGTTTTCCAAAGCCTATGGCCTGGCCGGCTTTCGCATCGGCTACGGGATCATGGACCAGGAGGTGGCCGAGATCCTCAACCGGATCCGCCAGCCGTTTAACGTCAACAGCATGGCCCAGGCTGCGGCCGAAGCCGCGTTTGAAGACGAAGAATTTTTAAATTACAGCATCACATCCACCCACGAGGGCCTGGATTACCTGATCCGGGAATTGACCGCCATGGGACTGACCGTTCTGCCCACCCAGTCCAACTTTTTTATGGTGGATGTCAAGCGGAAAGCTGCCGGGGTGTTCCAGGAGATGCTCAAAGAGGGGGTGATTGTCAGATCCATGGCCTCCTACGGCTTTGATACTTTTTTACGGATCAACGCCGGAACCCCTGAAGAAAACCTTGCCTGCATCAATGCCTTAAAGCGGGTATTGAAAGGATAGAAGATGAATTATCGTATTGTAACCATTGACGGACCGGCAGGAGCCGGAAAGACAACCGTATCAAAGACCCTGGCCGCCCGCCTGGGATGTGTTTATGTGGATACCGGCGCCCTTTACCGCGCCGTTGCCTATGAAATTCACCGCCAGGGAGTGGACTGGGAGGATGATAAGGCCTTGGATTCCCTGTTGTCAGCCCTGGATCTGAACTTTGTCATGGACCAAGGAAATCTGGTGCTCACCTCGTCAGGAGAGGATATCACCCCGTACATCCGGACCCAGGAGATCTCCATGCTGGCCTCGGCGACATCTGCTAAGCCTGCGGTGCGAAAGGCTTTGCTGGGGATTCAAAAGCAGATCGCCCAGACCCGGGATGCCGTATTTGAAGGCCGGGATATGGGGACGGTGGTGTTTCCTGATGCCCCGTTTAAATTTTTTCTCTTTGCGGATCTTGAGATCCGTGCCCAACGACGGTTTGAGGAATCCACGGGCAGCGATCGGGACATTGAGCGGCTTAAAAGCCAGATGGCAAAGCGCGACAGCGACGATGCCAGCCGGCAAAATTCTCCCCTTGAACCGGCTTTGGATGCCGTTCATGTGGATTCCACTCATCTGACCGTTGAGCAGGTGGTTGAAAAAATGATGTCCGCCATTGAAAAACAAGGATAAATGCTATTAGCCACTTGATTTTCTTTTGCTCTCTTGGTATAAGGGCAAATTGTACTCGATCTATCTTTCCTATGAGCGGTCGGGTAACAAAATTTGATTAGGGGGAATAATATTAATGAACAACATTACTGAAGAAAACGAAAACCAAAACATGAATACTGAAGAATTAGAGACACAGGAAGCCACACCTGGACTGGAAAGCATCACCGGTGAAGAGAGCATGGAAGAACTGCTGGGCATCTACGAGTCCAGTCTGAGCAAATTTGAAGAGGGGCAGGTAGTTACCGGAACTGTGATCTCTGTGGGCAGGGACATGGTCCTTGTCGATGTTGGATATAAGTCTGAAGGACAGATATCCATTCAGGAATTCATAGACGAAGACGGCAATGTCAATGTCAACGTCGGCGACGAATTTGAAGTAATGATCGAAGTCTGGGATGAGGAAGAGGAAACCGTTCTTCTGTCCAGAGACAAAGCTAAGAAAGTCAAAGTTTGGGATGCCATCAAAGATATTTACGATGCAGACGGCACCATTGAGGGTGTGATCACAAGCCGGGTCAAAGGCGGGTTCTCCGTTGACATCGGACTTCAGGCCTTCTTGCCCGGATCCCAGGCAGACCTTCGTCCCATCCGTAACATGGATGAGATGGTCAACCAGACCTACGAGTTCAAGATCCTCAAGTATAACAAGAAAAGAAACAATATTGTCCTGTCCAGACGGGTGCTTCTTGAAGCGGAGCGTGAAACCATGCGTGCCTCCACCCTGTCCGCCATTGAGGACGGCAAGGTCATGGAAGGCATTGTCAAGAACATCACCGAGTACGGTGTGTTCGTTGACCTTGGCGGTGTGGACGGACTCCTGCATATTACCGACATCTCCTGGGGCCGCGTCAAGCATCCTTCAGAGCTGTTCTCTGTGGGTGACAAAATTACCGTTAAGATCCTCTCCTTCGACTTTGAGCGGGAGCGGGTATCTTTGGGTATGAAACAGCTGACGCCTGATCCCTGGACCACTGCTGTTGATAAATACCCCGTGGGCTCCAAGATTGAGGGCCGTGTGGTCTCCCTGACCGATTACGGTGCATTCATCGAACTGGAAGAGGGTGTTGAAGGCCTCATCCATGTTTCTGAAATGTCCTGGACCAGAAAGATCCGTCACCCGTCCCAGATGGTCGCCGTAGGCGAGCAGGTGGAAGCTGTTGTTCTGGATCTCAAACCGGACAACCGCAGAATTTCCCTGGGTATCAAGCAGACGGTTGAAAATCCCTGGGAAGTCATCTCTCAGAAATACCCTGTGGGCACCATCATCGAAGGCAAGATCAAGAACATCACCGAATTCGGTCTGTTCATCGGTATTGACGACGACATTGACGGTCTGGTCCACATCTCCGATATCTCCTGGACCAAGCGGATCAAACATCCGTCTGAAGTCTACAAGAAAGGCGACACTATCCAGGCTGTTGTCCTTGACATTGACAAGGCCAACGAAAGATTCTCCCTGGGCATCAAACAGACCCAGGCAGATCCCTGGGAAACCGTTGCCGAGCGCTACGAAGTGGGTAAGGAGATCTCCGGTGAGATCACCAACCTCACCGACTTCGGCGTCTTTGTAGAGCTGGAAGAAGGTATCGAAGGTCTGGTTCACGTTTCAGAGATCAGCAAAGAAAACATCAAGAGCCCCAAAGAGCACTATCAGATCGGTGAGAGCATTACCGCCAAGGTGATGAACATCAACTCTGATGAGCGCCGCATCGGGCTGTCAATCAAACGTCTTGAAGATGACGATGATGACAGATACCTTGAAGAGTTTGCCAAAAATACCAAACCCGCGGCCTCTGCCTTCGGTGAAATCCTGAGAAACAACATCCAGGAGAAACTCGAAGCGGAAAAAGCCGAAGCTCAGAAGTCAGAAGACGAAGAGAGCTAATGCATCAGCTTTGATGCATCGCGCATAAGGTTGCAAGGCCGGATGAATCCATAAGGGTTTGTCCGGCCTTTTTTTTGTATAAAACCTCTAACAAAAAGGGCACAAGTTATGTTTGCACGGCGCCATCCCTTTCTTTTTTTTCTTATTGTGGTGTGCGGATGCACCACCGCAGGTTTTTTGGGATTTGTGGGCCTGGTGTGGACCGGTACCAATATGATGGCATACGGTCTGACGGACCTGGACAGGAATACCGATGGAAATATCGGTATTGTGGAGGTGTCAGGCCCCATTGTTTCGTCCAAGGCCGTCATTGGCCAGCTTCAGGACTTTCGGGAGGATGACCGGATTAAGGCCATTGTGTTGAGGGTCGACAGCCCTGGCGGGGGTATCGGGCCTTCCCAGGAGATTTACCGGGAACTGATGAAAACCCGGGAGCAAAAAACAGTGGTGACTTCCATGGGATCTGTGGCCGCCTCGGGCGGGTATTATATCGCCGCTGCCACCCAGGGCATTGTGGCCAATCCCGGCACCATAACGGGCAGCATCGGGGTGATCATGGAGTATGCCAATCTCAAGGCCATCGCCGAGAAAATCGGCATTTCCCCGGTGGTTATTAAAAGCGGAGAGTTCAAGGATATGGGGTCTCCTTTGCGGGAACTCAAGGACAATGAAAAACAGATTTTTCAGGATCTGGTGGATGAACTCCATGCCCAGTTTGTCTCTGATGCGGCTGACGCCAGGGGCATGGACCCCAAGGCCATGGCCAAACTTGCCGATGGAAGGGTGTATACCGGACAGACCGCATTAAAGCTCAAGCTGATCGATCGCCTGGGGAACCTGGATGATGCGGTGCTATGGGCAGGCCAGCTGGCCGGGATTCCCGGGGAACCGGTTCCTGTTTATCCCAAGGAAGACAAGATGACGTTTATCCGGAAACTGGCCGATACCCTGATGCAGAAAATCAACCTGTCCGGATCATTGCAGCAGCTTGGCGGCGGGTTGACACAGCCCCGCTGAGAAGCGGTTTCTTCGTTTAATCCTCAAAAAAATCAATGTCCCCTGCACCCAGGCGGATCACTTCGGCCTCATCTTCCACAAGGGAGATGACCGATGAGGGGGTTCCGGGGACAGGTCCGCCGTCGATAACCGCGTCCAGCCGGTTTCCGAAATAGTCGTGGAGCAGGGAGGGGTCGTCAAATATCCGGCCTTTGGGATCTGTGGCAGAGGTGGATATGATGGGCCGGCCGAGCTCCCGGGCCAGCATCAGGGCAATTTCATGGTCCGGTACCCTTATGCCTGCGGTCTTTCTTTTGGTCAGCATGATTTTGGGCACCATTTTGGACCCGGGCAATACAAAGGTGTATGGCCCGGGCAGCAGGCGCTTCATGTTCCGGTAGGCCATGTTGGAGACCTTGGCATAGGTGGAGATATCCTTGAGGTCCGGGCAGATGAAGCTAAAGGGTTTGGTCTTATCCCGCTGCTTTAAGGCATAGACCTTTTCAATGGCTTTTTTATTCATGATATCGCAGCCGATTCCGTAAAAGGTGTCTGTGGGATAGGCCACAATTCCCCCTTTTTCCATGATCTCCACCGCTCGTTGGATATGGCGTTCCTGGGGGTTATACGGATTGACTTTTAACAGCATGTGTTATCCTCTTTTGTTGTAAGGCTTGTCTATCTGCATTTCTAATAAAAATTCTGCCATGAAAGGCGAGCCTTTATAAAACGCACCGGCATCACACCCTATAAGGATTGATTCGGGTTGTCAATGAGAAGTCCTGGAAAAGACGCCGTTCCTTAGCAAGCTGATCATAAGAATTTTACCATGAAAAAACAAAATTTAATGCCGATCGGGTCAGAGATTGCCTGGAAAGCGGTGACAGGCGATGTAAAAAGCCGGCCTTATTCCGTATAAGCCGTAATGACCGAAGTGATAACCCCTTCGGCTTTCATATCAGCGATGGCCTGATTGCCCCGGGGCATCATTTTAGCCAGTGGTGATTTCTTGCTGATTCCTATGAAAGAGTTGGATTCAAGGAATGCGTTGTCCGAGTGAACGAATTTTCCGCTAAATTCCGGATGGATCTTGATCAGATTTTTTGCAACGATGCTGGTGGCAGGAACAAGCTCGACGCGGTGGAAAAGCAGTTTCCTGAAAGTCTGGTATTCTGTGGGGGCAGGGTCGATGTTCACGGTTTTCAAAAATTCATCCATGGCTTTTCTGTAACTGTTTCCAAAGACAATCCCAATACGGTATGGATCTGAGATCCTCCAGGCTCTGGAAATAGATGGGCCCATCTTTCCTGTCTGCGGCAAACCAGATGTGTCCGCTGCCCGGAACCAGAGGATCGCTGTATGTCTGGTAGGTTTCCCTTTCCGCTGATCGAACCAAAATCATGGTCGCATCCACGCGGCCTTGTTGTATATAAATCAATGCCCGTTTCAAAGGGTACATGTTTAGGTCGGTTTTTAATTTGAGCGGAAACAGCCATAGAACAAGAACGGCCAAAAGGATTGCCAATGACCGCTGGTACCATCTGCCAACAGAATTTGCGTGGGAAAAAAGATGAGAATGGAGGCGGTTGTCCATTTGCTTTCCGTGAGGCATCAACTCCACCATTTAAAGTTGAGTGTAAGGGGCTGGGGCAGTTTTTTACGGGGGACAAATAAATCGGGAATAAAAGTACGATACTTTTTTGTTGACCGTCAAGCGGCTTCTTTAGGGGGGGGATGGATACACCACACAATCCTCGTCGGCTGTGTGCACTGTTCTGACGTGGATGGGGGCCCGTGTCAGCAACAGACTGTTTGGTGGTTAGGCTGTTATTCCCTGCCGGCCCGGGCAGGGAATAACAGGGAGGGCAATTAGATTTTAAAAAGACCGATTGTTTTTTTAAGATTGCCGGACAATTGATTCAAACCGTCGGAACAGCCGTTGATCTGAGTGGTTTTTTCGGCCAGGTTCTGGATGGTCAGGTTCACCGATGCAATCTCTGCTGCGATTTCATTCACAACGCCGGACGTCTGGGTGACATTCTCCGTCACATCCTGAATCCCTTGGGCGGCCTGGCCGACATTGGCGGCAATTTCCCTTGTGGTGACGGATTGTTCTTCCACGGCGGCCGCTACCCCGTCGATCATCTCATTGACAGTGTTAATCTCTCCGGCAACCGCCTCAATTTCTGTGATGGTTGCCTTCGTTGATACCTGGATATTTTCAATTTTTCCCTTAATTTCCAGTGTCGCCTCTGCCGTCTGATTGGCGAGATCTTTGATTTCATTGGCCACAACGGCAAATCCTTTTCCCGCCTCTCCGGCCCGGGCAGCCTCAATGGTGGCATTCAGCGCCAGCAGGTTGGTCTGATCAGAAATGTCACTGATGGTATCGATGACATTGCCGATATCCCTGGCCGAAAGATTCAGCTCCCCGATGTTCTCTGAAGCGACCCTTGTGCGTGAAACGGCCTGCTGGCTAGAGACCCTTGTTTTTTCAGTATTCTGGGCTATTTCACTGATGGTCGAGGTCATCTCTTCTGCCGCAGCCGAGACCATGCTGATATTGGTGGAAGACTGGTCAAGGGCGGCGGCCACGGAGGCCATGCTGGTGCTCATTTCCTCCGCCGATGCAGCCACAGCCTGGGAGGTTGATGCCATGGATTCTGTTCCCATGGCCATCTCACTTGAAATCTCCAATATTTGACCGGATGAGCCGTCCAGGGTTTCGCAGTCTGTTGAGATATCTCCAATGATAGACTGAAGCTTTTCTACAAAAGTATTAAAGGAGGCGGCAAGGCTGCCGACTTCGTCCTGGGTTTTGACCTCAAGTCGCCGGGTTAGGTCTCCCTCGCCTTCGGCAATGTCTTTCAAATTCTCATTTATCGTTGCCAGGGGCCCTGTGATTGTTTTCGTCACAAAGAATATACCGGCAAGCACAAAGACCAGCGCAACAATACCGATCAGCAGGCTGAAGTTTCTTAAGGCGACCATTGGCCGTTTAATCTCATCATAACCCGTGCCGCCCCCGAGGGTCCAGCCATAGGCATCAAGGGTGGCTAAAAAGGCAAATTTTGATCCGTTAAACTCATAGTTGAACAGCCCATTTTTTTGTTCGAGCATGGGTTTCACAAAGTCAAATTTTTCTGACAGGTTTTTCCCGATCAATGAGGTGTCAGGATGGATTAATGTGGTGCCGTCCTTGTATAGGGCGAAAACATAACCGGTATCACCGATTTTAATGTTTTTGATCTGCTTTGAAATACTGCCGAAATCCAGATCAATACCGATAACACCGATTTTTTGTCCATTGTCAAACACAGCCTGTGACACGGTGACGATGACATTTCCTGAAGCAGCATCCACATAAGGTGCAGACACAACTGCGGTTTTCCCCGTGGCAATTCCGTACCAGGGTCTCTTTCTCGGGTCAAACCCGTCTGGCATCTTCGTTTGGGGCGCAATCAAAAATTCGCCGGTTTCTTCCACTCCCAAATAGGCATATAGGTAATCCGAGTACCCGGATGCCACCGGTTCAAATGTTTTAAACCCGTCTTTTATCCCAAGGGTTTCTATATTTTTTGCCAGGGTAACGGCAATTTTTTTGGTTTCCTCAAGCTTTGATACAATCTGATCCTCTGCCCGGACAAGACTGTCTTCGGCCATCTGGATTTTTCCTTCAAACAGCAGGTTTACGCCTTTTCTATAGCCGGTGATGCCAACGATCAACATTGGAACAAGTGCAATGATGATGGAAAAAGTTCCTATTTTATAACTGATTTTCATTTGATTCCCTCATAAAATATACGGGTTTATCTGTGATGCGGCTGTAAAAAGATCTCCCTTGCCTTTTGGGGATCACGCCTCTTCTTTGAGCACCTCATCAATGTCGAGAATACCGATAAGCTGGTTGTCGGTTTTCAAAACACCTTTAAAAAACTTACCTTTGACACCGCCAACGTTTGACGGAGGCAGTTCGATCTGCTCAGGATCCGCCGGGATAACATCACGGATACCATCCACCATCAGGCCGATATACTCTTCCTGGGAGCGGACGATGATGTTCCGGGTGTCTTTGTCCCTCTCCACCGGGCAAAGCCCAAGTTTTTTACCCAGGTCTACGATGGTGACGATTCTTCCCCTCAGGTTCAGTATGCCTTCGATGTGATCGGAACTCTGGGGAACCTTTGTGGTGTTCATATGCTTATTGATCTCCTGGATGGTTAAAATATTGATACCGAATAATGCGCCACCAAGACTGAAGGTGGAAAATTCACTCCCGGATGGTTCGGTCTGCTGGATGTCTTCTGACATGGTTTTTCCTTCATTCAAAAATTAAGTTGCCTGAGGCATGCAAAGCCTGCGGTGGATCGTATCCTATAGGTATTTTGAGTCCAGCTGGGTCAGATTGTCATCAATGCCGGCCTGCACCCCTTCGGAGGCCAGATGGTCCTGTCTTGTAAACCCGTCAGGGTTGAGGAGCCTTACCATTTCAAAGATATCCAGCAGCAGGGTCGTGCGGGACTCGATTGTCATGGACCCATTGATGGCCTTTTGTTTTAGTGAGGAACAGTCGATATCCATGACAACCTCCAGCGCATCCACGGGCGGGGTCACCATCAGGCCGACCTCTCTGTTTTTAACCTTGAAGACAATGACTTCCTGGAATTCCCGGTCGGGCAGGGGATGGAACGGCCCGATCTGTGACAATTCATACAGGGGAAGGCTTCCCCCCCGATACTGGGCAACCCTGCTTGGGCCAATGGTCTCTATCTTATCTGACCGAATTCGTTCAATACGCTCGACAAGATTCAGCGGTGCTGCAAAATATTCGGTCTCGCCATTTTTGAAGGTTAACAGGGCGGCCTTGTCCTCGCCCTCGGCAGCTTTGGCCTCAACGGCTTTTACCGATTGGGCCGAATCACAAACTGATGATAGCCCGGCCCTTGCGGCGATGTTGGAAATATCCAGGATCAGAGCAACTTTGCCGTCTCCCATAATGGTTGCTCCGGCATATACATGGCACTGCTTTAGATGCCGGCCAACCGGTTTAACAACGATTTCCTCTGAATCGTGGAACCGGTCCACCACCAGACCGTATTTAAATCCCCCTGCCGCAACCACAGCAATATTAATGGCATGGCCTTTGCCTTTTCTGCGGTCCTGACCCGCCCTTGGCAGGTGTGCTTGGCTGGGCGCTGCAACCCGGACTGTTACCTCATCTTCATGGACAAGATGCTGGACAGCCCGCCTGTCTGCAATATCCACTCGTTTTTCCGGCTTTGTCTCAAAGGTTTCCGGGTCAACGAAGGTTCTTGGAATGCCCAGCATTTTTGCAAGGTTGAGTATGGGCAAAAGCTCCCCTCTAAGCCGTACGACTTCGGCATCACCGACACGCTCGATTCTCTCTTTTATCTGTGAAGCCGGTATCCTCAAAAGTTCGCTCAGGTTGACCTGGGGGATGGCGTATTTTTCCTCGCCTACGCTGGTGATCTGGCTGGGGATAATGGCCAGGGTCAGGGGCAGTTTGATCTGGACTTCAGTGCCGATGCCCGGGGTGGAATCCAGTTCAACTATTCCGCCAAGGCCTTCGATATTGGTCGTCACCACATCCATTCCATCCCCTCTGCCCGACACCTGTGTCATTTCCTCTGCCGTAGAAAATCCGGGCAGGAGAATCAGTTCAATGATCTGTTTTTTTGTCATTGTGCGAACCTGGTCCTCGGTGACCAATCCCTTTGCAACGGCGGCTTCTGAGATTGTGTCCGCTTCCAGTCCCCTGCCGTCATCTGAAATGAGAATATTGACCTGACCGGCATCGTGAAAGGCCCTGATCTTTATAATTCCAGCTTCGGCCTTTCCTGTTTCAATCCTTTCTTTGGGCGTTTCTATACCGTGGTCAACGGCGTTCCTAACCAGATGGGTCAATGGATCAGTGATCCCTTCAAGAATGGTTTTATCCAGCTCGACCTCGTTCCCCTCCAAGGTGAGATCGATGGTTTTGCCAAGCTTGAGTGACAGGTCCCGGACGATCCGGGTAAATTTACCGAGAATATTTCCAACGGGCTGCATCCGGGTCCGCATGATCGCCTCCTGCAGTTCGGAAGTGATCATGTCAATTCTCTGACCCGATAGTTGGGTTGCCTTTGAATTTGAAGATGTAATGCCCTGGAGCAGTTGATTCCGGCTCAGTACAAGCTCTCCTGCAAGCGTCATCAAGGTGTCCAGCAGGTTGACATTGACCCTAAGTGAGGTGTCTGTCTGGGGGATCTGTTCTGTCATGGTCCTTTCCTTTTTCCTTTCCTTGTTTCTTTATCTTTTTCCGGAAAGCCGCGTTAAATTTTAAACTGCCCAACCAATGCGTTGAGTTTTTCCGCCAGTTGAGACAGATCTCCGGCGCTTTGCTCGACATGGCGGCTGCCGGCATTTATCTCTTCTGTGGCCTGGCTGACCTCAGTGATCTTCAGGGTGACATCACCGGCCACGGAAGAAGCCTGGTTGACGTTTTCATTGACGTCCTGGACGCCTTCCGCCGCCTGGGTCACATTGTTGGCGATTTCCTGGGTCGTTATGGATTGTTCCTCTATTGCTGAGGCGATTGTTGTTACAATGCTGTTGATCTCATCAATGACGCTGACAATGGATTCAATAGCGGTAATGGAATCCTGGGTGGTTGCCTGGACACTTTCTATTTTTTGGCTGATCTCTGTGGTGGCACTGGCCGTCTGTTGGGCCAGATCCTTTATTTCTCCTGCCACAACGGCAAACCCTTTGCCGGCCTCTCCTGCTCTGGCCGCTTCGATGGTCGCGTTCAGCGCCAAAAGATTCGTCTGTTCGGAGATATCTGCAATGGTATCTGTCACCTTATTGATCTCCCTGGCCGCCGCCCCCAGTTCACCGACCTTGCCTGATACCATTTTTGCTGTATTGACAGCGTTTCCGGTCGTCTGGCTTCCCTTTGCAGTATTACTGGAGATTTCATTGATCGTGCTGGTCATCTCTTCTGCCGCAGAAACGATCATCTGAAGATTGGCAGCGGTCTGCTCCATGGCCGCTGCGACACTGTTCATATTGGTAGACATCTCTTCTGCAGAGGCGGAAACGGTGTTGGATCTGTCGGATGTCTGCTGGGCATTGGAAGAAATCTGTTCCGAAACTGCGGATAATTCAGTAGATGAAGCCGTCAGTGTCTGAGTCCCTAAGGCGATATCCTTAAACATGTTTCTTAAATTCTTAGCCATTTCATTCATGGCAGAGGCCATCACACCGACTTCATCCGCCTGCTTTACTTCAATCTCCTGGGTCAAGTCTCCGGAAGATACGGCCTGGATGAAGGTCACGGTCTGTTTCAAGGGTTTGGTCACTGACCGGGTGATGAAAAAGGCGAGGACACTGATCACCAGGATTTCAACAAGGCTGATGATCAGAAATAAGGTTTTAACTTTCCCTATTAAATAAGTGGAGATGTCATCCATAACCCCATGAAAGGACTTTAACACAGTGGGCATATCCTTTTCTATGGCATTGATTTTTATTTTGATCTGCTGTCTTTTTTCTTTTTCGTAGGTCTTTTGGAATGCTTGAGAAAGCTGTGCCCACTGAACGGATTTTTCATGGGCCAGGCCCGTTGCTTCAACCAGTTTTTCGTCAAGGCCTGTCCCCATTAAAGTCTTCAATAGGGAAATGGTTCTCATAACTCCATCTTTTTGGGAGTTGTCTTTTTTCATTTCGGAAGCAATGATCTGGTCGTTACTTTTGTCTTCTTTGAGGTCGCTGTGGACTCTTTCTATGGTTCCGTCCGTTACAGCCATTGTCTGAAGAATTTTCATCAGATTCTCGTAGTGTTTTTTTTCTCCAGTCATTTCCCAGTGGCTGAATTCAATGGAGGCATCTTTAGCCATGACTTCATATTGAAATGCGGATTTGGATATCCCACCGATTTCATTTATTTTTCCAAAAAAAACAACACTGGTGAATACGAGCAAAAAGATACTGATGATTGAAAGGAAAATGATCAAAAAAATTTTTTTGCCAATGGAATTGAGTAACCAGTTCATAATGCCTCCTTAAAAATAGATGAATTAAGTTTCGAATCGGTTAATATATTGTTTTTAAATCAGTTTTTTTATAACTTCACAGACTGCGTCTATATCATTTCTTCTAAATGCCAGGAACTTGGGTTTCAGGGATAAGGCCCGCGAAATCATGCTGTCTTCATAATCCAACAGGATAATGACCACCGGGCCATCGTACAGCAGGCCCTTTATGGCTATAAAATCTTCCAGTTCCTGGTCGGAAGAGATCATCAGAACGGCGATAACCTGTCCGATCCGTTCCGAGCGGAGCATGTCAAAAAATCCTTTAAAATCGAAAACGGCAACCGTTGTTGCCGGTACCTTCTCCGGTATTGTCTTTAGGTATGAGCTGCTGTTTCTTTTATCCGGATGTGTGTAAATAAGAATTTTCATCGTATTTTCCTGATAAGAATTTTTTTGTTTTCCAAAACGATATTACAAGAACGATGCCAGCTCTTGCGTTAATTTGAAATAGCTATGATATCAAAGTGTTATGAATGAAGCGGGGCGATAGGGGGCAGGAGGCGAGATGCGTATTCGTATGAAATCATACGAATTTACGGGAATTTTGGAATTAATCGGTTCGGCTGATGTGATACTTTTTGAGAAGCGAGTAAAGATGACTTTTACTCAGACAGGAGAGACGGCTTGCTTGGGCCAGGTCATTGTCGGAAAGGGCCAATAGTTCGTTAAGATAGATCTTTTCCGTTTCTCCTGCCGAATATTCTTTGACCTGCTTCAAGGACGTTATGGGGTTAAAGAGGCGGTCCGGAAGCACAATCGATCTTTTAGAAACAGGGCGGTCGTCTTTCATCTGACCGGCTTGCTGCTGCTTTTTTATTGACGGCCGGACATATTTTAAACGGATTTGGTTGGGCAGAAAATTGGGGTAGAGGGTTGTCGACTCTGCTCCGGAAAGAACAGCCTTTTCCAAACTATTGATCAATTCCCTGATATTGCCCGGCCAGTCATAGGACTCCAGCATATTTAAAAATTCCGGGGTAAACCCTTTGGTTTCATATCCGTAGCGGTTGCACAGGTGATGGATATAATGCAGGGTAAAATCCTTGATATCCTTTTTGCAGTCCTTTAGAGGTGGCAGTTGGATATGCACCGTTTTGATGCGGAAGAGCAAGTCGCTTCTAAACTCTTTTTTTTCCACCATGCACTCTAAATCTTTGTTGGTGGCTGAAATGAGTCGAAAATCGCTGTGAATATCTTTTGTCCCGCCCACTGGCTTGAATTTTTTCTCCTGCAGCACCCGAAGAAATTTTTTTTGGATGGACAGCGGCAGTTCTCCGATCTCATCCAGAAAAAGGGTGCCCCCGTCAGCGTTTTTTACAAGCCCGTCCCGGCTTGCATCCGCACCTGTGAATGCGCCTTTTATATTCCCGAAGAGAACGGATTCGACCAGTTGTTCGGGAAGCGCTGCACAATCTACCGTCACAAGTCCGCCCTTTTTCCGGCTGCTGTTTTCGTGAATGACATTGGCCATGAGTTCCTTGCCCGTTCCGGTCTGCCCCGTTATCAGTACACTGGCAACGCCTTGGGCACATTGTCCCGCTGCGTGAAGGCAGGCCATTATCGGGGGGCTTGAGCCGATGATGGCGGAGCGGTCAAAAAAGAATTCAGATGATGATCTCAGTGCGGTTTTTGATTCCCGAAATTCCAGGGTCCGTTTGAGTACCAGTTTAACTTCATGATGGGTAAACGGCTTTAAAAGGTAATCCAACGCACCGTATTCAAAGGCCATTTGGGCTCCTTGTTCGTCACCCTCAGCAGTGATAACGATGACCTCAGGCATAGAAACGGTACCCTTGAGTTCAGAAATGGCGTCCAGACCATTGCCGTCGGGCAGGTTCACATCAAGAAAGACCAGGTCAAATTTTCCGATTTCACCCAATTGTCTTCCCTCGGACAATGTATCCGCGACCATGAGCATATGACCGCTGTCGGCAAGGCATTCCGACAGAAACTTTCTGATATCCGCGTCGTCGTCAATGACTAAAATGCGGGCCATTAATTCTCCGTTTCCTGATGATCAAGGGCGCTGCGGATTGCTGCGGCCAGGTTTTTTCTAAGCACCGGTTTCATCAGAAATCCTTTGATGCCCATTGCCTCCGCTTTCTCCCTTGATAGATTTTCGCTAAAGCCTGTACACAGGATAATCGGCATATCAGGAGCAGTCTCCAATAGCTGCCTTGCCAGTTCAAGCCCTGTGATTTTAGGCATGGTCATATCCGTAATAACCAGATCAAATTTTTTTGCGTTGGTTTGAAGCTCTAAGAGGGCCTCCCCACTGCTTGAAAACGAAAATACCCTGTATCCAAGACTCTCTAATGAAAGCTGCATCATCTCCAGAATGGATGGATCATCATCAACCACAAGAATGGTCTCATCGCCGGTGGGAAGAACCGTATCCTGGTTTTGTTCAACGTCATCTGTTGGGGCTTCGACCCTTGGAAAATAAATGCGAAAGCAGGTGCCTTTACCGGGTTCGCTGTAGGTTTGGATATGCCCGTTGCAACTTTTGACAATGCCATGGACAACGGCAAGCCCCAAACCTGTCCCTTCACCTTTGGACTTGGTTGTGAAATACGGATCAAAGATAGACTTCATGGTTTCCTGATCCATGCCGTGGCCTGTGTCGCTGACTTCCAGCATCAGGTATTCACCGGATTTGAGTGCAAGTTTTGAGAAGGTGATGTCATCTTCCCGGATATCGGCTTTTGACAATGTTACCGACAGGAGCCCGCCTTCTTCCCTCATGGCATGGTAGGCATTTGTGCACAGGTTCATGACGATTTGATGAATCTGGGTGGCGTCCGCAACAATGCTTCCTAAATTCGTGGGAACGTGCTGTTTGATTTCTATGGTGGAAGGGATTGAGGCGCGCAGTAACTTTAGGGCTTCTCTGATGATAAGATGTGGTTGTACCGCTTTGATCACCTGATCGCTCTGCCGGCTGAATAAAAGAATCTGTTCTACCAGTTCTTTTGCCCGGACACTGGCCGTGATGACCTGCTGCTGTCTGCTGCGGGCGGCACTACCTTCGGGCAGGCCCTTTTTAACCAGTTCCGCATATCCCATTACCGCCCCTAAAATATTGTTGAAGTCATGGGCGATACCGCCTGCCAGAGTGCCGATGGCCTCCATCTTCTGGACCTGCTGGAGGTGTTGTTCCGCCTTGGCCTTCTGGGTGACATCACGGCGAAGGGCAAAAAATGCGGAAATCTGCCCCTTGTCATCGGTTATCGGTGTGATGGTGACGTCGTACAAAATCGTCTTTGCCGTGCTGGATTTATCTTCTATCCGGCCCTGCCAGGCCTGAAGACTGGAAAGTGCCGAGCCTATTTTATCATAAAAGGTTTCATGGGGGGCCGCCTCTTTCAGCCGTGTGATCTTAGTGTACAACAAGCGATCCCGTGTCCATCCTGAGTTTTTTTCAAAAGAGGGATTGACGTACTGAATGGTGCCTTCCCGATCGTAAATCAGAACCTCTTCATCCGCCTGCTCAATCACGGCTGCAAAGCGCTGCAGCTGTTCTTCATAGGCCTTTTCTTTTGTGATGTCCCTGGCGATGCCCTGAAAACCCATTATGTTTTCAAGGCCCTTCTCTTCTTCACGGATGGCTTCCATGGTTGTAATGAAGGTATTTATCGGGTGCTTTTTACTATCTTCATGGTCCTTTTGCCCGTGGGCCAGTTCCATCCTGAAGCTGCCGCCGGTATGTCCATGCAGAATTTTTTCTGCCGTCCCTTTGTCTTCAGAATGGATAAACTGCCTGATATCCGAGCCGATCAACTGGTCTGTGCGGTACCCATATTTTGACACGGCATGGCTGATAAACTCAATTTGCCCGGACGGGTCGGTTTTAAAAATGATGTTCGGCGTCCTTTTTAAAATACCATCCAGTTCTGCCGCTGTTTTCTGTTCATCCGAAAATGCCTTGAACAACAATTTTATGGGGACAGAAACAAAAAAAAGCTGGCAACAAAAAAAAATGCCGAGAGTAAAAAGGTAATAGCTTGAGGATAGGGCATCGGCTTTCATGATAAGACCTGCTCCATCAAGTATGACAAACAGGCCGCCCGCTGCGATCACCCCCAGTATATATATGATACTTTTTTTAAGTCCGAAAAGAACCGCGAAAACGGTGACGATGGCAATGACCCCGATATAGCTTGGGGCAAAGACTCCGCCGCCAAAGATCATCCCCCCGATCACCGCAGCGTTCAATGCGAACATCAGGACGGCTGCCCCTAAAATAGGTTTCCCCCGCAGGGCAAGTATCCAGGCCGGAGGCAGCAATATCAGCAAAACCGCAGTAGGCACCATACGGTAATACTGATGGTTTCCCAGGATAAAAAACCCCAGAGAATTTACTACCATGATTAAAATTGTTGCCGGTGCGACGGAGCGTACAAGTCTGTCGGCAATCTGACTTCTAAAATTCTCTGGTAGTGTCAAGTTGGTAACATCCTTAAATTATTAAGCATGGTTGCGAAATCTGGCGATGTGTCGTGCATCGTTTAGGGATAATCCAAACAAAATATAAAAAAACGGCAGGGAATATGCAAACGGAAAAATCCTGAGAAGCGGCTTCAGGTATCCGGGACAGGGGGGCCTGAAGCCTAATCCCAAGTTAAACCGGGTGACCTATATCTTCTGAGTTAGACTTATATCCCGTCCCCGAAACTGATGCCCAGGGCCCTTGCCGTCATGATTAATTCGCCGTTGGCGTCAACCGTACGGATTTTATTGACGGCGTTTTCCAGGGAAACCGCTCCCATCATCCCGTTGGCCTGGAGGGCCACCATTTTGCCGAATTGTTTTTTGGCCACCATGCGTACGGCCCTGACACCGAAACGGGTACACAACTGCCGGTCCCAGGCCGTTGGCTGTCCGCCCCGCTGCAGATGGCCAAGCACAACGCAGCGGGTTTCCTTTCCGGTTAAAGACTCGATTTGGGCTGCCAGGTGATGACCGACACCGCCTAAACGGATCTCCCGGTCTTCTCCGCCCTTGTCCTGGGAAAACAATTTGTCGTCAAGGCTGACCCCTTCAGCCACAACAACGATGGTAAAGTGCTTGCCCTGGACTTCCCGTTCGAGGATTTTCTTTTCAACGGCGGCCAGGGTAAATGGAATTTCAGGAATAAGGATGACATCGGCGCCGCCGGCTAGGCCGGCATAGGCCGCAATCCATCCGGCATGCCGTCCCATGACCTCAAGCACCATCACCCGGTTATGGCTCTGGGCCGTGCTGTGAAGACGGTCCAGGGCATCCACGGCACAGGCCACGGCCGTCTCAAAGCCGAAGGTCATCTGGGTGGCATCCAGATCGTTGTCTATGGTTTTGGGCACCCCGACTACGGGGAATCCCATCTCAAACATCTGCTGGGCCGTGGTGAGACTGCCGTCTCCGCCGATGACCACAAGGCCTGTGAGCCCCAATGCCTCAAAGTTTTTTTGGGCCTCTTCCAGGGTTTCTTTCGGGACCAGGCGTTTTTTCCCCTTTCCCGCTTTGGCGGCAAACCGGCCGCTGTTGGCCGTGCCGAGGATGGTGCCACCCCGGATGAGCATCCCGTCCATGTCCTTTAAGGTGAGGGGCTCGGCCTGGACCGGTGTGAGAAGGCCGTCCAGCCCCCCTTTGATACCGATGCTGGCGTAGCCGTCCATGGCGCCGGCCTTGACAACGGCCCGGATGACGGCGTTCAGACCGGGGCAGTCCCCGCCTCCTGTGACGATTCCGATTTTTTTATCTGTCATGGGGGTTCCTTCCTGCTAAAAATGCCCTGACCGCCTGTTCCGTTGTCTGGGCCAAAAGTTCTTGGGCCTGTGCCATGGCCTGTTCTACTGATAAGGGGCCTGCACAGATGGAAAAGACGGCGTTGATTCCGATATCAGATAACAGGTTCCCGCCTTTCCCGATGCTCCCGCATATGGCCAGACAGGGAAGATTCATGGCCCGAGCAGCCCGGGCCACTCCTGCAGGCGCTTTGTTAAACCGCGTCTGCTCGTCAATGCAGCCTTCTCCTGTCAGTATCAGATCGGCGTCAGCGATTATTTTCTTAAAGTTAATAAGGTTCAGGACCAGGTCAATGCCGGGTGTCAGTTCCGCATTGAAAAAGGCTTTCATCCCGCCGCCCAGGCCGCCGGCCGCACCGGCTCCTTCAATGCCGTCAATATCTTTTTCCAGGTCCTTTTGGATGACCCGTGCAAGGTTTGAAAGTCCTTGGTCCAGCATCCGGACCTGGTCCGGGCTGGCCCCTTTCTGGGGTCCGAAAATATGGGCGGCGCCATTGGGGCCGGTTAACGGATTGGTTACATCACAGGCCACGGAAAACCGGGTGGATGCAATTCTTGGGTCCACCCCTGACGTGTCAATGGCATCAATGGCATTTAATGAGGCGCCAACCGGAGGCAATGCGTTTCCATCTTTGTCTAAGAACCGGTAGCCAAGGGCATGGGCCGTTCCGATGCCGCCGTCATTGGTGGCTGATCCGCCGATGCCCATGAGAATATGGGCGGCGCCCTTGTCCATGGCGGCCTTGACCAGCTCGCCGGTGCCAATGGTGGAGGTCCGCACGGGATCCCGTAAAGAGTCCGGCAGAAGGGCCAGACCCGATGCCAGGGCCATTTCGATGACGGCGGCGGCCTGGTTCTGGAGCATCAGAAAATCCCCGTCAACAGGCCTCATGGCAGGGTCGTTGACCCGGGAGGTGTAGATCTGGCCGCCAGCTGCCGTCTTTACCGCTGAGATCAGGCCGTCTCCGCCGTCAGATACGGGGATTTCACGTACCACGGCATCGGCATCCGCCCTGAGAATACCCTCCGCCATGGCGCAGGCAGCCTGTTTAGGTGTCAGGCTGCCCTTAAAGGCGTTGGGGGCCGCGGCAATGGTCAGGGGCATAATTTATTCGCTCCAGGTAATGTCCGGGGTCTTGCGCGTGGGCATGCGATGGTAACTGAACTTAGGATATCCGGCCATCAAGACGGCAAAGGTTTTCAAGCCCTTGTCCTGTCCCAGTTTTTCGGCCAGGGGGGCATGGGCGTTGGCTGCCATGAAAAAGTAGCCGCACCAGCAGGTGCCGAACCCCAGGGACTGGGCTGCCAGGTCAAGATAGGTTGTGGCAATGGTGCACGCCTGCGGGGCTGTTCGGTCCTTTCCTGCACCCTGGGCCAGAATCAGGGTGGGGGCACTGCGGGTAACGGTGTCGATGCCAAATTTCCAGGCGCCGATGAGCATATCCAGATGCAGGGCTTTTGCAAATTCCGGGTTCTCCTTTTTGGCCACTTTCATCCAGTCGATGACCATGGCGGCATGTTCTTTAACTTTTTCCCTGCCGGAGATCACATGCCAGCGCACAGGCTGGATATTATGGCCGCTGGGGGCAAAGGAGGCCATGCGGATGGCCTCGGTCAGAGCCTTTTTTTCCACCGGGGTTTGCTTAAAGCAGCGGATGGACCGCCTGGCCCTTAAAAAATGTTCGGTCTGTGAAGGGGTCAGGGCCATGGCCTTGTCAACGGAAAGGCAGTCCTCAGGTGACATCTTTTCATGGGTGAGGGCGGCGTGGGGGCAGACCGCCACACAGTGACCGCAGTTAATGCACAGGTCTGCTGCCCGGGCCGATGGAGCGGGAAACGCTCCTTTTTTCCAGGAAATAATACCCATGGGGCATTCGGCGGCACAGATTCCATCCTGTTTACAGAGCGTTTCATCAATAGAGAAGAGGGTCATCATCGCTTCCTTTCTTGGGTTTTAAGGGTGAATGAGAAAGAGAATCCGCCGCAGAAAATCCGGGTGAAAGCCCGGGCTGTCATGGGCTGGATGCGCTGATATTCTGACGGGTTGAGCGCTTAAATGCCCGTACCATGGCTGCTATAGCATATTTTAGGGATGAAACAAACGATAATTGTGTGGTATGACAGGGGATGCGTATGGCACCTTTAAGGATAAATCCGGTTAACGGCCCGGCAAGCTCTGCTGCCTGCAGGGCAAGGATGTATTTCCTGATAGGGCTTTTCATCCTGCTTTTTCCGTCCCAGGCTATGGGTGCGGAAAAAGGCATAAAAGGATGGCTTGAAAAAGCCTTTCCTTCAGCCGAAGCACAGGTTGCCGCCACCCACGGCCTGACCCCCTATGGACATGGAGCGATGGCTGCGGGGCGTCCGGGGAAAAAGGTCCTCCTTATCCACGGCCTTGACGAGCCGGGCCGGGTCTGGCTGAATTTGGCCCCGGCGCTTGCCAGGGAAGGGTACTCGGTCTGGTTTTTCACTTATCCCAACGACCAGGATATCCGGGCCTCATCCCGGTTTCTTTTGCAATGCATTGGCGCTGCGGGGTGGCCGTCTTCGCAAAGCCTGTCACTGGTCTGTCACAGCATGGGCGGCCTTGTGGCAAGGCAGATGCTGACGGATCCTGAAACCGGATATGCCCAGGCTGCGGCCCGGGGCCGGGTGCCGGGCATTTCCCATTTGATAATGATCGGCACCCCCAATCACGGTGCATCTCTTGCACGGTTCCGCATTGTCATGGAGATCCGGGAGCAGATTCTAAACCGGATCCATGGGTACGGCCATTTTCTCCAGGGGGTTTTTGACGGAGACGGATCTGCAGGGGACCAATTGCTGCCGGACAGTGCGTTTTTGGATCAGCTCAATGCCCGCCCCCATCCTGCCGGGGTGTCCATGACTGTGATTGCAGGCATTCTGTCCCCCTGGCTCCCCCCCGGGGACGGTCTTGTTTCAGTGTCCTCCGCCCGACTTGATCATATTCCATTTTTTACGGTGCCGGGAAATCATTTGACCATCGTCAGAAATATATCAAAGGACAGTACCCGTGTGCCTCCTGCTGTGCCTCTGGTCATAAGGCTTTTAGCCCGGTAAGGGGCATATTAATTGACACCTGACCGAGAATCGTCTTGTCAAAAAGCCGCGGATTTGGTAAGAGTACGTGTTTATATACTAAATTTTTGAGCAAAAATTTGGCTGGCCCCGCCCACACCGGAATAAGGCCGGCCTTAATAGTATTCATAAACATTTTTTCCTTTCTGGAGGCCTATATGTCCAATGTACTACCCGAACAGGGACTTTCATTTGATGATGTCCTTTTAGTCCCTGACTATTCCGCTATTCTGCCGGATGAGGTTCAGACCCGCACCCGGCTCACCAAGGAGCTGGAATTAAATATTCCGATCGTTTCCGCTGCCATGGACACGGTGACAGAAGCGGATACCGCCATCAGTATGGCAAGAGCCGGCGGGCTGGGGTTTATCCACCGCAATCTTTCCATTGAAGAGCAGGCCACTGAGGTGGACCGGGTAAAAAAGAGTGAAAGCGGCATGATTGTGGATCCGGTCACGGTTCATCCCGATGCCTCCATCCGTGAGGTCTTGGGGATCATGGCCAAGTACCGGATATCCGGTATCCCCGTGGTGGAAGAGGACAAGCTGGTGGGCATCGTAACCAACCGGGATCTGCGGTTTGAAACCGAACTGGACAAACCGGCAAGAGATGTCATGACCAGCCAGAACCTGGTCACTGTGCCGGAGAAATGCACCCTGGAAGAGTCCAAGAAAATGCTTCACAAGCATCGCATCGAAAAGCTTTTGGTGGTGGATCCTTTAGGGCAGCTCAAGGGGCTGATCACCATCAAAGATATTGAAAAGATCAGAAAATATCCCAATGCCTGCAAGGACTCTTTAGGCAGACTGCGGGCTGGTGCTGCCATCGGTGTGGGCTCTGACATGATGGAGCGGGTGGAAGCCCTGCTGACCGCCGGTGCCGATGCCCTGGTCATTGATACCTCCCATGGTCATTCCAAAAACGTAATCGAAGCCATCCAGCGGATCAAGGCGGCCTTTCCCTCCTGCCAGCTTGTGGCTGGAAACGTGGCCACTGAAGCCGGTGCCAAGGCCCTGATCGACGCAGGGGTGGATGCGGTAAAAATCGGTATCGGCCCCGGGTCCATCTGCACCACGAGAATCGTGGCCGGTGTGGGCGTTCCCCAGCTTACCGCCGTTCAGAACTGTGCCCAGATTTCAAAAAAGACAGGCGTTCCTATCATTGCAGACGGCGGCATCAAGTTTTCCGGAGATATCGCCAAGGCCTTAGGTGCTGGTGCCCATTCTGTTATGCTTGGCAGCCTTCTGGCAGGCACCCACGAAAGCCCGGGGGAAATCGTCATCTACCAGGGTAGGTCCTACAAGGCTTACCGCGGCATGGGCTCTGTTGAGGCTATGAAAAAGGGCAGCTCCGACCGGTACTACCAAAAAGACACCAAAGAAAATGAAGAACTGGTTCCAGAAGGAATTGTGGGACGGATTCCCTACCGGGGTACGGTCCGGGAGAACATTGTCCAGATGATCGGCGGTCTCAAGGCCGGTATGGGCTATGTAGGAGCCGCCACCATAGAGGAACTTCACGAAAAGGCCCGGTTTGTCCGGATTACAGCCGCAGGACTTAAAGAAAGCCATGTCCATGATGTGGTGATCACCAAAGAAGCACCCAACTACAGAGTGGAGAGCAATTAAGCCACAGATGACCGATCTATCCTCCCCGTTTTACCATCTTCATCTGCACACGGAGTACTCCCTGCTGGACGGGGCCATTCGGTTGGCCCCGCTTCTGGAAAGGGCTAAAGAGTATGGCATGGATGCCGTGTCCATGACGGACCACGGCACCATGTTCGGGGTGGCCGAGTTCTATGAAAAGGCCACCAAGGCCGGCATCAAGCCCGTGCTGGGCTGTGAGGTCTACGTGGCCCCCCGGACCCTCAATGACAGAACCCAGATGGATGCTAAGGGCTTAAGCCACCTGGTGCTTTTGGCCAAGGACAGGGAAGGGTATGCCAATCTGTGTAAAATGGTGTCTGTGGCTCAGCTCCAGGGGTTCTATTATAAACCCCGCATCGATAAAGAACTTCTAGCTGCAAACGCCAAAGGGCTTGTGGGGCTATCCGCCTGCCTGAAAGGGGATATCCCCAAAGCCATCCTGGCAGGAGATGAGGCCAAGGTCGATGAAATGGCGGCCTTTTACCTGAAGACTTTGGGGGAGGGTAACTTCTTCCTTGAGGTCCAGGAAAACGGGATGGATATCCAGCACAAGGTCAACCAGGGCCTTTTGGAATTAAGCCAGCGCATGTCCATTCCCATGGTGGCGACCAACGACTGCCACTATCTGTCCAAAGGGGATGCCAGGGCCCATGAGATCCTTTTGTGCATCCAGACCGGCGATACCTTTGCCAATGCCAACCGGTTCAAGTTCGACTCCGACGAGCTGTATTTCAAGTCTCCTAAAGAGATGGAAGACACCCTTGGCCAGTTTCCCAACGCCATAGCCAACACAAGGGATGTGGTGGGCATGTGCAATGTGGAGTTTGGAAAAAAGACCTATCATTTTCCCAGATTTTCCTTAGATGACAATATCTCAGAGGATGAGATGTTCAAGGATCTGGCCATGACAGGCTTTGAGGAACGGCTGGCCAAGATCAAGGAAAAAAATCCAAATATCGACGAGAAGGTCTACCGGGACCGAATCAAATACGAAATCGATATCATTCTGGACATGGGGTTTCCCGGCTATTTTCTCATCGTGGCCGATTTTATCTCCCACGCCAGAAAGATCGGCGTACCAGTGGGTCCTGGCAGGGGATCCGCCGCAGGTTCCATGGTAGCCTATGCCATGGGGATTACAGCTCTGGATCCCATTGAGCACGGGCTGATCTTTGAGCGGTTCCTGAACCCGGCCCGTATCTCCATGCCGGATATTGACGTGGACTTCTGCATTGAAGGCCGGGACCAGGTCTATCAGTACACCATTGAGCGCTACGGCGGTCCCGAGTACGTCTGCCAGATCATCACATTCGGAAAGCTTAAGGCCAAGGCCGTCATCCGGGATGTGGGAAGGGCTTTAGGCGTTCCCCTGCCCGAGGTGGACGAAGTGGCCAAGATGATCCCGGACATGGCCAAGAATCTGACCAAGGCCATTGAAGAGGTTCCGGCCATTGAGGAGAAGTGTGCCGAAACACCGGAAAAGACCCAGATGCTCCAGGTGGCAAGGCTCCTGGAAGGCCTTCCCCGCCATGCCTCCACCCATGCGGCAGGGGTTGTGGTGTCCGACCGTCCCCTGTACGAGTACCTGCCCCTGTTCCGGGGTAAGGACGGGGAGACCATCACCCAGTTCGACATGACCTATACGGAAAAGCAGGGCCTTGTAAAGTTTGATTTTTTAGGCCTTCGCAACCTGACCGTCATTAAGAACTGCATTGCCCTGATTGAAAAGCAGGGCCTGACCCCACCGGATCTGCTGCACCTGGATTTCCATGATAAAAAGACCTTTGAACTGCTTCAAAGCTCGGATACCACCGGCGTGTTCCAGCTTGAAAGTTCGGGGATGAAAGAGCTGATTTCGCGGCTGAAACCGGCCAGTTTCTCCGATATTGTGGCCCTGGTGGCACTTTACCGGCCGGGTCCCCTGGATTCGGGCATGGCCGATTCCTACGTGGAAAGAAAGCACGGGCGGGAAGAGGTGGTCTACCTTTTTCCGGAGCTGGAAGAGGTGCTGGCAGAAACCTACGGGGTGATTCTCTACCAGGAACAGGTCATGAAGATCGCAGGCGTTCTGGCCAAGTACAGCATGGCCCAGGCCGACGGTCTTCGAAAAGCCATGGGCAAGAAAATCCAGGCCATGATGGATGAGCACCGGGAGTTGTTCATGAAAGGGGCCGAGGAAAACGGCCACGATCCCAAAAAGGCCGAGGAGCTGTTCAACCTCATGGAAAAATTCGGCGGCTACGGGTTCAACAAGTCCCACTCGGCCGCTTATGCCCTGATCGCCTTTCAGACCGCCTATCTCAAGGCCAATTATCCGGTATCCTTTATTGCGGCGCTGATGACCTCGGAGCGGAACAACTCCGATGCCGTGCTCAAGTATATGGAGGAGTGCCGGGATCACGGCATTGAGGTCTTGCCGCCCGATGTCAATGAAAGTGACGCCTTTTTCACGGTATCCGGTGATGCCATCCGGTTCGGAATGGCCGCCATAAAAGGGGTCGGGGACGGGGCGGTTGATGCCATTGTGGAGATCCGGCAGAAGGAAGGTCCCTTTGAAAACCTTTATAACTTCTGCGAGCGGGTGGGTACGGGCAAGGCCAATAAGAAAGTGTTGGAAGCCCTTATCAAATGCGGGGCCTTTGATTCTACAGGGGACAAGCGCAGTCAGATGATGGCGGTACTGGAAGATGCCCTGGAACACGGCAACAGGATCCAGAGGGAAAAGGCGGACAATCAGCTGGATCTTTTCGCCGACTCTGACATGGGCGTGAGCCTGCCGGTTTCCATACCCAGGATGCCGGCCATTGAAGAGTGGGAGGATACCGTTCTTCTGGAAATGGAAAAAGAGGCATTAGGATTCTACATCACGGGCCACCCTATGGACAAGTTTCGGGATATTATCCGCAAATATGCCAGTGTCAACACCCAGACCCTGCAGGAGGCGGCCAATGAAAAGATGATCCGCATCGGCGGCGCACTCAAGGTCTCCAAACTCCACAAGACCAAAAAAGGCGATATGATGGCCTTTTGCAATATTGAAGACCAGTACGCTTCGGTAGAGGTGGTGGTCTTTCCCAAGGTCTACACCCAGACCCATACCTTTCTGGCCCAGGAACAGATCGTTCTTTTGGAAGCCGAGGTCCAGAAAACCGACAATGCGGTGAAACTGCTGGCCGAAAAGATCGTCCCCATTGAGCAGGCTGAAAACGAATGGACGTCAGGGGTGGTGCTCCATGCTGATGCCGCCGCCCACGGCCTTGAGATCTTAGAACAGGTCAAGCCGATCATTGAGCGCTGGCCCGGCGAGTGCCTCTCATTTTTTAAGATCAAGGTGGATGATGAGCATCCGGAAGTCCTGGTCAAGCTGTCAGATGAGTACCGGACCCAGTCCCACCCGGATTTTTTCAAAGAGGTGGAAACGGTCCTGGGCGAGGGCAGTATTGAAACCCGGTGCGCCCCGGTCAAAGAAAAGGTCAAAAAGAAAAAGCGATGGGCCCGCCAGACAAACTGATCTGTTTATTGACCATAGTATTCGTTAAAATGATCGGCGTAGAATTTGAGAAAGGCCGGGCATAAGCCTTCAACTGTTCCGCCCCATCCCACAGAGATATTCAGCCGCTGTCCAACATTTTGGACTCCGTCTTCGGTCGTCTCTATAAAGGCCAGAGAACACTTGTAGTTACGCCCGATTAACACTCCGTTTGCCCCCAGGCTGTCCCCTTTATCAAAACAAAGCCATTGCTGCGTATACAAATAGTAGTTTTTGTATTTTATATCAACGGCTATTTGATTCGGGAAACTTGTAATGGGGTCCTTGGAGAATCCACCCACAATGCATTTATAATCGTCTTTTTGATATTCTTTGGCCGGGGTAATACCTGGTAAAAGGCAGGACAGGATAAATCCGCATAATACCATACCCATCATTTGCTTTTTCATAACCGAACTCCATCTTAAATAAGGTTGAAATTGTTGGTCGGCCGTTCAAAAGAACGACAGGTTTTAATCATAAATTTTTAGGTCTAAGCTATTTTAAGCAGAATGGCGGGATCAAGGAATTTATCCGTTAAATTCCGTTAATGTTCGGGTAAGATATTGAAAAAAGGCTTTTATGGGCTGTTGGGTTAAAAACGGAAAAGATCAAACCAGGGTTAATCAGGGTGCAATGGCGATATTGTTGACCACTCTTCTGACACCTGCATGTTCAAAGGCAATGGTCTCAGCTTTCTGTTTTTGACCCTGGGAGGCAGCCGTCCCACTGAGCACGACCTCATGGTCCGACGTGGCCACCTTAATGGGCTGAGTTGTCAAGTCAGGATCCTTGAGAAACCCCATCTTAATTTTTTCGCTGACGAATTCATTTGCAGAGACAAATGTGGTGCCGCTTCTGGGGGCCTGCATGTGGTTTTCCACCCGAACTACGCCGTCCACCGTGCGGATGAGATCGGCAAGCATCCGGGCCTGGTTTTGATCTGAGGTTGCCCCTTCAAGATAAACCACTCCGTGGCGGACCGTTATGTCGGCATCGCCGAGGGAGACCAGGTCATCGGAAAAGACTTTCGCCTGGATGCGGGCTAAAAGCGCCGTATCTTTGACCGCAGTTACAGCCGATCTGGGACTTGTCCGTGACGGGGCATGGTAGACCGGGGAGCCCTGGGGGGCGCAAGATGAAAATACAAAAAGGCAGACCAGACAGGCGAGTGATCGGCCGGGCTTAAAAAAGGATCGCATCATGGCCATGGCTATTCAAAATCGTCCAGGTTGAGGTTATCCAGATCGGACAGGTCCATGTCCTTGAGCAGTTCGTCTTCGTCGGGAATCAGATTTTCGTCGATGATCAGAGGCTCTTTTTTGGGCTGGGTTTCAATTTCAAGATCCTCTTCCTCCTCTTTGGGGAAGAAATGATTGATCAGACTCTGGAACCCGATAAAAATCAGGTAGCCCAGGCCGGCGGCATTCAGGATCAAAATCATTATTCCAAAGAAATTCTTTACTGCCATGCTGTCTTTGGGTCCTTAATTGATTGACGCTTAAAGTATAGGTGTTATATATAATCTTCACTTGTGTGACAAGCAAATTGATCAGGATAGAAAAAGGATATTCAATGAGCTGGCTTGGAAAAATGATCGGAGGGACCATCGGCTTTGCCCTTGGCGGTCCTATCGGCGCTGTGGCCGGAGCTGCATTTGGCCATACATTTGTAGATAAAAAAGAAGATGCGTATTTAAGATCCATTCCCGGCGGTGGGGGATTGGGCGGAGGATTGTCCTCCACAGAAGAATCTCAGCTGATCTTTTTCACGGCCGCCTTTTCCATGCTGGCCAAGGTGTCAAAGGCCGACGGCAGAATCAGTGAAAGGGAGATTCAGACGGTTGAGCAGTTTATGGTCCGGGATCTTCAATTGGACGCATCGGGCCAGGAAACGGCCAAACGCATCTTCCGCCAGGCCATCACCTCTCCGAACAGTTTTGAAGATTTTGCCCGCCAGTTCTACTCGGTGTTCAAAGGTCATCCCAATATCCTGGAATTGATGATGGATGTGCTGATGCGGGTTTCAGCGGCTGATGGAAAGATTTCTTCAACAGAAGAGGCCCTGCTTTTGTCTGCGGTCCGCATTTTTAATCTGCGTCAGGCCGATTACCAGCGTCTTAAGGACAGGTATATGCCTAAGTCAGATCCCAGCTATGCCGTGCTCAAACTGGACAAGACCGCGACAAATGAAGAGATCAAAAAGCAGTATCGCTCTCTTGTTCAAGAGTACCATCCCGACAAGATCGAGGCCAAAGGACTTCCTGAAGAGTTTGTTAAATTTGCCAATGACAAGTTTACCGAAATTCAGGACGCCTACGAAAAGATTCGAAAAGAGCGGGGCTTTTAAGCCCCGCCACCCATTCGGTATTACCGCTTAGAACAAGCCTTTTTCCTTGGCGATTTTCATATAGGTGTCCACCAGGGTCTGGGGCGGCTCCCACCGCTCCATATCCGGTTTATCCGTTAATGACATGGCATCAAAGGCACAAACCGTGGTGCAAAGGCCGCAGCCGATGCAGCGTTCCTTGTCCACCACGGCTGTGATCTTTTCATCCATGTGGATGGCATCCATGGGGCAGATATCCTCACAGGCCTGGCAGCCGGTACATTCCTCCCTGTCGGCAACGGCCTGGTAGTTGGAGTTGACCAGCCTGGCCGGGGCTTCACTTTTTTTAATATTGCTTAGAATCTGGCAGCAGCAGTCGCAGCAAAGGCAGATATTAACCGCTTTCACCGTATTTGAGGGCTGGGGTACCAGGCCTTGCTTGACGCCTTGCCTGACGATCTCCAGGGCCTCGTCCTGTGAGATGGTCCTGCCGATGCCGCGGCTCTCATAGATATAGGCGCCGCTGCCAAACACCAGGCAGGCCTCTTTGAGTTTGCCGCAGTCTTTTCCCACCATGGCATGCTCTTTTCTACAGATGCAGGGGGCGACAATGATCTTGGACTGCTGGCGAATCAGGGTTTCAAGGTGTTCATGGTCCATGACATTGAGTTCCGCCGTCACAGCCTTTTCAACCGGGACCACCCGAAGCTGCTTGGTTTCAAGGCGCTCCTGATCCTTCATCAGATAGGGGACGTATTCGTTGAAATCCTTTATCAGTTCTTCGGTGAGCCGGTTGACCTGGTACTCCCAGATCCCCACCACGAACTGGAGCAGCATGAAAGAGTCCGTACCGTTTCTGTGGACATGGACGATCAGGCCTTTGCGCCCCATTTCAATCAGAACGGGCAGGATGGCTTCAGACTGTTTTCCCGCCCGCTGGGCAACCGCTTCCACGGGTTCGGGCATCATGATCAAAGAGAGGGTGAGTTCAGCCTCTTCAGGGGTAAAAAGCTGTCTTAAAATGCGCAGTTCCACTCCGGATTCGGTTTCAGGATAGCCGCCGGGGGTGTTGTCCAGGTGAATCGCCAGTTTCTTGAATACATCATCAGTCATGGGGGAACCTCACTTTGGAATGCCATACTTCATATACGGCGTTAATTGTGAATGCGTCCGATCAAATCCTTATCCTTATCCCAAAGGTCATAGGCAAGATCAAGGATTTTTCCTTTAAGACTGTCATCCCCGTCCAATAGCAGGGTCAGGTAGTTGCCGGTTATTGCTTTCAAAAGCCCTGTTTCCCTGTCCCTGGAGTGCTGGATAAGCCCTTTGAGCACCCGGCCTTTATTCAGGGCTTTGAAGGCCTCCCGTTTTTCTATATCCAGTTGCCGCATGGCCGCGCATCTTTCCTTGATGACCTTTCCTGGCACTTTTGGGTTGAAATGCCAGGCCGGTGTCCCCTTTCTTGGTGAAAAGGGAAAGATGTGCAGATAGGACACGGGAAGAGAATTAACCAGATTATAGGTGTTTTCAAACTGCCGGTCTGTTTCTCCCGGGAATCCGATGATGGTGTCCAGACCGATGCCGGCATAGGGCAGGGCGGTATGAATGCTTTCCACCGTCTGCCTGAACGCTTCAGCCGTATAGGGGCGTTTCATTTTTTTCAGGATGTCGTTGTCTGCTGACTGCAGCGGGATATGGAAGTGGTCGCAGAGAATATGCCCTTTGCCGGCAAGATCAATCAGGTCCTGTGTGATTTCGTTGGGTTCAATTGATGAGATGCGGATCCGTTCCACCGGACGGGTGTCATCCAGCTCCCGGACAAGTTTAAGAAGGGAGGATGCCGGCTCAAGGTCCTGGCCGTAAAGCCCGGTGTGGATGCCGGTGAGGATTACCTCTGAAAATCCTCTGTCCGCCAGGGCGGCCATGTGCCGGTGGACCTGGTCCTTTGGCATGCTCACGGATGCTCCCCGGGCGTAGGGGACGATGCAATAGGTGCAAAAGGCGTTGCAGCCGTCCTGGATTTTCAAATAGGCCCGGGTCATGCTGCCGCTCACAGGACGGTCAAAGGTTAAAAATTGGTTGGACGGGCCATGATCCGGCGGTTGAAAGGCAAATCCACAGGCATCGGCTCCGCCGATGCATTCGGCTATTTTAGTCTTGTCCCGATGGCAGACCAGGTGATGTACCCCTTGAATTTTGCGGATGTCATCCGGGGCGGTCTGGGCATGGCAGCCGGTGACAATGACCTTGGACTCAGGATTGTCCCGGATCAGCCTGCGAATGGCCTGGCGGGACTGCATCCCGGCCTTTGAGGTGACCGCGCAGGTGTTGATGATGCAGATATCGGCGCCTGATTTACTCGTGGCCTGGGTCAGGCCCCTGGCTGAAAGGTCCGCGGCAATGCCGTCGGACTCATACTGATTGACTTTACAGCCAAGGGTTTCAATATAAAACGTTTTTTTTCTCTCTCCCATGGTCTTTCGCTTCAAGGCCGCAGCCTTTTTGGGGTTAGGATTGAATGATGCCGGCGCCCAGCACCCGGTTGTCTTTGTAAAAAACCGCGGCCTGGCCTGGGGTGACGGCGTTCTGGGGGGCGTGAAAGGTCACCTGGCCCTTTGCACCGTCCAGCAAAAGGGTTGAGTTGGCGCCTTTATGGCTGTACCGGATTTTTGTGGTAATGTTGTTGATCCGGCCGGTCTCAGAATAATTCCAATTGATATGGTCCACCTGCATGCCGGAACTTGACAGGTCCTCTTTAAAGCAGACATGCAGGGTATTGGTTGCCATATCAATGGCCTGTACATAAAAGGGCTTTTCGGCAGGGATATTGATACCCCTGCGCTGTCCGATGGTAAAGGTATGAAGTCCCTTATGGGTTCCCACCACCTTGCCGGTGGTATTCACAACAGGCCCGGGGCAGGGGCGGATGCCCTTTTCCCGGATAATGAAATCGTTTAAGTTCTTGTCATGGATAAAGCAGACATCCTGGCTTTCCGAAGGGATCGCCGGGGTCAGGCTGTTGGCTTTGGCGATTTGTCTGACCTCGTCTTTTGTGGCCGAGGCCAGGGGAAATATCAGCCGGGACAGCTGGGTTTTGGAGAGCATGGAAAGAAAATAGGACTGATCTTTTTGAAGATCCGCTCCTTTTTCAAGCCAGGCCCCTTCCTCTTTTTTATCCGGAAAGGTGATATCATTGACAATGGTGGCGTAGTGGCCTGTGGCCAGGGCGTCGGCCCCCAGTTGCAGGGCATGGTCCAGCAGAGCGCCGAACTTGATTTTTTCATTGCAGGCCAGGCATGGATTGGGGGTCTTTCCGGTCATATAGGAGGATACAAAATAGTCCACCACCTCCTGTTTAAACCGTTTTTTAAGGTCAATGACATGGATGGGAAATCCCAGCTGGGCTTCTAAAAAAGCGATATCCACCGCCTGGGACTCGTAGCCTGTGGTAAAATGGATACCAAAGACCTGGCTGTACTGCCTTTTGATCAGAAATCCTGTGATCAGAGAGTCTACGCCTCCGCTTAAGGCTACGGCGACTACACGGGGCGGCATCAGGCCAGTTCTTCCGCTTTCTTTGAGAACAGCCCCATGGCACGGGTCGGACAGGTGGGGATGCACAACTCACAAAGGCTGCACTTGTCCTTGTCGAAAATCACTTCCATTTCAGGGCGTTTGATATAAAGGGCTTCGGTGGGACAAACGGCTGTGCAGGCCCCGCAATGGGTGCAGATTTCCTCGTCTTTAAAGATCTGGTGCTCGGGTGTCGAAATCATCACGCCCTGATCTTTGAGGAATTTTACCCCTTTGTTGAATCCCGCCTTGGAGGGCGCTGAGATTTCCAGTACCATTTTTCCCTCTTTCTTGTTGGAGATCGTGGCCTGGAGAATGTTGAACATCAGATCATAGTTTTTGACCAGCTGCCATACCAGGGCTTTGTGGGCTACCTCGGGCGGAAATGACAAGATGATGATTTTAGCGTACACGGTTTATATCCCTTCAAAGGACGATCCCTGTCCCCCGGGTCTTCCTTTGTTTAAATGTTTGCAAATTCAAGTTGATATCGATTATGATAATCTATCATCAAAATTACAGGCTATCATATACCAAGGGACCATAAAGAATCAATGGTTTAAGGACCGGCACATGAATCCATTTGCCTTCGAACTTTCAGGATATACCCTGAAGACCTTTTCAGGATTTTCCAAGGCCAGCATCAAGGTCAAGGGCCAGGAAAACATCCCTGACGGCGCAGTGATCTTCTGCGCCAATCACTTCACCCGGATTGAAACGGTTTTCCTGCCGTATCATATCCATGCCATCACCGGAAAACCGGTCTGGTCTCTGGCTGCGGCCGAGTTGTTTGATATTCCAGTGCTTGAAGGGTTCATCAGCCGTCTTGGAGGGGTCTCCACCCATGATCCCCTGCGGGATGAAAAAATTTTGACCACCCTTTTGTCCGGGATGGCCCAGTGGATTATTTTCCCTGAAGGCATGATGGTGAAAAATAAACAATTGGTCAAAGGCGACCAGTTTCTTTTAGAAGATGACGGAAAGGCCATAAGACCCCATACCGGGGCTGCCGTCCAGGCCCTGCGGTGTGAATTCTTCAGGGAGCGCCTGCGCAGGCTGTCCATCCATGGTGGAGACGAATTCGATCGGCTCAAGTCCCAGTTCCAGGTTGAAGATCTTGACGCGGTGCTGGAAAGGCAGACCTATATTGTGCCGGTGAACATTACCTATTACCCGGCCAATGCCAGGGAAAACATCCTGGGATCCATCGCCTCCATTCTGATGAAAGAACCCTCCAAACGGATGATGGATGAGCTTTTAACCGAGGGCGCCATGCTCTTTGCCGGTGTTGACATTACCATCCGTTTTGGAAAGGCCATCGCCATAAGACCGTATCTGAGCGATCCTTATATCGAGAGCATGCTGCTGGTTAAAAGGCGGGTGAGATTTGACCAGGACATCTACTCAAAGGAAATCACAAGGTCTTTATCCAACAGGATCATGGAGCGGTACATGGCAGATGTCTATGCCATGACCACCATCAATTACGACCATGTCATGGCAAGCCTGCTCAAGCACTATCCCTATAAGAAGGAGGGCATTGACCCGTATGAATTCCGGTGCAAGGTTTACTACGCCATTGCCTGTCTGATATTGAACCGGCTTTGCCATGTATCCGATCTGTTTTACCTCAATCAGATCCATCTGCTCACCAACGACCGGTTTGACCGGGTGGGGCGGTTTTTCGAGCTATCAGAAAAAACCGGGATGATCCGGATGGAAAAGGGTAAAATCATCAAGGATCAGGCCCGGTTCTTTTCAAAAACGCCTTTTCATTCCGTCCGTATGGAAAATCCGGTCATGGTTATGGCCAATGAGGTCGAGCCTGTGACAGGGGCGAAGACTTGTCTGCAAAAAATTGCCCAGCAGTCCGGTGCACAGATTATCGAAAGGGTGAGAACCCGGCTGATCGAAAAGATAAATGTGGATTATACAAAGGCGTATAATCGGTTTTATATTGAAGGGGAGTCCAAGCGCAAACGCATTGGCCGCCCCATTTTTCTTAAAGGCACCCGGGATACGGGAATACTGCTCATCCACGGATATATGGCGGCCCCAAGGGAGATGTTTGCCTTTGCTCAATACCTATATGGCCAGGGGTTTACCGTGTATGCCCCCAGGCTGGCCGGCCACGGTACAGCCCCGGAAGATCTGGCCCAAACCCGGTATGAACAGTGGGTCGACTCTGCAGAAGAGGCCTATGTGGTGCTGCGCCACTCCTGCTCAAAAATTGTCATCGGCGGGTTTTCCACCGGAGCCGGCCTTGCCCTGGAGCTTGCCGGAAGGGTTGAGGATTACGAGGCCATCTTTGCCGTTGCCCCCCCCATGCGGCTCAACGATATGGGGGCGTATTTTGTGCCGGCAATTGACGCCTGGAACCAGGTCATGAAAAAGATTCGTTTGGCCTCCGGCGCCAAGGAGTTCATTGAAAATTGCCCTGAAAATCCCCATATCAACTATATCAGAAACCCCATTGCCGGGGTGCGCCAGCTGGAAAAACTTATGGACCAGCTGGAGCCCAAGCTCAAAAAGCTGAAAAAACCGACTCTGGTTGTGCAGTCAAGGAAGGATCCCGTGGTCAACCCCAGGGGGACGGCCCGGCTCTTTGAGAAGATCGGGTCCCAGATCAAAGAGTTTTATCTTTTTGATTTTGAGCGCCACGGTATTTTGCTAGGCAAGGGGAAAAAGCGGGTATTCCAGGCGATTGACAATTTTATCCGCCAATGGGTGGATGAATAAGTGACAGGCTAAAAAAGATACAAGCATAAAAAAAACCGCAGCCCCCGGTGAAAGGGGCTGCGGTTTTTTTGGGGTGTGATCTAACCTGTGAGCTGGATATTAGTCTTCCAGCATCATGGTGGCCGGATTCAGAATAAAGGTCTGGTTGGTCCGGTCTCCGTCCTTTAGGACAATCGCCTTGATTTTGTTGTCTACGGGGAGCAGGAAGATGGCCTTGTCGATCTGGGTGTTATGGGCGGCCAGCTGAACGGGAAATCCTTCTTCGGTTAAGCCTTCTTCCCTGTGGCTCTGCATGGACAGCCAGACAAAAATACCGAACTCCTCGTTGATCTGGGTCAGATCCGAAAGAATGTCGGACAGATCTGAGTCAAAATCCAGGCCGTCCAGGACAAGGATGGTCGGCAGGGCAAGATCCGCCTTTTTAAAGCTTTTCAGGTAATCCCGGATCTTTTCCACATCAAAGGTGGCTTCGGTGTAGGAGATTCCGACCTTGTTGTGTTTGATGGATTCCCAGAGCCTTACGGCCTTCTGGGGATCCACATAGCCGATGCTGTCCACCAGGTTGGTGTAGGCTTCGTCATAACGAAGATTGATCTTTTCCATGCTGTCGTCCAGGCTGATGTGCAGGATTTTTTCATCGGACAACAGCTGGGTCAAGGCAATCTGCACCAAAAAACTGGTCTTTCCCACACCGGCTCTGGACAGGACAGCACCAAACCTACCGTCGGTGATTTTTTCCAGGCCAAGGGCCTTTTCTGCAGGGCTCCTGAGAATGAGATCTTTTTTAAGCATAGTTCCTCTCTTTATATATACAAGGTCTTATTTGTTCTTGGCTGCTTTTTCTTCAGCTTTTTTCTTGGCAATTTCCTCGGCTACAGACTGGGGAACCTGCTTGTAGGTGGAAAATTCCATGGTGAACTGTGCCTTGCCCTGGGTACCGGACCGAAGCACGGTGGAGAACCCGAACATCTCGGAAAGGGGAACCTGGGATTCAATCACAGACATTGTTCCTTCCTCCTGGGAGCCCTGGATAATGCCCCGACGCTGGTTGATCAGGCCCATGCAGGCGCCCTGAAACTCGTTGGGTGTCTCAATGACCACTTTCATGATCGGCTCCATGATGACGGGTTTTGCCTTGTTGTAGGCCTCTAAAAAGCCACCCCTGGCAGCAGCCTGAAAGGCCATTTCAGAGGAGTCTACCGCATGGAAGGCACCGTCTTCAAGGGTAATTTTGACGCCGGTAATGGGGAATTCCAGGTTAGGTCCTTTTTCCATACTGGCTCGAAAGCCTTTTTCACAGGAGGAGATAAACTGGGTGGGAATTCTGCCCCCTGTTACCTTGTTAACAAATTCAAATTCTTCTTCACAGGGTTCCATGAACCCCATTACACGCCCGAACTGGCCTGAGCCACCGGTCTGTTTTTTATGGGTGTAGTTGAAGGGGGCCTTCTGGGTAACGGTCTCCCTGTAGGCAACCCTGGGCTGACCCGTTGCAACCTCAGCCTTATATTCACGCTTCATACGCTCCACATATACTTCCAGGTGAAGCTCGCCCATGCCCTGGATGATGGTATCCCCGGTTTCATGATCCACATAGGTCTTGAAGGTGGGGTCCTCTTTGGTAAAGCGGTTCAGGGCCTTGGACATGTTAATCTGTGCCTTGTTGTCCTTAGGAGTGATGGACAAAGAGATTACAGGCTCCATAACGTTCATGGCGATCATGGAGTAGTTGACTTCAGGGGAGACAAAGGTGTCACCGGATGCGCAGTCAATTCCGAACATGGCACCGATATGACCTGCGGGGATAGCTTCAACGTCTTCCATCTGGTTGGAGTGCATGCGGATCAAGCGGCCGATCTTAACCTTTTTACCGTCCCGGCTGTTGATCATGGTATCACCCTTGTTGATACAGCCCTGGTAGACCCGGATATAGGTGAGCTGACCGTACTGACCGTCTTCCAGCTTAAATGCCAGCGCAACGGTGGGCTTGTCAAAATCACTTTCCAGAACAACGGATTCTTCATTGTTGTCCAGGTCGATGGCTTCGTTTTCAATGTCAAGGGGGGAGGGCAGGAAATCAACCACGGCATTAAGCAGGGGCTGGACCGCTTTATTCTTATAGGCAGAGCCCATGAAAACCGGGGTCATTTCCCGGGCAATGGTGCCGGCCCTGACAGCGGTTTTGATCATTTCCGGGGTGATCTCGCTTTCTTCAAGAACGGCGTCGGTCAGTTCTTCGGAGAAAAGAGAAACCGCATCCAGCATCTCTTCCCGTGCTTCTGTGGCGGCATCCAGCATGTCGGCTGGGATATCTTTTTCAACCATTTTTTCACCATTGTCGCCTTCAAAAAAGTAGGCCTTCATGGTGATCAGATCAACAATGCCCTCGTGCCGGTCCTCAAGTCCAATGGGCAGCTGCATCATGACAGAGTTGTGTCCGAGCTTGTCCCTGAGCTGCTGGGCAACCTTGGACGGGTTGGCACCGGACCGGTCACATTTATTGACAAAAGCGATACAAGGAACCTTGTAGCGCTTCATCTGCTGGTCAACGGTGATGGATTGGGACTGGACACCGGATACGGAGCAGAGGATGAGCACTGCACCGTCAAGGACGCGCAATGACCGCTCGACTTCAACGGTAAAGTCCACATGGCCCGGGGTGTCAATGATGTTGACGCCGTGATTGGCCCATTCACAATGGGTGGCGGCGGAGGCAATGGTGATGCCCCTTTCTTTTTCCAGCTCCATGGAGTCCATGACGGCACCGGCGCCGTCCTTGCCCCGGACTTCATTGATTTTGTGGATCCTGTCCGTGTAGAATAGAATCCGCTCGGTAAGCGTGGTTTTACCGGAATCGATGTGGGCGCTGATTCCGATGTTCCTAACCCGTTTCAGATCTCTGATCATTTTGTTTTGTCCTTAAACTAAATAAAAATCCTTTGTAACAATAAAATCTTTCATTACGGCGCCAAAGGCATTGTTATGCGCTTTATTGTTGACGGTACTAAATCTGTATTAAGATATTATTAATCTAAGCGGTACCAGAACGTTTGGCTATCGAAAAATCGAAGTGTACTTTATTTTTTGTTTTGCGTCAATGAAAATATAAAAATGCCAGGTTTTAAGGGGGGATAGCTTAAAAAATATCAATAATGCAAACCTTGTTGGTGAGAATATTGTTGTACTTTGCAAGTGCAGTCTTAAGTACAAAAAGAGCCGACAGGTCAACCTGCCGGCTCTTTCTATTTAAATTTTGTCTGAGGTCGGATCAGCTCATATATTTTCTGCCGGTCCTTGCAAGTCCTAAGATACCGATGCCGAAAAGGACAAGGGTCGCCGGCTCAGGCACAGGATCCGGGATGTCCCCGGGGTCATCCGGTGTTGTGCTGGCCGTCCAGAAACTTATGTGGGACAGTTCTTTGCCGCTGCAGAAAAGGTCATAAGTGTCCCAGTCTGCTTCGGTGACATCGGCAATGTAGTATAGGGCGAATTTGGCTCCCGATTTTATGCTGATGTAAAATGGTTCGCTGAAATCTAAGTTTGTTAGAGCCCAGGTTCCGGCTGCTCCGGATTCTCCTGTAAACGTGATGTCAAAATAGGGTGAATCCCATGGGTTTCCTTCTGCATCTTCCCATGTTCCTGAATAGCTTTTGTAGTAATCTTTATACGGGAACCCCCAAAAGTCTCTTTTCCATTCGTAATCCCAACTCCAGGTGACATCATTATATTTTCCCAGCAGTGTCAGTTCTGTGGGAAGGTCAAGGCTGCCCTCATATGCATCCACTAACCAGTTTACATTGTCTGAATTATCTTGCTGGGCGGATCCCTTCAGGTAGCCAGTTATGTTGCCGTGGCCGTTAAAGTCCTCTTTTGTTACATTGACCCACTCCTCATCGCTCAATAAGGTATCGGAGGTACCAACAAGAACCGGGGTGGCCAGTGCTGTTCCGGTGAGGAATAACACGCAGGCTGACACCCATAACAATTGTCTGATATAATTCATGGTAAAACTCCTTAAGTTTCATCCTCTGTCATTGCCGGCAGAGAAACTATTAAAATACGCCGAAAGGGTGATGTGAAATGGTACCAACGGGCGAGTCCTTTCGGGATCTCATTTTTTTAGGTTGGGGGAAAATTTCCCCGGAATGAGACAAAAGATGTCACAAGCGTACAAAAAATGTCTCACTGTGCTTTTCTTTTGGAACGGATCCGTACCGGAGACAGTCTGCGCCGTCCCAATGCACCCAGCCCTAACAGCCCGACTCCCAGCATTACCATGGTTTCGGGTTCGGGGACCGGCTGCCAGGAAACACTGCCTTCAATAACATCGTTGGCACAGGTCATGGTCCATCTGAAGGCCAAGTCGTAGCTATCTTCCAGGTCCAATCCGAGATCTTCCAGATTAAACGTGTATATCAGCAGGTAACTATTGAGCAGGTTGCTGTATTCTCTGTCAAATGTTCCTTCATCACTAAGAAGGGCTCCAGAAGAGAGTTCATTGGTATCGACCTGCACTAACTGATCCTTGCGGTATTCGTTGTCATCTAATTTCTTTACGGTGCCGTCTTCTTCTCCGAAAAAGTACTGGGAGAGCAGGTAGGCTTCCTCATTGGCTCCTGTCAAGCTGTATATGGAATTTTTTGAGCTTGTATCAAAGACGTAATCCCAATTTGTTCCTGTTGTAGAGTAAGAAGAGTATGCATTCTCATCCCATCCATCTACATCAATGAACAAGTCTCCGTAGGTGGTACCATATGTCCCGGATTGGTAATCCGTAACAATTTTAATACTAACATTGCCATCAGAGTTTATGTCAACAATCATGCTTGTGACGTCAAATTTATCAACATAGGTTGCTGTGGGGTTAAGGGCGATGACGTCTCCTCCCCTTTGGCCATAGTTTGTCTCTCCGTCACCGTAGGTGTAGTAACCGTAATATCCATCCTCTATAACCTCAGTGTCTGCGGATGCCAGGCCCGGTGCTAAAAAACCGGCTAATAACAATAAGATGCATAAAAAGTGTTTCATACTTGTATCTCCAAGTTTGATGAATTGCCTATTTAGTCCGATTTCTTCCAAAAAAATTGTCCGGTTGAATCGGCAGTGACAAAATAAGCAAGTTCAATGCCATGTCAAGATGGCCCTTGCCGGCAGAATTCCCTCTATGCAGCTTTTAACGGAAGCTTTCTTCCGATGGCTCCGATTCCTAGAAGTCCTGCTCCGAGCAGCAGCATGGTGGCTGGCTCCGGTACCTGTCCCATGATGACATCATTCCCGCATTCCTGGGTGAAATGAGCGATGAAGGAACCGTTGAAATCCTCAATATCATTAAGATCGAATCCGGAAATGATATAGTGGGTGGTTCCGTCAAAGTTCGTGTCATCTTTTGTGCCGTAGGTAAAGGTGCCCTTTGTGATTTTCTCGCCGCCTGAGGCATAGGAGGCCGGGTTTCCCTTATCAAAGGCGCTTGTCGCATTGAGGCTGGTGGTTTCCGTAATCTTATACAGGGTGTATTCGAAATATCCTGAACTTGAGCTGTCGGCATAGCTTTCCCAATCCACATCAAATACATAGGTGTATCCAAAGGTATTGAGGATGGTCCCATCCGTCTGGAAAGACAGTGAGGAGATATCGCTTCCGTAGGTCGCGCTGCCACTTGTGCCGATAAAAATATCTCCGGAAAAAATGCCGTTTATGCTGCTCATGAAATCCCACTCCCCAACAATGGAGAGCTTGCCGTCCTTATAGAACATTCCCTCAAGATCCCATTTTGAATAGGTGGTATTTGCCCCGGGTTCTACTTCCTGATCTTCATTTTGAACGCCCTGGGTGTCCCAGATGGTGATCTCCGAAGCCGTGACCTGGGCTGCGACGCTGCATAACAAAAAGACGATTAGCCAGCAGATTGTTTTTTGCATTGTTTCTCCTCCCTTGGTTCTGTTGCTTTATAGATGGAATCAAACGACAGCAACCTGCTGCTGTCGTTGTTATGTTCTGCCGTTTCCTCTATGGGAAGGCAGAGTGTTGTTCTAAAATTTTTTTCAATAGGGTAAGCCAGTATCTTTTTGGGGCTTGTTTGGTAGTGTTTGCCTTTTCGAACAAGGCCTTTGCCCGTGGTCAGGCCAAGATAGGTCCAATTGGCCGCAAGGTAGCTTGTGCCGCAATAGCGTTCCGGATCGACAAAGGTTTCCATGAGTACCGGCGCATATCCCCATTTTTCCTGCCAGTCCCGGGCAATACAGCGGGCGGCTTTGCCAAGGATATGACTGGCCAGATTTTTGACCGCCACCCAGGGGAAGATTAAGAACCTGGAATTGTTGATAATCCATGGTAGACGGGCGATCCGCTGTGATGGTGTCCATCCGATCCACTGGTCCCGGGCGCTTATCGCTTTGGCGGCACCTGAAAAAAGCATGCAGCCCAGCAGGTTGTCCCGGCTCCTGATGAAGTAGCGAATGTGGTATCCAAAGGGCTTTTTATATCCCAGGTAGTGGTATCTGGCCGTATACTCATTCCACAGTTTGATTCCGGCCGGAGATTCAGCCCGGTCAAGGAGAATCGTCCCAAGAGCACTTAAGTTTCCTGTAACCGGTTTTCTCGGGGTAGTGGCGGCAGTGAAGGCAAGTTCGGCTTTTTGACGACGGGGCTGTTCCTTTTTTGCGGGCAGGGTGAGGTGCCCTTGTTTTTCAAAGCCAATGAGCATTTTCAGGCAGGCATCCCACTTATTGGTGCCCGAAGGTGTCCGCCAGTCCAGGTGCTCGCAAATAGTGTGAGTCAGTTCCTTTCGACTCAGGTTGCCGAATAAGGTTACGGTCTCTTTGATCTGCAAAAGCTCTTCCTGTGTGATTGCACGGCCGCAGCAGGTGGCCACAGGGGTTTTTAGATCCATCGGCTTTGCCTCATGGTTACATGGTGGAGGAATGCAATTCTATGGTTAGCAAACCATGGCACGGATGTCTACCTTTAATTTTTTTGTCCGAGTTTAGCCTTAGCAAAGCAAACCCGGGATGTCTACCCTTTTTTTTTATTTCGCCGAGTTTAGCCATATCAAAGAGGGGGTTGGATGTCTACCCTTTTTTTATTTCGCCGATTTTACCAGTAGCAGACCTTGGGAGGGATGTCTACCCTTTATTTGATAATCCCTATAAAAAACGAAGTGAAATTTTCTCGTATTAAATGTCTTGTCTTTATATATGGTATTGACTAAGATAACCGATTCAGAAGATAGCATCGGATTTTCCCCAAGAAAGGAGTGTCATTTGAAAAAGCTGACTCTTATCGCACTGTCATTGATCCTTTTTTCAGGCCTTGTCTGTTCATTGGTCTGGGCGGAAACACAAAAGGAATTATTTGACCGGGGCGTGGTCCGTTTAAAAGATAACCAGTTTCAAGAGGCGGTGGATGCGTTCACCCAACTTGTCAGCATAGCCCCGGAAAACCCTGATGCCTATAAAAACAGGGGCGTGGCTTACATGAAGCTTGGAGAGTACGACCTGGCGATTCAGGATTTTGAAAAAACCCGGCAGATCCTGCCGGATATGAAAGGCTTGTATTCAAACCTCGGTGTGGCCTGGTATTACAAGGGCGAGTATACAAAGGCAATTGAAAATTACAACAAAGAGATTGAGCTGACCCCGGACAATTATTACGCCTTTTTTAACCGGGCCATCTGCAGGGCGGAACTCAACGAGCTGACCCCAGGGCTTGAAGATGTAAACCGGGCCATTGCCCTGTCCCCGGATTTTTATCTGGCCCACTGCCTCAGAGGCGATTTACTGGTAAAAATGGGAAAGGATTCTCTGGCCCGGGAGGCGTATCAGCGGGCAGTGGAAATTGATCCGGATCTTGACTATGCCAAAGAGCAGCTGGCATCTCTGCCGGAGCCGCTTCAACCGACTCCCCCGGAACCGGAACCTGCAGCGTCACCGTCATCGCACCTGGTTGAAAAAGGCATCCCCCAGGCAGAGGATATAAATACCCCCTCATCTGTTGAAGAACAGGACCCGTTGCCAGAAAGCAATGCAGCAGCGACAGCGCAATCCGCCCCCGCAGCAACGGTCACAACGGACACATCAGAGCCATCCCGGGCAGATACGGGCGCGACTTTTGAATCGGACCGGGCAGACGACACCTATGCATGGGAGCTTCAGGCCGGTGCTTATCAAGAGGAAAAAAACGCCCTGGACATGGAAAAAAGACTCAAAGACCGGGGGTATGTCACCCGTATTCTGGAATTGACCCGTCCCAGCGGAAAGCATTGGTATCTGGTACGGACCGGAGGCTTTGACAACCGCAATACGGCCAATGCGGCAAAAAAAGAGATCATCGCCAAACAGGGTATGGATGTCATTGTCCGGCCCTGGGGAAAGTTTTAACCCGATACCGGCCAAAGCGTCTGCCGGAATTCAACAGGAAAAAATTAGTGGAAGCCTATAATCTGGTCAGTTTCTCGGGGATATTCGTACTCATTGCCCTGGCATGGATTCTCTCATGGTTCTTGTTCAGGCAGCCTTTCAAACCCAATTGGCATCTGATTCTCTGGGGCCTTGGGCTGCAGTTGATCTTTGCATTGTTTATCTTTGTGGTGCCCGCAGGCGTTTTTATTTTCAAGGGGGTGAATGATCTTGCGGTAAAACTCATGGCAGCCTCTGCCAAAGGGGCTGAGTTTGCCTTCGGAGCTCTGGCGCTTCCGCCGGGGACAGAAGGGTCGCTCGGCTTTATCTTTGCCTTCCAGGCGTTGCCCACGATTTTGTTTTTCTCGGCTTTGGTGGCCATCCTTTATTATTACGGTATCCTTCCCTTTGTGATCCGTCTTTTTGCAAAAGCTTTTACAAAATTGATGCGGATTTCAGGGGCAGAGTCGCTGTGCGCCGCCTCCAATATTTTTGTGGGGGTTGAATCGGCCTTTACCATCCGGCCCCATATTGCAAGGATGACACCGTCCGAGCTGTGTACCATCCTCACCGCCGGTATGGCCACAGTGGCCTCCAATGTGCTGGCCCTTTACGTATTTACCCTGCAGTCAACGTTTTCCACCATTGCAGGCCACCTGATCTCGGCCTCCTTTCTTTCAGCTCCGGCCGCCTTGATCATGGCCAAAATATTCTTTCCGGAAACCGACCAGCCTGAAACCTTAGGTCAGTACGTGGAGATTGAATATGAAAAAGACGCCAACCTTTTTGAGGCGATTATCAACGGATCGACCACCGGACTTAAGGTCGCCTTTAATATTGTGGCACTGCTCATCGCGGTCCTGGGACTTGTGGCACTTTTGGACATGCTCCTTGGCGGTGCCGGCAATATGCTGGGGCAGTGGACGGGAATGGATCTGCACTGGTCGCTTCGGGGAATTTTAGGATACCTGTTCTACCCGCTGACTGTGATCATCGGCGTCCCCCTGGATGATGCCGGTGTGATCTCCGGAATCATCGGAGAGCGGATTCTGTTGACCGAGGTGGCATCCTATCAGGATCTGGCCGCAGCCCTTGCCGCAAAGACCCTGATTCACGGACGCTCTGCGGTTGTTGCGGCCTATGCCCTGTGCGGCTTTGCCCATGTGGCCTCCATGGCCATTTTTGTGGGCGGCCTTTCCGCCCTGGCCCCGAAACGGACAGCAGACATTGCCGGCGTTGCGGTGAAAGCCCTTTTCGCCGCAACCTTTGCCTGCCTTTTGACCGCCTGTGTGGCCGGCACCTTCTACTCTTCCACCAGCCTTCTGCTTGGAAATTAAAAAGGAGAGGACCGTGGCGTCATTGCCCGATACAGACCGGTTTGAAAAGCGTCTTATTGCCTGTGCCAAAGAAATGGGACTATCTTTGACCCTTAAGCAGACCGGCATGCTGACCGCCCATGCGGCAGAGTTGATGGCCTGGAACAAAAAGATGAACTTAACGGCCATCCGTGATCCGCAATCCATAGCTGAAAAGCATTTTATCGATGCCCTGGCCGTTTCCCGGTTTATCACCGATGAAAAAAGGGTAATGGACATGGGAACCGGCGGCGGATTTCCAGGGATTCCCGTGAAGATCATGCACCCGCAGGTGGCCTTTACCCTGGTGGATGCGGTGAGAAAAAAGGTTTCTTTTTTAAATCATGTGATCCGCACCATAGGACTCAAAGACATCCGGGCCGTCCATGCCCGGGTGGAGGCTTTGGCCCTTGAACCTGAAATCGCCGGCTGCTTTGACGCGATCATCGCCAGGGGCTTTACCCGGCTGGATGCCTTTGCCGATCTGGCCCTTCCCATGCTCCGGCCGGGCGGTACCATATGGGCATTGAAAGGGCAGGGGGGCCCGGATGAGGTAACGTGTGACCTGAAGGCGCTTTTTCACGTCCAAATCGATGAATACGAACTGCCCTTTGAAAAGGCGGAACGATACCTGATCCGCCTTGTTTTAAAATCCCCTGCCTGAATTGTCCCTCCAAACCGTCCGATAATTTTACACCCTGAAAAATAGTTTTCCCCCGCAGACCTGTTTGTTTATGGTCTATTGTTTGTAACTCCTTGTTTGGTAAGGATCTTTTTGTGTCCATGCTCCATGGCACAAGTGTTGCTCAGACTCTTGGCACAGCGACACGGATCGCCTACCCATAATAACAAGGAGACCCCCCATGCTGATTAAGGATTGGATGAGTACCCCCCCGGTGACCATTGACCACGGTGCCTCGCTGGACCAGGCAGCCGAAATGTTCAGAACCCGGGTAATTTCAATGCTTCCCGTGACAGACAAGGACAAGGTCGTGGGGGTGATGACCGATGGTGACGTTAAAAAGGCGCTGCCCTCCGATGCCACCACTTTAGACCGGTTTGAGATGAGGGACCTGATGGGCCGGGTAAAGATCCGGTCCATCATGTCAAGTCCTGTGGTCTCCATCCCCTGGGACAGAACCGTGGATCAGGCTGCCCGCCTGATGCTCAGTTCGGGGATATCGGGCCTCCCTGTCATGGAAAACGCAACTTTTGCCGGAGTGATTACCAAAAGTGATGTGTTCCGGTGCTTTGCCTCTTATACCGGTGCCGCGAAAAATGGCCAGATCTTCGGATTTAACCTGGAAGATACGGCAGGCCTTGTAAAAAATATTTCACAGATCATCGGCAGTGCCGGCGGACGCCTGTCCAGCATCATGAGTGCCAATGGACCTGTCGGGACAAATTTTCGCAGGGTGTTTTTTTATTCAAGGGATGTGGATCCCGACCAGTTCGATGCCCTGGTAAGCCGTCTGCATTCGGCCGGGGAGCTGACCTATGTGGCAGACCTGTCCAGGAACCTTGGACGGCTTTATTGATTTAAGGAGACGTTAAATGAAAAAAATTGAACTGATACTGGCCTGTATTGATTTCAGCGATTATTCGCTGATGACCCTTGAGCATGCCGCCGTCTTTGCCAGGAGTCTGGATGCCCGGATTCTTGTGCTGAATGTGCTCAACGAAAGGGATAACGCCGCCCTGGAGGCCGCGGCGCGGTACTATCCTCCCGTAAAGCAGGTTGAAACCATTCTCAAAGAGATGGAGGAGGACCGATATGCCACCTTGAGAAAAATGGTCAGGGACTGTCTGCCCGAAGACAAGTCCCGGGTGACCTTGAAGGTTGTGACCGGCATTCCCAGTGAAGTCATTTTGAATACTGCCGAGGCCGAAGGGGTGGATTTGATCATGATTGCCAATAAAGGGCGCAGCAACCTGTCCCGGGTCCTTTTCGGCAGTGTGGCCGAAAAAGTCATCCGTCACTCTAAGGTCACCGTGGTCAGTGTTCGGGACAGCAATACGTTTAAACGCAACGGATAAAAGGAGTAAGCCATGGCCGGATATGAAAACAAACTGCTGGTGGCCATAGACGGGTCCGCCCGTTCCAAGGAAACGGTGGCTTATCTGAGCCGGTTCAGCCCTTTCCGGGAATTTGAACCGGTCCTGTTCAGCGTGATGAGCCGGGTGCCTGAATCCTATTATGACCTGCGATCCGACGATTTCAATCCGGCGGCACTCTCCCGGGTCCGGGTCTGGGAAAACAGCCGGAAAGCCCTGATGGAAGAATTTATGACCCGGGCTAAAAATAAGCTGATCGCTGCCGGCTTTAAACCCGATCAGGTTCACATGGTCATCAAAGCCAAGGAAAAGGGCGTGGCAAGGGATATCCTGGCAGAGGCCTCAAAAGGCTATCATGCCATTGTCCTTCGGCGAAGGGGCTGGGCCAGTGCTGTTTTGCCTGTGGCCCTGGGAAGCGTGTCCACCAAGATTTTACACAACGCCACGACGATTCCGGTGATTCTGGCCGGGGTCCGGCCGGTGACTTTAAATATTCTGGTGGCCTTTGACGGTTCTCCCGGCGCTATGGGGGCGGTGCAGTTTGTGGCCAGAACCGCGGCAAGGGACCAGTGCAGGATCATTCTGGGCACGGTGATCCGGGAGGAGGACGAGTTCAATGATCTGCCGCAGGATTTTGGAAAAGACCTTGACCATGCCGTGACCCGGGCCTTTGATCTTTTGACCGCTGCCGGAATTTCAATGGACCGGGTGCAGGTGCGGGTTGTCCGAGGCGTGAAAAGCCGTGCCATGGGGCTTGCGGACCTGGCAGCCTCAGAAGACTGCGGCACCCTGGTGCTGGGCCGGCACGGACAATCCAGCCCGTCCGAGTTCAGCATGGGGGCAGTCCCGTGGAAGGTGGTTCACGGCGCCCGGAAAATGACGGTCTGGGTGGTGGCCTGATGTTTGGGCGCGCCCGTATAAAACAAGCGGTTGGCTGTAAAACCCAGCCTGAAAAGGCGTTTTGCCCTCAGCCAAAACAGGGCCCCCGGATGATGGCAGCACGCCAGCTTCCCCTCTATGCCGCCATCGTCACGGGCTGGTCCTGCCGTCCGCTGATCGGTTTTTCCCGTCCTGAGCCGGACAAGCCTGTCATATGCATGACCCCCCTGTAGACCTGGAGTCGTCCGGATACAGGGCCAAGTCCGTTATTTTTTATCATCAAGGAGGAACGCTATGGATGCCCTTATGATTATGGTGCTGGCCTTTATCGGCTATATTGTCACCTATTCGCTTTATGGAAAATACATTGGAAAACGGATATTTGCGCTCACCATGGAGGCGGTCACCCCGTCCCGGGAACTTGAGGACGGGGTGGATTACGTGCCGACCAAAAAAGAGGTGATCTTTGGCCACCATTTTACCTCCATCGCCGGTACCGGCCCGATCGTCGGGCCTGCCATCGCCATTATCTGGGGATGGGTGCCGGCTCTCATCTGGGTCTTTTTAGGCAGCATCGTCATGGGGGCGGTGCATGATTTCGGTGCCCTGATTATTTCCATGCGCAACCAGGGCCGGTCCATATCCGACTATACAGCCAAGTACATTAATAACCGGACCCGGTTTTTGTTTTTTGTGATTGTTTTTCTGGAATTGTGGATCGTGATTGCAGTTTTCGGTCTGGTGATCGCCGTTATTTTCGCCATGTATCCCCAGTCCGTACTGGCCGTATGGGTGGAGATCCCCATTGCCATGGTCCTCGGGTACATGATTTACAAAAAGGGCAGCAGCATTGCGATGTGGTCCATTTATGCCGTGATCGCCATGTATGCCTGCGTGTTTTTGGGGCCCTATCTTCCCTTTAAAATGCCGGCCATCGCCGGTATGCCTCCTACAGGGGTATGGACCATTATCCTTTTAGCTTACGGATTTATCGCCTCCATCCTGCCGGTAACAGCGCTGCTCCAGCCCAGAGATTTTATCAACTCCCACCAACTGGTCATCGCCATGCTTCTTCTGGTTTTGGGGGTGGGAGCGGCGGCTTTTTCAGGGCGGCTTGAGATGGTGGCCCCGGCGGTCCAGATGAACCCCGGCCAGGCGCCGCCCATGTGGCCTTTCCTGTTTATCACCATTGCCTGCGGCGCCATTTCCGGATTCCATTCCCTGGTTTCCTCCGGCACCTCTTCCAAACAGGTGCGCTCCGAACCGGACGCGCTGTTTGTCGGGTACGGTTCCATGCTCATGGAAGCGGCTCTGGCGACACTGGTCATCATTGCCGTGGCCGCCGGTATCGGTATGGGGTATACCACCAAATCCGGTGAAGTGCTGACCGGGGTTGCGGCCTGGAGCAGCCATTACGCATCCTGGGCCGCTGCAGCTGGCCTTGGATCCAAGGTCAGCGCCTTTGTGGACGGCGCCGCCAATATGATTATGACCTTGGGTATTCCCAAACCCTTTACGCTTGCGATTATGGCGGTTTTTGTCGCCTCTTTTGCCGGCACGACCCTGGATACAGCCACAAGGATCCAGCGCTATGTGATCGGGGAACTTGGGAACAGTCTTAACCTGAATGTTTTGTCCAACCGGTACGTTGGCACGGCTATTGCCGTGGGATCCGCCCTGGCCCTGGCCTTTGCCACCGGTGCCAGCGGCAACGGCGCCCTGAAACTGTGGCCCTTGTTCGGGGCGGTGAATCAGACGCTTGCAGCCCTCGCCCTGATTGTCATCACCCTTTATCTGAAATCAAAAGGCGGGCTCAAGTGGATGGTGGCCGGAATTCCCGCCGTGTTTATGGCCGTGATGACCATCTGGGCCTCGGTAATGAACCAGATGACATTCGGCACCGCCCACAACCTGCTGCTCCAGAGCATCAATATTTTGACCATCATCATTGCCGTATGGATCGTTATTGAAGGCGTGGTCAAATTTTTTGGAACCCATAGCCGCGACGACAGTGAAGGCGGCAGGACCCGGCATCAGGAAACCCTTTTTCATTAGACATCCGTGGAGGAGGGAGGGGGGGATATCCTTCCTCCCTTCCTTTTGGAGGCGTGCCATGGAAGAGATCCGAAAAATTGCGATCCCGGCCCTGAAACGGGTCGGACACTATGCGGGGTGGCTTTTCAGGGCCGCCGATGAGACGGCCAGGGCCAAGTCCGTGGAAATTGTCGAGCATGAAATCAGGGAGCTGAATCATTGTTTTGCCCTCCTGGTTTTCGGTGCCTTTGTGGGGCTTCCCATGCCTCCTGCCCATGTGACCCTGGATCTGCTTGAGGTTATGGAAAAGGACCTGGATCTGATGTCCGAACGCCTGATGACAGCCCATGATCCTTTAGGAGAGTTATTTTCCGTTTTCAGTATTGATTAGAGGCAAAAGATGACACTTCATTTTTTTATCGGCAAAGGCGGGGTGGGCAAGTCAACGGTATCGGCATTGTCCGCCCTTTCCTGTGCCAGGGGGGGAGAGCATGCCCTTCTGGTCTCCATGGATCCGGCCCACAACCAGCAGGATATTTTCCGCGTCTCCTTAAAAGACCGGCCCCGCCAGGTCCGGCCCTGTCTGCGGGTCAGCCAGGTGGATACAGCCTACTGGGTGGATCGTTATCTCAAAGAGACCCGGCAGGCAATTCAGCGGGCTTACAGTTACCAGGGGGCCTATAATCTGACCCATACCTTTGATATCTTAAGGCTTTCTCCCGGTCTGGAGGCCTTCGGGCTTGTCCTGGCCTTCAACCAGGTGGTCCGGCAAGAAGAGCAGGCAGACAGTTTGTTTTTTGATATGCCTCCGACGGCCCAGACCCTTGATTTTTTAACCCTGCCGGACACGACCCTTGCCTGGCTTGAGGCCCTTCACCGCCTTCGTGGGTCTATCCGTGCCAAAAAACAGATTGTCTCGCGGATCAAAAATAACGGCCAGATCATGGATCTGGATCCGATTAACACGAAACTATCAAAAATGATTGCACGTCACGAAGACCAGAAAGCCTGTCTGATCCAAGCCCGCATTCATCTTGTGACCACTGCCGAGCCGCTATCCTTGGCAGAGGCCGCAAGGTTTCAGGCAAGACTTAAGGCATTGGGGTACACGGTCAGCAGTCTGATTTTAAACAAGGCCCGGCCCGAAGATATCCCGCAGCTTAAAGCCTGGGGGCTGGATGCCCCGCTGATTCAGGTTGTTCCCACATCACAATGGGGACTGACAGGGCTTGCGGCTCTGGATAATTACCTGACCGGAGTCTGGCAGCCGGCCTTCGGCCCTATGGAGGAGGAAGGGCCCGGGATGCCTTGGGGGCGTGTACTTGGGGCCTGAAGGCGGGGAGGGGTAAGGTCCCGTAGGGTTTGGCATGGCCCGGGCCGTAGAAGTAAAGCGTGTCTCTATTCTTTTTTAGGGCTGCCATCCTGATCTGCGGTTTCGATGTTGAATTTTTCTTTCATTGCCGCAGCCAGGATTCTGGCAATCTGTCCTGCATCCTGCAGATGGTCTCTGTTGATGACCAGGTCGAAATCGTCCTGGCTGATCTGTTTGATATTGTAGACCCGTTTGAAAAAATCTTCCTGCTCGGAATCGATGATTTTGAGCTTTTTCGACATCTCCTGCACCGGCAGGTTCAGGATTTTTGCCAGCCGGTTTACCCGGTATTCATAGCTGCTGACCAGATGAACGGATAAAAGCGTTTGTCTGGGCAGGATCATGTGAGTGCCGCGGCCCACGAAAATGGTGGGGCCGGATTCGGCAAGCGCGACCACTGTTCTGACCAGCTGGCGGGCATAATCGCTTTTTAAAAAGGTTTTTTCGCTGGTGAGCATGGTAAAAAATTCACCGGCCCATCCGGGATACCGCTCGTCAAAGGTGTCGATGATCTTTTCGGACAGCTTTGTGTCCTTTGCCATATGCTCAATGATTTCGCGGTCCACCACACGGTAGCCGATAAGTTCTGCCAGTATATCTGCGATTTCCAGGGCCCCGACGCCGATCTGCCTGGAAATGCAGACCATGGGATGGCAGATGGGAGAAGGGGCCTTGGAGGGTTTAGCGTCGTGCTCCCGGTGCCACTTGTCGATGTGGGCATTGGCCCACTGCTCTGCGTTCATCCGCTTTTTCCCGTAGAAACCGGGCATGTAAGATGTGTTTTCCGCATGGTCTTTCATCGGTTGTCTCCTTCTATCTTGAAAAGGTCCCCCGACAGATGTTCCGCCAGGGTGCTGCTCTGGGATTTAGAATTCCGTCATGCGTTGTAAAGAGCAATAAGAATGCCAGGCAGGGGGGCAGAGTAATCTGCCCTTTCAAACGGGCAGAAAAGGGGGAAAAGCGTTGATTTCTGGCACAAGATCTTTTTGGGGGGGAAAGAGACAATCTGTCAGCCCGGTTGACAGCCTGTAAGTCTATTTTACACGGAGCGGGGTATACGATGGGGCGTTTATCCCTAATCCCGGCTGCTTGAAGGGGATGGCATTCTTATTGCTGTTTTGCCATGTCGTACGGAATCCGTTCTGGCCAACGGTTAAAATTTATACTTTAAAAGGAGCGTATCATGGGCACAGCAAATCTTCATACCCTGTTTAACCCGCGGTCCATCGCCGTGATCGGTGCCAGCGAGAGAAAAAATTCCGTTGGGTGTTCCATAATGAAAAATCTTTTAAACGGCAAATTCCAGGGCCGGATTATCCCGGTAAACCCTAAAGGGGGAACGGTGATGGGGCACAAGGTGGTTTCCAAAGTCACCCACCTGGATGATGCGCCGGACCTGGCCGTGATCGCTACACCTATAAAGACGGTCCCCGGTATATTGGAGGGGCTTGGAAACGCCGGCACATCGGCTGCCGTCGTTATTTCCGCCGGGGGAAAGGAAACCGGTGAAGAGGGCCGTGCGGTTGAGGCAGACATCCTGGCAGCGGCCGTGCGCTACGGCATCCGTATTATCGGTCCGAACTGCTTAGGCGTTATGAATACATCTGTTGCAATGAACCTAAGCTTTGCCCATGTTCCCCCCTTGCCTGGCCGGACGGCGTTTTTATCCCAGAGCGGGGCCGTCCTGACCTCGGTTCTGGATCAGGCCCGGGGAGAGAATTTAGGCTTCAGCCATGTGGTGAGCCTGGGATCCATGGCAGATGTGGATTTTGCCGACATGATCGACTACCTGGGCGGGCTTGTGTCCGTTGACACCATTGTCATGTACCTGGAGCAGATGACCTGCGTTCGACAATTCATGAGCGCCGCCCGGGCCGTGTCCAGGGTCAAGCCCATCATTGCCCTGAAGGCGGGGCGGTTCGAAGCCGGCACCCGGGCCGCAGCCTCCCACACCGGCGCCATGGTCGGGGACGATGCGGTGTACGATGCGGCATTCAAGCGGGCCGGCATCCTCAGGGTGTCCGACTTTGAAGAGCTTTTGGAGTGTACCCGTTTTCTGGCAAGGCTGGGCAGGCCCAAGGGCCCAGGCCTCACCGTTGTGACCAATGCCGGCGGGCACGGGGTCATGGCGGCCGATGCCCTGGAGTCCTTCGGGCTTTCCCCGGCTGTGCTCAAAGAGGAGACGATCCGGGAGCTGGACCTGATTCTTCCGGCCAATTGGAGCCGGGCAAATCCGGTGGATGTGCTGGGCGACACGCCGGCCAAAGGCTATGTGGAGGCGGTGAAAACCTGTGCCATGGCCCCTGAAACCGATGCCCTTTTGCTGCTCTGCTCGCCTGTCGGGACACTGGACACCCAGGATCTGGCCCTGCAGCTCAACTGTGTCATGGATCAGTTGAACTGCCCCGTCTTTACGGCTTTTATCGGAGGAGCGGACATGGAGGCGGCCCGCAAGGTTTTCAACGAAGCCGGTATTGTGACCTATGAGACGGCGGAGCGGGCCGTCCGGGCCTTTAAGAACCTGTATCATTATGGACTGAACTTGGAACGGCTTATGGAAATTCCCGTACGCACGGACCGCAGACTTAAGATTGACCGTGCGGCCGCAGGGAAGATAATTGAGAGTGCCCTGTCCAGGGGAGAGATCAGTCTTTCCGAGATTGAGGCCAAGGATCTGATCCGGGCCTACGGTCTGCCGGTGAACGCCACTGTCATTGCATCAACCCGGCAGGAGGCCATGGCCGCGGCGGATAAAACAGGTTACCCCGTTGTACTCAAGATCTGCTCTCCTGATATTCTGCATAAATCCGATGCCGGCGGCGTGGCAAGGGGGCTTGAAAACCGGCACCAGGTCGGCCGGGCTTTTGACTATATTGTAAAGCGCGCAAAAAACTATGCTTCAACGGTCTCAATTTCAGGGGTCAGTGTCCAGCCGGACATGGGAGCGCCTGATTATGAGCTGATCATCGGGGCCAAGGCCCATCCGGGGTTCGGGCCTGTGATTGTGTTCGGCACCGGTGGGGTCATGACCGAGGTGTTCAAAGATACGTCGATGGGGCTGCCGCCTTTAAACCGTAATCTTGCCCGCGACATGATAGGGGAAACAAAGATCAGCACGGTGCTCAAGGGGTTCCGGAATTTTTCACCTGTGAGCCCGGAACTTGCCGAGGAGATGCTGATCCGGGTCAGCCGCCTGGTAACGGATTTCCCCCAGATTCAGGAGCTGGACATCAATCCTTTAATAGTCAAAAACGGTGTGGTGACAGCCGTGGATGCAAGGGTGACGCTCGGGTCCGCATCTTCCGACCCTGAAGGACATCTGATCATTTCCTCCTACCCCTGGCAGTATGAACAAGATTGTGTGACGGATAACGGGCATCCGTTCTTTGTCCGTCCCATCCGCCCCAGTGATGCGGACCTGCTCATCGATCATTTTTATTCACTGTCTCCCAAAAGCGTTTACATGCGTTTTTTCACCCCCTTGAAAGAATTGTCCAGAAAGGCCCTGGTCCGGCTCACCCAGATCGACTATGACCGGGAAATCGCTCTGGTGGCCCTCATGGGAAAGGGAAATGCCAGAAAAATGGTCGGTGTCTGCCGGATTATCATGGGCCCGGACGCATCCCTCGGGGAGTTTGCCATGGCCATCAGCGACGCCTGGCAGGGTCACGGTATCGGCTCCGCACTCCTGTCCCGGTGCCTCACGGCTGCCCGGCAGATGGGGGTGGCAAAGGTCATGGGCCTGGTTCTGGCCGAAAATAGAAAGATGCTTCAGCTTGGACGGAAACTGGGGTTTGGTGTTAAACGCAGTGATTCAGGTGAATACGAGCTTTGCATTGATATGACTCTGATCCCGCCTTCGTGATTCTGCAAGTCGGCGCTATCCGTTATAACCGAAAACAAAAGCGCCCGGGACGGCCTGTCCCGGGCGCTTTTGTTTTCGGTTAAGTCTTTTTTACACGCTGGAAAGAGAACCGACAGCACCCGGGGGCGTTTTCTGGATGACCTGTTAATGTGTGAATTGAAATTTCTTTAATTTCAGACTGTTGAAAAAATGAGCGCACGGTGAATTGTCCGGCACCATAGTTGCTCAAAGCATTGGAAAGAAAAAAATTTCGGAGACGATAATCCATGAACAAAAAGGCCCTTGAAAAATCCAGATACCGACTCAAACGCACCATCCTGGTGAATATGATTGTTCTGCCCCTGATTCCTTTTTTAGCCGTTACCGCCGTCAGTTTTTATTTTTTTGCGGCAGCCCTTGAAACCGGTACCCGGGAAAAGCTTTCAAGAATCCTTTCGGACCACAGCGGGATGATCGGATCCTTTCTTATCTCCAGGCGGGCGGATCTTGAAATGATGACCAAGGTTTACAGTTTTAGTGAATTAATCGCCCCGGGGGGGATTGATCGGGTTTTCAACATTCTGGAACAGCGCTCCCAGGCCTTTGTGGATTTGGGACTTTTCGACCAGGCCGGAACCCACCTTTGCTACTCCGGCGTCCATGCCCTGGCGGGAAAATCCTATGCCGGCGAGGCCTGGTTTCAAAAGACCATGGCCGAAGGCCATTACATCAGCGATATCTTTTTGGGATACCGGAACAGCCCTCATTTTGTCGTGGCCGTGCGCCGGCAGGAGGGCAATCGGACCTGGGTGCTTCGGGCCACCATTGATACATTGTTTTTTGACACTCTGGTTTCCGGTGTCCGCATGGGAAGAACCGGGGAAGCCTATATCCTGAACCATGAAGGCCTGGCCCAGACCACCAGACGGTCCGGGGACATCAACCTTCTGGAAAAAGATCCCGCCTTTGACTGGTTTGCCGATGCCCTGGAAAACAAAAACAACGGCCACTGCCTGACGCCGCCCGGCCAGCCCTTTGTCTATGCCGTGACCCGTCTTGCGGATAAGGCCTGGATTCTCGTGGCCCGCCAGGAAAAGCAGGATGCCTACCGGGCGCTTTATTCCGCCGGGGCCATTGGTGTTGTCATTCTGGTGTGCGGCCTGGTTCTGCTGGGAGCTATGGCGCTTTTTACATCGGAACGGATCATCCGGCGCATTGATCTTTTAGGCGAAGAAAAAGAGGCCCTTGGGCACCAGTTGGTCCGGGCGGTTCAACTGGCGGAGATCGGTGAAATGGCCGCAGGATTTGCCCATGAGATCAACAATCCCCTGCAGATTATAAAAGGAGAGTACGCCCTGATCAAAGTGCTGTTAGAAGAGGTATTGGGTGGGGGTAATCCTTTGGAAAACGTTGTCCAGTCAGAAGGGACAGATACGCCTGCAGGGCCCCTGTCTTCATCCGAGCAGATTAACGATATCAAAGAAAGCCTTGAGCAGATCAACCTGCAGGTCTCCCGCTGTAATAAGATCACGGCCGCCATATTGAACTTTGGCCGGCAAAAGGATGTCAGCCTGACGGCTCTGGATCCTTTAACGGTCATTCCTGAGGTGCTCTCCCTGGTGGAAAATACGGTGAAAATGAACGGCATCCACCTGGCCGTTGATTTGGAGGACGGGCTTGCCTGTTTTACCGGCGATGCCTCACGGTTTCAGCAGGTGATGCTGAATCTGATCAACAATGCCGTGGATGCCGTGACCCAGCGACATGGCACAAGAGGTGGCAAGATCGAGGTCCGTGCGGCGACAGGAACGCACCAGGAGTCCGGCCGTGACCAGGTGGAGATCCGGGTGACAGACAACGGCTGCGGCATCCGTCCCGATCATATGGACCGGATTTTTTCCCCCTTTTTCACAACCAAGGCCGTGGGCCGGGGAACAGGGCTCGGGCTGTCGGTCTGCTACGGGATTATTGAAAGCTTCGGCGGGACGATGGCTGTGGAAAGCCGGCCTGATGAAGGCACGGTATTTTCCTTAAGCCTGCCCGCTAAAAGGGAATAACAACACGCCACAACAACCATTTTAAGGAGGCAAGACTGTGGAAAGAATGAAACTTTTGCTGGTCGATGATGAACCCCGCTATCTTGAAACCACCAAGAAGCTGATTGAGCGCAAAGGCATTGAAACCTGGACGGCGGAATCCGGGGAGGCTGCGTTGAAGATTTTAGGGGCCAGAACCATTCATGTGGTGATTCTGGATGTCAAGATGCCGGGAATGGACGGCAACGAGACCCTCAAGGCCATCAAGGAGCACTACCCCATGACCGAGGTCATCATGCTTACAGGACATGCCACCGTGGATTCAGCCATTGACGGGCTGAAATCCGGGGCCTGGGACTACCTGATGAAGCCTGCGGACATTGAAGACATCGCGGAAAAGGCGAAAGAAGCCTTTGAACACAGGCTGCGCCAGGAGGAAAAGATCCGGGCGGCCCAGGCCAGACAATACCTAAAATCCCCCAGGGAAATAATCAAAGCGGACCCAAGTTAATGCACAGGAGGCAGCTCATGAAAAAGGAAAAACCCAAAACCGGATATGACAAGTATATTGACTGGAAAATCTTCGCCATCCCCGCAGCCATGCTGGTGATTCTCCTGCTCATCCCAACGCCTTACGGCATGAAGGATGTCGGCATGGAGTATCAAATTGGCACCTCCAAGGCCATCGAACACATGACAACGTCGCTGTTCGGCCGTTCCGCCGCTGATGCCCAGCAGTGGGAACTGCTCACAGCCCAGATGATGGAGCAGAACATGCGTATCGGCGCCCTTCAAAGGGAGCGTTTCTTAAAACGGGATCTCAAGTGGTGCAAAAGCTACAAGATTCCGGCCGACAAGCAGAATTTTTCCCGGGCCATCGCCTATGTCAAGGACAAGGTCACGCCCGAGGACTACCTGAGTGTGATGCAGGATGCATTGAAACTGAGAAAGGAAGGGCTTAAGTACGAAAACCTTGAAGGGTCGGATAAAAAAGCCGCAGACAAAGGCGCCTGGCACATCAAGGTGGCCGTAGCCATGGGGGCCTTTGTAGTCTTGTGTTTTCTGACCGAGTGTATCCCCTTGCCGGCAGTGGCCTTTTGCATCGGGCTTATTACCGTTTTCACCGGTGTGCTTTCCAGGAAAAACGTGGCCATGTTTTACTGGAGCGATGCCTGCTGGTTTATCATGGGCAGTCTGATGTTTGCCGCAGCTTTTGTTAAAACCGGTGTGGACAAGCGCGTGTGCATGATGATGTTCAAAAAACTGGCCGTGCCCAATACCAAGTGGATCACCCTGATCTTCTTTTTGATCATCACCCCTCTTGCCGCCTTTATTTCCGACCATGCCCTTGCCGCCATGTTTTTGCCCATCGGCATGCTGTTGTACCAGAACAGCTTGACCGACGAGGTGCCCGAGGACAAGGAACTGGCCAAGCTTTTAATGATTTCCATTGCCATGGCCTGTAATATAGGGGGGCCCGGCGCCCCTTCCGGCGGTGCCCGAAACGTCATCATGATGACCTATCTGACCGATATGTTTGGGGTTGATATCGGGTATTTCCAGTGGGTTACATACTGCTTTCCCTTTATTCTGGTTATGATTCCCGTGACCTGGTTCACCATCAACCTGCGCTTTAAGCCAAAAACCGTTTCCCTGGCCCCGGCTATGGACCATCTTAAGACTGAAATCGATAAAATGGGCAAGTGGAACCGCAGCCAGATCTGGGCGTTGGTGATCTTTTTGATCATGGTGTTCGGCTGGTTTACGGAAAAGGCGTTCTACCAGATCGGCATCTATCCCGTACGCCTTGGCATCGGCGTTATTGCGGTGGCAGGCGCCGTGGCTTATATCCTCACCGGTGTGGTCAACTGGCGGGATTACCAGGAAAAAGTGGACTGGGGTGTGGTCTGGCTTTATGCCGGTGCCATCATCTTCGGCCGGGTTCTGGACCAGACCGGGGCGGCCTATTGGCTGGCCAGATCAGTTATTGATTTTCTCTCAAATTTCGGCATGGAAGCAGGACTGCCGCTGATGGCTGTGAGCAACGGTTTGACCGCCATTCTCACCAACCTTATGGCAGACGGCCCTGCTGCGGCATCCGTCGGGCCCATTACCCTGAACATGGCCGGCATGGTGCATCCGGGCAGCTCCTACCTGCCCTTCATGGCCATGGGGACGGCAATCGCCTCCTCCTTTGCCTACTGCCTGATTATCGGTACCCCTCCCAATGCCATTGTTTATGCCAGCGGATACCTGGAGCCCAAAGATTATCTTCGGGCCGGCATCCCCCTGTTTTTCTTTGCCAATGTCGTGCTGCTGCTGCTCACAGGGGTCTACTGGACTTTCAGGGGATTCGGCGGCATGCCCGGATTCTAGGACGGATAGTTTAAAAAAGGAGACAGGAAGATGTCAAAACAATGCCTGCAGGAAAAACAGCCTTCCCAGACCCAAGGTCCGGGGCGCAAGACGCCCGGGCACCAGAGGACCTGGGGACGGATATATTTCAGCCGGGAAACGGAACGGACCATATTTTTCTACCTGACCGCTGCCATGCTGCTGGTCGGTTTGATCTGCCGCCTGATCTGACGGGCAGCCAATCGTTGATAATAGACAAGAATAATCCAAGGAGATGACCATGGAAAAGGGCGGATTTGTCAATGCAGTCAAGTTTTATTCCCATGCCCTGATTCAACTGCTGATTGAGCCGGAGGCGTTTTTCAGACTGCTGCCGGAAACGGCTTCGGCCGGAAGGGTAGGCGGATTTTTGGCCGGTGGTACCTGTTTTTTCGCCCTGGCCAGCCTGCTCACCGGCGTGACCCTTCCCGCGTCTGCTTGGATTATGGCTCTGGCCTTTGCCGGCAATGCCGTGGGGATGGTGGTGGTCGGTGCGGCCATCGGTTATGCCGCCATGGTGATGATGGTGGGCCGGAAAGGATCTTTTTTTCTGGTTTTCGGCATTTATGTGTTTGCATCGGGCATCACCTGGCTGATTTCATGGCTGCCCTTCATGCTTTGGTTTACCGAGCCCTGGCGCTGGTGGCTGATCATGAAGGGATTTTGCCTTTCCTGCGGTCTTTCCGGGCGGCAGGCCGCAGGTGTAGTCCTGGTATCAGTGGCGGTTCAGTGGTGCCTGATCTATTCCGCCATGCAGGCCTTTATCCGGTAACCATAGGATGGATGATTTTAAATTTTAAGGAGAAGGATACAGATGACAAGACCCATACGTGTACTAATGGTTGATGATGAGGCCCGGTTCCGGGAAACCACCCGGAAAATACTTGCCGGAAAGGGGTTTGACACCATTCTGGCAGAGAACGGGGAACAGGCCGTTGAAAAACTTGAAGACAGTCCCGATGTGATCATCCTGGACATTCGGATGCCGGGAATGGACGGTCACGAGGTGCTGGCCCGGATCCGGGAAACCCACCCGGACCTGCCCGTGATCATGCTTACGGGCCACGGGGACCAGGCCTCGGCTGAGCAGGCCCTGGCCCAGGGCGCAAGCGATTACCTGGCCAAGCCCTGTGATATTGATCTGCTGGCGGACCGGATCCGGGAGGCTTTTATGACAAGGGTTCCGGGAACCGTGAGAAAAGAGCCCAGGGTGGGTGATGTGATGATTCCCATCGGCGCCTATACGACCATTGAGGAATCCCGTACCGTTGCGGATGCTGTGGCCGCACTGAAGGCCTCGTTTACCGCGCTGACAGCCACCTCTCAGATTATGGAAACCGGTCACCGGTCGGTCCTGGTCATGGACAGCGGGGGGCAGGTCATGGGGATGCTCACCATTAAGGATCTTTTGGAGTTGATTCTGCCAAAGTACCTGTCTTCCCCCAAACCGTCAACGGCGGATGCCATCCAGTACTCCCCGCTGTTCTGGACCGGTATGTTCTCGTCCGGCGTACGGGACATCCGTTCACTGTCGATTTCAGAGGTCATGTCCCCGTCTCCGGCCGGCATTGACGTTGATGCCAGCCTCATGGAAGCCGCCTTTATCATGGTCAGTGAGAGCCAGCGCCGTCTCATCGTAATGGCGAACGGGGTGCATGTCGGAGTGATCCGGGAACAGGATCTGTTCTTTGAAATGGAAAGATCATTGAAACTATAAAGGAGGCGGATATGAAACAGGAAAAAAACATTATGGCCTGTGTGGACCTGTCCACCTACTCCCCAATGACCCTGGGCTATGCCTTTGGCTTGGCGGGAGAGAACAAATTGACGGTCTGCTCCGTTGTCCACCAAAGGGATGTTCAGCCCATCTATGTCGCAGAAATGGTTTCCCCGTTCCAGGTGGAGGTCAAAGCCCAGACCGAACGGCTTGTGGCAGGCAGAAAAGAGCGGCTGAACACGCTCATTGCAGAACAATTTCCGGCTAAGGAGGTTCAAATCTGCATTGAGACCGGTCATCCCGGTGACAGAATTCTGTCTTTGATCGAAGACAGGAAACCGGATCTGGTGGTCATGGCCAACAAGGGGAGGAGCAATTTTTCCCGTTTCATGTTCGGCAGTGCTGCAGAACAGGTGTTCCGGGATTGCCCTGTCCCCCTTCTCAGCGTCCGGGACAAGGAGATGTTCCGTCGGCCCCACCCCCCGGGAAGACAGCCGGAAGCATCCCCGATCAAGGTTATCCTGGCTGCGGTTGATTTTTCTCCCTGGAGCCGGCAGATCCTTGCCCATGCCGGGTGGCTGGCCCAGGAAACCTCTGCCCGAATTGAGGTGTTTAACTGCATCAGCCGGTATGAACTGGACTGGGTCCGGGGACATTATCGGCCCTCGGACAACTTTAGTGCCTCCTCATATATTGAGGAGGAAAAACGGCGGCGGTTGGAGCAGTTCCCCGAACTGTTAGCCGCTGCCGGCCTGGATGATGACAGCCGCGTCAGTATCACCGTAGATTCCGGATACCCGTCCGAGATGATTCTGGCGGCTGTTGAGCGCTTCAGGGCCGATATCCTGGTGATGGGGCCCAGGGGACGCGGCGGGGCCGGCCGGTTCAGATTCGGCCGCACTGCGGAAAAACTCTTCCGCCATGTTCCTGTGCCCGTGCTGAGGCTTGGGCCTGACCCGGTTAAATCATAAGGAGGATCATCATGTCTGAAAATAAAATACTGGTCACCCTGGACGGGTCCGCCCGTGCCAGCAGAACCATTGAATACCTGCGCAGCTTTGAACCCATGAAATCCAAAAAGCTTGTCCTGTTCAGCATTACCACCCCGGTGCCGGAATCCTACTATGACTTGAAAAACGGCTCTTTTGGCAGAGAGGTCTCCTGGGTCAAGGCCTGGGAGATGGGGCAGCACGCCGCCATGGAGGCTTTTTTGGAGGATGCGCGCATCGGCCTTGTGGCCTCGGGCTATGCCGCTCAGTCCGTTGAGACCCTTATCCATAATAGAAAAAAGGGAATTGCCCGGGATATCATTGAAGAATCCCGGCAGGGGTACGACGCCCTTGTTATCCGCCGGCGGGGAAGTGACAACTCCCTTCTGGCCGTGAACCTGGGCGGCGTGGCTGCCAAGCTGGTGGACAAGGCCTGTGCCGTTCCCCTGATTGTGGCGGGTGTTCAAAAGGTCACCCATAACCTGTGCGTGGCCACGGACGGGTCAGAAGGCTCTTTGCGGGCGGTGAAGTTCGTGGCAAAGATGGTGGGCCGTATTCCCTGCCGTATTCTGCTGTGTGCCGTGGTCAGGGATGTGGTCTTTGAGGTCCCGGGGGGGGAGGCTGCACCCGGGGTCGATAAAACCGCTTTGACCTCTGTGGAAAGCGGCCTGGAAGCGGCAAGAGAGGAACTGCTGCAGGCCGGGGTCCCTTCGGATGCCATTTCCATCAAGGTGGTCCGGCACGCCAAAAGCCGGGCCGGAGCCCTGGTGGCTGCCGCAGGGGAGGCTGGATGCGATACGCTTGTTTTCGGCCGAAAGGGCCGGTCCATGGTGGAGGATTTCGATCTGGGCCGGATTCCCAGGAAGGTCATCTACGGCTCCCGTAAACTGACCGTCTGGCTGGTGCCTTAATCATAACTGCCGCCCCTTGGCAGCTTCACCCTTTTTTTACAACATGTAAAGCAACCTGACAGGTGTCAGGTTGCTTTCTTTTTTGGGTAAATCTCACTCTTCTTTATATTTCAATGGGTTAAACACAGCTTTTCCTGGTGTCATGGTCTGGCACAACATTTGAAAACTCCCGGGTAACCATTGACTTAAATGATGGCCCAAACCCCCAAGTTTACGGCCATGGAGACACGCCCTGTGCAAGACCTGAAACCGGACCGCAAAGCCTTTTACCAGAACCTGACCCGCAAGATCCGGATGCTGATCCTTGTGGTTTCTTTTTTTCCCATGGTGCTGACAACCGGGATCCTTTGCTACAGGTTCCATTCCGATTATAAAAAACGGGTCAACGCCCACGTATCCGAACTGGTGCTCAAGCATACCCGGAACATCGATGCCTTTCTTTTGGAAAAACTGGGTAACATCCGGTATCTGGCCGGGCAGTTTTCCGACCAGCCCCCACAATCTCTTCAAGGCTTTTTAATTCAGAACCTTGCCTCATTAAGGGACGGATACGGGGAGGTGTTCACCGATTTGGGCCTTGTGGACAGCCACGGACGCCAGCTGGCCTATGAGGGGCCTTTCAGGCTGACAAACGCCGATTATTCCGGGGCGGCCTGGTTCAGGAACGCCATGGAAAATCCCTATTATATTTCAGATGTATTTGCAGGACTTCGGGGACATCCGCATTTTATTCTGGCCGTAAAAACAAGGGTTCAGCAGCAGACTTTTATTCTCAGGGCCACCATCAATTTTACAGCGTTTAACTCCCTGGTGGAAAACGTGCGGATCGGCAAGACCGGCATCGCCTATATCGTCAATGCAAAAGGAGAGCAGCAGACCCGCTCATCAGGGGGTGTTTCCGTCCATACGACGCTTCCGTCGGCAGAAGAGGGACAGCTGAAAAACCGTGGCACGGTGGTGGTCCGCAGGGCTGATATCAACGGCAAAACCTATTTGATCGCCCTTTCCCGGTTTAAGAACATCGACTGGTGCATGGTATTTCATCAGGACCTTGACGATGCCCTCAGGGACCTGCGACAGACAGAGTTTTTAACGCTGGTCATCTTTGCCCTGGGCTGTATTGCCATTTTGTCCGTTTCCTTTGCGCTGCCCAGGGGCATTGTCAGGTTGATTGCAAGGTCCGATCTTAAAAGCGACACCATGAACCGGCAGGTGGTGGAGAGCGGGAAACTGGCCGCCATCGGAGAACTGGCCGCCGGTATTGCCCACGAGATCAACAATCCTGTGGCGATAATGGTGGAAGAGGCAGGCTGGATGGGAGACCTTTTAGAGGAAGAGTCCCCGGTGAATGAGGGCACGGCCAAGGAGTTTCGGCGGGCCCTGGACCAGATCGCCACCCAGGGACGGCGGTGCAAGGATATCACCCACAAGCTTCTCAGCTTTGCCCGCAAAAACGACAGTTCCGTTTCCGATATTTTCATCAACGACACCATAAGGGAAATTGTTTCCCTGACCGCCCAGATGGCCCGGTACAACAATGTGACCATTCAGACGGACCTTAAGACAGACCTGCCCTGGATCCGGTTTTCCCCGGCCGAACTCCAGCAGGTCATCCTCAATCTGATCAACAACGCCATCGACGCTATGGGGCGTGAGGGCGGGATGATCCGGATCCGTACTGGCATCAACCCGGACGATCCGCAGTTTATCCTCATTGAAGTCAAGGATAACGGCCCCGGCATCCCCTCCCAGAATCTGGACCGGGTGTTTGATCCTTTTTTTACCACAAAACCCGTAGGGCAGGGCACAGGCCTTGGGCTGTCCATCTGCTACGGCATTATCCGTAAAATGGGCGGCCGCATTGAAGTGGAAAGCGCCGCAGGACAGGGCACCTGTTTTTATATCAGCCTGCCCCTGACATCGGAGGATTTAATCCATGGGTCCGCCAATGACGCGCAAGTCGCAGGTGAACCGACCCTTTTATATGATGATCAATTTTCCAATTAAAGGAGAAACCCATGACCAATGTTTTATTTGTAGATGATGAGAAAGCCTTTCTCGACGCATTAACCCGGCGGGTTGAAAAACGGGGGATGACTCCCCGTGCCGTTTATTCCGGTGAAGACGCGCTTGGATGCTTAGAAGAGGTTAAGACCATTGATGTGATGGTGCTGGATGTGAAGATGCCGGGTATGGACGGCCTTGAGACCCTCAAGGCTGTGAAGACCTCCTATCCTCTGGTGGAGGTGGTCATGCTCACCGGCCATGCCACCGTTGAAACAGCCATTGAGGGGATGAAGCTCGGGGCCTTTGATTACATGATGAAGCCCTGCGACATCGACCTGCTGGTGGAAAAAATTGAGGCGGCTGCAGCCAAGAAAAAGGGTCATGAGGAGAAAATCATGGAGGCCCGGCTCCGGGAAATCACAGGGCATCGGGTATAGGCGAAACCATGACCTGTAAACCGATTCCAGTAACCCGGCTGCTTTTGGTGGACGATGAGAAAGGGTTCCTTGAGGTGTTGTCCAACCGCCTGTCCCGCCGGGGAATTGAGACGACAACAGCATCGTCGGGAACCTTTGCGCTCCAGGCCCTTAGAAAGTCGGATTTTCATGTGATGGTGCTGGACCTGAAGATGGAGGACATGGACGGGATTGAGGTACTCAAGATTGTAAAGAAGATGGCCCCGAACCTGCCGGTGATCATCCTCACCGGTCACGGATCCCAAGCGGCTGCAAGGGACGGCATGGCCCTGGGAGCCTTTGACTACCTGACCAAACCCTGTGAGCTGAACGATCTTTTAGAGAAGATCCGTTCGGCTACAATAAACCAAACCAATTGTAAATAGAGGCGTTGAATGCGAAGCTTATTTCAGAAAAACGGATTTAAACTGGCAATGGCTGTTCTGCTCGGGGTTGCGGTGTTTTTGCTGCCGCGGCCTGAAGGAACGAAATTTAAGGTGACAGGGGATAAGTCCCAGGTTCTGGCCCAGCAGGTTTCAGGGTTTTTCGCAATGGAGCCGGGCAGCAAGGAGGGAAGCTATATCCTGAAGGCAAAAGCACCCGGAACCTCCGAGGCCCGGGTCGATTTTTTGGCGGATCAGGTCAAAGGGGCCGGGCTTGACGGGGTGGCTGTGGATTATGTGGATGGGCTGCCTCCGAAAGCCAAGCGATTTTTAGCCGTACTGGCCGTTCTTGTCATGCTCTTTATCATAGAACCCATCCCCCTTGAGATCACGGCGGTGCTCATCGGTGCGTCATTGGTCATTCTGGGGATTACAGACGTTAAAGGCGCCTGGGCCCCCTATATGCATCCTGTGGTGATTTTTATCATGTGCTGTCTGATTTTCGCCATTGCCCTGGACAAGGTGGGACTGACCCGGCGCCTGGGATATTATATCATTAAAAAGGCGGGCAATTCGGTGACCCGGTTCACCTTTATCATCGCCATCGGATTAGGCCTTGCCTCCTCTTTTATGCATGATGCGGCCGCCTGTGCCATCGGCATTGTCACCATGCTGCCCCTGATGAGGGCGGTAGGCATTGAACCCAACACCAATACGGCCAAGTTCATGATGCTTTCTCTTCCCTTTGCCTGCTCCTGCGGCGGCATGGGCACCCTTGTGGGCGGGGGGCGCTGCATGGTGGCGGCCGCTTTTTTAAAAGAGTTCACCGGCATTGAGATCACCTTTTTCCAATGGATCATCTATGCCATGCCCGCGGCCATTATTACGGTGCCCGCAGCAGTGTTCATCGTTTATCTGGTGTACCGCCCCGATCCCAATTTCCGGCTGCCGGACTTTGACGAAAGCTTAGGCCCCATGAGTGCGGATGAGAAAAAGGCGCTGATCATCATCGGCCTTTCCTTTATCTCCTGGCTGACCAAGGGGATGCACGGCCTGCACTACTCTGTGACAGGCATGGTTGGTGTGTCCGCTCTGGTGCTGTTCGGGGTGCTCAAATGGCGGGATATCAATGAAAACCTTGAGTGGGGCACAGCCCTGTTCATCTTTGGCGGCGGTATTTCCTTAGGATTGGCCATGGGCTATTCCGGTGCGGCAGACTATTTTGCCAACCTGTTCTTCCCCCTGATTCAGGGAAAAGGCTGGCTGGTGCTTTTTGCCGGAGTCGCCGTATTCGGAGCTCTGGTCACCAACGCCATGGCCAATGTGGCGGCGGCGGCTTTGATCCTGCCCATTGTGATTCCCATGGCCCAGCTTGAGGGGGTCAACCCCATGATTCTGGCCTTAGGCCTTGGCATGGCCACCTCCTTTGCCATGCTGCTGGTCATTGGCTGTCCTCCCAACGCCATTGCCTATTCCTATCGGTATTTCAAGTCCTCTGACCTCACCCGCCTGGGGCTTGTGGTCACCCCGGTCCTTCTGTTAATACTCATTGCAGTGGTCTGTACCTGGTGGTCTGTTCTGGGACTGATTTAAGGGAGAGAACGCAATGACGCAACTGAAGTGTGATGAACAGATCCAGGTTCTGCTGGTGGATGACGAGGCACCCTACCGGCAGACCCTGGCCCGGCGTCTGGAACGAAGGAATATGGCAATCCTTCAGGCCGGCAGCGGTGAGGCCGGGCTTGCGATCCTGGCCGACACCCCGGTGGATGTGGTGGTTCTGGATATGAAGATGCCGGGGATGTCCGGTATGGATACCCTGGCCGAGCTCAAACGGTACTATCCGGATACGGCGGTGATCTTTTTGACGGGAAACGCGGCCGTTGCCGACGGCGTGGAAGGGATCAAGGCCGGGGCCTTTGATTATCTGGTCAAGCCCGTTGAAATTGATCACCTGGCCGGAAAGATCCGTCAGGCCAAACAGATGAAGGACCTTGAGGCAGCGAGGATGGAGGATGCCGTTTTCAGACGGCGTCTTGAAAAGCGGATGATCCATACCCAGCGCCTGGCCTCTTTGGGCACCATGTCAACGGGCATCGCCCATGAGATCAACAATCCCCTGGCGGTTATCAAGGAGAGCGCCGGATTCATGCGGCATGTCCTGGAGACGGGGGAGGGGTTCACAGACAAGGATCTTGTGTTCATGGGGCTTGAAAAGATCGAAAAAAGCATTGACCGGGCAAAGCGCATCACCCACCAGCTTTTAGGCTATGTCAGAAAACAGGGCGGCGCCCTGACCCAGACCGATCTGGTTTCCCTGGTGGACGATACCATTGCCCTGGTATATCCGGGAATGGCCTCAAAAGGTGTGGATGTGACCGCAGAGCTGGATCCGAGTGCCGGGATCGTCACAACGGATCCCTTCCAGGTCCGGCAGGTGTTGATCAACCTTTTGGAAAATGCACTGGATGCTGTCCCGGAAACAGGTGGAAAAATCTGTGTCTGCTCCGGCAAAAAAGAAGGGATGGTCTGTCTTAAAATCGAAGACAACGGCCATGGTATGACCCCTGATGTAAGAAATCGAATTTTTGATCCCTTTTACACGACAAAATCCGGAGACCGGGGAACGGGCTTGGGGCTCTTTGTCGTTCACAGGATCGTGGACAATCTCAAAGGCACCATTGAGGTGACCTCCACCCCGGGCAAAGGAAGCTGTTTTACAGTCTGCCTTCCGGAAACAGACAACTTTGAGAAGGCTTAAAAACAAGGAGAACAATCAAGATGATAAAAATACCGGCAAGACTGCTTATCGTTGATGATGAAAAGGATTTTGTAGAGATGTTTTCACTGCGTCTGACCCGGCAGGGGGAAAAGGTGTTTACCGCCTTTTGCGGAGAAGATGCCCTGAAAGTCCTTGCCCAGACGGCGGTTGACGTGGTCATTTTGGATATCCGCATGCCGGGGATGGACGGAATTGAAACCTTAAAAAAGATCAAGGCCGCCTATCCTCTGGTGGAGGTGATTTTGCTCACCGGCCACGGCTCCACGGAAACGGCCGTGGACGGCATGAAGTCCGGCGCATTCGACTACCTGATGAAGCCCGCGGATTTTGACGATATCACAGCCAAGATCACAGGGGCCTGCCAGCGCAAGACCGAGCAGGAGGAACGGATTCGCAAGGCTGAGGCAAGGTTGCTGCTGCGCCGCAGCGGAGACATTTAAATAGTGCGGACATCGTTTTTATGCTATGAGCCATAAAGACACTATGGAGGAAAATCGGTGAGTCTGAAACAGCGGGTATACCTTGCCAATGCAGTGCTTCTGGCCATAACTGTGGCCGGGGCCGTGGCCATGCTCTGGTATTCTTATAAAACCGAAGATCTTTTTTCCTGCATCGTGGACCGGCACATGCCGGTTTACCAGGCGGCTGAAGCTCTTGAGGCCTCCCTTTTAAATCAGAAGGGGTATCTGTCCTATTATCTGATGGATAATAATTCGGACTGGCTGTCCCAGCTTTCCAGGTTCCAGGATCAGTTTTCCAAAAAGCTCAAAGAGGTGAAACCCCTGGTCCGGGAACCCTGGGAAAAAGAGGCTCTGCACCGGATCGAGACAGAGTACGGCATCTATATCGCCTCCAAAGACAGGGTCCTTTCCCTGTATCGCAGAGGGGACCCCGGTGCCGGGGCTGCCCTGCACCGGGAAGTCCGGGCCAGCTTCTTCAGGATTTTCCAGTTGTGTGAAAAATTTAAAACCTTTCACAAGGAAAATATTGACCATGCCGTATCCGTCAGCCGCAAGGACGCCAATCATCTGCGATACGTCTCTTTGCTGGCCATTGTGACGGTGGTGCTGCTGAGCATGCTGATCAACTATATTTTTTCCTGCCATATTTTAGAGCCTATCCGCAAGCTGGCCGAAGAGGCTGACCGCTTGGGGGAGGGCCGGACCAGGGGAAATGAGGTAACCGCCCTTAAAAAAAGTGTTCTGGGATTGATCGAGGATGCGGAGCAGACCCACGAGGAGCTGCAAAGAAGCAGGGAAACCCTTATGCAGTCGGAGAAAATGGCCCTTTTAGGCAAGCTTGCCGCAGGCACGGCCCACAGCATCAGAAATCCTCTAACCTCCATCAAAATGAGGCTGTTCAGCCTGGGCCGGTCCGGGGAAATTTCCCCGGACCAGCAGGAGCATATTGAGGTGATCTCGGGCGAGATCGGGCATATCAATAAAATCGTTGAGAACTTCCTGGAATTTGCAAGGCCCCCCCGGCTGACCATGGAGCTTGAAAGCCCCTCCCAGGTGGTGGACAATACCCTGCGCCTTTTGGAGCAGCGCCTCAAATCCTACGGGGTCACTGTGACGTTGCTTCGGCCGTCCCCTTTGCCAAGGACCCTTCTGGACCCGGGCCAGCTCAAAGAGGTTTTGGCCAATATCATCATTAACGCCTGCGAGGCCATGTCCCAGGGGGGGCAGATTTCCATAACCGAATCCGAAGAGCGGGCAAGTGGTTCGGCCGGGATGGCGGTGATCCGGATTCAGGACAGCGGGCCGGGCATCCCGGATCAGGCAAAAGAGCAGATCTTCAATCCTTTTTTTACCACAAAGGAAGAGGGCACAGGCCTGGGCCTGAGCATTGCCTTTAATATCGTAAGTGAGCACGGCGGATGCCTGGCCCTGGATCAGACCGCTTCCGGAGCGGGGGCCTGTTTCATTATCACCCTGCCGTTCAAGGAGGACAGGAAATGACAAAGCTTCTAATCGTTGACGATGATGACCAGCTGCGGACCAGTTTTGCCAAGCTGTTGAGAGAAGAGGGCTATGAAGTTGTCAGTGCGGCTTCAGGGGAGGCCGGCCTTGAGATCGTTGAATCCGTCCCCCTGGATCTTGTCATTCTTGATGTCCGTCTGCCGGGGATGAGCGGGATCGAGACATTTAAAGCCATCCGGGAGATTGATTCAAAGCTGCCCGTGATCATTGTCACAGCCTTCGGTACAACGGATACGGCCATTGAAGCCATCAAAGCCGGTGCGTTTGATTACCTGCTCAAGCCCTTTGACATCCCGGAGATGCTGAACATGATTGAGCAGGCCGTGGATGCAGGCTATTGCATGCGATCCCCTGTGGCGGTGGATGCGCCGCCCAAGACCTTTGCCGCAGACGCCATCATCGGCCAGAGTCCGGGGATGCAACGGGTGTACAAGCAGATCGGCCGGGTGGCCCAGACCGATGCCACCGTTCTGATCCAGGGGGAGTCCGGCACGGGAAAAGAACTGGTCGCCCGGGCCGTATATCAGCACGGTATCCGTTCCGGTAAGGCTTTTTCCATCATCAACTGTGTGGCCATTCCTGAAAATCTTCTGGAAAGCGAGCTGTTCGGCTATGAAAAAGGGGCGTTCACCGGGGCCTTTCAGCGGCATATTGGCAAGATTGAGCAGGCTGACGGGGGTACGGTGTTTTTAGATGAAATCGGAGATATGCCCATTTCCATCCAGGCCAAAATTCTGCGCCTCCTTCAGGAGCGGTGCATTGAACGTCTGGGAGGAGAGCGCAATATCCCGGTGGATGTCAGAATCATTGCGGCCACCAACAAAGATCTTAAGGCGGCCATCCATGCCGGGGAGTTTCGGGAGGATCTTTACTTCCGGCTCAAAGTGGTGACCATTGAGCTGCCGCCTTTAAGAGACAGGGCAGGGGATATTCCCGATCTTTCGGCCCATTATCTTGCAAGGTTTGCCCAGGAGCTTAAGATCGATAACCCTGGTATCCGGGAAGAGGCTTTAAGCCTGCTGGAACGATACGAATGGCCGGGCAACGTGCGCGAATTATCCAACCTCATCCAGAAGGTGCTCATTTTTAACCGTGGCAACCCCGTATCGGTCTCAGATTTAAGCCAGATCATCAACAAGGGGCAGGGGGGGGGAAACGATTACGGCGACAGCCTGTCCGGTGAAGGCGCGGTGCGGGACTGGGTCCACGGTCATCTGTCAAATCAATCCTGCGAGCACCGGTTTGAATATTTTGTGGACACGGTCTCTGCCATGGCTGTTGAGGCGGCCCTTGAGATCTCCAACGGTAACCGCTCAGAGGCGGCACGACTGTTAGACATTTCCCGTCCCACCCTGCATGCTAAAATGGATAAATACGGCATTAACACGATTTCTTCCACAAAGGTGCTCAGGTAATTGTCACATCCCTGCAATCAGGAAAACTTATTCGCTGCTGCCGTCGGCCTCCCTTTTATTTTCATACTTCCGGAGGACCCATACAGCGTCTTTCAGGTCTATTTTTCCATCATCGTTAACGTCAGCTGATTTATCAGCGGATGTTTGTCTTACAGTGAGGATCATCAGCGGTATTAGGCAGTCCTGGCCGTCGATAATGAGATCCCTGTTAAAATCTCCAATAATTAGCCAACACCCTTTGTCATCAACATTGGTGCCGGTTGGTGTCCCTTTGCATTGATCTAAATCATCGGTTATACCATCGTTGTCAGTGTCCAACTGTGAGAGAGAACACCCCTCTTCGTTTGGGGTTTCTCCTTCAGGTGTGTCTGGACATTTGTCAACGTTATCTTTAACACCATCACTGTCTGTATCCAGCTGGGAGGCGGAGCATCCGTTGACATTGGCGAGTTCTCCTGAAGGCGTATCAATGCATTGATCCTTACTGTTTATTATGCCGTCATTGTCGTCGTCTTTTTGTGAGTCCGCACATCCATTCGGATCTGCAACAGCGCCGGACGGTGTGTTCGGGCATTGATCCAGATCATCTGTTATCCCATCGTTATCCGTGTCCAACTGAGAGGGTGAACACCCTTCTAAGTCTGGCGTTTCCCCCTCAGGTGTGTTTGGACATCTGTCAAGATTATCTTTTACACCGTCATTGTCCGTATCTGCATCCAAAGGATCGCTTTCCCCGGCATCCAGTTCGCCGTTGTGATTGGCATCCTCTATACCATCTGAAAGCCCATCTCCATCACTGTCACTATTACAAGGATCGGTTTCATCAGTACTCACCTGGCCGTCGTGGTTGGCATCTTCAATTCCATCCGGGATTCCGTCGCCGTCCGTATCTGCATTGGCAGAGTCCGTGCAACCTGCATATTCCATCTCGTCTGTCAGCCCATCTTCATCCGTATCGGGCATATCCCCGCCTATAGCGGTTTGAGTAATACTTCCGGTTGGGCTGTAAGTATACTCTATGGAAAACGAAGCATTGTAGGCCACCTTTTCGACTTGATTTAAGCTGTTATAGGAATAAACGATTGAATAATTCCCGGCTCGGGCGGTGGAATCCGGCAGCAAAACTAAAAAAATCAGAGTCATCGAAAACAAGAGGTAAAATTGTTTCCAGACATCGGGTTTCATTTGTTTCCCCAGAATTGACATGGTTAATGCCCCAAGGAGCGCCCAATAGACCAAATAGATCGTTCCAGAAAATTCATCCCGCATGCTTCCGGATAAACCGCGCATTTGGTTGTCCCCTCCTCGTCCATTTGCTCCACCGCCCGGGTGGTCATAATGTCACGGGCAACCGGATCAAAAGCGGCTTCCTGCAACTTATCCATGGTATCGTTGATTTCCGTCCCCGCCACATGGTCTATTACCCCGGCAGCGGTTCCAATAATATTTGGCGCAGAATCCAAAATAATACTGGCACCAACATCAAGGGTCTGTCCCAAGGCACTTCCTTGTCCGGCTTCAATTTTATTTACGGCATCTGCCGTGCTGCTGGCAGCGTTTACCACACTCATTGCCGCACCGATGCCTTGAGCCGCGGTATTTGCTACTTTGAATCCCTGTGAAAGCTCGGCGCTTTTCACCATCCCCCGCATGTTCCCGCTGGCATTTGTTAGAGGAAGGGCTTGGGAGAAATCCGCAGAACTGGCATAGCCTCTATAGCTGGCAGAGCCCAGCGCACTGGTTAAGACCTGAGTACTGAAGTCTGCAGACTCCAATTCTTCAGAAATACTTGAGATATAATTTCGACCGCTGGGATCAAGCCTCATCACGGGATTTCCCTGAACATAGGCGTACAGGTTCAAGCTCAAAGGTTCATCAATGGTCCCCCAAATTTTATCCGGACTTAAAAATCGTTTAATGCCCGGATGGTAGAAACGTTCCCGCATGAACAAAAGCCCGTTTCCCTGTGTCATTACGCCAAACTGCCCTGCAAACTCGAAGGAATTATCTACGGTTTCACTTTTCGCCGCTACCCCATAGGGAAGATAGGCATATTTATTGACAAGATTCTGATCCGTATCGCTTAAAGCAATTGTGTTTCCTGTCGCATCGAAATGGTAGGTATACAGACTGCTATCGGCATTAATTCGGCCAATCAGTCCGGATGCACCGTGAATATAATATTCCCGGATCCCGCCGGAACCATCCGTGGCGGCCAGAACTCTGGATAGATCCGTATTGATGTCAAGGATATATCGAATTTCATTTCCATTACTCTCCTCAGAGATGCGATTCCCGTCTCCTGAATAGGTGTACTTTTCGGCATCGGAACCATCGGTCCAGGAAACAAGGCGATGATTGACATCATACCCATAAACAATGGAGATTCCGTTCCGGTTTTCGCCGGTAATATTGCCGTTATCATCATGGGTAAAACTTGCGTTGGGTCCGGAGAGCAGAAGATCGGCACTGTCATAGGAGAAGGTTTCTTCTTCTGCCAGTGACAAGGGTGGGAGAAGCGGTGCTGTAATCTCCGCACCAATGGGGTTTCCGTTCTTATCCAGTGTGAAGGTATATTTTGAAAAGGGTGTGCCGTCTGCCCATTGGTTGGAATATCTGTAGAGGCGACCGGCCCGGTCATAATCCATCTTGGTTTGGGTTGCATTGGCATGTAAAATCGAAACCATGCGCCCCATGGCATCGTAGCTGTAGGATGTTGCATTATTCAGCCAGTCCGTCACATGGGTCATCTGGTCCGCTTCATCATAACCGTATTGCACCATCTTACCCAGGGGATAATGCAGCCCCGTCAGGTTTGATTGCCCGTCATAGCTGTATCCGATTGTCTTTCCATAGATGTCCGTATAAGAAGTCATACGATTCAGACCGTCATAGGTATACAGGGTTGTCCCCAGAGCATCGGTCATGGTTTTTCGATTGCCATTGGCATCATAAGTGTATGCCACCTGGGTGTCATCCGGGTATGTTTCCAGAATCAGGCGGTCCAGTTTATCAAAGCTTCGATGGATAATTTGCCCTGACGGATCAGTGGACGTGGTCTGGTTGCCGTTGGCATCATAGGCATAGGCCCAGGTACGATCCGCAGGGTCGGTCTTTTGAACAAGGCGGTTTTTTTCATCATAGAAAAATACGGTTTGGTGATCCCCCGGATCCGTCACGATGACCCTCAGATAATCCCATTGGTTTTTACTTTCGTCGTAAGCAATTTTGCTGCGGATGCCGGCTTGGGTATCGGTAATCCCCTGAATTACCTGGGTCAGCCTTCCGACCGCGTCATAAGTGTATTCGCTCCGGCTACCCATGGCATCGGTAAATGTCTGAAGGCCTCCCATATCATTGTATGTATAGGTCTTTGTCAGTTTAGCATCCGAATCAAGTGTCCGGGTTTCTGTCAGGACCCGTCCCAGCTTGTCCCTGGTGTATTCGACTGTTTCGACAACCTCTCCCTGGGGATTTTTCCATTGGATCTTGCTGACATCGCCGTCTGCATTATAGGAGAATGTTTTTATCCGGCCCAGAGGATCGGTCTGCTGGGCAAGACTTCCGGTCGCGGTATATTCGGTTAGACTTTTATTTCCCCTGGCATTGGTCACTTCTTTGAGTCGGAGCAACCCATCATAGGCAAACAATGAGGTATAGGTTTTGCCCGTCCCATCCTGGCGGATCATTTTTTGGGGGAGATTGGCGGCATTGTATTCCAGGGTGATCTGACTGCCGTTTTTATCGGTAAGGCTGACAAGGTTTCCATTTGAATCATAGTCCATTGCCCTGGTATTGCCGTAGGGATCCGTTACTAAAGTCACCTGGTCGTTTTCGTTATACGTATAATGGGTGGTAAATCCCCTGGCGTTTTTTCTCTGACTGACCCGGCCGCTGGCATCGTATTTAAATTCAACAAATTCGGCAGTTGGCTGGGGCACAATCTGATGCAAATAGCCCTCATCATCGTAAACATAGGCTGTGGCATGTCCCAAAGGATCGGTTTGCCCAATTAACTGACCCCGCTGATTATAGGCATAGACCCAAACTCTGCCCAGGGGATCGGTAATCAGCACGGGATTGCCGTTGCTGTCATACTGGATTTCATACTGTTCGTTTACGCCGGGGATGCTGATCGCGCTTAGAAGGCTTTGGTTTTCTTCTGCATCTTCGGACCAGGTCAGACTGTAAGACCGGCCTTCCACATCTGTCAGGGATGTAAGATTCCCCAAAAGACTGTCGTCATAGCCAATTAAGGTTTTAACATCGGTTCCGTTGAAACGCGGCGTCTGCTTCTCAGCCACCAGTGACTTGAGAGCGATGGTTTCAATTGTAATGTCGTCTCTATATTTTTTTTGAGTGGTTCCCCCTTCCGGATTATCGACTTGCGTTACCATGTGAGATGCGTCAATAACATACGAAGAGGTCTTCTGGGCGGGATTTTTGATTTCAGTATGCTGGGCAGTGGGGTAGCTGATTTCCCAGCGGTTCTGCATTGCATCTATTTGAGCGGTCACACGCCACTGGCCATCCCAGGAGAGTTCTCCATCACTGTATTCATTTGCTATGAGGGTGTTGTCCCTGGGATCAATAATGCGGGTCAGAAGTTTTTTAGTACCAAAGATATCGTATTGATAGGTCCAGACCTTCCCCCTTCTATCGGTAAACGAGTTCAGATACCCTTCGGAATCATAGGCATACTCAACGCTTCTGCCTGTGCCGTCATTGATTGCCGTTAAAAAGCCATCGTCGTTGTAGGAAAAATTGATACTCCTCCGTTCCGGCAGGGTATCTGTAATGGCTGCCAGCCGATGGTCGCTGTTATACGAAAAGGACAGAGCGTTACCGTTCCGGTCTTCCAACTGGGTCACTTTCCACACCGCACCGTGGGAATAACTGAGGTAGCGATAATCGAAATACAGGATGTTCTGGTTTTTGTCTATGACCTCAAAACCGTCATAGTCATCATTTTCCCTAATCACATAAGAAGATCCCGGCACCATGCTGCGCCATGACCCATCCACCAGAACATATCGCTCCCAGTGCCCGTCCGGCAGGGCCAGATAAAGCCGCCTTCCGGCCTTCCCTAAAAATATGCTGTAGTCGTAGGCATGCCCCCAGCCCCCCTGTCCCAGGGCGGATGTTTCCTGCTTGGATTCGCTTTTATACGAAAGGCTGTTGTAGCGCCGCCAGAATTCAAAAGGCTGACCAATACCGTTTAACGTCAAATCCGTTGTCTGGTAGTAAAAATTGCCGGATACCACATTGGTCCCCAGCGCACCCAGCATACTTCCGGATTTTGAGGCCTTTGGATCTCCCTTATAGGCCGGGCGGTAAAACGGCATATGATTGACATCAACAAGGGTATTTCCGTCAGCATCAATGACGGCCAGGCAAACCGGATAGACATCTTCCCTGGGGTAGTTCGCAGTGTCAGTATAAATGGCGTCGCCCATGGCTTTGGTGTCCCACTCTATGCCATCAACGTTTCGGAACACATACCATGCCAGGGAAACCGCCTCTGCCCCCTCAATCATTCCTGTCAGGGCAATATTTTCCTTGGGGGCCGGGGCCGGCAGGCTCATACCATCGGGCAGGGCAATGGAAACAGTCGCATCGGTTACAGCTTTGGAAACGGTAATCTTATTGCTTACCCCCCAAACCTCCTGGCCGTTTCTGGCTGCCACCTGTAAAGTGGAATAACCATCAGGGAGCAAGGCCTCCCAGGTTATAGCGGCCGGCTGGTTGGTTGCGGCATCCCGCCAGACTACCTGGGAGAGGGCGATGCGATCACTGGCCCCGCCCAGCAAGGTTCCAATATGGGTGACCCCGTCATTGACTCTTAATTCAAGCCTGTCTATTTTGCAGTCATCATCACTGCCAGCCGCCATGAAGGCCGTACCGAAAAGACCGAAATCACCTTTTAATTTATCGCCTGTCCGGGGGAAAGCAATTTTCACATAAGGGGTTTCTGAATTTTGTGTAAAATCTATATCTTCAATCGTCAAGTTGGGATCAGTTATTTCGACCTCCCAGATTACATTTTCATCAGAATCCTTGGGATAAAAATTTTCATCTTCTGAAACACCAATTGAATATGATCCGGAATTTTCAATGTTGAAATGATATGAACCATTTTCATCTGTAGTTGTTTCAGATAAAACGTTTCCGGCTTCTGAATAGAGAATAATTTGGATGCCTGAAAGTAATAACCCTGTATTATCTGAAATCTTTCCAGATAGGCCGCTTGTATAAGAGTTTTCAAAAAGAAATTGTATTTCAGTATCAGATAATTTCCGATTATAAATTCTGATATCATCTATTACCCCGTTAAAAAAGTTCGTCTTTGAAGACTCCACCTCAACACCAATGGTTAAATTATCTGAAGTTTCCCTAATTGATTCATTATTTCCTTCATATGATATATTTAATTTTCCATCGATGTATAAATTTACAACATTTCCGTTGTATGTTGCTGAAATGAAATGGTATTTTTCGATTTCTAAGGACCCTTCTGCCGTATGGAAACCAGTTCTCCCGCTATTTTCTAAACCCAATAAAAAATCGAAAAGGTTCAGGCTTTTATTCAGAGTTATTTCGAAAGAATCTAAAGCATCAGAATGAGATTTGTTTAAAATTGTATTCCACAATGAAGGATACGTTTCAACCTTTATCCAGGCAGTTATAGATATACTTCCTTTGATATTGAGGCTATTGTTATTTTGAATTTCAATATAGTCATTAATTCCATCAAAATAGTATGCACTTTCAGCAATATTAAATCTATCTTTCGTTAATATGGCTCCATAAACTTCCCCGTGGTTTTTATTCCCACTTTCATCTTTGGCGTTTCCATTGAAAGGATAGAATGCGACCAAATCATTGCTAATAGCTAATTCATAGTCAATATCCAGAGTGAAAGAATAGGTATCTGACCAATTTGAATATGTAGAAGATAGTTTACTTCTGACCTGCCAATAGTAAATGCCATTAGGCAAGAATTCATCAAAGGTAAGGTCTGTGTTTCCTTCTCCCTCTGTGATTAATAACTGCATATTGGATGAAGAGAAGTCTTTTGAAGTGTCGATCCGAATTTCATAACCAATTGCTCCATTAGATTTTTGCCATTTTAGTTGAAAACTTTGATCTGTTATTGACGCATTATTTTCTGGAAATAATAAACATGGCTTATCAATAACGTACTGGCTAACAGCTTCAGACTCATAAATTTGTTTTATTTCTGAATTTGTTAATGCGCGATTGTAAAAACGATATTCGTCGATATCACCGTATAGGTCTCCCCAATACCCGCCCCCGATGCAGCTACCTTGACCGCGAACATAATCTTGTGTACTTTTCAGACCTTCTTTTTTGAATTCGCCATTGATATATAATTTGGGAATTTTTTCTTCATACACCACTGCAATATGGTTCCAATTTTCTAAAAGACTCTCCCATACCAGTACTGCCGGCATATAGAAGCCATTATGTTCATATACACTAACTCCATTGGCTCCTACTGATATGCTTACTAATGACGCACCATCTACAAATTCATCCAGTGGGAATATAAAATAATTTTGCCCCTTGGTTCCATCGGTGCCAGAATTGGATTCCGTATCTATTTCGTGTTCTTTAGTTGTTTTTGCCCAAAAAACGATACCAAAAGTATCTATTGCTTCAACCATCTTAGATGTTATTGAAGCTTCGGGGCTATCCAAAATGAAGGCTCCGTTTTTACGACCAAATCTATCTATGGAAGGTTCAGCACCCTCAACCATGCCGTCATTACCATTACCACTCTTATCAACTGTATCTCCCTCAAAAGTATAATGTATCAGCAAGCCATCCGAATCCTCTGTATTGTTATCGTTATTGGGATCCAACTCAACAGCTTCATAGTTATAAATTTCTTTTACCTCAGAATAGCTTAATGCTCTGTCATAAAAACGGAATTCATCAAAGTTTCCTTTTAATTGGCCGTATTTTCCGCCACCAATTCGACAAACATCATCAATGATATTACTCATGCCATAGACTATGCTTCTATTACTCTTCAGGCCAGTCCGCCTTAATTGTCCATTTACAAATAATTTAGGGACTCTATCATCATAAGTAACAGCGATGTGATTCCATCCCTCAAGAGAGCCTTCCCATACTAAAAGTGGCGGCATATAATCTGCTGAGTGCTCATAAACACTCACACCATTTGTTCCGATTGAGACACCTGCACCAGATCGTTCTTCCCAGTACTGTTCATCCATAAAGTTAAAGCGTGGAAAAATAAAATACTGCTGATTAAAAACACCTTCCGAACCCGTCTGGCTTTCCAGGTCAATTTCGTGTTCAAGAGAAGTCTGCACCCAGAACGAATAGGTAAATGAATTTGTAGTCTCAAACGGATTTAAAGCAATGAACTCATCAATATCATTAAACTGATATGCTTTATTGCTTTCCCCGAATCTATCCTCAGTTAATATAGGCCCATGAAGGGTGCCATTATTGCCATTCCCGCTTTTATCTTCAACATTCCCATTGAAGGGTAAATAAACCAGCAAATCATCTGTTACGGGGGTAGGGGAAACCGGAGATGCTGAAAAATTTTGATCGGTTTGATTTTGAGTTAAATTTGCAAAATTAAGGGTTGCAGGTTCAAAAGTATATCCATCCTTGGATGGCTTTATCGTCCCATTCCAATCGACAGAGCATTTTTTAGTGAAGAAACCGTTACTGTCGGTTGTCACGATCCCGCTACTATCTGAGAAGGTGATATCAGCCCCCTCAATTGGCGTTCCATCCTCTTCTTTAAGGTATCCGGATATGGATACAAGGTTGTCTGGAATAATGATGATCGTTGATGCTGAGATATTATTTGAATAATCGGATTCGACCGTTTTATTTTCCGTATCTGTATTGACCTCCCCCCATACCAAATAAGTTCCAGGTTCCGAAGGAACGGTTAATTCATGGGTGGCCACATCGTCACCATTCTCCCTGATATCTATATAAGTCAGGAAATACTCTGATTTTTCTTCTCCCGATTTTTGAATAAATAATTTTGCTTGAGGAAGGTTTTGTTTATATCCATTTCCTATAGCGGTGAAAATGAATCGAAAAGGAAAAATACTTTCAGGTTCTACAGTAAAATTATCTGTTTTTAAATTTTGTATTTGATAATCTAACGGAGAGTCATTAAGAATCTGGAAATCCTGATATGAAAGGAATGAATTGTTTTCATATGATCCTGTAATTTTGAGAATATATTCCCCAGATGGAGTGTGGTCGCCTGATCGAAGCGTGAAAGAACAGCTTTCTAAGTTTTCAGAAAAATTATATATTTCGTTTGTCTCAGGAGCAATTTGAATGTATGGCGATTGGGTTTCTACACTAATATCAATTTTATTGAATGTTAAAAGTGAAGGATTACTGAACCATAAGCTGATTTCCTGTTCAGCCCCAGCATTCATGGTGCCGGAATCGATCAGATTTGTTTGAGTATAATAAATGCCGTTATCAAAATCTTGGTTTTCATCATCATCAATGACCGTCACTTCTTCTGTTAATACCTGACCGTTCCAAATGGCTTGAATAGTAACTGAAGAATTGCTTTCAATTACGTAATCATTTTTTGTCTCAACTTCCAAATCAAGCTTTTGATTTGCTGGAATAGTAAGTGTTTGGGGGGCAGTTGAATCAAACTCATCCGTTGGAGAATAGACGACGGTTACCTCACGATCTGTTGAATCGGGATAAGCTCCTGAAAACCAAATTGAAAATGAAATTTTATTCCCTTCAATAACACGATTTGAGTATATTGACAGGTGCAGTTCTGAGGTTGCTGAGAAACTAAAAGCAGGGAAAAACAGACAACTTATCAAAAAGACAAGAAGATAGCTTTTTGACAGAAAGGGAACAAGTTTCAAACTGTTATTCATGGATAGGTCCTTTTGAATAGTTTGGTAAGCTACTTGTTTTAGTCCAATATTGGAGTTCTGGTCCTTTGGGCCAGGTTTGGAACAAATGGCTTTGCTTTTATAGGAATTGCCTATAATGCTGCGAAAAATTGGCATTGCCATTATCGAAAAGGTCTAAGGCCTTTTGAAATTAAATTATGTTGACGGGTGCTACATCACCCAAATGATACTGTATTGATAGAATTTCAAAACTTGAAAATGAATAAACCCTCTTATATTCTAATAAATATGTTTTTTCAATAGCGGTATCAGAGAATTTAAGGCACGCGCACCGATACTGCTTCATCTTCAATGACAATTTTTCCCGACCCTTATTTGATAAACTGGTAGTGAGCTTTTAGAAAGCTAAATTCAATTGCCCTTCGACTCATTTCCTTCTCAACGAAACCCCTTAAACCCCGGCATATTCCTTGACTTTTTTCCCGCTTGCCCTTACAAAGGAGAGTTCAATATTGAATGTAAATACAACTTTCCGAAAACCGGAGGAATGATGGATTATAAAAAAACGTTGAATCTGCCGGCAACCGAGTTTGCCATGAAGGCCAACCTGCCCCAGAGGGAACCTGAAATGCTCAAGGCCTGGGAGGAGAAAAAAATATATGAAAAGCTTCGGGAACAGTCCAAGGACAATCCCATGTTCATTCTCCACGACGGCCCTCCCTATGCCAACGGCCACCTTCACATCGGTCATGCCATCAATAAGATCTTAAAGGATATTATCATAAGATCCCGGCAGATGGCCGGATTCAACGCGCCTTATGTCCCGGGATGGGACTGCCACGGCCTTCCTATAGAGCATAATGTGGACAAAAAGCTTGGCAGCAAGAAAAAGGAGATGACTCCGGTTCAGGTACGCCGCGAGTGCCGGGCCTATGCGGAAAAGTTTGTGGATATCCAGAGGGAGGAATTCAAGCGCTTTGGCGTGGCAGGCGAGTGGGACGAGCCCTACCTGACCATGAACTACCCCTATGAGGCAAGAATTGCCAAGGAGTGCGGGGAGTTTGCCCTGTCAGGCGATATGTTTTTAGGCAAAAAGCCCATCTATTGGTGCTGCAGCTGCCAGACCGCCCTGGCCGAGGCCGAGATCGAATACCATGATCACACAAGTCCTTCGATCTATGTGAAGTTTCCCTTAAAGGACGATGTGGCAGCCCTGATTCCTGATGCCGGGGATGAGACGGTTTCGATGGTCATCTGGACCACCACCCCCTGGACCCTGCCGGCCAACCTGGGCGTCTGTCTTCATCCGGACTTTGTCTATGCGGCCGTGAAAACCCAAGACCACGGCATCCTGGTCATGGCCAAAGAGCTGGTGGAAACCGTAATGACCGCCTTTGGTATGGAAGGGTACAGCATCATTGCTGAAATTGCAGCAAAAGACCTTGAAAACAAGAAATGCTCCCATCCCTTTTATGACCGGGAGTCTTTGATCATCCTGGGCGACCATGTCACCCTGGACGCCGGTACCGGTTGCGTGCATACCGCACCCGGTCACGGTGCAGACGACCATATCGCGGGCAAGCGCTACGGCTTGGACTGCTATTCTCCTGTGGAGGACAACGGCACATTCTCAAGTGATGTTAAAATGTTTGCAGGCCAGTTCATCTTCAAGGCCAACGTTGAGATCAACAAGACCCTTGAAGAGCGCGGCATGCTGCTGAAAAATGAAAATATGGCCCACTCCTACCCTCACTGCTGGCGGTGCAAGAATCCGGTGATCTACCGGGCCACCCCCCAATGGTTCATCTCCATGGAAAAGATGGGGCTGCGGCAAAAGGCTTTGGAAGAGATCAACAATGTGCAGTGGATTCCCTCCTGGGGACGGGAGCGGATCTACTCCATGATCGAGAACCGTCCGGACTGGTGCCTTTCCCGCCAGCGTTCCTGGGGCGTGCCTATCCCGGTGTTCCATTGCAGCGAGTGCAAAAAGGTCTACGTCACCCGGGAGTCCGTGGACAAGGTTCACGCCCTGTTCACCGAGCACTCTTCCGACATCTGGTTTGAAAAGGATGCCGAATTCCTCATGCCCGAAGGCGCCACCTGCGAGTGCGGTTCCAAGAGCTTTACAAAAGACCATAACATCCTGGATGTCTGGTTTGACTCCGGCGTCAGCCATGCGGCCGTCCTGGAGGAGAGAGAAGGGCTGCAGCGTCCTGCGGACATGTATCTTGAAGGATCGGATCAGCACCGGGGATGGTTTCATTCCTCTTTGCTGACGGCGGTTGGCCGAACCGGAAGAGCCCCTTACAAGGCGGTTCTCACCCATGGCTTCACCGTGGACGAGCAGGGCCGGAAAATGTCCAAATCAGTGGGCAACGTGGTGCTGCCCGAAAAGGTGATCAAGCAGTACGGCGCCGATGTGCTCAGACTCTGGGTGGCTTCCGCCGACTACAAGGGTGACATCAGTGTTTCCGATAACATCATCCGTCAGCTGTCCGATGCATACAGAAGAATCAGAAACACCTGCCGGTTCATGCTGGGCAATCTGAACGGCTACTGCGCCTCCAGTGCCAGACCTCTATCTGAAATGGGGGAACTGGACCGGTTCATCCTTCACCGCCTCCACGCCGTGGTGAAACGGTGTCTGGCGGCTTATGAGTCTTACGAATTCCACACCATCTACCATACCCTGCACAACTTCTGCGCGGTTGACCTGTCCTCGTTTTACCTGGACATCATAAAGGACCGGCTTTACACCTCTCCTGAGAAAGACCCCGGCCGTATGGACGCCCAGGCTGCCATGGCCGCCATCCTGGATGCCCTGGTCAAACTGATGGCCCCCATCCTGCCCTTTACCGCAGAGGAGATCTATACCCACATGCCCTTAGGGGATGAGAAAAAAGAGTCCGTCCACATGGAATCCATGGTCAAGATTGATCCGGCCTGGGAAAACAAGGACCTTGCCGCTAAATGGGAAAGTCTCAGAGACCTGAGAGGCGAGGTGACAAAGGCTCTGGAAGAGGCCAGAAAGGCTAAACTCATCGGCCACCCCCTGGATGCCTGCGTTGAGATCAAACTGCCGCAAGGAGACTTGGCAGCCCATGCGCAGACCGTCGCGGACAGCCTAAACGACCTGTTCATCGTGTCCCAGGCCAGTATCGTGGCCTCCATTGACGGTGAGGTTTATGAGGGCAAGGAAATTGAGGGACTGGCCATCCGGGTCACCCGTGCTGCCGGGGAAAAATGCGAGCGCTGCTGGCGTTTTGATACCGGCATCGGCAGCGATACCGAGCATCCCACTGCCTGCCCCCGGTGTGCCGCAGCCTTAAAGACCATCCTGGCCTAACGCATGTCCCCAGAAGGCAAAAGACTGATCCTGGTCAGTTCCGCCGTTGTGCTGGCTGACCAGATCACAAAAGCCCTGATTGTCAAGGCCTTGGCCCTTCACCAGGCCATTGAGGTGATTCCGGGCCTGTTCAATATCACCCATGTACTCAACCCGGGCGGAGCCTTCGGATTTTTCGCCACCCAGTCGCTCGGGGTCAGACGCTTTGTCTTTTTATTTCTGTCCGCCGTCGTGGCCGTCTTTGTGGTCTGGATGTACCATAAGGCCGCCAGAACCCATGTCTTTTTATCCTGGGGTCTTGCCATGATATTCGGCGGGGCGCTGGGCAATCTCATCGACCGCTTCAGATTCGGTAAGGTGGTGGATTTTCTTGATTTTTACATCAAAGCGGCCCACTGGCCGGCCTTTAATGTGGCGGATTCCGCCATCACCATCGGCATGGCCATTCTGATCTACCATGTTGTGTTCAACAAAATACCGGAAGGATAAGGTATTATGCATCCCATCCTTGTGGAGTTCGGCAGCATTAAGCTGTACACCTACGGGCTGTTCATCGCTCTGGGCTTTTTGACTGCAGTCTGGTTTACCAAGAAGAACGGCCGGTTTTACGGCATTTCAGACCAGGCGGTTTCCGATCTTTTTTTCACCATTCTCATCGCCTCCCTTGTGGGCGCAAGGCTTTTGTATGTCATTGTCAGTTTTGACAGTTTCAGGCAGGCCCCCATGGAGATTTTCCGGATATGGAACGGGGGACTTGTCTTTTTCGGCGGGTTCCTGGCCGCTACACTGGCCGCCGTGGTGTTTTGCCGGGTTAAAAAACTGCCGGTCTGGCTGACCGCAGATGTGCTTGCCCCGGGCCTTGCCCTGGGACACGGCATCGGACGATTCGGCTGTTTTTTTGCCGGCTGCTGCTATGGAAAGGTGTGCGATCTGCCCTTTGCCGTCACCTTTACCAACCCCAACAGCCTGGCCCCCCAGAACATTGCCCTGCATCCCACCCAGCTTTATATGGTGGCGTCCAATATCCTGCTTTTTTTCATTCTTTTGACCATTCAAAAGCGCAAGCGCTTTAACGGCATGGCCTTTTTAAGCTATGTCATTCTCTACTCCTTATTCAGGGCTGGGATTGAGCACTTCAGAGGGGATTTCAGAGGGGATTTTTTCTTCTCCTTTTTGTCCATGTCCCAGGGGATCGGTCTTGTGGCATCTATTGTCGCCCTTTGTCTCATGGTTTACCGCTTTAAGACCGGCAAAAAAAGTTAGGACATTACCCATGGGGCTGATCCGGCACAATATGCTCAACGGACACCTTGAAAAGGGTGACAGAAAAGACCTGTCCCAAATCTGGCTGATCTGCGGCGAACCCTTTCTGGTCCGAAAGGCCTTTGAACAGCTGACTTCGTTTCTTTTGCGGGGGCAGTCAAGGCAGTTCGGCCTGGATACCCTGGACGGCCGCCAGACTCCGGTCGGGGATGTGATTGAGCAGGTGACCACCTTTTCATTTCTCCAGTCCGCCAAGGTTATCGCGGTAAAAGAGGCGCCGTTGTTTGTGACAAGGGCTGCGGCGGGAGAGATCTCTTATTCCCCAAAGGACATTGATCTTCTGGCAGGGCTTGCCGAAAAGGGAATTCCTGAAAACCACATCCTGGTCATGACATCTTCCGCCCCGGACAAGCGAAAAAAAATATACAAGACCATTTTGGAGCAGGGGACGGTTGTGGACTGCACCGTGGCCACCGGCGCCAGAAAGGCGGACATAGAGGAACAGCAGGCGGTGCTGCGCGAGCTTGCCCGAGGGCAGCTGGCAGGGACGGGAAAGCAGATGGACGCTGTCGCCTTTAATTCCCTGATGGAACAGACCGGTTTCAACCCCGAGCTTTTTGCCGGCAACATTGAAAAGCTTTTGGCCTATACCGGCACCCGGGACCGGATTACGGCAGGCGATGTTGCAGCCGTGGTCCACCGGGATAAAAAAGACCCCATCTTCAGCCTGACCAATGCCGTGATGGACAAAGATATTCAAAAGTCGATCACATTGCTCAACGCCCTGTTTTCAGAAGGGTTTCACCCCCTTCAGATCCTGAAAACCCTGGAGAATCAGATCCGAAAGCTTCTGGCCATCAAGCTTTTCCTTTCTGAGCTGCGCAAGGATGCTCCGGGACTGCCGCCGCTTGGGACCATGCATTTTAACGGATTCAAGCAGGTGATGATGCCCAGAATCCAGGCCTGGGACAAGGCCGCCGCAGATGCGGATAAGGCCTTGGAAGCCGCGCTGAACCCGGAACCGGATTCGGGTAAAGGCAAAAAGGCCAAAGCTGCGGCTAACGATCTTTTGCTTGCTCCCAATCCTAAAAGCGCGTATCCTGTGTTTCAGAATTTCCAGAAATCACAACACTTTTCCCTGAACGAACTGACCTGTGCCATGATGATGCTCTCCGACCTGGACATGCAGTTGAAAACTTCGGCGGTCCAGGCGGAAATCGCCATAGAATTTTTTATCATGACCCTGTGCAGGAAAAAAGGAGGGGGCCTTGAACCTTAGAAAGACAAAGATTATCGCCACTGTTTCCAACCTGAACTGCTCACCGGATTTCATCGCGCGGCTCCACAAGGCCGGGGTGAACGTGGTCCGCCTGAACACGGCCCATATGACCCATGACGATGCGATGCAGGTCATAGAAAATACCCGGAAGGTATCGGACAAGATCGGCATCCTTTTGGACACCAAAGGCCCTGAAATAAGAACCTGCGACGCCAAAGCGCCTCTGGCTGTAAAACACGGGGATTATATCCGCATTAAGGGCGCCCCGGGGGAAATTTCCCACGACGATGTGATTTGCGTTTCCTATGCGCATTTTGTGGAGGATGTCCCGGTGGGGTCATCGGTGCTGGTGGATGACGGCTGCATTGCCCTGGCCGTAATGAAAAAGGATGATGAATACCTGATCTGCCATGTGGAAAACGACGGGGTCATCCATCCCCGAAAGAGTATCAATATTCCTTCCGTCCATGTCAAGCTGCCTGCCTTAAGTGAGAAGGACAAGGGGTTTATTGAATTTGCCGCAGACAATAACCTGGATTTCATCGCCCATTCTTTTGTACGGAACCAGGGAGATGTCATGGCGGTTCAGCAGATTCTGGACAGGAAAAAATCCCCCATCAAGATTATTGCAAAAATTGAGAACTCCCAAGGGGTAAAATACCTTTACGAGATCCTTGAAAAGGCCTACGGGGTGATGATTGCCCGTGGGGATCTGGCCGTAGAGATCCCCACGGAACAGATCCCTTTAATCCAAAAGCAGATCATTAAAACCTGTGTGGAGATGCGGCGGCCCGTGATCGTGGCCACCCAGATGCTGCACTCCATGATTGAGTCCCCCAGACCCACAAGGGCCGAAGTCTCCGATGTGGCCAATGCCTGCCTGGATCATGCCGACGCCCTGATGCTGTCCGGGGAAACCGCTTCTGGAAAGTACCCGGAGGTGGCCGTGCGCACCATGGCCAAGATCGCCCAGGAAGTGGAGGATAAGCGCTCGTCGTTTATTGATGTGCCGTATTCTCTGGAGAACAAGGTCACAGCTTACCTGGCCAAATCCGCCGTTAAGGCGGCCCTGCGCCTGGGAACCAAGGGGATTGTGGCCGATTCCCTCACCGGCACCTCAATCCTGGCCCTGGCCGCTTACCGGGGGGATAACCCCATTTTTGCCCAGGTTTATGATAAGAGGGTGATGCGGTGGCTGTCGCTTTCCTACGGGGTCTTTGCCGATCATATCCCCATGGCCGAATCCGCTGTGGAGCCCCTGCAGGAGGCCATCTGCAAGCTGCTGGATAAAAGACTGTTCAAAGATGAGGACAAAATTATCGTCCTGGCCGGCAGCTTCGGCCCCAAGCACGGAGCTTCCTTTATCGAGATCAGTACGGCGGAAAGCTTCAGGGAAAAATGCCACCATGTGCCCGGTTAAGGGGTGAAACGCCCGGGATTCCTCCGGGGGTTAATAGGGGGATTGGGCCAATAGTTTTTTCAGCTTGTGGGACAGGGCCATTACGGCCAGCTTCTCATGCCGGATCATCCGGGTGTTGTGATAAACCTTTCGGCCCAGGTCCTGGATCCGGCTTAGGGCTTTCTGGCAGGCCGCGCTGTTGGTGCAGTTGGGACTCAGTTGCTTTTCTTTGTCCTTGATCTGCACCTCAAGGTCTGCCATCTCCTCTTCCATGACCCGGATGTGTTCTTTTTTCTCTTCAATTTCAGATTCCAGAAGATAGATTTTTCTTCCAAAGAGAAAGCCCTCATGGAAAGCTGCTTCCAGATCCGGGTGGGCCTGGCATACATCGGAGTATCCATTGCCGCGGCGTCCGATGTTAAAGCCCTTTGAAGGCGTGCAGTACTGGACAAGTCCCCTGGACCGTCCTCCGGTATAGGCCGCCGTATCAGGAGTTACCCCGTATTCGGCACAGGCTTTCCTGTGCTTTCCGATGCGCTCCGGGGCATAGCCTTTGAGCCCGTCCTCATATCCGATCAGATCCCAATCCGCCGTCAGGCACTCTTCTTTCTTAAGCGTGGCGCAGCCCTGGAAAACAAGGGCGGCGGCAATAGTCAGCATCCAGGCTGTTTTGATCATCTAAAGTTATCCTTGTACAAGAAAAATTCGTTTTAAAAATTCATGGTCAGCGGCGCCATGGTAGCAAAGTTTTTAAAGTTTTAAAATCCCTGCAGGGTGTCAGGTCAGGGCATCCGCATGTCACTTGGCCATTTGCCTTTTTGCCGTCAGTCGTAATCGTTGAGGTAAACTAAAAAAACGATAACTTATGTTAATGCTTTCCGTTTCCGCCTTGTGTTACCCCTTTTTAAACTCAATGTCCTTGTATCTGAATATGTTGCCGAATTTGTTTTTTGAATCCAAGGGCGTTTGACGGTAACTGCATTTTTAACAGGTAAAAGAAGGGAAGGCATATGAAGATTAAGCAGATGCAATTTGCAGCAACGCTTTTTGCCCTGGAAAAAATAATAAAGATAACAGCCGCCCGGAATAAGGAGTACAGAAAAAGAATTGAAAACGCCCCGAATTTTATCGCCCAGATCCGGGTGAAAGACAACTCCCAGGGCCGATACTATATCTTTAAAAACGGGAAGCTGTCTTCCGAAAAAGGAATCCATCCGTCACCGGATGTCATCATGACCATGGAAACCGTCGAGCTGGCGGCAAAATTGATGAGCCCTTCCAAAAAACAGCTGGATATGATCAACGCCATGAAGGAGATGGTGGTCAATATGGAGGGCGATGATTTTCTTGTGCAGTGGTTTGGGCAGACCCTGAACATGATTGAGTATGTGGGTATGGAATATGGCATTGACCGGGGAAACGGTGTCACCCGTTATGTGAACTGCACCAACGGCGGTGCCGTCCATGTGGATGTCAAGAACGGAAAAATTCTTCGTATCATTCCCATTGAATTTGACGATGAAGATGCCGCTTCCTGGACCATTGAGGCCAGGGGCAAAAAATTTACCCCGCCGAGGAAAACAAGGCTCTCCTCCTATTCCCATGCCATGAAGTCCATCATTTATTCGAAAGACAGACTGCTTTACCCCATGAAGCGCAAGGATTTTGATCCCAATGGGGAGCGAAACCCTGAGAACCGCGGGATTTCCGGATACGAACGGATTTCTTGGGACGAAGCCCTTGATATCGTGGCAACTGAGATCATGAGGATGAAAGAGGTGCATGGCCAGGGCGCCATTTTATCCAGTAACGGGTCCCACCATATGTGGGGAAACCTTGGGTATTGGCTGAGCGCTTTTAAGCGGTTTTTAAACCTTATCGGTCATACCCCCACCATTCAGAATCCGGATTCCTGGGAGGGGTGGTATTGGGGGGCCTCAAATCATTGGGGGTACAGTATGCGCTTAGGAGGCGGCGAATGCTACGGGCTTGTGGAAGACCAGCTGAAAGAATGCGAACTGGTTGTCTTCTGGTCCAGCGATCCCGAATCCACCTGCGGGGTTTACGCCGGTATGGAGGGCACCGTCCGGAGGCTTTGGGCCAAGGAACTGGGGATAAAATTTGTTCATATCGATCCTTACTACAACCATACAGCAGCGCTTCTGGGCGGAAAATGGCTGGCACCGCGCCCGGCCACGGGCAATTCCCTTTCCCTTGCCATCGCCTATGTGTGGGTTACCGAGGATCTTTACGACAAAGCATATATCGCAGCGCGGACCACAGGATTTGATGAATGGAAGGATTATATTCTGGGCAAAGAGGACGGTGTTCCCAAGACGCCCGAATGGCAGGAGGGGGAGGCCGGCATCCCGGCAAGGGACGTGAGAGCCCTTGCAAGAGAATGGGCGGCCCGTAAAACCTATCTGGCCGCAGGCGGGCCCGGTAACAATGTGGGCGGTGCCTGCCGGGATTCAACGGGCATTGAATGGGCCCGTTCCATGGTCTGTCTGATGGCCATGCAGGGCCTTGGAAAACCCGGGGTGAACATGGGCAGTTTTCAGGGCGGAACCCCCATCGATAGAAATTTCTGCTTTCCGGGATATGCCGAAGGCGGCATGTCCGGCAGTTACCTTGATACCGGCCTTGCCATGCGCATGCTCAATCGGATGCCCCAGATTCCAACCTTGAACACCTCGTTTCAAAAGGTGCCAAGACAGCTGCTCCCCGAAGCCATTCTCGAAGGCCGGGCCCAGACCTGGGGCAACAACAATGCACCTTTTTCCATTGAAAGCCAGTTCCAGAAATTTACCTATCCCGAACCCGGCCACTCGCCTGTGAAAATGTACTATAAGTACGGGGGATCCTTTATCGGGACCCAGAGCGAAACCAACCGCTATGTCAAGGCCTACCGGACCGACAAGCTGGAATTCGTGGTCAACCAGTCCATCTGGTTTGAAGGCGAGGCCAGGTTCGCCGATATTATCCTGCCGGCCTGCACGAATTTCGAACGCTGGGATATCGGTGAAAGCGCCAATTGCGGCGGATATGTCCAGGATTCATTCGGCCAACTCAACCATCGGGTCATCACCCTTCAGCACCCCTGTATCGAACCTTTGGGAGAGTCCAAGCCGGATTACGATATTTTCCAGGAACTGGCCAACCGTCTGGGCATAGGGCCTGTATTTTCCGAGGGCAATACCGCCTTTGAGTGGTGCAAGAGACTATACGATGCCACAGACCTCCCAGGAAAAATATCCTGGAAAAAATTCATGAAAAAAGGATATTATGTGGTGCCGGCCCCTCCGGAAGAGCTGCGGAGCAAGCCCTCATACAGGGCCTTTGCCGAGGGCAGGGTGAAAGATACCCCGGAGCTTGGCCCTCTGCCCGCAGACTACAACGGTAAATTCGGAAAAGGTCTGCAGACCCAGTCCGGTAAAATAGAGTTTGTCTGCTCAAGCCTGAAGCGCTTTGATCCTGATGATCCTGAACGGCCTGTAATGACCAAGTATATCCCCTCCTGGGAAGGCCACCATACAAAGGAACTCTATGAGAAATATCCGCTCCAGCTCATCTCCCCCCATCCCCGTTACAGCTTTCATACCCACAATGACGGCAAGGATGCCTTCAGCAACGACATTAAAAACCACAGGGTGCTGTTCAACGGGTATTACTATTGGATCCTGCGACTCAATCCCGAAGATGCCAAAGAGCGGCGCATCAGGGAAAATGACCTGGTGCAGGTTTTCAATGACAGGGGCGTTGTGATCTGCGCGGCCCAGGTCACCGAACGGGTGCCAAAGGGAACCTGCCATTCCTATGAGTCTTCCTCGGTGTATGATCCCGTTGGCGAGCCCGGCAATTCCCCGGATCGGGGCGGGTGCATCAATCTTCTGACATCCAGGCGGCCCATCATCAAAAAATCCCACTCAACTTCAGCCATGTCATGTCTGGTTCAGATCAAGCTCTGGGAGGAAAAATAAAAATGAAAAAAGCTTATATGATCATTGATGTTGAAAAATGTGAAGACTGCAACAACTGCTTTATGGCCTGCAAGGACGAGCATGTGGACAATGAATTTCCTCCCTATTCGTCAGCCCAGCCTCGTCATGGGCACCGATGGATGAATATCATGCGAAAGGAAAGGGGGGCAGGCTCCCTTATGGATGTGGCTTACAGGCCGACGCTTTGCATGCACTGCGATGATGCCCCCTGCATTAAAGCCGCGCAAAACAATGCGGTTTATAAAAGAGAAGACGGCATGGTTATCATTGATCCTGTAAAATCAAAGGGGCAGAAGAAAATTGGAAAGGCCTGTCCTTATAACGCGGTGGACTGGAATGAAGAAAAGGATATCCCCCAGAAGTGCAGTTTTTGCGCCCACCTTCTGGACGAGGGATGGAAAGAGCCCCGATGCGTTACCGCCTGTCCCACAGGGGCACTGTCCTTTATGAGGGCGGATGAGGGGCAGATTCAAGACAAAGTCAAAGCAGAAGACCTTAAAGCCCTGCATCCGGAGTACAAAACCCGCCCCCGGGTACTCTACCGGAACCTTTACCGGTATGACCGGGCATTCATTGCCGGCAGTATTGCATACATGGCGGACATCGGAGAAGAGTGCGCTCAAAATGCAGTGGTGACGCTGATTCGAGAGGGCAAAGCCGTAGATGAGATTGAAACCGATTTTTTCGGGGATTTCAAATTCGACGGCTTAAAAGAAGACGGCCGGACCTATGAGCTGCAGATCCGTTTTCCGGACTTCCCCCAAAAAACGGTCAGGGTGGAGGATTTTTACACCAGTATTAATATCGGCGCCATCATTATGTAGGGGATCGCAGATCGGGAACATGAAAATTTTTATGAATGTGATTTTCAAGCAAGGATATAAAAAATGAAAGCGATAACAATCCGGGCCTATGGATCAACCGATGTTTTACATGTTGATACCTGGCAGCCGCTGCCTGCTGTAGGCCCTTTTGACATACTGATTCGGAATATGGCCACAAGCGTTAATCCCATAGATGTGATGAAACGTGAAGGGTACGGCCGGCCGGTGTTTGAAAAAAACGGCGGGTAAAATTTCCATGGATACTGGGGAACGATACCGCAGGCGCCGTTGAAAAAATCGGCCAAAGGGTCACCCGATTTGAACCGGGGGATGAGGTGTTCAGCCAAAATGGCAGATCCGTCTATGTCAGCATCGCTCATCCCATGCTATCAATCATAACCCGCCATGGGCTTTTAAGCGGGGTGCTAAGGATGGGGCTGGCCCTTTTATCCCAAAAAATAACGCCTGTAATCGATCGGGTATATTCTTTGGAGCAGATGGCAGAGGCCAACGCATACGTTGAAACCGGACGGGCCAGGGGCAAGGTTGTCATTCGTCTGGATTAAGAAGAGACCGTTCGAGGGGATGGGCCGGGATGTCTTTGAGGATATTACCTTGTTTTAAACAAAATGCTGTGCTAACGCCTTAGAATACCAACAAGTTGAAGACGATGTGTCTTTAAAAACCAGACCTAAGGCCAAGAATGATGGATTTAAATTCCGAGATGATCGAAAAATTTAAAACAATCTCCAGAAAGGTAAATTTTCCCAGAAAAACATTTCTGGTGAATGAGGGTGATGTTTGCCAGCAGGTATTCCTGATTGAAACGGGCTGTCTTCGGTCATGGTTTAATGATGACGGGAACGACATCACCTTTCAGTTTTTCTTTGAAGGCAGCTTTGTCTCTTCTTTTGAGAGTTTAAAGCACAACCAGCCCTGCCTGTACAATATCGAGAGCCTGACACCTGCAGTTCTCCATGTGGCCCAACGGACGGATTTCCTTGAGGCCATTGAACGGGATCAAGACATAAAAGAGCTGTTGAACGAATTTCTCATGAAGCGGTTATACCATTACCAGAAATTGTTCATATCGAGAATCACCCACAGCCCCCAGCGGCGGTATGATGAGTTGATGAAAAATAATCCGGAGCTTGCAGATCGGGTCCCCCAGCATTATATCGCCTCCTATCTGGGCATTACGCCGGTTTCCTTAAGCCGTATTAAAAATAAAAATGTATAGCCTCCGTGATGACGGAGACGGTTCTGCCGGCGGCAGGGAGAAGACGCTCCCTGCCGCCGGCAGTTCGGAGGATCAGGTCTATGTAATAAATTTACACAGGATTATCCTGTACTTTAGGTCTTGAAACCTCGTCCACCAGATAGAGAATGGAGCGGTAGGGGATCCCGGAATGCAGGGAAAGCCCGATTTCGCAGGTTTTTGAGGTGGAGTAGCCTGCCTCGCAGGTGCAGACATGCTCGGCCAGGCCCTCTAAAGCTGAGGCATTGAGCTCCGGCTGGTTAAAGCCTTTATCCCCGGCAAAGCCGCAGCAGTGGATTTCCTCAGGCCAGACCACTTCTTCGGCACAGGCCCGGGCCAGTTCCAGAAGGCGTTTTTCAAGCCCCATCTTCCTTGTACTGCAGGTGGGATGGATGGCAATGGAGGTCTTTTTGGGGGTGAATTCCAGGCGGTCCATGAGATATGTCATGACAAATTCCACCGGCTCATAGACCCGGATATCCTTTCTTACCATATAGTTCTTAATGCGCATCAAACAGGGACTTGTATCGCAGAGCACCGGAATCTGCCCGTTGTCCGAGGCTGCCATCAAGGCTTTTGACAACTCCTCCATTTTTTGATTGGCGGTTTTTTCAAAGCCCTTGCTCTCAAAGGCCTGGCCGCAGCAAAGATCATCCATCCCTTCAGGAAAAAGCACCTCGTAACCGGCCTTTTTGAGAACGGAAAGGGTCTTTTGCGTCAGGCTGTCCCGTTCGGTTTCAGTCCGGGACGGCCCCCCCATGCTCCTGCTGATGCAGGCGGGAAAATAAACCACTTTCAGGGGATTCTTCTCTTTAACAGGGCCCGGAACCACCTTGTCTCCGCCCCGGGGCATCTGAGGGTTCCATTGGGGGATCTGGTTAAAGGACGCCGTTCGGGCCAAAGTTGACGCCGTTTCCATGAACGGGGTGCCGGTGAGCTTGTGAACGGTGTCAACGCTGTTCATGGTGCGGCGAACGCTTTTCATGGCCGTGCCGTAATGATCGGCTGCGGTATTGGCTATTTTTTCGGCCAAAGGTCCCCGGGCTTCGCCCCGCAGCGCCTTGACCATTTTTCCGGTATCGATCTCCACCGGGCAGCGGGTGCCGCAAAGCCCGTCAGCTGCGCAGGTGTCCATACCCGGATATTGATAGGATCTGGCCAGTTTTTTAACCTTCCAGCGGCCCGTTCCGGCGGCGATTTGCCGTTCAATCTCTCTTCGCCCTGCAATGCGCTGTCTCGGGGTGAAGCTCAAATTTCTGGAGGGACAGACCGGTTCGCAGAATCCGCATTCAATGCATTTATCCGCAATTTCATGGGCTGCGGGCATGGATTTGAGATGCTGGACATGGGCTTGAGGATCCGGATTGAGAATAACCCCGGGGTTGAGCAGGGTCTCGGGATCAAAGATATGTTTAATCTCCTGCATCAGGGCATAGGCCTGGGCGCCCCATTCCTTTTCCACAAACGGCGCCATGTTCCTGCCCGTGCCGTGCTCGGCCTTAAGAGAGCCGTCGTACTTTTCCACCACCATGGTCACCACATCCCCCATGAACCGGCTGTAGCGGTCCACCTCTTCTTTGCTGGCGAAATCCTGGGTAAAGACAAAGTGAAGATTGCCTTCAAAGGCGTGGCCGAAGATAATGGCCTCATTGTAGCCGTAGGTTTTAAAAAGCTCCTGCAAATCCAGGGCCGCTTCAGCCAGATGATCCTGGGGAAAGGCCACATCCTCGATGATAACGGTGGTGCCGGTCTGACGGACAGCGCCCACAGCAGGGAACAAGCCTTTCCGGATTTTCCACAGCGCGGCACATTCGTCCGGATCAAGGGAGAAAGAGACCGGGCGGACCGTACGAAAGGAGGCCAGGGCGTCGGTGACTTGGGTCACCTGGCGGTCCAAATCCTCCGGAGTCTCGGCCCGGGTCTCGATGAGCAGGGCCGTGACGCCGTCATCCAGGGATTTCAGGTAATCAGGCATGCCGGGTTTGTCCTCGACCGAGGCCAGGCTGGCCCGGTCCATGATCTCTGCTGCGGCAACAGGGCAGGTTCTGAGCACAGGAATGGCTTTGCAGGCATCTTCCATGCCGGAGAAAAGTACCAGGGCCGAGGCCTTGTGCCGGTGTTCCACAACGGTTTTCAATACCACGCTTGAGATAAAGGCCAGGGTGCCTTCGGATCCGATCATCAGATGGGCCATGATGTCTAAGGGATCCTGAAAGTCTATCAATGCATTGAGGCTGTATCCTGTGGTGTTCTTGATCTTGAACTTGTGGCGGATGCGCTCGGTAAGCGCAGGATCGGCTTTCACCTTATCCCTGAGGCCTTCGATTTTGTCCAGCAGATCCTTGTGGGTGGCCTTGAAGGCGGCCACACTTAAGTCATCTCCTGTGTCTACCACCGTGCTGTCGGCAAGAACCAGCCGAATGCTGTCCAAGGTCTGGTAGGAATTCTGGGAGGTGCCGCAGCACATGCCCGAGGCATTGTTGGCCAGAATGCCCCCCATTTTGGCCGCATCTATCGACGCCGGATCCGGTCCGATTTTTTTGTCCAGCACGGCCAGGCGCCGGTTGGCATGGCCCCCGATCAGCCCAGGTCCCAGCCGGACCTTTTTGGCATCGTCGAATATCCGCATCTCCTCCCAGCCTTTTCCCATCCGGATAAGAACCGAGTCTGTCACCGCCTGGCCGGAAAGGCTTGTGCCCGCCGCCCGGAAGGTCACGGGAAGCTTGCGTTTCCTGGCCTCACGCAGTACCAGGCAGACCTGGGATTCGTCCCGAACGTCCACAATCACCTGGGGGACCAGGGCGTAAAAGCTTGCATCCGTTCCAACGGCAGCAAGCTCTAAAGGATCGGTAATCATCCGCTCATCCGGAATGATCCGGGAAACGGCACTGCAAAAATCACGGTAGGGCTTTTTCATTGAAGATACTCCATAAAAAGGCTTGGGAAGGGCGGAGCCGGGCATTTCGCCACCCGGTTTTCCAAACATATCGTAGAGATTAGAATAACGCCGGCAGGCCCTGCCGTCAAGCGGGCAGGGCAGAAGGGTATTCGATAGGGTTGCTTGATATGCTATGTATAATAACCTACTCCGGTATACTCATTAGGAAGGAACACCCTCTATATCTTGTGGTCGAGGAACTTTTCAAGAAGACGTTCAATCATAGACATAATGTGGGGTTTGAGATTCCCATCTGAATTTAGGCTTATCCCCTTTAATAGTTGACTTAGACTCAAAGCCAAAACACACCTGGGACTTGTATCCTATCCAGGTGTGTTTTGGAACTTATTGCATCGCTATTTTAGGCGAGTTAAAATAGCACCAGGCTCTTTGTCAATGTAGAAAATTTCACGTCTTTGTCGAGGGCCAACAATATTCTTATTGATGGTTTCGATAATCTCGTTTAATTTACTAATATTCGATATGTATGTATTTAAATGAACGTCTGTTGTTATTGTTAAGATTTCAGATGATACCCCCTTCAGGTTTAGTTTTAATTTCTTGAATTGTCCTGTGAGATCAGACACCATTCCCACTCGATCCATGGCAAGTATCCGCAGAGTTGTTGCATAGTTAATATCCATATTTTTTGCTGGTGGCTTTTTCCACTCAACAAGTTGAGGTGGTCCATATAATGATATCTTCTTAGATTCTCCATTTACGGTATTCTTATTTTTGAGGGGTTGTTTATCTTTTTCCAAAAGCCAATTCTTTTTTGGGCAATCATTTGAATGGAGAATAATGGTTTGTTCTTTCCCCTTCCGCCCCTTTGGGTTTTTCTGTGTGTACAACTCTATGAATATTTTGCTTTCGGCAATAGGTCTACAGAATTTACAGAGTCTGATTTCACTGTTCTCAAACCTGTTCTCTAGCCCCGGGTCAACGCGAATTCCTAAGTCGTTGAGAGAAATGTTGCTTTTTAAACCTTCACTACGAACCTTTATTTTATCAATCCACTCCTCGGTGGCATCAAAGTCCTTTTTATTCTTATTATTGTTAAAAAGCGTTTTACAGAAATGGCAACTTTCATTTTTGCATTCTTCGATGCCATTTTTCATTTTTTTCATTTTCACTTGATATGTTTCTAATGCTTTTTCTACGGTAATGGGGTCAAGCAGATCCTTACCAATTTTGTAATAATCTTCTCTTTCAAAATAGCTTTCACATTCCGATCCTTTCAAACAGAAAAATTTTGTTTTTCCAAATGAAAGAAATTGCCAAATATTTTCAGACTCTATGTAGTCTTCTTCAATCTTTCGTCGAACAAAATTTTGGCCCTCAAACACGTAACGATCATATTTGGTAATTGCTTTTATCGTGTTTTCAACAAGAATATCTGTGTAGGCCATGCCTTTTTCACAAATTGAGATAAAAATATCATTTTGGGAAATTATTCTTTCATATGGGAATTGATCAATCAATTGCTTTGGCATATCTTCATATTCGTCTCTTATTAGCTCCTTGATCTTTACATCACGTCCTGGAACAGATTTAAAGAAAAAAGTCTTTGGTGTAATCCGCTTGTCTCTAAGAATAGTGTCTAATATTGATTGCCCTATTCCTCTAATTTGTTCCTCATATAATTGGTGTATTTTCCGGTCTCTCTTTTTTAGGTATTCTTCATTTTTTTCGATACCCTCCTTTTCCTCCCGAGCTTTTTCTTTTTCTTCAATGTGTTTCCTAATGTAGATACACATTTCTTTTCTTAAGTGGTTGGACATAACATAACCGAGCCATCGCTGAACGGAATCCATTGTCTCTTTTTTATCGTCCTTGGATGAATTTTTTTGCTTTTTAAAGGTAATCTCGTCTCCGTTCTGAATGAGATACGAGCATGCATCCAATGACTTCCCATTTTTAAAAGACTGCATTTTCGCTATTTCTGAAACAATATTTTTAACTCGGTCTATTTTTCGTAATTTTTCCTCTTCGGCTAAGTAGAAGCCAAAAAGATCAAGAGGGACTGACCCTAATGGGAGAATAACGACTCTTCGCTCTGGAGTCTTTGCATCAATTTCCCCATTTATAGATTTTATCATCGGCTTAAATGCAATGACGTTCCCAGTGAAAAACTCACTCCACCGAATCAGCCAACTTTTTTCAACATACCGAGAGCTGAGTTCTTCAATATCCGATGCGAGTTTATAATTCCAGTGTGACGCTTCACCTCTTCCTGCAGCTATATCCATTTCTCGTGTTCGAACCTGAACTTCAAAATAAATGTCTGTTGGCTTTTTGTCCCGGTTTAAATAGTTAAAAATTTGATGAATGGATTGGTACCCACCAGGCTTGGGTTCTTTTATATAATCATCAAACAAATCAGGGACAATTTCCAACCGATCAGAGGATTTCAACACATCAATGATGTTATAGCAGTCAGGTGTTTTGTTGTCTGTAACCACGATTCGGATACCTAGTTCGTCTTTTATTTCACCTTTTCGAAATGTTTTTTTAGACCGGCTGTAACGATGCTTCGTACGCCCTGTAATCTCAAGATCTTCAAAACTGTTAGAATATAGCGCCCTCTTTTCCCTCAATGTATTTTTGATTAATCCAATAATTTTTTCCAAATCATTAGTTTTTTCTTCAGATGTATTTTGGGGTTGAGAACTATTTTTTTTCTGCTGCATTTCTTTTCCACCAGATGATGTAATTTCGGTGTCCTCTCTGATTATTTTATAAGGTATATCCTCTGATGCAATTATAATATCTCGCTGATTAATAAAATGGGTTATAGGTGAGAAAAATTTTAGGATTTTTCTGGCATAAATTTGATTCTTTAGTTTTTTAATTTTTTTATCTTCGCTGAGGTTTCCTGTTTGGATTTCTTTTTCAACTTCCTCAAGTCGATTGATGTGAGAAGCGAGGATGATAAAAAAAATGTCAAAATTATTAGACATAATTTCGTATGCGTTGTGGAGTAAGTTCTCACATTTATGTTGGTTATGGGGGCTTACTTTGAAAAACTTTGTAGTGATATCTTGAACTTGTTTGAATTCGTATCGAAATTTCGCTAAAGCAGATAATGTCTTGTACGCATATTCATTTTCTATGGTACGTTCATCCTCTTTCTCTGTGAAAAATTCACTCCTGTTAACAATTGCAAGATATTCTGGAGGTATGATGTGGCCATCACCAAATCTTCCACATACTCTTTGAAAAATCACTTCCTGAAAATGGTGTATTAGCGCAACGGGAATAATGTCCCCACCGATTCTCCATTTGGTCAATAATCTCGCAGTTCCAATGGAATGAAGGACTTTGTGGTAGGTTTCATAACCATCACGGATAGATTCAAGTAATTTTTTAAAAACCAAATGGTTAAGCTTTTGAATATATTGTGCGCGTTTAATATGATCATTTTTGCAATTATCCAGATACTCAAAGGATCGATAGATTTTATGTAGCTCGTCCCACACTCGTGAGGCCTCAATTTCAGATAACTCGTTATATTCTGAACTACTATCTTTTTTTTGATATGTTTCTTTTTTAGTTTTTTGTGATTGGTCTTTTCCTAAAAGTATTTGGAATGCTTCTTTTACAAAGTTTTCTATGATATTTAGCTTTGAGGCTTTCTGGTTCTTTTTGCTTTCTTGAAAAAGCTTGCTTAGTGTATTATAAATTTCTGAAGAATTGTTTTCATATTCGAGGCGCGCTCGATTCTCCTCGTATTTTTTTTTCTCGTCAGTTGATACGTTGAGAGCTGGCACAAAAAGTATTAAGTAGTCTAATATATTAAGGATATCGGAATTGATGATTTCTGTTTTTTCGTCTTCTGCGAACCTTTCACCGAATTTGGTATCTATGCTAATTTGTAGATGAATAAAATCAGCCAAAACATTCATAGTATATGGAATAGGGCCAATATTAGGGTCAGTATTCTGTCGTTCTTTATCTAAAAAGATTTCTTTAAAAGAGGCAATTATCTCCTCACAACCCTTCAAATCAAGTTGAATCTGCTTCTTTTTTGTAGCATTATAGAGTTCACACTCTACTACTTTGAATATTGCATCTTTATCTTTTCGATGGAAAGATTCGGGTTTAAGACTTTTTAAGAGGTACAACAGAATCGATACCATTTTATGGTCTTTTTGGAAGCGCTGAAGAGCAAGCTTTAATGGCGTAATATATTCATCTGTTTTGATTTTTTCCTCTTTAAAAGAGTTGTCACCAAAACTGTCTTGATATTGTCCTTTTTCGATATTTTTAAGAATTGCATTTGCAATCTCAATTTTATTTCCTCGAATGCCATGTTTGGTATTTTCTTTTTCAGCTTTCTCGAAAAGTCTATTCAGATCTTTTTCAAACTCACTATTTTCTTTTAGATATTTTTTAAATTCTTCAGCAATGAGATTTAATGGCAACTTTGATGTCTCAAACTCTGTATACATTGTTTTAAGCTCCTTGAAAGGCAGTTACACTACATTAGGGAAGAACTGTCGGAAACAGGTTTTGAATTTGTGGAGGTGATGGAAACATGTATAGGTCAAGGGTCCTGTAACTGTTTCCAAGCAAGAAGGTATTTTTTAATTCTTTTTAAATCCCTGGGGGTTAATTTATTCAGTCTTGTAACGTCAAGATTATCTTCGAGATCAGCTTTTTTAACCTTAACAGCCTTGGGGCTTCGTTTCACCCGCTGGATAAATTCGTCGTAAGTTTCGTCAGTATGCCTTGACAGGCATACTATTGTTTCAACGGTTGTCGTTGAAAAACCTATTTTTAAAAGATCATTTGCAGTAAAGTCTGAACCTTCCAGAATATCATGGAGCAAAGCAATACACATGTCTTGTTCGTTTACCATTTTTGCCATTACCCTCAATGGGTGTAAAATGTAGGGTCTCCCCATTTTGTCTTTTTAGCCTCTATGAGCTTTCAATGCTATCAGAAGAGCCTCTTCGATAGGATTCATTTATAGCCTTTTTGGGTTAGGAACGGTATGTAAAGTGGCCAACATCATAAAGAGTCTTGGAATAGCAAGGCCACAATACTTAAAAACATCTAACCATCAATATAGAATGGTTTAATAGAGATGTTTTTTATTTGTAGTTTTTGACTGTTTTGACAGTTTATGAAAGATCATATGATCAGTTCTGAGTTCAAAAGCGTAGCTATTGCTCTCTAAAAATCCCCATGTTAAAAAGGAAAAAAGAAAGAGCAGAGACCAATGGTAATTGTTGAAACTATTAAAAATAAGGTCATTATTCGTCCTGTTTAGGAGAGATTCACCCCACATAAGAAGAATATTTACAACAGCACCTCTAGCGACCCTGTCTCTGCTACTTCTATCCTGAACTTCTCTTATTAGAGCTGGTTCATACAAATACAGCCATATTTTCCCTCTTGAACTCCTTCCTGATGAGTCTTTAAAAATTATGGGCTGAACATTCTTAATGTCAGGTTTCTTTTTAACAAAAAAGCGAACCAATTTTTTTAGAGAATACTTCTTAGTAGGAAGCTTGGAAAAAAGGATAAATGCCATGGCATCAACAAACATGCCAAGAACATAGATAGAAGGGCCTAAAGCTGCGGCTTTTCCTAACGGAATCCCATTTTCAAAATTTATACTTAACAGCGGTAAAAGCCAGAGCAACGCCATTGAACCAACTACAAGATACTCGATTAGTAGACCAGGAAGCGCCACGAATCCTCCTTTTGATATAGGAACGAGTACTAATTCTGCCTGAAAAGATTTCTTGGTTTAGAGAGCAGATCGAATTAGATAATTCTATGTATAAGCATGTATTATCAAAAAAATCAATCAGGAAAATCTTCATTTATTATCTCTTTTAATGGTCAACGTTCCATCTTTTTTGTGTATTACTTGCGCCTGCCCCCAATCTTAGATCACGAAACGCAATTTTTGAGGTTGAAACTGCGCCCCATGTTTAGGGATATTGACGGTTTATGATCCGCCTGTTTTTATCATGCCGGCTATGCATAAATGGCTCAGTTCCTCATGACCGTTTACAACGGTAAATTACCAAGAAAGCTTGAGCAAAACAAAGGTGGTGAATAATGGTATCATGGGTCGCTTTTGCCACAAGTCGCTATCCCCAACATATGGTATGCGGTCATATTCTGAACAATGAATCGAAAATCATGGTGATGCCCTGTTAAATTGATCGTCTGTTATTTATCCTTTGACTTTGCCGGTTCTAAAAATCGGCGAACCATTGAAATTAAAGTCTTTTTTGAAACCGGTTTTGCCAGGTGCTCGTCGCATCCGGCATGAAAAATCTTTTCAAGGTCCTGGTGAGAGTCATCTGCGGTTAATGCAACAATTGGCGTGGGCGCCTTGTCAGTTGTTTTTTCCCATTCCCGGATTTTAGCGGTGGCGGTATAGCCGTCCATGACCGGCATCTGAATATCCATCAGGACAAGGTCAAAGGCGGCTGATTTGAATGTTTCCAGAGCCGTTGCTCCATTTTCGGCAGTGGATAGGGTATGGGCAATTTGCTTAAGAAACGTCGGGACGATAAGCCGGATATCCTTGTTATCATCTACCAGGAGTATCCTGATCGGCCTTCCTTCATCGGCTGGGTTTTCTTCTCTGACGGGCTGGGAAGGCTTTTCCCCTGCATGTCCTGTCTGCCGGAATGCCTCCAGCTGCGCCAATATTTTGTTGCCCTCTGCATTCAGGGCATCTAATAGATCCCGATAGGTGCTGTCATTCCCAGACTTCCCAGCATCCTCCAGCCTGGCAGCGGCTCGGGAAATCGCGTCCGCTCCCGCGTTGGCAGCCAGTCCCTTGACCGTATGGGCATGATGAATCAGGGCTGTTCGGTCGCCTTCCCTTTCAGCCCTGTCTAAATCCGCCAGCCTTTGGGCCAGGTCCTGGCAAAACGCATCTATAAGGCGAATCAAAAGATCTAAATCGTTGTCCATCCGTTTCAGTGCATCGTCAACGCAAATGCCGGGAAGAGATTTTTGCAGCCAGGCATAGTCGGGTAAAGGCTTTATTTGCGATGGAACTGTTTGTGCCCGCACATATGGGGATCTCGTCCTAGGGGAAATCCACTTTAAAAGTTTTTCATAAAGTTCATCCACATCTATGGGCTTGGTTAAATGATCATTCATTCCTGCCGCCAGGCTGCGGGCCCTGTCTCCTGGCATGGCATCGGCTGTCATGGCAATAATGGGAAGGTTGATAAAAGCTTCATCCTCACGGATTATCCGGGTGGCATCATACCCGTCCATTACGGGCATCCTTACATCCATGAGAACCACATCAAATGCTGAATCGGATTTTAGGCATTCAACGGCCTGCTTACCGTTCTCAGCCGTTTCTACGATGAACCCGGCGGATAGCAAAAGCCCTTTTGCCACCATGATATTGGCGGGATGGTCATCGACCAGCAGCACGCGGGATCCCTGGATGGCATCAAGGCTGGGGCCGGTTAATCCCGGGATTTGATGACCACTTGAACAGGCGGGAAATGTTCCTGAAAGCAAATCTGACAAGGTATCGAAAAGGACATGGGGAAGAATCGGCTTGGTCAGGATACAGTCGGCATTGGTATCCCTGGTATCATCTTTGCTGATGTCACAGATTTGGATCAGGGCAGGGGGCTGGGGCAGTTTTTTCAACTGCCGGAATATCTGTTTTTCCGCCAGGCCCGGCAGGCTTGAACTGACAAGAAGTGCATGAAATGAGGCTCCCTCATTGACTGCGGTTTCAACTTTGTCTAAAAGGGTTTCAGCGGATGTGGCCCGGGCAACCTTCATCGGATAGGCGGCCAGACTGTCTGCGATCATCCCGCAGATTTCGGTACGGGGCTCTGCAACCAGTATGGATTTGTTTTCAGGCAATCTGTCTGCATCAATATACAGCTGCTTTTCAAGATCCCTTTTAAACGGCATGCTTACGGTAAATGTGCTGCCCTTTTCAAATTGGCTTTCGACCTGTATCTCTCCTCCCATAAGCTGGACAAGCTTTCTGGAAATGGCCAGTCCAAGGCCTGTTCCTTGATATTTCCTGTTCGTGCTGGAATCCGCCTGGCTGAAGGATTGAAACAGCTTTCCAATATGCTCCTCGGTCATGCCGATACCGGTATCGGTAACCGTGAATGTCAGCTTGCATGTCTCTTGTGTCGATCCTGGTGTTTTGGTTCGCAGCCTGAGTATGACCCATCCTTTATGGGTAAATTTTATGGCGTTATTCACCAGGTTCAACAATACCTGCCCAAGTCGAAGAGGGTCTCCAATCAAAATTCTGGGAATCCCGGGTTCGGCAAAGACCATGAACTCAACGGGTTTGCGCTGGACGAGTACCGCTGTAACGCTGCCGATATGATCAAGAATGCTGCGAATTTCAAACCGCCTGGTGTCTATGTCCAGTTTGCCGGCCTCGATTTTGGAAAAATCCAGGATATCGTTGATAATGCCCAAAAGCGCCTGGGCCGAGGAATGGATGCTCTGGATATATTGCTGTTGATCCGGGGTAAGCTGGGTCTGGGAAGCCAAGAAAGAAAGTCCAATGATCGAGTTCATGGGAGTCCTTATTTCATGGCTCATGTTTGCAAGGAAGTCACTTTTGGCCTTTGTCGCCTCTTCCGCCTTTGATTTGGCGGCGATCAACTGGACTTCCGCCTGCTTTCGCTGGATGACACCGCCCAGCTGACTGCCGACATTGTTCAGGATGGCCAGCATCATTTCGTCCGGCTCTATGGCCTCGGATGCATAGGATTCGATTATGGCGATGACCTGCCCCCCCCAAAATACGGGAAAGGCGATCCCGGCCTTGAGTCCACAGCGCAGGGCAGAGGCGGCCCTGGGAAAATTGTCATCCTGGGTGACATCCACCACCCAGGCGGGCTCTTTGCTTGCCAGAACGCGTCCGGGAAGCCCTTCTCCCCGGAAAAAACGATATTCTTCAGTGGCTTTGATAAACGCTTTGTACCGGGCTTTGGTTTCGGCATACCAGATTTTTGAAGGAATTAAGAAATCCATACTGTCTTCAGACAGAACATAGATGTGGCCTAAGGGCCACCCCATGTGGTCGCAGATTTTGTTAAGAAAGATCTGATAAGCCTGATTCACGGATGCGGCTTCCTGGGCTGAGCCTGCAATTTCATGCAAGAGTTCAAGGGAATGGTTTTGTTTAACCAGCTCCTTTTCAGCATTTACCCTGTCTGTAATGTCCCGAACAATAGCAATGAAGATACTGTCATTGTTTATTTCCATCCGGGATACGATAATTTCAATGGGGAACCGTCTGCCGTCGGATTTAAGCCCTTCTATGGACCGGACCTTACCCAGCCATTGCTCATCATTTGCCGTGATGTTGTCCAATCCCAGCCCTTCTATGGGCCTGATTTTATCCATGAGCGTCTTCTGGTGCACCGTATCTGAATACACTTTTTTTAATATGGCTTGATGTTTTTCCAGCATCTGTTTCGGCATCAGCGTTTCGATATGTCGCCCCACCAGTCCTATTTCATCGTAACCAAAAATTTTTTCGGCCGAAACATTGGCCGCTTGAATAACACCGGTATTGGAGAAGCTGATGAGCCCGTCTCCCATGTTCTGAAACACCGCCCGCTGAAACTGCTCCTTTTCCACGGCCATGGTCATGGCCTGGTGAAGATCCCTCCTGCTGGTTTCAATGCTGTCCCGCATCAGCGCAAACATCCCGGACAAGGTACCGATTTCATCTGTTCCGGGAGTTGGCAGGCTGATCTGGTAATCGCCTTGGGCAATTTTTTTTGCACTGGTGGTCAATTGGAGCAAAGGACGCCGAAACAGCCGGTCCTGGATAAAATAATTGACCACTAAAAACAGCATGAATATCATCCCAAGATACAGGCAGATCTCATACCCGCTTTTAAGGGCTGCCTGGCGAGGGGCTGCCCAATCGGCGGTCAGGGATATGGTGGCAATGGTTTTGCCGGCAAGGTTGATCTCGTGGGTTATGGTGCTGACATATGGGGCTGCTGTTTCTTTTCCCTGGGGCTTGGGGGCAAATAAAGGATAGATTCGCCTGCCGTCACTTAGGTGAAGGCTCAATTGCGTCCAGACTTTTTTCTGCCGTGTCATCTGCTCATCCATTGACCCATAAAGAGCCGCGTAGTCTCTGGCCAAAAGATGGCGGATAATGTCCGATTCCATGGCAGACAGTATCTTTTTCTGTGTCAGGACAAATTCATTCCGGGCCTGCTGAACCTGGGCCGGAATCCACTGGAACAATACCATCAGGATAAAAGCGGCATAGATTGCCACTAGAGGCAAAATTAATTTGAACCGTGTACCCATGACAGCTTCCGATTTAATACTGGTTTACATAGAACCTTTCCAAACCCATTTTTTCAAGAATCAGATAGTCTTTTATGTCTGCATCACCGATTTTTTTGATGGGAATCTGGAACAGCATGTTTCTTCCGGCCTCCGTGGTCCCCAAAGCCAGAAGGGTGTTTTTAACGTTCTGGGCCACTGTTCGGGAAACCTGGGGATGAGCCACAAAGGGGTGAGGGGGGACCGGGGTTGTGGTATGGATGATCCTCAGGTTGTTTTTGATTTCATCCTTCTGCTGGTCCAGGGTTTTCTGGACGCCTCCTCCGGCCGCGGCTTCCCCCAAAAGCACATTCAAATAAACAGAGTCATGTGTTTTGACATACCGGGATGAAAAATCAAGTTTGAAGATGTCGGTCAATTCCTGTCGCATCTGCAGGGAAGCACCCAGGGCGTTGGGGGCGGGAAAGGCGATGATCTTTTTGTTCAGGTCTTCAATTTTTTTTATCCCCCCGGATTTACTGACTACCAAAACCCCGAACAATTTACGCCCCACATCCCTGACCAGGGGCTGATAACCGATTTTCCTGTAAGCAATTACCAGATGGTAGGGGTTCATGTAGGCAAAGTCGAACTGACCGTCCAGAAATTCGGCTTCAAAGGTTGGAATCGTGGGAGACCCTATCAGTTCGAATTTTTCTTTTGTCGCAGTTTCCAGATGGTTCAGGATGGGCTGCCAGATCTGGCGAAGGCGCCTGGCTTCGTATTGTGGGACAACACCGACGGTATATACCTTGCCCGCAAAACCTTGAGGGGTCCATATCAGAAAAGAGAACACCAATGATAGGATTGGAATGATGGCAAATGCTTTCATTTAAAATCCTTTATTTTCCACTGTTATTGAGGCTGGATGAACCTATGGTCTTAAGCGTTGATCTTCTTTAAAAAAACGTTTAATCCGGGCCAGCAGTCTTAATTTATTGATCGGTTTTCCGATCCAATCATCTGCGCCCGTGTTGAGTGCCTGAACCTCTGTCTCCTCTGCCTCGGTTGCGGTAAGCATGATGATCGGAATATTGGCAATACGGGAATGGGCCTTTATTTTCTCAATGAACTGGATTCCGCTCATACGGGGCATAAGATTATCCAATAAAATAAGATCGGGGGTTTTTTCAAAAATCATGTTCAGCCCCTCAAAACCGTCCTTGGCTGCCAGGACCTCATAGAACTCGTCCTCTATGATTTTTGTTACAAGCCGCCTGATGTCTTCATCATCATCAATGATCATGATACGGTCCTTGCGGATCCCGTCAGGTCGTTGATGGATTTGTGCAGACAAATCCTGGCCCTGTTCCTCCATCGGGGCCGCATATGCATTGTCCTCAAACGTTACTTCCGATATAGGGACGATCCTGACAATCTCCTCAATGGTCGTCAGACCTTGCCTGGCTTTTTTAAATCCGTCTTCGGCCATGGATACCATTCCCTCTTTCCGGGCCAGCTCAATGATCTTCCATTCCGGTACCTGCTCTGAGATCAGGCGTCCTATCCCCTCGCTCATCAAGAGAAGCTCAAAGATCCCCAGCCTGCCCTTAAATCCGGTGCCGTCGCATTCAGGACATCCCCCCCCTTTTTTAAAGGTTCCAGGGGGTACGTCAGGAAATTTTTTAAGAATTTGAGCAGGCGGTTCATGGTCAATGCTGCACTTTTTATGGATTTGCCTGACCAGGCGCTGCCCGATAACACAGAGCAGGGAGCTTGAGATGATAAAAGGGTCTATCCCCATGTCTGCCAGTCTTAGAACAGCCTTTGCGGCATCATTTGTATGAAGGGTGCTCAAAACCAGATGGCCGGTCTGGGCGGCCTGAAGGGCAATGTCAGCGGTTTCCTTATCCCGGATTTCCCCCACCATAACCACATCCGGATCCTGGCGGAGTATGGATCGAAGCCCTTTGGCAAAGGTCATCCCGCTGCGTGAATTGACCTGTACCTGGTTGATGCCCGCAAGAGAATATTCAATGGGGTCTTCTATGGTGATGATATTGATATCAGGAGAAAGGATATAGTTGAGGGCGGCGTACAATGTCGATGTTTTGCCGCTGCCCGTCGGACCTGTGACAAGGATAAGGCCCTGGGGACGCTTAAGGCAGTCGATCAGCTGGCTCAGTACGTCTTCATCGATTGCCAGATCCGTCAACTGCTTGGACTCCTGAGTCTCCTGGATACGAATAACAAGCTTCTCACCGTAAAAAGTGGGAAGGGATGAGATGCGAAGATCATAGGGCTGTTTTTCTACAATGATTCTGGCCCGCCCGTCCTGGGGGGTCCTGCGGATGGTGATATCCAATTCCGCCATGATTTTAACCCGTGAGACAACAGGGGGATGGGCGCTTTTCGTGAATGTCATCACATCTTTCATTATACCGTCAATGCGGTACCGGACAACGGATTCCCCCTCCTGTGGCTCAATATGGATATCACTTGCATTTTTGCTGATGGCATTGGTTATGATGCCGTTGGTGAGCTGGCGAATCACCCCGCCCTTGGCCACCTTCTTGAGATGTTCGAAATCGATCTCCTCCTTGGCCCGGATATTCTCCACCACCTGGACCTGGACCTTATCTGCGTTGTATTCATTGAAAAACTGGGGGCCATCTTCAAAGGGATGAAACCGCAGCAGAAAGTCCATGATTTCCCTTTCCATTGCAATGACCGGTTTAACCGGATGTTCGACGATGAACTTGATATCGTCCAGGGTCTCATAGTCCAGTGGATTGCTTGTGGCAACCCACAGGATCTTATCTTTGAACCCTAAGGGGACCACTTTTTTTTGACTGCAGATTTTGGGAGAAAGCAGGCCTAAAATTTCAGGGGGAACTTTGCGTTTGGTCAGAGAAACGATTGGAATTTTGAGCTGCTCAGAGAGGATGCCGCAGATTTCAGCTTCCGTTGCCCACCCCCTTTTTATCAGCACCTCGCCAATACGCATGCGAAATTCTTTGCACTCCTCCAGTGCCTCCTGAAGCTGCTTCTGGTCAATCAGCCCCCCTTTGAGGAGCAGTTCTCCAAATCTCGGGCGTTTCATAGTTGATATTTTCCCCTATCACCTTGTTATTGATCTGTTTGCTTTAACCGCCCAACCTTATTCGCGGATAAACTCAATGCGAATGCGTTCAAAAAAATCCCTCAGCTCTAGATTTTTTGCAGCTATAATCCGGTCTGATCCGGTTTTTGCCGCATCCTCTATGGCTTTGCCGATTTCGCTGATAAATGGAAAGCCGTAGCTTGTGCCAGCCCCCTTCATGCTGTGTCCAAGAATCTGGATCGCTTCATAATCCTTCTCATTAAGACAGGTCTCAATGGATAAAATATCCTGTCTGCGATTTTTTAAAAATCCAGGGACAATGTCTTCAAGATCGGCGTCAATTCGTACGATAATTTTGTCGTCCATGGCTCCATCCTTGATAAACCTTCATTTGGCCAAGTACTCGTAAAATTAGAATAAACAGGGAGCGAAATTTATTATCAGTAGATCACAAAATATTAAAAAGGTCCACGCCTTTTACAATGCACCTCATACGGCATTCGGAAATAAATTATGCTGTAAAAAAGCCGGAGAACACACACACAAAAAATCGTGCGTTCCAAGATATCGTTGGGTGAAAGAAAGAAGGGGACATGTGTGCCTCCCCGATCATTTCCTAGTCGGGTTTCACTGGCTGCGTGGACTGTTGTGTTGGCGATTCCGGCAGGAAATCTGACCGATCATTTTAAAAATAATACAATTTCCTAATAATTATCCTTTATATGTAATGTTTTATACAAAAATGGACGCATTATGGCTGTTTTGAATTTAAAGCATCGCTTGTTTCAGGAGAACGCATTGAACTGGAAAAATATTAAGATCACAAAAAAAATAGGCATCGGTATCGGAACCATTGTCTTTTTATTGGGTGTAATGAGCATCATCAGTTACTTTGGGGTAGAAGGGATTGTCCTGGACGCCCGTGAGGTGATTGAAGGCAATAAGCTGACCGGTATCCTTGCACAAAAGGAGGTGGATCATCTCAATTGGGTTGCCGATGTCAGCCGTTTTTTTGCCGATGAAAATCTTGAAAGCCTGGATGTGGAAACCGATGATCATGCATGCAGCTTTGGCAACTGGCTGTACAGCGACAGCCGGAAAAAAGCAGAAGCCCTGATTCCCGAACTTGCCCCTTTATTCAAAAAAATTGAAGTGCCCCACAGGGAGCTTCACGCCTCGGCCGTGGCCATAAAACAGACATTAAAAAAGGATCACGGGGATCTGGCCCAGGTTTTATCAAATTATCTGGCAGACCATATTCACTGGGTGGGAAAGCTGAACAAAGCCGTGGCTGAAGAGGCAGGCGGGATGTATATCTGCCAGGACCGGCTCAAGGCCGCATCGGTAAAAGCCGTTGACCAGATCCAGTCCATTCGCGGGATTGATACCCCGGGACTGAACCAGAAACAGGCGGTTATCAACAGTTTAAAGCAGATGCGTTTCGGCAGCCTGGAAGATGATTATTTTTTTGTGCTCGATACTGAAGGTGCCGTTGTCATGCATCCGTTAGCCCCGGCCCTTGAGGGGAAAAATTTAAGTGAGATAGAAGACAAAAACGGCGGCAAACCCTTTGAGGCCATGCTCCAGACCCCCTTTAATCCGGGCGAGGGGTTTTTTGAGCTGGACCAGGGCCTTTTTGACGGTTTAAAGTCCGCTCCTATGCTTGTTTTTGCCCAAAAGTTCGCGCTTTGGGATTGGGTGGTCTGCGCCTGCCTTCACGTTGACGGCAAAAACCAAAAGCTGATGAACCGGGTCAGGGCTGTTGGAGAGGGAAATCCCTTTAAACTGAATATAGAACTGAATGCGGAGCAGTGTGAGTTTGGCAAGTTTTTATCTTCACCTGACACCCTTGCCCTGATGTCTTCCTTTTCCGAACTAAAGCCTGTGTTGACGCAACTGTCAGAGGCCCACAGAAAACTGCATCAAAACGCCTGGGAGATCGAAACGGCCATTAATGACATGGATATGCCCTGGGCCATGAATTTACTGGTCAATAAAACCCAGGCATCTTTAGGCGAGGTTTACCGCCTGTTTCACCTGGCAATCGATGCCGAGACCCGGTTGACCCAGAGCCGCGTGGATGCCCAAAAACTATTCACCACCCGTACCATACCCGCCATAAACAACCTGAAACGCATTATGGCTGATATACAAAAAAAGGTTAAACAGGCTGTCCTGACAGATGAGCAGATGCTGGGCCACGCCAGGGCGATCAGAAACCGTGTCCTGTTCATGGGAGTGGCAGCCGTTCTAATCGGTATGGGGCTGATTTTTTTTATCTCCAAAAGTATCAGCCGTCCGATCATTCAGGGTGTTGCCTTTGCCAAAACCATTGCAGGCAAGGATTTAACCCTGCACCTTGATATCAATCAGTCCGATGAGGTCGGTATCCTGGCCGCCGCGCTGAACGACATGTCTGAAAATTTACGGCGGATGTTCTCCGATGTTGTGACCGGGGTTGGCAGGTTGACAGCGTCCTCCACGCAACTGTCCGATGTGTCACAACAGATTGAGGAAAACGCGGGCCGGACTTCGGAAAAAACAACCCGGGTATCCACATCCGCCGAAACAATGAGCACCACCATGGACAGTGTTGCCTCAGCCACGGAGCAGACGACCATGAACCTGCAGATGATTGCCACAGCCATTGAACAGATGGCCGCCACCATCAAGGAGGTTTCTCATAATACGGAAAAAGGAAGTGAAACCACGTTCAAAGCAGTCGCGACAGCCAAAGAGGTCTCCTTAAAGGTCAGGGCACTTGACCGGTCGGCAGAACAGATCAATAAAGTCACAGAGACCATTGCAGAAATTTCAGAGCAGACCAATCTTTTGGCCTTGAATGCAACCATTGAAGCCGCCCGGGCTGGCGGCGCCGGTAAGGGCTTTGCCGTGGTTGCCTGCGAAATAAAGGCCTTAGCCCAGCAGACCGCCCATGCCACCCAGGACATCAGTGCCAAAATCAGCTTGATTCAGACCACCGCAGCAGAATCCGTGGGGGCCATTCATACCATTGTGGAGGTTATCAATGAGATCAACCAGATTGTCTCTACGATTGCCTCGGCTATTGAAGAGCAGTCCGTCACAACCCAGGAGATATCCAATAACGTCAGTGAAGCGGTCACAGGTTTAGATGAGGTTAACACCAACATCAACCAGGTCTCTGTTTTGTCAAAGGAAGTTGCCGTGGATATCACGGATGTCAGCCAGGCCACGGAAACCGTGGAATCCGGTAAGCCATGATATAAGGGTCAGTGCCCAAGGCTTGTCTCAACTTGCCAAAGAACTGCATGAAATGATGGCTCAGTTTAATATTTGACCTGACCCTGCAAAGTTAGCAAACTGACACGAGGGTTAATGCTGAAATTTCAGGCTCGATGGTTGATTTTAAACGTTATCCGTTGCCGTTGGTATCTTCCTGACCGACATCACCGGAACGTTGAAAAGATACGGATTTTTTTGGCTGAAACTAAACCCGTCCTGCCATGGCAGCTCCTTGGTTGGGATGCGCTGTCATGGCAGGACGGGTTGTGCAGATTAAATAATTTTTCAAGCAAGAAGCTTTTTTGCAAAGGCTTTTGCAAGATTCTCATCATCCTGATTGGGGCGGCCGGTCATCGCTTTGACCATATCGGCCCAGGCGTAATCGTCAAGGCCCAGTTTCTTTTGCACGGCGTCATGCAGAGTCTCGGATAAAAAACCCTGGCAGTCAAAGCAGCCCATGTATGCGATTTTGTTTTCTTGGCAGGCCGCTTTTACAGGATCGGTAAAGGTCTCCATGTCCTGTTCGGGGTAGGCCGGGGCCATGTGGGTGATAAAAGCGGCCAGTTTCTGGTTAGGGGAGGGCTTTAAGGCGGTTAAACATTCTTTTACCGAAACGGACAGGCTGCCTGCGTGCAATGGGGAACCTATAAAAATAAAGTCGTATCCGGCAGCCTTTTCCGGGGTGATTTCTTCAAGCTTTTTGAGCGTTGCGTCATGGGACTGCGAGGCTTGATCAAAGATGGCGGCAGCGATTTTTTCAGTGTTGCCGCTCTGGCTGAAGTAGGTCACCAATACGTTCATGTTTTTTCTCCTTTTTTAAAGGCATTTGGGTTGCCGGTTCATTTCACCGGTTTGTATCCTATCGTATTGGTGTTCTTTTTTTTCGTCCGTAACTTTTGCTACATCCCCCAAATTTTTGTCCGAAGTTATTTTAAAAACAGGATGGAGGCTGCATTCATTTTTAAAAGCGTTGCCGCCTTCCTGTCCGGCAGAACCTTGCTGAGGATGGATTTTTTACCCATCCAAAGGGCCAGAAGCGTTGATTTTTGCTGGCAGGAAAGAAAGCTTTCAAAGCTTGCGGGCCGTACCACCTGGAAGGTGGGATAGGTTCCGGCGTCGGCATAGCGGGTAAACAGTGAGGACAGGATGTCTTCTAATTTTTTGTCCGGCCTGGGGCTTGGGCTGAGAACGGCTATTTCCAGGCTGGCCTGAAAAAGGGTGACCATCTGGTTGACCAGTTCTAAGGATGCCTGGGTCACATGGTCGTGATCCAGGCAGCAGAGCACCTTTTTTATTTTCTTATTTTCCTTGATGGCCAGAACCGAACAATCGGCTTTTCTTGCCACCTTCAGGGGGACATTGCCGTCTTCCTGCCAGTTCAGGGAATGTTCCCCCCCGCCGATGACGATGAGATCAGAGCCGGCCTTTTTTGCCTCTTTGACGATTTCCACAGTCGGGTGGCCGTCTCTGACATAGGTTTTGACCTGTTTTTTTACACCGTTCCACTGATTTCCGGTAAAGGCGCCCTGGCCGTATGGCGCAGCCTTGCCTGCCACACTTGACACAAAATCTTTTTCCAATGTGCTCAGGGTCCTGTTGATCCGGGGGGTCTGGGCCATTCCCAGAATGGTGATGTCCGCCCAGGTATTCCGGCCAAGATTTTCCACCTGGCGGATGGCGTCTATGCTGTAGGGATACTCGTCTGCTGCAAACAGGACTCTCATATCAATGCTCCTTTTCTTGTCCGGATTTGGGTTGGGGCAAAAGCATCACCGCCGTGGATACTGCGGCCAGCACCCGGGCAAGGCGGCTTTGGGGGGAGGGCAGCGGGGCCACAACCAGGGAATACCGAGAGGCCCAACCGGCCAGCTGTTCCGGCGTTCCCCTGCCGGAAAATGCCTGGTTGATTCCTTCCCAGGAATCGTCATCGGTTTCACAGGCCTTCTTTATCTTGGCGTCTTTCAAAACAGGGGAAGAATCGTCCTTTTCCCCCGTTTCAAACCAGCAGGACAGTGAATCCAGAGGGCCGGGCAGCCCCGCAAGCAGCTTTGTCAGCCAGGCTGACGGCTGGTTGATCCGTTGTCTTACAGGGGAAAGAATCAGGGTTCCCCGATTGGGGTTCACCATGTTTTTGACCATCAGGACCGGGCAGGCTGTTTTGCGGAAGAGCCGGCTTGACAGCCGGGTTTTGAAGGCTGCAGGGTCAAAGGCGTGAAGCTGGCCCTCAATGAAAAAATCATAGGGCCGGTCTTCAAGCTCCCCGAGGATCACCTGATCCTCGGGGCCAAAAACGGTTTTCAGGCCTGAATCGCTGAAGTGGAACAAATACTCTTTTCGAATCAGGTCGGAAATGCCGTCACTTGCATCCTCAGCCAAGGCGTTCTCCCATTTTTCCTTGACCCATCCGCCTCCCGGAGCAGGTCCTGCCGCCTTGATTCCGGGAATATGGATGGCTTGCATGTTGAACCTGTCAGATCCTTCCATCTGCTTGGCATAGCGCAACGCGATTCTGGATGCCAGGGTGTTGTGCAGGGAGATGAGTACCTCATGCATTTGCACCTCCTGACCGGGCCCTTATATCTGCTTCAGCCCGTTCAATGACATCATGGATCTCTCCCAGTTTAAAGGGCTTGGCAATGAAGTCAAAAGCCCCCTTGGTCAGGGATTCCCGGGCGACTTCCAGGGTGGCGTAGCCTGTGATCATGATGACTCTTGTATCTGCATTTTTGGTTTTCACCGCCTCCAGAACCTGGATACCGCTCATCCCGTCCATGCGGATGTCAAGGATCACGGCATCAAAGTTTTTCTCCCGGATACGTTCCAGAGCCGTGACCGGTTCCACAAAGGTTTCCAGAGTATGTCCCTTTTTCTCCATGGAGGCTTTGATCCGCTCTCCCACGATTTTTTCATCGTCCAGAACCAGTATGTCCAAAGACATGGCTGATCTCCTTTCTTTTGGGGTTGCGTTATTTCATGTCCTGGGCCAGTGCATGGGCGGCGGGGCCCGCCACCCGGATACTTTTATGAAGCCTGCGCCGCTGGTAATAGGCCCGGACCACGTTGACCAGAATCAGCGTGGTGCCGCTGATACCGCTGGCAAAAAGGAAGAACTTGCTTAAGTTGTTGAACACTGTATCAAGGCCGGGATCGATATCGATCATGCCCAGCTGGCGTAGATACATGGGGATGGCAATGGCCCGGCTGATGACACACAAAAGGATAATCAGGGAAGTGACCAGACGGATATATTTTTCATTGACGACCTTGACCCCGTATACCCCGAGATAAATGCCCACAAGGGAGCCTAAGTACATGAGCATGGTCAGCCGAAGATCCACAAACCCCTGGAAGGCATAGGAAAGCGCGCCGTAGGCCCCCATGAACATGGCAAGATACAGCTCCGTGCCGGCGGCCACTGCCGTGGGCACGCCAAAGACATAGATCATGGCCGGCACCCCGATAAAGCCGCCAACGCCGATGGTACCGGCAAGATATCCTGTAGCAATGCCTACGGGGAGCAGGATCCAGAGGCTGACCCTTGTATCGGCCACTTTGAAGTGGATCATGGGGGGCAGGTTCAGCTTGGCCAGGGCATCGGCAATTTTTCTTGAGGGGCCTGCACCGTCATTGTTTTTTCCCTTGCCCTTGATGATGTCCATGAGCATGGACAGGGCCACAAGAGAGAGAATCAGAGCGAAAACCAGGCTGATATACAGGTTGGCCCCGGCGCCCTTGGAGGCGCCGTGCCCGGTACCGCCTTTGAAAAGCAGGCTGTTGATGAATACGGCGAGCTGAATCCCGATAACGGCGGTGCCAAGAACGTAAAGGGCCAGTTTCTTGTCCACGTTCCCGGCCTCCCCGTGCTTATGGGAGCCTACCATGGCTTTGCCGAATTTATGGGTGATATTGCTGGCCACGGCAATAACGCCTTCAACACCTAAGTTCATCATGCCGGGCGTCATGAAAAAGGCCCCGCCGCTGCCGATAAATCCGCTTAAAACGCCTCCGATGAATCCCAGAAGGATGACCTGCAGGGCGACTCCCACATCAATGTGGATAAAATTTGCGATGATATGTTCCATTTGCAGTCTCCTTGAAGTTTAGTCAATACCGATAAATTTGAGAGCCAGGCCGCTGACCGTGCCGTAGATATAGGCCACCACCGGCACCAAAAGGGCGACGCCGATGGCAGCCCCCCATTTAAACTGCTGGTGAAGGTCTCCGCCCAGAACGTTGAGAATGGTTTCCTGGTGGGTGAAAACCGCCCCGTAAATCACCAGGGTCACCAGGATAAAGGCCAGAAGCTTGAGGGCCTGGGTTTTTCCGAAAAGAAAGCGATCCTTTAGTTCATCGGCACTGATCACCGGGGCTTTTAGGGTGTCCTTAAGGGTCATGCCAAGCTCCCGGGTGGCCCGGGTGGAGGTCTGATGCCCCTTGTCCCGGAACAGATGGCCCAGGACGATGAGAGAGTAATTGTCATTGTCCCTGACCGCTTCAAGGATTTCCCGGCCGCCGCCTGAAACGCCAAAACCGCCGGCGGAACGGCCGATGGCCACAAGTTTTTCCACGGTGGCGGACAGGCCGTTGTCGGTTGTCCGGCCCGCAGGATCATCGTCCTCTACCCCGCCTGTGTAGGCGTCGCCGGATTTGGACAGGCGACTGCCCTCCATCACAGGGATCGCCCCGGCCGCGCTGCCGTTTTCCAGCTCAAGCAGCTCTACGGCTGCTCCCCACCGCTTGGCCAGGGAGACCACCTGGTCGAAATCCTCACTTCTGGGGTCGAATGCCTCTTCAATCCAGAGAATATTGGTTTCAGCCATGGTGCAGATGGTTTCCCGGCAGCCTTTAAGTTCTTTTAACGCCTTTGAGATTTTCGGGGCGGCGGACTTCTGGCGGGGCATATAGGTGACTGTGACTTTTCCGTCCACAGCCCTGACACCCAGATTCAGGTCCCGGGTGGACGAATGATTGGCCAGGTGAAGTTTGGCGCTGGCAGCCAGGCAGCGGTCATCCAGTTTGCTCACCCCTCGGGTCGTCAGTTTAAACGTGGGGATCTGAACCGATTCATTGAGGATGGCCACAGCCCTGTCCAAAGGCAGGTGGGTAAGATTGAGGAAAAAGTCGTAGCCGGACGGGTTCTGCAGGGTGTCCCGGTGGACGTAATGCACCCATTTTTCAATGTCGTCGTCCAACTGGTTCAGGTAGGAAACCGCCTTGTCCCGGGAGATGTTCAGCTCTTTTGCGGCATTGTCCGCCCGGGTGTCAAAAGGCGTGTCCACCCCGACCCGGACAACGCCGGGAGTGCCGGGTAAAAGCAGGTGAGCGGCCCTTCCATAGTAAATCAGGTTGCCGGAGCTTGCCTTTTCGCACAGGGTTTTGGTAACCAACGACAGGTAAAGTTCTTTTTCACGGGCCAGTTTCTCCGTGATCACCGGGGCCTTGATCACCGATGTTTCAAGGCGGCTTAGGCGGATGCCGGTTTCATGGGCTTTTTCTGCAACCTGGGTCCGGCTGTACAGCGGCCATCCGGTTTCTTTGGCCAGGTTTCGGGCCAGGTCCTTTCCGGCCCCGTGGGGCTGGCAGGATATCAATACAATAGACATAAATATTCCCCCCTAATTGGGCAGTTTATGGGTTTTTCCCTCTACTTTTATAATTCGGACCGGAAGGGTCGGACTGATCTGCCGTACGACGGATTCGATCCTCGTATCTCCGGTTCCGATGATGATCATATGGATGTGCTCGGCTTTGATGAATCCTTCAAGTTCCTCTTCCGGATCGGGACCTGCGATGTGATAGGAGACGGCAAGGCCTTCCTCACAGGCGCTGTTCACGATTTTGATGCAGGCCGTTTCAACAGCGGTGGCAGCACCGGTTTTTCTGTCTTTGAAAAAGAGGACAAAGATTTTGGCATTCACCCGTTCGGCAAGGGCGAAGGAATGGTACAAAGACTTTAAGTCCGGGCTGTACCGGCAGAACGGAACGAGTATGTTTTCCATGGTCACTTTACAGTTTCCTCCGGGTTGCGGTTGCAAACAGGTATTTACAAGATCTGTGCCAAATACGGTTTTAGTATTTATTTCAAGTTGTTATGGTTTTCGGGGCGTGGCTGGGCAGGGTGGAATGTTCCAGATTGAAACTGTTGTGTGAGAGGTGGATAGGGCAGGGCAGGCAATTCCCCTTTACAACAGGGGGTTGGGGGTGTTCCAATATGAAACGTAGACTTTATTCCAGGTTGAACTGTTTGATTTTCCGCCACAGGGTGGTTCGGGGAAGTTGGAGGATCTCGGCCGTCCGGACTTTATTGTAGTCGGTGTATTGAAGAATTTTTAATATGTAGTCGCGTTCCACTTCCTGGAGGGATTTTAAGGGGGAAGCGTCTTCCAGGCTCGTGATGTTCAGTTCCAGAATGTCGGCGGGCAGGTCCCGGCAGGTGATCTTGTCACTGTCGGTCAGGGCCACTGCCCGCTCTACAATGTTGCCAAGCTCCCTTACATTTCCCGGAAACGGGTATTGGGTCAAAAGGGCCAGGGCCTGGTCATCAATCCCCTGCACCTTTTTGTGAAATTGCCGGTTAAAACGCTGCAGGAAATGCCGGATCAAAAGGGGGATATCCTCTTTTCGGGTCCGCAAAGGGGGCAGGGTGATGGTTACGACCTTCAGGCGGAAGTACAGGTCCTCCCGGAAACTTCCCTGGCCCACCTCCTGGGTCAGGTCCTGGTTGGTGGCGGCGATGAGCCTGACATCCACGGGGATGGAGGAAAGTCCGCCCACCCGGGTCAGCGTCCGCTCCTGGATGAATCTGAGCAGTTTGGCCTGCATGGCCATGGGCATCAGGCCGACCTCATCCAGGAAAATGGTCCCGGTGTGGGCCGCCTCTAAAAGGCCGATCTTGGTATCCACAGCCCCCGTAAAGGCCCCTTTTTCATGGCCGAAAAGCTCGTTAGCGATCAGATCGTCGGTAAAGCCGCCGCAGGAAAAGGCCACAAAAGGGTGCTCCCGGCGTTCTCCCATGAAATGAAGGGCCCTTGCCGCAAGCTCTTTGCCGGTGCCGCTCTCCCCTAATACCAGAACGTTGCAGTTCAGAGAGCAGACCTTTTTGACCAGGGTCATGACCTGCTGCATGGCCGGGGAATGGCCGATGAGGTACTGCTGCCTGGACTGGGTGAACAGGGTCTGTTTTAACGCCTGGGTTTCCCGGATCAGGCGGACGGTGTCCAGAGCCCGGACGGCCAGGGAGGTGAGCACCTGCATTTTAAAGGGTTTGGTGACAAAGTGGAATGCCCCGTCCTGGATGGCCCGGACCGCAGTATCCACCGTGCCGTGGCCTGTAATCAAAATGACTTCGGTATCGGAAAAGTGTTTTTTTACCGTGGCCAGTACTCCGAGGCCGTCAATCCCAGGCAGTTTCAGATCGCAGATCACTAAATGAAACGGCTTTTTTCCCATCCGAGCGATGGCGGATTCCCCGTCGGCAAAGGTTTCCACTTCAAAATCGGTTCTGCGCTCAAGGCCCTTTTTGATTTCTCTTAAGGTGATGGATTCGTCGTCAATGACGGCAACGCGCATGGCAGATGCGGCAGGTTCCATGGTCATATGTCCTCTTTGACAGGCAGAAAGATGGAAAAACAGGTGCCTTTGTCAGGCTCGCTTTTGACATGTATCCATCCGTTATGCAGCTTGATGATATTGTAAGTCACTGACAGTCCCAGGCCAGTTCCCTCACCCTCCTTTTTGGTGGTGAAAAAAGGGTCAAATACATATCCGATCTGGTCCGTTGGAATGCCCGTTCCCGTGTCCGTAACGTCAATGCGAAGATGCCCGGGTTCGGTTTCATCCACCCGGACGCCGACCGTAAGATTCCCGCCGTTGGGCATCGCCTGGATCCCATTGATAAACAGGTTGAGCAGGGCCTGCTGAAGCTGACCTTTGTGGATCTGGACCTGGGGCAGACCTTCGGGGATGTCGGCTTGGAATTTGACCTGGTTGGGGGTCAGTTCACTTTGGATCAGGGCGCGGGTCTTGTCGATGAGTTCTTCCATTGAGATGGATTCAACGTGGGCCCGATCCGTTCGGGAGAAGTCCAGAAGGTTTCTTACGATATCGCTGGCCCGCTCGGCCTGGGTGGTCAGATCCTTGTACAGCGCCTGCCTTTCTTGGCAAGAAAGGGTCTGGTCATCCTCTACAAGGGATTCGGTGACAAGAGAAATATTGTTGATGGGATTGTTAAGTTCATGGGCAATGCCAGAAGTGAAGGTGCCGATGGACGCCATTTTCCGGGACTGGAGCAGCTGCTCCTGTCGGGTATCGATTTCGGTGACCATGTGGTTGAATGCCGCAATGCACTGGGAAACTTCGTTTTCAGCACTGCCGGTCCGGCAAATGGTTTTGAAGATGCCTTTGCCTGCATTTTCAGCCGCCTTTTGGATCTCCTGTAAAGGCTTGAGGATGTCCACCCGGGTCATCTGCAGAACGTAGAGGACCAGGAGGACAAATACGGTGCTGAAGGCAAAAGGCGGTATCAGCATCTGGCGCAGCACCCGCGTCAGGCGTTTTCGCTTCTCCCGGATCAGATCCTCGCTAAAGGCGGTCAAAACTTTTCCACCGGCCTGAAGCTTGCGGGAAAGATCCCCGGCCCGGTCCCGGATCTGGCCGTCGCGGACCAAAATATCCGCGTAGGTTTTAAAGGCTGTTGCACAAGCGTCATATTCGCCGGGGCTGAGCACATCCTGCATCTCTTGTTTCAGCCCCGAAAAAAGATCCCCCGCCTTAGAAAGGTACTGCCGCATCTGGATGATGTGGGACGTTTCCCCGGTTAAAAAATAGTTTTTTTCATACCGCCGCAACTCCAGGACATCGTTTTTAAAGTCGTTGAACTGCTGGATGAGATGGATTTTTTCCTCAAGCACAAAAATATTGAAATAATCCAGGACGACAAGCCCTGCCGTAAAAATAAAAAAGGCGGTAAATATGGTGATCAAACGGCTTCGAATGGTTTTCATACTGGCTCCCGGAAGAGTTCATCTGTGTGGCATTGGATGGAATCAACGGTAAAGGAGTCGAATGGGTTTGTCAAGGCGGATGCCGGCGTCCGTTACCACGGAGATGCTCGATCCGGTATAGGTGCGCCAGGCGGCGGAATCGGGCTTAAGGATCGTTTTCAGGCGTTCTTTATGAATTCTTGATACCGGGTGATTTCATCCAGAAAATTGGGCGTAAATATCCCGGTGTCGGCGTGTTCAAATATCTTGTCCAAACACCAGAACCCGCCGGTTTCAATCTCCTCCGGGTGAATGGCAATGGGGCCGTCCCAAAGGCAGTGATAAGTTGAAACATATTCGGATTCATGATGGTTTCGATGCAGATACTTATACACATGGTAAAGCCTTGCCTGCCGGATTCCAAGCTCTTCGGCCATTTCCCGGACAGCGGCGCTTTGATAGGATTCACCCTTGTCCACATGCCCGCCCACGGAGGTGTCCCATTTGCCCGGATGCATATCTTTGGCCGCGCTGCGTTTTTGCAGATACAACTCATTTTGGCTGTTAAATACCAGGACATGAACCACCCGGTGAATCAGATTCGGATTGCCGTGAACCTCATGGCGGAAGGCCTCCCCGATAATCCGGTCTTGGGTGTCAACAACATCAAAACTCTCTTTTTTCATAAAATCACCCCTTTATATTCTGTACACCGGCAATTCAGGCAACAACTGCAAGGTAAATTAAGGCGTTTGCTGCCCGGCGTCAAATACAAGACCTTACCGCTTTGCCTTGAACTGGGGCCAAACCGCATTATGTTGACAGACTGATATCTAAACCATCAGGCAACAGGCCTGTACAAGACAACCCGGGAGCTAACTCATGTCACAAGAAAACCCTCTTCCTGCCAATGTAATCCTGCAAAGGGATAATGAAACCTATGCTGCCCGCATCACGCCGCCCTCCGGTAAGCTGAGTGCAGAAGACCTTGAAAAAATAGCGGCAATTGTAAAGGCCCACAATATTCCTGAAGTCAAATTGACCTCGGGCCAGCGCATCGCTTTTTACGGATTGACAGGGGACAATGTACATGCCGTGTGCGAGGCTATGCCCTTTAGGACCGGCGGCCACTATGTCCAGGCCTGCCCCGGTACGGACTGGTGCAAATTCGGCCAGCAGGATTCCATGGCCCTTGCCAACGTGCTTGAAGAAAAGTTCGGTCGCCTTGCCACCCCGGCCAAAATCAAGCTGGGCATCTCAGGCTGCACCTTCAGCTGCGCCGAGTCCCGTCTGCGGGATATCGGATTCATCGGTACGCCCAAAGGCTGGACCATGGTTGTCGGCGGCAATTCCGGCATGAAACCGCGTATCGCCGATGAGCTGGCCAAGGGCCTTTCCACAGAAGCGGCCATTGACCTTTGCCAGCGGTTTTTGGATCTGTACGGCAGGCAGGCCAGGGCAAAACAGCGGACCTCCCGCTTTGTCAAAGCCATGGGGATTGAGACCATCAAAGCCCGTCTCAATCTTCCCTACGCTTAAAGTTTGGCGTGTACAAAGGCTTTTGCTTTGGCTATAATTTTATGCAGCCTTAAATCTTACAAGGAGTTGCAAACGGCCAAAGGATCTTTATCCCATGGACGAAAGCCTGGAACTTAAAAACCTGAAGTACGCAATACTATTCGTAGACGATGAGCAGAGCATCCTGAATTCGCTTGCAAGGCTCTTCAGGAATTCCGCCTACCGTATAATGACTGCCTCTTCTGCAGGTGAAGCCTGGAAGATACTCAAAGACCATCCGATCCATGTGATCGTCACCGACTACCGGATGCCGGGTATCAATGGGGTAGAACTGCTCAAGCGGGTAAAAATGGTGTACCCGGGAATCATCCGAATCATGCTCACCGGGTATGCTGATACTGCGGCCGTGATGGAGGCCGTCAACCAGGGGGCGGTGTATAAGTTTATCGCCAAACCCTGGAACGACGACGAACTCAGGCTGGCGGTCCGCCTCGCCCTGGCCCAGTATGACCTGATGGCAGAGAACAAGCGGCTTAAAGACGACAGGACCGAGCAGATCAAAAATATCGATAAACTGAGCAAATTCATCAACCAGAGCCGCTTGGCGGATCAAATGCTTGAAAGCCGCCTTATCCGTGAGCAGGATGTGAGCAAAGCCCGCATATTCAAATACAGACCGGTAAAACGATGCCTGAAATTTTCGATAAAATGGGCGTGGTCAATGAGGTTGAAGTCTTAAAATTCATGTCAAATTCTCTGGGGATGAAAACCATTGACGTGGAAAAAATAGCCATCCCCGATGACCTGAGAACCATTCTGCCTAAGGAAATCTGCAAGGGCAACCGCCTGATTCCCATTGCAAAAAACGGCAGTATCCTGACTGTGGCCATGGCCGATCCAACGGACCGTATGAAGGTGGATGCCCTAAAGTTCATGACGGGACTGAAAATTAGGGCCTGGGCCGGGCTGCCCAGCGATATCCTGTGCAAGATCGAAGCGGTATACGTTGACAAGGCTGAAGACAGGCCGGTGCCGGATATTTCCGACGTCATTGAATCGGTGGACTCCGGGGTGGTGGATCTTGGAACGGAAGGGGAAAAGGACATTGTCACCCTGTTCTCGGGAAGGAAAAGGCCCTCGGCTGTTCAGGTCGTGAATGCGCTGATTGCAGATGCCCTGTCCCGGGAAGCGTCTGATGTCCATATTGAAGTCAAGGCCCGGCATATCATGGTCCGGTACCGGATCAGCGGTCTGCTCTCAGATGTCATGCATATTCCCCTGGAACTTCATGCCGCCATGGTCTCCCGGATCAAGGTCATGGCCGGCCTGGATATCTCAGAAAGACGCCGCCCCCAGGACGGGCGGATTGTGGTGAAAACGGCAGATCGAATGGTGGACATTCGTCTGTCCACTCTGCCGACTATTGCCGGGGAAAAGGTGGTTTTCAGAATTCTTGACCGCAACTCCTCCATAAAGGATATCGAGGAGCTTGGGATGCTGGACAACCAGGTTCGGCTGGTGGCCCAACTGCTCAAAAAGCCCCAGGGCTGCTTGCTGGTGACAGGACCCACCGGAAGCGGAAAGACGTCCACCCTTTATTCCCTGATCAACAAGACCGCTACCATTGAAAAGAACTACACGACCATTGAGGATCCGGTGGAATATTACATGGATAAGGCGGAGCAGGTCATGATCAAGGAAAAAATCGGCCTGACCTTTCCTGTTGTGTTGAGAACGCTGTTGCGCCAGGATCCCGATACCATCATGCTGGGAGAGATACGGGACTTTGAAACGGCGGAAGTGGCCTTTCATGCGGCATTGACCGGGCATACCGTTATGAGTACACTTCACACCAACTCCTGCGTGGCCACCATCACCCGTCTGATGGATATGGGTATCCAGCCCCATATCATCAGCTCGGCTTTGAACGGCATTATTGCACAGCGCCTTGTCAGACGGGTTTGCCCCCATTGCATGGTGGACGATGAGGTGCCAGGTGACGTTAAGCAGCTTCTGGGGCAGGATCCTTCAAGCCCTCTGCCCGCCAAGCGGGGGCAGGGCTGCGATCAATGCAAAGGAAGCGGTTACCTGGGACGGACAGGCATCTATGAGGTGTTCAACATCGATCATGACATAGAGCGCATGCTGCAGCGGGGCGCCACAGAGGGCGAATTGCAAAAGGCCGCCCTTGGCCACGGCATGACACTTCTCATCGACAGCGGCATTGAAAAGATCCGCATGGGTATCACCACCTGCGATGAAATTCTTCGGGTGCTTGGCCCCCAAAACCTTTTGCATCGGTCCTGCCCCTCTTGCGGAAAGGCCATGGGAGGACGTTTCCGGTTCTGTCCCTTTTGTGCCCATCCCATCCGGCCCTTCTGCCGCCAGTGCAACCGAGACATGGATCCGGAATGGGCCGCTTGTCCCGACTGCGGGACAAAAGTCGACCGGAAAGCCCACGATCCGACAGAGGCAATAACCCGGCCAGAGCCGCGCAAGGGGGGACTCCACTAAATTTTTATCCCCCCTCCATGGGGGGCAAAAAAGTGGATCTGGCCGCGCCTTTTGTCGTCCTGACGCCGCGTCCAGCTACACCGTTCCATTAAAAAGAAAAATTCCCCTGAACCAGATACGTCCGAAAAGGCCGCGCAGTAAGCCTGGTCACTCTCCAGCGTTTGTTCATCTGCTTACAAAGCACGTGTTGTTTTATTAGACAGTTGCTCGACAAGATACTCAAGGGCTTTTTCTATCTGTGCGTCCTGTCCGGCGCAATAGCGAACATCGAATGGAACGTCAATGTCTGGTGGAACACCAATTCCCTCCAGATTAACACCATCTACAAGGGCGCTTTGCACTGCAAGGAAAAGGACGGTACCATTGGACAATGGAAAAAGCCGACCTCCAAGGACATGCCCCGGCGTCCGCTCTCCAATGACTTTTACCTGTTCATATCTTCGAGCACCATGTGCCAGTAGTTCTTTTCCACTTCGACTATACCCGTTAACCAAGTAAACCGCCGGCTTTCGCCATTGGGAATCGAAAACGGTTACCGTGCCATCTCGGTGATGCATCTTGAGGATCGGAATATTCGTATTAAAAATATTAAGATAAGATGGTGCCGCCCCACCCAAGCCATATCGCAAATCAATGATCAATGCGTTGGCTTCTTTCAATTTACCCCAAGTAAGGGCATTCAGTAATTCCTGCTGGTACTCATAACCCGCGTAAGAATAAATATGAATATAGCCAATGCGTGTTTTATTCCGTTCAATAATCCGGACACTGGATTTTTGTGCTTCCAACATCTCCTGTTTGGGATTAACGAGCACAGGTTGCATTAAAATCGTGACTGGCTCGTCCATCTGTTTTCGTCGTATTTTAAAAACCACATCTTCGCCAATATGTGAACGAAGAGAGGCGATTGGCAAGTACGGTTTAGCATTGACGGACAGGATTTCATCACCCTTTAACAGCCCTGCTTTCTCGGCTACACTTCCAGCAAGGACAGAGGCAATGTACAGGTGTTTCTCGATTTCTTGGATTAAAATACCGACTGTTGGATACAACACTTCTTTTCCATCAAATAGTTTACTAATCTCTGGAATTTTTGAAAATAACGCGCATAGCTGATAATACTCATAATCATCTGGCGTTAAATAGTATGTGTGAGAAGCATTCAACTCACCAAGCATGGTATTCACTAAACTGGAAAATTCCTTTTGAGAAGAAACATTTTCTATCTTTATATGATAGTCGGCTTTAATTGCGGGAAAATCATTGGCTATCTGGTCAGGATCATAAAAATGCTCTTCAACAATGTTAACGATTTCTTCAAATAAAACAGAATAGGAGCCATGGTTTTGTTTAGCTGCAGCAGGTGAAACTCGTACAATAATTAGGCACACACTCAAAATAAATAAGATGAGTCTTTTCATAGCAAGGTCTATATAATTCGTTTTAATTAATTCTTTTTCATTGTCGAACTTCTCAAAATCACCGGCTTGTCTGTGTGCATTTTGCTGGTTAGGTGCTTTGTTTTTATTCCCGATTGTTTCTATATCGCTTTTTTTATATCAACATTTTATCTGGTTTGGAACCTGGGCATGGGAAATTTTAACCGCAGGTATATACCTCATATTATTCCAGGTATGATGATCAGGCTTTTATGTTGATGGTGGTGTGTTCCATTGTTATCGTTTTAGCGGACAGGGATAAAAGTGTATTTAAAAGGTGCTCTCGATCCGCCTTGTTCTGGGCATCCAACTTAAGTGAGCCGGTTTTGTTTTTGGGTTCGGCCTGAAGCTCGGCCAGCAGGTTAAAGGTACCGTCTTCATTGCGTGGTGTCGTCCAGGTCTGATGGACATACGGGTCCGGGTGGTCTTCAAGGGCAGCTCTGGCGCTGAAAACGGCCAGGCTTAAGAAATCCTGGATATTACCTTGTTCATGGAATGAGCTCGCCAGTGCAAGCATATCTGTAGAACTCATCCGGGTTAAATCATGACCTGAGGTGATTTTGACCGAGGTTGTCTCAGCCGTCACCGCAATCTGCTGTACGCTTTCGGTATTGTCTTCCTGATCCATAAGAGCCCTGGCGTTTTCTCCAAAATATGACGCCCTGTATGGCTGTCCAAAATGAGAAGGGATCTGCATATCCTGACCTCCTTTTATAATGATCTTCGCGAATCAGAACATGGACAAAAGGGTCTCATATTCCAGGGAAGATGCGCCCTCGCTATACGTGAAAAAGGCCTGACCCGCAGGACTCTTACTTCCGATACCGTATCTGGCCACGGCTGCCTTGGGATTTTGGGCATAGGCTGCGGCAAATTCCAGGTGGCGCTCTGTGGCTGCAATGGTTTCTTTGGTAGATGCGGCCGCACGGAAGGCCTGGGAAAATGTCTGGGAGTCGTTCAGGGCTGTTTGGAGCCGATCATTGTCCTGCTTGGAGAGGTTGGAAGAGACATTAATGTGTCCTTCCCTGTCTATATTGACTTTTATGCTGGCTGAATCGGTAATGCCAAGCTCGGAAAGCACCTGCTGGAAAGCCTCATCCGCGACTTTGTATTTTTTCTCGGCAAAGGCTTTCATCTCATCAAGAGTAATTTTTCCGTCTTTTCCCGCACCGTCCATGAAATTTTCCATGAGACTTGCAATGCTCAGGGCAGAATTTTCCTGCAATTTTTTCCCCTCCTGGGAAAGGCTTACTTTGTCCTGATTCGGGCTGCCCAAAGAGGATTTATTAGCGGTGGACGGTGGCAGCGTGCCGTAATACCGGGTGATGGCTGTATTTGAAGCTTGGCAGATTTGCATCACACCTCCGTTTTATGAATTAAGATACTGATAAAATGAAAGTTATGCAAAAATAGGGCCGTTGATAGATATCAAATACTCCCTATCGAACAACAAAGGAATTGATCGATTTGCGGATCATCCCATGGACTCGAAGCAAACGGAGGTGTCGACTGATTTTCGCAGATAACAGTTTTTTGGTCATCCCTTTTCCAAAAGTTGAATCGGAAAAGCCTTGGCGCAACATCTTGTTGGTTAGTCCTGAAATTCTGAATTCGGGGGTACTCAGGGACTGGAGTAATTTACGGTCTTTTCCCATCGGATCCAATGGTCAAAACCGACGACCATTCTGGTTCTAATGGCATGTTATCTGACAGCGTTGAAAGATCATCCGTAAAACGGTTGTTAACTTCCTGATGTTGGGTTGCGGGCCTAGCCCGCGGTAGAATTATAATTTCTTTTCTTCGGACCGTCCGGTAATTCTCCAGCCCTTCGATTCAGGACAGATTTCGGTTTTCCAGGAACACGCCTTCGTCTGTTATCCCACCCAGGACATATCAATACCCGTTGAGGACATCTTTCTTTTCTAACGATCATAATCGTGATTCCATCCGGTTGTTTTCGGCCAGTAGCAGAAATTAAGGCTGAGGAGGTTGGCGTGTGAAAAGCGGAGTGTCTTGTCGATTACTGACCTGTTTTTCCTTCCGCGTAATGCAATATGCGGTGATAAACGTTTTTCACACATTTCACATTTTTTAAAACGGTGGTTACACCGGGAGGGAACATTGATTGTTATGGAAGAAAATACCTGGGGTGCAAAACTCAAAAGAACTGTTGGTGCCTTTTTCAAAGTTGACCCACGTCGAGAAGGCGAGTGCAAAAACTGCGGGGCGTGTTGTTCTCTCCCCGTTCGCTGCCTTTTTCTGCGTAACGGCAAAGATGGCAAGGCCTTTTGTTCAATTTATTATCTTCGCCCCCCTAATTGCAGAAAATACCCTCGCACCAATAAGGAATGGATCACCAGAGACGTTTGCGGATTTCATTTTTCAGATGAAATCACTTCAAGAGGGACTTCGAATGTGACAGGCGGGTATCAATGAATAGACTTGAAAGCAGAAAGAACCGTTTCAAGATAACTCCTGCTGATGGGAAGCGTGTAATCGTTCACTGACAGGCTTATAGAATAATTATTGCTTCTCTTGTCGATCTTTGAGGCGTAGAGCAGGTTAACGATATGGGAGCGATGTACCCTGTAGAAAGGAGGTGATGGCAGCTCTTCCGTCATTTGGGAAAGCGGTTTGCGAACCATTAAACATTTCGGCTCTTTTTCATTGAAATAGCAGATATCCAGATAATGCCCGTCGACAGAAATGTGCGAGATAGTGGATGGGTAGATTTTATGGTAACTGCCATCAGCCTGCATCATCAGAGGCTTTTCCGACTGCTCATGAGATTGGTTTTGGGATCGTGTCCGGTGATTTTCCATAATCTTATTGGCTTTTGCCACCAGCCGCTCAATCTGATATTTTTTGTTTTCCCGGTAGAGATGGACACAAAAAATCAGGCACGCATATGGGAAATGACGCAGGTAATAGGGCCATATCTCCATTTGCGCAGAAAAATGAAGCGATTTTTTGAGGATAAAGAGAATAAAAATCATCAGCGTATAAATGATGATAAAACAGGTTGAGTAATATCCCAGTGATCTGTTCCGGGGACCGTGTTGTGGCTGTGCCAGCAACGTTGTTGTTCCCCAGAAAATAAGCCAGCTTAAAAAGAGCGAAAAACCGACAAGGAAGAATTCGAAAATGTCTCTCTTAATCTGGCTGGAAGAAGAATTGAAATTGAAAATGGCAAAATAAAATATGGAAAATATTAACAGGAGCATAAGCCCGCGGGATACGATCTCGCGCGAATCAATCTGCGGCATGGGCCTGTTCCAGAAGTTCTTTAGAAGCTTGATCATGTCAGGATCCTGATAAGATAATGAAAACGAACTCTCTGAAATGCATGTGGTCTCCAATTGCGGTGACGGCTTGGTTCTATGAAGAGCTTTTATACCATGGAAAAGCTGTTAAATAAAGGAGTACTCCACCAGCTTTACCCAGGGTGGAGGGGCAGGATCCGGCCTGGCAACGGCATAAAGCCCCTGGAACATAGAGATAATATGAGAAGACTGGTAACTTTCCAAAAAGTCTGTGGTAGCAACAAAAAATTGTAAACAACTGCATTCATCAGTGATATGACCACAATGCATGAATCCTATGAACCCAGATCCTGCATTGGATACCTTGTAGAGCAAAAAAGTCACCCTACATTGAGAAAAACTTAAGTTCAACAAAGACCTAAGGACGCAATTATTCGACCAACTGCCGAACCAAAGCAAATATCTTGTGGGTAGCCATTTTTTCCACAAAATCAGCATTATACCTTGAAAAGTTTTCAGACTGCGGCATCAAATGATCTCGATGTTGAGAACCAAAGATCAGTATCAGTTTCTCAAGCGGACGCTAATTTCATGATATTGGTTTGACAGATATCCTCTTCTTTTAATTCCCCTGTCATCCGGCCATTGTTGAGGACCAGAATCCGGTCGCACATGCCCACCATTTCCTGCATTTCACTGGAGATATAGATAATGGCTTTTCCCTGTTCGGCCAGCTGGCTGATGAGGCGATAGATCTCTTCTTTGGCACCGATATCAATGCCTCTTGTGGGTTCATCAAAAATCAGGATGTCCGGATTGAGGACCATCCATTTGGCCAGCACGACTTTTTGTTGATTCCCGCCGGATAAATTGCCGACCAACTGCCGCAGTCCGTACATGTTTAACCTCAGGGTGGCAGCGAATCTGTTGGCAATTTGTCTTATTTTGTTAGGATTGAGGATCGATAAATTGGAGATCTTGTCATAGGAGGCCATCACGATATTCTGTGAAATATCCATATCCAGGACCAGGCCTTTTCGCTTTCGGTCATCCGTGATCAGGCCGATGCCGTTGCGGATCGCCTGTCTGGGATGCTTGTGCGTCACTGTTTTCCCTTTCAACTTGAGGGTGCCTGCCGAAGGCTGCATAATCCCGAAAAGGGTTTCGACAATCTCTGTCCGGCCGGCGCCCATCAAGCCGCCAAGTCCCAGGATCTCCCCCTTGTGAAGTTTGAAGCTGATGTCCTGAAACAGTTTGCCGCAGGACAGATCTTCAATAGAAAGGATACAGTCTCCAGGTTTTGTTTTTTTCTGGGGAAAGATTTCGTTAACAGGCCGGTCCACCATTTTTTCAATGAGCGTTTGCCGGTCGATCTCATTGGGCAGGTAGTGCCCTACATCAAAGCCGTCCCGGAATATTGTAATTTCATCGGCGATCTGAAATATTTCATCCATTTTATGGGAGATGTAAACAATGCCGACCCCTTGCTGTTTTAGTTTTTCAATGATTTGAAAAAGGGTGGTCACTTCAGAATCGGAAATCGCAGAGGTCGGCTCGTCCATGATTATAATTCGGGCGTTCCGGGAAATCGCCTTTGCAATTTCAACCATCTGGATCTGGGCCACCGTCAGATCCCGCATCAGGCTTTTGGGAGAAACATTGAGACGGACCTGGCCTAAAAGCGCTTTTGCATTTTCATAGAGTCGTCTTCGATCCATGAGCAGGCCGCCCAATTTAGAAATGTACCTGCCAAGAAAGAGATTTTCAGCGACATTCATGTCATAAATCGGTGTCAGTTCCTGGTGGATAATGGCGATCCTGGCGTCCTGGGCCGCCCTGGGAGTGGCAAAGCGAACCTTTTGGCCCCGGTAGATCATTTCCCCTTCATCCGGCTGCTCCTCTCCTGATAAAATTTTCATTAGGGTTGATTTGCCGGCTCCGTTTTCTCCGACTAAAACATGGACACTGCCCGGCGTCAGTTTGAAATTCACCTTTTTCAACGCCTGAATCGGGGGATAGGACTTGCTGATGCCTTTCATTTCTAAAAGATAGGTGCTGTCGCTCATGCCGTACTCTTTTTTTGTAACAGGTTGTTATCTTAGGGCAACCGGGTAAAACTTGCCCGTTCGTATATTTTTATCACAATAAGATGCACTATATAACACAGATTGAACCGTATTTTATAAGGATAAAACAATAGTGATTTTGTATAAAAATATGGATTTATATCTGTGTTTTGAATTTGATTAATCCTGTGTTTTGAATAAACTCCCCGCTGGGAGTATTGGTTTATAAAATAAGAAAGATGAAGTTGTTTAACTTAAGAAAATAATAATGTTTAAATCCGCCTCTTTAAAAAAAGTTTTAGTAAACGACAAGATATCGAATTTTATTCTTTTTTTCGTATTCCTCTTATTGTTCTTTTTTTTTTCAGTTTCCACGAAATCCTTTTTTAATACCAATAATTTTTTAAATATTTTACGGCAGAGTTCTGTTATCGGAATTCTTGCGATGGCCATGACCTTTGTGATCATCTCCGGCGGCATTGATCTGTCCGTGGGGTCCATCCTGGCATTTGCCGGGGTCGTCCTCGGCAGTATTGCCAAGACGGGAAACAGCCAGTGGTGGCTTGGGGTGGGTGCCGCTCTTTTATGCGCAGGGCTGCTCGGGCTTATCAACGGCATTCTCATCGGAAAGTTTAAAGTTGTCCCTTTTATCCAGACCCTGGCCATGCTGACCATCGCAAGGGGGCTGACAATGCTTTATTCTGACGGCCGCCCCATTTCCGATTTGTCCCACAGCCTGACGGGAATCGCGAAGATGAATTTCGGCATCCCTGTCGTTGCCTGGATTTTTATGGTCACCCTTATTCTGTCCTACTTTATTTTGCATCATACCACTTTCGGGCGCTCCATTTATGCGGTCGGTGGTAATGAAAAGGCTGCAACCATATCCGGCATCAACACCGTAAGAGTCAAAATACGGGTCTATATGCTTTCCGGTTTTTTGTGCGGTATCGCGGCGGTAATTTTAACATCCAGGGTCTCCTCTGCCTTGCCCCGGGCCGGGGTGGGTTATGAAATGGATGCCATTGCAGCGGTTGTGATCGGTGGGGCAAGCCTTTACGGGGGCAGGGGCAATGTCTGGTGCACCCTTATCGGGGTTTTGATCATCAATATTCTCAGCAACGGGATGGATCTGATGAACATTAACTCCTACGGCCAGCAGATCATCAAAGGGGTCATCATCATTTTGGCGGTATTTTTGGATTCCGTGAAAAACAGGGAATAACAAACTATTTGAATATGCTGTAATGGATCAAACTTATGAATGCAAAGGAAAAAAAATGAAAAAAAATCTGTTTAAATTCGTTTCAGGTTTTCTGATGCTGGTATTGCTCTTTATCGGGTTTGGATGCGGTCAGTCGGATGAATCCGCCCAATCCGCTGATCATAAAAATGCCGAGGCCAATGCCACAGCCGATAAAAAAATCACAGTGGGATTTTCCGTATACTGGATGTCTGAATTTTCCACTTTGATGAAACAGGCTATGCTGGATAATGCCGAAAGACTCGGGGTTGAGCTTCTGGTTGCCGACGGGAACATGGATCCGCAAAAACAGCTTTCCCAGGTGGAAAATTTCATCAATCAGGGCGTGGACGCCATCCTCTGCGCGGCCATTGACCGGGACGGCATCGTGCCGGGGGTGGAAAAGGCCAAAGCCGCAGGGATTCCGTTTATTGGAATCAATATGTACATTCCGAACAAAGATGTCACTGCCTATGTCGGCCCCAACGACGTTCTGGCAGGGGAGCTGGCCGCCAAGTATGTGGTGGACGCCCTGCACAACAAGGGAAACGTCATTGTCATTGAAGGGGGGGAAGGCTTTTCCGCCACAGAAGACCGCAGAAAAGGGATTCAAAACGTTCTGGATGCAAACCCCGACATTACGGCGCTTGCCATTAAAACCGCCAGCTGGGACCGCAGCAAGGCCGTCACCTTAATGGAAAACTATATCCAGGCATTTGGCGACAAGATCGGCGGGGTGATTGCCCACAATGACGAGATGGCGCTGGGCGCAGCCCAAGCCTTGGAATCGGCCGGCATGGCGGACAATGTGTTTATCGGCGGCATTGACGCCATAAAGGATGCCTGTATTAAAATCAAATCCGGGGCAAAATATGCAACGGTATTCCAGGATCCGATCCTGGAAGGCACCCTCGGCCTTGAGTACGCGGCCGCCCTTGCCAAGAAAAAGGGTGTCGATCCGGTTGAAAACTACATCGATATGCAGCTTGTTACTGCCCAAAATGTGGATCAGTACCTGAAAGCGGAATAATTCAAGGAGGGCGCAGGATGCATAAAGATGACCAGATGACCCCGAAGGAGCGTGCCAAAGCACTGTCCCAGGGAAAAGCCGTTGACCGGATGCCGGTGAGCATGATCTGTCTTGGCCCGGCCGGCCAGCTTTTAAATATGTCTTATAGGCAGGCGTATTCCAGTGCTGAAAACCGTGCGGCCAATCAAATCAAAACATATGAGTTGTTCGGGATTGATATTTTAAACCTGATATACAGCCTTCATGCCCTGGCCATCTCCATGGGCGCTGAAATTGAGGAGCCCGAAGAGGGGCCGGCCATTATTAAAAAGAATCCTCTGGCAAGCCTTTCCGACCTTTCCATGCTGAACCTGGAAGATGTCAGCTTCAAACGCGACAAGATCGCCCAGATGGTCGTTGAAGCCAACAAAATGGTTGAGGATAAGATCGGGGACGAGGTCTGTGTGGAAACCAGCCTGCCGGGGCCGATCACGGCCGCAGTCGGAATTGTCGGGCCTGAGGTGTTGCTGCATGGCATGCTGAAAAAGCCTGAACAGGTCCATGCGCTTCTGGATTTTTGTTCCGACGGGATCATTAACATCGCAAAGCACTTCCTTGACGCCAATCTTCTGATCGGCCTTGCCGATCCTATGGCGTCCGGCTCTGTTATCAGCAAAAGACTGTATGATCAATTCGCCCTTCCGCACACCCAGAAGATTGTAAAGGCCTGCAAGGCATATAAGGACAGCGGGTTTGGATACCATGTCTGCGGGGACACCACAAAGCTTTTGGAAAGCATGGCAGAGACCGGGGTGGACGGCATCGGTATCGACAACCTGGTGGATATGGCTGCGGCAAAAGAACGCATTGGCGACAAGGTGCTCCTGGCCGGCAATGTCCCCCCCGTTGAGCAGGTCTGCTACGGCACCCCGGAAAGCATTGATTTTTCGATCAGGGAATGTTTCAGAAAAACCTGGGACAGCCCCAAAGGATATGTGCTGACCACAGGCTGTGACCTGCCGGTTAACACACCGATCGAAAATATCTATTCATACATGAAATCGGCCCGGTATTATGCAAAATATCCGATTGAACCGGAACGGTTTGCTTAAAAATTAATGTTGCGAGGCAAATGATATGGGAGAAAAGGAAAAACAAATCTTAAGCCGCCTGGCCGCAGGAGTAAAGGATATGGATGAGACCCTCTCGGCCCAGGCTTCAAAGGATGCGCTGCAAAGCGGTATGGACCCGGCCTACGCCATCAATCAGGGGCTTTTGACCGGAATGAACGAGGCCGGAAAGCTTTACGAGGAAGAAGAGTACTTTGTTCCCGAACTTCTGCTGTGCTCCGATGCCCTCTATGCAGGCCTTGATATCCTGACACCGCACATCAAGACGGTAGACACCGATTCAAAGGTCAAAATGGTCATCGGAGTGGTGCAGGGCGATACCCATGACATCGGCAAAAATCTGGTCAAACTCATGTTTGAAACCTCGGGATTCGAGGTGTTTGATTTAGGACGGGATGTGCCGCTTGCAAAGTTCACCGAAAAGGTAAAAGATGTTGAGGCGGATCTTGTCTGCATGTCCACGTTAATGTCCACCACAATGAACGGGATGGCTACCGTCATCCGGGATCTTGAAAGCGAAGGCTTAAGGGATCGTGTGAAAGTCATGGTGGGCGGCGGCCCCCTGAATCACAATTTTGCCAATAAAATCGGCGCGGACGGTTATGCAAAGGATGCTGTGGGCGCGGTCAAACTGGCCCGAGAGCTTCTGGAAATACAGGAGAAAAGGCCTGTTTAATGACGCCCGATGAAAGACTCTTAAACGCCCTTAGGGGGGGGGCGGTTGACCGCCCCCCCTTTATCTGTCCGGGCGGCATGATGAACATGATGACCGTTGAAGCCATCCAGCGCCTTTCTGCGGACTGGCCGAATGGTCTTGGTGACCCTTTTGAGCTGTCCCGCCTGGCAGACGGTGTCCGTGGGCTGGCCGGGATCGAAAACCTGGGGCTGCCGTTTTGTATGACCGTGGAGGCCGAAGCCATGGGGGCCCGGGTGAACATGGGGACGAAAGAGTCCGAACCCCGTGTGGCAGACTACCCGCTGTCCCGGATCGAAAAATGGGAAACCTTAACGCGTCTTGAAAACCGTATGGGGCGAATCGGGGCGGTTGCAGATGCCATTGATATCCTAGGGCAAAAAGATCAGTCTTTTCCTGTCATCGCGAATCTGACAGGGCCGGTAAGCCTTGCCACGTCGTTGATCGAGCCCATGGTTCTTTTTAAGTTCATGAGAAAATCCCCTTCGCTGGTCCATGAGTTCATGCAGTTTTTATGTGAAAACCTGGTGTTCTTCGGCCGGTTGATGCTTGAGGCCGGGGCTCGGCTTCTTTGTATTTCCGACCCGAGCGCCAGCGGCAATATCTTAGGTCCCAGATCCTTTGAAGCCTTTGCCATTCCCTATATCAATCAGATTCTGGATGCGCTGCAGAATCAGTATGATGCAAGCCTCGTCCATATCTGCGGGAACCTCAAGCCGGTGTTTCCGCAGCTTCCCCAATTGCATACCCGTGCCATCAGCATTGACTCTGCAACCAGTATCACTCAAATGCGGCCTGCGCTAAGGCCGGATCAGGTGATTGTCGGCAATGTCAGCACATACCTATTGTTAAAAGGCACCCCGGATCAGGTTTGCCGGGCGTCGTCAGTGAGCCTTAAAAGAGGGGCTTGCGTGCTGTCCCCGGCATGCGGAATCAGTCCGTACACCCCCCTTGTTAATATGCAGGCCATGGCGTCATCGGTAATTGCGCCCCAGGGGGCTTAAGCGTCCATAAACAAACTTTTATACTCCTCCCTCATATCGCGCTTGAGGATTTTTCCGGTGGGGGTTTTGGGCAGGGCCTGGACAATGACGACCTTTTTGGGCACCTTAAATGGTGCCAGGTGTTCTTTGCACAGGCTGATGATCTCTTCTTCCTTTAGGATTTCGCCCTTTCTTGGGACCACTACGGCGGCGACGGCCTCCACCCATTTGGCATGGGACAGACCGATGACCGCGACTTCTTCCACGCGCTTGTCCAGGTAGATGGCCTCTTCCACCTCCCTTGTGGAGACATTTTCCCCGCCGGTTTTGATCATGTCCTTTTTACGGTCCACAACGCTGATATAGCGGTCCTCATCCAGGATACCGATGTCCCCGGAGTGGAACCATCCGCCTTCCATGGCGTCTTGCGTTTTTTCGGGCTCCTTGAAGTACATGATCATGGCATGGGGACCCCGGCCGCAGATTTCCCCCGGCTCTGCCGTTTCTTGAATTTCTTCTCCGGCGGCATCTTCCAGGCGGGTTTCCATGTTCAGACCGCCCATGCCGGCCGAGCCCAGTTTTCCCATGGCATCCTCAGCTTTTAAAATGGTGTGGTAGGGGGCAAGTTCAGTCTGGCCGTAATAGTTGTAGACGCCGGCTCCCGGCAGGCGCGCAAGGATTTCCTTTAAGACCTCTACGGGCATGATGGAGGCGCCGTAGTAGCATTTTTTAAGATTGGAAAGGTCGTATTTGTCAAATTCCGGATGCCGCAACAAACCGATCCAGACTGTGGGCGGGGCGAAAAACATGGTGGCCTTGTAGCGGTCCAGGGTTTTTAGGATCTCCGTGATATCCGGAGTGACCAGGATATTGGTGCCGCCCAGCCAGAAGACCGGATTCATGAAGACATCCCTCTGGGCGCAGTGATAGATGGGCAGGGCATTGACATTGATGTCGCAGGCCTCGTATTTTCCGTCGATGATGGCGCCCATGTACTGGGCCATCAGGGCCTGGTTGCTGATGATCACGCCTTTGGGCAGGGATTCGGTACCGCTGGTATAGGTCATCTGGCAGGGCTCTTCTATACGGAGAACAGCGTCGGGCGGGGTATCGGGGCTGTGAGCATAAAAGGATTTAAAGTCCAGGAAGCGGTCGGAGGGCTTTGGGGTGCCGGCCATATCATCGGACCAGATAAAGGTTTCCACGGTTTTCATGTCGTCCAGCACATCCTCCACCAGCTCCAGCAGAGCATCTTCGACGATAAAGACACGGGCCTCGGAATGATCGATGCAGTAGGTCACATCCTTGCCGCGCAAAAGGTAGTTGATGGCCAGATAAACCGCGCCGATCTTGCAGCAGGCAAGCCAGGTCAGCACATGGTCGCAGGTATTGTGGGCCAGGATGGCCACCCGGTCGTACTTTTTCACCCCGATGCCGGAAAGGGCATGGGCCACCTGGTTGCTTTTTGCCTCAAGTTCGGTGTAGGTCAGGGCGGTTTCTTTGAAAATCAGGGCGGTCTTGTCTGGAAAATGATAGGCGCTGCGGCGGATCATGTCGGCGATCACCCAGCGGTTCACACTGTTGTAGCGGTTCATGAGAAAGTCAAGGTTCTCACGGTTCAAGGCGGTGAAACGGGATTTGTCTTCGGGCGAAAGCTTGGCGGTGTGGGTCTGGGGCATCTTTCCTCCTTCATGCTTTAGGGTGAAAAACACGGAAAATGGAGCGATGAAATGACACTGGAAGGTATCTTATCTTTAATGCAACGCCCTGTCAAAAAAAGAAAAAAACATGTTTTTTTCTCTTCTAAGGTTGCCAGATTTAAGGTGTGGGGGTAAAGTATCAGGCTTTTGAAATAAGGGTTTAAATAATAGTCAGTGATGGATGGTTTGGCTTTGGCAAGAAAACAATTGATAAGGGTGGTTCCCGGAATTTACAGAATCCGGCAGACGGTGAGCCGGTTTAAATTTTCAGTGAACACCTATGTGATGGCAGGGCCAAACGGCCTGGTGCTGGATCCAGGCTTTGGCAGCAGAAAGGCTGGGACCACCATTGAACGGTGCATCACAAAGATTAGTGGTGAATATCAGCGTCAAGGGGAGCCCTTTGAGATTACACGTGCTATAGTCACCCACAGCCACTGGGATCATTTTTCAGGTCTTTCCCGTCTGCAAAAACACCTGGGCCTTGATATTTTTGCCACGCCGCTTCAATCTCAAAAGATTACCTCGCTTCGGGGCTATGACCATTCCTTCTGGGAAAACCAGGCGTTTTTGAACCCGGGGCAGGGCAAGAATGATCGGTCCCGCATGAAAAATTTTGTGCTCAATGCCATTTGCTGCCCTCTGTTCCGAATTCATTTTGTCAGGGGGCCTGTAACGCAGATCCGTGAGGGGCAATCCCTTGAGATCAACGGCCAGGCGTGGCAGGTTATCCCCGTTCCGGGGCATTGCGATGATGATATTGCCCTGTTTAACACCGATTCGGGAGTCCTGATGTCCGGAGATCTGGTATTTAGAACCGTTCCGACCTGGCTGGGTCCTGAAAACTCGGATCTGGGGCGGTATCTGGACAGCCTGGAGCGCACCCGGAATCTAAAAGGGTTGAGATTGATCCTGCCGGCCCACGGCAGTCCCATTAAAGATCCTGTGGCCTGCATCTCCAAAACCATGGCGCACAGCAACAGGCGAACGGCCCATGTGATGGGGGTTGTGGCTAAGGCAGGAAAAAGGGGGATCAGCTTTTTGGACGTTTACAATGCACTTTATCCGGGTAAACCGTTTTCCCAGCCGTTTTTAGGCGGATGGATCGCCGTTACACTGAAATATCTCGTAGACAAGGGCCGGGCGGTCTCTTTCTACCGTAAAGACAGATTGGTTTTCAGGGCCGCGGGCTGATCTTATAGGGAGGCCTCAAACAGATCCTGCGCCTTGTAGGACGACCGGACATGGGGGCCGCAGGCGGCCTTGCGAAACCCCATTTTAAGGGCTGTTTTTTCCAGGGCTTCAAATTGTTCCGGGGGGTAATAGGTGTGGACGGGCAGATGAGCCCGGGTGGGCTGCAGATACTGGCCGATAGTCAGAATATCGCAACCGTGGGCTTTAAGATCCGCCATGGTCTGCTCAAGTTCCTCCAAGGTCTCGCCGAGTCCGACCATGATACCGGATTTGGTCAGCATGGCCGGATTGAGGTGTTTGACGTTGGCGATTAGGTCTAAGGAGCGCTGGTAAATGGCCTCGGGCCTGACCTTCGGGTAGAGGGCCGGCACGGTTTCAATATTGTGATTGAGAACATCCGGATTTGCATCTACAACTATTTTTAACGCATTGATATCGCCAAGAAAATCAGGTATTAACACCTCCACTCTGGCAGGGATTCCGACCGGGGCGGGCAGGGTGTTTTTGATGGCGGCAATGGTGGCGGCGAACTGGAATGCCCCTCCGTCGGGCAGATCGTCCCGGGTCACTGAGGTGACCACCACATAGCGCAGACCTAAATCCTGTGCCGCCTTTGCCACCCGCAAGGGCTCTTCAGGGTCCACAGCCTCAGGCATTCCCGGCGTCACATTGCAGAACCGGCAGTTTCTGGAGCATTGGGAACCTAAGATCATGAAGGTAGAGGTATCCTTGGAAAAGCACTCAAACATATTGGGGCAGTTGGCCTCCTGGCAGACGGTATGCAGATTGGACCGGGCCAAAAGCTGTCTGACCCGCTGGTAATCTCCGCCGGCGGGCAGCTTTTTTTTCAGCCAGGCGGGTTTGCTTTTTCGAGGGGAGGTGTCAGACGGCATAGCGCTTTTTCCTTTCTGCTTCCTGATCCAGGAGGGGGGTGTCGAATATGTCACTGAAATACATTGCAAAGCTTTCGCAGACGCTGTCCATCAAGGCCGTCTGCGATGCGGTTGCAGGTTCTCCCAAGGATTGTTCCGGCAGGCCCGTTTCCCGGGCGATGGAGGTCATGGCCTGGTTTGGCAGGCCGCAGGGGTTGATCCATGAAAACGGGGTGAGGTCCGGATTGATGTTCAGGGCCAGACCGTGAATAGAGATGCCCCGTTTTAAGGAAAGGCCAACGCTTCCGATCTTTGCGTTGCCCACCCAGATGCCGGGGTTTCGTTTGTCGCGATCTGCGGGCACACCGAATTTTTGACAGGTGCGCTTCATGATTTCTTCTAGTCCTTCCACATATTCGGGAACGGACAATCTTCTTTTCGTAAGATCCATCACCGGGTAGAGCACGGCCTGGCCCGGGCCGTGATAGGTGATATTGCCGCCCCGGTCGATCTGGATGACGTCAATTTTTCTTTCGTCCAAAAACGCCTGGGAGACCATGAGGTTTTCCCGACCGCCCCGCCGGCCTAACGTGTATACGGCAGGGTGCTCGACAAAGAAAACCGTGTCGGCAAGACCGGTGTTGGCAAGTTTTGCGGCCTGAATCGCGCGCTGGCGGGCCAGGGCCCCCGTGTATTCAGTCCGTCCCAAACGGATGAATTCACATGGGGCCTTGGCGGAGTTTAGCCTCTCAGGCATGGTTTCCTCGCTGCCGTTACTTCGTCCAGCCGTGTGACCTTGGGCAGGACAGGGGCTTTCGTCAGTTTTTCCGGGGCTTCCTTGGCCTCCTGGGCAATGGCCTTTACTGCATCGATGAACTGGTCAATATCCTCCTTGGACTCGGTTTCCGTAGGCTCCACCATAAAGGCTGAATCCACGACCAGGGGAAAATAGACTGTCGGGGGGTGAAACCCGTAATCCAGAAGGCGCTTGGCCATGTCCATTGTGGTGATGTGGTATTCTTTCTGCAATTTGTCGTTAAAGACGCATTCATGCATGCAGGGCCGGTCAAAGGGCAGGTTTAAGGTGCCTTTCAGATTTTCTTTGATGTAATTGGCGTTGAGAACGGCAAGCTTTGAGGCCATGGCCAACCCCTCTTTGCCCATGGACAGGATGTAAGAATAGGCCCGGACCATAACCCCGAAATGACCGTAAAAGGTATGCATCCGGCCGATGGAATCCGGACGGTCCGTAACGAATTTATAATTGTCCAGGTCCCGCTCGACTCTGGGTATGGGGAGGAAGGGGACAAGTTTGTCCACGACCGCCACGGGACCGGATCCAGGGCCGCCCCCGCCGTGGGGGGTGGAAAAGGTCTTGTGCAGGTTGAGGTGGAGGACGTCAATGCCGACGTCTCCGGGTTTGACCACGCCCATGATGGCGTTCATGTTGGCACCGTCCCCGTATACGAGTCCGCCCTTGGCATGGACGATGTCGCAGACCTCTTTTATGTTTTCCTCAAACAGTCCCAAGGTGTTGGGGTTAGTGATCATGATGCCGGCGGTATCCTCGTCCATGAGGGCGGCCACGGCGGCGGGTTCAAGGATGCCTTTGGGGCCGGATTTGACCTGGACGGAGGTGTAGCCGCACAAACTTGCAGAAGCCGGATTGGTGCCGTGGGCCGTGTCCGGGATGAGGATTTTGGACCGCTGTCTTCCCTTCTTGGCGTGATAGGCGTGGATCATGAGGATACCGGTAAGCTCCCCGTGGGCCCCGGCTGCGGGCTGCAAGGTGACCGCCGGAAATCCCGTAATTTCCCCTAAAAGCTGTTCCAGCTCGAACATCAGGCGCAGGGCCCCCTGGGAAAACGCATCCCCGGTCAGGGGATGGTGGGCTGCAAAGCCCTGGCGGGCCGCCTGGACCTCGTTGATTTTGGGATTGTACTTCATGGTGCAGGAGCCTAAAGGATAAAAGGCGCTGTCCACCCCCACGTTCCACTGGGACAGGCGGGTGAAGTGGCGGACCACATCCAGTTCCGACAGCTGGGGCAGGTCCGGTGCGTCTGCCGTCAGGGCCGGATCAAGGTCTGCCCGGTCCACATCGGAGCGGGGAAGGGAAATGGCGCATCTGCCCTCCCGGCTTTTTTTCCAGAGCTCGGGCTCGTTGAAAATCAGGCCGCTGGTTCCAGGTCTACTCATGATTTCACCTCCTTTGCCAGCTGGTCCATGGCCGCTTTGGGCACAGTCTCAGTGGCGCAGAACAGATAATGGTCTTTCAGTTGCGGATACCAGGTCTCAAGGGCCACGCCGGCGGAAAGGCAATGTGTCTCGATCAATTTTGCGCGGGTTTCGGCAAAGCCCTTTGGCGCTTTGAGCACAAACTCGTTAAAGAAGGGGGCATCAAAGACCGTTTCAAAGCCCGCCTCCACAAGGGTTTTTTTCAGGTAAAAGGCCTTGTCATGGTTAATCTGAGCGATTTCCCGGATGCCGATTTTACCGATGGTGGCAAGATACACGGCGGCGGTCATGGCGTTAAGACCGTTGTTGGAGCAGATGTTTGAGGAGGCTTTTTCCCTTCTGATATGCTGCTCCCGGGTGGCCAGGGTCAGGACATAGCCGTCCCGCCCCTTGGCATCCTTGGCCTTTCCCACAAGGCGGCCGGGCAGGTTTCTCATCAACTTCTGGGTGCCGGCTAATAGCCCCAGACCCGGGCCGCCGAATCCTTTGGCAATCCCAAGACTCTGGCCTTCTCCGGCCACAAGATCCGCCCCGAGTGAGCCCGGGTTTTTGAGCAGGCCATAGGCAAGGGCTTCGGTAAAGGAAGCGATAAGCAGGATGTCTTTTTCGTCCGCAGCAGTTCTGAACGCCCCCAAATCTTCGATATTACCGAAAAAATTGGGGGACTGAATGGCAACCCCTGCGATCCCGTCCATGGCCTTAAGAGCTTCTATGTCGGTAAGGCCTTTGTCCGTGGCCGGGATCTCCACCATCTGGTACCCCGCCGGTTCAATATAGGTGGTGATGATCTCCCGGTGGGCCGGATGGACTAAAGAGGAGACGGCGATTTTATCCGCCTTGCGGTCTTTTCTTAAGGCAATGAGGGCGCATTCGGCCAAGGCCGTGCCGCAGTCGTAATGGGAGGCTGTGGCAATGTCCATCCCCAGAAGCTCGGTCACCATGGTCTGGAACTCATAAATTCCCTGCAGGGTGCCCTGACTGACCTCCGGCTGGTACGGGGTATAGGCGGTCATAAATTCCGACCGGGAGACCAGATAAGGGACAATAGCCGGAATATAATGATCATAGGAGCCCGCCCCGATTAGGCAGGCATAGGTTTTACAGGCAATGTTACGGGATGCAAGCGATTCCATATGGGTGTTCAGATCCCATTCGGAAAGGCCGTCGGGCAGGTTCAGGCCCGTTCGGGTCTTCAGGGCATCCGGTATGGTGTCAAACAATTCGTCCAGGCTGGCGTGTCCTGTGACCGCCAGCATCTGGTTGATATCCTCCTGGGTATGGGGCAGAAAGCGCATGATGGTCCTAACCTTTCAGCATCTCAAGGTATGCTCCTTTGTCCATAAGCGTGTCAAATTCGCCAATATCGTCCGGCTTGATTCTGACCAGCCAGCCGCCGGTATAAGGGTCGTTGTTGACCAGTTCCGGGGCATCTTCCAAGTCTTCGTTGATGGCGGTCACCTCTCCTGCGACGGGCAGGTAGATTTCAGAGACGGCTTTTACCGATTCCACGGAGCCGAACTCATCCCCCTGGCCGAAGGTGTCCCCTTCTTCGGGCAGTTCCACAAAGACGATTTCCCCAAGCTGGTCCTGGGCATAATCGGAAAGACCTACCAGAAGGGTGTCTCCGTCTTTTTTTGCCCATTCATGATCCTTGGTGTATCTGACATCTTCGGGAAACTTGAGTTCATCCAACGCTTTCATCCTTACCTCCTTTTTATAGTCAATGAATCCGCCCATGACAGGCGGGTGTTGCTAGATAAAGTGCTTCAGGGCCAGCCGGGCTGTCCGGTCGGGCCGGATATCCTCCACCACCGTCACCTCTATGGATCGTTTTCCTTCCTGCAGCGTCAGGCGCGATCCCGGCGAAAGGCGTCGGTCCACCCGGATGAATCCGCAGGAGAGCCCTTTTATTTTCACATCGTTTGAAAGATTCGGCGTATTGATGCTGACAATGGCCTTATCCGTCCATGAAACGGCCATGTCCGTGGCGCAGGTGAGCACCCGGCCGATATTTTTCCCCTGGGCATCCAGCACCCGGGTCGCTGGCCCTGCGCCCACCTTGCGCAGGCTGTCTCCGGCAAAGGCATAGGTCCTTTTGGGATTGTCTATGGCCAAAAGGGCCTTGGCCCCTAAAAAGTCTTTGGTAAATCCGGTTTTGTCTTCAGTGTACGGCAGGGCAAACTCCCAGGGATGGTGGATAAAGGGAAAATCGCCGATGTCCTGGTGGGACAGGGGCAGGCAGGCTCCGGCCCTCAGGGAGTCCCTGGCGCCCAGCCCGCAGGGGATCAGGTCATAGGTCTTTCCTTTTTCAAGCAACGCGTCCCATAAAAATTCCACCTTTTCCGGCTGGACAAAGAGTTCAAATCCGAATTCTCCGGTGTATCCTGACCGGGAGACAAGCACCGGGGTGCCATCGGTCAGGCGCACATCGCTGCCCTCGATCTCCCCTTTAAATGAAAAATAGGGCAGGGCGTTAAATACGGCGTCCGGGGACTCCAGCAAAGGGGCGAGGATCCGGGCGGCGTTTTTTCCCTGGACATCAATTTTGGCCACCTGGCCTGACAGGTCGCTGATGCTAATGGGGTCGGTATTGTCCAAACGCTTTATGCTCTGTTCAAGGTGGCCTGCGACGACACCACCCATGCCGGCATTGACGCATACCATAAAGCGGTCTGTCGAAAATCTGTAGACAATGGCATCGTCAATGCAATACCCCTTTTTGTCCAGAAAAGCCCCGTAAACGCATCGTCCCTCTTTCAAACCGTCAAGGTTCCGGGTGAAGCAGAAGTTGAGCCCCACGAAGGCCCCTTGCCCTTCTATAAGGATGCAGGCCATATGACTGGTGTCAAAGATGCCGGCAGAGGTGAGTACCGCCAGGTGTTCGGTTTTCACGCCGGTGTCATACCACAGCGGCATATCATAGCCGCCGAAATCGGCCATATTGGCCTTAGCGTCCCTGTGCCGCCGGTTCAGCGGCGTAAGTTTCAGACGGTCGCCCATGGCAGCCCCCCTTTAACTGAAGTTAAAAGATATAGGGAACTTTCAGGTTGTAGGATTGATAGACAACAAAGGTTTCAACGGAACTGACCCCCTCAACCTTGGAGATCTCTTCGGTGTAGAATTCCAGCAGGCCGAATCCCTTTTTGAACAGAACCAGTATAACCAAATCATACCGCCCTGTCACCACCGATACGGAGATCACCCCTTTAAGTTTGCTGATTTCCTTGCCCTTATCCACGAGGTTCATCTCAGACAGCTTGATGCCGATGATAACGGTCCTATGCCCCGGCAGCATGGCCGGATCCACTAGCCCGCAGATTTCAAGAACCCCTTCCTCCTGGAGTTTATTGACCCTGGATCTGACTGTGTTTTCAGTAATGGAAAGCTTATCAGCGATTTTTTTGAAAGATTTTTTTCCCTCTTTGAGCTCTCTGATAATATCTATATTGGTCTTATCAATCTTCATTCTGCCTCTTTTAGCGCTAAGAAATTTTGGAAAAATGAAATTTAAGTAATCTTAATTGATTTTTACCCAGCAATAGTGGTAATGTCAAATCAAAAGTTAAAAAATTTTGGAAATTTTAAATTTAATTTGATTAAATTTATGATTTTCCCATCACGCCAGGGTTAAATTAAGGAATAGTTCTTTTTAAAAGGATAGAATTTAAAAAATCCTATAGGGAGGCGTTGAAACCATGCGTATTGTGATCATCGGCGGCGGACCGGGCGGATATGTGGCCGCGTTGCGCTGCGCCGCATTAGGAGGTCAGGTGACCCTGGTTGAACAGGAAGCTTTGGGCGGCACCTGCCTGAACTGGGGATGCATCCCTTCGAAAATCATGAAAAACTCGGCTGATCTTCTGGTCAAGTGCCTGAATGCCGACAAGCTGGGAATCCGGATAGAGGGTGCTGTGTCCGCCGATATCAGGGCATTAATGGCCAGAAAGGACAAGGTGCTCGAAGACCAGCGAAAGGGAATTTCTGCCCTGATGGATAAAAACGGTGTTGCGGTGGTCATGGGCCGCGCCCGGGTTGCAGGAATCGGCCGGGTTGAGGTCTGCGGCAGCGGGGACGCCTGCGAAACGGTCCTTGAGTATGACCGGCTTATCTTTGCCACCGGTACCGTTCCCCTGGAACTTGCGGCATTCCCCTTTGATCATAAAAGGATTCTGTCTTCCAATGATATGCTCAGCCTTTCTAAGCTGCCCGGCTCCATGACCATCGTCGGAGGAGGGGTTATCGGGTGTGAGTTTGCCTTTATTTTTTCCGCCCTAGGCTGTGAGGTGACGCTTGTTGAAGGGATGTCCCGGCTATTGCCCCTGCCGTCGGTGGATGAATCCTGTTCCAAGCTGTTGCTGCGGGAGATGAAAAAGCGCAAGATCAAAGTGTTTTGCGACACCGTTGTCACTCAAGCTGAGGCGGATGACACAGGCGTTAAGATGACTTTATCTGTGAGCCCTTTTACGGATAATCCGTCCCCCAAACCGCCGAAAAAAGATTTGATTTCATCGGACGTCATGGCCGTGTGCATTGGCAGGTCTCCTCTGTCAAAGACCATCGGCCTTGAGACTATCGGCCTTGAAACGGATAAGGGCGGGTGGATTCCGGTGAATGACGCCATGCAGACCGCTGTGGAAAATGTCTATGCCGTAGGCGACATCCTGGGGCCTTCCCGGATCATGCTGGCCCATGTGGCCTCCCATGAAGGGCTGGTGGCCGCTGAAAATGCAATGAATAACGGTAAAGAAAAGGCGCTGATGTCTTACGATGCGGTTCCCGGCGCTATTTTTACCATGCCGGAGATTGCTACGGTGGGGTTAAGCGAGCAGGAAGCCATAAAAAGAGGCTTTGCCGTGGAAACGGCCAGCGTTAATTTTAGGATTCTGGGAAAGGCCCAGGCTATTGATGAGATTGCCGGCGAAGCCAAGATGATTATTGATGCTAAAAGCAAAATTGTGCTGGGAGTCCATTTGATCGGCGCCCATGCCACGGATCTTATCGCCGAGGCCACTTTGGCCATAGAACAGAAACTGACGGCCCGGCAGATCGCCCATATCATCCACGCCCATCCCACCCTTGCGGAAATCATGGGGGAGGTGGCAGCCAAGGCAGACGGAAATCCGATCCACGGTTAGGCGTATGCCCTTTGGCTTATGAGTGTTCAATTGCTCAGCAGGCGGGCGTTGGTCAGATTGACCAGTTCCCAAACCATAGGCGGAGAAAGGAAGTGGTGGATGCCGCGGTCGAATAAAATCGACAGCCGGGGGCTTTCTGCGTTTTCCAGGCCCCTGAAAAGGTAATACACTGCCAGCCTGGGAAAGGGATAGACGGCCCAGGCGGTTTCCGTATACTCTACCGCCTTTGCCCGTACCGTTGCCGCCACTCGTTTAAGTCCCTTTGAATTTGCCGTGAACCGCCGCATCAAGGGTTCTTTTATCAGTTCCTGGGGCCCTGAGAAATAGTTGCCCTGGTCCATGTCTTTCGTGGAAATCAGGTCTTTTCCCATGGGAAACAGGCGGTCCACCCGGCCAAAATAGGTGAGCACCAAAAGAGTGAGAAGCGGAATATCGACCGGCGTTGCGCTGTTGTTGCTGTCAAGAACCAGCAACTGGCGGGCCTCTAAGTCCAAAGCCAGATCCAGATCCATAAAGGGGAAGGCAAGGCAGCGCTTGCTGCCGCGAACAGGCGTGGTGGCGGCCTGTGTCAGGGCTGAAAGCTGGGGCAGGTCTTTTTTATCTAAGGTCTTCCACAGGGCTTCGGGAACCTGAAGCGGCCTTCCTAAAGGATCGCGGCGGGGCATCCAGTCCTGTCTTCTTCGGTGCTGCATCTCAAGAAACGGGGCACCAAAGGGATAGGTGGACCGGGTATGGTTTTCACAGGGGAATTGGGCGCAGTCCCGCAGGCAATAGCCGTTCCGGTTTATGGCGCAGCAGGAGAGGATGGCGCAGGTATTTCCCAGCACCCTTTTTTGGGTGGCAAGCTTGACTTCGGCCTCCGGGCTTGTGCCGCTGCCGCAGGTGGTGCAAAGCCCCAGAAGGTTGAGTCTGCATACATCGCAATTAATTCCGCATGCTCCGGTTGCCATAGGCCCTCCTGTGGTTACTTTGTTTTGATGGCTATATTATACCTTTAATGCTGGAAGGATAAAAGCCCAGTCTTAACAAGATGATTTGGAAAAGCTGTGCACACAGGAAATTTGAAATGGCAACGTCTCCCCAAAGAACCGATTGGACGATTTTAAGACGAAACCTTGAAAAACAAAGGCTTTTGAAAAAGAGGCTTTTTAAAAGAGCCGGTATAAATATTGATACCTTATCCAAGCTTGCGGCCATCTTTTTCAGATCAACTCCTGTTTATGCCAGAGGGCATCGCAACGCAGCGTATCCCAGGGTAGTCCGAAAGACATTTTTCCTTGCCGATCTGCCCAAAGCTTTTGACGGATATCGGATACTGCATTTGACAGACCTGCATCTGGACAGCATCCCGGCTTTAGCCGGGAGGGCCGCAGCGAAGATTCGCAGATTTTTCAAAGAAACCTCGATTGACGCCTGTGTGCTGACCGGAGATTATGTTGATGTGCATGCCTTAAAGCAGTTTGATACCATTTTGTCCCCCATGGGGCAGCTGTGTTCGGCCATGGCGCCAAAAGACGGCATTTTCGCGGTTCTGGGTAACCACGACACCTGGAAGATGGTGGCCCCTTTTGAGGCCATGGGAATCCGGATGCTCATCAATGAAACCTGCCTCGTCCGAAGGGGGGACACCACCCTTGCATTTACAGGTGTGGACGATCCAAACGATTATTTTACGCCTGACGCACTTAAGGCTCTGGAAAAGGTGGATGCCGGTTTTAAAATCGCCTTGATCCATACCCCTGAGTTGTATAAAGCAGCGGAGAAAAACGGTTTTAACCTCTATCTTACCGGCCATACCCACGGCGGTCAGATCAGCCTTCCCGGCGGATGGCCCGTGGTATTGCCCCTGAAAAAAGGACGGCAGTTCTACAAAGGAGTTTGGCAGTACAAGAAGATGACAGGCTATACCAACCAGGGGTTGGGAACGGTTTCCATTCCTATACGGTTTAATACGTTCAGTGAAATCACCCTGATCGAACTGCGAAAGGCTAAGAAAAATGGAGCCGTGCGCTGACGCATCAAGTTGGACCGTCAAAATCGATTTTCAAGGCCTATGATATGCATTTGCCTTGGGGCCCCGGGGCTGGTAAAGTATGACTAATTTGATTGAGAAAGGCTTTATGTTATGGAACCTGTTGAAACCGCACTGACCCGGGATGCAGGGATTGAGATCCCCATCATCTGCGGGGCCATGTATCCCTGCTCCAACCCGGAGCTTGTGGCAGCCGCCTCAAAGGCCGGAGGCATCGGGATGATTCAGCCCATCTCCATGGAATTTGTGCACAAGTATCCTCTGGCCGAAGGCATTGGGTTTATGCGCAAGATTACCGACAAGCCCATCGGCTTTAATGCCATTGTGGAAAAGTCGTCAGCCCGGTATGAGGCTAGGATGCGCAAATGGGTGGATATCGCTTTGGAAGAGGGCATCCGGTTTTTTATCACAGCCCTGGGCAATCCAAACTGGGTGGTCAAGGCCGTGCACAGCGCCGGTGGCAAGGTCTACCATAACGTCACAGAGCTTAAATGGGCCCAAAAAGCCCTGGACAAAGGGGTGGACGGACTGGTCTGCGTCAATGACAGATCCGGGGGGCATGCGGGCGGGATATCCATGGCCGCCCTTATGGACAGTCTGGCCCCGTTGAATGTTCCTCTGGTCTGCGCCGGTGGCATCGGCTCCCCGGAACAGTTCCGAAACGCGATGGCCCATGGCTATGCCGGTGTCCAGATGGGTACCCGGTTCATCGCCTCAAAAGAATGCAGTGCCCATAATGATTATAAACAGGCCATTTTGGGTGCCGGTGAGGCTGATATCGTGCTGACCGAAAAAATATCCGGGGTTCCGGTGTCCGTCATTGAGACGCCTTTTATCAAAAAGACAGGCACAAAGGCCGGCTGGCTTGCCAAAAGACTGCTGCGCCATCCCAAAGGCAAGCATTATATGCGCATGTTTTATACCTTAAAGTCCGTGTGGCAGCTTCGCCGTGCATCGCTTCAGGGAATGGGCTACAAAGAGTTTTTCCAGGCTGGTAAAAGTGCAGACCCCATCCGGTCCGTAATGCCGGTAGATGAAATTTTACGCACATTCCATAGGGAATGGTCTGACAACCTTTAATCCTTAAGAAAGCATATTAAGAACATGACAACAGAGTGGAATTTTGACCAGATTATCGACCGGACGGGTACCGGCTCCATGAAGTGGGAACCTGTGGTTCTGAACGCCAAGTTCGGCCCGGACAGTGAGAACCTTCAGCCGCTGTGGGTGGCGGATATGGATTTTTACAGCCCGCCTTGTGTGCGCGAGGCGATGCAGGAGCGACTGAACCACGGAATTTACGGCTATACCATCCATGACAAAGGGTATGACAATGCCATGATCGACTGGTACAGCCGACGCCATAATTTTCAGATTGAACCCGCGTGGATCATGACCTCTCCCGGGGTTGTGCCGGCGGTCAATTATATTGTCCAGCGCTTTTCAAGCCCCGGTGACCATGTCCTGATTCAAACCCCGGTCTACTATCCGTTTGCCGCGTCCATCACAGCCAACGGCCGGATTATCTGCGATAATCCCCTTGTCTGCAGCAACGGCCGGTATGAGATGGATTTCAAGGATCTGGAGAAAAAAGCCTCAGATCCCCGGGTTAAGCTGGCGATCCTGTGTTCCCCACACAATCCGGTGGGACGGGTGTGGACAAAGGACGAGCTGATCACCTTCGGGGAAATTTGCATCCGCAACAATGTCCTTGTCATTGCCGATGAGATCCATTGCGACCTGATCATGCCCGGGCATGTGCATACCAATTTTGCAGGGATCAGCGAACGCTTTGCCATGAACGCCATCACGGCGGTGGCCCCCTCCAAGACCTTTAATCTGGCAGGGCTTTCCCAGTCCAGCCTCATCATCCCGAACCCTTTGATCAGAAAGGATATGGGGATCTTTTTTGAAACCTTAGGCGTCGGGGCTGGAGGGAACGGGACGCTGTTTGGTTCCGTGGCGGCCAAAGCTGCCTGGGAAAAGGGGGAACCCTGGCTGGAAGGTCTTTTGCAATACCTTTACGCCAATTTCCTCTATCTTAAAAACACGGTGGAAAGCCAGCTTCCCGGGGCAAGGGTTGTTGATCTTGAAGGCACCTATCTGCCCTGGATCGATCTGAATCCCCTGGGACTTCCGCACAAAAAAATTGTCGACGTGGTCGAAAAAGAGGCCGGGCTGGCTCTGGATCACGGGGACTGGTTCGGTGCCAATGGCGCCGGATTTGAACGTGTAAACATCGCCTGCCCCAAAGTGCTGCTTGAAAAGGCCGTTACCGCATTGGTCGGGGCGTTTAAAGCCCATTTATAATCCTAAAGCATACCTGCCCCGGATTTTTTTGATGAATGCCTTCGTGAAAAATATTCCTGGTCCGGGGCAGTTTTTTCTTTTTGTTTTGCCGACTTTCTAAAGTCCGGTAAGAAAATAAGTACCATCGTAACTTGCAAAAAAGCCCATTATTAAGGGGTTAGGGTCTTTGTCAGATGCAAGGTGCCTGTGGGTCCCGGATTTGCATGTCTGAGTTGAAAACAACAATCGGACAGGGGATGTATGCAAGGAGGATTTATGCGCATTGGTACAATGGGGACATCTGCAGGATTAGAGGTTAACGCCGCTCAGGTTGCCAACTCAACAGCAGAAAAGGGGGCTTCCTTTTTCGCCTACCTTAGCCACGCGACTGAAACGGCTACAACTGAAGAGTCCACCGGGGTTGGCAAAAATTCTTATACCGGATTCTTCGCGGAAATTCAGGAAAAGCGGATGGAGGAACTGCGAGAGGAGATTTTAGATGAAATGGGACTCACCGAAGAGATGCTGGACCAGATGGATCCTGCGGCCCGGGGCAAGGTGGAGACCATTATCGCCAAGGAAATCCAAAAAAGGATGATGGCCCAGTCCGCCATGGACAGTGACGGGGAGGAGCAAACGGTAACAAAAAGAATGCTTCTTGAAAGTGTCGATTCTCTGACATTGTAAAGGGGTTAAGATTTTCAAGGTCAGAATTTTATATTACCATTGTAACTTGTACTACAGATGGTTTGATTTTCAGTGTTGTATACTTCGGATAGCATCAGTGAAATAGAACAAGGAGAAAGGTACATGAAAATTCTGGCTGTTTCAGGAAGTCCCCGGGTAAAGCCACGTTCTTCAACGCTAAAACTGGTCACAGCGGTTGCCGAGAGTACGGGATACGCGTTTGAACTGGTCTCCCTTGCCGGAAAAAAAGTCCATGGCTGCATCGGTTGCATGGGGTGTGCCGATGACAATATCTGTAAGCTTAAGGATGACTTCACCCCGCTAAGGGATAAAATTGTGCAAGCAGACGCCTATATTCTAGGAGGTTGCAACTTTTTTTCCACGCTTAACGGGAATATGCATTGTTTTTTGGAGCGGTGGTATCAGTTCCGTCACAGGGAGCAAAGCGATCTTTGGGGCAAGCCTGCAGTAACGGTATCTGTTGGCGGCGGTGCAACAGCGCCTGTAGCCAAAATTCTTGAGCAGTTTTGCATGTACAATCTGATTCAGGTTGTGGACAGGGCTGAAGGCTTCGGCGCCAACGGCTGCTATTATTGCGGATACGGGGAAACCTGCAAAGTGGGTGCGGTGCAGGCCAAATACGGAGACGGCTTTAAAATCACCGAGGATACGATTCCCTGTGTGAGCAAAGATGCCTTGTGCATGGAAAGAGCGCGAAAAGCCGGCAGAACTTTGGGAGAAATTTTAAGAAACGGCCATGACCGGAATCAGGCCGCTCATAGGGTTCGGCAGGCGTTGGCTGAAATCAGAAAAAGCGCTGAACCCAGATAAAAAAAGCGGTGCATTAGGCTCTGTAAAAAACGAACGGCCGTCGGTATAAGAGGATACCGGCGGCCGTTTGTTTTTGGGTTTTGCTGACGTGTCAGTGATCAGGCACCCAGATAGGCTTTTTTAACCTCCGGGTCGTTGAGCAGCTCGTCGGCAGGACCTTCGAGAACCAGGGAGCCGTTTTCAATAACATAGCCGCGCTGGGCGAATTTCAGGGCCAGGCGGGCGTTCTGCTCCACCAAAAGGATGGTGGTGCCGGTTTTGTTTATCTCTTTTAGGGCATCAAACATGTCCAGCATGAGCAAGGGGGCAAGGCCCATGGAGGGCTCGTCCAGGAGCATGATCTTTCTGCCGGACATGTAGGCCCGTCCCACGGCCAGCATCTGCTGCTCACCACCGGAAAGGGTGCCGGCCAGCTGGTCCCGCCTTTCATCCAGGCGCTGGAACAGGTCAAATACCCATTTTAAGTCCTTTTGAATCTGGTCTTTGTCCTTTCTGGCAAAACAGGCCAGGGTCAGGTTTTCGGTTACGGTCAAGTTACCGAAGATCCTTCGGCCTTCAGGAACATGGGAGATCCCCAGTTTGGTTACGACCTTGTCGGCGCTGTACTTGAGGATGTTCTGCCCTTCAAACTCCAGGACGGAGCCGGCCTCAGAGGGCACCATGCGGGAGATTGCGCGCAAGGTTGTGCTCTTGCCGGCGCCGTTAGCGCCGATAATGGTCAGGATCTCTCCCTGCTCAACGGTGAAGGAAATCCCGTGAAGGGCCTTGATATTGCCGTAGGATACCTTGAGGTTTTCTATTTTCAACTGCATCAGGTCAAATCCTCCTTGCCCAGATAGGCTTCAATCACCTGGGGATTGTTCTGGATGTCTTCGGGTTCCCCCTCGGCAATGACTTCGCCGAAGACAAGGGTCTGGATATACTGGCAAAGTTCCATGACAAACTTCATCCGGTGTTCGATCAAAAAGATGGCTACACCGAAATCCTCGTGGACCTGGCGGATGATTTTTATCATCCGGACCAGTTCGTCCGGGGTCATGCCGGCGGTGGGCTCGTCTAAAAAGAGCACCTTGGGTTTGGTGGCCATGGCCCTTGCCATCTCCACCCTTCGCTGGGCGCCGTAGGGCAAATTGATTACCAGATTGTCTGCAAACTGCTTAATGTCGAAAAGTTCCATCAAACGATAGGAGTTCTCCTCAACTTCAGCTTCCTGGCGGCGGCAGGCCGGGGTGTTGAAAAAAGAGCCGAAAAGCCCGTAGGAAAGCTGGGAGTAATGGGCCATTTTAATGTGGTCCAGTACGCTCATGTGCCGCCACAAGGCAAGGTTCTGGAAGGTTCGTCCAAGGCCCTTGGCCGCAATCTCGTTGGTTTCAAGGCCCTTGATGCTTTCATTCTGCAGGGTGATATCGCCTTCGGTCGGCGTGTAAACACCTGTGATCAGGTTGAATATCGTGGTCTTACCGGCGCCGTTTGGTCCGATAAGGCCTGTGATCTGTTTGGGGGCAATGTTCAGATTGTAATTATGAACCGCCCGCAACCCACCAAAATAATGGGTCATATTTTTTACGCTGAGCAAAGTTGACATAAGTTACGCTCCTTTTTTACCTTTTGCCCGAAGCAGTTTCTTCGCGTTGATTTCTTTAAATGAGATCAGGCCGTAGGGTCTGAAGATCATGACAAAGATGAGGATCAGGGGAATGATAATCCATTTGAAAAGTTCCAGAGGACGCAGGGCCTCGCCCAGGACATTGATGGATACAGCACCGACAATGGAGCCTACAATAGAGTTCAGCCCGCCGAAGTATACCATGGCAAGAATTTCCGCCAGACGGTTGATACTGAACATACCCGGGTTGATATAGGCCAGAACATGGGCAAAAAGACCACCGGCAATGCCGGCCCAGAAGGCGCCGAACATAAAGGCCGTCATCTTTGTTTTCCGGGTCTTGATGGTCATGGACTCGGAGGCGGCCTCGTCATCTCTTACCGTATTCAGGGCCTTGCCCAGAATCGAGGTGACAAAGTTGTGGATGATCCAGATGCACAGCATGGTCCAGACAAAGATGACCCACAGGGGGGCAAAGTCGGGCTGGCCGCCCATACCCCGGGCCCCGCCAAGGACCTGAAGGTTTTCGACGGCGGACTTGACGATGAACATGAAGGCCAGCGATATGATGGCCAGATAATCCCCCCGGGTTCTAAAGGAGGGGATGGCCACGGCAAGGGAGCCCACGGCAGCAGCCGCACCGCCGATGATTAAAACGATGGGAAAGCACCAGGGTCCCAGGGCCTGGGGAAGCAGGGCGTCTCCAAAGATCTTGTCATTGGTGAACAACAGCAGGGTCAAAATGGAGGAAACATAGGCGCCAATGGCCATGAATCCCGGATGGGAGCAGGAGAATTCCCCCTGGTATCCGTTGATGACGTTGATGCTGATGGTCAAAATGATGGAGATCATGGTCAGCTTGATGACAAGAACCCTGTAATCGTTGATCCCGGCCCACAGTTGCAGAACCCCGTAAAACAAAATCAGATGGATGAGCACGGACAGGGGCAGCGGCAGTTTTTCACAAAGACCTGCCAGAGGATTGGTCAGTTTCTCGGTGATTTTACCTACGATCAGCACTGGCAGCACATAGACAATAAGGTCGTATCCTACGGCCCCCGGGATCATCAACGGATCCTTGAGCATAATAAGGGTCCCAAATAAAACCGGTATTTTGGGCAGGCCCAGGTAGTATGAAATATAATCATACCCCCAGTAATACTCAATGAGCACCGCCACGAAAATGCCCAAAAACCATCCCAGCATGGGGACGGTTGAGAAGGCGGATTTAAATTTTCTTGCAAGTTCCATTATATTTTTTCCTATTTGTCGTTAGGGGGTTACAGCCTCAGCTTGGTACTGTGTTCCATTCCGAAAAAACCCCTGGGCCGGAAGGTTAAGATCACCAGGATAATGGAATAGGCGATCAGGTCCCTTAGGGTGGACGGGAAGATGGTGGCAACGAAAATCTCAATAAAGCCTAAAAGATATCCTGCCATGGCCGCTCCCTTGATAGAGCCTCGGCCACCGAGGATGGCAGCAACAAAGGCTTTCCACCCCAGAATAACTCCCATGTAGGGATCTAAGATGGGATAGGCTTGCCCGTAAAGGATACCGGCGACCGAAGCCAGGCCTGCGCCCACGGCAAAGGTTAAAGGCGCGATAATATTGATGGAAACCCCCATCAGAGGAACTGCAAGGAAATCGTATGACATGGCCCGCATGGCCATTCCCCACTTGGTCTTCTGGATGAAGCCGTGAAGGGCCAGCATGAGCAAAAGCGAGATGATTATGATCAGGGCCTTGACATTGGTAAAGTAGATCCCGCCGACGTTATAGGTGACCGATTCCATAAGAGGCGGAAAGCTTAAGCGCTTGGCGCCCAGCATGATGAGGATGCCGGTCTCAAAGATGATACCGATCATAAGCCCCGTAATAGCGGCCGAGGCCCTGGGGGCCTGGCGCAGGGGGCGATAGCCAGCCACTTCCACAAAGACCCCGATCCACGAGGCCAGGAACATGGTCACCACCACGGTGGCAAGAAAGATGAGGGGGGCTGGCAAAAGCCCTGAAAACAGGGCCAAAAACAGGGTGGCAATGCCGAACCCGATATAGGTGCCCACCATAAAGATATCGCCGTGGGCAAAGTTAAACAGCATAAGAACGCCGTATACCATGGAGTAACCAATGGAGATCACTGCGTAAAAACTGCCCCTTTGGGCTGCATTGATCAGGTTCTGCACGATATACTGCAATAAATCAGTCAAGGATTCCATTCACTCAACTCCTGTTGATAATAGACCAATGACTGCCCGGCGCCATGGCCGGGCAGTCATTGAAAAGGTTGTGCACTTAATATGGCTGTTGCCTTAAAGCTTAACGCTTAGGGACAGCTTGATTTGTAGAATTCAAATCCGCCTTCGTTGTTGATTTTTACGATGACGGCGCATTTGATGGGATCGCCTTCTTCGGTAAAGGTCATGTTACCGGTGATACCCTGGAAGTTTTTGATCTGAGCCAGGGCGTCGCGGACAGATGTCCGGTCTTTTTCGACACGGCCGGTGATCTCGTTTGCATTCTGGATGGCCTGCTGAACAAGCTTGAGTGCATCCCAAGTCAGAGCAGCAACGTCATCAGGGGTGTAGCCGTAAGTCTCTTCATAACGGTCGATAAACGCTTTGGTGGCGCCTTTGGCACCGGCCGCAGCGTAATGTGAAGAGAAGAACTGGCCGTAGCAGGCTTCGCCGCAAAGGGGAACCAGCTCAGCAGAACCCCAGGAGTCGGAACCGACAATGGGACCGGTCCAGCCAAGGTCTTTGGCCTGGTTTACAATCAGGGGAACCTCATTGTAGTACTGGGGGGTGAAAATAACTTCGGCACCGGACTTCACAATGGTGGTCAGCTGGGAAGAGAAATCCGTGTCTTTTGTGGTGAAGCTTTCAAAGGCAGCCACGGAACCTGCACCGTGTTTTTTCTCCCAGGCGTCTTTGAACACTTCGGCAAGGCCTTTGGAGTAGTCATTGGCCACATCGTAAAGAACCGCAGCCTTGGTGAAACCGAATTCCTCAGTAATAAAGTTGGAAACCACAGGGCCCTGGAAGGGATCCAGGAAGCAGCCGCGGAAAACGTAGGGGCGGTCCATGGTGGTGTTGGGGTTGGTGGACCAGGGAGAAATCATAACCGTTTTATACTTGTTGGCCACTTCCCCTGCAGGAACGGCCTGCTTGGAAGACTGGGGGCCGATGATGGCCAGAACGTCATCCTGAGTGATCATTTTGGTATTGGCTTTAACGGCGGATTCCGCCTTTGACTCGTTGTCTTCGATAACAAGTTCAACTTCGTATTTTTTGCCGTCTACCTCGAGGCCGCCGGCTTTTTCAATGTCTTCCAACCACATGAGAGCTGCATATTTTGTGCCTTCTCCAACCTTGGGAATATCCCCTGTCAGCGGCGCATTGATACCGATTTTAATGGTGGTTTTCCTGGCACAGAATGCACCGGGAGCAAAGAGCAGGCCTAAAGTCATGGCTGCGATGGTGAACAGAGCAATTTTCCGCATATCTCCTCCTTATATTAAAATAAAATAAAATTTGGGTTTGGTGTTTCTGAAAATAGAAATGCAAAACCCATAATTTTCGGTAAAGCAAAATTTACTGCTGCAAATGCCTTGTAAAGCCAGGTCAGAGCGGTATATTCTTGCGTCAAATATACGTTATTTCTATAGGGAAAATCAGGCGGGAAGTAAAGAGCTAATACCCGGGGGCCAAGAATTTTTAAGCACAGTATTCGATGCCGGCCTTCAGGCGCCCTTATTTTACGGGGGGACTGACCCCGAATTCACTCATTTTATACAACAGGGTTTTATAGCTGACCTTCAGAATCTTAGCGGCTCTGGAGCGGTTCCATCCCACCTTGTCCAGGACAAAGGTGATCACCTCTTTTTCCACCTTGTCCGAGGCCAGCTTCTTTATTTTTTTCAACGAGATGTCTTCGAACAGTTTTTCAGAGCTTGTAGACAGGTCCACAAATTCTGAAATGATGCTCAGCCGCTCCGGGTTGTGGTCATTGGCAAACAAAGGGGATGACGCTTCTTTTGCGGCAAAAGGTTCCTGTGAAAAAGAAGGGACGACAGCGCCTCCTTCCACGGGCAGCTCTTCGAATATTTTTTTCCAGGAGTCCAGTACCATCTGTTTTTTGATGCAGTTTTGCAACTGGCGGACATTGCCCGGCCAAGGATAGGCGCAAAGCTGTTTCATGGTTTCTGCATCGGGTTTCGCCCCCTGGCTGTTGGGATACTCTGACCGGTACAGCCTGAAATAGTATTCGATGAGTGCGGGGATATCTTCGGGCCGCTCCCGCAGGGGCGGCACATCAATCTTGATAATATTGAGCCGGTAGAATAGATCCTCTCTGAAGCTCTTGTTTTGAATGCGTTCTTCCAGATTCTGGTTGGTGGCAGCAATGACCCATACATCGGTTTTGAATTCCTGGTCAGAACCCAAAGGGGAAAACTCGCCGCTTTGAAGCACATGAAGCATTTTGGACTGCAGGGGCAGGGGCATGTCCCCGATTTCGTCAAGAAAAAGCACCCCTTTGTCCGCTGTGAGAAACTTTCCGGGCCTTTTTTTATGGGCACCGGTAAACGCCCCTTTTTCATAGCCGTAAAGCTCGCTTTCAAGAAGGGTCTCCGGAAGGGCCGCACAGTTGATTTTGACAAAATTTTTATGGGATCTGCTGGATTCGGCAAACAGATTCTGGGCTACAACTTCCTTGCCCACGCCGGTTTCACCGGTTATCAGAACATTAAGGCAGGTATTGGCAACGTGGTTGATCAACTCCTTGATTTTCAACATGGATTTGCTAACGCCGATCAGGGGTGTACTCATACGTATCTGCTCTTTATTTTTATTTATTTCTGGTCAAGAAGGATTGTGACCTTTTCTTCGATTTTGAACAAGTCAATGGGCTTGAACAAAACCAAATCGGCCTCAGCTTCGGACGCCAGCGCACCAGGCTGATCTCCGTATCCTGTCATGGCAATGATCTTTAAGTCCGGATATTCTTTTTTGACGATGGAAATCAAGCCCACGCCGCTGATATTGGGCATAACCAGATCCGTGATCAGGCAATCGAAATAGCCGGGTTTGTCCCTGAGGACCTTGAGGGCGGCAAATCCGTCTATCGCGGTTTTGACTTCGTATCCCAGAGAATTGAAAAATTCATAAAAGGTTGACAATATATCTTCATTGTCATCAACGATCAAAAGTCGTTTGGGATCTGCCATATTCGCCTCTTGTCATGGTTGGATAATGAATAAATCTAACAGTCCATATAATAATTTCGTCAACACTTGCAAGGAAAAAAATTACAAAAACAGCGATATTAGCTTTTATTTTATATAGGAAATGCCAATGTATAAGAAAAACAGAATGATAAAAACAATTCCCCCTGTTTTTCCAACGCCGTTACATTTTAAGGCCATCCCGCCCAGAAAAAGACTTATAAAAACCATAAAGGGAAATTCAAACCAGTGCAGACCGGGATCCACGGCCAGGGGATTGAGCAGTCCTACGATTCCCATGACAAGACAGATGTTAAAAAGGTTGGATCCCACCACATTGCCCACGGAAATATCGCTTTCTCCGCGGGCGGCCGCCACCACCGAGGTGGCAAGTTCCGGAAGTGAAGTACCTAAGGCCACAACTGAGATTCCGATAAAGGTCTGGGACAGCCCGATGGATTCAGCCATGGATATGGCGACAGTGACCACCCGGTTGGCGCCGAGAGCCAGCATGACAAGGCCTGTGACAATATAAACGGCATACACTAAAATCTTTCGTCCGGATTTTTTTTGTGTTTGAGCAGTGCTGTCTTTGTCATCCCCTGCGGTCAGTATGCCGTAGATCAGAAATACAGCTAGCAGGGTCAAAAGGATCAAACCGTCCGTGCGTCCCACTTCGTTGTCCAGACACAGCAGCCAGAACAAGGCAGAGGTAAAGATCATGTATGGGATTTCAATCCGGACCACCTGTTTTTTAACTGACACCGGCTGGACCACGGCTGATGCCCCCAGAACCAGGGCGATATTGATGACATTGGAGCCCAGGATATTACCCAGGGATATCCCGCCGGATCCCTCTACAGCCGCCATCAGACTGACGAGAAGTTCCGGGGCGGAGGTGGCCAAAGAGACCACGGTCAGTCCGACGATGACAGGCCTTACGGCGAACATGACGGCGGTGGAGGCGGCCCCTTCCACCAGTAGAGAAGACCCGTAGTAGAGCAGGGCAAGCCCTATGACAAGCCAAAGAATATCTAATGCCAAATCGATTCCTGTTCCCGCTTTGATGCGGGGATTTTGGTTAAGATTCTTGCCATTATAGTGAATCCATATTATAAGTCCTGCAACTTTTGTGAGGGGGAATCATATAGCAGTCTTCCGGATTTGGCAATTGAAATAGAGGGTAATAAATTTAAGTATACAAAGGATGATTCAATGAAGAAATCTATCATTCGGGGTACGGGCAAATACGTACCGCCCCATATTGTGACCAACCAGGATCTGACCCAGTTCATGGATACCTCCGATGAGTGGATCCGGCAGCGGACGGGTATCAAGCAGCGGCACTGGATCACCGAAGAAGATGCCTGCGGATCCTCGGATCTGGGAACAAAAGCAGCCCAGATGGCCCTGGATAATGCCGGGTGGAAGGCCGAAGATATTGATTTTATCATTTTCGCCACTTTGAGCCCGGATATCATGTTTCCCGGCGGCGGCTGCCTCATGGCCAGAAATCTGGGGCTTAAAACCACACCGGCCCTGGATATCCGCCAGCAGTGCACAGGCTTTTTATACGGTTTTGCCACGGCCGACGCCTATATCAAGGCCGGTCTTGCCGAAAAAGTGCTCCTGGTGGGCGCTGAAGTTCATTCCTCAGGCCTTGACAAGTCCACAAGGGGCCGGGACGTGTCCGTTATTTTCGGGGACGGGGCGGCCGCTGTCTGCATCGAGGCATCAGATACCGAAGACAAGGTTGGGCTTGTTGCCTCTGCCCTTCACGCGGACGGACATTTTGCCGAATCCCTGATGACCGAACTGCCGGCCTCCAACCTGTTCAAGCGGATGCCCGATGATGTACCCATGGATGATGCAAGGTACTTTCCCGTAATGGACGGGCCTTCCATATTCAAAAAAGCGGTGCGCATGCTGCCCAAGGTCACCCAGGAAGTCCTTGAAAAGGCGGATATGGGAATAGAAGAGGTCACCCTGGTGGTGCCCCATCAGGCCAATAAGCGAATCAACCAGGCCTACGGACAGTTCATGAAATTGCCTGAGGACAAGATTTTTCACAATATTGAAAATTACGGCAATACCACTGCCGCCTCAATCCCTCTGGCCCTGCACGAGGCCATGGAGCAGGGCAGGGTCGGAAAGCCCGGGGACACCGTCCTTTTCGTTGGCTTGGGAGCGGGCCTGACCTGGGGGGCGTCGCTGTATACCTTCCCTAAATAGCTCGACGTTTTTTTTGTATCGCAAGTACTGATCAACCGCCGGCCGCAGCAACGCGTTCGCTTCGGCCGGCGGTTTGTTTTTCGCATTCGGCGGTTATGCCTTGAACAAGGCGTCCAGAAAGAATCGCCGGGCGGGGTCGGAAGATGAAAAATCGTAATTCGGATCCCGGTTTTTTTCCGCCATCTCCTGTCTGATGTCCTGGGCCATGGTCTTTCCCAGTTCCACCCCGAACTGATCAAAGGGGTTCACGCCCAGGATAAAGCCTTCCAGAACGGTCCTGGCCTCGTAAAAGGCCAGAAGCATGCCGATGCGTTCAGGGGATAGATCATCAACAACAATCAGGGAGGAGGGGCGGTTGCCGTCAAACCGCCTGGCCGGGTCCTCGTGATCACGGCCTATGGCCAGGGCCCGGGTCTGGGCTAAAAGATTGGCCCACAGTTCCTGGTGATTGGTCACCCCTTTGGATAAAGCCTGCGGCCCGTCAAATCCCGGACGCAGCATACCGATGAAGTCCATGGGAAATCCGGGGCCCTGGTGTGCCAGTTGAAAAAAGGAGTGCTGGGCGTTGGTGCCGGGTTCGCCGAATATAATGATGCCGGCGGGCCCTAACAGGGAGGAGCCGTCAGCGCCGGCAGATTTGCCGATGCTTTCCATGTAGAGCTGCTGGATATGGGCCGGCAGCTTTGACAGCCTTGCACTGTAAGGGATAATACCTTGGGCCGGGTAGTTTAGAAAACAGCTGTTCCAAATAGAGATCAGCGCAGCTGTCATGGGAAGGCTGTCTTCCCGGGCCAGGACGTGCTCGTCCATCATCCTGCACCCTTTTAAAAAGCGCTCAAAGGTTTCAAATCCGAATGCCAGCCCCAGAGGAAGGCCGCCTACAGCCGAAGAGACCGAGTACCGGCCGCCGATGAAATCAAACATGTGGAAACTTTTAAGCACAGGGGCTTCTGCGGTGTCCCCTGGGCTTCCCTTGGCCGTTACCGTGACGATGTGTTTTTCCGGGGAAAGACCAAACGTCGTAAGCCATGCCTTGATCTGGGCCATATTGGCCATGGTTTCCGTTGTGGTAAAGGACTTTGAAATCACAATCCAGAGGGTGGTTTCAGGATCTATGCGGGAAATCAGTCCTGAGAATTCGTCGATATCCACGTTGGGCATGAATTCTATAGGGATTTTAGGCGATATTCCGGCGCCCATGGCATGAAAGACAAATTCACAGCCAAGGTAGGATCCGCCGATGCCAACGACCACAGCACGGGTGAACGGCCGGCCGTTTGCCCCGGTTACGGACCCGCTGTGAACATCGTGGCAAAAGTTTCGAATATTTTTCAGGACGGCTTCCATGGCGCCTGGAACATCCAGGCCGTTGAGGTTTAGCTTTGAAGGGCCGGTGCCCCGTGCTGCGGTATGCAAAGCGGCCCTTTTTTCAGTGGTATTCACCGTTTCGCCCTGAGTCATTCGGGTAAACCTTTCATGGGCGCAGCTTTTTTGGGCCAGGCTGTAAAGACCGGTCAACACATCCTGGTCGATCCGCTGCCGGGAGAAATCCATGAAAAATCCGTCTATTCCTTTTGAAAACTGCCCAAATCTTTGCGGGGCCTCTACCAGGTATTTTAAATGATATTCAGGGGTGGCAAAGGCCAACGCTTTTTTATCCAATGCAGCGACAATTTCTTTTATTACTAAGTTGTCTTTATAAAGGAGGGCCGTTTGCGTCATTTCTCTCTCCTGGTGTTTGAATCTTAAGGATCGTAATTTAAAAGCAGTGTATAAAACCATATAGCGAATAGGAGATAAAGAAAACCCCATTTCCGCATAAAATTGGGGGGAAACGGTTAAATTCCCGTAAAGGGATGTGAAATGCCTTGACAGGCTCAGGCAAGATTTTTAATAGATAGCCATGAATAAGACCATACTTGAGCGCTTGATTGAAAAAGGGGTAAAAATCCCGAATCCCGAAACTGTTTTCATATCCGATGATGTTGATCCGGACCGGATCAGCGGGAACGGGGTGATATTGTACAGCGGGACAAAGCTTATCGGGAAAAGGACCCTGATCATGGACAATGCCGTGATCGGCTACGAAGCCCCGGTCACATTGGAAAATACACTTGTGGGAGGCGATTCCAGACTCAACGGCGGCTTTTTTCAGGACACCGTGTTTTTGGGTCGGAATGTCTTTGGATCCGGAGGCCATGTCCGGGCCGGCACCATTCTGGAGGAGGAGGCCAACGCCGCCCATACCGTCGGCCTCAAGCAGACCATTCTTTTTCCCTTTGTCACCCTGGGCAGCCTGATCAATTTCTGCGACTGCTTCATGGCAGGCGGGACCAGCCGTAAGGACCATTCGGAGGTGGGCTCCTCTTTTATCCATTTTAACTATACACCGAACCAGGATAAGGCCACGCCCTCCATGTTCGGGAATGTCTGTGACGGGGTGATGCTTAATCAGCCCCCCGTATTTTTAGGCGGGCAGGGGGGCGTTGTCGGACCGGCAAGGATCGCCTTTGGCTGCATTTCCGCTGCAGGATCCATTGTCAGAAAAAGCGAAGACAGAGCCAACCGCCTTATTCTGGGAGGCGGAATGAAAAACCTTTCCATGGCAAGGCAGCCCGGGGTCTATGTCCAGGTGGAACGCATTTTCAATCATAACCTTTTGTATATCGGGGAGTTGTTTGCGCTTCGGGCCTGGTATCATCATGTCCGGCCTCTCTTTTCAGATGATGTCCTGTCCCGGGCTCTGGTCCTTGGGCTGCAGGAAAATTTGGAGGCTTGCCTTCAAGAGCGGATAAAGCGGTTGCTTGCTCTTAAAGAGAAACTTGTAATTTCAAAAGAGCTTATTTTAAAAGCCTCTGACGGCAAAGAAAATTCTGCCATTGCCGGTCATGACAAGGTTATTGAGCGGCTTAAAACCGCGGATACGATATTTGAGAGCTTTTGGACGACGGCACTTCAAGACAATGGGGCCGAACCCTTTATTCAAGCCGTGCAAGCCGGCATTGAAAAAGAGGGCAGGGACTATGTCAGGGTGATTCAGGGATTGTCAGAACCCATCGCCGCCATAGGCACAAAATGGTTGACTGCGGTTGCAACCCGTGTTGTCAACGCCTTTGAATTCTAAGGGATATTTCAATTTTCGGAAAATTAAATATGGGAAAACTATTTGGAACAGACGGGATCAGGGGAAAGGCCAATACCTATCCCATGACCGTTGCTGTAGCAATGAAAACCGGCGAGGCCGTGGGGCGTTTTGTCCTTGAAAACGGGGACAAAGGTCTTGTTATCGGCCGCGATACAAGGCTGTCCGGAAAAATGATAGAATCCGCACTGGCGGCAGGGGCCGCATCGACCGGGGCCCAGGTCTGGCTGGCCGGGATTATTCCAACCCCGGGCGTTGCCTTCTTAAGCGGGACTGTTGGAGGGGTAGGGGCCGGTGTGATGATTTCCGCATCCCACAATCCCTATGAGGACAATGGCATAAAGGTCTTTAAAAAAGGCGGCGTCAAATTGGATGATGCCGAAGAGGAAAAGCTTGAAGCCCATATCCTCTCAGATAAGAATGTTTCACAGGGGAAGGTTGGAAAAATAACTATCATATCAAACAGTTGTACCGAATATGTCCAGTTTTTGCTTGGCAGGTTTCCTTATAGGAAACTTGATAAAAAACTGAAGCTGGTCATTGACTGTGCCAACGGAGCTTCGTCGCCCTGTGCTCAGGATGTTTTTCACGGGGATCTGTTCGAAACTATTTTGATCCATAACGCGCCGGATGGGGTTAATATTAACGATCGTTGCGGCTCTCAGCATACAGAAGATCTAAGGGCCGCTGTCCTATCCAATAAAGCGGATGCCGGCCTTGCTTTTGACGGAGATGCCGATCGCTTGATTGCGGTGGATGATGCCGGAAATGAGATCACTGGAGATCGGATTCTGGCAATCTGTGCCGCCCATATGAAAGAGAGCGGCAGTCTGGAAAATAATATAGTTGTAAGTACAATTATGAGCAATATCGGCTTGGTTAATATGCTGAAATCATATGGTATTGACCATAGCATCACCGATGTCGGAGACCGAAAGGTTCTGGAGGAGATGAAGCGGTCCGGTGCAATCATCGGAGGGGAAGACTCCGGACATATGATTTTTTTAAAAGATCACACCACAGGGGATGGGATGCTGACAGCACTTAAGCTTCTTCAGGTGATGATCGCCACAGGAAGGCCTTTGTCTGAACTGTCAAAGATCATGACCGTCTATCCCCAGGTTCTGATGAATGTAAAAGTGGATGCCTCAAGGCCGGATTTCACAAAAGTAAAATTAATTGCAGATACAATTGAAGAAGTTGAAAGCCTTTTGAGAGAAGAGGGGAGAGTGCTTGTCAGATATTCAGGGACCCAGCCCCTGCTTCGGGTGATGGTGGAGGGGCCGACACAGGATCTCACCCGAAAATACTGTGAAAAAATCTGTGACGCGATTCGGGCGGTTTTATAAGCAATGTCCCGAAATTGGCCGCTATCAAACAGTCTCTAATCTGATTTCCAGTTAAAAAACCATACAGAAGAGGGCGTATGACACCAAGTCATACGCCCTCTTTTTTTGAGCTTAATCGTCTGTTTTAAAGCTTATTTATTTTAATCCCTGCTGCCGCCAAATATATGGAGCAACATGATAAACAGGTTGATAAAGTCAAGATAGAGGTTTAATGCACCCATAATGGCACCTTTGCGGACCATGGCGCCGGTAGCATTATCCGGCAGGGTAACGGCCATGGCTTTGAGCTTCTGAGTATCGTATGCTGTCAGGCCGACAAATACCAGAACTCCGACATAAGAGATAATCATGGCAAGTCCAGAGCTCTGGACAAAAATATTCACGATAGAGGCAATAATAAGCCCGATAAGCCCCATGACCATAAAGCCGCCCATGGAGGTCAGATCCCGCTTGGTGACCATGCCGTAGATGCTGCAGGCCAGAAATGTGGCGGAGCAGACAACAAAGGTTGAAGCGATGGAGGATGCGGTATAGATGATGAAAATAGATGACAGCGACATCCCCATAAGTGCTGCAAAAAGGACAAATAAGGTTGTTGCCGTTGATGCCTGTATTTTTTGGATGCGGGCCCCAAGAAAGAAAACAAAGCCAAGGGGAGCCAGCATGACAGCAAACCGGATAATGGGGTTTCCAAAGATAAGCTGGAGTGCTGCCTGGCTGTTGGCGACAAAATATGCAACCACAGCGGTGATCGCAAGGCCTGCGGCCATCCAATTATAGGTGCTCCTGATAAAGCTGTTGACCTTGGTCAGGGAGCCTGTTTGCTGATATGAGCTAAAATTTGCGTTCATAATCTAACGTTCCTTTCACTTGAGGTTGGGTCTATTGAAATCTGCAACGGTAATATAACACGGGAAGGGGAGATTTCAAGATTACATTTTGGTTAACCGCACGGTTTTACGCCTCTTTTACAATTTGTTTTAAAATGCATATTTAAATTAAAGTTAACATAATATATATTATCGGACATTAAAATTAGTAGGTAGTTTCCATAAGGGGGCCATACGGAAGACTTAATTTTTCCAAGGGTTGACTTCATAAGCAACAAAGGATAGAGACTGATTTGTGTTAAGTATTCTCAGGGCGGGGTGAAATTCCCCACCGGCGGTGATCTGGCAAATGACGGCCAGAAAGCCCGCGAGCGCTTTGCATAGGATAAAATCCTTAGCAAAAGGTCAAGCAGACCTGGTGAGATTCCAGGGCCGACGGTGACAGTCCGGATGGAAGAGAATACGGGTGATGTGTAAGGACAACTGCGCCTGGAGTTGCGTTGTGTTGTCCCGCCTGCCTGTTTTTCCCCATGCCCTGATTCATGTTGAACTGTGTTTAGTATTAAAAGGAGCTAACCCATGAATCAGAATCTTTTAAATCGTTTTGGTGATCCCATTGATCGTGTGACTTCCGGTATCAAGGCTGTGCAAAACGGCCTCGGAGTCCTGGTGGCCGATGATGAGAACCGGGAAAATGAAGTTGACCTTATTTTTCCTGCACAAAGCCTTACCCATGAGCGTATGGCCATGCTCATCCGGGAGTGCAGCGGCATTGTCTGCCTCTGCCTGACCCGGGATCGGGTCCGCCAATTGGATCTTCCACCTATGGTGGAAAAAAATTCCAGTCCCTACCAAACGGCCTTCACGGTAAGTATTGAGGCCGCCTCAGGCGTCACCACCGGCGTTTCTGCCAAAGACCGGGTTGCAACGGTGAAAGCGGCCATTGCCCCGGATGCAAGGCCTGGGGACCTGAACCGACCCGGCCATGTCTTTCCCCTGCAGGCAAAGCCCGGCGGCGTTCTTGAACGTGGCGGGCATACTGAGGCTACCGTAGATCTCATGGCCTTGGCCGGGCTGCCGCCCTACGGTGTCCTTTGTGAAATGACCAATAAGGACGGCACCATGACGCGGCTTCCCGATGCCGTAGAATTCGGACTCGCCCATGGATTCCCAGTGCTCACCGTTCAGGATATCATCCTGTACCGAAAGCAGCATGAGGCGCTGAAAGCATCGTAACCCCCTGCCCTGCACCGGTTTTATCCTTTGACCGGTGCAGGCTTTAACCGCTGGAAACGGGCCCTGCGCCCGGATTTTATCCCTGGTGATTCATTGACTTTCTAACCGGTTTCATCTTATAAGTATAAACTTTGCTTCGGGGTGACTTAAGAGGATGAATGCGGTAAATCAGAACACAACCATATATACGGTCGGGAAACTGACCCGGCAGATAAAATCTCTCCTTGAGGAGCGGTTCTCCTTTTTATGGATTACGGGCGAAATTTCCAATCTGGCGATTCCAGCCTCAGGCCATGCCTATTTTTCCCTTAAGGGCGATAAAGCTGTTATTTCAGGTGTAATGTTTAAAGGGCAGCGCCGCAATCTGACCTTTACCCCGGAAAACGGGATGAAAATTACGGGCATGGCCCGCCTGGCCCTGTACGAGCCCAGAGGCTCCTATCAGCTGATTTTTGAACATATGGCACCGGAAGGGGCTGGCGCTCTTCAGGCGGCTTTTGAGCAGTTGAAAAAAAATCTGACCAACGAGGGCCTTTTTGACAGCGAGCATAAACAAAAGCTTCCTTTTTTACCGGAGAAGATCAATGTGATCACATCGGGTACCGGGGCTGCTGTCCGCGATATCATTCATGTGGCCACCCGCAGGTTCCCCGGCTGCGTTCTTGAGATCGTTCCGGTACGGGTTCAGGGGGAAGGTTCCGAAAATGAGATTGCCCAAGCCATAAGATGCGTGAATGCGCTTGATCGGTCGGACTTGATCATCCTCGCCCGGGGAGGAGGGTCCCTGGAAGATCTGTGGGCATTTAATACAGAGGTGGTGGCAAGGGCGATATTCGCCTCAAAGATACCGATTATCACAGGGGTCGGGCATGAAACCGACTTTACCATTGCCGATTTTGTCTCTGACGTGCGGGCCCCTACTCCGTCGGCTGCGGCTGAAATGGCTCTGCCGGACCGGAACGAGCTTTTAAGAACGGTTGCCCGCTGTCAGCATAGCCTGTCATCTGCCATGAACAAGCGCGTGGAATCCTTGAACCTGCGCCTCGACGATCTGAGTTCCAGGCTGAAAAGCCCTGACCGGATCGTGCGGGAGTTTAAGAATCGGGTGACAGAAAATGGTTACCGACTGAATACCGCCGTCAAAATACGGTTTTCAAGAGACCGGGAGCGTCTATTCTGGCTGCGGCGGACCCTGGACGGTACCCTGCCCCGCCTGGGAATTACCGAACACCGCCATCAGGTGGCAGGAATTCAGGCAGGACTTGAGCAGGCCATGGCCCGGATGATTCAGGCCAACCGGTCCCGGATCAATGAACTGACCGCAAGCCTTGTGCCTTTAAGCCCCCAGGCGGTATTGGACCGGGGGTACAGCATCACGCGACGAGCCGGGACGGACACCGTGGTCATGGCTGCGGATGAGGTTCAAGCCGATGACAGACTGGAAATTATTTTATCAAAGGGACGCCTGGTGACCCGGGTGGAATAGGATATGGCTAAAAAGACATTTGAATCTGCGCTAAAACAGCTTGAGGAGATCGTCCGGGAGATGGAATCCGGGGAGCTGACCTTGGAGCAGGCAGTTAAAAAATATGAAGCCGGCATGGCCCAGACAAGGTTCTGTATGGAAATCCTGGACAAGACTGAAAAAAAGATCACCCAGTTGACCCTGGGTAAAGACGATGTGCCCGGGGAAGGGCTGTTTGATAATGAACAGGACTGAGTTTGATCTGCAACAATATTTGACCCAAAGGCGCAAGGCCTTGGAATGTGCTCTGGAAAGGATTTTAGGGACCCTGGATCCTGAACGGGAACTGATCCGGGCCATGGGGTATTCCCTTATGGCCGGCGGCAAAAGGGTCAGACCGGTTCTGGCCATGGCGGCAGCTGCAGCCTGCGGGGAAGACGAGCGCATCGCCCTGCCCGCAGGCTGCGCCATTGAGATGATCCATACCTATTCTTTGATCCACGATGATCTGCCGGCCATGGACGATGATGATCTTCGACGCGGGCTTCCCACCTGTCATAAAAAGTTTTCAGAGGCCACCGCCATTTTAGCCGGAGACGGCCTTTTAACCCATGCCTTTTTCGTGGTGGCTGCTGCGGATAGGTTTTTTGACTTCTATCCCAATCCTGAGCAGCGTCTTGACCTCGTTGAAAAAATCTCCGGTGCTGCGGGTGTTGTGGGCATGGTGGAGGGGCAGATGCTTGACATGCAGGCAGAAAGCGGTCTTGATATGGAAGGCTGGAATAAAGAGGATATCCTGGCCCATCTTAAGACCATACACCGTCATAAAACCGGGGAGATGATCCGGGTCAGCGTCCAGGCCGGTGCCATCAGCGCCGGTGCCAATGACAAGCAGATGGAGGCTTTGACCGGGTATGCCGACCATATCGGCCTGGCCTTCCAGGTAATGGACGATATTCTCAATGTGGAAGGAGATCCAAAGATCATGGGAAAAGCTGTGGGATCAGACGCCCTGCACGAGAAGCTGACCTTCCCTGCCCTCATCGGACTTGAGGCTTCCAAAGCCTTTTCCCGTGAGCTGATCGACAATGCCTTAACTTCCCTGAACAATGGGGAATTTAATAATGCGGATGCGCCTTTAAGGGCCATTGCCCAGTATATTATTAACCGAAAACGGTAATTATCAAACAGACTTAGGTAAAAATACCATTGAGCTTTCTTGAAAATATAACATCACCTGACGATTTAAAAAAGCTGTCCCGTAAAGACCTTACCGTTGTGGCAAAGGAAATCAGGCACCGGATCATTGAAGTGGTCGCAAAAAACGGCGGACATCTGGCCTCAAGCCTGGGAGCGGTTGAGCTGACCCTGGCCCTGCATTACGTTTTTGATATCCCGAAAGATACTCTGATCTGGGATGTCGGTCACCAGGCCTATGCCCACAAGCTTTTAACGGGCCGGAATGCGGATTTTTCCTCCCTGCGCAAGTACAAAGGCATCTCAGGGTTTACCAAAATGCAGGAAAGCCCTTACGACGGATTTACGGTGGGGCATTCATCCACCTCGATATCGGCGGGTTTAGGGGTCTGCTACGCCAAATACCTGAACCGGGATGATTCCGATGTCATCTCGGTCATCGGTGATGGCTCCCTTACGGCGGGCCTGGCATATGAAGGGCTGAATCAGGCAGGGGACCTGGGGCGAAAGCTTATCGTGATCCTCAATGACAACGACATGTCCATCTCCGCCAATGTAGGGGCTCTGTCTTCGCATCTTTCAAGGTTTTTTGCCAACAGGTCCCTGCAGAACATGAGAAATCAGTTCGGCCAGTTCCTCAAATCCCTGCCGAAAATCGGGGATGACATGTACGGGTTTGCCAAACGCTGGGAAGAGTCTTTTAAAACCTTTGTCACGCCGGGGATGCTTTTCGAGGCCTTTAACTTTGACTATTTCGGTCCTATTGACGGTCACAATCTCAACCACCTCATCGATATCCTGGAAAATATCAAGAATCCGGATTCCCCGGTGCTGCTCCATGTGACCACAAAAAAGGGAAAGGGCTATGAGCCGGCCGAAAAGAATCCGGTTTATTTCCACGGGGTGGGCGCCTTTGCCGTAGAGACGGGCAAGAGCAACAGTAAAAGCGGCGGGCCGCCGTCTTACACATCGGTCTTCGGCAGCCACATGGTCCGGTTTGCAAAAGACAATGAAAAGCTGGTGGCTGTCACTGCAGCCATGCCCGAGGGCACCGGCTTGAGCGAATTTGCCACCGCCTATCCCGAACGGTTTTTTGATGTGGGCATTGCCGAGCAGCATGCCGTAACATTTGCCGCGGGCCTTGCCTCACGGGGCGCCAGACCTGTTGTCGCCATTTACTCCACCTTTTTGCAGCGGGCCTATGACCAAATCCTCCACGATGTCTGCATTGACGGGCATCCGGTGATCTTTGCCCTGGACCGGGGCGGTATTGTGGGCGAAGACGGCCCAACCCATCACGGTTTGTTTGACTATTCATATCTGCGGGCCATGCCCAATATGACTGTGATGGCTCCCATGGATGAAAACGAGCTGGCAAGGATGTTAAAAACGGCGATTGCCCACGACGGTCCCATTGCCCTTCGTTACCCTAGAGGAAAGGGTGAAGGGGTGGCCATTGACCCGGACGTCCCTGTTATCCCCATGGCAAAAGCCAAGGTGTTAAAAGAAGGAAATGACATTCTGATTATCGCTGCAGGACGCTGCGCCAACGATGCCCTGGACGCGGCTGCAGTCCTTTCCGAAGAGGGAATTGAAGCCACTGTAGTGAATGCACGTTTTATCAAGCCTTTGGACAGCGAATTGTTTCTGGCTCTGGCTGCAGACATCAAGAAGGTGATTACCGTGGAGGAGCATGTTCTTGCCGGGGGCTTTGGCGCAGCCGTTCTGGAGATGTTCTGCGATAACGGTGTAAAAGGCCTTGAGATCAAACGGATCGGTATTGAGGATACCTTTGTGGAGCACGGTCCCCAGGCGGACCTGAGACGCGATTACGGCATCAGTGCCGACGCGGTTGTAAATGCCGGAAGGGCATTGCATGGCAGGGATTAAGGTGCAAAAAAAACGGCTGGACCTGCTCCTGGTGGAAATGGGGCTGATCCGGTCCCGAGATCGGGCCAAGGCCATGATCATGGCGGGCAAGGTGCTGGTCAATGATGCCGTGACAGACAAGCCCGGGGCCCAGGTCCGTGCCGATGCCAGGATCAAAGTCAAGGAGGACGATCACCCCTACGTCAGCCGGGGAGGCCTTAAGCTGGAAAAGGGGTTAACCCATTTCCCGGTCTGCGTCAAAGAAGCGGTGTGCCTGGATATCGGAGCCTCCACGGGAGGGTTTACGGACTGCCTGCTCAAATTCGGTGCCAAAAAGGTTTATGCCGTGGATGTGGGATATGGCCAGCTGGACTGGTCCCTGCGCCAGGATGAGCGGGTGGTGGTCATTGAGCGGACCAATATTCGTAACCTGCCCCAGGATGCCATTGAGGAAAAGGTGGATGTCGTGGTGGCGGATACCTCTTTCATCTCCCTGAAAACTGTGATTCCCGCTGCCGAAAAATTCATGGGAGCGTCCACTCGGATCCTGGCGCTGATCAAACCCCAGTTTGAAGCGGGCAAAGAAAACGTGGGCAAGGGCGGTGTGGTCAAGGATCCGGAAGTCCGTGCGGCCGTGGTCCATGATATCCGTCTTTTTTTTGAAGGGCGGGGATACCTTGTAAACGGTGTGGTCCCCTCCCCTATTCTCGGTCCCAAAGGCAATGAGGAGTTCATCATTTCCCTTAACGCTGGGATGCCTTCACCTGCCTGATTTTTTTGTCCCACTTTCCCCCTTTTTAAGCCGCTTTTCTCCTGTTCTCAGAGATATACAGTCTGCCGACATTTATATGCTAATGCTCACCAATGGAAATTATTGACAAAGAAGAGGATAGATGATTAGTTCGTTTGGATGCCGTTAGCGTTAAAACAAGCGTGCTTGCTTGACGGTGTTGAAAATCAAAGCAACCTTTAACAATAAGGAGAAAAGAAAAGAACCGGTATTTGATCAGATTTTAATCTGGGGGGCTTTCCCCTGGTAAAAGAGAGAATATCGTAAGTTATGCTCAGTTAAAAAAGAAAAGATGCATTGATCATTAAATCAACACATAAGATCGAACAAAGGAGCAGTGATGAGCGAAGAAATCAAAACCATGAGGAATGTGGCTTTAGCTGGCCATGGAGGTGCGGGCAAGACTACTCTTGCTGAGGCTATGCTGTTTAAAGCCGGGGTTACCAGCCGCCTTGGAAAGGTGGAGGAGGGAAATACCGTTATGGATTTCCAGCCGGAAGAAACCAAGAAGCAGCAGAGTATCAACACATCATTCATTAAGTACACCCACAACAAGCATATCATCACATTGATGGACACTCCGGGTGATCAGAACTTCTTCTCCGCTGCAAAAACCTGTTTTCCCGTTGCCGACAGCCTGGCATTTATCATCGACGGTGTGGGCGGCCCTTCTGCCATGACAGAAGAGGCGGCTGCCTCTGCACTTGAATACAACCTGCCCGGTTTTGTGGTTATCAATAAACTGGACCGGGAGCGCGCGGATTTTTCCACAGCGGTCCAGGCCTGCAATACTTCATTAAAGAAAAAAGTAATCCCGGTCTGCTATCCCATCGGTACTGAAGCGGATTTCAAAGGTCATGTCGACATCGTTTCCGGCAAGGCCTTTGAGTACGATGAAAACGGAAAAGCAACCCAGATCGATATCCCTGCGGACATGGCGGATGACATGGCCATGGCCAAGGAAGAATTCATTGAAAATATCGCAGAACTCAACGATGATCTGCTTGAAAAATATCTGGAAGGCGAAGAACTGACTCAAGATGAAGTTAAGGCCACCTTCCGCCAGGGCATTCTGGACGCCGAGTTTTATCCTGCCATTCCCGCTTCTGCTGCCAAGCTGATCGGTATCGATGTGGTCTTTGAACTGATCAACGACTACATGCCCTCTCCCCTTGACCGGGGCGCCTGGGCTGCCATGGATGACGACGGAAACGAAGTGCAAGTGGAACCGGATCCCTCTGCCGAATTCACAGGCTTTGTCTTTGCCACCATCGTGGACCCCTATGCCGGACGCCTTTCCCTTTTCCGGGTCATATCAGGCACCCTGGGCAAAGAGGGCAATATCTACAATGTAACCAAGAGCAGCAAGGAGAGATTCTCCCAGCTGCTTGAAATCGCCGGCAAAGAACAAAAAACGATTACAGGGGCCCTGCCCGGCGCCATTGTCGCCGTTGCCAAACTCAAGGAAACCCTGACCGGAGACACCCTGACCGGCGGAAAGAGCATCCAGATCCCGGCGCCCAAACCCCTGCCGCCCTGCATCTCTTTTGCCATCTCTCCCAAGGCCAAGGCCGATGAGGACAAGATCCACGAGGCCATCCGCAAAATTCTGGAAGAGGATCCGGGGCTTGCCCTCAGACGGGAAGAAGAGACCCGTCAGACTATCCTGTCCGGGCGCGGCCTAGTTCACATTGAAGTGACGGCGGAAAAAATCCAGAGAAAATTTAACGTGGGCATGGATATCGCAACTCCCAAGGTGGCCTACAGAGAGACTTTCAAGAAAAAGGTCCGGGTCCAGGGCAAGCATAAGAAACAGTCTGGCGGTCACGGTCAATACGGCGACTGCTGGATCGAGCTTGAACCCCTGCCCAAGGGATCCGGGTATGAGTTTGTCGACAAGATCGTCGGCGGCGTCATTCCCAGAAATTATATCCCGGCCGTTGAAGCGGGTATCCGGGAAGCCATGGTGAGGGGCATTCTGGCAGGCTTTCCCTGCGTGGATTTCAGAACCACCCTGGATTTTGGTTCCTATCACTCGGTCGACTCTTCTGAAATGGCGTTTAAGACGGCAGGTTCCATCGCCTTTAAAAATGCGGCGGCCGATGCTAAGGCGGTGTTGCTTGAACCCATCATGAAGGTCTCCGTCAAAGTGCCTGACGATGCCACCGGCGATATCATGGGCGATCTGAACTCCAGACGGGGGCGGGTCCTTGGCATGGACTCCGAGGATGACAAGCAGATCATCAACGCGCTGGTTCCCATGTCCGAGATGCTGCGCTACGCCCCGGATTTAAGTTCCATGACTGGCGGCCGCGGCACCTTTACCATGGAGTTTGAGCAGTATGACGAAGTGCCCGGCGATCTGTCCAAGAAGATCATTGAACAGGTTAAAGCGGAACAGGAAAATTCCTGATCCCCTCTAACGTCGCATTGTGTTAAACAGGTAGGCTTAAAATCCTCCGGAAGGCTTGGCTTTCCGGGGGATTTTTTTATGCATGAGGGGAGATTAGGCAAAAAAATTTAGGTGTTGCGGCATCACCTCTACAGTTCCGGGGCTTTTACCCAGCACCTCCCCGTCGGGCAGCATCAGTTTGCGCCCCTTTGGAGTGGAGATACGGGCGGTCTTTCCTTGCACATAAAGGGTTTCAGTCATTGAAAGATGCTGGCCAGTATATATTTTGGGCAGAGAGGTTAACAATTTTCGCCGGGTCAGGGCACGGACCATGACGACATCCATCAGGCCGTCGTCGATGCGGGCCCGGGGAGCCATAAGCATCTGGCCTCCGGTGAATCTTGAGTTGCAGAATTCCACAAAGCAAAAAGGCCCTGAAAAGGTTTGGCCGTCTATTGTGATGTCCATGGGGTCGCAGGAGAGGCAAATGGTTTGCCGGGCTACGCCGATAAGATAGGACAAATCGTTGAGCCATTTGAACCTTTCGGCGGTAATCGCAACATCCGTAACAAACCCAAGTCCCATGAGATTGATAAAGTAAAAGCGTTCGTCGCAGCTTTTGTACCGCAGAAGATTCACCGGCCGCGTCTTTTGGTTTGCAATGGCGCGGACCGCCTGTTCAGGGCTTAAAATCCCAAGATCTTTGACAAAGGAATTGCCCGATCCTGCGGGGATAATGCCTATTGGGGGCAGATCTTCTGCCCTATGGGTTGCAAGCAGGCCGTTGATCAGATGAAAATTGGTACCGTCCCCTCCCATACAGACAATCGCCTCGTATTGATAAGGATCCATGGCCGAGGCAAGCGTTTGGATATGGGTCCCGTTTCGGGAGAGGAAAATATTGGCACTGATTCCTTCCGCGGCCAGCAGTGATTTAACCTTCGGCAGCAGCCTGCCGGTTTTCATCCGTCCAGAGAAAGGATTGGCAACCAGAGCTATCTTTTTCATCGTCCCTGTTTACATGGTTTTCGAACGGGGCGCAACTGCGAAAAACAGCCCCTTATTGACACAGGCTGCACAACGCTTTGATTTAAATGAACTTAAAATGCGCGATTTCTTTGCGTCGCCCATGTTTTTGTAGTAAAGAAATAGGCTATCCCCACATGAGTCTGAACCGTGTTGAAAAGAACCCGGAGAGATACGAGAATGGAAAATTCCCGGAAAAAGAGTCTTCCCCCCATTGGCAGCAGGTTGTCCAGAACGGGTTATCCCTATTACACGCTGATGCTCGCAGTTGTGTGGACCATCATCCTAATTGTTACCGTTGTCTGGGATGTCTACCGGGAAGAGCGGCTCACCTTTTTACTGGTCACCCAGGAGGCCCGGGATCATTTTAACAAGGATCAGGCCTTTCGCCTGTGGGCTACCCGGCACGGAGGTGTGTATGTCCCGGAAGACAGTCGAACGCCACCCAATCCTTATTTATACCATATAAAGGAACGGGATATTGTTACGGCCTCGGGTAAGCGTTTAACCCTGATGAATCCGGCATACATGCTCCGGCAGATGATGGAAGAATATACCGAGTTATACGGGACAAGGGGGCGGATTACCAGCACAAAGCCCTTGAATCCGGACAACGCCCCTGATGCCTGGGAAAAAAAGGCCCTTGAGCAATTTGAAGCCGGTGCCAAAGAAGTATCGGAGGAGACGCAGATAGAAGGGGCGCCTTACCTTCGCCTGATCCGGCCCATGCTGACTGGACCGGGGTGTCTCAAATGCCATGCCCACCAGGGGTACCAGGAGGGAGATATCCGGGGCGGTGTGGGGGTTTCGGTTCCTCTTTCCCCCTACCTTGAAAAACAAATGGGTGAAGTAAAGAAAAACATTATTTCGCATCTGATCATCTGGGGTGTTGGGCTTTTGGCGATCTATACCGCCTTTTTATGGCTGGGCCGGCAGGCTGCGGAACAGGATCTTGCCGATCACGCCTTAAAGGAAAGCGAAGAAAAATACCGGCTGGCCATGGATGCCACCCTGGACGGCCTTTGGGACTGGGATATCAAATCCGGGCGCGTATTGTACAATAAGGCCTGGGCTCGGATATTGAACATGGAGAACGTGCCCCCTGAATATGGGTCATGGGAGCAAAAAATTCACCCGGATGAAAAGTACCGCGTTCTGGACCAGCTGATGAAACATATCAAAGGAGAAACCGACACCTGGACCGAAGAACATCGGCTTAAAACAGGGGACGGCCAGTGGAAATGGGTACTTGGCCGGGGTCGGGTTGTGGAACGGTCCGAAGATGGCAAACCCGCCAGAATGGTGGGAACCATGACCGATATTTCAGAGCGAAAAAAAACGGAACAGGCGCTCAAGGAAAGTGAAGAGCGATTCAAAGCCCTGCACAACGCCTCATTTGGAGGGATTGCCATACATGATATGGGGCGGATCATTGATGTGAATCAGGGATTGGCCGCTATTACTGGCTTTGACATGCAAGAACTTGTCGGCATGGATGGCCTTTTACTGATCGCACCGGATTTTCGCAGGATGGTCATGGGGCATATCCGTTCCGGCGGGGAAAAACCCTATGAAGTCATGGGGATTCGTAAAAACGGGGAAATCTATCCCCTGCGCCTGGAGGCCAGGAACATTCCTTTTCGGGGAAAGCCGGTCAGAGCGGTGGAATTCAGAGATATTTCCGATGAGAAAAAGGCTGAAGCGGAACACCACAAGCTTTTGGGACAACTGACCCAGGCCCGGAAAATGGAGGCGGTAGGACGGCTTGCCGGAGGGGTGGCCCATGACTTCAACAATATGCTGTCTATCATCATCGGAAATACCGAGATGGCCTTGGAGGATCTGGAACCGGGCCATCTGGCCAGGGGGAATCTGACGGAAGTTCAGCATGCTGCCGAGCGATCGGCCGACCTGACAAGACAGCTTCTGGCCTTTGCCAGAAAGCAGACCATTGATCCCAAGGTCCTGGATCTGAACCGGGTGATCCATGAGATGATCAATATGCTCAAAAGGCTGATCGGTGAGGGCATCCAGCTTTCATGGCAGCCCGGAGACGGCTTGTGGTCCGTTAAAATCGATCCCACCCAGATCTACCAGATCCTCGTCAATCTTTGTATCAACGCCAAGGATGCCATCAGGGACATCGGTTGCATTACCATTCAATCGGGCAATGTCCGCATGGATGAAAATTCTATACAGCACAATCCTGATGGGGCTTTCGGGGATTTTGTTTTTATCCGGGTCCAGGACAATGGCTGCGGTATGAATGAGGACACTGTCTCCAACCTGTTTGAACCTTTTTTTACCACCAAAGAGGTGGGCAAAGGCAGCGGACTTGGGTTGGCAACGGTCTACGGCATTGTCAAACAAAATGAGGGGTTTATCACGGTGTCAAGCCTGCCTGAAAAGGGAACCTGTTTCGAGATTTTTTTGCCCCGTCACGTAGGAGGCAACGCCTGCCTGCCGCCTCTTCAAATCAATGATAGAGCGTTACACGGTACGGAGACGGTGCTTTTAGTGGAAGATGAAACCGCGATTCTTGAAATGGCTGCGGAGATGCTCAAGCGGCTGGGGTATAAGGTTTTTAGCGTATCCACTCCCGGTCAGGCCATTGCGGCGGCAGTGCAGTCCGGGGCTTTCATTGATCTGCTCATTACGGATGTGGTGATGCCTGAGATGAACGGGCGCCAGCTTTTTGATCAGTTGAGGGAAAACTACCCCGGGATAAAATCTCTTTTTATGTCCGGGTATACCGCCGATATCATTGCAGACCACGGGGTCTTGGAAGACGGGATTTCATTTTTGCACAAACCGTTCACCCGCCAGCAACTGGCTGAAATGGTCCGGGCGGTCCTGGATAGAACTTAAAAGACCGCCCGAATTTTCATCAGGTCCCGTAAAAAAACTCAGGTTCCTTTGGCTCGGCGCAGTTGGCGTATAGCCATTTGGCCTTGTCCATAAGCGGACCGTCCATCATGACCCTGGCCTGGTTGGGGCAGGCTTTAATACAGGCACAGCACAGAATACATTTTGAAGCAATGGCGGCATACCGGTCTGCCTCGTCAATGGCTTCACTGGGACAGCTTGCCACGCAGATGCCGCAGTCATCGCACTGATCCGTCACCTGAATAAAGACCGGAGCCCCCGAAGGCATTCCATCCTTGTAGGGAAAGTTTCCCGAGACCTCAAGGGATATTAGGTCCGGCTGGGATTCAAGCAGGCCGGCCACTTTCCTGCCGAACTGTTCTGCTGTTTCTAAGTCTTTTACATTGGGCCTGCCCGGTGCAATGGGAAGCTGGTTACTTGAAAAGGAATGCTCACCGATAAACGCCGCTGCTGCGACAGGGTTGAAATCCGCATCAACAGCAATGTCTTTGAGTTCTAAAAGCGCATCCTCGTATTCCCGGTTTCCGTAAAGAACGACCAGGACGGCCGGAGTTTTGCTTGCCTTCAGTGTTTTAAAAGACTGAACCGCATCCTTTGGCAGGCGGCCGCCGTAGACTGGTGCGCCAAGAAGGACCGGACCGTCAAAGATCAGATCCGAGAGATCGACCCGGTTTTCAGGCCGGGTCAGGTTAACTTCACGTGTAATGGTTCCGCCCAATCCCTCTGCGATGGATTTCAGAACGGTGCGGGTGGTGTTGGTTGGGCTGAAATAGATCAGTGTGATATTTGAGGTGCTCATGATTCCTCCTGTATGCTATGGCTTTAAAGCCGAATCAATCCATTGTGGCAGGGTTATATCACAACGCACAGGGTTGGCCCAAGCAGATAAAAAATTCCCATGGCCAATGCTACCCGGGGAAAAGATTGAAAGGCGAAAAAATACTTACAGCAGGCGGCGGTCCAGGCCGCATTTTGTAACGGCAGCCTGATTGAGAAGATGGCCCAGCTCCCCTTCCCTGCCGGGGAAAAATCCGAATGTTTTTTCCCAGACTTCCTGGTCTTCCATGCAATAATAGGCAAAGACCCCCGGGGCGGTTTCCCTGAGTTTCGCCGCCAGTCGCTGGTATAGCCTTATGCGCTGGGGTTTGAAGTAGCGCATCTTATTGTCCAGGCCCAGAATGAATTCGCCGTAGGGGATGACAGAATCCGAAAACCTTTTCTGGATGACGGATTTTAACTGGGGCATAAACCTGAAGGTGCCAAGGCTGATCCAGACCACATCTTTTGGGTCCACGTGGGAGAAGATAGTTTCAATGACCTTTTCATAGGCCGGGCCGCACCCGTCGTAAACGATCAGAGGATCAAAGTGAAACGCCAGGCGATAGCCTTTGGCAGCACATTTTTTTGCGGTCTCAAGCCGGGCGGCAAGGGCTGCCGTGCCCCGCTCTTCGGAGCGGATGACTTCGGGAGTGTTTACGGACCAGGCCAGAATGGTTTTCCCTGCAGGGTCGCGTTCCAAAAGAGAGGAGACGTTTACCGTCTTGGTTTTCAGTTCCAGCACGGCACGGTTCTGGCCGGCAAACTGGTCGACCAGAAAGGCCGGCATGGGCGTGATCGGTTCCCAGATCAGAGAATCGGTGTATTCGCCGGTGCCGATTCTGAGCAGCTTGTTTCCGGAAAAAATGGGTTTCAGGGCCTCGGCCAGGGTGGAAAGACCCGCGAAATACTGGAGGACCGGCGGATGGAAATAGGCCTGCAGGATACAATAAGAGCAGTCCATGGTACAGAAGGTGCCGGTGTGCAAAATGGTGTAATCGCAGCAGGTGTAATGGCTGGTACCGGGGCACTCACGGATGACGGCGCCTTTATTGGCCGTGATGAAAAGCAGCTGTTTGGCAAGGCCGATGGGGTCTTGGGCCCCGTTGATCATATCATAGACCTGGCTTGCATCCGCTACAGGCTCAGGAGTCAGGCCGGTCTTTTCTGCAATCTCGGCAATTTCACGGGCGATGCTGTCATCTGATGATGCATTGCCGAAAAGGTTCTGGTCAATGAAAAGGCGGGTCAGTTTCATGGGGGCCTGGTTTTTAGCGGTCTAAAAGTTTTTGAAAAGACGGGTGAGCAGACAGCGTTAACACAGATTTTACCGCATCTTCATAGTCTTTAGGGCTGGTGAAGGATAGCGAAAGGCTGTATACCATGCTCTCAAAATTTTCAGGGACGGTCATGCGGACCCCTTTGGGAAGTCCCAGCTCCCGGACCAGACGCATGGCACAGGTTCGGGCAGTATCCAGTTCCGGAAATCTGCGGCTGTACAATACTGTTCTCACGCGGTTGGCAGCAGCACCCATGTCCCGGTTGCTTCCATCTGGATCAAGGGCGTCCCGGATTGTATTGTCGCTGAGCAGCCGGTCCAGCCCAATTTTTTCACGGGCACAGATTTCTTGGGCCCAGGTCAGGATCTCCATTTGTTTGCCCGAAGAGGCCTTGATGGAAGAAAACAGGCCCAGCATCAAATCCGCATCCGCTTCGGGCAGTGCTGTCAGGGCCCGGGCCGCCTTCATGGACAGCTGTCCCGAATCCATAAGCTCAAAAGGAGAAGACGTCAAACAACTGACCGTAATCAGGGTGTCAATGATTTTCTGGTTCAACTGCGTGTTGAAGAGCCCTAATGATTGTTCGGCCAGGGTGTCTGAATCCATATGCGCTGACACGAGCCGGACTGCCCGGGCAAGTTCCCCTGGCCCAAGTTCACGGGAAAAAGCGTTTTCCGTAACGGCCAGCCTGGCACAAGCGGCCTCTTCTCCAATGGGGTAGACCCTGCAAAGAACCTGTTCGTGTCCAAGAGACCGGGCGGCTTTAAGCCTCCTGAATCCTGAGACAACGGCAAACTTTGCCTTTGTATTATCTTTTATTTCAATGACGGACGGGGGAGTTAGCATCCCCTGTGTCGAGATCGACAGGGCCATGGCCGAAAGATCTTTTTCAGCCATGGTGATCCTGTAAGTCTCGTTAGACAGGTCAAGATCCGTAAATGAAATGGACTGGCATTCCGTCATAAAATTTTAGATCTCTTCTCCGGTCAACCGGGTAAAAATTTCCTTGTATGTTCTGCTGGTGTTTTCAACAATCTCGGGGGGCAGTTTGGGTCCGGGAGGGGTTTTGGCCCAGCCGGAGTTGGTCAGCCAATCCCTGACGGCTTGTTTGTCAAAGCTTTTCTGACCTCTTCCCGGGGCATAATCATCCTTGGGCCAGAATCTTGAGGAATCCGGCGTCATGATTTCATCAATGAGGATGATTTCGCCGTCGAGCATACCGAATTCAAACTTGGTGTCTGCAATGATAATACCTTTTTCAAGGGCCAGAGACGCGCCCCTGTTGTAAATCTCAAGGCTTAGGTCCCGCAGTTTTTCAGCATTTTCCTTTCCGATGATATTCACGGTTTCTTCAAAACTGATGTTGATGTCATGGTCACCGACCTCAGCCTTGGTGGACGGGGTGTAAAGCGGGGTTTCCAGGCGGTCGGACTCTTTGAGGCCCTGGGGCAGGTCAATACCGCAGACATGGCCTTCTTTAAGATAGGAATTCCAGCCGGATCCGGAGATATATCCGCGGACAATGCATTCGACCGCCATGGGCTCGGCTTTTTTGACCAGCATGCTGCGTTTCTCAAGTTTTTCTCTGAAGGGTTTGAATTCCTCCGGGTAATCGTCCACATTCGTGCTGATGATATGGTTGCCGACAATATCTTCCATCTGCTTGAACCAGAAGACCGAGATTTGATTCAGGACCTTGCCTTTATCCGGGATGGTGTCGGGAAGGACGACATCAAAGGCGGAAAGCCGATCAGTAGTCACCATTAAAAGGGCATCTCCCGTATCGAAGATATCCCGAACCTTACCCTGTCTGACCAGGGGCAGTCCCTGGTATTCTGTATCTGGAATCATGTGCGCTTTCTCCTTTATGAGCGTTTCCACATAAATATATGGAAAAGATTAATACCATAGAATGCCGAATTTTTCTATTGCCGTAAAACTTTTTCATATCCGGATGCAAGGCGGAGCTCAAAAGCTCATTTCCGGAATAAGTCAGGGCTTGACCTGACCCGCCCGGCATATTATTGTTGCCTGGAATCGGATCAGTCAAAAATAACGTTAAGAATGAGGCAAACCTATGGCACGTATCTTTATCTGCCTGTTAATTCAGACATTGCTCCTCTCCTTTGTTCCCCTGACCGCCGGAGCCCAGACCTTGTATTCCCTCAAGGATCTGTGCCGGCTGGCCAATGAAAACGCAGAGGCAATCAAAATTGCCAATGAAGATCTTTACATCGCCGAGCAGGATAAGGTTCGGGCCAGATCCGTGCTTATCCCGAGAGCCAGCCTTTACGGCACTTACCTTAATTATAAAAACGATCAGCAAAGTTTTCCTGACACCACCACCGTGGGCGGAAAACTGAGCCAGTCTTTCACCCTTAACGGCAGAGAACTTATTGCCTACGATGTGAGCAAAAAAGGCATTGAAAAAGCCTCTTTTTCAAAGGAGGCGGTGCGTTCCGATTATATTTTCCAAGTGGCCCAGGCCTATGTCCAGGCCATCAGCCTCAAAAGACTTGTGGAAGTGGCGGATTCTGATGTCAAGCGGCTGGCAGCCCACAGGGATTCGGTCAAGGAAAAACTCAGTGTCGGCAATGTAACAAAAACCGCCCTGTACAGGGCCGAGGCTGAACTGTCCCGGGCAAAGACAGATCAGATTGTCGCAACCAATGATGTGGAAAGCTCCAAAGCGGGGATTGCCCGCCTGGTAGGCATCGAAGACGATTTTCAGGTCTCTGAGGACGCCATCGGTAAAATTGAGGAGTTTGATACCACCCCGAATGAGATTGAAACCAAAGCCCTGGACCGGCGGTATGAAATCAAGGAGGCTAAGAAAGCCGTTGAAATCGCCAGAAAAACCGTCTCCTACGAGAGAGGGGATTATTGGCCCTCGGTCAGCGTGGAAGGCGGGTATAATGACTATGATATCCGCTACGATACCTCTTCGGGGGCCCGCTCCGAGTATGAACCGAGCAGCGCCTATCTCCAGGCACAGCTTCAGTTCACCCTCTTTGACGGCGGCCTGAGAAGCGCCCAGGTCCGTCAGGCGGTTGCCCGGCAGCGTCAGGCTGACCTGGCCCTGTCAGACCAGGAAAAAAAGATCCGGCTGGAATCGCGGGATGCCTATCTGGATTTTGTTACCGCTAAAAATACATGGATTAACCTCCAGGACGAGTTAAAGTCGGCCAAAGAAAACTATACGGCCGTTCAGATGCAGTTTAAATACGGTATGGCCAACAGCATTGATATCATGGATGCCAATACCCTGCTAGTGGAGGCCGAACGGCGTCTGTCCAATGCCGAGTACGCCTATTATCTGGCCATTTTAAGAATCATTTACACCCAGGGAGATATTCTGGAACAGCTGCTTTAATCCCATGGAAAACGCCTTTAAGGAAGGATGAGCCGCGGTTCAATCCGGGACATCCCGATATAAAATCATAAAACCCTGCCGCATCAAGGATGCAGCAGGGTTTTTTTATTGGGATGTTTGTGAATCTGCAATGTTTTTAAGTACCTAAGCTTGACGAATATCTAAGGCTTGGCCTATGCTCTATACCAGATCCGGACGAACCTAAATTTGTTAAAGGAGCCAACCCATGTATGAAATCATTGCGAACCCTGAAGACTACCAGATTGACCAGCTGATTAACGGTACCGGAAACGCAGCTATGGAACTGACCCAAGAGGAACGGAACAACTGGGCCAAAGAGATCACCAATTTTGGAGAGCGCCTGACCGAGTTCAGCAAAAAAGCCCATGAACTTGCGGCCATTATGTCTTCCGAGGATAAGATCTCAGCCACTCCGGCGTCGTTGAAAACGTTAAAAATTCAGCTTTTTACCATCAACGATGCCATTAATTCCGCCCTTGAAATCGCAGGGAAACTTGAAACGGATATTATTAAAAAATAAAGTCCTCCGGACTGAGAACCGTCCCCGGCAGACTTGATTTCTGACGCAAGACATGGTCTGTGAGAACCAGCGCGAGCATGGCCTCACAGACCTTGTTTATTCTGGGGATGGCACAGATATCATGCCGGCCCTTGGTGGAAATCACAGCGGAATCTCCTGTGGCCTTTACGGTTTCCTGCTCCTTGGATATGGAGGGAATGGGCTTTACATGAACCCGGACGAGGATATCCTCACCGTTGGAAATGCCTGCCAGAATTCCTCCGGCATGGTTGGATAAAAAGCCTTTTTCCGACATGGCGTCGTTATTCTCGGAGCCCTTTGATTCCGCGGCCAGGACCCCGGCCCCGATTTCAACTGCCTTGACCGCACCGATGCTCATCATGGCTTTGGCAATGTCACCGTCCAGCTTGTCAAATACCGGATCCCCCAGGCCTGCCGGAACTCCTGAGGCCCGGATTTCCACCACGCCGCCTAAAGAGTCCCCTTCCGCTTTAACTTGCGCCACCCGGTCAGCCATGGCTTTGGCCGCCTCAGGATCTGCCGTTCTAAAGGGATTGTTTTCCACCTCTTCGGGGATATAAGCCTTTGCAGCAATGCCGCCTAGTGCGATAGTGTGGCTTTTTATGGTGATGTCAAAGGGATCTAAAATCCGCTGTGCTACGGCGCCCGCCGCCACCCGGGCCGCGGTTTCCCTGGCCGATGCCCTGCCCCCGCCCCTGTAATCCCGGATCCCGTATTTTTTCTGGTAGGTATAATCTCCGTGCCCGGGGCGGAAAAGCTCTGCAATATCGGTGTAGGATCTGGATTTGGCATCCTTGTTTTCAATCAGGACCATAATCGGAGTGCCCGTGGTTTTGCCTTCAAAGATGCCGGAGAGGATCAACGGGGTATCCGGCTCCTTTCGTTTGGTGGAGGCAGGACCGGCTCCAGGCTTTCTTTTATCCAACGCTTTTTGGATCATGTCGGCATCAAGCGCAATACCCGGGGGGCATCCCTGGATGACAACCCCCAGGGCCTTGCCGTGGGATTCTCCAAAGGTGGTGATCTGAAAGGCTTTTCCAAAGCTGGAACCGGTCATTGGGACACACTCCTTAAAATAAAATGTGGGAAGTTCGCCTTAAAGGGCATCGTATAGCCTCCAGAAGGTGGGGAAGGATTTTTCAACGCAGGCCGGATTTTCGATTTCCATGCCGGGGACAACAAGGCCTGCAACGGCAAAGGCCATGGCGATGCGGTGATCGTTAAAGGTTTCGATAAAGGCGCCCTTAGGGGCTCCGCCTGTAATCTCCATGGCATCCTTTTGCTGGGCAGTCTTGATCCCCATTTTTTCGAGCTGGGAGCAGACCGCGTTAATACGGTCGCATTCTTTGACCCGCAAATGACCGATGTTCCGGATACGGGTGGTGCCTTGGGCAAAGGCGGCGACCACGGCAATGGCCGGTACGGCGTCCGGAGTGTCAGACATGTCAACATCCACGGCGCAAAGTTTATCGCCGGTCACTGAAACCACGCCACAAGCCTCATCCACCCGGCAGCCCATCCGTTCAAGAATGCCCACCTGTTTTTTATCACCCTGAAGTGAGTTTTCATCAATATGGGCCACCCCGATTTTTTTTCCGGTTACGGCGCCGGCGGCCCAGAAGTATCCGGCATTGGAAAGATCGGGCTCGACCTTGAACCTGCCGGGGGTATAGGATTGCCCGCCGGGAACCTGGTAAACGGTTTCACTGAGGCGGTGGGCTTTAACGCCGAACTGGGCCATGACATCCAGGGTCAGGTCAATGTAGGGCACGGACACGGGCGGCCCGGTCAGGGTAATGCTCAGCCCTTCATCTAAAAATGCGCCGGCCATAAGCAGGGCCGACAGGTACTGACTGCTTCTGGAGCAGTCCAAGGTGCAGGAGCCGCCTTTGCGGTTGCCGCCTTCAATGATGACGGGCGGGGTCCCCCTGCCCTGTTCGGATTCCGCCCGGATGCCGAACTGGTTCAGGGCCTGTAAAAGCTCTGTCATGGGACGCTGGCACATCCTATCATCGCCGGTCAGGGTGTACGGGGTATCTCCAAGGGCGGCAATACCTGCCAAAAGGCGCATGGATGTGCCGGAATTGCCAAGATAGATCGGGTCAGCGCAGGGAACCGGCCGGCCGCCGAATCCTGTGACCGTTGTATCGCCTCCCGCCGTATCCTTGATGTCGGCTCCCATCAGGGAAAGCGTTTTACGGGTCAAGGATAGATCTTCACTGTCCAGGACATTGGCAACCTGTGAGGTGCCTTCGCAAAGGGCCGCACAGATCATCATCCGGTGGGAGATACTTTTTGAACCCGGGATTACAACGGTTTGATCGCAGAGCTGTTTTGGACAAAGGGATTTCATGACGGCTCTCCTAAGGCTTTTCTCATGATGTCGGGATCCGGGTTGATCCCGGTCCACAGTTCAAATTGGGCCGCAGCCTGGGCCAGGAACATGGCCAGGCCGTCGATGGTGGTGCATCCCCTGGCCGCGGCCTCTTTAAGAAGGGTCGTCTGCATGGGCGTATAGACCACATCCATGACCAGCATTCCTTCTTCCAGAGCTTCTTTGGGAAAGGAGAGCACCTCAGGCTCAGGCACCATGCCTAAAGGGGTTGTATTGATGATAACATCGGCCTTGATGGTTGCCGCCTCACTCCTTGGCACAAAGCTGCCGTTCACATGGTCGGCCAGGTCCTCCCCTCTTTTCCGGGTCCGGTTGGTAATGATAATCTTGCCGCCGTTTTGCTTGATACCGTAGGCCACTGCATGCGCGGCTCCTCCGGCTCCCGAAATGCAGACTGTCTTTCCGGCGATGCCGAAATCCAGAAGCGGTGCCACAGCCGCCTGCCAGTCCGTATTGTAGCCGGCAATCTGTCCGTCTCCTATGACCAGGGTGTTGACCGCACCCATGGCCTCGGCATCCGGATGAATCCGGTCCAGCAGCGGCATGATCTCTTCCTTAAAGGGGATGGTAATGGAGGCGCCTTGAATACCAAGCGTTCTTACCGCTTGGACTGCAGAGGCGGCATCCGGCGGCTCAAAGGCCAGATACACCGCATCAACCCCATAGGCGGCAAACGCGGCATTATGGATGACAGGGCTTTTGGAATGGGAGACCGGGGATCCCATGACGCAGTACAAAGATGTGGATGAGGTAATCATAATCCGTTCTCCTCTCTGACAAATGCAGGATAGGATCCCAGGATTTTCAGCGACAAAGTGGCGGCCCGTATCTCATCAATGGTCTTTGCCACGGCTTCATCTTCAATGTGCCCTTCAATATCCATGAAAAAATAATAGCTCCAGTTATGGTGCCTGGTGGGCCGGGATTCGAGTTTAACCATGTTTAATCCGGCCCTGTCGATGGGCGCCAGGGCCTTGAACAGGGCACCAGGGGTATGGGAGGTGGCGAACATGATGGAGGTTTTATCCTTGCCCGTCCGGCCGGGGGTGTGTTTGCCGATGACTAGAAATCTTGTGACATTGCCAGCAAAGTCTTCGATTTTGGACTCTATGGGGAGCAATTCATAGATATGAGCCGCTTTCTGGCTGGCAATAGCTGCCACTGATTCGTCCTTGGAGGCCAGGAGGGCCGCCTTGGAGGTGGAACTGGTCTCAATGACTTCGACGTCCGGAAATTTTTTCTTAAGCCAGCCTTTGCACTGGGCAATGGCCTGGGGGTGGGAATAGACGGTTTTAACATCCCGGGGCTCCCCTGTAATGGAGAGCAGATCATGGGATACCGGCTCATAGTGCTCGGCGCAGATGTTCAGGTCGAATTCGGTAAACAGATCCAACGTGTGGTTCACGGCCCCTTCAATGGAGTTCTCCACGGGAACGACCCCGAAATGGCTCTGGGAGCGGTCCACGTCCCGGAAGATGTCAAAAAGGTTGGACTGCGGAATAAAGGCGCCTGAATGCTTGAAGTGATTTAGGGCTGCAATGTGGCTGTAAGACGCCTTGGGGCCTAAGTAGGCTACAGTCTTGGGCTTCTGGATTTCCCGGGTTGCCGTGATGATGACATTAAAAATATACTGGATCAGCTCCTTGTCCGCAGGGCCCTGGTTTATCCTGGACAGATTTTCGATGACCATCCGCTCCCGGGTCCGGTCCAGGACCTGACTTCCCTTTTCTTTTTTTACGGCTCCGACCTTTTCTCCGATTTTCAGGCGGTCATTGATCAGATCCAGGATTCTGGCATCAATGCGGTCGATTTCCTCCCGAAGGGGAATCAGGGGGTTTTCCTGCTCTGTGTTGTCGTTTTCCATAAACTATAGCCTTTTGTTTTCTGCCCCTTAAAAAGCAAAAACCGCCTCAGGCTGTTGCCTGCTGCGGTTTAATTTCTTTATTGGGGGCGTGGGGTTTTAAGTTGGAGTCACCGCAGACAGGCCAGGAACTTAAAAAAGTTCCTAAAAAAATAAAAATAGCTATCTGCAAAAAAAGTCATCTGTATTCCAACCATGGGTTTAAAAATTTTTCAAAAACCTTATACACCCCTTTAGAAGATGTCAAGACAAATTTTTTAGGACGAAAGGCTGCGATTTTGTTTTCCGGACTGCCTGAACGCCATGACCGCGCAGTACATCAAAATGGCCGTACTGACCGGGCTGAACGGGCAAAGGGCTTTATAGCTTAGGATACAAGCAGAATCCACATTAGAGTATGGGATCAGGGTGGCGGCTGCCGCGGCTGCCAGGATGATGCCGGCAGCTTTAAAAATAAGGGGAGTGGTTTTCGATTGGGTCATGAAAAAATTCCGGTCTTTAAAAATGTTCTTAACAATGGCATCGACCATGGCCGCTTAAGTTGTGGCAAAGGTTATCTTACTGAGGTTTCAAGACTGTTTCAGGAAATGTAAAACGTATTGCAGTAAAGGCATTATCTGTCCTCTCAAATAATCGGCTCTTCCTCGTACTTGAGAATAAAGGACTGGATGCGGTTGCCGTCCATCTCTTTGACCGTGATGACCCAGTTGTTAATGCGGATGGATTCCCCGGGCTGGGGGATGCGTTCGATCTGTTCCAGAAAGAATCCTGAAAAGGTGTCGTATCCTGCGGACTCCGGGATGGAGATGTCCAGGTCCTTGTTTAAGTCATCGATGTCTATGCGCCCTGCAACCAGCCATTTTTTTCCTTTCAGCTGGATGATGTCAGGAGCATTGTGATCGGTTTCATCGGTGATTTCGCCAAAGATCTCCTCCATGACGTCCTCCAGGGTGACAAGTCCGGCCACCCCACCGTGCTCATCCACCACCACGGCCATGTGGCTCTTTTTGGTTTTAAAATCCTGCAGGAGGGAGTCCAGTTTTTTTGATTCTGGAATGAAGTAGGGTTTTTTAATGATGCTTTTAAGATCAATATGCACCCCTTTATGCCCACCGTTGACCTCGTCGATAAAGCTTGCAAAAAGGTCCTTTACATGGAGGATGCCGATGATATCGTCAATGGAATCGGCGATCACCGGAATCCTCGAATATCCGGTTTGCAAAAGGGCTTGGAAATCCAGTTCTTCTGCCACATCAACCACAAACATATCGGCCCTGGGGGTCATGATCTCGGAGCAGGAGGTGTCGTCGAATTCAAAGATATTGGTAATATACTCTTTTTCCGCTTCCTTGATTTCCCCCTCCCCTTCCACCACCTCAACCATGGTCATCAGTTCATCTTCGGTGACTGTTTCCTGGGCATTATCAAGGGTGCCGTGAAGCCTTGGGATGATATTCAGGATAAAGATCAGGGGCCAGAAGAGTCTGGACAGCCAGAACAGGGGATAGATAACCAGCCGTGCTACAACCACGTTGTTATGGCTGGCAAAGGATTTAGGAAAGATTTCACCGAAGACCAGGATTAAAAGGGTCATGACCCCTGTGACAATACCCACGGCATTGTCCTGGAAAGAGGAAATGGCAAGGGAAGTTGCAAGGGCTGAGGCACCGATGTTGACCAGGTTATTGCCGATGAGGATGGTGGTTAAAAGGGTGTGGGAGTCCTCTTTCATGGTCATGATCAGGTACCCGGTCTGGGACCCGTCTTTTCCAATGTGAAGGGCTTTGACCTTTGAAATGGAAAAAAGTGCGGTTTCTGACGAGGAAAAAAAACCAGACAGAAGCAGGCAGATAACCAGCAGGGTGATTTCGAATGTCATGAAACGTCCTATATTAATCTCTATTGACTGCCCCGGTTCAGCGGCGAGACTGCACTGCACCGAGGACTTTCCACTCTAATCGGTTTTATTATGGTTTGTCAAATATCTATTGGATCTGCCATGAAAAATTGGGGGGATGATCAGAACTTGCGGCGAATCAGTTCCAGGGCGATTCTGGCCGTTCGTTTGGGAGCCCCGGGACTGCCCAGACGCCGGCGGACTTCTCCAAGATTTTGGACATGGATGTCAAGGGTATCAAGCATTTGTTCCGCAGCCTCGTGTATCTTTGGGCCAGAAGCCTCGTGCTGGAGCAGTTCGGGCATGACCTGCCGGCCGGCAATCAGGTTGGCCAGACCGGCATATTTGACTTTTATCAACAGTTTTCCCAGCACATAAGTCAAAGCGGAGACCTTATAGATAATGATCGTGGGAATCTGGCAAAGGGCCGCTTCCAGGGTAACGGTTCCAGAGGCTGCAATGACCATTTGCGCCGTCTCAAATATCGTCTTGGGACGCCCTCCCACAATCCGGCAATGCTCCTGGACCGGATGGCGGTCCAGAAGATCCATGATCTGTTTTTTTCTTGCGGGGGAGGCCGCTGAAATATAAAAGCGGATGTCAGGACGGGAAGCCAGAAGCCGGGCCGCGGCATCCAGCATCACCGGCATCAGGGAAAGTACTTCAGAAGATCTGGAGCCGGGTAAGAGCCCGATAACGGAACCAGCGTCTATGTTTTCCCCCTGCTCCTCCCATGTCTTTTGCGAGGCAAACGGGTACTCATCCACAAGAGGATTGCCCACATAGGTGGCCGGGATCCCTTTTTTCTTGTAGATGGCCGGTTCAAAGGGCAGGATCAGGGCGACATGGTCCATGCAGGCTTTGATTTTGTCCAGCCTTGCCGCATTCCACGCCCAGACTTTGGGGGCGATGTAGTACAGCGTCGGGACATCGTATTTTGATTTGAGATAGCCGGCAGCCTTTAGGTTGAACCCGGGGTAATCAATAAAGATAACCAGATCCGGACGGTCGGTTTTAAGGCGTTTTCTGAAAAGGGAGAATGCTGCCTTGATGCTGGAAAACTGCTTGACCACCTGGATCAGCCCCATGGCGGAAAGCTGATCGATATTAAAGAAAAGCTGTGCCCCCTCGTCAGCCATGGCGGGGCCCCCGATACCTGTGATTCGTATCTTTGGCGCCATGGATTTAAGCTGGCGGATCAGAGGGCCTGCGTGAAAATCACCGGAAGGTTCGCCGGTCAGTATCATGATATGGGGGGAGCGACAGGTCATTTTCAGATCCCAGCCTTGTCAGCGGGCATCTGATCCGGGTCCACAGCCATAATACAGATGTTGTATAGATCTGCCAGGCGGATCATCTCTTCCCGGTCAAAGGACAGGGATTTTCCGGCCTCAAGGGCCAGAACCGTTGCCCCTGCTTTATGCATGGTCTTAATGGTTGCGGCACCTGTGGAGGGCAGATCAAATCTTAAGTCCTGGCTTGGCTTTGACAGTTTGACCACTACAGCCCCGTTACCTACGGCCAGACGCCCACCCCGCTCTATGGTAGAGTCCGTACCGTCGATGGCCTCAACCGCAAGGACCGTGCCGTTGGAAATAACCAGGCATTGGCCGATGTCAAGTCGCCCGATGGCCTTTGCCAACTGCCAGCCCTGGGCGATATCCTTTTTATCGGCCTTATCCGGCTTTCTTTTGGTCCAGCAGCCTTGAGGACTGATGAGTTCGGGTAAAAGAAAGGTTGAGGACCGCATGCTGATGCCCTCTTTTTCCATAAGATCGGCAAAGGAGGTCAAAATGGAGTCATCATGGGTCCAGGCAGTTCTTGCGATAAAGGAAAGCGCTTTTAAATCCGGCCGGATATCTTTAAAGATATTGGCCTTGTTAATACTTCCCAGCATGACAGCTTCGGTAACGCCATGGGACTTGAAGTGCTTGATAAGTTTACCGACCTGTCCCAAATAAAGCCATTTAAACTCATGGACATCTTCAGCAAGATCGGGGGCGGTTTCCGAACGAAAGCCTGCAGCAATGACCTTGTAACCGGCTTTGGCAGCCTTTTGGGCAAAAAGCCTCGGGAACTGGCCGCCTCCGGCAATGAGTCCGATATGCCCGGCGTTATCGGGTAACACCCCTGTTGGACTCTCTGATGAAGGTTGCAAAATTTAAAACCTCTGGAGTTTGTTCCACCTCTGCCTTGGCCCGTTCCTGGGCCTGGGCAACGGTCAGACCTATTCTAAAAAAGATCCGGTATGCCTTTTTGAGCTGGCTTAGAGTGTTTTTATCAAAGTTGTGCCGTTTGAGCCCGACATTGTTCAGGCCGTGGAGGGTGGCACGGTCCCCTGCAGCGATGACATAGGGGGGGATATCTTTGACCACGGCGGATTTTCCACCGATATAGGCATAATCCCCTACCTTGACAAATTGGTGGATGGCCACAAGCCCGCCAATGGTGGCATAATCTCCAATTTCAATATGGCCGGCCAGGGTGGAGTTGTTGGCCAGAATGACCCCTTTGCCGGTTTTGCAGTCATGGGCAATATGGGTGTAGGCCATAAGATAGTTGTTTTCTCCGACTTCGGTGATGCCTCCGCCGAATTCCGTTCCCTTATTGATCGTAACAAACTCCCTTATGATGGAGCCGCTTCCGATTTTTAAATAGGTGGTTTCCCCGTGGAATTTTAGGTCCTGAGGGGCCCCACCGATGGAGGCGTATTGAAAAATCTGGCAGTTGTTGCCAATGGTGACATGATCTTCGATGGTGGTGTAGGGGCCGATAGTGGTGCCGGAACCGATGCTGACATCGGATTTGACTATGGCGTAGGGACCAATGGTCACATTTTCGTCAATCTGGACTGACGGGTCGATAATCGCAGTTGGGTGAATCATGGTTACTCCGAAGTGTTTATCTTACTTTCCAGCTGGCTGAACCGCTTTTCCAGGGCCAGCAGCTGTTTTCTCATGCCTGGCAGCCGGGAAATGATGTTGGCGACTTTCAGCCAGGTTTTATGGGGCATATGGGGAATGCCGGAAACAATGTCATGGGCAGGGATGCTGGCGGAAACGCCGGCATGCGGACCGACAATGGCATGGTCTCCGATGGTGATGTGTCCGGTCACGGCAGCCCTTCCGGCAAGAATGACGCCCTTGCCCACCCGGGTGCTTCCGGCGATGCCGACCTGGGCGACGATCAGGGTGTTGTCTCCGATTTTTACGTTGTGGGCGATGTGAACCTGGTTGTCTATTTTCACACCGTTGCCGATTTGGGTTACACCCAGGGTGCCCCGGTCAATGCAGGTGCAAGCCCCGATCTCGACATGGTCTCCGATCTCAACCCTACCGGTATGGGCCTGTTTGGCATGCCCGGCCCCGTCCTGGGTAAAGCCGTATCCGTCCGATCCGATGACGGCTCCGGAATGGATTATGGCATGGGTTCCGATCCGGGTTAAATCCATGACGGTCACATTGGGCTTGATAATGGAATGATCCCCGATGCGGCATTGGTTTCCGATTACCGCATTGGCCATGATGTGAACGTTCCGGCCGATTTCAACCCCGTCTCCGATCACCACATTGGCTTCAATGCGGGAGCCTTTCCCTACAAGGGATTGGGTCCCGATGACGGCACTGGGATGAACCGCTTCCACCAGGGACGGCTGGGGAAAAAGATGGGCCACGACCTTGAAAAAGTCCAATTTTGGGTTTGGGCTGAATAACAGGTTACCAGGATCTTCTGGAACGGGTTCGTACGTGTTCGGGACAAGTACCGCCCCGGCTGACGTTTCGGACAGCCGGGAGAGAAACTTTGGATCCGCGGCAAAGGTCAGATCCCCGGGGCCGGCCTCCTCAAAGGAGGAAACCCCGGTGATGGGCGCATTCCCATCTCCTTTGGCAAGGGCCTGGGTAATGCCGGCAATCTGATTGAGGGTAAGGGACATATTAAGAAGTAATCTATTTCTTTTTAGCGGTTTTAGCGTTGTAGAGCTTGATCACCTCGTCCGTGATATCCACCTGGTCCGGAGCGTAAAGAACGCCGCCGATTTTGCGTTCGATAATCAGCAAATAACCCTGTTTTTTACCCAGGTCATTGGCAATGGTAAAGACATCCTTTTGCATGCTGGTCATTCTCTCGTTCTGCATCGCGCGAAACTCCTGGGTAAAGTCGGCGTTCATGCGTTTGAGGTCGTTGACCCGGTCTTCAAGCTCGCGCTGCTTGGCCCGTTTTTTCTCAGGGCTGAGCACCAAAGATTCCCTTTCAATGGCCAAAGAAAAGTCTTCAACGGATTTTTTCTCGTCGTTAAGTTTTTTCTGCAGCTCTTCCCATTTGCTTTTCAGCTGCTGCTGTCCGACTTTACCGGCACTGGACTCATTGAGGATTTTTTCGAAATTAATCACTCCGATTTTTGCCACATCCGCTGCAAATGCGGAAGCTGTAAAACAAAAGCTGAGTGCGAGAACGGCCAGGATTGCAAAGTTTTTTTTCATTTATTCCTCCAATAACTTTAAGTGATTTCCGTGTTAGAAAAATGCCCCGATTGAAAAGTCAAACTGGCCGTCGCCTGCCTTGCTGACGGTCTTTCCATCAATGACCATGCCGTAGGCCAGGCGGATGGGGCCCATGGGAGAGTTCCAGCGCAGCTCAAATCCGGCACTGGAATACATATCTCCTAAATCAATACTTCCGCTGGCGGTGTAAACATCGCCTCTGTCGTAAAAAAGTACACCGTAAACCCCAGCGTCCTCCTGAATGGGAAAGACCATTTCTGCATTGAACTGGACGAATTTTTCTCCGCCTCTCTGGATGGATGACCCGGTGGGTGTGGTGTTGATGTCGTATTTATCAAATCCTCTGATGGACTTAATGCCGCCCAGGTAAAATCGTTCCCAGTCAAGATCGGGGTTTCCTTTGGTGCGGTCATCCAGGTAGCCGCCTTTGGCATAGAGACCGCCGGAAAATTTCCAGAACAAGGGGAAAAAGACAGCTGATTCAAGGTTGTACTTTGTAAAATCGATTTCTCCGCCTAAAAATTCTCCGGCATACTCCACGCCTAAACGGTGATACATGCCCCTGTTGGGAACAAAATAATGGTTTCTGGAGTCGTAAAGAATATAGGGTTCAATACTGGATGTCAGAAAATCGCCGGCGGTAACGCTGGTATTAGCGGTTTGAACGTCTGAGATTTCAAAACTTTCTATGTTATAGTTCACACCAATGGCCGTATAGTCCCAGATTTGCCTGTAGGCCGATCTTAAGGTCAGGCCGATGGATTCTTTATCGTAGTAATCGTACTCGTAATCGTACTTGTAGAGATCAAAGCCGGCGGAGATGGGCTTGTCAAATAGCCAGGGCTCGGTAAAGCCAATGTTGAACAACCCACTCGCATCAGAAATTCTGGCGGTAAATTTTAGGTTCTGGCCCTTGCCGAAAAGATTTCTCTCTTCTACGGAAATTTGGCCGAAGGGACCGTCATCCGTACTGAAACCACCGCCAAATGAAAAATTACCCGTGGCCTTTTCAGCCACCTTGACCGCCACATCCCGCTTGTTGGGATCTTGTGTTTTCACAGGCTTGATGTCGATGCCGGAGAAAAAGTCCTTCATCGTCAGGTTCCGGTTGGAACGTTGCAGTCCCTGCATGGAATAGCGGCCCTGTTCCTGAATCGCCATTTCCCGCCGAATGACCTTATCCCTTGTTTTGGAGTTGCCCGTGATCAAAATCCGGTTGAAATAGACCAACTCGTTCTGCTGAATTTTAAAGATCAGGTTAACGGTTTTGGTCTCCTCAATCTGCTTGATCAGCGGGGTGACTTCTGCATTGGCATATCCGTCGTTGGCATAAAGATCATTAAGGGAGATCATGTCCTTTCGGACAAGCTCACGGTTGTAAAGTTCGGACTCCTTGGAAACAAGAAGATCCATGAGCTCCTCTTTGGTTTTGCCGGCCAGGATATCCCCTTCAATGTCCACAAGGCCTGTCTTATACTGGTCGCCCTCTTCGATTTTGAACCGGACGGTGATGCTTTCCTCGCCAACTTCGACTTTGGCGTCGGAGACTTTGACATTAACAAAGCCGTTGTTCTTGTAATAGGACTCGATACGAATGGAGTCGTTGTCGAGTTCGGTTTCGTTAAGATTGCCGGATTCGGTGATAAAAGACCAGAACCCTTTTTCCTGGGTTTTCATGATCTTTTTGAGCTTTTTATCTGAAAAGTACTGGTTGCCCTCGAAGGCAATTTCTTCAATACGGACCTTTTCACCTTCATCAATGGTGAAGACAACGTCGGCCTGATCGTTTTTCAACGGTTTGATCTCATACGTGATCTTGCAGTTGTGGTAGTTCTTTTCAAAGTAGAGGCGTTTAATTTTTTCAACATCATTGTTGAGTTTGTAAAGGTTGAGAATGGAGCCCGTGGAAGTGCCCACCACCTCAAAGATTTCCTCATCTTTATAGATATGGTTATCCTCGAATTTGATATTTCTGACACTGGGTTTTTCCTTGACCTTGAAGGTCACTTCAACGCCACGGTCCAGGGCATTTTTTTCAACTTCCACATCATCGAAATACCCCATTTTGTATACCAGGCCAAGATCTTTTGACAGGGTATCCGGATTCAAAAGCTCTCCGGGTTTAGAGGTGATGACCCTTAAAATCGCATCCTCCTCCACCCGTTTATTGCCGGCAACGGCAATGGCGGATATGATTTGTTTTTGAAAGAGCGTGCCTGTAATGTCACGGCCCAGAGCATTCACTGCCGCATAAAGGCTTTCCATATCCGGGGACTGGGAGAAAAAGGGAAGCGGCGGCTTGTTTTCGTAGATGGATACCATCTGGGCATCAATGCTCAGGCGCTTACCGGACATGAACATGTGTCCAGTAACGATCCAGTCTACGCCCAGGCGGATTCCTTCGGTGCGGAACCTGTCATAGTCCCAGTTCGAATAGTCGGTGACCCCAGGCACAAGAATGACCTGGGCGCCGTCCTTTTCCAGTCTCTCCTTGAGCATTTGGGGGATGGACTGCACAAGTGTTGGGTTCGGGGTTTGAGCCTGGAGATCAAAGGGGAGTACTGCGACTTTGACCTGTGATGCGGCAAACAGGGTGTTGGCCATCACCAATGACAAAAGACAAATAAGTCCTAGGCCGACTCTAAATTTATTCATAAATTATCTTCCATAAAATTTAGGTTTTCCGGCAGCTATGCCGGGGTGATCAAACCATCCTTCAGTGTCACTTTTCTATCCATATAAGAGGCAAGCGTCGGGTTATGGGTAACGACAACAATGGTCATGCCCAACTCCCGGTTTAGCTCCAGCAGCAGATTATGGACACCGTCACCGTTTTTCTCGTCCAGGTTTCCCGAGGGCTCATCGGCTAAAAGCAGATCCGGCGACATCACAAGCGCCCTTGCTATGGCAACCCGCTGCTGCTCCCCGCCGGACAAGTCTTCTGCCCGGTGGGTCAGGCGCAGGCCGAGTTCTACCCTTTCAAGCATATTTACGGCCTGTTTTTCAATAGTTTTTTTGGACAGACCACAGATCAGGCCCGGCATCATTACATTTTCCAGGGCTGTAAATCCCCTGAGCAGGTAATGAAACTGGAACACAAATCCGATATTCCGGTTTCTGAACCGGGCGAGCCTGTCATCGGAAAGACTGAAAAGATCTTCTCCCTGATAAAGAATACGGCCGGCATCCGGACGGTCCAGGGTTCCGATGAGGTTGAGCAATGTGGATTTGCCGATGCCTGATGCCCCGACCACGGCAACGCTTTCCCCTTTTTCGATGTCCAGATCTGCTGATTTGAGAATTTCAACCGGTGCGGCTTTCCCGTTAAATATCCGTGAGACACCTTCAATGGATATGATGGCCTGCTTATCCATAGCGGATCGCCTCCACCGGATCCATCCTGGACGCTTTGTAGGCCGGGTACAGGGTGGACAAAAAGCAGATCACAATGGCCGCAAGGGTGATGATGGCCACGTCGGTAGACTCCAGTTGAACGGGCAGAGTGGAAAAAGGATAGGCCTCTGGCAGGCGGATAAAGTCGTATTTTTTCAGGATCATGCAGACCCCCACGCCGGACACCGTGCCCAGCAGAGTCCCCAAAAGACCGATCATCATGCCCTGGAGCATAAAAATGCGTCGAATCATAGCATGATTGGCCCCCATGGCTTTAAGTACGGCAATATCCTTTGTTTTTTCCATGACCATCATGATCAGGGCTGAGGCGATATTGAAGGCCGCCACCAGAATGATCAGGGTCAGAATGACGAACATGGCCGTTTTTTCAAGCTTGAGTGCACTGAACAGACTCTGATTGATATCCATCCAGTCCCTGACATAAAGCGGGTATTTAAGATGGCTCAGATGATTTTCTTCGATGGTTTTCACCTGAAACACATCATCCACCCATATGCCTAAAGCTGAAATTTTTCCTTTGGCAGAGACAAGGGACTGGACCTGGTCCAGACGGGCATAGGCCAGCATTCCGTCGTATTCGCTCATCCCGGAGGAAAAAGTTCCCCTCACCTCAAACCGTTTCATGGACGGAATCTGTCCCATAGGAGAGATAATGGTGCTGGCGGACATGAGAATCACTTTATCCCCTGTAATGACGCCGACCGAATTGGCCAGTTCCTTTCCCAGAATGATGCCCGGCAGACTTCCCTTTTCCGGTGATACGTCAAGGGCTTTATCCAGTTGTTCCGGGGTGAATCCTTTAACCAGGGCGGCGCCGTGCTCAGGCGTGATGCCCCTGACCATGATTCCGGAAAAGGATCGGCCCGTCCGGATCATGGCCTGACCAAAGAGTATGGGGGATACCGCCTTGACCTGGGGAATTTTTCTGATAGTCTCTGCCGTATTCGGATCCGCAGCAAATGCGCCTGTATAGTTCATAACGAGAATATGGGGTTCCAGTCCCAGAATTCGCTTGCGGAATTCGGTTTCCGCCCCGCTCATCACGGCAATTACAATCACAAGCGCCATGACGCCCAGCACAACACCTGCAATGGAAAGAAAGGTGATCAGGGAGATGAATCCTTCCTTGCGTTTGGCTTTGAGATAGCGCCTTGCTATGAAAAACTCCGCCTGCATGAAAACTTAAGCGTTGGATTTCATATGGGGAAAAAGAATGACCTCACGGATCGAAGGTGAGTCGGTCAGTAGCATGACCAGCCGGTCGATACCGATGCCCTGCCCTGCAGTGGGCGGCATCCCATACTCCAGAGCTTCCACATATTCGGCATCCATGATATGGGCCTCGTCATTGCCCTCATCTCTCTGGCGGACCTGCATGAGAAACCGGTTATGTTGATCTTCGGGATCGTTGATCTCGGAAAATCCGTTGGCAATCTCCCTGCCGGCGATAAAAAGTTCGAACCGGTCGGTCAGTTCGGGATGGGTATCGCTTTTCCGGCTTAAGGGAGAAACTTCCACCGGATAACCTGTGATAAAGGTCGGCTGGATGAGCTTGGGCTCCACCAGGGCGTCAAAAAGTTTTGTGATGACCTTGCCGTGGCGGTCCTTTTTGGTGATATGGATGTCGTTGGCTTCAGCGTGTGCCAGAAGCGCCTCGGTATCGTTGATAATCGCCGGATCAATCCCGCCAACGTCGGTCAGAGAGTCGATCATGGAAATCCTTTTCCAGCCTTTGGAAAAATCAATGGTCTCTCCCTGGTAGGCCAGCTGCGGACTTCCGGTGACTTTGGTGACAATAGTCTCAAACATGGCCTCAGTCAGATTCATGAGGTCTTCGTAGGTGGCATAGGCCTGGTAGAATTCCACCATGGTAAATTCGGGATTGTGCCGGGTGGACACGCCTTCATTCCGAAAGTTCCGGTTGATTTCAAAAACCTTTTCAAATCCGCCCACCACCAGACGCTTGAGGTAAAGCTCCGGTGCAATGCGCAGGAAAAGCTCCATACCCAGGGCATTGTGCCAGGTTTTGAACGGCGTGGCTTCGGCACCGCCGGGCAGCGGCTGCATCATCGGTGTTTCCACCTCCATGAACCCGTTATCCTCGAAAAAGCGTCTCATGGCTGCCACAATGGCAGATCTTCTTTTGAATATCTGACGGGCTTTTTCATTCATCACAAGATCCAGGTAGCGCTGTCTGTAGCGTTTTTCAGGATCCTTGATACCATGGAATTTTTCAGGAAGGGGTCTGACCGCTTTGGAAAGCAGGCGAAACTGCTCTGCAAGCAGGGTCCACTCTCCGGTCCGGGTCTGGAACAATGGACCGCTTACCCCTATAAAATCACCAATATCCAGTTTTTTGAACAGGGCATAGGTGTCATCCCCCACCTTGTCTTTCTGGATATAAACCTGCATCTGCTCCCCGCTGTCCTGGAACCTTATAAAGGAGGATTTTCCCATCTTGTTTACCGCCATCATCCGTCCGGCCAGATTGAATTTTCGGCCCGCTTCACCAAGGGAATCCGCATCGGTTACAATGACGGCTTTGACCTCGGGAACGGTGCAGGAGGGTTTAAAGTCATTGGGATAGAGGGGAATGCCGCCTTCCTTGAGTTCCTCTATCTTCTCTTTTCTCATTTTAAGCAGTTTGCTGGTGGCTTTATCCATAAATTTTATGTCCGTTATTCGTTAAGTTTTTGACAGCGTGGGTTATTAAAATAAAAAGGAGCTGGCAGACCCTGCCGCTCCCGGTGCGCCGTGTAAAACAAACATAAATACCCTTTTTGCAGTAAAAATGTCAAGAATCAGTTTGAAGTCCGCAATGAAGACCGTGAATGAAGTCCGTGACGATAGGACTTCGTCTGAACTGGGAGGCTGGACGCGGCAAACGGGAGAGATGGTTACCCGGCCGGGGCCAACCAAGGGGAGCTCCATTAAATCTTTGGTCTCCGTCCATAGGGACCAAAGAAGCGGATCTGGCCGCAGCCTTTGTCGTCCTGACGCCGCGTCCAGCTACGCCATTCCGCCCCCCTTACCCAACCCCGACCTAATCCCCCTGGCGCGATTGATACTGTTCCCTTCCCACACGATAAAGAGATATAATCGCTATCGAAATCGAACTCAAAAAAATAAACGTAAGAACATAATGGGGCGGGATTGGCAATAAACCAGGATGTTTACATTGATATGGAACTTGAACTTTATTCAAGGTGGGAGGTTTGATTTTGATCCTGATCGATTATGAATAGATGTTTATAAAATAAAAAACAGGCGCCAATGCAACCGCAATACTGAATTTTTGCAGCATGTAAAAATTTTAGGAAAATGCTGTTTTAATCTGCCCAAAGAGTTGTAAAGAAAATATATTAATAAGTTGATTATATCTGGACTCGCCACATCAACATTTTATTGTAAAACAGTAGTTATGATTTTTTAATTTCTTTTGCTAATTTTGTAATTTGATCAAGACCATCAAATGTACTTGGTAATTTATTTGCCTCAGAAACAATACCTGAGAAAATTAGGTTTTCAAATTTTTCAAGAGAAACACTGTCCTTTTGTTTTATACCAGAAGCATAATCTGCATAGCTTTGTATAAATTGGCATAAAGTTTGTCTTAGTTCGAGTTGCAATAGTTGCGCTTTAACAGACTCATAATTGTGCAACAAAATTCTAAAAAAATACAATAGGATTATTTCAATTGCAAGAAATGGAAAAAGCTTAAAAAAACTGTCTATTGAAAGAAACGACATCGTAGGATTTCCATTTTGATTAAATGATATTACCAATTCAAAACACAACGGAGCTAACATTAATAAACCCATTAAAATCATGCATATCAAAATTTTGGTTTTTGATTTAGATCTATTATCCGTTAGCCGTTGAAAACCATGACTTAATCCTACAAAATTATAGGCAGTTTCAATATTTCCCAATTCAGCCAGTAAATTCTTGACCTTTTTTCGTTCTTCGGAAAGTTTTTCATTCCAACTACTAATTACTTTTGTTGCCGCATCAATCGTTTCCTTGCTCTCTAAGATTTGTTTGACATTCTGATTATTAGTATAGAATCTTATCAATTCTATAATCATAGTCCCATTGGCGAAAGTTATCTCCCGCCTCGGATTGGGCTGAAAACTGGAAACAATCGAATTAATATGGTCTCCAAAATCAGTTTTAAAATAAGGAGATAGAAAAGAATCATGGGAAAATGAATATTCAACGTAGAATCTATAGGTATAAGCAACGATCATCTCAAAATTGTCTATTTGACTATTTTTTAAAGTAAATTCTGAAGCTAATCTAATGTACTCATCCCCAATATGGCTTTGATTAAACGTAGTTTTTTCATCCCATTGCTGAGGATATTTTAACATTGATGATAACACTTCAACGAAAACGGAAACCAATGTATCAGAACGAAATAAATTTTTTTCTAAATATCTATTTTTTTCTTCTATAGCCTTAATAATTGAAGGTGATTTTGGATCCTTGAAAAAACTCGGATCCAGATAGTTAGTAAGTTCTCCGTGAATTTTCTTAATAATTTTGTTTGTTTCGTTGTCCTGAAAAAAGCTCATTTTAATTCCCCAACAAAAATTCTAACTGGTAGTTCTGTAATAATTCTTAATAATGTGTGAATCACTAAAGACCATAAGAATATGAATTATCCAACCATTTATTGCAGAATTGGCAAGGTTGTAGGTGTCAACCAAATTGGACAATAGCCTGATTCTATAGAGAATTTCAAGGAAAACTTAATACCTTGAAAAATTGATTTTAAAATTTCCATCCCACTCCAGTTGCAACTCCGAATTGAAATCAGCTTTTTCCTTATTCCAAAGATTTTTTACCGGGGCTTTATCCACCATCATTAAAGAAACGAATTCCCTTTCAGATGTATAGCAAATCTCGGTGTCCAGGCAGCAGCGGGGTAAGGGGCTGAAGTGTCGTAGCCGGGTTCGGGTTCAGGATAGATAACCGGGACCGGATCCGATTTGTCGAAGGTCAGGACGACCTTCGTCAATTAAACAGAATGCCCCTTGCGCTGCTGCTGCCGGGGCATCTCCTCACTGTGTATAGGTCTTGTGACTGTTAAACTAGGGGCATGTTCGCTTCATAAATTAATTTTAAAAACTCCCATCCCATCCAGTTGCAGGTCCAAATCGAAATTGGCGTCGGGACCGCTAACCAAACTTTGATCGATCCTGATCCCGATTTCGATAGCGATTTCGATGGAAGGTGTTATCAGCTTATGCGGTCTCTTTATCCGCATTTTTGAAAATAACAGTGAAGATGGTGCCCTTTCCAGGGGTGGATTCAAAATCAATCATGCCCTCATAGGCATCGATGATCCGATGGATGATGGAAAGGCCTAATCCGGTCCCTTCAGGCTTGGTGGTGAAAAAAGGGTCAAAGATATGGGAGGCCTTTGATTTGTCGATGCCGTCGCCCGAATCGTTGATGGTCAGATAGATCCGTTTGTTTCTGGGGGAAGACAGGGTAATGTCGATACGGCCTTTGTCCTCAATGGATTCTGCGGCATTTTTAACCAGGTTCCATAGAATTTGCTGGAGATGCACCGGGTCGATGATGACATAAAGATTGTTTTCCAATCGGGTTGTGATGTGGATTCTGGACTTCCATTCCTGAGTGTTTTTAACCAGTGTCACCACATCCTCCACAGCTCTGGTCATACTGGTCCGTTTCGCATTGGTCCGGCTGGGTTTGGAGATCAGCCTTATATCGTTGACGATCTGTTTAAGCCGGCCGGTTTCCCGGAGGATAATCTGCATGAGGCGGTCGGCGTCACTGCCGGATTCGGTTTCATCCCTAAGAAGCTGAATAGACCCTGAAAGTGAGGCCAGAGGATTTTTAATCTCATGGGCAATGCCTGAAATCATCTCGTCCACGGTGGCCATTTTTTCCACCCGTTTGAGGTGTTCCTGGGCGATTTTAAGATCCTGCCTGGCAGAGCGAAGCTGCAGGGAAAGGATACCGGAAAGAATGGCCACGGCAAAGCAGGCCGCCACAATAATCATGATCCTGTAGATGATCTGGGTTTCGTCAACAGTCATGGACAGAGGGCGTCCCCCGATAAAGGGGGTGATGACCTGGAAATACTCAAGTTCGATGAGCAGCCCGTATTGGAGGCTGGACAGGGTTGCCATTACAAAGCTGCCCTGCTGGCGCAGGATCATGGAGGTGTAGATGATCACCACAAGGTACAAAAAGGTGAACACGGACTCGAATCCGCCGGTGACAAAAACGATAGCGGTGACAAGTGCCGTGTCCGCAATGGTCTGGAAATAGGCCAGGCACAGGAGAAATTTTTGTCGGTTCAGCCAGAAAATATAAAGGACGGAGAGCCCCATAACCACTGCAGCCATGTAGTACAGAGATCGAAATGGCTCGGCCATGCTGGCCCCTGTGTGCTGGTTTGAAAAAAACAGTGTGGAAAAAATCAGGACAATGGCAAAAACAGCTCGCGCCAGTACAATCCATTTGATCTGGGCGTGAAGATCTTCCTGCTGCTGGGGTGTCAGGGGTTTGAGCACCTAACTGATTCCACCGGCCATGGAGAAGATGGGCAGGTACATGGCGATGACCAGGCCGCCGACAACGACGCCTAAAAAGACCAGCATAAAGGGCTCGATCATGTCCGTTAGGTTTTTTACGGCCTGATCGACCTCATCGTCATAAAAATCGGCAATCTTCTCCATCATGGTATCCAGGGCGCCGGTGGATTCACCTACAGCAATCATGGAGCAGACCATGGAGGGAAATACCCCGCTTTCCAGAAGGGGGTCCGCCATGGAGCGGCCTTCGGCAATACCCACTTTGACATCGGAAATGGCAAATTCAACAATCTTGTTGCCCGATGTTTTTCCCACGATGTCTAAGGCTTCCAGGATGGACACGCCAGAGGAAATCATCGTCGATGTAGTCCGGGTGAATTTGGCCACGGCAACCTTCCTGATGAGCATTCCTACCACGGGCAGGCGCAAAAAAAGGTCGTCCATTAAGATTCGTCCCTTTTGGGTCTTATATGTTCGCTGTAGTGCAATCAGGGTGCCGAAAAGACTCCCGGCAATCCAAAAGAAATGGGCGATGACAAAGTTGCTCATGGTCACAACCATCTGGGTTGGGACTGGCAGGGCAGAGCCCATACTGGCAAACATCTCTTCGAACACGGGGATAACAAAGACCAGGATGATGGCGACAACAACGACGGCGACGACCATAGTGATGGCAGGATAGGTCATGGCACCTTTGACCTGTTTTTTAAGCTTTGCCATCTTTTCCATATAGGCGGACAGCCGCTGGAGGATCACGTCCAGGATACCGCCGGCCTCCCCTGCTGCGATCATATTAACGAAGAGCTCATTAAAAACCTTGGGGTAACGCTTCAGGGAATCGGCAAAGGTTTCTCCGGATTCCACCGCCTCCTTGATTTTTTTTAGCTGTGTTTTAAAGGTGGGGTTTTCCTGCTGGGACTGAAGGATATCCAGGCATTGAAGCAGGGGAAGACCTGCGTCAATCATGGTTGAAAACTGCCGGGCGAAAATAATGACATCCGCCTCTTTGACCTTGGGCTGCATGAATGAGACGTTTTCAAACAGGTCTTTAGGTTTTTTCTTAATCCGGGTGACTGTAATTTTTCTTCGCGTAAGGCTGCTTCTGACATGGTCCGGACTTTCCGCCTCCATCTCGCCTTTAATTTTACGTCCCTTGGGATTCTTGCCTTTCCATTGGTACACAACCGCCATGATCTGACCTCTTTGGGGTTAACGAGTAATATGGGTTTGAACTTTGCCTGACCTGTATTTATGCAAATTAAGAACCAGCCGGTTCTTAGGTTTGATATCTCATGTAAGATATACTATATGATAAATCCGATATCCATTTCAACAGGAGTTCACAGCTTGGGCCGTAAAAAACAACTTATCAGGGCCGATACCGTTATCACCAGTCACGTCAATGCCGATTTTGATGCCATCGGTGCCATGCTGGCCGCCCAGAAACTCTATCCGGGCAGTATCATTGTCTTTCCGGGCTCCCAGGAAAAGAGCCTTAGGGATTTTTTTATTCATTCCATGGGGTACCTGTTCAACATGGCTGATCCCGGTGACATTGATTTCTCACAAGTTCGCACCCTTGTGGTGGTGGATACCCGGCAAAAATCAAGACTGACCGGGGTGGAGCCGCTGCTGAAAAAAAACAGGGTCGATGTTGTGATTTACGATCACCATCCCTCCCTGCCCGGTGAAATTAAAGGGACGCTTGAGGTAACCCGGTCTTACGGGGCCACCACCACCATTTTGTGCGAAATCCTTGAGGCACAGGGGATCGATATCACGCCTGAAGAAGCCACGGTCATGGCCCTGGGCATTTACGAGGACACCGGTGCGTTTACCTACACCTCCACCACCCCCCAGGATCTTTTTCAGGCGGGCCGCCTGGTGGCTTTAGGAGCCAGTATCGGCACCATTGCAAACCTTGTGGTCAAGGAGATGAAAACCGAGCAGGTCACCTGGCTGAATGCGTTGATCAACGAAATGACCTCCCGCCAGATTCGGGGGATCCAGGTGGATATCTCCACGATCTCCTCTTCTACCTATATCCCTGATCTTGCCGCCATTGTTCAGAAGATCGTGAGAATGGAAAACTTGGATTTGTTTTTCGCCGTTGTTCTTATGGGGACAAAAGTCCACATCATTGCCAGAAACAGAAGGCCCGAAGTGGATGTGGGCAGAGTGCTGGGAGAGATGGGCGGAGGCGGCCATGCCTATGCGGCTTCTGCCAAGGTGGAAAATCAGACCCTGGCCCAGGTGGAGCTGAGGCTGCTTGAACTGCTGGACCGTCACCTTAAACGGCAGAGGCCCGCCAGAAAGCTGATGTCCTCTCCCGCCATCACGATCCGGTCGGATCGTACCTGTAAAGAGGCCAGCCAGAAGATGACCCGGTACAATTTAAATTCCCTGCTGGTGATCACCCCTGAAACCCTTGTTTATGAAGGGTATATCACCCGTCAGGTCGTAGAAAAATTGATGTTTCATCAACTGGGAAATCAGGCGGTGTCCGAATTTATGGAATCCCGGATTCTATCAGTGCCCCCGGATGCGGATATCCTGGATATCGAGGAGAAGATTATCGGTGAAAAGATGCGGATTATCCCGGTGGTGGAAAAAGATGAGATCCTCGGGGTTATCACCCGGACCGATCTTCTCAATTACCTGGTGGAACACAACCGGGACATGGCTGAAGCGGAAACCAGGATGTCCGAAAAACCCAATGCCAAAAAGAAACATGTCAAGCGTATTCTCGACCAGCGGCTGGATGACAGGACCTCCGCCCTGCTTTGTGACATCGGCCGAACCGGAGATCAGCTTGGGGTGGATGTTTATGTGGTGGGCGGATTTGTCAGGGATCTGCTGCTGGACCGGCCCATTGAGGATGTGGACGTAGTGGTGGAGGGCGACGGTATCGCCTTTGCCAAACACTATGCAAAACTCAACGGCTGTCGGGTGAACACCCACAGCAAGTTCGGGACCGCTGTCATGGTTTTTCCCGACGGATTCAAGGTGGATGTGGCCTCGGCCCGGCTGGAGTACTATGACACCCCGGCGGCCCTGCCCATTGTGGAGAATTCGTCCATAAAAAAGGATCTTGCCCGGCGGGATTTTACCATCAATACCCTTGCCATTGCCCTAAATCCGGAAAATTACGGCCTGCTCATCGATTATTTCGGGGCCGGCCGGGATCTTAAAGACAAGACCATAAGGATTATCCATAATCTCAGCTTTGTGGAAGATCCCACCCGGGTCTTTAGGGCTATCAAGTTTGCCAACCGGTTCGGATTCAACATCGGCAAGGTGACCTCCAATCTGATTAAAAACGCTTTGAAGATTGATACGTTCAAACATTTGAGCGGGTTGCGCGTCCTGTCTGAACTCAAGCAGATCTTCAGCGAGGAAAATCCCGTGCCTGCCCTGGAAACTATGGCGGAATACGGGATTGAAAAGGTCATCCACAAAGAACTTGTGATCACCCCCAATACCTTTGCCCTGTTTGAAGCGGTGAACCGGACGCTTGCCTGGCATGACCTGCTCTATCTGGATGAGGTCTATCCCAGGTGGGCGGTTTATTTTATGGCCCTGCTGCACAAAAGGCCCTACCGGGTTTGTGATGAGATCCTCACCCGTTTGATGGTGCCTATAAGGGAACGGCAGATGCTCATGGACAGGCGGTATAAGGCTGAAAACAGACTTTCCCGGATCGAGGCATCGTTTCCCGTTTCCCGGGAAGAGATGTACTGGGGCCTGATCAACTTTACCCCGGAGTGTATCCTCTACATGATGTCTTTAACCCGAAATGAGGCGATCCAGAAGTCCATTTCCAACTTTTATACCCATCACCGCTATGTGGCTCCGCAGCTTCGGGGCAAGGATCTTTTGGCCATGGGCATTCGTCCGGGTCCGGAATTTACAAAGATTCTCAATCTGATCATCAATGAGAAGCTGTCCGGAAAGCTTTCCTCCAGGCCCGAGGAATTGGCTTTTGCCGCCCAGTATGCCGTGGAGAACAAGCTGATTGACAACGCTTAGGACTTGATCAACCTGGGCGCTTTATGATATTTCCCCAAAATTGCAACCAACTCAAATATCCTATAGGAATCCCATGAAAAACGCAGATTATTTAACCGGTATCACCACCTCGGGCACCCCCCATCTTGGAAACTACGTCGGCGCCATCCGTCCGGCGGTTGAAACCAGCAAGGACCCGAATCTGACCTCATATTATTTTTTGGCAGATTACCACTCCCTGATCAAAAATCACGATCCCAAAAAGCGCAAGGTCTCCACCCTGGAAATTGCCGCCGCCTGGATCGCTCTGGGGCTGGATTATGACAATTGCGTGTTCTACCGTCAGTCCGATATTCCAGAGATTCCGGAACTGACCTGGATTCTGACCTGTATGACGGCCAAGGGACTGATGAACCGGGCCCACGCTTATAAAGCCGCCGTTCAGGACAACGAGGAGAACAACCAGAGCGATCCGGACAAAGGGGTCACCATGGGATTGTTTTCCTATCCGATTCTTATGGCCGCGGATATCCTCATGTTCAATGCCAGAAAAGTTCCCGTGGGAAAGGACCAGATCCAGCACCTGGAAATGACAAGGGACATTGCCGCCCGCTTCAACCATACCTATAAAAAGCTGTTTATTCTGCCCGAAGTTGTGGTGGATGAGACGGCAGCGGTTCTGGCCGGCCTGGACGGCCGTAAGATGAGCAAAAGCTACAATAATTTTATTCCGCTGTTTGATACGGAAAAACGGCTGCGCAAAATGATCATGAAGATCCAGACCAACTCCTTAGGGCCTGATGAGCCTAAAGATCCGTCTACCTGTACCCTGTTTTCCATCTACCAGGCCTTTGCCACAAAAAAAGAGGCCGAGGCCATGGCAGAACGCTACCGGGCCGGCATTGCCTGGGGTACCATGAAGCAGGAACTGTTTGAATACATCAACGAGATTCTCAAAGAACCCCGGGGAAGATACGATGAGCTGATGGCCAACCCGGCAGACATTGAAGCTGTGTTGAAAAAAGGTGCTGAAAAGGCCAGGGCCTTTTCCGTTCCCTTTCTGGATAAGATCAGAAAGAGTGCCGGTATTCAATCACTGGGTTAGGATTTTCACCTCCTCTGTGGTGAGATATCGCCATTTCCCGGATTTAAGGCTGCCGAGGGTAACATTGGCCATGCGGATGCGCTTGAGCATGGCCACCCGGTTGCCGGTCTGCCCCACCATTTTCCGGATCTGGCGGTTCAACCCCTGCTTGAGCACGATTCTGAATCCGTTTTTCGCGGTGCGAACGACCACTGCTTTGCGGGTCTTTTTTCCATCGATGATCATGCCTTCTGCCATGGCCCCAAGATCCTGGTCCGAGACCGGCTGTACACAGGTGACCAGGTACTCTTTTTCATGATCGTGGGAGGGGTGTGACAGGCGGTTGTGCAGTTCTCCGTCATCGGTGAGCAGCACAAGCCCGATACTGTCCTTATCCAGGCGGCCTACCGGATAAATCCGCTGCTTTACCGGCACCAGATCCAGGATGATTCTGGCCTTGTCCTGGGCACAGGTGGTCACCACCCCCTGGGGTTTGTTAACGGCAATATAGGTAAAGGACCGCTTTTTTTGAGGGGCCTGCACAGGTCTGCCGTTAAATAGCACCTTGTCTTTGCCCGGCAGCACCTTGGTTCCAAGTTCTCTGACCGTCTCTCCATTAACTTTTACCTGTCCTTCGAGAATCAGGGTTTCGGCTTTTCTCCTGGAGCAGATGCCGGCGTGGGCCAAAAACTTTTGCAGCCGGACCGGCTCTTTTGATGGCTTAGGTTCTGTAGTCGGCATTGATCTTCACGTAGTTTTCACTGAAGTCGCAGAAGAGGAAACGGTCTGAAAACTCCCCGAGATTCAGGTTCAGTACCATTTCGATTTCATCGCCTTTCATATAGGATGCAGCCTGTTTTTCGGCCTCAGGACCCTGCCAGCGTCCCTGCACCACCAAAGCGGCGGAACCGAACGTTAAGTCCAGTTTGTCCTGAGCCACATGGGCACCCGAGCGTCCTGCCGCGGCCGTAATCCTGCCCCAGTTGGGATCCTGCCCATACACGGCTGTTTTAACCAGGTTGGAATGGGCAATGGCCTCGGCTGCCTTAAAAGCATCCTCCTGGGTGGCCGCGCCCTTGACTTCGATGGACACAAGTTTGGTGGCGCCTTCCCCGTCTTTGACAACCAATCTTGCAAGATCGTAGCAGACCGCATCCAGCAGGGATGTGAATTGCGCAATTCCCTGTTCTTCTGAAATCACAACGCCGCTGGCCCCGGAGGCCATGCAGACCAGGGTGTCATTGGTGCTGGTATCTCCGTCAACGGTGATCCGGTTAAAGGATTTTTCATTTGCATGGACAAGTGCTTTTTTTAACAGCGCCGGGCTGATGTCGGCGTCGGTGAACACATAGGCAAGCATTGTGGCCATGTCCGGCCGGATCATGCCCGACCCTTTGGCTACTCCGGTAACAGCGATTTCAAGATCTCCCTGTGCGCTTTTGATGGTGCATGTTTGATGAACGATTTTTTCAAAGGTGTCCGTGGTCATGATGGCACGGGCAAAATTATTGATGCCTTCATCCGAGAGCCGGCTGCAGATATCGGGGATGCCGGATTCAAATTTGTCCATGGGAAGCGGTGCCCCGATCACTCCTGTGGAAGACACCAGAACCAGGTCCCGGTCGATCCCAAGCTCTCTGGCTGTCATCTCGGTGCACTGCCGGGCGTCGGTCATGCCCTGCTCGCCGGTAAAGCAGTTGGCATTGCCGGAGTTGGCCAGGACCGCCTGTAGCCTTCCATTTACCATGACCTTCTGCCCTAAAATCACCGGGGCCGCCTTGACCTGATTCCGGGTAAACAGGGCGGCAGCGGCAGCGGGCTTGTCCGCATAGACCAGTGCCAGGTCCTTTAAGTCCTTTTTTTTAATACCGGCACGAATACCGGCAAATTTAAATCCTTTGATATTCATCTGTTCCTCCCGGACTGTATTGGTTGGGCATCTCATTGGTGGCAGCCAAATCCAGTTAATATAAATCTGGTATTATAGAACCGGTTGGCGGTCCTGTAAATGGGGCAGGGACGTTTCATTTAATCTCGCAGCCATTATGTTCTTAACCCATCCATTTTCAATGGATAAACGGGCCCCGGATGGAGGGATGCTTGACACTATCGGGAGACTGGGAGACAATAAAATCCGGCCGGATGCGGCATGCCCGGCTAAATTTTTTTTAAAAGGGTCTTTCAAAAAATTATTGCACCGATGAGACTTAAAGCGATCAACGATCAGGAAATGTGGGACAGATACATCAAAGCCCACGGTCAGTCAGGCTATTGCCACCTGTTTAACTGGTGCCGGGTACTTGAGGATGCCTATCAATGTCAGAGCATCTACCTTGCCGCCGTCACGGGGGATGCAATGGACCATGAACGTATCTGCGCCGTTCTTCCCCTCTACCGGTTCAAACGACCTATGGGGCGGGCGCGGTTTGTATCCATCCCCTTTTTTGATACGGGGGGCATTCTTGCCGACGATGCGGCCTGTGAGGCATTGCTTTTAAAAAAAAGCGCCGGGATTTTATCAGGGCAAAGGTGTGCCGGCTTTGAGCTTCGCCAGAACGGGCCGCTAATGGCAAAGCATCTTGCGGTTTTCAGGGGCCCTCCGGACATTTATCATGAAAAGGTGGGGTTACACCTTGATCTTCCCTGTTCACAGCAAAAGATGATGGCCGGGTTTAAATCTAAGCTTCGAAACCAGATTCGCAAGGGGGAGAAAAACGGTCTGGTATGGCAGATCGGTAAAAGAGATCTTTTGGACCCCTTTTACCGGGTATTTTCACGAAATATGAGAGACCTTGGATCTCCGGTCCATTCCAAGCGGTTTTTTGATTCGATTTTTACCTATTTTTACCACAGGGCCTTTATCTGCGTAATTTTTTACAGGTCTACCCCTGTGGCGGCATCCTTTATGATCCGGTTTAAAAAAAGATTGTCCAACCCCTGGGCGTCGTCGGTAAGGCAGTTCCGCTATCTGAACGCTAATATGTTTCTTTACTGGCAGATGATCCGGTTTGCCTGCAATACCGGGATGGCGGTATTTGATATGGGCCGGTCCTCGAAGGGCGCTTCAACCTACCGGTTCAAAAAGCAGTGGGAACCCAAAGAGACCCCGCTTTTTTGGTATCGATGGGGGGAGCCGGTCCATGAAACCCTCAGTATGCGGCCTTGGAAGCTGCTTCCGGTAGAGTTGGCCAATCGGATCGGGCCCGGGATAAGGAGACATATAACCCTTTAATGGACAGCCATGACAAAAGGCATTGAAATAAGCATTCCCATGCCGCTTCTGGTGAGTATCGAAGATGTGGGATGGTGGTCGGGGACCGATGGCTCCGGGAGGAATCAGCCCTTTAGAACCGGAATGCCAAGGGATCATGTCCCGGAGGATTACACCGCCCTTGCCGCCCTTGGAAAAGGGCTTGATACCAAGGTTCTGGCAGGGTTTGTGCTCTGTGAATGGGATCGGGAAAATATTTTGAGACAGCTTCCGTCCGCCACCTGGATGGGGACAAAGTGGTCCAACCCCGGGTTGGACCCGGTTCAACGGGAAAAAGCGGCATCCATCATTAAAAAAAAGAGACACTATATTGAATTCGGTGTTCATGGCGTCGGCCATGAATTCTGGACAAAAGACTGTATGGAGAGGACCGAGTTTCATAATGATGTCGGCCGGATGAGAGAACCTGCGATCGTTACAAAACACCTGACTTATTTTTTCAAACTCATGGACCAATATGGGTTCAACTTCAGGCCAAAGGTTTTTATCCCCCCTGCCCTGCGCCATAGTTTCGGCAGCAAGGAGGCGGGATTTCAGCGTATTTTAAATCAATTCGGCATCCAATACGTCACCCTGGTTTTTGACCGGGCAAGGTGGTATCAAAAGCCCCAGACCCGTACAATTGCCTGGGAAAATGATGTCCTCCTGGTGGAGCGCGGGGAGGCTGATATCAAATGGCATACCGTTGCAGCCGAACCTGTGTTCCGGTTTGACAGGCCCGTCATGGCCCTTCACTGGGCTAACATCCTTCATCCCGATCCCTTCAAAAATTGTACAGTTGTTGAAAAATGGATACGGTATATCAATGAAGGGATTCAGCAAACGGGTATGATGATGGCAGAAGATTCTGTATCCTGCTTCACCCAGTACATCCATAAGACCCTGTCAAAGGTTGAAAGGGTCCAGGAGGCGTTCAAGATCAATATGTGCTGGTTAGATCGCATCCCGGAAAAACTTGTGGGAGAATCCATCTATCTAAAAGTCGACGCCCCTAAAGGCACCAAGTTCCGGATCTTTGGCACCAAAAGCCTTCCCGCCGTGAGGCCGGCGGAACAAAACTATTTAAAACTTGCGGTGCCCAAAAAAGAACGAAAAATTCTGTTAAGGCCTTATCGTTGAAAAAGCCAGTATCCCGTTTTTAAAGGCGATCTTGAGTCGTTCTTAAACCCGTCTTAAGGATTTGGGCGGCTGAGTTGACAATTGTCTTTAAAACCCATAAAACTTTGAATACTTGCATACGCAAAAACACATAGTCGGTATGATTAACCACGAGAAGTTGCATGCCTTTTTCCTATGAATGCACCTGTTAATAATTTTTTGGAAACCTGCCTTTTTTTTAATACCAATACGTTTTCCCGTGAACTGGTAAAGCTGGCTGACGGTGAATTCAAGGCACTTAACCTTTCTGCAGCCCACGCCTCGCTGATGCTTTTGGTCTATGAAACCCCTGGGATCCATCCCAAGGAACTCAGCCGCCTGCTCCAGCTTAACCCGTCAACGATTACACGGTTTATTGATGCTCTGGTAAAGCGAAATCTCCTGCGAAGGGAGGTCCGGGGGAAAACCGCCCGCATTCATCCCACTAAAGCAGGACTTTCCCTCAAGGCGGATGTGGCCAAGGCATATAAGCAGTTGATCATGGCCTATTCTAAAATACTTGGATTTGAAGAGGCAGCTCATCTTTCCCAGGCAATTGCCAGTGCAAATTCCAGAATCAAAAAGGCCCTGTCTGATGCCTCTTCAGAGAAATCCAGCCCCGATAAAGAGTTTTAATGACCACCTTTAAACTGACCATTGAATACGACGGCACCACCTTTTCCGGGTGGCAGCGCCAGGATGACCGGCCCACGATCCAGGAGGAACTGGAAACCGTACTCTCAAAGATTTTGAACCAAAAGATCCGGATTCACGGATCCGGCAGGACTGATGCGGGAGTCCATGCCATGGGGCAAGTGGCCCATTTCAAGGCGGAAACAAGACTGGCACCCGGGCAAATTTTAAGCGGGGTGAACAGCCTCATGAGGCATCCCATCGTGCTCAGGGACTGTGTCAGAGCGGCGGCGGATTTCCATGCCCAGTACCAGGCCCGTTCAAAAGAGTACCGCTACTATATCCTGAACCGCCCCACCCCCAAAGCGGTTGGGCGAAACTTTTGCTGGCATGTGATCCGGACCCTGGATACGGATGTGATGAACCGCTGCTGCGATCATCTTGTCGGTACGCACGATTTCAAAGCCTTTGAGAATACGGGAAGTCCCAGATCCTCGACTGTCAGGGAGGTCTTCCATGCCGGTTGGACTCAAAGGCAGGACGATATGCTCGTTTTCAGTATTTGTGCATCAGGTTTTTTAAAAAACATGGTCAGAAATATCGTGGGAACTTTAAAAGATGCGGGATCCGGAAAAATTGATGCCAATACCTTTGAAGGTATCCTGGCAGGGCGTGACCGCAGCCTCGCCGGTGCCACCGCACCTGCAAAGGGGTTGTTTCTTTATCAGGTAAACTATTAAAGGACGCTTTTGTGATAAAGGGTAAAAATCTGATACTCTGGTTTTTTATCTTCCTTGTCCTGCCGGCAAGCCTGCCCCGGGTCTGCCGCTCGGAACTGGTTCTGGTCTCCCGCATGCCTGCGGAAACCGAAGAGCGAACCGGTCCCAACGTAGAAATCCTGGAAGCCGTTGCCAAAAAGGTGAATGCCAGGCTCAGCCTTGTCAGGGCCCCTTTCAAACGTGCCCTGGTCATGATGAAGCAGGGCAATATCGATATCATGGCCGGCCTGCTCAAAAATCCAACGCGCCAGACTTATATCACCTTTATTCTGCCTGCCTATAAGACCCGGTCTGACACGATCTTTTTCGTTTCTAAAGGAAAGGCGGATCTCATCAAAACCTATGAGGATCTGTCTGAACTTAAAATCGGCACCACCATCGGAGCCAAGTATTTTCCCCGTTTTGATGCGGACAACACCCTTGCAAAGGAGGCCGTCCACAGGATTGAGATCAGTTTTAGCAAGCTGACAACCGGCCGGATTGATGCGGTGATTTCCTCGGAGGGCGGTGGAATTGACATGATGGATAAGCTGGACATTGCAGGAGAACTTGACATATCCGGGTTTCGTTTCAGCCGGACAAAACCGGTTTACATCGGCCTGTCAAAGCGTTCCGGTGTAATCCAACGGATTCCGAAGATCTCATCTGTGGTGGAGGAGATGATACGTTCCGGAGAGGTGCTTAAAATTTTTAAGGCCTATTATACCCGAAGGAATCTGCCCGTGCCGGCGATTTGAGATTCAAGGCTTAGGCGGCTTCTTTCATCCGGGTGACATGATAGTTGTAATAGGCAATGATATCCCGCCGGTAGATCAGGCCCATATAGGCACTCGGGTCCTGTTCGTCCACGACAGGAAGGGCATCAATGTTTTTTCGGGTGAGTTTGTGAAGCACGGTATTCAGATCTTCTGACGGTGTGGTGGTGATCAGGCCGGAAACCATAATATCCTTCATGACCACAAGGTTCTCCAGATGGGGGGTAAAAATGACCTCACGGATATCTGTGGAGGAAAAGATGCCCGTCAGTCCACCCTGCCCGTTCATTACGGGAAAATAATGCTGTTTGGTAGTCTGGAAGATCTTCTTAAATTCGCTGAACGGCATGTCCTCGTTCACGCACCTTACGTCCTTGATCATATGTTTGAGATCCGCCACCTTGATGGTCTGGAGCACATCCATCATAAATTCGCCGGCATGGACCGGGGAATCCACCCTGGATTTGACCTGGTTTTCATAAATCGTCCATCTTTGGGCCAGAAGATAGCATACCGAACAGACCAAAAGGCTTGGCAGCAAAAGATGATATGAGTTGGTCATTTCCGATACAAAGATAATGGTGGAAATGGGGGTGTTGGATACGGCGGTGAAAAATCCGGCCATTCCCACGATCACAAAAGAGCCGGGGTGGGTGACCACCGTAGGAATCAGCAGGTGAAAGATTTTACCGACAACGCCGCCCATGGCCCCTCCGATGACGACGGAGGGGCCGAATACCCCGCCTGAGCCCCCGGAGCCGATGGAAAACGAAGTGGTGAATATTTTTCCGATGGCCAGGGCCAGGAGGACGGGAATAGCCACACGGTCAAAAATGGCATCCTGGGCCAGACCGTATCCAAAGGCCAGGGTATAGGGCAGGAAAAAACCGATGATACCGGTAATCAGTCCGCCGATGGCCGGTTTGATGTGATTGGGAATCTTGAGTTTTTTAAATGCGGCGGTGACGCCGTAAAAAGCTTTAACGTAGACAATCCCGGTGAGTACAAGCACCCCTGCCAGAACCAGGTAGGGCCCCAGTTCCAAAGGATTCTGGAATTTAAGGGCCGGAGAGTCAAACAAAGATCCCCAGCCAAAGGCCAGGCAGAAAACGCAATAGGCCACAACAGAGGATATTCCGGCCGGGATAATGACCTCGGATTCAAAATCCGGGTCCCGGTATAGCACCTCAGCGGCAAAAAGGGCGCCTGCAAGAGGGGCCCTGAAAATGGAGCCGACCCCAGCCCCGACCCCTGCGGCCATCATGATCCGCCGCTCCCGTTCAGACAGGTTGAACTTGGTGGCCAGAAAAGAGGCAAAACCCGCCCCGATCTGGGCGATGGGCCCTTCCCTGCCACCGGAGCCTCCGGTGGTCAGGGTAATGGTTGAGGCAATGGTCTTGACGATGGGAATCCGTCCCCGGATCATGCCGCCCTTGTGATGGTAGGCGTCAATGGCCGCGTCTGTGCCGTGGCCTTCAGCTTCCGGGGCGAATGTATAGACGATCCATCCGGATACAATGCCGCCGATGGCCGGAAGGATGAGAAGCAGCCACTGGTTGAACGGGGTATCGGTATGGGGGAGCAGCAGGTGCTCCCCGGCCGGATTACCCGGTCTGTACCCCGCAATCAGATCCAGGAAATAATGCATCCCCAGACCGCAGAGGAAATGGAAAAGAATGGCACCGAATCCGGCAATTATCCCAATCAGGACAAAGTAAAACATCCAGATGCCGGCATGCTTGATGGACTCCCGTTTCCTGCGCTGTCCGGTCTGCATAAGGTTGCTACCCTTTTCTTAAGTCATTGATACCGCTCAGAATAATGTCAAAAAGTGTGGTCACATCTTTTTCTTCAAGGCAGGAGAACGCAACCCGCAGGTTTTTATCTCCAATGGAAATCAGTCCTGTACCGTAATTGTCCAGAAGATGAACCCTTAAGGCTTCGGCATTGACATCTTTTAAGCGGATGCACATAAAGTAGCCGGAGTTAAAGGGATAAGGCTTAAAACCGTCTGCATATTTGGGGTCCTTGAGTACCTCTTTCATGCGCATGGCCCGGGCCTTCATCAGATCGAACTTCTCCTGCTTGAGGCTTTCATAGTTTTCCTCTGCCATGGATTTGAGCAGGATAGTCTGGCTTAAATGGGAGCAGTTGGAAATATTGCCTCTGATGCAGCCGGCGGTTTTCTTCTCAAGGGCATCGCAGATGTCAGCTTTGCCTGTATCCGCCTTAAAGCCGTAGGTAATGAATCCGGTTCTAAATCCCCAGACATAATCTTCTTTGGTGGCCCCGTCCAGCTTTACGGCCAAAAGACGGTCCGCCTTTCCGGCGATTTTGGCAAAAAGGGATTCTTTGGACGTCTCTTCTTCGAAAAACAGACCGAAGTAGGCGTCGTCACAGGCGGCAACCACATTAGTACCGCCTTGGGCCACATCAATGAGGATGGCTGCGATGCGGTCGGCCTCCGCCTTGCTCAGGGTGTATCCGCTGGGGTTGTGGGGAAAGTTGAGAACCGTGACAATTTTTTCGTTCTTTTCGGCCTGCTCCCGGATTACCCGTTCAAAATCATCCACATTGAACCGGGTCAGGGCGTCGTCAAAGGTCTTGTAGTGAACAAGCTTGCCGTGATTGCGTACACAAAAGGTCATATTGTAGTTGCCCCAGAACATGTCCGGAAGCACTATCACATCGCCTGGGTTGACCCACAGGTCGGACAGGATGCTGACGCCGTGGGTGATGCCGGAGGTGACAACAGGCAAACTGATCTGTTCTCCCTCAAGCGAAGGGTTCTTTTTATAAAGGTCGGTTCTCCATTTCTCCCTTAATGCCGGAATACCGAATGAGGGCGCATAGGGAAGATATTCGTCGGGTGAGATCCCGGTGACAAACCGGGTCACAGAGGAAAGGCTTAATACGGACGGGCCTTCTTTGGCAATGCCGATGGTGGCGTTTATCTTATCGGCTTTGACTTTGGCTTCGGCACTCTGGCTTAAGATGCCTTTGGGAAAAAATAAGGCTTTTCCCATATCTGAAAGCATATCGAAAATATGCGGGTTGGCGTTGGTAACAGCGGTGTTCAGATCCTGCGCAATGGGGTTCATCTTTTCCTCTCAGTACATTAATAATAGTCGGCTGGCATTTTCAAACGCCCAAAAATGAAAAACTCTGCAGCTTACACCCCTTAAGGAAAACCGCAGAGTTCGGAACAAAACTATACTATAGTAAGCTGGTTTATCTTCTTTTGGATGCCTTGATCGGGTTAAGTTTCTGTTTCTTGGTCTCGGCAACGGTCTTGACATGAGTGGCAATGTTGCAGTTGCCATTTTTCCATTTCAATGAGGGATCCGGTGCCGCCATGCAGTAAACGCCTGCGGCGACTTCAGTGGTTCTCTGGCATCCGTTGCATTCGTCGATAATCGGAAGGCAGGCGCCTTCGTTATAGCTGCAGCCTGCGGCTGTCATGAATACACAGTCTTCGCCTTCCCTAACGGTAGTACAAATCATGATTTTAATCCTGTCTTTTAAAATTATCTTTTATTTTAGGTGTCAGGATTCCCAAAGGCCCCCCTTTTCCGACACCAGTATCTGCTCTCATTTCGAACAGAACAATGTCCTGCCCAAGAATATAACCGTGAACAAATACCATAAGATAGGTGTTGTGTCAACGATGGAAAATCCAAGGTAAAATTTTTATGGGAAAACGAAACGGGCTGATGTATAATCCCAATTCAGAATTTTGGACCCGTTAAAGTGGGATCCGTCAGACTAAACCCGAACCTAACAATCAATAAAGATAATTTTCAATGATCATACAAGATGCAAAAGAAGTGCTTAAGATAGAGGCCCAATGCCTGCTCAATCTCACCGAGAGGATCGGAGATTCCTTTGAAACCCTTGTAAATACCATCTGTGACTCCACAGGTCGGGTCATTATTTCCGGTATCGGCAAATCCGGTCTTATCGGCCGGAAGATTGCCGCTACCTTAAGCAGCACCGGAACCAATGCTATGTTCCTGCATCCGGTCGAGGCCGTGCACGGAGACCTGGGAATGGTCGGGCCCGAAGATGTGTTTATCGCTATTTCCAATTCCGGAGAAACCGAAGAGCTGAACCGCCTGCTGCCGGTGATCCGGGAGGTGGGATGCCGGATGGCGGGATTTACGGGAAATCCCGATTCCACCATGGCAAGGGTCTGCGATATGGTGATCGATACCGGTGTGGAAAAAGAGGCCTGCCCCCTGAACATGGCGCCGACCTCCAGCACCACCGCTCAGTTGGCCATGGGAGACGCCTTGGCCGTGGCCCTGATCAAAAAGAAGAATTTTAAAAAATCCGACTTTTTAAAATCCCACCCCGGCGGAACCCTGGGCCAGCGGCTCTCCTCAAGGGTCGAGCAGGTGATGCTGCCCCCGGAGGCGTCACCGTCCATTGGCATCGGTGCGAGCATGGAAGAGGCCCTTGGATGCATGGACCAATTCAGCCTCGGGGCTGTTGTGATTTTGGATGATGATCAGCGGCTTGAAGGCATACTCACCGACGGGGATATCCGTCATATCATTGCCAGTGGAAAGATGGAAAGCAAACGCACCCCGGTGAAAGATGTTATGACAAAGTCTGCCCTGGCACTTGGGCCCAATGCCTATCTTTACGATGCCCTGAACCTCATGGAAAAACATGAAATCACCGTATTACCTATCCTTGAAGAAGATCAAACCTTCAAAGGACTGCTCCATCTGCATGATATCCTGGGCAAAGGATCCTTTAAATTTAACGGAGGCAGCCAATGAACACCCATCCGGCCTCAGAGGCCTTTACCACTGAAATCTCCTCACTAGGAGAGGCCAAAATCGACTCTCCCCTGCTCCACCAGGGACTTTCCGATACACAAGGATCGCGGTTCATCGGCGAGGGGGAGCGGGTGCTTGTGGATGTCAGGGCCGGTTTATCGTCTGCTCAGGCTAAGAGCTTTGAACTGGCCGGCCCCAGAAAGAAGATTTACTTTGATACAAGCAAATTGAAAGCGGCCATCGCGACCTGCGGGGGACTGTGCCCCGGCTTGAACGATATTATACGTTCCATTGTCCTGGAGCTTCACCACCTGTACAAGGTTCGGACCATTTACGGCATCCGCCACGGCCTTCAGGGGTTTATCCCGGAGTTCGGCCATGAGGTCATTGACCTTCATCCCAAGGCAGTTTCCGGAATCCAGAACACCGGCGGTTCCATTCTGGGATCATCCCGGGGCGGGCAGGACATCGGTGCTGTGGTGGACTGCCTTGAGCGTATGGGTATCGGGATCCTTTTCATGGTGGGCGGCGACGGGACATTAATGGCATCCAACAAGATTGCCGAGGAGATTGCCGCCCGAAATCTCAAAATTTCCGTTGTCGGCATCCCCAAGACCATTGACAATGATATTTTCCTTGTCTCCCGTTCTTTTGGGTTCGACACAGCCGTGGATGTGGCCACACTGGCCATTCAAGGCGCTCATAACGAGGCTGAAGCCTATCCCAACGGTATCGGGCTGATTAAACTCATGGGCAGGCATTCAGGGTTCCTGGCGGCCACGGCTGCCCTGGCCCAGCCCGATGCCAATTTTGTCCTTATCCCTGAAGAGGAACTGTTTCTCTATGGCAAAAACGGACTGCTCCAGGCTATTGAAAAAAGACTGCTTTTGAGAAAACACGCCGTAATCATTGTGGCCGAGGGTGCGGGACAGAACTTTTTTGATGATAAAAAGCAAGAGTTTGACGAGTCCGGAAACGTGAAACTCAAGGACATCGGACTCTTCTTAAAGGAGCGGATATCCCAGTACTTCAGTGAAAAAGATATCCCCATTTCCTTAAAGTACATTGATCCGTCTTATATCATCCGCAGCCTGCCGGCCAATGCCAATGATTCGGTGTTCTGCGGTCTTTTAGGAAGGGATGCGGTCCATGCGGGAATGGCCGGTAAGACCCGGGTCATTATCAGCTATTGGAACAACCATTATGTCCATGTGCCCATGTCCGCCTCGGCCGGCCGGCGTAAAAAACTGGACCCCAAGGGCCGGCTGTGGCAGTCCGTGCTGGAAACCACCGGCCAAAAATCCTTTTTTACTGACGAATCTCTCTGAATTTCCCACGATTTACCGTGATGAGAAACAATTCCTTGTGGGGGCTGCCCGTTTTATCAAAAATGGTGCGGCCTGTGGCCCCTTCAAAGAATTGCCCTCCCCGCAGGATATCCCTGATATCGCTGCGGGAGGCGGCATCCTGGGCCAGGCCCGCAGTGAACAAAATTTTCACCGTGTCATAGGAGATGGCCTCAAGAAAACCCGGCTTGTCCCCGAAAATCTGGCCGAACCGCTTGTGGAAATCAGCAGTAACCGGATTCTGGCTGTCCCCGAAGTAGCCGTCCGTAATCACGGCATTCTTATTGTACCCCTTGGCATCGGTGAGCAGGCTGTCCTGATGCCAGAGATTGGTGCCTAAAAGGACCATGCCCCGGGCATCGTGAAAGGCAAGCTGGGGAAGGATCAGATTTACCCGGGACAGGGAGTCCGGGATAAAAAGGGCCTGAAAATCAATTTGCAGACGGTCTTCATTGGCCACGGCAGATCCCCTGGAAGAAAGCCTTCGATCCCCCTGCCGCTGGTGGTCGGGAGCTGATTCCGGATCGTTCTGGGCCATCTCATCTATATACTCATCCAGTTGCGTGTCGGCCTGAAGATCTTCGGCGCCGGTGTTTTCATCCGGGTCTAAACGTGTGTCATCTGTCTGCGTCTGGTCTTCTGGCTTTGGCTGTAAAACTTCCGGAACAGGATAATACTCCCCGGTCAGCTTTTGCAGGGGAAGGCTGAAGTCAGTGTTGGTGCCGTCATAGGACTCAACCCCCACCACTTCTCCGTTGAACTTGTCAACAACTTTCCAGAACAGGTCCATGTAGGTTTTTCCGTATTTTTCATCCGGGTAGAGAATCGCGACCTTTTTTAAGCCCAGTTCCATGAAGATATAAGCCCCCAGAGCCTGGACCTGCATTTCCGGGGTGATGAAGTTGGAGAACAGATAATCCCCCTGGAGAGGAAACTCCCTTTTCTGGGTCAGGGCAATCATTGGGATTCCAAGCTCCTGGGCACGGGTCCCGGCAGCCTCCGGGACCAGCAGCGGTCCGACAATCCCCATCACCTTTTCCCGGGCCAGTTCTTCCACGCAATTGACAGCATGCTCAGCATCGGCGCGGGTATCCTTTACAATGACCCTGTAGGGGCGCCCCTGGGCTTGGGACATATCCTGTACCGCCATCTGGATGCCTTTAAGGGCCCGTTCTCCAAATATTTTGTACTTGCCGGACAACGGCAGAAGCGCTCCGATAACATCCCGGTTAAAAACGGCTTTGTTGGCATTTTCTAAAAGAGTGCGAGCATCATCTGCCAAAGGGTGATTCGGATATTGGGAGACAAATTCCTGTAAGCGTCTCTGGGCGGCCTCACTCTCCCCTGCCGCAGCATAGTTATACCCTGCGTAATAGGTGAGAAGCGCCTTGGGAATGCTCAGGTTCTTGATGGATAAAAAGGACTCGATTTCCCCTGCAGGCGTTTTAAGCAGCAATGCATTTACGGCGGACAAAACCGTTTCCCGTTCATTCGCCGTCTTTGCCTGGGACAAAGCCTGGTTGTAAATAAGCAGGGCATCCTGAAAGTCATTTTGACCGGCAAACTTTTTGGCTTCAGCCATGAGGATGGGAAGAAGATCCGCGGTTTTTTGTTCAGATTTACTGTCCGGCAGGCTTCCCGGCCTGTGTACGGGTTTGGGTGCGCATCCCCAGATAAGGAGGATCAGAATACACAGAATCAGTGTTCGATAAACGGGTGATTCTTTTCTCATGATTATTTCTTTACTTATTGTGTCACCGGGTGCAAGGTTGGTATATTATCACGAAACCAATCAATTTCAGCCTGGCAACTATATGTTAAATTGCTATTGATGTCAAAATCTCTTTGCCCGGAAGGAGGAATGTGATGAGAATTGCAGTTGTGGGTGCCGGAAGCCGATGTCTTCACCTGATGGAGATCATTGACAAGTATCAATTCAACCTGATTTCGCCCGTTGTCGTGGCTGTGGCCGATATTAATCCATCTGCTGTCGGATTTATCAGGGCACAGGAGAAAAATATCTTTGTCACCACAGATTACAATGATCTGTTTTCCATGGATGACATCGAGTTGTTTGTCGAGCTCACCGGGAACATGGATATCTATAATGACATCATTGCCAAAAAGGCCCGGCATGTCAGGACCATCGCCCATACAACGGCTGTGCTTTTCAGGGAAATTGAAAGTTCTTCAAGACTGTTCATGCAGACCAACCAGGAACTCAATGAAACTCAGACCATCTGCAGAGCCATGATCAACGGTCCCATTCTGGATGATGTGATGGTCATAGCGACCGATTATAGGATCATCAACATGAATGACACCTATTTAAAGAAGCTTGGCCTGCAAAGAGAAGATGTGGTGGGCAGGTATTGCTATGAAATCACCCACCACGAATCCAGGCCCTGCCGCGGGGAAAAACACCCCTGCCCTGTCGATCAGGTAAAAAAAACAAGAAAGCCTTCCACCACCACCCATACCCATATCATCCAGGACGGTAAAAAGCAGTTCGTGTCCATGTCCTGTTATCCGCTCATTGAAAACGGAGAGCTGACCGGCGTCATTGAAGTTTCTAAAGATGTGACAAAGGATGTTGAATTTGAAAAGAAGATGATGCATCAGGAAAAAATGGTTTCCATCGGCCGGCTCAGTGCCGGAGTGGCCCATGAGATCAACAATCCTTTGACCACCATCTTAACCTCGGCCATGCTGATCCAGGAGGATGTGGAAGAGGACAGTGATATCTACAAGGAGCTGAGTATCATCAGCAACGAGGCCTTGCGCTGCCGCAAAATTGTGAAAAGCCTGCTTGACTTTGCCCGCCAGAGCAAGGCGTTTACAAGAATGGAAAGCATCAACAAGGTGATTCACGAGAGTATGGTCCTAACCCGGAAGCAGGCCAAATTCAAGGATGTCGGTCTGTCCTATGACCTTGCGGACAATCTGCCGCAGCTGGCTATAGACAAGGACAAGATTCAGCAGACCATTATCAACCTCACCCTTAATGCCATTGAGGCCACCCCAACAGGCGGGCAAATTAGGATAACCTCAGGTCTTATTGAGGGTGCCAACCAGATTCAAGTCAAGGTGATTGATACGGGCGAGGGAATCCCGGCAGAAAACCTGAGCAAGATTTTTGATCCTTTTTTTACCACAAAGGAAAATGGCACAGGCCTTGGGCTTGCCATCACCCACGGCATCATTGAGCAGCACGGTGGAACTATCACAGCGGAAAGCATTGTGAATAAGGGCACTGAATTTACCATTGTGTTCCCGGTGCCCGGGAATGAAAACCCATGAGCCCTTCTTCCGCCATTTCCATTCTCGTTGTCGACGATGAGATCAATATTTGCAGAAACTGCCTGAAGATTCTTGCGCCGCGGTATGAAAGAATCGAGTATGCCCTGAACGGCTATGACGCCCTTGAGATGATGGCGGCCAATCCCTTTGACATTCTGATCACGGATTTGAATATGGAACGTTTAGGCGGGATGGCAGTCATCGCCCGGGTCCATGCGATGTTCCCTGAAACTATCGTCATTGTCATGACCGGCTATGCCAGTGTTTCATCTGCCGTCGAGGTCATGAAAATGGGGGTGTTTGACTATCTGCCAAAGCCCTTCACCCCATACGAGATGCGTGCGGTGGTTCAACAGGCTGTGGAGCGCAAAAAAATCCAGAAGCAGCAGGCGCAGCTCATGGCAAAAAAAGGCCGAAAAATTTCCCACCAACTCATCGGGGACAGTCCCGGGATAAAAAAGGTGATCGGCATGGTCCAGAAGGTCTCCGCCACCGACGCCAACGTCCTGATTTACGGTGAAAGCGGCACAGGAAAGGAACTGATCGCCCGGGCGATCCATGCCAACTCCAACAGAAGCGACCATGTGTTTTTTGCCGTTGACTGCGGCACCCTTTCGGACAGTCTGCTGTCCTCAGAGCTGTTCGGCCATGCCAAGGGGGCCTTTACCGGCGCTGACCGGGATAAGCCCGGCATCTTAAAAACGGCCCATGAAGGCACAGTATTTCTGGATGAAATCGGTAATATTTCCCTGGATGTCCAGGCCCAGCTTCTAAGGTTTCTTGAGACCCGCGAGTTCATGCCTCTTGGCAGCACTAAAAAGGTTAAGGTCGACATCCGCCTGATTTTTGCTACCAACCAAAAGCTTGAAGATATGGTTAAGGCCGGAAAGTTCCGTGAAGATTTTTATTACCGGATCTATGTCTATCCTATTGTCATACCAGCCTTAACGGATAGAAAAACCGATATCCTGCCCATTGCCTATTATTTTTTAGAGCAGTTCTGCAAAAAGATGGGAAAGGATATCAAAGGGTTTGAAGAGGATTGCGCCGCCCGCCTGACTGAGTATCGTTGGCCGGGCAATGTCAGGCAGCTCAAGAACGTAATTGAACGGGCTGTGATTTTGTGTGAAGCCGATCAGGTGACTTTAAAGGACCTGCCCCTGCTCGGAGAGGTCTCCGAACTCGACCGCATGGTGGAACGTATCCCGGAAACCAATGAGGAACTTAAAACCCTTAAAAAAGAAATTCGCCAGACAGCGGTTAACAAGGTTGAGCGCAACTTCATTCTCAACGCCCTTGCAAAAAATGACTGGAACGTAACCCGAGCAGCCCAAAAAACAGGATTGCGAAGGACCAATTTTCAGGCCCTTATCAAAAAGCATCAAATATTACGTCCGGACAACCAGGACAGTAACATTTGAACTGAGATCGTCGCATAAGTGTTTTTGAGCGGCCGGCAGATGTCGCTCAGGTTCATGTCGCCTAATGTCTCATGTTAGGCCCGATTTTTGTATCTAAAGCCGACAGGCTCATCCTTCAAGAATAAAGGGCATTTTGTCTATTTTTTATGCACATCCTTTTTTTTTCTTTGCCGAATGCTAATAAATATTATAAATCATATTTTTAATATCTGAAATATCTTTTAATCAGGCCGGGCTTTGGGCATGATCAATTTTATTTTCAAATTTTTAAAGCCCAAACTATCTGAAAAACATAGGTGATGTCCTAATTATTTTAATCCATAATTTTATATCTGAATTTTGGATAACAGTAAGGGCTTATTTTGAATAATACGATATTGGAATGATCTAAATCTATTGCGCTGAATTTTAGGTCAATTATTTCTATTTGATTGGCAAAATAAGACTTAAGCCAATGATTCCCTGTACAAAAGGAAACGATATGCCAAAATATTCTTTGGATAACCGCTTTAATGTAAAGAGTTTATTCGAAATCTTGTTAGCATTTGTACTCTTCACCACCATAGGGTATTGCGAAGAAACCGATCGCTACTATCTGCATATATCGTCCTATCGGGCAGAGGAAGGTGCTCTAAAAGATGCTAAAGCATATCGAGCGGAGGGATATGAAATAGTAACCCATAAAGAAACGGTTTCAGGAAAAGGCGAATGGTTTCGTAATTTCATAGGGCCGTTTGACTCCTTCAATCAGGCAAATACGACTCGAAATAATTTATTAAAAAATGGAATCGTCGCTTATGCAAAAGTTTATCAAAGGCGTTTCGGCCATGCCGATAGATCTCAAGTGCCAAAAGTCTCCTCTGCTAAGGAGATCACGGCAAGTTCATCTGACAACAAAGACCTGCCCACAGTTTCTGAGAAAATACAATCAAGCTCCCATATAGCGACAGCAATCCAAGAAGAGGAAAATTCCCAATTACTTTCAAAATCCAGTGCAGAGAGTGTTGTATCTGGAAACAATGAAGATTCCCCTCACTTTTATGGGAGGAATCTGCCTAAGGGTAAGTTGGGTTTGGATTTTAGACATGCTTATCGACGAATTCCAACCACAGTTACTGATCGCAAAATGACGACCAGTAACGGCATTATAACAACTACCAGCAATGTGCCATTAAATACCTTGGCCGTTAATGACTTTCCAACAACGATGCATGCGGATTTGGTAAGGGTAAGATGGGGGCTTTTCGATACTTTGGAGATATTTGCCGAAACAGGGGCTGCATATAAGCAGTTGTCCAGTCTTCGACCGGCTTATGGGGGGGGCTTTCGGTTAAACATTTTTCAACAGCATACTCTGCCCTTATCCGGCCTGTTTGCGTCTTTTGAGGGATCTTATTTAGGCGGGAAATTAGATCTGGAATACACTTCAAATAGCAATGATAAATGGCATAAGACATCAAGCTGGGATGAATTTGACACCCGGCTGGAATTGGGTTGGGGTTATGAAACTTATTGTTTTTACACAGGAATAAGCGCTCTTTATTATCGTGAAGATACCAGAAGGGAGTTGTTGGATAATCTGCCCTCTGGTTATACGGGCTTAAATTATCAAGACGAGCTGAAGCAGGAAAACAGTTTCGGCATATTCGGTGGTGGGTTAATGATGCTCAGCCCTGATTTGTCGATTAAATTAGAAGGTCAACTATATGATCAATACGCAATAAACTGTGCATTGGAATATTTGTTTTGATGCGCTTTCATCGATCATTGGTGTTTCATGTGCTTTTACGACAGCCTTTCCGAATGATTGTCAAACCCTCTTCAGCCTCCGGTGAAATAATTGCAGTAAGGCGCATATGATCTTCAAGAACGGTATCTGCCGTGGGAATATGCTCTTTTCCGTCTAAAATATACCGAATCAGAAGGCAGCCTTTTGGAAGGCCCAGGGCACTTACTTTTTTGCCGGAGAAAAAGGCACCTTTTTCAATTTTAAAATCGAAAAGCATGGGTTCGGTTAACGTTTTTCCACTTGCGCTGCGATCAAGGTCCCGTTCCAGCAATGTTTCGTAAATCGGCAGATTGTTCATCATTTCCGCAACTGCGTAGGCACAAAAGCAACTGACAAGCAGGGGCAGCATTTGCTGATACCCCCCGGTCATCTCAACAATTAAGGCCACACCGGTCAAGGGCGCCCGGACGATGGCGCTAAAATAGGCGGCCATTCCAACAACAGCAAAGACAGCAGGCTCCGTTACAATAGAAGGGGCCGTATACTGGGCAGCACACCCCACGGCATACCCCAAAAGTGCGCCAAGGGATAAAAGAGGTGAAAAGATGCCCCCTGAAGCCCCGGTGCTGTAGCTGGTAGTAGCGAGGAAAAAACGAAAAACAAAGAAAAGAGGGATTGAAAAAAGGGCAAATTTACCCACCAGGACCACTTCGGCAAGGGCATGACCGCTTCCGATGGCAATGGGTGAAAACCAGCCCACAAGTCCCGCCAAACCTCCGACAAATGCGGCAATTCCCAGTTTTCTTTTTCCCTTGAAACGATCAAACAGATTGATGGTTTGAATCAGGCTTCGGTTGTATAACACCCCAAGCAGGCCGGCGATAATACCGAGCAGGATAAAGAAGGGCAGCGCTGTGATGGAAAGCGCCGGATAATCCGGAACCACAAATGACATGCGGCCTCCGGAAAAGTATCGCACCACGATATCTGCAATGGCTGCGGCAAGAAAAACCGCTCCGAATACCAGGGGATGAAAATCACGTTGTATTTCTTCGAGGACAAACATGACGCCCGATAACGGGGCATTGAATGCAGCGGCAAGTCCGGCACCGGCCCCGGCCCCGATGAGTGTCCGCTGCTCTCTGGGGTTAACTTTAAAAAAAGATGAAACGGCATTACCGACGGCACCGCCCATTTGCACGGTCGGACCTTCACGGCCAAGGGCCAGTCCGCTGCCGATGGCCAAAATGCCGGAAATAAATTTAACAGGCAGGACCCTGGACCATTTTAAGGCTCGCAATCGGTTCATGACCGCTTCAATGTGGGGAATACCGCTGCCGCTTGTTTCTGGGGCATAGCGGCGGACCATAAAGACGGATAAGCCTGCCCCTGTTACACCGAAAAGTACAGGGAATATCCATCCCCATTCAGGAAACTGGCCGGACCATGCGATCAGTGTATTTCTCATATGATCCGCAGCTTCGATAACCGTGCTGAACAATGCGGATACGAGTCCTGCCCCCAGCCCAACTATGGCTGCGAGGGGAAACAGGCTCCTGCGCTGTCGTCTGGCCTTAAGATCCTCTTGAATTTCTGAACGGGCCGCTTGGCTTGCCGCAGATGATGCGGAACAATTTTTCATGGCATGTTGATGCATTTGCTTTCTGTGTCTTAATTTTTATAAAAATCCTATCACTCGGGATGCAATGCTGCAAGTGCGAAGGTTTTTACTTTCAATACACCCTGTCTATTTTTTTTGTACAATCAATAGATCCCTTTTGCAGCCAGGGTTTTTGTCATCGGGACGGCCAGGGAGTGTATAGTAAACGTATACATCTCTCCTTGGTTTTTGATCTCTCTGTTTTGAAATAGCCCTTTAAAATCAGTATATTAATAAATATTGATGTTTTGGCATAATACCTGCTCTTAAAGATCTTCAATACACCGATACACTGACAACCATCAACGCAGGAGGAGGTCTCATGGAAAAGCAGGTTAAAATAATGGTCGTGGACGATGAAATCGGGATCTGCAGGAACGTGGAAAAGATCCTGTCTAAAAACAACTATGCAGTCGTGCACACCCAGAGTGCGGCACAGGCCCTTGAAATGATGAAAGACGGCAGTTTTTCGCTTTTGATTTCAGATATTGTGATGCCGGAGATGAACGGCCTTGAGCTGCTCAACCATGTGGCAAAAGAGGTACCGGACATTAAAAGCATCATGATGACCGGTTACGCCTCCACCAACACCGCAGTCAAGGCCATCCGTTTAGGCGCCCTAGATTATATCCCAAAGCCCTTTACCCCGGATGAACTGAGAACCACGGTGAGCAAAGCCCTTTTAGGGAAGCTTGAAGGGGTGAAAATTTCCGATGAGGAGCGCGATTCCATTGAACTCATGGACGTTGAGATTGATTTCGGAGGGGATGCTGCAGCCAATCTTGTCAAGCCAGATGAAGAGCCTTCTGTCAAGGAGGCTGTTGACGACAGCGCGGAACAGGGCCAGTTTTACTGCCCCGTAGGCAAGATGAACTGCGATGTCATGGAAAAACTGGGCACGACCTGCAAAACAGGGCTCAATAAAAATTTTTGCCCAAAACTCAAAGCCCGGGCCAAAAAACAGGCGGCCGAAGGAAAGAAAAAGGCTGTTTTTGACCCCAAGACCATGATCGGCCCCGACATGCCCTTTGATTATGATGAGGTACTGGCGGTCACCGGTCCTGAGTATATTGAGAATCTGGACCGGGACGGCTTTTCCTTTTTACCCTACGATGACCTTAAAAAAGTGCCGGTGAATCCGCCTAAGACCATCGGTATTGATCAGCCCTTTGACTATCAGGAAGTGGCCGCGGTCACCGGACCTGATTATGTCCGGAATATGGACATGGACGGGATCGCCCCCCTGCCCTACGATGAATTAAAAAAGAAAAAGGTGGCCAAGGTCAAAGAAGAGGCTGCCGAACTGCCGGAGTTCTACTGCCCTGTAGGCAAAATGGCCTGCGATGTCATGGAAAAACTTGGAACGACCTGCAAAACAGGACTCAATAAAAATTTTTGTCCTAAAGTTAAAGCCCGGGCCAAAAAGAAGGCCCTGGCCGGAGAGGCAAAAGCCGCGTTTGATCCCAAAAAGATGATCGGTATCGACCAACCCTTTGACTATGATGAAGTTATGGCAGTAACCGGTCCTGAATACATACGGGATATGGACCGGGACGGATTTGCCTTCCTGCCCTATGAGGAACTTAAAAAAGTGGATCCTGTGGAAAAGGCCAAGGCTTTCAGACAGGCTTTGGGTAAAGAAGCGCCCTCCAGACAGATCCTGGTGGTGGACGATGAAATCGCCGTAAACAACAATATCAGAAAGATTTTGGGCAAAAGCGGGCTTGAGGTGGATCAGGCCGTTACAAAGGCTGAAGCGTTGAAGCGTATTGCGGCCCAGCCTTATAAACTTGTGCTTTTAGATCTGAAGATGCCCGGGGTTTCCGGGCTGGAACTTCTGCAGGCGGTATCAAAGCACCAGCCCCAGGCCCGTGTGATTATTATCACAGGCTACGCCAGCATTGACACGGCCGTGGAAAGTGCCAGGATCGGGGCGGTGGATTATCTGCCCAAACCCTTTACACCCGATGAACTGCGCCAGGTAACTGGAAGATTTGTCACCCTCGCCGCATAATCTGACACAAATACCGTTGTAAGAACAATTGCTGCCGGACCGGGAAGGTCCGGCAGCAATTGCTGTTTTGTTCCGCGGTGCAGGGAAGCTGATCGGCTGCCTGTCGCGGCTTGATGCTTTAAAATTCCCCGGGGGTCAGTTTGAGCTCTTCCAGAGTGAAGACGGGACCGTCCTTGCAGACCAGCTCTTTGCCGATATTGCATCGGCCGCACATGCCGATGCCGCATTTCATCCGGTTTTCCAGAGACATGATGATCTGGTTGTCTTCGTACCCCAGTTTCTTTAAAGCCGGCTGAGTGAATTTGATCATGATCGGCGGGCCGCAGACAATGGCTGCGGTATCAGGGGTCGCTTCGGGGACCTTTTTTTCAACGATGGCCGGGACAAAGCCCACATTGTACTTCCAGTCCGGATCGTCGGTGCCGTCAACGGTGATGTTCATGTTGATGTCATCACGCTGCTCCCACTCGTAAAGCTCCTCCCTGTAAAGCAACATGCCCGGAGATCTTGCCCCGTAGACCACGTCAATGTTGCCGAATCGGTTTCTGTTGGCAGGATCCAGCATGTATACGATAGAGGACCTCAGAGTGGTGAAGGCAAAGCCGCCGCCTATGATGACAATATTTTTTCCTTCGAGCTGCTCCCATGGAAATCCGTTGCCCAAAGGCCCCCGGATGCCCATGATGTCGCCTTGCTGCATCTTATGGATGGTTTGGGTCACCACACCGGTTTTAAATACCGTGAACTTGACAAACCCCTTTTCCACGGGGGAAGAGGCAATGCCGATGGGAATCTCGCCTGCGCCTGGGATGGAGAGTTCTGCGAACTGCCCTGCCCTGTAAGCGAACTTTTCTTCATCTTCCTTGTTTTCAAAGATAAAGGTAAAGGTTTTAAGGGATTTATCCTCTGTGGCCACGTGGATGTTGTCAATGCGGACAGGGTAAGGTGTATATGGATTTTTCACTTTATTCTCCTTGTGTTAGGCCTTTGATGCATTCATCAGGCTGCAGACCTCTCGGATATCGATATTGGCCGGGCATTTTTCCACACACCGGCCGCATCCCACGCACATGAGCCCCTCCCCGTATTTTTCCGGAAAATATTTGAGCTTGTGCATGAACCGCTGCCGGACCCGCTGAATTTTTTCCCCCCTGGGATTGTGGCCGGAGCTGTGCAGGGTAAATAAAGGGCTCATACAGGTGTCCCAGTTCCGGAAACGGGTGACCTGGGAGCCCTTTGTCTCATCCTGGATGTCAAAGCACCAGCAGGTGGGACACACATAGGTGCAGGTCCCGCAGTTGACGCAGGAAAAGGCCACCTCATCCCAGAACGGTGCGTCGTATAACTCCATTACGGTTTTCTTCTCGATATTCTCCCAGGCCAGATCGCTGTTCATTCCCTCCTGCGCCTTCGCCTGCATCTGAGCGATCACCGCCCCGGCCTGGTCCGCATCCTGGGCATCGTTAAAACCCGCCTTGGCCATGAAGTCCTGGCCTTTGGATGAGAGCACCTTGGCTAGATAATGATCCTCGCAGTCCACCAGCAGCACGTCCAGGCCCTCTTCTGCAAAGGGGCCGGATCCGGCTGCACATGAAAAGTCATACATGGACGGGGTGTTGACCGCCAGCCCCACAAAGGTGGTGGCCTCATAGGCATCACACCAGTATGAATCCCTGTAATCTTCGGTGTCAAAGTTGAGCTTGACCAGCTGAACTGCCTTGGCATCGTAAGGACGGATGCCGAGAACGGCTTTCGGGGTATCATCCTGGGTCACCGGGGTAAACACATGATGGCCCTCTTTTTCCTTGTCCAGAGAGGTTTCAAGCATCTTCTGGGTCTGGGGGAATAAAACGGCTTTAGGGGATAATACGGACTGGGTATACTCCATGTCCGGATATCCGCCGTCTTCAAGCTTTGCGAAGATATGGCCGCTTTTACGCTTAACCGGGCCGAAAAGCAGATAGCTTTTTCTGACGGTGTCTATCCCTTCGGCCCAGGCTGATTTTTCTATTTTTATGATTTGCATTGTCATATCCTTAAAAATGGCTGTGCCTATTTGATATATGCGTCAGAATCATCCGGCTTGAACGTATCCAGAGCCGGCCGCTTGTCGATGTCAAGGCCGGCCTCCCATCCGTAGATGTCGAAGACGTCCTTGTTGAGTTTCCTTGTGAAATCTCTGACATTGATATCCATGGGGCAGGCTTCAACGCAGGCCCCGCAGTCGGTGCAGCGGCCGGCGCAATGGTAGGCCCGCAAAAAGTGGAAGGTGCGCACATCGGTCTTGTCCATGCCTTTGCCCACCCATTGGGGATCGGATTCATCCACAAAACAGGTGGGGCAATAGCATAAAGGACAGGCGTTTTTGCAGGCATAGCAGCGGATGCAGTCCTGGAGCAGATCTTCAAAATGCTGCCATTTTTCATCCTTGCTCAAGCCTTCAATTTTTTCCACATCGGCATATGGGTTATCGATGACCGGTTCTTCCACAAGCTCTGCTGCAAGCTGATCATAGATGACAGGATTGCGATGGCTGCAGGTTTTGCAGTTGGCATTTAAATAGTCTGCCTTATCCAGGGTTTTGGACCCGAAAGCGGTCTTTATTTCAAGTTGTCCGTCTTTTTCGCTGAACTCAACGATTTCTTGATCCATCGTTACTGCCACAGCATGTTTATCGACCATGCCGCTGCAGGGCACGCCGATAATGGTCAGCTGGTCCCGTGCAATTTTGTTTTCAATGATATGGGTGACAATATTTCTGGAATCGCATCCCTTGGCCACGATGCCGATCTTCTCTTTTCTATGGGTCAGATAATTGGCAAGGTTGAGCCTGCAATTGCTGTCCCAGATCAGCTCTTTGGCCTGTTCCGGGGTTTTGGCCGCAAAGGGGGCGGCCGCCATGGGAAGGGTTCCCTTTTTAAAGCCGATGACCATGTCGCAGGTTCCGTCCTTTAAAAGCGAGGCGGCCATCTCTTGAATTTTTCCGGTTATCTTATTCATCATCTTCTCCTTGTCCCGCTCATTTTACGAAGCGATCACTTGCGCCCAAAGGTACAACGGTATCTGCCACTTCCTGGGCCACCTTTGCAAACTTGGTCGCCTCAGCCGATGAAATCCATGAGAAGTGAACTCTGTCTTTATCAATGCCCATGTGTTCTAAAAGGTTGCCCAGCAGGATGAATTTTCTGCGGGCATAGTAGTTGCCTTCCAGATAGTGGCATTCTCCGGGGTGACAGCCGGAGACCCAGACACCGTCGGCACCTTCCCTGAACGCTGCTAGAATGAGTTTGGCATCGATTCTTCCGGAGCACGGCACCCTTATTACCCTTATATCCGTTGAATACTGCATCCGGCTCACACCGGCCAGATCCGCTGCACCGTAGCTGCACCAATTGCACAGGAACGCCACGATTTTTATTTGTTTTTCAGCCATTATCTTTTTTCTCCTTTATGCGTTTTGGGGTTCCTGTACAGACGTAATCTGGGCGTATAACTGGTTGAAATCAAAGCCGTTGAGATGAATGGCCCCGGACCTGCATGAAGCCATGCAAAGCCCGCAGCCCTTGCACAGTACAGGATTGACCGTGGCTTTGCCCTGGTTACGCCCTTCTTTTTCAAAACTGGGAGCCGAATAGGGACAAATTGAGACGCAGACCCCGCAGGCACTGCACTTGACGGGATTCACCCGGGCGATGTTGCCGCTGGTGTGAATCTGCTTTCTGGCAATCAGGGTCACAGCGCGGGATGCTGCGGCCTGGCCGTGGGCGATGGCTTCGTCAATGGGTTTGGGATAATGGGCCAGACCGCAGAGGAAAACGCCGTCGGTGGCGAACTCGGAAGGTCCGAGTTTGGCATGTCGTTCCACAAAGAAGCCGTCTTCATTCAGGGGCACTTTGAAGAAATTGGCCAGGCGCTCGTCCTTGTTGGGGACGATGGCGGTTGCCAGGGTCAAAAGATCCGTTTGAAGCTCAATGGGCAGATTCAGGATGGGATCGGTTACCTTGACCGTGACCTGTCCGTCCTTGAGAACCACTTCAGGCTTGTTCTCCAAGTCGTAGCGGATAAAGATGACGCCGGCTTCCCTTGCCTGCTGGTAAAGGTACTCGCGCTCGCCGTAGGTTCTGATATCCCGGTAAAGCACGTAGATATCCATATCCGGGTTAAGTTTTTTCAAATCCAGGGCATTGCCGATGGAATGGGTGCAGCACATCCTGGAGCAGTACGGCCGCTGGGGTTCCCTTGATCCCACGCACTGGATGAAGACGGCAGCTTCGGCCTTTGCAAGGTCGGGATCCTTGGCAATAAGTTTGCGGTCCAACTCAAGGCTTGTGATGATCCTTTCATCCTGGCCGTAGCAATACTCCGTGGGTTCCAGCGGCAGGGCGCCTGTGGCGATCACGGCAACCCCGTGTTCCAGGGCGGTGACCTTTTTGTCGGCATGGTGAAGCTCGGATTTGAAATTACCCACAAAGCCCTGCACATCCTCAAGGGTAGTGTTCAGGTGGATATGCACATTGTCCTTTTGCGTGACGGTTTCAATCAGATCGGCAATGCCCTGCTGGATATCCTCCTCCTTATAGGTCTGGTAGAGGTTGTTGGCCTGGCCGCCTAATTTGGCCTGGCGTTCCACCACATGGACGTCGTATCCCTGGTCGGACAGGTTCTTGGCTGCGGCAAGTCCTGAAAGGCCGCCGCCGATGACCATGGCCGTGGGATTGATGGTCAGCTCGCCCTCTTTCAAGGGCTCCATCAGGGCCACCTTGGCCACGGACATGCGGACCAGGTCCTTTGATTTTTCCGTGGCCATTTTGGAGTCGGCCTTGTGGACCCAGGAGGCATGGTTTCTGATATTGGTCATCTCAAACAGATACTTGTTGAGTCCCGCGTTCATCAAGGTTTCCTGGAACAGGGGTTCGTGGGTCTTGGGCGTACAGGCCGCCACCACGATCCGGTTGAGGTTGTGCTTTTTGATCAGCTGGGTCATGGTGTCCTGGGTATCCTGGGAGCAGGTGTACAGATTGTCGCAGGAATACTCCACATAGGGCAGGGTTGCGGCATAGGCGCTGACCTCGGGGACGTTGACCACGCCGTTGATGTTGGATCCGCACTTGCAGATGAATACGCCGATGCGGGGCCGCTCGCCCTGGACGTCGACCTCGGGTACAGGTTCCGGCTTGAGGGTCAAAGTATTCCTGGAATCGCTGAGAATCGCGCAGGCTTCGCCGGCGGCTGCGCTGGCGTCCACAACACTCTGGGGAATATCCTTGGGGCCCTGGAAGGCGCCGCAGACAAAAAAGCCCTTGCGGCTGGTCTCAACCGGGGTAAAGCTGCCGGTCTTGGCAAAATTGCCGGAGGTAAGCTCAATGCCGAGCTTATCGGCAAGCTTCATGACCTGGGGCGTGATTTCAAGGCCCACGGAGAGCACGACGATGTCGAAGGTCTCCTGGAGCGGTTCCCCGCTTTCAGACACATAGCGGACATCCAGCTCGTCTGAGCCGTGGATGGGCTCCACCGTATGGGGCCGCGCCCGGACCAGCCGCACGCCCTGCTTCTTTGCCGAGTTCAGCGAAGCTTCAAAGTCCTTGCCGTGGGTTCTCATGTCCATGTAGAAGATGGTGCAGTCCAGATCCGCTCCGGCATGCTCCTTGGCGATGACCGCCTCTTTGAGGGCGTACATGCAGCAGACAGAGGAGCAGTAATTGTTGTCGCAGTTGTTGATATCCCGGGAGCCCACGCACTGGAACCAGGCGATTTTCTTGGGTTCCTTGTGGTCGGAAAGCCTTACCAGATGCCCTTCGGTGGGACCTGAGGCCGACAGCAGCCGCTCGAACTCCATGGCCGTCATCACGTTGGGATGATTGGCGTAGGAGTAGTGGTCAAAATCACTGGGATTGAAAGGCTTGAAACCCGGGGACAGGATCATGGCCCCGACTTCTACTTCTTCAATCTCATCTTTCATATCGTGGTTGATGGCGTCCATCTGGCAGACATCCTTGCACACCTGGCAGCCGCCGGTTCTAAAGTGCATGCACACTTCCCGGTCAATGGCCGGCGTATTGGGAACGGCCTGGGCGTATGGCACATAGATAGGCTTTCTGCCCTTGAGCCCCACCTCGTACTCAGAAGGGATAAGAAACGGATTTTGCTTGGTGATGGCGGAGTTGATCTTTTCTAAGGTGATATGGCCTGTGGGACAGACTGAAGCGCAGGCCCCGCAGGCCATGCAGATATCGGACTGCAGCCCGAAGGGGGTGTCGATCTTCATGTCCGTGCCGCGGCCGGTCAGGCTGATGGCACTGTTGCCCATCTTCTCGCACATGCGAACGCAAAGCCCGCATAAAATACAGTCATCGCCCTCTTTGGGGAACCGGGGTTCTTCGATGCCGTATTCTTTGGCTAATTTTTTCAGCAGGGGCACCTCGGGGCAGCGGGCGTAAAGCATTTCAACGATGAGTTTTCTGCCTTCATGCACCGCAGGGGTGTCGGTTTTAACCTCCATGCCCTCCCAGATGGGATAGTTACAGGCCGTGACAAACTTGGTTCTTCTGCCGTCAAAGAGTTCGACGGTGCAGATCCTGCACATGCCGGCAGGTTCAAGGGCTTTGTGGTGGCAAAGGGTTGGGATGTCCACCCCGTATTTTTCAGCCACCTCTTTGATGTACTGCCCGTCTTCTCCCTGGACTTCTTTACCGTTAAGCTTAAACGTAACCATAGCTAGTATTCCTCATTATTTGATAACGATGGCATCGAATTTACATGCGTCGTAACAAATTCCGCATTTGATACATTTATCCTGATCCAGAACATGGGGTTCTTTCTTATCCCCGGTGATGGCATCCTGGGGGCATTTTCTGGCGCACATGGTACAGCCGGTACAGGCGTCTTTATCTATGTCGTAGATAAACAGATTCTTGCAGACGCCGGCGGGGCATTTTTTGTCCCGGATATGGGCTTCATACTCGTCCCTGAAGTATTTGATGGTGGTTAATACAGGGTTGGGAGCCGAAGTACCAAGGCCGCAAAGGGAGAAGCGCTCGATCATGACGCCGAGTTCTTCCAAAAGTTCGATGTCGCCTTCCTTGCCGTTGCCTTCACAGATGGCCGTCAGGATATCCAGGGACTGCTTGATGCCTTCCCGGCATGGGTTGCACTGGCCGCAGGATTCGTCCTTGAGAAAGTCCAGGAAGTAGCGGGCCACATCCACCATACAGGTATTCTCGTCCATGACGATCATGCCGCCGGAGCCCATGATGGAGCCCACCGATGCCAGCTGCTGGTAGTCCACCGGGGTATCCATGAGGGCCTCGGGGATACAGCCGCCCGAAGGCCCGCCGGTCTGAACGGCCTTGAATTTCTTTTTGCCGGGAAGGCCTTCCCCCATGTTAAAGACGATCTCTTTTAAAGGGATACCCATGGGCACTTCTAAAAGACCTGTATTCCGGACTTTGCCGACCAGGGAGAAGGCCTTGGTGCCCTTGGAGTTGTCGGTACCGAAGCTTGCGTACCAGGGGGCGCCCTTAAGGATAATGGCCGGAACATTGGCGTAGGTTTCTACATTATTCAGATTGGAGGGCAGATCCCTGAAGCCTTTTTCAACGGTGTGGACGTACTTGGCCTTGGGGCGGCCGACCTTGCCCTCAAGGGAGGCCATAAGGGCTGTGGACTCGCCGCAAACAAAGGCCCCTGCCCCGGTGGATATTTTAATTCTAAAAGAAAAGTTGGTCCCGGCGATGTTATCACCTAAAAGACCGCAGGCTGTGGCCTGTTTGATGGCGTTCACCAGGCGTTTGACGGCCAAGGGATATTCGTTGCGGACATAGATAAAGCCCTGGGAGGAGCCGATGGCAAGGCCTGCGATAAGCATGCCTTCAATGACGGAGTGCGGATCGCCTTCCAGGATGCTGCGGTCCATGTAGGCCCCGGGATCGCCCTCGTCGGCGTTGCAGATAATGGAGCGCTCGCCCTCATGCTTGGCGCAGGTGGCCCATTTAATGCCGGTGGGAAATCCGCCGCCGCCCCGGCCGCGAAGGCCCGACTCTTTCACGGTGTTGATCAGGCCCTGGGGATCGTTGTCCGCAAGCGCCGTTAAAAAGGCAAGATAACCCTGTTTACCGAAATAATCGTCAATGGAGTCGGGATCCACATAGCCGCAGTTTCGAAGGGCAATTTTGACCTGGCCCTTGAAAAACGGGGTATCCTCTAAAAAGGGAATGCCGTCCACGGGGGCAACCTTTTCCTGGGGATTGGCCATGTCATCTTCCAGCAGGGACCGGGGATCTCTGATCTGGCCTAAAATATGTTTTTTGGTTTTCTTGTCGCTGAAATCATTGGCCGTATAGGCATTGATCAGGTCCACGATGACGTCTGCTGTGACATTTTTAAACATCATCCGGGGCTGATCTTTGGCAATGACCTCCACCAGGGGCTCGACTTCGCAATATCCTAAGCATCCGGTCTGGCAGATATCAATGTTTTTATCCTGCTCAAATGCTTTTTGAGCGGCATCAAAGGAATCTTTGGCGCCGGCGGCGATACCGCAGGAGGCCATGCCGATATTCACCTTGACGGTATCGGGAAGATTCAGCTTTAACCGGTATTCCTCTTTTATAGATTCCAGATCTTTAATAGACTGAATGGTCATGGTTCATCCTCTTATTCATACTGGTTTAGCACCGTCTCAATCTCGTCGGTGGCGATACGGCCGTGCATATCCTCGTTGATTTTGACCACCGGCCCCAGACTGCAGCAGCCGATGCAGCGAACGGACTCCAGGGTGAAGCGCTGGTCTTCCGTGGTGCCGCCGTCCTTGACATGAAGGCTGGCCTCAATCTGCTCTTTGACCCGTTCTGCCCCTCTGACATGGCAGGCGGTGCCGGTGCAGATGGAGATAATGTTGCGGCCTCGGGGCTCAAGGCTGAAGGTGGAGTAAAAGGTGGCCACTTCATAAATTTTGCTGAAGGGGATGGACAGCTTTTCAGACACATAGGTCAGGGCGGGCTTGGGAAGATAGTTGTAATGGCGCTGGATGGCCTGGAGAATCATGATCAGGTTCTCCTTGTCCTCGCTGAACTCTTTTTCGATAATTTGATCCAGCTCCATGTAATCCACAGGGGCCGATTCCATAGATTCCGGGACGGTATTTTCTTTGGCAGACAATTCACTCATCCGTTTGTTCTCCTTGTCATCATCACTTCGTCTGCTGGGTTACCGGACAGGCCTCGACACAGGCCCCGCATCCGGTACAGCGGTCTAAATCGATACTCCGGGCTTTTTTCCTGATTTTTACCTTGATATTGCCGGCGGTGCCTTCAACGGATTCGATGTCCGCATAGGTGATCAGCCGGATATTGACATGGCGGCCCACCTCAACCAGTTTGGGGGACATGATGCACATGGAGCAGTCATTGGTGGGAAAGGTCTTGTCCAGCTGTGACATGGCACCGCCTATGGACGGGGTTTCCTCAACCATGTAAACATAGTAGCCTGAATCGGCAAGATCCAGGGCCGCCTGGATCCCTGCAATGCCGCCACCGGCGACAAGAACGGATCCTATGGTTTTATTTTTATTCATCATACTCTCCTTAACTTTGTGTAAGCGCTTGGGGTTACGGCAGACCGCTGTCGGGGGATCGGGTCCGTGAATTTTCCGTGCTGTGTCAGCCGGGCATGGACCAAAGTTTTGGCATATCCGTTTGATGTCACAAAAATTTTGCTCAGGAAGGGCAGATCCTGTCGCTTAATTATTTTGCGGGCAGATCTGTTTTTGGGGGACGCACCGGATTTTGGATCCGGGCACGGGGAATAATATCTAATGCCGGTGGCAGGGCCGCCACAAGAACGTGCATTCAAGATTGGACAACGGCTTGAACTTAAGGATAGCTCAAGCCCCGGGATATCCAGCATAATCGTTTTCCCTTCAGGCCGTATGAGTTACAAAGCCCGCGCCCTGATACAAAAATAAGGATTGGAAAACAGCTGTTCTGTCAGGATGGTAAAGTCAAGGCAGGAACCGCTTTCCCCAAAGTGCGATGCATCTGCCGGACACGGGCAGTGCTGTTGCAACTAACTCATTGTTCGTAGGGAAAGCTGGTCATTTAATACCCTCTGTTCGGTTATAATGCGTTCCGAAAGCCTTTCGGCGCATTCACAAGCCATTGTACATCTGGTAATAAAAATGCTGAAACCGACCATAGGATAGGAGCCTTTGCTTGTCAAGGATTTGTCAGGCAAAGGCTTAAAAAAAATAACAGGGCCTAATTAAAATTGAAAATAGGTACGGGGCGGCCAATGATGCTTTTATAAAATGACCTGAATTTGCATCATTTAAATTGCTGGCCGCTCTCCTTAATATAAAAGGGTAACGGAGGTGTATACCCGGGTTTGCCAAAAAATTGTAAGGTAATCCATCGTTTTGTAGATGGCAAACTTGAATCCGTTAACAAATCCACACCACAGAGCAGAAAACTGATTCTGCCTTTCAGATGAAAACAAGCCGATAGATCCGAAACGATTGTCTGTTTTACGCTGGATTAAGATTTGAATACGGCTTGGTCTTCCAACGGTTATGCATCCAAAAATATTGTTCCGGACATTGCCGGACCATGGATTCAATGGCAAAAACAAATGCCTGGGTATTGATCTCAATATCTTTGATCGGATCTTGGGTGATGATAAGCGGGATCGGGGGTAAAAATTCATGAATATAGCGGCCATTTTTTTTGATAATAAACATGGGAACGACCACAGCACCTGATTTCAAGACGATTTTGGCCAGTCCGCTGTTGGTACAGGCCGGTTGTCCAAAATAATCAACAAATACACCATTATACCAATCGACATTCTGATCCAGCAGGGTGGCTACAACTTTTTTGTTTTGCAATGCGTCTAAAATTTTTGATGCCGCGTTTCCCAGCGGTATCATTGTCGTCCCTAATTTTTGACGATTTTCAAGCATGATGCGTTCAAGGGGTTTAAAATCAAATCTCCGGTACAGGCCTATGGGAAAAATTTTTGATTTCGCCATAGCCCCTGACATCAGTTCAAAATTTCCAATGTGGCCCCCGAGCAGGATGACACCACCTTTTTTCATTGCATCAAGGATATGCTCTGCTCCCCTTATCTCATAGTATTCTAAAAGTTTCTTCTTTTTTTGCCCATATGACCAGACGGCATCAAAGATAAGGCTGGTGGTGTGCTGAAAATTTTTTTTAGCAAATAAAACAGCCTGGGAACGGGAATATTTTCCCGGATAAGCGCTTTGTATATTTTTGATCACCACAGCTCTGTGGCGTTTGTCTATATTGAACCAGATTAAGCCCAGCACATCTGAACAAAAACCGAGTACGACTCGTGGCAACTTGCCGACAACCGCGATGATCACTTTGATCAGTTTATATAACAGTATATCGTTCATCCGCTAAGTTCGCTTCCTGTAATAAATAGATTTTAAAATGGTGCCTTGAACTTTGATTGCAGGGCGTTTCCATTCATATCCCAATGTTTCAGTACCTTCTTTTTCTAAATGATTTTTTCTTTTTTTTAGCACCTGAATCCGCATGGTTAACCTTGATGGGCTTTTTGTTGATCATGCTACCATTTAACGCCTTAATCGCCTGATCGGCTTCGGAGTTGCTCGGCATTTCCACAAAGGCAAAACCCTTAGAGCACCCGCTGAATCGGTCTTTTATAATTTTTACACTCTCAACCGAGCCAAAGGCTCCAAACATCTCTTTGAGACTATTTTCAGTTGTCTGGGGTATAAAATTGCCAACATAAATGTTCATTCACATCTCCTCAATTTTAACTGGCGTTACCGGGAATACGTCAGAATCCACCCTTTAAATCGTTTGTCCAGGTACCCTGTATTTTCAGGCTTTTTTTTGTGGTGAGAGTATCCAAGGCCTATCATTTTTTGGGTGAACTTTGCATGGTGCCCCCGTCCAGGGTCAACGATAACCACGTTGCAATGACCGCGGCTATGCTGGTTTATAAATGTGGCCAAAAGCTCAACATGCTCATCTTCGTATAGCAGGTCAGAGCCGATGATAAGATCAAAAATTCCAAGTCCGTTTTCAGCCGAATTTGCCCACCCGGTCCGTACAAAGGGAATGACCTTCCCGTTATTCAAACCAGTATTGTATGCCAAAAAGCCCTCTGCATCTGGGTGATGGTCTGTTGCTGTAATATCCGCTAACCGCTGGTTTAATACGAGGCTGGCCAAGGCGATCCCGCATCCCACCTCCAACACCCGCTTTCCCCTGACCGGGTAATCCATCATCAGATGGGCAAGGACCTCTCCAGAAGGCCAAATGACACCTGATATAGGCCAGGCTGCCGAGGATATCCCCAGCTGTTCAGCCACGCCGTCTTTATCGTTAAATTGGAGAATATCCCGGAGCAACCGGATATGTATATCCATATCTCCGATTTCAAATGTGGTATAACGGATCCTGACATCAGCCATAGGGGGCCTATTTGGATTCATCCAATATAGAGGATCCGTCTTCAACCTGTTGTTTCTTTTCCTGCCTGCGTTGCTTTTTCTCTTCTTTTTTCTTTTTTTTGGCCTGTTCTTTTAACCGTTTTTCAAACGTATAGTTATTTCTGACTGCCATGCATCACTCCTTTGTTGGCCTTGTTGTGACCTTCATTGGCGGTAACTTTGCAGCATCAATTCCCTGTTGACGATCAGGGTGAAAAATTGAGCGCATCTAAATGCTTGATGCTCCTAAAGACCGGAATGATCATCCGATGCCGGACCAAACTGACAACAGATGTACCATCCGTGTAAAAAATTTAGATTGTGTGAAAAAGGTAAATGGTGGTTAAAGGATCACCCATTTGGAGAAGACTTTGGAAATGTTTCCAACAAAATCATCATACGGTTTTCACGGTTAATTAGCGGTAAAAACTTCAACGGTAACGTACGATGTTTGCCAGACAACGTTGTCAACGAGGACTGCCTGAGAGATAGTATTCTATCAGGGAATGTGTCTTTACATTCATAAATTCAGCTCATGGTACACTAACACATGGAAATTGCAAATTATTTGTTTTGTTTCTATTGATGCTCTTTTTTTGCCCTGTTGTGTAATTCTTGCATTGCAGACAGATGCAGCCGGCATCTTCTATCCGTCTGCTTTTGGGCAATCTTGAACCTGCGTTATTTTGTAATAAACATTTTATTGCCTTGACATACCCAAGCTTTCCTGTATGCTTTCTTCCCATTGCACTACTTTAAAGTGCTTGAGTTTCTTCTTTAGATATTTTCCCAGAGCAATCAGTGACTATTCTTTAAGATCGAGACGATTTATTTTTATTTCTATTTAGGAGAACGCCTACATGGCAAATGGTATCGTAAAATGGTTTAGCGAATCAAAAGGTTTTGGATTTATTGAACAAGCAGATGGTGGCAAAGATGTTTTTGTCCATCATTCTGGCATCAACGCAGCTGGCTTTAAATCTCTCAATGAAGGTGAACATGTTTCATTCGACATTGAACAGGGGCCAAAGGGGCCGGCAGCTGCAAATGTGACCGTGATTTAACATTCCATTTTATCCCTGTGACATTCAGCCCCTGAGTAATCTTTTATTCAGGGGCTTTTTTTATTTTCGATTATCTTTCGTGCAAGTCATGGTCAATCTCAAGGTCTCATTGATCGATAAAAAACTTTTCAATCACAGTTTTTGGATCAATAGTACCGGGGAGGATAATATGCTCCCCACTGACTATGGATAATTCCCCGGTTGCCCGTGATCTTCCGGTCCATGGCTGCAACGCATTTAAAGGGTCCTGAAATAGCGTTAATGCCGGTGTAGTTCGATACCAGAAGATAACTTCCATTGTTCAGAATGATACCGGCTCCGGTATGCAGGCCGTCCCAGGGGTTTTCGTCCCATTTCACACTTCGGATAAAAGTTTTGTACCCAGCTCGATTCAGCATAAAAACCGTAAAATATGCGGCATCCGTGCACTGAGCCTTGTTATTAAGAAAAGTAAAATACACCCCTGCCGAGGGGGTCTTTCTGAAAAAGAAATAACGATTGATATAGTAGTTGATGACTTCAGGGGAGTTCAACCGGTCTGCCACGGTGTAAAAATTTTTCCAACGGGACTGGTCAAGCGCCCCCTGTATGGTTGCCCAGTCCTGGGTGTCGAACATTTCTTTTTGTTTTATATAGTCTTCCATGACATATCCGACCAGTTGCTGAGTGGAGTGGCGCTTTTTAAGACGCGCATATTCTTCAGTTCCGGATTTGGTCTGAATTTTGTCTATGACTTGCCGGATGTTCACGGAAAGCTTTGACTCGGCTTCACCGTTCCAGGCCTCATCCAGAATTTTACTGAGGTGATATTCCGGCGCAGAGTCATCGGCCCTGGATTCAAGCTTTGGCAGGCAGTCCACGCCCTGGACACAGGTAATGCGAAGTCCAAGCAGTGCACCTGTACGGTCCAGCTTCCCGTCTTGTATCATCCAGAACACGCCCTGCAACGGGGTACAGTACCTGCGGGAGTCTTTGATGCCTTCGGCATCCATTGCATTAAACAGGGTGTTGAAACGATCCGGTGAAAATTCATAGATACGCCGAAGGTTCTCCAAAGCCTTGCGTGAGTTCTCCGTCTTGTACTCTGAAAGCTCCGGCAGGCGCTGCAGTTCCATAGATAGGTCCTGGTTCATTTTTCCAATCCGGGCAAGGCTTTGCTTAATATTGGGTAACATGTGACAACCATACCCAGAAGCGCAAGACTTGTATACAACAGACTGTCTTTTTTATAGAGTGATTCAGGATATCATGGGAACGCCATAATCAAGGAGCGAACACTATGTCCGTGCCGCTTTTTAACACCACATCGATGTAGGAATGTGGCAACGTTAAATTGGTTGAAAAACTCATCAATCTTACCCAGGATCTGAATGTCAGCTTGTGTTTCAGCATCAATATTGCTATGTATCATTTGAGTTCTTACTATTTGATTTTGTTGCGCTTTTGGTCGAATTCAACATACACCAAATAGTAGGGCTCTTCAAATATTTTGTAATATAATTTCAGCAGGTTATCTGTTTATTATCGAACCGTCGGGATGATTCCCGAAAGTTGAGTTATGATCAAAAACCGGCACCCGAATTCTAACCGCCTCAGCTAAATTTTAGGGTTGACAAACTATAAATTGCTATTCTATATGAGATCTTTCGTTAGTTATGAGGAATTGCTCCGTTAGTATTTGTTAATTGACCAGCGGCAAGAAGCCGCTTCCTCATAGGAAAGCACTACAGCAGCTTGCATTGAATTTACAGCCATGAAGGTAACTGCCCGAGAACGGGAGAAGTACCTCGTGGCTTTTTTTATGGAACATAGGCGGAAAGCAAAGGAGGAAGACTCGCTATATACTGAATAGACAAAGATAAAATAATTTTTCCATGAATTTGAAGCAAGGAAAGGCAGCCGCAACCGACCAAAGTAACTGCTGCCTCCCCTTTAAGCCCCCTGCCTTGCCAGCGAGGATGCCTGATGTAAACCATATCATCTAACCTGCCATCCTTCAAGCCGATATCGCAGAGCGTTTCTCACGGCTATCAATCCAGTTTTGGATTGCCGTCCAGCGTGCTGATCTCAGGGGGTTCCTTATTAAACAAAATGGAACACAAAGGATGAAAATTATGAAGAAAAGCCCGGGCAGTTTTCTATCACGTATTCTCAATAAGCGATTACACTGGCATGTGTTATTGGTCTTGATGATTACCCTTGTTTTTATGGTTACACCGGCGGTCTGTGATGATCAGACGGAGAATAAAAAGGGTGAAATGACCGTCGAGGAACAGGAAAAAGAGAAAGAAAAGAAATCCCAAGAATATGACCTACAGGACATCGTTGTTACTGACCGCCTGTTTAAAGGCTTTGAAGAGACCCTGCATGAGCAGCCTGCAACCATCCATTCCATCTCCTCGGAAGAAATTAAAAATATGGATGTCAAGCGGACTCTGGATCTGATCCGGAGAATTCCGGGGGTAACGGCTGAGGATTATAATCAGCAGGGCGTGGCGGCCGCATACTCTTTCAGGGGCTTTCGGGCAGGCCACGGTATTGGGGCTGCCTCTTATCTGGACGGCATCCCCTACAACGAAATCAACCACGTGGATGGCGACGGTTATCCGGATTACAATACCATTCTGCCCGAATCCATTGACCGCCTTGAGGTGATCAAAGGGCTTTCTTCTCCTGTCTATGGCGGATATGCCCAGGCTGGGGTGCTCCACTACATCACAAAGGATAAAGGCGATTATACCAAGGCCAAGCTGACCACAGGCTCCTGGAATTATTACAGAGGCGTGGCCCAGGTTGCCCGGGAATATGAAAAGTTTTTTACCTATAATGCCGTGTCTGCTGAACAGGGGGACGGCTACAGAGATCACAGCGATTGGAACGGGGGAAATGTTTTTTCCAGGTTGGGCTATAGGATTGATGACCTTTCCACCATCCGCCTGACCCTGCACTCCTATAAAACGGTTTGGAATGCGCCCGGACCGCTTACCACCGCTCAATGGGAGGCCGATGATCTGAAGACAGCCACCACCGACGGTGGCGGCGACAAGACAAAGAACATGGTCAGCCTGGATTATTCTCGCAGTCTGACAGACACCCAGAGCCTGAGCCTTATCGGCTATGGCTACAACAGCGATTTTACCCGGTGGGTGGGTGCTGCAAACGAGGAGCGGCATGATGAACGCAATACCTTTGGCAGCCGGGCCATGTATGACATTTCCGCAGACATCGGCGGGCTTAAGAATGATTTTTTATTGGGGATAGATTATGAGAATATCAATTCCCAGCAGCAAAAGTACAATATCGCAAGCCCTACAAACCGGATCCGGGCCAGCGTCAAACAATCCTATGATTTTGATTTTAACAGCACCGCATTTTATTTTCAGGAGAACTTCTGGCCGGCATCCTTCCTGAAACTCGCAATTGGCAGCCGGTTTGAATTATTTGAAGGGGATATGACAGACAATAAGACCGGCCAGTCCTACTCCTTATCGGAAAATGTATTTTGCCCAAAAGGCGGGATCCTTATAACGCCTTTTGACGGGCTGGAGTTTTTTTCCAATGTGGGCACAGGATTTGTCCTGCCAAGCACAAGTCTTAAATTTACAAACAGCAATCTTGACCCGTCTGAACTGATTTCCTATGACCTTGGAGTCCGGTATCTTCCCGTACCTGAAATGCTGCTGCAGGTCTCCTTGTTCAGAACGGACACCACCGATGAAGTGATTACCGATCCTATCACGCTAGTTGAGACAAATGCCGGCGAAACCCGCCGTCAGGGCATAGAAGCCGGTGCGGAGTGGTATGTGATTCCGGATTTGACAATCTATATCAATGGCGTCTATCAGGATGCCGAATATATGGACTACAACACCAGCGGCGGCAATTACCGCGGCAATGATATCAACAGAGTGCCGGAATGGATTGCCCGGGCCGGAGTTGAGTATTTTCCCAAACTGGGGTTTGGCGGCAGTTTTACAGCCAAATACACCGGAGAACGGTGGAGTGACGCTGCAAACACCCGCCGGGAACCTGATTTTTTGGTATTTGATGCCTCCCTGCAGTATGCCTTTGAAAAGATTACCTTTACCCTGTTTGCCAATAATCTTTTTGATAAAAAATATGCCGAGCTTCAAAGTGCCAATTCGTATTCTCCGTCGGATCCGTTTAATATCTCGCTGTCGGCCAGCATTACCTTTTAAAGGAGGTGTTCTATGTTAAGTGCTGAACTGAAAAAAGAAATTCATGACCGGTGGGATGCCAGGGCCCGGACCTACGATAAATCCCCCGGCCACGGTATCCACTCGGATTTGGAAAAGAAGGCCTGGCTGGATATCCTGTCCTGTGCCCTGGATCACAGAAAGGGACTCAAGGTGCTGGACGTAGGCACCGGTACCGGCGCACTGGCGCTCTTGCTGGCTGAACTTGGCCATGATGCCACGGGCATTGATCTGTCCGAAAATATGTTGGAAAAGGCGGGCAAAAAGGCAAGAGAAAAGGGGCTTAAGGCAGTTTTCCGGACTGGGGATGCTGAGTCGCCCCCCTTTAATCCTGGATCCTTTGATGCAATCGTAAGCCGCCACGTCCTTTGGACCCTGCCTAATCCGGAGGTGGCGATTAAATCCTGGGCCGGCCTACTCAAGCCGGGCGGGGCCATTGTGGTTATTGACGGCAACTTCAGCATGAAAAACAGAAGCCTTGGGCAAAAGGCCTGGCGGCTGGCTGCCATGCCTCTGATCCTTGTGACGGAGTTCAGGGATCCGCGTATGGGAAATTTGGACATGAACGGGCAGCTGCCCATGCGTAAACGCAGACGTCCGGATGCAGATCTGTCCCTTCTTAGAGCTGAGGGGTTTGAGGCCAGCGTCTCCGACCAGGTGATCCCGCGCAGATATTCCCTGCTTAACTATTTAAAATACGGACATGGCAAACAGAGCATGCACCAGTTTGTCGTAAAAGGGGTAAAACCCCAATAGGAAGAACAATGAAACATAGATCCAGCAGACGGTTTATCGCGATGGCGACCTCTCTGCTGGCCGGCATGATGCTTGCGGCCCTCGTGGCCGCAGCACAGCCGGCTGGCAGAGATGGACAGGTTTTGGTCATGGGAGCCCAGAAGGATTTTAAAGTGGCGGCGGAAGGCAAGCTTTTGGTATTTGACCCCCTGGTCTGCCTTGATGAACAGGGAAATCCTATCCCGGCACTGGCAGAATCCTGGAACTCTTCTTCCGATGGAAAAGAGTGGGAAATTCATCTTCGCCAGGGTGTATCCTATCATGACGGAACCGCCTTTACGGCCAGGACTGCCAAATTCTCCATTGAACGGGCCATGTTGAACGCGGCCTGGTCAAAATATGTGGATGAAGTCAGAATCCAAGACCCCTACACCCTGAAAGTTTTTTTTAATACCTATTATGAATCCTTTCTGCGGGACATGACCAGCGGATGGGTTGCGGAAAATCTTGTGAGCCCAATCGCCGTTGATCCTCAATGGGATCCCAAGGGAAAAATCCTCAATTATGCCGGTACCGGCCCTTTCCGGCTGGATTCCTATAAAAAGGATCAGGAGGCGGTACTGGTCCGGAACGATGAATACTGGGACGCAAAACCCAAACTTGAAAAAATCATCTGGAAATATACCCCGGATCCCTATGCCCAGATACTGGCGTTAAAGGCCGGTGAACTGGATATCATCGGGGCGTCGGAGCACCATTCCAGTATTCCCTTTGTCAAACTTGCAGAACTTAAGGCCGAGTCCGGGATGACGGTTTCCACCCATTCCTACGGCCGGATACAGGTGCTGGAATTCAACTGCCAAAAATCGCCTTTTGATGATGCCCGTGTCCGGGAAGCCCTGAATTACGCCATAGACCGGGAAACGATGATTCACTCCCTTTTTGGCGATATCACTGGTCCTGCATACCGGATTACGGATCAAAAATTCATCTGGGGACCTTCCAATATTGAGCCGGCATACCGGTTTGACAAAAATCGGGCCCGGGACCTCCTGGCTGAAGCCGGCTGGACCGACACCGATGGCAACGGCATCTTGGACAGGGAGGGAAAAGAGTTTCGAATCGAACTTGTGGTTCCCACAGGAGAGGCCAATGCAGATATGGTGGCCCTGGTGGTGCAGGCCCAGCTCAGGGAAATAGGGATCATTCTGAATATCACCACCCTGACCAATGCCGAGAACCAGCAAAGACAGGGTAAGTACGATTTGTTTCTTCATCACAGCGGGTGCCTGCCAACAATTCCGGGCGGAGTCGGAGTTGGCGGGAAATACCATTCCGCCGGGGACTGGCCTTTTGCCTATCACTCAGACGAGCTGGATCAGCTGATCGAGGCTGCATTTACCTCTATGGATCCTTTGCAGAGGCGGGGCAGAATTGATGAGATCTGGCTTTTGCTTGAAAAAGTTCATCCCTGTATCCCTCTTTACGATATTACCAAGGCGGTGATTATGAATTCAGGGGTAACAGGATACCGGCACGGGACAACCATGTTTGATATGGATTTAACCGATGTCGCAATTTCCCGTTGATCGGAAGATGCCGTGATCGCCTTTATTGTAAAACGGCTGGCTTTTGCCATCCTGATCATGGTCGGGGCTTCCCTTTTTTCCTTTCTTTTGCTGAACCTTGCACCGGGAAACGCAGCCAAGGCTGTTTTATCGTCAGAGCGTGCGGACGATCCCCTGGTGGATGAGGTCGAATTCTTTGCGTCCCAGCACGGTCTGGATTCCCCGGTGCCGGTCCGGCTGGCCAGATGGATGGGAATGCTGGCCCGGGGAGACTTAGGTGTTTCCCTGAGAACAAAGGAGCCGGTCGTCCGGGAGTTCATGGACCGGTTCCCGGCAACAGCGCTTCTGGCTGTGACCTCAATGCTGGCAGCCGTTGTTATTGCCCTGCCCCTGGGCATACTTTCCGCCGTCCGCCAGCATAGCCTTCTGGATCATGGGGCCCGGCTGGCTGCGCTTTGGGGCGTTTCCATGCCTGATTTCTGGCTGGGGCTCGTGCTGATTTTATTTTTCGGTGTCAAGCTTGGCTGGCTTCCCACATACGGGTTCGGTCAGCCGGAGCATCTGGTGCTGCCTGCGCTCACCCTGGGCACTGGGATGACGGCCTTGCTCATGCGGCTGCAGCGGTCCAGCATGCTGGAGGTCATGGGGGAAGAGTATATTCGGACGGCAAGAGCCAAAGGCCTTAGTGAATGGCGGGTGATTTCAAGGCATGCCTTCCGAAACACCCTGATACCCATTGTCACCATTATCGGGATGCAGTTTGCCCATCTGATATCCGGGGTAGTGATCGTCGAGCAGGTCTTTTCCTGGCCCGGCATCGGTCATTTTCTTGTGGATTCGATTTATGCCAGGGATTATCCTGTGATTCAGGGGTTTGTTCTGATCATCGCTTTTTTCTTCATTGTTTCCAACCTGATGGTGGATGTGCTTTACGCGGTATTTGATCCTCGGATCCGTTATGACAAAAGGGGCGGATATGGTGGTGTCTGATTTCTTTTCCAGGTTTGCAAAAGACCGGCTGGCCTTCCTGGGAACGGTAGTTTTGTTCCTTCTGGTTGTCGCGGCCCTGCTGGCACCGGTAATCACCCCCTACGACCCGGTACATCTGGACCTGACCCGCCGCCTTCTGCCCCCGGGCCCTGGCCATCTTATGGGGACGGATGCTCTCGGCCGGGACATGTTTAGTCGGGTAATTTACGGGACAAGGGTCTCTTTGATGATCGCCATCATGGTGGTCGGCCTTGAAGTGCTGGTGGGGACCCTTGTAGGAGCTGCCGCCGGTTTTCTGGGAAAACTTGTGGATGAACTGTTAATGCGGATTGTAGATATTCTGATGGCATTTCCCGGCATTATCCTGTCACTTGTAATCGTGGGATTGATGGGGGCCTCCCTTGTCAACCTGGTCATTGCGCTTTCCGCCACCGGATGGGTCCGGTACGCCCGGATTATCAGGGGATCAATTTTATCCATTAAAAATGAATTGTTCATTGATGCGGCCCGGGCCATCGGGTGCAGCCGGCTTCAGATTGTTACCGGCCACATCCTTCCCAACGTGATCTCGCCGGTGATTATCCTGGCGACATTGAGCATGGGAGGCATCATTACATCCATTGCAGGTCTGAGTTTTCTTGGACTGGGTGCCCAGCCGCCTGTGCCGGAATGGGGCATCATGCTCAACGAAGGCAAGCCGTTTATGCAGAGCGCCCCCCATTTAATGATTTTTCCGGGTGCAATGATCATGATTACCGTCCTGGCTTTTAATTTTATCGGAGACGGGCTTAGGGATATGATGGATGCCAGGCAAAAAGACAGGTTGGGATAGAACCATGCCCTTGTTAGAAGTTAATGACCTGGATATCGGATTTCCCACTCAAGCGGGGGTTGTAAAGGCGTCGAGCCGAGTGTCTCTTAGGATCGAGCCGGGGCAGACCCTTTGTCTGGCTGGAGAATCCGGTTGCGGGAAAAGCATTGTCGCGCTGAGCATCATGCGGCTGCTGCCGCCCGATGCCCAAATCAGCGGGGAGATCAAATGGAAGGGCCGAAACCTGCTTGCCCTTCCTGAGAAGCGGATGCGGCAAATCCGGGGCAGGGAAATCGCCATGATATTTGAACAGCCTTCCCGGTGCCTGAATCCTGTATTAAAAGTCGGGGAACAGATTGCCGAAGCCATTGTGGTCCACGATCGGTGTGCCAGAAAAGCTGCAAGGAAAAAGGCCGTTGAAATGATGGCCCTGGTCGATATTGCCAGTCCGGAAAAACGGTTCCACCAATACCCCCATGAGTTCAGCGGGGGCATGGTCCAGCGGGTGATGATCGCTATGGCACTGGTGTTCAGGCCGCACCTGCTGATTGCTGACGAGCCGACAACCGCCCTGGATCCCACGGTGCAACAGCAGATTATTGAACTGATAGAGGAACTTTCCGTCCGTTTCGGCACTGCCGTTCTTCTGATTACCCATGACCTGGGTGTGGCGGCCCGGCTGGCAGACACCGCTGCCGTGATGTATGCCGGCAGCATTATTGAAACCGGATCCATGCGGCAGGTATTGGGAACGCCTGGCCATCCCTATACCCGGGCATTGGTCGGCGCAGCCTCTAACCGATGCTTTCGCCCGATTCCGGGAATGGTACCCGAGCTTTCCAGCCTGCCGCAAGGTTGCCTTTTCCATCCCAGGTGTGACCAGGCCATGGCGGTATGCAGGCACCAGATGCCCCAGATGTGCAATGGGGTTCGCTGTCACCTTGGGGCCGCATAAAAGGATACATATGATAGAAGGTGTTTGGAACGAAGAATCAATTCGGCACCATGGGCCGGATCCGATCATGAGCATTGTCGGATTGAAAAAGTACTTTGTAAGCGGCCTGTTTCATAAAAAAATTGTAAAGGCGGTGGATGGCCTGTCTTTGGAAATTAAAAGCGGGGAATCCTTTGCCCTTGTGGGTGAAAGCGGCTGCGGGAAGTCCACCGTGGGCCGATGTGTTGGCCGGTTGAGCCGGCCAACTGCCGGATCCGTTTATTTCAGAGGGTCCAATGTCTGGCAGGAACCGTACCGCCGGAAAATTTTCAGAAAAGAGATGCAGATCATCTTCCAGGATCCGGACAGATCTCTTGATCCGCGAATGAAGCTGATCGATATCCTGCGGGAGCCTTTGAAGGTTCATGATGTCCCCCAATGCCGGCAGGCTGAGACGGTGGCGGAACTCATGGCGCAGGTCAACCTGTCCCCGGATCTGATGGCAAGATATCCCCATGAACTGTCCGGAGGACAGCGGCAGCGCATCGGCATTGCCAGGGCATTCAGCCTGAATCCCAAACTGATCATTGCTGATGAGGCCGGCGCCTCCTTAGATCTGCTGGCCCAGGCCCAAATACTGGAGCTGATGAAAGAAAAACAGGCGGAGAGCGGCACAGCCTACCTATATATTTCCCATAATCTGAATGCGGTTCAGCGGTTTGCGGACCGGATCGGGGTGATCTATCTGGGACGATGTGTTGAGATAGGAACAACAGAGGCCATTTTCAATTCCCCGGCCCATCCCTATACCCGGGGCTTATTGTCCGCTTTTACCGGAATTAATTCTCTATCCCGTGGAAAAAAACTGATTTTAAAGGGAGAACCCCCCAGCCCCATGCGACCCCCGTCCGGGTGCCGCTTTCACCCCAGATGCCCAAATGCCAAGGATATTTGTTCCAATCTCCAGCCTCCTGAAAGGCAAATCGGTGAGCATCATTCTGTTTGGTGTCATTTTTAAGGATAACCTAAATTGAGCGATTTCGACCCTAACCTATGGTTGACGGCAAGCCCGAGGTGCAGCATCAGAACACTGATGGTAAGTCGAACCTTTTCCGTGCTGAACTTGTCCACAAATTGCATAACCAGTATCGGATCTGGCCAGTTTATGGGACTTATAGACGCAATTCACCAGCGATTCGCACAGCCCTTCAATTTTTTTTGTATTTCTTATGGGATGGCTGGTGCCATCCGGCAACGTCTTAGTAGCTCTGGCAGTTTGAGCCGGTCCAAGCAGGTTTGGCTCACCTTTAAAATGGTTTCTTTACCATGGAAAACAATTTTACCGGCAATATCGATCATACGTCTGCGAACCGTATTCGCATAGGCAGAGACGGAGATTACCGGGGCACTGACGTCCTCTTTAAAAGATTCCATCAGGAAATGACCCACCAGCATCGTGTAATACCAGGCGGAGTTTGCAGCGAAGCGCTTGAAAGGAAGCTGTTCGTGCCCAAAATCCTTCAGCGCCCGGTTGGCCAGTTCGTCACTGCCACGATCATGATAACAAGCCACAATTCCATTACTTGTCAGATACCCTTGGGCACCGGCTCTCTCCAGCATTCTGTCTACCGCTTGATTTTGGCCGATATTGGTAAAAATAACAGTATCAGGACGAAATCCGGGAAGATAAAGCTGTTGCTCTTCATCATGGGTCAACCGGCAAAAGATTGCTCGTCGGAACCTGTCCCAACTTTTCCGACGGCATCCAAACTCGACATACTCCCACACCTGCTCTTTCTTTTTCGACTTAAACCGCTTCCAGGAAGAGGGTTCCCAGTTCCCAGCCATATTCTTTATATCCTTGTAGATTCTTCCTCCGCAGATATAACCGATTTGAAGAGCCTCGCAGCGCTTGAAGATTTTTTGGTCGAAGAACCCACTGTCCATCCGGATAATGATCGGCACGTCCCAGCGATAATGGCGCCGAATCATGATCACGATGTGCAGGATCATCTTCTGCACGGTGTCACCGTGGTTGGAGTGCCGATCTCCGCTTCGGAATACAGCGTCTACTATGAATCGGCCCCAGTTCATTTGCAATGGTTGAAAGCCCTTCTTCTTTTTGTATGTCGGCTTAACTCCTTGGCGACACACAGCATCATCGTTGTCCATCACCATGGTATCAATACCCAGTTCAATAATATCGGGCCTCGTTATCTGAAGACGCCAGAGGAAAAGCTTTTGGAGCAAACGCCGGAACAAAAAGACTCTTGTCCAGGAAAAGGCTTTGAAAAATCGTTTCATTTGGTGAGAGGAGGCCATGGATTCCATATCTGTCTCAATGCTCCCGGCGTATCCTTCATCTTGCCGAATCTGATCAAAATAGGTCAGGTGGCGGCTTGTACCGTCAAAAAAGAAACACAGTATCTGTTTATACATTTCGCAGATAGCCAAGCCCTTACTGCTTTTCCGGATACTGCCGAACCACCTTTCAATGTATTCAAAGATCCGAATACGATGAAGATAAGCGACAAACAGTGTCAGCCCAGCTCTTCCGGTCAGTCGGTCCTGAGTTGCCTCAATACGTTGTATTTTGCGTTCCCTTTTATGGTAATTTTTGCTACGGTTTTTCATGAAGTCCTCCACCTGTTGGGTGCTGTATTGTTTGTGATGACTTTGGTAGGTTTTTACAAACATTATAACACGTTACTCACTGGCGTTGGACTTCATTCTTTTAGGAATCGCTCAACTTAGGGATAAGTTTGATAGGCTTCTTAGGGCAATTTGAGACGGCAGATTCAGGATATGGATACGGATGTATTTGTCAGTGCCGCTTCGGTTTGGGAGATTGCAGCAAAGTACAGAATAGGAACGCTGCCGGAGGCCAATGCCGTAGCGGTAGATGTCCCTAAATGGATTATAAAGGCAGGGTTTCATCCCTTGGATATAAAACCTGAACATGCCCAGTTGGCAGGATCACGGCAGATAACGCACAAGGATCCATTTAACCGGATGCTTGTGGCACAGTCCAAACTCGAAAAAATCCCCTTGGCAACGGTGGATAAAATGTTGTCCATGTTTCCCATTCAACTGGTTCAATAAAATTGCGGCTGTCTTCTAAATTATGGACCTTCTGCTTTGCGGAAATCGGTGGGCCCGTGGTTTCATAGATCTCAAGGACCCGGATCTTGAAAGTTTCAAAAATAAATGCCATGGTGTTTTCCCATTGATTTTTGAGACCATTAGAGGAAGACATGAAACCATTTGACCGGATAAAAGCCTACCACGGGCTGCCTAAGGACCTCCGCTGCCTGGTGGATGTCCTGGCGGTCCAGGTCATGACCTTCAGGCTCAGGGATATTGCGGCCTGCCTTAAAAAACTTTCAGTGCAGGATGAAAACGGCAAGATTTATACGGCAAAACGGATCAGCGAGGCTGTGGTGGGGCTGGAAGACCTGGGACTGGTTGAAAAGCTTTCTTACGGGGTGGCCTGTGACCGTGCGGTACAATGCGAGATTGCAAAGTCTCTCGTTCTGGCCGGGGAATTTGAGACGCTGGCCCGTACCGTGGTTGAGGCGATGCCCTTGTTGGACGGCCTGCACCGCCATATGGATACGGAGGAAGCCCGGTTTCTAAGGGTGTTCCAGCTGGCACTTTTCATGAAAAAGTCTGAGGTTAATATCGACAGGGCCTATGGCTACGGCCTTGAATACGCCCTGGATACGGTTGGAAAAGCCCGGCCTTTTCTCCGCTATTTCAACAGCCCGTTCTCAAAGGAGATGATCGCGCGTGTGCCTTCCGGGACCCGGGCCCGGGTGCTGGCCTATGCCCTGGCCGAAGCCGATACCGGGCTGTATCCGGCCGGGGAGCTGTTTACCTATGCTAAAAACTATTTTTTAAAACAATCAGACTGTCTGCCCGAGAAGATCCGGGGGGCCGAATACCTGCTGCTCCGGGGCGAGTTTTCCTTTCATGCGCAGGTTTTGGGTCAGATGGAAGAGACCGTCCCCGAAGCCTGGAGCGCTCAGATGGGCTGCCGACTGATGCTCTTTGGGGAGGTGCCCGCCGCTCTCTTGTCCTTTGCCCAATCGCTTGACATGAAAAAGAAACGGACCCGCAAACGGAAAATCTTTTTAACCGGCCTGCCCGGCTTTCTGTTCCTGGCAGGGCTTCTGGCCTCCGGCGAAGAGAGCCTGTATGAAACGGCGCTTGATTACATTGAGGCCGGACGCCGTGAACAAACCCTGTACACACCGCTGTTCGAGGCTATGGAAGGGGTCTGCCTGGATCTTCTGGGCCGCCCTGCCGAAGGGCCAGCTGATTCAGTTGCCGGCATCTATTACAATTCAGTGCCGGCGCTGGTCTTTTTTACGATTTTGATTCTGGCCTGGCGGGACCGTGACGCGGCTAAAAAGCATACTGAAGAACTCGTTGAGATTGCAGAAAAGGCCGAGGCCTCAGGTCATCTCTGGCTCTATGCCGAATCCATGACTCTGCTTGGCAAACTGACCGAAGACAAGGCAAATGGGAGGGCCGGGGCTGCGGTTCACAAACGGCTGGGAACCCAGAGTCTTGCAGATATCGTTGCCCATGTCCCCCAATGGGAAAAGACCCTCAAGGCCCTGATCCACCTGGGAGAATCCGCATCGCCGGAATCCCGGGATGCAAACGGCGGGGCCTCCCAGCGGCTGATCTGGCTTCTGGATTACAACGCCCGGAGCAGAACGGCCCGGATCATCCCGAGGATGCAGAAACTAACCAAGAAAGGCACCTGGACCAAGGGGCGTCCTGTGGCCATGAAGAATTTGTACCGGAACCTTCGGAAACTTGAGGGCCTTACGGAACAGGACAGGACCGTATGCAGCACCATTGAGGAGCACAGCTACCGGTCAAGCTATTACGGCTACGGCTACCCCCAGACCGAGTATGAGTTTGATATGGATGCCGCGTTAAAGGCTTTGGCAGGCCATCCCCTGATTTTTCATGAGGGGGACCTTGCAACCCCCCTTGAACTTACGGCCGGCCCTCCCGAATTGCGTCTGAAGAAAAAAGGCGGCGGCATGCAGATTTCAATGTCGCCGCTGCCGGGCAAATCAGAACGCGGTCACGTTCTGGTCCGGGAAGCACCGGCCCGGTTCCGGCTGATTTGCTTTAGCAGTATCCATGACACCATGGCACAGCTTTTGGGTAAAAAGGGACTTTCCCTTCCGGCGGAGGCCGGTGATGATGCGGGTCGGGCCCTGGCCGCCCTGTCCTCCAAAGTTGCCGTACAGTCTGATTTGGCGCTGCCAAAGGGAAATGCAACGTCGGTGGATGCCGATACCACCCCCCATGTCCATATCATGCCCTGGCAGGAGGGTATCAGCGCCGAATTCCGGGTCCGGCCCTTCGGCCGTGCCGGGGGGGCCAGTTTCAAACCCGGGGCCGGCAGCTGCCATGTGTTTATGGAAGCCGGCGGAAAGACCGTCACCACCACCCGGGACCTTAAAGGGGAGAAAAAGCGGACAGAGGCGGTCCTAGCCCGGTGTGAAAGCCTTGAAGGACTCTCCCCGGTTGACGGCAGGTGGCAGATGGATGATCCGGAACAGGCTCTGGAGTTCCTTCTGGAAATCCGGGAGGCCGGGGACGCCGTGGTTCCGGAATGGCCCAAGGGCGAAACTCTTAAGGTGGCCGGAAGGGTCGCGGCCGAGGACGGCTTTGCCATGGGCATCAAAAAGGACCGGGAGTGGTTCAAGGCCACGGGATCTTTGGACCTGGGCGGCAAGGACGGCCTTGCCCTTTCCACCTTGCTGGCCAAGCTTTCCGAGGCAAAGGGCCGGTTTATCCCCCTGGATGACGGCCGATTCCTGGCCCTGACCCGCTCCCTGAAAGAACGGCTTGAAGCCTTGAAGGCCTACTCTGTTCCGTCGGGGGACGGGGTCAGGTTCCCGCCCCTTGCAAGCCCGGCCTTGGAAGACCTCACCCAGAACCTGGGACAACTGAAGTCTGACAAGGCCTGGAAAACCCATTGCAAAAAATTTTCAGAATTTCCCGAGCCGGCGCTGCCCGGCACCCTTGCGGCGGAGCTTAGGCCCTATCAGGAAGACGGATTCCGGTGGCTTGCCCGCCTCAGCCACTGGCAGGTCGGGGGCTGTCTTGCCGACGACATGGGGCTGGGCAAGACCCTTCAGGCCTTGTCCGTCCTGCTGCTGAATGCAGGAAATGGCCCGTCTCTTGTGGTGGCGCCCCTCTCCGTTATGGCCAACTGGCAGGAGGAGTGCTTTCGCTTTGCCCCGACAATGGTGCCCAAGGTTTTCGGCCCAGGTGACCGGGATGCCTTTTTGACCGAACTCTCCCCTTTTGACCTTGTTATCACAAGTTACGGCCTTCTCCAGACCGAAGCGGACCGGTTGTCGTCGGTGCCGTGGCAGACGGTGGTTCTGGACGAGGCCCAGGCCATCAAGAACCGGAACAGCAAACGCTCCCGTGCAGCCATGAAGCTTTCGGCCAGTTTTCGCCTCATCACCACGGGCACCCCGGTCGAAAACCGGTTGGACGAATTGTGGACCCTGTTCAACTTCATCAATCCCGGACTTTTAGGAACCTATAACAGATTCAGGGACAGATTCATCCTGCCGGTGGAGCGGGACGAGGACAACACAACCCTGCGGCGGCTGCGCAAACTGATCGCCCCGTTTATTCTGAGGCGGCTGAAAGCCGATGTGTTAAAGGACCTGCCCCAAAAAACAGAGGTGACCCTCCACGTGGAGATGAGCCGGGAGGAGGCCCTGCTTTACGAGGCCCACCGCCTTGCTGCCGTCGAGGCCATTGAGTCCTCAGACCCGGACGAACCGGGCCGCCAGCATCTCAAAATTCTTGCAGAGCTGACCCGGCTGCGCCAACTCTGCTGCAACCCCAAGCTTGTGGTGGAGGACAGCCCTGTGGCAAGTTCCAAGCTCAAGGTCTTCGGGGATACGGTGGATGAGCTGCGGGAGGGGCGGCACAAAGCCCTGGTGTTCAGCCAGTTCGTCTCCCATCTTGGGATTTTGCGACAATTTCTGGACCAGCGGAATATCTCTTATCAATACCTTGACGGTTCAACGCCGGAGAAAAAGCGCCGGGAGCGCATATCAGCCTTCCAGAGCGGTGAGGGGGACCTGTTCCTGATCAGCCTGAAGGCAGGCGGTTTCGGCCTGAACCTGACTGCGGCGGATTACGTGATCCACATGGATCCCTGGTGGAATCCCGCCGTGGAGGACCAGGCTTCCGACCGGGCCCACAGGATCGGCCAGACCCGGCCCGTGACCGTATACCGTTTGGTGGTCAAGGATTCCATTGAAGAGCGGATCATGAAGCTGCATGCAGAAAAAAGGGATTTGGCCCGGGATCTGCTGAGCGGCGCGGATATGGCCGGGAAGGTCTCTGCGGACGAACTGATGGCCTTGCTCAAGGACCGTTGAAGTTGAGCGGGACGCTTTGAGGGAAGAAGGGAAAACCCTAAGAACGGTTGCAATGAAAAATGTTTTTCCTTGCGACTGTTCCAATACCCAATCACATACAGTAAGGTCATTACCCGGCGGCAACAGCGCAAGGGGCATTCCGCTTAATCGGCGAAGCTCATCCTGAAGCTTCGCCGAATCGGATCCGGTTCCGGTTATCTATCCTGAACCCGAACCCGGCTACGACGCTACAGCCCCTTACCCCGCTGCCGCCTGGACACCTTGGTTTGCCGTACAATTTTAGGCAGTCTATCGACTTCATCGTGGCAGATTCAACGTTGTCGACAAATCAACATAGAAGGTAAAAAGCTGATTTTGCGACTGGAAAGATCAACCACCAGATCTGGTATTGCCGCCTAACCTGAGAAACGGAGCTTTTATACCATGATTACTGTACGGGGTATTCCTCAAATTGAGATCGCATTATTCGCATTCCATAGACCAAATATTTTTTCTTGTAAATTATATGGCTGCAATATATCCATTAAAATAACAACAAATTGTTGCTTGGCCGACAAGCCTGAGATTCATGTAAAAACAGTGTCGATTTTGGGCCAATCTGTCTAAAAACACGCAGCAACATAATTAGTGTTCGAATAGGAGCGGACTGTCCACCGGCAATCTGATCCTGAGTTTGTGCGGAAAACGTAACCCGGACGCAACCGTTTTGGCTATCCCAATCTACCGCGTTAGTATAGCCGTGGAGTAACACTTGCTTTAAGTCCTCTGTTGATAACTGAGCGCATACCAGAATTGAGAGGACTCTTAATCAGGCCAAAAGGTTTGCATTCTATCTGCCTAAATGAACTCAGTCCGCAATCGCCCGACCATTGAGGCGTACATGAAAATGTCTGGGATAAAATGCCATGCCCGTCACTTCTACAATGGATGACACATGATTTGTCATCGTACATGGTGATATCAAACGCATCCCAATATCCGAGCCAGTTTTTTTGTATATTTTCTACTTTACTAATTGCGACGTAATTTCCCAAAGAGTCCTTCCATGCTGTGTTTGGGATCGGCGGCTCCTCCGCTTGTACCGCAATTGGTGCCTATAGAATAAGAAAAAATAGGATCATTGTTAGAATGGGTTTGCGCATAATTCTCCCCGTCTGAAAATGAGTCTGTGTTAGATATCAAAAATGTTGGCAATTTACTCTTTAATGGGTTCCCTTAAATATTTAGGGTGAATCCGTCACGATGATTTTCGTAACTATCTGATTTGTAAATAATAGTCCGGTTTCTATTCTTCCAGATTTTTCATGTTATTTGATTTTCATTTTTTAGAAGAATCTATTGTCTTAGAAAACGAGCGTTTTCTAAAACAGGTATAGGTTTCTTTCTAAATTGAGATTCAGAATACCAAGATATCAGCATTTGTCAAAAGTTGGCACTTTATGCAGCTATGTGGTCATTATGCCAAATTACCTGCAGTTTGAGCATGTTTTGTCTGCGCACATGCAGCTCCTTCCCCAATATGCCCCGGTCAGATCGGTGTTAGAAAAGTTTACCCCTGTCAAATTGGCATGACCCATGCGGCAATGGAACATGTTGGCCCCGGAAAAGTCGGCTCCCTGCAAGGTGGCCCACCTCAGGTCCCCGCGAGACAAATTGGCCCCGGAAAAGTTGGCGTTCATCAAAAAGCCCTTGCAAAAGCTGGTTTTCTGCAAGTTGGCACCGGATAGGTTCGCGCCGGCAATATAGCTATAACTAAAACTGGCGCCCTGCAAGTTGGCGTGGCTCAGATTTGCACCGTAAAATTTTGAATCGTGGGCTCTCACACGCTCCAGGGTCGCGCCGGACAGATCGGCAAAGGAGAAATCTGCTTGATATAACTCCGAGCCAGTCAGATCAACGCCCCGGAGCTTGGCATATATCATGTTTATTTCAGTTAAGTCACAGTTGTGGCAACGGCCTTCTTTTTTAAACCGTTCAAACTGTTCAGCATTATAGGGACACTGGGCCCAACCTAAAGTCACAGTCACAGTCAATAATAGCACGAGGGTCAGGTTTCTAAACATGTAAGGTCTCCTTTTCTAAGCTTCTGGTTAACACTGCCAAAAAAGTTGTCAGACAATAGAAATTTAGTCTCAAGACAAAATCTATAGCAAACATTAGGCCTAAGGCCAATAAATATACCTTCTTTTCACATAGAAACTCCGTGGGGGGCATCCTAAGATTAACTGATACTATTTTTTTTCGGAAACCCGTCATTTATTGCTATCCAGCGGCTGCTCCAGAAGCTCGTTCCTCGCGCCTGAGAGCCGCGACGTTAAAACACGAAAGTGTCAAAATTTTTGAGAAATAGTAGAGCGACACATATGTCTATTATCCGTCGCTTTGCTGTAAAATTTCAAAGCACAACATCTTGTGCCAGATTCGATTCTGAAATTAAACGGTGAAGGGAAACAGATTATAGAATCAGTCATAGGCTATAATTGTGATCATTTTGTTGGCAGGGTGTAATGGTTCCAAGGGGATCAGGCCAGGGTTGGCGCAAGGGGGGCAGAGCGGCCTATGGGCCGGGGCGTTCAGGATCGATAAGACCCGGACCATCGGCTTTGAGGCCGCAACAGGAGATTCGGCCGAAATTTAGTGGCGCCCCCCTTGCCCGGCCCTGGCCGGGTTGTCACCATGTTGGCGTCATGGGGTTGCCGTGTCTTGTCTTAAAAAATCCTCAACCAAACGCCCTGCCCGCTCGGTTTCATCCGGCCTGATCCAGATCAACCCCGGTTCTTTTCTAAACCAGGTGAATTGCCGCTTGGCATAACGCCTGGTATCTCTTTTTAGAAGCCTGACCGCCTCGTCCCAATCCACCTCGTTTTTCATGAACATGCCCATGTGTTTATAGCCGATGGACTGCATGGATTTAAGATCAAGGTTGTAGCCCATATCGACTCGGGTCTGAACCTCATTGAGCAGCCCCTGGTCAAGCATGATATCCACCCGGCGGTTGATTCTATCATAAAGGATATCCCGATCCATGGTCAGGCCGAAGGTCAGGCTCTGGTAGCGGTTTTCTCCGAAATTATGATCCTTTTGCTTGGCTGAAATGGGCTGGCCTGTGGTTTCATAAACTTCAAGGGCCCGGATCAGGCGGAAGCTGTCATTGGCGTGGATTTTTTCTGCGGCCGCAGGATCACAACTGGTTAAGCGGTCATGCAGATGCTGGCCGCCCTTTTCTGCAAGTTCCCGGGTGAGGCGGGCCAGAGTTTCTTCACAAGCGGGAACGGCGCGGAACAGGCCGTAAAGCAGGGCTCTGATATAGAAGCCCGTCCCCCCTGCCACAATGGGAAGTTTCCCCCGGGAGCGGATATCGGAGATGGCCTCATCCGCTTTTTGGGCAAATTTGCCCGCATCAAAGTCTGAGGCCGGATCCAGAAAGTCGATGAGATGATGAGGAGCTTGGGCGCGCTCTTTGGCATCGGGCTTGGCCGTACCGATATCCATGTGTTTGTATATCTGCATGGAATCGGCGCCGATGATTTCACCGTTGAAGGTTTGGGCGAGATGGATGGCAAAGCCGGTTTTCCCGATGCCGGTGGGGCCGCAGATGGTAACTATTTTTTCCATTGGTTTTTTGTCTAGAACAAATTCCCGCTATATGGCGATTTCTTGTCGGATTATCGTTGACATTGTTTGCTGGAACACCTTATAACATAATTCCTTAAATTAATAAAAATTAATTAACAGTATAGATTTTATGATTGAAAAAGTAGGAAAAAAGGACACAAAAAAAAGCAACCGAAAATGAAATCATAATTTGGTAAGACTGTGTAATTGCAACGCAAACAGGAGAGGATGATAATGAGTTCTGAAACGATTGGATCAGTTGTGGTTGTCGGCGGCGGTATTTCCGGCATGCTGTCAGCCCTTGATCTTGCAAATTCCGGCTATTATGTCTACCTGGTGGAAAAAAGTCCTTCCATCGGCGGCGTCATGTCCCAACTGGACAAGACCTTCCCCACTAATGACTGCGCCATGTGAATTATCTCACCCACACTGGTCGAGGTCGGCCGGCATCTGAACATCGAGTTAATCACCTACGCAGACATTGAATCCATAGAGGGATCCGCAGGGAACTTCAAAATCAAGGTCAAAAAGAGGGCCAGAAGTATTGATACGGACAAGTGCACCGGGTGTGGCGCCTGTGTTGAGGCTTGTCCTGTAACCCAGCAGCTTCCTGCATAACCGTATCGGTTAGACCCGACCCAAAAGGTCGGTAACGAATCTGAAGATCGAAACGATCGGCAGGTTGGCTCTAACCCTATGGTTGTTAAGGCAAATAGAACAATTTAGGAGATTCAATATGAGCGACGCGAACACCCATCTTGCAGGCGAAGGGGAAATCGACTACATGGAGGTGGACCAGATAATTGAAAAAGAGTTCAACGAGGACAAAGAGAATCTGATCATGATCCTCCAGGCCATCCAACGCAGGTTTAACTATCTCCCCAAAGCCGCCATTTCTTATGTATCCCAAAAACTTGCCATACCTTTAAGCAAAATCTATGAGGTAGCCACTTTTTACAGCACTTTCAGCCTCGAACCCCGGGGCCGCAATATCATCTCCGTCTGCACTGGCACCGCCTGTCACGTCAGAGGAGCAGAGCGGGTCAAAGAGCAGATTGAAGCCAGTCTGGATATCAAGGACGGCGGCACCACCGCCGACCAGAGATTCACCCTTGAGTCCGTTCGCTGTATCGGCTGCTGCAGTCTGGGACCGGTCGTCAAGATCAATGAAGATATGCACGGCCGTATCGCGACCGATGAAATCAACACCGTGTTAAACCAGTACGAATAACCTATCAAGAGGTATTGGATCATGAACATTGAGTCTGTTAAAGATCTTGAATCAATAAAAGAGGAGTACCGGTTAAAGCTGAACCTTCCCGATACGGTCAAGGTGAACATCGGCATGGCCTCCTGCGGGATCGCAGCAGGGGCAAAGGAGGCCTTTGATGAGGCAAAAAAAGCCTTTGCCGACAACAAGACCGTTGATATCTGCCAGACCGGCTGCATCGGGTATTGCGAGGCTGAACCCCTTGTGGAAGTCATATCCAAGGGAAAACCCCGGATGATGTTTAAACATGTCACCCCCGACAAAATCGTTGATGTGATTAATCACTACCTGGACAGCGATTTTGGCGATAAAAAGATAAAAAAACATATTCTGGGTCAGGTCAGAGATCCCAGATCCCTGCTTGAAAGCGACATGGCCAATCCCCAGGAGACGGTTGAGCCCGTCGAGGGCATCCCCTTTCTGGAGGATACCCCGTTTTTTAAAGGACAGGTGAAGATCGCCCTTCGAAATTGCGGCTATGTGGACCCGGACTCCATTGAAGAGTATGTTGGAAAACAGGGATATCAGGCTTTTTTATCCGCCCTGTTGAATGAAAAGCCCCAGGACATTATCACCGCCGTAAAAGAGTCCGGTCTTAGGGGCCGCGGCGGCGGCGGATTTCCCACCGGCATCAAATGGGCCACCTGCGCCAAGCACGACGGAGAGCGGTCCATTATCTGCAACGCGGATGAGGGCGACCCTGGAGCGTACATGGACCGCAGCATCCTGGAAGGCGATCCCCACTCCGTAATAGAAGGGATGCTTATTGCAGGATTTGCCATCGGTTCCTCCCAGGGGTTTATCTATGTTCGCAACGAATACCCGCTTGCCGTAAAACGCCTGGTTACTGCCATTAAGCAGGCCACAGCCTACGGGCTTTTGGGGGACAATATTGCAGGGACAAACTTTTCCTTCAAGATTAAGATATCCACCGGTGCCGGGGCCTTTGTTTGCGGCGAGTCCACAGCGCTTATGGCCTCCCTTGAGGGCAAAGTCGGCCGCCCCAAGGCCAAATATGTCCACACCGTTGAAAAGGGATTTAGGGATCTGCCCTCCAATCTGAATAATGTAGAAACCTACGCCAATGTCCCGGCCATCATCCTTCAGGGTGCGGCCTGGTACGCAGGTTTCGGCACAGATAACTCCAAGGGCACCAAGGCCTTTTCACTGGTCGGAAAGGTCCGGAACACAGGCCTTCTTGAGGTGCCCATGGGCATTCCGCTCAAAGACATTGTCTTTAACATGGGCGAGGGACTTCCCGGCAAAAAGAAGTTCAAGGCCGTTCAGACCGGCGGGCCTTCCGGCGGATGTATCCCCGAAGCCCTCATGGACACCCCGGTAGACTACCAGCAGCTGGCCTCTGTGGGCTCCATCATGGGCTCCGGCGGCATGATCGTCATGGACGAGAACACCTGTATGGTGGATGTGGCCCGTTACTTCCTGGATTTTTTGAAAGACGAGTCCTGCGGCCAGTGCAATCCCTGCCGCGAAGGCATCAAACAGTCCCTGGATATCCTGACGGCTATCTGTGAGGGGGAAGGCAAGGAAGGCGACATCGAGCTTTTAGAAGAACTCGGTGTCATGATCGAACGATTCTCCCTTTGCGGCCTTGGCACATCGGCTCCCAACCCCGTTTTGACCACCATCAAATACTTCAGGGACGAGTACGAGTCCCATATTCGGGATAAAAAGTGCCGCGCCGGCGTCTGCAAGAACCTGTTTATCTATGACATTGATAAAGATGCCTGTACCGGCTGTACAAGCTGCGCCAGAAAATGTCCCCAGAACGCAATCACGGGCGATAAAAAAGAGCCCCACGTCCTGGATCAGGATAAATGTATCAAATGCGGAATTTGTTACGATGCCTGTAAATTCGACGCAATCGTTATCAAATAATGAGGAATAATATCTATGGTTACTTTTAAACTCAATGGTAAAGAAGTTCAGGGAGAAGACGGCCAGTATATTATTCAGGTGGCCGAAAAATACGGTATCGACATCCCTACACTTTGTCACCACAAAGCACTGGAGCCGGCCGGCATGTGCCGGATCTGCACGGTCGAGCTGTTCGACGGCAGAAGAACCAAGTTTGTGACCGCCTGCAACTATCCCATCTGGGAAGGCATGGAGGTCAAAACCGATTCCGAAGCGGTTCACCAGGGCAGAAAGCTCATCGTTGAAATGCTTTTTGCCCGGTGCCCTGAGGTGCCCCTGCTCCAAAAGCTTGCCAAACAATACGGCATAGAAACACCCCGGTTTAAGGCGGAAGACGACACCTGCATCCTGTGCGGGCTTTGCGTGCGTATGTGCGAGAAAATGGGCAATGCCGCCATCAGTCTGACGGGCCGCGGCACGGATATGCATATCAACACCCCCTTCGGTATCCAGTCCGATGTGTGCATGGCCTGCGGGGCCTGCGCTTCGGTCTGCCCCACAGGGCATATTACCCTTGCCAAGATCAAAGAGGAATTTACCAAGGCCAACCCCGTCCTGATCCCCAGTGAATATGAAATGGGGCTTAAGGGCAGAAAGCCTGTGTATGTCCCTTACGCCCAGGCGGTTCCCAATACCCCCGCCATCGACCGGGAAGTGTGCATGCATTTTAGAACCGGCGGCTGCCAGGTTTGCGCCGAGGTCTGCCAGATGGATGCCATCGATCACACCATGAAGGACGAGATCGTTGAAATCGATGCCGGCGCCGTGGTGCTGTCCCCCGGGTTCGAGCCCTTTGATCCCAGCAAGTTCGACAACTACGGGTATGCCAACCATCCCAATGTCATGACGGCCATGGAATTTGAACGGATCCTCTCTGCCTCCGGTCCCACCGGCGGGCATCTTGTCAGAATGTCCGATCATAAAGAGCCTAAGAAGGTGGCCTGGTTCCAGTGCGTGGGCTCCCGCGACCAGAACCGGTGCGACAACAAGTACTGCTCCTCAGTGTGCTGCATGTATGCCCTCAAGGAGGCTGTGATTGCAAAAGAGCATGCCGGAGATGATCTGGAGTGCGCCGTGTTCTACATGGACATGAGAACCCACGGCAAGGACTTTGAACGGTACTATAACAGGGCCAAAGACCAGGGCATCCGCTTTGAGAGAAGCCGGGTCCATACCGTGGTGCCCCAGGATGTCACAGGGGATCTGAAGATCACCTACACCGACGAGACGGGCAAGAACATCAACGAAACCTTTGACATGATCGTTTTGTCCATCGGTCTTGAGATTTCTCCTGAAATCGTTGACATGGCCAAAAAACTGGGGATTGAATTGACAGACGGCAACTTTGCCAAGACCTCGTCGTTCACCCCGGTTGAAACCAACAGAAAAGGCGTGTTTGTCGCCGGCGCCTTCCAGGGCCCCAAGGATATTCCCCAGTCGGTTGTGGACTCCTCCGCTGCGGCAGGCGAGGCCGGCGCCCTTCTGGCCCCTGCCAGAAACACCCTGACAAAGGTGCCTGACGAGATCCCCGAAACCAACGTGGTCGGAGAACGTCCCAGAATCGGGGTCTTTGTCTGCAAATGCGGCACGAACATCGCAGGCGTGGTCAATGTCCCGGAAGTCCGGGATTATGCCGCCGCCCTGCCCTACGTTGAATACTGCTCAGATAATCTTTACTCCTGCTCCCAGGATACCCAGGAGAGCATGAGCCAGATCATCAAGGCCAACAAGCTCAACCGGATCGTGGTGGCCGCCTGTACCCCGAAAACCCATGAGCCCCTGTTCCAGGAAACCCTGATCAACGCAGGTCTGAATAAGTACTTGTTCGAGATGACCAATATCAGAAACCATGCGTCCTGGGTTCACAAAGACTCCCCGGAGCTTGCCACCCAGAAGGCCAAGGATCTTCTGAGAATGGCCGTATCCAAGGTGGCCCTCATGGAACCTCTGGAAGAAGCCGAACTTCAGGTTAAGCCCGTGGCCATGGTCATCGGCGGCGGCATCTCCGGCATGGTATCCGCCAAAAATCTTGCCGAACAGGGCTATGAAGTCCACCTCCTTGAAAAGGACAAAGTCTTGGGCGGTCAGGCCAACAATCTCTTCCACACCTATAAGGAAGAAAACATTGCACAAGGATTGGGCTCTCTGATCAAGGAGGTGAAGGCCAACGAAAAGATTACCCTCCACATGGAGACCACCCTGGAAAATGTTGAAGGCTTTGTGGGCAATTTCAAATCCGAGTTGAAAACCGGTGAAGCTACCGAAATCCTGGAACACGGCATTGCCGTCATTGCCACCGGCGCCCACGGGTATACCCCGGATGAGTACTGCTTTGGCAAGGACGACAGAATCATTACCAGTCTGGATCTGGACAAACGGTTCATTGAAAAGGATGAGTCTCTCAAGGAACTTGGATCCGCCGTTTTCATCCAGTGCGTGGGATCAAGGGAGGAGGCACGGCCCTATTGCTCTCGGGTCTGCTGCACCCATTCCATAGACAATGCCCTGGAACTTAAAAAACTGAATCCGGAAATGGATGTGTTTATCCTGTACCGGGATATCCGGACCTACGGTGAAAGAGAGTACAAGTACCAGCAGGCACGAGAGGCGGGTGTTATCTTTATCCGTTACTCCGTGGATAATAAGCCAAAGGTTGAGACCACTGACGGCAAACTTTTGATCACGGTCATGGACCATGTCTTAAGGATGCCGGTGCAGATTGATGCCGATCTTTTAACCCTGGCCACGGCCATTGTGCCCAACAAAGATGAGAAACTTGCCAACTTCTTTAAAGTGCCTCTGAACGAAGACGGGTTCTTTGTGGAAAGACATGCCAAACTGGGACCCTCCGAATTTGCAACGGACGGTGTGTTCCTCTGTGGCCTGGCCCATTATCCCAAACCCATTGACGAGGCCATTGCCCACGGCCAGGCGGCCGCATCCCGCGCCGTCACCCTGCTGGCCAAGGAAACGGTGAAAACCTCCGGTAACGTGGCCCGTGTGGATCCCATGAAGTGCAGCTCCTGCGGGGTCTGTGTCTCCATCTGTCCCTATTCCGCTCCCGCCTTTGAGGCAGAAGGACGGTTTGCGGGCAAGGCCTCCATCAATCCTGTGCTCTGCAAAGGATGCGGACTATGCGTCGCCTCCTGCCGGTCCGGGGCCATCCGTTTGAAAGGGTTCGACACAAATCAGATACTTGCACAAATCTTTGCTTTGAATGAAGAAGCAGTATAAGGAGAGACCATGACTGAAAACAAAGTGAGAATAGCGGCCTTTTTGTGTAACTGGTGCAGCTATGGTGCCGCCGACTTGGCCGGTGTGAGCCGGATGCAGTACCCGGCCGATGTCCGGGTTATCCGGATTCCCTGTACAGGGCGTTTGAGTCCTAAGTTTATCCTATCCGCATTAAGAGAAGGATGTGATGCGGTCTGGGTATCCGGCTGACATCCCGGCGAATGTCATTACCTGGATGGTAATTATTATGCACGAAGAAAATTCGCACTCATGGGCAACCTTTTGTCACACATGGGCATTGAACGGGACCGGGTTAATTTTTCATGGATCTCCTCGGCGGAAGCCACAAAATTTGTGGACGTGGTCAAAGGAATCTGCGAAAAGGTTGAGGCTTTAGGACCCAATGAAAAATTTGTAAAGGACTATGAATAAAATGGATACCTGTGTACAGAAAATCAGGACGCTTGCAGCTGACCTCCTTGAAAAGGGGACGGTTGAAAGGGTGATCGGGTTTACGCAAGGGTCTATTCCCATGGCCACACGACCTGTGTCCGTCACGAACAAGGCCGGTGCCGATACCCTGATCTTTAACAGCACCTGCGGGCTGAACCTGGCCAATTTTGCAAGAAACCAGAAGGGCAAGATTGCGGTCATTGCCAAAGGATGCGATTCCCGCAATCTTGTCACCCATATCGTTGAAAATCAGATCAAAAGAGACGATCTTTACATCATCGGCGTGCCCTGTACCGGCATGGTGGACAAGATCAAGATAGCAGCTGCCGTTGAAGGAGAGATCACGGGATTTGAGGAAGACGGAGATACATTGACCGTTTCCACCACCGTTGGGACCAAGACTCTGGACAAGAAGGAAATGCTGCGCCACAACTGCACCTATTGCACCCACCGCAACCCGGTGCTCTACGATGAATTGGCAGGGGAACTTGTGGAAGAACAGGTTCTGGATAATCCCTTCCCGGATGTGGACGCCGTCGAAGCCCTGGATGATGAGGCCAAATGGGCTCATTTCAAGGAACTGACCCAGAACTGCATCCGCTGCTATGCCTGTAGAAACGCCTGTCCCTTATGCTATTGTCCCACTTGTTTTGTGGATGAGGCAGGGCCCCAGTGGGTGGGCAAGGGCCAGAACAAAACCGATGTGGATACCTTCCATTTCTTACGCGCCTTTCACTGCGCAGGCCGCTGCACCGACTGCGGGGCCTGTGTGGAAGCCTGTCCCATGGGCATCAACGTTCGTGAGTTTACACGGAAACTGAACAAGGACGCCTTTGAGATGTTCGGCTGGGAAGCGGGACTTGATTTGGCCAAGCGTCCGCCCCTTGACGCCTTTAGTCCGGACGATCCCAATGACTTTATCCGATAGACAACAGTCGCATCCTGTAAGGAGTTGAAAATGAAATTTATCACCATCGATAAAAAAGACTGGGCCAAAGGCATTGATAAAAGTCGAGGGACCTATCAGCTTTTTGGGCCGGTCACAGATAAAAACGGCTGCCAGATCCGTTGCTTGGACGATGATGTCCGGCCGGAAATGGACTATACCGATTCTGTATTGTCCGCCAAAAGTGTTCTGTTTCCCCAAAGTGAAAAGATTCTTTTCACCAGCCTGGACGAGGCTAAGGCAGACCACCACATTATGAAACGTTCGGATACGGATTACTCCCCCAGAGCCGTGGTGGGCATCCGTCCTTATGATGCCAAAGCGATTCAGCTGGTCAAAATGAACTTTGATACAAAGGACTACCGGGACCCTTACTGGTGCGATGCCTATGAGGCGACCACCTTTGTGGGACTTGCCGTAAACCGGCCCGGACCCTTTGATTTTTCAACCTCAGCCGGCACCGGCCCGTTCAGTGAAGAGGGGCTGGATATTCTTTTAGCCGATATGGATGACACGTTTCTGGCCAAGGTGCTGACCCCCAAGGGCGAGGCCTTTGCCAAGGCCTGCGGGTTTGAGACCGCCGCAGATGAGAAACAAAGCCAGATCCTGCTGGACGTTTTGAGAAAAGAGGCGGAATCACAGATTGCCTCTGTTGTTGAAACGGACAAGTTAAAGGATAAAACCATTCTGGAACTGCACGAGGCAGACTTCTGGGATGATGTGGCCTTCTCCTGCATCAACTGCGGGACCTGTACCTATGTCTGCCCCACCTGCTGGTGCTTTGACATTCAGGACGAGACCAAAAAGAAAGCCTCCACAAGATTCCGTAACTGGGATTCGTGCATGTCTCCTCTTTTTACCCATCACGCTTCCGGGCACAACCCCAGAGGCGAGAAAGTCCAGCGGGTCCGCCAGCGCTTTATGCACAAACTCAAGTACTTTTTAGATAAGTACGATGCAGGCATTATGTGTGTCGGATGCGGCCGGTGTGTCAAAAGCTGTCCTGTGAACATTGATATCAGACAGGTTTGTCAGACCATGAACACTTACGAGAAACAAGACGACTAGCGGAGACAAAAGAATGGAAAATCCATATATGCCGTATCCGGTTCGCATTGACAAGATCGAGACGGCCACGGAGGACAACAGTCTTAAAACCTTCACCTTCGTCTTTCTCAACGAAGGGGATGAAGAAAAGTTTGCATACAAGGCCGGGCAGTTTGCCGAACTTTCCATTCCGGGGGTGGGTGAGATTCCCATCGGCATCGCCTCCTCCCCTGTGGAAACGGGATTTGTAAAGTTCACCGTATTCAGGACCGGGGTTGTGACCTCCCACCTTCACAACATGAAGGTCGGGGACATCATGGGGCTGAGAGGGCCTTTGGGCAACTGGTATCCCTGGGAGATGCTTGAGGGCAAGAATGTGGTCATCATCGGCGGCGGTTTTGCCTTTACTACCCTGCGCTCATCCATTGTCTACATGCTGGATCCCGCCAATAGAGACAAATTCGGTACCATTGACGTGGTCTATGGGGCAAGATCTCCGGGTATGCTGCTGTACCGCGAAGAGCTCTTTGAATGGGAAAAAAGAGATGACATCAACATGCACATCACGGTCGACGGCACCGATGATCCCGACTGGAAGTACAATAAAGGCTTTGTACCGCAGATTGTCGAGGACAAGGCACCAAAGGCCGATGCTGATTCCTATGCCATTGTCTGCGGCCCGCCCATCATGATCAAATTCACCCAGCCGGCCCTGACCAAACTGGGCTATGGGGAGGATCAGATCATCATGTCTCTGGAAAACAGGATGAAGTGCGGTATCGGCATGTGCGGCCGGTGCAACATCGGAAAAGAACTGGTGTGCAAAGACGGCCCCGTATTCACCCTGGCACAGATCAATCAAACCCCTAAAGAGTACTGATTTTCAAGGGTTAGCATTGATTATTTTTTTTAAGGAAGCGAACCGTTTCTTTTGTTGACAAGACCCTATTGCTGAGATATGTTTAGTTTTCAATTATCGTGTCGACCATTGAAGTGACGACGGTACGTCTGTAATGATAAGGCAAGAAATAACCATTTTTTAGGAGGAAAGTTTAATGGCAACTGTTGAATTTAACGGCAAAACTTTTGAAATCGATGAAGACGGTTTCCTTCTCGACTACAACCTGTACTGTGACGAGTGGGTAGAATATGTAAAAGGCCAGGAAGGCATCGATGAGCTGACTGATGAGCACTGGCAGCTGGTTAAAGTTCTTCAGGACTACTACGAGAAAAACGGTATTGCTCCCATGGTTCGTGTTCTTTCCAAGCTGACCAAGTTCAAACTCAAACACATCTACGAGCTGTTCCCCTCCGGACCTGGCAAGGGAGCTTGCAAGATGGCTGGTCTGCCCAAACCGACCGGTTGTGTATAGTAAACTTAGCTTTTTAAGTTTATTGTAAACGAATGATATGAAGGCCCTGTTTGAAAAAACAGGGCCTTTGTTATTATGATCTTAAAATGGGTTAAATGGACCCGCGCACAAGGACTTGCCTATGACAGAATCCTTCACTGACGAGACAAACAAAACGATTTTGAACAGCATCCAGGTTGATTTTCCCATCCATCCCCGCCCCTTTAAGGTGCTTGGGGAAAAACTGGGGCTTTGTGAGGATGATCTGATCCGCCGCATCCGGGAGATGAAAGAGGCCATGCTCATCAGAAGGATCGGGGGAAACTTCAGTCCGGACCGCTTAGGATACCACTCCACTCTCTGCGCCGCCCAGGTCCCCGAAGATAAGGTTGCGCTTTTTACCAGAACGGTAAACGCCTTTCCCGGTGTCACCCACAACTACCGCAGGGACCACAAGTTCAATATCTGGTTTACCTTTATTGCCTCCTCCAGGGAAACCATTCGGGAGAATCTGGAAAGCATTGCAAAGGATACAGGGGTGTCCACCATCCTTAATCTGCCCGCCACCCACGTATTTAAAATATCTGCCAATTTCAAAGTGTAAGAGGGCTTAAAGGTCATGAAACCGATCAGGACCGCCCTTGTTATCCAGAACTGCAGACTCGGCAGATTTGATGAAAATCTGGACCAATGCCTTGAACTGATTGGACAGGCCGCTTCCAAAGGGGCTTCAATTGTTGTCTTTCCGGAGATGAACCTTACAGGCTATGCTGCAGGCCCAGGTATCCGTGAAATTGCCCGCCCTATAGACGAACAATGGACCGGTGCCATTTCCCGTGCCGCAGCACAATTGAATATCACCGTGCTCGCAGGCATTGCTGAAAACGGAGAGACCCAGGGCATCCGGGCCACCCATCTGGTATTTTCGCCGGCAGGGAAAATGGACTTGTACCGGAAAATTCATCTGGCCCCGCAGGAAAACGGCACCTGTTCGCCGGGCAATAGGATCCGGGTATTTGAGGCCTGTGGCATCCGCTTCGGCATCCAGCTTTGCTACGATGCCCACTTTCCGGAGCTTTCATTAGCCATGGCCCTTGAAAAGGCGGATATTATTTTCATGCCCCATGCCTCTCCAAGAGGGACCCCTGAAGAAAAGCTTGACTCCTGGATGCGGCACATGACGGCCAGGGCCTTTGATAACGGTCTTTATATTGCAGCGGTTAATCAATGCGGGGATAATGGGGCAGGACTTTCCTTCCCGGGTGTTGCCCTTGTGATCGGGCCGGACGGGCTTTTGAAATCAAAGCGAGTGAACGGGTGCAATGCCATTCATATGGCAGATATCGATCCGGATCTGCTGCACGCAGTCCGGTCTCACAGGATGCGCTATTTTCTTCCCAACCGCCGTACGGATCTGTTTTCCTGAACCCAGCCGCTTAAACGGATCACGGGGTCGGACTCTTTTTGATTTGTCTATTTATTTATGAGTGACCTGCGATTCTGGATATAGGCGTTGCGGATCGCCACATAGGGATCCAAGGAAGCCTCCTTTAAGGCTTCGTAATCCCCGATGTGAAATGAGGTCTGGTTGAGTTTGTCAAGGCCTGTAAGGCCCCAGGACAGCTCCCATGGACTTGCATAGCGAACGGGATCAGCAAACATGTCCCCTACCCTGCCAACGGTATCCCTCAGGGTGGAGGGGCCTAAAACCGGCAGCACAAGGTAAAATCCGTCTCCGATGTGATAGGTTGCAAGTGTCTGTCCCAGGTCTTCCATATGAGGCTCAAGCCCCATATGCTTCTGGGCAAAATTGTTAAACCCGAGGACGCCGATGGTGGTATTGACAAAAAACGAACCGAATTCCTCTCCTGCCGCATCAACTTTGCCCTGGAGCAGGCAGTTGATAAACCGGACGGGAAACATCAGATTGTGGAAAAAGTTTCTCACTCCGCGTCTGGCTATGGTGGGAACAACAAATTTATACCCCTGCGCCAGGGGTTTTAAGGCGTAAAAATATAAAAAATCATTCACCCCGTACATGGCATAGTTAAAATAGTAAAGGGGGTCGGCCACCACTTGGGTGGTTTGGGCCTGATCCTCGTATTCGTCAAAAAGATCGTCTTCTAATGCCGCGTCTTTTGAATCGGTATCGGCCTGAGCCAGGATCATAACTGGGGTAAGGGAGGATTTGTTTACTGTCTTTCCGGCATTGGCTTCCTCAGCCAGAGCGGGAAAGCAGATAAAAAGGGATACGATCAGACCTGCAATGCATGTCTGGTATTTTTTCATAGGGTCACCTTCTCCTTTAACTGGGCTATAATCTCATCCGGGGTTGACGTGATTTGCTGATGGTATTGCTCTCTGTAATTGGCCGCCATGGAGACGCCTTCAATTTTAATGTCATATACCCGCCAGGGCTGATTGTTCTTGCTGATCATACGGTATACGATGGGCACTTTAAGATCGCCCTGGATCAGCTCTGTCAGGATGTCGGTGCGGTAGATGTCCCGCTTGACCTTTAAGGGACTGTTTTTCAGATAGTTGATGGTCAGGTTGTTGACGTCCTGCCCGGCCAGTTTAGGAAAATAGGTCTGGGAGATCAGTTTTGAAAAGTAGAAGATGAAATCTTTGCGCTGCTGATCGGTGAAATCCCTGTACTTGGGTCCCAGGGCCAGCATGGAAAACGTATTAAAGTCGAAAATTTGAAAGGCCTTGTCATAAAGGGCCTTTTCCTGCTTTTCCGGAACCTTTGCAAGTTCGGTATCCCGAATAAGGACAAGCACCTCGTCCACCATGCTTTTTAGCTCAGATTCAGCCTGGACGGACCAGTCCGGATCCTGGGTGCTGCCGGCAAAAGCGGGAGACAAAAAAGAGGGTATAGCGAACAGAAAAAAGATCAGGGAGGGCACAAGGAAATGTCTGGTCATGTTTCGTCCTTAGGGAGAAGTTTTGGTTTTATTATCGTTGCTGAATATCAGTTTTCGGACCAGCCCTTCAATGTCAAGGGAGGATTCCGTATTGATCATCTCATCTCCGTTTTCAAGCATCATGTCCATACCACCGGGTAAAATGGAGATGTATTTTTCGCCTATTATACCAGAAGTTTTTATGGAGGCAATACTGTCTTCAGAAATCTCAATGGATTTGTCAATGTGAATTTCCACCCGTGCCACCATGCGATCTTTGTCCATTGAAATGGCTGCCACATTGCCGACTTCCACTCCTGCGATTTCCACCCGTGCTCCGGGTTTGAGCCCGGATGCCGATGAAAAATACCCGTGAAGGGCGTACCGGTCAGAGGGTAAAAAGTCAAACCCGCCCAGTACGACGATAAGATAGGCGACACAAAGCGCCCCAATGATTACAAACAGGCCGGTATATAGTTCAACATTCTTTTTTTTCATTATTTTTCCCTTCCAGCGGTAGTGTCATCTTCGCCCGAAATTTGCTCTCCTCGTATAAAGGCCTGCACCATCGGATTGTCACTTTTAAGGACCTGATCCGAGGTCCCCTGGAACACGATTTTCCCATTGTCCAGCATGGCGACATGCTGGCTGATATCAAAGATATCCGGTATATCGTGGCTGACAATTACCGCGGTAAATCCGAACTGTTCCTGGTACCTGGCAATCATGGTATGCACATTATTTTTTCGGATGGGATCAAGGCCTGTGGTGGGTTCGTCAAACAGAACCATTTTGGGCTTGGTGATCAGGGCCCGGGCCATGGCCACCCTTTTTCGCATGCCTCCTGAAAGTTGGGCCGGATATTTGTCGTTATTCCCTTCAAGACCCAGCAGGGAGAGCAGATGCCCTACCCGATCCTTGATCTGATTTTTTTTTACTCTTTTTTCGGACAAAGGCAGGGCGATATTTTCGTACACTGTTAAAAAGTCAAACAGGGCATTGTCCTGGAACATATAGGCCACATCTTTTTGAAAATCGCGGCGGCTGGCTCGGTTCATATTGTCAGCCAAGACACCGTTTAAAAGCAGTTTTCCGGAATCCTGCTGGATGAGTCCTATGATATGTTTGAGCAATACGGACTTGCCCGTGCCGCTTTTTCCGATAATGGCTGTAATATCACCTTGAAATATGGACAGGTTCACACCATTGAGTACCTGGGTGTCGCCAAACCGTTTTTTGATATCGATCATTTCGATCAGGGGAGTGTCCATGGCTTACACCGTAAAGTAGGTAATAATATAATCGGCAACAAGGATCATGATGCAGGAATTCACAACCGCTGTGGTGGTGGCTGTGGACACCCCTTTTGCCCCCCTGGCCTGGTCCGTGTTCATGTGGGCGTAATATCCTCTAAAACAGCAGATGGTAATGACAACCAGGCTGAAAACGATGGCTTTCACGAATCCGTCATAAATATCGTGCAGATGGATTGTCCGGATGACTTTATCCATGTATGTCGCCCGGTTAATATCCAGAAAGATGACACCGCTGACATAGCCCCCGAAAATTCCGACAACATCAAAAAGTGCGGTTAGAAGAGGAAAGCTGATGATACCCGCTGCCAGCCGCGGAGAGAAGGTGAACCGAATCGGATTGATTTCCATGGTGGTCAGGGCGTCAATCTGTTCTGAGATTCTCATAACACCCAGTTCTGCGGCCATGGCGGATCCTGCCCGCGCCGCGACCATGATGGCTGTTAGAACTGGCCCAAGCTCGCGGATAAGGGTTAAGGCCACCGCTGATCCCAGGGCGGCTTCAGAGCCAAACCGGACCAGGGTGTGATAGCCCTGAAGCCCGAGTACCATACCGGTGAACAATGCGGTCAGCACGATGACAAACATGGATTTGGCCCCGATAAACCAGACCTGATCTATGATTTTTGCAGCCTGAAAGGGCGGAACAAAAAGCTGTTTTACAGCTTTGATAAGAAAAATAATGATTCTTCCAAGTCCCTTGATGCGGCGAATGGTGTCGGAACCGATGCTTTCGAGTGTGTTTCTAAACATAGTGGCTTTATATACTCAGTTTACCGCAAAAATACAAGAGAGAGGGTACATGCAAGCTGGGGGGAAGTCTGTATAAAAACTGTAAAAAAATTTAAGTGTTGACACGCACGGTCAGGAGGAATACGTATTGCCAGTAAAGTACGTAACATAGCGTTGCCAACTTAGGCAAATGAATTCAACCCTTACGGCAGGTGAACCATGGCCCAGAAAATTACCCTGAGCATTCCTGATATGCTCCATGAAAAACTGACCGAATGGCGCAGCTCTTTTAATTTTTCCAAATTGTTTCAGGAGGCCCTGACTGAGGCCATCCAGAGAAAAGAGGCCCTGCAAAAAAGGTTTTCAGAAGAGTTTGATATGCCTGAGATTATCCAGCGGCTTCGGGAAGAAAAGCAAGCCTGGGAAAACAAATTCTATCGGACAGGAAAGCGCCAGGGGCTTGCCTGGGCCAAGTCTGCCCATTACGAAGACCTGTTATACGTACTTCATAATGAAGATACGTATGGGGTGGTGGAACATCAGAATTTAAAGACGTATTTTCAACAGATTTACCGCGACTTTGAATTGGGAAAGTATTCAGGAGAAGGTGGAGCGGAGCACGAGCGCAAATTCATGGACGGTTGGTTCCAGGGGGTTCGGTCATTCTGGAGCGAGATAAAGGAGCAGATTTGAAAATGGAAAATTCAGCATATATTATCGGTATTGACGCAGGGTCCGTCTCAGCCAGCATTGCAGGCTTGAGTGCAACGGGAGATCTTTTATTCCACGACACCGCCTATCATCACGGGGAAGTCAAAGCCGTATTGTCAGATCTTTTAGCCTCCTATCCGATTGAACAAACCGCATTGGTGGCCGCCACATCATCCACACCGGACTTCATTGCTTGCGACGGTCGTGTGGACGATCAGGTTGCCATTCTCCGCGCAGCCCGAAAGGTTCACTCAGGAGAAATCAGCGCCCTTCTCCATGTGGGCGGGGAACGGTTCTCGCTGTCTCGGTTCAACGGTGAGGGGCAGTATACCGGTGCCAAACACAACTCCTCCTGTGCCGCGGGTACGGGCAGCTTTCTTGATCAACAGGCCGGCCGGCTCAAACTTACAGGATCCGAGGAGATCAGCCGGATGGCTCTGGAAAATGGCAAGGACCGACCGGACATTGCCACCCGGTGCGCTGTGTTTGCCAAAACCGATTTGATCCACGCCCAGCAGGAAGGATATGATATCCTCCAGATCTGCGACGGGCTGTGTTACGGTCTTGCTAAAAACATCGCCAATACCCTGTTCAAACAGGCCATACCCGATGGCAAAGTGATATTCTGCGGCGGGGTTGCCAAAAATGATGCCGTGCGCAGGCATCTGGAAGAACTGTTAGGCATCCGCCTCGTCACTGATGCATTTGCCATGGCCTACGGCGCCATGGGCGCTGCCTTGAATCTGCTGGAGCAGTCCGGGAGTACTGCCACGCCCGGAACTTACGCGATTCCGGAGGCCTTTTTCAGGGACCAGAAGCACAAGAAAGGCTACCGTTATCCGGAACTTTTACTGACGCTGTCCGACTACCCGGACTTTACGGCATTTCGTTCTTATGAGGCCCACGGGGTGGAAGTCGATATCTACCGGGACCCTGCAACCGCCGTTTTGACCGAAGGATATCTCGGGGTGGATGTGGGCTCCACCAGCACCAAAAGTATTCTCACAGATCAGGACGGTGAGCCCTTAGCCGGATTTTACACTAAAACCGCCTCAAGACCCGTTCAGGCGGTTCAGTCCCTTTTTAAGGCATTGGATGAGTTTTTAACGGACTATGGACTCAACATGCCCGTCAGAGGCTGCGGCACCACCGGATCCGGCAGACGGATTTCCGCCAAGATTATCGGGGCCGATATCGAACCTGATGAGATTACGGCCCATGCCGCCGCCGCAGTGTGCCTCAACCCGAATGTGGATACCATCATTGAAATCGGGGGGCAGGATGCCAAGTTCACCCTCCTCAAGGACGGGGTTGTGACTTCATCTGTAATGAATACGGTTTGCGCTGCAGGCACCGGCTCTTTTATCGAGGAACAGGCTGTCAAACTGGACTGTCCTCTTTCCGAATATTCTAAAAGAACCGAAGGGGTAACAGCCCCGGTTTCCAGTGACCGCTGCACCGTATTCATGGAGCGGGATATCAACTATTTTTTTGCAGAAGGCTATAAGAAAAATGAAATTCTGGCCTCTGTGCTTCATTCGGTACGGGACAATTACCTGACCAAGGTGGCAAGCGTTGCCAAAATCGGCAGTCAGGTGCTGTTCCAGGGCGCCACAGCCAGAAACAGGGCCCTTGTGGCCGCCTTTGAGCAAAAGCTTTCCAAGCCCATCCATGTCTCACGGTACTGTCACCTGACAGGGGCCCTTGGCGTGGCACTTCTGGCAAAAGAAGCGGTTGAGGACGGCCGGCTTTCCGTCTCAAACTTCCGAGGCTTTGGTCTCTGGCAGGAAGACATTCCGGTGAGAAAGGAAGTCTGCCAGCTGTGCACCAACCACTGCAAAATTACCATTGCGGAGATTAACGGCAGCCCCCAGGCCTACGGGTTTTTGTGTGGCCGCGATTATGAAACGGGAACCCGCGGAGCTGTGAAGGACCGGTACGATCTTCTGGATCTGCGCCGTCAGGTATTAAAGGTCGACAAGGGCCCTGTCCTGCATCCGGACATCACCATTGGCCTTCCCGATGCCCTGCATATGTCCCAGGATCTACCCTTCTGGGAGAGTTTCTTTAACAGCCTCGGGGTCAAAACCCGGACCAGTCGTAATCTAAAAGATCCGGTCAAACGGGGAAAACGGATTGCAGGCGCAGAATTCTGCTCGCCTGTTGTGTCCATGCACGGTCATGTCAGCTGGCTTTTGGAAAAAACGGATTTTGTGTTTCTTCCCTTTTACTTTGAAGACCGCAACAGGGAAAAGGACCGGCGGCGCCAGCACTGCTATTATACCCAGTTCACGCCGGCTGTTTTTTCCGGTCTTTTTGACACCCGGCGGATTCTTTCTCCCATGGTGAAGTATCTTTACACCAGTTTTCATGCAAAACTGGAGCTTTACAAGTCCCTTAAATCCGCCTTTGCCACGTCCTTTTCATTTTTTGACATCTCCCAGGCCTTTGACCGGGCCACCGCCCTTCAAAAAAGGCAGGAATCAGGGTTGCAGGACATTTATAAAAAGGCCTGCGCTGAAAAGACAACCGATCAGGTCCGTGTCCTGCTTCTTGGGCGCCCCTATACGGTGTTATCCAAAGCCATGAACAGCAATATTCCCGGAATTTTCTCAAATCTGGGCATCCAGACGTTTTTCCAGGACATGATTGATTATTCATCCTACGATTTTTCAGATATTGATCCGCTTTTGCAGCAGATTCACTGGAAACACGCCGCCCAGATTTTAAAAGGGGCCTATGTGGCGGCCAAGGAGGAAAACCTTTATCCGGTTTATATCTCTTCTTTTAAGTGCTCACCCGATTCCTTTGGAACGGATTATTTTAAAGAGATCATGGAGGGCTTTGGTAAACCCTATCTGGTGCTGGAACTGGACGAGCATGACTCCAGTGTGGGCTACGAAACAAGGATTGAAGCTGCCGTCCGGGCCTTTTCAAATCATTTGCAGATGCAAAAGAAGTCCCAAGCCCCCCTGCCGGCAGAGCGAAAGGCCAAAGGATTCGCTCTGAGGCAGACCCGGACCCTCGCAGAGAAAACCATTGTCTATCCCAACTGGGACAGCATCACAGGCCATTTTATTGTCAGCATCATGAAGCATGAAGGCTATGACGCCATGCTCATGGAGGAGAACCAGGAGACCCTGAAAAAAAGTCTTTTGACCAATACGGGTCAATGCCTGCCTCTGAATGCTGTGGCAGCCGGTTTTATCCATACGGTTGGCAGCCGGGGACTGGATCCTTCATCAACGGTCCTGTGGCTCAATGAGTCTGAAATTGCCTGCAACATTAAAATGTATCCCTATCATATCCAGAAAATACTGGAGAGAGAAGGCCGGGGGTTTGAAACATCTGAAGTCTACATGGGAGAGCTCTCCCTTTTTGATATTTCCTTTAACGCGTCAAAACAGACCTATTTTGCATACATGTTCGGGGGGCTTTTCAGATCCCTTGCCTGTAAGATTCGGCCCTATGAAGTCAATACGGGTGACACGGACAGGGTGCTTGCATCGGCCAGGGGCATCATGGGATCCGCCTTTCTCACCGGCGGATCAAAAGAGAAGGCCTTAAAGGAAATCATGTCCCGGTTTATGCGGATTCCTGTTAATAAGGACGCTCAGCGGCCAAAAGTCGCCATTTTCGGGGACCTTTACGTCCGGGATAATGCCGCCATGAATCAGGACTTGATCCGGTTTATTGAAGAGAACGGCGGAGAGGTGGTCACCACACCCTACTATCAGTATGTGCAGATTATTGCCAAAACCTATTTTAAAAAATGGTTCAAGGAGGGCAAGTATCTGAGCCTGATTTCAAACTCTGCCCTGCTGGCAGCCCTTAAAACCATGGAAAAAAAGTACTACCCCCTGTTTGCGCCTTTTTTCAAGGAAACGGATCTCAAGGTAACAGGATCCTACGAGGACATTCTCAAAGATTACGGCCTTCTGCCCGAACATACCGGGGAATCCATGGACAACCTGCTCAAAATTCACCATATTGTTAATGAGCACCCTGACCTGTCTTTACTGGTTCAGGCCAATCCGGCCTTCTGCTGTCCCGGACTGATTACGGAAGCCATGGCCGAGCAGATAGAAAAAAAGGTCAACGTTCCCATTGTCAGCATTACCTATGATGTGTCCGGAGGCAACAAGAACCGGGTGATCGTACCCTTTTTGACAAACCTGGGCCAGGCCGGCTACTCCCAGAGCTTAAAGGTTTCCGTCTGACGGGCTCCGGGCAGGTAGGGTTTGATATTTGGATATTTCTCAAGAAAGCCGTTTTGAAATTCGATCCGTTTGACGTTGAAGCGGTTGTGGGAGTCAACCGCTCTTCTGTAACGCAGATAGTATTCGTCGTAATTTCTCAGTTGCCCTGCGGTTTTGATCTTGTTGATGGCTTCGAAGTTCTCATAGGTGTACTTTAAAAGCGCCTCGAAATCGTCAAGGTACAACTGAAGGCTTTTATAATGCTGAACTACGTTTCGGTTGGTGTAAAAAAGCTGGATATGGTAGACCCAGTTCAAGTCCTTTTTTACAAAATAAGACTTGTAGTCGGAAGTGAACTTTACCATGCGCTTTATGGCTGCCTGGTTCTGAGCCATAATAATCCGCACCTCTCCTATAAAATCAATGGTGCTTTTGAGTTCACTTTTCCTTGATTCCACCTTGGACATATTCTCCAGATTGACCAGGGCGTCATCCAAACGGCGGGTGGTATTTTTAAGGGTTTCGCTGAACCGGACCACCTGGCGGGTTATCGGCGGCAGGTGGGCATATTTGAATTTTTCCTTCATCTGGCTGTACAAATAAATTTCAGAGGCAGATACAGCGGTAAATGTCGTCAGGAAAATCATGAACGGAACCACGCCCTGGGTTTTTCTGGACTTGAAAATAAAATAGGGGGTGGTGATGGGTGCGGCCAGCACAAGAAGCGGCCACCATTTTGGGCGTTTTTTCCTGAAGCATTCAACGGCCATTACAAGGGACAAAATACAGACGTATGGAAGGTAAATGTAGTACAAAGCTTTAATGATTCCTGCAGGTTGTCATTTGGTAAGCGCCTCCCCGGGTACGGATTGTCACGGCTCCGTTAAGATCGGTTCTGTACACCTTAATTTTTTTTGAGTGATATCGCTTTAGGACTTCAAAATGCGGAAATCCGTATCTATTGCGATAACCACAGGATACTATTACACTTTCAGGGTTCACCTGATCAAGGAAAATTTTCGTACTGGCGGTCCGGCTCCCATGATGGGGTGCCAGCATTATGGTTGATTCCAGGGAAAAAGGATGAGCAAGGCAAAGCCCAGCCTCCCTGGCTGCATCAATATCCCCGGTCATCAGCATGGAAAACTTTTTAAAGTTAAGACGGACGACCAGGCTGTTATGGTTCAAGTCTGAACGGCTTTGCGTGCGGGCTGGGTAAAAAGATACGCGGACAGCGCCAACGTCTATGTCCGTGCCGGGAAAATCTGGGGTTCGCACGGGGATGTTCTTTGTTTGGATTGCTGCCAGCAATTGCGCAAAATCATTGCTGTCAGACGTATCTTTATTTCGGACCACAAGCCCCACATTGAAATTGTCCAGAATAAAACCTAAACCGTTCATATGATCAGCCTGGGGATGGGACAATATCACTAGGTCTATGGACATGATCTTTTCTCTCCACAGATAAGGGCCTACAACATAGCGCCCAACGTTAAAACCGGATCCGGAGGAAAATCCCCCGCAATCCAATAGAATGACTTTTCCTTCCGGAGTTTTGACTACAGATGATTCGCCCTGCCCCACATCCAAAACAGTGGCGGTCAACTGCCCTGAAAAAAAGCGGTGTTTCACATCCAGCCCCATACAGCCCAGGCCTGCCGCCACGGCTATCGCCATACAACCTTTTCCTATCCCTTTATATCCGGCAAAAAAGGCGAAAAGCCCTCCGGCCATAAGATAAAACAAACCGATTTCAACAAGACTTGGGGCCACGATTCTGGAGCTTGCAAAAGGAAGCGCTGCTATCGTTGATACTAGGGAAAGACAAAAGGAAATAAGGGCCAGTGCCAAATCCATAAGGCCATTGGCAAGGGGCGGATAAACAAAGAGGGTTGCTGAGGCAGCAAGTCCAATCGGCAGGCAACCCAGCCCAATGACGGGAACAAAAATGAGATTCGAGAACATGAAGATATAAGAGGCGGTGTTGAAATACCGGGCGGTCAAAGGAAAGGTGGCTGCACCTGCAAAAAGACTGACCCAAAAGGCTGTAACTATTCTTGCCGACCATTTTGATCGGGGCATCAGCTCTTTTTTGTTTACCAGGGTCAGTCCAAGAATAATGCCGGCCACAGCAAAAAAGGAAAGCTGAAAAGAAACGGAGAACACGGCGGAAGGGTCAATGCTTAGAATGAGGAGACCGGCCAGACAAAGCACATTCAAAGGGTCGGTCTCCCGGTCGATCAACATGGCCCAGATTAAAACCGCCGCCATGATCATGGCCCGCTGGGTGGCCGGTGAAAACCCTGAAAGCACAGCGTACCCTGACAGGGGAATAAGGGTAAGGGCAAGGGCTGTTTTTTTTGCCAGCCCAAGATTGACACAATACGGAAACGGTCTGAAGATCTGCAGAATCACCAGAAACGATAAAAATCCGATGATGGACAGATGAAGCCCTGAAATGGCGAGCAGGTGACTGATTCCGGCCCTGGCAAAGCGATCTTTTAAGGGATTGGACAGGCCGGATTTCTGGCCGAGAACCATGGCGGATAAGACAGCCGCGGCATCTCTTTTCAGGTTCCTGTCTGCGGCAATCCAGGAGGAATCCGGTATCCCGGCACTGAAGTGCCCTGCTCTGCTGAGAATAAAGCTGTGGCAGCGCTGTCTGACCTTCTGAAACCCCTGAATTATTCGTATCCATGGTTCTCCCGGAGATGGAATGAACCGAATTTTGTCCGTTGTTGTCCATGCGGACGCGTTGATGCCTTTAAATCTTAAAAACTGTGCGTAATCAAAGCCGTCCGGGTTGGCAAAATTTCGGATGGATCTGAGAGGCGCCTCAACACGAATCCTGCTGCCGTAGAGCAGCGGCAGACGGTCCGCAATTGTAGGCTTATAATCTGGGCGTTTATAAACGGACAGGTATATTTTTCCGGTAACCCGGACCGGTTCAGGCATGCTTACAGATGTTACGGTCTCACAGGAGAGAGTGTAACGGGTTTTGCGAAGAGAAGGTGTGGTAAAAGAGGAAATTCGGCCTGAAATGATACAGGGCGGACCGTCAGTAAATTCCGTCACAGATGGATGCGCCCTTTCCGGGCGGAGAAGTCGGGCCATTGTGGTAATCCCCCATCCTCCGGCCAGAAGGGATATAGCGGCCATGGCAAAGGTCAGCCTCAGGGGAGTGGCAAAAGCTGCAAGGGTAAAAACAAATAGAATGAGAAAAAGTGCAACCGGCAGGTCAGGCAGGTAAAAGGCTGTAAGAATGCCGCAGCAGATACCGGTTAAGGCGGGTAAAAGCGGGGGATATGCCGGTTTGTGATTCAATGTCACCGCATCCCCCCTGTTTATTTCGGTTCAGGTTATTTAATGCGCCGGATGTTCGCCCCCAGGCCGAGAAATTTTTCCTCAATGGCCTCATAGCCCCTGTCCATATGATAGACCCTGGAGATCAGTGTGGTCCCTTCGGCCACAAGGCCTGCAATGACCAAAGATGCCGACGCTCGCAGATCCGATGCCATGACCGGAGCGGCCTGAAGTTTATCCACCCCCCTGACCATGGCGTAGTTGCCGTTGGATATTGAGATATCCGCCCCCATGCGAAGCAGTTCATTGGCATGGATAAACCGGTTTTCAAATATGGATTCATGGATCACACTGTTGCCGTTGGCAACGGTCATCAGGGCCATGAACTGAGCCTGCATATCCGTTGGAAATCCGGGATATGGAAGGGTCTTGATATCAATGCTCTTGACACGGTCCGGCCCTTTTACTCGAATCTTGTCTTCCTGGGCTTCAACCTGGACGCCGGCCGATTTGAGCTTGCTGATTACGCCGCCCAGGTGGTCGGGGACGCAGTCGGTAATCAGCACATCCCCTCGGGTTGCCGCTGCCGCCACCATAAAGGTGCCGGTTTCAATGCGGTCAGGAATAACCCGGATTTCTACAGGATTAAGCCGTTCCACACCTTCTATGGTAATGACTGCCGTTCCCGCCCCGGAGATTTTGGCGCCCATTTTATTGAGGGCCTCGGCCAGGCAGACAATTTCGGGCTCACGGGCGGCGTTTCTCAGCTCTGTGGTTCCTTTGGCCAGAACCGCCGCCATCATTAAATTTTCCGTCCCGGTTACCGTGGGGATGTCAAAATAAATATCTCCTCCCACAAGGCCTGTGGTTTTGGCCTCTATATAACCGTGTTCGATTGAGATTTTAGCGCCCAGAACTTCAAGTCCTGTCAGGTGCATGTTCACAGGTCTTGCACCAATGGCGCAACCGCCTGGCATGGACACCTTTGCATGGCCGAATCTTGCAACAAGGGGCCCCAGGACCAGAATAGAGGCCCTCATTTTCCGGACCAGATCATATTCGGCTTCGATCTTATTGATGTTTGCGGCGTCCACGGTCAGAACGTTGTCTTCAAATGTTGTGACGGCGCCCAAATCCTCTAAAAGCATCCGGACGGAAGCAATATCCATGAGTTTGGGAACATTGGTGAAAACACTGGTGCCCTTAACCAGAATACTGGATGCGATCAGCGGCAGTGCCGCATTTTTAGCTCCGCTGATGCGAACCTGTCCTGAAAGGGGAATGCCGCCGGTAATTTGAATCTTGTCCATAGAGATGTGTTGTTATCCGTAATGATGAGAAAAGGGTTTTGGGTTGTATGCCAAAACCCTTGAGGTTTGCAAGTGGTACCTGGGACGAGAATTGAACTCGTACACCCTTGCGGGCGAGGGATTTTAAGTCCTTTTTTAAAAGTTCTTAAAAATCCTTAAATTCTCAAACCCTTATGTACCGGGCTTTTTCATAATCCATTTTTGGTTTTGTTTGTAACCGTTTGTAAATTTTTGACCTTGACGGGCACAATTTCGGGCACAGTGACGGTCTACATATAACCATATCAATGGTTCCTTTTATGGTGAGAGTATTTATGCTTTTTTATCAAAAATTTCAACCGATATTTCAACCGCCAGTCCCCTCCCCTCCCCTAAAATCATTTATCTTGGCCCCTCAAAAACTGGTCCAGCGCCTCAATCAGCACCCCGGCCATATCCGTACCATGCTCCTTAGCATACCGCTCTACCCGTTCAACGATTGGACAGGGCAGCTCGATGGTCAGGTTTTGAGTCTGGTCTTGATTATTGTCCTTTGGTTCTTTTGTCATCTGGGGTCCTGGTTGAATTGATCCTGGTAATAATTTTGCCACGGCTGCAGCAGGAATGCAAAAGATAAAAAGGGTGTGTCGCGGGCTGCCCGTAATCCGGGACAGATGCTGTCATCGTGTCATGAAATTTTACACGAACGGTGTCACATCGACGCTATTTTGGGGCTCTATCCTTTTATTACCAGGCATTTCAGAATTACAAACTGTCCATGATGGAAGTGATCAAAATGCCCAGGTGGTGAGAGTTTTTTGGGGCGTTTTAAAAAGTTTTAAATTTGGCAGGATAATTATCGGCGGAAAAGTGATCCAATGGACCTATTCGTTTCCGCCTCCTAATTTTTAAACTAAGCCTGGGAATCTTCTTTAATCTTTTTCAGCTGGATACCAGACGCAGTTTTCTTGGCCAGAAAAGAATCTCCAACATTCAGGCCCATGCTCTCAACCATCTTTTTGGAAATGACAAGAGAACCTCTTTTGTTAACTTCAATTTTCATGTTAACTGGTTTCTTTTTGCGTTTTCCCTGGGTATTGATACCATGGTGATGGACAACGATGATGCTGTGTGTCGCCAAGGAGTTAAGCCGACATACAAAAAGAAGAAGGGCTTTCAACCATTGCAAATGAACTGGGGCCGATTCATAGTAGACGCTGTATTCCGAAGCGGAGATCGGCACTCCAACCACGGTGACACCGTGCAGAAGATGATCCTGCACATCGTGATCATGATTCGGCGCCATTATCGCTGGGACGTGCCGATCATTATCCGGATGGACAGTGGGTTCTTCGACCAAAAAATCTTCAAGCGCTGCGAGGCTCTTCAAATCGGTTATATCTGCGGAGGAAGAATCTACAAGGATATAAAGAATATGGCTGGGAACTGGGAACCCTCTTCCTGGAAGCGGTTTAAGTCGAAAAAGAAAGAGCAGGTGTGGGAGTATGTCGAGTTTGGATGCCGTCGGAAAAGTTGGGACAGGTTCCGACGAGCAATCTTTTGCCGGTTGACCCATGATGAAGAGCAACAGCTTTATCTTCCCGGATTTCGTCCTGATACTGTTATTTTTACCAATATCGGCCAAAATCAAGCGGTAGACAGAATGCTGGAGAGAGCCGGTGCCCAAGGGTATCTGACAAGTAATGGAATTGTGGCTTGTTATCATGATCGTGGCAGTGACGAACTGGCCAACCGGGCGCTGAAGGATTTTGGGCACGAACAGCTTCCTTTCAAGCGCTTCGCTGCAAACTCCGCCTGGTATTACACGATGCTGGTGGGTCATTTCCTGATGGAATCTTTTAAAGAGGACGTCAGTGCCCCGGTAATCTCCGTCTCTGCCTATGCGAATACGGTTCGCAGACGTATGATCGATATTGCCGGTAAAATTGTTTTCCATGGTAAAGAAACCATTTTAAAAGTGAGCCAAACCTGCTTGGACCGGCTCAAACTGCCAGAGCTACTAAGACGTTGCCGGATGGCACCAGCCATCACATAAGAAATACAAAAAATTGAAGGGCTGTGCGAATCGCTGGTGAATTGCGTCTATAAGTCCCATAAACTGGCCAGATCCGATACTGGTTATGCAATTTGTGGACAAGTTCAGCACGGAAAAGGTTCGACTTACCATCAGTGTTCTGATGCTGCACCTCGGGCTTGCCGTCAACCATAGGTTAGGGTCGAAATCGCTCAATTTAGGTAAGAATCAACTTACTAATGTATTAAATTGATTTTGAATAGACGACCAAATCTGTTCGATTTGGCTATATGTAATTAATTTTACTCTGATCTCATTGTTGAATTACACAATTCTTACAGGTTTCCATACTTTTATTACAGGACCATAGATTTCCTTAAGCTGAAAGAATTTTTCAATCTCACGACGCATTCTGTGTGTGGTAGTCGACAAAATAATGTTGTTTTTTTCCATATGTTCAATTACTTTAACACAAGTGCTTAATAATAGGTTTAGAAAATCTTTTTTGTTTAAATCTGTAGGAAATGTGTCGACTAATCGAAACAGGATTTTCTCCTTAATATCAAAAGTAATTGTATCGTCTGATAATACTTTCATAAAAAATTCATAAATAATTCGAAAAGCTATATCAAAATTTACACCGTATTCTCCTGATAGGGTTAGAGGGAAATTAAATTGAAGAAGGTTTTCGACGTTGATGATATTTACTTGTCTATCACCGAAAACAGCTTTTTCAAGATCAGTTGAACTGAAAGTTAAAAACCTGCATCGGTATGAAGATAAATAACCAAAAAAAGTTAAATACTCATTAAAACTAAGTCTGTTCGTGTCAGTAAGAACTCTGATTAAAGCGAAAGAACTAAAAAATTCTGGGATTGCTTTTTGGGTTTGTAACTCTACCATTTTCAAATAGAGAGGATCATCTGTTAAGATAGGTGTGTCGTCCTTCATCGACAGAGAACAAGCATCACTTAATTCAGCGGGGATCTTCATTCTAGGGAAGAAATCAATTTTATTTGCTTCAGAAATCACGCAAATATTGTCTGGGTTTGATTCAAGGGCCTTAATACCATTAAGGAAGTTGGATCTGACAAAGTCACTTTTCTCTTTTTCGAGTGATGAAATAGAGATTTTACCTTGAACATATCCCATGCTTCCCATCTGCCCTTCTGTATGTCTAAATTTCTCGGAAATGTTGGCCAGAGAATTTATCACAGACTGAGGCACTTTTAATCCGGGTAAATGAGAAACTATTTTAGGTAGCATTCCGATTTCACACAAAAACAACGCGGAAGTTGCATCAATAAAAAATGGTACTTTGTTTTCAATGACTCTTTTTGCAGTTTTTTCTTGATTTTTAATATCCTCTAAAGTGCCATTGCTAAAATTTATAAACCCTTTTTGTTCCCTCTGAATTTTCCCAATGGCATTGGTAAACCCTCCTTCATTCAAAGCTAACATGGCCAATGGGATAATGTTTTCTTTACAGTACAATTTGAAAAATGGATCGGTTTTGGAATGGAAATCATCTAAAAACTTTAGTAAATATTGAGGATCGATAGTCTCATCTGTCTCATCTTGCTTGGGCATATTAACCATCCAAACACCTTCAAGGTCACCATCTTGAGATAATTTATTAAAGTAATGGATAGTTTTCCACAAAATATACAGTTCTATGGGCAATATATTTTCTACAATTTCAACTCTTTGGTCATCCACTACGCTATATCTGTCTTCAAGGGCAATTTGGTCACCAACTTGTTTATTTATAAAAGCTTGGTATTTAGTGTTTAAACTATTGATAAGTATTGCGTCTAACTCATCACTCTCGCCAATAAAATACCAATTATCCTTATCTTCTAATTTAACAAATGAATTCGTAACAACCGTCTGTAAAGGTTCAAGCTTCAGCTCAATTTTACTACAAATTTTAATGCACAGCAAAAAATACAATTTTGCATATTCTGTTGAAGAGAGAACCTTTTTGCTTTTTACCCCGTCAATGAGGGATCTAAGTGCTTCTTCGGGTTGACCATTAAACAGGTATGCTTCAGCCTCAATGCCTACTTTAAACTTAAATGAAGGGTTACTTAATTGATACTCTTGGATTAAATTTACAGCCTGTTCAAATTTGCATTGATCGACTTTCCCTCTTTCGAAGCAAGCAAGAATTGTGTTGCCGAGGACATATTCATCATTTGGTCCTAATTTTCCTTCTTTAAAATACTCTTTAAGTATGCTTTCTCCGATATCAATTAGCTCACGATACTTTTCTAAATTGAACAACGCATTGAATAGCTCCAGCTTGAGGTTCCTAATTTGTTTCGGATCAGATTCTTTTTCCAAAAGTTTCTCTATGATGATGATCTCAAAATCCCATGCTTCTTTTTGTCTAACTATTTGAAAAATTGGTTGGCATTCAAAATAGCCAAGGTCAGATAAATCAAGGGTTTTTAAAATTTCAAATGCTTCATCAAAATCTTTTTCGTCAAAATTCAAGAGAAGCAGTAACTTGTCCTTTTGGACACTACCGTCATCCGGTAAATTTTCGATTATGCTTTTTCTTAATTTTGGAAAAGACCTTAGTGTGCTAGCCATAATAAAGGATAGATCGGTCCTCTTTTGGAGAAAACTTAAGATTTCTTCTTCTTTTCCATTCTCTACATCAACTATAAATTGAAAATAATCTTTATTTCCTTTTTTGTCGAAAAAGTGTTTTCCAGTAGAAAATAGAATGTCGTGAGTATTGCATTGGAAAATAATTACATTGGACATTTCTTCAGACAATTTACACTTTGAATTCTGCAGAAACTTAAGTAACCGATTTAAGTCGCTCTCTGGTAGTGAAACAATATGTAAGAGGGAGGTCAGTATTTGTTGGATTTGATTGTCTAAGTAGCAATTTAATGATAATTCAAAAGTTTCTTTTGCGACTTTTTCGTACTCTTGAGTGTTTTCTATAAGACGAAATGCGTGCAATCTCATCGCATTCAAGGTGGCTTTATTCCTCGAGCCTATATCCCCATGTTGGAGGAATTTAGCCTCAACTTCATTAATTTCATGAAGTATGTTGTGTGAAGCCTCCGAGCGCTTTACTTCATCTTGAATAAAAAATATTCTGTTTATAGTTGACGAAAGCTTAGGGATATAATTGGAGAATCTCTCTGGATTAAAGTCGATAGCTTTTTCTATAAAGCTCTCGGTTAGTTTGTGATTTCCAAATTTTTCTAAGATAGACGAATATACTCGGTAATAACTTGATTTCTCACGAGGGTTGTCTGGAAATGAGTTCTCATCAATATCTGAAATGTCGATTTTTTCACCCAAATTGTTTTTTCTGATTAGCTCTTCTAATTCTACTAACCAAAAATCGGCATCAATTTCTTTAGCCGTATCTATCAGTTTTTTGTTTTTATCATTCTCATATTGGGATAAATAGATTTCAGATAAATATAGTAACGCGCGCGAATCATTTGGATACATTTTTGCAATGTTATCGTATTTACAGATCGCTTCGTCTATCCTTTCTGTTTTCTGCAAACACCGACATTCCAAAATCCTATATTCTAAAAGCAGTCCATCATCATTTAAAGTCGAGATTATATTTTTAACATCTAATAGCCTTTTTTGGGCATATTTTGCATTCTCACGATCAAGCTCAACCTCCACCTTTTTTAGGTATTCTATGCCATTTGAAATCGCTATTCTTAAATCGATATTGAACCCTAAATTTAAGATTTTATTTTCGTCTAATTTGAAAAATATATCTTCCAAATTTTTCGCTAAAAGCAATTCAAACTTAATGGTTGGATGTTCATTCCTCAGATTGGCGAGTACTTCTTCAGGTTTATTTGCTCCTGCATACTTATCATTATAAACAAAATAGTATTCTTGTATTTCTTCGATTTCATTCCAATTTTTTATTAATTTATCAAAATCTTTTTCCAACTTTTTAGCCGCTTCGGAATCCTTTGTAGCTGGTACATTAGGAGCATAAACCTGATAATATCTTCCTAACCTTTTTATCCATCCGTCATTGCCTCCATCCCCACCTCCTGACGGAATCTTCCTAAAGTCTCCAAACGTTTCTTCCATAATATTTTCAAAAAAGCTCTGGAACTCAGTAGCATTTTTAGAATGGATTTTGAGCTTAAACTGAAGTGACAGATAATGCTTATCCAATAGTTTCATAAATCCTCGAAAAGGGGGTTGCCAATAGAAAATCTATTAATTCATGGAGTTTTACTCCACGTGGAGTCCACGTTCCCCTGCAATTTAATATATTTTTCCAGATTTTTAACAAGTAACTGAACGATTCCGTATAGGTGTCGGATATGAGGGGCTCGTATATCATTGCAGAATAACATCCTCATATCTTGTATGTTTTTTTGATCTCCGCCCACAAGCCTACACCAAGAGGGTCCGAATTTAAAACCATGGGGCAGGATAATTGGACATTAACCTTATTCTTCAAATCATTGCAAGTACCAACCTGGCCCAAGCACAGGACCTTCAACCAAAATCTCCCTGCAATCTCAAAGCCATATCAAGTTCTCCTGAAACATTCAATAAGGGAAACCCTTACTTTTCAAAATCGATCCAACAATCCATTTGACACTGCCACATCGTCCTGATAAGCCTGACATATCAGTTTGGTTCGGGCCACCACCAACCATCAACAATGCATCTGCCAGTCCAGCCTTTTTTGGAGAACAGTACTGGTCCCCTTTGATAGACATATTCGTCGCTTCCCTACTCCTCGAACATCCTGATTTTACAATTCATATAGCTTAGGTCTGAGAATAAGCATATTTATCCACGACCTCCATCATGAGTTGGTTTGTCAGCTCTTTTTTGGCTAACCTTAAAATTGCGTCATCGATTTCAACACCTTTTATAAGTTTGTCATTTTCAACAAACGAATTTTATCTTGACATCAATCACAATGTGTGCACTAAATTGGGCGTCATTACACCCTTCATCACGCACTTGCTCCTAATATATTGTAATGATTTCGAATAAAAATTGACATTCTTTCAAAAAGAATTGCGTTTCACATCTAACTCTCGGGAGGATTTTATGAAGAATCCAACTACTCTCATCACTTGTATAATAATCATTTTGATTGCAATATCCGCTACATTTGCTTGGGGTGGTAAAAATGCTACAGGAAAAATCACATCATTAGACAATGGAAGAGGTACTCCATACGCCATTGTGAAGGGCTACACCGAAGGAGGTAAACTTTGGTTGGGTTTCTCCTATAAATGTGGCAATAAGCCATCATGGAAAGATATCGACCCGGTTAAGGTCAATGGCAAATTTTCACACAGATTTACCATGAAAGTATGTCCCCAAGGTTATTCTGCAATCCGTTCTTGCCTTTGGAAAGGAAAAGATGGCGATTTAATGGAAGGCAGAGTTGATTGCTACGATAAATAATGAGCGAATAAAAAAAGTGACTATCTTTTTATCTTTTGCCTGGATAAAAGCCATTTGATTAAGCTGACAGGTTAAAAGATGAGCATCTTTACATTTCGAAAGGAGATCGACTTGCAAAAGATCATAATTTGTTGGTTGCTTTTCGGTTTATTGATGGAACTAATCAACATAGACAGCTATTTTTATGATAACACGAAGATACTTTTAGCTCAAAATTCGAATCCATGTAACAGTCCGATAGCTACATGTATTACAAAGTCCGATGGTTCAAGATGGTGTAGTTTCCCACAGCAAACTATGATGTTATGCTCTTCGCCAAAAATTAAGATACAAAATTCCATAAAAAAAACATCTGGGACCATAAATCGTTATACCCCACCATCATGTAGGGAAAAATGTGAATCAAGTTATCAAAACTGTATGGCCAACGTTAATGCCGACCGTGCGAGTGAGGGCGCTGGTGAATTCAGCGCTGCGACTGACGCAGCAAAGTACTCAAACTGCAAAATTTCCCGTAACACATGCTATAAAAAATGTCAATAAATTAGCTTGTGCACAAACCAAAGGAATGAAACCATAATGAAGAGTATTTTATTGATCATTTTCGTGACATGCTTTGTGATGCCATCACATCGCATTGGGATACTATGAAGTGTGTGTTCGTTATATCATGGCTGATGTGACAACTATTGGCCCTCTTAGTTACTATCGCGGTTTTTTAAATGACAAAAAACGCTGCGGAGGCGGTGAGACGATGGACGATGGAGGTCTGGCATAAGGGTTAAAAACGATAGAAGCTTCGAGCGAATTAATTTGCCTGGCAAAGGGTGGACTATAGTATATCTGAGTACCCATCACCCAATCAATGGAATGGATGTGGATTTTACAAATTGAATCGCCATCAGTTTTAGCAAACAAAGCGTATAGCTGTGACAATCTTATTCATAAAAGGTTTGAAGTTGTGGTCCCAAGCCCAAAATGCAGAATTGTTCAAGGAAACTCCGATTGGTATACATACAAAGAACACAATTTTGCCATTTATTTTTGTCAAACTTTAGCTATTATCATACTTTTTTTGTCCATAGGTTGTTCTAACTTAACCCTAAAAAAAGTACAAGATAGTATCGCAACGAATCCGTATAGCGGGATTAGTTTTAATTTTTCATCCTTAAGTGAACGACAAGCAAATGATAAGCATGTTGTCGCAAATACTTGTGCGGTAAATTCACTCTTTGTTGTACTCAAACATTGGCAGATTCCAATCTCTAAAAACACATTATATAATATTTTATCAAACCCTCCTCCTCAAAAGGGATATTCTATCGGAGCGCTTCAGAAGGCTGCTAAAAAATTAGATGTTGATGCGTTTGCAGTATCAAGTACAATAGAAGAATTAGAGTATCATACGAAGAAAGGCCGACCATGTATTATATACTACGAAATAGAACCAGGAGTGAATCATGCCATTATCGTGATGGGAATAAAACAATCATCAACGGATTTAGAATACAGAGAGTTACTCATTCATGATACAAATAATTCCTCTACAAAATGGATTTCAGAAAAAACAATTTTGCATAAATGGAAGGTTCTGGATTCACCAATGTTGCTCATCGCCAAAGCAGAGTATCCACGTTCAAAGAAGCGTTTTATAACTACTCAGGAATCGCATTCTTTCCCGACTATGATGGTAGATAAAAGTTTCCATAAATGCATTACCGTTAGTAATAACCCATCAATCATTTCTCCAATTTTGGAGTATGTTTTATCATTGAACCGAGAAGGAAATGGGGTAACTAGGAAATGATCAGGATAATTCACATTTCCAGTACAAAAATTCATTAATTGATATCAACTATCAAGGGAGGCAATCTTTGAATGGATTAAATTTTAACATTGTGTAAAAATATACTTAAAAAGGGAGGTATAATGTTAATAAACATTACAAATGGTCGTATTTGGGTTAAGGTTTTGGTTGTTTTTATTTCTTTTACTATTTGTTTACCATGTGCACTTGCTGACGAAATCAGTTTTATTACTGATCAAGAAGAATTACACTTTTTGTCTCCCCAACCTTTGAGTTCAACAGAAAAAACTAATCTTGCTCAAAGAGATTCATCAAATTTCGTATTGAAAGACCTTGTCGCTGGAAAAAACATGAAAGCCTGCCCAGCTTGTGGTGGCAGTGGAAGAGGTGCTGATGTCCTTATACGAAAAGGATACTCACCAACCAGTAGGGCCGTACGAAACGCCCCTAAAAAATGTCCGATCTGCCAAGGAACTGGAACAGTACCCGATTGGAGCGATCTTGATACAAGCGATCCAGAGACTGGAGGATATGTATTAGTAAGCCTAATAGCTGGTTTGGCGATCATGGCATATATGATTAAAGATCGAAATGACGCAGTTGATTATTAATAATATCCTGCAATAGTTCACAATTTTGTTTTTTGAGTCACCCACCGGCTTCGATCAATGGTTGTTGCGAAACTATAGCTAAAAATTGGGGATCGTTTAGGTGGCCTCCTTAAAAACATTAAAAGTTTAAGCTGTTAATCCATTTATGCACCCGCAGTCCATAAATCATAGGCAAAAGAAATTTTGCTCAGTACTCTGTGGTCATATAGAAAGTCTGACATTAAGCCCATCCAGTAAGACCTCTGAAGAAGTAATCTCACAACGTGTACTTATGGTATAACTTCCCACCAGAAGCCCTGTCAATACAGGCGTTGACTAATTCCACCAGTACCCCCCATCCCATGTACCCCAGACCAACCTCCCCATATTTTTTCCCTTAGGGCTCCCGGCCTATCGTGGTCGCCCCTCCCCATACCCTTCCAGCGATATTTTCAGGGTCCCTTTCCGGCTAATCGAGATCAAAGAATAGGTCAAATATCTGCCAATCTGGTTAATGTCTATCGCTGAAGGCACCCCAGTGTGTGTGAGTGCTACCCCTTGTAGATACCGCCGTTTCGTACCGTATCTGTACGTTATAGGGGGGGAGGGCTTTATTCATAGTCGTTTCAAGCCCCAGACCATTCTTTTGAATCAGTCCGACAACCACTCATAACCAACCCCACGACAACCGCAACCGAACCATCCCCCCCCCTGGTCCATTGAATCAGCCGGGAGCATCAAAACCATAACTAACCATCAACAGGGCTTGTCCATCCAGGGCAGGCCCTTTCACATTTTAACCCGAAGCAAAAGGAGATTTCGTATGAAACCGATCAGCGAAAGCAACATTATCAGGCGTTATTCCCAGCCCCCGGGAGATCCACCAGATGATCCAGAAGTCACCGGAAGCATATCAGCATTTCCATCCTCACCCCTGGACATGCCCACAGCCACATTTGAGCGGGACATGAAGCGCCGGGAGGAGAACCACAAGAAACTGATTCAGTGGATAAAACAGAACACGGTTCCCGAGGTAGACTATGGCCGGACGCACATAGATGACCGGTGCCGATACGCCAGGGCTGGTATGCCCCACCTCTGCCATGACTTCAGCCACTTTTCCAACCTTACCCTATGGAAGTCAGGAGCTGAGAAGATCATACATGTTCTGGGGCTGTCTGCCCATTTCCCTAATCTACATCATTATGAGCTTTCTGCGGTGCATCGACAGGAAATCACACAGGTGATCCTGAAATGCCAGCTCAAAAATCTCAACGGCAAGATCGTTGGTGAAGGAGCCGGGGCCCGTCATCTGAAGCAGGACGGTTGGAACATCCACAAAACGATCAAGATGGCTATGAAGTGCGCCCTTGTTGACGCCACCCTCAATGTTGCTGGTCTCACAGGCATCTTTGTCAAAACGAACTGGAGGACCTTGTCCAAGGTGGCCGGTTGTCACGGGTATGACGAAGTTCCCAGAGGGGCAGATTGTCAGAATTACGATGTTCCCACAGGGTTAGCTCGTCCCGTATGTTCGCCCAATGTCATGCCCATCTCCCAGCGCCAGAAAGATTACATCCACCGCATTTCCGGCATCAAAGGGCATACCACAGAGAGCCTGAAACGTTTGATTCAGGAGCAATTCAACAAAACCCTGGATGCCCTTAACCGTGTTGAGGCCCATCAATTGATCCAGTACATCAACGGCTGATATCCAGCCACAATCATGAAGGATAGACATTATGTGGAATGAACCCAAACCAGAGCAGCTGTCAAACATTCCGGCGTTATACGCAACAGAATCCGTGCCAGTAAAAGACAAGATCGTGTATCAGCATTTTTTCCTCGGCGGCTGCGACTGGTATGCCATGGAATACGATGGCGTCGATACGTTCTTTGGCTTTGCCATTTTGAATCAGGATTATGAAATGGCAGAATTCGGCTATTTTTCTCGGGAAGAACTTAAGCGGATCAAAGTCAACGGATGGCTGGAAGTAGATTGCGATTTGTATTGGACCCCGAAACCTGCCAGGGAAGTTGAACTCATATGCATAGCGCAGAGATGGCATGCTAAATCAGCCAATCAATAGCCCCTTGGAGGCGAAAATTTAGCCCCGTTTAACGCCATTAAGCGATTGCGAGAGCATGGCTATTAGTTAAACCAAACATTTCTTAAATCGCGTATTAGAGGCCTTGTCGAATATTTTTCGACGAGGTTTTTTTATGGCCAAAATCAAGGAGACAGTCATGGAAAAATTGCAGTACCACCAATGCCGGCAAATGGATCTGTTCAACGTATCAGAATCCCAGCTCCCCATGCCCCAATGCATTTCGGCCTATCGTGTGAGCCTGGTCAGAGATGAGCGGGTCCGCTTCTGCACTCAAACCTTATACAGCCCTGCTGATGCCCAAAAATGTATACAGGACATGATTAGGGAAATGGGGCAGCCAGACAGGGAGCAATTTTGCGTACTCATGCTCAATGCCAAAAACGTCATCATCGGGATGAATATCGTATCCATAGGCGGTTTGTCGTCCGCTCAAGTTCATCCTCGTGAAGTCTTGAAGCCAGCTATCTTGGCCAATGCGGCCGCCCTCATCCTGGCCCATAATCACCCCAGCGGGGATCTGACACCGTCTATCTCAGACAAAGCCGTTACCCGAAAGATTGTTCATGCGTCGGATATCATCGGCATCACGGTCCATGAGCACCTGATCATCAGCATGGAAGGCGACGGGTATTTTAGCTTCGCTGAACACGGCTACATCAAGGAAGCATATGAAGCCATCCATGAAGTGAAAATCGCCTAAGCAATAAGGAGGACATCATGACAGCGACAGCAACAAAACTAATCGAAAAGCAGTGCCAGAAGCACCTGGCCGCCCAGGGTATCACCAGTCAAGAAAAGTTCATGCACCACCTTCAGGATATCTTTGAACAGGCTGAACACCAGGAGGCGGTTCTCATCGGCCTGTATAAGATGCTGTTCCCGGACTGGGATCGAATCGAACGGATTGAGGGTTATCCGGTCGTGGGCCGGGGCATGTGGCAATACATCGCAAATTTGTTCATCCATTATGACCAGCAGGTGCACCCTCAGGTTTTCAATGGAGGCTTGTGGCTGAACCAGGGCTTTTCATCCAGTGAGAAGATCGGAGACTGGGAGATCAGCATGGACCAGTGCAACGTCATTTACGCCTGATCAGCGCCATTCATTCGTAGACCACCAACGACATTTTGGAGGCTACCTGGGGCAATGTGCTCTGGGTGGCCTTTTCATTTACAGCAAAGGAGATTTACCATGACCAGAACCACCACTCTTGAAAACGTAATCAACGCAGTTCACCAGGATTCCATCAATCATTTTGATCAAGTGATGCCCGTTCATGAAATGGAATTTGACAGCCTCAAGCAGATGTGGATCTCGGGCAAGCAGGTTGAGGTCGCCCCCACGGCCCAACGCCTTCTTTCTAACCGCCTGCGGGTCCCTTACTCATATCTTTCCCGGTGCCCTGAAGATTTGCAGGCCCGGAACCTCAACTTTTGGATTGAGCAGGAGCGCCAGCACCGAGACACGTTCTTCTGCCGGTTTGACGGTGGCACTCTCCGGGCGGTCTTCACTGAGCGATATCAGCCCCTGGATAACATGGAAATCTTGAGCCAGGTCCTTGCCCAGGGATTCAGCCCTGGGATGCAGGTTCAATATTCCTTGGATCACGGCATGTTCCTGTTAAAGATTCCGAATTTTGAGAAGGCATTCGGGGTCAACTCTGGCCACGGTCCCCTTGATGAAATCGTTCCGGGCCTGGCTTTCGCAAACAGTGAAGTGGGCATCCTTGCGTTCAGCATTGAGTCCTTCTTCTATAGAATCCTGTGCACTAATGGCTTAATTTCAATTGCCAAGGCCTGCTCATCCAGGTTCAAGCACATCAGCACCAAGGGATTGGAGAACTTCCCCCAGGTGCTTGCCGACGTCATCGACGGTTCTGCCCAGAATCAGGAAGGCTTCAAGTTGTCCCGTGAGTCCCATGTGGATGACCCGTTCAGTTCCATTGAGGCTTTCAGCAGGAGATTCGGCCTGTCCCAAAATGAAGCTGACATCGTGAAGAAATCCTTTGAGCAGGAGCCCGGAGAGACCCTGTTCCATGTCATCAATGCGTTTACTGCATCGGCCAAGGTCGAAGGTTTGAGCACGGCGGATGTATACAAGTTCGAGAAGGCAGGTGGGCAGATCCTGTCCATGGTCAAAGCCTAAATTCTATCGCCCTGCTTCCGTTCCGGGGGCGGGGCATCCCCCATCCATTGTCAAAATCAAGGAGTTTCCCATGATATTCCGTACCGTCTGTGCCTGGTGTGGTCGCACTATGAATGAAGAGTCCTGCACCGAATCAATAGCCCAACTTGCCGTAAATCCTGAAACCAATGTGATCCTAAGCCATGGTTTGTGCGAAACCTGTAAACGGCGCATTGAACAAAACGAATTCCCGAGACAAGGAGAAAATGAAAATGAATAAAATTTATACCTGCCCGTGCTGTGGTAAATCTTATACCCGCCGTCATACCCCGGATTCATATATCAGGGACAACTGCTTTGACTGTTCATTCTGGCTGGGGAAAGCCGATTACCCGGATTACATGGCCAGCCACCAGGTCATCATCAACGGAGAGCATTTTATCCTGGGTGAAGCTGAAGGGCCTTTTCGGGGGTTCGGAGGCCGGAGTTACAAGATCCAATTCTTTGATGGCCGGATCATTGAGACCAATAATCTGTGGGGCCAGGGAGTCGTTCCAGCCCGATTCAGGCCCATGCTCCAGGATAATGCCGTGTTGTTCCTTCCGGTGGACCCGGAATCAGCTCCAGGGGATGCCTATGTTTGATCTGGACGTATTCGAGTGGAGTATGTCACATCACAAATAAGCCATACGCACCCACCACAATGGGGGATATATAGCTTAAAACCAAATGGATCACTATAGACCACCCTCTCCATGTTAGTAACCGGTTTCTGAAACGAATCACGGCAACTTTCTTTAAATATGTTAAATGTTCCTGATCCTTTTTTTCTATATCTACTGTTTTCTTCTCTGCATCATCCTCTTTTGAAGCATCATCCTTTTTTGAAGGGGGTGAGTCTTGATCGAGTTCACTATTTACATTTTTCAATAGCCAATCAAAAAGTTCTACGGTGGCTGCAATTATGAATGAGAGCAAAAGGTATCCAATGGCCAATTTTAAAAGAAAATACAACTGAACAACATCTTTTTTCTCGATAGTCAATCCGGACCATTTGAACCCGGAATCAACTATCTTAAATTTAAAAACAATAACACCTATGATAGACCATTTAAAAAGCGCAACACGAAGCTTATCTGTTTGCCCCGAAAAAATGAGCTCCTTTATTTTACTGATCATTTCTCTTCCTTCAAATCTAATACTTCCGCCAATTTGTCGTAACACTCATCCAGATCTGATCTCAAAGAACCTAAGCTTGCCATAGGAATTCGACTCGTAATGAATCCATGCATTGAACTTAAAATTTCTATACCCCAATGCTCATTGATATCTCCAAATTTTTCATTAAAATGTTCCATCGTCATTGTTGGATCTGGCCGCTGCCCTTCTTTTTTAATACTTTTGATTTCTTGAATGAATTTTGGAATAAGTGAACGCCTCATGAATTCAACCGCTATCAACGATTTGGTTTCATCTGTCATTAATTCGATGTATTTACGTTTTGTATAACCAGTAGGCGCACCAATAAATTCTTCAAAAACATAATCGAGGCTCGTATCCATTGCACACCAGAAAAGGTATTCACAGGATGTGCTTAAAGTGTTTATAAAAAATCTACCTGCCGGAAGTAACAAGATCGGTGTTTCCGGGCTCATATTCGCCTTCAAGTGGTCTTCATTACGGTCTATTTGAACAAACCCAAGCTGATCTCGATCTCTTGCAGAGTTTAATCGAATAAGAGCTTCAAAAACTTTTTTTTGCGAAATTCCTAATTCTATGAAATCTTCACAGACTTCTCCATAAGAGACGACCCTGTCCTGGCGTTCTAAATAACAGATAAGCTTATGTTCAGGAAAAAAAATATCAAAAGGACCTTCATTTGCCCTATTTAGAGACCTAAAAACGTTGATCCCCGGGCTATGTTCTCTGGAATACAGGGCTGAATTACCACACATCATTTTCTTATAAATAAAACTACGCAACACCCGCCTATTGGGCCTGGAATTATATGAGCTCAAAATGCTTTTTATTGAGTAGTATGGGTCCTCTCCAACAATAAGGGATGAAATGTAACGGAAAACATGAATAGACAAATTTCTCAAAGAACCATTGCACCAATTACGATATTTCCCAATAATTTCTCCGGATTCTGTACCAACGATTGCTTTATCAAACAATTCCCAAAATTTCCCCATGAACTGATCATAATTCATCCCAAGAGTTTTTCCAAAAAGCTCTCCAAATTTTTCTCTTGTAACAACATCGACACCCATCTCTTTAACAAGGTTTAATCGTTTGCTAAGGAATTCTCTTACCGTATCCTTATCGACACTCAATGGAGTGGGAACCAATCCTTTTGGGAGCGTCATATCAATGTTTTCGACATGGTACGGTTCGCCAAATTCACCTTCAATACGAACCGCTTTCTTCAAATTATAAATCCGGAAAGCTAAAAAAAATTTTACCGAATCCAACCTTGAAAAATCCAAAGATTTCGAAAAAACTTGCCTTTGCAGTCGTGCTGAATATTTATCTAAATTATCAACTATAAATACAATGCTTTTTTCTGGTTTCTTTAAATTGAGGAATTCAATGAGTAGTTGCAAAGTTTCGGTATAATTTTCATTCTCCTCCAGGGCCATTTCATTTTTTACAATCCATTCTTTATAGACTGGTTCTTTTAAGGCTATCTTCCACTCTTCTTCTGACTGCGGATTCTCATTTGCCCGTATAGTATTTGCTAAACCATTATAAGTGGTTGAGTTCTGGACTCGATAAAGTTGGAACTCCCAATCAAAGTTCGGAAAAACTTTTCGACATTCAGCTTCAACCTGTCGTGACAAAACCAGACAAACCCTATCCCGATACAGGAATCGGTCATCTTGTGAAATTATATCATTTAATTCTGCAAATTTTTTAGGGAGATCGACATAAAACGCTATGATTCCCTCATCTTCAAACATGTCTCTATATAATCGCAGCAAAAGAGTCGTTTTACCAGATCCTACCTGCCCCGTTAGAATGCTTGGCATTTTCCGGATCTGATCCCAACGTTCCAACTGCTCCCGTTCTCGTCGGTCAACATACAACGTTTCGAAAAAGTTGCTTCTTAGATGCTGATATAAAACAAATAGATCTTTTTTATCCTTTTCGCTAAACTCTTCGTCGACAGGGACTTCGCTATGTTCGTACTTCAGAACCAGTTCGATATAACTTAAAAACACATCATGATATTCTCTGCCTTTACCGGTTATGGAAGGTTCGTGAGTGATGAGTTCCATATGTCGAATTTGAGTCATTTGAGTCTCCTTTTGAGATGAGAGCGATAAGAATATTAGGGGTAACTAATCAATAGAAAACTAATTTGTCAAGGAAGATAAGAACTATAAAAATAAAAAGTAAATATTTATTAATAAACAGTACTGACGCTGTGAGAAGGATCTTTCGTACAGGCTGGATTTGATTTTGTTCGCTCCCAGTTGTTATGAGCCATTATAAAAAAATTCGAAGCCATCGGATGAACCACAATTTTTAGCCTAACAGGGGGGCTGAAGGCGGTTTGTTGATGTGGTCAAGTAAAAATGGAAGCTTTTGACAACAGGAACTTTAACAGTCGTTGATCATCGTTAATATTTTTGCTTTTGCTGCACCTTTTCTGCAGCCAACCGGAAAGCTTCTCAGGGGTATTTCTAATCGTCCTGATATAAAGACATGTGTGCACGAACATAACTCCGGTCTGTCCGTTACTTTCAGGTCCCCTATAATTTCCAGAAGTATTGCTGGGCATCCCAAAAAACTGATTCGGAAGGACTTCTCTAACCAAGGCTTACACGATCCAGGCTACAAAAATACCATCCCCATAAGTTTTTCCCCGACCTGAAACAAACCATTTCCCCTGTCCTCCGCCCATTCCCTCAAGTCCAACAACCACCATTCAAAATCGAAAATCCGTTCCATCGATGGAACAGTTCTTTACCCCCCAGCGCTCCTCCATTCCTCTCCTGGACAATTAACTAACCTCTCTATTCATAGAGGGCATTTTTTCAAGCCCAAATAAAAATTGAGGAGGCATTCATATGCAAAGAACAAAAGACTATTCGATCGGGGACACTGCCAGGCTTACAATGTAACTGTTCACTGATATCTGACACGCCCCCATTGAGATTCCTCTTGGGGGCTTTTTCTTTCTTCTTGATTTCAACAATTTCAGATGGGATATTCAAAGGTACAAATCATGTTCACCGGTTCATATTAGAAGACGAGACCCCGGAGAGCATGTTTGTTCCATCTTGCGCCCGTCAAGGCAGATGGAGGTATATTATGGGAAGCGTATATAAACGCGGAAATGTTTACTGGATTAAGTATTACCGGCAGGGGAAGTGCTTTCGGGAAAGTTCAGAGAGCACCAAAAAGATGGTAGCCACCAAATTATTACAAAGAAGAGAGGGTGAAATTGCCCAGGGAAAAATACCTGGAGTGCAGTTCGAAAGGGTAAGGTTCGACGATCTCGCAGAAGCCTTTTTGCGGGATTATAAAATTAACCAGAAAAAATCCCTGGTAAAGGCGGAAAGAAGTGTCAACCACCTGAAGAGGTTATTCGGCAGGGTAAATGTGCCTCATATAACCACACCAAGGATCAACAAATTTATTGAAATGCGCCTGGATGAAGGCGTCTCCAATGCAACTGTGAATCGTGAACTGTCTGCATTAAAGAGAATGTTTAACCTCGGAGCCCAGCAGACCCCTCCCCTTGTGGATAGAGTTCCTCATATCAAGCTGTTGGAGGAGAACAATGTTCGAACAGGATTTTTTGAACATGGAGAATTCCTGGCCCTGCGGGATAAGCTGCCGGACTATCTGAAAGGCGTGGTGACCTTTGGATATAAATCAGGTTGGCGAGTATCTGAAATAACCGGCATGAAGTGGTCCAATGTCGATCTCAAGAAAAGGGTGGTGTGCCTGGATATAGGCACAACCAAAAATAAACAAGGCAGAACCATGTACCTTGATGATGAACTCCTGGAGCTTTTCAGTGCTCAGTATCGGAAGCAGAAGGCCGGAAAGATACTCCCTTTTGTTTTTGTGAACAAAAGTGGGACTGGGAAAATAAAGGATTTCAGGAAATCATGGAAAACAGCATGCGAGTCAGCCGGAGTTCCTGGAAGGATATTCCATGATCTTCGAAGAACAGCGGTTCGAAACATGGTGAGATCCGGCATTCCTGAAAGAGTTGCCATGATGATTTCAGGTCATAAAACTAGAGCGGTTTTTGAGCGCTACAATATAGTCAGCGAGAATGATCTGAAAGTTGCCGCCCAGAGACAGGAAGACTACCTTAAAAATCAGTTGGGCACAATTTCGGGCACAGTCACCGAAATTTCAATAAAAAAGGGTTAACCGGTTTTGGCTAACCCCTTGATTTTGCTGGTACCTGGGACGAGAATTGAACTCGTACACCCTTGCGGGCGAGGGATTTTAAGTCCCTTGCGTCTACCAGTTCCGCCACCCAGGCACATATCCGGTACTAAATATATCATTCCTTTTCAATTTGCAAGTTTAAATTCCCCCGTCAACGGCCATGAGACGCCAAGTCCGGCCTGAGCGCTTTAGGATTTCAATCCCCTTAGCAGACCTGCCACCGCCCTTCCCCGGATGACCTTTTCACCGTCCTGATTTTCAATCCAACTTTTGATATTAACCTCTTCTGATTTGGGATCGATGCTTAAAATCTCAAACCAGGCCGTCAGGGTATCTCCGATGTGTACCGGCCTTAGAAATTCTATGGTTTGGGATTTGTAAATAGCGCCGATACCTGGAATATGCATTCCCACAAGGGTGGAAAACAGGGCGGCCGACAACATGCCGTGGGCGATCCGCTGTCCGAAAAACGTCTTGGCTGCAAAGGCCTCATCCACATGAAGGGGATTGGTATCTCCTGTGATGGCGATGAAGTGATCGAGATCCTCTCCAGTAATTTGCTTTGTCAAACTGGCCTTCTGGCCGACGGACAGATCCTGAAACCGGGTCAATTGTTGCGTCATGATTCCCCGCCTTATCAAATGATGAATGAAAAATATTACTTTTGCGCTAGCTTAGCATGGTGCCAGCGCTTCGTTAAGCATAAAAACCAGGCCATATTCATCCTTGAAGTTTAAACCGATTAAGCCTACTCTTTATAGAAACTCATTCAAGCTTTAATCCTAAATTACCATTGCAAGGAACCGATCATGCCTGAATCAAACTTAGAAATATTGGAAACACAATTAAAAACGCTTTTCAAAGAAGAGATCCCGGATAAGGCAGTTTACGATATTCACGCCGCCATGGAAGTCGCCGAAATACTTGAAGCCAAAGGGTTTTCCTTTAAATTAAAGGATCTTTATCCTAAAAGCATGACTGAAACCGGTTGGCAGGCTGTATTTTCTAAAGACGGGGTATCCTTTTCCGCCGAGGACAGCCAAGCATCCGTGGCCGTATGCATGGCGGCCGTTGGTGCGGTCTCCCCTGAACGTGAATGAAAATTGCTTGAGAATCCCGATATGACACATCTTCTGGAACGCTTTCAGTTCAAAACGTTGCTCAGGTTTTTGGGGCCGGGGTTTCTGGTCACGGTCGGATTTATTGACCCCGGCAACTGGGCGACCAATATAGAGGGCGGCTCAAGATTTGGTTACTCGCTTTTATGGGTGATCACCTTGAGTACGGTCATGCTCATCGTTATTCAGAACATGGCTGCAAAACTGGGTATCGCTACGGGCAAATCCCTTGCCGTCAATATCAGGGAGCGGTTTTCAAGGCCGGTTTCGGCCATGCTGGGCGTGACCATTGTGCTGGCATGCGTTGCCACAGATGTGGCCGAGCTTTTAGGAGGGGCCATCGGATTCAACCTGCTTTTCGGCATGCCCCTTTGGATGGGGGCTCTTGTTACCGTGGGCCTTGAAACCTTTTTGATTATCAGCCAGCGCTACCATAGGCTTGAAACCATAATCATGGGATTTTTGGCTGTCATTGCATTTTGCTATCTGATTGAAATTCTCATTGTCAAACCCGAATGGTCTGCGGTGCTTCCGGCAATCGTGGTCCCCCGCCTGAACCGGGAAAGCATCTACGTTGCCATGGCCATTTTAGGTGCCGTTGTTATGCCCCATAATATCTTTTTGCACTCCAACATCATTCATTCCAGAGAATGGGGGATCTCGGAGACTGAAAAAATGTCCCAGCTCAATTATGAGAAAGCCGATACCCTGGCGGCCATGGTTATGGGATGGGTTGTCAATTCGGCTATGATCATTGTGGCGGCAGCCGTGTTTGCAAAGAATCAGGCCGCGGTGACAAGTATTGAGCAGGCGTCAGCTACTTTAACTCCCCTTGCTGGGCCTTTGGCCGGATTTCTTTTTGCTGTGGCCCTGGTCTTTGCCGGTGTGGGATCGTCCGTTACATCATCCATGGCTGAAGTCAATGTGATCACAGGCTTTTTAGGCAGGCCTGAAGACCCCAGAACCTTTTTATACCGCTTTTCGGTCTTTGCCACGGCGATTCCCTCTTTTCTGATCATTGTGCTGGCGATGGATACCTATAGAATTTTGATTTTCAGCCAGGTCGTGCTGAGCATTCAGCTGCCATTTACCCTGATTCCTCTTTTGATGTTGTGCAAGGATAAAAAAAGAATGGGAAAATTTGCCTCCGGGACGGTTGAATTTGCCGCGGCCATTGTCATTTCATCGATTGTTATCGTTTTAAACATTTATCTGCTCTATACCACGGTTACAGGAGCCTGATGTCATGCAACTATATAAAAACATACTGGTAACCATGGATTGCTCTGAGGTGGATGATCGCATTCTTGATCATGTGACTCAGCTTGCCCGCCAGAACCAGTCCAGGGTATTTTTGCTGCATGTGGTGCACTCCCATACCCTGGATGAGCACAGGGCTTTGACCCGAAACGCTGACAAGCATTTGGCGGATGGCTGCCAAATGCTTATAGATCAGGGCATCGATGCCAAAGTGGTCCTGCGCAGCGGTGAGCCTGATGAGCAAATTCTTAAAGAAATTGAAAATGGCCCCTATGACCTTGTGGCAATGGCCACCCACGGTCATTCAACCATCGGGCGAATTTTATTTGGCAGCGTATCAAGAACACTGAAGCAAAAAATAAGCATTCCGCTGCTTTTGCTCGGTCCCGAGTAAGCATTTGTATTTTGATTGCCTATAGGGTATTAACTGGAATTGTTACGGGCAAACACTCCTTGTTTTTTTCAGGCGAAAAAACAGTAAAGGTGATGCTGCCCCGAAAAACTGGAGACTTTGTTAAGCCACATTTTTGATATTCTACCACTCTTGCTCATGATGAGTTGGTGATGCATGCTCCCCCAATTCCCGCCCTTTATTTATAGGTCTTTAGAAAAAATAGCACATTTCGTCAACACTATCGCCAAATGCTTTTTCCGATCAACAGGTATTAAATCCTTGCTGGGAAAGAGAATGGCAGTTTTTTCCTTTTTTATCCTTTTCACTTCCAATTTCTCAATGTTATAACAAACCAGTTCATTCAAATTATAAACGCAGACCTGAAATTTTTATTTCGCCTCTCTCTCGCTGCCATGCGAAGGCTCCTGTACCCATGGATTCAGGTATTTATACCGCAATGTGAGGGTGTTTTAATGCAAATGGACATTTCTGAATTGAATCTGAAGAAAAAAGTAAGGGACCTGGAGGAATCATTAGCCGAATATAGGCGTGTCGAGAAAGAGCAGCTGATGATTATAGACGCCCTTCATTGTGTCAATGAAATCAACACACTGGACGAGCTGATTCATTCCATTTTGACCTGGATGAAAAAATGGTCTGGATGCGAGGCCGTGGGAATCAGGCTTCAAGAAGGCGATGATTTTCCCTACTACACCACATCAGGGTTCCCTGAACAATTCGTCAAGCTTGAAAAATACCTGTGCTCCTATAATGAAGACGGGTCTTTCAAAAAAGACGAAAACGGTCGCCCGGAAATTGAGTGCATGTGCGGTAACGTTATCTGCGGCAGAGTTGATCCGTCCAAGAATTTTTTCACAAGTGACGGCAGTTTCTGGAGCAATTGCACAACGAAGCTGTTATCCGAAACCACAGATAAGGAGCGCCATACCCGAACCCGCAACCGGTGCAACAGCTTCGGGTATGAATCGGTTGCGCTGATTCCGTTACGCTCTGCCCGGGAAACCTTTGGTCTGATGCAGTTCAACGATCATCAGGAGGGGAAATTTTCCGCCGAAAAAATTGCGGCATTTCGAAGGGTGGCGGATCAGGTGGCTTCATCCCTAGCAAAATTGAAAACTGTCAATGCCCTTAAAAAGAGTGAAGCACAATTAAAGGCCGTGGTGGAAAATACAAAAGACGCCATAGGCGTTTCGGAGAAGGGTCGACATTATTTTGTCAATTCTGCATACGCCAGCATGTTCGGTTACAGGGAACCGAAAGAATTGATCGGTAGACCTGTTCTTGAAGTTATCGGAAAGCAGGAGAGAGAACGGGTCGAGTCGTTTATGGCTGCCAGGGAAAAAGGAAGTCCCGTCACGGACTGCTATCAGACAAAGGGGCTGAAACAGGATGGGACCGAGTTTGACATGGAGGTGACCGTTTCACGCTTCGGTCCGGAGGATGACCAAAAACGTTTAGTCATCCTCCGGGACATCACAGAGCACATTAAGGTAGAAGAAGAGAGGCTCCGGCAGAAATATTTTCTGGAAAAGGCCCAGGACATAGGAAAAATCGGTACCTGGGAATTGGATACCAACAAGAATAACCTTGTCTGGACAGATCAAAATTATAGGATTTTCAACGTCCCAAAAGGAACCGAGTTGACCTATGAGTTATTTTTAGACTGTGTCCATCCGGATGATGTGGCAATCGTGGACGAGGCATGGCAAGACGCATTATCTGGAAAGCCCTATGACATCGAGCACCGAATCATCGCTGATGGGGCCGTCAAATGGGTAAGGGAAAAAGCCATGCTTGAGTTCGACGGCAATGGAAAATGTATCCGTGGCATTGGTGTAACCCAGGATATCACCCAGAAAAAACAAAAAGAACTGATCCAGTCGGTCAAATTGCGACTGATCGAATCGACCTCCTCCCACACGGCCAAGGGCCTGCTTCAAAAATTTTTGGATGAAGCGGAAGCATTGGTAGAAAGTGAAATCGGATTTTATCACTTTATTGATGATGATCAAAAGACACTGGGCCTGCAGTCCTGGTCCACGAATACACTCAAAATCATGTGTGCTGAATATCTGAAAGAAGAGCACTACCCGATAGCAAAGGCGGGAGTCTGGGGGGACAGTTTCAGAACACAAAAACCGGTTATCTATAATGACTACCAGAGTCTGCCCCATAAAGCGGGGCTTCCCGAGGGACATGCACCGGTCATCCGTTTGCTTACCGTCCCGGTGTTAAGGGATAAAAAAGTGGTCGCCATATTGGGAGTAGGCAACAAGAAAAAGGATTACACTGCCCAGGACGTTGAAATTGTGCAGGAACTGGCTGACCTTTCATGGGAAGCCATCAGCCTGAAAAATTCCAATGAAGCTTTAAAAGAAAGCGAACAACGCTTCCGGACCTTGTTTGAACAAGCCCCCATTGGAATTGATTTGGTATCTCCCCAGGGAATTCCCACCCATGCCAATAAGGCCCTAATCGATCTTTTGGGGTATTCAAAAGAGGAGCTATGTTCAAATCCGTTTACAACATGGACCCATCCGGATGATGTTGATGACAGCATTGAGAAGGTTGGTCTGGTGCGTGAGGGGAAGACTGACGACGTGACTGTTGAGAAACGGTATCTGCATAAAAAAGGGGGCACCATATGGGCACGCACGGAGGTGGCGGGGGTGCGAAAACCTTCCGGAAAGTTGGATTACTTCGTCGCAATGGTCCAAGATATTACAGAACAAAAATTAAGCCAGAAATCCCTGCGCCGGAGTGAAACCGCATTGAAACAGGCCCAGAAACTGGCCGGTGTCGGACGGTGGCAGTGGGATCTGGAACATGACAACCACAATTGGTCGGAAGAAATTTACCACATCTATGGACGTGATTTGAGCCTTCCGCCGGCAGTGTACCCTGAGGTCCAGAAGTATTTTACAAAGGAAAGCTGGGCAGGTCTGTCCGAAAAGGTGGAAAAGGCCATGGCTGATGGCGTGCCTTATGAATACGATGCCGAAGTCGTACGACCTGACGGCGAGCATCGTTGGATCACTGCCCGGGGAGAGGTCGTCAAAGGAAATGACGGTCAGATCATCCGGCTCCAGGGAACGGTTCAGGATATAACGGAACGAAAACTGGCCGAAAAGGCAATAAAAGAGAGTGAAGAGCGGTTTAAATTTTTATCGGAAGCCACTGTAGAAGGCGTTCATATCCACGATAAAGGGATGGTCCTCGATGCCAACCAGTCCTTTGCCAAAATTTTGGGATATGATTCGGCAGATGAGATCATCGGGCAAACGATAATGCAAAGACATCTCACCCCGGAAAGCCTTGAAAAAGTAAAGAATTATATCACTTCGGGATATCAGGGAACCTATGAAGTGGTAGGGATAAGGTGTGACGGAACGCAATTTCCTGTTGAGATCATATCAAGAAGCATAAACTACAAAGGAAAACCGGTGCGGGTGGCTGCGGTAAGGGATATAACGGAGCATAAAGTCGCTGAAAAATTATTGAGATGGAATGTCAGACGAAACGAAATCCTGTCAGAGACTGCATCCAGACTGCTCCAGAGCAGAGATCCTCAGGACTTGATCAATGATCTGTGTCAGCAAGTAATGACGTTCCTTAACTGCCATGCCTTTTTTAGTTTTATGGATGATCCCGATAAAGGAAAGCTGCACTTATATGCCTGCGCCGGCATTTCTGAAGAAAAACAGGCCGAAATAGAATGGCTCGACTACGGCACCGCCGTATGCGGCACCGTGGCCCAAACGCATCAACCAATGATCTGCGAAGATATTCAGAACAGCTCGGATCCATTGACAGAACTAATCAAATCCTTCGGGATTAACGCCTACTGTTGCCATCCCTTGATGGTAGAAAACCGGCTGCTTGGCACCCTTTCATTCGGAAAACGATCAGATTTCACGTTTACCCCGGAAGAAGTTGCAATGATGAAGTCAATGGCTAACCATGTGGCTGTTGCTGTCAATAGGATACGAAACGAAAAGGAAAGAATCGGTCTGGAAGAACAACTGAGGCAGGCCCAGAAAGTGGAGGCGATTGGGAGGTTGGCCGGAGGTGTTGCCCATGATTTGAACAACATGCTTTGCCCGATTCTCAATTATGCTCAGATGCTGACCGATGATTTAAATCCCGGGGACGAGCGACGGGAATACTCAACTGAAATTGTCAATGCCGGTGTTAGAGCACGGGATCTTGTACGGCAACTGTTGGCATTTTCTCGAAAGCAGATCATCACACTCAAGCCAATCGATATAAATCAGGTTATCAAAGGGATTGAAAAAATGCTTTTACGCACCATTCCTGAAGACATTCGATTGGAAAAACGCCTCTTTGAAAACATGCCCCCGGTGCTGGCTGATATCGGACAAATTGAACAAATTCTCCTGAACCTGACGGTAAATTCCGCAGACGCTATGCCTGACGGCGGGGTATTCACCATAGAAACCGGCATGTCAAACCGAGATGGTGAGTATGTTAAGGCGCATCCGGATGTGCCACCCGGCCAATATGTCATGCTCTCCGTCAGTGATACGGGTTCTGGCATGGATGCTGTGACGCTTTCCCATGTGTTTGAGCCCTTTTTTTCCACCAAAGGGGAAAAGGGAACCGGCCTTGGTTTGGCAACCGTCTATGGTATTGTCAAACAGCATAACGGCAACATTTGGGTGTACAGTGAGCCGGATATGGGGACCACCTTTAAAATTTATCTCCCAGTCGCTTCGCAAGTCACGGATGAAAAGGAAATCGTTAAACAAGAGGAACCTGTCCGAAAAGGGATGGAGACCGTTCTGCTGGTAGAGGATAACGAGCCGGTGCGGCATTTAGGCCGGGCCATACTTGAGCGGCAGGGCTACACCATACTTGAAGCCCAAAGCGGAGAAGATGCCTTAGCAGTATTAGCTTCCCACGACGGCATGGTTCATCTTCTATTAACAGATGTTGTGATGCCAGGAATGAATGGTAAAGAACTTTACCAGAGGGCGGCCCAGAGACATCCTCACTTGAAGGTGCTTTTCATGTCCGGTTATACGGATGATATCATCGCACACCGTGGTGTGCTTAAAAAAGAGATTCAGTTGATCCAGAAACCGTTTTCCGTTGAGGGACTTGCGGCCAAGGTAAGGGAAGTGCTGGATAATAATACAGCCGTCCAGGATTAATCTGAACGGCTGTATGGTTCATTTTAGGAAATCAGGAGACTTTTTCAAACTCCTCTTTGCCGACTCCGCATATGGGACAGGTCCAGTCATCCGGAAGATCCTCAAAGGCTGTACCAGGCGCAATGCCTCCTTCATCATCACCCTCTTCTGGGTCATAGATATATCCGCAGGGCGTACATTCGTATTTATCCATTGAACTCTCCTTTTTAGTTCCCGGCCATCATGGCGGCGATGTCCTCTTCAGGGGTGCTGATGGCTTTGATGTCAAACTTATCAACCAGTACGTTCAAGACAGTGGGGGAGATAAAGGCCGGCAGCGTGGGACCAAGCCGAATTCCTTTGATGCCCAGAGAGAGCAGCGCCAGGAGCACGGCAACAGCCTTCTGCTCGTACCAGCCGATGTCAAAGGAGAGCGGCAGGTCATTGATATGCTCAAGCCCGAAGGCGTCCCGCAGTTTCATGGCGATAACGGCCAGGGAGTATGAATCGTTGCACTGACCGGCATCCAGGACTCTGGGGATGCCGCCGATATCGCCAAGGTCGAGTTTGTTGTACCTGTATTTTGCGCATCCGGCCGTTAGGATGACGGTATCCTTGGGCAGCTTTTCAGCAACTTCGGTAAAGTAGGTTCTGTCCTTCATCCTGCCGTCGCATCCCGCCATGACGATGAAGCGTTTAATCGCTCCGGATTTTACGGCGTCAATGACCTTGTCGGCAAGGGCCAGAACCTGGTTGTGCCCGAAACCTCCGACGATTGTACCGGTTTCAATTTCCTCCGGGGGCTGGCATCCTTTGGCCTTGGCAATTACGCCTGAAAAATCTTTGGCCGCATTATCTTTTCTGTCGGGAATATGAACGGCCCCCGGGTACCCGACGGCACCTGTGGTGAACAACCGGTCTGCATAGGAGTTGTTTTTCTTGATGGGGATAACGCAGTTGGTCGTCATCAGGATGGCTCCGTTAAAGGTCTCGAAATCTTTATTCTGGTGCCACCATGAGCTGCCGTAGTTGCCTTTCAGATGGCTGAACTTTTTCAACTTTGGATAGTAGTTGGCAGGGAGCATTTCACTGTGGGTGTAGATGTCTATCCCCTGGCCTTCAGTCTGGATCAACAGCTCCTGTAAATCCCTGAGGTCATGGCCGCTGACGAGGATTCCGGGGTTTGTCCCCACACCGATGTTGACTTCTGAGATCTCGGGATGTCCGTAGGTGGTTGTGTTGGCCTCGTCCAGTACCGCCATGGTGGCGACGGCATTTTCACCGGTCTTCATGACCATGGCTACCATGTCGTCAACGGAGAGGTCTTCTGTTACCGATGCCATGCTTTCTATGAGTTGATCGTAGACTTCCTTTTTCTCGAATCCCAGCATGGCCGCATGATGGGCGTAAGCGCTGATGCCTTTGCAGCCGAAAACAACCGTTTCCCTCAGGGATCGGACATCTTCATTTTCCGTGGCAAGGATGCCGACCGTTTTCGCCTTCTCCTGGAATTGGGATTCATCAGCAGAGCTGAATGACGCCGCATCGGGCAGATCTTGAGGCAGTTTATCCCCCAAGGCGGATTTGAGGTCATCCTTGAAGGCCTGCAGGCCTTTGGTACAGTCTATGAGGGCGGTATCGTCAAAATTGGCGTTGGTGATCGTAGTGAACAATGCGTGGGTGATGATCCGGCCGGCATCTTCAATCCGGTCGATGCCGAGCGCTTTACCTTTTTTAGCCAGGACGGAAATGCCCTTGCAGTGAAAGATGATCAGATCCTGGAGATTTGCAGTGGCCTCTTCCTTGCCGCAGACCCCCCGAACAGTACATCCGGTTCCCCTTGCCGTTTCCTGACATTGAAAGCAAAACATCGTAAATCCTCCTTTTAGAGATTGGCGATTTATGTATTACTGCAACACGGATACACAATATGGCGTAAAAAAAATGAAAAGCCTTGATCTGGATCAAATTATCAAAAAAAATATAAGCTTTGCGCTGACGCAGTATTGGAATACGAAAAAGATCAGGTATCTTTGTAACATACGGGCCTGAAAAAATAAAGAAAGCCTTAGCCGCATTTTACTGCACCGTTTTCAACTGCCGGATTAAACCGCCGGAACGAAGCTATTCCGGGGAATGGCTTGACCGGGCCACAGGGCTGTTCGAAGCACGCCTTGAAGGAGCGCATCTTCAATACGATGCGTTACAATGTCTTTTATGTCTTCAGGTTTTAAGGGTCTCATTCTTAGCATCTTAAACAATAACTTGAGTCTACCTGATAGCAGACTGGCCAGTTTCTTTGCAAGGAACAAAGAACCGGTTTTGAGGGTGCGCTTTATTTCTCTGATGCCGAATACATCTTTGAGGTCGGGAGGGACTGCTAACCGGAAGTGTACCCGGAGGGTGGGAGGATGAGGTTCTCCATGATGGCCGTATGGTCCTTTCTTGTATCAAAAACTTGTACCAAGAACGGCTTTCGGTCTGCTGGAGTCCCCTAAAAACAGGAAAACCCCCATGAACAGGGGGTCTTCGCTATATGGTACCGAAGAGAGGACTTGAACCTCCACGCCTTGCGGCACTAGATCCTAAGTCTAGCGTGTCTACCAATTCCACCACTTCGGCATAATCAGGCATGAATTCAAAAGAAGTCATATACCCCAAGCCCCTTGCCTTGTCAATTAAAATTTATTGATGCAGAGGGGGACTTTGTCTTCGAATCATAGATCTTCAAAGCATTTAAAAAAGGTGCAGAGGACTTTTTGATCCTCCAGCACCTTTTTAAAAATACAGTAGTTGAATACTTTTTATTTTAATACATTTCGCAAGCGAAGCACCGAACAATTGGCGTTTTTAACGACCTTGCGGGCGCAGTTGTCTGAAAAAGCCTCGTTGATGGGGCGCCTGTGGTTGTGGTAGACGACGATGAGATCCGCCTCCCAATGGTCCGCCATTTTGAGGATTTCTTCATAGTGCTTTCCCACCAGAATCCGGTGGGAGACTTTGGGGCCTCCGCCGCTGCAGTTTTCTTTGACAAAGCCCTCCATGGCTTTTTTAAATTCCTCCCTGGCCTTGTTTTTAACCTCTTCTGTAACAAACGAGGCCACGATAGGCATTGAAAAATCCGGCATGACACTGACAATGCGGACTTCCGCATTGCTCAGGGAAGCAAGCTCCATGGCGTTCTCAAACACTGCCCTGGCGGTTTTAGGGTAGTCGATGTCTACAGGAACAAGAATCTTGTTAAACATGGCGTTCTCCTCTGATTTGCATTATTCCTCTCCCAGGCGTTCCTTGCGGCGTTTCTGGAGCAGGTAGATGACTCCCAAAAGTGCGAGGGCGGGGATGAATACGATCTGTTTGGGCAGACGGTCGGCAGGCATCATGACCATGACAATTTCCTGGTCAAAATCAATGCCCATTTTTTCGGCATTCGAGCCGAAGACCACATTGTCCACAAAAACCTTGTCTTCTTCGGTTCTCACTTCAAATCCGATATCATTGAGGCGGTCGAATGCGGTAGCCCCCTCCCCTACGGGCAGCATCATGGCTTTTTCGTAAGCCTCGCCTTTCATATCTTCGCCCTTGATCTGAAGCCGGAGCATTCTCCCGGGTTCGGTTTTTTCCACAGTGTGCATCAGTTCAATCCCCGGCTTTACCTCAAATTCCGGGAAGACCATATCCCACCAGAATCCGGGGCGGAACAGGGTAAAGGCAACAAGCAGCAGGGCAATGGACTCGTAGAATTTACTTTTCGTGATCCAGTATCCCTGGGTCGCGGCCGCAAAGACCAGCATAGCCACCACAGCCGCAGCAATCACAATGAACAGGTGCAGGGGCGAGCCGATACCGATCATAAGAAGTTCGGTATTGAAAATAAACAGGAACGGCAGGATGGCCGTACGGATATCATAGCCAAACCCCTGGATGCCTGTTCTAATGGGATCTCCTCCCGATATGCCTGCCGCGGCAAATGCGGCAAGTCCCACAGGCGGCGTGTCATCGGCCAGGATACCAAAGTAGAACACAAAAAGGTGGACGGCGATCAAAGGAACGATAAGACCGTTTTGTGCTCCCAGTTCTACAATGACCGGAGCCATCAGGGTGGAAACAACAATGTAGTTGGCCGTGGTGGGAAGCCCCATGCCCAAAAGCAGACTGATACCTGCGGTGAACAGCAGAATCAGCATGAGGTTGCCGCCGGAGATAAACTCCACAAATTCCGTCATGACAAGGCCGATGCCGGTCAGAGTGACTGTGCCGACCACGATGCCGGCAGCAGCTGTTGCAACGCCGATGCCGATCATGTTCCGGGCGCCTGATACCATGCCGATAATCAATTTGCCAAATCCGTATTTAAAGGAGAACTCCGGTGCATTGCTTTTTCTAAAAAAGCCTTTTATCGGTCCCTGGGTCAGCACGATGAAAATCAGAAGGATCGTGGCCCAGTAGGCGGACAAAGAAGGAGACAGCCGTTCCACTGTCAGGCACCACATAAGCACCACAATGGGCAGCAAAAAATAATATCCGGCCTGGGCTGTGGACTTTAAATCCGGCATTTCAGTGATTTCCTGGGTGACCTCAAGCTCCGGTACCCGGCAGGCCAGCCATATCAGGCCGATATAGGCGACTAGCAGCAGGAGGCAGACCACATAGATGGTCGCCTTGCCGGCCACGTCCTTGATCCAACCAAGGCCGTAGTAAGTAGCCCCGCCAATGATCACAATAAAAAGAAGTGTCATGACAAAGGAGAGCAGTTTTGAGACAAGGCTTTTGGTCTTTGGCTTTTCCATACCTTTCAGGCCCATTTTACAGGCCTCCAGATGCACGATATACACGAGAGCGATATAAGAAATGATAGCGGGCAAAAAGGCATGTTTGATGACTTCCACATATGAAATACCCACGTATTCCACCATGAGAAAGGCGGCAGCCCCCATAACGGGCGGGGTGAGCTGGCCGTTGGTGGATGCGGCCACTTCAACGGCCCCGGCCTTTTCAGCTGGGAACCCGACCTTTTTCATCAACGGAATTGTAAAAGTGCCTGTCGTGACCACATTGGCAATGGAAGATCCTGAGACCAGTCCTGTCAGGCCTGAAGATACAACCGCCGCTTTTGCAGGGCCGCCTCTCATGTGGCCAAGCCCTGCAAAAGCCGTTCTGATGAAATAATTGCCGGCCCCTGCAACCTCCAGAATAGAACCAAAGAGTACGAACATGAAGACCATGCCGGTTGAAACGCCCAGAGCCACACCGTACACGCCTTCAGTGGAAAGCCAGTAGTGAGACATGCCTTTTACTAAAGATGCACCTTTGTGGGCAATGATATCAGGCATATAAGGCCCGAAAAAGGTGTAGCAGAGAAAAAGTGTTGCCACGACCATTAAGGGGGGCCCCAAAGCCCTGCGGGTAGCTTCCAGAAGGAAAATCAGCCCCATCACCGAGACCACAAGGTCCATCTGAGTCGGCATGCCAGGCCTGTCGGCAAGTGCGGCGTAAAATATAAAAAGATACGCGGCGCAAAAAGCCGCAATAAGAGCCATAACCCAGTCTTGAAGCGGAATATAGTTCCTCGGCGACGACTTAAACGTAGGATAGGCCGTATAGGCAAGGAACATGGCAAAGGCCAGGTGGATTGCCCGGGCTTCGGTGTCGTTGAGAACGAAAACATTGAATATAAATGGAAGCGGCGAGGCATACCATAGCTGGAACAGAGTCCAGATCAGGGGGACAAAAAAGAGAATAGACTTGGGCAGTCTGCCGACCGGATTTCTGGCGCCGGTATCTGCTTCTGCAATCATCTCCTGCAGCTTGTCCTCTTGAACTGCAGCGTCTTGATTCTGGGTCATTGTGGCAACTCCTTCATGGAAAAAACCGTGATGCGTTGAGATGGGAACAGCCGTTAAAAGATGTACGGCCCCTATGCGTTAAGACACAAAGGCCGCACATCTTCTGATCAACCGGTATCTTACATCAGGCCGGCTTCTTTGTAGTATTTAACGGCACCGTCATGAAGGGGAGCAGACAGACCGTCTTTGATCATCTCCTCTTTTTTCAGGTTGGCAAATGCAGGGTGAAGTTTTTTGAACTGGTCAAAATTTTCGAAGACGGCCTTGACCACTTCGTAAATGATTTTTTCGGAAACCTTTGCGGAGGTCACAAAGGTGGCGCCTACACCAAAGGTGGTGGTGTCGGTATCAGTGCCTCTGTACATGCCGCCGGGAATGGTGGCCATTCTGTAGTAATCGTTATCAGCGACCAGCTTTTTAATGGCAGGACCGTCGACATTAACCAGTACAGAATCGCAGGAAGTGGTGGCTTCTTTGATGGAGCCGTTGGGATGCCCAACCGTATAGATGATGGCGTCCACTTTGTTGTCGCAAAGGGCTTTGGACTGTTCGGCCGGTTTGAGTTCGGAGGCCAGTTTGAAGTCGGCTGTGGTCCAGCCCATGGCTTTGAGAACGACGTCCATGGTGTCCCTCTGGCCGGAACCTGGGTTGCCGATGTTGACGCGTTTGTTTTTAAGATCCTGGAAGTTTTTGATGCCGGAATCCATGCGGGCCACAACGGTAAACGGTTCGGGATGAATAGAGAAAATGGCTCTTAAATCTTTGTCCGGACCCTGTTCGGCGAATTTGCCTTTTCCATAATACGCATTGTACTGAACGTCGGACTGGGCCACGCCCATGTCAAGTTCACCGGCTCTGATGGTGTTGACGTTGTATACGGAACCACCGGTTGACTCAACGGAACAACGGATGCCGTGGACCTTGCGGCCTTTGTTAACCAGGCGGGCAATGGCGCCGCCGGTGGGGTAGTAAACCCCTGTTACACCACCGGTACCGATGGTGACAAAGGTCTGATCAGAAGCCTGTGCCGGGGAAGATCCCAGAAAAAGAACCATGCCGAATAATGCTGCAGTTGCGAGTACCAAAAGTTTTTTCATCTTACCCTCCTTTAAAGGATTTTACGTGTTGAGATTGACTTAAATTGGGGTGTCAGGAAGGGCCCAGGCCCTTAGGTTTTCCTCCTTTCGTCTTTATAAATTTTACAGGTTGATTTGACATACAAAACCGTTTCATAAACCAGTATAAACAAAGGTAGACAGCAATTCATGTGCCACACCTGCTGGCCGGGCGTTCTGGTTTACAAGATCATTGTTTTTCTTGATGAAATCATCAAAAAAAAATACCAGAGCCCCTTCAACTGCAGCGATAGCTTCCGTGAAGGTTGAACATGGAAAATTTGAGCATATCGTCAATTTTGAGCGTTTGGTCAACACCGTTTGAACGGTGCGGCAGGTAAACAAGATGGACCGTACCGCGTTTGCATTGGATTGTAAAGTCTTAATATTACAGGAAGCTGCAAAGGTATTCTTCCTTGACATCCTTTTAAAATTGGCTTATTTGCTCAAAACTTATTGTAAGTTGTAAAAACATGCCCTAATGACCCGGGCCTATCGATTGAAAAGGAGGCAATCCCCTATATTGGGGACCATTTACCCATGAATAGCCAGATTAAATCTTTTGTCATGGACCATAAGTCCGAATTGTTTTCCCTGCTTGAGGAACTGGTTTTAATCCAAAGCTACTCCTACAACAAGACCGGTGTTGACAACGTCTCGTCCCGGATTGAAGCTGAAATGAAACAAATGGGCTTTTCCTGTGAATTTTCAACGTCATCGACATACGGAGACACCCTTATTGCAAGGTCTCCGGCCTGGAGCAAGGATAAAAAACAGATTCTTATTACGGGGCACATGGATACGGTTTTTCCGGAAGACAGCGGGTTTAACTGGTATAAGGAAAGCGAGACAAAGTGCTTTGGCCCGGGCGTTGCAGATATGAAAGGCGGTCTTGTGGTCGGCATTTATGCCCTCAAGGCGTTGATCTATGCGAACCTGTTAACGGATATCCCTGTCACCTTTGTCTTTAACAGTGACGAGGAAATCGGTTCTCCCAGTTCCAGGGGCCTGATCGGCCAAGAGGCGGACAGGTCCAGACTGGCCTTTGTGCTTGAAGCCGGAGGCCTGTCAAATGAAATCGTGACGGGGCGCAAGGGCAATTTCTCCGTAGACCTGACAATCACCGGCAAGGCAGGCCATGCCGCCTTTGCCGGAACGGATAAGGCCAGCGCCATTCTGGAACTGGCTCACAAAACCCTTGCCATTGAAGGGATGAACCAGCCTGCAAAAGGCATATCCGCCAACGTGGGAACCGTTCGGGGCGGTATCGGATCCAATACGGTACCGGACAAGGCCCAGGCTGCCCTGGATTTCAGATTTCTCAACCACGAAGACGCCCAGCAGATTAAAGCCGGATTTACCCGGATCATAGAGAGCACGACCGTGCCGGGAACGGCATCGAATCTGACCATTAAATCCAGCCGGCCGGCCATGCCTCAAAGTGACGGCAATGTCCGCCTGTTCCGGCAGATCCAGGACATTGCAACGGATCTTGGATTTTCCATTTCACAGGAACTGCGCCAGGGCGTATCCGATGCCAATATCATTGCCGGCAGCAAGATCCCCGTTGTGGACGGCTTAGGCCCTGTGGGGGCGAAGGATCACAGCGAGGACGAGTATATTGACAAGGCAAGCCTCTGGGAACGCACCCTTTTATTCGCCCATGTTCTGGCAACCGTTTAGAAAAAAAACAAAGCTTCAAGGTGCTCTTCCCTTTTTGCGTCAGCACTTTTGGGTAAAGACGGTTCTTGCCGGAGTTCTTGTCGCTTTGCTTCTCCTGGTATCCGGGTGTTCAGCCCCCCCGGAATATCTGACTGCCGCAGATACGGATCTGCCTGAAATCATCCAGGACGGCGTGGCTGTCCCCAGATTTGACAGTGCAGCGGACCAACTGAATTACGCAAGGTCGGGGCTGACCGACAGGAAACGGAAATTGGCCGCACTAAGAGCGGTTAAAACCTTGTTTCCAGCCGACCATATGGCCTGCGGCCAAGCCGCTCTTGGGCTGGCCTATCTCAATCTCGAACCCCAGTACCGGTTTGCATCTAATCTTGATATCCGGCGGGCGGTAACCGATTTTGAGCAGGTGTTAAAGGTGTACGCCGATCAGCCGGATATCGTGGCTAAAGCCCTGTGGTATCTTGGCTGGATTCATACTGAGCTTGAGCATGACCATAGGACCGGAATGCCGTATTATTGGCAGGTTGCCAATTCGTTTTCCCAAGTTCCGCTCATGCTTTCCCATACAGCGCCCTGGGTCAATCTTGTATACGGGCTGGAACCGGTTCACAAAAAGCCTGAAACACACACAAAAAACTGGGGTCAGGTCGCCCTGCTGGAGATCCTCCGCCACAGCCCCCAAAAAGATGAAGCTGTAAAGGCCTTTGACCTTATTTGGGATCGTTACCCCTCTTCCCAGGCGGCTGGCCTGGCCCTAAAGCATATGCTGTCGAATCCGGTCCTGGCTTCCCATGCCCTGGCCCCGGCAGCCGTGTACCTGGCTTCAAAGCCTTTGAATCCTTATCTGGCAAAGGACATCCGGACCCTTGCCGAAGCGGCCGCCCTATGAGCTTTTTTCCCCATGCCGGCCGTTTTATGCATTCATTCAGGATCCGGATTTTTCTGGCCATGACCCTTATTATCGTCATGGTCATTCCGGGTACGGGGTATTTCTGCTATCTTCAGGCCGCCCGCATCATCCAAAAACAAATGCAGGAATTTGCAGTGGGATCGGCAGATCAGATCTCCAAGCGGGTGGAATCTTTTTTGTCCCGCCACACCTTTAATGTGAAACTGATCAAGGCCTTTTTTGAAGCCGGTCTCATCGATATGGGCGATGACAGGCAAATTCTGCGCTATTTCAGTCTGTTCCAAAAGGACCATCCCGAATTTTTTAACATTAACTTCGGGGATGAAAACGGTCGCTTTATCATGTCACCGGCCCAGATTCCCGAGGTCAATAAAACCTTTGATCCCAGGGTCAGGCCCTGGTACCAGGGGGCTTTGACCACCCTGGACATTCACTGGACCGATGTTTATCTGTTTGCCTCAACAAGAAAGCCCGGGATGACGGTTTCCGTGCCTATTTATGACCGGGCAAGAAACCTTCAGGCGGTGTGCGGCATAGATATTGATATCTCCTCTTTTTCAAGATTTCTCCAGGGCATTAAAATCGGCAGCCGGGGGGTGGCTTATATCTTTGACCGGGAAAACGGTCGCATCATCGCCCACCCCGCCCTGGTCCGCCGTCCCTGGCAGCCTTATCATATGGACCTTTTGCGAACGGTGCACCAGGACCTTTCTGAACAAAAAAAACGGTTCGGTATCACCCAGTACCGGGGATTTAAATATTTTACCGCCTACACAGACTATCCGGACAGCAAATGGACTGTCGGCGTCACCCTGCCCGTCTCCGACCTGTTTGAAAATGTCCAGTCCATCCGGCGGGCCATCATCTCCCTTGTCGTCGGCGGTATCCTCCTGGCAAGCCTTTTGTCCTATCTGATCGCCATGACCATTGTCAGACCCTTGACCCGGCTAAAACAGGGAATCGAACGAATTGCCAGCGGTGATCTGGACCACAAGGTGACCATCAGCGACCCGGATATAGCGGCATCCCTGGCCCGGTCCTACAACCAGATGGCCGCCTCATTGAACCGAAGCACCCGGGAGCTCAAACAGACCTATGAAGCCCTGGCCCAGAAAGAGAAACTTGCGGCCGTGGGGCAGATGACAGCAGGCATCGCCCATGAGATTAAAAATCCCCTCGGCATCATTGAAGGCGCGGCCCAGGTGACGGCCAATCCGGACCGCCCCATTGAAATGAGGGAAAAAGCGGCCCGGTTTATCATGGAAGAAGTGGAGCGGTTGAACCACACCCTGACGGTTTTCCTGGACTTTGCAAAGCCTCCCTCTCCCAGGATGGCCGCAACGGATCCGGTTCTGTCGGTCCGTGAAATTCTTGATCCTTTGAAACTGCAGTACCCGTCCCACAGATTTATTCTGACCCATGCAGGCGATGTCCCCATGATTCTTGCCGATGCCGATCAGTTTCGTCAGGTCCTTTTGAACCTTATTGTCAATGGGGTCCAGGCCATGCCGGAAACCGGCACCCTTAACGTCCGGATCTCAGTGACCGAGCCGGATGACGGCAGATCCTGGGTGACTCTTGAAATCATCGATGAAGGGTGCGGTATTTCCAAAGACCGCCTTCAACGCATATTCGATCCTTTTGTCAGTTTTCGGGACAAGGGGATCGGCCTTGGCCTTTCTGTCGTGTCCCAGATCATGAAAACCCACGGGGGCAGAATTGACGTTGAAAGCACCAGCGATACAGGATCAAGGTTTATCCTGTACTTCCCCGTAGAAAAGGAGAGGCATTATGCCGCCGCAGATATTGTTGATTGAAGATGAAGACCGCATGCGCCAGGTCATTGCCATGCAGCTTTCCGACCTTGACCTGACCATTCTTGAGGCCCGCGACGGCCAGGAAGGCCTGGAGATTTTGGAAAACCAGCCGGTTCACCTGGTGATTACCGACCTGAAACTGCCCAAGGTGTCGGGAATGGATGTCCTGGCCCGGGTCAGGGAAACGGATTCCGAAATTCCCGTCATTGTCATCACGGCCTACGGGTCCATAGAAAATGCCGTCAAAGCCATCCGTAAAGGAGCCTTTGACTACGTGACCAAACCCTTTAAAGAGGAAACCTTAAGGGAATCGGTCAAAAAGGCCCTTAAAATCTCCCGCCTGACCCATGAGGTCCGGCACCTTCGCCAGGAGATCGAAAGCCAGTACACCTTTAAAAAAATTGTGGGGGCCTCTCCAAAGATCTGTGAAGTCCTTGAACTTGCAGGCTCGGTTTCCCATACCGATACCACAGTCCTGATCACAGGAGAAAGCGGCACGGGCAAAGAACTGCTCAGCCGTGCCACCCACATGAATTCCCCGCGCTCCTCCGGTCCTTTTTCAACAGTAAACTGTGCCGCCATCCCGTCCTCCCTGCTTGAAGCCGAGCTTTTCGGCTATGAAAAAGGGGCATTTACCGGTGCCCATAGGCAGCAGAAAGGCAAATTCGAAATGGCCTCAGGGGGGACGCTTTTTCTGGACGAAATCGGTGACATGGCTTTGAAAACCCAGGCCAAATTTTTAAGAATCCTTGAATCCCAGCAGTTTGAGCGCTTAGGCGGCCGGCGGACCATTAAAACCGATGTCAGGATTATCGCCGCGACTAACAAGGATCTGTGGGCCATGGCCAGAAAAAAGAAGTTCAGGGAAGACCTTTTTTACCGGATCAACGTCTTTCCCATCCATATCCCGCCCCTGAGGGAACGAAAGGAAGATATCCCTGCGCTGTGCTCCCATTTTATCGGGGAGTTTTCAAAGGCATTTGGCAGAAAAGCCCCCGCCCTAAGCACTAAAGGCCTTGAAAAACTGATGGCCTATGACTGGCAGGGCAATATCCGGGAGTTAAAAAACGTTTTAGAGCGGGCCATGATTTTAACCCAAGGCAGCCAGATCAACGCCAGTCAGCTGATTCTCAACCCCTCCCAGGAAAAACCGTTTGACACCCTGCCCCCGGATCAGTTCGTGCCCATGATCATCCGGGAATACGGTATGGGTCTTGATGCCTTAGAACGGCGATGTATCTGCTGGGCCATGGACGAAGCCGGGAACAATGTGTCAAAAGCTGCGCGGATTCTCGGCATTTCCCGGGCAACCCTCAGGTACCGGTTGGAAAAGCTGGACCGGGCCGTATAAAAAAAGAGGGCCCGGACGCCCCCTTTTTTATGTTACCAATTTTTAAATCTTAGTCGTCTAACTGGCCGCAGATCCGGTCCTTGTTGGCTTTGTCCAATCCCAGGATCTGTCTTGCCTCATCCGGGCTTGCAACGGGGCGGCCCACCTCATTGGCAATTCTGACAACGGTTTCCACCAGGGAGAGATTGGAGGCTTTTGAACCGTCGGGCAGGGTCAGGTTATCCTCCAGCCCCACCCGGACATGGCCGCCCATAAGGATGGCTGCCGTGGCCAGGGGGATTTCGTTTTTACCGATGCCGGCAACTGTCCAGGTGGATCCTTGCGGAATGCTTTCCGTTAAGAAAAGCAGGTTCTTGATGCTGCCGGGCATGGCCCCTGTAGCCCCCTGGACAAAGTCAAAATGAAGGGGCGGTTTAAGATAGCCTTTTTTGACCAGGAAATTGGCATTATTGATCATTCCCGGTTCAAAGATTTCAATCTCGGGTTTTACACAGGTCTCCTGGAAAACTTTTGCCAGAAATTCGATGAACTGAGGGGAATTTTCATAAATGATGCCGGGCAGGTTGTTGGATCCTGTGGTAAAAGACCCCATTTCAGGCAAAAGCCGGACGGGCATGGCCCTGTCTTCCCAGTCCTTTCCGGCCCGGGCGCCGGTTGACAGCTGCACAATGACTTCAGGGGCCACAGCTTTAATCTGCCGCACAATGTCCTTGAAAATGCCGATGTCCAGGCTGGGCTTTTCATCCTTGTCTCTTGCATGGACATGAAAAACGCAGGCTCCGGCATCAGCGCAGCGCCTGACATCCTGAGCGATCTCTTCTGGGGTGACCGGAAGATTGGGGTTCATTTTCTTGGTCGGCACATTGCCGGTGAGTGCGGTGGTGATGATCAGTTTTTCCACAGAAACATCCCTTATGGTTATGCTTTCCTTGCCAGTTGCGCCCTGCCGGATCTGTTATCGGCTGCGCAATGTAATAATCGTTATTTTTATACCAAAATAATGTAATAATCATTGCAGGTCAAGGGGCGGTTTGATATATTTGGTTCCATGCTGACCAAAGACCTTTTAATCCCCAAGACACCATTGCCGAAACTGACGGCGGCTCAGGACAGGATTCTGTCCTATCTGCTGACCCATCCGGATAATGTGGCCTATATGAGCAGTGCCGAACTGGCCCAGGCCCTGGACATCTCAAATGCCACCGTGGTTCGGTTCAGCCAGCACATCGGCTTTAAAGGGTATCAGGATCTCCAGCGTCATATCCGGGAAAAAATTAAAGCCCGGCTCAGTGTGCCCGAACGGGTGAAAAAAACGCCCCGGCACATTTCCAGCCCGGGTGATTTTTTAAAAACCGTCATCAAATCGGATCTGGACAATCTGGCACGGATCAGTGACACGGTTTCTGCCGAACGGTTTGAACAGATCGTCAATGAGATTCACTGCAGAAAAGAGGTCTGGGTTCTGGGGCTGAGGAGCTGCCACGGTGTTGCCCACGGTTTTGCCACCACATTAAGATTTTTGGATCGGCGAGTGAATTTAATCACACTTGATACAGGCGCGGTCTGGGATGAAATCCAGCCGGGACTGAAGAAGGATGCATTGCTTATCACCATCTCTTTTCCCCGGTACAGCCGCCAGACCTATGAGATCGCCCGAAAGTTCAGCCATGCCGGTGCCACTGTTGCCGCGATAACGGACAGCCAGGCTTCGCCCCTGGCCTCGCTGAGCCAGATCGTGATTCCCCTTCCCTGCTGGATCGATTCGTTTTTTGAATCCCACGTGGCCGTGATGAGTCTGCTCAACGCCGTTTTGGCAGGCGTTTCCTATCTGGACGGCAGCAAGGCCATGTCACAGCTTGAACGGCTTGAACAGATCTGGGAAGAAAAAGATGTTTATTTAAAATCACCGGCTGCAGCCGCGCCCACATGGGCCGGGCAGTTTAACACTGAAAATAGAGGATAATACCATGGGTACCGGCATCAATATCCCCAGAAATTTTCTGGCCAAAAACCCCAGAGCCGTCAAAGCCAAAGGCATTTATATTTATGACGACCAGGGAAAAGATTATATTGACGGATGCTGCGGGGCGCTTGTCTCAAACCTGGGACATGGTGTCACGGAGGTAATCGAAGCGGTCACCGACCAGATGAAAACCCTTGAGTTTGCCCACCCCTCCAGGTGGACCCATTCTGCCGCAGATGAAGCGGCCGATCTGATTGCCGAACTCACCCCGGGCGATTTGAACCATTGCTGGTTTGTTTCCGGCGGTTCGGAATCCGTAGAGTCCGCCGTGAAGATGGCCCGTCAGTATTATGTTGAACGGGACGGCATGGACAGCCCCAAACACAAATTGATCAGCCGCGACTGCTCCTACCACGGGGCGACCATCGGCACTATGTCCCTGGGCGGCAGTGCCGGCCGGGTAGCAGCCTATCAATCCCTTTTAACTCCCTCAGCCAAAATTCCGGCCACCTATTTTTACCGTAAACCCGAAGGCATAACAGACGATGCCTTTGGAGAAGAATGCGCCCGGGCCCTTGAAAAAGAGATCCTGCACTTAGGTCCTGAAACGGTTCTGGCATTTCTTGCTGAGCCGATCGTCGGCTCAGCCGGCGGCGCGATCATTCCGGATGATTACTACTGGCCGAGGATCCGAAAAATTTGTGACAAATACGATGTGCTGCTCATTGCCGACGAGGTCATGACAGGATTCGGCCGCACCGGAAAGGCTTTCGGAGTGGATCACTGGAACGTGATTCCGGATATTATCGCCTCGGCTAAGGGTATGGCTGCAGGATACATTCCCACCGGCGGTATTTTCGTCAATGAAAAAATTATCAACACCATCAAAAACGGCAGTGGGGCATTTATCCACGGTCATACGTATAACGCCAACCCCCTTGCCTGCCGTGCCGTGGCTTCGGTTCTCACCTATATAAAAAAACACAATCTCATTGAGAATGTCAGACAAAACGGACAGATTCTGGGTCAGGGATTAAAACAGATCGGAGCGGATCATCCCTTTATCGGGGATGTCCGGGGAAAGGGATTCATGTGGGCGATGGAAATTGTTTCAGATAAACAAAGCAAACAGCCCTTTTCTCCCCAGGACAAAGCCACGGCCCGTGCCCTGAACGCCTGTCTTGAAGCCGGGGTCATTGTCTATCCAGGCGGGACACGGATCAATGGTGTGGATACCAATATTTTCCTGGTGGCACCCCCCCTGGTCACCACCAAAGACGAGACCGGAAAATTACTGGACCGTCTGGCAGATGGCCTGAAGGCATTTTCCGCTGATATGGATAGGGCGTAACCGGTTGCGAAATTTTTATAGAGTATAGAATGGATTGTTTTTAACAGATCGGCCCGGATGCCAGAAGCATCCGGGCCGATTGCGTTCAATGACGCTAATATTGCTTATGCACGGGCCAGCTTGCCTTCGGCCGTTTCGACTTTAGGCTCCAGCCAGGGTTTTCCCACAGGGAGAATGTTTTTGTTGTAAACGCTTAAAAAGATCACATGGGCCATCATGTACCATGCGTTCAAAGCGCAGAGGATCAGGACCCAGGCCGCCACTTTGGTCATCCCGGGATATCCGAAATGAGCCAGATCCAGAAGGATGAATCCTGCCAGAAGCAGGGTGAACGTAGAGGCCATGGCACCGTGAACCCGCATGGCACCGACCCACATGACGGCTGTATAAAGGGTCCAGACAATGAGAAACCAGCCCACATCGGTTTTGCTTGAGGCATAAATTCCGGCATTGTTTAAAAGAAAGATAATACACAGGGCGATCCAGAATGAGCCGTATGAGCAAAATGCACTGTACCCGAAATTGTTGCCAACCTTAAACTCCTGATATCCTGCAAAAAGCTGGGCTGCCCCGCCGAAGATCAGACCGCAGGCGATAACGGGGCCAACGCCGCAAAAGCCCAAGTTGTGGATCTGGAGGATTAAAGTGGTGAGACCGAAACCTGCCAGGCCAACGACTGCCGGATTACCTAAAGGTGATTGCGCTGATGCCATTGTTGCTTACTCCTTTGTAAAAGTTGAATTTTCGAGTGATTCCAAGATCACCCCTGCCGACTTTTTACGACGCCATTATTGTCTGGCTCCGGCATATCCCATCTTTACCAGGGCCTCTTCCATTTCACCGAGAATCGCCGGATCATCGATCGTGGCCGGCATATTCCAGGATTCATTGTCCGCAATTTTCTGGATGGTTCCTCTCAAAATTTTTCCCGATCTTGTTTTGGGCAGACGGTCGACGATGGTGGCTGTCTTGAATGCCGCCACAGGCCCGATGCGTTCCCGGACGCTTGTAATGACCTCTTTTACGATTTCATCGTGGCTCTTCTGAGTTCCGGCTTTTAGAACAAGGAATCCTACCGGAAGCTGGCCTTTAAGTTTGTCTGCCACTCCGAGGACCGCACATTCGGCCACATCAGGATGATCGGCCAGAACCTCTTCCATGGCCCCTGTGGACAGGCGATGTCCGGCCACGTTGATGATATCATCGGTTCTGGCCATGACATAGACATAACCGTCTTCGTCAATATATCCTGCATCCGATGTCGTGTAATACCCTGGGAATTCATCTAAGTAGGCTGAAATAAAACGGCTGTCATTCTGCCACAGGGTGGGCAGGGTGCCGGGAGGCAGGGGCAGTTTTACCGCCAAAGTTCCGATATCTCCGTCCGCTACCGGCTGACAGTTTCTGTCCAGGACCTGCAGATTCCATCCGGGTACCGGTTTTGTGGGGGAGCCGTATTTAACGGGCAAAGATTCAATTCCCAGGCAGTTGGCCGCAATGGCCCAACCGGTTTCCGTCTGCCACCAATGATCGATGACAGGAACTTTAAGATGGTTTTCCGCCCATTTTAACGTATCCGGGTCGGAACGCTCTCCGGCCAGGAACAGCGCCTTGAAACAAGACATATCATAGTCGCTTAACAGCTTGCCCTGTGGATCATCCCGTTTAATTGCCCTGAAAGCCGTGGGCGCCGTGAACAGGGTTTTAACCTTATGTTCCGAAATGACCCGCCAGAAGGCGCCTGCATCAGGAGTGCCCACAGGTTTGCCTTCAAAAAGAATGGTGGTGCATCCCTTGAGCAGGGGGGCGTATACGATATAGGAGTGGCCGACCACCCATCCCACATCCGAGGCCGCCCAGAAGACATCCCCCTCATCCACATCGTAGATGGCTTTCATGCTCCACTTCAAGGCCACCATGTGGCCACCGTTATCCCTGACCACACCTTTGGGCTGACCGGTTGTCCCTGATGTGTAAAGGATATACAAAGGATCTGTGGCCTCAACCGGTACACATGCCTGGGGTTGGGCATCTGTCATGGCCTCGGCCCAGTCCACGTCGCGTGCCGGATTCAGATCGGCTTTAAGGGTATCTCTTTGAAAAATAATTGATTTTAAGGGTTTGTGAGTCGCAATTTCAATGGCCTCATCCAGAAGCGGTTTGTAGGGAATCACCTTTTTAACCTCAATGCCGCAGGAGGCGCTGACAATGACCACGGGTTTGGCATCATCGATCCGGGTGGCCAGCTCTTTAGAGGCAAATCCGCCGAACACGACGGAGTGGACCGCCCCGATTCTGGCGCAGGCCAGCATGGCAATTGCCGCCTCGGGGATCATAGGCATATAGATGACCACCCGGTCACCTTTTGTTACGCCGTTGGCCGTTAATACACCGGAAAAGCTTGCAACCTCGTCCCTGAGTTCATTGTACGTATATTGTTTTTTGGTGTCCGTAACAGGGCTGTCATAGATCAGCGCGGTATTTTCGCCCAATCCGTTTTCAATGTGGAAATCCAGTGCATTAAAACAGGTGTTGGTGATTCCGCCCTTAAACCATTTGTAAAAAGGCGTGTTAGAATCATCAAGCACCGTGTCATAGGGCTTGTACCAATGGCATGTTTCCGCGGCCTTGGCCCAGTATCCGTTCGGATTTTCAACTGATTCGGTGTGTTCTTGCTGAAGTGAGGTTGTCATAGACTGTGATCCTTTTTAAGTTTCAGTATTATCGCCTCTCCGGTGCGCTCACCGGTTCCATGCCCTGTAAAACTTGCGTTAAGCCAGCTATAGAAACCTTTGAAGAATTTTTTTTTGAATCCAGTTCATTCATAAAAGATGCTGCAATCCACATACCAGTTTTTTTACAATCCAAAGGAAAAGCGCAACCCATTAATTTAATGGCGATATTTGCGATTTTTCTTGAGTCTGCAAATGACAGGGGGTTACAAAAAAAGTTGTAAAAAAATTACAATCAAAAGCTCAAAAGCCTTTTCTGTAGTCCGTTTTCGACGAAATACTATTTTTGTTGTAATTACAATAAATGTTGTAGCGGTTCAGGGCATGAATGGTCGATCAAAGAACTGCGATAAGCGATTGATGTTACTGCGATAGAAAATGGAAATATGCAAAAAAGGGAAAAGACAGCCTCCGGCAGAGGTGGGCCGGAGGCTGTGTAATGACTAATCGGTCTTAAGCACAGAGAGAAAGGCGGACTGTGGAATTTCAACAGATCCGACCATTTTCATGCGCTTTTTACCTTTTTTCTGCTTTTCCAGCAGCTTTCTTTTCCGCGAGATGTCACCGCCGTAGCATTTTGCCGTCACATCCTTGCGATAGGCTGAAATCGTCTCTCTGGAGATAATTTTGCCGCCGATGGCGCCCTGGATGGGGATTTTAAACTGCTGTCTTGGAATTTCTTCTCTAAGCTTTTTGCAGGCGGCCCGGGCTTTGGCCTCAGCCTTGTCCCTGTGGATCAGCATGGAAAGCGCATCCACCCGCTCGGCATTGATCAGAAAATCCAGTTTAACCAGATCCGTCTTCTGGTATCCTGCAATTTCATAATCAAAGGACCCATATCCCTGGGTCACGCTTTTGAGCCGATCATAAAATTCATAGACCACTTCCGCCAGAGGCAGGGTAAACTTCATCTCCATACGGTTGGAGGTCAGGTATTGATAGTTGGTGCTGACGCCCCGAAATTCGTGGCAGACCTGCATGACATTTCCCATATACTTATCCGGGACAATGATGGAGGCGTTGATAAAGGGTTCTCTGACCATGCTGATTTCAACCGGATCCGGATACTCGGTCGGATTGTCAATGATTTTGACATCACCGTTGGTGTAGGTGACTTCATACTGCACTGAAGGGGCGGTCAGGATCAGGGAGATATCGTACTCTCTTTCCAGACGCTCTTGAACGACTTCCAGATGCAGCAGCCCCAAAAACCCGCATCGGTAGCCAAAACCCAGGGCCACAGACGCGTCCTTTTCATAAATGAGGGACGCATCGTTGAGCTTGAGTTTTTCTAAGGCTTCGGTCAGCTCTTCATAGTCGTCAGAGGCCACGGGATACATGGATGAGAAAACTACGGGCGTGGGTTCTCTAAATCCCCCTAAGGCCTTATCGCACCGCTGATCCGGCTTGGTAACGGTGTCACCAATCTTGACATCGGAAATGGTCTTGATCCCTGCAATAAAATACCCGACCTGTCCTGCAGACAGGCTTTGCTGGGGGTTGCGCCGGATCTGAAACAGGCCGACTTCCTCGACCTTGTACTTGGCACCGTTGGACATGAATTCAATTTTGTCGCCCTTGGCTACGCTGCCTTCAAATATCCTGAAATGGACAACCGTTCCTCTGAAGGCATCATAGTGGGAGTCAAAGATCAGGGCCTTGAAATTGCCTGTGTTTTCCACTTTGGGCGCGGGAATATGCTTTATAATGGCCGGGAAAAGCTTGTCCACCCCGGTTCCGTTTTTAGCCGATACCAGCAGGGCCATTTCAGGATCAAGCCCCAGGTCTTCCTCAATCTGATCCTTAACCCATTCGATCTCAGCGGACGGCAGATCAATTTTATTGATCACCGGGAGGATTTCAAGATCATGCTCCATGGCAAGATACAGATTGGCCAGGGTCTGGGCTTCTACGCCCTGACTTGCATCTGCAAGGATCAGGGCGCCTTCGCATGAGGCAAGGGCTCTTGAGACCTCATAGGAGAAGTCCACATGGCCCGGGGTGTCAATGAGGTTGAGCAGGTATTGGGTACCGTCTTCAGCCGTGTATGGAAGACTCACCGTCTGGGATTTGATGGTGATGCCCCGCTCCCTTTCAATGTCCATGGAGTCCAGGATCTGGTCCTTCATGTCCCGGTCTTCGATGATTCCGGATAGCTGGATCAGCCGGTCAGAAAGAGTTGATTTGCCGTGATCGATGTGGGCAATGATGCTGAAATTTCTTATATATTGATGTTCTACCTTCAATTGGGCTCCAAACTAAGAGTTGACAAACACTATCTATCTGGCTAAATTTTGAATCTGTATTTGTATCAATTGCGCCTGAAAGTGTCAAGATTAAGGCGGTTTCCGCAACGCAACCCCCATATTACGGGAGAGCCCCATGGGACACACCGTTCTGATTGTTGATGATGACCTTGCCATTAAGGAATCTGTAGAAGAATACCTGACCTTGATGTCCTATGAAGTCAAAAGTGCGCAAAACGCACAACAGGCCATTGAGATCCTAAAAAACTTTGAGGCTGAGGTGGTGCTGACCGACATCATGATGCAGGGTATGGACGGCCTGGAACTGACCCGCCTGATCAAGGAAACCTACGATACCGATGTCATGGTCATGACCGGCTACTCCGCAGACTACTCCTACGAGGAAGCCATCAACGCAGGCGCCAGCGATTTCATTTTCAAACCCTTCCGGTTTGAGGAACTGGACCTTCGGATCAAGCGGGTACTCAGGGAATCGGCCTTTAAAAAAGAGAGGGCAAGGCTTCTGGCAGAGATGGAACAACTGGCCATCACCGACGCTTTGACCGGCCTTTACAATTCCCGCCAGTTTTTCCAGCAGATCAAACAGGAAATAGAGCGCTACGCCCGGTACTCAAGATCCCTTTCCCTTCTCATCCTGGATATTGATTTTTTCAAGCAGTACAACGACACCTGGGGCCATCTTGAAGGCGATGAGGTGCTCCAGCGCATCGGCACTGTCATCGATTCCTGCATGCGGTCCATGGATACAGCCTACCGTTACGGCGGAGAAGAATTTGCCATTCTGCTGCCGGAAACCGGTCTGAAAAAAGCCTGTGTGGTGGGAGAGCGGATAAGGGACTATATCGCCCAGGAGGTCTTTACCCCGGCAGAAGGAGAAACCCAGGGAGTGACGGTCAGCATTGGGGCGGCAGAACTCAAGAACGGAGAAAATTTCAGCGAATTTATCCGGCGGGCTGACATGGCGCTTTATAAATCAAAAGAGACCGGACGGAATAAGCTCACCGCCGCATCCTAATCCCTCGCAGGTCAGACCGATGCGATCCGCATGCTCATATCAACGGATCTTGCCTGGTGGGTCAGGGCCCCGCAGGAAATCACATCCACCCCGGTGGCGGCAATGGGGTTCAGGGTTGAAAGGCTGACATTACCGGAGGCTTCAACCACGGCCTGCCCGTTAATAACGGCGACCGCCTCAGACATGGCTTCAAGGTCCATGTTATCCAGCATGATCACATCGGCTCCAGAAGCCAGCGCTTCATTAACTTCCTCCAGGCAGGATACTTCAACTTCCACCTTCATCAGGTGGGAGGTCCTGGCTTTGACCCGCTGTACCGCCTCTGTAATGGAACCGGCCACAGCGATGTGATTGTCTTTGATCAGAATGCCGTCATACAGGGCGAATCGGTGGTTGAATCCCCCGCCGGCCCGGACGGCGTCTTTTTCCAGCGTCCGCCATCCCGGGGTGGTCTTTCGGGTATCCACCAGGCGGACATTGGGGTATTCCAGGGTATCCACAAAGGTCCGGGTCAAGGTGGCAATGCCGGACAGTCGCTGGAGAAAGTTCAGGGCGACCCTTTCCGCCTTGAGCAGGCTGAGCAGGTCGCCTTTAACTTCGCAAATTGTCATGCCGGATGAAACAGTCTGACCGTCCCTGACCTTAGGCGCACAGACAATACCGGGATCGACCAGGGCAAAGACCCGCCGGGCCACGGCCATCCCCGCAACCACAAAATCCTGCTTGGATACGATGACACCGGATCCAGGCTTTGGCTCTGGCAGGATGCTTTCCGTGGTTACATCGCCAAGGCCGGAATCCTCAAACAGGGCCAGGCGGATGATCTGATCCGTATAGTCCACAACAAAAATCCTTTAGGCGAGAGATTTTATCCGTTCAAGATTGGCGCTGACCTTCTCCTGTTTTTCCGCAAGCTCGTCGTGCTGGGCTTTGACCTTGGCGATGACCTCTTCAGGGGCCTTGTCCAGAAAGGACTCGTTGTTCAACCGCTTCTGGATGCCAGTCAGTTCCTTGGTGGTCTTTTCAAGCTCTTTTTCAAGGCGGTTAATTTCCTTGTCAAAATCAATGACCCCTTCCAGGGAGACATAACAGGTGGTATTGCCGGTGACGGAGGTCGCCGCCGAATGAGGCAGGCTGTCCGCGTCACAGAAGAACAGGCTCTCCAGGGTGGCCAGGTTTACGATAACCGATTTGTTTTCCGCGATCAGCAGCTTTTCCTGCTCATCTTCGGTATGGGCCAGCACCTTGATTTTCATGGACGGCTGGATGTTCATCTCACTTCGAATGTTCCGGATCCCGGAGATCAGGTCAAAGATAAAGGCCATCCGCTTTTCCGCCACTTCATCCCTACGATTTTCATACACCTGAAGCTCATAGGGAAAGGCCGCCTTCATAACAGAGCCCTGGGTCGCCGGCAGGATTTGATAAATCTCTTCAGTGACAAAAGGCATAAACGGATGAAGCAGGACCAGGATCTCTTCTAAAACTCTGGACAGAACGGCACGGGCGTTATCGCGCCTGCCGCCGCCCTGCTTTTCATAGAGGCTGGGTTTGGCCATTTCAAGGTACCAGTCGCAGAACTCGTGCCACACGAACTGGTAAACGGCGGATGCGGCCTCGTTGAACTTGTACCCTTCAATTCCCTCTTTGACTGCCAGTGAGGTTGCCGCAAGCCGGGACAGGATCCAGCGATCGGCCAGGGTCAGTTTGGAATCCTCAATTGCCGTGTCCTTTTCCGTGATATGCATGAGGGCGAACCGTGCGGCATTCCACAGCTTGTTTACAAAATGCCGGTATCCTTCCACTCGGGATTTTGACATCTTCACATCCCGTCCCTGGGCGGCAAAGGCGGCCAGGGTAAACCTGAAAGCGTCTGCCCCGTATTCGTCAATCACTTCAAGGGGATCAATGACATTGCCCTTGGATTTGGACATTTTTTTGCCGTGCTCGTCACGAACCAGGGCATGGATGTAAACATCCTTGAACGGGACTTCATCCTCCATGAAGTGAATGCCCATCATCATCATCCGGGCCACCCAGAAAAAGAGAATGTCAAACCCTGTTACCAGGACATTGGTGGGGTAAAAGGTTTTTAAAAGCTCGGTGTTCTCCGGCCATCCCATGGTGGAAAAGGGCCACAGCGCTGAGGAAAACCAGGTATCCAGCACATCGGTTTCCTGAACGATGGCTTTTGAGCCGCAGACGGTACATTCGGTCGGATCAATTTCTTCTACGATAACCGCTTTACAGTCCGGGCATTTCCATACCGGGATCCTGTGCCCCCACCAGATCTGCCGGGAGATGCACCAATCACGGATATTGTCCATCCATTCAAAATAGGTCTTGTTCCAGGTCTCGGGGATGATGGTGGTCCGGCCGGAACGAACCGCTTCGGACGCTTTTTCCGCCAGGGGGCCGACCTTGACAAACCACTGCTTGGAGATGGACGGTTCCACATCGGTATGACAGCGATAGCAATTGCCTACAGAGTGTTTCAGGGGTTCTTTTTTCTCAAGCAGTCCAAGCTCTTCCAATGCGGCCACAGCTTTTTTCCGGCATTCGAACCGGTCCTGACCCTCAAACTGCCCTGCCTCTTCATTCATCCGGCCGTCATCGTCAATGACCTTGGGTTTTTTAAGACCGTGTTTTTCTCCCAGATGAAAGTCGTTGGGATCATGGGCCGGGGTGACCTTAAGGGCGCCGGTTCCAAATTCCGTGTCCACATAAGTATCTTTTATAATGGGTATCATCCGGTCCACAAGCGGCAGGCAGACCTCGGTCTCAGCCATATCCTTGAACCGTTCATCATCCGGATTAACAGCGACGGCCGTATCTCCGAACATGGTTTCCGGCCGGGTGGTGGCAACGGTCAGGCCTTTTTTGCAGCCTTTTTTAAAGGGGTACCGGATATAATACAGATAGGCGTCTTTTTCCTCATATTCGACTTCCAGGTCGGCCAGGGCGGTTTTACACCGGGGGCACCAGTTAATAATGTACTGGTCCTCGTAAATCAGTCCTTCTTTATAGAGGCGGACAAAGACCTTGCGGACGGCGTCGGAAAGCCCCTCATCCATGGTGAACCGTTCCCGGTCCCAGTCACAGGAGGCGCCCAGACGCTTGAGCTGATTGATGATGGCACCGCCGGACTGTTCCCGCCACCGCCAGACTTCCTCAATGAACTCTTCGCGGCCCAGCTGGTCCCGGGTTTTGCCCTCGGCGGCCAGCTTTCTTTCCACAACGTTCTGGGTGGCAATGCCGGCGTGGTCTGTTCCCGGCATCCAGAGGACGTTTTGACCCAGAAGACGGCGATACCGGCACATGATGTCCTGGATCACATTGTTTAAGGCGTGGCCCATGTGAAGGACCCCGGTGACATTGGGCGGTGGGATAACAATGGAAAAAGGGTCCTTTTCGCTCTTATCCTGAGCGCTGAAATACCCCTGCTCCATCCAGAATGCATACCATTTTTCTTCTATTCCCTTTGGATCATACCCTTTGTCCAGAGCATCCGAACCCATGATTTTACTCCTCAAACCCAATTAATGAAAAAGGGGATTGCATCAATCCCCAGTCCTTGTTTTTTAACGCTAACCTTTAAGGTCAGGCATTGTCAATATCGTCTAAGTCCCTTTGAAGCCCTTCTTTTATGTCGGCAATTTCTTTTTTGATTACCTTTTCTGTGATTTCAAAGAGAATTTTTTCAATCTGTCGGGAAAATTTCTTCTCAACCACCCGTTCGATGGCAGCTTCAAGCTGTTCCATACTCATACCGGAAAGATCCGGCTGGACTTGATCAAAAGATTTCTCAGGAGAAATTTCAACCGCATCTGAATCCATCTGCGGCAGTTCCATCGTCACAATAGACTCATCCTCAAGTTCGATCACGCTGTCCTGGTCTTTCACGACCTGGGTCAGTTCCAGAACGTCCTGATCATCATCCGGTCTTTTGTCGTCCACCACCTGGGTCAGTTCGATGATATCATCATCATTGCTGTCGGCCATAATTTCCCCGCTTTAGTGCATTTTCCACCTGTCTTACTTTGACCCTGAAAATTATCACAAGGCCTGCAAAAGTGTCAACAAATTATCCCCCCGGCATTTGGGACCGCTGCCAGGCTGTGCCGTGTCATGACATTCTGCCGTCATTAATCAAGGAAAAAGTTTCCCGGAATAATTTTCCCAATCGGGAGTTTTTGACTGAACAAATTATAGCTTCCCTCTTTCATGACGATGACTTTGTCAGCAATTTCAGCCACCACGTCAAAGTCATGCGTCACAAACATCAAACCGGCAGAATGATGCTCACGCAGTTCCTTGAATAGATGCAAAATCTGCGCTTGTGTCGAGAGATCAAGCGCTGTGGTTGGCTCGTCGGCAATCAACAAAGCCGGATCAAGCGCAAGAGCAATCGCAATGACGATACGCTGCCGCTGCCCACCAGAAAGCTGATGCGGGTAAGACGAATAGATCCGTTCCGGATCGGGCAAATGAACCTCTTCGAGCAATCGAATCGTTTCAGCCCGGCGCTCCGCCGCAGACATCGATCGATGTTGTTCGAACATCTCCTCAATCTGATCGCCCACGGTATAGCAGGGATTGAGCGCACTCATTGGCTCCTGAAAGATCATCGCCATGCGCGAGCCGCGCAATTTGGCATGCTCTTTGGCGGAAAGCTTCAGGACGTCTCTGCCGTCGAAAATCACTTCGCCGGAAGAGGGGCTCAGTGCCTTTGGCAACAGCCCCATCGTGGTGAAGGATGTGATGGATTTGCCCGAACCAGACTCTCCCACAATGCAGACAATTTCCTTGGGCTTGATCTCGAGCGAGAGATTTTCAACCGCATAGGGCCGATCCCCCCCTTCGGGCAGATCCACGGTCAGATTCTTGATGGTCAGGACCGCTTGTTTGGCTTGATCAGTCATCAGTTTCTACCCTCCGGAGCGGTAACATCGCGGATGCCATCGCCGAGCATATTAATGGACAGGATGAGGAAGAACAGAGCGACACCGGGAATAGCGATCAACCAGCTCTCGAACAGCAGCATTTCCTTGCCTTCAGAAATCATCAGGCCCCAGGATGGCATTGGCGGTTGAACCCCCAATCCCAGGAAGCTGAGCGCGGCCTCAAGAATGATGGCATGCGCCATTTCCAGAGTGAAAATCACGATCAGATGATTCATCACATTGGGGAAGATATCCTTGATGAGAATGCGCGGCAACGAAGCTCCGAGCACTTCAGCGGCCGCAACATATTCGAGTTTGCGCACCTGCATCGTGGCCGCCCGCATCACGACAGCAAAGCGGTCCCACAGCAACAAGCCAAGCACGGAGACAACAACAAACAACGAGCCGCCAAACAGGGCCACAACAGCCAGCGCCACCAACACAACAGGCATCGCAAGGCGCACATTGATCAGGAAGGTTACCGCCATATCGACCCGGCCACCAAAATAGCCGGCCAGCACGCCCATCGTCGTACCGATCAGAGCAGAAATGGTTGCAGCGACAAAGCCAATCAACAGAGAGATACGGGCGCCGTAAGTCAGTCTGGCCAGCATGTCACGCCCCAAGGCGTCCGTGCCAAGAATATGGTCCCAGCTGCCCCCCAAAAAGACAGGCGGCTTCATGCGTTTGAGGAGACTCTGGGTATAGGGATCATGCTGCGAAATCACCGGGGCAAAAATGGCAATCAGAATGATCACCGCCATGACGAACAGGCCGAACAGCAAGCCTTTGTGACGCAAGGCGCGCTGACGCATTTTGGCGCGTGGACTCAGTGCAACCGGCTTGTCACCCTTTGGTTCCGCGGCGCTTTTGCTGGATGCATTAGCAGAAATATCGGTCATAACTTGTTTCCAATCCGTCCTAGGCGATACGCAATCGCGGATCCATCCAGGCATTGAGCACGTCAGCCAGGAAAGTGAAGAGGATGTAGAACATCGAGAAAATCAGAATCAGGGCCTGCATGGTGGGCAGGTCATTTCTGGAGATCGATTCCCATGCCAGATAGCCAGCACCATGCAAGGCAAAGATGCTTTCCACCACAATAGAGCCACCGAGCATGAAGCCCATCTGCACCGCAGCAAGGCTGATCACCGGAATGATCGCGTTGCGCAAGGCGTGCTTGAACAGAATTTTGCGGGTATCGAGACCCTTGGCCCGTGCGGTGCGGATATAGTCAGCGCTCAAGACCTCCATCATGCCAGCCCTCGTCAGGCGCATGATGGCTGGCATTGCATAATAGCCAAGCACGATAGTGGGAAGAATGAAATGCTCCCAACTTTTCGAACCTGATGCAGGCACCAGCCCGAGCTTGATGGAAAAGACAACGATCAGAATAAGACCAAACCAGAAAGACGGAATAGCCTGTCCGACCACCGAAATGAACAATGCGGTCCGGTCAAGCAGCGAGTTTGGTTTCACCGCAGCCGCAACCCCCATCGGGATTGCCAGCAAAAGGGCAAACGAAATGCTCAACAAGCCAAGCAGCATGGTCACACTGAGCCGGTCGGCAATGAGATCGGTAACAGGAATATCGAAATACCAGCTGTTACCCAAATCGCCGGACAGCGCTTTTGCCAGCCATTCAAAATATTGGATGATCAAGGGGCGATCAAAGCCATATCGTTCATTGATTAGGGCGATATCCACCGCAGTGGCATTTTCCCCGGCAATCGCAACGGCAGGGTCCCCCGCAATGAACAGCAAACTGAAGCTGATAGCGGAAACGGTAAAGGCAACGAGCACGGCAATGCCGAGCCGTTTGAGGATATAGATAAGCATTCCGACCTCAATTGATTGTCAAATCCAGAAAGGGAGATAGGGCCACTACGGGCGCAGCGCCCCTATCTGTCTGGCTGTTATTTCCACTTGAAGTCGAAGAAGCGAACGATCTCATCATCCGTCGGCTTATAATCGACTTCCGGGGTCATGACATAATTGACATTGTAGGTCCAAAGCGGCACCCAGTAGGCTTCATCAGCGATCTTTTTGAGCGCCTTGGAGTAAAGCGCCTTGCGCTTTGCCTTGTCGTTGGTGGTGTCCGCTTCATTGATCCAGGCAATGACTTCAGGATCCTTGGCATCATCCAGCACGCCACCGGTGAAGAATTCACCCGTGATGGCCGATGCATCAGCCAAGGAATAAGACCCCCAAGTCTGGAAGCTGATGGCCACTTCTTTCTTGGTGCGCTTTTCGCGCAGAGCCGCATATTTGAGATAGTTGAAGTTGGTCTTGATGCCCACTTCATTCAGGAAGCCCATCATCGCCTCGGCATAAGGCCGGTTCCGATAAGCATAGAAATCAAGCTCAAGGCCATCGGGATAGCCAGCTTCGGCCAGCAGGGCCTTGGCTTTGGCCGGATCATAATCATAGCTCGTCAGATCCTGCTCACAGCCGAACTGGATCGGAGCGCAAGCACTATTGACGACCTTGGAAGACCCTTTCACCAAAGCATCGACAATCGCCTGACGGTCGATGGCGTGATAAATGGCCTGACGCACTTTCTTCTTAGTCATTGGACCATCGGCTTCGACCGCACCAGCCGCATCCATCGAGATGTAACCGATACGCATGGCCTGCGCATTTTCAACCTGATACTTGCCCATGGCAGCCAGCTTTTCAGCCTGATCGGCCGGAACATTCCAAAGGAAGTCCAAACCGCCATTGAAGAATTCGGCAATCTGGGTGTTGACGTCAGGGATCGTGCGGATATCAATTTTGGAAACGCCCGGCTTGCCTTTTGGGCTGTCATGATAAGCTTCATTGGCTTCGAGCACATAATGCTTGCCCGGCTCCAAATCCACCATCTTGTAAGGCCCGGTGCCAATTGGCTTCAGGGCCATGCCAGCAGGGCCGACTTCCTTGTAATATTCGTCCGGATACATCACCACTGGACCAGCCAGAAATTCTTCAGCTGGCGGATAAGGCGCGTCAAGAATAATGCGGACGGTATAGTCATCCACCTTCTCGGCATGATCCATCCAGCTCACATTTTTCTGAGCCTTGACCGCATTGTCCGGGTTGGAAACATAATTGACCGTATAGACCACATCGTCAGCATTGAAAGGCTCACCATTGTGGAAAGTGATGCCTTCGCGCAGCTTCAGCTCAAGCGTTACATCATCAATCCAAGTCCATTCACTGGCCAGATTGCCTTTATACTCGCCGGTCTCAGGATCACGATAGAGCAGGCTGTCCCAAAGGGACCGCGCCAGCAAAATGCCTTCACGCGCTGTGTTGAAATAAATGTCGACGGATTCCAGCTCCCGCTGGAACGCCATATTGACTGTGTCACTTGCCTTGTCGGCATGGGCGCCCGCTGCCATGGTCAGATAGAGCGCTGTACCGAGTATGAGTTTCGAAGGTTTCATCTATAAACATTCCCCTTATTCGTGTGCTATCGCCGGAAGTTGGTATTGTTTTTTTTATAATTGTATATAATCTGAGGAAAATATATACCGTCAAGCGGAATTAGCTACATGAGTGAAAAATACAAAGCATCAACCCTGATCTGCTTAAAGCTTGAGCAACTTATTGCAGCCGGTGCCTATGAAAACGACGAAAAGCTGAACGAATCTGTTTTGACCGAGCAGTTCAACGTCTCGCGCACCCCCTTGCGAGAAGCATTCCAGATCTTGGAAGGCATCGGTTTGGTGGAGCTGGTCCCCAATCGCGGCGCATTCGTGCGCAGGCCAACCATGACGCAACTAGTGGAAATGTTCGAAGTGATGGCAGAACTGGAAGCCTGGTGCGTCAAACTGGCAACCAGACGCATCACACCTGCGCAACTGCTCTATCTACACAGGGCCGCGCGCGACTGCGAAACCGCCTATGAAGCCCGCGAAGTGGATGAATATTACGAAGCCAACAACCGGCTTCATGGCATGATCTATCAAGCCTCTGGCAACAGCGTGCTGGTCGAAGAAACCCAGCGCATGCACAGGCGGCTGCGGCCCTTCCGCCGCAAACAGCTTGATGTAGAAGGACGCCTGCCACAATCCATGCAGGAACATGCCGAAATTCTGGCAGCCATGGAGGAAGGCGATTCGGAACTGGCGGCAGAGAAAATGCGAAAGCATATCTACACGTTGGGTAGTACCTATGACCAATATCTCTCAAGTCTGGAAGAAGTGCCTGCCGACGACATCAGCATTTAAGCGGCACTGTCGGCGGCACAAGCCGACAGCGCCATAGAGGTATAAGGAGAGGGAAGCCTGTTCCTTTATCCATGCGCCTGCTAATCAAGGAACAATGCCAGTTCCTCGGCAAGCATCAGGGCAACCGTGCCGCCAGCATCTTGCAAACCGATGGTTTTGTCTTGAAAAACCGCATCCTTGCCATGTTGAGCAACCACCTGCCCGGCACTTTCCAGCTCGGCACCGGACGCGGCCTGGCTTCAAAGGCGGATGCAATCGGAAACGGTCTTGTCCCCAATTGCGCCTTGCCACGCTGGGCGACCCCATCAGCATAGGCCCGCCAAAAGGCCGCAAGACCGGCCACATCAAGAGCCTTAGCCCGTGTTATTCACGATGCCTTCCCATTTTCCAGCCCCGATTTTGGCCGCAGTTAATCGTTGCGCATGACATGCACTGAGGTTGCTTTTACTTTTTGGAACGCGTTGAGTGTAAGCGTCCGGCTGGTTGGGAGAGGACGATACTGCGATAGCTGAGCTAATATCTGCTTATTTGCATCTTTCCACCAAAAGCCGCCAGTCTGTTCCTGGCTCTTTTCGGTCATTCGTTCCGACCGCAACGAAAGCAGGTTTCCCGCCCAACCGAGACTTTGCTTTGTTAGTGGCATCACATTCGTCATCAGACTGTCAGGATACTTCTGACGAATGTCAGGCACATTTCGTGACGTCATGACGGACAGGCTACTTGTCATGATGGCAGTTTAGACAGCAACGAAACAGACGCACCGATTGCTATGCGACGGCAGACCGTCTTTGTGACCAAGGTGATGAGAGACTGATCGTCACCAACGTTGTCAGCAATTTCCTGACCACAAAGCATGCAGCCAACCAATTGCGCATCCACATCAGCTTGGTCGTCATTAAGTGGCTATTCCAAACATTTGCAAAGCATGATGGTCGGCAGATTGACCGAACATGTCATCACGTGGGGTGACAAGCCAGTTAAATCTCTTAAACGCTCGTTGGCCACCGCGTCTGCCAAGGCTGGTCTCAAAAGGGTTACGGCCCATCTGTTCCGTCATAGTACTGCTGTCTGGATGGCAGAAGCAGGTCTAACTATGTCAGAAATCGCACAGTTCCTTGGTCATTCGGATACGCGTATCACCGAAAAGGTCTACGCGAAATATTCACCGGACTATCTTCGAAAGACAGCCAAAGCGACAGAACTGGATATGGAGGAATGATCCGCAGAATCCAACCAGAAGATATGGCCACTCGAGTGTTATCTATCGGGAAACATCCCTCTTTTCCCATGCGAAATGGAAAACAGAAGGGTCTCTTGAACAACCGGTTCACGGCGAACCAGCGAGAACTTCGTTACGGAGGTGGCCCGAAAATCTATAGCATTGATTTTATTGAGGAAAGGATGGTGGGCGTAACTGGGATTGAACCAGTGACCCCTTCGATGTCAACGAAGTGCTCTCCCGCTGAGCTATACGCCCATCCTGATGGCGACTGGAAGTCTGTCGCCTTGCGGTGAGAAGGCTTCTACCGCCCTCATGGAGTGATTGCAAGCCCCTTTTGCAAACTTGTCACATAGGGCTGTGGATCTGTGAAAAACATGCGCCACCAACATCATGGCGCATAAGCGGAAGACTGAAAAACCCGATCAGGCCGCGAGCATTTTGCCCACTTCATTGACCAGATCGCGCAAATGGAAGGGCTTGGAAAGCACCTTGGCGTCTTTCGGAGCCTGACTGTCCGGATTGAGGGCAACGGCTGCGAAACCGGTGATGAACATCACTTTCAAGTCCGGGTCCAGCTCGGTTGCCCGGCGGGCCAGCTCAATGCCATCCATCTCCGGCATGACAATATCGGTCAACAAAAGGGTGAAAGGCTCTTCACGCAAGCGATCATAGGCACTTTTGCCATTATCAAAGGAGACGACTTCATATCCGGCATTCTGCAACGCGCGTGATAGAAAGCGGCGCATATCGTTATCATCTTCAGCAAGCAAAATCTGTGACATGTCTCATCAGTCTCCAGCCACTTCGTCGGGCTTTTCATTCAATAATGGCCCCCGGTCGCCCAAGGGTTCGTCTTGATCCTACATTTCTTGCCCCCTCGGGTAAAGATCCCGTGAATTCTAGTGCGCATTTTACAAGCTTTCCTCAGTCTCTTCATCAATTGTGATGACTTAACCAAATGTTAAGCAAAGAAGCCTCTCCATTCAATGCAATCTGCGATAGACTGCACATCAACAACAGAGGCTGCAGATGATCCAGAAGCCTGACAAATCACAGGGTGAGCCTGTTGTAATTTCCAAATTGCATCAAGCAAGGGATTGCACGAAGCCACCCGTTGAGAATATCATGGAAGCTGACCTGCCGCAGCACCCATAATCAGCGAAGCATCTGTGGCAAAAGACAGGATTCGAGAGACCGCGTTGACATCATCCAAATTCGCAGCATTTGACAACCTCGACAACGCGTTCCTTCTCCTTCAACCAGAGAAGCGGCTGGGCCCTTTCCTGTTCAACTCTCCCCATTCGGGACGTTGCTACACGCAGCACTTCAAGGAATCGAGCCGTCTGGATGAATTGGAATTGCGCCGCTCGGAAGATGCCTTTGTTGACTTGCTGTTCGAAAAGGTGCCCGAGGTCGGGTTGCCGTTGCTGAAAGCCAATTTCCCCCGCGCATTTCTGGATCTCAATCGCGAACCCTATGAGCTTGACCCAAGCATGTTTGACGGGCCCCTGCCCTCCTTTGTCAAAAGCTCCGGCGCCCGGGTTGGCAGCGGTTTGGGGACGATTGCCAGAATCGTCGCCGAGCGCAAAGAAATCTACAAACACCGCATCCCGGTCGAAGAAGGGCTGGAGCGCATCGAAACGCTCTATAAGCCTTATCACCACGCCTTGAGACGGCAAATGGCCCTCACCCATGTGGACTTCGGCTATGCCTGCCTGATTGACTGCCACTCAATGCCATCACGCGTATTGCAAAATACCAATCCGGCCAAGCGGCCTGACATCATTCTGGGTGATCGCTATGGCACCAGCTGCCACGCTTCCCTGACCGACGCAGTGAAGGGCATCCTGACCCATCTTGGCTTTAAGGTGGACATGAACCGCCCCTACGCGGGCGGTTTCATCACCCAGCATTATGGCCGCCCAATCAAAGGACTCCATGCCTTGCAGATCGAAATCGACCGCAGCCTCTATATGAATGAGGAAAGCTTCGAGCCCGTGGCCCACTTCGACGAACTGGTGGATCTGTTTGCCCGCTTCTCTGAATTGCTGATGCAATGCGAAAGCGAAGCCTTTTTGCCCGAAGCTGCCGCCGCAGAATAACCCCTCCGTTATCCGGTCAATCACTATCCAGCACCAGCCATGCACCCGCGCACATCATAACGATGCTTTACGCGCCCGTTTCAGCGTCAAAATTGTGCGGTGCACACAAGCCATCAGACCAGTTGGAAAAGCGCTCCAGACAAAGAAAAAGGGCCGCAAAAGATGCGGCCCGCGAAGTCTAAGGAGGAAACGCCCAGCAAGGGCGGCGGGAATAAATTCCGCACTGCAACAGTGTCACTGAAAGCTCGATTTTTCAAGACAATCCTGTCCCATTGAGCCCAGAACACTTGCGTGAGAATGATTCCACGCGTCTTTAGAAACAATCCAAATCATTGATAATCCTATCTTTATTTGCTGTTTTAGACTTTCATTTCAACATTCAAATTTACTGTGCATAATTTTTAGGCCGATTTTCAGAGACAATTTTTATGCACACTTAATAGGCAATTGCTTCACTCCTTGATGCAAATTCGATCAAGGCGCAACGAAAAAATCTTGCTCTTCCAAGGGTCTACCCAAGCTTTCACGCTTTGGTGAAGATCCGTGCGATCAGCGTCACAGCCAATTCATTTCCCATTGATCAGCTTTCCCGACAGGATGCAATTGTCCGCTGATAACAACCAATCGGTCGGACCAAGGTTCAAAACGCAAACTTCGTATTGCAAACATCACTTACTTCGGGAGACTACCATGTCTAACAATGCAAAATCCTTCTCCGCAGCCCTTGTTGCTGGCGCTGTTGCCACCTTCGTTTCTGCCGGTGCCATGACCGCCCTGACCACCGACGGCGTACAGGCAGCTGAAATGGAAAAATGCTACGGCGTTGCTCTGAAAGGCCAGAACGATTGTAAAGCTGGCCCTGGCACCACCTGCAAAGGCTCTTCCACCATGGATTACCAGGGCAATGCCTGGAAGCTGGTCCCTAAAGGCACCTGCGCAACCATGGAAACCCCTCATGGCATGGGCAGCCTGACCCCGAAAAAAATGTAAGACCGGCCGCACCTGCGGACGATATTTGAGAGGCACAGGCCAGAGGTAAAGTCCCATGACATTATCCAACAATCTGTCCGCCTCGTCTTCCAAACCGATCCCGGCGCGCGCCGGGGTCGGTCTGAAGGCGGAGCATTATCAGACGATCCTTGAAACAAATCCCGACATTGGCTGGTTTGAAGTCCACCCGGAAAATTATATGGGTGCAGGCGGTCCGCCGCATAAATACCTGACCGAAATTGCCAGCCGCTATCCCCTGTCCCTGCATGGGGTTGCCGCCTCGATTGGCGCTGACCAACCGCTGGATCAGGACCATCTCGACCGCTTGAAAGCGCTCAACGAGCGCTACATGCCCGGCCTCTTCTCCGAGCATCTGGCATGGTCGAGCCATGACGAGCTTTTTTTCAACGATCTTCTCCCCGTCCCCTATCGCGAAGACAGCCTTGAACGCGTCGTCGCCCATGTAGATCAGGTCCAAAGCCATCTGGGCCGGAGGATCCTGATCGAAAATCCATCGGTCTATGTGGCGTTTGAAAGCTCCACCATGTCTGAAATCGCCTTTCTGGAAAAAACTGGTCGCCCGCACTGGCTGCGGCCTGCTCCTTGACTGCAACAATGTCTATGTCTCGGCCACCAATCAGAATTATGACCCGGTCGCCTATCTCGACGCCTTCCCGGTTGAACATGTCGGTGAAGTGCATCTGGCCGGCTTTGCCCGAGACGAAGATGACGAAGGCGAGTTGTTGCTGATCGATTCCCACGATCGCGAGGTCGCCGATGTGGTCTGGCAGCTCTATGACCATGCCCTGAAACGCTCCGGCGCAGTGCCAACCCTCATTGAATGGGATGGCAACATCCCCACATGGGATGTGCTATTTGCCGAAGCAGAACGGGCAGAGGCCATCCTTGATCAACACCGCAAAGCGGGAGACTTGCGCCATGCTGGCTGACGATTGGGTCAAAAGCCTTGGCACGGTCCAGACCGGCTTTGCATCCGCGCTCCTCAATCTTGAGGACCCGGTGCCCGCCGATGTGATCGGTCCCAAACCGGGTAAAAAGGCCATCAAACGCTTTGGCGTTTATCGCAACAATGTGTTGAGCGGTCTGATTGAAGCAATGGCGGGCGTTTATCCGGTGGTGCGCGATCTGGTTGGCGAGGAATTTTTCAACGCCACTTGTTCGATCTATATCCGCCAGCATCCACCGCGCTCGAAGTTGCTGATCACCTATGGCGACGCCTTTGCCGATTTTCTGGCCAGCTTCCCACCCGCCGCCGAATTGCCATATCTGGCCGATGTCGCTCGGCTGGAGCGGGGACTGGCTCGATGCCTATCACGCAGCCGATGCAGCGCCATTTGACCCAACCGCCCTGCAATCCATACCGCCAGAGCGGTTGGGCGAGTTGACCTTCGTCTTTCATCCAAGCGCCCGGTTGCTTTGCTCCGACCATCCGGTCTTCTCCATCTGGTCGGCCCATTCCGAGCATGGAGATAAAGCCGACCTCGGGTCAGTGGATCATAGTGCCCAGTCGGTGCTGATCACCCGCCCACAATGGCAGGTATCGGTCACCATGCTGCCTGACGGCGCAGACGTCTTTTTCGAAGCCCTGATGGCGGGGGTATCTCTCGCCGATGCAGCAGAAAAGGCCGCCAACGCCAGGGACGATTTTGACTTTGGCCAGCATTTCACTGGTCTGTTGCAAACCGGCGCCTTGATCAGCGCTCACTTACCCCACTCAGCTAAGGCCCCTGCACAAAAGCCCGGCATTTGACAACCCAACAAGGGATAGACCCACAGGACGGAAAGAACCATGTCTCTTCTCAACCGGCTGATAGCCCTTCACAATCGCGCTTTTACCGCGCTGGATGCCGCCCTGTCCGACTGGTTTCTCGGTCTCGCAGCCCGGTTGATCTTCTCCAGCGCCCTGTTTTTCTATTATTTCAACTCCGGGATCAGCAAGCTCGGCGACGGTCCCCTTGGCCTGTTTGAACCATCGGCTGCCGCCTATGCCCAGATCCTGCCGCCGATTGCCGATGCAGTGCTCTATGACACCACCCAGATTGCCTTCTTCCCCTGGACGATCATCGTGATCCTTGGCACCCTCACCGAAATCCTGCTGCCATTGCTGATCCTGTTCGGGTTGGGCACCCGCCTTGCCAGCCTTGCCTTTATCGGCTTCATCGGCGTGCAAACCTATGTCGACATCGCCTTCCATGGCCTTGAGAGCGAAACCATTGGCGCGATCTTTGATCAGGTCCATAATTCCGAAATTCTCGACTACCGCCTCTTGACCATTCTGCCGTTGATCCTGCTGGCCCTCAAAGGCCCCGGCAAGGTGTCGCTTGACTATCTGTTGGCAAAAATGATCCAGCCGAGCACCAAATTGGCCACGGCCTGAGCCGGGCCGAGAGGAAACCGGACCAGAAATAGGTCTTGACCCGAGCCAGCGTCCTTGATCCTATGGGGCACCAAGTCAGATACCCCTTCAGGCGCCCTTCGGACTTTGCCTGAAGGGGGCTTTGTCTCTCGCCTCAAGGATCAAACATGCAATTTGCCAGCGACAACTGGGCCGGGGCCTCCGCCAAGGTCATGGAAGCCCTGTCCCGCCATAATGATGGCATCGCCCCCGCCTATGGCGGCGACGAGCTCACCAAACAGATCGAAACCCGCTTTCAGGACATCTTCGAAACCGACTGCTCGGTCTTCATGGTCGCCACCGGTACCGGAGCCAATGCTCTGGCGCTGTCGTCACTGACCGGTCCGGGAGGCACGGTCTTCTGCCATAATGGACGCCCACATCCGGGTCGATGAATGCGGCGCACCGGAATTTCTGACCTCTGGCGCGCGCATGTGGGGACTGGACGGTCGTCATGGCAAGTTGACACCCGACGCCATCCTGCATGGCCTTGAGCAAGTGCCCCACGGTGTGGTGCATCATGGCCAGCCCAATGCCATTTCCCTGTCGCAGGCAACCGAATATGGCACCGCTTACGATCTGGCCGAGCTGGAAGCAATTGCAACCACCGCCAAGGACCAAAAGCTTGCGCTGCACATGGATGGTGCCCGCTTTGCCAACGCCATGCTGGCCATTGGCGCGACCCCTGCCGAAATGACATGGAAATCCGGCATCGATGTCCTGTCCTTTGGCGCAACGAAAAATGGTGCCTGGTGCGCCGAAGCCGTGGTCTATTTCAATCAGGATTATGCTGGCGACTTCATTTATCGCCGCAAGCGGGCTGGCCATCTTTTCTCCAAGATGCGCTTTGCCGCGGCCCAGTTTGACGGCTATTTCGCAAAGGACCATTGGCTGGACAATGCCTCACACGCCAACAACATGGCCTGCCGTCTGGTGGATGGTCTCAATGCCTCCAACAGCTGCCGTGTTGCCTGGCCAAGCCAATCAAACGAGGTTTTCGCCATCCTGCCAAAATCGGCTGCCGAGGCGGCCCACAAACAGGGTGGCAATTTCCACGAATGGCCATCCGCAACGCTGCCAGAGCAAGACCGCCCCGGCGACGATGAATGCCTTGTCCGCTTGGTCTGCTCTTTCCGCACCCAATCAGATGAAGTCGATGCCTTCCTCGCGGCCGTCAGTGGCTAGAAAGCAGAGCAGCGACAGATACCAAAACGGCTCCAGCGAGATAAACTTCGCTGGAGCCGTTCTGTTAGAAGACCGATTGCCGTCAGGCACGGTGGTGGGAGGAAACCTTCGGCAATCGGACTGACCTTATGATAAAGGTCTTGGAGTGACGCGCAGAATGGGAGGAGGAACGCGTCGGGAAGTGCGGTATGTGGAGCGTTGCGCACGCTCCACAGTCATCTTGAAAGATAAAGCGATCGATTAGTGCGTATTGCCTTCGATCATCGTCTGATCGGATGTGCTTTTGATCGCAATCTGACGGGGTTTCTTCGCCTCAGGCAATTCACGGGTCAGATCGATATGAAGCAGTCCATGCTCCATGCTTGCGCCTTCAACATGCATATAATCAGCAAGCTGGAACTGGCGCTCAAATGCACGCGAGGCAATGCCACGATGCAGATAATCCCGGTCCTTATCGGTCTCATCAGCGACCTTTTCACCAACCACGGTCAGCGTGTTTTCCTTCACTTCGATAGAAATGTCTTTCTCGGTGAAGCCCGCGACAGCCATGGAGATGCGATAACCATTCTCTGAAAGGCGCTCGATATTGTAAGGGGGATAGGAAGAAGCTCCGTTATCCGGGCTAGACACCGTATCCAGCATGGAGAAAAGCTTGTCAAAGCCGACGGTGGAGCGATAGAGCGGAGAAAAATCATAGTGACGCATAGAATTGCCCTCCTTTGAGCAGCAGGTTTGCGTGTTTATCAGTTTGAACATTCTCCCGGTCAGTGGCGAGAATGCATTGGTATCAGAGCCGTCTTGGCCTCCGATAACGAAGATATGGAAATAGACATTTTCCATTTCAAGACTTTTTCTTCGAAAAAATGAAATGAGCGTCCAAAGCCAATTACCGCCGGGAAGAATGGCAGAAATCAACCAGATCATCACTTGGTCACACCATCACCACACCTTTGCCATGATGATAAATCCCAGATGAATGATGCCTTCCGATTGCGTTCAGATGGTGCCTGCTAGGGTGAGCTTACAACAACAAAATGGGTAGCAGGCACACACCAACCGAAAAGGAAAGGCAAGATCATGAAAGCAATTGCAGTCGCACTTCCCCTCCTCATCGCATCCGTTATTGGCGGCCCCGCCTCGGCCCGCCCCTTGGACCTCAGCGCAGTGAATGGTCAACTTGTGATCACCATTGGTGATACGACCAATGTGAAGCACCACAACCGGGATCAACGCAAGGCGCATAAGCCGTACCGCAAATATAAAGACAGCCATCGCCGCTTTGAGCGTCTGACGCCGCGACAGGTCGCCCGCCTCCTTAAAAAACGAGGTTATTACAATCTCAAGCGCATGCGTACTGATGGCCGCATTTACACCGTCAAGGCCCGTGGCGTCCGTGGCAATCTCGTCCGCCTGACTGTCAATGCCCGCAACGGCAGAATTCTCGATCGCAAGGTGCTGCGCCGCACCCATATCGTCGACCGCCGGGCGTATAAACCGCGCCATGATCGTCGCTATGACCGCTACCTGTATTCAGACAGCCGCACACCCTTCTGGATCCGCTGATCGCGAACAGGATCGAATAACCTTTTCCCCGCAGAAGCAAAGCCCCGTGCCAAATGCAAGGCATGGGGCTTTGTGTTATTTCTCCCGCTGCTCCTCACCCTTACTTCTCTGGCGGAGAAAATGCCCTGCCGGTATAATTTCCTCTCCCAATCCTGAGGCATTTGGGTAAACTGTGGCCAGCGTCGCCAAGTGGGAAAGAGTATGTCAGACAAACGCAAAGACCTGAGAAAACTGGATAATCATCCAGACCTGATGGACGCCCGCTGCCAGACGATGGAGACATTCGACGGCCAGCAACTGCGCACGGCCCTGTGGCCAGCCACTGTCCCAAACCCCAAAGGCACCGTCTGCCTGTTGCAGGGACGCTCTGAATTTATCGAGAAATATTATGAAGTGATCCACGAGCTGCGCCAAAAAGGTTTTGCCGTGGCGACCTTTGACTGGCGCGGTCAGGGCGATTCGGACCGCATGCTGGCCGATCCGTTAAAAGGTCATGTGCGGCGCTTCAGCGATTATGGTCGCGACTTGGATCAGTTCATGAAACAGATCGCCCTGCCCGATACGCCCCTACCGCATTTTGCCTTGGCTCATTCCATGGGTGGCCTGATCCTGCTGTCCAACCTGCCACAGATGCGCACCCTGTTTGAGCGCGCCTTGATCACGACGCCCCTATTGGAACTGGCCCCCCAGCAGCGCCGCTTCATGGGACTTCATTTCCAGCAACAGACCATTCGCAAACTGGCAGGATTTCTGCGTTATTTGGGGCGCAGCAAGGCCTATATGCTGGGGGCTGAACGCAAGCCCATCGACCCGCTGGGGTTTGAAGGCAACCCGCTGACATCGGACGGACCGCGCTATGACCGCAACCGCCAGTATCTGATCGATTTTCCAGAACTGGCCATTGCTGGCCCGACAGCTGCTTGGGTGCACGAAATCTGCAAGGCTATGGATCAGCTGCAATCAAGCGACGTTCAAGCAATGATCCATACCCCGACCCTGATCATCACTGCATCGCAAGACGCCATTGTCAGCACCAGCATGGCAGAGCAATTTGCCGCAACGGCCCGCGCAGCCTATGCCATTGGCATAGCTGGCAGCCGTCATGAGGTGATGATGGAGCGCAACATTCTGCGCCAGCAATTCTGGGCGGCCTTTGACACCTTTATCCCAGGCAGCAACATCATTGAAATGGCCGACGTCGCAAGCTGAGTGGATGCGCCTTCTATCTAAGACCTCAAGCCTTGTTGGCCAGCAGCGCAATTGTCTGTTCGAGCAATATCTCATTGGCAGCCGCAATCACCTGCCCCCCATCAAACGCCGAGCCGCCGGTCCAATTGGTCACGATGCCACCAGCCCCTTCAATGATCGGGATGAGAGGCGCAATGTCGACTGGCTTCAGGGATGATTCCACCACCAGATCGGCATAGCCAAGCGCAACCATGCAATAGGCATAACAATCCGTGCCATAACGGGCCAGACGCGCCGCGGCCTCCACCCGCCGGTAAGCGACAAGTTCCTCCCCCACGAACAACTCTGGTGTGGTGGTGAAAAGCGTTGCTTCACGAATGTCATGGCAAGCGCGGGTCTTCAGCGTCCGCTTGCCGTCCGGGCCTTTGTAAAAGCTCTCCCGGCCATTGCCAAAATAGCGCTCGCCGGTGAAAGGCTGGCTCATCATGCCAAGCTTTGAGCCATCCTTGTGGCGATATCCAATCAAGGTCCCCCATGTTGGCAAACCGGAAATGAAAGCCCGTGTGCCGTCAATCGGATCAAGGATCCAGAGGCCGTCGGCATCGAGATTTTCATTCTCGAACTCTTCACCCAGAATGCCATGATCGGCAAAGCGCGCCAAAATCGCCTCGCGCATCTGCAATTCGGCATTTTTGTCCGCTTCGGTCACCGGATCAAAGCCATCCGCTTCCTTATTCTCAATGGCAATCGGCGCCCGGAACAAAGGCATCACAGCATCGCGCGCCAGATTTGCCAGCTGGTTGAGAAAGTCATAATCCGGTTGGCGTGAAATCTCGGTCATTGTCGCGTCCATTCATGGGGTTGTCGAAGCTGTCGGAAGGTTACCTGCTATTGCCGCCGGGCAAGTGCATGCAAGCCTTTTACTCAAACGCCTGCCTGCCTGCAATCACCATTCCCGGAAATAGGGAAAAGGCGGAAACAGCTGGGCAGTGTCATGGATCGGAAAGTGGGATCAGCGATTATCGGACCAGGAGAAATTATCGACCCGCAGCTTTGGCACCGAAACGGTCTGCGGAGCGGTCCGCGCCCCATCTCGTGCATTGTCAGAAGTTTGACTGACAGCGATCGGCTTGACCAGCTTGTCGGAATCAAGAGGTGGCTTGCGCAGGACAAAAATATCCCGGCTTGAGCCACGCCCTTCCCGCAGCGCCGCTTCATCGGCAGAAGCCAGATTGTCCGGCAACACATCCTCGGCCACCGACTGGGACAAGGCCCGAACCACCAGCTTTTCAACGAAGAAGGCCAGCTTGCGGCGCCCGGCCTTGTTAAAACGAATACCGTTTTTCTGACGCAAGCGACGGTCCTGCCCGTTCAGATCCGGACCACGAAAAGAGAAGTTCCCCTCCTCGTCGGCAAAAGCATCCCAGACATCAATGAAGCGCTCGCCCCGTTCGGTCAGGCGGCTGGCAACAAGATCGTTGAGAAAACGCAGGTCTGTCGACAGTTTCTTGTTTGCAACCGGCGGCAGCCCCACCCAATAGACCGGTTTATCCTGCAAGGCAAAAGCCAACCGCAGCCTATCGATTTCGCGGCCATAGGACGCAATCCACCCTTCGGATTTGAAATCATAGGCAGGATAAATCTGGGCGCCTTCGGCATCCTTCTTGGCCGGCATCCTGATCCGGTCATTCAACCCCACCATGACGACAGCAAAGCTGAAAGGCTTGGAAGAGAAGATCGCTTCGGGGTCCTTGAGCATGTTGCGCTTGGCATTATAAAGGATACCACTGCTCGCCTTTGCGTGGATTTCAACTTTTACGTCAGGCACTTGCGAGAAAGCATCTTTCAAACCCCAGGCGATGTCCTGTCCGAATTCGTCGCCAAAAACCGCGATAACCGCCGCATCCGGATCTTTGCTGACGGTTTGAATGACTGGCCTGGCAGGCGTCGCAGGTCGGGTCTGTTTTCTTGGCTGCGTAGCCTTCTCCTCGACCTTTTTGCGACTGCGACGCTTGAACAAGCGCTCAAAGAAACCAAGAGCGACCTCATAGCGACCATCATCGTGAGTGGTCAGAGGCTGTAGTTGGCGTGGTGCATCTTGCAGTAGCGGAGCGGCCCTCAAAGAGGTGATCGATGCAGTCTCCATCAAAAGACATGCACCCACCATCAGGGTCAGGAAAGCCCTGAAACTGATCATCATCCCGCTCTTGCGATGCTGCTTTTGTCCGCTCATGATTTCAATCGACGTCCACTTGTCTCATTGCGATAGATTTAACCGCCTTTGCGCAAAGCCTCAAGCAAATTACCACTTGGAAACCCGTCCGGAATTTGACCGGTGCGTTTCTGCCAATGACGAATAGCCGCCTTCGACTTGGACCCCAGACGGCCATCAACACCACCCGTATCATAGCCCAGACGATTGAGCAGGCGTTGTACTTCTTTCCGCTCGGACCGCTTCAGCATCCGGTCTCCACGCGGCCACTCGCCCGAAAAGCCACCGCCACCACGAATCCGGTCCGCCAGATGCCCCACCCCGAGTGCATAGGCATCCGCATTGTTATAGCGTTTGATGACCGAGAAATTTTTCAACATCAGAAAAGCCGGTCCATTATAGCCTGCCGGAATAATCAATCGCGCCTGATCATCTGGCCGCGGAAAGGCCTGCCCCTTGGCCCGCTTGATACCCAATTTCGCCCAGTCCGCCAAACTCTTGGTCACGCGACCATCGGCCAGCTCGAAGGCGAATGTCTTGGGCAGGGTCACTTCATAGCCCCAGGTCTTTCCACTTTCCCACCCCGCAGTTGACAGCAAATTGGCAGTGGAAGCCAGAGCATCCGGGACTGATGACCAGATGTCACGCCGCCCGTCACCGTCAAAATCCACCGCCTTGGCCAGATAGGTTGTCGGGATAAACTGGGTATGCCCCATCGCCCCCGCCCAGGAGCCAACCATGTTGGATGGCGCAACATCACCTTTTTGCAGGATTTTGAGTGCCGCCAGCAATTGCGTGCGCCCGAATTTCGACCGTTTCTTGTCCGCATAGCCAAGGGTTGCCAGCGACTGGATCGTCGGTTTGATCAATTTCGAATTCTTGAAGATAGCCCCATAAGCGCTTTCCATGCCCCAGATTGCCAAAAGCACATGTTGATCGACACCAAAGCGCTGTTCCAGCTTGCGCAGCAAGGCACCATGTTGCTGCTTCATCTTGCGGCCATTTTTGATCCGTGCTTCGCTCACCGCGCTATCAAGATAAGACCAGATCGGCTTGACGAATTCCGGTTGATTGGTGGCCCGTTTGATAATCGATCCATCATAGCGGGCGCCAGCAAAGGCAGCATTGTAAGTCCTACTTGAGATACCCGCAGAGCGGGCCGTTGGCCAGAAATCACGGATCCATTTCTGAAATCCTGCCTCACTCGCCGCCCGCCCGTCACCAGCCGACAGCGCAAGAATCACCATTCCTGCCGACAGAACCGTCCGGGGAAAGGAACAACATGCGCCGGAGCATCGAAACAATGCGAACCGGGACAATGTGAACCAAGACATGTTGAGCATCAATCAATCCTATATCTGCAAATTCTTCTGCGATGTTTGGGCACCCTCCCCGAGCATCGCAATCAAATGTGGCCAAGTTGTACTTTCTTTACCATACTAAGGGCTTATCCTTAACCAAGTTTCAAGCCACCTGTGTCATCATGGAAACATTGTATTTGCTGTATATTGAGTATAACGGCGTATAGCTTGGAGATGATGAAGAATGGCAAGACCTATCCGCAAAGCCGTATTTCCCGTAGCTGGTCTGGGAACACGCTTTCTACCTGCAACCAAAGCAATGCCAAAGGAAATGCTGACGATTGTTGATCGTCCGGTCATCCAGTATGTGGTGGATGAAGCCAGGGCTGCGGGAGTTGAGCACTTCATTTTTGTCACCGGCCGCAACAAGGCGGTTATAGAAGATCATTTTGACGTGCAGGTCGAGCTTGAACATACCCTTGAGCAACGCGGCAAACTCGATATTTTGCGCACCTTGCGCAAGGATTTGCCCAAGGCAGGTCACACCAGCTTCACCCGTCAGCAACAGCCTATGGGACTGGGCCATGCGGTGCTCTGTGCTCGCGAACTGGTGGGCGATGAACCTTTTGCGTTGCTCTTGCCGGACATGATCATGAATGCAGAGCGCGGTTGTCTGGCCGAAATGATGGACATTTACAACAAGAATGAAGGAAATGTTGTCGCTCTTGAACAAGTTCCGATGAGCGAAACCCATAAATATGGCGTCGTTCAGACGGGCAAGCAGAGCGGTGGTTCCTACGAAATTCTGGGCATGATCGAAAAGCCCTCGCCGGACAAGGCCCCATCGAACCTGATCCTGTCGGGCCGATATATTCTTCAACCGGAAATTTTCGACTATCTCGCCCAGCAGCCTCCCGGTAGCGGCAATGAGATTCAATTGACCGACGCGATGATCCGACTGAACAATGACCAAAAATTTTACGGTCTGGAATTCACGGGCGAGACCTATGATTGTGGCTCCAAATCCGGCTTCCTGATGGCCAATTTGGCCTTTGGCATGCAGCGCGACGACATCGCACCCAATGTGGCCGAAACCCTGCGCAGCATTCTCGCCGACTATGACGCGCGCTGCAGCAAAGACTGATTTAGGCAGACATCCAAGCAACAAAAAAGCGGGCTATGCCCGCTTTTTTATAGTATCCGAAATCTCTGAATGCCAGTCGATCCAAAACACCTGCCCTATTCAACCAGACTGACAATATTGCCCGACGGGTCAATCAGATGGGCGAGCGAGCCACCCCAAAACTGCCGCTCTGGCGGTGCAACAAAGGGCACCCCCCGCGTTTTGAGGGTTTTATACAGATCGGGGAGATTATCGACCGCCAGAGACAGGCCGGTGAAACGGCCAATCAGTGAGGCTTGCGGACCTTGACTGTCTTCCTGCTCGATGATCACCAGCATTCCGGGTTCGAACCCGACAGCACCCTGTTCCGAGCGATCCCAGACCATCGGCCATTCTAGCGCATTGGCATAAAAATCCCGCGCGGCTGCCAGATCTCTGACAAATATTCGAAAGGCGGTTACATGCATTGCCCGTCCCCCATATTAGCCCAGACACTTCTCTGTGGCTTTCATGCGGGTTATTCAACCAGGTATTACACCCGCACCATTGTCATCCTTTTGACCTTCGGGAAACCAATCACACCTGCGTCAAAGGGCCGCCTCCGACGGGAGGCAGCCTTAGGTGTCAAGGTGTGGAAATTTCCTTCCAGCATCAACAGTTTGGCAATGGTTTGACCTTTCAGTCAAGGAGTAATCCTTCCTGAGGCCACAAAAGTGCCCGGCTTCTTGCCTGTTCAACCGTCAGCATTCGATATTGCTTGACAATCATCGACGACTGGTTCGGTGACAGACACAAAAGCCATGGACCGCAGGTCAGCAAACTCTCGACCAGCTGATCGGAGAAGCCCAACAACTTGAACAGACAAAGGGTCTGTTCCCAATGGAGGGTCGCCAGCATCCGGGCAATGATCTGGTGCGGAAACCCGCTCATTCGTGCAATCCCGCAAACCACATCAGCAAACTGGTCATTGGACGCATATTGTCGCAAGATTCCCTTGTCGAGAACGCCCTGGCGCTCCAGCTTGTCTATCTTGTTCAGGGACGACTCAAAGCGATAGCGTGCCAGATAGGAATGCATCGAAAGGTCATAGAAAGGTCCGGGCACCAATGCTTCGACATCCTTCCACAAATTGGCCAGACTGAGATCATTGGTGCGTCTGAGCGGTGTCGTCTCCACACGATCGGTCGATCCATTGGATTTTTCGCGATGGGTCAGTTCCCTGGCCAGTTTCTGGTCATTGGCTGCGGCATTTTTCAACACGCGCATGCCGATCTGGGAAATCTCGGCATTGGCATTGCCTGCCAGTTTGATCAACACTGAACCATACTCGGATTCGATCAAGACGTCGGTTACCATGCAGGACAACTGCTTACGGAAGCAGATCGAAACCATATGATCCTTGCCTTTGACATCACTGACCTCAATCAGATCCTGATCAGTCAACACCGGTGAATGTTTCAGCACCGGATCGGCGACAGCAATCGCATCAAAGGCAAAGCGGCGAACGATCTCACGGGGCGCATTGTCAAGGGTGCTGAGCTTCTTGGCAGCAAAGGCACGTGTTTTCTCACAGACCAGATCGGTCAGGCGCTGCATGACCGTATCATAGGTGTCCAGTTGCTCTTGCGTGCAATGCTCGGCAGTGAGCGAGAACAAAGTGGCGACGTGACGCATGAGCTCATCGCTCTTGTTTCTGTCGCCTTGACCGTTAAGGACTTTCCAGTCGACCAGTTCGGTTTTTAAGGTGGCAGTTTGCATTGTCTCTTCCCATTTCTAATCGCCTGTCTCGGCGGGAAACTGACTTGTTCGGAGTCCAAACTACCAGATCCGATTATATAAACGACTAAACGCCGCACCGGAAATTTAGGATAAAGCATTGAAAACTAGACCCAAATTCGAATAAAATTTAAATCAAATAGATTTGGCCATAAAAAGAAATGAGAAAACAGCATGCCCAAGCGCCCCGGAGAAAAGGAACTCGACAAGGACTGCCTGACCAAGGATGCCTGGCTGACCTTCATTGGCCATGTCGAAACACCCTATGAAACCCCTAAAGACTGCCCACGCAGCGGCGCAAGCAGCGAGGATGAGGCCTTCCTGCGCCTCAAGCCGGACTATCTACCCGGCCTGAAGTCTGTGGAAACATGCAGTCATCTCATTGTCTTATATTGGATGGATCAGGCTATGCGGACATTGATCGAACAAACACCGAGATTTGACACGCGCGGCCATGGCACCTTTGCCTTGCGCTCGCCGCATCGACCCAACCCGATTGCCATGTCAACGGTCGAGCTGATTGCTGTGATGCCTGATGGGCTGAAAATCCGCCATATCGATTGCGTCAATGGCACACCTTTGCTCGACATCAAACCTTACTTTGCTCACAGCGATTGCGTGCCAGACGCCACTGTCGGCTGGTTCAGCGAAAGGCAGCAGCGGACCTAATGTAAAGACTTTGGAAAGCATAAAAGAAAAAGCCCCGTCCTAATGAACGGGGCTTTTTTTAAATTTATAGCGCCTTAGCGAGAAAAAGGCTTGTACTGCACACGCTTGGGATTGACGGCATCAGGGCCGAGACGGCGGATCTTGTCCTTCTCGTAATCCTCGAAGTTGCCCTCAAACCATTCCACATGGCTGTCGCCTTCAAAGGCCATCATATGCGTTGCCAGACGGTCAAGGAACATACGATCATGGCTGATGACCACAGCGCAACCGGCGAAATCCTCAAGCGCATCCTCGAGCGCAGCAAGGGTTTCGGTGTCCAGATCGTTGGTCGGCTCATCAAGCAGCAGCACATTGGCACCGGATTTCAAAACTTTGGCCAGATGCACCCGGTTCCGCTGACCACCCGAAAGGGAGCCAACTTTCTGCTGCTGATCGCCACCCTTGAAATTGAAGGCGGAGCAATAGGCGCGGCTGTTCATTTCGCGCTTGCCAAGTTTGATGATGTCATCCCCACCGGAAATCTCTTCCCAGACGGTCTTGTCAGCATCAAGCGCATCGCGAGACTGATCGACATAACCCAGATGCACAGTCTCACCCAAACGCAAGGCCCCTTCGTCAGGCTCCTCCTGACCGGTCAACATCTTGAACAAAGTGGTCTTGCCAACGCCGTTCGGACCGATCACACCAACAATGCCGCCCGGTGGCAGTTTGAAATCAAGCCCATCAATCAGCAGACGATCCCCGAAGCCTTTTTTGAGGCCTTCGGCTTCAATCACCACATCACCAAGACGCTCTCCGGGTGGAATGATGATCTGGGCGGTGCCCGGCGCACGCTCTTCGTTGCGCTTGAGCAGCTCGTCATAGGCCTTGATACGAGCCTTGGACTTGGCCTGACGCGCTTTCGGGCTCGCGGCAATCCATTCCTGCTCGCGCGACAGGGCACGCTGACGGGCGGCCTCTTCACGGCCTTCCTGAGCCAGACGCTTGGCTTTCGACTGCAGATAGGCGGAATAATTGCCTTCATAAGGAATGCCCGACCCACGGTCGAGTTCGAGAATCCAACCGGTAACATTGTCAAGGAAGTAGCGATCGTGGGTAATGATCAACACGGCACCCTTGAACTCCCGCAGATGCTTTTCAAGCCAATGCACGGTTTCCGCGTCCAGATGGTTGGTTGGTTCGTCAAGCAGCAAAAGGTCTGGCTCGGCCAGAAGCAGCTTGCACAAGGCCACACGGCGCTTCTCACCACCCGACAGGACGGAGACATCGGCATCGGACGGAGGGCAGCGCAGTGCATCCATTGCCATCTCGACCTGGCTTTCCAGATCCCAGAGATTCTGACTGTCGATAACGTCTTGAAGCTGAGCACCCTCATCCGCGGTTTCATCGGAATAATTCATCATCAGCTCATTGTAACGGTCCAGAATGGCCTGTTTCTCGGCCACACCTTCCATCACATTGCCCAGAACATCCTTGCTTTCATCCAGCACGGGCTCCTGTGGCAGATAGCCGATTTTGGCACCGTCTGCGGCCCAGGCTTCGCCGGAAAATTCCTTATCAAGACCGGCCATGATCCGCAGGATGGTGGATTTACCAGCCCCGTTCGGGCCAAGAATGCCGATCTTGGCGTCCGGGTAGAAGGAGAGATGGATATTGTCCAGTACCTTCTTGCCGCCGCTATAGGTCTTGGACAGACCATGCATGTGATAGATAAACTGTCGAGCCATTCAAACGCTACCATTTCAAAGGGGGAAATCAGAGTTGCCCCGTTTTAATGGTCCACGTGACGGGATTCAATCCCCTTTTGGCCCTTTCGTGAGGAGACAATGGTCATGCATCATCCCGGCGTGCAAAATTGCCCACCACAAACAGTCCTATAAGGCAGGTTTTGCAGATCACCAATCAGCTGAAGCAGATAGGATCAGAAAGCCATCCGCTAGGACGCCTCACTGAGCTTTTCTTCACAATAGAAGCAATTGCGACCGGATTTCTTGCTCAAATAGAGTTGGGCATCCGCACGCGCCATCACATCACTGGCCCGGTCCCCGAGCCGCGTAATGGCCCCACCCACAGAGGCGGTGAAAGAAACAGTCTCGCCATCCAGCTCGATCCAGGATTCACGCAGCAAATGCAGCAAGCGTTGCCCCACGGCCATCATCCCCTCATCAGAGATATTGGGCAGGAAGATGACAAATTCATCGCCTCCCCAGCGGCAGGCCACATCGGTGGGCCGAAGGGTGGCCATCAAGGTGCTGGCAACAGCCTTGATCACCCGATCTCCCACATCGTGACCCCACTGATCATTGACCGACTTGAAATCGTCGATATCGATATAAAGCACGCCGAATGACACTTTGTTCTGCCGCCAGGCATTGCCAAAACTGTTCAGAGATATGTCTGCTTGTCGGCGGTTGCCAATGCCGGTCAGAGGGTCGGTCACGGTCGCCTGCCTCAGGGCCTCGACCTCCGAACTGATCGCCATCGTGTGACTGCGGTCTGAAAAGATCTCGACAGAACCGACAATCTTTCCATCCTCGTCCCGCATAGGCAGGGACCGAATGCTCACCGGCACCCGATGCCCATCCTTGTGATGCAAGAAGACATTGACGTCGCGGGATTGCCCATCGCGCATGCAGCCGGCAAGAGGGCAACCGCTGCGACAGAGATTGCGACCAGTCTCATCGACATGATTCAGCGTGTTGTCGGCACAACGCTTGCCGAGCATTTCCTCGGCTGTATATCCACTCAGATCCTCAGCCGCCTTGTTCCAATAGAGGACCTCACGGCGACGATTGACGAAATAGATACCGTCATGGAGTGAATCCAAGATGTCCTTGTAAAATGACTCATTCATAACATATCAATCCTGCCTTCGACCGACTGCCAAAATTGAACAGATTCAGACCAAACGACATTACCCCCAACAGATAGACTAAGAGTTTTTTCTAATTAATCCTTTAATCAAACGCGGTGCAAAGATGCGAAATCAATAGTAGATCTAACGAATAATTGCGACAGATTGTCACTAAATGGCCGGATAGTTAACAAAACCTATCCAGTACCCCCATAGAACGACATGACACGTCCCCACATACCCTGATTAACGGCAATTGCCTTACAAGATGTAAAGAACGCATGTTTGCTTATAAGTGATTTTATTTAAAGACACTCAAGATAAAGCATGCCAGTCGACACCGCTACGCCCGTGTGAGACCAAAATCTCATTGGCACGAGAGAAGCAGCGAGAACCCAGAAAGGCATCGAAATCGGCCCCTGCCTTGCGTGCCCCCAGCGGGCTTGGATGAGAGGTTCGCAACACGCAATGACGGGTCTCATCGAGGCGCTCGGCAAGTTTGTGACTATGCTTGCCCCACGCCAGAAACACCACCGGATCAGCTTTCTCATTGACCACGTCCAGCACTGCTGCGGTGAAGGCTTCCCAGCCCTTCTTGGCATGAGATGCCGTCTCTCCCTGACGCAAGGTAAGACAGCTATTGAGCATCAACACCCCCTGCTGCGCCCAACCGCTCAAATCACCATGGGAAGGCGGCGTCAGGCCACAATCCTCTGCCAGCTCCTTGTAGATATTGTTGAGAGAGCGTGGCGGCTTGACGCCACGAGGCACGGAAAAAGACAGCCCCATGGCGTGTGGAACATTCCCTTCCAGCCCCGGATAGGGGTCTTGACCGGTAATCACCACTCTTACCTGTTCAAGCGGCGTCTGCTTCAAGGCATTGAGGCGAAGCCCTCGCTGCGGCAAAATCTGATGCTGCTTTTCTTCGCCCTCAAGCCACAGCTCCAACTCTTTGAGGCGCTCATGCTGGCCGCGCAGAGCCTCATTCCAATCCCCACATGCGCGCAATTCATCCAGCAAAGTCACCATCGGTCTCTCCAATATCGATACGCAATTCTCTTGTCTTCAATAAACAACACTCACCCCAGAAACAACAGATCCCAACAACAGGTCTCAAAATCGCAATTGCTAGACGACCACCCAACAGCAGCAAAATTTAATCAATCGATTGATTAAATTTCTGATCGAAGCTATTCTGACCATCAAATGACTCATCAAAGAGCATCTGACATGGCACAGGAACGATCCATCAATACCAGACAGGCCCTCATCAAAGCGGCCTTCCGGCTGTTTGGCGAAAAGGGCTTTGCGGCCACCTCGACCCGCGAAATCGCCGCGACTGCTGGTACCAATGTCGCCTCGATCCCCTATCATTTTGGCAGCAAGGCAGGGCTGAAAATGGCCTGCGCCGACATCATCATCGAGCATATGACCGCCCTTCGACAGAATCAGAGCCCACAAAATCTGCCCGATCTCGTCCAATCGGCTGAGACCACATTCGAAGCATTGTTTCTCAGACAGGCTTACACTCTGCTCAGCTTGAAAGAGGCCGAACCGATGATCCGATTTCTCTTCCGCGAGGCCCATGAGAGAAGCGACGTTTTCGACCATATCTACCAAAATCTGTTCCGCCCCCTGTTCGAATTTTTGCTGGGTCACTGGGTCGAAGCCATCGGCGCTGAGCCACATGTCGCCCAACTGGAAGAAACCCGCATCACCCTCTTCTCGATCATTTCGCAAATTGCCTATTTCCGCATCGCTCAGCCAATTGTCGCCCACCACATGAAGTGGCAAGGCTATAGCCGCGAGGAAACCCTTGCGGTCTTGTCTGTTTTGCAAACCAACATTCGTGCCCTCATTGCCGCGCACAGGAACGCATCATGACCTTTCTCTGCTCCATCCCCTTTCTCAGTCTGCTGTTTAACGCCTGTCTGCCTCCCGAGCCTTTGGCCACCGGCTATGTCGAGGGGGACTATGTGTTGATCGCTCCCATAGAAACCGCCCAGATCGCCGCCATTCCGGTAAAGCGCGGCGACCACGTGGCCTATGACCAACCTTTGGCAATACTCGAACGCCGCGACGCGGAAATCGCCGTAGCGGAAGCAGAAGCCACCATCGCGCAGGCCCGCAGCAAACTGGCAAACCTGAACAGAGGCGCGCGACCAGAAAAGATTGCAACCCTGCAAGCCTCCATCGCCGCAGCCCAGTTCAGCGCCGAAGAAGCCAAACGTGACATGGAACGCCAGCAAAAACTGATGGAAAAGGGCACTGTTTCAAAAAGCCGCTTTGATCAGGCCCATACATCCTATGATGTTGCCAGAGCGAAGGTTGAGGAGCTGAAAGCCAATCTCGCCTATACCAAGCTGCCCGCCCGCAAAGATGACATCGCCGCTGCCAAAGCCAGTGTCAAACAAGCCCAGGCTGCTCTGGAAAAAGCCCAATGGCGTCTGCGCAAACGCACATTAAAAGCCAGCCAGACCGGCATCATCGTTGACATTATCCGCGATCTTGGGGAAGTCGCAGGCCCACAGGCCCCGATCCTGTCACTGCTGCCCGACAATGGCACCAAGCTGCGCCTCTATCTGCCCGAAAAAGCCCTTTCCTCCATCAAGGTCGGCAGTCAGCTCGATGTGGAATGCGACGGTTGCAGAAGTCCCAACAAGGCCATCGTCAACTACATTTCGGACGGCCCGGAATTCACCCCGCCGGTCATCTATTCCCTTGAGAACCGCCAAAAGCTTGTCTACCAGATCGAGGCTCTCCCCGCCGAGGGTTCCAATCTCAAGCCCGGCCAGATCGTCTCGGTGCGGCTCGCACCATCCCAAGCACCGGCGAAGTGAGGAAACAGGCATGAAAGCCATCGATGTCCGCAATCTCGTCAAGCGTTTTGGCGACAAGACCGTGGTCAACAATGTTTCGCTATCGGTCGATAAGGGAGAGATTTCCGGCTTTCTGGGCCCCAATGGCTCTGGTAAAACGACCACCATCCGCGTCATGTGCGGCCTGCTCACCCCCGACGCGGGCGAAGGAACCGTGCTTGGCTTTGACTTGCACGACGATCAGCTGAAAATCAAACGGCAAGTCGGCTATATGACGCAGAAATTCTCCTTCTATACCGATCTGACAATCGAGGAGAATCTCTATTTTGTGGCGCGGCTTTATGGTCTCAGCCCGGCCCGCGATCATGTGCGCGACACATTGGAAAATCTCGGCCTCACCTCACGCAAACATCAATTGGCAGGTTTGTTGTCGGGCGGCTGGAAGCAGCGCCTCGCGCTAGCAGCCTGCATCATGCACAAACCAAAACTCCTGCTGCTTGATGAACCAACCGCAGGCGTTGACCCAAAGGCCCGGCGGGAATTCTGGGATGAAATCCACGCCCTCGCCGCCGATGGCATGACGGTGATGGTCTCCACCCACTATATGGACGAGGCCGAGCGCTGCCACCGGATCAATTACATCGCCTACGGCTCCCTGCTCACGTCTGGCACCGTACAGGAAGTCGTGGCCGAAGCAGGTCTGCACACCTTCATCCTGTCAGGCAAGAATGCCCTGATGGCTGCCAAGAGTCTGCAACAGATGGACAGCGTCGATCAGGTCGCCCCCTTTGGCAATTCGCTTCATGTGGTCGGCAAGGACAAAGCAAAACTCGAACAGATCGTCCGTCAAACCGCCAGCCAGTTTGACATCCAGGCAGCCGCCGGAGAGACGACGCTGGAAGATGTCTTCATCCAGTATATGAGCCAGTCGACCGACAATATGGGCACCGCCCCTTCGGCCACGACACCAGCCGGAAAGCCGTCATGAACCAGTATTTTTCCCTCTCCCGCCTCTATGCCCTGCTCGCCAAGGAAGTCACGCAGATGATGCGGGACCGCATCACCTTTGCAATGATGATTGGCATTCCGTTGATCCAACTCGCCCTGTTCGGCTTTGCCATCAATACCGACCCCAAGCAATTGCCCGCAGCGCTCGTCACCACCTCGCAGGATCAGTTCACCCGCGCCATGGTCTCGGCGCTTGAAATCACCGACTATTATCGCTTCGACCATGTGGTCAGCTCGCATCTGGAAGCCAATCGACTGATGGAAGAGGGACGCGTTTCCTTCATTGTCACCATACCATCCGATTTCTCCAAGCGAGTGCTGAAGGGCGACCACCCGCAAATCCTGATCGAGGCGGACGCCACCGACCCAGCGGCCTCCTCCGGCGCAGTCTCCACCCTGACAACGGTAGCCAAACAGGCATTTCAACGTGAATTGGGCAAGGTTGAACCGCAAGGTTCCACCATCGATATCGTCGTCCATCGCCTCTACAATCCCGAAGGCATCACCCAATATAACATCGTACCGGGACTGCTCGGGGTCATTCTCCAGCTGATCATGGTGATGATGACGTCGATGGCGCTGACCCGTGAGGTCGAACGCGGCACGATGGAAAATCTCCTTGCCATGCCCGCCACCCCGTTCGAAATCATGCTTGGCAAGATCCTGCCCTATCTGGCCGTCGGCGCGGTGCAGGTGACCGTGGTACTGGTCGCCGCCAAGACCCTCTTCAGCGTCCCCTTTGTCGGCTCTCTCTGGCTGCTTTTGCTCGGCGTTTTCATCTTCATCTTTTCGCTCGTGTTGATCGGCTATGCCATCTCCACAGTTTCCGGCAGCCAGATGCAAGCCATGCAAATGAGCTTCTTCTTCTTCCTGCCTTCGCTGCTTTTGTCCGGCTTCATGTTCCCGTTCAAGGGCATGCCGGGATGGGCGCAGGTGATTGGCGAGATCTTCCCGCTGACCCACTTCCTGCGTCTGGTGCGTGGCATCATGCTCAAAGGCGCCGATATCCATGCCATGCGAGCACCCTTGATTGCTCTTTTGATCTTCACTCTGCTCCTCGCGGCCATTGCGCTCCTGCGCTTCCGCAAGACGCTTGACTGATCATTCCCACTGGAAGTCGCAACCGAACGCGCTTATAGTCAGCCCATCGCAGGTGCGGTTCCCATTGCGCGAAAGAACAAGGACATGTCGAGCAGCAAGCCCCCTTCTTGGGCCTTCAAGACGACAGGCCTGACCAAGGTCTATGGCGAAGGCAACGCCGCCGTGCACGCGCTACGAGGGGTCGACCTCGAAATTCCCAATGGTGAAATGGTCGTATTGCTGGGCGCGTCGGGCAGTGGCAAATCCACCTTGCTCAACATTATCGGCGGGCTTGATCGCGCCACCGACGGCAAGGTGCTGTTTCAGGATCTTGACCTCACCGAGCTGTCCGACGACCGGCTCACCCTCTATCGCCGCGATCATGTGGGCTTTGTCTTCCAATTCTACAATCTGATGCCAAGTCTGACCGCTTTCGAAAATGTCCAGTTGGTCACCGAAATTGCCCAAGACCCGATGGAGCCGGAGGAAGCTCTGGCGCTCGTTGGCCTTTCTGACCGCGCCCATCATTTCCCAGCCCAAATGTCCGGTGGCGAGCAGCAACGGGTCGCAATTGCCCGCGCCATCGCCAAGAACCCCAATGTCCTGTTCTGCGACGAGCCGACCGGCGCGCTTGACAGCACAACTGGCAGGGTGGTGCTGGAAGTGCTGCGCGATGTCAATGAACGGCTAGGCGCGACGCTATTGATTGTCACCCATGCCGCCAACACCGCCGCCATGGCCGACCGGGTCGTCCATTTCGCCGATGGTCAAATCCGCGAAGTGGTGATCAACGAGACCAAACTCACCCCCGACCAGATCGAATGGTAGGGCCATCAGGGTAAGAGAGGTGAGCATGTCCCCACTGAACCAAAAGCTTGCAAGGGATCTCTGGCGCATGAAGGGTCAGGCAATTGCCATTGCCGCGGTCATAGCCACCGGCGTAATGCTTCTGGTCATGATGTCCGGTGTTGTCACCTCCCTGTCCGAGACCAAACGCACCTATTATGAACGCAACCGGCTGGCCGATATTTTCGCCCCCGTCAAACGCGCCCCGCTCCATGTGATCCGAGATCTAGCAGCGCTCCCGGGCATTTCCGCTGCCCTAGGACGCATCACCGGCTCTGCCTTGATCAGTCTGCCCGGTCTGGCGCTGCCCTTGCGCGCCAGCGCCGTTTCCCTGCCCGATGATGGCAAGCCGCGCCTCAATGACATCCACCTGACCGATGGTCGCCGCATCAGTCGCGACAATGCCGACGAAATCCTGCTGCTCGAAAGCTTCGCCAAGGCCCATGGCCTGACGCCCAGCGACCATCTCTCCGCCACAATGAATGGCGCCCGCCGCTCCTTTCTGATTGTCGGCCTCGCCCAGTCACCGGAATTTCTCTATAGCGTCGCACCGGGGGAAATGATCTCCGACGACAGTCGCTTTGGCGTCATATGGATGAGCCAGACCGCCCTGTCCGCCGCCTATGACATGCAAGGGGCCTTCAATGAGGCAATTCTCTCCCTTGGCCGCAGCAACAATCTTGCAGACATTCTCGACCGGATCGACCGCATCCTCGCCCCCTATGGTGGTCTGGGAGCCTATGGCCTCAAAGACCAGACCTCGAACCGGTTCATCGTCGAGGAAATCAAGGGCATGGAATCCTCCTCGCGCGTTGTGCCACCCATCTTCCTTGCGGTCGCCGCCTTCCTGCTCAATATCGTCATCTCCCGCATGGTGCAGGCCGAGCGTGAGCAGATCGGTCTGATCAAGGCCTTCGGTTACAGCAATTGGGAGGTTGGCGCCCATTATTTCAAATTCGTGCTGGTAATCGCCATTGGCGGCGCCTTGATCGGATGTCTGGGCGGCATCGCACTGGGGCGGGGCATGTTGACCATATACCAGACCTATTACAAATTTCCCATTCTGGTCTTCCAGCTTGAACCTGCCGCCTTCGTCACCGCTTTTGCTACCTCTATCCTTGCGGCCTCCGCCGGAGGGTTGTTGGTGCTGCGCACAGTCTTTGCCTTGACGCCCGCCATCGCCATGCGTCCGCCTGCACCCACGGATTATTCCCGCACGGGCCGCCTCGGCGCCAGCCTCAACCGCCTGCTCGACCAGCCAAGCAGGATGATCCTGCGCCGGCTCACACGCCAACCGGGCCGGATGCTCGGCTCCCTTGCAGGCATAGCCGCAGGCATGGCGCTGTCCGTGTCGATGATCTCGCTGCTGGCTGGCTTTGACAAGACCATGGACCTCACGTTCAATGTCATCGACCGCTCTCAGATCACGGTCACCTTCACCCATCCGCTCGCCAGCCGCACGATCCATGAATTGCAAAGCATGCCCGGCATCCTGCAGGTCGAACAGGAGCGTTCGGTAGCCGCAGTCCTACGCCACGGTCTGAACAGCCATCGCGGCAGCATCACCGGCCTGACTGAAAGCCCGAGCCTGAAACGCGCGGTCGCCCGCGATCTCTCCCCCATTCCGCTTGGGCCTCAGGGCATCGTGCTGTCCAAAGCCCTTGCCAAAACTCTTGCCATCAGGCCGGGCGAGAGTCTGACCGTCGAGATCCTCGAAGGCCGCCGCCCGACTCTCACTATCCCCGTGGCCAACATTGCCGAAAGCCTGCTTGGCTCGCCTGCCTATATGCAGCTCGACGCGCTCAATCGCAAGCTGAAAGAGCCATTACGCATTTCCACCGCTTACCTGCGCATCGACCCGCAAAAGAAAGACCGCATCTTCAAGCAATTAAAGGACCGCCCCTATGTGGCCGGGGTCAGCCTCAAATCCGACGCCCGCGCCGCTTTGCAGAAAATGATGGATACCGGGGCAGGCTCCACCCGTTATATCATGATGGCCATCGCTGCCATCATCACCTTCGGCATCGTCTATAACGCCGCCCGCATCGCCTATGCCGAACGCCTGCGTGATCTGGCAAGCCTGCGTGTCATGGGCTTCACAAGGGCCGAAGCCGCCTTTGTGCTGCTGGGAGAATTGGGCGTCATCACCCTCGCAGCCCTGCCCCTTGGCTCGCTTCTGGGTTATTATCTGGTCTATGCCATGGCAGAAGGCTTCAGCACCGATCTCTATCAGATCCCCATCATCTTCTCGCCCGCCAGCTATGGAACCGCCGCGCTCGCGGTGCTGTCCGCTGCAACCTTTTCCGGCTGGTTGGTGAAACGCGATATCGACCGGGCAGACCTTGTGTCCGCCCTCAAAATCAGGGAATGATCCAGTTCACGCTGGGAGTTATGTCATGGCCAAAAGAAAATCTCGTTCATTTCTCACCATTGCGGCCTCGCTGGTCACGGCCATCGCGCTGACTTATGCCTTCTGGCCGCGCCCCTTGATGGTCGATATGGATGTCGCCAAACGCGGCGCGATGATCCAGACCATCAATGAAGAAGGCCGCACACGGGTTCATGACGCTTATGTGGTATCCACCCCGGTGGCCGGTCGCCTGATGCGGGTTCAGGCCAAGCCCGGTGATGCGGTGATCCGTAATGAGACCGTCGTCGCTCAAATGCGGCCCCTGAACCCCGCGGCCCTCGACATCCGTACCCGCGAACAGGCCCGCGCCGCCGTCTCAGCCGCAGAAGCCACCTTGCGGGTTGCCCGCGCCGACCTCAACAAGGCCATCGCCGATTTTGAATTTGCTCAAAGCGAATGGCAACGCAGCAAGAAGCTTGCCGCCAAGGGTAGCGAAAGCCAAGCTTCCCTTGACCGCAAGCAGAGCACAATGCGCAGTGCCAGCGCCAACCGCGATACGGCAGAAGCCGCCATCGCCATGCGCAAGGCCGAGCTCACCAATGCACGCGCCCGACTGATCAGCTTTGATGACCCGCAATCCGCTACCATGCAGTCCGACGACCGTGCCATCCCGCTCAAAGCGCCGACCACCGGTCGTATTTTGCGCATCATCCAGGAAAGTGAAACCACGCTCAGCGCCGGCACGCCGATCATGGAAATCGGCAACATCGAAAATGACCTTGAGGTCGTGGTCGAGCTGCTCTCCACCGACGCGGTACAGGTCAGCCCCGGCGACCGGGTCATCATTGATGATTGGGGCGGTGAAGCGACCCTCTCCGGTGTGGTCGAGCGGATCGATCCCTGGGGCTTCAAGAAATTTTCATCCCTTGGCGTCGAAGAGCAAAGGGTCAAAGCGGTCATCCAGTTTACCGGCCCCAGAGCCAACCGCCAACGCCTTGGCCATGGCTTTCGCGTCGAAGTGCGCATTGTTATTTGGGAAAGCAAGGATACGCTGATCATTCCATCCAACGCCCTGTTTCGTGATGGCGAAGACTGGGCCGTCTTCAAGGTCGTCGATGGCAAGGCCCAGCAAAGCCGCGTCACCATCGGTCGTGACAATGGCATCAAGGCCCAAATTCTCGATGGCCTTAGCGAAGGCGACCAGATCATCCTTTACCCCTCCGCCGGAATCACCAACGGCGCCAAGGTCGCAGAGCGCGAGATTGAATAACAAAGGCACAAGACATTGGCTCGCGGGCTTGCAAGCAGCCCGGTAATTCGTGCTAAAATATTGAAAAGATTGGTAGGACAGGAGGGACTTGAACCCCCAACCAGACCGTTATGAGCGGTCGGCTCTAACCAATTGAGCTACTGTCCCGAACCGGCTTGCTCGTCCTGTCATCGGACTGCAACAGCAGGGTGCACCTGACCTATACCGAAATGCGCTGACAGGCAAGCCCTCCAACGCCTACCAGTGGATAGCAGAAAAGACCCACCGAACCATGCAACCGGGTTATCCCCGACCGCAACCACACATTCCCTAATCCAGCCACAAAGCCATTGGACACTCTGCCACACAACCGGGTTTGAACCCAAAACCACGCCTGACACTGCGACTGGCACCTCTTGATCCACCAAAACCATACGCCGTTTGCGTCTGGTCTCTCTCGATTTTTGGAGAAGCATTTCATGAAAAAGCAATTTCTGACCCTTGCCACCCTCCTGCCCCTGTTGGTGCTGCCAGCCCACGCTGATGAGGCCAAGGGCGGCATGATCTCGGTGACAGGCACCGGCATCATCGACATGGCGCCTGACATGGCTGTCGTCAGCGCAGGCGTCCAGTCCCGCGCCAAACAAGCCCAGCAGGCCCTTGCCGAAAACAACACCAAAATGCAGGCCCTCTTCGCGGAGTTGGAAAAGGCAGGCATCGACAAAAAAGACATCCAGACGGACAATTTCAACATCCATCCCGAAATCGTCTATGCTCAAAATTCCAAGTCCAGCCCCCCGCGCCCGCCAGAAATTGTCGGCTATGTCGTCAACAATCAGGTCGGCGTGAAAATCCGCAAGTTGGAAAATGTCGGCTCGGTTCTCACCGCTCTGGTGCAAGCGGGTGCCAACAACATGTCGGGCTTGCGCTTTGATGTGTCTGACAAGGCGACGCTGATGAATAAGGCGCGCAAGGCTGCCGTCGCCGACGCCCGCGCCAAGGCAGAGCTTTACGCCACCGAGCTTGGCACCAGCATCAAGCGCCTCACATCGCTGAGCGAAAATGGCGGCTACCGGCCCCCAGCCCCGATGATGATGCGCGCTGCAAAAATGGAAATGGCAGCCTCCGCCGTCCCCGTCGCCGAAGGCACCATGTCCATGTCCATCACGGTGAATACCAGTTGGGAACTGGCCAAATAGAACGCCATGCTTTGCAAGAGAACGAAAAAGGCCGGACATGTGTCCGGCCTTTTTTGGTATTTATGTCGAGAAAAACCTTAGCTATCGAGGAAGCTGCGCAGTTTGCGTGAGCGGCTTGGATGCTTGAGCTTGCGCAAGGCCTTGGCTTCGATCTGACGAATACGTTCACGGGTCACCGAGAATTGCTGACCAACCTCCTCCAAGGTGTGATCGGTATTCATGCCAATGCCGAAGCGCATGCGCAGAACGCGTTCCTCACGCGGCGTCAGCGACGCCAGAACGCGGGTCGTGGTTTCGCGCAAATTGGCCTGAATGGCTGCATCGATCGGCAGGATCGCATTCTTGTCCTCGATGAAATCGCCCAGATGGCTGTCTTCCTCGTCACCGATTGGCGTTTCAAGGGAGATCGGCTCCTTGGCGATTTTCAGCACCTTGCGCACCTTCTCAAGCGGCATCTGCAGCTTTTCAGACAGCTCTTCCGGCGTTGGCTCACGGCCAATTTCATGGAGCATCTGACGGCTGGTGCGGACGATCTTGTTGATCGTCTCGATCATATGAACCGGAATACGAATGGTCCGGGCCTGATCGGCAATCGAACGAGTGATCGCCTGCCGGATCCACCAGGTCGCATAGGTCGAGAATTTGTATCCGCGGCGATATTCGAATTTATCAACCGCCTTCATCAGGCCGATATTGCCTTCCTGAATGAGATCGAGGAATTGCAGACCACGGTTGGTATATTTCTTGGCAATCGAGATCACGAGCCTGAGGTTGGCCTCGACCATTTCCTTCTTGGCCTGACGGGCTTCCCGCTCGCCTTTCTGCACGGAGGAAACGATGCGGCGGAATTCACCAATTTCGAGGCCGGTCTCAGTCGCCAGCATCTGGATATCTTCACGCAGCTCGGCAATCCGGTCCATCTCGTGATGGATAAAGTCTTTCCAGCCACGGCTGGTCAGGGTCGCCACACGCTCGGACCATGCCTGATCCAGCTCGTGGCCCTGATATTGCTTGAGAAACTCGCCACGGTTGACCCCATAAGCCTCGGCCAGACGCAGCAAGCGCCCTTCGCGACCAACAAGCTGCTTGTTGATGTCATAGAGCTGGGAGACCAGAGCATCGATACGATTCTGGTTCAGCGACAGGCTCTTGACCTCGACAATGATGTCTTCCTTCAGCTTAAGATACTTTTTCTCCTGCTGAGGCGACAGAGCCTTGTTGGCCATCCGGATTTCAACGATCTGATCCTGCAGACGGCGCAGCTTTTTATAGTCATCGGCAATCTGGTCGAAAATGGCCAGTACCTTTGGCTTCAGCTCACCTTCCATCGCGGCGAGAGACATGTTGTTCTCAAGATCGTCGTCATCCTCATCATCGCCGTCACCTTCAGTTTCGGCTTCCTCGCCCTCTTCACCAGTTTTTGGCTGAGCTGTAGCGGCTCCGGCTTTTGGCGCTTCGGGCTGGGTGGCGGATGCACTGGATGGTGCGGTGACAACGCCCTCGGCGGACTCATCCCCGTCTTCATCCTCCTCGCTCTCATCATTGTCCGGGCCAGCATAGGTGGCCTCCAGATCAATAATGTCTCTGAGCAGAATGTTGCCTTCGACAAGTTCGTCGCGCCAGATGATGATGGCCTGGAAGGTCAGCGGGCTCTCGCACAGCCCGGCAATCATCGCCTCGCGACCCGCTTCGATCCGCTTGGCAATGGCAATCTCACCTTCGCGCGACAAAAGCTCCACCGAGCCCATTTCGCGCAGATACATCCGCACCGGATCATCGGTCCGGTCCGTCGGCTCCTTGCTGGTCGAAGTCTTGGCAACCGCAGTTGACCCTTTGGCTTCCACCAGTTCGGTCGAGCTGCTTTCACTTTCGTTATCTTCGGCTTCTTCCGCCTCGATCACGTTGATGCCCATGTCCGACAACATCGACATGGTATCCTCGATCTGCTCGGAGGAAACTTCTTCTGAAGGCAGAACCTCGTTCAACTCGTCATAGGTGACATAACCGCGCTTCTTGGCAGTCTTGATCATCTGCTTGACGGCAGACGCGGTCATATCCAACAAAGGTGCGTCGGGATTTGCACCTTCGGAACCGGACTTGTCTTCAGTATTCTGTGTTGCCTTTGTTGCCATTCCTGTCTCCAAGGATGCTCCGTTCAGACCCTGTGCTGACCGTCATCCATTCGTACGGACGCTATTTCATAGCCATCAGGCATCGCCCTGCTGCCAATGGCATGATTTTTCAGGATTATCGGACCTTCATACCGTGTTGACGTTAAACGCCCCTTAACCGAAACCTGTTGCATGCAGCTGTCTCATCCCCTCAAGACCCTATCCACACCCAATCAGGCCGGTCAGACCCACAGGTCTGCGGCACAGGTTTCCTTTGAATAATGCAGCTAACAATCATTCCCTCGCCAACTTGACTTTGGCGCATAGCGCTGCCGAACCATGATATTTAGCGCAGTGATTCGATTCGGCAACCCCCAAAGAAGCCAAAAACCGCCACAAAACGTACTTTTTTGAATCATTTAGCGCGATTTGGTCCGCAAACAAGGCCCCAAGGCCCGTCAGTCAGGCAAAGCATCTGATTCGTTGTGATCAAAATGAAACTGATTCGGCACGTGTCACGCCCCGCTCGGCTTTGCCAACTGCGCCAACGTTTCTTCCAGGCTGTTTGAAATGCCATTGTCTTTCATCTGATTGTAAAGCTCTGACAAGTCCTGTTCTTCACGCAGATTTTCCTCGCGTCGCCGATGCAGCTCATTGTTGAGCGTGCGAATCCGGTCAAACAAGGCCTCATCCACCGTGCCAGCCAATTGCCCCATCTCACGGTCAAGATCCTTTTCGATCTCGCGCACTTCCAGCACATTCAGATAGGACTGAAACAGACGCTGCAAAAAGAGCCGCGACGGACCATAGACCAACTGATGCACCCGCCGCCGTCCGGCCAAACGCCAGCCCCACGGATTGACAAGACTGCCATCGCTCTTGCGCTGTTCCTGCCCGTGCAACTCGTCCAGCAGGCCCTTCAGGTCATCACCGCAGTGAAAATAGATGTCTTCATAGGTGCGCGCCTTGTGCTCAAACACAATTTGCGCCAGCACATGCTTGAAGGCCTCAAGGCTCGCTTTCTGAAAAGGCAGGGAAAGGATCTGCTCGGCAAATTCCTCAAACAGATATGGCATATGAATCGCCAATCCGATCAGGCAATATTCATATTCCGTTGACTGCCCCTCTTCCGGCACCCGGGAAATGTTGCCCGATGCCTGCAACGCGCTTGAGGGCCCAGCCCCCTTGCCAGCCCGAGCCCCACCACCGGTGAAGCCGCGATTGCGGCTGTCATCGCGCTTTTGTCGCTCCTGCTGCCAGAACAGGGTCGAGAGTGCCGACTTGAACGACAATTGATATTGCCGCCGCACCCGCTCATCCTGAATGGTGTTGAGCAGTTCCTCGATGCGCTTCTCGAACGCTGCCTTGCGCTCTGGCGTGTCGACAGGTTGGGCTTCCAGTTCCCGCTCCCAGATGACGTCGGACAAGGGCTTGGCCGCCCCCAACACCGGTCGGAAAGCCTCAGCCCCACCATTGCGCACCAGATCGTCCGGGTCCTTGCCGTCCGGCAGAAAGACGAACTGGAAGGAATAGCCAGCCTTCAAACTTGGCAGAATGCGCTCGATCGAGCGGTGAGCTGCCTGCCGCCCGGCCCTGTCACCGTCAAAGCATATGTAAGGCTCATTGGAGAACCGCCACATCCGGGCAATTTGCTGCTCGGTAAAGGCCGTGCCGAGCGAGGCCACCACATTGCGTATGCCCGCCTGATGCAGAGCAATCGCATCCATATAGCCCTCAACGACAATCGCCGACCCGGCCTCATAGGCCGCCTGACGCGCCCGATGGGCATTGAACAGCATCGTACCCTTGAAAAACAGTTTGGTTTCCGGCGAGTTGAGATATTTCGGTTTGCCGTCCGGATCAAGGATGCGGCCACCAAAGGCAACCACACGCCCCTTTTCATCCTCAATGGGAATCATCAACCGGTTGCGGAATCGGTCATAGGTGGCGCGCCCATCATCAGGCTTGATCACCAGACCGGTCGCCAACATATCCTCCTCGCTGACCCCGCGTTCCAGCAAATAGCTTTTCAAGTGATCGCGGCTATTGGCCGAGAAACCAAAGCGGAAAGTCTTGAGCGTCTCCGCTGTCAGCCCGCGTGATTGCGTATAGCGACGGGCTTCGCGCCCCATATCAGAGCTGAATTGCAGCTGGAAATAGCGCGCGGCCATTTCCATCACATCATAAAGGCTCGCCCGCTCCCGTTCCCGCCGCTCGACCTGAGGATCTGGCGAGGGCAGGACAACACCCGCCTGTTGCGCCAGCGCCTCGACGGCTTCGGGAAAGCTCAGCCCTTCGGTCTCCATCAGGAACTTGAAAATGTCCCCATGTTTGCCCGATGAGAAGCAATGGTAGAATTGCTTCTGGTCATTGACGAAGAAAGACGGAGTCTTTTCCTTGTTAAAGGGCGACAGACCGGCATATTCCCGCCCCTGGCGGCGCAGTTTGACCTTGCGACCCACCACATCCGATACCGGGATCCGTTCACGGATCTCCTCCAGCAGACTTTGCGGAAACTTCATGGATGCGACCAGACTTTCATTCTTGCTTATCGTTGCCTTCAAGCCGGCACCTGACACCACTCATGTGCCAGCCCCACCATGCTACAGAAAGTGGGGGCAAAATGCCAGTTCGTAAACGGGTCAAACTCTTAAAAGGGCCAAACTCTAAAGGGGACAGTCTCGTAAAGCGACGGCTTGTCAAACGCACAATGGCCCCCAGACCATGGGAGCCATTGAAACGGTCAGCCAACGCCAAGCGATCAGATCAGAGCAATAGCCCTTTTACAATGCAGCTTGCCTTGCCAAAATCCATTTGACCGGGATAGTGGGCCTTCAGATGCGCCATCACCTTGCCCATATCACGCAAACCACCGGCATCCAATTCTTCCACTGCCCGCGAGCAGGTTGCCGTCACTTCGTCTTCACTCATTTGCTGAGGCAGGAATTCCTTGATGATTACCGCTTCTTCCCGCTCCTGCTCAGCGAGTTCCAACCGACCAGCCTCTTCATAAATGGCAATCGATTCATCGCGCTGTTTGACCATCTTGGCCAGAATTTGCAGCAACTCGTCGTCGGAAACCCGTTCCTTGCCTTGTCCACGCGCTTCGACATCGCGATCCTTGATCGCAGCACTGATCAGTCGCAGAGTCGCAATCCGACGCTTGTCCTGAGCCTTGATCGCTTCTTTCAGGTGTTCCGAAATTTGCTCACGCATATTTGCCTCACATCTCATGACTGGAGGATGCCAATGGCACCGCTTCCAGATCCCGACGGTAGAAGTTTCATCTGAACATCGTCTGGCAACATGATCACATATCACATCCAGACCACGCCTTATCTTCAAAGACTTACCGCATTGCCCGTGCGTCAAGATCCACGGAAAATGCACCGTTACATGGCGGCAACCAGTAGTGTTTGAAAGCAATTTGGCTTTCACAAAAACTTAACCTGAATACAGCCACAGCGGTCAAAGAGCAAGTCAACATTCCACTTATAGCCCTTCGTAGCGATGAAGGATCTGAGCATTTACAACAAAAAGAACTTGGTCGCCAGAGGATATTTACGCACCATCGCAATATATAGTTCTGTTTTTTTGAAAAATTCAGAACTATTATCTGACTAATTTTCAACATCACATTGACGATGGCCAACTTTTGCCCTAGATCATGTCACCTGAGAACAGGTGTTTCCCAAATCCGCCAGACCGACCATTTACCGCAAGAGCAACAAGGCACTCGCGGGCTGCACACTGGCACGACGCAGCACCGTCATTGGCACGGTTATGAGCTGGGCTAGGGAAACGAAACACTTTCAGGACGCATTCGGCATGGCTCACCCCGCTACCAATTCGGCCCCAGCACCTTGGGAAGATACCAAACCAACCGCCTTGCTTGTCTTGGCGGACGGCACCGTCATTGAAGGACAAGGCATCGGCAGCACCGGCTCAGCAATCGCTGAAGTCTGCTTCAACACCGCCATCACCGGCTATCAGGAAATCTTGACCGACCCATCCTATGCTGGCCAGATCGTCACTTTCACCTTCCCGCATGTCGGCAATATCGGCACCAATGAGGAAGATGTGGAAACGATCGACATGACGCGCGAAACAGGCGTTCGCGGCACTGTGATCAAAACCGACATCACCGAGCCATCCAACTATCGTGCCTCGCGCCACTTCGACGCCTGGCTGCAAAGCCGCGGCATTATCGGCATTGCCGGTGTTGACACACGCGCCCTGACCGCGCTGATCCGCGAGAAGGGTCTGGCCAACGCAGTCATCGCCCACGCGCCGGACGGCAATTTCGATATCGAAGCCCTCAAGCGGCAGGCCGCTGGCTGGAACGGCCTTGTCGGGGCCGACCTTGCCAAGGATGTCACCACGTTCGAGCGCTTCGAATGGAACGAGACGCCTTGGGAATGGGACAAGGGCTTTGGTGCACGCACTGAAGACACGTTCCATGTGGTGGCGATCGATTTTGGCGTCAAGCGCAACATTCTGCGCCTGCTGGCCGCTCAGGGCTGCAAATTGACGGTCCTGCCGGCCACCGCAACCGGCGAAGAGATCCTTGCGCTCAACCCGGACGGGGTCTTTCTGTCAAACGGCCCGGGCGACCCGGCCGCTACCGGCACTTACGCTGTTGACGCCATCAAGGCTGTGATTGATGCAGGCATTCCGCTCTTTGGCATTTGCCTTGGCCATCAGATGCTCGCACTGGCCCTTGGCGCCAAAACCAACAAGATGCATCAGGGCCATCATGGCGCCAACCATCCGGTACAGGACAAAACCACCGGCAAGGTCGAGATCACCTCGATGAATCATGGCTTTGCCGTTGATGGGGAGACCCTGCCTGCCGGGGTTTCCGAAACCCATGTGTCGCTGTTTGACGGCTCCAACTGCGGTCTGGCAGTTGACGGCAAGCCGATATTCTCGGTGCAATATCACCCCGAAGCATCCCCCGGCCCGCAGGACAGCCATTATCTCTTCACCCGCTTCACCAACCTGATCCGGGCGAAAAAAGGCATGGAGCAACGTCCCGAATAAGGACCTTCTGGCCTGATATAACAAAAGAAAAACCCGCCGACGGCATCCGTTCGGCGGGTTTTTCTTTGCCTTCAAGGACAATGGCTCAGGGATTGGCGGCCGCAAACGTATCACAAGCAGACACCTTGCCGCTTTCATAGCCTCGGGAGAACCATCTCTTGCGCTGGGCAGACGTGCCATGATTGAAGCTGTCAGGCACCACATAGCCTTGTGTTCGCTTCTGTAGGGCATCATCACCGATCTGGGTCGCCGCATTCAGCGCCTCATCCAGATCCCCCTGCTCCAACAGGCCTTTCTGGTTGGTGCGATGTGCCCAGACCCCTGCATAGCAATCCGCCTGAAGCTCGACCCGAATTGACATTTGATTCTGTTCCAGCTTGCTCATTGAGCGGCGCATCTCGTTGAATTTCGGCAGCACCCCCGTGAGATTCTGAATATGATGTCCCACCTCATGAGCAATCACATAGGCCTGGGCAAAGTCTCCCGGTGCCTCAAAGCGGGTCTTCAGTTCGCGATAAAAGCCAAGATCGATATAGACCTTCTGATCGCCCGGACAATAAAATGGACCGGTCGCAGAAGAGGCTGACCCGCAGGCCGACCGGATCTGGTTGGAAAACAAGACCAGCTTGGGTTCGGCATAGCGTTGCCCGGCCTGCTGAAAGATCTTTCCCCAAACATCCTCGGTTTCCGCCAGAACCACCTTCACAAAACCGGCCATCTCGTCATTGGCCGATGGTTTTCCCGGTTGCGCCTGTTGGCTCTGTGGCGACGTCTGTTGCGGCAGATTGACGTTCCCCCCCATCAGCATCGATAAAATCGTCGAGGGGCTGACTCCCATCATCCAGAGGATTCCGCCGACCACCAACAGCACGATCAGGCTTGGACCTCCGCGCCGACCACCACGCCCCAAGGGCAAGCGGATGCTACCCCTTGGCACGGGAGCGGGACGCATCCCCCTATGATCTTCAACATTGCTGCTTTGTCTTCGGCCTCTCCAACGCATATTCCTGCCCCCTGATGTTCGCACCCTGCCCCACAGTCAAATCGAGCTTGCCCGAAGCCGAACAGAGATTGCAATCGGAAATCTGACCAAATAGCGACAAAATGCATCATGCAAACAAAAATGGGCAAAGAGATCAGCCATGCCCATTAGGACTTTAGAGGCGCAAGGAACGCCAGCCCGAAAACAAGCCCGAAAACAAGAAAGGCCCGCTTACGCTGCGGGCCTTCATCTTATCTCTGGAATGCCCGGATTTTTACCGGGACTCTGTTGGGCGTTTTAGTCTACAATAGAGCGCCAGATCCGTGCAATCGAGCAACGGAAACTAGCAACTTTATGTACATCACACCGACGACTGACGCCCAACGCCGCGCGGCTAGCTACAAGATCAGCCAACATTGGGTTTCTCCAAAAGTTGTTGGGACAATTACATCCCTTTGATTGTCGCACCTGGCAGCGATTATCAGATTGACCCATAGGAAAGCTTGCGCTTTAAATGGAACTGAAACTGCACATAGTGCGCTTACATCTCAATATATGTGCACAAAGTGCGCCAATGTCAACAGACTGAAGCGCACTAATTGCACCAAGCCACCCAAACCAAGTTAAAATTAGTCCAAGGTTGATGCTTCTCGTGCCAAATCAAAAAAAAGAAACCACGTCCGATCTTATGCCTCCGGAACAGTTCCGCGCTTGGCGACGCAATATGGGGTTAAAGCAAAAGGAGGCCGCCGATCTTCTGGGATTGAAAAAACGGATGATTCAATATTACGAGAAGGGTCGCCGAGACGGAAAAACCGTTACAATTCCGAAGTCTGTACGTCTGGCCTGTTATGCCTTATCCATCGGTGTGGGCGATTATGATGGCAACAAGCCACACAATCTCGACCTTAGCCAGTTCCTCGAAACCAAAGACTAAAGTGGAGCCCTTGCGGCGCCAAGGCCATAGTCTGGCAAGCCAAAGCATGATGGGCAGGATCGATTTATTTCATTCAGAAAAACAATAGATATCAACAATCGATCTTTTTTTACAATATGGTCCCGAATGACACCATTGCCCTCACCACCGGGTCTCATTGTTGTCATTTGATGCCTTACTGCCCTCTACGCATTCTGGACCAGAGATGGCCCACGGCAAAAAGGCCAGAGATACACCGCCGCAAAAAGGAATCTCTATATCCACGGAACGAGCGCAGGGCGGGAACATTTTCAACCAAACAAACGCAACAAACCGAACAATCAACCAGATAAGTGCTGACTTCTATCAAAAAAAGTGCCTCTCCCTATGGCCTTGACGGTCATATTTCGGTATAGCGACACAAATCTCATCTGAAAAACCCCGACCTGCAACGGCCTGGGCTCCCATCATGCGCGGGAGCGCGGCGCCTTGACATGAGCGCGAAACAAGATGCCAAAGCGGAACGACATTCAATCCATCCTGATCATCGGCGCCGGCCCAATCATCATTGGGCAGGCCTGCGAATTCGATTATTCCGGAACTCAGGCCTGCAAGGCTCTGAAAGAGGAAGGATATCGGGTCATCCTCGTCAACTCCAACCCAGCCACGATCATGACTGATCCGGACATGGCGGATGCGACCTATATCGAACCGATCACCCCGGAAATCGTCGCCAAGATCATCGAGAAGGAACGACCGGACGCTCTGTTGCCGACCATGGGCGGCCAGACAGCGCTGAACTGCGCCCTGTCGCTGCGCAAGATGGGCGTGCTGGACAAGTATAATGTCGAAATGATTGGTGCGACGGCCGAAGCCATCGACAAGGCCGAGGATCGTGAGCTGTTCCGCGAAGCGATGGACAAGATTGGCCTCGATACGCCGGTTTCCCGCTTGGCTCACAACATCCCCGAAGCCCTCGAAGCCCTCGAAGTCGTCGGCCTTCCTGCCATCATCCGCCCGTCCTTCACCATGGGTGGCACCGGTGGCGGCGTGGCCTACAACCGCGAGGAATATCTCGAAATCATCGAACGCGGCCTCGACGCTTCTCCGACCACCGAAGTGCTGGTTGAAGAAAGCATCATCGGCTGGAAAGAATATGAGATGGAGGTCGTTCGCGACAAGAACGACAACTGCATCATCATTTGCTCGATTGAAAACCTTGACCCGATGGGGGTTCATACCGGCGACTCGATCACCATCGCCCCGGCCCTGACCCTGACCGACAAGGAATATCAGATCATGCGCGACGCCTCTCTGGCGGTTCTGCGTGAGATCGGCGTTGAGACCGGTGGCTCCAACGTCCAGTTCTCGGTCAATCCGGAAAATGGCCGCCTTATCGTTATCGAGATGAACCCGCGCGTCTCCCGCTCCTCGGCGCTGGCTTCCAAGGCAACCGGCTTCCCGATTGCCAAGGTCGCAGCCAAGCTGGCCGTCGGCTATACCCTTGATGAACTGGCCAACGACATCACCGGTGGCGCAACGCCAGCCTCGTTCGAGCCATCCATCGATTATGTGGTCACCAAGATCCCGCGCTTTGCGTTCGAGAAATTCCCCGGTGCCGAACCCGTGCTTTCCACCGCCATGAAGTCGGTCGGCGAAGTCATGGCTATCGGCCGGACCTTCCAGGAATCCCTGCAGAAAGCCCTGCGCGGCCTTGAAACCGGTCTGACCGGTGTCAACGAAGTGGAAATCGAAGGGCTCGGCCAAGGCGACGACAAGAATGCCATTCGGGCAGCTCTCGCCAGATCCACCCCGGACCGGATCCTCAAGGCCGCTCAAGCGATGCGCCTTGGCGTGCCGCACGACCAGATCCACGAGATCAGCAAATTCGATCCCTGGTTCCTTGAGCAGGTTCAGGGCATCATCGACATGGAAGAGCGCGTTCGCGCCCATGGCGTGCCTCAGGATGCCAAAAATCTGCGCAAACTGAAAAGCATGGGCTTCTCTGACGCGCGTCTGGCAGAACTGGCCGACACCAGCGCCAGAAAAGTGTCTGACCTGCGCCATTCCCTTGATGTGCGTCCGGTCTTCAAGCGCATTGATACCTGCGCGGCAGAATTTGCGTCCCCGACCGCTTACATGTATTCCACCTACGAGATGCCATTCGATGGCGCGACCGTCTGCGAAGCCATGCCGTCGGATCGCAAGAAAGTCGCCATTCTGGGTGGCGGTCCGAACCGCATTGGTCAGGGCATCGAGTTTGATTATTGCTGCTGTCATGCCTGCTACGCGATGAGCGAAGTCGGGTATGAAACCATCATGATCAACTGCAACCCGGAAACCGTTTCCACCGACTATGACACCTCTGACCGCCTCTATTTCGAACCACTGACCGAAGAAGACGTGATCGAAATCCTGCGCAAGGAACAGGAAAATGGGGAACTGATCGGCGTGATTGTGCAGTTTGGTGGCCAGACTCCATTGAAACTGGCCAACGCCCTACAGGATGCCCACATCCCGATTCTGGGCACCTCGCCCGATGCCATCGATCTGGCCGAAGACCGTGACCGGTTCCAGAAATTGCTCCACCGCCTCGAGCTGATGCAGCCCCGCAACGGCATTGCCTATTCGATCGAACAGGCCCGCATTGTTGCCGACAAGATCGGTTTCCCGATCGTTGTTCGCCCCTCCTATGTGCTGGGTGGCCGCGCCATGGAAATCGTCCGCACGCCAGACGCCTTTGAAAAATACATCCAGATGACCCTGGCCGAATTGGTTCCACCGGATATTCGCCTCAAATATCCAAACGACAAAACCGGCCAGATCAATGCCGTGCTGGCACAAAATGCCCTGCTGTTCGATAGCTACCTGTCCGGCGCCATCGAGGTGGATGTTGACTGCCTGTGTGACGGCCAAGACGTCGTTGTTTGCGGCATCATGGAGCATATCGAGGAAGCAGGCATCCATTCCGGTGACAGTGCCTGTTCTCTGCCACCCTATTCTCTGTCTGAAGAAATTCAGGAAGAACTGATCCGCCAGACCAAAGAAATGGCGCTGGCGCTCAATGTCGGCGGCCTGATGAATGTGCAATATGCGGTCAAAGACAATGACATCTATGTCATCGAAGTCAATCCGCGTGCCTCCCGGACCGTGCCTTTCGTCGCCAAGACTGTCGGCAAGCCAATCGCCAAAATCGCATCCCGTGTCATGACTGGCGAAAAACTCTCCAAGTTTGATGTGAAACTGGAGAAAATCGATCACGTCGCTGTCAAGGAAGCCGTCTTCCCGTTTGCCCGCTTCCAGGGTGTCGACACCCTGCTCGGCCCGGAAATGCGCTCGACCGGCGAGGTCATGGGCCTTGACAAGGACTTCCCGATCGCCTTTGCCAAGTCCCAGCTGGGCGGCGGCACCAATGTGCCGGTTGGAGGCACGGCCTTCGTCTCGGTCAAGAATGATGACAAGCCACGCGTCCTCTCAGCGGTTCGCCGCCTCAAGGATGCCGGTTTCCGCATCATCGCCACCGGTGGAACCCAGCGTTTTCTGGCTGAGAATGGCATCGAATGCGAGAAGATCAACAAGATGCTGGAAGGCCGCCCGCACATTGTCGACGCCCTCAAGAATGGCGAAGTGCAACTGGTCTTCAACACCACGGAAGGCGCAAAAGCACTTTCCGACAGTCGGGATTTGCGCCGCGCTGCACTTTTGCATAAAGTACCTTACTACACGACGGTGGCAGGAGCCCTTGCCGCAGCACAGGGAATTGAAGCCTACAAGACAGGAAATATTGAAGTTCGGCCTCTGCAGGACTATTTTTCCTAAAGCACTTTGCAATCTAATCCGGGAAAACCGATTGGATTGGGAGTGATTTAACAAATTAAGGCCAAGATTGGCCTGTTGAATAGAGACAGATTCATGCGCGTTCCGAAGGCTTCTGCCCTCGGAGCGCTAAACTTTTTTATAGGGGGCACTGCCCCGGAACGGATCAGGAGGCTTTCCGAAGGCTATGGAAAAAATCCCAATGACGCCTGCTGGATATCGGGCTCTGGAAGAAGAACTGAAACAACGCAACAGCGAAGAGCGCCCGCGCATCATTGCCGCCATTTCGGAAGCACGCGCTCATGGTGATCTTTCGGAAAATGCCGAATATCACGCTGCCAAAGAACAGCAGAGTCTCAATGAAGGGCGCATTGCCGAACTGGAAGACAAAATGTCCCGTGCCGAAGTGATCGACGTGGCCAAAATGAGTGGCGACACGATCAAGTTCGGTGCAACCGTCACCATTGTTGACGAAGACACCGATGAGGAAAAGACCTACCAGATCGTCGGCGACATGGAAGCAGACCTGACCAAGGGCCGCATTTCCCTGTCCTCCCCGATCGCGCGTGCGCTGATTGGCAAGCAGGTCGAGGATTCCGTAGAGGTAACGGCCCCGGGTGGCGCGAAATCCTATGAAATTCTGGAAGTGAAATATATCTAGAGCGCTTTGAATGCAAACCGGGTCACCGGTTTAGATTTAAGCGCCATTTCTCAGTATGGTATTGCAGTCTCGAGAACGAGTGTTCCCGAGAATTGCTCTAGCAGCAAGCTTTACCCAAGCCTGTTGCTTACCAGAGGGCTTATGGCGCCGGCATCCAAACCGGCCCATATCCCTTACGTGATATCATGTCGCATCGCTGAAAAGTGGGCGACATGCCTAAAGTCAGTGCTGATCCTGTATCAACGCTGCCTGAGACATCGCCGCCAGAAGCATGGCTGGCCGTGCCATCATTGCCTTAAGTCACAACGAATAGAATCAAAACAGGCCGGAGCGTCGCCCCAGCCGATCAGCACGAACCGGACAAACGCCGCCCGATTCCCAATATGTCGAACAGATCAATCACCCAGATCGATCGGAACATTCGGATGGTTCTTGCTCTGACGGATGGTCAGAGAGGTGCGCACGCTGTCAACATTCGGAGCCGAGGTCAGCTCGTTGATCACGAAAGACTGGAAAGCCTGCAAGTCAGGAGCCACACAGCGAAGCACAAAGTCGATATCGCCCGACAGCATGTAGCATTCGCGAACCTGCGTCCAGGAGCGCACTAGACTTTCAAAGGCAACCAAATCAGCCTCTGCCTGACTATGCAACCCAACCATGGCAATCGCGGTTACATCGAACCCGATCTGCTTTTCGTCGACAATGGCGCGATAGCCCTTGATGATACCAGCTTCTTCCAGTGCCCGGACGCGACGCAGGCATGGAGGGGCGGAAATACCGACGCGGCGCGCGAGCTCCACATTGGTGATACGACCGTCGTCCTGCAGTTCTTTGAGGATCTTCCAGTCGATGGGATCTAGTCTTGCTTTCAATGCAACAGGTCTCTTATTTTTGTTGAGTAAGGGGAGAAAAATCGCCCGAACCAATGCCAACCGGTATAACGCTCAAGCCTTCCTTATCATAGTCACAAAAACACCGATTTGGAAAGTTTTGACATTTTTTTGTGCGCATTTCCGACACAGAGTGACTGTTCTGTGAATGATTCGGAAATTTTAGGAATAGGAGACCTTGCGTGACTTCCTCCCCTGACAAAGTGATTTGGGTGCTGACGGACGGCAAGGTTGGTGATTTGAACCAATGTCTGGGTGTTGCCGAGCGGCTCGGCGGACGCATCCAGACCCGCACGCTTGCCCCGCGCGCACCATGGGTCTGGATGATGCCCTGGGGCCCTATTCCACCCGCAGACGCTCCGACCAACCCCAACTCTCCCCTGCACGGCACACCTCCCGATGTGGCTATCGCCTCCGGGCGCCGCGCCGTTGCCTATCTGCGCAAGCTCAAAAAGATCAGCCCGCGCACCATCACGGTCTTCTTGAAAGATCCGCGCACCGATGCGTCCGGGGCCGACCTGATCTGGGTGCCCTTTCATGACAAACGCCGCGGCAAGGACGTGCTGGTCACGCTGACAGGCCCGCACCGCATCACCCAAAGCGCCCTCAGGAAGGCCGCCAACAAAGGTCCAGCCGCACTTCACCACCTGCCGGTGCCTCGCATCACCCTTGTGCTGGGCGGAGATACAGCCAAAGAAAAATTCGGCAAGGCCGCGGCCAAACGCCTCGCCCACTATTTATCCCATGAATTGCCGCCCCATATGGGTGTGATGGTCACTCCGTCCCGGCGCACACCCGATTATCTGCTGCAAGCTGTCAAACAGGCTCTGCGCACCCGTCCTCACTGGATTTGGGATGGAGAGGGCGACAATCCCTATTTCACCATGCTGGCGCTGGCTGACGCGATTATCGTGACAGCTGATTCTCATTCCATGCTGTCCGATGTGCTTGCCGCCCCGGTTCCGGTCTATATTTTCGAGCCCGATGCCTATCCCAAGAAGCTCAAAAGCACGATAGACCAGCTCATTCAACAGCCTTCTGTTCAACTTCTTGCGGGGCCCCTTGAAACCGGAACCCGCCCGACCATAGATTCAACAGAACTGATAGCGGACGAGATTCTCGAACTGCTGAACCAATCCTGATAGCTGAGGGACGGCCTTGTAAGACCGAAGTCCCTTGAAAGAAAGATATCCCGATGCATAGCAAAGTCTTGATCATTGGTTCTGGCCCAGCCGGATACACCGCAGCCATTTACGCAGCCCGTGCCATGATGGAACCAACCCTTGTTGCCGGCATGCAGGAGGGTGGTCAATTGACCATCACCACCGAAATTGAAAATTATCCCGGCTTTGCAGAAGAAATTCAGGGGCCATGGCTGATGGAACAGATGAAGGCGCAGGCTGCCAATGTCGGCACCAAGCTGATCTCGGACATCATCACCGACGTTGACCTTTCCTCACGCCCCTTCAAGGCAAAGGGGGATTCGGGCACCGAATATACCGCTGACAGCCTGATCATTGCCACCGGCGCACAGGCCCGCTGGCTTGGCATGGAATCGGAAGAAAAGTTCAAAGGGTTCGGCATCTCCGCCTGCGCCACCTGCGACGGCTTTTTCTATCGTGGCAAGGAAGTGCTTGTGATCGGCGGCGGCAACACCGCTGTTGAGGAAGCCCTCTATCTCACCCACCATGCGGACAAGGTCACCATCATCCACCGCCGTGATGAATTCCGTGCCGAGAAGATCCTTCAGAACCGCCTCTTCAAGCATCCCAAGATCGAGGTGATCTGGGACACCGTGGTTGAGGAATTCACCGGCAAGGAAGGCTTCCCGCCAAGCGTTACCGGCGCCAAGCTGCGCAATGTCAAAACCGGCGAGATCACCGATATCACGACCGACGGCATCTTCGTGGCCATTGGTCATGCCCCGGCCGTGGAGCTGTTCAAGGACCAGTTGCAGATGACCGATCACGGCTATATCTGGTCGGCACCTGATTCGACAGCGACCTCCATTCCCGGCGTTTTTGCCGCTGGCGACGTGACCGATGACAAATATCGGCAGGCCGTCACCGCTGCTGGTCTTGGCTGTATGGCCGCTTTGGAGGCAGAACGCTTCCTTGCAGAGCAAGAAGACGCTGAATAATAACGGGTTTTGCCCAAGAAATCCTCCAAGACCCTACACAGACACTTTGTTTTGCGATGCAAAGTTATTAGACTATCGGTTACCTTGGTTTTTGCATGCCTGACGCGACCTATTCGCATAACAGGCCACAGCGGTTAAAACGGTGCATTGCAAGACTGAGGTCTGGTTTTTGGTAGAGAACCGAGAGGAGCCGATGCTGCTCTCGGTGGAGGACGATATGGATTGGGATAAACTACGCATCTTTCATGCGGCTGCTGACGCCGGTAGCTTCACCCACGCCGGCGACAAGCTCCATATGAGCCAATCTGCCATATCGCGTCAGGTCAGCGCCCTTGAGGCCGATCTGGGTGTCACTCTTTTTCACCGCCATGCCCGCGGCCTCATCCTGACGGAACAGGGTGAGCTGCTCTACCGCACCGCCCATGATGTCCTGATGAAGCTTGAGACGGTCCGCACCCATCTGACCGACTCCAAGGAAAAACCAACCGGCGAGCTGCGCCTGACCACCACTGTCGGTCTGGGCTCCGCATGGCTCACGCAGCATTTACCGGAATTCCTAGAACTCTATCCGGGCATCGCCATCAATCTGCTGCTGGAGAATGAAGATCTCGATCTGGGGATGCGCGAGGCCGATGTCGCCATTCGCCTGCATCAGCCGACCCAGCCGGATCTCATCCAGCGCAAGCTCTTCACTGTCCATTTTCATATGTATGCCGCGCCGGACTATCTCAAGAAATACAGCCAGCCGCATTCAATGGAAGATCTGGACCATCATCGCCTGATTTGTTTTGGCAACAATCACCCGGCCTATCTCAAGGACATCAACTGGCTTGAAACCGCCCAGATGGCACCAGGACGCAAACGCCAGATGGCTCTAAAGGTCAACAATATCCTTGGCCTGCGCAGCGCCGTGATGCGCGGCGCGGGAATCGCTATCCTACCCGATTACGTTGTCCATCCCCGGGATAACCTCGTCCAATTGCTGCCAAGTGTGGAAATGCCAAGCTTCGAGACATATTTTGTTTATGCCGCAGAATTGCGCAATTCCATGCGCATCAACGCCATTAGGGATTTTCTGCTGTCAAAAGCGGCAAGCTGGCATTATTAATTGCGTCAGAGCAGCGTTTCACGACCAAAGCTTGCTCATCAGCCCCATCTCAGACCCATCTTGCGCCTGCAAAAGAAAGTTTCGCTCGCCATGCTCAAAAAGCATAGCAGCAATGCGCCGGTATGGATTGTAAGTAGGCTAATTAATAGGCATATACGGATCAGCTGAAGGCAATAATCGTCACACACTCCTCCCCGTGACGATGTTTGTAGCCAGCTGTTCCCCTCTGGAAGGTGATTGCTCCGCATATTTATGCGGATTTTACTTCAAAGCCGGACCTTGGTCCGGCTTTTTTTTCGCCTGCACTTTGCAGGTCACCTTCAATATATACCGCCTAATTTTTAGTCAAAAATAAATACGCACATTATTTAGCCAATTTCAGCTCATAGAATTATGCATAGGTTTAAGGGGAGTTACGCACCTCATACAGCCCTCGCGCGCGCAGGAACCCAGCCCGCTCAAGCAATTTGGCATGGCTTCAAACCGGCGTGAAACAAACGCGGAAAATCAGCGATATAAAATTTCGCTCTTGCCCAGTTCTTTATAAAGATGGGCAACCTGTTCCCCATAGCCATTAAAGATGCGGGTCGGAATGGTTTCACTCGTCCCCAGCACTCGCTCATTCGCTTGGCTCCAGCGGGGATGACGCACTTCCGGGTTCACATTGGCCCAGAAGCCATATTCTCCCGGAGCCAACTGTTCCCAGAAGCTCATGGGTCGCTTGTCAGTGAAGGTGAAGCGAGTGATTGATTTGATCGACTTGAAACCATATTTCCAAGGCAGAGCGAGCCGCAGCGGGGCACCAAATTGTTTGGCCGCCGGTTTTCCGTAAGCACCGGTGACCAGAAACGCCAGCTCATTCATCGCCTCCGCCATCGACACACCTTCGACATAGGGCCATGGATACCAAGTCTGCTTCTGACCTGTGGCAACATCAGGGTTGTGGAAGGTTTCCATCCGGATATATTTGGCGTTCGATAAAGGCTTGGCCTTTTTCACCAGATCGGCAAAGGCAAACCCGGTCCAGGGAATGGTCATCGACCAGGCTTCGACACAGCGATGGCGATAGAGACGCTCCTCCAGCGCCATGGAGCGAATCAACGTGTCAATATCAAGCTCCATCTCCTCTTCCACCAGTCCATCAATCTTGACGGTCCATGGCCGTGTCTGGAGACTTTGCGCAGCCTTGGCGATCTGTTTATGGGATCCGAATTCGTAGAAATTGTTATAGGCCGCATTGACCTCCTCTGGCGTTACAGTCCGCTCAATTGTGTAGGCGGGGTTGCGCTTGGCCGGATAGAGATCAAAGGTCGGGTCTTTGGCATCCGAGGTTGAAGTGCTTTGCGACAGCGCCGCATCAGCCGCCTCATCGTCAAAACGGCATCCAGCCAGGCCGAGACTGGCCCCGCCAATCAACAAGGATGACCCACGCAAAAACTTGCGCCGATTGAGATAGACATGCTCGTCCGTTGCCTGATGTTCTTTCAGAAACCAACTGCGATTGCGTTTGATAGTCATGACATCCTCCCCTTTATCCTGTTGTGACCCGTCTCCTTTTCGGTCTTGCGCCAAGCCTAAGGCCTTCATCCGGTCAGAACAAATCACCAATCCGTGTGGTTCAAAGTGAACGACGCATGACCGCGGCATACCATCATCAACAGATTGACGAGGACCATCTGGACAAAGTTGCTACTGCCTTTACCGAGGAGGTCGATGCCAAGAAGGCCCTCTTTCACCGCAGATGGCTGCGCACCACCGCCATGCCATCAAGAAGGCCCTCTCTATTCTCAACAAAGAGACAGGCTCCACCGTCGATAACATTAGTGCAACAGCCCTAAAATCTGCGCTCGTGAACGGGAAACCCCAGACCGCCGCCTGATCATCCGCAAGGCAACGCATAGGGACGCACAAAAAACGGGGCGCAAAGCCCCGTTTTCCTTGTTCATTTATCACTTGGACTAATCGGCTGCCTTTGCGGCCTCCAGAACCAGATCCGCGTTGCGACCGATCAGCTCCTGCATATGATCAAATATGGCCTCGAAGGAAGCAACACCCGCCGAGATCGACCGCAATTCGATGATCAGATCACCGAGTTCCGACTGTGGCATCAGGGATTCAACCACATCCCAGCCTTCCCAGCCCGGACGGGCATCATAGCCCAACAGCTGACCACGACGACCCGCAACGATGGTGTTGACCTTGGCGGTCACATCATTCGGTACAGCGATCTTCACATTCATGATCGGTTCCAGCAGCACTGGACTGCAATCGGGCAAGCCTTCGCGCATCGCCAGAGTGCCCGCCGATCGGAACGCCTGATCGGAACTGTCGACCGCATGGTAGGAGCCATCGCTGAGATTGACCGTTAGGTCAACAACTTCGAAGCCCAAAGGCCCCTTGCCCAAGGCATCCTTGACCCCATTCTCAACCGAGCCGAAATACTGCTTGGGCACAACACCACCGGTGATGGTTTCGGTAAAGACAAAGCCCTCACCACGCCCCAGCGGCTTGATATCGATGAGCACGTCACCAAATTGCCCATGACCGCCAGACTGCTTCTTGTGGCGACCGCGCACGCTAACGCCCTTGCGGATGGTTTCCTTATAGGGAACTGCTGGTGCATGATGCTCGATATTGATGCCATATTTGCCTTCGAGTCGCTCAATCGCCACCCGCAAATGCATCTCGCCCTGCCCCCGCAGGATCGTTTCCCCACTATCCTGATTTTGCTCGACCAGAAGGGACGGATCTTCCTCGGTCAGTTTCTGCAAGGTCGCATGCAGCTTGACTTCATCGCGATGCTCGGTCGGCTTGACCACCATCCCAAAGACAGGAGCGGGAATGGCGAGCAAATCGAGCTGATCGACCCCGGCCTTTGCCGTGGTCAAGGTTATGCCCGTATGGGCGACATCAAGTTTGCCAAGGGCAATCACTTGCCCTTCGGTCGCCCGATTGTCCTTAACCGTCTTCTGCCCCTGCACATGGAACAGACCGGACGAGCGGCCAATCTCTTCACCGTCTGAGGCATAGAAGACATCACCATCTTTCACCGCCCCTTTCAGCACGCGGGAAATGGACAGCTTGCCGCCATGAGACGTATGAATCGACTTCATCACCTGCAAAATGGCGTCCCCATCAGATGGTTCAGGGCAACCAAGGCGCTTGGCGGTGGTCTCAATGCCGGGCGCTTCGTGGCGGAGCACTTTCAGGAGACGCAAAATGCCATTTTCCTGCTCGGCAGCACCGATCACGACGGGCATCACCTGCCCCTGACGCATTTCCTCGACCAGATCACCAAAGATCCGTTCTGCATCAGGCTCCATTTCTTCGAGCAATTGCTCCATCAGCACTTCGTCATGGTCCGAGAGGGTTTCAAGCATTGCATAGCGGGCTTCCCACTCGCGCTCCTGATCCGTCTCGTCCATATCGATCAGCTCGCTAGGCGCATGCTCGTGATACATGAAGGCGCGCTCAAGAGCGAGATCGATGTAACCGATGGCCGTCTCACCCTTCCAGATCGGAATCTGGCGCAACAACAGAGGGGTTGCACTGGCTTTTTGCAGCTCCTCGACCACTGCACGCACACGGACAGAGCATTTGTCCAACTTGTTCAGGAAAAGTATCCGGGGAATGTTGCGCTCTTCAAGGCTCTTCAGGATCACTTGCAGCGCGGGGATCTTCTTCTCGTCTGGTTCACAAACAACAATCGCGAGATCAACAGCGGATAGGGCAGGTTGACTTTCAAACTGGAATTCGACAGATCCGGGACAATCGATAAAGGTGAAAGTATCACCCATAAATTCTGTTTCGGCGATATTGGCTTCCACTGACATATGATGGGATCTGGCTTCCTCCGATCCGTCCCCAACAGAGCTTCCGCTATCTACCGATGAAAATTTGTTAATGGCTCCGGTTCGCGCCAAAATGGCTTCAAGGAGAGTAGTTTTACCGCTTCCAAAGGGTCCTACGATGGCTACGCAACGTGGACCCTCGACTCTTCTGCCAACTTGTCCCATGGCAGATCCTCCTTTCTATTTTGAGCATGACGTCCGGCATAAGATCCAAGGATCGCTCAGATGAACAATCATCAGCTCTTGCTTGGTAATTCCCGTCTGTTGAACAAACCTCCCGTTCAGACCATCCCTAAACTGCCAAATGTCGGACAGAACATCTCAAAGCTTAGCCCAGATCCTCACGCTGCAATTGATCAAACGCAAACCACACCGGGATTGCAGCCAAGAGTCACCGCTATTTGACAATTCCATAACAACCAGCCACCAGCCCCCTCTCCTGATACCACATACTCTAAACCCTTCGTATTAGAACAAACTGCAAGACCGCTAAAACCAAAAAAGGTCCGCCTCGACAAGGCGGACCTTTTACATTTTCTAACGTGCATAAACCCTATTTGAGGGCAGCGCAAAAACGCTTGATGCGGGCACAGGCTTCCGTCAGCGCCTCGGTAGAGGTCGCATAGGACACGCGGAAATAAGGCTCAAGGCCAAAGGCCACGCCCTGCACCACAGCCACACCTTCGGTTTCCAGCAGCTCGGTGACAAAATCACTGTCATTCTCGATCACCTTGCCAGAAGGCGCGGTTTTGCCAATGCAGCCCGCACAGGACGGATACACATAGAAGGCACCTTCCGGGGTCGGGCATTCCAGACCTTCACACTCATTGAGCATGGCAACCACCATGTCACGGCGTTCCTTGAACACTTTTGCACGTTCAGGGATGAAATCCTGCGTCCCGTTGAGTGCCTCCAAAGCAGCCCATTGAGAGATGGAGGTCGGGTTGGAGGTCGACTGGGACTGGATCTTGCGCATTGCGTTGATCAGCACCTGAGGGCCAGCCGCATACCCAATACGCCAACCGGTCATCGCATAGGCTTTCGACACGCCATTCATCGTCAGGGTGCGATCCTTCAGAGATGGCTCGATCTGCACCGGAGTGCAGAATTCGAAATCGTCATAGACCAGATGCTCATACATATCATCGGTCAGGATCCAGACATGCGGATGCTTGACCAGAACGTCAGTCAATGCCTTCAGCTCATCACGCGTGTAGGCCGCACCGGTCGGGTTGGATGGCGAGTTGAAGATGATCCATTTGGTCTTCTCGGTGATCGCCGCTTCCAGCTGGTCCGGCTGCAGTTTGAAATTATGCTCAATGGTCGCTTCCACGGCAACCGGCGTACCGCCTGCTAGCAGAACGATATCAGGATAGGACACCCAATATGGTGCGGGAATGATCACTTCATCGCCCGGATTGAGGGTCGCCATCATGGCGTTATAAATGATCGGCTTACCACCTGGCGCAACAAAGCACTGGCCTGGCTCGTAATCGATGCCATTCTCCCGCTTGAACTTTTCGGCAATCGCCTTCTTCAGTTCGGGGATCCCATCAACGGCTGTATATTTGGTTTCGCCACGAGTGATCGCATCGATAGCAGCCTTTTTGATGTTGTCGGGTGTATCGAAGTCTGGTTCTCCAGCACCCAGACCGATGACGTCACGACCAGCGGCCTTGAGTTCTCGCGCTTTGTTGGATACTGCAATCGTTGCAGATGGTTGAACACGCGAAAGCTGCTCGGCTAAAAAGCTCATTGAGCCCTCCAAATATATAGCAAAAAATTAAGACAAACGGCCCTGTCCGTTGAGAAGCTTTCCCAACGTTACCGCTCCGGAACACTAGTGCAGCCCCATAGCCAATTCAAGGCGGCGCAAGAAAGATTCGACCGATATCATCCTTTTGGCGTCACAATTCTTGCGCACAAATGTACCCAACCAACAAGGCGCAACCTACATTCGTTTCGGAAATGAGGGCTTCTACATAAGCCACATGGACCCTTTGTCGGATAAACCGCGACGAAACCTGCCATAAGCCTAACTCTTTTTGCGGTATATCAAATTTGGCATGAATTAGCCACATCTGCGACATTCTGTCCATTATTACCATTCTGTAATTTTCGAATTTAAGAATATACTAATTCTTGGACCGGGCGAGTCTGGCGCCTCCAATTCCAGACTGCGTTACCAAACGCAGACAGACTCAAGCCGAACAGGAAAAAATCGATCTTTCCCTGTTCGGTCTATCGAGCATCCGTTAGGAGGAAACGATGACGGACAGTTCAAGACGACCGCGCTTGCGGCAGGTTTGTTGCACCCTGACCTCAAGCCTCATGCTCTCCATTTTTGCAACGATTTCCGAACCAATCATCGGTGACATGGCGGTCAATGCCGCCCCCGCTGTGGCGTCTGAAGCAAAGGCCTCGACACCGGCTGCCACCGATGCTGCGCGACAGGTTACCGGCAAGAAACCAGGAGAGACCGCCGACCACACCAAATTCGAAATCCTGCAGCAGGACTTCAAAAGCGGACCAGAGGTCACCAAGGCTTGCCTCTCCTGCCACACCGAAGCTGCCCATCAAGTGCAGGATTCCATCCATTACCAATGGGTCTTTGCCAACAAGACCACAGGCCAGACCCTTGGCAAGCGCAATGTGATCAACAATTTCTGCGGCAATGTCGCCTCGAATGAAGCCCGTTGCACCTCCTGTCACGCAGGGTATGGCTGGAAGGACATGCGCCAACCGCCACCCAAGGAGGAAAGTGCGGTCGATTGCCTCGTCTGCCATGCGCCCAAGAAATATTATCGCAAGTTCCCCACCATGGCGGGTCTGCCGATCACCGAACCGAAAAAGTTCGGCGGCAAAGACTTCCCCGTCTCCGATCTCACCAAGGCCGCCCAGTCGGTCAATCTCGCCCAGCGTGAAAATTGCGGTGCCTGCCACTTCTTTGGCGGCGGCGGTGACGCGGTCAAACATGGCGACATTGACAGTTCCCTGACCAACCCGCCGCGTGAGCTCGACGTGCATATGTCTGCCGAAGGCGGCAACATGGCCTGCTCGGCCTGTCATTCAGGGTCAGGACACAAATGGCCCGGCTCCCGTTTTGACATGGACGCCAAGCCGGTCACCCGCGACGCCAACGGCAAATCGATCCCGTCCTATCAGATCCGTCGTTCCAACGCGACCGCTTCATGCGAGAGTTGCCATTCCGATGCCCCGCATCAGGGGTCGTCATTGGAAGCGGTCAAGCTCAACAACCACACCGACACGGTCGCTTGCCAGACCTGCCATATCCCCGAATTTGCCCGGGGCGGCATCGCCACTAAAATGCTTTGGGACTGGTCAACAGCCGGCAAGAAGAAAGACGGCAAACCGTATGTCGAAAAGGATGAAAATGGTCATCCAAGCTACAATTCCAAGAAAGGCACCTTCGTCTACAAGGAAAATGTCACACCGGTTTATGCATGGTTCAATGGCACGATCACCTACAAGACCGATGACGACCCGCTCGACACGACCAGTCCGGTGGTGCTCAACCAGCTGCATGGGGATGCCAGTGACAAGACCGCCCGCATCTGGCCATTCAAGCTGATGAACACCGTCCAGCCGATTGATGCCGAAAGCAAGAAGCTCGCCTACATGCATCTATTCGGCAAAGACGACAATGCCTATTGGAAGTCCTATGACTGGGGCAAAGCGCTTCAGGCAGGCATGGACTATATGAGCAAGCCTTATTCGGGCAAATATGCATGGGCAAAAACCCGAATGTACTGGCCGATCACTCATATGGTCGCACCGACCGAGCAGGCCGTCCAATGTGGCGAATGCCACACCAAGAATGGCCGTCTTGAAAGCATCACGGGGGTCTATATTCCCGGTCGCGACAGCTTCGGCATCGTGGATTGGCTCGGCTATGGCCTCATCATCCTGACGATCATCGGCATTGGCATCCACACTGCTTTCCGGATCGCCACCCGCAGCAAACGCCAATCTTGAGGAGTGCGTATCATGACAGACATTGCATCAACTCCCCATGCCCCCAACACTGGCACTGAAACCAGCGCCGAAGGCAGCAAACCGCTCCTTCAGCATCGCAAGGTGAAAAACTACTCTCGCTACGAGCGCTTCTGGCACTGGTCGCAAGCCTTGCTGATTTTCCTGCTGGCCTTCTCGGGCTTCACCGTCCATGGCACGATCCGCTTCATCCCGTTCGAAAAAGCGGTCATGATGCATGATATCGCCGCCTTTGCCTTGATCTTCCTGTGGCTGTTCACGGCTTTCTGGACGATCACCACCGGTCAATGGCGCCATTTCGTGCCAACCAATGCGGGCCTGTGGGCCGTCATCCGCCATTATCTGGTCGGCATGATGGTCGGCCAACCCCACCCCTACAAGCGCACTCTGAGCCGGAAACAGAACCCACTCCAGTCCGCCGCCTATTTCGCGATCATGACCTTGGTCGGGCCACTGCTCTGGCTTTCTGGGCTGGCCTATATGTTCTATAGCTTCTGGGCAGGCAATTCGGGCAATCACGAGATCTTCAGCTTCGTGGTTATGCTCCATCTCATCGGCGCCTTCCTGATGGTCGCCTTTGTCATCGGTCATATTTATATGGTGACGACCGGTAAATCGATCTTACATTATACCCGTGCCATGATTTCCGGTTACGAGGATATGGAACTGACCGAGGCCGAGGTCACCTATCTGGAAACCCACGAACCTGATCGCATCAAGTAACAGCCCCGCAACAAACAGAAAAGGCCGCAGCATCCGCTGCGGCCTTTTTCTATGGCATCAGCCTTTGTTCCTCACAGAGGCTTACTTGAACGCGGTGCCCGGCTTCACACCAAGCATCTTGAAGATGATTGCTGCCGGACAAAAACCGGTAAAGGCGGACTGCAGCAGGTTGGCACCGATAAACACGGTCAACCACATGAAGAGCGGGCTGACAAACTGGGTCAGCGCAACGGAAACGAGGATCATGACGCCAGCGAAGGCGAAGATGGTACGGTCAAGGCACATGGAACTATCCTTTGTATGCTCAAGTAAATTAGTAATTGCGAATATTCATATCAAATAAATCATGTATCGTAAATACGCCTTTTGATGCGACATGCGACCGCAGGTGAAAACCAGAGCATTCAGGGCCGTCTTCACCGCCATGTGATCACCCTTTCCCCCTTGTAACTGGCCAGCCGCAAAATGGTCACAATATTTGTCCGCTTCTGCCCTTTTTCACCCTAAACCGGGCCGCATTCCCATGTGATCCTTTTTCTAGAACACGCCTTCACGGTCACTCAACCAAACAAGTCATTTATCCGACTGAAAGACGATCACCAATGCCTTTGCCATCAAATGATTTGAAGCCCAAAAAGCGCCGCCGCCACGCCATTGACCTCGACCGCAAGCACGGATCTGACAAGTCTATTTCCAAAGCCTTCAAAATCTGGCTTTCGGCCTATGCACTCGCCATTGGCATTGGCTTCACGGTCGCGGCCCATCCCGCCCGCTCAGCACCGGTGACCCCGCCTGTAGCGGCAGCGAGCGAGCAGAGCACCTCACAAAACCTGATCGGCCCGAACGACATGCAGTCAGGTGGCCTGTTGTTCAAATCCAAGGAACCCGGCAAGTATGTCGAAGCGCCCAAAGTCGCCACCGACATCAAGCTCGACGTCACAGGTCCTGTGGCACGGGCCACGGTCACCCAAACCTTCCTCAACACCTCCGACGTCTGGGTCGAGGGGCTTTATGTCTTTCCTTTGCCGGACAATGCAGCCGTTGATCGACTGAAAATGAAAGTCGGCGACCGGCTGATCGAAGGCAAGATCAAGCCAAAGAAGGAAGCCCGCGAAATCTACGAAGCTGCCAAGCGTGAAGGCAAGAAGGCAAGCCTGCTCGAACAGCAACGCCCCAACCTCTTCACCAATGCTGTGGCCAATATCGGTCCGGGCGAAAGCGTCACCATCCAGATTGAATATCAGGAAACCATCCCGCGCAAAGGCGAGGAATTTTCCCTTCGCGTCCCGCTGGTGGTCGCCCCGCGCTACAATCCGCTCAACAAGCCTCTAAAACCCGTGATCGACATGGAAGCCAAACAGACCGCAGGCACCAGCGGCTGGGGCTCAACCGATCCGGTGCCAGACCGCGACGCCATCACCGCGCCAGTCCTTGACCCGAAAAAAGACGGCAAAAGCAATCCGGTCACCCTGTCCGCCACCCTCAATGCAGGCTTCCCCCTTGATCAGGTTGTCAGCCATTATCATGACGTCACCATCACGCCCGATGGCGACGACAAGGTCACCCTGACATTGAAAGAAGGCGCAGTGCCTGCAGACAAGGATTTCCTTCTCACCTGGACGGGCAAGGCGGGCAAGACGCCCAATCTGGGCCTCTTCACCCAGAAGCTGACGGGAAAAGATGAAGCATCTCAAAACTATCTGCTTGCCTATATCACGCCGCCATACAAACTGACCGAAAGCGTAAAAATGCCGCCGCGCGAGGTGATCTTCGTGATTGACCAGTCCGGCTCCATGGCAGGCCCTTCCATCCGTCAGGCCCGCGCCAGCCTGATCGAAGCCCTTGATCAGCTCAAGCCAGAAGACAGTTTCCAGATCATCCGCTTTAACAATGAGATGAACCAGCTGTTCGGCGCCCCCAAAAAAGCCGATGCCGGAGCAATTGCCGAGGCCAAACGCTGGGTCAACCGCATCAAGGCCGAAGGCGGCACCGAAATGCTGCCCGCCATGCTCGAAGCCCTGACCGACAGTGATCCCAATGCCCCGACCTTGCGTCAGGTGATTTTCCTCACCGACGGAGCGATTGGCAACGAAAAGCAACTCTTCGAGGCGGTTAAATCCAAGAAAGGGCGCTCGCGCATCTTTACCGTTGGTATCGGCTCCGCCCCCAACAGCTTCTTCATGTCTCGCGCGGCAGAAGTGGGCCGTGGCACCTTCACCCACATTGGCGATATCACGGAAGTGCAGGCCAAAATGGGCGATTTGTTCAAGCAATTAAGCAACCCGGTCGCCACCGATCTCCGCGCTGTATTGCTTGGCAGCGAGGGGGTCGAAGCATCCCCGGACGCCCTGCCCGATCTTTATCTCGGCGAGCCGGTGGTGCTGGCCATCAAGGCCAAGACACTGGGAGACAAGCTGACCCTCAAAGGCCGCTTTGACAATCAGCCATGGAGCTTGTCCGTCGACCTGACCAAGGCTGCAACCTCCACCGCCATCGATAAAATCTGGGCGCGCGGCAAGATCCGCCAACTTGAAAGCGATCGCCTCCTGTCCGACGATGCCAAGGCCATTGACAAGGCAATTGAAACACTGGGCCTTCAGCATCATCTGGTGACACGCCTGACAAGCCTCGTCGCTGTCGATGTCACTCCGTCGCGCCCGGCTGAAGAAGATCTTGAGAGCAAGAAAGTGCCGTTGAATCTGCCCGATGGCTGGGAAATGGACAAGGTCTTTGGCGAACAGGTCGATATGGCTCAGCCAGTGATGGCAGCCCCGGTCAAACCCATGGGCAAAAAGAAGATGTCGATGCAAATGCGCGACAGCAGCATGCGAACCTCTGCCCTGCTCGCCCCTCAGTCCGCACCGATGGTCGGAGCCAGTGGGCAGCCAATGAAACTGGCTGCTGTACAGACCAACCAAGGTCAGATCATGCTGCCCAAAACCGCCACTAAGGCAGACCTGATCCTGCTTGCAGGCAGCTTGCTTCTGCTGCTCTCAGGTGGTCTGCTCGCTTGGCTGCAATGGCGTCGCGTGGACAAGAAATGAGCCCCGCCCCGCGCTGGCTGAAAATCCCCGCCATGCTGATCGGCATGGCGGGTTTTGCCCTGATCCTCTGGGCATGCTGGATACCCGCCAAGGCCAAGCTGGCGCAAATCCTGCTCGAACGCGCATGGGCAGAAAGCCAGCTCACGGGCAGTCCCGTTAAGGCCTGGGCATGGGCCGATACATGGCCCGTCGCCAAATTGTCCATTCCGGCGATAAAGTTCAAAGCCATCATCCTGCACGAAGCTGGCGGCGAAGGTCTGGCTTTTGGTCCGGTTCTGCTTAACCAATCAGCCGCCTTGGGCGAAGATGGCCTATCGGTTGTTGCAGCCCATCGCGACACCCATTTCAAGCGATTGGCCAAGCTGAAGCCCGGCATGGAAATCCACGTCGAACCGCTCAACGGGCCGCCGCTCACCTATCAGGTTGAGCAAATGCGTGTGGCTCCGTGGGATCGCTCTGGCCTCAGCAAGGACAGCTTTGAGCCAACCCTCGCACTGACCTCCTGCTGGCCGTTTGAGGATGTCACACCCGGCCCGTTGCGTTTCATCGCCGAGGCCAGCCTTGTCTCGGCTGACTTTGCCGAAACAAAAGACCCATTGTGATCAAGCCCGCGCCTCCCCACGTAGAAGAAAGCAAGACGCTTTTCTTTTGACCGGACGGAGATGCCTTATGACAGCTCACACGCCCCCTCGTCACACAGCCCCAAAGACGCCCCCTTGCAGGATAATCGTAGCCCCTGACACCCCTTCACATTTCGCCGGGTCAAATCTGAAATGGGCCTTTCTCGCTCTTGCCACAGCCCTTTTTCTTGTCACAAGCCTGTCGAGCGCCAAAGCCGAGCAGCCCCGGATCCTCGAAACGCAGACAGGTCCGATCCGCATTGAGCAAAAAGCCAGTTTCGAGCGCCCTTGGGGCATGACATTTCTGTCCAAGACGCACATGCTGGTAACCGAACGCACTGGCGGACTATGGCTGGTTGATGCCACCACAGGTGAAAAGACCCCGGTCGCAGACCCACCCCGCGCCCATGTCGAAGGTCAGGGCGGCCTGCTTGATGTGGCCGTCCATCCAGATTTTTCCCAAAATGGCTGGGTCTATTTCACCCTTTCGCGCCAATCGAACAGCGGCACCGGCACAGCTTTGGTGCGGGTCAAATTGTCAGGCCTTGAAGCCGGATCCCCGGCCCTTTCGGATCAACAAACTCTCTATGAAGTCCTCCCGAGTGCCGGAACCTACCATTTCGGCTCCCGCATCGCCTTTGCACCAGATGGCACGCTTTATGTCACCTTCGGCGACCATGGCGTCCGCCCCAGAGCACAAGATGTGACCAACGCCTCAGGTTCAGTCATCAGGCTAAATGATGATGGCTCAATCCCGGCAAACAATCCCTCCTTCGGGGTCAATGCCAGAGATGGTCTCTGGTCCATAGGTCATCGTAACCCACAAGGCGCTGCCATCCATCCCGAAACCGGCCAGCTCTGGACCGTTGAACATGGCGCGCGCGGCGGCGATGAAATCAACCGCCCTCAGGCTGGCAAAAATTATGGCTGGCCGACCATTTCCTACGGACGTCACTATTCCGGTGGTCGCATCGGCGAAGGCACCCAAAAGACCGGCATGGAACAGCCGATCCATTATTGGGATCCCTCCATCGCGCCGTCAGGCTTGACCTTTTATGATGGCACCCTGTTTCCAGACTGGCAGGGCGATCTGTTTGTCGGCGCACTGAAAGATCAAAAGCTCGTCCGTCTGACCCTCGACGGAGACCGGGTTACCAATGAAGAAATCCTGCTGGAGCGCGCATTTGGCCGCATTCGCGACGTGCGGTCCGGCCCGGACGGCGCGCTATGGCTTTTGACAGATTCCTCAAAAGGCGCTTTATTGCGGATCATTCCATCCAAATGATCCATCAATTCCATTGAGTAATTGATCGAAACTATTCAATTGATTGATCTTGGGAAAAGGCGTAAATCCGACGGACAGGCCGACAGCTTGCACATGCCGGCCCTTAATATCTTGACGACTGAGTGGCCCGAATGCAGGCCTGACAGCCGAGTGTCCGAAAGCAAAATGCCATGTCCCGTTTGACTGCCAATAGTCTGTTGTTGATCGCCGCCATGGTCTGGGGCGCGGCCTTCGTGGCCCAGTCCACCGCCATGGAGTCCATTGGCCCGCTCAGCTTCACCGGCGTGCGCTTCCTTCTGGCCGCCATCTCGGTCGCGCCCTTTGCCTATTTCGAGTGGCGCAAAAGCGACAAACGGATCCCCGTCAAGGGCCTGTTGCAAAGTGTCTTTGTCGGTGGGATTTTCTTCATTGCCATCACCTTGCAGCAATATGGCTTTTTCACCACCTCGGTCACCAATGCCGGATTCCTGACAGCACTCTATGTGGTCTTCACCCCCATCATGGGCATCGTGATCCTGCGCACCTGGCCCAATGCCTATATCTGGCCCATCGTGGCGATTGCATTGACCGGTGCCTATCTGTTGGCCGGCAGACTGGAAAGCGTGGTTGTCGGTGATCTGCTGAATGTCTTGAGCGGCCTGTTCTGGGCCTTGCAAATCATTTTGATCGGTCGGCTTGTCCTGCAATATGGCAATCCGATAACCATTGCCTGTCTGCAATTCTTCACGGCCGGTCTGCTGGGCATGCTGTTTGGCCTGCCGATTGAAGGCCTCGCGCTGCACAATCTCACCGGGGCATGGTTCGAGATCATCTATACCGGCGTGTTTTCAGGCGGCCTGTCCTTTACTTTGCAAGCCGTAGGCCAGCGCTATACGCCATCAGCCGATGCCGCCATCCTGCTGTCAAGCGAGAGCCTGTTTGCCGCCATCTTCGGAGCCTTGCTGTTGAATGAGCGCCTGACGGGCAGTCAAGTGGTCGGCTGCGCGATGATTTTCTCATGCATCTTGTTGGTCGAACTGCTGCCCTATGTGCAGAAACGCTTTGGCCGCAAGCGCGTCGATCAGCCTGTCTGATTGCGACCTGCCTCACTCCCGAACGCCTGCAGAGCAAAGTCATTGACCTCCGCCATAGGCGGAGGTTTGTTACGCTTCGCTTGAACCACTAGAAGTGGTCTTGTTTGGTTTCAATAGTTTGGCTTGAACATATCCGCGAAGTCGCTCGCCTTATCCTGCCTCTGTTGATTGCGGATATAGCGTCTGACGACCTCCTCTTGATAGCCCGTTGTCGAAACAAAGTAACCACGTGCCCAAAAATGATATCCCTTGTAGCGACGTTTCCGGGCATATTTGTTTGCCACATATAGCGCCGTTTTACCCTTTAAGAAGCCCACTATATGGGCCACTGAATATTTGGGTGGGATTGAGATCAACATATGCACATGGTCGGGCATAAGATGCCCTTCCTCAATATGGCATCCCTTTTGTGACGCCAACTTCGTAAATTGATCTCGTAACTCACGCCGCAAGTCTCCGTATAGACGTTTGGTCCTGTATTTGGAGCCAAAGACTACATGATATTTGCAGTCCCAAGTGCTGTGTGATAGGTGATTTTTGTCCATAAAAACCTCCTCGCTTCTGTTCTTAAAACCACGCCAATGGTTCAAGTGAGGAGGTCTCTTACTGAAAATGTAAAACTTGTCCAGTCCTCCACCGCAGGTGGAGGTTTATTTCAGACATAAGAAATCCCTGCCCGGTTGCCCCGGACAGGGAGGAAACAATTCAAGACAGAAATGTCGACAGGGCCTGATCAGGACTTGATCTTGGCGATATCGAGAAACTTGAGCACGGCGCGCTCATAATAGGGCTCGGTTTCACCCTTGCGGATCTTGCGCAGGAAATATTTCTCAAACGCAATCTTGGCCAGATGCACCCATTTTCCCTGCCCGGAATAGTTGGTGTTTCGCGGTGGAATCTGGGGCATTGCCACAAAGGCAAGGCCGGAATCACCAAAGTCGGCAAGGCAGATCGCGTTCCATGTCGCTTCGTGTGTCGGCTCCTTGCCCGCTTCAAGCTCTACCATATTCTGAGCCGCCGCAGTCACCATGGACTCGATCATATAGCCGGTCTTGGGAACGCCCACCGGCACAGGTGTCTTCTCGTATGGCGGAATGGCAATGCAGACGCCAATGCCGAAAATGTTGGGGTATTTCGGGTTGCGCTGATGCTTGTCGACAATGACGAAGCCGCGTGGATTGACCAGCCCTTCAACGCCCTGCAAAGCGGGAATGCCGCGGAAGGCCGGCAACATCATGGAATGCTTGAAGGGCAGCTCGTGCTTTGTTTTCGGCTCACCTGCTTCATCGCATTCGGTAACATGCATCACGCCCGCTTCAACCTTGTCCACCTTGGCATTGGTGATCCACTTGACGGTGCGATCCCGGAAGGCAGATTCGAGCATCCCCTTGGTATCGCCCACACCACCAAGCCCCAGATGACCCACATAGGGTTCTGAGGTGACAAAGGTCATCGGCACCTTGTCGCGAATTTTGCGTTTGCGCAGATCCGTGTCGAAAATCATCGCCGTCTCGTAGGCCGGGCCATAGCAGGATGCACCCTGAACCGCCCCCACCACGATGGGACCAGGATCCTGACAGAAGGCTTCCCACTTCTCAAAACCGGCAGTCGCGTGGTCCACGTCACAAACCGAAATCGTGTTGCCTTCCGGCCCCAGACCTTCAATCTCGTCAAAGGCAAGTTCCGGTCCGGTTGCGATCACCAGATAATCATAGGTGATGGATTCTCCAGTGCTCAACCCAACCGAATTGTTTTCAGGATCAAGGCTGTCAGCGGAGGCACAGATGAACTCCACCTTGTTTTTGGGCAGAACCGTTGCCAGATCGAGGGTAATGTCTTTCTTGTCCCGCCAACCGACAGCCACCCAGGGGTTCGAAGGGGTAAACTGGAAAAACGGTTTATTGGATACCACCGTTACCTTGTCTGTATTTTTCAGCTCTTGCCGGAATTCATAAGCTGCGGAAAGGCCGCCAAGGCCTCCACCCAATACCACTACATGCGTCATTTCTTCCTCCTAAATCCGGCTCGTGCTATAGGCTGGCTCTTTTAAAACAGAAGTCAGTCCCTGCCAGACAATTGAATTTAATTTCGAATATTAGAATATTTTAATACAACAAACCATTGATCATTGGACGAATGAACAGCAAAATTTTACCCGCAACAACAAGCATGACTTTTCTTGGCTCCCCTCTTCATATTCCTGATTTGTTCCCTTATATTGAGGACTCACTCGACCAATCCAATCGCCACGCGAGCAGCGGGCACAAGAGCGACAGGCATGACCTCAGACAAGCGGAATAAACAAGACAATCGCGAACAGTCAGGACTGGGCGAGGCACCGCAGGCATCCTTCGACTCTGTGCCCATGCCAGACTCGATTGCGGATTGGGCCGAAGACATCACCAAGGCGGCCGAGGACCAGTCAAAGGCCAAAGCCAAAGCCACCACAACGGAAAAGCCCAAACGCAGCCGCAAGAAGCCGGAAGAAAAGGCCTCTGCCCGCGAGCGCGCTGCCGGTGGTCTGAACCCGATTGCGGGTCTGGACATCTCACTGGAAAAAGCCGAGGAGCTGGAGCGCGTCACCAAGGAGCGCAAGAAGACCCAGAAGAAAAAGGGCAAGAGCGATGATCGCTCCGGTGTCACGGAAACCGTTCGCGCCCTTGAATCGCTCATCGAGCATGGCCGCCCGGAATTCATGGATACCGAGCCATGGCGCCCCCACCGCCCAGATCGACCCGAGAAGTCCGAAGGCGGTGTCTCCTTCGATCTGGTCACCGAGTTTGACCCAGCAGGCGACCAGCCAACCGCCATTGCCGATCTGGAAGAAGGCATCAAGAATGGCGAGGCCACACAGGTTTTGCTCGGCGTTACTGGCTCGGGCAAAACCTTCACCATGGCTCAGCTGATCGCCAAGACCCAGCGACCAGCCCTGATCCTTGCACCGAACAAAACCTTGGCCGCCCAGCTCTATGGCGAGTTCAAGAACTTCTTCCCCAACAACGCCGTTGAATATTTCGTCTCCTATTACGACTATTACCAGCCGGAAGCCTATGTGCCGCGCACCGACACCTTCATCGAGAAAGAAAGCACGGTCAACGAACAGATCGACCGGATGCGCCACTCGGCCACCCGCTCATTGCTAGAGCGCGACGATGTGATCATCATCGCCTCGGTCTCCTGTATCTATGGTATCGGCTCGGTAGAGACCTATACCGAAATGAGCTTCAAGATCGAGGTTGGCGAAGAGATTGACCAAGGCCAGCTGATGGCCGATCTGGTCGCCCTGCAATATAAGCGCAATGATGTCGGCTTCCAGCGCGGCTCCTTCCGGGTCAGCGGCGATGTGGTCGAAATCTTTCCCGCTCACTATGAGGACCGCGCTTGGCGTATTTCCTTCTTCGGCGACGAAATCGAGGAAATCAAGGAGTTTGACCCTCTGACCGGCCAGAAGATGGCCGAGTTGGAAATGGTCAAGCTTTATGCCAATTCCCACTATGTTACCCCGCGCCCAACCCTCAATCAGGCGATCAAGAGCATCAAGAAAGAGCTCAACGAGCGTCTTGGCGAGTTGGAGGCCCATGGCCGTCTGCTCGAAGCCCAGCGGCTGGAGCAGCGCACCCGCTTTGACCTTGAAATGATGGAAGCGACAGGCGCATGTCAGGGCATCGAGAACTATTCACGCTATCTCACGGGCCGTTTGCCCGGCGAACCGCCCCCCACCCTGTTTGAATATCTGCCGGACAATGCCCTGATCTTCGTTGACGAAAGCCATGTGACCATCGGTCAGCTCGGCGCGATGTATCGCGGCGACTTTCGCCGCAAGGCAACGCTGGCCGAATATGGCTTCCGCCTGCCAAGCTGCATGGACAACCGGCCCTTGCGCTTTGAGGAATGGGACGCCATGCGGCCCCAGACTGTTGCCGTCTCTGCCACTCCGGGTGGCTGGGAAATGGAAGAGGCGGGCGGCGTCTTTGCCGAACAGGTCATTCGCCCCACGGGCCTCATCGATCCGGTCATCGAGATCCGCTCGGCCAAGACACAGGTCGACGATCTGCTCGGCGAAGTGAAGGAAAAGGCCAAGGTGGGGTATCGAACGCTGGTCACCACCCTGACCAAGCGCATGGCCGAAGACCTGACCGAATATCTCCACGAGCAGGGCGTCCGCGTCCGCTATATGCATTCCGATGTCGACACCATCGAGCGGATCGAGATCATCCGCGACTTGCGCCTTGGGGCCTTTGACGTGCTGGTTGGGATCAACCTGCTGCGCGAGGGGCTCGATATCCCCGAATGTGCCTTGGTCGCCATTTTGGATGCCGACAAGGAAGGATTCTTGCGCTCGGAGACATCCCTGATCCAGACCATTGGCCGTGCCGCACGTAACGTCGACGGTAAGGTCATCCTTTATGCCGACCGCATGACCGGCTCAATGGAACGGGCCATCTCCGAGACCAACCGCCGCCGCGAAAAGCAGCTTGCCTATAATGAAGAACATGGCATCACGCCGCAGACAGTGAAAAAGAATATCGGCGATATTCTTGGCTCGGTCTATGAAAGCGACCATGTCACCGTTGACAAGGGCTTGGCAGAGGAAGGCCCGGCGGCAATTGGCCACAATCTCGAAGCCCATATTGCGGAATTGGAAAGCCGCATGAAGGACGCCGCCGCAAACCTCGAATTCGAGGAAGCGGCCCGCCTGCGCGACGAGGTCAAACGCCTGCGCGAGACCGAACTGGCCATCGCCGACGATCCATTGGCCCGTCAGGCGAGCGTCGATGAGAAAACCGGCGGCTATCGCGGCGAGAGGAAATATGGCACGTCCGCCAACCTGCCGAAAAACTCCCGCATCCAGCAACCGGATCTCGACGATATGGGCCCTGGGTCTGATCGAACCAGACCGAAGGGTGCATCCCAAAGCAAAGGGCGCGGCCGCAAGAAGCGTTAAGCCGAAGAAGCGCTAAGCTATAGGCAAATACTGGGTCGCTATCCTTTATGAAACAGGCGACCCAGTTTCTTCAATTGTTCGATCACTTGATCAGCGGCCACCTGCTCGCACCGCTTGGCGAGCAGGCGCTCCAGATCTTCAGGCTTTGTGGAGCGCCTGCCCTCGCCCTGATCATCATCCGTCGGCGTCATCCTATCATTCCTCTGACCGGTCACCGCTCTCACGATCGCGCTCATAATGCTGCGCCAGCTCAAAAGGCGGCAACCAGCTTTCTCGCCGTATCGTCCATAATTCATATGTGGGCGTCAATTGGTCCGGCGCGTCAAGCGAACCAAGATGCACTTCTATTTCATCGCCAGTGCGCGAGAAAACCGACGAACCGCAACGCGGACAAAAACAGCGCCCGGCATAGCTGGTCACCTCACCGGTAACTCGCACGGCTGCCTCGGAGAAAATGGCGGAGGCATGAAAGACAGCACCATGATGTTTTCGACAATCAAGGCAATGACATAGGCCGACCCGGCATGGCCGCCCAGTTGCCACCAGCCGAACCGCCCCACATAAACATCCGCCTGTATAATGCTCCATAATCCTCTCCCAATCCGCCATGCCTTGCATTCGCTTTTGCTTGGACCAACGAACGCAAATGCATGCTCACGCAGATTGTCACAAATGTGATTCCCGCGTGACCAGCCAATCAAGGTATAGCTGAAACACAAAATTCTGTTCCAGTTTTTCGAGGTTTATATGGAACTCGTCTTTGCCTATGGCGCAGGTCTGCTGACCCTGATCAATCCCTGTGTCCTGCCGGTTTTGCCAATCGTGCTCGCCTCTGCCCTGTCACAAGATCGGCGCGGACCGTTAGCGTTGGCGCTTGGCTTGTCGATTTCCTTTGTCTCCTTTGGTCTGTTGATCGCGTCTGCCGGACATGCCATCGGGCTTGACGAACGCATTTTGGGGCAGATCGGCGCGGGCATGATGCTGGCCTTTGGCCTGATCCTTCTCGTACCAGCCTTTGCAAACCGGTTTGAGACCGCCACGGCGGGCTTTGCCGCCAAGGCCGACAGTCAGCTTTATCAATCGGACCTCACGGGCTTCAAAGGCCAATTCTTTGCGGGCCTTTTGCTCGGTGCCGTCTGGTCCCCCTGTATCGGCCCCACCCTTGGCGGTGCCATTGCTCTGGCCAGTCAGGGAGAAAGCCTGCTCTGGGCCACAGCTATCATGGTCGCCTTTGCTGCCGGTGTCTCAACCCTCATTCTGGGCCTTGGCCTTGGAGCAAAGAATGCCATCCGCAGCCGGGCGCAGTCCCTGCGCGCTCTTGCAGAGAAATCCAAACCGCTGATGGGCCTGCTCTTCATCGCTGTCGGCCTGATGATCCTGCTTGGCGTCCATCACTGGATCGAAGCCCTAGCCGTCGAGCATCTGCCATATTGGCTGCAAGATCTGTCCGTCGCGCTCTAGCCACCAGCAACTGATCACAAAAGCCAAACCAACCGTAGAAAAGCCAACTGCAACTTTCCAGGAGACCCAACCATGATCCGCTTTCTCGCTCTTTTGTCTTTCCTCGTCATCACCAGTGCAGCATCGGCTGCCGACGTCATGGCCTATAAACCCGGTCTCATTCAATCTTTACTGAAAGACGGCAAAACCGTTTTTGTCGATTACAAGGCAAGCTGGTGCACCACCTGCGCCGCGCAGGAACGTGTGATCAAACGCCTCAGAGCAGAAAATGACGCCTATGACAAGGCGTTGACCTTTGTCGCCGTTGACTGGGATGACTATCGCGATCATGACGTCACCACTTCGCGCAACATTCCCCGTCGTTCCACCTTGCTGGTGCTCAAAGGCGATCAGGAACTCGGCCGCATCGTTGCTGGCACTTCACCCAAGGAAATCAAGGCCCTGCTCGACAAGGGCCTGTGATCATAGAACATAAAAAGGGAGCAGCTTGGCTCCCTTTCTCGTTTCATTAGAGCCTTTATCGGACCCTTCGCCGCTCCGCATTGCACCATACTCTTGCCATTTTGATCCATCAGACAGGTCCACTG
>CAXXER010000002.1:0-93377 GCA_963677255.2 uncultured Desulfobacter sp. | reverse complement strand
GATAAAGGGTATTGGACCCAGATTGAATCCTATATCCATGCTCATTCTGAAGCAGAATTCAGTCACGGGATATGCGACGACTGTATAAAAAAGTATTATCCGAATAATGATATTTCTGAGGAATAGCAAAGCGACAGAGATGTCTATTATCCAAAGCTTTTTGGAAAAGTCTCAAACGACAACATCTTGTGCGAGATTCGATTCTGAAATCAAGCACCGAGAGGAAACAGATTAAAACCTAAATTGAGCGATTTCAACCCGAACCTATGGTTGGCGGCAAGCCCGAGGTGCAGTATCAGAACACTGATGGTAAGCCGAACCTTTTCCGTGCTGAACTTGTCCACAAATTGCATAACCAGTATCGGATCTGGCCAGTTTATGGGACTTATAGACGCAATTCACCAGCAATTCGCACAGCCCTTCAATTTTTTTTGTATTTCTTATGGGATGGCTGGTGCCATCCGGCAACGTCTTAGTAGCTCTGGCAGTTTGAGCCGGTCCAAGCAGGTTTGGCTCACCTTTAAAATGGTTTCTTTACCATGGAAAACAATTTTACCGGCAATATCGATCATACGTCTGCGAACCGTATTCGCATAGGCAGAGACGGAGATTACCGGGGCACTGACGTCCTCTTTAAAAGATTCCATCAGGAAATGACCCACCAGCATCGTGTAATACCAGGCGGAGTTTGCAGCGAAGCGCTTGAAAGGAAGCCGTTCGTGCCCAAAATCCTTCAGCGCCCGGTTGGCCAATTCGTCACTGCCACGATCATGATAACAAGCCACAATTCCATTACTTGTCAGATACCCTTGGGCACCGGCTCTCTCCAGCATTCTGTCTACCGCTTGATTTTGGCCGATATTGGTAAAAATCACAGTATCAGGACAAAATCCGGGAAGATAAAGCTGTTGCTCTTCATCATGGGTCAACCGGCAAAAGATTGCTCGTCGGAACCTGTCCCAACTTTTCCGACAGCATCCAAACTCGACATACTCCCACACCTGCTCTTTCTTTTTCGACTTAAACCGCTTCCAGGAAGAGGGTTCCCAGTTCCCAGCCATATTCTTTATATCCTTGTAGATTCTTCCTCCGCAGATATAACCGATTTGAAGAGCCTCGCAGCGCTTGAAGATTTTTTGGTCGAAGAACCCACTGTCCATCCGGATAATGATCGGCACGTCCCAGCGATAATGGCGCCGAATCATGATCACGATGTGCAGGATCATCTTCTGCACGGTGTCACCGTGGTTGGAGTGCCGATCTCCGCTTCGGAATACAGCGTCTACTATGAATCGGCCCCAGTTCATTTGCAATGGTTGAAAGCCCTTCTTCTTTTTGTATGTCGGCTTAACTCCTTGGCGACACACAGCATCATCGTTGTCCATCACCATGGTATCAATACCCAGTTCAATAATATCGGGCCTCGTTATCTGAAGACGCCAGAGGAAAAGCTTTTGGAGCAAACGCCGGAACAAAAAGACTCTCGTCCAGGAAAAGGCTTTGAAAAATCGTTTCATTTGGTGAGAGGAGGCCATGGATTCCATATCTGTCTCAATGCTCCCGGCGTATCCTTCATCTTGCCGAATCTGATCAAAATAGGTCAGGTGGCGGCTTGTACCGTCAAAAAAGAAACACAGTATCTGTTTATACATTTCGCAGATAGCCAAGCCCTTACTGCTTTTCCGGATACTGCCGAACCACCTTTCAATGTATTCAAAGATCCGAATACGATGAAGATAAGCGACAAACAGTGTCAGCCCAGCTCTTCCGGTCAGCCGGTCCTGAGTTGCCTCAATACGTTGTATTTTGCGTTCCCTTTTATGGTAATTTTTGCTACGGTTTTTCATGAAGTCCTCCACCTGTTGGGTGCTGTATTGTTTGTGATGACTTTGGTAGGTTTTTACAAACATTATAACACGTTACTCACTGGCGTTGGACTTCATTCTTTTAGGAATCGCTCAACTTAGGTAAAATATATTATGATTCCGTTTCTATAGGAGTCCCGGATTTGAATTTAAGGCAGAATAAAACCAGCGTGTATGGAACCATAGTTCTATAAAACGTACCAAAAAAGTGTGATTGAAATACGAATATCAAAACAGCTTTGAAAAAAGAGTACAAAGGAAACTTTAGGACTGTAGCAGTCTTACCCTTGGCCATCATGTTATAATACGACTTTTGTATGAACGTATACGCCCCTCGCTGATCTTCCACTTTGTTCGCTGAATGGGATCGTTTTACATCGTCCACCCAAAACATGCTGGCAAATCGTCAATTTTTGGCGGCACTCTGCACTAACCATAGTTTCTGGCAAGGGACTAATGCCATCCTGTCCGAACTGCCCGCATTCACAAAAAAAGCCAAGTCTTTCCATCATTTGCTTTCATTGGAACGGGTTTTGCTATATTCGTATTTAGATCAGGTATCGATACGAAGGGAACAAACAAAAAAACACGACATCAAAAATCTTTAAGGAGGGAATCCATGAAAAAACTCGCCATGATCGTCCTTGTTACCGCAGCCCTTGGATTTACGGCAGCACCGGCCTTTGCCTACAACAATCTTATTTACCACCTGGCCAAGTATGGCTGTGAGGGGCTATCGAGCTATCATAAAAACGGCTGTTACGCCTATCTTGACCCCCGTATCCTGAAGAAAAAAGACCCGCAGGTTGCCTACGACGCTTGTAAAAGACAGTGTAATGATTGGTTTGGCTATACCGAGAACGGTAAAAAGAAGTGTTACGAGGGGGGCAAATATCTGCTTGATATGGAGTAGTGAGCGCCCACTTTCTGGGCAGCTTCCGGCAAGTTTGTTGGCGCAAATTAGTTGACGCAAAACACAAGGATGCCGAGTTGCCAGATGAGAAGACTTGGGTCGGGAAGACGGCTAACCCGTCCGTTTACCTACCCCCCAAGCAGCAAACACGGGTAATGTATCGCGAAAGATCTCAGTTTAAGACCAACAGGACTCACCTAAATGAAAAAGGGGCCAAAAAATGAAGAAAACTGCAATATACATTTCTTTAATCGTTATGGGTTTAATTTTTGTTTTTAGCACACCATCCTGGGCCGGGAAGCCTGGTGCGTTTGCCTCAGCGTTAAAAAATAAATTTTGCACGGGGACATCCGGGCCTCAATGGTATGGATGTTACGCCTATATGTATTACAGGGTTGATTATAATAAAAATAATAGCACCGCAAAAAGCTATTGCCATTCCTATGGCTGCGGGAAAAAATATAGTAATGCCGGTGATTTGAACAAATGCAAAAGCGGTTGCCAAAAGGCGTATGACGCAGATACGCGATAATAAAAGCCAAGCCTTTTAAAAGTTGATGCTCATCCCAAGTTCCAGTTTGATGCCGTCGTCAGGATACCCGTAGTGGGAGGAGAAATTTTTGTCAAAAAGATTATGAATATTGGCAAAGACCAGGGCCTTTTTGCCCATCAGACTCAGGGGCTGGGTCAGTTTTACATCCGTTGTCACATATTCGGAAAGGCTTTGGGCTTCGGTATTATCATTATCGGAATACTGCTTGGAATAGCCCCGGGTGGTCCATTCCAGGCGGGTGTCTGTGGAAAACCGGGTCTTGAAGATCAGTTTTACCGTATGGGTGGGGGCATAGCTTAACTCTTTTTTATTGTCGTTGTTTTCCGTTTCCTGAAGAATATAGTTGAGTTCAATACCGGTCTGTTCTGAAATCGAAAATTTAAAGGCGGTTTCAATGCCTTGTTTAAACGCCCGGCTGATGTTTTCAGGAATGCTGATATTAATCGCGTTGCGTTGGTACTTAATCAGATCTCTCGAATCGGTTCTGAAAAGGGAAAACGACACCTTATGGGAGCCTTCAAAGCTGTGATCCAGACCCAGAGTGGTGGAGATAATTTTTTCCTTTGCCAGATCCGGATTTCCCCGGGCCTGGTCCACAGCGCCGTGGCTGGGCTGGTAGAGCTGGCCAAAGGTGGGGATATGCTCGGTATATCCCGTATTGCCTCTGATCTGGGTCTTTTTGCCGAGGGTATAGGTGATGCCGGCATGCCCACCTGGGGATAAATCAAAATCATTGGTATAGTCGGCCCGGGCCCCTAACGTATAGATCCATGGGGCGGTTCGGATATTGAGTTCCGTATGGGCTGAAGCCCTTCCCCGGTCATGGATGCCGGAAAGGGAATGATCCACCCGATTGTAGGCCAGCTGCCCGCCGTAACGCATCTCCCCCCAGGGTTCAGCCCCGTCCTTTCCCATGGGAACAAGAACGTCCGCTCCAGATCCGGCGGTGACCGTAGAAAGATCTGATTTATCCCCGCTCTGGGCGGTTTCATCCAACTGGGTGACATCCGTCCAGGCTTTCAGGGTGTAGTCGGTCTCATTACGAAATCCTTTGTATTTCAAATCCAGGCTGGCCTTTTCATAGCGCTGGGTTGCATTGGGGGTGGGGTTGTAGGTGGGACCTGAAACTCCGTGGTCCGAGACATAGGCACGGGCGTTCACCTGGAACTGCCGGCCCCCTCTTTTACGGTCAATGCCCAGGCTCAGGTGGGCCTGGTCCTTCTGGCTGTTGGGCCGATGGCCGTCCTTATGTGAAAGACCGGCTGACACCAGAACCTGGCTTTTTTCAGTATCGATCTGGCCTGTGGCACTAAGGGTGCCAAGGCCATAGGAGCCCCCTGAAGCCCGGATCTTTCCCTTGCGACCTGTTTTGCCGCCCGTCCTTTTCTTCCGGGTTTCGATATAGATAGCTCCTGCAGCGCTGTCCGGCCCCAGCCATACCGGAACCGGAGGCTTGAACACGGTGATCTTGCTGATAATATCAATGGGGATAGAGCTTAAATCCACACCGCCGTACTGGGTGGTGGCGGCAGGACGGCCGTCAATAAGGACCAGGACAGCCCCGGACCCCCCCCCGCCCCGGATGGCAATCCGGGTGCCCAGCCCTCCGGGGCCGGGGTTCACATCCACTCCGGGCATCGCCCCCAGAACGTCCTGAACCTGTAGGAAGTTGCGCCGCTCAATTTCCGCCTCCCCCATGCTCACAACCTGGGTGGGATTCTTCTCAATAAAGGCGTCTATCTTTTCACTCACGACCACCACTTCCCCCAGGTTAAGGGGGGCACCGGCAAAAACCGTGTCCGCCCCCCCGATTCCGAGCAGGGCTGCTACAAAAAAGAGTAAAACCCGGAAACGGTTATGCCGTTTGTTGGAAAGCTGATTCATATTTGCACTCCTTTGGTTTGGGGCCGGATCACAGCACCGGCTTGGCCGCCGCATAAAAATCTTGAATCTGCAACAGCTGATGTTTAAGGGTTTCAAGATGCCGGATTTCCTTATCGGACAGATCCGAACGTCCAAGGGCAGACTCTATCTGCTTGAGGGTAGCGCTTCTCTCATAGGCCATGGCCCGGGCCCGGATAAGTTTTATAAAATTTTTTTTCATCTCTTTTTTTCTTCTTTGGTTAAAAGAATCCAAGGACTGCCGCTGACCGGATTTAACCGGACATCCACACAGGTATTGTATACCGTGTTGACCGCCTTTTTTGTCATCACCTGTTCGGGGGTGCCTGCACCGTAAACCGAAGACCCAATGCTGCAGGGTTCAAGGCTGATGTCCTGGAGCAGCACCAGGCGGTCGGCATATTCCGCCGCCAGGTTCAGGTCATGGAGGACCATCAGAACCGTCAGGCCGAGGCGGTTTTTAAGATGAGTGATCAAATCCAGAATTTTTTTCTGATGGGTGATATCCAGATGGGCTGTGGGTTCATCCAGCAGCAGAAGTCTGGGCTCCTGGGTCAGGGCCCGGGCAATGGCGCACAATTGTTTCTCACCGCCGGAAACCCGGGTGATTTTTTCGTCCGAGAGATGAGAAATGCCCGTCAGATCCATGTAATATTCGGCAATCTCGACATCCTTTCGGGATTCAAAAAACTGAAAAGGCCCGAAAAAGGGCATGCGGCCCAGACAGACATACTCTTTCACCGTCATAGGGGATGGATCAATGGTCTGAAGTACGGCGGCCATGTTAAGGGCAAGTTCCTTGTTGGATAAACGGCTCAGATCTTTTCCCAGAAGACGGACCGATCCCGTGTCCGGAGACAGGGTTTTAAGCAGCACCCTGACCAGTGTTGTCTTTCCGCAGCCGTTGGGGCCGATAACCGCCGTAAACGCCTTAGGGTTTACGGTAAATGATACATCCTTGAGCACCGTCTTTTTTGGGTAGGAAAAGCAAAGGTTTTCCACGGACAGCACCGGTTGTTGTGTACTCACAGCGTCACCTCCCCGCCCCTGCGGGCCAGGGCCCAGATAAAAAGGACCCCGCCGATAATCCCGGTGATGACGCCTACCGGCAGCTCCAGAGGGGCGATGACCATCCTTGCAATCACATCCGAAAGGGTGAGAAAAGCAGCCCCGGCCAAAAAAGAGGCGCCGAGAAGAATCCTGTGGTCCGGCCCCGTCATCATGCGCACAAAATGAGGGACGATGAGCCCCACGAACATGATGATGCCGGCAACAGAGACGGAGAGCCCGGTGAGAAAGGAGGCCGTGATAAAAAGGATCTTCTTGGACCGGGCTGTGTTGACCCCGAGATTCGCCGCTTCCTCATCCCCCAGGGCCAGTGCATTAAGGGGCATGCAGAAAAAATAGGAAACCACAAGGCCTGCAATACTGCCAACACAGACGATGTGGATCAGGGCGGTATGGGTTTCGTCCAGGGAGCCCATAATCCAGAGCACGATGTTGGAGAGATCGTCGGACTGGGCCAGAGCCATGAGCAGCATCACAAGGGATGAGGCCACGCAGGAGATCATGACGCCGGTCAACAGCATCCGGTTGGACCGGACATGATGGCCGTTCAGATTAAGGCCATACACTAGGAAGATGACAAGGCTGGCCCCGGCAAATCCGGACAAAGGAAAAGCGACAATGCCCAGAACGGCGTGGAATTTGAACAGGATGTTGGCACAGACCCCCAGGGAGGCTCCGCCGGAAATTCCAAGGGTATACGGCTCAACCAAGGGATTTCTGAACATCCCCTGAAGCAAGGCACCGGCAAGGCTTAACGCGCCTCCCACGGCCATACCTAAAAAAATTCTGGGCAGGCGGATATCCACGAGGATACTGAACTCGGCAGACCCCGGGCCGGCCGTCAGGATTCCCGGGATCCGGGCCGCGGGGATGCCTGCAGCACCCACGCACAGCGCAAGTATACCTGCGCCTATACACAGAGCCGTCAGCCCGGAGATGATAAGCAGCCAGGATCTGGCCCGCGATTTTCTCACTGTTGCCCCCCTGCGTGGCTTTCTTCCCGCCCCAGGGATAAATGGGGGTGGATCAGAGGCACGATCTTTTGCAACCCCTCCACAAAAGAGACCGGGGTGGGGCTGCAGATCATCTCGGGATCCAGAACATGGACCCTGTGAGCCCTAACCGCTTTCATGCCTTTATGGGCCATCCATTTATCTTTTTCCAGAACAGCGGCTTTCCTGCTGGACCCCATGGTGGCCACAAAAATGACATCCGGATCCATGGCCAGAACCTTTTCCCTTGAATAAACGCCTGTACCTTCTTCAGCTGCAATATTGATCCCGCCGGCGTACCGGATGTACTCGTTAATGAACATCTGCCCGTTGGCCGAATGCAGCGGCTTGATGCCGATCTGCAAGAATACGGTGGGCCTGCCAAGGCCTGCGGTCGTCTCCATTATGGAACGGGCGGTTTTCCGGGCGGTCTCAACGATTTCCAAGGCCTGTTTTGAACGCCCCAGGGTGGTGCCCAGATCAAGGGTCATGTCACACATTTGCTCAAAGGTTTTGGGGTTGCTTGCCCGGATAACGGAAATTCCCAGTTTTTCCAGAATCCCGAGCTGTTTTTCTCTGGACAGGGCGCTGGCAATGACAAGATCCGGCTTCAGGGCAACGATCTTTTCCACGTTCATCGATAGCACAGAACCGATCTTCTCCTTGTACCGGGCGGCTTCCGGCACATTGCAATAGGAGGTATTGGCAATAAGCAGGTCTTGTGCGCCCACAAGATAAACCGTCTCTGTGATAATCGGAGACAAAGAGACTACCCTGCGGGGAACGCTATCGTCTGCCGCTAAACACGGACCGCTGTGCCAGACAGAACACAACTGCATCAGGCAGAGCAGCAGTAAAAACAAACGGTTTCTACTCATAAGCCGTTTCTTTCGGGCTGTTAATCGCCCCTGCAATCAGGGCGTTGAGAGCCGATCTGAGCACAATGGGAATCTCATTTCGGGAAGATAGATAATCTTGAATCTGCGTTACCTCAGTGCCGGCAATCCGGGTGGCCACGGCCCTGCACCAGAGGTTGAACAAAGAAAGATCCTTGACCAGTCCTTTTTCATATTCGTCGCTTAAGGCCATAGCCCCCTCTATAAAGGCAGCATACTCTTTTTCCAGCAGCAGGGCTTCGAGCCTGCGGGACAAATCACTCGGCTCAATTCCTTTTTGAAGCAGGCAGTCGCAGGTAAGATTCGAGGTCAAACCCAGAACGGACAGGCGCCGCTCTTTGAGGCGCTGGAATACGTGGCGGTTGGATGAAATCTTGTTCTGCTTGAGTACCGCTTCGGTGACACCTTTATACACCGCCTTTGAGATCAGTTCACCCATCCTTGTATGACCGCCGGCATTGCGAATGGGAACGCCCTCCCCTTTGACCACCAGCACGTTATCGGTCCCGGTCCCGGTTGCCTCATGGATCAGGGGCGTGGCCGAGCTTCTGATGTCCATGTCCTCCAGGGCCGCGGTTTTTCCTTCGGTAGCGGCGATAATGGTCCGGGTCATGGCCCGGTCGGACAGGGTCATATTCGTCATGATGATGATGTTGATGGTGCCGGGCTCATAAAAAAAACCTTCATCCTGGGACATGCGCAGTGCATTGGACATGACCCCGGCCGTCACCAGGGCTTTGACCTCCATGTCCCGGAAGGAAACGGTCTGGATGCTTAAATTTCCCATATTCGCGCCGGTAATCAGAAAAGCGGTGTCTTGAGCATTTTTCCCATTGGCCTCAAGAACCTTTGCCCGGATATTGTCGATGCCCAGCTTATGGCCGATTCCCCAGGTGGGGGGGGGAGAGTAGTGGTTGCCCACAGTGAGAATGCCGGTCCTGAAGCCTTCCAGGGTCGAGACAATGGTCTGAGGGTGTTTAAAATCCACCATCAGGGTCTTGTTGAAAAAATCCCTGATGGTGGTGTGATTGATGCGGGCTGCCGCAACATAGGGCAGGTCCACATCCAATACCTCAGTTGACCGAACCCGGGTTTCAAGAATCTCGTTGGCAGGATCGCAAAAGGCGTCCGTGTATATCATAGAGGACAGCCACTGGACAAAATAGCCTGTGTGGGTAGCCGCCCGGCAGGTCAGGGCACAGGGGAAATAAAAGATCTGTTGATTTTTAACGGCGTCGACCTCTTTCCATCCCGGCCGGTCGAACAAAGATTGCGCCGCTTTTTTATCTCCGCCGCAGCCGTAGACCACCTCGGGATTGAAGGCCTGCCACTCATCCTGGCTGACTTCAATGACAGATCCTTTTCGACCGAAATCAGGTGGGATCCCGCCGGCCAGACGAATCAGATCGTTCTGGAAGGAATCCGATCCCGGGGTCATGACCCGCTCCCGCCCCATGAGCCGCATGACCCGTTTTTTGCCCCCCGGCACGGCCCGGGCCAGTTTCTTTTGAATCAGGGCAAATTCCGCTCTGTTCCGGTCCACCAATTTTCCGGCCTCCGTTTCCCGGTCCAGGAGGGTTCCAAAGGTCAGGATTGTGTCAAGGGCCCCTTCAACGCTTCTTGCATGGTAAACAAAAACGGGGATACCGTAGGATTTAAGGCGGGCTGCTATCTTGTCATGAAAACTGCCGACAATGACAAGGTCCGGTTTCAGCTCCAAAATTTTTTCGATAAAGGGTTGAAAAAAACCGCCGACCACAGCCTTACCTTGAGTTCCTTTTAAAGTAGCGTCGTGATAGGTCAGTCCAAGAATGGATTCGCTTGTCCCAAGTTCAACCATAATCTCTGTGGCAGACGGGACAACCGAAACCACTTTTGACGGCGGCCGGTTGAACTCAAGGATATTTCCATTATCATCGGTAATAGAAAACGCCTGGGAGGTCCCTGGTCTGAAAAGAAAAAAAACGATCAGAAAGATGCCGATCGGAATGGAAAAAATTCGACAGGTCCGGCAGGTTGCGGAGGGTTTCATGTCAGTGGTCCAATACAAGTTAAATTAATGTTATGGGCCCGGCATTGATCCTCCTCATTGATTCAGGACGGCGGCAAAAGCGGCTTAAAATAAAAAAAACGGATCAATGAGTCATTGATCCGGATTATCCCTTTTTTTATCCGAAAGCGTTTGCACCGACACCCCTTTTGCCACGAAGGATATCTGTATTGTTTTCCCAGGCAGGTCTTCTGACTCTTGGTTCGTCCTAATGGCTACGCCTTCCCATCCATCTTTTGATAAACAGTGGCATGTTGCAGCGGTCGTCCCCAAATACAGCGGCGGGCCCGTTCCGGATTTCAACCGGATTCCCTATTGCGCCTTTTACGGCACCTGGATGAAGAAAGCTTTTATTCGGATTCCATACAATTGTCAATAAATTATTATTGCCCGTTTATTTTCCTTATTATTCCGGCTGGTGAAGCAGAATTAATGAATTTTGATCGCGATCAAGGATCTGCTTTGCAATCGCAGCAGGAACAATTTCAAATTGGTCGTCAATGGTTACAATGCCCAACTGGCCGCTGCCCAGTTTCTTGGTCATCTTTTCATCAACGTAAAGTTTTTTTATTTTTTTACCAACGGCAAAATAGTAAGGCTCTTCACACTTTTTCAGATCTAATTTGTGAGTTTCGATCAACTGCCGGATCTGCGCCAGTTTCTCCTGTTTTTCTTTTTCCTGATTGAGCTGGCGGTTCAGTTCCTGACTGCGCTTGGCCTCGGCCAGCCGCTGCTGCTGTGCTTGGTTGACCTCTGGGGCCGGCTTTTGGCCTTTATTTTTCTTTCTTTTAGTCCGTTTTTCCTGCCGGGCTTTATTGGCCTGCTTTTTATCAGCAATGCCCGCTTTTAAAAGCTGCTCCTGTAAAGACATCCCCATAACAAAAGTCCTTTTTAAAAATTTGCTCTAAAATAAACGATTCGGCAGCGTTAAATCAAGGGATAAGAAATCTCTGTCGACTGCGAAGGCAGTGCTATGATTGTGCAAACTTTTTTTCTGTAAATTCGGGCTGAGCCAGTTCCATTTCTGAAAACTCCATGTTTTCGTCGCAGAAGACCCAGGATAATGCCATGGATTACAAATGGTTTGGGGACAATCGTTTTGCAAAACTGATCCTGTATAAATTGAATCTGGAATAATGCCTTGGAAATTTCTTAACAGGACCCATCGGAGAGCTGCTTTTAATTCAGGCTGTTGATTTGGTGTGTGAAATTCCATTCGCAGAATCTGCGATTGAATGTTTAATCAAATACATCTATAATTCTAAAATATTACCATCTGACGCATCCCCAATTAAATAGATCTTTAGCCGGAGGTATTTTATGTCCGACAAATCGTCTTTCGAGGAATTGGAAAACAGCCCCCGGGATTTTGGGCCTGGGGATTCTCGCGATGGGAACACAAATAATCAATCGAAATCTGATCTTTTATCAATCATTAATCTTGAAGAGATGCAGTCGTTTATGGATGAGTTCTATAAACTGACAAATCTTTCGACTGCAATACGGGATCTTGACGGGAGAATCATTGAAGCAACGGGAAGGCAGGATATCTGTACTAAATTTCACCGGGTAAATCCCGAATCCGCCAAGCGGTGTGTTGACAGCGATTGTTATCTTGCAAATCCATTAAACCCCGGCGATTACAAAGACTATAAATGTATGAACGGCCTTTGGAATCTTGTTACGCCTTTATATGTTGAAAAAAAACATATGGGTAACGTTTATGCCGGCCCTTTTTTTTACGATGACGATATGATTGACGAAAACTACTTTATGGACCAGGCGAAAAAATTCGGGTTTGACAAGGATAGTTACTTGGACGCCGCATCCCGCCTCCCAAGATTCAACCATACAACCATAAGACGATTGATGCGGTTTTTAATTCAGTTTGCAACATATATTTTCAATGTAAGTTTTATAAAGTTACAGCTGGAAAAGGAGACTGATAATCGCAAACTGGTGGATGAGGCCTTTCAGGACCAGGAAATACAGCTTCAAACTTTAATAAATACGCTTCCTGATCTGGTCTGGCTGAAAGATCCAGACGGTGTTTATCTGCTCTGTAATTCAAGATTTGAGAAACTCTTCGGTGCAGATGCCGAGACGATTGCAGGGAAAACAGATTATGATTTTGTTGATAAGGAACTGGCAGATTTTTTCCGCGTAAAGGACAGAACAGCAATTGAAAAAGGCAGACCCAGCAGGAATGAGGAACAGCTTACCTTTGCGGACGGGCATTCGGAAATCCTGGAAACAATCAAAACTCCGATGTACAGGGGTAACCAGATTATTGGGGTGCTCGGCATAGGGCGGGATATTACCGAGAGGATAAGATCAGAAGAAAAAGAGAGAACAATTAAAAATGCACTGATATTAGACGAACAAAGGCTGGAAGCTCTGCTTGAACTCAGCCAAATGACGAACGCGACGTTGAAAGAAATTACTGATTTTACTTTGGAGGAGGCTGTAAAGCTCACAAGAAGCAAAATCGGATATCTCGCTTTTATGAATGATAGTGAATCTGTTCTTACCATGCACTCATGGTCAAAATCGGCCATGAAAGAATGTGCAATCCGGAATAAACCCATCAACTACAATGTGGAAGAAACCGGGTTGTGGGGCGAATGCATCAGGCAAAGAAAACCTGTGATCACAAATAACTACGCCCAGCCAAGCCCTTTAAAAAAGGGTGTTCCCAAAGGTCATGTGCTTCTGATCAGGCACATGAACATTCCCTTTTTCGATGGCGACAAGATTGTCGCTGTTATCGGGGTGGGGAATAAAGAGGAGAATTATGAGGATTCTGATATAAGGCAGCTTCGATTGATGATGCAGGGCCTCTGGCGCCTTATCCAGAGAAAAAAGGCCGAAGATTCACTGAAACTCGATGAAAAGCGGCTTAAAGCACTTGTCACCTTAAACCAGATGACAGAGGCCTCAATAGATGAGATATCGCATTACGGGCTTGAAGTGGCCCTTGAAATAACAAAGAGCAGTATAGGGTTTATTGGAACCGTATCTGAAAATGAAACAAAAATCACAATGCATGCCTGGTCTAACGAGGTAATGAAAAATTGTGCTGTCTTGGAAAAAACATTAGAATTTGATATCAGGGAAAGCGGAATATGGGCAGATGCCCTAAGGCTTCGAAAGCCTGTTATCTGCAATGATTACCCAAAGGAAAAAAGCCCGTTTAAAACCGGGCTTCCCCATGGTCATGTCCCGGTTTATTCTTATATGGGAGTCCCGATTTTTGAAAGCGATACGATTACGGCAATTGCTGTTGTTGGAAACAAGCCCGAACCTTATTCCGATACCGACATAAGGCAGATGACATTAATCACTCAGGGAATCTGGCGCCTTATACAGCGAAAAAAAACAGAAGAAGAGTTGAAAACCACGCGCAATTACTTGAGAAATATCTTCAACTCAGTTCCTTCAATGTTAATCTCCATCAATGACCAAGGCGATATTACGCAATGGAACACCGCCGCTGAAAAATATTTTAAACGTTATAAACATAAGGTAATTTCAAAAAATATATGGGAAATCATACCATTTTTTAACGGATATCGCGATAAGATAGAATATGTACTTAAAGAAAAAATCGTTATAAACTTGCGTCATGAAGATATTTTTGAAGATGAGAAAAAATATCTTGATATTACAATTTCTCCGACCCGGTATGCCGGCAGCAACAGTGTCGTTATACGTATGGATGATAAGACCGAAATGGCAAAAAAGGATGCACAACTCATACAATCACAAAAAATGGAAACAGTTGGAACTTTAGCCGGGGGACTCTCTCACGACTTCAATAATGTTCTTGCGGGAATTGTCGGCACTATATCCCTAATGAAACATAAACTGAAAAAGAATGGACAGATTAAAGCCGATAAACTTTTGCAATATGTTTCAACGATACAGGAAAGTGCCAATCGGGCAGAAAGCATTGTATCACAGCTGCTGGCTCTTTCCAGAAAAAGTGACCTTCGTTTCAGTCCGGTTGATTTAAATAATACGATAAAGCACGTGCTTAAAATATGCGAAAACAGTTTTGATAAAAGTATAACCCTGGACTTCAATTGTTATGATGAACCGGCAATGATTAAATCCGATCCGACTCAGATTGAACAAATTCTGCTCAATCTGTGCATAAACGCTGCTCACGCCATGACGATTATGCGAGAAAGCAATGATTCATGGGGCGGCAAATTAACCTTATCGATCGATAAAATTCATGCGGATGAGCATTTTTGTAAAATACATTCCGGAGCAAATAAGATTGCATACGTGAAGCTAAGTATCCATGATACGGGAATAGGAATGAAACAGGAAATAATTTCAAAGATTTTTGATCCGTTTTTTACCACAAAAGAAAGGGGACGGGGGACGGGGCTTGGTCTGGCAATGGTATACAATATTATCAAAAAGCATTGCGGATTTATTGATGTATATTCAGAAATGAATATAGGTTCAATTTTCAATATATTTATCCCGTTACTTGAAAATGGGGGAGCTGAGCTGCAAACCTTAGAGGATGAATCGATTCGCCATGGTTCAGGTGTAATTCTGCTTGTTGATGATGAGGCTACGGTCAGAGAACTGGCCCGATTGATGCTTGAAGAGTGCGGGTATGATGTTATCTCTGCAGAGAACGGAAAGCAGGGTTTTGACATATTTAGACAGCAGCATGATAGGATAGATGCCGTTCTATTAGACATGATCATGCCAAAGATGTCCGGGTATGATGTTTATAAAAAGATGAAAGAAATAGACCCGGAAATAAAGGTTCTCCTTGCGTCTGGATTTAAACGGGATAAACGGGTTGAAGAAGCCATGTCCCTGGGAGCAAATGCATTTATCCAAAAACCGTTTACACTTAAAGATCTTTCCGATGCCATCTGGTCTCTTATATATAAATAATGGTTGGCAGCCTAAATCCTGGAGAAATGGCGAAACTTTAGCTATAACCTTAAAGCTGCAGGCGTGATTTGGCCGGGTATTATCCAAAACTCGAAACAGCGACCGCAGCTTTTAGGTATAATGTTTATTTTAATGCGGTTAAAAAACTTATCTGCCCTGAAAAATGGTACAATAATTGCCGTCAGGCGTTCTGCATTTGGAGCATCGGACACAACGGGCAGGTTGTCTGTTACCTGCCTTCCATCGTTTGAAAAGGTCCGGCTCAGCAAGCAGAGGCCGTGACAGACCGAAAAATTCAATGTCGGTTTCATTGAGCATGGTTTCAATATGGTCCGGATCGGACAAACCGCCTACGGTAATGACCGGGATACGCACTTCCCGGCTGATGATCTTACCGTACTCTGAAAAATACCCCTGTTTTTTGAGTTCATATCCGTCAAATTCCTGGCCGGCCATGGACTTTGCCTTGCTGTGAATATTGCCTGAGATTTCAAGCCCGTCCACACCGAGTCTTTCCAGTTTGGCACAGATCTGTCTTGTCTGATCAAAGGTCAGACCGCCGTCAAAAAATTCACTGGCCGTCAGTTTAACGAGTATGGGATAGTTTTTCCCCGTAAGCCTGCGCATTTCACTGTAGACGTCAACAAGCAACCGCATACGGTTTTCAAGGGATCCGCCGTAGGCATCGGTACGCCGGTTGTAATACGGGCTCAAAAACTGGTTGATCAAATAGGTGTGGGCGCCATGGATTTCAACCCCGTCAAATCCCGCGGCCTGAGCCCTTTTGCCTGCGGCTGCAAATGCGCGGATTATATAGTCGATGTCTTTTTGGGTCATTGGCGTCCCCAAGGTTCCCGTATTTCTTTCAGGGATCTGACTGGGGGCAAAAATAGTTCTTTGACCAAGGTTATAGGATGTCTTGGTGCCGCCATAGGCCACTTGCAATATAATTTTAGCACCATGCCCATGGATCCTGCGGGTTAATTTTTGATATCCGTCAATGAAGGAATCGTCATATATGCCCATCATGCCAGGATTGGGCTGCTCTTCTGCAACCACATTGGCGTAGCCCGTAATGATAAGGCCGGCCTCATTTCGGGCAAGTTCCTCATAAATTGCGTAAAGCCGATCGGTCATGTGGCCGTCAGCTGTCGTCATGTTTTCCCATGTTGCGCTTCTGACCAAACGGTTTTTTGTACAAATCGGCCCAAGCTTGGCCGTTTCAAAAAGTGTTTTCATCTGTTTCTTCTTTCTAAGATTGCATATTGACGATCATACGTCCTTTGGTTTCGCGGTTGAGCATTTTATCAATCCACCGGTCCAGTTCGTTCAATGATATTTCTCCGACCAACTTCTCCATGCCTGCAATTTGCCATTCAGACGCTATTTTCTGCCAGACCTGGCACCGAAGATCCATTGGACAATTCTGGGAATCAATGCCGACCAGGACGATACCCCGGAGAATAAAAGGGTATACGGTAACAGGCAGATCAAAAGACGCTGCATTTCCGCAAGTCGTTACCACACCGTTGGCCTTGGTCGACTTGATAGTTGACGCTAAAATATCCCCGCCGACCACATCGATGCTGCCAGCCCATCGCCCGGCAAGAAGGGGCTTTTTACTGGTATCAATTGCATCGCAGATATCAACAATATGACGGGCGCCCAGGGATTTCAGGTATTCGGATTGATCGGTTTTACCATTCAGTGCGGCCACGGAGTAGCCTTGCTGGGCCAGCAGTGATACGGCAATGCTGCCAACGCCGCCGATGGCACCGGACACCAGTATCTCCCCTTGCTCCGGCTGCACCCCCAACCTTGTCAGTTGAAAAACTGACAAGGCCGCCGTGAACCCGGCCGTACCGTAACACATGGCCTGTCTCAGACTCAGCCCGGCGGGCAGGGGAACGACCCAATCCGATGGAACGCGGATGTACTGCCCAAATCCCCCGGGTGTATTCATCCCAAGGTCGTAACTTGTGACAATGACCTGTGAACCTGCTTTAATCATTGGATCCGCGCTTTCCATGACGATGCCGGCAGCATCGATTCCAGGCGTGTGGGGATAATGCCGGGTTACGCCAGTGTTGCCGCTTGCTGAAAGTGCATCCTTGTAATTCAGTGAGGAATAATGGACTTTAATAAGCACATCACCTTCAGGAAGATGACTTACCTGACGTCTGACAATTTGACGGCGGCATTGGTTATTCCCGTCTTTCGAGACCACCATGGCTCTGAAAGATTCTTCCATTAGTTGATTTCTCCTTTTAAAACACGATAATAAATTTTCCCATGGAATTTATAGGCACAGGCTCTCTATATATGCGATATTCAATTAAAAAATGTGATAGATGTTGCTATAGACGATCTTCAAAATATTGGTTTTGTTGATAAAACAATAAATAAATACGAGGATGGTATAAAACTTTTTTTAGCGTGTAAATGTGCCATACAAAACTTCAAAAAGGATAGGAACTTCCTTTTTTACCGGAAAGGTATAGCAAAGAATGAAAAGATCATCAAGAGCCTTGGATATGCCCCCCAGCCGGGCACAGCCCCAACATGTTGGGGCTGTGCCCGGCTGGGGGGCATCGACTCCAGAACGGCCGCTGATGTCAGAACTAACACTTGAGAGAGAAAATAAAAAATCCAGCCTGCGCCACCGAAAAAGCGCTGAAGAACTATCTTTTTGATTGATCTTGAGCATACCCCACTAAGCGTTGAAAAAATTAATTCCAACCGACTGCCGGGATTTGGAAATACCCTGAAGGGCAGAAACTCAGAAAAGTCGTAAACCAAATCAGGAATATAGTCGGAGGTGACAGGTTGCGGCGGATCATGGTTACAGATACCCCAAAGCCCAAGGTGACGCAGAATCTTTTCGATTATGTGGAGCTCCTCGATAAAGCTGATGATACGCATCGGGCCCTGGCACTTGGGACAGATCAGCGGGTCCACTTCATAGATTTTTTGAATCCGACGAGCCCAGCTCTGACAAAATTCTTTGGAAGACATCTCGTTCGGGATAACGGCAGGAATGGTATCATCCAGATTGGCCTTTTTTCTCATCCCCCGGGATTTATTCGAATACCAGCCGTAATACCTTACCGTCTGTTCATACCGACCGGTAATATGTGTCACCAGTCTGGCCAGCGAGTCCATAGCGTACCCTAAGGGCAGAAACTTAAAAATTTTTCGGGACTTCCGGTCTTTCGAGGTGTATACGACCTTGGCGGTACCGTCATGGGAATCTTGCTCCGGTATGTAGCCCATTCGCTCCTGAGAAAAACAGGCACGGATACCCTGAAGGGCACACGTAATGTACCGGGCAAGATTGCCGAGACCTGCCTGGTCATAGGAAAAGATTCTGTCACCAATGTAGACATGAAAAACTGAATGGCGTCATGAAAGCATATTTTCAAGTTTCTGCCCTTTAGGGTATGACCACATTCCTCAAACCAGACCCTGGCAAACCCCATATGGAGATCCCCGCAATCCAGGTATTAAAAATTACGGTCATAACGTATGACCGCCAGAAGCCCATACGGAATGCGGCCGGCGGACCTTCTAAAGTTGACAGAAGGTGATATTGACCTTGATGCCGGAATGCTATTTATCCACTACCCGCCCCAAAAAAAGAACAGTCTTTTGACCATCAGGCTTGCCCCGGATCATGTTGAAGTTTTCAAAAAACTGAAAACAAATTACCCGGCCCCATACCGACAGTTCCTTTTTTCAGGCATGTGCCAGGCGTGAAGGGTTGTCAAGCAGACGCCCCCTTTGGCCATAAGTATTTTTACAAGGCTTGGACCGCAGCTTGTGAAGTTTTGGGAATAGGCTTGACCTGTATGGAGGCACGAAGCACACCACAACCACAAAGCTTAGTAAGGCTAACGGCAAGGCCGCTGCAAAAAAGCACTCCGGGCAAAGAACAAATAAACCCTTTGAAAGATATTGCCAGACGGACGAACAAGAGTCGGCAGATATGGCAGGATTGATCATCAAAAGAAAGTCAGGTGCCGAGATATTGTACATCAAAAAAGTGGGGCAAAAATGGCCGCAACTGACGCTGCCCCAATGTTGCCCCACTATTTAATGGAGTCTTTTTTAGATAACTAACTGAAAATAAAGAAAATTTTTGGTGGAGGCGGAGGGAGTTGAACCCTCGTCCGAAAACAATCAACCCAGGCTTCTACATACTTATCCTGAACTTTAAATTTGGCCGGTGGGTCTCCTCCAGGATGGATACGCTCCGGTGTATCCTGGTAAAGTTTAGCCTAAAAGGGCCAGGAACCCTTTATCGGCGATCTTGCAAGAGTCGACGCCCTTACCTGAAATCTGCAAGAGGGATTTCAGAAGGACGGAAGCCGCCTTAAGCAGCTACAGCGTAATTATAATCGTCTGCGATTATGTTTAACTTTTGCCGGATTTACGAGCGGACAAAAAAACGCTCGGTATGCTACCTTGGGCGTCAAAATTTCCGTCGAAACCATTTCGCCCCCAAATTGTAAAAGAACAGATGTCACGCTTGTGACCACGGGCTTTAATATAACAATACCCGGTTGAAAGTCAATTGCCAGAAGATCAGGAGCCGGAATATTTTTTGTGCTCTCTGTCCATATCCCGTTTAACATCCCTTTGCTTGATGCTTTCACGCTTGTCGTAGAGTTTCTTACCCTTGCCAAGCCCCAAAAGCACCTTAATTTTATCATTTTTAAAATAAATTTTCAACGGGACCAGGGTATAGCCGCGCTCCTTGATCTTGCCTTCGAGCCGTCCGATTTCATACTTATGAAGCAACAGTTTTCTGTTTCTCAGGGCATCGTGGTTGGCATTGTAAGCGTACTTATACGGGGAGATGTGCAGCTGGTGTAAAAAAACCTCCCCGCGTTTGATATCGGCATAGGCATCTTGAAAACTGACCCTGCCGCCCCGGATGGATTTGACCTCGGAGCCCACAAGAGCGATGCCGGCCTCATATTCGTCGTCAATGTGATAATTGTGCCAAGCCTTTTTATTGGTGGCGATCAGCTTGATATAGTCTTTGTTCATGACTTAGTCTTCCTGGTCCTTATAGGGCAGAATATCTTTATACTCTTTATGGATGAAATCGATGATTTCCTTAGTGGTTCCAAGTTTCATCACGGTTTTGACATCTTCTTTTGCCTTGGCCGCATCCATGGATCGAATCATCTTTTTAATCACCGGAATGGCACCGGCGTTCATGGAATAATTGGTCAGTCCCATTCCCATGAGAACCGGGATGTTCATGGCATCACCGGCCATTTCACCGCACATGAAAAGCTCAATGTTGTTTTCCCTGGCAGCCTGCATGGTGAGCTGAATCATCTTCAGGACCGCAGGGCTCAAGGCCTGGTACAGGTGGGCCACACGCCGGTTGCGCCGGTCAATGGCCAGGGAATACTGAATCAGGTCATTGGTGCCGATGCTGAAAAAATCCACATGGGCGGCCAGTTCCCCTGCCAGCATCACAGCAGATGGTACCTCAATCATGATGCCCAAGGGGATGTCCTTATTAAAAATCCGGCCTTCATCCTCAAGCTCTTTAACCGCTTTTCCCAATATCTCTTTTACGGAGAGCAGTTCTTCCAAACAGGAAATCATGGGAATCAGCAGCTTGATATTGCCAAATGCCGCCGCCCGGAGAATCGCCTTGAGCTGGGTGATGAAAATGCCTTCATTTTCAAGACAGAAACGCACGGCTCTCAAGCCTAAAGCCGGATTGGCCTCTTCTACCGGGTCAATGTAGGGGTTGAACTTATCTCCGTTGATGTCCAGGGTCCGGATGGTGACCGGATCCGGATGCATGAGTTCCACAAGTTCTTTATACTTATGGAGCAGCTCATCCTCTGTGGGAAACCGGTTCAGGTCCAGATAGAGGAACTCCGTGCGGAACAGGCCGATCCCCTCAGCCCGGTTATCCTTTGCAGAGACCACCTCCTCCACCAATTCGATGTTGGCAAGAAGCGTGGCAGAAACCCCGTCCTTTGTCATCGCCGGCAGATGGCTTTCCCTTTCAATATCCGCCCTGAAGGCTTCAAACCGGGACAGTTTTTCCTCATATTTGAACAGGGTATCCTCATCGGGATTGACGATGATGATACCGGTGGATCCGTCAACAATAAGGATATCATCATTTTTGATATTCACCGTGGCCGTACCGGATCCCAATACCGACGGGATTTTCAAGGATTTTGCCACGATGCTGGTGTGGGAGTCTTTGCCTCCCCTGTCCGTGATAAACCCTTTTATTCTTTCCAGCTGGATCTGGCTGGTATCGGCGGGGGACAGATCATGGGCCACGATGATGACCCGCTTGTTGATATCAGCAATCCTGATATCTTCTGCCCCCACAAGGTAGGACATGATCTTATCCGAGACCTGGATGATATCGTTGACCCTGGCTTGAAGGTAGGCGTCATCTATCTGCTCAAAGCTTTTCCGAACCTTCCCCGAAACCTTGCGCAGCGCCCATTCCGCATTGACCCTGTCTTCTGCAATGGTTTCGATGGTCTTACCGTAAAGCATCTTGTCTTTAAAAAGCACCAGATGGGTTTCAAGGATATTTAAATTTTCGCTGAAATCATCGTCCAGGGCTTCAATGCTTTTAGCATGATCGTTTTTGGCCTTGACCACGGCATTTTTAAACCGGTCGATTTCCTTTGGCACTAACTCTTCGGAAACCGGATAACGCTTGATCAGGTTAACCCCTTCGCGCTCCACAAGATAGGCTTTGCCAATGCAGATGCCCGGGGAACCGCTGATTCCCCGGATAATGATTTCTCCGCTGGCGGCGTCATTCATATCAGTTATTTTCTCCAAACCCTTGATCAAAAAAGTCTTTTATCTCATCGGCCACAGAACCGTCCTCGGGCTCATCACTGACTATAAAAATTTGTGTGCCGGTTACGGCACACAGGGAGAGGATATCAATGATGCTGGATGCATCTACGGTTGAATTACCGTCTGACAAGAGGATATTACCCTTGGCTGTCATGGCCATTTCTGCGATTTTTGCTGCTGGTCTTGCATGCATTCCCAGCGCATTCACGACCTTGGTCTGCCGGGAAACTGAGTATTGTGTATCCAAATTCAAGCGTCTTTCCAGTGAAAATTTTTAACCTTGTTTATCTCTTCCCCTATGAAAAGTCAATGAGTTGCAGGATGACCGACGGATCGGTTGGCAGGACCGTGCAAATCGAGTAGAATATAGCATAATTTTATCCGGCAAACCAGTTGGATTTAACCTGGAATTGAAAAGGAATCTTAATGTCAGTTATCCCGTTACCTACCCAGTATCCCATAGATGATTTTAAATCCGGCGAGTCCTGGCGGTTGTTTAAAATCATGGGAGAATTTGTAGAGGGCATCGATACCCTCCATGCCATCGGCCCTGCTGTTTCAATTTTCGGATCGGCCAGGACAAAGCCCGATCATCCCGATTATAAAAAGGCCCGTGAACTTGCCGGGCTGTTTTCGAAGGAAGGGTATGCCGTTATCACTGGAGGCGGCCCCGGCATCATGGCGGCGGCCAATGAAGGGGCCGAAAATGGAACCTCCGTGGGACTGATCATCAAACTGCCCTTTGAAGAAAAGTCCAATCCCCATCTGACCTGTCAGGTGGAATTTGACTATTTTTTTGTCCGGAAAGTCATGTTTGTGAAATACGCTCTGGGCTGTATTATCATGCCGGGCGGCCTTGGCACCCTTGATGAACTGTTTGAAACCCTGACCCTTGTGCAGACCGGGCGGATTCGAAAAATGCCCGTGGTCATGATGGGAACACAGTTCTGGGGTGGCCTTGTGGGCTGGATCAGAGACAGGCTGCTCCATGACGGGCTGATTTCCCCTGAGGATATGGACCTGTTTCAGGTGGTGGATGATCCGAAACAGGCGGTCAAAATCGTGCAGGATTTTTACACTAAAACCGATTAGCGCAAAGGCTCCAAAGGTTTTGAGGTCGCCCCTGCCGAATAAAATACCGTATTCTGGGGAAAGTGTTTCAGGCTCAGGCCTTTGAGAATCATCTGTCCGGCCTCCCGGGGACCTGAGATACTAATCCCGGTTCGGGAGGCCCTAAGGTACATTTCCCCCCAGGAGTTAAGATAAATTACGGCATAGTCTGTTACCTTTCCCTGGTGCCGGCCGCTGTAAAAGTTGAACGAGATAAAAAGCCTTGTAATTTTGGGCTGTTCCCTGAGCAGTTTAAAATGAACGGTCTGCTTCATTTCCGGAATAAAAAACTCATACATGGCCCGGTACAGTTTTTCGATATCCTCGTGGGATACCTGGGTGGGATTGGGAATCAACCCCAGAAAGGTTCGGTCAGTGTAAAGACGGTTGTTGATCAGCCAGGCCCCGATCTCCTCGATGGTCGCTGCCGTTATAATGGTCTCCTCAACCTGCTTGCCCTTTCTCGGGATTTTATGGACCAGCCCCCATTGGATCTGGTCCCCGGAAACGGGGATGTATTTGATATGCAGGCGGGAAAAATGCCCTTCTCCTCTGGAGACCAGCAGCAGCTGTTTGATTTTATTCGGCTTATCCTGAAACACCACATTGACCTTGCGTTCCAGAACCACCCTGTCGTGTTCGGATATCATCAGGCCTGAGACCGATTTGGTGTCAAACCGCTGTTTCAAATCCTTATACTTGGACACCATATACCGTTCAATGGTCATGGAAAGCCGGTTGATGGCTGAATACGGCCAAATCTTGAAGCGGCCGATTTCATACACCTTTTTAAAATCCCAGCCCCATTCGGCCAGGCTGACCGACAAAAGAAGCTGGCGCATGCCAAAAACCGAATTATCTAGCTCCTGGGGCCTGGCAATGCCCAGCTTGAGAAAAAAACAGGTCAAAAGGAGACTGGCAGAGCGTTTGTCCTTTTGTTTGTTGTAAAAGGCGATCAAGGTATTGAGCAAAATGATATAGGAGTCGTTCTGGCCGGGCTTGAGATGGGTCCCCGAATTCATCCATTCATTTTTGTACTGGTTGCATAAAAGGGTCTCCTGGCCATAGGCCTGGATATACTTTTCCAAAAGTGCCATTTTAATTACGGATTTAAAAGGGCTTTTAAGCCATTTGAACATCTGCCAGATGGAGGCCCCGAAAAATTCATTCACGGGAATGGCGTGGATATCCCCCAGATCGATATACCGGTTGGACTGGGATATTTTAGCGATGCGCTCTAAAATCAGGTTGTAATAGTTCAGACTGATGGTGGTCGGCAGCACGGACCACAGGGGCAGTTTTCCGGCCACATGGATCATTGTCCTGTAAAATTCTTCTTTCAGCAGTCTGGACTGGGCCGATCCCGAACTTTCCTGGGTGGACCCGCCAAAATCGTTATTCCGGGCCTTGAGGGCATCTACCAGAAAAAAAGTGACTCGAATTTTGAACTTGTCCCAGGCAAGAGACTCGATATTATCCAGTTTACGCCGGAGCATCCCGATACCTTCCGGGTCTATAATTCGTTCATCCACACAGATCCAGTAATCAATGTCAGATTCCTCGGTCTGGGCCAGGGACCCCACACTTCCCATGGAAAAAACGCCCTCAATGCTGGGTTCCTGGTACCGCCTTTTTTTAAGCTGTTTTTTGCCCAGGTACTTTTCCGCCACAGCCAGGGTTTCTTTGGCGGGCAGATAATCGGCGATGCCGCAGGGAGTTGAGATGGGCGTGGCCCCCATGTCGGGCAGGTTGACATTTTCATGGAGCAGCAGGGGCAGCAACTGGAAAAATTCCGCCTGAAGCGGTTTAAAAATATCATAGGCAGTCAAAAGACTGAGCTTGTTCTGGTTTAAAAATTTTTCCTCACCATAATGGATAAACTCACAGAAAATCAGCATATTGATTTCAGCCACCAAGGACCGGTCTATCTCAGGAAGGTCTTTGAAACCCAACTGATAGGTTCTGGCATTGTAGTCCATCCCCTCGTTTCGGATAAGAGAGCGGATATGGGAGGGGAACCTGCTGAAACGGGCCTTGACACTGAAAAAATCCGTCAGTGTCAGATCAGCGGTTGCAAAGGTGATGCCTGAAAGTGTGGCATGGGAAAAACTGGCGCAGGACAGATTGGCCCTGGCAAAGGTGGTTTTTGCAATGTCCGCATTGATAAACAAAGCGTCACTGAGATCGGCCTCATTAAAGTTGCAATTACAGAACTTTGCCCCGTTGAACCGGCACCGGTCGAACCGGGCCCGTCTTGCGTCCACATTAATAAATACGGCATTTTCAAAACTGATTCTTTCAAACACCGCACCGGTCAGCTTGGTGTTGTAGAACACGGCCCGGTTAAAGCAGGCCTTTGCCAGTTTAGCCCCTGAAAAATCGATGTTTTGAAAAATCGTACCGATAAAAAAGGCCGGAGACCCTGTATCGTTGAATCCTGCAAAGGAATGGGCCTTGATATGTTCGTCCGTAAAGTCAATGGTCTCCTGCCTGCCACCCGCGTTAAAGATTTCCAGCTTTTTTTCCAAAGGATCCTTGAGCACGGCTTGCAGGATTCCCTTTGGGCGCTCCGGCTCCTGCTTTTCAAGACGTTCTGAAACCGATTTGAAGTTTTTTTCAATGCTGAGCCGCTCTTTTTTCAACAAAAGAGAGGTTTTCTTTATGAACCCGGTCATGTCTATTTTTAAGTCCTGACCGGATTGCTCTTCATAGTCCTTGAAAATTCGTATTACCCGTTCGGGTCGTTTTTTAATCATCCCGAAGATACAGGCCAGGTTCACATCAAAATTGTCTTTAAGATAGGCTTTTTTATTCAAGGCCATGTCCTGGATGACAAAAAAAGAAATCCGGCCTAGAGAGGAAATCTCCATGAGCAGGTTGGCCATAACCCCGGGGCAGTCTTTCCGGATCAGTTCAAATAATTTAAAAAGGGGATGTTTGCCGGTGACCACCAGGGCTTTAAATGCAGATACAGCCTCGCTGGAATCGGCATTAAGAAAGTGGGGAAACACGGCGTCGAAAAGTTCCGGATAACAGCCCATGGAAGAGTTTTCAATGAGAAGATACACGGCCATGCGCATCTTTTTGACCTCTTCATCGGCAAGGGCCTTTGAAAGAAGAGCGCTGGGTACTTTTGGAAGAATCATGGACAGGGCTTTAAGGCCCATGATCTTTTCGGCCGGGCTGTGGGAGGCCACCTCAGTATCAATGATCACGTCCGGATTTCGCAGGGCGTAAGGGATATTGCTTAAAAACGGATCCGGATTCCGCTTGCGGTCAAAAAGCCAGGCGTAGAACTGCACCACAGGTTTTCTATTTTTAATGGTGCCAAGGATGAATTTAAACAAAGGTGCGAACTTCAGCCTGACTTCAGGAGAGGACTGAAGATACTGATCCACAAAAATCAGACGATGATATTGATCGGCCTCCTGGGCCACCTTTTTCATGATGTCAACCGAAACTCTTCGCTGGTACATGGCCCTGAATGCAAAAAAGGCCCCCCTGTCGCCCAGGCAGAACAAAGTGGAAACCAGAAGGCTGGTCTCGGCAAAGGGCAACTCCGGTGCCAGTTGAAGGTACAGATGACCGCTGACGGCCGCAGCTTCGATGGCTCCTTGTTCATACGTCTTTGAATCCAGTGGGGATTCAAGCTTTTTTACGATGGCGCTCACCTGGGCTTCCAGGCTCTGGCGGGCAATCTCCCTTGTGTTAAAATGAAACGAGGACAGTCCCTTTAATATGGGAAGGATACCGGTATCAGGGGGATAAAAGCCAGCTCTGGCAATGAGATCGATCCTGGTATCGCCGTCAAGGGCAGACCAGTATAGTTCAAATGTATTTGAGGTGTATCCGGGCGAGGATGAGGCCATGGCAATTCGTTTTCTTCGTTTGTACATTTCCATTTAAAAGTGGTATATGGGTATGTCCGAAACCCTTATGCACTTGTTAACCTGTATATCATAACAGAATAATTTTATGAAATTATTTGACAGCACGGAAAACCAACCCGCACCATCTGAATATGATGCCGGTTCCATTGAAGTCCTCAAAGGACTGGACCCTGTTAAACGCAGACCCGGTATGTATACGGATACGGCAAGCCCGGACCACCTGGCCTTTGAAGTCATTGACAACAGCGTGGATGAAGCCATTGCCGGATATACCGCCGCCATCACCGTGACCCTGACAGCGGAAAACAGGATTACGGTTACCGATGACGGACGCGGCATGCCCGTAGACATCCATCCCAAAGAGGGAATTTCAGGGGTGGAACTGATTATGACCAAGCTTCACGCCGGTGCCAAATTTTCCAGCAAGGACTACGCCTTTTCTGGCGGTCTTCACGGCGTCGGCGTCTCCGTTGTCAACGCCCTGTCCCAGGAATTGTCCATTGAAATCCGAAGGGACGGAAAGAAATTTGCCATTGGTTTTGAAAAAGGTCTCAAGGTCCGAGACCTTGAGGTGATTGGCACGGTGGGACAAAAAAATACGGGGACCAGTGTCAGCTTCACCCCGGATCCTTCGTACTTTGACACCCCGGTGTTCTCCCCCGAAGCCATCTGTTCGGCCCTGAAGTCCAAGGCGGTGCTCTGCCAGGGACTGACCACAACCTTTATCAATGAAATCTTGGGGCAGACCGAGTCCTGGCGTTATGACCACGGCCTTGACGACTATCTTAGCGAACATCTCAAGGAAAAAAAGACGCTGTTTCCCTCTCCTTTTACCGGAGAGTGTGAAGGAGAAGATTTTGAGGCGGTATGGGCCATTAACTGGGGAAGCGACGGTGGCCTGCACATCGAAGAAAGCTATGTCAACCTCATTCCCACACGCCTGGGCGGCACCCATGTCAACGGATTCCGCTCCGGTCTGCTCGAGTCTGTCCGGGAGTTCTGCAAATTCAGAAACCTTCTGCCCAAAGGGCTGTTCCTGGCTCCTGAGGACATCTGGCAGAATGTGGGGTATGTACTTTCCGTTAAACTGGTGGAGGCCCAGTTCTCAAGCCAGACCAAGGAGCGGCTCTCATCCAGGCATTGTGCCAGCCTGATCAACCTCCAGGTCCGGGATGCATTCAGCCTCTGGCTCAACCAGAATGTCGCTCTCGGGGAGGCCCTGGCCAATTTTGCCATTGAAAACGCCAGGACCCGGGTCAAAAAAAGTAAAAAAGTTACCAAGAAAAAGGCAACATCAGGGGTCACCCTGCCGGCCAAATTGTCGGACTGCACCAGTGAGGACCAATACCTAAGAGAGATCTTCTTTGTTGAGGGAGACTCGGCCGGCGGATCAGCCAAGCAAGCCAGGGACAGGCGTTTTCAGGCGATCATGCCCCTGAGGGGCAAAATCATGAACACCTGGGATTCGTCCTCCTCCGCCATCCTCGAATCCAAGGAAATCCGGGAGATTACACAGGTCCTTGGGGTGATGCCCGGGGACAGCGACATGACAAAGCTTCGCTACAACAAGCTGTGCATCCTGGCCGATGCCGACTCCGACGGCCTTCATATTGCCACCCTTTTATGCGCTCTTTTTCTGCGGCATTTCCCCGATGTCGTCCGAAACGGCCATGTGTTTGTGGCCATGCCTCCTTTGTACCGGATCGACATGGGCAAAGAGGTATTTTATGCCCTGGACGATGAAGAACGGGAGGGAATCATCAAGCGGCTGACCCGCAGAAAGAAAAAAGGAAAAATCAATATCCAGCGGTTCAAAGGTTTGGGCGAAATGAACCCGGCCCAGCTAAAGGAAACCACCATTGCACCGGATTCCAGGAGACTGGTTCAGCTGACCATTGATTCCGATAAAAAACCTGAAACCCAGGAAGACCGCCCGATTGCTTCGGACACCGCCGCTTCCTCTGCACAGGATGCGGCATCTTCTGCCGCCGTCAACGGTCAGGATGTCTACCAGATCATGGATATGCTCCTTGGAAAAAAACGCGCCAAAGACAGAAAGCATTGGATTGAAACCGAAGGTGTAATTAAACTGATATGAACGAGACACTGCCATCTGCTATTGAGGCCTTTGAAACCCTCCCCTTTGAGGAGTTCGCCCAAAACGCCTATCTGAACTACTCCATGTATGTCATCCTGGATCGTGCCCTGCCCCATATCGGAGACGGGCTCAAGCCGGTACAACGACGCATCGTGTATTCCATGAGCCAGCTGGGTCTGTCCTCCTCGGCCAAGTTCAAAAAATCCGCCAGGACCGTGGGCGATGTACTGGGCAAGTTTCATCCCCACGGCGACTCCGCCTGCTATGAAGCCATGGTGCTCATGGCCCAGCCCTTTTCTCTCAGATACCCGCTGGTGGACGGCCAGGGCAACTGGGGGGATCCCAACGATCCCAAGTCCTTTGCAGCCATGCGGTACACGGAGTCCAGGCTCTCGCCTTACGCTGAAATTTTCCTTCGGGAGCTGGACCAGGGCACGGTGGACTGGGCGCCCAACTTTGACGGCACCCTTGATGAGCCGACTCTGCTGCCGGCAAGGCTGCCCAACCTGCTGCTCAACGGTACCACCGGGATCGCCGTGGGTATGGCCACCTCCATTCTTCCCCATAATTTAAGGGAGGTTGCCAAAGCCCTGATCCTGCTCATCGAAAATCCCGAAGCCGACACCAGAGAAATCTGCAAGTGCATTAAAGGCCCTGACTTTCCCACCGAAGCCGAGATTATCACCCCGGCAAATGAGATTCGCCAGATTTACGAAACCGGTGCCGGCAGGATCAAGATGCGGGCCATCTATGAAATAGAAGACGGGGAACTTGTTTTTACCGCCCTGCCCCATCACGGCTCCGGGGAAAAAATTTACGAGCAGATCGCAGCCCAGATGGCAGCCAAAAAGCTGCCCATGGTATCGGATATCCGCGACGAATCCGACCATGAAAATCCCACCCGCCTAGTGGTCATCCCCAAATCCAACCGGGTGGATCTGCCAGCCCTGGCCGACCATCTTTTTGCCACCACCGAGCTTGAAAAATCCTACTCATTCAACATGAATATGATCGGTCTGGACGGCAGGCCCGGGGTAAAGAATCTAAAGGAGACCCTGTCCGAATGGCTGGTTTTCAGGCGGCAGACCATCCGCAAAAAACTCCAATTTCGCCTGGATAAAGTACTGGATAGGCTTCACATCTTGGAGGGGTTGAAGATTGCCTTTCTCAATCTGGATGAAGTCATCCGGATCGTCCGCAGCGCTGAAGATCCCAAGTCTGAACTCATGACCGCCTTTGGTCTTTCCGAAATCCAGGCCAAAGCGATCTTAGAAATTCGTCTTCGTCAACTGGCAAGGCTGGAGGAGATTAAAATCCTCACAGAGATGGACGAACTCAACAGTGAAAAGACACATCTTGAAAAACTGCTGGGGTCTGAAAAGGCGTTCAAAGCGTTTATGATTGAGGAAATCCGGGAGGATGCCAAAAACTTCGGAGACAAACGGCGCTCTCCCATCAAGGAAAGGGAGGATGCCGAGGCCTTTTCGGTCACCGATGTGCTGGAAGTGGAGCCTGTGACCATCATTTTGTCGGAAAACGGCTGGATCCGGCAGGCCAAGGGACACGATATCAACCCTGAGAACGTGAAATTCAGATCCGGAGACAACCTGCTGAGCCATCTGCGCACCCGCAGTGACAAGCCCATTGCGCTTTTAGACAACGCCGGGCGTGCCTATACTCTATATTCCCATGTCCTGCCATCGGCCCGGGGGAACGGGGAGCCTTTGACCGGTCACCTGACCCTGTCGCCGGACACCTATATCATGCACATGCTTTCTGCCGATGAAGATCAGCTCTACCTGATCGGATCGGACAACGGGTATGGCTTTGTTCTCTCCTTTGAAGATTTTTTAACCAATTACAAGAACGGCAAGGCCCTGATTACCCTTAAGCCGGACCAGCGGCCTTTGCCCCCTGTTACTGTGGCAGATATCAAAAAAGATGCCGTGGTCGCCGTCACCAGCCGGGGCCGACTGCTGATTTTCGGCATTGATCAGCTGCCCCGCTTGAAAAAGGGCAAAGGCAACAAGATCATACACATCCCCAAAACCGACACAAAGGACCCGGACGGCGAACGCTTGAAGTTTCTGGAGATATTGCCTTTCCAGGCCATTATTGTTATACACTCCGGCAAACATTTTTTAAGACTTGGGCACGGTAACCAGGAAGATTATACCGGTATGCGGGGACGACGGGGAAAGCTGCTTCCCAGAGGCTATCGGAACGTCGAACAAATCGAAATTATCCCGGTGGCCCAGGACGACGACCCTACGACTGAATGAAACGATTTTTCATACGACACTTCATCGGGCTGAGCCTTCTTGCCGCAACCCTTGGGCTGGTGTGGGCGGTTTACCTCATCCAGAATCGTGATCTTGGCAAGTCCAGGACCACCATCGAACGGATACGGGAAACCGGTAAGCTGCGGATGATCACCGATACCGCCCACAATACCTATTATTTTTACCAGGGAACGCCCACCGGATTTGAATATGACCTGGCAAGTGAATTTGCAAGCTATCTGAATGTGGAACTCGATGTGGTTGCTCCGGGATGGAACAACATGTTCGGCTATTTAAAGGACGGCAAGGGGGATTTTATTGCCGCAGGACTTGCCATCACCAAAGACCGGCTCAAGCAAACCAGTTTCTCCATTCCCTATTTAACCATTCAGCAGCGCATTGTTCACCATTATTTGAACTTCGGGCCTAAAGATATTGCGGACATGGAGTACCGAACCTTTCATGTCCGCAGGGGCACCTCATATCACTCCAGACTCAAAGAGCTCAAGAACTCCGGAATTAATTTCCGGTATGTGCTCCACGACAATATCCCCACAGAAGAACTGATCGCCATGGTCAATGAGCGGGAAATCAAATTCACCATTGCCGATTCCAATATCGCCCTGCTCAACCGCAGGTATTTTCCCGACATTCACATCGGCATTCCGATCCAGCACAAGGAATCCGTTGCCTGGGCCGTCCGCCGCGGCGACAAGGAAATGCTCCAGGAGGTCAACCGGTTTTTGCTCCATGCCAATGAATCCGGGATTTTAAAAAATCTTACTGACAAGTACTATGAAAATATCCGGGATTTTGACGCCTATGAATTAAAAAAATTCCACGAGCGGATTAAAACCCGGCTTCCCAAATATAAAGATCTGATCATGGAGGAATCCGCCAAATACGGATTTGACTGGCGCCTGGTCGCAGCGGTGGTTTACCAGGAATCCCAGTTCAATCCCAATGCAAAAAGCTTTACCAATGTGCGGGGCCTGATGCAGATCACCCACACCACGGCAAGGGAAATGGGGATATCCAACCGAATGAATCCCAAACAGAGCATCAGGGCCGGAATCAAATACCTGGATCGGATGCACGACCGCTTTGAAGCCATAGAAGATCCTTACCAGCGCCTGCTTTTTGCCCTGGCCTCATATAATATCGGATACGGGCATGTGACCGACGCCATGGCCCTTGCAAGGGAAAAAGGCTGGGATCCGAACACATGGCAGGCTCTTAAAGCCACACTGCCTCTGCTTTCAAAGGCAAAAGTGTATAAAAAAACCAAACATGGGTATGCCAGAGGATGGGAACCGATCCACTACGTGGAACGTATTTTGACCTATTTTGACATCCTTCGACAGAAAACCTATCCGGGACGGCTGATGAACAGCCGCTTGGATATTAAATAAAAAATTTGACTTGCGTGCGGATATCACATAGGTATCCTTTGTAGGGGAGTCTGTGCAAAGGTCAGCTTCGTAACAATTTTAAAATGAGACAATGAATGACTAGAAAAATTCTGATCAACGCGCTGGATCCTGAAGAGAACAGGATCGCAGCGGTCTTTGACAACAAACTCGATCAATTTCACATTGAGACATCGGCCAAAGAGGTCACAAAAGGCAATATTTATAAGGGGATCGTCACCCGCGTGGAACAAAGTCTCCAGGCGGTTTTTGTCGATTACGGCGCCCAGAAAAACGGATTCCTGCAAAAAAACGAAATCCACCCGGATTACTTCCAGGAAGTTGAGAAAAAGGACAAGGCCCTGTTCAACCTTATCAAAAAGGGACAGGAACTTATCGTTCAGGTCACCAAGGATCCTATCAACCTGAAAGGGGCGATGCTCACCACCTATATCTCTTTGCCCGGCAGATTCGGTGTACTCATGCCTGGCAATACCACCCGGGGTGTGTCCCGCAAGATCAACGAGGAAGAAGAAAGAAAGCGCCTGGTCAAAATCCTTAAAGGCATGAAAATCCAGGACGGGTTCGGCATGATTGTCAGAACCGCCGGCAAAGGGGCCACAAAAACCCTGCTCACTGCAGATTTAAGGTATCTGATGCGGGTATGGAAAAAAATAGATCAGTTGGCAATGGAGGAAAAAGCGCCCACCCTGCTGTATAAGGAACAAAGCCTTGCGGTCCGTTCTTTAAGGGATTACTTCACCACTGACATCAAAGAGATCCTCATCGATAATCCCGAGACCTTCAAGGAGGTCAAGGAATTCATTGGGATGATCGCCCCCAAACAGCAGAAAATTGTCCGGCTGTTTAAGGGAGAAAAACCGATTTTCACAAAGTACCAGTTAGAAGAGCAGATCTCTTCCATCTACCGCAGAGAGGTGGCATTGAAGTCCGGCGGTTTTCTGGTCATAGAACAGACCGAGGCGCTGGTTTCCATTGATGTCAACTCGGGCAAATCCACCAAGAGCCGCAACATTGAGGAAACAGCCTACCACACCAACCTTGAAGCGGCGGAAGAGGTCGCCCGGCAGCTGCGCTTACGGGATATGGGTGGACTGATTGTCGTGGATTTCATTGATATGAAAGAGCGGCGCCACAAGGCGGAGGTAACCAAATCCCTAAAAAAACACCTCAAATCTGACAAGGCCAAAACAAAGGTGGGCGGGATCACCGCATTCGGACTGCTTGAAATGTCCAGGCAGCGCATCCGCCACTCCATCACCTACGGATCCTATGACACCTGCCGGCACTGCAACGGCCGCGGCATGACCCCGTCTGTTGAAACCCAGGGACTTGCTGTGCTGCGCCAGTTAACCATCAAAAGCCTTAAGGCGGACAAAGAGGTTTATTGTTATGTGCCGGCCCAGGTGGCCCACTACCTGCTCAACACCAAAAGAGAGGAACTGGTGGACCTGGAGGCCAAACGACAAATTTCAATTTTTGTGGAAACCGATCCGGAACTGGTTTCAGGCCAAAGCCGCATTCTTTAGCTCGACAGGGAATTTTCCGATCCCTGATCCGATGCCCCATGATTTGTTACCCTCAAAAACCAAATCCTTGGCGACAGAGTAAAAATGAAGGCCTAAAGAGCCCTGGAGTAACATTTATGCGGGAAACAGGGCTCAAGGATGATGGATGACAGGGGATGTATCCTTGACAATATGGGCCCATAGGTGTATCTGAAACAATTTCAACTGCATGTAAAAAGGAGAATATATGCTCCTGGACAGGGGAAAAAACAGTAAGAAAACGATCGGGCTTGCGGCGGCTGTGGTGATCATCCTTGCCGCCCTGGTGTTCTTTTTTACCGGTTCCTCGGATAACACCCCGGCAAATACCCCAGGTGTCGAGAAAGGCAATGCCTCAACGGACAAAGCTGCCACAGCAAACCATAAGGCAGCAACGGACCCAAAACTTCCGGTGGTGACCGGAAAAATTGAACCGCCCAAACAGGCCATTGATTACAAAGCCTTAAACGAGGACGGTGACCAAAAGGTTTTAATGGAAAACCGCAAAAAAAAGCTGGGGATCCAAAAAAGCCTGGACATGATTGTTAAGTCCGATGAAAGCTTTAAAGTGGGCAAGTCCACCGTTTCCATGCAGGATCTGCTGGAAAAAGCCTTTACCCAGGAGGGCAAGGTTTTTGAACAGACATTGTCGGAAAACGGAGAGACCAAGCCTGCAGAAATAAAGGCCTATGGTGTTTATGTAGTCCAGCCCGGGGACAATCTTTGGAATATCCATTTTGGTATTCTGAGGGACTACTATGCCGCCAGGGGAATCGCTGTGCAGACACGGGCAGATGAGCCCGGCTCACAGGGGTTGAGCTCCGGCGTAGGCAAAATCCTGAAATTTTCCGAAACCATGGTGATCATCTACAACATGGTTGAAGAAAAGGTGGTTCAGGATATCAACTTATTGGAACCTTTGAGTAAGGTGGTGGTCTACAATATGGAGGCCGTATTCAACCTGCTCAAAGATATTAACTATGATAATGTAAACAGGATTCAGTTTGACGGAAGAAACATCTGGATTCCGACCAACCCATCCTGATCAGACTTTTTGTTAAGGAGGACGACCTTGATTAGTACAGCATACGCCATGGGACAACCCGCAGGACAGGCAGGACAGGCAGGGGGACTTGCCGGCTTTCTGCCCATCATTATCTTATTTGCCATTTTTTACTTCCTGTTGATCAGGCCCCAGCAAAAAAAGGCCAAAGAACATAAGGAAATGATCGGTAACCTTAAAAAGGGACAACGTATTGTCACCTCCGGCGGTATTTACGGCACCATTGCCTCCCTGGACGACATCACCATCGGGCTTGAAATTGCTGAAAAGGTCAAAATTAAGGTTTCCAGGGGAAATGTTGCCGCACTGATCTCTGATAATGACACGGCCCAGAAGTCCAAAGACAAAAAATAACGCCCCTGAGGAGTAGGAAGATTGAAACTATTTACCGTTAAACGCCTGGTGATTTCCGGTATTGTGATCGCTGCCGTTATCTGTCTTTTACCCACTTTTTTGAACACCTGGCCCCATAAAAAAATCAGTCTGGGACTGGATCTTCAAGGCGGCATGCACCTTGTGCTTGAAGTTCAGAATGAAAAGGCTGTCGAAGCTGAAATGGAGCGCACGATTCAGGAACTGAAAAAGGAAATGCGCAGCCAGGACATCAAGCACCTGGGAGTCAACCGGACCAAGGACAACCGGATTATTGCCAAACTGGCCGACAAGAATAACAAGGCCGCTTTTGAAAAAATTCTTTCCGATACCTTTTCCAATCTCATGATCCCTTCGGTTAAAACACAGAACGACGGGGTTGAATTTGAATTGAGCCTGTCAGACGATGAAGCGGCCAATATTAAAAAGATGGCGACAGAGCAGGCCCTTGAAACCATCCGGAACAGGATAGATGAATTCGGGGTTTCAGAACCGGATATTCGTATTCAAGGGGACAAAAGAATCCTGCTGCAGCTGCCTGGAATCAAGGATCCGGACCGGGCCAAAGGCCTGATCGGCAAGACCGCCCAGCTGACCTTCCAGCTGGTCAACGATGAAGCCGATGTGGCCTCAGCACTCAAAGGCAACCCGCCTGTGGGATCGGAAATTCTTTACCAGGAACGGCAGGATCCGGCCACTGGCCATGTATCCAAAGTCCCTTTCCTGGTCAAAAAACAAGTGCTTCTGGACGGCAGTCTTCTTACGAACGCCCGGGTTGAGTTTGACCAGTTTCAACAGCCCCAGGTGGGCATTGAATTCTCCAGAAAAGGGGCCCGGATCTTTGACCGGGTCACGGCCAAAAACGTGAACAAACGTTTGGCCATCATCCTGGACAACACTGTGTACTCCGCTCCCAATATCCAGGAGCGTATTGCCGGAGGCAAGGCCAGGATTACCGGCCAATTCTCCCTTAATGAAGCCAAGGATTTGGCCATTGCGCTTCGGGCTGGTTCTCTTCCGGCTCCGGTTAAAATCATCGAAGAGCGGACCGTAGGCCCCACCCTGGGTGCGGACTCCGTGCGCATGGGCCTGATTTCCATGCTGGTGGGCGGCGCCCTTGTGATCTTCTTCATGCTGATCTATTACAAAGGGGCAGGTCTCATCGCTGACATCGCCCTGGTGGTTAATATCATTCTGATTGGCGGGGGGCTTGCGGCCTTTGGGGCCACCCTGACCCTGCCGGGCATTGCCGGTATCATTCTGACCATTGGTATGGCTGTGGATGCCAACGTAATTATTTTTGAACGAATCCGTGAGGAACTGCGGGCGGGGAAAAGTCCCATGACCGCTGTGAACGCCGGCTATGAACGGGCGACTTTGACGATTATGGATGCCAATGTGACCACGCTGATTGCAGCGGTGGTTCTGTTCCAGTTCGGCACCGGCCCCATCAAGGGCTTTGCCGTTACCCTGGGACTTGGTATTGTCGCCAGTATGTTCACAGCTCTTGTCCTGTCAAAGTCCATTTACGACTTGATTCTTCAGAACAAACGATCATCCACACTGAGTATTTAAAAGGAAGAATACCCCATGCAGTTTATTAAAGCTGATACCCATTTCGATTTTCTGGGAAAACGTAAAATCGGGTTTGCCTTTTCCCTGATCCTCATCCTGGCAGGGCTTGTATCACTCATCGCCCACAAGGGTCCCAATTATGGCATTGACTTTGCCGGCGGCACTCTGATCCAGATGAAATTTCACCAGGAGGTGGCCATCTCCGATATCCGGGACGGCCTGGACCGGATGGGCATCAAAGATGCCTCAGTCCAGAATTTCGGCCAGCCAACGGACCATGAGTACCTTATCCGTACCGCCAGTGCAGAGGAGATGGCCGACGAACTGGCCCAGTCCATCAGCCAGGGCATCCAGACCACCACAGGCCAGACGCCTGATATCCGCCGGGTTGAAATGGTCGGTCCCCAGGTGGGAAAGGACCTGAAAAACAAAGCCCTGCTGGCTATTTTTTACTCTCTGCTGTTTATCACCATCTACATTTCCGGCCGGTTTGAGCAGAAATGGACCATTGCCGGAATCACAGCAGGTGCTTTGATGGCTGCCGTTTATTTTCTATCGGTCTTCAACGTATCCATGCCGTTTTTGATCACCGGCGCCATGATTGTGACCCTGGCTCTTTTCTGGACACTGCGCCTGCAGTATGCCATCGGTGCCATTGTCGCTTTGATCCACGACGTTTTCATCACAGTGGGCATTTTTTCCCTGCTCAATCTGGACTTCTCCCTTCAGATCATTGCAGCGCTTCTGACCATCATCGGGTATTCTCTCAACGACACGATCATCGTCTTTGACAGAATCCGGGAAAACACCAAGGGGGAAGTCAGCGATGCAGACCTGCCCGAGCTGTTCAACAAAAGCATCAACGAGACCCTGTCCCGGACCATACTGACCTCTTTTACCACCTTGATTGTACTGCTGGCCCTTTACTTTCTGGGCGGAGAAATCATTCACAACTTTGCCTTTGCCATGATCGTCGGGATCGGCATCGGCACCTACTCCTCCATCTTTGTGGCCTCCCCCATTGTCCTGGCGGCCCACGGTAAAAGATAGGTAACGCATGATACCGGCAAAAAACATTCTGGTTGCTATCCTTTTTCCGGTATTGGCTTGCCTGATCATTTCTTCCTGCGCTGCCCTGGATCTGTTCAAGGGCAGCGCAGGCACCAGCGAGGGTCAGGAGACGGTGGTCACCACCAAAGATAGTGAACCTTCCCAGGCTTTGCCTGACACCGCTTCCGATCAAACCTCCGAACAAACCATTGAACAGTTAGAAAGCAAAATTTCAAAGCTGGAGGATAAGGTCAGCTCCCTGGAAGGCCAGGTGGCCTCCCAGAAAAAGGTGGTTTACACCATGGAGTATTCCGATCCGGCCCAGCTTTACCAAAAGGCCCGAAACCTGCTGCTGGAAAACGAAGTTGACAATGCCGCAGATCTCTTTGCCACCTTTGCCAAACAGCATCCCGAACACAGCTTGGCGGACAACGCCTTGTACTGGCTTGGGGAATGTCATTACACCAAAGGACGCTACGACAAGGCCATTGAGGTGTTCAAGGCATTGGTCCAATCCTATCCCAAGGCGGAAAAAGTACCCGATGCTCTGTTAAAAACAGGTTATGCCTATCTATCCATTGATGATGTAAACCGGGCCAGCCATTTTCTCAAACTGGTCATCAAAAAATATCCATTTACACCCGCAGCTGAAAAGGCGCAAAAAAAGCTGTCTACCTTCCAATAGGGTAAACGGTCATGACACAGGTTCAGGATAAAAAATTTTCCTGGTTCATCTTCAGGGCACTACCAGGCATGGGCAACCCGACCCGCAAGCGGTTGATTCGCCGGTACAAGACTCCTGATGCGGTTTTCAACGCCCCTGCCGATGAATTAAAAACAATAGAGGGCATGACCGCAAAGGCCCTTTCCGGTATCCTTTCCCATCATCGTCTCAAGCCCCAGGCCCAAAAGGAAATTGCGCAGATTAACGACCGGGGACTGTCCGTTCTGGTTTTTACCGACCCTCTTTACCCTTCCCTGCTCAAACAGATCCCGGATCCGCCCATGGTGCTTTTCTACGACGGCCGGATCTTTCCGGAACAACCCTGTTTTTCCATTGTGGGCTCCAGAAAGGCGACAAGCTACGGAAAAAATACGGCCAGGCATCTGGCCCGGGCGCTTTCGAGCAGAGGCTTTACCATTGTCAGCGGCATGGCTGCCGGCATTGATACCCAAGCCCACAAAGGAGCTCTGGAAGCCTGCGGCACCACCATAGCCGTCATGGGTGCGGGGTTAAACCATATCTATCCGTCGCAAAATAAAGGCCTTTACCGGCAAATTGCCGGCAGCGGTGCAGCCCTGTCCGAATTCAGTCTGGACGCCCCTCCCAGGGCCGGTCATTTTCCGGTCAGAAACAGGATCATCGCAGGGCTTTCCTGCGGCACCCTGGTGGTCGAGGCCGCCAGTAAAAGCGGCTCTTTGATCACCGCCCGACTGGCGGCAGAATACAACCGGGAGGTCTTTGCCATTCCAGGCAGCATCCGCTCCTCCCAGAGCAGAGGAGCCCATCGCCTGCTCAGGGACGGGGCCCGCCTGGTGGAAAATGAACAGGATATCATTGATGAACTGGGGCAGTTTGTCTGTCCCAGGGCAGCGGAAGAGACCGCCGGTTGTCCTCCTGCACCCTTGCCATCCGACGGATCAAAAAAATCTTCCGTGGTCATGGACAAAGCAAAATCTTTGGTATATAACCACCTGGACCCATATCCCAGGCACATTGACGAAATCATTAACGCCGCCGGCCTTGAAAGCAGCCGGGTCCTGGCTATTTTAACTGAGTTGGAACTATCGGGCATCATTCATCGTCACCCAGGAAATTTATTTTCGCTTTCAAAGGAGTAACATTGGCTAAACCACTTATCATTGTCGAGTCCCCAACCAAAATCAAAACATTGAAAAAATACGTAGGCAAGTCCTACAACGTGGCTGCCAGTGCGGGCCATATCAGGGACCTTCCGGTAAAAGACTTAGGGATTGATGTGGAAGACGATTTTAAGGCCAAGTACGTCAACATCAAGGACAAATCCAAGATCATCGCCACCCTTAAAAAAGAGGCCAATGGTACGCAAGAAGTCTTTTTAGCCCCTGACCCGGACCGTGAAGGGGAGGCCATTGCCTTCCACATCATGGATATTCTTAAAAAAAAGGGCAGAAAATTTCACCGGGTGCTGATCCACGAGCTGACTAAAAAAGGCATTACCGAAGCCCTTGAGCATCCTCTTGAACCCGATGCCAATAAATATGACGCCCAGCAGGCAAGGCGTAAACTGGACCGCCTGGTGGGCTATCAGATCTCTCCTTTGCTCTGGCAGAAAGTTCAGCGGGGACTTTCTGCCGGCAGGGTCCAGTCCGTAGCCGTAAAAATCATCTGTGACCGGGAGCGGGAGATCCGACGGTTTGAACCCGAGGAGTACTGGACCATTACCGCCGATCTTCTGGCCCAGGCACCGCCGCAGTTCAATGCTGCGCTTGTAAAAATTGACGGGAAAAAGGCCAAGGTTACCAACGGGGAACAGGCAGCCGCCATTGTTTCCGATCTTGAGTCCGGATCGTTCACCGTTGATGAGATTAAACAAAAAACCGTTAACAGGACCCCTCTTCCCCCGTTTATAACCAGTAAGCTGCAGCAGGATGCCATTAACCGCCTGCGGTTTTCCGCCAAGAAAACCATGATTGTGGCCCAGCAGTTGTACGAGGGCATTGAAATCGGCAGCGGCGGGCCTGAAGGTTTGATCACCTATATGAGGACCGACTCCACAAGAACGGCTCCGGAGGCGGCCCAGGAAGCCCAGGCCCTGATCTCCGGAACTTACGGTCCGGAGTACGCCCTCAAATCCCCGAGAAATTTTAAAAACAAAAACAAGGCCCAGGATGCCCATGAAGCCATCCGTCCGACATCTGTATACAATACCCCTGAAAAGATTCGTAAATTCTTAAACGATGATCAGTTCAAGCTTTACGATCTGATCTGGAAACGCTTTGTGGCCTCACAAATGGCCCAGGCACAGGTCGACCAGAAATCCATTCTCATCAAGGCGGCAGACCGGTACACCTTCAGCCTTTCAGGGTCCACCGTCAAATTCGACGGATTCATGCGCCTTTATGCGGCTGAAGAGAAAACCAAAGACAATGACGCCCAGATCCTGCCACCCGTGGCTGAAGGAGAAAAGCTCTCCTGCGAAAAAATTCATCCCAAACAGCATTTTACCAAACCCCCGCCACGATTTTCAGAGGCCTCTCTTGTCAAGGAACTTGAAAAAAACGGCATCGGTCGGCCTTCCACCTATGCCTCCATTCTTGGAGTGATAAGGGAAAAAGGATATGTTGAACTGGTCAACCGGTATTTTGCACCGTCAGAGCTGGGATTCATCGTCAATGATCTTTTGGTGGCCTCATTTCCCAACCTTTTGGATGTCTCTTTTACCGCCCAGATGGAAACCAACCTAGACGATGTGGAAAGTGGGGCATTAAAGGAACTGGATCTGCTCAAAGCGTTTTACGGGGGATTCAAACAGACCCTGGATGATGCCAAAGAAAACATGGTGTCCGTCAAAGGGGTCGGGGTTGAGACCGGCCTTTCCTGTCCGAAATGCCAAAGCCCGGTGAATATTAAAATCGGTCGTAACGGTCATTTTCTGGCCTGTACCGCTTATCCTGAGTGTGACTTCACCAGCAATTACACACGGGATGAAAAGGGAACGATTTCAATTGTTGAAAAAATAGAGGACAGCGAGCCTGTAAAAGACTGCCCCAAGTGCGGCAAGCCCATGGTGCAAAAGGACGGCCGGTTCGGTCTTTTTTTAGCCTGCACCGGGTATCCGGAGTGCAAGCACACCGAATCTTTAAACCAGGACAGCAGTTCCAAGGATACCGGCGTCCCCTGCCCCGAAAAAGGATGCAGCGGTACCATTGTTGAGAAAAAATCCAAAAGGGGGAAAGTCTTTTTCGGCTGCTCCAACTATCCGGACTGCACCTTTGCCTCCTGGGATAAACCCGTGGGCGAGAGCTGCCCTGAATGCGGCAATGCCTTTATGGTGGAAAAAGAAACCAAACGGGACGGAAAATTTTTAAAATGTCCCAACCGGGACTGCGGTCATACCTTAGGAAAAAGCGAGAAATAAAGGCCGTATGAAACGTTAACGCCGCACCCAGTTCCGGATGGCGGCAAAGATCACTTCCCGTTTAATGGGTTTGGTTAAAAAGTCGTTCATCCCCACGTCCTTGCCCCGTTTTTTGAACTCTTCCAGAACATTGGCGGTCAGGGCCAGCACCGGCACAGGATCAAGGCCTGCTTTTTTCTCATGGGCCCTTATGGATTCGGTGGCCATAAAACCGTCCATGACCGGCATGTTGATATCCATGAGGATGAGATCCACCCCGGATGGATCGTTAATATAGGCATCCAGGGCCTTTTTGCCGTTTTCGGCCAGTTCCACCCGGTATCCGGCCTTGGTCAGCATGAGCCGGGTCATTTTCTGGTTCACCGGGTTGTCCTCAACCAGAAGGATGCCGGTGTCCGCCTTGATATCCTCCGACAGGCTGTGAGTTGTGATAAGGCCTGACAACTCTTCTTCCCCGCTGAGGCTTTCGGCAAGGCCCAGGACATGGGCGGCCATTTCCTCAAGTTTGGTTTTCCGGACCGGCTTGGCAATAAACCCTTTAAATCCGGCCTCTTCGAATATTTTTGCGATCCCCGGAAAAGGAACGGCACAGGCCATCCATGGAAACGGAAAATCCTCGGGGCAGGTGCCTTTCATCAGGATGGACATGTCTTTGTCCGAAGGTTTAACAGCCTTTCCCAGGTCAATGATCCCAAGATCGTAAGGCCCTTCCCCCCCCGACGATGACAGGGCAAGATCGGAAAGGATCAGGGGGAGATCTTCAAGGGGATGGACATCCACCATCATCCCGGACTTTGACAGGATGTGGGACAAAATATCCAGGGCCTGGGAACTTGTGGCCAGTACCAGCCCTTTTTTACCGGCCAGCGCGACCGGGCGTATCCGAGGTTTGGCAACGGCCTGGGCCGCTTTCATCTGAGCGGTGAAAAAAAAGGTCGATCCCTGATGCTTTACGGATTTAAGCCACAGGTCCCCGCCCATTTTCCGGGCGATATTTCTGGATATGGCAAGCCCCAGTCCGGTTCCGCCCGAACGGTTGGTAATGTCCTGCTCAGACTGGATAAAGGGGTTAAACACGGCATCCTGCTCTTCTTGTGCGATACCGATACCGGTGTCGGCAACCGACACGGTGATCAGGGTGTCTCCCCGTTCAAGGGCACGGGCTTCAAGGGTTAAAGAGATATACCCCTTCCGGGTGAATTTCACCGCATTGCCCAGCAGGTTGAGCAGAACCTGCCGGAACCTGTGGGGATCGCCCACAACTTTTCCCGGCACATTATCAAAAATTTTGCACAAAAGTTCCACCCGGGACTCATCCACCTGGGTCCGGATGACATCAATAGCATCGTAACACAGAATTTCAGGATCAAAGGCAATGGTTTCCAGCTGAAGCTTTCCCGATTCCACCTTTGAAAAATCCAGGATGTCATTGACGACGGACAAAAGTGTATCGCAGGAGAGGCGGGCGTTATTTAAAAGGCTGCGCTGCTCATTGTCCAACCCTGTGTCCATGAGCATATCCGTGTATCCCATAATGCCGTTGAGCGGTGTCCGGATCTCATGGCTCATGGCCGCAAGAAAGAAGGTTTTGGCTTTGGAGGCCTCTTCGGCCTGCTTGGCCAGGCGGGCCGCCTTATCCATGGAATGACGCAGCTTTTCATTGGCGGATTCCAGATCAACCAGGTGCTGTTTTTCCCGGGAGATGCGCTTGATCCGGGCCAGGGTGGAGTTGATGTTAAAGGGCTTGGTCATGTAGTCGGATGCCCCGGCGTCCATAATATCCACGTAGGAATAATCCGAGGCATATCCGGTCATGATGATGAAATGGATATCCGGACGGTCCTTTTTCACCGTCTTGAGCAGTTCTATCCCGTCCATGCCGGGCATGGAAATATCCGAGATGATCAAATCAAATTCCGGCGCGTCAGCCGACTCAATGAGCGCAAGCGCTTTTTCGGCTGACGCAGCCTCCCGGCATTCAAACCCGGCCCGGCCCAGCGCCTTGGTCAAAAGGACCCTGAGACTGGCTTCGTCATCCACCACAAGGACCTGGCGGATGGTCAGATCCCGGGCTATGTTGGATGTATCATTCATTCACCCGTTCAGCGTATTCCTTGGTCCGGGTGTCCACTTTGATCAGCTGACCTTCATTGACAAAGGGAGGCACCTGGATTTCAAATCCGGTTTCAAGGGTGGCAGGTTTTGTGTCGCCTGTGGCGGTATCTCCCTTGGCCCAGGGATCCGCCTTAACCACTTCCAGAACCACAAAGTTGGGTAGGGTAACGCCAATAGGATTGCCGTTATGGAGCAGCACGGTACATACCGTGTTTTCCTTGAGCAAATCAATATTGTCCCCGATCTGATCGGCGGTCAGGAAAATCTGCTCATAGTTGGAGGAATTCATGAAACACCAGGTATCCTTGTCCGCATACAGGTATTCCATTTCGGTTTCCTCCAGGTTGGCCTTTTCGAATTTGTCCCCGGACCGATAGGTCCGTTCAAACTGGGCGCCTGTAATCATATTTTTGAGTTTGCATTTATACAGAGACTGGCCTTTTCCCGGCTTTTTGAACTCGAATCCCACAATGACATGGGGATCTCCGTCGAGATCCAGTTTCAGGCCTTTTCTCAAATCACTGGCTAAGTACATCAATTGCTCCTAAATTTTTAACTAAAATGATATTAATCGAACGGTTTTAAAGTCCTTCTAATAAATCATAACAGCGGGCTATTGGCAAGATCCAGATAAAAACATCTTGCATTTTAGCACCTTTTATAGGAAAATTTCCCGATTTAAAACCGCAAATTGATCTTAGGAACAACGCCATGATTATAATCATTGATTTCGGCTCCCAGTTTAACCAGCTCATTGCAAGACGCGTCCGGGAAAACGGCGTGTACTGCCAGGTGGAGCCTTCGGGCATTCCCTTAAATAAAATCAAGGAGCTGAACCCCCTGGGCATTATTCTATCCGGTGGCCCCTCCTCCATCTATGAGGAGAACAGCCCTGTCGTCGACGCAGGCATTTTTGAACTGGGGATTCCTGTATTGGGGATTTGCTACGGGATGCAGTTCATGATCCACTCTCTGGGCGGCACCATCCGCCGGGCAGAAAAGAGGGAGTACGGATTTGCCGAGCTGAAAATCAAGACTCCGACCCCTTTGTTCAGTCAAATGGAATCCCAGTTTCAGTGCTGGATGAGCCATGGCGATTCGGCAAAGACCCTGCCAGAAGGCTTTGAGGTTACCGCGTCCACAGACAATACGGAAATTGCCGCGATTGCCAACAAAGCCAAAAACTTTTACGGTCTGCAGTTCCATCCGGAAGTCGAGCATTCAGTCAACGGCAGCAAGATGATCAGCCGTTTTCTTTTCGACATCTGCGGCTGCGAGAAAAACTGGAATATGAAATCCTTTTCTGACGGGGCCATCGCCCAGATCAAAGAGGCCGTTGGGGACAAAAAAGTCATCATGGGCCTGTCCGGCGGTGTGGATTCTTCTGTTGCCGCCACCCTGATCCACAAGGCCGTTGGCAAAAACCTGCACTGCATCTTTGTGAACAACGGCCTTTTAAGGCACAATGAACAGGAACAGCTTGAGGTCAGCCTCACCTCAAACCTGGACATGAACATTAAATTTGTTGATGCCTCGGACAAATTCTTATCCGCCCTTTCCGGGGTGACCGACCCTGAAAAAAAGCGTAAAATCATCGGCAAGCTGTTTATCGAGGTTTTTGACGCAGAAGCCAAAAAAATAGAAGGTGCCGAATTCCTTGGACAGGGCACCTTGTACCCGGATATCATCGAGTCCAAATCCGCATTTGGCGGCCCGACCTCAATCATCAAATCCCATCACAATGTGGGAGGACTGCCAGAGGAGATGAACCTCAAGCTCATCGAACCTTTGCAGCTCTTGTTCAAAGACGAAGTCCGCAAGCTGGGCCTGGAACTTGGAATCAATGAGGATCTGGTATGGCGGCAGCCCTTCCCCGGCCCCGGTCTTGCCATCCGTATCCTGGGCGAGATCACCCGTGAACGCCTGGAAATCCTGAAAAAAGCGGACACGATCCTTCTCGAAGAAATCCGGTCCGCAGGATACTATAGAAAACTTTGGCAGTCTTTTGTCGTGCTTTTGCCGGTCAAAAGCGTCGGCGTCATGGGGGACATGAGAACCTTTGGCAATTGCGTGGCCATCCGCGCGGTCACCAGCAACGACGCCATGACCGCAGACTGGGCCAAGCTTCCCCATGATCTGCTGGGAAAAATCTCCAACCGGATCATCAACGAGGTTGACGGGATCAATAGGGTGGTCTTTGATATCACTTCGAAACCCCCCGGCACCATAGAGTGGGAATAACGTTTCTTAAGGTACTTGTAACCCCTAAAAAGATCCAGGATTGAACCCAATGGACGACAACCGTCTTGGCAACTTAAGAAGTGACTTATCCCAGCTTCCCGATGACGTAGAAGACACCGCCGAAGAAATCCAGGCGGCCATGTATCACCAGGAAGTCAACACCCTCAAAATTGAAAAACTATCCAACCGGGTGACCATCATATCGGTGATCATTCCCTGTATTATAATTGCTGTCCTTGCCTTTGCCTATCTTGACATGAAAGAGAGGGTTGTGGATGTGGACGAAACCCAGGGCAGCCAGGTTCAGCATCTGGCTGCCAAGCTGGACGAAAAACTCAATGCTCTGGATGTCAGGATCGCTGAGGTTAAATTTGCCCTGGATGAGGCCCTTCCCGAAATCGGTAAAAAAGGCCAGGCCCTGGAAAATCAGCTGGCCAAGCTTTCCGCGGACAAGACTGACAATAAGGCCTTCCAGGCCACGATAAAAAAACTGGAAAAAAGAATCCAGACCAACGCAGGTCAGGATAAGGCCACCCTGGCCGAGATGGAACGGATCAACCAGGATCTTCTGGCAGCCATCAAGGAGAACAACACCCAGTTCAAATCCAAATCTGATCAGATCAAACATGAAATGCAGCTTTTCAAAGAGGAATTTGACGCCCGCCTCATGGAGCTATCCGCCTATGAGCAGCAGCTTGGCCAGTTGAGCAAATCCTTAAGCCTGATGGACAAACAGATCAAAACCCTCAAGGCGGATGTGGAAAAGCGCACCGAATACCGTATCGACCAGCTGCGTATTCTCATGGAAAATCGGCTCACAGAACTGGAAGCCAAGCTCTCCGCACAATCTTCCGCCCCCCAAAAAAGCCAGCCCCGGGAAACCAATTCTGCGGAGCAGAAACCGGTTCCCCAACTGGATACAAATCCGTCCGGTGCAACCGCACCGGCTCCGTCTTCGTCCACAGGGTCGGATATTTCAGAAAAACCCCTGACCCAGTAAGGACCTTCATTTGCCCTGTCATGCTCTGTCCCGCCACCGCACTGAACGAGAACTTTGTGATGGCACCTGCGGGTTTTCAGGGGCACTGCTTGCGGTCAAGTATCTAAGAACCCATATTGACACCTATCCGGATGCCACCACCCCCCAGACGATTGATGCCCTGCTGGGCCTGATCCGATCGCAGCGCTTCGACAATAAAAAACAGGTGTTCTTTCTTTTAGGAGAGGCGGCCGATGCCCTCATTGCGCTCTGTCTTGCATCTAAAACTGCAACCTGTGCCGTCATTATCAAAGAACTTCAAAAGATTCTTGCCGGGGCATCAGGTCCCAGGGTCAGGGCCCTTGGCAATGCCGTGGGAAAACTTCCGGTGCGCCTTTCTTCAACCCCGCAGGTCTTGCCAGAGCCCCGCGAGCCCTGCCCCGTTTCCCTGGATAGCCTTGTCAACGCCTTTGGCAGTCAAAGAAAAGGCACCTGGATCTGGCGGGGACGCAGCCTGATCCTGCCCCTTGAAAACGGATGCCTTGGGGTTTTAAAATTTGCCAGATCCTGTGAAAACCTTGGGGAACTGTCCCGGGAACATTACTTCCAGGGACAACTGGCCACACTTTATCCGGCAGCCGAAAAAACTTGGCAACTGCCACGTCCTGTTACCATTCAGGACGCATCGGCCCTGTACAAGGTAACCGATCCTTTGCCTGGAAGATTCCCCGAAGGCCTGTACAAAGGGATTTGTATCGCTTACACCGCCCCCCTGACCTATTTTGAGTACCCTAACGAATCCGTATCTCCCGATGCCTGGGACCGTATTGAACAGGTGTTTTTCAACACCGCCCGGATCCTTGGACAGCTTACGGAAAAAGGTCTTTTCCACACCGCTTTAATCCCCCTGTTCCACAACCGGGTTCAGCAGGATCGGCGAAGAGACAGCGGCCGCTACCTCTGGGAACACGGCGGGCGTCTGGACCAGTGGCTGGATTCCTGCCGCTTTCCCAACTTCAGCCTGTCCGGCCTCAGGGATTTTGAACACCTGGAACCGGCCCTGTCCTCAAAGGATCTTCGGCATTATATCGGTGAACATCTTTTGAGTTTCATTCTGGTCATGGGCAGTTGTTTTCGCAGCCAGGCTCCCCAACGCCGCGGATTGGACAGCAGCGGTGCACCGGCCGATACCCGGGATCTTTTTGATCCTGCGCGCTTTACTTGTTTTATCACCGGGGTCTGTACCCACTACTTTTCAGCCTTTTCCGAGGAACCGTTGCCGCAGGTTTTTAAAAACCGAATTCCGGATCTTGTGACAGATCTGATTTCGGCCATGGGCATAGACCGGGATATGGAGGAACGGCTGAGGATCCGGGACCAGGAGAGCATGGGACAAAAAACCTATGAAGACTTTTTGGCCGCCCGGGGTATCAGCCCCGCCCCTCCCAGGGCAACGGAAGATATCATCCTTGCCACAGGACCTCATCTTGGCGGATTCAACCAGACCATCTCCGTACCGGGGCTGGTGGATTTCCTTTATAATTTTTCGTCACTGTGTATTAGTTATTGTTTTGCAAAGGAAAACCTTGTTGAAACCCCTGGCGAACTAAGTTATAGTCGTAGGACTTAAAGTCCGCTATCAACAAGGAAGGCCCATGTCTAAAAAACATCCGGAATGCCCGCTTTATAACCATATCACCTGCAAAGAACTTCACAATCCAAAACTCTGCGCCATTATCAGGGATGACAAAACCTGTCTGAAAAAACAACAGAAAACAAAAAAGCACGACTGATTCCAGGGCGTGTCAGCGAACCCGGATACGATCCCCCGGGTGAATGATCTTATTGTAGGAAAAGCGGTTTATCCTGAGCAATGAAGTCAAAGACATGTTATAGCGTTCAGCGATGCCTGTCAGGCTTTCACCGGTGCTGACAACATGAAAGCGCAGTCCGTCCGTATTTTTCCATTCCTTGTGCAGGTCGGCAAACCGGGCCTGAAATCCCTTTTCTTTTCCCGCAGGAACAAGCACCGTGATTTTTCCTTTGGCCAGGTCATATCCTCTCAGATCGGGGTTGTAATCCTTAAGGGTTTTAAAAGAAATCTGGGCTGCCTTGGCTATCAGGGCCAGGGGTGTCTCCTGGTTCATTGAAAAATGAATTTCAGAATAGGTAAATTCAGGATAGATATCTTCGGGGCCAAGGTGGAATCCATAGGTATCGGGATTTTCCATGATCAGTTTTGCCGCAGCGATCTTCAGAATATACCGCTGGGTTTCCACGGGCAGGTACAGATCAAAAAAAGAGTGGCTGTGCTGGGATTCAATCTCGGCATTTAAACCAAACTCACCCATGTTATACGCGGCCATTGCCAGCAGATAGGAGCCGAATTCCTCTTTGAGGGCGCTTAAATAGTCACAGGCGGCCCGGGTGGACTTGAACAGATTTCGCCGCTCGTCCACCATGGAGTCAATGCGCAGGCCGTATTTTTTTCCGGTACTTCTCAAAAACTGCCAATACCCCACAGCCCCCTTGCTTGACCGGTTCTGGGCCAGCAGGGCGGATTCCACCACCGGCACATATTTTAAATCCTCAGGCAGTTTTTTTTCTTTGAGAATCTTTTCAATGTGAGGAAAATACCGGCCGGCCCGTTTGAGCCAGAGGATCACCTGGGGCCTATTCCATGCGGCCAGCAGCATCTCTTTTTCAAGGCGCTCTCTGACCTCGGGGATTTGATGGGGAATCTTCTGGCCGCACAAAAGGATATCGCCTTCAAAGCGGATGCTTTCCACCAGAGGCGGGAAAACCTGTTTGACAACGGCCGGATGGCTTTTTTTATTGTCTGCAGCCAGCAGAGCTGCGGGGTGAATCATTAGGGACAAAAAAATGATCGCCGGGATGTATCGCCTCATAAACTGGACTCTCCGAATAGGGGTCTGCCGTGGTAAATGCGAAATTGAATGATGCCATCATCCCGGTGAAAAATCAACCGGGTTCCGTGTTGGTCCTTTTTCTTCCATAGGGACAGGTATAAAGACACATACCGCAGACAGCGGTCTGTTCGTCCTTTTCACTCATCCAGGAAAGGTACCTATCGCATTTGCCGGCATCAAACCGAAACTCCCGTGATTCGTTCCGGACAAAGGTGCGTCCCTTGATGGCCTTGACCGGGCAGATATCTGCACAGGCCCTGCAGTCCCCGCATCGCTCTTTCATCGGACCGCCCGAGGGAGGCAGGTCTGCATTGGTGAGTACGGTTGCCCATCGAACCCTGGGACCCATATCCGGCGTAATAAGAAGGCAGTTTTTCCCGATCCAGCCAAGGCCTGCCATATGGGCCCCTAATTTATGTGAGAAAAGGCCGCAGATCCGCTCTTTATCGGCGCGCTGGGATGCCGCAATGGGAAAGGCCTTAAACCCTCTTTTCTGAAGCCGGCTCGCCAGAGTGGATATCAAAAGATCCAGGCGCTGATTGATCACGCCGTAACCATGGTGGGCATAATTGACGGCCACCCGCCGCTGGTTCCGGTTGGGCAACCCATCCACAATGGGGTGCAAAAGCCCGATGCCAACTGAGATGGAACGCGGATACCCTGATAAAATGTCGCAGCTTTGATCCCGTACAACGGCATCAACCGGGGTCAGGTCTGCGACACCATAATAATCGGCCCCCATGGCCATGGCGGTATCGTATAATTGCCGGGTTAAATCTGACAGAATCTTATCCATGGGTGAATTTGCCTCCTGAGCATGCTGTTCCTTATGATGGTTGCAGGCCCGGCTTTAGTCCGGGATCAACAGTCTTAAAAAATCGTCCGGGTCACGCCGATGTGATCAGGGATTGGCAACTGTCCCTGATCGCTTCAGGCAGTGGGCAGCTTTTGCGCTTATCCCGATCCAGATGTACCGCCAAAAGTTCAGTTGTTGCCACAGGCTTTTGCGTCTCTGCGTTAGCCATTGAATGGAAAAATCGAAGGGTCTTGTCCCCAACCGCAAGAACCCGGGATCGAATCACCAGCAAATCCCCTGCCGTCACTTCGGACTGGTACTTTGTGGTTTGCTCCAGGGCTGCCATTCCTCTCCTGTTCTCACGGATATAGGCGCTGGTGATCCCCACGGCCGAAAACAAATGCCAGGTGGCCTCATCGAATTTGGCAGTGTACCATTGCACATTCATGTGGTCCATATGGTCCATCTGGTTGGGATAGACGACTCCGCGATAGGTTTCAATCATCTTTTTTCCTTATGTCAGAGCATTTCACCGATTAAAGCCGTTTCATTTAAAAAAACATCATCCTCGATAAATTTCAAGGATTTTCGCCTGTTGAAATCGCCTCTTTGGCAAAAGCCATACCTTTGGCTTTACTTTCATGTGCAAAAGACTTAGATTTTGACCCTCGGTGTGCGGTTTGCGCACGGACACAGAACGCAATCCCAAGGTCAGAGCAAACCGTAAGCTGCTATAATTAAATACGATTTAAACGGCAAGTAGTTTGCATTTTTGCCTGGCACCATGTTTGCTCTGTCTAAAGATTATTGGGTTGAATTGTACATGACAACAAGCGATGAGGTTTGATTGAACGTGTTCTTTGCAAGCTTACGGGCCAAACTGATCTTTATCCTTGTCATCCTGGGCGGGGTGCCGCTGTTGGTTGTCGGCGCCATCTCCTACCACAGTGCGGCCAACGCCCTGGTGAAACAGACCCGGCAGCAGCTGGACAATGTCGCCGGCAAGACCGTTGAACAGTTGGATCATTTCTTTGATGTCACCCAGAAGGATATCGAACTTCTGTCCAACTCCCCCTTTGTCCAGCTGGCCTTTCTTCAGTATGAATTCAATCAGCGGCTTCATACGGCCCGCCGGCTTCTGGACGATTATGCCCGGAAAAACGACTATTACAACAATATCTACCTTGTTGACCTCACCGGCAGGTGCATCCTTTCCATTTCGTCTTCCCTTGACCTGACCGGACAGGACTTCTCCCGTGAACCCTGGTTTGCCGCGGCCATAGAACGGGGCAGTTTCCTGTCCGACACAGACCCTTCAACCAATGAAGACGCCTGCAACGTAGTCCTGGCCAAAACCGTCCATGACTTTGAGGATCCCAATCGCAACGTCGGCATCCTGGCCTTTGATATCAAGCAGGAAGCCTATGTCAACTATGTGGCCAGCCTCAGGATCGGGGAAAAGGGCAACGCCTTTTTGATCCACAACAAGGGCCGCCTGCTCTATCACAAAGACCATGCCCCGGGCTCCATACTCGAAATTGATCTGGTGCTCAAGGGGGATCAGCGATTCAAGGATCATATCTGCCGGATGATGGCTGGACAGACAGGATACGGGGATTACAGCTACGACAATGCCGAAAAGTTCATTGTTTTTCGTCCCTGCCGGAGGATGAACTGGAGCATCGGGGTCACCGTATTTAAATCCGAACTTATGGCGGACATCCACCGCTTCCGGAACCAGATTCTCACCTTCACTGCCATCGTGTTCGGTCTGCTGCTGCCGGTTTCTCTACTATTTGTCAACAGTGCCACCCAGCCCATCAGAAAGCTGATCAAAGGGGCCAAGGAGATCGGCAAGGGGGATCTGGATCAGAAGATCACCATTGACTCCCAGGACGAATTTTCGGCCCTGGCCAGGGAATTCAACCGCATGGCCCAGGCGCTTAAAACCTCCATGCACGAAATCCTGGACCTGAAAAACTTCAAGGAGGACATCTTCAGGAACCTGTCCTCGGGCATCATTACCGTGGATGAAACCGGAAAAATTTCCTCTATCAACAAAAGTGCTCAGGCCATGCTCGGGGACAGCCGGGCAGCCGGTGAGGGCCCAGGGGTGGAAAAAATCCAGGAGTTGTTAAAAAACTCCATGCAGACCGGCACAGACCTTTTGGACATGGAGCTGGAACTGCTCCATCCCAGGGAGGAAATCGCCTATGTGGAGGTCAACTCCTCCAAGCTGACCAATATCTCAGGCGGCCTCATCGGAGCGGTTGCCGATATCCGGGATATCACCCGGCGCAAACGCATGGAGGAACTCATGGTCCGAGTGGACAAACTGGCCTCCTTAGGGCAGCTTTCCGCGGGCATGGCCCATGAAATCAGAAATCCCCTGGCCGGGATGAAAACCAGCGTACAGGTTCTGGCTGAAAAAGCCGGATCCGAAGATGAAAAACTTTTGCTGTCAGGCGTATTATCCGAAATCAACCGTCTCAATAAAATTGTTTCCGATTTGCTCTCCTTTTCCCGCCCGTCACCGCCAAGGCCCAAGGCCATTGATGTCACCCGGGTCGTGGAAAAGGTCATGGGCATGGTCAAGGAAAAGACCCGAAAGCATGAAATCAAAGTGGTCTGCCAGATGGCCCCCTCCCTGCCGCGGCTTTTAGCCGATAAGGAGCAGCTTTACCAGATCTTTCTCAACCTGGTGCTCAACAGCATCACTGCCATGGAAGCTGCAGGCACCCTCACCCTCAGTGCGGAAGTTTTTAAAGACACCAGGGGCATCAGGGGACTGGACCGGGAGAGCATCCGCAGGGCAGACCGAAAATTTTTAGCCGTCCGGGTCAAGGATACCGGTCACGGCATCTCCAAAGAAGACCTGTCCCGGGTATTCAATCCTTTTTTTTCCACCTCCCCCAAAGGTACGGGCTTAGGCCTTCCCATCGTGCACAAACTGGTTGAAAAAAACCAGGGCTATATATTCATCGACAGTGTACTGAACCAGGGGACCCAGGTCCTGCTACTGCTTCCCGTAGCAAAAGACAAAGGGAAAGGGGATAAGGAGAATGAACAAAGCCAGAATTTTGATCGTTGACGATGAAATCATTTTAAGCCGATCGCTGTCCATGGCCTTTGAAACCGACGGATACGAGGTCCGCCATGCCGACTCGGGAGAAAAGGCCATGGAGATTCTTGATGAATTTTTACCGGAGCTGGTGCTTCTGGATATCCGGCTTCCCGGGATGAACGGGATCACAGCCATGGGAAAAATCCTTGATGCCCATCCGGATCTTCCCGTCATTGTCATGACCGCCTACGGGGATACCCAGACCACGGTCGAGGCTGTGAAAAAAGGCGCCTTTGACTTTGTGGATAAACCCTTTGAACTGGAAGATATCCGCTCCCTTGTGGCTAAGGCCTTAGAAGAACGGCATTTCAGAAAGGATTACGAGTACCTGAAATACCAGCAGAGAAAATTTTACCGTTTCTGCGATCTTGTCGGCGAAAGCCCGGCCATGAAAAAGATTTACCGGAAGATAGACATGCTGGCATCCACCGAGGACACCACCGTCCTGATCTGGGGGGAAAGCGGTACCGGAAAGGAACTGGTGGCCTCGGCCATTCACTATAAAAGTGGAAGAAACAAAGCCCCTTTCATAGAAATAAACTGCGCGGCCCTGCCCGAACAGATCATCGAAAGCGAACTTTTCGGCCATGAAAAAGGGGCGTTCACAGATGCTAAAACCAACAAAAAGGGACTTTTTGAACTGGGGGACAAGGGCACGGTATTTCTGGACGAGATCGGGGACATGCCCCTGCCGGCCCAGGCAAAGCTGCTGCGGTTCCTGGAAAAAAAGCAGTTCCGACGACTGGGCTCCTGCCGGGATATCAAGGTGAATGTCAGGGTCATTGCCGCCACAAACAAGGACCTGACCCAGTCCATCAAGGAGGGCAGTTTCCGTCAGGATCTATACTACCGGCTCAACGTTATCACCTTGAACCTGCCCTCCCTCAGGGAGCGCCGCGAGGATATCCTGGTCCTGGCCGACTATTTTCTGGGCCGGTTCTGCCAGGAGACCAAACAAAAGGCCAAAACCCTTTCCGATGAGGTCAAGCAGGCCCTGGTCAGTCATACCTGGGAGGGCAATGTCAGGGAGCTGCGAAATCTCATGGAGCGGGCCATCATCTTTACCAAGGATGACATCATTACCCCGGAGGTGCTGCCCCGTCAGTTTTCCGGCAGCACCAGGCCGGGCCTCACCGACCTTGGGGGGCAAGGCTTTGAAGGCAAGGACGGTCCGGATCAGTGGGAAGATCTCAAAACCGCTCTGGATCGGTTCGAAACAAGGTTGATCCGGTCCGCCCTTGAACGGACAAAAGGAAATAAAACCGAGGCCGGACGGCGGCTGGGCATCAGTCGTTTTGCCTTGAACCGCCGCCTGGAACGCCTGAATATCCAGGTCTGAGCCTCAACCGATTCCCCGTTAGCATCAGGCCCCCAGAATCAGGCGCTGGGGATCGCATTTTTCCCTTAGAATATACAGCTCCTGATCCGTAGGAGGCGCAAGCTGCCTTGCCCGGGAGACATCCACCTCAAACCCCATGTTGTCCAGGATCTTTTGCGGGGTCATCCCCGGATAGTACTGATCCAGGAACATCTTTCCGGTATCCGGGTCGAACCCCATCAGGGCCATGTTGGTGATTACGGCCGTGGGCCCTGCACCCGGCAGGTCTGCGGCCCGTCGGGAATCCGGTCCCGACAGCCATCCCGGGCTTGTCAGATAGTCCAGTTTCGAGACAAATTTGCGGCGTTCATGCTGCATGAAGATCAGGCTCTTGTCCACGAAGGAGGCCACGTCACAGGCACCGCCGGATCCTGAAAACCTCACCTTGGGACCAAAATAGTCCCCGATCACTGTGGAGTTGAGGTTTCCGTATATATCGATCTGGGCCGCCCCCATGATCCCCACCACCCGTCTTCCGGTTTTGCGGTTCTGCATCACGGCAAAGGCGTCGGCCAGGGTGCCGTTCATGGAGGTATTGTACATAACCCTGGAATCGGCCACGGCCAGAGGCACCTCTTCCAGGCAGGAGTCAATGGCCCCGGTTTCAAAAAAGATAATGGCTTTAGGGGCGCTGATATGCTTGGCCGCCATGGCTGCCACCATGGAGATGCCCGTACCGCAGAACAGGATCTCTCCATCTTTTATCTGACGGGCGGCCACAATGGTCATCAGCTCCCTTAACGTATAGTCTGACATTGCGTCTCCTTTCTCACACCCGTTTGAGATTTTTGGCATACCCGGTGTCAGGATCTGCCTTCAGGGTTGATAACCTCTCCCCGGCAGCCTGCGCAAGCAGCCGTTCATGGCTTTTGATTCCATGGACATAGGTCGCAAGGTAATCGGCATGGGTCCCGTCATCTGCCGCCAGCTTCCGGTAGAGGTTTAGCTGGACCGGGTCGTAATCATAGTGCCGGTAACAGGCGGTAGGATAGGCCCCCCAGGGCAGATGCACCACAGCATCCACAAAAAAATGGGGGATCTGGTTCATGTCCGAAGCATGCTTCATCTCCTCCGGGGAAACCAGTTCCTCACAAGTGACAATGAGGGACTTGGCCGCCCTGGCCTGCTCCACATCGGCAAAGGTTAGGCCGGCGATCCGGCAGGTCCCTTCGGTGTCCGCCTTCTGGACATGAATAATGGTAACATCGGGATTGATGGCAGGTACCAGGACCAGCTGTCGGGTGCCGGCCCATCCCGGGAAAGGATTGTCGATCACTTTTATCTTTTCATCGGGCAGCCTGGGCTCCTCTTTGCGCATCTTCCTTGAAAACCCCCACTTTTCAATGATATCTGTTCCCATACCGGACCGGGCCGGCAGAAAGGGCAGCCCCATGGCACCGGCCTGGAACCTCAGGGTCATCTGGTAGTTGGAGTAATCCTCCACGGCCAGGGTCCCGTCCTGCACGGCCTTTTTAAACCGGACACAGGTGGGGGCAAAGCGTCCCGATCCCCCGTAGGCAATTTCAAGCCGGCTGATGCAGCCAGCCCCGACCAGTTCGTCCACGCCCTGGCCGTTGGAATGGGCATAGAGGTGGAGGTCCTTTTTCCCCTGGCGGATGATCTCATATACAGCAGCCATGGGGTTGCGGTTCACCGTGAATCCACCGATGGAGATATGGCAACCGTCCGTTACAAACCGGTTGATTGCCTCGGCCAGACCGGTAACTTTTTCATCGTTCATTCTCATTTCCTTTGTTGAACTGCAGATTACACCATGAGGCTGGGCAGCCAGGTCACCAGTCCCGGAAAAACCATGATCAGTCCGATGGTGAGCACGTCCAGGGCAATGAACGGCACCGCCGCCCTGAACAGGGCCCCCAGCTTCATTTCATCGGGCATCAGTCCCTTAACAATATACAGGTTCAGTCCCATGGGCGGGGAAATATTTCCCGCGCACATGTTTACCGCCATAAGCACGCCAAACCAGAGCACGTTGATCTCCAGGGCGTTGAGGATGGGCAGAATGATCGGGGTGGTCATCATGACGATGGCCGCAGGATCAAGAAACATGCCCATGACAAGGAACCCGAACATCAGGATCATGACCACGGCATAGTTGGGCAAAGGCAGGGAGACCACCCAGTCGGTGAGTTCGGCCGCACACCCCGAGTAGATGATCACATAGCCGAACGAGGTGGCGCCGATGATGATCCAGCCGATCATGGCCGTGGTCCTGACGGTATGCAGCAGGGCTTTTCTTGTGATCTGCAGGTTGAGACTGCGTTTGAACAGTGCAATGGTGAACACAGCAATACAGGCGATGGCGCTGGCCTCGGTGGGGGTGGCCACCCCGGTATAAATGGTGAACAGCAAAATGACAATCACCAGCAGCAGGGACCAGACCTTCCACAGGGAGGCGAACTTCTCCTTCCAGGAAAAAACCGTGTCATCCCGGGGGGCCACGTTGGGATCCAGTTTAACCCGGATAAAAATATAAACCAGGGCCAGGACGGTCATCAGAACTCCCGGGATAATGCCGCCGGCAAAGAGCGCGCCAATGGACTCATTGGCCAGGGTCCCGTAAAGAATCAGGATGACGCTGGGGGGAATCAGGATGGACAGGGCCCCTGAAAAGGCCACGATGGCCCCGGACATACCGGCCTGGTATTCACGCTTGATCATTTCCGGAAGGGAGAGCAGCCCCACCGTGGCGGTACCTGCGGTACTTGCCCCGCATACCGCCCCGAAAATGGCGCCGAACACCGCCGATGTCATGCCGAGCCCCCCGGGCAGCCTCCGCAAAAATCGGTCCGCCACCTCATAGGAGTCTGTGCCCATGCGGCTGTGCATGACCAGCTGGGCCATGAGAATAAACAGGGGAACACAAACCAGGGTGTAGTTGCCCATATGCCCGTACCCGGCCAGGGCCACCCCGTAGAGCCCGGTGGTGCCCGGCCAGAAGACCAGGGCCGCCAATACGCTTAAAAACCCCAAAGAAAAGGCCACGGGAAGGCCCAGGAACAAAAACAGGGTGAGAGATGCCACTAAAATTAACAAAACAATATACCATTCCATGTTAATGCGCCTCCTGCTGTATTTCGGGTTCAGGGATGGCACCGGCCAGGGTTGCAGAAGTTTTCACGATCCTTATGACATACTCCAAAAGGAGCAGCAGGCCGCCGATGACCAGAAAGGCCCGGATGGGCCAAAGCGGCCATGCCAGATACTCTGTGCTTTTTACGTTGTGGGCCATAGCGTCCCAGGTAAAGACCACAGATTCCCAAAGGAAGACAAAAACGTAGACGGACGCCATCACAGAGGTCACAAGATCCAGAATCATCCGTTTTCTCCCTGAGAAGCGCTCCACAGCAATGTCTACGCTGACATGACCTCCTGCCGGAAGGGTCCAGGCTCCGCCGATAAAGACCACCATGATCAGCATGTACCGGTTGACTTCAAAGCTCCAGGTGGTGGGGGCGTTGAAGATATAGCGTGCCGCCACATCATAGCTGATCGTCAGCATCATTATGACGACGATCCACCCGGCCAGTTCAGCCAGTTTCTCATCTAAGGCTGAAATCTTATCCAGAAATTTTATCATAACAAGTGTCTCTCCAATTAAGTTTTATTTTTGGGCTGCTGTCCATTTTTCCTGTTCTTGGCGGGCCAGTTCCACCAGGCGCCTGCAGCCGGGACTTTCATTGGCATACCATTCCCAGACCTCTTTGAGCATATCCTTGGATTTGGCGATGTTCTCGGCGTCCATGGTGACAAACTGCACGTGGCGCTCCTGGCACCACTTCTCATTTTCCTCTTCATACCCCGGCCAATAGGTGACAGAAGCCCAGCGGCCCCATTCTTTCGCCGCATCGGCCAGGATGGTCCTCAGGTCTTCAGGCAGTCTTTCATATGCATCCTTATTGATCCAGAGGTCATCGGCCCAGGTGAAAACCGGCGGCTTAGAAAAGGTTTTGGCCACCTCGAAAAACTTATAGTCTTTAAGGCCGTATGCATAGAAGATAAGGGCATCCACCGTTCCCCGCTGCAGGGCCGGATATATCTCTCCTGTGGCCATGGTTACAGGGCTTGCCCCCCAGGCCTTGGCCACTCGGGTGGAAACCCCGCCAGCCGCCCGAAGTTTGATGTTTTTCAAGGAATCCACTGTGTCATAGACATTGTCCCCCCGGCCGATGATGCCGGAACTGCCGCAGATCACGTTGGTGAGCCAGATCGAGTTTGCCTTTTCAAGATAGGCGTCTGATATGATCTTATGGAACTCTCCTGTCTTGTCATTCATAAAGTCGTAGAAATTCTCCCGGTTGTCCAGGGAGATATACGGCAGCCAGTCGACATCCCCTTCCGGCACCATGCCGTGGTAGTAGGCTCCGCAGGAGGCAAGCATGTCAATGGTCCCGTTTTTGAGGCCGTCCAGGGCTTCGTTGCGGCCGATGAGCTGGCTGGCCGGAAACACGGTGAACTTGATCCGGCCGTCGGATTTTTCCTTCACCAGTTTGATGAACTCCTGATAGGCTTTATACTGCGGGTGCTGGGTATGCCAGGCCATCTGTAACTTGAGCCGGTAAGTCTTGGCCATTGACGTTACGGGCATGCAGATCAGGGTAAAGATCATCACTGCCGTGAACATCCACTTTGCCTTGCGCGTTGCTTGCATCATTTGCCTCCTTAAAAATAGATTGATGAAACCTTCACTTAATTAAAAAAGCTTAAAACCGGTTTTAAAATTCTTTAGCATCCGATCGGGAACCGCACCCTGGATCGTGCGGTTTCCGATCGCTTCTATTCGATTGGGTCAGTTGCCCAGCAGGGTCAGGAAAATCCCTGCGGCAATCACGGTGCCGATGACGCCGGCCACATTGGGCCCCATGGCATACATGAGCAGGTAATTTTTCTTGTCCGCCTCCATGCCCACCTTATGGACCACCCGGGCGGCCATAGGAACGGCTGAAACGCCGGCAGCCCCCAGCAGGGGGTTGATCTTGTTTTTGGAAAACAGATTCATCAGCTTGGCCAGCAGAATTCCGGTCATGGTGGAAACCACAAAGGCGAACAGCCCTAAGAAAAAGACAAAGATCACCTGGGGACGCAGAAAGTTTTCCGCATTCATTGTCGCCCCGACCGGGACCCCCAAAAAGATGGTGACGATGTTCATCAGCTCGTTCTGGGCCGCATTGTTCAGCCGTTCCACCACACCGGATTCTCGAAAGAGATTGCCCAGCATGAACATGGAGATCAAAGATGCCGAAGCCGGTACCAGCAGGATGATGACAAAGGTGGAGACGATGGGAAACAGCAGTTTTTCAAACCGGGAGACCTTTCGTCCTTTTTTCATCCGGATTCTGCGTTCATCCTTTGTGGTCAAAAGCGTCATCACCGGCGGCTGAATAATGGGCACCAAAGCCATATAGGAGTACGCCGCCACCGCGCAGACCCCCAGCAGCCGAGGGGCCAGCTTGGAGGCCAGGAATATGGTGGTGGGTCCGTCCGCCCCGCCGATGATACCGATGGTGGCAGCTTCCTCGAGGTTGAACCCAAAGGCCTGGGCCGCAAAAAAAGTGATGTACACCCCGGCCTGGGCCCCTGCCCCCAGAAAAATGAGTCTGGGATTGGCGATCATAGGCCCGAAGTCGGTCAGGGCCCCCAGACCCAGAAAAATTACCGGCGGAATGATCTCCCAGTGGATGCCGTATTGATAGAACTTCCACAAAAGCCCCTCGTGGGGGGTCATCAAGCCGGCCAGGGGCAAATTGACCAGGATGATGCCGAACCCGATGGGCAAAAGCAGCAAGGGTTCATAGGACTTGGCAATGGCAAGGTAGATCAGGACAAGGCCGATGATCCACATCATCACCATGCCAGGGGTAAGGGCAAAAAAGCCGGAGGTTTGAAAAAGCATGGATAGCGAGTGCATGATCCTACCCCTCCTTTTTGACGGCCTGTTTTGCTGTCTGTTTCGAATTTAAGGCCACGGCCACCGCACCGGTGGCCTTCACAGACAGGTATAGAAAGGCCATGCCGAAAAAAACGCCCAGAATACCTACGAGGAAAACGGTGGAGGTCATGATCCCTCTCCTTCCGAATCCGCGGCCTTCTTCTGCAAGGTTTCATGATCCCGGATGATCCTGGGCAGGATCATATGGTGCTGAGGGCAGATGGAGACGGGATTCTGGTATACGGCGCCTGCAAAAGCGGTCATATATTTTCGAAGGTCCGCCAGGGGAACGACCTCGTCTACCATGCCCTGACCGGCGCAGAACAGAGGGGTGGATGTGGCATCGTACTTGCCGGCCAGCTCGTTCATCTTTTCCACGACGGGTCCAAGGTCCCTGCCCGCCCCTTTCTCTTTGACCAGGCGGCGGGCATAGGTGGCAACGGCAGCCGTCTCCCCGTGCATGACGCAGATCTGGGTGGCGCAGGTGCCGATGGTAAATGCGTTGTTCCGGTTGCCCTGGGGGCCGCCCATGACGTAATGGGCGGCGGCTGTTCCCTTGCGGAGTACGGCCAGCATCATGGGCAGCCCGGACTGCTGGATGGAATAGATCAGGGATTGGCCCAGGCCCAGCAGCTCCGCCTTTTCGGCAATGTCGCCCACGTCAATCCCCGAAGTATCCTGGAACCAGATCACAGGAATCCGGTCCCGGCCGCAGAAAGTGACGAATTCGTTCATCTTGATCAGGCCCTGGCGGTAGAGTTTAGATCCGATGCCCGGATAATCCGCATATTCCGGATACCCCTTGCCGAGATACCCCTGGCGGTTACCGATGCAGGCCACAAGAAAGCCGTCGACCTTGCACAGCCCGGTATAGATTTCAGGGCCATAGTCCGGCCGGTATTCCATGTGTTCGGAACCATCCACCAACCTGGCCAGGATTTCGTCAAAATCGTATACCGTTTTGGGAGCCATGGGCAAAAGTCGCATGACATCTTCGGGTTCAAAGGCCGGGGCTTTGGGCCCGGCCACCCGGAAGAACTTGGGATTATAGGCCGGCATGTCCTTCATATAATCTTTGATGCCGTCCAGCACCTCTTCCTCTTTGGTGAACACATAGCGGAAGAACCCTGTGCTGTCATGGTGGGTGGCGCAGGATCCCGGGGGCTTGGCCCGGTGTTCCTTGGCCCGGGCCACCAGATCCTCGGCCATCTCCACGGTAAAGCCCCCCTGAGGAGCCATGCCGCTGACTATCCCTGCGCCGCCCACGGCCATGTTGCACTTTTCATGGGCAAAGAGGATGGTGGGGCTGACGGACTGGTAGCCGCCGCCAGCGGGATTGGTGCCGTAGATAGCGGCCAGAACCGGGATACCGGCCTGTTCCAGCTCTGCATGGCGGAAAAAAGGCGTGCCCGCCCCCCTGCGGTTGGCGTAGAATTTCTCCTGCTCGGTGAGTTTGGCCCCGGAACAGTTGACCAGCCAGATTAAAGGGACATTCAGGCGCTTGGCCACATTGGTTACCCTCAAGATATTCTCGGACTGCCCTGCCAGCCAGGCCCCTGCCATAACCTTGTTATCAAATCCGATGATCACAGCCCATTTGCCGCTGATCTTCCCAAGGCCATCCACCACATTAGTGGTGCCCTCCTCATTATCTGCCGGGTTGAAAAGCGTATGAAGAGGCGTCCATGACCCCTCATCCACAAGATAGGAAAGGCGCTGCCATACCGTCATCTGCCCCCGGGCATTGACTTTCTTTGCAGGCAGACCGGCATTTTTAACCGCCTCAACAGCCTCAGCGATTTTCGCTTCAGCACCTTTTACAGCTTCACGGTTTTTCTCGGTCCGTTTGATCGCCCCCTTTTTAATGGGGGTGCCAAAGGGTGTCATGGTCTCAAAATAAGGTCGCATACAATTCTTCCTCGGTCTTTATTTCAGGCTCAGTCGATCACGGCCAGAAGGTCATCCTCTTCCACGCTCTGCCCTGCGGCCACAGCCACTTTGGACAGGGTTCCTAAACAAGGGGCATATACCGGGGTCTCCATTTTCATGGCTTCGATCACCAGGATCTCGTCATCTTCTTGCACAACAGTACCGGGTTGAATCTCTATGCTGATCACTTTACCTGACAGGGGTGCTAATACATCTTCTGACATGGGTTTCTCCTTATTGGTTAACGATTGGCCTTGCGCACGCCTAACTGGTCCAGGGCGATGATCCATTTGCAGATATTGGCGGAGCCTTCCACCATGGAGTAAGTGGGGGCGTCCCGGTAGTACCGGGCCACGGGGTATTCGGTGGAATAGCCGTAAGCCCCCAAGATGCGCATGGCAAAGCTGGCGCACTTGGTGGCCACTTCCCCGACAAAATACTTGGCCATGGCCACATCCAGGCCGTTATTGAGTCTGCCCTGATCCTTGGCCCAGGCCGCCTTGTAGACTAGGAGGCGGGCCGCCTCGATTTCCGTGGCCATCTGGGCGATCATGTCCTGATTCATCTGGAAATCGCCGATCTTCTTGCCGAACTGCTTTCTTTCGTTGCAGTACTTCAGGGCCTCATCCAGACAGGCCTGGGCCAGGCCAACGCCGCCGGCTGCGGCAGACAGCCGCGTCTGGTTCAGGGAGGAAAAAACAATCTTTGCCCCGTCGCCGGGCTTGCCCAGAATATTTTCCTTGGGAATTTTAACGTTATCCAGGAAGAGTTCCCCTGTGGGGGATGAGTGGGAACCCAATTTCTCAAGAGAAGAGGTTTTTATGCCATCAAAATTCCTGGGTTCGATGACAAAGGCGGAAAGCCCTTTAGAGCCGGCAGTTTTGTCCGTATACGCATAAAAAATCAACACATCGGCCACGCTGGCATTGGAAATCCAGGTTTTGGAGCCGTTGAGCAGCCAGTGATCACCCTTGTCTTCCGCAGTGGACGTCATGGCCATGACATCGGAGCCCGCATCAGGCTCGGTAATACCAAAACCGCCGATATACTCGGCCGTGCACAGTTTTTCCACGTATTTTTTGGCCAATTCCGGCGTGCCGTAACGATAAATGGTGTAGGCACAGCCCAAAACCTGCATGTTGACCTGGACCCTGAGAGAAGAGGAGACCTTGGCCAGCTCTTCTGTGACGATCATGGCCGCCATGAACCCCATGTCCTCGCCGCCGTATTCTTCAGGAATAACGGTGCCGAAATATCCCAGTTCTCCTAAGGGCCGCATGACCTCGTCAACAGGTAGATGATGATCCTCATCCCATTGCCCGGCATAGGGCTCAATCTGTTTTTTTGCAAATTTTCTAACTTCCTTCTGGAGCATCTGAAGCTCCTTGCTCAATCCGAAATCCATGGCTGTCTCCTTGTGTTTATTTTCCTAATGCCACGGATATAGAGCATTTTGCATGCCGCAATAAAAAATCCTTTATTTTCAAATTGTTTTAAATCTTAAAAAGGTAAAAAGAGCGGATAGCGAACGGCTGGCACGTGCGACTATCGCCCGGCCGCTCGGTTGGAAGGCAGATCTTTGAATTTTTTGGGAGGATAACAGCGTTTAAAAAGGCTGTGACAATTGTTAAATGCTGTTGTTTATTATTTATGTTTGAAGACGATTACAATTCGTCCAGAGGGCTTTTAATGCCCCTATCTCCGCGGTTGAGCACATGGGTGTAAATCATGGTGGTTGACACATCAGCATGACCGAGCAGTTCCTGAACCGTGGGGATATCATGACCGCCTTCCAGCAGATGTGTCGCAAAACTGTGGCGAAATGCGTGGCAATTGACCCGTTTTGTTATTTTTGCCTCCAAAGCTGCTTTTTTCACGGCTTTTTGAAGGCCGCTTTCGTGGATATGGTGGCGATGCGTCTTTCCGCTTCTTGGATCAACCGAAAGCCTACCGCTGAGAAACACATACTGCCATCCCCACTCTTTTGCGGCATTTGGGTATTTCCGCCCTATTGCACCCGGCAGATAAACCTCGCCGAATCCGTTATTCAAATCGGTCTCGTGCAGCCTGTGCACTGCCTTGAGATGGGTTTCACGTTCCCCTGAAAGCCTTTCCGGCAGAAGGTCCACGCGGTCTTTTTTCCCTTTTCCATCCCGGATAACAATCTGGCGGTATCCAAAATCTATATCCTGAACCCTGAGCCTGACACAATCCATTAAATGCATGCCGGTTCCGTATAGCAAAGAAGCCATCAACTTCTGGCGGCCGACCATAGATTCGAGTACTTTGGCCACCTCAACACGGGTCAGCACCACCGGCAGCCGCCTGGGGCGTCTTGCGCGCACAAAGTCTCCAATATCGCCTAAAGGGTGTTTGAGCACTTTATCATAAAAAAAGACCAATGCATTCAGCGCCTGATTCCGGGTGCTTTCCGAAACGTTTCGCCGAACAGCTAAATGCTGTAGAAAAGAAAACACGCCAGCACTGCCAAGCTCTTCCGGATTTTTGTTCCCGCAAAATGCAATATACCGGGTCACCCATGATTCGTAAGTTTGTTCTGTCCTTATCGCATACCTTTTGGTCCGCAGTTCAGAAAGCAACTTCTCCAGAGCACCTGTATGAAGTTTACGCACGGTTGACAGCTTTGAGCCCTTTATATTTGACAGGTGAGCAATGGTTTTTTCGGATGATATTTTGTCGCCACCGTGGGATGCAATGGGGTCAAGGACGCTGCTGAATCCATCCAGAATTGCCAGTCCACCTCTGACCGCCAGGGCACCCCAAGCATTGAAAACAATTTTTGTATAGCATCGACAATCTGTCTAAATTGCCAATCCTGAATCCGGCCTGTTCGCCCCTGCTGTTCCAGGAACGCGTTCACATCGTCCGGGCCAAGTTCGGCCAGGCGCTTGTCAGGGAAGGCCTTGATATACTGTCAACCTGTATTACACACCATCTGACAATATTTCTTTTGATATCAAGGTGTTCAAGCCGTTTAACATACTCATCCCAAAATCGTTTGATTTCGTTTCCCTGTGTTGCTTTTGGCTGATTCATATGGTAGGTGTCCACTATCTTTCAAGGCAAATAAGCTCTGGGTAAAATAGTATTTAGGTCTTGCAAGATGATACAAATAAACATTATCAAATGCAATAAGCCGAATGCGCCTATCACCATATTGGCCCATTCCGCCTAATATACTGTTATGTGTCACAAACAGTCATATTCGAAAGTTTAAAACATGGGATCTGATATAAATTTGGTCCAGTTTGTCGTTGATCAGATTGAACCAAGGTTAAATGTAACATTTAAAAAAATGTTTGGAGAGTATGCTCTATATTCAAATGGCAAAGTTGTAGCACTAATTTGTGACGACCAACTCTTCGTAAAAATTACCAATGCAGGACGGTCATTTGTTAAAGATGCAAAGGAAGCTACTGCATACAAGGGAGCTAAACCCTCATTTCTTATCGAAGATCAAATTGAAGATAGAGATTGGTTAAGTAAATTAATTGAAATTACAGAAAAAGATTTACCTAAACCAAAACCCAAAAAAAGAAAAAACACATAACAAAAAAAAATTCAGCTGACCTTCACCGCCGCTTCGCTCTGGTTCTGTCAGCTGATTTAAGCGTTCGGTGAAAAAAGATTTAAAGGGAAAAAATGAGAATTGCAACAAAGAATGATTTGAAAGATATAGTTTCCATATACAACTCAACCATATCAACAAGACAATCCACTGCAGATACAAAGGAAGTGTCTGTGGAATCAAGGCGTGAATGGTTCAGGCAACATGACCCTAAAAAGAGACCATTACTGGTTCATGAAGATAACGGTAAGGTCTCTGGTTGGGTAAGCTTTCAGTCCTTTTATGGCCGGCCGGCCTATGACCATACCGCTGAAATTAGTATATATGTTTCTCCAGAACACAGAGGGAAAGGGTTAGGCCGATTACTCTTGGCAGAATCCTTAGAATTAACAGAGCAGCTACGTATAAAGGTCATAGTTTGCTTTATCTTTTCTCATAATACCCCGAGTATAAAGCTATTTAAGTCATTTGGATTTGAAGAATGGGGTAAACTCCCAAATGTCGCTGAAATGGATGGTAAGGAATACAGTCTGTCCATTATAGGCAAACGGGTAAATGAATGAAGCACACACCTTGCCTTTCACTCGGACGTGAAGTCCGCTGTGCTCTGTTTACGCCGGTGAAGTCCGCGCTATACTCAACACACTCTATAAAACGATATGAAGGAACAGAACTATACATTGATAGGAAACGCAGCAATTGGAGGCCACAGATGGATTTATGAAAATCTTATCGAACACCTTCAAAATACGGATATTACCACTTCAGCAAAGCATCTTGACCTTGCCCTGAATAATGCCGGAGACGCCAAAATCCCGTTTTTGGATGCGACATTCCTCATATCCAATAAGGGTGTACGACGGTCGGATGGAAAGGGGTTCAAGAAGGCGATTGGAAGCGTATTAATTCACTACATTTTGAAAGGCAGTAGCAACCGACCGGCTGGCAAATTTATAACTTTTTCGGAACTTGCGGGTCCCCTGTTCAAACAGAGCAGCTATTCCAGCAGCGCCTTAGAGAGACCCATAATAAAACGGTTCCAAGGACGCGTTCCTGAATTGTTTAAAGTGGCGGCATTGTATGGTGGACACAAAGGAGGAGAAGCAGGATTAGGCTCGGTGAGTTTAATTTTTGATTTGCTCCCGCACATTTTATTACAACTTATTTTCTATGACCGAGATGATGAGTTTCCTGCGAGGGCAACCTTATTGTTCGATCTCAACTCGACCCAATTTATCGATTTTGAAGTTTTGGCCGTACTGGTGACCATATTTGTTCAGGCCCTTACGAAACCATGATGTTGATTATAGAATCAATCGTATAACCTCTGCAGGCCGTTATCAGGCTAAACCGGGACTGTTAATCTATTGCTCTTTTAAAACGCGTGCAATTTCATCCTACCTGACAAAACAACTTCGCGGCTTTCCGTGACAATTGATTTGGTATTTTCCCTCCAGGTATGTTATTTTTTATCCATGTCATCATCTGCCTCTCCTACCAAAGTGCTGTATCGCCTGAGCCGCCAGGTTGATGAATTTTTGTCCCTGTGGACGGAAAATATGAACGCCGCAGGCTATCTGGAAAACACCACCGCCAAACGGGAGGACTGCATCCTCGCCTTTCGCTGGTTCATGGCCCCCTTAACGGCGTTTGCGGAAAAAGGCCGCTTTCCCTCCTTTGGAGAGCTGGCCGGCAATACGGACAACTGGGCTGAAAAGCTTATTCAGACCTCCCGCCGCCACCGTTCCAGGGGGATCACCGGAGAGATGTTCATCGGCTGTTTCAAGACCCTTGTCCATGCCATTTTGGAAATGCTGGACCGGTTAGAAGAGCCCCGGGCCCAGAAAAGGGAAGCCGGACGGTTCATCCGACGCTGGGCGGACGCCCTGGAAACCATCATTGTAAAAGAGTGGACCGCCATGTCACGCCAGGAGTCCACCCGTTCTCTAGACCAAGCCAACCGCAGCCTGACCCTTGAAAAATGCAAGTATGAAAATGTCATTAATTCTATCTCAGACCTGGTGCTCACCGTTGACTCCCGGGGCCGGGTCCTGGAGGCCAACCGGTCTGCCCTGAAATATTTTCAAAAAGAGTTGACCGGGGCTTCCGTTTTCACCCTCCTGGGAATCCAGGAACAGGACCTGGGCACTTTATACGCGACCCACAGCACGGAAGCGCCCCTGGAAGTCTCTGTGGGAAAACTTTATTTTCAATGTATTTTCTCCCCTCTCAACCAGGTGAGCCTGGCATCGGACGGATACCTGGTCATCCTGAGAGACGTGACCGCCCTGGTCAGACAAAGCGAAATCCTGGAGACCATTGTGGCCAAACGGACCTCTGAACTGCTGAAAAAGAAAAGCCAGCTTGAGGAGATGAACGTCACCCTGAGAACCGTGATGAAATCTGTGGACAAGGAACGGGAGGCATTTCAAAAAAGTGTGGGAGAAACCATCCGCGCAAGCCTGCTGCCGGCACTCTCCCCGGTGCGAAAGGCGCACTCCTCTGAGATCCGAAACGCCTATATAGACATTATTGAGGATCAGTTGATCAAACTGGTCCGCAACAAGGGGGACAGCCAAGCAGGCCTTTTGAAGCTGACCCCCACGGAAATGAAAATCAGCCGATTCATCCAGGCCGGTACCGGCACCAAGGAAATTGCAGACGCACTGAACCTGTCCGTCGTTACCATACAGACCCATCGCAGGAATATCCGGCGAAAACTCGGCCTGCAAAACCGGAACATCAACCTGACCACCTTTCTGAATCAGTCCGGATCCACTGACACCTGACCGCTGTCGCTATTTCTTCTGAACCTGCGCTTTTAATGGGTAGTAAAAAATACCCATTAATTACTTATTTTGTCATCTTCCACAACCGGGTCCGGCCATGTAAGCTGACAATAACCCAAGCACAGATGTTGAGGAGACACCCATGACCCATTCCCCAAAAACCCTATTGCCCGGAACCCGGCTGGCCCTGCTGCGGGATTTTTTTCTCGCCCGGTCCGGAGAGGACCTGGCCTCGGCCTGCACGGGCCTGGCAAAAGTTCCCTCTCCATCACTTAACGCGGGGGAGGCGCTTGCCCCCATGGACTGGGACGAAGCGGAATTCGCCTTTAACCGGCTCTTTGTCGGTCCCATGTCCCTTGAAGCCCCGCCCTATGCCTCAACCTATCTGGAAACCGAGCCCCGGCTCATGGGGGAGACCACCCTCAAGGTTCGGCGGATCTACGAAATGGCGGGGCTTTCGTCTCCGCTGCAGGGTCGTCTGCCCGACGACCATCTGGGGATTGAGCTGGATGCCGCCCTGGGCCTGTCAGGCATGGCCGAAGCGGTGGCGGCGGAAGAGCCCCGGGCGCTGTGGCGCTATTTTTTGCATGAGCACCTGGGCGTCTGGCTGCCCCGGTTTATCGAGAGGGCGCGAAACGCCGGTACCCGGCATCCGGCTGTGGACCTGGCCCTGGACCATCTGGAAACATGGCTTGATCAACAAAAAATACGTGATTAACAGGACATAACAGAGGAGGGAGTAACCCAATGACCCAGTGGAAAAACAACGACATCGAAAAGGCCATGGACTGCCCCATTACCCGGCGGCGGTTCATGAAATGGCTGGCAGCGGCCGGCGCAGCCGCAGCCATGCCCTGCGGATTTCTCCTGCCCAGAGGAACGGAGGCGGCCGGCATTGTCTATGAAGGCGGATACGAAACCTTTCGTAACGCCTGCCCCAGAAACTGCTACGATACCTGCTCCTTGGTGACCTACGTCAAGGACGGGGTTGCGAAATTTGTGGAAGGGGCGCCCGAGTCCACCTTCACCGACGGAGGACTCTGCGTCAAGGGCAACGCCTATATCAGAAAGCTGTACTCCCCGGACCGGATCAAATACCCCATGATTCAGCAGGGCCGAGGGTCGGGAAACTGGAAGAGGATCTCCTGGGATGAGGCCATGACCCGCATCAGTGAAAAACTTCTGGAGATGAACGATAAGGACGGCTCCATGCTGGGCCTGGCCCTGACCAAATACTCGGGCAATTTCGGGATCACCAACTACGGGGTGGAGGGCATGTTCTCCTCCCTGGGCTATACCACACGCATGGTCGGGACCCCCTGCTGGCCTGCGGGCATCGACGCCCAGAATTACGATATGGGCAATATGTGGTGCAACGACCCGGAGGACATGGTCAATGCCCGGTACATCATTCTCTGGGGCGTCAACCCGGCCTGGTGTTCCGTGCACAGCATGAAGTATATATACGAGGCCCGGCAGCGCGGGGCCAAGGTGCTCTGCATCGATCCTGTCCTGACTCAGACGGCGGCCAAGGCCGACGAGTACTGGCAGATCGACACCTCTGAAGACGGGGCCCTGGCCCTGGGCATGGCCCGGCATATTCTGGACAAAGATCTTGTGGACCGGGACTGGGTGTCTGAAAACTCTGTGGGGTTCGACGAATTCGCCGACTATCTGATCCGGGAGGTGAATTTGGAATGGGCGGCTGAAAAATCCGGCATTCCCGCCCATCGCATCGCCCGGGTGGCGGAGGAATTCGCCTCGGCCGATCCGGCCACCATCTGGATCGGATACGGCATGCAGCGGCACGTGAACGGCGGCGCCTCTGTCCGCGCCATTGACGCCCTGGTGGCCATGACCGGCAATGTGGGCAAAGCCGGCGGCGGCGCCAGATACGGCCATCTGATGACCTGGGGCTTCAACTACCACGCCATGATCCAGCAGACCCCCAAAGGCGCCAAAGGCTATCTGGGCCCCGCAGCCAAGGGAGAGTTCGATTTTACCAGCGATGCCGAGGGACCTGCTTATTCCAACCGGACCCTTAACATCAACAAAACCGCCCGGGAAATTCTCAACGCCCAGGATCCGCCGGTCCGAGCCATGTGGGTCTCCTGTAAAAACCCCTTCAGCCAGGACTTTGACCGCAATCTGCTGGAAAAGGCCTTCAAGAAGCTGGAACTTGTGGTTGTGGTGGACCAGTTTTTCAACCAGACCGTTGAGCAGGCCGATATTGTGCTGCCCGTGACCACCCTCTTTGAAGAGTGGACCGTCAACGTCGGCTACTGGCATTACTGGCTGTCTCTCAACGAGCAGACGGTCAAGCCCCTTCACGAGGCCAAGTCCAACATCGAAATCGCCGCCGCACTGTCCAAAAAGATGAATGAGCTCAGACCCGGTTCCTGTACCTTTCCCACGGATATCGACACCCGGGATTGGATGGCCAAAGAGTTCAACCAGGGCATTTATGATCTTTTCGGGCTCTCCTCCTGGGAGGACCTTAAAAAGGGCCCCAGAAAGGCGAAATCAAAGACCCTGGCCTGGGCAGACGGCAAGTTCGGCACCCCCTCGGGCAAGTACGAGTTCAAATCCGATCTCTGTGCCGAGCACGGATTTAACGCCCTGCCCAAGTACGTTGCAGGCCGAAAGCCCTATGACAAGCTCAGGCTTTTGACCCCCCACACCAAATTCGGCCTGCACTCTCAGTTCATCAACCTGGACTGGATGGAGGATTTCAATCCCCGGCCCTATGTCTATATCAATCCGGCAACCGCCAGGGTCAGGAACATTGCCGACGGCGACAGGGTCACCGTGAGGAACAAGACCGGTGAAGTCACTATCACGGCCTCTTTGACGGACAATGTGCCTGCGGATGCCATCCTCATGTACGAGGCCTGGTTTAAAAACAACCCCTATAACTGCCAGAATCTGGTGGATGACACCTCCGCAGACATGGGAGGCTATAAGGCCGGCGCCCCGGGCGTGGCCATTCACGACCAGTTCGCAGACCTTGTCAAGGCGTAAAAGGAGACGACCCCTATGAAAAAGCAACTCGGTTTTTTGGTAAACGCGGAAAGGTGCATCGGCTGCATGACCTGTGCCATGGCCTGTAAAAACCAGTACCACCAGGAAAACGGCGTGGTCTGGCGCAAGGTCTACCCCCTGAAAGAAGAGATCTATCCCCACAAGGAACGGGCCTTCTACTCCCTAGCCTGCAACCACTGCGAGCACCCGGCCTGTATGAACGTCTGCCCGGTAAAGGCCTATTACAAAAGGGAAAGCGACGGGGTGGTCATCCATGAGCAGGAAAAATGCATCGGCTGCGGCAACTGCATCCGTTCCTGCCCCTATGGCGCCCCTCAGTTCAATCCCGTCCTTAAAAAGGCTGAAAAATGCAGCCTCTGCCACCAGCGCCTGGATGCCGGCCTCACCCCCATGTGCGTGATGTCCTGCCCGGTGAACGCCATCTCGGTCATGGACCTGGCCCAGCTCGATCCAACCGGCCTTGTGCAGTTCGCACCGGGATTTCCCAAGCAGCCCGCCCTGAACCCCACGGTCCGGTTCCGGCTGCCCAAACTGCCCCAAGTGGTAAGGAGGAATGCAATATGAACAGCTATGAAATGCCTCTGGTAATCTTTACCGTACTCAGCCAGTCTGCCATCGGCCTTGTGGCGGTCAGCACCCTCCGCCAGGTTACCGGGCCGGATTCCACCCCCAAGAGCATTCGCATTGAATGGCTCGCCGCAGGCCTCGTGCTCCTGACAGGCCTGGTCGCCTCGGTCTTCCATCTGGGCCACCCCTCGGGAATGGTCCGGGCCCTGAACAACCTGGGAACGGCATGGCTCAGCCGGGAAGCCCTGACCACAGGATTTTTCCTTGCCCTTCTCGGCGCAGGTATCGTCCTCATGCGCGATCAGGGCAACCGCCTGCTTGCCCTGATCACGGCGGCTGCCGGCCTGCTGGTGATTGTCGCCATGGGCATGACCTATTCACCGCCCAGTTTCCCGGCCATAAACAATGCGCTTCCCTTTGTCTTCTTCTGCCTCACCGCCCTACTGCTGGGCAGCAGCGCCGGCCGGATGTTTGCACCGGAGGCCGCCCACCCCATGATGACCCGGATTCTCACCGTCACCCTGATTGTGGCCCTGGTTATCTATCTTCTGGTCCCCTGCATCTGGCTCTCCGGCGGAGAGGTTATGAAGCAGACCGGCGCCCATTGGCTGGCATCTCCCCTGTACTGGGGCAGAATCGGTCTCGGCCTTGTCCTGCCCCTGGCGGTAATTTCCCTGATGAAAAAAACGCCGGCCTGGCTCTGGGTCATCCTCCTGGCAGGAGAGCTGATGGGACGCGCCCTCTTTTTTGCGGCCACCGTCCACACGGCCGCAAATATGGGCGGCATGTACTAACCATGATGCCATGGCGCCGGCAGCACAGAAGCACCGGAAACCAGACGGGTGCCTTGGGCTGCCGGCGTCTGTCCCCTTTTCCCCGCTTCATTCTCGTCCCTATGGCTCTGAGCCTCATCCTGGCAGGAGGCCCAGGGCCGCAGGCCTCTGCCGCAGCCCCCCCGCCTCTGGTCTCTTCTCCCTCTCTTGGCTCGCCATCTTCTGCCTGCCCCCTGACCGGCCACAGCTTCAAGGCCCACGCCGAGAATCTGCATCTCACAGGTACCGTGGGGCAGCCAATCCGTCTTTCTTTTACTCTGAATCCGCCTCAACTGCCCCAGGGATTCTTTCTGGCCGTGAATATGAGATCTCTGGAAAGTCCTATGCACCATTCCGAAAACGTGGGACAAAAAAAAAGACCGGATATTCTGACCGGGTTCCCGGACACCAGGATGGTCTTCCATACGCCCGGGATCTACAGATACGCCGTTACCGTTTCCATGATTGCCAAATCCAGCTGTGGCGGTGTGAAGGCGGATACGATATTCACAGGAGAGGTGGAGATCCGCGTTTCAAGTGAACCGGTTACCGGTAGGCTTAATTTTCAGGCCTACGGCCAGGGCTGAAAACCATCGGGAAAAGGGAAAACCTGCGGAAGGCACCTTTTGGGAAACCGTCCCAAAAGGTGCCTTGGATGCTTTTACGAAGCCGAAGATTTTAGGGTTCCTCGAATAACTGCGTGAATCATGTTGCAAAGTAGGCATCGTCATATTATCCAATTGTCAGGCATTGTTTTAATGAATTGATACCAGAAAAAAGGACATAATTTTGCAGACAGGGCTGTTTGACATCCATGATCGACTTGGCAAGATCGATAAAAACCAAGATCCGCTTCTTCAGCTTGACCGGCTTATCAATTGGGAATAATTTCGACCGACACTTGAGCAGATCCGAAAGGAAAAGGCAAAAAACAGTCCTGACCCAAAATACGATGATGTAGTTTTGATGTTCAAAATTCTCATCATCCAATCCCTTTACAATCTTTCTGATGATGCCATCGAATTTCAGATTCTTGACCGGCTGTCGTTTATGCGTTTTCTCAACCTGACTCTGGGAGATCGTGTCCCTGATTCCAAGACCATCTGGCTTTTCCGAGACCAACTTACCAAGGCAAATCTCATTGAGAAACTGTTTGCAGAATTTGATAGCTTTCTTAAAAGTACCGATTATACAACGAAAAAAGGGTAAATAGTAGATGCCAGTATCATTTCCGCTCCCAAACAACGGAACCGCCGTGATGAAGACCAAAAGATCAAACAAGGCGAAGTTCCCCAAGACTGGAAATGTGCAAAAAAGATTCAGAAAGACACTGACTGAATGGGAAAAACAAGGGAACAGAACTCGTTTCAGAATTCGATCCCGTGTTGAACACATTTTTGGAATTCAGGCTATGACGGCCGGGAGTTTGATTCTCAGGACAATAGGCCTTGCCAGAGCAAAAGCTAAAATCGGCTTCCGAAACCTGGCTTACAACATGACTCGATATAAAACCTTGGTCCATAATGGAGTCTGACGGGATAATTTATGACCGAGGTCGTTCAATCCATTTAGCAAACTTCTCCTGGGAGATGTTCGTACCCCAATTTAGGGTCTGGAAATGAATTTTACTCGTGGATTCCATGATTTCTCAAAATTTTAACTCCGCACCGGATTATTCGAGGTGCCCTTAAATGTTTTCTCAAAAAAGTGCAACCTGGCACTTTTTATCCTGACCCAGGATATCCGGTTCACAAAAAAGACTTGTCAACCCGGGGTAAAATACTTGTAAAAAAGATGTAAAAAAGCCGCTATATTAACGGCCTGTAGATGAGCGGATTGCCTGTAATGCTTGGGGTATCGGGAACCTTTAATCGATTGATAAACGCCACGCCTTCTTCATCAACGCCTATGGCCATTTTCAAATTTTTCAGGTGCAGGGTAAAATAGACAAGCGGGGTGCCGGCCGACACTTTTCGGGACAGGGCCGGGTATTCTTCAATGGATCGGAGCAGAGTCAGGTTGAATCCGACCTGGTGCCGTTTCAAGAATCGTTCTTTGAAGTTGGGGTCCAGCCAGAGGACATTTTTATTTTCGTCATAAATCAGTCTGCGGGGTCGAAAATCTTTTGTAATAAAATAAAGTGTCATTTTCTAAGCTTTGTCTGCTTGGGGGTTGTAAGCATAATTGCAGGTTCTACCGTCTCACCGGATGATCTTATCTGCCATGACCAGAATGGCCGTGGGAATATGAACGCCGATCTCTTTGGCTGTCTTGAGATTGACGGTGATGTTGAAATGATCGGACGTGGCTGAGGGGACATCCGAGGGACGGGCGCCGGTAAGGACTTTATGGGCCTTTCTGGCGGCCAGGCGTCCAAGCTGATAGTAATCAGGAACCAGACCGATCAGGGCCCCGTCATTGATCACCATTCCCTCCAGGGCGGCCAGAGACGGCAGGTTGCCCCCATTGATCCTGGCCATGATTTCATTGCCCAGGCTTTTGACCATTGAGTCTGAAGGCAGATAAACCGCATCTACCTGAGCCTCCAGTTTTTCAAGTATTGGCGCCACCTCAGCCGGCCCCCGGATGGGATACCGGACAAGCGCAATATCCAGAGACCGGGTCAGGATTTCCAGAGTATTAATCTGAATCATGGAATTTTGTTCCAGGGGATTATAGATCACCCCCAGCCGGTTGTAAGTGCCCAGCTTTTCTAGGGTGCGGATCTGATAACGGATGGGAACCATGCTGGAGACACCTGTGGCATTGTTGCCCGAGGACTGCCAGTCGGCAATGATGCCGGAGGCCACCGGCCGGGTCACAATGTTGAAGATGACAGGGCATGAGTGAATGTGGGAAACCACCTGTTTTGTAGCGGTGGTTCCAAAGACGTAAATCAGGTCGGGCAATTTTTTTTCAACTTCGCGGATATAGCGGTTCAAACGGTCCGGATCCTGATTACAATGATGTTTTACGACCCTGGCAGCATATCCGTAGTCTGCCAGGCCGTCCAGAAATCCGATTTCCGCCCGGGTCTCCCCCCGCCAGGTGATCATTACGATCCTGGGGCGGTTGTAACCTTCAGGCGTTTTCAAGGTTTCTGCCAGGGAAAAAGGAATGCCAGCCCACATCAGCGTGAGGGCCAGAGCGGCAACCATGATTTTCATTTTCCCTGTCAAATCCTTCCCCCGTTATCATTTCCAATTTATTCGATTCTACCCTTTTCACCGTCTGAAGGGAAAATTGTCAAGAAAAATTCAAAGAACCCGTGTCCCGTGCATGTATTTTTTCCTTTGGCGCAGAAATTGTTTGATTTTTCCCCCATTCTTTGAAATGTTACTCTCCGCAGAAACATTTAAACAAAACTATATTGTAAAGCAGATACACATATGACCCCAAAAAGACTGATGATGGGAAACGAAGCCCTGGCGCTTGGACTGCTGGAGAACGGCTGCCAGATGGCCACAGCCTACCCCGGAACCCCTTCCTCGGAGATTCTGTCCGCTGCGGTTTCCCTTAAAAAAGAAATGCATCTTGACGTCCATGCCCAATGGGCGGTTAATGAAAAAGTCGCCTTTGAAACCGCCTATGCCGGTGCCCAGGCAGGATTGAGAACCGCCGTGGCCATGAAACAGGTCGGCCTGAACGTGGCAGCGGATCCTCTGATGAGTGCCGTCTATTTAGGTGTAAAAGGCGGATTTGTCGTGGTGAGCGCGGATGATCCCGGTCCCCACTCCTCCCAGACGGAGCAGGACTCCAGACTCATGGCCGTGATGGCGAAAATGCCGGTACTGGATCCGGATTCACCGGCCGGAGCCCGGGAAATGGCAGGTCTTGCCTTTGACCTGTCAGAAGCCTTTGAAATCCCCGTAATGATCCGGCCCACCACCCGGGTCTGTCACTCCCGCCAGGGCATGGAAGTCACACCCGTAACGGCCGCCACCCGGCAGGCTGATTTTAAAAAAAATCCAGGCCGCTGGGCAGCCACACCCAAATTCCGGCTTCAGCTCCACAGGGAACTGGAAGAAAAACTGGATAAAATCGCCCAATATGAACCCACCCGGCCCAGGTGCATTGCCGGCACCCCTGCAAAAGGCGGCCGCGCCATTGTGGTCTCCGGGGTAGCCGGGGCCAATGCAAAAGATATCGTTAAAGAACGCAACCTTAATATCCCCGTGTATCAAGTGCTGCAGCCCTTTCCCCTTCATAAATCCTTTATAGAGGAGATGGCCGGGTATGATGACATCCTTGTACTGGAAGAAACCTGGGGTGTCATTGACATGCAGTTTGCAGACGGCAAACGGGTGCGGGGAAAAAATTCAGGCTTTGTCCCCCGGACAGGGGAACTGCTTCCGGAAAATGTCGAGGCCCTCATCTGCGAATTTGCAGAACTGCCCTTCAATCCCGTAGAAATCACCCAGAAGCCGGGCAGGCGCCCCACCCTGTGTGCGGGATGCCCCCACAGAGCAGCCTTTTTTGCCATTAAAAAAGCAGCCCCAAAGGGAATCTTCACAAGTGATATCGGCTGCTATACTCTCGGGGCCAATCTCGGGGCCGTAGACACGGTCACCTGCATGGGCGCCGGCATCAGCCAGGCGGCAGGATTCAGCATCGCCTATAAAAACAATGAAAAATCCCCGAAGATTTTCTCCACCATCGGCGATTCCACCTTTTTTCACTCCGGGATTCCCGGCCTTATTGAAACCGTGGTTAAAAAGATACCTTACGTCCTGGTCATTCTGGACAACAGAACCACGGCCATGACCGGTCACCAGCCCACACCGGCCTCAGGCAAGGATGCCTTAGGCGATCCTTGCGTGTCCGTGGACATTCCCAAAATCGTGGAAGGCTGCGGCGTTGGATTTATTAAAAAGGCCGACCCTTATGATCTTAAAGGATTTGTGGCGCTGCTCAAAGAGGCCCAGGAGTACTGCCAGGACAATGGCCCTGCCGTTGTTATCTCCGAGCACCCCTGTGTCCTGAACATCGACAGGGCACAGCTTAAACAAGAGGCAAAGGTCGTTGAAGTGGATACGGAAATCTGCGACGGCTGCGGATACTGCGTCAGCCATTTTGAATGCCCGGCTCTTGCCCTGGACGATGATGCCGGCGTAACAATTCTGGACCCGGGCCTTTGCAGCGGGTGCGGGGTCTGCGCCTCGGTCTGCCCCAAGGGCGCCTTGCAAATCAGGAGTTAATAAAGTGACAGTATCAAATCAACCATCTCAAAATCAGCAGATCATCATCTCAGGCCTTGGCGGCCAGGGGGTGCTTTTCATCACCAAGCTTCTGGCGGGGGCCGCCATGGCCGAAGGCCTGCCGGTGCTGACCTCCGAAACCCACGGCATGGCCCAGCGCGGCGGCAACGTCATCTCCTATCTTAAGATCGGGGATTTTTCCGCCCCCCTGATCCGCCCGGGCCAGGCCGACGGTCTTATCGCCCTGAAAACTGAAAGCTTTGACCATCACAATTATTTTCTCAAACCGGAAGGCATTGCAGCAGTAAACAGCCCCTGCCCCATTGTTTTTTCCGGGGCAAAGGTAGTTGCAGCAGATGCCACGGCCGCAGCGGAGAAAAGCGGTAATGCGCGATCTGAAAACGTTGTCATGCTCGGCTTTTTTATCGCGGCCATGGCCGGCCGGCTTTTCAGCCTGGACAGCCTGGCCCAATCGGTTCGGAATAAATTCAAGGGAAAAGATGCGGTTTCATCGGGCCTTATCGATTTGATGGAATCGGGATTCAAACTGTACGAAGGAACCATGTAAATGCCGTTCATACCGGAAAAAATAAGCAAAGACGAAATCGCAGGCATACAGGAAGAGGGCCTTTTGTGGACCGTGGCCCATGCCACCGGCAACAGCCCTTATTACCAGAAAAAATTCAAGGATGCCGGCTGCGATCCAAAAGATATCAAAGGTCTTGGGGATCTGACCCGCCTGCCCTTTACGGACAAGCAGGACTTTATCGACGACTATCCGTTCCCTCTGCGCGCCGTGCCCATGTCCGACGTCATCCGGATTCACGGTTCCTCAGGTACCACGGGCAAGCGTAAAATTTTGTGCTATACAGCCAACGATGTCGACAACTGGGCCAATATCTTTGCCCGGTGCTATGAACTGGGCGGAGTGACCCGGGAGGACCGAGTCCAGCTGGCGGTCGGGTATGGTCTCTGGACCGCAGGCGTGGGCTTTCAAAACGGCTGTGAGCGCTTAGGGGCCACGGCCCTGCCCCTGGGGCCCGCCAACGTGGACATGCATCTTGACATGATGCTGGACCTTCAGACCACGGTATTCTGCTCCACCGCCTCCATGGCCCTGCTCATGGCAGAAGAGATCGAAAAACGAAATCTGAACTCGCAGCTTGCCTTAAAAACTATCATTCTCGGGGCCGAACGCCACAGCCTGTCCATGCGTGAGAGGATCCAGGAGATTACCGGTGTAGCCCATATCCACGACATTTATGGGATGACAGAGCTTTACGGCCCGGGCACGGGACTTGACTGTACCGAACATTCGGGCATTCACTACTGGGCCGATCATTTCATCTTTGAAATCATTGACCCGGTCACCTTAAAACCGGTCCCCGAAGGAGAGGAAGGGGAGCTTGTGGTCACCACCCTTAAAAAGGAAGGCACCCCCCTGATCCGGTACAGAACCCATGACGTCACCCGGCTGATTCCGGGGGACTGCCCCTGCGGCGTCCCTTTCCCAAGGCATGCCAGGATTTCCGGCCGTACCGATGACATGTTCATCTTCCGGGCGGTGAATATTTATCCCAGCCAGATCGACCATATCCTAAGCCGCATCCCGGCGGTGGGCAGCGAATACCAGATCCACCTCAACCAGGACAGCGACGGCAGGGACTATATGACCGTCAAGGTGGAACGCACCGCTGAAAAGCTGAACGGAGATGACGCTGCAGTAGAGGAGATCGTGGCCCGGGAGATCCGCAAAAAACTTCTGGTCAGAAGCCAGGTGGCCGTGGTGGATTACGGCAGCCTGCCCAGAACGGAAAAGAAAAGCCAGCGGGTGTTTGACAACCGCGCTGATCAATAAAATTGCCCATACATGAATCCCAATCAAGGAGCACCCTTTATGAAACGAATTAGCTTGTCTTTACTGGCCCTGTTTGCCCTGGCCCTGTGTGTCACTCCGGCCCAGGCCAGGAGCGTGAGTCTGAACTATGCCAATTTCCCGCCCGCCCCCACCTTTCCCTGTGTGCAGATGGAGCGCTGGAAAACAGAAGTTGAAAAACGGACCAACGGTGAGGTGGCTGTCAACACCTTTCCCGGCGGCACGCTGCTCGGCGCCAAAAACATGATGGACGGGGTCATCAACGGCCAGGCCGATATCGGATGCATCTGCATGGCCTATCAGCCGGGGCGCTTCACCGTGACCAATGCCACAAGCCTGCCCTTGAACATCCCCAGCGCCAAGATCGGAAGCCAGGTGCTCCTTGAGCTGTACAAAAAATACCAGCCCAAAGCCTTTGACAAGGTCAAGGTCCTGACCATGTTTGTTACAGCTCCGGCCAATATCATGTCCAAAACAGCGGTCAGAAGCCTTGACGATATCAAGGGCATGGATTTGAGGGCCTCCGGCGGAGCCGCCCAGATTCTTAAGGCCTGGGGTGCCAACCAGGTTGGCATGCCCATGTCCTCCACCCCCGAAGCCCTGCAAAAAGGCGTGGTCAAAGGGGTATTTTCCTCCCTGGAAGTTATGAAGGACCTTAAATTTGCCGAGATCTGCAAGTACATCACCATGACTGACACCGTCATTTATCCTTTTGCCGTTATCATGAACAAGTCCAAGTGGGATGCCCTGCCTGATAATGTTAAAGAGGTCATGGACGGTATGATCGAAGAGCAGGCCGTCTGGACAGGCGAATACATGGACAACCATGTCAACGAATCCGTGGCCTGGTCCAAAACCACCCATGGGGTTGAGGTCATTGAGCTTCCTGCCGCCACCAAGGCCCAGTGGGATGCAGCCCTTTCCCCCATTACCGAAAAATGGATCGCCGATGCGGCCCAAAAAGGACTGCCAGGCAAGGACATTGTGGATGACCTTCGTTCGCTGATCGCAGATCATAAATAGACAGTAGGGACAACAACAATGCTGGAAAAAATCAGCGACCGGCTCAACCGTTGGGCCACGGCCGGTGCAGGGGTGATTCTTGTCTTCATGATCCTGCTCACCTTGGCCAATATCGTGCTGCGCAAAGTCTGGATTCCGGTCCGGGGAACCTATGAGATGATGGGATTTGCAGGCGCTGTTATGACGGCGCTTGCCATGGGAATCACCCAGAAGAATAAAGAGCATATCCATGTGGATATCCTCTTCAACCGGTTCCCGGCGAAGGTTCGCCGGGTGCTTTTAGCTGTCAACACCGGAATCTGCGCTATTTTCTTTGCCATGGCCGGCTGGTATGTTGCCGTCAAAGCCCACACGCTTTTTGCCACAGGGGAAGTCTCAGAAACCTTGAGAATGGTCTATTACCCCTTTGCCTATGTGGTGGCCGCCGGATGTTTTCTGCTGGCCGCCATGCTTTTGCTCGATACGATTCACCCCAAGGATAACAACAAATGAGTCTGACCCTGGTGGGCATTATAGGCGTTGCCGCCCTGATGCTGCTGCTTTTCATATTCGGTATGCCGGTAAGTTTTGCCATGGCCCTGGTGGGCTTTTGCGGATTCTCATATATCACCAATGTCACGGCCGGGGTCAATATGGTCTCTTCAGAGATCTGGTCGGTCTTTTCCAACTACGGTTTGACCGTGATCCCGCTTTTTGTCTTCATGGGACAGATCGCCTTTTACTCCGGGGTGAATGAAAAGCTCTACCAGGCCGCTTACAAATGGGTGGGCCATATCCGCGGCGGTATCGCCATGGCCACCATCATGGCCTGCGCCGCTTTCTCAGCCATCTGCGGCTCCAACACAGCCACAGCAGCCACCATGACCACCGTGGCTTTCCCCCAGATGTCACGCTTCAAATACACCCCTATGCTCAGCACAGGCTCCATTGCCTGCGGCTCCACCTTGGGGGTGGTAATCCCGCCTTCCGTGGTTCTGATCATCATCGGCCTGTCCACGGAACAGTCCATTGCCCGTCTTTTTTACGGCGGGATCGGGGCGGGTATCCTTTTGTGTCTGCTGTTGATGGTTACCGTTTACGTGGTCTGCCGGCTCAATCCCACCTGGGGTCCGGCAGGCCCCAAAACCGGCTTTAAGGAACGGATTCGCTCTTTGTCCGGGGCTGTGGAGATGCTGATCCTCTTTTTTCTGATCATGACGGGGCTGTACGCAGGTTATTTCACCCCCAGTGAAGCCGGCGGCGCCGGTGCATTCCTGGCCGTTGCCATCAGCCTCATCCAGCGGTCCCTGTCCTGGAAAAACTTTGTCCTGGCCATCAAGGATACATTAAGGGTTTCCTGCATGGTCATCATGCTCATTGCAGGGGCCATGATCCTTGGTAAATTTCTAACTCTGACAAGGATTCCCTTTAACATGGCCTCCTGGGTTGCCACCCTTTCCGTTCCGGGCCCTGTCATACTCGGAGTTATCTTTCTTATGTACGCCGTCGGCGGTGCCATTATGGATGCTCTGGCCCTGCTGCTGATCACCATCCCCATCTTTTTCCCTGTGGCCCAGGGCCTGGGTTGTGATCCGGTCTGGTTTGCCGTTTTGATTACCGTGGTCACCACCCTCGGCGCTGTGACACCGCCGGTGGGTGCTACGACATATGTGGTGTCCGGCATGGCCAAGGGCAGCACGCTCAAAGAGGTTTTTACCGGGGTCAGCTATTTTCTGCCGGCCTATGTGATCTGTATTATACTGCTAATGACCTTTCCCTGGATTATCACCTTTTTGCCGCAGTTGATCTGACACCAGTCCTTGGCAGCGTTCAAGGGGCTCGCAGCTATTTGTAAAGAGAGGCGGCATTTCGCCCGAATGGAATGCCCAGCTTCTCCATCCGCGATCTCAAGGTTCTGGGATTGAGTCCCAGATATTCGGCAGCGCCGTCTTTGCCTTCGATTCGCCCGTCCGCCATGTGAAGGACAGCGGTAATATGCCGGGCGATGACCGAGTCCAGTGTCAGCTCCGCGCCCTCTTTTTTCCGGGCAGGAAACTCCGTAGCATCCATGTCAAAGGTGATAGGTTTTCCTCTGTTGACAATAATCTGGCGTTCAATGATATTTTCCAGTTCCCGAACATTTCCGGGCCAGTCATAGGCCATGAGAATATTAACGGCTCCGGGGGCGACCTCTGGGATATCGGGCAGGGCCATCTCCCTTGCCTTTTTGGTCAGAAGATGATGGGCAAGGGCAGGAATGTCCCCGATCCTGTCTCTCAAGGCAGGAATGGTAATGGGGAATACATTCAGCCGGAAGAACAGGTCCTGCCGGAAGGTTCCTTCCCTGACCATGGCGGCGAGATCCTTATGGGTGGCTGCTAACACGCGGATGGACAGTTTAAGGGGATATTTTCCCCCAACCCGCTCGACCTCCTTGTCCTGCAGGACCCGCAGCAGCCTGACCTGGGCTTCTGCAGACAGTTCCGCCACCTCATCCAGAAAAATCGTTCCCCCGTCCGCCCGTTCAAAATACCCGGGGCGGGACTGGCTCGCCCCCGTAAAAGCGCCTTTTTCGTGACCGAACAATTCACTCTCAAGCAGGGTCGGAGTGATGGCCCCGCAGTTCACCTTTATAAACGGACCGGATTTACGGGCCGAGGCCCTGTGAATGGCCCCTGCAATAATCTCCTTACCCGTTCCGGTTTCCCCCTGCAAAAGAACCGGGGTATCGGTCAAGGCAACCTGCCCTACCCATGTCATAACCTGTTTGAGCCCGGACTCCGCCCCCACAATTTCATTTTCCATAACATTCAAAAGCTCCTGACTTAAGAATGCGGCTTTGTCCGTCAAAAGTTCCCGCACCCGCTCAAGTTCCCGGCATCTGTAAAACGCCTCGGCCGTTGCGGCCAGCGGTGCGTGAATGGAGAAAAAAAGCTGGCCCTGGGCTTCTGAATAGCGGATTCCGGGCGGGCCGGTCAGGGCGGCAATCCCTAAAAACCGATCCTCCCTGAACAGATATAGGGCCAGGCAGGGAGAATCAGGCGTTCCCAGGTCCATGCCCAGCTGCCTGGCGCCCGGAAATTTACTCAAATCATCGATAATCAGGATCTTAGGTGTGCTCATCATACTGTCAAGGCGGGCCTGAAACGCCTTTCTGGCTTCAGGGATCAACGTGGTCTTGCAAGAAACAGACTCAGATCTTTCGGGGGTTGCATCCACCACGGTTTCCACCACATCCAACCCCGGGCTGAACAGATGCAGACTGAAAAACTCCGCCGGAATAACGGTACGCATATACATCAGGCAGTCCTGCCACGCCTTGAAGATGGAGGTGCTGCCCAGAAGGCACCCGCTGGCTTCTCGATAGAAATCTTCATTGCTGAGATTCATTTTTCACCATCTATGACAGAATGTTGATATCAGATCTTTGATAAATATCGAAGTTGATTGTGAAATGCCAGAGAATTATTTCAACCCACTTGAAATAAAGACGAATCTCAATGACGGACCGGTTTTCCGGATCAGGGGGGCACATCTAAAATTTCACGGTGTTCAAGCGTTGGGGTAATGACAAAAATCTACGATATTTACCGGTTTCAACTATGAAATACCAGAGATTTTAGTACCGATCCGGCCGTATCCCGCATAAAACAGTTCTCTTTGCTGTGGCATTGAATTTGCTCTGTTATTTAAAGATCTTATAGAAATCTTACCGGAATCGTTCCGGGCAGGTATCAGAATCCAGAAGAGACCTTTTCGCCACCACTGGAGAGGCCATTGTGAAACAGATTCCATCCATTTTATTATTCTTTGCCTTATCTATGTCAAGTTCTGCCTCCGCTGTCACCTTGACCATAGAAGATACCTATATCGGCGGAGGATATCAAAATACCTACGCCCATAATAACGGGGATGTGATTGCGGGGAACTCCGGCAATCACGTCAGGCAGGAACGGTATATCAATGAATTTAATATTGATGGCATGACGGTTGAGATTGACGGCCAAGGCAATATTAAGGTGATCATCCAAACCGACTATTGTCCCAACATAGCAGGTACCGGGACCGATTATGGCGATCTGTTCATCAGCACAGACGGCTGGAATCAGGATATGAATTCGACATTCTATACAAGCCGCGATGCCGACGGTGAGTACTGGGAATTTGTCTTTGATACGAATACGGGCAGCTTCTACTACACCCAAGCGGGCGCGTATCAGCTTTCCGAAAGTTTTTTCGGACCCGGCTCGGGAAACACCCAACCAAACGCCTATTACCGCATAAACCAGGTGGCCCGGGTCAATGCCGATGCCATCACCACCGCGGCGGTTACCACAGGACAATTTATCGTGGGAACCGATGAAACCGGCAATAATGTCATGATCTACACGGGCTTTAACCTGGCAGATACGGGACTGAATCCGACCGAGAGCTGCAATCTTGCCTTCAGATGGACCATGACCTGTGCCAACGATATTATTGAAGGCGGTGTCAACTGGCAGTCGATTCCCGAGCCTGGAACCATGGCATTGCTTGGGGTCGGACTGCTTATACTTGGGACTATGGGCCGGCGGTTTCTTGAAAGTTTCAATGCCGAAGTCAAAACGTCCCGTGGGGCATCATCGCAGTACCTGCTTGCCGGGGCATAAATCCCTTGTTTGGTCAGGCAGGCCTACCGGTATCCGCCTTGCGGCCCAAAACTGTTGCTGCACCGGAAAAAAGTTGCCACCTTACTTTTGGGGCTGTCCTCTGAAATTATAAGACATTTGTTCTAGCACTTAATTTGCGCCAAAGGGCATGGCAAAACCGGATAGAACCCTTTGTTACCGTAACTATTCCAGCTTTGGAAATTTTTGTGAATACGATTGAAATGCAAAAAAGTGGCTTTGTATACATTATGACGGCACCTTCGATATCCTCACTCATTAAAGTGGGCATGACAACAAAAAACCCTTCTTTGGGAATTAATAGTGACGCGCTTAACCGAACGGAGGCACAGGTTCGATTCACCGTAAAATATGCCTCCTGGTTTCAGGATGCCAAGCTGGCTGCGGAAAAAGCGCACAAGGCATTAAGAAAATTTCACTACTTCAAGGAATTTTTTAGAACAGATATCGAAACCGGCATCAACCAAATCGAAAATTTAGGATTATGGTATTCAAGAATCACCTCGGTTGATCCGTCCCACCCCAAACAGCCCCTCCCGTCCTCCCCTCCCCAGGAACAATTGATCTTCTTTGATCAATTCGAACCCAACCGGGTTTTTGCTTCCTAAAACAACATGGCATCAAGGCCCTGACCGGTTCATTACCAACACCTGCATAAGGTATTGATAGGGATGCGCTGTATCCTACTTGAAAAAACTTCTCAAAAACCGCCCATTATGACATAATGATCTTTCTGGCAGGAATGCAGCCTTAGCACAGGAACGAGTGGACACGGTACGGTGATCGATTTTGTAAAAAAACTGGCCCAGGAAGCGGGCCAAATCTGTTTGGAAGAACGCGAAACCCTTGGGGCCGAAGATCTTTTTTTTAAGAACCCCAGGGATCTGGTTACCGTGGCGGACCGGAAGGTAGAAGATTTTCTGGTTTCCAGGATTTTGGCCCGGTTTCCCGATCATGCTATCTTCGGGGAGGAAACCGGGGAAAAAAGCGGAACCGAGGATTACCGGTGGATCATCGATCCTATTGACGGCACCACATCCTTTTTTCACAATCAGCCCTTTTACGGTGTCAGCATTGCCCTTGAAAAGGCAGGCAAGATAGTTCTCGGCGTGGTTTATGCCCCGGTCCTGGGCCATCTCTTCCATGCCGAGGCCGGCAACGGCGCGTTTTTAAACGATTCTCCCATCCGGGTGTCAGACACCCGAGAACCTTCGCAGGCCCTGATGGCAACCGGGTTTGCCTGTATCAGGGCCGGAGTTACCCCGAACAACTTAACCCATCTTAATCACATCCTGCCCAAACTGCGGGATATCCGGCGGTTCGGATCGGCGGCCCTTGACCTGTGTTATGTGGCCTGTGGCCGGCTGGACGGATTCTGGGAGATGCAACTCAACTTATACGATATAGCCGCAGGCGCACTGATGGTGACAGAGGCAGGTGGTTTGGTCAGCGATTTTTCAGGCGGTCCGGATTACCCGGAAGGGGGACTTGCCGCAGCCAACCCCATCCTTCATCCTTTGCTCACAGGCTGGCTTCAAACTAACGATTCCCTTGGGCAGGTGTCATGATTACATTTGTTTTTACGATTATTTTCTGTCTCAGCATTGCTGCCGGATGGGGCTTTGCCTATATAAACGGCACAGATTGGATCGGTTACACCGTGAGCATTGTTATCGCAGGTTTCATCGGTTCCAGCATCATCGCCCTTGTTTTTTCCTGGCTCTACTTTTTTCAAAAGGAGACGGATAAGGAAAAAATTATGCGGCTCAAACAGGAGATCAACGAGCTGAAAGGGGTTAAAAGACTCAAATGAGTATCCAATGGTATCCCGGGCATATGCTGGAAACCAAGAACCAGCTCAAAGGGGCCGTTTCAAAGGTGGACGCCGTGCTTGAGGTTCTTGACGCAAGGCTTCCTTTGGCCAGTGCCAACCCTTTTTTGAACCGCATGGCCCGGGGCAAAGCCTGGGTCAAGGTGCTCAATAAGTCTGACCTGGCCGACCCTGCTGTCACCGCCCTTTGGGAAGATTTTTTTAATGCCCAGGACGGGGTGCAGGCCATCCCCATCAGCGGGAATATAGCCGGAGAGGCTGCACGGGCCCTTGATCTTTTGGTCTCCTGTGTGACCCGGAACCGGGCCCGGAAGGTCAAGGTCATGGTGGTGGGCATTCCCAACACCGGAAAATCCACGATTCTGAATTCCCTGGCCGGCAAAAAAGTGGCCAAGACCGGCAATGTGCCGGCTGTTACCCGCCACCAGCAGCGAACCAGTCTGAAAAACAATATTGATATTTATGACACCCCCGGTATATTGTGGCCGGTGATAGAGCCCAAGGAAAGAGGGCTGGCTCTGGCCGCTTCCGGTGCCATCTCCGACACGGCCGTCGATTATCATGAAATCGCCTTTTTTGCAGGGGATCTTTTGTTGCAGCGCTATCCTGAACGCATCATGGACCGGTACAATTTTCTGCAGGACCTGCCAAAGGAGGCTTCAACCCTCCTGGACGAGATCGGCAGGGCCAGGGGATGCCTGCAAAAGGGCGGCATCATCAACACAAAAAAGGCGTCTGAACTGTTTATACGGGAACTTCGGTCCGGTCTCATGGGGCGGATCAGTTTTGAAACACCAGAGGATACACTGACTGAAAATGAAATTACCCAGCCTGACTAATTTGTCCAAAGGCCGCTGCCTGCTGGCCTCCTTCATTTTAACCCTCTTTTTATTTTTAGGCCAAAGCTTTGCGCAGGTGGCCCCCCTGGCCCCTTTGGGGGAGTATGCCGATCAGTCCGTGGCGATCATCCGGGCACTGGAACGGCAGCACTATACTGGAAAGCGTATGGACAAGGCCATGTCCGCCCAGGTTTTTGACGCCTATATCAAAAGCCTGGATCCCATGCGCCACCTATTCACCCAGGAGGATATGGACGAGTTTGAACCCTTCAGGTTTCTCATGCACAGGTATCTGAAAAAAGGAGATCTGGGGCCGGCCTATGAAATCTTCAACCGGTTCCAGATGCGGTCAGACCAGCGCCTAAATTATATTTTGAAGCTGATCCCTAACTGGCAGACTGAAATGGATTTTACCCGTAATGAGACCATGGTCATTGACCAGAAGCTGCGAAAGTACAAGCCCAACCTTTCCGCCCTCTATCCCCTGTGGAAAAAAGAACTTAAAAACCATATCATCACCATGAAGCTGGATAACAAGGAGGTCAAGGAGATCACCGAGACCCTGGAAAAAATCTATGCCAACCGGCTGACTAGGCTTTCCCAGTCCAAAGCCAGGGATGTCTTCCAGATTTTCATGAACGCGGCAACCGGCTGTTTTGATCCCCACACCCAGTATTATCCGCCCAGGCTTTCCGAAGACTTTGACATCCACATGAGCCTGTCTTTGGAAGGCATCGGAGCCGTTCTTCAAAATGAGTATGAGTACACCAAGGTGGTCCGGCTCATCCCCAAAGGCCCTGCGGACAAATCCCACACCCTCATGCCAGGCGATAAAATCATCGGCGTGGGTCAGGGCATGAACGGGGAAATCAAGGATACCATTGGCCAGCGCATCGACGATGTGGTCAAGCTGATCCGCGGCCCCAAAGACACCTTTGTCCGCCTGAAAATTATCCCCGCCAAAAATGCCAACACCACCGCTACCATTGCCATTAAAAGGGACAAGGTCCGGTTGGAGGAACAGTCGGCAAAAAAAGAGCTGGTCTCCATTTCCACGGAGGAGGGAACCTATAAGATCGGCATCATTGAAATCCCCAATTTTTACATTGATTTTAACGCCTATCACAGCGGTGCCGCCGTATACAAAAGCACCACGCGGGATGTGGCAAACCTGATCAAGCAGTTGCAGGCCGAGGGTATGGACGGTCTGATCATTGATTTGAGGGACAATGGCGGCGGCGCCTTGAAAGAGGCCAACGACCTTGTGGGCCTGTTCATCAAATCCGGTCCCACCGTACAGATCAGGACCAAGTATCACCTGTCCCGCCTGGAAGACGAGGATCCCGGCATTGCCTACTCAGGGCCCCTTGTCGTCATGATCAACCGGATGAGCGCTTCGGCCTCGGAAATCTTTGCCGGTGCCATCAAGGATTACCACCGGGGTCTGATCGTTGGAACCCAGAGCTTTGGAAAGGGCACGGTCCAGGAGCTCAAGCCTCTGGGAAAAGGCAGACTTAAAATGACCAATGCAAAGTTTTACAGGATATCCGGCCAGAGCACCCAGCACAGAGGCATTCATCCGGACATCCAGTATCCCAGAATTTATAAGGTCGAGGACACCGGAGAAAGCGCCTATGAAGGGGCAATGCCCTGGGACAGAATCAACCCCACCCGCTACCAGGCCTATGCGCCGCTGACGCCTCTTTTGGATTCGCTCTTGGCCCGGTATTCAAAACGGGAAGCCGCATCCCCGGGCATGCAGTTTTTAGAACAGCGCATTGCCCTGGCCAGCGAAACGGCCGACCAGCAGTTGATTTCCCTTAATCTCGATACAAGAAAAAAACAGGATCAGGAGCTGACCCAAAAGGAGCTGACCCTTGTCAATGCCTACAGGAAAGGCAAGGGAGAAGCCCCTGTACAAGATCTCAAAGACGCCGATCCCGGTCCCAAGGAATTCTCCCAGATTCTTCTGGAGCAGACCGAATACCTGACCGCCTATTTCATCAGCCTGAGCCGGACAAACGGTTACAGCTGGTAATGTATAAACCCATCAACCCAAAAGGAGAAATTCCATGGCCAGAGCCAGTGCACGCCATATTCTTGTAGACAGTGAAGACTTTTGCAAGGAATTGATTGAAAAAATAACGAAGGGAGAGGATTTTGCCGGACTGGCAAAGGCCCACTCCAAATGTCCATCCGGAGCCCGGGGCGGAGAACTCGGTGAATTCGGACCGGGACAGATGGTACCAGAATTCGATAAAGTGGTATTTTCAGAAAGCGTGGGCACCCCCCACGGTCCTGTTAAAACCGATTTCGGCTATCATATCGTCGAAATCACCAGCCGCACCGAGTAAAAAAAAAGGGACCGGCGCCCCGCCTGGCATAGCCTGTCATTTCGGGCGCCGGTATCTTTATTATGCCCCGATGGAAAAACACCATACGGCGGATTCTGCTGTACAGCACGGCCCTTGTTTTGGCTCTGCTGCTGCTCTCCCCCATTATCCTCCCTCCCCTGCTCAACTCCCCTGCGGTCCGGCAGCGCCTTGTCCGGCAGCTTCACCAGGTCACCGGCGTCCTGCTGTCCCCTGACAAGATCAGGATTGCCCTGATGCCGTTTCCGGCCATCCGGCTTGAGGCGCTTGCATTGACCTTCGGCCCTGTCAGCGTCAATATCGGATCCTTGAATATAGAGTTGGACGTGGTGGACCTTTTGAACCGGCAGTTGACTGTCAATCGAATTTCAATTGACAATCCGTTGATCCGCTATGAACATGAGGCACAACGCAGCATTGGGTTCTGGGACGGTTTTCCAGATCTTCCCCCGGATCTGGTGGATAAATTATTCGGCATGCTTCCACAGCACCAGGGCAACATCATTTTAAGCGTTGCCGATCTGAAAAGTGCGTATTTTGCAGATATGGATGCCCAGTTGACGGCTTTGAAAAAGGAGAAAAAAATCCTTGTTAACGCAACGATTCAGGGCATTGACATGGACGGTGACCGCATAGGGCAGATCACCCGGGGCCTGGATCTGCCGTTTAAAAGAATTAAGGGTTCCGGGGCGACCCTTGTGCTGACCCTGGATAATCTTGGAAGCCTTAAGGGCAAAGTAACACTGACAGCACCCGAAGTGACCTGTGACGGGCTTTCAAAAGG
>CAXXER010000001.1:1352500-4453768 GCA_963677255.2 uncultured Desulfobacter sp. | reverse complement strand
CTTCACTGGCTTGAATTCGCCTTTGACCGGGAGACCATAGACAGCATCCGCCTTCCCGTTGAAATTTTTGAAAGCCGGGTGGACAAAAAAGATCTGATGTTCGTCCACGCCAAACTCAAATTTCCGGCCGGGCCTACCGGACTGCTGGATCTTTCGGGCAGGGACACAGCGCACCTGACCCCTACCCTGCTTGCCCTGAAGGATACAGGGATAAGCGATCTTTTGGTCATTCCCTATTCGGACCCGAATAAACCCCGATACAGTGTTGACGGCCGTATCGATACCCGCACCCTTCAAAAACTGCTGATCCCAGGCACCACCCTTCATTCTGCCCTGAATGAAATAACCGGCGGTGATATCATGGCCCTGTATACAGATTCGGTTTCCGATCTCCACTTGAACAGTTATAAGCTGAACCTGGACAACTTTTTAAAAAGGAAAAAAGCAGGACAAGACAAACAAGAAGAGGAAAAGGCAAATAGCCGTCCTTTGCTGGCCCAGAAACGCTTGTTTTTCAACGGCCGTGAACTGATCTACCAGAACCGCTCCTTTACCGATGTGGATGCCGTTGTCCGGTTTGACCGGGATGCCACCCGGGTGGAGATTTCCAAGGCTGCGCTGTGCGGTCTGACAGGAACCGGCCAGGTAATCATCCCCCATGGCGGAGCCGCCCCCGATATCTCCACCCTGTTTTTCGTCGAGTCACAGGACAGCACCAACATCGCCAGGATGAGTTCCTGCCTGTTTAAAAGCCAGAGCGTCATCAACGGGACGTATACGTTTTCCATGGACCTCGCCGGCCGGGCACCTAAGGATACCATCGTCCGCAGCCAGCAGGGCTCCATCAAATTTGAGGCGGTCCAGGGCCGGATCTTCAAAGCCACCATTTTGTCCCGGCTTTTGTCCGTCATCAATATCCTTGATGTGGATTTGACGCAAAAGGGTTTTGCCTACAAGCGCTTTACCGTAGAAGCCGATATCAGGGACAGTGTGATTGAGTTAAAAAAATGCTATATTGACGCGGAAAACATGGCCGTGATCGCCAGCGGCTGGCTGGATCCCCTCAATGATAAAATGGACATTACCTTTCTGGTGGCTCCGTTTAAGACCATTGACACCATCATAAAGGCCATTCCCGTTGTCAACACCATTCTCAGCGGCCGCCTTGTCTCTTTGCCTGCAAGAGCCTCAGGATCCATTTCAGAACCTAACGTCGTGCCCCTGGCACCCTCTGCCGTGGGAAAAGGATTAATCAATATGCTCAAGGACCTGGTCAAGACACCGGTCCGGCTGTTTCAGGATGAAAAGACCCCATGACTTCTTCTCCCCAATTATCCACCCGGATTCTTCTTCCTTATTCCGCTGTCAATGCTGCGGGCCTGGCTAAGGCGGACTGGCTTTTGGACGCCTTCCAGGATATTGCATCCGAACACTGCAACGCCATGGGAGTATCAGGCCTGCAAATGGCTCCTAAAGGGCTCAAATGGGTCGTGGCCCAATACCGGCTTACCATCAATGCCCCAATCTGCTGGCAGACAGCCTTTACCCTGACCACCTGGCGCTACCCCTGGAATAATCTTTACGAAACCCGGCGGTTTACCCTGAAAGATGATGCAGGAGGCACCCTTGCCGATGCCACCGGGATCTGGATACTGGTCAAGGCCGATTCCGGCATGCCCCAGCGGTTAAACCGGCACCTGCCGCCGGAACTTATGGACCAGGCTCCGGAGGCCGATCCCGGGCTGATCAAAACCCACCCGCCCATAGAACCTTTGAGCCATTGCACCCGTTTTCCTGTATTGTTCAGGGATCTGGACTTAAACCAGCACGTAAACAATGCGGTCTACTTCAGATGGGCCTTGGAATCCATTCCCCATCCCCACGGGTTTCATTATCTGCCTGAAACGGCAGCCATCTCTTATCTTAAAGAATGCTTTTACCCGGAAACCGTTGACTGCGAGGTCACGGTTTCCAAGGCCCAGCAAGGATGCCGCAGCGATCACGCCATTATCCGCCCGGATTCCCGGGAGGTACTGGCAAGGATCAGTCTGAAATGGCGGCCCTGTCAAGTCCCATGGGGGAATCATGGATAACCCCTTTGACAAGGCATACGCTCTTGCTGTCCGCTACCTGGCCCGACGGGCCAGAAGCTGCTTTGAAATGCAGCACTACCTGTCCCAAAAAAAAGGCGTGGACCCCTTGATTGCAAACAGGGTCATCGACCGCCTTGTTGACCTGGGGTACATGGATGACAGGGAGTTTGCCCGGCAGTTCATCCGTGAAAGAATACGCTTCAAGCCCAAGTCCAGATATGCGTTAGGATATGAACTCAAAGCCAAGGGCATTGACGAGACACTAACCGCCGAACTCCTTGATCCCCTTGACGATGCCGATCTTGCCATGGAAGCGGCCCTGCAGCGTATAGATCAATGGAAGAGACTTGCCCCTGAGGATCAAAAAAAAAAATTGATGAATTACCTTCGGTACCGGGGATTTGACTACACTACGTTTATGGTGGTGTGGGAAAAACTTTTTCCATAGGCCCAAGGAAATTTTCTACTTGGGTTGGAAAAAATTTATTCATATAAAGGTAGTTTTTTCCCTAGTTTTTTCGTATATTCCCTATCATTACGACAAACATGAAACATTTTTGAGTCCCGTTTGCTAAGAAGCCCGGGTTATCCTGGTCTTATTGGTCATTTTCTCTTTGTGAAACCAATATTGGCACATTTAGTGCATTTGATTGGGAAAACATAAACTAAAGGAAACGGTCCAATACTCTCGAACAAAAATAAGGAAAGTTTCAATGGTCGGTAGAAAACGCACGGTTGAACGACGGAAAAACAAACGGTACAAGGCGGTTGAAGGCGCCTACGCGGCTATCAGTCCCAATTCCCACAAGCTGGGTCAAATCATTGACATCAGCATGGGCGGACTGTCCTTTAAGTACATAGACACCTCGGGGGAAACCAAAAAGGAGGATTCGTTTAACGAAGAGGCCATTTTCCTCAGCAGCATGGGGTACTATGTGGGGGATCTACCCTTTAGAACCGTGGCAGATTACGAGGTGACCAATGCCCCGTCTTTTAGCTCCATGAAGGTCAGAAAACGCCATCTCAAATTCACGGACCTTACCTTTAAACAACTCTTTGACCTGGACTATTACCTGAGAAACAATGTCACAGAGCAGGTTGAAAAACTGCCTGACCAGTACAGGTCCTGATCCCCGGCAACGGTTTTATCAAAAAAAGGCCTGAAAGCGGTTTGCTTCCAGGCCTTTTTCTCGCAGTAATTTTACACTCCGTATACTTAAGATCCATTCCCCGGCCGAATGAGAATTACAGCCTCATTTTTCAGGTACCTGCGGGCAAGCGTTGAAAGCTGCCCTGCAGTGATGCTGTCATACCCAGATACCAGGGTATTTGCCCAGTCCAGTTTTTCCGGATGCCTGAACGCATCGGACAAGACTGATCCTATCCAGTATTTGTTGTCCTGGCGAAGCACCTGAAGCTGGTTCATAACAGGGGCTTTAACCAGCGCAAGCTCTTCGTCGGTCACCCCGTTTTCACAAAGATCCGCAGCAATTTTTTTAACCTGCTCCACCACAAGGTCAAAAGACGAAGGATCCGTATTCACCACCGCCTGCATCACCCCGTACCCTTTGCATGCAAGGGAGGCATCATTATACACATATGGAGAATAAGACGCCCCCAGCTTTTCCCGGACCTGTTTTCTAAGGCGTTCGGAAAAAACCTGCGCCAGAAGGGAGAGCCTGCGGGTCTGCATGATATCCCAGAAATCATCCGTGGCAAAGGCCACCCGGACCGCGCCCTTTTCTATCCGGCTGTCCAGGGAAATGGACAGGGTCTGACCGGCCGGAAACGACAGGGACCATGCTGTGGGGGCCTGGGGTACTGACGGTTTTCTCTGGGCCATCGCCCCAAGATAAGCCGTCGCCGTATTCAAAACGCCTTGCCTGTCAAAATCCCCAACCAGGGAGACTTCCAGGGGGGCGGCGGCCATCTGAGGCTTTAACCACTTTTCAACGGCGGTCATTGAAAGTTTATCGGCCCGGTCCGGTTGCTCCATGCCAAAATGGGCATTCCCGCCGGCAAGGAACCTTCTCCCCCGGATCCGCATCATACCGTCCGGGGTTTTGGCATCAGCCTCATAGTCCTGGCGGTATCGTTTTTGGGCCAGGGTCATGCCGCTGTTTTTGAATCCGGGATCGTTCAGATAAGCGTAGAGCAGCTGGAACACAAGCGTTGCATCCTTGGGTTCCGCTGTTCCTTCAAAGGCAAAATACGTCTGCTCAATGCGAAATCCGATACTGATCTCTTTTCCTGCCAGGGCCTCCGTAAGCTGGTCCACATTCATCTGCCCAAGACCGCTTTCACGGACGGCGGACTGCACAAGGGATGAAAAGCCTGCAAGTTCTTCAGGGGTCCCGGCCCATCCGTTGCCAAATACGGCTTTGAAGCGGAACTTGCCTTTTTCAAATGCCGTAGGCATAAGATTCAGCCTGATATTGTTATCAAAGGTCACCTGGGTTACCCCAAGGCCATTTGCATCCTCTTTCAGGCTCTGAATGCCGACCTTTTTTCCCGGCAGTTCCAAGTAAGGAAAGGATTTGGTTTCAGGCAACTGATATAAGGAGACTTCGGTGGCAACAGCCCTGTTATAAGCCGTTAAAATTGTCTTTTCCGGGTCCTGCTTTAAGTCGGCGTTCCCCGTCACCATAACCAGGCGGTGGTCCGGAGCCCAGGATGCCTGAAAAGTCTTGTTTACCGTGTCAAGGTCCAGCGTCTGTACAAAGGGCTTCAAGATATCCAGGCGCTGGCCGGGGGAGAGAAACAGTTTTTTGCGGTTCAGCGCCGAAAGAAGGGACCGGGCCACCCGGCTGCTCTTCCTTGTGCCGGCCCCGGCCGTCTCAGACTCCAGGGAGGAAATGTAATCGGCCTTGACCCGGTCAAGCTCCTCAGCCCGGAATCCGTAGGTCACGGCCTGACGCAAGGTGTTTTCCAGCTGGGCCATACCGGCCTCCCAGTTTTCCGGAGCACAGTCCGCCTCCACGGCAAAAACCGTCAGGTTTCGAAGATAACTGCCGGAATAGGCTTCGGCCGAGGTGAAGTCCGCCTTCTGATCCCGGATCAGCCTGGACAGGCGGTTTTCCAGTAGAAGATCGCCAAGGTAACGGATCTGCCGCTGCTTTAAAGCCTCAAGGGTTTCCGGGACAAAGTCGCTGTATTCCAGCCGTTCCAGTGCAATTTCGGTGTTTCCCGCCTCCGGCTCATGATAATAATAGGCAGTCACCCCCTTGTGGGGCGTCCAGGCCGTATCCGGTTCAGCGCCGGGTCTTTGCGATGAGCGATCTTTCATGGATGAAAACCGTTTTTGAATCAGGGTTTCAACCAGGGCTGTATCCACATCCCCGACCACCACCAGGGCCATGTTATCCGGCCGGTACCAGCGGTCATAATATCCTTTGAACACCTGCCGGTCAGCCCCTTCGATCACCTCTTTTTTTCCGATGGGCATGCGCTGGGCGATAATGGAGCCGGGCAGTTCAAAGGCCAGTTTTTCCTTGAACGTCCTAAAGGAGACGGAGTCCCTTTCCCTTTTTTCTGCGAGGATCACCCCGCGCTCACTGTCGATTTCCGACTGGAGCAGCAAAGCCCCGTCCGCATAATCCCGGAGCACGAGAAATCCGTCTTCAAGATGGGCTTTGTCCCCTTTAGGAAGGTCCAGATCGTAAACCGTGTTAAAAAAAGAGGTGCTGGCATTGGCATCCCCGCCGAAATCCATGCCGATGGATTGAAAATAGGTAATCAGCTCTCCGGGCTTGAAATGCTCGGACCCGTTAAAAACCATGTGTTCCAGAAAATGAGCCACACCCCTTTCCTTTTCGGTCTCGTTGACAGAGCCTGTAAACACGTTCAGATGAACGCTGACCCGGTCCTTTGGCGTGGTATTTTTCATGACATAATACCTGAACCCGTTGGGCAGAACGCCTCGAACGAGAGCGGGATCCCCGGGAGGATGGGAAAGCTCAGTTTTGGGTGCTCTGGTGGCTACGCATGCGGTAACCGATACCATCAGGACAATTGCCAGAAAAACAAGACGAAACGCTTTTTTGATCATAACCATATTTTACAACCCCATATATAAAAGGCACAACGCCCGGTCAAAAGGCGTGTCATACGATTTCGTATCACACACCTTCCGGCCGGGCGCCATAATGCAGTAGACGAAGCCGCTTTTACGGCGCCGTTTTTAATTGATCATCTGGGTATTTATGCTGATGTCCGCCTTTTCTTTAAGGGCAGTCATCCATGCGTAAAAGTGCTGCTGCTGTTTTCTTGAGGCCACCTGGGCCTTGACATCCTCAAGCCCATCCTGAATCTCTTTTTCTGCGGGCACATCCACCCGGTTGACACTGATCAGATAGTACCGGCCACCGGCCTCGACCACCTCAGGATAAACCTTGCCTGCGTCATCCAGCTTAAAGGCTGCGGCGGCAATCGCTGAGGAATCGGCAATGCCTTTGACAGGCTGGGTCCGGGTAAAAGCCTCAGAGGTTTTCATCTGAAGGTTTGCCTCTTTGGCCAGATCCGCCAAAGGTGTATCGGCTTGCGCTTTTTTCAGCAGTTCTTCAGCTTTTTCCCTGGCTGCTTTCTTTTGATGATCTCCGGTCAGGCTGACAATGATATCGGCTTCCACCGCTTCCTGGGGAAGCTGTTGGGGCTCAATGCTTTCCTTAAGGCGGATCAGGTAATAATCCTCCCCCAGCTGCTTGACATCGGAGATGCCCTGGTCGGTCAGGGAAAAGGCTTCCCTTGCAAAGGCTGCGGCATTGTCCATCTCAAGCCCCTGGCCGTCAGCGGAGAAAGCCTTTGTCTCCTGGATCTCTTTTTTGGCAATCAGGGCCACCTGCTCAAAATCATCCCCGTCCACAACGGCATCAAAGGCTTCCCCCGCCTTGTAATAGGCGATGTTGTTCAGCTCTTCTTTTTCCAGATCGCTTCTGATTTTAGCCTTGGCCTCGTCCAGGCTCACAACAGAGGCAGGCAGACGCTTGCTCACCTTGATGACATGCCAGCCGAACTGGGTTCTCACAGGCTTTGAGATTTCCCCTTCCTTCATGGAAAAGGCAACATCGGCAAAGGGCTTGACCATGGCATCCTTTTCAAAGGTTCCCAAGTAGCCGCCGTTGGGTCCTGAAGGCCCCTGGGAGAATTTTTTGGCCAACTCGTCAAATGCCTCTCCTTTTTCCGCCTTTTCATAAACGTCCATAGCCTCTTTTTTGGCAGCAGCTACGGCAGCTTCATCGGCGTTTTCATCCAACCGGATCAGGATGTGGCTGGCCTCCACCTTTTCGGCAATTTTATACTGGTCTTCATGCTGTGCATAATAGGCTGAAACCTGATCATCGGTGACACCGGCCTTGCCGGCATAGTCAGCCGGGCTGAACTTCAGATACTGCACCAGGCGTTTGGGCTGGGACTTGTACTTGTCCTTGTTGGCCTCATACTCCTTTTTCACCTCCTCGGCGCTGGGCGCAAGATCGGTGAAGGTGTCCGGATTGACTTCAATATAATCCACAGTCTTTTTGGTGTTTTGAAAGGTATACCAGGTGCTGGCCTCGGCATCGGTTACCGTGATGCTGTCCAGCACCATTTTGCGCAGCTTGCTCTCTTTTAAGGACTGGCGCTGGGAGGCTTCAAAGGTTTCCGGAGTCATGCCATTCTGTCCCAGAATCCTTGAGTAAAGTTCCATGTTAAACTGCCCGTCACGCTGAAAGGCCTTAATGGATAAAAGAGAATCCTGAAGCTCTTCATCTGATACCGTGATTTTGAGCTTGTCCGCCTCAAGATCAATCAGCTTCTGCTCAATAAGGCTGTTAACGGTCTGCTGCTTGACATTCAACGCCTTGAGCAGCTCATCATTCATGGCATTGCCGAATTGCCCGCGCATCCTCTGTACTGTATTTTGATAGGCCTGCTGGAATTCTTTAACCGTGATCGGTTCATCATTTACCGAAGCCACCTCGGTCCGTTTGGAGGCATTCATACTCCCGACCCCGAGAAAGACAAAAACCACCACAATGATGGCCAGAAAAAATTTAATAATCCAGTTGCCGGTGTTCTCACGCAGGTAACGCAGCATTCCTTTCTCCTCAAGCTCTTAGGATAAAAAATAAAATTTATAAAAAACGGTCAATAGTAGCGTTTCCCAATTCCCTGTGTCAACCTCTTAATGCCTGGGAATTCAATTCTTTTATTTCAGCGTTATTTTATTTTTTTGATTGACAATACCCATGGGTTCAGACTATACATACAGCCTTTCTGTGGGGCTGTAGCTCAGCTGGGAGAGCGCATGACTGGCAGTCATGAGGTCAGGGGTTCGATCCCCCTCAGCTCCACCAAGTTCTAATAAGTTCAGAAGGTTAGAAGATAATTCAAACTCCAATTCTGTCAAGGTATCAAAATAAAGGTACAAGCAGATTTTGGAGTTTTTTTATGCCTTGTCTCCTGCGTCGTTGATCTATTCTGCTTATTTCCAATTTTCAATTCCCTGCACTGACAAAATCCCACCCTGTGGTTATCTGTGGCGATAATTGCTGTTTTTCTTTGCAGTGGCTTACGGTCAGGGCTGCGGAGTGGATGTCACGCTGAACTTTAGCATTGTGAAAATGCCTGTCTGTTATTATTTTTTTTAACCTTTTGAAACACGATCAATCGCGGGTTTCGGGAATTCAGGGGGACGTTGCAGAAGGTATACCTTGTGGAGAAGGAAATAATAGGGCCCCCACCCCAACACCAACAGGAGGTGGATAACATTTCTATAGCATTAAAGTGCTATCTCTGCTTTTTTATAGAATTTTAAGTGGTCGGGTGGTATCCATTTATATTCCCTACGTATATATAGGAAATCTCCGTACAATAATAAAACAGAGAGTGACTCTAAATGAAAAAGCTTATCCACAACACTTTGCAGTTAATAAATCAAAAAGAATCAAGAGAGCTTTTTAAAACGTATGTGGAAATAGCAATAGATGCGCACCTTAATTGGGATGCCGTTAGAAACATTCCCATTGTAAATACGTTAACCGATGGAGCAAACCTTGTCATTTCTATCAGGGATCGATTATTTCTTAACAAGATGAAGGTCTTCATTGAAAAATTAGAGGATATTCCTGAGAAAAAAATTCAAGAATTCCTTGATGGGATAGAAAAAAAACAAAAAATAGAAAAACTCGGTGAGCAGGTACTGACCATAGTTGAACAAGCTGATTCAAGCGAAAAGACCAAGATTTTGGGTATTATTTTCAAAATGTATATTGAAAAAAGAATTGATAAATATGAATTTGATTTCTTAACCTTCTGCACTAACAAGGCGTTTATTGAGGATTTATATGCTCTTGATCCTTTTCACGTAAAAAATGGAGTTCTCCTCCCAACACGAGAAGAAGTAACCAAAATAGATGAAGAATTGGGGCAAACGCTATTTTCCCTGGGTCTCGCAAGCATGGACGTCAAGAACCAGTCTGAAGCATACTTAATCGATGAACGGGATATAGATCATGTAACTACAACATTCTGGCTGAATAATCATGGCAAGTTACTACGCTTAGTAATTCAAGAATTTAATGATATTGAAACCATAAAAACTAATCAGAATTAAATCACTTATAGAGCTTTTGTAGCATTTTATTGCATTACATTGATGCTACGCAACTCGCGTTCAAGAATATTGAGTTCATTGCACACAGATTCCCATCCGGAGCGCCAGCGAGAATCAAGTGCTTCACTTGGCTGACATAAAGAACGGGTTTTCCCGAGTATAGATAAGCAGATTTCGAGGATTTTAGCAGATGTTGGTTCATTACAAGATATTTTTCTGATGTCCTCAGGCATAATCGGTCCTGAAACTCCTGCATATTCAGCCGCCAACTGGCCAACCCCCAACAGCGAACGTTTTAGCCTCGTGCGAAGAACGTACGCAGACTCAGTATCTATAGCGGAGGCTTTAGCAGCTTCAATCAAATCCAGACAATCATGCAGCGTCGGCATAAATCACCTCCCCTAACCGATCTAGAAAAGTCGATAAAACGTTAACCATGCGAGCCACATCCGACAATGACACTTCGCGTGGAATTTCACACTGCCCCTCTTCATAGAGACGAAATCTGTGTGCGAGTTCAAGATCTCTTTGCATTTCATCCAGGTGGAGAAGATTTGCTGCCTGTGGGATACTCTTACGACCATACGTTGGCTTCCCCATTATATAACACCCTAACACAGATGCGTGTCTAACGACCCCACCAAGGACGGCTAACTCAAAACAAGGTGGCAAACCCATTCCAAGACCGTCATTGACATCTTTAACCGTTACCTTAAAAGAAGATAAATCTCTTTTAGCCAATCGATATGGTGGAAGACCCTTTAATAAATCCAATAGACGGTTATTGGCATCTCCTTCGTATTGGATAATCTTCGATTCAGTAGCTCTATGGTGGAGAAACAATGAACCATACTCACTCATTACTGCAAATTCTTCCCAGGTATAGTGACTGGTGTGAAGCAACCCTTCATATGATTCCGGTAGTAGGCCGAGAATTTCACTATCACTCGGTTTAATCGGCCCAACAACAAGCACATCAATGTCACTAACAGAATCGGCGTCACCACGTGCATAAGATCAATATAAAAGAGTGACACTATCTCCCTTCATCTTTTGAGCATCCTCCTGACCAGCATAGTTACTAACAAACCGGCTCCAACGACCCCGACTAAAGCCTCTAAAGTTAAAATGCTCCGCATAGTCCAATTCATAGTCTCGATTGTAACAGTCCCGCCAACGGGAAGAATCGTAGTAACACTAATCCAGACCTAAGTTGAGCGATTCCTAAAAGAATGAAGTCCAACGCCAGTGAGTAACGTGTTATAATGTTTGTAAAAACCTACCAAAGTCATCACAAACAATACAGCACCCAACAGGTGGAGGACTTCATGAAAAACCGTAGCAAAAATTACCATAAAAGGGAACGCAAAATACAACGTATTGAGGCAACTCAGGACCGACTGACCGGAAGAGCTGGGCTGACACTGTTTGTCGTTTATCTTCATCGTATTCGGATCTTTGAATACATTGAAAGGTGGTTCGGCAGTATCCGGAAAAGCAGTAAGGGCTTGGCTATCTGCGAAATGTATAAACAGATACTGTGTTTCTTTTTTGACGGTACAAGCCGCCACCTGACCTATTTTGATCAGATTCGGCAAGATGAAGGATACGCCGGGAGCATTGAGACAGATATGGAATCCATGGCCTCCTCTCACCAAATGAAACGATTTTTCAAAGCCTTTTCCTGGACAAGAGTCTTTTTGTTCCGGCGTTTGCTCCAAAAGCTTTTCCTCTGGCGTCTTCAGATAACGAGGCCCGATATTATTGAACTGGGTATTGATACCATGGTGATGGACAACGATGATGCTGTGTGTCGCCAAGGAGTTAAGCCGACATACAAAAAGAAGAAGGGCTTTCAACCATTGCAAATGAACTGGGGCCGATTCATAGTAGACGCTGTATTCCGAAGCGGAGATCGGCACTCCAACCACGGTGACACCGTGCAGAAGATGATCCTGCACATCGTGATCATGATTCGGCGCCATTATCGCTGGGACGTGCCGATCATTATCCGGATGGACAGTGGGTTCTTCGACCAAAAAATCTTCAAGCGCTGCGAGGCTCTTCAAATCGGTTATATCTGCGGAGGAAGAATCTACAAGGATATAAAGAATATGGCTGGGAACTGGGAACCCTCTTCCTGGAAGCGGTTTAAGTCGAAAAAGAAAGAGCAGGTGTGGGAGTATGTCGAGTTTGGATGCCGTCGGAAAAGTTGGGACAGGTTCCGACGAGCAATCTTTTGCCGGTTGACCCATGATGAAGAGCAACAGCTTTATCTTCCCGGATTTCGTCCTGATACTGTTATTTTTACCAATATCGGCCAAAATCAAGCGGTAGACAGAATGCTGGAGAGAGCCGGTGCCCAAGGGTATCTGACAAGTAATGGAATTGTGGCTTGTTATCATGATCGTGGCAGTGACGAACTGGCCAACCGGGCGCTGAAGGATTTTGGGCACGAACAGCTTCCTTTCAAGCGCTTCGCTGCAAACTCCGCCTGGTATTACACGATGCTGGTGGGTCATTTCCTGATGGAATCTTTTAAAGAGGACGTCAGTGCCCCGGTAATCTCCGTCTCTGCCTATGCGAATACGGTTCGCAGACGTATGATCGATATTGCCGGTAAAATTGTTTTCCATGGTAAAGAAACCATTTTAAAGGTGAGCCAAACCTGCTTGGACCGGCTCAAACTGCCAGAGCTACTAAGACGTTGCCGGATGGCACCAGCCATCACATAAGAAATACAAAAAATTGAAGGGCTGTGCGAATCGCTGGTGAATTGCGTCTATAAGTCCCATAAACTGGCCAGATCCGATACTGGTTATGCAATTTGTGGACAAGTTCAGCACGGAAAAGGTTCGACTTACCATCAGTGTTCTGATGCTGCACCTCGGGCTTGCCGTCAACCATAGGTTAGGGTCGAAATCGCTCAATTTAGGCCAGATTAAATCCTTAACGCCAAAATGTTTATCAGGTTGGTCCAGGCCTCCTTGAAGTAACCAGAGCAAAGCTGGGAATCCTACCGTAGCAAGTATCAGTAAATTCCCGACAAGGACATGCCATTTTTCACCATACCCCCACACAAATCCATTCATTTTGCTGGCGAGAAACTGCCCGAGGGATTTTAACTTCCGCAGTCCAGTATAATGACGCTGATACCAATCACTATTGCCCAAGAAGGCCGCCTTTAGGTGTTCCTCTCTGGCCTGGATAGAAACCAAACGATATTTGCGCCCGTCAGAATTTAAACCAAGTCCATCTGAAGCTATCGCAAGACAGTGAGTTAATTCTTCTCTTAAGTTAGGTTCCCTTGGCAACGAGTGTTCCATCTCATCAAAAGGAAGCGAGCAATCGTCAAAGCGTGAATATTTAAAATCACAGGATTGTATTGTTGCATGTGGGAACTCGCATCCAATGAATTTACAACCAACAAATGCGCCCCCTGCCATCTGAGTTTTTCGGAAATAACAATTCAAAAATGCACAGTTGGTAAAGCGACATTGTCTAAGAGCAACATTTTTAAAACTAACGTTGGCAAACGTACAGTGCGCGAACTCTAACCCCTCAAGTGTTTGACCGTCTATTCGAGCGGCCGCAAATAGCATATCTTCCGCTGGAGTTGCTGCAGATGGCCAATCACCTTGCTTTCTGCCAACAAGATAAGATCCAATCTCCACCATAGATTTATCTTCCTTATCCCAGTTCTATTCGTCTACCCAAAGGTTATCCAATATCGGTGATTTCATCCAAAAGCCCAATAAAAATTACCGCGTTATGATGGTTGCACATATAAATATCCGAATATCAAGTAGATGTAAATAAATGAATATCTGATTTGCGGAAGAGGCCCGAAGGTGATGGGCATCAGGTTTAATAAGGCATATAGACGAGGTTTCAGATTTTAGGTACTATTTTAACTTAATGCTTCAGTTTGCATACGCAAATACGCCCAATCGCAACCCCTTGATTGCATAATGCATGGAAGCAGAATCACCATACTCTTGACTATCAAAACAGATACTATCCCAGGGTACTAATTCAGTTTTTCAGATCAGGTGACTGAAAGATTCAGTTTTTTCATTTTCTTATTGACAGGAACGGCCAAGATCGTTTATACATGCACATCCTTGTGGGGCTGTAGCTCAGCTGGGAGAGCGCATGACTGGCAGTCATGAGGTCAGGGGTTCGATCCCCCTCAGCTCCACCACACAAGACGATAAAGCCGCTGAAACCCTTTCAGCGGCTTTTTTTATTTCTGAGTTTTTATGCAACATCTCTATTAGGGAACCAAATACCAAAAAAGATAAAGGCCCGGCCAACGAAGTGAAACCGTTGGCCGGGCCTTGTTTAACTGCCGTTTGCGGCAGAGGGAATATTATTTGGTAAACCGGATCACAAAGACCTGTCCGTTATTTCTTCTGAAAAGCAGGTTGGCCTTATTGCCCTTGCTAATCTTGTCCAAGGCCTTGTGATAATCAGCGATGGATTTAATCTGGGTGTGGTTGATCTCCACCAGCAGGTCGCCCTGGCGGACACCGGTTCTTGCAGCCAGGCTGCCGCCGTCCACATCTGCGACTACAAGGCCTTCCGTGCCCTGGGGAAATCCCAGTTTGGCGGCCAAGTTATCGTCCATCTGGCGGAACATGAAGCCGAAATCATCATAGGTGGACTGGTCGGAGAGCTGGCTTTGCAAGCCTTTTTCATCGGGACGCTCGCCAAGGGTCACCTTGAGGTGTTTTTCCTTTTTCTCACGCAGAACGGTCACGTCAATGGTCTGTCCCACCTTGAGGTTGGCGATGGTAATCGTCAGGTCTCTGGAAGAGTTGATGGTCTTTCCGTCAATGCTCAAGATGACATCGCCCTGGCGGATACCGGCCTCCTGGGCGGGATTGTCGTCATAGGCCTTGACCACGTAGACGCCCTGCCCCTCTTCAATGCCGTAGTACTCTGACATTTCCTTGGTAACGTTCTGGATGGAGACCCCGAGCCAGCCTCTGGATACCTTGTTGCCGTCCTTGAGCTGGTCAATGATATTCATGGCCATATCAGAAGGAATGGCAAAGCCGATGCCCTGGCCGGATTTGACAATGGCCGTGTTGATGCCGATGACCTCGCCGTCAAGGTTGAGCAAAGGCCCGCCGGAGTTGCCTGGGTTGATGGAGGCATCGGTCTGGATAAAATCGTCATAGGGACCGGAGCCGATGATCCGGCCTTTGGCGGAAACAATCCCCGTGGTCACGGTCTGCTCAAGGCCGAAGGGGCTGCCGATGGCAACGACCCAGGAGCCGACCTCAGCTTTTTCAGAAGATCCAAAGTTTAACGGGTGCAGGTTTTTGGCCTCAATTTTTATCAGGGCCAGGTCGGTGATGGGATCCACGCCGATAATCTTGCCGTCATACTCACTTTTATCGTGAAGAATGACTTTGATCTCATCCGCATCCTTGATCACATGGTTGTTGGTGACGATATAGCCTTCTTTATCAATAATAAAGCCTGAGCCAAGGCTCCTTTCAGTCCGGTTCTGGGGCTGCTGTTTTAAAAAGGGGCCAAAAAAATCTTCAAGGCCCGGCTGGTTGCCGTAGGGGGATCCAAAAAAATGCTGGTACACCCGGCCGCCGCCTTTAATGGTTTTAACGGTTTGGATGTTGACCACGCCGGGGCGGGCCTCCTTGGCCAAATCGGCAAAAGAGGCCGGCACCATCGGGGTAATTTTGGCAAAGGCCTGCGGAGCAATCACAAGCCCTGCCAGAAAAACTGCCATAACTAAACGGTATACGGATTTCATATCTACCTCCTGTTTGAAACGGTCATGAATTAAAAGACCTGTATTAAGGTTAGTTCAATGGTAATACAGGAAGATAATTTTTAAATGATCTGAAAATTACGACTTGGTAATCTGAAAGGGCAGCCTCATGGTAAAAACGGTACCCTCTCCCGGCCGGCTTTCCACGCTGACATCTCCGTTGTGCTGCCGGGCAATGGTACGGGCCAGACTCAGTCCCAGCCCGGTGCCGGAACTTGTGCGCGAAGACTCGGTCCTGTAGAAGCGTTCAAATATTTTCTCCTGGGCTTCAGGCTCAATGCCCGGCCCTGTATCTGCCACGCTGATGCAAACGGTCTGCCTTCCCGCCGATACCGTGACCTTAACCTGCCCCCCCTCAGGCGTGTATTTTAAGGCGTTGTCCAAAAGGTTAGAAAAGGCCCGCTGGATCATCCGGCTGTCCGCCTCAATGGCGATGGCCTCCTCGACATCCCGGGTCAGGGCAATACTCTTGTCCTCTGCCACGGGAACATAAAGCTCGCAGGCATCTGATATCATGGCGCTCAGATCCAGGAAGTTAAAATCAAACTCCCCCTCCCCTGCCTCGGCCCGGGATATCACCAGCATGGTATTGATCATATCCAGGAGGCGGTCGCTTTCCTCAATGGTGTTGGCGGCCATGGTCCGAAAGCCTTCCATGCCTTCCTGATCCTCCTGCAGCAGGGACAGCTCAGCAAAGCCCCGAATCCTTGTCAAAGGGCTTTTAAGATCGTGGGCGATATTGTCGCTCATCTCCCGGATACTCTTGATCAAAGCAGAAATCCGGCCCAGCATCCGGTTGATGGTGATGGCCAGGTGATCCAGCTCATCCCCGCTGCCCGATTCCGGTACCCGCTCGTCCAGGTTGTGGCCGGTGATCCGGTTGGCCGTCCTGGTGATGGCCTCAACCCCGGACAGGGCCTTGCCGGACAGAAAAAAACCGGAAATTGCAGAAAAGAGGACAATAAAGGCCATGGAAACGCCGAACACGGTTTTAAATGCCTTGATGAACCGCGTATGGGAGGTCATGGCAATGCCGGTCTGTAAAATAACGTTTCTGGCCACAAAGATATACATGATCCTGGCCTTCTGCTCATGCCCTGCCACCTGGGCCGTCTGGAACAGTGGCGCCCGGGCCTTCATCAGGCGGTCGATAATCTGGTGATCAATGGTGACATCCTTCCAATACGACATGTGGGAGTAGGCAAAGACTTCACCTGTGGGGTAGAGCAGTCTGAAAAAGATGGATTTCTCCCCTGCGGCCTGGGCCTCTATCACGGCCAGATTCTGGGCCGCCACAATGCCGTTTCTCTGGATGACGGTCCGAAAATATCCGGCCTTGTCCATGAGTTCCTGGTCGATCTGGTCCTGGATGGTCTGGGTGGCCAGAAAGTAGAACAAACCAAAGGCCACGCAGGAGGAGATGGAGAAAATACCTGCGTACCAGAGGGTCAGGCGAAAGGCAATGGTCCTGAAAAAATCAGGAACCTTCGGTTTTAAGGACATACCCGGCCCCCCGGACCGTATGGATCAGTTTATCGTGAAATCCCTTATCGATCTTGTCCCGCAGCCGGCAGATCCGGGCCTCCACCACGTTGGTCATGGGATCGAAGTTGTAATTCCAGACATGCTCCATGATCATGGTTTTGGAGACCACCCGCTCCCGGTTCCGCAACAGGTATTCCAGCAAGGAGAACTCCAGGGGCTGCAGATCAATGACATGCTTCCCCCTTTTCACCCTCCGGGTGACAATATCCACGGTCAGATCCGAATAGGAAAGGGTCACAGGATCGGTGACGTTGCCGGCCCGCCTGATCAGGGCCTGGACCCGTGCCAGAAGCTCGGAAAATGAAAACGGCTTGGTCAGGTAGTCGTCCGCCCCAGCCTCAAGGCCCTTGACCCGGTCATCCACCCGGCCCCTGGCCGACAGAACAATGATGGGGGTATTTTTTCCCCGGGCCCGCAATTGCCGGATCAGTTCGAATCCGTCCATCTCCGGCAGCATGATGTCCACGATCAGGGTATCGTATTCGGCGGACAGGGCATAGTCCAGGCCCAGGGTTCCTGTGGGGGCAAGGTCTACGGCAAAGCCGGAGGATTTAAGCCCCTTTTCCACAAAAGAGGCGATTTTCTCATCATCTTCAACCATTAAAAGTCTCATGACCTTCTCCCCTATTCACCGATGATTTTTACCAGGACCCGCTTTTTCCTGCGGCCGTCGAACTCACCGTAAAAAATCTGCTCCCAGGTGCCAAAATCAAGCTGCCCGTCGGTGACCGCCACCACCACCTCCCGTCCCATAATCTGCCGCTTCATGTGGGCATCGGCATTGTCTTCGCCCACATTGTGCCGGTACTGGTCCACCGGGGCATGGGGGGCCAGCTTTTCCAGCCAGACGTCATAATCGTGGTGAAGGCCCCCCTCATCATCATTGATAAAAACCGAGGCTGTGATATGCATGGCGTTGCACAGCAAAAGCCCGTTTTGAATGCCGCTGTCGACAAGACAGCGCTCCACATCCGGGGTAATATTGATAAAAGCCCTGCGGCCGGGAGCCTCAAAAAAAAGTTCCTTGCGATAATGCTTCATTGGGGAATCCTCGCTGTTCTATTAAGGTCAGTTTCGAGTGTATAATTTAAGTGAATCAGTTTAGACTATCCCGCAGGCCCGAATCAATATGGAATTGATTTTTTTCATCGAAACCGCTATTGTTTCCCCCTTAAAACGCGTTCTTCAACGAAAACACAAAGCGGTACAATAAAGGACATGGGCAATGAAGAAATACCTGTGGTGGGGTCTTCAAATTCTGGTGACAGCGGTGTCGGCCTTTTTTCTGGTCTTTGGCATCGACCTGCTCCGGGGGGCGTACGGCCTTAAAGACCCGTTCAGCTTTATCATGACCTTTTTTGCCGCAAGCTTTATCATTCTGTTCAGCCTGGCCATGGCCGCAGTCTCCCTGATCAAGATGGTCCGGGTGTTCAAGACCCTTAAGCGCAACGAAGCAGGAAATTAATAAAAGCCCATGACCGTACTATTCAACGCCCAGACCATTGCCAAAGCCTTTGGCGACGATACCTTATTCACCGATCTGTCCTTTGACTTAAAAGAGGGGGAAAAGCTGGGGCTTATCGGGATGAACGGCTCAGGAAAGTCCACCCTCTTGCGCATCATCGCAGGTCTCACCCTTCCCGACGAGGGAGAGGCGAGCCTCAAGCCCGCCATGATCACAGCCTTTCTGCCCCAGGAAGATGAACTGGACCCGGACCTTTCCGTGGAGCAGATTCTCTACCAAGCCCTGTCAGCTCAGGGACTGGATGACAAGGAACGCCACAGAAGGGTCAACCAGGGCCTTGGCAAGGGAGGCTTTACCGACCCTTCCCAAACGGTAACGCATCTTTCAGGCGGTTGGAGAAAGCGCCTGGCCATTGTCCGGGCCTTAAGCCTCAAGCCGGATCTGCTGCTTTTGGACGAGCCCACCAACCATCTTGACATCGGCGGCATCCTCTGGCTGGAAAATATCCTCAACGCCTCCCCCTTCTCCTTTATCCTGGTCAGCCACGATCGAAGCTTTCTGGAAAACGTCTGCTCCCATACCATGGAGATTGCTCGGTATTTTGACCGGGGGTATTTTAAAATCCAGGGGCAGTACAAAAGCTTTGAAAAGGAGCGGGAAAAATACCTGGAAGCCCAGGCCAAGCGCCAGGCCTCTTTGGCCTCCAAGATGCGGCGGGAGGAAGAATGGCTGCGCCAGGGCGCCAGGGCCAGGAGCACCAAGGCCAAGTACCGCATCGAACAGGCCCACACCTTAAGGCAGGAACTGGCCGAAGTCAAAAACCGGAACCGGCAGACCGCCAAGGTGGACATTGACTTTTCCGCCACCGGCCGCCAGACGAAAAAACTGATCCGGGTCCATAACCTGACCAAAGGCTTTGAGGGGCAGCCTCTCTTCTCCGGGATCACCTTTGAGCTTGGCCCCGGGTTCTGCCTCGGCGTTGTCGGTGAAAACGGTTCGGGAAAATCCACCTTTTTGTCCCTGATCGAGCAGAAAACCGAACCGGACCTTGGCACGGTCAAATGGGCGGAAAACCTGAAAATCGCCGTATTCGACCAAAACCGGACCCAGCTGAATCCGGATCACACCTTAAGGGAGGCCTTAAATCCCGAAGGCGGGGATGCCGTCATGTTCAAGGGCCGCTCCCTGCACGTGGTCTCCTGGGCCAAAAAGTTTTTATTCATGCCGGATCAATTGGATATGCCTGTGGGACGCCTGTCCGGCGGGGAAAAGGCCAGGATCATCCTGGCCGGCCTCATGCGCCAGCCCTGTGATGTCCTGCTGCTGGACGAGCCCACCAACGACCTGGATATCCTGTCTTTAGAAGTCCTTGAAACCAGCATCCGAGAATTTCCAGGGGCTGTGATTATCGTTTCCCATGACCGCTATCTTATGGACAACGTCTGCCACAGGATCCTCTACCTGGATAAGGGCCATCCCCCGATATTCTACAAAAGCTTTGATCAGATCATGGCCGCCAGAAAGGACCGCAGCAGTTCAGCAAAACCTAAAAAAGCATCCTGCGACAGCAAGCCCTCCCCAGTCAAAAAGAAAAAAACTGGGTTGACCTACAAGGACCAATTTGAACTGGAACACATTGAAGAAAAAATCCTTGACGCTGAAGAGCAAGTGGCGGAATTAACCGAGGCCGTCCAGGCCCCTGATACCGTGAGCAACCCTGAAAAACTCACCGAAATCTGCGCCTTGCTTGAAAAGGCCGAATCTGAGGTGCAGCGTCTCTACGACCGTTGGGAAGAACTGGAGGCAAAAAAGGCGCAGGCAGAAGACAGCTGACCCCAAGCCTTCAAAAAAACTGTCAGTCTTTTTGGGCCCCGCCGTCTCCCATGGAGGAGGGATCTCCCATATAATCCACCAGCCGTCCCGTGGTAAACCGCAGCCGCTGGCTGATCAGCTTGGCGATCTTCCACAAAAGTTTTACCCCCAGCTTGGGATCCTCTTCGATCAGGTTGACCAGGCGGTCTTCCCGGATGAAAAAAATCACGGTTTCCTTTATCGCAATTCCCGTGGCAGATCTGGGCTCCCCGTCGATCAGGGCCATTTCCCCGAAGGTCTGGGAACTGTTCAAGGTGGCCACCTTTTTGTTGTCCTTGAGGATGTCAATGGCTCCTTTGACGATAATCCCCAGGCTCTTGTCCAGATCTCCCTCTTTGAACACCAGAGCCCCGGGCTTGGCCATAACCGGATCGATATATTTGCATATCGTTTTGACGTGGTGCCATGAAAAATCACTGGCCCATTTGGTCTTCTCAAGAATCTGGGCGTACTTGGCGTATCGTTCCTCCGTCAGCCTGTTATCGTCTCGTGCCTTCATTACTACAGCCTTCTATTTATCTGATTGTTCGTGTATCAAGGTGTGGATTTAATTGTAAAGACTTGCCACAGGCTTGTCAACGATGGGCAGGATCACATCCTGACCCGGTCCTGCCAGCCTGATCTGAGGCCAGCACAATTTTTGGAATATCGGGCAACAATTTCATACGATTGGTCTATCCCTATGTCGGCACAAAAGAATAGAATAGGATCCTGGTAAAGTATTTTAAATTTTAGGGTAATCAAAATCCCAACCCACTTTTTTCTCCCGGTCCTAAATAGATAAAGCGCGATTTTAAATATGGAAAAGCCCTCTTTCAGAGTATTGTTTTTGCTGGCATTGCTGTCAGCATTTCCCCCGCTTTCAACGGACATGTACCTGCCGTCAATGCCGCTGCTTCAAAAAAACTGGCTTGCCTCACTGCCCCTGATCAATCTGACCCTGTCCGGATTTTCCATAGGTTTCTGCCTGAGTATGCTTTTTTACGGCCCCCTGTCCCACAGGCTCGGCAGCCAGTACCGTGATTGTAATGGCGAGAACAAAAGACCTATTTGAGGCCATGAACGCCAGCGGATTCTGGCCTATATGGGGGTCATCAGCCCAGGGATTCGGTTATTTTTTCGCCTTTAACGCCCTGTCGCTGATGGCCGGATCTTTCGCCTGCTCCCAGATCCAGAAAAGGATGACTTCCGAAGCATTGATGTGCACAAGTTTTTTGGGGATGTTCATAGGCGGTGTCCTGCTATACTCGCAGGTGATCACAGCGCCCTGGGGATCTGCTGCGCCCATGGGAATATTGGCGCTCTTTTTCGGTCTTGGACGGCCGCCCAGCAATCATCTGGTCCTCCAGCAGGTGGACGAGGCGGCGGGCACGGCTTCGTCCCTCATGTTTTTTTTCTATTTTATCATGGGCGCAGCTGCCACCTGGTTTATCGCCTTAGACTGGAGCGATACCGCCCTGGTCAAGAAAAATCACTTTGGATGACACCTGCCTTGCAAAGGCAATCTCATGGGTCACAATGAGCATGGTTCAGCCCTCTTCTGCCAGATCCCGGATGACCGCAAGGACATCTCCCACAAGTTCAGGATCCAGGGCGGAGGTGGGCTCATCAAACAAGAGCACTTTAGGATCAATGGCCAGGGCCCGTGCAATGGCGACCCGCTGCTGCTGCCCCCCGAAAAGCTCCGAAGGATAGGTGCTCTCCCTGTTGGACAGCCCAACCTTTTTCCAGCAGTTCCCGTGCCGTTTCAACGCCCTGTTTTTTAAGCTGTTTGAGGACGTTGAGCGGGGCTTCAATCACATTTTCAAGCACGGTCATGTGATCCCAGAGGTTAAAGGACTGAAACACCATTCCGATTTTCCGCCGAAGCGCCAAAACCACCTTTGAATCGGCAAACTTTTTTTTGGGACCCTCATCCTGCGGCACACAAATCCGGGTGCCGCAGACATCGACCGTCCCTTTATCCGGCGTTTCAAGGAAATTAATGCACCGCAAAAGGGTGCTTTTTGCGGAACCGCTCCTGCCGAGGATCGTTACCACGTCTCCGGTGTTGCCTGACAGGGATATCCCCCTGAGCACCTCGGTGCTGCCGAATGATTTATGGATATCCGTCAGCCCGAGTGCCTGGGGTGTCTTCTGCACAGTTATTTTACCCGGATCAGCTCATAGGCCCGGGTGCCCAGGCCTATTTTTTCGGCATGGGCCAGACAGCTCTGCCATTCTGACTCAGGCCTGTTGTTTGTAAAGTGATCGTGATGGTCGTGGAAATCATCCTTTGCCAGATTCTCGGCAAGCTGGCTTCCGGGAAGCGGATCTGCGGCCAGGCAGGCGTCGACACAGGCCTGGTCCAGCGCCAGGGGATCAAAGGAGGCAAACATGCCAAGGTTGGGCAGGATGGGCACATCATTTTCCCCGTGGCAGTCGCAGTTGGGGGAGACATCCACAACAAGGGAAATATGAAAACAGGGACGCCCGTCCACAACAGCCTTGGTGTATTCGGCCATGCGGCGGTTGAGCATCTCCACGGCCGCGTTAAAATCAAAGGAGATGGCGTCAAAGTTACAGGCCCCGAGACAACGGCCGCAGCCCACGCAATTGTCCGTGTTCACCCGCATCTTTTTGGCACCGGCGTCAAAGCCCAGGGCCTCATTGGCACATTCCTTCTGGCAGGCAAGGCATCCTCTGCACAGATCCTCGTTAATCCGGGCCTTGCTGCTGCTGTGCTGCTCGGTTTTCCCGGCCCTGGAGCCGCACCCCATGCCGATGTTTTTGATGGCACCGCCAAACCCTGTGACCTCATGCCCCTTGAAATGGGTCAGGCTGATGAACACATCGGCGTCCATGACAGCCCGCCCGATTTTGGCTTCCTTTACATACTCGCACCCTTCAAGGGGCACATTGACGTCATCAGTGCCCTTAAGGCCGTCGCCGATGAGGATGGGACAGCCCACGGTCAGGGGGGAGAACCCGTTTTCCCAGGCGCATTCCAGATGCTCCAGGGCATTTTTCCGGCTGCCCGGATACATGGTGTTGCAATCGGTTAAAAAGGGTTTTCCGCCCAGTTCCTTGACGACATCAGCCACGGCTCTTGCGTAGTTGGGGCGAAGATAGCTGATATTGCCCAGCTCCCCGAAGTGAAGCTTGATGGCGGCAAACTTGCCGTCCATTTCAATATCCCCGATCCCCGCCTTTTTAATCAGCTTTTTCAGCTTTGTAGGCAGGCCGTCTCCAAACGCCTTCGTGCGAAAATCCGTAAAGTAAACCTTAGCCTTTTCCATGTTTGCCTTTCTCCTGTGTCATGTTTTATGTCCTGCAGCTTTTAATTCATATTCAAAATTTGCGGCTTACCGCGCAATTATTGATATACAGGGAACACGCTGGTTTCGCCATAATCTTTGATCTGTTCCATGTTCCGTAGCGTTGCCATGTCCTCATCTGAAATTATAAAATCCACATCCGCATTATTTTTCATGTGTTCCGGATTGGCGGTTTTAGGAAGGGCCAAAAGGTCCAGCCACAGCACATAGCGGATACTCAGCTGGGGTACGGAGACGCTGTACTTTGCAGCCATTTCCAAAAGCTTTGGATTTTTCATCAGCTCGCCGTGCCCGATGGGTGAATACGCCTCCACAAGCATGCCTTTTTCCCGGGAGTATTCAATGAGGGAAAAGGGCGTATTCGTGACATGGGCCAGGATCTGGTTGACCATGGGCTTAACCGTGCAGGAGGACAGCAGATTGTCTATATCCTGTTTCTGGAAATTGGACAACCCGATGGCGCGAAGCTTTCCCGCCTTATATGCATCTTCAAGGGCCCGCCATGCTTCACAATTGCCCTCGAAAAAACGATCCTCTCCGCCGAATTGATTCCATGGCTGGGGGCTGTGGATGATCATCAGATCGGCATGATCAAGCCCCATTTTTTTAAGGGAGCCGTCAATGGAGGCCACAGCCTCTTTGTAAGATTTGATCTCAGCGGCAAGTTTTGTGGTGACAAAAAGATCGTCTCTTTTCACACCGCAAGTTTGAACCCCGTCGCCGACACCGCGTTCATTCCCATAGGCCTGGGCGGTGTCAATATGGGAATAGCCGATTTTCACGGCATCCTTGACGGCCTGGCCTGCACTGTTGTCATCAATAAACCATGTGCCAAGCCCCAGTTTCGGAATGGTCACCCCGTTGGGCAGGGTAAAGGTTTCGTTTAAAATCATTTTAAATACCTCCGTTAAGGCTATGCGGAAAAAAGGAAGGGGTTCCTCTCTTTCGGCCATAATTGCCCTTAGGTAAACCCCCGGCTTTGCCGGGGGACTCATCAGAGTTTGACATTTACGGGAATAAATGAAAGCCCTTCCAACAGTGAACCGCTCAAATTCACAAAGGAAAGGCTTTCATGAACAACGATTTAAGTTTATCCCACAGCCGATGGGAATGCAAATATCATGTGGTATGGATTCCAAAATACCGTAGAAAAGCATTATATGGTCAACTAAGGAAATACCTTGGACAAGTTTTCAAGGAATTGGCGCGCAGCAGGGAAAGTGAGGTCCTGGAAGGGCATATGATGCCAGATCCCTGTGCATATGCTCATCTCGATACCTCCCAAATATTCGGTGGCCCAAGTCATCGGTTTCGTAAAAGGCAAGAGTGCCATTCATATTGCGCGCAATTACATGGGGCGCAGAAAGAATTTTACTGGCCAGCAGTTTTGGGCCAGGGGATATCACGTTTCCACTGTTGGAAGAGATGAGGACACTGTCCGTGAATACATTCGCTCCCAAGAGAAAGAGGATCGACGATTAGAACAATTGAGTTTGTTTAGATAAAACTTGCCACCTTTGAGGTGGCCAATAAAATAACCGCTTTGAGCGGTTCACAAAATCAAGCCTCCGGCTTTGCCGGAGGTACCTGACTTAGTCGGGTTTCTAAAAGAACCGAATCCGGCGGATTTTTCTATGGCGTCTATCAGTTCGTGCAGAGAAACGGCGTCCTGAAAACTGGGGGCGGTATGCGTACCATTTTGAATGTCATCATACAGGTAAGAATAGATTCGGGCAACATTTCTTACGGCCGCAGATTCGGGCCAGCCCTCATAGGCTGCATCATCGGGCATCAGGGGTGCCAGTTGAGTTTCTTCTCCCCGGCCGCCAGGGTATGGGCCAGAGGGATGGTCAGCATGGTCGCTCCGTTCTTTTTGTCAAACAGGTAGTAAAGATTTTCATTTGTTTCATCGGCCCAGTTGCCGCCGGACCCCACCAAAGTGGTGGATAGCACCTTGCCCCCATAGCCGTCGACAATCAGCTTTCGCAGATGTTCGATTTCAAGGGCCGCACGGGCCTGGTTACCAACCACGGCAACCACCCCTTTTTCCTGGGCCAGTTCTGCCAGTTTTTTGGCCTCTTCAAGGCCGTTGCCCAAAGGCCATTCGCAGTATACATGCTTGCCCGCCTCAAGGGCTGCGGTGACAAGCTCTAAATGGTGCGGCACTTTCACCGTGACCACCACAAGATCGACCTCAGGCGAATTGACCAGATCCTCAACGCTGTCAAAGGCATAGGGCAGGCTTAGTGAATCAGCGGTGCGGCGGACGATTTCCTTTGTGCTGTTGGCCACCCCGACCACGGTAAACTTATCCCCCAGGGACTGAAGGGCGGGAAAGTGGGACATGAACGCCCAGTGGCTGTCCAGATTAAGGCCGATAAATCCGACTCGAATAGTATTGCTCATCGTATAACTCCTATCTGTGCAATAAAATTACAGTTAATTTGTCGATTCCCGGGTAGAGGTACCCGTTTTCCATAGCAGTAAATATAGGAAGGCACCAGCACCCACAAAATAACCTGATCGTCTGCAATCCTTGCCTAATCCTTTAAAACCAAATCCCTTTGGATCGGTGACGGCAATGGGGTAAAAAAGCCCGGTCCTCTGATACGCAAACAGCGAGAGACAAAGCGGATCACAGCGCTCCTTGACAAAGCCGGCCGGCCTGTCCTATAGGATGTCAATTGTGCAATACCCGCAGGCAGAAAGTTGGCATCGACAGGAAACAACCCCACATGTATCGAAAATTAGTCCTTACCGCCCTTGCTTTGATCCTGCTGGCCCAGCTCCTGCCGCTTGCGGCATGGGCTCAGGACCAGACGGAAATCTTTGATCTTTCAGGGCATGATCTTTACCGGGACGGCAATGCCCGGCTGGACGGCAAATGGGCGTTTTATTGGGACACCACCAAAACCCCGGAGGATTTCAAAGGCGCCCCCAAGGCACCCGACGGGTGGTATAACGTTCCAGGATACTGGACCGGTTACAAGGACCGCAACCTTCCCTCGAAGGGACGCGCCTGTTACCGCATCCGGATTTGCGTCCAGCAGCCCCACAGGACCTTAAGCCTTTTAACCCCTGAAATTTTCACCAACTACCAGCTTTTCATCAACGGCCGCCCCATAGCCCCCCACAATACCCTTAAAAAGGACCATATTCCCTTTTTAACGCCGAGAATTTATACCTTTTATAACGACAGTCCTACTGTAGAGATCATCCTTAATATCGAAAACCACTTCCACGGCAATGCCGGAATCGGGCAGAGCTTTTTCTTAGGCTCCCCGGAAAACATCCGCAAACAGAATCTGTTCGACATCATCAAGGAAATGGTATTGGTGGCGGTCTGCCTCTTTGCCGGGTGCTATCACCTTTTGTTGTTCGTCTTCAGGAAAAAAGAAAAAGAACTGCTTTACTTTGGCCTTTTTTCCGTTCTGATCGCTTTCAGGACCCTTTCCACCGGGACGACCTTTATGATGCAGGTGATGCCGCAACTTGAATTTGAAGCCGGCTCAAGGATGGCCACCGCAGTCATTCCTCTGTGCGTGATGACATTCCAGGCCTATGCCTATTATTTTTTCTGCCTTTATTTTCCAAAGCGGGTGCACCAGGCCCTGATTGTTTTTCACACGGCTTATCTTGGCGTTTCCCTGTTTGGTCCTCCCATGGTTTACTCCTCTTTGTTCTCCCCCTACTTTGCCGTCATCGCAACCTCCTGTCTTGCGGTTGTGACCGTTAATCTGCGGGTCATTGCCAAAGGGTCCCGGTACGGCCTGATCTTTATTGCAGGGTTTCTGTTCATCTTCATCGGCGTTGCCAATGACATGCTCCATTACCTTCAGGTCATCAACACCGGATACTATCTGTCGCTTTGGTTCTCCCTTTTTATCGCCGCCCAGTCCGCCATGCTGGCCATCAAATTCTCCAATGAACACAAAATGGTGGAGGCCCTGTCCCGCAGACTCAAAATCTTAGACACCCTCAAAGATGATTTCATTGCCAATACGTCCCATGAACTGCGCACCCCCATCAACGGCATCATCGGCATCAGCGATTCCCTCATTGACGGGGTCACGGGAAAACTGCCCCCTGAAACCGTGCGCAACCTGCACCTGATCTCTTCCAGTGCCAAGCGCCTTTCCAGTCTGATCAACGATATCCTGGATTATTCAAAGCTTAAAAACAACCAGATCGCCATCGCAAAAAAGAACCTTGATTTAAAACAGATGGCCCAGGTGGTGTTAACCGTGATCAAGGCGACGATCCCGTCAAAGGACATCGATCTGATCAATGCCATCCCAGATCCCTTTCCTCTGGTTAGAGCCGATGAAAACCGCCTCCAGCAGATCCTTTACAATCTCATCGGAAACGCCGTAAAATTCACAGATAAAGGTCATGTTAAAATCAGCGCGGAAGCGTCAAGGGAGAAAATTCTCGTGCGCATCGAGGATACCGGCATGGGCATCCCTGAAGACCAGCTCGGAAATATTTTTCAGTCCTTTGAGCAGGTTGACAGCGATATTGACCGGCAATACGGCGGCACGGGGCTGGGGCTGCCCATCACCAAAAAACTTGTGGAACTTCTGGGCGGAGAAATCAACGTTCAATCGGTTCCGGGCCAGGGATCGGTCTTTTCATTTTCCCTGCAGAAAAGTTCCAGAACTGCCGAGACCGCAACCGCACCTTTGCCCCTTGCATACTCTTCTCCGGTCGATCCGGCCGAAATTCTCGAACAGGACCCGGGGAAGGCCCCTTTCCCCACAACCGGGCAGCGGGTGGTTTCCAACGCACAAATTCTCATTGTGGATGATGAAACCATCAATATCCAGGTATTGCAAAACTATCTGTCCATAGAAGGGTACCAGGCCGATTACGCCACCAACGGCCTGGATGCTTTGGAAAAAATCGGACACCAGGACTATGACCTGATTCTCCTGGATATCATGATGCCCCGAATGTCCGGCTATGAAGTCTGCGAAAGGATAAGGCAAACCCATACCGCATGGGAGCTTCCGGTGCTCATGCTCACGGCGGCCAACCAGGGCCGGGATATTGCCGCCGCGTTTCAGTCCGGGGCCAGTGATTACCTGGTCAAACCCATAGACAGGCCCGAGCTCATTGCCAGGATTAAAATCCAGCTCTCCCTTCGCCACGCCGTAAAAAGCGCCATTACCAATGCAAAGCTTGCCAATACGGACAAGCTGACAGGGCTTTACAACAGAAGATATGTAACCGAGTACGGAAAAAGAGAATTTGGCAATGCACAGCGTCTTCAAAAACCCTTAAGCCTGATTATGATAGACATTGATTTTTTCAAACAGATCAATGACCGGTTCGGGCACCCCCGAGGGGATACAGTCCTGCAACACCTGGCAGACCTGTTTATCCGTAATATCCGGGGGGTCGACATGGGCGCAAGATACGGAGGAGAGGAGTTTGTCATCGTTCTGCCCGGCACAGGGATTGACGGGGCATGCGCAACCGCTCAGAAAATAAGAAAACTTGTGGAACAGGCGGAGTTACCCACGGGCGGAGATGCTGTCATCCGGTATACCGTCAGTATGGGAGTGGCCGCCTATCAGCCGGACATAGCCAATTTTGAAGCTCTTATAGAAGCGGCCGACCGGATGCTTTACCAGGCCAAGCAGGGGGGAAGAAATACCGTTGCCGCCCCCAAATTCTGAGGGTCTGCCGCCTTTGGGCCTGCGGATTGGCCGGCTGGGGAACATCAACAAACCCAGCACGAATAAAACCATTCAATACCAAAGGGGTTCTATGAAAAAGCTATTTCTTTGTTTCCTGCTTCTTATCAGTGCTCATGCTGCGGCAGCAGAAGGTATCAGTCCAGAGAAAAAAAATATTGATCGACAAACTGGTAGAACAAATGGGCCAATCCGCTGTAGAGACAGGAAAACAATTCAGCAACCTGTTTATCCAGAATATGTCCCAGTCACTCAAACAGGCAAAACCCGATATTGATCCAAAAGCCTTCGACATCCTTGAAGAAGAGGTCAAGCTGGTGATTCATGAAATCTTTGTCGACAATGGCGCCTAGCAGAGATGATGTACCCTATATACGTCAAAAGGTTCTCAGAGGATGAGTTAAACCAATTGATCCGTTTTTATTCAACGCCCCTGGGTAAAAAACTTGTACGGGAACTTCCGGCAATCACCCGGGAAGGAATCCAGGCCGGACAGAAGCTCAGCCATTCATTGATACCCAAACTAAAGGAACGCCCGCAAAACAGATTCAAAGAAGAGGGCCTTGACATATAATCCAAAGATATTTTGACGCCTGCCCTTTTTAATCAATCCTTGACGATAAACTCGTCCAGTTTGGCAAACAGATCTTCCGGCCACTCTTCTGCGGTCAAAAAGACTTGCTTTTCCTCAGGGGTCAGGGATTCCCGGATCGCCGGGGGAAGGCTGTCAAAGGCAATCTGACGTTCTTTTAGCTCTTTTTTATTCATTTTTTCTCCTTTTGATCCGTCCGGGACGGGTCGTCCCCCGGTGTTGGCGTCTTATTACACCAGTTTATTAAAATTGTGAAGCTGCAGCGTATATTTTTTTTCAGGAAAACAGCCGGGATATCAGTACCGGCACAGCCGTTTCCACCCTTAGAATCCTCGGCCCGATATGGTATGGGATAGCACCGGATGCCACAAGGGTGTCCACCTCAAGATCGATGAATCCCCCTTCGGGACCTATGACCAGGACCGCATCACGGTCAAGGCCTGCCGGACAGGGCAGTTGCGCTTTGGGATGAGCCAGGATACAGGGCTTTGCCTCAGCAATCTTTGGCAGTTCCTCTTTGACAAACGAAGTGAAATAGCGTTTCAGGTGAATTTTCGGCAGGATCGTATCCTTTGCCTGTTCCAGACCCAGTTTCAAATGGCGGATCAGATTTTCCTCTTCTAAAAGGTCCGAGGCCCAAAAACTTTTTTCCACCCGCCAGGAGTTAATCAGAAAAATTTGTTTTACCCCAAGGGAGGAAACTGTTTGAAGGGTCCGTTTAAGCATCTTGGGCCTTGGCAGGGCCAGCACCAGGGTCAGAGGAAGAGGCGGCGGCGGGTCCTGGTCAAACAAGACCTCAAGCTCGACTTTGTCCCTGTCCATGGCGGTCACACAGCCTGTACCCATCTTCCCGTTAAGCATGCCGCAGGAGAGTGTGGTGCCGATCTGTGCCCGTATCACCTTTTTGGTGTGCATAAACCGTCTGCCGGATACCAGGACACGGTCCGGTCCGGTAACGTCCTTATTTTCCAGCAGCAGCAGGTTCAAAATGCTTTCCTTGGTTGAAAATTGACTTAAAACGTGACGATTTCGGGATTTTTGACAAGCGCTTTGAACCTTTTTTCCCAGTCTTTTCCGCCGGTCATTTCCGCCAGGGCCTGAGCCATGTGCACGGGTTTGATCCCCTTTTGACGTCCAAGGCCCTGGATGCAGGAGGGGCAGTTGGTCAGCATGGTACGCTTTGGGTTCTTCCCGATTTTGCCCCCGCAGGTCTGCGCAATGGCATCAGCCTTTCTGGCCAGCATGGCGTTGCTGATATCCGGACGTGAAAGAGCCAGGGTGCCGGCCTCGGAGCAGCAGTAGGGAACGGCTTTTGCCTCTATGCCTGCCCCAGCCAGCAAATCAACGGCCCGGTCCTTCAAGGAATCGTGACAGGGCGCATGGTAGAGAACGTCTGGATCATTATTATAATCGTTCTCCAGGATCAGACCGTCTTCTAAGACAAAGCCTGCCACATCCTGAATCTCGCAGTCAAATACATCCCGGGCGCCTAAATCGTCTAAAGATTCCATGCAGGTGCCGCAGGAGACAATACAGGCGGCAAAAGACAGATCGTTGAACATATCCCGGACCTGGGTGAGGATAATGATGGTTTCAAGACAGACCCGGTTGAACTCCTCGGTTTTGGCATTCACCTTTAAAGGATAGCCGCAGCACAGAAAGGGCGGCGGCAGGATCACCCGGTATCCCCGGCTCAGCAGGATAAAGATGGCGGCCCTTGAAATGGATGAAAACATCCGCTCGGAGCCGCAGCCGGGAAAGTAGAAGACCGTTCCCTTGAGTTTTTCTTCCGGATTGAGGACGATCACCTGGTTGCGCTCGGTTCCGGGCAGCCATGCCCGAAGGCTTGAAGCCGAAGCCTTTGCCACAGGGCTTTTGAGCAGCTGATAGGTTCGCGTCTTTTTGACCTTAGGGATAAGACCCAGAGGTTTTGCCGTTTTATGGGCCGTGCGCTGGGCCATGCCGCCTGCAGTCAAAAGACCTGCCCGGAACACGACGTTTTTAAAAGAGCCTTTTGAGGCCAGGTAATTCAAGCTCAGCTTGGTGGGAACGGGGGTGTGCTTGAACCCCATCTTTTTAAGGATATCCCGCTCCTTGACCGAAATCACGCCGGAGTCGATGTTCACCGGACATTTTTTAAAGCAGCGGTGGCAGATGGTGCAATGGTCCGCTATCTCTTCAAGCCCTTTAAGCACCTTGAACCGCGTGTTTTGGGTCCGCTGGGCAATGTAGAGCAGGGCCTCAATAAGCGCTCCGATGGCAAGGTTCTTGTTTCTGGGATGGAAGAACATGTTCTCCGCCGGGAAAAAAACCGGGCACTCGGGCTTGCACTTGCCGCAGCGCACGCAATTGGCGATCTTCATGGCAAGATCGGACAGGGAGCCGTGCTTGAGAATCCGGGCCTCCAGTTCCAGCAGGTTAAAGGACGGGGTGAACACCTTGGCCAGGATATTGTCTTCCTCAAGCTTTTTGGGGTTCATACGGCCGTCGGGATCCACCTTGGCCCGATACGCGGTAAAGGCTTTCACCTGCTCAGGGTCCAGGTACTTGAACTTGGTCACCCCGATGCCATGCTCCCCGGAAACCACCCCGTTGAGTTCTACCGTCTTTTCCATGACACGGTCTGCGGCCTGTTCTGCCCTTTCCATCATCTCCCGGTCGTTAGAAAGCACCGGAATGTTGACGTGGACGTTTCCGTCGCCTGCGTGCATATGGGTGGCAATAACGATCAGGCGGCTTGAAACCGTCTTGTAAATGGCTTCAACATTCTCAAGGAGCAGGCTGTACCCCCGCAGATTCTCGACGGTCTCATTATAGAAATTCTTGGAGTGAATGGCGCGTTCCAACGCATCCCGGGAGGCCATGTCCAGTTTTTTTCGGGTGTTGTATGCCAGATCCTTGATCCGGCCGATTTTTTTCTTCAGCCATTGGGGATCGGACAAAGGGATGGCCGTGCCCAGATAATCTGTAATCTCCTGGATCACCCGGAGCTGATTGTACTTTTTCTCCTCCAGATTGGCCTGGTCCACAAATCGTACAAAATCAGCCAGGCTCTTGATGGGAAGAACAATATCCTCGTTGAGCTTAAAGGCGTTGGTATGCTTGGCGATGGCGCCCAGGCGCTTTCTGTCCTCCCAGAACCTTGCAGCCTCGGCTGCATCCGCCGCCACGGTGAACCCTGTTTTGTCAAACGGCTCAAGAATGGATTCAAGCGCGGCCATGCCCTGGGAAAGGGCCGCCTCATCATTGGAGACCATGTCAATGAGGAGCACGGCCTTGAGGCGGTCCCCTACGGACTGCTTGGTCTTGTAGCCGATGGCCCGGATATATTCCTCGTCAAAATGCTCCAGAGCCATCAGTGCAGGATCGGTGTTGGCAAACCGGTCACAGACCGTGGTGATGACCTGACCGGCCTCGGTCATGTCATTGCCGAAAAACTCAATGCAGCAGGTCTTTTTAAAGGCAAACTCAGGATAGAGGATAAATTCCGCCCGGGTGATGATGCCGTCGCAGCCTTCCTTCTGAATTCCGGGAAGCCCGCCAAGAGTCTTGTTGGTGACATCCTTGCCCAGCCCTTTTTTACGGATATCCTCCCCAGTCAGGTGGATGGTGTCCACCGCCTGACCTTTAAAATCCGTGATATCGAAAATAATCTCATCGTCGGGCAGGATCTTTCTGGCCGGATGGTTGCGCCGGGCCACATGCAGTTCCTCGCCTGCCGGGGTAACGATATCGTAGGACAAAACATTGTCTATGGCTGTTCCATAGAGTACCGCGGTTTTACCGCCTGCATTTTCGGCCAGGTTGCCGCCGATGGTGCAGGCCCAGGCTGATGTGGGATCCGTGGCAAAGATGTACCCCTGCCTGTGGGCCGCATCCTTGGCATCCTGGGTGATGACGCCCGCCTCCAGAGCCATGGAGGCAAAGGACTGACCCTCCGGGTTCTCGTTCATTTTAACGCAAGAAATGGCGTTGAGTTTCTCGGTATTAATCATCACGCAGTTTTGGGTCAGCGGGGTAGCCCCGCCGGTCAGGCCCGTTCCGGCGCCTCTGGGGATAATATTATAATCGAGTTTAATGATTTTTTTGACCAGGGCCGGCACATCTTCCGCCTTGTCCGGCCGGAGAACGGCCAGGGGGGCGTACCGCCGCCAGTCCGTGGCATCCGTGGCATGGGAGGTGATGTTAAAGGCGTCAAAATAGATGTTTTTTCTGCCGATGACAGATCCCAGCCGCCGTTGAATTTTTCCCTGCTCAGAGGTAATCGTGCTGATCCGTTCTTTTAGATCTGCAAGGGTTTTCCGGCAGCTTTCCAGCACCGCCCGGACCTCGTCGTGCCGGGCACTGTGTTCAATAATGCCAAGATCAGCTTCAAACTCGGAAAACAGTTTTTTTCTGAGCAGGGGATGTTCAACCAGTTCCTGGAAGAGGAAGGCATTCCTTTCAATGATAAACATATCCCCCATGAACCGGTTAAGCAGGCGGGAGGACCGTCCGGTCCCCTCTTTTCCGTCAAGGGACCGGACGGCACTTAAAATATCCGATCCAAAAAGATGGTGGATGATCTGGTCGTCGTCTGCGCTGGTGTAGTTGTAGGGTATCTTTCTTTTTGGATCGATCATGCCTTAAAGTTCAAAGGTTGTCATATTGACCACAAGGTTGAGGTCAATAATCTCCTTTACCACCTCGGGCGGCACCGGGGTATCTGTTCGTAAAAAGATGATGTTCCGCTGGCCGTCTTCTTCACGGCCGACCATCATCCTGGAAATATTAATATTGTGCTCGCCAAGCTTCATGCCGATGGAACCTATAGAACCGGGCCTGTCCACGTTGTGGATCAGCCCCAGATGCCCTTCGGGGATCACCTCAAGCCTGAATTTATTGATCCGGACGATCCTTGCGTCATCCTTGCCGAAGATTGTGCCTTCGACGATGTTGCTGCCCGTATCCGTGGTTACGGTCATCCGGATCAGGTTCAAAAAGTTGCCTGCTTCCTGGGAGGTGGATTCGGTGATTTTTATTCCCATTTCATTGGCCATTGAAATAGCGTTTACCGAGTTGACCTCATACCGGGCAAAGTTGTCCAGCACGCCTTTGATGGCACAGATGGTCACGGGTTTTAAATCCAGATCGGGAAATTTTCCGATGTATTCGATATCCACCTGGCGGATGCCGCCGGGGGTGATCTGGGAGTGCATCTGTCCCATTTTCTCGGACAGGTGCAAAAAAGGTTTGAGCTGGCGCAGGACTTCGCCTGTGACCGAGGGCACATTCACCGCATTGATCACGGTGTCTTCCAGAAGATAGGCCACGATCTGCCGGGCCGCGGCAACGGCCACGTTGGACTGTGCCTCGACCGTGGAGGCCCCCAGGTGCGGGGTGGCAATAACCTGCTCCAGTTTGAGCAGGGGGTGGTCTCCGGGAGGCTCGGTGGAAAAAACATCCAGAGCAGCGCCGGCCACATGGCCGGATTCGATGGCCGCCTGCAAGGCCGCTTCATTGACAATGCCGCCCCGGGCGCAGTTGATCACCATGACACCCACTTTCATTTTTTCAAAGGCTTCTGCGTCCAAAAGGTCGATGGTGGCGTCCATCTTGGGGACATGCAGGGTAATATAGTCGGCCCGGGCGTAAAGGGCGTCCAGAGGGACATATTCGAATCCCGCCTTTTCAATATGCTCGGAGGAAATATTGGGATCGTAGACAATGACCTTCATCTTCAGGCCCTTGCCCAGAGTGGCCACAATGGAGCCGATATTGCCGAATCCGATGACGCCTAAAACCTTGTTGTGCACCTCATGACCCTGCAGCATCTTCTTGTCCCAGCGGCCGGCCTTGAGGCTGGCCGTGCCCCGGGGGATGTTGCGCGTTAAGGCCATCATCATGGCAATGGCGTGCTCGGCCGTGGTCACGGTGTTGCCGCCGGGGGTGTTCATGACGGCCACCCCCTTTTTAGTGGCCGCATCAATGTCAACGTTGTCCAGGCCGATGCCGGCCCGGGCCACCACTTTGAGGTTGGTGGCCGCCGCAAGAACCCGTTCGGTCACCTGGGTAGCGGAGCGGATGGCCAGTGCATCGTATTGGGGAATGATCTCAACCAGCTGGTCTTCGGAAAGTCCTGTGTTTACATCCACTTCTATGCCGGTGCTTTGCTTGAAAACGTCAATGCCGGCCTCACTCATCTGGTCACTGATCAAAACTTTCATGATGATTTCTCCTTTGCAAAGGATTCCATGAATTCAACCAGGGCGTACATGCTTTCCATGGTGGCGGCGTTGTAGATAGAGGCACGGCATCCGCCAACGGATCTGTGGCCTTTAAGCCCGCCCAGGCCGTGCTCGGTGGCCTTGGCGATAAACTGCTTTTCCAGATCCTCGGACGGCAGACGGAAGGTCACGTTCATCAGAGATCTTGAGTCTTTTGCCGCTGTGGTCCTGTAAAAATCGGACCCGTCGATAAAATCGTAAAGCACGTTGGCCTTTTTAATGTTGTGTTCCTCCATTTTTTCAAGTCCGCCCATGTCCTCTTCGATCCACTTGAGCACAAGCCCTATGGTGTAGATGCCGAAACAAGGCGGGGTGTTGTACATGGAGTTTTTGTCCGCGTAGGTTTTGTAGGCCAGCATGGAGGGCAGCCCCGTGTTGGCGGTTTCAAGAAAATCCTTTTTCAAAAGCACCATGCAGCAACCGGAGGGTCCTAGGTTTTTCTGGGCGCCGGCATAAATCATCCCGAACTTGTCCATGGGCAGGGGCCGGGAGTAGATGTCGCTGGACATGTCCGCCACAATGGGGACGCCTGCGGTATCCGGGAACTCATGGAACTGGGTGCCCTTGATGGTGTTGTTGGAGGTGATGTGGACAAATTTGGCATCGGCGTTGAACTTAATGTCTTTTGGAATGTAGGAAAAATCCTTGTCCTCGGAAGAGGCCACCAGGGTAAAGGGTTTGCTCTGGATCTGGGATTCTTTCATGGCCTTGGCGGACCAGGTCCCGGTGTTCACAAGATCGGCCTTTTGCCCCTCTTTGAGAAAGTTCATGGGAATCATGGCAAACTGCATGGAAGCCCCGCCCTGGATAAACAGGACATGCCAGTCATCCCCGATTTTGAGCAGCCGCTTGGCCCGGGCCACCGCATCATCAATAACCGCATCAAAATAGGAGGATCTGTGACTGATTTCCGTAACGGACATGCCGGAGTTGGCAAAATTCAGGAACTCCGCCTGAATCTGCTTGAGTACAGGCAGGGGCAGTGCTGAAGGACCGGCATTGAAATTGTAAATTCTGTGATCTGTCATCGTTTCCGTTTCCTTTTCTTTTAGGGGGTTATGAATTGTGTTCACGGGTTTTATGAAAGTTTATGCCGGGCCACTCTTCCATGGCAAAGCCCAGCTGGTATTCGCTGGTGGTCAAAAAGGTCAATCTGCCTTCGGCATCCACGGTCAGGCTGGACTCGTTTCTCCGGCGAAACTCCTTTAACAGCTTTTCATCTTCACTTGTCACCCACCGAGCCACTGAAAGATCGATGGGCTCGTATCCTGCACTGACATTGTACTCTGCGGCAAGCCTTGCCATGGTCACGTCAAACTGCAGCACGCCTACGGCACCGATGATCTGCATATTGCCGATCAGGGGCCGGAACACCTGGATCGTGCCCTCTTCGGAGAGCTGGGTTAAGCCTTTGGTCAGGGCTTTTGCCTTCAAAGGATCCTTTAACACCACCCGGCGGAAATGCTCCGGGGCAAAGTTGGGAATGCCCAAAAACTTTAAAGGCTCTTTTGTGGTAAAGGTGTCTCCGATCTTGATGGTGCCGTGGTTATGGATGCCGATGATATCACCGGGATAGGCCTCCTCCACGTTGGAGCGCTCCTGGGCCATGAAAATGGTGGCATTGGCGATCTTGATATCTTTTCCGATACGGTGGTGCCGAACCTTCATGCCCTTGGTAAATTTTCCAGAACAGATCCTGAAAAAGGCGATCCGATCCCGGTGCTCGGGATCCATGTTGGCCTGGATCTTAAAGGTAAAGCCTGAAAAGGCCTTTTCCCTGGGGTCCACCTTCCGGGTGGCCGTAGGCCGGATCCCCGGGGACGGGGCAATTTTAACAAAGGCGTCCAGCATCTCCCTGACCCCGAAGTTGTTAATGGCGGATCCGAAAAAAACCGGGGTCTGTGTCCCGTTAAGGTAGAGATTCAGGTCAAAGGGTTCGGCAGCCACGGAGACCAGTTCCACATCCTCCCGAAGCTGGTTGGCCATGGAATCGCCGATCAGTTCATCCAGCTTTGGATCTTCAAGATCCTGAATGACCACGCCGTCTCCGTCTTTGGGCGTATAGCCGGGGGAAAACAGACCCAGCTCATTTTTTTCAAGGTTGTACACCCCCTTGAACCGTTTGCCCATGCCGATGGGCCAGGTCAGAGGCACACATTCGATCTGCAGCTTATCCTCAATATCCTGGAAAATGTCCAGGGGCTCCATCCCCTCTCGGTCCAGCTTGTTGATAAAGGTGATTATAGGGGTGTTACGCATGCGGCACACCTCCATGAGCTTCTGGGTCTGGGGCTCCACCCCTTTTGCCACATCTATGATCATGACAGCGCAGTCCACTGCGGTAAGGACCCTATAGGTATCCTCGGAAAAATCCTTATGACCGGGCGTATCCAGAAGGTTGATTTCATAATCCTTGTAGTTGAACTTCATAACGGACGAGGATACTGAAATGCCGCGCTCCTGCTCAATGGACAAAAAGTCAGACGTGGCGGCCCGGGCCACCTTTCTGGATTTGACAGCCCCTGCCTGCTGGATGGCCCCGCCAAAAAGCAACAGCTTTTCTGTCAGTGTGGTCTTACCGGCATCGGGATGGCTGATAATGCCGAAGGTCCGGCGCTTGTTAATTTCAGGCACCAGGGTTTTGTCCAGCGGCTTTTGATCTGCCGCTTCCGGGGCCACACCCTCCGGTGCCGGTGTTTCTGTGGGGTCTGAAACCATATATGCAAAATCCTTATCTGCTACAAATTAAGGGTGGAAATTTACCAATATTTTAAAGGAGAATCAAGGGAAAATACGAGCCATTAAAAACTATTTAGAATAAATTCAACTGATTATAATAACGGCAGGGCTTTATGTTTTCCGCAACCCACTCATGTTTGGTCCGAAGAAGAGGATGACGGGCTTCTTTCACGCTTGGCCGACGCCTTTTTCTGCAGCTTATAAAAGTCCCAGGCCGCCCACAGGGTAAGGCCCACCCCGACCACCCGGTTCAGGATCAAGGCGGCCTCGGACATGCCTGTATCCGCTGCCAGCCACCCGTCCCAAAGGCACCAGAGGCCAAATCCCAGCAGCAGTACGGTAAAGACATAGGGGCTGATCATCGGGCGCGGGTTGTCGGATTCCTTTTCCATTGCATCCTCAAAGGTTAGGGTCAAAACGTGTATTTACCATATTCGATTTTCTTTTAGAAGGAAATCTTGGCATCCGGCCGCGGGAAAATCCCCTGTCGTTTCTGCCGGCCGTTCATGGGAGCCTTAAGCCCACTGAATCCTTTTCCCCACCAGACTCAAAAGGGCCATAGATACCGTACAATATAAAAATTATCTGCTTTTAGACTTGCACATTTGAAAAAAGCGCTAAGATTCAATGGGTGTTGGTATTGTAACCCCAAAAGAACTTTAGGAGTTGAATCATGAAAATTTGTTTTCCGGTGGACGTCGATAACGGATTAGATAGTCAGATATTCGGTCACTTTGGATCCGCCCCCTTTTTTGTTGTTTTTGACACCCAGTCCCAAACAACAGGCACCATAAACAATCAGGACTTAGGACATACCCACGGCCAGTGCAACCCCATGAAAGCGCTGAACGGCAAAATGATGGATGCGATTATTGTGGGCGGTATCGGTGGCGGTGCCATCACAGGATTAAATAATATGGGCATCAAGGTATACAAGGCCGCAAAGGGCAATATTCAGGACAATATCCAGTTGTTTGAGGCCGGCAGCCTCAGGGAAATGACCATGGCAGATACTTGCGCCGGTCACAGCGACGGCTGCGCACATTTATAAAAAGATGTGCTGATTAGCAGTACTGCCACGCCAGGAAAAAAATGCAGTAAAGGGACGTGCCGGTTTAAGTTGACATTTTTTAGACCGGCATCCCCGGCAACCAATTAGGCTTTTGTATTCAGTTCGGAACCGCCTAAAAAGCTTTGAGCGGAGAGAAAATTTTTCAGTCCTCTTTTTTCCGGTCAAAAGTGCCGGATGCTAAGTGTTGCACGATCAGATATCCAGAGAGGTACAGGTCTTTTTTCCGCCGTTTTTAAAGTAGGAACAGGCCTTGTAATTTCCGTTTTTTCCGGAAATGATCACCTTCCCCTTATGGGGGACATTGATATTACCTACCCGGCCAAAAAAGCTTCGGTGTTTTCCGTTTCCATAGTCGCCCGGATAGGCGTTTATTTCCACCTTGCCTCCGTCATCCTCATCATAACACCAGTGCTTTCCTGCCAGGATATGCATGCGTTCCCCGCAGGCGAACCCGCATTCAAAATCAATTTCAAAACCAACATCTGAATCGACCTGCACACACATGGCATGGGCGGAACCTTCCCAAACCATTAAACCCAGTATCAAAAAAACCATTTTGAGATGCTGAAAGCCAATTTTCATGATGAACTCCTTGACTTGACAAATGAATGGTGCATGAACTTTAGGTTCAGCTTTATCAAAATCCGTTACTATTGTCTAATGGGCAGATAAAACGAAACGCCCGGATCGTCCTCGCAGAAATCCGGCTTGACACAAGACTTTCCATCTTGCCTGCAAATCCTTCAAAATTCTTTTTGGCAAAAAATTTGGGGGATACGGCCATGACATTTTGTCATGAATAATTACAATCTCTACAATATCTACACAATTTACCGCTCATTTTCCCATAATCCATTGATAGTCTGCTGCATAGGATCGGAAGATCTCATTATTTTTTTTAAAAGAAAGGGGATTGACATGAGTAGCGCAATTGAATTCAGAAAAAATATTGAAACCAGGGTCAGGGCACGAAAGCTTGCGTCATTGGAGGTCGACGCGGTCATAGGCGAAAGAATCATTCAGTCTGAAACGAAAAATATAAGTGCAACCGGATTACTCATCAATACCCGAATGAAATTTCAACCCGGTGAAGTTGCCCGGGTTGTTTTTGCCATGCCCACCGGCCATAACGCATCAAAACGGATTAAGCTCAAAGCCAGGACTGTTCGTAATGAAGATAAAGGGGTAGCCGTTCAATTTGTTGGCGTCTCCCCCTACTTCACAAAATTCCTGGACGATGCCGTGCAAAAACTGCTGAGTCACTATTGTTCAGAAGAAAATGAGTAAGCCCGACAACCCGGTTAAGCAAGACCCTTGCGTTCTCGAAAAATAAAAGAAGGAGGCCTGATGAATTTTTTCGGACTCATTGTATCTGTTTTAACAACAGCTTTTCTCATGACTTTTCCGGCAACCCAGGGAAAGGCTGCGGCCGTTACGATTCCGGACACCGGCCAGTCCAAATGTTACAATAATACGCGAGAAGTTAGCTTTTGCCCGGATAAGGGCAGTTCCTTTTTCGGCCAGGATGCCCAGATCATAGGGCCGGCCATGGCATATCGGGACAACCTCGATGGCACGGTAACCGACCTTGTCACCGGCTTGACCTGGTCCAAAGCTGTGGACGCCAAAAAAGTTTCCCTGGATGAGGCCTTTGAAATGGCTGAGCATCTAACCCTTGGCGGGCATTCGGACTGGCGGGTGCCCAATATCAAGGAGCTTTACTCCCTAATCAATTTTACCGGCACGACAGGGTTTGCAGGGCCGCCACGGCGTGGGCAACAGAATTCCAGGGATCTTAACGCCATCCCCTATATCAATACCGACTTTTTTGATTTTAAGTACGGCAATGTCCGAGGAGGGGAACGGTACATTGATGCCCAATGGCTGTCTTCAAAACGTTATGTTTCAACGACAATGGACGGTGCCGCGACCCTGTTCGGCGTCAACTTTGCCGACGGCCGCATTAAAGGGTACGGCTATAGCCACAGACGCGGCAACAGAGGAGAAAAAAAGTTCTACGTCCGCTTTGTCCGGGGCAGCGCATACGGGCAAAATCAGTTTTCCGAAAATGGCAACGGTACGGTTACCGACCAGGCAACGGGTCTGACTTATGCGAAAGCCGACAGCGGCCGGACCATGACCTGGGAGGAGGCACTGAAATACGCCCGGGCGTCTCACCTTGGCGGCTACAGCGATTGGCGCCTGCCCAACGCCAAAGAACTCCAATATATTGTAGATTATACGCGGTCGCCCGCCACCACAAACTCCCCTGCCCTTGATCCGATTTTTTCCGCCACCCCCGTTACAAACGAAGCCGGCCAGAAGGACTTCGGCCATTACTGGACATCCACAACCCACAAAGATGGTCCAAGGCCTGAATCGGCGGTGACTGTCTGCTTTGGCAGGGCCATGGGGATGATGCACGGCAAGATCATGGACGTCCATGGGGCAGGTGCCCAGAGAAGTGACCCCAAATCCGGGGGGAACAGTATCGGACACGGTCCCCAGGGGGATGCGCGTCACGGCAGCAATTTTGTCCGTCTGGTACGGGGGGGAAAGGTTACGATCGGGAAAGTATCAAGTGAGAAAAACCTGTCCGCATACCCCAACGTCATCCGGGTGGACAAGGGGTTTGAGGCATCTATGCCGGCTGGCAGCAACCTGAATCTTGACGGACAAAATGCTGGAGGACCAGCAGGTGCGCCCAGAGCAATGAGAAATAACGGAAGGTTTGCAAATCAAGGTATGCCGGGCAGGCCCTTAGGGGGAAAGGCCTTTATTACCCGCCTGGATCGCAATGGAGACGGACGGGTTGATCCATCGGAGTTTGACGGCCCGCCGGCCCATTTTAGCCATTTTGATCAAAACCTGGACGGTTATATAACCGAAGACGAAGCGCCGACAGGTCCTCCGCAATGACATGGAAAAACCCTGCAATATTAACGGTTGTATAAACTTTTCGGGTCCTTTAGATTAGGAGCAACTACCGTACAAAACGCTTATGTTCCCACTCAACAGGCAGGTGAAAGACGATTTGAAATTCACACTGCTGACCAAATTTTTTTATCCTTTTTGCTGACAGGCCTGATGCTGGGTATGGACGGTTTGGCCGTGTGCACCAACATCCGCAAATTCTCTCATGTACCGATCATTTTTATCACGGCCCGGGTGGATGAAATCGACACCCTGCTCGGCCTGGAACTGGGATCAGATGATTACATCCGAAAACCCTTCAGACCGCGGGAGGTTGTCGCAAGGGTCAAGGCTGTCCTGCGGCGAACAAAAGCCTTGCCAACACCCCGGACGCAGATCGGTATTATGACGCTGGACGAGGAGGCGCACAGCATAACAATTCAAGGTGTCCCCATAGATCTGCCCCCCATTGAATTCGGAATATTGGCAGCCTTTATCAAACGTCCCGGCAAGGTGTATACCCGTTCGGAATTAACGACCAAAGTGCAGGGAGACACCTACGATGGGTATGAGCGCAACATTGACACCCATATCAAAAATTTGAGGAAAAAATTGGCCCAGGCCCTTCCGAATCGAGAGGTCATTAAATCGATTTACGGGGTGGGGTATCAGATTAATCCGTCCCAGCTGGATTGATGGCGGCTGTATCTTGCCGGCGTCTTCTTATCGTCTTTTTTCAGATTTTGCGGGTGCCATCCGCACAGTCCCATCCCAGTATAATTAAAATTGAACAAAATAAATTTGAAAATTAATTCAAATTATCCTAACCTGCCCCCGTTATAAATTTTTATTCAACACAGATCAGCAGGCTGCCAACTCAAACCGGAATCAGGGGGGGGGGAAAGACGCTATGGATGCATTGTTCATCATGATTGGTGCTTTTGCCGGATACATCATTATGTATCAGCTCTACGGCAAGTTTATCGGAAACAAGATCTTTAATCTGTCAAAAGAGACCCAGGTGCCGGCCGTTACCATGGAGGACGGCACAGACTACGTCCCCACCAAAAAAGAGGTGATCTTCGGCCATCATTTCACTTCCATCGCCGGAACAGGCCCCATTGTGGGCCCTGCTGTCGCCATTATCTGGGGATGGGTTCCGGCCCTTGTCTGGGTGCTTGCGGGCAGCCTTTTCATGGGCGCGGTCCATGACTTTGGCTCATTGATTCTCTCCATGCGAAATCAGGGCAAGTCCATTGCCGACTATACCTCCAAATATATCAATCCCAGAACACGATTTTTCTTCTTTCTCATCGTCTTTCTTGAGCTGTGGATTTTAACGGCCATTTTCGGTCTGGTCATTGCCGTGGTCTTTGCCATGTACCCGGCCTCGGTATTTCCGGTCTGGTGCGAGGTGGCCATTGCCGTGTATCTGGGACATGCCATTTATAAACAGGGCAAAAGCATCATGACCTGGTCGGTTATTGCCGTAATTCTGATGTACGTTACCGTGTTCATGGGCGTGCACATGCCCATCCAAATGCCGACCGTGGCCGGCATTCCCGCAACTGGCATGTGGACCATCATCCTGCTGACTTACGCCTTTATCGCCTCGACCCTGCCCGTGACCGCCCTGTTGCAGCCCCGGGATTTCATCAACTCCCACCAGCTTTTAATCGCCATGCTCCTTTTGATCGCAGGCGTTATATTTTCCGCTTTCAGCGGCAACCTTCACATCGTGGCCCCGGCGGTCCAGGCCAATCCGGCCCAGGCGCCGCCCATGTGGCCGTTTTTGTTCATCACCATTGCCTGCGGCGCTATTTCAGGCTTTCACAGCCTGGTCTCTTCGGGCACCTCTGCCAAGCAGGTCAGAAGCGAGACGGACTCCCTGTTTGTGGGATACGGCTCCATGCTCATGGAAGGGGCTTTGGCCACCCTGGTCATCATTGCCGTGGCCGCAGGTATCGGAATGGGATATGAAACCAAATCCGGAGAAACCCTTGTCGGGGTAGCGGCCTGGACCACTCACTACGCCTCCTGGACTTCTGCCGCAGGGCTGAGTTCTAAAATCGGCGCCTTTGTATACGGATCTGCCAATATGATTGCCGCCACAGGTCTGCCCCACTCCTGGGCCCTGGCGATCATGGGCGTATTTGTCGCCTCCTTTGCAGGGACCACCCTGGATACGGGCACAAGAATCCAGCGCTACATTGTGGCCGAACTGTTCGGGGGATTTAAGATGACCGCCTTGACCGGAAAGTATACTGCCACCCTTATCGCAGTCGTTGCGGCCCTGCTTCTGGCCTTTGCCTCGGGGGGAGACGGTAAAGGGGCTCTGACCCTGTGGCCCCTGTTCGGTGCGGTTAACCAGACCCTGGCCGGCCTGGCTCTGATCGTCATCACCCTCTACCTTAAGGCCCAGGGCGGAATAAAATGGATCGTTTCAGGCATCCCTGCAGCGCTCATGATGGTTATGACCATCTGGGCCCTTATCTTAAAACAGAGCAGCTACATGACCAAGGGAACCCTGCTGTTGCAGGTGGTCAACGCTATTATTCTCATCATTGCGCTCTGGATCGCGGTTGAAGGCCTGATTAAATTTTTCAACAGTAACACGCCTGAAAAAGGGGCGGTATATTCTGATTAGAACGTTGACGCAGCTTACCATACCGGGGGATCATCTCCCCCGGTAAATACATCCGGGAAACCATGCCATGACACGCAGCCTTCAACGCATCTACCTTTTCTGGGTCATACCGGCAATGCTGCTCGCCTTAGGAGCGAAAGCCGCGGCATACCTTGGACTTACACGCCCTGCCCTTCCCCCGTGGATTTACGGTACGGTCTTTGTCCTGTCCGCTGCAACCGCCATTGCAGGTCCCATACTGATCCGGGCGGGATTTGCCCAAGCCCACAGAACCCAAACCACCGTAGCCTCTAATGCCTTTTACCGCTTCCAGAAACGGTTGCTGTACATTGCCCTTATCACCCCGTATTGGGCAGCAGCGGCCCTGATGTTTCAGTTCCCAAGGTTCCATGCCACAGGCATTATGCTTTTCGCCCTTTATGCGGTCTATTATTACTATCCGTCTGACCGGCGGATTAACTTTGATAAAAAGCTGTTCAGGGTATCCCATGGATCTGAAACAAAAAGTTAAGCAGCTGGCGGGCAAGGTTAAAGAGAACTGGCAGGCCGCAGACCGCGTGGCCCGGGAAAGGGCGGTGGAAACGGTAGAGGCAGAACTTGAGGAGATGGAAACCATTTTCGCCGTCCTGGTTCAGGGGGCGTTTATCGGCCTGCCCTCCCCTCCCGCCCAGATCAGCCTGGACCTTTTACCCTATATGGAAAAAGACCTAACCCTGCTGCTGGACCGGGTCGATACCGCCAACCAGCCGTTATCCAGACTTTTTTCCGTATTTGATGTCAGCTAAGGTGCACCCATGGCACAGACCCTGTTTATTTTAGGAAAAGGCGGCACCGGCAAATCCACCACTGCCGCCCTTCTTGCCCTGGAACTTGCCTCAACGGGCAAAAAGACCCTTTTAGTATCCCTTGATGACGCCCATAACCAGTCCGATATATTTGCCCAGCCCTTCTCCCACAAACCCACGGACCCAGTTGCCAATCTGACGGTCATCCAGGCGGACCGTAACCTTGAAACCGAAAGATACCTTAAATCCACCATCAGCCAGGTCAAACATATTTTTTCCTATTTAACCGCCTTTAACCTGGACCATTATTTTGATGTGCTCAAGCTGTCGCCGGGAATGGAGGAATACGCCCTTGTGGCAGCCTTTGAACAGTTCAAATCCCGCTACAAATCCCATGACTATATCGTTGCCGACATGCCGCCCACAGCATTGTCCTTACGCTTTTTCAACCTGCCGGCCCTCTCCCTTTCCTGGATCGGGCAGCTTGAAACCCTGCGCAATGAAATCCGGGAAAAAAAACAAATTATTTCCACCATTCGTCTCGGGAAAAAAACATTTGAACAGGATAAGATTTTGAATCGGATCCGGGAGATTCAATCCAGATATACCCTGCTTCAAGAAGGATTTCGCGATCCTGACCAGTCCCGCCTTGTCGTGGTCTCCAACCCGGACCCGCTGTCCTGTGCCGAAACCCGGCGAATCCAGACAAAGCTTGCCCACCTGTCCATCCCGGTCTTCGCCGAAATAAAGAATCACCGGGCACCGCAGAACCCCGAAGTTATCCGGCAGAGCCCGGCCTCCCAAACCGTGGAAAAAAAACTGGACCTGCCATACTCGGATACGCCTCTGATCGGAATAATGGCATTAACGCGGTTCGCGAAGGCCCATCGTCTCTCATTGATGACCGCCCTGGCCCTTAATTAAAAAGATTTAACCCATAGAGATCAGCAATTCTCAATTTTAAAATAATCTCCAGTAACTGTGAGCTACGTTCTTCACGTATACTATCCAACTATTTCTATATATAACCCGGCGGGGCCGGGCAAGGGGGGCTACGCTATATCTGCTTCCAGTCGTCCAGACCTGCGGCAGAAGCGGACGACCTGCTGCTTTTCGATCCTGAACGCCTCAGATCGTACGCCACTCAGTCCCCCTTTTCCCAACCCCGCCTAGTCTTTTCAGGTTCAATGAAGGTTAAAACCGTCTCATGGCGGCGATCATGTTAACAGGGAATAATGCTGAGTTTGGCCTACAGGCTCAGGATATACCAGCATACCATATGCTGTGGGCCGGTGGCTTGGGGCAAAAGCGACTGATGATACCATAAGTGCTCATCTGGGAAGGTGAGTATATTTCAAGAGCCTCTATAGATCGTATCTGTTCAGTCAATTTTCATGTTTCTGGTTGCTTTTTTTGTCCGGAGTGATTATTTCAGTCTAAGTGATAATACGCTCTCAATAAAGGATCTTCATTTTCAGTCGTTTATCACCCATATTTTCATGATATGCGGTTATTATCTTGGGATGATATCCGCCACCCGCATATCAGGCAGCTAAACGAAATCGTTCAATTACTTGTTAAAAGAAATCATAGGGAATGGAAAGAGAAATAAAAAATTTAGAAAATACCACATAATTGACAGACTTAATAATAGTATATGGAGTGATTGATGGGAAGCTCAAAAAAACGTAATATCCGAGAGTTTATAAAAGAGAACGATACAGATCTAAGTGTTAAGCTGGAAAATTTATGGTTAACATCGAGAGAAATACATAATAGAACGAACTCTCAATCATCAAATGATAATGGTATAGACCACGTAAAACAAGTAGATGAGAACATTTGGAAAATTATCTGTCACTGTAATAAACTTGATTCATTTGATTTAAAAGAACTTTATATCTTATCGTGTTGCTCTTGTTGTCATGATTTTTATAAGAGTGTTTCTCAAGGAGAGCCGGGACAAGCTAAGGTTGATCACGGGGAGGGGGCGGCACAATACATAATAGATGAATATGGAACATTTTTTGATGATTTTCATGTGGCGAATATAGTTTCCGATATAATCGCCATACATAATTATGATAGGGAACCATTTAAACAAGCAATTAATAATTTAAAAAATTTCAAATCAATTGGAAGTACGAGAATAAATATTAAAGAATTGGCGATTTTATTTAAAACAGCCGATACCCTACATAATGACTATTCTAGAATACCTAAAAGACAAATAGTATTTAATAAAAATAATATACTTGACCCTACAATATTGGCAAGAGAATCAGTAACGGGATGGACTATAGACGGTTCTAGAATTGTATTCTCTGCAACTCCAAAATCTCAAAATCATGCTGACGCCTTAGATGGATGTGTAAATTATATTAAAAACACTGAATGGCCTTCGGTTTGTGGCTTTTTGGAGAATTTGGGTTATCCACACAGAATTGATTTTGATATTGATGACAGATTTGTTGTATCTTTAAATAGAGATTTTCAGAAATATTTAAGAGACTCAGAGATAGAATACCCCAAAGATAATGCTGCGGAAGTAACATTAGATAACATATTTATTTACCCAGATTTGCAACTAATCGGTAATAAAAAAGATAAGACACCAATTACAATTTCATCTGATTCGGTCCTAAAAGAAAATGATAAAATAATAATTTACGGTGAGGAACAGTCTGGTAAAACCACACTCTGCAAAAGACTATATTTGGATGCGATATACAATGATTCTCTACCCATATTAGTTAAAGGCAAAGAAATTAACCATACAAATACAGAAACGATAGTTCGGAAAAATTTAAGAAAACAGTACAATAATTTTGATTTGAACAGATATAGAAGGGGAAAAAATAAAATATTAATAGTTGATAGTTTTGAAAAAATAAAATTGGATGAAAAAAATCAGAAGCAATTTATCCAAAATTCTGAAAATTTTTTCGATAAAATTATTTTAATTGCATCTGAATCATTCCGATTTATTACTCATGAGCTTGAATTCTTTAATGATTTTAATAAATATAATATATTACTTTTTGGAAACCAAAAACGAGAAGAGCTCATAAGTAAATGGCTAAATTTAGAGATAGGCATTGATAGGAAGCTGATTCATAAAGAAATAGATTTAATTAAAATACAACTAAACAGCATTATTAAGAACAACATTGTACCACCTAAACCATTTTTTCTACTAACGATTCTCAGCAGCCTTGAAGCATTTAAACCAGCTAACCAGGAAATTACTTCTTATGGGCATTGTTACCAATCCTTGATTTATAAAAACTTGGAAAAGATTAGAGTTAAACCAAATGAGATTGATAAGTATTTGAATTTTTTAACTGAACTTTCTTATTGTATTTTTAAAAGCGGTGAAAAGGATCTCGATTTTAAGGATTTTGGTGATTTTTGTGATTCTTATAACTCGAAATTTATAAAAGTTGATGGTGATGAAATAATTAAAAATCTATCTCAATGCAATTTGATTCAATTGAGCCAGGAAAAATTAAAATTTAAATATAAATATATTAAATATTTTTATGTTGCAAAATACATTGCTGATCACATTGAACAAAAAGAAATTCATTCGGTTTTTATCAACCTATTGGAAAACCTCCATATAGAAGAGAATGCCAATATTATAGTTTTTATAACTTATCACTCTAAGAAAAAAGAAATAATAGAGGATATAATTTTCAATATAATGCTTCTTTTCGAAAAAAATGAAGAGGCGACTTTGGATGCTACAGAATTAAATTTTATGCAAGAGTTTATTGATGAACTTCCCACAATTCTCATAAAGAATAAAGCCGTTGAAGAAGAAAGAGAAAAGAAAAATAGGGAAATGGATGAATATGATAAAGCGGATGAAGAATATAATGGGGAAATTGAAAAATTAGATTCAAGAAACATATTGTCCACTATCTATAGGTCTTTTAAATCTATCGAAATTGTAGGACAAATCATAAGAAATAGATATGCCTCAATTGAGAAAGGAACTTTAATTGAACTCACAGAAAATGCTTATGCTGTTGGCTTAAGATTTTTAAATTTTTATCTTAAAATCTCCGAAACATATCAAAATGAAATTGTCACAATGTTAGAGCATAAGCTAATTAAAAACCCATCTCTAACAACGGATGAAATAAAAGCTGAAGCAAAGAAAAACTATCTTTTTTTAATATATGGTTTGATATTCAGTGTGGTAAGAAAAATTTCTTATTCTGCTGGTTCTCAAGATGCCATCGAAATTTACGAAGAGCTTAATAAAAAGAATTCATCACCAGCATATCAATTGATTTTTTTCTCGATATTATTAACTTTTTCGAAAGACATGGAATTAAGCGATATAATTTTTGAAAAGAAAGTATTTAAAGACAATGTGGTGTGCCAGAAAATACTAAAAGAAATAGTCGTTCAGTATATTTATCAAAACGATATTGATTTTAAAACCAGACAAATGGTTTCTGAAAAACTTGGTATAGCAATGCAAACCCAAAGAAGAATTCAAAGTGTAAAACGGACGAAAATTTAATGTGGATCGCAGGATCAAACCTTAATTTTTCAGTAATAAATTTTAAACAACTCAATCCTGCGGGCGAGCCGCAGATTTAGGATGTTAAAAGTGTTGACTATGTCTATGATTGAACGCTTTTTTGAGAATTTCTTCGATCTCAATATGTTGGGGATAGCGTTCCCAATAAAGAGTCAATTTAATACCGGATAAAGTTGACTTAGCCTTTATTCCATTGCCCGTTTTTCTCAAAATGCTGGGAGCGGCGCCTATGAGCTGATGCGTTCAGGATCGAAAAGCATCAGCTCATCCGCTTCAGAATCGGTCAGGAAGACCGCTGAAGCTTTAGCGAAAGCCCCTTACCCGTTCCGCTGGGTATAGACTATGCAGTGCGGCGCATAAGTTTCTGGGCATTCCTTTCAAATTAAGAATTGCTGCATTGAAATCGAATCCTTTGCACCCAAGTTTTCAATGTGGTATATTTCATCATTTCGACTCCCGCTCCCATATCAGGTATCGCGCTGCTTTTCTGACTTAACCGAAAAATTTAAGCAGGAGTGCCTATGCGCCACAAATCTTTGCGAAGTCTTCAAGCGTCTTCCCATCCCCATGCCTGTATTATCTATGATGATCTGGCAGCGTATCGACGGGTTGTCTCCGGATACATCCGTGAAGGATTGTCAGCCAATGAAAAATGCATCATGGCCGTTGACCAGTATACCCGCAAAATGATTGAGACGGATTTCGCAGATATGGCCCAGGATTTTCAATCCGCGATTGAAAGCAAAAGACTGACCCTCATTGACGTCCAAAACTCATATTCAGGAAAAGAAGGGTTTGACCCGGACCGGACAATTAAAATCTGGCAGGAAGCCTCAGCCCGGTCCGTTGACGAAGGATACGACGCATTGCGGGTCGTGGGAGAGGCCACCTTTTGCCTTGGCGAACCCGAACAGGTTGAAAAATTGATCTATTATGAGAACATCATCAATGAAATTTTGTTTCCTGATTTTCCGTTTAAATCTTTATGCGCCTATAACAAAGGCTTGTACTCTCCAGAGGTTATACGCGCGGCCATCAGCGCCCATCCCATCCTTTTTTACAACGATGATCTCTTTTGTGAAAATATCCATTATGTCCCCCCGCAAATTCATTTCAACGGAAACCGTACCCGGGACGAGGCGGACATCTGGCTTGCCAATGTAAAACGCAACAATGAAAACCTCATTGAATTGCGCAACAGTGAGCAGCGGTACCGGGAAATTGTGGAAGGTACGGAAAACTTAGTCACGGAAGTCGATGCAAACGGAAGGCTGACCTTTGTAAACGAGGCCAGTTTACAGATTTTCGGCCTGCCCCCGGATGCGTGCATCGGACGGGTTGCCTTTGATTTTATCCATGAGGCGGACAGGGACGACACCCTTAAAAAGTTCGAGCGATGGATGATCGAAAAGCCTGCAAGCGCCACATTTGAAAACCGCCAGATGAACCGGGGCACCGGTGAGGCCCGGGACATGCTCTGGTCCATCAATTTTGTCTACGATGAAAACAAAGAAATTGTCTCCATCAAATCCATCGCAAGGGATATCACCCAGCGAAAACGCATGGAGCAAAAACTTGTGGAAAGCGAGCGCAGGTTGAACGATGCCCAAAAGCTTGTGCGCATCGGTTACTGGTTCTGGGATGTTGAAACCGGAGAAGTGAACTGGTCCGAAGAGGTGTTCAACCTCTTTGGCCTTGACCCTTCAACCTTTACCCCGACCATAGATTCCATACTTGAACTGTCACCATGGCCTGAAGATCGAAAGCGGGACGAGGATTTAATGCAAAGGGCCATTGAAAACCATCAACCCGGGGAGTATGAACAACGGTTTATGCGCCCTGACGGAAGTATCGGATACTATTTATCCACTTTCCAGGGCATTTATGATGAAAACTGCAACCTGATTGCCATGCGGGGAACGGCCCAGGACATCACCCAGCGCAAACTGGCCGAGCAGGAGCTGAAAAAAGCCCATGAAGATCTGGAAACCCGAGTGGAGGAACGGACCAAAGCGCTTTTGGAGACCGTTAAAATTCTCAAATCCCACAACCATGAGATCGAACTTGTCAATGAACTGGGGGATCTGCTCCAGATCTGCATGACCGAAGATGAGAGCTATGAAACCCTTTCAACCATCTGCCAGAAAATGTGGCCGGTCTCCATGGGGTTTATCGGCATTTATGACAAATCCATCGGTTTAAACAGCATTGAAACCTTCTGGGGGGAGTCGGTCCAGCATGCCGATCCGTTTTCTCCTGAAGAATGCTGGGCATTCCGCCGGGGCCGGTGCCACTCCACCCTCAATCATAAAACGGATTTAACCTGCAAGCATATGGTAGCCGCCTCGCAACCGGTCGCCGTTTGCGTCCCCATCGCCGCCAGGGGAGAAACCTTAGGGGTATTGTCACTGCAGTTTCCCAAAACGGAATCGGCCATCAATCCAGAAAAAATTCAAGAAAAATCCAACGCAGTGGAAACCATGGCCAGGCGGCTGACAGAGTTATTCTCCCTGTCCCTGTCCAATATCCGGCTGCGCAGAGACCTTTATGAGCGCTCGGTCCGGGATTCTCTCACCGGCCTTTACAACCGATCCTTTATGGAGGAATCTTTGGGCAAAGAGCTGAAAATCGCAGAAAAAAAAGGAACCGTGGTCAGCATCATCATGATGGATGTCGACCACTTTAAAAAATTCAACGACACCTACGGCCATGAAACCGGAGATGAAGTGCTGCGGCGCTTAGGCATCGCCATTCCCTCTTTTCTGCGCCCCTGTGATATAATCTGCCGGTACGGCGGTGAAGAAATCCTCATTATCATGCCTGACTGCCCCCTGGAAACCGCCGGAGGCCGGGCTGAATTCATCCGCTCGGGCATTGAAAACAATGTCAAAATCAGGTTCGGGGACCAATTTCTCCAGGTCACAGCGTCCTTTGGCGTTGCCGAATTCAACCGGACGTATCTTTCCAAGGAGGATTTTCTTTCCGCAGCGGACCGGGCCTTGTACCTTGCCAAACAAGCCGGAAGAAACACGGTTCAAGTGGCGTTATACTAAACGATGTTTCCCCGGCAGTCGCCGGTGGAGGATTTCAACAAGAGGAAGCTCCCAGAACTCGCAGTTTATCTTGCCCTGTCCCCACTCTTCCTCATCCCCGGCATTTCGGCGAACAATGCCGAGAACCCGGGCCCGGAGAATAGAACCCAGCTGATGCTGCCACAAACCACACGCCCTGCGGGAGAGTTTGGACAAAATGCGTCCCTGTCCGTCCGTGATGAAAAGGTGACCGTCCTTATCAACAATCCGTACCGTCGACCCGGTCTCAAGCCCTGATACCAGGGTGTGTATGCCATGACTCTTGGCAAACCGGCCAGGATATCCGAGGTTTAAATCCGGCATGCCCAAAACAGATACGGTAATGTTTTCAGAGAATCCGGGGATTCTGGCGTCTGGAATCCTTGTTTCTCTGACATAGGCCTGTGATTCCAGGCAGTGAACATGAGGATTAGTCTCCTTTTCGAGACTGCAGATAAACAACTGCTGCTCTGCCCGGGTCATGCCGACGTAAAAAAGCCTTCGCTCCTCTTCGATGGCAGCGCCTGTGCAGTGATGCCATCCCCCGTCCAACATGAACACGACAGGAAATTCCATTCCCTTGACGCTGTGAACGGTTCCGGTGAAGACACCGTTGCCGGTTCTATGTTCCTGGCGTTCCTCGGCAAGGGCCTCCCAGAAAAAGGCCTTGGCCCGTGCCAGAGAAATTTCCATATCGGAGTTGATCCGTTCCCAGGCCACCAGCAGATCTTCAACCTGGGCGGTCCAGCTGTTGTCTTTTTCAAAGCGTGCCATGACCTCTGTTTTCAAATCGGACGGACGCATGCTTTGGTCCTGGCGGGTAGAAAGGTATTCCAGAAAAAGCTGAACCTCCCGAAGCCGGGATATTGGAAAACCGGCTCCGCCTTTAAGCGTATAGCAAAACTCAATGCCCTCCCTGGCCAAAGCCATTCTCACGGCAACAAGTGGGCTGTGAGCGATTCCCTTTCTTGAAACTACGGCAATATCCTTTGGTGATAATTCCGGATTCTCCTTGAGTATCTCTTTAATCTTCTTGGCGACAAACACTGCCTGGGAAGACAGGTCACTTGCCCGGACCAACTGAACCAACCGATCCGGATCACAAGTTTTGGCACTGCACTCTTCCGCTTTTCGCTTGCGGTTGATGCGGATGGGGTGGTCTGTTTTCATCCGGTCCCGGTTACGTGAAATAAAAGCATTGGCGGCTGTAATGATGGGAAACGAAGACCTGTAATTTTCAACCAGATAAAACAGCTTTGCGCGAAAATCCTGCCTGAACTGCCGGATAAACGCCACGTTGGCCTGTCTAAAGGCATAAATGCTCTGATCATCATCTCCTACGGCCATAATGGATATCTGCTCGTCCGCATCGGCGGTAAGCCTCCCGGTAAGTGCGGAAATCAGCTCGTACTGACGAAAATCAATGTCCTGGTATTCATCAACAAGGATATAGCGATACCGTGCCAAAAGCAGTTCCCTGGCCTCACTGCCGTCCACACCGGCCAGACCCCGGCTCCCTTTGAGAATCGCCACGGCTTCGTCAATCAGGGCATCGAACCCGATGCCCTCAGAAGCCTGCGACTGGCCGACCGCTTCTGTAAAGGCCCTGCCGCAGATGCGCATGGCAAATCCGTGGAAGGTCATGGCGGTAATCCGCTCCCCCGCCCGGCCGGCAAGAGCCCGGATCCGCCGGCGAAGCTCAAGCATGGCCCGGTGATTGAAACACAGCACCAGTATCGCCGAGGGATCTATGGATTTGGCCTTCATCAGCCAGGCGCATCGGTGGACGATGATCCGGGTTTTGCCGGAGCCAGGCCCTGCCAGAACCAGTAGATTCTGATCCGGTTCGGTGGCTGTGACCGTCTCCTGGATGTTGTTCTCAAGGGACTGAATAATCCGACGGTAGGTTTCCGCCGTCATAGCGGTATGGATAATCTTTTTTTCACCGGGAAAGTACTGCCGAATGAAGGTCTCATGGGAAAAAGAAAAATAATCACTGACAAATTTCAAAGCGGTCCGGATTTTTTCAAGGCCCAGCCTTGCAAATTTTTCCATGACGTGAACCTGAACATTTTTTTGGTCGTAGTGCAAAGATAATGGTTCATAATCCGCTTTTGTGTACCTCCGTCCGGCAGCATCCGGAGCCAGGGTCAAAGTAAAGGCCTGGCGGAAGACCCCCAGCCCGTTTTGCAGGGTAATGGCCTTAATATCATGCAGATAAAGCAAAGAGCGTTCAACCAGAGACCGGGCGTTGCCCTTGAAACCTGCAAGAAAAATATGGCCGGGCATGGCGGAGAGGATATCCGAAATAAAGAATTGGGCCAGGACCTCGGCCTGCCCCTTGCGCCGGTCAGAGGGAAGCCTGCTGATAATGGTTTCAAGGATTAGCTGGGCCGCCTGGTGCCGGATCTGCATACGTTCCCGAATCTTCTCCCAGGAAACGGAAAGTTTTACCCAACGCTGATCGGTTCCCCTTCGGCCGGTAATTTTCAGGCTCTTTCCTGCGGATTCGCCCTTGTCTGCGGCCATGGATCTGAGGATTGTTTCCACCGTATCCGTGTTAACCTGGGAGAATCCGTTATCCTTGAGTCGCTGGGACATGAGACGAAGGTTGAAGATGCCGGCCTGCTCCCGGGGATCAATGCCGGATTCAGCCGCCATTTCCTCCATCAGAGCGACCATCTGCCTTTCCGCTCGGCTGAAGACGTCCAGAACCCCATGGGCCTTATTCTGTCCGTTGGGCCGGATGAATGCACTCATGACGATGCCTTCCCGGACCAAGCCGGATTTGGCCATATCCGCCAAAAGAGAGATCACCTCCCGGGAATCCAGGTATTGATCCGGCAGGTCTTCGATCTTTCCAAGCTCGGTGCAGATATCGTCTGCGGACAGCAAGGTGTTGGGATCTGCATTGAAAAGAAAATGCAGGATGGTCGAAAAAATCCGGCGCTTGAGACGGGACAACCCCAGATTGGCCATCTTTTTTTCAGCTTCCCCCATATCCTTTACAAGGGGAGTACCCTGGAAAAACAGGGTCTGATTAAAAGCCCTGTGGATAAAGCCTTTTCTCTCCAGCCAGCTGATAGACGTTCTGGCCCGACTGTCGTCGCCCCGATCATCCAAAGTGCCGGCAAGGCGCATGATTTCCCCCGGGGTAATGATCACCTCCGGGGTTTTGGCCCCCCGCTTTTTGAGAACGCCCAAAATCTTTTTGATATCTTTAATCGAAAGCTTGGACATGGCATTGAGGGAAAACTGGTTTTCAATATCCTCCTGTTCGTAAAGCAGAATGCACTCGGAAGGGGCAAGGTCCCTGCCAGCGCGCCCTGCTTCCTGAAGGTAATTTTCAAGGGAGCCCGGGATATCCGAATGGATGACCAGACGGATATCCTTTTTATCGATACCCATACCAAAGGCGTTGGTAGCGCAGATTACGGGAACGGAACCGCTGACAAATTCGTCTTGAATATTTCGCTTGTCCGGCTCGCTGCGGCCGGCATGAAAGGCACGGCAGTTGATACCGCGCTCTTTTAGGAATTCGGTTAACTTCTCGGTGCCAGAACGGCTGGCACAATAGACAATGGCACCGCCGTTTTTACCCGCAAGGCTTTCGGTCAGGCAGCGTAAGATCACATCGAATTTTTGATTGCAGGTAACCGGCCAGACCTGGAAGGCTAAGTTCTCCCGCTCAACCCCACCAATAAAGGATGACAGATCTATGGACAATTTTTCTGTGAAATGGCTGATGATCTCCTCAATGACATCCTTTTTCGCAGTCGCCGTAAAGGTACCCACCAGGGCAGGAACCTTTGTTCTTTTGCAATAGCTTGCAATAAACTCTGTGACATGCAGATAATCGGGCCTGAAATCATGCCCCCACTTAGACAGACAATGGGCTTCATCAAATATCCAGCACCCCACGGTACGGGATGCAATGAGATCTGCCACGCTTTTATTCCGCAGTTGCTCCGGTGAAATATACAAAATGCCCACATCCCCCAGCCGAACCTTCTCCATGACAGCCCCGCGCTCGGGAAGGGTAAGGCTGCCGTTGATGGCTGCTGCCACCTCGGTGCCTGTAGCTCGATTCAGATTATCCACCTGGTCTTTCATCAAGGCTTTGAGAGGGGATATCACGATCGAGAGCTCACCTAATCGCCGAAACCTGTGCAAAGCCGGAATCTGGTAGCAGATGGACTTTCCCCCGCCTGTAGGCAAGATTCCCAGAAGGGAGACGCCTTTCAGGCTGGCTTCGATGAGTTCCTGCTGTAGCGGACGGCCGTCGGGCAGCGTTCGATAGGCCTTAAACCCAAAATATTTTTGAAGCAGTCCCACAGGATCATTATGTTTGCGGCAGAATTCACAAGTTGGGCTGCCGCAGACGAACCGCATCACCCGGACCATATCCCGGATTTTAGGAAACCTGTGCCCCACCCAAGGCGGTATGACCGAGTTGCCGCCGGATACCATAATCCAGGCCAGCATATAGGCAAGGGCCATCCGCTGTTCAGGATCTTTCGCAGTATATTCCCAGACCGTTTTAAACCCTTCTTCACAAACTTTTCCTTTGGCCAAGTTGAGAAAAATTCCCGCCGCCTGCTCTCCGGCCGGCACCTCTCCGCTGAGCCCGCGAAAAAGGTCCCGGATACCGCCGCCCATCCCCTCAAGGGCAAAGGCATAAAACCCTAAAATGCCGGGATATATCGTTTCCAACAGCCGAAAGGCCTCAATCTGATCTCTAAATACGGCAAGGGCAAGTCTGGCGTCTGCAACAGGATCACTTTTACCGTTTTTCACCAGCTTATAGTCCTTTACCAGGCTGTGATAGGGATTTTCCGGAAAGGCCAGGGGAGATAAAAACAACGTATCGATGACGGGCAGGTTTAAAAAGATCGCATCCGAACACACGGCCCGGGCCGCAGGCAGGTCATGGGATACAATATTATGCCCCAAAAGGATCGCTGCATCTTTTGCAAACAAATCCAATTCCCCGAGGGCAGAAGATATGTCCCGGATATCACCGCGTTCAAAGGTCCGGTCTCCAATTACAGCACCGATATGAAAGATCGGGCCTTTGGGAATCATCTCAAAATCGATGGTAAGAATATTAGAAAAATGTTCAGGGACCTTGTTGATTACAGAACCCATGATTGTCTAAAGGCCGCATTATTGAAGGTTCAATTGCCGAAATGAAACCTAAGGAAACTGCTCCCCAAGGTTACCGAATGTAAAGGTAGTATTAGTGAAAGGGCCTGTTATTGTCAATATTTTCCACCCTGCCGCTAATCTTCTTGCAGCTTGTCAGACTATTCATTTTGATATAAAAGATCTTTGTGATGCGCTTTATCTATCAGTACCGGTTTGTGGCCACGGTGGTGGCGGTGGGCATGCTCATTGCCGCCGTATACCATGCTGTCCGATCTCCGGAAAAGGACTGGAAAAATCAGCGGGTACCTGTGACCCTTACCCAGGAGGACCGGGACTGGATTCAAAAAAATCCAGTGATTACGGTGGGGGTGGATCTGGATTTTGCCCCCATAGAGCAACTGGACAAAAACCAGCACTATGCCGGGGTTACCGCAGATTTCCTTCACCTGATCTCCCGGGAAACTGGACTGACCTTCAGCATCGACAAAGCCCATACCTGGGACCAGAGCCTTGCCCGGATGCGGGCGGGCAAGATCCACATGTTGGGGGCTGCCGTCCCCTCCTCCCAGCGCAGGCAGTATATGGATTTTACCCAGCCCTATGCCTGGCTGTCCGGTGTTATCATTGTCCGCAAAACCGTGTCCGAGCCCATGACACTGGAAAAACTGCGGGGTATGAAAGTAGCAGTGGTGGCGGACTATATCTGGAAGGATATTCTGGAAGCCTCCCATCCTTATTTGTCCTTAAGCCCTTCCCAGGATATTGAAGCCGCCCTAAAAAAAGTCTCCTTCGGCATGGCCGATGCCATGGTGGAGTATATGGCCACGGCCTCCCACCATATTGAGCGCTTAGGCATTTCCAATCTTAAAATCTCCGGGGACACTTTATCCGTTGTGGATATCTGCTTTGCCGTGAACAAGGCGGAGCCCCAGCTCACCCGCATCCTGAACCATGTCCTGAGCCAGACCCCGGAGGAACAGAAAAAAGCGCTGCTTCGAAAATGGATCAGCCTGGCTTTCAGCAAGTCCAGTAATCTGCAATGGCTGACCCGGATTTTGTTTCCCACCGTGGCACTGATTATCTTAGGCCTTGTGGTGATCATCATCTGGAACCAGTCCCTCCAGCGCCAGGTCATCCATCGAACGGAAAAACTGAAAGAGGAACTGATCCAGAGAACCGTCATGGAAAAGGCCCTCCGGGAAAATGAGGAAAAATACCGCAGCATCTTTGAAAATATCCAGGATGTCTACTTTGAGATCCGGCCTTTAGGCAAAGTGCTTGAAATCAGCCCCTCCGTTGAAAAGGTGTTTGGCTACAAGCGGGAAAAACTGCTGCACCAGTCCATATCCCGGATCTTTGCCAGTCTTGACGAGTTCAGGAATATGCGGTACCGGGCTGTGCGGGACGAACACCTAATTGACCATGAAACCCTCCTGGTCGCCCCGGACGGACGGCATCTGAACTGTGCCATGAATACCACCCTGGTGAAGGACGAGTCCGGCAATCCGGCCAAAATTATCGGCTCCATCCACAACATTACCGAGCGGGTCAAGGCCCAAAAAGCGCTGAGGGCCTCATACAACGAGCTTGAAAAACGGGTTCAGGAACGGACGGCGCAGCTGAGCCGTACCAATAAAGCCCTGAATCTGGCCAAGGAAGCTGCCGATGCCGCCACCCTGGCCAAGAGTAATTTTTTAGCCAATATGAGCCATGAGATCCGCACCCCCCTGAGCGGGGTAATTTCCGCCTCGGAACTGGTCATGGCCGAAGCGCTTCCCAAAGGGGTGGCCAAGTACATTGATATCATCCGCACATCAGGCCATGCCCTGCTCAACGTGATTGACGACATCCTCGACTTTTCCAAGATCGAAGCCGGCAAACTCGACCTGGAGCACCATCCCTTTGACCTGAACCAGTTGATCGACCGGACTACCGGCCTTTTCAAACACCGGTTCATGGAAAAGCAGATCCGGTTTCACCAAGAAATTGAACCGGACATTCCCGTCCACCTGAAGGGGGATTCCTTCCGGATCCAGCAGATCCTGACCAACCTTTTAAGCAACGCCGTCAAATTCACGGACCGGGAAGGCAACATCAGCCTGAACGTGTCTAAGTCATACGACAGCAGTGCAGACGGATCGGTTTCGGTGCAGTTTCTTGTGGAAGATTCGGGCATCGGGATCAGCCCGAAACATCAGGAGATTCTCTTTTCCCCCTTTGCCCAGGTCGATGCCTCTACCACCCGGAAATACGGGGGCAGCGGCCTGGGCCTCAGCATCTGCCGCCAGCTTGTAGAGGCCATGCACGGCAGTATTCGGGTCGAGAGCACCCTGGGCCTTGGCAGCCGTTTTTCCTTCACCCTCCCCTTGGAACAGGAGCCAGGGGTGACAGCTCCCAAAGATTCCGGTAGGAAGCCTGCCCTTTCCCTGGAGGGATTCAAAGCCCTGCTCCAGGATAAAGCCATCCTGGTTGTCGAGGACACCCCCACCAATCAGGAAATTATCCTGGCCGTGCTGGAGCTTGTCGGGATCAGTGCCGTTCTGACGGAAAACGGTGACAGTGCGGTAGCCGCCGTGGCAAAAGGGCACTTTGACGCCGTACTTATGGATCTTCAAATGCCGATGATGGACGGATTTGAAGCCACAAAAGCCATCCGGAACCTTGAAAAGGGAAAAAATCTGCCCGTGATTGCCATGACCGCCCATGCCCTGAAAGAGGATGAAGACCGCTGCATGGCCGCCGGAATGGACGGCTACATTGCCAAACCCATCAACCAGGAAAAACTGTTTACCACCCTGGTCCGGCATATTCACGGCAGTGCGGGAACGCCCCTGCCCGGGGCAGGAAAGGATGCTCCTGCTCCCGATGCTGAAAAATTGACCGAGGACACCAGCGGCCGCTCCCCTCTTCCGGATTCTCTGCCCGGCATTGAGATCCGGCGGACCATGGAAACTTTAGGTGTGTCATCAAAGGTGTTTCTCAGGATTCTGACGACTTTTTACCGGGATACCCCAACGATGATCTCTCAGATCAAGGAGGCCTGGCGAAACGGTGACAGGGAAACCGTCATCCGCATTATCCACAGCATGAAGGGGGCGGCCAGCGGCATCGGTGCACCAGCGCTTCACCGAATGACCCTGGAGTTGGAAACCCTTTGCAGGCAAGCGCAGACTCTGCCGGATATGGCGGGTGCCGGCCTTTCGGAAATTGAGGCCCTTCTTAAAACTGTTCGCACCGACATCCGCACTCTGACAAAGGTCCAGGACTCCGGTAAAGACCCTGAACCTCAAAAAAACACGGTCGAGCCATCAGCCTTTCTCCCCCTTCTGGATGAATTGGCTCAAGCCCTGGAATTTCCAGAACTGACCGAACTTGAACGATTAACTCAGCGCCTGAACCGTCTTAGCGGACATCCGCTCATCCCCATCCTGACGGATCAGCTTCGCTCCCATGACCATGACCTGGCCCGTCAGACGGTCCTTGAACTTCACACCCAAATCAGAGGGTAACCCATGAACCGCCACCTGATCATGATCGTAGATGACAGCCCCACCAATATTGACATCCTGGCGTCCACCCTCAAAGACCATTACCGCATCACCATCGCCAAGAACGGGGAAACCGCCTTTAACCGCCTGGAAAAACAGCTTCCCGATCTCATCCTATTGGATATCGTCATGCCCGGCATGGATGGATTTTCTGTGTGTAAACAGCTCAAGGCCGATGCCAGGACCTGCGATATTCCGGTGATTTTTATTACCGCCATGGAAGAGGCGGACCAGAAGACTCGCGGCTTTGATCTCGGGGCCGTGGATTATATTGTCAGGCCCTTTCATGCATCAGAAGTTCTGGCAAGGGTCAAAACCCATCTGGCCCTGCAGGATCTGAACAAGGCGCTTGCCCAGAAAAACAGGGTGATCCACCGGGCCCTGGCGGAAAAAAGCCGTCAGCTGGACGCCCTGATATCCAACCTTCCCGGCATGGTCTACCATACAAGATACGACGGGGCCTGGCATATGGAATTTGTAAGCGAGGGCTGCGCCGATCTCACAGGATTTGATCCGGATCATTTCCAGGACAGCCGCCGGGATCACTACGCCCTTCTGGCCGATCCCCGGGATATCACCTGGATTCCAGGAGCCCTGAAAGAAGCCCTTGACAGTCACCAGCCCTTTGAACTGGTATACCGCATCCGCACGGCTGACGGATCGGAGAAATGGGTACTGGAGCTTGGCATGGGCGTATACGACAGCCACGGCGACCTGGCCGGCGTTGAAGGCGTACTCTCAGATATTACCGACAAACAGCGCCGCGCCCTGGCCCTGGAGAATGAGAACCGGCATCTTAAATCCGGCATGATGGCCCGGGATCAGTTCGGGGATATTGTGGGCGGTTCCCCGCCCATGCAGCAGGTCTACGACCGGATCATCAAGGCTGCAGCCTGCGATGATTCGGCCATTATCTATGGTCCCTCGGGTACAGGAAAGGAGCTTGTGGCCCGGGCCATCCATAAGAACAGCCGGCGCAGCACCGCCCCCTTTGTCCCCATCAACTGCGGTGCCATACCCGAATCCCTGATTGAAAGCGAATTTTTCGGCCATGCCAAGGGCGCCTTTTCAGGGGCCAACACGGATAAACAGGGGGTCCTGGACATGGCCGACGGCGGCACCCTTTTTCTGGATGAGCTGGGGGAAATCTCCATGGCCATGCAGATCAAGCTGTTGCGGGTTATGGACGGCAACGGCTATATCCCGGTGGGCGGCACGACCATCAAAAAACCGGATATCCGATTTATCAGCGCCACCAACCGGGATCTCCAGCAACGGGTCCGGACAAAAAAAATGCGGGAGGATTTCTTTTTCAGAGTTCACATCATCCCCATCACCCTGCCCGCCTTAAAAGACCGTCGGGAGGATATCCCCCTGCTCATTGAACATTTTCTTAACTCTTACCCGGACAATGCAGGGCGGCAGGCCCTGACAAAGGAAATGATCCAGACCATGAAGGAATATGCCTGGCCCGGCAATGTCCGGCAGCTCCAGAATATGATCTACCAGTTTCTGGTCTTGGGCAAGATGGATTTTTTGGATCCGGCCACCCTGGATCACAATGTAAAAGCCCCTAAAAATACGGCGCTTTTACCCCTTAAATCGGCAGTCGAAGAATTTGAAAAAGAGTATATCCAAAGGGCTCTTGCCCGGAACAGTCAAAAAAAAGCAGCAGTGGCAGACTTGCTTGGCATGGACAGAAAAACCCTGTTCCGCAAAATGAAACGATACGGCTTAGAGTAACTCCCGGCGCCGGGGTAAAAATTTGCCCTTGCATTATCCCCGGCCAAAATGTTTACTCTAAGATCTATTCATAAAAACCCATGAGTTAAACCAGACACAACACCCAAAAGGCATAAAACGCATGAATTTAAGACCCTTAGGTATCGCAGAAGAAATTGTTCAGGCCACCGCTCTGAATATCACCTATACCTATGACGACCTTGTCTTTGTCGAGCACAATGTGTTCATTATCCAGTTCGATGATGACAATCCCAAAAATCTCAAACTGTTTTTCAATGTTGACTGCGAAGCTGTAACCGCCCAAAAATTAGAAACCCAGCTTTCCGACAGCGCCAAACAACGGCATTTTACCATCACCCTCTCCGGTAAATTTGAAATGACGCAAAAAGAGGGAACAGAAGAAATCGATATCAAATTTATTTAAACCGAATAAACGGCGCAGATCAGAACGAAAAAAGACCGGAGAGCCTTTAGGATTATCCTCCGGGCTGTCCGGTCTACAGTTGCGGCTGTTATGGTTTAGGCGGGTGACATTGGCGTTCTTTTCAGGCCTTATAATGCAGCCCTAAAGCATCGGCCGCCCAGATGGCGGCTTCAACCTTTTCAGGGGTCACCTCAAACCAGGTGGCGTGAATCGTTTCCCCTTCTGCACAGGTGGCAGAGGCCACGCGCCGGATGTCTTCAACAGAAGGATTTGAAACTCCAATGTCTTCCAGGCACACCGGCAGACCCACCGACAGGCAGAACGCCATAACTTCTTCAATAACCTCTGTGGGACGTCCCTCCATGACCAGCTGAACCAGAGTGCCAAAGGCAACTTTTTCACCGTGGAATTTACTGTGAGTCCCCTCTAGAACGGTCAAGCCGTTATGAATCGCATGAGCACCGGCAAGGCCCCCGCTTTCAAAGCCGATGCCGCTGAGCAGGGTATTGGCCTCGACCACAGCCTCGACGGCAGGAGTACAGACGCCTTTTTCTACGGCCAGTTTGGCTGTCAATCCGTGTTCCAAGAGGGTATCATAGCACAGCTGGGCCAAAGCCAGGGCGGAACGGCTGGGCGGAGTCGCACCGGTGAGGGCGTTGGGCTTGCTGCTTTTTCTGCAGGTATCCGCCTCCCAGTACGTTGCCAGGGCATCCCCCATCCCGGAAACCAGGAACTGAACCGGCGCGGCTGCAATGATCTTCGTGTCCACCAGAACGCAGTCCGGATTTTTGGGCAAAACAAGATACCTGTCAAACACCCCGTCTTCCGTATAGATGACGGCCAGTGCAGAACAGGGGGCATCGGTTGCTGCAATGGTTGGAACAACGATAATAGGAAGCTTTGCGGCATGGGCCACGGCTTTTCCTGTATCAATGGGCTTTCCGCCGCCATCAGCAATGATGCCGTCAACGCTGTGTTTTTTTGCCAGGGGTGCCAGGCGATCAATCTCCTTGTCGCAGCACTCCCCGTTAAACACTTCTGTTATCACTTCAATTCCCTTTTCCTTCATGCTGCCTGAAATTTGTTGTTCAGACACGGAAAGGGCGATTTTATCTGCAATAAGCAAGGCCTTTTTAATCCCGAGATTGGCGGCCTGCTCACCGATTTCACCTGTAGCGCCCGCACCCTGCACATAGCGGCCCGGAGCCAGAAACATCATCGTCATTATAGGATTCTCCTTTGCTTGGCATTAATGACTGAAAAATAAAATAATCAGTAAATACCAATCCCGCAATGGGGGACTTTCCCCGTTTTGAAACACAAAACGGTCAGACTCGTTCTTTCCGGGTTGGGCCATGGGAAAGAATTTGTCTTAAAATTTTAATGTGATACTTATTTTCATTCGTTACCAGATCTGATACAAGCTGATGGGAGCTGTGCTGAAAACAATCTGTCTTTGAAACTCTATAATGATCGAACTTCAATGAGGCTCAACATGATAAGAAACAACCATGGTTTTTCATTAATCGAATTAATGGTCGTCATCGTTATTTTAGGAATCCTTGCCGGAATGATCATGCCCAAACTCATGGGACGGACTGACCAGGCCAAACGGGTTAAAGCCCAAGTGGATATTACCGCCCTTGATACCGCATTGAAATTATACAAACTGGATAACGGCAGCTACCCCACCACAGAACAAGGCCTAAAGGCTCTGATCGAACCCCCTGAAAAAAACGGAACCACCGGCAGTTGGAAAAAAGGCGGGTATCTTGAAAAAAAAGCGCTTCCAAAGGACCCTTGGGGAAGAGAATTTATCTATCTGTGCCCCGGCACTAACGGTGACTACGATATCATTTCATACGGAGCTGACGGGGTTCCAGGCGGAAGTGATGAAAACCAGGACATTAAAAGCTGGGAAATTGAATAGCCCGCTGTCCCAGGATGGATTTACCCTTCTGGAACTCATTGTTGTCATGGTTCTGGCAGCAACGCTTTTAGGGGTTGCTTTGCCGGGGCTTACCAATCGACTTATTGTCAACGACACGAGAAAAACAATTAACTGGTTTGTTAAAAACCTGCCCGACTTAAGATCACGGGCCCGTTTAGCCGGCCGGGATATTGAGTTATGCTTTGACTTGCATATGCAAACCCTGACCACAAGCTATGCGCAGAAACAGTCCTCCTTGCAGGCAGAATCACTTGACAACGGAGTAATCCCGGACCAGGAGAAACGAATGGCGGCGCTGCCGCAGGGAATTACCTTGCCCGAGGGCGTTATGATCACAGATGTGCTGTTCAAAAAAACCGTTGATGAGAACACGCCCCGTTGCCTTGTTGTCCGTGCTGCAGGTTTTTGCGATGAAACGATCATTCATATAACGGATGAGGACGGTGATTCATATTCCTGCCGGATCCAGCCCTTCTTAAATGAGGTCAAGGTATATGATAAATTCGTTACCTTTCAATAGCTGCTCGGGAAGGCAAAATTCCGCTGGATTCACCCTTCTGGAAGTCATGGTGGCCATAGTCGTTTTGAGTATTGCCCTGACGGCTGTCATAAAACTGTTCTCCCAGGCCGTGATGCTGAATACAACCGCATGCTTTTATATCAAGACGCCCTATAAGGCCCAGGAGGAATTTGCCCTATGGGAACTGAAAAACAGCCTGCCGGACAAAAATTTCTTCCGGAACACCAATGAACAGCTTCCGGAAGAATTCGATACCACCGTTAATCAGCGGGACCTGGCACCGGAACTCATATCGGCTCTGCCGGAAAAGTCAATTCAGACCGAGGACGATATCGCTTTGATGGAAGTTTCCTGCCAGGTCTTTTCAAAGCTTGATCCCGCCCTATCCTACACTTATAAAACGATTCGGCTGGTCCGCCCATGAGGGATTCAACCTATCGGACCGGTTTAACCTCCCATCCGGGAGGTTTCACCCTTTTAGAAATTCTTGTGGCAATCAGCCTGTTTGCCATCGCTGCAACAACGCTTTTCACCACCTTTAACCAAATGACGTCAAGTGTTTTTCCCTTAACTCAAAGGGAGAAGCGCTATACACAGGCTCATGCGATGCTTCAACGCATATCGCAGGATCTTATCTCGCTGTGTGTCACACCAGTCGCTGTTTATACCCCACCCGACACCCTGGATGGCCAGCAAAAAGACCGTTACCGAATATCTGCCGGCAAACGAACTTTTTCCGGACAGGACTACTCATTCATCAGCTTTGCCTCATACAGCCATCTGCCCATAAACGACGATCTGCCGCAAATTGCCACACGTATCCAGTATTACACGGATTTCAGCGACACTGAAACCGTAGCGTTAAAACGCGACGATACCCCTATTGTTTTTCTGGACGAAAACAATAGGATAGAAAATGACAACGCCATTCTTGTCTGTGAAGATATTCTGGAATTTGACATCCGGCTGGTTGATCAGGAAGGCACTTGGCATGACCAATGGGATTCGGACAGCAGCGGCTATCATTTTGCGACTCCCAGGGCGATCGCGCTCACATTAAAAATTGGAAATGAAGAGGACTGGGAGCTTTTTACCACCACTGTTTTTTTAGGTGTATTCCGGGAGAACAATGAAAGCTGATTTTCTGTTCCAGCCCTTAAAGGACCAAAGCGGTATTGCCCTGCTGATTACTCTGGCCGTCATTACAATACTTTTATCCGTTGGATTTGAACTCCATAGAAGAATGGGAACTTTTGAAACTCTGGCCGAATCAGCCATTTTAGATCAGCAGCTTTTGTCAGGAGCCAAATCTCTTTGCCATGCAGGAAAACTGCTGCTTGTCCAGGATGCGCGGAAAAACAAAATTGATACCCTTCAGGAATCCTGGGCAGATCCTGTGGTAATTCAAAAACTGGTCGGTCAGATTAAAGGCAGGGATCAGTCCGCACAACTGACTATCGAAGATGAAATGGGAAAAATCCAAGTAAATGCAGTGCTGGACTCATTTCCGGGGCACCAACCCAACCCTGAGCAGATCGCCCTGTGGCAGTCGCTTTTGTCCCTGACCATTGACAACGACAAGTCTAAAGACGACCGGGACAAGGATGCAATTATCAATTGTATCATAGACTGGATCGACAGCGGGGATGATGACGCCATCACCGGAATCTCAGGAGCAGAATCAGATTACTACGCCAGGTTGGATCCTCCCTATATCTGCCCAAACCGAGAAATCAGCGACATTAACGAGCTTTTTCTTGTAAAGGGAATTACCCACAATCTTTTTTCGCCGAAACAGACCGAAGATCTGCCATGGCAGCAGAGCCAACCGCGTCAGGACAACCTTAACATGGCTCAAATTCTGACGGTTTACGGCATGGAAAAAAAAGCCGAAAAAGGCCAAAAGTCTTATTTCTACCCAGGAAAGATCAATATCAACACCGCACCACTCCAGGTGATAGCAGCCTTGCTGTCCAAGGAGAGCAGACACCTGGCCCAAGCCATCTGTGACTATCGTGTTAAACGATCAGAAGACGGAGCCTACTTTTTAAATGATCTGTCCACCAAACAATGGTATGCACAGATTGCGGGAATAACGGAAGAGGACAGTAAGAAACTGGCTTCATTGACAACGGATTTCAGTACGATATTTTCTATTCATGCCCGGGTCGCTATCAAGGGAAAACCCCTGGCAATTACAGAAGTGGTTCAACGCCAAAAAGATAAAAACGGCAAATGGGAGTGCAAAACAATAGCAGCATATTTTTGATACGCTTCAAACACCTGCCTTACTTTAAAGGCCCTAAGTATATTTATAAGCGGCCATTTGAAAGTTGGATCATGGCGGAATGAACCTTTTAGCCATCAAATATGAATAAGACTGAGAACAAAGACTCAAAGACATCGGCAGCATTCATACTAAGTCTTGTCTTGTCTGCAGCGGCGCCGTTTGCCATGGTGCCAGGGATGTACGAGTATGTAAAAATCCCACAGTCCGCTTTAATCCAGTGCACAACCCTGCTCATCCTGCTCGTACACCTGCTTTGTAAACTTCTCGGCGAACGGGAAATTTCCTTATCCTTGAATTTGCCGGGTCTTTTTTTTACAGCCTTTATGACATGGTCCCTGATTTGCGTTTTTATCGGAATCAATCACTATGAAGGGCTGATACGATGGGGCCATTGGGCTGCCTGCGGCATCATTTTTATGGTGTTGTGCAGCATGGGTATAAATGAAAACCAGGGCAGGCATTTTTTTTGGGGGTTAAGTCTTTCCGGAATACTGATATCAATCCTTGGAATCTGCCAGCATATTTTCAGCATAGATCTGATTCCCCAGTCAGCGGGCCCCGCTGCCACGTTCGCCAATAAAAACATGGCGGCCCAGTACATTGTCCAGACACTGCCTCTGGCACTGACTCTATTTATAATTTCCCGGTCCGCTACACAATCTCTGCTTTGGGCCCTGGGCTCAGCTTTAATGACAGCCTACCTGATATACACGGGTACAAGGGCTGCATGGGTAGCAGCCGCTGTTGAACTGGCAGCAATGGCTCTGGTGCTGATCCTGGTCTGGCGAAACCGGTCTCAATTAAAATCGGTGGCGCGGCATAAGGTTATTTCATCGACGGCTGGCACAGTGCTGTTTTTAATTTTAATCCATTCAGGTCCAGGAGGGATGGGATTCTACCTCCAGGATATTTTGCACAGGGCCGCATCAATCTTTCCCGCCCCTGTAACAACAAATTCAGAGCATTCTCAAATTAGCCGTCCCGCAACCGAAAGCAAAAATCATCGCATCGCCATTTGGACAAACACAATTGAAATGATCAAGGCAAATCCCATTGCAGGTGTCGGACTGGGGAATCACAAAATCCTCTATCCTTTATTCCAAGAAGCTAAAATCAAAGATTTAGCATTTTCTGAAGGCAGCCAGCTTGAAAATGTCCACAATGACCTGCTGCAGGTCCTATGTGAAACCGGTATGATCGGGCTGTTTTTAATTCTGGCTTCCATCCTTGGGCTGGTCTACTGTTTTATCCGTAAAGCGCGCTTATTGAGCCATTCATTTTCGGCCCAAATGATACTTTGGGGATCCGGCCTGTCTCTTCTGGGCATTTTTATAAATGCCCAGTTCAGCTTCCCTTTTCAAATGCCCATTCCTCCCCTTGTTACAGCAGTGCTTTGTGCCGTTATTGCAGGCAGAGACTGTGTCCTCAGACCCTATTACTGCAGGATTCCTCGGCATGTGGCGGTAAGCTTGATCCCCATTATTATGCTGCTTTTAGGTGGGATGACCTTGATCCATGCCCGGCTCATCAAAAGTGATTTTTGGCTGTGGGAGGCTAAAGTATGTGAAACACAGAACAACTGGCCCTGTGTCATCACAGCCTCACAAGAAGCATACAAAACGGCACCTTTCAGAGTCAAACCCTTAACACTTGCAGCCCGGGCGCAGATAGAATCGGGCAAATTTCAAAACGGGGCAAAAAATCTGGAATTGTTTCTAAGTCAATATCCTTATCAAATGAATGCATTAATGAACATGGGCGTCGCGTATATCGGGCTTAACCAGCATAGGCTTGCATCCCGATACCTGACCCAAGCACTTGAAATTAAACCGGACTGGGCCAAAGCCCACCAGAACCTGGCGGCAGTCAGAATGGCCGAGAATGATTATCAAGGCGCTATCGTCCATTTTAAAGCGGCGCTAAAGCAGGTACCCGACAACCCTGTACTCCTCTATAATCTGGGATTATGCCACTTTCACCTGAAAGATTACTCAAAAGCTGCCACTGCCATGGCAAGATCGGCTATCCTTCAACCAGACCTTCCCAACGTACAATTAAATCTGGCCATACTTTACTATGAACACTTAGATCGCAAAGACCAAAGCATTGAGTATTTCAAGGCCGCACTTAAACAGACGCCCAACCTCCCCAATGCCGGTCATATCAGGGCCATCCTAGAACAATACCACTCCATGAACAGGAAAAACCAATGACTTCGCCGATACGAAAAAAAACAGGGATAAGGCCGCCCAAAATCCTCTTTTCCCTCATATGCGCTCTGGTTATTTTCCTGGCCGGTCTTGCCGTATTTGCCTACCTGGGTCAGAACAAAACCCTTGAAAAAACTGTTGCACGCAAGGGGTATCAATTCGCCAAGCCCTCCCATCAGATCAAGCAGTTCAAATATACCGGCCATTTAAACTCCCGACGCCTAATCACCATTCAAAGCGCGATACTGACCATCAGAAAAAAAAAACTGGGATTTGTTCGAATCGGACTCTTACAAACCATTGAACTCGTAAACGCCGATATAACACTATATACCTATCCAGAGAAAGACACGCAGGAAATGCCGGATATGGACAGCTTAAAAACCATGTTCAAAACCAAATCCAACCCAATACAATCCTTTGGTAATGTATCCGGCGTCGATCTGTTCCCCGTTACGGTCACCCTTTTGTCCGATAATCAGCGCATGGCCTCATTAAGTGCGGGGGCATGTTCCCTTAGCTTTTCAGAAACCCAAGCTATATTCACACACAACGTGGTGCTGACTTCCGGAAAAAACCAATTGAAGGTTGACAGGCTGTTTTTAAACACTGAGAATGGAATGCTCAAAGGAGAAAATTTCATATTTGACACCCCCGGGAGGACCCGGTCCGGACAGTGGATCACTGCGGATATCCTCCTTGAAAAAGTGAGTTTCTGATGCCCGTTTTTGAATATCATGCCTTGGACCGCAAAGGCCGGAAAAAAAAAGGATTGATTGATGCTGACGGATCTAAGGCTGCCAAAGCGGCGCTTCGGCAGCAAGCGCTTTACCCGGTTGAACTAAAAGAGGTATCCACACCGGCAGAAGCCAGCAAATCATCTGTATTCCCTTCTTTTTCCCGTGTCAAGTCCGCCGATATTTCTATGATGACGCGACAGTTGTCCACTTTGGTTTCCGCCGGATTTCAACTGACACCGGCGCTGAATACCTTGCTGCCTCAAATTAAAAAAGAATCCTTAAAAAAAATTATTTCCAAGATAAAAGACACAATTGAAGAGGGAAGTTCTTTTGCCAACGCGCTTTCCCAGCATCCCGGGGTTTTCTCGCCTATTTACGTGAATATGGTGAAGGCCGGAGAAGCATCCGGCACGCTGTCCATCGTTTTGGAGAGGCTGGCTGACATCTCCGAAAAGCAGGACGCCCTGGGTCGGAAAATGAAATCCGCCCTGGCTTATCCTTTACTCATGACGCTTATCGGTTCGGCTGTCCTATTTTTTTTAATGACCGTGATCGTTCCGAATATCACCGCCATCTTCGATCAGATGGATCATACCCTGCCCTGGACAACCCAGACACTGATCCGGTTGAGCAACTGGTTATCCCGGTGGTGGATTTTCCTTGGTGCCGGCATATTGCTTGCCGTATACGGCTTTATTTTCATTCGAAAGCAACCCAAAATCAGAAAAGCCATGGACCGGACGTTGCTGCGCCTTCCCTATGCAGGAGACCTTATGGGCAAACTATCTCTTGCCAGATTAACCCGTACCCTGGGCTCTCTTCTGGAAAACGGCGTACCCTTGTTGAACGCCCTTGAAATCGCCAAAAACGTCACCGGGAATATGGAGATAGAATCGGCTGTTAATGAAGCGGTAAAAGAGGTTGAACGCGGCAGAGAACTTGGCCAGGTCATGTCTGAACACGCTTGTTTTCCCTATTTAGCCGTTCAGATGATCAAAGTGGGGGAACAGAGTGGAAATCTGGAGCCCATGCTAAAAAAAACCGCCAGAGTATACGACAACGAGATTGAAACAACCGTCATGGGACTTACGGCCCTGATGGAGCCATTGATCATCCTTGTCATGGCGGTGGTGGTGGGATTTATTGTGCTTTCTGTCTGCCTGCCAATTTTTGAAATGAATCAACTGGTTCAATAGGACAGAGAAACCGGATGGATGCCAAACCGCCAATGACCAAAATCCATGTGGCAGTTCCATTTATTCTCAGTTTTTTTTTATGCTCAATTTTTGACTATTTTATCATCCATTACCACCACACCCGATTCATTGAAAATATTATATATCTAATAGAGCAAAAAGGGTTTCTGCTGCCCTCTTTGGAGGCGATTGCTGCTATTTCCGGACCCTGTGCTGTTTTTTGGGGGAATCTTTTTCTAACGGTCACTTTCGGCACCAGCATTGCCTGTCTTGTTACCCTGATCTGGTTTGCATTCTCATTCCGCCAAACGCTTTTTTCCGGCCAAAGCATCGCCATTGTCCTTGCAACAGCACTTATCGGCCTCTCCCAGGTATACTGGTCGGCTGATGCCTCCTTTTTTATCCGCGTCCGGGATCAAATCCTGTTTCGCTGTGATATCGGTAATTTTTTAAGCCAGATCTATTATCGGTACAGCCCTGTGGCTGCCCAGGTTTTATCCCCCCTGACAGACAGGCAGATAAAATTCTTTTATATCAATCCGTCTTCTGATGCGACCGCCATAATCAAACCCATGTTGATCTCTCGTTCCTGGTATCCGGTTGACAATCCTGATACAGCGGATATCAGCATTTTTGATGCACAAAAAAACTATCTTGATTTTAAAACGGGGGATAAACGGGGGGGGCATGTCCCTGTCAAAGATTTTATCAACTCCCCTGACCGGTACCTATTAAAATTTTCTAATCAGACGGATTCACTGAAAGCTGTCAGATATCTGTGCTGGGCCGGCCTAATTTTTTTCCTGCCGGTTTTGACCCTCGTTCTGGTCTTTATGGGAATAAAACGCTTGCTCAACCGGTTTATTCCCGCGAACCCGGCATTGATTCTTTCAGGAATCTTCATCAATGTAATCATTGCTATGCTCCTGGCCACCCTTTATCCGCCGCTTAACAAGTTGCCAGATAACATTGCTTTGTCCGATATGGATCCGGCCTGGCCGAATGATAAGAAGGTGGAAGCCCTGCGGGCAGTCAGTCAAGGCAAAAGGGCTGCCAATAGGACACCTTACTGGGATCAGGCAATGAGCAGCCCGGATACGGCTCAGCGTTATTGGTTTGCCCTTGCTCTGACTTCCGGCGAATTCAATTTAGTTTTCCCGTACCTGGAACACCTGAGCCGTGATTCAAATATTAATGTTGCCTGTGCTGCAATAAAATCTTTGTCTGCGTTCCCATGCACTCCAAGTCTAAACGCCCTGTTTACCCACCTTCTTAACACAGACAGGGCATATTATTTCCAGTTGTACGTAATGCGAGCCCTGCACCGATGTCAGTAACACATTCGGATATACGAAACACTCCAGGAGCAGCCATAGCATGTGTCGGAGCGGTCATCATGGCAGAATCGCTGCCGCCTTTTTTGTTAAAATCAATCGATCAAATGACTGCTCTTGCCATGACAAGGCTGGTGCAAATTGTCATTATGGTCTGGTTTTTCCGGCATACCGGAACCAGGGATTTGTATTCAAAAAATTTTAGACTTGGCATAAGGACCGGCTTGATCTGGTCAAGTCTGACCGGAGCCGCCGCACTGACAGCAGGCTTATTGCTCAACAGCTTTCATGTTCAGCCCCAGGAACTGATTCAAACAACTTTTCCATCTCAAAATCAGGGAATTTTTCTGATCACCGGAATCCTACTTGCACCTGTAGCTGAGGAGTTGTTTTTCAGGGGAATTGCGTACTCTTTTTTGCGAACCTGGAACAAACCCGCCGCCATGATCCTGACATCCTTGATTTTCTCATTTTTCCATGGATTATCCTTGACCCCAGCCGCCGTGATTCCCTTTACAGGGGGAATAGTTTTCTGTCTTGCCTATGATCAATCCGAAAGCATCCTGACACCTGTCATCATCCACAGTCTGGGCAATTTTGCACTATTCATCATCTCTGCTTGTTTTATTTGAAGTCTTTACCCCACTATTATGGCAGAGCATCCTTTTCATCCGATATTTTTTTCAACCCATAAACCGCTTCTTCAAGGCCGATCCTCCCGTCTCCGGAAATATCGGCCTTTTTCTGCTGATCCGTTGGATTTCTTACACCCTGAGCGATTTGAAGCGCGATCACCGCATCTAAAGGATCCACCCGGCTGTCGCCGTTCAAGTCTCCTTTTTCCAGGGCAAAAATGACCTTGACCGTGTGATCTCCCTGGCCCACATTAAAATATGTATATTCATCCATCTGTCCCTGGGAAACTTCATCCACAATGACATCCGCAATATAATGCCCATGAACCGGAATAAAAACAAAGGTCTGATCCGAGCCTTCGGCAACGGCCACCTTGCCCTGGGGGGATATTCGCCCGTTCCCCAGGAAACTTGCATAAATATAGCGATACCTGGTATACACACCTGAAAAGGTGACAATATCCCCCAATAACAATTCCCTGGTATCCATCTGAGGATCAGGTTCCATCCAGCCCGGTGTTTCATGGTATGAAATTGAATACTTGCCTATCACACAATCCTGAAATGTATGGTATCCGCTACCGGAGTAGCTTTTTCCACCGGGACCTGTCATTGTCCACGGGGCATTGATTCCTTCAGGGGCAGGGTTGATCACAATTTGTCCTGAAGGATATGCAGAGGCGTCCATCGGGTTTGTACCATTCAGATACTCTAAATTGTTCGGGCAGTTATCCATATCATTGTCATCCATGGCATCATCTGAATAAGGCGTCAGCCCATAGGCCTTTTCCCAGATATCCGGCAGGCCGTCCTGGTCTCCATCCTCATATGAAGCGTTGTCTTTCACGGGTGAGGTCCCGTTCATATACTCGATACGATTTGATAGGCCATCATTGTCAGGATCCAGGGTCCCGTTCTGGATATCAACGTCCAGGCCGTAGCGCTGCTCCCAGATATCCGGCATGCCATCCTGGTCAGTATCCATATAGTGACTGTTATTGATATTCGGGTCAGTGCCGCACAGGTACTCGGCCCCGTTGCTTAAACCATCGTCATCCGGATCATGATGGCTGTCCTTAATATCCGCCAGCAGCCCGTTTGAGGCTTCCCATTGATCCGGCATCCCATCATCATCGGAATCTGTATGGACCTGGGCGAACATACCGTTGCTGCTACCGCTTTCAGTTTTAACATAGAGATCTCCTGATATTGCCCCGGAAGGAATCCTGCAGTCAATCCGGGTATCTGTCCAGCTCAACACTTCAGCATCAATCTCCGGATAAAAAATGGCAGAGGAATGGCCGGTCAGTTCTCCGAAATTCCTTCCTGAAATGTGGACCACACCCCCCGTAAAAATGCTGTCCTGGACCAGGGTGTCAATGACAGGACGATCATCCTGGTATGTACTGCCCACAGCAATGTTCGAAAGTGCGGAAACGTTCCCCACCTCATCCCCTGCTTTCAGGGCGAAATAATAACGGGTATTACCACTCAATCCCTCATAGACCATTTCTTCCTTCTGACCGGCTTCTTTCGGGGCGGATACAGGGGTAACCGGTATTGCAGAATCAAAGTTTGATAACGTGACAAGGGTGGTAGAATATCTCAGGTCATAAAAAGAGGCACACCCCTCATCCTTGTTGTCCCCCCTTGCTGTCCAGCTTAATCTCACCGAAGCATTGTCGGTCTCAATCACCTTAAGATCTGTTATCCGGCCAGGTGCAACCATATCTGTAACCACCTTGACAATATTGGACAAAGCCGATGTATTATTTTCGTCATCCTTGGTTTTAAGCCCGAAGTAATAGGTTGAATCCGGTTCCAGATTTTTCACACACATCATTTGTGTGGTACCGGCTGACTCAGGTTCAGGTTCTCCGATAACCGGCAGGGCGTTGTAAAAATTATCTTTTGTCAGGGGCTGTTGACTGTATCTGATATCATAACGGGTTGCTGTTCCTGTATTGTTGTCATCCCCAGGGGCAGTCCAGGATAACGTGGCGGAAACCTGGTCAAAGGCATCAATAGACAGGGTTGAAACGGCGGCGGGAGCCGTCTTATCCCCTGCCGGCGTTGTAACGGAAAACTCTGTATAGATGGATTCATTACCGGATTGATCTACTGCAACAATTGCAATAAAACAGATTTGCCCACCGGTTAAGTTCGAAATCGTAAAATAGGGCCGTTTGCCTGAATCAGATGAATATAAATAGGTATTGCTGGTCTTTCCCCACTCTACCCTGTAATGGTCCAGATCCGATTCAGTTCCTGCCTGCCAGGCCAGATGAATTTTATTTGCTTCCGAATTGTACTCAATACCTGTTATCTTTTCAGGTGGCAGGTTATCAACAGAAAAAACCGTGTCAGATTCATGGGAGGCTGTTGAATAAAGGGTACCGTCAAATGCCCGAATCAGGTATCGATACGCCACTGCGTCCACTGCAGTTGTATCTATGAAAGTTCGAATCCCGCTGTTCACAGAGCCGATGGGAGACGAATTATAACCTGACAGTATTGCATCATCTATTCCGTTCTCTGAGATAACCCGTCTGTATATGTGATATCCGGTGACTTTCCCGCCACCGTCATCATCCTGGGACGGGTCCCATGACACCGTAATACTGCCCCCTTGATCATGGAGAGTATCCACAGCCTGTATATTAAGGGGAGGGGCCGGTCCCAGGGGAGCATCATTTAATGATGAAACCGGACCCGACACCTGGGAATCCGAATAATTCACACTGCCCAGGGTTCGAACAATATACCAGTACTCAAGGCCATCAACCGGCTCCAAATAACTGTTTTGGGCATTATCAAAAAACAGGGCCGTTCCTGATGTAACGGTGCCGACCAGACTAAACGGTCCGTCCCTGTGTTCAGATCTTAGAATATGATAGGCATTGATCTGCCCGTCGTCTGCAGAAAGAATCCAGGAAACACGAATGCTGCCGCCCTGGTCTCCTGGTGTGTCACAGGCAGATATACCTGTTGCCGGGTGGGGAATATGGCTGTCATCTGTAGAAACAACGGGGCCGATAATGGAAGAATCCATATGCCTGTATGGGCCTTTGGCCCGTACAACATACCAGTAGCTGGTGTCATCCTGGGGGACTGCGGCATTGTTGGCAAAATTGTCATAGAATTTTCCAATCCCCGCTCCCACACTTCCAACAAGAGAAAAAAATCCTCCGCTCTGTTCTGCCCGCAGGATATCATATCCGGTTAAAGTGTTGTTCCCGGCCCCGTCATCGCCGGACAGATCCCATGAAACGGTGATGCTGTTTCTTTCATACGGAGTATCGGCGGCCGAAACATTTTTCGGGGCAGCCGGGGCAAGCCGATCATCAATTGAAATGACCGGCCCTACAGGTGAGGAGACAATATCACCCGCCACCCCCGACATCTGAGTCTTTAACCTGTAATAATAGGGTTGATGGTTCAAAGGGGCAGAGACACTCTGGCCGACCTGGTCAATATAGGTCTCAGTGCCGGAAGATACCGTTCCTACCGTTTCATATTCTAGCTGATCTATGGGTGTTGGAAATTGAATCTCATCAACCCACACCGCATCATCATTGGCCGCCCCTGATCCGTTTTTACTGTATACCCATCGAAATGTATGGATCCCACCGGTCACATTGAAGGTCTCTTTATTCCAGTCATAATTACCGTACCATGACCCTTTGGCCTGATCATCTATGTAAAATTTGAGGTAATCATAAGATCCTGTTGATACCCTTTTTGAAAAAGTCACCTCTCCTGAGGATACCTTGAGGGTGATGGACAACTCAGCTGTCTGGTCATCGCCTACATTGGCCGCCATTGCGCAAAAGCTTCCGTTGGCCGAATCCACATTGGTAATCTGCCATTGTGCATCCCCTGTTCTTTGCCAGGCCAACCTTGAAAAACTGCCGGTTTCAAAATCATCTGTCCAGAAACTGTCCGGGCGACTCCTTTGTATTGCATAGCCTGTGACATTGTTATTGGCAGCACCGTCATTAACGGACTTGTTCCAATCCAGTGTAATGCTGCGGCTTTGAGTTATTGTGTCATAGGCATGTATACCGGTTGCCCCGGCAAAAGCGGACCCTGCAACCGCACCGATATCTGACCGGCTCCCGTCATTGTTAAGGAGATCCGGGCGTCCAGTGTCAATGCATGGAGAAGCTGGCTGCAGATAAAAATTGCCGGCAGCCATGTCAATGAACAACGGATCTTGATTAAAATTTCCCTCACCTGAGAAGTCTTCCGCGCCCAGAACCGTGGTACCGTAATCCGGAGTATATATCCCGGATCCAGCCTCATAAAATGCACAATACTGGACAGTGTCCAGCGGTTCGTTACTGTAAAGGGCATACTGCCGGCTGTTGTTGACAATTGAATTGATGATCTCAGGAGATGCCGTGCCTTGGGAATTCGAATAGGTCCTGATACCGCTGTTATAACTGTCTAAGATAGTGACATTCTGGATTTTCGGGGATGCTGCATAGCAATATATCCCGTAGTCGGCATAACGGATTATCCCATGCTTGATTGTACTCCGGCCATCATATATCTGAATATACCCCCAGTCTCCCCAACTGCCGGTCGAGGCGCCGTCACCACCGGTATCCCCACCGATTGTATCGTCTTTGTATGATGTAATCACCACCGGCTGCCACTCTGTGCCTTTAATGGTCAAAATACCGCTTGCAACAATATTCCGGTTGCTTCCCATCTTGATGACCCTGCCCTCCGGAATGACCATTTCATATCCGCTGTTAATTGCGATATTACTGGTAACCAGGAACGCCATGCCTTCAATGTCCGGCCATATCCAGTCATGGGAAAGGCTCCCGCTGATCCTGACACTATTGGCAATATTGTTAATAAAGGAACTTCCTGTAACAATAGGAGAACACCCGATCTCCATCTGAATAGGATTCAGATTTCCGTTGAAGGTACAGGCGGTCAACACGGGTGAGGCATCATCAACAATAGTAATACCGGAGGAGCCGGTTGATGCATTCAATATACAATTATTTAGTATCAGGCCGGAGGTCGCACAGTACACGGTGGTCGAATCAAACCCGCATCCCTCCAATTGGACCTCGGAATCGGAATAAAACGTGACATCGCCCTCCTGAATGATACAATTGGCTAAACGACCGGTTGAACCCGAATTGAAGATAACATCATCCCCCGTGCTGCCAGCTCCGTTAAAAGTTATGCCGTCAGCGATGAGGGAACCGTAGACACGGATATCATTCCCATTTAAATTAATGGTCTGTCCACTGACAAACGTCAGGGAAACCCCGTTGTTAACGGTTATGGTCCCGCCTAGGTGAACCGCCATCCCGTCCATTGGACCGATTTGCCTGTCCGAAGCGACAGTCCCTTTCACAAGGATATGGTCATCGGTATTATTTGAAAAAAGACTCCCAGATATTTCCGGCCGACAGCCGATATCCATCTGAACGGGATTTTTATTTCCGCTAAAGGTGCAGTCGGTTAATACAGGAGAGGCATTATCAACGATGTTAATACCTGGCGACCCTGTTGAGGCGTTCAATACACAGCCTGTAAATACCAGGCCGGAGGTTGCACAATACACGGGAGTCAAATTAAACCGACACCCATCCAATTCAGCTGCGGAATCAGAGTAGAAAATCAGATCCCCTTCTTCAATGACGCAATTGCTCAAACGACTGGTTGAGCCGGAATAAAAGACCATATCATCTGCAGTGCTTCCGGCTCCGTTGAACGTCACATTCTCAGAAATCAGGGAACCATAGACACGGATGTCATTTCCGTTTAAATTAATGGTCTGTCCGCTGATAAATGTCAGGGATACCCCATTGTTTATAGTCAGAATTCCGCCCAGATGAACAGCCATCGTGTCCACTGGGCCAATCTGCCTGTCCGAAGATACAGTCCCGTATACCCGGATATGGTTATCTGTATTATTGGAAAAAAGGCTCCCTGAGATATCCGGCTGACAGTTGATATCCATAAGGATGGGATAGGCATTCCCCTGAAAGGTGCAGTCCCGGATCACAGGGGTCCCCCCCCCGACCAGACGTATCCCGGGACTACCTGAACTTGAGTTTAAGGTGCTGCGTTCAAGGGTCAAATTCGACTCATCCGCGTAGATACCCGTCACCTGAAGCAGACAATCCGTCATCTGGGCCGACGAACCGCTATAAAAGTTCATATCATTTTCCAGGAAACTGCAATTAGAAAACCGGCTGACTGATCCAGAATAAAATAGGAAATCATCGGAATCTGTTCCAGATCCGGAAAAAATAACATTCTCAGCGGTCATTGAGCCGTAAACACGGATATCATATCCGTTCATATGGAAGGTCTGTCCGCTGCTGATAGTCAAGGATGCGCCATTGTCCACGCTCAGAATACCGCCCTGGTGCATCGCCATCCCGTCAACTGGGCCGATCTGCCTGTCTGAACTTACCGTGCCGTACACAAGGATATGATCATCTGTATTGTTGGAAAAAAGGCTGCCTGATATCACAGGCTGGCAGTTGATATCCATCAGGATGGGATAAGAATTCCCTTCAAAAGTGCAATCGCGGATGACAGGAGATCCAGATCCGGCAAGGTGTATGCCTGGGCTTCCCGTATTATCGTTCAAGGTACTGCCCTCAAGAATCAAATTCGAGGCATCCGCATAAATACTTGTGGACTGGAACTGACAGTCAGTTGCATGGGCTGAGGAACCGGAATAAAAAGTAAGATCACCCTCCTGGACAATGCAATTGGATAACCGGCTGACAGAACCGGAATAAAATCTGAGTTCATCGGAACTGCTTCCAACTCCGGAAAAAATAACATTCTCAGCGGCCAACACTCCGTAAACCCGGATATCATTACCGTTTAATTTAAGCGTATGCCCGGACTCAATCTCCAGGGAAGCACCGCTTTCCACAATGATGGTTCCGTTTATGTGAACAGGCAAACCATTAATGCTGCCGATTTGAACATCAGAGGCTAAGGTGCCGCTGACCCGCACTTCGTTGTCCGTATTACCTGAAAAAGTACAACCGGACACAGCCGGGGTACTGGAAACTTCCATTTGGATGGGATATTGGTTCCCGATAAAGTTGCAGCCGGTTATGACCGGAGATATGGATCCGTGCAGCTCAATGCCCGGCTGGTTTGACGAACTTGTCAGACTGCTGTTTGTCAATTTGAATAAACCACTATAACAGTCCACCAGGGTTCCCTGGGTTGTGATATCGTTCAGGTCTGCACTTGCTCCGGAATAAAACCTGAAGCTGTTTATATCCTTTACAAGGCAGGTCTCAAACTCGGCGACTGAACCGGCATAAAACCTGATTTCATCATAGCTGCTGCCTGTGCCGTTAAAGGCCACCCCATTGACGATCAGTGTGCCGTAGATAAGCAGGTCTCTCCCGTTCATATCGATTGTGGCGTTCACCAGCCTCAGCGTTGTACCTGAAGGAACCGTAACATGCCCGGACAAGGTGACACTGCCCTCCCAGACCTCATCCTGCTGTAGTGATCCGGAAAATGTCCGGGTGGAGGGAGCGGCGGTTGAAGCGGGGCAAAATGAACTGACCAGGCCTTCGGTGTCTGCTGCACGGATTTTGTATGAATACAAAACCCCGTTTGTTACACCATTGTCTTTGTATTGTGTCTCCGCAGTATACCCTAAATAGGAGTACACACCGCCTTCGACTTTCCGGAAAATATGATAGCCGTCCAGATCATTTTCAGTATTTTCTGTCCATGACAGGCTGACCCAGGGAGAGGCACTATTAACGCTCGCCTGAGCCAGAAAATTTAAGGGAGTGTCCGGGGCGCCGCTTGAAGGGATGGCGGTTGTCTGATCTGACGCCGGACTGGAAACTCCGAACCCATTGACGGCTCTGATCACATAATCATAACTCAAACCGTTCTGGAGGCCGGAATCTTCGAAATATGTCTCCATAACCCTAGCGGTATTGAGTCTAACAAAATCCGAATTCGCCACTGCCCTGCGGTATATATCATACCCCTGGATTTCAGTCGTGTCTGGCGGATCCCAAGTCAGGCTGACCATTTGGTCACCTGGTCGGCTGGCCAGGTTAACAGGCGGCAGGGGTGCTGATGTTGCAAGAACGATATCGTCAGAGGCCAGTATTGCAGAGGAGATACTGTCGGCAATGCTGTTCAGGGTGACACTCCAGTCTTGTTGATTAATATCCGTATAAATTCCTCCCAAAGCTGTGACCACTTCCGCATACTTTGAATTCACCGGCACCACCCCATAGCAGCGGATGCTCTGATTCGAAAAATAATCGATATAATATTGAGCATTGTAGGAAGACTGATCCTCTTCATCACTGACAAATACCATTACCTTGTCCGATGTCCTGAACTGGGCGGTCTGCAAAAACTGTTCTGCATACTGCATCCCTTTTTCAGTGCCCGAGCCACTGATCCCCACCATGACATAGGTTTTGAATTGCTCCGGATCGGTAATCCAACCGCCGTTCATGGAGGCATTGTCCGTCGTGATGATACCGATCCTGTAATTCACCCCCTTGTTTTCAAGCACAGTGATAAATCTCTGGGCGTTGTCGGACAGGTTCTGCTGATCTCCCCCCATGCTTCCGGAGTTATCAACCACCCAGATAATATCTGCCGCCCCCTGGCTGATCTGTTGATTTCTGAATTTAACATTAATGGTTTTACTCCCATCCCCCGGGCTCAGCGTCACCCGGTATAATGTCTGGTAGGGTATCCAGCCCGTGTCTCCGTCAGACTCCGTAAAATCCCCTATCACCCGCATTTCCAGAGCATTCTGTGCAGATATTGTTAAGGTAACCTGTTCTGAGGTGGTGTATGGATCCCCGCTATTGATGATGATGTACGCATTTTCAGGAGGCAGAAGGGGCACAGCCGTAACCACTTCGGATGGATCACTACCTCTTTTTCCGTCGCCCTCAGCCGAGACCCGGTAATAATAAGGCGTTTGGTTAATCACTGCCGTATCGGTAAAAAATGTGTTTTGAACCCGGGTGGACACTGGAGTAAAAGGTCCGGATAAAGATTCCGCCCTTTCCACCCGGTACCCTTTCAGGGCATCATCCTCTACAGGCTGCCAGCTCAGAGAAATGGCAGCATCACCAGGACGGGCCATCAGCCCCAGAGGCGCCGTCAGCTGTTCTTGGGGTACGAGATGGTCAACCGTGAAATCCAGGTAATACAGGGTAAATTTTTCACTTGATCCCACAGATTTCAGCTCTATGGTCTGATCCTGATCAAATCCGTTCAAGCATTCCAATTTGCTGGCCGGAATAGAAACGGACCGGCTCTGAATAATACCGCTCTCACCCGTGGCCGGCAGAGTCATCACCTGATGCCCGTTCAGGTAGACATCCACCTCATCTTCATCAATATCTGACCCAATATATGTCATGCGTGCCGCTTTTACCGCTCCTAAATCTCCCAAGGTCAAAATTTCGTCAAAAGTGAAGCTGTGGCGAAAAAGGCTGTTTCCGGCATATTCCTGTCCGTTGTGGATGGAAACCGACCAGCCGTTGGGAAGGGTCTCCGGAAAAGCATAGTATTTCCATCCCCCGTCTATCTGCCCCTCCTCAAATCCCTGCTCTGAGTCTTTTCTGATATAGGTGACCACCAGGTTAGCCGAATACAGCTTGTACCCGAATCCGACACCGTTGAAATTGAATTCGGTATTGGTCAGTTTCAGCGGCAGTGACGGATTGGGATGGATCAACTTGCTTGGCGGGATATCCACAGCAATATGCGCCTTTCTGCCGAACCAGAACAATGAATTGGTTTTAGACAGATGGGCAATTGGATTGCCGTCACAATCTGTTAGCAACCCTTCGTCCCGGGTATCTAAATCTTCAACTTCAAGGATTAGCTTGACGCTGACGATTCGCTCAATCTCCTCTTTTTGTTGGGCGGATATGGTGCATGCATCAAGGGAGAAAGCATTGCTTTTTGTAATTTTCACTGGGGATGAACTGAGGTCCAGGGTGCTTGAAAGCTGCCTGGCATTGCCTGAAATATCGTTGGTGTAAAAGGGTGTTGGCTGAATCGAACAATTGGATGCAAGGGTAAATCTCTGGGCTGTCCCTGGTAATTCCTCCCCCCGTACTTTTATTGTCCATACTCCGGCGTCCGGATTTTGAATATAAATTTGCTCAACCGTGTCCACATCGTTCTTTTTATTGGTCACAGCCAACGCGGCGGGGTTGTCTTTATTCAGCGTAAAAGAATTGTGAATCTGCCCATTTGAATCTATTAAGAATAAATCAAGATTATTGACCAGGGCCTTTTCTTCTATCGGATCACCTGCTTCATCAATCCAGCATAATGTGGTCTTTAAGGAATCCGTTCCCTCTGGAACCTGTATCGAATACAGAAAATCCTCCTGGTCAGCAATGCTGTCTTGAATAATTTTTCTTTGCCCTAAAACCAGGCTGTCACTGATTAAGTCAACGGCGGCCTTGGCATTTACCTTTCCAAATCCGTTCTGATAATCCGGTCCTTTCGGACCGATATCATCCGCCGTCTGGCAGAGGACGGCTTTAACGATATCCGGGGTAAGTTCAGGTACCGGCAACCGCCATTTATTGTCATCCCTCTCCCAGAATTCTTTCATGAGAGCAACAACACCGGTGACCACAGGAGTGGCCATGGAAGTGCCGGACTTATATTCGTAATGGTCTTTTATCGTTCCATCATCATTTAAATAACTTGTAGAATACAGCCTATATCCATTGGCAACCACATCAGGCTTGATCCGGCCGTCCAAAGTTGGCCCCCAACTACTAAAGGAGGTCATGGTTTGGCCGTCATCATTGATCGCCCCTACCGTAATGACATTTTTTGCGCTGGCTTTGGGACCGATATTCGTAAAAAACTCCAGTTTTGAATAGGAGGAATCAACGTCAGGGTCATCTATAGTGAATGGTATTCCGTCAAACTGTTCTGGCAATGGAACAATATAATCTCCAGATATATGGATCGCGGCTCGCGTCCCATTTGCCCCCCTTTGTAAATTCTCCAGGGTAAAAACGCCACCGGAAGTAACCGCATTGCCTTGAAGATCTCTTCTGCCGAACGCCGGCTTTCCATCTATTCCATAGATGATTTCCTCAGCTCCTATCTGTATGCGTCCTCCGTTGGGATCATATAACGACCGGTTGGAAATGCAGATATAATCCTGAGTCGAGTCTACCCTCCCGGAAAGTGTTTCAAAAGGGCCGTCACCTCTGTCATTCCCTGCACTTTTAACAAGAATAAGATTAAAATCATGAGCTAGGGTATCCCAATCCTGAGACTGACTCGAATACTTCCCAAAATTCGCCTCTGCACCGTTGTCTTCCCAAAGCTCATCTTCTTCATTCCAATTCCACCCAAGGGCTGCTCCATAAGAGTGATTACTCAGCAATACCGGAAAGTCCTCATTTAAAAAGGCATCTTCCAACTCCTGAACCCTATCTCCATGAAAGTCGTGGGAATAGAGTTTTACATTCGGTGCCATCCCTCTGGCAGCAGTATTTCCCGCCCCACTACCCCCAATGGTCCCCGCCACATGGGTGGCGTGGTCACTGAGTTTTGTATTTGACGGATCAATTGTGACCCTGTTCCCGAAATCACCGTGAAGATGAATTTTACCACCGTCCCATATGCCGACATTCACGGATTGGCCGGTAAGATTATATCCGGAGGATTCTAAATCATTCCCGTCACCTGCCGATCTGACCCGGGCGATTTTCGCGGCAACAGCGTTGTCCACCTGATCCGGCGGCGGCAGGTAATCCAAATAGGCAATAGACGATTGATTGCTGATGTTTAAAACAGCCTCCATCCCGATTTTGAAAACAATCCGGGAGTCGTTGGATCTCAGCCAATCTATTTCACCGCCGGCAGCCTGGATACCTTTACTGGCATTGGTTATATCCTCTCCATCATACAACTCGGCCTGGAGGATAACCGTCTTTTCCCCGGCTGTTGCGTAAGGCGGTGTCTGTTCAAGGTATAATGATTTGGAAAGCTTGTCTTCGGGCCGGACTTCCTCAAACCCTTTAACACTCGACAAATTTTGCAGGAAAGAAAACTGTTTCTCGTTTATATTGACAAGCCAGGTCCTGCTTCCCAGGTAATTGTTCAGGATAATTCCCTGGGCTGCCAATTTTCGTTTTTCCGGGCCTGTGGGAATCCGATAAAACTGGATATAAATGCGCTTAAATTCATTTTGAAACGGAATCCGGAGATCCTTTTCAGGTATAAAATACCTGGATTTAAGCCGGACAACATAGGCCTGGTTATCACCGTCGACCGAGTTTAGGACGTTTTCCTTGGCCATATTATTGAAAAAAGGCTTCGCTGCAGAGGGGCCCGTTGAAGGCAGATCCTCCTTTTTTTGAGTTTTAATCGTATCCAGACCAACCATCCGGTCCTTCATCCCCTTTTGAAAAAGATGAATTTCCTTAATTTTAAGATTGCCTCCTGTATTCGAATCTTCCCCAGGGGCGGAGGCCCATACCAATGCGATGCTGTGGGGCGCTGCGACCTTTTCCAAAAAATCCTTTAACTTCACTGTTCCGTTCTGCAGTGTACGGATTTCTTGCCCGATGTCTGGATCAACCTTAATCAGAATATCGCTTTGAGACCGGATGATTGATAAAATACGAAGGACAGTGTGCCTTGATTCCCTGGTAGTGACCAGACCGGAATCCAGACTTATTTCCCGTGAGGATTTTGCTGCGGATACACCCGATGAATTCAAGCAGAAAAGAAATACAAAAAATGAGATTAAACATCTGCTGGCTAATATCGTTGCTTTTTTAGATGTGAAATTCATGGGCGAATCCGTCCTTAATTCTTGTTAAAGAGCGATCGAGCTCCCGTTAGAAATCGCAAAGAGTGCTTAAAGAGGCCTTTTATTTTCAACAACATGTAAATGCATGCCGTTCACGAATACCGGCCGTGAATAACCTGTCAAGAGAATGGACTCGTCATTTTGGAAGAGAGATTTTTGAAATGCGGATTCAAGCCCGGAAAGATCATTAAAACTCAGATCAACCGGCGGCACAATGTGCCGCCGGTTGATCAACTTAAGCTATGGATAAATCCTTTATCTTATATTTTTTTTACCCCTCTTTCCAATAAGCAGTGATGCCAGAAGCAGCAGTCCTCCAGCGGCCAGGGGCCAGGCTGATTTCTCAGCCGGAGTTACGGTGCTGATAAAACAGCCGCCGCCAACGCCTGGTATCACGCTGCCGCCAGCAGAGCCCAATGCCCCGCCAATACCCAGGACATTGCTGGACCATTCACAGATCTGAACTTCAACGATGCTGTTATCCCCGTCAAAGGAAATATCTTCGGGATTCACCGGTGCGATTTTCCATTCACCCGAGGTGTCATTTAAGTACCAGATAAACTTTGTACCATTGGCAATGGCCATGGCATCCTCAAGAGTACAAGGAACCGGGATGGTCACACACTGATCATGGGCCAGTCCGTTGATTTCCCAGACAATGGGCTGCGCCACCCCTCGCTCGGAGGTCGCTGCTGTTGGTGTGTAGTTTACCGGCAGGGCTACCTGTGCCGTACCGCCGGCCGGATGGGGTTCAACTACCAGTTCCAGCGCAATGCCCTGCATACCGGCCGGCACTTCACCGGCACCGATGGTAATGGAGCCGCCAACAGTTCCCTGAACGACAGAACCGCCTGCTGGGGTGGCACCTGAGACCTTATTTTCCTCCGGAACTTCTTTTTTGAGAATCTTAAGGTCTCCGGCGTCGAAATCCTTTGCGTTTGCCGTAACCGCTTTATCCCCTGCCAGCGTATCCGTACCATCCTTGGCACTTGCAGTGAGGGTATAATTTACAGGATCGCTGAACGCGGTACTCAACTCAAAGGTAAAGGTCCCGTCATTTGCAGTGACAACCGGTCCGCCGGCCTTTCCTGCGGCTGTAAAAAGGACGACCTGGGCACCGCTTTTCGCCGCATCGTTGCCGTCAATAATTCGGCCTGCCACGGTTGATCCGGAACTTTGAATCGTAATATCAACCACCGCGGTTTCGCTCAGATCCGTTGATTTAAATTCACGGCTCAGGAAGCCATTTGCTGTGACTTCAAACTTGCAGACCGTTTTGACCCCCTTTCTGGGATCTTCCAGCAGCGACATGGCCGGGAACTTAAAGTATCCATTGGCATCGACAGTAACACTCTGTCCTTTCAGGCTTCTGGGCGCGACAACGGTGACTGTCGCATTCGTGTTCACACCGTCAATACCAACGCCGTCGGTGCCCACGATGTTTCCCTCAAACGTAACCTCGTTAACAGGGATAATGGTAATATTCACCGGAGCTGTAGGCGGTGCCTTCAGGCCAGTGGCTTCATCAAAATCAAAATCCAGGGTGAACAGTTGAGATCCGGTCGCCGTACTCACCGAATCAAAGGGAGCGGCTTTCGGATTCAGGCTGAACTGAGACTGATTTTGCGCGTTAAACGCCGCTGCGACCGAAACATTCTGAGTCGTGTTATCCGGATTTGCCACGGTTCTTGTATATGCCGTGGCTTCTGCAGCACCGGTCATCGTAAATGGTTTCGGATCCGCGCTGGCCATGATGCTGATGTCCGTGGCAGCCGGTTTCAGGATTAAGGGCACGTATATGGTGAACGAGTCTGAATTGGTTCCCACACCATCGGTTACTGTCACCGTGTAAGTTCCTGCAAAGGCACCTGTCTTGGGTGCAGTAAAGGTAAAGGATGCGCCTGTACCGCCGGCAACAGCCACCGGTCCTCCGGTCACTGTCCAGGTGTAACTTTCGTCGCCGCCGGTCACGGTAAAGGTTTGTTCACCGCTCACCGTCAGGGTTCCTGCCGGCTTGCCAACAATGGCTACGTCCGTGTAGGCATTAACCGTGGCACTGGCTCTCAGATCACCGTCTGTGACGGTGATGGTGCTGCTGCCGGCGGCCGTGATGGTCAGCACGGCGGTATTGTTGTGGGCACCGCTGTAGCTGCCCAGGGTGCCGACGTTACCACTGCCGTTTTTGCCGGTGATCTGCCATGCCACTGTACCCCGTGCTCCTGCAACATTGTAATCAATCGTATCCCCGATCTGTGATGTTGCCACCTCTTTCGGGGTGATGGTAAAATCAACGACCTCAATGATCAGATCTTCCTGATTTCGAATCTCACCCGGCTGACCCAGCTGATAAACCGCATCCACGTCAATCTGACCGCCGGTTTGTCCCACAGCCTGGCTATAGGTAATCTCAGCCGTTGCCACACCCTGGACAAACTCGGTGTCATTTGTAATGACGATGCTGTCTTGGGTCAGCTTGTCATTTGCATCGGCATCAAAATCCGCATCTGCATCCTGAGTTACGGTGTTGCCGAACTCATCCTGAAGGGTTGCCGTCAATGTTGCTTTGGTTCCGCCATTGGAAACGATGGCCGTCACATCGGATACCAGATCGATCTTAAACGCCGCTGCATGGGTTACCGTATCTGTCACAGCACCGGATACGGCACCGGAAGTCACGGTGACCGTCTGTTCTCCAGCCGTTTTAAGACTCAGTTTAAAGGTTTTAACGCCTTTGTCGTCTTCTATAAAACTTGAGGCATTATTGTCATCCAGTTCAAAATTTGAATCTGTTGAAGTAATCGTTACATCCCCGACAAAATTTTCAACGGTATTGCCTTCCGCATCCTGGGCCGTTACCGTGATGGTATTTTTATTACCGGCCACATTGTCGAAGTTGTTATACTCCACCTTAAACCTGCCTACCGCGCCATAGGACCGGATGGTGGCGGTGACGGTTTTGCCGCCTTCTGTTGCAGATACAGTTGTGGTTCCCACACCCGTAATGGTGAAAACGACATCCTTGTTGTTGATTCCGCTTGGGGTGCCAAGGGTACCAAAGCCATCTCCGACAATAGCCCAACCCACAGGGCTCAGGGCACCTATGGCTTCAAGGGCAACGGTTTGACCGACCTGTTTATAGGAATCGACAGGGTCAATGGCAAAATTGGAAATCGTCAGTATTTTGCTGTCCTTGGTCAACTGCCCCTTGGACACCTCGATGGTTACCGTCTTGGAATCGGCATTTTCCACCGTGCCTTTCGATTTAATGGTAGCCGTAGCCACACCGGAAGCCGTCTTCACGGTCTTGTCTGTCCACTCCACATTGACCGTTCCATCGCCTGTGACGCTGAACGCCACATCTTCATCATTGCTGTCTACTGTGTTGCCGAAGGCATCCTTGATAACAGCGGTCAGTGTGGCGGTGCCGTTGCCGTCACTTGAAATGACGGCTGGCGAAAGTTCCAGTGCCAAGGCGGCCTCGCCTGCCGGGACCACGGTTCCGCTCGCACTACCCTGTTTGGAATCCCCAGTGATCACAACGGTCTGATCCCCAGCTGTTTTAAGCGTCAGGGCCAGTTTTTTTACACCGGTTTCATTGGCTGAAAAGGTGTAGTTATTGCCCTGGGCTTTTTCAAACTGGGAATCCTGCGGCGCGGTCAGGCTGACCGTACCCGTATAGTTTTCCACCGTGTTGTTCTGGGAATCCTTTGCCGTTACCGTTATGGTATTTTCCTCACCCGCAGTGGCGTTGAAATTGTCAAACACCACCTCAAAATGATCCAGGGCCCCATAGGTTGTGACCTCGCTGGTAATGGTCACCGCATTATTTCCCTCGCCCATGGTGGCCTTAACCACTTCGGTGCCGATGCCGGTCACGTCGAATCCGGCCACCGCATTGTTGGTCCCGGAGTATGACCCCGGAAAGGTCAGGATGCCGCCGTTGGTCACGGACCAGGTTACCGGATGGATGGCGCCGGAAACCGTGATCTGTAACTGCTGGCCCACCTGTTTTTTACTGGTTGCAGGCGTCAGGGTGAAATCATGGATCTCAACCTGGACCACGTTGGAGTCAATTCCGCCTTCCGAGGCCACAATGGATACGGTTGTGCTGCCATTGCCGCCGACAACGCCCGATGATGCCAGGGCTGCTTTGGCGACCCCTTTATCAAGGGTGCCCGATGGCGTATTGTTGTCCACTTTGGTGCCGGTGACCGTAAACGTCATGGGCGTGCCGTGCTTGGCTTCTACGATATTGCCGAACCCATCGTAGATGGTGCCCGTGAGTTCCAGGCCGTCCTTGCCCTCACTTGTGATCTTCGGTTTGGAGGCTTGCAATGCGATGGAGGCCGGAGCCGCAGCCACAACCGTGCCGGTCACCGTCCCTGCAATGTTTCCGCTGGACACGGTAACGGTCTGTTCTCCGGTCGTCTTCAGCGTAAATTTAAAGGTTTTCACGCCCTTGTCATCCGCTGCAAAGCCTTCGGCATTGGCCGGGTTCACTGCAAATTGGCTGTCTCCGTCTGCAGTGATGGTTATCGGCCCTTCAAAATTCTCAACGCTGTTATCTTCAGCGTCCTGAGCCGTGACCGTAATGGTATTTTCATTACCGGCCACATTGTTGAAGCTGTTGTATTCGACCTTAAACTTGCTGGCCGCACCATAGGAACGGATGGTCGCGGTGACGGTGTTTTCTCCTGCAGTTGCAGATACCGTAGTGGTACCCACACCCGTAATGGTAAAGACGACGTCCTTGTTGTTAGCGCCCGTCGGTGTGCCGAGGGTGCCAAAGCCTTCTCCCACGATATTCCAGGTAACATCCGACAGCGCACCGATGACCTCCAGGCTTACCGTATCCCCAACCTGTTTATAGCTGTCGGCAGGGACGATGGCATAGTTGGAAATCCTGAGTGTCTGGGAGGCGGATTGAAGCCCATCCCGCGTAACGGTGATAGTGGCATCCTTTGAATCCGCACCATCCACCCGGTCCTTGGAAGCAACCGTGGTTTGGGCCTGATTCTCGGCCGTAGTCGGCACGGTTTTACTGGTCCAGGCCACATTGTCCGCCCCGGCTCCGGTAATTTCAAACTTGATCACTTGCCCCTGACCGGGAACGGTATTGCCGAAGGTATCCTTGATCACGGCGGTTAATGTGGCTGTGCCGTTTCCTTCACTTGAAATCACGGCCGGGGTCACATCCAGTGCCAGGGCGACGGCAGCCGCAGGCGCAACTGTTTTGGTCACACTGCCCTGTTTGGTATCGCCCGTAATCACGACCATCTGCTCCCCCGCGGTTTTCAGCGTCAGGGCCAGGGTCTTTACACCGGCTTCATTGGCGGCAAAGGTGTAGTTATTGCCCTGGGCCTTTTCAAGCTGCGGATCCTGAGGGGCGGTCAGGCTGACCGTCCCGGTGTAGTTTTCCACCGTGTTGTTCCGGGCATCCTTTGCCGTTACCGTAATGGTGTTTTCCACACCTGCAGTAGCGTTGAAATTGCTGAACGCCACGTCAAAGTGATCCAGTGCGCCATAGGTTGTGACCGAACTTGTAATGGTCACCGCATTATCTCCCTCGCCCATGGTGGCCTTGACCACTTCGGTACCCACGCCTGTCACCTCGAACCCGGCCACCGCATTGTTGGTCCCGGAGTAAGTCCCCGGGAAGGCAAGCACGCCGCCTTCGGTCACGGACCAGGTCACAGGATGGATGGCGCCGGATACTGTGATCTGAAGCTGCTGGCCCACCTGTTTTTTACTGGTTACCGGAGTCAGGGTGAAATCATGGATCTCAACCTGGACCGCGTTGGAGTTGATGCCGTCTGCCGAGGCAACGATGGATACGGTTGTGCTGCCGTCACCGCCGACAACACCTGATGATGCCAGGGCCGCCCTGGCCACGCCGTCGTTAAAAACGCCTGTAGGAGCGTTGTTATCCACATTGGTACCCGTGACCGTAAAGGTCATGTCACCGGCGTCTTTTTCTTCCACCACATTGCCGAACACATCATAGAGGGTGCCGATGAGTTCCAGGCCGTCCTTGCCCTCACTGGTGATCTTGGGTTTGGAGGCTTCCAAAGTGATGGAATTAGGGGCAGAAGCCACGACCGTGCCCGTCACAGTCCCTGTGATATTACCACTGGCATTGCCGCTGGTAACGGTAACAGTCTGATTGCCGGTAGTCTTCAGGGTGAATTTAAAGGTCTTCACCCCCTTGTCAGCTGCGGTAAATCCTTCGGCATTGGACGGATTCACTGCAAATTTGCTATCGCCGGGTGCGGTGATGGTGATTGTATCTTCAAAAGTCTCAACCGTGTTATTTTCAGCATCCTGGGCCGTTACCGTAATGGTGTTTTCATTGCCGGCCACATTGTCGAAGCTGTTGTATTCCACCTTAAACTTGCTGGCCGCCCCATAGGAACGGATGGTGGCGGTGACGGTTTTCTCCCCTTCCGTTGCAGATACCGTGGTGGTGCCCACACCGGTGATGGTAAAGATCACGTCCTTGTTGTTGGTGCCTGTCGGCGTACCGAGGGTGCCAAATCCTTGTCCCACGATATCCCAGTCCACAGGCCCCAGGGCCCCGATGGTTTCCAGGCTCACCGTATCCCCCACCTGTTTATAACTGTCGGCCGGGACAATGGCATAATTGGAAATCGTGAGCGTCTTGGACGCGGGCTGCAACTGCCCCCGGGTAACGGTGACGGTCACATCTTTTGAATTCGCACCGTCCACCCGGTCCTTGGAATCAACCGTGGTTTGGGCTTGATTCTGGGCCGTTGCCACGGTTTTAGTCGTCCAGGCCACATTGCTGACATCGTTTCCGGTGATAGCAAACTCAATATTGTCACCGTCACTGGGAACGATATTGTCATACGTATCCTTGATCACAGCTGTCAGTGTGGCCGTGCCTTTTCCCTCACTTGAAATAACGACCGGCGTGACATCAAGATCCAGGGAAACGGCGTCTGCTGCCGTTACCGTAAAGGTTCCTGAACCGGTCTTACTGTCGCCCGTTGCGGTTACGGTTCTCTGCCCTGCGGTTTCCAGGGCCACCTGAAAGGTGTGAACGCCGTTCTCATTGGCCTGGAAAGTATAATTCAGGGACTGCAGTCTCGGATCTCCGGGATCCAGGATGACGCTGCCGCCGTAATTCAACACGGTGTTCCCTTCGCTGTCCAGTGCCGTTACCGTAAAATCCTGTGAGGTTCCGGCCGTAATGGTTGAAGACGGTCCGTCCACCTTGAAGCTGTCTACAAGACCATAGGCCTCAAAGGTTGCCACAAGGGTTTTGCCGCCCTCTTCCGCCTGGATTTTTATGGTGCCGATCCCGGTCACGGGATACAGGGCATGGCTGTTACGGGTACCGCTGATCTGGGCGGTGCCTACCAGGTCCGATCCCTCAATCACGGTCCAGGTCAAATCTCCAAGGGCACCTGTGACGTCCAGGGTGATATCCGTTCCCACCTGAATCGTTGCAGTTTCAGGATCGATTTCAAAATCAACGATATCGATTGAAACTTCGTTACTCCCGGTCAGATTACCGCTGGTTGCCACGACCTTTACAGTCACAGTCCCCTGGGCCTTGCCCTCTGATAACAGGCTTACGGTAGACACGCCCCCTGTAACCTGATCATCTTTCTTGCTGGTCCACTGGGTGTTGGTCCCGGTGACCGTGTAATCCACATCTGCCGTGTAATCGGTCACGGGGTTGCCAAAGGCATCCTGAACAGTGGCTGTCAGCCCGGCGGATTCAAGCCCATTACTGGAAATCGTATCTTTGTCTGACACCAGAACCACCTTGTTGGCCTGGGCGTGGGTGATGGTCATTTTTTGTGCGGTCTTGCCGTTGATGGTGTTGTCCTGGGCATCCTGAACCTTAACATCCCACTGCCCTGCAGTTTTATAGGTCAGGTCAAAGGCATGGCTGCCGTTGTCACCGTCCTGGCCGGTGGTAAAGGTATAGGCCAGCGGTGACGGAACAGCCTCAGGATCTTCCAGGTCGAACTGGACTTCTCCCGTGTAGTTCTCAACGGTATTTCCGTTCTCATCCACGGCGGTGACGGTAAATGTATTGGTAGCTCCTGCCGTTCCGTTGAACACAGAAGGCGGAGAGACCGTAAAGTTGACGGCAGGGCCGTATGATTTGATCGTAATATCCACGGTTTTTCCGTCTTCTGACGCTTGGATAACGGCCTGGCCAGGTGAATTGAACTGAACCTTTGCATGTTCCTTGTTATCTCCTGACAGGGTCAGGGCATCCACAATGTCAGCCCCCTGGGTAACTGACCAGGCGACCTGTGACAAGGCTCCGTTTGCAGTCAGGTTAAAGGCTTCAGCCACAGGTTTGTAACCGATCCCGTCATCTATGGTCAGTTTGAAATCTGCGATGATCAAATCAACTGCCGGGGCTGATGTCAGGGTCCCGTCGGTGGCCGTGAGTTCAACCGTAGCCTGTCCGCTGCCGCCCACTTCCTTGGCGGCCGATCCCAACTCAATGGTAGCCACGCCATTTGTTATGGTTGCCGTTTCGGTGGCCCATTCCGCCAGGTTGCCGGGGTCATTGCCCACATTAAAGGTCATCTGGGTGTCATTCAGCGATGTCACAGTATTGGCATAGGTATCCTGTACCGTTGCCGTCAGAGTTGTTTTGGAACCCTGACCGTTGGAGGCAATGGCCGGCCGGCTTAATTCCAGCTTGATGCTGTGCGCTGCTGCAGGCACCACGGTTTGAATTAACTGGCCTTCAGCACCGCCCTGTGTTGCTACCCGGTAGGTATGATCACCGGAAGTCGTCACATTGTTGAACGATGTGGTCTGAGCCACGCCATTAACAAATGTCAGGGTCTCCTGGGACGCACCGTCTATTGAAAAATCGGCCTGACCGTCGAAATTTTCAACAGTTCTGGCAGGATCAGAGTTATCCCGTGCAATCACGTTGATGGTGTTTGTGTTACCCGCCACATTGTTGAATTGGCCGTCAAAACTCAGTTCATAGTGGTCCACCAGGCCGTAGGTGGTGATCTCAGTTGAAATCACAGCACCGTTGGCATCCGTGGCCTTGACCGTGGCCGTGCCCACACCGGTGATCAGAAATGCGGCCTGTTCGTTATCGCTGCCGCTAACGGCAGGGTCTCCCAGGACATCACTGGGATCAACAACCTCCCAGGAAACAGTCCCTCTCTGCCCGGTTGTTTCAAAGTTTACGGTATTGTTCAACTGCCCTTTCTCAGGTTTCTGTGAGAATCCAAAATCATATACCGTAATCTGAAGATCGGCCTTGTACACACTGGTATCCATGGGATCGGAAATAGTAAGTGTGTCTGTAATTGATCCGGTGCCGGTAAGGTTTGCCGTGAACAGAAGGTGATCATTCTGCGCCGTGTCAGCCCCCCAGTTCGGAGTCTCCTCGGTTACGTAATGGTTGTAATTTGCCGGATCGCCGTTGCCGTCCCCGCCGGTAATATAAATCTGGCGGGTATGCTGGCCTTCGATCCTGGGAACATAGATATGGTTGTCCGTTACGTCATTGCTGTTCACCGTCAGTTTGACAGGCGGGTAATAGGTAATGGTGGTCAGGTCAGTCTGCCCCATGACCTCAACATTGCCCACATTGTCCGTTCCCCTGACCCATATCAGATTATTGCCCAGAGCGAGCGTGGCATCATACGTCCAGGTACCGTCGCCGTTAACTGTGGCATTGTTCCAGCTGTTTTTATCATCAATGCTGATCTGAACGGAAGCCACTCCTGATCCTGTACCGGGATCTGCGACAGTACCGGTGATGGTGACCGAAGAATCGGTCACATAGACCTGCTGATTTTTTGAATGGGAGGTGAAATCCGTTGCCGGCGCCGCCTTGTCAAATTTAAAGGTCGCGGTTGCCGTAGCTCCTGAAATGGGCTCCGACAGGTCAAAGGATTTCATCTTAAGGGCTTTGGTTGCACCATCATCGCCGTCTACGACAATTGGGTCACCAGTGTATTCATCACTATTTTCATTAGGCTCTGTCCCGTCCAAAGTATAGAAGGTCTGAACCGGAGCATCGTCCACTGTGGCCGTAACACTGACTGCCTGTTTATGGAACTGCCCTGAGGCTGGAGAAATCACCGGGGTGGAGGGGGCGTCTTTGCCGTTTTCAATAGTAAGAGCCATACCGCTGGCAGAAACGACAATTGCATCAGGTAATGCATTATTATTCTTAACTATGTTTAAATTTGTTACGCCATTATAGGCATCTTGATTAACCTTAAATACTGCAATGAAAAGTTGTTGTTGGTCTGCCGGATAATTACCAGATGGTTCAAGCCAACCCATAGAAACCCATTTATCCGTCGAGCTGTCTTCATCTTTATTGCTTCCATCTTCATCGCCACTGGTTGGCCCCATTGGAAAGCCAATACTTGCTAAATCTTTTAACTCAACAAAGGTTAACTTTTTAGAGTTGTAATGAATCCGAAAGGCAGGTCCCTGAGATTTATCAGTTGCAGAATAATTAACTATAAACTCGAATGTCTGGTTAACACTTTGAGTTGTTGATGAAGGCGATATACTTAGAGTCTGAGTAAGGACATCAGCCCATGAGCTTGCTGGGAAACAAATAAACAACGACAAAAAAGCAGCCAATAGTAAAGAGCCGATTGATATTACATCTCGTTTCTTTTTCAATTTTTTTCTCCTAACTCCATAAATATCTATATAATCTATAGGATTGTTCTGCCCAATTTCGTTCTATTTACATCTCAAACTATCTAAATAGCCTTTTACTTCATCAGAATCTGTTCTATTGCCTCCAGGTTGAGCAGCTCCACTGGTTAGTGCATCTCCCTGAAAAGTTCCCATTAAATAGCGTAAAATCAGTAATCCATCTGTAAAAGCTAATGTGGATCCATCTTCATCAATATTCAGAATGCCGTTATTTTTAGCAAAATCAAGATAGGCTTTGACCTCATCGGGATCGATCCTATTTCCGCCAGGCTGAGCAGCTCCGTTAGTTAGAGCATCGCCTTGGAAGGTTCCCATTAAATAGCGTAAAATCAGTAATCCATCTGTAAAAGCCAATTGAGTCCCATCACCATCCACATCCAGACAAAACATCTGCACAATAGTGATGACACCTGAGTAAATAGGTTCACCCGAACCAGGGAGGGCTTTTACCCTGATAGTCCCTTCAGATATTCCGGTCAGAGTTGCAACTCCATTTGAGACAGACAGGCTTCCCGCAGTGGACACCTGGGCCGGATCATCAGCATCCACAACTGACCAAATATAGATTTCATCTCCGGCACCAACTACTGAAAACTCAAGTGTGTTATCTATCCCCAAGGTCTGTTTCCCCTCCGGTTCCATTCTTTTCCCCTCTTTTAGGGTTAACTCAATGCTGCCGGAAGTAACATTCCCTACCCCATCCTCGTACCAGACATAAATAATTGCCTTGTCATTCTCGTCTGGGGAACCGATATCAAACTCCTGAAGGATGTAGGGGAAATCCTCCATAGAGGCCACACTGACTTCTTCTTTATAGGTTGTGGGCAACCGGGTGGGACTGGTGCTCAAATAGACATATTTCACATCCAGGGTGGCAGAAATTTCCAGCTCCACATTTGAACTGAATACCAGGTTGGACGACGGTTGCTGGTCTCCTTTTTCCGTAAGGCCAATATAAGTTGGGGAAGGTCCTTTACTGTCAAAATAAAAGGGGCCGGCCATTATTTCAGTATCGGAAATTTCTGGAGGCTCCCCTATTCCGCCAACCGTTCTGACATGAATGTACCAGGGCTGATCAAAATCGCTGCCTTCTGGTGCAAGGTCGGGGTAATCAAATGTCACAAAGGTATCTCCCTCTGATGCAACCTCAACCGAATCAGAGGAAAGACTCAGCCCGGCAGCGGCACTGGAGCCGTTCCAGACATAAATATAATTGTCAATGGTTCCCGTTTCTCCGGGCTTTACGATTTGAACAACGATCTCGGTGTCCCCGTCCACTTTGATTGTGTCGCCATTTCCGACAGATTGTTCATCCACAGTTACGGTAAGGGATTGCGGAGGGGCTAAGGCCAGACCTGAACAAGGCAGTATCAGCGTGATCAGGACTGCAACCAGCATTCGAATGATATTTCTGTTCATTATATACATCCTTAACTCAAATTTATGATGAACAGGGGCATGCTCAGCCTGCCCCTGTTTACTCGTTATTCGGATTCCAGGGTGATTTCCAGCGTAGTTGTCCCGGCAAGAACCTGCGTGGAACTGCTGAAATCTGTTCCCCCGTTGAACCATTTCGTGGAATACCCCGGGCTGAACGCGGCAACGCGGTAATTGACGCTTGTCTGAATTCCCGCGAATTCAAAATGATAGCTGCCGTTACTCAGATCATTAGCAGGCAGGGTTTTGAGTATCACATTGCTTTCACTGACCAGATAGACAGTCACGGTTTTCCCCGTGTTCTCACCGCTGCCGGTTAAGATGATATTCCCCGATATGGTGGTATTGGTAATCGGAATATCGGCATCTGTTTTATCGGAAGACAGGTTTACCGTTTGACTCACAGGCGTCTGCCCTGCCGGAAAGACCGTAACAACATAGTCGCTCGCGGCCATAAGCTCGCTGAAGACATAATTGCCTGCCGATGTAAAGGTCCGGAACCACACGTTCTTTGACTTGGAGTAGACCGTGACCTTTGTACCGTCGGCTACATTAACGCTATTCACCGTAACAATGCCACTGAGGGTATAGGTATGGACCACTTTGGGCATCTGCAGGTCAACCGGGGAGTCCGTATCTTTGGCCGTGACACCGGATTCGTGGGCCGGGGTGTAATCCCGTTTGCTGGCAAAGATCTCATAGGGTTCCTGGTTTTCCAGTCCTTCAATTCTATAAATTCCGTCGGAGTCTGTGTGGGTTCTGTGGGAGCCTGAAGCCCCCAGAGCCAGAACTGACGCGTTTTCCAGCGGTTGGCTGTCATCTGTTTTCACAGTTCCGTGGATATAGGCGCCCGGCTCAAGTTCAATAACCACATCTTTGTCACCCATTACAGAAATATCCTCAGCATATTTTTTATATTTTCTGCTGAAGGCGTGCAGGGTATAAAGACCGCTGGCAACATCTTTAAGGGCGAATGCGCCGCCATTGGTTCCGGATTTAACAGGCAGCCCTGAGGCAAGACCGTCTGCGTCCGTAAGGTAAATGGTGGCACCGCTTACCGGAAGACCGCTTGCACCAACCTGAACCGTTCCGGAAATTGTAAACCCTTGGTTAATGACAAAATTCACCTCAGTGCCGTCATCAGAGGCTGCGGCCTGTTTTTCACCATCCGGGAAGGAGGCCACGAACAAGGTGGCGGCTTCGTCGGGCATAAATTTCTCCAGGCGATAGTTACCGGCCGTGCCCGTTTGACTTACAGCTATCCGGTCAGCGCTTTCCGCCACCACAATTTCATATGGGGCCGGCAGCCCTGTTATCTGTTTTTCCGTAACTTTGCCGTAGAAATAAGCGGTGGTCAGATTTTTGTCCAGGAACAGATTTATGCTTGTGGCATCTGAATTTTGGGCACTCACCACTTCATGTTCCGCATATTTGAGAGTCGATGCGGTCTGGTCCATGTAATAGAACACATCACCCTGGTATGATGCGTACACCATGTACTGGCCGGGCACCACTTCCAGTGTGTATTCGCCTTGCTCACCGGAAATCGCCACAGAGACATTGCTGTAATCCGAGCTGACCGCGTAAATCCTTACCCCCGATACAGGACTGTTGTCCTTTTGAACAGTTCCGCTGATTTTATTGGCAACGAGATCTGGAAAGGCGAAACTCACAATAGGTGTGCCCGCAATCGTAGCCTGGACATGATCGGCCGCGGAATAATCCGTGCTTTGAGGCGGCGAGGATCCACTGTCATAATAGGTCACAGGAATACCGTCGGCCACAATTGAAACAATGTAATTGTTCTCGGCGATGAGGTCTTCCATATCCACTAGCACAGGATTATTGTCTACCGCTTCTTGAGTTTTGATTTTTTCAAGCTGGCCATCCTCCTGTATGACATGAATCATGACTGTTTTCCCGCTAAGATCCTCGTACTGAACTTTGATCATGCCCAATGAAATCGTATCAAAGCTAAATGGCGTGTCAGGATCGAAAGCCTGTGAAACGGTACCACCGTAGACTGCATAAAACAGATAATCCGCTTTTGTACCCGGAAGAGCCGAGGTAACAAACTGACCATTGCTGTCCACGTTGTAGTAGCCCACCAACGTTCCGTCCGCCTTTGTGACTTTAACCTTTAATCCAGAAGGATAAGCGCCGTTAATGGAAACAGTTCCGGTCAGGGACTTATAGGCGGCAAGGGATACATTATGTTCCAGATTTTCAGGGACATTGATATCTTCAGACAGATAAGTGCGCTGATACCCAGGTTTCAAAGAGTTGACCCGTATCTGATAAATATCTTCAGGAAGCTTTTTAAAACTGTAAGCCCCACCGACTGTGCGGGTGGCGTCCCAATAGGCAAAGCGGCTGTCCACCTTTTTGAACAGCTGCACTTCGACATTATCCGCCGGTGTATCATCGGGCTCGCCTTCGTACCCGACCGCTCCTTTCAGGGTATATCCACCGGTGACGGTAATGCTGCCGTTGGAAAAGGCCACATTATCAAAAACCCTTGCCTCGGAAGGGTCTTCACTGGCGTCAAGGCCGGCTGCTACCGGAAGTGCGACATCCTGTGTGTATCCGGCATTCAGGGCGGTATCCGGACCGATAATGGTTTTCTGGATACCAATAGTGTAAGTGCCAGATCCCTTAAAAGGCAGCACCCGGAACTGAACCTTAAACGGAACATAAGTATTGGTGTCCGGAGCAAAGTATTCAGCCCCGGCCGCAGCGATCATCACCCGCCCGGGGACGGAGGCATTGGCCTGATAGTAAATGGTGCTCCGAATTTCATCGGCTGTGGGAGGGGTTGGGTCATCGGCATGATCGCTGTTATCGATGGCCTTGGCAGCCTGAACCAAGCCGACATATTCAAAAACCTCTTTATCATAGGTCAGGGTGAATACCAGGCCGTTGACATCATCAAAAGACTGTGTAACCACATCCAGTGTAACGACTCTGGATGCTTCATCGCCGTTGTTATATACCGTGGCCGATCCAATGCCCAGGTTCTTGGCCATGGAAGTCTGACTCAAAGCCAGTGCCATGAACAGGGCCATCATGATGGTCAGTAAGTTTTTAAACCGTCGCATGTATATATTCTCCGTATAAACATTGGAACATTCTTTTATAGCTGTTCAATCACTTGATGCTGTTTTCAGTGGTCGTCTGCTTGGCATACAATGTTGCCCGGTAAAGGGATTCCAGCCGGTTCACATGGTTTCTTTGCATCTGTTCAAAAGCAACCATCCGGGTCAGCAACTGAAGAGACAGGGCTTTTCTTTCCTCCGTATTTTCTACGGATGCCAGCTGGTTCCGTACCGCGTTGATTTCCGCGCTTTCTGTTTTTTCACGCTTTTCAAAACCAAACGCCACTGGCACCAGAGATGCCTCCTTTTCCAGTATATACCGCACGTATTTTCCCGGCAGAATGGTGCCTTCAATCAGAGGGGTTGTTCCACCAGTGTCCACCCGGTTTTCGTCAGATGAGTCCGACCCGGTGACCATCACTGTCAAATTGTTCTGTCTTTCCCCATTGGCATAGATCTGGACTGCAGCCACCTTAAAGGCCTGCCCCTGTTTATGGTAAACAGTGGCAACGTCATACCCCTTTAAAATGGTCTTCAATGCTTTATCAAGGGGTTGTCCGGTAATGAAAACGGTGCAGGGCTCAGGTCTGAAAGTCTCTGAGACAAAGAGTACAACCTGGGTCTTTTTCGCTATTTCCCCAAGCAGTTTCACCATAGACTCATTTTCAGCGGTAACGCTCAACCGTTGATTCTGCCACACCACGCGTGTCTGACAGACTCCGATGCTGCCAGTCAAAAAACTGATCAGTGCTGCCAGAATTAATCGATAAAACCACTTTTTCATTTTATTCCCGCCTTAGTAGCGCATTTGGATTGAACACTTTTTAATTTGTCTTCAACTCGCTGCAGCCAGAGATTTTGGTATGGGGGGGTCCAATAAACCAAATATGGACATATAAGAAAAAGCCTGTACAAAGACAGGCTCTAAATAGACAGGATACACAGAACACGATGCACGCTTTATTACTATAGGAAATTCAGGCATGCTTTCGGTAATGATAATCTTTGATTTCTCTTGTTCCTGAACCGGTTTGACTATGCCTGCGGCAAATTTGAGATGGGTCATCAGGTCATTGATGCCGCTTTGGGCCAGGGTGTTTTCGGCTGTATTTGAACCGGTCTGATCGAACAGCAAGGCCGCTGAACGGACCAGATCCGTCAGGTTGGTGGCAGATCGGTATTTGATCTGCCAGGACTGGGTGACAGGCAGATAGGCCGTTATAAAACAGATCAGCACCAAGAGGTGAATCATGTATGTCTTTCGGGGTCTGATCATTTTTCCTGTCTGTTCATCTTTAATCCGTATCAGCATTATGCACTAAGGCAGCTTTGGAAGCATATCCTCCATTTCCAGTTTGCCGTCGCCGTCAATGTCGTACACGTTGACTGCATCATCCGGCAGATCCACGGCCTTTCCTCCCATGAGTTTGAGCAGATTCATGGTTTCAATCAGGTGCAGTGTTCTTGGATCACCGTTAACGGTGAAATGATTCTGGGTTTCAAAAGGCAGCTGGCTGATGGCAAAATTATCGATATCAGAGGAGACAAGCTCCCCGACCACATAGGTTTGAATCTGGTAACCGTAGGTTTTACCCGGCTCCAGTACATTTTCCGGTACCAGGTAGCTTGATGCCGCCAGAAAGCCGGAACAATCAACGACTCCACCTCCGGTCCCAAAGATACAGATCCTGTGCCGATACTCACTGCCCTGGGGTTTCCATGCAATAAGGGGCCGGTCAGCGGATACGGATGCCTTGTCTGCAGGAACCACATAGGCTGCAATGGGAACTTGAGTTTTGGCAAGGGTATCGGTGGCCTGTGCGATATTGCCGGCTTCATCCGTTACGGTAAATATATATGTTCCTTCCGGTATGGCATCAAAATCATCAAACAAAAGCAAATTCACATATTCTGCTCCGACACCGGTATTAGAGTTACAGCTTAAAGCAAGGCTGCCGGTGATTCCATCACCTTCGACCACAACGGATTTAATGTTTCCTGGCACACCGTCCGCATCGAATACGGCGGCTGAAAATTCCAGGCCGTAGGCTGGCTGACCGGTCACAGGATGCCGGGTTTGATAGACCACGACACCTTTTGAACCGAGGCTGATCTGCGGGGCTGCGGTGCCTTCATCTGCATTTCCGACCTTAAAATCAACCGTGTAGTCCTTTCTCCATGGTGCTGCCGAAGCATTGTCTACATTCTGTTCAAAAAATTTATCCCTGGCCACGACCCGGAAACTGTAACGGGTTCCTTCATTGAACAGGCCGATGGGAGCCTCATAAGAAGTGCTTGTGCTGTAGAATTTGTAAATTCTGTTGCCTTTTTGATTGTAGACTTCAACCCTGTAAAAAGCGGCGCCGTCCACACCGTCCCACTCAAATCTGGCAGAGGTTTCGGTTTCAGTGACTTTCAAAGAAGAGATACTGGGAACCGGCAGAGGCGATACCGTCAGATCCTCTGTCATTTCAGCAATATTTCCATCTTTGTCCGTAACGACAAATGTGTAGGTCCCGGCCTTAGGCGGGACAAAAAGCGTGCAGGAGTAATAATAGGAGGTAAATGAAGATCTGCTGTCCGCCTTTAACTGCGTAACGGTCTGGCCGTCCGGATGAATGACCTCAACTTTTTCGATATTATCCAAAGCGCCCTGGGCGTCGTGAACCTGAATCCAGAAATCCAGCACACTGCCGAAGGCGGCATTGCTCCAGGTCTGAACCCCAGATCCGTCAGGATCTATCAAGGGTGTTTCACAGACATCTCCGGTAGTAAATGAAGGGAACTCATTAAAATTTCCGGGAATACGAACGGCGTTATCTGTTTCAAATCCGCTGTGGGAATCCCTCACATCCAGACAGTACCAGTATTGGGTATGGGCGGAAAGAATGCCCGGTGGAACGGTGTAGTGATTTGTCTTTTCCGGGTATCCTTTGTAGACAACATTGGAATCGGCATCATAGATCCTGACCACGTATCGGGTTGCCCCGGAAACTTCATCCCATAAAATTTGAGGGCTGGTGCCGTTTTCAATACAACTTAAATTCTGATTTCCGCTCACTGAGAAATTAGCCTGCGAGAGCGTATCTGTTAATGATACAGTGTAATCACCGCCGGCAATCCCTGCCTTAAATACGATCTTTTCAACACTTGCCGGCAGTTGTTCTGCAGGAACAAATCCGGCATAATACCCTCCTAACGGCCCGTCATTGTATTGAAAAACCAGTGGCCCCTCCCCCAGCATCGTACCCTGCGCCCATAATTGTGCGATGACGTTGTGCGAGGTGCCATCATAGGAAACCCCGCTCATGTCGACCAGTTTCACCCACAGGTCCAGTCCCGGAGCCTCGCCGTTCCTGGAAAACATCACAGCGCCCCAACCGTCCGGGTCAATGGCGGCTTTTGCATCGTGGTGAAGCTGATCGGCCATGGTAAACGCTATCCAGTCGGTCTGGGACCGATTGTCAGTAGAAACAAGACTGGAGCTGTCTGTGGCCCGGATTCGGTATTCATAGGTCACGCCTTGGGCAAGCTGCGGCAGGGTGCAGGAGGTCATCCCCAAATTCCGGTTGGTCCGGAAAGAAAAACTGCCGTCCGTTGCCCGGACTTCAAGCCGGTATGCCACATCACCGGACGGCGGCTGAACAGGTTCCCAGGTAAAGACGGGCGTTAACGCAGATGTATCAAATTGAACTTTGCTCACATCCACAATCGGCATGGGATAAAGATCTTTTTGCACATCTGTGACGGTTCCCATGGACCCATCCGTTCCATATACCGTGAAGGTATAAGTACCGGTTACAGGGAATCCCTGGCGCTCACCGAAAAATTCATTGCCGCCATCATGATACATAATACCATTGGGATAAATCTGCTCCGTGTATCCATAAGGATAGGTGACCGTGATCCGGGAGATGCTGTCCGGTACAGTCCCGCCATAGGCGTCTTTAATGCATAGATGAAAGTAGGTACGGTAATTCCCGCCGGTAGAATGAACGCCCATGACTCCGGCATATTCAATTGGGATGGGTAAAACCTCCGTATCATGGGAAATGGTGCCCAGTTCGACGTCGCCTGTTACCGAAGTACTCTGCTTGGCGACAAGATCTCCGGCATCCATAAAACCGTTGCCATTGGTATCCCAAAGTACAAATATATTCAGGCTTCCGGAATTGTATGGAATCCCGTCAAGGGTAAACGCCCCGTTCGTGGAAGTGGGTAATACGAGTGTCCCGGCAATCGCATCGGCACCGTCTCCAAGGGTCTCTTGATCAGATGCATAAATATAGATATTCCCACCGGAATATCCCTCAGGTATTGCAACATTACCCTCAATACTAAAAACCGGCCCCAGACGGACCTGCTGATCCATCCAGTCTCCGCCCATATATTCCATCCAATACCAGTCCGGTGATGTCTGCTGCCGGATAAAGTAATTGGCCTGGGCTGTTATCGCCCATCCCCTGTAGTCATCCAGGTTGAAAAATGGTTGGTCATTGTTCGACTCATCGTTAAGGGGAATTTTCAAGACCACAAAATCGGAGCCACGATAAAAGTGATCAGTCCCCCATGACCTTGATATGGCAGGTTGATAATTATCCCAGCCCTGATCGCCATACTCTGTGAAAAATGCAGCCCATTCCTGGCGTTCCTGTTCATATCTCAAGCCGAACTGAAGGGATCGCTCCCCCCGGTCGTTAGGATTTTTCCGGATATCAACAGAATAGGTTGCAGATTCCTGTTCTCCGGACAAAGAGGCCGGAGAGCCGGCCAACCTCATTCCTATGTAAATAAACTGCGAATCTTTTGCTGCATAAATATCGGTTAGATCAAACGAAGCATTGGGAGCCCCATCTGTGTCATTATCCGTGCCCACATGGGTATCCTGAGGCCAATTGGCCGGATCTTGTGAAATATCAATTGTATGGTCCGGAATCTGTACGATTAACTGGGGAAGATCCAGATCCAGGTCCAGTTTCTCAGTTACAGCGTCATTGGTGTTGTAATCCGGAAAAATACCGTTAAAGATTGGCTCGGGAAATGTCCCGGCAACAGGTTCATCCTCCGCATTGAAGTTCGGGAGGGATGCCCGGATATCCAGGGGAGATTTGCCGTTACCGCCGAAAAGGGCATTGATATCAAAACGGTCTACATCCTCCTCAGAAAGGTATGTCCGCCCCCCGTCATATCCGGATCCGTTTTCAACGACTTCATCATAGATATCTTTAACTTTAAAACTGACATTAGTGATCTCGGTCTCCGAAATAAACGTCCCCGTAATGTCTATGGTCCGGCCGTCCGGCACAAAAAGTGTGGCTGAAAAATTGGACCCTGAAATATGATGAGTCATCTTTCCGCCCCAGGGGACATTTGCCAATCGGCCGTACCACCAGCCCCAGCGGCTGGCAACCCGGCCGCTTCCTAAAAGCCGGTCTTCACCGACCCGAAGGAAGAGGGGATCATTAAAAAAATCATGCGCATTCAGATTCAATGTCCAGTGTTCTTCAACGCCCTGCTCGGAGATATATTCGAATTCGCCGTTGAGGGCATCGACCAGTTCCCCGCAGTAGGCCAGGACCGTTTCAAATTCTTCCTGGTCTTCTAAGGTTTCAAATACGATGAAATCATCTTCCTGGGAGTCGACTTCATCGAGAAGATTGTTGTAGCAGTCAGACAGCAGCCCAGAACCCGTTTTAAAGGAGGACTTTGCCTGATCTAACAGGCTGACACCGACGTCAGAACGTAATGTCAAAAAATTAGGATACCGGCCAAGCATATAAGATAAAAAGGGCCTTTTAAGTTCAGTCATGCCTGCGTTTTCAAGGGCAAATATTTCACGGGCATCAATATTATCCAGATCGTAAGCGGCCATAATGAAAACAAAGGTTTTCAAAAAATGAACCGCCGCTTTGCAGGCCAGGACATCGGTATAATCTATTTCAACATTCGAGGTGCTGCGGAGCTCTTCTGAGGTCAGGATTACAATGGGATCACCGTTGTTCGCATCAATTTTGTTCAAGCTGACCAATGCATTGTCAAGCACTGCCGGTAAATGTGTTTCAAACAACGCTGTAACATCGTCTCCCTTAGGCATTGTTTCAGGCGGGGTAAAATAGCCGTTGGTTTGGGGCATGTCACCAAATGGCAGGCCCTGGCCAACAGGTATCAGAAGATCAATGGGCATCCCCGCAGCGTCTGCCAAATCGCTCAGAGTTTTGATTTCACCGCTCTGCTGGCTTTCAAGGAAAAAAACGGAAATCTGGCTTAAGGCATAGAACAGGTTGGCTTCCTGGTCAGCAGGGTTTGCAGACACCGCTGCGGCGAATTTTTGATTGGCATCAAGGATATCCTGGAAGGTTGGACCATTTTCTGAAAATAACAGTGCCCGGCCTTCCTGGGTTAACGTCAGATCTGATGCAAAAGAAACAGTGGGCAGGACAATCAAAAGCAATAACAATATTTTTCTTGCAGACTTTATCAACATCTATCCCCCGAAACATATTTTTATTACTAGTTTGCGACGTAACAGCACGATACGACAGCCGTCGAGAAACAATTTCCCACAACTTTGGACAGAAAATTGTTAAATTAAAAATCACCCTTTGAAATATCGAATCTGAACCTATCCAATAAAGGGTAAAAGGTCAATACATTCAGCATCTAATACAATAAAAAACAGATCTACGCGTCTATAACATCTATGCCACAATTTATGAAATTTTTTCGCGTAAGGTTGCATATCAAGTTACTTTTTGGGAATAATTTTCCATATTGATTCGCATAATAAGTAATTAATGATAGAACTTTTCGTAAAAGCAGGAAAAACATTTCCCATAAATATCGCAAAAAATTATTTTCATAATTGTGTTTCGCTTTACACACAAAGGTCCTTTTATCTGTTATGTCTGCTCTGATGTAGTTAGACACCCTTAATTGAAAAATATTGCATTGAAATTTGATGGAGACATTGTACGAGACAGCAGAAAAAGAGGGGAGGGATCTATAGTTTAGATTCTAAAAAACATACCGAAAGGTAAGGCCAATGCTTTCCCTGCTTGCCGTTGGCAGTATTTTGACCCGGGTTTGATCCCGTTCATACTCTTTTTTAAGGCCATCGATAAATTGGGTTTGTTTATTGCGGTTGAACTTATGTGCACTTGAAATTGAGCCGTAGATGTTACCGGTATAAAAACCTGTTTCCACAAAGGTGATGGCACCACCCAGGTATGGATTATCGTTTTCAAATGCTTCATAGGCGGCGAAAATCAGGGATGCGTTTAACAAAAAGCCTACAACGGCATCCCGATAGCGCTCGCAGTAGAAAAAACCTGCCCCTGGGATAATTGAAAGAATGCCTGACATCAGCGGGCGTTTCTTCTTTATGTTTTCCATCCCTTCCAATCGCTCAATTGTGGAGCTGATATGATACGTCTTTTTTCCCTTTGGGCTGATTTTTGAAAAATATTGTCTGGCCTGTTTAACGGGATGCATGGGATAGGCGCTTTTTTGAGCCAGCTCCTGGGATTTATCCAGAAGTACCCAGCCCAGCATAAAGCAGGCCCGATCCTTTACCGTGACCGATTCTGTCAGGGTAATCAAATTCTTTAAAACGGCCACGGCCATTTCAGGCTTTCCCATGGCTGTGTATATCTGAGACAGCTTAAACATGGCATCTTTTGCCGCCCCTTTATCCATCGAACCCCTTGCCAGATATTCCAGATGTCTTGCGGCATCTTGCGGTCTGCCGGCATAAAACAAACTCACCCCCGCCTGAAAACGCGCCCGTGTTGCCCAGTCATTTTCAGGAAACAGGTAAAAAAAACGGATATATTCATTTGCCGCCGCGGCAAATTCTCCGTCTTTAAACAGTGTATCTGCCAATTCAAGCTGCTTGTCTGCAGTGACGATGATCTGATCGGCCGGAAAAACCTGTATCGGATAGCTAAGGCTGAAGACATTTATCAAAACCAGGCACCAGGCCCACCAATAGCGGTTGATCAGGACGCGGTTCATGGTTCAGACCACCAAAAGTCGTTGTTCTCTACCGGGTCATGGATCAGCACGTGCCCGTTTTTGTATATCCTCTCGCTGATATAGGCTTCATCCCTGCCGCAGCGGACCAATCTGTCCATGGCCATGATGATGCCCATCACAGGACCATGCTTTTTTATACATTGTCTGGCATAAGCTGAGCAGGAAGGGTTCATCGGACACCGGTCCCCGTCTACCGGAGAGATATATTCCTGAAACAGGCCGATGATGCCGCCGGATCTTTCTGAATCTTGGCTTTCCCCACAGTAGACCTGGCGGCCGGTTGAAACCATAATGGCCTGAATACATAAAACTAAAATGCAGGACCTAAAAAATACCATACCGCTGTCAGGACTGTGTGACCCGCAAAATCTCTTCAATCGTCGTCACTCCCTGTAGCACCTTGTCAATTCCATCTTCAATTAAAGTCGTCATGCCTTGTTTAACCCCTGTTTGAGCGATACGATTGGCATCGGATGTCGTCAGAACCAATGATTTGATTTCCGGTGTCATCATCAAAATTTCAAACAATGGCATCCGCCCTTTGTAGCCGGTGTGAAAACAGTTCGGACATCCGTTTGCCTGAAACAATGTGCGGCCCCTGATGTCTTCCTTTGATAAGCCAATGCGCTTTAGTGCCATGGGATCTGGAATGGCAACGGATTTACAATCCGGGCACAGCATCCGAATCAACCGCTGGGCCATGACCGCACGCACCGATGAGGTAATTAAAAAAGGCTCTATTTCCATATCCACCAACCGGGTAATGGCGCTGGCGGAATCATTGGTGTGAAGCGTTGAAAAAACCAAATGCCCCGTCAATGCACTTTGCACGGCAATGGAAGCGGTCTCAGGGTCCCTTATCTCTCCCACCAGAATAACATCCGGGTCCTGCCGAACAATGGATCGAAGGCTTTTGGCAAATGTTAAGCCGATTTTCGGATTCACCTGGATCTGGTTGATTCCAGCAAGTTTATACTCAACCGGATCTTCGACTGTTATGATATTGATATCCGGCTTATTGATTTGTGACAAAATGGCGTACAATGTGGTTGTTTTGCCGCTGCCTGTAGGCCCGGTCATCAGAATGATGCCGTTGGCAAGTTCTGACAATCGTTCGATTAATTTTAACCTTTCTGCGGCAAGCCCAAATTGTGATAAGGTCAGCAGCGAACTGGATTTATCCAGCAATCGTAATACAATTCGCTCGCCCATGGTCGTCGGGATCGAAGAAATTCGAATGTCAATGTCCCGGTTTCCGATCCGCACCTCAATGCGGCTGTCCTGGGGCAGCCTTTTTTCGGCAATATCCATATCCGCCATGACCTTGATGCGGGTCACCAGGGCAGACTGAAGCCATTTGGGAGGTTCCAGAAGATCATATAAAATGCCGTCAATCCGGTATCTTATTTTCAGTGTGTCCTGCATGGGTTCGATGTGGATATCACTGGCGCCGGCTTTTACCGACTGTGAGATCATCTGGTTCACCAGTTTGATAATCGGCGCATCACTGGTATCCTCCAAAAGATCCGTTACTTTTTTTATGTCACTGATATTGATTTCTTCATCTACCAAATCATCGACTATTTTCTGGGCATTGTCCGATCGCTTGTCATAGAAAAAATTAATTGCTGAAAGGATTTCGGTTTTAGGCGCAACCAGGATCTGATCAAAAGGCCTGCCGATCATACAGGATAAATCATCCAGCGCGTCAATGGTATCCGGCCGGTAAACGGCTGCAGTAACCTTACCGCCCTGCTTTTCCACAAGGGGTACAAACAGGTGCTGCTTTAAAAACTGGATCGGAATTTGATGGGCGAATCCGCCTTCCACACTCGCAATATCAAGGCTTCCCGAATAGGTCAGTGCGTAATGTTCTGCCAGGGCACGGCAGTAGTCTTCCTCACTGAGCAGCTTTCTTTTTACCAGCGCTTCACCAAGGTTCATTCCGCTGCGCTGCGCACTTAGACTTGCCGCCGTCAGATCCTTGGAGCTGATATTGTGGCGGACGGATATCCGCTCTATGAAAGGCTGATCAAAAGGGTGGTCCATATCAGTTTTCGTCCCGGGACTCTTTGGGCAATGGAATTATTTTTTCTTTTATCTTTCGTATACTTTCACTTTTATCCTCGTATACGTCATTTGCCTCCTGGGGATTCTCAATAATATGGGGCGTTAAAAAAATATACAGGTTGGTCTGGACCCCTTGCTTGGAGTTGGATTTAAACAGGTTTCCGGCCAGAGGCAGGTCTCCCAGACAGGGCGTCTTATAATCCCGGGAGGTCATGTCCTCACCGATCAGGCCGCCGATCACCACAGTTGCTGCATCCTTGACAACCACAGTGGTTTCCGCTGTTCTTTTCAATGTGGTCGGAGTCGTATCTGCGCTGGTTGAGGACAGTTTTTCCACTTTTTGATAAATATCCAGTCGGACAAACCGTTCCTGGCTGATTTGAGGCGTTATTTTCAAAGTCACCCCCACATCCTTATATTCAAAATTCTCATAATTTTGGTCTCCGGTACCCGATGTGGTCAGATAAGGCACATTTTCCCCCACACTGATCTCGGCTTCTTCGTTGTCGGTGGTCATAATCTGGGGCGTGGAGATAATCTGAACCTGCTCATTGGTTTTAAGCGCTTTAATGGCCGCACTTAAACTGGGGAATGAAATCCCTCCGATCTGTATGGCCTCGGACATAATTCCCATGGAAAACCCCCCGGGCAGAGTCATAGCGCCGTTGCTGATGGTGGGTATCGCGCCGATCCCGGTGGTCGAGGAGGGTCTGTTGTATCCTGTATAAATACCGGCTCTATTGGAGTCTATTTCTCCGGCAGAGGTGGCAGCAGTCCACTCCACACCCAATTCAAAGCTGTCCGTATCCCGGACCTCCATGATCAGAGCTTCAATGTAGACCATGGGCCGTGGAATATCCAATTTTTTGATAATCCCCTCAAGAACTTTGTAATCTTCCATGTCCGCCATCAGAATCAAACTGTTAGTGGCTTTATCGGCTGTGATTTTAACTTTTTCAGATACCACAGGTGCCAGTTGCTTTCCATCCTGATCTGCTTGAGCCGTCTTTCCGGATAATGACTGAAGAACCGTTGCCAGTTCCTCGGCATTGGCATTTTCAAGGTAATAGACATGAATTTTAGCATCACTTCTGGGTACGGCTTTATCCAAACTTTTGATCAGTTCCCTGGCGGCTTCAGCCTCAATGGTATTGGCCAGAATGATAATACTGTTCGTCCTTTCGTCCGAAACAAATTTTGTCACCTCATCCGAGGTTACATTTTTCCCCTTTGGCAATTTTGCTTGAAACAGCGTGTTCAATTTTTTTTCAAGGTCTGAGGCGGAGGCAAATTCGAGGGGGATCACCGAAATCTGCCGCCCGACATCCTTCACATCTAACGCATCAAAGATTTTAAGCAGGCGCTTGATATTGGAATACATATCCGTGATAATCAAGGTGTTGGTGGGAGCATAGGCCAGAATGACGCTGCCCTTTGACACCAATGGTGTAAACAGCTTTTTAACTTCCTCAACATCAGCATAATTCAACGGAATCAGCTGGGTGACGATTTTGTCTTCCGAAGACCCAGTTCCCCTTGAAATGCGAGTTTCTACATTTTTAGCCGTCGCTAAAGGCGTGGGGATAATTTTTGAGATCTCCCCTGATTTAACGGCGGTGAATCCGTGCACCTCCAGAACGGATTCAAATACTTTGTATGCCTCTTCAACCGTGATTTTCCCAGGGGAGATGATATTGACATTACCCTTTACCTTGGAGTCGACAATAAAATTTTCTCCGGTTAACTCGCTGATAAATTTGATGAACACACGGATATCCACATCGTTCAAATCAATGGACACATACTTTTCATCGGAAGGATCTTTTCCGTCCTGTGCATAGACAAATACCGCAGCCAGACACCCCACCATCAACGCAAGAAAAAACAACCCCTTGTTCAACCTTTTATGCAGACCATTCATTATATACGACCTTATTCAATTGAATATCTTATGGTTCCTGTTGTTCCGTTTCTCTGGATTGCAAGGTCTGTTGCAATGCTCCCCTGCGCCGGATCAAATCCGGTATAAAGCTGTGAAATATCATTTATGGACCGGATTTCTGTCTCATTCACTGCAGACAGGATATCCCCGTTTTTCAGTCCTAATTTTGTTGCAAAAATAGATTCTTTTCGAACACCGGTTACCCTTACGCCTTCAATAACCCCGTTGGAAAAGTGAGGCCGAATTCGAATCTGCTTGCTTAAGCCTGCGGCATTTTCTTTGAGCAGGGCAACATCCTCCCATGACAGGGTAACCGTATTCACAAATCCCTCTTCAAGTGCCTGGGTTGTAACGGTGGGGGTTAGTTGTGAAATCGTATCCGGCAGGGGCTCTGCATTTTCTTCAGTCTCGCCGGCGGGCTCGCCGCCGGGCTTGGATTCAGCCATCAGCAAGGTTTCCTCACGGCCGTCCACCACCACAATGACACGCTCCCTGAGAATGGACTTAATGACCGCCCTGTCTACGGAATCTCCCGTTGCGTAGATCAATTGAGAATTATCAGCCTTATTGAGAATAATTGCCATAGGCTGTGCACCCGTACCTGTGATGGTGCCTTTCAGCTCCAGTCTAAGCGGTGTCACAGGTTTTATCTTTTTTGTGACCGGCGCTACCGGAGCCTTATCGGTACTCTTCTTGACCTGTCTGACCATTGTTTTAAAAAGGTCGCGTTTTACAACTGCATGGTAATCTGAAAAAGAACTCTTTTTTGAATTGTCTCTGGCTGTTTTCAAAGTCTGCCGGTTTTCCAACGCCAGACTTGATTCCATTCTGCTAACAAAAAGATCATAGACTGCAGCCACAGTAAGCTCCGTTATGCAGAAAATAAAGACCAGATGAATGCATACAAAAAGATACTTCATCATCCTGCCTTTCTCATGGTTACCGTTGGCGATTTAAATGAGCCCTTCACACTAAATTCCACCGATGTTTTTTCCTCACCCTGTTTGGGCGGTTTCACCGGCAATTCTTTTCCAGCGTTCATAAAAAACATCGGGAAAAGAGTGGCGCTCAGGTCAAGGTCCAACCGGCTGTCTATAACCGGGTTGCCCAGTTGAATCGTGCCTTTCACCGCAACATCCATATACCGGCCCGTTAACCGGCCGGTCTCCAATACAAACCGGCCCTGCCGATCCATTCTGAAAGTAATTTTGCCCTGGTTGAATTCGCACCGGTCTATGAAAAAAAGCCCCTCAGGGAATACAACCTTTAGTTCTGACATCTCAATGTCACCCAGAACCTGAATGTCTGAAGGATCATCCAACCGGTTTCGGACCCTGCCATCCACCTTGCATGAAATGCGCCCTCCGCCAAAAGACTGGGGCAGTGGGCGGTCATCCACAATAAGATTGTTCCATTCCATGCGAATCTGCCCCTGCGGCACTGCCCCTGTTCCGGCAATCAGATTCAACCCCATGGGGGTCCGCCACTCGCCCGCCACTTTTCCTTTGAGAAGTCCTGCATTAAACGCCACGGCAACATCGCCGGATACCAGGGGCAGCAGCATCAAGTCTGCAGACAAATTATCCATCCATAGCCAATCCAAATCTTCTAACTCCGGGGAAACCCGCGAAACGGATAGCCCCAAAGGCCATTTCAGTCTCACGCCCTCCACAAAAAGCCTGAGTTCTGGATGAATTTCCCTGGCCCGATTCTGCAGGTAATCCGCCACAGAATTGCCTGGAAACTGGGTGTATATCGCATACCCCATGCAGCACAGAGTAAAAATTATATATCCGGTTATTTTGCGTTTCATGCCGTATCGTATGATTTATCCACTAATCGCTGCCACCTTCATCACAGCATCAATGACATTTTTCTTTTTTCCCTGCCGGGTGACGGACAAGCGTTCAACATAAACAACATTGTCGGATGTCTCCACATGATATAAAAATGACATCAGTTGTTGCGTGTTAATCTCTTTGAGCTTCATCTCCACCAGTGAAATTGTCGTGCTGCTGATTTTATCCTTTGCTGTGGACGGTTTCATGTACTCGATATTGGGGCTTACGCCGGCCTTTACCGCCAGTTTTTCAAGAGATGAAAACAGTGTAAAAGATTCCTCTCTAAGGGCGTACCTTTTTTTTCTGGCGGCCTGATCCTGAACCAGTTTTTCATATTCTTCCCGAAGCCGGACCATCTCCGACAAAGCACCTTGCTTGGCAATAATCTGCCTTTGGAGAAGGGCTTTTTCCTCGGTAAAAGGTAAAAGCACAAATTGATACAGGCACCAGAATCCGACGACCACAAGGGCCAAGGCAACGGCATAGGTTTCCCGCTTATTCAAATGTATCGCCAAATGCGCTCCTTTCCCCCTTTTGTATCGGTCTCAAAGCATGACTTTCAGGTTAAACTTCACCCGCCCGATGGATTTATCCATGGCCGCAGAATTGATATCCACTTCCTGGAACAGCCGGATTTGTTTAAATGACTGCTTCATTTTTTCGATTGTCTTGAATGTGTCTGCACTGCCTGCAATCATAAGGCTGTCTTCAGTTCTCACAAACCGGGTCAATTCAATATCGACCTGGGATGGCAGTTTTTTACTGATTGCATTGAGCAAATCCACATTCAAGGCAGATTTTCCGGAGTTTGAAAAACTGCTGTCTTTTTTTAACTGATTCAGATGGATATTCATCTGCCGGACGGGATCCACGATGTTGTGAACACCAGGAAACGTCTCTTTGAACTGCTCGGTAATCCGCATGTCCAGATGGCGAATATTTTTTTTAAGCCGGGAGACCTGCTGCCATTGGGACACCCCAAAAACAAAAGCCAAGCAGAGTATCAGAGTAACTGTCGCAATAAGATTACCCCGGTTTTCCTGATAGAAAACGGTAAAATCAGATACTTTTTTTATAAAATTCAAATCGCAGCCGTGTTTCAACTCCGCCATGCCGGCGGCAACCGCGCTTTTCATCCCTGATGAAAAGCGGGCGGCCGAATCCCCCAAATCAACAAAGCCCCTTTCATCATCAAACAACTCATATAGAATAACCCGGTTAGGTAAGACATCCTTTAGCATCTGCTGCCACCGTGTAATTTCATTGGAATCACCGCACAGAACCAGAGAAGGGATATCCCCACCCAGTTCATATGATTCACTGCAGAAAATCAGGGAATGTTTAACGGCCTGAAGAAGGATGTCTGACGAACCGCTGCTTTTTACGGGTATCGTTCTGTTATAAAAAATACTCTCTTTATCGACATAGTATAATGTCAGATCAGAAGCCTGACAGAATAAAATAAAACAGCCGCTCACGTTTTGGCTGTCCAAAAGATTGGCCGCAGTCTGCAGAGCAACAGCCCTGCCGCTTCCTGGAATAACAACATCCGGATCAATTGCGCAATCATTTAGTATCGACAGATACCTTTCCAAGACCTCAGACCGGAGACAGGAGACACGTACCCGCGTATCTGAATCGGCACGGGATCGGCTGCATTCAATTATATGATAGTCAAAAACCAGATTTTCAGCTGGCCAAGGCAGTTGCGACTCCAACTCATTGGCCAATATCTGATCAATTTTGCGTTTATTACTAAAGGGAAGCGTCAGGGTTCTGTAAGAAAAGATACCTGGAGGCAGTGAGACCACACACCGGCTGAATGTCCTGTCAATTTTCAGTAAGGTTTCAGGTAGTAGATCCGCCAGCGTATCGGGCAAAGAGACCAGGCTCGTGTCCAGGCTCTGCTCTTCTGATTCTACCAGGCGTATCCCTGCCGCCCTGGATTCCAGTAAAGCAACTGATATCCGGTCGGCCTGGATGTCTATGGATAATACTTTTGTACCCATTGCCCGCCCTTAATTTGAATACGATTAATTTGCGTTGACATTTTCTATATCTTCAAACTACTGCCAATGCAACCTCAATTACTTGGACAAAATATGAATCAGTGAAACCGTCCCTGTTTTTCATCATTGTTTATGCAATACATAAAGATATTTATTGACAATGCATAGGCTGTTGAATACTTAAAATTATTTTAAATACTTCAGCCTAATTTACAAAGGACTGTGACTTTGAAAAGCTAAATCGCAGTATTATTCGCTGCGAATACATAATATAGTCATTAACTGTTGCATAAGCTCACAAATGATCAAACAACTTGTCATATTTTTGGTTTTGCTGTTGGCCTTTTCTACGGATTGCCCGGCACGTTCTTATGAGCTCAAAATTGCCGGCGGTCGAATGTCAATTAATGCCAATGAGATCCCTTTATCCGTCATTCTTGCTGATTTATCTGTCCGAACCGGTGTGCAAGTGGAAATTGATCCTCAAATGAACCCCTCGGTGACTGTAAACTTTGAAAATCAAAGCATAGAAAAAGGGCTGGCAAATATTCTCGGGCAGTTGAATCATATCATAGAATGGGAAAAAAACTCCGAAAGAAAAGGAGAGCTGGTGCCTTCCGTCATAAAAATCTTCAAACCGTCCGACAGCAATAGGCAAGTTCGCTGGAGCGGAATTATCGACTTTGATTTTGATAATTCCAAAGGTTTTTATACCGTCAAAAATGAGCTCCTTGTAAGAATTCCTTCTATCATTGATGAGAAACGCTTAGAAGAACTGTTGTTGTCGTACAGCGCCGTAATTGTTGAAAAGGATGAGGCATCTTTAGTCTATCGTATTCGCTTTCCGGACGGCACTGACTTGGACAGTATTATAGACCGTCTCTCACGGAATCCACTGATCCGATCGGCGGAATTTAATCAGGGATATCAGGTTAATTCACCTTATCGATATCTGTCGAATCAGAGTATTCCAGAACGCCTCAACCTGTCCGCCTTGGACAACAGGGGTGTTTCTGTAGCCGTCCTGGATTCCGGCCTGGCGGATGGCAATGTTCCGGCCGAATTTCTTGCCGCCTCTCTTGATGCGCTGTCCTCGGGAAGACCGCTTTTAGACCCTCTGGGACACGGAACCCAGATGGCATTGGTGGCTTCAGGTATTATTGCGCCCATAGCCAAAGGACAGTATCCTGAGACCAATGTGCCGGTAGTCGCCATCCGTGCAGTGGACCAGAATGGATTCACCACCAGTTTTGCCGTGATGAAAAGCATTGAATTTGCATTGTCCCAGAATGCCCGAGTGCTAAGCTTAAGCTGGGGATCATCCCATCCATCTGAATTTATAAGGGAAGCACTGCAAAAAGCTGACAATATGGGATTGATCGTAGTGGCATCGGCTGGAAATAATCCGACAGGTACCCCGATCTATCCGGCGGCGTTTAAATCCGTTATCGCCATCGGCGCCCTTTTCCCGGACGGCAGGCCATGGGATATGAGCAATTATGGTGATTTCGTGGATGTGTCGCTGCCGGGATTTGCTCAAATGCCTGTGGGATACCAATCAGACCCTGGCATCTACGCCGGGACATCCATTTCAACAGCCTTTGGCGCTAACCTGATCGCAGATTTTTTAATGAAAAATCCAGGCGCCTCAAAACGTCAAATCATTACCTATTTAAAATCCGCCGTTCAAGGAAACACGCCATAGCTAAATCAAGATTTCTATTTACTTACCGCTTTTCGAAGCACGTAGATCGACTCCAGAATACCGATTCTACCATCGGCATCGGCATCGCCCCCCGAAGGGACGCTGCCCGAAAAAGAGTTATTCAGTATTTTCAGTGCGATGGCAGCGTCGTCAGGACCGAGCCTGAAGTCGTAATTCAGATCACCTAAAAGTTTATCCGGCTCGCTTTCCCCTGGATCAAGGCGCCCGTTGAGGTTTAAGTCCTCCTGATTATCTGCCATGCCGTCCTCATCGGAATCGACCTTGAACGGGGCTGTTTTTGTCAGGGGATCAGCATCGGGTCTAAAAACGGCCAGATCAGTATAGCGGTCAATATCAGCCAGTGTCAGACCGGATTCCGTACCGTCCTGGATGCCGTCGCCGTCGGTATCCGTTAACAGGGGATCGGTTTCAAAGGCATCGACACATCCGTTGTTATTGACGTCTTCAAGGGCATCGGTGATGCCGTCGTCATCCATATCCGTATCCCGTGTCATAATTTTTGTCATGAATCCGTTTTCTACCCATGTGTATACCCAGTCTGTAGCGTTCAGCGAATCAAAGGCCAGTTTCCTTTGTTTGGAATAGATGGCCGGTACAATAGATTGGGTCAGCAGGAACCGGGATCCGATATGATGATTCTCCAAATCCATAAGCTGCCCCCAGACGCCTGAGATCGCCGCAGCGCCGTTTACGACAACAGCCGCCATGAGTGTATTTTCAGCCACCTTTTTAACCGTGGGTTTAGTCAGTTCTGCGGAAGCAGGAAATGCCAAAGCAGTGGTCTGGAGTCCGACAGGTTCACCGGATGAATCCACAACGCGGTATACCAGGGTTTGCGTATCCCCGTTAACGGCCGTCCAGGAGACGATAAACCTGTCTTCTGACAAAGGCTCAATTCCGGGTAACGCTGGGCTTGCATCTTCCGTGGCATTGATTCTGTGGCTGCCGGTTAAGGACGCTCCATCCGCATCAAAGCCTTGTGCCAAGATACCGTTTTCTGACCACGCCGCAATAAACCCTGAAACCGGAAGGGCCGCCATATCCGGACTGGTGGAAATGCCCGGGACTGTAACAGCCTGAGAACCGGTGTCGTTTACAGGATCAATTATTTTTATGGTATCGTCCCAGTTCCAGAGGATCCGACCGTCTGACAATTCTCTTAGAACCGGGTTTGGGGAGTCGACAGCCCCGCCCTCAACTATAAATCGGGAACCTGTTGCCACACCGTCTTTATCAAAAACCTGCAGGGCGATTTTATTTGTATTGTAGGTTTCTTTAAATCGCCAGGAAACGGCAAATCCGCCATTTGAAAGGCTGATTACCGATTGGTTTCCCCTGAAAAAACCCGAAGATTCTGAAACATTGACTGTGTCACCGCTTTTCAGGGTACCGTTATCATTATAGGTTCTCGCCCTGACAACGGAGTTGGAGCCGCCACAGGACCAGACAATAACAAAGCCCCCGTCACCCAGGGCTGCAACCTGCGAATAATTGCTGTTATAAATACCACAGTTGTTGCTGTCGTTGATTTCCTGAGGTGGCTGGGCAAGCCAGTTGTCAACAATGTCGGCGGTACCGGAAGCTTCCGACCAGCCAGAGGCCGTAGCATTAATCTCAACTGTCACAGGATTTTTTCGAATCCCATCATCTGAGACGTGGATATCAAAAAAAGCCTGCGAATTCCCGGACTTTATGACCACCGAATCAGGAAGGATCAAGCGGCACGAGCCGCCGGTTCCCAGATATACGGTGACATCAGATACAGCTTGTCCAGGGATGGATAAGATTCCGGATTGCGGATAGGTAACACCGTCTGTAAGAAGATCGGGTATACTGAGAGTCAATTTTCTTTCTTCATTATCCTGGAGCGAAATAAACGTATCAGATGATTGTGCGCCAGGGGCTTGCGCAGAAATTGTTACGATCTGGGTATCGTCGAACAAGGTGTCATCTATGACCTGGATGTTGAAATCTGCCCTTGTCTGACCGGCCGGGATCGTCACGGTCCACGGCACTGTTATTTCAGATGTGTCGCTGGAGTGAAGGTCAACCACCATATCATATTCGGCAGGCCGGTTTAACAATACGCCCGCACTGACGCTGTACCCCCCGGATGCTTCCATGGCAGTCCCCGGAGTATCAAGTGTGAGTTCAAAGGTCTCATCATCCAACAGATTGATAATGCCATAGGCCGGGGACTGCCCCGGGATCGTTGCCGTTATTTCGATGGTTTTTCCTTGTTCAATGAGGTCATCGTCATGGACGGTGATGTCAAATACGGCTTCCGTGCTGCCTGCCGGAATAACAATCTGACCGGGAACCTCAATATCCGGACATAAGGACTCCAGGGTTATGGTAGTATCCTCCCCTCGGATTTCCGAAATCCGGACGATTCCTTTCCCAGTCAACACGCCGTAATTTTCCATCACCGTAAATGGCAGGTCCAGAGAAAGCGGCATCGTATTTTTCAATACATAAATCTGGTTTGCACACAGATAAAATAATTTTCTGCCTGTGCGGTCAAAAGCCGCGCCGTTTGATTCAAACAGAGCTCTCGCATGGACCTGGGATAAATCATAACTGGCCGAAACGGTATGCTCATCCGATATTTTTTCAAAATAATTATTGGTTGTGGTAATCATCATGTTCCTGCCGCTGGTATCTGTCACCATATCATAGACGACATCCATGCCTTCAATACCCGTCACCGGCAGGAACCCCATATTTTCAAAGGTTTCGACATTAATGATTTCCCTGTCCGTATAGAAAAAATTTCCCCTTGGAGAAAGGCTAAGGGTATCAAAATCCTCATAGGCATCCCTGTCACTTTGATTGAGACATGACAATTTGGCTCCAGAAATGCTAAAAGCCGTCAATTTTCCCTCATTCTTTTCACCGCAGTAAAGAATCCGGCCCGAGGCGTCTGTCTTTAAAATACTATAGTAAAAATACGGATAGGAATCCGGGCAAAGATCAAATTCAATGTCGGTGATCTTCTGATTTTTCACATCATAGCAGTGTATGCTGCGATAGTCGGAAAAAAAGATATTCCCCCTGTAATCAAATGCCACAGATAAAATGCCGAGCGGATGGTCAGAATAACTGTGAATCTCCCGGGTTTCAAGATTGACGATATGAAGGTCATTACCGCCGAGCGCCAGGTTACTCCCGTCTTTACTGATGGCCATATGACTGAACTGGTGGCCTACATTGATCCGGTCAACCACAGATTCCGACACGGTGTCTATTACAAGAATCTCATACTCAGAATTTTCCCAGCTTCCAACATATATCCGGTCGTGTGCCTCATCCCCTAAAACGCTGAATAAAGATGCATTGGCAGGATCGTAGACGGTATTCACAAAATAAGATTTAAAGTTGTCAAGATTCAAACGCCCGTAACCATAGATGTTGTCTTGCCCTGAGGTGCCCATATCAATGGCGTTATTGACCAGAACGGCTCTAAGATCAGTATTGGACAGTTCCGGATACCGGGACAGGATGACAGCTGCCGCGCCGGCAACATGAGGGGCGGATGCGGAAGTCCCGAAAAAGGTATTCCCGCTGCCTGTCACAATCCCGTCCGGCCCGGCCAGGTCCGGCTTCATTCGAGAAAGGCTGCCGGCCCAGGCATTGGTGGGCCCTTGGGAGCTGAAATCCTCCTGCGGCCCGGCGGTATAATCGTCCTGATCAATGGCCCCTACGGCAAGTACATCCTTTGAATCCGCAGGTTCACCAAGGGAGCTTTGCGAGGTGGCATCGGCATTGGTGTAATGCAGATACGGAACAAACCGGCAGTTGCTTCCCAGATAGATTTCCAGCGGTTTTCCGGTAACCGTTCCGTTTTTTCTGGTAACTTCTATCTTAAAATATCGGACATCCGCTTCGTCTGGGATATCAATGCCGATGTACTCAACGGGCGCAGTGGTTCCGTCCTGGACCACTGCGGAAGAGGCGATGTAGTCACCTGTGCTGTAATCGTATACATGCAGGTCGTAATCACTGCTGGCGAGGGGCCAGTCATCCCACCGCATCATAATGGACAACTCACTATGGGAGGGATTGCCGTCATCATCCCAGCTGGGGATTGCCCCAACTGCGTTGAATTCACTAGAAGAACTCCTAAACTCATGGATATTGTCACCATCTTGATCGGTGAAACGTCCTTCCCAATGACTGCCGTTGGTGAAACCGTCAAACTGCTCAACGCCGTAGTTGCCGGCTGAAGCCACAATGAGGATGCCTTTTTGTCTGGCTTCGGCACAAAGCTCATGGATCGTGCCGGTTCCATTTCCAGGTCCTGAGCCCACAGTACCGATAGACATGCTGATGATATCGACGCTATTGTCCATGCAGTACTCAAATGCCTGAATCAATTCGATCTCATATCCGATCTTCAGCAGATGGAGCTGTGCATCCGGGGCCATATCATGGACGATTTCAGCGCATTGAGTCCCATGGTAAAATTCCGTTTGAAGACCGTAGCCTGTGAAGTCCCTTAAAACCATCCCCTGGGGCAAATCTCCGCGGGACACGGCAGAATCCAGTCCTTTGAAACCGATATCAATCAAAGCGATGCTGATGCCGTTGCCCGTAAACCCGTCTCCATGAAAGAAATCCGCCCCTGTTTTGGCCACCCCCTCGCCAATAACCGCGTTGGACTCAAATGCCCGGGGAAGCCTCATAAACCATCCGTCCGGTATGTTCCGCGACAGGTTCTCAACCTGATCAACGGGAATTTCAATGCCCATATGGGTGTCCCGGGAGTACAATACCCTGGCCTTGTAATAGGACAGGACCGCCGGGTCAATGCGGCTGCCCTTCCCTTTTTTGATGATGATTTTTATGGTTTCCCCAGATTGGGTGGTCTGTTGCTGAACTGCCCCGGGCACCAATCGTTTCTTGGAATTATCCTGTTTTTCCCGGTGGGTTTGAATTTTTCTGGACAACATGGGGCTGATTTTCGGGTTTGACAGGGATTCCAGACCTGCCGGCCGCCTGCTCTCCGCCGGAGGCTGTGCAGGTGGTATCATTTTTCCCATTTCCCTTGAGGGCTGCGCCAAAAGACCTGAGACCAGTACACAAAAAAGACAGGCAACGATGCCTCCGGGAATGAATGAGTATGGGGCCCTGACTGGAGTTGACATGATCTGTATCCTTCCCTTTGAAAAATGACCTGTAGAAAAGATCAGCCACCGGAGTGACGCCTGCCCCGGTTGGTTTTATCTTTAAAAAGAGACATAAGAAAGACGGCCGAAATGTTGAATCTTTCCTATAGCCAATTCACCGCAGCTGGATTGACTGTTGTTGACGATTTTTTACGAAAAACAGCTTAGGAAAGTAAAAGACAAAAATCAATAGGCAGGGCCTGCTTTTATTGCTGTTTTGTAGTTTCTTTATCAAAGAGGTTACGCTGATCCTGTATCAATCTCTTATGACCTGATCATTGCCGGTTAGAAATCTTTACCAGGATCACGGAAGATCAAACTTTTTTCAACCAACAACACGCACATGTTTTCTTTTCTGTAGAAGACCTTGTCAAACAGATATACCGAACGCGCCATGTGCGGGGTATTGACTCCAGTATCAAAAGAAAAACATAAGGGTCTGAAACATTCATGATCTACAGATTGATAGTTATTCTTGCGGCCTTGGCAGGTGTACTGGCTTCAACAAGTGCATTTTTGAAAAAACTGGAAGGTCGAGACAATAGATCCGTCTCCCGAAGTTCAATGGAATGCCCATGTAAAAATAACCCTGGACGGCAATGGACATCCCCAAATCGTTTACGGTGAAAAAACAATTGACTACGCATATTTTGACGGGAATGGATGGCACCGGGAACGGATTGCCTCCTTGATAAACTTTGGCCAGGCCTGGCCCTCGATTGCAGTTGACAGCAATGGCAGCGCTCACATTGTATTTAACAATCATGATGCATCAAGATTGACCTATGCTACCAACGCCAGCGGTAAAGGGAGCCAGAACTCGATGGTTCGACGCGGTTTCAGATCTGTCCGGCATTCTTCATGCCTTCTGCTACAATGAAACAGATAATCGGTTTAGCTACATGACCAATGGCCCGTCGCCAATGGGTGACGTGAACGAGGATGACCTGATCGATCCAAAGGATCTCACACAAGTTCTGAAGATTTTAACGGTGGCCGAACCCGGCCAACCGGTGACAACAGATGCCGATGTCAACCAGGATCACAGGCTTGGTATTGAAGAGATGTTTTTTATCCTGCAAAAAATAAGCAGCGATTAAGATAAAATGGCCCATGAACATCTCAGATTTTTACTGACATAATAAGGCTTCACTCCCCGTCCTTGACCACCAGGGCCGGTCAGGGACGGGGTTCAGCATACCTACTATCGCCTACGGTGCCGGCTGTTGAGACTGCAACTGCAGGAACCTGACAGTCTCCAGTATGCCGATCTGGCCGTCTCCGTTAGCATCGGCCTCTTTGAAGACTTGCTCGTCCGGCACATTGCCGGATAGAATCTGCATCATCAGCATCAGATCCTCAAGATTCGATTCATTGTCGTTATTCACGTCATCCGGATCCGGCATGGGGGTAATGTCAACTGTGAAGGTTTCGGATGCCTCAGCAGATTGTTCGTCCGTAACTTTAACGGTAATTTCAACAGACCCGTTTGCCCGCATCTTGGGCTGAACTTCCACGGTCCGGTCGGCGCCTGCCCCACGGACATTGATGCTCTCAATCATATCAGGATGCGACGATGATACGGTCACCACAAGGGCTTCGGCAGAAGATTCAGCATCACCGACTGAAAATTCCAGGGGATCCGTAACAGATCCCTCATTGATAATTTGATCGGAAATCGGCGTGATCACCGGGGCAAAGTTGGGTGCGCTGGGTGTCAGATATACAAAATGCTGGGGGTTTACCCCTTCAAAAACATGTACATTTTCAGTGTAGGGTTCAAAGTCACCCTCTTTGTTGATCGCAAGAAGATTGATACCGTAATTTCTGGTCTGGACAAAAAATTTACCGAGCCCGCCCGGATCAGTGCAGGTGCCCCCAAAGGATGTGCCGCTATAGGTCACGGTAGCTCCGCCGACCCCTTCACCCGAGATCTTGTCATAGGCCCAGCCGATGAACATTGCTGCTATGCCGTTGGTATTATCAGTGGTGAACCAGCCGGAATCGCTTTCAGCAATACTCCCGTATTCATCCACGGCCTGTACCTTCCAATAGTATGTAGACAGATCATTGAGCAGCATGGGATCATCAATGATGAACAGAGACACAGCAATTTCCTCCTGCTTAAAAGCCACATGGTTGAAATGCGCGTCCGTCGAAATGATCAGGGTATAGGAAACCGCATCCATCTGGGGGTCATTGGGCGGTTCCCAGACAAACCCCAGAGCGGTGCTCTGGCGGCTTCCGGATGCCGGGCTGAGAAGCCCGAATCCAGAAGGCGGAGTGTTGCCCAGCCTGTTCTTGTAAACAACCGATCGGTTCATGACATATCGAGATGCTCCTGTCCCCCTGGCAAAATAGAATACCTCATATTTTCCGGCATCCCCAACAGGCACATTATCACTTATAAATATCCCTTCCTGACCCTGCAGCGGCGTCATTGGGAATACCTCAAGATTCAGTGTCAGGGGATCCGCGTCCATGGTCGGCATCAGGGTTACCGAAGGTTTTCTCACAGCGGCCCAGGCCGTCACAGTACTGTCGGTGAGGAGGGTCTGGGTCAGCTGAACGGAGGTCTGATCCAGACCAAGATACCGGGTTGCTGTGACGTCTGTGACCACAGGACCGGCCTGTACCGCGCCAACGCCTATGAACACCTGGTCTGCCCTGTCACCGTCTCCGGAGCTATCGTTCAGGATGGTATGGCCGCTGCCGTCCCCATTATCATCCAGCTTGGGATGCTGCAGTGATCCAAAGGCGAATCCGTCCGGATCATCCAGAGCGCCGGTATGAATCCGGCTCACCCATCCGGTTTTTTCCCGTGCGCTGTCAAATGCCTGGCCAAGGGATTTGGTATCTTCCATTTCAAAGAAGAGCTGCTCCATGAAAAAATCCCCTGACGCCTCACCATCAGGTTCTTCAAGGCCCATCACCGCCTTTTCCTGATATCCGGCACTGGTAACGATCACCCTGCCCTCTTTTGACACCATGGGAATAAAGCTTTCTGAGTAATTGCCGTTGATGAACACCATACAAAGCTCATCAACACCTGCCTGCCGGTTCTTCTCCTCCAGTTCATCCAGCCAAAGGTCAAGATCGGCCGGACTGATGATTTCATTGTTGTCACCTGTGACAATGCCGGCATGCCCTGTCCGGCCCAGCAGGATAATGGCAACGGGGGCCGGTCCCTGGGACATTTTCTGGGCCGCCCACAGGGTAACGGCTGACGCGGCTTGCTCTTTCAGACGGGTTCCGTCCTGACGGGTCAACACGAGAATATCATCAGTTCCAATCCCCTGGGCTTCAAGGGAGGCCTGGATTCTGCGAGCACTTATGTCATAGGCATTGTACAGGGAATCACTTTGATCCGCACCCTGGACAATGACGGCATAACCGCTGCCGCTGCCCACCTGTACCGTGGCTGAAGCCGAACTTGGGCTTAAAAGCCGGGTCCCTTCAAAGGTGACCATGACCGTATATTCCCCCTTTGCCGAGAACCCGCCCACATCCGAGAACAAAAAATGTCCTTTGGTATCATAGGTCCCTGCCTGGTACCGCGAGACCACACTGCCGTCAGGGCCGGATACGGTCAGGTTTATCACCCTTCCGGACATGTCAATTGTGGATTGGGGCAGTCTGTAAATAGTACCGGATACATCTATAGTCTGATCCCGGAATATTGCCGGGGCTGACAGTTCAATACCCATTCGGGTTAATGCCTGCTGGGGGGCTTGCTCGGAAAAGACAAACATGGCGTTGGCCGTTGTCTGGTTTCCTGCCTTGTCCGTTGCCCGGGCCGTCACGGAATAGGTGGTTTCGTTGACCCATGAGGTCTGGTCTGTATAAATCACCCATTCGCCGGTGTCCGCATACAGGTCTGCCGCGATCCAGGCCGGCTGGTCTGAAAACACCCCGGAGCCTTGCAGGAAAAGCTGGCCATCCGTGATCTGAACATCAACGCCGGAAAGACCGGATCCCATATCAGAAACGATGCCGTCAATCCACCCCACAGCAGTCACAGTGGAATCGTCCTCCGGAGTCTCCACCCTTATCCCTGGCGGGTCCTCATCAACTATATAATGGACTGACCGCACCGGTGTCAGTGCCCCTTGGCCATAGACCGCAGCAAACTTCAGTGTTGTTGTGGCCGTAATATTGATGGCACCCTGGTACGATAGACTTTGAAGCGTAGGAACGGTTCCATCGGTGGTGTAGTAGATCGACGCCTCGGAATCAGAGCATGTCAATGTGACTTCCAGGGGCCCGGCGTAAACCCCGGCTGCCAGGGACGCCCAGGTTACGGGGATATCCGTATTCTCAACCACGATCAGATCAAAGGGGGCCAGCATATCGGTAAGCGATCCATTTTCCTCCTGGACCCGGACTATAATACCATGGGTAACGCCGATGTCAGACTGCTGTGGTGTTCCTCGAACATAGGTTCGTCCCCCTTCCTGCTCTATCTTCAGCCAGGAGGGTGCACCGGTCATGGAAAAAATCAGGGCGTCATTGTCCGGATCCGTTGCCGTAACTTCAAAGGCGTAGAATTCATTCACTGCGGCATAGGCTATAGGTTTGCCTGTGATCACCGGAGGATCAGGCTGGGGCAAAATCGTGAGGCTAACGCTTCCGGTCCCCACTGACGATACCAGTCCGTCTCCGACCGCGAACTCAAAATCATCATCCCCGTATGCATCCGGGTAAGGCTTATAATAGAATTCACCGGTAGCCCGGTTGGTCAGCGTCAGTTGCCCCTTGGCCGGGAACCTGGCAATGGAGAATACCAGGCTGTCACCGTCCGGATCTTCACCGGTCAGCCGGCCTGAAACATGGGTATCCTCATCCAGAGTCAGAACACCGACATCTCCCGGAACCGGCGGATGGTTGTCATTTTTCACATCAATCAGCACCGTAGCCGTATTGCTAAAGGCCTGGCCGTCCCATGCCCTGTAAATAAGGCTGTCATGGACGATTTCAGTGCCGCTCACCGAATTTGCCATATACCTGATGATATTTCCGACAACTTCGGCAGTGCCGTGATCCGGATCACCAACGATACTGAATACAAGGGGATCATTTTCAGGATCACTGCCCTGCAGGACAAATTCCAGTGAAATGCCGGTATTGGCATAAACCGTCATGGCCGGTGCGATGTTCTCAGCCGTAGGCGGATCATTCACAGGATTGACGGTAATTTCCACCGTGGCCGGAGATGAAGTCAGCCTGCCGTCGGATACGGTATAGGTAAAGCTGTCACTTCCGGAGAAATTTTTATCCGGCGTATACGAGAACACACCCGTGGTTTCATCCACGATCCATGCTTCCCCATTGGACGGCCGAGTTTTAATGGTGAATACAAATGAGTCCGATGAATCCTCATCCTGGCCGTTCATCCGGCCGGTTACTTTTGTATCCTCGTTCGTTTCAAGGGAGACCGGCACCGCCTCAGGTGTATGATTATCCTGCCGCACGGCTATGGTAAGGTTCCCTTCTTGTTCACTGAAGGCAGACGCGCCTCCGGTATCAGATATGACGACCCCGGTGTCCCCGTTTAATCCGAATGTCCTGTCCCATGCCCTGAATTTCAGCACGGCCTGGCCGGTGGCCTGGGGCACAAACCGAATCCGCGTACTGCTGTCCGCAGCCAGGAGCATAGCGCCCTGACCGGTATTGATATTGGACCACTGGGCGCCGTCATCCAGGCTGAACTGCCAGGTTCCGATTGTCTGATTCGCCTGGGTCACCGCCATCCCTTCTGCAGGATTTTCATCCGGATCACTCACGGTATCCCCCAGGATATGGACCACCTTCATTCCTTCCGAATCGGTCTGGGATACCTCTAATTCGGTAAGGGAGAACAACTGAGCCGTATCCAGGACCGGGGCATCGTTTTCCCGATTAACCGTGACGGACACCCAGGCAGTATTTGAGGTCTTTGAACCCTTAAAGATCCTGAAAGAAAATTTATCCGCACCATAATAGTTCGGTTCGGAAGCCCTGTACGAAAAGCTTCCGCTGTCAGGATTGATGTCGATCTCTCCTTTTTCCGGATCGGTCACCACTTCAAAGCTGAAACCCGTTTCCGGACCGGAGGCACTGAGTTCGCCCTCCAGTTCAATATCTTCCCGGGCGATAAAAGCCGCATCCAGAGCAGTGTATCCGTTGGAAACCACTCCCAGGTCCCTGTAGGTGATTTCACCGCCAACCGAATCAATTCCGCTGAACGTGCCGGATTCGTATCCTCCGGCCATGGTCTGCAGCGCCACGGTGCCTTGAGGAACGGCAATGTAGTAACTGCCGTCTTCACAGCTTATGGCGCTTGCACCTGATACAGGTTCAACCACCTTCACCCCTGCAATCACGGTATATTGCTGACTGGAAAAAACATGGCCCGTTACAATGCCCGGTTCATTACCCGGGGCTCCGGTCGTGAACAGCCCCGTGCGGTTTGAAGTGACACTGGCCCCGAATTCGTCCGTGGCCGCCACCTTCCAGTAATAATCCGTGTGGCTGGAAAGCCTGTCAGAAAAGGTAATCCCAATGGCAGACCCTTTGATCTCATCCCTGCTCAAAACAATGTCGTTGAATCCGGTATCCGTGGACACAAACAGGGTATAGGTTACCGGGTCGCCGTCCGGATCGGTACTGGTTTCCCAGTCAAAAACCAGGGTGGCCGGGTGAATGCCGTCCACGGGAGATATCAGGTCAAATGCCGTTGGCGGATTGTTGCCGGCCTTGTTCTTGTAGACGATGGACCTGGCCATGGGAGACACGGTATCCGAATCGACTCTGGTATAGTAAAAAATTTCGTATTTACCGCTGGTGATAAACTCTTGGAACACCCCTTCCCATAGGTTGCCGGAACTTGCCAAAAGCATCTTGTCCAGTTTGTTTTCCAGTTGGACACTGCCTCCGGCAGGGACAAGTACCTTGTCAGGAGAACGGATTTCCACCCATGACGGGAGACTAAAATCTTCCTGATCCTGGCCTGTCACAGTCATGCTCAAAAGCGCCTCCTGCTGCATGGCGCTAAGCCGAAGAGTTTGTGTGATATCCGTAATTTGAACGGCCTGGGACTCATCCGTACCGGTAACCACGTCTCCGATCCCAAGATAAACATGCCGGGCTTCGGCCCCATCTACTGACTGCCCGGAAACCCTGTTTGATCCCTGTCCGTCCCCGTTATCATCCAGCAGGGGATGCTGGAGAGCATCATCAAAAAACCGCCCGTTTTTTCCGGTGCCGTTGCGGGTGTATACCCGTGTGTTTTTTGAGGCCGTATTAAACGCCTTTGACAGGGAGACGCCCTTGCCCAGGGCTGTAAACAGCTCTTCCAGGAAGAACTCGCCTGACCGGACCGGGGTATTTGTTTCCGTATCAATGCCTTCAAGGGGGCCTTTGAAGGACTCTTCATCCTCTGCCGCACTGGTCACGATGACCCTCCCTGGGCCGGAAAGGCCATTGATGAAGCTGCCGGAATAACAGGCGCCCAGGATAATCACCCGGTTTTTATCAAACGCCTCGTCAGTCAATGACCGTTCCAGGGTTGACAGCCATGACGCCATTTCGGAAGCAGTCACCACCTGATCATCGTTCAGGAAAATTTTTCCTGACTCGCCATGGTCCACGAATACGACATAAAGCCTTCCCGGGGCTTGATTCATCTTATCCTTTGCCCATGTTTCAACAGCAGCCTGGACACTTGCCTTATCCCATGGCTCGCTGCCCGGGTCATGGTTAAAGTATTGAATATTTTCCGGTATAAATCCGCGGCTCATAAAGCGGTCGTAAATCCGGTCGGCTGTCATCTTGTAGGATGACTGCCCTTCTTGACCCCGTTTGCCCTGAATAATCACAGCATATCCTGCCGTATCCCCGACATAGATATTTGTTCCGGCGCTGCTGGCGGCAAAGGCACCGTCCACACCTTCAAAGTCCGCACGGATTTGGTATTCACCCTCCTGACTGAAACCAGATACCGCTTCAAACCGATATCTGCCTTCGCCGTCATAGGTCTGAGTCTCCAGGCCCATGGTCCCTCCTGAAGGATCTGTTACAATAAGACGGATGGTCCTGCCTGCCATGTCCAGGCCGATATCGGGAAGCCTGAAAAGCTGTCCTGACACGGTCACGGACTGTTCCGGCTTGATCACGTTCGCCGAAGTCAGGATATCCAGTTCAGTATAGGCTGCATTGGCAGGATTAATGTAGGAAAAGACCCGGGTGGTCATATGCTCGTTGCCGGCGTTATCGGTAATCCTGACCGTCAATGTGTATTCGCCCGCCGGCCACTTGAGTCCGGACACATCCATTTCAAATCTGCCGTACCCGTCCGGTGTCAGGGAAACAAATCCGGATTTATCCGTAAGAACCGGCCGGGTGGCTCCCTCTGTCCCTGTTTCTCCCAGAAAAATCGTCCCGTTGGTCACTTTGACTTCAAGGGCTGCCACGCCGCTGCCCCCCTCATCCCCGCACTGGCCTTTGATCAGATTAAACGCATCAATGCTCACACCGTCCCTGCCGGCGGGATCCGTCAGAGATGTCAGCAGGGGAGCCTCTTTATCAATAACAAAGCGGGCCGTTCTTATATCTTCTTCGTTCAGCCCTTCCTTGGCGAAATACCGGATATCTCTGGTTGCTGAAATCAGCAAGGCACTGCTGTACAGAAGGAATTCATCCTTGGCCGCATTGCTGTCAAAGGTATAGAACACCTGGACTGTCCCGCCGGACTCCCCTGCCACGGCCTCCATTGTCAGGGTCTGGTCAGTATTGTAGGTACCAGGCAGAGGCGTCAGCCGGGTTACAGGTTTCTCCCCCAGCACAATGATTTCAAATTCCGGCAGTTCAACCGTCTTTATTCCGTCGGTGACACGGATCACAATACCGGAATAGACTTCTCCTTTGTGGTTGTCTCCCGGAGTGCCGTAGAGGCGGCCTTCTTCTGAATCAAACAGGGCCCAGTCAGGACAATTTTGAACACTGTAGACCAATGTATCCCCATCCACATCAGATCCGGCGGCATCAAAAGAGTACATCTGTCCCGTCCTTGCCACATTGCCGGGAGCCCCGCTGATTTCCGGAGCATCATTCACCGGCGTAATGTCAATGCGCACCACCGCAGCCTCGGAATCATCCCTGCCGTCCATAGCCTTGAAGCTGAACGTAACTTCACCATTCTGGTTCTTTTGCGGTATAAATTTAAATGCGCCGGTTCCGGAATTCAAAAGATAGAGGCTGCCCTTGGCCGGATAGGAACTTATCTTATAAGTCAGAGTATCCTCCGAATCCTTGTCCGTACCGGTTAAAAATACGTCCGTGAGCGCTTCGTCCTCTGCTATGGAATAAACAGCGGTATGGGCCACCGGTATCTGATTGGGTTCCAGAGGGGCCTGAATATCGATATCCACCGTTGCCTCCCCCGATTCCAGAGAGCCCGTGGCATCGTTGTCCTCAACCGTATAAACAAAACTGTCCCTGCCGATGAACCCCTCCGGCGGGGTATACAAAAGCTTGCCGTTGCTGCCGGTCAGAAGGCCGCCCGCCACGGTGGTCTCCGGTACATTGAAACCAAACCCTTCGGTATTATCCGGATCAGATACTGTCAACTGGATAGACAAAGGGGTATCCATGGGTGTGGAAACCGATAATGCCCCGGCCACCGGCGGATCATTCACCGGCGTAATCTGTATGTCCACCTTGGCCTTTGCCGAATATGAATTGCCGTCGTTGACCCGGAAGTAGAAATAATCATCGCCGTAACGGTTGCTGTTTGGCTTGTATGTAAAGCTGCCGTCAGCCTGGAGGTATAGTACCCCCATACGGGGGTTCGAGTAGACTGAAAACACCAACCCGTTAGGATTATTGTCATCGGTACCCTGCAGGGTGCCTGTCAGTGGTTCGGTCTGATCCTCGATCACCCCGCTGTAGCTTGCCGGTAAAGCCGTAGGGGACTGGTTCTCCACCTTGATGCTGATTTTGAAGATTGTGCCGCCGATGCTGCTGCCGTTGCCGTCTTCAGCCGTAAAGACAAAACTATCATCGCTGCAGGTGCTGCCGGTGTTTTCGTAAACGATCCGGTTGCCGGCATTAATATCGGACTGGGTAAATGCACTTCCCGCACCGAGCACAGTATTGGTGTTGGTGTTTTTCAACTGGCCGCAGGAAGGCCGGGTCGTGATCCGGTAATAAATCTCATCACCGTCCGCATCCGTGATTTCCAGATGAGACCGGGTTAAGGTTACGCTGCCCAGAAGATCCACCTCTGCCTGATGATTGGTTTTCAGAGAAATGGGGTCATTCACCGATGTCACGGTCACCTGGATTTCAATATCATCCGATCCGCCGTTGTTATCGGAGACGGATATTTTGAAGGAATCCGGACCATGGTAGTGGGCATTGGGTGTATAGGTGTATGCAGGACTTTCACCGCTGCCGGATATGGTCAGGGTTCCGTTGCCCGGTCCGGTATGCCTGCTCCAGGTCAAGGCATCCCCGTCCGGGTCAGACGCAGTAATCTCAGGCGAGGCCCATGCAATGGGGGCGCCGTCCTCTGACAGGGTCACACTGATGGGACCGGCCTGATCTATGACAGGCGGGTTATTGCTTTTGAACTGGGCGGTAACCGTAATGTTTTCTGTAACAATAACCGTTGTGTTCGGGCTGTCCGCATCCGTCACAGGACCGATCCACCTGTCAAACTGAAAACCATAGTCCGAATCAGCCACCAGGGAGACTTCTGTATTCTCATTATACTTGAATGTATCCTCCCCCGGCTGTGTGACAGATCCGCCATTGCTGCTGGAAACCGTTAAATCATAGGTTGGTCTAATCGGACCGTCGATAAGGTGGAACACGGGAATCGGTGTGAGTTGATCTGAGTTTGTGCCATTTCCGATATTGCCAGATGCATTCCTTCCCCATAAAAAAACTGTATTATCGTCACCAAGTGCAATGCTATGCTCCATCCCCAAAGAAACGGCTATAATATTTGATATCCCCAAAATCTGTGTGGGCATGCTTTGATTAATTAATGAACCATCTCCCAATTGGCCATTCTCATTACGCCCCCATGACCATAGGGCCCCATTTTTATCTAAAGCCATTGCATGATAGCCGCCAACTTCAACTGAAATTATATCAGATAGACTATTAACGATAGTTGGTACATTCTTGTCAGTTGTTGAGCCATCACCTAACTGGCCGTAACTATTTAATCCCCAAGTCAGTAACATTCCGTCGTTTCTCAACGCGGCCGATGTGTACCCCCCTCCCGAAACAGCAACTATATTTGTAAGATCAGGAACTTGAACGGGGAAAAGCCTCCGAATGTATGGTTCACCATCTCCTAACTGACCATAGCTATTTGCACCCCATGCCCAAACAGTACCGTCATTTTTAAGTGCAATTGTGTGGTGGGAATTGCTGCTTTTATCAATAGATTTTATGTTTTCCAGATCGGCAACTTTTACCGGCGTATTACTATTAACAATGGAACCATTACCTAATTGGCCGCTATTGTTTCTTCCCCAGGCCCATACGCTGCCGTCTGTTTTCAATGCTATTGAATAATGAATCCCTGCTTTTAAAGAAATACAACTATTAAGACCGGAGACCTTTACCGGTATCAAACTATCATCATTGTTTCCGTTTCCTAACTGACCGTATTGGTTGGCCCCCCACGCCCAAACAGTACCGTCATTTTTTAAAACAAGTGAATGATCCCATCCTCCAGAAACGGAAACAACATCCTCTATGCCCGTTACCTTAACCGGTGAATTTTGATCGATTGTTGAACCATCTCCGAGTTGACCTGATGAATTATGTCCCCAAGCGTAAACAGTGCCGTTTTCTTTCACAACTAGAGTGTATCCCACTCCCCCAGAAATCGGTGAGACATCAATATCATCACTAGTAATGGTAACAACACATGTGGCGATGTTTCCAAGGACGCCCCCAATCGGGCTGGTAAGCTTTAAATTCACTGTCTCTGGGGCTTCAATTCCATGATCATCCACAATTGTCAGGATTATGTTTTGCTCTCCGTCCTCACCGTCCTGCCAGGTCAAACTGCCGGATGTAAACTGGTAATCCTTACCATTTTCAGCGGTTCCACCCGTATCAAGGTCGAAATCCACAGATGCAGCTCCATCACTACCATTGGTCCGGCTGACGGATATGCTTAAACTGGCGGTACCTTCGGAGACTGACCAGGCAGATGAGGTGAACTGCAGGGTACCGGGTTGAGGCGGGGATAGTGTTGTAAAGGTCACCTGATCCCCATAAACCACGGTGTTGTCGCCATAAGCCGCATAGGCCCTGACGTAATAATCCGTGTTCGATTCCAGGCCGGTCATCCCGGCGGTAAACGCACCAGTGGCGTTGGCAGCGCCATTGTCCGCACAGGAATCATCCGCAATATTGGGATTCCCGGCGGTGTTCCAGCAGACCCCGTGCCCCACCGGATTCAAGGCGCCTAAAGAGACCAGAGTGCCGTTGCCGGTAGCCGTTGTCGAATCGATATTACTCACCGCCTGGGTGGTTACCATGGAGATTGGGTTGACTGTAATCTGGATGGTATCCGTATCGGTCTGGGCACCACCGCTGCCGGTGTTCCCCTGGTCATTGGCGGTTACCACAAGGCTGTCCTGGCCGGTGTAACCCGATTCCGGATGATAGACCAGGCTGTTCAGGGTATTGTTGATATCCGTTAGGCCACCGGTAAGGGTTAAGGAGGAGCCGTTATTTCCGGTAATCTCGGTGGCGCCTTCCCCCACAGCGGACAGGGTGCCGTGGGAAACACTCAGAGATACCTGAGCCTGCCCCCCGTCGATATCCGGATCGGATACACTGATCTGCCGGTTCTCATTGCCTGAAAACACCAAATCCGTATCCTGGTCTGTCTGCTGTGCGGAGGGAACGGTATTCACCGGAGCCTGATTGGCCGGAATCTGGGAGAAACTGGCCATGATCGTCATGTCAGAGTTCACAGTTATGCTCAGCGGGTTGATTGTGCCCGTGGCATCTCCGGACCAGCCGGAAAATATGTAACCGGAATCTGGTTCTGCCCTGAGGCTCACTATGGTACCGGCCCTGTATAAATTCGTTCCCTCCCCCGGTTCCGCCACCACTCCGCCCTGGCTGCTTGACAGGGTCAGGGAATTGGAAGTAACGCGTTCCGAATATAGATCTTGGAGTTCGCTTTGGGTCAGAACGCGTTCATAAATGCGGACATCATCAATGGTCCCGTTCCAGTGCTGGATGGCAGCATCGGAATTGCGCCCTATTCTCAACACGGCTTCCGGATGGGTTCGAAGTGCAGTTCCCGCTTCATCATCCTGGGCCACCAAAACAGAGTCGACATAGAGTTTCATGGTATGGCTTGATTTATCAAAGACACCGCTGACAAAATAATCTTGATTTGTTGAGACACGGGTCTGAAAATCAATACGCCTTTTAACACAGCTGCCGTCTTCTTTTATCGTGCTTGTCATAAAGGCCAAAACGCCATTTAAAACGCCGATGCCGTAGTTACCGGCACTGACCTGCCCGCAGGCATCATCTCCGTCAAACGCTCTTTCCTTCAGGATCATATGCCCTGAAGCAAGATTGATCTGTGCCGCATTCACCCAGGCAGACACCGTAAAGGAGGTATCTTTGTTCAGTGCCGGATCCGCAAGAACGCTTGAATCGCCGTCCAGTTTAAGGGCCGGCCCTCCAGAACCATCATCATAGGCTTCGGTTCCCAGTATCGCGCCGGATTTCCAAGTCACCTCATCCAAGGTGCTATTGTCAAATTTGTAATACGCTGCCAGACCGTTTTTAGATGTCAGTGTGACCGATATATCCTGCCAGTCATTTGCCCCCCCTTCATCAGTCAGAACCAGCCGGATTATTACTGTCCCTGTCGCTTGCGCCTGCGGGGTCAGGGCCAGGATATCTGCGTTAATCTGAGCCGCAATAATACCGGGGTTGGTATTGTCCGCAACCGTCCATATCAGGTTGTCATTGTCACTTTCCTGGTCACTTTTATAGCCACTCAGGTCCACAGTCCAGGGCAAGCTGTCCTGATAACGGCTCTGGTCCGGGATATTGCCCACAATCTGCGGGGCAGTATTTTCAGGCGGGGCAAGTACGGTTATGATAACGGTGTCTGAATCGGTTTTGGCTCCGCCGCTCCCGGTATTTCCCAGATCACTGGTAACAACCGAGAGGGTATCATCCCCCGCAAAGCCGCCGTCAGGAGAATAGGTCATGCCGTCTAACGTGCCATTGACATCCGTCAGGTTGCCGCGGATTTTCATCACCCTGCTGCCGTTGCCTGTCACAACAACAGAATCAAACGGTATTACGTTTAGAATCCCGTGGGATACACTTATGTTGACCTCAGCCTGGCTGCTGCCGAGATCCGGGTCGGATATAGAGATCTGGTTTGAACCGGCCTGGGAGAATTCAAGGCTCACCCCTTGATCTGTCTCCTGCGCCCCAGGCACCTGGTTCACCGGTGCCTGGTTGGGCGGGATTTCGGTAAAATTGGCCGTAATATTCAAGTCTGAATTCACCGTAACAGTCAGCGGATTAACAGCCCCCAAGGCCCCTCCGGACCAGCCGGAGAACTCATACCCGATCTCCGGCGCAGCCTGGATTATTATCTGGTCCCCGGCGTTATAGCTGTGGCTCCCCTCTCCGGGATTTGTGATACTGCCGCCGTTTGTGCTGGACAATGTCACTGAATAGGTCGTGACTGGGGCCGGTTCGGTTGTGAATTCCCAGATCGAGCCCCGGGTTTCAAGGCCGGCACCGTTTTTCGCAATAACCTGCCAGAAATAGGTGGTATCGTAGCTCAGGCTGTCCGGTGTGACGCTTTGGGAACTGATTCCCTGGGCCGCCTCGGCTAAAGGCGGAGTAACCGTATCCACAAGGACCGTGTAAACCAGGGAAGGGTCTGAGGTGGCCCGGTCGATCTGCCAGGACAGTACCTGATCGACCCCGAACTTGTCCTGCCCGTCAGCGGGGGACACCGGTACAGGCTGCCCGGGCGGAAAGAGGCCCCGTGGACCTGTATCCAGTTTTAAAACGGTGTTATGGGATCCTGCGGCATAAAGATGCAACGCATCTCCCCACAGATCATTGATGGTTTCCGTCGTTTCGCTGTCCATGAAGGTGCAGACGGTCCCGTCATAATGGATAATGATGCCGTTCTCACCGGCCAGATAGACGTCTGTGGCAGAAAATCCCCATACCGCCTTCAGGTCCGCCGTTGTCCGGGTATCGATCAGTTTCCAACTATTGCCGTCATACTTAAGAAAGGTCCCGTCATCTCCTGCCACAAAAACCGCCGATTCAGATGCGGCCCAGATATCCCGGAGGCCGCTGCCGTCAAAACTGCGGATCGCAGTTGCTGTCTGGTTCTCAACACGATTAACGTTCCCGCTGTAGCCGGCAGTGAACGCAACGCCGCTTTCCAGGCCATATACACTGTTCACCGAATCATCGGAAAGTCGGTGCCAGGTCGTTCCGTCCCATTGGAACAGCCCCCCCATAGTGGCAGTGTAAAGATTCTGGCCCGAAGATGCCCAGATATCTTCAACCGGATATATAAAACCACCGTCATCAGCCAGGACGCTTCTTATCCATACAGACCCGTTTAAAACGATCCCGTTTGACACCTCCGGGGAGACCGCATAATTCTCATCCGTGGCACCGCCCACCCAGACCCTTTGTGAATCCAAACCCCAGACCGTTTTCAGCGGCTGGGGATGACTGCCGTCCATAGTCGTCCAGGCACCTGCGGAATTTTGATATACAGATCCTGCATCGCTGCAGACAATCAGGTCACCCTCGGCGGTTCCCCATACACCGGTCATGGCATCCGTGCTTGCCAGTGAGGGAGAGATATCCTCCCAGCCGGATTCGGTATCGGCCTGGATCTGCCGGATCTCATCCGCAGTCAGTTCACGGTTGAATATGCGGACCTCGTCAATGAGACCATTCAGGTGACTGTAGGGAATCAAATTGCATGCCGGCAGGGAATCACAAATGTTTGAAGCGGCTCCGATGAATGCTTCCGTGGTCAGGCTACCGCTGGTGGTCTGGTCGTCCTGACCGATAAGAACCCCGTCGATATAGAGGGAGACGCTCTGACTGCCGGAAGTCAGGGCCACAAAATGCCAGGTCCCGTCAATCAGGTTGACGTTGCTGTCGATTTCCGGCCGTTCGCCCCCGCTAAACCCCATGATCTGCACAAAGGTTTCAGCGCCCCCGCGATTTTCTTGTTCTGTCATCAGCGCGATAATCGAGTTGGTCCGCCCTGACCGACCGCTGAAAAAGGATGATCCTGCGAGGCCTGCTGATGTGTCAGCATCGTTGGTCCGGGTCTGGTTTACCCAGCCGCAGATGGAAAAGGACTGGACATCCAGTGTCCCGTATTCCGGATCCACATAATCGTCCACACCGTCCAGCTGGACGGCACTGCCCTTAATACCCTGGGCGAATACAGGATTACCGGCACCTGCCGCATGATTTCCGTTATCGCTTGAATCCTGAAAGGACTCCTCGAACGGGTAATAGGCCACAAGCCCTGCGGCGGACAGGGGATCCTGGCTGTTGTCAATCTCCCACTTGTCAGGGAGCCCATCTTTGTCGGTATCTTTGGCAGTGGGATCGGTACCCGCGGCCTGTTCGGCTTCGTTAGTAAGCCCGTCGCTGTCCGGATCCATGGCAGCATCCTGATCCAGACCGTTGAAATAAGTGGTCTCCCACCCGTCATTCAGACCGTCTCCGTCAAAGTCACTGGTTGACCCATTATCGGGTATGGAACTGGATACCCTCACCCGATCAATCTGGATCTCGCCGGTATCGGTCCACTCATATATCCCGCCGATGGTAAAAGGATAGCTTTGGGCTGACAGGGACTGCATCCTGATGGGGGTGGCTTTCTGGCTCACCAGCTGACCATTGATATACAGCTGCATGCCCTGCATATACTTGTATACGGCAGCCACATGAAACCACTGGCCTAATAAATAATTGACGTCATGGTCCAGGTCCTCCCGGGGGTCCTCACAGTCCCCCTGGTCGATATGGAAATTGATCCGTCCGTCAGCCGTTAATGAAATCGTATAGGGATCCTGGCAGGCCATACCGGGACTGTTCTGGCCGACAATGAATCCCCGGTCGCCTGTCGGCAGGCTCGTAAATTTCATCCAGGCCTCAATGGTCAGATCTCCGTTTCCCGGATACCCGAGCAATCCGCCAGTTGAGGAGACCGCCCTCTGGCCGCTTGATCCTGGCCCGTTCATTTTCAGGGCCTGGCCGTCCACCCCCGGGATCCACTGAACAAGTCCTGCGTTGATATTCAAATTATAACTATTGGGCCCGGAATCCGTACCGTCACCGTCTAATTCCCACAGGGCAATGAGGCTGTTGTCCGGGGTAAAGTCCGCAATGTTTTCTGTCAGGGTGACAGAGATATCCTGAAAATCACTGGCCCCCCATTCGTCAGTCAGGGTCAGCCGGATGGAAACCGTCCCTGCCGCCCCCGGCTGTGGGGTCAGGGTCAGGATATCTTCGCTATCATCCGTAATCTGGGCGGTCAGAACACTTGAATCAGAGTTGCTTGTAACTGTCCATGACAAACCGGCATGATCACTTTCACCGTCACTCTCAAAGGCAGTCAGATCCACAGTCCAGGCCGGTGTATCCTGAAACCTGCTCTGATCAGGGATCTCTCCGATGATTTGGGGGGTGGTATTGTCAGGCGCCTCGGATCGAAACACCCCCTTGATTTCATCCGGGGAAAGGGTCCGGTTGAAAATATGAATATCGTCCAGAATTCCGTTAAAAAAAACGCCATGGGTACTGTCAACCCTTCCGTTGGCTCCGATCTCAGCCCGGCCGTAATCCCCTGTCGGGGTATCAGACCCGCTTGTATCAGACAGCAGCTCTCCGTTTAAATAAAGAGACATCGCGTTGCCGTCAACCGCAAGGGCGGCATGGTACCAGCGGTTGGGCATCACGACAGACCGTTTTGATGTGCAGTGGGCCGGCGAGTCCCCATCCCTGTTGTCAAATGCATTCCCTATGATACCGTCTGCCTGGAACAACGCGATATGCCCGCTGGATGTCATTATAATGAATTGATCCGCCGTACTCTCCGTATAAAACCATGCCGACAGGGTAAATCGGCTTTCCCGGAAGGTATCCAGGCTGTCCAGGTCGATGAAATCATCAACCCCGTCAAATGCATAGGCACTGTCGGCATTACCAAACCTGTCGGTGGCAGGTGTCGCTCCTGAAACAGTCCCGTGGTGCCCGTTCCCGCTCTTGTCCTCGGCATTGCCGTTAAAGGGGTAGTAGGCGATTTGCCCGCCCTGGTCCAGGCACAACTGTCGGATCTCATCAGGAGACAGCACCCGATTATAGATGGACACATCATCGATCTTGCCGTCAAAAAGGTACAGCCCCTCCTCATTGCCCCCGAGCATCAAATCCCGGGTATTCTTGTTGATGGTCCAGGTAATCGGGCAGGTAAAGGCCTGTACCCCGTTGATGTAAACCCGGTGATCGGTAGTGCCGTCACTGGTGAAGACATAATGGTTCCATCCGTTGGCCACGACGGCTGTGGGATTGCTCTGGTCTGTCCCGTTCTGCAGCTGAGGTTTGAGGGTGCCGTTGTCTATTTTGATATGGAAATCATGATTGCTGTTGCCGGCCTGATCCTTGTGAATGAGCATCTGACTTGAGATAGCGGGATCATCGGCTTGTGCCCAGAAAGATATTGTAATGGTATCTGTGTTGAAATCAGCGGAATGGGCCACGCGAATGGTATCGTCTGTCCCGTCAAATGCATAGGCACTGTCGGCATTACCGAACCGGTCGGTGGTCAAAGTTGCCCCGTCAACAGATCCATGGTTATTTTTTCCGCTTTCATCTTCAGCATTGCCGTTAAAAGGATAGCAGGCGATAAGGCTTTTATCTGCTGTGTATAGAGCCGTTACTTCCCCCGCACCCAATGCCCGGTTATAGATATGGATATCATCGATAACCCCCTTGAAAAAAGAATTAAACTGTTCGCCAAACAGGATTGGCCTGCCGTTGAAAACTGGATCCGTATTGCTGTTTTCCTCTTTTAACACACCATCAAGGTAGAGTTTTTTACCAGTCGCACTATCCCAGGTATAAACAATATGATTCCATCCGCTGGTATTTACGGGGGTCTCCAAACCACACCAGGAAGAATCTTTCCAAGATGCGATTAAGATGGTGGGGTAGGATTCACTGCTTTCCATCATGAAGTCCCCGTCCTCATATCCAATCCTTGAAGAAACCACCCCGCCGCCGTTGAACCATTCTGAAGGTTTAAACCAGACTGACACGCTGCCCGATGCCTGGGATGCAAAAGCTGGGGTTGTTATGACATCATTACCATCAAAGGCATAGGCACTGTTTTCATGGCCGAACCGGTCTGTGGTCAGAATTGCACCGTTGACCACCCCGTCATTACCGTTGCCGGATTCATCCTCGGCATTGCCGTTGAAAGGATAATAGGCCACAAGCCCGTTTTCATCGTTATAGATCGCGTTGATTTCATCACCGGACAGCGCACGGTTGAAGACCTTTACATTGTCAATGGCACCGTAAAACGGACAATCTGCCCCATTACGGTTTCCGATAAAAATCTGGCTGATGTCTATCCCGACCGTTGAACTGATAAAATTCCAAACAATGCCGTCCATTTTGACGCCGTTGATGTAGAACTCCACGGCACCGGACGCCTCTTCCTCCGAAGCCAGGGCAACCTTTTTCCAGACCATGGCCACCTGTGTCCATTGTCCAGCCTTGACCGCATAAGATCCAGTGGCCCATTTGATTCCACTGTCCAAGGGGCGCTCAGCCTTAAAGAGAAGACTTCGGTCCTCTTCCACAGTAAATTCAAAAGCCCCGGTCATGTCATCTCCGCTGCCGGTCCCCTCCCCGCTTACAATCGTCATTGCATTATTAGGCGGATCCATATCAAGCCTGATCCAGGCCAGTACCGTTAACTGCTGGGTATCGTTAACCGTGATGCCGAGCCCATCCGGAGAACTGATATATGAATTGTCGAAAAAATAGGCGCTGTCCGGAGTATTGAATCTGTCAGCGGTGAGCTGGGCTCCGCTGTTGGTGCCGTCAAAACCGTTTGAACCGTCATCGTTAAGGGTCCCGTTGAACAGGTAATTCACAACAAGGCCGTCCGCTTCAGCCGGGGGGGCTTCGGTCCGATAAAGCTCCTGGATTTCAGGACTGGACAGCGGCCTGGTATACAAGCGCAGGTCATCAATTTTTCCGTCAAAGAACAACGATGGGCCTGCAACCCATTCTGTCACCCCTGCACGCAGGGGATCCGGGGAGTCTGCCCAGGAGTTGTACTCCCCCATGGTTATCTCAGTCGTACTTTGCTTTACACCGTTGACGTAGATGGCAAACCCGGATGAATCCGGTGTCCCGTCAAAGACAGAGGTGATATGGTACCAGGACCCAGCGGGAAATTCAGCATCGGTGAGAACGCCGCGATAGTTGTCATGGCCGTTTTTACCGAAAAATCTTATTTTCTGATCAATCCTGTCGTACTGGATGCCGTCCAGAGTGGCCTGCCCGTCATAATCATTGACCAATGCCATGTTGGCATCGGTATCAAAGTAAAACCATCCTGACATGGTGAATCCGCCAGCCAAGCCCTGGTTGCAGCTATTTCCAAGATCGATATAATCATCAATCCCGTCAAATTCATAGGCGCTGTCCGCATTGCCGAAGCGATCCAGAGTCAGGACTGGGGCGTGACCGTCGATGGTTCCATCATAGGAATTGGTGCTCTTGTCCCTGACATTACCGTTAAACGGATGGTAAGTCCTCAGGCGGTCTGCGGTTGTCGGGTCGCTTTGGTTCGTATTTACTTCCCATCCGTCAGAGAAACCGTCGTTATCCGTATCCAGATGAACAGGGTCGCAGTTGTTTAAAAATTCTTCCAGGTCTGTCAGGCCGTCATCATCGGTGTCCATTGTGCCGTCATGATCCAGAGCGCCCAGTCGAGCGGTTTCCCACCAATCCTGCATGCCGTCCTGGTCTGAGTCCTTTGATCCGTCATGAAGGTATAGTTCTTTTATTTCATCCCCGGACAGAGGGCGGTCATAGATCCGGACATCATCAATCCCGCCCTTAAAAAAATTATACTTTTGATTGGCTGCATTCAGCCCGGCTCCGATCAGCATCGCCCGGGTATTGCCTCCAGTCACATCCGAATATTCAAATGTCTTGACCTTAACGCCGTTAACATAGTGATGCAGAAGTTGACCATCCATCACCATCACCTGATGAATCCAGGTGCCGTTTTCAACACTGAAGCCGATATCATCGATTGTGCCGCCACCGGATCCGTTTTTCACCCAAACCGTTATATCACTGACAGGTTCATAGGTATTCACAGCCATGATATACCCATCTTCATTTACTGTATCGTATCTATACTTGCTGACAATCACGCTGTTGACATCGTCTGTTTTAACGGCGCTCCTGTACCAGGCGGATATGGTTCTCACATGGGACAACTCCAGGTCATCATGATCCGGGACCTGAATATAGTCTCCAGCTCCGTTGAAAAGGTAGGCGGCGTCCGCATTACCGAACCGGTCTTCTGAGAGGTCCGCTCCGTTTACCGACCCGTCGTGACCATTGCCCGCGGCATCCTGGGCCGTGCCGTTAAAAGGATAATAGGCCACCAGCCCTTCGGCCTGGACAGGGTTTTTCCCGTTATCAATCTCCCATTTATCGGACAGACCGTCCCCGTCTGTGTCCTGCTGTGTGGGATTTGTGCCTGCGGTTTCTTCCTGCGCGTTGGTCAGGCCGTCACCGTCATAATCGTCATCTCCGTCCTGGCTCAGATTCCCAAGGTAGGCATTCTCCCAGTCGTCTTGCAAACCGTCGCTGTCTGAATCCAAGCTGCAGATAAAAACCTTTCCCCAGACAGGAGACTGGTCCGAGCCTGAATCAGACGTGAGCTGAACCTGCTGCCCCCCGTCCTTATTGATGCGATAAATATCCCAGTTCCCGCTTCCCTTGCCGAAATAGACGATGCTCTCATCGTCAGGGGACCATCCGGCGCTGCAATTATAATGATTGGACTCATCAAGGATGACGCCGCTTTGGCTGCCGTCTTCGGCGATCCAGTAGATATCGTAATCAGAGGTATTAATCCAGCTGGGTTCCTGGGCGGTGATCAGGATTTTTCCATTCCGGCCCCAGGCGCGTGGACTACCAGGAGCTTCATAACCGGTGAGGCCTGCAAGGCTGGATAGATTTATCCTGTCGGAGCCGTCTATACCGGAAGTAGAAAGATTGTAATTATTGGCGTTTGGCCCCGGTTCCGCATAAAAAGTGAATTTTGTTCCTTCCGGATTTAAGGATACCCTGGCAGCATTGGCCATGACCATTGCCGCACCGCTACCGTCAGTATTGACAACCCATAAATTAACCCAGCCCCCGCCTTCATTGCTTGCATAATAGATTTGACTGCCATCCGGGCTCCATATGGGATTATATTTGGCATAGGTTCCAGTGGTCAGTTGGACCTCGTTGCCGCCGTCAGCGTTCATCAGCCAGATTTCATTGTGTCCGCTTCTGTCGGAGGCAAAAGCAATTTTCGTCCCATCCGGGGATATGGAAGGTCCCAAGTCCTCGCCGGGATCATCGGTCAACTGCTGTTTGCCGCTGCCATCCGGGTTCATCATCCAGATATCACTGCTTCCCCCCCGGTCTGAGTTCCACAAAATTTTTTCTTTTAACTCGCCGACACCCTCTCTTTCCAAAGCAATGGTACCGGCATCGTATAGCCCGGCCGCTTCCACATCAGACAGCAGACGGTTATAAATGAATACATCGTCAATACTGCCTTCAAATTGCTGTCCTTCTGAGGACTCGGTGCCGAATCTTAAGCCTATGTTCAGCTCATTGACAACCAGTTCACTGGAAAGCGGGCCTGCATAAACCTGGCTGATTGAAGATGATTTCACCCCGTTGACATAAAAAACTGCAGATCCCAAGGCCTCTCCGCCATCCCATACGAGAACGATGTGCACCCACTGGTTTAAGGGAATACTCAGATCTGTCACGTTCCAGGAGACACCGTTATTCTGGTCTGTATCCACTCTGAAAACAAATTCACCGGTCTGCAGTGTTCCAAAATAAAAAAATGTCTCATTGGCCAGATTTGATCCATGTCCGCTAACTATGCACTGGGTGGAGGATGAACCGATTTTGATCCAGGCAGATATCGATAGTTGATCGGGATGCCAATCAAAGCCGGTGACATCTATGACGTCATACCCGGAATCAAACGCATATGCAGAATTGGGGGTTCCAAACCTGTCCGCAGACAGGCTGGCGTTATTCACAGTTCCGTCATACCTGTTGCCGGAGGCATCCCAGGCATTTCCGGTGAACGGATAATAGGCCATTACTCCGGAAGAAAAATTGACAGGGGTTGCCTTAAATCCGTAATTTTTTCCGTCAATGGTATAATCGCCCACCACCTGGCCGTGATTGTTCATGCCGAAAACCCGGGTGGCTGTGCTTCCGGGAAAATGAATGTCACTGTATTCTGCGGTTTCAATGTTCCGCACGAACCCGGTTTCAACACCGTCCTTCACGTAATACCCGGCCATCATCCCGTTGTCGTTGATGGCATATACCGCAGTCTGGGAGGCACCGGGGATCTGAATTAAATCAATGGTTCCTCCGTGGATGTAGAGCCCGTTAGCACCACCGTCCCAACCGACCATTTCCCCGGTGTCGTTGATATCCAGCATATAGGGCTTACTGGACACAGAGGACAGGTCAAGAACCGCATAATCAGAATCAAAGGTATAGGCCCCTTTGGTGTCGCTGGTAATGGAATAATAGCCTATAACCGTCTGATGAGTGTTGATGCCTGACGGAATATTTGAAACCGAGGACGGCGGCCCGGTCTTGCTAAAATCAACGATGCTGCCATCGGCCTTCTGGAGAATCCCTTTTCGGGATCCGTCAGTGTACACGGTATTAAAAACGATGTCTCCGTTATTATTCACGGCCTCAGCCGTATCCCTGGCCGAGTCCGTGAATTCCTGAAAGGTGTCCTGAGCCCTGACAAACCCGTTGTGAACCCCAGTCCCCAGCCAGATATCTCCGACAATCACCCCCTCATCATTGATGTCCCTGGCTTTATATCCGTTATGCATATAAACATAGTCATCAGCTAACTTGACCTGCTCATAAAAATAGGTCTGTGCACGGCAAAGCCCTGTTGTCGCGATCAAAAACAAAACGATAAACAAAAAATTGCTTATCAAAAGACTACCCTGATTTTGTTTCGAGGAGGTATTCATTTTGACCCTTTTTAAAAATGTATGATCAACGAGGTGTATACAAGGTGTTCGGTGATATCCTGGGAAAACCCCATATTCTCCATGACACCGCCGCTGACGTTATCTCCGTATCTGAACTGGTATGCCACATCCCAAATCAGTTTTTTATAGGCAATACCGCTGCCCAGAGTAAATCCGTAATAATCATCCGGCTGTTTTTCAGCCGGCGCAGGATCGTAGAAGATGCCGGCCCGGAAAGGAACGACAAATTTTCTGCCGATATGCAGATACTCCATGCCCGCCCGGACCCAGGTGGTGGTATCGATATCTGACTCCCTTTCAGCCTTACCGCTCACAGGCGATACGGCCGAGCCGTCCTGGGCCCTGTACATAAAATCCCCCCAATGGGTGCGGTAGACATCGGCTGAAAAGGTCAATTCATCCGAATGGCGGTAGGCAATGCCGATTCCGTAGGCCATGGGCATGTCCAGCTGGTCCGTTGACTGGCTTGTGGTGACGTTGTTGTCGATGATTGTGTGGTCCACATCCGCTTCAAAGGGAAGTTTGAAAACCCCGCCCAGGGTCCAGTGCTCGGACAGGCGCCACAAAAATCCAAAGTTGGCGTTCCATCCTTCTATAGAAAACCGTTCTTCATGCAGATTGGGAAAAACCCCTACAAAGGCAATGTCAAAAACTTCATCATAGGTCTGCTCCCAGGAATTTTCATTGATAAAATCTCCCCAGTAATTGAGGGTCACCCCCACGGACAGATCAAGGGTGAGCATGGTTGAAAAGGCCAGCCCAGTTGCATATAGCCCTCCTTGCTGGTCATAGTCCAACCGGTAGACACCGGCCCCGGGGATATCCATGTCAAACTCCCAGTTCCGGTTGAAGTCGTACAGGCGCTGGTAATTGAAGGAAACGATCATATTGCGTCTTAATAATACAAAGGGATAGGCCGCGCTCAGATAGTTGATATCGTATTGCGAAATGGACTGACCGCTGTTGGCCTCGGGACTGATTTGAAAGGAGAGATCTTCGGTCCTGTCCGTGTATTGAAGGACCATGGACATTTCCGCTTTGTCCAGCTGGATCAGGCCGCCGGGATTCCAGGAGGCTGCAGTGGCATCATCCGCCACCGCAATAAAGGCTCCTCCCATCCCCAGAGCCCGGGCACCGGAACCCACAGGATTCGGGGAGGAGGCGATCTCAACCCTTGGAGCAGCCCCATAACCTGCACAAGTTAGTAACAATACAACAATAATTGCAGCGACCCCTTGTGCACAAACATATCTGCCCATAATCAACCCTATTGCGTGACCACTTTGTCCTTCACTGCCAGTGTTTCGTCTGAATTCTGCCTGACCCACTCCGCCTTTGACATGCCTTCCATGACCTGGGTCACCCTGGCCTGGCCCAGGATGGTGTTCTCTTTTCCAAGAACGATCCCTGTATCAGGATGCCGGACGGCCTCCCCTTCCTTGTAAACGATAAACCGGGTATGGGGGGTGACCTTCCGGTCTCCTAAATCCACATAGAAGTTATTCCCCTCCACTTTAAGGATCATCCCCTTGAGCATTGGAAATTCCCTGTGAAATTTAACCGCCATCCCTTCTGCCATGTCCTTTAGTGCAGCCCGGTCCTTAAACTCGTCGTACACATCTTTAACCGCGATAATTTCGGCTGTTTCATTATCAATCAAGCGGCCCACCACCTCGATTCCGATCCGGGTCTCAATAAAACTGCCCACCATGGTGGCCTGAGCAGCAGCAAGTTTGCCCAGAGACAAGGCCGTATCCTCATTCACAAGATCGGAGGCGCTTAACTTCTGCTCTTTGAGAATCAGGTCCAGTTTGGCCCGCTCAATAATGTTAAACCGGTTCTGGTCCATGAGTTTGACAAGGAACTGGCTGTCATACATGTCATTGAGCCCGGTCTGCATCCCCTTGCTTTCAAAGGGGATCAAAGAAAAGCTGAACCGGGATCCCAGCCGGAAGACCTCAGGCACTTCCCGGATAATCTCAATTTGATGTTCAGCCCTGTTGCCGGACGCGTCGACCGCGCTGACTCGAATCCTGTTCTTTCCGGGATTCAGCCGCATAAGATGGTTGAAGAATATGTTCTTCCCTGCCCGCCGGAGGACGGGGGTACCGTTCACTAGGACATTCGTGATATTATCCCGGTCCCGGATGTCCCCTTCAATGAAGACGGTTTCCATGTATACCGTCTGAGATTCTGTCCAGCCGTTGAGTTTTATCGTTGGCGGATAGGTATCCTTGTTTTTTTTCCGTCCGAATGCCACCCAGGAGACATCGTCACTGATATCGGCCAGCAGGGCCTGTTCAACGCCGTCTTCGCCCCGGCCGCCCTCCCCGGTCAGCTCTACGATGGCGCGGGTCGTGTTTCCCAGGCGGTCCGATGCCACAAGCGTCACCTGGGTATCTGTAGCAAACACCGGAACGGTAAACGCCGCCTCCTTGCCCTGACCGACTATAATTTGGCGGTCATCAGCCTGAAGGGTCATCCGGCCCGATTCATCGTAAAGATATCCTGTAACCTGTTTTGAAATCTCGGAGTTGCCACCGATAGCGGTTATGGAAATGGCGGGGCCTTGGCGGTCCACATGAACCATAACCTGCTGTTTTGCGCTTCCACCGGCAAGATTTTGTGCAATAACCCGAATGGTGTGATGCCCGTCCTTCAAAGAAAATTCTTCTGAAAAACCAACCTGCTTTTCAGAGGCGGACAGAAACACAGGCCTTTCATTTATCTGAATTTTTGTAACGAATCGTTCGTCAGTGACCTGCCCTTCAATGACAACAGGGTCATCTTTGGTCCAAAGTTCTGCCGATCCCTGAATCCGGATAGAAGGCGCGGATGACAGGGTTTGATTCTGATCGAAGTTTAATTTCCGGATCTTGTCCCGGTAGTACAATGCTTTGGCCGTAGGCTCTGCTGAAATGGAAATCTCCAATTCGGAAAGAGCCGTCTCAAAGTCTCCTGCCAGATAATAAATCACCCCTTTTTCCCGATGGGGGAAATAATCTATAAAGTGAAGTCCGTAGGTCCTGGCCCTGCGTTTGTCCGCATACCGTTTGCCAATGGCGATATCCAGATCTGCCAGGGCATTGTCAAAAAACTCCCCCTCCATGTATGACAAAGCCCGTTCGTAATAATGCCACCATCGATTTTGAAATAATCCCTCGGTCACCCCGTAGGTTTTTCCATCCTTTGAGACTGGCCCCCGGTCCGGGATGGTCTGACAGCCAACAAAAAGAAGCAGAAAGCAGCCAAGACAAATCAACACATTACGCATTTGATCAGACAGGACCCGTGCCATTTTTCGCATTAGTTGTTTCCTGTCTTCTGTATCAGCATAAGCCCTGGATAAACCTGTTCCGGATTACCTTTTTCAACAGCAGCAATACTGAAGTTTTCGTTCACGGCAACTATTTTAAACCCCGTTCTTCCGTATTGATCTTCAAACCGGGCAGCAGCACTGACACCCAGGGATTTTCCGATATTAATGGTGACTTTTTGATCAGACACCTCAGAGACTTTCCCTTTAAGCGGGTATCCATCCAGAATTTTTTCAATCAATGCCGTACACAGGTTCGATGACATCTTCCCAAAAGAAACCGTACTCTTAAATTCCTGGGTATAGGCTGCTGTCACACGGCCTGTCTGAGTTTCAATCAGGCGCATTGACACGATGACATCCGCGCCCTGGTACATGATGCGGCTGAACAAAATCAAGCGTGCCGCCAGGATTTTTCCAAGGGTTAATGCCGTTCTCTGGTCAGCCAACTGCGAAGTGCCCAACTTCAACTCTTTTAATATGGAATCAAGCAGTGCTCTTTCTACCACCTGAATCCGGTCCTGCTGAATCAACCGGTCCTGCACAGCAGACATTAACAATTTTGGGTCCCCCTCACCCGGCGGTATCCCCTGCACTTCAAAATCTTTTACCCATAAGGACAGAGGCCGTGATGTCCAGCCATCTCCAACGGACCGTTCTGAATGAGTTTGCATTCTGGCGATTAAGTCTTTGACAAGCCCATCAATCTGTTTTTGTTTTTCCTTATTTTCTATAAGTTCTACCCGTTGTTGAATGTCTTTGGCCAAAGCCTGAAGCGCAACACTCACCGGACCTGCCTGTGACGCCTTTGCCAGAACTTCCAGAGCCGCTTTGGCCTGGCCCTGCTTTTCAAGGAGAATCGCCTGGGAAAGGAAACCGGCTTCATAGGAATCGTCTGCTTGTGTCGCCTTCTGGTAATAATTAAGGGATACATCCGTCTTGTTCTCAAGGGATGCCACCCGTCCAAGCCCCACAAGAGCCCTGGCCTTTTGCCTGACCGTCTCTTTGCCACCTGCCAGCACCGTTTCATAGGCCTCAGCAGCCTTAGGCAGATGATTCTGCCGAAGATAGATATCGGCCTGGATCAGGTTGGCAATGTGATTTTCAGGATGTTTCAGCTTTATCCGCCCGCAGGCATCCAGTGCCGCCTGGAAGTCCCCTGCTGAAAATGCCCGGGAGGCTGTTTGTTCTAAGGCCAGAGTCTTTTTGCTTTCCCAATTATGGTAAAAAAAGAAACTGCTGACGATAACAAGGACCGCTGCAGCCGCCGCAATGATCCTGGTCTTTCCCTTTTTTGATTTCTGCGAACTTGAAAAATCAATGACGTCTTCTTTGGCCCTAGCGTCTGAAGCAGAAAAAGCCATAGGCGAAGATCCCTTTAGTTCTTCTATCGTGTGATTTTCAATTTGCTCCGCATAATTGAAACAAGGATCTCCGTATAGGATATAACTTGCCCAGACAATGCTTTCCTCTCCAAATTTTTCAATCAGCCGTGTTCTTGCCATTCTCAAGGCCTGACCTATGGTATGCCCGGAAAAAAGCTGACCGTAGAACTCAAGGGCAAAATATCTGCCAGGTTCATCCAGGATTTCCCAGAACGTTCCCAGATAGTGTTTCACCCCGGAGAGGATAAATGCATTGGCCAGGCCAAACACATCATTCTGGGATTTTTGGTCAATCTGAAGGTCTCCTGAACGGGCGGATTGACAGGCATTTGAAAAGATGAATGCCGGCATGGCCCCGGTTCCGATCATTTTTTCGATTTCAACCGCTTTCAAACGGCCGTTTGAAAGACGCCAGCCGCTTTGTCCGGGGTCCATGCGATCGTGATCCGAATGACCGGCAAAATGAACAATATCAAAGGTTCTTATCTTTTCTTTGACATACTCCGTGGTGATGCCTTCCGATCTCATGGTGGCATTTACCCAGTCCATATCCTGATCCATCAAATCCCGAATCTGGGTTCCTTCTTTATACGCCCCTTTCAGATCCCCTTTGGGGTCTGAAAGAATCATCATTTTCAGGGGCTTTTCTAGCTTTCTTTCTCCCGAACTTTCAACGGTACGCCTGGTTTTCACAAGTCTGCCCATACTAAATTGCTGGCAAAGGAAGGTTTTGCCGTCATGCAGCAGTTCCCACGGGATATATACAAGGCTTTCATCCAGACTCAGCATCAGATGGTCTGTACTGGAATTTTTTAATACGTCTTTAATACGGGCGGTGAACAATTCGTCCCTTAGGATCTGTCCGACTTCCCGCAGCTTTAAAAGGGCCTCTTTTGCCAATTTACCTTGCTTGTTGGCACGATTCAAAGTATCGATAATCTCTTTGCAACGCGTTTCAATAAGATCCAGGGTAACAGAAACCGTCTCATAAGGTCTGACCGTACTGGTTTCTCCTGCAGCCTGCTCCCATGCCCCAATTTTCAACTGATCTTTATCCTGGGTAATATCCAGCTGGACAACACCAAAGCCTGTGGTACCTCGCAATTTGTCAAACTGTTCAGGGGCACGGCACGGGCCCTCTCCAGTCAGGGTCTGCTCAGGTTTCCAGACAACCCTATATAATTCAAGCGGTTTGGCCTTGCCTTTAACATTGACGAGACCATGATGACGGCAAATAAAATCTTCGTGGGTGGCCACCTTGTCATATAGGGTTTTGGAAATCAGTATAATATCTTTGCCTGCCTGGGACTGGATTCTGGAAGCGACATTAACGGCATCCCCAAAGATGTCATTGTCACCAACCAGGGCATCACCGGTATTCAATCCGATTTTGACATGAATTTTCTCGGAATCAGCCTGGGCCCTATTAAGGGCTTCTAATGATTTTTGTATCTGAACGGCTGCAGCCACGGCCTTAACCGGATCGGCAAAGCTTGCCATGACAGCATCTCCAATTTTTTTGATAACAACCCCATCAGTGGACTCAATAATCGGGATGACAACGTCATTGTGCCTTTGAAGCATTGTCATCCCGTTAATATCTGCCATGGTATCCATGTACTGGGTATATCCGCAGATATCTGTAAAAAGGATGGTAATTTCCTTTTTAAACTTTTCCTGGATAAGCTGGTCAATGCGGTTGCGTTCTCTTAAAATCTGCTCAATGTTTGAATTCTGTGCCGGAGCGTCTTGGCTTTCTTTCTCGATTTTCTTTTCCGCCATGAAATTACTCCTTAATCTCAAAATGATAGGCACCCGATTTATTGTCGGATCGACGGAACTCAATGCTATAGTGCCCAGGTTGGATGTTGTTGGATACCAATGAATCTTGTTTCATAAGGGTCGAAAAAAGCTCCCTGCCTCCTTGCTTTATCGTCACTCTCATGGTGCAATGATCTGGCAGATTGTCCTGAAAAAGACGAAGAATAAAACCTCCTGAAGATGTCTTATCAATTTGGACCGTCGCCCCCACGGAGCTGATTCTTTTTTTAAAGCTTTCCTTTACGCCCTCCCCCTCGCCTCTTACTGCAGTGGCAGGCTGGTGAAACCACCCGGCAATCGAATCAAATCCGTCAAAAAGATACCTTTCGATTTTTCCACGTATTTGATCCCCGGCCTTTGGGGAAGAGTTTTGCACATTTTTCACTTCTACAATCGCGGCTTGGATCCGTTTTTCACTTGTCATCTGAAGCGACTGAGATCGGGTTAATCGGTGCGAGATTGTCCCTGCCGTAGCAACGGTTTCCCGACAGTTTGGACAATTGCACAAATGGGATTCAAATTTTTCACATCGTACGGAATCCAGGCGATGCTCCAAATATGCCGCAATTATTTCTTCATCGGGACATGATTGTTGAATCGTCATCAATCGCTTTTCATCCTTATGTTGAATCTGCTAATCAAATTTCAATGCCTTTTATTGTTGTGGACATAACCGGTCTTGATAGACATAGACACCGCCGGTTTTAAAATCTTGCCTCTATTTTTAAGCCTTGGCCCAAAAACAGGTATTAATACTGCTTGGGACAATCAATCATTGATCTGTCACCCTCTAATTCCTTTTTTACTGCCTTTTTAAGCTTTTGAATGAAACGGTGTTTAATAGAATACAAGGTTTGTGGAGGGACATTCATGATATCCGGTAGTTGGCTCATTGATATTTCCTGCTCATAGTGAAATTTAAAAAATAGGCGTTCTCTTGGCGTTAACTTTGATACAGCCTTTTCAATCAAGGCTTTCTGTTCCTTTCGTTCCATAAGACTCAGAATATTGTCAGATTGCAAATCCACATCGTCAATATCTTTGAACGCCAATTGTCTGTGCTGCTCAAAATAGCCGTCAGGCCCCTTTTTCCTAAAGCAGTTCAACGTATAATTGATGCAAACGACCTTCAACCAAGCCGCAAAAGAGCATCCGTTCAAGCCTTTGAACTGTTTTAACTTGGCACAATCATTTTTAAACAGCTCAACAAATATTGAGTGATGAATATCTTCAATATCCTGGGGTGTAAACGGCACCATTCGGATCAAAAATGTTTTCTTAACTATGTAGTAAATCAGGCCTGAATATTCTCTGATAAAAAGCTCAACAGATCTGTTTCTGCCTTCACAGCATTCCTTAATCAGACCCTGGTCTTTTGTATTGCTCATAATTTTAAAAATACATATATATTTTTACGAATTAAGAACACGAATTTTTGATTTTTTTTCTACGAAAAACTGTCCCAAACCATATATCACAATCTCTGGGTAATACAACACATAAAAGATGGATCAAAAAAAATATCTATATTTTCAATATTAAAGAGCAAATAACACTACATAGATAACATATTAATGGCCTATTAATTCATTTTTTAGGTATAAAAATTCCTATTGAAACTTCTTTTTAAGGTTTCTGTTCAAATGCGAATTTTGATGAAAATTTGTTATAAAAACCCCTAATTTCCCCAGGTGCGTTGATCTTATTAGGCCCCCAATATAACAATTATAAATTTTCTGCATTCAAGACAGCACACAATCTTTTTTTGCCGCTAAAAGGAAAAAGAACAACGCCATAGCGCTGCACGCTGGACGAAAAGGATGAGTTCAACCACCTGCAGCACTTGTCCCTGGCAGATTCCGAACCCAGGAGGCCTGACCGCGGTCATGATAAATGACAAAGCTCATATGGAAAAAAGGATTTAATTGATCTTAAATTGATTGGTATTACAGGCTGAAACAGCAACGATCCCAGTTGAATACAACACTTTGGAAGAGAGGGGGGGGGGTGGTGCCGAAGGGGAGATTCGAACTCCCACAAGCGTACGCTCGCTAGTCCCTGAAACTAGTGCGTCTACCAATTCCGCCACTTCGGCACGAACTAAAACAACGAAGCAGCTTATTCAGCAAGGGTTTTAGCTTGTCAACAAAAAAAGGAACCGGGCCGTCCAACTTGGACGGCCCGGTTAAAGAGGAGAAGGAGATATGTAAAATTGAGGGGATCTTTGGATTGGCTTTGGTAACCCTCAATGGGTAACTACTTTGTACCGGGTAAACCTGACCCCAACATGACATGGACATTACCAGTTTGTTAGGCTGGGAAAGAGCCCATAGCGGCTTTTTTCCAGCCTTCTTCATAGATGTTCCGGTTAGAAGCTTTTGAAATCCTTCTCATCGTCATCAAAGGGAATGACCTGATCCGGATGGATCTCGTTGGATTTCACCAGCAGAGCCGGTTTTTTACGTTTTGCCAAAGAAGCGGTTGAAATGGATTTGATTCCCTGATGATACCCTGTTCCCTGATTCTTTTTCCCGGTCACCAGCATCACCAGATCATCCACATACTCTTTGAGCTGCTCGGCCTGGGCACTCATCTCTTCGGCTGCAGCGGCAGACTCTTCGGCATTTGCGGCATTCTGCTGAACCACCTTGTCCATTTCAGAGATGGCCGTATTGACCTGCTCGATCCCATTGGACTGCTCAGTGGAGGCCTCGGAGATTTCAGATACAAGATCTCCAACCTTGACCGTACTTTCCGACACCTTTTTAAAGGCTTCGTTGGTGGAAGCGACCAGGCCAGATCCGTCATTGACCTTTTTTTACGGTTCCTTCAATGAGTTCCGCCGTATTTTTGGCCGCTTCTGCAGCCCTCATGGCCAGATTTCTCACCTCATCCGCCACCACGGCAAATCCTGCGCCGGCCTCGCCGGCCCGGGCAGCCTCCACAGCAGCATTCAAGGCCAGAAGGTTGGTCTGAAAAGCGATCTCATCGATGGTTTTAATAATTTTGGAAGTTTGCTCAGATGCCTTTGAAATCTCTTCCATGGACTGGGTAAGCTGTCCCATGGATTCATTGGCCTCGCTGACCACCTGGTTCGCCTCATTCATAAGCACATCGGCCATGCTTGCATTCTCTGCATTTTTTTTCGTCATGGAAGAACAATCTCTTCCATGGAGGAAGAGGTCTCTTCAATGGATGCCGCTTGCTGGGAAGCGCCTTCAGCCATGGACTGACTGGATGAGGAGACCTGCCCTGAAGCGGAGGCCACCTGGGTTGCCCCTTCTGTCAGTCCCGCTATGATCCGGCCCACCGGCTTGGTGATGCTTCTGGTGATGGCAATGGCAAAGAAAATCCCACAGATCAGCGCTATGGCCGCGCCAATCCATATAATGCGGTTGGCCGTTGTTATCTGGCTTTCCATCTTGGCTTTCTGGTCCGCATGTGCTGCCGCACAGACCTCCATCGCAGCCCTTGCGGTTTTGACCATTTCATCCTCAGCCTCTTTCTGCCGGTTGGTCATTTCAACATAGACTTTAAAGGCTGCGGCATATTCCTTTAATCCATTCTGAAGCTCGGTCAGCTTGTCAATATTCTGCTGATTGGTGAAACGAGATTTCAACTGCCCGGCCAGGCTGCCAATCTTCTCAACTTGATCCGTTACCGCGTCAAGGAACTTCTTATCCCCTGAAATGATATATTCCTTTTCGTTTTTGCGGCAGTCCAAAAACCATTTGATCATCCGGTTGGCATCGTCAGCCTTTTTCAGCTTATCCAGCATGGCCTCCTCAGAGGTCTTACGTACAACTTCAAACTGCTCTTTCTGATCTGTCCGAATTTCTTCTGCACCCTGTAAAACAATGCGTGCCTTTGCCCGCATCAGGGTCATTTCCTCAGCCTTCTTTTTTCTCAGCTCAACAAACCTCAAAAAAGCGGTAGAATATTCCCTGGTTTTTTCCGTCACCTGATCCATCTGGTCTTTATTGATCTTTTTCTTAAAACTGGCCTTGATCTCCCCCACCCTTATGATCAGTCCCTTCACCCCGTCATCGACCTTTTGCACAAAGGTATCGTCATTGCGCATAATATAATTTTTTTCATATTGCCGGACAGACAGAATCGATGTGACCAGTGCTGATACCGCATCGGATTTGGACGAGCGGTCCACAACACCCGACAGGCTGTTAAAGCCGATAAATGCAACCCCCCCAAGGAAAACCAGTATGATTGCAAACCCAAACGCGATCTTTACCGCTAAACTGAACTTTTTCATCAATTTCTCCTTGATTTTAAGAACTTTTCTTTATGCAGATACTTCTGCTCTCATGGCCGGTCAGGATTACGCCCTCCGGTCAGGAAACATTTTTTAATACCTCAACATCCCCGGTCGAAAGGACCTGGTCAATGTTTAAAAGAATTTTAACCCCCCCTTCGGTTTTTGCCATGCCCAGAATATACTGGGTATCCAGTCGTGTACCGAATGCCGGAGGGGCTTGTATTTCCTCCGCTTTGATGTTTAAGACCTCGGATACCGAATCCACCACAATCCCAATCAATACCGTGGCATTGTCGCTGTCGATTTCCACCACGATAATACAGGTCCGCTCGTTATAGGCAATGGACTCCATATCAAATTTCAATCTCAGGTCTATGACCGGAATTACCTTCCCTCTCAGGTTGATCACCCCTTTGACAAACTTGGGCGTTCTGGGCACAGAGGTCACCGGCATCATACCGATAATCTCTTTGACCTTAAGGATACCGATACCGTACTCTTCTTTCTTTAAAGAAAAAGTCAGGTATTTCCCGGTTGCAATGGTGATGGCCTGTATGGCCTTGTCAATGCCTTCAACCTCATCTGACCCTGCCATAAGTTTTCTCCTTTAAGTTTGAGTTTCGATTTTAACTGTCATCTTTTCCAACACATCAAACGCAGCCGCATCATTATTTTTTTACAAATTCGGTGATATTCGGAGGCAGAAATTCAGGAATATCTGGAGGCGCTTTTCCGGGTATCACCGGTATTTTTGACTGGGAGCATCACTTGCCGACCTTCTTTTCTGCCATTGTAAAGGGCACGCAAAAGCCCAAACAAGCATGCTTATATGAAAGCTTGAGGCAACTAAAACGGATTAATGGATAACTACCAAACAGATCTTTGTCTATTCCCAATCACTCCGGAGGAAAAGACTTTGCGGGGCGCCTGCCGTGAACAGCAAGGCCCTGTTCCTGAAGATTAAGCGGCATGAATTGGGAGCATTCCTGAAAAAAAGGATATGCCATTTATATATAATGGAAAAATATAAATCTGCACACATAAAAATTGAACAACACAAAGAAATTAAAGAAAATAGGTCATGAATTAAGAACCGGCTGACATTAGAATTTTGACGGATTAAAACAAAACGGATCGGGGATCTAATATCTGGGAATAAAATAAGGAGGGAGGTGGTGCCGAAGGGGAGATTCGAACTCCCACAAGCGTACGCTCGCTAGTCCCTGAAACTAGTGCGTCTACCAATTCCGCCACTTCGGCACTTCGCTCAATCGCTTTGTTTTCAAGCAATTTGGCATTGCTTAAAAGCGATGGTTGGGATATATATATTTGTTTGTGATGTTTGTCAATACTATTTTTGATTCAGATAGGTAAGGATCGCTTGTAAGGATCATATGAAACTAATCGAGAACCTGAACCAGATCGACGCGCCATTTAAAAATGCCGTCGTTACCATAGGAAACTTTGATGGTGTTCATAAGGGCCACCAGGCTCTGCTGGCCCAAACCATTGACATGGCAGCGCAGATGGACGGCACTGCTGTGGCCATGACCTTTGAACCCCATCCGTTAAGGGCTTTGGGGATTTCCAGCCCGCCGTTGATCACCCGCCATGACCAAAAGATCGAACTCATTGAAGCCTCCGGCATTGATGTACTGATCTGTCTGCCCTTTGATAAGGCATTTTCTCAAATCTGCGCCCACGACTTTATTGAAAAAATCCTGGTCGAGACCATCGGCATGAAAGGAATCATTGTCGGGGCGGATTACTCCTTTGGCAAAGGCCGGGAGGGGAATATCAGTCTGCTGGAATCCGAGGGCAAACGGCTTGGATTTGAAACCGTCATCTCCCGGTGGATCACGGACAACGGCACCGGTGCCGAGCGGATTTCCTCCACCCGCATCAGGGAAGTTGTCATGGAGGGCCGGGTGGAAGAGGCCATGAAATATCTTGGCCGCCATTATCAAATCCGCGGCAAGGTCATTCAAGGCAGGCAGCGGGGAGGCAGTCAGCTGGGATTTCCCACGGCCAATATTAAGCTTCATGACGAGCTTTGCCCGAAGTTAGGCGTCTATGCCGTTACGGTTGAGACCGTCCATGGTAAGCACCAGGGAGTGGCCAATATCGGATTTTCCCCCACCTTCGGAGACCAGCAGTTTACCATAGAAGTCCATATCCTGGATTTTAACAAGGATCTGTACAACAGCCGGATCCGGGTGAATATGGTGGCCAGGCTCAGGGATGAAATCAAATTTTCCTCACTTGACGAGCTTTCTGCGCGGATCAGGCAGGATATTCAACAGGCAAAGGAGATTCTGGAAAAAAATGGCCATTCTTGAAATTGTAAAATACCCTGAAAAATCACTCAGTCAGCCGTCAGTCCCTGTAGAAGAAATTGACGATGAGGTGTTAAAGCTTATCGAAGACATGGGAGAAACCATGTTCCATGACGCGGGCGTGGGTCTTGCAGCCCCCCAGGTGGGAGTAAACCGCCGCATTATCGTCTATGATGCCCATGCAACGGATGAGGAAAGGGACCCGGAAACCCGAGAGGTTACCGCCCTGATCAATCCTGAGATTATTGAAAAAAGTGACGAGACCTTTATCTCTGAAAGCGAAGGGTGCCTGAGCGTGGTGGATTACAGGGCCGATGTCAAGCGGCATGAGCAGGTCACGGTCCGGGCCCTGAATATCGAGGGCAAGCAGCTGACCTTCACCGCAGATGATATTCTCTCTGTAATCATGCAGCATGAGATTGACCATCTGGACGGGATCCTTTTCATCGACCGGATCTCCGCCCTGAAACGGGCCATGTACAGGAAAAAACGCCTCAAGCAGTTAAAGCAGGACAAATGAACCGCATAATTTTCATGGGAACCCCGGATTTCAGTGTTCCGGCACTGGAGGCCCTGGCTGCCCGGGATGAATTTGAAATTGCCCTGGTGGTCACACAGCCGGACCGCCCCAAAGGCCGGGGAAAGAAGCTTGCCCCCTCCCCTGTTAAGGAAAAGGCCCTTGAACTGGGCCTGGATGTTTACCAGCCTGAAAAGCTGAACACGGAAGAAGGAATTGAGCGTCTCTCAGCCCTGAACCCGGATTATTTTGTGGTTGTGGCCTTCGGACAGATCCTCTCCCAGGCCGTTCTGGATATTCCGAAGGTGTATCCCATCAACATCCACGCATCCTTGCTGCCTAAATACCGGGGAGCCGCCCCCATTCAGGCTGCCGTGATGAACATGGATAAGGAAAGCGGCGTCACCACCATGGTCATGGCACGGGGCATGGATACCGGGGATATGCTGTTAAAAACCAAAACCCCCATTGATCCGGATGAAACCGCCGAGGATCTCCACGACCGGTTATCCGCCATGGGCGCCGCGCTCATTGTGGAAACCATCACCCGGGTAAATCAGGGGGGAATCATCCCCGAGCCCCAGGATGAAACCTGCGCTACCCACGTCTCCATGCTCAAAAAGTCCGACGGCATTATTGACTGGACCCGGTCTCCCAATGCAGTCCGGGCCCACATCAACGCCATGACCCCGTGGCCCGGGGCCTTTACCAGCCTTAACGGCAAACGGATCAAGGTGTTTAAGGCAGTGCCCTGCCATGGGGATGCAGAACAGGCTGCGCCCGGGCAGATTCTGTCCTGCGGCCGTGAAGGAATCCTTGTGGCGGTGAAAGACGGCTGCATCATGATCTCAGAGGTGATGGGAAATTCTGGCAAACGGATGACGGCCGATGCCTTTTTAAGGGGCAACCCCATCGACCTCCCCGCCCGGTTCCAGACACCATGACCCAGGATCCCCGGCATATTGCCTTTGCCATTCTCAGGGAATCCGGTACAGGAAAGATCACTTTGGATAAATCCCTGGAACACCAGGATTCAAACATAACCGAACTGCCTCCCAAAGACAGGGCCCTGTGCCATGCCATTGTATTCGGCGTTCTGCGGCACCGGGGTCGGATAGACCATCTCATCAGGGCCTTTTCAAGCCGCCCTTTTGACCGCATGGATGACGCCGTGATTGAAATTCTGAGGATCGCCCTGTTCCAGATGGTGTACCTTGACCGGGTCCCGGATTTTGCCGCCATTGATACGGCGGTTGAGTTCACCAAGCAAAAAATTGGGAAAAAATCAACCGGATTTGTCAATGCCGTGCTCCGCCAGGCGGCCAGAGCGCATCGGGACACTGGTATCCCGTCAAAAGAGGATCAATTTTTCACTCATCTCACGGTAGCCTGCAGCATCCCCAAGTGGCTGGGCAGCCGATGGGCAAAGGCTTTCGGCAAAGAAAAAACCCTGGCCCTTGCCACAAGCCTTTTGGACATTCCGCCGCTTACCTTGAGGGTAAATACCCTAAAAACGGACCGCAGGACGCTTGCCGATCTGCTCGCCCGATCCGGCCAGGAAACGCAGGAAACCCTGTTCAGCTCTGAAGGGCTCCACCTCGCAGGCCCCGGCCTTTTCATATCGGAACTTCAGGGCTTTGAGGAGGGAATGTTCCAGGTTCAGGATGAGGCGGCCCAGATGGTTTCACAGGTTTTGAATCCACGCCCAGGAGAACGCGTGCTGGATGCCTGCGCAGGCCTGGGCGGTAAAACCTGCCACATCGCCCAGATCATGGAAAACCGGGGACAGATTGTGGCCGGGGATACGGAAGCTCCCAAACTGGAACGCCTGGCAGCAGAGGCTGGCCGTCTTGGCATTTCCATCATTGAAGGCATGGCCATGGACGTGTCGAAAGCCACGGTAAAAGAAACCGGCGGCTATTTTGACAGGGTTCTGGTGGATGCCCCCTGCACAGGTCTCGGAGTCATTCGAAGAAATCCCGATACCCGATGGAAACGCACCATCAAGGACATTCAGCGCATGGCCGCCCGCCAGAGAAAGATCCTCAACGCTGCCGCAAGTTTAGTGGCGCCAGGTGGCACCCTGGTATACGCGGTCTGCTCCTGTGAAGCTGAGGAAAATGAAGGGGTGATCGAACCCTTTTTGGCCAAACGCAAGGATTTTTCCCCAGATGCAAAGGGCATGGCCCTGGCTCTACCGGAGACCCCATTTGTAAACCGGGATAAAGCATGGTTCAAAACCTTTCCAGATCCTGGCAGCATGGACGGCTTTTTTGTGGCCCGGCTGAAACGAAAGGATAAGCCATGAAACGGGCGGCCCAGTACATGGCCGTCTTTATTATGGCCTTCGGCATTGCCGGGGCGGCCGGTTATATCGGGGTCATGGCCTTTACAAGGAGCGCACCTGAAGTCATCCTGCCGAATCTGGTCGGACAAAACATCATTGATGTTCTTGAAACCCTGACCCGAATGGGACTAAATCCCAAACTTCACCGAACCCAGTTTCATGAGTCTATCCCCAAATACGGGGTCTGTTTCCAGGATCCTGAACCCGGTGCCACCATCAAAAAAGGCCGGGATGTGGTTCTCTATATTTCCAAGGGGTTCAAGGAAATCAAAATGCCGGATTTAAGGCAGACACCCTTAAAGGAGGGACTGCTGAAGCTTGAGGCAGGTGAGATGGAGGCTGGAAAAATTATCTATGTCCATGCAGCCGGCACCTTAGAAGGCTCCGTCATCGCCCAGTATCCCCCACCCGGGGCCAGGGTGGCTGCCGGCAGCAGGTGCCGTCTTCTGATCTCCAAAGGACCGGTGCCGGTTGAACGGGTCATGCCGGACGTAAAAGGGCTGGATCTAAATGCGGCCGTAAAAAAACTTACCCCGATCAGCCTTGAAGTTGGAGAAATCCGGTCGGAAACGGCACCCGGGGTCGCCATCGGAACCATTCTCAAACAAATCCCCGAAGCCGGCAGCCGCATTCCCCAGTCCGTTCCTGTCCAGTTGATCGTCAACCGATCCCAGGCAGGACAGGTCATGGATCCTATGGATATGAACCGGGCGGTACTGATCACCCACACCGTTCCTGCGGGCTTTGCCAACCGCCATGTCCGGGTGACGGCCGATATCTTCGGCATGGAGGCCCCGCTCATCGACGGATACATGAAACCGGGAAAAATGATAAATCTATTGATTCCCGGCGGAATAAGGTTTAAAATCCGCATCTTTATCGACCAGGAACTGGTCCGGACACAGACCATTGATCCCTGGCGCCCAACGCCTGCCCCCCTCTGGGAAAACTGGCATTGGCACATGGATACAGGAGAGTTTTCATGGGAATCATAGCACCATCCATATTGTCAGCCGACTTCACCCGGCTTGCAGATGAATTAAAAGCAGTTGAAGCCGCAGGAGCGGACTGGGTCCACATTGATGTAATGGACGGGCAGTTTGTCCCCAACATCACCTACGGCCCCATTATCGTAGACGCATGCAAACGGGCCTGCAGTATGGCCCTTGACGTTCATCTCATGATTGAGAAACCGGATCTTATGATCCCGGAGTTTGCCAAGGCCGGCGCCGATTATATTTCCGTTCATGCCGAGGCCTGCACCCATCTGCACAGAACCCTGCAGCTGATCAAAAGCTTTGACGTTAAAGCCGGTGTCGCCCTGAACCCTGCGCACGCCCCTGTCCAGTATTGAATGGATCGTCGACCAGCTGGATTTCGTTCTGATCATGAGCGTGAACCCCGGTTTCGGCGGCCAGAAATTTATCGAATCCGCCGTTAAAAAAATCGCGGACCTGTCCGCACTGCTTTCGGCCGAAGGCTCTTCGGCCATCATCCAGGTGGACGGCGGAGTCAACCTTGACACCATCGGCAGGGTTCATCAGGCAGGAGCCACCTCATTTGTCGCCGGATCTGCCATTTTCAACACCCCCGACTACACCCAAACCATTCAGGCCCTACGGGAGGCCATGTAGGAAACGCACCATGAATAAACTTATTATCACGGTCCTGGGCAAGGACAGACCCGGCATTATCGCCCGGGTCAGTCAGGATTTATTTGAGCTGGGCTGCAACCTTGAAAACGTGAACCAGATGATTCTTCAGGGCCAGTTCGCGGGCTTTTTTATTGCCCAGGCTCCGGCAGACCTGATCCCTGAAACCGTCCAGCAGACCCTGACCCGCAAGTCGAACGGCAACGGTCTGAGTATCTATGTCAGGGTTCTTGACCCAGCGGACACGGCTGCCGGAGAGGGAGAGCTTTTCATGATCACCACCATCGGCCCGGACCAGAAGGGCCTGGTGGCCAAATTCTCCGGCATCATCGCCGATCATAACGCCAATATTGTTAATCTCAAGGCCGTATTCAAAGGGGGATCCGATCCCAACGCCAATGTCATGATCTACCAGGTGGCCATCACACCGCAGGTGGATGCGCAGGGCCTTTTTACGGCGCTTCGGGACAAAGCAAGCGAACTCAACCTGGATGTCCGCATCCAGCACAAGAACATATTTGAAGCAATTAATAAAATTTAAGTAGGCACCCCATGCTTGAAGATCATGAAATCATGTCCACCATTGAAATGGTGAAAAATGAAAACCTGGATGTCCGCGCCGTTACCTTAGGCGTGAACCTGTTCGACTGTATCAGCCACGACCTTGAAAGATTCAAGGACAATATCAGAAAAAAAATCATCGGCCACGCGGCCAAGCTTGTAGACGTCTGCAACCGCGTCGGTGATAAATACGGTGTAGAAGTAGTTAACAAGCGTATCTCCATTTCCCCCATTGCCCTTGTGGGCGCAGGATTCTCACCGGATCAGATGGTTGAGATCGCCGTCACCCTCAACGACATTGCAAAAACCGTTAACATCGACTTTATCGGCGGTTTTACCGCTCTTGTGGAAAAAGGCATGGCCGCAGGCGACAAGTCTTTGATCGCCGCCCTGCCCCAGGCCCTTGCCGAAACCCAGCGGGTCTGCGCCTCTGTGAACGTGGCCACTACCAAGGCCGGGATCAACATGGACGCGGTTTTTGAAATGGCCGGGGCCATTAAAAAGGCAGCGGAACTCAGCCGGGACGAGGACGGTCTTGCCTGCGCCAAGCTCTGTGTATTCTCCAATATCCCCCAGGATATGCCCTTTATGGCCGGCGCATACCTCGGAGTCGGCCAGGCCGATGCCGTCATCAACGTCGGCGTTTCCGGCCCTGGCGTAGTTAAACGGGCCATCGAGCGCAATCTCGCCAACGGTCCTTTGACCCTTGGGAAAATCGCTGAAATCATAAAACGCACTGCCTGTAAGGTCACCCGGGTCGGTGAGCTGATTGGCCGGGAAGTGGCGGACACCCTCGGCATCCAGTTCGGCGTTGTCGACCTGTCACTGGCCCCCACCCCTACCGTAGGGGACAGTATCGGAGAGATCTTCCAGGCCCTGGGACTTTCCCACATCGGGGTGCCGGGCTCAACGGCCGCCCTTGCCATGCTCAACGATGCCGTGAAAAAAGGCGGCGCCTTTGCCTCTTCCCATGTGGGCGGATTAAGCGGTGCCTTTATCCCGGTCAGCGAGGACCTGAATATCGCAAACGCCGCAGCCAAGGGCTTCTTGTCCATTGAAAAGCTTGAGGCCATGACCTGCGTATGCTCTGTGGGGCTTGACATGGTTCCGGTTCCCGGCGACATCACCCAGCACTGCCTGGCCGGCATCATTGCCGATGAAATGGCCATCGGCATGATCAACGCCAAGACCACAGCCACACGGATTATTCCCGTGCCGGGTAAAAAAGCCGGAGACAAGGTCCATTTCGGAGGTCTTTTAGGAGAAGCCATTATCATGGACGTGCCCCACCTGGATCTCAAAGACTCATTTGTGACTTATGGCGGCAGGATTCCCGCCCCCATTCACAGTTTGAAAAACTAACCATGACCGACACACAGCCTCTGGACAGGGTCAATTACCGTATTGTACTGGTATTGACCCTGATCCATTTTACAGGGGATTTTTACTCCTCATTTTTCACGCCCCTTTTGCCCGCCTTTGTGGACAAGCTGTCGCTGACCCTGGCCCAGGTTGGGTTGATCACCGGTATGGTCCGATTTTTATCCTTTGTCATCCAGCCCATTGTGGGATATCTGGCTGACCGCTATCCCGGGCGGGGCTTTGTGCTGTGCGGTCTTTTTCTGGCCTTTTTTTCCATCCCCTTTTCAGGGCTTGCCGGTAATTTCTGGATCCTTTTGCTCATCCTGTGCCTGGGCTCTTTTGGCTCTTCCATGTTCCACCCGTCCACCTCCGGCATGGTGAACATCTACGGCGGCAATAAAGCTGGTTTTTCCATGTCGCTGTTCAACACCGGCGGCACCCTGGCCTTTGGCCTGGGCCCTGTGTTCATCACCTGGTACGTGGCAAGATTCGGTCTTGCGGCCATGCCCTGGACCATGGTGCTGGGGCTGATCTCCTTTGTCTTCTGCTTAAAGCTTTTACCCGTGCCTCAAACCGAAGGCATGGCCTCCAAAGGGTTTATCGGCACCCTGAAAGAGACCCTGGGCAAGGTGTGGAAATCGGTATTTTTAATCTGGCTTGTCATGGTGCTCCGGGCCATTGCCGGCCAGACCTTTATCACCTTTATGCCCATCCATCTCACCGAATTAGGCCATCCGCTGCCTGCGGTTGGACTGATTGTGGCCCTTTTTATCATCGCCGGCACGGCCAGCGGACTTTTAGCCGGATATTCGGCGGACCGCGTCGGATTCAAGCCCGTCTTTTTTCTCTCCTTTGCCCTCATGCCCCCGACCCTTCTGGCTTACCTTTATCTGTCCGGCCCCTGGCTGTATATCAGCGCATTTGCAGCCGGATTTACCGTACTGGCACCGCTGCCGCTGGGGGTGGTCATGGCCCAGAAACTAGCCCCTGGCTCCCGCTCCATGGTGGCCAGTCTAATGATGGGCTTTGCCTACGGTCTTGGCGGCGCGGTTTCCCCTTTGGTTGGAAAATTGGCTGACATGTATGGCCTTGAAACCGTACTGCTGTATGCCGCCTTTATTCCGCTGCTCTGCTTGCTGTGTATTGTTAAATTCCCCGAAGTAAAGTAAGACGGGGCATGAACCGTGTCGTCCTGATCCAGCCCCCTGTCCGGGATTTTTACCTGACCCGGAAACGAACCCTGCCCTACGGTCTTGCCGCCATTGCCGCAGGCCTGGAAGCGGCAGGGTTTGCCTGCACCATTATCGACGGCCTTGCCACAGATAAATCCAAGACATTACCGCTGCCTGAAGAATTTTCATACCTGCAGGACTATTACGGCCGGGAGGATCTGTCCTTATTCAGCCTTTTTTCCACCTTCCGTCATTTTGGGTATACCCACGAACACTTAGGCCATCTGGCCCGACAGGAGCAGCCTTTTATCGTAGGGATCTCCTCGCTTTTCACCCCCTATGCCGACCAGGCTATGGCTACGGCAGCGGCGGTCCGAAAATTCTGCCCCGGTGCATGGATTGTTCTGGGGGGTCACCACCCCACCCTTTTCCCGGGCCAATGCCTTTCCAACCCCGATATTGACTTTCTCATCCGGGGAGAAGGAGAAACCGCCCTGGTTGAACTCTGCCGTTTTTTAAACAGGGGCAATTTTACCCGGGGCAACACTGCAGGGATTCCTGACTTTTCAAAAGTGCCCGGAATGGGCAACCTGAAGGGTCTTGCATACCGATCCCAAGGCAAGGTTATCTGCAACCCGCCTGCCTGGGAGCCCGATCTCAACGCCCTTCCCCTGCCCGCTGTGGACAAAACCCATGCCAAGTTTTACCGGAGAGGGCAAAAAAAGGCCGTCACCATCGCCGCCAGCCGGGGATGTCCTTTTTCCTGTTCCTACTGCAGCGTCTCGGCTCGAACCCGCCACGGAAGGTTCCGCCGCCGCAGTGTCGATAATGTCCTGGCCGAAATCCGGTCTCAGGCGAAAAACCACCCCATCGGATTTATCGATTTTGAGGATGAAAACCTCACCCTGGACAAAAAATGGGTGCTCTCCCTGCTTTCGGGAATTACGGAAATCTTTAAAGACAGAAGCGTTGAACTAAGGGCCATGAACGGGCTTTTCCCGCCGTCTTTGGACAAAGAGATCATCCTTGCCATGAAAGCCGCCGGATTTAAAACCCTGAACCTTTCGGTGGGCAGTTTTTCCGCCTCTCAGCTTGCACGGTTTGGCCGTCCGGATGTCAGGAAAAGCTATGAAGATGTGCTTGAAATTGCTCTTGAGGCGGGAATGGATACGGTATCCTATATTATCGCAGCCGCACCGGACCAGACAGCCCAAACCACCCTGGAGGATCTTTTAACCTTAGCGTCCCTGCCCACCCTGGCCGGCCTGTCTGTATTCTATCCCGCACCGGGCAGCGTAGATTTTGAACGATGCCGGAACTACGGCATTCTGCCGGAACGGTTTGAACTGATGCGGTCTTCGGCCCTGCCCCTTACCCATACCACCGACAGGGTCCAGGCTGTCACCCTGCTTCGGCTCTCCCGCCTGATCAACTTTATGAAATTTTGTACAGATACGACCGGCAGCCTGCCCACAGTCCAGCCATTTAATGAGGCTCAAGCCGGCCAGCTCTTTCGGATAGACTGCAATAGCCCTATTTCTCCTGAATTTCGGTTTAAGATCAGCAAAGCATTGGCGGGATGGTTTTTAAACGACGGCATCATCCGGGGCATGGACCGGTCCGGAACAATCTATGAACATGCAACCGATAAAAAGCTTTCAGAACAGTTTACAGCAACGCTTAAATCCCAAAACCGGTTTATGGGCGTCACCACCGGTCCCTGGTCTTTTTAAGCTAAGCCGCAACGTGGGATTCGATAATCTCCCTGACCATGGCTGCAGTTTCCTCAGCACTTAAGTGAGCGAATTTATAGACGGGAATCGCATCCAGCACCTCAACCTCCATCGTCTTGGCCTCGCCAATGGTCATGGAATGTTTGGGCAGGGCATCTTTGGTATGTTTGATCACCACAGGCTGGATCGGGGTGCGGGTCTTTTGGGCCAGGATAAAGGCGCCGGGTTTAAAGGGCCGCAGCCGTCCGTCCTTTGACCGGGTACCTTCGGGGAAGAAAAAAATGGAGATATTTTTTTTAAGCAGGTCTTCGCACGTTGCCATCATGGCCTGGACACTTGTTTTATCCCCCCGCTTTAAAGGAATATCCCCGTTGAGCCGCATATTCCATCCGATAAAAGGGATGCGGAAGACCGCCGCCTTGGATACCCAGCGATAGGGAAATAAAAGACGGTAAAGCACCAGGATATCAAGCTGGGACTGGTGGTTGGCAACAAAGACATAATTTTTGCCGATGGACAGCTTCTCCCGCCCCCGAATCCGAACGGACCAGGCCGGCATACAAAAAATATAGACCGATGCCCAGAAGGCGCTGAACACATTCGTGATGACCCGCCGCCGGTCTAAGGGGGCAGTCACAAGTCGGATCACAAGGGCCATACAGAAGAAAAGCGCGGAGCTTGCCCCGATAAACCCGATATAGAAAATTGAAAATAGTTTTAAAAAAAACCGTTTCAATCCCAGCCCCTCTTTTCCTACAGGGAATACGGGGTCAGGCTTTCATATCCGTCTTCAGTGACCAGAATGGTCTGCTCAAACTGGGCGGACAGGGAGCCGTCATTGGTCACGGCTGTCCACCGGTCTTCGAGGACATGGAGTTCTTTTTTGCCCAGATTGATCATGGGTTCAATGGTAAAGACCATGCCCGGCACGAGAGCGACGCCTTTTCCGGGACGGCCGAAATGCAGAACCTGGGGCTGCTCATGGAAGTCAATGCCCACCCCGTGCCCTACAAACTCACGAACAACGGAGCAGTCCTGGGCTTCGGCATAGGACTGGATGGCATGGCCGATATCCCCGAGGGTCGCCCCCGGGGCCACCACCTCAATGCCCCGGCGCAGTGACTCTGCGGCCACAGCCACAACTTTCTGGGCACCCGGTCCCGGAGTCCCAACAAAAAAAGTCTTGTTGGCATCGGCATAATATCCGTTCAGTATGGGGGTGATGTCCACGTTGACAATGTCTCCGTCCTCAAGAATCCGCTCTCCGGGAATGCCGTGGCAGATGACGTCATTAATGGACACGCATACGCTCTTTGGAAATCCTCTGTAATTCAGGGGGGCGGGCACAGCCCCTGCCCTGATGGTCTCTTCATGGACATAGGTATTGATATCATCGGTTTTAAGTCCTGGCCGGATCATTTTCTCCACCCCGTCCATGATGGATAAAAGCAGGTCCCCGCATTTTCGGATGCCGTCCACCTGCTCCGGCGTCTTTAAGATGATGTCATAGCGCTTTTTGTACTCGTCCCTGATGGAGATTTCCGCCTTTTGATTCCGGCAGCAGTTTTTAAATTTCCGGCCGCTGCCGCAGGGGCAGGGTTCATTTCTTCCGATTTTCAGGCTCTTATTTTTCATGGGAACTCCACTTAGACAGGCCGCCCCCAGAGGGAGTGGGGGTAGGCCGACTCAATTTGAATTGGAATCAGGTCGCCGATCTGTGCACGGTCTGAAGGAAAATGAACGATTTTGTTGGTCTCGGTCCTGCCGAACATCTGCCGGGTATTTTCAGTCTCTTTGACAAACCCGTCCCGCTCTTTGGCACTGACCCCTTCCACGAGTACCTCAAGGATTTTTCCTTCCTGGGCCTTGTTTTTGGCTTCGGTATAGGTTTCCTGCAAGGCGAGAAGATCGTTCAGGCGCTTATTTTTAACTGCCTCATCCACCTGATTCGGGAATTTGGCCGCCGGTGCCGAAGACCGGTCCGAATAGGCAAAGGCAAAAATGGAATCAAACTCTACGGTTTTTAAAAGATCCATCGTATCCTGGAAATCTTCTTCGGTCTCCGAAGGAAATCCTACGATAATATCCGTGGACACCGCCACATCCGGGCAGACGGCTCGTAAGTCCGCAATCCGTTTAAGATACGTTTCCCTTGTATAGCCGCGGTTCATCTTTTTTAAAATCCGGTTGGATCCGGACTGAACCGGCAGATGAAGGTGGTTGCAAACCTTTTCCGTTCCAGCCATGACCCGGATCAGGTCCTCGGACAGATCCTTGGGATGGGAGGTGGCAAACCGGATGCGGAAAATCCCCTCTACCCGGCTGACTTTTTCAAGAAGCCCTGCAAAGGTCCCCCCGCTATCTTTAACCCCGTAGGAGTTGACGTTCTGGCCTAAAAGGGTGATCTCCTTTATGCCGGATTCGGCCAGGATTTCAACCTCTTTGACAATGGACTCAGGGTCCCGGCTCTTTTCCCTGCCCCGGACATAGGGGACCACACAATAGGTGCAAAAATTATCGCAGCCCTGCATGATGGTGACGAATCTTGCGACCTGATTCTCGTCAAAGGCTTTTGTGTCGGGCATGGCCTCAAAAATCACATCGGACTCGGCCGTATCCACGATTCTTGTCTTGCCCTCGGCCAGGGCATCAAGATGGGATCCCAGCCGGGAAAAGGCCTGGGTGCCCAGAACGATATTCAGATGGGGCAGGCGGTCAAAGGCCTTTTCCCCCTCCTGCTGGGCCACGCAGCCGGCCATGATCGTGACAAGATGGGGGCGTTTGCGCTTTTCCCTGGCAAAACGTCCCAGAAAACTGAAGGCCTTTTCCTCGGCCTTGTGTCGGATAGAGCAGGTATTGCAAAGCACCAGATCGGCAGTATCCATGTCCCGGGTCTGCTCGTACCCGTAGGCGGTAAGAATCCCTGCCAGTTTTTCGGAATCATAGACATTCATCTGGCAGCCGATGGTGTTGATATAGGCTTTTTTAGTGGTACTCATCAAACTTGAAATCCTTTTTCAGGTCGTCAATGACCGTCAAGGCGGTTTCAACCCTGTCCGGAGCGATACGCAAGAGGATATGCCCTTCTTTCGGGTCCAGCGTCGTCACGACGGCAACCCCTTCGTGGGCTTCGAAGATAAACCGGATAAACCCGATTTTCTCCTTATCTACCATATATTCCTTTGACAGGGTATGCATTTTCATTCACATTCGGTTTTAAAACAGTCAATATATCATTATTGCCTTGTCTTTCTCAATTGCTATTTTGAAAAATTGACTTTACCCTGGCGCACAGATATAACCCTCACAATATCCCATGCAAACCGAACTGATACATACCCCGACAGATGACAAAAAGACCGATGCCCTGGCCGCGGCCATAGGCTGCCATAGGATAGTGGCGCATCTTTTGGTCAGCCGGGGGATTGATTCTGAGAAAGAGGCCCGTTTTTTCCTTAAGCCCACCTTTGAGCGTCTGTCGAACCCGTTTGATCTTAAAGATATGGACAAGGCCTGCGAGCGGATTTACCAGGCGGTCATCAACCGGGAAAAAATACTTATTTTCGGAGACTTTGATGCGGACGGGGTCACTGCCACCGCTCTGATCTTGGAATTTTTGACGCTTGTTGAGGCGGATGTCGCCTGGTACATTCCCCATCGCTCCAAGGAGGGCTACAGCATTCAGTCCGATCACATTGCCATGGCCGCCGAAACCGATGTGGACCTGATCATTACGGTGGACTGCGGCATCACCTCCCACGATGCGGTCACCCTTGCTGCAAATGAAGACATTGATGTCATTGTCACAGACCACCATGAACCGGGAACGACCCTGCCCAAGGCTTTGGCCGTTATTAATCCCAAACGATCCGACTGCGCCTCGGGTCTATACTTTCTGGCCGGGGTCGGTGTGGCCTTTTTTCTGGTGATGGCGTTGAGAAAAACCTTCCGGGAAAACAACCTGTGGGAAAAATTCGGGGAGCCCGGGCTGCTTGGATTCCTGGATCTCTTCGCTTTAGGAACCATAGGCGATATGGTCCCTTTGATCAACGACAACCGGGTGCTTTGCCTGGCAGGCCTGCGCCAGCTTCGAAAAGGCAGTCGTCCCGGCATCCAAACCCTGGCCCAGGCCGCGCGTCTGGATCTGAATCAACTGGACGCCGACGATATCTCATTTAAACTGGTTCCCAGGATCAATGCGGCGGGCCGGATCTCCCATGCCAGAATCTGCGTTTCCCACCTGACCGCATCCCATCCCGCCCAGGCAGGCCCCACAGCGGAACTGTTAGACCAGCTAAACCTCAAGCGGCAGCAGATTGAGCGGGAAATTGTGGCAGATATTGAACGACGGCTGGAACGGGACCCGTCCCTTCTGGATCACCGCCTGCTCATGCTCTGGGATGCAAAATGGGAAGCCTCGGTCCTGGGCATTGCCGCCTCCCGGCTAAGCCGGAAGTATAACCGCCCTGTGATACTGCTCAGGGTCAATGAGAACCTTTGCACAGGCTCGTGCAGAAGCATCGGCAGAATCAATATCCACCAAGTTCTGACCGCCCATGAAGATCTGCTTGTAAAATTCGGAGGCCATGCCATGGCTGCCGGCCTGACGGTAAAAACCGACCTTCTTTCGCCTCTCAAAAATGCGTTGGCCGCCCATATGGAAGATGTTTTCTCTGAACGTGATCTGCAAAAGGCGGTCACGGTGGATGCCGAGTTAAAACTTGAAGACATTACCTTGGATCTGGCCCTTCAAATCGACGGTCTCAAACCCTTTGGCACCGCCAACCCGGAACCGCTTTTTTTATGCCGAAACCTGTGGGTGGCAAGCTCCCATATTATTGGAAACTGTCACCGTAAAATGGTGCTGAAGGCAGAGAATACCGATACGGCTGTGGAGGCCATGCAGTTTAACCTTTCCGACACGAACGACCTTCCCAATTTTTTTGGCAAACTGCTTTTCAGACTGAAACTGAACCGCTTCAAAGCCTGTTCCCCCCAGCTGATCATCGAAGAATTATAGCCGTTTCAATAGATTTATCTTGATCAACCCCTATGTTTTAGACTATAACTAGGAACTTTCAAGTTTAACGATTTTGTAAGGATAATAAATCCATGGCCAAGATGTTTTACACCGGAAATAGGGAAGCCAAGCTGCTTTCAAAAATTGAATCCTCAAAAGAGAGGGAGCGGATCAAAACCATCAGCACCATCCGGGACAATCTTGATTTATTCAGTAACAAAGTCTCAATGAAGCTTATAGAAAGCGGTCTCATTGAAACCGTTTCCAAATCCAGCATTGAAAATCAGATTGTCAGATGCATGGATGCCATGTGCAGGGCTGAGGATTTTGATATTGATTACGCTGTCGCCCCTTTCAGAACCCTGGTATCCAACCCCAACATTGCAAGTCTTTATCTGACCGCCTTTGTGGTGGAAACTTTAATCAACCACAAAGATGTCATTGATGTCTATGGCAGCGATGAAGACATCTACTTTTGCATTCAAAAACAACTGACCGACCTTATGGACAGGTATTAACCTGCCCTCTCCCTTTTTTGTCCTATTTATGATGATGTGGATGACGTCCGTGCCTGTGAATGTGTTCATGGGCATGGATATGAACCTGTTCATCCGAAAGAATCCTGCCCTCCTCCATTGAAAAAATCCTGTCCGTCACCGCATTGATAAAATCAAATTCGTGGGAAATGATAAAATAGGAGATATCCAACCCTGTCAGAATGTCTGAAAGCGTCTGTTTGACCTTACTGTCCAAACCTGAGGTAGGCTCGTCCAGCAGCAGCATTTCAGGAGACATGGCAAGGACGGAAGCCAGGGCCACCAGGCGTTTCTGACCGCCGCTGAGCCGATGGGTGACCCGGTCCTCAAATTCGGCAATATTCAGTTTTACCAATATCTGTCTTGCCTTGTCTTTTGCCTCCTGACGCGATGCCCCAAGGTTCAGGGGGCCGAAGGCCACATCATCCAGCACCGTCGGGCAGAAAAGCTGATCGTCCGAATCCTGGAACAGCAGTCCCAAACGGGTTCGGACGGATGCAAAATCCTTTTCTTCATTCATGGGGTTTCCGAACAGACGGATGCTGCCGGCCTGGGGGCGGCACAGCCCCATGATGGTATGTAGCAAAGTGGTTTTGCCGCTGCCGTTGGGGGCCATCAGCCCGATCCGGTCTCCCGGATTCAGGGTCAGGTCCAGATGATCCAGCACCGGTTTATCGGCGCCGGGATAGGTATAACAGATCTGTTCAAGTTCAATAATCGGGGTCATGAGTACATCCAGAGCATATCAATAAGGGTCATGCAAAAGCCAGCCGTAAGCATACCCACAAAAAACAACGGGTTCCAGCGGTTGGGCAGATAAACGTCCAGGGTATAAAAGGTCCTTGCAAACCCCCGGCAAAGCATGGCCTGGTAGACCCGCCGCGCCCGCAGGGAGGCCCGGACAAAGAGCATTCCGGCTAAAAAGGCAAACGTCCTGTAGGAATGCAGGTTCGTTCCGGGGCAAAAGCCCCTGAACCGGGCAGCGCGCAGCAGCCGCAGATACTCTTCTCTGATGACGAAAATATAGCGGTAGGTCATCAGCAGCAAAAAGACCAGCTTATCCGGCACATGCAGCTGATGCATGGCCTTGCCCAGGGACGCCAGGGGCATGGTGGCGATCAGCGCGGTAAATATCAGAACAATGGCCATCGATTTTAAGCTGATCATTGCTGAAAGCCTGATCCCAGCCATGGACACTTTGAACCATCCGGCCCCCGCGATGATCTCCTGGGAAAAGGTTAAGGGAAGAAGCACCCAGATCATTAAAAGGAACCAGAGCAGCGGTTTAATCCTGGGGCTTAAATCCTGTCGGGAGATTTGCCCGAGTTTAACAAGGACAAGTCCGAGGATCAGGTATCCCCCTGCCACTTGGGGATGATGGGACAGGGCTGCGGCAAAAGAGAGGAACACCGCGCACATGATCCGGATGCGAGGGTCCAGCTGATGCAGAAAGGATGTTCCGGATTCCAGGGGGTTGTCCATTAACGCCCGATCCTCTTGGGAAGAATCTCCGGATAGACCCGGACCAGAAACGAGATGCAAAAGCCTGTAACAATGCCTTCGACAATCATCACCGGCACATAGGCCGTTACAATGGCAACACAGGTCTTTATAAACTGGGCGTCCGTAGCCCAAAGCGATACCGCAAGCAGGATACTGGACAAAAGGACCGAGACCATGCCGGACAAGAATCCCGCGGCAAAGGTCATCCCCGGGGATTTGCCCACCATGGGGCCGAACAGATAATGAACCAGCACTGCGGGCAGTGCCATGACAACGGCGTTGACGCCAAGCGCCGTAAGCCCCCCGTACTGGAACAGCAGAGCCTGGAGCGCCAAAGCTGTGAGGATGGCCGGAAAAGCGGCCAGGCCCAGCAGCAATCCCACCACTCCGTTTAGGATAAGATGAACGGAGGATGGCCCGATATTCACATGGATCAGGGAGGCCACAAAAAACGCCGACGCCAGAATAGCCACATGAACCATCTGGTCATAGTCGATCCGCCGCAAGCCCAGATAGGTGAATCCTGCGGTAACCGCAGCCCCTGTTCCAAGTACAGGGGCGGATAATACGCCTTCGGAAATATGCATAACTAAAGCGTTCCTGTCCGTTTTAAAGTTAAGCCCTGATACAGCGCTTTCGTTCTATATCCTTTTTTGGAGTTGCTTGCACGAAAATTTTTTGATTGTGTCGGCGGGGGGTTTTCTTTTGACAGGATATTGGGTATAGATAGTGTCTTTTGGCTGCGGCAAAGGGGCCTTGATCTACAGTTGTGGGGGGACAACTTGCTCATAGAGCAACATTTAGTCGTACAAAAGATAAAGCCCCTGCACTCTGACTTCGTCCAGAGGACCAGAGTTTCTCTGCGCCAATTGTACAATGTAGCCTCGCTGATACCTTCCTCTGCTGCGATCTGGCTTAAAGGGCGGTTATGGGGCGGCATCATCTTTTTAAGAACAGCTTCTTTGCGTTCTGGTGAATATTTCATGCATGAACCTCCTGCCCCCTCTTATAGTATTTTCTGGTTCATGCGACAACTATCCTAACACTGGGGGATCACCTCTGACGAGCTTTTGGGGCTTACCCCCACCAATACCGGCGGCAAGCCAAACTTGAAGCTGACACGGAGAATGAAAGAAATAGAAAACCTTCCACCGGCACAGCAGAAGGTTCTCCTAAAAACGATTGATACTTTTCTTAAGGGGGCTCAGGCTTAGGGGATTCAATACCCCGCACCATGTTGCATGCGACTTTAGCTCGGAACAATTAGTTTCCAATGACTTTAATTATTAAAACAAACAGCGCGACCCAAAAACTGATGCCAATCCAAGTTGTTATCTCGGAAAACAGTATCGTTTTAGATAACGTTTCATTTTGATAATAATCCCATCTCGGTTTCCTCTTTCCTATTGAAAAGATCCACAAAACAATTTCACCGGTATAAAAGCAAATTATCTCTATAAAAAAATGGTAAAATATAAAGCCAATAAATCTAAAAAGCCCAAATACTATATCTTCAATCATATAAATCCTAAAATAGCCTCTAATTTGACAAGTCATTCAATTTGATATCAATCTTTGAGATTGATATCAAACGGCACCAAACGAAAAAATTATGGCCATTGTCAACGATTCTTGAAATGATATTAGCCTAATCCTAAACACATCTGAAAGGAATCGGTTCCAAAATATTTGAATCAACTTTGCCCCCCAAAAGACTATACCTAAATACAGTAAAATAGCCGTAATGATTGAAAGTCCAGGAGAGGTATCAAAAAAAACATCCCATAGAACCTTTTCTTTTGTTTCAGGTTCAAAGGCTTGCGAGGCTATTATATTTACAAAATAAAAACAAATTAGAATCAAATTTAAACCAATTGAAATTTCAGATTTCTTGTTCATATAAAGTTCCGATCAATTGATAATATTGTTTTAATTACATGTAGATGAATTCTCAGGTGTCTTGGGGGTATCATCAAAATCATCTGGAATTCCGTCATTATCATCATCAGGATCAAAATAATCATTCAGACCGTCATTATCAGTATCCATGTCCATTTCCATTTGTTCTGGAGAATTATCTGTAGTTCCATCACCTTCATATCGATCAAGAATATCTTTGGCAATTTTCTTTCCTGTTTGTTCAGCAGGCAATTTAAGAATTTTACTGATAAACCATTGTTTTGATTTTTTGGCTATCCAGGTCCCTACAATTTTGCCAATTTTCAGTCCGACCAGCCCTTCTGGGTCCACCATATTAACCGGATCATTTTGGACATAAACAAACGGGTTGATCCCCCCAGCCAATCCAATCGGATCTGGAGTAATGTATCTCCCTGTTTCAGGATCATAGTACCTGTGCCAATTATAATGCAGCCCGGTCTCCCCATCAAAATACTGGCCCGGAAACCGGAACGGGTTCTGCGCCAACCCGGCGCCATCTTGAACTGTTCCAAAAGGCAGATACCACCCGTCCCAAACCACCTGATTATCATTATCGATCACCTTTAATGGGGTCCCCAGGTGATCGTTGATATAATACATCGTATCAGGCTGATCGGGTGAGGTGTAATAACCGGCCAACGAGCCGATGGATGCGAGGAGAACGGCAGCCTCCTTTTTTTGCGGCATCTCTCCGTCATATCTGGCATAATGGGGATTGGCCGTCAAGTTCAAAGATAGGGTATCCAGGTCATAATCCAGATCGACGGCCTGCCCCCGGATCAGATCAATCTCTTGGGTCCAGTATTTGCTGCCGCTGTAGTCGATCCGCAGCTTATAGGTATTGACAGGCAGGGTAAGGCTGGCCGTTCCCGCGCTGTCCGTGGCAATGGACTGGCCAAGATATGTGCCGGATGGAGAAAAGACATAGACCCTTACACTGGGAAGCGCCGTTCCCGCCTGGGTGACGGACAGATTTACCGCGCCGTGTCCAAACGTAACCGCCTTGTCTTCCCAGGTGGTGGATTCCGACCAGAGCTGGATGCCCAGGTAATCGGCCCGAAGTTTGTACGCCTTTTCCGGAAGGGAAAAGACCACACTCCCGTTGGAATTGCTGGTCGCGGTGAGGCTCTGATACGCCCCGGCTTCCGTGAACAGGTAGGTTTTAATCCCGGACAGAGGGAAAGTGTTTTCCGATTCTCCTTGTATTGTAAAGGTCACATCCCGGTGGGGGATTGACAAGGTTTCCGAAGAGACATCAGGAAGGGCCAGGTTACCGGTCCAGAATTTATACCCGAGATAATCCGCCCGGAACTGATATTCGCCCCGGGGCAGGTCAAAGTTTACAAGGCCGGTGTCGGATGTGGTTTTTAAAAGGCCAATATAGGCCCCCGCTGCAGTAAAGGCATAGACGTTTACCCCTTCTAAGGGGTGATCCGCTGTTTTCTCAACGGTTAATGCAAGGCTGGTATTGCCCGGATCAATGGCTACCGGGTTATTCTGGTCCGCCAGGACCGCACCGGCCCCCCAGAACTTGGCACCCATATAATCCGCCCTGAACCGCCAGGTTCCCTGCGGCAAGTTGAATTCAGCAACGCCCTCCCCGTCCGTGACGGAGTTAAGGCCGGTATAGCTATCGCCACTGAACACGTAGACTTTAATGCCTTGAATTGGATGATCCTCCGTACCGACCGTTACCAGGGCCCGGCCCTCCGGGATGGTTACGGACGTATCCGAACCGGCAAATGATTCCGACCAGTACTGACTTCCCAGGTAATCGGCCCGTAGCTTGTAAGCCTTTTCCGGGAGGGAGAAGAGGACTTTTCCGTCGGAGTCGGCGACGGCATTCAGGCCCATATATGTCCCGGCTTCCGAAAAAAGGTAGACCTTGACATCCTCTATAGCCCGGGTTTGATCACTATTAGCAGCGAAGACAAGCCCCGTCACCGGGGTATGGGGAATAACCGTTTCCAGAGTGGTGTCTCCGGCCAGGCTGACGGAATCGCTCCAGAATTTGTACCCCAGGTAATCCAGACGAATCTTGTATTCGCCTTTGCTTGCTGAAAAGGAAACCTCTCCGTTATCATCCGTGACAGAAGACAGTCCGAGATAGGACCCTGAGGCCGTAAAAAGGTAGGTTTTGATCCCGCTTAGGATCGTGCCGTTGTTCTTGCGGACAATGGCGGTCAGGATACCGCCCCCCGTGGACAATACAGCCTCGGAGACTTGTCCCCCTGTAACGGCAAGACTCTGACTCCAGTATTTGCTGTCCATATAATCCACCCGGAAGGTATAGTTGCCCTGGGGCAGGGCAAATAAGGCTGTTCCCTGATCGTCGGTGACGGCGTTTATCCCAAGATAGGTTCCGTCCTGGCTGAAGGCGTAGACCTTAATGCCCGCAAGGGGTTCTGCCGTACCCGTCACCGAGAGGCGAATCTGTCCCTGTGGGATGGTGATAACGGGTTCTGACCAGGTGAAGGCTTCAGACCAGTACTCGTTGCCAAGATAGTCCCCGCGAATCTTGAATTCCTTTTCCGGCAGAAGATAAACGGCTTGGCCGTTGTCGTCAGTCTCGTGGGACACACCCAGGTAGCTGCCGGTTTCAGAGAATAAAAAAGTTGGGATGCCAGTGGCCGGGGTTTCATCAGAGCCTAAGGCTTTAACAATGGCCAGACTCACCGCCCTATGAGGGATATCAAGGGTGGCGCTTTGGCTGCCGGTCAGGGAGATTTCATCACTCCAGAATTTGTAGCCTAGATAATCGCAACGGATCTTGTACATGCCTGCCGGCAGATCGAACAAGGCAATGCCCTCATCATTCGTGGTAGCAGATTTGCCCAGATACAGGCCGCCCGAGGAAAAAACATAGGTCTTGATACCGGTCAGAGAGATTCCGTTTCCCATGGTCAAAGAAAAGGTCAGGGTGCCGCCCTGGGTATCAATGGTCACTTGCGTCTCACCGTTGGCTATCGCTGTTGATGAAAAAAAACTGAGGCCCAGGACATCGGCTCTGAACTTGTACTCCTGCCCCTCAGGCAGAGAAAACACCACCCGTCCTAAAGCATCGGTGATCCCGGATAGCCCAAGGTAACGGTCGCTTTCATCGAAGACATAAACATGAACGCCAATAACCGCCTCTCCGTTCTGGATAACGCTCACAGCCTGGTCAGCCTCTTCAATAAGGATGGATGCTTCATCAGAATCGGGCGAGATAATGCCCGACCAAAATTTTTCATTCAGATAATCCGCCCGGAACGTATAGGCTGTTCCGGCAAGCTGGGATTTCTGGAATACGGCAGTCCCGGAAGCGTCGGTCACGGCATTGACACCGATATAATTTCCGGATTCATTGAAGGCGTATACCCGAACCCCTTCCAGAGGACCGCAGGTGCTTCCGGATACACTGACGGAGAGAATGTCATTGGGATCCGAAGGCAGTCCTGCAAGGCGGTTGCCGTCAAGGTAAATATAGTCCATGAAAAAGTCACCGGATTCCGTGGACTCGCCGATGAGGTTGCCCCAGAGGTCGTAATGGTACAAGGTTGTTTTATCTCCAACCTCTTTGCTCGTCCGCAGCCCCAGGTAATTGTAAAGATACTGCCCAACCGGACTTCCCGTTTTGGAAATGGAGGCCACCTGGCCGGCACTGTTGTAACTGAAACCAAACTCCCCCCGGGTCAGAGGACGGCCGTTGGTATCATAGGTCAAATCGGTTTGGGTGCCGTCCCCCGTAATTCGATTCAGGAGGTTCGATCCTGGCTCATAGCCATAAATAAGGCTTTCCGAATGATCTCCATCAAGAGTCCGGCTCAGCCGGTTCCCGGTTTTATCATAGGTAAAGGTCAGGCTGCCGTATGGCCCTTGGGCTGAAAGCAGCCGGCCGGCAAGGTCGTAGCCAAAACTCTGGTCTCGACTGCTGTCGAGCAGGTCGGTGATGCCGGTGATCCGCCCAACGACATCATAGGTGAGGCTTTGTTCCAAGATCCCCAAAGCGTTAATGCTCACGGGACGGTAGTTCAGGTCAAAGGTTTTTGTCACCTGCTGTCCTGAGCCCAGGGTCATAGTCGCCAGCGGGCCGAAGGGGCGGTAAGCCACTTCCTCTGTCAGAACCTGGAACGAACCGTCCTTGGTGGTCGTAACCCGGGTTATATTGCCAGCGGCGTCCCGCTCGTAAGTTACACTTCTGCCATCGGGGTAGGCCATGTCCGTCAGGAGCCCCGATGAATCATACTCATAGGTGGTAACAAAAGAAATCAGATCCGTAATTCTCTCCGAACGGATCATACGACCTGCGGTATCATATGAAAAGGTGTAGGTTTCGTCGGCCTGACTGATGCCTGTCAGTCTGCCTTTACCGTTGATCCCTTCATCGTAGAAAAAGACAATATCATAGGGCTCGTCCGGGTATAAGATCCCAGTAAGCCGACCGAGCACATCATATGTAAAGCCTGTGACTACGCCATCATTCATTACTTTTTGAATTAAATTGCCGGCTATGTCGTAAACAGAACGCGTCGTTCCGGTATCCGGGCAGACTTCTTTGACCTTCCGCCCGGCATCATCAAAAACGAACTGCGTAATCTTTCCTTCCGGATCTGTAACCTGAACCAGATTACCGTCCAAATCATAGGCATTGTCGGTGCTGGCGGTGACAGTCTCTGTTTGCGGTTCGCTTTTTGACACCAGCCGGCCCATAATGTCATAGGACAGTTCTGTGACCGTTCCGGCCGGATCCGTAATCTGGGTTAGATTTCCGTATTCATATCCCAGAAGGGTTTCCAAAATGACAGAACCGTCCTGGCTTTTAGCAAGATTTTTGGCTGGCTTGCCCGGAGACAGGGTGGGATCGGAGGAAGGGTCCCCGTAATCCTGGCCTGAAAACAATTGCTGGACACCCTGGGCTGAATAAATGGAGACTTCTGTACGGTTGCCGTTTTCGTCATAGGCGTACTGGTAGTAATTTCCGGCAGGATCAAGAAGGCGCTGCAAAAGCCCCCACGTATTATAGGACAGGGTCCGAGTTCTGCCGACCCGGTCTGTGAGGGTCGCCGGAGATCCGGCTGCGGTATAGGTGCTTCTGCTCGTAGCGCCATCCATGGTTTCAGAGGTCTGCCGGTTTTTGCCGTCATAGGTGAACGTCGTCACAATCTGATTTTCATCCGTAACCGTAAGAGTATTTCCGGCAGCATCATGGGTAAAGGTAACGGTGCCAGTCAGAGGCCGGGTGACAGAGACGAGATCTCCTGTGGCAGAATCATAACCGAAGGTGACGGTATCCTCGTCTCCTGCCAGGGGGCCGTTAACAGAAAGAAGCTGCCCCTTTTCACTGTAGGTATAAACTGTCATCTGCTCGAAAGCAACCACAGCCCCGGAGGCATCCTGGGTATAGCCCCGAAGGATCATGCGGTGGATAAGATTTGTGGGATTTTCATTAGGAATATCGCTGTCACCCGCCGCCGAGGGATCGTCGTAGTCCCAGATGGTTATACGGCTGCGGTCCGGGTTGGTATCATCAGTTAAAACACTTTTTTGGGTAATCATCAAAGGGGCGGAAAGTATAGGATGCCATGTCTTTTCTATGATTTTTTCCAGGGGACTGCCTGATGCGACGACATGAATTCCTGCATTTCCATTATCATCATAATCTTGAAACAGATCAATACGGCCGTTAACGTATTCCCGCCGCACAGGATAGCCGGTTTCAGGATCAAATTGAGTTGCTTTAATCCCACTGGCGCAGGTACCGCAAGACTGGGAATTACTTTTTTCGATTATCTTCTTGCGGCCTGCAATTTCCTCTATATGATAAGTCTGCGCGATATCATAGGCGTCTGTAACAACAACGGCCGCGGAATCTGAGTAATCAATATTTTTTACTCCGGTTCCCTTAGTGTTGGAGTTGGACACAGCCCTGTCACTTGCATCATAGGTCCAGGAGGATAACAGATGCCCTTCAAGGTCATACTTGGCGGTCAGGTTGTTGGCATCGTTGGCGTCTTCGTACCGGTATTCAAACCCCGATGCTGAAGATCCATTCCCATCGTCCGCATAGATAACTTTTGTCAAATTACCGTTGATATCATACTCATAGGAAACCCATACGCCGTCTGGAACGGCTGTCGTTACAGGGCCTGAGATGTAGTCTATCCTATCATCTTCATTGTAGTGAAAGGTAATAGTTCTGCTGGATCCTCTATCCTTCAAGGCCATCAAAAGCCCACTATATTCGTCATAGCTGACGGAGATATGATTCCCGCCTTTATCTGTCACGCTTAATAAATTGCCACTAACTGAGTCAAACCTATACTCTTCCCCCCCCCTTTCCCATAACAATTCTCCATTAGAGTTGTTTACGACCCGACTAACGCCTGAAAAAAACTCTTCAAAAACAAAATCATTATCAGAATCTTCAAAATAATGGCCTCTGCCGGTTTCATCTAAAATTTTAATCAAGTAAGGAGTATTGTTGAAATTTTGATATAATTTCAGATGAAAATTGTGGGTCCATCCCCTTCCTATAGAAGAAATTTCGGCACTTTGGCTGTTATAATAGCGAAGGAAAACCAATTGATCTTCAAAAGATGAGGGTAATAATATATCCGTCTCTTTCTCTATTTTATTACCATTTAATATGTTGATGGGGTTACCAGCGTATTGCTGATCACAATTAACGGACCTTTCTTCTGGATTTTCACCATACTCTATATCCGGGTCAGCTATTGCAGCGGGTATTTCTGTGCTATACGTTGTATAGCGATATGTTCCACCCTCATGTTGGCCGATAATATTAACAATCACATCCCCATCCACATAAGATGAACGCCACCAACGAGGATTCCACATGGAATCATCACAATAGACTGTGGCCATTACTGCATCGATGTTATTGCTATAATGTCCGCAATAATGAAGTGTCGTGAAGTTTGAATTTTCTATAATGTAGGACTCATATGGATAGGCTTGAACAGATGAACATTGGAAAAATTGAATCCCCCCAGAGAAACAAAAAAATAATAGTAGAAAACTAACTTTCTTTTTTTTGATCATCCTTATATAGACCAAAACCAAAAATGCCCCCCCCACCACCCAAGACCCAACAGTAGAAGCAGCCTTAAGATAATTCTCAAAAGCAAGATATTCCGTCCCAGATGCGACCTCATTCCCATTCGAAACCCCATATCCATTCGTATTAGTCAAAGCCAGATCCGTTTCAATTTCATGTGCTTCCAAATTACTCAGGTGGAAGCCTTCACGACCCTGCATTTGGGCAGATACATATTTTGCCTTTATATTACCGGTAGCATCACATTGATAGGAAACCTGGGTATATGTATATCCGTCTTGATAAGAGATGCTTTTCGATCGCTCCAGGCTATCATGAGCATTTGAAATTCTATCGGCATAAACCAGGCTTGAGAATAAGAAGATAATCAAAACCCAAAGGCTAAATCCGAATTCCTGGGATCGAAACAATAGTTTATCGTTGGCAGTTTGCTTGACCATGACAATTATTCCTTTTGATCCATTGTAAAAAATAACAGATACATTTCCTTATAATTGTGAAGGACCGGAAAAACGAATTGAGATATTGCCTGTTTTGATACGGCAAACCCATAACAGACATTTAAGAACTTATGTTTTACAATCCGGTTGTCTTTATCAAAACCCGTGATTTTCTAAGCTTGCTTCACAGCAAGCTTAGCTTTAAAACATGTGCGTTAGAAATATCTTTATTCATGACGGGTGTCACCAGGATCAGTCAAATTTACTGAAGAGATTTTGCACGATCGTTATTCCAATTTCAATTTAGAATGGGAATAATAGATATTTTATCTACTGCTGTAAAAAGAATGGGGAAAGTTGATTTTAGATATCGCCTTTTTTTGACTTGGCGATCCAATTACAGACGTCTATGGAGCTATCATACTTTGCAATCCGGCCATCTTTCTCAAGAACCGTGACTTTCTGTCCCTGTTTTGAAACAGGTTTAGCTTTAAACATGTAGATGGGTTAACCTAACTTTCAGAATGAATTATGTCAACCCAATATTTTCAATTAAAATTGACTTTTGCGATAGGCTGATGTGTAAAGCGGACTGAGAATAGAGGTGTTCAGACGTCAAAAAAAGTCTGGTGAAAAAAATGAAAGGCCGAAAAAAAGAGGTTTAGCCGACCTGCCGCTTAAAAGCGGCAGACAGGCTAAACCTCCGTCTTTTACATTCATCATAAAATGTCCGGCATCGGCCCATCTTATTCAGGGAACACCCAAGCCGGTTCAATTGATTATCGCATATAAGCTGCCGGGGAATTATCCTAAATACTTCTGATGCCGGAAGTCACATTATTTTTTCACCCAGGCGCCAGAGGCGTTCTGGTAAAAATGCCCGGGGGACATCCGTTCTACCAGTTGCTGGGCGCGGCGCTTGCCCACAAGATCTGCGGAGATATTCTGCTGCTGGGCAATGTGGTTGTAAATAGCGCTTCGGTCCTGGTTTTCGGCTGCCACCACATCCTCGCCGGCCTTGGCGGAGGAAACAAAGCCCAGGTACCCTGCGTTGGTTTCACCGATGATGCCCTTGTCCTTGAGCTCAAGAATGACCGGCTGGCGCTGGAGCATCCGCTCCTTGATTCCGCCGGCAACGGCAAGGGTTCCGACACAAAACATCGCGCAGATAAGACAGATAAAAATCAAACGATTGCGGACCATATTATTCTTCCCCTTTTTTGAGCTTTTTTTCGGCAGCGTCAATGTCCCCGAAAAAATCATCCAGGGCCCTGTCCACCTTGACGTTCACATCAAGGGTGATATGGATCGGCTTGATTTCAACGGGTTTGACTTCAACTTCATGGCTGCTGCTGCAGCCGATAAGAGTGCTGATGAATACAGCAGCGGCACAGGCGCTGAGTTGTCTGACCATTTTTTTTCCTTTGATTAAACATTAGTCCATAAGACCTTTTATTTTTGTACCAAATTTTGCCACCTCATTAAAGGGCAAGGTAAGATTTAAATCCAGTTTTATCCCTTGAAAGTTGGCCCCGGGGCTTTTGGCGTCCACCCGGACAAAGGCATTGGTCTCCTTTTTAAATTCAAAGGGAAGAATGTTTGCAGGCTTTCCGTCCAGTTCCATGTTCACGGTAAGGGTATCCCCCTGGCTGTTCATTTTCAAGGTGGCCCAGTTATACTTGAAATCGCGCAGGGCTTCGCCGGCCATTTCCAGATACGAGGATTCCGGGGTGCCTTTGGGAAATCCCGCCATGAGCCGGTCCAGATCCCTGACCGCCACCTTCCCTCCCTGCCCCGGAGTGGAAAATAAAAAGCCGTTGTCAAAGGAGAGATTGCCGTTGCTGTATGTCACAGGGATTCTCCCGCTCAGGGTGCCGCCGCCTTCGGCGTCAAAGGCCCCCATCTGGTTGAGCAGGGCTGCCATTTCCAGACGGTCGCAAAAAAGGATCAGACGGAAGGGCCCGCCGTCTGCAGGAGGCAGCTGGGTGGCTTCGGAGGAGACCAGGCCGTTGCACCAGTTAAAGCTTAAATTTTCAATACCCAGGGTGCCGGGATCCTCGATGCGGAATCTTAACGAGGCATTCTTGAAGTTGAACTGTCCCATGGAAATGGTGTCTATATTCAGCACCTGCCCCGGATAGGACTCCATCCGGATAAGATCCCGGATATTGAGCTGGCCTGTAACGCCTTCCACGGCCAGGTTGGAATCCGGAAAACGCATACTGCCGTCGTGGATTTTAAGGGCCACCCGGGAAGAAAATTTCCCATAGGCATAGGAAGCCCAGACATCTGCAGTGGTGTCCAGATGCACTGTCCCGGCAAACCTTATTTTAGGGGCGATTTTACGGACATTTTCATCGGCAACGATAAAATGCGAACTCGTCACATGGCACTGTGCCCAGATGTCCTTATCGATTCCCGCCTTCACTGAAACATCCAGATTTTTATTCAGCAGATCCGTGGAGGAAAGGGTTCCGGTCAGGCTGTAGCTTAGGGTGTCGAGCTGTTCCAATGTTGAGGAAAACCTTGCTGACAGTTTATTTTGAAATAAAAACTTGCCGATAGACAACGTTCCTGCCGCACCTTTGACAAAGGGGTGGGTGATCCGGGTTTTAAACTCGATATCTTCTGCGGTAAGGCTCTCCTCAGGAAGGGAAAGCCGTCCTGCCGCCACCCAGGGCGTCAGATCAAATTGCACCGGCCGGTCCGGCTGCAGAATAATCCTGCCCTCCCACCCTGCTTTTGCGGCTGTTGCCTTTCGCTTTCCCAAGTGAAGCGACACAGGCTCAATCACTCCGGATGTGGAGATGATCTGACGGTTCAATGTACCTGCCGATTCGGCAAAAAACCGAATCTCTCCGATGGACACCTGCTGATCTTCTATGCTGGCAAAAACCTTGGAAACCTGCCCTTTCACCCGGACCTGTTCTAACAGGGTCAAATTTTCGGGATTCAATCTGAACGCTCCTGCGGCAGTGATTGTCTGGGAATGCCCGTTTTCGTCTGGGGTGCTCATTTCCGTTTTACCCGACTTCAGAGTCCAGCGTATCTCCTGGCCCAGTCCGCCGGATAAAAAATCCCCACCGCTTTCTGCCGTCAAAACCGGTTCTGACACGGACAGCCTGGATTTAAAGCCGGCATTTTCCGCTGTCACCTTTTTACCGGAAACCTGCATCTTCAACTGCTGCTGCTCCCTGTTGCCTTCAATGGTGACGGACAGGGCGGGATTGGACACCGTCAGGCGGTCAACCACTTCAGACAGGGAACCGGCCAGATCCGGTCCAAGGTTTAGGTGATCCGGTGGCGCACTGCTGGTAACGGAAAGCGAAAAAGACTCTGAAGGATTCAGGCTGCCGTTCAATGCAAGAACCAGGGGAAAAGGCGCTGTAAACAAATCCGGGATCTTAAGCTCCGAAGCCAGATAAAAGGCCTGGGTTTTGGGATTAAATCTGCCTGTGGCATTCTCTATGACAATCCGGGGAAGATCCGGCCCCTGCACCCCGAGATTTGAGAGACGGCACTGCCACTCACCGGTCTTGGCCATTTCTCCGTGGAGATCAACAGGACCTTTAAGGATAAGCGGAAAGGCTTCAGGTAAGATTCTGCCCGAAAAACAGGCCGGGGATACGGCCCGGCTGTCCAGAGTAAATGCTTCAAGTCCTTTTAGGATGCTGGCTCCTGCTGTTATTTCAATAGGCTGACCCAAAACAGAAGCCACGGCATGGGATTTTACAGCCCCTGTTTCCGGTGTCAGGACCGTCCGGCAGTAAAATGGAACATCCAGAGAAGCACCCTTATGCTTGATCTTGAGACGGGCGTTATCTATGACAATCTGTTTGGGAATAAAAGCTGCCAACCCTGCAACCTCATCCTGAATATCGGAAGGATTTAAGGGGCTGCCTCCGCCGGAATCCCCGTTCAGTGCCATGCCGTTGAGATACGCCTTATAATCTTCGTCTACAGAGGCGGTCACAACCAGACCTGACAGCTTAATCTTTTTTACCTCAAAAGGCCTCTGCCCTCCCAAAGTATAGAAAATTACCAGGGAGTCGGCGCTGACATCCTTTCCGATGCGGATAGCAGTGATCCTGACACTGTCAGGTTCTATGGATTCGATTTTGAATTCCGGGGCAAATCCATTAGGCAATTGAGGCAGCCTGGACTTTATCGCCCGTTCCGCCAGCATGGGAAGGCCAATCCACAGGGCCTGAATCAGAATAACCAGACCCATCCCCATGATCATGAGGGCTGCTGCTATCCGGCCTTTAGAGGGCATTTTTAATATCCACAGTCAAAAAAAGGTCTCCTTTACCCTGCCCGGTGCTTTTGCCCATACCCTTGAGGCGAAGCCGCATGCCCTGCCGGATACCGGCCGGAATTTTCACCCGGTAAAGGGGCTTGTGAAATCCCCAGGGGATGGTCACCACCTTGCTGGCGCCGGTAAGGGATTCCAAAGAGGAAATTTCAATGCGGCCGTACAGGTCCGCCCCCTCCCCCCTGGATTCCGGCGTAATAACCTGAAGGCGGGGGCTGTATTTTCTGGCGGTCAGCCGGGACAATTTTTCCCGGGTGCCAAACTTGGGTATCCCCCGGTTCAAACGGATCAGCACAATCCCCGTTATAAATCCGCCCACATGGGCCCACCAGGCGATATTGCTGCCGGCCTGCTGGCCTGCCGCATTGAGAAACTGCATCAAAAACCAGATGCCTAAAAACACAAAAGCCGGAATATGGATAAAAAGGGGAAAAATGAGAATGGGAATCACGGTTAAAATGCGGGCGCGCGGATAGAGGAGAAAATAGGCGCCCATAACCCCGGCAATGGCGCCGCTGGCCCCGATGGTAGGCATCGGAGAGTACATGTTGAGCAAAAAGTGGAACAATGCGGAAAAAAGGCCGCTCAAGATATAAAAGCCCAGAAACCTTAAGGACCCCAGATGGCACTCCACATTATCCCCGAAGATATAAAGAAACCACATGTTGCCTAAAAAATGCCAGAAGCTGCCGTGCAAAAACATATAGGACAGCGGGGACAGCAGAAGGTTGAGCGCTGTAAAATGCCTTGAAAAATTGGCAATGGTGTATTTTCCCGGAACAAATCCAAAGATATAAAAAATGGCGTCATTGTGCAGGCCCACCATGAGCTGCCAGGCAAATACCAGGGTTGTCACCGCCATAATGCCGTAGACGGCCACCGGCCGGCAAGGGCTTGCCTGATCATCCCGGATGGGAATCATGACAAAACCCTCAGGTCATGGGTTGCTTTCAGGCGGGATTTTAACGCTTTGACAATATCCATCACCCCGTCTTCAGGGGTATACCCCTCCCATAGGGCCCGGCTTTTGAGCTCTGCCATCAGAGCACTGTTTCTTTCGTCCAGCCTCAGCCGCATCCTGATGTCGTCCAGCCAGGAAAAATACACGGCGGCAATCTGGCCCTGCGACAGCCTGGCCACCCAGGCTTTTTCCTTAAGGCTAAGGTCCGATACCAGGAGATCAAGTGCTGCGGCAAGGGTTTCGGGTACTTTTTTGGGGGCGCTTTGTCTCGGATACACGGGGCTGGACTCAGCCCTGTAATCCGATTCCAGAAAAAACAGATAAAAGGCCGCCTCAATAACCGACTTCACATCGTGGTAAATGGCAGGATCCCGGCTCGCCCTGGGGCCTGCCACATTGAGAACCCGGATATTATTTTCCAGGATAAAGGACTGCAAAATTATGGCGGCCTCAAAAATATCATGGGTTAAAAGATCAATATGACAGATGGTTTTTCCCGCAACCCGGGCAAAGCTTTGGGTCAATTTTGAGCCGCCGGAAAGCGCGCCCCTTGCAATGATCAACGTGCCAGAAGAATTAAGGATATTCTGCCGGGTCCTTTCGGGATAATCCTTCGTGGGCATTTCACGCAACTGATAAACGTCGGGCAAGGGACCTGCCTCGGTCCTTCTGCCCTTTGCAATCCACCCGCCGTGGGGAATGTTAAATTTTATGGCCGTATCAAGGGCTGCACGGTCGGCACCGGTCTGGCCGCCGGAGATAATTTTCTCAAGTATGGGCATGAAGTGTCCTGTTAAAAAAGTTCTTTTCTATATTAGCAACAGGGGCTATAACTTCAATAATAATTTGACCCCAAGCATCGGTGCCCTATGAATCTTCCCTCCATAAACGAGTGCTTTTCAATGATACGGGAAATGAAAATGATGGACCACATCATCGACCACTCGGTTATGGTCTCCAATGTGGCATTGTGCATTGCAAGATCGGTTCAGTTAAGCCAGCCTGAAATCAATATCCCCCTTGTGCGCTCAGCCTCCCTTCTCCATGACATCACGAAAACAAGGAGTTTTGATACAGGAGAGGTTCATTCGGAAACCGGCGGCACCCTGTTAAAGGAAAGAGGCTTTCCCGAGATCGCCGAAATCATCCGCCAGCATGTCATACTGGACCAGTGTCAATCCAACGCCCCTGTCACCGAGCCTGAAATCGTCAATTACGCGGACAAAAGGGTACTTCATGACAAAGTAGTCTCCCTGGACTGCCGCCTGGAATATATCCAGGTGCGCTACGGCGGCAACCCGGAACTTAAGTCCCGGATCCAAAAAATGTGGCAGGATACCCTGGCCCTTGAAAAAAAGCTGTTTGACTGTATCAGGTTCAGCCCGGAGCAGTTGTCCGTGCGGGTATTGCCGGAGGTGAACCGGCCTTAAGAATCATTCAACGATATAGGTTTGGACAATATCGAATAAATCATTGATGGAAAACGGCTTCGCCAGAAAAGCATCCGCCTTGCAGCCCTCTGCCCGCGCCTCGTTTTCAGGCCGCCCGGACATGAGAATAAACACGGTATCCGCGTTTTTATCCTTTACCTTTTCAAGCAGCTCAAATCCATCCATATTTGGCATATCAACATCGGAAATAATCATATCTGCCTGGCCGCCGTTTTCGATGTAACGCCATGCTAAAAATCCATCCTGAAAAGAGAGAACCTCACGATTGACGCAGTAAGTTAAGGCATTGACCGTGAAAGTCCTTATGCCTGTATCATCGTCAACGACGAGTATGTTAACATTTTTAAGAATGATCTGCCTCCCTCAGGCTGCTATGAGAATATCATGAAAAAGGGGCAGTTCCTGTTTGGTAAATGCGACGGCCACAATACTTTCAATATTTTCAAGGACGGCATCTCGCTGATGAAGGCCTAAAGGGCAGTCATCGGAAATCATGGCCGTGGCCATGACGGATAAAAGCTTGACCCGTTCTTTAAACAGGTGGACCGATGCGGTTTCATGGGGAAGGGTAATGTCTATTCTGGCGCAGGCTTTGTGAAGAAAGGCGGCGTTTTCAAGCACAGCGGATTTTCGAAATTCCCCTGCAGGGTACCCTTTTATCCTGGCTTTCACCATAACGATAAGCAGGCACAGCCTTTGGCGGAACAAAAATATGGGATCGACGTCCGAGGCCATGTTCCCGCATTCGCTTCCGAATCGTTTCATGCGTTGTTCCAGATTTGCTTTTTAAGGGTTTGATACACCCGATTGACAATTGATGTTTTTTACCATATCAGCAGGTAAATTCAACCGTTTTTTTCAAGATCCTCCGACAGGGGGCGTCAAGGGCAAGTCATTCAAACGCTTGACAATTGCATCAATATTATCTTTGGCCTGGTCCAGATCCTTTAACTGGGATTGCTTTTCCTCGTGCTTCATTTTGAAAAGGTCATCCAGGTCCCGCCCCAGAGAGTCGTAACGGCTGAACCGTTTGAGAATTTTCTCGTTAAAATCCCTTGTAACCGCCTTGATCAAAGGAGAAAAATAATCGTCCGACAAAGTGGCCTGATAGGACTGAACCTGGTGACGAACCATGGCAAGGCTCTGCTTTTTCATTTTTTCAGCGGCTTTGTTCAGCCCGGGAGTAAAAGAGAACCTGATATGCTTGTCCATGAGAGCTGAAATAAAAAGCACGATGGAGTAGACGCTGAAATCCGTTAACGCGTTGGCCCGCATCCGGTTGCTGTAGCGGGCAGAAAAGACAGGTTGTGGCACATGGATACCCAGAATCTGTTTGATGGCCTTGATGTCCACTGCCCTGATTCCGGAAACTGCATCAGACGGTTGCGGGTCAGAACCATCCATTTTCTCATTCACCAGTGTTTCAAGCACCGGCATATCGATCTGGTAGGAGTCCAGAAGCGCCTGAAAGTACTCTTCTATCCGTTTTTCCTGGGCAGCCACCAATTGCGTCAGGGCAGGGCCTACTTCCTCAATGGTAAAGCGGTCAAGCTGACGGTTGAAATCCTGGAACATGAGGTAAAGGATCTGTTTAAACCCGGTCTCCTTTACCCCGGCCCGGTAAGGGGCCACATCCATCTTGGCGGCCTTGATAAAATCGCCCAGCTTTTTGTTGATATTGGAACGGTCTTTGACAAAGGCTTTTTTCAGATTGCTCTCGATCTCACGGGTCAGACCGCTGACCGCCCCCTGGATGGAGTTGTCCACGATAACCTTTAACCGCCTGGCGTTTTCCTCAATATCAGCCATCCGGGCTTTTGCCTCGGCTTGGCCCTTAATATCGGTTTTCAGTAAATCGGAAACAAGATCGCAGGTCTCTTTCAGGGCCAGTGAGGTGATCCGAATCCGTTCGATGTGGTTGGCATAGAGCAGCTGATACCTATTTTCCAGGAGAAGATGATCATAGGCCGCCGTGAACGCTTCGGTATTTTCCCGGCAATACCCTTCCATGATCGGATCTGCCTTCCACAGCGAAAGACGGCCGGCGCTTTTTTTATCCAGGCGGGAAAGATTTTCAAACAGGTTGAACAGGGCCGAAAGGGTAAAGAGCCTGGGATTGGGAATCAGATAGTCAAGCTCTTTTAAGATTGCAGCTTCAATGCGCCTGACATCTTCAATGTTTTCATGTTCGGACAGGTCGCAATTGTTGATGAACAAGACATTGCCCATAAGCCCCAGACGCTTGATCGTCTTTAAAAAACCGATATCGGACTTGCGCAGGCCGGTTCGAGATGAGATGCAGTACAAAATCAGATTAGCGCTCTGGATGTACGAGATCACCTGGGCCAGTTGGGCCGGGTCAGTGGAATCCGCGCCCTGGCAATCTGCCATCTCTATTTCAGGATCAAGGGTATTGCCGTAAAGTTCCAGGCAGACATCCTTGACGTAAAAGGCTCTTGCCGGATCAGCCGTATAGATTTTATGCTGATGAAAGTCATTCCCCGTGAAATCAATACAGGTCTCATCGGCCTGTACCTCAGTACTGCAGGCCGGGTATCCTTCTAGGGCATTGCGGATGATCAAGGCTTCGGGACGCAGGCCTTCATCGGTTTCAGGCCATGCGGTATCAAGGGTTTGATAGACCTGTTCCAGGTATCCTCGGTCCTTTTGGCGCCTTAAATCAAAACGTTCCTGGGGCCGGTCATGGGGAAACATGTCCAGGGTTTTTTCAAGGGTTTGATTGATCTGGTCCCAGGACTTTAAAAAGATCCGAGCCCTGTTCTTTTTCCCCTTCCGGATCCGGGTCGTGATAGATGTCATGGCCCCGGCACCGCGCTTGACCACCTCTTTTTTGACAAGGGCGTTGATCAGTGTACTTTTGCCGGATTTTATCACACCGACAACGGCCACTTTCAGGCAGCCGGTACCGATGTGGACGGAAATATCGGCCAGGGCCGCCTTTGCCTCATCAAGGCCCGCATCCCCGCAATGGGATATGGCGGCCATCTGGTCAATGACCTTGATGGTGTCGGCGGCAAGTTGTTCGATGGTATCTGAAGAGAGGGTATTAGATGTCATGATCCCCGGGGCTAAATCAGCATCATGGCCTTTTCGTATTTAAGATCGGGACTGGTACCGAACATGATTTCTTCGGTCATGTCACAGGTCAGCCAGGCGCTGTCTCCCAGTTCACTGTCCAGCTGCATGGGGCCCCAGCCGGCACAGCCCAGGAGAATCATAAAGGTTTTGGGCCCCTTTTCGACGGCAATGGCCTCCAGGATATCCCTGGAGTTGCTCAGGCTAAGCCAGTCTGTGACTTTAAGGCTTTCATTCCAGTCATAGGGAGGGCCGTGGAGAACAAAGACCCCGGAGGGCTGCACAGGGCCGCCAAGGAAGATATCCAGTTTGTCCACGGAGTCATTGAACTCAATGCCCAGATCCTCGAAAAGCTCTCTGCCCGTCAAAAGGGGATGCACCTTGTTGACGATAAACCCCAAGGCGCCGCTTTCGTTGTGTTCGCACATGCAGGTCAGTGTCTGGGCAAAGTTGGGATCGGGCAGTCCGGGCATGGCCAGCAGAAATTTGCCTTTCATATTCTGGATTGCATCGTCGCTCATACCTTAGGACTCCCTGTTTGATCTTGACATTACGGTTTTCTTCCTCCTATATTTATCGAAAGAGTAGTGTTAAATATTTTTGTTTGATTTGCAATAGTTTTATCCCGGCCAGGATCAATTTATGACTCAGATTACCCCAAAACAGGACGCCCTGACCCAAATCGCCTCCCTCTTAAAGGAGAACAAAGGCGTTGAGGCGGATACCGGCCAGACTTCTATTTTTTCCGATATCCTGGCCGAGCGCCTTGGCGAAAGTCTTTCCCAGACGGATGAAGGAATTGATGCTTCAGGCGGCCTGCCCGAGATTGAGGCCACAAACTTCACCGCAAACCTGTCCCAAATCTCCAATACGTCTTTTGCCGATCTTGCACAGGACATCACCAAAGCCCTTGACCAGCTGGACACCTACGCCCAGTGGCTGGCCGATCCTGAAAAAACCCTGCGCCAGGCAGACACCCTTCTTGGGCAGATCAACGACGGCGTTCAGGATCTGCTTGCCCGTGCCGAATCCGAATCCGACAACGGGCTACAGGATATCCTCACCCACCTGTCCACCCTTGTGACCGTAGAAAAGATCAAGATGGACCGGGGAGACTACGTCTAATCCTCTTTTTCCCTGTTGTAGACATCTTCAAACCGGACAATATCATCTTCTCCCAGATAGGGACCGGACTGAACCTCAATGAGTTCAAGGGGAATTTTGCCCGGGTTTTCCAGGCGGTGAACTTCTCCTAGCTGGATATAAACGGATTCGTCTTCCCTGAGCAAAAGTTCCTCAGTTCCCTTTGTCACAATGGCCGTTCCGGACACGACCGTCCAATGCTCTGCCCTGTGGAAATGTTTTTGAAGGGAAAGCTTGGCCCCGGGTTTCACCGTGATCCTTTTGACCTGGTAACGGCCGGCTGCGTCAATAGTCTCATAATCCCCCCAGGGACGGTACACCCGGCTGTGGGTCCGGGCTTCTTCCCGGCCTTTCTCTTTGAGACATCTCACAATGGCTTTCACATCCTGGACCTTGTGCCTCGGGGCCACCATGACGGCATCGGCCGTTTCCACAATCACAAACCCTTCAAGGCCTGTGGCCGTGACCAGCCTGTGATCGGCATGGATAAAAGTATCTGTGACATCGTGGACTATAATATCGCCGGCCAGAACATTGTTGCTGGCGTCTTTATTCCCGGTCTGCCACAGGGCGTCAAAGCTTCCCAGGTCATTCCATCCGGCATCCAGCGCAATCACCACGCCACGGTCTGTTTTTTCCATGACGGCATAGTCGATGGAGTCCCCGGAAATGGCTTCAAAGGCCTGCCGGTCCACCCGGAAAAAATCCAGGTCCCGTCTGCCCTTTCCAAGGGCGGTTCTGCACAGGGCAAGGCAGTCCGGGGCATATGTTTCAAGCTCCTGGAGGATGGCCGAGGTTTTGAACATAAACATCCCGGAATTCCAGCAAAAATTCCCCGAATCCAGATAGGACTGTGCCGTCTGCCTGTCGGGTTTTTCAACAAAGGCGTCAATGGAAAAGCCCTCGCTACCGTCCCCCAAAGCAGTTCCCTGACGGATATATCCATACCCGGTCGCAGGTTCGGTGGGTACAATGCCGAAGGTCACAAGGTTTCCCGCCTCTGCAAGGCCTCTTCCCTTCTCAATGATCCGGGTGAACTCAGCCTCGTTTGCGATCACGTGGTCAGCCGGCAGCACCAGCAGCACCGGATCTTCGTCCATGGCAGCGGACCTAAGGGCGGCCAGGGCAATGGCTGGCGCCGTATTTCTCCCCACAGGCTCCAGAATGATCTGCCCTTCCCTGCCGATCTGCCGCAGCTGTTCTGCCGCCATAAATCGGTGAACCTCATTGCACAGCACCAAGGGCTCGCCAAGCCCCTCTACCTGCCCCAGCCTGAGCAGGGTATTTTGAAGCATGGTATGATTGTTATAAATATCGATAAGCTGCTTGGGATAAAGGGCCCGGGATAGGGGCCACAGCCGGGTGCCGGAGCCGCCGGCCAGAATGACAGGGACGATCATTGGATTTCATTCCTTTTTTCAGCGATATAAAGGGTAATAACCAGATTCTTTTCTACCTTAAATTCGGTATAGTCCTGAAGGGCCAGACCGTTATCCGTCAACCACTCTTCAATCTGTTCTTTTTTAAATCCCATCCAGGATCCGCCGATCAAATCCTTGATCCCTTCGTGGTTGTGACGGCGGAAATCGGCTAGGACAAAGCGGCCCTTTTCCTTGAGCACCCGGGCCACTTCCCGGATGGATTTTTCCGGCTCCACGATATGGTAGAGCACCATGCTCATCACGGCGGCATCCACTTCCTGATCCCGCATGGGAAGGTTCTCAAGTTCCCCCAGGCGCAGTTCCAGATGGGCCCTGTGGGGAAGACGGATTCTGGCCTGTTCCAGCATTTCGGGGGAGGCATCCACACCGATGAGCTGGGATTTGTCCTGATCCAGGAGGCAGGAAAGAATTTCTCCTGTGCCGCAGCCCAAATCCGCCATGGTTTCATAGGGCCTTAATTTTTCAACGATGATACCGTTGAGATCCAGATCCCCCAGGACCTCTTTTTTGAGACGGTCCCATTGGGGGGCAACGGTTCTGAAAAAGCGCTTGGTTCTGTTTTTCCGCAGAGAAATGCTCTGGCCTGCCCGCTCAAGGTCCCTGATAAAAACAGGATCTGCTTCCACCCTTCTGGCAACAAACTGAATCAGATCCGAGGCATCCTGGGTGCGGTTGTCCGAATAATAAATATAACTGCCGTCCTTTCTGGAGACTAGAAGCCCTGCCTCTAAAAGAATTTTCAGATGCCGGGAAACCCCGGACTGGATCATCTCTACAATGGAAACGATCTCGTTGACGTTCAACTCATAATGGGACAGCATGTTGAGCAGGCGCAGCCGGGTGGGATCAGACAGGGCCTTGAATTTTTTAATGATATCCATAGGGGGTATGTTGACCTAAACTTCGATCTCCTCTCCGAATTCAAGAACCTGACAGTCAATACCTTTGGCCGCGAGTTTGGCTTTGAATTCTCCAGGATCGGCTTGAATCACGGGAAAGGTGTTATAATGAATGGGGATTGCCTTGGCAGGCATGACAAACTCACAGGCCTTAACGGCATCGTCGATTCCCATGGTGAAATTATCCCCGATGGGCACCAGCATCAGATCCACATTGTTCATCTCGCCGATAAGCTTTAAATCGGAGAAAAGCCCGGTATCACCGGTATGATAAATCAGGGTATCCTCAACCTGGATTAGAAGGCCTGTGGCTGCCCCGTGGCATTCCTTATCCGGGGTCACAGAGGTATGCAGGGCCTGGGTCAGTTTCACCCGTCCAAATCCAAAGTCAAAGGATCCCCCGATATGCATGTTATGGGCTTTCAGGCCCTTGGAGGCCAGGTAGCCTGCGAGCTCGTTCTCACAGACGCACAGGGCATCACAGCGCCCTGCGATCTCCACTGTGTCCCCAAGATGGTCCCCGTGGCCGTGGGTGAGTAAAATAACATCCGCCCGGACATCGCCGGCCTTTACCGGAGAGGTGGGATTATCGTTTAAAAACGGATCAATCAGAATGGACTTTCCTTCCTTGGTGGTAATCTGGCATGCAGAATGGGAAAAATATCTTAGTTTCATGGGTCATCTCCCTTCATTTTGGATTGGTACCTGGCTCACTATTATCACAATTCACCGATTTCTCAACCCCGTCATGGGTGTATCAAACGCCGGTGTGGACCAGTTTCTGTCTCAACCACCCAAGACACAAGTGTATCAAAACCAATAAACCATTACACCGGCACCCGGACCAGAACCTTTTTTAATGAATATAATCAGCCTGTTACAAATATTTTTTAAACGCTGGCACAGGGTTTGTAGTGTTTTACGATGCAAACGGCAGTATACCCTAAAAGCGGGTTTTATTTGTCTGCATGCCGCAGCCATTAGGGCTGCGGCCGATAATATACTAAATCTTACGCGTAATGCTGAAAAGGAGTTATTCATGAGTGTACTGGTTGGAAAAACTGCACCGGATTTTACCGCAACCGCCGTTCAAAAGGATCAAGTCCTTGAGAATTTCACCCTGTCCCAGTTTAAGGGAAAATATGTTGTTTTGTTTTTTTACCCCCTAGATTTTACCTTTGTGTGCCCCACAGAGCTTCATGCGTTCAGCGATCAAATCCAGGAATTTGAAAAACGGGATACCCAGGTGATCGGGGTGAGTATTGACTCCCATTTTTCCCATCTGGCCTGGCTGAACACCCCTAAAACCAAGGGCGGCATTGAAGGTGTGGCCTACCCCATCGTTTCAGATATCAACAAGACCATTTCCCGGGACTACGACGTTCTGGTGGATGGCGCAGGCGTGGCTTACAGAGGCCTTTTCCTCATTGATAAGGAGCAAGTCGTCCGCCATCAGGTGGTCAACGACCTGCCCTTAGGCAGGAGCGTCTCAGAGACCCTCCGTATGGTCGACGCCCTCCAGTATACTGAAAAATACGGTGAGGTCTGCCCGGCCAACTGGAACCAGGGCGATAAGTCCATGAAACCCACCCAGGACGGCCTGGAAGAATTTTTCAAATAATCTTATCTAAGATAAAATCTCTCCCCGGGGCCTCAGCAGTCATAGGGACGTCCCGGGGAACCCACCCTTTTTTATCTTACCGAGACCACCGGACAGGGCGCATTGATAATCACGCTCTGGGCCGTGGATCCGAACAGTATTTTGCCGACTTTTGACCGGCTTTTAACCCCGATGATAATCTCGCTGACATTGTTTTGCTTTGCAAAGGAAACAAGGTCTTCCCAGGGTTCCATTCCCCGGATTAAAAGGTGGGTCTTGCAGTCGATACCCTTGCCGCTAAAAAAGGCCAGGGCCTGGTCAAGGTTTGATTCAGCCGTATTGATTTGTGTCTGATCCTCTTCCTCACCCTCTTTCATGGAAGTGACAACGAGAACATCGCATTTGAAGGCTTTGGCATGTGTCAGTGCCAGGGCCAGCAGGTCCTGTCCCACATTGGTGCCTTTGTATCCGACCAGAATTGTCATGTCTGAAATCCTTTCATGATTGGCAAATTAATCCATAGAACTTTATCCCGGTTGAAAACCTTAAAGGATTTGCCTTGGGTTCACAAGGAAAAAAGGAAACGGAAAGCATTCTGGGCCTGAATACTTCCGGATTTAGTTTTGGATTGGTTTGGTGTAGACTAAAAGAAAAATGCAGACATTTGTGAACCCTATTGGTCCGGAAACGCTATATGACCCATGACCAGGACACCATCGTTCATCTTTTAAAAAAATCGCGGTATCTCAAGCCGTTTGGCGAAAGCAAAATCCGCCAACTTGCCGTCATTTCCAGGCGCCAGACCCTTGACAGGGGAAAGGTCCTGATGCGCCAGGATGAGCCCAACCGAAACGTTTATATCATTATCAAAGGATCTGTCTCGGTCTTTGTAGATCAGGAGTTCGTCTATACCCTCTGCCGCTCCGGAGATATTCTTGGAGAAATGAGTGTCATCACGGGAGGTCCCTCAAATGCCACCATTGCCGCAGACATGACGGTGGATCTTATCGAAATCCCCTCCCAAACCTTAAAACAGATCCACGGCGATGCGGCCCACGAACTGCACGCCGCCCTTTATCAGTGGTTTTCAAGTATTCTTACCGATAAGTTGTATAAAATTTCACAAAAGGCCAAGCGGTTTGAACAGATAAACCGTCAGCTTCACCTGGATCTGGAGGACGCAAAAACCACCCAGGATAAGATTTTCTTATCCCAGACCCGGCGGATTGCCACCTTTCCTATGACCCTGAAATGTGAATTTTCCAACATTCTTGGCGGAGATTTTTACGCGGTTTTCCCTGTCTATCCCGGGGCCTTTGGTCTCCTCATCGGTGATGTCGCAGGGCATGGCACAGGCGCCTGCATTATTTCCATGATGATCTTTAACCTCTTTCTGGCATTTGCCCGGGGAGAATCCTCCCCTTCAAAAGTGGTGGAGACGGTCAACCACATGTCCCTTGAATTCATGCACCAGGGTAAGTTTGCCACTCTGTTCTACGGCATCTACAGACCCGAGACTCAAACCCTGACCTATACCAATGCAGGCCATCACCCCGCCCTTGTCCTGAGGAATGGCCGGACAATGGCCCTGCCTGACGGCTACGGCATTCCCGTGGGCATTCTTCAAACCGGATCAGAGGGATACAGCGAAACGTCCTTCACCTTTGCTTCAGGAGACCGGCTCCTTTTATTCACGGATGCCGTGTTCGAGGGGAATTCAGGAGCAGACACCGGGGGATTTTCCAGCCTTGCCCGTCGCATAGAGTCCATTCCTTTTAAATCATCCAGAGCTGTGGCAGAGGACTTATTTCACTGGCGTCTCGGATTCAGCCCGTCCGGCCTCAACGATGATTATACCCTGATGATTTTTGACCAGTTATGAGTCCCGCTCATACTCACCTATTGGTCATTGTTATGGAGACGATGGTGATGGATTGGCTAAGATGAAAGCGTTGACCCTTAAAATTCAAAAAGGCCCCGGGAAATAATCCCGGGGCCTTTTGGCGTTTTATGGAGGCGGCTTCCGGATTTGAACCGGAGAATAACGGCTTTGCAGGCCGTTGCCTTACCCCTTGGCCAAGCCGCCTTGTGTGGAGCGGGAAACGGGATTTGAACCCGCGACTTCGACCTTGGCAAGGTCGCACTCTACCACTGAGTTATTCCCGCTCAGCAACAAAAAGGATTTATATATGTGCAGGCCTTCTTTGTCAACAAAAACTTCCTAAAAAATGAATTTTTTGGCTTTGTAAAAATAGTCAAACCCTGACCAGAGAGTAAAAATCAGGGCGCCGTATAAGAAGACCATACCGATGCCGTTAAAATCGATTCCCCAATAGGGGTAATGAAGGATCAACGGGATGATAGCGGCAATCTGGAACCCGGTTTTACACTTGCCCAGCCAGGAGGCAGCCACGTCTTGATTTTGTTCGATAAGAACACACCGAAGGCCTGTTACGGCAATCTCCCGGCCAACGATCACGCAGGCGATCCAGCCGGGGATGAAATTCAACGCCGCAAGCATGATCAAGGAAGAGGCGACCAGGAGTTTATCTGCCAGGGGGTCCAGGATCTTTCCCAAAGTGGACACAAGTCCCCGGGTCCGGGCCAGATATCCGTCCAAAAAGTCCGTTGCAGATGCAAGGGAGAAGAGAAGCGCCGCAATAAATGTGGCGGTCTTCCCCCCTGCCCCGCTGAGCAGCAGGACAATAGCGGGCACGGCAAAAATTCTGGAGATAGTGATGAAGTTGGGCGTCATCACCATCTCCCCAAGCTTTTGAACAATAGCAGGCATTACCCGTTTTTCTTGTTCCAATCCGCCATAAAGGCCTCAATGCCCTTATCTGTCAGATGATGGCCCGCAAGTTTTTTGAGGACCCCGTAAGGAATGGTGGCAATATCAGCCCCGACAAGAGCGGAATCCAGCACGTGCAGAGAGTTTCTCACAGACGCCACGATGATTTCCGTATTAAAATCATAGTTGGCGAAAATCTGTCCGATCTGCTCAATCAGGCCCATGCCTTCCTGGGCCAGATCATCCAGGCGTCCTACAAAGGGAGAAACATAAGTGGCACCGGCTTTAGCCGCCATCAATGCCTGAAGGGCGGAAAAAACCAGGGTAACGTTGGTTTTGATGCCTTCTGAAGACAGTGTTTTAACCGCCTTGAGCCCTTCCACGGTCATGGGGATTTTCACGCAGATATTGTCTGCAATCTTGGCAAGTTCTCTTGCTTCTTTGACCATGCCGTCATATTCCAGGCTGATCACCTCAGCGGAAACAGGGCCTTCCACAATGCTGCAGATCTCGGCGATGATCTCCTTGAACTCGCCTTCTTCTTTGGCAATGAGGGAGGGGTTGGTCGTCACACCGTCAACCATACCCATGTTGTTGGCATCCTTGATCTGTTCAATATTTGCTGTATCAATAAAAAATTTCACCTTAAACCTCCTGGTCCAGGGCAATAACCCCCTGGTCTTGTCTTGTGTTAAGTTCTTCTAACAACTCTTTTATGGGTTTATTCAACACCGGATGGCAAAGGTCTCCGTCAATGTCGCACAGGGGCTTGAGTACAAAGCAGCGCTCATGCATGCGGGGATGGGGGATTTCGATTTCCGGTGTTTTCATCACAAGGTCACCGTAAAGCACGATGTCCAGGTCAATGATTCTGGGACCAAAGCGAAAGACTTTTCCTTCCGGGTCCAGTTCTTTTTCAATCACTTTTAACCGATGCAACAGGGGCAGCGCCGATAGACGGGTTTCAATCTGCAATGCCGCATTGAGGAACCACTCCTGATCCTGGTAATTCTGGGGGGCGGTCTTATACCGGCCGGATTCGGCAATGACACGAATATCCTTGTCCGCCTTCAAAGCGGAAAGGGCTGTATCAAGATTTTTAACCGTGTCCCCTCGGTTTGAACCAATGCTCAGGTATACCGTCGTCCAGGCCGCCATCATTGCCTTGATTCGGATTCGATATACACGGTTTTTGAAAATTTGCTGACCGTATCATCATCTCCTGTCGCCTGTACCCTGAAGTAGTGATGATATCCTTTTTTGAGGGGATATTGAAACTGCATGTCCGGCATGGAAACGACACCGACCTGTTCAAAGATAAAGGGGCAGCCTTCACATCCGTCCGGGGATTTGACGGCTAAAAACACCTTAAACCCTTCCGGCTGAATTTTCGCATTCACCGGATCCACGGTGTGGGTCCAGGACAGAGAGACAGTCTCCCCGGTCAAAGTATAGGCCAGATTTTCCGGCGGTGCCAGAATATTGCCCGCAATAAGGGGGGCTTGCGGCGGCCCTTTTATGCCGCAGCCTGCCATCATGGCAAGGCCCAGCAGAGCAAAGGCGGCCAGGATCACCGCGGTCTTTTTTTTCATATCAGTTCCAGCTCCTTTTTGGCCTTTTCCACTGCGCTGGCCACATTTTCAAATCCGGTGCCGCCGTAGGAAATCCTCCGGGCCACCATTTCATCCAGGCTGATAAACTGGTAAATGTCCTCACGGATCAGATCGGAAAAGGACTGCATCTCCTCTAAGGTCAAATCCTCAAGGCACTTATTTTTGCTGATGGCAAAGGCCACCGTTCTGCCCGCCACCGCATGGGCCTGTCTGAAAGGCATGCCCCGGTTGACCAGGTAATCGGCAAAATCCGTGGCATTTAAAAAGCCAAGCTTGCAGGCCTGCCTCATATTTTCCTTATTGATCTCGATATTAGCGAACATCCGCGTGTAGACCTCAAGGCAGATCTTGAGGGTGTCAACAGTGTCAAACAGCGGTTCCTTATCCTCCTGCATGTCCTTGTTATAGGCCATGGGCAGGGATTTCATGGTGGTAAGGATGGCGACAAGATTGCCGACCACACGCCCGGTTTTCCCCCGGACCAGCTCGGCCACATCGGGATTTTTCTTCTGGGGCATAATGGAGGAACCTGTGGTAAAGGCATCGGAAATCCGGATAAAGGAGAATTCCGAGGTCGACCACAGGATCAGTTCTTCGGACAGTCTGGACAGATGAATCATGCTAATGGAGGCGCAGGAGAGAAACTCCATGATAAAGTCCCTGTCCGATACCGCATCGATACTGTTTTCTGAGACTTTGGAAAACCCCAGAACCTCACAGGTATAATGGCGGTCAATGGGATAAGTGGTGCCGGCCAGTGCGGCGGCCCCAAGGGGCATGACATCAAGGCGCTTGACAGAATCCTCGAACCGTTCCCGGTCCCGGGAGAGCATCTCATAATAGGCCAAAAGATGGTGTGCCAGCAGCACGGGCTGGGCCCGCTGCATATGGGTGTACCCGGGCATGATCGTATCCGTGTGATCGGCGGCCAGGGTGACCAGCGCTTTTTGAAACGCGCGGATCATCTCAATGATAGTCCGGGTTTCCTCTTTGAGCCAGATCCGGATGTCCAGTGCCACCTGATCGTTTCGGCTCCTGCCGGTGTGAAGTTTTTTAGCCGTGTCTCCGCAGACTTTTCCCAAGGCATCCTCCACGTGCATGTGGATGTCCTCAAGGCTGTCGGTAAAGGCCATCTTGCCTTCTTCAATCCTTGACTCAACGGTCTTTAGCCCTGCCACCAGGACTTCGGCCTCATCTTTGGTGATCATCCCCTGTTTGGCCATCATTTTCAAATGGGCAATGCTGCCTTCAATATCACTTTTATAAAGCCGTCTGTCCACATCAATGGATGCGTTAAGGGTTTCCACCAGGGCATCGGTGGATTCGGCAAAACCGCCCCCCCATAATTTTTCACTCATTGGGCTGCCAGGCTCCCTTTGAAGGAAGCCTCCTTTCTTTTTATGTTAAGATGTTATGATCAACCGTTCAAGGATGGCCTTGTGCATATGGCGCTTGTTTTCAGCCTGATCCCAGAAGGCTGCGTTTTCCGCTTCAAGCACAGACTCGGAGATCTCCTCGCCCCTGTGGGCGGGCAGGCAGTGGAGTACCAGCACATCGTCTTTGGCAAGGCCAAGCAGGTCTTCGTTGACCTGAAACCCTTTAAACGCTCCCAGACGGTCTTCCAGCTCATCTTCTTCCCCCATGCTGGCCCACACATCGGTGTAAACCACATCGGCGTTTTTAACCGCCTCTTTGGGATCATTGGTAAAAATGATATTCGCCTTGGAACCTGCGTCTGCCGCCTCGATAATCGCAGGCTTGACCATATGGTTTTCCGGGCAGGCCAAGATCAGTTCAAATCCCAAAACGCTTGCCGCGTTCACCCAGGAGTTGGCCACGTTGTTGCCGTCCCCGACCCAGGCCACTCTCTGGCCTTTGTAATCCCCCTTGTACTCGATGATGGTCATGATATCCGAAAGGATCTGGCAGGGATGAAAGGAATCGGTCAATGCATTGATCACCGGGATGGTGGAAGACGCTGCAAACTCCTCCACCAGTTCATGATCAAAGGTTCTCATGGCCAGGCAGTCGATATACCGGGACAGCACCCGGGCCGTATCCTTGGCCGGTTCGTTCCGGGAGATCTGGGTGTCCTGGGTGCTCATGTAAATGGAGTGGCCGCCCATCTGAATCATAGCGGTTTCAAAGGCGATCCTTGTCCGAGTGGATTTTTTGTCAAAAATCAGCCCCAGGGTTTTTCCGGCAAGATAGGTGTCTAAAACACCCTTTTTATGTCTTTCTTTCAGTTTTATGGCACGCTGGAAAAAATAGTTAAAATCGTCCTTATTCAAATCCAGCAGGCAGAGTAAATCTTTCTTCAATGGTCTTCCCCCGTAAGCAGTGTGTCCAGCACATCTGCCAGTCTGTCAATGTCTGCAGTCTCTACAATCAACGGTGGTGCAAATCTAAGAACTTTATCTTGAATTCCGTTAATAATAAAGCCTTTTTTGAAACACGCCTCTACATAGAATCCTGCATTTTGTCCGGACGACGTATCCAGCTCAAGCCCCAGCAAAAGGCCTTTTCCCCTCACCGCTTTGACCTTGGAATGCTTTTTTCCAAGCGCTTCCAGTTTCTCTTTAAAATAGGCGCCCTTTTGCCTGACCTGGGCCAGGAATCCCTCATCGGAAATGATGCCCATAACCGCCAGGGCCGCCGCCGTGGCCAGCGGGGTGCCGCCGAAGGTCGTGGCATGGCTGCCGAAGTCAAACCCTTTGGCTGCTTCCGCCGTGGCCAGCATGGCCCCAATGGGAACCCCGTTGGCAAGGCCCTTGGCAAGGGTCATGATATCGGGTTCAACCCCATACCCCTGGTGGGCGAACAAGGTGCCGCAGCGGCCCATGCCGGCCTGGATTTCATCAGAGATGAGCAGGGTTCCCGTCCTTGTGCAAAGATCTCGGACCTTTGCAAGGTATTCAGGATCAGCCGGTATGATGCCGCCCTCCCCCTGAACCGGTTCCATCATCACGGCGCAGACCGTGTCATCCATGGCATTCTCAAGCGCGTCAATATCATTGAAGGGCACATGGAAAAACCCCTCCAGCAGGGGATAGAATCCGTTCTTGATCTTGTCCTGTCCGGTGGCGGAAAGCGTGGCCATGGTCCTTCCATGAAAACTCTGTGTCATGGTGATGATCTTGTAGCGGTCGGTATTGCCCTGGCGCTGGAAGTACCTTCTGGCAAGCTTGATGGCCGCCTCGTTGGCTTCAGCCCCAGAGTTGGCAAAAAATACCCGGTCGGCAAAGCTTTTCTCCACCAGGATCTTGGCCAAATCCGCCTGGGGGTTGGTATAAAAAAGGTTGGACACATGAACTAGGGTATTGGCCTGGGCACAGATCGCCTCTGTAACTTTGGGGTGGCAGTGGCCGAGATTACAAACGGCAATGCCCGCCAGAAAATCGGTATAGGTTTTTCCCTTATCATCGGTCAGGGTCATGCCCTCCCCTTTAACAAAGGGATTGCCCTGGCGCATATAGGTTTGAAATACATAATCTTGGGTATTTTGAATGCTCACGATGAATCCTTAAATGATTAACTGTTAAATACCTGGGTGCCGATGCCGGAGTCGGTAAACAGCTCCAAGAGGACCGCATGGGGGGTTTTTCCGTTGATGATATGGGATTTTTCCACCCCCTCACGAATGGCGGACAGGGCGCATTCCACCTTGGGAATCATACCGCCTGCAATGCGGCCGTCCTGGATCATCTCACCGATTTCCTTGTCGTTTAGCGATGAAATCAAATTTTTGTCAGGATCCAGGACGCCGTCCACATCCGTAACCAGGATCAGGCGCTCTGCATTTAAGGCGGCCGCCACCTTGGAGGCGACCACATCGGCGTTGATATTATAGGTTTCACCGCCCGCTCCGATGCCCACAGGCGCAATGATCGGAATAAAGCCCTGGCCGGTCAGCGTATGAATGATCTCGGGATTGACCTTGGAAACGGAACCCACCATGCCCGGATCGATGATCTCCGGGGGTTTGTCCGCCTCTTGATGAACAATGGTCATTTTCTCGGCCAAAAGAAGTCCTCCGTCCTTGCCGGTCAGTCCCACTGCCCGGCCGCCTTCCTGGTTGATCCGGGCCACAATATCCTTATTCACTTTACCGCCCAGAACCATCTCCACCACATCCATGGTGGCATCATCGGTATAGCGCATCCCCCGGATAAAGGTCGAGGTAATCCCCATGGCGTCCAGCACTTTGTTGATCTGGGGACCGCCGCCATGAACCACCACCGGGTTGATCCCGATGGTTTTCAGCAGAATCATGTCTTTTGAAAAATCGGTTTTTAACTTTTCATCCACCATGGCATGGCCGCCGTACTTGATCACCACAGTCTTCTTTGAAAACCTGCGAATATAGGGCAAAGCCTCGATAAGGATATCGGCAACAGTTGTATTTGTCATAGGATATACCTGCTTAAATCTTCGTTCTGGACGATGTCCAAAAGCTGTTTTTCAACAAATTCCCGGTCAATGACTATCTTTTTTTCTTCCACATCGGGAGCGGCAAAAAGGATGTCCTCCAAAAGTCTTTCCATGAGGGTATGCAGCCTTCTGGCCCCGATATTTTCAGTGCTGGCGTTTACGGTCACGGCAATATCTGCGATGGTTTCAACGGCCTCATGGGTAAAGCTCAAATCCACCCCTTCGGTCCTGAGAAGCGCGATATACTGGAGTACCAATGCGTTTTTGGGTTCGGTGAGAATTCTTGTAAACTCATCTGCGCCCAGGCTCTGAAGTTCAACGCGAATAGGAAAGCGGCCCTGAAGTTCGGGGATCAGATCCGAGGGTTTGGCCACATGGAACGCGCCTGATGCGATAAAAAGGATGTGATCCGTTTTTACCGTTCCGTATTTGGTGGGAACCGAAGAGCCCTCCACAATGGGAAGCAGATCCCGCTGCACCCCTTCTTTGGAGACCTCGGGGCCGTGACTTTTCTCCTTGCCGGCAATCTTGTCGATCTCATCAATGAAAATGATGCCGGCCTGTTCCACCATAGTGATGGCGTCGGTCTTTACCCGCTCCATGTCCACCAGATGAGCGGCTTCCTCCTGGGTTAAAAGCTTGAGCGCCTCTTTTATTTTCAACTTTCGCCGTTTGGTGCTTTTAGGCATCAGACCACCCAGCATGTCCTTGAAATTGATCCCCATCTCTTCCATGCCGGCATTGGAGAATATCTCCACCATGGGGGAGCTTTTGTCCGGCACATCCAGATCAATCTCCCGGCTGTCCAGCTTGCCGTCCTTGAGCATCTTTCTGAGCTTCTCCCGGGTGGCAGGACTCGTCTTTGGCGGCTCATCTGTTTTGGTGTCTTCCGGAACTAGGCTGAAACCCGTGCCGGTTGTAGCGGCCGTCGGCAGCAACGCATCCAGCACCCGTTCTTCCGCAATCCGGGCCGCTTTATCTTGAACGCCTTCCTGCTGCCGCCCTTTGAGCATATTCACGGTCAGTTCCACAAGATCCCGAACCATGGACTCCACATCCCGGCCCACATACCCCACTTCAGTGAACTTGGAGGCTTCCACCTTGTAAAACGGGGAGTCGGTCAGGTTGGCCAAGCGGCGGGCAATCTCGGTTTTGCCCACGCCCGTGGGACCGATCAGGATAATATTTTTAGGGGCGATCTCCTCCTGCAGATCGGGGTCAAGCTGGCGCCTGCGCCACCGGTTTCTCAGGGCAATGGCCACGCTTTTTTTTGCATTATTCTGACCGATAATGTACTTGTCCAGTTCGGTGACAATGGCCTGGGGTTTTAAATCGTTCATCCGGTTATCTCTTCGATGGTAATGTAATGGTTGGTATAGATACAAAGATCTGCGGCGATCTTCATGGCTTTTTCAACGATCGTTTTCGGGGAAAGCTTGGTATTTTCACCTAAGGCCACGGCTGCCGACTGGGCGGCGACACTGCCCGATCCAATACTGATAATCCCGTCATCGGGCTCAATGACATCTCCGTTTCCCGACAAAAGATAGGTGTTGTCCTTGTCCGCTGCAATCATCATGGCTTCCAGCCGTCGCAGGTATTTATCCGTCCGCCATTCCCTGGCCAGTTCCACACAGGCCCGGGTCAGGTTGCCGTTGTACTGCTCCAGCTTCTGTTCCAGTTTTTCAGACAGGGTCAGGGCATCGGCCGTCGCGCCGGCAAAGCCGGTAATAATTTTCTCGTTGTAGATCCGCCGCACCTTTCTGGCCCGGTGTTTGGTCACAACATTTCCAAGGGTGACCTGGCCGTCACCGGCCACCACCACGGTATTGTCTCTTCGGACCGCCAAAATGGTGGTGCCGTGAAAGGTTTTTTCCTCCATGTATTAACTCCTCGGATGAGCCTTGTCATAGACTGCCACGATCCTGTCCATACTCACGTGGGTATAGATCTGGGTGGTGGACAGGCTGGCATGGCCCAAAATTTCCTGGATTCCTCTTAAATCCGCTCCCGAATCCAGCATATGGGTTGCAAAGGTATGGCGCAGGGTGTGGGGCGAAATATCCACCCCAAGCCCCGCCTGAACAACGACTTTGTCCAGGATTCTGCTGATGGAGCGGATTCCAAGACGGTTAAAATCCTTATTCACAAACACAGGATCACAATTTTGTTTCAGCCTGGCCCGATACTCGCGGATGGCATCCAGGGCCCTTTTGCCGGCCGGAACCAGGCGCTCCTTGCGTCCTTTGCCAAAGACTCTAATCATCTGGCCTGTAAAGTCAATATCCTTCATGTTCAGGCCATGGATTTCCGAAACCCGCATCCCCGTTGAATAAAAAGTTTCAAACATGGCAAGATTTCGCTGGTCCAGCCAGGAGTTGACCTCAATATGGTCCAGCAGTGCAAAAACCTGGTCAATGGTCAAACATTTGGGAATGGTTTTCTCCAATTTGGGAAAGGGAATACTTTCTGCGGGACTTGCCTCAATGCGACCGGTCCTTACCAGATAATCGAAAAAGGCCTTGAGGCCTGAGATTCTTCGGGACAGGGTCCGCTTTGAGCGGCCGGCCTTGACCAGCTGGGAAAGATAGTGGCGGATATCCAGGCGGGTAATCTGACCGGCCTTTTCCAGAAACTTTGACGAAAGAAGATCCGTGTCGATCTCATCGTCATCCGCCGGAGGGCAAAGAATAAACTTGAGGAATTCGACCACATCGGTCCGGTACGCTCTCAGGGTATGGGGGGAGTATCCCTTTTCCGCCTCAAGTGTATGGATAAAGGCATCAACGACCATGGCCCAGGCCTGCCAGCGCCATGACCTGCTGCATGTTTTCCCAGACCCCCCTTTTTAGCGAGGCATCCGCCAGCAGCTCCTCGGGGTGACGAGTGGGCATGACCTTTACCCCGCAAAAGGTATGAAATTGTCCCAGGACAGCTTTTGCGTCTTCCCCCGGTTCACAAAGCACCTGCCCGGCACCAGAGCCCAGGGCAATAATGACGGAAGGCGGACAGGCAGCCACCCGGTCCCGAATCCGGTCTGGATCGGCGGTGTTGCAAATAAACACCTCTTCCGGTGTTAATTTCATGGCGCCGAGAATTTTCACCAGGAGTTGGCCTGATGTGTTGCGAAAGAAACTGCCCTTGCTGTCCACAATCATGATTTTTGCATTTTCCGGACCCTGGGATATAAACCGGTGGTGCTTCCATGCGGCGGTCCCCCAGCTTGTAATGGTACGAAAGGTATTCTCCTTTACGGCCAGGTGGGTGACCCCCAAAGACTGCTGATACGTTAGGACCTGACTCAGATCCGTAGCGATATCCCGAAGTTCCGCCGCCATCTGTTCAGGCGTCGGAAAAGCCTCGTTACTCACAGCTTCACCGGGCATGTCGGATCACTGCATCTAAAATTTTATGGGCGGCCGCCTCCTTTGCCATCAAAGGGATGACCTCTCTGCCGCCGTTTCGGGAAAACAGCGTCAGGGCATTGGTATCGGTCCCAAATCCCGTTTCTGCCCCCCCCACCAGGTTTGCGGCAATCATGTCCAGATTTTTCCTTTCCATCTTGGCCATGGCATGGGTTTCAAGATCGTTGGTCTCTGCAGCAAACCCGACCAGGAACTGATGGGGCTTTTTGCGCTGGCCAATGGCCTTGAGGATATCCGGATTTTCCGTCAGTTCCAGCACCATTTCCGTTGTACCGGCCTGCTTTTTGATCTTTTGGTCTTCGGGGGTTTTAGGACGAAAGTCCGCCACCGCCGCCACTTTGATAATAATATCCGCCCGGTCCATGTGTCTGAGCATGGCGTCGGCCATCTGTCTGCAGGTTTCAACGGGAACAACCGCCACCCCGGGGGGCGGTGCAATGCTGACCGGACCTGAAACCATGGTGACAGAGGCTCCCCGCTGTTCAGCAGCTCTGGCAACGGCATATCCCATCTTTCCGGAAGAGTGGTTGCTGATATACCGGACCGGGTCAATGGCCTCCCTTGTGGGGCCTGCGGAGATGAGAATCTTTTTGCCCTTCAGGTCTTTGGGGGTCAAAAGGGCCTCAAGACGGTCAAGGATGAACCAGGGTTCGGGCAGGCGCCCTGCCCCGACCGTTTTGCAGGCCAGGGCCCCGGCATCTGGATCTACAATATGGATCCCGTTTTTTTCCAGAATATCCAGATTCTGCTGAACCAGGCGGTTCTCATACATATTGGTATTCATGGACGGGCAGATCATCACAGGACAGGTCAGGGCCAGCATGGTGGTGGTCAGGGCATCATCAGCAATACCGTGGGCCAGCTTGCCGATACAATTGGCTGTGGCCGGAGCCACCACACAGGCGTCGCTTTTTGATGCCACATCAATGTGGGCAACCGAATCCCCGGTATCGGTCCACAGATTCGAAAGAACCTGCGCCTCAGACAAGACTTCAAACGTTGTTTTGCCCACAAAATGCATGGCCGCATCCGTCATGGCCACCGTGACCTTGGCGCCGGCTTTTTTCATCAACCGGAGCAATTCAACGGATTTATAGGCGGCAATTCCTCCGGTGACACCGAGAAGTATATGTTTGCCGGAAAGTGTCATTAATAGGTTAAATTCCCTGATTTTTCAAGAGTCTGCCCGCCAAGCGTCGGGGCTACCCCAATCTCCACATAGGTGAACAACGATTCATCCCGGATCGTGATAACAGCACATCTGGACGTCTTTTTAAAAACCATGATGGTCGTGCCCGGGGATTTGATCGTGCTTAAGACTTCCCAGTTGTCCTTTTCCATATTATTGGAAAAAAAATTGAACAGGGAGGAGGAATCCACCCGTCCTTTCAGGGTCAGGATGCCAGATTTAAAGCCCGGTGTGGCCACAATAACGGTTCTGTCCTTTACAACCTCAAGCTCCATGGGAACGATGACATCCTCAAAATCCATATACATGGCCGTAGGCTTTTTCGTTTTTTCAGGAGCATTTTTTTCAACCGGCGCCGGCTTGGATTGCGTGTTGAACTCGGCAAATGTGCACCCGGAAACAAAGACAAGCACGGTTAAGGCAGCAAAGAAAAGGGCAGCAGATTTAATCATTTTTTTTATGGTCATTTTTCCTCCAGAATCTTGGATCTCGCTTTGAATGATCTTTTAACTAAAACGAATCGCCCTAAAAGTCAATTGGGTCCTGACAGAACCTGCCAACAAAAAGGAACCGATTCAACATCAATAAAGGCAGTCTGGCAAAAAAGATAATGGCGGGTGAGGCTGCCGCCTTTGCCCGCCATAAAATTAGTAAAAAAAGTTAGATTGCTACAACTGCCTCCAATAAAGAATCTGTCCCAGGATTTCTCCGGGTGGAAAAATCGGCAGCCCGCCCTGTTCGGCAGGGACACCCTGGCTCCAGTCCGTAGTGCCGTCATCCGAAAAATCTCCCGTTCCATACTGCTGAATGTCACCGCCGGACAGCTGGACCAGGTATCTAAAAACCAGATCGTCCACCTTATAATCTTCAGGATCTTCATCATCACCGTCACACAGGATACTGCCAATGGACTGTCCGGATGCACAATTGACGACCCAGGTCCTGGACTGGCCGCTGGATTCACAGACAACATCGGTAGGTTTGGCCGTTTCAAAAAAGACCACATTGTAATCCGTCGTTGTCGGATCCGAATAGCATCTTTCCCTGAGAAAGTTTCCGGATGCAGCTTCCAGTTCAATTTTCCAGGCCGCCTGCTGGGGATTGGTATTGATGCCACTGACCCGGTCACAGGAGATATCATTGGCGTTATTGGCGCTGTTAATAGTAGAACCTCCGACAATCCGCTCATTTTTCTCGTTATAAATGAAGGGTACCCCGTAAAGGTAATTTAAATCATTGGTACTGGTCTGGGTTTTATCATCCGCTGTAAAGTACCGCCCGGTGCCAAAGTACAGGTAAGGGAAATCAAGCTGGTCCGGAAAGCATTTCATCGCCCGGATCGGCGCTGTGATGGGATTTGTGGCAAAGGTCAGGAAGGTCGTATCATAATCCCAGAGCAGGGGATTGTATGATCCGGTGTATATTTTAATAATCCCGCCTTGCATTTTATCGTAGGGGCCATCCGCCTGATCCGTATATCCCAAGAATACAAAATCCGTCTGACCGTCATTGTTGAGATCAAGTCCGTCTGTGAACAGGCGTCCGCCAAAAGCGTTATTAATGTTCATTTCACTTGCCACGTCCCCATAGACATTGACTTCTGCACCCGTCAAAAGATCCAGGGTGTAGATCTGAAGATCCTGGGTGGATTTACCGGTGTAGGTTGTGGGGCCGGAGGCGAACAGGACAAAATATTTCCAATTGCCGCTGTCATCCTTGCGCTTGATGTAAGCAGGCCCCGTATAGGTAAAGCCCATGTCTTGAGGCGCGTATTTCCACAGGTACTTCGGCGCTGCGGGATTTGTAATATCCAGGGCAAAATATTCTGACCGCCCGGTGGGATTGGTATCCGAAGGCGGGTTGATACTGCCGTTCCCGCAGGCACCGCCAAAGCGCATGCCTCCAATAAGAATCGTCTTTGCCCCGGCATTAACGATATAAGGTTTTAAATCCACCGTGTAAACGTGGCTGTAATTGGGATCAGCGATATACCTTAAGTACGGCATGGCATCTTTAGGAATAAAGGCCCACTCTTCCTTGCCAAGCTTAGAGGTGCCGCAGGTCGCAGCGGAACTGTCCTCGCACAGCTTTGCCGGATTATTCACATCGGTCTGGTTTTTAATGTACCCCAGCCGGAATGCATGCAGCATTCCCGAATTGCTGCCAACATAGATCATGGAATAATTGTCGTACTCCACAATGGTCGGGGACGAGTAAATGATATCCCCCAGCTTCCAGACATTTTCATTGGTCGTATTGTCTGTCTTGCGGGATCGGCAATTGGCGATCTCCTCTCCCCTTGTATACTGGATCAAATCATCATACTGCGGCGTTCCTGAGGAGACCAGACACGCCGGATATTGTGAAGCAGATGTTCCCAAAAGGGAGTCAAAGGCGGTTTTATTGGCTGCGGTGAATGCGGTCAACGTGTCACTTTCAGATACCCCGTAGATGGTTCTGGCCGACGGCTCTGTTGCTTTTAGAATCTTGCCGCAGTCAAACAGATTGGCCACATCCTCAATAGCGCTGTAGGTATGATCGGAGGTGGCATCAGCTTTAGTGCCGTACTGGCTGGAGTCATAGGCATCAATGCGCAGATCGTTATTTTCAATGAGGTATTCCAAAATCCGGTCGGACAGAATATTGAGCTCAAAATTGCTGTTGGTATCTTCACGGATATTTTGAACCAGTTGCTCATTGCCGCTGGCATCCTCTATATAGCCGTTGAGAAACCACTCCGTAAAAACATTACCCGTCCACAAAACTTTTTGATTGTCCTTAAACTCCTTGTCCGGATAAAAAGCAGCCTGGGCGATGGCAGCGCCGGATGAGACCCTGGAAGTCAAGGCGGTTACCGCAGTACCCGATGAAGTACCCTGACGGATCTCTTCAAAAATCGTGGTCAAAGCATTGGCCATGGCCTGCCCATCGCTTGCATAATAAAAAGAGTCCGGAACCCCGTCCCTGTCGTCTGCATCCCATTCCTCACAGCAGTCGTTATAGGTGCCACTTGGATTGCAATTGGTCCTGGGATACGTATAACTCTGACTGGAACTGACCCAATAGCCGGAAAGAGAGCCAAAATCGTAGGGTCTGTTGTCACTACAGCCACTGAACTCTTCATAATTTCCATATGCCGCAACGGTCTTCATTGATCTTTCACCATTCACGTCATTGGAAAAGGCGAACAGGGAATAGACACTTGCATACTGCGTCCCCGGGAAATCACTGTCCGTCCTCAAATCTTTTGTCCGCAGATCAAAGGCTGGGTATTGCGGGTCCAAAGAGCCGCCCCACTCTCCGTCTGAGATTAGAACAACAAAACTTTTTCTACACCAGGCAGGCTCCAGAGACCCATCACTCTTTAATTCATAATAAGGATCCACAACAGTTCCCTCACTCACATAACCGCTGTTGTAGTATTTTCTGCTGTTGGACTGAGTCAGGTAATAATAGGCTTCACGAAGGGCTTCTCCCGTATAAGTTCCATAGTATGGAACGACACCTTCAATGGCTGTAATCAAAGCATCTTGATCCGTTTGATGCAGCCCGTATTTGATCATCCCCTGTCTTGCCGTAGTGTTGGTGTCATTGGCATAGGCGATGAACGAAAACCTTACCTTGTCAAAATTATTCTGGATGATGCCGGTCCGCTCGGATGAAGCGATTTTCAGCCGGGCGTAGCGGTTATTAAAGCTCACGGAAGTCGAGTTTGTGATTGTAATCAGGATATCCTTATCAGCATAACTGCCTGAGCTATAATTTTCCGGCTCAATGCGGACATTCATATTCGACAGGTTACCAATTTGAATATACCGCCTAGCCCCCTGGGGTTTTAGGACGCAATAGCCTTGGGTACTGTCGCAGGTAGCCTTTCCTCCGATCAGGCTTTTTAAAACAGCGTCCATGCGGGTGGTCACTATAAAATTGAGAAAATTTCCGGAAAGACTGTCCCGGGTGCCCAACTGACGGCTGGAATAAGTGGTGCCGGTATCCTCCTCCCACCAATCGCGATAGGAATTGTACTTATAGTATTTATCCGAGTTAAAGTATCCGTAATAGGTTGTCGCACTGGTATAATTTGTAGAGACTTGGTTACTTGCATCATTTAAAACCCATGATCCGTAGTATGATACACTATTTGCCGGGTCGTAATACGCGGCATGCTGCATACTTCCGGAATAATCGGAGACGAAAATCACATTGGGTTTAGCCTCAGCACTGACAAAGGGGGGAAGAGCGATATAGGCATCACCTGTGGCCCAACAGGGCAATGTGTAAAACAACCCTATCACCACGGCAAGAACCAAGGACAATCCTAACTTATTATTTCGTTTAAAATCTGACATTGGCATCTTCCTTTTTTTGCTGCATCCGAATGAGAATCAGATGGGATTCTTTGGTCAGGACATAGACAAAATCCTCCGGCCTTACAAACCAGTTTTCACCGAATTGATTGATGATCTTCATACTTTCAAAGGCGATGGGTTCCTGCCGGTAAAAATTTAAGGATTTACCGGTCTGTCCCAGGTATTGAACTGGCCCTAAAACCTCATATCCCTCACTGATATAAGTGTTCACCGTATCTATTAAGGGGCTGTCTGATTCAGATTCTAAAGGGGTGGCGGCATTTAAACTGCCGGGCATGATCATCAGGCAAAGCAGAAAAATAAGGTTAATCAGTTGCATTCGTTTCATAAAAATCTCCTTTGCCGTAAAAATAACCGGCTATTTTTTAAGAAGAAACAAAGCCAGTTCTTCGGGCATGCCTGCCATTATCCTGCCATGGGAGTTGACAATGTAAGGCACTTTGTTTATCCCCAGCGCTTTTGTCAGCAAAATATTATAATCCAGGCCCTTGTCCTTTTCCTGGCCAGGCTTGGTTTCGCTGTACCGGTTTTCAATAAAATCATTCAGGGCGCCCGGGGCATCGGTTTTGGCCTTTTGAGCCAATTTCAAAGCCTTATCCCGGCTTGACGGTCCCAGTATCGGAACGATTACAACATAGATACGATAGGCGGCTTGAATCTGTTTGGACGCCTTGATCTTTTTGAGCAGGCTGTGACAGACACCGCAGTTTGGATCGGCAAAGACAAACACCGCGTCTTTGCCCTCTCCTAAATCAAGGGCAAACATTTTTTGCGGGTCAACGCCCAGATAAGCAAAATTAACCCGGTCCTCCAGTTGCTTGAGCTCTCCCATGCCTTCAATCTGCTCTCCGTTCCAGACATCGAATAATGCACCCTGAAAGACATACCGGCCATCCTCGGAAATCAGGTATGTAATGCCTTCCTGAGTGCGGATAAAATTGAGACCTTTGATTGGTAACTGCTGTTTGTGGACGATATTTTTAGGGGGCGTCAACTGGAAAGACCGAGCTTGGCCGGGCAGCAGCAATAAAAGACAAAAGAATGCAAAATAATACGGCGAAATTTTTGCCGCTGTCTTAAGATATGTCAATTCCTTCTCCTTTTGGATTTTTATCTTAGGCTTTCAAGGGCGTTTACTGGGTATTAAATCCGGCCTCAACAATGACATCTCCGTTATTGGCGCGGGATCTTGCAATCACCACAGCATTGCCAATCGTACTGTTTGTGTTGATATAAATGACATATTGGGTATTTGGCTGCCCAGGCAGTGTTGTCGGATTGATCGCTGCGATACCGGCGCTCCAGTCGGCAATGACCGCAGCCACATTGATTTCATTTAATACCGGGGTGTCAGGTTTGGTCGCCCAATCCGTACCGCTTTTAAAATACTTGCTTCCAGCTGTATACAGGTTGCTGACATCATTCACCCAGGAGTCGGACTGGGTCGACTGCCCGTATGAAATCCGGCTCACCGCCCGGTTAACGGCGGCATCGGCCAGAGCAAGATTTTGCTTATAAAAATTGTAATTCTGGGTGATCTGAAGATCTGTGGTGGCCGTATTGATCCCACTGACACCGAGTATGGTGATGAGCAACAGCATGATGACTGTGATCAGAAGAACCGATCCGGATTCGTCGTTTACCACATTGAGCCCTGAAATTTTATGGGATTGCAGCGATTTTTTTTTATCCATTAGGTTTGCCTTTTTCAATACATCGTTTTCTCAGGCACTTTTTATCCATGAAAAATTCATACTGTGATTCCGGTTCTCCTGCTGCCATCTGACCGTGATAGCCACTCCCAGAGTCCCATCTCCGTTATCGGTGACAATCCACTCCAAGGTATAATCAATAGGATAGGTAGTAATCGTTCTGGTATGAAAGCCTGTTGAAATATCCGCATCTCCCAAGTTGTCGATATTCGTCAAATCCTCAATATGGGCCATGGCGATGTCTGTAGCCCTCACAATCTGCCTGGACGATGCGTTCCCGCCTGCAAAATGCCCCTGCATGAGACTGATGGCCAGAAGGCCGATCGCCAGTATGGCCATGGATATAAGGACCTCCATGATGGAAAACCCGGCGTTATTTTCAAGGGTCCGCGGCCCAATGTTTTGTTTGCCTTCTTCCATCACATATTCCTTGGTCTGACAGTATTGGAAAAACAATAGGTGCCGGGATTTGTATCTTCATAGGCACCTGTAATCTTACCACAGATCTGAACGGTAACCACCCGTATATCAGCCAGATTATTATTGCCGGAAGGATCTGAATCCACAGAATCATCATCTAGGATGTAATTGAATGTTACCGAACTGATCGTGCCGTCCTCGGTAAGGCTTTGATAGACCGCGCCATCCCTGAGCATCAACCTCTCATTGCCCGCGTCGTAATAATAGGAGCGGTCAACGGTGTCATCCACCCCGTCACCGTCCACATCATACTGGTATTTTAAGGAGACAGATGTATCATCTGTGTCTTCATTATCGCTGCCTCCGGTGATAAAGCCGGCTCCGTTTCCGCCGACAGGATCAAGCCCGGTCATTCTCAAATCTCTTGTTATCAACTCCATGGCCAACCGGATACTCTGCTGGGTTCCGGCCAGTTGTTCTTGAACCGAATTCACCCGGTTTGTGGAAATAAACAACTGGATGACGGCAAGCATAAAAATACTGGATATGGCCATGGCCACGAGAAGCTCCACCAAGGTGAAGCCATGGCAGTTTGCCACAAGCGTTTGTTTGAACCGGTACTGCATTTTCATACAATCAGTCAATCTTAAGCCTCCCCACGCTCGACATCACAACGGAGCGGCTGTAATTGGCATCGGAAGTGCAGTTGACCACCGCAGTACCAAAGCTCATGGCACCGGTTGTCTGTTTCGGCATTCCCCTTGAGTCAAATACAAAAATCTGGTTCCCGGAAAAATTGGCATCTGACAACTCTACGCTGTCATAGTCATTGAAGTCCAGATCGGTTACCATGATGTCATCGGCGGCCTTGCAGGCATTGTCGCCGTTGCTGTCAATGCAGGTTGCACATGCCCCCCTGTCATTGCCGGCCGATTTGGTGAATGCGACAAGACAATTGGTATTGCGCTTAATCGCTTCAAGCTTGGCTTTCTGCAGATCGGATCTGAGCTGGCGGGCGGCTGAATTCGTCCTTGCCCGAGGCAGCTGGTTTCGAAGGGATCCAAAGGCTACAGCGGCCAAAATGCCGGCAATAGCCACTGTGACCATAATCTCAATCATGGTGAATCCCGAATCCGCGAATTTTTCTTTCCCGGATTTTTTCTTTCTTGATTTTTTGTAACGGGCACGGACCAAAAGGGTCACTCCTTACAATTCACTTTTTTATGGATGAGGTCAGGGCACCAGCAATGGTTTTGTTTACCCTTTCCCTGAATTGGCAACAGATCGTTATCACTCAAGGATTGGTTAAATTTCACCTGTCTGATTTTATTTAAGTCTTTACGCATTGTCAAGCTGCGATGCCGCTTCCCGCCTGCCAGTGCAATTTATCCAGGGTCCTTGCATTCGCCAGGATTTCGCTATATTTTATTGTCAGTGTTGCTGTAAGTTCACTACTCTGAGCAAAGCATAATTCGTACCATAAACAAGCATAACACGGATGTTTTATTCGTGGCAAAAGCCGGAACCCGCAAAAGGATTTAAAATCCGAATGCCATGAACCGGATCACCATAAAAACAAGAGGATAAACGATGAACAATTATAAAATTCTGGGACTAATCAGTTTTTTCGCCGTCAGTCTCTTTTGTTCCGCATTACAGGCGGCGGAATATTACCAGTACAAGGGAGCAGATGGTGTTTTGTATTTCACGGACAACCTCAACGATATCCCTGAAGCGCAAAGACAAAAACTGATCCACCATAAAAAAATTGAGACAACAGCCCCTGCGTCCCTACCCCAAAACACACAGGTAATCCAGGAGCAAAAAACCAATACTAATGAGACTGGTAACGACAATAAGGTATTAACCCCGGCAGAACGCAAAAACCAAATCCAGGCGCTGAACGACGAAAAAAAAGAGCTTGAAACGATGCACACAACACTCATGGGAAGAGTCCAGCAGCTGGAATCGGAAAGGACTAAGGCTAAAACAGCTGAGCAAGCAGCTTTATACAAGCAGAAGGTATCCGAGTTAAACAATGAGATTAGCGCATACGAAGAACGTAGGATTGAATTTGACACCAAACGAAAACAGCTTGAAACAGAGACCAGCCAATAACACGGTGGCGTTATCGTCAGGTGCTGATGTGCATCTTATTTACCTATAGACTGGAAGATCTCTGTTGGAATACGGCCCTGATAAAGATTTCCTTTAACCTCATAGGCAGGGGTGCCTGTCACCCCCAATTTTAAACCCGCCCGAACATCTTTTAAAATTTTATAGTTTAACTGCCTGTTCGTCAGGGCGGTTTCAAGTCCGGAAAGAGCAACCCCGCTTTCTTCGGAAAGGGTCTTAAGATCCAAAACCCTGGTGCCTTTAGGGATCTGGTAGAGCAGATCGTTCATCTGCCAGAACCTGCCTTCTGCGGCGGCATAAGCAGCTGCAATGGCCATTTTTCCCGATCCCGGGTGAAGTGCTTTTTTTACCATAGGATTAAACTGCGGTACCATGGGAAAATGCCGGTGAACCAGTCGAATTTTATCTGAATTTTCAGCCAGAATCTGCCGCAGATAAAAATGGGCCTTCTTGCATTGGAAGCACTGATAATCGGTATACTCAACAATTACAATTTCAGGATCCAGCGCCCCGATCCAGGGGGATCCGTCATCTGTCATTCCTGTTGCAATATTTGAAGACAGGGACGGCAACTCAAACTGCCAGTACCGGGGAAACACGGCAGGCAAAAGAAAAACCAGAATAATGAGCCCTGCAATTAGCCCTTTAACCCTTTTGCCGGACGCCTTTAAAAACTGCAGATCTTTTTTCAGGGCGCTGAAAAATCCGGTATCCGGAAACCGCCTTCGAATAATCCATACCTGAAACACCAGAACGAAATTGATGCCGTAGCTTACAATGCACATGATGCAATAGGCTTTGATCAGGTATCTGGAAACCGCCGCCAGGACAATGCTGTGGATGGAAAAAAAAACACTGCACATTAAAATCAGGGCCCAGCCCCTTTTTTTTCCCGCCCGGGCTGATCCGGCACCAACAAGCAGCACCAATAAAAGCGTGTATCCAATCATCCCCCACACCGCAAGAGGCACCCCCATAAAAATGGAATACGGGCTCTGGGCGACGGTATCGCAGTTCAGCGCCTTTGAAATGGCGCAAAAACTGGTGTAGAGAATGTCCGTGTGGGTTCTGTAATGAGAAAAGGTAAGATAAATAGAATCTATCAGTCCTGCAGCGGCCAGGGTGAAAGCGGCCAGCAGATACCAATGGTATGGCAACGCCTTAACCGCTTTAAAATGTGCGGGGGCTTTTTTCCGGATCTTCATTTGTTTTTACACTTATAGTTTGCGCCATGTTCTCAAGATAGGAACGGACCCGGTTTACCGTTTCCGGAGAAGAAATTAAATACATGGGATAGGCTTCTGTCTGCATTCTATTCAACGCCTTTTTGATATCAAAAACTACAAATTGCTGGAACAATTGCTCTAAATAATCATCCGTTTTCTTCTGATCACCTGCCATAATGCTGTTGTCTACCAAGGTAAGGTACAATGCGATCTGCTCAGGCCCTTTTCCATTTTTGTCCACAACCTTTTTCAAATAATACTCTGCCTTTTCATACCGCTTCAAACGGGATTGAACCAGACCGAAATAGATAAGGTATTTTAAGGTGAACGGCTCTCTTTTTATAAGGGCCAGCGCCGATTTTTCAGCTTTTTCAAATTCACCTTTCCGGATCAATATGATAGTTTTAAACTCGATTCCGTCTTTATTTTCCGGTTCATTTTCCAAAAATTGCTCGGCATTATACAAGGCGTCATCAAGCATATCCGATTCAAGTAAAACGGAAATGTAGTTCATATAGGATATGCTCTTTGGGTTGGCCTCAACAGCCTTTTTTGCATATTGCCGGGCCTTTTCCAAATCTTTTAGCCTAACGTAAATTTGGCTTAAATTTGCATAGGAAATCATCCATTCCGTTTGAGGACTATTACCCTCCAGATCAAGTGACTTTTCAAACATTTTAATTGCGGTTTCATAGTCATGAATCTTTAGGTAATATGCAACCGCTAGGTTTAGATAGGACCTGGCCCGGTCCGGGGCCTTTATTACCGCATCCTGCCACAATGATTTTTCACTACGCCAGTCAAAATTGCGCGCATAAGCCCCTATTGCTGTCACCATGATGATGCCTGTCACAAGACAGGTGTAAACCCGAAACAAGAACCGCTTGTCCGGCAACTCTCTGTATTTTGCCAGGGTCGTTTGAATACCGGCTGCAACCGGTACAAACAAAAACATGGAAGGAATATAATTTCTATGCTCAAAAACCAGTTCCAACGGAATAAAGGTGGATTCCACCAGATGATTGATCAAAAAAAATAGAACGGCAAAGCATATTAACGGAAATCGCCGGGCAAAAAAGATAGCCGCACCAAAACTTGCAAAAATCGAAACAATAGCGGGAAGCGTGGTCCACGGCGAAATCAGGGAGGTGCTGACAATCGTGCTGTGGCTGATGGAAAAATTAGATGCTATAGGGTAGATCAATTGATAAAGATAGTACCAAATCACCCGTGGTTCGGTCATCAAACGCTGGAGCAAAGAAAACGAACGGGACGAATATTGTTCTAAAAATGAAAGATTGCTCCTGTCAAAGTACAGCATCACAACAGCGGTTATTGCGAACACAAAAATTAGCCCCCCCCCTGCCATGATCATTTTTTTGATGTCAGTTTTATCAGGATTCCTGAAAAAAATAAGTTCAGCGGCAACTATGATCAACGGCAACAGAACCGCATTCTGCTTGCTTAAAATGGCGAGGACAAAGAGCAGCAGGCATACCGAGAACAGCACCATTTTTTTGCCATACCCAAAAATGATCCTTGCCTTCAGATAGGTGTAAAAAGAGGCAATATAAAACATGCCTGCCATGGACGCCATTCTCTGGACAATGTAAGTGACGCCCTGAACCTGGATCGGATGAACAGCCCACAGGACCGCGGCTAAAAGAGCGATAGAATATCGACTATTCCCGTATTTTTCTTTAACCCGGGGGGTTGTTAAAACGGTGGCCACACAGAGGAATAAAAAAAGAGCGGCCAGCATATGTACGGAGATGTTCACCACATGATACCCTGTGACATCTTTTTGGCCAAAATACCAATTTACGGCAAAGGAAGCCATGGCCACAGGCCGGTATAAATTTTCCCCTCTGTAATAGCCATTGTCAAAAGAGGCAAAAAAGGTCTGCTTTATTGATTGGGGATACAGATCACGGATATGAACCCATGGATTTTCCAGGATGTTGTTGTAATCATCAAAATGCCAGTCCGCATCAAGGGTATTGGAATATACAATTCCGATGATAATCAGAATCAGACCTATTGCCCTGTATTTATTTATCGTCGAATGGGTATCCATATTAAAAAAACCAGATCTCCCTTCCAGAAAGAAGAGAGATCTGGTTTAGCTGTGCTTGGGTTAATATTTACTTGCAGGCGTTGGCAGTGTTGTTCAAAGGACCTGTGGGTCCAATAGTCCAGGTATCTGTACTCCCATTAATGTCCCCGGTAGCCTGGGCAGAGAAGGTACTAGAAGTTGCAGTGGGAACGCTGTAGGTATATCTTGCATCACTGGTGATGGAAAAGCCGATGGCACCCATGCTGGTAGAAAAGGCATCATGCTCAGCCCTGTATGCTTCCTGCATGGTCTTAATGTTGCCAAGGTTGGATTTTGCCTCAGATTGCTTTGCCTTGCACTGATAGTTCATGAAATTCGGGATTGCGATGGCGGCCAGAATACCAATGATAGCCACAACAATCATCAATTCGATCAGGGTAAAACCTTTTTTGTTAGTCAAAAACGTTTTCATTTTGTCTCCTTTTAAAACTTTAAATTTGGATGTTAAGTTTAAACCCAGCTTTGGAATGCGAGTTTAGTCAGTTAGAGGTGTTAATAGCAAAATGGATGCCTAAAGGATTAGCACTCTCACAAAGCAACTCGTAACGATATGAAATTACAGGTAAAAAAAATATCAACGCCGTCTTTTAATTAGCATCGCGTTTACGACCGACTAAAATTGGTGCACATTTTTTTGCTTGTTTTGACAAAAATTGTAATCGCCTGTTTTTTCAGCTTAAGATAGTGTTGCGAAGTCATCGCCGACCTGTCGCCGATCAATGGCGACATATCGCAAAAATGATAGTCTAACACCAACCAATAGCAACTTTATCGGCATGACTCGCACCTGACCCACCGCGAAAATCAAGGGCGCCATTTTTGGTCTGCCCGGTGAAAACAAAAAAATTTTCTTGGCAACCGATTCCAGGCAGCTTCAAAAAAACAGCAGGTCCAAAACTTCCTGCAATTAAGATTTACAAACACCTTTTCAATCAGGTATAAACTGACGATGATGCGCGTTATTATTTTTGGTCAGGCCGCTATAACTGAAGAGGCCAGTCGGCATTCGGTCCTATGCCGAGCCGTGGAAAGAAATGCAAATTCAGTTAACTATTGTACCACTTCAATTGGATTTGCCCGCCCGGATGCGCCTCCTTATATAAAACTGAGCACAGCGGCACTCTTCTGCCCTGCTCGATGGCTTTTTCTGACCTTTAAATATTTTTGCCAAAGAAACCACGACCTGATCTTTCTACCATACCCTTCTTATATGGATGGCTGGTTAGCCTGTATTTTAGCCAAAGCAACTGGCAAAACAATAATTTCAGACGCCTTTCTTCCTTTATATGATACCCTTATCAATGACAGAAAATTATTCTCCCCCAAAGGAATCGTATCCAAATTTATCTTCCAGTATGAACGTTTTTTTTTAAATATGTCTGACCGCATTCTCGTCGATACCCCACAGCATAAACAACTGCTGAAACACTTATACAATATTAAAGAGGGAAAACTTGTATCCATACCGGTGGGCGTTGAAGAGACTTTATGGAAAAAGCTGCCACCGAATAAGAATTCATCGCCATTCCGGGTGCTTTTCTGGTGTACCTTTATACCGCTTCATGGCGCAGAAACAGTGGCCGATGCGGCAGCACGCTTGCAGGCATCCCATCAGGATATTCATTTTCTGGTAATCGGAACCGGCCAAGAAGCTGACAAATTCAAATCTCACTTGGCCAAGCTGTCTTTGAACAACTTGACCTGGATAGATCGTTTCATCCCACTTAGAAAGATTTATCATCAAATAAAAAGATCACATTGCTGCCTTGGTGTATTCGGAGATACAAAAAAAACGGATCGTGTCGTCCCTTATAAAGCCTATCAGACACTTGCCTGTGCCAGACCGTTGATTACGGCATCCACGCAAGCAAGTAACGCTTTATTTACAGATAGAATAGATGCTTTTTTGATTAAGCCTGGTGATCCTGAAGGCCTGGCAAATGCCGTAGAATATTTGTATAACCACAGACCGAAACTAAAAGATATAGGTGAACGTGGCAGAAAATTATATGAAAAAAAGCTTTCCAACTCCGTCATTAACCAAAAAATAAAACAACTTCTTGAAACGCTATCATTATAAAAAGAGAGTCGGCGCTACCTTAATCCAATACGGGATTATGCTTTTTGTTCTGTATTATGTAGGTTGCATTCTGATTGAGAATATACAACTTATAGACTTTTCGAAATTGAATATTTCCGTTTCGTTTCTTATCATTGCATTGTCTTTTGAAATTCTAACCCGACTATTCATTGGCCTGGGCTACCATCAACTTCTCATCGGCTTTAATACCCCGTTGTCGCCCCAAACGGCGCTGTCAATATCATGGGTTTCTTTTTTGGGGAGGTATTTTCCAGGAAAGATCGCTTTGATTGTCAGCGCTGCCTACTTTCTAAAAAAACAAAATATCCCGCTAAAAATTGCGGGGGCAGTACCAGTGATAAACACTTTGGTCACCATCTTTGCTGGCCTTTTATTATCCGTTCCGATCATTTATACAAACCGCCCGTTATCCTTCAAAGCAGAATCGGTTCTCATAATCGGTTTTCTGGCACTGATCTTTTTATTTCTTCTTTATTCAATCCGTCATCATCTATTCCCCTCTTTTTTCAAACGTTTGAGATTGGAAATAAGGGCGATCAATTGCTCATCTAAGACACTTCTCATCTGTTCGGCCATTGCCCTATTGCAATGCCTAAGTGGGGGACTTACGACATGGGCTCTAAGTTTTTCACTAACGCCGATTGGCTTTGACACCATTATCTGGTTTATATCTATAACCGCATTTTCAGGCGTCATGGGGATTATTGCCGTATTCAGCCCTGCAGGTTTAGGCGTAAGAGATGGTTTTTATCTTCTATTTTTGACCAAAACCATTGGCCCTGAATATGCTGCGCTTATAACAGTACTACTTCGTTTATTACAGACGTTTATTGATTTTGCCCTTGCCATATTAGGGGCGTTGTATTTAAAATATCATCGCTGATATATTTTTTTGTATGCCTTCCTTAAAAAATTCTCAACTTAGCTTGCTTTTTATTAGAACATAAAAACCGGTTGCATATTTTTTAAAATCGGCAGTTCCTCGAATTGAAATCAAAAACCTAAAAAACATTTGAGGTCTCAGGTAGAATCGACGCAATGCTTTTTTTTGCAAAGACAGCAATTCTTCCAATGTTCTGCCCTCGGCAACAAAGGGAATCCTGGCGTTGTCCTTCCAGCCCGACCAGGTATTATACTCAGCCCAGTCATAGTGCAGAATCTGGCCGTCGCGATCAAGCTGTTCAAACATCGGGGTCCCCGGATAAGGTATAGTGATCGTGAATTGCGCCCATCGAGGATTTAAACGAATGGCAAAATCGATGGTTTCTTTGGATTCCTCAGGGGTTTCGGACGGCAGCCCCAGCATAAAAAATCCCCGAACGGAAATTCCTGCCTTGTGGGTCAGAGCAATGGCCTGTTCAACCTGTTCAAGGCGTATGCCTTTATTGATCATCTTCAACAGGCGCTGGCTTCCGGTTTCAATTCCGTAGCTGATCTGCCAGCACCCCGCTTTTTTCATCAGTTTTAAAAGCTCTTCATCAACCGTATCCACCCGGCTTTCGCAAGTCCATTTAAGGCGTTTGGCATACCCCTTGTCAATCAACGCGCGACACAGGGCATTAATGAACTTTTTATTGGCCGTTAAGGTGTCGGCTTCAATGTTGAGCTGCCGGATCTGGTAGTTTGCAATCAAGGTGTCGATTTCGGTCAATATGCGCTCCACACTGTGAAATCGAATTTTTCTGCCAAAACTGTGGGAGCAGTAGGAGCATCCAAAGGGGCAACCTCTGGCCACGATAATAGTCGGGCAATAGGATCCGTCTGCGACTCTGGAGGCGGTCAGATGGTACTTTTCCATGGGAAGCAGATGTCTTGCTGGAGGCGGGATCTGGTCCAAATCGCCAATATAGGGCCGGGGTTCATTTTTAACAATTGCCTTTTGGGTATCCCGAAAGCAAATTCCGTTGACCTGCTCGAGGTTGCAATCGGCTCCCATGCGGGCGATCTCTTTGAGTGTCTGCTCTCCCTCACCAAAACAGACAATATCTGCCGAAGGAATATCGTCCATGGTTCTTTCAGGCAGTGCGGTACAATGAGGGCCGCCAAGGATGATGGTTTTGTCCGGAAACCGAGTTTTCAGTCTGTCGCATAAGGCCTTAACGACCCCAAAAGACGGTGTCAGCAAGGAAATACCGATTAAATCGCTCTGCAGGCCCTGGATCCTATCCCCCACATCCTCTATGCCCAGTTCAAGGGCAGGGGCATCAATTATGGTCACCTCAATTCCGGACGCTTCCAAAGCCCCTGCAATATAGGCCAGCCCCATGGGCTCAGTGACTGCGCCAAAGTGTTTCATGTCACTTCCGTATCGGTCTTCCAGGGTCATGGGGGGGGCGATTAGCACCACAGAATGAGAAGATGTTGAACAAGACATAGCTTTTTACCCTTTCAAATGCTTGTTGGCTTCCATATCAAACCACATGGCAAACAGGGAAAACTGGGCTGATCCTAAAAAGGAAGAAAATGCCGCCAAGGCGTTGATGGATGGGATGTGGCCGGTCAGATACCACACGGCAAAGACGCGGATGAACAACAAAAAAGAGACCCCTCCCAGAAAAAGGCCAAGCCCGTAGAAGAACACCAGGGGATGAAAATCCCTGATGATATATTTTTCTTTCAGGCGCCAGAAAAACCGCTTTACCAGAAGCCAGCCCAGTGTAAAAATAACTTTTTTAATACTGATGCCGGAAACTTCGCCCACATTATAAATCGGCTCCACAGGAATATCTTTAATCCTGAAATCGTAGATATTCAGAAGAATCAACTGGTCGTTGGGCTGTCCGTACCGGGTGTACATCTTTGACCAGTCAATGGTCGAAAGCGCCTTTAAATTAATCGCGGTATAGCCGGATTGAAAATCGGACAGATGCCAGTATCCGGAAACAATTTTTGTTAAAAGCGACAAAAAAGCGGTACCAAAAAACCGCAGTTTGGGCATGGTGTCAAATGCCTTCCCTGAAAAAAAACGGTTGCCCTTTGTGTAATCGCACTCATCTTTGACCAAAGGCAAAACAAGGCTTTCAAGCTCATCAGGGTTCATCTGCCCGTCCCCGTCCATACGAACGGTTACATCGTATTGTTTTTCCAATGCGAATGTATACCCGCTGACCAGGGCGCCGCCGCAGCCCTGATTTACCTCATGGCAAATCAGATGCACCTGAGGGTGGTCCTGCTGAAAGGCTTTCACAACTTCAAGTGTATTATCAGTACTTGCATCATCCACCACCACAACCGCATCAACAAACTCAGGAATCGTCTCCAGCACGGTTTTAATCTGGCGGGCTTCGTTGTGTGCCGGGATCACAACACAAATCGTTTTGTCTTTATACATGAAAGGTCTCCGTTTTCATTTAACCAGACAATGGGTATGCAAATAGTAAGCCCTATCCAGCCCGAATGCACAATTTTTGCTTTTTTTTTATAGAATCAGTCGTCGGATTTATCCAGACGGTAGCGCATGGATCTTAAGGTCAGTCCCAAAAGATCGGCGGCCGTTTTTTTGTTACCGCCGGAAATCTCCATGGCCTTTTTCAAGTAGGCGGATTCAATGGTGCCCAAGATGTTGTCCAGATCCACCCCGTTCTGCACATCATCAAGATCAAAGCGGGCGCCTTTAATGCCTTCGATCCACCTTCTTTTTTTATGCATCGAAATGGTCAGGCTTTCAGGCAGGATGATATTGGTGGAGGACAGGGCCACGGACCGTTCAATGAGATTTTCAAGTTCTCTGACGTTGCCGGGGAATGTATACTTATTTAAAAAATCAATGGCATAGGAAGATAATTTGACGATGTCCTTGCCCAGTTTTTTTGAATATTTTTCCGCAAAATGAGCGGAGAGCAGCTCAATATCCCCTTTTCGGTCCCGTAGAGGGGGTACTTTGATCGGAATGACATTGAGGCGGAAAAAAAGGTCCTCTCGAAAGTTGCCGTCAATGACCTCTTCTTCTAGTTTCTTATTGGTGGCCGAAATGATTCTGACATTCACCTCAATCTCTTCGGTGCCGCCCACAGGCTTGAATCGGGTCTCCTGTACAGCACGAAGCAATTTGACCTGAAGAAAGGTAGACAACTCCCCTATTTCGTCGAGAAAAATGGTACCGTGGTTGGCGGCCTCAAAAAGACCCTGCTTGTCACTGACAGCCCCCGTGAAAGAGCCTCTGACATGACCGAAAAACTCACTCTCCATTAGGGTATCTGGGATGCCGCCACAGTTAACGACGACAAAGGGCTTATCCCTGCGGTCCGAGTTTTCATGGATCGCCCTGGCAATGAGTTCCTTGCCGGTACCGCTTTCGCCTGTAACCAGGACATTGGTTTTGGTCGGGCCGATCTGGCGGATGCGTTGGTAAATGGCCTGCATCCCCGGACTGTTGCCGATGATCCGTCCGAAGTGAAGATGGTCCTTGAGTTCAAAAGAGCGCTGCTCTTTTTCCTGGTCAAGGGTTTTCAGCTCAAGGGCCTTAGCAATGGTTGCCCGAAGTTCGGTATTGTCAAAGGGTTTGGGAACAAAGTCATAGGCCCCTTCATTCATGGCTTCCACGGCAATTTCCGTAGTGGAATAAGCCGAGATCATGATCACCGTAGTGTCGGGATTTTCCTTACGAACGCCTTTGAGCACTTCCAAGCCTGTGATATCCCCCAGCCGGATGTCCGTGAGTACCAAATCATATTTTTTCTTTTGAATCAGCCCCAGAGCCTGTTTTCCGTTCTTGGCCAGGGTTACCGCGTACCCTTCTTTTGCCAGCAAAAGATCCAGAAACTCCCGCATGCTGGTGTCATCATCCACCACAAGAATACTGTGCTTGCCGGCCATATCCCCTACCCTTTTAATGTATCATGGCAAAAAACGATCCTGCCGTCCACGATCGTCATAACGGCAGCCCCCTGAACCTTCCAGCCGGCAAAGGGGCAGTTACGGCTTTTGGAATAAAACTCTTCCGGGTCAATGGTATAGTCAAGATCGGTATTCATCAGGGTCAGATCCGCTGCATTACCCGGCCGGATGTCATTATCGATGCCCATGAGCTTCGCCGGTGCCTTGGCCATTTTTTCCACAAGCTGCTCCAGGGTCAGATGGCCCTGTCTTACCAGTGCAAGGGAAACCGGCAGGGCTGTTTCCAATCCGATAATGCCAAATGCGGCCCGGTCAAATTCCACATCCTTTTCATCGGCGTTGTGGGGCGCATGGTCTGTGGCAATCATATCAATGGTTCCGTCTTTCAGCCCCTGAATGATGGCCAGCCGGTCCGCCTCTGACCTCAGAGGTGGATTCATCTTGAAATGGGTGTCGTAGGGGGGAATGTCCTCGTCTGTTAAAGAAAAATAATGGGGAGCGGTTTCACAGGTGACGGCAATCCCTTTGGCCTTGGCATGGCGGATGGCCTCAATGGACTCTGCACAACTCATGTGACAGAAATGCACCTTTGCCCCCGTCAACTCTGCCAGGGCAATATCCCGGAACACCATCACCGATTCCGCGGCATTGGGGATGCCTTTGATGCCTAAAGCCGTGGCCCGGGGACCTTCATTCATGGAACCGCCGTCGGCAAGGCCCTTATCTTCGGCATGGACAAACACCGGCAGGTCAAGACCTTTGCAGTACTCAAGCGCCCTGCGCATGAGCTGGGAATCTGCAACCGGCATCCCGTCATCGGTCACAGCCTTTATCCCGGCCTGCCTCATGTCATGGATTTCCGCCAGGTTTTCCCCTTTGGACCCGGTGGATACGGCACCTGCAGGGTAAACTTTGGCAAATCCGGCTTTATTGCCCTGGGTAATAATAAAGGTTGTAACCGCACCGTTATCATTAACAGGCTTGGTGTTGGGCATAGAGCAAACCGCTGTAAATCCGCCCCTTGCCGCAGCCTTAAGACCGGATTCAATGGTCTCCTTATACTCCTGGCCCGGCTCCCGCAGGTGGACATGGACATCAATGAAACCGGGGACCGCCACAAGGCCCTTTGCATCCACAACTTTTGCATCGGGAAAATCATTTCCCGAATCAGGGGCCATGATCTGTTCAAATTTTCCGTCTTTGATCAGGATATCATAGGTTCCTTCCAGATTTCCCGGATCAAGAATTTTAGCGTCCTTAATCAGTATCTGCATGTCTGCTTCCTCCTGCCACAAGGTAAAACAGCGCCATGCGGACCGCCACCCCGTTGGTGACCTGATCCAGAATCATGGACTGTTTCGAATCCGCAACATCGCTTGAAATCTCTACCCCCCGGTTCAAGGGCCCCGGATGCATCACGATCGCATCAGGCTTGGCCAGGGCCAGCCGTTTTTTATTCAGCCCATAAAGCCCTGCATATTCCCTCTCCGAGGGGAAAAGAAGGTTGCCCATCCGCTCCTTTTGAATCCTGAGCATCATGACCACATCCGCCCCTTCCACACAGTCTTCCATTTTCGTATACATCGCGCAGCCTAACTGCTCAATCCCCTTGGGGATCATCGTCTCCGGGGCACAGATGGAGACACGGGCTCCCATGCGGGTCAATCCGATAATATCCGATCGGGCCACCCGGGAGTGGGAAATGTCTCCGATAATGGAAATGTTAAGCCCCTCAAGCCGGCCTTTGGCCTCCCGGATGCTGAGCATATCCAAAAGGGCCTGGGACGGATGGGCATGGGTGCCGTCTCCCGCATTAATAACAGAAGCCTCCACCCGCCGGGCCACCTGATAGGCCCCCCCGGAAGAAGAATGGCGCATGACGATGACATCGGGCTTCATGGCTTCCAGATTCTTCGCCGTATCGATAAGGGTTTCCCCTTTCACAATACTGGAGGTGCTTTTGCTGATGGATACGGTATCTGCGGAAAGACGCTTGGCTGCCAGTTCAAAGGAGAGCTTGGTCCTTGTGGACGGTTCCTGGAAAAAAAAGACAATGGTTTTACCCCTTAAGGTGGGCACCTTTTTTACCGGGCGCTTGGAAATCTCCTTCATTCCCTGGGCCGTGTCCAGGATCAGAGAAATCTCTTCACGGCTCAGGGACTGAATATCCAGAATATCTTTTTTATCAAACCCCATGGAATCATCCTTTAAAATAATAAATTGCCAAGTCGGTTCCAGCGCACACCGAACCGCTCCTTATTCCAGGACCAATAGATGATAAAGGCCTCACCCTTAACCGCCTTCAAATCCACAAAGCCCCAAAACCGGCTGTCGTGGCTGTTGTCCCGGTTGTCCCCCATGACAAAGAGTTTTCCTTCAGGAACGGTGACTTTTTTCATATTGTCCCGACGGGAGAATTGTTTGGGCAGAATCCGGGGGTCCTTGTGAACCGCCCAGGGCTCATTGGTCACAGGCTTGTCATTGACATAAACCTGCTTGTCAATGACTTCTATGGTATCCCCTCCTGTGGCCATGACCCTCTTTATATAGTCTTTGGACGGGTCTTCCGGATACTTGAACACGACAATATCCCCTTTCTTAGGATCTTTCACCGGAATCAGGGTATAACCGTCGGTAAAGGGAATTTTAACTCCGTAAATAAACTTGTTCACCAGGATCTGGTCCCCGATCTGAAGGGTCTCCAGCATGGATCCCGATGGAATCTTAAAGGCCTGGACAATAAAGGTTCGAATAAACAGGGCAATTACAATGGCTATGAGAATGGCTTCAATATTCTCCCGCCAGGCGCTTTTCTTTTTTTCGGTCATTTTCTTTACTCTTTACAAATTCAGCAGAACAGGTGCTGGGGCTGTCCCAGGAAAAACCTGGCACGCATGATTTCGGATTTCAGGATGTCAGCTATTTTCCGGGCCTTGACCATGGAAGAAAGGGGAACCGTTGGCACGGTTTCACCCTGGATCATGATCTTTCCGCTTTTAAGCTCCGCATAGCTGACCTGCCCGTAGGATTTGGATATGGCGTTGGGATAATCATATCCGTAGTCGACAATCTGGGTGAAGATCTCGCTGTCAGACACCGCTGTGTACTTTAAGATTTCTTCGTTGAGGATGGGAATGGGAATCCCCAGCCCGACGGACAGGGACACTCCGTATCCCCGGATACTTTGGCCCACAAGCCATTCTGAAGACATCTGCTTGAGATCTCCCATCACGGACAGGGTGCCGGCCGGGGTCAATGGCACCCCGTTCAGCCCCCGCTCCACCTCGGACTTGTGCTGGGTACCGGTCCAGGTGACATACCCCTGGGCGCCGCCTAAAAAGATTCTTGTTCCCAAACCAATGGTCTTCAAATAGGGGTCGTTAAATAACGGACTGAGCTCGCCGGAAGTTGAGTAATTGGCGTTACCGACCTTGCTCTTTAACGTTCCCATATAGGTATATTTAATTTTGTCCGACCGGTTGATGGCGCAGTTGTAGTTCTGGTACCCGTTTCTGGGGTTGCAGAGCATGGCATTGGGCAGGTCCTTGAGGCGGACCATTTTCTCGATTTTGAGATTGGGGTAACAGTCGGTGCCATAGCTTTCCGCCCTCAAATGCACCTCCTTTCCCGCCACAAGATCCTGGATCACATGGCCGCCGCCGTAGTTGAACTCACCGGGATGGTATGTGTTCAAAGGATCGTCCTCGCAGGTCTGGGTTGCGCCAAGATAGCAATCCACCGCAGCCACACCCGAGTAAGCCGGCACATTGTTGAACCAGGTTTTCGTGGTCCGCACCAGGGGCTTTGACTGGCCGATATTGATAAAAGCTCCGGAAGAACACATGGGTGCAAAGGTGCCTGTGGTAACCACATCCACCTTTTTTGCCGCCTCAATCACCCCTTCTTTTTCAGCAATACCGATGATTTCTTCGGCGGTGACGACAACGGCTTCGCCCCTGGCAATCTTGTCGTTGATTTCCTGATAGGTTTTATTGACCTGATGATCGCTCATTCATTCACTTTCCTGAGGCGCTGATCTCTTGTTCAACAGCGTCTATCTTTGAGGTAATATTGTTTTTGATCCAATTGGCATCCCACCACTCCACAGGGTTTACAAAAACATTATGGACAATGATGGACAGGTGAAGATGGTCCCCGCCTGCTAACCCGGTAAGACCGGATAGCCCGATGATATCGCCCTTGGCCACAGAATCGCCTTCACTGACCCGGATCTCGCTTAAGTGGGAGTATAAACTTGCCAGCCCGAATCCATGATCAATAATGACGGTGTTTCCGAAGATGCCCACATTGCGGGTCATGACAATCCTGCCGGCATTGGCCGCCCCCACCTTTGCATTTGCTGTAGAGGCCAGGTCAATGCCCAGATGCACGGCCCGGTCGATCTCTTTGCCTTTGTGTTTGTATATTCGGTGATCCGCGAACCGCGCCCGGTTGGCAGCACCGGCCAGACGTCCGAACCGGCCTTTCCAGAGCATCTTTTCAACGGTGTCCGAAGGCACGGCCAGAATCGTTTCAACATTTTGATTTCTCAGTTCACCATTGACATAGAGAAACTTTGCAAGCAACGGATTTTCAGCTCCTGCAAAGGTCCCCTCTTTTTCTCCGATGTCAATATCCGGCATTTTCCGTTCCAGAAAACTGTCCGAAATATTGAGCACATCATGCCGAAAGTCCCTGTCTCTTATATAGTGATGGAATCCTCTTTCCGTAACATTGCCGGCCTGATCCGTGGCCTGGACGAAAATCCGGGTCCCCGGACCCTGGGTATAATCCAGAGCAAAAAAGGCGGCCTTTACCAAAGGGTCCTTAAACATACCCGAATGCCCGGGGAAATAATGGTCTCCCACCATCACACCCGAGGACACATTTGGTTCAAACTCCCGGTAAATGACCAGTGCGCCCCCGCCGCGTTCGATATTATGCTGCCGGGTTAAAATCTGCAATTTTGGCGGCTGACTGTCTATGATGACCTTCTTTTCTTCATACAACCGGTTCCCCCGGTTCCATCCCCGCCAGGAAAAATCAGTCACCATGACCCGAATCACCGCTTCTCCGTCGCTCATGCCGTACTTTCTGCTTTCAATGGGGATTTGAAAGGAGGCATCTGCCTGACGGGTTTCGGGCATGACATTAAGGAAAGGGCCTGACGGATAGGTTTTATCCAGAAGGACCTTTTCATTACCCTTCTGCATCAATGAGACCTGGATCTGCCGTAGACCGGTCTGGTCATCCCGGACAGAAAGATGCATCACGTAGGATTTTTTCAGATACTGGGAGGGCAGTTCAATGGTAACGTTCGGGGCGTTTCCTTCTAATTTGTGAATGAGAATCCAGGCTGCAGGGATTATGATACCAAAGCAGATGAGGAGTAAAACAACTTTCTTCATCGAATCATCCTAATATTCAAGACGGTTAGGGCTCACGGGCAAAAAATCACTATAAAATAACAGCAAAAGCCTTACATATCAAGGAATTTTACATTCTTGACTTTTCCCGGGTCAGTCATTAGGGTTAGCCCAACATGTCATTTTTTTATTGGGAATTCCAAAGATGAAAAATTATTTCAAAACCCTTGTCCAAGGCAATGACTCTGCCTTTTTTTTAATTGCCGGACCCTGCGTCATTGAAGACTGGGACACCTGCTTTTCCATTGCCTCAACACTGAAACAGGTGACTTCCGAACTGGGCATCCCATATATATTCAAGGCCTCTTTTGACAAGGCCAATAGAACCTCTATCCAGTCATTCAGAGGACCGGGCATGGACGATGGATTGGAGATCCTTGCCAAAATCAAAGATACCTTAGGACTTCCTGTAATTTCCGACATTCACAGTCCCGATCAGGTGGAAAAAGCAGCAAAGGTTCTGGATGCGATCCAGATTCCGGCCTTTTTATGCCGGCAAACGGACCTGATCCTAGCCGCCTGCAACAGCGGCAAACCCGTGAACATCAAAAAGGGGCAGTTTCTGGCCCCCAACGACTGCAAAAACATCATCGGAAAAGCCCTTTCCACAGGCAACGCAAATCTTGCCATCACTGAACGGGGGACCAGCTTTGGTTACAACAACCTGGTGGTGGATTTCCGTGGAATTCAAATCTTACAGCAGATGGATGTCCCGGTGATTTTTGACGCCACCCACAGCGTTCAACTGCCCGGCGGAAGCGGTGGTTCATCGGCAGGAGAAAGACAGTTTGTCCCGGTCCTTTCAAAAGCGGCCATTGCTGCAGGCGCAGACGGGTTGTTCATGGAAACCCACCCGGACCCTGACAAGGCCCTTTGCGACGGCCCCAACTCCATGCCCCTTGATCAGATGAAAGCACTGCTCAAAAGCCTTAAGGCGATAAAGCAGGCGGCAGGATGAATATGAAAGAAAAACTCAAACAGATAAAGCTTTTACTGCTGGATGTGGACGGCGTGCTTACCGACGGTGCGATCACCTATACCGATTCCGGAGAGCAGATCAAATGCTTTTACTCCAAAGACGGCTTAGGGCTGCGCCTTCTCATGGATGCGGGGATCAAGGTGGGTATTGTTACGGGAAGAACCTCTAAGGCCCTAACCCACCGCTGCCGGAATCTCGGTATTGACCTGATTTTTGACGGGATAAAAGATAAATCCCTTGCCCTGGACCAGATTGTATCCCAGACAGGGATTCCTGCATATCATATCGGCTTTGCAGGGGATGACCTGATTGATCTTCCGGCCATGTCACGGGCCGGGGTATGCTTTGCCGTGGCCGACGCCGTGGAAGAGGTTCGAAACCGGGCGGACTATATCTGCCGCCTGCCCGGGGGCCGGGGGGCTGTCCGGGAAATCTGCGAGGCAATCCTTAAGGCCTGCGGCAAGTGGGAGACCATTGTATCCGGATTTCTGCCATGACTGTGACCGGAAAAAAGAAGCTGATTTTCCCCCTGGCCGTGATCGTTGTACTGGTCCTTGCTGGCATTGGCGGATACAGCTATGTAAACCACCTGCTGAACACAAAGGTGACCGTGGAAGACATCAAAATTGATCAGACCGCAGCTTTGAAGCTTAACCTTCTGGACCAGGTTTCCAAAAAAAACGGCATCACGGAATGGGAGCTCAAGGCTGCTTCAGCCACTCTCTTAAAGTCTAAAGACCAGGCGGTGCTTGAAGACGTGAACGTTGTTTTTCATACCAAAGACGGCACGTTGGTTCACCTGACATCGGACACCGGAACCCTTGAGACCCAAACCCATAACCTGACCTTTTCAAATAACGTAACCGTCCGTTATCAGGGGTACACGCTGACAAGTGATAAGTTGCAATATGACAAAAAACCACATATAATACACACCGATTCGCGGGCACGGCTTGAGAGCGGGCAATCCGTGATCGAGGGGGATTCCATGATAACGGAATTGAACAGCAATCGGATTATCTTTAAGGGAAATGTAAAAGGAAACTTCAGTGAAAATTTCAACCTGCCATAGACTCAATCTTGCAACCCTCGCCCTTCTGATTCTAAGCCTGGTCCTGACAGGTTCTTCCCCAATGGCAGCGGAGGCCACGCCGGAAAAAGACGGGAAAAAGCCGGGAAACCTTCAGGTGACCTCGGATAAACTCGTTGCTGAGCAAGGAAACTCCGTGGTCGAATTTATCGGAAATGTCCGGGCCACCCAGGATGATGCTGTACTTTTAGCCGATTCAGTCAAAGTATTCATAAAAAAAGAAGAAGAAAAATCCAAGAAAACTGCTCCGGAAGAAAAGGGCATGGGCCAGGGCAACGTGGATAAAATCGTTGCCACAGGCCACGTTCAATATACAGCAGGAGACCGCAAGGCCCTTGCCGATAAAGCCGTTTACACCGCAGAAGACCAGAAGCTTGTGCTGACGGGCAACAACCCCAAACTGCTTACCGGCAAAAGCTGGGTGGCCGGCAAAAAGATCACCCTGTTCCGGTCACAAGAGCGGGTCATCGTAGAAAGTGACGGTAAAAAACGGGTTCAGGCCTTTTTTGACGTTCAGGATCAACCGTCGGGAGCGCAATAGATGAGCCGACTGGTGCTGGAAAACCTGGTAAAGACCTATGGTGGAAAAACCGTTGTCAACCAAATCCAGATCACGGTAAACCAGGGAGAGGTTACAGGGCTTTTAGGGCCCAACGGCGCCGGTAAGACCACAACCTTTTATATGACTGTCGGCATGATCCGGCCTGACGGAGGAACCGTCTACCTGGACCGGGAAGATATCACCGGCGATCCCATGTATATCAGGGCCAGAAAAGGAATCGGATACCTGCCCCAGGAATCCTCCATCTTCAAGAAATTGACCGTCAAAGAAAATATTACGGCCATTTTGGAGGTATTGCCTAAAAACGGGATGGATATCAATGAAAAAGCCCATGCCTTGATGACAGAACTTGGGATTGACCGGCTCAGCCACCAGAAAGCGGCCTCACTGTCCGGCGGAGAACGACGGCGACTCGAAATTTCAAGGGTATTGGCCACGGATCCTAAGTTCATCCTGTTAGATGAGCCCTTTGCAGGGATCGACCCTTTGGCGGTGATTGACATTCAACAGATCATTGCCCAGCTGACGGACAAAGGGATCGGAGTATTGATTTCCGACCATAATGTCAGGGAAACCCTTGGGGTTTGTGACCATGCGTATATTATGAGCCAGGGAGTTGTGATCGAATCGGGAGGTCCGGATCAGATCATCTCCAGTGACATTGCCAAAAAAATCTATCTCGGAGATAATTTTAAACTTTAAAATGGAACTTGGATTACAACAGAGCCTGACCCTGACCCAGCAGCTGGTGATGACCCCCCAGCTCCAGCAGGCCATTAAACTCCTTCAATTGTCCCGACTTGAACTTGCGGAAATGATCCAGCAGGAGATGGAGCAGAATCCTGCCCTGGAAGAGTCTTTGAGCGAAGATACCACCGAAAACAGTATTACGGCCAAAGAAACCGAATCCCAGGAGACAGAGAAAGAGGCCCAGGTCAAGGAAGTCACCATTGAAGACAAGGTCAGCTCGGATATGGACTGGGAAAACTATATCAACGAGTACAACTCCACAGGCCGCATCTACACCGAATCTGAAAGCACCGAAGCCCCCAACTTTGAAGCGTTTACCTCTGAAAAGAAAACCTTGGAGGAGCACTTAAAGTGGCAGTTGATGCTCTCGGGCCTGCCCCATGAAAAGGAATCCGTCGGCCACCTGATCATCGGCAATCTCAACCGTGACGGCTATCTTTGTGTGGAGACCGAAGAGTTGGCCCGGATGGCAGAAACTGAGCAGGAAATAGTAGAGGAGGTTCTATCCCTGCTGCAGACCTATGATCCTCCCGGCGTCTGTGCAAGAAACCTGACTGAAACCCTGCTCATTCAGGTCCAGCAGCTGGGTATCGACAATCCGATCATCACAGCAATTATCACCGACCATTTAAAAAACCTTGAAAACAGGAACAGCAAAAAAATTGCAAAAGCCCTTAAAATTTCCGTAGATGACGTCCGCGCCGCCGTCAAAATCATTCAATATCTTGAGCCCAAACCGGGCCGAAAATTTGCCACGGAAGAACCGGCTTATATCACCCCGGATATCTATGTGTACAAAATCGGGGATGACTTCAAAATTGTGATGAATGATGACGGGCTTCCCAAATTACGCATCAGCCGGTTTTACAGGGAAGCGGTTGCGGACGGAAAAAAGATTCCCAAGGAGACCAAGGCATACCTAAACGAAAAAATGCAGTCTGCGTCCTGGCTGATCAAAAGCATCCATCAGCGTCAAAAGACCATCTACCTTGTTATGGAAAGCATCATCAAGTTTCAAAGAGAATTTTTTGAAAAGGGCATCGCCTATCTAAGGCCCCTGATTCTGAAAGACATTGCCGAAGATATCGAGATGCACGAATCCACCATCAGCCGGGTGACCACTAACAAATATGCCTATACCCCCCAGGGTCTTTTTGAACTCAAGTATTTTTTCAACAGTTCCATTGAAAGAACCGGTGGCGAATCCATGGCATCGGCCAGTGTCAAGGAACGGATCAGGCAGCTCATTGACAATGAAGATCCCAACAATCCACTAAGCGACGACAAAATTGCCAGTATCCTCCAGGAGGCCGATATTCAAATCGCCCGCAGAACGGTTGCCAAATACAGGAAGGTGCTCAACATCCTGCCTTCCAACAAACGGAAACAACTTTAGGGAGGTATTATATGCAAACCACCGTGACCTTTAAGAAGATTGATTCTTCTGAATCACTCAAATCCTATATTCAAAAAAAGCTGGACCGCTTCGACAAGATGCTGGACAGTCCGGCCGAGGCTCACGTGGTACTTTCCGTTGAAAAAATCCGTCACATTGCAGAAATAACCTTAACCTGCGACAAGTTAAACATCCATGCCAGGGAAGATTCAGACAGCATGTACGCATCCATTGACACCCTCATGGACAAGGTAAAAATCCAGCTCACCAAGAATAAGGAAAAAATCAAGCGTCACATGTCAGGAAAGAAAAAAAGCCTGACCGATACCCAGGAATTTGCCGAATCTGAGGGGGGTCTTTCAGGGGACGCCTTCTCCCAGATCATCGTGGAGCCCATTGACACCAAGCCCATGGATGTAGAGGACGCCGTAATTGAGTTGAACTCAGGGAAAAAAGCCTTTTTCGTTTTCAACAACGCCAGAACACAACAACTGAACGTGCTGTACAAACACAATAACGGAAAACTGGGGCTCATCCAGCCCAGGGGATGATGCAAAACAATGAAAATCAGTGACATTCTTAACAAGGATGCCATCCTGCCGGATCTTACGTCACAAACCAAGGCGGACGTGATCCAGGAACTGGCCGGGGCGATCGCCCCCCAGACTGCGGCAGATGCGGATTCCATCGCACAGGTTCTTATGGAAAGGGAATCCCTTGGCAGTACGGGTATTGGTGGAGGCATCGCTATCCCCCACGGCAAACTCAACCATGTCAAAGAAATTTGTATCGGGTTCGGGCGGAGTATTAAAGGGGTGGAATACGATTCTTTGGACAACTTGCCCGTTCATATTTTTTTCCTCCTTCTGACACCTGAGAACAGCACCGGCGGCCATTTAAAAGTACTGGCCCAGATTTCTAAAATGCTGAAAATGGATCAATTTAAAGACCGGCTGAGACAAGCCCCGTCGGCCCAGCAGATCTTTGACATCATTGCCGAACAGGATGAAGATTTCTAACCATGGGAGCGCTTAAGATCTATATCATCACAGGTCTTTCAGGATCGGGCAAAAGCACCGTTATCCAGGCCTTTGAGGATGCCTCATTCTATTGCGTGGATAACATGCCGATGGAACTTGTGCCAAAAGTTCTTGAGCTGCCCATTAATGATCAGCCCAAGGTGCGTGGGGCGGCATTTGTCATGGACATGCGGTCCAAAACCTTTATCCTGAATTTTGTTTCAGGCCTCTCGGCCATTGAGGAGATGGGGTTTCGCCCCCAGATAATTTTTCTGGAAGCCGATGTCAACACCCTTGTGGCCCGGTACAGCCAGACCCGCCGTCACCATCCGCTGGATCATGAAAGAACCCTGCTGGAGTCCATCCATGCGGAAAAAAAGACAATGGAGCCTGTAAGACAGGCGGCCCATCACATCATCGACACCAGCGCCTACAATGTCCACACCCTCAAATCCGTCATCCTCAACCTGATTCTGGACGAAGAGGAAACCAGTTCCCGAATGAAGCTGAACATCCTCTCCTTTGGATACAAGTATGGAATTCCCATGGATGCCGATCTGGTCATGGATGTCAGATTTCTGGCCAATCCCTACTTCATTCCCGAACTCAAACCCCAGGACGGGGAATCCGAGGCCGTGCGCAAATTTGTGCTTTCAACCCCTGAAACCCAAGCGTTTCTTGAAAAGTACAATGATCTGATTGACTATCTTATCCCCTTGTATAAAAAAGAAAATAAAGCTTATCTCACCCTTGCAGTGGGGTGTACCGGCGGCCGCCACAGAAGTGTGGCCATCGCCCGCTGCCTTTTTGAACGCCTGACCCGGAAAGGGCTGAACCCGAGTATTCACCACCGGGATATTGACAGGGACATCAAAGAATCATGACAGGTATTTTAATTGTAACCCATGGAAACCTGGGCACCACACTTATTGACACGTTAGAAATGATTATGGGCAAGCCCCAGGAAAACTTGATTTCCATCTCCATTGACATCCAGCAGGATCCTGACAATCTTAGAAAGAGAATTAAAAAAGGAATCCAGCAGGTCAGATCGGATAACGGGGTCATCATTTTAACGGACATGTTCGGCGGAACCCCCTCCAATCTGTCCTACTCGTTCCTTGAAGAGGGCCAGGTCGAGGTCATTTCCGGAGTGAACCTGCCCATTCTCATGAAGGCGGTAGATTCCCGAGAAAAAATGAGTATGGAGCAGCTCACCGCCGCTTTAATCGCCCACGGCAAGCGTAGCATTTCCCTTGCCAGCGATATTCTCAAAGGCCCTGCGGGATAAACTGCCCGCGATCATTTACCGAAACAACAAGGAGGCCATTATGACCATTAACATCGGCATCAACGGATTCGGTCGCATCGGCCGGATGGTATTTCGTGCCGCCATGGAAACGGCGGACATCAAGGTTGCGGCCATCAATGATTTGACCGACACCAAAACCATTGCCCATCTGCTCCAGTACGATTCTGTCCACGGCAGATTCTCAGGCCAAGTCACAGCAGGTGATAACAGTATCTCAGTAGACGGACAGCCGGTTTCTGTTACGGCGATCAAAGACCCGGGCCAAATTCCCTGGGCAGAAGCCGGCGTGGATATTGTTCTTGAGTGCACAGGACTTTTCAGAAACAAAGAAACCGCATCCAAACACCTGGAGGGCGGAGCCAAAAAAGTCATTATCTCAGCTCCGGCACCGGATCCGGACATTACCATTGTCATGGGGGTCAACCACGAGGATTACGAGCCCGCCTCACATCACATCCTCTCCAATGCCTCCTGCACAACCAACTGCCTGGCCCCGGTGGCCAAAGTACTTTTGGAAAACTTCGGCATTGTCAGCGGCCTTATGACCACAGTTCATGCCTATACCGGCGATCAGCGTCTTCTGGATTTCCCCCACAAGGACCTTCGCAGGTCCCGTGCCGCAGCGCTTTCCATGATCCCCACGACTACGGGCGCGGCCAAGGCCGTGGCGCTTGTGCTGCCGGAACTCAAAGGAAAACTCAACGGCCTGGCCGTACGGGTCCCCACTCCCAATGTTTCCCTGGTCGACCTGGTGGTAAAAACGGAAAAAGGCGATCTGACCGTAGAGATGGTAAACAAGGCCCTGGAAGAGGCGTCACAAAACCACCTTTCAGGCATCCTGGGATTTTCAGATCTTCCCCTCGTATCCATTGACTATAATTCCTGCCCGCTGTCTTCCATCGTCGATGCCGGCTGCACCCATGTCATTGACGGCAACCTGGTCAAGATCTACTCCTGGTACGACAATGAGGCCGGATACTCCCACCGGATGATCGACCTTGCCGCGATGGTGGGCAAAAGCCTTTAAAAGAAAGGAAAACCCCCATGACACGCACACCGCTCATTGCCGGAAACTGGAAAATGCACAAAACCTGTGCAGAAGCTGTCACAGAGGCCCAAAAACTGGCCGGTCTCTGCCAGGATGTGACGGACACAGATGTGATGATCGCCCCGACCTTTTTGTCCCTGCCTCTTGTGGCCGATGCGCTCAAAGGGTCCAAGATCAAGGTTGGTGCTCAAAACCTATACTATGAATCCCAAGGCGCTTTTACAGGAGAGGTATCCGCCCCCATGGTAAAGGCTGCCGGAGCAAGCTACGCCATTCTTGGACATTCCGAGCGCCGGCAGTTTTTTTCCGACACAGATGAACTGGTGAACCGGAAAATTGCAGCCGCCCTTGCCGCCGACCTGATTCCCGTTCTCTGCATCGGTGAAACAGAAGGTCAAAGAGATGATGAAAAAACCTTTTTTGTACTTGACAAACAGGTGTCAGATGGGTTAAAAGGCTTTGGTCTTCAGGAATTGGAGACTCTGATTCTGGCTTACGAACCGGTCTGGGCCATCGGAACCGGAAAAACCGCAACCGTGGAACAGGTTCAGGAAGTTCACCAATTCCTGCGCAAGCTTCTGAAAGATAAATTTTCAGTTGAGACTGCGGATAGGACCCGGATACTTTACGGCGGATCGGTCAAGCCGGCCAATGTAAAAGATCTGATGAGTATCGAGGATGTAGACGGCGCCCTGGTTGGCGGGGCAAGCCTTGATGCAGACACCTTTATTAATATAGTGAAGTTTTAAACTATGACAGGCATTGTTGTTGCATTACATGTTACGGTCTGTATCCTTCTGATTCTCATCGTACTGCTCCAGACCGGCAAGGGCGCGGAAATGGGCGCATCCATCGGCGGAGGATCCAGTCAGGCGCTGTTCGGGGCTGCAGGCCCTGCAAATATCCTGACCAAGATCACAACTGCCGTGGCCATTATCTTCATGATCACCTCCCTGACCCTGGCCTATCTGTCCGGGCATCAGTCTGAAAGCAGTGTCATGAAGACCCCGACTCCGGTTGAGCAGAAAAGCGAATAAAATTTAAATAGAGATATTGCCGAAGTGGTGGAATAGGTAGACACGCACGCTTGAGGGGCGTGTGGGGAGACCCGTGGGAGTTCAAATCTCCCCTTCGGCACCATCAATACAAAAAGCCACGGACAGAAATTGTCCGTGGCTTTTTCATTTACAGGCCTATGGGAGACACGAAAGTAAACTGCTATAAATGCCGCTTTTTCTTTGTGACCTGGGAGCCTAAGCTTCCAAACGGATGCAGAGCAATGGGTTTCAAGACCAAACAACTGCCTTCAACGGTTGTGCTAAGGACATCTGGCAAGCCCTGCCAGATGTTTCAGAAGAAAAAAAACAGCCCCGGATCCTCACGGTAAAAAGTCCCCTATTTTTAGCCTGAGCAAATTGGCTTGCATAATAAGAAATCCGGTTTATATTACCCTATTATGACCTCACAACAGCACATCCTCATGCAGGATCCAAGAAAAATAGAAAAAGAGTTGGGCGAGTTCTTGAATAAGAAGTTCGGCGGGAGCGTCAAAATTCTTACCCCGTCGGTTCAGCCCCAGCAGGAGGCCGTTTCCGGCAAGGAAGCGTCCAAAGGCAGAAAAGAACTCATTGACTTTAATATCAAACCCGAAGACCTTATCGCCTATCTTGACCAGTATGTGGTCAAGCAGGACAAAGCCAAGTCCGTGCTGGCCACAAAAATCTGCACCCATTTTAACCGGATACGCCACCAGGAAACTTGCGGTGAGCAGGTGACCAAGATTACCGGAAGCATTAAGTCCAATATCCTGATGCTCGGGCCTACCGGCATCGGAAAGACCTACCTGATCAAACTCATTGCCCGGAAGATCGGAGTTCCCTTTGTTAAAGCGGATGCCACCAAATTTTCCGAAACCGGCTATGTGGGCGGGGATGTGGAGGACCTGATACGGGATCTGGTCAAGGAGGCGGACGATGACATTGAACTTGCCGAATGCGGTATTGTCTACATTGATGAAATAGACAAAATTGCGGCCAGTCCCAATGTTATCGGTGCCCAGGTGTCCAGAACCGGCGTCCAGCGGGCCCTGCTCAAACCGATGGAAGAAACCGATGTGGACCTGAAAGTTCCCCATGATCCGGTTTCCATGATGCAGGAACTTGAAACCTACCAGCGCACCGGCAAACGCAGCCGCCAGAGGGTCAATACTGCCAATATCCTCTTTATTCTGTCCGGTGCCTTTTCCGGTCTCACCGATGTTGTCAAGCGCAGACTTAGCAAGCAAGCCATTGGATTCGGGGCAGCATTAAACCAGTCCAAAACCGATGCAGACCTGCTAAAGCAGACCCGGTCCGAAGATCTTGTGACCTACGGATTTGAATCAGAGTTTATCGGCCGGGTACCGGTCCGCTGCATTCTCGATGAATTGGGCGAAGAAGATCTTTATGCTATCCTTAAAATGCCCAACAATCCGGTCATCTTAAGCAAACGCATGGATTTTATGGCCTACGGCATTGACGTGGTCTTCACGGATGAGGCGCTGCGCCGTTTTGCCCGGCGGGCCTTTAAAGAGAACACCGGGGCCAGGGGGCTTGTCTCTGTTGTAGAAGAAGGCTTGCTTCCCTTTGAGGAAAAACTTCCCTCTACAAGTGTCAAACAATTTACCATCAGCGACCGAGTGCTCTGTCAACCGGATGCCCTTCTTTTAGAACTGCTTCGGGACGATGATAATGAAAATGGAAAAGAAGGGGCCCTGGCTTTGGAATATAAAAGGGCTCAGGAGGATCTTCAAAGCTATATCACAGGGTATATAAAGGAGAACTGGAAGGTGTTTTCCATCCGCCACGGCCTGACCCTGACGGAGATCCGCAGCCGTATGGTTGCCCGATACTACACCACCCATGTGATGGAGATTGAGGATGCGGTCAGGCAGATCAAACGCTTTTTTGACAATATCAAGGAGATTGAACTGGAAGTATCCAAAAGCTATGATTTAAATATCAGCTTTCAGGAGGATGCCGTTGATTTTCTGATTGAGCAGTTTATTGACCACCACGCCACCTCGGACGAAATCCTGTCCAAGCTTTACACCGATTTTTACGACGGCTTTAACCTGGTTCGGGAAAAAACCGGAAAATCACAGTTTTCCCTGTCCAAAAAAGCCCTCACCGATCATGAAACATACCTAAACGACCTTATCAGGAAAGAGATACAATGATTGGAATTTCAAAACTCTATTGTGCCACAGTCGAACCCTCGGATGCCTTAAGATATTCAAGACACTCCGGTAACCTGCCCTCCCACCTTCTGCAGTTCTCCAAGGACAAAAAGCCGGTGGTGGTCTGGAACATGACCCGGCGCTGCAACCTCAAATGCGTGCACTGCTATGCCAAGTCCGAGGATATCAACTATGACAATGAGCTGACCCATGAGCAGTCCCTTGCAATGATGGATGACCTGGCTGCATTTGGCGTTCCGGTCATGCTCTTTTCAGGCGGAGAACCTCTCATCCATCCCAGACTTGTGGAATATGCCCAGTATGCCGTTTCCAAAGGCATGAGAGCGGTTATCTCGACCAACGGCACCCTGATCACCAAAGAAAAGGCAAAACAGCTCAAAGACGTGGGCCTTTCCTATGTGGGCATCAGCCTTGACGGCCTTGAAAAAACCCATGACATGTTCAGAGGGGTTCCCGGTTCGTTTAAAAAGGCCATGCAGGCCGTTGAGAACTGCCAGGAGGCCGGCATTAAGGTCGGCCTGCGCTTTACCATCAACAAGCGTAACGTGGCTGACATCCCGGGTATCTTCGACCTGCTGGAAGAAAAAAATATCCCCAGAGCCTGTTTTTATCACCTGGTCTACTCCGGCAGAGGATCTGAAATTGCAAAAGAGGATCTGAACCATGAAGAGACAAGGAAGGTGCTGGACCTTATTATGGACCGTACCCGTGATCTTCATGACAGGAACAAGGCAAAGGAAATCCTTACCGTAGATAACCATGCCGACGGCCCCTATCTCTACCAGCGCCTGCTCAAAGAAGACCCGGAAAGGGCCGCTGAAGTCCTCGAGCTTCTCGAGATGAACGAGGGCAATAACTCCGGCAGGGGCATCGGTTGCATCTCCTGGGACGGCGAGGTTCATCCGGATCAGTTCTGGCGTGAAATTTCCTTTGGCAATGTTAAGGACCGGCCCTTCAGTGAAATCTGGACCGATGAAAAAAATGAGTTTCTCATGAAGATGAAGGATAAGAAAAGCCATGTCAAAGGCCGGTGCGCCGAATGCCGGTGGCTGGGTATCTGCGCCGGGAACTTCAGGGCCCGGGCCGAATCCGTTGCCAACGACCCCTGGGATTCCGATCCGGCTTGCTATCTTACAGATGAAGAAATCAAAAAGGAGACCCGCTAATGCTCTTTCCTGACTACCGCGGCCGCCGTATGCGGGCCAGCGAAAATTTTCGGCGGATGATCCGGGAGACAACACTCTCATCAGACGACCTGATCCTTCCGCTGTTTGCAGTTGAAGGCAAATCAATAAAAAAGCCCATTGAATCCATGCCGGGTCACTTTCAGCTGTCCGTCGACCATATCGTAGCCCAGGCCCAAGCCGCTCATGATCAAGGCATTCCCGGTATTATCCTTTTCGGTATTCCCGACAAAAAAAATGAACTGGCCACCGGTGCCTATGCAGATGACGGCATTGTCCAAAAGGCAGTCGCTGCCGTTAAGGACGCTGTTCCGGAACTGTCGGTCATCACTGATGTCTGCCTGTGCGAGTATACTGACCACGGCCATTGCGGCGTGGTAGACAAGGGGCTCATTGATAACGATGCGACCTTAGACCTTTTGGCCCGTACGGCGCTTTCCCATGCCAAGGCCGGGGCTGATATTGTGGCGCCGTCCGATATGATGGACGGCCGGGTGGCCGAAATCAGAGGCACTTTGGATGATGAAGGTTTCACCCACGTTCCTGTGATGTCCTATGCTGTCAAATACGCCTCCGCCTTTTACGGTCCATTCCGTCAGGCCGCAGAATGCGCCCCCAAGTTCGGGGACAGAAGGACCTACCAGATGGACCCTGCAAATGCCAGGGAAGCCATTCGGGAGGCCACAATGGACATTGAGGAAGGTGCGGATATCATCCTGGTGAAACCCGCCCTGTCCTACCTGGACATCATCTGCCGCCTCAAAGACGAAATCGATCTGCCCATTGGTGCCTACAACGTTTCCGGGGAATATTCCATTATGAAGGCCGGAGAGATGATGGGGTGGGTGGATGCCAAGGCCATGATCATGGAGACCCTGATCTCCATCAAACGGGCCGGTGCAGACATGATCCTGACCTATTCCGCCATTGACGTGGCAAGGGAGCTGAACAGCTGATGAGCCATCCCCATGCAAACCATCCCGGCAGCGGTCATCCAGGAGGCCAACCGGCAGGCCACCCCGGAGGTAATGGCGACCACGCCAATACCCTGCGCCTTGTGGCCTGGGAGACCACCCGCCGCTGCAATCTGTCCTGCAAACACTGCCGGGCTGTAGCCGAAGACCACCCCTATGAAAATGAACTGGATACAAAGGCCTCGTTCCGTCTTTTGGAACAGATTCGGGAGGTGGGCACCCCGATTATCATTCTGACGGGCGGAGAACCCCTGCTCCGCGACGACATCTTTGATATCGCAGCGTACGGGGATAAACTGGGGTTGCGCATGGTCATGGCCCCTAACGGCACCTTGCTCACAAAAGAGAACTGCCAAAGACTCAAGGCCTCCGGCATCAAACGGATCTCCATCAGCCTGGACGGCTCCACGCCGGAAACCCACGATGAGTTCAGAGGACTTCACAACGCCTTCAACCAATCACTGAAAGGCATTGAATACGCAAAGGCCGCCGGCCTGGAATTCCAGATCAACACCACCATCACCCAGACCAACCTGGAAGAAATCCCGCGGATCCTGGCCCTGGCCGAGGACCTGGGAGCCGTGGCTCACCATATCTTTCTTTTGGTCCCCACGGGCCGGGGAAAATATATCATAGACTCCGCCATCGACGCCCAGCAGTATGAAGAAACGCTGAACTGGTTCTACGATCAGCAGTCCAAAACCCATCTTCAGCTCAAGGCCACCTGTGCTCCCCACTATTACCGAATTTTGCGGCAGCGGGCCAAGGCGGAGGGTAAAAAGGTCTCCTTTGAAACCCACGGCCTTGATGCCGTTACAAGGGGCTGCCTTGCCGGTACGGGATTCTGTTTTATCTCCCATGTCGGCCGTGTCCAAACCTGTGGGTTTTTAGATGTGACCTGCGGGGACATTACCCAGCAGACCTTCAAGGATGTCTGGGAAAACTCAACCGTATTTAATGAACTTCGGGACCTTTCCAACCTGAAGAACAAGTGCGGCATCTGCGAATTCAAACGGGTCTGCGGAGGCTGTAGGGCCCGCGCCTATGAGGCCACGGGAAGCTATCTGGAACAAGAGCCCCTTTGTTCTTACCAGCCCCGTAAAGCAGAATAGAAAACAAAAATTCTCCAAAGTACAAATCCCCTTGGCAATACCATTCGCCAAGGGGATTTTTATTTTTCAACGGGCCCCAGCTTCGCTTTAAAAGACTAAAGATCGGGCAGCGGCAATAATACGATTTTCACATCGGATTCGGCAGGATCCGAAACATTCACCTTGTAGTCCTGACGATTTTTTTTTGCCGGATCGGTTTCCGTCACAGTATATTTTTTCAGTATCTGATACGATGTCTTTTTCTCCGAATTTTCTATTTTCCCAACAATAATATGAGTAATGCCGGATATGATGAACCACTTTTCAGTACCAGTCTCATTTTTTTGAACATAGACATTGTGGGTTTGGGTTTTGGATCGGATGTTAATACTGAGCATTTCCTGCAAAAGCATTTTGGCAAGGGGTCTCCCCCAAAATTAAAACGACCATGATCAAAATCATGGTGAGCGTTCTTTGAGTCCTTTAAAATTCTCCTTTTTTCAATCAGCTGTCAGTTTCAGGACAGGAAAAATTATTTTTCTATGCAGTTTTCCTTCACAGTTTACATCAACTCAAACCCGTTCATCATCATGACAAAACGGGTTTAAAACTATCATTATAGGTATTTTCTTGATGGCATTAATAGCGCCAACTATAAAATCCCCTTAAATTGCAGTTCTATAGCCGCTCTTATAGAAATTCTCGGCCGGGAAACCACCGACGAAATTGGCATTATACACAAAATCAAAATAAACCGATGGCTTTATTTCCCATCCGATTGGTCTACACAAAACGCATGGTCTCATCTTCCTTGTTCATGATTCTGCTAAATTGAAAAACTATATTAAGGTTTATGCCATATTTGCTTTAATAAATACTGTATTGACAAAATAGCAAGTTTAACTATACTTTGTAGGTATAATTGCCCATAACAAGGAGATATTTAATGGCAAAAAGAAAAAAAATTGATGGCAAAAAGCTGATCAAAATGGTGAAGGATGGGGTCGAACAGCCAACAATCATCAACGAATTCGGATTCAAAACCAGTTCTCAATTAAAAATCGCATATGCAAATGCCTTGATGGAAACCGGAGATGCTCCCAAAATCAAAGGTGCGAGAAAACACATGAAAAAGAAGCCCGTAAATACAAAAGTAAGTGTGAATAACAGAGGCACACTTACCATCTCCAAAAAAATCATCGAAAGTATGGGTATCAAGTCTGGGGAAACTTTTGAAGCGAAAAAAACGGCGGGCGGTATTCAGCTTAAATTGGTAAAAGACAGCGCTAAAGCAGAGTAGCTAAGTTACCAAGACATCTATTATTCAATTTCATAAAATTGTCCTGAAGAAAATGTCTGGGCAGTGTTCACATAATGCTCAGACATTTTCTTCATATCCATATCCATATTTTTCTTATTTTCGTATGTTTTCTTGACCCTTGCAGGCACCCCTGTCACAAGTGAGTATGGCGGGATATTCCGGTTTTCTGTTACCACGGCACCAGCAGCGATAACAGATCCTTTACCGATAAAAGCCCGGTTCATGACAATGGCACCCATGCCGATCAGGCAGCCCTCTTCAATTGTGCAGCCGTGAACCACACAGCCGTGACCAATGGTGACTCTGTTTCCGATGGTTAAAGGAATGTTTTCATCCGAATGGCACATGCAAAGGTCCTGAACATTGCTCCGTTCTCCGATGCTGATCCGGGCCAAATCTCCTCGAATAACCGTTTGAAACCAAACAGAGGCGTATGCACCGAGAACAACGTCTCCGATTATCTGGGCGCCGGGTGCAAGGTAGGCGGTCTTGTGTATTTGCGGACGCATGTCCTTGTATGCATATACAGTCATGAAAACGATTTAGATTTGCCTTTCTCCCGAGCCTGTTTAATGGAAATTATAACGCGTTGAGCTTGAGCATCAGGGGCCTGTCTTCTTCAGTATTTCCCGTAAACATCACAGGGCCCGGATTTCTGAATCGATCCGGCTTGGCATTAGCTGCCACCCATTCGTCCCGCATCAGTTGAAAGGCTTTAAAGGCGTTGGATTCCAGGTCGACAATACTCTTTTCAATGACCAGTTCCAGGCGGCCTTTACGCTCTTCTAAATGCATGAGTCTGGCAATGGGAATGCCGATGGGCTGCCAATGTTCAAACGGCTGCTCAAGATTGAGGATGGCCGCCATCTGTCCTGTGGCATTGCCTGCGATGAGATGAAACGCGGTCAGGCCCAGGTTATAGGTATAATTGCAGTCAAAATTGGTCGGATCGGATCCCCTGCCGTCGTACCCGTAAAAATGGGTCTGGGTCTTAAAATGGGGTTCGGATTTTCGATAAACGGCCACCAGGGCTTCGGGGGTATCGTCTTCGGGATCCAGCATCCCGGCGTTAACCAAGCTTTGTTTCAGCGTTTTCAAAGAAATAATATCCGGCTTGACCAAAAGGTAGGGATCCTGGGGATTCTTGAACAATGCCGGGGCATAGAGTTCCGGGTCCATCCGGGAGGCGTTCATAAAAGTGATGTAATCCTGTCTTTTGATCCCAACCTTATAAACGCCCTGCTCTTTGAGCACATCCAGATACTCTTTGACCATGTCCATGACGATCTTTTCGGTTTTAACCTGGGAAAACTGGAAATTGCCGTGAAAATCGCGTTCCACCAGCAGCCCTTCTTTGAAAAAAGCCGGCAGCTGGTTAAAAAGCTCATCATCCCTAAGGTTCCAGATAGGAAATTTTCCTTTGTCAATCATGCCCTGGGAGATGCGGCGCAGATAGTCCAGCTTTTCGTTGAGCCCCGGAAAGGCCCTGTGAAAATCAAGGTCGTGCCGGATATTGTAGTCGGCAATGATCTTGTTCAGCTTGATGATAAAAACCTGGATTTCGTTGATAAACTCTAAGATTCCCTCGGGGATGATCATCACCCCGAAGTTTTTACCAAAGGCTGCCCGCTTCACGATAATATCGCAGATGACCCGTGACAGGTGGCGCAGGGTCATGCCATAGGCGTTGTAATCTGTGCCACCGCCCTGTGCCGCTTTTTCAAGCCGCTCCGCATCAATGTAATCGGCCAGTTCCTCACCGATAAGGGCCAGGTTGACATGGGTCTGCAGCGCGCTTTCCAGGGTCAGATGGCTGGCCACCCTTCCCATAACTTTGCAGACATGCCAGTATTTAACATCGGAACTGCCGTCATTGGCCAGATTGGAAATATTTCGGGAAAAGGCCCTGGCTGCCGAATGGAATCCAAAGGAAATGGCGCAAAGCACCTGGCCGTCGTCGGACTTGACCTGTATATCACCGTCAATGGTCTTGGGAACCCCGATGACTTTTATTCCGGAAGACTTAAAATGCTGGGCTAAAAACGCAGCATTGGTATTGGAATCATCCCCGCCGATAATCACCAGGGCATCCAGGTCCAGCCCCTTGCAGGTGGTCAGGGCCTGCTCCATTTTCTCTCCGGAGTCAATCTTGGTCCGACCGGTCTTGATCATGGTAAAGCCGCCCATATTTCTGTAGCAGCCGACAAGATCCTCTGTGATCTCAATATAGCGGGCCTCAAGAAGGCCGTCCGGCCCCTGCAAAAAGCCATAGAGTTTGGAGTCGGGATGATGGCGTTTGAGCTCATCAAACAGGCCTGCAATCACATTATGGCCTCCAGGAGCCGGGCCCCCGGAAAACACAACACCAATGTTTCTTTTGCGGACAAAGGCCTCTTTTTCAGCCTGGGGCAGATCCTCTTTTCCTGTAATCTGCTGAACCCCGTTATTGATGATGCCGGGCAACAGCCGTTCGGCCTCGGTATCCTTGATGAACCGGTACTCTTCCCTGGCGCCCAGGGCAGAATACGGGGCATTGAAAATCTCTATTTTTTTCGGCAGAAAGGATCGTCTGCTAAGGGTTTCCATACTGTCGTCAGACATAATCTGCCTGGCGGCATCCACAAGCGCTTCCGATGTTGTCTCAGATCCCATATTGGTTTTAAAGTCACTTTCCTTATTGAACCATCACCTGGTTCCGTCCGTTTTCCTTGGCTTTGTATACGGCCATATCGGACCGCTCAAAAACCTGTTCCTGTTTCTGGTCTCCGTCTGAAACGGTGCTGACACCGATACTGACAGTAACTCGTACTTTCTCATTTTTGTATATGAACTCAATTTTTTCGATGGTCTGGCGTATCTTTTCCGCCGCCAGCCTTGCCCCGTCCGTGTCGGTTTCCGGCATCACCACCACAAACTCTTCCCCGCCGTACCGGGCCAGCATGTCGTTTTTACGCAACAGGGGTTTTGTACGCTTGATAATTTCCTGCAGGCACCTATCACCGATAGCATGACCGTACCGGTCATTGATCCGTTTGAACTTGTCCGCATCGATAAGCAGCAGGCTGAACACGGACCCATACCGAAGAAACCGGTCCATTTCCTCGGTAATCTTTCTGTCATACGCCCGCCGGTTAAAGGCCCCGGTCAACTGGTCCAAATTTAATTTTTTCTCCAGCTCCGCCGAATGCCGGGTGGCCTCTTTGAGTTCCTGCTTAAGCTTGGCAAAACCGGACTTAAAAGAGGAACTGTTTTTTTCAACCAGTTTCTGGATGGCTTGGTCCACGGTCTTCTTTTTCACCAGAGCCTTCTCAATGGATAACAGGCGCTGGGAAATCTGGATCTTGAGATCGTCCAGGCTCACCGAGACATCTGAAGACTGTTTCAAACCATTCATTTCCGAATCCAAGACCGATTCAAAGCCCTGATTTGAGGACACCATATCCTTTGTCTGTTCGTAAGAAACGGTTAACTGCCCCTCAATGTCCATAATTTTAGACACAATCTCCAGGATAAAGGCATTGACCTTTCCCCGGTCCTGGCTGGTATCCGAGATATAGGTAAAGATCAGCGAAAAAATACTCTCTCGTATATCTCCGATATCTGCGGTATCCTTGGCGTTGTTCAGCCGACTGGTCACCTGTTCAAGAACCGGAGCGTATTTGGGTTCCAGGGTGGATTTCAGACGGTTCACCACCTCCTGGTAGCTTTGCTGAAACTCCTCCACAAAAGGATCACCAGCAGCCTTGCGAAAGGAGGAGAACATCCCCTTTTTCTTTTTTACGGAAACAGGGCCGATATCCTCATTGATCATGGCGGTTTTGAGCTGCTCAAAAATATAGGTGAGCTTGGATGGAGATGCCTTTTTCTTCAGGGCCGCGGCCAATTCTCCGCAGGCTTTGGCAAAGGCTGAATCCCCTTTGGCAACGATATCAAGGATGATGGGGAAATATCGTCTGTAAAGCCTATCCTGTCTCTCATATCGCTCCTCAACCTGATTCAGCTCTTTGAGCAGCGTATCTTTTTGAGATTGCAGCTTTTGAATCTGTGTCTTTAAGTCGACTATTTTTTCATCCAGTGGTTCAGCCATGACATTTCCAGTGATTTCATAAAAATTATCCTTTTATTTTTATCTTCTGAGCCCAAGAAAGTAAAGCCAATTTAACCCTCTTGGCTTGATTAAGGCCCCCAAAAAATGTAAAAGATCAGACACGTAAATCCAAATGTATAAGGAGTAAAAATTTAAGTGGCCTTTAATCTATTCAAGAAAAAGGAAAGCCCAAAAAAAGAGGCACCCAAACAGACCGACGACGGCCTTTTTTCAAAGCTGAAAAGCGGACTGTCCAAAACCCGCAAAGTGTTGAACACCGATGTGAGTGACCTTTTTTCAGGAAGTGCCCGCATTGAAGAGTCCTTGTTTGACGACTTAGAGGAAATCCTGGTGACTTCGGACCTTGGTGTGGACATCACCATGTCCATGATGGAACGCATCCGCAAAAAGGCAAAAAAACTGGACACGGCAGACCAGGTTAAGACCGTTCTCAAAGAAGAACTGTTTGAACTGTTCACCCCTGAATCCCATCCAGTATCCCAAATGAAGACCAAACCCCATGTCATCATGATGGTCGGGGTGAACGGCACCGGTAAAACCACCACCCTTGGAAAAATGGCCATGCGCTATGCCAAGGAGGGCAAAAAGGTCCTTATCGCGGCGGCCGATACCTTCAGGGCCGCCGCCATCGAGCAGGTGGAAATCTGGGCCCAGCGCTCCGCAGCCCAGCTTGTCCGCCACAAGGAAGGGGCCGATCCTGCGGCCGTGGCCTACGATGCCGTAGAGGCGGCCATGGCCAGAGATATTGATGTGGTGCTCATCGATACGGCAGGCCGTCTGCACACCCAGAAAAATCTGATGGAAGAGCTTAAAAAAATCAAGCGCTCGGTGGATAAAAAACTGAAAGGGGCGCCCCATGAGATCATGATGGTGATTGACGCCACCACAGGTCAAAATGCCATCTCCCAGGCCAAAATATTTAACGATGCCGTGGGCCTAACCCGGATCTCTGTCACCAAGCTTGACGGCTCGGCCAAAGGCGGTATTGTGGCGGCTGTTTCTTCCACCATGACGCTTCCCATTGCCTATATCGGGGTGGGAGAGGCCATTGAAGATCTCCAGGATTTTGATCCCAAACGATTTGTTGACGCATTGTTTGACTGATGTATTAAACCTTAAGGATGGCTCATGTTCGGCATTGAAAATTATCCCGGGTTTGTAATCGCAGCCATTGTTCTGAACCTTACCCCCGGGGCGGACACCTTCTATGTCTTGACCCGCTGTGTTTCTCTGGGACGCCGGGCCGGCCTTGTTTCCGTGGCCGGCATCATGACAGGGTGTGTGGTCCATGTGCTTTGCACAGCGTTTGGTCTTTCGGTTATTTTGGCCACATCAGCCACGGCATTCCACCTGGTGAAATGGGCCGGCGCCCTTTATCTGATCGGACTTGGTATTAAAACCCTTGCGGATAAAGAATCCCGCTTCAGCGGGAACCACGGGATCCTTCGGGGAGGAGGGCTTTGGGCCATCTACCGACAGGGTATCCTGACCAATGTACTCAACCCCAAAGTGGCCCTTTTCTTTTTATCCTTTTTACCCCAGTTTATCGATGCCGATGCGGTTCAAGGTCCCCTGCCCTTTTTAATTTTAGGCGGTACCTTTCTTGTCACCGGGTCCACCTGGTTCATGACCCTGGCCGGGACCGCCGCTCTGATGACGAAGGCCTTGCGGGAAAACCCCAAAATCGGACTCCTGCTCAATCGGATTTCCGGAATTATTTTCATCGGCTTTGGCCTTAAACTGGCCTTTGACTCAAAATAACCAGACACGATGCTTTCGACTCGAACAAAACTCATACTGGCGTTAAGTCTGATCATGATCTCCGGATTTTTTGCCACCAGCTATATTTTTTATACTGACTCCAGAACAAAAATCCGTAACACGATTATCCAGCAGAATCTGCCGCTGTCCCGGGATAATATTTATTCTGAGATCCAAAGGGACATGGCCCGGCCAATCTTTGTCTCTTCTTTAATGGCCAACGACACATTTCTCAAAGACTGGGTATTGTCAGGGGAAACGGATCTTGAAAAAATAAAAAAATATCTGCGGGAAATCAAAGACAGATACGGGTTTTCCTCATCCTTTTTTGTCTCGGATACCAGCCGCAACTATTACATTGACCAGGGGATACTCAAAAAAGTCTCCTTTTCCGATCCCCATGATGTCTGGTACTACCAGTTCAAGGCCAAGAAAAAAGACTATGATCTGGACGTGGATACCAATGAAGCCGATAAAAATGTTCTGACCATTTTTATCAACCACCGGCTGGAGAATTATGAGGGACGCTTTATCGGAGCCGTGGGGGTAGGACTGGACTTCAGCCGGGTGGCCGTCGTCCTTAAAGACTGCAAAGAACGGTACGATCGCAACGTCTATCTGGTGGATAAAAAAGGAACTGTTCAGGTCCATACGGATTCTTCAAAGGTGGAAAACGTGTCGGTATATGACACCCCGGGCCTTTCCTCCATTGCGGCAGAAATTCTCACACATTTTGACGCGCCCAGGTTCTACGAGTACGACAACGGGAACCGGCATATCCTGCTGACCAGCCGGTATGTCTCGGATTTGGGATGGTTTTTAATGGTGGAACAGGATGAAACAAAGGCGCTTTCCTCTTTGAAAAGGACCCTGGGCAAAAATATCTGCATCAGCGCCTTGATCACCCTGATCACGATTATCTTTGCCACCCTTGTAATCAATCATTACCAAAGACGGCTGGAAACCATGGCCATAAAAGATCCTCTGACCCGGGCTTACAACCGTAATGAGTTCAAACGCCGGTTCCGATTCATGACCGAAAGAAACCGGCGCAGTGCCAATGCCCTGTCCATGATCATGCTGGATATCGACCATCTAAAATGCATCAATGACACCCATGGCCACATTACGGGTGACGAGGTCATAAGGCAGGTTGCCCGCACAGCTTACGCTGCCATAAGGACCCAGGATCTTCTGGTCAGATGGGGCGGAGATGAATTCATCGTCCTTATTTTAGGAGATCTTGACACGGCCCGAGAGGTTGCAGAGCGAATCCGGCTCGGTGTGATGGACCATGATTTCGGATTTAAGGTAGAGGTGAATAACCAAAAGCAAAAGGTCAGTGTCAGCTGCGGTATTACCCCTTACATCCAGGGTCAGAACCTGGATGAATTCCTTCAGAACGCTGACCGTGCCATGTACCAGGCAAAAACCGAAGGCAAAAACACGGTCGTCTCGTTTTAAAAGTCCCGGGGTAACACCCTACCCAAAATCTTCTCCCAAAAGAGATAAAAACCCGGACTCATCCAGAACCTCAACGCCAAGGTCCCCGGCTTTTTTCATCTTTGATCCGGCCGCCTCCCCGGCCACAAGGAAATCCGTCTTTGCTGAAACGCTTCCGGTGACCTTGGCTCCCAGTCCCAGCAGTATGGTTTTGGCCTCGGAACGGGTCAGTCGGCTCAAGGTTCCCGTGAGCACGATGGTTTTACCGGAAAAGGGATGGTCCTTTGTTTCCTGCTTTGCATACAGGGGATTGGAAATGCGGACACCGGCGGCTTCAAGGTCTGCCACAAGCCTTTGATTCTCCGGGTTTGAAAAAAAGCTGGCAATGGCGGTGGCCGTCTTTTCCCCCAGGCCGTGAATCCCTGCCAGATCCTCGGCGCTTGCAGCCATAAGGCCTTCCAGATTTTCATATGTTCCGGCAAGCAGTCTTCCGGCATTTTCACCGGTATGATCAATGCCCAAGGCAAAAACAAACCGGTTTAAATCAACGGACCTTGCCGTTGTAAGGGCGTCGATCAAATTGGCGGCGGACTTGTCCCCCATGCGCTCTAATTCTGCCAGCTTCTCCTGCTCTAATAAAAACAGATCGGCAAAGGTTTTGACCAGCCCAATATCGACCAGCTGCTCCACCAACTTTTTGCCCAGGCCATCCACATCCAGCGCCTTTTTTGAGACAAAGTGACGGATTCGCTCCTTAATCTGAGCCGGGCAGGCTGCATTGATGCATTTGATGGCTGCTTCATCATCCATCCGCCGGACCTGTGATCCGCAGACGGGGCAGGATACCGGCATTTCAAATATCGTTTCATTTCCCTGTCTGAGTTCTGAGACCACCTTTACGACTTTGGGAATCACATCCCCCGCCCGGGTCACCATCACCCGGTCCCCGATCCTGATATCCTTTCTACGGATCTCATCCTCATTATGAAGGGTCGCACGGGAGACCATCACACCGCCGATATTCACAGGTTCCAGGACAGCCACCGGGGTCAGTGTGCCGGTCCTTCCGACCTGAACCAGGATATCCGTGATGGTGGTTGTCTTTTCCATGGCCGGGAACTTATAAGCAATGGCCCATCTCGGGCTTTTGGTCTTCTCTCCCAAAGCCTGCTGGAATCGGATCTCATCCACCTTGATCACGGTACCGTCAATTTCATAGTCCAAATCCGGCCGCAGTTCCTGGTAATGCTGATAGACCTTAAGAACGTTTTGGATATCCACACCTTTTTGCACATATCCGTTAACCGGGAACCCAAATGACCCAAGGGTTTCCAAAATTTGAGACTGGGAGGTGAAACGCATTCCCTCAACAGCACCGATCCCATAGGCAAAGATGCAAAGGGGCCGGGAGGCCGTTATTTTAGAGTCCAGCTGCCGCAAAGATCCTGCAGCAGCGTTCCTGGGATTGGCAAAGGCATTTTCCCCGTTTTCAGTCCGATGCCGGTTCAGCACTTCAAAGTCAGGGGTTTTGATAATGATTTCACCGCGAACTTCTATGCGGTTAGGGGCTGCCATTTTCTCCTGATTTAATTTTAAAGGGATCTGCCCGATGGTCCGAATATTTTCGGTGATCACCTCCCCTGTCCTTCCGTCTCCCCGGGTGGTTGCCAGGGTGAGCAGGCCGCCCTCATAGGTCAGTTCCACCGCGACACCGTCCAGCTTAGGCTCCACGGTGTAAAGAATGTCTTCCGTCTCAAGGGATTTAATCACCCGCTGGTGAAAAGCCATGATCTCATCATCACTGAATGCATTGTCCAGGCTGAGCATGGGCAGGGTATGCTCCGCTGTTTTAAAATCCTTAAGCGGCGGGGCCCCCACCCTCAGGGTCGGAGAATCCGGCGTTTGGAGTTGTGGGTATTGGGTTTCCAGTTCAATGAGCCTGCGCAGCTTTTTGTCGTAGGTCTCATCGTCAATGACAGGATCGTCCAGTACGTGGTAGCGGTATGAGTGGTCTGTCAATTCCTGCTGAAGGGCAAGGACTTCTTCTTGGATGGCATCAGTGGTCATGGGAAAGTTTTCGGGCCAGATCCACCACTGCATGGCAGGCGGTCCGGCGCATGGTCTTAAATCGTTTCTTTTTAAACCCCGGTTCCCAGTCACTGCCGGCAAGGCTGTCTGAGACCACCAGCAATGCGGTTACGGGGATGTTTCTGTATAATGCTGCCGCAAACAGGGCTGAACATTCCATTTCCACGGCAGCGGCCCCCTTATCTTTGAACCAGTCAACCTTTTCCCGGGTCTCCCGGTAAATGGCATCCGTGGTCCATATCGGCACGCGATGGGCCTTTTCCCCTCTTTGCTCGAGCAGGTCATCCAACCGCCGTGACAAGTCTTCATCCGGCCTTGCAATAGGAAGTTTCGTATCCTGTACGGCATAATGGCGGGAGGTGCCTTCGTCGCAGATGGCAAAATCCGGTATTACAAGATCTCCGGTACCAAGGGTTCCCGAAAGAGCCCCGCACCAGCCCAGGACAATAACATGCTTTGCCCCCTTGGCAATAAGGGATTCTAACAGCATAGTCCCGTAAGGCGCCCCGATATAGGGCCCTGCAATACAGATACCCCCATGATCATCGGTCATGAGGGTACCCATAAAAAAAGACTGGGCGGCCAGTTTGCCAGCGTTTGCACGCAGATACCTGAAATCGGGTTCAGTACTGACCATCACCGCGGCAGGCCCTATGCTGGGCGCAAGCCTTGCCCCTAAGGGGGGAACAATGGATGGGCTATTCAGGTCCGACCATGTCGGATAACTCATCCTTTACCTCGTCGATGATATCGTAAAGCCACATGACATCCTCTACGGAAAGACGTCCGGCCTTGGACGGCGCACGGTCTGTCCCGTCCTTTTTCTTGAGAATCCGGGGGCCGACCTGAACTTTAGGCTCGCCGTCCCCGTACTGCTGGATCGAGATCAGCAGTCCGGTTTCTTCATTTTTCCACTCTTTTATTTTTTTATCCTTGTCAGGATCATAACCTGCCATGGAAAACTCCTTTATTATCTTGGGTTAGGGTTAAAGTTTTGAGAAATCAGCAATCGCTGCAAAAAGCTGAGAAACCTGGGACAAAAGGGCTATCCTGTTCTTTTGAAGGTTCTCCTCTTTGGCAAAGACCATCACATCCTCAAAAAACCGATCCACATCCGGTCTTAAGGTGGCAATGGTTTTAAGCGCCTCGCCGTAATCTCCAGCATCAATACTCCCGGCAGCCTTTCCGGCAACCTCAAGGATGGCCTTATGCAGGACCTTCTCAGCCTCTTCCTGAAAAAGGGATGCATCGGCCTGAGCGTCAGCTGAAGCCTCTGCTTTTTTAAGAATATTTTCCACCCGCTTGAAGGTGACAGCCAAAGGTTCGAAATCCGGTTCCTGTCTTAAGCCGTCCAGGGCCATCACCCGGTTCTTTACGTCGGTAACATTATCAAAGGAAGCGGCAAGCGCCGAGTTCACAGCCTCTTTGGAAAATCCCTGGTCCGTAAGGATATTCACCATCCGATTTTTGAGAAATTCATGGACCAGACCGGCCGTTTTTGTTCTGGCTTCTGCATCCGGCATATAGGGGGCCAGGCTGTTGTCAATGAGCTCTGACAGGGAGAAAGTAAGATTCTCAGCCATCATAATCAGAATAATGCCGATGCCCTGGCGCCGCAGCGCATAAGGATCTGCTCCGCCGGTGGGAATCAGATCAACGGAAAAGCAGCCGGCAATGGTATCCATCTTGTCCGCAATGGCCAGAAGGGCTGCGGTGGGATTTTCCGGCAGGCTCCCGCCGGACTGCACCGGCCGGTAGTGCTGCTCAATAGCTGAGGCCACCTCAGTGTTCTCGCCTGCCTTCAGGGCATAGGCTCTTCCGATCACGCCCTGCAGCTTGGTGAATTCGATGACCACCTGGCTGACCAGGTCGGCCTTGCAGATGGCGGCGGCCCTGGTAAGTTTAATTTTTAAGCCAGCTGCATCATTATACCCGGCCACACCAGCCAGATAGTCCACCAGTGTCGCGATACGACCGCATTTTTCGTGAACCGTGCCCAGCTTTGCCTGGAAAGTGACGTTTTTCAACTTGTCTGCAAAGGCATCCAGGCTGGACTCAAGATCGGTTTCAAAGAAAAATTTGGCGTCGGAAAGACGGGCTCTGAGAACCTTTTCATGCCCGCGGGCCACCAGGGCCATGTCCTTGGCCTGGGTATTGTTGACGGCAATGAACATGGGACGCAGGTTGCCCTTTTCATCGGCCAGGGCAAAGTACTTTTGGTGCTCTCTCATGGCGGTGATCAGCACCTCGTCGGGTACGGCCAGAAACTCCTCGTCAAACTTTCCGACCACGGGATAGGGAAACTCCACAAGATTGGTCACAATGTCCACAAGCTCCGGGTCGTCCATCAGACTGCACTGATTGTCCAACGCCAGCTTTTCGATCCCCCGTACCAGGATGGCCTTTCTTTTATCAATATCCGGCATAACGCCTGTGGACTCCAGAACACGCTCATAATCACCGGCAGAAGGCACCTCATGGGGTCCGGGATTCATAAACTGATGGCCGAACACCTTGTTGCCGGATTCGATATTACCGACGCTGAATTTGAGTACGGTACTGCCCAAAAGTCCTGTCAGCGAAAGAATCGGCCGGGCGAAACTGATGGCCAGGCTGCCCCAGCGCATGCTCTTGGGAAAGGGAATGGCCAGGATATGCCGGGGCAGAATCTGTTCAAGGATGGCGGCTGAAGTTTCGCAGGCCTCTTTAACCACGGCGGTCAGATACCGTCCTTTGCCCGTATCTTCTACGGTGAGCTGATCGACTGGAATTCCGGCTTTCTGGGCAAATTTTTCTGCGGCCAGGGTGGGGTTGCCCTGATCGTCAAAGCCCACCTTTTCCGGAGGCCCTGTCAGGGTTGAGGTCTGGGCGGCCTGGGCTGCCGCCACATCTTCAACCATCAGGGCAAGGCGTCTTGGGGTGCCTAAAATACGGGCAGGACCGTGGGCAATCCGTTCTCTGTCCAGATCCGACAAAAGCTTGTCACGGAAGGCCTCAAGGGCGGGAATGATATATCCTGCCGGAATCTCTTCACATCCGATTTCTATGGTTAAGGTATCCATCTTATTTGCTGACCTCCCTGTTCAAAAGTGGGTGCCCGAGTTCCTCGCGCTGATTAATATAGGCCTGGGAGGCCAGCCGGGCGATGTCCCTGATCCGTTTTATATATCCTGTCCGTTCGGTGACGCTGATGGCACCCCTGGCGTCCAGAAGGTTGAAGGTATGGGAGCACTTGAGACAGAACTCATAGGCCGGCAGGACCAATCCCTTGCTCACAATTCTGTGGGCCTCGGCCTCGTATTTGCCGAACAGGTCAAAGAGCAGGTCCACATTCGCCAGTTCAAAATTGTAGGTGGACTGCTCCACCTCCTGCTGATGATACACATCGCGGTAGGTAATCTCATCGTTCCATTTAAGATCGTATACGTTGTCCACGCCCTGAAGGTACATGCAGATCCGCTCAAGCCCGTAAGTCAACTCAACAGGCACCGGATTGACCTCCACGGATCCTGTCATCTGAAAATAGGTAAACTGGGTGACTTCCATGCCGTCCAGCCAGACCTCCCATCCAAGACCGGAGGCCCCTAAAGTTGGAGATTCCCAGTCATCTTCCACAAACCGGATATCATGCTCCAAAGGATCCACACCAAGGACCTTCATAGAGTCAAGGTACAGCTGCTGAACGTTGGCAGGAGACGGCTTTAAAATAACCTGGTATTGATAATAATGCTGTAGGCGGTTGGGGTTTTCACCGTACCGCCCGTCAGTCGGCCGCCGGGACGGCTGAACATAAGCCACCTTCCATGGCTCCGGGCCCAGTGCCTTGAGCAGTGTGGTGGGATGAAAAGTACCGGCGCCCACTTCCGTATCATAGGATTGGATGAGCACACATCCCTGGTCCGCCCAGAATTTGTTCAGATTTAAAATAACATCTTGAAAATTCATATCACTCCAGTCTTAATATTTTAAGTTTCGTATAAAATTCCCTGAGAATCGATGCGGGTATTTAGCAACTGCGCCCCGTCAACACAATCTAAAATGGTCTTCCATTCGGCGGCAAGCTTTGAAATCGGCTCTTTTTCCCCCACAGCCCAAAGGCATCCCCCGCCGCCGGCCCCGGTAAAACGGGCCCCGCATTTGAATGCCACTGCTCTTTCAAACAACTTTTTGCCCGTCTTGTCAAGCACCTGTGGGGTTATTTCACTCCTAATCCGGGTCTCTTCGTTCATTAGTTGTGCTGCCTTAGAAAAGTTTTTTTCTCCCACAGCCCGGGAAAACTGCCGGGTCAGTGCCACGATCTTTTCAAAAATTTTTCGGCTGTCGCCTTTGACAAAACTTTTCACCCACTCACCGTTGATATCCTTTGAGATATGGGGAATCCCGCAATACGCCACCAAAAGATGGTCATTCAAACGTTCCACATCTTTAGGGTTCTCGTATACCGGATGCTGCACAAAGGAAGGACCGGTCGCACCAAAGGTCCATTCCCATAGGTTTACCCCGCCGAAAGCCGCTGCAGTCTGATCCTGGGTGCCGCAGGGAACCCCTGCCACACAGGCCTCGATATAATGAGCCAGCCAGCAGATATGGATCGGATCCGCCTTTTTTCCCATGGCCCGAAAGAACGCTGCGATCATGGCCACGGCAGCGGATGAAGATCCGCCCAAAGCGCTTTTGGCAGGCGAGGTGGAATGGATATGCACGTGGACCCCGTGGACATTGAAATAACTGACAATAACGGACATCAGCCCCATGGCATGGCTAAAAGGCAGATCATCCCTTGCCGTTTCAACCGTTTCAAATCCGGTGGAGGATATCTTTACCCGATCCTTGGTCCATGGGGTTAAGGTCACATGGGTGCGCATGTCCAGGGCGATATTCAAGGTGGCCGGTTTCAAAGCGGCCATTGGCAAATAAAAGGTGGATATGTCCAGGGTGCCCCCGAAATCGATACGGCAAGGCACAGAAGTCTTTATCGGACCTTTTTCTAAAATGGGGTTAAGGTTCATCTTGTCTTCCTTATCCGGCGCAAAAAGGCCAGGCTTTTAAACTCTCTGCCAATATGAAAGGGAATAAAGGATTCCAGCAGGATCTCCCCCTCCCGGATGGCAAAGGGAGCAAATTTAATCCGTTCTGCCCGGTCTATGTCAACGGAATTAATCCAGGACAGCTGCTTCAGGGTTCCTTTAGACACCTGCATCCCGTGCCTTGAGGCCCCAGGCCTGCACTTACCGCAGATAATCCGTCCCTCCGGAAAATCAAACCGCAACTCATTATCCCCGATGCTGTCCAGGGGCGATCCGCAGGATTCACAGACATCCAGATTGGGGGCAAAGCCTGAAATACTCATAAACCGGATCTGGAACAACAGCGAGATAACCTGGCTTTGCATTCCAGATTCGTGAAGCATCAAAAGGGACCGGTCCAACAGATGAAATAATTTTTCCTGGGGTTTTCCGTCTTCCAGCCAGTGGCTGAGCATCTCAATCCAGTAACAGGCATAGGCGGTTTTCATGACATCGTACCGGATATTGGCATACCCCTGGGTCAGTTGGCTTGCTGTCAGCACAATCATTCCGTCCCGGTTCTTTTTGGGAAAGGCGCATTGAATACGATGGGCGGAGAAAAGATCCAGCGCGCCGGAAAACCGTTTGACGCTCTGTTTTGCATTTTTTGCAATTACGGGAATCTTGCCCCGATCCCGGGTGAGAAAATTAATGATCAGATCGTGGTCACCGTATTCCACCCGCCGCAGCAGGATGGCATCTGTTTCAAAATCCGCCATGGGTGTTTAAAAGCCGAGCAGGAACCTTGCAATTTCAAAATAGCAGAAGACGGAAACGATATCGATGGAGGTGGTGACAAAGGGCCCTGTGGCTACGGCCGGGTCAATATTCAGGCGCTGGAGAACCAGGGGAACCGCAGATCCGACCAGGGCAGCTACGGACATGGACGAAATAATAGCCAGGCCCACGGCCAGGGCCAGAGACCAGGAAAAGACCAATTCGCTAAAGGCCACCTTGGCCACAACCCCAATAAAGCAGCCGTAAATCAGGCCCAGAATCAGACCAATGGCCAGCTCCTTTGACACGACCTGGCCAAAATCCCTCACATTGATCCGGCCCGTGGCAATGCCCCGGACCACGATGGTGGAGCTCTGGGTGCCGATATTGCCGCCCATGCCCATGATGACGGGGATAAAAGAGGCCAGGCCTGCAAACTTCACCAATGTGTCTTCAAAACCGCTGATGATAAAAAATGCCGCCACCCCGCCAAGACAGGAGGCAAAGAGCCAGGGAAGACGGATCCTTGTCCCTCGGACAACGGTCGTGGTCTCTACATACTCTTCGCCCACGCCGGCCATCTTCAACATATCTTCGGTGGCGGCTTCATGGAGGATGTCGATGACGTCGTCAACGGTGACGATGCCCATAATTCTCTTATCGTCGTCCACCACGGGCACGGCAAGATAATCATACCGAGACACCAGGCGGGCCACCTCTTCTCTGTCCGTGTAAGGATTGACCGAAACAATGTCCGTGGCCATGAAATCCTTTAAGGGTTTGTCCGGTGAGACCACCACAAGCTGGCGCAGGGAAGACACCCCGACCAGGCGCCCATAGTCATCAATCACGTAGATATAAAAGGGCATTTCAACGTCAAGATACTTGTTCTGCAGCGCCTCGATCACCTCTTTGGCCCGGGTATCCTCTTCTAAGGCCACAAAATCCTTGACCATGAGGCTGCCGGCGGTATCCTCGTCATAGCTCATGATCTGCTCGACATTGTCCGACTCTTCTTTTTTCATCTTGGAAAGAATTTTGTCGGACAGCTCTTCGTCCAAAAGGCCCAAAAGATCGGCGGCATCATCCGAGGGCATGTGATCGAAAATGGTGACCAGTTCGTCAAATTCCACATTTTTGACAAACTCCACAAACACATCGTCATCCAGCTTTGAAAAAAGGATGCCGATCTGTTCAGGGTCATCTAAAAGCATGAACAGCTTTTGCTGGTTCAAAGGGGTCAGATCCTTGAACACGATACTCAAGTCAGCCATATGGGTCTTTTTGATAATATTGACCAGCTGCTTATTAGCGCCCCTGCGCAACAGCCGCTTAATGCTGACTTTCAGTATCTGGATCTGATCATTTTGCATATATTTTCCCTGGCACCTTTTTAGGTAGTGGAATACCGATTAGAGCATGACTTTGATATGGGCATTCTTCTTAAGCTTTTCCATCCATTCTTTAAACTGCTTTTCCCCCTGCTGTCTGAACAGGATTTCCTTGATTTCGTTTGTGGCTTCGTCCAGAGTCTTGCTGCCTTCCATGACAATATCTTCCACATAAATGATCTGATATGCGGCCCCGGTCTGCAGCATTTGGGTGCGCTGTCCCTTGCCAAGTCCGCTGAGGGCATCTTTTATGTCCTGGCTGAAACTGTCAATGTCAAACAAACCCAGATCACCGCCTTCTGCAGCGTTGGAACCGATGGAGTATTCTTTTGCCAGGGCTGAAAAGTCTTCATTTTTATCCAGGCGGGCCACCACCTCTTTCATCTTATTTTCGGTGCGGGTGAGAATATTTCTCAAGCGGTACTTTCTAAGTCCTGAAAACTTTTCCTGATTGGCTTGGTAATAGGTTTTAATATCGTCGTCCGTAACGATAATCTTTGAGCGCACGGCTCTGTTGATCAGCATGGACTGGGTAATCTGGTCCTTTATTTTGCCGCGGTATTCCTCAAGGGAGAGACCTTCTGCAGCCAGTCCCGCCTCAAGGGTGGCGTCGTCCAGATTGTTATTTTTTTTGACGTTTTCAATGGCATTGTCCACATCGGCCTCGCCCACATTGATCCCGTATTGCTGGGCCGCCTGTTTGGTCAGTGTCGTGTCCACCAACTGATCAAGCATGTCTTTGTTCAGTTTTTCAATCAGCTGCGTTTTTTGTTCATCTGTCTGCTGGGAGGCCATAATTTTTTCCCGGTAGGGCTGTGTGGCCTTATTAAGCTCCCTTAGGGTAATAATGTCGTTGTTGACCAGGGCCACAATACGATCCACAATATCAGCATGAACATTAAAGCTGACACCCAGCACCAGCATAGCCGCCAGTATGAAAACCGTATTCCGTCTGTTTAACATAATGTATTCCTTCTCATTATTTTGTCTTTTCCAAAAATGCAGACACCGCCTCTTTGTTGATCTCAACCAGATACGTTTTTTTTAAGGTTGTCATCCAGTCCTCATAGGAGGCCTGGGCTTTTTCCATGTGTAACTGGCGAATCAGGCCCTGTTCATCCATCGACCCGGAAGATGCAGGGTCTGCGGCATCGGCATGTTTCTGATAAAAGGCCATGACATCATCAGGCGTAATTTCCTGGGCGCCGATCAGTTCAGACCGGATAAATTTGTCGATGACCATATCCTTTATTAGCTTTTTTTTCCAGACCTTATATGTAATGGCATTTTCAAGCAGCATCTGATCAAAACTGTCCTCTGGATAATCTTGTCTGACATCGGACTCCGCCTGGGCGATTTCGTTTTCATCCACGCCAATCCCCCTATCCCTGGCCGCTTCAAGGAGCAGAATTTCATCGGACAGCACTGAGATGAGATCCAGCACCACAGCATTGTACTGTGCAGGGTCGTTTTTCAAGGTGAACGGATAGGCAGCCAGCTTCAAATCCAGCTCGTCACCAAACTGCGCCTCGGAGATTGTGGTGCCGCCGCATTTTATCACATAGCGTTGTTCGACCTTTGCCGGCGGCTTTTCACATCCCGTAAAGACAAGGGACAACAAAAGGCCGGCAGTTAAGGCAGATGCCCATATCCTCCGGCCCAATCTTGTTGTATTTATATGCAACTTGTGTCTCATCACGCTCCTTTTTTGAATCAGGAACCTTATCATTCCATCCCTTTTTTAGCAAGGAGATTCCCCTTTGGCCGGCATAGGCAACCGTTCGGCCGCGTCAACCTAAAGCCCCTGGTTTGAGGCAAGAAAAAAGGCTTTGATTTTTTTCTTGCCCCTTTTCTCAAACACAACTATAAATAAACGAATAACTTTTTTGTTCATTTATTTATTTCGAGGATATAGCATGCGTTCCAAAGAATCCCAGGAACTCATTTATGAGACTGCCTTGTCTGTATTTGCCGACTTTGGTTACCAGAAGTCTACCATGGACGATATTGGCAAAAGACTGTCCATGACCAAGGGAAATCTCTATCGCTATGCCGCAGGAAAACGGCAGTTGTACGAAAAAACGGTAACCTACTGCCTGTTAAACTGGCAGCAAAAGGTGGGTGAAGCCATTGCCTGCGAAACAGATCCCAGGCGCCGCTTTCTTTGCATGTGTTTTAAGGCCGTGGAGTACCTGGCAGAAGATGATGCGTTCCGGCGTCTTTTGGCCCACGATCCGGATATCTTTCCCATGTTTCCCGACAACGACCCCTATGAAAAAATTAATAAAACTTCGACGATCATTATACGGGACATTCTCGAACAGGGTATGCAACAAGGCGTTTTTCGCAGAATTGATCCCGACAGGATCTCAAATATGATTTTCATGATTTACAAGATGTTCATCATCAGAACCTATATTCAGTCCAAAGATGAGTTCATTAAAGAGATGTTCAAGGATACGGTTCAACTGCTGATGCACGGACTTTTCATTGACGAGGACATTGATATTTCAGACTTTATTTAGGATTTGACGGCCGCCCTCTTTTCGGACAGGAAAAAAAGAGACGGGTCTGTTTCAAAAGCGTTTGATACCAACAGGATTTTTTTTAATCCACAACCGGGGGAACAAGGGGATGAGAAAACACAACGGCACTCAGCTTTATGGCATCAAACGATTTATGACAGATCTTAAAATCGCCATGAACAAAGAACTGTCACAGCTTTCCTTAAAGCAAAAGCTTGCCATGAAATACGTTTCAAAGGAAAGCAAACTGACAAAAATCGATCACAAGATATACGCCAACACCTTTACCCCGTATTTCCCCTCCATTGCCTATGACCGTTTTCTTAAAGGTGTTGTGGCATCAACTTCGGGAAAACCGTATCCTGTTGTCACAAACTTTGCCGTAACGCCCCAATGTCCGTGCAACTGCTGGCATTGTTCTTTTTCTGACAGATCTAAAAAAGATATCCTCACCCTGGATCAGATCAAAAAGGCGATATCACAAGTCCAGGACCTTGGAGTGAGCGTTATCGGGTTTACAGGAGGAGAGCCGCTTTTGCGCAACGATCTTGAACAGATTATTGCAAGTGTTGACCAACGATCAATGCCGATCCTGTTTACAACGGGCTATAAACTGACCAAAGCACGGGTAAAAAGCTTAAAGCAGGCAGGCCTTGAAATTCCTGTAATCAGTCTGGATCATTACAGTTCGCAGGTTCATGACAAAGGCAGACGCACCCTGGGGATTTTTGATTATGCTTTAAATGCCATAAGGCTTTTCCAGGATGAAGGGTTCTATGTCGCAGTCTCATTTGTCCCGGATAAAGCGCTTGTCAGCAACCGGGAAGAAATTTTCAAAGTGATAGAATTTTTCAAGGACCTTGGCATCAACGACATGAGGCTGACCTCCCCAATCTTGAGCGGAAAACTTACATCAAAACCCGAAGAGCAACTGACCCCGGAAAATGTGAAAACGATTTTTGAGGTTCAAAAAAAATGCCGCCGGACAAAAGGATATCCTGGCGTGTTTGCCTATGACTTTTTTGAAAGTGGACAATATTACGGTTGCGGGGCAGGATACAATTACATGTTTATTGATTCCCAGGGCAATGTCTGCCCCTGTGATTTTACCATGCTTTCTTTCGGTAATATCCATGATCGGTCCGTGAAGGACATCTGGCAAGAAACAAGCAAAAATTTTTGCAAGCCGGGATATTCATGCTATGCCAATCTGAGCAATGATTTTATTTACGCAAAAAAATCAAACCAATGGCCGCTGAAAAAAAAGGCAACAATGGAAATCCTAAAGGAGTGCCCGTCTTACGATATCCATAAAATTCCCGAATTTTACAGACGCATGGGACTTACATACAAATGAGACAGATGCCATTTCAAAACCACCACATTGAAATACGACAATCCTTTAAAGCACCGGTGGAAACCGTTTTCAATCTGTTGTCCGATCATGAATCCTTTGGAAAGGTGCTGGCCACAAACATCAAGCGGGTGAAAGACAGTCCGGATGAAAACAAAAACGGCGTGGGCTCTGTCAGGCGCATTCGCTCGTTTCCGCTTCCGCCCTTTGAGGAAACCATTGTGACCTTTGAACCCAACGCCCTGATTGAATATGTAATCAGCAAAGGCAGCCCCATCAAAGATCATAAAGGCCGAATGCAATTTTCACAAAAAAACGGAAAAACCAGGCTTTATTATTCCATCGACTTTAAGCCCAGATTACCGTTCATTTTTATGGGCATTTTTTTGAAATCCGCCATAGAAAAGCCCATTCGCAAAAGTCTGAAAGCGCTTTCAAACGTGTTTGAGGGCGACGATTCACCACGTTAAAAAACAAGGATCGCCCGATCAGACGGCAAGGCTCCGCCAGACCTTCCGTTTTGGGTTGAAATAATTACACGATCACCCTGAATGTCGATGGCGGTCTTTTAGGGGGCCTTTTTTGTGCAGGTGCGTTTTCATCCCCGCTGTTTCGGGCCTTCAGACCGAGTTTGAAATCCGTATGAAATTCATGCCCGCAGTTCGGGCAGCGCATGAGCATCCCGCCAATATCTGCAGGGATCCGAAGCGGCCGCTGGCATCCGCTGCAATTTTTTATGATGTGATTTTCCATAGCTGTTATATCGGCAGGACCGTGAAAATGATTAAACAAATAGCGGCTCTCCGATCTGTGCTGCAAACTGATCTGTTTTTATCATTATTTTGATCTGAACAAAAGTCACATCCAGAAGGATCTTTAGTTTTCCGTCAGGCGATGTTCTGCGATAAGCTTTTCATTGGTTTCGGCCAGCCGCTCCCCCAGTACCCTTGAAATATTGAAGTTGAGCTTGGCAATGATAAAAGGAAAGAACTTAAGATCCTTTTCCAGCTTGATATAATCAAACCGCAAGGCTTCAACAGGGGTTTTGGCTTTAACGTCTGCAGTCCTGCGGATCTGTTTGACGAATCCGATTTCACCAAAGATCTGACCCGGCCCCAAAGTGGCCAAGTGGCGCTGCCCTCCCTTAGCGGACCGGATGACATCCACCTGCCCTTTTAAAATCAGGTACATGCTTCTGCCATAGGTCCCCTCTTTGACCAAAAGCTCACCGGCTGTTTTTTCATGGAGTTCTGAAATCACGATGGCTTTGCGCATTTCATAGTTGCTCATGCCCTTGAACAGGGGGCTGTCCCGGATCACATCCCGGTGCATTTTGATGGCCAGAATCTGATAGAGCCCGACCAGGCGGACCCTGGACATGACAAGAGGGGTGATCAAAAGATTGGCAAACAGGGAAAAAAGCATGGTGGCAGCCGACAAAGCTCCGAACTGTGCGATGATGGAAAAATTGGAAAAGAGCAGGATGCCAAAACCCAGGGCCAGGGCCAGGCTTGTGGTGACCATGGGCGTGGACACCTGCTGCACCGTATCAAAAACGGCCGCCTCATAATCCGAGGTTCTGCGGCACAACTCATTGTAGCGGAAAAAAAGATGCAGGGTCCCATCCACGGCTATCCCGATGGAAATCACGGCCACCATCGCGGTCCCAGGATTCAGGGGAATTTTGAAATACCCCATGATCCCAAACATGAGAATCACCGGTATCAAACTGGGCACAAGGGAAATAATCCCTCCTTTAAGGGAGGTAAACATGATTGAAGTAATGATAAAAATGACGGCCAAAAGTATGGCAAGGGATTTGACCTGGGCCCATATCAAGTCTTCTGCCGCGGCATTGACCATGAGGTTCTCCCCCACCACCTGGGTTTTAATCTCCGGGCCGGCCATCTCCGGCACCACGGCCTTAAGCTCTCTGATATAGCCGTTGAGAAGGGTAGAGTCACTGATATGGTGGCGGACCATGATACAGGCCCTTGAAAAATCATGATTCACATAACTTTTCAGGTCCCGCCGGTTGAAAAACAGCAGGTACTGGGCCACCAGTTTCTGGTGTTCCGGAACCCTGTAAAAGGAAGGATCCCCCAGGTTGAACTCCTGATTGACCATGGCAATGTGGTCCGCAAGGGAGAGACTGGTGTCAAACCCACCCTGCTTGTCCATAAAGTTTTGAATCTTTGTCAGTTTTTCTAAATTTTCCGGCTCATAAAAGGCCTTTTCCCGGCCTGCATCAAGGGTGATGTAAAAAAAACGCATTCCGGCAAGATTTTCATTGATCATCCGCGTCTGGGTGATCAGGGGCTGGCTGCGCTGAAAATAGGAGAGCGGATCGTTGGTCACGTAGAGTTTAGAACATTGGTAGACAAAAAATGCGCAAAGAAGGGCGGTGACCACCAGGATAAACCGGGGGTAGTTTTGTTTCGTATATCCGAAGGCTTTGACAAAAAGCTCTGGCAGATCCGGCATGGGCTTTTTGCGCCCGCTTTCCATGGGGCCTGCCATACTCAAGAGCATGGGCACCAAAATTACGGTAATCACGCCGTTGGCGGCCACGGCAATGGTGGCGGCCAGGGCGAACTGCCGGATCATTTCCATGCTGCTGAACAGGTTGGATGCAAACCCCAGGGCAGTGGTCGCTACGGTAAGGATAATGGGGATGCCTAAATGCCGGGCCATAAAATTCACCCCAGTCATTCTTGGATTGTCTTTGGCCTGCTCAATCCCCTGAACATAGGCGGATATCATATGAGTATCCTCCGTGGAACCGATCACCACAATCAAAGAGGGCAGCATGCCGGACAAAATGTTCAGGGGAAGGCTGATCCACCCCATCACACCCAGGGTCCAAAGGATACTCAAACCGGAGGTCATCAAAGGCACCAGGGCTGCAAACCGGCTTCGGAGAAAAAAAAGGATGGAGGCCACCAGCACCAGGGCAGACAAAGGGCCTAAAATCTTAAGATCCTGGTAAAGAATCTGGGTCAGTTCGGCATTGATCCTGGGGGCGCTGACTTCAAACACCTGGGTGAACTCGGATTGAAACGGTGCAAGGGCTTTTTCAAGCTGCGCATGGATCTTGAAATCGGAAAAATTAGGTTCCGATTCAAGGCCCAGGATCAGGGCAACACTGTTCCCGTCCCTGGAAACCAGATTTCCGGCCAGAAGGGGATTATGAAGAGCGTCTTGCCTTGCCGCTTCTGCCATAGCCTGGTCCCTGGGACCAAAGGAAAGGATGGTATGAGCCTCAATCCTGTCCCCGTTGCCGCGGATATTGCTGATGGTGAAAAAATCATCCACCTGTCGGACGAAATCAAGCCGTTCCAGGGCGAAGTGAAGCCGTTCAAAGGCATCCAGCTTTGAAGGGGACCAAAAATCCTTATCCGCCACATAAACGATACACCTGTTGTCAGAGCCAAACACTTTGACAATGTTCTCATACATCCGCCGGTCCGGATGGTTCTGGGGAATCAGGCTGTGGAATCCCGTGTCAATATCCAGCCTGGGAAGGCCCAAAACGGCGCCCCAGGTCACAAGAAAAAGAAAAATCAGGCTGAACGCCTTATGTCTTGCGCCGAGCAAAAGAACAGGATTGAGCATTACTGGGTCTCCGTTTGGGGGGCAGGCCCGCCATCCCACTTTGGGGCGGCTCCGCGCATGCCGTCATCTTCATTACCGATTATTTTCGATCCACCCGATCTTGAGTTCGGTTTCCGGGTGTTAAACAGATAATCGCCGAGATCTGTCCAGTTCCTGGTAAAGAGGCACTCCGGCACATAATCCCTTGAAAAAATGCGCCGGTCCGTTTTGATAAGGGTCCTGGAACCGGTCTGTATATTTTCCATGAGCACCATTCCGGCCTGCCACATCTGCTTGTCCGCCCGTTTAAGATCATGTCGGGTCATTCGTTTGATCAGGCGCCCGTCCAAGGTATAAAAATCTGTACGCGTAATAAAAAAGATATCCTTTCGGATAAAATGAATCCGCAGATCCTCTTTAAGCCCCCGGGAGCGGGCCTGTACAATAAAATAGGGGACCCTTTTGATAACCTGGTCCTTTTTTCTTTCATAGATCAGGTCCCCCGGGGCTTTCATGAACTCTTCAGGGGAAAACTCTGTTCCCATCAGCCCCTGGCTGGCCTTTCCCCATCCGGGCGAAAAGCCTCTGGAAAGAGCCGGTAAAAACAACTCTTCCCGGGCTTTTTGCCCCGGTGCCCGGATAATTTTTACCATGACCCCCTTGACCTCTTCCGGATGGTCCAGCACCCAGAGCAGTTTTGTGGTGTGATCCGGCTCAATTCTTAAAAACCGCCGAAGCTTCCTGGTTTCCCGATGTCCCTGGGCATCGGTCAGGATCAGGGTCTGGGCCTCAAACACATAGGGGTAATCCGTATGCCGGGAAAAGACCTCGGCCATAATCGCAGCGCCGTCCAAAGAAGCGCAAAGGGCCTGTGTGCTTGACAGGACAAACCAGATAACGCCCCATAAAAGGGCGGCATGTTCCCAAAGCAATAAGCCGGAATTTTTCCCAAAGCCTTTCATTCCGGCGCCACTCATTCTAAGCCCTGTCACCTGTCGTATCCAGCACGGCCCGGGCCAGGGTCAAACTGAAATCCGCCAGGATTTGGTTCATAGCGGTCACGATTCCGTCTTTATCGCCGGAGGTATCCTCAGCTGGTCGCTCAAAAGAAGACATCCGGGACAAAAGCAGCTCACCGGAAGCCCCGCTGAAAATCCGCCACTGGACCCGGAGAAAAACCCTGCCGGAATGATCCCCTTCAAAAGCCATCACCTCGATATCTACCCGGACATCCGGTGCAGTACCCGATAAAAAAGGCGGGGCGGTAACATGGGGGGTGGAAAGAATACGGGATAGATTCTGCTTCATGACCCGGATGATGTTCTTTCTTAAATTCCCCCCCCATTGATGGTATTCGGCAAGTTCCAGACGGTTGGCCGCCGTTCTTGTGACAATCTGCGGTTTTTCAAGGTACTGGGGCAGATCCAGCGACCGAAGCTCAACAAAAAGCGTTTGCCCTGAGGTGTTCAAAGGCTCCCCTTGGGAAACCGGATCCAGCAGATAAAACCGTGTGGACTTATTCGAGTTTGCCCCCAGACACCCGTGCAGGAAAAAGAAAGTCAGCACAACGGCCATCCCGAATTTTCCATAGGTTCTCATGATGCATTTGTCTCCTTTTTTAGTTTCCGTCTTTAGGCGAGGGTTTGCCGAAAATCAGGCTGTCCGGGTTTCGTTCCAGCATGTCCACAAGGCTTCTGATGGACCGGGCTGTTTCACTGAGTTCCCCTGACAATTCAATAAGATGAAACTGCAAAGGCGCTCCGGGATCCATGGCCTGACCCAGCAGGCCCATGGTCTGTTCTGTTTTTTCAAGGGCCTTTTGGCCCGCGCTGATGGCATTTTCAAGGTTCATTGCAATGGGTTCCGCCCGCTGGTCCAGTTTCTGGAGCATCAGTTTTAACGATGACACGGCAGAGGCAAAATCAGTTACCGCATTCTCCAGTTCCGGTTTTCCAACGATCCTTCCGGCATGGTCCATGACCTTTCTGGCTCCGGTAAGCGTCCCGAGAAGTTCGGCGCTGAGTTTGTCAAAGTCCATGCCCTCCATTTTAGCCAGAATGGTTTTAACCGAGGTTAACAACTGGTCCATCTGGGCTGGCAGGGTGGGCAGTTCCGGATAATCCATACCGTCCCCCATCAGATGAATCGGTGCATCCGGGTGCATGTCCAGTTCCACAAACAATTGTCCGGTGAGCAGGCTGCCCGTCTGAAGCCTTGCTTTCAGACCTCTTTTGACAAGATCGTCCAGGGCCTGCCTCAGGTCGATCTCTCCTTGATCCGGATCCGTTAAGAAGCGTCCCGGCTCCAGTTCCACCAATACAGGGATCTGAAAGACACCCTTTTCTCTGTTGAATTTCAGACGGATCTGCTTGACCTCACCCACCTTGATTCCCTTGAACTCCACCGGTGCATCGGGGGCAAGTCCCCGCACCGATCCCTCAAAGAAAAGCACACAGGTCAGCTTTTTAATGAACTCGGACCGGGCCACCTGCTCCCTGTCATTGTACAGGGTGAAGGCAAGTCCGCTGACATCCACCGGCTCAGGTTCCCTGACCTCCGGGGTTTCAAAGGCAATGCCACCGTATAGAAGGGATTCCAAGGATTCGGTCTTTAAAGAAAAACCGTTGGCATCCATGGACAGATTGACGCCGCTGATATTCCAGAACCGGGTATTGCCCCGGACAAGACTGTTATAAGGGGCCTTGATAAAGGCATGGATAAATATGCTTTTCTTGTCACTGCCCAGTTCCCAGCCCATCACTTCACCGGCCAGGATGCCCTGGTAATAGATCGGCGACCCCGAATCTACGGACCCCAGATGCCGGGTCACCAGCATGATCTTTGTTCCGGAAACCTCGCCTTTGACGACAGGAGGTCTGTCCAGTCCGTTAAACCGGGTTTGAAGATCCCCCACCCCGGGTTCGATTTCTATATGGGAACCGGAAAGAAGTGTTCCAAGGCCGGATGCCCCCCGAAGGGAAAGCCTGGGCTTGACCACCCAGAACCGTGTCCCCCGGCCTAAAAACGTTTCAGTACCCTTGTCCATGCTGACAAAGAGTACCACAGAGGAAAAATCATTGGAAAACGCCACCCGGCTGACCACACCGATTTCAATATCCTTGAATTTGACCTTTGTTTTGCCGGCCTCTATGCCCTCGGCCGTTTTAAAGGTAATCTCGATCTGGGGTCCTTTTTCCGACAGGGTTTTAATCACCAGCCAGCCGCCGATAAGGGCGGTCAGGATAGGGATCAGCCAGACCAGGGAAATTCCGGGGCCCTTTTTTATCTCCGGCTCAGGGGGGCCGCATTCATTCACAAATTCGTTCATTTTGCCCCTTTGGCATTGTCCCAGATCAGCCTGGGATCGAAATTTTGGGCTGCAAACATGGTGATGACCACCATGGCCCCGAAAAAAACAACACCGATCCCGGGACGGATGGTGGAAAGGGCGCCAAGGTCTACAAGCCCCACCAAAACAGCCACCACATAAATATCCACCATGGACCATGCACCGATCATCTCCGTTACCCGGAACAGCAGCGTCCGGTCCCTGGGCCTGAAATCAGATCCCTTCCTGACCGAATGCAGCAGCCATGACAAAACCACCAGTTTGAGCACCGGCACCATGATACTGGCGAAAAAAATGATCATGGCCAGCACCCACGTGCCCCCCTCAATCAAATGAATCACTCCTCCGAGGATGGTGGACGGATATCCCCGGCCCAGCTGAATCACGGTCATCACCGGGTATACATTGGCCGGAATAAAGGTAATGGCGGCGGCGACGACCAGAGCCCAGGTCCGCTCAATGCTCCGGGACTTGCGGCTGTGGACCTTTGTCCCGCATCTTTCGCATCGTCCTGCGTCAGCCCTTGCCAAAAGCCCGCAGGTATGACAGGCGGCCAGGCCATTGGCCCGTGCTGTGCCTGCAGGCAGTGACCCCGACACCACGGAATCTGAACCGGAATGGGACGCCGCGCGGTAAAGAGACCAGATCAGGCCGGGGTCGAAGGCCGCGTTGGCTGCGGCCAAAACCACCATAAGCCCTGCAAAGGCAAAGAAGCCTGTACCGGGTATGATCTCTGCCATATCCAGAAGTTTGACAAAAGAGATCAATACTCCGAGCATAAAAACCGAGACCAGGGCCCAGTGTTTCAGGGTATTGACCAGGCGAAACACCGCAGCCATTTTCCATGGCCGGTATCCCAAAGAAGTAGGTAATAGAAGGTACAGCATCCCTAAGGTGGAGATCAAAGGAAACAAAAAACTTGTCAGCAGCACTAAAAGTCCGACCTCCCCCATGCCCAGATGGTAAAGATGGAAGGCGCCGGACAGAAAGTAATTTTCCACGAATCGCCCATGAATCTTAAGGGATAAAAAGGGAAAGGTGTTTGAAAGGATAAACAAAAGCAGGGCCGCGGTATTAAAGGCCAGTGCTTTTTCGATGCTTCCCGGTACCCGGCGGTACAAAAAAGCACCGCACCGCCGGCACAGGGCTTTGCCCCGGAAATTGCTCTCCACATTCTGGTGAATATAGTCGCATTCATGGCAGGCGACTAGGCTATAAAGGCTTGCGCTACTATACACAGCACTCCAGTCTTTTCACAGCACGAACGTTTAAATTTCTGACTTTTAAAGACTGTTCAGTAGCACAGGGACAGGGGAAATTCAATCGCTTAGTGGCGAAGGGGACTATTCTTTAAGGCGATCCGTGGTTTCAAATGATCCTTGGCATCCCCGGAACCTGAGCTGTGAAGCTGAAAAAGTTTAACGGCTTTCATCAAAAAAATGACAGGCCGTCATATGATCAGGATGCTCTTTATCCGAACTGAGTTTCGGGGCTGTTTCATGGCAGATCTTTTCCGCATGGGGACACCTTGTACAAAACCTGCATCCCTTTGGCGGGTGTTCGGCTGAAGGCACCTCCCCCTCCAGAATAATAGGGGGGGTCTCCTCTTGAGGATCAATCACGGGAATTGCCGATAAAAGCGCCTTTGTATAGGGATGATGGGGGGTTTGGTAGAGGCTTTCTGCCGAAGCCATCTCCATGATCTTGCCAAGGTACATCACAATAATCCGGTCGGAAATATGCCGGACCACGGAAAGGTCATGGGAGATAAACACATAGGTCAAGCCAAAATCCTTTTGCAGTTCCAGCAACAGGTTCAGGATTTTGGATTGGACGGAGACATCCAGTGCAGAAACCGGCTCGTCACAAACGATCAGTTCAGGGGACATGCTCACAGCCCGTGCAATACCGATGCGCTGGCGCTGGCCGCCGGAAAACTCATGGGGGTATTTGAGCAGATCCCCTTGAGCAAGGCCGACTTTTTCCATCAGATTTTCCAGATCTGCCTCAGTTTTTTTGGCATCCCACCCGTGAATCTGGTATTTTTCCAGAAGGATCTGCCGGACCGTCTGCCGGGTGTCTAAAGATTCAAAGGGATCTTGAAAAATCATCTGCACTTTTTTGGCAAAGGCTTTGCGCCCTTCACCATTGAGCCTTTGGATTGCAATGCCGTCCACTTCGATCGTTCCAGATGATGGGGTGTAAAGCCCCATAATGCACCGGCCAAGGGTGGTCTTGCCGCACCCGGACTCGCCCACAACGCCGAGTGTCTCTCCTTTGGACACAGAAAAGCTGACATCATCCACGGCATGGACCTGACCCACGTGGCGCAGAAAAACACCCCCTGTCACGGGGAAATATTTTTTAAGATGGGATACAGATAACATGGTCTTTATCTATACACTAGTTTAGTCAAAAGGCACAATAAGGCTTTGTTTAAAACCGTCACTCACTTTTTCATTGAATAAAATGGCATTCCATCTTAATGTAGGTATTCCAACAGTATTTTAATAGAATAATTAAGGTGCACGCTAATGAAAAAATCCAGTCACATTGCAATTATCGGAGGCGGTGTCATCGGCCTTGCCTGTGCTCACTATCTGATTGAAGAAGGAATGAACGTTACGGTAATCGAACGGGACCGGGTGGGTACCGGGGCTTCCCACGGCAACTGCGGCCTGCTCTATTTTTCAGATGTCATTCCGTTGTGCGTCCCCGGAGCAGTCAGCCAGGAAATGATCCGGGCGATTTGCGGAACCTCGCCTTTGTACATTAAGCCGGAACCGGATCTTAAACGGATTCTCTGGCTGCTCAAATTTGCCGCTCACTGCCGGCAGTCCCATAAAACAAAGGCCGCAAAGGAGAAGTTTTCCCTGCTCAAGTATTCGGCAAAACTGTTTAAAGAATTATTCAATACGGTAAATTTATCCTGCGACACTGAGTTTGAGGGGCTTTTGTCCGTATTTAAGTCCCGAAAAAACTGGGAGGGGTACACAAAAACCAGCGGTTTCATAGAAAATTTTTGTCCCGGATACAAGCAACTGGACACCCGGCAGGCCCTGGCTCTGGAACCCGCCTTGAGGAATGATATTGCCGGTGTCTGGCACAATACCGGGGATGGACATCTTCGGCCTGACGCCCTGATGAAATCATGGAAAAGCCATCTGGCCGGATGCGGCGTCAAATTCATGGAGTTCTGTGAGGCGCTTGAATTTCGCAGTACAAGTAAAACCGTTAAATCCATAGAAACCTCAAACGGAAACATTGACGCTGACGCGTTTATTCTGGCAACAGGCGCCTGGATTCCCCAGCTGGGCAAATCCCTTGGGCTGGATATCCCGGTTCAGCCGGGAAAAGGATACAGCATCACAATGGAAAGGCCGGACAACTGCCCTGCCCTGCCCTGCATGCTCTATGAACGCAATATGGTTGTCACCCCGTGGAAAAGCGGATACCGCCTGGGGGGAACCATGGAATTTTCAGGTTATGACATGACCCTCACCCGCAGCCGGCTTGACAAATTGGTCAACGGTGCGTCGGAGTATCTTAAAGACCCTGTGGGGGCCCCCCTCGTCGAGGAATGGACGAGTCTTCGTCCCATGACCTACGATGATATTCCTATCGTGGACCGCTCCCCCCGCCAGGATAACCTTGTGCTGGCTACAGGACATGGCATGCTCGGTCTGACCCTGGCCACGGGAACCGGACGGATTGCTGCGGATTTGATTTTAGAAAAGAAATCGCAGATTAATACTAGGCCGTTCGCAATTACGAGATTTTAGGCGAAAAAATGACATAAAAAAAGGGTTTTTAGATACCCGCATCTAAAAACCCTTTGAAATAGCTATCTTACTGAACAGTGACGTTCACTGCCGCAGGTCCTTTCTGTCCGTCTTCGACGTCAAAAGTGACCCGGTCACCTTCATTCAGAGATTTGAAACCTGTTGCGTTAATGCCGGTATGGTGGACGAATACATCAGGCCCTTCCTCCTGCTCGATAAATCCATACCCTTTCGCATCATTGAACCATTTTACGATCCCATTTGCCATGTTGACTCTCTCCTTACTTTAAAATGATTAAATCTAGTTTCAAACCTCAGGTGCTACCACTTCAACAAATGGGCCCAGCCTTTAGAACGAAACTTTAAAACCCTTACACTTAAAGGTTTTGCTTGTATATTATTAGCTTTTACTTAAAAATCAAGGATTTTTTTCAAAACTGTTATTTTTTTTGTTCGATCAGGCCAAATGGCAGGCTACATAACGGTTTTGACCCTTTTGCCCAAGCTGTGGAATCTGTGTGCGGCAAATGCTTTCAGCCATGGGACAACGGTCGGCAAACCGGCACCCTTCAGGCATTTGCCCCAGAGACGGTACCATCCCAGGGATGGTGGGCAGCGGGGTCTTCGCGAATTTCGCACGAGATGGAATCGAGGAAAGCAGCCCCCGGGTATAGGGGTGCAAAGGATCCTTGAACAAAACTGCGGCTGGAGCGGTTTCTGCCACCCGCCCTGCATACATGATCACCACATCGTCGCAGTTTTCTGCAATCAGCCCAAGATCGTGGGTAATCAGTATCACCGACATCTGCCCTTTTTCCCTCAACTCCCTGATCAGGGCCATAATCTGGGCCTGGACCGTCACATCCAGGGCGGTGGTGGGCTCATCGGCAATCAGGATATCCGGCTCACAGGCCAGGGCCATGGCGATCATGATCCGCTGGCGCAGGCCGCCGGACAATTGATGGGGATATTTTTTAAGGACCTGGTAAGGATCGGCAATCCCTACCTTTTCAATCATTGAGAGGCTTTGGGCGACTCGCTTTTTGGCTGACATGCCCTTAAAGTGCAGTTCAAAGACTTCTGACATTTGGCGGCCCACGGAATGCACCGGATTCAGGGCCGTCATGGGCTCTTGAAAAATCATTGAAATGCGCTTTCCCCGGATGCGGTGCATCTCATCAGGAGTCATGGACAAAAGATCTGTGCCCCTGTATAGAATCCGGCCCCCGGCGATCCGGGAAATTGGTTTTGGAAGCAGCCGCATAATGCTCAACGCCGTCACACTTTTCCCGCATCCGGACTCACCGGCTATCCCCAGGGTCCGGCCGGATACCAGGTTGAAGCTGACGTTATCCACTGCCGTAACTTGCCCTTGATCGGAATCAAAGGCGACGGCCAGATTGTTGACCGCAAGCTGGATATCATTCCTGTCCATGGGCCCCCGCGCTGTATTTGAATTGTTTGTCCACAATCAGCCCCTCGGAAAATGTTTTGCCTGCAGCCATGGCGTCCAGGGTCTCCTGTCTTTTAACAGGGTCTATCCAGAACAATCCGCCGGTGGTGGAAGAAAACGGGGCAAAAAGGTCATCGGACATCCGGGTCCCGTGTGAATCAGGCAGAGACATCCACCTCCAATAGGCAATTCTTACGTAGGGCACCATAAAGGTGGGGACATAGGCGCAGATCTCATGGATTTTTCTTTGGATCTTTTTGGACAGCATGATCCTCTCCTCTTCGTCCAGACTGTCCCTGTAGCTGTCAATCAAACCATCCAGTTCTGGATCATCCGTGTTGGTGATATTATTGGTCTGGGGCTTATGGGCATTGGCCGAATGCCACCCTTCCCAGTACTGGGGACGCATGCTGGTGGACCATCCCATCCAGGCTACATCGTGCTGCTTTTCCAGAAACTTTTTAAACATGGACGCGCCGTCAAGCTTTTCAAGTTCAAGTTCGATCCCGGCCTTTAAAGCCTCTTCCTTTAATACGACAAGCCGCGGCATGTGCTCCTCGTAAGAATAGGTAACATTAACGGAAAACCGTCTGCCCCCTTTGGTCCAAACACCGTCATTGCCCCTGTGCCACCCGGCCTCCGTCATCAACGCCTCAACCTTTGCAATATCATAGGGACGAGGCGTAATAGAATAATCCGTATACCGGCCGTATCCATAAAAGGCCTGGGGCAGTCTGAAGTAATCGTTGCGCAGCACCTCCTTGATTACCTTGTCCACATTCATGGCATAGGCAAAGGCTTTTCTAAGACGGATATCCTTGAATATCTCTTTATCCTGGTTCAGCCACATGCCCCGGGAGGGATGTTCCAGGTCGTTGAAAAACCAGATCCGGTCGACATACCCTTTGCGTATCACCGGGGTGTCGGACTTCACATGCCAATACTTGGGAAGGGTCAGGGCAAAGGTGTCCAGGCGCCCCTTTTTAAAATACTCCCACTGCAGGTTAAAGTCCCGGATAACGGTGAACATGACGGTGTCCACATTAAACCTGTTGACAAAGTAGCGGTTGTCCTTTGCCCACCAGTCCTTTTTACGGCTGAATTTAATATACCGTCCCTTTTTGAATTCGGTAATCTGATAGGGACCGGTATTGGGGACGATCGCCCAGTTATATCGGGCAATGAAATCATTTTTAAGCGGATAGAAAAAGTGAGCCGGAATCGGGCTGATCCCAAGTTTCAAATAAAGGTCGGGGACCGCTTTGGTGCTTTTAATTCCGATGGTGTAATCGTCGTAGGCTTCAACCTTTTCGATTTCCCGGGTGTAATAATCGTTGTACCAGGGAGCGATGATATACTCTGACCGCATAAAGGTCAGGGTATAGATATAATCCCTGGCGGTCACAGGTTTCCCGTCCGACCATCTGGCCCGCTTGTCCAGCTTGAAGTACATGGTTTTTTTATCCGGTGCAAAGGCCCAGTGGGTGGCAAGTTCCGGGATAATCTTCTTTGTATCCGGGTGAATATTGATCAAGGACAGCCGGTTGTTCAGAATCGCACTTCTGAATGCACCGTTGGAATCGGGGCCTACCACCCTGAATGTCATGGGAAAACTTTGAAGCGCCAGGCGCATCATGCCGCCTTTGACCGCCTTTGGGGAGGAAAACACAGGATCTGAACTGTTGGTCTGCCAATGGATGTTTGCCGGCAAAGGCGCATAGGGGACGGCCGGCAGCGCCCGGGCCTTTGAAGCGTCCATTTCCTGCCCCTCTCCGGAAGGAGAATCCGCGGCCCTGTTGCACCCGGTAAGAAGAGCTGCCGCCATAAGAAAAAAAACGATGAACCCGGCAGTTCCGGCTTGAATCCTGTCTATCCCGAAACGCCGGGAACACTGAAGCCTCAAAATTTTCATGGAGTCGAACATACCAGATTCCCCGGGGGCGGATCAATCTTTCTTTTCCTCCCACATCTTTGGCAAAGCGCTTGACCCCCCCAAAAGAATATAATAGCATCAAACTTCGTAACAGCCGCAAGTTTGGGCTGTCCGGCAATAAAAAACAGCAGCAAGTGGACATTATGGATCTGGCATCATTTATCGGAATTATATCCGGACTCTCCCTGATTATTTCGGCCATCCTGCTGGGTGGCGAATCCTACAATTTTATTAATATCCCCGGACTGATGATCGTCTTCGGGGGAACCCTTGCCACCACCTTGATCACCTTTCAGTTCCGGGATGTGTTTGCCGCGTTCAAGGCTGCTTATTTTGTATTCTCAAAGGAGAAGGAAGACCCGAACCAGGCCGTTGCCACCATGATTCGCTTAAGCCGGATCAGCCGGCGCCAGGGCCTTATGCAACTTGCAAATATCAAAACCCGCTCATCCTTTTTAAAAAAGGCCTGCGGACTTTTGGCGGACGGCTCTTCCGAAGAGGTGATCCGGGCGGCGCTGACCACCGAGATCCAGTCGCTCCAGATGCGCCATTTCATCGTTCAGGACGTGTTCCGGAAAATGGGGATCTATGCGCCGGCCTTTGGGATGCTCGGTACACTGATCGGTCTGGTCCAGATGCTGTCCGATCTTCAGGATCCCACAAATATCGGTCCTGCCATGGCCACGGCGCTTTTGACCACTTTTTACGGTTCCTTTTTATCCACCCTCTTTTTTCTGCCCGTTGCAGGCAAGCTGCGGTCCAGGACCGTTGCGGAGATTATAAACCTGGAAATTATGCTGGAGGGGGCCATTTCCATTATCAATAACAACAATCCTGTCATCATTTACGAAAAATTGTCCAGCTTCATCTCCACACGCCTGCGCAAGCCCTTGGAACAGATGGATATCAAGGGCTAAATCATGCGGGACACCAATTATAACAGCGCATTCATCACCTATGATGACGAGGCCTCCTGGCTGGTCACCTATGCGGATCTCATGACCCTTCTGCTGGTCTTTTTTGTCCTTTTGTACTCTTTGGCCTTTTTTGAAAAAAAAGAGTATGAAACCACCCTGGCAGATGTTAAAACCGCCGCAAAAAGCCACCCCGAATTCAACGGCATACTTGAGGTTATCGGTGACCCCGACTTTCTGGGCAAAAAAATCCGCCTTGAGGATCTTACAGGGTTGCGGACCCGGGACACCGCCCTTTACTCCGCCCTTAACCTGATGGTCCAAAAGGCCCCGGGATCCGAACACCTGTCCCTGGATGCAAGAGACGGCAAACTTATTTTGACCGTATCCGGTGAAACTCTGTTCAGTTCTGGGGTCGCCCGGTTGACCCCTTCTGCCGTTCCCGTCATCGACCGGATGATCGATCTGTTCATGGCTTTTCCCGAATATACGATCAACATTAAAGGCCATACCGATAATATTCCCATTTCAACAAAAGAATTTCCGTCCAACTGGGAGCTTTCCGCCATCCGTGCCACAACGGTTCTCAAGCATTTGATATCCCGTGGGATTGATCCCAAACGGCTTACCGCGACAGGGTATGGTGACGTCATCCCCCTGGTGCCCAATACAACTGATGCCAATCGTGCCAGAAACAGGAGGGTTGAATTTGTTCTGGAAAAAAAAGACTAAGCCTGCTGTCAGGGAGGACCTGATAGATGATCTGGATGATCAGCGGGCCTCTTTCAGGTATATATTTAAAAAAGCAGACCGGCCGACCATGAATTTTAACGGCAAAACCGTTTGCATTTACGATATCAGCGCCGGCGGACTTGCCTTTGAAAACATAGGATTTTCCAAATACGATGTCGACCGGGTCTGCCTGCATCTTGATATGCCAAACTTCCCCGGAGATCCTGTTCTGTCGGCCCAGGTGAGAATCCTTCATGTCACGGAAAAACAGATCTGCCACAGCATTTTCGAAGACTGCACGATTGATGAATATGAAATGATCCACAAATACGTCCTTGAAATGCAAAAAAAGGACCTCAAACAAGGTTAGGGAGATGATCCTGCACCTGGACATGGATGCCTTTTTCGCCTCTGTGGAGCAACGGGACAACCCGGATCTCGAAGGAAAGCCCATCGTGGTTTCAGGCCATTCCATGCGCAGCGTGGTCTCAACGGCAAGCTATGAGGCGCGACAGTACGGAATTCATTCCGCCATGCCCATTTTTCAGGCACGGCAAAAATGCCCTCACCTGATCATTGTTCCGGGCAGCCGTCATAAATACCAAGCCGACTCCAAGGCGATCATGTCCATTCTCAAAGAATTCTCCCCTCATGTGGAACAGGTATCCATCGACGAGGCTTATATGGATATCAGCGGGACACGCACCCTGTTCGGATCACCGGAAAACCTTGCAGGACGAATCAAGGATAACATCTGGGACACGCTTTCTCTGAGTTGCTCCATCGGCATCGCCCCGGTCAAATTTCTGGCCAAAATTGCCTCGGACATGAACAAGCCTGACGGACTGACCCTCATCTCTCCCTCAGAAATGGACGAGGTCATACGGCAGTTGCCCATTGAAAAGGTTCCCGGAGTGGGAAAACAGGCCATGAAACAGATGGCTTCTCTTCACGTTCGCACTTTAGCAGACCTGCGGCACTTTGATGTGAGACTGCTCACCCAAAAATTCGGTAAAATGGGGACCCGGCTGTCCCAGTTGGCCATAGGGATGGATGACAGCCCGGTGGAAACGACATCGGTGCGCAAATCCATCTCCAGTGAAAGCACATTGGAACGGGATATTTCAAGTTACGACGATTCTAAAAAAATCATCCTTGACCACTGCCAGCAAGTGGGCCAGGATCTGCGCAGGCGGTTTTGGGTCTGCCGTCACGTCTCCATAAAAATCAAATTTTCAGATTTTACCCAGATCACCCGGGGAAGGAAGACCAAGGGTTGGATCAGTTCATCCAGAGCCATTTTTCATGAGGCAATGCACCTTTATGACGGCCTGGTCATTAAAAAGAAAATCCGCCTGATCGGCGTTGGGGTTTCGGATTTTCAGGGCCGGGAGGCTCCGGTTCAACTGTCCCTTTTGCCCGACCCGGAGGAAAACTCAGAAAAGAAGTGGCAGACGGTGGACAATGCAGTGGATTCCGTCTGGAAAAAATTTGGAAGCCATTTGGTCCAAAAGGCCAGTTTAAGACAGGGAGGATCCGCCATGGAAAACCACACTGCCGTAAAAATCACCATTCAAGGAAGGGTTCAGGGTGTCTGTTTCAGAGCAAGCACCCGGCAGAGGGCATTGGAACACAGGTTGAAAGGGTATGTCCAAAACCTGTTTGACGGGTCGGTTGAGGCCCTTTTCCAGGGCCCAAAGGCGGATGTTGATGCGATGCTGATATGGTGCCGGCAGGGGCCTCCCGGGGCCCGGGTGGACCAGGTTACCCCTGCCGCTGTCGCTGTTAATCCAATGCTTTTGGATTTCACAATCAGGTATTAAGGCATTAGAACCCTAAGTCTTCATTCACCAGAATGATTTTAATTCGTCCCTTGGAAAAGCACTTTTCAGTAATGGTCCAGTAGTTACAGATCCTGTCCGGGCTTGCGCAGTCATGGCAGACACCGGTTTTTTTGCATGGGGTTTTTTTGTCCAGATTCATGCAGTTTACAGGGGCTGCGTAATTTTTGATTCTGAACATGGCATCTTCCAGATCCCCGCACAGCTTGTTCCGCCCAATGATCAAAAGCACGTTTTTAGGTCCCCACATCATGGCGGCCACCCGGTTTCCGATCATATCAAGGTTGACCAGGTGACCGGACTCTGTCAGGGCATTGGTTCCGGTGATGAACAGATCCACCATCAAAGATTTGCGGCGCAGTTCAAGCATCTGATCGCCGGGAAGGCTTTTATCAAAGGTGTTGAGGACCTCCATGTCAGGATTGTCCTTTAAGGCATGGAAAAGGCCTGTGCTCACAAAGGAGACAGATCCGCCCCAGGACACGCTCTTGGCATTGAGCGGGGGAATAATTGTGTCTAAGGCCAGGGTCTTGGCCGCCTCTGCAGAATCGGCAATGTGAACTTCAAAATTGTTGTTTTCCAGGTTTTCCTTGACGGCTTCAAGTTTGAGCTGCCAATAGCGATCAATGGGATTTGTCATGGTCTCTCCTTCGGCTGAATCATTTTTTTCTGGGACACACTATACACAGTTTATTTTTTTCCGTGCAATGATTATTTAAGGATTCTCTTTATGCGATTTTCACATCCTTGGGATAATCTGTGATCCTCTTTTGGACCACCGGGTCTCACCCCAAAAAACGACTCTCAGATCTGTTAACTATCGATTTTTGACGTGTTTGCTTATATCAAACCAAGTTAACACAGCTCTAAAATCGTTGTATTACAAGGCGTTAGAGGCGATAAACCATTTTGATTTCTTAAATTTATTCCCTGATTTTTTCCACAAAACCAACAATTTCAAGAAAAACCGCTTTTTTTTATTGACTTCCCAACTGCATCTTAATAAAGGTTAATAAAGTTATAAATCGGATTCAGCAAATGACTACGATTTTCTTCCCATGCGATCTCTACCACCACCTGCCCAAAGTTTTACACATTGCCTGTCCCTCCCGGTCAGGCTGCCAATATAGCACGATACAAAACCGATAACCTCGAAGGCTATAGTTAAGTAAAGGGAGGTGGTGCCGCCTTAAGCATTCTTCAATATCATCTATGATTACAAAGCCTTAATCAATTTCAATAAGGAGATGCATAATGAGTAAAAAAGAAGTCGTCGAAACCACGGAAGCCCAGATCGCTGTTCATTGGAAAGAGGAAGATTATTATTACCCTTCACCCAAATTTGTGGGTCAGGCCAACCTGACCGACCCGGAAATCTTCAACAAATTCAGCCTGGATAACTTTCCCGATTACTTTACTGATTTTGCAGAACTTTTAACCTGGTACAAATACTGGGATGAAGTCCTCGATACCAGTGATGCGCCCTGTTATAAATGGTTTAAGGGCGGACAGATCAATGCCTCTTACAACTGTATTGACCGCCACCTTGAAACCAACAAGAACAAAACAGCCATCCACTTTGTCCCCGAGCTTGAAGACGAACGCATTGACCATATAACCTACCAGGAACTTTATGTGCGGGTCAACGAGTTTGCCTCCCTTTTGAAAAATGATGCCAAACTCAAACGCGGGGACCGGGTCACCATCCATATGCCCATGTCAGCCGAACTGCCCATTACCATGCTGGCCTGTGCCAGACTTGGCGTCATTCACTCCGTTGTCTTCGGGGGATTTTCCGCCTCGGCCTGCGCCGATAGGATCGTAGATTCCAACTCCCGGGTTCTGATCACCATGGACGCCTATTACAGGGCCGGAAAACTTCTCAACCACAAGGCCGCAGCCGACGATGCCGTTAAAATTTCTGCAGATCAGGGACAGACCGTGGATACGGTTCTGGTCTGGCAGCGCTATCCCGGGAAATACTCCTCTGACACCCCCATGAAGGACGGCCGGGACATATTTGTTAACGAGGCCCTGAAAAACCATTACGGCGCCCGGATTGAACCTGAAAAAATGCTGTCCGAAGATCCGCTTTTTCTCATGTATACCTCAGGCACCACCGGCAAACCCAAGGGCTGCCAGCACGGCACCGGCGGATATCTGTCCTATGTGACGGCCATGTCCAAATACATCCAGGATATCCACCCCGAAGATGTGTACTGGTGCATGGCGGATATCGGCTGGATCACCGGCCATTCCTTTATTGTCTACGGCCCCCTTGCCCTTTGCGCGTCCACCGTCATCTACGAAGGCGTTCCCACCTATCCCGATGCCGGCCGGTCCTGGCGCATCGCCCAGGATCTCAACGTCAACATCTTCCATACCGCACCGACAGCCATTCGTGCATTGAGAAAACTTGGCCCCGAGGAACCGGCCAAATACAACTATCATTTCAAACATATGACCACGGTGGGCGAACCCATCGAACCTGAAGTCTGGAAGTGGTATGAAAGTGCCGTGGGCAAAGGCGAAGCTATCATTGTAGACACCTGGTGGCAGACTGAGACCGGCGGTTTCTTATGCTCCACCGTTCCGGCACTCAAGCCCATGAAACCGGGTAGTGCGGGACCGGGAGTCCCCGGCATCCATCCCATCATTTACGACGATGACGGAAACGAAATCAAAGAAGCCGGCATTGCCGGAAACATCTGCATTCAAAATCCATGGCCCGGCATGTTCCAGACCATCTGGGGCGACCGGGACCGCTTCGTTGAAACCTATTTTGCAAGATACGCTAAAGATCCCAATTCAAAAGACTGGCGGGACTGGCCCTATCTGACAGGTGATGCGGCCATGCAGGCCGAGGACGGGTATTTCAGAATTTTAGGCCGTATTGATGATGTGATCAACGTATCCGGCCACAGGCTCGGCACAAAGGAAATCGAGTCTGCAGCCCTGGTGGTGGACGAGGTGGCTGAATCCGCCGTGGTTCCGGTGGCCCATGACATCAAGGGCAAAGAGCCCGATCTTTACATTGCCCTTAAAACCGGGGTTGAGCCCAGCGAAGAACTGGCCAGAAAAATTTCGGATGCGGTCTGCGAGCAGATCGGCAAGATCGCCAAACCCAGAAAAGTCTGGCTGGTGCCGGATATGCCCAAAACCCGATCCGGAAAAATCATGCGGCGGGTGCTCGGCGCCATTTCCAACCGCGGGGATGTCGGTAATGTCATGACCCTTGCCAACCCGGAAGTGGTGGAAGAGATCAGGAACATGGTCCAGAAATAAGCCTGGACGTATTTTAATAACTGTTTATGTGTGAGGAGGCGTTTCATGTCCAATTCATATGCCGACATCTACGAGAAATCCATCAGCGATCCGGATGGTTTCTGGGGACCTGTTGCTGAGGACTGTTTCTGGTATAAAAAATGGGACAATGTTCTGGATGACTCTGATAAACCTTTTTACAGATGGTTTAAAGGTGCCCGGACCAACACCTGCTACAATGCCGTTGATCTGCATGTGGAAAACGGCCATGGCGACCAGGCAGCCATTATTTACGACAGCCCGGTCACAGATACCATAAAGACGATCACCTATTCCGAACTCAAGGAACAGGTCTCTTTGTTCGCAGGTGCCCTTTCCGCCAAAGGGGTGACCAAGGGGGACCGGGTCATTATTTATATGCCCATGATCCCTGAGGCGGTATTTTCCATGCTGGCCTGCGCCCGCATCGGAGCGGTCCACTCGGTCGTATTCGGCGGTTTTGCGGCCAATGAACTGGCCACACGGATCAACGACGCCAAACCCAAGGTGATCGTTTCGGCATCCTGCGGCATTGAAGTAACCCGGGTGATTGAGTACAAGCCCCTTTTGGACGAGGCCATTGACCTGTCAGAAGCCAAGCCCGACGCCTGCATCATATTCCAGCGGCCCCAGGCTGCAGCCCAGATGCAGGACGGCCGGGATTTTGACTGGGAAGATGTTATGTACCAGGCAAGTCCCCAGGACTGCGTACCTGTGGAAGCCACGGATCCTCTGTACATTCTGTACACTTCCGGCACAACAGGACAGCCCAAAGGCGTTGTCCGGGACAACGGCGGTCACATGGTGGCCCTGAAATGGACCATGAACGCCATATACGGAGTCAACCAGGGGGATGTCTACTGGGCAGCCTCCGATATCGGCTGGGTGGTGGGCCATTCCTACATCGTCTACGGCCCGCTGCTTAAGGGATGCACCACGATTGTCTTTGAAGGCAAGCCCGTCGGCACGCCCGATGCCTCGGTATTCTGGAGAATCATCTCCCAGCATAAGGTAAAAACCCTGTTCACAGCGCCCACGGCCTTTAGGGCGATCAAGCGTGAAGACCCCAGGGCCGAACTCATGAAAGACTTTGATCTTTCGGAATTCAAATATCTGTTCCTGGCCGGGGAACGGACCGATCCGGATACCCTGGCCTGGGCGGAAAACAGCCTGAAAGTCCCTGTCATCGACCATTGGTGGCAGACGGAAACCGGATGGGCCATCGCGGCCAACTGTGTCGGCATTGAGCAGTTTGTCGTAAAACCGGGATCTCCCACCAAGGCAGCCCCGGGATGGAACCTGGACGTTCTGGACGGTGGGGGTAAACCGGTTTCCAGAGGAGAAATCGGTGCCATCGTGGTCAAACTCCCGCTGCCGCCCGGCACCCTTCCCACTCTGTGGCAGAACGATAAACGCTACCAGGACGCCTACCTGTCCAAATTTGACGGGTACTATGAAACCTCGGATGCAGGCTTTATTGACGAGGACGGTTATGTCTTTGTCATGGCCAGGACCGACGACATCATCAACGTGGCAGGGCACAGGTTGTCCACCGGTGCCATGGAAGAGGTCATTGCCGGACATCCCGATGTGGCGGAATGTGCGGTAATGGGCGTGGAAGATTCCCTCAAAGGCCAGATCCCCCTGGGCATGATGGTGCTCAACGCAGGCTGTGACAAGGATCATGACGATATTGTCAAAGAGGTCATCGCCCTGGTCCGTGAAAAAATCGGACCGGTGGCCGCCTTTAAAACCGCCACCGTGGTGAAACGGCTGCCCAAGACCAGATCAGGCAAAATACTGAGGGGGACCATGCGGTCCATTGCAGATAAAAAGGAGTATAAGGTACCTGCAACCATTGACGATTCTACCATCCTGGATGAAATCCAACAGTCCCTGGCAAAGATCGGGTATGGCAAAAACGCATGAGCATGTCCATAAAATATAATCAACTGGAAAGGGGGTGGTGCAGTATGAACTGATTATCGCGGATAATCATGTACATTCCGATCAACTCAATAAAAAGGTACACAGGAGGTAACTTAGTATGGATCCAAAAATGTGGGTATATGTCCTTTTAGGATTATACATTATTTACTGCTTCTGGTGGGGGCTAAGAGGCTTTTTCACTGAAAAGAAAGCCTCTGGCTACGCCATTGCCGGACGCTCCATTCCTTTTATTGCGTTCCTCATGGCGGCTACTGCCGCCTCCTTTTCCGGCTGGACGTTCATAGGTCACCCCGGTCTGATCTGGAAGGCGGGGCTCGTTTATGCCTATGCCTCATTCTACGTTCTAACCATTCCCATCACCGGCGCCTTTTTTGCAAAAAGGAACTGGCTTTTGGGCAAACGCTACGGGTTTATCACCCCGGGCGACATGTTCGCCTACTATTACAATAATGAGGCGGTACGGTGGCTCACCGTTCTCGCCGCCTTCCTTTACTCCATCTTTTATTCAGGCCTTCAGCTCATCGCCGCTGCCAAACTCTTTTACTGGGTGGCAGGGGTGCCCCAGACTGCCGGCCTGATCTTTATGGCTTTCATCGTCTGGTTTTATGTGGTGACCGGCGGTCTGAAAGCCTCGACCTGGGTGGGTGTTCTCCAGTTCTGCCTCTTGGTCGGAGGTATCATTCTTCTGGGATTTTATACCGTCACCTCTCCGCTTTTCGGCGGATGGTCCGGATTTGCCCAGTCCCTGGCCGGGCTTGAGGCCAAATACATGCAGGTCCCGGGCCTCATCCATTTCGGACTTGGCACCGGCGGCTGGACAGCGGTTATGATTCTGACCTACATGTTCGCCCTCATGGGTATCCAGTCGTCTCCGGCTTTTACCCTGTGGAACTTTGGTATCGCCTCTCCCAAACCGCTTGCCTGGCAGCAGGTGTTCATGTCCACCTTTGTGGTCGGCCTGGCACTTTTCTTCTTCACGGCCTTCCAGGGAATGGGAGCCAGAATCCTGATGATGGCAGGAGAATTGGCGCCCAAGGTTGACGGCGACGTGGTGCCCATGCTCATGACCAAGTTCCTGCCCGGACCGGTCTTAGGTTTGGTTTTTCTGGGCGCTATCGCAGCCATCCATTCCACGGCAGCCCCTTATATCGGCACCGGCGGCACCATTATCCAGCGGGATGTCTGGTGGCGGTATGTCAGAAAACAGGGCGGATCCCACTCCGAGCAGATCTGGACCAACCGGATCTTCGCCACGATCCTGACCGTGGCCGCTGTTGTGGTCTCTTTGACCTCATCTGACGCCATTGTTATGATCGGCGGCTTTGCCACCGCCTTTGGCACCATCATGTACATCTGTCTGCTCGGCGTTCACTGGGGGTTCAAATATCCGTCCGTGGGCACCGTGCTCGGCCTGATTGCCTCAATTGTAGCCTGCTTTCTCACATACTACGTCTGGAAATATCCCCTGTCCATCCATACCGCCGGCTGGGGTATCTTCGTCGGCCTTGCCGTGGCCTACCTATGCCGTGGCTTGGGTATCAAGGACAGCGAGGAAACCGTTGCCCGGCAAAAAGAAGTCCGGGAATGGCTGGACTCCGTGGACGGTCCTTCAGAAAATGGCAAGAAGTGGCGTGCCCGCATGAAAATCGCCGTCCCGTTATGGTATCTGATGGCCTTGGGCCCCGGCGTTCTCATCGGCAACTCAGCTATTACCTTTTGCGGATTTCCGCCCATCTGGTCCTGGCAGATCCTGTGGTGGATCGTAGGCATCGTTATGATGCACTGCCTGTGTTTTAAGGCGGAGATGTCCACCACCAGCGAGGAACAGATTCGCAGAGCCGATGAGGAAACCCTTGAGGTGACCAAGGAAGCAGATTAAAATCGTAATTGACAAGGAGAAAAAGCATGGCACTTGAAGACAAATATCTCATTGCAACCCTTATCTTCTGCGTTCTCTTTGTAGCCTCTTTTGGCTTGGGAATGTGGGGCTAATAAAAGCCAACTTTAACCTATCTTATAAGGATTCCGGGGCAACCCGGAATCCTTATTTCCTATGACCCAGACCAATAGATTCTGGAAATTTGTACTGTCAAGCGCGGCTGGCATTATCGTCATTGAGGCCGTCCTTTTGGGCGTTATCTGGCTGCGGCTTTCCCCAAGCCATAAGAGCACGCTGCTGGAAATCTGCCAGGACAATATCTATATTCTGCTCGGCCTTGCATTTGTGGTCATCGGGGCCCTTTGGATGGTTTTTGACATCACTTACAACCGGTATATTCTTCCCCTAAAACGGATCTCGGCAGAAGCCGGCGTCATCTACGACTCCAATCCCTCCCACAGGATAAAGGTAAAAGGAAGCCGGGACATTATCCGGATGGCCGGCATCATTAATGATTTTGCCGACATGTTTGAGAACTTAAACAAAACCATTACCCAGCAGATCCTTTCAGCCCGTAAAGAAACGGAAAAAGAACGAAACCTTTTGGCCGCCATTATGGGGGAGCTGCCCCAGGGCATTATCATCTGCAATAAAAACGGCCGGATCATCCTTTTCAACACTCTGGCCAAAAACCTGTTTGCCCAGGACAACGGCCATGGAAAGGCCGAAACCTTCCTGGGTCTGGGCCGTTCTGTTTTTCACCTCATTGACCGGTCCTTTATCAGCCATGCCCTGGAAGAAATTTTCGAACAGCTCAACAGCCCCGAGTCCTGTGTGGGCTCTTTTTTCATCACCCCCATCCTGTCAGGCAAGCTTATCAGTGCCAATACCATCCCCGTGCTTGACAAGGACAAAGAATTTACAGGGTTTATCCTGGTGCTTGAGGATGCCTCGGAACAGATTAAAAAATACCAGATTGTGGACCGTCAGCTCACAGAATTTTACACCCTTTTGGAGGCGACCCTGCCGGCAGATGCCCCCTCCCCTGTCAAGGATGAATTCAAGCTTTTAGGCACACGAATCAGGGAAAGTTTTTTTTCAACCCTTCCTTCCACCCCGATCACCCTGGCCACTTTTTTACCCTCCATCCAGAAAAAAACCGCCTACTTTGAAAATATCCGGGTCAATATGGTCAACCCGTTTCCGGACACAAGATTTTTAGCCGACACTTACTCCATGACCCAGGCCATTGTTTTTATCTTCAGGCAAATGGCCAGTTATACCGGATCAGACGAATTCGACCTCACGGTCAGCCACAATGAAACAATGATCACCTTTACCATTTCCTGGACCGGTGATCCCTGCCCCAACCACCGGATCCAAACCATGCTTAGAACCCAACTCAACGGCCTGCCTAGCCTGGGGTATGTCCTTAAATTCAACAACACCCGGCTGATCCCCGTTGAAACCACCCCTGAAAGCTGCTCAGGACTGATTCTGACCTCAAGGGCCGGACCGCACACTCCCCGGAGCCGTTCCCGCCAGGCTGCACCGGTGGTCTCCGATGCCAGGCCCGAATTTTACGATTTCAACCTTTTCCGCACGGAGGAAGCCGCCGGCAATATTCTCGACACCCCAATAAAACAGCTGACCTATACTGTTTTTGACACCGAAACCACAGGGCTTTCACCTGAAGAAGGAGACGAGGTCATCGCCATCGGTGCCGTGCGCATCGTTAATCAGCGTATTGTCTTTCAGGACTTTTTCGAAGAACTGGTCAACCCCAAACGGGATATTCCGTTGGAATCTTATAAGATTCACGGTATCAACTATGAAATGGTCAAAGAAAAGCCCGGAATTGAAACCATACTGCCCCAATTTGCAAAGTTCGCCGGAGATACGGTACTTGTAGGGCACAACCTGGCCTTTGATCTTAAGATGTTCAAAGTCAAGGAAAAAGCCACCCATGTCAGCTTTGCCAACCCGGTGCTGGATACGCTTCTTTTGTCAGCCCTGCTTCATCCGGTCCATCAGCAGCATGATATGGAGAGCATCGCAAAGCGCCTGGGAGTGGATATCCTTGGCAGGCATTCAGCTTTAGGGGATGCCATTGCCACCGCTGAAATTTTTTTAAAGCTTTTACCCATACTCAACTCCAACGGCATATTAACCTTAAAGGACGCCATTGCCGCTTCCCGCAAGTCTTACTATGCCAGATTAAAATATTGACACCTTTTTTGAAAGGAGACCATCCATGAAGCGTCCCTGGATCGTATTTTCCGCCATCTGCAGTCTTGTCATGGGCATTGTTTTGTTCTGTGTCATCTTTGGGGGGTACAGCAGCCTGTTGCGGTCCCAGAGCAGAATCAGCACCGTCAAACAGATGCTTGCAGAACAATGCACGGCTCAGGTCGGTCTTGCCTTGCGCCTTTCGGCCCTGTCCAATGAAGAAGCCTTCCAGCAGCAAAAAACAGCCCTGGACCGCACCGCTCGGAAACTCAAATCCGTTCTGGTCAGAATGGCCGCAGCCAAAGATCCGCTGGACCGGGAACTGGTCGAAAAATTTGAGACCGCCCAAAAAGAGATTACCCGGGGCATCAACGTCCTTGCAACCGCTTTAAAACAGAACCAAGGCCTGGCCGAAAAGGATCTTGATGTCATTCTCCGGGAACAAAAAGAGCTGAATACAGCCGTAATCGTGATGGTTAAACAATACAACAAAGAGGCAACCTATTTTAATACCCGGTCCAGACAGTTTCCGGGGATGTTCATTGCCAAGCTGTTCAGCCTGGATCATTTAAGGTTTCCCGAAATCGCCCCCCCGGCACTGATACAGGGAGAAACGGCCAGTGCATCCTGATCCTCCCACTCTGCCGCCCCCGTTCGAAGGTCTTAACCAAGACGCCCAAAAAGAGGTGATGGACCACCTTGTTTTTTCCACCCATCCGGCAGGTACCCGCATCTTTACACAGGAGGTTTCCAAAGTTGACCGCCTGATCATTCTCGCCGACGGCCAGGCCGAATATTTTTATCTGTCCGGCAGAGACAAAATTCTGGACGGCACCCTTGGCCCGGGCCAAATTTTCGGAGGGATGTCCCTGCTGTATAATAACCAGATGGCGATCCATTCTCTAAAACTTACGGCCGACGCCCGTATCATGAGCCTTGAGGCATCGTTTTTTCTCAAACTTATCGCCGGGAACCCGGGGGTGAAAGACGTTTTCGCCCTTGAGCTTGGACGATGCATGGAACGCCGCGCGTTTGCCGATATCCTTGCGGCAAGAGTGTGGGACAGAAAGCTGACCCTGCCCTTTTTCAACCAGCCGGTTTCGGCCATTTTCAGGGCCAATATTGTGACTTGTGACCACAATGCCCCCGTTTCGGCCGCCGTTGAAAAAATGGACCGGCATAACGCCTCCGCCCTGCTGGTCAGATCCCCGGATAAGACCATTACGGCAATTGTGACCGATGCCGACTTAAAATCCAGGGTCATGGCCAAAGGCCTTCCTTTTGACACCGAGGTTTCCCGGATCGCCTCCACCCCCCTGTCCACAATTTCCTCCCAGTCCCAGGTCTTTGAGGCCTTTTTAACCATGATAAAAGAGGACAGGCGCCACCTGGTCGTTACCGGAAATTCCGGGGATATCTCCGGTATTATATCGGAAAAGGATCTGATCGCAGCCCAGACCCGCGCCTCCTACCTTCTGATCCGTTCCGTGACCTCCGCCGAAAACATGGACGACCTTGCCGGCATCCACCGGGACCTTGAAAAAATGCTGCTCGATCCCATCGGCACAGGGGCGTCTGCCGATTATATCACCCGGCTGATTGCGGCATTCTCCGATGCCATCATTGACAAAGCCCTGGAATTCAGTATCAATGAGGCAGGACCTTTGCCCTGCCGGTTTGTATTTTTAACCATGGGGTCCGAAGGACGCCAGGAGCAGACCTTGATTTCCGACCAGGACAATGCCATTGTATTTGAAGACTTGAACGATCCTGAAAAGATGGCCGCCGCCAAGACCTATTTTGACGGCCTGGCGCTTGGCATCTGCCGCCGGCTGGACCTTTCAGGCTACCGGTATTGCGACGGAAACAATATGGCCCAGAACCCTGTATGGTGCCAGCCCCTGTCGGTATGGAAGGGCTATTTCAAAAAATGGATACGGTCGGCATCCCCTGAAGACCTTTTATACTCCAGCATTTTTTTTGACTTCAGGGGTACTTGGGGAGACATGGCGCTTGCCTCTCAGCTTAAAACATACCTTCTGGAGGCCATAGGTAACTGGTCCGGATTTTTAAGAAATATGACCGAAAACACCACCCATTTTAAACCGCCTCTGGGCCTGTTTGGCAAATTCATCGTGGAAACCAAGGGAAGATACAAAGATGCCATGGATATCAAGTACGCCATCCTGCCCATCATTGATTTTGCCCGAATTTACGCCCTTCACAACGGCATCCCTCAAACCAACACCTTAGACCGGCTGTTCAGGCTCTACACCCGGCATGCCCTGACCAGCAAAGAATACACGGACCTGGTTCAGTCCTATAACTTTTTAATGGGGCTGCGCTTTAAAAGACAGATCACAACCATTATGGATGAAAAACAGCGCCCGGATAATTACATTTACCCCGGCAACCTGTCCAGCCTGGACCAGGTGATGCTCAAAGAGATTTTAAAAATGATTGAAAAACTGCAACAGAAAATAACCATCGAATTTACGGGGGTGGCCTGATATGGAGGAAAAAGAGCCACTTTTAGGGGCCCATTTCTCCGTTGCCGGCGGGCTTGAGAATGCTCTGATCACGGCATCGGAACTCGGCTGCCGGGCCGCCCAAATTTTTACCAAAAATGCCCGGTCCTGGAAGGAGCCCGACCTGTCTGCGGATCAGGTGGCCCGGTTTCAGGCGGTCAGAGAGGAAACCGGGGTAAGTTTCGTGGCCTCCCATTGTACCTACCTGATCAATGTGGCGTCCCCGGACTGCGAAAAAAGAGACAGATCCATTGAGTCCCTGGCAGCTGAAATGCATCGATCCGGCCGCCTCGGTCTGGATGCTGTCGTCCTTCATCCCGGTGCCCATCTGGGATGCGGCATTGAAGCAGGATTAAAAAATGCCGGTCAAAGCCTTGAAGCGGTTTTATCCCGGGACACCGGGCAGTTTCCCGCCCTGCTGCTTGAAACTACGGCGGGAACAGGGACCAGTTTAGGCAGTTGTTTTAAGGAACTTGCGGCATTGCTCTATCTTCTGGACGCATATTCCGGGGTGGGGATCTGTCTGGACACAAGCCACATCTTTGCCGCAGGCTATGATCTGAGAACCGCCGAGGCACTGGACCGGACCCTGGATGAATTCAAAAGACATATGGATATGTCGCGCCTGCGCCTGATTCACCTTAACGACTCCAAACCTGCAATCGGATCCCGCAAAGACCGGCACGAGCACATCGGCATGGGCCAAATAGGCACTGAGGGATTCCGGGCGATCATGAACCACCCGATGCTGACCTCTGTTCCTAAGGTGCTTGAGACCCCAAAAGAACTGGATGGAAAACCAATGGATCCCGTTAATCTCAACTGTCTTAGCCAATTAGCGCATTGACAAGCACCTGCAAATCGAATACCATAAAATAACTTCTTCGTAACCCAAATTTCGCCTTTATCGGAGACAGTATGACAAACCAGAAAAAAACATCGTCATCGGATGACACCCTTTTGTTTGCTGAAGAAAAACATACCCTGAAACACCCTCAGGATTCGGGCCGGTTCAAACTTTTGATCGTTGACGATGAAAAAGAGGTGCATGCCATGACCCGGCTGGTCCTTAACGATTATCAATATCAGGGCAAAGGGCTGGAATTTATCTCGGCGTTTTCCGGAAAAGAGGCCAGGCAGATCCTCTTAAAACATCCGGATATCGCCTGCTGTCTTCTGGATGTGGTTATGGAAACAAAAGAGGCGGGACTTGAGGTGGCAAGATTTATCCGGGAGGAAACGGCCAACGATAAAATCCGCATTATTTTACGAACCGGTCAGCCGGGAAAGGCACCTGAAAAAGAAATCATCCTGTGTTACGACATCAATGATTACAAAGAAAAAACCGAACTGACCAGCCAAAAGCTTTTTACCACAATCACCACCGCCCTTAGATCCTATCTTCACCTGGTGGAACTGGATGAAAAAAATAACGAGATCCAGGCCAAAAACATCAGACTGAACGAAGAGATTGCCAGAAGGATCGTCGCCGAATCCAATCTGACAAAGTACAACCGAAGTCTGGAACGGATGATTGAAAACAAGACCCAACGCCTGGAACGGGCCTTAAAAACCTTAGAAGAGACAGAGGAACAGCTTTTTACCGCCCAGAAAACCGCCATTATACCGGAACTGTCCTCCGTCTCCCTGGACACCATTGAAAACTCCAGCGAACGCATGGAGGGGAATCTGAAAAAAATGGAAGACTTTCGTCATCAGATGACCTCCCTGCTTGAAAAATACACCACCCTTGAAACCATTATTGTTTCCCATGGGCCCTGTAATGATGAGCTGCCGTCACCCGCCAGGAAAAGGGTGGATGAAATCCTTGCCTATAAGGATGAAATCCGGCTGAAAAAAATCATGGAACACTACCCAGAAATCATTGAGGATTCCAGAAGAGGCATCTGCAAAATTTCAAGGGCCATCGGAGATATTAAGATGTTTGTCTCCATCAGTGATGAAAAAAAGGCGCCGGTGGATATCAACCATGCCATTCGAACCCTTGTGGATACCGTTGACGCGGCAAATTTAAAAATTGATTTCCAGATGGATCTTCAAAATATTCCCGTACTCAACCTTCCTGAAAAAAGCTTCACCCGGGCGCTTAGAGAGATCGTTGACAATGCCCTTTTTGCCGTATCCAAACAGGGGATTATTTCCATTGCCACCAAATACCAGGACGGCCAGGTGGAAATCAGTTTCAGCGACATTGGTATCGGCATTTCCGATGCGGCGCTTCCCAGAATTTTTATCCCCTATTTCAAAGGCTGGCAAATGGGGCAAAAGGGTCTGGGTCTTTCATTTGCAAAAAGCGTCCTGTTCAACTGCGGCGGGGATGTTCTTGTCCAATCCACCATTAACGAAGGCACCACAGTCACCCTGACGCTTCCGGCAAGCGTTTAGTCAAAGCCTGAAGGCTCTGCCGCAATGATCGCAGGACGACACGGACTGCACCTGGCCGCAATGGCAGCATTTATCCACAAGAAAACGCTTTTTTCCCTGGGACTTACCGCATTCACAGCAGGTCCAGTCCTTTTTTGTCGTGTTGAGTTTAAAGCAATGGGGGCATTTTAGGGGGACTTTCCTGAAAATCAGAAAAGACAGGCCGGCGAAAATCAGAAAGGGACCGACCAGTTTGAACTGAAGACTTGAGGCAAACTGATCGAATTCACTGGCGCTGGTTAGAATGATGTAGATTAAAAAGGCGACCGATGTAATGGCCAGAAACTTGAATCTGAAGTGAAAAAAAACGGATTTCTCGGGCAACTCCTCCATGACAGGCCTCCATGTTAACGATGGTTGAACTGTTGGAACGAACGCGATACTCATCCTTATCGTCCCATCTTGGCCTGAAACGTGCAGGCCTGTCAATTGTTTTTCCGATAAGATTTTTTAAGACCGAACCGATCCTTTCAGCGGTAAATACCGGGACCCATTTTTTTTTCAAGCCTGTCCCGCATGGCTTCAAAGCGGTCCGGATTCTCCTCCAGACCAGATTCGGCACCAAGCTCCATGGGCTCGTCAAATTCAATGGTGACCCTGGAAAAGGGTTTGGGCAGCATAAAACGATCCCAGGAGTTGAAAAACCAGGCATTGTCCGAACGGGTATAAAAGGGCACCACAACCGCAGAGGTTTCCATGGCCATTTTAATGATGCCCGGTTTGACAATGCCCATGGGCCCTTGGGGTCCGTCCAGAATATGGGCGCCGAATCCATAAGCCTTTATATGATCAAGCATGGCGCCCATGGCGGCCCGACCTCCCCGCGAGGAAGACCCTCTGGGGGTGTGCCATCCGGTTCGATTGGCTACCCCGGAAATAAGATCTCCGTCCCGGCTCTGACTGATCATAAGACCCGGGTTCATCGGCGCATAGGTTTTAAAATGGCGGATGGCGGCAAAGAACTGCTGGTGCCAGGTGCAGATGATCACCGGCCGTTTTTCTTTAAGCAGCAGATGTTTCCATGGGGTTTCATTAACCACCGTCAAACGGAATGTGGCCGAATAAATACGAATGATATAATAGGCCAGCCATATAAATGGGCGGGTATAGATGATAAACTTGAGCCGTTTCAAGGCGGCCTCCTTTTAGTGTCAAAAAGAGGTCACCTTAACCGGAAAGCATAAGAAAATGCAAGTTCTATTTAATTTCCCAGCAGGCAGATATATAATGTTTTATGACGATGGTCCGGCCACGGCAACAATCGGCCGGAAAGCCATATTCGTGTTGTGTATCTTTTTACCTGGAGTTGAATAATAAATCGCTCCCGCAAATTACTTTATGATATACTTTCCAATACGGGATTCTTGGACATACGCATCGATTCTCCCGCCTTTTTTCAGTTCATCCAATCCCCTGTTTAAAGTTCTTATCAGGAAGGGACTGTTTTTATTCTTGATTGGAAAAATCACGCACATTTCTGAGACTGTTAAAGGCTTGGGCCAATATGCCACCTTTTCTATTTCATCCGGCAAAAAATTTTTATGCAGCAGATAATAGGCCACGTCAATGCCCATGGCAAAGGCGTCAAATCGCCCAAAAAGCAATTTATGGATGTTTTGCAAATCGGTGGAAACCTCTTGAACCTCAAACACTCCGTCTTCTCTTGCTTTGTCAAATTCTACACCATAGGTATAGCCATCTGTGACGCCAATGGTGAGCCCGGCCAAATCGTCCATGGTTTCCCATTTTACAGGTTGTTTCTTTAAATAAAAAAGGGCTTTGGGAACGGTAAGAATAGGATCGCTGAAATAAAAAGCATCCACAAAATCCGCCCGTTTCCAGGCCCAACCGACAGAACCGTCCCAAACGCCTGTCTTTGCATAGTTAAGTGCGCGTTTCCAGGGAAAAAATCCATACTTGACTTGAATACCTTGAGCAGCAAATGCCTCAGTAACAATTCGGGAAAGTACGCCATGGTGTTTTAACGCGTTCTTGGACTGAAAAGGCGGCCATTCTCCATTGGTCAGGCGCACAACATTCTGGGCAAAAGAGGCATTGCAAAAAGAAGAAAGAATCATTGCAATGCCAATCAGCCAAATCGCAAGAAAACGCTTCATCCCACCTCCTTTTGCGCTATTTGCCCATAAATGAAAAGGTTTAAAATATTTAAGCCTACACTTTAAATTGATTCACGGTTTCTTTGAGTTTTGCGGACAGGTTGCTTAGCCCCTCAGCGCTGGTATCGATTTGTGTGCTGCTCTCCGACAAGCTGGAAACGGCCTGGTTCACTTCGCCGAGATCCTTTGCAATATCGTTGGCAACTCCCGACGTCTGGCTCAAGTTTTCAGTGATTTCCTGAATGCCCAAAGCGGCCTGGCCGACATTTGTGGCAATTTCCCGGGTGGTGACCGACTGTTCCTCTACAGCGGCAGCGACCGTGTCAATCATTTCATTGACATCTGAGATATCTTTTGTAACCCCTTCAATTTCGGTTACCGTTTCCCGGGTTGCCCCCTGGATTCCCTGGATCTGATCCTTGATTTCCAAGGTCGCCTGGGCCGTCTGCCTGGCCAGTTCCTTGATCTCGCCGGCGACAACGGCAAACCCCTTGCCCGCATCTCCGGCTCTTGCCGCCTCAATGGTGGCATTCAATGCCAAGAGATTGGTCTGTTCGGAAATATCATTGATGGTCTCAATCACATTACCGATTTGCTTGGCCGATTGATTAAGTTCATTGATCTTATCTGATGCATTTCTCGTCCGGCTTACGGCTTCGTTGCTGGTCACCCGTGTTCTCTCAGTATTGCTGGAAATTTCATTAATCGTGGAATTCATTTCTTCTACGGCCGCCGATACCATGCTGATATTGGTAGAAGACTGTTCGACAGCTGACGCCACCGACACCATGTTGCTGCTCATCTCCTCAGCAGCAGCAGCCACAGCATTTGATTTTCCGGCCATTTTATCCGCGCCCTGGGACACCTGGCCTGCGATAACAAGCAATGAAGAGGACGATGAACTCAGTTCATCCGAATCTCCTGCAATACCGGCGATGATGCCCTGAAGTTTTTCAACAAAGGTATTGAACCACCTGGCCATTTCACCGATTTCATCACCGGAGGTGGCAGGCAATCGCATGGTCAGATCCCCTTCTCCCTGGGCGATATCTTTCAGCCCGGCCACCATCTGATTGATGGGCCTGACAACCCTGCCGGAGATAAAAAAAGTAAAACCGCCAATGATCGCAAGGACGAGAGCTGTGATGCCCAGAACAACTTTCCGGACAGCCGCGGCTCCCTGGGCCAGTTCCGCTTTTTCAATGAGAATAACCACAACCCAGTCCGTCTTATTAGACTGAAAAGAATTGACATGATAAGCGGTGCCGTCAATTTGGGTATCAAAATCGGTCTGCCTGTTTTTCAGGACGGTATCCAGCTGGTCAATACCCACATCTTTTACGTATTTTTGATTGTTTTCGGCATTCTTGGGATCTGCCAGGATCAGTCCCTTTTTATGGAGCATCATGGCATACCCGGTTTTCCCAATCTTCACGCCTTTCATGATTTCAGCAAGTTTATCAGAGGTTACATCCAGACCGATCGTCCCATACACCCTGCCGTTTTTGTTTTTAAACGATCGAACGTTACTGACGATAACGGATCCACTGATGGAATCTGTATATGGATCGGTCCTGCGAATCTTTCCATTATCCGACAGTGCAATGGTATACCATCCTTTTTTCAAAGGATCATACCCCTCGTGAACACTGGTCTCCGGCCACTGAATATATCCCCCGTCTTCGGTTCCCATATACACATACATGGTACCTGGATGGTGTTTGGCATAATGGGCAAACTCTTCGTAAATCTGCTGTTCGATCCCCCCGTTCTTGGAGGGAGTCATGGCCGTCTTCTCAGTCGTTTTAGCGTAGCTTGTAATACTGCTGTCAACGGCAAGCACCTTGTAGTGGGTTGCAAATGTATCCAGATTCCTGTCAAGATCTTCATAAAACACGTCAAGCATTTGTTCGATATCGTTAACCTTCTCGACGACATTGCCATAATAGGTTGCATTGGTGGATTTATTAATGACGATGTTTACGGCAAAAACAATGGGAATCACGGCGATTAAGATAAGAAGAAACGAAAAAACAAGCAGCTTTATTCGAATGGATTTAAGCATACACGACTCCTTAAAATGATGAATACGAAACCACTATTTTTTAGTCTTCGCCACCTTCTATCAAATTGAAGATTTCGCGACCGTAATTGTTTTTCTACAGGCAGGGGATAATACTTTTAAACAATAGCATGCTACTCAAGCACAATCAAGAACGCATACTCGTTGGCGGACCATTGAATATCAATCCAAAGCAGGATCAATGACGGTGATCCCCTCATTTTCATAACGGTCCATGGACATCAATGCGGGGATAGCATCTTTCAGGGAAATGTTTTTTCCCAAAAGCAGTTGCGGGATCACTTTTCCGGTTTTGATCATTTCCCAGATCGCCTCATACCGATAGGCCTGTATCCCGTGGCTGCCATAGACTTCAAGCTCATTGGCAATCACCTGGCCCATGGGCACGTTGGCCGCACCGTTGTCTGTTGCCATCAACCCGATCTGGACATGCTTTCCCCGTTTTCTCAAATTGGCGATGGAGTTGTAACAGGTTTCAGGGTGCCCCAGAGCATCAATGGACACATGAACCCCTCCTGATGAAATCTCCCGGACCGCCTCGACCGTATCAGCCAGGGTTTTGCTGTTTATGGTGTGGGTGGCGCCCATTTTTTGGGCCAGTTTAAGTTTGTCGTCCGTAATGTCTATCGCAATTACATTTGCCCCCAGAGCCGTTGCAATCATAATAGCGGACAGACCGACACCGCCGCATCCGTGGACAGCGACCCACTGACCGGCACTGACACGCCCCTGGTCCACAACCCCCCGAAACGCCGTGACAAACCGGCAACCTAAGCTTGCGGTCACATCATAGTCCAGTTCGTCCGGCAGCCGGACCAGGTTGATATCGGCATAATGTATGGCCACATATTCGGCAAAAGACCCCCAGTGGGTAAATCCCGGTTGGAACTGATGATCGCAGACCTGATGATTTCCCGAATGACATTGAGGGCACCGGCCGCACCCGCCGACAAAAGGAACCGTCACCCGGTCCCCCTCTTTCCACCGCGTCACCTCCCTGCCCACTGCCACAACATCCCCTGAAAGTTCGTGCCCGGGGACATGGGGCAGCTTGATATCAGGATCGTGTCCCATCCAGCCATGCCAGTCGCTGAGACAAAGGCCTGTGGCTTTAACTTTAACAACAACGCTGTCATTTAAAGGTGCAGGATCGGGCAAGCTGACCAGTTGCGGCGCTGCCTTGAATGCTTCGTACATGATCGCTTTCATCACTTCCTATCCTCTACTCGATTTGAAAAACAGTTTTTACCTTCTGGCCGGAACGATCCTCGTCCGTGGCCGGGCCCGGGGACTGCAAAAACAGACGCTGGGGGTCCAAGGGTCCTGCAGCCGCCAGGTACTCCATGATCAATGCCCCACGCCGGGCGGCCAGGTCGGCCAACTCATCTTTGGTCACGGCTGTATTCGTCAAAAGCAGTTTTTCCATCTCTTCCGGACTGATCTGCTTTTCATTTCCCTTTTCATCCCTGGGCTTGGGAAAATCCGCAGCAGCGTAAAGCTGTTCGGCCAGTTCCAGCCTTTTTTCAGGGTCCTGAAGGATCGCTTCCTGTTTCTCTTCTTTCTTGTCTTTCACCAAGGCAAGCAGGGCGGACCGGTACTTAGCGGTTCTCAAGACACCGGCATCAAGATCTGCATCATACCGGCCTTCGATGATAAATTTTAGGGTCTTTTTCTCGAAGAGGGCCTTTGCCAGGTGGTCCAATTTGTTTTTGGCCTCGTCGTCAAGACGATCCCTGCCCGGATCAAATTCAACATATCCCAACTCACCGGAATCAAACATGCCGAACACCTTGCCCAGAAGTTTGAACGGGGCTTTGACCACACTGAGAATCAGATTTTTAAAAGCCGTTCCCACAACGCCTGCAAAACTGAAGGAAGGATCGTTTAAATCGCCTTTTACAGGGATATCCAGATCAATCTGATCTTTGCTGTTTTTCAAAAGAGAAATGGCAAGCTGTATGGGCAGCCCTGTTGCCGTTTCACTCTCCACCTTCTGTCCCAGGTTAAACTGATCAAAGAAAAGCCGGTTGGAGGACGCCAGCTGGCCTCCTTTTATATGATACTCAAGGGTTAACACCAGTTTTCCGGTATCAATGCCGTACCCCAGGTACTTTTGTGCATAGGCGTTAAACTGGGTTAAGTCGATATTTTTAAACGACAGGTTGACATCGGCCATCCGGTCGCTGCCAAAGGGCCGCAATTTACCGGTGATGTCCAGGGGCGAGTACAAGCCGTGAACCCCTTTGAGCACCAGGTCCGCAGGGTCTGCTGAAGTGGAGGACAAATTCGTGATCCGGCCGCCGACCTGGGTCATATTGGCGGTGTAGTTGGGCTTTGTGAACTGGTCTGTAAAATTAATATGCCCGCCTTGAAGGGTAATATTTGAAATGTTGATGGCAGGCATCTGCGTTACCGGTGCATTAGAATCTTTGGGCTCGGTCTTTGGCTTTTTTTCCGTTTCACCGCTGGGTTCGGCTTCGGAGTCAGCCAGAATGGTTTTCAGATTCAGCTGACCTTCTTCAGAAAGAAGGGCCCGGCTGTAAAAGTCTGTGAGGGAAACATCCTTGATGCCAACCTTTACCGGCCACAGGGAGATATCCATGCCTGAAACAAAAAGCGATTTGCACCTGAAAAAATCGTTCCGGGTCGCCTTGTCCTTTGAGGAGAAGTCACTGACGCCGGCTTTGCCCGAAAGGGCCAAACCCGGCTTTTTCCCCTCGGGGAATGCCAAGGACAACGTCGTGTCTGCCCCAAATTTTCCGTCTGTGATTTCAATCTTCAGGTAATCGGTGAAATAAGGTTCAAAGATATTGATGCCGATGCCGTCGAGCTTGAGCCCAAGGCGCGCCTTTCTTCGGGAAAGATCCAGGGTGCCCGCCATATTGAAGCGTCCCGAATCCTGGATTTTCATCCCGCCCGTGATCTTTCCAGGGGCCGCTTTAGGGGCGGTGGTCAAATCTTTTGCATGAAGCCTAATGTCTGAAAGAGAGACGCGGACAGGATTTGCGCCATGGCTGTCATCCTTAAAAGAGACCTGCCAGCCGTCCATTCCGAATTCACCGAGGGAGATCTGCCAAGCCGGCCCGGGTTCGGTTTCCGGCGCCGGGGTCCCGGTGTTTTCCGTCAGGGGGGCCAGTTCCTCTACAAGGTTGACCCGGCCTTTTGGATCCATCCCTACGGCAAGCGTTCCCTTTGCCGCCGCCATTGATCCGATGGACACTTGCCGTTGGTCAAGATCCAGGGCAATCCCGTTCACCGATGCGTCAGGCAGGTTGATAATCGGCGTTCCTTTGGGCGGTCCGAACCGGAATCCTGCCAAAGCAAGGACTCCGGATGAAGTCTTGACGCGAAGTCCGTCAACGCCCAGCCCCAGTGAGAAATCAGAAGCGGCGTTAATTTTATCCAATGCCACACGATCTTTAGTCAAAGGGGAAAGATAGGCGCCATATGCACCGGGGGATCCGTTTTCAAGGCCGATGTGACCGTTGATAAGCGTTTCTTCGCGGGTTCGCGACAGGCTGGCCGCTAATGTCAGGGTTTCTCCGGCGGCAGTGACAAGCGTTCCTGCGGCATTCAGCCCCAGACTTTCGCCCTGAAGCTTAAGATTTTCCACCTGAATCGATACCGGAGACAACAGAGTTTCAAATCCGGTTTCAGGCACCCCGTCCTTGATATGGACCTTGCCGTCCGTCACCTCCGCCTTGTCCAGAGCCAGGGTAAGGGAAAAGGCGTTCTTTTCAGGGGCTGGTTTTTCTTCCTGCTGTTCTTTGGTATTGGCAAGTGCCATTGCAGGGAAGGCCCCGCTGCCGTCCCGCTCCAGGAAAAGTTCAGGCTGATTGATACGGATCAGGTCCACTTTAAATCCCTGGGACATTAAATCTTTTGTATCAATATTGACGGTTACCCCGGCAATTCTTGCCAGAGGGCCTTTTTCCCTTAAATCGGCTGCCAGATCCTTGATCCCGGCACGTCCCTTAACTGAAATTCCGGCCTGGGTCAGGTCCCCTTTTTCCGGGAGTTCCGCCCCGATATCCAGATCCCATGACAGAATACCCGGTGCCGTCAATGCCAAGGCGCCTGGAAGAGGGACATAGGACAGATAGGATTTCAGATTCACACCGGAACCCTGTACATGGACCATGCCTTTGATGTCAGGACCGAAAGGCCGAACACTTGCATCCATACGAATCCCGGCATCATTTAGAACCAGTTCGGCATTGGCCGAAACCGGCTGTTCCATCTCATCTTCAAAGGTTGAAACCAGGGGGACCTTCAGCGAGAACTCTTTTATGTGGTGAGCCACCTTCCTTGAACCGTCGGTAAAGGCCACCTCCCCCCGGCTGACAGCCAGATTGGCCAGGCGGAACCCGAAAAGACCGGCTGCTTGCTTATCTGTCTTCTCATCTTTATCTTTCCCCGCGGGAATACCGTTCAGCTTGCCGCTGGCGTCCGTTGCCAGGGTGATTTTAGGGCCATCGATGCTTACGGCATCAATCACCGGGGCCAGTTTGAACAGACTTGCAACAGAGATGTTCACATAGACCTCATCTACGGCCATCAGTGCAGCATTTTCCCGGGTACGGATATCCAAATTTTGAATCCGGCCTTCCAGGGTATAAGGATTGAATCGGACGGATTCGGCGGAAAACTTTCCGGCAAGGGCGTTATCCACCGCTTTTTCAAGCGCCTTTTTTATTCCCACGGGAACAAGAAAGAATCCCGCAATGGTGTAAACCAGAAAAAGTGCTGAAATCGTAATCAGAATCGGTTTAAAAGGTATTTTTTCTTTCATTTTTGAAGTTCCTTAACGATGATTTGGTTCAGCTTCTTTTTAAAAAATCAAATCAATCCTTCAAGAATACCGCCCCGGCATCCCATCTGCTTCACCCGTTCTTCGACCCAGGGGTCGGGTTCCAACGCTGCTGCATGAAAAGGTTTTACCCTGGCATCAATGACCAATGGTCCCCGGCATCCCCAATGCTTGAACCGGGTAAAGGCTGCAGCACCGTAAACATCGTGGGAGGGATTGGAGCGGGAAAAACAGACCCAGAGAAAATTGGAAAAAGTTCGGGCTGCAAACTTGGCATCGTCCGCCACCACGACCAATGCAGGCGCGTCCTGCTCTGAGTTTTGTTCAAGACAGGCAGTCAGGCGCCCTATTTCGGCCTTGGCTTCGGGATAATCCGAAAATGCTGGTCCCTGGACCACGGTCATGCCCGGGGCTGCCATGACCGGCCGGGAAAATCCGTCAGGCAGGGTAAAGCCCTCCGGAAGGCGGGTTGCTAAAACCCTTTGTTGCGGGCCGGCCGCAGCAAGAATCATCTTGGAGCCCTCGTTCAGGCCACGGCCGGAATAGTCCAGGGTGTCCATGGTGGTGCGGGTGATAAAGTGCAGATCCCGGGAAAAATCAACCCGTTCAAGCACATGCATGAAAAAGGCTTTTTCATCATTAATGTTCAGCTCCGGCTGATCCTCATGGGCTGCAATGACAAGGTACTTGGCAAGGGAAAGCTGGCCGGTGCCTAAAATGGCGTGGGCGTGTGTGAGGATTTCACGGGGCTGCCGCGATTCATAGGGCAGGTAACGCTCATTGGCCTTTGCCAGCAGCAGAGGATGGACGCCGGCATCATCCACTGCATTGACCGCCGTGACTCCGGCAAGGGTATCTGTAATGGCTGTGCGTGTGATTTCATGAATCAGCCGGCCGAAGTTGGAATCCTCCTGGGGAGGACGCCCCACCACGGTGAAAGGAAAAATAGCGCCCTTTCTGTGCCATACGGATACAACCTTAAGATAGGGGAATTCATGGGTCAGGGAGTAATACCCCAAATGGTCGCCAAAGGGACCTTCGGGTTTGGTGCGGCCGGGCACCAACAGCCCTGTAATACAAAAATCCGCATCATTTGAAAGGATGAAACCGTTTCGCTCGGAATACCGGAAATTCCTCCCAGCCAGGGCGCCTGCAAAGGCCAGTTCCGGAATATGATCCGGCAGGGGCATGACCGCCGCCAGGGTATGGGCCGGAGGGCCACCGATGAAAATGGAGACCTTCAGGGGCGTTCCCGCCTCAAGAGCTGCCTCGTGGTGGGCGGCAATCCCCCGGTGAATCTGGTAGTGCAGCCCGACCTCCCGGTTATAGGCGTAGTCGTTTCCCGAAATCTGAATCCGGTACATGCCAAGATTGGAGGTCATCACCCCCCGGGCGCCCGGGGGCCTTGAAAAAACCTGGGGCAGCAGAACAAATGCACCGCCGTCCTTGGGCCAGCACTGAATCATCGGCAGACGATCAATGGCGGTAGTCCGGGACAGTCCGAGCTTTGATGGAATCCGCACCGGCAGGGCGTGCGCCGCAGCTTTTAAAGCCGCGGGCAGACGTCCCGGGGAGGTCAGGGCCAGGCCGGGGTCGGATTTCAAATCCACCAGGGCCCGAACCTGGTCCAGTTGAGGCTCGAACACTTTGACGGTGCGTTTCCAGGTGCCGAAAAGATTGGACAGGGCTGGAAAATCAGAATTTTTCACCCTGGGGAACAAAAGAGCCGGTCCCCCGGCCCTGTGAACCTGCCGGGTGATTTCCGCCATTTCAAGATAGGGATCGATCTCCTGGTCCACAACGGCCAGCTCCCCTTCCCTTTTCAGAAAGGTTACCGTATCTTCAAGGGTTTTGAATTTCATAGTCTGACAGGTGTCCTCTGTCCGAACCCTTTGCTGTTGTTCATAAAATAAACGTCTTCAGGGGAAAATACATACAGGCAAGCATGGAATACGGAGACAAAATAGTCAATGGGGTTTTCCCCTTTTACCGGGATACCGTATTTGACCGCATAGGCTGCCGCCGTTCTCACAGCATCCCCCCCGGCCCTGCAACGGCAGATATTTCCACTCATTTGAAGCCCTAAAAGCCCGTCAACGCTTTTGGAATCGGCAAAGATGGAGGCGGCAGCAAAAGAAGAAGCCTTGGACTCTATGTGCCGAGACTTTGGGCTAGAAAAAAAGAAGAATTTTCCCGCCCTGAAAACATAATAAACCGGTGCGCTCCACGGCTCATGTGTCTGCCCGTCCGCCGTTGCCAGGGTCATTACCCGGGCCTCCCGGATCAGGGCCAGACAGGCCGCATCATTGTCATCTCCCGGATTATTTGACATACCCCCACGCTTTCAACCGTTTATAGGCGTGCTGGCTGTAGGTGTTGGAGGTGTAATTGACCGCTTCAAGGTAAGCGGCATACTGCTGGGCGGCAGGGTTTCTCTGCCCGTCCATGTCCAGGGCGTACCCTTGATAAAAGGTGATCTGGGGGTTGCCCGGTAAAAGCGCCTCGCACCGCTTAAAATCCTCCTGGGCTTTTGCCGGCCGTTTCAATGAGAGATTGGCCAGACCGGAAATATAATAGCCCTGGACTTCTTCGGGATAAAGCGTTTTGGCCAAAGCAGCATGGGTTTGCGCTTCTTTGTACTTTTTTTGCGTTATCATGCACTTGGCCATGAGCACTTGGGCCGTATAGTCGTTATCCGCCGTTTTCAGGGCCGTAGAAAAGGCCTGCTGGGCCTGATCGTATTTTTTCAGTCCCAGGTACTTCTCGCCTTCCTGCATCTGCACTATAGCCGGCTTCAACTGTCTTAACGCTGCTGTATGGTCCATGTACCGATCCCGGTTCAAGGGGAAATCATGGGTATTGCGGTACCTGCCGTTATCCCTTTCAACAGCCGTGTCCAGGCGCTCCCGGCTCATGGGATGGGTGGCGAACAGCATCTCAAAAGAGCTGGGCTGGGAGGTATGCATGGACTCAAGCATCTCCATCAACCCCACAAACCCCTTGGAGTTGTACCGGGCAGCGGTCATGTACTCATGGCCCAGGGCATCGGCCTCCCGCTCGTTGTCACGGCTGTAACGGGCCAGAAACAGCCCCTGGCCTAAAGCACCCAGCTGCTGGGTCAATTCTCCGAATCCCTCACCCTGGGTACTGGCGGCAACGGACAGCCCGCTGATGACAATGGCGGACACCTGGCCCTTGGTCTGCTGTTCCGCAGCATGGCGGGCGTTGACATGCCCCAGCTCATGGCCTAAAAGCGCGGCCAGTTCCGCCTCGTTGTCCAGCTCCAGAAGAATCCCGCGGGTGGCGGCAATGGAGCCGCCGGGAAAGGCATATGCATTCACATAGGTGGCATTGACGCAGTGAAAATTATAGGGCATGTCCTGACGGTGAACCCCGGGCAGCATTGCCTGGCCCACATCGGAGATGTACCGGTTCAGTGCTGTATCCTGGCTCACCCCGTAATCCGATGAAAACTGGAACGGGGACTGCTGCTGATCAACTGCAATCTCCTGGTCCCGGCTCATGAGCATCAACTGCTTTTTTCCGGTCACAGGGTCCACGGCACATCCGGCCATCAAGCCTGCCACAGGAAGGGCCGCAAGACAGGCCGCCCCTAAAAACTGGCGCCGGGACATTTGCACTGGCCTGAAAGGGTCTTCTACACGCACCTGGGTCATCGCAAAATTTCCTTTTAGGGTATAAGGGTCAATTTTCCTTGAAAAAAAGGCTGATCAAAAGAAAAATCACCCCGAGTCCAATGATCACGCCACCTAAGGGGATATCATAGAACAGCGTAGAAAGGCCGTCCTGAAGAATGCCTCCGGAAAAGGCGTTCACAATGGTATCGGCCAGCCCCCCCGTCACCGTTGACAGGGTAATGTCGATCCAGATATTGTCCGCCTGCATAAATCCGGAAATAATAGTAAAAATACCGACAAAACCGCCGGCAAGAATGGAAATAAATCCAAGTTTCGTAAACATAGTCTAATCCTGTGGGGGTTGTTACTGCTATCTTGATAATATATCGGCCCGCCCCGGGCAGAGTCAAATCTTTTTGTGCATCCCGGGTCTTTAATTTGCCCAAGGCTTGTGTTAAACCTGTCTGCGGAAATAACGATTATGACCAGTACAACGACACTCAAAAAAATCGGTTTTGCCTCATTTATCATGATGGCATCTGTGTTAGTCAGCCGGATTATCGGTCTGGCTCGGGAATCGGCCATTGCCTGGGTGGGGGGAGCCTCCTTTCAGACCGACGCCTACCAGGTGGCCTTTATTATCCCGGAAATCTTAAACCATGTGGTGGCCAGCGGTTTTTTATCCATCACCTTTATCCCGATTTTTACCCGGTATGTTTCCAAGGGTGAGGAAACCGAAGGGTTCAGGATCTTTTCCAACATCTTCAATTGTTTCGGGCTGTTTCTGCTCGGTCTGATCCTCATCAGCGTCGTGTTTGCCCCCGAACTTGTGCGGATATTGGCGCCCGGTATGGTGGACGGCAGAGGCTTTGACCTGGCCGTTGAGATGACAAGGATTATCGTGCCGGCCCAGTTTTTCTTTTTTTCCGGCGGCCTGTTCATGGCAGTGCAGTTTACCAGGGAAAAATTCTTTATTCCAGCGATGGCGCCTTTGATCTACAATGCAGGCATCATCATAGGCGGGGTGATCCTTGAGCCTGTCATGGGCATCAAAGGCTTTGCCTGGGGGGTTTTGGGCGGGGCCTTTGCCGGCAATTTCGTTCTCCAGCTGTGGGGGGCATACCGATGCGGCCTGCGCTATTACCCGATTTTTAACCCCAGGCACAAAGAATTTATCCGGTATGTCATGCTGACCCTTCCCCTGATGCTGGGGTTGACCATGACTTTTTCAACAGAAATTCTGATGAAGTTTTTCGGCTCCTTTCTGGCCGAGGGCAGTATCGCCGCCATGAACTTTGCCATCCGGATCATGTTTATCCTGGTGGGATTCTTTGGCCAGGCTGTGGGCCAGGCCTCCTTCCCCTATATGGCAAGGCTGGCCGCAGAAAATGACATGGACCAGCTCAATCATATCATCAATCAGACGTTAAAATTTATCTTCCTGGTCCTGCCCTTTTCCGTGCTGTTTATGGTGGTGCGCCACGAGGTGGTGCTCATCCTCTTTCAGCGCGGCGCCTTTGATGCTAAGGATGCGGCTCTTACCGCAGGCGTGCTGCCTTTTTTTCTGGCCGGCGCCTTTGCGTTTTCCGCCCAGACCATTGTCTCCCGCGGCTTTTTTTCCGTCCAGAACACCTTGTTCCCCGCCTTGTTTTCAAGCCTGTGCGTGCTGCTCAGCCTGCCCCTGATCTATGCGGGCATGCATTTTTTCGGCATCCACGGGGTGGCCTTCACTCTGTCTTTGTCCGTTGCCCTGACCACCTTTTTGCTCTATGAGGTCTGGAACAGAAAAACTGGGAATCCGGGAAAAAAGAGGGTCTATTTTTTCTTTATGAAGCTTGCCGGACTCAGCCTTGTTTTAGGTTTTGTCCTTGAAGTAATCCACATGGGGCTTGCCCGCCTGCTTGTTCCCGACCACCTGGCCCCTGCCCTGGGGCTTTGTATCATCATGGGACTTGTCTTTACGGCAGGTATCTTGATCATGGGCCGCATATTGAATATAAAAGAAATCCGCATTCTCTTTGATAAACTGATAGGGAGGATATGGCCATGGGGGAAAAAAGCCAGTTAGATCCCAAAACCCTGAACCAGGTAGAGCAAATTGCCGACCGGATTCTTGAGGCGTCATCGGTTGTCATGTTCACCGGGGCCGGGATATCCACGGAGAGCGGTATCCCGGATTACAGAAGCCAGGGCGGTCTGTGGGACAAATTCAAACCGGTCTATTTTGATGAATTCATGTCAGAAAGAAAGGCGCGCATCCGATACTGGAATCAGCGCCTTGAGATGGAAAAAAGCCTGAGACATGCCCGGCCCAACAAGGGCCATCAAGCCATTGCCAGGCTGGAAAAATCAGGGCACCTGACCGCCGTCATCACCCAGAATATTGACGGACTTCACCAGGCCTCCGGCATCTGCCCAGACCGGATCATCGAACTGCACGGCAACACCCGAAGGGTCCGGTGCATGTCCTGCCAAAAGCTTACGCCATTTGAAAAAGTCATGGACATGATCAAGGGCGGAGACCCTGCCCCCCACTGTGCCTGCGGCGGGCACCTTAAGCCCGATACCATAAGTTTCGGCCAGGCCATGCCCCAGGATGCCGTCCGGGAGGCGGCAAGGCTTTCTGCACAAGCGGATGTTTTCATTGCCGTAGGGTCCACCCTGCTGGTTCAACCGGCGGCATCCATGCCGGATTACGCCAGAAGTTCAGGGGCGTTCACCGTGGTCATCAATCTGTCTTCCACCCCGTTTGACCCCAAAAGCCATATGGTGATCCGGCAAAAGGCGGGCGCGGTTTTAGCCGCCGTGGCTGACCAGGTGGAAAAACGCGCCTGATCCCAGGCTAAATTTTAAACTGCTTCATCAGCTGGCTGAACTTCTCAGCCATAGCCGAAAGCGTATTGGCATCGTTACTCAAAGAGGTGCTCTGCTCCTGAACCTTTCCGGACATGGATTCCACATCCACGACATCCCTGGCGATTTCAGAAGCCACCGTGGCCCCCTGGGTGACACTTTCATTGACGTCCGAAATCTTCTCGCTGACATCGTTGATGCTTCTGGAAATTTCCAGGGTAGTGGCGTTCTGCTGCTCAACTGCTGCGGCAATGCCTGACATGGCCTGGTCACTGGCCTGAACATTGCCGCTGAGACCTGAAACCTGGGAGATCAGCTCTTTGGCCGTCACCTTGATCCGAGCCAGTTTTTCATCGGCCTCCTGGGTGGACTTGCTGGTATCGGCCGCAAGTTCGGTAATCTCCTGGGCAACGACGGCAAAGCCTTTGCCGGCTTCTCCCGCCCGGGCCGCTTCGATTTTGGCATTCAGGGCCAGCAAAGAGACCTGCTCGGAGATGGAGCGGATCTCGTTGGTCACCTCATCCACATCATCGGCCCTGCCCCCCAGTTCCTCCACTGCCGTGAGAATGATTTCAAAGCTGGCCACCACCTTGTCAATCACCGACTTTGATTCGGCTGAATTTTTAGCGATTTCCCCCACGGTCGCCGTCATCTCGTCCACGGCAGCCGCAACGCTGTTCAAGGTTTCCGTGGCATCATCCATAGCCTTGGCAATGGCGGCATTGTTCGTACTCATCTCCTCGGCCGCCGCAGATACATTGGAAGCCTTTTTGGAGGTCTCCGTACTGGAGGAGTTGAGGCTTTCTGCGATTTCCGTCAGGGTATTGGAGGAGGCCCCCAGGGCAACCGATCCTTCTATAATCTCCCGGATCGTTTCTTTTAACTCCTGGGAAACCAGGCTTAAGCGGTTCAGAATATGATTAATCTCATCGCCCTCTGTCACCTCGTGGGCCTGGGAAAAATCCTTTTGCCGCAGGCGCGATGCAGCGTCCAGAACCAGTTTCACCTTTTTGTTGACGATAAAGAAAAAGAACAGCCATATGGTAAGAACAATCATGGCAAGTCCGACCGCTGAAATCAGGATACTTCTGGTTTCCCCCTTTTTTATCCCGGCCTGCATTTCAGTCATGGAAGAAAGGACCGAGATGCCGCCCAGCACTTTGTGGGCGCGGCCGTGGCAGTGGTAGCACCGCGGTTCATTGAATATGGGATCGCTCTTGATCAGATAGTCCTCGCCTTTATAGGCCAGCTGCATGGCATTAGCAGAGGCTTTCCCCGACGCCATCATGCCAGTGATATCGCCCAGGGCATCCCCTGAGGCATACTGATCCATGGACTTGCCCACAGAGGCTATATCCGTGGAAAACGATACAACCCCGTTAAAATCATAGACAAAAACCCCCAGTCCCTTAACCTTGTCATTGAGCACCTTGAACTGGGTTCGCACCGTATCGTTATCCCCGATGGCCAGGGCTTCAAACATGCCGCCCTCAATGGCCAGGGCAAGGGTTTTGTTCTGGGTGGTCAACTGGTGACGCCCAAGGTCATTCTGCCCGGCCAGGCTGACCCATAAGGAAATCCCCATGACCAGCAGCACACTCAACGAAACAGGAACCAATACCTTTAGCCACAGCCTTTTATTAATAAGCTTGATCATTGTACCAACTCCTTGAATCTAATGGGCGCCGCCGAAAAGCTGGGGTTTGAAGTTAAATTCACTGACACGCTCCTCATTGTGGCAGCTCAGACAGCTTTCCATATCCATCTGGGTAATGATGTCGTCGGGATCTTCCGATTCGGCATGAAGACTTCCCGGTCCGTGACAGACCTCGCACCCGGCATTTTTCAGCTCAGGGGTTTTCTCCTCTGAGATAAATCCGCCCTCCTGGCCGTAGCCTGTGGTATGGCATTGAAAACAGCCCCGGTATTCTTCCGGGGTCAGTTTCTTTTCCATTTTTTTGATGCTTGAAAAGGAGTGGGACTTTCTGCAGAATTTCGTAAAGTTATTGTACTGGCTTTCATGGCAGCCTTTGCAGACCTCTGATCCCACATAAACCTTATCGAAAGCCCATGCTCCCCCTGCCAATCCAAACCAAAACAGACCGGTCAGACAAATCCCCAGTATCTGCCGCATATCCTCGTATCCCCTGCTTAACGTTATTTTATACAAATTTAGATTTGCTAACCGATTTTTAACAAATCTCCGTGAACTCTCTACCAAACTTTAATTGGGCCAGGCAAGATTTTAAATTGATTAATAAACCCGAATAAATCATTAAATCCGGTTTTCAATCAAAAAGTCAAGAAAATTAGGATATTCGCCGCAATTCAGGCCTCAGAAACCGGCCATTTCACCGGCACTCTCACCTGGCACCCCGCCTTGTTCTTGAACACAAGAAAATCGTTTTCGCACCCAAACACAAACAGATCCCGGGTCACCCTGACATCCTGGGTGCAATACTCTATAATCTTGTCCAGTTTCCCCTCTTTCCACCATTCAAGCGCCATGAGCCCATCCGCACTCTTTTCAGTTCCCAGGGTCTGCCGGGCCAGATGATCCAGGGAAAGCCTGTACCCCAATCGCTCGTGAACGGACATCAAAAGATCCAGGGTGGGCAGCCCCTGAAAGTTAAAGGGACTCAGCCCGGAAAGCACCTTGTAGTCGAAACGAAGGATGTTAAACCCCACAACCAGGTCCAGGGATTTTAAATGGGTTTCAAGGGCGGCCATATCGTCTTGAAGATAGGTGTGAAATTCGCCGGACACAGAATCGTAAAGCACGGCGCAGCTGACCCCCATGCGGTCCGCCCGGTGCCATCCGCCGACCTGCTTGGCAGAGCGCCTCGTTTCAATATCCAGGACGCCGTAATGAAGGGCTTTGTATGACGGACAGGGCCGATCGGACAAGTGGACGGGCCGCTCCGCAGGATCTTCCAGGTCACGGCTGTCAGCGACAGCGCTTTGAAATCCTTTGATTTCGTATGGGGTCTGCGGTTCTGAAATTCGCAGCGCGGTATCGCTGCGCTGAGAGATCCGCTCCAGAATCAGTTGGGCAGCTGCCTTATCAATCGGGCGATTGCCGGAGCCGCATTTGGGAGAATGCACACAGGCGGGACAGCCGGTATCGCAGGGACAGTCGGCAATGGCCTCCAGGGTACGCGATAAAAGCAGATCGCCGCTGTCAAATGCCTGGCGCGTGAGCCCCAGTCCCCCCGGGGCCCCGTCGTAAATAAATACCGTGGCCTTGCCGGTCTGCTCATGATAGGGAATGGAGATGCCGCCCAGATCGTTGCGATCGGTCATGACCAGAAGAGGCATGATGCCTATGGCTGCGTGCTCTACCGCATGGATGCCCCCCATAAAATGCTGCAGGCAGCTCTCAAGTTCGTCCCGGACCGTGTCGGGGATCTCGATCCAAAGCCCCTGGGTTTCATAGGTCAGCTCGGGAAGATCCAGGGGTACGATGCCGATGGATTTGCCGCCATGGACCAGTTTTCTGTCATAGCCCGTCACCTGCTCCCGGATCCGCAGGATGCCGTAGCCCATCCGCGTTCCGCCCACCTGCCGGGTCCGTTCCGTTCTTATAATCTCGGTATTCTTGGAGGATCTTGCCCGGGTGTAGTAGTTGACAAGCTCCTCTTTGGCTCTGACAACCCCTTTGACATGATCAAACAGGGTCACCACATAGGTTTTGCCCCGGTGAAGGTACACCGCCCCTTCATGGGTTTCAAAATAGGACCGGTGCCAGTCGATATCCCCTAAGCTCTCCCGGGTGTCTTCCCGGAAAATGGGAATGGACTGTCCGGTGCCCCGAAGGCTCACCTCCCGGTGAGGATTTTTCCGGGCCGAGTACCAGATATCCCCGTTGCGGCTCAAAAGCAGTTTGCCCTTTCCGGAAAGACGCGTCACCGCCTCCTTTACCGCGGTATCTTCCAGAATGGGGTCACTGATCTTCAGGGGCAGCTCCGCCACAGCGCAGTCCAGATGCTTGTCCAAAATTGTGGTGTTTTCAGGATTGATCAGGGCCGTTTCCGGAGGCATGGAAAAAAAGATGTCCGGATGATTGATAAAATACTGATCCAGAGCATCTTCATGGGCGATGAGGACAAGGGCCGAGTCCTTGCCGTCCCGGCCCACCCTGCCGGCCCGCTGCCAGGTGGACATAATGGTGCCCGGATACCCCACGAGGATGCACAGGTCCAGGTTCCCGATATCAATGCCCAGCTCCAGGGCTGAGGTGGAGACCACGGCTAAAAGCTCCCCGGAGGACAGTTTCTGCTCGATCTCCCGTCGTTCTTCAGGCAGAAAGCCTGCCCGATAGGCAGAAATTTTATCGGCAAAGGACTTGGCCCGCTGGGAGGCCCATACTGCAATCAGTTCAGTAATCTTTCTGGACTGGGTATAAACGATGGTGCGAAGCCCTCTGTGAACTGCGGCATGAATCAGAGTAATGGCGGTCTGGGCCGCCCCTTCAAGGCCCCGCATCATCAGAACATCTTTCCGGCCCCGGGCTGCCCCTTGCGTATCCACCACATCCACATCAAGACCGGTAAGACCTGCAGAAAGCTGGGCCGGATTGGCGATGGTGGCGGAGCAAAAGATAAAGACAGGACTTGCCCCGTACGCCCGGCAGATCCGCAAAAGCCTTCTGAATACCCAGGCCATGTTGGATCCCATGACGCCGCGGTAGGTGTGCACCTCATCGACCACCACATATTTCAGGGAGGAAAAAAAATCCGCCCACAGATGGTGGTGGGCCAGCATGGCAAGATGCAGCATCTCCGGATTGGTCAAAAGGATATGGGGGGGATTGCGCCGGATCTTGGACTTTTTATAACTGCTGATATCACCGTCGTACACCCCTGCGGTCAGGGGCGGCCGCCCGGACAGGGGATCGTGGACCGTTTCCAGCAGGGTCTTTACCGTATCCATCTGATCCCGGGCCAGGGCCTTGAGGGGAAAAAGATACATGGCCCGGGCGTTGGGATCAGAGATCAGGCTGTCCACGACCGGCAGGTTGTAAATCAAGCTTTTGCCCGAGGCTGTGGGGGTGGCCACCACGGTGTGCCGTCCCTTGAGGATATGGTCGATGGCCTGTGCCTGGTGGGAGTAAAGACGATCGATCCCCAGACGGGAGAGCAGCGGTGCTAAGTCATTGGCAAAGCCCAGCGTGTCAGCAGGGCCTGAAAAATCAGCCGGCCGTGCCTTTACGGTTTTATGGCAGACAATATCCCCGGCAAATCCCTTGTAGGATTTCAGGGCGCTGATATAGTCTTCAACGGTCAAACTTATAAAATGCTTTTACCTAAGGCGGACAGGGTCAGCTCCACCGCCAGCTTGGCGGTCTTGTTTCCCACATCCAAAATGGGATTGACCTCCACAAGGTCCATGGACCCAAGTTTTCCCGAATCCGACAGGATCTCCATGAGCAGGTGGGCCTCCCTGTAGGTAATCCCCCCCGGCACCGGAGTTCCTACACCTGGGGCCTCGACAGGATCCAGGGCATCCATGTCCAGGGTCAGGTGGACCCGTTTGAGATGGGAGAACTTCATCATGGCTTTGGAGACCACAGAGGAAATGCCCTGCTCGTCAATGTCCCTCATGGTGAAAATGGTCATGCCGGATTTTTTGATCCGTTCCTTCTCGGCAGGATCCAGGTCCCGCTGCCCGATCATCACCACATTATCCGGATGGATTTTGGCACCGGGCTTTCCCACATCGACCAGAGTTTTGTGCCCCTCTCCTGTGAGGGCCGCCAGGGGCATGCCATGGATATTCCCGGACGGGGAGGTGTCCGGCGTATTAAAATCTCCGTGGGCATCCACCCAGATCAGTCCCATAGGTTCATTACCCGTTACAGAGGCCACCGTTCCCACGGATATGGCATGGTCGCCGCCTAAAAACAGAGGGAAATCCCCTTTTTTTTCAACGTTCCGGCCCGCCGTATAGATCCGATCACAGATCTCGGTGATCTCTGACAGAAACTTATCCGGCCCGACCTCCCGGTCGGCATCCCGGATGGGAATGGCCACATCACCGCGGTCGGTCACCTCATGCCCCAACTGACGCAGGCGCGGAATCAATCCGGTATAGCGCAGAGCCGCCGGCCCCATGTCCACGCCGCGAAGTTCCTGCCCGTAGTCCATGGGCACACCGATAATACTGATTTTTTTTGCCATATTGCCTCCTGTGAACCCACTTTGGGGAAGGTCATGCTTGGGGATGATGTATTGACAGCCCATATATCATAGAGTAAGAAAGCTATTCAACAAAAATCCAGATACCGGAGCCCGCCAATGGACGAACAAAAACAAGACCAGAATCCGCCCAAACGCCTTTATGAACTCAACTCCAGGCAGACCATAGAGACCATCCAGCGCCTTCTTGACCGGGGCATTAAGTCCATGGCCGTCATCATACGTCATTCGGACCGTCACTACCACAAAGACCCCATGATGGAGCCTTTCATGGGGCTCAACGATACGGGCAAGACGTATGCCTTTGATATGGGAAAGGCCTTTCCCGACCTTGAACCCAGGCTTTTTGCCAGCCATTTCGGCCGCTGCATCGAAAGCGCCTATCTCATTGACAAGGGTTACACCTTTGCCCGGGGCGGCAGCCTGCCCCACACCGAAACCTGCGACCTTTTAACCCCCTTCTACATCAAGGATATTAAAAAGGCCCTGGACATCATGATCAAAACGGGCAGCAGGACCTTTATCCGGTCCTGGTTCAACCATGACATCGCCTCCGATATCATGGAGGATCCATTAAAAACCGCCGATATGCTCACCGGCTTCATGAAAGAAAAGCTCTCACAGGTGTCGGAAAACCAGATTGCCGTGTGTGTCTCCCATGACTGGAATGTCTATCCCATCCGGGAATTTAAACTGGGCCTGACCCACGAGGATGCCGGAGATGTAGGGTATCTTGACGGCATAGTCTTTTATGAGGAAAAAGGCCAGGTCTTTGCCGTCAGCCGCCAGACACAGGACCCGGTAGCGGTATAGACGCGGTCCTGCCGCCTGCCGACAGAAAAATATCCAAGGTCTCGTCATTTGCCTGTATAGATGATTGGAAAATCCAGGCAGTATCTCATGATTTCATCGACAGCATAACTTTAAATCGTCTGAATAAATAAATGAAGGTATAATATAGATCGTCTCTTTCTGTTTTATCAGAAAGAGCCCTCGTGGCGCACCCACATATTGTGGTCTAATCGAGACCGAAAATCTGAGCTTTCATAGACAAAATGCTCGCTGTCGGAATTGCAAAACCAATTCAAAAACAGCTTTTTCTATGTTTATTTTCAGGCCTATGGTTGGCGTCAAATTTCATGGTGGGAATGCCTCTTTATTGGTACAAATCATCCAACACGGTTTCTTTCCTAATTTAGGGTGTTTGACAAAGGGATTTATTCCATGCAATGGTTTTGGGAATAGCGCCATTATTAAAAAAATGAATACACGCCTTCCAAAAGCAAAAACTGCCATGGCTGATACCATAATTAAAAGAAATTTAGCAAAAATTGCATTAAACATGACATCCAGCCTGAATCTTCAGGACGTTCTTTCCTCTATTACCAGGGGACTTGTGGATGAAATCAGTGCTGCTTTTGCACGGATTTGGCTTGTGGAGCCCGGCGACCTTTGTGCGTCATGTCAAATGGCCCCCAATTGCCCGGATAAGAACTTTTGCCTTCACCTTAAGGCCAGTTCGGGACTGTATTCCAGCCTTAACGGGCAATATCGGCGAGTGCCCCTTGATGCCCTGAAAATCGGGAGAATTGCAAGCAGCAAAACACCGGTGTGTACCAATCGGGCCATGGGAGACCCGCGTATTCGGGATCAACATTGGCTGCAGGAGAATGGATTTAAATCCTTTGCAGGGTATCCGCTGATCTTTCGGGACGAGGTGCTGGGGGTGATGGCCCTGTTCAGCAGCCAGGTGATATCCCAGTCGGATTTTAAAGGGCTGGCATTATTTGCAAATCAGGCTGCCACGGCTATCAAAAATGCAAAACTCTTTAATGAAGTTGAAGCCTTGAACAAACGGCTTGAATTGGAGAATGTCTACCTTCACCAGGAAATAAAACGGCACAGCAAGCCCAGTGAAACCATCGGGGAAAGCCCCGCTTTTTTAAAGGTGCTTTCCATGGTGGAACAGGTGGCCGTTACGGATGCGACCGTATTGGTTTTAGGGGAAACCGGCACGGGCAAAGAATTGATAGCCAGAGCCATTCACAATTCAAGTACCAGAGCCAACGCCCCTTTTGTAACCGTCAACTGTTCGGCCCTGCCGGCCAATCTCATTGAAAGTGAATTGTTCGGACATAAAAAGGGTGCCTTTACCGGGGCTTCTTTTGATAAATCCGGGCGTTTTCAAATTGCTGACAAGGGGTCCCTTTTTCTGGATGAGATCGGTGATTTTGATTCTGCACTCCAGCCCAAACTGCTCAGGGTGCTTCAGGAAGGCACTTTTGAAAAAATTGGGGACAACAAGTCCGTAAAGGTGAATGTTCGCATCATAGCGGCCACAAATGCAGATCTGGAAAAATCCGTGGAAGCGGGAACATTTCGACAGGACCTCTATTACAGGCTGAATGTATTTCCCATCCTTTTGCCACCCCTAAGAGAAAGGCAGGAAGACATTCTGCCATTGGCCCAGTACTTTGTCCGCAAATATAATACAGAACATAAAAAACAAGTTGAATCCATTTCTCCGGCCTTTGCACAAGCCCTTCAAAACTATATGTGGCCGGGCAATGTCCGTGAGTTGGAAAATATCATCGAGCGGGCCGTCATTCTTTCCAGGGGACCGGAACTTCGACTTGATGACAGTTTTCACAGCCTTGCAACGTCTGCTCCCCCAACTGGCAATAAAAGCCTTAGAATCGTAGAAAAAGCCCACATCCTGAGCATTCTCAACCAATGCGGATGGGTCATTGAAGGCCCCAAAGGCGCTGCCCGTATTTTGGAAATCCATCCTGCGACATTGAGATCCCGGCTGAAAAAACTGGACATTCAAAGACCTGCCTGATCATCTCCTTTCTAACCATGATATTTCAAGGGAACCGTGATATATCATGGTTCCCCACAAGCCCTCCACAGGTTCAGCATTTATTCAAGTTTTTGATTTTAAAGCGCTTGTCAGTCTTTTTTTGTGTGCACAAATTCAGTGGCACCATGTTTGCTCTCCATCATGACCGCACCGATGAATCTGAGGTCCAATTTTTTTGGATAAAATTTAAACAGGAAAAAATACTATGAATTATAAAGATGCAATGGAAACACTTATCTGGAACTTCAGACTGGATTTTGATCCGGTGGGGATCTGTTTTATCTGCGATGAAACAGAAAAAGAGTCTTTGCCGGTGACCCACCGTTCCAAGGCCAGGCTCTCCTATTGCCAGTATCTGGCTGCGGCCCGTTCCGCTAAACATGCCCTTTATATGGAACCTGAAAAACTCTTGTGCAAAAATGCCCAGCCGGTTTTTGGATTTCGAAAGCTTGACCGCAAAATTGATGAAAAAAATCATTTAAAATACCTGCTGGACCCAGATTTGTCCTGGCAGGCCCCCCAGGAGAAACAGCGGCTGGAAAACGGAAAGGTCAAGGGCATTTATATGGCGCCTCTTGAAGCCTTTGACGGGGCCGGTAAACAGCCTGATGTGGTTTTCATGATGGTCACTCCCTACCAGGCCTACCATGTGCTAAACGATTATATGGGTGCAATGAATAAACCCAATTTGACTTTTTTCGCCACCCCGAATTCTGCGGTTTGCTCGGGCAGTGTTTATGCCTATAATAAGGACACTGCCAATATGACCACCATGTGTGCCGGGTCCAAGGCCTCGGGAAAAACGGAAATGAATTATATGAACCTGTTTATTCCAGGCACACAGATCCTGCCTACGGTTGAACAATTGGTCAGGCGAATTGAAAAAACAGGCGGCCCCTCTCTTCTGGGAAAAGGCGGCCAGCCCTGGCCTGGGCTTGATGTCTGTTCCGGCTGTCCCATGGTAAAATTCGAACCGGTTTCAGCGTAAAGCCAGGATTTAAATGCAACAAAGGGGGACACTTTCTATGGCTGTGATGGATGTCCGGGGACCGTCTAAGGGCGATTACATTTGATCAGGAGATAAATTGTGGAGAATTTGCGGGGAAGTTTGTTCATGGTGCTGTCCATGTCAGCATTTTCCCTGGAGGATATGTTTGTCAAGGAGGCTTCCCAGACCTTGCCCGTGGGTGAAATTATGGCCCTGTTTGGACTGGGCGGGACGTTTGTCTTCAGTCTGCTCACCCTTGGGCGGCATGAACCCCTGTACCGCTCAGAGCTTTTATCCCGCCCCATTATTCTGAGGGCTGTGTGCGAGGTGACAGGACGATTGTGCTTCATCCTTGCCATTGCCCTCACCCCGTTGTCCAGTGCCTCGGCGATCCTGCAGGCCACACCGCTTGTCGTTGTCATGGGCGCTGCCCTTTTCTTTGGCGAAATCGTGGGATGGCAGAGATGGACTGCTGTTTTTGCCGGGTTTGCCGGGGTTCTTATGATCCTTCGACCCGGGTTGGAGGGATTTGAGCCGGCATCTTTGTTCGCTGTTCTGGGGACCTTGGGATTTGCCGGGCGGGATCTTGCGACCCGGGCAGCACCTCCTGTATTTTCCAATATGCAGCTGGGCGTATACGGATTTTTCGTTCTCATCCCCACAGGCCTGGCAATGGTTCCCTTTACAGGCAGCCTCGTCCAGATGGATATGACCTCAGGCCTTGAGGTCATGGGGGCTGTGTTTTTCGGGGTGATCGGATATTATTCCCTCACGGTGGCCATGCGAACCGGTGAAGTCTGTGTGGTCACGCCCTTCCGGTATACCCGTCTGATCTTTGCGCTGATACTTGGCATCATCGTTTTTTCCGAGCGGCCGGATGCCATGACCCTGACCGGAAGCCTGGTCATTGTTTTAAGCGGCCTGTACTCGCTGATCAAACCGGCAGGTGCCAAAGGCCCTGAAAAAAATGAAAATGTCACAGCATCTGCTTAACCCTGAGTTTAACCGCCTAAAATTTAAGGCTTTTTAAAAAGGGCATTGACGTGTTTTCAACTTCTTTGAAAAAGATATTCCTGGTATCCGGCTTTGTATTCATCCTGGCGGTATTACTCTTTTTTGATACACTTTATACGTGGCAATGGCTGGATTATGGGGTGCATTCATTCCTTGAAATCTCGGGCGGCCTGATCGCCTGTCTGATCGGGATTTTGCTTTTCATAAAATCTCAGGATAAATTGGATGCCCACCTGATTATGCTGGCCACAGGGTTTGCGGGCATGGGGATACTGGATACGGCCCACGCCATCAGCCGGTCCGGGGATGCCTTTGTTTTCCTTCACAGTGTGGCCAGCCTTTCCGGCGGTTTTTTCTTTGCCTCGGTCTGGCTCAGCCGGGGACGGCGGATGAGAAACCTTTTTGAGCTGAGGTTTATCTTTATCGGGTTTGCTGTCCTCACCGCTTCCGTCGGGCTTCGGGCCCTTCTTTTTCCCGAGGATGTGCCAAAGATTATGCCACTGTTTGACGGTAGCTTTACCATGGCAGCGGTATTAATAAACCTGACGGCCGGAGTCTTGTTTTTTGCATCCGTTGTTGAATTTTACCTGGCGTACAGGCGTGGCCACCAAAGCCGTGATCTATTTTTTGCCTGTCTTGCGGCATTTTTCGGCATTGCCGCGCTCATTTTTCCTTTTTCAACCCCCTGGAACGGCATGTGGTGGATCTGGCATCTGGTCCGGTTCTGTGCCTTTGCCGCCACCCTTGTTTACATCTTCAGGGCCTACGGCCCCCACCTGAAGCACAGGGCGGACAAAACCAGAGAAAAGCCGCCTTTCGACAGGCTGTCCAAAACACCAGCACATCTGGTTTTCTGGATATTGGCCGATTTTATCTATATTATCCTGCTTTCACCCTTTTTGGGCCATAAAATTGCCCTGGGATTCTCGGAGTTTATGCTTGTCCATCTGCTGGCTGTTGCAGTGGGGACAATGGTTATGTTCACAGGCCTTGGGGCCGGCGTGCTGTGGATCCCGGTACTGACCTTCCTGGACATACGCCCCTCGGAGGCGGTCGCCATTTCCATCTTTACCCAGATCGCAGGCAAGGGAACAGGGTCATTAACCTATCTGTTCAGCGGAATGGTGGACATGACAATCGCGGCCCGGTTTACTCCCATGGCCATGGCAGGGGTGGCGCTGGGATTTTTAGCCGGATTTTATTTTCCAATGGCCTATGAACGCGTCCTTCTTTATATTTTCCTGCTCATTGCAGGATACCTGCTCATGAAAACCCTGCATTCTTTGAGTGAGCCCGAACCGGAAACCTATTCCCCTCCAGGCGGCCACTCATTGACGAAAAGCTACCCTGTGGTGCTTTTTTCATCCTTTTTCACTGGCCTGCTGAGCATCGGAAATACGGACTGGATTATCCCCCACATGATACAAAAGCTGAAAATGCCCACCTCCAGAGCCGTGGCCACCGGGCTGTTTATCATGTTTGCCTCCATTCTTTTTTATCTGTTCCTCGTATGGCTCAGCGTTCTGACCGGAAAGGGGGCCTGGCCCCACGAAACTTACCTGCTCTTTGCCACCTGCAGCGGTGTGATTCTGGGCGGACAGATCGGCACCCGCCTCATTCGTATTTCATGGTTCAAACAGCATCAGAAACACGGGTTTATTATGATGCTGGCCTTGTCCATTATTCATTTGCTCTGGTAACCTTATCCCGATGCAAAGCTTTACTTTTGAAAATGAGAAGATTCAATCCCTGTTGCTGGAAATGGGTCAGCAGCGAACCACCCGGTCTTTGTTTAAATTAATTACCAACCAGATTTTTGAATTCGATAAGGTGGCCCTTGTACGCATCTGGCTTGTCCAGAATGGGGATATCTGTCCTTCCTGCCGACTGGCAAAAGAATGTCTGGATCCCAAACACTGCCTCCATCTGGTGGCAAGCACAGGTGCCTCCTCGGTGAACCAGGGCCAGGACTGGTCGAGGATAGATGGCGCGCACCGGCGTTTTCCCATAGGGGCAAGGAAAATCGGGCATATCGCCGCAACCGGAAAACCCGTGGTGGTGGCATCCATTGAAAAAGATTCAAAATGGATCGGCCATCCCCAATGGGCAAAAACAGAGTCCATAAAAGGGTTTGCCGGGCACCCCATGTGGTTCAACGGGGAAAATCTGGGGGTGTTGGGGGTATTTACCAAAACGCCGATTGAACAACCTGTACTGGATATATTAACGCTCATCACCAACCATGCCGCCGCTGCCCTGGCCAATGCCAGGGCCTTTGAAACCATTGAAAAGCTGACCAAACAGCTCAAGGCGGAGAATACCTATCTTAAAGAGGAGCTTTCAGAAACAAGGGGAGCTACCGGTTTCATAGGAAAAAGCCTGGCCCTGAAGCGGATAATGGACCAAATCGACCTGGTGGCCGCCACCGGGGCCAATGTCCTTATTCTTGGGGAATCCGGGACCGGAAAAGAACTGGTGGCCCGGGAGATTCACCATAGAAGTTGCCGATCAGACCGGCCGCTGATCAAAATCAATTGCGCCTCCGTGCCCAGGGAACTGTTTGCCAGCGAATTTTTCGGCCATGCCAAAGGCGCTTTCACCGGCGCCCTGTCCAACCGGGAGGGCAAGTTTGGCGCCTCCCACCAGGGCTCTTTGTTCCTGGACGAAGTGGGTGAAATTCCCCTTGAACTCCAGGCCCAGCTGCTGCGGGTTCTTCAGGAAGGCGAGTATGAACGCATCGGCGAGGAAAAGGTCAGAACTGTGGACACCCGCATCATTGCCGCCACCAACAGGGATTTGAAAAATGAGGTAACCCAGGGCAATTTCCGTGAAGATCTCTATTTCAGGCTCAATGTCTTCCCCATCCTCGTTCCTCCCCTGCGGGAAAGAAAAGAGGATATCCAGCCCCTTGCCGAATTTTTCCTCCGATCCTGCCTCCAGGAGATGAACCGCCCCCTGGTTCAGTTTACCCGGCAGCAGATGGCACAACTTCAGACATATCATTGGCCCGGAAACGTGCGTGAGCTCCAGAATGTTGTGGAACGCTTTGCCATCACGACAGGATCCAGTTCGGCCCAGATGGAAATCCTCAACAGCCTCTCTGCCGACCCGGGGCAGAGGGACTGCCCGGATTCCGTCGAACAGTTCCACTCGGTGCGCACCGAAGATGAGATGATCCAGCTGCAGGTTCAAAACATTAAAAACGCCCTTGAGCTTTGCCAGGGTAAAATTTACGGGCATGACGGCGCAGCCGCCCTTCTGGGCCTTCGCCCCACCACCCTTGCCACCCGCATCAAAAAACTTAAAATATCCAGGCATTAAAAGATGCAACGAAAATTCGTTGCATCACAACGCAATTCCGTCCCAACCACGGATATCCGTGGTCTCCAATGATATTTAAAAAATAAATTCCATGTAAATACAAGGTGTTATACCACCCGATGCCGGTGGCACACCAATTGCTCAATAAAACATCAACTAAAGTGATTTTCAAATGAACCTTATTGAAAATGATGCCTTGGGTGACCCTGCCGGGGGAGAGCCTGGGCAAAGGTTAGCAAAGGTGAAATTCAGCATTCTTTAACCATGAATAAAATGAGCAGAGGTAAATAATGGCAAAACATAATACCCCATTACTTGATCAGTTGGAATCCGGCCCCTGGCCCAGCTTTGTTTCAGATCTGAAGCACCAGGCCAAAGTCAGGGCGGAAAATAAGGAGGGCATTGAATTCCAGATCCCTGAAGATTGTGTGGACGACCTTCTGGGCATTATGGAACTTTCCTACAAGCACGGCAGAACCCATTGGAAGCATGGCGGCATTGTCGGGGTCTTTGGATACGGGGGCGGGGTAATCGGCCGGTATTGCGACCAACCCGAACAATTTCCGGGTGTTGCCGCCTTTCACACCCTTCGTGTCAACCAGCCGGCCAGCAAATTCTATACGGCAGAATACTTGAAAAAGCTGTGTGACCTCTGGGATTTCCGGGGATCTGGCCTGACCAACATGCATGGAACCACCGGCGACATTATCCTTTTGGGCACCACCACCCCCCAGCTGGAAGAGATCTTTTATACCCTGACACACGATTTGAAACAGGATCTGGGCGGCTCCGGCTCCAACCTGAGAACACCTGCCAACTGCCTGGGTACAGCCCGGTGCGAATACGCCTGCTACGACACCGCAGCGCTGTGTCATTTTCTGACCAATGAGTACCAAGATGAGCTTCACCGGCCGGCTTTCCCCTATAAATTCAAATTCAAATTTGACGGATGCCCCAACGGCTGTGTTGCATCCATTGCCCGTTCCGACATGTCTTTTATCGGCACCTGGCGGGACAATATCAAAATCGACCAGGACGCTGTGGCCCGGTACGCTGAAAACCATCCTGAATATCCTTCCAACGGAGGGGCTCACAGGGGCTCAAGGGACTGGGGTCCCTTTGACCTGGAAAAGGAGGTTATCGGGCTTTGTCCCACCGGCTGCATGAAGTACGACAACAAAACGCTGATCATTGACAATGCCAACTGCACCCGGTGTATGCATTGTATCAATGTCATGCCCCGTGCCCTTAAAATCGGTGATGACAGAGGGGTGTCCATCCTGGTGGGGGCCAAGGCGCCCATCCTGGACGGTGCACAGATGGGTTCCCTTCTTGCCCCCTTCATCAAAGTTAATCCGGACAATGATTACCAGGCACTCACTGAAATCATCGAGAACATCTGGGACTGGTGGATGGAGGAAGGCAAAAACCGGGAACGCCTGGGCGAACTGATCATGCGCCAGGGCTTCCAGCGGCTGCTGGATGCCACAGGCATCAAGCCCCAGCCCCAGCACGTCTCCTATCCCAGAACCAACCCCTATATTTTCTGGAAGGAAGATGAAGTCCCCGGGGGATGGGACCGTGACGTTGACGAATACAGAAAAGACCACCAAAGATAGGGAGGATACATCATAATGGCTTTTATTTCATCCGGTTACAACCCGGAAAAACCCATGGAAAATCGAGTGACCGACATCGGTCCCAAAGACTATAACGAATTCTATCCTCCTGTCATCCGAAAGAATCAGGGCCGATGGTCCCACCACGAAATCCTGGAACCCGGGGTGCTGGTGCACGTGGCAGAATCCGGGGAAGAATGCTACACGGTCAGGGTGGGCGGTGCCCGCCTCATGTCCACCTCCCTGATCAATGAGATCTGCCAGATTGCGGAAAAGCATTGTGGAGGATATGTCCGGTTCACCACCCGTAACAATATTGAGCTCATGGTGGATGACAAAGAAAAGCTTGAGCCGCTGAAAACGGATCTGGCTTCCAGAAAATTTGACGGCGGTTCCTACAAATTCCCCATCGGCGGCACCGGTGCCGGCATCACCAACATCGTCCATACCCAGGGATGGGTCCACTGCCATACCCCGGCCACCGATGCCTCCGGCACGGTGAAGGCGGCCATGGATGAATTGTTTACTGACTTCCAGGATCATAGGCTGCCGGCCCAGTTACGGGTATCCATGGCCTGCTGCCTGAACATGTGCGGTGCTGTCCATTGTTCGGATATTGCCATTCTTGGCTACCACCGTAAACCGCCCATGCTGGACCATGATTACCTGGACAAGGTGTGCGAAATTCCTCTGGCCATCTCCTCCTGCCCCACGGCGGCCATCAAACCGGCCAAGGTCACCCTGGCAAACGGCACCGAGGTCAAATCGGTTTCCGTTAAACAGGATCGGTGCATGTACTGCGGCAACTGCTACACCATGTGCCCTGCCATGCCTCTGGCCGACACCGAGGGCGACGGCATCGTTCTCATGGCAGGCGGCAAGGTTTCCAACCGGATCTCACAGCCCAAATTTTCCAAGGTGGTGGTGGGATTTATCCCCAATGAGGTGCCCAGATGGCCTTCCATGACCGCTGCCATTAAAAAAATGGTGGAAGCCTATGCTGCCGGTGCCAACAAGTACGAGCGCCTTGGCGACTGGGCCGAAAGGATTGGCTGGGAAAAATTCTTCGAGGCCTGTGAACTGGAATTCACCCATCACCTCATTGACGACTTCCGCCAGCAGGCCTACATGAGCTGGCGCCAATCCACCCAGTTTAAATTTTGATTCAACCTGAGCTTTAACGTTTAATTGATACGCGGGCCGGAGCCGGTGAATCACTCCGGCCCGGTTCAATTTGGTTTACAAAACCAATACCAGAGGGAACTCTAAAAAAAAGGGGGGGGGTTCATGGCAGCAAAAAAAGAAAAAATCCCCGGCGTGATCATTGCCGGACTCAACGGGGGGGCGGGAAAGACACTCATATCCCTTGGAATAACTGCGGCCTGGAAATCGGAAAATATCAGGGTCGCACCTTTTAAGAAAGGGCCGGACTATATAGATGCCGGCTGGCTTTCTATGGCTGCTGACCGCCCCTGTTATAATCTGGACACCTTTCTTTGCGAACAGGTCATGGTAAAAGACTCTTATCTTAACCACAGCAAGGGCTCTGACATTGCAGTTATCGAAGGAAACAGGGGGCTGTTCGACGGCATTGATACCCATGGGCAGACCTCTTCGGCAGAACTGGCAAAGCTGCTGGATCTGCCGGTGCTTTTGATCCTGGACTGCAGCAAAAGCACACGCACTGTTGCGGCACAGCTTTTAGGCTGCATGCATTTTGATCCGGCTATCAATATATGCGGTGTGATCCTCAATCGGGTTGCCGGCAAACGTCACGAACAAAAGGTGAGGGAGAGCATAAAACAATTCTGCCATATTCCTGTTTTCGGGGCGCTGCCAAAACTTGCTCCTGATGATTTCCCGGAGCGGCACATGGGCTTAGTCCCGTCTGATGAGCACACATGTTCAAACCAGGCCATAAAATCTGCGACATCTGCAGTCAAAACCTATGTTGATCTTGACCGTCTTCTTGAAACGTTGACAGCCTCCTGCCGGACAAGGCCCGAGACGGTTTCAATTGTCCAGGAACCGCAGGGGACTGCTGAAGAAACGGTCACTATCGGCGTCGTCCGGGACGCCGCATTTCAATTTTATTATCCTGATAATTTGGAAGCTCTGGAAAACCTCGGGGCAAAAATTCGTTTCATCAGCCCCCTTGTCCAAACCGCCATCCCGGAGGTGGACGCCATATATATCGGGGGCGGTTTCCCCGAAACCCATGCCCTGGAGCTGGCCGGCAACCACAGCTTCAGAAATCAGTTAAAGTCGCTTTCCCAAAAAGGACTGCCCATTTATGCTGAATGCGGAGGTCTGATGTATTTGGGCAAAAGTATTGAACTTGAGGGCCGGGTTTATCCCATGTCCGGCATCCTCCCGATACGGTTCGGCCTGTCCAAAAAGCCACAGGCCCATGGGTATACCAAGATTCGGGTGGCACGAAGCAACCCTTTTTTTTCAAAGTGTCAACAGATAAGGGGGCACGAGTTCAGGTATTCAACGGTTCTTTCCATTGATTACAAAGAGGCGGAAATGGCCTTTTCCATGGAACGGGGGAAAGGCATTGTGGAAGGAATGGACGGTTTTTTCAAAGATAGCACATTTGGAACCTATACCCATATCCATGCTCTGGGCACTCTCAGCTGGGCCCTGTCAATGGTCTTTGCGGCAAGAAAATACAAACGACAGTCCCAGGACTGCTCCCATGACCTGCTCTATGAATATGGATAAAAATCTACAACAGGCGGCGCGGAAATGATTATCAGACATGAAAAACCATCAGACATTGAAACGATCACAAAGGTCACAAAGGAAGCGTTCAAGGATCAGTCGTTCCGTCAGCAAACAGAGCATTTAATCGTTGATGACCTGCGTAAAGCCGGTGCACTGACCATATCCCTTGTCACTGAAATTGAAGGACGAATTGTTGCCCACATTGCGTTTTCCCCTGTAACCATTTCCAATGGCGCAACAAACTGGTACGGTCTTGGCCCAATGACCGTATTGCCTGAGTATCAAGGACTTCGAATCGGAACAGCATTAATTGATAAAGGCCTTTCCCTGCTTAAATCCATGAACGGCCACGGGTGCGCACTTGTGGGTCTGCCGACTTACTATGACCGATTCGGTTTTAAAAATGATGCCCGTTTAATTCATGAAGGCGTACCACAGGAAATCTTTACGGTAAAGTCGTTTTCCGAAACAATGCCAAGCGGGACGGTTGAGTTTCATGATGCGTTTAAACAATTACCCTTAATTGAGAAAGACGCTATTGCCGATGTGATTGTCGACTATAAGATTGCTGGTGTAAGGGTTGATAAAACAAACAAGACTTTTGAAAATATTATCAACAAAAAGATCTTGGATGAGATGCCGGACGGCAGATTCATTGTGCGACCTTCTGTACTGGCCGCGTATGATACATATTTGGGCAAGATCGCAGAATTCAGGGCCACAGAAATGAGCCGGGTGCACAAAAATCCGATAATGACGGCTATAAAATTTTAAGGCGAATGATGATTTCCATCTTGTTCATCGGCCACTTTGATTTAGCGAAAAAAAAAGCAAAGCAGGTGCGAGAGTGCTAATAAAAACCCAAAAGGACGATGATGTTTAGTGCACGTTCTCCGTATTGTGAATGAGATCAAAGGCACCAGAATATTGTAACTCTCCCCCTCCCTTAACATAACATTTTGATAGTTATATACCGACCGTGAAAATAGAGCGCAATACCGGTATGATTGACCACTTTCTCAAAGATTAACCGGCCACCAGATACTGTATGGTCGCCGCTTTTGAATATCTGAGATAAAACCTAACGAATTGAGCTTTTATCTGGATCGAGCCAGGAAATACAGGAGGGGTCTGCCCCTTGGCTACTATATATTCTTGGGTAAATATTCCTGGGATATGGAAAATTAAGGGGCAATTTAACGTGCTAATAATAACCAGTTAATGCCCTGTCCTTTTAAATCAGGCCCCGGCCATAAACACGGCCCGGACCGGTGCAGGATACCCTTCCACAGTTCGGGACGGATCGTCGGGATCCAGGAAATCGGCCAGGGATTCGGTCTGGATCCAGTCGGTTTTCCGCTGCTCGACAAGGCTTGTGGGGCTGATATCCACGCACCGGATATCCTTGAACCCGGCACGGAACAGCCAGGATTCCATGGCGGCAAGATCCGGGATAAAAAACACGTTTCTCATCTTAGCGTAGCGGTCCTGCGGAAACAGGCACAGGTTGTTGCTTCCTTCAATCACAAGATTTTCCAGAACAAGGGTTCCGTTAGGGCTTAAGCTTTCCCGGATCTGCCGGAGCATCTCCACAGGCGATTTTCGGTGGTAGAGGATGCCCATGCAGAAGATAAGGTCAAAAAAGCCCTCCATGTGGGGCAGGCGCTGGTACGGTATGGGCAGGCAGAAGACATTGTCCTGTTTGAGGTACTTTTGAACGGCCCGGTACTGCCAGTAAAAGGAACTCTGGGGTTCCAGCCCCAGGACAAAGAGCGGGGACTTGGCTGCCAGGCGGAACATGTAATACCCGTTTGAAGAGCCGATATCCAGAATTTTCCGCCCGTCCAGCCGGGGCAGATGAGAAGCCAGCCGGTCCCACTTCATCCAGGACTGCCACTCCGAATCAATGAAGGAGTCAAAAAGGTTGAACGGTCCCTTGCGCCAGGGGCACAGATTTTTAAGGCCCTCTTCCAGATCCAACAGGGTTGTGTCCGTCAGGTCTGAAGCCTGCCCCACAGTAACGGCTTTTGCATCCAGGTCAACCCGTGAGGGCGCCACATCAGGAAGGCCTTCGACCACCTTGCGAAATTTTTCAAAATTGCCCTTGGCCGTATCCAGAAATACCCGCCGCTCGGTTATCACCTGGGATAGCGCATCTTCCCACTTGTCCAGGCCAAAGGCCTTGCTGCGGGCTAAAAAACCTTCCATAATTTATTTTGCCTTTCAATAAATCTCTTTTACGCTTTTACCGCCAGCATGGAGGTGAAGTTGAACCATTTGAGCCAGACGTTGAACCGACTGAATCCGGCCGTTGTCAACCGCTGCTCATGATCTTCCACCGCCTCGGGGATCAGTACCTTTTCCAGAGCATCTCTTTTCTGGCTGATCTCAAGTTCCGAATAGCCGTTCTCCCGCTTGAACTGGCGGTAAAATTCTAGCTCAAGGTCGGCCATGTCACCGTCCCGGCTGGCGGTTTTCTCCGTGAGCAGCAGCACCCCGCCGGGTTGAAGCCCTTTAAAAATATGTTCAATCAGCGCGTCCCGAAACTCCGGCGGCAGAAACTGAAGGGTGAGGTTGATGATCACCACCGACGCGTTTGTAACAGGGATATCCGTCATCCCCGCACAGACAAGGTGGATGCGGTCCCCTCCTTTTTTCCCTTTCAGACGGTTGCGGTATTTTTCAATCATGGGCGGGGAATTGTCCACGGCGATCATGGAAAAATCATCGGCGCCAAAGCTGTCTAAAAGCAAAATTCCCATGTTCCCGTGGGAGCAGCCCAGATCATAGATCTGCGAGCCCGGCTGATAAAAGCGTTTGGCCATACGGGCCTGCTGTTTTAAAGCCTCGGCATAAAAGGGAACGGATCTGACCAGCATATCGTCAAATACGGCAGCCACTTCCCGGCTGAAGCGAAAAGGGGTGATAACTGTTTGTTTTTGTGCAAATACTCTGTCTTTTTTCATGATGTAGCGCCTTAGTAAAAACCGGCCATCTATTACCCTATTTTCATCGGATTGGCAAGATGGTCCACAGGGACTAAAAAAAGAACGGGGATAGGGGAGAGAATGCCGTCGAAACGGCGGCAGGCCCGGAACCGGATTTTAACCTTTATATAGGCTGCCGGATTGGGGCCTTTTCCGGAGCCCGCAGGCCCCGGAAAAGATGGGCATTAAAAGAGGATTAAACAATTATAATGCGGTTGGCCCGGCCCTGTTTCGCCAAAGAACCAGGCCACCGTCGACAAGTGGATACTAATTTGTAGGATATACAATCTCACCTGAGTTCGCACCGATCACCACAGTCTGTCCCAGGTTGGAGCGCATATGCCAGTAAGGCTCATCCACATTCGGCACCAGGGGCATGGAAAGAGAGATCTGTGTAAATTCGCTGCCCCAATCTCCCTTGTGAAAGATATCAACGGCATCCTTGTAATTGATTTTAAATTCATTGAACGCCTGAATTCCAAGGGGACATATAATCGGTTCAGGCTGGGTCATGCCAATAAGAGGCGGATTGGCCGCGTAATACTTATAGCAGGTTTGATCCATGCGTACGATATAATCAAATCCCAGAACGTCGGCAGCCGTGGAGGCGCAGGGTTTAAGCCGGCCGATCTTTGACATCAGGCCTTCCAGTCGCACATCTCCTCCGATTTTTTCGGAAGCATCAGCTAAAATCGTTTGAATATCCATAATAATTCTCCTTTTTTGATCAGGGTTTAAATGCCTTCTTTTTTCGCTGTCCCTAACCGATAGGGCATGGGAGCCTACGAAAACCGATCGGTCAGCAGGGACTTTGGGTTACACCCGGGCTGCCGCCTCAATCAGAGACTTGGCCTGCCTTTTGAATGAGGCGGATAGCCGGCTTCCTTTCTCTATAATGCCCAACGCTTTTTGCTTTTCCCCCACCTCCAGATAGACGGCTGCCAGATCATGATAAGGATCCATGTAGTCCGGGGGGGCCAGTTCAACGGCCTTTTTTAATAAACCGATACCCTTGCCGGTCTCACCCATTTTATGAAACGCCAGTCCCAGACCTTTGCACGCATACACATCATCCGGATCCTTTTCCAGAATCCTTTCATTGGCGCTTTTACACTGGGGATAGTTGTTCAGAAAAAAATGAACATATCCGCTCAGGCTTAACGCCTCAGTGTGGGCGGGCTCCGTTTTTAAAATTTCATCCAGAAGAATCTGGGCCTGCTGAAATCTTGCGTTTCGGCTGTATTGAACCGCCTGGTTAAATAAAGAACCTGTATCCGGCATCTGCCGGATTTTATCCCGAATCCCCTTCATCGCCCGGTTGTAGGTGCAATACTCATTTTCCGAATGAATGTCCTGGTTCATGGTAAGCCGGGTGTTGGGGCAGCCGCCCAGGCAAAGGTCCCCGTATTTACAGACTTGACATTCCCCTTTCAGATCCGCCTTCTTGGCGTCCCGGTTCCAGGAAAATGACCGGGGATCATTCCAAATATCGGCCAGAGACCGTTTCCGGATGCTGCCTTCAATGAATTGGCGGTCCCGGATGGAGGTGCACCCTAAAATTTCGCCGTTGTGCAGGATCCCGAATCCGCGTTTGCCAGCGTTACAGCCTTGCCAGACCGGTATCTGGTCAGTTTTGTGGGCCATCTGACGAATCAAAAGCTCCTGGAGGTTGTAATATCCCAGACAATCGGCCAGATAGATTCTGATACCGCCCTGTTTCATGCTTTGGTATGCAAAATCAAGGACATCATCCACTTGATGCGGTTCCATGATCATTTCAGGATTTTTAAGAAAAGTACCCATGGGAAGACCGATCTGAACCTGCCAATAGTGGACGCCAAGGTCCGTCAGCAGTTGCCGCATCTGTGGCAGTTGTACGATATTGACCTTGGATAAGGTGGTGACAACCCCGGAGGATACCCCATTTTTCGACATCAGCTCCAAAGCCTTGACCACCCGGGCAAATGAGCCTTTTTTGCGCATAAAATCGTGGTGGTCTTCCAGCCCGTCAAGACTCAAAGCAATGGTGCCCACCCCCGCATCCCTGGCTTTGTCCATGTGGGTCTGATCAATGAGCCAGCCATTGGAGATGATGTTGGGCACCACCCCCTTTTGGGACAATTCCCAGGCGATGGAATCCCAGTCATTACGGGTAAACGGTTCACCTCCGGATAGGGTAATCCAGTCCAGCCCAAGACCGGCGATCTGGGAAACAAGATCCAAGGCCTCGTCATGGGTCAATTCATCCGGGAGCGGGGCGGCACACGCAGAACCGCAATGCCGGCAGCGCATATTGCACCCCATGGTAATTTCCCAGACCGCAGTCAACGGTTTATAGTCCAAATCATGCCCCCCTTATTTACAGGCCGGAAAACCGTATTTCACGGGTGCGGGAAATCCGTATTTGAATTTGCACAAAAAAGGATCTTCTGCCACTCCATCCGGAGTGCCATACTTGACAACGCAGTTTGTGCTGTCTTCCCCGATGGATACACCGGAAAGAGGATTAACGGGAAATCCGTATTTCAGGGTGCAGTTGTCAAAATCCTTTGCAATGCCCCAGGGCGTCCCGTACTTCAGCACACAATTGTCCCGGCTTTCGATCACGCCGACGCTCTGACAGCCATTCTCGTTTGCAGGAAATCCATACAACGGAACGATATGGGACCCGTCCTCAGGAAATCCATAGGGCATAACAGGGAACGCATATGTATGCTGACTTGTGAGTTCCAGAAACTTGTCCGGTCCGATGCTTGAAGCGATATCCTTTTCACAAGGCGCATCTTCTCTGATGATGAGCGCATAGGTTTTGCTTTCCGCATGGCGCTCTGCTTCCCAGGGCCGTATCAAAATAAATGACAAATGAGAACTGCACACATTCTGGGCCAGAAAGGTAAACACCGTTTTGTAGGGCGCCCCTGAAAGATCCGGCTGGGCCGATTCCGTTCGTACCGATAAAAGCGCCACGCAATCGGGCATGCTGTCCAGAGCCCATACAAAGCCTGTACCGCTGCTGCAATAAAGGCTTACATCAAAACATTTGCCCACTCCGGCAGTAATATCCGGAATCAGTTTTTTCTTCTGCGGCATAGTCGTATACCTCCTTTGCTTGGATTAAAAAATAAGTTTAAAACACCCGGTCAGACGAGTTTAGGAGGGGAAAGACAGCGTTGAGTCAATGTGAGTGCATGATTTGATAGAGCATGCATTCGAACTGAAAAGATGACTGAATACGAAAGGAAGATAACGTTTGAAAATGATAGTGTCTTTATAGGATACTTGGGTTTTAGTTGTCAAATCAAATTGTATCTTCTGCCAAGATTTTCTTTCCCCCATCTTTTTCCCTTGCTTGCAGGGGGCATCCGCTCAACAGCATACGCATATCCTGAAATCTTTTTCGTCATAACCTGTTTAGGTTAAAATAAATGTTTGGAATTTGACTTTTAATGGCGCATTGTAAATAATATCTATTATCAATCCAACAAATCAAAAGGTGATCAAATGACATTTATCGCCAAAGGCCTTATGGCTGGAATCGTATTAAATCTTTGTCTTGTATCCGGCCTTTTCTCAGCCAGCGTGCCGCCGGATGATAACCAAGCGCTTAAATCCATGCTTTCCGAGCTGGAGGCTAAAATTGACGATGCGGATAAACGGATGATCGCACACCCCAATTTTATAGGGGATCTGCGGGCACTGGTTCAAAAGTACAAAGCCCAGTTAAGGCAGCTTTTTTTCAGGGACGACTTTGACGATGCAAATTTTGATAAAACCCCGGAGTGGACCGTCAAATCCGGGCAGTTCTCTGTAAACAGCGACGGTCAGCTTTACAGTTTTGTCGCCTGGCAGGCCGGTGACGAACAAACTGGGGAGACGGCGCAACAAAATAAATCCGTTGAAGCAGAGGCGGTCGGGATTATTCTGGACAGCATTTTCGGATCCGCCCAGAAAAAAAAGGCCACCACGCAGACCACCCGGCAGACGCAGGCAGAGCCGGCCCAGCCCGCCGCCATATACACCCGAACGATGTTCCCGGCAGCATTTGAGATGAATATGGCGTTTAAATCCTCTCCAAAGGGAGAGTTTGACATCACCCTTTTGGGGACAAACAAACTGTCCGCCAGGTATCGGTTAAACGTCAAAGCGGATCATTCCAATGAAAATCCTATTGAAATTATAAGAGAAAGCGGTGCCAGAAGCTTCACGGTGGGCGCCTCGGAGACCTTCCCCGTAATCAATGACGGCAACGTTCACACCCTTTCATGGATCCGGTACGCCAACGGGGCCATGATCGTTTTGATCGATGATGTCAAAGTCATGCAAACCTATGAGGTCTATTACAGGGATGATTTTACAGGGGTTGAGTTGACCAATAATAAAGGCTCCCATGCCTGGGATTCCATTGAGATCTTCAAAGCCCTTGCCCCTGAAGCAGATTAAAAAGTAACCGATTTAATTTAACCGGGCCATCATTCCGGGGTCAGCATTAACGTATCTTTTGCGTTCCTTTTTATGGCGGCATCGCTGAACCACCAGTACTGAACGGTGCCGTCCATAAAGCGTTCCACCTGATCTTTCTGGTGGGGGTGAAAGGTGCGGGCGGCAACACCGCCGGGCAATACGGCCATCAGCTTTTCCGAATCCCCAAAATCCGCCACCAGGCGCAGGGCAGCGCAATGGGTGATCTCATAGGGGGCGTCATAATCGTACCATCCCCGGTACAGGGTTTCCCCGGAACCGCCCATGGGCATGGGGCCCGTTCCCAAAACAGATTTTGCCCGGCCCGTTCTTGCCAGAGGATTGTAAAGCTCTAAGTAATGCACCTTTCCCCACAGCCATTGCGCAGGATCCTCACCCAGAGCCGGGGCAAGCTCCTGTCTTGCCTGACGGGCGGCCCGGATGAACAGATCGGCCAGGGTCTCTTTTTTTTCAGGCGTTCTTGTATCGTCAAAAAACGAAGATTCTCCCCGGAGCACAAACCGCTGCATCCGCTCCTGCCAGAAATACCAGGAGTTGAGCAGGGTCATGGCCTTTTGTTTTCCAAGATCATCCTCAAACACGGCCATGGCAAAAAGCCGGTACACGGTCTGAAAAACGGTGGGCCCTGCCTGATCCGGATCGTCGTTGAAATTCCAGGAGACAAGGATCTTTCCCAGATCCTTTGTGTCTTCATTTTTAAGCAGTATCTTCGCCATCACAGGGGCGATGCGCCGGGCCATCATATTCCGGGTATCCCGCTGGAACCGCCACATGTCATCCGGGCTTAAACGCCTTTTTTCCGACATCAGCTCTTTTAACCGTTCATATCGATAGCTTGGGGCAAAATAAGACGAATAATAAAAGGGATAATCCGATGTGATGGTTTTATGGTTGCAGGTGCCGATCCAATTTTCGGCGGGATTCAAGGTCCCGGGCATCTGATCCGGCGGAATTCTTCCTGCCCAGTTATCCTCCCCGTCTTTGACCACATGGGGAAAGGTGCCGTCATTACCGGTCCGCACCGGCACTACCCCGGAAGCCTGATGGCCGATATTCCCCCTGCTGTCGGCAAAGACCCAGTTAAAGCAGGCTGTGGGAATGTTTCTCAGGATATGGGAAAGCTGAGCGGCATCTTCAGCCGTCAGGACATCCAGCAGATTCAGTTCAGCCGGCATGTATTCGGCCGGGGCAAACCGCAGAGAAAAGGTCTTTTGGGCGGCAAGCCCCTCAATCACCTGAGAGACCACGGGCCCTCTTTTCGTGGCTTTGATATCAAGGATTTCCTCTCTAAACCCGCCGGCAGCGGATTTATCCTTTATTTTCAGTGTTTCCTTGAAATGGGCAAAAGGAATGGAGGTTGGCCCTTCCATGTAATGATCGGCATTGTCCGGATCAATGGTTTCAATGTAAAGATCCACCATGTCCCCGTAGTTGTTTGTCGCTGACAGGGCAATATGCTCGGTTCTTCCCACTGACATGCCCGGGATGCCGGGAATCTGTGTTCCCACAGCCCTGATGCCTGGACAGATCAGACCCAAAGGATACCAGACTCCGGGCAGCATCCTAGGATCCAAGTGGGGATCCCCGGATAAAACGGCACTTCCTGTTGCGGACTTTTCAGAGGCCAGCGCCCAGTTGTTGCTGCCTACCCTAAGTTTGCGGTCTTTTGCAAAGGCCATCAGGTTCAGATCTGCCGGAAGGTCCAGGGCAAGGGCATCTTTTGAAGGCATAGCCATATCTCCGGTATCTACCGGATCATCAATATTGATATTGCAGGGCAGAATCAAGGCGGTTCTTTCATATCCCAGTGTGTCCAGCAGCATCTGGGCGATAACCTCGGTGGTCAGGTTGGCGGCCGTGGAGTATCCCATGTAATAAATAAAACCCACAGAATCTTCCACCGACCACAGATCCGGCTTGATTCCGGCCAGCTTGAATTCCAGAGGAATATCCTCGGGGCACTTCTGAATAAAGGCGTTAATCCCGTCCACGTAGCGCTGGAAATCATGGCGAACCTTAGGGCTTAAAATCCCGGCATGTCTTTTTGCCATGCGGTGAAGGCCGATGGTCCGCATGCGCAAGTCCACAGCCTTGGCCTTTTCTCCGGCCAGTTCGCAAAGCCGGCCTTGAAAATAAAGCCGGGTCAGCTGCATTTGAAAAAGACGGTCCTGGGCCGTTACAAAGCCCTGGGCGAAAAAAAGATCGTCCCGGCTCTTGGCATGGATAAAAGCCATGCCTGAACTGTCCCGCGTCACGCGTACGCCTTGCTCCAAGCCCGGAAGCGACAAGGCCCCCTGGGTTTGATACTCATTGAACAGCGGAAGACAAAAAATCAGGATAAGGCCGCATACAGCCAGGAACACGATTCCAACACCAGCACGGAACAGCCACTTCATGGACACCTCCCGGGGATAGAGTTGATTTGGCTGAATCTTATGATTTCCGGCAAATCAAAGTCAAGACTGTTCCTCTATCCGTCCCCCTGCCCGCCCGTCCCTCAATTGCTTATTCCTTGACCGGCCTGCGTTTCGATGGTATCTTTCCTGCGTAAACGCTTTTCGTGACGATTCATAGTTGTCCGGTTTAAGACTTCAGGAGGTTGGGACATGGAAATTGTGGGAATCGATGTCGGTTTCGGCTTTACCAAAGCATACAATGGTAAAAACTCTGTTATCTTTAAATCCCTGATCGGAGATGCCACAGATATCCAGTTCCAGACCACTTTGGGGGATACTTCGGCGACCAACAACCTTCACATCACCCTCAATGACAAGACATATTTTCTAGGCAGTTTTGCAGAAAGCCAGTCCAATATCCCGGAGTATACCCTGGATCAGGAAAAACTGATTGAAAGCTTTATTCGCATCCTGGCCGTGGCCGCAGCCGGCATCTGCATGGAAGGATCCGGCCCCATTAACGTGGTCACAGGCCTTCCTGTGGGGTATTTGAAGCGGGATACCAAAAAGCTTAAGGAAATGATCCGGGGCAATCATAAGATTACCTATCACAACCCCAACGGTGAGGATGAAACAAGGCAGGTCCAGATCGACAAAGTCCATGTCATTCCCCAGCCCATCGGCTCCATTTTCAACCTGATCTTTGATGAAAGCGGCAACCTGACCAACAAAGCCCTTGCCAATTCAAAACTCGGGGTGGTGGACATCGGATTCAAAACCACGGACTTTTCCATTTTTGATCACCTGCAGTACATTGAGCGGGGATCTTCCACCATGGATACCGGGATTTCCAAGTGCTTTTCCGTGATTGCCAACAAGCTGCGCCAGGAAAGCAATATCAATGTGGAGCTGTACCGGATCTTCCAGTTTGTCGAATCCGGAATGATAAAAATCAAGGGCAAAGAGTACAATATCAGCAACCTTAAAAAAAGGGTCTATACCCACTCTGCCGCCGCCATTGCCTCGGATCTGAACCGGCTGTGGGAAAATGACTGGGACATTGATTCCATATTGCTGTCCGGCGGCGGCTCCGTCCCTCTGGCCGAACACCTCGTTCCGAACATCGAAGGCAATGTAATCCCGATTTCAAGGGATATCGACGCCCGGTTCAACAATGTTCAGGGCTATTGCAAGTTCGGACATTACAAATGGGGCAAAAAAAAAACAGTGCCGGATAAAAAGCCCGTTGGGCCCTCCTCCCCTCCCCCTGCCCCCGACGCCCCGGATACAGATGACCCCGCAAAAAATGAAAAAGCAGGCAAGGGGCTGGCCTGGCTTCGCAGACAATAATTAAAAAGCAGGACCCAAAATGAATCAGGAAACCTTAACCCGCCTCCTGTCCAGTGTGGCCAGCGGGGATATCTCCGTTGACGATGCAACAACAAAATTCAAGCACCTGGCCTTTGAGGACATCGGATTTGCCAATATCGACCATCACCGTGCCCTTAGGAAAGGATTTCCCGAAGTTATCTTTGGAGAGGGAAAGACCACAGCCCAGATCCGCGGCATTTTAGATAAGATGGCAGACCAGGAGCCGGTGATCCTGGTCACCCGAATTGCCGAAGAAAAGGCAGCCCCCCTCTTAAAGGAGTTTCCACGGGCGGAGTACTTTGCAGATGCAAGGCTGCTTCGGATCCAGAACAAAGCCCCTGAAGAAACCGGCAGGGGCACCATTCTTATCGTCTCCGCCGGCACCTCGGACATTCCGGTGGCAAGTGAGGCGCAGCTTACGGCCCGTGCCATGGGCAACCGGGTGCAGACCCTTTTTGATGTGGGAGTGGCAGGAATTCACAGGCTTTTCGCCCATCGGGAAAAATTGGCCGAGGCCAGTGTTATCATTGTGGTGGCCGGCATGGAAGGGGCACTGCCCTCTGTCGTGGCCGGCATGGTCAAGGCCCCTGTCATTGCCGTTCCCACCAGTATCGGTTACGGCACAAGCTTCAACGGCATGACCGCCCTTTTAGGCATGCTCAACTCCTGCAGTTCCAATATCGCTGTGGTCAATATCGACAATGGATTCGGGGCCGGCACCATGGCCTCTGCCATCAACCACGTGGGCCTGGACTAAAAAGATAGGAAATCAGAGCTGCTGTCTTAAAGACAAGGCATCCTCATTTCCCGGATCCAGGCGCAGCACCTGGGTTAAGTAATCATCGGCCTTGATCACCTGACGGTTGATATAATAAATGCGGGCGATCTGCAGCTTTGAGTTGATATCCCCTTTGCGGTGGGAATCCACGGTCCGGAAGCACTCAAGGGCCCGGTCCAGGTTGCCGGTTTCCTGGTGAACCAGGCCGGTTTTGTACAACAGATCGTAGTTGGAAGGGTTATCTCTCAAGGTCTGTTCCATGATGTTGGTGACAAATTCATACTCATGATTGGCCATGCAGGTATCAATGATCCGCGATCTTAAGCCTGCATTTCGTCTGGACCTTGACACCACCCGGCTGAAAAGCTGCAGGGCCTCCGCCTTGTATCCTTTGTCCAGCATTTTCTCGCCCAGATCGGTTGCCGTGGCATAGTACCGGGTACTTAAGCCCATGACCTTCATGTAAATCTGGGCCGCCCTTTTATAATCATTTTTCTTCATGTAAAGCCGTCCTAAATGATCCAGGGAAATCGTGTCCTGGTGATTGACGGAAATGGCCTTTTGCAGGCATTTCTCACCGATAGCGGCTTTGCCGATCTTAAAATGAAGCAGCCCCAGTTTCCTAAGGATTCTTGATGCGGACGGCTTAAAGGTGAGGGCCAGGCGAATCTGTTCAATGGCCCCTTCGACATCGCCGGACTCCTCCAGTTCCCGAGCCCGGAGGACCGCCCGGGCCGCTTCGTCCGGATTATTGGCGTTTTCAACAACCATCCGGATCTTCTGGTCAAGCGCTCCGAGGGTCAGGGGCTTGAGAAGATAGGCATCCACTTCGCTTTCCGCCACCTCGGAGACAATGTCCCGTTCATTTTCCGCCGTCACCATGATCACGGGCATGTCTCTTAACGCCTTGTCCTGTTTGAGCTTGTCCAGCATCTGGGTGCCGTTCATCACCGGCATGTTCCAGTCGATTATGGCCATATCACAGGGGGACTCCTTGAGTACCGCAAGACCCTCTTTTCCGTTTTCGGCGAACCGCAGCATTTTTCCGATATTCAGATTTCTAAGCATTTTACGGATGGTCAGCCGCATGCTCTTCATATCATCCACGACCAGGATGGACATCTCTTCAATTTCGATCATTTCACAGCCTCATTTTTAAATATATCAAACGCGTCTTTAAGGCGGGCGGTCAGATCATGAATCCGGTCATTAGCGCCTGATTCAGCCGCATCTTCCAGTTCAAGGGCGATTTGCCGGAGCTGTTCGGCGTTGACATTGCCTGCAGATCCCTTCATAGCATGGGCACAGGAGCGGATTTGCTCTAAATTGCCGGCATCCTCTTGCACCTTGAGCCTCTCAAATAATTCAGGCGCCTCCTGGACAAAGGAGTCCACTACCATGACGGCCAGTTCCTCGTCTCCGCCAAACCGGTCCAGCAGCCTCTCCCTGTCATATACCCTTACAAAGACACCAGCTTCTTTAGCCTGGGATTCCGGGATCAATAGCTCATCAATACCGATGGCATTGTTCTCATCCGTATCCTTGATCTCAGCTTCTTGCGCCGAGTCTTTTGCCAGGTGAAGATGAAGCATTCGGGCCAGGACATCCGGCTCCACCGGTTTGGATAGAAAATCGGTCATTCCCGCCTCAAAACAGGCCTTTTTATCTTTGTCAAAGGCATTGCCTGTCATGGCGATAACGGGCACCTTGGACAGGCCCGTTTCTGCTTCATATTTACGAATTTGCCGGGTGGCCTCGTACCCGTCCATCACCGGCATCTGGCAGTCCATTAGCACCAGGTCATAGGAATTTTCTGCCACCTTCTCCACGGCCTCGGCACCGTTTTTAGCCTCGTCGGTCCTGTACCCTTGCTTTTTTATCAAGGTCCTGGCTGTGATCAGGTTGGTTTCCATATCCTCTACAATAAGAATCTTAAATTTGCGCTTTTTATTCTCAGCCAGGGTAAACCGCGTAATAATGGGGTGGGCTGCGCAAGTGCTGTCGTCCCCACCCGCGGCAAAAACCGCTCTCAGGCAGTCCGGCAAGATCCGTCCTTCCAGGGGCAGACTCAGGTAGCCTGCAAACCCGATGGTCTCAAAGGCCCTTGCATCTCCTTTTTGCCCGACAGCGGTGACCAGAATCAGCGGCAGACTGCAAAGGCCGGGATCTGATTTTATCCGGGAGCCTAAACTCCTTGCATACTGATCCGACTCCTGGACCTCCATGATAACCGCATGAAAGGGGGCCGACTTTGCACCGGCCCTTTCAAGAAGGCTCATGGCAGAGGACTCCCCCCCTGAAAACGTATAGGCAAGTCCGTGCTGTTCAAGGGCGGACACCAGGGGTTTGCCGGGCATATCCGCATCGCTTGTCACAAGAATCCGCCATTTTTGCAGAGGAATCCCGCTTAAGTCCAGAGTCTGTCCCCCTTCTTTTTGTTTTTCCAAGGGGATTTCAAACCAGAAGGTCGAACCGATCATCTCAATACTCTCGGCCCCGATGGTGCCCCCCATTTTCTCCACTAGGAGCTTGGAAATCGACAGCCCAAGCCCGGTACCGCCATAGGCCTTGGTGATGGAGGCATCGGCCTGGACAAAGGGAGAGAAAAGCCCGGTCAGTATTTCATCTTTGATCCCGATTCCCGTATCGTCAACACTGAATCTGATAACAGCCATCTGATCATCGTCGGATACCACGGAAACGGCAAGCCCTACGGAGCCTGTTTCAGTAAATTTAATGGCATTGCCGGTCAGATTAAGAACCACCTGGCGGATCCGGCCGATGTCACCCTTGAGCAGCAACGGCACATCAGGATCAATGTCGCAGGAAAAATCGATACCCTTCTGGCGGGCCAGAACCCCGGGCAGGGAAACAATGTCCTCCACTGCAATTTCAAGGTCAAAGGGGCGAATATCCAGCTCAAGCCGGCCCGCCTCTATTTTGGACAGGTCCAGAATATCATTGACAATGGAAAGCAGGGCCTTGGCGGAATTATACACAATGGTCGAGTGACGACGCTGCTCCTCGTCCAGATCCGAGTCCATGAGCACATGCATCATCCCGATGATGCCGTTCATGGGATTGCGGATCTCATGGCTCATATTGGCCAGAAAACGATCCTTTACCTCAAGGGCGGTTCTGGCATCCTCGGTCACCCGGGTCAAACTCTCACAGGACTGCTCTTTTTCCCGGTGCACCCAAAGAAGCTGGCCCAAAACAAGATAAAGCCCCAGGGCAAAAGTCAAAAAGCTAATGCCCATGAAAACCGGGCGGTGGGCATTCAGGTTCAATGCGGCAGGCCCCCGGACCGGGCCTAGGATAAAAAAAACAAGTGCTGCAAAGCACAGAGCCGTATAAAGGATAAAGGCGGTTTTGTTCCGGGTCAATACGGCCGCTGCCGGGACTAAAAGCAGCAGGATCATCCCCGGGCTGTAAAACCCGCCGGAAAGACAGCCAAACCAGATCGTATATATCAGCAACAGCGAAACCATCACATGGACAAAAGCGTCTTTTGCTCTGCCGCACAGCAGAAAAGCTGCCCACAGGGCGCAAAGCACAAAGGCGGCCGGAACTGCCAGTATCGCGGCTTTGGCTGCTATCCCAAGACCTGTCAGGCTTAAAATACATGCTGATACAAGGAGGGTAAAGCGGGTGATGATATCTTTATCCGTCATTTTTTTGGAGAGTTCCCGGGTGCTGTGGCATTATTAGCAAGCGTTCCATGGATGAGACAAAGTATACCGAATGCGCCGTTTGCTTGTCAATACCATCCGTTCTTCATACCCGCAGGGAATCGGGTAACGGCCGCTGTTTTTCCGGCACCCAGATGATTTTTTACTTGACTTTGATATAATTAATATATAATAAATCTTTTTTAAGATGAGTAAATAATTATGAATACACCCATTATTAACAGCCTACTAGTCCTTATTATCGTGGAGGTGATTATTATCACCTCCTGGCGAAGGGGCTTTTAGTGGCTTAAACCAAACCGAAAACGTTTAAGAGCCGTTACCAGCCCCAAGGGGGCTGGTAACGGCTTTTTTAATTTTCAGGGAGACAAAAAGATGAGAAGCCATATCGCAACAAAAGGCGTGGCAAGGGCACCCCACAGGGGACTTTTAAAGGCCTTGGGGTACACGGACAAAGAGATCGCCCAGCCCTTGATCGGAATTGCCAATTCCGCCAATGAGCTGATTCCCGGGCACATGCATCTGGATACCATTGTAAAGGCGGTCAAGGCCGGGATCAGCATGGCAGGCGGCACCCCCATGGAGTTTTCCACCATCGGGGTCTGCGACGGCATCGCCATGAACCACAAGGGCATGCACTACTCTCTGGCCTCCAGGGAGCTGATTGCGGACAGCATTGAAGTCACCGCCACCGCCCACCCTTTTGACGCTATCGTCATGGTGCCCAACTGCGATAAGATCGTTCCGGGCATGCTTATGGCTGCCGCCCGCCTGAACATTCCCGCCATCTTTGTCAGCGGCGGTCCCATGCTGACCGGAAAACATCCTGCCGATCGGACCAAAAAAGTCGACCTGATCAGTATATTCGAGGCCGTAGGCGCCGTGCAGACCGGAAAGATGACCGAAGAAGAACTGACGGCCATGGAAGATGCCGCCTGCCCCACCTGCGGATCCTGCGCCGGCATGTTCACGGCCAACTCCATGAACTGCCTGACCGAAGCCATCGGCATGGCTCTTCCCGGAAACGGCACCATTCCCGCACCCATGTCCGCCCGCATCCGCCTGGCCAAAGAAGCCGGGATCAAAATCATGGAACTGCTGGAAAAGGGGATCACTCCCGATAAAATCATGACCCGGGAAGCCTTTATGAACTCTTTGGCCGTGGACATGGCCCTGGGCTGCTCCACAAACACAGTGCTGCATCTCAAAGGCATTGCCGCCGAGGCTTCCGTTGACATTCCCCTGGAACTGATCAATGAGGTCAGCCAGAAGACCCCCCATCTGTGCTCTCTGAGCCCGGGCGGTCCCGATCATATCGAAGATCTGGACGCAGCCGGCGGCATACAGGCGGTCATGAAGGAACTTGCCGACAACGGCATGCTCAACACCTCCTTGATCACGGCCACCGGCAGCACCATTGCACAGAACCTTGAAACCGTTACGGTCAAATACCCTGAGGTCATCCGTCCGGTAAAAGATCCCTATCACAAGCAAGGCGGTCTGGCCGTTCTCTTCGGCAACCTGGCACCTGAAGGCTGCGTGGTCAAGCAGTCCGCCGTTCTGCCGGCCATGATGAACCACGAGGGCCCTGCCCGGGTCTTTGACTCGGAGGAAGCCGCCACAGAGGCCATCATGGAAAGACAGATCATCCCCGGAGACGTCATTGTGGTCCGGTACGAAGGCCCTGCCGGAGGCCCCGGCATGAGGGAAATGCTCACCCCCACCTCCGCCATTGCCGGCATGGGCCTGGACGACAAATGCGCCCTGATTACAGACGGCCGGTTCTCCGGCGGGTCCCGCGGGGCCAGCATCGGCCATGTGTCTCCTGAAGCCGCCCAGGGCGGGTTGATCGGTCTTATCGAAGAGGGGGATATCATCCGCATTAACATCCCCGGCAAAGCCGTTGACCTTCTGGTCTCCGAAGAAGAGCTTGAAAAGCGCAGGTCCCAGTGGAAAAAACCCGAACCCAAAATCAAGACAGGTTATATGGCCCGGTATGCCCGGATGGTATCATCCGCCGGTAACGGAGCCGTATTCAAAAATAATTAGCAGGAGACTTCCCATGAAAATGACAGGGGCTCAGATTCTCATTCATATGATCAAATCCCAGGGCGTGGATACCATTTTCGGGTATCCCGGAGGCGCCACCATCGACATCCATGACGAGCTGGACCGGCACAGCAAGGACCTGCGCCACATTCTGGTGCGCCATGAGCAGGGTGCCGTGCACATGGCTGACGCCTATGCCAGGGCCCACAAGACCACGGGCGTGGCCCTTGTGACCTCCGGTCCCGGTGCCACCAACACCGTTACCGGCATCGCCTCGGCCCATTCCGACTCCATCCCCATTGTTGTCTTCACAGGCCAGGTCCCCACAGGCCTCATCGGCAACGATGCCTTCCAGGAGGTGGACATCGTCGGCATCACAAGACCCTGCACCAAGCACAACTATCTCGTCAAGGATATCAACAAGCTTGCATCCACCATCCAGGAGGCATTTCACATTGCAGCGTCCGGCCGCCCCGGCCCCGTACTGGTGGACCTGCCCAAGGATGTGGTCCAGGCACAGATTGAGTTCGAGATGCCCGAGCCCACCCAGCTGCGCTCCTACAAACCCAACTACAAGCCCAACAAAAAGCAGATGCACAAAGCGGTGGAGATGCTCAAAGAGGCGAAAAAACCTGTGATGTTCGTAGGCGGCGGGGTTATTTCCGCCCAGGCTTCCGAGGAATTCACCAAGATAGCCAAACTGGCCAATATTCCGGTCACAGGCTCTTTGATGGGGCTGGGAGCCTTTCCCGGTTCCGACGAACAATGGCTGGGCATGCTGGGCATGCACGGCACCTTTCGAGCCAATATGAGTATCGGTCACTGCGACCTGCTCTTTGCAGCAGGGGTCCGCTTTGACGACCGGGTCACGGGAAAAATTGAGAAATTCGCCCCCAACGCCAAGATCATCCAGATCGATATTGATCCCACCTCCATCCATAAGAACATCGAGGTCCAGTGTCCCATTGTCGGCGACTGCAAGATGGCCCTGGCCGATATTCTGGAACTGATGGAAAAAGAAGATCCTTTAGATTTTCAAAAGGACCGGGCCGCCTGGATGGCCAGAATCGAGGAGTGGAAAAAGACCACACCGCTGCACTACGAACAAGGCAAGGATATCATCAAGCCCCAGTTTGTTTTAGATCAGCTTTACGAAGTCACACAAGGAAAGGCCCTGGTCACAACAGAAGTGGGCCAGAACCAGATGTGGACAGCCCAGTACTACCACTTTGATAAACCCAACCACTTTATCACCTCCGGCGGTCTTGGAGTCATGGGATTCGGCCTGCCCGCCGCCATCGGCGCCAAGGCAGGCCAGCCGGACAAACTGGTGGTCTGCGTGGCGGGAGACGGCTCCATCCAGATGAACTCCCAGGAGCTGATGACCGCCGTTGAAGCGGGACTTGACGTCAAGATCGTCATCCTCAACAACCGGTACCTTGGCATGGTCCGCCAGTGGCAGGAGTTCTTCTACGACAAGGCCTATGCGGCCACCAACATGGAAAACCACCCCGACTTCGTCAAACTGGCCGAAGCCTACCGGGCCAAAGGCTTTCGGTGCGAGGATCCGTCCTGCGTCAGGCAGACCCTTGAAACGGGCCTTGCCACCCCCGGCACCGTGATCATGGAATTTCTTGTGGAGCGGGAAGAATCCGTTTATCCATGGTGCCGGCAGGCGGGGCCATCACCGACATGCTTCTGGTTTAAAAAGGAAACCCAAAAAATGGAAACCAATCGATATTTACTCTCCATTCTTGTTGACAACGAACCCGGAGTGCTGTCCAGGATCGCCGGTCTTTTCTCCGGCCGGGGCTTTAACATTGATTCTTTATCCGTGGCAAAAACCATGGACGAGGACGTCTCCGTGATCACCATGGTGACCTTTTGCGACGCCCAGATCATCGAGCAGATCAAAAAGCAGCTCAACAAGCTGATCAACGTCATCACGGTCAACGACCTGACCGAAAAAAAATACGTGGAACGGCAGCTGGCCCTGATCAAGGTCCATGCAAAACCCGAAAAACGGGCGGAGATCATGCGCATCGTAGATATTTTCAGATCTAAAATCGTGGATGTGGGCCATGCCCATTTCACCGTTGAAATCTCAGGCGACACTGAAAAAATAAGCGCCTTCACCGCTTTGATGCAGCCCATGGGCATCGTTGAAATCGCATCCACCGGGGCCATTGCCCTGGGAAGGGAGAATGGTAAGTAACATGGCAGCCTCAACGGACATCACTGCATCGGCAGGCAAAAAAGCCCTTCTTTACGACACCACCTTAAGGGACGGGATGCAGGGGGAAAATATCTTTTTTTCCCCGGAGGACAAGTTGAAAATGGCCCTGCGCATGGATGACGCCGGCATCCACTATATTGAAGGGGGATGGCCCGGATCAAATCCCGGGGCCCAGGCCTTTTTCGAACTGGCCCAAAACGCCTCCTTTAAACACGCCAAGATTGCGGCTTTCGGATCCACAAGGCGGGCGGGACACACCTGTGAAGAAGACGCAAACCTTACCGCCCTCATCGATTCAAAGGCCCCGGTGATCACCATTTTTGGCAAATCCTGGGACCTGCACGTGGAGGACATCATGGCCAATACCCGGCAGGAGAACCTGGCCATGATTGAAGAGAGCATCGCCTTTTTAACCGCCCAGGGCCGGGAGGTCATTTACGATGCCGAACATTTTTATGACGGATTCAAGGCCAACCCCGAATTTGCCCTTGAAACCCTTGAAGCTGCCGTAAAAGGAGGGACCCGCTGTCTGGTGCTCTGTGACACCAACGGCGGCTGTCTTCCCTGCGACATCGACGCCATCACCTCCAAAACCATTGCCCATTTCAAGGGGGAGACGGATCTGATCTTCGGGATCCATACCCACAACGACTGCGCCATGGCCGTGGCCAACGCGGTAACCGCCGTCCATGTGGGGGCCACCATGGTCCAGGGGACCATCAACGGGTACGGGGAAAGATGCGGAAACGCGGACCTGACCGCCATCATTCCTATCCTTTCCCAAAAGATGAAGCGGGACTGTATCTCCAAAGAGAATCTGGCAAAGATATTGAACTTGTCCCGGTTTGTTTCGGAAACGGCCAATGTGCCCCCGGTGAGCAGCCGCCCCTTTGTGGGGAAATCCGCCTTTGCCCACAAGGGCGGGGTCCATGTCTCGGCTATCATGAAAAACCCCAAGGCCTACGAGCACATGGCACCGGAACTTGTGGGAAACCAGCGCCGGGTGATTGTCTCCGAGCAGTCGGGCAAGAGCAATATCACCTACAAGGCCCATGAACTGGGCGTGGATTTGGGAGATGATGAGTCCAGAAAAGCCACCATCGTGGCCACCATCAAGGAACTGGAAAATGACGGGTTTGAGTTCGACGCTGCCGAAGGATCGCTCAAGCTGATCATGGAGAAGCTGACCGAGCAGTACCGGTCAAAATTCGACCTGGTCTCCTTTCGGGTTGTGGTGGAAAAGGATGAGGAACGTCCCTGCTACTCCCACGCCATGATCAAGATCCGGGTGGATGACAAGACCGAGATCACCTCCGCTGAAGGCGACGGGCCCGTATCCGCACTGGATAACGCCCTAAGAAAGGCGCTGTCCGCCATGTATCCCAGTGTCGAGGACATGCACCTTGTGGACTTCAAGGTCCGTGTCATTGACGGGTCCGACGGAACGGACGCCCGCGTCAGGGTGCTCATCGAATCCCGGGATACGGACAACCTGTTTTCCACCATCGGGGTTTCAGAGGATATTATTGAGGCGTCCTGGCAGGCGCTTGCCGACAGTTTCCAATACAAGCTGTCCCTGGATGAAAAAGCGGATCAAAAAAGTGATGCGTAATGACAGATGAGCAATGCGTGGTGAGGACCTCACAACGCATACCTCAATACGCCATAAAAACTTAAGGATAAAAAAATGAACGATGACAGACGGATTATCGTATTTGACACCACCTTGAGGGACGGAGAACAGTCCCCGGGGGCCAGCATGAACCAGGCTGAGAAGCTGAGAATCGCCACCCAGCTTGAGGCCCTTGGGGTGGATGTCATTGAAGCGGGGTTCCCGGCCGCTTCCGTGGGGGATTACGAGGCGGTAAAGGCCATTGCAAACACCCTTAAAAAAGCCCAGGTCGCCGCCCTTTGCCGGGCGGGCGAAGCTGATATTCTCAGGGGATGGGACGCCATCAAGGATGCGGCCAACCCCAGAATCCACACCTTTATCGCAACCTCGGAACTTCACATGAAGTACAAGCTGCAGATGGAGCCTTCCGATGTGCTCAAGCGGGCAGTTGATGCAGTCAAACTTGCCAAATCTTTCACCGACAATGTGGAGTTCTCCGCCGAAGACGGCTCCCGGTCGGACAAGGATTTTCTGTGCACGGTATTCGAAGCAGTGATTGATGCCGGTGCCACCACAGTAAACCTGCCCGACACAGTGGGCTACGCCATCCCCGAAGAATTTGCAGAACTGGTCAAATACGTCATGGAAAACACCTCAAACATGGATCGTGCCGTGCTTTCCGTCCACTGCCACAATGACCTGGGTCTTGCCACGGCCAACACCCTGGCTGCCATCCAGAACGGGGCACGCCAGATAGAGGTCACCATCAACGGCATCGGAGAACGGGCCGGCAACACCTCCATGGAAGAGGTAGTCATGTCCCTGAACACCCGGCCCAACTTTTTTCCCCATACAACAGGGATTGATACAACAAGAATCTATCCCACGTCCCGCCTGGTATCCATGATCACGGGCATCCTGATCCAGCCCAACCGGGCTATTGTAGGGGCCAACGCCTTTGCCCATGAGTCCGGCATCCACCAGGACGGGGTGCTCAAAAACCCCATGACCTATGAAATCATGAAACCTGAAACCGTGGGAATCTCTAAGAACAACCTGGTACTGGGAAAGCATTCAGGCCGACATGCCCTCAACGCCCATATCAAACAGATGGGGTACAACCTGTCCGACGAGGAACTGAACAAGGTCTTTACAAAGTTCAAAAATCTCGCGGACAAGAAAAAGAGCATCCTGGACGAGGATATCGAAGCCCTGATCAACGAAGGTGTTCTGCGCTCCTCTGAAGTCTTCTGTCTGGAGTACATCCATGTCCTCTCCGGCAACACAGTGTTCCCTACGGCCTCGGTCCAGCTGAACATCAACGGCAGACCCGTCCAGGGAGCAACGGAAGGCTCCGGTCCCATTGACGCCGTTTACAACATCATCTCCAAGCTGACCGGCACCAAATCCGAGCTTCTTCGGTTCACCATCTCCGCTTTGACCGAAGGCACCGACGCCCAGGGCGAGGTAACGGTCCGGCTCAAGGAAAACGGCCTGGTGGCACTGGGCAAAGGCGCAGATCCAGATATTATCACCGCTTCGGCCCTAGCCTATATCAACGGCCTGAACCGCCTGGAGTATCTGAAGGCCCATCCTCCGGCAGAAGAAACCGGCACCCTTTAACCGGAACACTCCCGCCCCCGGTTCACAGCCTGGGGCGGTTGCCCTCCCCTCTCCCTATAGAACCCCGTCCGAACGATCAGGGTCTGATTCTTCAGGGCTATAAACCACGGCCAGGGTTCGCACCGCCCCCAAAGAAAAAATCAGTGCCGAAAATCCCAGCATGATCTGCCAGGACATGTGCTCTCTGGTGTAGAGCATGACCAGGCATTCCCTTCCCACAAAGATGATAAACGGATCCATCATGGAGTGAAGCCTGAAGCGTCTGGCCTTGAAATACTCCACAAAGCTTCTGAACAGTTCAAGGATGACAAGAAAAGACAGAATGTCGGTGATCACATGGCTGAAGACAACCTCAAACTTGCCTCCTGAAAAAATATCCGCTGCGGAAAAAAGGGTTTTGCCAAGGCCTATGACAAGGACCAGAATGATATAGAGGATCAGGATGTTGATGATCCATTTCAAGGAAACCTGAAACAGATCGTTAATGTATCTAAAATTAATAAATTTCATGTCTTTCCTTTAGAATCTGGGCAATGGCTTTTGGGGCCCAGTGTATGCCCGCTTTTTTAAGGAAAGACTTTAACCGCGTAAGGATTCTGTAATTTTATCTTATAGCATTTGAAATGCCAAAAGGGCAGGAGACGTCTCTCCTGCCCTTTATATGCACAGCCGTGGCGGCGGATTAACTGAAAACAGCCGTTCCGCCGGCTGATCGTAACACAGCGTTATCCGGCAAATGCCGCATCCGGCATTTCCATGACGGCCGGGATATTGCCCTGGAGGGCTTCCATTTTGCCCATGGTGGCAGGCAGCACCCAGGTGATGAAGTATTCAGCGGTTTTAACCTGGCCCTGGTAAAAGGCCACATCTTTTTTCTTGGCTGTTTCAATCTGGGGCTGGGAAACAACGGCCCGCCACAACTCGATCCATGCCATGCAGACATCTCCGCAGATATCCAGGAAGGGGTTGGACATGGCAAAGGCGTCAAGCACCTTTTCGGACATTGCGGTCATGCCCATGTGCATGGCCACTTCACCCAGCTTGTTGACGGCCTTTTCAACCCGGCCGGCAAGATCCACCAGCGCCTCGTTTTCCTTGGCTGCGGCAATGGTCTTGTTCATCTCGGTGAGCAGGTCCATGAAGGGCTTGCCTTTTTTAAGCCCGAGTTTTCTGCCTAAAAGGTCCATGGACTGGATTCCGTTGGTGCCTTCGTAAATGGAGGTGATTTTGCAGTCGCGCATCAACTGCTCCTGGGGATACTCCTGGATGAAGCCGTATCCGCCGTAGACCTGGATGCCCTGGACGCAGACCTCAAAGGCCCGGTCGGTGTTGTAGGCTTTGGTGATGGGAGTCAAAAGCTCAATGAGGCCTTCCCATTTTTCCTTTTCCTTTTCATCCCCTGCAGTCTTGGCCAGGTCAAAGCACATGGCCGTGTAGTAAAGCAGGCCGCGCATGCCGTCCACATAGGCCTTCATGTTGATCAGCTGACGCTTCACATCGGGATGGTTGATGATGGCAACGGGTTTGGGCTCGGGCTCAAAGATCTTGGTCAAATCTGTGCCCTGGATTCTTTCCTTGGCATAGTTTACGGCGTTGATATAGGAGGCGCTGCCGAATGCAAAGCCCTGCATGGCAACCCCCAAACGGGCCTCGTTCATCATGACGAACATGGCCTTCATGCCCTTGTTTTCCTCGCCCAGAAGCTCGCCGATACAATTGCCCTTGGAGCCGAAGGATAAAGAGGCTGTGGCATTGCCGTGGATGCCCATTTTTTCTTCAAGACCTGTGCAGACCACATCGTTGAACTCTCCCAGGGAGCCGTCTTCGTTGACCCGGTATTTGGGAACCAGGAACAGGGAAATGCCCTTGGTGCCGGCAGGGGCACCTTCGATTCTGGCCAGAACCGGATGGATGATGTTTTCGGTCAGGTTCTGGTCGCCGCCGGAGATAAAGATCTTGTTGCCGGTAATGGTGTAAGTGCCGTCGTCGTTTTTAACGGCAGTGGAGGTCAGGTTGCCGACGTCGGAGCCGGCTTCAGGTTCGGTCAGACACATGGTACCGGCCCATTTTCCGGTGTAGATATTTTTCAGATAGATGGATTTTTGTCTTTCCGTTCCGAACTCTTCCACCAGTTTGCCGGCACCGTGGGTTAACCCCGGATACATGAGGAATGCGCAGTTGGCGCCGGTGAACAACTCGCCGGCTGCGGTTGACAGGACTCTTGGCATGCCCTGGCCGCCGTATGCAGGATCGTCACACATGGCCAGCCATTCCCCTTCGCAGAACAGCTCGAAGATCCGGTGAAAGGACTCGGGCACGGTGACCTTGTCGTTTTCAAGGGTACAGCCCTGCTCGTCACCTTCCTTGTTGGTGGGCAGAATCTCTTTGACGGCCAGATTTCTGGCCTCCTTGACCACCATGTCCATGGTTTTTTTATTGAAATCCTCAAAAAGCTCATGCTCGGACAAAGATGACGCATTGAGCAATTCATGAAGAACGAACTCCTGGTCCCGCCGGTCTGCAATGGATTGTGCCATGTGGATCTCTCCTTTTATTCTGGATCGTTATTTATAATGCCGTTGGTGAACATATCAAAAATCATAGCCAGCCTTTGGCCGGCCATGGATTCGTCATCTTCTCTGAAAAGGCTTGCCCAACCGGCGGAATGGACGATGTCGGCATAGAGCTCGGCCATGTCCCGGCTGGGATAGGATTTAAACTGCCCGGATGCGATGCCCTGTTCGAAAAGATCCTGGAACAAAAGCACCATACGCTCGTGAAAGCCGTTGACCTTTTCATTGAGCTTGGGCATGGCCACCGCATCAATATTGGAGCGCTCGGAGATATAGATCTTTACCACTTCCTGGTTGGCCTTGTAAAAGTCGGCCTGGGCCTTGAGACAGGCCATGAGCTTTTCTTTAACGGACAGCTTAGGGTCCTCTCTGATATCGGTGAGGATATGGCCAAGATCCCGGACCCTGTTGATCACAAGATCGTGGTACATCTCTTTTTTGCCGGGGAAAAACTTGTAGATGGTGCCCAGAGGATACTGGGAGCGCTTTGAAATCTGGGCCATGGTGGTGCTGTGAAAACCTCTGGAGGCAAAAATCTCGGAGGCCGCTTCAAGGATTTCCCTGCGTTTCCGAAGGTTATCCCTCTCCCTGCGGGTGAGCGTCTTTCTTTTTTTGGGTGCTGCCTCTGCCATTTAAATGCCCGTTTCAAAGTTAGAATGAAGATTCTATAAATAGAAGAATTGTTTTTGTCAAGCGTTTGCTTAATTTTTATTGACATAAATTGAACGCCAGACTAAGTAGGATAACATTGTTTGTCGTCGTTCTTTTTTATCACCCTTTTTATGGAGAAGAATCATGAAAACAGCCTTCCGGTTAACTGCTCTGTCCTTCATCCTTGTTCTGTTCACCGCCTGCGCGGCATGGGCCCAGGCGTCCATCATCGGCAAATGGAAAACCATTGACGATGAAACCAACCAGCCCAAATCCATTGTTGAAGTTTTTGAGAAAGACGGAAAATACTACGGAAAAATCGTAAAGCTGTTTCTTAAAGAAGGCGACAACCCGCATCCCACCTGCGACAAATGCGCAGACAATGATGACAGAAAAGACCAGGCCACTCTGGGCATGGAAATCATCAGAGGCCTTCAGGAGAATAAGGGCAAATACTCCTCCGGAAAAATCCTCGATCCTAAAAAAGGCAAGGAGTACAAATGCTCCATCTGGCTGGAAGACGAAAAAACATTAAAGGTCAAGGGCAGTTTCATGTTCATCTCCAGAACCCAGACCTGGTACCGGGTGGAATAACCTCCCGGCTTTGATAGCCTAACGATTTAAAAAAACATACCGCGTCTGGCCGTATTAACCTGCAGCCAGACGCTTTTTTTTCTATGCTTTGAGTCTTATCAGGGTCTTTGAATCCTGTATTAAAGACTATCAGTGGAGCATTCATAGACATTGCTTGAATTTTTTGATAGAAAGTTCTTTCTGTTACTGATAACCCAACAGCGGATAGTATTATGTTGACAACCAAAAAGTTACAGGAAAAATATTTTCAGCCTTCTGACCACCCATACAACAAATATGAAAATAAAATTAAATCTGTTTCAAATAATTTTGTTACAATCTTAGATGCAGGCTGTGGAAGGGGCGCTCCTATTTTAAGTAAGTTCAAAGATAAGGCGCAAAAGCTTATAGGCGTTGATCTTGAAGAACCATTAGAGACCCTTAACAAAATCCACTATATAAAAGGTGACATTTCAAATATTGATATCCCTTCAAATTCTATTGATATCGTAATATCACGGGCTGTACTTGAGCATATAGTGAATCCAGATTCTGTTTTTAGAGAAATCAACCGTATTTTAAAACCAAAGGGTAATTTTATTTTTTTAACACCCAATTTATATGACTATGTGTCAATTGCATCAAAAATAATACCCAACAAATTTCATAAAGCGGTCGTATCTAAAACGGAAGGAAGAACGAGGAATGATGTTTTTCCAGCCTATTACAAAGCGAATACGTATAAAGCGATTAAACGATTAAGTGATACCAATAAGTTTACAATTGAATCTTTTGAATGGTTGGGGCAATACCCTTCCAGTTTTATGTTCAATTCCTATCTTTTTCTCATAGGCACAATGTACGAAAAGATTATAAGCAAATTTGAATTCTTCAATTTTTTAAGAGGATGGCTATTGGTTCATCTTAAGAAGTCTGAATAAGGGCTGTTTCTAACTTCATCAGTACAAACAAACCATGCATGCCGCAATCAAAACCGCCGTTCGGCAAGCCCTTTCTTTTCTATCATAACAATTTGTAATATTACGATAGTTGTCATTATATACAAAGGGACCATCAACCAAGTGGGGTTCATTATAAATGTGCCGGTCCTAGTGGCAATGCAACTGAATGAGTCACCCCATGGTGATGACAGGAAGTTTTAGAAACCGGGAAAAACCAGTGGGTTTTTCAGGCCAAAGGTCTTGGGGGGGGGGGGGGAAGCCCATTAAACCGTCAGATCGATCTGCTGAACCGCCCGGGCCTCTCCGTCCTCTGTAAGTGCCATCCCGGCACTTCGGACCTGGCCCAGAATGTCTCCGCCATCCCCTTGAATAGTGAACGCCGAGGCGATATTTCCAAGGTGGATGGCCCCGATGCCGGCCTCTGAAAGCTTTTTTAAAATCCCATTATCCGATCCGTCCTGGATCCAGACCCGAAGCTTGTCATAGATATCGTCATTCTCATCAATCCACATGTTCCCATCGCTGTCATAAAGGGCCAATTCCTTAAACCCGTCTCCTGTGGAAGGCCCAAAAAGCTCTTTGCCCGAATTTACCTCGCCGTCCCCATTCAGGTCTAAGGCAAGAAAGGCGCTGCCTGATGCCGTCTTTGCCACCCGCTCCAGGTCTCCGTCCCCGTCCAGGTCAAAATCCATCTTATCACTGGAAAGCCCCGCACCGGTTCCGGTCAGATCAATCACCAGGGGATCCACCACCCGCAGGGTCCGGCGCTCCTCGGAAGACGACTGAACAGACCTGGCCATGGTCACATCCAGAGTAAATGAGATATCCCTGCCGTCTGCCGTTCGCACCGTGCCGCCCGCCTGCACAGAGGTCTCTTCGATGATTTGGGTTTGGGTGCTCAAAGAGATGTCTTCAGGCGTCATCTGCCGGGCAAGGGATCGATACTCCGCCGCAACCGCTTTATATATAGTGACCTGCCGCCCAAAGGAATCCTGGCCCGTTTCAATAGCCAGTGTATCCAGGTCCACCTCATCGGCCCTTGACAACTGGATCCCGCTTTTCTCCACCAGACCGCTTTCAAAGCGGGCCACCACCTCATCAATGGCATTCGCGGCCCATTCAAACACCGATGCCATATACTGCTGCATATCAAGCCCCATGCCCTGCTCTGCCCGTGATGTCACCGCCACTGCCTGCTGCCCCTCCTGCCCGATTTCAACCGTATCGCCCCCGTCGGTGATAAATTCGACCTGGGCAGCCGATTGCCGTGCTGCCGAATGATAGACCGTTTCACTGGTGATTAATTTTCCATCGGCATTGGTTATTTGAGTTTCTTGTTTTTCGGATAGAAGATAGCTGGAAGCCGACGCCATGGTGATCTGTGATGAATTGATCTTCACTGTGACTCCTCCTTGAGCAAGTGATTATTGAAAATAGACTATGATGAATAAGATATCGGACAGGAAAGAGAAAGACTTAAGCAACCAATTTAATTACCTTAATCCAAGCTTTCATCAATAAAAAGAAGGAGTCGCTATACAAATAACCAATAAAAAATATACGAAGTAAACCCTCGTTATACTCTTCTTGACAAAACGGATCTTTATATCCTATATGACTTTATCAAAGCTCAAGCATTCAAAAAAATCATTTTTTTATTGCTGTATTCTTAAATAGAGAAACTGTATTTTCATTGTTCTTTTTTTAACTCAAAAATAGTGCGGTTGAACGCATTGAAACTCTAAATTTACGATTGCACCACAGATGATACAGATACGAACGTTTTTCGACTTAAATCTCATTGAAACCGGGAGACTAATATGAAAAGGATCTACGTTTTATTGGTTTTATTTTTAGCAAGCGTTGGGACAGGCGCTACAGCAAATGCCTCATCATTTGCAGACATTGTTTTTGTTGTCGATCAGTCCGGCAGCATGAATTCTGAATTTTCCTGGATCAGCAACAGCATTAGCACAATTGCTGGGAGTATTTCAGATGCCGGTATTTTTGCCAATTACGGTATCGCAGGTTACGAAGATACCACAGGGTCGCAAAAGGAGTATAATGCCTGGGTCGATTTAACCTCCGATATCTCAGCAATTGTAGACGAAGCCGACAGGACATATACATATGGGGGTACTGAATATGCTTACAGCGCTCTGGACTGGTCCGTTAATAATTTCTCATGGACAGGAGGCGATTATGCCAAAGTCGTTATTTTCATCACCGATGAAGACCCGGACGATAAATATTCCTATACCTATAACGATTTGACCGGAGAGGCCGCTATTGCAAAATTAATGGCAGATGAAAATATCCTGCTTAACGTTATTTCACTTTCCTCTCTGGAAAAGTATTGGGATGATGTTGTTTATTCAACCTCGGACGGGTACAGCGGATATTTTGACTTAAGCTACCTCAGGAACTGCGCCGCCGCATTCACCGAGGAATTTACCGAAGCAAAAATTAAAGAAATCCAGAATTACAATCCGGTCCCGGAACCCTCAACAGTACTCTTATTAGGGGTGGGTATCATTTTCGCAGCCGGCGGTCTTAGGCGCAAAACAGCCTGCTAAGCCCGATAAAAAAGGCCTTGATTTCACTTATAAACAGGGCCTTTTGCATTACCCTCCTGCGGTTTTTCAGGAGCGGTCTATGAGCTCTCGACCTATTGCTCTGGCTGGTAAACTTAACAAGGTAATATGTATAATTCTGCTCCATAAAGGAAAACCACTTAACAGGGCATTAGATGGCCTGTTGTATCAGAAAAATTCTATCGTAAATATAATGTTCTTAGACTGAATCGATGTTAGATATACTCCTTGTTAAAACCGAATCACATCTCGTAAAATTACATAATTTTACATAATCTTAATTGCAAATAAAAATATAAACCTATAAAGAAATGATTTAAAATTAGGTGCAAAAATTTTTTAATTTTACGCTAAAGCAAGGGGTGTCTTAAAATGTCACAGACTAAATCAGCTTTTGTTTTTTTTGCAATTACCCTGACATGCATCGGAATATTTTGCACTTCAGCCGAAGCACGGGAAAACGGAAAAGGAGGATCTTTTGTCGCCGGTTTGGTTGATTCGAATTGGACTGGAAGTTTTTCCTGGCGATGGCAGGAGCCAAAAGGAAAGCGCATAAATGCGGAAGGAACGCTGTCTGTGAACCCAAGCGGTACAAAGGAAAAACTGGCCTTTGATATCGTCATAAAGTCTCCAGTTGAAGGGGTTTGTGTTGATACGCTTTATGAAACAGAACGAAGGTTCGAGGGGCATCTCATTTCATTAGCCCCTATACAACAAACCCCAAAAAAATGCAGTCCTAATGTATCCCACGCTTTTTTGTTTCCGAGTGTATCTGACCATAACCAGGTGGTTCTAAAAATGTATGATCACAATTGGTTGGTTTCACGAGCCACTTTAAACGCTGAAAATTCAAATGTCACGATGAGCTTGGATACGAATGAGGTGGACTCCGCCAGACAATATATTACCAAGTTTGATCAACAGAGAGTTTTTTTGGGAAAAAAAAGGAAAGAAGGGGCGGAACTTAAACAAAAGATGGCAGTTAAAAGGGCGGAATTTGAAAATAGCTTTAATTTTGAACGGTTGAAACCATTTTATCAATCCTGTATGGATTATGTCGCCCAAAAGAAATATGAATTGCCTGAGTCCTACTGCCAGTGTATGGCTCAAAAATTTGGTCTTGGCGGCAGGATTCCCGAAAAAGCTTTTGTCGAATACACCAAAGATTTTTCTAAATTGATCAAGCACATGATGAATTCATCAGGCAAAGAGGGCAAGCTATATGACAGGTTATGGACAACCTGCCGTCGCTGTGCCCAGACCCACATGAATTTGTATTTAGATCCCAGTTGCACTGGACCGGATGAGTCCTTGTATAGTGCCTATGATTATCAGGAGATGATCCGCATTCTTCAATTCTATTCCAATAAGTTACGGTCGAGCAAACGGTATAAAAGCGGATTTTATATGCGTTATCTCCAATTCTACTCTGCCAATTGTTCCAGTGAAATAAAGGACCCGGTAACATTCAGATATACGGTAACCGAAAGCAAGCGCGACGATGTCTATTGGCCTGAACAAAAACACATCACCCAGCAGACAGACACCCTCATTGAGAGAAAATATGCGCCAAAGTATAAAAAGTGCTATGAATATCGGAATAGAATTGAAGGAAAAAATGCTGCCAACCAAATCATAGATTTAGTAAAAAACCCCATGGGAGTGGGAGACATTAAAAAATATATGGCACAGATTCAAGAAGAAAATGAAGCCTTACAAAAGCACTTCACCAATGGTTGCCAATCGAATCAGGTTAGAGTGGTGTATAAAAATCTTTACAATCTTGTGGAGTAAGTATCTTTTCCTAAAAATTTGGCTATTCTAATGCCAGGGGAACCATTAAAAATGGATTTGCGGTTTTAGGAGACTTCCATCCTGGCAAAGAAACCTAACAAGGTAAAAAGTTTACTCTTGAAATATTGTACAAAATCAGTCTATTGTCCAAGAAACTTGACTGGCGGGCTGTCTTTCCAAATCAGCGTCCATACCACATCTTGTGGCCTGTCGGTTTCCCATCAAGGGGAGGATTTATACCATCATCGGTCGCCCAAGCCAATTTCAAAGAGGCATTCAATACCAGAAGCAATGTGGAGAATGACCGTTAAATTCTGTTCCCTGCCGATTCTGAGCCCAAGGGCCTCATCGGCACTGAGAGTCAACTTGTTCTTTACGATTTTCAAATAATTGATATTGCGTTGTATTTGTTAAGCAGCGTCCGCAAACATGGGTGTGGTGCTTGACGTGCCGGATGGCAAACCTGACGATTGAACAAAAAACTTCTGAGCAAGAAACCCACTTGGATGCCGTTGCTGCAAGCGCATCCCAGCCGTATCTAACCCGTTTTCCCCCTTAATAAATTATCATTAGCCCACCGATTTTAACGGTTTTTAACAGTGTCTTTTTCTTGAAACCGGCATTAGAAGAAAATAATTAGAACGGATGTTTCATCCTTGAAAGAAAATATTCAAGGCGTGCAAAATTTTTTACGCACATTTGTCAACAGATTAGTTGAGCTTTTTTAATAAATTTAACGGGTTCTTGATTGCAAGAACCTAACCGGACACTACTGATATGGATATGGATACGAAAAGACTGAGCAACGCGAGGAAGACTTCATCCGCAGTACCGACCCTTTTCCCGGCCGATTTAGGCCAAGCCCGGCGTCCCCAACTCCCGATCCTGGTCCTGATTTTCACCCTCATGCTCCTCGCGCCCGGCACGGCCAGGGCGGCGGACTACGTCTTCACGACAGACAATACCTGGATCATGGATTCCAGCGGCACCATCACCAACGCGGGCACCATCAACGGCACCTGGACCTTGGCTTCCAGTCCCGCCAGCTCCAAATTTTCGGGGGCAATCCGCGTAGACGCTGCGGCGACCATCATCAACACCGGCACCATCAACCTTTCCGGCTCCATCGCAAGCGGCAGACAGTATCTCTACGCCATGCACAGCGATTACGGTGCATTCCTCGTGACCATGATCAACCAAGGGGCCATTTCGGTCGAGACCACTGACAATTTCTCCGTGCGCGGCATGCACAGCGTGAGCGACCATACATACGCGGTCAATTCGGGCACCATCACGGCCATCGCCTATGGTTCGGGCTCCTCCCGAGGCGTCTATATGTCGGAAGATGCCTATTTCAACAACTCGGGAACGGTGACAAGCATTGCATACGGCGACAATTCCGCACGGGCGCTGTTAATGGACGCAGACAACTCAACCGGATACAACTCCGGGTCACTCGCAGCCGAATCATACGGCTCCGAATTTTCGGCCGCTGTCTATTTGCGTTACGGCGCCACCTTCTACAACACAGGAAGCCTGTCGGCCACAACCCACGGAACAGGAGACGCCAGGGCCTCGTATATCCGCTCCCGCTCGACGTTCTACAATACAGGCACCCTGTCGGCCACCGCCCTGGGCGGCGGCAATGCCTATGCCGTCTATGTCGACGAAAACAATGTGGACATCCACCTGCAGACCGGCACGCGGATTCTCGGCGGCGCGGTGCACAGCTCCGCTAACAGCGCCGACCTCTTCCTGGACGGCCAGGGCACTGCGGACTTCGACATCACCGGAACATGGGGCACGCTGAACAAGACCGACACCGGCACATGGACCGTCTCCAAGGCCATCGCCGCAACCATAGGCACCCTGAACGTCACCGGCGGCAAACTCGACCTGACCGGGGGCATGGCCAACGCTATCACTGACCTCAACCTGTCCTCCGGGGCCGTTCTGTCGCTGCCGCCCTCCGTCTCGCTGACCGCCACCGGCACGGCAAACCTCAACGGCACGCTGTACATCGACGCCTCGGCCGCCAACCTGGGGGCCACGACCACCGTCCTGACCGCCGGGACCCTGAACACCGGCGCGGGCTACAACGCGGTCGGCATCAACCCGGACTTCACCGTGAACGTGGCGACCACCACCGGGGCGGGCGGCACGGTCCAGGCCACCACCTCGTTCACCCCGGCGGACGACAATGCCGCCCTGGGAACCACCGCCACCCTGGCCTCAGCGCGGGCCTTCGCGGACGTGGCCGGGACGCGCGGCCTGACCCTGCTGGCCCAGGCCGACGACAAGGACGAGGAAATCCTGGTCGCCGCCAACGGGTCCATGTCCGGCCTGCTCGGCGGCCGCAGCGAAGAGAAGCCGTGGGCCATCTACCTGCAGCCCGTGGTCACGACCATTTCCCGCGACAAGGAAGGCCGGGCAGCCGGTTTCGACACCATGCTGGTCGGGTTCGAGGGCGGGGTGGAGCGCATGGTCGGCGACAACCTGGCCATCGGGGCCATGGCCGGGGTCGGCACCGTGGACGTGTCCTTCACGGACAACGCCTTCGGCACCAGCGACAACGAGGACCAGACACTCTACACCCTCGGCGTATACGGCGGCTACCGCATGGATGATTGGAAGTTCACCGACACCCTGACCGCCACCTACACCGAGCACGATTCCAGCCGCGCGGCGGGCCTGGGGCAGACCGCCGAGGCGGACTACGATTCCTGGATGCTCTCCAACCGGTTCCTGGCCGTGTACGACTGGCATCCGGTCCAGGACTGGACCATCTCCCCCCGGGCCGGGCTGAACCTGTCCTGGCTGTATCGCGGCGAGTTCGAAGAGGACGGGGCCGTCAACGCGGTGGCCTACGACGCCATGAACGAGATCATCACCGAGGCCGTGCTGGGCGTGCGCGCCACCTACGCCACCATCGACGTGCACGGCGCGGACCTAACCCATTACGTGGGGGCGGGCATAGTCCACACCCTGACCGGCGCGGACTTCACCGTGCGCCAGCGGCTGGCCACCGCCTCGGCCGACGTGAAGACCGAGAACGACACGGACCGGCTGACCGCCGAGGCGGGCATGACCCTCAGCCGGGACGACGTATCCTTCACCCTGAGCTATGACGGAACCTGGGCCGAACGCTCGGAAGGCCAAGCCTTCACCGGCACCTTGGGCTGGGCCTTTTAGCCGCAATCCCCGCAGGCAACGCCCGCAGCGGCATCGGCGAAATTGATCGAAGCCCGTTGCAAAATTGACTTTCCCGCTCTCATGGGCTTGCCCCCGGCATCCGCTCGGTATATAGAATGGTCAGCTTTTATACCATGATTCATGACTTCGGTAGTTCTCATTTGAAGGATATTATTAGATTGCTCTGAAGTATTCATTTTTTTGTTCTATCGCTTTACATAACACAGCGCATGCTGCTACTAACTCATTGGGTCATATCTTTAATTTTTTTGAATCGAAACATGGAATATACAAAAAGCTTTAGTCAAAATGGCGATGTCGTAACTATAGAATTTACTGACAATACAAGTTTTTATGACATGGGCCAGTATTTTAAAAGTAAACAATTCTCTGTTCTAAAAAAAGAAACAATCTATGACAAGATGAAAAACGGGGAATCAGTTGATCTAAGCAATCAATATATAGAAGGTTTTTCCATACCTGAATACAAAAGGGGCTTCAGTCCCGCAAAAGCAGAGTTAATTTTAAAAAGTGCGAGGGAATCTTTTTTTGAAAATGCAGATTTTTCAGATGTTTCATTCTGCGGAGATTGCATAGATTTTTCACACGCCATATTTGGAAAAGGGGAATCAATATTTTGGAAAGCTAATTTCTTTGGACAAAAAGTTTCTTTTTTGGGAGCCCAGTTTAGTGATGGTAGGGTACTTTTTAACAGAACGACTTTTAATGGTTTTGTTGATTTTTCTTACTCCAAATTTTCAAACGGGGGAGTTTTTTTCAAACGAGCCGAATTCGGGAATGGCGATGTGAATTTTGACTTTACTATTTTTGGTGAAGGCAATAATGATTTCTCTCTTATCCATTTTGGAAAAGGTGAGCTTTCTTTTCGATCTGCAAGATTCGGAAAAGGAGAGGTCCATTTTGATTGTACAAAATTCGAAGAAGGGGATATTGATTTCTCTGGAGCGAAATTTGATAGTCGGTATGTAAGTTTTTATGACTCCGAACTAAGGAATGGGGATGCTAATTTTTCAAGGATTATAGTAAATGGCGGTGAATTCAATCTAAATAAAGCAAGATTTGGCAAAGGACAAGTTCATTTTTCAAATATTAAAATCACTTCAGATTGGCACATGAACAGCATGAAAGCCGGAAGTATAAATCTTAGTGATTCAATAATTCATGGAACAATTGATTTTCAAGGTTCCAAGTTTTCACAATTACTCCTCACAAACACTAAACTTGTTGGGAAAATTTTCATTGGAAAGACAGAGTTAAAATTCTCAAATGATTTTGATGACGAAAATGATGTAATTAATTCTCAAATAGAATCAAATGATAGAGAGAAAGCATATCAATTTACGTTGCTAAAAGAAAACTTTAGGAATCTTGGACAATATGATGATGAAGATATTGCATACTTCCAATTCAAAAGGAATCAGCTTAAAGCCTCAAGGTCTAACTATAGTAAACTAAAATACTACTTCATAAAATTTTTTCTGGAACGAATGGGAAGGTATGGTACCGATCCTTGGACTATTTCCAAGTTCATGGCCATTACCGTAATTATCTTTACATACATAAATTTTTTTTCGCTGATTTTAGAGATTCCTCTTATTAAAAGATCTGGTAAGTTAATTAAATTTTCAGATTCAATGACAGACTCTTTCTACCATAGTATCGTCACATTTTTAACAATTGGCTATGGAGACGTCCAACCGGCTAACATCATAGGGATTTTTTTATCTGGAATTGAGGGTTTTGTAGGCTTATTTCTTATGTCCTATTTTACTGTTGCTTTTGTCCGGAAGGTTTTACGGTGAAGCCACATAATTGGGTCTATGGAGGTTGGACAGCACTTTTCAATTGTTAGGCTTGATTTATTCTATTTACTACTCTGACAGATTTCCATTCAAAGGATATCGAAGGAATTACAAACCCAGGACTTTGTCTATAAGTGCTCAGATTTTCTAAAGGGAACCGCATACCACATATAGTGGTTAACCCATTCAATTCAAACAGGCTGTTAATACATTAAACTCTTGCCTTTTGAGCGGGACCTTAAGGTAACAATAATAATATATTTTCTTTACAAATCCCGCAGTCACCTTCCCTCCCTCTTAAACCCTCCGTCAGCAAACCCAAGAAGATAGAATCAGCGATTGCAAAAGTCAGGGGGGCCTGGATTCAAGGCAGGCAGGGTGAAGCTGTAGTGTGCTACTGCGATCCCTGACTAACGCCGAAGGCAGGTCCCCATGGCTTTCCCTTGTGGTGACCGGAGTATCGGCAGCGGGCTGCCGGTACTCCGGTCATGCAATCAATACCCGAGAAGTCGCGGAAGCCACAGTGAGATTTGCGGGATATAGGCAATAATAAACACCGCAATCACCGCCACAATGGAAAAGGGAACCGCCTTTAAAGAGATCTCTTCAATACTCACATTGGCAATGCCCGAAGCAATGAACAGGTTCTCGCCCAGAGGCGGGGTCTGGAATCCGATCTCGCAGCAGCAGACCATGACGATGCCAAAATGTACAGGATCAATGCCCAGATTGTACATGACGGGCAAAAGCACAGGCGTCAGGATCATGATGGTGGCAAGGGTCTCCATGAACATGCCCACAAAAAGCAGGAAAAAGATGATCATGGCCCAGATCAGATAGGGGTTGGTGGTGATATCCAGCATGGCTCTGGCAATGATAGCCGGGATCTGGTTTTCCACCAAAAGGCGTCCGAATACCGTGGCGGTAAAAAGAATGAGCAGCACCCGGCCGGTCAGCCAGGTGGTGGTCTCAAGGGCGTTCATGATGGCGGGAAGCTTGAGCTCTTTATGGATGAAAAAGCCCACAAAAAGTGTGTAAAAAATAGCCACAATGGCCGATTCCGTGGGAGTGAAAAGACCGGAGTAGATCCCGCCCAGAATCACGATGGGGGCAAGAATGGCCCAAAAGCCTTCTTTGAAGGCTTTGAAAATAACCGATCCGGACCAGCGGTCGGTCAGGCCCTTGTAGCCGTATTTCCGGCAGAGAAAGTAGTTCATGATCATCAGGCTCAAAGAGATGACGATACCAGGAAAGACCCCTGCCACAAAAAGCTTGGGAATGGAAACGGACTGAAAACTGCCGAACTGGGCCACGGCTTCTGCAGGGGGCCGGATGCTCATGCCGGAGATACCGAAAATCACCATGGGAATGGAAGGGGGAATCACCACGCCCAGGCCGCCGGAAGAGGCGGTAATAGCTGAGGCATAGCCCTTGTCATACCCCCGCTTCATCATGGCGGGGATCATGAGCATGCCCACGGCTGCAGTGGTGGCAGGGCCCGAACCTGAAATGGCGCCGAAAAACATGCAGGCGATAACCGTGGCGCAGGAGATCCCCCCGGTCATGGGACCGGCAAAGGATTCAGCCAGGCTGACCAGGCGTTTGGACACGCCGGCCGCCTCCATCAGGGCCCCGGCCAGAATAAAGGCCGGCAGTGCCATGAGGGGAAAGGATCCCACCGAAGTAAAGGCGATCTGAACCAGTTTAATGGGGTTGTCGTCAACGGCCAAAAAGGCGGCCACGGCAGAGACGCCCAGGGAGATGGAGATGGGGGCCCCTAAAAGCAGAAGGCCGATAAAGGTACCAAATAAAACCAAAACGATTGATGTTTCCACGAAAAAAAGTCTCCTGGGTTTGTTTTAATTCCTGGGATCTGGGGTGTCTTTTCCGGTCTCGGGCAGGTGCTCAACCTCAATGGCGTCCGGGTCCTTTATCTCCTCGCCCAGAACAAAACGAATCCAGTTGATCTGGATGACTCTGGCCGTCATGAGGATAAAGGCCACGGGCAGGATCATGTAAAAATACTTCATAGGGATCCCCATGGTCTGGGATTTCCAGAACAGATTCATCTTTTCAAAGACAAAGGTGTAGCTCAGATAGATAAAGTAGACATTAAAGGCGATCCAGATAAGGTCGGCTACGGCCTCAAGCGCCATGGCCACTTTTTTTGGAAGCATTTTAAACTGGAAGGTCACCCGGTTGTGGGCCCCCAGGCGGCAGGCCACGCTGGCTCCCAGAAAAACAAACCAGACAAACAGATAGGTGGCCAGCTCCTCCCCCCAGGACAGGGAGTATTGGAAAAACTCCCGAAGCAGGATTTGCAAAAACAACAGGGAAACGAAAAATGCCAGAAGGATCTGGCAGGCATAGCTTTCAAAATGATCCAGCAGGTGTAATAAAAGGTTCTTTTTCTTCATGATCGTCCCTTATGGTCGTTGGGCCGTGTTCAGTGAGAATGCCTGCAGGGCGGCCCGTGGGCGACCCTGCAGGCAGCAGTGGTAATAATTTATGTTTTGAGACAAACGTCTTTTGGCTTATCTGCCCAAAAGTTTCAAAGCTGCGTCCAGTTTAGCCTTGCCGCCGATGCTGTCGATGTACTTGGGCCATACAGCGGAGGTGGCCTTTTCGATCCAGGCTTTTTCACCGTCGGCAGCCGCGTCGATGACCATGCCCTTGCTGATCAGATCTTCTTTAATGGAATCTTCGGTCTTGATCAGCCAGTCAGCTGAGTAAGCAGTGGCCTCCTTGCCGGCGTCCAGAATCATCTTCTGCATTTCAGGGCTCTGTTTCTGGAACAGTTCTTCGGACATGATGATGGGCTCCAGGGAGAACAGGTAGCGCACGGTGGTGATGTACTTCTGGATTTCATAGAACTTCATGGCGTGGACGGTGATAAAGGGGTTATCCTGGCCGTCCACAACCTTCTGCTGAAGGGCGGTGAAGGTTTCGGACCAGGCCATGGGAGTCGGGTTGATTCCCCAGGACTTGTAGGTCTCAATCATGATGGCGTTCTTGGGAACCCGGATCACCAGGCCCTTGAGATCATCAAGCGTTTTTACCGGGCGTTTGGAGTTGGTCAGTACCCGGAAACCGGAGTAGGTCCAGGCCACGATGCGAACGCCGGCATCCCTTAAGGTGTTCTCGGCAAGTTCCTTGCCCATGTCGCCCTGGGTCAGCTTTTTGGCATCGTCAAGGGACTGGATCATGTACGGCAGGGTAAGCAGGCCCACAGAGGGGGAAAAGGGGGTCAGGTTATTAACGGCGAGAACGCTGAAATCCAGGGTTCCCATAGCGCAGTCATTAACAGTGTCCTGCTCTGAACCCAGCTGACCGTTGGGGAAAAAGCCGAATTTCACTTTACCGCCGGCTTTTTCTTCAAGGATTTTGGCAAACTGGGTACCGGTTTCCCACTGGGTTCCACCGGCAGCATCCCCAAAGGACATCTTCCAAGTCTTGGCCTGGGCGGAAGCGGTAAAGGTAACGATCATTGCGGCGGCAGCGAGGCCAGCCAGGGTTTTGGACCAGAATGTTTTTTTCATCTCATTTACTCCATTTTTTTGTTGGTCTTGCCCGGTGCCGCCCATGCAGAACCGGGGGTGCATTTTCTAAATGATGCAAATTTGCAATGGGTGTGCCAGAACCTGGATCACCCCACTGGAGGATGCTTTATTATCAATAGAATTTAGAGAGTTAAGTCCCTTTTTTCCTTAAAACCCACCTCTGCCCCCCAAAAGTAACCGGGGCACTTTTGCCCCACAATTCACCCATTCCTGCTGGAATCTTTTTAAATTCAAGCAACTTCAAAGAACTCTGCACCCAAAAATAAAAGGGGCACATTTGCCCCCTCCCATAACCCGATGATAAAATAAAATGCAAAATCAGTTGGTTAAATATTAAAAGTTACACGATCAAGCAATTCTGCGCCCAAAAAAACGGGGCACAAATGCCCCACTATGCAAATCCGGGTCAGACAAAACAGATATATAAAAGGAAAGACGGTTTAATGAGGTAAGGGCAAATCCATTGGCAGGCAAGGATCTTCCCCTATCAATTTCACTTTCATGCCGGTAATTAAAAAAGATGGTATGAAACTTGTTTCTTGTTTACAGGCAGTACAAAAAGGTGTAAAGATGCCTGAAAATGAAACTGATATATCAGATATCAGATATTTGAACCCGCCTGACTCAACCGTCAGGCAACCTGTTGGTTACGAAAGGAAGACCCCATGAAAATGACCACCGAGGAAGCCTTTGTAAAAGTGCTTCAGATGCACGGTATTGAACATGCCTTCGGCATTATCGGCTCCGCCATGATGCCCATCTCCGACCTGTTTCCCAAGGCTGGAATCTCCTTTTGGGACTGCGGCCACGAGTGCAATGCAGGCTACATGGCCGACGGTTTTACCAGGGCCTCCGGTAAAATGTCCATGATGGTGGCCCAGAACGGCCCCGGCATCACCAACTTTGTCACCTGTGTAAAGACCGCCTACTGGAACCACACCCCCCTGCTGCTGGTGACCCCCCAGGCCGCCAACATGACCATGGGACAGGGCGGCTTCCAGGAAGTGCCCCAGATGGCCATTTTCGAAGACATGGTCGCCTACCAGGAAGAGGTGCTCCATCCCTCCCGCATGGCCGAAGTCCTCAACCGGGTTATCCTCAAGGCCAAACAGGCCTCAGCGCCCGCCCAGATCAACGTGCCCCGGGATTTCTGGACCCAGGTTATCGACATTGAGCTTCCCCCCATCGTGGAATTTGAACGCCCCGCAGGCGGAGAGAAGGCCATTGAAAAGGCAGCCGAGCTTTTGTCCAACGCCAAATTCCCCGTGATCCTCAACGGCGGCGGCGTGGTCATCGGCGGTGCCATTGAAGCCTCCAAGGCCCTGGCCGAAAAACTGACCGCCCCGGTCTGCTGCGGCTACCAGCACAACGACGCCTTTCCCGGCTCCCATCCCTTATTTGCAGGGCCTCTAGGCTACAACGGCTCTAAAGCCGGCATGGAACTGATCGCCAAGGCCGACGTTGTCCTGGCCCTGGGCACCCGGCTCAACCCCTTCTCCACCCTGCCCGGCTACGGCATTGATTACTGGCCTAAAGACGCCGCCATCATCCAAGTGGACATCAACCCCGACCGCATCGGCCTGACCAAACCCGTTGCCGTGGGCATTGCAGGGGATGCCGCCAAGGTGGCGACCGCCATCATGGAGCGTCTGGCCCCGGCGGCCGGGGATACAGACCGTGAAGAGCGCCGCACCCTGATTGCAGAGACCAAAGCCACTTGGGCCAAAGAGCTTTCCACCATGGACCACGAGGCGGACGATCCCGGCACCACCTGGAACCAGCGGGCCCAGGACGCCGATCCCGACAAGATCACCTCCCGCATGGCCTGGCGGGCCATTATCGAGGCCCTGCCCAAAGAGGCCATTATTTCCTCAGACATCGGCAACTCCTGCGCCATCGGCAATGCCTACCCCTCATTTGAGGCGGGCCGCAAATACCTGGCTCCGGGCATGTTCGGCCCCTGCGGATACGGGCTTCCCGCTATCCTGGGCGCCAAGATCGCCAAGCCGGATGTCCCTGTAGTCGGATTTGCAGGGGACGGCGCCTTCGGCATCTCCATGAACGAAATGGCCGCCTGCGGTAGAGAAGAGTGGCCGGCCATCACCATGATCGTCTTCCGCAACTATCACTGGGGTGCTGAAAAAAGAAACACCACCCTGTGGTTCGACGACAACTTTGTGGGAACCGAACTGGACCGCAACGTCCACTACTCCGAGATCGCCAAGGCCTGCGGCCTTGAAGGGGTCAAAGCCTGGTCCATGGACGAGCTGACCCACGAATTGTCCCTTGCCGTCAAACGCCAGATGGAGGAAGGCAAGACCACCTTCATCGAAGTCATGACCAACATGGAGCTTGGCGAACCGTTCCGCAGGGATGCCATGAAAAAACCCGTCGTGGTTGCCGGCATTGACAAGGCGGACATGAAGCCCCAGCAGGGCGTCTAAGGGTTAACCATTGTCCGGTCCGGCTGCAAGCGCAACGCCGGACCGGCTTTCCTAAAGAAACGAAAAAAGAACAACACATCATTTAAGGGGAACATACCCATGGAAAACAAACAAGACTGGCTGGCCTATGATGCCGATGACATTGTGGCCGGAGACAAGGACGCCCTCTGGCACCATCTCAAACCCCACAAGCTGTTTGATAAAACCGAACAGATGATCATCGTTGAAGGCAAAGGCCTTATGGTTAAAGACATCCGGGGAAAAGAATACCTGGATGCCACCTCCGGCGGCGTATGGAGCGTCATGGTCGGCTACGGCCGGGACTCCATTGCAGAAGCCGTGTGCGAACAGCTCAAAAAGATGCCCTATTTTGCCGGGGTTTACGGCAATGTGCCGGCAATCAAATTTGCCAGAAAACTCTTAGAAAAATTGCCCAACCACGACAAGGTCTACTTTTCCAACTCCGGTTCCGAAGCCAACGAAAAGGCGTTTAAAATTGTACGTCAGGCCTCCCATATCAGCCCGGAGCGCAAGGGAAAATACAAAATCATGTACCGGGACCGGGACTATCACGGCACCACCATCGGCGCCATGAGTGCCACCGGCCAGGCCCAGAGGAAAGAGGGCTTTGGCCCCTTTGCCGAAGGCTTTGTCGAGTTCCCCCACTGCTGCTGTTTCCGCTGCCCCTTTGACAAGACCTACGGATCCTGTGACATCGACTGCGCAAAGGCGGCAGAGGATGTCATCCTTAAAGAAGGTCCTGAAACCATCGGCGGCATGATCGTAGAGCCCATCACCGCCGGCGGCGGCATCTTAAAGCCGGTTCCCGAATACTATCCCATCCTCCAGGAGATCTGCAGAAAATACGACATCTGGATGATCATGGACGAGGTGGTCTGCGGTTTCGGCGGACCGGCAAGTTCTGGGGCCACCAGCACTATGATGTGGATCCGGAGATCATTACCATGGCCAAGGGGCTTGCCTCCTCCTACGAGGCCTTGTCCGCCACCGTGGTCAAGCAGAAGGTTTATGACGTTTTCCTGTGTGATCCCGCCGATCCCGATGACCGCCTGAACTACTTTCGGGACATCTCCACCTACGGCGGCTGTACCTCTGCCATGACCGCGGCGCTTGAAAGCACAAGGATCATTGAAGACGAGAACCTGCTTGACAACAGCGCCAAAATGGGCGATTACCTCCTGGAAAAACTGGCCGGCCTGACGTCCTATGATGTCGTGGGAGAAGTCCGGGGCCAGGGGCTTTTTGCCGGTATTGAATTTGTCCAGGACAAAGCGACCAAAGAGCCCATAACAGAAGCCCAGATGGCTCAACTTATGGGCAATGTGATGGCCGAAGGCGTGATTGTGGGACGGACCAACTCCAGTTTCCACGGCCTGAACACCATTATGAACTTTGCCCCCAGCCTGATCATTACCAAAGATCAGGTGGACACGATAGTGGCTGCAGTTGAAGCGGCTATTAAAAAGACATTTGCCTAAAGGATTTTGACCCGGACAGCGAAAGCCCCGGGCCGATCCTTACCCTAAGTTTTAACGACCTGCCGGCGTTTCCCGCCCATTTCGGGGCAGGGAACGCCGGCAGGTTGATATCCGTACCAAGGAGCATCTGCCATGCCCAGTATTATTCCGGAGCCCCCTAAGACAGACGCTTGTGGTACGCTAGTTTACCCTTTTTCCTTCCCCTGCTTGACCCTGCGCAGACCGCGTATCTGAATCACACTGCCAAAGGAGTGACCCTATGTTTGACATGATCAAAGGCAACCTGAGTCTGAAACTGCTATTTATGCTCATCCTCGTTTTAGCGGTTTCCTTTGCCGGCCTTTCCCTGACCATTTTGAACCGACAGCATGCCCTGCTCTCCCAAATGAGCGACAGCATTGCAACGGCCCTGAAACAGACGGAAAACCAGAATCTCAAAGCGTTTGAAACCCTGGCATCCAAGGTGGACACCCGCCTGGAACAGATGGGAACCGACACCTCGGCCAACCTGTCCCAGGCCACCCGCTCAGCCTTGGAAAACGAAGAATCCCAGATCCGGGTCGGCATGGAATCTTTGCTCCAGCAAAGCCTTAAAGGGCTGACCGGCATGCTCAACTCCGTTGCCCCTGCCACCATTATGAAAAAAGACTTCAGAGAGCTTGTAAAGTACAGCAAGGCCGCAGCAGAAACCGAGCAGATTATCTACACCCTCTTTTTTGACAAAGACGGACAGGCCCTTCCCGGTTTTCTCAATGCCAGAGACCCCCGGATCAAAACCTATGTCAAAACCGGTACAGGTGACACCAATATTGAAAAGGTGATTGCAGCCTCCAGAGCCGATGACGGGGTCATTGTCTTTGAGCAGACCATTGAATTTTACGGAACGGTGCAGGGCAAAATTTTAATCTGCATCAGCCGGGATGCGGTTGTCCAGGAGATTGACGCCTTAAAGCAGCGGTTTGCCGCGCTGATCGACGCCAATGAGACCCGCATAGCCATGGGACTTGCCGACGGGTCTTCCGAAGTCAATGCCCAGATCAAACAGGAACTTGCCGGCATCAGCCAAAGCAACACAAAGGTGTTTGAACAGACAGCGGATATTCTCAACTCTTCGGCCAGGGATGTGACGGCCAGCATCCGGACCGTCACCATTACCGTGGGAATCTTCTGCTCTGTTGCCATCCTGGTGCTCACCGGCATTGCCCTTAAGCTCATGGTGGTCACCCCCATCCGCAGAATCTCGGACGGGCTTCGGGATACAGCTGAAGGCGAAGGAGACCTGACCCGGCGGCTCAGTGATACAAGGACCGATGAATTAGGAGCCCTGGCCGGCTGGTTCGACAAATTCTTGGAACGGCTCAATGCGATTATTCTGGATATCCGGGCAAATGCCGGAACGGTAACAGGCGCCTCCGAGGATGTACTGAAAACCGCATCGGATATGAGCCGGGATGCAGGAGAGCTTTCCGACCGGGCCAATGCCGTGGCTGCAGCAGCCGAAGAGATGAGCGCCAATATGGACTCTGTGGCCGCGGCCAGCGAGCAGGCATCCATCAATATGAACACCGTTGCCAATGCCACGGATCAGATGAAAACCACCCTCAATTCAGTAGCGGAAAACTGTTCCCGCGCCAGGACCGTTGCGGACGAGGCGGCTAAAAACGTGACCACGGCTTCGAACCGGGTCAACCGCCTGGGCGATGCCGCCCGAGAGATTTCAAAGGTCACAGAAGTCATCACGGAAATTGCCGAGCAAACCAACCTTTTAGCTCTCAATGCCACCATTGAGGCGGCCCGCGCCGGGGCGGCCGGCAAGGGCTTTGCCGTCGTGGCCGAGGAGATCAAAAGCCTGGCCTTTCAGACGGCAGACGCCACCCAGGAGATCCGTGAAAAAGTTTCCGGCATTCAGAACTCCACTCAGGATACAGTAGAGGATGTCGACCGGATTACCCGGGTGATTTCAGATGTTAACGACATCGTTCTGTCCATTTCAGGGGCGGTGGAGGAGCAGTCCGCCATTGCCGTTGAGGTGGCGGACAACGTGTCCCAGGCTTCGGCCGGCATAGGAGAGGTCAGTGAAAACGTCGCCCAAAGCTCTCTGGTCTCTTCCGAAATTTCAAAGGATATATCCGAGGTCAACACCGTGACCCAGTCCATGTCCCAAAAGGGGGTGCAGATGGAAGAGCGGGCCCGGGAACTATCCGGCCTTGCCGCCACCTTAAAAGAGATGATCGGAGTGTTTAAGGTATCTGAAAAATAGAAGGACGGCCAGGAGTCGGTCTAATCCTGCCGGATCCGTAAGAAGGAGGCGAACTTCGGGATGCCGTTACTCGTAAATCCGTGGTAACGGAAGGTTACCACGGCTCCCGGCTGGGGCGGATAACGGCGCATCCGGTCGGTAAAGCCCGTTCCCAGCCTGAACCTGAGCCCGTTTTCAAGCTCGAGGGTCAAAGATCCCATGGCGCCTGCGTACTTTCCTTTCCCGGAATTTACAGCAACGACCCGGCCTTCCATGTCCCGGGCCCGTTTTACCTTGAGGATACGGGGGCTTCGTCCGGTATGGTACGCGGATTCAGGGTCTCTGACAATGACGCCCTCCCCGCCCTTGGATTCCACGTCCCTGAAAAACCGGTCCAGATCGTCCGCCCCGCTGAGCTGAACCTGGGGGATGATCTGGACAGCGGGGTTGGGATGGGCTGCAAACCAGTCCCTGGCCTTTTGCAGCCGGGAAAAAAAATTACCCGGCTGATTGGGGACCTCGAAAATGTTGTAGGAGATCTTTTCCCAGCCCCTGCCTGGAACCTTGTCCAGAACCACGGACTGGACCAGTTCAAACTCCCCCCGGCCGCTCCAAAGTTCCCCGTCCAGTTCAAAGGGCGGAAAATTGCGGGTAAACCAGGGCGGCGGATTCAGCGGCAGGCCCTTACGGGTACGAAGGCGTCTGCCGTCCCAATAGCCTCTGATGCCGTCCAGCTTTTCGCTGGCCACCCAGCCCTCTACATCCTCATTTCCCGTGTAGTATCCCGGCTTTTGCAGCCTGGGTCCGTCGGCATGGGACACCGGACCGAAAAGCAAAGAAACGGCCGCTGCCAAAACCGGAATCCAGAACCGGTTTAACTTGCCGTCTCTATAAAAACGCATTAGATCAGCCCAGTTCAGATTTAAACTGCCGGGTCATCAGCCGCTCGTAAAGCCCGGGCGCCAGGCGGGAAATCAGCACCCCAAGCTTTCCGAAAAAGGTGAAGACCAGCAGCGTTCTGTTTTCTTCGGCACCCTTTCGGATCTGGGCCCCTACAAACGCAGGCGTCTGCTGCTTGCCGATACGGGTCTGCTCGTGGGTGGCGATGTTGCCGTCGCCCCCTAAGGCCCGGGTCTGAAGATTGGTCTTGATAAAGCCCGGGCAGACAATCATCACATGAACGCCTTTATGGCGCAGCTCACAGCGAAGAGAGGTGAAAAATCCGTGCAGAGCGTGCTTGGAGGCGGCATATCCGCATCTGCCGAGCAGCGGTGCCACACCGGCAATAGACTCGTTCACGACGATGGTGCCCTTTGAAGCGGTCAGGTGGGGCAGTGCCGCCTTGGTCATGTACACGGATCCGAAAAAATTCACCGCCATGACCTTTTCGATCACCTGAACACCGGTTTTTTCAAACAGGCTTCTTTGTGTGATGCCGGCATTGTTGAACAAAAGATCCAGGGAGCCGAAGCGGTCAATGGCCTGTTTTACAGCAGCCTCACATGCAGCAGGATCCGTCACATTGCACTGGACGGGCAGGACGGCGCTTCCCTCCTTTTCCATTTCACAGGACTGTTTTTCCAGGGCGGTCTCATCCATATCCACCATGACGATGTTTGCCCCGGCTTTTGCAAATTCCTTTGCCGTGGCAAGGCCGATCCCGGAGGCGCCGCCGGTGATCAAAACGGTTTTGCTCTGAAACTCACGCCTGCTCATAGGTGACATCCTTGTCAGGGTTCTTTTTGATCCTGCTGAAGAAAAAGGCTGTGGCAAGGCCCGCTATGATATGCCAGATCCCCCACCAGGCCACCAGGATGGCCATGCCCCCAAGCCCGTCAAAAAAATTGAACACCAGGATCAGCCCCAGGGCAGAATTCTGGATGCCGACCTCTATGCACACCGCCCGGCAGTCAGGCTCGCTTAAGCCGGACAGTTTTGCCGCCCAGTATCCTGTGTTCAAAGCCAAGGCGTTGTGCAGCAGCACCGCCAGGACCACAAGGCCGACATAGGCTAAAAAATTCTGCCAGTTGGCGGCCAGAGCCCCGCACACGATGAGGATGAAAAAGCACAGGGAAAAAATCTTGAACGGCTTTCGCACCCGGGCCGCCAGGTTGGGAAAGTACCTTCCAAGGGTCATGCCGACAATCAGCGGGATGCCCAGGATGATAAACACGGTGATAAACACATCCACCGGGCTTAGATGAACCTCCTGGAGGATGGGGGCGGTATCGGGGTTGAGCCGCCCCCAAAGGGAGATGTTCAACGGCGTCATAAAAATGGCCGCCACCGTGGAAATGGCCGTCATGGAGATGGAGACGGCACAGTTTCCTTTGGCCAGATAGGTCATGATATTTGACAGGTTCCCGCCGGGACAGGCCGCCACCAGCATCATGCCCAGGGCAATGGAGGGATGGGGGCGCAGGAGCATGACAAGGCCGAAGGTAAAGGCCGGCAGCAGGATGAACTGTGCCAGAAGGCCGATCCCCGGCGCCTTGGGGCTTGCGATAATCCGTTTAAAATCGTCAAAACTCAACTCCAGTGCCACCCCGAGCATCATCAGGCCGATGGCCCCGTTGATGATGGCAATGCCCGTGGGGTTGAAATTCAGCCGAACTGCATCCAGCGTATTGGGATCCAGCACCATGGGTTCCATTTGCGCAGCCCCCCCTCTTTCACATTTAAGGATAATTAATTATAAAATACACCTCACCTTTGGTTACGCTTTGTCGACTTACGCCTTGTACGCCCCTACATTGGCCAGGGCCATTGAGCCCGGGCTCACGGTGGTAGGATCGGTCATGACGTTGATGCAGCAGACCTTGCCTGAGGCAAAGGCATCCTCAAGGGCCGGTCGGATATCCTTGGGATCCTCCACAAAGTAGCCCTTGCCGCCGATGGCCTCCACCATTTTATGGTAGTCCACCTTCCCGATCCAGGTGCCGTCCTCAATGGCGTGGCCGATACGGATCTCCTGGCTGTGGCGGATCATGCCCCAGCCAAGATCATTGGCAATGACCACGACAATGGCAAGATTCTTTCGAATGGCGTTTTCAAACTCCATGAAGTTGAACCCCACGGACCCGTCTCCTGTGAGCAGGCACACCCGTTTATCCGGATTCAGCAGTTTTGCGCAGTTGGCATAGGGCAGCCCCACGGCAAGAGACCCGAAGATGCCGTAGTCCAGGTAGGCGCCGGCTTTTTTCATGGTCCGGGTCATGCCCAGCCAGGTGGTGGTGTCGCCGCCGTCGGCCACTACAATGTCGTCTTCTCTGTCCATGAAGGCGTTCACCTCCTGGGCAAGGCGCATGGGATGGACGGGAATATTTTCCGAAGTCCAGTCGTTCTGGGACAACGCTTTTCCATCCTTATGAGCCTGATCCAGTTTTTCCACCCAGGCGGAGAACTGTTCCTTAAATCCGAAATCCTTATCCGCCATGATGGCGTTGCACTGAGTTAAAAAGCCTTTGATGTCGGAGACGATGGGCAGATCTACGGTTCTGTTTCGGCCGATCTCATCGGGCTGGATATCCACCTGAACCAGCTTGGCTGCCGGATTGAACACATCCCCGAACAGGTAGTAAAGGGAGATCCGGGTTCCCAGGATAATCACCAGGTCGGTTTCGATATAGGCGGCAAATCCGGCGCCGGGGCGAATGGCCAGGGCCCCTTCGTAGCAGAGCGGATGCTCGTCCGAAAGGATGCCTCTGCCGGAAAGATTGGTGAATAAAGGGATACCCGAGGCTTCGATGAAGGTTTTAAGTTCCTCTTCCGCTCCGCTCTGCCAGGCGCCGGTGCCGGCGATGACGATGGGATTGGCGGCGGTCTGGAGCATTTCCAGCATCTCGGCGGCCTTGGCCGGATCGCCGGGGTGGGAGACCACCTCGGTGCGGGTGGTTTTAACAGCGGCCTTGTCCACCGGGGTATTGAGAACGTCAATGGGGAACTCAAGGTAGACGGGACCGGGACGGCCGCTTTCAGCAATCCGGAAGGCCATGTCCACGTATTCGTTCACCCGCTCAGCCTTCTGGCAGATCAGGGCCTTTTTCACCATGGGGGTGATAACGGCGGCCTGGGGCATGTCCTGAAGATCCAGCCGCTCCTTGTTGTCCATGCCCACGCAGCCTGCAATCATGACAAGCGGAGTGTTGGAGAAATGGGCGGAGGCCACCCCCGTTAAGGCGTTGGTGAAGCCGGGGCCGGCCGTTACCATGGCCACGCCGGCCTTGCGGTTCATCTTTCCATAGGCTTCGGCCATGAACAGGGCGGACTGCTCATGGCGGGTGTCGTAAATTTTTACGTCAGACCCTTCAAGGTGCTGGTAAATGGGGGTGATATGGCCGCCGCTTAAAGAGAAGATATAGTCAAGCCCTCTGTCTTCTAATGCCTGGGCTGCCAGTTCCGCGCCTGTGATGGTTTCGGTTTCGCTTGTCATGATGCACTCCTTCATTCTTTAACTTATAATTTATCTATAGAATAAAATAAACCGCTCTGTGGCCGCCTTTTACAGCTCCATGAGCTGGCCGCCGCAGATGTTCAGGGCCTGGCCCGTAACATAGGCGGAATCATCGCTTGCAAGGAATACCGCCATATCGGCGACTTCGGCGGGAGTGCCGATCCGTCCTAAGGGGATGGTCTGGCACATCTTTTCTTCCTGTTCCTCCACGGTGGTGTTCAGGAACTGGGCCTCCAGGCCGAACCGCCACTTTTCAAGGTCGGTCATGATCTGGCCGGGGCAGATGGCGTTGACCCGGATTTTAAGCCCGGAAAGCTCTTTAGCCATGACCTTGGTGAGCATGATCACTCCGGCCTTGGACACGGCATAGGCCCCGTTGAACAGCGGCGGCACCTTGCCGGCCCGGGATGCGGTGTTGACGATGGCCCCGCCCTTTTCCTGCATCAGGGGAACAACAGCCTTTGACACCCGGAACACCCCGTGCAGGTTCACATCCACCGTGCGGACCCAGGCATCTTCATCATAGGTGTGCACCCCGTTGGGCACGCCGAATGTGGCCCCTGCGTTGTTCACCAGGATATCCACCCGGCCGAAGCGTTCCTTGACCGCATCTGCCATGGCCGTCACCAACTGTGTATTGGTAACATCCAGGTTTACGGCCAGGGTCTGTACGCCGAACTCTTCGGCAAGTTCCCGGGCGATGACATCCATCTCCTCGGTGGTACTGGTTCCCACATCCGCCCCGAAGTTTTTGGCGGTGCCGAAATCGGCAATGACCACATGGGCCCCGAGGGAGGCGAATTTTTTGGCAATGGCGTAGCCGATGCCGCTTTTCTTGCCCGCTCCTGTAATCAACGCAATCTTATCTTCCAACGATGCCATAGGTCCTCCTTTATTCCCAGACAATAGACTGGATCAGTTTATCAACGCTGTAGGCGTATATCTCAAGGTGATCCTGGTTCCCCAAAGTGGTATGCTCCAGTTTTTTGAACTGAACCAGGCCGTGCAGGGTACCCCAGTACATAATGGAAAACTTCACCGGATCCTTTTCCATGAAAAAACCGGACTCCACCCCATCCTGGATTACCTGCTGAATCTTGCTTAAAATCTTGTGCCCTGCCATATCCACCTGCTCTTTTTGATCCCCTGCAAAAAAGATTTTGGAAGAAGAGAGAAAATAATTGATGATGGAAAAATACTCTTCCTGATTCTGGGTGAATTCGTAATAGGCCTGGGCGATGCGCCGCAATTTTTCATCGGGTTCCAGGTCCTGGTTGCCGATGCCCTCAATGATATTGAACAATACGGAAAGCCCTTCCTGCTGAAGGGCGATGAAGATGTCTTCCTTGTTCTTGTAATAGAAATAAATGGTGCCGACCCCAAGCTCGGCCTCTTTGGAGATCCGGTTGATGGAAATCTTTTCAATGCCCTGGGAAAAAAGCAGCTTTCTTGCGGCATCCAGGATCTGGTTGCGCCGCATCTGCTTTTCTAAACGCTTTCTTTCCTTGACTCCCATACTCAATCCCCTGCCAAAGACTCTTAAAATAGAAGCACTATCGTTTTTCGAACACCATTCGAAAAATTATATAGTTTCATTAGTGAGCAAATGTCAATAAAAATTCAACTTTACCTTGACAAAAATCTGTCTTTTTAACCTAAGTGATAATAATGACAGTATACAGAATACGATATGTTCTTCTTTACCTTCTCCTGCCGCTGCTGTTTCACCCGTTGGCGGCGGCTGAAAATGTCGTCATCGTTTCCAACACCAGCGAATTAATGGACACTTCCGGGCCGGGGCAGCCTGACGGGCTTACCGTCCTGATCGCAGACGGTGAATATACCCTTGCCCGGCAGATTCTCATCGACGGCAGCAGGGTCACGTATAAAAGCATATCCGGGAATCCTGAAAGAACCATACTCAAGGGCCAGGGACCTTCAGGCCCAGTAAAAAATATACTCAGCATCAAAAACAGCCGTGTCTATATTCAGGGACTGAGCTTGGGCTATGCAGCCCATCACGCCGTCCAGATTCACGGCGAGAATAACGCCCACCATATTTTTCTGCAGAATCTAGTTTTTTTTGACACCGGCCAGCAGATGCTAAAAGGATCCTTTGACCCCAAAAAGCCCGACCATCACACGGATTTCGGACTCATTGAGAACTGCCGGTTCGAATTTACCCAAGGATTTGCTTTTCAGGGATACACCGGGGGAATTGATATCCACAGGGGAGAAAACTGGGTGGTCAAGGACAATCGTTTTCTCAATATTCATACCAAGGACGGCCCCCTGACCGAAGGTGCCATCCACTTTTGGCACAATTCAAAAAACACCCGAATCCTGGCAAACACCATAGAAAACTGCGACCGAGGAATAACCCTGGGACTGGACGGCAGTTTCCATGACACTGCGGTCATCAAGGCCAACCGAATCCATACCATCAAAGATACCGGTATCTGCCTGTGCAATGCCAAAGGCATCATTGTTGAAAACAATACCATCAAGATCGATTCCGATTATCCCAACGCCATTGAGTACCGATTCAAGGGAAGCTATGACATTCTCATTTGCGACAATGAGGTGAATAAAAAAATAACGGCAAGGGACGGCGGCAGGGCCCGTATTTTAGACAACAAAACAACCGCATCAAGTCATTTTTAAATCCCATTGGCAGACCGATGCGCCCGATTGCCCGGGGTAACGCCAAAAGTCAGGGGAGATTGGCTGGACTAAAAGGACCAGAATATGATAATGCAGGCACATGCCTATCCCTTTACAAGGGCTGAACCTTGCAAGGGATTGAACTGCGGCCTGTAAAAGGTGTCATCCGAATAAAAAAAGGGAATACGCCCCACGTCTCATGGTCATACAAAAAAAAATATGCCACCTCTTAGTGCTGACGTTTGCAGCCCTGGTGCTGTCCGTCTTGTTCGGCCAGCAAAACGGGGGGACGGCAATGGCGCAAACCGAATCCAGGATACGACTTCGCCTTGAAAATCTGCAATATCAGGGGGCATTCCGATTAAAGGCTTCGGACTTTGGAGAATCCAGTATCAACTATGCGCAAGGACCTTTAGCGTACAATCCGGCCAATGCATCTCTTTTCATCGTGGGGCACAGCCACCACCAGGCCGTTGCAGAGTTTAAAATCCCCCAGATCAGGCAAACCGATGAGATGGCAAACCTGTCCATCGTTGAAAAACCGCTGCAGCCCTTTTCCCGGATCTTAAACAGAGCCACAGGGGGCAATCTCCAGAAGCTGGACCGAATCGGTGGAATGGCGATCATACCAGCACCGTCCGGCCCAAAGCTGATTGTCAATGCCTATCGATATTACGATGCCCCTGGAAAGGTCTCTATGACAACCTGTGTGATCAGCAATCTGTCAAAGCTTATAAACACGGAAGTTGAAGGCTTCTACAGCTTTATGGGGGGCGCCGGACACACTTCCGGGTGGTTAAGTCCCATTCCTGCATCCTCACAGCAGACACTGGCCGGAAATTATTTAACCGGTCAATCCAGCGGTCAGCCGATCATCAGCAGGTTCAGTGTAGGGCCGTCCCTGTTTACGTTTAAAAGCAGCCCGGACGACTGGAAATCCTATAATGTGCATCAAAAAATACCCACGGTAAAATGCCTTGATTTTTCACTGAAACATCCCCTTGCCCACGATCTATCCAATGACACCGGCAGCAATACCCTCTGGACGCATTTGTCCCGGGTAACATTTGGATTCATCCCGGATCGGTTCAATACTTATGTGACAATCGGGTATTCAGGCGGACATAAAAGCGGAGTCTGCTATAAATGCGCCCGGGAGGGCGCACCCAAAAAATGCGGCGGATACTGCCCAAAAGACATAAATGACAACCAAGCGTTTTACTGGCTGTGGGATCTGGCAGATCTTTACGCGGTGAGACAAGGGAAAAAGCCGGCTCACATGGTACGGCCTTATGAGTACGGAATTTTTCCTGTTCCCTTTCCCTGTGACCGGATAGGAGGGGGTTCCTTTGATCCTGACTCGGGACGGTTGTTCCTGACGTTGCTTGAAGCAGATAAAACCCAGGGAAGATACGCCCGTCCGCCCCTCATCGCTGTTTTCAAAGTTAAACAGACCGGCGGACCGGATGGTGTCTCTCTCAAAACAGCCCCCCGAAAAGAACCGATCCTTCACCCCGTTATCGATTCCGGATCGAAGGATCGCCAATAGGCGTTAAGCTATCGTGACATTGCCATTTATGAAGATATTTTCCAGTAAGGTGGGAAGAAACATTGCCGCCAACCAGATGGGGTTTGTTATTTCCGTCATCGTTACGCTTTTTTTATCCCCTTTCATTGTCCACACCCTTGGCAGCGGCACTTACGGAATTTGGTCGTTGATTGTATCCTTATCCGGTCATTACGGCCTGCTGACATTCGGTATCCAGGGGGCTGTCACCCGCTTTGTCGCCCACGCCATTGCAAAAGAGGACAGACAGACGGCAGACGGCTACATTACAACGGCGTTTTTCTTCCTCTCCTGCACGGCCCTTGTCTGCATGATCACAGGCTTTATTATCTCAATGCACCTATCCGATATTTTTTCCATCGACCCCATAGCAACCCCCGGAGCAGACCATGCATTTCTCCTGGTCTCTTTGACTATGGCGGCGACTTTTTTTTTCGCTATATTTCAATGCAACCTTTACGCCCATCAGCGCTTTGATATTATTAACGGCATCGGCATCTTTAGCACCTTTGCCCGGGCCGGTTTAACCGTCCTGGTTTTAAACGCCGGATACGGCCTTCTCGGGTTGGCTGCCGCAGGACTTTTTTTGACGGTTATCACCGGAACAGGACAGGCCATGGCCTCGCTGAGATTCTCCACCCGGGCAGGTATCAATTTCAGCACCCTAAAGCGTTCCTATACTTCAGACCTTGTTCAATTCGGCGCAAAATCCTTTTTGATCACCATCTCCATAACCCTTATCTATCAGTGTGACCTGCTGGTAATCGGCGTCGCCCTGCCGCCGGAACAAATTACCCTCTACAGCCTTGCCGCCACCTTGATTACCTACCTGATCCGTTTTACAGGAACCATCTCCGGAGCCATGAACCCCCATGCCACGGAGCGTTTTGCAAGGGAAGGGACGGCCGGACTGCGATCATTTTATGCGGGCAGCGCTCATCTGATGTATATGATAGGCGGCCTTGCATTTGCTGGCTGCTTTGTTCTGGGAAAGGCTTTTTTTTCCCTTTGGATCGGGCCGGAATTCGCGGAATCCGGCACTCTCCTCTACCTTTTGCTGATCCCGCAGTTTTTCTCCACAGGATACACGGTTTTTACCCTTTGTTTCGGTGCGATGAATCGCATCGGCTGGGTCGCCGTACTAGCCGTTTTGGAAGGACTGTTCAATCTTGGACTGAGTCTTGCGCTCGTATCCCGCATGGGCATTTACGGAGTCGCTGTCGGCACCCTGGTGCCGCTGATTTTGAACCGGGGCATCATCGGTCCCCTTTATGGCGGCAAAAAGCTGAATCTGACCGGACTGTATCTCAAAGCCCTTTTGCCCGGATTTTTAATTGCCATTACGGGTATTCTCGCCGGGATTTTGATCCGGCACCATCTGCCGCCGGTCAGCTGGCCGAAATTCTGTGTCAATGTGATGTTTATTGCCGCTGCGTGCGGCATAACCGCTTATCCTGTGATCACGCTCCATAACAAGAGGGCAGTCTGATGGTAAAATTTTCTGTCATTATACCCGTATACAACCGGGCGGATTTGATTCAGCCGACCCTGGAAAGCGTGGTGAACCAGAGTACACAGCCTTATGAAATCATTATCTGTGATGATGGTTCCACCGACGGCACCCCCGGTGTCATCCGTTCACTTCTCGACCCCTCCGGCATACGGTACAAAATCCTGGAAATTAGGAATTCCGGGCCCAGCCGGGCCCGAAAGACTGCAGTGGAAAGCGCCCGGGGAGACTGGTATCTTTTTTTAGATTCCGATGACATCTGGGATAAGGATTATATCGAATCCGTTCAAAATATCATCACCCGGTATCACCCGGACTGCGTCGCCACCGATTTTCGCATATGGGAACGAAACAGCAAGCGCTTTTTGTGTGAATCAAAGTTTGCAACGGCACCTGAACAGTTCTGGACCTCAGAAGCCCAAAGAATTGAAGACGGCGTTATCATCACAAAACCTGTTCTGTTTAAAAAAGCACTGTCTTTTCAGCCGGTTTTTCAATCGGCACTTGCCTGCTGCAAAGAGACTTATCTTAAATCCGGCGGCATCACCCTGGATAACAGGACGTTAAAATCAGAAGACGCCCATTTTACCAGAAAACTTTTTTTTTACGGGACCTTTGTTTTTCAAATGTCTGCTAAAGTGACCATTGTCATACACGGGGCAAACCGGTCCTGCGCAGACAAAGACAGCATAGATTTTCCGGGAAAGCTTTACGGGCGGGTTAAAATACTGGAGATGATGCGAGACATCGGGGAAATAGAGAGGGCTTTCGGGGTGGAGTTAAAGCAGGAGATCGCCAATTCGAAACTGGTCTTGTTTGACCAGTACTATTGGTACGCAAGATTTAAGGAAGCCTGCCTAATATTTCCCGATCTGGACTACCGGAAAATCAGACCCAAAATCATGATGAAATATGTATTAAGCCGCCTTAAAAGCTGCCGTCAGGCAAAAAAAGCACCACCGGATTCCGGCGGATAAAGTGATGCAGAAAGGGTCAATGATGGGGCACAGCAGCAGATCTGTATGGATTAGCGCTTCATTGATTCCAGAAAGGTATAATCCGTTTTAAACCGATCTGCGCTGTCCGGGTCAAGATACCGAAGCCCGTGCAGTTCGTTTATCTTTACCGCAAGGCCGTTTGAAAAGCGTTCATTCAACTGCCGTGCTCTTTGCCCGATGACCCGATTGAGCACTCCGGTCGCCCTGTGGCAGGTCATATGTTCCAGAGCCCATTCCCTGGCAGCGAATCTTTGAGGGTTTTCCAGAAAAGAGCGTATAGTCTGCCCCAAATTTTTTTCATTGGCATAGGTTCCGGTCCGCTCATTAATGAAATCATAGGGATGCCCGTAGTTGAAGCCTTCCCGTAAAATGACGGGAAGGCCTGCAAAAAGGCCTTCAACGATGACACGGTTGTTGCCCTCGTACCGGGACCAGACAAGGTTGATTTTCGCCCGGTTCATCTGATGGTTGACCTGTTCCGGCGACAGCCACTCAAACAGTTCGACCTGGTCGGAAATACCAAAATAATCAGCCTGTTCCCTTATGCTGTCAAGGGTGCGTTCAATGGGGTATCCTACCAGGCTGATGCGCAGTTTCAGCCCCTCGAATTTCAGCTGTTGCACCACCTTAAAAAATTTATAGTGACGTTTGAAATCCGCCCAGCTCGCCACCATGATCACATCAATATCTTTTGCAATTTCAATCGGTTTAAAGACAGTATCGTCTACCCACCAGTTCGTGCCCAGCGGCACGGGCCGCAGCTCTGTGTTAAAATTGTTGAGCAGTTTTTGATCTCTGGGTTCAAGGGCCTGAACGAAAACAGGCGCCTTGAGAAGATGGTAGCAGAGGATATCGAAATTAAAATAGCCGTTCCAGCTGGGTTCCAGTACGATAAAGTATTTCCGGGCAATTTGCCTTGCATGAAAAAGCCGCAGAAACAAAGGAAACGCATAGGAGTACTTTAAAAGAATCACTCCCCTCTCGTTTTCCGCAGGACTTTTCAGGACGATGGCCATACCGGGAAAAAAAGCCGCGGGATCCCGTAGAAATTTTGCGGCAACTTCGGGGGGATCATAGCGGTCCACATGGGACTGGTAGAGCTTTTCCACCATGCATCCTGAGGACGGACCACCGGGGGCGTGAAGCCGTTTCAAACGCCTCAGGCAATATTTTTCCATCAAGGGCCAGTCAAACTGGTAGGGCTTTGACAAAAGCAGCAGCGATTCGAGGTATCTGCCGGCCGCATTCAATAACAGGGATCCACCGATGAATAAAATCGAAACCGGCAGCATCAAATGGGTAAGGTCAAACTTGATCCATTCGACAAGGCTTAACTTCGCAAGCCTAAGGGCCATACGGATCCGCTTCATCTATAATCTCCGGACTTCCTTTGGGCGTTGGTCCGGTTTTGTATCACCTGAGCCGCCATGCCCGCCACAACGCATCCGTCCGGTATTCTTTTGACGACGATGCTTCCGGCACCGATAACACATCCTTTGCCCACATCTGCACAAATGACGGCCCCGTTGCCGATCCATGTGTCTGCTCCGATATGGACCCGTTCAAAAATCCCCCCCTGATCCCGGATGGGAATATCGGTCCGGTCGAATCGGTGCTGGCGCAGCCCGCTGGTAATCAGGACCTGACTGCCGATGATGGTATTTTCACCGATGGTTGCCTTCCCGATATCACAGCGGGAGCCGATATAAACTCCGTTGGCGATGCTGACCTTAGGATCGGAGAAAAGCGTGCCGAAGGATACGCATACATCCGTGAGCGGCATCCGGCAAATCCACTGCAGCACACCTCTTCGAAGCCACTCCCCGCTGATTCCGGGGAAAAGTGATACCGTCTGCATCACCGATGCGAATGCCTTTCGCCGGCCGGCAAGGGGGACCAGCAGTCCATAAGCGGCAAAAAAAGGGACTGACAGGCACCTCATCAGAATATCCACAATGCGTTTGATGATCTTTTTCATGATTTTGAATTGATAAAAACTCTTATCCATCTGATTTCCTTACCAAGGGAAAAACCGGAAAGATTGCGTAAAAAGTTTGATTTGCCCCGGCGCATAGAAGGTCCCGGCCGATTTTTCGGGCAGGGAATAGCGGACATATCTTTGGGCAGTCGGCCGGCGCTAAGCTCTATGCTCGGCATACCGTTTGTCATTAAAATGGCCACAGCCCTGGTGAAATGACAGGACTCAAAAGAACTAAGCTGTAAAAGACTGTCATCCAGAAAAAAACGGCTTTTCTCAATAAACAACTGCCGCTGCAGCCCTTGTGCATGACAGGCCGCATAGGCGAAGATGTCGGCCTTGCGCAGATCCTGGGCCGCCCAGGTCTCAGTCGGATATTCCAGCTTCTCAGGCTGATCAAGGTAGGGACGCTCATTTTCAGCCATCCAGGCGGCGTACCGTAACAGCACGGCTTGGGAATACAAAAAAAGGGCATCTGTTTGACCAAACTGGTATTTGACGTCAAGATACCGGCCAAGAGCCAGAAGAAACACCGTGTACATCCACCGCGTCTCTGTTTCATGCAGGGCTAAATGCTCAAAATTGTCCTCTGGGGATACGCACGTTTGGATCACCTGCTCCGCATGACTCAAGTACCGGCGCTCACAGGTCAGAAGGTAAGCGTCAATAAGGGTGTTAAGGCTGTTGCCGCTCACCCTGGACGGCCCGTTGAACCGGAGGACTTCCCCTTGAGGGTTCGGTTTGTTTTTCCCGGTTCGAATCCTTTTGATGCCGGCTTTAACAAGATTAAAGGCCATCTCGGAAAAAGAATTCGGTGCATTGAAACAATCGATAATATTGGCAGCAAGTTCCAATACGCTTTTTTTGTAACGGGTTTCCCCGGTGAGCCAGTAAAGGTAAAGCAATCCTGTGGCGTAGTTGTGATCCGGGGCGGGCCCTCCGCCAAAACATCCGGCGGGTTTAAGGGGCTGATGGAAGCTGGAAACAGTTCTATGGGTGGAAGTCGCGGCATCCAGGTGATGATCCGTATGCCAGAACATGCCCCGGTTATACTGGGGCTTGTCTTCATCGGTATGGTAGATATCGATATCCTCGACATGACTGCCCATGTTCCTTGCCAAATGAAACCATCGTGCATCCCCGGTCCGCATGAACTGAATCACAAGGCCTTTAATCAAGTCGTACTGGTTGTTGTAATGGGATACCAGAGGTGTCTCGCTGTATGCGGACTCATGATCGGCCCACACATCTCCGAAATTTCTCCAGCCAAACTCATCCACAGTTTCATTTTTTGCCGAAAATGAATGGGGTCCCTCAATGACTTGCCCGATTAAATGCTCATAGCGCTGATGAGATGCGGCAGACGGCCTGGGGTTGGTCAACCGCTCAGCCAGATCCCGGCAGGATAGTACCGGAACCAGCGGTGCGGTGCAGCCCTCAAGCGGGGCCAGCGGTTTTTGTCCCAGCGCCAGGTGTATGGTATGGGTCTTTTGTTCGCCGGGCTGTAGTTCAAATGCATCGCCGTGATATCGGGGAAACAACCGGATATGAAATCCTAAGGCATCCAGATCCAGCGCCGTGGGGAAATTTTGCCAGAAATGCTCACAATAGACCGACAGCCAGAAGGGATCTGTAAAAACCGCACCCAAAGGCTCAGCCCTGCCCCCATGGGCAAGCATTTTCCCATCCTCAAACACCTTAAATCCGCTGAACGCCAAAGGCACCTGATTGCCTGCATTGACATGGGTGGTGCAATTCCAATGGCCTCCCCCGCTGGACGCCTGAAAAACCGTAATGCTCCCCCTTCTTTTTTGGGCCGCCTGCCCTTTTTCTGTCACATAGCAGCCCTGAAGCGGTTCTCTTTTTTTCGGTATCACTGAAAAACTTAAGTCTTTAAAGACAATTGCATTGGGATCCCCCAAATCCCATGCCCCTTTGCGATGAAAGGCGGGCTTTGGATTTTTGACGGTCATATCCAACCGGACCCTGGACAATCCCGCATAAAAATAAGCCCGGATCTCAAAGGCCATGGCATGACGTTTTTTGGAAGCGGCAAAAAAGCCTTTAAAGGAAAGGGTCTTTTTCAATCCGGTATCATGCTCAACAACAACATCGTCCACCACCGGCAGCCACACCTTGCCTGTCATATCTGTCAGGCTCAGGCAGGCAGACCCAAATTCCAGGACAGATGCACCGCTTATCCGGATTGATTTTAAAAGAGGCCGGCCAGGCAGCGTTTCCAGGCAGAAAACCGTGTGGCCGGTGTCCACGGTGATTTGTCCCGGGCTTTTGGAAATCTCTACTAAATCGATTTTTTCACGGCGTTTCGTACCAGGGGAAAGACAAAGGATTTTCTGCCCCTCCGGAGGGAGTGACACCTGAGTATCTACAAGGAGCCAGCGGACACTGCCGTCCGGCCATCTTGCCAGAACACGGCTGTCAAAGGGATAAACTGCGTTGGAGTCATCCGTCAGCGCCAGTTTTTTCACATCGGACAGCTGGCCCCGTGCAAATGGTATCCCAATGGAAACAGGCTCCTGCTTCCGGTCAATACCGGAAGGCTCTGAAAAACGGATGTGAACCGGCTTAAACGGCACCAGACTTCTCCCGGATAAGGTTCCAGGTCTTTTCGGCGATCCTGTCCCAGTCCTGGGACTGTGCCCAGAAACGTCCGGCGGATGACAGATCTTTTGCCAGATATGGGGTTTGCACCAGACGCGAAATGGCGGCCGCGATCTGCTCCTCTTTGTATCCGTCAACGATCAGTCCGGTTTTACCCCGGCAGACCGCCTCGGTCTGACCGCCCGTATTCCCCGCAATTGAAGGCAGGCCGGCAGCGGCGGCCTCCACAAAGACGATGCCGTACCCTTCCACCATGGGCCCGGCTTCCACAGACGGCATGATATGAATGTCGGCGGAGGCAAAGGTCAAAATCTTTTCGGCATTGGAGACCGCCCCGGTAAACAGGACCCGGTCTGCCAGCCCGAGTTCCCGGACAGAATCCTCCAGCACGGTTCGCTCTTTTCCGTCACCGACGATGATGTATTTCAAGTCGAGCCCGTCCCGAATAAGTGCCGCCATCGCGGCCAGAACCCTTTTGTGGTTTTTTCTGGCTTCCAGCCGGGCAACGGTGGTCAGCACAATCTGTCCGTCCCGGCATCCCCATCGTTTCCTTTGACCTGAAATCGTATGCTGCGGTACCTGGTAGGCTTCCCATTCCACCCCTGGATGAATCACAGCAGGATCGGCAATGCCTGTTTTAAAACCAAGCGTTTTTTCCCGGGTGGCCCGGCTGTTGGCAATAATAAAATCTGACCGGGCCAGCACCCACCGGGCATACCAAGACAATTGCCGGCTGGTGGCGGCAACGTTAAGTTCTTCGCCATGGACGTAAATAACCGTCTGTGAGGACCGGTTAAACATTTTTTTATACAAGGCGGCAACAATCCCCTCAGGAAATACCCGCAGGCAGTGCAGGATAACAGGCCGGCCGTTTGCAAGGCGGCGTATGCCTAAAACCATCCTGAAAAATTCCCGGATACAGCCGGGATTGAGCAAATCAATATCCTCAAGCGTCACGGACTGCCGAACCAGATGCAGGGACCCGTGGGAAAGACTGTCGAATGCCCGTTGCCCCTGTCGTAAACGGGAATCTTCCCCATAGTCTCTGACCAGGGCGGTCACCGGCTCAGGCCAGCGTTTGTAGACCTCGTACATCCACGCATGGGCGCCGCCGATCTGGGGGAAAAAGTCAAAACTGATCAGCAGGTCTTTGGGTCTCATCCTCGAACGAAAGGGCCTATTTAAAAAGCGTACCATTTCACGTTTCAGGCCAGCATATCCCGGCGGCCGGCCAGAAACCGCTGAACCGTCAGATCGCAGCGGGTTTCAATCTCCTCGAACCAATCAGATTCGGCATATTCAGGCCATGCACAAGCCTTTTTCCCTGAGTTTAAACGGCTCAGCCCCTCTTTTATACCGGAATCCAGTTGAATCCCGAGGGACCCCATCAGATCTGGAACGACTCTGTTAAATTCTTTGACCAGGGTTTCGTACCGGATGCTGACATCGGCATATTGTTTTCCGTACAGATAGGATAAATGCCACAGATAATAGTGGATGGCGTAAGGATGCTGCCCCGAAGGTTCCAGAAACGGGAACACCCGTTTTAGGTCATTGGCCCAGCCGATCAGATAAAAAAGCCCCAGATGATCCCCAGTCCTGTAACGGTAGGTTTTGGAAACAGGCCCGCCGTCCCTCTGGATCGATATCCACTGCTCCCGCGGGTGGCGAAACAGATGAACGATGCGGCTTTCGGGGAAATGGGTCCGCAGCCAGGGCAATCTGAAATCCACCCGGTTGAACTGAAGTACTGCCCTTTTATCGGTGGCGCGGATTAACTCGTCGATGTATGTGTAAAGGCCTGGATCATAATCCCATCCGGTCATATGAAGATTCCGGCAAATCCAGTCCCGGTTATAGATCCGGCTTAGGCGGGCTAAGCCTTCATACTCGGCATGGTAGTTGGTGATGCCGATATGGGAAGGATCTGTCCTATATCCTTTCCCCTGGAACCAGCAGTTTTCATTCAAAGGCTCGTAGTATGCCGACACGGTCTCAATGGCCCTGAAAATCTGCCATAAGAAACTAGAGCCGGAACGGAATCTGGCGGTGATGAATATGGGGGCTGGCCGGTTCTGTGTCTTTTCTTGGTTGCAGGATGGGCAGTACGGGGCGGGTACATAGGATACAGGGGCGGGCAGACGGTTTCCCAGCGCATCTTGAAAAGTCTGTGTAAAGACTTGCCGGAAATGATCGGAACCGACAAGATAATCGATCAACTTATACATTGGTTGTTTAAGCAGTTGAGGTATTTTCATAGCGCCATGCCGATACTTTAATTTTTAACGGAACCCATGATTTTACGGCGGACGTGGTAGGTGGTGAATCCGTTTATGATGAGCAGAAAATAAAAAATCTCATAATAGTTCAGCGACAGAAAAAGAGAGCATACAGCCAAGCCGAAAAACGAAACCGTGCCGGATTCATTCAGGTATCTTAAGGTTGGCATTTCACTTTCTTTGAACACCGCGCCGTATTGATTCAACAGCCTGTGGTTTTGCAGTCCGTTCCAAAGGACCTGCCAGATAATCCAGCAATAGGCGCACAGGGATAGGACTCCAATCTCTGCGGCAAACTGAAGCGGAGTACTGTGGGTGGCCCGGGGTTGAAACGGGCTGAAATCCGCCATGGCCTTGATAAAGCATTCTGGTCCCACACCGGTAAAAGGATGGGCGTTCATCATGCCGATGGCCGCATCCCAGGACTGCAGGCGCGCTTCGGCAGAGCTTTCTCCCCCATAGTCTACAATGGTATCGGTACGATTTTTCAAAAGGTTACCGGCCTGGAAGTAAAAGGCAAGCAAAAAAACCGGAATTAAAATCATGGTAAATTTAAGCTTTTGCCTTGAAAAAAAAACGCCGGCGAAAACCGTAGCAGCAAGCCCGACAAGCCCCCCGCGAGAGCCGGTTAGAAAAACGGCATGCCACACAAAGGGAACAAAGAGCCATGCCAGGTATCTGAGGTAGTGTTTTGCCAGATGCAGTCCCCAGTAAAATAAAAACGGAACTCCCGTGACAAAAAACATGGCAAATTTGTTTTCATCTTTGTAAATGGAAACGGCGTTGGGAGCGTCGGGTCCCATGAGGCGGCCCATGTTGAATGCACGCCAATTCTGGCTCAAATATTGATCGTTGGCCCAAAATGTCAGATGAATCAGCGCAGCGATCATGATATATGAAAAATATCGCTGCTTATCCAAATCATCCACCAGAAGAATGCTGATATAAAAAAAAAGGATGATCTTGCTTTGCTGGATCAGTATCCTCCACGGCGTCGCCCCCATTGCCTCCACATAGGGCGCAAATAAATAGGAGATGACATAACTGACCCAAATCAAAAAGACACAGAAAACGACCCGATTTTTCAACAAAGAGACGTTCACCCCCCGGCTAAAGGAGGTCACAACCAAAGCCGCCATAGCACTCAAGGCCGTAATGAATGAGACGCGCAGTCCTTCAAAGTTCCAGAACCAGATGTACTGGGGACCCCAGATGGCCAGGCAGTAATAGGCCATCGCCCCCACAAAAGGCTTTCGCAGGGTCTGAAAGGCCGTGCCTGCGATGATGGCAATGAGTAAGGATCTACCCATTGTCCGTCGCTGGTTTCGCCGGGCTTAAGGCTCCAAAAAGGCGTTCATACCGTTCAGCCATCAGCTTTGCCGAAAATTTGCCATGGACAACCGCCCGGGCGTATGCACAACAGGCCGTAATTTTGTCAGGGTTCTGCATGACATGGTTCAATTGGCGTTGGAGATCGCCTGCATCATCCGCCCGGAACAGCCGTCCGGTCCTATTGTGCTGTACAAGGTCCCTTGAGCCGGAAATATCGCTGGACAGGACCGGCACCCCTGCGGCCATGGCTTCCATCAGACAGCGGGGAATCCCTTCCAGTCGTGAGGGAAGCACAAAAAGATCAAACCCTCTCAGATAGGCCAACCGGTCGTCTTTAAACCCAAAAAACCGGACCTTGCCAGACAGCCCAAGTTCCGAGGCAAGGTTTTCCAAATCCTGTCTGAGTTCTCCTTCACCAACCAGTGCGATCCGAAAATCGACCGCTGTATCCAGGCTTGCAGCAGCTGTCAGCAGGATATCAATCCCCTTTCTTGAAATCAGTTGCCCGATGTAACCGATCACAAACGCCCCCTCTTTTTTCCATTCAAGGAGTTCTGGGGCAACGGCTTTGTATTCATCGATCTCAACCGTATCAACTCCGTTGGCAATATAGCGCCGCCTGGATTTGGCAAACGGTATTTTTCCCACCCCATGGAACAACTCAGGAGACAGGGGGACCACCGCATCAAAAAAAGGAAAAATCATCCGGTTCAGTCCCTCATAGCAGCGCAGCTTGAATCCTGCGTCCCGACTCCAGCCGTGGGGGGTGGAGACAACCTTGCATCCGGCCAGTCTGGCCCCCAGAAGACCGACCATATCCTGCTTGTATCCGTGGGTGTGCAGGATGTCCACCTTTTCTCTTTTCAAATACCGGCAAAGGGCGGTCACGGCAGAAAAGTTGATTTTCCCGGGACTGTTAAACACTTTGGTCCGAATCCCCAATTGTTTTGCCTCCAGGCACAATGGAACCTCAAGGTCCGGGGCATCCTTGATCGAAGCCACGATGGAGGTCACCTTTTCGGGGTCCAGATGGCGCACCAGGGCCAGAATCCAGCGCTCGGCACCGTAGAGTCCTGTGGGGCTGCCCAGCTGCATGACTGTCAGTTTACGCCTTTGCAAAATTTTTCTCCCACAGCCCCAGCATCATGGCGCTCCATAAAAAAACATGGTGATCTCTGGCGCAGGACTGATGCTCTGCCCACATTCGATCAAGAGTATTTCTGTTTAAACAGTCTTTAATCAGGTCACTTTCAAAAATGATCTCCCGGGAAAACGCTTTAAGGTAGGTCCTCAGCCAATGGGCTGCCGGAACGCTGAACCCCTTTTTGGGCAGGTTGATCACCTCCCGGGGCAGCCTTTTTCCGGCCAGATAACGGAGGATAAGCTTTCCCTTTGTCCTGCTGATCTTAAGTTCCGGGGGAAGTGACAGGCCGAATTCCAGGATTCTGTGGTCCAGAAGGGGATTGCGCAGTTCAAGCCCGTGGGCCATACTCATCCTGTCCGCTTTAACCAGGACATCTTCGGGCAGATAAAAAAGGACATCCGTATACTGGGCCCGGGACAGGGCATCGGCCCCGCTCCAATTCTCATACAGCTTCGCCACCCGTTCCGAAAGCCAGTCTTCACCCTTGCTATGATCTGACAGGGCGGCCTTGAAGGCATTGTTATAAAGCCTTTTTCTATCGTCTTCCCGCAGCCAGATCAAATCGTTGTAAAAAGCGCTGCTGTCACTGCGGGCCAGATTTTCTAATATCGTTTTCAACCGCAGGACCTTCGGCAGTTTTGCAGAGAACGGATACCAGTGTCCCAGGGGCTTAAAAATCCCCTGCCGGATCCTTTTTGGAAGTCTCTTCCTGATCCGGCTTTCCATAACATGGGGCAGATACCTGAAAGCATAGCCCCCAAAGCCTTCATCCCCGCCGTCTCCGGTCAGGGCAACGGTCACTTTTTTCCTGGCATTCCGGCAGACGTGCCAGGAGGGCAGGACCGAGTTGTCGGCAAAGGGTTCATCCAGGACCCGGGCGATGGACAAAAGGGTTTCCATGTCATCGGGCTTGCAGATAAATTCGCAATGGCGGGTGCCAAGATGGTCGGCGATCCGTCTTGCGCCGTGGCCTTCGTTGAATTGTTCTTCCTCAAACCCCATGGTATGGGTGTCAACTGGTTTTTCGGACAGCTCAGCCATGTAAGCGGCCACAAGACCGGAATCCAGGCCCGAAGATAAAAACGCCCCCAGGGGGACCTCGGACATCATCCGGCAGCTTACGGCATCCCGCAGCAGCTCATCCAGCCTGTCACAGGCCTCCGCCATGGTTATCCTTTTTTTGGGGGAGGAGCAGGCAAGCTCCCAGTACCTTTGAAATGAAGGACCTTTGCAGGTCACGGTCCCAGCTGTTGCCGGCGGCAGCTTTTGAACATCGGAAAATACCGCCATAGGAGAGGGGATATACCCCAGGCAAAAATAGGCATCTAAGGCGGATGGATCGACTGATCTGCCTGTAAATCCCGCGTTCATAAGGGCTTTCAGCTCAGATGCAAAGGCAAAGCATCTCCCGTCCCAGGTATAATACAACGGTTTTTTGCCCACCCGGTCCCGGGCGACGAAAAGCGCCTTTTCCATGGTGTCCCAAAGGGCAAAGGCAAACATACCGTTGAACCGCTCCACACAGGCCTGCCCCCAGCAGGCATATGCCTGAAGGATCACTTCGGTGTCACTGGCCGTGGCAAACCTGTACCCAAGGGCCTCAAGTTCCCATTTAATTGCGGGGAAATTATAAATTTCCCCATTAAAGACAACCCGATATCGGCCTGAAACATCTGCCATGGGCTGGCCTCCCGTGGCAAGGTCAATGATGCTCAGACGCCGGTGCCCCAGTGCCGCATGGGCATCGACATAAATTCCCGAAGCATCCGGCCCCCGGTGCGCGATGGCGTCGGTCATCCGAGAAAGCGTTTCCCGGGCCGCATCCCCGTTAAGGGAAGAAAAATCTATGAATCCTGCAATCCCGCACATAATGAATCAGTTTTGCGTTAACACCTTTTGGTACAATTGATCGTATGCCCGGGCCATGGCGTCGAATTCAAACTGTCGGTGAAACCGATGCTGCCCGGCACGGCCCAGCCTTGCTCGAAGCCTGTCATTTCCGGCAGCCTCACAAAGGACGGCTGTCAACTGCTCCAGGTCATCGGAATCGATCATCCATCCGGTGCGGCCGTGCGCCACAAGATCCGGATTGCCTCCCACCCGGGTCACAACAGCGGGAAGTCCTGCGGCCATGGCCTCCAAAAGGGCCATGGAGGTTCCCTCACTAAAGCTGACCAGGGCAAAAATATCCGCCGCCTGAACCATGGACACGGCATCCTGCCGGAAACCTGTGAATACGACACGGCCTGACAGACCAAGGGTGGTTACTGCGGTGCGTAAGTTGTCCGCCTCAAGACCGTCACCCACAATAAGCCCTTTTATCCGGGGGGCCTTTGGGGCCGCGCCGGCAATGCCTTTAAGAAGCAGCTGCAGATTTTTAACCGGATCCAGCCGGCCCACTGCAGCCACCACCACATCATCCGGCGCAAACCCCAAAGCCGCCCGCAAAGAGGAGCGCTCATCTTCCGAAATTGGAGGCACGGGGCGTGTCCCGTTGTAAATCACCTTGATCTTGTCTTTTTTTATTCCTTCATAATAACCTAAACGCCTGCGGATATCCCCGGAAACGGCAGTCATCTTTTGAGTTAGAGGAGAGAGCACCAAACGATTGAATAGAATGCGTTTTTGTTTTTTTACCTCGGGATAATGACGGCCATGCTCCTGAAAAATAACTTTTGTTTCAGGGTGCAGTACCCTGGCCAGGCCGGCGTAAAACCATGGCGTGTACTGATGGGCGTGGATCAGGTCAATTCGGCTTTGTTTCATCAAAGCTGCAATCTTCACGGGAATCCTTAAATCAATGCCCGGCCGACGGTTAAGGCAGGTCACGGCAACGCCCTGGGACTCTGCATCCTTTGCCCATTGCCCTGGGGCATCCAGGCAGAAAATCTGCATGCGATACCGGCGGGAAAACCACAGGGCCATATCCAGAGCCAGGCGTTCAGTTCCACCCGGATCAAGGCTATGCACCACATAGGCGATATTAGGCCTGCCCATGCAGTATCCTCAGCAGCGGGGCCAGGCAATCATCCCATGAAAACTTTTCTTTAATAAAGGCCCTGGCCTGCCCCCCCATCTTCCGGCCAGCCTCAGGATCCCCGACCATTGCCAGGATGGCATCGACAAATTGTTCCGCTGTAGCGGCGACCCTAAAATGGTTGTTTTCAACACCGGCGATTCCCTCTATAGCCTGGGGGGTGGCCACCACCGGCCGGGCCATGGCCATGGCCTCCAGTACTTTGTTCTGAATTCCCCGGGCCACCTGAAGCGGGATCACCACCACATCGGCCTGCCGGTAATACGGTCGGATATCCTCAACAAATCCGGTCACCCGGATACACTCATTTTCAGCCAAAGCCCAAACCTCGGGCACCGGATTTTTGCCTACAATGTCGAACCGCACCTTTAGGCCCTCTTTTTCAAGCCGCCTGCAAAGCTTGGGCAGGACCTGGCCGGCGAACCAGGAAACGCCCTGCACATTGGCATGGTAATCCATGGCTCCCGGAAACATCAGTACGAACGATCCGTTTGTTTTAGATGTTTCAGAGGATTGTTTTTTTTCTATTCCTCCCGGCGAAAAATAATCATAGTCCACCCCGTTTGATACGGCATGCACCCGATCGTTGTGTGGGGCGACGGGCCGGAACAGGTCCGCCTCCGCCTTTGAAACGAAAACACTGGCGTCAAACCGCCGGCTCAACTCAACTTCATACCGTGCAAGCCGCCGGGCCTCAAGGCTATAAATCCATTTCATCACGCCCCGGTTCCGGGCGGCATATTGACGCCATTTTTCAGAATCCACATCGCAGAAATCCATGACGGCACAGGCTCCCTTGAGATGGGCACTGCCGGCAAGATATTGGGCCGTGGGAGACGAAAAACAGAGGATGGCTTCGTAACGATTTAAAGCCAGCAGTTCTGCCACCCTTTTTTGGGCTCCGGAATGCCCGAAATACCCTTTAGAAATGCTGGCACCAAAAATCAGACTGAGGCCCCCCTTGGCAGCGGCAATTTTTCTGTTCAGACCGAAAAGATGAACCGTTCTGCAGTATGACTCCAAAGGCTTGCGGAATTGAAAATCATGTGGATCATCCACCAGGGCCACAAGATCAATGGCAAAATGCTGCGATAAAAACCGGAGCTCATTAAACGTGCGGATCTTGTCACCCTTGTTAGGCGGGTATGGAATCCGATGGGCGATATAAAGCAGTCCGGGCTTTGAGCTCATGAGTTTCGAGGCATTGCCACGGATACGGTTCTCACCAAAAAGTAAACATAGCAAAGCAGGACCAGTTGCCCTTTGAGCTTTGCTGCCGCCTTTTTGGATCTGATTTTAAACAGGACAAGCAGGCCTGGAGCGACAACGGCCATTGCTGCCGCTGCTGTCCACAGCCATGAATCAAACAACATAGCGAACAGGGTTACCGCTGGCAAAAAAATCCCAAAGTACAAGGGGATGGCAAGACTGGGAAATTCTTTGAGCGAAAACCCATGGGCGAATACGCCCCTGAAGTTATCCATTCCACGCCACAGTTCCTTTTTTGCAAACCGCCTCAAAGTCGCGGCTTCTCCGAGATGCACCATACGGATAGAACGGTCTGACACAATACGCCCTAAAGAGGACAGACGGTAGCACAGATCTACATCCTCACAGGTCACAAGTTCTGAATTAAAACCGCCAATCCTCATAAAATCTTCTTTTTTAACGAACAGATTCATGGACTCCAGCCAGTCCACTATCTGCACGTCGGCTGATTTGCTTCGCAAAAGATACCAGGCCTGCTGAACCCAGGTGGCTGTTTCAGGGATCTCCGGCGGATTCCCCCAGGCCACGGTTCTATTATCCTCAAAATACGTTTCCGCAGCCTTTAGCCAGTTTTTTTCCACGGTGCAGTCCGCATCCACAAAGGCCAGGATATCCCCGTTGGCATGCCGGGCGCCCAGGTTCCGCAGGCCGGCCACCGTTGCATCAGGATCTTTTAACACGGTGGCATTCATCGCCCGGGCCACCTCACGGGTACGATCCGTCGACCCGTTATCCGCCACGATGATTTCCATGGCCTGCTTCGGCCAGTCCAGTTCGGAAAGAGAGGACAGGCAACCGGCCAGCATCCTTTCTTCATTGAATGCCGGAATAATCACGCTAACAATAACGGAGGAATTTTGATCCATAACAGTAAGGGCAGGAATCTTAAAGAGGAATATATTTGCGGACAAGTTGTCCCAGTGATGTCATGGCCGATACCGGCAAAGCAGACAGCATGGTTTCAGCCTTGGTACGCATCATCCCGGCGCCATTCGCCGGCTCAACTGGCAGGGGGCGGCCTGATCCTTTAAAGGGGAAAAAGGTGGCCCAATGAAGCGGCACAGCTGAAGCGCCCCACTGTTCTTTGAACCGATAGGTCCCCTCCCCCGGTGTGGACCGGCCAAAATCAAAAAAACGGGCGCCCTGCCTCACGGCAAAGCTAAGAAATCCCCAGTACAAAAGCATGTTGGGATTCATTTTATTATGCCGCCTCAAAGAGGAGGCCCAGGGAATGGAAACGGTACGGGGGTGGCAGAGGATCAATCCTGCTGCCGCTGGGGTTTGATTCGGCAGGCGCACGATGCCGATATGGGCCCGGTTATCGTAATTGGCCATAATCTGCCGAAACCAGGACAGGGCATGGGGAGGAGATCCCAGATCCCTCATGTTTTCGGTATAAATTTTGTAGAACTGCGGGATCAGTTCCCGGCCGCCCAAACTAAAGGTAAGACCGTCGCGTATAGGCTTTTTAACCTGACTTCTCACCTTGGCTTTTAGTGATGCCAAAAGTGCCTCGGAATCCGTCTTCAGCTCAAGCACCATGCGCACCTTGCCCGGATGCTGCGTGAAATCCGGATGGATACCGGCAAAAGGGAAACCGTTCCTGACGGCCACTTTGCCAACGCAGGTCTCCTGGGCCAGGGCCAGGGCACGGTCAAGCAGGGCCGATTCAATATCGCTGTTGTCCGCCAGAATCCCTGCCGCATCGCAATAGGGAGAAGAAATCCATTGTCCGGAGAATCCGGGCAGCCCCATCCTTGTCAATGCCAGAACGCCTCTGACGCTGCCGCCGGAAATGGCGGCAAGGTAACGGGTGTTGAAAGCGTATGACCGTTTGACAGCCTTTGTGTAAGCGGACAATTGATAGGCAAGACCCCGGGGATGTGTCAACACATAGTGATCCCAGGACTGAAAACTGCGGGGATGAACCTGACAGATATGCACCAGCCGGCCTTATAAGCCTTTAAGGTGGTTACGGATGGTGGAAAACCGGCAGGATGAAAACTGCCGGATCATGGCAGTAAGCCGTGAAGCGGTTTTGTCCAGATTCACATAATGGCGGAATTTGAGCGGCATGGGGATTCCCGCCACGCGGGGCTGATCCGGGTCAAACTCCCATGGGTGGGCGTAGAAGGTAAAGGCGCGCTCCCGTTTTAAAACCTTTTCCATGCCCAGCCGGAACAGAGCCGGGGGAAAGAGGCGAAAATACCCGCCGCCGCCCAGGGGGAAGTACCCGCAGGTCTGAAACCGGGAACCCAGATGTAGGTTGGACAGCGGCACTTCGAAAAATCCGGGTGAGATCTCATGGACGCCCCGGCGGCCGGGAACCCCGGAAAGATCAATGCTGCCGTATCGTCCGTGACTGCCAAAAGAGTTGTAACTGGAATCATAACGGTATCCGGCACGCCGGATCAGGTCCAGTCCCTTGGGTGAAATGGAAAAGCTTGGGGCCCGATAGCCTGTTACCGCATGCCCTGTGATATCCTCAAGCAGGGCTTTGCTGCCTGAAAGATCCGCCAGCAGGGCATCTGATGGCATCTTATTCATCATCACATGCCCGTCGCCGTGGGAGGCCACCTCGTGGCCCCTGGATGCAATCTTTCGCACCAGTTGGGGAAGACGCCTGGCGATCCAGCCCAGAACAAAGAATGTGGCCCTGGGGTGAAACGCTTCACCGTCCAACAGATCCATAATCCGGACGGTATTTCTGAACACCCGCTGCTCCCGGTGACGCCAGCTATCCCTGGATATGACGGATTTCAGATTTTCAACCTGGAACCAGTCTTCGACATCAAAGGTCAGAAGTACGGTTGGTTTCTCTGCCGATGCCGTGGTATTCAAATCCGGCTTCTGCCACCTCTTCGGGATCATACTGGTTTCTGCCGTCAAAAATGACGGGCTCTGCCATGCGGCGCTTCATGTCCTTGAAATCCGGCTGCCTGAAATTCTTCCACTCCGTTACCAGAATGCAGGCGCTCACACCATCCAGCGCCTGATAGGGATCCTCAGCCAGGCAGACCTTATCCTCCCAGGATTCGGGCATCTCTTTTTTGGCCTGATTCATGGACACCGGATCATAGGCCTGCACTTTCGCACCGGCCATGACCAGAGTCTCTATCAGGACCAGGGAAGAGGCCTCGCGCATGTCATCGGTTCCCGGTTTAAAGGCCAGTCCCCATATGCAGAAAGTTTTCCCGGAAAGATCCTCGCCGAACCGGGCGGTCACCTTTTTGCCCAGCAGGTGCTTTTGCCGAAGGTTTCTTTCCTCAACCGCCTCCAGCAGGGTGGGCTCAAATCCGACATCCCTTGCCGTCCGGATCAGGGCTTTGACATCTTTGGGAAAGCAGGAACCGCCATAGCCGCAGCCAGGATAAATAAAGGAGTACCCGATCCTCGAATCCGACCCGATCCCCTTTCGCACATTTTCCACATCCACTCCGAGAGACTCGCAAAGATTGGCAATTTCGTTCATGAACGAAATCTTGGTCGCCAGCATGGAGTTGGCGGCATACTTGGTCATTTCCGCATCCCGGACATTCATGAGAATCATCTTGTCCCTATTTCTGGAAAAAGGCGCGTAGAGCCGAGACATGATCTTGGCGGCCCTGGAAGAATCCGCCCCCACAATGATCCGGTCCGGTTTGAGAAAATCATTAACTGCCGCCCCTTCCTTGAGGAACTCGGGGTTGCTGACCACATCGTACTCAATGTCTGCGTTGCGGGCGGCAAGGGTCTCACCGATGGCGGCTCTGACCTTATCCGCCGTTCCCACGGGAACGGTGGACTTGTCCACGACCACGGCATAATCGTCAATGACCTCACCGATCTGCCGGGCCACGGCCAGCACGTATTGAAGGTCGGCCGAACCGTCCTCTCCGGGAGGGGTTCCCACGGCGATAAAAAAGATATTGCAGTCGCAGGCAGCCTCTTTAAGGCTGGTGGTGAACTTGAGAGTGCCTTCCTTGAAATTGTTAAGCACTAAAGGTTCAAGGCCCGGCTCATAAATGGGCAGAATACCTTTTTTAAGATTTTCGATTTTATCGGTATCTATGTCCACACAGGTGACCCGGCTGCCCATCTCTGAAAAGCATGCCCCGGTCACAAGGCCGACATAGCCGGTGCCGACAACAGTTACATTCATAAGCCTTCAGCTTCCTTTTTACTGTCTTTTTTCAATTTCAAATTCAATGAGAAATACCAGGTATACCAGCCCCAATGCTCCGACAAATATAATCATGCCCGACATATCATGGAGAAATCCGTGGGCGGTCTCAGGGCTGATCCAATGGGCCATGGCTGCCGTAATGGTCAGCCGGATCACATTGACGGCAACGGCAATGGGAACGGCGGATAAAAAAAGAATCCATTTTTTAATGAGACTCAAGGGAGAAATATAGGCAAATATCGCACTCAGGGCAATCAGAGAGGTCAGAGAACGCAGGCCTGAACAGGCATCCACAACCTCAAGGGAAGTATTGGCAAGATTTAAGATATTACCCTCCCGGAACACCGGGATTCCAATCATCATGATGGTCTCGGCCGACAGCCGTGCGGCTAAAAGCTGCAAAGGGAATGCGATCTTGTTCCAGAGTATCGCAGGAATCGGAATCATTAAAATCAGATAAACCAGGGGGACCATAAGGATTTTGAGTCGCTCCCATCCCCAGAAGAACAACACGATCCCGGTCAGGGTCACAACGATGGAAAACCGCATGAAAAAAAATTCAGCCCCGGCATGACCCGTCAAATGCAGAAGCATGCCAAAAAAAATCACAGCCATCCCCCAGTTGGAGGGCCGGATCTCTGCCCGACCCAGCCGCTCCCTGTTCATCCAGGCCATGTAAAAGGCGATGGGGGCAATAAGAAACCCGTGGGAAAAATTAGGATCCGAGGACCAGTCCGAAACAAGGGTCTGGCCTGCGTGCAGGTAAAGCACTGCAAAGGGAACCATCACCAATAATAACTGGATCAGGGCGGTTGTCGATATGGGCGGTTTGAAACGGGTCATCATCAAATGGGGATATAGGTATCCAGACTGGGCTTAATGGCCCGGGCAAAGTCCTTTAACCGTTCAATTGTTCTTTCAGGGCTGTCCTTAACCGGTGAAATCAGACGGACAAAAGAGCCGTCGGTCCGGCGTCTGGTGATGGAATCCACCACCAGCCAGATTTTCTGCATGTACTCCGAAGAAATGATCCTGCCTCTGGACTGGAACCAGTACAGCACCACCTGGCGGGACTCTCCTTTCTGTAAAAAAAGCCTGGCTACCTTCTGAGGCGTATCTCCCAAAACGACTGTTTCTGTTCCCGATCCTGTGATGTCCCATCCGGAACCGGGCAGGCAATTTTTGGGAGAATGGATAATATCCCCTTCTTTCTGGCTCTGGTAGAAGCCGACATAGAGATTAACGGCTGGCTGCGAAGGCTTTCGATAGTCCGCTAAGACATATTCTTCCACCCCGAGAACGTTGTAGACATTCTCATCCAGGCTGGACCGAATCCCCTGCCAGCCGCCCACAACCATCGGAAAGCCTGAAAAGCTCTTGGTGGGGGGAATACGATCGGACCGGGTGACCCACTGGGTGATTCCAGCGGTTAACGCCAGAATCACCGCTACCACAACGGCCCGCATAATGGGTTTTGCCGCCATGCCCCGCTTATATCCCATAGGCGTTTGAAGTGCCAGAGCGGTTTGCAGATTTAACCCAATTCTGACACGAGAAACCGCGCCCTAAATCTTGATGCATGTCAGTCTGCGCTCCAGTTATAATCCGGTGAATAAATCTGCCCTTCAAAGGTCTGCCTGGAAATCTGTTTATCCGGGCGGATGGGGGTTTCCGGAACCAGGCTGACACGAAATGTGATGCGGTTATCCTGGTAGTCCTCTCTCAAAGCCCCTGAGCCCCGGTAATCGGAAAAGCTGTAATTGACCCCGAACTGCAGCCATTTAAGGGGACTCCAGGTCAAGCCAGCCCCCATCATGGCCTCGTTGTCACTTCTTTTGGGATCATCAAACTCGGTTCGGGTGTAAGAGCCGAAAAGATTGGAGCCAATCTGTTTGGACAGTCGATGGGAGAACACAGCCCCTGCCCGGTAACTGGTCTGGAATCCCAGACTGTCCCCGTCATCTCCTGAATCGGAGTAGGAGCTGGTGCCGGTCAGCGTAAGCGAGGTCCTGGGGTTGAATTCAAACGATTTAAAGGCGTTGATGTCAACAAAAGGCGCCGTACTGGTGCCTTTGTCAGACCGGTCATGGACCAAAAGCCCAAGGCCTAAACTAATGCCTGAATCCTCAGAAACATCCCAGTCCATACCGAAACTTGGATGAAAAATATGATGGGTGTATGTGGGGGTGTCGGTATAGGAATGGCGGTATTTAACATAGCCGTCCAGATGCTCTGAAAAAGCCCGGATTCCTCTGATATACCCGGAATAAGTGTCAAGGTCGCTTGTATCCTGGTCAAAATCCTTTTTCAAATAGCTCAGTCCGGTTTCCATCCCGTAAAACTGTGAAAACCAATGGGTGACGGAGGCATCCGGCGCAATTTTTTTATACGCGTCATCATCGCTGTTGCTGTAGCTGTCGGATTCGTAGATAAACGTGGCCCGGATAAAATCCTTTTTGCCGTATTGGTGGGAGAGCCCGGCCCGGGAGGTATTGAGGGTGTGTTCTTTATATGCGCCCGTTCTCAGCTGTTGCTCAAACCGTTTGCTGTAGCGGTGACTGTATTCAATATCCGTATTTTTACCGGCCTGGGTCTTGCCGGAAAAAGAGGCGGTGCGTTCACGGTTCTCCCCCTGGTAGTCGTCTGATCTTCCTTCATAGGCAACGGTGGCGGCAAGTTCGGTGTGCTTTGCAGGAGTGAACTGGGCATCCATCGTGATAATATGGGTGATACCGTCCCGTTCGTCCAGATTTTTATAATCTCTGTAGGTGGGGGTATAATTTAAAAACACCCGCTTGTTCACATCCACCAGGGACAAATTGAGCCCCGGGGCATAGGAGGTGACAAACTCTTCCTGCTTGCTGGCGGATTTAAGGTAGTTGTCGCTGTACTCCTCGCTGATAGAAAGCCTGGGCATGATCTGGAAAACCATTTTACCGAATACCGGCAGGCTGATCAGCAGCAGGGTCCAAGCAGAAAGTCCCAGGATGACGGCCGGGCAAAACCTTCCCTTTAACCTTAAGTGTTTGCCTTTAAATAAAATTTTCATAGATGCAACGGTTTCTCCCATCAGGGCACAATGATGATATCGTCGGCTTCAAGCTGTATATCTTTGTTGAGTCTTCCTTTGGCAATATCGTCATAGTCGATCTTGATCATGGTCTCTTTACCTCCGGACCGCCGATAGAGGATAATCTCGTCTTTGGATGCCCATTGTGTGAACCCCTTTGCCAGGGCAAAGGCCTGGATCACCGTTAATTTCTTGATCAGAGGATACTCTCCGACCTGCTGCACCTCGCCTAGAATATAATACCGCTGGCTGATGGGATTGACCAGGGTAACCGTCACCGTGGGCGCTTCCACAAATTCAGCCAGCCGGTTCTGGATTTCCTGTTTCAAGGCCACCGTGGTCAGGCCCTCGGCAGGAATATCATCCAGCAGGGGAAAGGTGATCTTGCCGTCATTTCTGACAACGACCGCATCAAAGGAAAGATCCTCCTCCTTCCAGGTTTTAATGCTTAGGATATCACCGATGCCGATCTTGTAATTCTTGACGGCAGCAGTCGTGGCAGCCTTTGCCCCTGAAGGACCTGCCGTGGCATATCCCGGCAGCATCAAAGCTGCCCCCATGAAAAAAAAAGCTGCAATAACCCCTTTGAGATACGTGTGCATAGCTCCGCCCTTTTGATTCCGGAAGATCGCTTCTGCCGGGATCATATACATTAACATGGATAAGGTACCGATGGACCCTATTTGGCCCCTTTACCGAACAGGACCGTTTTTATCGTTCTCAGGATAATGACACAGTCCAGGGTGGTGGACATGTTCTTGATATAGAACAGGTCGTAGTTCAGTTTTTCCACAGCATCTTCAATGCTGGCGCCGTATTCGTAGGAAATCTGGGCCCAGCCGGTAATGCCGGGTTTAACGTTAAACCGCTGGGCATAAAAAGGAATCTGCTCTTCCAGTTCCCGGGTAAAAAACTCCCGTTCAGGCCTTGGGCCAACCAGACTCATCTTGCCTGTGAGAACTTCCCATAATTGGGGCAATTCGTCAATTCGGAATTTCCGGATTACCCGTCCAACCCGGGTCACCCTTGCATCATTGTCTTTTGCCCATACAGGACCGGTTTCCCGTTCGGCATCCTCCACCATGGACCGAAATTTTCGCATCATGTAAGTTTTCTTGTTCTGCCCGACCCGCTCCTGGATAAAGAAAAGCGGTCCCTTTGAGTCCAGTTTAACCAGCAGTCCCACAAGAACCAGCAGGGGAAAAAGCAGAATCATCAGTACAAGGGAGAGCAAAATATCTTCCATGCGTTTTAAGAACGTCCGAAATCGGGATTTTTTAAAGCCCTCTGAAAAAATCAGCCAGGAAGGGGTGATGCGGTTCACCACCACCTTACCGGAAAGCGTCTCGTAAAAAGTAGATCCGGAAAGGATTTCCACCCCTTTTGTACGGCATTCCACCAATTCGTCCGCAGGGAAATTGCCCCGCATCTCTTTGAGCGCCACAACCACCTTGGTGGCATTCACCCGTCTGACCACGTCCAAAAGCTTTGCGTGAGCACTTAAAACTTCAACGGAATCTGCAATTTTAACAGGAAACCCCGTAGCCTTCGAGTCGGGAATCATGGCCGAGACGGTATACCCGCAGTCAATGTTTCTTTGAATCTCTTTGTATATTTCAATAGCCAGGCCTCCTGAGCCCAGAATAATAATATTCTGGTTGAACAGCCCCCGGTTCAGTATATGAATATACCCGATGCGCCACCCGATGATAAAAACAAGCAAGAACAAAAGGCTTAAGATAAAAATTTTTTGATCCAGAATGACCAGGGGAAAAAAGAAATAGACAAAGGCCAGGGCAATTGAAGTCACCCCCAATGCCTGGAAAAGGCGTATTCCCGTTTCGGTATAGGAGCAGGCAATACTGAAATCGTACAAATCGTAATAGTAAAGGCAGATCTGACAGATCACCGTTACAAGCGCAATACGCAGCACCAGCAACAGATCAAACAGATAGGAGTCGGAATAGGTCAGGATCACCGTAGACAGGAGAACGGAGCCGAAAATGATCCATCCTTCAAACAGGACAAACAGAATGTTTCGTATGGGGAAATATTGCTTGAGAAGTCTTAACATCGGGGTCGGCGGCTCAACTCCTTCGATATCCGTATTTTTTGTATCGGTAACTCATCCCCGGCGTCGTGGCGGCAAAATTCTTGATCACCCCGAGAATCTTTTTGCGTCCGTAAATGTCGATGATGTCCTGAACTTCTTTTTTCTTAGTGACACCCTGACGGACCACAATGATGATGCCGTCCACGACCCTGGCAATGGCATTGGTCTCCGAAGTAATCTGTGGCGGCGGGGTGTCAATAATTACATACCGGTCACTGTACCTGGACTTGACTTCCCGTAAAAGCCCTCTCATCTGCTCAGAGGAAAGCAGCTCGGACGGATTTGGCGGAATGCTCCCGCCGGGCAGCAGGGTCAGCTTATCGATAAAGGTTTTTTTCAAAAGAGAGGGAAGCGGCACCGCTCCGGAAAGATGGTCGCTTAGACCTAAAGCGTTATCCATCCCGAAAAGACTATGGATAGAGGGCCTGCGAAGATCACAGTCCATGAGCAGGACATACTCGTCAATGCTCTGGGCAATGCTGACGGCCAGATTGGCGGAAACAAAGGATTTACCCTCATCCGGAGAGGGACTGGTAATCATGATGCTTCTGGGGGGATTGCCCTCCTCCGGAAACAGGATATTGTTTTTAAGCAGACGGAACTGCTCGGACTCGATGGATTTGGGATCCTTGGCTGTAACCAGAGCAGGAGACAATCGCTCAGGAAGATCTCTTCCAAAAGCGGGTTTGGATTCAACAGCCTCCTTTGCAGGCACCCTTTTCACAAAGTCTAAAAAAACCTCTTCCGAACCCCAGTCCTTCTGCTGCGGCCTGTCCGGCGCAGTGGGCTTGGTCTGCTCCGGAAACGGCAGGGGGGACTGGGAGAACCTGGGCGATCCGGTCTCAAACCCTGCAGAACCTTGGTTTCCGGATTTTTCCAATGCCTCAAATATTTTTCCCATGCCGCTTCCTTGAATTTTAACCTATCATTCCGGCGGTGGACCGGATCATGTCCAAAGTTCGATCAAGGCCCTTTACATTCAGCATAACAAAAAAGCCTAAAACTCCGGCAAGATAGAGTCCTGCCAGCACGAATACAAAAATGCCCAGCCGCCCTTTTTTCCGGTCTTCTTTTCCCTTAAGTTCAGGAATGCTGGCCAGAATTACAAGTCCCAGTTCATCCTCAATCTGCTCATCCCTGCGAATGGCTGAATCAAAAAACTCCAAAAGAAAAATAACGCCGCCGCCAAGGGCCAGGCCGGCAATGAGGGAGAAAAGCAGGTATTTTTTCACATTGGGCGAAATGGGTTTTTCAGGGAGCCGCGCATGATCCAGTATCCGGAACTGCTCTCCCTTCTGCTTTTTTTCCATATTCACCGACAACTCGGCTTCCAGTTTTCTGTCCAGAAGAGAATTATACACGTCCCTGATATTGTTGTAATCGCGTTTCAGAGACTGCAGCTCCAGTTCCCGTTTGGGGGTTTCCTCCACCCGCTTCTGATAAACGGACATCTTTTCTTCAATCTCACGGATATCGGCCTGAATCTTTCGGATATCGGCCTCAAGCTGCCGTTTGGACATGATCAGCTGGGAAAGCCCGTCATCGGTACCGCCGGGCAAAGCCGGAAGCACTTCCGTATCGTCCTCACTTTTTAAGGCTGCCTGCTCCTTTGATGCAGCCTCTTTCAGCTTTTCAAGATTTTTCCCGGCCCGGACCACATCGGGATGCTTTGCCGTGTAGGTGGTCAGCAGGTCATCATAGGCTTTTTGAGCCTGGTAAAGTTTTTCCAGGGTTTCACTGACATAGCCGTCGCCGCCGGCAGAACCTGCCGGAACCCCGGCTGCCTTACGTGCGGCAGCCGCTTCTTTTTTTGTCGCCGTAATCTGCCCGTCCACCAGGGTCAGGTTGTTCCGCCTCTCGCGCAACTGATCATTTTTGCTCACCAGCTGTTCCTGCATCCGGTCCAGGGTCCGCAGATTCGCCTCTAGCTCATCGGGCAGCCCTCCAAGATACTGGGCTCGAAAGGCGGATAGTTTTTTCTCCCTTTCTACCAGCTTTTTTCGGGTCTTTTCCAGTTCGGCCTCAAGGAACTCGCTGGTGCCGATGGCCTGGGCTTCTCTGACCTTAAGATTCTCATCCATAAAAAAACTGGCCAGGGTATTGGCGATGCGCATCACCCGCTGGGGATTGTTACCCCTAAAGCTGATGGAAAACGCATCGGCACCATGGCGAGCCCGCTCAATTCGGACATTGATCCGCCGTCTCACCCCCTCAACCTTGTCCTCCAGATACATATTTTTCTCATTGGCATAAAGGCCGAACTGGGCGATGATTTTTTCAAGGTTGGACCGGCTTAAGATTTGCTGGGAAATCGTATTAATCCGTTCGTTAATGGATGAGGTAATTACGGACCTGACATATTCTGAAGGTACACTCTGCTGCTGGATTAAAATGGTAGTGGAAGAAGAATAGGTTTTAACTGCCGTCAGGGTGAAAAAAAGCCCCAGGGTCAGTGTAACGCATAAAGGGATAACAATAAGCCATTTTCTCCGGGTAAGGATGTCAAAAATCTGTTCCGGTTTTATCTGCGCCGGAGACTGAAACGGTTCTGGCATGAATTTTCCTGGTCCTGGCAATGGTTATTCGATCGTCTGGCCCTTTGTGTTCAAAAAGGCAGTTTTTACCCGTTCCGGGCCCTTTGTCAACAGCCGTTTACAAATAATGCGGGATGCCCACAGCAGGACATCCTCATCGTTTACAACACCACAAAGGAAATGAAAACCACCAACGTTTGGGTCATAGTAGATGAAGACCCCTTAAAAATCAACAATTGACAAGTCACTGGCAGGGAATTATTTTTCACGATTATGACTGAATACAATAAAAAATACCTCAAAGACTATCGCCCCTTTGAATTTTCAGTGGACCGGGTTGACCTGAAATTCGAAATTTTTGACGACCATACCCGGGTAACCTCCGTAATGCAGATGCACAAGAACCCGGCTTTAGCAGACCAGACCCCAGCCCTGGTGCTCAACTGCGCCGACTATCCCATAGAGTCGGTGGTTGCCGACGGTATGGTATTGATGCCGGAAGAATACAAAGGCAAAAAAGAGGGCTCCTTGTATCTGGCCAAAACACCGGACCGGTTTGAGCTGGAAATTGTCACCCGCCTGGACCCTGCCGCCAATACGGCTTTAGAGGGACTTTACCGGTCCGGGGATATCCTTTGCACCCAGTGTGAGGCCCAAGGGTTCCGGAAAATAACCCCGTTTCCTGACCGGCCCGATGTCATGACGGTTTTTTCATGCACCATTGTCGCCGACCGGGAAAAATTTCCAGTGCTCCTGTCCAACGGTAACCTTGTGGCATCAGGCGCCCTGGAAGATAACCGCCACTTTGTTAAGTGGGAGGATCCCCATAAAAAGCCGTGCTATCTGTTTGCCTTAGTCGCTGGGGATCTTGCGGTGATAGAAGATACCTTTACCACAGCCTCCGGAAGAAAAGTGGCCCTTCGCATTTACTCTGAAAAAGAAAATATCGGTCAATGCGGCCATGCCATGACCTCTTTAAAACAAGCCATGGCATGGGATGAACAACGGTTTGGCAGAGAGTACGACCTGGATCTGTACCAGATCGTTGCCATCAATGATTTCAACGCCGGAGCCATGGAGAACAAGGGGCTTAATATCTTCAATGCCAAATATGTACTGGCCGATCCCAAGACCGCCACGGATGAGGATTATATGGGCATCCAGGGGGTGATCGCCCACGAGTACTTCCACAACTGGACCGGCAACCGGATTACCCTTAAAAACTGGTTCCAGCTCAGCCTCAAAGAGGGGCTTACCGTCTTCCGGGACCAGGAATTTTCATCGGACATGAACTCCAGGGCGGTGAAACGAATTGCCGACGTCAGAAACCTTCGGGCATCCCAGTTTCCGGAAGATGCCGGCCCCATGACCCACCCGGTCCGGCCCGATGCCTATATAAAAATGGACAATTTTTACACCATGACCGTCTACGAAAAAGGGGCGGAACTGGTGCGGATGGTCTTTCAATTCCTTGGAAAAGAGGGCTTTCGCAAAGGCATGGATCTGTACTTTGAATCCTATGACGGCATGGCCGTGACGATTGAGGATTTCCTGGATGTCATGTCAAAAGCTTCGGGGAAAAACCTGGATCAGTTCCTGATCTGGTATACCCAGTCCGGCACCCCGGAGGTCACCCTGGAAAGGGAATGGAAGAACAATTCCCTGACACTGACGTTCACCCAGGCCACCCGGCCGGACCGGAATCAAGAAAAAAAGCAGCCGTTGCCCATGCCCATCAAACTGGGATTTATCAGCGTTACGCCCGAAGGCCTTCCCCAGGAACAGATCCTGGAATTTGGCAAGGAAACGGAGTCATTTACCTTTGAAAACCTGCCTGCGGATGCCCTTCCTTCCGTTTTCAGGCAGTTTTCGGCTCCTATCCGCCTGAAAACGGATTTCACGGATGAAGAATTGTATACCATCATGGCCTGTGATGCGGATGAGTTCAATCAATGGGATGCTGCCCAAACCCTTTTCATCCGGGAGATTCAGACTCTGGTGACTGCCGTACAGGCAGAAACTCAGTTGACGATAACGTCCGGTCTCATCAAAGCATTCGGTACCGCCCTGGCAGACCCTGGCAAGGACAGGGCCTTTTTAGCCAAGCTTTTAGCCCTGCCCCAGGAAACTGAGATCAAAGACCATTACCAGCGTATCGATGTGTCCGCCATCCACAAGGCCAGAACCTTTCTTAAAGCAGAGCTTTCCCGGGCGCTTGAATTTGAATTTTTCAGGATTTATGATCTGTGCCGCAACGCCGATCCCAAGGACCTCTCCCACGGGGCCATGGCGGACCGGGCCCTTAAAAACCTGGCCCTGTCCTACATCGGGGAACTGGGAACAGAAAAGGCGAAAGCTCTGGTCTGGGAACAGTTTAATACTGCCTCGAACATGACCGACGAATTTGCCGCCTTAAGGATTTTAAACCGGCTTTCTGCCGAAGATCAGCAAAAGGCCTGTGACGCCTTCTTTAAAAAATGGCAGCATAAGACCCTGGTCATGGACAAGTGGTTTGCCGTTCAGGCCGCCTCTCCTCTGGGCCGGACCCTGGACCGGGTAAAAAAACTTTTGTCCCATCCGTCCTTCAGCATTAAAAATCCCAACAAGGTTCGCGCCCTGATTTACGCCTTTGCCCTGCAGAACCCCACTGGATTTCACCGTCAGGACGGCAAGGGATATGACTTCATTCGGGATATCATCCTTGAGCTTGACGGGATCAACCACCAGGTGGCGGCCCGGCTGACCGGATGCTTCAACCTTTGGAAACGGTATGATAAAGAAAGGCAGGCTAAGATGAAAGCCTGCCTTGAATCCATTGCTGCCACTCAAAACTTAAGCCGTAACGTTTACGAAATCGTTTCCCGAGCCCTGGAATAAACTTATTTGTAATAGCCCCGGTACCAGTCGACAAATTTTTGAATGCCTTCCGGTACCGGGGTGGACGGTTTAAACCCGGTGTCGGCGATCAGATCGTTCACATCGGCATAGGTGGCCGGCACATCCCCGGCCTGAAGGGGCAGATAGGCGATGGTGGCCTTTTGCCCTAAGGCGTCTTCTATGGCATGGACAAAATCCATCAGGGGAACCGGCTGGTTGTTACCGATGTTATACAGCCTGTAAGGGACACAGGACGAGGACGGGGCCGGAGATGCGGGATCCCACTCAGGATCCGCTTCGGGAATGGTCTTCATCACCCGAATCACCCCCTCCACGATATCATCGATATAGGTAAAATCCCGCTGCATCTGCCCGTTGTTAAATACCTTTATGGGTTCCCCTGCCAGGATGGCCCGGGTAAAGAGGAAAAGTGCCATGTCCGGCCGTCCCCAAGGGCCGTATACGGTAAAAAATCTTAAACCGGTGGTGGGCAGCTTGTAAAGATAACTGTAGGTGTGAGCCATGAGTTCATTGGCCTTTTTTGATGCGGCGTAAAGGCTGATGGGATGGTCCACGTTGTGCCTTACGGAGAAAGGCATCTGGGTATTGAGCCCGTAAACCGAAGAGGAAGAGGCATACACCAGGTGGCCCACCTTTGTATGCCGGCACCCTTCCAGGATATTGCCGAACCCGACCAGATTTGAATCGACATAGGAGGCCGGATTTTCAATGCTGTACCTGACCCCGGCCTGGGCTGCCAGATTGACCACGATATCAAAGCCTTCATCCTGAAATAATGCGGCCACCGCCTGCCGGTCCGAAAGATCCATAAGATGGAATACAAAGGTATCAAATTCTTGAAGGCGGGCTAAACGTGCCTTTTTTAAATTCACATCATAATAATCATTGAGATTGTCCAGACCGTGGACATGATGTCCCTCTTTTAGCAGACGCAGTCCTAGGGTCGAACCGATAAATCCTGCAGCACCGGTGATCAAAACTTTCATGATAGTGTCCTTGAGTGTACAATTAATAAGTCATCCTTGTACAGGGTTCTACCATGAACTGCAATGAAACACCAGTCATGGACAAATGTGAATGGAATCCTAACGGCCAGCGGTCAAAATTTAAGGAGAGTGAAAAAAACAGCGTTTACTTCCGGGGCGATGTTTAGGCGTCATGGAAGGTCTGAATATATCGGGGAACTGCTCCACTTTGAAATCCGTTCCCAGCCGTAGCGGTCCTCCCATCCCCGCCGTCTGTCCTTGAGGTTGAGACGGCGTTCCGTGCCGGGATAGCCAGGCCCCATATCCAATATTCTACGGTCCACCGGGGATCTGCGGTCCACCGATGACCGTTTGGAATAGGCGCTTTGGGTCTGGGGAAGGCTTGGGGGTTGGGTGGATTGAATTCTCTCTTTCATTGGTCATACTCCTTGGGTGACATAAAAAAGGTTAATTCTTGAGTTTTAGGAAAAAACAGGGGGGCCGCAGAGGAGAAACATCAGATCAACTAAAGCTCAATATATTGATTATATAGCAAATAGTTGATTTGTCAAATTGTATCAGGGAAAAATCAGATGGTCCAGGATCAATCCGTAAAAGGTATCCCTTCCCGAAGAGAAAATCCATCCCAGCTGGCTTTGACACTGGCGGCAGCCCCCCACCGCCCAACAATACCCTTTAAACCAGGTAAATTCATCGGATTCGGGAGACACTTTGACACATCCCGGTGCAGTTGAAAAACAGCCGATTTCAAAGACATGACCGTATGGATTTGCAAAGGTATGGGAGAACCGGCTGTCCTTGAGAATCTGAAACTCCTGATGGGTCACCCCGTGGCTGCAGGATCGGCACAGGATCATGGGATCTTCCTTTTCCAGCGTGTCAAAAGCCGGATCGGCAAGAATCACAGGCTCTGCTGTCTTGCAGAAGATCGCCATGGCAGGACCCTACCGTTGCCCGTACTTGTCGATATAGTACAGGGTTGCCCCAACCGGAGCAAAGGAGAGAAACAGAATATTGAGCCAGGGAATGAGAAAGAGCAGTCCGAACCCTACATGAAAGAGCAAGTTTTCTCTGAGCAGTGCCAGCCGATCCCGGAAGGGGACCATCTGACGCGCCGGTATAAGATCGGTATTGTCCCAGGCCAGAAACACGCCCGCGGTAACCGACGAGATCACCAGCACAACGATGCCCAGCGGCGTAAAAAAGCCCAGAATCATAAGCACCATGGAAATCATCACGGGCAGCACGGCTCGGGGGATTTCCTGACGGACCAGGTAAATGAACAGAGCCACCCATGATCCATGCCCTGATTCGGAAGGTCTCCCGGTCACCAGCCGCTCGGTGATTCTGGACATCGTGTCCATTATAAACACGCAGAAAAATACCTGGGCAATGAGATAGGACATCACCATGGCAAGGGCGGCCAGAATCAGGGACAGAAGCCATGACGTGATATGCCAAAGATAAACCAGCCATGGGTTTTCCGGCATCTGCCAGACAGCGGAAAGGATCTCGTTATGCCAGTACAGAACCAGGCCGGACAACACCAATGTCAGCGCCAGAATCACGGCAAAGCGCAGCAGTCCCAAGATGAGAAGTGAAGGGGTTTTCAGGCCCATGACCATCCCTTTTAAATTGTATCGAATTCCAGCAAAAAGACCCATATTTTTATCCTTACCCTATTGAACTTAACCGCATCATTCTTAAGTTTTTTACTATAGACACTCGTAATTTTCAATCTTGGAACGACAAACATGACAATTGTATATGTAGACGGAAAATTTCTTCCCTGGGAAGAGGCGGTGATACCGGTGGATGACCTGGCAGTGCTCCGGGGGTATGCCGTCTGTGATTTCATGAGAACCTTTGAGGGAAGGCCTTTTTTCCTTGACGACCATATCCGGCGTCTTTTTCTTTCCGCCGAGAAGATTAATATCGCCCTGCCCTGGCAAATAAATGACATCAAAACCGTTGTTCATCAGGTTCTTCAAAAAAATCCCGGCATGGGTGAAGTCAATATCAGAATCGTAGTAACCGGGGGCTCCAGCCCTGATTTTTTCACCCCGTCAGGCAATCCCCGCCTCATCGTTTTGTTGACCCAGGTTCCCGAACTGCCGAAGTGGTGGTATACAACCGGCATAAAAACCATCACCCACTACGAGGAGCGGTCCAACCCCGAGGCCAAGGTGACCGATTATACCCCGGCTGCAAGAGCCCTGAAAAAGGCCAAAGCCGCCGGTGCCGTGGATGCCATTTACATCAGCTCCGATAATCTCGCCTTAGAGGCGACCACCTCAAATCTTTTCGCTGTCATCAACGACACCCTTGTCACCCCGGATCAGGGCGTTCTCAAAGGGATCACCCGAAAGGCGGTGATGGGTATTGCCCAGTCCGTCATGCGGGTAAAAGAGCGCCCTCTGCCCTTAGAAGAGTTGTATGCCGCAGATGAAGTCTTTATCACCGGCACAAACAAAGGGGTCGTCCCGGTGGTTCAGATTGACGACAGCATTATCGGCAAAGGAACGCCCGGCCCCTGGACGCAGAAACTGCTGCTGGCCCTCAAAGGCCAGTCTGTACCAGCTTCTTTGCCGACAGAACAAATCTGACATCGGCAATGCGCCGGACCTGGTCGGCATAGTGGGAAACCATGATGATGGTGCACTGCTGCTTCAGTGCGGTGAGCAGTTCCTCTATCATAGCCACAGAGGTTTCATCCAGGGAGGACGTGGGTTCATCCAGAAGCAGGATCTGGGGCTTGAGGACCAGGGCCCTTGCAATGCACAGCCGCTGCTGCTGGCCCCCGGACAGCAGCCTTGCATCGTCCTGAAGGCGGCCTTTCACCTCATCCCATAAAAACGCATCCGTTAAGGCCTGCTCGACACGGTTTCGCAGAGTTGCCGGGTCCTTTTCCCCGGATAGTTTCAGGGGAAAGGCAATATTCTTGAAAATGCTCATGGGCAATGGATTGGGCACCTGAAATACCGTGCCCACCCGCTGGCGCAGTTTGGGCAAAGAGATATTTTTGGCATAGATATCTTCATATCCCTGCCCAAAATCAATGGAGACCCGGCCCGAAGCCCGGGCCCCGTCGATGTTTTCCCAAAGACGGTTGAGCACCGTTAAAAATGAGGATTTGCCCTGGCCCGAAGGCCCTGAAATTGAGGTGATGCAATGGGCCTGGATATCCGTTGTCACGTTGCTTAAAACTTCGTTTTTACCGTAATAGAAATGAAGCTGTTCGACCTTTATTTTTATCTTATCTTCCATTTATATCATGTCCTGAAGCGTATCCTGTGATCCACCCAGACCCTTGCCAGATGGGCCAGGGCAAAGAGCCCTGCACAGATCATCAAAAGAATGAGAGCGGCACCATAGGCCTTTACCAGTTCCGAGGCATCCGCATACTCCGAAGCCGTATAATAGATATAAAACGGCAGGGCCTCATAGCTTGCAAAAATCGATTTGGGAATCCCCGCCGTGGCCACCACACCGGTGAGCATGATAACAGCCGTATCTTCGGCACACCGCCCGATGGCCAGAATCATCCCGCCGGCAAGATCCGGCAAAGCCGCCGGCACCAGCACATGAATGATGTTTTGAAGCTGTGAGGCGCCGAGGCTGGGGGCGGTCAGCCGCAGAGACTGCGGCAGGCTGTCCAGGGCGGTCTGGGTGGTCTTGATGATATAGGGCAGGACCAGAAAAGAAAGGGCCATGGCTGAAATCAGCAGACAGGGAAACACCTGGTTATCAAAAAAATGGTGAACAAAGATGGTGATCGAAAACCCGAAAAGCCCGACGACAATGGAAGGGATGCCGGCAAGGATATCCACCACCAGACTGAAGACCGCCTTTAAAAAAGGCGGAGCATATTCCGACAACCAGATCCCGGAACACAGCCCCACGGGAAGGGCGGTGCCAACGCTTGCAATTACCAGGCAGACGGTCCCTGCCACGGCCGGATAAATCCCTCCGAAAACCTGGCGTTTGAGCAAAAGAGCGTCTATAGGCGAAACCGTACCGAAGATCAGTTCCAGGCCCAGGGCCGGTGCGCCCCGGGCGATCAAAAATCCCAGCACGGCCATAAGGCCGCACACAAGCACAATGGCGCTTCCCCAGGAAAATAAGGCCAGCATCCTGTCTTGGGTTTGCGCTTTCATGATCTGTTTGCCCTTCCGGACAGCCGGGCCGCCAGAACCCCAAGCCCTGTTATGAGATACAGGATAGCCCCGCAAAGGAAGATGGTTTTAAACTCCACACTATCGAAATCCGCCGCAATGACCATAGCGATATGGGCGGTAAGGGTTCGGGCCGAATCCAGAACAGATGACGGCATCATCACAGAGTTGCCCGACAGCATCAGTGCGATCAGGGTATCGCCCATGGCCCGGCCGAAAGCCAGGACTACACCGGTAAGGATACCGGGCCAGGCATGGGGTAAAATCACATGGAAAAGCTTTTGGGCAGGCGATCCGCCCAGGGCATCCACGGCATCGGTATAGGCCCGGGGCACCCTGGCGTAGCTCTGGATAAAAAAAAGGATCATGGTCGGGGCAATGAGCATGGCCAGCATCACTGCGGCCGACAGAATACACATGCCTGATCCGTAAGAAAAAAAGTTCCGAACCAGCGGCACCAGAAGAAAGATGCCCACAAACCCGTAAATCACTGTGGGGATGGCCGTCATAAGCTGGACCAGTTTTTTAAGCCATTGCCCGGGGATCCCCGGCCGGGTGATAAAAAAAGAACACCCCAGGCTCACCGGAAAACTGAGGAGCAGGCTTAAGCCCGCAATGTACAAGGTCCCCACCACCATGGAAAAGATCCCGAACTGCCCATGATCCGGGGACCAGGGATCCGTCAAAATCGGCCAGAGCATCCCGCTTTTTAGGACAGGAAGACAAAGCCAGATCATGAACCCCAGCACCGAGAGGGTTACTGTGGCGCAGAGCAGTGCGGCCCCGGCAAAAACGACTTTGGCCACACCCTCCCGGTGTGTACGCGGCAGGGACATTAATTGACCGGGATAAAGCCCTTTTCAGCGGCGATAGCCTGTCCCTCAGCACTGAGCAGATAGTCGATAAATGCCTTGGCAAGCCCTTTGTATTCGCCTTTGGTGTTGGAGTAAAGTCCACGGGCCACCTTGTACGCCCCGCTTTTTACCGTTTCAAGGCTCGGGGTTACCCCGTCCAGGGTGACGGGAGTCACAGAGTCATCCAGGTATCCCACGGACATGTATCCAATGGCATAAGGATCATTGGCCACGGCGGATTTCATGGCGCCGTTGGACGCCACAAACTGGGCCTTTTCTGAGATATCGCCCTTTGCCAGGGCTTTTTTCCAGAACACGGCCCGGGTCCCGCTGGCCTTGTCTCTGGTGTAGATGTTAATGGGCCGGTCTTCTCCGCCCAAATCTTTCCATGAGGTAATGCTTCCGGCATAAATCGCCTTGAGCTGATCGGACGACAGCGCTTTTACAGCGTTGCCCGGATTCACAACAGCAGTAACGCCGTCAATGGCCCATCTGTACATGGACAACCCGTACTTTTCCACCTCGGCATCGCTGGGTTTGCGGCCGGAGTTGCCGATGTCAACCAGGCCTTCTCCCACCTGCTTGATCCCGGCACCGGAGCCGCCTCCGGCGATGGTGATCTGGATATCGCCATTGGCCGCCATTACCCTTTTGGCCGCCTCTTTCATCACCGGGATATGGGCGGTGCCGCCTGAGATTCTCAATACGCCCTTGGCATTTGAAAAAGCCTCAAGCCCTTGGGCCATACCGGTTTGAGCAAAAAACAAAGCAACAGCCATTACGGTAAAAACAAAAATCCATCCTTTTTTCATATTCTCCTCCTTTATGTCCTGGTTTTGACTTTAACTTCAGATAGGGCTTAATTATTAGACTTTCATGAGCATGGATTTCAAATTTATTATTCCAATGAGAATCAAAAAAAAGATTGCATATTTCTATTTTTGCATCCTCAATCTGTATTCATATCCCGGGACAAATATCAGGAATATCCGATTCAGGGAAACAGGGGATCAGGCAGGTGTCCCGTGTGGAGAACTCCTTATAGCATGCCGGATCCTCCTTTTTCAGGATGAACTCACGGTCCAGACTACGCCAGGCCCTGTAAAACTCAAAAAAGGGAAATCCGGGCTTTAAGCGCCACTCCGGATGGCCGGCCATAACGGTTTTGGCAAAGTCAAATATCAGGGGAGTGTCCTGGGACACCCATGACTCCCGAAGCATGCCGGCGGTTCGGGCCATCATATGGATATGGTTAACCTCTCCTGTACTTTCAAGACGAGAAGCCTGATCCACGGCCTCCCCTATGGCTGTAACAATCCGTCGCTGCAGGCTTCCCAGGGGCCCCACCAGAGCATTGCCCATGCTCATACCTGCCCGGAACCCGAGGGTGAGACTGTGCTCTTTTAAAAGGCCAGCAGCCTTTTGCTCCCTGTCCAGGGGGTGGCGCCCCCGGGCCAGATCCCGGATATCCCCGAGTATGGCAGCCAGCATACAGCTCATCCGCATGAGCCGGGCCTCGGTTCCCGGCGATGCCTCCATATCAAAAATATCCAGATTTTCAAAGAACACCGCATCCCCGATGATATTGTCCACCCGGCATCCGAACCTGCGCGCATTTTCAGCGGCAATTTCATGGCAAAGATTGAGAAGGAAAAAATTCTCCCTCGGGGTCAATTTCCGGCTTATGGTTACGGAACCTGCCATATCCATAAAGGCGAACACCCCGTCGTATACCGCTGTCGGTGCCATGGCAAGCTGCGCCGCAGACACACCGCCCACGGCCTGAAGATGCGCCGCCTGCTCTTTCAGCATGGCCTCTTGTTCAATCAAACGCACGGTGGTCTGTCGCAGCCGGGTTTCCTTTCGTACAATCAGTTTCATTGCCGCCTTTCCCCGGGCCTTTGCAAGATAGGCCAGTGAGGCCGCTTCAATGGCCTCTGTCAGATGGTCGAGCCGGGATTTCAAGAAAGTTTCATAGATAAATCGCCCCTCCGGATCGACAAGTGTCTCGGCTTGAACCGTATTGAATACAATAGCTCCGTAATCCGGTACGTAAGCGGCAACAAAATTATCGGCATTGAACCGTGTGACAATAGCGTCGTTAATGCGGACATCATTGAGGGTGGAAAAGCGTTGGCCGTCATAGGTCGAAATGCGGAAAAGCGCATCACAGGGCTCACCTTCATCTGAATTCAGGTCCCGCCCGGCTGCTTTTTCAGCCAGCAGGATCTTAATCCCCTGATCGTAAAAGGCCTTGTGATTCCGTAAGGCATAGGCTGTGATACCGTCTGCCGGTATCAATTCCCCCAGCGTATTGCGTTCAAAAAGACGGACGGGAGAAAACCCCCGCCATTTCATAATGGTGGGCCCCAAAAACCGGTACACCATCCCGACCATGCCCGCTCCGTCAAAACGGTCAATCACCCCCTTTGTCCACTGGGCAGGGGGCAGGAAGCGCTCAGAGGATTCGTCCGTGCCAAAAACCAGTCCCACCTGGCGGGCGTTAAACAGCCCCAGTGCGTGGGACAGCAGAGCGGCCTGCACATTTTTCTTCCGGGCAATCCGCCTGGAAAACTCATGTATGCCGGGACGATTTTTCCTCATTGTCTGAATAGGGCGTCAAAAAAAACTCCGGTTCTCCGTCCTCCGTTGCCGGCTTGTAAAACAGATTTTGAAACAAAGAGATCTCCTTTTGCCGAAAGGAGATCATGGAACCGATAAAAAACACATGATAAATACGGAACACATCCTCGCTGACCAGGCTCAGGAGGCTTTCTTTACGCGATTCCATGCGGGAAATCCAGTCTTTGAGGGTCCGGACATAATGGGGCCTGAAATTTTCAGCCGTAAGCAGTTCAAACCCGCAGTCTGCAGCCTGATCAACCAGATCCTGCTGCAGCATCAGCTCCCCGCCGGGAAACATATAGGTGTCCAAAAACTTATTGGCATGCCCCTTTTTGTGAGGGGTATAGGTGGTGATGGAGTGCTGAAGAAACAAGCCGTCCTCTTTTAGGCAGTCAAACACCTTGGCAAAAAAACCTCTCATATGGGTTTTGCCCACATGCTCACTCATCCCGATGCAGGAAATCTTGTCATACCGCTCCCCTGAAAGATCCCTGTAGTTGAGCATCCGGATTTTAATGCGGTCTTCCAGGTTTTCCTTTTTAATCCAGTCCATGGCATAATCGCGCTGTTCCGAACTTAAGGTGATGCCCGTGGCCCTGACCCCATAGTGCTTGGCCGCGTATACCAGAAAATTGCCCCACCCGCATCCGATGTCCAAAAGATGCTCGCCTTTTTTCAACCGCAGTTTTCTGCAGATGATTTCCATCTTCTCGTTCTGTGCCTGGGACATGGTGGCCTCTTTTGAGGCATAATACCCGCAGGTATAGCCCATGGTCTCCCCCAGAAAAATCCGGTAGAACTCCTTTGGGACATCATAGTGGTATTGGATATTTTTCTTTTCCCGCTCCCTGTGCCGGGCCAAAATCCGTCCGGCAAGCCCGGAGAAAAAAGCCGAGACCCGTCGGGGCTGATCCGTGTTCAATACCTTATCGCAGACCATTTCATAAAGTTCTCTGATATTGCCTGAAATATCAAAGTATCCTTTGACGTAGGCTTCTCCAAGCGAAAAGGCATTGGGAGAGACAAGGGCGTTGAAAAACCGATTGTCCCGGATCATGAGGCGGTGGCGGATATTGTCTTTGGTCGTGGAAAACACCTCACCGCTTGGGCTTACGATTTCAAGGGGAATCATCTCCTGCTTGAGCACCTGAATGAATTTTTTCAAGAAAATCTGACGGGAACCTGGAACGAGTCGAGAAAAGATCATGACGTCTCCTTTTGCGATAACCAAGGAATTGACACGGATGAATTTGTTGTCCTATTATATAAAAATTAATAGAAAGTTAAAGAAAAAATTAGAAAAAATACAAGAGACGCTTCAAATCCGGCACAAGGAGCCGTGTATCCCCGATGACGACGGCCCTCCATAAAAAGAAAGAAAGCCTGGCCCGCTGTATTCCCAAAGCCATGGCAATGCTTAAGAACTGCACCCTGTGCCCCAGGATGTGCCGGGTGGACCGCCTCAAGGGAGAAAAGGGATACTGCGACACGGCCGACCGGGCAAAAGTTTACGGATATATGCCCCATCACGGGGAGGAGCCCCCCCTGTCCGGGAGTAAAGGCTCCGGCACCCTTTTTTTCAGCCACTGCAATCTTTGCTGCTGCTTCTGCCAGAATCATGACATCAGTATTCAAGGCGAGGGAGACCCCGCCGATCCAGAACAGATTGCCCGGGCCATGATACACCTTCAGGAGCAGGGCTGTCACAACATCAACTTTGTCACCCCAACCCATGTGGTGCCGTTCATTCTTAAGGCCGCAGACCTGGCCCTGGATATGGGGCTGACCCTGCCCCTGGTCTACAACTCATCGGGCTATGAAACACCTGAAACCCTGGCCCTGCTGGACGGCATCATGGATATTTATCTACCGGATTTCAAATTCTGGGACAAGGATCTGGCAAGGCTTGCCTGCAACGCACCGGATTATCCCAAGATCGCCCGGGCAGCCGTCAAAATCATGCATGCCCAGGCAGGCAACCTTAAAATAGATGCAAACGGCATCGCCCGGTCCGGCCTGCTGGTCCGCCACCTTTTCATGCCCGGCACCCTGGCGGATACAAAAAAAATCCTGAAATTTTTGAAAACCTGTGTCAGCCCCGATACCAGGATCAACCTGATGTCCCAGTACCGGCCCCTTTGGCAGGCAGAACAGGTCCCAGCCTTCTGCCGGCCGGCAGACCCAAATGAATTCCGGGCGGCCGTAAAAGCCGCCCGTGATCTGGGATTTTTCTTTGTCAGTTAATCAGCTTTTTTTAAAGAATGCAGATCAAGCCAGGGACTGAAGCAGGGTCTTGGTTTCAAGAAGGGCCCGGGAGATATTTTTGCGCCGTTTGCCCAGGGTAATCCTGACACTGTCTTTTTTCAGGAACTGGTAGGGGCCTGCAGTCGCCAGGGCCTTTTCCACGGATTCAAAGGAGCCGGGCATATGATCCGTTGAAAATTCCAGGGTCAGGGTATCGGGGTTCACGTCCAGCCGCCGCACCCCGGCCCGGATGGCCAGAATCCTGAGCATGATCTTGAGCAGCATGTTCTCCGCCGGCTTGGGCAGCGTCCCGTAGCGGTCGGCAAGCTCCCGCTTCATCTCCGCCACATCGGACAGATCCGTGAGCCTGGACAGCCGCCGGTAAAGGGTCAGCCGCTGCTCCACAGACTCGATATAATCCTCGGGGAACCCTGAAGACATGGCGGCATTAATTTCGGGATCCAGCGGGGCCAGGCTCTCCTCCCCCTTCATGTCCTTGACCGCCTGGTCCAGGAGTTTGAGGAACATATCATAGCCTACCGCTGCAATATGACCGGACTGGGAGGCGCCCAGGGCGGTGCCGGCCCCCCGGATCTGCAGATCCTTCATCGCAATCTGAAACCCCGATCCAAGATCCTTGTACTCCATCAGGGCGGACAGCCGTTTTTCCGCATCCTTGGTCAGCTTGGCGTCATCGGATACGAACAGATAGGCATAGGCCTGGTTGTCCCCTCTGCCGATCCGTCCTCTGAGCTGATAAATCTGGGACAGGCCGAAGCGCTCGGCCTTATTGATGATCATGGTGTTGGCCGAAGGGATATCCAGGCCCGACTCGATGATGGTGGTGCAGACCAGGATGTTGATCTTGTTATCCACAAAATCAATCATCACCTTTTCAAGCTCAGTTTCGGACAACCTTCCGTGGGCCACCCCGATCTTTGCCTCGGGCACCAGTTTTTCAAGGCTTTCCGCGATTTTAAATATGGTCTGGATATTGTTATGCACAAAAAAGACCTGCCCGCCCCGGGAAAGCTCACGCCTCACCGCATCCTTGACAATGGCGTCCTCGAATTTCGAAATATAGGATACAATGGGCTGCCGGGCGGCGGGCGGCGTTGAAATGACCGAAATATCCCGCATCCCGGTCAAGGACATGTGCAGGGTCCGGGGGATGGGGGTGGCGGTCAGGGCCAGGACATCCACCGAACTTCTCTTTTTTTTCAGGGTTTCCTTGTGCTTGACCCCGAAGCGCTGCTCCTCGTCAATTACCAGCAACCCTAAGGATTTGAACGCCACATCCTTTTGAAGCAGCCGATGGGTGCCGATGACAATGTCCGTATGCCCCGAGGCGGTCCGCTTCAATATCGCGGTCTGCTCCTTTCGGGTTCTGAACCTGGACAGGCATTCGATCTCAACGGGATAATCCTTGAACCGCTCCCGGAAGGTGGACAGATGCTGCTCGGCCAGAATGGTGGTGGGCACTACCACGGCTACCTGCTTGCCGTCATTGACCGCTTTAAAGGCCGCCCGGATAGAGACCTCGGTCTTCCCGTAGCCCACATCCCCGCAGACCAAACGGTCCATGGGGGTTTCCGATTCCATATCCAGATGGACATCGTCGATGGCCCTAAGCTGATCCCGTGTCTCCTCGTAGGGAAAGGAGGCTTCAAAATCGCTGTAATAGTTGTCCGGACGGCTGAAGGCAAAGCCCTTGTTCACCCTGCGTTTGGCATAAAGGTCCAGCAGATCGGCGGCCATTTTTTCAACTTCCGCCTTGGCACGGGCCTTGGATTTAATCCACCCCTTGGATCCGATCTTGTCCAGCACCGGGGTATAGCCATCCACGCCCACGTACTTTCCGATCATCTCCATGCGGTCCACGGGCAGATACAGCTTGTCGTCATCCTGGTAGACCAGAAGCAGAAAATCCTGGGAGATGCCGGAGACCGTCAGACTGCAAAGCCCCTCATACCGCCCCACCCCGTGCTCCATATGCACGACGATATCCCCGTTTTTCAGCTCTTCAGGGGCAATGAATTCGGTCTTGAGATCCTGGCGGGAGGTTTTGCGCCGTCGGATCCTCTTTTGTCCGAAGATCTCATTTTCCGTGACGATGCCGAAAGCATCCGAAGGCAGGACAAACCCTTCGGCCAGTGTGCCCATGGTGTACCAGACGCCTTCACGGCGCCTGGAAAAATCTTGAAAATCCTTGCTGAACGCCGGCTCAATGCCGTAGGGCGCCAAAAGGGAGAGCAGCCGGGTGGCCTGGCTTTTCTGGCCCACCGTAAAAAGCAGGGAATGCCCCTTGTCCGCCCGGTTCTCGATCCACTCCACCAGGGGGGCTAAAGGACTTTCCGTTTTCCCCTTGCGCTGGAGCTGCTCTTTTAAGCCGCTGTTGTCCGCATAGCTCAAAGAAACGGTCTCGCGGCCCTCCAGGTCCAGTTCCAGCGTCCGGATTTCGGTGTTGGGCAGGGTGTCCACGTTTTTCGCCACATGCTCCCATGACAGATAAAGGGCGTCCGGATCCACGCACAACCGGCATTCTTCTTTGACCGTGTCATAGTTGAGCCTGGCATGATGAAGAAAATCCTGTGCCCGTTCCCCGAGGCTGTCTGGATCATCCAGAACAAACCGGGTATCCGCCGGCAGGTAATCGAACAGCGTGTCCAGTTCCTCGTAAACGATGGAAAGCATGCTCTCAATGCCGGCAAACCTCCCAAGTTCCCGGGTCTGGGTGACGTACTCCCGGGTCTGGTCTGCCGTAAGTCCGGCAACGCTTCCGGCCTGCCGAAGCCTTGCCAGCACATGGGGCAGATTCTCCTGGGTGATGACCGCTTCAGTGGCCGGCACAATAATGGTCTCTGAAAGCTCTTTGACGCCGCGCTGGGTAAACGGAGAAAAGGTGCGGATGGATTCTACAAGATCCCCGAAAAACTCAATGCGTACAGGCTTTTCCTGCCCCGGGGAAAACACATCCATAATCCCACCTCTGACCGCATACTCCCCGGGATCCTCCACCAGGGTCGCCCGGGTATAGCCCCCCGCCTCAAGGGATGCCACCAGATCATCCCTGTCAATCTCCTCATTGGCCATGACAAGCTCGCTGGCATCAGACAGCACCTGCCTTGGAATCAGCCGCTGGAGTAACGTATCCACATAGGTCACCACAAGGCACTTGCCAGCTTCGGTGATCCGGGACAGCACTGCCAGTCTGGAAGTGGATGTTTCCTTGTGATAGGACAGATTTTTAAACGGCAGGATATGATAGCCTGGGAAAAAAAGGATCTGCCCTTCTCCGGGCATGAAAAATTCCAGATCCCGGATAAAGCTTTCCGCCTTTTTCTGGTCCGGCAGCACAACCACAAGAGAATTTGTCCCCTCGTTAAAAAGCCGGGAAACCATATGGGCCCTGGCACTGGGGTTGCCGGCTATCACCGCCGTATTTTTTTGGGATTTAAGAAGTGTCGGTATTGAATCTGTCATAGGTATTTTATCTTAAAGGGTCCTGCATGTACTGCCCGCTTGTACTAATAGGTCGTTTGGCAAAACTACCTTTTTACATAAAGAAGCGCTGAGAATCAAGAATTAAATCATAGCGTTGGCGATACGGCCGACTGCCGGCAGATGGTCTTACGCGCAGATGTTTCAACATTTCAGCCTTGATTTTGATCCGGTAAAGTATGGCACACGACATTTCAAACGTATCTGCTCTATTGTATACATACAGCATCGGAAGGCACTTGAAGAACAGCAATATGTGCGAGGTCATATCATACTTTAGGGGGATTAATACCCCAATGCCATAGACGACCCTATTGTACGGAAGAAAAAATGCGCAGATGCTCAACCGAAATAATACAGAGGAGAAAACCCGGCCGGGGCCGCGCAAGGGTGGACTCCACTCAATTTTTGCTCCCCGTCCATGGGGATCAAAAAAGCGGATCTGACCACGCCTGATGTCGTCCTGACGTCGTGTCCAGCTACGCCGTTCCGTCCCCCCTCACCCAACCCCGGCCTAATCCCCCGGGAACATCTAAGGTGATCATCATTTTTATGCGGTAAAAATATTGTCCAAACCCACAAAACTTATCACGACAAATGAATGATTATATATTGTTATCGTTACTTTTAGGCCCAAAAGGCAATATTTTAATGTATTAAGTTGCCTTTTTGATAACGTTGCTAATCAGCCGCGCGGCTTTTTGCGCCGACTGCATTAGCCTTGTTAAGGGGATTATATCAATCTGGCCCCACCATCAATCACCACAGACAGTCCTGTTGTATAAGAACTTTCCATTAAATAAATATATGCTTCAGCTACTTCTTCGGGTGAAGCGATTTTTCCAGAAGGGAACTGTTGAGCATAGTTCTCCACCTCTGGAGATTTTGGTGCGACAAAACCAGGGCTTACAGAATTAACTCTCATTGGCGCCAGTTCTACCGCCAACGACCGGCAGAATGCCTCCGTAGCACTATTGATGATAGACATAGTTGAAGAGTTCTTGAAGATCTTTTCGCCAGCAATGCCGGTGGTCATAACAATGCTGCCATTTTGACTAATGTGACATTGTGCCTTCTGGATGAGCTGGTATTGGCCCCAAAATTTTGTATCAAATGCTTCTTTCGCCTGTTTGAGATCGGTTTCGGCAAAGGGTGCCGGGGTTATTTCTGGCCTCGCGGTAATGACAAGATGATCGATATCTCCGATTTTTTTCAAAGCCTTTTCTGTTTCGTTCTCAGATGTCACATCAAGAGAATAGGTCTCAATGTCATGGCCGACAGCGGTAGCTAAATCATTATGTTTTTCTGCTGCATTTCTGGTAGCTATAATAAGTCTCGCCCCCGCCTTACATGCCTGTTTGGCAACAGCGAGGCCAATTCCAGAACTGCCTCCAACAATAAGTATTCTTTTATTTTGTAATGATTCTTTCATTATTTTTTTTCCCTTAACACCCAACATCACCGTTTGAATCCGGTGCATGTTGATTGTTAAATTTATATTAGGGGTCAAACTTAGACTTGACCCTGCTCTTTCCATACCTATAAACACTAAAGTGATTTAGTCCAGCATAGAAACTCTGGTCCTCAGGACCAGGTCAGAGTGCAGTGGCTTTGCCATCTGTACGGCTCAATGTTACTCCTTGATCAAGTTGTCCCCACAACTGATGATCAAGGAGTAACGAATGAGCCGATTTCAAAAGCTATCACAAACGATATGGCATTGCCAATATCATATAGTTTGGGTTCCAAAATACAGGTACAAAGTGCTGAATGGACCCATAGCCGTTGAAGTGAAAAATTGTATCAGGGCCTTTTCAGAGCAGAACGGTTGTAGAATTGTGGAATTAAACGTCCAGGTGGACCACGTTCATTTGTTGGCTATGGTGCCACCCAAGGTCTCGATATCCGATTATGTAGGTATCCTGAAGGGAAGAAGCGCGATTCGAATTTTCAATAAGTTCAGAAAGCTGAAAGACAAACCCTATTGGGGTAACAAATTTTGGTCCAGGGGATACTGTGTGGATACAGTTGGGTTGGATTCTGAGATGATACGAAAATATGTGAAGTACCAAGAGAAAAAGGAAAAAATGGCCAAACAGCGAGATTTGTTCGGGAAATAATACAATGCTGGGGATGACTATCCTTGCCTCCTCAGGAGGCAAGGCAAACCAAGCCCCTTTTAGGGGCAACCCAAAGCCTGGTCCTCTGGGCCAGGATTTTTACATTTAGTTACAAATCATTAATGAACTCAGTAAACCACTCCCAACCGTATCTTGTCATTTTGCCAATCAGTTTTGTCGGTATCTCACCTTCAAGCCGATTTCTGACATCCACACCTACAATGGGAATTTTATTTTCTAAAGCACAGTCTATCTGCCACAGTGCATTTTCATCCTTGATGGTGTTTTCTGAGACCAACATCATCACTCCATCTGCATGGGTAATTTTCTCTTCAACCTTTTGTTTCCATTGCTCAACTTCCAGATTGTTACGATCACATGTGGTGAAATCCAGAGACCCGTTTGTGTAGAGTTCCCATCTATGTCTACCATAAACGAGCATATCCCTATACTTCAGGTCAGACGTTGCACTACTCACATAGACAACTCGATGTTTGTTAGTTAATTTAAATTTCGTAGAAGGTTTTCCGATTTTTACTTCATGTACAATCATATATACCATCCTTAATACATGCCGGTGTTAAATAGTTTTTGTCACAGCTTCAGAATAAGCCGTAACATGTCCTTAAGCTGGATCCCGTTTTCAAAAATAGGTTCACTGTAGTTGTTGATAAAATGGTCTTTACAAATTGAGTCTACTCGAAAACCGTAGCGTTGATAGAATGATAATTGATATCCAAATGTTCCCGTTCCTAATTTTACTGATTCTATTTTCTTTTCTTTGAGACGGTCTATAACAAATTGAAGTAATTGTGACCCAATACCTGATTTCTGTTTTTCCGGTAAGACAGCTATATTAAATAACTCAACTTTGAATTTATCTATGGGTTTTAGGACACAGACGCCAACAATTTCTTTTTGGAATACAGCTACGTAACACAATGAGTCTTCCAAATATTGATTTACTCGATCAATTGATGGATCCGCTTCTAACAACAGTTTTTGGGGAACCAATTCTGGAGATATTTCTTGTATTTCGATTATTTTTTCCATTTTGAAGTCATTGTCGATTCTTGAATTACTCTGCTAATTTTATACAACCGATATCTTTTTTTTACATTTAACTTTTCAAAAGCTGCGGCGCATCCGCAGCATTTTGCTTGTTAGAGCCTTTGTTTTTATTCTCATTTTTTTATATCGCTCTTTTTGGCCCCGAAAAAGCGATTATAGATCCGTTTCAGGGGGTATTTTTTAAGCTACTTCCTTAATTGACAACCATCTTGATAGGTCCGACCCCATTATGCCAAACCAGCTTTACGGAGAATATTTGCCACCAGGAATACGGTAACAAATCAAACCCTACTCCTGGCATTAAGCCGACTTTGAATCTGGCAAATGTCAGGAGTAGGGTTTTTCAAAAACAGGGCAATTTCAATACAGAAACTTGCCAACAATTTGGTGAAGGCGGGTGGCAAGAGACTGAAGCTCCTGCGCATTTTCGGCAACTTTACGGCTGTCTCCAGATATGGTATCTGAAGAGGTGTTGACTATGGCAATCTCCTGATTTATCTCTTCGATAGCCCCAACCCCCCGGACAATCCGCTGAGTCACTTCCTCGATACCTTGGGAGCTCTGATTCACGTTGTGTGAAATCTCCCCGGTGGCAGCGGATTGTTCCTGGATAGCGGCGGCAATGGTGGACACAATGTCATTGATATTATCGATGATGCCGGAAATAGAACTGATCTCATCTGTCGTTTGCCGGGTCGTCTCTTGGATCCCTGTTATTTTCTCCTTGATATCGGCCGTTGCCTCTGCAGTTTGGTTAGCCAGGTCTTTGATCTCTCCTGCCACTACGGCAAAACCCTTTCCGGAATCTCCTGCACGAGCAGCCTCAATGGTGGCGTTCAACGCCAGTAAGTTGGTCTGGTCAGAAATATCAGTAATAGTTTCCGTTACCTGGCCAATTAATTGAGCGGCCTTCATCAGTTCGGCCATTTTTCCAGTGGCGGTGGATGCCTGGCGTACAGCATCTACGGATATCCCTCTGGCTTTTTCCGAATTCTCGGCAATCTCATTGATGGTGGCAGTCATTTCCTCAGTGGCTGCCGCCACCATGGTGGTGTTTTCCATAGTACCACTCATCTTTTCGGAAATGGCGTTCATATTATTGCTCATCTGGGCGGATGCCGCAGCCACTGCATTGGCACGGGCGGATGAATTGCCAGCACTGGCGGCGAGGTCTTTTGAAATATCCAGCAGGCTGCCGGAAGATTTACCAACGTGATCAGAATTGACGGCGATATCTCCTACAATTTGTCGCAGGTTGCCCAGGAATACATTGAACCATTGAGCAAGCTCGCCCAATTCATCCTGAGTGGAAATGACCAATTCTTTAGTTAAATCGCCCTCTCCCTGGGCAACATCCTTTAGACCAGCCACCACCATCTTGACAGGCTTAATGACAAACAGAGAGACCAGTAACACAATTCCACCACACAGCAAGGTGGTAATCACAAAACCGATCATCACAAGATTGTTGCGTATGGTACTGGCTTGAGCGAGTACCTCGCTTCTTGGTGCTACAGCCACCACCGTCCAGCCCAAATCCGTTGCATGGCTGAAAGCAGCAATTTGCGTTTCGCCCTCATAGTCATAGATATGAACGCCTTTTTTCTTTTCCAAAATCTCTTTTCCAAATTCAAGCTTGGATAAATCAAGTTTCAAAATCTGAGAGGTATCAGGAGGATAGGCCAACAGTACTCCTTGCTTATCCATCATATAGAGATATCCGCTTTTACCGATTTTGATCGTATCCACTTTGGTCTTGGTAAAATCGTCCAGATTAATAGTGCAGTAAAGTACGCCCAAAACTTGGTTACCACTTTTCACAGGGCTTGCAATCACCAAAATGGGACGGCCATCGGTGAGGCCTAATAGAGGCTTGGAGATATACACTTCTCCCCTCATCGCTGCCTGAAAATAATCTCGCTTGCCGACATTTGACTTGTTAATCTTGCTCGCATGCGATGAGGCAACTACAAGGCCCTTGGAATTTGTCAGACGAAGGCCGGAAAATACTTTGTACGTATCAAAATAATGCTTGAGTTCCCGGGAAACATCTTCAAGGCGCTGACCACCGGTTTCCAGAGCCTGGCCCATGATCTCCTGCCTGGACAACGTTTCTACGGCAATAGTGTTACGCCGCATCCAGTCGGATACACTGGATGTTACAAGTTCTGACACTTTTTCCATCTGGGCGACAGTTGCAGATTCAAGACCGTGTCGGGCATTGATATACGCTGTGAAGATAGCAACAGCCAAACCAAGAATCGTAAGTCCAGCTAAGGGCAATAATAATTTTGACGTAAGGTTTAATTTCAAGGCAACACCTCCTTTATTGTGGTTGTGATAGGGCAGCTGTAAACAAAACCAGAAAAATCAACAAGACAGATCAACCAAATTCATTTTTTCAGAAATTTTTGGTATCCATGCACGTGGGATTACTTCCCGTCTTTTTGCTTGTGATATTGCAGAACCTTTGACACCCAACAACGAAGCCAATTCTCTTTGAGACGTAATTACACCTCCATTGATTAGTCTTTGATAAAAAGAGTGGAAGCTAATTTCATTCATATTAAGCATCAAATAATTAAGTTAACTTTTATTCATGCTATGTAATATATAGATTAACATATGTCATTTCAAAATTAACAAAAATTAACGACCTACATCACCAGCGGCAAACCCAAACTTGCCGCATCAGCGCCGCCGAGCTTCTTGCCGTTTGGTAAATGCTTTTGTTGGGTTTTTTATTTTGGGTATTCTCGAGCATATAAAAGCATACTATCTTTTTTCGATACAATGTCAGAACCTTTATATAAATTTGCAAGTTCTTCTAATGACAGGCGCTTCGAACCTATTTTACCTTGATTGAAAAGTTCTTCAAACATGTCATGTGATAGTGATATCTTTCTGACATTGTCGTACTCTAAAACCTTTGCCCCGCCTGGAGATATTGTAATACATTCCTCTATATGGCATATAGGCAAATGCTCCCCTGTTGATATAAATGCTTGATTAGGGCTCTGAAGCTTATCTGTAGGCCTTAGAAACGCTGAACAGCATGGGAATCTATATTGATTTTCATTTTTATCCCTACAAATACCCTTGTCGCATAGAAATGTTTTCATTTTATCTATTTGCCTAAGCATTCTTTTATTGGAATCATTATTTGAGAAATACATTTTTTTATTCTCCCAAATTTTATATTGAACCAAGGCAATTATAACGGTGTTAGTATCTTTGTCATATTTTTCATAAATAAGGTCTGCACCAGTAATATGTTCAGGTATTTCTGGATGTAGCACACGAATAGTAAGAATGTTTTGGTCGAATAGTTCGAAGGTTCTACAATTTTTCCCTTCTGTGAGTACAGGCAACCCCCTGTCAACTTTTATTGCGTCTCTGAATATTAATTGGTTTTCTGAAGATTTATCTGGATTGATTTCTTCTTCTGCGGCATATAGTTTTTTAAGCTTTCTTTGCAGTTTATCAACTTTGGTTTTATTTTTGCTTTCTTTTGCGGCAGCTACAAGTGACTCGAATTCATTGATGTCATCTTGAACTAACGATAATGCTGTTATTTCCATAGAATCTCTTATGGATCTATAAGTTGCTCTTTGGCGATATTCCTTTGTTAATTCACTTTCCCTTTCTTTACGCAGAACACTTACATCAGAGCCTAAAATTTTTGGACAAATGGTCGCACCCAATTCTAATGCTTGATTATAAGTTGATTTAGAGAAGTCACCTCTTACTGCCAACCTCATAAGGTCTCTAACAGCATTGAGAGTTAGCCATTCTGGATCCAACCTTCCGCTATCGTTATTTTCAGGCATTTAAAATTCCCTTTTGTTCAGGACGGTACATTATTTATTTGCAGCCCAACACGAGTATCAGCGGTGTTGCCCAGAGTGAGGAACGAACGGCGGGGAACATCCGCTGAATACACAAGTTAAGTTTTGAATATTGATTTTATTAAGTCATATAAGAATTGACCTATCCAAGCGATACTTAGAGCAGTAAATAAAACTCGGTGTGCAATCATTTTGTTTTTCTTGCTTCGATACTCAATTAGAGGGCAGATCCATCGTAAGTAGTGGAATAGGACACGAAAGACAAAAAGAGTTGCAACAAAGGCGTATACGTATGTAGCACTTTCTGCAAATACACTTTTATTTTCAAAAATTTTTTCAATGATAGACGATAGTCTGAAACAAACCCAGAATGATAAAGGAAAGCCTAACAACCAGAGAAGAATGTCATATACACTTTGGCCATGAACAAAAGAGAATCTGGAAGAACGATCTTCAATAAACTTTTTTAATTCACTAAAGACGCCATTTACCCAAGTTGCATCGTATCCCTTCACTTCAATATTGGATTCATTTGGAGTTCGGTTTCCCGGTAGAAAGGAAAGGTCAAACATTCTAGGTTTTGTGAAATCCAAAAAAATGGTGAATGAATTATGAGGATAGTAATTGTGGACGATTCTGAGAGTGGATTCACTGTTTATATATAATGATTTGACTTCTTCAGGGAAGTTCGTTGAATTAAAAACATCATCAATGGAACCCCACAATTCTTCTCCATTCTTTCCAGTTACTGTTATTTTTAATTGAAAAGAATCCCTCAATGTTTTTTTATTTTTTTCAAATTCATCATCTGTCTGTTGGTTTTTCTGAAAAAGACCAACTTCAATATCGGCGGCAGAATTGGCTCGTTCCTGCAAAATATTACAGAAGCGCAGTAAATCCTCCTTATCTAGTGACAAAGAGGAAATCTTTGTTTTTAACCTATTGTTTATTTTGGGTTGTTGTTCCATTTTTTTAACTTAACAATATGATGTGTGGTTCTGTATATCCACTTATTATCCAGTTTTAACTGGATAACCTGAAAATTTGAATGTTATCCAGCCAATTCAGACAGACTGGTCAAAAATGATAATCAAGATTATTGGATAATAATCCCGATCAGACCCAGGAATGCAAGTGTAAACATATTAACTTGAACTCTTTCTTCCTGCCACGAAGGAATAGAAGGCATGAAGAAAGTCGAAGTCAAATAACTTGATACTCTTCATGTCTTTCGTGGCTTTTCCATAAAATTGAGGAACTATATTCTCCTTCAAAAAACCGGCAGGATGAATGACGGAGACTGAATTTTATGATGGCAAAATTGAACCTAATCGCCAGGCAAGCCCGGAGGATCAGGCGGCAGTGGGGTAAGGGGTTGGAGCGTCGTAGCCGGGTTCGGGTTCAGGATAGACAACCGGAGCCGGATCCGATTTGGCGAAGCTCAAGGACGAGCTTCGCCGATTTAGCGGAATACCCCTTGCCCTGCTGCCGCCGGGTTGTCGACAGCGGCGCTTTTATTCATCCTTGAACTTATTGGCCAGATCATTGTCAATAACATAGATGCAGACCTCATTGGCGCCCTGTTCGGTGTACCCGAATTTTTTACACAGATTGTCTATGAGAAATTGAACATCGCGCTTGATCCGGTTGTCGTGGGTCTTGAACTTTTCCGTATCAAAATCCTTGATAGCGTTCCTGAAATTTTCGTTGTCGATAAAGGGCTCTAAGACCCGTTTTTTCAGGTTATGAACGTAGCGTTTGTAAAGATTCTGGAACAGCCGGGTCTGCTCAATGGGTTTGTTTTCGATCATGATCTCATGGGAGAGGGTCAGAGTGGTGAACTCTTTGAGAACATCGTTTCGCATCTCCTTGCGCCGGTTGGCGTCCACATTCTCCGAAAGCAGGCGGTTTTCAATACTTTCCAAAAAGGCCTCGGTCACATGGATTTCATCCTTTGTGAAAATGCATTTAACAATGGAGTCTATCTCATTGGTCACCGCTGTGATGTAATTTTTGATATCCCGGCCAATCTGGTTCTCGTTATAATAGTACAGGGATTCTTTGACCTGCTGGAGAATGGAGTAATCATACATGCGCAACAAAGAAGAGAGAAATCCTGCGGGAATAATCTTTTTGGGCTGATCATCCAACTTTTTAAAGAAGGTGCACAAATCCGGCATGTTGATGAGCCGGTCCTCTTTGGCGTATTTGGAGTAGAACTGGTCAAAGATCTTGATGGAGTCCCGGCCGGAAAGCCCTTCTTTGCCGTAGATCTCGGACTCGGCAATGATCTTTTTCATCACCTTCTTGTCCAGAACCTTCGTATCTGCATCATCCAGCCATTTGGGGATGTTGCCGGAGAACAACTCCATTTTTAAAAGCATGAGGCGTTCATCGCAATAATTCTGGTACTTTTCAGGTTTCTGTATCCACTCTTCCAAGGCGGCTGATTTCTTGCCGATGCGGGTACAGATGATAATCCGGGCGAAATTTTCCAGAACCATGGGCAAAAAACTGCCCTCCACATGCCGCCCGAAAATATCGAGCAGGATCTTCACTTCGGTTTTTACATCCAGGACATAGGGGATGTCGATATACTGAATCCGGTCCTCAAAGGAGGGAAAATCTCTCAGATTTCTCTTGTCTTCCGGGTTCATCAGGGCAAAGAACAGGGCGTCCACCCGCTCCTCCACATTTTCCACCTTGTGGATCCCCTCGGAGATGATATTGTGCAGCTCCACCATCCGCTCCACATTGTGGGATTTGATATCCATGAGGGCATAGATCCCGTTGTGGATCTTGGCATAGCTGGAGTAGATGTAATTGATGACGTTGGAGTCCTGGAACAAGGCGTTGATCCGGCCCTGAAGCATTTGATTCAGGATGAAGTTGCGCCGTAAAGGCTTGTCTCCGGGATTGAATACGGAGATGCCGTTGCCGATGCGCCGGTTAAAGTAATAGGGTCTGGCATAGAGCATCTCAAAGACGGCGGAGGGGCTTCCCAGCCGCTCCAGCAGGGACTGGTAAATGGAAGAGCAGATGGTGCAGACATCCTCCTTGAACACCCATTCATACTGCTTTTCCGTGAACAGCTTCCATTTGAACTCGTCATTTTTGATCAGTTCGTCCAGGACATCCCGGCGCTGATCTTTAGGGATGACCAGGAAGGGGTTGTCGTGACACAGACATGGCACCTCGATGAACTCGGCATCGCTGTCCTCGAAAGGAATCTCCCTGGCGATATTTTCCTTTCCCCGCTCCCCGTCCGAATCGATGTATTGAATCAGTCTTTCAAAACTGTTGGACAGGTGGGCTGCCGTATGGGCCTTGCCCTTGAGCTTTTTTACATCCAGGCGCCAGACCACCTCGTAGCGCAGTCCCTCTTCGGTATTGGCGTATTGCTCGAATTTTTTGAGCAGATTGTTTAAAAAGGTGCTTTTGCCGCAGCCGTGCGGCCCGTAAAAAACATAAATTCTGTTCTGCTGGGCCCCGTGGCGCAGATACTCCATCTGCTTCATGAACCGGTTGGCAAAAAGCATATCCGGGAAATAGGGGTTGTCCGAATCATCGACAAACAGCCTGGAACAGTCATAATGGGTGACTGCCCCCTGCCCGACCTCGTCGGACAGGGAGGGGTCTTTTTCATCCACAGAGCTTTTGATCATGTCGTGAAAGGACTGAAATATATTTCTAAGAATCTGGGACGGCCGGTCATTGAGGATCTTTAAAAAATCTTCAAACGGCACCGGTTTGAGGCGTTGGTAATCCTGGATATTTTTTTCCAGGAGATCCAGGGCCTGACCGACGGATTCTCGGGATGCGTCAGCGCTGGGGGAGGGCGTGGTATTCATGGCCGCTTATACCTCCTGTTTCTTGAGTTTTCGGTTTTCCATGATGTAGATGACCCGTTTCCACTGGATCTCTTTGGGGGGATCCGGCTGGGTCCCGGCTGTACCTGACGAAGGATCCCAGAAGTTGGTATAGGCGTTGTGCTCCGTGGGCGGGGCCAGGACCGCTTCGCTGGTCTCCAGATGCACCGGTCCCCCCCACAGGTATTCAATCCCCACCATGGTGTTTTCAATGTAATCGACTTTCAGGCCTTTACCTTCAAAGGTATGATTCAGATAAAGAATCCCGTCTTTTGTTTTTTCCGGATCCACATGTATTTCAGGAGGATGATACAAGGAGTCGATGATCATCTGCCTGTAATCCACAGCCTTTTTGGATTTGATATAATACTGCCAGGTCATGCGTTCCGAATTGAATCGCTTTCCGGCCACAAACAGCTTGTGCCGGTCCATGAACTCCTGGTCCACATAGGTATTGATAAAGGAAAAATCGTTAAGGGTTTCTCTAATCTTGAAAATTGCATCCCGGCCGCCGCCCTTTTTCGCATCGTACTTTTTGCGCTTGACCTCGTCATGGGTTCTGAAATAGTCCAGGGAATAACAGCCCCGGTCCTCCATCTCTTCGATGTGCTGAAACAGGCGCATACCAAGGGCATAAGGGTTGAAGCCCACTTTTGGCATAGAGGTAACCGCCGCATTGACCTTGGCAAAGTCCGCCTCATGCCCGCAGATTCTTTCGTCCTGCATGAAAAGGACCTCATGCCAGTAGCTTGCCCAGCCCTCGTTCATGGTCTTGGTCCTAATCTGGGGCTGAAAGTAAAGGGAGGTGTTCCGAACGATCTGGATGACGGATTTCATCCACTTGTTTTCATCCCGCCGCAGAAAAGGGGAGAATTTAATGATATACTCCATCACATCCAGATCCCGGACGCCCTTTAAGCGGGCGGTCTTTCTGTAGAGTTCCTCGAACTCGGGATATTTGGAGATGACCAGGAGGAAGAAATCCTCACCGTTTTTTTCACACGCGTTGTACCGGGTGACCTCCTTTAGGTATTCGCTGTGGGAGACTTGTTTCATCCGCTGGAGAAACCGGTCAAAGTAGAAATCGACCCGGGTGTAAAGCTGCCGGTTGTCCTTTCGGATTGACCGGTCCAGCTCCCGCTGGAAGCCCACAAGATTGTCGATCCCTCTTGCAAACTCTATGACATAGTCCACCCAGCGCCTGCCCAGTTCGCTGCGCATCTGGGCGATAAGCCGTTTGTCCGCAAGGGCCTGGCCGGTAAGATCGATGTCCCAGGTCTCCTTGTAAAACAGGTTGTTCTGAAAAAAATCAATATGCCCCAGGACATGGTAAAAGATCATGACGTTGAGCCAGTCCGGGTTGTTGTCATTGTAATAGGAGATGGCAGGCCGTGTGTTGATCACCGTCTCGTAAGGGTTTGAAGGGTAGGCCTCGTACATCCCCTTGCCGGACAATACTTTAACATCGTGCACCCAGTAGTCGTACAGGGTGGGGATCATGATTTTAGGGGACAATTCGATCATGTCCCGGTTGGTTACAATATATTCAAGGCTTTCATCGTCAAAGGTAAGCCCCATATCCCGGGCCCGCACCTTGCACTCTTCCATGATTTTTTTTACATGCTGGCTGACCAGTTCCATTCTGCCTCGCTTTCCAAAGGCCGTCCAGGACTCACAAAACGATCTTCCATAAACGCGTCCTTCAGGAAATCAGTTTTTTGATGCCCTGGATGATTCTTGAGTCATCCACGTTTTCGCCCATGATATCCAGTTTGATATGGTCTTTGTGTTTTTCAAGAATGCCTGATGACTTGAGATATTTTTCCACTTCCGTCTGTTTGGATCCCACATAGGAGTGCTCCACGATGGAGACGCCGATACGGGCCACGTAGCGCATCATTCTTTCAATCTCTTCCAAGGTCTGTTTTCCGTCCTTGTCCCAGTCATCCCCGTCCGTGCCGTGGAAGACATAGATATTGTAATCCCGGTCCAGATTTTCCCGTTCCACAATATCGTTGACCAGCTTAAAAGCGGTAAACACCTTGGTTCCCCCGGCCACCTTGTAGGAGTGATACTTATAAAAATCCGCCACCTCCCGGGCCTCGGTATCGTGGAGAATAAACCGGGTTTCCACCTGTTTTTCATACTGATACATGAGCCAGGAGTAGAGCATGACATGCTGGGAGACCACCGCCTGGGTGACCTTGCCGCCCATGGACCCCGAATAATCCCGCAAAAAGAACACCAGGGCCTGGGACTCAAAATCCTTCTCCCGGGAAAGGATCCTGTAGACCAGATCCTGGGGGGAGACCAGAAAGTCCGCAGGATTGATGTCGCTCACATTGGGAATACGGCCCAAGGCCAGGTTGGTCTGTACGATCTGGCGCAGGGTGGCCTTTTTGTCCAGGATCTGCCCCACGCCCTTGTTCTTGTCTGTCAGCTCGTATACATACCGGGCCAGGCTGCGCTTTTTGCCCTTGTCCTTGAGGTTGGGCAACTGAAAATCCTGGGACAGGACCCGGCCCAGTTCATAGGCGTTGGCCTCCATCTCATGATCTCCGCCCTCCCCTTCTCCAGGGCCCTCTCCGCCGCCTTCACCCTCGCCTTCCCCTTCCTGGGGCCTAACGGGCTGCTCGCCTAAAATATCGCCCTCTTCTCCGTCGCCGGTGCCGCCGGTGGACTCGCCCTCCCCCTCTTCCTGTTCGGGGTTGACGTCCTCATGGATAAATTTTTCCTCCACCGTGGTGGGCACCACAATGATCTTTTCCTTTCCGCCGGTGCCGGGTTTGACAATGCGCCCGATACGGATCTTGCGCTTGAACCCGTCCTCTTCCCGCTGGCGGTCCCGTTCAAGAAGTTCGTCAAGGGTTATCATGATTACTCCCCTCTATTTGTCGTCTTCCTGGCTGCAGAAGTATTCAATGGTCTTCTGGGCGCAAGTGGCGCAGTATCCCAGTTTCTGATCCATGGTAAAGACCATACGGTCGTAAAGTTTCTGGTTTTCCTCGTTGGTCCGGTTGGCCAGCGCTCCGATAAGGGATCCCGCTCCTGCGATATCGGACTTAAGCCGCACGTCCGTGACCGCTTTGACCAGTTCCAAGTTGTCCATGAAATCATAGTTGGCATCTACAGAGAGCTTCTGGCCGTAGATCTTTCTAATGGTGTTCCTGAAAGAGGCCCGCTGCTCCTCGGTTTTAAGGCCCAAACGCTCTTCCACGTTCTTGATATAGCGCTCGTCGATTTTCAATGCGCGAAGCTCCCCTGTCTGGGGATCCTTATACTTCCACATCATATCCGGTCCCAGATGCTCGGCATCCACCCCGATGATCATGTTCACGTAGTTAAGCACATCCTTTTTGATGGCCAAAGGCTCATCCATGTATGCATTGAACATCTCGGTCATAATCCGCTCCCGGTACAGGCCACGGGCGATCTTGAGATCCTCCATAAATTTCGTCCGGTCGGCGGGCTCCTGGACATAATCCAGAACAATGCGCTCTAAGGCATGAAAGATATCCAGGGCAAACATACATTTGCCGTCATTGGTTTCGCTGGACTCCAGCAGGAGTTGAACCGCACGGCCCAGATTCCGCTGCCCCAAGCCCTTTTGTCCGAAACGCTTGGTGATATCCGTATCCCGGTTAAGCTGGTCGATGAGTTCCGCCAGGGTTTTCAGGCTCTTTTCGCCGGCCACTTCCCCTGCGGCAAGCTTCATGGTCTCCACCGGAGTGAGTTTGTCCGATCTGGGAAGCCTTGTCAGCACCACAGCTACGGAGGCCGCATAGTTTAGGTTGGGATCCTGGTGAAGGATCTCCTGGTCCAGGGACCGTTTGACATCGGTGCCGATGGCATATTCGGTCAGGGTCTTCTGGATCTTGTAATCGGTGTTATGGGCTACATAGCAGATCCGGCACCGGTCAATGATGGGTGCTTCTTCTCTCTCTGTGAGAAAGGTGTCGAACTCGGAATTGTTGGACGTGGCAATGATCAGGGTATCAATGGGCCATTTAAATCCGTCAAGCTCGATCATCCGGTTCTGGATGACCCCCAGATAAACCTGGACCAGGTCCTTTTTATTTTTATAAATCTCATCTGAAAAATGGATGCCGCCACCGGCCACCCGGGCAAGCGCCCCGCGCCGCAGGTCGAACCGGTAGGGGTTGTTGGAATCCGAAATATGCAGCAGCCGCTGGATGGATTCCTCTCCCATCAGGTCTACGGCCGAAGAGGTAATCTTGTCTTTGGCCGGATACTTGCCGGTAATCGTACCCAGGCTCTCAATCAGGGGAACAGGAGAAATATCAATAAAATCCATCATCTTTGCCGGATCGTTATCCGCATATTCCCGGATCTGGTTCCAGATATAGGCGGAGCAGGCCCCCAAAGGACGATAATTGTCGTAAAGATCCTCAATCTCCTTTGCTTTGAACTTGAACCGTTTGGCCAGATAGGTCATGGACTCGTCCCGGTTTTCCCTAAAGCTCATGGCAAGCACCATGGGATCCTCATAGGTCTGGGACTCAATGGCGGTTATTTTCCCGTATCCGCCGAGTTTGTCCAGATTCTTGAACTTAAAGGTGTACTTCCTGTTTTTGGGGATGGAAAGAAACTCCCTGTACCGGGCACAAAGATACTCCACAAAAAAAGTTTTGCCGTTGCCCGGTTCCCCCACGAGCACAAAGGCCATCTCACGCGAAGAGCCGCCTTCAGATGCATCTTTGACAAAGGAAACAAAGCTGTTAATCTCATCGTACATCCCCACCAGGTGTTTTTTGCCCTGGCTGAACAGATCAAACTGATAGGTGGTTTTTCCCTTTACGGTCACCTTCCGGATGCCTGCGTCAAGGATCATCCGGGAAACGCCTTGAAAGGCATCCTCAAACACCCGGTCGCCTTTTTTTACCGCATCGACATGAAATGCTAACGTTCTGGGATCTGCTGTTTTGGCCATTTCACCCTCCCTTAAGGCAGCAAGAAGGCAGGTGCTGCCGTACCTTTTAGTTGGAATTGGTAAACCATCTGACAGAACAGCCTTGTATCTAAGGGGAGCTGTCCTGATTTTTGTGCTGATCGAATGTTAAGTTTTGCTTTTGATTCTAAAGTGGAACGAATATCTATGGTTAAAAATATAACAAGTAAAAAATAGGGTGTCAAACTAGATTCCTCTCCCCTTTCGCCCTGGTATAGAAGCGGTAATAAGAGCTTTCTCCCTTGCCGTTTTTATGATAGCATAACTCATTTAATCTTATTATTTTAGGATAGTGGGAAACCCTCTGGATGAATCCTAGAAAAGTTACCATTGTTATTGACACCGATAAATGCATCGGTTGCGGCGAGTGCACCAAGGTCTGCCCCTCGGATACCCTTTCCATTATTGACAAAAAAGCGGTCATCACAGGAGAAAGGTCTCTGTCCTGCGGCCACTGCGCTGCGGTCTGTCCGGCCCAGGCCATCAGCGTCGGCGCCTTTGACCCGGACATGACCCGTTTTTCAACCTTTGATCTGGACAGCAAATGGATGCCCTACGGGACTGGAAATCCCGCCGACCTTGCAAGCCTCATGGCCTCCCGGCGCTCTTGCCGGAATTTCAAGGATGCCAAGGTTCCGGTCGATGTATTAAACGATTTGATCAAATTCGGCACCCTGGCTCCCTCGGGAACCAACAGCCAGGACTGGACTTTTACGGTACTTTCCGGCAGGGAATCGGTTGCAAAGTTCGGGCTCAGGTTAAAGGACTTTTTCACCGGGCTGAACAAAAAGGCGGCCAACCCCTTTTTAAGAAAAGGGCTGGCTGCCATCGGGCAAAAAGCCCTTGAGAACTACTATAACGAATACTATGAGTCTGTCAGCCAAGCCATGACGGAAATGGAAACCATAGGCAAAGACCGGCTTTTCCACGGGGCCCCGTCCTGCATCCTTGTGGGAAGCGGGTCAGAGGCGGCCTGCCCCAAAGAAGATGCCATGCTGGCCACGGCCAATATACTGCTGGCCGCCCATACCATGGGCCTTGGCACCTGCCTTGTTGGGTTTGCCGTGGCCGCCTTGAAGGCAGATGCATCCATTGGAAGGGGCCTTGGTATCCCCTCCCGAGAAAAGATCCACGCTGTCATCGCCCTGGGGTATCCGGATGAACGCTATCGTCACATTACCGGTAGAAAGAAACCGGTCATCCGGTTGTGCTGACCGTCATTGATTTGAAACCTGTTGAGGGAAGAGGAAACCATGACCCAGGTAAACTCGCTAACCATAGATGAGATCATAAATGAGTTGGATCTTGGCCGGGCCACTGTAAAGTTTATTCTCAGCCGATTTTCTGCCGTGCTTCCCCACGACCGTATCGACGGCCGGGTCTGTTACAATCAAAAGGCCCTTTCCACCCTGATCCAGATCAAGGATCTCATGGACCAGGGTCTTATGCCCAGTCAGATAGAAACTGCCCTGGCAGAGACACCCGCCCCCGTAGAAAATCAAGTTCAAGATGTCCGCATGAGCCGGGATGCTCTGACCTTTATACAGAATCTGTTTCAGGATATAAAAATACATCAGAACCGTATCGCCCGGGCCCATGAAAAACGTGCTGAGGCTGAAGAACGAAAGGCTGTGGCCATAGAAAAAAGAGCTGAAGCCGAAGAAAAAAAGGCCCAGGCCATGAACAATATCGCCACGGCCCTTCAGGAGATGAGCCGGCAGCGGCCCGGGGATCCGCAGACCATGGAGATTGCAGGCCATGCCGCCCAGGCGCTGACCCTGACAGAAACAAACGACCCCTTTGATACGCCAATCGACACGGATGATGCCCCCATTGATCTGGAAGACACCATAGATCTGGACGTCGGTCTGGATGATGCAGACCTCAACGATCTTTTCTCTCCGCCCGGTACGGGAATGGAACTTAAAGGCGATACAGGTTTTGACAGCGATGCGTTCGACGATCTCGAATCCGATGACCTGGGCCTGGAAGATCTTGCCCGTGAACTTGCCGAACCAGAGGAAAGCCCGGATAGCCCCCCCATTGACGATTTAAACCTGCTGGTCGATCAACTCTCCACACAGCCAGAAGTCGATCTGGACGGTCTGCTGGAGGATCCCGGTCCGCTCCCGGATCTGGATGCCCTGGTTGATACGGACCCTACGATTGAGGATCTGGATGACTTAAACAGCCTTGTGGAGATGCACGATATCACAGAAGACTTAGACGACCTGTCTTTGCTTGTAGACGGCGCTCCTCAGCCGCGCCTTCATGAGACGTCCCAAGACCTGGATGATCTGTTTTGCCTGGTGGATGCGGATGATACCCTGGACGATTTAAGCCTCCTTGTAGACGCTCAGGACCCAAGCTCCCCCCAATCGTCGACGGTACAGCAAGACTTAGATGACCTTTCCCTGCTCGTGGACATGCCACAACAGGCCGGTTCTGCGGACATGGATGACCTGTCGGCCCTGATAGACAATCCCTCAGCAGACCTGGACGATCTGTCTTTGCTTGTGGACGTTACCCCGACACAGCAAGAGGATCTGGATGACCTTTACGCACTGGTCGATTCCGAAACGTCTGAACAATCGACCACAAGCCCCGCCGCCCCGGCAAAAGAAGCAGTACTGCCTGAGCCCTCATTAAAGCCTGACATCACACCGGAAAAGGACATGGCCAAGTACAAGGCTGCCGTGATGAAGATTATCATTGATCTGAAAAACAGCGGTCTCAGTGCGGGCGAAACCACGGAACGGCTGAACCGGGATGAGGTGCCCACCCTGTCAGGCAAACCCCTGTGGCGCGAAAAGGCCATTGCCAAAATCTACGGATTTATTGAATCGGCCCAATAAGTTTGACCAATAAAAAACCCGGTCTGTGCCGGCATCATGCCGAATCAGACCGGGTATCGAACCTGAAGCACGCCCTTCTTTCAGGGCCTTTCTAACATCTTATTTAGCACCGGCCACCTTGGCGAACCGTGTGTCCACAAATTTTTCCAAATCAATGAGGCTGGTCATGATATTCATCTGATCCATCATGTATTTCTGGATGGTATCCAGATCCTCGATCTGGGGAAAAAGTTCGCCGGTCAGAATCCGGTCCGGCGGGTCCATGAGCACTTTCTGAATCACATTCTTGTCCTGGGAAAGGAATTCGCCGCCGATAATGGCGGCCGGTTCGGGCTGGGCGTCAATGGCAAGGCCGGACCGGACAAAAGAGGTACAAATTTCCTGGATGGCTTCCGGGTGTTTTTCAAGGATTTCGGTTCTCATGACAAAAACACAGCAGGGATGATTGGGCCACAGCTCCTTGGACAGCTTGAATTCCTCGCCGTGCCCATTGGCGACGACCTGGGATCCAAAGGGTTCTGCGACGATAAACCCGCCGATTTCCCCTTCTTCATCGTATTCCAAAGCCTCGGGCATCTGAAAGGGTGCAACGACCTCAAGGGTTACATCAATGCCTTTTTCCGTTGCCCTGCCGGGTTTGAGCCCTTTTTCCGAAAGCAATTTGTGAAACAGCATGTTGTGAATGGAAAGCTGATACGGAATAAGAACGGTTTTCCCGGCGAAATCCTCAACGGACTGGATATTGGCCCGTTTATTTTTCACCAGAACGCTTCCGGATTTATGGGTCAGCAAAAGCAGTTTTAGATCCACACCTGATTTAAACAGATCCATGGCAGTAGGCGCCAGGACCAGTGCCCCATCCAGAGATTTGACCGAAAGGGCGTCTGCCACTTCGTTCCATCCGTTTTTTACCACGGGTTCCAGGGTGCAGTGTTCAAACGTTTCCATACCTTTTTCAAGTTTCTTCGCTGTCACGCCAAGGATAAGATGGTCTGTAATTTTCAGATAGCCGATCTTAATTGCAGGTTTTTCTGCCATTGAGGTACCTCCGGATGATTAACCAAAATACGAACAGGTTTCTTTATGGTGCAAATTCAAATATTCCTTTACCATAATACTTGACAAAGGGTATGCAGATTCACTAAAGCCAAGCTGGTAAAATGTGGCATAAAATGCCTCCAAAGTAAAGTGATAAGTTTGAACCCAAAATGAGACAGGGCCTTGCAGACCGCTAATTCATCAAAAAACGGAACACGAATAAAACAATGCCGATGGCATACCGCTCAGGTTGCAGTTCAGGTTTCTGACACAGACTACGGCGGCGGTGTATACCATGGCAGGTATTTTAACCTATACGACCAGGCCAGGGACCAGTTCTGGGAAGCCATCGGGATTCCAACGCTATCGTTGATGCAAAAGGGCATAGACTTAACCGTTGCCGAACTTCATACGACATTCATTGAATCCGTCTTTTACGGAGACCGCCTTGATATCAGAACCCGGGTTCTGTGGTACAGACAAAAGAGCCTGGGAATCGCCCAGGAAATCATCGGGCTTTCTCCTGACGCAGGCCAGGCAACGCTCAGGGCAAAGACGGAAATGAATCTGGTCTGCACAACAAAGGGAAAAGCCGTTGCACTGCCCGGAGAACTCCTCCGGGCCCTACACGCCTATTACGACGGATAACCGATGGAAAAACTTTGACCCGGTCCCTTTGGGATTTTACGGCCGGCAGAGAATCCGTCCAGCCATCTCAAGATCCTGGGGAGTGGTCAGCTTGATATTGGTCTCAGTTCCCGGGACGATGCTAACGCGAATGCCGCTGAAAGAGAGAATGGAAGCTTCGTCCGTTCCCTGAAATCCTTTTTCGCGGGCACGGGCAAACGCGAAAAGTCCAAGGTCAAGGCGAAAGGTCTGGGGGGTCTGGGCCCGGTACAGCCGGCTTCTGTCCAGTGTATTGATAATATTACCCTCTTCATCCACTGTTTTGATTGTGTCTGACACCTTCAGCGCGGGGATGACAGCCCCTTTTTCTTCGGCCCCTGTAAGACAGTCGTCGATGATCGTTTCAGTCACAAAAGGCCTGACACCGTCGTGCACCATCACAAGGGTCTGTTCCGGGCTGTCACACACCCCCGCAGCCAGGTGAAGTCCGTTTTCAACGGAATCCTGACGTTCAATTCCGCCGGCGGTCAGATGAACCGGGGTGCTAAACTTCTGGGAGGAGACAAGGGTCTGGCAGAACGAATGATCTGATTGGGGCACCACCAGAACAATGGCGTCAACCTTAGGGTGCCGTTCAAAGGCCTTTAAGGTATGAATGAGCACCGGGGTACCGTCCAGCTCCAAGAATTGCTTTTTTCGGTCAGCGCCCATGCGGGTGCCCTTTCCACCGGCGACGACAACGGCGATGACAGTCATCTCAGCCATATCAGCTCAGGTAGCTTAGCTCTTTTGGCAGGGGGATTCCTTTTCCCATGTGGTCCTCCCCGTAGTTGACCCCGGCCAGGATCTCAAGGTCGCTCAGGGCCCGGGAGTCTCCGGTGAAACGAACCCGTTCAATCTGTTCTTTGTTGATCTTTCCCCCGGCCCACTGGATATCCAGAACCGAAGACGCGTCAAACTGATCTTCACCCACCAGCAGTTTAACTTCTCCCCCGTAATGCTGGACGATTTTGGCCACCAGAAGGCTGGGCCGGCTGTGAAAGCCCCTGTCCTTTGGGATTCCAACCTCAATGGTCGAGGTTTCCATGTTTTCGTTGAGAATTCTGGAGGCCACTTCCTTTCCCGAAGACAAAAATTTGGCCGCATAAAAAAGACAGTAGTTCACGGACCGGTCCAATACCACATCGGGATCGATGAGTTCGGACAGGGCCATACTCATATTTTTGTATACGTGTTTGAACCCCACATCATAAAGATGGCGCTCGTAAAAATGAAGCAGCCGCCCCATGACCTGAAGAATATGAAAAACAATGGAAAAATGGCTGCGCAGCTGATCTAAAAGCCGGGTTTCCTCAGAGGTTCTCAGGTTGATGACATAGGAGTCAAAAGAAGATTGAATGTTATGGATGCGCATCTCATAATTGCGGATGATCACCTCGTTGATCTTCTCCGGCACCAGGGTTCGGATGGTCTTTAAGTCGTACCTCTCGTAAAAGGCATATTGCTCGAAATCCCTGACCACCTCTAAAAACTCACTGGCAATGCGGGTCAGGTTCTTTCGTTGAAGCTCATTGACATTGGCGGTGTCGTCAATGTTGGGATCCAGGTGCTCCGTGGAAGAGATGCCGGGGAAATAGCTTAGATCATAAGCGGACTCAGGGATGCAGATGGAAAGGCGTCTGGCCTCATCCAGAATCACCGGAACCGCCAGGCGGATGGCGTCCTGGATAATTTTAAGGGTATCCACAGCCTCAGCCTGAAACAGCTCCATATCCGTGGTGCTGTCCAGGTGGTAGAACTTGAGCCGGTTCAGGGCATGGCGCTGGGAGTAACAGGCCAGGGAAAGATGCCGGATCGTTGCACTCAATTCCCTGTAAAACACCCAGTCCTTATTCTTTTTGGCTCCGTGGAAGTCCAGAAAATCCTCAAGGAGCTGGGAGGTGGTGATTAGTTTAGAACACAGCTTTTTAGTAAACAGATAGGCGTCTGATTCAAGGCTGTTGATGAACAGGGCACATTTGAGATACTCGTCGGAAAAGATATTGACCTTTTCCTTGAACGATATGTCGCAGGTTTGATGCATAGCCTCTTTCACAAGTTAAAATTTCGGCCTGACCGGCCCGTAAGCCGAATTCTGTTGCCCTGGGAAGTTACCTGCCACAGGGCCAACGATCATTCATCTGGGATGCATGTTGCCATGCACCTCAAGCAACCTACCCGGAAACATCGGACGGACAGCCCTTAAGCGTTTCCCTATTTGGTCTTGCACCGGACGGGGTTTACCAAGCTTTCCCGGTCACCCGGGAAACTGGTGCGCTCTTACCGCACCGTTTCACCCTTGCCTGGATGCTTTAAACGCATCCATCGGCGGTCTACTCTCTGCTGCACTTTCCTTCACGTCACCGTGACTCCACGTTATGGAGCGTCCTGTCCTGCGGTGTTCGGACTTTCCTCCAGGCGGGGAATCCCGCCCAGCGATCGTTTGGTCCGGTCAGACCGAAATTTAACCCTTATTTTTCTTCGTAGTAAAGGATGCGGCTGCACTGGGGACAGGAGATCAGCTTGTCCCCCCGCTGCACCTCTATGTAAAGCTGGGGCGGTATGTTCATGAAACATCCCAGGCAAACTTGGTCACTTGCACGGGATACCGCCGACCCATTGTTCATTTTGGAAATTCTTCTGAACCGTTCCATCAAAGAAGGCTCTAAGTTTTCACCGATTTCCTGCTGGCGGGTTTCATACTCCTCAAGCAGGACCCTGTCCTCTGAGGATTGTTTTTCAACTTCAGCCTGCTCTGCTTTCACCTGCTCTTCAATCTGGACAAACTCTTTTTCGCTTTCATCCAAAATGGACTGGCACCGTTCTTTTTCCTCCATGAACTCGATGAGTTCGGATTCCAGTGCGTCTTTTCGTTTTTTATTGTCATCCACCTCACGCAAAAGCACCTGGTACTCTTTATTGGTGGTGACGTTTCTCAATGTTTCGTTGCTTTTGATGATCCGTTCATCAACAATCTTGATTTCCAGTTCATTGTCCCGGCAGGATTTGCTGATCCGCTCAAGATCCTCACGATTCTCTTTCACGGCCGTTTCAAACTGCTCCAAGCGCGAGGCCAGTTTGACCTTGTCTTTCTCCACTTTTGCAAGGACGGCTTTGAGCCTCACAATTTCGGTTTCAGCTTCCTGCAGCTGAACAAGGGTGGCAATTTCTGGTATTGTTGACATAGTCTATCCTCAAATGATTATAAATGGGTCTTCATCTGTTTTATACTCAAAAATCTCAAGCCTGAAGCCCCGGGCCTTAGCCTGGGCGTCAAGACGGGATTTTAACAATTCCGTTACAATATGCTCGGAGGCAAAGTGCCCCACATCCACGGCCGCCTTTCCACAGGATTCAATATCCCTGGCCTCGTGGTACTTCAGGTCGCCGGTTAAAAAAACCTGAGCCGGCGATGCTAAAAAATGATCGCAAAGGGAACCGCCGGAGCCGGTACAAAGCGCAACCTGCTGAACCGTTGTCCCAAGGTCTCCGATCACCCTCAAATGATCCATTCTAAGATCGGACTTTATCTTTTCCCCTAGCGCTTTCAGAGTCATTTTTTCTGCCAGGGTACCCATCCGGCCAATCCCTGCCATGGGGTGATCCGGATTTGCCGGAGAATCGATAAAAAAAGGGCCGGTGCATGCAATGCCCAGCTTCAGGGCGAAATAGTCGTTGAGTCCGTTCTTTGCCTTGTCCAGATTGGTGTGTGCCGAGACGATGGCTATTTTATCCACTGCCGAGGCAGCCACAGCCAAGCCGGGCATTCTGGAAAAATCCAGGGATTTTTCAGGGGATATCATCAGGGGATGATGGGACAAAAGCAGGTCACAATTTGATTTTTTTGCCTCGGCAATGGCCTTGGCACTGACGTCCAGGCAAACCATGATCCGGCGGACGGGCCACCCCGGGTCTCCGGCCTGGAGCCCGCAGTTGTCCCATTTTTCAGCCAGTCCAAATGGGGCGATACCGTCCACCATTTCCAGGATATCAGTTACACAAACCGGCACGGGACATCCTGAAAATAAAAAAAGCGTGGTAGAGTACCACGCTTTGTATCTATTTTATCAATGTTGCACTTTACAGGCATATTCAACCTGACCATCCTTTTGAACTCATTTTCGCATTCATCGGCATGACCGGAAGGGGTGTCAACTTCTGCGAAGTTTTACTGTGGTGGGCCCACCTGGATTCGAACCAGGGACCGACCGGTTATGAGCCGGTGGCTCTACCAAACTGAGCTATAGGCCCGTTCCCGTTTACTTTCGAGCAAACTTGCAATATATATAGCAACACCCCTTTAGTGTCAAGGTTTAATTCTCGATGAAGGTCTTGAGTTTCTTGCTTCTTGTGGGGTGGCGCAACTTGCGGAGCGCCTTGGCTTCAATCTGCCGGATCCGCTCACGGGTCACGGTGAAATCCTTTCCGACCTCTTCTAAAGTGTGGTCGGATTTCTCGCCAATGCCGAACCGCATGCGCAAGACCTTTTCCTCCCTTGGGGTCAGGGTGGCCAGGATCTTTCGGGTCTGTTCGGCCAGGCTGAAATCAATGGCCGCCTCGGAAGGGATGGAGAACTTCTTATCCTCTATAAAATCGCCCAGGTGGCTGTCTTCTTCCTCACCGATGGGGGTTTCAAGAGAGATGGGCTCCTTGGCGATCTTCAATACCCTGCGGACCTTGTCGATGGGGATTTCCATCTTTTCGGCAATCTCTTCGGGAGAGGGTTCTTTGCCCATCTCCTGGACCAGGTACCGGCTGGTCCGGATCAACTTGTTGATGGTTTCTATCATGTGAACCGGAATCCGGATGGTACGGGCCTGGTCGGCAATAGCCCGGGTGATGGCCTGCCTAATCCACCAGGTCGCATAGGTGGAGAACTTATAGCCCCTGCGGTATTCAAACTTGTCCACCGCCTTCATCAGCCCGATATTCCCCTCCTGGATCAAATCCAGAAACTGCAGGCCACGGTTGGTATATTTTTTGGCAATGCTGACCACCAGACGCAGGTTGGCCCGGACCAGTTCCCGCTTGGCAAAATCCGCACTTTTCCTGCCCGTATCAATCCCGGTGATGATCCGGCGAAGGTCCTCGGCATCACCCTTGATCAGGGATTTTCTCAATGAGACCTGGTTCAGTACGGAGGCAATGTCTTTGTAAAGCTGAATCGCTCGATCCCGGGTAATATCACACCGGGGACAGGCCCATTTGACAAATGTCGTCTGGTTTTTGCACTGCTTGAGCATGGTGTCCTTCTGGACATTAAAGGTCTTGGCACAGCGTATCAGAAGATCATCAACGGTTTCAAACCAGGTAATGGTTCCCCGGATATTCTTTTCAATGGTATCAATGACCGTGGACTCAAACCGCCACTGCTTGAGCAGTTCAAAAATGGCCTCGGTATTGTTAATAATATTTTCTTGAAGGGTGGTATATTTTTTGGTGCCCTTTTTGGTGTCCTCCAGCTCATCACGCTTTTGCTGGTTCTCCTCGTGCAATTCCCGGATCTCTTCTAAGGACTCTAAAAATTTTTCCTGTTTGCTCACCTCATCAACCGCACCGTCACCCTCATCAACATCCCGGAGCACATGTTTGGGCCGCATGGACTTTTTTTCCATCTTGCTGCCGTACATGAAAATAGTATCGACGGCCACGGGGCAGTCCAGCATGGCACGCAGCACATCCCGTTCACCCACTTCGATCTTTTTGGCGATCTCAATCTCCCCTTCCCGGCTGAGCAGAGTCACCATCCCCATCTCCTTGAGGTACATTTTAACCGGGTCAGTGACGGCACCGAACTCCATGTCGGCCCTCTCTTTTTTCTTGGAGAACAGATCCTTTTTCCCTGTGCCGTCCTCATCAATGTCCTTTGGGGCCGTCCGTTTTTTACCACTGGCACTTTTTTTGGCAGCAGGGGCTTTCTTTTTCTTAGCCCCGGTTTTTGCTTCGCCGTCCACCAGTTCGATCCCCATCTCCTTAAACTGAACCACAATATCGTCGATCTGCTCAAAGGATTTCAAGTCATCGGAGATGGCATTGTTGATTTCAGCAAAGGTGAGCGTACCGGTTTCCTCGCCCTTTTTGATGAGCTTTTTCATCTCTGCTTTGCTGATCACAATACTCTCGTCAGACTTGCCGGTCTTTCCTGCCATATACTGCCTCCCAAAGGCTAAAAATAATCGTTAACAATTATGTATGCGCTGAATTTCCTGTTGTTTTAGCTTCAACAAATCCATGATATCAGCATCACAACCCTTTTTTGCCGAAAGAAGCCTGTTGACAAGGGGGTTGTCGTTTTTCAATCTCATCTTTATAATCCGGTCTATGAGCACCTGGGCCGTGGCCCCGATATCCTCAACACCGGAATAGTCTTCCATGGCCATGGCGGCCACAAGGTCCTGATCTGCTTCGTCCAGTCCCGCCATCACAGCCGTTACAAAATTTTTTGTTTCAGGTGAAATCTGCAGCATTCGACTGCCAATTTCCCTGAGCCGACTGGAAAAAAAAGCGTCAAGCACCTTTTTTTCCCTGACCTGATCCATGAGTTCCGGATGGTGAAGAATCATGGACAAAATCTGTTTTTCCCTTGGATCTGAGGGAAGATCCCGGGACACGTTCGGGTTTTCCTCTTCCTTGGGAATCAACGGCGTTCTGGGTGATTTCTTCCTCATTACCGCATCCCGAACCTTCTCCAAAACCGCCTTTTCATCAATATTCAGGGTTTCGGAAAGATCCCTGACATAAAGAGAACGCAACGCAGAATCCTGAATCAGTGCCAGATATTGTTTCATTTCATCCAGCACCTTGATCCGCCCTTCAACGCTTGTTCCATGGGTATCCATGGCAAGCCCGAGCAGGAACTGCATGGCAGTCTTGGCCTCATTGGCAAGCTCTAAAAAGGCTTCGGGCCCATGCGCCATCACAAAGGAGTCAGGATCATGCTTTTCGCCCAGAACCAGAATGCGGGTATCCACGCCCTCTTTGACAAAAATCTGGATACTTCTTTTAGCTGCATTTATTCCGGCATCATCCGAATCAAATACCAGGATCATCCGGGATGCATACCCTTTGAGAATTCGGACATGCTCCGATGTCAATGCGGTGCCAAGGCTTGCCACAGCGTTTTTAATCCCGTGCTGGTAAAGGGAGAGGAAATCAAAATACCCCTCGACGATAAACACCTGGCCCTGCCTGCGGCATTCCTGTTTGGCAGCGTGCAGCCCGTAGAGAATCCGGCTCTTGCTGTACACAGGGGTCTCCGGAGAGTTCATGTATTTGGGCATGCTGTCGTCCATCACCCGTCCGCCGAATCCTGCCACCTGCATATTAATATCAAAAATCGGAAAGATCAGCCGGTTTCTGAAACGATCATAAAACCCGTCCCCCTGTTTTCGAGGAAGGATCAGCCCTGAATTGACAGCGGCCCTCCGGCTGACTTTTTCACTGCGAAAAAAAGAAACAATGGAGTCCCAGGCATCCGGGGCCCAGCCCAAATGAAAGGTATCAATCATCTCATCGGAGGTTCCCCGACGTTTCAGGTAGGCCCGCACCTCTTTGCCTGCCGAAGGATGTTTAAGGGTCTGGTTAAAAAACGCCATCACCTTTTTGTTCACACGGAACAAGGACTCCTTGATCCGGATCTCCTTTTGCCGAGCCGGATCAAGTTTATCGGTTTCCACAACGATATTATACTTTCTGGCCAGCATCCTGGCTGCCTCCGGAAAGGACAGCCCATGGTATTTCATAACAAAGGAGATGGCATTGCCGCCGGCACTGCATCCAAAACAATGAAAAATCTGTTTATCAGGATTCACGGAGAATGAGGGGGTCTTTTCGGCATGAAAGGGGCAGAGTCCGAAAAAATTCCTGCCGGATTTTTTAAGAATTACCGCCTCAGAAACCACATCAACGATATCAGATGTATTTAAAATCTCTGAAATTTTCTCTTCAGGAATTAACATGTCAAGTGGTACCGGCTCCAAACACTCAAGCGGTTATGCACGATCTTATAAAAATAATTACTCTATACAGCCTGTCAACAATGGATATGCCAAGTATTTACAGACACCCCTTGCTGGAGAGAGCACCGCTGATATCCCGGTTAATCCGGGTGGCATCCTGCAGCGCCCGCCCCATGGCTTTGAAAACCGATTCCAGCACATGGTGTTCATTCACGCCATAGTAGGAATTTATATGCAGATTCAGTCCGCCTTTTACACAAAACGCCTGGAAAAACTCTTTGGCCAGATAAGCGTCAAAATCGCCTCTGGATTTTAAGTCGTCAGGAATATGATATACCAGGTAGGGTCGGTTGGACAGATCAATGGTCACCCGGGACAGGGCTTCATCCATGGGAACGCAACTGTCACCGAAACGGCGGATACCGTCCTTTTTCCCAAGTGCCTCCTGCAGGGCCTGCCCTAACACAAGACCTGTATCTTCAACGGTGTGGTGCAGATCGACATCAAGGTCTCCACGGGCCGTCACTTTAAGATCGAAGAACCCGTGAACCGTAAACGCCGTCAGCATGTGATCGAAAAAAGGAATACCAGTGTCGATCCGGGCCTGGCCGCTTCCGTCCAGGTCAAGTTCAATCTCTATCCGGGTCTCTTTTGTATCTCTGGAAACACAGGATTTTCGGTTCATAAAAACTTCCTTGAAATTGGCATCAACCTGTTTTATAACCAAGCCGTTTTAAATCTTCATACCGCTTGGCGCACTTAGGGTGCGTCAAACGAATCTTATTAAAATACATCAGTTCTCTTGTGCTGTCAATTCCCCCGAACCCAGAAAACCAACCATTACATTTTTCTTGAAATCCTGCCGATAAGACCTTATACTTTAAGAGTCGAATTTTTAAGGATTATCCATGAATATAACGGCTACCAGCACTGGGACTTATTTTCCAAACATTTCGGGTGTAGGCCGGAATACGGCCCGGACAGATTCCCCGGAGCAACCCTATGGCGTGGCAGACCCCGATCCCAACTCCCAATCCGCATCGCCGCTGCAGGATGCGGCCTCCCAGGACACAGGCTCAACAGAGCAGTCCGATCCTCAAAAACAAACTGAAAACCAGGCCGCATCGTCACAGGAAACCGCTCCTGACGGCACCCCGCTTACCGAGGACGAACTCAGGCTGGTGGATGAACTCAAGAAGGTGGACGATGAAGTCCGGCAGCATGAAATGGCCCACATGTCCGCCGGCGGCTCCCTGGTCACTTCTGCAGCCCAGTTTTCATATAAAACAGGCCCTGACGGACAAAAATACGCTGTCGCAGGAGAGGTGGGCATTGATACCTCTGCCATCCCCGGAGATCCCCAAGCCACAATCGACAAAATGGAACGGGTCAAACAGGCGGCACTGGCTCCGGCAAGCCCCTCGTCCCAGGATCTTAAAGTTGCAGCCCAGGCCAAGGCAGTTATTCTGGAGGCCGTAGGAGAACTGACGGTGCTTACAGCCAAGCGGCAGGCGGCAGATAACGAATCTCAGTCCCAGGGGGGTGCAACCCCCACCCAGGCCGCAGACTCCTACTCCAAGGTAAGTACCCTGCCCGAAACCGACACCTACACCTTTGAATTGGCGGTTTAACCCCAAAAATCGCGTCAAAGCCGCAACGCCAATCCGTCACTTAATCAATTTGACCATTTGCTTGAACGTCTCCCCGCGGGCCGCTTTCATCAATTCAAAGAAAGCCATCTCCACACAGGTTATTTTAGCACCTTCCGATGCCAGACGATTCAGACCGATCTGCTTATTTTCCAGTGTCCGGGATGAAACACAATCGGATACCACCTGAACCTTACACCCCTTTTCCATGAGTTCCACACCGGTTTGAAACACACAGATATGGGTTTCAATTCCCGTGATCAAAACCTGACTGCGCCCGGCAGCCTCAAAGGCCGCCATAAATTGCGGCTCACCGCAGCAGGAAAATGAGCATTTATCAATCGGCTTTTGGTCCGGCGGCATCAGAGATGCAATGCGTTCTGTGGTCGGCCCCAGTTTAGAGGGGATCTGCTCCATCCAGATGATGGGCACCCCGAGAATCTGCATCCCACGGATCATGGTTTCAAGCTGGGAAAACAGGGTGTCTCTTTCATACATAAGCTGGGCCAATTGTCCCTGCACATCCACCAAAAGCATGACGGTTTTTTCAGGCTCAAACATGGCGGCCTCCTTTGGGTTGTCCTTGTTTTTGGTTCCAATAGCGTATTGAATCCCGGTCATAAAAAGACCATTATACATGATAGGTATCAGCCATGTGCCAAAAGGCCAAGGAAAATAATAAAGGACCTTCAGATCCGGTTATTGTCATCAAAGATGGAATCTGGTAGGATCTGTTTTGTGTATGTTTAAAGGAGGCTAAAGATGAGTTTAAGTGTCAACACCAATGTATCTGCCCTTCAGGCGTATTCCCGCCAGGTTCAGGTCAGTGCAAACAATGTGGCCAACTCCCTGAGTGATGATTTTAAAGCCTCCCGCGCCCTGAACACAGAAGGTGAAAACGGCCAGGTGAGCACGGCGATTTCCCAGGACACAAGCCCGGGCCCGCTGGTTGAAGATCCCATGGCGACAGATGGTTCTCTAAAGGAATTGTCCAATACGAATATTGCCATGGAGATGGTGCAGCAAATTTCAGCCCAGCGCGGATTTGAAGCCAATACAAAACCCATACAGACCTGGGATGAATCCGTCGGCACCCTTCTTGATGTCATCGGCTGAACCGGGCCGACACCTGTAACATGGAGACCTGATGCCCCGACACTTTGTCCGGACTGCTACATTGATCACAGTGTTGATGCTCTCCCTTGTGGGATGTGCAGGGCTGACACAGGACTTTGAAACACCCGCCGTCTCCATATCCTCGTTCAAGGCTCTACCCGCACAGGGAACGGTTCCCCGCTTTGAAATCGGTCTTCATATCGTCAATCCCAACAGAACCCCTCTGGACCTCAAAGGGGTGGCCTACACCCTGTCCATTGAAGGGTACAAGATTCTTACCGGCGTAACCAATGACCTGCCCCGGATAGACGCATACGGAGAAGACGACATTCTGCTGAAGGCCGGGGTTGATCTTTTTTCCAGCATCCTGTTCTTCACGGATCTGGCAAAGGGAGGCAAAAGCGAAGTTAACTACAGCCTGACCGCCAAACTGGATGTCGGCACCCTGGTACCGGTCATTCGGGTCAACCGGGAGGGAAAATTCAATATCAAGCCCTGATGGCTAACGTGCCGTTGCAGGCTCCCCACAGAAACGAGGCGACATATGGTAAAATCGGTCTTTCGAACACTGGCCCTTCTCATAATCGGAATTGTTCTCAACCTTATTCCCTCCGGCGCATCACCGCTTTGGGCAACACAGCTTTCAACGGGTCAGGCGCTGTATGTTCCGGCCTACTCCCACATTTTTATCGGCCACCGGTCCAGAACCTACAAACTGAGCATTACCCTGAGTATCCGCAATATTGATCCCAAGGCCTCTTTAACCCTGACAACGGTGGATTACCACGATACCGACGGCAATCTCTCCAAGCATTTTCTGGATGCACCCGTTGTCTTAGGGCCCATGGCCTCCACACGCTATGTGGTGCCGGTACAGGAAAATGCGGGCGGATCCGGGGCAAACTTTGTGGTCAGATGGCAGGCCGATCACAAAATCAATCCGCCCATCGTGGAGTCTGTCATGATCGGCACCCAGTCCCAGCAGGGAATTTCATTTACCTCCAGGGGACAGGTCATAATAGAGTAGACTTACCCCAGGTTGACGGTCAGCGGAATCCCCTGTTTCAGGGTGTTGGCCACAATGCAGGCCCGCTCGGCAATGGTCACAAGTTTTTTAACCTCTTCCCCGGACTTTCCCGGCACCCGTACCGCCACCGAAATAGCAGAAAACCGGGAGGGTATGCCGTCCAGAGTTCCGGAAATATCCAGATGAACCCCGCCAAGGGCCATGTCCCTGGCCTGGGCGGCTGCCAGAAGATTGCTCATAAAGCATCCCCCCAGTCCCATAAGAAGCACCTCCCCTCCCATGGGACCCTTATTTTCACCACCTTTGGCTGAAGGGCGGTCCATTACCAGATCATGCTCCCGGGTCTTAGCCCGGGAAGCCGTAAGACCATCTTGATCAAGGGTGACTTGAACTATGTTTGCCATTGAATTCTTCCTTTCTATCAGAGCCGGATCTGTCAGGATGCCGGGATCACGTCATTTAAAAAAGAGAGGAACCGGGCCCAGGATTTTTGATCCGCATCTTTGTTGTAACGGTCTGTATTAAATACGGTAAACGCGTGTCTGGCGCCGCTGTAGGATATCATTTCATGCGATAGGCCCGCATCTTCAAAGGCCAAGGCAAGGGCGGCGAAATCCGTCATGGGCACCACTTGATCTGCCGTGCCGTGAAGGATCAGATACTGCCCCCGGGCCTTTGAATAATTCTGTCCGTCGGGGATGGACAGACCTCCGTGGAAGGTGACAAACCCCTTTTGGTTAACTCCGGACCTGGCCCACTCCAGAACGGCGGCTCCACCGAAGCAATAGCCTGCTGCAACGGAACGGGTGACATCGCCCCCCTGTCTCCCGGCTGCGTCAAGCGCCCCGTTCATAAGCGCCCTCATCCTTTGTCTGTCCTTGTAAAGCGCTCCCGTCAACCTTCGTTTATCTGCCACTTCAGTGGGCCGGATGCCTTTTCCGAACAAATCCACGGCAAAAACAGAAAATCCCTTATCAGCCAGCATATGGGACCGCCTGACCTCGTAATCTGTTAACCCGTCCCAGTCATGGATGAGCATGACCAAAGGTGCGTTTTTCCCTGCCGAGACAAAATACCCCTCATAGGGCATCCCATTGACAGAATATGGGACAGGCCCTGCAACAGCCCACCCGGCAGATACCACAAATAAAAAAATACTGTATATAAATTTCATGATCGCCTCGTTGGATAATAGATAAATTCGACAATACAGCCGAAAAAAGATTTGCCTATCCGGCTGTAGTTACAAAGGTAAGTCGTAACCCTGTAATCGTCGAGGGCAAAGAGACGAAAAATAAATTCCCGGAAGCGGCCTTAACTTATTAACGGACGTCTTCCGGGAATTTACACAACTGTTTCGGAAAAGAACTTATGCGTTGGTTTTGAGTTTAAGCGTATGGGGCACCAAAAGACGGTAGGGCTCATAGGAGAGTTTGGCCTGGCGCAGTCCTTCGATCCCCAGATCCTGCTCCCGGTTGATATAGGTGCAGCGGTCTTCCAGAAACTTAGCCGTTTCCTGGTTGATGACCTGGGATGCCCCTTTGAACTTTGAATTAAACTTTTCAAAGTGCACGTCAAACGTACTTTGATTCATTTGGCTGAATACGGCAAAGGCGGCGATACGGTCTTTCACCATGACCACCAAGCCCTCAATTCCCAGGGAGTCCCAGTTGGAAAAGGCCCTGTTCATGGCCGTAAACTCTTCCTCAAGCGACTGAGGAACCGGGGTTCTGGCATCCAATTGTTCCCTTGCGAAATCCAGACAACGTCCCCGTAAGGATTCGTCCATGGGAACCACGGTGAAATCCGGATACTTGCGGTGAAACTGGGAAACCAGATTCTTTTTTTTGTGCAGTTTTTCGCTGTTCAGGTCGATGAGGCTGCGGGTTTCGTAAATATACTCTGCCGCATCCCGGTCCGGCTCCACGGTAAAATAATCGTAGATGTCCGGGTTCTCTATAAGATAAGCTTTAGAGACCTGACAGATTCTGGGGGACAGACCAATATCCATCATATGGTGGGCCAGGGTATACAGGTCTTCGGAATCCATTTCACATCCCACAGGCATGAGCAGGTAATTATGCCTGCCGTCGTAAATGAGAAACCGGCCCTTGTATAAAAACCAGTTATAATCGTAAATGGGTCCCCAGGCAAAGAGATTGACCGGGCTGGTTTCGCAGGTTTCCGGAGGGAATCTGCGGAAGATGTCCTGCACCCAGAACAGGCTGCCCGTCTCAAACCCGCCCTGGTCGGTAAAATGTGTCTGTTGACTTGGTTCTGCTTCCTTTTCCTGACATTCGTACTGCATAAATCACCTTTTTAGTTTGAACGGGATATGATCTTTCATTTCCCTGAAGCCTAATCGTTCATAAAATGTGCCGGTACCGGGTTCTCCGATTAATCCGATCCAGTCCACCCCCCGGGCCTCAAGGCCCTTGATCAGGGTTTGGATAATCCGGGATCCGATGCCTTGTCCCCGGTACTTGCTTAGTACGGCAACATCCTGAATATAAGCATCACTTTTGAGATCGGAAAGGGCCCGGCCCATTCCAATCATCTTTTTTTTTTCAAAGGCCCCTGCAAACAGCGCCGAATCCCGGGGCAGATCGTATAAAAACTGCGGGTTTTCATTGAATCCTGCCTCCCACCATCCGGCATCCTCATACAAGGCCTTCATGTCTTCTGGATCTGCGGCATTCACCAGCCGGACTTCAATTTTGTCTTGTGCCTGTTTTTCTCCCATGGGTTCCCCCTTTTTCCGCACTATTCTTTAAGCATTTGGGTCGCAAACCAGGGCTGGACAAACGCGGCGTTATGGATCTCCGGGGAGTAATACCGAAGCTGCTCTTGCAGCCCTTGGGGCATGGGTCTTGCCGGAACACCGAACTTCGGCCCCAGGGACCCCATGCACATGTTGATATGCCCCCCGGGATAGGTTGGCACAATGATGGTGGCATAGGCATTATGGTCAAACAACTCCCGTGTTATTGTGATCAGATCCTCAACATAATCGGCATGCAGGAAAAAGGACTCTCCCTGGGTGGCAACAACGCCGCCTGGTTTCAGCGCCTCTTTCAACCCCTGGTAAAAGGGCTTTTTAAACAGCACCTCTCCCGGGCCGACGGGATCAGATGAGTCTACGATGATGACGTCATAAGCACCGGTTCTCTCCTTGATAAACGCGTTGCCGTCCTCAAAATAAAGGTTGACTCTGGGATCGTCAAAGCCGCAGGCAAGGCTGGGGAGAAATTGTTTTGCCACCCGGACCACATCTTCGTCAATCTCGCAGAAATCTATTGTCTTAATGGCTTTATGCCGGCCAAGTTCCCTTAAGATTCCCCCGTCACCGCCGCCGATGACCAGAACCTCTTTCGGGTCAGGATGGGACATGACGGGCAGATGGGCCATCATTTCCTGGTAGGTGAACTCATCTCTTTCCGTAAGCTGGATGATTCCGTCCAGAACCAGCATCCTGCCGTAGGTTCGGGTCTCATACACATCAATCTGCTGAAAGCAGCTTTTCTTGGAGTACAGGGTCTTTTCCACTTTAAGGGAAAGGGAAATCCCCTCCCACATGGCACAGACTTCCCGGAACCAACCGTTTTCCACCTTGCTTTGGGCTTCCATATTACTGCCTTAAGGAAATCTGCATCTTGTAATGATCTGCCTTGAAAAAGGACATGGCAAACTCGGCCACTTCCCTGGGTTCGTAAAACTTGCAGGAAAAAACATCCAGATAAGCCGCATTGGTGGCGTTGGCAAAATGGCCTGAAATCAAAGAAGTTTCAATGAGCTGGGTCATGGAGTATCCGGCCACCCGGTCATCTTCGCCAAAATGGACCACCTGGCAGTCTCCGAAACGTTTCATGTCGATGTGCTCGCACAGCTGGACCACAAATTTTTCGATCATGCCGGCATCCCGGATCAATCCGGGATCACACCCGTAAAGGTCTACTGCAGTGGCGACCCCCCAGGGATCTTTCTCCTCCCATGCCCGGTTCCAGGAGATGGGAAGGGGGGTGATCTTATCCGCCGTCGCATCAAGGGGTTCTCCGGAACGGTCTGACGGAACAGACCTCAGCTCTTCTGGAATTCCCGGCTGGGACAGCAGGCCCCGGTTCTGGTCCGAAGAAATTAAAACCCGGCCGGATTGAAAGGACTCCTGCATGGAGCGGATGGCCTCATCCAGGTGGATATTATCACCGCAGGTGAAAATATCCACGGCTGCGTAGTTATACTCCGGCCAGGCATGGATGGTAAAATGCGATTCGGCAATGATCACGACCCCGCTGATCCCCTGGGGCTCAAACTGATGAAAGGAGGAAGAGATAATGGTGGCCCCACTGTCATTGGCGGCCTTTAGAAGGGCTTTTTCCACCTGGACCTTGTCCAGCAGGGCTTCAGCTCCGCAGTCATAATACTCAAGGGTCAGCTGCCGGCCCAGGGCAAACACCGGGATCGCGCCGGTAGATTCTTTTTTGTTCTTATCAAGCATTCCAGGGGTCTCCACAAAATCCAGATCTGTCATAACACACTGCTTTGCAGTCTATTTCCTCAAAAGAAACCGCATTATAATCACTCTGATTCAATAATCAATAAATTTCCATTAATGAGGAAAAGCGCTCTTTTTCAGTGTCCCGGGGCATGTTTCTTTCTTCCAGACGCTGCACAATGGCAGGGCAGTTGAACCTTAGATAGGGATTCACTTTCAATTCATCGGCCAGAGTGGAGACCACCAGGTCCGGGCGGATTTTTTTTTCATAGATTTCAATGTCCGGGTTGTCTTTTTCAATAGACCAGGCTGCGGCAAGCGACTCGGCAACATAGTCATGCCCCGCAAAAATCCGAGTTTCCTCGGGCATTTCCATGAGCATCTTCAAGGAGCGGTAATAGGCGTCAAGATCTCCTGAAAAACAATTGCCTATCGTAGCGTTAAACAAGGTGTCACCGGTGACCAGAAACCCCTCCCCCTTGAAACAGATCGAATCCCTTGTATGGCCTGGGGTTTTAAGGACCTCCAGCACGACATCGGGCTCGACCTCAATCTTTTGACCATGGGTAAACTGCCGGCAGTCCAGAAAACTTGCCCCGGTCTTCTCAAGGAGTACGGCATTGCCCAGAGTATGGTCCGGATGAGTATGGGTATTGGTGACCCTCGTGATCTTTATCCCCTTTTCAGCGGCAAAGGCAACCATGGCATCCGGATTGCCCCCGTCCACAGCCACGCCCTGGGACTTTCCGTAAACAAGGTATCCCAAATTGTCGTTGGCATATCGAAATTGCTCAATTTCCATCCGAATCATTCTCCTGTTGTGTGCCGGAAGTCAATAAAACCGATCTTCCTCGTCAAATCCAGTGTCTTCATCATTGTCACGGATGGGGCCGTCCTCAAGTCCATCATCATAGATGTCGGCAATATCATCATCATCCATGGCTTCCTCTGCAAATTCATCATCAAAGAAGTCAACCCCGTGCTCCTCGAAAATCAACCCCAGGGCCTCCTTGAGGTTACGTTCCAGGCTGTAGGCATACTCTCCATCCTCGTCAGGGCTAAACTCGTAGGTTTCCTCGTGTTCTTCAATAAGATCCCTTAAATCCGTATCAATTTCGGATCGGGCATAGAAGTCAGATTCATAGGTATCAAGAATTTCGTTGAATGTCTCGTAGAGGTCAAATGCTTCTACTGCATCATAAATGGTCAAGTAGGTCACCATTTATTGTCCCCCCCTTACATAGTTTTGCAATTTCCCCTATGATAATGACAGGTCGCTTTGATGTCAAACAAGGATTTAGTCTGCGCTTGCCTCTGCGGTTCACGTTTGTCAATTGGACCGCCCCCCCTGTTTTTTAAGTTTATAAGCTTCTTTTTTCAGCCCATGTTTGGCCATCAGTTTATGCATCTGCCGGGGGGTCACACCGGCGGTCAAGGCAGCATTTTTGATCCGCCCCTGATGCTTTTTAAGCACCTGGTCCAAGTATCCGTGCTCAACCCTGTCAGCCTCCTGTTTTCGAACCTGGGACAGGGGAAGGTTGGTGTTAATGACGCCGGGCAGGCTTTCCACAGGTGTGTCAAACAATTCTCCGGGAAAATTTTCCGGCCTTAAGACCGAAGACTTTTCAAGGATATAGGCCCGTTCCATTATATTTTCCAACTCACGGATATTGCCCGGCCAGGAATAGGATAAAAAGGCCTCCAGCACCTTAGGGTGAACATCCAGGATGCCTTTGAGATGAAAGGTATTCAGCTTGACCAAAAACAACTCCACCAATCCCGGAATATCTTCTTTCCGATGCTTTAGCGGGGGCATTTCAATAGGAAATACATTGAGTCGGTAATACAAATCTTTTCGAAATAGGCCCGCCTCGCACATTTTTTTAAGATCGATATTGGTGGCAGCAATAATCCGTGCATCGGCATAGATGTCATCCTCTGCCCCTACCCTATGAAAGACCCCGTCCTGCAGCACCTTGAGCAGCTTGATCTGGGCCGAAGGTGTAATGGTGCCGATCTCGTCCAAAAAAATGGTCCCGTTCCGCGCGATTTCAAACTTTCCTAAGGTTCGCTTGACAGCACCTGTAAAGGCACCCTTTTCATGACCAAAAAGCTCACTTTCAATAAGGGTATCTGGAATGGCCCCGCAGTGCACCTCAATGAAACGTTCGTCCTTTCTGGCCGAAAGCCTGTGAAGCGCTCTTGCGGTGAACCCCTTTCCTGTGCCTGTCTCCCCCAGAAGCAGCACGGTACTCTTTGTGCCGGCCACCGCCCGAATCTTTTCGAACACGACTTCCATGGCAGGGCTTTTGGTCTGGAGCATGTTAAACTCATCCTCCTGCCAGACCTGCTCTCTAAGGTAATCCAGTTCCGATTCGGCCCGGGTCTGCTCAAGGATACTGGTCACAACCAGTTGCACCTCATCAAAAACCAGGGGATAGGTAAGGTAGGAATCCGCCCCCTGATTCACGATTCTCACGGCGTCCTTGAGGTGTTTTTGAGGGGTCATGATGATGATGCCGGCATTGGGGCTGACCAGGCCCAGGGTTTGAAAAACGGCATTGTGGCTGCTCTCCTTTGCCGCGATTTCAAGAAGCCCTATATCAACAAAGACAAATTCGCTCCGGGTATGCCTTAGGACCTTGAGGGCGTCACTCATGCTGCCGCTGACATTTACCCGAAACTCAGCTGTCAACTGGTTCCAGACCCGGTCGATCCGGGATCGGTCTTCCAGAATAAAGTGTAATTTTTTCATATGGTCCGCCTTAGGAATAGAAAACATAGGGTTTCTAATACGTATACCATAAAAACAGAACCATATATTCCGTTTTTTGAATTATGGGGGCAAGCAGGGGGAATTAAGGGGAAAGGGCTTCCATCCGTTCTTCCATCTCTTTGCACAGGATGCATTTGCTGGTCACAGGCCTGGCCTTAAGGCGTTCAACGGAGATGGGCTCCTCGCAGACCTCACAAAGACCGTAAATCCCTGCATCAATGCGATCCAGAGCCATACGGACCTTGTTGATCAGGCGGCTTTCGCGGGATTTAATCCTCAGTTTCATTTCCTGATCCGAATGAACACAGGCACGGTCAATTGCTTCTGAGGCCCGGCTGTCTTCGGAGGCAAGCTCTGCTGCGGCCTGACTGGCCTGGGTCAGCAGGCGGTTCAACTGATCGGTCAGAAGAGTTCTGAAATATTCCACTTCCATGGGAGTCAGCATCAATTTTCGTTCCTTTATGCATGGGTTTACATCTCACAGGGAAATACGCAGCCTTCAGCAAATATCGTACCTGACAGTTACGGGGAAAAAGGATCCAGGCCGTATATGGCCCGGGCCCGATCACACAGCCCGTTCCTGCGTTGATTTTTCCACGATATTTCAAACTCGCGGCAGATGGAGGGGCGTTGGTTGTATATGCGGCACGCCACACGGGTGCCGATGATACCGGACAGGGCCATACATTTAGGGTGTCTTTTGTCGGTCCCCAGCATAACCCTTCGCTGGCCCGGTAGCAGGCCGGTCATTTCCACCGGCACATAACCGCCTGGCAGATCATCTGCCTCCGTTAAGGGAAAGACAACGGAAAACATGGCACAGCATGCACCACAACGCTGACAGGGATTGATACCCATAGCACCCTCTCCTCTTTAAATCCATATCCATGAATTTCGCCTGACAAAGATCCAAGTTACAGGATTAAGAGCAGCATTTGTGCCAGCCATCCAAAAATCACAGGCCAGGCCCCGTAATGGCCACAAAACCGAAGGACACAAAAGGGTTGGATGATCTAAAGGCAAAAAAATAAGAACTTAGAGTTCCATGTGTAAATAAAAAAGGAATTCTTAATTCCGTTTTTAAGATGCGAAACGAAATATTTCCCCTGCCGGCATTTCATCGTCCCCCCTTCTAAAATACCCCCCAACAGGCTGTTTTCAGGGAATTTTCACGGCATCAATCATGCCCGCCACGGCCAAAATCAGAGACTGGCATCTTATCTGCAAAACGAGCCCCCGACTCATTTTCTAAAAAGGAATGCAATAGATGCAAAAACAAGACACCCAGAGGCTGATCGAAAAAATCAGAACCGATTATGCCGATATATACGACACCATGCGGTGGCTGTCCCCGGGGGAAGCTGATAAATTTACAGAAAAGCGGAACCGTTTGATCTCAAAGATAGAAGCCTATCCCAAAGCCAGGTGGGAATTTTCCGGAACAAAGCTGATCGCCCGGGACCTGTCCCCGGGATGTCAGCTTTGCGGCACAGGAAAGTGGTCCTGTTTATTTATCAACAACATCTGCAATGCTCAATGCTTTTATTGCCCCGCCTCCCAGACCCAGGCGTCTCAGCCGGCGACAGGGCGGCTTGAATTTTCCGACCCCCTTGATTATGCCGACTATGTTGAGGCCTTTGGCATCAACGGAGTCAGTTTCAGCGGCGGGGAGCCTCTCATCCACTTTGAGCGGGTCATGGCCTTTCTGACCACCTTGCGCAAAAAAATTTCCCGCCCCCTGTATATATGGATGTATACCAACGGCATCCTGGCCTCGGATGATAAATTCAAGGCGCTGGCCGATGCAGGCCTTGACGAAATTCGATTTGATATTTCCGCCAATGAGTATCGGTTGGAGGGCCTTGAAAAAGCGGTAGGAATCATTCCGAAGGTTACCGTGGAGATTCCTGCGGTACCGGAGGATCTGGACCGGTTCAAACCCATGCTTGGCAACCTGGCATCCGCCGGAGTGGATTTTCTCAATCTCCATCAGATCCGGTGCACCCGGTTCAATTGCAAAAAACTTAGCGATAGGGGATACACCTTTGTCCACGGTCCCGGGGTGACGGTCCTGGAAACGGAACTTGCGGCTCTGGAATTGGTCCTTTACACCCTTGAGCACGAAATCTTGCTGCCCGTAAACTACTGCGCCTTTACCTTTCGCAACCAGTTCCAGCGGGCAGGTGCTCAGAAACGCAACGCCGACCAAATCAAGGCATCCCATGAAAGCATTACAGCCACAGGGCAGATTCGAACGACCACGCTTGCAGGTTCAACCGAATCCATAGACCGCATTCAGTCCAGACTTATACAGATGAATACGTCCCCAGCCCTGTGGCAGCGCACCGCAAAGGGAGACCAGCTCCATATCCACGCCGACCTTCTTTCCGCCCTGGACACCAAAACGCTGGAACTGAGAATCCGCCACTCCGGCACCTCACTGGGACCCTCGGTCTCCTATACAAACGCGTTCAAGAAGGTGGATCTCAACTGTGCCTGCACAGTTGTGGTGGAACGGTTTCCAAGACACAAGGGCATCGCACTCACCGATGAACAGATCCCTTGGTATATTTCCTATTATCTTGAAGGCAACCCGCAGGACCCAAAAGCACCGCACTTTCAGGAGGCAGCCCGGGTGCTTGACCTTTATGAGGTCTTTTCCCCGGGCCTTGCCCCTTATTTTTGAGAAAGATCCAAAGACAGGGTTGCCCCTATTTTTCGAAGATTTTGGTTACGGCAGCCATCAGCTCGTCCTTGTCAAAGGGCTTGGCAAAGTAAGCTTCGGCTTTGGGAATGGAGTATTTGCGCCCTGAAAGCCCGGAGATCACAATCACCGGGGTATTGAATCCTTTTATCTTGGACACCTTCCTGAAAAACCTGGGACCCCACTCTTCGGGCATCTCCAGGTCCAAAGTAATCAGGTCCGGTGCCTGCGCCTTGAATACCTCCATGGCGGCGGTGCCGTCTGCCGCAATGCAGGTCGCATACCCGTTATCCTGGAACAGGGCTTCCAGGTAACGGGTGATGGTCGGATCATCATCGACAATCATTATTTTTTTCTGGCCCGTTTCACTCATTTGGCAACCTCCTTTACCTTTCTTTTTTATGGCATTGGCCGCAGAGCAGCGGACCCTGTTTCCGTTCGATGTGGCAGGACCGGCACTGGGTGTGAAAGGCATTGGCCAGGGACACGGGATTATCCGTTCCGGCCTTGACACTGTGGCAGTCGGCACAAGGCGTATCCTCGCTGGACTCATCTGCCACAAGTTTTCCGTCTTCCCATACATGGTGACAGACGGCACAGTCCTCTATTCCTGCAGCATCGTTGTGGGCATCATGGTCAAACACGGCAGCCGGGCGGCGCAGGTTATCAAAGGCCTCGGCCGAAGTCCCCATGCGTACAAGCGCCCCCTCTTCCTGGCACCACACAGGTGTCAGCAGTCCCAAGCAGATCATCACCATCAACAGGATCATCAGTTTTATTTTCATTTTATTCTCCCGGTACATAGACTTTCTTTTCCATGGTCTCAAAGATGATATCCCCAAGGAACTTGACTTCCATGTTCAGATCATAGTGGTGGATGACGTCCTCCAGTCCCGAATGGCAGTTGTGACAGGGGGCGATAAGCACTTCAGCCCCGGTGGCGGCCAGCTGCTCGGCCTTAACCCGGTTGTTGACCATACGCTCTCCTTTATAGGGAGGGCCGCAGTTGATCACCCCGCCGCCGGCGCCACAGCAATAGTTGTGCTCACGGTTGGGCGTCATCTCCACAAAATCGCTGCAGATCATGTTCACCACCTCCCGGGCCTTGTCGTGGAGACCGCGTCCCCGGGACACGTTGCAGGGGTCATGAAGGGTCACCTTTTTGGTATATTTCTCCTTAACCGTCAAGCGGCCCTGGGTGAGAAGTTCATGGTAAAACTCAAGGGCGTGAACGACCTCAAAGGGAGGCATGCCCCAGGAGACCCATCGGTTACCCACATCATAGATGGAGCGGAAGGCGTGGCCGCACTCTCCCATAACGATCCGTTTGACCCCCAGATTGGCGGCAGCCTCAAAAAAAGTCCGGGCAATCCGACCGGAAATTTCGTTGTCCCCTGTGAACATGGCCATATTAGAGTTGTCCCAGCCGGGCATGGAGGGCATGGTCCAGTTCATACCGGCGGCGTGCATCATGGTGGCGGCCTGATAAATCAGACCGGCCTGGAACTTGGGCTCCGGTGCAATCACCGAATACATGATATCTGCGCCGCGCTTGTCCAGGGGAATCCGCAGATCTTCAAACTCTTCTCTGGCATCCTCCTCCTGCCATTGCAGGGTGTCGATCCACTCATCCTCTTTCACCCACATCTGGTTTAACGTGGCGGAATGGGAGTTGACCGTATCCTGAATATACTGCGGCGTGATGCCCAGCTTGTGGACAATACGGCGGACCAGCAGCATCATATAGGCGATATCAATGCCAAAGGGGCAGTACATGGAACAACGCCGGCACAGGTTGCACTGCAGATGAGCGATGCGAACAGCCCCTCTAAGAAAGTCCTTGGAAACCTCGCCACGCTTATCCAGCATTTCCCAGATGGTCTGTTTGACCTTGGCCGCCGGAGAAAATTTGGGATCATTATCGTTGGACAGGTAGTAGGAACATGCTTTTGAACACAGGCCGCAGCGCATGCAGGTTTTGACATAGGTCTTGAGCCGTGCGCCTGTCTCTTTTTCAAGGACCTGGTTGATCACTGTTTTTATACGCTCAGGGGTCAGCCGTTCCAGCCCCTTTTCAATCGCATCGTCCGTTGCCAGCTCAGGTGCGGCTTTTTTTAGGGTTACATCAGTTTGTGATGGTGCATTCATTTGTATCTCCTTGGCGCCCATGACTTGGGCATTTTTCTACCAGTCTCTTGCCTGACGAACATTGCCGAACTCAGATCCGGTGTAGGCCCGGGTCAGCGGTGCCGTCACCATATGGGCAAACCGTGAAAAAGGAATCATGATCAGGACGACTTCACCCGAAAGAATGTGCAGGATGGTGATATAGTCGTAGGCTCCCGGCCACATGGCATCAAAGACCTGGTGATAGGCCAGAAATCCGGTCAAAAAGGGAAGCAGAACCATGAAAAGCAGGAAAAAATCCATGGCTGAGCTCAAAAACTTGACATCCGGTTCCACCAGCCTTCTTACGACAAAAAAGACTATCGCTGCAATCACCACCACGGTGCAGACATCGGCCAGGCTGTCATTGAGCGCAGGCCAGGACACCCTGAAGGCCTCTTCCACCAAAACGATATGGGCGGAAAGAAACACAGGGATCGCCAGAATCAGCAGGTGAAAAACATAGGAAACCCCGTAGTACCAGGGACGCTGCCGGGTTGCTCTTGGAAAAAAGGGGATCAGCCAGGCACCGATGGATCTTAAACTGTGCTTCCAGGTCAGATAGGAAAAAATATAGGCCTCTTTCTTTTTAACCTCAGCCACAATGACCCAAACCCGGGCCACAAGTCCTATCACAAAGATCAAAAGGGAAATCCAGACCATGGGCCCCATGAGAAAATCGATAAATCCGTTCATAACCGCCTCCTTACAGGACAATCACCCTGCGTTTGTATACGCCGTTCTCAACCCCTTTAACCAGAACCGCACTCCCGTCCGGGCTGACCACAGGATCGGCCATCATCTCATAGGGCCCTGTGACAACTTTATCGTTAACCGCCGTATACCAGCGGCCCTGCTTTTCAAAACTTACAGCCACAACAGCCCCGTCCCGGCTCATGCTCGGGGTAAAAATCTTGTCGCAGGCAAGACTCCAGGCCCGGTCATTCACCGCAAGCCCCCAGGCTCCCTTGTCCTTGAAAACGGCGGCCAGGCCCTTGCCGTCCGAAGAGTAGATCAGATCCCGGACCATGGTATCCCAGGTCAGAGACCAGGGCCGGTCGTTCAACGCCACAGACCATTTTCCAAAACTTACCGCAACAATGGCTGCGATATCTGATCCAACTGGGCTGGGCTGAAGGTGCCATATATTTTCATAGGTGCCGTCCCATAACTGGGAGCCATCCTGGTACAGCCGCCATTTTCCGCCGGTTCGTACCGGCGCGATGACCCCTGATGGGCCGAAAACAGGGCGCCAAACCGCCTGAAATTTTTGATCCCACAGTTTCCCGTTTACCGCCACGCCATAGGCTTCGCGATCCATGCGGACGGCCCAGGTCAGATCCTTTCCATCCCGTGAAAAGGAAAGATCCCAAGCGTTTAAAAACCGCTGTTCTCCGCACGTTCCGTTTACCGCCACCCCGAAAAGCCCCTTGGCAAAGGCGTCTACATCAGCGGCCGGCATGGATTCGGCCTGGACAACGGCAGCACAGTTACCGCCCGGCCCCAGCACCGTACCGGTAATATTTTCAAACCCCTCTTCCCAGAGGGTGTCGTTGACTGCCATGCCGTATTCCATATCTTTTTGATAGGCCAGGCCCACATGGTCGCCGCTTGGACAAAACTGCAGGTTCCAGACAAAATCAAAGGTATTGGACCAGGGCACCCCGTCCACCAGGACCTGCCACTCCTCATCCTGGCAGACCGCAGCGGCATAACCCCTGGCTCCAAAGGCCTTCAGGGTCCATGCCTTTTCAAACTCCCCTTCCCACAGCTGACCGTTGACGCAGATGCCAAAGGTCATGTCGTCCAGGTTGACGATACTGGCCACAGCCTCACCGTCCGGGGTGATACAGGGCTCTTCAACCCAATTGTACCTGTCAGCCCACTCCTGAACCGGTATCTCCTTTAAGGGGGTCTGCCAGTCCCATGTTTGTATCTCTTTCATTCTTATCTCCGACCCTGGTTTGATAGATTAGTTTTTGCCAGTTCATTGATCACCGTATCCAGGGAAGCAACGGTCAATGGTTTTTCAATGAACCAGTTAATTCCTGCCTTTTGGATCTCTTGTTCCAACTCATCGCTGGTAAGGGTGGCCATGAGAATACGCAGGACATCAGGCTGCATTTCTTTGACCTGCTTTAAAAGGGTTAGACCGTCCATATCCGGGAGAAAATAATCGGAAATCACCACGTCCACGGGATGGTTCTTCAGGGCATTCACGCCTTCTTTCGCCGTTTTGAAAATGAGCAGATCAACCGGGCTACCGCCGAAAAAAAGCGTTAAAGACTCACGGACATATCGATCATGATCAATGACCATGACAGATATTTTTGTTCCGGTCTTCCCCATATGTACAAGCCTTTCAGGATAAATGCGTATCTATTTTTCTCTTTCTCTACCCTCCGTGTTAGCAGAAAACGTACCAGTCCGGCCTAAATTAAGCAAAAGCAATTTGATTTCAATTACTTAAAATAAAAAACAACTTATTTTATCATCCGTGCAACGGCACGAAAAACCAAGGTTTAAGAAAATTTAAAGATTTCCCTTAGAAAATCTTAAAAAAGTATAAATTCTGCGAACCGGATTTACCGGCTTTTAAACTGCCCATGGTTGCGCAGGTCCGAAAGGGCCAGATAGAATCCGCCAACGGCCAGTTCCGCGCAGTGGAAATGATCTTCGGGCAGGGTTTTAAGATACTGTGCGACCTTTTCGGGGGTGACTTCCCAGGCCTGTTCAACCGGCCGGCCTTCGGTCAGGTGGATCACTGTATTGCAACAGGCCGTAGTGTGTATGCAGCCTTTGACATCAAAGGCAATCCGGTTCAACACCCCTGCCCTGGCAACGATAAAAAATTCAACGGAATCCCCGCAGTCCCCTGTCCGGGTACCATAGCCGTCCGGCTGGGTTAAGCGTTCCATGTGATCCGCGGAATAGGCCATCTCCAGAAATTCTAAGGAATGGCGATCCCAGAACCCCTTTTCTTCCATTATATCGGTTCTCCTGCACCCCGAAATTTTAGGGCGTCGTATCCATATGTTATGATTGAAAACATCCCGGCTCAGACCATGCCACTTTTTTGCCGTTTAATCAAGCTCCCTGACCTGTTCTGAAATCCGTTGAAGGGTGTTGCCCGGCACTCGGCTATCCGGCTGGGCAATGCGGACTTAAATAAAATTCAAACTTGACAAAACGCGGCAAGGATGGTCATTTGTCACCCCTTGGTGACAACTAAAATTAAAGGACATATTTCAATGAAACGAAAAACAAATCTCCCCATTTTGGCTTTGGTTTTAACGGCAGCCGTTCTGATCCAGGCCTGCGCTCCATCCCCTGCCCCCTTAAGCGGTCATGGAAGCCGCCAAGTTGTTCTGAAACCCGATCTCCACGATAAAAGTCTGCTGTGGTGGGAGATTCCCGGGTTTAACTGGCACCGCTACCACAGCATTTTCCTTTCACCGGTGACGCTGGAGCTTTCTGAAAAAAACCGGGCATCCCTCACCCATGAAGATCTTGACGGTTTAAAAAAAGAGGTCCGCAACACCCTTATCAAAACCCTGTCACCCGAGTATCCCCTGGTCACGGAAAAAGGCCCCGGGGTCCTCGAACTGCAAATCACCATCACTAAAGTTGAAACGGCAAACCCTGCCCTTAATCTGCTGACCACCCTGGCTGTTTTTGTCCCCGTTGATATGGGAGGAGCCAGTGTTGAGGTGGCGTTTTTTGACACATTGACGGGCAAACAGGTGGCCGCAATGGCAGACACCAAGACCGGAACCCCTTTTCAGTTCAGTTCGGGATTTACACGGCTGGGGCATGCAAGAGCGGCCCTTGGCAAATGGGCCCAGGAGTTAAAAACCGCCCTGGCCGATAACCCTTAAAAGGTGCCTGTCTATGAAAGCAATGCCCTGCAGATCTTCAATCAATACCCCTTTAATATCAGTATGTTTTAACTGTTTTAACAGTATCTTTTTCTTGAAATTATAGATTTACGCGGATAGATGTTCGCAAGGAAGAGACAACAGCTTGCGCACTTTTTACATTTCACCATCACCAAAGGACCCTGAAAATGAACAGTGATAAAACAAGAAAAAGTATCGTAAGAAAAATGATGATTACCCTGATGCTTGCCGCATCGTTTGCCCTGGGCATGGTTACGATTTCATTTGCTCTGGGCTATGTTGAAACAGCGGATTGGATTGCACCAAAGTATGGCGAGAAAGCACCTACATTAGAGGGATCCTTTAACTGCCCCGGAACCCCCGGAAGGATGTTTTATCAACTTCCCGACGGATGGGAACTGGTTGGTATCGGTAAAAGCAGCATGGGTAACCCTGTGATGGAGTTAAGGAAAAAAGCGGAATAAACACCTTCCGGACCGAATTTGGCCTGGAAGCCGGATGTTGTCATTTTTCCCCTGCCCCTATATAATGTCCGATTGATATTTCACTTTCAATTGAGCATTGGAGCAGGACCACCGTGACCCTATTTGACATCACTCTGATCGGCGGCGGCATTGTGGGTGCAGCGACCGCACTGGATTTGAAAAAACGCTTTCCCAAGGCCCGGATTCTTCTTATTGAAAAAGAAAAGGGCTTTGCCGCCCACCAGACCGGGCACAACTCAGGAGTCATCCATGCCGGGGTTTATTATCAGCCGGGCAGCCTCAAGGCAAAGTTCTGCCGGCAGGGCGCCAGGGCCACTATGGAGTTCTGCCGGGAAAACCGGTTGCCCTTCCGCCAATGCGGAAAGCTTCTTGTGGCCACGACCCCTTTGGAAATGGAACGGATGGCCGCGTTAGAGGCGCGCTGCCATGAAAACGGCATCCAAACCCAACCGATCAGCCGCAGGGCGCTTACGCAAATGGAGCCCAATATCACAGGCCTTGGGGCCTTTAAGGTGGCGGCCACCGGCATCACCGATTTTACCCTGATTACCGCTGTCATGGCTGACCGGTTCAGGGAACTGGGAGGCGAGATTCGCCTTCGCACCCCTGTCACCCGCATCAGGGAAAGGCAAGATCATATCATTGTCAATCCGGGACCTTGTCAGGTAAAAACCCGGTACCTCATTGCCTGCGCCGGACTCCAGGCGGACCGGATTGCCAGGATGACAGGGATCGACATTGATTTTAAAATCGTTCCCTTCAGAGGAGAGTATTACCGGCTGACCGACGCCCTGAGCAAAATAGTCGGCCATTTGATTTACCCCATCCCCGATCCGGATCTTCCTTTTTTAGGGGTGCATCTGACCCCCATGATCGAAGGCCATGTTACCGTGGGGCCCAACGCCGCCCTTGGCTGGAAACGGGAAGGATACGGGGCCGTTAATATCAGCCCCAAAGACACCCTTTCCATGCTCCGGTTTTCAGGATTCTGGAAGGTCATGAACACCCATTTGAAATCCGGACTTTCCGAGTGGAAGGATTCCATTTACAAGCCTGGCTACCTGAAACGGATCAAAAAATACTGCCCCGCCCTCCGGGTGGAAGATCTTCTGCCCTGCCCTGCAGGGATCCGCGCCCAGGCCGTACTTCGCGATGGCAGTCTGGTCCACGATTTTCTTTTTACCCGGACGAAAAGATCGCTTCATGTCTGCAATGCCCCGTCTCCTGCGGCCACTTCAGCCATGCCCATTGCAGGATACATCGGCGACCAAGCCGCAGCTCACTTCAGCCTATAGGCAAACCGTCCCATGCCCTACCTAAAAGGGACATTTTAAAAAAATTATTGACCAATCAAGATGTGTGCATATCTTCGTAAAAGTGTTAGGCGACACTAATTTTAGACCTTCGACCGCTTTTGAAAGGAACATACATGGCACACAAATTCAACACCATCGCCCTGCACGGCGGCATCCAAACCGATGAGACAGGGTCCAGGGGGGTTCCGGTCCACAGGACCTCCGCCTACCTGTTTAAAAATGCCGAGCATGCCGCCAACCTTTTTGCCTTAAAGGAACCGGGTAATATATACACCCGCATCCAGAACCCCACCCAGGACGTTTTGGAAAAACGTGTGGCGGCTTTAGATAACGGGGCTGCAGCATTAGCGCTTTCCTCCGGTACCGCCGCCATCTTCTACACCATCATCAATATCTGCGGGCGGGGGGATGAAGTCGTTTCCACGTCCAATCTCTACGGCGGCACCTTCACCATGTTCAACAACATGCTCCCGGAAATGGGAATCACCGTAAAACTTGTTCAGCCGGACAGGGGGGAGGATCTTGAATCGGCCATTACCGACAGGACCCGGCTGATCTTTACCGAAGCGGTCGGCAACCCGTCCTTGGATGTGCCGGACATCAGGCTTTTTGCAAATCTCGCCCAAAAACACCACCTGCCCCTGGCCGTGGATGCCACCTTTACCACCCCCTATCTTTTCCGGCCCATTGACCATGGGGCGGATATCGTCATCCATTCCTTGACCAAATGGATGGGCGGCCACGGCACTGCCATCGGCGGAGCGGTTGTGGATGCAGGGACCTTTGACTGGAGCGATCCCAAATTCAGGCTTTACAACGAACCGGATCCCTCCTATCACGATCTGCGCTGGGCCCATGACTTGGGAGATCTCACCTCCGTCGCCTTTATCGTTAGAATGCGGGTCGGCCCCCTGCGGAACCTTGGGGCCTGTATCAGTCCGGACAACGCCTGGATGCTTTTGCAGGGCATTGAAACCCTGTCTCTTCGTATGGAGGCCCATTGCCGGAATGCCCTTGAAGTGGCCACATTTCTGGAAAACCACGACCAGGTCTCCTGGGTCCGGTATCCGGGACTTGCTTCGGATCCCTCCCATACGACTGCAAGCGAACTTTTTGAAAACGGATTCGGCGGTATGGTGGTCTTTGGCACCAAGGGCGGACGGGACGGGGGGCAGCGCTTCATCGACAGCTTGAAACTGGTTTCCCACCTGGCCAATGTCGGGGATGCCAAAACCCTGGCCATTCATCCGGCCTCAACCACACACTCCCAACTCTCCGACGATGAACTGATCGAGGCCGGGGTAACGGCGGACATGGTAAGGCTTTCCGTAGGATTCGAAGATGTCCGCGACATCATTGACGACCTGGAGCAGGCCCTGAAGGCATAAATTATCTGCATCCCTTGATCCGGATCAATTTCTGAACACAAAAAAAAGGGTACCCTGTGCAACAGTGCGGTATGCTACTGCACAGGAACCCTTTAAGAACTGTCCGAAAAAAAGAGGAGACCCCCCATGACAGATACAAAAAAAGACCAGCTAATCAAAAATATTCCCTTCTCCCAGGCCGTTACCCTGTCCGAGCTTGTGGATTACCGGGAGGGCCAGGTGGTCAGCCGGACCCTTTCGGCCAAACCCCACGTCAATATCACCCTGTTTGCCTTTGACCAGGGAGAGGAAATCTCCGCTCACACCTCACCCGGAGATGCCATGGTACAGATTTTGGACGGGCGTGCAACCATCACCATCGATAAAGAGACCCTGACAGCCGAGGCCGGCCAGGTGGTGGTCATGCCCGCCAACGTTCCCCATGCGGTGCTGGCTCAGTCCAGGTTTAAAATGCTTCTCACCGTGGTCAAACAACCCGTGGGGATTGACAAATTATAACGAGCAGAGCGCTATCCCAGCAGAATCCGCATTGGGGCCCGGGCTGAATACGCTTATCTGCCGGTCAGGGCCACCTTTGCCATTTCCACATTCGCCTTCCACTCGGCAGGGGATATCCCCCAGTTCAGGCAGTCCTCAGGGTCCGCATCCCGGTTGAACGCCGCCTTAAGCCACCGGCCGTCCCGGTTGTCGTAACACCAGCTGGCAAAGGAGTCATCCCTTAGGAAGGTGGAGGCGGAAACCTGCGGGTTCTCCCGCATCATTTGCCGAAGTTCGTCGGCCGTTGTTGCATACATGTTGTCTTCCTGTCCTTATTGCAGCTGTTTCCAGGGCACCTCACAGTCCCCCTCTTTGGCGGAGATGTAAATACTTCCGCCGGATATGGTGACCGACAATTCCATGGTCCGCGTCACAAGCTCCGCCAGGGCTTTGATCCCCGCCCACTGGAACTGAAAGACACAAACATCCAACGCTGAAAGGCGTTCTTTTTCCCTTGCCCACCAATTGTCAGACTTAAAATTAAACGCATAAACCTTTACCTTTTCCGAAAGGCGGCAGGCCTTTTTGACCCGGTCTATGGAGGGTTCACCCATATCAATCCACAGGGCAATCCGGTTATCCAGAGAATGGGCCCAGATATCAGGTTCCTCCACCGTGGACAGTCCCTTGGTGAAGCGCACCGGCATATCCGCATTCATGCAATAGGCCAGCACCCTGGCCATCATACGCTCAGGATTCTCAGAAGGGTGCAGCGCAAGGGTCAGATTCAGCGTATCATAGTGATTTCGCTCAATATCGGCCAGTTCAATTTTGGCTTTATAGATGGTAGGTTTTAATGCCATGGGATGTCCTTGTTGGGTCTTTAAATCAAGGCAGGCTTAACCGAATCCGGGCATACCTGTCAAGCCTTTATGACAGATTAGGGAGGGGGACAACGGTTTACAGGCTTGACAACCCCATCTGATATCAGGTAATTAGCAACCGTTTATTCATTGCCTGACCCAAAAGGTCAGACCAAACCCAAAGGATTTTATGTTCACCGACTCAATGGATCTTGTGTCAAAGGTTGCTGGCAGGGCTTAAGCCCTTTTGGCAGCAGATTGAATTTACGGCATCGCCCGGACAGGCGGCTTAAAGTCCGCATCCTAATTGCCCGGCGGATCCCGTATTCATCGTCTTTTGCTTAACGTTTTTTTGTCAGCAACCCTGCTCTGGATTTAAAAAATTCAATCCGGATATCGGGAAAGGTGTATGCTCTGGCCGCCAGGGATTATTTATCCGATAACCGATTAAAATGACATAAAAATGCACACAGGATACAGCAATGAATACCCAAAAACAATCCACTGCCCATCCCCTCAATCAATTGGGATGGACCCCTTATTTTCAGCAGCAGATGGACGCTTCAGGCCGTCCAGGCCTTATCCCGGCCAGGATCACCGGCGTCAGTAAAAACAAATTTCGGACAAGCAACGGCATGCAGCACTGGCTGGCCACCCCGGCAGGAAAACTTTGCCATGACAGCAACGCCCTTTTCCCTGTCACCGGTGACTGGGTTTTGATGAAAGACTCTGTGATCACAACGGTGCTGGAACGAAAGAACGCCCTGTCCAGAGGGGCTTGCGGCACCCGCAGCCGGCAGGATGCCCTCCCCCGGAAGGCCCAGGTCATTGCGGCGAACATTGATACGGTGTTTATCGTTTCCGGCCTTGACCGGGACTTTAACCCCCGCAGGATAGAGCGCTACCTGACCCTGATCTACAACTGCGGCCTGAATCCTGCCATCATCCTGACCAAGGCGGATCTTCACACGGATCCCGGCCGGTTTGCCCAAGAAGTTGAACCCCTGGCTTTCGGTGTCCCGATCCACCTTGTTTCTGCGTCCGACGATGACAGCCTGGTTCCTCTTCTTCCCTATCTGGAACCTGCTCAGACCCTGACCATGATCGGCTCTTCCGGAGCTGGAAAATCCACCCTGTTGAACCGGTTATACGGGTCAGATGTCCAACATACCCGCGCTGTCAGCGACCATGTTGGAAAAGGCAGGCACACCACCACATCCAGAGACTTGATCGTCCTGCCCCAGGGAGGAATGGTCATCGATAATCCTGGCATCCGGGAAATCGGATTCTGGGATACGCAGAACGGAATGACATCGGCCTTTCCAGATATTGAAGCGTTGGCGGTTGATTGCCGCTTTTCCGACTGCAGCCACACCCATGAGCCCGGATGCCGGGTGGTTGAGGCTGTTGAACAAGAAGTGCTTGCCGAGGACCGGCTGGAAAACTTTCGTAAAATGAAGCGGGAGCTTAGCTACCTTGCCCTGCGGCAGGATAAAAGTGCCGACCGGGTGGAAAAGGAGCGCTGGAAAGGCGTGGCCATAAGAATCAAGGCCATGAAAAAGGGAAGGTAACCCCCTGCCCAATATCCCCGTCCGGAGCGAACAGAGCCTTGACCCATACGGCTTACCCGCTTTGGACGGGTTTATTGGTAGCGGGAGAAAATTTTCTCAAGGGAGCCGTCGGCATCCAGGGCCTGCCATGCGTTGCGAAGACGCGTCACATACTCGGGGGAGCTTTCTTTGCCAAAGGCCATATATGCCTTTTTCCGGGTTAGAGGCAGGACCTCTTGGACCTGATCATAGGAAAACCGGATATCCTTGATGGAAGACTGGGCCAACTGCTTAATCTCATAAGCCACCACCAGTGGGTTATCCGCCACAAGATAAATGCGGCCCCGGAACAGGAGTTCTACGTTTTTTCGATTGGAGTAGGAGGCGTGCAGCTGTACATTGTCCTCAAACCCCTTGGAAACCAGAAACTGATGCATGGCCGCCCCTTTTAACACCCCGATAGAATATGCTTTGGCATCGTTAAGGTCCTTGACGACAACTGCCTTATTCTTTTTGAGTTTAAACAGGGAAAGCTTGGCATCAAAGATGGGAGACACCCAGATAAAATCGTCTTCTCGCTGGGGAATTCGCATCAACGGATAGATCAAAATATTTTTCTGGGTTTTAGCGGTAATGATCGCCCGGTTCCAGGAGTTCATCTGAATATCTCCAGTCAGGCCGGCACGATTTAATATCGCCCGTACGATCTCCGTGCTCATCCCGGTAATCCGGCCGTTGGATTCGTAAGCATAGGGAATCCAGGTGGTTGTCAGCACGGAAATTTCTTGCGCCTGGGCTTGCAAACCTACGCATAACAAGACGATCAGCCCCCAAACAGTCTTGAGAATCTGAATCCTGCGCCTGTTTTTTGCCCCGGACGTCGTATCCCGAAAACATCCGGCGTATTTTTTATGATTCTCCATGATTAACTATCCGTAACACCTCAACATGCCTGAAATATAACAATTCCATTCCATGACAGGGCTAATTTTACACAGTGGTCACTCGGAGGGTACCGCAGTAATTATTTTGTCTGAAAATTGAATTCAGATTACACAAACCAATTGCAAAAAGCAATAATCCCTTGAGACAGGAGGCGAAAAATCTAAGAGGAAAAATACGCCATGGCATTATATCCTGCAGGCGGCAAGTCCGCACAGGGTCATTAAAACACCGGCCGCCGTCAACAGCCCCATACCGGGCTGCCAGCTATGGGTTGCCTCCCGGATCACCCCGATGACAAAGGGGCTCAGTGAGGCCACAAAATATCCGGCAGTCTGCACCGTGCTGGAGAGCTGCCGGTTTTGCTCCAGAGATCTGGCATAGCTCATGATCAGGCCGAAAATCACGGTAAATCCTCCGCCTGAGGCAATACCGCCGAAGATGCTCCAAACCGCCCAGACCTTGGGGGCCAGAAGATAGCCCGCCGTGGTGGTGATCCACGATAAGGTGACGGTCAAAAACTGCACCCGGATGGACACCTTGGTCCTTGTGGCCATCAGAGGAATCCCAAAACATCCCAGAAGGCCTAAAATCTGAAATGCGGATGCAGCGATCCCGGCCGTTTCCGTTGTCATAGAGGCTGATTGAATCAGATATGCCGGCAGCCAGGCAGTCAGCCCGTAGAACATGAACGTGTGGGCGGCAAAGGCTGCGGCAAGCAACCAGACCATTGGCTGCCTGTATATGGAAGGCCCCGGATCAACAGGTTCATGTTCAAGGCGTTTGTTTTTCTCAGTCCCGGGATGTACGGCCGGTCTTCGGTGCCGGAGCAGCACTCCCCAAAGGACCAGCGCCCCCAGGGCTGGAAGTACGGGAAGGCAAAGCGCCAGGCGCCAGCCCAGGGCATTGGAAACCGGGGCGGTCAGGGCCATGGTCCCCATGGAACCGATGCTCATACCGCAGACCAGTACCCCGGTCATGATACTGGCCCTTTGGGGGAAATCCCGGCCGATCACCATGAGGGTGGCGATATTCCCTGCGGTCAGGGCAAATCCGATGAGGACTGTCCCTGCAACGGCAAAGGACAGCCCGCCTGCAGACCGGGTGACCGATCCTAAGAGCACCCCGGCAAGGGTGGCAAAAACACAAGTCTCCAATTGAATTTTTTTCATGGCCGCCCCGACAAACGGGGTCAGAATGCCAAAGCAGAGCACGGGAATGGAGGTCAAAAGGCCGGCAACGGCGTTGCTGATACCCAAAGCGCTCTGAATTTCATGGATCACCGGAGGCAGGGAGGTAATGGGGGCCCGCATGTTCAAAGACAGGGCAAAAAAAGCCAAAAACAATAAAACTCGGTTCGTATCGTTTCCCGGCACAGCCGGGGCCGCAGGTCTGTTTTTTGCGGCGTTCTTATGGGTATGCACGAAATTTCCTTTACGCGTAGCATCAATACATCGCCGCATAGGATAAGTCTTAAAATTCATTTTTCCAGGACGAAACTCTAAGAAAAACGCAATATCTGCAATGAGAGGATCTATTGTTTAAGTTTTTTCCACCGATATCGGAAGGTATGATGATTCATATTTAAAAGGCGGGCGGCCTGGCTCTCGTTTCCCCTACACTGCGCTATCGCCTGGGCCATGTACCTGCGCTCGATGTCGGCCAGAAGATCGTCCAGGTACACCCCCTCTTTGGGCAGCAGGACATCCCCCGCATTCTGAAGGGCCGGGGCCATGGTCTGCGGGGAACTTTGCGTCCCTGATCCCAGCCCAAGATCCGACACTGCCACAAGGTCGGCAGTGGCCACCAGTGCGGCCCGCTCCACAATATTTTTCAACTCCCGGACATTGCCGGAAAAATTGTGGGAGAGCAATTGCTGCCATGCCTGTTCGGAGAACCCTTTAAGCTTTTTATCGAATTTGATGGAAAATTCGTGGAGAAAATGCTTGGCCAGGGGCATGATATCGTCCGGGCGCTGGTTCAAAGAAGGAATCTTGGCCTTAACCACACAAAGGCGGAAAAAAAGATCTTTCCTGAATTTTTCATTTTCCACCAATGCCTCAATGTCTTTATTGCTGGCAGAAACGACCCGGGTGCTGACCACCTGCTTCCGGGTGCCCCCCACCCGGTAGAACTCCCCGTTTTCCAGGAACCTGAGCAGCTTGGCCTGGCCTGCCGGGCTTAAATCCGCCACCTCGTCAAGGAACAAGGTTCCCTGATCCGCCTCCTGAATAACCCCCTTTTTCCCCTGGGGTCGGGCCCCGGAAAAGGCGCCGGGCTCATACCCGAAAAGTTCGGACTCAATGAGTTCCTCGGGAAAGGCCGAACAGTTTACCGCCACAAAAGGTCCGCGGAACACAGGGCTTCTTGCGTGGATGGCCTTGGCGATCAACTCCTTGCCCGTTCCGGTTTCTCCGAGAATCATAATGGGCGTGTCCGGGCTTTTGGCCACCACGTTGATAAAGTCCATGATATCGTCAATTTTTTTGGAGGCCCCGATAAAGCAGGGTTCATTTTCCCGCAGGTATTTTTCCTGGAGAACCTGAACCTCTTTGATTAGGGCGATGGAGGATAGGGCCTTTTCAATATTCAACTCAAGCAGATCCGGATTAATGGGCTTGAGTATAAAGTCATAGGCCCCGGATTTCATGGAATCGATGACCATTGAAATCTCTCCGTAGGCGGTGATCATGATCACCGGAACCTGGGGATGATTTCTTTTGAAAATCCCCAGGGCCTCAATGCCGGACATGGCCGGCAGACCGATATCCATTAAAACCAGGTCCGGCACTTGCTCTTCCAGTGAAGCCAAAAAGCCTTCGGCATCTTCAAAAAGCAGGATGTCATAGGTTGAACCAAGCACCATATCAAGGGCGTCCCGGATGCTTTTTTCATCATCCACAATGGCAATGGTATAGCGGATCATCATGCGGTCCTGTCAGGGGGAGTCAACGGAAGTTCGATGAGAAACTGGGCCCCTTGTTTCTTGGCCCCGCTGAATCTTAACGCCCCGCCATGGTCCTGTATAATGCGGTGGCAAATGGAAAGACCGATTCCGGAAGAGTTGGCTTTGGTGGTGTAAAAAGGATCGAAAATTCTTGCCTGGTGGGCTTCGGGAATACCAGGGCCCGTATCCATCACCCAGATCCGGATCACATCTCCGGCCGGATTCACTCCTGTGGTCAGGGTAATCTTTTTCTCCCCTTCGTATTCCTTCATGGCTTCGGCGGCGTTCGTCACAAGATTCAAGATCACCTGTTCAATGAGATGGGGCTCGGCCCAGCATTCAGGCAGTTCCGGATCCAGGTGCTTTTCCAGGGTGATGTTGGATTTTCGCAAACTTACAGCAGTCAGCTTTGTCACCTCGTCAATATACCGGTTGAGATCGGCCATGACAAACCGGGGACGGCCGGCCTTTGAAAAGTCCATGACCCGCCGGATGATGGATTCAATTTTGTTGGAGGCCTGTTCAATCTTCTCGATGATGGAAAGCACCTTTGCCACTTCCCCCATCTGGTCATAGATCTGTTTCATGGCCTTAAGATAGATATAGATGCCCGAAAGGGGATTGCGGATCTCATGGGCAATACCGGCGGTAATCCGCCCAAGGGAGGTCATCTTGTCCTGGATTCGCAAAAAATTTTCCACCTCTCTGTAATCGGTGATATCCATGAGATTGGCCACCACCGATATCCCGCCCCGGTAAAAGATGCGTCTGGCCGAAATCATAGCCCAGTGCAGGCCGTCCCCATCGGTCTCGTCATCCGGTTCTCGAAGGCCGGGATCATATTGGAAATCGGTTTTGAGCTCGGGAATACGGCCGGCTGCAAGGTCTTCCCAGGCCTTTTGAATGCGCTCCCGGTCGCCCTCATACACCGATTCAAATTCAGGAGGATCAAAAAGGATGGGCTGACGGACCTGTGCAAGGCCTTTATTTTCGTATACGATCCTGTGATCCCGGACGACTGCGGTATAGGTCAGGGCGTTGTCCATGAAAGGCTTTGAAACGTCTTCCCCAAAATCCATACGGTTAAGGCCCAGGGCGATATCATCGGCCATCTCCTGGAGAATCTGCCGTTCATCAGGTGTGATATCCCAGCCGTTCCGGGGGGACAATACCATTAGACCGAAACAATAATTTTCCCGGGACAGGGCCAAGGCAACCGCCGCCTTGTTTTGGGACTTTTCAACAAGGTCGCACCCGATGCAGGCCGTTTCCGGGTGATCTGCGGCAAGGGCTGTACCGGAAGCCGCCTTGGGATTCATCTTCCCGTCCCTGTCGTACAGGCCAATAAACACATGCTCATACCCCGGGATCACTGCAAGGGTATCGCAGATTCCTTGTATCAACCGGCCCTGTGTCTCTTGCCTCAACAGCAGCCGGCTGACTTTTCGACTGGCCTCAAGCAAAAGGTTGATACGCTGTAGTTTTTCAATATCTAACCGGTCTTCCACTAAATCTCCGCGCGCTCGGGTTTGGTTGTGCGTTGCCTTAGATTTACACGGCAAAATAAACTGCGTTCAGCAGATTTGCAAGCCTGTATTTAAACCCTTCAATACCGTTAAAGGGGATACGCTGTCTTAGGCAGGCACACGGTAAATGTCGTGCCCCTGTCCAGTTCGGATGAAACCTCAATGGTCCCGTTATGGGCCTCTACAATCCGTTTGACAATGGCAAGCCCAAGACCTGTTCCGTTGATAAACCGGGTCTTTTCATTTTTTACCCGGAAAAACTTATCCCAGATCTGATCCAAGGCCTCTTCAGGGATGCCGAAGCCGGTATCCGCCACATGCAGGCGCACCTGATCCTGGACTTCATCGGCCCAGACCGTCACCGTTCCTTTGGCCTGCGTATATCGAATGGCGTTGGAAATCAGATTGGACAGGACCTCTTCTATGTTATTGCGGTTTGCCATTACGGTCAGGCTCTCGGCCATATCCCCGACGCTGAGGCAAATATCAGCCTCTTGGGCCGTGGCCAGGTACAATGCCACGTGGTCCCGGATCAGCCGGGCAAGATCCAGGGATTCTCTGTCCTGGTTGATAAGGCCGGACTCAATCTTTGACAAATCCAGCAATTCTGCGGCCAGTTCCGTAAGTGAGGTGATTTTAAGGGAGCTGCGTTCCAGAATATCCCGCTGCTTGTCCGTCAGCTCCCCTGCCAACCCGTCCAAAAGCACGTTGATCTGCATCAACACGGAATTCAAGGGGCTTTTGATCTCATGGGCAACCATGGAGACAAAATCAGACTTAATCTGGTCTTCCATTTTCAAAGCAGTAATATCATGGAGCACCGTCACCGTGCCAAGGTTCCGATTCAGTCGGTCCCTAAAGGGGATGCACCGCATGCCTAGGATGATATCCCCACCCTCTTTATCCCCGGTGATTGTCAGTTCCTCGGTGATCTCGGCAAAGGTGTCGGCAGGCTGTTCCAGCGCTTTTTCAATCATCTCCAGAATCGCAGGCTCCTTGATCACCTCATGAACCTCCTTGCCGATAACCTGCCTGATCGGGCTGCCGATCATTCGCAAAAAGGCGGGGTTGGCAAGCGCAATCCGCCGCTGATGATCGGTTGTCAGCACGCCGTCTCTTAGGGTGTTGATCATCACCCTCATCCTGGATTTTTCAGTTGCAATATCCTGAAGGGTCCGGATGAACTCAATGGCCTTGGTGATTACGACCCGAAGCTCCTGGGGTGAGAAGGGTTTGGACAGAAAATCAAAGGCCCCCTTTTTCATGGTGGAAATGGAGTGTTCCAGGGTGGCATAGCCGGTGATGACAATCACCACCGTGTCCGGATGGCGGGATTTAATATCCGAAAGCACCTCCAGGCCGGATAGCCCGGGCATCATAAGATCCAAAAGGACAATATCAAAATGCGACCTGGCGATCTTTTCTAAGCCTTTCTGACCGTCCCCGGCAACATCCACTTCGCAGCCCTCATTGTCAAGCAGGCGGGTACAGGCCTCCTGAATTCTTTTCTCATCGTCTATGACCAGCACCCTTGGCTTGAAAAACACTTCCTCTGTCATCTGTTTCAATGATACCTGCTTTCCCTGAATAACCGGATCATCCGGCACACTTTGTCTTTGATTTGTATCGCGCATATAAAAAAATCTTTTCTCTTGATCTTTGGTTTACAAAACTTATCCAATATCCTCCTCGGATGACGGACAGAATGACACGCCGTTTTCCCGGGGTAGGTAAAGCGGAAATTCCATGATAAAGGTGGTCCCTTTGGGGCCGGTTTTCTTCACGCTGATTTTCCCACCGTGCTCTTCAATTATACCATAGACAATGGACAGTCCCAATCCCGTACTTTTGCCGACTCCCTTAGTCGTAAAAAATGGATCAAATATCCTGGACAGGTTGTTGTGTGGGATTCCTGCGCCCGTATCCTTGATTTCCAGGAACACTTTTTTCATCACCTTGTCCCGATAGGTATAAATGGAGATAACGCCCTCCCCTTCAATGGCGTCTGCGGCATTCATCACAAGGTTGATAATCACCTGGTTCAGCTTGCCTATATCCGCGTTGAGCAGCATCATCTCCTCACCCAGATACTTTTTGACGGTGATGTTCCTAAACCGCTTGCGATCCCGGATCAGTTTCAGACTTTTTTGTACCACATCGTTGATCTGGACGATGCTCTTGTTGGAATCCGTGCTCCGGCTGTAAACCAAAAGGCTCTTTACAATATTTCTGCAGCGCTCGGAATCCTCTACAATATACCCTAAATCCTGCTTGGCAGACGCGTCCAAGTCTTCTCTTTCCAAAAGCAGGCTGGCATAAAAAAGCACCCCAGTCAGCGGATTATTGATCTCATGGGCCACGCCTGCGGCCAACTGCCCTAAAGACGCCATCTTTTCGGACTGTGCCAATTGTTTCTGGGTCAGTTTAAGCTCCCTTTCCACGCGGAGCTTGTCCTTGAGATCGTTGTAGATGGCCATTGTGGCGGACTCATCACCCTTATCATCGTAAATGATGGCCGCACTCATCTCCACCTCAATCTCCTCTCCCTTGGCGTTGACAATGATAGTCCTTGGAATAATCAGCTTTCCTCTGCCCCCGATTTTCTCGTCCCGGAGCATCCTCATGATCTCCTTGGCTTTCCCGGGGGGGTAGAGCTGCTCGGTATGGGTGATTTTGCCGCTGCCGCCGTTGAAATCCCCGAATAATTCCTTGGCCACGGAATTCATCAACTCGATATTCCCCTGGCGGTCCGCCGCCACAATGGCCGACGCCGAGGAATGGATCACCCGGGAGATAAACTCCTTGACACCGATCAGTTCGTTTTCAAGGGCTTTGGTCCGGGTGATATCTCTCAGGCTCACCAGTACGTAGGCGGTATTGCCCTCATCGTCGGGGATGGGGGAAAAAAAACGCTCCTCCCACCGGTACTGGTGTTTCACCGTATAGGACTGGACCTTTTTCTCCCTGACCGCCCGGCAGATCGGACAGTCCTCGGATTCGCAGGGGGTATCTTTGTATAAAAAGGAGTTAAAACATTTCTTTCCCAGAATATTGGTAAGCTCAATCCCATAGGTATCCAAAAACTTTTTATTGGCCCCCACCACGGTTCTTTTTTCATCAAACACCACCGACGGATAGGACAGAGCATCAAAGATCCGGTTGCGCCAAAAGGCTTCTTTCTCTTTTAATACCTTGGGGTCCGGTGCGTCAGGCGTTTCCGGCGACAAGAGGTGATTCATGGTGTTTCAAACCCCCTTTCCAGGGCGGCAATCGACTCCCGGCCCCTATTATCGGGCACCACCAGACTGACACTGGCACCGGTGCATCCGGCCTGGATAACGGGGATTTCTGCCATATTCAGACAGGAGGCAGCCTGGTTAAAAATCCCAAACCGGTCACCAAAATGAGGGCCGTGGAAGGTAATCAGGTCCACTTTACAGCCATGCCCTTTGGCCGCAAGATCCCCTGCATCTGCATACGCGCCTTGGGTCAGGCAAAAAATACGGAAAACCGGACCCCGCCAAAGGGCCAGGCTGAAAAAAAACTTTTCATCCATGGAGGAAATGATACTGCCGGCCCGGGAAAGCTGGGAAGGCATAACATCCATGGCTGTCAGGACAAGACCGCTTTCCAGGGAAAAGCCATAGGTTTTAATCCGCTGCTCCTGGAAGTAGGCGCGGGTCTCCTGGTATCTTCGTTTTACAAACGCTGCGGTTTCCTCATGGAACCCCGGCTCATACGGGGTATGGGTAGGCGGCAGATCAAAGGCGGATTCAAGGGTACAAAGGGCCTTTGCCCGATCGGTTTCAGCCAGGACAAAGGTAATCATGGCATTGGAGGATACCATATGAAAAAACGGAAGGGTCTTTTCGCCGAAAAGAGATAGAAGGCGTCCTAGGGTGGCTGTTTTGCAGCCGTGGGGATAAACAGAAACCATCGTCGCAGGCTGCGACGGGCAAAGCCCCCCTTTTTCTGGCATCAGGGGGGCCTCAATACAACAGGAGAACGTGGTCTCCGGAGAAGAACGTTCCAGTCCCAGACAGGGCATATTCATCTTGGCCCTGGTCAAGGTCAGGTACAAAGGAGAATCCTGTGCCGCATCCGGGAGACCCGGGTGCGGACGCAGATGATACATCTGATGGCCCACCCGGATGCCGTTAATTCTGATGGCGTTCATGGGCTCATGCTCTGCCGGCGAACCTTAATAAGGGAAAGATTGAGCAGAAGACCTGAAAAATTCAGGTCTTCTGCCGTATCATAAATCCCTGGTCCTAAGCCGGTGGGATTCGACTTGCGAATCTTAGGCGCAGTGATCGTCTACGATTTCCATCAATGCATCAAGATCGATGGGTTTGGGCACATAATCGTCAGCAAGGGTGGTTTTGCCGTCGTGATGGGTGTAGCTGGTGGTTTTCACAGAATCAGCAACTGCGGTCAGCAACACCACGACGATATCCTTTAACGTGTCGTCTGTTTTAATCTGCTCACAGACTTCCCAACCGTTTTTTCTGGGCATCATCACATCAAGGATGACCAGTGCGGGTTTGTTTTCCGCCACTTTTTCCATGGCTTCCACACCGTCGTAGGCTTTTTCGACTTTGTACGATTTTGCTTCCAACTTCATGGATACCGCTTCCACCAGATCCGGATCATCGTCCACAACTAGAACCAATTTGTTTTCACTCATATGAAAATCTCCTTTTATTGGCTGACTAAAAGAACGTTCACCTTGCCTTCTTATACTTCAGGCCTCGGATATAATCCAGCCCCTTCTACAATCTCGTGTACCCGTTCTTCCCATTCGATGGCCATGATATGGAAACCGGCTACACCTTTGCATTCTTTGAGACGCTGGATTTGCTCGATGGCCATTTTAATGCCTTCTTCCGGCTGCTTTTCCTTGGGGACCCCTTCCAGGCGTTTGATGACCTCATCGGGCACATCCATTCCGGGGACCTTGTTTTTCATGTATCTGGCCATGCCCACGGATTTCATAGGGGTAATGCCGGCCAGCACGGAGACTTTTTCATGCAGTCCTCGGTCCACGACGCCGGCCATATAGGTTTCGAACTTATCCATGTTGAATATACACTGGGTCTGGATAAAATCAACACCTGCGGCCACTTTTTTGGCCAGTCGGGCGACCCGCAGTTCAAAGGGATCGGCAAACGGGTTGGCCGCCGCACCGATGAACATTTTAGGGGGCTGTTTGATCTCGGCACCGCCCTGGAAGATGCCCTCATCTCTCATGTTTTTGACCATATTGATCATGTTGATAGAGTCGATGTCATACACGGCTTTGGCATTGGGATGATCGCCGAACTTGGGATGATCGCCGGACAGGCAGAGCATGGTGTTGATGCCAAGGGCATAGGCACCGATGATGTCCGCCTGCATGGCCAGGCGGTTTCTGTCCCTGGCCACCATCTGAATGATGGGATCAAGACCCATCTGCTTGACAATGACGCCGCCGGCGATGGAGGACATGCGGACCATGGCGGTCTGGTTGTCCGTGATATTGATGCCGTCCACATAATCTTTGATCAGGTTAGCCTTTTTCTTCACGATCTCAACATCGCAACCCCTGGGAGGACCGACTTCAGAGGTTACTGCCAGATGGCCCGCGGCCAGCACTTTTTCAAGTCTGCTTTCAGTTTTCATTATGCCAAGTCCTCCCTGATAATCTTACGGGGTCCGGCACCAAAGGCCGGGCGCCAGTCTTTTGCCGTATTCAGTTCTTCATAGCGATCTTCAATTCCCAGTTCCACCAGACGCTCCCAGATCAGGCGCCATGCACAGGGGGTATCCTGGCTGATCTCGCACTGGCCGTTGGACGTTCCGCCGCAGGGACCGTTGAGCAGGCTTTTGGAACACCGGGCCACAGGACAGATACCGCCGGTAATGCCCAGCATACAGTCGCCGCACCCCTGGCAGCGTTCCTCCCAAACCCCCTGGGATTTGGAGGCGCCCATGAACTTGGTGTTCACGGCCGGGAACACCGGCACCTTGTACCGGGCGGCAATGGTCTGCACGCCGCACCCGCAGGCCATGGACACGATGGCATCCACGTCGCCCACGGAAGAGACAAGTTCTTCCACGTATTCAGGATCGCATTGACGCTCAAGCGTAATCTCTTTGATTTCGATGGTTTTACCCTGTTTCAGCCGGTCCAGATGAATGGCAGAAGCCAGAAGGCCGACTTCTTTTCTGCCGCCTGCTGCGCAAACGGTAACACACTCGTTGCAGCCGACCAGAAGGATTTTGCCGTAGGGGGCAATGTATCCGATGATTTCCTGTAAGGGTTTTTGTTCAGCAGTTATCATTATTATTTCTCCGATACGGTTTTGTTTACACAGCCTTAGTTCTACGCAGTTTACCAGGGTTCGGGCCCAAACTTCTTATCTTTTCGGTAAATTCCTTCGCGGTCGCAGCAAAGATCTCTCCCATGCCGGCGGACATATTCAGCATGGCCACCCGTTCGGTTTCCCAGCCCAGGTCTTTAAGGAACTTTTGCACCCGCTCCACACGAGCTTTGGCACGGATATTACCGTTTTTAAAATGGCAGTCTCCCTCCAGACAACCGGCAACATACACGCCGTCAGCCCCTTTTTCAAGGGCCTTCATAAGATGGAGCGCATCCACCTTGCCTGTGCAGGGCACCCGGATGATCTTTACGTTGGACGGATAGGAGATCCGTTTGCTGCCGGCCATATCAGCGGCCGTATATGCACAGTAATGACAGCAGAATGCCACGATTTCCGGTTCAAAGTTTTCCATTAGTTATACTCCTCAAATAAGCCGTCAAGTTTGGCCAGAATCTGGTCGTCTTCATATGCCAGAAGCTGGATGGCCTTGGCCGGACATTCGCCGACGCAGACACCGCAGCCATGACACTTGGCCGGATCGATTTCTGAAGTCCGGTCTGCATTGATAAAGGGCACGTCAAAGGGACAGGCCCGAACACAGATCAGACAGGTGGCGCATTTTTTCGGATCAACCTTGGCCACGGCAGCCCCAAGGTTGATCTCCTTTTTGGCCAGCATGGTGCAGGCACGTCCGGCCACGGCCAGAGCCTGGGTCACGCTCTCTCTGATCACCTTGGGAGAATGGGCGGTACCAGCCACAAAAAAGCCGCGCTGGGCCATATCCACGGGCCGAAGTTTGACATGATCTTCCTGGAAATAATTATCCAAGGTTCTGGGAAGATGGAACATGATGGCCATGTCTTCGGTATTTTCATCCTCGGCGATGAATCCGGTAGACAATGCCACGCAGTCGGCTTCAATGTCAATGTCCGATCCCAGGATAAAATCGTGGGTCCGGACCACAAGCTTGCCGTCCTCTTGGTTGACCACAGGTTTATTTTCCACATTAAACCGGACAAATTTTACGCCCAGATCCCGGGCCTTTCTGTAATAGTCTTCAGAAAAGCCGTAGGTTCTGATGTCCCGGTACAGGACAAAAATACTGGCATCCGGATTCAGTTCCTTGATGCGCAGGGCGTTTTTGATGGCGGCCTGGCAGCAGATACGGGAACAGTTGGGATTTTCCTTTTCTCTGGAGCCCACACACTGGATCATGACGACCTGCTCCATGGATTTGACCTTTTCCGCATCCTTTTCCAAAAGCTCGTCCAGTTCCAACTGGGTGACAACCCCGTCCATGGAACCCAGGCCGTATTCGGCAGGCCGGTTGGGCATGGCGCCTGTGGCCAGGATGGTGACACCATGGTCGATCTGCATGTAGTTCATACGCGGACCGGTCTGGATACCGGTTTTATAAAGTCCGGGCATACCGCTGTGATCAACGATGATGGACCGGGTCAGGACCTGGATATTGTCGTGGGCTGTGACGCGATCCACAAGATCCGCAACAAAGGGCCCCACGGCATCGCCTTCAATGGTTTTAGAGATGGACTGGGCAACGCCGCCTAAGGCCGGGCCCCGTTCCACAATAAAGGTTTTCACGCCCTGATCCGCAAGCTTGAGGGCAGAGGTCATGCCGGTGACACCGCCGCCGACCACCAGCGCTTTCTGGCTCATGGGCAGGGTATTGTCCATCAGCGGATGGGCCTGTCTTACGCCAGCAATACCGATCTGCATCAGCTTGAAGGCCTTTTCGAGGGCCTCTTTGGGTTCGGTGAGATGGGCCCAGGTGTTCTGGTCCCGAAGGTTAACGATCTCCACCAGGTACCGGTTCAGTCCGGCCCGTCTGAGAAGATCCTGGAATTTGGTCTCGTGGGTCCTGGGGGAACAGCCGCCAATAACCACACGGTTGAGGCCATGTTCCTTTATCAGATTTTCGATTCTCACCATGGACTCAGCAGAGCATCCGTAACCCACAGCTTCAGCTACGGCCACATCCGGGTTGGTCTTGGCATGGTCCACAACTTTGGACACATCCACCACCCCGCCGATGTCAAAGCCGCAGTCACAGACAAACACACCGATCTTGGGGACTTCGCCTGTGACATCCCGCTCAGGCGGGAACTCGTCTTCGGGCAGATCTCCCAAAAGCGTACCGCCCAGATCTGCGCCGGCCATGGAAGCGGCGGCAGAGGCCTGAACCATGGTTTCGGGAATATCTTTGGGACTTTCATAAACGCCTGCAACATAAACCCCGTCCTTTGAAGTTTGCACAGGATTAAAGGATGCCGTGGCGGCAAAGTTGTGTTCATTTAACTCAATGCCCAGACGTCCGGCCAGCTCCACCGTGGCCTGGGAGGGACGGAACCCAGTGGAAAGTACCACCATATCGAACTCTTCAATTTCCTGGGTGGCCCCTTCCTCGGGCGCATAAGTAATGGACAGGTTCTTGGTGTCGGCCTTTTCAACAATGGTATGGGGACGGCTGCGGACCATGCGCACGCCAAAATCTTCCCTGGCCCGGTTGTAATACTGCTCGTAGTCCTTGCCGTGGGTCCTCATATCCATGAAGAAGATGGTGGTTTCAATATCGTCACCAAAGCGCTCCTTGGTGACCATGGCCTCTTTTAAGGCATACATACAGCAGACGCCCGAGCAATAGGGGACATCTGCCTTGTTGATTCCACGGGAACCAACACATTGAATCCATGCGACTTTTTTAGGCCGTTTTTTATCGGATTTTCTTAAGAGACTGCCGGCAAAAGGACCGGATGCAGACATAATCCTTTCGTACTCAAGCCCTGTGACCACATTGTCGAATTTACCGCCGCCGTAGTTGTCTAGGGCCTCAGGGTTGAACAGTTCGGCCCCAACGGTCAGAACAACGGATCCGATCTCAAGCTGGGTTTCTGTTTCCTTATCCTCGGCCAGGATCGCATCAGCTTTACAGACCGCCTTTAGTGCATCCACATCCTCTATCTTGTCCATATCAATAGAAAAGGCATAGGGCGTCGCCTGGGGATAACGCATACAGGTGGGGGCTCTGGGATCCAGACCCGGGGTGAACCGCACGGCTTCCGGAAATTTTTTAAGACAGTCCCCGCACCCGGTACACTTTTCAATGTCAATATACCTGGGCGCAGTTTTCAAAGTGGCCGTAAAATTTCCGACTTCGCCTTCCAGGGCCACCAACTCGGTCATAGGTTTGACCTTGAGGTATTGTTCCCTGGCTGAGGCGGACAGATGAGGGGAGACCGTGCACAGATCGCAGTTATTGGTAGGAAATGTCCGGTCCAGCTGGGTCATCAGGCCGCCGATGGCATAGTTGGAATCAATGAGGACCGCCTCCTTGCGCGATTCGGCAAGGTCGAGGGCGGCTCGGATTCCACCGACGCCGCCGCCGATGACAAGCACACGTCTTTGACCTGACGATTGTTCGTCTTTTTTTATGTTTTCCATATGTACCCTACGCTTTAATGAGTTTTTATCCATGGCTATCCATTGCCTGATTCAACCGTTTCAGGCTTAAGACCAGAACAACGGACAGATTATTCCCTATAGGCCTGCGCTGTCCAGAATGGCCGGCAATCTGTCTTCCCAGCCCAGAGCAGAAATTTTTACCCCTTGGGACACCTTTTTCAAGGATTTGATCATCTCTCCTGCAATGGCGATGCATTCCGCTTCACGGTCACTTGACTTTCTGATGCGGGAGATAAGATCCTCTGAAAGGCGAGAGTTGGGGTCGTTTATGGAAATGTACCGTGCCATGCCCACGTTCTTGAGCAGAAACACCGACGGGATAACCGGCACATTCAGGGAAGCGAACTTCTCTACAATTTTGGTATAAAAGCCCATGTCAAAAACCGGGGGCAGCAGCACAAAACTGGCACCCGCCTCTACCTTGGCACGGGTTTTTTCACATTCGGCGTCGAGCTGGGCTTCGTCAGCCACGGGTGCAGCATTGTATCCCACATGAATCTCAGGGATACCCCGCAGGTCAAAACCGGCCAGGTCAGAGCCTTTGACCAAAGTTTTCACCGCGGAAATCAGACCGAGATCGTCCAGATCGTTAACGACGACAGATTCAGGGTGATCACCGTTGATCATCTCCTCACCCTGGACCACAATTACATTATGGATACCCAGTACATGGGCTGCCAGCAGATCTCCTTGAAGCGCCATGCGGTTGCGGTCCCGTCCGTAGATGTGAATGACGGGTTCGATGCCCTGCTGTTTCATCAGAGAGCCGCAGGCCAGGGCGCTCATCTGCATGACCCCGGTATCCATATCCGGGATAACGACAGCATCGATTCTTGATTTGAGGTGCCTTGCGTGGGTGATGAGGCCTGAAATATCAATCCCCTTGGGGGGATTCATCTCAGCAAGAACAGCAAAATTTCCAGAGGAAAGTTTCTCTTGAAAACTCATAATCATATCCCTATTTTATGTCATTTGCTGCTCGGGTCTGGCATCGAGCAGCCCTTTTCAGCACCAAACCATAGTGCTGCGCAACTGCCATTTACCAACATTTGTCCAAACGCAAAAAGCTATAACAGATTTAATACCATATGTAAAATGAATAGTTATTCACAACAAAATTAGCAATTTACGTATATAAACCATTGATAACAAAAGGGATATATTAATGTTTGGTTGTTTTCTCCACATGGCTTTTTCGTTTCTTTACAAGGATTTGAAAATTTCCTTAAATCAAGAAAATATCGTTCATCAACTATGGGAAACTAGAAATTATAAATCGGTATTCAGCAGATTGGGCGTTATATCACGCCCAAATCCCTGGCATATTGTGGACGGATCGCCAAACCGTCCATTGGTCTGGAAGTAGCCTGCCTCATCCGGTTGCGGCAATAAGCTTGGGACTGGGCTGGGCGTCCAAGGGCCCGTTCTTTTTTGGACCCGTCCTGCAATCTGGAGGACTTCGGGCCAGACTCATTGGGCAGCCTGCCGAGCACAAGGCATGATCCTGCAAACAAGATAACACCCAGCATATTTAAATAGGGCATCATGGGGCCGTCACTGCCGGCCAGTATCAAACCGGTCACCCATATCAGGATGGAAGAGCAGGTCTTTAATTTTGTCAAAACAGGGGATGTTCCAGCGTCCGTAGTACAGGCAATGTGTTGCATAATTATTCCTCTCTCAACTATTTTTCATCTATTATGTTGCAAAAAGTAAACATTATAAATAAATTTTTTTTACCGGAAATCACCGGTATTCCCGGCAGCTCCAGATGACCCTGCCGAGGATTCGCACCTTGTCCAGACTGTGAAAATCAAGGCGGATCGGAGAAAAAGCCGGGTTGTCACTATTAAGGACCAGAGCGTCAGGATGTTTTTCCAGCCGTTTGACTAAAATGGTGTCATCCACACCAACGGCATAAATGGCCCCGGCCATAATCCGGTCCTGGGACTGGTCAATGAGAACGGTATCCCCCTCCCGGATCAAAGGCTCCATGCTCTGCCCGAAGACCGCCATGGCCACCATGCTGGCGGCAGCCCCTTTCCTGGCAAGCCATGCCGTAGGAAAGCTAAGGTGTTCGGTCACCTCTTCGCCGCAATCAAACGAACCGGTACCGGCTGAAAGTCTCGCCGCCACTTTTGGAATTTTACGAAAGGTGTTGTCTTCGGTATTCCCGCCAGTTCCGGATTTGAGGAATACAGGCCCGCTGCCGGTATCCACCCATTGTGGATTGACTCCGAACCGCCTGAACAACTTGACAATCCAATTGTCAGGAATATGATTTTTATTTCTGGCATGGGTGATGCCGGACCGGTTGATCCCAAGTTCCCTGGCAAGCTCAGACTGGGACGAGACCCCGGTGGCCTCCAGCAGTCTTGCCAGCAGTTGATCCACCTTATTTTCAGTCATGATTTATCCTTTTACAATTGTTTATGAATCATGCTTGCCACACCCGTTTAAAAAATGCAACATCTAATTTTATTTTTTTTAGGCCTGTTTTCTGCTAATCAATCACAGTAAAATAAAAACAGATGAACGTGCCGGGTGCATACAAAAGAGACGCTTAGCTTATGAAACATGATATTCAGATTGTAAATTACTGGGATAATGCCATTCCTGATCTCAAGGAATCCAAATACTGGGAACAGATTCATTTTGTGGATATGAAAGAAGGGCCTTACCCGGATATTACGGAACTTGCCAAAACCTTTGATATTGCAGTTGTTTTCATTGATGAATATAAAGACAGCTGTCTTAAAAAAATTGCTGCTATTGCACGGGCAATGACAGAAATTGAGATTATTGCAGCAGTGGCAAAGGAAAATTCAGACACCGGCATCCAGGCCCTTCAAAGCGGCGCCTCTGATTTCATTATTTTACCGTCTAAGGCGGCCCATTTTGATTTTTATATCAACCGCGCCTTGGAACGACTCTACCTTCACCGCCATATCTGTTTTAACGAAAGCTGCTATAAGAGCCGGTTTGCCCGTTCCCAGAAAAATTACCATCAGCTTTTCAACGAGGTTCCCTGCTTTATCTTTGTCCAGGATCAGGACTACCATATCACCGAGGCCAATAGAAAATTTGAGGAGTACTTCGGCGACCATATCGGCTCCTATTGTTTTGGCATCTGTAAAAACCGGGATGAGCCCTGCCGGGAGTGTCCGGCGCAAAATACCATTAAAGACGGGACAAACCATGCCTCGGAAATGGAAATCATCTCGTCGGACGGGGTCAAGCATGTGGTGCTCTGCTGGACCGCTCCCATCCGGGATGCCAACGGTGAGATCTCCCACTCTTTGGTCATGCTCACGGATATTACCGAGGCCCGGCGCTTAGAGGACCATCTGGCCTCTTTAGGCTTTATGATCGGGTCCATCTCCCATGGTATCAAGGGCCTTCTCACCAGCCTTGACGGCGGGCTTTACCTGATGGAAACCGGATTTAAAACCGACCGGATGGAAAAAATCCGGGAGGGGTATGAATTGTCCAGGGATATGACGGCCAGAATTAAAAATCTGGTCATGGACATTCTTTACTACACCAAGACCCGGACCCTGGAATGGGAAAAGGTTTCCTGCCAAAGCTTTATTGATGATATCCTGAAAGTTGTGACGATAAAAGCTGAAAAGCACGGTATCCAGGTTCGCAAAGGGTTTGAAAGCCTGGTGGATGACGATAGCTTTGAAATCGATAACAACAGCCTCCAGGCCGCCCTGGTCAATATTCTGGAAAATGGAATTGAAGCCTGTCTGGACGATGTCCAACCAGAGGACGCGGACAAAGTCCATGCCATTTCCCTCTTTGCCCGGGTGGACAGAGAAAAGGTGGTATTCAAAATTCAGGACAACGGCCTTGGCATGGATAAAGATACCCTGAAAAACATTTTTACGATTTTCTTTTCATCCAAGGGAAACAAGGGAACCGGTCTTGGGCTGTTCATTGCCAATAAGGTCATCGGCCAGCACCGGGGCGAAATCAAGGTGGTGTCCGGAAGGGAAAAAGGCACCAAATTTATCATCAAGATACCCAGGTCCGTTCCCATGACCGCCCGCCACCCCAGAGGCACCCCGCTGCCGCTGAAACCATAGAAAGCCGCATGAGGAAGGGAAAATGAAATGGAAAGACAACAGCCAATAGCGGGGGGTTAAACACCTTTCATAACTGAAAGACGATAAACAGGGCCCCACTCAGGTCCAAAAGCCCTGCCTGGATCTCAAAGGAAATTTTTTCCGATGCATTGCCGGTGACGCCGGTGCTGTGGGAGTTAAATATCTCCCGGCTTGATATAGGGGCCGTAATAGTGATGTATTTTAACATAGAACCTTGGCCTCTGGAAACCGGGTGTTGTGCAGTCCGTTCAGCCGTCAGCCCTTCTTTTTGTAACCGTTTGCCGTTAAAAGAAATTTCCATGGGCAGATCTGCCAGGTTCCCGGGCAAAGACAAAATTGGCACGGGCAGCTCCGGCGCTTTGTCACCGGCAGCACAGAATCCGGGGAAAAACAGGATCAGCAGCAGAAAAGCCCCCAGTCCCAAGGGGATAAAAACGTTGACGTTCCTTTTCATGACGCACCTCCTCGTTGTTCAGTGCGGCGGCATGTCATGCCTGGTTCTAAGGGACATTTTCCGCTGAACTGATCCTTAAACCACATCCAGGAAAAGGATATCGCAAAAAGCGTGCACCGCCGTGCGTAAGGGAGATATTTTTTTTTCGCCGCCTTGCCAGATCCTTTATCCGACCGCCTTTTTTAAAAAATTTATTTTACAAATCCGCCTGGACAGCATGCATATAAACGCACCCTACCTTCCTAAATATCAACGGATTGACGACATATCCAACCCGCCGGTCCCACGAGCCCCGAGTCTTTAAACCCACGTCCTTTAACCCCCTTATTCATGGCAGTTTCACCACGGGTACACCGGACACGTTTTCTTTGTAACTTTTTTGTAACCAAGCATATGCTATGAAATTTTTTTATATGGGGAAACCGTTTCCCGGGCCCTGCCAAAGGAGGGAAGGCGATTGATCAAAGCGCACCTCCTGCACCGTTCCTCCCAAGTCAGGCCCGGGGAACTTCCAAGCCAACCTTAAATCAGTGAGGAGGCAAGATCTTAGATGGAACTCAACCGACGAGATTTTATCAAATTTTCAGGGGTCACGGCAGCCGGGATTGCAGTCAGCGGTCTGGGATTCGACTTAAAGCCAGTCAAAACCCATGCTCAGATGCTCAAAACCAAGTATGCCAAGGAAACCACCACCATCTGCTGCTATTGCGCAGTCGGATGCGGTGCCATTGTCCACACCAGCCAGCGCGGCGACGGACGGGTCATGAACATTGAAGGCGATCCGGACCACGTCATCAACCAGGGTGCGCTTTGCCCCAAGGGCGCGTCCCTCAAACAGCTGGCTGAAAACGAAAACCGGCTCACAGAACCCATGTACCGTGCGCCCTATTCGGACAAATGGGAAACGGTATCCTGGGACTGGGCCATGAAGAAAATCGCAGAAAGGGTTAAAGAAACCCGCGATAAAGGATTCACCCGGAAAAACGCCAAGGGTCAGGTGGTCAACCGGGTCACCAATATGGCATCTGTGGGATCCGCCGCCATGGACAATGAGGAGTGCTGGATCTACCAGGCGCTGATGCGGTCTTTGGGTCTGGTCTATGTCGAACACCAGGCCAGGATCTGACACAGCGCTACTGTAGCGGCTCTGGCAGAGTCGTTTGGACGCGGCGCAATGACCAATCACTGGATTGATATCCGCAACTCAGACTGTATCATGATCATGGGCAGCAACGCTGCCGAAAACCATCCCATCTCATTTAAATATGTCACCCAGGCCATGGAAAAAGGGGCCAAACTCATCAGCGTGGACCCCAGATTCACAAGGACGTCAGCCCGGGCGGACATCTACGCTTCGCTCAGGTCCGGATCTGACATCGCCTTTTTGGGCGGGATGATCAAATATATTCTGGACAACAGCCTGTATAATAAAGAATACACGGCAGCCTACACCAATGCGCCCTTTATCGTTGGCGAAAAATTCGGGTTTAAAGACGGCCTTTTTTCAGGGTTTAAAAAAGGCTCCGGCGAAGGACCGTCCTTGGGATCCTATGACAAGTCCTTCTGGGCCTTTGAGATGGATGACAAGGGCGTGCCAAAGATGGACCGGTCCTTAAAACATCCGCGGTCTGTTTTCCAGCTTCTGAAAAAACATTACGGTCGGTATGATCTGGACAAAGTTTCCCGGGTCACCGGTACCCCAAAAGCCGACCTGCTTGAGGTCTACAAGACCTATGCCGCCACAGGGAAACGGGGCCAGGCCGGCACCATCATGTATGCCATGGGCTGGACCCAGCATACTGTGGGCACCCAGATCATTCGAACCATGGCGATGATCCAGCTTCTTTTGGGCAACATGGGCGTGGCCGGCGGCGGCGTCAATGCGCTTCGCGGGGAATCCAACGTTCAGGGGTCAACCGATCACTGCCTGCTCTGGCATATCTGGCCGGGGTACCTGAAGACCCCGAGATCCTCAAACACAAGCCTTGAGGCCTACAACAAAAAATGGACCCCGGTGTCCAATGACCCCATGTCCGCCAACTGGTGGCAGAACTATCCCAAATATTCGGTCAGCCTCCTAAAATCCTTTTTCGGTGAAACCGCCACAAAGAGAAACGATTTCGGATATGAGTGGCTGCCCAAGGTGGACGACGACAAGGCTTACTCCTGGTTCGATCTTTTTGACGCCATGTACAAAAACAAGATCCAAGGCTTTTTCGCCTGGGGCCAGAACCCGGCCTGCTCCGGGTCCAACGCCTCAAAGATCAGAGAATCCATGGGAAACCTGGACTGGATGGTCAATGTCAATCTCTTTGACAATGAGACCGGATCCTTCTGGAAAGGGCCTTCCATGGATCCCAAAAAGATAAAAACCGAAGTATTTATGCTGCCGGCCTGCGTCGCCGTGGAAAAAGAGGGGTCTGTCACCAACTCCGGACGCTGGATGCAGTGGCGGTATCAAGGCCCCAAACCCATGGGCAACTCAAAACCCGACGGCGATATCATCATGCACCTGGGGCATCTGATCAAAGAGGAATATGCCCATGGCGGCAAATTCCCGGAGCCCATTCAAAACCTGAAGTGGGATTATGAAACAGGCGGCGCTTATGATCCTCACAAAGCAGCCAAGGAGATCAACGGCTACTTTGTAAAGGACACCCGGATCAAGGACAAGCTCTACAAAAAAGGCACGCTCGTACCCTCATTCGCCTTTCTTCAGGCCGACGGCTCCACCTCCAGCGGCAACTGGCTGTATTGCAACTCCTACACGGAAAAAGGCAATATGTCGGCCAGACGCTCAAACAAAGACGCCGTCAACAAGATCGGCCTTTATCCTGAATTTGCCTGGTGCTGGCCTGTCAACCGCCGCATCATTTACAACAGGGCCTCGGTGGATCCCAAGGGACGGCCCTGGGATGAAAAGGACTGGGTCGTCCGGTTCGAAGGCAAGGAGGAAAACGGAAAATACGTCTCCAAGAAGTGGACCGGCGATGTACTCGACGGCGGCTGGTATCCCATGGAAAACCCGGACGGGACCAAGCGCAGCGATTCCAAGTACCCGTTCATCATGAGAAAGCACGGCCATGGCCAGATTTTTGGGCCCGGTCGGGCGGACGGTCCTTTCCCCGAGCATTACGAACCCCTGGAATGCCCGGTGGAAAAAAACGAATTCTCCTCCCAGATGGTCAACCCCACGGCCGTGGTCTACTCCACGGCAGCGGACAAGCATGCCACCTGTGATCCGAGATTTCCCTTTGTGGGCACCACCTACCGGGTCACCGAACACTGGCAGACTGGCCTTATGACCCGGCCCCAGGAATGGCTCATGGAACTGCAGCCCAACGTCTTTGTGGAAATGAGCGAGGAGCTGGCCAAACTTCGAGGCATTGCAAACGGCGAGCGGGTAAAGGTCTCTTCAGCGCGGGCAGCCTTAGAATGCACCGCCATCGTGACCAAGCGGTTCAAACCCTTCAAAATCGGCTATGCCACGGTCCACCAGGTGGGCATTCCCTGGCATTTCGGCTGGCGCTGGCCTGCCACCGGCACAGAGGAGAGCGCCAACCTGCTTACCCCGCCGGCAGGCGACCCCAACACCCGGATCCCGGAGACCAAGGCATTTATGGTCAACGTGACAAAGCTGTAAAGGAGGAAAAAACATGAGCAACTCATTTTTCATAGATACCACCCTTTGTACCGCCTGCCGGGGCTGTCAGGTCGCCTGTAAGCAATGGCACGATCTGCCCGCAGAAAAGACCGTGAATATGGGCAGTTTTCAAAATCCCCCGGATCTTTCCTATATGACCTACAAACTGGTCCGCATGAACGAAGAGATCATCGACGGCAAGCTTTTCTGGCTCTTCTTTCCGGACCAGTGCCGTCACTGTATTGATGCCCCCTGCCTGGAAACCGCCTATGACGACACCGCCATTTACAAGGACGAAGCCACAGGCGCCGTTGTGTATACGGCCAATACCAAGAACCTGGATGCAGAGGAAATTATAGGTTCCTGTCCCTATAATATTCCCAGAAAGGGCCCGGACGGCACACTGTTTAAGTGTGACATGTGTAACGACCGGGTCCACAACGGGCTGAAACCGGCCTGTGTCGCCACCTGCCCCACCGGCACCATGAATTTCGGTGAGCGGGAGGACATGCTGGCCCTGGCCGAAGAACGGCTGGCTGTAAGGAAAAAACGCTTTCCCAATGCAGCCCTTCTGGATCCGGACGAGGTCAACGTCATCTACCTTACCACCCAGGATCCGACCCTGTACTCCGAGTATGCCGTCGCCTCTGCCAGAAGGGGCGGCATGAGCCGATCCGTGGCCCTCAGGAAGATGATGGGCCCCTTAGGGCGGCTGATGAAGGTATAACCTGCGGCGGTTAGTTACGCCAATACACCCACCCGTCCGGAAAGGCGCTTGGCGCCTTTCCGGACGCCACAAACGACAGGACAAAACCATGACACTTTTTTGCGACCCTGGACAGCCGGCTACGGCCGAACAGATCAGACGGGCTGCGGCGACTATCCAGAAAATAAGACCCAGTTACAGCCCCATGATTGAATTTTACAGCCAAATCTTTGCCGCCCAGGCAGAGGCGATGATCTGTATTACCCCGGATCCTATTTTCATCGAAGAAGACCTTCTGGCCTTGAAAAATAAAAATGGGATGCCTCTGATTTCCCCAGTCCAGTTCACCGTGGATACGGCCGCATCAAAAAAGCTGATGGCCACCATTGCCAGACTGGCCATTACCCACGCCCCTAAACTTGCAGACCCCGCAGAAAAAGTTTTAACCGCCCTGGACCAAAAGTGCGACCTTGACGGTCTTTATACCGCCCTTCTGGACAGCCGCAACATTTCAGAACTGGCCGAGGCGTTGGGCCTGACAACCGAGGTCTTAAGTTTTTTCGGATACAATGCCATGTTTCCCTCCATCCAGGCCTGTGCCGCACAACTGGCCTGCTACCTGCCCCTGGATCATGACCACAACAAAGGGTACTGCCCCATATGCGGGACGCCGCCGGACCTGGCCTTTTTAGACGATCAAGGCAGACGCAACGTGTCCTGCACCCTGTGCAGTCACACATGGCCTGTCAAACGCCTGGGCTGCCTGTTCTGTGATGCGGAAGACCCAAAAGACCAGTTCTATTTTTTTCTGGAAGATGAAAAAGAATACCGGGTCACCTATTGCGACTCGTGTAAAAATTATTTAAAAACAATTGATACACGGGAGATGGGCCGGCGGTTTATCCCCAGACTGGAACAGGTGGCCACGTTGCACCTGGACCTGAAAGCCAGTGAACAGGGATTTACCCGGGCGGGTGATTCCCCCGCATGATTCAAAAGAAAGGAATAAGGATGCGCATTTGCCAATGGACGATGGGGGTGGTGGGATTAGTTGTGTTGGGCCTGATTTTGATTGCAACAGGTTCCGCGGCTGCCGGGGCCAGGCCTGCCCAGGTCTCCCTTGAGTTTACCCTGCCGGTTCCTAAAGCGCCTGAAGACAGAGCTTATCTTGGGTTTGACGCCCAGGACAGCTTCACCCTGGATCAGGTGGATGCCGATATCCTCATTGTAGAAATTTTCTCCATGTACTGCCCGATCTGCCAGCGTGAGGCGCCCAGGGTCAATAAGTTGTTCAAAAAATTAAGCGCTGTTAAGAACAAAAAAATCAAACTCATTGGCATTGGCGCAGGAAACTCCGCCTATGAGGTGGCCTTTTTCAAGGAAACATACACCATCCCCTTTCCGCTGTTCAGTGACGGGGAATTTTCGATCCATAAGACCATTGGTGAACGGGGCACCCCCTTTTTCATCGCCCTGCTTCCCGGGGCAGCCAAAGACCACCGGATTTTTTTCACCCACTCAGGCGATATGGGGGACCTTGACCTGTTTTTCAAACGCCTGACGACAGCAGACTGATACATAGAAAGATTGTTATGAAATCTCATATCGCCATTATTATTCTTGCAACGCTTTTTTTGTTTCCGGTTTCAGGCCGTTCACAGGTTCCGGCAGCCCTGCTGTTTAATCCGGGTCATCTGAAAGCGACAGACAGCCAGCTTAAGGTAAGCGTCGGCCAAACAGCGCCCGGATTCACTCTGCCCTCTGTTTCAGGCAAACGGATCAGCCTCAGCGATTACAAGGGCAAAAAAAATGTACTCTTATCCTTTGTGCCTGCGGCATGGACCCCGGTCTGCTCGGACCAGTGGCCCGGATACAACCTCGCCCGGCCCCTGTTTCTAAAACATGATACCGTCCTTTTGGGCATCACCGCGGACAATATTCCCTCCCTTTACGCCTGGACAAAGGAGATGGGAGATCTCTGGTTTGAGGTGCTCTCGGATTTCTGGCCACACGGTAAAACGGCAGAGGCATTCGGAGTTTTAAGGACTGACGGCATGGCCGAGCGTGCCCTGATCCTCGTGGACAAGCAGGGGAAAATCCGGTGGACCCATGTCTCCGACATCAACGTCCGCCCGGATCTGGGCCTGATCATGAAAGCCGTTTCAAAACTTCACTGACCCATAGCAACCTTACATCCCGGGTGAGGCGCAGATATGCTGTATTCTCCGGCTGTTCATGAAAAAACAGACCGGACCCGTTCCGGATTTGTCCAAATGGCATCCGTATCTTTGTACAGCGCTTCCATATCCTGTTCCACCCTTTCCTGCAGGGTCTCAAAGCTTTTTTCGTCAAGATCTTCCGACACCCCAATGGGTGTCCCGAAACGGATAATCACCCGGGAAAACGGTTTGGGAACCATGAACCGGTCCCAGGAGTTGAACACCCAAAGACTCTGGCCGGATGTAATAGTCGGGACAATGGGAAGCGATGCATGCTGGGCAATCCGAATCAGGCCCGGTTTGACCTTTCCAAAAGGGCCCTGGGGGCCGTCCACGATATGCCCCACCCGGTATCCGGCCCCGGCCAGAGTCTTAATCTCTTCTAATGCCTGTTTTCCCCCCTCGGACGATGAACCGCGAACCGGATGCCATCCCAAGATATCCACCGCCCTTGCCGCCATCTCACCGTCCTTGCTCTTTGAGATGATAATGGCGATGGGTTTGCGGGTGGAAAAAAAGGTGATGCCGGGAAAAAACCGCTGGTGCCATGAGGCGTAGATCAGTCCTTTGTCCCTGTCCAGAAGCGGGGTTTCATTTTCAGCCCCAAGAATCCGGACCCGGTATGTGGAAGAGAGCAGGCGGACAAATAAAAGCCCGCCATAGGGAAAGACAAAAGAATAAAGAAACTGTTTAAACTTTTTTTTCAACATAGGCCTGACCGCAATTATAAAATTTCTATCGCATTAAACCCAAAGCCTGTCAAATCGAAGCATGATTGAGCACACCAACCAAAGGCTTCCATTGAGAAGGAAACTTGTCGATAATGGCATCGTACTCACCGTTTTCTTGGATCTGCAATAACGTCCGTTTGAATCATGGCTCTCATTCGCCCAAACGGTACAAAGCTGGGCGCCACTTGATGACCGCACAACACAAGCGCCCTGGATACGATCTCATACTCCATTCCCGACTTTGTCTCCACGATCACATACGGCGGAACGGTGACACCGACAGCCAATGAAATATCTTCTGCGACGGCCACAGAACCAAATGAGAGAATCAAAACCGTCAAATAGGAAAAAACAATCAGTTTGCGCTTATCGCTCGACATCAATCTGCGCCCGGGCAAACGGGAGACCGCGGCCCCCCCGGGATTAAAATTTATGATTCACTGATACTAAAAAGATTGATATACTTGCAAGTGCTAAAAAAATCAAGTCGTACCACAAACCGTTGGCCCCCCCCGGAACAATCGCAACGTTAAAGCGGATCACTTACCCTTTTATCAGCCGGGCATAAATCGTCTGGGTGCGACTTTCCGGTACCGCATCCAACTCGCGTTCCAGCACCTGGCAGCATCTGGAATAAACCTGCAGAGCCTCTTTTTTCATACCGGCATCTGCATACAAAGTCATCAGATGGCGAAAGGCCCCTTCGTGGCAGGAATCGATCTCCAGGATCTTCAGCCAGGCATCCACCTCTTCCTGAAAAAGGCCCTTATTCCCTGATATCCCGGCCATCCGCTCCAACAGTTCAATACACATCCTGCGAAAAAGTTCCCGGTCCCGGTCTGCCGCTTCAAGGTAAGGATCGTCTCCAAAATAATCCCCCCGGTAAAGGCGGATCGCCTCGGTATAACATTCCATGGCAGCGGCGTTGTCCCCGGAGGATTCAAGGGCTTTGCCTTTTTCGGCAAGGGATTCAAAGGCTGCAGCATCCAGGTCGACCAGATCCTTGGCCAGGGAAATCCTGCCGGCCTTCTGGAGAAGATAAATATGCCCAAATTCCTTTACTGCAAAGGGTTCAAGCGCTTTTCTCAAACGGTGAAGGTTAATTTTAAGATTCTTTTCCCCCGCGGTCTCACCTGCATCGGGCCACAACGCGTCCATCAGCACTTCTTTTGGGACATCCTTTGCCCCGTGGATGAGAAGTACCTTGAGAAGCATCAGGGGTTTGGCTCCCCCGAATCCTGATACTACTTCCTCTCCCCGCAGCACGGAAAACTCCCCGAAGGTGGAGATGGTAAGCTTAGGGCAGCAGGCACGCAACAGGGGAACCACCCCGGCATCCCCCCGCTTATTTTTCCGCATTTTCGCAAGTAAGGATGCAACCTGAGACAAGACTTCAGGCGGCGCGCAGGCCTCGACCCATCCTAACAGGTGGGTCTCATGGCTGGCAAGGGACTCCCAGGCCCGGATCAAAACGTTGCCCATCATTGCCGGCGCCAAAAGAGGAAAGTGACGGTACCGGTTTTCCAGGGCTTTTTCAAAGCCTGTCAAGAAAAACTGACGGGCGTTTTCGGCCAGGGATTTATCCTTGCTGTCAAGGCAGGCAAGCCCCAAAAAAAAAGCGGTCTCGCAATAGCTTAAATCCGATTGGATTCCTTTGAGATAGTCCAGCACAGGGGACAGTTGTTCACAGGCTTTTGTATGTTGCCCCATGCGGTACAGCACAGCCCCGTAAATCTGCCGGGCCAGGTAAAGATGAATATCTCCCCGCCGGGATCTGTCCAGTTCAGACACGGCCTTTTGGGCTTCAACGCAGGCCGCTTCAAAGTCTTCTTTGAGCAGCAGGGCCATCGCCTTGATCCTATGGGCAATCCCCTGGTAAAAATCGTTTCCTTCAAGCACGCTGAAATCATAGAGATGATCCGCTGCCTGGACGGACTGATCAAATTGTCCAATGCTGGCATAGTACAGCGCCCGGGCCTCCACGAGCCCTGGATAAAGAAAGATCAGTCCGAATTTTTCAATATCGGATTCGGACCGGGAAAGAAGGGTTCCTGCAAGCTCGGTATCCCCGCGCTTTAGGGCCAGGTCAATATTGGTAATATCTTCCAGGGCCCGGTATTCGGGCTGGCTTTCCTCCTGGGACAGGGCCCGTGTTTTTTCCAGCATCTCCCGGGCCCCTGCAAAGTCACCGGACTGGACGAGCCCCAGGGTCAGGATCACAGAGGCGTTCAGCACAAGCCCCGGATTCCGGATTCCCTGGGCCAGAAGAATTGCATTTCGGCAGGCGGAAATACCCTTAGGGATATCCCCTGTTCCAGTGATATACCCCAGCCCGATCTGCTGCCAGAGAAGGGTCCTTGCCCAGGTAAACCGGTACTGTCCGCCTAAGCCTGAAAGCGCCTCTTCTCCTGACCGGATCTGATCTCGGATCTCTTTTGAAGGCCTGCGGATAAAAATGGAAGCCTCAATCAGATAGGCCAGGCTCAGCAGAATGCCCCGGGTATCCCCATGGCTTTGGAATAACGCCAGCGCCCTGTTAAACGCCTGGATATTTTTCTTGCCGCCCCGAATACGATGGGCCATGGTTTTAAAAAAGATCAGCCAGGGATCGTCCTTTACAAAGGGCTCCGGAAGAGAGTCGATCCACCGGCTGAGCCGGTCGGTTCGGGCGGTGATCACATAGTCCGCGCCTTTGATCTTTAAAATCCTTGCCACCATCTCGTGGGCCCCTGCTTCCATTAAAAATGGAATGGCCTTTTCATGGTCCTTTTCCTCCCAGAACACCTCTCCGATCTTCCGGTTCAGCCCAAGAAGCCTGTCTTTGTCAAGGGTACGGCCCAGTTCGGACAGCAGGAACTCTCTGAAAAGATTGTTGAATCTGAACACCGGCCACTGGCTGTGGGAAATAATTTTCTGGACGAAAAGATTCCGGTCCGACAGCTGGGTGAGCAGTTTTACGGAGCGGGTCTCAGGAAAAACAAGGGAGAGGATCCGGGTATCCAGCTCTTCAAACAGGGCAGCTTCCGATAAAAAAATCTGGGTTTTTTCAGGCAGGTTTAAAAAAATCTCCTGGCTGAAATAAGAAAACACCTCAGAGGAAAGATGATCGGGAAGCCCGGCAAGCCCCCGGGCCCTTCGAACCGATTCCGATACCAGGACCAGCCCCCCTGCCCATCCGTTGGTCACGGCCAGTACCTTTTCAACGGCACTTCGATCCAGATCGCCGGCACTCCCATGTGCAGCTTCTTTAAAAAAGGCCAGAGTCTCTTCCAGGGTAAATGCCAGATCCTCATTGGTCAGTTCCAAAAGTTCCTGTTTCATTTTGAACCGACTCAGATTCAGGGCCGGCGTGGTCCTGGACAGCAGAAAAAAACGGACCCTGGGCGGCGTGTCTGCCAAAAGCGCCTGGATCAACTCCAAAGCTGAGGCATCCTCGGTCAGGGTTTCCATATCGTCCAGTACCAGGTTGACCGGGGTGGCGGTCCGGTTCAAGGTGGAAACCAGCATATCCGCCTGCCGCGGCAGATCCTGCCGGGTCCCGAGGGAGACATGGGGAAGGGAGGGAGAGGACTGATTCCCCCCTCCGCTCAGTTGTTTAAGGCCTTTGGCAATGAGATCAAAAAACACCCCGTTGTCCGAGGCGGCCGCCGTTAAATGGAACCACAGGGCCGGCGCCTCTTCCTGGTTCAGGTAATCGGCTGCCATGGTGGATTTGCCCTGGGCCGCCTGGCCTGTGATCAGAACGATACGGCAGTGTCTGTGGCTCTCCAGCAGTTGGTGAAGCCTTGGCCTTGCCAGGATATCCGGCAGTACCGGGATATGGAAGTGCATGGGAGTCACAGGCCGGGTTCCTCTGCGTCTTCAGCCTCCAGCACCGCCAGCTTGTGAATCCCGGCCATTTCAAAAAATTTCATGATATTATAGGAGAGCCCTGTAATCCTGATCTGATGGCCCTGGTCTGACAGGCGTTTCAAGGTATCGGTAAAGACTGAAATCCCGCCGCGGTCCATGGAGATGTCCTGCCTGAATTTGAATCGAACCGGTGTCCCCTGGTACAGGCCGGCCAGCGCCCCGATCATAGGGATACCGCTTTCCCGGCACAGGTGCCCCCCGATTAAAAAATAGCCATCGTTGTCCCCGGCCTCGATGCGATCAATGGAAAAAGGAGGGGACTCGGGCAGAACCGCCCTGTTCTCCGCCCGGATCAACGCGGCGTTAAGGGCCTGTCGCTCCACGGGTTTATTTATGAAATCAGAGGCCCCCATGTCCAAAGCATCTACCGCCCGCTCCATATCCCCGTGGCCTGTGATAATGATGACCTGGCAGCGGGGATCCGCCTCTCGGATACGATCCAGCACCCCAAGGCCGTCAATGCCCGGCATACGGATATCGGTGAATACGATGTCCGGCTTGAGATCCTTAAACTTGGCAAGTCCCGCCTCACCGCTGTCAGCCGTATGCACCTCATACCCATAGGCGGCAAGAAACAGCCTGAACATGGACAGGGTGGGTTTTTCATCGTCAATGATCAGAATCTTCATGCACTTCTTCCTTATTTATGGCGGAATGAGCCGGAAAAACGATGCTGAACGTCGCCCCCTTTTCCGGATTGTTCTCCACGCTGATGGTTCCATTATAATCTCTGACAATCCCCTGGACAATAGGAAGTCCTAAACCTAGCCCCTCTCCCATCTCTTTGGTGGTAAAAAAGGAATCAAAAATGGTGGTCATGCGATCCGGGGCAATCCCTGTTCCATTATCCGCCACCCAAAGCCCCACAGTATCGTTTTTCGCAAACGTGGTCATACAGATTTCACCCGGCCGGGCATCCTCTGTAAGTTCCACCCGTTCATTTATGGCATCCCGGGCGTTGGTCACCAGGTTGAAAATCACCTGCTCCATGCGGTTGTGATGGGCCAGGATATCGGGAATCCCATCGTCCAGCGACAGCTTTATTTCAATATCCTGAAGGGCAATCTGACGGCCGATAATTTTATGTACCGACCGGACACAGGCGTTAAGGGAGATCACCTCCCGACCGAATTCCGCCTTCCTGGAAAAGCTTTTCAGCCGCCCCACAATCTCTGATGCCCTCGTAACCTGAGCTGAAATCTCAGTTAACACCGTGGCCAGATCACAGGTTTTGACCGCCTTGTTACGCTCGTTCATCATCAGCAAAAATTCGCTGCCCATTTTAATGGCGTTAAGAGGCTGGCTGATTTCATGGGCAATGCCGGCGGACATCTTTTCCAGGTTGGTCATTTTTGACGCCTGGATGAGCTGGGAGTCTTTTTCCACAAGTTCGGTGATATCGGTGGTGGCCAGGATGATGGCGTCCTTGTCCCAGTATTCGGCGGGGCTTGCGTGAATATTGATAAAAAGCGCTTCTCCGTTCTTTTTGAACAGCCGGACCTTGGAGGAAATGACAATGGACTGGCCCTGGGGATACTTGTGTTCAAAGGCCCGGCTGTCCAGCTCGCCTAAGTCGAGAAAGCGTTTGCCCGTCAGCTCCTGCCGCGTATAACCGAACACCTCAGTAGCTTTGGGATTGGCATCAAGGATATCAAACCCGGCCCGGTTGATGACAAAAATCGGATTAGGCCCGCTCTGGAACAGGGAGCGGTATTTTTTCTGGGACTCCCTGAGGCGTTTGGTGGAACGGGACAGCTCCTCGGTCATCTTTACAAAGGAATTGGTAAGGGTGGCAATCTCGTCTTCCCGCTGACCTAAGTCCCGGGACAGATCCGCCATGTCTTTTTCCGAGAGAAAATGAAAATTTCCCCGCGTCAGGTGATCGGTATACCGGATCAGGGAGGTTACCGGCTGGGTGATATGCAGGGCCAGGCGGTGACTTAAAAAAAAGAAGATCAGGGTCACCACGGAAAGAAAGCTTAAAAAAAGCAGCCGCAGCCTTGCGATAAGCCCCTCAATATGGGCCCTGTCCAGGCCGATCTGAACCGAGCCTATGGTATAAATTCCCTCTTTAACGGGCACTGCAATATTAAACACAGCGCTGTCCCCCACCGTCATAGGGGAGACCCTGTACCCCTCTTCCAATCCCTCCACAGAGGACGGGTTGAAACCTTTGGGAAATCCAGTAGTAAAGGTATGGGCCAGGATACGCCCCAAAGGATCCGTCACTAAGGTATACCGGACCACATCCTTTCTGTTGCCCATCCTTGTGTCATAGGAAAGGGCGGTTAATTCCGCCCGGTTCCGGGTCAGGATAAACACCCTTGCGCTGTCCGCCACCCCCTGGGCGATCCCCACCCCCCGGCGCTGGAGTTCATTGGTCAGGCTGGTGATCAACAAAGACCTTGTGAAAAGGGCGATGAGGAAGCTGACAACTAGGGTAAATCCCAGGCAGGAAATAAAAATCTTATTTTTCAGGGTCAGTTCGTTAAAGGATTTCATTGGATCAGCACCGGCCGCCCACCGCGGATAATCGTAAAGTAAACCTTTTCCAGACCCTGATAATCATTTTTACCAAAGGAGATGGGATTGGCGATACCAAGATCCAAATGACGGATGGATTCGATGGCCGCCACAAACCCGTGCCGGGTTAAGTCCCGACCTGCCCGCTTCAGGGCCTCAGCCAGAATTTCGGCATTAATATACCCCTCCAGTCCGACATAGCTTGGGGACGAACCGGGATAATATGTATTTAAGTCAGACACATAAGCGGTAATTCCGGGCAGTTCCTTGCCCCCCGGTTTTTTTGCGTCCCGCTCAAGGGCGGCCAGGGGCGGGGGCACCACCTGAGAGACCACCACCCCTTCCCCCAGATCTCCCAGACGCCTTGCAAATTCGGTTACACCGACAAAGGAGACATTGTAAAACAACGGGGTAAAGTTGGACTCCTTTGCCCGTTGAATAAACCGGGCACAGGCGTCATAAGTGCCGATCATGACAACAGCCTGGGCATTTGACGCTGCAATCCGGGACAATCCATGGTCCACATCCAAGGTCCCCCGGACATAGGTCCCTTTGGCCACAGGCTTGAGATGAAAGGCTTTAAGGGCAAGTTCCGCACCGCGAAGCCCGTCAAATCCGTATTCATCATATTGATAAAACACGGCGATACGGTCCAGTCCCTTTTGCCGGACCATCATTTCAACAGCCGCGCGGATCTCCTGGTAATAAGAGGCCCGAACATTAATGAGCAAAGGATTGACGGGGTCGCGCAGGCGGTTGGCGCCGGTGAGCATTCCCAGCATTGGAATGCCGGCCTCATTGACCAGCGGCACCACCCGCACCGTCGTCGGTGTGCCCACGTAGGAGAACAGGCAGAACACCTTTTCCTCCAAAATAAGCTGCTGGGTGTTGAACAGGCACCGTGTGGGATCATACCCGTCGTCTTTGACAATGAGGCGGATGGTCCGGCCGTGGATGCCGCCGTTGGCGTTTATACGCCGAAGGCAGGACAAGGTGCCCTGCAAAACCTGGGTCCCCAGGTATCCGGCATGCCCTCCCAAGGCCAGGGAGGAGCCGATACGAATTTCATCGGAGGACACCCCTGTGGCCTGATCCGTTACAGAGACCTCAGTGGTGTTTTTTCCGCATCCGATGACACAAAAAAAGAGAATGAGTGCAACCGTCCATCCCGCCGCCCCGGCTGCCAGAGGCTTGTGTTTGCTGTAATACCCCACCCGGATTCTGCCTTTGGTAAAATTGTGTAAGGTAAAATTTATACCAATTGCAGGGCCTGACTGTCAATGCAGCGCTTGTCCGGATCCGCCATCAAATTGATTTCTATTTTTTCAAATCGTTTACTTCTACACGGCATATTTGCTGCGCCCATCTGGGATATCCCGTCATTGCTTCCATCAGGACGATCAACGGCAGGGGACGATGAAAAAACAAGAAGTGTGGAAACGCTCAACTTAAAATGCGTTTAAGCCATCGTTAATTAATCCTTTGAAAGGTTTTGTATGATATGAATTGAATCCTCCACCCCGATCTGCCCGTCTTTATTCGCATCAGACTCGCTGTATATCTCACCAATTTCACTGGAAGCACTCGTAATTTTTAAAGAAACGATGACATCTCGAATATCGATAGTGCTGTCACCATTAATATCTCCGGCAAGAATCGGTCGGGAATTGGCATCATCCGGGCGTGTTCCGGAATTATATTCCACCAAATTGTTTGCACCATCATTATCGAGATCTCCGGATGCGTCGTTTTCCAACGGATTGAGGCCATACTGCTTTTCCCATTCATCCGGCATTTGATCATTATCGTCATCGGTATCGGAATTATCCCCGATTCCATCGCTATCGTTATCTCTCCACTCCTGTGCATCGAAAGGAAACGCATCATTGCAATTTAAGATATTATCTGCATCTGAATCAATATCAGGGACGCCGCACCCACACCCCCCTGCCAATGTCTTATTGGGATCATCGGGGCAGTTATCACAGACATCCCCAACCCCGTCCCCGTCTGAATCGGCCTGGTTCGGATTTGAGACTGTGGGACAGTTGTCATTGCAGTCCAAAATTGTATCTCCGTCGCTATCTTCGGCAGGAGGGGAGGACAATTCTTCCCATAGATAGTCAGTGATTGTTTCAGTACCGGAGTTGTTATCGACCACAACCGTACGAACCTGCTTTTTATCTGTCGAAATCCAGAATATCGTATATGATGAAGATGCGGTAACGATTCCTCCAGAAACCACGGATGCATCATAGGTTAATCGATATTTTAAAGCGTTCGGATAATATCCATAATGGGTTTGAATGTCTTCTGTGCCTAAAATCTGAATATTCACCTCACCACTTCCCGTGAAAAGATAGGTGGAACCGTTAAATGTCCCCTCCTCTGTCATTGTGTGGCTATGGGAGTATGTGTCACCGATCTCAAGATCAAGTTTCATCGTGACAAAATAAGGGGCATATCTTACTGAGTGTTCCATCTCTCCATATGCATATATCTTTGTGTCATCAACGCCCAGAAATACATCCAAATTGTCTACAATCGCATCATAATTGACCTCATCATCCTCAGAAACCGTCTGGTCGTTTGAGTTGTAGACCTGCCAGCATTGAACGCCTGAAATTATTTTCAATCCCTGTGTAATAGAATACCAGACCGTTTCCAGGGAAGAATCTTCATTCTCTATCTGCCGGACTTTCCATACCTGACCTTCGTAAGTGGGACTGAAATAATCCTGAACAGATGCATCACAAACTGAAAAATTCATCGTTAAAAAAAAACATATAAGAAAGAGGCGTGCTTTCATTTAGAATCCTGTGAGATCCCTCTATCGAAGAGAGGCAAGCCATTCGAATTTCGGGAATATGTCTTTGGCTGATTATATAGAGACTCAATCCGAATTTTTGACTATATGGGCAATTCCAATCCTTCAAACTAAGAAAAAAAAGGCAAAACTGCTATACTTGGGGCTCAATTTTGCTCTTTCTTACCGCCAAAAAGACCTTTGAAAAATTTATTAGTCGTTTCATTTATTGCCTTTGTCGTCTCATTAACCGTTGAAGTAATTGAATTTGAAAGATTGGACGTTGTGTCATTTACTGCACTCTGGGCAGAATTCGTAATTGACGTTTGTGTCTCTGATATGCTTTGTTTTGTATTATTTTCAATATCAGTTTTGGTATTCTTAACAATATCACCGGGAGACTGTGTTTCGGCTGCAAACGAATGGGTTACCATGATAACAGGAACACACACAAGCATTATGCAACAAAGGATTGCAATAAAAGATTTCTCTTTTTTAAACATCATAAATCCCTCCATATACCATTACAGGTGTTTTAGGTTTTACTTCACCATTTTAGCTACTCTCCACAACAAGTCCTTACAATAGTCAGTTGCCCCCATGGTTGCATGGAATAGCAAAAAGACGGATGATATTTGATACAACCCAAATGAGCCTCAGCCCTGAAAAGTGGCATCCCGGCCGTATTACAGTCATCCAATTTATAGGGGTCATATCTTTTTTAAATTAAAATAAATACTGTGGAATATACTAGGCCGGATTCAAATCCACCAGTGCAACCACATCATTCATACGGCCATTAAAACTGCGGTATAAAAAAGCCCATCGATGCAATATAACACTCTAAAATAAATACATTTATAAACAGATACGACTCCCAAAAAAGACAGTACTACAACAATCCTAAGTGTCCTGGGATAGACATTCAAAATTGAACAGATTGATTTTAACGAAAGAATCTTCTATAAAAGCGAATCTATCATCTTTGTCGTTTTGATTGGAATCGTTCACTCTTATTCTCAATGGATCTAATCAATGAAAACCGATCTATCAAAAACTGAGCTCAATTTAATTCTCGACATAATCCATTTATCTATAGACTGCCACACCATCACCGAGTTTGACACCCTGCTTGCCAAAGTCAAAAAATTAACGCCTTTTTCTCATGCAAGATGCGGGTTTGGTGATTCCAATGAGTTTAAGACAGAAAGTATGGCAGCATTTAAAACCTTGACCGCTTTTCCGAGTGAATGGGAAAACAGGTATGCTAAAAATAATTATGTATTAGAGGATGCCGTCGCACTGATCGCATATCAAAAAAAGGGACTGCTCTACTGGGCAGACTGTCTGAAAATTCACAATCAAAATACAAATGGTAGGGCAAGGGCGATACAAATACTGGATGAAGCCGCAAGCATAGGCCTGAAAGACGGATGGATTTATAGCCTTCAGGGGCGACGAGCGACTGAATGTTCCATCATATCCCTTGGAGGAGACAATTTAAAAAAAGACGTGCGGACAGAAACCATTTTGGAACATCTGGGTCCTCATTTAGGACAGGCCGTAAAAAAGATGGTTATAGGGAAAACAAAAGCGGTAGCAAAGTTAACCCCAAGAGAATGTGAAATCCTTTCATGGACCTCCGCAGGCAAAACGGCCTGGGAGACCTCCCAAATCTTGACTGTCAGTCAAAGGACAGTTGAATACCACATGGGCAACATCCTCAATAAGCTTGATGCGACAAATGCCCAGCAAGCGATTGCAATTGCCGTCTTTCATGGCTTAATAGCTTATTGAACTAAAATACAACTCAAGTGATGCCTTGACAAAACCACTTTTGGAAAAAGGTCTTTTAGAAACCGACTCTTAACTGCCCAAAACTTTTGCAATCTTGGTTAAAAGCATTTCCGGGGTAAATGGTTTGATAATATATCCGTTTACTCCCCCTTTGATGGCTTTGATCACCTTTTCCTTGGCCCCTTCTGCCGTGATCATCAAAAAAGGAATACGCCGCAGATTGCGATCGGACCGGACGGCTTTGAGCAGCTCCAGCCCCCCCATACCCTTCATATTCCAGTCACACAGGATCAGATCAAACCCGCCCTCCTGAAGCTTTGCCAGGGCATCTTTGCCGTTATCAGATTCTGAAAACGTATCATACCCGCCCAGCTTCAATGCGTTCCTGATGATCCTTCGTAATGTGCTGAAATCGTCCACAATCAGAATGTTCACATCCTTGTCCATAGATTCACCCTCAAGCGTTGTGCTCCGTAAAATTCAAACCGCACCGGCCTCTTTGGCAAACTGCGTATAAATAAATTTCTCCAGGTCAATTTTTTCATCAATCCCCCCCATCACATGGGTAACCGCGTTTTGAATTTTTTCAAAATCGTCAATCTCCGGCATAAGATTGCCCGTGGTGATGCGGTCTTTCGGGGACTGCAGAACCCGTTTGACAACATTGATGTCCTGATTGAGAAAGAACACCCCTATTCTGGCCGCCTCATCCGGATTTTGCTCGATATAGGTTCTGGATTTCACCAGGCTGTTGGTCAGTTCCTGTACGGCATTGGGAGAATAGCGGATCAGCTCAGTGGTTACGACAAATACGCAGCAGGGATGATTGGGCCAGATATTTTTAGACAACTCGAACTCTTCACCGAGTCCCGCCTTTATCACGTTGGAGCCAAAAGGCTCTGCGACCAGGAATCCTGCGATTCGGCATTCTTCGTCGATTTCCATGTAGGTAGGCATTTTTGACGGTGCAATGGTCTGAACCTCAACATCCTTTCCAATGCCGATTTCGATACCATGATCCCCTAAAAGCCTGTGCAAAAGCATATTATGGGAGGACAGATGAAAGGGGATCAAAATATCCTTCCCCCTGAAATCGTCAATTTTCTTTATGTTGGCCTTTTTATTTGTAATCAGCACACTGCCGTTCCGATGGCAAAGATGGATCAGCCGGATGTCCTCGCCTCTGCGGAAATGATCCATGGCCAGGGGGGCCAGCATAAATGCCGCATCAATATCTCCCCTTGACAGCGACGCACTCAGACTCTGCCAGTCTATAAACATCCGGGTCTCAAGGTTGAGATACTTAAACGTTTCCTTTTGCCTTAAAATTTTCCACTCCGTCACCCCGAGAATGAGATGATCCGCAATGTTCAGATAGCCAATTTTAATGGTCGGTTTATTGCTCATTTTACCATCCGGTTTCCCAAAGGATACATGTAAAGCACCGCTTTTTTCGTACAGGGCTTAACATAGACGGCTCAGGCACAAATGATTCGCAGATTTAAGTGACCGCATTATTCAGACCGGAACAGCAAATAAAAATTAATTTACACGAATCATACGGATATTTCAAAACTTAAAATGGTGAAGGCTGGATTCTTTTCTTTGATTTTACTGGCCGGCAACAAAGATCCATGGCGGCACGAAAATCAGATTTTGACATTTTAGCCAAAGACGATTAGAACTTAGGCGAACAAAAGACAACTTTAGACTATCGGCAGAACACGCTATGACCACAGAAGACAAGCACCGCGTTGAAACCCTCCCCTTAGGGAAGAACACGTTTACGTTTACCTGCAACGAGAAGGTTCCCTGCTTTACCCGGTGCTGCCACAGCGCAGACCTGTTGCTCTACCCCTATGATATCATCCGCCTGAAAAAGAACCTGGGCATGACCTCTGAGCAATTTTTGGTAACCCACACCGTTACCGCCTTCAGGGACAACCCCTATTTTCCTGGAGTCATGCTGAAAATGAGTGAGGCCAAGGGCAGTCCCTGCCCCTTTCTGACAGAAAAGGGGTGCACGGTCTATCCCGACCGCCCCTATTCCTGCAGGGCCTATCCTCTCGAACCTGCCATGTCCGGGGACGACGCGGGAAAGGTTACCATTGAGGCCTTTCTTGTAAGACACACCCATTGCAAAGGCCACGGCATAGGAAAAGAATGGACGGCGGACCAATGGATGGCCGACCAGGGCATGGACATCTTTAACAAATACAACAGCGCCTGGGCCCGGGTGGCCTCCCTTCTTTATTCACCGAATACCTTCGGGGCCAAAGGGGCGGACAACCCGGCCATGAACATGGCCTATATGGCCAGCTACAACATGGACACCTTTCGACGGTTTGTCTTTGAAAGCAGCTTTCTTAAACGATTTGCCATCCCCAAAAAACGGCTCAAGCTTGTAAAATATGATGATGTGGCCCTGATGCGTCTGGGATTTGACTGGATCCTGCAATTTCTCGGCGGACAAGGCACCCTCAAAGAGAAGGGGTAAAACGCCTTTGCAATCAACTGCCGTCCAGCGCGTCCCGGACGGCTTTTCCCATATCCTTTGAAGAGACCGGCTTATTCAAAAGCGTTCTGACCCCGATGACTTCAGCCTGACTCGCCGTGACCGCATCGCTGAATCCCGTGCACATGATTACCGGGATCTCCGGTCTAAGGCCTAAGGCGTTTCTGGCCAGATCCATGCCCGACATTCCCGGCATACGTTTATCCGTGATGATCAGGTCGAACTGGTCGGCCGCCATCTGGAATGCCTGCCATGCAGCCATGCCGTTCGAAAATACACAAACCGCGTACCCCAGCCGCTCAAGCACCGCTTTATTCAGTTCCACAAGGTCGGGTTCATCATCCACAAACATGATCCGCTCATGTCCGCCTTGGATTTTGACCTCGGCCACGGGCGCCTCTTTTTCCCTGGGAGAAACGGCGGGAAGAAGCACGGTAAAGGCCGTGCCCTGCCCGACTCCGCTGTCCACTTGAATGGCTCCGCCATGGCTCTCCACGATGCCGTATACAACGGACAGCCCCATTCCGGTTCCTTCCTCCCGGGACTTGGTGGTAAAAAAAGGATCAAATATCTTTTCCCGGATTCCGGCAGGGATGCCGTGGCCGGTATCCTCCACCCGGATGATCATGTAAGGTCCCGGGGAAAGCTCGGCGGACATGCCATGGGAGAACCTTTCAAGCTGGCCTTCTTTGATGCTCACGCTCAGTCTGCCGCCCCCCTCTTTCATGGCGTGGGCCGCATTGGTGCACAGGTTCATGAATATCTGGTGAATCTGTGCCGGATCGGACAGCACGAGGCCGGCCTGTTCTTTGAATTCGGTGATGATCTCAATATCCGCCGGCAGGGTGGCTTCAAGCAGCTTGATCACCTCCTTGGCCAGGGTGGTGACCCGGACCGGCTGCTTTTCCTGTTTGGCCTGCCTGCTGAACAGCAGGATCTGTCGGACAAGATCCGTTGCCCGCTCCCCCGCCTTGAGGATCTGCCCCGCATAAAGGGCTACGGGATCATCGGACTTGAGTTCCCCCAGGGAGAGTTCTGCGTAGCCCATGATGGCACCGAGGATATTGTTAAAATCATGGGCAATGCCGCCGGCAAGGGTGCCGATGGCCTCCATCTTTCTGGACTGCTTCAGACGCTCCTCCATTTTCTGCTGGGCTGTGATGTCGCGGCGGACAGAGGCAAACCCCGTAATCTTCTCCCGGGCATCCAGAATCGGAGTTATGGTGACGTCCTGCAAAATCAGGCTGCCGTCCTTGATGCGGTTCCACATCTTTCCGTTCCAGGTTTCCCCCCGCTTCACCCGGCGCCACAGATCACCGTAAAAGGCCCTGTCCTGCCGACCACTTTTAAACAGGCTTGTTTTTTGTCCGATGACCTCTTCTTTTGCGTACCCGGTAAGACTTTCAAACCGCGGATTAACGTATTGGATGATCCCTTCCGGATCCGTGAGGACCACATCCTCCGCCGCCTGTTCGATTACCGCAGCCAGGGTCATGATCCGGGATTCATAGGCTTTGGTTTCCGAGACATCCCGGGCAATACCCTGGGTGCCCTCAAAGCCTGTCTCCCCTTCCGGATTGCGGGAATAAAGTCCTTCACTGGAAATTGAAAACGTCTGCCATTCCATCCCATCCGTGCCCTTTCCGGACAATTTTGACCGCGTGTTTATCCGGACTTCAATATCCATGGATCCCCTCTGTCCAGACCGCCGCTCATGGAGCTTTCGAAGGGCCATCTGCCTATCCTCGGGATGCACGAAATCCATGATGGCCTTGCCCATGAAATCGTCCGGATGAAGGCCGTATTTACGGACAGCCTCGCTGATAAATGTAAATCGTCCCGCAGGATCCAGGCGGTAGATAATATCCGGGGTTTTGTTCAGAATGGATCCAAGCCTTTTCTCGGAGGTTCTGCGCTCCTTTACAGCCAGCCTCAAATCATCCCGGTCTTGCTGGCTTTTCATCAGGGCCCGGTTCATCAGTCTTACCGGCACCAGAACAAAGCAGAACTGAAGGATCATAAAGGTGGTGATGACAGCCAGATAAAAGGCATCGTTGGGCGGAGGGGCCTTTTGAATCATTCCGGCCCGGTCAAGCCAGATGAAAACGATGCCTGCCCCCACCATTACTGCGCCAAACAAAAGCCCGCCCCGGATGCCGTAAAGAAGCATAAACATGGTGATGCAGGCGATGGTTGCAAGATAGGCCGGGGCCCTTACCCCGCCGCTGAAAACCATGCCGGCAAACACCGCAAGACTGATGGCCAGAAGAATGACCGTAGCTCCGGCTTTGGGCCTCCCTTTTCCCACAAAGTACCAGGCCGGCACCATGGCGAAGGCGGCGATAAGACCTGTGATCAGACGGTAATAATGCCGGTCCCCGGTAACGTACATGGCGATGCCTGAAAATATCATCGCCAGGATAATGACCGGGGCAATGAGCCGGACGGTTGAGTCGGCAATTTTCGTTCTGATGCTTTCGGGCAGATTCATAAACGATCCCATCCGAATGACGCCGCAAAAAGCGGCTGACGTAGAAAAACGGCTGACGCTGAGAAACGTCTGCCGCCAAGGGTTAAAACCGATGGATTCACCCTATCATGTTCCTTGGACGGGTAAAAGCCAAATATGGCAGCGGCAGCCCCCTGCCAGGAAATCCTTGATATTGCCGCACGGAAAAAACCTGGCCAGGCATTGATCCTGCGCGGGATTTTAAGGTATAATCTTAGATACCATCACTTTGTAAGGAGACATCCTTGAAACTCTTTAAGAAAAAAACCCTGACCGGCCTGGCAAGGACCTGCGGTTGAGCCGCCAAAATTGGTCCCCAGGTGCTGGCGGACACATTAAAAGGATTTCCCGTTCCCGTAGACGAGAACCTGCTTATCGGATATGACACCTCAGACGATGCAGCTGTTTACCGGGTTTCTTCTGAAATCGCAATGATCAACACCGTTGATTTTATTACCCCTCCGGTGGACGATCCCTATTGGTTCGGCCAGGTGGCTGCGGCCAATGCCATCTCCGATGTTTATTCCATGGGGGGAAAGCCTTTGACCGCTTTAAGCGTGGTCATGTTTCCATCCAAAATTCTGGATACCGGCATTCTTCGGGAGATGCTTCGCGGCGGCCATGACAAGGTCACCGAGGCAGGGGCTGTTCTGGCCGGAGGGCATTCCGTGGATGACGAGGAACCCAAGTACGGCTTGTGTGTCAACGGGATCGTGCATCCGGACCGAATCCTGTCCAATGCCGGAGCAAGGCCAGGCGACACTCTGATTTTAACCAAGCCCGTCGGTTCAGGCGTGCTTTTCAATGCGGTCCGGTCGGGCAAACTGCCCTTTAAGGACCTTGAAAAAGATGTGCTGCCCGTTGTGGCCTCGCTGAACAACATCTCCATGGCCGAAGAATTTGAAATACACGCCTGCACGGATATCACGGGATTCGGTATTCTTGGGCATCTGATGGAGATGTCCAACGGCTGCGGCCTAGGCATTGACCTGAACTTTGACGATCTGCCCGTCTACCCCCATACCCGGCAGATGTACAAAAAAGGAGAGACCACAGGCAGCAATCCGGCCAACCAGGCCATGGTCAATCAAAACCGCCTGGACATCAAAAGATCACTGGACAAGGTTGATCAGGGCATTCTGTACGATCCCCAGACATCCGGGGGGCTGGTTCTCTCCCTGCCCGGCTCCCAGGCAAAAGCGTTTTTAGCGCACCTTCACAAAACCGGCGTGAAATACGCCACCATTATCGGAAACGTTACCGACGAGGCACCGGGCATTACCCTGGTATAATTTATTTTAAGGAGCAAACAATGGCAGAACAGGCCACCCCATACGGCTGGAGCCCGGAAATCGGGATTTCCCTTTACGATAAAATCCGCAAGGATATGAAACAGGCCATGATCAACAAGGATACCTCCGTCAGGGACGCCATGCGCCTGATCATGGGATCCTTTCCGGACCTCACCGTTCCCATAACCCTTGAAAGCGGCAAGAAAACCACCCGGGTCAAGCAGCCCGACGAGATCACAGACGACGATATTCTGGGCATTATCAGAAAATTTGTCAAAGCCGAGCAGACCGTGCTGGAACATAAAAAAGAAGCGTCATCCGATTATCTTGAACTGCTCAACGCCTATCTGCCCCAAATGGCCGGTGAAGATGAAATCAGGGAATGGATCGAAAAAAATATCGACCTTAGTGCGTATAAAAGCCCGCTGCAAGCCACAGGAACCGTGATGAAGCATTTTGGAAAACAGGCCAATGGGAAGCTGGTTCAGGCCGTGTTAAAACAGATGGCCGGATAAAAAGGGACTAACCGGGAAATCACAGGTGTTTTCGGATAAAATCGGCAAAGGGCTCGGCCGGCATGGGCGGGGCAAAATAGTATCCCTGGATCTGGGTGCACTGGTTCTGCCTTAAAAATTCCAGTTGGGCGCTGTCCTCCACCCCTTCGGCCACGGTGATCAATTTAAGGTGCCGGGCCATGGTGATGATGGTGGTGACCATGGTGCTGGAATCGGCATCCTTTGGGATGTCATCCACAAAGCTCTTGTCAATTTTCAAAGTCGAGATGGGCAGCTGCCGAAGGTAGGACAGAGAGGAAAACCCGGTTCCAAAATCATCCAGGCTGATGCGGATGCCCATATCATCCAGGGTCTGGAACATGGCCTTGGCCTTTTCCAGATTTCCCATGACCGCACTTTCGGTGATTTCCAGCTCCAGGCAGCTTGCCGGAAGCTGGTATTGAGACAGCACCTGTGTCACCTGTTCGGGCAGATCCACATCACGGACCTGCCGGGGGGAAATATTCACGGCAATGGGAAAGGGCCTGCCGGCCATCTGGGACCATTCCTTTGCTTTTACCGCAGCCTGATTCAAGATCCATGCGCCCATGTCGTTGATCAGGCCGGTCTCCTCAGCCAGCGGAATAAACTCCATGGGGGATACGATCCCCTTTTCAGGATGCTCCCAACGGATCAGGGCTTCAGCACCGCTGATCTGCCGCGTGGCAATATCCAGCTTGGGCTGAAAATAAAGGGTAAACTGCTGCCTGGACAGCCCCATTCTCAAATCCATCTCCAGCTCCACCCTCCGGGCCACCTGCTGGTTCAGCTCCGGGGTGAAAAAGGCATATCCCCCTCTGCCCGAGGCCTTTGACCGGTACATGGCCATATCAGCGTTGGCAATGAGGATATCCGGTTCCATGCCGTCATCGGGACAGACGGTCACCCCGATGCTGACCTCCATGAAAAATTCCTTGTTGTCCACCACAAAAGGCTCCTGAAGCGAGGCCCGGACCCGCTTGATGATCTGGGTGATCACCTGGGTGTCACTTGTGTCAGGCAAAAGGATAATGAACTCGTCTCCCCCGTAACGGGCCACCGTATCCTGGGAGCGGATACTTTCCAGCAGCCGGGTGGCAAACTGCTGGAGCAAGAGATCTCCTTTGGCATGCCCCAGCATATCGTTGACATGCTTGAAATCATCCATATCCAGAAAAATCAGGGAAAGCCCGTGATTTCCCCGTTTGACCCGCTGAATCGACACCTGAATCCGGTCTTGGAGAAGCATCCTGTTGGGCAGGCCGGTTAAGGCGTCATAGTTGGCCTGGAAACTGAGCTGGGCCTCCCGCTCCCGCAAATCCGATAAATCGTTGAAAAGGGACAGGTACCGGACAGGCTCCCCTTTCGGATTGGTGATGGCAGTGATGGACAGCCACTCCGGATAGGCTTCCCCACTTTTGCGCCGGTTCCAGATTTCGCCGGCCCAGTGGCCGTCCCGGGCAATGGCGTCCCACATGGCTCGGTAAAAGGCTGAGTCATGGCGCCCGGATTTGAGCATCTTGGGATTGCGGCCGATGGCCTCTTCTTCGGTATACCCCGTAATCGCGGTAAATCCTTTGTTGATGAACTGGATGGTCCCGTCACAGTCGGTCACCGCCACCCCTTCTACAGCATTGTCAAACACCTTTGAGGCCAGCTCGATGTCATCCCGGACCTTTTTTTGCTCCGTCACATCCTGGATAATACCGGATATTTTGGTAACCTTCCCAGCCTCGTCCAGGATCACCTCTCCGATTTCATTGACGATTTTCTCCTCTCCCAGCGCATTGACAATGCGGTACTCCATGTCGTAGGGGCTGTTTTGCTCAACGGTCCGATAAAGGGTCTGCTCCACAGACTCCCGGTCCTTGGGATGAAGGATATCGAGGAAATCCTTGTGTCCAGGACAGGCGATGTTCTCCCAGCCGAAGATCTGACGCAGCTGGTCGGAACAGGACAAGCCCCTGGTGTGGACATCGCGCTCAAAATCCCCGAGTTTGGCAATACGCTGGGCCTCTCTGAGCCTGGCCTCTTTTGTGATCAGGGCTTTTTCCGTCTCTTTTTGTTCGGTGATATCCGTGGCCGCCCCGATGATCCTGACAACCTTTCCATCCCCGTCCAGAACTGGATTGAGCCGGGTGAGCCAATGTCTGACCCCGTCTTCGTTCCGGGTCGTCTCAAAAAACGACACCGACGCCTTTTCTTCGATACACCTGAGCACATGGGTACGAACGTGGTCCAGTTCTTTGGGCCCCATAACAGAGGCCATGGTCTTCATGGCGCGGCCGTCCACCTTACGATCGCCAAGCCCCGTAAACCGGCGAAACGTCTTGTTCACACTTTCAAACACCACGGGACCGTAATTTGCCACCCTGAGAACGAAAATTCCCGTGTCCACCCCGTCCACCACATCTTCCAAAAATTTTTCCTGGGCCAAAAGACGGTTCCGGTTCGAAAGGTGGCCCAGGCCCACAGCCAGGGATTCACTGACTTGGACCATCAGCTTTTTTTCCGCCCCGGACCAGGCCCTGACAGCCACGCAATAGAGTATGATTATCCCCATCAGGTGGTCTCCGTTGCGAACAGGCACCACCAGTCCGGCACCGAGGCCTGTGGTATCCATGAACGAGGCCATCCCCAGATGCTCTGAGGCCTTGTTACTTTTTTTAAAGGCGCAGGGCTTAAACTCCCGGATCAAGGCTTTAAACAAAGGCGCGGCATTTGAGGTGTCCAGAGTCGCCCCCTTAAGGCTGGGCAGGGGAGGATCGGCTTTGGCATGGTTAAAGGTGAGCAGGCTGGCCCCGGGCAGCACATCCAGATAGGCAACGCCCACAGATTTGAAAACAACGGCCAGCTTTTCCAGGACCTGATTGATGGTGACGTCAATGCCCTGGTCTTTTATGATACAGGTGGAGATGGTATCCAGAATCATCAGCCGGTTCTGGCTCCAGACAAGGCTTTGTGTGGCCCCGATCAGCTTTCGGTTTCTCTCCTCCACCAGGTCTTCAAGATTCTCCCTATGGTGCTGAAGTTCGGCTTCCACCTGCTTGAGCCGGGTGATATCATTGCCCACACTGAGGATTTCGACAAGCTGTCCCTTATCGTCATAGATCCCCCGGTTGGACCAGGAAACCCAGACCCGGGAGCCGTCCTTTTTAATATTCTCGTTGGTATGGCTGGCAAAGCCGCAGGGATCCTCGACAATGGCCGCCATGGAGTCGGCATCAGATCCCTCAGAAAAGGACTCAGGGCAGATAGTTTGCAATACCGGCCGTCCCAGCATCTCGGCTTCGCTGAACCCGAAAAACTCAAGGCCGAAGGGGTTGATAAAGGTGACCTCTCCTTTCGGATTCATGCTGATGATGATACTGTTGGCCGCCTCTACCAGGCCTTTGTAATTCACCCGGTCCGCCTGGGGGGCAGCGCTCTTTTCGCCTGTCATCGAATCCCCCCCTGATGCTGCTCTTCTTCCCGAAATAACACCTTGTGAAGCTCACCACTCATTTATTAGTCCCGAACCTGGTTTAAGGATCATTTATTGACGATTTTTTCTTTGGAGAACTAACGTCGAATTTAACTTGTTCCGACCTGTCTGTCAAAGTATTTTACCTGGAAATGCCCGGCAGCATGGAGTGACAGCGCCTTGGAGACAAAGGGCTGCCTCCTTTTGGCGTTTGTCCACGAAAAAGCGAAATGCGGTTAAAATTTTAGCGGACCGGATCAAACCGGTCAGGATGGGGCGCAAGCGCGTTATAGAGGATCCCCGGGGCGATACCAGTATTCTTTTTTGTCCATCGGGATATCATCAAACACAAAGGGGTTGTTGATATGAATAATTTTGCGCTTGTCCAGCTGCGCCTTTTTTATGGCGTCCCGATTGTACTTAAGCCAGATTTTTTCATGGGTTCCGTTTTGAAATATCAGCTCAAGTCCCTTTTTCAGGCGTTCAGCCAGGGCTGTGTTGTCTTTTGAGGTGGCCAGCACCCTTGGAAGAGGGTAATAAAGGGCGATTTTTTCTTCCACCTGAATCCCGGGCAGCTTTGTTTTACGCCCTTCCAACTCGGAAAACACTTCGTTCACCCCCCGTGGCAGATAGTCAAACCGACCGGCAGCCAGCATGGGAAAAAGGCCTTCATAGGAACTGCCCACCACCACAGGCAGATCATTTTCCTTTAGAATGTCCGCATCCAGCCACCGCCCCTGGCCGGCCACCAGACCTGAAGCTCTGAGGCCCGCAAGGTTTGAGATGGCTGAAAATTTTTCCTGCAGGGCAGAGGGGATAAGCAGGATACGATAGCCGACGATGCCCCGGTTGATGGGAATAGGAATATGCCTTAAGCTGCTTGAAATTCCCCTGTCGCACCCGGATACCCGGATGACAAGATTGGGATAGGCTTCCATCGTCCTTGGAATAAACATGCGCCGCCAGCTCATCCGGGGAAGCTCTTTTCTTTCATAGGGGCCATAGGCGTCAACCGTATGGTCCATGGCGGCGGTGATAATTTCCGTCACAAATTGTTGCCGGCTGTCCTTTTCCGATACCGGGGCCCTAGTATAGATAACCAGTTTTTCGGCGGATGACACGTTACCGGAAAAAACCAGCATAAAACAAATGGATATGAAAAATATCCGAAGCTTCATAAACGCTCCTGGGGTCAAAGAAATACACAAAAAAGTATACTAATTGTACATAATGTCAAGTTGTCAAGCCGGAGGGAAACCTGTTTTCTATCACTATGCCGCATCAAAAAAGAACCGGACCGGGCCTGATGCCCATTTTTTTTTAAACCGGGGTTGAAAAAAACTTGATCTTTATCCAGACTTATTAGAGGTAAATTCGCTTTTTTTTAACTATTATTAATTTTCGGTGAACCCATGACCTTGAAAAATATGACCTACTCCATTCCCTGGAATCTGCTTCTCATTACCATCGGATCTGTTGTTGCCTCTGCGGGCATCAATTCGGTAATCATCCCCCACGGCCTGATCACAGGAGGATTCTCAGGCCTGGGTATCCTGCTGCTATACGCTACAGGCCACCTGAACACCGGCATCTGGTTTCTGGTTTTGAACATCCCTGTGTTTCTTTTGGGCTACCGGTTCATCTCCAAACGATTTTTAGGGTACTCCACCTATGGCATGCTGGTCTATTCTATTGCCCTTGAAGTGGTGAACATTCCCTTTAGAATTCAGGACCCCTGGCTGGCTGCGCTCGCCGGCGGCACCCTGGTAGGGGCCGGTACCGGATTTATTTTCAGGTCTTTAGGCTCTTCCGGCGGAAACGATATCATTTCCATCCTCTTGAACCAGAAGTTGGGAATCCGCATCGGCACCTATAACTTTGTCTTCAACTTTGTCCTGTTCTTTTTTTCATTCGGAAAGCTGGACACTGATCTTGTGCTATACTCCATGGCCGCAGCCTATATTACAAGCCAGGTTACCGAATACGGTATCGCCCTGTTCAACCAGAGAAAGATGATCATCATCATTTCGGACAAAAACCGGGAAATTGCCCATGAAATTACCCACCGCTTGCGGCGGGGTGCAACCTTTCTCAAGGGCCAGGGCGCCTATACCGGCAATGACAAGGATATCCTACTCACGGTGGCCAACACCTACCAGATCAAGCGGGTGGAAGAAATCATTTTCAACATTGACCCCCAGGCGTTCATGATCACCGAGAATACGTTCAACGTTCTGGGGCAGGGGTTTTCCCAGCGCAAGGTATACTAACACAGTCAAAGTCCTGCCCGGGCCGGCATTGGCTCCCGCCCGGGCAGGGCTTTGTTTTTTTCATCGTCTTCTAACCGAAACGTCACGATCGGGTAACAGATTTTCCTTAGAAACTAAAGTCGAAACAAGACATCCTATACAAAAGGATCTTTCTAAAGGAAAAACATAATGAAAATAGACCTCCACGTGCACTCGGCTTTTTCCAAACGCCCCTCCCAGTGGATCCTGCAGAAAATCAGCTGCCCGGAAAGCTTTACCGATCCCATGCAGGTCTACAGGACCGCAAAGGACAAGGGCATGTCCATGGTCACCATATCCGACCACAACACCATTGACGGTGCCCTGGAAATCGCCCACCTGCCCGACACCTTTATCTCCGAGGAAATCACCTCATACTTTCCCGAAGACGGATGCAAAGTCCATATTCTGGCCCTCAACATCACCGAGGCCCAGCACCTGGAAATCCAGAAAATCCGGAGAAATGTTTTCGATCTTGCCACCTACCTCAACCAGGAAAAAATTGTCCATATCCAGGCCCATCCCCTATACGGAGTAAATGACCGGCTCACCCTGGCCCATTTTGAACAGATGATCCTGCTGTTTAAAAATTTCGAACTCAACGGCGCCAGGAACGACCGTCAGAATCAAATTCTCTCCCGGGTCCTTTCCGATCTGACGCCCATGGACATTGAAAAACTGTCCAACATCCACGACATGGCCCCTCTGCATGAGACCCCCTGGAAAAAAAACCTGACCGGCGGCTCCGATGATCACAGCGGATTGAACATTGCAAGGACCTACACACGGGTCAACGGGGCATGGGATGTGGACTCCTTTTTAAGACGTCTGGAAGCGGGGCTTGCCCAGGTGATCAGCCATCCGTCCACGCCCCAGACCATGGCCCACAACCTCTACGGCATTGCCTACCAGTTTTACAGAAACCGCTTCAACCTTGGCCGTCATGCCGGCAAAGACCCTCTGCTCACCTTTCTGGACCGCTCCCTTATGCCCGAAGCTCCTGAGGAAACCTCCATCATGTCGAGGGTATACGCCTATCTGAGCAAACGCAAACACAAGCCCGGCAAAGGGGTTCCCGACACCATGATGGGCCTGATCCGCCAGGAAACCCAACGGATGTTTCAGGAAAACCCCGGACTGTTTTCCCAGGACCAGCCCAAAGATGCGGACCGGGAGGCCATCTGGTTCCAATTCGTCAACCAGCTCTCCTCCAAGGTGCTCTCCCATACCGGGAATCATCTGCTCGGCCAGGCGTCCTTTGCCAACCTTTTTAACATCTTCCAGACCCTGGGATCTTTTGGGGGCCTGTACTCTCTTCTTGCCCCCTATTTTGTCTCCTTTGCCCATTTTGCCAAGGACAACGAAATGAACGCCCTGGTGCAAAAGCGTTTCGGAGCAAAACATAAGGACAGCACAGAGCCCCGCAGAGTCAAACTCGGCCATTTCACCGACACCTTTTACGATGTCAACGGCGTAGCTCAGACCCTGCAGCAGCAGGTCAAAACCGCCCTTAAGCACCACAAGCAGCTGACCATCATCACCTGTGAAGAGGATCCGGGAAACCCGGAAGACGGGGTGAAAAACTTTTCTCCCATCGGGGTCTATGATATTCCCGAATATGCGGAACAACGTCTTTACTACCCCCCGTTCCTTGAAATGCTGGATTTTTGCTATACCCAGGGATTCACCCACATTCATTCAGCCACTCCGGGCCCCGTGGGCCTGGCCGCCCTGGCCATCGCCCGGATTCTCAAGCTGCCCCTGACCGCCACCTACCATACCCAGTTTCCCCAGTATGCCCAGGCTCTGACCGGGGACGACTTTATCGAAGACATGACCTGGCGGTTTATGATCTGGTACTACGACCAGATGGACCAGATCTACGTCTCCAGCCAAAACTCCCTGGACGAGCTGGCCGCCCGGGGCATCAGCCCGGATAAAATCCGACTTGTTCCCAGGGGAATCGATACCCAAATGTTTCACCCGGAAAACCGCAGTTCGATCCTCACCCGGGACTTTCAGATCCCGGAGGCGGTGACCAAATTTCTATACGTGGGCCGGGTCTCTAAAGAAAAGAATCTGCCCTTGCTGGTCCAGGCCTTTATCAATCTTTACCGGGAAAACGAAAACGTCCACCTGGTGGTTGTGGGTGACGGACCCTGGGCCGCCGAAATGAAGCAACTGCTGCGGGATGTGCCGGTCACCTTTACCGGATATCTGTCAGGCGTTCCGCTCCAGGAGGTCTATGCGTCCGCCGATGCCTTTGTCTTTCCCTCCACAACGGATACCTTCGGCAACGTGGTTTTAGAGGCCCAGGCCTCGGGGCTGCCGGTCATCGTCTCAGATCTTGGTGGCCCCTGCGAAAACATGCAGCCGGGCCGCACCGGACTGAAGGTCAAAAGCAATGAACTAACCGCTTTGATCCGGGCTATGCAGAAACTTTCCGGGAATGGCGATCTGCGGCAGACCATGGGCCGCGCTGCACGAATCTACATGGAGGACCGCTCTTTTGAGGCGGCCTTTATCCGCCACTGGGAGCAGTACAAGGACATTGACTCTCCAGCGGAAACACCCAGATTCTCCAAAGCCGGATAGCATGAAAAAACCAGAATCTTTGGGTTTAAAATCCATTGTAAAAACCATCGGGCGCATGGGAACAGGGCGGATGCCCGGCCAGCTGGTCATCCAGATCACGGACCGTTGCAACGCAGTCTGCCCCCAGTGCGGCATGCGAAAAACCAACGGATTTGAAAGAACCCGTCTGTCCTCGGACCGGATCAAGGCCATAATTGATGCCGCCGCACAAAAGGGTATCCAGGCGGTCTCCTTTACCGGCGGCGAACCCATGCTGCTGAGAAAAGACCTGCCGGACCTCATTAACCACGCAGGCCGTGCCGGTATTCCCTATATCCGCACCGGAACCAATGGATTTTTCTTTGCCGGGCACGACCGTCCGGATTTTAAAGACAGGATCGCACGCCTTGCCGACGAACTTGCCGCCACCCCGTTGCGAAACTTCTGGATCAGCCTGGACTCCTCCGATGCGAAGATCCACGAATCCATGCGCGGATTTGACGGCATTGTGCAAGGAATGGAAAAGGCCCTGCCCCTTTTTCACAAAGCAGGTCTTTACCCTTCCGTCAACCTGGGGCTGAACCGGAATGTCTCCTGTGAAACCGCAGCCCTGCCCCACCCCGGGAGAAAAGACCTGGAAACCCCGGAAAGCTGCCTTTTCTATCAGAGCTTTGCCCGCAGCTTTGCCGCCTTTTACCGGCGGGTGATCGATATGGGCTTTACCATTGCCAATGCCTGCTATCCCATGAGCATGGCCGACGATGCGGCCAAATCCGATCTGGACGCCGTATATGCCGCAGCCTCCCCGGACCGGGTGGTCTGCTTTACCAAAGCGGAAAAGGCCCTGCTCTTCAAGGCCCTTTTGGATACGATCCCGAAATTCAGATCCCAGATCCGCATCTTCTCCCCTTTAACCTCCCTTTACGTGCTTTACCGGGACTATCAATTCGCATCTTTACGTCAGGACGAATCCCGTGCCTATCCCTGCCGGGGCGGCATCGACTTTTTCTTTGTCAACTGTCAGGATGGCAACACCTACCCCTGCGGCTACCGGGGAAACGAAAATCTGGGGCCCTTTGAAACCCTTGACCTGGACGCCCTTGACAGGCAGGCCTTCTGCCTGTCCTGCGACTGGGAGTGCTTCAGGGATCCTTGCGAACTGGCAGGCCCGGTCTGCCAGGCCTTGACCCGGCCTATGAATCTTATAAGAAAACTTGCAAAGGATACCGCCCATCTCAAGTACTGGCTGTCAGATCTTCGCTACTACAGGGCCTGCCGGTATTTCAACGGCCGAGAAGACGTAGAGACAACTGCGCTCCGGCGCTTTTAACCGCCATAACCAAGCCTTTTAAGCAGGCCATTTTTAACTCCTCCCCAAATCAAAGTATTGAGCTCCCTTTCGGGTCATGATATTGTGGCACTATATTTTTTGTCATAATATTTTAGGTAAACTTATTTTTCCCATAACTTGTCGTGCGATACCGGCCGTCAACGGCCGGCTGTCCCTTTAGCAGAAGGAATGCTTATGCACGCAGGTCCGGGTCAGATGATTCACGTCAAACCAAAAATCACCCATTAAAAGGAAAGTAACATGCTCCCCAGCCTCACCCTAAAAAAAAAGCTTTTGGGCTTTGGAATCCTTTTAACCATTATCCCGCTTCTCACAGCCTTTGGATTTGAACTCTATCAAAACCGGATTAAAACCCGCCTGGCAAGCCAGGAAAGCATTAAAATGGCTTATACCGACCTGCAGCATATTGTGGAAGGCAGCCTGACGCTTGCCAGGACCCAGCAGGAAATCATTGAAAAAAGCCTGGCCACCGCCATCAACGTAGCAGAGGATATCGCCAATAATGCCGGAGGGTTCACATTCAGCGACGAATCCGAAACCTGGGAAGCCGTCAACCAGTACACCAAGGAAAAAAGCCAGGTCCTCCTGCCCAGGATGTTCATCGGAGACCGGTGGCTGGGGAAAACCTCCGATAAAAACACTCCCGTTCCCCTGGTGGATGAAATCCTGACCCTTACCACCACCACCTGTACCGTATTCCAGAAGATGAACGATAAGGGCGATATGCTCAGGGTCGCCACCAATGTGATCAAAAAAGACGGCAACCGGGCCATCGGCACCTATATCCCGGCAACCAATCCCGACGGAAAGCCCAATCCGGTTATCGCCTCCATTCTTGAAGGAAAAACCTTCATCGGCCGGGCCTATGTGGTCAACGGCTGGTATATCACGGCGTACAAACCGTTATACGATGCCGGTCGCAACCTTGTCGGCGTTCTCTATGCCGGTATCCCTCAGGAGAGCACGACAACCCTTCGCCGCGCCCTGATGAATATGGTCATCGGGAAAACCGGTTACGTGTATGTCCTGGACTCGTCCGGAAATTACATCATTTCTCAAAAGGGGAAAGATGACGGCAAAAATATCATGGATCTTAAGGATGAAACCGGCAACTACTTTATCAAAGACCTGATTAAAAAGGCGCTGGCCGCTAAAGACGGAGAGATCATCGACCATGACTACGCATTGAAAAATCCCGCTGACAATACTGTTGAAAAAAAACTGGTTAAGGCCGGGTATTTTAAGCCGTGGGACTGGATTATTACGGCAGGAAGTTTTGAACATGAGTTCTTAGACTCTGCCCACCGCATTGCCGAAAGCTCCCAAAAGGGCAATATTGCATTGCTCATTCTCATCAGCGTTTCCGTTGTGGTCGTCATCATCGTTTGGGTCCTTGTTGCCAAGGGAATCATGGCCCAGTTAGGCGGGGACCCCTCAGAGATTGCCGCCGTGGCCAAAAGCATTGCAAATGGAGATCTCTCCGTTTCCTTTAAAGGGAAGGAAAATGAGCTTACAGGGGTTTATGCCGATATGCATCTAATGACAGCAAACCTGACCCGGATGATCCAGGAAATCCAGGGCGGGGTTGATACACTGGGGCTTTCGGCAACGGACCTGACCTCTATTTCCGAACAGATGTATGACAATGCGGAGCAGACCTCTCAAAATTCCAACAAAGTGGCCGCCGCGGCAGAGGAAATGGCCACAAGCATGACCCATGTGGCAGGAGCCACCGAAGAGGCATCCTCAAACATTGAACTCATTGTGGTGGCGGCCGAAGAAATGTCCTCCACCATCAACGAAATCGCAGGCAACACCTCCACCGGCAGCCAGACCACATCCAATGCCGTGGAAAAGGCGGGCCAGGTTTCCCAGAAGGTGAATGCCCTGGGCCACGCAGCTTCGGAAATCTCCAAGGTTACGGACACCATTTCAGAAATTTCCGAACAGACCAATCTTCTGGCCCTGAACGCCACCATTGAGGCGGCCCGGGCCGGAGAAGCCGGCAAGGGCTTTGCCGTGGTGGCAGGTGAAATCAAAGCCCTTGCCCAGCAGACCGCTGAGGCCACAGGGGAAATCGGAACAAAAATCGCCGATGTTCAGGCCACCACCCAGGAGTCTGTGGAAGCCATCGGAGAGATCGTCACCATTATTGATGAAATCAACTCTATTGTCACCTCTGTGGCCACGGCGATTGAAGAACAGTCCGCCGCCACCCAGGAAATCTCAAAAAATGTGACCCAGGCCGCATCGGGTCTCCAGCAGGTCAATGACAATATCGGCCAGACATCGGCCACGGCAGCGGAAGTCACAAAGGACATCGGTGAAGTCAGCCAGAATGCCGCGGACATCAACGCCGGCAGCCAGAAGGTCAACGCCAGCGCCACCAACCTGTCTTCCCTTGCAGCCAACCTGAATAAAATGGTCCAGACCTTTAAACTGACATAAAAAACCGCAGGGGCCGGCCTGGAGACAAAAACTCAGGCCGGTCCTAACGGTTGTGCCCACGCCCTCCTCCTTCCGGCGGTTTTCACCGCCGTGGGATCGCCTCAAAAACTTAAAAATTATCTTTCCTTATCCCCCCTTTTGAATTAAGAATACCTTTCAAGGTTCACGAAAGGTTATTGTATTGCGCTGCCATGGGGTGAAAAGACGGTTCGGTCTTTTACACAAGGGACGGCGCAGCTCAACGCAGCAATCGAAACGATCGGATTCGTACAAGGATGAAAACCAGATTCAAATAGAACCGGGACGCCTGACCGCATAAATCGATTATTCACCCTTTGCATGAGAGGAGAACGACCGCCATGACCGACGCCACCCGCCTTGCCCTGGAAAATTTAAGAGATGTTTCCACCCTGAAATGGTACGTGATCCCCCTGCTCTCCATTGTCTTTTACATCTATGTCCGGGAAATCAAGGAGGCCCGGCAGACCGGGGACTGGGACGCCGTGCTGGCCGGACTCACCCTGTTCGGTATGGATTTCTTCAATGAAACCTGGAACTCCTGGGTCATGGTCTTAACCGGGCGCAGCGCCTTTTGGACCGCCCCCGGAGACACTGCCCTTCGAACCATGGTGGGCTGGAACATTGAAATCATGTTCATGTTTGCCATTATGGGAATCATCTACTACCACAGCCTGAATCCGGACCGGTCTGCTAAAGTGCTCGGCATCCCCGACATGTGGATCTGGGCCGTGGGCTATTCCGCCTTTGCCGTACTTGTGGAATGCGTTCTAAACCTGGGCGGCCACCTGGTCTGGGAATATCCCTTCTGGGAGAGATCCTTCAAGGGGTTCTGGCTGATTTTCCTGTTCGGTTATTTCCATTTTTTTTGCGCCATCATCTTTGTGATCACCCGAAAGGCCATGAGGACCAAACTTTTTACCATCGGCGCGATCTATTCCCTTGCCGTCTTCATGAACATCCTGGGGTTTTGGGTGTTCAAATGGCAGTATTGATATCAACCGGGAAAGGATCAAAGGGTATAGGTCCGTCCGGCCTCTAAGCAGACCGTTTGTCCGTCAATCTCGTCACTGAGACGACGGATGGCATGGGAGCAGATATCATGGGAGGACAGATACAGGTATTTTACCCCGGCCCGGTTCAAGGCGGTCACCGCCTTGTCCACATCCAGGTCTGAGATCCTTTTCCACGGGGGCTTGCCCGTCCCGAATATCATCTGAACCTTGAGCCCGGGCTTTTTTAAGGGGCTGTCCGTCACGGGAAGGTGAAGGCCCCCCACAACGGCGTAGACCGGATCCGGAGTCAGCCGCCTCACATAGTCCAGAATCAGTGAAATGGTGGGATGACCGCATCCTGTGACCACGACAACGCCTTTGTCCTTTAGGCGTATCAGCAGCATCTGCTCCCTTGTGGGCCCCATAAAAAAAAGACTGCAGTCCAGCGGTCCTGTGGTACCGATGCCTGCAGGCAAACGTGTCGGGCCGTTAACCTCTTGCCCTTCAAACGCTTTTGTCCCGCAGGCTTCAGGCAGATAACAGGAAAGGCCCTGAAGCGCCTGGCACCCTTCAGGCAGAGGAACCTGTCTTTTTTTCACCGCAGCAAAGCCCCCCATATGGTCGGGATGCAGGTGGGAGATGACCACCCCCTTTGTCCGGGTAAAATCAGGAGCAGCCGCTTTTATGTTATGGGCAAAAGCCGCATCTTCATCCCCGAATCCCATGTCAAAGAGCAGGCTTTCCCGTCCTGTCGATAAAAGATAGCTGATCCCCGGAGCCGTTTTAAACCCGTCGCGCGCCCGCTCATCCAGCAAAACGGTCAGTTCCAGCTGTTCATGAACCGGCAGGTCGAGATGTGCTGCTAACGAAAGGCGCTGCAAATTTTCCTTCCCGGCCCGTTTTTGATGGGATTTAAATTTTTTATTTCGTGCCATCAGCATGAGGATCAGCAACGGACTTGAAACTGCCATGACCGGCCACCACAAAGGAGAAATCCGAAATCGCATACCCGCCTCCCATTTATTATTGGTCCATCTTCGGTTTTGCCTATCCTAATGTCTTCAAAACGCAGGAACCATGCCCGGATAAAATATTGTCTTATTACAGCATGTTGGATTTTAGGCCTTTCTTTTAATTGTCATATATGTAAATTTATTTGACAATTTCGCGTTTATTCTCAAAAATTACCGTATTTAACAATTCTTGAGGATCTGCAGCCATGGCCTGGGATGAATTTGTCAAAACCGTCACCCTGAAAGTCTGCTCCAGTCTGGATATTGAAACCGGCATGCAGCAGGCCTTGGGGGAGATCCGGCACATCATGCCGGCTGAGGAGTTGCTCCTTCATTTCTACGACCCAAAGGCCGATGCCATCCGGACCATTGCCCGGGCAACTGCCCAAAGCGCCGGCCTGATCAACAAGGCCATCCCCCTGCCCCCGGGGCTGGATCTGGTAAATGAAATCTCACAGCTGCCCAGAACCGGGATGACAAACGGTCCGGGAGAAAGCCGGCTCAACGATCTTATTATGGATCATTACGGCATGGCTGAGTATTCTCTGCTCCAGATGTTTTTAGAAACCCGGGAACAAAAATACGGGTTGGGGCACCTCACCCTCTGCGCCCGGGGATGCAACCGATACACCAAAGAAAATCTGACCCATTTTGTCAGGGTCAGAGAGCCGTTTACCATTGCCACCATCAACGCCCTTCATCACTTAAAAATTCTGGCATCCAGAAAGACCCTTGCCGCAGAAAATCAATTGCTGAAGCAAGAGCTCAGCCTCCCTGCCCCGCAGTTTATCGGAGAACAAACAGGCCTTGCAAAGGTCATGGAAAAAATCCGGCAGGTGGCCCCCACCGACAGCCTTGTTCTGCTCGCAGGAGAAACCGGCGCGGGAAAAGAAGTGGCCGCAGCAAGGATTCATGAATTGTCCCGGCAAAGAAACGGGCCCTTTGTTAAAATGAATTGCGGCGCCGTGACGGACAGCCTGGTGGATACCGAATTCTTCGGCCATGAAAAAGGCGCCTTTTCCGGAGCGGTTAGCCCAAGGCCCGGAAAGTTTGAGCGGGCCCACAGGGGCACCTTGTTTCTGGATGAAATCGGAGAGCTTTCCCCTACGGCCCAGGTCCGCTTGCTCCGGGTGCTGCAGAACGGGATCGTGGAACGGGTCGGCGGCACTTCTTCGATCCAGACCCGGGTGCGGGTTATCGCCGCCACCAACAGGAGCCTTGAAAAAATGGTCCGGGCCGGCACATTCAGACAGGATCTGTGGTTCAGAATCAATGTCTTTCCCATTGACCTTCCCCCTTTAAGAGAACGCATGGGGGACCTGCCGCTGCTGGCCCACCATTTTATCCGAGAAAAAGCGCTGGAAATGAACCTTCCGATTATTCCCGAATTGTCCAAACCGGCCATGGCAAAACTGATGGCCTATCACTGGCCGGGAAATGCCCGGGAACTGAAAAATATTCTGGAACGCGCCCTGATCCTGACCCGGGGACCGGAACTTGACCCGGAAAGCATCAGCCTTCCCCAGCCGCCGTCCCAAACCCTTTCGGCCCTGACCAAGACCAATCTGTCTAAAAAGCCGCCCCTGACCGCTCCGGACCTGAGTCTGGATCATGTTATGGCCGAGCACATCAGGGCCGTTCTTGCCATGACCCGGGGCAAAATTCACGGCCCGGGAGGCGCAGCCGAAATCATGGAAATCAATGCCGGCACCTTAAGGCATCGGATGAATAAGCTGAGGATTGTATACGGTAAAAAGACACGTCCCGGGACCGCTTAACGGCCCCGGGACGAAATTGACAGGGGTTGCGGATTAATAGGTGGTCACGGGATGATCTTTTTTAACCTGCTCAATAATATCTGAAACTCGGGTTTTCTGCTTTTGCCCCATAACAATTTTTTCGATCTCCGGTCTGGCATCGGCAAAGGATTTGGTTCCGGCCTCTTTTTTGTCATACACCTTGATGATGTGATATCCGAACTGGGTTTTCACAGGCTCGCTTATTTTATCCTTGTCCAGACTGAAGGCAGCCGATTCGAATTCCTGCACCATCTGCCCTTTTTCAAACCATCCAAGATCTCCGCCCTTTGACGCGCTGGGGCCTGTCGACATTTGTTTGGCAACGTCTTCAAAAGATTCGCCTTTTATAACCCTTGCTGCGGCAGCCTTTGCCTCATCTTCTGTTTTCAAAAGAATATGTTTCGCCCAGACCTGTTCCTTCTGGTTAAACATAGCCTTGTTTTCACCATAATAGGCTTTGAGCTCGTCTTCGCTCACCTCAAGTTTTTCAAATTCGTCATTGATGTACTGGCCGACCATGAGCCGCTGCTTGATTTTTTCCAGTTGCTTGACCACCGCATCATTGGTGTCGTACTTTTGATCTGCCGCCTGGATATAGATCAGTTTTTCCTGCACCAGCTGATCCCGCAGCATTTTCCGGCCTGCCTCCGAATCATAGGAGGCCTTGTACTGCGGCGGCAGTTGCGCAAGTCTTGCGTCAACATCCGCATCGGTAATCTCAAGGCTTCCCACCGTTGCCACAACCGCGGCATTTGCCGCCGTCAGCATCATGAAACCAGCCAGGATTGCCAATACAATATTCTTTCTCATCAATCATTCTCCTTTAAAATTCTTTTGGACTTTCTCTTGCAAAGTCTCGGGGTCAAATGGAACAGCATACCCTTCCGGGAACAAAAAGTCCCTTTAATTATTTTTTCGGCAATGATTTTTTCAAAGGCAGACGGATACCGCCACGCAAAAATTTATGGCACAGGGAAAGATAACGAATCCGGCCGATCCAAAGACCAGTTTAAGTGATTAAACCTGGGAGAGCAGGCTCCGCTCTTCATCATGGTCTGCATACTTTAAGGCAATCTTGCGAAATTCTTCATGATGATCGGCAAATACCCCGAGCACATCCGGGTCTAAATGATCGGGCATCACCCGCCCGTCCCCCTTTGTGATGATCTGTACCGCTTTGCCGTGGGAAAAAGGCGGTTTATATACCCTTTTACTGATCAGAGCGTCATAGATATCCACCAGGGCCATCAACCGTCCTGCCAATGGAATTTGCTCCCCTTTTAAACCGTAGGGGTATCCGCTGCCGTCCCATTTTTCATGGTGGGTGTAAGCGATCTGCTTTCCCACTTTCAAAAAGCTGGTGGACGCCATGCCCCCAAAGGCCTTTTCCGCCCGGGACAGGGCATCTCCGCCGTAAACGGTATGCTTTTTCATCACCTCAAACTCGTCTTCAGTCAACTTTCCGGGTTTAAGCAGGATATTGTCGGGAACACCGACCTTGCCGATATCGTGCAGGGGGGTGGATTTGAACATAAGATCGATCATATCCCCATCCAAAGAAGCCCTGAATTTTGGATAATTCGCCATCTGCTCGGCCAGTACCCGGACATAATTTTGGGTACGCATAATATGGCCGCCGGTTTCATTGTCCCTGTATTCGGCCAATACCGCCATGCCCAGAATCGTAACATCCTGGGTATAGACAAGGTCACGGGTGCGGGTTTTGACTTTTTCTTCCAGGATGCGATTTTGATTGTACAGTGCAAGCTGGGTTTTTATGCGCGCCTTTACCAAGGGGGGGCTGACCGGTTTAGAGATATAATCCACGCACCCCACTTCAAATCCCTTGAACTCATCGACCACCTCTCCCCGGGTGGTGACAAAAATCACGGGAATTTTATTTGTAGCCGGATTTTCCTTAAGGCGGCGGCAGACCTCATACCCGTCCATCTTCGGCATCATGACATCCAGTAGAATCAGGTCCGGCGGGCTTTGGCTCTCAGCAATCTTAAGGGCGCGCTCTCCGTCCAGAGCGGCTTTGATTCGATAATCTTCCCTGAGAATCCCGCTGAGGACATCTATATTTTCAGGGGCGTCGTCAACGATCAGAATAATGGACATAGAATTTTTCTCACTCATTGGCACCCACTCCTCGTCTAAATTTCCTGTACAAAATCCAAGGCATCCGCCGGTGGCAGTTCAATGGTAAAGCTGGCGCCATGGGGAGTGATATTGCTACCCCGTATGCTGCCGCCATGGTCTTCAATAATGCCTTTACTAATTGAGAGTCCCAAGCCGGTGCCCTTTTCATCAGTCTTGGTGGTGTAAAACGCTTCCCAGATGCTTGAAAGCTTGTCTTCCGGGATTCCCGGGCCATTGTCCGCCACGGTGATCCGGACACTTTTTTCGTCCATTTTCGCCGTCAGGATGAGTGCGGCGGATGGGTCGTTTTCCATGGCATCTACCGCGTTTTTAATCAGGTTGATCAATACCTGTTCGATCTGCTGCCTATTGCCCATAATATCAGGCAACACGTCATCCCTATCCAGGGTGACCTGGATAAGCTTTAAATCAAATTGACACAGCTTCATTGCATTCTCAATGCACTGGACAATATCAACGCGTCCCCTGGACTGATCATCGGCCCTTGACAGGTGTTTCATATTTTCAACCAGGGACATAATCCGTTGTGATCCCCTGATGATTTCGGCGATAGACTCTTTGCAGTCCAAAAACCTTGAATCAACGGATTCTTTCGTTGATTCTGAAGGGTTGAGAATACCGTTAAATTCGGCCTGCAACGCCTCTAAATCGTCCCTGACATACTCGGCATAGCTGTGGATATAGGTCAAAGGATTGTTGATTTCGTGGGCGAGCCCTGCGGATAACAGGCCCATGGTGCTCAGCCGTTCGGCATGGATCAGCTGTTGGGCCCTTGTTTGCGCCAGGGTTTCCATGTGATCGCGGTGGCGTTTGAGTTCAATGTGAGTTCGGACACGGGCCTTTACCACAGCAGGCTCCACCGGTTTGGTAATATAGTCCACCGCTCCGAGTTCAAACCCGAGGGTTTCGTCTTCCACCTGCTTTTTAGCCGTGACAAAGATCACGGGAATACTTTGGGAGGCCGTGTTTTCCTTGAGAGACCTGCACACATCGTAGCCGTTCATGCCCGGCATCATCACGTCCAGCAAAATAAGATCCGGCGGCTGTTTTCCCAGGGCGATCTTTAACGCGGACTCTCCGTCCAGGGCGGCCTTGATCCGATAGTTCGCCCTAAGGATACCGTCCAGAACATCGATGTTTTCCGGAGTATCATCAACGATAAGGATCATCTGCTTTTCAATTTGCGCCATAATTCGCCAGCCTATTTTAAATCATGCTTGTGTGATATCTCGTCCAGCGCCTCCAAGGCTTTTTCATAGGCATAACCGGAGACCGCCCTATGAATGTTGCTGAACCCGGCCTCCTGCTCAGTTCCGCGAACCATCTCCAGGATCTCGTCCAAAACGGATTTGGCCTCGGTATCCGATTCCATCAGGTACTGCCGCAGCTCAATTAAACGATCCCCCAGCGCATCCTTGTCCACCTCAACGGTTGCTTCGGCTGGGGGCCTTGGCTTTTCCTCTGAAACGGTCTGCAGGGTTTGGCAGGTCTGCTCCAGACTCATTGTCATCGCGGCAAGCGCGTCCGGCCACCGTGCCGGATCATCCCTCTTCAGTGCCGCCTCCAGAGCCTGTGCCTTTTCATGAAGCGCCATGGCGCCGATATTGCCGGACACCCCCTTTAATGTGTGGGCCCCCCGGATGGCCTCCTCCCTGTCTCCTGCCTCCATGGCCTTCAAAATCCTATCCCCGGCATCCCTTTGATTGTCGCTGAATTTTACCAGCAGTTCCTTGTACCTTTGAATACTGCCCCCCACCCGCATCACACCGGTTTGAACGTCAATACCGGAAAGAATCGGCAGCGTCTGCTCATCGTCCTGGGCCTCTGTATTTATAGGCACATACTCTTTTGGCAGGGCCCGGGACATCGGTTTAATCCACTTCACCAACACCTCGTACAGGGCAGAAGGATCAATGGGCTTGGTTACATAGTCGTTCATGCCAACACTCAGGGTTTTCTCCCTTACCCCGCTCATGGCATCGGCTGTCATGGCAATAACGGGCAGTTCATTGAAGCGGCCGTCCCGACGCAGTGCAGCCGTTGCCTCATATCCGTCCATCACCGGCATCTGAAGATCCATCAAAACGATGTCATAGGGGGGCTGAGCCTGTAAGGTCACCATGTCCACGGCCTTTTTCCCATCCTCGGCAATAAAAACAGCAAACCCTTCACTTTCAAGAAGCTCGGTGGCAATCTGCTGATTGATCTCATTATCTTCCACCAAAAGGATGCGGGCCCCCCGGACAGAATTAAACTCTTTTGGTACCAGGATACTGTTCTCCCTTTGGGAGGCTTTGAACTCTGTTGCATGACCCAAGGCCTGCATAATGGTGTCAAACAGGACGGACTGATTAACCGGCTTGACCAGGAAGCCTTCGATACCGACATCTGCGGCATGGCGCATGAGTTCCTCCCGGCCATAGGCGGTGATCATGATCACGGTGGTAATATCCTTGAATCTCGGGTCTTGTTTTATCGTTCTCGCCCCTTGGATCCCGTCTTTTCCCGGCATGTTCCAGTCCATTAAAACCAGACGGAAAGGGGAGTTTCTTTTGCTGTCATCAAGGATTGCAAGTGCCTGATCCACCGACGACGCCGTGGTCACATGAAAACCGAAACTCTCTGTTATGGCCTTTAAAATCTGCAGGGCATGTTTGTTATCATCCACAATCAGGACCCGTTTCCCCTTGAGGTTGGGAACCAGGGCGGCATAATCCTTTCTGGTTTTCTTAATCCGGGCATGAAGGCCAAAACGGATCGTGAACCAGAAGGTGCTGCCCTTACCCGGCGTGGAGACAACGCCGATTTCCCCGCCCATGAGCCTGGCCAGATTTCTGCAGATGGCAAGCCCCAGGCCGGTTCCCCCGTGTTTGCGCGTGGTGGAGGTATCGGCCTGGGAAAAGGATTCAAACAAGTTGTCCTGCTGATCCCGGCTTAATCCGATGCCGGTATCGCGGAGACTGAACCGGGCCAGCACCCCTGTATTATCCTGATCATCAACGGCAGCGGAGAGCACGATCTCACCTGAATCCGTAAATTTGACCGCATTGCTGCACAGGTTCAGCAGAATCTGCCCCAAGCGCAGGGGATCTCCAACCAGTCCCTGGGGAAAATCCGGATCAATATCAAAGACAAACTCCAGCCCTTTTTCCTGGGTTTTGGCGGATATCATGTTGGACAGGCTGTCCAGTACATCGTCCAGAAAAAACGGAATGGATTCGATTTCCAGCTTTCCGGCCTCAATCTTGGAAAAATCAAGGATATCGTTGATAATGGTCAGCAAAGACTTTGAAGACTGGTCGATTTTGGAGATGTAGTCTCGCTGCTTTGCGCTCAGATCCGTTTTAAGAACCAGATGGCTCATCCCGATGATAGCGTTCATAGGCGTTCTGATTTCGTGGCTCATGTTCGCTAGAAAATCACTCTTGGCACGGGTGGCAACTTCTGCGGACTCCTTGGCCTGCAGCAGCTCCGCCTCGGCCAGCATACGCTCAGTGATGTCTTGGTTAAAGCCGTACGCTTTTTGAGGATGCCCTGTCTTATCAATTTCGACCCTGTACCTGACCGAAAAATTACGGATGTTCGCATCTTTGAGTCGGACACGGTATTCCATGGCATCTTCGACCACTTCCCGGGTGGATAACGCCCGCTGGATATGCGCATCTAAAACAGCCCGGTCTTCCGGCAGACAAAAACGGGCCAGATACCGGTCCGCGGGTATGGTTTCGCCGCCCTCGGCTTCAACGGAGGTGCCCAGCTGCTCCCACAGCGGTTCGTCCAGGGTGAAAATCATGGTACGAAGGTCCAGCTCAAAATACCCCAGCCGGGAAATTTTTGCAGCCGCCGCCAGACGCTCCCGGCTCTTTTTTAGGGCGGTCTCCATCTCCCGGCGCTCGGTAATGTCTTCTTTGACCGTTACAAAATGGGTCAGCTTACCGAGTTCATCTTTAACCGGTGCGATATAGGCGGATTCCCAGTACAGCTCGCCGCTTTTTTTACGGTTGCACAGCTCCCCGTGCCAGACATTGCCGGAGGTGATGGTTGACCACATCTGCCCGTAGAACGCCCGCCCGTGTCTGCCGGATTTCAAAATCCTGGGTTTTTGCCCCTTTGCCTCTTGGGCCGAGTAACCGGTCAACTCGCTGAACTTGGGATTCACATACTGAATGGTGCCGTGGGTATCGGTGACAACCACGGAGGCCGGGCTGGCCTCAATGGCCCAGGACAGCTTGCGCAGTTCCGCGTCAACCCGGTAGCGTTCAGTCACGTCCCTGAAACTCCAGACCCGGCCAAGTATTTGATCGCCCAGCTGCTGGGGCCTTGAGTATCTTTCAAGGATTCGGCCGTCCTTTAAAAATAGTGTGGTGAAGTCCTCGGCCTCTGGACTGGCATAGAGTTGCTCGACCCGTTCCAGAAAAGCCTCCGGATCTGTCAGCTTTTCAAGGACGGCCGTAATCAGGGCCTCATCATCACAATCTTTTATCTGATCTTTGTCTAAGCGCCAGATTTCCAGAAAACGGGAGTTGAAGGTGGTGATTTTCTGGTGCAGGTCCACGACAAGGATACCGTCTGTTGTCGATTCAATGGTTGCGCTCAGGCGGGAGGTATTTTCTTTGATGCTATGGGACATGGAATTGAAAACCTTTGCCAGATGCCCCATTTCATCATCCGCTTCAAGATCTATATAGTGGGAATAATCCCCTGCGATAATGGTTCTCGCCCCTTTTTCAAGCCCGGAAAGGGGCAGGATGATACGCCGCCTCAATAGAAAAAAAACATAAACCGAAAATGCAATGGTCGTGGCCACCAGGAGAATAATGCCCAAGGTCACCGCTTGATTTCTCTGATGGATATGGCTTTCCTCATTGGCCATGCGCCATTCCAGAATCGCAAAAAATTGCTCAATAGGCCTCATGATCCGGGCTTTGATTTCATGATACTCTCTGCCGTGCAAAAGGTTTCGGGCCATTTCCATATCCGGCCTCCCCTTGATCGTGAACCGGCCGCTGTCATCCTTGTATATTCCCTTGACAGCGTTCATTGCCACCTGTTCCAAATCAATCAGATCATCTGACTCCTTCTTGGCCTCAAAAAGCCTGCTAATCTCCTCCTTGGAAAGCCCCAGTTCCTTCATCCTCTGCTCGATGCTATAGGTGTTGCCCTCCTGATCCGGTAAAACTTTTCCCGCTGCCACAAAATCCCAGTAAAACGGAGTAAAGTTTTCAGGGTGGGGCTGTGCTCCGTCCCTTATGGCGATAATATCCCTAAAATATGCTTCATATTTCAGGTCTCTGGTCACAGCATAGGTGCGGGCAAACCGTGTCAAATCATCAGAAGACTGTTTGAGTTCAAAGGCCAGATTCAAGGCTTCTATGTTCCGCGCCGTAATGGTGTCTTCATGCTCGTAGGTCTGGGCGAGCATGACAACAAAAATAGAACTTGTGGCAATCAGCGAGGCATAAATAAAGGAGGTCAAAATAAGGGAATCGCGGATAGTCAGCTGCCTGGGACGCCCCTTAACCAGCCAGGCAATGAATATGCCCGCCCCCATGAAGACAAAAAGCGCACCACTACTTTGCAGCAAAAATTTTGTGATATTGAACGGGACGGGTGTTGGCAAGGAGAGATCGGCAGTCCCGACAGCCGATGGCACCCATTTTTCAAAAATCGCCTGTTTTTCGCTCCGGTCAATGGCTGACAATGCTTTATTGATAATAGAAATAAGCTGGGGCCAGTCTTTTCGGACAGAATAAACGGTTTTGAGAACATACTTGTCATCCTTAAACACATGGGCGATGGCCAGGGTCTCATGAAAAATCTTTCTTAATGGGGTAAATTTTTGTATCGGGATCAGGGCAAAGTCGGCCTTTCCCTTTACCACCTGCAAGAAGGCCTCTTCCTCGGAAAAGACATCAATTTTACTGACTTCTCCGATATCGTCGATGATTTTGCCCGACCAGATATTGCCTTTGAGATGGGCGATACGCTTGCCTTTCAAATCGGTGATATGATGAACCTTGGCGGCTTTTTCAGGCAGGCTTGCCGCTGCATATTCCACGATATTATAAGGATCGGTAAACTCAAAATATTTCCGCCGGGCCTCCGCCGGAGCGGATTCGGCCAGTCCGTCGAGCTCCCGGCGTTCCGCCCGGCCAACAATCTCTTTCCACTGCCCTGCAACAAGGGCAATATTGGCGCCGGTAATTTTGTTGATCATGGATAAAAAATCAACATCATACCCTTCCAGGCTGCCGTCCTTTTTAACATAGACAAAGGGCGTCCAGGTATCCCCGATACCGATTTTGATCACAGGATGCAAGGAGAGCCAGTCCCGTTCCATTGACGTCAACAAATCATCCGGCTTTTCAGAAGTCGAGGTCATTCCGGCCCATCGGCGGTGAATCGCCTGCACCTCTTCTATGCTCAAATCGGCAAGGGCCTTATCAAGGATGGAGGCGAAGATCGGCCAGTCTTTTCTCACCCCGATGGTCAAAATCGAGCCGGGTTTTTCCGTGCGCCCCTGGATCTCAAGATTTGAAATCAGTTCCTGCTCCATGATCCAGGCGGCAACCGCCCGGTTGCCGACGTATGCATCCGCCTCCCCCCTTGATACCGCCCCTAAAGCGACCGCAGTATTGGGATACTCGCGAATAACAATGGACGGGTATTTGCCTTTGAAATATTTTACGTTATAAAATCCGGCCTCAAGCGCCAGGGTTTTGCCTTGAAGGTCCTTTTCAGAGGCAAAGTACGGCTCCTGAGCCCGGGCGACAATCACATGGGGAATGCTCAGGTACTTTTGGGTAAAATTTAAAAATTCTTCGCGTTCAGGTTTCGGTGTCACATCCATGAGTGCGTCAAGACTTTTTGATTGCACTGCGGCAAGGTTCTCCTTGAACGGTCCGGGAATCAGTTTGATAATCCCCCCAAGCCTCTGATTCACGGCACGCAGATAATCCACTCCGATGCCGTGAGGCGTCCCGTTGACATCCACAAAATTCATGGGCGGCCAGGCATCCATCATCCCCATGGAAATACTGGGATGTTTTGAAAGCCACACTTTTTCCTGCCGGTCAAGCCGGTCAGCAAATGCCGGGGAAAGTTCCCCGGAACCGCCTGAAAATTGCGCCGCCGCATCCGGCAGCCCCCCCCACAACCAAGAGACTAAGACTGACAAAGATGACTGAGGCGAATTTGCGCAACGGCATGGTCAAGACTCCAATCGCAGTGGTTTATATCAATGGCGCCAATCTCTTTACAATCTGCTTTAGGCCGGGGATTTGCCCCGTATCCTCTTTAACCAGCTTTATCTGCAAGGGCTGGTCTTGACGCGACGGGCCAGCCCCTTTACCGAAGTTGAGATGTCAATTTGACCTTGCCGTACGATAACGATTTTTTTGAAGAATAAAATTTTTTCGATAAAAGGGTCTTTATATCTACATTACAAAAGGCGCCCTGATAACGCAATTGCATTTATAAATATTTAGGTGACTGAATTCATATTTTCGCGAAGACTTCGTGCCGCCAGGATGACGGGCGAAATAAAGAAGGGTAACACCCTTAAATGATGGGTTCGGTCAGTTGCAGGCTATTTTTTGAAAAGTTAAGACACGGATCGTATGAAAAAAACCGGGCCTGGGATCACGTTTCATCTCCCAGGCCGGGCGTTGCGCAAGATTTAGTGGAAATAGGCCAGGCTCTCCCTGAACTCCTTGTCCAGAGGATCTTTGGCATGCTTTCCTTCCTCGTTTTTTTTCATCTCCCCGTGGGAATGGGTCGGGTGCTGGACGCCGAAGGCCTTTCCCAATTTACTCCACCTTTCGGTCCAGTTCTCCATCCGGGATTTATAACCATGTTTTTTCATGATGAGGACTCCTTTCGTGGCGGATTTTAAAACGGCTGTTTCGCCACGTTCAGAATGTAATCATGAAATCCGGTTTTGCAAAGAGTTACCCCCTGCGGGCGGCCGCAAGACCGATGCCGGCCCCGATGAAGCTCGTGCCGATAATCCGCCTGACCCAACGGCCGGCACCGGCCCTTGAAAACAGCCCAACAATCCGCTGCCCGCCTAAGGCATAAAGCATGAAGCAGGCAAAGGCGATGGTGCAAAGCAGGCTTAAAAGGCAGGTGCACTGCAGCATAAATCCAGCACCGGGATGGAGGAACAGGGGAAAAACCGCCGTAAAAAAGACAATGGCCTTGGGGTTGCCTGCGGTGACCAGAACCCCCTGAACAAACAATTTGTTAAGGGGCATTTTGTGTGCGGCTCCCTCCCCTGGGGTTTGCGCACCAAAGACCAGATCCCCGGAACGCAGGAGGCTGATTCCCATATAGACCAGATAAGCCGCGCCGGCCCATTTGATCATCAGAAAAACGGTTTCAGAAGCCAGGAGCACCGCCCCCAGCCCAAGTATGGACACCAGGGCCTGGATCAGGGTCACCAGGACATTGCCCAGGGCGGATGCCATGGTCCGCCGCACTCCGTACCGCATACCGTGGGTCAGGGCCAGGAGCATGCTCGGCCCCGGGATAATAGAGGCCACAAACACCGTAATGCAGAAGGCAAAAACAAATTCAGGGGACATATAACCCTCCTATTTTTAGCCCAACGGCCTGTGTGCCGATGGGCCGCATGGCTTTCGTGCGTGTAGGCCGCATGGCCTACTCATAAATCGTATGCCGTTTGGGATCAAAGGCTTCCCTTATCCCCTCTCCTGTAAAGGTGACGGTGAGCAGGGTAAGGATCATGGCCCCGACCACGGACGCTGAAATCCACCATGCCTCCATGTTCTGCCAGCCCTGGGAGAGCAGTTCCCCCCAGGAGGGGGTGGGCGCGGGAAGCCCGAATCCCAGATAGTCCAGGGAGGTTAAGGCCACAATACCGCTGGAGATGGCAAAGGGCGCATAGGTGACGATCACGGAAATGGTGTTGGGAATAATATGGCGGAAGATAATCCTTGCATGGGAAGCGCCAAGGGACCGCACCGCCAGGATATACTCACGCTCCTTTTCCTTGTAGGTGACCGTCCGCATCACCCAGGTAATGCTGGTCCAGCCGAAAAAGGCCATGATTAAAACCAGAATGGAAAAACTGGGCACGGTGATTGAGGCAATGATGATAATCACATAGAGCACCGGAATGTTGGTCCAGATTTCAATGACCCGCTGAAAAAAAAGGTCAAACTTCCCCCCGAAGTACCCCATGGCACAGCCCAGAAAAATCCCTATACCGTAGTTAAGGACCAGCAAGAGCACCGAAAAGAGGATCGCGGTTCTGAAACCGTAGACCAGCCGTGCCAGAACATCCCGTCCCACATTGTCCGTTCCTAAAAAATGCCTCCGCTCAAACGAAGGGGGAAAGGGGGGAAATTCGTTGAGGCGAAGATCGTTCTCATAAGGGTTGTAGGGCACCGGCGGCATGATGACGAAACCATCCGATCCTTCGGCGGCCATCTTCTCTTTAAGATCCCGGTAGTTGGTCTCGTAGGCGTACGAAAGGCCGAATGTCTTTCCGGGAATCATATCCCCGTATGTGGGAAAGTAAAGCTTACCCTCGTATTTCACCACCAGGGCCCGGGAGTTGATCAGGGCTTCGGCCAAAAAGGAAGCCAGAATCAGGGCCATGATAATCACAAAGGACCAGAATCCCCGGGAGATGGAGGAAAAGCGCCTCATCTTTTGTACGGTGACGGGATTGAAAATGGCCATCTGTCTTTTCCTTTATTTAAAGCGAACCCTTGGATCCACAAGCGCCACGCACAGATCCGACAGGATGTTTCCGATGAGAAAAAGCAGGGACGAAATCACAAGAATTCCCATGACCACGGGATAGTCCCGGTCCACAATGGATTCGTATCCTAAAAGTCCCATGCCGTCGATGTTGAACACTTTTTCAATGAGAAAAGAGCCCATGAGGATGATTGAGATATTGTTGCCAAAGGAAGTGGCAATGGGGATCAGGGAATTTCTCAAGGCATGGCTGAACACCGCCTTTTTAAAGGGCAGGCCCTTGGCCATGGCGGTGCGCACGTAATCGGCGGAAAGATTGTCCATGAGGGTATTTTTCATCAGCTGGGTCATCACGGTGAAAGAGCCGATCATATAAGCCATCAGGGGCAGTACCGTATGTTGCGCCACATCCCATACCTTTTCCCCCAAAGACATCTGATCAAAAAAATCAGACATCAGGCCGCCTAAAGGAAAAACATCGTAATGGGAGGCAAAGAGCACCAGCATCAGCACCCCGGCCACCCAGCCCGGAATTGCATATCCCGTAAAGATCAGGGCAGAGGTAAGGTTGTCAAAAGCGGTGTTGTGACGCACGGCCTTGGCCACGCCCAGAGGAATGCAGACCCCGTAGGTGAGGATCAGGGTAAGTATGCCAAAGTAAAGGGAGATGGGGACACGTTCGGAGATCATCTCCCAGACCGGATCCTGGTATCGGGTGGACCGTCCCAGATCCCCTTTTAGAACCTTCAAAAGCCAGATGCCGTAGCTTTGAAGAACGGGCTTGTCAAAGCCGTAGTAAGCCTTGAGTTTCTCGATCTGTTCCTGGCTTAAAGGCTGGCCCTGGCCTGCCGAGGCCCGAGACGACCGCCCCTCCCCCATCTGCATGGCACGTGTTTCGGCAATGATGCGCTCAATGGGGCCTCCGGGGACAAACCGGGTAATGGTGAATACCATGACGGTGATCCCGATAAAGGTCGGGATCACCAGAAGCAGCCGTCTGATAAAATAGGCTGTCATCTCATATCAGGCAACCGTCTCGAAAACCGATGCCAGGGCCTGGTCAAGGTTCTCGGGTTTTGTGCCGCCGGCCTGGGCCATGTCCGGCCGGCCGCCGCCACCGCCGCCCACGATCTGGGCAGCCGCTTTGACAATGTCTCCGGCACGGTAGGTTTTGGTCAGATCTTCTGTCACAACGGCGATGAGAAGGGCCTTTCCGTTGGATTCTGCCCCTAAAAGAAGGACGCCGGATTTAAGTTTTACCTTAAACTTGTCCGCAAGATCCCTGAGCTGGCTGGGATTTTCAATCTCCACCCGTTTGGCCAGAACTTTTACACCGTTAACCTCTTTGATGCTGGATTCGATATCGTCCACAGACTTGGAGGCCAGTTTCGCCTTAATGGCGTTCAACTCTTTTTCCAGAGTCTTTTTCTCTGAGATCAGAGTTTCCACTTTGGCCACAACATCATCTTTGGCGCCCTTGAGAAGGCCTGCTGCCGTCTCAATTGATTTCTGGTCCGCGTGGACGGTATCCACGGCGGCCTGGCCGGTCACAGCCTCAATCCTGCGGACCCCTGATGCAATGCCGCCCTCGGAGAGGATGCGGAACAGGCCGATATCCCCGGACGCTTTGGTATGGGTGCCGCCGCAAAGCTCGCTTGAAAAGTCTCCCTGGGAAACCACCCTGACCGTATCCCCGTACTTTTCTTCAAACAGGGCTGTGGCACCTGATTTCACCGCCTCGTCCATGGACATCTCCCGGGTTTCAACGGGATTGTTCTCCCGGATGCAGGCGTTGACCTCATCTTCAATGGCACAAAGCTCCTCCGGGGTGATGGCGCTAAAATGGGTAAAGTCGAACCGGAACCGTTCCGGGGTTACCAAAGATCCGGACTGCTTGACATGATCCCCCAGGACTTTGCGCAAAGCGGCATGAAGGATATGGGTGGCCGAATGGTTAATGGCGGTGGCCTGGCGGCGCGTCTGATCCACTTTCAGGGTAAAGGTGTCGCCCTTGGCGGCGCTTCCCTTTTTAACCGTGCCTTTATGGATGAACAGGCCGGACGGATCTTTTACCGTATCGGTAATCTCAATGGTGCAGGCCTCGTTTTCAAAGATCCCCCGGTCCCCAACCTGGCCGCCGGATTCGGCGTAGAATACGGTTTCAGGCGTCACCACTTCGATCTCGTCGCCCTGGGCAGCCGTTTGAATCTCCTTGTCATCCTTGACCAGGATCAGAAGCTTAGCATCCATTGTCAGGCTGTCATACCCTTTAAATGCGGTTTTTACACCTGCCGAAGTCAAAGGCTTGTATGCATCGCCAACCCCGGCAAATTTTTTCTTGGATTTGGATCTTGCCTTCTGCTCGGCCATGGCCGCATCAAATCCGTCAAGATCAAGTTCAATGGCCGTCTCCTTGACATGATCCTGGATGATGTCCACGGGAAAGCCAAAGGTATCGTAAAGCTTGAAGATCACCTCTCCGGGGATGGTCGTCTCTTTTTCGGCCTCAAGTTCCTCAATGGTGGCTTCCAGCAGTTTCATGCCGGTGCCGAGGGTTTCCAGGAACTTTTCCTCCTCGTTTTGGACCACGTTGAGGATGAAAGCGGCAGAATCTTTGAGTTCCGGATAGGCCTCATCCATAATGGAAAATACGGTCTGAACGGTCTCATGAAGGAAGGGTTTGGAAAGTCCTATGCTGCGGCCGTATCGGATGGCCCGGCGCATGATACGGCGCAGAACGTAGCCCCGGCCTTCATTTGAGGGCAGCACCCCGTCACAAATAAGAAAGGCGGAAGCACGGGAATGATCTGCGATGACCTTCATGGCCACCTCCACCTCTTTGGATTCCCCCCGCTTTTTGCCGGCCAGTTCTCCGACCTTGTCCATGATGGGGGTAAACAGATCCGTGTCAAAGTTGGTGGGAACCCCCTGGAGCACGGAGATGATTCGCTCAAGCCCCATGCCCGTGTCGATGCTGGGCTTGGGCAAAGGCGTCATGGTGCCGTCCTCGCTTCTTTCAAACTGCATGAACACAAGGTTCCACAATTCCAGCCAGCGGTCGCAGTCACAGCCCACGGCGCAGTTGGGATCGTCGCAGCCGAACTCTTTTCCCCTGTCGATATGGATTTCGGAACAGGGACCGCAGGGGCCGGTATCGCCCATGGCCCAGAAGTTGTCCTCCTCGCCGAGACGGGAAATACGATCTTCCGGCACCCCGATCTTGTCTTTCCAGATATTGTAGGCCTCGTCATCGTCCTTATACACGGAAACGTGCAGTTTCTCAGAATCAAAGCCATAGCCGTTGGTCAGAAGGTCCCAGCCGAATTCAATGGCCTGGTCCTTGAAATAATCGCCAAAGGAGAAGTTGCCCAGCATTTCAAAAAAGGTATGGTGGCGGGCGGTATAGCCGACGTTTTCAAGGTCGTTATGCTTTCCCCCGGCCCTCACGCATTTCTGGGCGGTCACCGCCGTAGAATATTCGCGCTTTTCATCTCCCGTGAATACCCGCTTGAACTGAACCATGCCCGCATTGACAAACAGCAGGGTGGGATCGTCCTGGGGGACCAGGGAGGAGGACCGCACATGGCGGTGGTTGTGTTTTTTGAAATAGTCTAAAAAGATTTTTCTGGCTTCATTACCTGTCATATTCGTGGCTCCTGACTTAACGGGGCATATTTATCCGGATCAATTGGCCTGCGGCCGGGTTAAATTAAAATCTTCAGATTCGGTCTGGCCTTCGGATTAAACGTCCAAAAGACCGTCCTGTTCCTTTGTTTTTTCCTTGGGAGCGGGGCCTGAAAGGCCCAGGGCATCCCTGACCTTGCCTTCGATGGACTCGAAAATATCGGGGTTGTCCAATAAAAAGGTCTTCACGTTTTCACGGCCCTGGCCGATGCGCTCGCCCTCAAAAGAGTACCAGGATCCGCTCTTGTCCACGACCTCCAGTTCAACGCCCATGTCCAGAAGGTCCCCGGTTCTGGAGATCCCCTCCCCGTACATGATGTCGAACTCCACGCTCTTGAAGGGGGGGGCCAGTTTATTCTTGACCACCTTGACCCTTGTCCTGCTGCCGGTGATATCCTGGCCCTCTTTAATGGCTGCGGCCTTACGGATTTCAAGGCGCATGGAGGCATAAAACTTCAAAGCGTTGCCGCCGGTGGTGGTTTCGGGGTTGCCGTAGACCACGCCGATTTTCATACGGATCTGGTTGATGAAAATCAGGGTCGTCTGGGTTTTGCCGATGGTGCCAGTCAGCTTTCTCAGGGCCTGGGACATGAGACGGGCCTGCAGTCCCATGTGGGAATCGCCCATCTCCCCTTCGATCTCCGAACGGGGCACGAGGGCTGCAACGGAGTCCACGACCATGATATCAATCCCGCCGGATCTGACCAGCATGTCGGCAATTTCCAGGGCCTGCTCCCCGGTGTCCGGCTGGGAGACCAAAAGCTCGTCGCAGTTGACGCCCAGGCGTTTGGCATAGGAAACGTCCAGGGCATGCTCGGCATCGATGAACGCGGCAATGCCGCCCTTTCTCTGGGCCTCGGCCACGGCATGCAGGGCCAAGGTGGTCTTGCCCGAAGACTCAGGCCCGTAAATCTCAATGACCCGGCCCCTGGGGTACCCGCCCACGCCTAATGCCTTGTCCAGGGCCAGGGAGCCCGAGCGGATTACCGGCACGGCTTCCACTTCGCGTCCGCCCAGCTTCATGATGGAGCCCTTGCCGAACTGCCGTTCGATCTGGCTCATGGCTGTTGCTATCGCCTTTTCCTTTTCCTTGTTCTTTTCCATGGGTCTTTCTCCTGTTTGCCGGACGTTAGAGGATGCCGGTATAATAAATTATTTTAAGCAGAAAGGCGGCCAGCACTCCTGCCATGATGTCGTCCAATACTACACCGGCCCCGCCTTTGAAGTTTCTTTCAAAGTAACGGACCGGGCCGGGCTTTTTGATATCAAAAAAGCGGAAGGCTGCAAACCCCGCCGCCAGGGTGGTGACGGTCAAAGGCACCAGGGTAAGTCCCACACAGAACCCTGCCATCTCATCGATAACGATGCAGCCGGGATCCTTTGCCCCTAAAAGGATTTCCGCCCGGTCGGCAATCCAGATCGCAATCAATACAAAACAGATCAAAAAAAGGCTCTCCCCACCGGGAACGCTCCGCAGCTGCCCCATGATCCAGACCAACGGCAGAGCCGCAAGGGTCCCGAAGGTCCCCGGCGCTGTCGGGATTCTGCCCAGACCGAACCCTGTGGCTAAAAAAAGGATGACTCTGTCCGAACGTCCCATCAGCCCCCACCATTCTCCGTCTTGTATAATCTGCTCTGATCCGTGTCAAGGGGGTTGCCCCCGGCCAAAAGATTGAGCGCCGCCCCAAGACGGTCATAGACCTCTTTTAGAGGCAGTCCCAGTTCTTCTGCCTTTTTGCGGCAGGCCTCGTATTCAGGTAAAAATCGTTTTTTGCCGTTAGGCCCTGTCACGGCCTTGACCTGAACCTGTCCCAGCCCCGTTTCAGGGGGGGTGTCCACAACAAGGCTCTCCCGAGGAAGGATCATCCGGTCGCAGGGCTGGCACCGAAGGCCGATGGCTGAAGTTTCGGTCAGCACCACGGCGGCCAGGCGTTCTGAATCCTCTTCCCGGCAGATCACCTCCAGCCGTACCCCGGGCCGGCTTTTTTTCATGGTGACAGGGGCAAAGCTTGCATCCAGGGCGCCTTTTTCCATGAGGATTTCCATGGCATGCCCCAAAAGTTCGGGGCTCATGTCATCCACATTGGACGTTAAAACCATGACCCGGTCCCTTAAGATATGAGAGGATACGACAGCCGTTTCAGGTTCCCGGCCCAGCACCATGCGCAGCACATTGGGTGTTGAAGCGCCGGTTTCCCGCTTGCCCGCGCCATAGCCCGTTCCTTGTATTTGCATGGCGGGCATGGGGCCGAACCCTTCAGCCAGGGTCGCCACAATCGCTGCGCCTGTCGGGGTGACGATTTCGGTTTTGGCATCGGACCCTGTGACCGGGATATCCTTTAGCACGGCCAGGGTGGCCGGGACCGGAACGGGAATCCTGCCGTGGGCGCATTCAATGGTACCGGATCCCAGGGGAACAGGGGATGCGACCACCTTTGTGACGCCCAGGTAATCCACGGCAAGGAAGGTGCCGATGATATCCACCAGGGAGTCAATCCCCCCGATTTCATGGAAATGGACGGTCTCGATGTCTTTACCGTGGATTTTGCTTTCCGCTTCGGCAATTTTCCTGAAGGCGGCAAGACTGTTCTGCCGGACAGCTTCGGGCAAATCCGCCGCTTCGATCATTTTTTTGATATCTGTATAGTGCCGGTGGGCGGTATTGTCCGTGACGTCCACATGAAGGTTTACCGCCCGCAGATGGCTTGGGAAAACGATCTCGGTTCTCAGTTCAAATCCGTTGAGCACCTTTGAAAGCATTTTCGAAAGCAACTGCACGGGAACACCCAGATCCACCAACGCGCCCAGAGCCATGTCACCTGCGATGCCGGAGACAATATCAAGGTAGAGGATCATGGATCTTAAGCGTCTCCTTTTGCATGAATCTTCAGGATTTCCAGCACGAGTTCCGCGCAGTTGACCATGTCCTGAAGTTTGACGGACTCTTTGAGGGTATGAACATCGGTCATTCCCGTTCCGATGACCCCGGCCATGAGGCCCTTTCCAAAGAAGATATTGGCATCGGCTCCGCCGCCGATGGTCTTGCTTGCAAGGCTGCGGCCAAGGTTTTTAGCGGCCTTTCTGGCCAGCACAATCACCGGATGGTCCTCGGGGATATTGGTATTGGGAAAATCCTGCTCCACCTCGACCTCGGCCCGGGGCAGGTCCTCACCGGGCTTTCTGAGCTTGGCGCAGGCCGTTTCAAAGGCATCGACAATGCCCTGGGTCACCCGGGCCAGTTTGTCCAGGTCGTGGGATCTGGCCTCGCCGTTCACCTCGACATACTCGGGCACGATATTGGTGGCGGCACCGCCTGCGATAAGCCCCAGGTTACAGGTGGTCTCTTCGTCGATGCGGCCCAGTTCCAATCCTGAAATGGCGCGGGATGCGGCAAACAGGGCGGAAATGCCGTTTTCAGGAGCCGCCCCTGCATGGGCCGCCCTGCCGTAAACTTTGGCTGTAATCTTGTTGGCCGACGGCGCCCGGGTGACAATGCCCTCGGTATCGGTGGAGTCCAGAATGTATCCGAAACTTGAGGTGACCATGGAAAAATCCAGATGCTTGGCTCCTAAAAGCCCCATCTCTTCACATACAGAAATAATAATCTCCACCGGCGGGCAGGGCAGATTATTTTCCTTGATCACGGTCATCACTTCAATGAGAATGGCCAGAGCGGATTTGTCATCGGAGCCCAGGATGGTTGTACCGTCGCTTCTAAAGACCCCGTCCTTGAACTGTACCTTCACCCCTTTGCCCGGCTTCACCGTGTCCATATGGCCGGACAAAAAGATGGGATCCGCATCCATACTGCCCTTGAAGGTTGCAATGAGGTTGCCGCAGTTGCCCCCCACCTTTTCGGCGGCATTGTCAAAGGCTACCGTTGCCCCTAAATCTGTTAAGATTTCTTCCAGAACACCTGCGATCACAGCCTCGTCAAAGGATTCCGAATCAATCTGGGCCAGTTTGGTAAAACAATCTCCCAGCCGTTTTTCATTTATCATGGTATTATCCTTACATCTATTCTTTACGGGTCAGACAGCAAAGGTTTAAAACAGCTATATATACTAGACTTCACCTGTGATTGCCACCATCAAAATATCAATCGTGACATGGATTTTGTCATTTTACAAAGGTCTGTTACGATTTTTTTGCGGCACCAATGAGGGTCAGCTTGCTGAAGAGAACATGAGCATGATCAAAGGCAGAGTCAAAAGACTGACCAGAACGGTGAACAGCACCGAGGTGTTCACAAAATTCGGGGCAATGTCATTTTCCTTGGCCACAATGGCCGCCATAATCGCGGTTGGCATGGCGATCTGAATGATCCCTGAAACATATTGGACATGTTCAAGGGCAAACGGCATGGCAACGGCATAGGCGATCAGCGGGGAAATCAGCAGGCGGATAGAGGAGGCCAGTATAACATCTCTGGAAAATTTGATTTTTCCCTGTTCCAGCAACTGCACTCCCAGTGTAAACAGCATGGTCGGCACCATGGCACCGGCCAGCAAGCCCACCATCCGCGATATGGCCAATGGGACGGTGATGCCGGTGCTCGAAACAAGAAGTGCCGGGATAACGGCAACCAGAGCAGGGGTTTTGAGCACATTCACCAGGGCCCCTTTGTTGCCCCCGCGAATCCAACCGGCCGCACTGACGCCGATGAGCAGCTGGGAGATGGACATCACCACAAAATAGATGGTTGCCGGGGCAAGACCGGCCTCCCCCAAATGGAAATGAACCACGGCAAGCCCGTAATTGCCGACATTGGCAAAAATCGAGACAATGATATAGGCCACGATCATCTCCCGGCTCTTGTTCAGCAGTCTTGCCATGATTCCTGCAAAAACGGCGACCAGGACCTGGGCCAGCACGATGAAGCATGTCATCTTGATGGTCTCGGAGATGGCGATGCTTGATGTGCTGATGGACTGGAAAATATATGCGGGGACAAAAATATAATAGGCAAGGCGTGAGACGCTGCGCGCCTGAACCCCTATTTTCCCGCCGACCAGGAACCCGAGAATGACAATGCCGAAAACCGGCAAAAGCACGTCAATGAATATGTTGATAAAGGCGAACATGGCGCTTTTATTTCACAGGGCAATGACTTTCACAAGCACTTTCACAAAGAAAGACTTTCACTGATGCCTGTCGCCATGCCCGCGCCTATTTTCTTTCGGAAAAAATTTCAGCCATCATGCACCGGGCCGAGCCGCCGCCGATGGTTTCGATGATGGTAAGGTCCATGGGAAGGATCCTGCCGTGGGATTCAAGGCGGCGGATCTGATCCGCTGTAAACCCGTCATATGCGCTTGCCGACATGACGATCAGCGGCCGGCCGCCTGCCGAACGGACCTGAAGGATGTTGCCGCAAAAATGATTCTCCATCTGATCCATGGAGATCTCTATGACCTCGAAATGGGATTCAAGGCTTTTCAGCACCCGTTTGCGATCGGCATCTTTGGCAATGCAGTCCAGGCAGACTACGGCGTAGGTCTCTCCGATGCTCATCATCACGTTGGTATGATAGATGGGATTGCCCTGGGAGCTTTTTGTATCGAACATGATGCCCTGCTCGTAAAAACGCAGGCGGATAAAATTGTCGAACTGATCCGGGTGGCAGCGCTGGGACCTTGCCGCATAGACCACCTCGGCCCGGTGGTCTATGATCATGGAGCCCGTACCTTCCAGAAAGCGCGTGGTTTCGTCCAGTTCTCCCACATGAATCACATTGCGGATCGTATAGCCGTTGGCCTTGAGCAGTTTTTCCACATCCTCGGGCCGCCGCTCGTAGCGGCGGTTCATGGCGGCCATGGGATAGGTGATCAGGGTGCCGTCATGCTCGGTGGAAAACCAGTTGTTGGGAAAGATGGCATCCGGGGTTTTAGGATAGGGCCGGTCAGGCTTTTCCAGGATAAGGACCGTCACGCCTTCGGCCCGCAGTCGGTCCACCATGGTCTGAAACTCCGCATTGGCCCGGGTGTTGATCTCCTGTTCCGACAATTCCAGGCGCTTTTGGAACTCATTGTCCACCCCTGTTTCCTCGTTAAAACCGAAATCATAGGGCCGGACCATTAAAATGGTATCGGCGGTTCTGGGGACATCCAGCATCTGACCCTCCTCCTTTTGTTTTCCATGTTAGGGCAAAACGCCGGCAGGCGCCGCAACAAAACGCTCGCAAATATCACTATCTTAAATTCCCGTCAAGGGCCTTGAGATGTTCTTCACCGATCTGAAAGCCACGGCTGCCCCCACGACGATAAGCAGCAGGGGCAGGACAAAATAGTGCAGCCGGCTGTCAACCATGACGGCCCCGGGATCCTGTCTAAGATAAATCACCGGGATCGCCTCCCCCGGCTTTGGGGCCCTTAGCAGATGGGTTTTGACCCGGCTTTTGAAGATATGGCCCTCTCCTTTGAGATCCTGGTACCGGATCAAGGGCCGCCCGCCAAATCCCGCACCGGAAGCAGCCTTGTCAACGACGCCGATAACGGCCACACCTGCGGCTTTAAAGCTGGCGTAAAGATAGATCCGATGGGCGCCGGAAAAAAGGAGAAGGCCCCCGATGCAGAGCATGGCCCCGTTCATGGCAAACTGGCTGAACCGCATCAGGATCCGACCCGGCGGGCACCGGTGACCACCCCGTGGCAGCGGCAGGCCGTGGCTACGGCAAAAGGGCCGGTATGGGTTTTAAGCCGGTCCAGAAGCTCAAAGAGAGCGCCCGGCGCAAATCCCCCCAGCCCCGGCCCCAGCTGCAGGCTGCGCACGACGAAAACCGGCAGTTCCCTTCGTCCCCTGCCCTCAAGGAGCCTGTACATATCCTCTTTCCGTGGTTTTCCGGTACGGGTGCAGACTTCATCGGGCTCGCTGCAGTTGGGCGGGCAGATAAAATCGGCATGGCTGATGTACACATCCCCGCTGTCCCCTGTCATGGAATTGGGCAGGGAGGTCACCAGGCCGGCAGGCAGGGCAAACCGCGACAGCCCCGGAAGACGAAGGGCTGCCCATTCAAAGGCCAGATGGACTGGCAGAGCCGGCACAATCCAGTCCGGCGTCCCACGGCGTTTCAGTTCCCGGGCCAGAAAGGTTACCCCGTCTTCACAAACCGTTTTAACCCCAGGCACGGCAGCCGCATCCAGGGCCTGCTGCAGCGGGTCCACCAGGGTGATGCCGCGGGCATCATGGGATGCGGCCAGCAGACGGACCGCTCTTTCGCCGAATGTCCCGCTTCCTAAAATCCAGATATTCACGGTTTCTCCGTTTCCAGGATCACGCCTTTTTCCCGGGCATCGCGGGAAAGCTGTTCCAGCTTGGCCTTTTCCTTGAGGCTTTTTTTCTCCGCTTCATCCGCCTTTCCCCTGGCTTCCAGGGCCGCTTTAAGGCCCTGCCTCACTTTGGGGTCGTAAAGATCCGGGCGCTCCAGCGAGGCCATGAGTTCGCTGGCGGCCCGGGAGGCATCGTGGGAGGCTTTCCGGGCCCGGGCCACCCGGTTCTCCGCCCGGCTGATCCCGTCCAGCAGTTCGGCAAGCTCGCCCTGGGGGCCCTGGTCGGGCTCCGCATCCAGGTCCACCTTTTCAGCGGCCGTTCCCAGCACCACTGTTTTCAGGCGGGCAACAGCATCGCCGGCCGGAATATCCTCCCACAGGGCCGGGGTTCCGGCCCTCAGCCCCACGGGCAGGAACACCATATCCGCGGCTTTGGAGACTAAAACCAGCCCTTCGGCATCCGTTGCTGTCACCATGACAGGCTCGGCCGGAATCCGGATTTCATCCAGCATGCGGGTCAGCTTCATGCGGAAGGCATCCGCATCTTCAGCAGGCTCCTGGGCCAGCAGGCGGATCCCGGCGTTTTCCCATCCCGGGTGCCGGGTAATAAGATAGGCCAGCAGCAAAAGCAGGCGGCTGGTATCATCGTCCCGCCACCACACGTCAATGCACAAACTGCCGTCTTCCCCTCCCTGGCCGCCGGATTTGACATCTACAAAAAGCAGGTGGCACTGACTTCGCAGCACCGTCCTCAGATGGGGGAATACCAGGGGATCGGCATCATCCTGATCCAGGAATTCCTGCCAGCTGACCACCACGGTGTTGGCCCGGACAGGACCGATCCCGAATCCTTGAAGCAGGACTTCAAGGGCCGGGCCAATCTCTTCGGCCGCAAGACCCAGGGGAAAGGCATCGGCACCGGATTCCCGGATCATAACGGCCAGTTCGTCTTCGGCGGTTTCCCGCTGCCGCATCCCTAAAAGTCCCCTCCCCCGGATCATCTTCACTGCGGTTGTCATGCCGGAGTTACCCTGAATCAGATCAGAAAACCGGACCAGCTCCCCGATCCTCTCCCCGCCAATGGCCAAAATCACAGGCCGCCACTCCCGGGGGTGGGCCGGGATCTTTTGGGCGGCCAGAAGGTTGTCCCGAACGGCTTTAAGATGGACGGCCCGGGAAGAATCCGCCCAGCGGGCCGGGCCCGCCGTATGTTTCAGGTATTGGAAAATGGCAAAGAGCACGGCTGCAGCCGCAATCCCTGTTTTAAGGTCAATGGCCAGCATGACAAAAATGCAGAGACCGGCACCGGCCAGGCTGATCCGCCGGTTGTACCATCTAAAACGGGGCCGGAAGGAGGGGCTCTCAGCCGAGGCTTCGTAGTATGTGGCATAGTTGAGCAGGCCGTAGGAGATCAGAAAAAACATGGAGACCACGCCTGCAATAAGATCCAGTTCTCCCAAAAGAATGGTAACGGCAGCAATGCCGAAGGAAAGCACCACTGCCCGACGGGGATTATCGCTTTTGCCCTCCCCTTTGGCAAAAAAGATCAGAAAGGGAAAGATCCGGTCCGAGGCCAGGGACTGCAGGATTCTGGGGGCTCCTAAAAAGGAGGCCATGGCCGAAGACAGGGTGGCGGCAATCACACCGGCATCAATGAGAAAGCCCGCAGCAGAGGTCTTGCCCATGGCACCGTAATCGATTGCAAGCGTGCTTAAAGAATTGGTTCCGGCAAAGACAACGGCCACGGAGACATAAACCGCAATGGAGAGGATCACGGCGGCAAAGGTACCGGCAGGAAGGCTTTTTCCGGGATCTTTCAGGTCTCCGGACATGCTGACGCCCTGGGTGAACCCGGTCACTGCCGGAAAAAACAGGGCAAAAAGAATCCAGAATCCCGGACCTTTGTCGGGAGCGGCCCAGTTCGCCGCCAAAAGGGCGCTGTCCCAGTGTGCAATCCCGCCGATATAAAAGGAGGCCAGTGCCAGCACCAGAAAGGCCATGACTCCGTACTGGAACTTGGTGGCAAGATCCGCCCCGATCCAGGCCAGGGCAAAGAGAAACACCAGGGCAATCCCGGCAACAGCCTGAACCATCAGCCCTGACCCGCCGCCGAGAATCGCCACCACCGACTCCCCGAACCCGATGCAATAAAAGGCAATGGAAACGGACTGGGCCAAAAAGAGCACAAGACCGATGGCTCCGCCAAAGGAGACACCCAGCGTCCTAGAAATCAGGTAGTAGTCCCCTCCGCCCCTAATCTTCATATTGGTGGAGACCGCTGCCAGGGAAAAGCTTGTGAGCACTGAAATCAGGTTGGCCGCACAGATGATGATCAGGGCCTGGAACAATCCTGCACTGCCCACCACGTAGCCCAGGCGGAGGAAAAGAATAATACCTAAAATGGTTAAAATACTCGGGGTAAACACCCCTGAAAAAGTCCCAAGCGTTCCTTCGGGTTTGGACTCTGCCATGGATTCTCTCCTTGGTTTGGCAGGGGGAAAGCAGCTGCCTGCAGCCCCTGCCGCCGTTCTCTTCTTTATAAATAAGCCCGGCCGGTTTGTCCATAAAAAGCAATTGCATTACCAATATCCATGATTGAATAAAAAGTAATGAATATTTATTGACATAAAATTTTTGTGTCCTATCTTTATCCCAAAAGGCAAAATCCTGTAACAACCCTCACTTAGGAGATATACCATGAGTAAAATTATCGGAATCGACCTGGGCACCACCAATTCCTGCGTGTCCATTCTTGAAGGAAATAAACCCGTTGTTATCGCCAACGCCGAAGGCAACCGCACCACACCGTCGGTTGTGGCCGTATCCAAGAACGGGGAGCGTCTGGTGGGCCAGGCCGCCCGTCGCCAGGCCGTGACCAACCCTGACCATACCGTTTTCGGAATCAAGCGACTGATTGGCAGACGATTTGACTCCCCCCAGGTGCAAAACGATATCAAGGTGCTGCCCTATAAAATCAAGGCAGCCTCAGGCGGCGGTGTCGTTGTTGAAATGAACGGCAAAGACCACAGCCCGGCCCAGATCTCGTCCTTTATCCTCTCCCACATCCGGCAGACGGCCGAAGACTATTTAGGAGAGAAGGTCACGGATGCGGTGATCACCGTGCCAGCCTATTTTGACGACAACCAGCGCCAGGCCACCAAGGATGCGGGCAAGATTGCCGGCCTCAATGTGCTGCGCATCATCAACGAACCCACTGCAGCCGCCCTGGCCTACGGCCTGGACAAAAAGGGCGAGGAGAAAATCGTTGTCTTCGACCTTGGCGGCGGCACCTTTGATATCTCGGTCATGGATATCGGGGACGGGGTATTCGAAGTCCGCTCCACCAGCGGGGACACCCACCTGGGCGGCGAGGACTTTGACCTGCGGATCGTGGATTTTCTGGCCGACACCTTCAAACAGGAGCAGGGCATTGACCTGCGGCAGGACGCCATGGCCCTTCAACGGCTTAAAGAAGCTGCTGAAAAGGCTAAAAAGGAACTGTCCGCCGGCGTGGAAACCGAGGTCAACCTGCCCTTTATCACGGCCGATGCCTCAGGGCCCAAGCATCTCACTCTCAAGCTGACCCGGGCCAAACTCGAATCTCTGGTGTCCGATCTTCTGGACCGCCTGGAAGCCCCGTGTAAAACAGCGGTCAAAGATGCGGGTCTGTCCCTGTCAGACATCAGCCGGGTCCTTTTAGTCGGCGGCATGACACGGATGCCCGCCGTCCAGGACCGGGTGGCCAAGATTTTCGGCAGAACACCGGATAAAGGCGTCAACCCGGACGAAGTGGTGTCTTTAGGGGCCGCCATCCAGGGCGGCGTTCTGAAAGGCGATCTCGAAGATGTCCTGCTTTTGGACGTCACCCCGCTTTCCCTTGGGATCGAGACCCTTGGCGGGGTAATGACTAAGCTGATTGAAAAGAACACCACCATCCCGGTGCAGAAAAGCGAGGTCTTTTCAACGGCGGATGACAACCAGTCCGCAGTCACCATCCATGTCCTCCAGGGAGAACGGGAGATGGCGGCGGACAACCGGCAGCTTGGGCGCTTCGAGCTGACCGGCATCGCCCCCGCTCCCAGAGGCGTGCCTCAGATCGAGGTCACCTTTGACATCGACGCCAACGGCATCGTAAACGTCTCCGCCACGGACAAGGCCACGGGCAAGGCCCAGTCCATCCGGATCACCTCCTCCTCCGGCCTGTCCAAGGAAGAGGTGGAAAACCTGATCAAGGATGCCAAGCAGAACGAGGCCCGGGACCGGATCAAAAAAGAGGCGGTCCAGGCCAGGAACGAGGCGGACGCCATGATCTACGAGGCTGAAAAACGCGTCAACACGGACGGTACGGATCCGGCCTCCGCCGACCGGGTATCTGCCATCATCCGGGACCTGAAGCAGGCCATGGACAATGAGGATACCGCCCGGGTCAAATCCCTGACCCAGGACTTAGGCCATGCTGTCCAGGCCCTGAACCAGGCGGGCCAGGCCGGTGATTCTGCAGGTTCGGCTTCCGGCAGCACCGGCACCCGCACCGCCGCATCCGATAACGAAGATGACGTTGTGGATGCCGAGTTCTCCGAAGTGGCATAGCCCCGTCATAGAAAGTATCCAACCTTCCCTGGAAACAGTAAAGGCGCCTTCCGGCTTTTGACCGGAGGGCGCCTTTGCCCTGTTCGGGTTAACACTGCGCGGATCTTTCAGCCTTTAAAAAAGCCGGGCCTTAAAAGGCGTATTCCAGCCCCAGATAAAAAGAGCGACCCGGCATCCAGCTGTCTTCGTCAACGGCGTAGTATTCGTCAAAAATATTCTTCAGCGAGCCTTTCAGATTAATCTGCCCCCATTTACTCAGTGAAAAAAGGCGTTGGCTGAAAAAGATATCCGCCACCCAGGCGTCCCCGACATTTTCAAGAAGACTATCTGAAATGGTATTGGAGGTTCCTGAGGTGGTATCGGTTTCGTACTGCCTGCCGTAATAGGTGACACTAAGATTCAGGGTCAGTCCCAGATCATTAGAGGCAAATGCGACACCGGTGGACAGGCTGTCCTCGGCCCGGTTGGCCAGTTTATATCCGTTGCCGTCCTCAAACGCTATAAGGTGGGTCCAGTTGATATAGGGGGCCAGTTTAAATCCGCCACCCAGATACCGGGCGATATCGATTTTGAGACCGGCCTCAACACCCTGGATCGTGGCTGAATCTACATTATAATACCAATAATGATTACCAGGGTAATGGGCGTCTGCGGTATGGCGTTCATATCCGATCATGTCCGAATAATCGCTGTAAAAATAGGTAGCAGAGGCAAACAGGGCCTTCCAGTCAAAATCCAGTCCCACATCGAAATTATCACTGGTTTCAGGCTCAAGATCGGGGTTGCCCACAAAGGGGGTGGACATCATCAGCGTATATCCGGTCAGTTGCCGGGGCAGCGGCATTTTAAACGCCCTGGCATAGTTAGCCCTCAGTTTGAGCATCTCCACGGGGCTGAAGGCAATCCCCAAAGAGGGGTTGAGGCTGTCCTTATCCACATCGCGGGATACGGTGATATTGTTGCTGATCTTTTTTGCGGTCACCGACACATCAAAGGTATCGTAACGGATGCCGGCGGACAGAATAAGATTCTGCCTTTCAAGCAGGCGAAGCTCCCCTAAAAAAAAGCCGCCGATATTATCAAAATCGCTTTGGGCCGTATTCTGCCGTGTGGCACTGGCTGCGCTTCCGTCCTGGCGCTGATCAAAATCATAGGACATCCAGTCCGTTCCGGCAACGGCCCGGAGCATGCCGAAATCATGACTGGCTTGAAGCTGGGATCCCATAAAGTCGTTTTCGTTTTCAGACAACGGCAGCCGGGTCGTGCTGGTTTTGGTAAAGCGTTTGAGATCGTAGTTCACCTGGCCTTTGAAATACCGGGCAAGCCAGGTGGTGCTCCTGGAGTCAGTGGCCCCCTCCCAGGACAGGTCAACCATCTGATTATCCCGGCCCTGGCGGGTATAATAGTTATAAGAACTGGTTCCGTCCTCTCCCTTGCCGGCGCCGTTGATATCCGATCCCTGGACCAAAACCCCCAGACGGTTGACCGGATTAAAATTCCAGCCGGCGTTCAGGTTGTAGTGATACCGGTCCTGCACATCGCTGTTCTCATAAGTAGCGCCGTTTCCAAGTTCATAGTTGTCCTGTGTCATGTACCCTGCGGCAAAGGCGTAATCCAGTTTGCCGGCCATTCCGGAGACCGCAGCTTTATAGCGCCGCAGTCCAAAACTGCCAAAACCCGCCTCAAGGCTTCCCTCATTGATGGATTTTCCCTTTTTGGTGATCACGTTGACCACCCCGCCCATGGCAGAGGCCCCGTACTGGACCGATCCCGGCCCCCGGATCACCTCGATCCGCTCGGCGCTTTCAAGGCCGATATTCCCTAAAAAATCCGATCCGGTCCGGTGGCCGTCCACCAGCACCAGAATATCGCCTGCTATATCAAACCCGTGCATGGAGCTGCGGCCGCCTCGGATGACAAGGCCGTCATTGCCATATCCTTGCGCCCCCTCGCTATACACCTGAATGCCTGCTGTTTTCAGCAGGTCCGTGATACTGACAGCCCCACTGTTCTTGATATCTGCCGCCGTAAAAACGGTGATATTCTGGCTGACATCCCTGAGAGCCTCTTTGGTCCTGCTGGCCGTTACCACCAGGGTATCCATTTCAACCCCCTTTTCGGAAACGGCAGGTGACGGTTGAGCAAATCCGGTTCCACATGACAACAACACGAACAGTATCCATATTCCCTTGTGTTTCATTCTGGCCTCCTTAAAGTCTGGGCGTTCAAACAAAAAAAAAGATCCCGGGGCCCAAAATGCCCGAGATCTTTTCCGTTTTTTTCAATCTCATTTTATGTATAGCTTTTGCACAATCACCCGTTGTGCTCAAACCTTATTATTTACAAGCAGGTCTTCCGGCTCAGGGTCATCCCCGTTTTCTGCGCCTTCCCATAATCATTGATTACAGTGGCAAAAGCAGAAACAGGTCACCTTCACGGCGGCGGGACCGCAACAGAATCTCACTGTTTTCCCTTTTAAGGCTCCAATTTAAGACCACCATTGGGGCCACTTGCAAATTTTGTGATTACTTATATTGGACAGCAAGGCCTGTCAACAAAAACAATTTATAAATTCAAGATTTAAAAATCTTTCTTTGCGACAGGGTTTTAAATTCAAAATCCTAATACATTAAAGGGCAAAGAACTTTTTATCCGTACCCAATCACTAGTTATATCGCTTTATATTTATAGTATTGCTGATGACCGATCCATTGACGAATTCTTTGTCAGCGCCAGGGCCTCCATGGCAATCATCAGCTCCTCATCGGTGCGGACCAGAACAATGTCCGCACCGCTCCCGTCCCGGGACAGAATCCGGTCCTGTCCGCCGGAGGCAGAATTTCGGTCCGAATCCAGGCAAAGGCCCATGAATTCCAGGCCCGTCAGGATCATCTGCCGGATCGGGGCTGAATTTTCCCCTACCCCCCCGGCAAAGGCCACAAGATCCACGCCCCCCATGGCGGCGGCATAGGCCCCGATGTATTTTTTGATCCTGTAGGTATAGACGTCCAGCGCCTGGGCGCATCTTTTGTTCCCGGAGTCTGCGGCTTCCAAAAGCTCCCGGACGTCGTTGGAAGTGCCGGAGATCCCCAGCAGCCCGGAATCGTTGTTAAGCATCCGGTCCACCTGATCCAGGGTCTGCTCCCGCATCAGATGAAGGAGGACACCCGGGTCCAGATCCCCGCAGCGGGTCCCCATCATGGCGCCCTCCATGGGTGTCATGCCCGTGCTGGTGTCCACCGAGCTTCCGTCCTGAACCGCTGTGACACTCACCCCGTTGCCGATATGGCAGATAATCATGCGGGTCTGTTCCGGGTCCCGGCCGGTCAATTTTGCTGCCCGGCCCAGCACATACCGGCAGGAGGAGCCGTGGAATCCGTACCGCCGGATGCCGTGATCCTCGTACAAACTCCAGGGCAGGCCGTAGAGAAATGCCCGGTCCGGCATGGTCTGGTGGAAGGCCGTGTCAAACACGGCCACATGGGCCGCTCCCGGAAGGGCATTCCGGGCGGCCCGGATGCCTTCCAGATTGGCGGGGTTATGGATGGGAGCCAGGGGGATGCAGGCCTCCATCTGCTTTATCACCTCCGGGGTGACGGCCACAGCCGAGGTAAACCGCTCCCCGCCGTGGACGGTCCTGTGCCCGACAATCTTGATGTCTGCCCCTTGCGATAAAATCCCTGAGGCTGGATCCTGCAGCATCCGGATCACCGCCGAAAGTCCGGCCCCGTGATCCTGAGCAGGCAATTCCTTTTTTGTACGGCCCAAAGGCCCTTGGGCCTCCAGAACTGCCCGGGAGCCGCCAAGGCCGCTCAGACTCCCCTGGGCAACGGCCACGGGCACTTTTTCGTCTGAGACCTGAAAGACTTTGAATTTTATGGAGGAACTGCCGCAGTTGATGACCAGAACGTTCATATTTTTTTACCTCGTCAGGGTTAAACACATCCGGTCATGATATCAGATCCGGTTCATTTTTTCACCCGGATTGAACCGCGGGCGGTTCAGGAAAACCGCTCGGTAAAGACCCTTGCATCCGGAAACTTGTCGTCAATGATATCCATTGTCTCCAGGATCATCTCCCGGTGGCCGCAAAGGTAAAATTGGTAAGACCCTTTGGGCAGCACCTGTTCAAGGTAATTCGTCACACGGCCGTGAAAGCCGCCTTGGCAAAGTGCGTGGCCAGGATGACTGAGGCAGGGCACATAGAAGCTGCTGTTGCGGCAGACCTCATCTTTATAAAGAAGATCCTCAGGGGTGCGGGCCCCCTGAAGCAGGATATATCCGGAAAATCCGGACCGGGCAAAAGAAACAAAGGGAGCGATCCCGGTTCCGGTTGCGATGAAGACTACGGGAGGGCCCTCCGCATGGATGGGAGGGCATAAAAAATGGCCAAAGGGACCTGCGACCTCAAAGATTTTACCCATGTCGCAGGTACACAGAACGTGCGAAAACCCGGTCGGCGGCCCTCCAGCAACGCAGAGGCAAAGCGTGTCATCCCCGGATAAAGAGACCGGGGTATAGTCCCGCTCAAGGCCCTCATGCAAAAACCGGATATGCTGGCCCGGCTTGAAGATCAGTTGCTCAGGTTTTTTGAAGACCAGTTCAAACACCTCTGACGTAAGAGGGTTTCGCCCTACCAGTTCAAGGGTGAAGGCCATGGCCTATCCTTTCCACAGGCGGTCTTCAATGCCGTGGCTGCGGTTCAGATACCGGGCAAGAATAAAAAGATAGTCCGAAAGCCGATTTAAAAACACAAGGATGTGTCTGAGGGTCGGGGTCACGGGCTGTTCCGAATCGGCCATCTCAGCAAAGGCGATGACCCGCCGCTCCGCCCTGCGGCATACGGTGCGGGCCATGTGGGCAAAGGATGCGGACAGATGGCCCTGGGGAAGGATAAAGGCCTTGAGTTCGGCAAGCTGATCCGACATGCCATCCATGGCCGACTCCAGATAGCTTGCAGGCTCCGTGGTAAAGGGCGCAAGGCTTGAGGCGCTGTCAGACCCAGGTGTCGTGGCCAGCCAGGCGCCGGCCTGAAGGAGCCAGCCTTGGATCCGGTCAATGTCATCATCCAGGGCGGGCTCTGAAATCTGCCAGGCCGATTTGACCGCGCCTATGACACAGCTGAGTTCATCCATCTCCCCGTAGGCGTCGATGCGCGGGTCCGACTTTAAAAGCCGCTCCCCGCTGAAAAGGCTTGTTTTCCCTTTGTCCCCCGTTCCGGTATAGATTTTCATAAACTGGGCCTCCAAGAAATTTTTCGATTATCGGGTCATCTTTAGCACTGCAGCCGGGGTTCCGGTGTTCACCGGCCCTGTGCCGCGCTTTGATCATGGAACATTTTAAGACGGCGCTGAACCTTGCCGAACAGGGTATCTTCGGCAAACTGTTGATCCTCATCCGGCTTGCCCGCTGCCATGCCGGTCAGAATCTCAATACCCTCTTCAATGGACGCTACCTGATAGATGTGGAATTTGCCATGCTCCACGGCGTGGACCACATCTTTTCTGAGCATGAGGTGGGTAACGTTGGACCTTGGGATCATCACCCCCTGATCGCCGGTTAATCCTTTTTTCACGCACACGTCAAAGAAACCTTCGATTTTCTCATTCACCCCGCCGATGGCCTGGATCTCCCCTTTCTGGTTTACGGATCCTGTTACGGCAATGCCCTGGCGGATAGGGACCTTGGACAGGCTGGAGAGCACGGCGTAAAGCTCGGTGGATGAGGCGCTGTCCCCGTCCACCCCGGAATAACTCTGCTCAAAGGTGATGCTGATGGTCACGCTTAAAGGATGGGTCTGGGCAAACATCCGTCCCAGGTAGCCTGCCACGATCATCACCCCCTTGTCATGGGTCTGCCCTGAAAGCTGTGCCTCATGCTCCACATTGATGATGCCGGACTTTCCCATATAGGATTCTGCCGTGATGCGGGAGGGCCTGCCAAAGGCGATTTCCCCGAGCTGGTACACAGCCAGGGCATTGACCTGGCCCACGGCCTCCCCTGTGACGTCTAAAAGGATGGAGGCATCGTCGTAACGGTCCTGAACCTTTTCCTCGTAGAGGTTATGCCTGAATCTGTGGGCGGACAGGGCCCTTTCCACATGGACCTCTTCAATAAGGGAAGCCCCCTGTTTTCCGGCCCAGTAATCCGCCTCCTGAAGCAGGCTTAAAATCTGGCCGAACCTGAGGGAGAGCCGCCGCCGGTCCTCGGCCAGCCGGGAACCGTACGCCACCACGGCCGTCACCCCGCAGGGGGAGAAGGGCCTCAGTTGCTCCGTGGCACAGACCCTGGCAATGAAACGGGCGTAAAGCTCCAGGGATTCCCGGGTCATGGGCACCTCATGGTCAAAATCCGCCCGGACCTTGAATATCTTGTTAAATTTCGGGTCCGCCCCCTGAAGGGCCCTGAAGATCTCATAGCCGCCTAAAAGAATCACTTTCAAATCCACGAGGATGGGTTCGGGCTTCAGGGAGGTGGTAAAAAATCCCGGCTGATCCGGCACATCCTGAATCAAAAGCCGTCCGCTTTGCAGGGTGTTTTTCAGGGTTTCCCAGACCACAGGATTGCGGAGCAAAGACTCCACCTCCAGGACCAGGTACCCTTTGTCGGCCTTGAGCAGGGAGCCCGCCTGAACCATTGTGAAATCCGAGGCAACACCGCCTTGAACCGGCATTTTTTCCACCTTTCCGAACAGATTCTGAAAGGTGGGGTTCAGCTCAAAGATCACCGGAGCGCCTTTTTGCCCCCGCCGGTCCATGAGGACATTGACCTGGTACCGCTGGGAAAAAAAGGCGGCCGGATCCGGAGCATCGTCGGATTGGTCCCCTGCCCCGGCCAGCAGAAAGGTCTTTTGCTCAATCATATCCCGGCGGATCTCTTCAAGAAATTTTTTCACCTGGGGCCGGTCCATAAAATCCCCGAAGGCAAGATCCATCTCCCGGTCAACAGGGTATCGGAGAGGGATGCGGCCATGGCCTCCAACTCTTTTTTCATTTTATGGGCCAGATTCCGGGTCTGTTTGGCCGCCTCGGCCATGATCTGCCGGACGTCCTCCATCCCGGATTCAATGGCTTTTTGCTCCTCCGGGGCCAGGGCCTTAAACGCCTCACCGGACAGGGGCTTTTCCCCGGCCATGGGCACAGGAACAAATCCCTGCTCGGTTTTCATGATGCCGATGCTGCGCTTGCCGGCCTCAGCCTCCATCTTGGCAAAGACCTCCTGGTTTTTTCGTTGAAGGTTTTGCGCACGGCGGTTTCTTTTTCCTGAAAGGCTTTGGACTCAAAGGCCCGGGGCAGCTTTGTTTTCAAGGCTTCGATGAACCGGGTCATGCGCCGGGCAAAGAAAACCGCCGAACCTGTTGGCATTTCCAGAATTTTGGGGCAGGACGGATCGTCAAAGTTGTTGACCATGCAAAGATCATTCGGGGTCTTTCTCCCTGCGGCATGGCTGGCCAGGATATCTCCGATGATGGTGGTTTTGCCGGTCCCCTCAGGGCCGGAGATGAAAATATGATATCCTTTGCCCTTCATGTTCAGGCCAAAATCGATGGCCTCAATGGCCCTTTTCTGGCCGATGACCCTATCTAAAGGGGGAAGGTCGGCAGTGGAGGTGAAATCAAAGGGATCGTCCGTACAGACCCGGGTCAGCTGGGACGCGGGAACCTTGAAGCGCTGGGGCATATCAGACTCCTTTTGAGAGGGTTGCCGTCTTTCGCCTTTACGGCGCAGCAGCGGAATATGGGGGAAGGTATACCATCTTTAGCATCCCAAAGACAAGAAGGACCGCAATCGCCCCGCCCTCCGGTAAAAATAGTTTTGAACCGGGCCTCAAAGAGTAATTTACAAGATCCGTTCAAGGCCGTATAATTTTAACTTATGAGCAGCGGATTATTTTTTGACAAACGGGACCATCTTCTCATCCGGATTGTAAATTCGGTATATGATGCGGACAATGAGCTGGGATATACCCGCAAACTTTACTACACTTTTTTCCATCCTTTAGGCATAAAGGAGCTGGCCGAATCCAAGGGCCTTCGCACGGCCTTCTCCATTGTCAGCCTTCTGGCCTCCATGGAGCGGGGTACCATTGAAGACAGGATCCAGGCGCTCTCCGGCCTCAAGGACGATATCCTGACCACAGCGGACGGCCCCATGCCAAGGAATACGGCCCGGGTCCTTCTCCAGATCATGAAAGACCTGGTCCGGCAAAGGGCAACAGCCGGCAACAGCTCGAACTGGCCCATGACTTCCGCATGGCCGCCTTTGGCAAGCCAAGGGTAATCCGCCGCCTGTTGCAGCGGTATCACCTTCTGGAAATGCCCGAGGAGTGGAACCAGTTCGCCTTTGACGATCATGTCCACGACGCCAACACCTCGGGCCGGAAAAGCCCCACCCACCTGATCATGGACGCCTGGATCAAGGGAATCCGCCGCCTCAGGGTGATTTACTATCATTACCTTGAACCCAGATTTGCCTCGGAACTGATTCAGGCCGCTGCAGTTATGGATATTGATCTTCGCATCGGCATTGAACTCCGGGCCCGGTTCAGGGGCAGTATATCTCCTTTATCTGGTGCGCCAGGGGATTTCCCGATGTGGAGTCTTTTCTGTGCTTTCTGGCCGAGCCCCCGGTCTCCCGGTTCATGGAAGAGGGAAAGGCCGTTGTCCGGTTCAAGGAAAAATATGCCTTAAACCTTCTGGAGGATTTTAACACCTCAAAGCGGGAGGCGCTCTGCCGGGATCTTGGGATCGCCCTGCCCCCTCTGGATCCGGAAGCGTTTCTCAAATTTATCTCGCCGGGACAGCCCTCTGCCCTTTTTATGGGGGAGTATCTGCACGGCCTGGTGCTTGCGGCAGCCAAAGAGACCATTGCCGCCTGGGAGGACCAGCCGGCACCGACGCCTGAAGAGGAAAAACAGCGGCAAACCTTTATCTCCCGTATGGAGGAGCTTAACGTCGGAGAACTGATTGCAGGCTATCTGGAATCCTCCCCGTTTTTTGACATGTTCCAAAGCGCTCTTCTCTGCGCAGAAACACAGATTCCATCGCACCTTACGCTGGATTTCAAAGAGATGCTCACCGCCGTAAGCCAGCTTCACCACAGCTTCAGGGTGACCCTGAACTTAGAAGACTTAGGGCCGGCAGATGTGGTTGAGCTTCTCTATGACGGGCAGGGACGGATCTCCCGCCTTGAAATCATCAATCTGAAAAACTTTATCACAGACCAGACCGATAACATCGCCTCGGTCAACACCCTGCACCGGGCCATCAATGAAGGCAGTATTCTCAAGCTCAAGATGGTGGTCAGAAAGATCGGCCAGGATGTGATGACCTCGGGCGCCCCGGACAAAGAGGACCGGCTGCGAAAGCTGACCGAAATCCTTTACGACATTGACTCTCTAAAGGCCATGTACGCGGTCAAGCCCCTGAAATCCCGGATCGGCAGCGACTCCACGGGCAAGCCCAGCCGCAGCCACGGCATGGGATTCGCCATCATCGATACCCTGCCCCCCCGGGTGGCAGGCCAGATCCGCCGCAACGCCATGAATATTTTGCCCGCCAGGATGCAGGTCTGCCGGCGGACCACCACACCGCCGGCCCGGCACCTGCCCCTGCTGCGCTACCTGCCCGGCATCCGCCACCTGGTCCTGCGGGAAACCACCGACTGGGTCATGGAATCCCAGACCGTGGAAATGGGGGAACAGGGAAATATTGTCTCCCTGGGCCGGGTCTTTCGCAAGATTAGAAATGATCTGGGAAGGGATCCCCAGAAAGGTAAAAAACCGGCCCGGACAAGGCTTTGGAGCGACCTGAACTCCAAACTGAAAAACACCTTGAAAATCCTGACCGGATTTATCCCGGCATTTTTGTGCTTTGCCTTTACCAAAGAGTGGTGGCTTCTGGCCTATCTGGGCGCCTTTATCTGGTTCGGGATCACAGGCGTTAGAAACGTGCTGCAATCTGTCATCGGAGGCGGCGGCATCCGAAGGACCTCCCAGCTCAAATGGAATGACTTTGTCAGCTGGGACCGCCTGGCCGACTCCCTTTTGTTCACAGGATTTTCCGTTCCCCTTTTGGACTGGGTGGTCAAATCCCTTATCCTTGAAAAAACCTTTGCCATCACCATGACCACCAGCCCGACCATTCTTTACACAGTCATGGCCGTTGCCAACGGGATTTACCTTTTCTCCCACAACATGTTCAGGGGCCTGCCCAGATCCGCAGCCACCGGCAACCTGTTCCGCAGCATTTTTTCCATCCCTGTGGCCATTTTGCTTTCAGGCAGCATCTCCGCCATCCTCACCCTTGTCGGCGTCCCTGCCGTGGACATGGTCCTGCAAAAATGGGCGGCTATCATCTCAAAAGGGGCATCAGACTGTGTGGCCGGAATCATTGAGGGGGCAGCCGAGCGCTACCACAACATCAAGCTTCGCAAACGCGACATCCAAATGAAGTTTTCCGATCTTTTCAGCACATACTCCAGGCTGGCCCAGCTTTTCCCCCAGAGTGAGGAACTCAAAATCCTGGAGCAGGCCAAACCCCTGCTTTCCAGTAAAAACTCGGAGGTCCGGGACCTTATGGTGGTCATCACCATCAACTGCCTGGACCTGCTCTACTTCTGGATGTATCTGCCCCGGGCCAAAACCGTTATGATGAATATGTTCGACAATCTTTTGCCCGAAGAAAAGATCATCTTCCGCCAGGCCCAGCACCTGCTCTCCCAGGAGCGCTACATTGCAGGCCTTTTTGTCGACGGCATCCTGGGCCACAACTTTAACCGCCCCTTGTCCTTTTACCTGACCACTCACAGGACCTATCTATCTCAAATCACAGCCCTGCTGCCCGAAGAACCGACAATTGAAACAGATGAAAACCGGCACGGGGCCTGATTCTTATGAGAAAAAGCCTTGACACGGCACAGGGTTCAGGTGTACCTATGAACCCTCAGTTCAGTTCCGCTAAGGAAGTGCGCGGCTCACTGGTGGGGCCCTCGGACTTCAAATCCGATGTGGGGCGCTAATACCGTCCCGGGTGGGTTCGATTCCCATGCACTTCCGCCATTCTTTTTAAGAATTTCAAATACTTACCTCATCATACCCCATTAAAATGGTGTTACAAAAGTGCTACAAGAAAAATATGGTGTGGCATATGTGAACCCATCTGGCAAAACCATTCTTCCGCGATCCAGAACAAATCTCCACCATACTATTTGACACGGGGATTGAACCCGATGACCCACAACTTTTAACTTGTGATTTCAAACCATTAAAAAGTGGCTGATCAACCGTTGATCAACTATAGGCCTTTATGGTCATATAAACAAACGGTAGGTTGGTGTGGGAGCTGGACCCTCCCACACCAGCTTAACCCCCTTAAGCACAGTAAGGAGGAGAAGCATGGAATTTATTATAACAGAACAAAACCAAGCAATCGAAATTAAAAATGGCTGGGTTGAAACCCTACTAAACATCAAATATCAATGTTCCAATTGTCTAAAAGAATTTGGCCCCTTAGACCAAGATTTATTCGATCATTATACTTCAAAAGGCCCTTACGACACTGGAGTAATTTGTGGTAAGTGTACGGAGATCCTCGCGCGTCCTTACCTTGGGCAGTTAAAAAAGGAGAAGATATGAAGAATCTCAAAGATAAAGAATCACAGCATGATAATTGTTATGAGTGCGGGATTTCCCTGATTAAAAATTATAATCAACCTGGAGTACACACCATCAAGGATAAAAAAGGGACTCACTATGTATGCTGCCAATGTGCAAAAAAAGTATGTAAACCCATAAATGTCACGAGCCTTGGCAAGCTTTTAACTCCACAGCTTCCACCTGTAAAAACAAATATTCTTTTGGAAAAATTAGGTTTCCAAACTAAAGTAAATGGAGAATGGACTGCTACAGATAAGGGGAAAGAATATGCCCAGGAAGCATATTCCACCATAGGTAGAAAGTCATATCTGACTTGGTCTGTAGACATCATATGGATTCTTAAGTAAGAGACTAAACCATCATATAGGTAGACTCTTCAACTGTCATCTTCTCCAAAATCGACCGTACAAAAGAGGGCAGAGAAAAAAATATACATTTTTTCTCTTGCCCTCTCTTTTTTCCAACCACGTTTAAACTCCAAAACAAGCCGATACAGGCCCGTATAAATTGCCCCTACTGGTGGTATGCAAAAATGTTAAATAAATTTGATTTTCTTAATATCTTTTTCAAACCACTCAATTTTCATTCTGTCTCTCAAACAAAAAACTGATAGCATATTTTCGTTTGTCCTGGAACGGATCTGGGCGGCGCCGGGCTGGCCAGGAAAAAAGGTGCTATCACTTTTGATCCGGATCCGCCCTGGAGCTGGGTGAAAATGCTATCATCTTAATGGGCGAAGCCCCCGGAGCGAAGCGGAGAGTTTGGGTTCCCCAAACTGTTAACAAAACGTAGCGAATCCACGGAGAGCGCTAAGCGCGAGAGATATTGAACGGTAGTCCCGAAATCTGCTCGATATACGAACTTGGCGGACGATTAAAAGGGCGACCCCTTTTCTAACCTTAACTCTATTTTATGCCCCCCTAAAATCCCCCTTTATAAACAAAAGCACTGTATTCAACCGGACTATAATGCCATGGACGTTAGCAAACCGTGCCAAGCGGAGCGCGGAGTGAAGCGCAGCGGAACGGAGAGGCCAGGAGCCTGCAGGGAAGTCCGGAGCGGAGCGGAGGACCGGAGCGAAGCGTAGCCGGAAGGTATCCGGCCCGGAGCGTAGCGAAGGGAGGCCCCCAGAAAAAAAATGAAATGGCTATAACGGAGGCGACCGGAATTTTTCCCGGGTTTCCGGCTGGCCCCGGAGGGGCCAAAAAAGGGGGACCTTAGTCCCCAACAAATCCCTAAGGGCTTTAACTTGATTTCTATATGATAATTAGCATCCTCCCTCAAGCTATCGGAGATCCAGCCTAAAATTATTTCTTGACTTATTGCTTCCAACCTTTTATAGGGTTTTAAAAAGGTTTTTACGTTATGAAAACTTATAAAAAGGTGGTTTCTATGGCAAGACCAAAGAAGGAAGAAACAAAAATACAATATTCCGTAATGCTTGAGCCAAGTATTATCAAAGAAATTCAACGATTAGCAGACAAAGCCGAGGTCAAACCAGGGCCATTTACCAGGAACTTAATCAAATCCGGGCTTGAGGAGGCACAACTATTCGATAAAGCCGGGCTTATTGGCTTAGTGGGAGCAAGCAGAAGGAAAATGGATGGTTTCAGAAAGCGTTTTAATCTGACATTTGACACATTGGATATTTTTGAGAAGGAAAAATAAATAAAAAACCCCTGGCCAGGTGTTGGAGCACCAAACCAGGGGTACAAATGTCCCAGGAGAATAAGGCTCGCCAAAGCATTATCATAGCTGGAACACCCTCTTTTGTATAAGTTTTTAAAAGTAGTGTCAAAACCTCCTTAGGGCATTTGAGAAAAATTAATAACTTTTTCAAATCTAAGGAGGTTTTCTTTTGGAAGGATCCCACTACACTAGTGCCACTACAATGGGGGGCCAGACTACTTTCAGGCCCCCCAACAAAATAAGCAAATTAGATTATAAAACAGTTCAAATCCTTTCTGCTGGAATGGATTCGCTTGTTTTAGCCTTAAATGTTTTTTGGACCGATTTTTCCTTTTTCTCTCTTTTAACACATGTAAAAAAAATCGCCTCGGAAAGGAAAAAGCAGGTACCCCTCCCATTAAAGATTGGCAGTGAAATTTACCTGGTCAATGTCCAGGTAAGTGGGGTGAACGGGTATGAATGGGTGATTCATAATTCGGAATTCCGTATATTAATTGGGAATTGGACCAAGATAATCAACAGGCCATCAATAATGATCACCTTTACTTCTCAAGTATTATGGCTAAAGGGATTTCAAAAGGCCATAACATTTATCTTACGGCTTCTTAGAAGCAATGGTGCTAGCATCGTTGACGTATTAATAAGTCGATTGGATCTATGTGTTGATGGGTTGTTTCCGACAAAAAAGTGGGACGAGCGATTAAGAAGGTACCACACAGCGAAATCTTCTCATAGTGGCCTCTTTTTTAATAATAACACACTGACCGGTATGCAATTTGGCAAAGGTGCCATTGTTGCTCGTATTTATGATAAAGCCCATGAAACAAAAACCATTTCTAAGAAATTTTGGTTTTTTGAAGACGTTTGGAAGATAACCGAGATTCCAGATGGTCACACTATTATTCGGGTCGAATTTCAATTTCGTAGGGAAGCAATTAAAGAATTAGGTATCCTAAAATTAGGTCACCTGAATAGACTTTCGGGTAATGCTTGGTCCTATGCCACCAGAAAATGGTTGAAATTTCAGAGTAGACCTGGAGCACAGTCACACCAACGCAAAACTTTGCCTTGGTGGAAAAAGTATCAAAACGGATTTAGCCTAAAACAAAGTGAAAAGCCCCTAATTAGATGCAAAAATCCCAATCCAACAGAAAAACAATTATTTGACCAAGTTTTGGGCCTCCATTCTGCCCTAAATGCCCTTCATATTGAGACATTAGAGCATCCGGCACAATTTGACCCCACAATAACAAATTCCATTCAGCTCTTTGAAAGATATGTGGCCAAGTATCATAAAAATGACGTGGAATTCGTGGGCAAGGTACTGGATAAACGGAATCAATACCAGGAGTTGAATCAGAAATATCTGGATGCCCAGAAAAAACGAAAAGAATTGGGATTCCTTTAAATTAGGATTAATCATATATTGACTCCTCACCAGCCCCCAACATACAATCATTCTCACCTTAAGAATCAGGGAGGGTTGTGTATGACTGGATCAATATTTTTTTTCGCCGATCGAAAAAAATGGGGCGTCCGTTGGTACTGGAAAGGAAACCGCTACACAGTCACCCGCTATAAGGGAATGCTGATGCCTGGGATCGGTATTAAAGATGAAACCAAAGACCCTGGCTATGCCCTGGCAATAAAGCTTCTTAAACAAATGCAGGGTGATGTCGAAAATGATATTTTCCGAATCGAAAAGTATCTTAATAAGGGATGGACCGATGTTATCCCTTTTTTTGAAAAATGGCTAAAAACAAAAATCAACAAAAAAAGAGCCACTTACAAGGGGTACGAATCCTATTTTAGGAACTGGATAAAGCCTTTCTTCCATAAGTACCCCAGGCAGCTTCACGAAATCAAATACGATACATTAACCGATTTATTGCATCACATATTAGAAGGCTTAAAGGCCAAACAAATTCAACTCAATCCAAAAACCGAATTAATACTAAAACTCCATGATGAACACCCAGAATTTAAAAGTCCAACTTTGCGACGAATCATCCAAAAAGAGCATGGCCAAAGTATTTCAGAGCGTTGGATTCGTGAAGTTATCAAGAAAAGCAAAGAGCCTCAGAACATAACCAAGGAAGATAAGAACCACGGCAAGACGGCACTCAACATAATGTCCTGTTTTCACAATTTCATGGATTACGCGTGGCGTTCGGAAAGGATTTTTGAAATTCCACCATTCCCCAAAAAAGAGGCATACAATATAAAAGAACCGGCTATTAGATGGCTACCATCAGATCGCCAAATCACCATCATTGAAGCAATCCCGGAAGTTGACCAACCCATTTTCTGGTTTCTAAAATATCATCTAAGACGCCCATCGGAAGCATGCGCGCTCCACAAATGCGATTATGACATCTTGAACAAAGTGTTTACGATCCGTCGTTCCATTAGTGATAGGCGCTTGGAGACTTCAACAAAAACAGGCAAAGAGCATATTATACCTTGCCATTCCAATTTAATCCCACTGATGGACTATCTATCCCAACAGGAAGGAGATTTCATGTTCCAGAATCCACGAGCCAGAAACCAAGGGAAACGGTATTCTGACGATGTACTCAATCGGATCTGGAAAGCAGCGTGCAAAAAGGTTGGCGAAGACATAGACTTGTATTCCGGTTTGAAACACTCATCGTGCAGCCAGTATATAAATGAAACCGGCATGGCCTTGTCTGACTTACAGATCATTACAGACCATGCCAGACTGGACTCGGTTAAAAAATATGCAAAAACAGAACTGGCCAGGAAACGAGCCTTAATGGAATCCGGCCATAAAGATACACTTAAAGACTTGTTACGACTGATAAATTGCTAAATCAAGCTCCTTTTCTATCCTCCCTTTGAGCCAGCAAGTATCTATTAGATCTTGAATAGCATCAAATGACAACAAGAATGACCCTTGCTAAGAGAAATTTTCTCCTTAGCATTGACATGATCAGATATTTATGAAATGAACAGATTAGCAGAAGAGAAAAAACCTCCTAATCAAGGACACCACCCGATGATTATAGATATAGAAATTGAAAACTGGATGTCTTTCCGAGATAATACGAAATTTTCAATGTTGGCTAGCCTTGAGCGTCAACATAATGAAAGAATAGCGAAAGTTCCTAAATTCCCATTAAGAATTTTGCCTATCACCTCTATCTATGGTGGGAATGCATCCGGTAAGTCAATGTTTTTTAAAGGCATTTGTTTTGCGAAGGACTTTATTGTTGAAGGGCTGAAACCTGATGAGCCAATACCAGTAGTTAAATATCGTTTAGATAAAAAATATCTGCAAAAACCTACATTATTTCGATTTACCCTCCTAATTGATGAGTGTGTGTATGATTACTCATTCTCAGTAAATGCTGACATGGTTGTGAATGAAAAGCTCATTAGAATTACAAGTGCTACCGAAAAGATTCTATTTGAAAGGGACTCCAGCGAGTTAGTTCATTTGGATACTGCTTTGGAAAACCAAGAGTTTTTAAACTTTGCTTTCCAAGGAACTAACGACAATCAATTGTATTTAACAAATTCTGTTTTTCAAAAAGTTGTAGCTTTTAAACCTGTATTCGATTTTTTTAAAAAAACACTGATGCTAATTAGCCCAGAAGGCCTTTCTGGACCTTCTATGACGTTCGTTTCTAAGGATAATCCGATATATGATTCTATTAACAAAACACTGCGTAATTTCGACACAGGGGTCGTATGTCTAGAGAGTGAAGAGGTTTCCCTTGATAGCTTACCATTTCCATCTAAGCTTAAAGACGACCTTGCCAAAAGATTAACTGGTCCTGAATTTGCTGAGTTTGTTGATTCGTTCAATAAAGAAAGATACTTATTTTCCAAGGAAAACGGAAATCTTATTGCAAAAAAAATCGTCTCCTATCACCAACAGGCTGATGGTAAAAATGTAAAATTTCAATTAGCGGATGAATCAGATGGAACTATTCGACTGATAGATTTATTGCCTGGATTCTATAATATGGCTTCACCGAATAATAACCGTGTATATATCATTGATGAGTTAAATCGAAGCCTTCATTCCCTACTCACCAGACAGTTGATAAATATTTTTCTCTGTAATTGTTCTGAAAAGACCCGCTCTCAATTGATTTTCACAACTCACGATTTGCTTTTAATGGATCAAACACTTTTACGAAGAGATGAAATGTGGATATCAGAACGAAATCAAGAAGGAGCTTCAAGTTTAATCTCATTCGCAGAATTTAAAGACGTGAGGTCGGACAAAGATATTAGAAAAAGCTATCTACAAGGGAGGCTTGGTGGAATCCCGAAGGTTCTTGTTGATGAATGTTTTATTAATGCTGATTTATAATTTAGCGTAAATTACGATGCGAAGAAAATTCAAAAGACCCTTAGGGCAAAAAAGATACAAGAAAATGTTTGTCGTTGCTTCGGAAGGTGCTAAAACAGAACCACAGTATTTTAAAATGCTTAATACTGTTAGCTCCGTTGTTCATTTAAAGTGTTTAAAGAACAAACATAATAGTTCCCCTGAAGGTGTCCTCCGTTTAATGAAAGGTCATATTAAGAGTGAAGGTCTAAAGAATACTGATGAGGCATGGTTAGTAATCGATAGGGACAGTTGGACAGAGCAGCAGATAAATCAATTATATTCATGGAGTTTGCAAGAGGCAAATTATAACCTGGCTTTAAGCAATCCCAAATTTGAGTATTGGTTACTCTTACATTTTGAGAACGGAAGCCGTGTGTCATCAATGAACTGTAGCGAACGATTAAAAAAATACCTACCAGATTATAATAAAGATATCCAAGAAAATAAGATCAAATCGAAGATACCACAGGCAATTGAGCGGGCTAAAGAGAAAGACTCCCCTGAGTGTCAAGATTGGCCAAGAAGAATTGGTACCACCGTATACAGGTTAGTAGAAAAATTATACGCGGATCGAGTTAGTTGATTCATAGCAAGCAGACTACCACCGGATTTAGATAATAAGTCATCAACTCCAAAATTGATATGGTGCTACAAAAGTGATACAGCTCGCATCCAAATCAACAGAGAGAAATATAAATTCAGGATGTTACAATTCATCAATACGGGTTCGATTCCCATGCACTTCCGCCATTTATTTCAACAAATCAATGAGTTCCCCTCCGCAAAAAACACTCTACCCAAAGCCATTATTTAGTTAAAATATCGGCTTTTACACATCCATATTTTCCTATAACCGCCTGATTATAGGTTCTAAAAATTTCATATTTTCATCCCCCCCTTTTTCCATACTAAATACCAGAATGTAGCCTTCCCATTTTTGCGACGAAAAATCATTTTTACTATTTAACGCTAATAATTAATATAGGCTATTAATAATGGTCTTCAGTTTTGCTTCGAGATTTTATAGAGAGGACTTATAGACATAGTCAACAGGTAATGTCTCTCCTTAATATCAATACTATCTATAATTATTTACTGGTCGCAAGACGAGCTGCAAGCCCTAAGAAAATCATCCCTAAAATACCATCAATATGCCGACTGATACTAAATTTTCTGCCCAAGAACGAACCCAGGCGACTGGACCACAAAGAAAGCACGATGTTGATAAAAAAGGCCGTACAAGTGAGTATGGTTCCCAGATACAATATTTGGGGGGTATAGTCTAATGCTGCAGTCGTAAACTGAGGCAGAAACATACTGAAAAATATTAAAGCTTTCGGGTTAGTCAGATTATTGAACAGACCTTGAAGGATCAACTGTTTGGGGTTTAACGACCTCGCAATGGACGAGGCTGATGCCGTGTCTCTGTTTTTAAACCAAGCTTTAAGTAGTTTGAAGCCGAGCCAGGATAAATAAACCGCTCCAATCAGCTTAACAGTCAAGGCCAACGGAGGGACCGCTTGCATCAACCGACCAAGTCCGAAAGCAACCAAAATCGTTTGTATCAATCCTGCAATAAATATCCCCATTGATATCATCCAACCGGAACGAAATCCGCGAGTGGATGAATAAGTTGAGATAAGAAGCATATCAGGCCCAGGTGCAATGACAAGAAAAAAGGTAGCCAGTAAAAAGGCCGGCAACACGCTGAAATCAATCATGAGTACTCCAAAGCTTCAAAATTTATAATTGTATCATAATTATGCATTACTTTGCAATTTGAAAATTTAGTTCGAGGGCGTTCCCTGTCACTCCTGTTTCTTAAACTGCCAGAGGACTAACTTGAGTTGACACCTTGTCAGAATTAAGGGTGGTCATATATTCCCTGGATTAACGCCAATTAATCCTAAAAAGGAGAATAACATGACCACCCAAGAAAAACTGATCAAACGCAAATTGAGCATACTTGAACTCGCTGAATACCTCAAGAACGTATCCCAAGCCTGCAAAATAAATGGCGTATCTCGCCAGCACTTCTACGATATTAAAAAGGCATATGATGAGCACGGCATTGAAGGCTTAAAAGAGAAGAGTAGGCGCAAGCCCTGCCACAAGAATCGTGTCGCTCCGGAAGTTGAAGAGGCCGTGGTTAACATGGCCTATGAGTATCCCGCATACGGTCAGGCAAGGGCAGCCAATGAACTGCGGAAAAATGGAATTCTTGTTTCATCCGGAGGTGTTCGCAGTATATGGCTGAGGCACGATCTTGAGACCTTCAAAAAACGTTTGGCTGCGCTCGAAGAGAAATCCGCCAAGGAAGGCATCGTCTATACAGAAGCTCAGATCCAGGCTCTTGAAACAGCCAAAAGAGCAAGAGAAAGCCATCCTGATGAAATCGAAACGGAACACTCAGGCTACTTGATCAGCCAGGACACGTTCTATGTTGGTTATATGAAAGGGGTCGGACGAATTTATCAGCAGACGGTTGTGGATACCTATTCATCAGTAGCATTTGCGAAGGTCTACACCGGAAAAATACCGGTGACGGCTGCAGACACGTTGAATGACCGGGTTCTGCCATTCTTTGAAGAGCATGGAGTTCCGGTGTTGAGAGTTTTGACTGACCGCGGGACGGAATTCTGCGGCTCTGCGGATAAACATCCGTACGAGTTGTACCTCCAGCTCAATGATATCGAACACACCAAAACCAAGGTCAAAAGCCCCCAGACCAACGGTATTTGTGAACGTTTTCATCAGACGGTGCTGAATGAATTCTACCGGGTTGCATTCCGAAAGAAATTGTACCAGGATTTGGAGACTCTGCAGGTCGACCTTGATGAGTTCATGAACAAGTACAACAATGACCGTACCCACCAGGGTAAACGCTGTAAAGGGAGGACTCCGATGGAAACCTTCATAGAGGGTAAAGAGTTGTATAATCAGAAAAATATTGAAAAAATGCAGACAGCAGTGTAAACGACAATCCAGCTCCCTGAGCCGGAGCGTGACGTTGCGCTCCCTTCGCCGTCGCTAATTTTTTGCACAGCATGGGGCGCCGGGCCTGTCAAGGATACGAACAAAGTGAGTACCCGCAGGGCTTGTCCTTGATAGACCCGGCTCCCCATGCTACCTGCGAACCGACGGCAGAAGGGGAATAAAAAAGGCCAGGGGATTGTGACCACTGTCAAGTCAAGTTTCGTTCAGGACATTTAAACCGACAAAAGCTCACTTTTTGATTTTCAGTGACCCAAACCACTGGAAAAAAAGTGAATGCCTTTATCGACAAGTCTATAGGTGGGACTTAATAGACATAGTCTGAGGTTATTGATTCCTTAATTAATCCGTTATTATTTCAAATCGTAAACTCAACTAATTGTTTCGATGCTGGCAAACATATATTGGCAATATTCTCTTTGCTTAATAAGTCGGTATTTCTATTTCCAGTATAAATTTTGGGCTTTTTTATTTTAGAGGGATATAATTCAATATTTTTAAAAAAGGGGATCGCTCTTTTTTCTTTGGTTGCTACCAACCTGCATCTTGAGACAACTAATATGGCTACAATATGAGCGTCATCAAAATCTCTATGCGTAATTTTTTTTTCTAATTCTTCCTGATATTGATCAACCTGTTCATCATTTATCTCAATTACTTTTCCAGCCCTCTTTAGATGTGAGAAAAATCTTAAAAATTTTTTCAGTTTAGACAACTCTTGTTTATATTTCTTCCCGCCATAGATTATTTTCCCAGAATCATGCGTTATCCAAGTTAAAATTGGTTTAAATTCATCGTGGTCTTCAGCGCTTGAAGAAAATAATGAGGGAATTACGTTCATGTCGATTACTATACACATAACTATAACCCTAAGATGTTCATCTCTTCTCTTACAAAAAAAGACCTGTAGCATTCGGGTTGGTCGAAAGGTAATTCTCCATTTTTATCAATTTTCAGTTGAAAAACTTCATTACCATCTGAACCTCGATTAAAAAATAGAATTTGGCTTTCAGGATTTTTACATCCTTGTTTCTTGTAATTTAAACGAAACCTATCAATAGTAAAATCACTATGAGTCTCGATTAAAAAAGTCTTGCTATCCTTAACCACCATTTCAAAAAATGCATCCCCTAAAGAAGCTTGTGCTTTTGGATGTAAATGGACTTCAGGCTGCTGGATTGCAAAACAACTCCCCTTCTCTCGAATGTAAATTTCAACAATCAACGGCAAAGATTGCGATACTCCGTACCCAACATTGCAAATATTTAAGGGTTTGCCGTGAATCAATACGTCTAATTCGAAAGGATTAGTAGCTCCCTTACCATAGTTCTTTACGCTAATATCCTCGAATAAACCACTATCCAACCCAATTTCCTTTAAGTAATTCTTAAAATCAGTTTTTCCTTTTTGATTTGCAAGAATTTTTTTGATGACATATGGAGTGTGATCTCCTTCTGGGGAATAATCAGAGCGATATGAATCGTATGTCCTTTTGGGTTTCGTCCTAATCGGGGCCAACCAAGTAACCTCATGCTTATAAAGACGTGGAAATTGAAAAGGACTAATGCCGCGAAGCGAGACTTTTCGGTTTTTATCCTTCTCTGCCAAATGCTGATAAATGAGACTGGGTATGAAGAAGATCGGTAACTTCTCTTTAAATACCTCCTTGGGCAACTTGATGAGATGAAATCCAGTTTTATCTTCTTTATGGCCTTTAAGCCAGTCTAATAGTTGTTCTCTGCATGATGCTTTCTCTAACTCTATCTTCTTATATCTAATTGTCTTCTGTGTAATTTTTACTCTAAAGTTAGCGTTATCTTCCGCTGAGTATGTTATAGTTTGAAGAATAGGCAAACCTTCAACTTCTACAAATGTCATCAATAGCATTTGATTCTTTGGTTCATCTCCTTTACTACAAAGATAAAAACCAATATCAAAGCTCTGTCTATTTCTTGCAGAGATGCTAACAATATCTTTGAAATGGGTGGGATTATCATTAGTTAATGTAAAATCATTGCTAAACCAAAAATCTGGCGTAGATAATAATTTTATTAAACTAAGAATAGATGTCTTCCCAGTGCTATTTTCACCAACAAAAAAATTCGCATCTAGCAAAGGGAAGAAGGTTGCGCTAAAACCTCTAAAATTATTAACAAATAAGAACTTTTCCATATTTTACTCTCGAATAATTGATTTTGAAATATAAAATGGCGAGTATTTTACGGACTTTAAAGATTACCCAGATTATGAGTAAGATTGCAAGTATCAATTTAACACAGTTTTGTTTACGGCTCAGGAGTCATAACTACTTGCATTAATCGGGATTCCAAAATGTCTGATGCATTCGGATAATTTCCACGACGATTGAGAAAAACCGAAGTGAGCCTTAATGGTATTTAAGGACTCCTAAGTCTTTATGGACAAGGCGATGGCTACTTTTGCTATTGGAGACCTGGCCTTGATCGAAAATTTGGCAGATCAAATCAGGGGCCAGATCTGAAGACTACCCTTTCGTCTGGGCTCCGTTTCTGGTCGGGCGATTCCCCCGGACTTTCCCTGTGATCATTCCCTATATAAGCGACACAAACCCCATCTGGCACCGGCTGCCAATTGAAAAGATTGTTAATGCTCTGTAAAATATTTGAAAGAGGCCTCTTTCCAGGCTAAACCCATTTTTTTCAAAGGAGAGCATCATGAAAACATCAAATGCGATCGGCACCTTTCTTGATTATCAAAAAATGAATTCAAAAAAACACCATTCGAAATTATCTTTATTTCCTGACACGTTTCAAAGCTGAATATGGGAATTTTGAAGTATCAGAAATAACGCCCGAAGATGTCATGATTTTTTTGACCATGGTTACCGATGGCCAGAAGCAATCAACCAAAAAGCTCAAATTCTCTTTGCTCAGGTCATTCTTCAATTTTATCAAAGATTCTTTTGATTCAACCTTACCCAATCCCTGTGATGCCCCGTTGCTGAGAAAAACGTTCAAAACAGCCAAAGGAAGATCCTGGACAATTCTTGACAGGAATGTTGTCGATGAAATCATTTTTAGGACAAGCCATTCCAGAAATCGCCTACTACTTGAGTTGATGGCAAGAGGAGGAATGAGAGTTGGGGAGGTTTTGGAATTAAAAGTCAAGGATGTACACGGCAGGAAATTGCTGTTATCAAACCCGAAAAGCGGAAACCAGACCGAAATTGTTTTTATCCCTAAAAAAGTAGCTGAGCGTCTACGGGAGTATATCGCCTCCCCCAATATAGGAGACAACCACTGCGTGTTTCCAATTGGATACACCAGGGCCCGGGAAATTGTTCAGACTGCAGGGAAAATGATAGATGTGAATTTGAATCCACACGATCTTCGACGCCATGCCGCCACTTATGCAAGCAGATCTGGGGTTCCCATCGAAATCGTGTCAAAAATAATTCTCAGACATGCAAATTTATCAACAACCCAGCGGTATCTTGGGAAAGTCAGCGATACAGAAGCTATTCACTGGATTGACAACCTATATGGATAAAATTTTCGGGGATTGGCAAAAGTCGATCCGGTCTACATTGAAAACATTGAGGCCACCAATACTATGACTCACTCTCGAATGGTGGGTAGCCGAAGGACTGGAAAAAGAAGTGAGCACCCTTACTGGCAAGGACTTGGAGTCGCAATGATACCATAAGTACTCACGATGAGTAAGAATGGTAGATTTAGAAAATGCATCTTAACCGTGTATCCAGTTTTTTATGGCAGGATCAAGGCCCAAACATCAGAGAGCCCGGATTGATTTTCTATTTACAACCGTTTGAAAACGCGGTATGCCTGACTGCCAAGGTTCTGGGACTGTTCCATGGCAAAATGACCACGGTCCTGGACTTGGTTGCCGCCCTGGCCTGCAAAAGGAATATTTGCCTGCAGTCTATCAAGTCAGCCCCATGTTAAGAGCCAGACCCAAGACGTACAGATTTATACTGCCTGGAATTTTTAATGAAACACCGAATACTCAGCCACCAAGTGATGCAGGATGAGATCCTCGCCTCCCATGCCAGAAGCCGGCAGATGAATATTGATCTGGAAAAACGCAGCCCTTTTCAAAAACATTTGAATCCAAAGCAGCTTGCCGTTTTACTGGAACAAAACCAAGACCTGCTCTCTGTGGCGGATCCCTACATTAATGAAATTTATGAGCTGCTTTCCCCGGAAGATTTTATAATTGCGGTGGTGGATCACCAGGGGTATATTTTGAGGCTGTGCGGTGCTGAAAAGCTGAGAAATAAATTTGCCGAAAAGAACTTCTACCCCGGATTCAGATTTTCAGAAAAAGATGTGGGTACGACGGCCACCAGTCTCTGCCTAGCCAGAAAAATACCGGTTCAGCTCAATGATAAAGACCACTTCTGTCTGAGCGCCCACAACCATACCAGTTCAGCTGCCCCGATTTTCGGAGAAAACAGCGAACTAAAGGGGGCGCTGGTGGTGTCGGGCTTTAGCTGCCATTTCCATGCCCATACCCTGATCATGGTGGTTTCTGCGGCCCGGTCCATTGAAAAACAGATCCACCTTGAAAAACACAACCGGGATCTGTCCTTGTACTCCAATTTCATCACCAATATCATCGAGTCTGCATCCACCGGTTTATTGATCCTGGACATGGATCTCAATATCTGGAAAACCAACCGCAAGGCCCGGCAGATCCTGAGGCAGCAAAACCTGAAAGGCCAGCCTATAACCACACTCGGGGGCTTGAGCCTTGACCTGGATGATCTCTTTGTCAACCCGGACAAATGGCACGAAAAAGAGGCCTATATTGATATTGGAAAAGACCCCATTCACATTGTCTATTCGGTTCAGCCGGTTCTTTCCGAAACCCACCAGCGACTGGGGGCGGTAATCAACTTTGAAGAATCTGTCCATATTAAAAAACTTTCAGACAAACTTTCTTCTTCAAGGCCCTATTTTACCTTTGAACACCTCATTTCAGCCTCCTCCTTAATCTCCAGGGCAATCAACCTAGCCTTGAAGGCGGCAAGGACTCACTCAACAGTCCTCCTGCTCGGGGACACCGGCACCGGAAAGGAGATTTTTGCCCAGGCCATTCACAATGCTGGCCCCCACCGGAACAGCCCCTTTATCCCGGTCAACTGCGGGGCGATTCCCGGAGAACTCATGGAAAGCGAGCTGTTCGGCTACGTGGACGGGGCGTTCACAGGCGCACTCAAAGGCGGACGGCCTGGTAAGTTCGAACTTGCCGATGGCGGCACATTGCTGCTGGACGAAATCGGAGATATGCCCCATGCCATGCAGGTCAAGCTGCTCAGGGTGCTTCAAACCGGCGAGGTCCAACGCATCGGCAGCAGCAAATCCATCAAGGTCAACGTGAGAATCATTGCGGCCACCAACATTGATTTACTCCAGGCAACCCAGTTAAACCGTTTCAGAAGCGACCTTTACTACCGCCTGAATATCATCTCAATCAAGATCCCCCCGTTAAAAGACAGGGGAGAGGCAGATATACGGGCCCTGGCCCGGCATTTTGTCAACAAACACAATCCGTCCATTGCCCTGACTGCCTCTGCCATGAAAACCCTGTGCGCCTATGCCTGGCCGGGAAACGTCAGAGAACTGGAAAACACCATAGAACTCGCCCTGCATCTGTGCGACGGGGTTACCATAAGACAGGCCAACCTGGGCCTTCCTGAACCCCAGCAGTCCAAGCCTGTGGTGGATGTTTCAGGCACGCTTCAACAGATGGAGGCCAGGCTGATTGCCGCCACCCTGGAAAAAAACGCATTCAATATGGCCCAGACCGCCAAACAGCTGGGGATCTCTCGGGCCACCCTCTACCGGAAGGTGGACTCCATGAACCTGGTCAAAAAATAAGAAGGGGCAGGTTTCATTCCCCTGCCCCCAAATAAATTTTCTTAAAAATTGGATTCTGCCTCCAGCGGCCAGATTTGCAAATTCGGACAAACAGGTTATTGTGGAAAAATGTCTGGCAATTGAGTATTGCCGCCTGTTTATCTGTTTGACAACCTTTTTAAAAGGTTGCCCCCGGCAGGGTCACCGAAGGCCAATCTCATTTATTTTTTTATGGAATCCAGAACGCCCTGGCCCCACTCAACGCCCACATCCTCAAGAACTGAAGGCCATACATCCGCGGTTACCTTTTTGGCAATGGCTGCGATTTCTTCATCTGAAAGGTTAACAATGGTGGCACCGTATTCTTCCAGACGTTTTTCATTGGCTGCCTGGTCTGCTCTGGCAGATTCCCAGCGGTTGGATTCAAAGGTCTGGGCTGCCTTATCCAATTCAGCCCGGATTTCTGGTTTCAAACCGTCATATTTATCTTTATTGGCAATAAGATACCAGACCTCAAAATGGGTGTTGGCCGGCAGATAATACTTAGTAACATCCCTGAAGGACGCATAATACCCTTCAGCGCCGGAGCCGATTACCCCGTCCACAACACCGGTCTGGACAGCAGTAAAGGCATCTGAAAAGGGGATGGGTGTGCCAAGATACCCTGTGGTGTCAGCCAGAAGCTGGAAGGTCTTCATGGGTGGCACCCGAAGTTTAATGCCCTTGGCGGCCATGGGATCCCCGGGTTTCACCGGTTTCTTGTTCAGGCTGATACCACCGAAATATACAGGCCATGCAGCCAGGACCTGGATGTTCTGCTCAGCATAAAGCTCTTCAACTACTTTTCTCAAGGGCGCGCCAGGGGAGTAGTTTTTCCTTGCCTGCTCCCAATTATTCACCATATAGGGGAAATAAATCACCTGGAATCTTTTGTCTGCTGCAGATGCAGGCGGCTGGCAGGCCATATCAATGGCGCCTAGGCTCACTCTTTCCTGAACCACGGTGTAGTCGCCCAGGGCAGAGGAGGGATAAATTTTGGTTTTGAATTTACCGTCTGTGGCATCCGCAAGGCTCTGGGAGAACTGGTGCAGATCAGTATCAATGGCTGTACCCTGGGGACGGACATGGGAAATCTTCCAGGTACGGGCCTGGACCGTAGATACCATCAAAAGAACGGCTGTAATACAAAGTAACGCTTTTTTCATGTGTGACTCCTTCAATTAATTGGGTGTTATTATCAATATCCGAATAAACGGGGGAAAAACAGGGAAAGATCCGACCAGAAAGAGGTCAGAAAAACAACAGGCACATATCCGAAAAGGATCAGGATCATGGCCGGCTTGATCACCTGGGAAAACTCGGCCTTACCAATACGCATGGCAAGGTAGAGGATGGAAGCGTAAGGCGGCGTAACTCCACCCATGGCCGTATTCACCCCCATGATGGCGGCAAACTGCACTGGGCTGACCCCGATGGCCTGCATCAGGGGCAGCAGCAGCGGCCCGATGAGAATGATGGCCGTAACGTCATTGACGATCATGCCTACAAAAAAAAGCAGCAGGTTGATCAAAATTAGCAACAGCACCTTGTTCTGGGTCACATTGAAGACCCCTTCCACCAGGGCCTGGGGCACATCTTCCATGACAAAGATCTGGCTGAGCATCAAAGAAAAGACAATCATGATCATAATTGCGCCCACCGCAGTAGCCGAATTTTTAGCCGCCGTAAGAAAGGACTGAAACGACAGGCCTTTGTAAATCATAAAGCCTACGGGCACGGAATAGATCACGGCCACGGCAGCCGCTTCAGTCGGCGTCATGATGCCGCCGTAAATCCCGCCCAGAATGATCAGGGGCATGATCAGGGCCGGCAGCGCCCGGGAGGTCATGGTCACCCCCTGTTTTACGGTTTCCTTGGCAGTTTTTGGCGGATCCAGAACCAGGGGGAATTTGCGGCAGAGCACCAGATTGACCACACAGAAAAGAAAGGTGATCAGCAGCCCCGGTCCCAGGGTTGCCAGAAAACAGGCCAGAATGGAGGTGTCTGTAACCCAGCCGTAGATAATCATAGTGACCGAAGGCGGAATAAGCAGGCCAAGGATGGAGGAGTTGGCCACAAGTGCTGTGGCATACCCCCTGGGATATCCTTTGGCTGTCATTTCCGGGATGAGAATGGGGCCTGTGGCAGCCACACCGGTAAGGCCGGAGCCGGAAATGGCGCCAATGATTGCGCAGCTCACCGATGCGACCACGCCCAGCCCGCCCCGGACTCTGCCCACAAACACATTCACAAACTCCAGAAGACTTTTGGCAATGCCGCTTTCGCTCATGAGCGTTCCTGCAAAGACAAAAAGCGGGATGCACAGCAGTACCGGGTTGGCTAACTGGGTATAGCCCCATACCATTGTGCCGTGCATTGTGCCGGCATCCAGAAAGACCATGGTCATCAAAGCGCCGCCGAAACAATAGGGCAGCGGTACGCCAAAGCTGAGCATCATGACCAGAATGCCCATGGCCATCATGGAAATGGTGACAATACTAAGTTCCATATCAAACTCCTTTGGGGCTTGCGCCAAGGGCTGCAAGTTTTCGGATGTTCTTGTACAAATGCCAGAGGCCGAAAATCGTCATCAGGCCGATGCCTACGAAAAAGGCGGATTCCGCCCAGAAGGTGGGAATGTACAGGGTGGGACTTTCTTTCCAGATTCGTTTGGCATACTTGAGATAATCCCAGGCCCAGGTCAGCAGCCAGCAGCTGACCACCACGCCCATGACATCTGCCATGACCCGGACAATCTGTTTCGACCGCTCGGTTTTCATGAAAACATCCAGTACATTGGCCTTGATCTGGGTATCTTCCCTGGAGGCGTTCACACTGCCCAAAAAATAGAGCCAGAGGGTCGGGAAAATGAGAATCTCGTCCAGCCCCATCACCGGCAGCTCAAAAACGTAGCGCATGAGTACCTGATAAAATATGATCAGGGTAACTATGGTAATCAGGGCTGTCAGGGTATATTTGAAGAATCGTTCCATGGAAAATCCTTATGGGGTAGACATTATTTTTTGGCTGCTACAACAGAGATTTCAACCAGGAGAGTTTCTCTGGCCATCCGGGCTTCCACACAGGCCCTGGCCGGGGCATAGCCTTCGGGAACCCAGGCATCCCAGATGTCGTTCATGGCGGCAAAATCTTTCATGTCCCTCAAATAAATGGTGGCGGACAAGAGGTGCTCCCTGTCAGATCCGGCCTGGGCCAGAAGCGCATCCACCTTGTCCAGCATGGTCCGGGTTTGGTCCGCCACAGTCATGCTTCCTTCTGCCCCCACCTGGCCGCAAAGGTAAATCACATCGTTGTGGGTGACGATTTTACTCATTCTTCTTGCTGTTTCCTGGCGTTGAATTGTGCTCATCTTTAAAATTTCCTTTTCCTTTTTCCTTTTTACTTTTTATCAAGCAGCCAATTTTTTCCTGTGGCGGCATTGCTTCCAAGTTCCATTGCAGCCACCTGTTCAAAGGGTAGCGGCTTTAAGGGAGGTCTGACGGATAGGCATCCGGCCTCTTGGGGCTGGGTCTGGGTCAGGGCGGCCACCACTTCTGCCAAGGCCGCACCGCACATGCGTCCCTGGCAGGGGCCCATGCCGGCCCGGCTGAGTGCTTTTATCTCATTGACCTCATTGACCCCTTCATTCACCATTTCCTCAATGTCTTTGACCCGCAAATTTTCACACCTGCAGATCACCGTGTCCGGATCAAAGGTGAACATCTGGGGTCTAGGGGCAAATATTGCATCGACAAAGGGTCTGGGCCAGTGATCCAGGGACAGGTCCTTGAGGATGGGCTGGGCCAGGGCATCCCGTTCATACGCCGGAATCATGCCCACGGCTCTTGCCACTTCAAGGGCGGCAAGAGCCCCCTTATACCGTGCAGCCAGACCGCCGGTAACCCCGGCGCCGTCCCCGGCGGCAAAAATCCGTCCCAAGGAGGTCCTCCCCCAGGCATCGGTTGCAGGATACCAGTATCTCTGGGTCTGGTTCCATTCCATGGCACAACCCACCTGGTTGTAAACGTGGGTATTGGGGATCACACCAAAGTGAAGCAGCAGGGTATCCACCTCAAAAGAAAGCGTCGTGTCCTTGTGCAGGGCGGTTACCGATTCCACCCGGGTTTTGCCCCGGGCTGCAATTTGTGTCACCCCACGGTAAAAGGGAATACCTTTCTTTTTGATGGTATGAAGCATTTTGGCTCCCTTGAACAGAAAATCAGCCCTGCGCAGCGCCTTGGGAGCATTGACAATCGCATTTGCGCCCGGAACAGTGGGAGTAATATCCAATACAGCCGAAACCTCTACTCCTTTTTTGGCCAGAAGCTCTGCTTCAAGCAGAAGCAAAGGACCGGTTCCAGCCAGAACCACCTTTCCCGATGGCATCAATCCTGCTTCTTTGGCCAGGTTGTGAGCGGCGCCTGCCCCCATGACACCGGGCAAGGTCCAACCGGGAATGGGCATGGGCCGCTCCATGGCGCCGGTGGCACAGATAATGAAGCTGGCCGTTACTTTAAAAGACTGGTTACCTTTGGAATAGCAGACTTCACCGTCCTGCTCCACCTGCCAGACCGTGGCATTGTTTTCATAAACAGCACCGGATTTTCTGAACCGGGCCGCAAGGCGGTTGCCTTCAATATAATCATCCCCCAGCACCACCTGACGGCGGGCCGGGCATTCTTCAATATTCCTGTAGATCTGGCCGCCGGGCCCTGCCTGTTCGTCCAGGACCAGAACAGAGGTTCCCAGTTCTCCAAGGGTGGCTCCGGCCGCAAGACCTGCAGGGCCTGCGCCGATCACAATCGTATCATAATGCCTGATCATTTATCCTCTCCGTTATCCAGACAGCGGTTGATGACCATGCCCGGCTGAATCCGGGTCATGCAGGCCTGCCGCTGTACACCGTCAATTTCCATCATGCACTCATAGCAGACCCCCATCATGCAATGGGGAGAACAGGGCTGCTTTGAGGTGGGCGAAATCCTGGAAACAATCTGTCCTACAGCAAGAAGCGCGGCTGCGACACTCATGTTGCCCGGCAGGTCCACGGACTTGCCGTCAAGGACGACCTGCACAGTTGCAACTGGATCAGGGGTATCGAATTTATACATTGAATCTTCCATTATTAAATTTTGAAATCAGTTCATGGGGGTGGCTGCCTAGAATCCAGGGCGCCACTTTGCTGGCGGCAAGGGGCGCAAGGGAAACCGCCGAATGCAGTGCCATCACCGTAATATTTTCATGGTCTGGCACCTGGTTGTAGATGGGCGCCCCGTCAGGCGTCATCACCCGTATGGCGGACCAGGCCCTGACCCAGTTAACTTTGGCAAGCTCGGGAAAAAGCTGAATAGCCTCTGCGGCCTGGCGCTTCATCGACTGGGTGGTCACCCTGGCATCCAGGGAAACATCGTCTGTGGACAGGCCGATCAGATAGGTGCCGTCCGGAGTCTGGCGCACCGAAAGTACAGGCACATGCAGTTTTCTTTTACATCTTTGGGAAACCATGATCTGTCCGCCCTGGGGATAGATATTAAGTTGGGTTCCCAGAGGCGCCAGCAGTCTGCGGCTACCGTGGCCAGCAGCCAGAACCACCTTGTTTGCCTCATAATCACCGCTGGATGTTTTTACGATGACTGTGCCGCCCGGTTGGGGAATGAGCGACGTTACGGTCTGGTTACCGTGAAAGACACCGCCCAGTTTCTGGAAGGCGCAGCGCAAGGCTGCCAGAAGCTTGAGGGGGTTGATATGTCCCTGTTCGCTTGTATACATGGCGCCGGACACCTCTTCTCCCAGGGTCATTTCTGGGATGAGTTCTGAGAACTGTTTGCGGTCTAACATCTCAACCGGATAGTCGATCCCGGCGGATTCACAGGTTTTGCGTATTTCTTTAATGGAACTACTGTGGGCTTCAAATGCCTGGTCTCCCACGGCATGAACCGCACCACCTGTCCATTCGAGTTCAACATTGTATCCGGTATCTGCTTCAAGTTTTTGGGCAAACTCCGGCCATTCTATACAGGCCATTCTAGCCCAGCGGGCATAGGAGGGGTTGCCGTTGCCTTTGCACATAAACCAGGTCAGACCGAAGTTTCCCCGGCTCAGTCGCTGACTTTTAAGATGCTGGTCAAACAAAAGAACTTTACCGGCCCCTTCACGCTCCAGGCCCAGAGCAACGGCAGCACCTGAAAGCCCTCCTCCCACCACAATCACATCAGCGGCTTCCATAGGCTTCCTCCACATGCTTTTGATAAAAATATACGTTCACAGTTTTAAATACCTAACCCTTCATTTGCGTTGTTTGTTTAAAGTCTTGACGGTTTTTCCGGCGTTAGGTCTCCCGTAATTGCGAATACTATGCCACAGGACAAGGCGCCCGGCAGAATCCAAACAAATCTTTTTAATTATCAAGTGGTTAGAGCTCAAAGATTCCAACAGCCCCGGAACAGCCGCCTTAACTACAGCCTTTCCAAACTGTCTAATTTTGAGAAAACAAGGATGAGCCACAGGTTAAGTCTTTGAAAGAATAGCGCTTTTGCCCTATGTAGCAAAACTGGACATGTATACTTTTGATACAAAAAAGAGGGGAGGCAGCCCCGGGCCTGATCAGAAATTTATCTGGCAAAAAATTTAGGCCTGGCAGGAAAAGACAAAAATCATAGCACCAGGACGGATCGCTTAAAAAGCATTGATCATGGGGCCGCCTGTATTCTGCAATATAAAAATAGCGACCACTACCAGATGAATGACTCCGGGGTCCAGACCTGACTGGCAGCGAGGACTACGTCAAATTTTAGTTCAAATGTTTTGGCCGAGGGCCACCCCAGACTCTCCCTGTCAGTCTCGTTTCACGCATATCTGCCCCCACCCCTCAATGCTTTTGTTATTGAATACCCCTATGAAATGGGTCTGGGCGACCGATGATAGACAAAGTCAACGCTTTTAACCACCAAAATCACCGGTGAAATCCGGTGTATTTTGATTGTTGTTTTTTTAAGCAAGGGTCAAATAAAGACCTGGCTCTTTTGTTTTTATAAGGCATTATGTAGAAGCTATTTCAAGATCGTTAAAAAGAACTATTTACGCAAATAACGTCGTGACGCGAAAGCCGAATACCGACACAACACAATAACCTAACGAAAGATTGACACAATAACCTAATAATGATAAGACATAATAGCCTAACGGAGGTTTGGCGCGATAACCTAACAATTATAAGCGTAGATAGGTTAAGAAAATGGCAACACCACAAGACAAATTAGCGCAGTCCTTGTCTATTCTAAAAAATCTTCAGGATAAAGGATTAGTTGCGATTCATACAAAGAATATGACTCGCACACATCGGGAACGCCTTCGTAAAAACGGTTTTATTAAGGAGGTGATGAAGGGGTGGTACGTCCCTTCAAAGCCAGATGAGCCAGCCGGGGAAAGTACGGCTTGGTATGCTTCATTTTGGGGTTTTTGCGCTGATTACCTAAATACAAGATTTAATAACCGATGGTGTCTTTCAGCAGAACAGTCGTTGATGATCCATAGTGGAGACTGGACGATCCCTTCACAGCTTATCATTAAAACACCTAAGGGAGGGAATAAGCCAATCACTCTCTTGTATGAAACCTCTTTGATGGCGCTCCGAATGAATTTGCCAAACGAAAGAGATCTGGAATACAAAGAGAATTTGCAAATCATGTCCTTATCAGCATCTCTGATTTTTTGTGGTCCAAGTTTCTATGAAAATCAGACTGCAGACATTCAAGTTGCGCTCTCTATGGTTTCAGATGCTTCTGAAATTCTACACAAGCTTCTTGAGGGTGGACATAGTTCAAGGGCCGGCAGGCTTGCTGGGGCCTTTCGACATATTGGTAAAGAGTCCATTGCCGATGATATCATCAATACAATGATCGCTGCCGATTATAAAGTAGTGGAAGTCAATCCTTTCGAAGAAAAGAGAACCTTTCTGTTTAATACTCATATACGATCTCCATATGTGAACCGAATACAAATGGCCTGGTCGAAAATGCGAGAGGTTGTTCTTGATAATTTCCCGGCACCCTCACCCCTTCCCATTGATCCTGATAAGTATCTTAATGATGTCGAAGAAAAGTATACCAGTGATGCATATAATTCGTTATCCATTGAAGGGTACCAGGTAAGTGCAGAGCTGATGGAAAAAGTTCGTGCCGGCAATTGGGAACCGGAGACCAATGCTAAGGACAAAGAGCATAAAGACGCCTTGGCTGCTCGGGGGTATTTCCAAGCTTTCCAGGCCGTAAAAAGAAGCTTAGAAAAAATATTAAATAAAGAACCTGCTGGGGATGTGATGCATTCTGATCATTCAGCATGGTATAGGGAGCTTTTTGCCCCAAGTGTGACTGCAGGCCTTATCGAAACCACAAATCTTGCTGGATATCGAAATGCACCTGTTTATATCCGAATGTCAAAGCACATTCCGCCATCGTATGAAGTCGTTCGAAGCGATCTTATGCCAGCATACTTCTCTTTTCTAAAAGAGGAAAAGGAACCGGCTGTAAGAGCTGTCTTGGGGCATTTCTTTTTTGTATATATCCATCCTTACATTGATGGCAATGGAAGGATGGGTAGATTTGCAATGAATACCATGCTGGCCAGTGGCGGTTACCCATGGACTATTGTCCCGGTTGAAAAGCGTAAGGATTATATGACCTCCTTAGAGCAAGCAAGCGTCGATAAAAACATAAAACCGTTCACTGTTTTCTTGGCGGATCTTGTTCAGAAGGGAATACATGGCGTGGTTTCATGAAATATCCGGGCTAAGCATTTTATGCGTCTTGAGAACTTTTTGAAAACCATTGCTGCAATATTGACTACCCCGATCCGAATAAAAGATTAATCCCGGCTCTGGATTGCGACGCCAGATTCCCATTAACAAAGAATCAATAGCCAGCTTCTTGTTTATACGGTTGCTCGTTTCCCACCCCACGACTTGTCGTGAGAATAAACCAAAACAACGGCCAGATATAAGTGATATCTCCAATACCTTAGCCTGATTCTTTGGCGAAGAAGGCAGCCGCCTTTTTTAATATTTCACGTTTCATTCTTAATTTTTTGTTTTCTTTGTCATTGAACACCTCCTGAATGGTTAATAATCCACTCTTAGGAAAGTGTCCATTTTTTCTGTACCAGATCAGCGAAGCATGGTATTCCTGCATTTGACAAGTCTTCGACCCAGCCAGATGGAGGCGAAGGGTGTAGCGTTATGGCAACGGGGTTTCGGTGACGGAATGCCATATAAGCAATTGTTACTTCCAATCCTGCATGTCAATAATTGCCTTGAGTACGCCATCTTCGTAAGATGCGACCATCTGAAACGCATCATTTGCCCGGGATGCCGGAAATGTGTGTGTAACCAAGGGGCGGATGTCGATTCGGCCACTTTCAACCAGGCGGATACATTGGTCAAGGGTGTTTAAGCTACGCCGCACACAGCGGATGGTGAGGCCTTTGCGCCGCGATGTGCCGGAGGAAAAAACGACTTGATCATCGGGATTGCTGCCAATGGCGGCAATGTGTCCGGCCGGACCAGCGGTTTCGCACATCAACCAGAGGGTTTCCGGAGTCCCGGCACATTCAAAAACAATATCAGCACCCAGGCCTTTGGTTGCATCCCGGATTTCTTGCCGTGCCTGTTCCCTGGATCTAAACAAGACGGTTTGATCTGCCCCCATTTGCTTCATCCGGGCAAGGCGCTCTTTTAGCAGATCCACACACACAATATGCAGATTGTCGTAAAGGCTGAGCAGGCTCATCACACTGGTGCCGATAACGCCGGAGCCGAGGATAACGATGGTTTGGTGCGGTCTTACCTTAACCAGCCGGATTGCGTGAAGGGCTACGGCCAAAGGTTCCATCATCACCCCTTGGGCATCGGCCATGGTATCGGGCAATTTTTCAAGCAGGTGAGCCGGATGGACAATATACTCCTGCATGGCCCCTTGAGTGGGGGGTAATCCCAGAAAGTTCACTTCCGGACACACATTTTGCAAATCTGCTTTGCACCAGCGACACCGGCCACAAGGCATGGCCGGTTCAATCGCCACACGGCATCCCACAAGCTCTGTGGAGACATTTTCCCCCACGGCTTCAACCTGTCCCATGCATTCATGACCGATCACCAAAGGATCGGTGATTTGAATGTTGCCGATATGCCCCTTCCTGTATAGATGCATGTCCGACCCGCATATCCCCACAGCATGGATTCTGACCAATGCCATCCCTTTGCCGATACGGGGAACAGCGGTTGTTTGAATGTCAAATTGACCGGGTTGGTGTAAGACAATGCGTTTCATGATGACTCAGATTTTTTCATGCCCGGCAGCCGCAGCCAGGGCGCCAACGCAAGCCCGAAATTCCTTTGGCCACGCAATGACATCACGACGCTTTGCATCACAATGAAGAGATACAGCAAAAGCCCGCTTACTATTGCTTGAAAGTTTGATTGGATACCGGCCGCACGGATCAGTTCGTTGATGACCAGAAGGGTGAGTGAGCCGATTGGCGCCCCCAGCAGGTTCCCCACGCCGCCGTTGAGCAGGGTGCCGCCGATTACATTTGAGGCGATTGCTTTTATTTCGAACAAGGCCCCGTTTCCGATATTGCCGGCGCCTGTTGTCATGATGAACACAAAACCCGAGATACCGGCCGTCAATCCGCATATCACGTATGCCAAAAATTTCGTTCTCTTTGTGTTGATACCGAGCATCATTGCGCTCTGTTCGTTGCCGCCGACAGCGTAGACATTGCGCCCGAAACGCGACCACTTCATCAGGGCGGCGAAGAGCACGACAAGGACCACCACAACGATGGTGCCCGGTTTGATTTCACAGGGGATGAAATAGCCCAGTCTGTTTGTCGTGCCAAGCCAGGGAATCACGATATTAAAATCTCTCAGGCCCACGAAAGCAGGCATGGTCACGTTGATGGGATCTTTGTGGAGTATGGTCAGCAGCCCTTGGGCCAGGAACAGCCCGGCCAGTGTTATGATAAACGGTTGTATCTCAAGATAGGCAATGAGATATCCCTGCAAGATACCAAAGGCGACACCGATGCCCAGCGCAAGAACAAAGGCCCCCCAAACGCTGCCCACTTTCGATTCCAGCAATACGGCACAGGCCATGGTGACCAGGCCGCAGACCGCGCCGATGGAAATATCGATGCCGCCTACGATCATAACGATGCACAGGCCAAGGGTCATGATGATAAGCGAAGCGTTCAGATTGAACAGGTCAAAGAAGGTCTGGAACTGCATGAAACTGCCCGGATAACTGATAAGGGCAAACCCGTACATCAGTACAAATATAGCCCCGGCAATGAGAAACAGAAGATCCGAATTGGATAGTCTTTTTTTGGGTTTGGCTTGGTTCACAGATCCCATCCTACTACGCCTCCTTCTTCCCAGGTGTATCCGTGTTGGAAACCTGTGCACCCTTTGGTGCGCCTGTTTTGAGTTCGGTGCGGCGAACCATATTTCGAGCCCTGTCAATGACTTTGCCGGCAAACGCCTGGACCACAGGAGATGCAATGACCATGAGAATGATAATGAACACCGCCTTAAAGGCCTTAATCGTCTCGGTTTCCACCTCCAGCCTGAGCAGGGTCCTGTTGAGCATCTCTATAACGTATGCGCCGATAATAGAACCGGCGACGTTAAACTTCCCGCCCATGAGCGAGTTTCCGCCGATTGCGATGGCGAGAATCGCGTCCATCATGATAAACTTGAGCAGATTGACGCTGTCGTGGCGCCCCGCCTTGTTCACTGCAATGAAACCTGCCACCGCGGTACAGATTCCCATAATCAAAAAGGTTAAAAATATGATCTTTTTCGGGCTGATACCGTTCAGACGAGCAGCATTTGGGTTGATTCCCACAGACTCCACATAGAGCCGCAGATTGGTGGTCTTGAGTGCCACCGCAACCAGTCCGATGAACAGGACGGTCAGGATGATTGGCGTCTGTATGGGCATGCCCGGTATGACGGTGCCGATTTGATTGGAGATGTCGTTGGCCAGTATGGGAGACAATTTTCCGTCAATCATAAACGCGATGGACCTGCCCCCCATAAACAGTATGAGGGTTGCCACCATTGGCTGAACCTTGAAAATTGAAACCAGGGTACCGTTGAATGCGCCGATGACGAGCCCGGCCACACAGCTGATTAAAAAACCCGTCAGTATGGTGAACACCGTGGCATCGCCGGCACCTAGGACGAACCAGACAAATACGGCGGACGTAATGGTGGCGGCCGGACCGATGCCGATGTCCTGGCCTTGTGAGGCCGAATTCACAAAGGTCATGCCGATTGACAGGATAACCAGTTCCGATGCGCCGAACAGGATATTGGGTATGTTCCCGTACAATGCCCCGTTTACCATGGTGATGCTGAAGTAATCAGCACCCTTTATCAAATTAATGACAATGAGTATCGCAAGAACCGAAAGGGGAAGGAATAGATGAGATATGTTTGATTTCAACCAGCGCATCATCAATCTCCCCCCTGGGCGATCACACGCATGACATCGTGTTCCGTCGCTTCCATGCCATTGAGTTCCCCGACAATTTCACGATCCTTCATGACCATCAATCGAGAGCAGGTTCGAAGCATTTCCTCAATTTCCGAAGATATGAATGTCAGGCTCATTCCCTCACCGGCAAGCTTGAGCACCAGTTTTTGAATCTCCACCTTGGTTCCGACATCGATTCCCCGTGTGGGTTCATCCAGGATCAGGTATTCAGGATGCGTCAACAGCCAGCGGGCCAGAATGACCTTCTGCTGGTTTCCGCCGGAAAGAGATTTGATGGGCGTGTCGGCGGTCGGGGTCTTGATGTTCAGTCTCTTTATATATTCGTCGGCAAAGGCTTCAGCCTGTTTCCGCGAAAAAGGCTTAAAAAAGCCTTTCATGACCTGAAATGCCAGAATGAGGTTGTCGCGCACCGAAAGCGCATCAATAATACCGTCGCCCTTGCGGTCCTCCGGCAGATAGCCGATTCTGTGTTTCATGGCATGCAAGGGGGTCTTGATCTTCACCCGCTTGCCTTTCATTTTAATTTCACCGCCGGTCACCTTGTCCGCGGCAAAAATTGCCCGGGCACTTTCGCTGCGGCCCGAGCCGATCAGCCCGGCAAACCCGTTGACCTCGCCTTTTTGTATCCTAAAGGTGAAGGGCCTTACCCCGGCGACACTGGAAAGCGCCTTTGCCTCGAACACCGGCATACTGCTGTCGGATTTAAGGGGCTCATGTTTTTTTATTTTTGCGGCATCATCCAATGCCTTGCCCATCATCTTGGAGATCAGTTCGATTTGGGGAAGCGAGGATGTTTCATATTCTCCGATCAACGCCCCATTGCGAAGCACCGTAATCCTGTCGCTGATTTTGTATACCTGCTCGATAAAGTGGGTGATGAAGATAATCCCCACCCCCCTATCTTTGAGTTCACCCATGAGGTTAAAGAGCGTGTTAACCTCGTCTTCGTCAAGCGAGGATGTCGGCTCGTCCAGGATGAGCACCTTGCAGTCCATATCCACCGCGCGGGCAATGGTAATCATCTGCTGGACAGCCAATGAACAGCTTGTCAGTTCCTGGGTGGGGCTGGCTGGAATACCGAGGGAGTCAAGCAGCTGTGCCGCCTTTTCGTTCATCTGTTTCCATCGAACAAAAGAATATTTGCCGCGACCGATAAACATATTCTCCGCCACGGTCAGGTTGGGGCAAAGCGGTATTTCCTGATAGACCGTTCCTATCCCCATGTTTTGCGCTTCCTGGGGTGACTTGAAGTGGATCGGCCTTCCATTTAACTCAATCCGGCCGGCGTCCTTTTCATAAACGCCGGTGATGACCTTTATTAAAGTGGATTTGCCCGCTCCGTTTTCGCCCATAAGGGAATGTATCTCACCCTTTCTGAGCGTGAAGTCGACGTTATCCAGCGCTTTGACCCCTGGAAAGGATTTGCTGATACCCTTCATTTCGAGTATGTTTTCCGAGAGCAATCAAAAACCTCCTTGCCGGTATTTTGCAAAACCGGAGTGCCGTGCGACCGCGGTGCGGTGTGACGGACTATATCCGCACACCGCACCGCGTACACAAACAAGCCTGCAATAGTGACATCTTAACCAAAACAACAACTACCTTGTGATGACACCCTTGCCGGGATCGGCATTGATCCCCCATGTATCGATGTCTTTGTCGGTGATCGACGCCGTATCAAAAAGCAGTTCTTTCTGATAAACGATGCCGCTGGGGAGCTTCCCGCTTTTGATCCACTTGGAAATCTCTGCGGCCTGACGCGGATTGCACTGCATGTCAGCGTCCCAGTAGCCGGCCTGAACATTGCGAAGTGCAAAACGGTTAAAGTCAAAGCCAATAATCTTGACCTTGCCGTCCTTGCCATGGGTGATACCGGCTGCCTCAAGCGCCTGAACAGCACCCTGGGCCATACCGTCGTTCTCCGCGTAGATGACGTTGAAATCCTTGCCTGCCGCAATGGCAGCTTCGACCACTTTGCGGGCTTCCTCAAGGCTCCAGCTGTCTCCACCAGTTCCATCGGCGACGATGTTGAGTTTGCCTTTCTTTGCAGCGTCGAGTACTGCGGCGCTGCGACCGATTTCAGCCGCGCTGCCCAACTGACCCCGGATAAGGACGAGATTAATCGGTTCCAGACCCTGTTTCAACACCCATTCTACGGCTTTTTTTCCCTCATACGCCATATCCGAGAGCAGTGCGGCCTGGTAGTTGGAGGGATCCGTTTCAATGGCACGGTCAAAGAGAATAACCTGGATACCTGCTTTTTTTGCAGACTTTAAGGTGTTGTCCCATCCAGACGAGTTTGCAGCTGAGATCAGCAGATAGTCCACGCCTTCTCGAATGTACCCTTTGGCAGCAGCGATCTGCTCGCTGTTGTCACCGGTGTTGGTCTGTTTTGCATCATAACCGTTGGCCTTTGAGAAGACAGTGTTCATGGCTTCAACATTGGCCTGCCGGTAGCCGGATTCTTCAGGCGGCAGATTTACGATGCCCACCTTGATCTTTGTTTCGGCCATAGCCGGTCCTGATGCCCATATGCAGGCCAACAGGATACTTGCAACGATCACTAACAACTTTTTCATAGGACTCCTCCTTTTTTAGCTCAAACGATTATTAAAACGACTGCATTTAAAAAGTTAGACCACATCTTCTGCGGCCGCCACGGTAAATCAATCCATGACAACATATATAATTTGCAGTCATGGCGTTTAATGCCCTCATCCTTTTTCCTGACCGTAATATGCACCGGCACCGTGTTTTCGCTGATAGTGCTTTTCGATCAAGGCCGGTTTAAGCCGGGGGGTTTGCCCGTTAACCTGAAGGGTCTGCAGCGCCATCTTGGCAAGTTCCTCCAAAACAGCACTGCTATACAATGCTTTTTCAGGTGTTTTTCCCCATGTAAAAGGCCCATGGCATGCCACCAGAACCATTTCGACCTCGCTGTGCGGGATATCTTTGAAGGCTTGGATTATCTGGTTTCCGGTCTCAGTCTCGTAATCTCCCTGGATCATGGCGTCACTCATGGGTGCTGTGCAAGGCACATCACAGGCCAGGTGGTCGGCATGGGTGGTTCCCATAATCGGTATGGGCCGCATGGCCTGGGCCCAGGCCGTCGCAGTTGTGGAGTGTGTGTGCACGATGCCGCCGATGCCGTCAAACGAACGGTAGAGCACCACGTGGGTCGGCGTGTCCGACGAGGGCCGCAGGCGGCCTTCCACGACACGGTTGTCCAGGTCCACCACCACCATATCCTCAACGGTTAGATCCGAATAGGGCACACCCGAAGGTTTGATGGCCAACACCCCTTTGTCCCTGTCAAATGCACTGACATTGCCGAAGGTATAGATGGCCAACCCCAGTTCCGGGATCTGCCGGTTGCATTCAAAGGCCTCTTCTTTGATCCTCTGATATGGATTCCCGGTTTTCATCAGGTCAATTCCTTTTGGATAAACGCCCCGATTTTCATATATTTTTCATAGAGCAGCCTGTAGGCTTCCACATTGCCTTCAATAGGGCAATAGACGGTTTCTATCCCGCACCCCATCGCTGCCTGGGCCTGTTCAACGGTTTCATACACCCCGCCGACCACCGCAGCAAAGATGGCTGCTCCCAGGGCAACGGTCTGCTCACTCTCCGCGACCTTGATTTCCATGTTCATGACATCTGACAAAACCTGCATGGCAAATGGCGATTTCTTTGCGACACCGCCGATGGCGATGATCTGTTTTATGGGAATTCCTTCAGATCGGAAACGGTCAACAATGGCTTTTCCGCCAAAAGCGGTTGCCTCAACAAGCGCCCTGAAAATCCGCGGGGCATCACTTCCCAGGCTGAGCCCGGTCAACGCCCCTTTTAAATTCTGGTCGGCATCCGGGGTTCTTCGTCCGTTCAGCCAGTCAACTGCAACAATCCCGGATTCACCAATGGGTATTCTGGCCGCTTCCTCATTAAGATACAACAGCAGGCGGTCAGAGATCTCTTCCTCCAGTCCGGCACCGATTTCGGAATTCACTTGACTGCTTTGCGCCAGGAGCTGCAGCGGCCAGGCCAGAAGTTTTTGGAACCAGGCATAAATATCTCCATAGGCGGACTGCCCCGCTTCCATACCGACCATTCCGGGGATAATTGAGCCCAGGACCTGGCCACAGATCCCCTTGACCAGGGTATCTCCTATTTCCTCCGGCGGAGATATGAGCATGTCGCAGGTGGATGTTCCCATGACCCGGACAAAGCTGCCCGGGGTGATACCGCCGCCAACAGCCCCCATGTGGGCATCAAAGGCACCGACCCCCACCGGGATTCCTTCCCTGAGTCCCAGTTCCGCAGCCCATTGGGCTGTCAGTTTTCCGGCCGCCTGATCCGCCGTGTAAACCCGGTCGAACAGGCGCGCCCGAAGGCCTGCCAGCACCGGGTCCAGCTTTGCGAGGAAGGCCTCATCCGGAAGTCCGTCCCAGCTTTCATGCCACAATGCCTTGTGCCCGGCGGAACAGACGCCGCGTTTCATCCGTTCCGGTGGGGTTGTGCCCGTAAGAACCGCTGGGATCCAGTCACAGTGCTCCACCCAGCTATAGGCATGGTCCCGGACAGCCTTGTCTTGCCGCAGCGTATGAAGAATTTTTGCCCAGAACCATTCTGAAGAATAGATGCCGCCGACGTACCGCGTAAAATCCCTGCCCCCCCAGCACCGGGAGAGATGGTTTATCTCTTGGGCTTCAGCCACGGCGGTATGATCCTTCCATAAAATAAACATGGCATTGGGGTTGTCTGCAAATTGCGGAAGAAGAGAAAGGGCCGTCCCATCCCGGTCAACGGCAATGGGCGTCGAACCTGTGGTGTCCACACTGATGGCAACAACCTTGTCTGCACACCCTGTAGGTCCTTTGGACAGGCAATTTTTCACGGTCTCTTTCAAGCCCTCAAGATAATCTTTGGGGTGCTGGCGGAACCGGTTGTCTGCAGGATCACAATAGCGCCCTTGGGCCCAGCGCGGATAATGAAAAACATCAGATGCCGCTTCATTACCTGTGGCGCAGTCGATCAGAACAGCCCGGACAGAATCCGTACCAAAATCTATTCCGATTACAAGGGCATCTTCCATACCCGCCTCCCCGATGTAATAGCGTCAGACATTAAAACCCCTTTGCCAGGCTGTAGTACACATGGTTATTCCGAAGCTGCTGCCTGAAATCATTCAGGTCTGTCTTCTTGTCGATCACCAGGCTTTCCATGCCGGTCATTTCTGCAAAATCGAGAAGCTGTTCAGTTGTCACCGCCTGGCTGAAACCGGTGTGATGGGCACCGCCTGCATATATCCAGGCCGCCGCTGAAATGTTTAAATCCGGCTGTGGTTTCCAGAACGCCCTGGCCACCGGCAGACAGGGAAGCGCCTTGCCGGGGTCCACGACCTCGACCTCGTTTATCAGCAGGCGGTAACGGCTGCCCATGTCAAGAAGCGCCGCATTCACTGCCGGACCGGTTCGGGTTGTAAAAACAAGCCTGGCCGGATCCTCCTTTCCGCCGATTGAAAGCGGATGAATCTCCAGGGACGGGGTTGCCGTTGCGATGGACGGGCAGACCTCAAGCATGTGAGCCCCCATGACCAGCGCCTCGCCGTTTTCCGGCATATGGTAGGTGTAATCTTCCATGAAGGATGTGCCGCCTTCTTTTCCTGCGCCCATCACCTTCATGGCACGGACCAGGGCCGCGGTCTTCCAGTCTCCCTCTGCGCCAAACCCGTACCCGTCGGCCATGAGTCTCTGGCATGCCAGCCCGGGAAGCTGATTCAGCCCGGTTAAATCCTCAAATGTGGTGGTGAATGCCGTGCACCGGTTCTCATCAAGAAAGGTCCTCAGCCCGACCTCGATCCTGGCGGCCTCACGCAGTTTCGCAAAGCTTAAGGTTTCCCGCAATTCCGGGGAAACCGCATAGCTGTCCATATAGACATCCACAAGATCATCAATGGCGGATTCTTCCACCGCAGCCACGGCTTTTGCCAGGTCACCGACACCAAATCCGTGCACCTCAACCCCGAAACAGATCTGGGCGCTGACTTTGTTTCCCTCGGTGACCGCCACATCCCTCATATTGTCACCAAAACGGGCAACCCGGCAGTTCATTAAATCGTTTCTGGCAGAAGCCACCCTGAACCAGTCCCCGATACCGCTGATCACAGAGGCGTCCTGCCAGTGACCGACCACAACCTTTCGTTCCAGTTGAAGGCGGGAACCGATAAAGCCGAACTCCCTGTCGCCATGGGCACTCTGGTTGAGATTCATGAAATCCATATCTATTTTCTGGAACGGAATTTCACGGTTGAACTGTGTGTGAAGATGAAGAAACGGCTTGAGCAGACTTTGAAGTCCTGTAATCCACATCTTGGCCGGTGAAAACGTGTGCATCCAGCAGATCACCCCGATACAGGAGGGGGTGTTGTTCGCTTCCAGGCAGAGACTTCGGATGCTGTCACTGGTCTTGACCACAGGCTTGTAGACAATTCTCCCCGGAATCCTATGATCGTTGTTTAGATGGGCGGCTATTTTTTCAGAGTCCTCAGCCACCTGCTTTAATGTCTCAGGGCCATATAAATGCTGACTCCCGGTAACCAGCCAAACCTCGCTATCCGACAATTCAATCATATGCTTTCCTCTCAGGGACGTTTCGTCTTTTACGTATCCAGATACACATTTTTGAAAATGTTATCGATAACGTTATCGATAACGACATTCTTTTTCCATATCTTAGATCTTCGGGCATGTCAATATATATCTTCAGGTCCCCTTGAAACCTTTAACTGCCTTTATTGACTTGGATTTTTTCCCAAATACAAAATGCTTTTGCCGGTCAGGCTATTGACAATCAGAAAAATTCAAAGCATATTCAACTGAAACGATATTTTCTGACTTTGTTAACGTTAACGAATTTGGCGGACAGGCTTTCGATAGATGACTCAGACGACACGTGGAAGAGTGACGATTAAAGATGTTGCCCGGGCCTGCGGGGTATCCACCCAGACCATCTCAAGGGTGTTAAACAACCGGGTTGATGTTTCCAAGGCCACCCGGGAAAAGGTGCTTGCTGTTATAGACCAGATGGGGTTTCAGCCCAGCGCTTTTGCCAGGGGAATGCGCCAGGAAAGCACGACACTTGGTGTCATCATTGCCGGGCTCCAGCACAAGGGGATTTCCACCTGTCTTAAGGGGATCACACAGGAAGCGGAATTTAACGGCCGCAGCCTGATTTTAAAAGAACTGCCCAGTTTCAACGACACCCAGGAGATGCCGACCTTAATTCAGTCCCTTGTGGCACATCAGGTCATGGGCATCATATATGCGGCCCCTGAAGTCGGGAAAAACTGGTCTCAGGTTCAGGCCAAGCTTCCGCCGAACTGTCCCCCCACGGTGTTCCTGAAGGGGAATTCCTCTTCCGCCCCAATAACCGTATCCATTGATAATTATCAAGGCGCCTATCAGGTGACAGACCACCTCATCCGCAAAGGGTATAGGCATATCGCGCATATTTCAGGCCCCCTGGACTGGTTCGAGGCCAGGGAACGCAAACGGGGGTGGCGCCAGGCCTTATTGGACGCCGGGATGCCCGTGGAGGACGGCCAGTGCGCAGAGGGCTCGTGGGATCCCAACAGCGGTCTTATGGCGTTCCAGCGTCTTTATTCAAAATACAAAAAAATGGATGCCATTTTTGTTGCCAATGACCAGATGGCGCTGGCTGTATTGAATACGGCCTGGGACAAGGGCATCCGTATTCCGGAAGACCTTGGTGTGGCCGGTTTTGACGATATCTCCGAATCCGCTTATTTTATTCCTCCCCTGACAACAGTCCGCCAGGACTTCCGGAAATTAGGCGCCCTTGCGGTCCGGAAAATTCTGGCACTGAAGGGTCTCGGTTCAGATGCCTCAAAAAAAACCGATCACACGACCATTCCACCCGAGCTGATCATCCGCCAGTCAACCCAGCGCACCTAAAAATGCATAGTCCCGCTGGCTTGGCCCCATTATTCAAAAAACCGAACCAACGCCTTTGGATCATCAAAGAGTATATCCGCGTCCAGTTCTTCAAGCGCTTTGCGCGGATGGGCACCCCAGCTCACCAGGCCGCACTTCATGCTGGCCGCTCGGGCCGCTTCAAAATCCGGCTTACCGTCGCCGATGTACCAGCTGTTTTCCGGAAGTGCCCCCAAACCTGCACATGCCTGTAGCAATCCGTCCGGAAAGGGCTTTGGCGCCGGAACATTTTCTTCTCCGAGAATGACACTGAAATCGTAAGCATATGCCAATCGGGCCGCGGCCCGGCGAACGAAACGGCCTTCATTGTTGGTGACCATGCCCAGGGCGTACCCGCGCCGGGCCAGGGTTGTCAGACTCGTCCGTATACCGGCGTATAGTTTTAGATGATCAAGCCCTTCTTGGTTAATTGTCTTGTAAAATTCGGCGCCCATGCGTTCCAGTACCGCCCGGTCTTGGATTTTGGTATGAAAGCCGAACCGCTCCACCGTGGGAAAGGCCATGCCGTGTTTTATTTTCTCCACAGATGCAGGTGCAAATCCTTCCTGTTCAAGAACCTTGTTGGTGCAGTGCACGGTGCACGCGATGGAATCGACCAGTGTGCCGTCATGGTCAAAAATGATTGCTGCCTTTTTTATCATAAAATGTCCAGTTGTTATGTCCAATCCTGCATGTCCAATATCGCTTTCAGCACGCACCGTTTCCATGGTGGAAATCACCCTTGGCCGCATGAGATTCCCCATTATACCGAAGTATTTTATACCAATTAGCATTCAGATTGTCTATTGAGTGCTTAAAAACAGTTGTTCGAATTACAATAACCTCTTCTCCTTGTTCCAAAAGATGAGTTGCAAAGCTGTGGCGCAGGGTATGGATGCCCTTGCCCCGTTCTACACCGGCCTTCATCTTGGCTTTGTAATAGAAAGTATTATCCTGGCGGCTTTCCAACACCCTTGAAACAGCATTCTGTATTGATGCTCTTGAAGATGCGATACATCAATATGGTTGTCCCGAAATATTCAACTCAGACCAGGGAAGCCAATTCACCAGAGAGACCTTCACTGGAGTTTTAAAGGCGAACGCCATCCGGATAAGCATGGATGGCCTTGGGCGCTTTCGTGATAATATTTTCATTGAACGGCTATGGTGGACTTTGAAGTATCACTACTTGTATTTAAGGGCGTTTGAAGGGGGCTTGAAGCTCCGGCAGGGACTGACACAATGGTTTCAGTACTACAACCAGGAACGCTTTCATCAGTCACTGGACAACTGGACACCAGATGAAATTTACTATAATAACCAAGAACGAAAGGCGGTAGCATAGGGTTGCTGCTGGCTGATTTTTACACGCCCTCCGGGCGAATAAAAAGCCAGCCACCCACGGGGAACTTTTCGATTTTTTAAATTTTTTTTTAAGGAATCAGAGCTTATTCAGGCACTCAGGCTGTTCAGGCGTTGGGGGCCACTGCATCTGGTATTGAATGCCTCTTTGAAATTGGCTTGGGCGACCGATGATAGACATAGTTCGCAGTTCTGATTTTCTAATGACATAAATCGTCGACTCCTTCGCACCATTTGATTTGTCTAAGACAAATTTCGTTGTGCGATAATCAATGTGAAATTGATACCTTTTATTAATTTACTATTTCAGATATTTCTGAATAAGTGAGCTTAAAGCCAGCAACCCATATGCTGGCTTTAAGCTATTCAACGGCAACTTTACTATCAAAATAGCTATGTTGGGTTAATTTGATCCCTCGTAATTTCCATTCTTGTCAAAATAGTCTCTAACATTGGGGACCCCTTTTCCTGTTTCAGTCGTTATGTGAAATCCTTCTCCAACGTCTGCTTTCTCATTGGTGATAGTAATATGGGATTCTTTGTTAACATCTACAACATTACCCCATCCACCTCTTGTCGGTTTTCCTATGTCATTGGTCATGTTATACCTCCTTTCTATTAAGTGATTTAAGTATGCCGTTGAATTTCTGGCCTGCCTCTACTTTCATTAGCTTTCGACTATCTTTTGATAAATAGTTATACGATATTCGGTCAGTTAAATATCGTTGGGAATAATTCAAATCTATTTGAAAAAAACGCATTGAGTCTATGTAATAATTTTTTTAATTACCTTAAACAACTGTTGGTCCTCGACATGACCTGTTCCGGGAATTTCAATATGACGAAATTTAATACCGGATTCCAAGTGCCACTTCTTAAGGTATATAAGGCTCATTTTAAGATTATTTATAAATTGTTTGCTAAGCTTAGGGTTCATCATCTGAGAATCATGTGTTGATCGTTCTCTTTGCAAAAGTCTTTTATAAATTACCTCAAGAGGGGCTATGACAGTGATGTAAGTTTCTCCTAAAATCCAATGACGACCTCCAATTCTATCGATATAATCAATTAAAAATCGTTGCCCTTGAGGTGTTTTAGATATTTGTACCAAAGAAAATGGCGAACCTCTTTCAACCAAAACAACGGCATTTTCCTGTCGAGCTATCAGTACCCGTTTTCTTAAACATTCAAACCACAATGGCCAGTAGTAATGCTGAACACTATCTGGAATTTTCCATGGATCATTAGTTGAGACAAAAAGATCATTGTCGCCATATCTTGGTAATGGAACTATACAACTTTGGATAGATATCTCATTGCACAGAAGCTGCAATCTTTTTGCAATAGAAGTCTTGCCAACACCATCGACCCCACAGATGGTAAGGACTCTTTTGATATTTTTAAGAGAAGGCATAAGAACAATCCAATACCGAAATAACTTCATCCATAATAAGTTTATGAATATAATTGCGATATGATTGCTGCGAAAAGTATATTGGTGAATTTTCGTTTTTTAACCAATATTCCCAACCTGATAATGAGGGTTTTTTTTTAATAAAACGCCTTTCTAAAGTTGTTCCTGGAAGGATTTGAGCGAATGAAAACCGAAGTCTACGTGGAGCAAGTATCAATAATAGTTCTATAGATTCTTGGACGTCAGTATCGTTTTCACCAGGCCAACCGAACATCATCATCGGTTTAGGGTCAATACCATAGTTTTCGCAAGTCCGAAATGTTTCGATTAATCTCTCTCGATCAATAAATTTTCTCATTTCAGAAGCAATTCGTTGTGAACCAGTCTCTATACCGAAGCTAATGGAGACACAACCCGCACTGGCCATTAGGGGGATTAATTCTGGATCACAATCTTCTACTCGCATCATGCATTCCCACAAAAAAGCTAATGATTTAACAGAATTAACAAATTCGAAAGCAAACTTTTTATATGCACCAAAAGCATCATCGAGAAATTTTATATATTCAATCCCTTGTGATATTAGAAAGATTATCTCATTCGTTACATTTTGGACGGACCTAACTCGATAACCATTTGAAAAGCGAAATGAAGAACAAAAAGAGCATGTTCCAGTACATCCTCTTGAAGTTATCACACCTGTTTTTTTTACTTCCCCCAACTTCCGTCCACCTATCTCCCATTTTGCAATTGTTAATTCCCGGTATGGTTTAATTATATTGTAATTCCTTTTTGGATAAGGAAGGCAATCAAGATTTTTGATTGGGCGCCTTGGAGTAAAATGCAACATACCTGAAGAAGGGTTTAGTGTTGCAACTCCGGGAATACTAGTAAAAGATTCTTGATGTTCGTAGCAAGATACAAGTTGCGAAAACGTGACTTCTCCATCTCCAATAACAACTGAGTTAAAAGTACCGTCAAAAAGTAAGTGCTCAGGTACGAAACTCGCATGAATACCACCTGCGACAAGAATTTTTTGTGGAAATTCTTTTTTTATATTCTGAGCAATTCGACGTGCATTTTGAACAGTTTCCGTTAATGTGCTTATCCCTATAATTTCGGGATTGAAAGTTCGGACAAACGCCATAATAGTTTTTACACAGTCAATTTCAATTTTTGCATTGAAATCAAAAATTTCAACAGAATGTCCATTCATCTCAAGGTATGCAGCAATATAGCCAAGTCCCAAAGGGGCGACACTTCCGCTCATCGTGGGAGCGGTACGAACTCTATCTGGCAAACTGGGAGGATTAACCAAAAGAATTTTCATGTTCACCTCTCAGCCTCTTTTAGACGACCAAATTGGATTACCCTTTTTTGCCCTTTAACTCGAACTTTCCGCTCAGGGCATCCTGGGTAATAGACTGAAGGACTATCGCAGCGAGGGTCTTTTCTCGGCAATTTTTTATATTTCATTAGGCTTGCTGCTTGACATCCTCCACGACATTTAAAAAAAACATTACAACTTGAACATTCCTCTGGGTCGGTAGAAAAAAAAGAGCGGCCTTCTGTAAAATTTTTCCATATTTCTGCAAGAGTTTGGATCCGAACATTGCCGAGCGTTTTTTCCGTGTTGATAAACCATGTACATGGAAGGACGCTACCATTTGCGAGGATAACGAGGAAAGTCCGCCTTTGTGCCCTGCATAAAACTGTATTATGCAAGTCGTTTTGGCTATCTCCAAAGCCATCTTGAATAAAGACGGCCATACGATCAGCAGTGCCCTTAGTTATCACATGGTTTCTAAGCTCGCTAACTACTTTTCGATAGAGCATAGGAGGAAGCCACTCTGCAGCAATAGTAGACCCACGCCCAATTGGTGAAAAATAAAAGAACGAATGGGCTTGAACACCAAGCGATGCTGTTAGGTCTATAAGTGAAGATAAATCATCCATATTACGTTTGGTTATAATTGAATTCACACGTACAGGAATTCCCATTTCAACAAGCAACTTCAATCTTTGTAATGTTTTCTTGAAACTTCCAGTTCCTCGATAGAAGTCATGGTTTTGTTGGTAACCATCTAAGCTGATCATAAAAAGATCTAAATTAAGTCGCTTTAATTGTGCAATTATATCGGTATCTATAATAGCACCGCTACTTTGAAGTTGAACGTATAGGCCAATCGATTTTGCATAGTCAATAATTGAAAACACATCAGATCTTATTAATGGTTCTCCGCCAGTTAAATGGACCTCTTTGCAACCAAGCTCAACGGCTTGATTTAAAAGATCAAACGCAAGATTCTTCGTCCATATTGTTCCGGCTTTAGGCGAAGAGCTACAACAACAGTGGCGACACTGTAAAGGACATTCATTAGTGATTTGAAAGTCTATTTCTTCAAGTTGAAACATATTGTTATCTCTTTCTTAAAAAGGACCAAGAGTCACCCTTTAGACGAAACTCTCGGTTTAAAAAACAATGTAGGTAGATAGCCATCATGAATCGAACTGAAGCCATTCTTGTCGTTCTCATACAATTTCAAGACAATACGTTCTTCATATCTTTCTGAACAATAGGGATCTCTTTCTTGCAAAGTGTTATACCATAGATATCTTCGATCTAAAGTTCCTCCATTGCATCTTTCTGCTTTTGAACATTTTTTGCACTCATTTGGTAACTCATGGCATAAAAAATTCTTGATTATATCATTATCCGACAAGTTTTTTAAAACATTCTTTTCTGAAATATTACCAAGCTTAAAATTATCATCCACTAAATAAGTAGATGGAAAAATATCTCCGTTTGGCAAGATTCTAATGCTTGACCAACAAGAAGGATCTTTATGTGTTTCATGTTGGGTGAAGATCGAACAAAATAGAGGATCGCTTAATGAGACTATTACTTCATTATCATCAATGTAGTTTAATAGTTCGATAATTTTTTGAAATTCAGGAGGATTTAACGTACAGTTTTTACGAACTGGCCTATAGAGATTTATTCGAACAAAGGCCTTGTATGTTCGTGCAATATTGAATATCTTGCTCATATTTTTAGGGTTTATATTATCATCAATCCCCATCACCACTATAGTTGGCTGAATGTCACTTTTATTACAAAAGTCTAAAGTTTTTATCGCATTTGAAAATGCATTAATATTTCCTCTGAAAGAATTGTGTTTATTTTCTTCGCCATAATCAATTGATATATCTATTTCCGATATTCCAGACTTTATGATTTTTATCTTTTTTATATCATTTCTAATTTGTTCAATTAAAGAACCATTCGTTGTGACAGCTTGTTTGATAATAGGGTATCTCTTTTTGATATAATCCACCAACCAATACCAATCTTCGAGTAATGAATTTTCACCTGTTCCAAAATTGATGTTTTCTATAAACATATTGTTTATATCAAAAAAATTTTTCCATTCTGTTATTGGTTTGTCATGAAAATCCCTTTTATCCTTGCTGTAACAAAATGAACAGTTCATGTTACATAGCGAAGTGATTCCAAGCCCTACACTATATTTATTCATGAAAGTTGCCTTCATATTCAAGATATGTCGAAGACTCTTTTTTAACGAACCTTCCGAGATTAAGGTTGAGAAAGCAGTTAATGTAACAGGCAATTGAAGACTCTAGTTTAGCAGCCGGATATGAAGGTGACGAATATCATTCTAAGATAACAAAAGCAGATCATGAATATCCGAGAGATAACCCACTAAAAAAGATACTCCTTTTTCTTGAAAGAGTATTATCACACAAATAGAAATAATCGCTTCCGACAAATAATGCAACCAAAACATGAATATTGATAGAAAATATCTTAAATCCAAGAATATTTTCAGGTATTCTGCTCTTATTCATAATAGGAACAAGTAATACTATGGTCATCATTTATGGTATTTAAGGACTCCTAAGTCTTTATGGACAAGGCGATGGCTACTTTTGCTATTGGAGACCTGGCCTTGATCGAAAATTTGGCAGATCAAATCAGGGGCCAGATCTGAAGACTACCCTTTCGTCTGGGCTCCGTTTCTGGTCGGGCGACTCCCCCGGACGATCCCTGTCAGCCTTGGTCCATGGGAATCATTAGAATATCGAAATTTATTTTGGCTCTCCCAGTACTTTTGTTATTCAAGATGGTTTGTAGACATAGCTGTCGCATGCACCTTCCCAAAAAATTGGAGTTGGGGTTAAGCCACATTTTTTAGGTTGTACCAGACCTGCTCACGGTGAGCAGGCGTTTTCCAGCCGTTAGCCGAATGTTTTCGTCTCTGGTTATAATGGTCGAGATAATGATCAAAGACAGGGACGGAACAATGTACCGGCCCCACTACTGATTGGGTAGCGTTCCTGTCGGCCTGACCATAACCGCCGGATGCGTCGCCGGGTCACTCTGGCGGACGATCAGGCGTGCCGGCACTTTTTACAGGTGGAGATCCCCAAGAGCTGATAGGGTGGGCACCATCCGGTCAAGCCGGTGAGAATCGGCACGATGCCGATCAGGCCCCACAAGGATTTCGGCCCGACAAAAATAAGGGATAAGATGACGATGCCCAGGACGATACGCACGCCTCTTTCAATGGGATGAATGTTGGTCTTCATGGCAGTCTCCTTTAATGGTAATTTGACGCTGTTTCAACCACGTCAAAAAGATAACCAGTTCTGACGGGAATGAAAGATGGAGGAAGCAAAAAGATTAGCCCCAACAAACTTTCGGTGTGTTTTTTAGAGTTCACTTTCATGTAATATAATGATATTCTGCCTATTTTCATTGAGGAAATGCGACATCATAACGCAGCAGCCAGAGAGTGTTTAAGACGCCATCATGATTCATTTGAACCAAATATCAAAGCAGTTCGGCCCGCAAATCATTTTAAAGAAAGCCAGTTTCCAGATCTTAAAAGGTATCCGGTCAGGGTTGGTGGGGGCCAACGGCTCCGGTAAAACCACGATTTTCCGCCTGATTACCGGCCGGGATGAGCCGGATGACGGGAGCATTGCTTTTTCCAAAAAAATAAAAATTGGATATTTTTCCCAGAAGGTCGGGGATATGAAGGGCCGGACGGTCTTGCAGGAAGTGATCTCCGGCTCTGACGATGTGATGGCGCTGGGGCAGCAGATGAAAGAGATGGAGGCGGCCATGGCCGAACCCATGGATGACGATGCCCTGGCGAGCCTGCTTGAACAATACGGCGAGGTCACACAGATGTTTGAGGACCGGGGGGGCTATGATCTTGAAAATCGGGCTCAGACGGTTCTCACAGGGCTCGGCATCATGCCGGACCAGCACCGCCTGCCGGTGGAGACTTTCAGCGGCGGCTGGAAGATGCGCATCGCCCTGGCTAAAATACTGACCATCAACCCCAACGTGCTCCTGCTGGATGAGCCGACCAACCATCTGGACATGGAGTCCATTCTCTGGCTTGAGGACTGGCTCCTCAAAGCTTATGAAGGCGCGCTCCTGATGACCTGCCATGACCATGATTTCATGAACCGGGTCGTCTCACGCATCATTGAGGTGGGCAATCAGACGATCACCACCTATGGCGGGAACTACGATTTTTATATCAGAGAACGGGAAATCCGGCGGGAGGAGCTGCTGGCAAGCTTTCAGCGGCAGCAGGAGATGCTGGCAAAGGAGGAAAATTTCATTGCTCGTTTCAAGGCCAGGGCCTCCCATGCAGCCCAGGTGCAGTCCCGTATCAAAAAGCTTGAGAAAATAGAGCGCATCGAGATCCCGCCTTCCCAGCAGAAGATCAAGGTCAGGTTGCCTGAAATACCGAGATCCGGAGACGATGTGCTGAGACTGGACCGGGTGTCCAAAACCTGGGCGCCGGACAGGGACCCATCCAAGACGGTGTTCTCCAATGTCTCAGCCATGATCACCCGGCAGTCCAAAACCGCGGTGGTCGGAGTCAACGGGGCCGGTAAATCCACCCTGCTCAAGATCATTGCCCAACAGACCGAGCCTACATCTGGAGAGATCAGCCTCGGGGCTGGTGTGAGCCCGGGCTATTTCAGCCAGCATGCCATGGATATTCTGGACGCGGAAAAAACGGTGTTCGAGACTGTTCAGGAGGTCCTCCCCCTGGAAAACATCGGGGTGATCCGGAATATCTGCGCATCCTTTCTCTTTTCAGGGGATGAGGTCGACAAGAAGATCAAATCCCTGTCCGGGGGAGAAAAAAGCCGTGTGGTCCTGGCCACCCTACTGGGGCGTCCCCTCAACTTCCTGATTCTAGACGAGCCCACCAACCATCTGGATATCCAGTCCAGGGAAATTCTGCTGGAGGCCCTAAAGGCCTATACAGGCACCCTGATCCTGGTCAGTCATGACCGGTATTTCCTTCGCCACCTGGTCGATCAGGTCTTTGAAATCAACGACGGGGAAGTCTTTGCATATCCGGGCGATTACGAATACTACCTTGAAAAGACCGGACGGAATCACAAGGCGATTTAGGCCGGAGGGCTGCGTCACGACTTTCGGCAGTGTTGAGGGACGGCGGTCAGCATTTTTTCCGGGCCGAGGCCCAGGGACATTCCGGCCAGGGCCAGCAACTCCAGGACCTCACCCGCCCTGAGGTTCAGGGCGATCTGCTCCCCCTCTCTGCTTCTGGTATTGAATGCCGCGTTCAACAATGAAGAAACGTTGATAAAGTATATCCAGAATGAGATGGATCTTATTCTAAAAAAGAACCGCCGGCTGAAGCGTGTGAGCTCACAAAGACCAGACTAATGGAGGACAATCATGGTAATCCAAGGCGAACTCTTTTTTGGGAGTGATAAGTTCACCAAACTATCTTTGTAACTCTTGTAAGGCAATGGTCTCGGAACCGCGCCCACACTTTGAACCATGGGATATAGTATGACAGCGCCTTAAAAACAGCGTTTGGCCCTTAGGCCCTTCTTTGTTCGTGTTCTTATTCTTTTAAACAAAAGGCCCCCTATTGAAACAGTTTCAGCCCCAACTCCTTACAGACCAAGCGAACCCCTTTTTCGTTCATTTCCTTCATGACCGGTTCAGGGTTGCTGTTCACTGCATCATAAAGCAGCGCTTCTACGGCCTCTCTGCCAGCCTCACTTTTTACGGCATTTCTCGGTGTTTTATTGCCTAGGGCAGGCACAGGGATATCAGCCCAGTGTTCCCAGTGCCTGAAGATGGTCTGCTCAAGTAACTGCCGGGCCTCAGGGATTTTCATTAGTTCCTCATTGGACATGCTCTTTTCTTGTGTGTCCGATTGCTCGTTCGTTCTGAGGGCCAGCATATCTTCAAGATTTTCGATTACATCCATTTTAAATTTGGCAAGCTGACCCAGCCGTTTTTTAATTTCCTTTTGTATCTTTTTCGCCCTTTCAGCAGAGTTCACTTTTACGGACAGGCTATCCTGAGAAATGCGGATCTCTCCCAAAATCGTGTTATCCCATTCCTGTATCTTTTTGTTGCCCTGTTTCGTCCATGGGAAGTCGGCTTCCAGCACCTTTTTATCGTCATCTGTAAGGGCCACAGATCTCAAATCTTCCTCGGATTCAACCGAACATAAAGGGGCGAGTTTACTGAACACTGCTTCGGGGTCATCAATAGTATAGATCAGTTTGTGTGCCTCTAATGGATCACCATCAGTATTGCTTAAGGCCGGGGGGGTGTGCATGTGACGATAAATATCAAGATACCATTGCCGCAGTTCCAGATCCCACTCAGCCAGGTCCTGATCCGTTGCAAGCAGCTGGTCACCACAAATTTCTTTTCTAAGCTCAATTAAAGCCGGCTTGAGGCGATACGGGATCAAAATACTACCGGCTCCGATCAACATGCCGATGCCGTCCACCATCACAGCCCTTGCAAAAATGATGCTTTTTGGCTTTATCTGGGTGGTCATCGTCCGTTCGACAATTGTTATTTTCTGGCCGGTGATGATGTTTTTAATATCCATTTCACGGCCAGGGGTGACATCAACAACCTCCCAAAAACAATAGGGTTTGTGGCTTATTGCCTTGATCAGCTGTTTCTCATCCCTGCTCAGCTTGTTTTCATTTTCTTTAAGATAGGCCTGGGAAATACTGGTACCAAACAGCTCTGTAATGTCTTCATTCTCCTCATCAAATTCCCAATTATAGAGAAGCCAGGGACGAAAGAGATCCTGCATTTCTTCAAAGACGGATTCAATATATGCGGCCTCATCATCTTCCGGCCAGCAGAAAAATTCATGCAAACCGTCTGTAATACCTTCTTCTTCACATTGTCTGGAAAGAAATGCTTCCACATGGGCACGGCTGGTTTCTTTTGATCTTCACGGAGAATCCCTTTCTTGCTTCCCAGTTACACGTATTGAGTTATCTTTCGGGGAAAGTACCCCTTGTAATGCTGGCAAGCAACAGTTCTTAAAAAAAATAGACTATACTTGATAGAAATCATTTTTATGGTAAGGCCTGCATCACCATGGTGATTGAAGATGGAAAGGCTTCAGAACTGCCGTATGCCCTGGGTGTTCGCCTGATAGCTCAGTCTTCAAAACCGCATTGAACTGCGATCCAAGAAAAGAAATTACGCCAGAGGCTTTAGTGCATTAAAGCCCCTGGTGTGTTTAATCCGGGTTATGAAAACCTGCTTGATTACAAATTGAACTGTCCGCAGGTTTCAGGTTGATAGTGGATCGCTATGAATGTCATTTTTTTCGGCCCTGAGGGGGCAAGCCATTCTATGGACTCACCCACTTTGCGGCCAAGGATGGCAATGCCGATGGGGGCCAGGATTGAGATCTTGTTCCCCTTGATATCCGCCTTTTCAGGGAAAACCAGGGTATAGGTCTTTCTGTCCTGGCAGTCCTGCCTTTCGACGGTAAACGTCGAATTCATTGTGATAATATTGTCCGGAATGAACTCAGGCGGCACAACCGTACAATTGGATATCTTTTTTTGCAGGGCTTCCAGGTCTTTTTCATTAAAACCGCTTTGCCCCCAGCACAGATCCAGAAGTCTTTCCAGGCGTTCCAAATCAAACTCGGTTACCACTATGTCCTTTTCCATTTTAATTTTCCTTGCATCACACGCTGACAACGCTATGTGGCCAAAATTGTTTTAGATTCATAAGGGTCGGTCCTTCACAGGGGGAATTTTGGTGCCGCAGAATTGACACGCCACAAATTGTCGCCTTTTGCTGAAGGCGACAATTTGAGCGGCCAGACACCTGGGGCACACCCGTTTGAGAGGGACACTTGTCCCAATGCTTCCTGAAAGAAAAAATGAACTCACCTATACAGATCCCTGATCGATAATGGCATCGGCCACCCTCCTGAATCCGGCAACATTTGCACCGAACACATAGTTGCCCTCTTTGTGGAATGCCTTTGCCGTCTCAAAACACAGATCATGGATATTTTTCATGACCTGATGAAGCCTTTTATCCACCTCTTGTTCCGTCCAGTTCATAAAGTTTGCGTTCTGTGCCATTTCAAAGCAGGAGCATGCCACACCGCCGGCATTGCAGGCTTTGGCCGGGGCGTAAACAATGTCCGCATCTTCCAGCAGCGCCATACCATCCAGCGTCACCGGCAGGTTGGCCCCTTCAATGAGGTATGCCACGCGATTTGCCAGAAGCTGCTTCACACCTTCTATGCCCACTTCATTCTGTGTGGCGCATGGGATTGCGATATTACAGGGAATGCCCCAGGGCGTTTTATCGGGATAGAAATCAACCTTAAATTTTTCAGCATAGTCTTTAACCGCATCATTGCCGCTGAGCCGCATCCTGAGCATATACTCGACTTTTTCCCCCCTGATCCCGTCCGGATCATGGATAAAACCGTCCGGCCCTGACAGGGTCACGACCCGGCCGCCCAGTTCGTTGATTTTTTTTACAACGCCCCAGGCAACATTACCAAAGCCAGATACCGTTACGGTCTTGCCGTCTATGGCATCCTTTTGGGCATTCAGGACTTCCTGGGCAAAATAGACCACCCCGTATCCAGTGGCTTCCGGCCTAAGGTGGCTGCCGCCCCATCCCAGACCCTTTCCTGTCAGGACCCCTTCAAAGGAATCGGTCAGCCTGCGGTACATGCCGAACAGATATCCGATCTCCCGGGTCCCCACACCGATATCCCCTGCCGGGACATCCTTTGATGCACCGATGTGCTTTGACAATTCCATCATAAAGCTGCGGCAGAACCGCAGGATCTCGGCTTCGGTTTTCCCCCTGGGATTAAAATCGGACCCGCCTTTGCCGCCCCCGAGTAAAAGGCCTGTCAGCGCATTTTTAAAAATCTGCTCAAACCCCAGGCATTTAATGATGCTCAAGGTGACAGAGGCATGGAACCTCAGGCCTCCCTTGTAAGGGCCTAAAACGTTGTTGAACTGGACTCGATGCCCTGTGTTGATCTGGAGCACGCCTCTGTCATCTCTCCAGGGGACACGGAAGGTGATAGACCTGTCCGGCTCGACCAATTGTTCAAGGATTTTGTTGTGGCGGTATTCAGGGGTTTCATCCACCACCGGCGCAATGGATTTGAACACCTCTGAAACCGACTGAATAAACTCTTTCTCCCACGGATATCTGGCCTTAAGGGAGTTCAGCACCTCTGCGGTATAGGACTGCATATATTATCTCCAATCGTTATCTGTTTTTTTACAACGGCACTATCAGGGAAAAAGGGCCTGGCCGCCTTACGGCACAGCTTTGCCGCAGTCATCAAATATCCCCGGCCTTGAGTTGGGCAAAACCATGACCTTCGCTCTTTTCAGGCGTTCAATCTCTTTCAGGGATTCTGCAGGCTCCTGGCAGGTGAACTCCTCACAAAAATGGACTGGCTGCGCTTTGCCTCTGCAGTAAAAGCAATCGGCGATATTCAGACAATTGATACAAAGATCGGTCTGCTCACTTTTTCCGGTCATACGACCTCCTTAATCATGGTTATTTTCCTCCAAAAGGGGGTTCCCCTTTTGACTCAATGAGCCGGTTGCAATTGGGGCAGGTCATTCTCAGTGTTTTGATATGCCCTTTAAACAGCCGTTTCTGGCAATGCGGGCAAAAGTGCCAGACGGCCGGGTTGCCGGCGGGTTCCCCGCCATTTAAACGTATTTTGTCCATAGTCTTTCTCATCCTTGGGCCGCAGTCCCCCTTTACCCTGAAGCCCCATGGCCTGATCCATAAGCCTTTATTTTTAACGGCATCCATCAGCTTTGACGCAGTGGCTTTTGCGTCTCCTGAAGCCATCAGGGTTTTCGGGTCGCCATACAGCGGATTTTCAACGCCGGAATAGCCGGGCTTTGAATCATAGTTGCATACGATCACGCTTTTAGCCTTGTGCGCCATGAGTATCGGCATCCCTGAAAGCGGGGTGCCGGGATGGGCCATGGCCGAGGGATTGACCACATCACAGGCGCCGAAAATCACAGCCACATCCGTATCCTGAAACCCGGGATTGATCTCATCCATGTCAAAGAGGCGGTCATAATCGATATCCGCCTCTTCCAGGAGGATATTCATATGGCCGGGCATGCGCCCTGCCACAGGGTGGATGGCAAACTTAACGAATTTGCCCATATCCTCAAGCATCCGGGACAAGGCCGCCACCTCAAACTGGGCCTGGGCCCGGGCCATGCCGTATCCGGGAATCATGATAATGGTCTGCGCCCGTAAAAGCCGTTCTGCTGCAGCGTCAATCACATCCCTGTCCCTTCAAGCAGCCTCAGGGCCAATCGGCCAATGCCCATGGCTTTCCTAGTGCCTTCGTGATAAAGCTCGCCCTTGTGGGTCACAAGGGACTTGCGGATGATCTCATCGCGCATGTCAAACCCGTCTCCGATTTTCACCCGGAACAGATTCTCAACAAAAAAGTAGAGGGTGTTGGCGTACAGCCATGATGAATGAACCGGCAGGGAACCGGGAATATTCTTTATCCCGCTGATATAGACTCCTTCATGGACCGATTCCCGGCCGGGAACGGTCACCTCGCAATTGCCCCCCAGGTCAATTGAAACATCGATGATCACGGAACCGGGTTTCATGGACGCCACCATCGGCCTTGTCACCAGAACCGGGGCGATCTCTCCTGGAACCCGTGCGCTTAAAATAACAATATCAGCCTCTGCCACCTGGCAGCTCAACGCTTCCCGTTCCTTCTCAACCCATTCGTCGGGCAAAGGGGTTGCGCATCCGCCGTCCCCCACGGCAATCCGGGGCGGAACATCAAACCCCGTAACCTTTACACCGAGGCTTTGCGCTTCTGTCCTTGCCTCAGGCCGGATATCAACGCATTTGACCGCACCGCCCAGACGCTTGCCTGTGGCAATGGCCTGCAGCCCCACCACCCCGGTCCCGATCACCAGGACATTGGCCGGCTTAATCATGCCGATGGACGTCCCGATCATGGGAATAAATCCGGGAAACTGACTTGCAGCCATGAGCATTGACTTATACCCTGTGATGGTGCTCATGGACGTTAAAGGGTCCATGCGCCGGGCCCGTGAAATCCTCGGGATGTCGTCCATTGTGAAGGTGGTCACCCCTTTTTCCATCAACTGCATGACATTGTAATGATTGGAGGGCGCCACAGGGTGAAGGAATGTGATCAGGATCTGATCTTCTTTGAGCAGATCAATTTCATGGACATTAAACGCCTCGTTAAACTGGGGTTCCTTGACTTTCAAAATAATATCGGACAGCGTGAACACCTGTTCTGCGTCTTTGGCGATTGTTGCACCGGCTTTTAGATAATCGCTGTCGTTGACAAACGCGCCTTTGCCGGCACAGGTTTCCACAATGACATTAAACCCAAGCCTGATGAATTTGCGTACCGTTTCCGGCAACGCTGCCACGCGATGTTCATTTTTCATTATTTCTTTGGGAATACCGATCAACATGTTTTTCTCCTGGTCTTATCCGAGTGCCTGTGCGTCCGGCGAAAACCCGATCACACCGTTGCAACCACCTTTTGAATCCTGGCATATGCGGCATCCAGCGCATCGAGGAAAATGGGAGGCGCCGGTGAGGATAACAATGCCGACACCTCATGGTTTGCCTCATTGATAAACAGCCGGACAAGCGCCTTGTTGATCGTCTCATTGGCCATGATGGCAGGAATCAGTGTGGATAAGGCTTCGGATGCCATAATGCGGATATTGTAGTAAAGATCATCCCTTTTAATCAGCCGGACAATCTGCCGGACCGTCTCAAGGCAAGGCGTTCTCAGCGTGGATGCCGCTTCTACGGCAGCCTCCCGCAGCCGCCAGTTCCCCTCATACCGCAACATCCGGATCAGCTCCTCCTGATGGTCGTCCAGGGTGGATGAGTCTCTTAAAAGGTGCAGGGTGTCCAATGCATTGCCCCAATCCGTTAACTTGCCAAAGATTTGATCGTTCATCATTCCTCCTCCCGTTGTTGTCGTATACCGCCCTTTCTTTGGGCTTTGATAAGAGCAAAGGCCATACCACCCCCGCATCAATCGATAACATCCTGAAAACATGCAATTTCAAAACAAGGACAGACGCTAAGGAGTGTTGCCTTGGTGTCGCAATATGCACCACTGGTGCATATTGCACCCGGACCAAAATTTTTTTGACTGTTTGACTTGATTTTCATCTGTGAAATGGGTAGCATCGGTTTTCTTAAAAGGAGGATTAACTTGAGACACCACATCACAACGTTTTGGAATTATTATGGGTATTATTCATATTCCGATGCCGTGGTGTTGCAATGATACTCTGAAAAAAACATAGTTAAAGCAAATGCTGCGGGGGAACACTTCTGCAGCATTTTTTATTTAAGGGCTGCAGCGCATTTATTGAGTTGCAGCCCTTTTTTTATTTATTTTTACGGAGAGTGAAAAATGACGGTATTGGAAACCTTGAAAGAACGTGGATTTATCGAGAACCAGACCCATGAAAAAGAGCTGGAGGCATACCTGGCCGAAGGGAACAGACGGTGTTACATCGGGTTTGACCCCACGGCCGACAGCCTGCATGTGGGGCATTTGATCCCGATCATGTCTTTAGCCCATATGCAGAAAAACGGCCATGTTCCGGTTGCCCTTGTCGGTGGCGGAACAGGGATGATCGGGGATCCCAGCGGCAAAACGGAAATGCGGCAAATGATGACGCCGGCCACAATTGAACAAAATATTGCGGGCATCAAGCGTCAATTGTCGCATTTCATTAATTTTAACGGTGATAACGCCCTGCTGGTCAATAACGCCGACTGGCTGTCCTCGCTTGAATACGTCCCGTTTTTAAGGGATGTCGGCCGGCATTTTTCCGTCAACCGGATGATTAAGGCGGAGAGCTATCGGCAGCGGATTGAATCGGAAAAGGGGTTAAGTTTTATTGAGTTCAATTACATGCTCCTTCAGGCGTATGATTTCCTGACGCTGTGCAGCCGCCACAACTGCCGGCTTCAAATGGGGGGAAGCGACCAATGGGGCAACATCCTGGCCGGCGTTGACCTGATACGCAAAACAGGACAGGGCCAGGCCTTTGGGATCACCTTTAAACTGATTACCAAAAGTGACGGCACCAAGATGGGAAAAACAGCCGGTGGGGCGGTCTGGCTGGATCCCCGAAAAACTGCCCCTTACGACTACTACCAGTTCTGGATGAATACGGATGATCAGGATGTGCCCAAATTCCTTTCCCTGTTTACCTTTCTGCCCATGGGGGAAATCCGTCAGGTGGAAGCGCTTTGCGGTTCGCAGTTGAATCAGGCCAAAGAGATTCTGGCCTTTGAGGCCACCGCCCTGGCCCATGGCACGGCCGAGGCATTGACGGCCAAAGCATCGGCCGCTTCGGTTTTCGGTACGCGCCGTATTTCAGACAGGATACTGCCCTCCTCTATTATTCCAAGAGAACAGATGGCAGAGCAGACCGATAACCTGCCGTCAACCTTAATTCCTGAATCGGAGCTGACACAGGGAATCCCTGCATACCAGTTGTTTCACCGTACAGGCCTGACCCAATCTGCCGGAGAGGCAAGGCGTCTGATCCAGCAGGGCGGTGCCTTTATCAATGGCTGCGCAGTTGATGCGTTTGATTCAAAAATCACTGCCGGGCACATGAAGAACCGGCAGATCGTGCTCAGGGCGGGAAAGAAGAGATTTCATAAAGTTCAAGTGGTCGAATCCTGAACCTGGATTTGAAAAACGGATCAGCCCCCGGTTTTTGTTATGGGAGCTGATCCAGATCACATGAGAAATGCTGCAATTAAATTTTGAACCGTTTCATGATCCGGTAAAGCGTTGAGCGATTGATCCCTAAAATTTTCGAGGCTTTCGTTTTATTCCCCCCGGTGGATTCCAGAACTTCTTCAATGTGCGTTCTGTTCATCTGGTCCAGGGAGTTAATATTCCTGCGGGGGCTTTTTGAGACCGAGTGTCTGAAAATGCTGGGCAGGCTCCCCACCGACAGTACAGGGCTTTCTTCGAATAATGTGGCCCTTTCGATAATGTTTTCCAGCTCTCTGACATTTCCGGGCCAGTTGTACTTCTCCATCAGCCTTAAGGCGTCCGGGCAGATGCGCTCGATCGGCTTGTTATTCTGGGCGGCATAGCGTTTTAAAAAATGACAGGCCAGCAGGGCGATATCATCAATACGCTCCCGCAGAGGCGGCAGGCTGATGGTGACCACATTCAGCCTGTAATACAAGTCCTGCCGAAAGGTTCCTTTTTCAACCATGTCCTCAAGATTTCTGTTTGTGGCCGCAATGATTCGAACCTGAACCCTCTTGCGCTTAAAGGAGCCCACCGGTTGAATTTCGCCGCTCTCAATGGCCCTTAAAAGGGTTTGTTGAAGGCCTTTGCCGATATCGCCGATTTCATCAAGGAACAGGGTGCCCCCCTCAGCCGCCTCAAAAACGCCCTTTTTATCGGACACGGCACCGGTATAAGCCCCTTTAACATGGCCGAACAATTCACTGCTCATCAGGTTTTCATTGATTGCGGCACAGTTGACCGGTACGTAGGGCTTTGCAGACCTGTCCCCATTATGATGTATGGCCTTTGCCACAAGCTCTTTTCCCGTGCCGGTTTCACCCCGGATCAGGACGGTTGTTCGCGAATCCTTGACATGGTGAATGGTTTTAAAAACCTCTGCCATACCGGGACTGCTGCCGATAATATGATCCACCGTGTACTTGTGCTTTAGCTGGCGCTTCAACTGGGTGTTGTCCCAAAGCAGCGCTTTTTTCTCCAGCGTTTTTTTGACAACGACTTTGAACTCTTCCATGTCAAAGGGTTTGAGAATATAATCCTCCGCCCCTTCCTTCATGGCTGAAACCGCAGTATCGACCGTGCCATAGGCGGTGATCATGATGACCATGACAGAGGCATCGAACTGCTTTGTCGCTTTGAGAAGCTGTTTGCCGTCGATACCCGGCAGCTTGAAATCTGAGACGATCAGGTCAAATGAGTGCTGTTTGATCAGTTTCAGGGCCTGCTCCCCGGTCTGTGTCGAATGGACCTCATATCCCATTTTCTTGATGACGTGTACCAGGCCTCTGTTTAAATTCAAATCATCTTCCACGATTAATATTTTAAACGCTTTCGCACGCATCATCTTGTTAAGCCCCAGTTGGAAGTTCAAGTGTAAAATGTGTCCCGGATTTTCTCGCCTCATCCCGGGTTGAACTGACCACCTTTAAATCACCGCCCAGTTTCCGTGCCATTTCATAGCTGATAAAAAGCCCCAGACCGGTTCCTTCCCCGGGCTTTTTGGTGGAATAAAACGGATTGAATATGTGGGACAGATCCTCTTTTAAGATGCCGATACCCGAATCTGCCACCTCGATTTTAACCAGTTTCAACACCTGTACAAAGCGGGTGTGCAAAGCAAGGGTCCCGCCGTCCGGCATGGCTTCGATGGCGTTTGCCACAAGATTGGTTACAATGGACTGCAGCGTGCTGGGATCTGCCAGGACATCGGGGATATCCGGTTCCAAGCTCATCTCAACCTGAATCTTTTTTGCCTTGCAGTGGGGAATGGTGATTTCCATTAACTTGGTTAACAGGTCATTGCAGTTGACGGTCTGAAGGTCACTTTGGGTGTGCCGTGAAAAATACAAAAGATTTTTTATAACACTGCTGCCCTGCTTGACTTCATCAATCACGGTCGACAAATGCTGGGCAATGCTTTTTTTGTCAAAATCATGGTCCTCAATCTCTTCAAGGGCGATTTGTGTGTAAAGCAGGGCATTGGCCAAAGGCGTATTCAACTCATGGGCCAGACCCGAGGTTAAAAGGCCCATGGATGCCAGCTTTTCTTTTTGAATGACCTGAAACTCCATTTCCTTTTCCCGCTGGTACTTTTGCCTTACCATGTTTGTGATCGCCGTTGAGATGAAAAATGCCAGAATGAAAACAAGCCCACCGGTCACGAGTGCAAAAAAAACAGCCTTTTTCTCCAGGACCTTTACCTGATTTAATATCTCACCCATGTCCTGATCCGCCATGACAACCCAGCCGAAAGGATCGATATCCTGTCTGGCCTGCAGAACAGATTTCCCCCGATAATCAATGACCTGGCAGGCCGGCGAATCGCCTTGGGACAGATGATCCGTCATTGAAACCCGGGTCTTAAAGGTTTTGGCGCCAAATCGGGATGTGGATAAAAACCATCCGTCCTCATCAACCAGATAAACTTCGCCGGTATCTTCCATATTGTTCTCTTTGAGCCGCAGGCTTACGGCTCTGAAATCCACCAGGCTGCATAAAAAAAGTGCCTCATTTATGGCCTTATTTGATTCCAAAGGTTTTAACAGCAGCAATGCGGGAATCCGGTCATTGCCCTTTCTTATACTGAATATCCTGGCGATTTTCATGCCCTGCCAGGACAATTGTGCCTGTGCCGCCATCTCCAGAATTCTTGGATCCATGGTCTCATCTGTTGCCTTAAAGACCAGTTGCCCGGCCCCCGTCATCACGAAAAAGTCGATATAGGGCCTGTTCGGATCATTGACGATTTGATTCATATGAGAGTTGAAGTTGTCCTCTGACATATCCAGAATGCTGCTGATCAGATGAAGATCATTCACCCTTTCTATCATGAACTGTTTAATGGCGTCAGCGTTTCTTACGGAAAGATTGGTCAGAAAGGATGCCGCCTTATCTTTGATCATCTGCTTGCCTTGGGATATACCATTGAGTCCGAATGACACCAGCGGCACCAATGCGATGAGCATGAATACAGAAATTAAAAGCAGACGAAGCTTTTGAAAATACGGTTCTGTGTATTTGGTATCGATGATTTTACCTTCATTTATTTGCAATATTGAGCGTCATTACTTAGACTGCTTTTATCATGTCAAACGCGAATGACCAATGAATTTCAAATCGGAACACAGGACCTTAATCAAGGAGATACGCCATGGATCGACGAGATTTTTTAAAAAAGGCTATCGGCGGCGGGATTGCCGCAGGTTCCACCCTTGCCTTTCCAGGGGCAAACAGGCTCTGGGCAGCGCCCGAGACAGGATCGGCCGGGGCTTATGACCTGGTCGCGGTCAGGGGAGCAGAACCCGCACCCATGTTTGATGCGGCCATGGATGCTTTGGGCGGAATGGCCGCCTTTGTTCCCAGGGGCAGCCGGGTCCTGGTCAAGCCCAATATCGGCTGGGATGTGCCGCCTGAGCGGGCGGGCAACACCCACCCTGCCCTTGTAGGCCGCGTCATAGAGTTATGCCTGGCCGCCGGAGCAAAAGAGGTGTCGGTCTTTGATCATACCTGTGACAACTGGCGGCGCTGCTATACCAACAGCGGCATAGAAGCGGCCGTGAAAAACGCCGGCGGAAAGATGGTGTCCGGTGACAGCAAGGGCTACTATAAAACCGTTTCCATCCCCCAGGGCCAGCGGCTGACTGAGGCCCAAGTGCATACGGCGCTCCTGGACGCGGATGTATTCATCAATGCCCCGGTACTCAAGCACCACAGCTCCTCCATGGTGACCATCGGCATGAAAAATCTGATGGGCGTGGTCTGGGACCGCTGGTACTGGCACCGCAACGAGCTTCACCAATGCATTGCGGATTTTGCCTCCTTCCGCAAACCCGACCTTACGGTGGTGGACGCCTACAATGTGATGAAGCGCAACGGCCCCAGGGGGGTGTCTGTCGGCGATGTGGTCTCCATGAAGGCCCAGGTTGTATCAACGGATCTGGTGGCGGCCGATGCGGCAGGTGCCAAACTCTTCGGGGCGAACCCTGAAGATATTCGCCATATCAGGATCGCATCCGAGATGAATCTGGGGCAGATGAACCTTAAAAAATTGTCAATCAACCGAATTAAAATATAGATGAACCGCGTTTCCCTTCTTAAGCCTGTGCGGGTCTGCATTGCCCTGGCCTTTTTCCTTTCTGTCGCTCTCCTGTTCCTGGATTTTCGGGATACCGGGATCAGGAGTGTTGCAGGGGAACTGCTCTTTTTTCAGTTTGTCCCCTCCCTTCTCAAATTTCTGAACCATGCCGCCGCAGGGGCGGCAGGATTTATCGCGGTACTGGCAATGACCTTTTTTTTCGGCAGGGTCTACTGCGCAGCCCTGTGCCCGTTAGGGATATTCCAGGACATGATTTCCCGGCTGTTTTCGCTTTGCTCTAAAGGACAAAAGCACCGCCGGTACCGCTTTTCACCGCCTCGCAACCTCCTGCGGTACACGCTCCTAATTCTGACAATCCTGGTGTTTGCCGGCGGCAGCGGCCTGGTACTCAACCTGCTTGACCCGTTCAGCAGTTTCGGCCGGATATTCTCCAATCTTTTCCGTCCCCTTGCCATCGCCCTGAATAACTTGGGAGCGCCCCTGGCGGAAACCTTTGGCATCCACTCCATCTACCGTGTCCAGAGGCCGGTTCTGGCTCCGGCTTCATTCGGGGTTGCCCTGGCCAGCCTGGGGCTGGTCGGATGGATGAGCGCCCGGCACGGCAGGCTGTTCTGCAACACCGTCTGCCCTGTGGGAACGCTGTTGGGTCTGGTTTCAAAATTTTCCCTGTTCAGGGTCGGCTTTGACCGGACGGCCTGTAAAGCCTGCGGCAAGTGCCTGCATGTCTGCAAGGCCGGCTGTATTGATTTAAAGGCAAAACAGGTGGATACCAGCCGCTGCGTTGCCTGCTTTAACTGCCTGACCGCCTGCCCGGACCAGGCCATGGCGTTTGGGACAGGCCGCCAGACCCTACAGCAGAACAGCGACAGAAAAAACAATGAGCAGACATCCGAAGCAGCGGGGCGGCGGGACTTCATCCTTGCCCTGGCCGCAGGCGGTACCGGCCTGGCTGCCAACAGGATCCATGCGGAACCTGCAGCCCTCCCCGGCAAGGGGCGGCCCACCACCATTGCCGAAACCAGAACCTCTGTGCTCTCTCCCCCGGGATCCCAGAGCATTGCCAGATACACTTCGATTTGCACCGCCTGCCATCTCTGCGTTTCCGCCTGCCCCTCCCGGGTCCTCCAGCCCTCGGTCTTTTCCTTCGGCCTGTCCGGAATCCTGCAGCCGAGAATGGATTTCAACGCCGGCCACTGCAACTATGACTGCACGGTATGCTCACGGGTCTGCCCCAGCGGCGCCCTGCTTCCTCTGACCGTAGAAAAAAAGCAGCGCACCCAGATGGGGGTGGCCAAATTCATCAAGGAAAACTGCGTGGTCTACACGGACAATACCAACTGCGGGGCCTGTTCCGAACACTGCCCGACCAAGGCGGTGGACATGGTGCCCTACCTCAACGCAGCCGGGCGAAAACTGGTTATCCCGAAGGTGAACGAAGCCATCTGTGTTGGCTGCGGCGGATGCGAGCACGCCTGCCCCACCAAGCCATACAAGGCCATTTATGTGGATGGCAACCCTGTGCATCAGCATGCTGAAAAGCCGGTGGAAAAAAAGATGAAGGTGAATGCCGGTGAGGACTTTCCTTTTTAAAGGAGACTCTTGCCGCTTCGGCCCCATATGGTCGGCTTTGCTCTCGTCACTGCCCACCCTTATATCCCAGACATTTTTAAGCGAACATGGCAAGCTTATCCAATTTTTCAATCTTTTTATATGTCCACAGGGCCGGCACCAGAACGCTTAAGGTTTTGGCGTGATCCAGGCCATAGAGCCCTGTCAGCTGCATGCCAATCATATGGGAGGCTAAATCAATGGGAATTCCGGTTTTCAAAAGGCCGTTCAGGGCCATGGAGGCTGCCCACATGATATTGGCCCGGGCTTCATAATCCTGCGGGTTTTCAAGGGCCTTTGGCCCGTCCTCAATCAGCGTTCTGAGAAGCCCTTCGGCCAGGCGGTCCTGGACCATTGCATTCACAGGATCGGTCACATATTCCTCGGTGACATGGACAAAGGCATCCACAACGCCGTTGCCGGTCTGACCGGGCGGCAGGGAAAAGGTGGTGGAAGGATCCAAAATGGAAAAGCGGGGGTACACATGATTTGAACGGAACATGACCTTGTCGCTGGTACTGGCCCGGGTCAGTGAGGCCCCGTTGTTCATCTCCGATCCCGTGGCGGCGATGGTCAGGACACATCCCAAGGGAACGGCCTCTTGCACCGCTTCTCCCAGGGATTCGATAATATCCCAGCTGTCCCCGGGATACCTGGCTGCCGCGGCAATGAATTTGGTGCCGTCAATGACCGAGCCTCCGCCGACCGCCAGTAAAAAATCAACGGCTTACCTTTTGACAATCTCAACGGCTTTCAAAAGGGTTTCATCGTGCGGATTTGCTTCAATACCGCCGAATTCAATACAGGAGACATGACTCAGCGCGGCTTTAACTTGATCCAGGATGCCGTTTTTCGTTATGCTCCGGCCCTGCCATGGTTCAAGCGTCTCACCGCAGGATGCGGACCGCAAAAAAGATATATCTCACCGAACCTGGATGCAATGACCAATCTTCCAAAATGATTGCCCGATACTCCAGATCCCGGGTAACGCCAGAGCTTTCCTTCAAAAGAGGTTTTTTACCAAAGCCCGGGTCAGCACGCCTTCCAAAGATCGCGAACCCACTCCCGGTTAAGGTTTAGATAGTGGCGTTGCATATCCGGATCATTGCAGAAAATTTCAAGGGTAATGGTGTCATCGTAGCCGGCAGCCTTCAGTGATTGCACAGCGTCTTTCCAGTCCACGGTCCCAACGCCCAGCGGCATATGGTCGTCAGATCTTGCGCGGTTATCGGAGAAATGGACATGGCACAGATGCTCACCAAGCGCACGGCAGAAAACTCCATGATCATCACGGCCTAGATTGGCGTGGCCGACATCCAGGTGCAGTTTCAGTCCCGGAACCTCCGTGATCAATGTTTTAAAGGTGGAGGCCTTGTCAAAGGGCGCTTTAAAATTTTCAAGGACCAGGGTGAGTCCGTAAAACGCGGCCATGTCGAAAATGGGTTTTAATGCCTCTATATGAAAGAGGATTCGATCTTTTCTCATAGCCGGCGGGGACAAATAGCAGGGATGAATATTCATGACCGTTGCCCCCAAGGCTGAAAAAATTTGGGCGCAGCGTGCCATCTCCTTAAGGCAGGCGTCTCTGACATCCTGGACGGGATAGGCATATGGCAGGCATGGGTCTGTGTGCCCGGTAATAAAAAGCCCGTATTGCTCAAGGATTTGCCCCAGCTGATCCACATCAACGTTGATTGCGCAGGGCCCTTCAAGGGTTAAATCCAGAAAATCAAAACCGGCCCTGCCACAATACGTCGCCTCCTCATAGACCGATTTTAAGGGATTGTTCATCATTCCAAGTTTCATTGCACTCTCCCTGGTAGTATTGATCGGCCCTGGATACGAATCTGTGCGGTTAAGGCGGCACCCTTGTTTTTTTGGGACGCAGGCGCTTCCTTGAAACGAAAATATCAGGCCTCACTCAAGACAATACAACAAAAAGAGGAAAACACAACCTGGGGATAAAAGATAGAGTCAGATCAGGGGAAAGGCATGGAAACCGGTTTGATAAGGAGAATACGAATGAAAAACATGGAGGGATCATGGCATTAATCCGGTATTCAGATATGAATTGCTTTTCATTGGGTATTTGGTTTCCAGCCAATCCCCTGATCCAAAGGCCCGCGGTACGCTATGCGGGCCGTTTTGCGCGCATCTTTTTCTTTTAGGGGTGATGCCGGGGCCCGGCATTTCACCTAAAAGGGAACCGCACCCGGAGCAGACCGAAGCAGGCTGCCACGGGTACGGCCCGTTCCCGGCCCGGGGATTTATTAACGTGGGGAGGTCAGGCCGGAAAAGGTATTTTTTGCCCAAAAGGGGGAAAGCATCTGGGACGGCCACGGGAAGAACGGTGCAGAGAATGGATGCTGCGGCAAGGTTCTTTGTGGAAATCACCATGTTTTCTCCCGAGTGCTCTGTCCGTAAAAGCCAGGTTGTCCTCTGGAACGGGACGACCGTTACAAATGGATACAGCACCTTTTTTTACCGGGGATCCTAAAGAAAAAACCCCGGACCATTACAAGTGATCTGGGATTCCCTGATTTTTCCACAGATTGAAATTGCCGGTCCCTTAAATCCACGGAGACTGACACGATTAATGATTTTTCCAGGCAGGTCTTCTGACTTACGGATCATCCTAATTGCTGCGCCTTCCCAGCTTTTTGGCCAGTGGCATCCTGCAGCGTTCGTCCCCGAATACAGCGGCGGGCCCGCCCCCGATTCTCACGGGGTTTCCTATTGAGCCTTTTACGGCACCTGGATGTCCTCACATTTATTAGCAAACCTTAATCCTGTCAAGGCTTTTTTACAATCATGGTGCCGACTGTTTCAACGGTCAATAAACTCAAGGTTGTAGGCGTTGTGCCGCGCGCCTTTTACCGCATCGGCCAGGGCGCTAAGTTTTTCAAGAAGATCAGGGGACAGGCAGATCTCCACAGCCGCAAGGTTTTCCCGGACGTAGGCCCGCCGTTTCATCCCCGGAACAGGGACCAGACAGGGGTCCTGTGCCAGCAGCCAGCCCAGGGAAAGCTGTGAAGCGGAAATTCCTGCCTGATCCGCCAGCATCGCAAGGGTATCTGCAACCGTTTGGTTTTGCGCCATGATTTCCGGGGAAAACCGCGGCATATTTCGGCGGTAATCCGTGGCATCCATGGTACCGGGAACCTTTCCGGTCAAAAATCCCCGGCCCAGGGGGCTGAAGGGCACTAAAGAGACATTGAGCCGCCGGCAGGCCGGCAGCACCTCTTTTTCCACCTCCCGGTGCCACAGGGAATACTCCGACTGAAGCGCTGTAACAGGATGAACCTGGCAGGCCCGCTCAAGGGTATCGGCAGACACTTCGGACAATCCGATGCACCGGATTTTCCCTTCGCAAATAAGGTCCGCCATGGCCCCCACTGTTTCTTCAACCGGGACATTCCTGTCCAGCCGATGCAGATAGTAAAGATCGATCCGGTCCGTGCCCAGCCGTTTGAGACTGCTCTCACAGGCTGCACGCACATACTCGGGCCGGCCGTTCACCCGGACCGCGTTGTGCTCATCCCCCACAAATCCGAACTTGGTGGCCACCACCGCCTCCTTGCGCCGGGTTTTCAGCACCTTTGAAATCAGCGTCTCGTTATGGCCGTCCCCATAGACATCCGCCGTATCCAGAAAGTTGATCCCCAGATCCAGACAAAGGTTCAATGTTGCGATGGATTCTTTTTCATCGGCATGGCCGTAGGCGTGGGACATTCCCCAGCAGCCGAGGCCCATGGCAGAGACAACCAGATCTTGGTTGCCAAGCACCCTTGTTTTCATTTGTTTATGACTTTCGTGTAGATAAAAACTCCGCCAGGCCCGATCCCGGCCAGCGAGGTTAAAATTCCTTGTAAATTCTTGCCAAAGGATGGCCTTTGGCCTTAATGGCCAGATCGTTATAGTGGCCATAGGCGGTCTGCCGGGCATTGTATCCGGCGGTTCCCAGACGCTTCCCAGCCCGTGCGATCAGTGCGCCTGCCAGATCTGGATCAGCCTTTTGCTCCCCAAGGTGGGTAAAGGAATGAAGCAGAACGGTTTTAACCTCCCACTTTCTGGCCAGCCATTTGGCATTTTTAACAAGCTTAGTCTCGGCAGCGCTTCCCGGTTCCACATCCTGGGGCTCCACATGGATAAAGGCCACCACCGCATCCTGGGCCTCTCCGGGGATGGCATCGGGAACCTGGTCCAGGGTTTTGAGCGTCGGTGTCCAGGCAAAGCTGTTGCAGTACCAGAACATCACCCGCATGCGCCACCGCCGCCTTCAACTCGGTATGTGCCGTCCAGCCGTTTCCACATCTGCTCAAGCTTTAATTCCAGGGCCAGTACGGCCTCATTGTACTGATCCCGGGAGATTTCCCCTTTTTCCAGCCTGGCCGAAAGCTGCAGCAGTTGATCTTCGTGCCATTTGTCCGGATCAAAATTATAGGTCATTGTCCCATCCTTTTTTAAGGTCCGAGTATAATCCCCTAAGAAAAAAGATTGCAAGGAATTTGCGTTGTGCAGATCTTAAAAAATATGGTATCTGGCGGTCATGAATCTTGAAGGGGAAAAAAGAAAAAAACAGTGGCAGGTCTACCTTTTGGAATGTGCAGACCACACCTATTACTGCGGGGTCACAACGGATCTTTGTGCAAGAATTGAAAATCACAACAACGGCAGCGCCTCCAGATACACCAGATCCAGGCGGCCCGTGGTCTGTGTGGCAAAAAGTCCGTTTATGGATAAATCCAGAGCCTTCTCTTTGGAGTACCGGGTAAAAAAACTGCCCAGAAAAAAAAAGATCCTGTGGGTAAAAAACGGGGGCAGCCCCGATGCCTGAGCCAAAGGGAGAGGAAAAAGACCGGACAAACGAGCTTTTCTATTGCTTTGGCCTTTGCCCCGCTCCCCTGCCCGGGGAGCGGATTATGACAGCTTGACGTGCGGCAAATCGAACGCTTTGGGAGGTTTATTCCACGATTTCCAGAATCACCCGTTTTTGTTCCTTTGCCGAGGCACAGGAGAGGATGGTGCGCATGGCCTGGGCGGTTCTCCCTTTTTTTCCGATGACTTTACCCAGGTCTTCCTTTGACACCCGCAGTTCAAGCACCAGGGTCTGCTGGGCCTTAATTTCCTGAACATCAACCTGTTCCGGATCGTCAACCAATGCCTGCGCGATAAACTTAATCAACTCTTTCATAACGAGATCTCCTTTAGCCAAGGTGATAATGAATATGGTCTTTAAGCTTCAGCTATTAACGGTTAAAGGGATGACAAATTGTAAGCATGGTTCAAGCATACCATAACCGATTAGAATCACAAGCACTATTTCTGGCCTTCTTCCGGCTCGGCCCAAAGAATCTGGGTTTTGTTAACAAACAAGGTTTCGCGCCGGGCTGGATCTTTGGTTGACGCGTCGTAAATTGTGGCGTCAAAAAGGATCAAAAAAGAGAAATTCGGATCTATGATCAGGTCAGAGAGCCTGTCATAACCCGGATGGCGCTGGATGTTGACCTGACCGTTGATCATGGTCCCGTCCGCCATCTTCAGCCGGATGATTCTGCCCTGGACCGTGCCATTGGCAGATTTTTCATTTTGCATCTTCCCCCCCCCTGCGATCGGATCGATCTTGATTCCTATTAATGCCCGGATGCCCCTATAGTGTCAAGAAATTTTTCCTGTGATCCCGGGCTTCTGGCTGATGCCCGTTCATTTTCCTTGACATCAAAACGAAATCCATTATTTTAGGAAGGTTATTGTGCATTGAAGAAGGTGGAATATTTTACTCCAGCACCCGGTAAAATATTTATAATTTTGGTCAGGGGCTTGATAGAGAGGGATGGTTTTAAGTGGCTACTCAGATCAGTACAAAAGAAGATGCGGAACGCAAGATGCTGGCAGAAGCCGGCTATGCTGACCCGGCAATCAATTACTATATCGAAAAAAAATACATGGGGCATATTGAAGACGCAGACCAGATTTCGCAGAAAATCGGCTCCTGCGGCGATACCATGAAAATCTATCTAAAGGTAAGCGATTCCGGAGTCATTGAAGATGTACGGTATGAAATCACCGGATGTGCCGGTGCCATTTCTGCGGCCATGGCGGCTGTGGACCTTGCCAAAGGCAAGACCCTGGATGAAGCCCTGGCACTCAATGACGGGGATGTATTCAAGGTTCTGGAAAATATTCCCGAGAAAAAACACCATTGTATCCAGTTGGCCGTTAAGACCATGCATCTGGGTATAGAAGAGTTTAAGGCTGAGCACGTTTCATAAATACAGCCCGGGGATTATCATTCTCTGCCTGGTTTTGACCGGATGTGTCTCAACAGACTTCAAGGTTGAGACACTGGCCAAAACCGATGTCAATGTCGTATCAGATATCCATATTGAGCAGACAGCAATCCTGCTCAAACGACTGACCCGCAAGCTCTATAAGATGAACTCCACGGAGCTTGCCAAAACTCCGGGTGCAACCGTTGACAGCCGGCTTTCCGAATTATTTCAATGCCCTCCTCCTGCCCCTGCCCCCATTCTGGACGAAAAAACAGGCACCAACGCGCTGTTACTGACCTTTGATCCGCAGTTTAAAGGAGACCGGGTCTATGCCATGATTTACGGCCTGACCACCATGCTGCACAAGGCCTACAGCGGAAACTGCGACACCTTCATACTGGATTTTTTAGACGCCCAGAGTTTGTACAATGCGGCCCGGAACATCGAGATTCTGGTCTGGCGGCTGAAGACCCGTCACCAGGAGGACGGCAGTCTTTTCTTGACCACCAACATCTGCAACGGCCCGGTCGAGAACCTGAGTTTTGAAAGATTGTTCGGCAAACTGATCTCCCTGCAGGACACCATGGCCCTCATCGTGTCCACCCGGGGAGAACGGATCATCAAAGAGGTGGTTCACACGGCTGGGATGGCATTTCTGCCTGTGGGCCTTTAACTTCCCTCCGCCAGCCGCCGGAACCGTTCCACCTGCTCCAGATAATCCGTTCTTTTATCCGAGGCCAATGCCAAGGCCTGGCGGGAGGCTTCCAGGGCCTCGGCAAACCGCTGATTCATGGCCAGGGCTTCAGCATAGGTATCCAGAATATAAGATTTGTGTTCCAGTGCAACGGCCCGGGATGCCAGTTCCAGAGATTTTTCCGGGTTGCGAAAGGTTTCATCCGGGCAGGTCGCCAGAAGCCAGGCCAGATTGTTTAAGGCATGAACGTTTTGGGGATCAATGCGGAGCACATTTTCATAGGCATTGACTGCCTCCTGGTATGCGTCCTTGTCATAGTAATAGTCCCCGACAAAGACATAAAGATCGGAATTATCCGGATCCACATCCAACTGCTGGGTTAAAATTTTTCCGGCAATATACTGCTCAAACCCGTCCCTGTAATGGCCGTAACTGATGCTGTATCCGGCATAAAAGATGAGGGCTGCGATAATCAGGTATCCGCCCATCATTGTCTTGACCCGCCGGTGATGCCGCCCGATCAACTCAGGGGTCTGCCGGCACCGTTCCAGGAACCGGACACGCTGACCGATGCTGTAATGATGCCAGTTGGGAGTATCCATGGACTGACGGCTTAAAGAGGCAATCTTGTAGAATGTGGAAATCAAGGCCGAGGGACTGGACTTAAAGTTGAAGATATGAAGATCGGCCTGCCGTTCAAAATTGCGCATCAAAAACCCGAAACCGAACCTGAAATAGACCACGAAAAACAGGATCAGCCCCCGCAAATCATCATGGGATGGGCCGTGGATTTATCAATCCCGAGAGCAGCAAAGGCCTTGTACAGAGGTTGGGCCACGTAGAGCAGCATGAATGCCGGCTCAAAAAAAACAAAATTACAGGCGATAAATCCCAGAAAAAACAGCAGGTAAAAAACCATGTGATACCGCTGGACATGACCGATTTCGTGAAGCATGACCCCTTCAATCTCATCATCGTCCAGGGAGTTGAGTAACGCCGGCGTGACCAGGATATAGCGAAAGCGTCCCACGATGCCCATGACCCCCGCAGTGATCATGGTTCCGCCAAAAAGCTCCCATTTGAGGATATCATTGTACTTGAGCCCCGCCATCCGGCAGACCCCTTCAATTTTATCCCTGGCATATCCTGAAGGAAGGGAACGGCACCCCCATAACCGCCGGATAAGCACCGGTCCGAAGACCGCCGCCATGGTTAAAAAAACCAGGATATAAAGAATCTCCCCGGTCGTAGAGTTGAAAAAGGTTTTCAACGGTTCAAAGGGTAAAAGCCCGATCATATCTGCAAACAGGGAAAGACAGAACCAGGGCAGCAGGGCCGGCAGGGCAAAGGCGATATTGGAAAAGACAAAGCTTTTCTTGGTTAAGGAGCCCGGGAAATATTTTTTCTGCACTTTATAGGCGGCATTCCATATCAACACCAGATAAAAAAGGAAAATCCCAAGGAACACCAAGGCTTCAAGCGTCGGCACCCATCGAAAAAGGGCAAATCCGGCCATGAGATGATTGAGACGGTATAAGTAGATGTGGACGGCAAAAAGCACCAGGGCCAAAATGGAAAGCCTGGATATGGCGGTGGTGACCTTGTGATCCATTCCGGCAAAACTTAAACCGCGGCACTGACTGGACAGGCGTTTGAAGGAAATATGGCAGACCAGGGCAAAGATAACAGCCGTAGCGATGCTGTAGTAAAGCCCGCTGTAATCCAAGTGTTTCGGGGCTTCAAAAAGGTCTGCCGTGGAATAAATCACCAGGGCGATCAAAAAGTAAAGAAAATTCGAAAACACGACAGCATACTTTCTATGATAATGGTTAAATAACGCCCCCTGTTGCCGCAAACCGCTCCAGGACAATCCAGGTCTTTACATCAAAGACAGCCTGATCACAGGCGAGCAGTTCCCTGGCGTCATCCCTTGACACCAAAAGGACCTCTATCTCCTCGCTTCCCTCATTCAGGCGGGTGGATGGATTACCCCTGCAGGTCACGTAAAGCAGGCTGATGCTTTCATCGGTCAGACCTGAAGAGGAATAAACCGGCGGGCTTTGAAGCATCACTTTGGAAACGGTCAGTCCTGTTTCCTCCATAAGCTCCCTTTTACCTGCCCCTTCTATGGTTTCTCCCTCATCCACAAGTCCTGCAGGGAACCCATACTGCACTCCATGAAGGGGTACCCGGTATTCCCGGATCAGCACCAGCTTATTTTCTTTTTCATGGAAGGGAACCACAACCACGGCATCGGGCCTGGAAGAATTACCCCGGGAGGCATATACCCAGGCCTTGTCCCTGCCGTTCCGGTCCTGATACCGGACCCGGATCAGGTTCACATGGGGCAGATCTGTAATTTTTTTAGAATCAATAATTTTCACGGTTCGCTCCTTGGGTGCACTATAAGCATAAATCCATGATTGTCACCCTTTATGGATGGGCGTGTCCCCGTTACGGCGACCCTGCCCCATCAAAGAAAACCTCCGACAGCAACAACTTCGGTCAGGTTTCCGCCTCTCAAAATGTCAGGCCGGAGATCGCCGCTGTACCTTGCCTCGTTTTTTACATTTTGACGGCAGCCGCAGCTTTTGTAAATCCCTGGATTTTTTTAGGGGTGAAACGGCACGATATAGTGCCGGGGCGTGCTAAATGGCAACTCTTAGAGGTGATCGCTAAATGTACATCAGATATTTAAAAGAAAGCCAGAAATGGCAGGCAGACCCCAGGATCACAAAGCAGTGCCAGAGTTCATGGAAGCCCAGGATGCCGGGCAGAAGGTTGGGACGTTTTATGGCGTAAATAACGGCCCCCACACTATAGAAGACACCGCCGAGGGCGAGCCAGAAAAGCGCCATGGCCGCCAGGGTCGTGACCAGAGGATAAATGGCGACAACACAGAGCCAGCCCATGGCAAGGTAGATGAGGGTGGAGATCCATCTGGGGGCGCCCATGAAAAAGATTTTCAAAAACACCCCGGCCACGGCAATTCCCCATACCGTGCCGAAAAGGCTCCATCCCCACGGTCCCCGAAGTGGAACCAGGCAAAGCGGGGTGTAGGACCCTGCAATCACCATGAAAATCATGATATGATCAATCTTTCGGAAGATGGCCAGCGCTTTTTCCGACAGTCTCAGGGCATGGTAAAGAAAGCTTGAGGTATACATGAGAATGAGGGTGGCACCGAAAATGGAAAACGAAACCACATGCCAGACCTCGGCCCTTAATGCGGCAAACACAACCATCAAGGTCAGTGCGGCTACGGATCCGACAGCACCTGCGCCGTGGGAGATAGCATTGACCGGTTCCCGAAAGATTTTTGCATAAATACACATAGGTTGTATTCATACGCCAAAATTATGGCCTGTGCAAGGCTGGGAAAGGGATTTACATTTATTTTACCAACACCTGATTTTTGAGAGACATCCGTCAGAGTTATTCCTATTTTGTCGATTTCCTGACGACACTTTTGTTACATAAAGGCAACTTCTAAAAACAACCCACAAAATATTAAACCATTCCATAAAAGCGCTTGAAAATTTATGCTGTTGTGCTAATAGTGGCAAAGGTTTCCATAAATTTACATTGTTATTTAATCTTTATGTCAAGGAGGGGAATTCCCATGAAATTGTTAAAGGTTTTAGTTGCTTGTATCACATTTGCTGCACTGGCATCCGTTGCCTCTGCCAGCACGCTGGATGACGTCAAGGCCCGCGGCTATATCAAAGCCGGTGTCAACGGCGGCGTATTCGGCTTTTCCATGCCCGACGACAAAGGCGAATGGAAAGGCCTGGATGTCGACACCGCCAAAGCGGTTGCCGCCGCTGTTTTCGGAGACGCCTCCAAAGTAAAATTTTCCGCACTGACCGCGGTTCAGCGCCTGCCGGCCCTCCAGTCAGGCGAAATTGAAGTGCTCTGCCGGAACACCACCCAGACCCTGTCCAGAGAAACCAAGTCCGGCCTGAATTTCGCCCACGTCAACTACTATGACGGCCAGGGCTTTTTAATCCCCAAAAAACTGGGCGTTAAAAGTGCCAAAGAGCTTGACGGCGCGACCGTATGCGTTCTTCCCGGCACCACCACTGAAATGAACGCCGCCGACTACTTTAGAACCAACAATATGAAGTGGTCCCCGGTTGTTATTGAGAATACCGCGGAACTGAACAAGGCCTTTTTTGCCGGCCGCTGCGACGTTCTGACCTCTGACGCTTCCCAGCTGGCAGCCCAGAGATCCGTTGCGCCCAACCCCGCAGACTACGAACTGCTGCCTGAAATCATCTCCAAAGAGCCCCTGGCCCCCGTTGTCAGACACGGCGACGACCAGTGGTTCGACATTGTCAACTGGACCGTTATGGCGATGATCCAGGCCGAAGAGTTCGGCATTACTTCCGCCAACGTGGACCAGATGCTCGAATCCACCAACCCCGGCATCAAGCGTTTCCTGGGCGTGACCCCCGGCATGGGCACCCAGCTTGGCCTGGACGACAAATGGGCGTATAACATCGTCAAACAGGTCGGCAACTACGGCGAAATTTTCGACCGTAACATCGGCCCCAAAACTCCGCTTGCGCTTGAGCGCGGCCTCAATGCACTCTGGACGAACGGCGGTCTGATGTACGCATCACCGATCAGATAGATAACCCTCAGGCGACAGCGGCCTGCTCTTTATCGGGCTGGCCGCTGTCACCGGTTCCCAACCAACTAAAAATCAAAACCTATGAAAAACAGCGACTCAGAAGAAAAAGTCCCTTTCTGGCTTGATCCGGATAAACGGGCGATTGTATATCAGGTGGCATCCGTTCTCATGGTCGGACTGCTGGCCTGGTACCTTGTCCACAACACCCTCATCAATCTGGAAAAACAAAATATTTCATCCGGATTCGGTTTCATGGACAAAGAAGCGGCCTTTGAAATCGGGGAAAGCGTCATCAAGTACTCTGCCGCAGACACCTATGGCAGGGCCCTTCTTGTCGGGGTTCTAAATACCCTAAAGGTCAGTTTCATCGGCATGGTCCTTTGTCTGGTCATCGGTGTATTTGTCGGCGTTGCCCGGCTGTCCTCCAACTGGCTGGTCAAAAAAATGGCCACCATCTATATAGAGGTCATGCAGAATATTCCGGTGCTGCTCCAGCTGTTTTTCTGGTATGCTCTGTTCTACGAATCGTTTCCATCGCCGCGCCAGGCGCTGAATCCACTGCCCGGACTTTTTATCTGCAACCGGGGAGTGGCTCTGGGAATACCCGCCTCCCACCCGGCCCATATCTGGATGCTGGCCGCATTTATCATTGGAAGCAGTATCGCCCTTGTCATTAAAAAATGGGCAAAAAACCGCCAGGAAACCACAGGAAAGGATTTTCCCGTGTTCTGGTCCACCATGGCAGCCGTGATCGGATTGCCGACAGTGGTCTGGATTTTCGCAGGTGCCCCCATGGCCATGGATATTCCGGCATTGAGAGGATTTAACTTCCAGGGCGGCCTGATGCTCTCTCCCGAATTCATCGCCCTGTTGCTGGGGCTTGTGATTTACACCTCAGCTTTTGTGGCAGAAGCGGTCAGGGCCGGGATTCAGGCGGTCAGCCGCGGTCAGTCCGAGGCGGCCATGTCCATCGGCCTGAAACAAGGCCATATTCTCAACCTGGTCATCTTACCCCAGGCGTTGAGGATCATCATTCCGCCGCTGACAAGCCAGATGCTCAACCTGACCAAGAACTCATCTTTGGCCATTGCCATCGGGTTCCCGGATTTTGTTTCCGTGGCCAACACCACCATCAACCAGACCGGGCAATCCATCGAAGGTGTGGCGCTGATCATGGGATGCTATCTTGTGTTCAGCTTGTCCACCTCTTTGTTCATGAACTGGTACAACAAAAAATCTCAGTTAGTGGAAAGATAACATGGCCATTTATACCATAGACCAACAGGCCATAAAGGCCATGAAGCCGCCGGTCAACAACAGAGGCATTATAGGCTGGCTCAAAGAAAATTTATTCAACGGGGTGTTCAACTCCATTCTCACCCTTTTGGCCCTGGCCTTTTTAATCCGGTTCGTACCGTCTTTCATCAACTGGGCCTTTCTCGACGCCAACTTTTTCTCGGCCGGTTCCGCATGCAAGGCAAGCCAAGGCGCCTGCTGGTCCGTTGTGCTGAAAAATCTGCGGTTTATCATTTTCGGGTTTTACCCCCATGACCTTCACTGGCGGCCCTTTACCGCCATGATGATGCTCTTTGTACTGCTGTTTTTCTCCAACAACAGAAAATACTGGTCCAAAGCATTGGGATACGGCTGGATTGCAGGCCTTGTGACCATGGCGATTCTTATGAAGGGCGGTATTTTAGGCCTGACCCCGGTGGACAGCATGAAATGGGGGGGGCTGCCCCTGACTTTGATGCTGTCGGTTTTCGGTCTTACCGCAGCCTATCCTCTGGGAGTGGTCCTGGCGCTCGGAAGAATTTCCCACATGCCCATCATCCGGTATATCAGCATCTCCTATATCGAACTGATCCGTGGCGTCCCCCTGATCTCTCTCTTATTCATGTCATCCATTATCTTCCCGCTCTTTTTGCCCGAAGGGGTGACCATCAACACCATCCTCAGAGCCCAGGTGGCCATTATCCTCTTTACCGCCGCCTATGTGGCTGAAGTCGTTCGGGGGGGACTGCAGGGCATGGCCAAAGGACAATACGAGGCAGCAGACTCTTTGGGATTAAACTACACCCAGACCATGAGGCTGATCATTTTACCCCAGGCGTTGAAGATTGTGATCCCGCCTACGGTGTCCGTATTAGTGTCGGCGTTCAAGGACACCTCCCTTGTGGTCATCATTGCCCTTTACGACTTTTTGCTGACCTCAAAAACCGTTATTCAGAATCCTGAATGGATGGGATTCTCCACGGAAATGTACCTTTTTGTCGCGCTGATGTACTTTCTAGGATGTTTTTCCATGTCCAATTTTTCAAGGAAACTTGAAAGGGAACTGGATACAGATAACCGCAGTTAACAAGTGTAGGAAAAAAAATGACTGACACAGCAACAACAGATCAGATTTCAGATCCGGCCGCCAACGATACCATCATCCAAATCCAGGGGCTGAACAAATGGTACGGTGATTTCCATGTGCTCAAAGAGATCAACCTTGAGGTTAAAACCCAGGAGAAGATCGTTATATGCGGGCCATCCGGTTCCGGTAAATCCACCCTGATCCGGTGTATCAACCGGCTGGAGGAACACCAGAAGGGCAAAATCATCGTGGACGGGGTGGAGCTGACCAACAATCTGAAAAACATCGAAAAAATCCGGACCGAAGTGGGCATGGTGTTCCAGCATTTTAACCTGTTTCCCCACCTGACCATTCTGGAAAACCTGACCTTAGGTCCTATCTGGGTCAGAAAGACCCCGAAAAAAGAGGCCGAAGAAACGGCCATGTTCTACCTTGAGAAGGTCAAAATCGCCGAACAGGCCAAAAAATTCCCCGGCCAGCTGTCAGGCGGACAACAGCAGCGGGTGGCTATTGCCAGAAGCCTTTGCATGAAACCCAAGGTCATGCTTTTTGACGAACCCACCTCCGCCCTGGACCCGGAAATGGTCAAGGAGGTTCTGGACGTTATGATTCAGCTGTCTGAAGAAGGCATGACCATGATCGTGGTGACCCACGAGATGGGATTTGCCAAAACCGTTGCCCAGCGGGTTCTGCTCATGGATGCGGGAATGATTCTGGAGGAGAACAACCCCATCGACTTCTTTGAAAACCCGGAACATGAGCGAACCAAATTTTTCCTGAGCCAGATTCTCTGATTCTTGATGACAGATACGCAAAGAAACGGCTGCCTTTCGGGGCGGCCGTTTTCATTTTGGAGCGGTTCTCTTTTCATTTTGAAAAGGATAAGGTATGATAGCCACCCAAAAATGGTCGGTTTAAAAGGGGTTTTGCCCGTTATAACATCGGCCGCCGGGGGATAACGCTTATGAAAATAATAAAAGGCGACCTGGTCCGGTTGGGACTTCAGGGACAGTTCGATCTCATCATCCACGGATGCAACTGCTTTTGTACGATGGGAGCGGGCATTGCCCGGCAGATAAAAGAAACCTGTCCAAAGGCTTTTGAGGCTGATGCCGCCACCCGGCCGGGGGATGAAAGTAAACTGGGCAATTATACCTGCGCCCGAATACAAACGGGGGAACACCGCCTGACCGTGGTCAACGGATATACCCAGTTTAATTATGCAGGCCCCGGGGTTCTGGCGGACTATGACGCCATTGAGGCGCTGTTCACGAAAATCCGGACGGATTTTGAAGGGCAGCGCATCGGCTATCCGAAAATCGGCGCCGGTCTTGCCGGCGGCAACTGGGACCGGATCAGCCGGATTATAGACCGGGCACTGGACGGAGAAGACCATACCCTGGTGATTTTTGACCGGTCCTGACATTTTATTTGCATTATGGTCGAACTTGGAATAACAACGAATCCGAACTTAAACAGTTAGGAAAATAATATGATTAGAACAGGTATTGCAGGCGCATCCGGATACACCGGGGTGGAACTGGTTAAACTGATCTCCAACCATCCCGGGGCCAGCTTGGAAGTGATCACCTCCAACTCTTATAAGGGAAAGGCCCTGACCGATATTTTCCCCTCCATGCGGGGGTTTGAATCCCTGATCTGCCAGGAGTTTGATGCAGACCAACTGGCGGACCAGGTGGATGTAATGTTTTTGGCCCTGCCCCACAAAGTCTCCATGTCCTTTGCTCCGCAGCTTATAGATAAAGGTGTCCGCGTGGTGGACCTGTCTGCTGATTTCAGGTTTTCGGATCCTTTAGCCTATGAAGCGGCCTATCAGCCCCACACGGCAAAAACGCTTCTGGCTGAAAGCGTCTACGGTCTGTGCGAGCTGTATACCGATGAGATCAAAAAGGCACGCATCATCGGCAATCCCGGGTGTTATCCCACCTCCATCCTTCTGGCGCTTTTGCCTTTGATTAAGGCAGGACTTATTGAAACCCAAGGGTTGATTTCCGATTCAAAATCCGGAGTAAGCGGTGCCGGCCGGTCTTTGTCACTTGGCAGTCACTTTTGTGAAGTTAACGAGTCCTTTGCCCCATATAAAATAGGAAATCACAGACATACACCCGAGATTGAAGAGGTCTTAAGCAAGACGGCAGGGGAGCCGGTCCATCTAACGTTTGTTCCCCACCTGGTCCCGGTAACCCGGGGCATGATCTCCACCATCTATGCCAAGGTGAATCCCGGCGTCAGTGAAGCTGACATCCGCAAGGCCTACACCATTCAGTACTCAGATGAACCGTTTGTCAGGCTGCTTCCTGAAGGCCGCTTTCCTGCCATGTCCCATGTCCGGGGGACAAACTGCTGTGATATCGGCTGCCATCTTGAGCGTTCCGGACAGCAGTTAATCCTGGTTTCAGCCATTGACAACCTGCTCAAGGGCGCAGCAGGTCAGGCGGTCCAGAACATGAATATCATGTTCGGAATCGACCAGAGAACCGGGCTGGATGCGGTCCAGACACCATTGTAACAATTAAAGATATTGCTTGACGTAACCGATCATCAACGGTAAGAGAAAGAAGATGAGAAAACGAATCAAAATATGGTTTCACTCGGGTAGCAGCTCGGATATCCGTGAAATTTCTATCCCCAAACCGTTTGCTGTTTTTCTCTGCCTGCTTATTATAGGTGCTGCTGGCGGGATTTCTTTTCTCGGTTTTGATTACTACCGGATAAAAAAAATCGCTTATAATAATGACGACTTAAAAGAGACCATCGACCGCCAGGTCACGCAGATCGCATCACAGAACAAACAGGTTCAGACTTTCGCAAAGGAAATCGACGTCCTTAAAAAGCAGGTCCGGAATCTTGCCACCTTAGAAGACCAGGTCCGGCTCATCGCCGATATCCAGAAGACAGGGGATTCCTCTGGACTCATCGGAATCGGCGGCGTTCCTGAAAACGATCTGGACCAGGACATCCCCTTGGATGAACGTCAAAACACCCTGATCCGTGAAATGCACGAACAGCTGGGCCAGACCCAGATGGCGGCCACCCAAAAAAATCTGGACTTCAAGGATCTTATCGATAAGCTGGAAAAAAAGCGCAACCTCCTGGCCAGCACCCCCTCCATCCGGCCGGTGGACGGGTGGATCACCTCCAGATTCGGCTACCGCAAATCGCCCTTTACAGGAAAACGCAGTTTTCATTCCGGTCTTGATATCTCAAACCGGCCCGGTACTAAAATCATCGCCGCAGCAGACGGTACCATCACCTATGCCGCCCGGAAAATGTATCTTGGCAACCTGGTGGTGATCGACCATGGGTATGGCAAAGTCACCCGGTACGGTCACTGCAAAAAAATTCTGGTTAAGCAGGGCCAAAAGATAAAACGCGGAGAGGTTATTGCCACCGTCGGCAATACCGGCCAGAGTACCGGCCCCCATCTGCACTATGAGGTGCGTATCAACGGCGCGCCGGTCAACCCCCTCAAATACATCCTCAACTAACCGGTTTCTCCCATTTTCCCCGTGTTATCACACTGGAGAAGCCTGTGCCCGGATGCCGCCAAGGCAAGGGCATCTGGTACAGGTGTAACAGGGGTTGGGAATTTATAATTTTTGTATTTCCTTTTCGGGATTAATGCTTATATGTTGTAGAGGTTTTTAAAACCGGACGGATAAATTCAAACGAAACGGAAGACAGGTAAGGCTAAATGGTACTAAATTTTTTAACCAAGGTATTCGGATCCAACAACGATCGCACATTAAAAAAACTGGCCCCCGTCATCGATAAAATAAACGGACTGGAGCCTGAGATGCAGGCGCTTTCGGACAGCCAGATGGCTGAAATGACAACCACGTTCAAAACCCGGGTGGCCAATGGAGAGCCCTTGGACGACCTGTTGCCCGAGGCCTTTGCCCTGGTCCGCGAAGCATCGGTCCGGGTCCTTGGCATGCGCCATTTCGATGTCCAGCTCATCGGCGGCATTGCCCTGCACCAGGGCACCATTGCAGAGATGAAAACCGGTGAGGGCAAGACCTTGATGTCCACCCTGCCCGCCTATCTCAACGCCCTGACCGGCAAAGGCGTCCATATTGTCACCGTCAACGACTATCTGGCCCAAAGGGACGCGGAATGGATGGCCCAAATTTACAATTTTCTGGGCCTGACCGTTGGCGTCATTCTCCACGACATGGACTCCCAGGAACGAAGAACAGCCTATGGATCGGATATCACCTACGGTACCAACAACGAATTCGGGTTTGATTACCTTCGGGATAATATGAAATTCGAAAAAGAGGATCTGGCCCAGGGGAGCCTGAACTTCGCCATTGTGGATGAGGTTGACTCCATCCTCATTGACGAGGCCAGAACGCCTTTGATCATCTCAGGTCCAGGAGAAAAGTCCACCCACTTTTATACCCAGGTCAACACCATTATCCCCGCCTTTAAAAAGGATGAGGATTACAGTATTGATGAGGAGTCCAAAACCGTTTCCCTGACCGAAGAGGGCATCGCCAAGGGGGAGAAGCTGCTCAATGTCGAAAATCTCTACGATCCCACGAACATTGAAATCCTGCATCATCTCAACCAGGCCCTTAAAGCCCACACCCTGTTCAAAAAGGACACCGACTACATCGTCAAAAATAACCAGGTGGTGATCGTGGACGAATTCACCGGCCGCCTGATGACGGGAAGACGATACTCCGAAGGGCTGCATCAGGCCCTTGAGGCCAAGGAAAATGTTAAAATTGAAAATGAAAATCAGACCCTTGCCTCCATCACCTTTCAGAACTATTTTAGGATGTACGACAAGCTTTCCGGCATGACCGGTACGGCTGAAACAGAAGCGGCTGAGTTCAAAAAGATATATGACCTGGATGTCCTGGTGATTCCCACGCACAGGCCGATGGTCCGAAAAGATTTGCCCGACCTGATCTATAAGACCCAGAAAGAAAAGTATGATGCCTCCATCAAAGAGATCATCCAGCTTCACAAAAAGGGTCAGCCCGTCCTTGTGGGAACCATATCCATTGATGTATCAGAAGATTTAAGCAAAAAATTAAAGAAAAAAGGTGTTCCTCACAACGTTCTGAACGCCAAGCACCACCAGGCCGAGGCCGAAATTGTTGCCAACGCCGGGCAAAAAGGCGCTGTGACCATCTCCACCAACATGGCCGGCCGCGGTACGGACATCAAGCTTGGCGAAGGGGTAAAAGAACTGGGTGGCCTGCACATTTTAGGCACCTCCCGGCACGAGTCCCGTCGGATTGACAACCAGCTTCGGGGACGGTCCGGCCGCCAGGGGGATCCGGGCAGTTCAAGATTCTACCTTTCCCTTGAGGATGACCTGCTGCGAATTTTCGGCGGGGAACGCATCCATGCGGTTATGGACCGGCTGGGCATTGAAGAGGGCGAACATATTGAGCACCGATTTATCTCCAAAGCCATTGAAAATGCACAGTCCAAGGTTGAAGGGCACAACTTTGAAATCAGAAAGCATCTGCTGGAGTATGACGATGTCATGAACCAGCAGCGGGAGATTATCTACCGCCAGCGCCGCCAGGCCCTGGAAGAAGAGAACCTCAAACCGGTTATTCTGGATATGATTGAGGATATAGCCTATGACACGGTCGAGGCCTTTGCCCCTGAAAAAACACCCATCAAGTCATGGGATATTGAGGGGCTGGGCAATGAAATCCGGCGGCTGTTCAATACGCAGCTCTCCCTTGACCAGGCCGTGGCGGATAATTACTCTATAGACCAGACTGCAGATCTGATTTTTTCAGCGGCCAAAGAGCACTACCAGGCCAAAGAGGCCCTTATCGGGCCGGAACAGATGCGGCAGCTGGAGCGCTTTATTATTCTCCAGACGGTGGATGCAAGGTGGAAGGAACATCTGCTGGCCATGGATCACCTGAAAGAAGGCATCGGTCTTCGGGGATATGCCCAGCAGGATCCTTTACGCATCTACAAAAAAGAAGGCTTTGACATGTTCCAGGGCCTGACCGACCGGATCAAGGAAGAGGTGGTGGACATCCTTTTCAAGATCCAGCTGGTCTCCCCCTCTCAGATGGAGGAGATGAAAAAGGAAGAGGAGCAGGATTTGACCTTTTCCCATTCAGACGACGGTGGCACGGCTCAAAAGCCTGTGAAAAGAAGCGGTGAGAAGGTACAACGAAACGATCCCTGCCCCTGCGGCAGCGGTAAAAAATACAAGAAGTGCTGCATGGTTTAGGAGAGGAACCCTTGACGTCGACAGATTCGAAAACCATCACCAAAAGCAGCAGAAAAGCAAAAGAAAAACACCCGCCCATGTATAAGGTTTTGCTGCACAATGACGATTATACAACCATGGAATTTGTAGTTGAGGTCCTTGTGCGGGTCTTCGGAAAATCACTTGAAAAAGCAACCCAAATCATGCTTAATGTACACAATAAGGGAAAAGCTGTCTGTGGAATCTATCCCAGGGAAATAGCAGAGACTAAAGTAGACACCGTCCATAACCTGGCCAGCAGCAAGGGGTTTCCCTTAAAAAGCACAATGGAAAAGGAGTAGGTATGATCAGCAAAGAACTTAGTACAGCGCTCGGATTTGCCGTTCGGGAAGCCAAGAAAAGAAGGCATGAGTATGTCTGTGTGGAACACGTTCTTTACGCGATCCTTAACCATGAGTCCGGCCAGGATACCATTGAAAAATGCGGCGGCAGTCCGGAACAGATTAAAGAGGAACTGGAAAAGTTTTTCGATGAAAAGCTGACCAAAATCGATACCAAAGAAGAGTATGTGCTGCAGCAGACCATCGGCTTTCAGCGCATGATTCAGCGGGCCATCAACCATGCAAGATCCGCTGAAAAGGCCGAGGTGAATCTGGGAGATATCCTGGCCTCCATTTTCCAGGAAAAAGACTCCCATGCGGCATTTTATCTTGAGGCCGAAGGCATCACCCGGCTGGATGTGCTCAAACAGATCTCCCATGAACTGCCCGAGGAAAAAAAGGAAAAGCCCAGTGAAGACCAGGGACAGCAGATCTTTCCCCAGGCCGATCCCAAAACCCGCCGCCAGCGCAAAAAAGATCCCCTGGCCTCCTTTACAGCCAACCTGCTGGAAAAAGCAAAGGAGGATAAAATCGATCCTCTCATCGGCCGTCAGACCGAAACCGACCGGGTCATGCAGGTCCTTTGCAGAAGACGGAAAAACAACCCCATTCTGGTAGGCGATCCCGGGGTGGGAAAAACAGCCATTGCAGAAGGCCTGGCACTGAAAATTAAAGATAAGGCCGTGCCGGATCTTCTGGCGGACTGCGAACTATACTCTCTGGACATGGGAGCACTTCTTGCCGGCACCAAGTACCGGGGGGATTTTGAGCAGCGTCTTAAAGATGTCATCAATGCCCTGGTCAAAAAAGAAAATGCCCTGCTGGTCATTGACGAGATTCATACCGTAGTCGGTGCGGGCGCCACAACTTCAGGGTCCATGGATGCCTCAAACATTCTCAAGCCGGCCCTGTCTTCCGGTGAAATCAAGTGCATCGGCACCACCACCTACGAAGAGTATAAAAATCATTTTGAAAAAGACCGCGCCTTTTCCAGGCGGTTTGAAAAAATTGAAGTGGCAGAGCCCAGCGTGGAGGATACCACAGCGATCCTCAAGGGACTGCGCCCCTACTACGAAGAGCACCACGGCCTGAAATACCCGGACAAAACCATTGAAGCGGCCGCCTATCTGTCGGACAAGTATATCAATGACAGATTTCTTCCGGATAAGGCCATTGATGTGATTGACGAAACAGGAGCGTATCTGCGCCTGTCCGGCAAAGGCAAGCGTAAAAATGTCAGCGCCAAGGACATTGAGCATATTGTGGCCAAGATCGCCAAGGTACCGGTATCCAGCGTGACGTCGACAGACAAGTCCAACCTGGAGTCCCTGCCGGACAAACTGTTAAAGGTAATCTTCGGCCAGGACGACGCCATTCACACCCTGACCACCGCCATTAAACGCTCCAGAGCAGGCCTTGCCGCACCGGACCGTCCCATCGGATCCTTTCTTTTCATGGGACCCACCGGCGTTGGCAAAACAGAAGTCGCCAAACAGCTGGCCCAGAACATGGGCATTGAGTTTCTGCGGTTCGACATGAGTGAATACATGGAAAAGCATGCGGTTTCCCGCCTCATCGGAGCCCCTCCCGGATATGTGGGATTTGATCAGGGCGGCATTCTGACCGACAGTATCCGCAAGTATCCCCATTCCGTGCTTTTGCTGGATGAAATTGAAAAGGCCCACATGGATCTTTACAATATCCTGCTCCAGGTCATGGATTACGCCACCTTGACCGACAATAACGGAAAATCTGCCGATTTCAGAAATGTTGTTATCATCATGACGTCCAATGCGGGAGCCCGGGAGATGAGCGCCAACAGCATCGGATTCGGCTCCCAGACCGCCAATGCCGATACCAAAAGTTTCAAGGCGGTTGAGCAGACCTTCAGCCCGGAGTTCAGGAACCGACTGGACGGTATTGTTCAGTTCAATCACCTTTCCCAAAAGGTCATGGAACTGATCGTGGACAAAAATATGAAGGAACTCAAGGCCATGCTGGCGGAAAAAAACATCTCCCTGACTTACTCCGCCACAGCCAGAACCCACCTGGCGAAAAAAGGGTATGACCCCAAATTCGGTGCCAGGCCCCTCGCCCGCCTGATCCAAAGCGAAATTAAGGACAGGCTCACTGATGAGATCCTTTTCGGCCGCCTGGAAAAGGGTGGAAAATTGTCCATCGGCATAAAAAATGACGAGCTGACATTTTCATTTAAATCCAGCTAACGCCCAATGCCCCTTTTCAGGTTATCAGACCGGATCGAATTCCCCCCTGCATGGCTTGCCCGTTCCGACGGGCTGCTGTGCATTGGCGGGGATTTAAGCCCCGAAAGGCTTATCCTGGCCTACCAAATGGGAATTTTTCCCTGGTTTTCCGAAAACGAGCCGATCCTGTGGTGGTCTCCCGACCCCCGTCTGGTGCTCTACCCGGACCGGGTCAAAGTATCCCGAAGCCTGAAAAAGAAAATACGCAAACATTCCTTTGACATCCGAATTGACACGGCGTTTGAACAGGTCATCTGCGCATGCGCCCAGCCCCGCCAGGAACGGGATGAAGGCACCTGGCTCATCCCGGACATGATTGAAGCTTACTGCACCATCCACCACATGGGGGTAGCCCATTCTGTGGAGGCCTGGAAGGACGACCGTCTAGTCGGCGGGCTATACGGCATCAGCATGGGCCGCGCTTTTTTCGGTGAATCCATGTTTTCCCGGGAGCCCGACGCATCCAAAACGGCTTTGGTAGCTCTGGCCGACCATCTCAGGCATTACGGCTTTGAATTCATCGACTGTCAAGTCACAACCGACCACCTGTTGTCCATGGGTGCGGTGGAAATAACCAGGGATGTCTTTTTAGACCGGCTCGAAACCGCCATTGCAGGGGAGAGCCCGGAAGAAACCTGGGCACCGGGACGCCTCGCACTCCCGGATCCTATTACAGTTTCCGGCGAAGAAAGACACCTGTCCCCCCAATCCTGAAGGCCGTAAGCCTCGAACAAACGCCCGCTGCTTGACAAACCCGGTTTCGTCTCCATAATGCGTAATGATATTAACCTGACAGGGAGAGGCGAATGCTACTCAAACTTTTTCTATGTTTTACCCTTGTTCCGGTGGTCGAACTGTACCTGCTCATCAAAGTCGGTACGGTAATCGGCGGGCTCAACACCATCCTTCTTGTGATTCTCACCGGATTTGCCGGGGCCTGGCTTGCCAGAATGGAGGGCATGAATACCATGTTCAAGGTTCGGCAGAGCCTGAACCAGGGCATCATGCCGGCAGAAGAACTCATCGACGCCCTGATCATTCTCATTGCAGGTCTGGTGCTCATCACCCCGGGCCTGATGACCGACTGCTTTGGCCTGCTGCTGCTTTGGCCTGTGACCCGGAACCGGTTCAAACGGTTTCTGCGCCGCAAATTCGATGAGATGAATGCCAGAGGAGAGATCCGCATTGACCGCTTCCACTGATCAGGAAAATCCCTCAACCCCGAATTCGGGAGGTACCATGTTCTTTGATCTGATTCAAAATCGTCGAAGTGTCCGTAAATTCAAGCCAACACCTGTGGAAGAGGCAAAACAGGTCAAGCTCATTGAAGCCGCCCTCAGGGCTCCGTCTTCCAGAAGCTTTAACCCCTGGCGGTTCATTGTAGTGGATGACCCGCAGCTTCTTGAAAAATTGTCCACGTCCAAACCCCACGGCGCTGCATTCCTTAAAAAGGCACCCATGGGCATCGTGGTCTGCGGGGATGCCTCCGCCAGTGATGTCTGGGTGGAAGACACATCCATTGCCTCCACCTTCATCCATCTTGCTGCCGCAGACATGGGCCTTGGCAGTTGCTGGATCCAGATCCGAAAACGGGACCACGACGCCCGTCGCAATGCGGATGCCTATATCAAGGACCTGCTTGGGATTCCGGATAATTTAATGATTGAATCCATCATTGCGATAGGGTATCCTGACGAAATAAAAAAAGGCCATGCACATGATGCCCTGGACTTTGACAAGGTGTTCCGAAACAGGTACGGCGAAAAGGGGTAGATGGACGTAAAAGAAAAAGTTCTCAGGATGATTCAGCAGCGGGAAAGTGATCTCCCAACGCTTCCCGTCGTTCTGGACCGCATTATCTCCGTAGCCTCGGATGAGAATACCACCACTGAAAAACTGGCAGAAATCATCGCCTATGATCAGGGCATGACCAATAAGCTGCTCAAGCTTGCCAACTCGGTCTACTATGCCCAGAAAACCCCGGTGGAAACCATTAAACGGGCCATCTCCGTTATCGGGTTCGATGAAATTATCGGCATTGCCCTAGGCATGGGGATACTGTCCAGCGTTTCTGAAAAATCCGGCCTGACTCTGGACATGAAGGCCCTGTGGATTCACGGCATCGGGGTGGCCACGGTGGCCAAAGAACTGGCCAAGCGGACCAATCCTGCCATTGCCGGTAAAATTTTTGTTCCCGCCCTTCTCCACGACATGGGCAAGGTTATCTTTTCTGTCCATTTTAAGGAAGAGTATATCAAGGCCAGGCAGTTTGCCATGGAAAATAAAAAGCCGCTTTACTTGAGCGAAAACCACATCTTAAAACTGGATCATTCCGTGATGTCGGCACTTTTGATGAAGCGCTGGGACTTTCCTCCCTCCATCATGATTCCCTGCCGCTTCCACCACAGCCCCGAATCCTCTCCGGTTAAATACAGGCACCAGAGCCTGATCATCAATCTGGCGGACTATCTGACCCAGAAAGCCGGTGTGGGGCATTCGGGCAATCCCGTGCCGGTAACCATCAAAAATGCGCCCAAAAAAATCGGTGTCAACGAAGCGGTGCTCAGGCTGACCATTGATCAGCTCAAGCGCAAGGAAAGCGATATCAAAGAATTTTTCAGGATCACCACGTCCTGATCCCCCGGATATCTTTAATCAGGAATCTTTAATCAGATATCTTTAAGTTTGCGTTCTCCCGGGCTTTTTCTGGCCGCCGTCTCAAATTCTGCAAAACTGGCCTCAAAGGCCTCACACGCCATGGAGGTTCCAAGACCCTCCTCCCAACCCCCTACCCTTTCAACCGCATCCAGTACATCCATAATGGTAAGGCATTCGATATCCCAGGCCGGCGCATAACCGGTCCTGGCTGACGCTGCCGATACAGGAATAACTTCATTGAGCAGACCGGAGCGGGTTAGAACGCCCAGAAGCTGGCGGACCAGCTGCAGCGGCAGCGAGAGCATCCGGGCCAATTCAACGTCCGATACAGGTGCGGTTTTATCGGCAAACCTTTGAACACAGATCCGAACGACTCGCAGGGCCAGAATTTTTTTCAACCGGATGCTGGCCGTCTCCCAGGTCAGTGTTCCGCTTTTCCCCCCGTCCAGATTCTCCCAGGCATAGGCGATTTGCGCACCGTAAAGCAGAACGGCCCAGGAGGTCTGCAGCCAGATCAAAAAAAGTGGCATTGCAGCAAAGCTTCCGTAGATGGCGTTGTAGCCGGAGACCCCCACTTGAAAATTAAGATAGACAATCTGAATGAACTGGGACAGGCTGCCGGCAATGATACTACCGGCGGCCGCAGCCCTCGGATTGACCCTTGTGTTGGGCATGATCAGATAAAAAAACATGAACAAAAGCCAGATGGACAGCAAAGGGAATACCCTTCCGCCCATGGCGATGAACTTGGTAAGGCCTTCCGGCAGGTTCAGCCACCCTGCCACTTCTTTCATCCGGCCAGCCATGAAGATATTGGCGCTGCCGGTAAACAGGACCAGTACCCCGGCCGCCAGGGAGATGGTCAGATAATCGGTGACTTTCCGGATCAGGGAACGGCTGCCGGCTACCCACCAGATCCGGTTGAAGGTCGCTTCGACATTGGACATGAGCTTGATCAGAGAGTAGAGCAAAAGAATCACTCCAATCACCGCCATGAGGCCGCCTTTTGTCCGTCCCAAAAGATTATTGGAAAAGTCCAGTACTCTGGAAATGATTTCTTCCTGGCCTGCAAACAGGGACATCACCTCGGATTCAAAAAATTGCTGAAACCCGAATCCCTTGGCAAGCCCGAAAGCCATGGCCATGACCGGCACAATGGCAAAAAGAGAATACATCGAAAGAGCAGACGCCCTCAGAGCGCAATGGTTATTTTTGAATCCCAGGGCGGCCTGCCAGAGGACCTGGCCCGTTTTGTTAAAGAACTCTCGCATGGACCGGCCGTCACCCATCTGCCCGATCCTGAGAAAGCCACCGAGCCAACCGCTCAAGGCCTTCATCCGTTGATACTAAAGGGGTATACCCCAGATCCTTTTTGGCTCTGGATATGTTAAACCAGTGAGAGGTGGCCAGTTCCTTTGCCGCAAACCGGGTCATGGGCGGATCCTTCTGAATCCCAAACATCCGGTACAAGTGCTCAAAAATCCATCCGGCGGCATATGCCGTGCCTGCGGAGACATGCCCCCGGATCGGAGGCAGTCCCGCCGCGGCCAAAAAGGCATTGGCCATCTTCCACTTGCTCACGGGCTCATCCTGGCTGATAAAGTACACATTGCCCGAAAGCTCAGGGTTTACGGCCAAAGCTTGCGCCGCCAGAATATGGGCGTCTGCGGCATTGTCAACGTAAATGGTGTCCACCAGATCATCGATCCTGCCGATGATTTTAAGGCGGCGGGCCCGGTTGATGATGCCGGGAACCAGGTGGTTGTCCTCAGGCCCCCAGATCAGGTGGGGGCGCAGAATAACCACCGGCAGTCCCTCCACGGCAGCCTTAATCACCTTTTTTTCGGCAATGGCCTTGGTTTCAGGGTATGGGGCCAGATACACATCCGGATACGGCACCGACTCATCGGCATTTTCCATGTCATTATCATCAAACACCACGCTGGGGGAACTGGTATGGATCAGCCGGGGATTTCCATTTGCAGCACATGCGGCAATCACATTTTCCGTAGCCGTCACGTTGACCCGGTAATAGGCTTCATATTCTCCCCAGATTCCGGGCTTGGCCGCCACATGGAAAACTGTATCCATTCCCCGGACTGCGGCTATGACCGCTTCTTTGTCAGAAAGGTCCGCCTGGATCTGACCGGCCCCCATCCGTTCGAGTTCAGGGTAAAACTGCCGGGAAAAAGAGGTCACCTTCACCCCCTGTTTCAACAATTTTCGGACAATGACTTTGCCTAAGAATCCCCCGCCGCCGGTAACCAGGACATTTTTTATCCCGCCGTTTTCCTCTGTATTCAATGCCTTACCTTTTTCCCTTTATTTTATTATCTTCCAGGCTTGACAAGCATAAGGTTTTTCTATAAAAGTATCCCCACTTTTGCTGAGCGGGAATAACTCAGTGGTAGAGTGCGACCTTGCCAAGGTCGAAGTCGCGGGTTCAAATCCCGTTTCCCGCTCCACCTTTTCTCTCTCCCCAATTTTATTTTTCAACACTTTTTTTATTTACCCGAAATCCAATACAGTGCCAAGCTTTTGCTCGCATGCCGCCTCGTAAACAGCAGATGCCGCGGTAAGGTCAAACAGCGCCATGCCAGTGGATTTGTAAAAGAAGGTCTTTGGGTTGCCGTCGGTATCTTCCAGTGCAACCGGCGTTTTTACAAGCGGCGCAAAGGGGAGAATCTTTTCCTTGGCCACCCTGCCCTGCTCCAAAGGCTGGCAGATATCCCCGGATTCAACTGCCGCAAATGGGCTGTCCACGTACACCCCGTCTGCTGTTTCAATCACGGCATTGGGAAACTCTTTCATGTCGGGCAGAAAGGATCCGATGGAAATAAAGGTTTTGCCCTTCACAAGTTCCGGGTCATCTGCAAAAAGCGGGGTTTTGGTTGTCGTTGCAGAAATAATAAGCTGGGATTGGGCCACAAGGTCTTCCGGAGAATCGGCGGCAAGAAAACGGACATCGGGAAATTCGCCGGACAGGGACTGGATCATCCTATCCACAGCGTCACGGCTCAGGTCCATAAGTCTGATTTCTTTCACCTTCCGGTTCAAAATAAGATACCGGGCCTGGCTGTACCCCTGGACTCCGGCGCCAAACACGCCGGCCCGCTCAATACCGGGAGAGGAGAGCACAGATACGCCCATGCCGCCTACAGCACCGGTCCGTTCTGCGGTCAGCGCGGCACCGTCCATGACCGCCAGCGGCTGCCCCGTATTGTTATCGTTGAGTGCCATGACGCCGTTGACCACGGGCAGCCCCTCTTTTGCCGCTCCCGGAAAAACGGAGACAAGCTTTGTGGCAAAATAATTGCCGCTGAAACAGGGCATGAGCAGCAGGGTATTTTCCCCGTCTTTCACATGCACACGATCCGGCATGATATAATTGTTATCAAGCACCAGAGTGTAGGCTTTGCGAATAGAGTCCTGAATAAGAGTACGGTCCAGCTTGGATATGTCAGTTTTGTTCAAAAAAAGCATTTTCACCTCTGTAAATTTAGATTGACACAATATTTGTCCAATACCACAGGCACCGGGAAATGGCCATGGTAAACCATTTGGTTTCCATTTGCCACCCGTTATGCTACACATGGGCCTTTAGAAAACTTTAAATTCTAAGGATATAAACGATATGGAACAGGTGTTGTGCATTCCCAGAAAACGCCTGCCGGAAAACTGGGTCCAACGGCGGTCTGTGGTCCCCATGTCCCTCGACGATTTTGTCCGGCAGTGCACCAGCAGCGGATTTTGCTTTATAGACCGGGCACAGGCAGAGCAGGATCCCACCCAAAAACAGGTGATTCCCTATATCCTGCTCCAAACCCGGGATCTTGAACTGACAGCGATCTACTGCAGGAAAGGCAGTGAAAAAAGGCTGCATGATCTGTGGTCCGCAGGCATCGGCGGTCATATCAACCCGGAAGACCGGGAGCCGCAAACCGATTTTAAAGGGATTGTGCTGGCGGGTATGGAACGGGAGCTAGACGAAGAGCTAACAGACCGCCCAAAGACAGATCAGATCCGGTTTTTAGGCATTATCAACGAGGAGAGCAGTCCCGTGAGTGAAGTGCATATCGGCGCCGTGTTTAAAATAGAAACCCAGACACCACAGGCGTACAGGCCCGGCCCGGAACTGAACGATTTTAAGTGGATGAAAACCGCAGAACTTGGAAGCGTGACCTTAGAACTGTGGTCCGAACTTGCAATGGCACTTTCTTTACAAAACTAACCGTTCAACACCTTCAATACCACGGAATCCTTGTTTTTAAGCACTTTAGAGCCCCGTGTGATCTTGCACAGACTGATCCCGTATTTCTCGGCAATCTTTCTTTGGGTCATGCCTTGATGAAGATCCTTGAGCAGCTTCCAGCGCAGAGAGATATCCTCACGTTCCGCCGGGGTAAAAATATCTTCAAAAAAGGCCTCAAGGTCATCCGGGTTGTCAATGGATAAAATCACTTGCAAGAGGTCCTGGTCGATACTCATCGTTCACCTATAATGCCGCCTGTACTGCGGTATGGTTCAGTTATTATTGTTTTCCTCAAAGGACTGGACCCGGTAGACAGATATATCCAGAGCCTCGGTCTGCCATGCATTGGATAAAAGGCCAGCCTTCATGCACAGATGGGATAAAAACTGCCCAACATCGGGCAGCTGTTCCCAGACCTGGGGTAAAAAAGTTGCCCGTTGATATCCTTTTTTCAGCACCACCCCGTCCCGGTACGGAACCAACAGCCGGGTAAGCTCATCCGGACCGTCATATTCAAGTGGCACCGGAGCAGACAGAAGACTGATTTCAATCTCAATCTCCCGGAACTCCTCCTTTGTCAAAGGGGAAAAACGGCTGTCTTTGAATGCGGCGGCCCTGGCATTTTCAGGCAATGCCTCCCGTATGGAAGAAACCGGTTCAATGTTACCGATACAGCCGCGAAGCTGACCTTTTTTATGAAGGGTGACAAAAAGGCCTCGCTTTTCGCACAGATAGTCTCGATTCCCCATCCCGTCAGTATCTGCGGGGCTCAAGGTTCCCGAAAGCCCTAGATCTTTGGCGATTGCCTCCCGGGCTATGGCAATGAGCGCGTTTCCCTGATTGTCAGATATCGTACGATCCGGCATCATTTTCCTCCTGTCTTTACAACCGGCCAAGCCTAATTTCCATCCGGATGGAGATACAGCGTAGCATTCCCCCCAAAAGAATAAAAGTGAAACTTTATCCGGCCGGACATTCCACGGCCAGCAAAACCCAAAATTACAGAAATCTGAAATTTTAAAAGGGATTCGATAAAATCCGAAGATAATTTTTCGTTTTGGCAAATTTAAAGCGTGGAACTATTGTCCTTTGGTTACAACAAATATTCATTCTCTTTAAAATCCATAACAAACGAATTTGACTCGGGTATTAATCTTTACTATCGTAGGCCTATATTGGATTCGTTCACTTAAAATTTCCTTATCGCACAGGATATTACCAGGACAACAAAACAATGACAATCATTGATCAGAAATTAGTACACAAGCTCATAGAAAACGGGGTCGAGGCTGCGCTGATCCCCGGATTCATCAGGAGCCTTGCCAATGCATTTCTGATCAATCCCAACATGTCCCATTGCCAGGCCAACCAGCGGCTGAAATACTTAGGCTGGGAAGATGTGGAAATCGATTACCACACCTTTTCTTTAGCCATAAATGCTCTGGAAACAAAAGGACTGAACCAATTAGAGTATAAATCCGCACCCTGGTATATCAGTAGTTTCAAAACCAAGGCATTGCCTGTACTGCAGTAAGCCTTTACCTTTATAACGACAAAAGGCACGGGAAACAAATCCCGTGCCTTTTTATTTGCCTTTTGACAAGTCGGCCTTAAAGAGACCTATACAAGCGTCTTAAGATCGGTACAGGGCATGCCAAACGCATCAGCAACCGGCTTGCACACCAGTTTATCGCCCACATAATTCACCCCCTGGGCAAACCCGGGGTCGTCCAAAACAACCTGCCAGCCGCCGTTGGCAAGTTTAAGGGCATAGGGAAGGGTCGCGTTAGTCAGGGCCATGGTAGATGTCAGGGGAACGGCCCCCGGCATATTGGCCACGCAATAATGAATGACACCATCCACTTCAAAGATGGGATTTTCGTGGGTGGTGGCTTTAGAGGTCTCAAAGCAACCGCCCTGGTCAATGGCCACATCAACGATCACAGACCCCTTTTTCATGGTGGGCAACATATCTTTGGTAATCAGTTTAGGCGTTTTGGCTCCAGCCACAAGAACGGCGCCGACAACCAGATCAGCAACCTGGGCCAGTTCCCGGATGAGAGCGGGAGAGGCCATCAGGGGGGTGCAGTTGGCCGGCATGATTTCGGACAGGTAACGAAGACGGTCAAGGTTCATATCCAGAATCGTCACATTGGCGCCCATGCCGCAGGCAACCTGGGCAGCGTGAATGCCAACGACCCCCCCGCCGATCACAAGAACGTTGGCCGGCGGCGTACCGGTGACGCCCCCGAGAAGCAATCCCCGTCCGCCAAAGGTTCTTTCCAGATATTTGGCCCCCTGCTGTACGGCCAGGCGACCGGCCACCTCGCTCATGGGTGCCAGAAGAGGCAGACCGCCCCTGGCATCCCGAATGGTTTCATAGGCAATGCCGATGGAACCGGTCTTCAAAAGCGCATCGGTCAACCCCTTATCCGCCGCCAGATGAAGGTAGGTAAAAACGATCTGGTCCTTCCGGATCATATCATATTCAGAGGGCTGGGGTTCCTTGACGTGCATAACCATGTCTGCCGCATCATACACCGCCTTGGGGGTGTCCAGAATCGTGGCGCCGGCATCCACATACATTTGATCCTCAAAACCGGATCCGACACCTGCGTTCTTTTCAACATAAACGGTGTGACCAGCGGCCTTCATCTGATCTACGCCTGAAGGGGTCATGCATACACGGTTTTCCTGGGGTTTGATTTCCTTTAAGATTCCAATGATCATGTGGGGTCTCCTTACGTTTGTTGTGAGTTGCCGGTTTTTCGGCTGCGTTGCCACCCTAAATAGCAAATACCTTGCCACTTAATTTTCTGTTTCCGGGCAGAAAACCCGCCAAAAAGCGCACAAATCTAACGCTGTCAGCAACACCCCCCAACGCAATCCCCACAGACTCATACAGAACTTGGAAACAAATCGAACCACAATTTAGGAAAAATTCCTGGAAATTTATCGAAATTGGAAACTTTTCAACCCACAGGCAAGAATTCAGACCAGATTTGGCAAGTTATTCCGGAAACCGCCTGTTAATGGCAGCAAAATCATCAATATGGCCCAGAAAAATATCGATCAAATCCGGATCAAAATGGGTGCCCCGCTCCTCTTTAAAGGTTTGGACCACCCGGTCCATAGGCCACGCCTCTTTGTAACATCTTTTATGGGTAAGGGCATCAAACACATCGGCCACGGCGGAAATCCGCCCAAAAATATGAATCTCATCCCCTTTGAGTCCACGAGGGTATCCCTTCCCGTCCCACCGCTCGTGGTGCTCCAATGCCGTGACAGCCGCAGCCGTCATGATGGGTCTGCTGGATTTGCTTAAAATTTCATATCCGATCCTGGCATGGCTTTTCATCAGCTCGAACTCTTCAGTGGAAAGTTTGCCGGGCTTATTGAGAATGGCTTCCGGAATGCCGATCTTTCCCACGTCATGCATGGGAGCGGCCAGGCGCAGCAGTTCTGCCGTATCGTCATCCATGCCGTAATGCCGGGCCAGAAAATAACAGACCTCCGCCACCCGGGTGACATGATTGGCCGTCTCCTGGGACCTTGTCTCCACCACTTCGCCCAAAATAAGGATCACCTCTTTTTGGGTATTGATGATTTCACGGGCCAGGCTGATATTGTCAAAACCGATTGAAATATTATTGGCGTAGATCCTTATCAGATACTGCTCTTCGGGGGATAAAAGATCGAATTTCTGAAGGTAGAGAGCACTGACAAACCCCTCTTTTGACCTAAAAACCCCCAGGTATTCCTGACCGATAAATATCTCACCGCCCGTCTCAAAAAGACGGTGGTAATTTTTCAGGGCCTCGCCGGAAAGCACCTGTTCGACAGGTTCCCCTTCACTGGCCTTTAGACTTCCGCTGCTTGCCATAAGCAGAACGTTCCCCGCCGGAAACCCAATAAAATAGGCAGACTGCAGAGCCCCGCCACCTTCCAGATCCAAAATCCTTTCCAGATGGGTCAGCACCCTTCGGCCAAAGGTTCGAAAAGACGTATTTTTAAATACGGCCGAAGAAGAGCGGATGATGGACTCAAGCCCTTTTCGGTTGCGTTCTATGGTTTTCAGGTTCTGGTAGGCCCTCAGACAGGCGGTGACACTGGTAAACAGCTTCTGGGCGGTAAACTCAGGCTTGGTTTTATAATCATTGATATCGTATTGGGCAATAACCTGTTGTTCCGGAGCCTTTCCCGGCTGGCCTGTTCTCATCACAATCCTGACAGCGGTATTGCCCAGGTGCTCCCTAATATACCGGACCAGTTCCAGCCCCGTATCATCTTCCTCCATGACCACATCCAGCAGCACCATGGCGATGTCAGGTTCCCGGCCGAGGATCTCCCTGGCCTCCTGTCCTGAAAAAGCACTGAAAAGATGCAGCGGACGATCTTCCAGAACAAAGTTTTTCAGAGTGATTCGGGTGATTTCATGAACAGCAGCCTCATCATCCACCACCAGCACTTTCCAGACCCCGTTTCCTGCGGCAGGGAACGGGGTCTCAATGGGAGCCTCCATTTCCCTGGCAAACACAACAGGGCCGTCAGCATATTGGTCCGGCTCATGCCCCATATGAATTTGGACTCCTTTTGAAATTTAAGAGAAGTAAGTGTCCACCAATTTTTCGGCCAGTCCGACGTAATCGGCCGGTGTTAATGCCTTCATCCTCTGCTTTACCTCCGGGGGAACCTTTTCCAGATTAGCCACAAAAGACTCAAGGTCTGCCCGGGTAATTTTCTGCCCCCGGGTCAAATCTTTGAGGCGTTCGTAAGGGTTTTCCTCCCCGTATACCCGCATCACCGTCTGAAAAGGTTCGGCCAGCAGTTCCGGATTGGCCTCCAGGTCTGCTGCCAAAGCCTCCAGGTTTAAATCCAGCTTTCCCAATCCCTTAAGGGCATTTTTAACCCCGATGGTAAAATAACCAAAGGCGGAGCCCAGGCTGCGCAGGACCGTGCTGTCAGTCAAATCCCTTTGAAATCTGGATTTTTGCAGTTTGACAGCCAGATGTTCCATCAATGAAATGGCCAGTCCCATGTTGCCTTCGCTGTTCTCAAAATCAATGGGATTCACCTTGTGGGGCATGGTGGAAGATCCGGTCTCCCCCTTTTTAATCCGCTGCTTGAAATATCCAAGACTGATATACCCCCACATATCCCGGTCAAAATCAATCAGGGTGGCAGCGGCCCGGACCAGGGAATGAAGGATCTGGGACAGGGCATTGTTCGGATTGATCTGAGTGGTAAAAAGGATGGGCGAAAGCCCAAGCTCCCGGGTAATAAACCTTTGGGATGCATCAATCCAGTCGATGTTGGGATAGGCGACCACATGGGCATTATAGTTCCCCGTTGCCCCGTTGATCTTCGCCTGGACGGTTTTGGATGACAAAAAACAGACCTCCTGCTTCATGCGCCAGGCAAAGTTGACAAACTCTTTTCCAACGGTTGTCGGGGTCGCCGGCTGCCCGTGGGTGCGGGACATCATGGGTACCGCTTTATAGGTTTTGGCTTTTTGTTCGATGGCTAAAAGAAACTCTGCGAGCAGGTCTGTACACAGTTTTTTACCCTTGTCGAGCATCAGGGCATAGGCGGTGTTGTTGATATCGTCCGAAGTACAGGCAAAATGCACCCACTCTTTGGTGTCGGAAAGCCCGCACAGGTCCATTTTCTCTTTGATGAAATACTCAACCGCCTTGACATCGTGGTTGGTTTTGCTCTCAATTTCCTTAACACGCATGGCATCATCCGGGCTGAAGGTCTTCAGCATCTCGTCCAGAGCGCTGAAATCCCGCAAAGCACCACCGTCCAGCTTCAGATCATTGATGATAAACTTAAGCCATGCCACCTCCACCTGGATCCTGTGGCGAATCAAACCGAATTCACTGAAAATTTCGGCCAGATCCCCGGTCAATCCTGCATACCGCCCATCCAGGGGGGTAATTGATGTAATTTGTGTCATCCTCTCTCCATTCCAAACTCTGGCCGCCGTTGCAAGCCCGAATAAACCATTAATTTATTTGACAATTCACAACAAAACGATTAGATTCATAGTTACTTTCCCATACAGATAACATAATCGTCTGGTAATTAACAGCCGAAAACAAGGCATTACGCCATGGAACCCGCACAACGCCAGCGCTACCATACCAGATCCATCCCGGATTCTCAATCCGGGATGCAGCCATGGAAGGTGCTTGTTGCAGGTCAAAGCGCAACGGTTTCCTGCCTTACCTCAACTGTTCTCAAAGATATGGTAACGGACGGCAGTCCGCTTGACATGTGTGAGGCCAGCACCCCCGCAGAGGCAAGGCAGATCCTGGCCGCATCCCCTGAGATCATCCTGCTCATCCTGGCCCCCGGGTCCGATCAGGACAAAGAATGGTTGCCCATGATCCCATGGATCAGAGAAGAGCTCAGTAATACAAGAATCCAGATCACGGCCTGTTTTGACCGGATTATCCCGGATCGTGAGGCCCAGTTAATTGAGTCATACGATATCAACGATATTATCAACACGTCCAAGGATGAGGGCCATAGAATAAGGCTGATGGTAACAAAGGCCTTGAAAACGGTAAAATCCTTTCGGGATCTTGAGGCCAAGCTGAAAAGAAAACGTCAGGTCGAGTCACAGCTCAAAGAAAAAAAAGACGCCTTTAACGATCTGATTGAAAACATCGGCGATATGGTATGGGAAACCGGAAAAGATCACAGGTTCTCCTATATTTCGGCCAATATCCGCACCCTTTCCGGATATACCCAGGACGAGCTTCACGGCAAGTCCTTTGACTATGCCATGGACCAGGAAACCCGCTTTGGCGCCTGGCCCGAAATCAAAACAGCTATGGCCGAGCACAAACAATTCACCAATATTGATATTTCGCGCATCCACAAAGACGGGACGCCCAGATACTTTCTGACCAGCGGCAGGCCGTATTTTGACGATCATGGTCGATGGTGCGGGTTCAGAGGGGCGGAAAAAGACATCACCGCCCTGGTGCATTCCCAGGAAGAAAAAAAAAGACTGATCGCCCAGCTTCGTCATGCCCAGCGACTGGAGGCCATGGGAGCCCTGGCCGGCGGCATTGCCCATGACTTTAACAATATCCTCGGAGGAATTCTGGGGTATACCCAGCTTATCCAGTTTGAAATCAAGGACAATCCCACGGCGTTAGGTTATACAGAGCATATTATTTCAGGATGCAACCGGGCCAAAAATCTGATCCTTCAGATCCTGGATTTCTCCCGACAGCGGGAGTGCACTACGCCGCAAAAACCGACGGCACCGGGTGAAATCGTTGCAGAAGCGGTTAAACTGCTCCGGGCCTCAATCCCCTCCTCCATCCACCTTAAAACACAGATCCAGGAAAATGCCGGGTATATTCTGGCAGACCCGTCCCAGATCCATCAGGCGGTGATGAACCTGTGCACCAATGCCCGGCAGGCCATTGAAACCGGCCAGGGAGAAATCTGTGTCCGTGTAAAATCCGTCAGCCTGACACCGGAAAACCATTCTAAAGCACCCGAACTGGATCTTGATTTCGGAGAGTACATTACCATCGCTGTCACCGATACCGGCAGGGGAATTGAAACCAATACCCTGGAAAAAATATTCAACCCCTACTTTACCACTAAAAAAAGAGGCGACGGCACCGGATTGGGCCTTTCTGTTGTCCACGGCATTGTGACACGGTTCAACGGCGTCATCACCGTCACCACCCGCATAGGAGAGGGCAGCACATTTACCCTTTATTTCCCCGCATATCTTGGAAAAAAGATCCCGGAAAAAGAAAACCGCATAAGACTTGTGCAGGGGCAGTACAACGTTCTTTTTAGGTTCCTCGCTGTTTCGTGTGGGTAATCAGGGGTGATGCCCCCGACCCCTCGCCGAATAATTCATGAAGGTAAATCAAAGCTCAGCTTCCCGGCAATCAGGTAAATCATGGTGCTAAGGTTCCGAACGGTTCTGTATCCTCTGGCCCGTGCCTTGGCCGCTTGAATTAGACTGTTAATCCCCTCTAAAAGGCCGTTACTGATTTTGGTTTCAAACCAGCGCAAAATGCCGTCCCAATGGCGTTTGATCGTATAGGCAGCCTGTTTCATTGGCTCCAATCGGCTATGAGTTGCCCAAAAGTACCATTTCTTCAAAAACGGTTCAGCTTGCTCTGCGGATTGTTCAAAGAGTTCCTGAAAATTCAATCGGATATGGTATGCACGGCTTGTTTTTAAATTCAGTTTTGGCAACTTCAAGTTCTCCAGATTTTCTTTCTGTGAACAGTTTAGATTTTCAGGATTTTTTAACCACATGTATCGGGTCCGTTTGAGTTCCGGGCGGTACTTTTGTTCTTGTCTTCTTACTTCGTCGACTGCATCATTGATGACTTTCATGATATGGAATTTGTCGAAGGTCAGGTGGGCCTCCGGAAAATGTTTCTCAACGCCACTGATAAAGCTTGGGGACATGTCACAGCAGACCTCTGTAATCGAATCCGGGTCTCCTCCATGTTTGATCAAATCTGTTTTGAATTCCTTGACAGTCCCTGCGTCTTTGCCTTCAGTAGTCATCAGTACTCGGGGATCATCCATGTCTACAAACAGGGTAACATAGTTGTGACCGCGCTTTCTGGAGGTTTCATCAAGCCCAACACGCTTAACTTGACTGTGGTCGGCTCTTTTTCGTCCTTCGTGGACATAGTGGTGCAAGATTCTCCACAGCCGAGTGTCGTTCTCGCCAACAAAAGCCGCCAAGGCATTAACCGGCATCTGCTTGGCCAATGCCATTACCATCGCCTCAAACAGCAAAGTAAATCCGCTGCCGAGTCTCGCCCAAGGGACATCGACAATACGGGGCCCGCAATCAGAACAACCGGCTCGAGGTACTCTGGCATGAATGTAAGTCTCATGCTGGAAGAAATTTAGGTGCCGCCATGTTTTTTTAACAGTATCGTGGGCTTTACAACCGCTAATCCCACAGGCCGGACAGTTAAAAGTACCACCGCGTTTGAAATTAATCCGAATGTCCAGCCTCTTTTTTTGGGGATCAAATTCAGCCGACTCCACTATCCAGGGATCGGTCATACCAAGGGCCATTTGAAATAGGTCTGTATCTCTCATAATGAGGGCATTGTATCCCGTAAGGCCGGGGGGCATCAACCCCTGACTACCCACGCGAAACAGCGAGGAACCTCTTTTTATCGATGACGAACCCATGCTGGTGGACATCGGCAGAATGATGCTTGAAAAGCTTGGGTACAGCGTCACCGCCTTAGAGGCGCCCCTGAAAGGGTTGGATATGATTACATCGGATCCTCACAGGTTTGACATTGTCATCACGGACATGACCATGCCGGAGATTCTCGGCACCCAGCTTGCGGCCAGGATCAAAAAAGAAAATCCCACCCTTCCGGTCGTGCTGGCTACAGGGTTCTCCAATATTGTCAGGACCCAGAATGCCGCGCCGGACGGCATTGATGCCGTTCTGCCCAAGCCCATTACCATGGCCAGTCTTTCCCAGGCCCTTCATCTGGTACTCAACAAATAACAGGCTTTTATCCCGGACAAAAGTTCGAGTTGTCTCAATACTTGACAAGCTATTGGCTTTTAAAGTATTTTACCATTTTTTTTAAAGCGTAACCCTTATTCAGCGCCGATTGCATTGCAGGAGTGAGATTTTATGGCCTTAACCAAAACCATCATTGCAGAAAAAATTCAAAACAAGCTCGACCTGTCCAGGACCGCAACCTATGATATCATGGAAGAGTTCCTGGAAATCATCAAAGAAACCATTGAACATGGCGACGATATCATGATCTCCGGATTCGGAAAATTCTGTGTCAACGAGAAGCAAGCCAGAAAAGGCAGAAACCCTGCAACGGACGAGGAAATGACCTTGCCCGCCAGACGGGTGGTCACCTTTAAATGTTCCGGAAAACTGCGGGACCTCATTAATTCATGAGTCGGTTTCCATGATCCTTTCGGATACCCTTATCACAGCCATTGTGCTGATCTCCCTGGTCGCAAGCTACCTGATCAGCACAATGGCGGATATCCTGAACTTAGCCCATCTGAGGCCGGACCTGCCTGAAGCGTTTTCCGACGTATTTGATGCCCGGCGGTATAAAACATCCCAAGACTATTTAAAAGCAACCACAAAAGCAGGACTGATCGCGTCCACCCTTGATATGATGGTGCTGCTCTTGTTCTGGTTTTCAGGGGCTTTTGGCATACTTGATCTTATCGTCAGGGAACTGAGCCGGGACCCTGTTCTTTCGGGTCTTTTTTTCATCGGTATCCTGTCCGCCCTAAAGCTTTTTCTTTCCCTTCCCATGAGTCTTTGGCGCACCTTTGTCATTGAAGAAAAATACGGCTTTAACAACACCACGCTCCCTGTTTTTATCATGGATCTGATAAAATCGATCCTGTTATCCGTTATTCTGGGAGGGGTCTTGCTGTCAGCCATTTTATGGTTTTTTAACACCACAGGACCGCTGGCATGGGCATATTGCTGGCTTGCCACCACCTTTTTTCTCATTGCGGTTCAGTACATCGTGCCCACCTGGATCATGCCGTTGTTCAACACGTTTACCCCCCTTGAGGAAGGCGCGCTCAAAACCGCCATATTTGACTACGCCCGGTCCATTGACTTTCCTTTGACCCAAATTTTTGTCATGGACGGCTCCAAGCGCAGCGCCAAGTCCAACGCCTTTTTTACAGGATTTGGCAAAAACAAGCGGATCGTTCTTTACGACACCCTGATCAAGGAACAGGGCACGGAAGAGCTTGTGGCTGTGCTGGCCCATGAAATGGGGCATTTCAAAAAAAAGCATATCCAGCGAAGACTGTTGATGGGCATCGGCCAGATGGGAATTATCTTTTACCTGTTTTCCCTGTTCATCAGCCATGAAGGCTTGTTCAACGCCTTTTTCGTTGCCCAGCCTTCGGTATATGCAGGCCTGATCTTTTTCAGCCTCCTGTTTTCCCCCATTGATATGGTATTGTCACTGGTCATGCAGATCTTTTCAAGACGGGATGAGACAGAGGCAGACCAGTTTGCCGCCACCACCACCGGCAACCCCGAATCCCTCGTATCCGCATTAAAAAAGCTGTCTGCCCACAACCTGAGCAACCTGACGCCCCATCCCTTTTATGTATTTTTAAACTACAGCCATCCGCCGGTACTGGAACGGATTCAACGGCTTGGCAGGATGAAAAAAAGATGAACCGCCTCTTTGTCTTTTCCGATCTTCACGGCAGCCTGTCCGGATGGCTGACGATCCGGGCCCTGATGAACCCGGGCGACGGCCTGGCCGTGGCCGGCGACCTGTTTGACACCCGCTACGGCAGGTACGGAAACCCTGACTTTCGCCCTGAAGATATTCGTTCCGATCTGAACGCCTTTGAGTCCCCGTTTTTTTATGTGTATGGAAACTGTGATGTCCAGGGATTCTTCCCCGGGTATGATCATCAACAGACCTTTTCGGCCTTTCACAGAACCATTTTCATCCACCACGGCCACCGTCCGGTTCCGGCGGACTGCAGGGCCGATATCATCATCCAGGGGCATACCCATTTGTGTGAACTTGAAAGATGTGACGATAAGATCCGGCTCAACCCGGGCAGCATTGCCCTGTCCCGGAACGGCCTGCCCTCTTACGGCATTATTGATGCCGATGGTATTCACCTGATAAAGCTTTCTACAGGAAAACCTTTGAAATCCCTTCTCTTTGAGGGGTGATTCCGCAGCTTAGCGGTCTGCCACTTTTTGTACCGGCTGGACAGGACTGATCTTTTCCACCCGGGACACAGCGGACTGCCGGGGCCGGCGGCGCTGGACCTGCATATGATGTTTAAGTTTAACATACCTTGAATAGGCATCCCCGGCAGGTGCCCGGAACCGTCTTGAGGGCGAGGCGTAAGCTTCAGGAGAGGCGCAGGCGGAGCTGAGCGCATGATCAAAGGACGATTCACGAACACAAGACTGCGGCCTGGGTCCCGGGGCAGGCCCCGGTCGTCCGGATGTCCCAGATCCTGAGGCGCGGACTTCTGCACGCCCCGGGCGTGAACCGGCCGCCCGTTTCTTTTTGGCGCCCCTTTTTTTCAATCCGCCGACCCGTTTCCTGAACGCTGAAAACAATCCTTCTCTCTCCGGCGGGGAGCCCGAGGGAGTTTTTGGGCGGACAGATTCCTCACCTGAATTGTCCTCTTTTTCAGGCAGGATCTGCATCAAAAGGGCAAAGGCCTGATTCAGCCGCTTCATTTGCTCCTCAGCGGCCGCTGCCCCCGGCCTGCCGGCAAAACGGTCCGGGTGGCAACGTTTGGCCATCTCGCGGAAGGCTTTTTTCGCATCGGAACGGGAGGCGGTCCCGTCAAGGTTCAATATCTGCAGGGCTGAGAATTTGTCCATATAAGGACCATACGCCGGGACTCTTGCCACCGTCAAGCCGCATCTTTTTTAAACAACCATAAAAATTGAAAACTCACGGGCCCGGTGGTATGATTCCAGGGCCAATTTTGACAAAGGAGACTTCATGACTGCATCACCCAATATCCCGAAAAAACCCGGCACCACTCCGGAACAGAACGCATGGCTGACCGCATTTTTCCTTGAAAACCACATCGACCCTTTTGCCTATCCCACTAAGGTAGCCTCGTTGGAACAAGTAGAGTTCATGGTGTTTCCGGAAGGGGAGGAGCGCTTCTATCCCTGTTCAGATCAGATGTTTTCCGCCATTATGTCCAAAAAAAAAGGCCGGTTGCTCAACGCCCGGTACCGGGAGGTCTTGGAAAAAATCACCCGAATGGTGGACGAGACGATTGATTCAGCCTATGACAGGGAGTTTCTCAAGGCCCTTTTGGCCATTAAATTCGACCATGAAACTGAGAACCGCATCATTATACCCTCCCGCCTGGAAAAACGCCTGTATACCATTTTTTTAAGCCGGACCCACATTGAGGATCCCCAAGCCCCTTTAAAAACGGCGGAAAATATGCGGGCCGGACGCCTTCTGGCCTCAGAAACATTTAAAAAGGCCTTGAACCATATCAACGGCGCCATTGACAATATGGACAGCCTCAACCTTTTTGAGCTGAGGGAAAAAATCAAAGAGATTGAGTTCTGCCGCCTGTTATGCCTGCTCAATGCAAAACATCTTTGGGCGCAGGAGAATTTTAAGGTTCCCTCCCTTTCTGCCATCAAAAAGCTGTTTAAAACAAAAATCTCAGGCAACGGTCTTGCCCATCTGCTCAAACTTCTTCACCGCCCCAAGTCCAAGATTCTGTGGTTGGCCGATGAATCCGGTGATGTGGTCATAGACATTTATATAGCAAGGTTCCTTGCGGATCTGGGCCATGTGGTTATCCTGGCCGTTAAGGAAACCCCATTTTTCAAAAAGATTTCCCTGACCGATACCCTGACCGATCCCACCCTGGTCAAAGCCCTTGAGGGTGCCTGCTTTATCCATGAAAAAACCATCGGCAAAAATGCCCTTGTCCAGCGCCTGAAACAGGATGAGCACCTTTACGTGGTGTCCGACGGCACCCGCGAGACCTTGAATCTTTTGTTGGTCTCCACCACCTTTTCCAGGATATTCAAGGAGGTGGACTGCGTGGTCTCACGGGGCCCGGAACAAAAAAAACGCCTCATCAACACCCATTTTCAATACACCCAGGACATCATCAACATTACAGGGGAGGAAGACAGCCTTTGCATCACCTATAAACCCAGACATCCGGACTTCATTAACTTCAGTCACAGAGATCTAGAAGAAAAGGCCGGCAGGATCATCTCCGATATGGCCGCAGCCAGGGAAAAAAATATGACGGTCATGTTTTACAGCGGCATCATCGGATCCATCCCCGGAAAAATTGATGTGGCCAAAAAGATTATGAGCCGGTTTATCGATCATCTCCACGAGCAGTCCGACGATCTTTTCATCATCAACCCGTCCCGGTACTATGAACCCGGCATGGATGCCGATGACCTTATGTATATGTGGGAAATTGTCCAGCGCAGCGGTTATATCGATATCTGGCGGTTCCAGACGGCCGACGACATTGCCGCAAGCTTTGCCCTGATGAAGCAAAAAGTCCCGCCCGAATGGATCGGAAAGGATGCCACCTACAGCACGGGGTGCACCAAAGAGATGCGCATCGCCCAGGATGTCCAGAAAAAGAATCCGGAAATGCAGCTCATCGGCCCCTCTGTAGAGAAATTCATGCGCAGAAATGAATACGGGGTGGGTTCCATGTATGACCAGCGCCTGGCAGAGACCTAAAAAGACACACTAAATGACAGCTGATCAAAATACAGCGCCGCGCACAGCCCTGGTCGTCGAGGGCGGTGCCATGCGGGGCATCTTCTCCACCGGTGTGCTGGACGGTTTCCTTGAAAAAGAGTTCAACCCTTTTGATATCTCCTTCGGGGTCTCTTCTGGCTCGGGCAACCTGGCCGCCTATCTGGCCCGGATGCCCGGACGGAATCTGAAAATATACACGGACTATTCCCTGCGCCCCGAATTCATCAACTGGAAGCGGGCCCTTTTTGGAGGCCCCCTCATGGACCTGGACTGGCTGTGGGAGATCACCATCAGAGAAGTCCGACTGGATCTGAAAACCATCTACGCGGAAAAAACTCCGTTCATTGTCTGCCTGACCCGCCTTGACACCGGTGCCCCCATCTATAAACAAACAGATGAAACCAATCTGGAGGATGTCCTTAAAGCCTCGAGCGCCCTGCCGGGACTTTATAACCATTTCCCTGTCATCGACGGGATAAAGACCCTGGACGGCGGCTTCAGCGATCCCCTGCCCGTTCAGGCCGCCATTGATGCCGGTGCAAAAAAAATTATGGTGATTCGTTCCAGACCCAAAACCTATCGAAAAAAAAGCAGCCTCGGCCACCACCTTCTAAAATGGCGCCTGTCAAAATACCCTGCCCTCAGAGAAGTCCTGGGCAGCCATGCCCGGAGGTATAACACGTCATTGTCTCTGATCCGAAATCCGCCGCAGGGAACAACTATCATTGAAATCTGCCCAAAGGATGAGTTTGGGATAAACCGCCTGGAACGCCGCCCGGAAAAATTACTCAGCGGTTACGACCAGGGAAAGCAAATGGCTGAACAGGCCATGGCAAGTTGGAATTCTCATGAAAATCAGCGTTGAAAAAACCGTTCCTTTTTATGGGGTGGACCAGGACCTGGCCCTTTACCCCAACCTTCTGCTCGACTATTTTCAGGATGCCGTAGGTGAACACTCCAAAAGAGCTAAGGATGAAGCACCGCTCTTGCTGAAAAAAGGCAATGCCTGGATCCTGTCCAGAATCGGCCTTCATATTCACACCTGGCCCAAACTCGACGATCGCCTCACCATCACCACATGGCACACTAAAGACAAAGGCTTTAAAGCTTTCAGGGATTTCCAGGTCACCTGCGCGGGAAAGCCCCTGGTATCGGCACGGACCATGTGGCTGTTCATTGATCTTCACAAAAAAAAGATTCTGCGCATCCCCAAAGCAACCAGCCAGGCTTATGAAAGTGAAGAAGAACTGCCGTCCTTTGATATGGACATAAACACCTGGGCACCTGCCGCAAAGTTTTCCCCCGAAAGAATCTGTGACATCGGTATCCGATCTTCGGATTTCGATCCTCTGGGACATGTCAACAATGCCATGTACTTTGACTTTCTCCACCATGCCCTCGCATCGGAAATGCCATGTTCCCAGAAGCCTGACCGCATCATGCTTCAATACGTAAAAGAAATTCCAAGGCAGATTAAAAATATTCAGGTGGGCGTTTTAAAAGAGGGTGATGAATATCTATTTAAGATTTTTTCTGATGCCTGTATCCATGCGGCAGGGAAATTTACGCTGAAGCCTTAAAGCAAACAGGTAGGACAAAAATAAAAAAGCTTTCAGCAACCCTGCTGAAAGCCTCTTTGTTTGTGGCGCGCCCGGCGCGATTCGAACACGCGACCCCTTGATTCGTAGACAGTGACCTCAGGCTTTCATACATCCTTTATATATGACAAACGACCAATTGGCAGGCTTCTCCGATTTTCCACTTTTTTCAAAAAAACACCCTTTTTCCCTATTTTCCAGAAAAAGTGCCATACCAAGTGCCATACCTGACAGAAGGAAATGCCTGTTGACAAACGATACCTGCATCTCATCGGTTCCGGAAAACCAGGCGTTGGCCAGGGTGGTGCCTGGGATATATGGGCAAGAACAAGCTTCGGCCTCTCCGCATTTGAACCGTAAAAGTTCTCACACCCCTTGCTTATATTCCGGGCTGCGTGGATCTCTATGGCCGGAAAATGCCTTATTGAATATCCGTTGTGCTTTGCTGACCACGCCCGTGGCTCCCCTTACGTTGTTTGCATCTGATCAAAGTCAAACGGTTCCAAATTAGAAAAATCCATCATGTGATTTTTCTCTCCAAAGGTTGTAGTTGACCTGCATCAACAGGCAGCTTTCCGGGGATCTGCCCAAGACCCTTGAAAGCCTCAAGGCCATGGCCGTTGATACGTCAGCCTGCCCTCTCAATAACCGGCTAATACCCCCGGCGGAAACGACTAATCTCCGGCTTAATTCGTTAGAACCAATGCAAATGACCTGGTAGAGTAAGTCTGGACACTTTCCTAAGAGTGAATTAATACCTAATTCAGGAGGGTGTTCATGAAGACAACAAAACGGAAGAGCTACACGAAATCGTTTAAAGAAGATGCTGTCAAGCTTGTAACGAATCAAGATTATACCGTTGCTGAAGCCGGAAGGCGCTTGGGGGTAAATCCTAATTTGATCAGCCGTTGGAAGAAAGAACTTGATGATGAAGACTCCGGTTCCACACCAGACCAATTGGCGGCGATCCGGGTCGAACTCCAGGCACTACGGAAAGAAAACCAGCGCCTTAAAATGGAACGTGAAATATTAAAAAAGGCTGCGGCCTTCTTCGCAAAGGAATCAGGCTAAGATATCAATTCATTGATGTCGAGAAGAAGGCATATCCAATAAGCCTGTTGTGCAAAGTGATGAAAGTCAGTCGTAGCGGGTATTATTCATGGAAAAACAATGGGAAATCCAAGCATCGGAAGGAAAATGAATCCTTGGTGCCTGTTGTGGTGGAGGCCCATCCGGTGTCGAGAGGCAGTTACGGAGCCCGGAGAATGGCTGAGGAAATTAAAGACCACGGAATCCAATGTGGTCGATATAGGGCCAAAACCATAATGCAGATAGCTGGTGTCGTCGCAAAACAAAAGAAGAAATTCAAAGTGACGACTGATAGCAAACATAATCTGCCTGTGGCTCCCAATCTGTTAGAACGGGATTTTGAGACAGAAAAAGCCAATGAGGCCTGGGTAGGAGACATCACCTACGTTTGGACTGCAGAAGGTTGGCTATATCTTGCCGTTGTTATTGATTTATTTTCAAGGAAAGTAGTTGGATGGGCTATGATGTCCTGAACGAAACTTGACTTGACAGTGGTCACAATCCCCTGGCCTTTTTTATTCCCCTTCTGCCGTCGGTTCGCAGGTAGCATGGGGAGCCGGGTCTATCAAGGACAAGCCCTGCGGGTACTCACTTTGTTCGTATCCTTGACAGGCCCGGCGCCCCATGCTGTGCAAAAAATTAGCGACGGCGAAGGGAGCGCAACGTCACGCTCCGGCTCAGGGAGCTGGATTGTCGTTTACACTGCTGTCTGCATTTTTTCAATATTTTTCTGATTATACAACTCTTTACCCTCTATGAAGGTTTCCATCGGAGTCCTCCCTTTACAGCGTTTACCCTGGTGGGTACGGTCATTGTTGTACTTGTTCATGAACTCATCAAGGTCGACCTGCAGAGTCTCCAAATCCTGGTACAATTTCTTTCGGAATGCAACCCGGTAGAATTCATTCAGCACCGTCTGATGAAAACGTTCACAAATACCGTTGGTCTGGGGGCTTTTGACCTTGGTTTTGGTGTGTTCGATATCATTGAGCTGGAGGTACAACTCGTACGGATGTTTATCCGCAGAGCCGCAGAATTCCGTCCCGCGGTCAGTCAAAACTCTCAACACCGGAACTCCATGCTCTTCAAAGAATGGCAGAACCCGGTCATTCAACGTGTCTGCAGCCGTCACCGGTATTTTTCCGGTGTAGACCTTCGCAAATGCTACTGATGAATAGGTATCCACAACCGTCTGCTGATAAATTCGTCCGACCCCTTTCATATAACCAACATAGAACGTGTCCTGGCTGATCAAGTAGCCTGAGTGTTCCGTTTCGATTTCATCAGGATGGCTTTCTCTTGCTCTTTTGGCTGTTTCAAGAGCCTGGATCTGAGCTTCTGTATAGACGATGCCTTCCTTGGCGGATTTCTCTTCGAGCGCAGCCAAACGTTTTTTGAAGGTCTCAAGATCGTGCCTCAGCCATATACTGCGAACACCTCCGGATGAAACAAGAATTCCATTTTTCCGCAGTTCATTGGCTGCCCTTGCCTGACCGTATGCGGGATACTCATAGGCCATGTTAACCACGGCCTCTTCAACTTCCGGAGCGACACGATTCTTGTGGCAGGGCTTGCGCCTACTCTTCTCTTTTAAGCCTTCAATGCCGTGCTCATCATATGCCTTTTTAATATCGTAGAAGTGCTGGCGAGATACGCCATTTATTTTGCAGGCTTGGGATACGTTCTTGAGGTATTCAGCGAGTTCAAGTATGCTCAATTTGCGTTTGATCAGTTTTTCTTGGGTGGTCATGTTATTCTCCTTTTTAGGATTAATTGGCGTTAATCCAGGGAATATATGACCACCCTTAATTCTGACAAGGTGTCAACTCAAGTTAGTCCTCTGGCAGCTATGAGCAGCAGAATTAAAAAGGACCTTGCCATGGAATCAATAGAGATGGCGATCGGGCGCTGGGACATATCCCAGGCCTCATCTTCCACTCTGACCGAGGCAGCCAATATTGCAGCCATGATTTCCAAAAACTTCTTTTTAAACACAACATAATCTCGAGTATGAGTCGCAAAAGTGATTGCTGGGATACTCAGTATATAATGGCTATGAATGTCGGCCCAATCTGACCCATGCTGGGATTGGCGATCCTGCCTTTGCGTCGACCTGTCGATTGGTCGCTGACGTTCCCCAGACGTCACTGGGCCGATTGCTTGTGACCTAATAGGAGCCTTGTTCTGCATCTTGAGTGTCCTGTCCTGGAAGTCGGGTTGGTGATACCGACTAACTTTTGGGAGGTATGTGCAATGACAGAGCGGTTAAAACGTGAAGTAATTCTTGGAGTTGATACTCATCTTTATAAACATGTTGGTGTCGTCATCGACAGCGTTGGGAAATTTGTAGGCCACCTATCAATAGAAACAAATTCTGATGGGTACCTGCGATTGCTGAACTGGGCACGATCTTTCGGAGATTTAAAACGTGCTGGAATTGAGGGAACTGGAACCTATGGCTCAGGCATAGCAAGATTTCTTTCTCAACAAGGAGTTCAGGTTTTCGAAATCAACCGACCTGATCGGTCGATGAGACGCTTCCGGGGGAAGTCAGACCCAACTGATGCTGAGAGTGCTGCTCGGACCGTGTTATCTGGTAATGTATGCGCAATTCCCAAATTACAATCAGGTGCAGCAGAGGCAATGCGTATCGTGTCACTGGCTCGACGTAGTGCCGTTAAAACTCGTACACAAACAATCAATCAGTTGAGAAGTTTATTGATTTCTGCACCAGATAAGATTCGGTCAAAACTGTGGAGAACGAAACCCGCAGAATGTGTTAAATGCGGTGCAAACCTCCGTACTTTGGGGAGATCGAATTGGTCTATTACTTTGGCAACAACTCTTCGGCTTTTGGCAAAGCGTTGGTTGGCTTTAACGGATGAGTTGAAAGAGCTGGATAAAACTTTGGAGTATTTGACGGCACATGGGGCAAAGCGGATGCGTCAACAGTTCGGAGTTGGACCTCAAACAGCAGCTACATTGCTTGCAACCGCTGGCGATAACCCTGAACGGTTACGTAGCGAGGCGGCATTAGCTGCTTTATGTGGTGTAAGCCCAATAGAAGCTTCGTCAGGAAAAACTGTTCGCCACCGCCTTAATCGAGGCGGTAATCGTGCCGCCAATAATGCTCTATGGACAATTGCTATGGTACGCATGAGAAGTGATCCACGAACACGAGCCTATGTTGCCCGTAGGACAGCAGAAGGAAAATCATTGAAAGAGATTCATCGCTGTTTGAAACGTTACATTGTTAGAGAATTGTATCCGCTTATTTTGGCAGATTTAAAAGACTCAGTATTGCCGGCTTGACATAGGAGCGTCAATGCTGTTTCAGAGAGCTTTTTCGGGACTCTGAAAACAGAACGAATTTTTGAAGCAGACTACAAAACCCGTGAAGAAGCCAGGCGTGATATCTTTGATTATATTGAAATGTTTTATAACTGCCGACGGAGACATTCTTTCATAGGCAATAAAAGTCCACAGCAATGGGAAGCGGATATAGGAACGGCTTAAGATTTACATGCGTTGGCCCTGGACAAAAAGAGTCTTGACTTGAGGTATGGTGCGATATATTTAGACCATAGCAATTTGACTGATCGTTCTAAAATAATGTTGCTCAGAGGAGGTTTATGATACCTGATTTTCTGTTATCTGTTTATGAGCTAATTCTCCGATTATGGCTGGAAAGTCATGTTTCTTTTTATACGGCTCTCACTATTGGCCTCATTCTTGGTGCCATTTCTTGGTGGATTGCGTTTCTCACAGCACGTAATATCAATCTCCGATTTTCCTTCTTTTTTAGCCATTATCTTCTATGTACTATTGCCGCCATTCTTACGCTGCTATTCACCCTCCTCTTTTTTGCATTCCGATATACGGCTTTTGTTGCAGAAGGGGTTGTAATTCAGTGGGAACAGTCTATTTTGGTTGACAGCCATTGGAGGACCCAAACCTATCAAAAAGCCTATGAAGCTGTTTACGATTTGAAGGATCATTCATCCGGAAAACAATTGGAAGATTTTTCCCATAGCCCTCATCCCAAAACTGGTAAAGATACTTTTATTCCAGCGGCCAATAAGCTTTCTCAAAAAATGGTCGCCGAGGTATACTCTAAATCAGCAGTCGAGCATTTCCAGAACCAAAATCCTTTTCTCAGCAAAATCATCTGGGCTCGCGCAAGTATGACAGAGGACAGCATCGTCGCAGATATACAACGCGTTTTTTCTACCTCAGAAAGCACAACATACCCTATTGAGGATGCCATCGGTATCGCTGGAAAAATGATCAAGGATGGTCTAAAAGAACAAATCCCACGGGTCGTTAAAATATCCCGTATCCTGCTTGTTGTCTTTTTTCTATTGCTTCAATCAATGACAATTGGACTGCTGGCATGGGCAGCTCATAGAGATATCAAAGTCAACTTTCCATCACAACAATAAGAGGTCTTTTTTATGCCACAACACAATTTTCTTTTGATCGGCCTTGGAGGGTCTGGGTGTCAGGTAGTTCGCGAATTAAAGAAAAAGCTTTATATTGAATGGCGATCCAGAGGAAACACCGGGCCATACAATGAAATCTTTGAATTTGACGACAAGCTGGGAAATGAAACGGTTATCTCCAGAGTCGCGACTCTGAGTATTGATTCCAATAAGGCTGACCTTGAGGGCCAGGGCGAACTTACAGGAAAATGGCGAGTTTTAGGAGAGACCCTTCGGCTGACAGACAGAGAAAAGCTGGTGATCGACCCTTCCGGAACCGGCCGAATTTTAAACAGCATCGACCGATATCCCGGAATCTCCCCATGGATTCAAAACGAAATGAATTTTGTACGGGACATTACAAGAGGCAGTGTGGACGCTGCTGGCTGTAATCAGATCCGAAGGATGGGGCGCCTAGCCTTGGCTTGTGCAGGGAATATTGACAATGTAATGGACCGGATTGCGGATCGTTTGGATCGCCTTAGTGAAAATGGGGATATCGGCGCAAACATCCATATCGCTTGCACCCTTGGCGCTGGAACCGGTAGTGGAACATTGATTGATGTGATCATCCAGATTCAACGATTCCTCAAAAATCATAACCCGAAAGCCTATAAAATTTTTATCCACGCTTTTGCCACCGGAAAAAAGCAGGATGCAGACGCCGGTAATTTCCATGCCAACCAATATGCCGCATTGTTGGAATTAAATGCCTTAAAATTTGGTTTTTATAAACCGTGGAACATAAAATCAGACGGCTCCCAAACCCCCAAAAGGTTATCGCCTCCGATCCCGGGAGAACACACCCCTGATATGAACAACACCTGGAATACAGTCTCCTTGATTACAGAAACGACAGAAGGCGGAACCAGCGTTTCATTTGATCAGCAGATCGATAACGCTGCAGAGCTGATCTTCCAATTGGCTGTAAGACAAGTGGGGAATGTCCCTAATGAGTTGAGGTATGCCTTCACTGGAGAAGACCGTAGCAAAAAATATCCTGCGGATATTAACGGAGGGAACCGTTCTACTGATTTTATCAGCTATGGTGTGCAACGGGCCATCATCCCTGAAAGGGAGATTCGCGAGAAATTAACTTTCTCAAATGCACGTCAATCGATGCTGCAACTGGTCTATAACAACTGGGATGATCGGTTTAGGGAATCTCCGAGAAGCTTCTCTCGGGATGATTTTGTCAGTGAAAGACAAAGCCTTTGGAGAGTAACAAAGGGACACCTGAATCTGGACGTTATCTCCAGCGGCGACGGAAGACACAATTTCGAACCCTATCGGATCGATTGGGAAAAGGAATTAAAAAAGCAGCAGGGAAAAACAAAAGACACCCTGGGTGACAGCTATAATGACCGTATACAGTGGCTTACTGATTTTGAGCGCCGGGCGGCCAATTACTGGGACAAGGGCTTTCGCAGTGTTGGAGAAAATGGTGGTGTTACTTATTATTTTAAAAACCGCAGTGAGGCAGACGAGATTAAAACCCGCGCCCGCCTGCTTCGTGATTATATCGAAAGGGACCTGATAGAGGGTTTTGAGGCGAAAAATCCAGAATATACACTGCATCATCTGCCCGAAGCAATCGAGCTCCTTTTGAGAAAGGTCGAAGAGAATCTGGCAGGATTTAGCGAAGAAGCTCCGAAAATCAAATCCGCATACGAAGATGCAGATCGCATCCGAGTTGAAATTCGAAAAGAATACCGAAATGTCGGTCGCCTCAGTCTGCCAAGCAAGCATAATAAATTGTTTGACAACTATTTTGAATCAACTTGTGCCTTTTATTACAATCGGACGCTATACCATGCGACGGAATATGCACAGTTATTTTGCAAAAAATTAATCGAACAGCTCAAAGAACTCCATAGAGCAATCTTTGTTTTTGACAGAAAAATGAAAGTGATAGTCGAAAACTTTGAAATAGAATTCAATGAGCGGATAGCCGAAGAACCGGAAAATCCAGGGCAAGACGAAGTGTCTTATCTTATCGATGCCGTAAAGATAAATGATGTGATTCGGACAAAATTTGAATCAAACAAACCGGCATTAGAGAGGAACACCAATGAAGTGATCAAGGCTTTTCAGAACGCCCGAGGAGACAACTTTAAATTTTCCTCCTATCTGGACACCAAAGGGGGAGATGATGACACCATCAGTGGCTCTCTGGTTGATAGTATTCTGAAAGTATCAGAAGAACAGGTGGTTCTGGATCATCAGAAATATTGCGAGGATAGCGATTTTGAAGGAATCTTAGGGCAAAATATTGTCCAAAAACTATATAACGATTATGGCGGTCAAGTCGATGGAGGTCTGGAGCATTGGCTTAGAGAACTGATGAAAAAAGCAATGCCGATGATCTCTTTTGATCCAAATGAAGAACCCATGGATTTAGTGGGTGAAAGTTCCCAGGGCCCTGTTTTGAGGAAGTGTGTTTTCATTCCCAAATGTTCTACTGTTCCCGTTGAATTCACCCAAAGGCTTGAGCGTGTCGTAAGATCATTTGTGGGAGGGAAATTTACCGAGGCAATTTATCGTGAAATGCCTGAAGATCGGAAGCCCAATGAAATCACGATTATCTCTGTTGCATTTTTCTTCCCCGTCCGTCACACGCATCTGGGGCATACACTAAAAGAGAAATATTTGAACCGTTTAAATCTCCAGTCTGAAAAAGAAAAATTGCGCGGTTATTTTGAGCTCCACACGGAAAGCCATTACCCTGCGTTACCTGATCTAATGAAACTTGGAAGGAAAGACGCGCTTGAAGAAGGATTGCCAGTTGTCCTTCTTGCTGCAGCTTGCGGTCTTCTGCCAAAGCTTCCTGCAGACCAGGGAAAGCAAATCTTTTTTGGAACATTAGATAATTTTGAAAGAGTTAAAGACAAAGTTGAAAGCGGGATGGTGATGACCGCCAAACTGCTTTCTGCGGCAGAAGAATGTCGGTCACGATTCGGCCAGGATATCCCCGGCGAGGTTATGGCACTGTGGGATCTGTATTTTGAAGAGTTCAATGAGGGCAGCTTGCTACAATTGGACGAACTGGTCGCTCGAACCATGAAAGAGCGTGGCAGTGTCGAGGGGGTTGACCAAATGCTTGACGATATGGCGGGCCAATTTTTTCTTCTTTCTGGAAAGGAGGAGGAAGATCCAAAATATATATTGTTCGACGACAAAGCAAAAAAGGCCCTCCTTTTAGCAAAAACGTTGGCAGATAAATCCAAACTGTAGGAAACTATTATCCATGGGTAAAAAAATATTTTATTTGTGCGAGAATGAATATGGTGACGATCCCTGTGACTGGGCTGTTGAGGGGCGCAAAATACCGGACAGTGAGGTCACGATGCCTTCCATCGGAAATCCTAAGTGTCCTGGATTTACAAGGTCAGGTAAGGAGTGTGGCAAAGAGCTGATCCCAATAGCCTCACAGCGTGGTGGCGGAAACTTCAGAAAAATGATTCCTCTAATCGGGGGAGGATTGGCACTGGTGCTCATTCTGGCACTCATTTTTTGGGGAATCAAAGGTTGTGAGCCCCGCTCCCTTCCAACTATCGAATTAGAGACCACCACTCTTGTTTTTCCCAAAACTGAATCTGGAGAGGCGCAAACCAGTTTTCGGATCCAGAATATCGGGAAGGGGGAGTTGATAGTCACTTCAATCGAAACCACCCCGCCCACCTTTTCCTGCCCCGAAAAAGAGCTACGTGTTGCCCCCCAAAGTGGGGAAACGCTGATTGTGGAATTTAAATCAACCGAGACAAAGATGGCCGAAGGGCAATTGACGTTACACACCAATGCACAGGAACAGCCCCTAACGATTCGCCTGATAGCCAATCAGGATCCCTGGTGGGTCTATAAAAAACTCGAAACATCATCAAAAACTTTGTCCACGGAATAGTGATGCCAATGATTAAATTAAATAAAATATTCAACGCTACCACGCTGATCTTTTCTCTCACAGTTTTTGCCCTATTTTCTAACACCGTCTGGGCCACTTCTAATTACGATGCGCTCTATCAGTCCATGAAAGCCCGTCAACCTGCCATCGAAGAGGCTCTGACCGTACCGGGAGCATGTCTGGGAGAACGTCTTGATGGGACATTGGAGATCAATTATACTTGTTCCGATGAAGTCAAAACTCTGGCTGAAGCAGAAAACAATGATAGAGCGGCTCTTTACCAACTCATGGCAAAAGATCTGGGTATCCGTGACACTGAGGTGGGCAAACAGCGGGCGTTAAGATATCTTGACGGATATCCGGTAGGGGTTTTACGCCAGGTGGAGCTCCCCTCAGGGAAAACCACATGGTGGAATGGAACCCCGCCCGATCCAAGAGAACTCCCTTTAGATAGAGTTTTAACCCTTCAGTATGCCCGTATCAGAGAAAAACCAGATGACAAAAGCCGTGTGGTGCGCGACAACCTGAAACAATATGAAGCCTTTGGTGTTGTTGGCAAGATGGAAGATTCATCGGGACAAACGTGGTACAAGATCACCGAAGAATACGTCCCCAAAATTAAACCCAGGAATTGGGCTCCCGCAGTGATGGGGTGGATATCAGAAAAAGATGCCATCCCCTGGCGCAGAGCGCTGATCATGCGCTTCACCAATGCATATCAAAGAGACCCCTCCATTTTTTTCAAAAAACCAGAACCCGTTCTGGAGCTTGCGCAGATGAGCCCAGGCATACGGCAAAACCGTCTTGACGCGATTCAAGCCGACTTTAAAACTGGTGGCCCGGCAGCTGATGGCGTGATGGCCATGGAACCATTGGTTGGAAAGGGGCAGGAGCAGATCATCATGTATCCGGTTCTTGATTTTTACACCGGTGAAAATGGTGATGACTTTCGTATAGACGGCATGTTCACCCGAATCCTTGAAGTCGCGGCCCAGACACGCCCCAATGATGACCAGGGCAAAATGGCAAGTCAGATTCCGATTGATCTCGTTTTTGTAATGGACACCACCAACTCCATGAAACCCTACCTTCAGATGGTATCAGAAGCGATCATGGGGTTTGCAGAGGAAAACCGGAATGAGGATATTCGGTTCGGTTTTATCGGCTACCAGGATAAAGATCCAGCTTTTGAGTATCAGGTGAGATCATTTACGGCTGCAACCCAACCTGCATTTGAATTTATCCGGACCCTTGAAAGGGTTGCCGCCCGAGAGACCAATGTCAAGGGAGATGATATTCCTGAATCGGTCTTTGAAGGGATTGATGCGGCATTGGACAGCTCAGTATGGCGACAGAATGCCGCAAAAATAATTTTCCTGGTGGGTGATGCACCGGGTCGAGATGATGCCACCAACATTAAGACCCTTAGGGATAAAGCGTTTACTCGCCAGATTCACATTTTCGCCTTTAACATTAAAAATTCCAAAGTATCGGCGGCTTATGATCGCCAGACCCAGGACCAATACAAACAACTCTCTTCGACTTACACCGGTGCCTACGGAACCAGCACAGAACAGCCACACCTTCAAACCATAGACGCCCAATCCGTTAGTTTTCGGGCTAACGTTTTAAATAGTTTTCAAGAAGCTCAACTCTCTTTCAACGATGTTATTGCTGCTAAAGGGGATCCGAAAAAACTGCCCAAAGCGGCCCCTGGGTCTTTATCAGAATTAATTTTTCAACAAGCAATGCTTTTACTCCCAGATAAGACAATACCGGAAAAGTCAGTGAGTGGTTGGGTTTGTGACAAGGTCTTGAACAATTCGGGGAGAGAAGCCCTTGCCCCAATGATACTGCTGACAGAAACAGAACTGGAGGAATTGGACCAGCGAGTCAACGAACTCAAAGAAATTGGAGAAAAGGCCTTGCGAGGCGATGGAGGAACGACCCTTGATTTCTTTGACTTAGTGGAAAAAAACACCCGTTTTACAATGGTGAACCCGGCTGCAGCCAATTTTAAAGATGCTTTTTCCATCCCTCTGGGAATTGATCAGTTGCCGTATGACAGCGATATCATGTCCACCACTAGAGACGAGTTCCTCAACCCCGATCGGGTGCAGGAATTCGTCCGGACTATGAAGAATAAGCTGCGGCATTATGAAGACTTGAGGCGGCAACAAGGAAACACTGAAGTTTGGAAAAAATTGAGCCTAAATGCCGCAGACAAAGACCGTGTCGTCGGTGTCGAGCTGAATCAACTCCCGTAACCGATTTCAAAATTTACGATCGTGGGACGAGAGGCGATACACAGACTGGCCATACGGGCCATGCAAAAAGACAGGGGGGATCAGAAAAGGAAAATTTCTGTCTGCATCCCTGAGTTCAGGATATGGCCAGGAGAACTGGTCGCAGTAACCGGAGCCAATGGAACAGGGAAAAGCACATTTCTTGATATGCTGGGGCTCATTCTTTCACCGGACAAGGTTGATACTTTTCTTCTGAACACCGATGAAATTATAAACCTGACTCAATTGTCACCATTTGATAAATATAGGATCAGGCGCCGTCACTTTGCCTATCTGCTGCAAAAAGGCGGTTTATTGGAATTTTTAACTGTTGAAGCCAATATACGATTTGCAGCCAATCTGACAGGAACTCCCGTCCAAAAGATAGAGGAGATTTCAAAAATACTTGGGCTTGAGGATATTCTGCACAAAAGGCCGGGGAAGATCTCCGGCGGACAGCGCCAGAAAGCAGCCATTGCCAGGGCTTTGGCCCAGGAAGCGGACATCATTCTGGCTGATGAGCCAACCTCTGCAATGGATTCCCCCAGTGCCGCACGTTTAATGCAAACCTTTAAAAAATTGACAGAAAAGATGGGAACCAGCCTGGTCATGGTAACACATGATATCCGTCTGGTACAAAATTGTGCCAATAGATATTACCATTTTCAGATCAGAGAAGCCTCTGAATCGCACGTTTCCTCAATACTGCTCCCTGGTAAACGAACGGAACGTGTTTAACTCATATGTTATTGAGTGACTGCAAATACCTGGTCCAACTGGTCTTTTCCGATCTCAGGTATGAAAGCATTCTTTCAAGTTGCATGATGTGTGCATTAGGGGCGATGATTGTGCCATTATTCATTCTTATGGGGTTGCAAGAAGGCATCATTAGCAACATGATAACGCCGTTAAAATTGAATCCTGTATGCCGCCTTGTAACGCCCAAATTTCCTACCCCTTCATCCATCAATGAACAGTGGCTGGAATCACTACGGTATCAAACATCTGGTGCCGTCATAGAATCTTCAAAATCTCATCTCCAATTGGATATTGAGGGATTTGACAATCTGGTGACCGTTATCCCTACGATAGCGGGAGATCCCCTCATAGTTGAGAATCACATCTCTTTTGCCGATATCAAAATGCCGGTAGTTCTATCTTCCCCTCTTGCCAAAAGCACCAACAAACAGATCAATGAATCCATCACCATTACCCTGACCAGAAACACTTCCGGCGTGGATGAAAAAATCCCCGTTCAATTTCATATTGCAGGGATTTTACCTATTTCTGCATCATCAGATCTCAAACTATGGATTTCCAAAGAAATATTTCACGAATTCGACCAATGGAGAAGAGGTCGCCCTGCGCCCCTATTGGGCATTTCTTCCGGCAGCTTATTCCTGCTTCCAGAATATGACGGCATCGTTACCATCTTAGACACGGTTCCAACAGACTCCGAATACCGGGGGATGGTGTCTCGGCCGATGAGCTTTAGTGAGCCGCCAATACCATTTGTCGAAACTGGTTGGAGAGTGTCGTCTAATAAACATGTCAGGCTTTGGAAGACAATCAACAGCTCTGTTTATGAATCAGACATTCAGCAGCTGGTCAATCGTCATTATGAGGTGGGAAATTTCGGAATAGAAACCATTCCATATTTAAACAATTTTCAGCTCGAGCTGACATCTGGAGAACAGACCAAACAGATGAAGATCACTATCTTGCCAAGAGACGCAGACAAGCAACCCGAAAATGACGACTCCGTTCAGGTTATGCTATCTGAAACTGAAATCACCAGTGGAAACCGTTCTGCCCAAATCTCTTTTTACTCAGGACCGAACAGAAAAAAAGTAACCATCCCTGTTGCAATAATGGATTCTCCAATTTTGAGTTCCGGTTTTATCGGGATACCTGGAGATCTGGCAGGGAAAATAAATGCTGCCAAAAAACAGGAGTCTGTTTATGATCCTTTAACAAGAGAATTTAGTCCAGTCGACAAAGAAATTCGGTTTTTCCGGGCATATGCAAAAACAATAGATGAATTGGAGCCATTGGTTGCCTTCATACAAAAGGAAGGTGAAAAGCAAAATATTCGTGCGCTTCTGGAGCCGGTTTCCAGGATAGACGAAGTTCGCAACATCCGTCAGTTGGCCGGCTATATGGAGAAGCTATATTTTCTAATTGCCGCTATTTCTGGGTTCTCAGGGGCTTTTGCCATCGGCGCTAACGTTTATGCTGGTGTTCAGAGGAAAAAATACGATCTGGCATATCTCCAATTATTGGGAATGCATCGATGGGCCATTTTTCTTTTTCCGTTTTTTAAAAGTATGGTCCTTATTATAGGCGGAACTGTCATGGCGTACGCTGGATATTTGCTTTTTGGATATCTTTCCGATGAAATTTTTAAAGACGCGTTGCAGAGTGCTGCCTCTTTGACAAAAATCAGTTGGCGCCACGCATGGATACTCCTTTCTGCCATCTTCTTTGTTGGCGCAACTACTTCTGTTATTGCCGGTATATCTGTAATGAGAATCGAACCAGGAGAATATATTCGTGAATAGATACGGCACCTTAAGAGGATTCAGGCATGCTTTCTGGGTGTTAATTGTTATAGGCTTTTGGGCTGCAACTTCAATTGCAGATCAAGCGCCTGACAGGGTTACCATCAAACTTCCAAACAATGAAGTCATTCATTTCAGGGCGGTTTACCTGGGTATCGACGGCGATAAAAACTTTGACAGCCGACCGGTCAGGCTCGGTTCCAGAGAACCTGGGCAATCAAGTTATAAAGAGCACTTGACAGACCTCTCAATTGCTGGAGGGTTTGTTGGAGAAAGAAAAGGGAAAAAAGATTGGCTTTACTATCTGTCTGAGACCGAAGTCCGGATCGGACAGTGGGAGGCCATAATGAGTTCTTCTCAAACATCCGTAAAAAATGACACCCGCTCCAAGGATTCTGCCCAACTACCCAAAACCGGATGCACTGTGGCTGAAGTTTACACCTTTATTGAGGCGCTGAATGTTTGGATGCTTTCAAAATGCCAAGCAGATATCCCTACATACAAAAAAACGGCCAAAGCCTTTTGCAGACTCCCCACAGAGGCGGAATGGGAATTTGCAGCCAGAGGAGGGATTGAATCGCTTGACTCGTATCCTGAGGCATTTGATAGGCGATATCCCTATGTCGACGAAAACGGGAATGAAAATATCGGAGGCCATGAATGGTATCGAAACAACTCAGGGAATCGGGTCCAAGTCTGTGCAAGCCCTTCGGTTAAGCCGAACCCTCTGGGCCTCTATGATATGATTGGCAATGTTGAAGAGTTAACCCTCAGCCTGTTCGGGCCTGAATATCAACAGGGCCGCTTTGGCCAGCTGGTTATCAGAGGCTGTAATTACAGTATGGATGAGCCAAAGATGTCTGCATCTTATCGAACGGAATATCTGCCATTCCAGGAAAACGGAGGGCAGCTTATTCGTAACCCAAAAGTGGGTTTCCGGCTTGCCCTCAGCACACGTATCACTTCTTGCGGGCTACTTCCAGATGAAATGGATAAAGGGTTTGCCGATTATATTGATAAGCAAGGCCGGACTCGCCCGGGATCCTTTGGCAAATCAAGCCCGAGCCAGCAGGCAGATGAAGATTTAGAACAGTTCAGAGAAGAACAACACAACAGACTCTTGTTGAAAAATGAACAGCTTGCTTTAGAGGTGGAAAAATTAGAAAGGGAAAAACGTAATGCTGAAACCAAACTTTTTTCACTTAAATCAGAAAATGATCAGATCAAAAAAGAGATGGACTCTTTAAAAGAGCAGTCTGAGAAACAAAAAAACAAAAGAGACTTAAATAAGGAAGATAACAGTTTTCAACTGGCTCAAATCAATCAACTCAAATCAAAAATTGAGGCATTGGAAAGCCAAATAGCCAATGGCAAGAAACACTCTTTTTTGCAAGTGGATGAAGTAGAGCAATATAAAGACCAATTGGAAAAAAAGATACAGGAAATTGATGACCTTAAAAGAGAGAAAAATGGCTACTATTTTCAACTTCGTAAAAATGCGGCACGGATACGGGACGCTGAAAAAAGATATATAGAAGCACTAATGCGCCAGGCAAGTGCAAATGCCTACCTCGGGTATAGAAGCTTGGCAGCTGTAGCAGCTGTAAAAGGAAACCCCAGTGTGGGAAAACTCTTGCAGACCAAACAAAAAGAAGGCGAACAAATGGTTCATGACTATGTGGAATTGGTGATTCAGATAGCCGAAACCCGGCCAGATCTTTTTCCTGAAGTAAAAGGAGAATTGTCGGATTGGCTTAAGGCGAGGGAAACTGCTGGGAGCATAGGATACCAACGCAAAGCCCTTGACCTTATTGAACGCCATACGTCTGATGTCCGGAAAGGCCAATTTATCAAATCACAAGAATTGATTCAGTCTTTTCCAAATGAGCCAGAATTTAATTAAAGGAGAATGTATGAGAAAGTGTATTTTTCAATCCTGCTTGATCAGCCTATTCCTATCTTTGATCTTTATTACCGGTTGTGCCTATCAGCGCCATATGGCAACAGAGAAGACACGGCAAAGTGCGCTTACTCAGGAACTGGCCATTGAGGAACAAAATAAAAACCACCTTAGAAATGAAAAACAACTTCTGCAAAAGGAGATAGGGAGTTTAAAAGAGCAGGTCAAAAAAATGGAGGATTCGGTCCATAAATTGAACAAAGAAATCCATCAGCTATCCAAAAAATCAGCAGATATGCAATTAATAGGACAAAAAAACAAAGAATTGGAAGAATTAAAAAGAGAAATTGCTATAAAGGAAAAAGTAATATTAGAGAAAGAGACTCGGGTTGAAGAAATTGTTCGCTACCAGATTTAAAAAGGAGAAATTGGAATGAAGAAAACTGCATTAGTTGTATTCACAGTCATCGTTATGACACCCATTCTATCGTCGTGTGTCTCAACAGTGTCTGAAAAACTATCGGTACTGACTGAAAAAGTTGGAGTGGCAGATAGCGCATCTTCCCCTGCAGCACCCCAGAATTCCGCAGAGCGTGAGATATTCATCCAAGCCCGCTTGGCAGGAGCCGCTATCGGTGCGACAGCAGGAGCTGTAGTTGTTAATCAACTCACAGATCATAGCCCTATCGGAACTATCGCAGGAGGCGCGGCTGGGGCGGTTGTTGGTGATATTGTGGGACGAAAAATTGCGGAACAACAAATTTATGATCTTCGTGATGTTAAATTAAAAAACGAGGAGCTGAAATCTCTTTTAACAAGTGCAAAAGAGTACAACAAGTCGGTCCAAAAATATAATGATGCACTCAAAAAAGAAATCACGGGTTTAAAGGAAAAAAATAAAACTGAACGGATTGAAATCGCAAAGTCTAAAAAAAAAGAAGCTGAAGACTACATGGCAAGTGTAAACAAATCCATCGAAGATCGGAAAAAACTTTCTGAAACACTTGTGTCAGAACAAAAAAGCCAATATCAAAAGACTCTTGCCGATTTAGAAAAAAGAGAAATAGAATTAGATGCCCAAATAAAACACCTGGACAAAATTTCTCAAGAAACTGTTATTGTTGGATAGCGTTATCTTTAAAAAAAACTAACGGCTAAAAATCGGTGTGTGTCAAGCAAGTTGTCATCTTTCTTTCTACACTACGTTCGAGTTTTGCCACAAAATCCTGTCATGCCCTCCGACGAGCAATTTAGGGGCCCATTCTCGGGCATGACAGGAGTTTGCTACGCCATGCTGTTTTCAAACGATTATGCAGCCTGCTTTTCAATAATCCTGTCAGATTTCAATCGTTTGAACTTTTTCAACCCAGATTCTGCATCCATGCTTGATCATCTATAGCGGTTGCCATTTATATTTTCGGATTGGAGTAAGTAATACGATTACTGATTTGGCGATCCGTTAACCAGCATAGGGCTTTATCCAACCTTTCTATCAACTGTTCCCTGGTTTTGGCGATAAAATCTGTAAACCACTCTGCTTTCATGAGTTTCCATAATCTTTCGATAGGGTTTAAATCCGGAGAATATGGTGGCAGAAATAAAGGGGTAAAGTTCCCCCAATTAAGGGATTTGCAGGCGTATAATTCCAAAAGCCATTATGAACGCATGATTTACTGTGCCAGAAGGTGGATGAAATACTGGGGTAACTATGATTGCTCGGAAATTACCATGGAAATGGTTGAGCATTACCTTTTGAAACGGAAACGGGACACATCGGGAACAACGGCGAACCATGATCTCAGGAATTTGCGGGCATTATTTAATTTTGGGTTACACCCCAGACGGAAATGGATAAAAGACAATCCCACACTGGGGATTGAATTTTTCCCAGTCGAGAAAAAAATTAAGTATGTCCCGCCCAAAGAAGATGTTTTAAAGGTCATCCTGGCCGCAGACAAAGACACCCAGGACTATCTTTGGACGATCTTCCACAGCATGGGCAGAATGTCAGAGATCAACCGTTTGACCTGGCAGGATATAAATTTTGATGACAAGAGCATCATTTTATATACCCGCAAGAAAAGAGGCGGACATTTAACGCCTCGCAAAGTTCCCATGACCGACAGATTATTCGATGTCCTGTCTTACCGGTTCAAGCATCGTGATAAAACAAAGCCCTGGGTATTCTGGCACAGGTATTGGAGCAAAAAGACCAAAGAATGGGTTGAAGGCCCGTTCATTGATCGAAAGAAGATCATGGAAACGCTCTGCAAGAAAGCCGGAGTCAAATATTTCAGGTATCACGCGTTAAGGCACTGCGGTGCTTCACTGCTTGATGGTGACAATGTTCCCATCGGGGCGATTCAAAGATTTCTGGGTCACGAAAACAGACAGACCACGGAAATTTATCTTCATTCAATTGGCAATTCGGAAAGGGAAATGATCAGTGTTTTGGACGCGGATTTGAAAAAATCCACACCCCAATCCACACCCCAACTAAAAAAGGCTTTTTGAAGTGAATCCAAAAAGCCTTTTAAGTTACTGATTTTATAGTGTTATTTGTGGCGCGCCCGGCGCGATTCGAACACGCGACCCCTTGATTCGTAGTCAAGTACTCTATCCAGCTGAGCTACGGGCGCCCAAACAACCAGGCATATATACCAGCCTTTAATGAAGATTACAAGAACTTTTCCTTGGATTTTTTTAGGGCATTGAATGCTTAGGCCTGTCTCTTATCCCGGTTGATCATGGCCCAGTAATATTGGTTGCGGACATTCATGTCTGCGGAACTCCATTCTGAGGTGCGGATCCATCTGTGGCGGCGCTCACCTATGTTCCGCCGTTCTTTTTGCCTGCGGTCATGGCGGACATCAAGGCGCATGCCCCTGCGGTTAATATTGCTGCGCCGGTCAAGCCCGGATCGTATGGTTGACATTGGAAACCTAACCTTAAGCTTTTAAAAGAAACGATAAAAAAAGAATGGTTCACACATATCAACCCCCATAGGATTTTTCAATCAGGTATTCCCTGATTTTTTTATTATATTTTGGCCCATAATGATTTGACCTTGTCCCCAAAGCCTTATATAAGTGTACGTTGGAAGATGAACGATGACTATTACATGATGCTTGCCATAAGGGAGGCACACAAGGCCAGGGAAAGGGATGAAGTCCCGGTGGGGGCTGTCATTGTGGATGAAAACCAGAAGGTGATAGGACAGGGATTCAACTGCCCGATTTCAAGCAACGACCCCACAAGCCATGCCGAGATCAATGCCATCCGGATGGCCTCGGACCGTACCAAAAATTACCGGCTGCCCAGAACCGCTCTCTATGTAACCATTGAGCCCTGCATCATGTGCATGGGCGCTATTATCCATGCCCGGATCGACAAAGTCGTTTTCGGAGCCAGCGATCCCAAATGGGGGGCTGTGCTGTCCTTGTATCAGATGGCGTCGGATCATCGGTTGAATCATTGCCCTGAGATTGTGTCAGGCATCTGTGAGGAAGAGACAAGAAGCCTGATGAAAAATTTTTTCAGGCAGAAAAGGAGATAACGTGACAAATACAGTTGTGGTCGGAACCCAGTGGGGGGACGAGGGAAAAGGTAAAATTGTAGACCTGCTCAGCGAGCATGCCGATTTTGTGGTCAGATTCCAGGGCGGGAACAATGCCGGGCATACCATGGTGGTTGACGGCAAGGAAATCATCAGCCATCTCATCCCATCCGGCATTATCCAGCAAAAAAGATGCTTTATTGGAAACGGCGTTGTGGTGGATCCTTTTGTTCTTCTGGACGAAATCGATTACCTTACGGCCAATAACATTGATGTCTCCCCTAAAATGCTGCAGATCTCAAACAGGGCCCACATCATCATGCCCTATCACCAGGCCATTGATAAGGCCAGGGAAGAAAAAAAAGGGAAGAATAAAATCGGAACCACCGGACGGGGAATCGGTCCCTGTTACGAGGACAAGGCCACCCGGCGGGGCATCCGGTTCTGTGATCTCATTGATCTTGACATTTTTAAGGAAAAAGTTACCACTCTCATGGAGGAAAAAAACTTTTACCTTAAAGAATACTTTAAAACCGACACCCTGGACCCTGAACTTGTTATAGATCAAATGGTCCAGATCCGGGAACGGCTGCTTCCTTATATAGCGGATGTCTCCGTGTCTCTGGGCCAGGGCATTGAAGAGGGAAAAACCCTGCTGTTCGAAGGCGCCCAGGGAACTCACCTGGATATCGAACACGGCACCTACCCTTTTGTAACGTCCTCATCCACGGTCTCCGGAAATGCAGCCAACGGTTCCGGCGTCGGACCGGGACAGCTCAATGAAATCATCGGTATTGTCAAAGCATATACCACCCGGGTCGGGGCAGGCCCCTTCCCCACAGAGCTCTTTGACGAGATCGGGGATAAGATCCAGAAGACCGGGGCTGAGTTCGGAGCCACCACCGGCCGGAAACGCCGGTGCGGATGGCTGGATATGGTCGTGCTGAAAAATGCCGCCCGCCTCAACAGTCTGACCGGCCTTGCCATTACAAAGCTGGACGTTCTGGATGATCTGGACGAGCTGAAAATCTGCGTGGGATACGAGTATCAAGGCCAGACAATGACCCACTTCCCGCCTGAAATTCATGTGCTTGAAAAATGCACCCCGGTCTATGAAACCATGCCCGGCTGGAAGGAGACAACCTCTACGGTAAAAGAATACGATCAGCTGCCCGAAAAGGCCAAGGCCTATCTGGATAGAATTATTGAACTTTCCGGTGTCCCCATTAAAATTGTTTCCGTAGGCCCCGGTAGAGAGGCAACGATTATAAAAGAGTTCATTTTCTAAATTGACTTTTCATACCATTTGGTATATTTAATAACGTCTTTAGCGCGTCGGGATGTGGCTCAGCCTGGTAGAGCACCTCGTTCGGGACGAGGGGGTCGGAGGTTCAAATCCTCTCATCCCGACCAGCTAACAACAAGGGTTTCAGCGGTTTTCGTTGAAGCCTTTTTTATTGGATTTTGCCCACATTTGTGGGCAAGCGATCAGTCCGCTGCCACCCCCGATTTTTTGCCAAAAACGGACATAATCAACGGCTCAAGATTTTTAATTGTCCGCTCTCCGAATAAAAACCCCAGCACCAGAACATTGACGACAATCAGGGCGGCCTGCTGCTGCTCCGTATAGACCGGCCGGTGAAGAAACCAGTTACCGTCTATATATAATGTCGCATACCCCCATATCGGCCGCTGGGCTGCCCGCAAGAAAATAATCAGGTGTCCCAGGATAGGAATTGATTTTAAATCTTTTGCAGATCCCTCCTGCTGCTCGATCCTCCGGTCCAGCTGGTCCGCCGCCTCCGTCAGCAGCTTGTTTTTATCCATAAATTTTTGATGCAGGAATGCTTCGACCCGCTCTGCATGGACAGCCTTTTCTTGGGGCGACATATCCGGCGGGAAATAGGCCATGATCCCGTCCTTCACCTCTTTAACAAAAGACCCTCCCAGGACATCGGCCACCTTTGATGCAAATTTACCCAGCATTACCCCCTCCTTTCGGTCCTGGGGTGGACCTGAATATGGAAATGGACCCCCTGCCCTATGTCATGGATGATGGCCACCTGGCGATCCGGCCGGATAGGATCATAAGCCCATTTTTGGTTAATCTCATCCCGGATCTGGTGGGCCATATCCCCGTCATAGCACCAGGATCTCAGATCAACGGCCCGCACAGGATCCACCCCATGCAGATCATTGGGGTGGCGCTGGTGCCGGTATGACTCGGTCATAACCAAGCCATATGTTTTCGCCACCCAGGAGACGATCTCCACCAGCATGGGGGTAAACGGCTTTTTCATAAGACCAACCAGGATGCCCGGATCCTTAATTTTAATTTCTCCGGCCTGAATCATGATACCTCCTTTTCTCTAAAAAATTTTTCGCGTTCCGCCAAGCTTTGGGCAAGGTGATGAAAAACAAGGTGAAAAAAGCAATCAGAAATCCGAACACGTTTGTCCACTCCTCACACGTCCTTGGCCACATCAGGCAAACCGTATCCCAGTCAATGCAACAGCCACTAACCAGGTATCCGACAACGTCGTGCGCCCACTTCTGGAGCTTTTCCCATATCATTTATTAGCTCCTTTACACATTAAAACCAATTGGTTATAAACAATTTAGGGTTACCTCCTTTAACAAAGGGGCATTCCCTGGTCCTGGCCCCGGGAGATAGGCTCCCGGGGTCATTTTTTATTTTTTGGGAAACTTGGCTTTCACAGATAGACAATACGTCACCCTTTTCAAGTAGAGGTTAAAGAAATAAGATGCCCGGCTTGATCATCAAAGTATCCCGGGCGCCGGGTCACAACAATGAGGGCTTGCATGTCTGTATTGTGAGCCCCGTCATCCGGAAAGACATCCGGCATAGTCCATGTAATCACTCCACCTTCGCGCTGTGCCACACCGATTGTCGCATGAAGTTCATAAACAGCTGCAGGGTCATAATTGCCGATCAATATCTGAACAGAGTCAGATAGGGAGCAGCTTTCAGGGCCTGTTAAAACGGTTTCGGGTTGAGGCCTGAGCGATAAATACCCCGCCAAGTTCTGCGCCATTGCACTGTTTTGCAGGTATATTTCTTGTGGATTTCCAACAATGCACAGGAAAATCTCTTGAGGTTCTTCAATGACTAACAAAAGGTTATCCATTATTAAGCCTCCAGGTCTTTAGTAATGGATTCTGATATATTAATGGTCCCCTCCTCAAATGTTCGAACTTTTAATGTCCCATCTATATTCCGCATTAATTTCAACTCATATTTATATTCTCCCGGAGGTATCCAGCTTTCTTCATGCGTCAGGGACAGCAGAATTTTTCCCTGCGGAGACGCTATATCCGGTTCGAACCCGGCCTGAACTTTTTTGAGCACGGCATTATCGTCGGTTTCACTGTCATCATCCTTGTGTTTGATAGTGAGAATTAACGAACTGTTCGAAACGGACACCGGATGCCTTTCCAAATCGCAGACAACAAAAGGAAGGTCCAGGGTATCCCCCTGCTTAAAATTGCCAATTAACCGCCTCATCTCTCCCTCACTCTTTCGGGAACCTGGCTTTCACAGCCAGACAATCCGCATTATATTGATCCAGCTGGGCCTGGCCAGCGCCCCGGATATCCGGATCACTGCTGGATAACTTGACCTTGGCATCGTCCCTTGTCTCCTCCTTGTCGGGGTATGCCATCCGCCTTAATTTTCTGTAGTGGACGATTCGCCACCGAGCCACGGTCATCTGGCTTCTTGGGCAGTCCGGCTCCCCAAAATAATATGGGCCCTCAATATAGGCCTGGATGGCCATGTTCAACTCAAAGTCCGGCTTTTTGATGTTGCCTAAAATGGTTTCAAAAACGGCCTTCATCTCTATTCTCCGATAAAAAGCATGGCGATGCGGCCCAGGGTAATGACGGATCCCCCCGCAAGGCTGCAGGTTAAAGAATCAAGGACTCCGCCCACATAATTCGTGCCTGCATCTATTTGGTAAATGGATCTTGTATTTGACACTTTTTCGACATGCAGATAGGCCTGCTCGATATCATAATCTTCGGTGGGGGTGGTCACCACGGTGTTCTGATAGGAGGAGTGGGACACGGTATAGATCGCCGTCCAGGGACTGTCGATCCAGGATCCGTTTGTGTAGTAAACCAGCTTGGCCCGGATCGTGATATAGCAGCGATGCCAATCCCCGTCGAACCATTCCCCGCAGCACCCCGATAACCTCATATTCGCCGTTATCTTTCGGGTGTTCGCCGACAGTTGGCTATAGCTGGATGTGTTGGCAGAGACGGATCCGGAACACGACAACCCGGGATATTTTATGGTCGAGCCGTCCTGGGACTCTAAGAAGGAGTCGCCCTTTGCCCGATAGATCCCGTCAGACACCAGCTCCACATCGGTCAATCCGATCCGCTGTTTTTGCGACTGGGAAACATAGTTGTAATGGAACGACAGGGTATCCACGGGGGCGGCATAAACAGAGGGCGGATTTGCCCAATGCCCGTCAATGGTATGCCACTCCCCGCTGTCAACGATGGCCGGCGATATCTGTTTTAAAGTCTTTACAGACCTAAGAACGCCTGCAAAATACTGATAAAAGGTGATCTCCCCGGCATTGAATATGGCATAGGGTCCGTTGACAGGATCTCCTACCGTATATGCAAGGCCCGGGTCTATCACCTCGGGGTTAAGGAGGGTGCCATCATTGGGGGAGCGGATGTCTGAGTCTTCTGTCCATACCTTTTCCCACGAAAAAACAGGGGCCGGGCCTGTAAATAACGTAATGCCTGAAACACAGGCGCCCTGATCATAAAGGTAGATATCTACAAACTTATCAATCCAGTCTTGAAATGTTTGAGTAGAGGTATAGATTAAAACACCATCAAGGTAATAGTTAACGGCATCATCAGCTGTACACTCAATCTCAAGCACACTATCATCCGTGTATCCTATTCCATCCCCATCAAGGTATAATTGACCGTAATACTCTCTAACGCGGATCTCCGTCGGAGTTATCTCAAATGAGAACTGAATATTTACAAAGCCGGTATTCCCGGTAATGCTACCAAAACCAATAAATGCACCGGAAGCAACCCCAGAAATTTTGAATGCCAGGCGAAGATAGGAGGAATCTTTCAGTTCACCCCTTGCCCACATTGCGCCGGAAGTTCCTGTAGCAGTGACGGTTTTCCCATCCTCTGAGACCTCAACAAGCTCATTTCTGGCTGTTATTTCAGGATCTAATTCGTCTGGGAACTCCCCTGTTTGCGTGAATTGATACCCGGCAGAACCTGTAGAGTAGAGATTTTCAACATGGGCCACTTTTGCATCATCCGTGGTCCAGTTCACCGCCGGCTCATTTAACAGCGTTGGGATCTCATTTCCTGACCAGTTGGCCGATGTATCCGGCGTGTCATCCAGATTCGGATACCCGGTGCTGCCGGCACCCAGATGGATGGAGCCCCGGAAAATACCGCCGTTGAACTCCGGGATCCCGTTGGCGTCGATCTTCCACCCCGTGGATCCCGAGATAAAATCCAGGCTCTGGATGGTCAGCCCGATAAAAAGCTCATCTGTCTTCATGGCTTTGGCGCCCACGGTGCCGTCCAGCATCATGTCCCCACGAACCCCCACCATGGTCACCCCGTTGACTAGGCCCACCTGGAACATGGACATGGGGGTGCCAGGCGCTGCCGGATCATCGGTGACCACGGCGAACTTGTCGGACTGGACGATGAACTCCGAGTCCCCGGAATCGTCCAGGGACATGCCCATGCCGGCCACATGGCCGTTGGCGTTCATGCGCAAGACCCACTGGTTCAGGATGCCGGCAGTCATCGCCGTCCAGAAGGTGGTATTCGCCGGGGAGATGCCGGCAACGCTGGGTTTGATCTTCCGGTAATATTTGCCCTGCCATGTAACAACTTTATTGATGGGGTAGACCTCAGTATCGACGTATTCCGCCGCGCTGCTGGTATCCAGGGCAATCATGCGCTGCTCGATGGCGGCCAGGCCGTTGACCACGGCATTGGCCAGGCCCACGGCCTGGTTGCCGTCGCTGATGGTAAAAGTCCCGGTGCCCTCCCACTCGAAAAAGTCTTTAAGGGAAGTCCAAGCAAATTGTGACAGCAGGTCCCCGTCCGAGATCATGGCGTCGAACATCTTCACATAATCGGCCGGGTCGTCGGACGGTGTACCCTGTATCCCGGCCGTTGCGCCTGCAGGATACCAGTCCGAATAGACCTTGGCCGCATTTTTGATCCTGGCCCAGTAATACCAGTCTTGCAACAAGGGAATCCCGGGATGGACATAGGAGTGGCTGCCGGGCGCCAGGGTGGTGATCAGATCGGCGCCGGCCCGGTCGTTGGTCGTGGATCCGTGGATCTCCACCACCTCGATCTCCTCCGGGGCCGTATAGGAGTAATCCGCCCGGATCACGATGCTATGGACCGATCCCGCTGCACTCAGTCCCGTCACGGTCGGGGCGGCCGGGGTGGCCACGGTGACGGTGACCTCTGCGGATATATTCCCGCCGATATCCACCGCCTGGACTTTGACGGCCTTATTCCCGGTCCAGGTGATCTTTTCCGCATACTGGGTGTTGGAGATATAATGGATATCCGTGCCCGAGGTGACCTTATAATGGCGGATGGGAAACGTGGTCATGCAGTTGCCCCAGTCCAGCATGGCGATGCCGTCGGAAATTTTCAGGGTGACGGCCGGATCCGCCGGCACATCAACATCAATGGCCACGGACACCGGGGTGGACACCCGCTTTTCATTGACCGAAACAATCCAATAGGTCCGGGAACCGGCAGCCTTATCCGAGTCATGGCAGGAGGCGGCCAGGCCGTCGAACACCGATGTCCCCGCCTCAAAGCTTGCGCCCCTGCGAACCTTGAATTTGGTGATCTGCAGGGCCACGGGGTTGTCCCATGCAAGCTGGATCCCGTCCAGGACGGCAACAGCCGAGAACCCGGTGACGGTTTCCGGAGCAATGACGGATGCGTAAGAGACCGTATAATTGACGGACGCACAAAACTGGGACCATACGTTATGAATGGACCTTGACCGGGCCTTAAATTCAATGACCGTGCCTTCGGGCGGTACGTCGGATATGGAGACGACGCCGTCCACGGCATCGGCCGTCCCGGAAAGCCAGTTCCCGTCGTACTGGTATTTGACCTGGACCTTCTGGGCTGCAGGCGATCCTGCCGGCACATGGAAACCCACCACCAGCAAAGAGGCGATAGAGGATCCGGATACGGACTCAAAGGCCTCGAAAAAGATCAGCTCCGGGATGGCCGGCGCCACAAACTTGGGGTTCACCGGCGAAGTGATCAACGGATCAAAGGCCGGGATGGGGCCCTGATCCGCGTCCAGGATCTCCGGGGCGGCCGGCACCAGGGTCAGGTCGGCGGACAGGTCGGCATTGTAATCAATATGCTTGACCTTGGCGTCCATGGAGGCCTTGCCCGCCACCCCGAAGATAAAAAGATCGCCCGGGGCCAGCCCCGTGACCTCGGTCCCCAGGGTGACCGTGTAAACCTGCCCGACGGCACCGGATGCTGAGACCATTTCCTGGGCGCCGCTGCTCATCCGGAACCGGATCACATAGGAGACCCCGGTCTCAAAGGAAAGCAGCTCATCCGTGATGATGGTGGTGGCGTCCACCACCTGTTTGACCCGCCCCCAGGCCAGCCCCACCTGGAGGACATCATGGGCCAGGACCACCAGGGATCCCCGGCGGCACCGAAGATTTTCAAAGTCCATGCTGGCATAGTATTCCTCGGGCCGTAGCGCACACTCGGCCAGGTAGTACCGCCCGATTTTCCAGGCCATGTCCGGATCCTGGCAGCCGATGGTGGGCAGGGTCTCGAACCGGGTAGCGTTGGTTTCATCGTACCCGTCCGCATAGACGATCCTTGTGGTTTCATCCAGGCCGACCGGGTCGATATACTTCACCTTCATGGCATGGGGCGGATCCGGAAAGACCTTCTTTGCCTTGAACCCCCAGGAGTTTCTCGGGGAGATCATCTGCACCGGGACGGTCTGTAGGGTGTCCATGACAACGGAGAACAGCCCATCGGTCAGGGCCCAGGCCGCCCGGCCGGCCGCCGCGATGTTCCGCAGGTGGTCCAGCATGGTGGTCTCGGTGTCGTGGATATTGTTATAGGTAAAGCCGTTTAAATCGCACCAGGCCGCCCATTGGGCAAGCGTTGCCCCATCAATTTTCGAATAGGGGGCGGGATGGGCCAGTTGTTCCCCGTGGCAGCCTTCCGCATAAGCCCAGGCAGGATTGTTTGTCTTTTGATAAATCCAGTTGGTGCCGTTGTAGACCGGCAGATAGGACTCCCCGTAACAGGAGATGTTATCCACAACCCCGTTGACCTGATCTGTGGCCCGCATTTCAACGGCGATAAATAAAAATTTCCTGCCGGGATCGATGACGGCCGGCCCGGATTTTACCGATCGCACGGCAGTCACATAGCAGTCTGAAAAGGTATACTGGCCGTATTGGAAATTGACCACGGTATTGGAGATCCGGACATCCACCCCCTCGGAGACCGTGGCGGCGGTGAAGGGGATATGCTCCCGGACCGGATCCTTGGCAGCCATATGAAAGGTCTGGATGATGGCAAGCTGCCAGGCATCCTCCCCGGCCTCGCTGTATTCGATCTGGATCTGGACCTCTGCCCAGCCGTCCTGCCCCTGGGCCGATACCGAGCGCAGGCCCTGGGAAAAGCAAACATCCACGGACATGGTGTGATCCGTTTCCCCGTCCTCAAGCCCCCTTGTGATGCTCTCCCCAAGGCCGATCTTTGCGGCCTGGGAGTCCTCCACCACATTGTTCCGGAACAGGGTAATCTCGTCGATATAGCCGACTTCGTATTGGGTGTCCTCATAGTCGTCTATGGCCGTATCCCCAACTTTAAGGGCAGACGCCGCAATATTGGCATAGCCTGCGGACAGCAGCATGTAAAAATACTGGTCATTGCCCCGAATCTCGGTATAGGGGTTGGCGGCCAGGTCCGGGAAAAACCGGGTGAACCCGAACACTTTCTGGACAACGCCGTAGGGCCTGGATCTGTTCTGCCCCCCGGTAATGGAATAGGCCGCCGCCGGGGTGCCCATATCGGCCAGGGCCGATGCGCTGCTGATCGTCGGGGTCTGGGCCGGTATCAGGGCATTTACCGCCATCATCCCCCCGGTCATAATGATGCCGGTTCCCACGCTGGCCCAGGACAGGCCCCCGACGGCCATTCCCTTAAGCCCCATGGCCCCCATCATGGGACCGCCGTATATAGAGGCCACCACTACCACCGCGATCATGGCAATGGTTCGCAGCGGATCTTTCCCGCCGTCGCCTCCATTTGCCGGAAAGATGGCGATTGAGACGATGTCCTCATGGAATACCCGGGTGGTGCCCCAGTTTTGATGGGGAATCCGGGTGTCGTTGACCAGGATGGCCACATCCGCCCCCACGTTCGGGCCGACCACATCAATAAGGGTGGCGCCGTCCGGCACCTTGGTATAGTACAGGTCCGGTTTGAACATGCTCGGCTTGGTGACGATATTGACCCTGTTATCCGGCATATCTGTAGAACCCCGCAAACTGATTTTTCCTGCTCATGCCCCGGGCCGCCTCAAAGCAGGCATCCGCCCCTTTTTCAATGTGCAGCATATGGACGGCATCGATCATGATGCCCACATGCCGGTGGTCCCCGCCCCGGTTAAAAACGGCGCAGTCGCTCCACTCAGCCGTTGCAACCGGTTCCCAGGCCCGGGCGATCTCCCGGCCGAACCATCCGGCGATATTGCCGGCATCGGTCTCTTCCCCCTCCAGCGCCGGCAGCAGGATCCCCCGCTCGGTCTTGTAAAAAAGGCGGACCAGGCCGAAGCAGTTGCACCCGTCCCAGCCGCAGGCTCGGGGCTTGTATGGCAGGCCCCTGCCGTCCCGGCCTTCAATATATTTGCGAACGGCTAAATATTTATCCGGATCCGTCATACGAACAGCCCCGGGTGTGTAGTTGGATCGTAATGGTCGGCCTGGGCCGGCTCGTTCAGGTAGTCGGCCTCATATCCCAGGGCCCCCTCGCAGATCAGGGAATCCCACTCCGCCTGGTTCAGCCTGAAACTGGCCGGACCGTACTCCATGGTTATGGCGCCGCTGGTCTTGATCAATAGCACCCCAAGCTCCATCAGCGGCGGGGAAGAGATGGAGCGGATGGTCTCAACGATGAACGGGTCCACGTTGTCTATGCTGACCCGGACCGCGGGCACCTCCTCCTCGGTATCCTTGGGAAGGGAAACGGAGAAGATAAGGCCTTGGTATTCCTCCCCGTTAAAGGTGATATTTTCCGTGTTGGAGACCAGGCGCAGGTCCTGCTCAAGGTCATCATGGATGATCTTGAGGGTGGGCAGCACCACGTCCCCGGTGTTTTCGGCCAGCATGGCCTGGAGGGCCTCCTGGGATAAAACGCGCTCGGTCATGGCACCACCTTCAAGAAAAGCGTCACCAGATAATCAGCGCCGGAATAGTGTTCAAGCTTGAATGGGGCAACCGGCCGGAACCGGACCGCTGTACCCGCCCTTGGGTGGGTATGCTGAAACGGGATAGCCCCGTCAAAAAGCGTGTCCGTCCACCAGGTTGTAAAGGTTGTGACCTGGGCCCCGTCCATGACCACGGAATAACCTGTCTTTACGGTAACGGCCGTGTATCTTCTCCTGGACTTGCCGGGCCCGATGTCCGTTGGAGATCGAAGGACGTTGTCCTCGGGCTCCTCGGAATATCCGGAGTCAATGGGAAACTGGGGCAAGGATGACGGCCAGACAGGATCTGCCATGCCTACCTCCTGACCGCCTGGCGGGAAAGCCCGAAGTTTGACCGCATGGTTTTATCCATGGAGCCGTCTCCGAACATGGTTTTCACCTCCTCTTTAATGATAAGCCGGACTTGCTTGCGGCCGTTCGCCCCCTGGGATTCTGAGGTTTCAATGGCCGGGGAACTGCTGCTGCGCTGGTCAATGATCTGGATATCCACCCCGCCGCCGGAACCGCCGAACATGGCGGCCAGCTGGTTCGGATATCCAACCACCTCATCCTCCCCCACCCAAGCCGGGAAATGCCGCTTTTTACCGCCCGCCCCCATGATCCCGCCGGTGTCAAATGACGGTGCGGAACCATAATCCAAATCATAGGTGGTGGTCCCGTAGGAGGCCGCAGAGGAGCTGGACGATCCGGTCAGCGCCCCGGTCAGCCAGTCCAGGGCAGACCCGGCAAAGGAGAGGGCCGGCTCGGCCGCGTATTTCTGCATGATCATTTCGCCGAGCATATCCCCGAACGCCCCGCTGATACTGCTGAAACTGGCCTCCGACTCCTTAACCATGGTCCACAGATCGCTTGCATAATGGCTGGCCCAGCCGGAAAAGGCATTCTCGTAGCTGTCGGCATTCTCCTTGGTGATCCGCCGGGTCTCGGCCGCGAACCACTCGTCCAACTTTGCCTTGTCATCAACGTGCTGGGCGTAATAGTCATAACGTTTTTTCAGCTCGGCCAACTCGAACTGGGTGGTGGTCATGGTCGCCCTGCGGAACTCCTCCTGGAAAGCTTCAACGGCCTTTTGATTTTCTTCCAGGCCGTCGTTGACGTGCCCGAAGTCCAGGTCATAGGTATCATCCATGGCCTCGGCCAGGCGGTTCTGGGTATCAATGCTTTCCTGCAGCGCCAGCTGCCGGTTGTTCTCGGCCAGCTCCGCCAGCTGGATGGCTTTTGTTACATCGTCGTAACCGGCATCCATGTCGGATAAGTCGCCCCAGGGGTCCGGGGTGATGGTGACGAGGTCTGAGACAGTCCTTTTACTGGCATCCCCTGCTGTGTTGGTTCCGGAAGAAAGAGGTCCGTATCTTGCTTCCCGCCAGTCAAAATCATTTCGGTAAGGAGCGGCATTACGCGCCTCTGAAATTTTTTTGGCCAGGGCCTCCTGCTGCTCCTGCCAAAAAGGGACACTCAACATCATGTTAGAATCACCATATTTCCTGGCGTCAGATATTTTGCGGCTCAAATTGTCATATTCGGCCTGCATCTTCTCCAATAAAGTCATCTGGTCAAGCCCGCCAAGGTCCTCTAAGACACTAAACAACCCGCCGCCGCCACCGCCGAAGGTCAAAATTTTTACCCATTTTTTAGCGGCATCTGATTCAACAAATGTGGTTATCTTTTTGGTGATGCTTCCGATATGGCCAGGCACATCCTGTGTCAAAAACTCTTTATTCGCCGTCACCCAGTCCGACATCTGCCCGGCAACATCACTGAGATCCGGGGCAAGCTCCGCCACCACCCGGTTGAAATTGACGTTGAGCTGCCGGGATAGCTTCTGGATCTCCCGGTCGGCCTGGACCGCCCCGGCCGCGGTCTTATCGCTCAAGACCAGGCCCAGGTCGTTGGCCTCCTTGATAAACCCGTGCAGGGCATCCGATCCCCCGTTGATCATGGCCACGAACTGCTCCCCGCCCTGGCCTCCGAAAATCTCGTCCGCGATCCGAAGGCGGGCGGCCTGGTCCATGGACTGCAGCTTGTCCACAATCTCGACGAGGAGCCCCGGGGTGTCGGCCAGCTTGGCGTTGAGCGCGGCCTCACTGTAGCCCAGGCGCTCAAAGGCCTCCTTGCCCGGGCCGGCGCCGGTGACCACGAACTCCTCCGCCCGGAGGGACAGCTCTTTCAGGCCGTCGGTCAGGGCGTCCTGGGTCACCATGTAATGGTCCGCGGCATAGCTCAGTTCCTGGAAGGCCTGGGCCGATACCCCGGCCATCTGGGAATTTCTATACATCTCTGCGGTCTGCTCCAAGCTCTGATCAATCAGATAGGCAAAGCCCCCGGTGCCGGCCAGGACCCCCACGGCCGTGTTCAGGCTGAACACGCTGGAGGTCAGATCCGAACACTGGTCCTTAACTTGGTTAAAGGCCGCCGCCGTCATCGCCCGGGCGGTTAAGACAATTTCAAGTTTGGTATCGCTCATATCCGTTTGCCCGCCATCTTGGTTCTAAAATTTTTCCGGATATTCTCTTTGGCCTGCCGGGCATGGGCCGCCCAGAAGGGATCGACGATCTTTCTTGCCGGGGTTGTGAACTTTTGGGTGTCGCGTTTGAGGAAAAACGGGGTCTCCCCGCCGTCAACCTTGCCCAGCTCCCCGCCCCGCCTGATAATAAAATAGCGCTGGGCCGCAGAAATGGCCCGGGTGAACCCTTTCTGGTGAAAGTCCGCCAGGCGCCGCCAGGACTTGGACACCGTGTGGGGGCCGGATGTGGGCTGGACAAAGCCCACCAGCATCTTGAAAAACGGGCCGGTCCGGATATTATAGCGGATCCCGTGGGCCAGCCGGGCAATGGGCTTGCGGTTGGGGTTCTGGCGCTGGGTCACGCCCCCCATGAGGGTGACCTGCCGGGTCAGCCGCCGGGCGATCCAGGACAGGGGCTCAAAGGCCCGGCCCCCGGGGGCGCCCTTTCGGATCTCGCGCTGCAGCAGGTTTTTCAAGCGGTAGCCCTCCACCTTGACCGCTGTCTCATGGGCCTTTTTAACGGCTTTTTCCTTTCGGTCCAGCCACTGGACGGCGTCCTCTGCGCCTTGCAGCGTTGCGCCCAGGAGGTTGTTCAGATCCGCTTTCCCGGTTACCGTTGACATGGTTGATCAGTTCCTTTTCAAGGCAGTTGATTTTCAGATCCAGGGCCCGGGTTCTGTCCAGCCCCAGGTCCCGGCAGGCCTGACGGTACTCGACCTTGTTGATCCCCGCGATCCCGAACCCGGCCGGGATGACCTGGGTCTTGATCTGCTCCCAGACAAACCACGCCTCCCGGTTCTCCTGCAGCAGGGGCGGATCCGGATGGGTATAGGGGCAGGCCTGGCATGTGCCGTCCTTTAGTCTCCACTTTCCGCACCGCCGGCAGTATTCGGCCCGGTCCCGGTCGTGTCTCCAGCGGAAGTGGTGGATGAGTTTTTTTCCTCTGTCCTGTCCCCGTAGGTTTCCTTGAGCAGCTCCTGCCAGATCCGATAGGACTCTTTGTTGCCGCACTCTTCAAGGAAGGCCCGGTCATCCTCGGTCAGCACCTTGGCAAAGGCTGTGTCCAGGGCCTCATCAACGTCCTCAACACGGCCCTGCCAGCCGAAAAAGGTATATCCAATGTCCTTCATGCCTCGGATCTCCTTGCGGGACAGGGGGCGCAAGTTTATGCTGCGGACCTCTCCGCCGTCTGCCCGGGTCACATCGTCAATGGTTCTCATGGCTCACTCCTTTTATGATATCCGGTTAGGCGGCATGGGCCTCGTTGTTGGTCACGGAGACCACAATGCTGCTGGCTTCCGCGTTGTCATGATAGTAGGCCTCCCAGTCCATGGACACGGACAGGCCCTGGGGTCCGTTAATTTCAGGGGCGTTCTCGGCGAACTGGATCTCGGGGCAGGAAATGCTCACGATGCTGTCCGCGGCCCCGGTGAACAGATGCGTCATGGGGAACTCGGCTCCTGCCCGGGCCGCTTCCAGAATGGTGGTGTCCGTGAATACAAGATCATGAGCGCCGGACACCCCGATGATGGCATCTGACAGGATCCCGACCTTGCCTCCGCCTCCGATAAACCGGGTATCCGTGCCCATGTTAAAGGCGATTTTGCAGGAGGTCCCGGTGGAGGTGGCAACGGTGGAGCCGCCCCGCTCGATGCTGGCATGGCTGTTGTCCAGCTCGGCCAGGTCCACCACGGCTGCGGCAGCATGGAAGGACGCGGTTTCAATGGCCATGTCCTGGCCCACAATATCCATATTCATTTCCAGGCCGCCCTCTTCCCCGACGGCCAGGGAAACCCCGTTGACCTTGCAGCCGGTGAACCTAAAATAACGGGGCGAGACCAGGTCCAGAAACTGATGCTCAATGGTAATGCTGGGCCGTTTGGTGGTGCCCGTCATCTTGAACTTATGGACATAGGGCCCCTCCCCGGTGGTGGCCAGGGTGTTGAACATGGCCTTGAACCAATACCAGCTGGCAATGGAGTCCAGGGGCACGGTCACGGTGCCGGCCACGGTGATATTGCCGTTGCCCGGCTTGGACGGGTTGAAGTCTCCCCGGATCACCTTGGACCGGGTCTTATTTCGGGTCCGCTTCAGGGTGGACTTGATGATGGGCATGACAAAGCCTGCCGTGGCAATGGTGCCGAAGTCGGGTTCAAATCCCAGGAGCAGCCTGGACAGCGCCCCGGTCGCCTGTTGAACGGTCATGAGTTACCTCCTTTATTCGAATGGGCTGGACCCGCTGGTCCAGGTCTGGGTAAACACAAGGGACATATTGGCGGAGACAAAGGGGAACTGCTCGATGGTGTCATAGGAGACCTCCACCTCGGACAATTTCAGGCCGGGCAGGGACAGGCCCGTGACACAATCCAGAACCAGCCCCCGGAAGGCCTCCACGTTCCGCCCCCCCACAAACCGGACAACGCCGGCCGTGCTGGTGGTCTTTCGCTCGTCATGGACCACGCAGGCAATGCCGATGCCGTGGTCTTTAACCTTCCGGGACAGCCCTCCAGCTCTGGTCAGGGGCCCCACTATGACCAGGGGGCAGGCCCCTTTCGGCGGCCGCTGTCTGGAATCGCAGTTCTCGTAAACGGTATGGCCACTGCCATACTCGGACCGGCACCAGGCCGTAACCGCTGAATCCACGGCAATCTCGTCCCCGATGGTCTCTATGGTATTGTTCATGTCCGCCATGCTGACACCCTTTCATCCTTCTGGATCCGCAGCAGATAGGTGGCGGAGGTCTCTTCCAGGATAAAGTTCTTCCCCTCTTCAGGCGTCACATACCAGACCGCCCCGGCAATGGTGAAGGTGTGCCGGTACTCCGGCGCCGGGACTTCCGATTTCTGCACCAGGATGGAGGCCTGGCTGCCGGGCTTGCCCCCGGTCACGGATCCGTCGGATCCGAGATCCACGATCCCGGAGACGCTAACGGCCCCGGTCCCGCTGTTGTACAGGACCGGGTCTGCCAGCTCGTCGGAAAAGATGCTGTCCAGTTCCAGGTGGATCATTTCTTGTCTTTGTCCTTATCTGAGCCCTTGTCTTTGGCCTGGGCCCCGGCAGGAACCGCCTTCCCGATCCGCATGAGATAGACAGCGGTCTTCCTGTCCACATCTTTGCCCACGGTCTTCACCTCCTTGGCCGCGAACAATTCCCCGCCCACAAAGACGTTCCGTGTCATTTCAATCTTGTCTGCCATAGTGCGTACCTCGCTGCCGGAACCCTGAACCAGGGCCCCGGCTGTTTGAGTGGTTAACATAAAGGCTTAGGCCGTCAGGGCGTCCTTCATGGCGGCAAAGGACTCGGCATGACGCACCGCCAGGTCAACATCCTGGAGGGTCACCACCCGGACCGTGCCCGAGGTGGCCTGGGTGTAGGGATCCACGGTCAGGGCCAGACCGCCCCACATGCCGATGAGCAGGTCCGCCCAGTTGCCGTAGATGATGGCGGAGCAGACCCCGGTGGCGGTCCCCTTGTCCAGATTCCCGGGCACCTGGTTGGACACGCCGCACCGGGCGCCGCCCAGACCGGTCATGCCCTCCTTGTCCGGGAAATCCTTGCAAACGAACTGGGCGGTGCCCTCGGCCTTCTCCGTCTGCATCAGCTTGCCGATCACCTTGGAGTTGGTCAGGAACCCCAGAGCGCCCACATCGGCATTGTCCTGGGCCACCTCGCTCCACAGGTTGACAATATGGGCCCAGGCCGGGGCCAGGCCGTTGGCGCCGCCCACCACCGCCCCGATCCCGGAGACGTTCAGGATCCCCCGGGGCTGGTTGTCGGATCCGGATCCCATGATCCCGGCAAGGTCGATGCCCAGGCCCAGGCTCTTGGCCAGGTCGCTGCGGACAAAATTCTCAACACTGATGGAGGACTGCAGCAGCAGCTTTCTGGAAATATCTGTGAACGCGCCCACGGTCTTGGGCGTCATGGGGACCTGGTCAAAGGCCTGCTGGCTCTCGGTGGGGTCCCCGGACTCCGCCACCCAGTAGCAGGTGGCCCCGCCGGTCTGCCTGGGGATGGCGATATCCCCCACAAGGTCCGTCAGCACCGTGGCCCCCATCCTCTGGACCATCATCCGGTTCCGGAGCATGTCAATGAAGGACCCGGCAAGCAGATCCGTGCTCACCGTATGGCCGCCGGCCGTAGGGGTGCCCACGGTCAGGTCCCGGGTCTGGACCTCCACAGGGATAAAGATGCCGTCGGAATCCTTTTTCAGCTTTTTGCCCACGGCCTCGGAACACTCGTATTCAAAGGCAGCGGCCCGCTGGGCATCGGGCTTGTTGGGGTTGGCCAGGGCATTGATGGCCCGGATAAAGGAAAAGCGCCGGGTCTCCTGTTCCGTGAGCCCGATCTCCGGGGAGTAGTTTTCCACCGGCCTCACCCCCTTTTTGGCCAGCTCCTCCAGGACAAAGGCCCGGAACTGGTCAAGGGTCTTGTTTTCGGCAATGGCCGTGTCTGCCTCCTCTTCAAGGCCGTGCATCTTGCCCAGGGCATCGATGTCCCGGATCCTTGCGACCTCGGCCGTCCTGGCTTCCCTGGCGGCCTTGGCCTTGATTTCTTCCACATCAACCGGGGTTTCGCCGGTGTCGGTTTTCTCTTTGGGCATGGTTGCCTCCTTTTCTAAAATCACAATGTTTTCACGGGACCGCCCGACCCCCACGGTCGTATCCGCCGGCACCGATACCAGGCTGGCCTCAAAGGGCCGCCACTTCATCCGGTACACGTCCGGGCCGTCCTCACTTTCCTCGATCAGTTTGGCCTCAATGATTTCATATCCCACTGAAATGTTCTTCCGGATATCGTCCACCACGTCCTGAAAATACTCGTCTGCCCTGGCGCTTCTCCCAAAGCGCACAAGCGCCCGCCCCTTGCGGTCTGAGTCAATCCAAGCCTTTTCAATGACACCCACCAGATCCCCGTGATCATGCTGGACCAGGAAGGGGGCGTCACCCGACGCCATGAACGCCATATCCACCTCGCCTTTTTCATGCCCCAGGATCTCGTATCCGTACCACCGGAGATAGGGATCCTCGGAGGAAAAGGCGATTTCCACCGTGCGGTTTTCCTCGTCAACGCTTGAGCGCTGAACCGCTGCCGACCGGTAGAATGTCTCTGTTTTAATCTTCTGTCTGATCTGTTCCGCCGTTGGTTTTGGCATTCTTTTGTTCTCCGTTAAAAATGGTCAATTCCAGGCCGTACTCGGCGGCCAGTTCCTTGGCTTTTGCGTTGTCCTGAAAGATCTCCTCAAGGTCCAGTCCCTTTTCAACGGCGGCCTGGACAATGGATTTGGTATGGTTGGCAATATCCCGGGTGTTGGCGCGGCTCTCTTTTTCCGGATCCACCCGGTGCCAGCCCCTGGGCATCCATACGGCGGCGTTGAACTTGTCGTATTTTCTGGGCGGCAGCGGGGTGATCCCCGTGGTCAGGAACATGGCAAGCCACCGGGAATAGACCGGGTCCTTGATATGCTCGATGACCTTGGTATGGAAAATTTTCCACCCGTCCCGGTCCACCATTTCCCCGTGGCGGATGGAGGAGAGATTGATGTTTTCCAGGTCATTGGCCAGGGAGTGGTAGGAAACATTCCAGCCCGCCGCGATCCCCCGCAGGATGGACTTTGAAAACTCGGCAAAGGAGCTGTTGGGATGGGTGGGGTCAAAGGTTTTCAGATCGTAGCCGTCCGGGGCCATGCGGAAGGTCCCGGGCTCTGCCTCAAAGGTGGTCTCGGTCTCCTCGTCCTCGTCTTCCTCCTCCTCGACATAGCTGTCTGAATTGACAAACCAGCCCATGGTGGCCGCGGCCGTCCTGGAGGCCACCAGCTCCGCCTCCTCGTATCCGTCCAGCATCTTGCACCGGGCAGCAGAAGGCACCAGCCAGGGCACCCCACGGCTCTGGTTGACCCGCTCCGGGATAAAAAAATGGATCATCTCCTCCGCCGGGATCCGGATCCGGTTATACCGCTGATAGGTGGCGTCCAGGCTGTCCCCGGGATGCTTTTCCAAAAGGTGATAGGCCACTGGCCGGCCCCATTTGTTTTTCTCCACCCCCATAACCACCCGGTTCCCGTTGGGCAGGGTCCCGTTGAAATGGGTGTCCAGCTGGTCGGCCTCGATGAGCTGCAGGGCAAAAAAGTAAGGGTTCTCCGGCCAGGGGGAGATAAACCGGATCAGGATTTCCCCGTCCCGGATCAGCGAAATCACCACCAGCTCCAAAACGTCGATCATGGAGGACTGCCCCGTGACCGTGCAGTTCTCCATTTTGCAGAAAATCTTCCAGTGCGCCTCGATCAGGCGGTTGGCCTCTTTGTCCAGGTTACCGTCCTCATCCCTGCTCTTGACCTGCAGGGCGATCCCCCTGGGGCCCACAATGTTCATTTTGGACAGATTCAAAAACCGCTTGGCATAGGGATCATTCAGGGCCAGGTCCCGGGATCTGGCCCGCAGGATCCCCAGGGCCCGGTAGATATCCACATCCGCGGCATTGCTGCTGGTGCCCCACCCGGAGAACAGCCGGCCGGTATTGGCCGCCGCATACCCCCGGGCCGCTTTTTTTCTCTTCCGTGCCGGCGCCGCAGGTTCAGGAGCCGGGGCCACAGTCTCGGGCAAAGGCGCCCTTTTGCCGAATGGCCACCGCATTAGAACCTCACCCCCAGTTTTTTACCGCCGGTTTTGACAAAGGTTTTGCTGTAGCGGATGCTTTTGAGCCGCCGCAGGGCGGTGAGCTGCTCGTCCAGGGTCATGTGCTGCACCTGCACCTTGCCCACCATCTGAGACATCTGGGTCTTGCTGGCCCGCCCCTGGACAGAGGCCTCCAGGGCGTCAATGGCAACATCGTACCAGGGCCGGGCATCATAGCCGGCAGACTGCTCGGCAAAGTCCGGCAGGATCTCGATCTTTCCCTGGCCCACCAGATACCGCTCGGTGCCGTTGGCCGCATGGGCCTGAAAGTGATAGGTCCCGGCCTGATACCCGGCCGTGGTGGCAAAGGGGATCTGAACCAGGTGATTGTCCCCGTCTGCCTGGGCAATGATGGAGATTTTCAGGCCGGCTTTAACAAGGGTATAGGTCAGGACCCAGGACTCGGACGCAGGATAATCCGACAGCGACACGGACCAGGCCACGGACTCCCCTGCCGTGATCCGGTCCGGAATATCGTTGAAAACCGTTACATACGCCATAGCCGCCTTTTCCCGAGCTAATTTAGGTTAGGCGCAGTATAAGCCCGGGTTTTCGGCGAAAATGAAAAAAGGATAAAAAGGGGTATTAAAGAGACGTAAAAAGACGTAATGAGCTGTTGACAGGGGGGGATCCCGGGGGATGGCCTTATGTTTTATTGGTTGCTTATCGGGCGAGTCTCGAAATCAGCCGGGCAATTGAGAATTTACCTTGAAATCTTGGGTAGAATCAGCTTATTGTCCAATAAATGAGATTCTTGGCTTTATGTCCGGCTTCTCTTCATATATTCGGATATCAATCAAATACTCAGGATATGAGGTCATATGGTTTTTGCTAATTATATAAAAAGAACAAAGGGTGCCCTTTGTCTTGGCATTCCAGAAGCTGAGGCAGAATCACTACCATCATCACAAGTCTACCTAAAAGATGTTTATGAAAACCATCATGATTTATTTAATGAATTAACGCATGAGAAGTTCATCATTGTAGGCAGAAAGGGAGCAGGAAAAACCGCATTTGCCGAATATGTCCAAGCACTGTCTATGGATGATGGCAATCTTTTTTGCTCATTTCTTAAACAAGACCACATAAATCTCGAAACATTAGTACAGACCCAGGCCAATGCTGATTCAGCAACCGAAATCAATAAAGGGCAACTATTCAAATGGTTGATTTTAACCAATTTCCTTAAACTCTTTTTTGAAAGTGAAGCTGCTAAGCAGGCAAGTGAATTTGAATTGCTACAAAAATTCCTAAGGAAGAACACTGGCTATATAGAAATTGATAAAGGAGAAATTGTAGAGCTGGTAAAAAAAGACGGCTTCTATGTAAGCATAGAACATTTCAAACGATTTTTTAAAGGAAAATTTAAAAGAGATCTTGAAATTAAAGAATCTAAAGCTCCATATTTCAGGCTTCTACCACATTTAGAGAAAGTAATAGTTGATGTTTTGGTTTCTGAACTAAATTTGGTGAATGAAAATTCATATGTTCTATTTTTTGACGATTTGGATATAGGCTTTAATGCTTCGGATGATAAGGCTGTAGATAACCTGCTAGAGTTACTGAGAATTTGCAAATACCTTAATAATTCCGTTTTCGCAAAAGGAGGAACTTCTGCAAAAGTAATCATTCTTTTAAGAGATGATGTTGAGAGATTGATTTCGTCGCGTGGGGCGGATATTGCAAAACTCTTTTCATCTTATGCCACTCACCTTAACTGGTATCAAGAAGAATATTTAAAAGACGACAAAGAATCTGAATTGGGATTAAAAAAACTAATTGTTAGGCGTGCGAAAAATGCGTTTCAAAAAAGTAATATAAAAATGTCAAAAACGGATCCTTGGGATAGCCTTATCTCAGATGATTTTTCTCCAAAATCTAGTTTTAAATATATTATTGACCACACTTTTTTGAGGCCAAGAGATCTTATTCTTTTTTTTAAGCCACTCGAAAAAGGGCAATATCAACTACCATTAGATAAGTATGATACGAATAGTTTGCTCGGATTGTATTCCCTCGAATTGATAAAAGAGTTGAGAAATGAATTATCCTCATTTTATGGCTACTACCAAATTGAGGCCATTTTTGATGCTCTAAAAGAAATATCAAAAATATATGATTGCCCGTACGAAAGTGCGAAAATCATTATTGCAAATCATTGTCCAAAACTGAATGCGAGCTCACTCTTAAAAGACTTATTTGAACGCTCTGTTATTGGAAATTTAAACGTTGATTCAGGACATGTTCAATTTAAACATAAGCAAACGAAATGGGACATTGATGGGTACTCTATTAATACAGCTTCATGTATAATTGTACATGCAGGAATTAAAATCTACCTTCAAAAAAGATAAAAACGCCGATTCTGAAAAATCGATCATCCGGTGCGGCTGATAGCGTCCACAATTTTGAAAGGTTACTATAACATTAAAATATAAGTAATCGGCAGAAACCTCCTATAACAATATTGGCCCATTCTGCCGACTTCAATATTGGGTACCAAAACGAGCACCCCCAAAAAGGATATCAAAATGGCTGAAATACAACTGGTTGAAGTATATGGAATAACGGTTGAAAGCGGATGCGCAGAACTGCTTGAGATTGTAATGGATTTCGGTGGTTCTGGAAATAGTCACAAATGCAAGTTGGCGGAAAGAGCGTTGGCACTGATATAAATGTTTGGCTCCATCAGTGTTAATTTTTTTTTACCGCCTGTTTCAACATGGCTACTAAAAAAATTGTTAAATCAAGCTTTAGCACTGCGATTCTTCACGACCAAGGATTTAAAGACGAATCCCAGAAAATTTCTAAGCCTTTGAGAAAAAGCTAAAATTTCATTTGATGTTATTATAGATTCTGTATCGTGCACATAGTGATTCAAACCTAGCTTTTTATAGTAGTCAAACAGCTGCTTTCTTGTCCTAAGTAATTTCCCCCTATATTCCTGAACCAAAGCCGCATCTAAACGTGAATCGTTATCTCTTAGGGCATTAAAGATTCGATTCATCTGTGCTGCAGTGTCTATATCTCTTTCTGCCTGTACCTCAAGGACATCCTCAAGAAAATGTCGAATAGTGATTTCAACAAGGGATCTCAACGCTATCCCACATATAACTGGTGAATTGATGTATCCCTTCGAAATCTGCTCAACTACGTCATTTAGTTTATGGTACTCATCAATGACTTCATAATCAGGAAAGAGCTTCTTCAGCTTTTTAAAGTCGTCTTCATAGAGAGGATAAACAATGACATCATGAATTTGAGAAATTTCAGGATGCCCCTCCGACTTGTATATATAATAAATAGGATATGTATCCGGTTTGTTGGTAGCCTTCAAATTGTAACCTTCTATTTGGGCTTCGTCGCTTTTGATAACCAACTTGTCCAGATCAACGTTTGTTGTAGATTTTTTGACTATCGCTTGACGGAGGTCATAAGTCTCTCCTTCTCTCACTCTTGTCTTTTTGGCTTTTAACACGAGTTTCGGCGTAGGATTTTCGGCTTCAATACAAAAGTCTAATGTTTTTCTCCCATTCGATATCTTAAGCTTGTGATTTCCAATCGAATTGGCATGGATAAGGCCTTTTTCACGATCAATCCATATTCCGTCCCCATGGTCAAACAACAACTGTTGGCTTGTCAAACCGCTTCTGACCAGGTCTCTAATGTCAATCGGTTTGTTAATGTTGGTTTTCCGATTTGACTGTAAGGGAACAAGCGCAAGGCCAGCACCCTTGTTATTTTTTAAAGCAATATCAATAGAACTAAATATCCCCGAAACATACTCGCGCATAATATGATAGAATTTTTTTCTTGCTAAGTTCCCTATAAAATCGTTGCGCTCTTTGGATATCTTAAGACAGGAATTATCTTCATTGAATCTATTAAAGAGAACATAACCGTATGTATTCCTGTATTTATAGTTCGTGCTCCGGACACTCTGCGAAATTTCAGTATGCTGTGTCCAATCATTGGACTTCCCAAGGTAATTATACAGGCCGTAGTTGTTCACATAAACCCTCACCCCCCAAGGATAGGTAAGATCTTCTTTTTTCCTTTCTCTCCATATATAGTAAACGCCTTCAAATTCATCTAGCTTTGTCTCAATGTCGTAATCACCTAAGCGAGAATCAAAATTTTTAAAATGAACACTATAACGTGAAAGAAAAGCCCGGGCAGAATCTATGTTTGTTAAATCAATCTCCTCATCTTTGAAGCTGCAGACATTGTACAAATTATCATCATAGGACAGCGTTAATTTATTATCCTTATACTTGAACGTCGCTTTTGCAACAAAATACCCTTCACTCTCTGACTTTGTCTTTGGTCTGTTATACTTTTGATAGAGCGCCTCAAGAGTCGATGTTTGTCGATAATCTCTTTTTATGCCATTTATATATATATCTATTAAAGGAAGGGTTTCACTGCTGGTATAATATGTGATGGAAGACAGAAAAAGTTTACTGACTTCATCAGGATCGGTAATCAACTTCATGCTACCCGAATCAATATCTTTCATAATCAAAGTTGTGCCAGTGCAAGATTCATCATACTCTTCGAAGAGAATCCTTTTTGTCCCTTTTTCCCATCTTAATAAATAATTCTTATCATCTTCTTCCGAATGAGTAACAACCTCTAATTCTTTACATAGGTTAAACGCAGTTAAAAGACCAAGTCCCTTGCTACCGGCATAAGGCTCTCCAATCCTCGACAAAACATTGCCTTGTCTCATTTTCATTGATGTTCCAACAGACTTCAGCCTATTAATATCATTTGCACTTAGGCCTACACCATTATCCCTAACCACAATAGTACGGGCTGACTCATCAACATCAATAACAATTGTGTCCTTCTTTATATAGCAAGCATCTGACGAATTTTTTATTAGCTCAGAAAGGGTTACTATCGGAGAATAGGCCGTAGCTAAAACTTCCTCAAATTGGCCATCGGATATCCCAACACTCAGTATCTGTGGATCCATTGAGCACCTCGCTTAAACTTTACGCATCACAACAATACGTTCTTTTGACATAGTGTTTGAACGGTTGTTCTTTGGGGCCATTCTCTTGGTCGGTATTGTACGCGAAAGAGTACAAATATGCTTTGCTCCATGTACCTGGAGTAAATCGATCAATATATCATCTAAGGGAACTTCATGTCCGCCGACTGTGCGATTTCCAAGAATCCAAACCATTATTCCATCAAGTTTCAAAGCGTTTAAAATACTTGGTAAACTATTGCAAAGATCCCTAACAAAGGATGTAACGCGACGAATCCTTTCTTTAGGCTGTGATTGAATTTTATGTACATAGATAGAGAGTGCGCCCGACAAGTTGCAGAAAGCTTTTACTTCAGAATCCGTTATTCTTCTACTACCGCCTAAACTCTCGAAGTCAATCGAATGCGTAGTAGCAAGTGGATCGTATTCCATTTCATCGATTATGTCATCAAGATCAATCCATTGAAGAGGCAAATAGGAGTACTGACCGTAAGGAACTGTAGTGGCGTTATCACCATATGGCGGGGATGTAATAATTAAGTCGCATTTGCTTTCAGCATTTACATTAATTATGTTCGCAAGACTTATATCAACCTTCTTTTTGTAGTGCTTCCCATCTAATAAATTAAGACTATGAAGCGCTTCAAACTGATTTTTATACAAGACAAAATTACGTTCTATTGTTTCAAAAAAGATACTGACCACATCATTTTGTCTAGAATTAATATCATCTTCTGTTCTTATATGAAGTTTAAATGTAGACGTTCTTGAATTACTTGTGAGCCTAACAGTTTCTGCCAACACCACCCAAAAAAATCGCCGCGCCCATAACTCGGGTTCATTCCTAATACAACCTCGGATCCTTGTTAGTGATTCCTTAACATCATCACGGAACCATTTATCAATGTTATGAAATTCAACCTCATCTACTTCATTGCTTAAATCCTGAATGGCTGAAGCCAATTTATCTATCTTGCACCTTAGCTCATCAATATAAAATGGTCCCTGTTTAACTTTACATAGTAAAATCGCTAACGGATTAATATCCACGCCCCAGAAGTGTTTCCCTTTTAACAAGCTCTCAGTAAGTACAGTTCCCGATCCAGAATAAGGATCGCCAATCGTCTGAATATCTTCATTCACGCATAATAACTCATCAAGCATTGCACGAACTAACTGAGGGACCATCATAGCTGGGTACTGAAAAATACCGTGGCAGTACTCTCTATTCGATTGCCCTTTAAAGGACCAGTACTCTTCGTTATCAACAGACAATGAACTCAACCGCTGCTTGAGAAACTGATCATTACTTATTTGAGCTTGGTGCATTTATAGAATCATTCATTATGAATAAAATTATGAAAATTAAGGACAATATCAACAAGCCGTGTATTCATACGTCTTAAAGGAATTGGCATCTTTATATGATCCTGAACACCAATCGAAAACACCGCATTGTAGGATTAAGATAAGAGGATGTTTTTGTCAAGGAAAGTATAAAGGCCAGTTAAGAAAGATGATTTAGCAGAGAATGACAGACACGCGGTTACGATCAATCTCGTTATGAATTCCCGGATCTCAGGATCTGCCCTGGTGAGGAAATGATATCAAGTATAATCTTTCCCTATTCTATGGATTCTATTTTTTCATTAACCAGGAGTTCCAAAACCTCGGACCGCTTTTTACCCAGCTTCTCGCAAAGCTCATCCAGCTTGTCCCGGGTCTGGTTGGACATGGAAAAAGAGACCGGCCGCTTTTTCTCGGCCACTGGCTTTTTAGGCTGACCGATCTTTTTGCCGGGCCCGGCCACCCGGGCGCCGCCCCAGCCGCGTTCCTTTGAATCCACCACTGTTTTCCCGTCCTTTGTCACCAGATCATACTCTCCGTTGGCCAGCATATCCTGCAAATCAATCCAGGTCACCAGCCGGCCGTGGACCCGGAGGATATTATTGGCGCCCCGCCGGATCTCCACCCTGCGTTTGGCGTTCGCCAATGCCATTCCATCGTGGATTATTTTCTTTAGATTGTCAATCGAGACGACCATGCTGCCCTCCTGATTTTATATCAATCTTGAAAAGATTATTAATATTATCAAGTCAGATGTCAAGACCTTCACTTGAAAAAATTATTAATATTACCAAAGCTATTCAGCCCCCCTCCCATGCCCTTGCCTGCACCCCCTGGAATCGCCCCCGAAAGGGCTTTATTTTCAATTTGAAATTCCTGCATAATCTTCCCTTTTTTTTACGTCCGCCCAGGATCATTTTTTCACATTTCCAGATTGAAAGAAGATATAACCCAGGGGCGGCAATACCCGATCCCCGCTGTCATACTCCCGCCAGATGTCATTGGGGAACTGGACAAAAAGCCAGTCATAGGGCAGATCCTTTGCAAACCGGACCGGATCCGCCGGGGTATCCAGGACCAGCGCCCCTTTGTTTGTAAAAACAAAAAGAACCACATGGCGGACACCATTTTGGGGTTTGGTGACAGCAAAGAACGATTCAATGCCCATCCCTTCAAGGGCTCGTTTTTTGGCAATGGCAACGTCCTCGCAGTCCCCCTTTCCGTCGCTGGGATAGGCCCATTTTTCCCTGACGCCATAATGATCAATGTCCAATTCATATTTGACTTTTCGGTTCCACTCCCTGTTCACCCTGGACAGATCGGCATGCAGCCCCGCCGTATATTCCAGGTATTCCCGCTCCGGTTCCGATATGGCCGGCAAAGCCAGGAGCATTAAAAGGAGGCAGACTTGAAAAAAGACCCGCCCTTTGGTACGAGTATTCTTGTCCAAAATATTCTCCGTCGCTGGTGGATTTTTGGGCGCCCGGCCCCGGGGTGTTGGCGCACCCTGGGGCTTTCGCCGCTATTTCAAGTTATTGTTCTATAAAGCTGATTTCCTATATTTCATGCGATTCGGGTATTGACGTGATTCTATAGTTGAGAAGATTTCTTCTTTCTCTCTGTCCGAAAGGTAATATCGCCTATTTGGCTTTGCATATAATCCATTTTCACTTTCCTTGTTAAAGCAATAACGCTTTGTTTCTATATTTAATTTGTGCTTGCTATTTTTTCTTTAAGCTGGTTATAGTTCCATAAATCGTAGTTCAAATCGAATTCAACAATATGAATTGAGAAGGAGAAAATATGTCCAGACCATATTCGATGCCAGACCCTAAAGATCGTTCTGTCAACTCTCCGTCTATCATTGCAAAGGCTCCCCAGATATTGGGCCTTTATAATTCGCAGCACAAAAACGCCAAGAAAGAACGAGTCGTTGACTCGGTTAAGGAGTGGTACTCGGAGCAAGCCTTGAATGAAGGCTGGACTAGTGCCACTTTTCATGGAAGCGAATGCCTTCTTGAGGCTTCTGTTCAATTGGATAATGAATAATTTTTCCAAACAACTTCGCCGCATAAATAAACCACGCTAAATCACATAAAAAAAATTCGTTTGACCGGCCGGGTTCGACCGGTCGGTCATATTAATGCCCTGCAATTTGTTGTTTTAAGCTACCCCAAAGGCAACTTTTTATATTAAAAAATTTACTTTTATTTTTTTTGAACAAATTGTATTTTTGATGTCTATCAATTAAGCACCAATAACTTTTCACAAAAGGAGCATAAAACAATGGGTAGAAGCTCAAACGATGACCGTAGTGACAGCATGAACCCAAACAATGACGCCTATTGGGACAGTTTGGATAACCATGCTAATCAACTAAACCCGAACCATGATGAATACCAGGGTGATGATGCCGATACTGATAGCGAATAGCCTCCTGGTTCAAATCTATTCATGTATTAACCTGGACATTGCTCCCACATGTGCAGGTTAATACAGAGTTAAGCTGATATCCTTCCTTCTCTTTTGACCGATCAATCAAACGCCTCCAGCACGCTGGCCTGATCCGCCATGATCCGGTTCCGGATAGCCTTGTACTCGTCAGGGAGGACATACCCCTGGTTCCGAAGAAACGTCGCCCGGGTCATACAGCTTTTAAAATGGGTCTTCAACTCATCCTTGACCTGCTTGAGCACAGGCTTTTTACACGATTCTATAACCGCCATTATTATCTCCCCTTTCTCTTCCCGGATTTTTCACCCGGCAGATTCTCATTCCTCTGTTTTTCGATCCAGGCCTCCAGATCGGCGGGCCGGGCGATCCAGGATCCTTTCCCGTCGATCTTAAATGCCGGCAGTCCTTTTTTGCTGACATAGTAGGTCATCTCCTTCCAGTTGATCCCCACGGCCCCGCAGATCTCCTTGGCCCCTCTGAACACCAGCTTTACCTCCATGAATTGACAAAGCCCCCTTTTCCGACTTTCCCGGCCCGGCGCTTCTTTTTCCTCCGGATCCGGGTATGGATCAGGGCCGGCGCCCAGAAATCGTCCGCCGCTGCCGCCGCATAGACCTCGCAGTCCAGCAGGTGGTTGTCATGGCGGACCTGGACAAAGACCAGCTTCTTGGTCTTGGGATCCGCCCGCTCCTCCTCGGCCAGGATCTGCCGGGCATAGTCCATGCCGGTGTCTCCATGGAGGGAAACGGTTCTTTTCATGCCCATGTCTTCCAGGGCCTCGTCCCTATCTCCCCCCTCCTCCTTGGGATCCTCAATATTGAAATGGGACAGAAAGGCCCGCTTGAGTTTGTCCGTATCCAGCATATAAAGGTCCAGGGCGCCGGGGACGGGCCGGCCTTTGTGCTTCATGCCCACCGTGGTCTTGCGGACCGTGGCCTCCTGGGTTCTGGAGGCGCCCTTGACGGCAAAGACCCGGTTCTTGCCGAACTGCTTGATCCAGGCATAGATCTCCTCGGTCTTGGACCAGTCGCCGTCGTCTGTCTCCCCGCCGCCCGTATCCATGGCCACCCGCCAAAGCCCCATGGGCCTCTTCGGATCCCGCCCCTCCACCGGCCATGCCGTCCCATAAACCAGGGTATGGACATCCTCCCAGGTGGACAGATACCCGTACTGGACCAGGTGGGAATCCTTGTTCCGGTTCCAGGCTCGGACCGCGAACCAGAATCCCCGTTTCTGCACATCGATCCCGGCGGTCAGGGCAATGGCATCCGCAGGCACCACCCCGCCGGGCAGATCGTTTTTCGCCTCCAGGACCCGCTCCTCGGATGAGGACAGCCGCTTGACCACCCAGGGCAGCGCACAGAACCCGTTTTTAAAATCCTGCATGGCCTCCTGGTCATCCAGGCCCTCCAGGAAGGCGGCGGCAATTTCCCCGAAGTGGACAAAGTGGGAAATCCAGGAGGGGATATGAAAGCCGATGTCCGAGGGCCGGAAGGTCTCAAGGTAGGTCATCAGCTCGATGCGCTTTCCTCTGGACAGCCAGGTCCCGGCCCGGGCCGCCCTATCCCGGATCCGCTCGTCCCACCGGCCTTGGCAGTGTTCACACTCGTACCAGGCCAGGTTCCGGGTCTTGACCTCAACGGGATCCGCCCCATGGCCCCCTTCCCATCGGATGCCGCCGGGCCGGAGCGGCCCGCCCTTCAATTTCCCGTTGGAAAAGGCCATGAGCTGCCGCTGGCCGCAAAGGGGGCAGATCACCCAGAAGTCAAACACCACCTGGCATTTTTGCAGCTCCACCCAGATCCGGCCCTCCTCCAGAGTGGGGGAGGAGATCTTGAAAAACTTGTAGCTGCCCCGGTAGGTGGTGAAGCGCTTGTCAATGAGTTTCAGGACCGAGGTTTCCCGGATCCCGGTGTCAAAGCCCTTTTTGTCGATCTCGTCGGCCACCCCGATTTTGATGGGCTTATTGGCGATGGAGGCCACGCTCCGGCCCCAGGACAGGTAAATGGGCATGTGAGACAGGTTGATCCGGTTCAGCCCCTTGTCCCGCTCGGATCCGGTGAAGTAGGAGGAGAGCCGGGTGGAGGACTGGATCATGGGCAGGATCCGGTCCCGGGAGTTATCGTCTGCGGTCCGCTCGTCCGGGTAGGTGTAAAGCGCCGGCCCGGGATCCCGGTCTATGCAGTACCCCACGATATTGTGGACGATCTCGGATTTCCCGGTCTGGGGGGTGGCGCAGATGGTCACCTCATGGACAAAGGGCAGGATGGCGGCGTCCATGATCCCCACCCCGTAGGGGGTGACAGAATTATGCCACCGGCCGGGCAACACCGAATAGGTCAGGACCCGGTGCTTTTCCGCCCACTCCGACGCCTTGACGGGCTTGGGCTTTCTGACAATCTTACGTTCGGCATCCGTAAACCGGACCAGGACCTCCAGCTGCCCCTCATCCATCAACGCCACCAGGGTGTCCCATAGGTCCGGACTCATCCAGGGCGGCCGCCTGGCCACCGCCACCTGATCCGGATCCTTATCCTTGAACAGCTGCCCCACTATAGGGAATCCTCCTCATCTAAAATCAGAACCTGAAAAGTCCGGGTTGTGGCATAGCTGGAGAGCTGTGCGTCCAGGGCCTGGTTCAACGCCCGCATAAAATCCGGCAGCTTTTCCCGTTTTCCCCCCACCAGGGCAATCCACTCCTCGGCCTTTACGGTGAACAGGTACCGGAACCCGTTTTCAAAGATCAGGGCCCGGGCCGCCAGTTCCTGCTCCAGTTCCTTTCGCGGGATATACCTGCCGAGCTCCCGGTCCAGCTCAAACTGGGCCCGCCGGATCTTGATGTCCGCCAGCTCCACATCCTTGGCCGCCTTCCGGTTGTGGACATCGTTAAGGTCCTGGATGTTCCCGTCCTGCCGCGGCAAAGTGCCGGCATAGGCCCGAACCTCGGTTTCCAGCACCGATCCGTCCGGATTGATCCGGATGGCCCCTTTGCCGGCATCCTCGTACAATTTGGTTTTCCCGATCTTGAACCCGGAATCCTTAAGGTGTTTGAGGACCTGGTGCAGGCTTTTAAAACTGGGCAGATGTTCCGCCGTATCCCCTTTTTTCTTATTTCCCGCCATTGCTAAACCCTTACCTCGCAGTTCTCCCCGGTGATAATGCTGTCCGGGTGGTACAGCCTTAGATACCAGTAAACTTCCTCGTCCCGCTCAAACAGCACCCGGATCCGGTGCCGGATCGCCCGGTTCCTGAACCCGGGATCAAACAGGATCTCGGCGGAATCCCTTTCCGCCCGGATCTTCACCGGGTAGCGGCGGAGCAGCAGCTTGAGCTCCGCCATATGGGACAGCCCCTCCGGCGGCTCATACCCGGCCGGCTGCAAATCCAGGGTCAGGGCCGGGGGCAGTCCCTGGAGGATCCAGGCCCTTATATCCACCCCGGCCGCAAAGGCCTCCCCCGGATCCTTGTCCTGGGGGACCGGCCAGGGCCGGGCCTGGGGAAACTCCTGTTCCCACCACTCCCAGGCCTCCCAGCCCCCCTCGTCATAGTCCAGGGCCACCAGGATCCGCAGCGCCTTTTTCAGGTGGTAGAACACCGAGGCCCCGGGCTTGTTCCTGGCGGATCCCAGGGCTCCCACCCCCACCAGGGATCCGGCCCGGGCCGCCACCATCATGGCGTCCAGCTCAGACTCGATCACCACCTGGGCCTCCTTGTCCCGGTTGATCCACAGCAGATCGTTGCCGGAGCCGGGCAGCATGTAATACCGGATGTCCCGGTCAGATCTCAGGTCCCCGGCCGGCCGGCGGATCCGGATCCGGTGGATCCGGCCCTCCCGAAAGCAGGGGATGACAAATCCCCGGGGGATCCACAGCATCTTTTTCTTACCGTCCTTTTTTAAAACCTCCGGCAGCCCCCAGGCGGATCTGGGCCGAAACATGCAGGGCTTGCCCTTCTCCCCGGGAAACCAGCCCAGGCGGAAATGCCGAACCGCCCCCTCGTCCAGCCCCCGGGCCGCCAGCCACGCCATGGCCCGGTCATATGCCAGCAGTGCCTTGCAGGAGGCATCCACCAGATCCGCCGCCCGGTTCTGCCAGGTCTCCACCGGATCCTCATGCCGGACCGGCTGAAACCGGGTTTTCGGCTTCGCCCCGGCCGGACGGCAGACAGCGGGCCGGTACTGGTCTGGCATGGACCGGCCCACCGCTTCAAAGGCCTGGGGATAAGTGTACCCGCAATAATCCTTGAGAAACTGGACAAGGTCCCCCTTGGCATTGCACCGCCGGCACCAGTAAGTTCCGCCCTCCCCCCGGTCCGGCCAGACATGAAAACGGTCGTCACCCTCCCGGCATCCGGGACAGGGCCCGCAGTATTCCCGCCCGCTGGTCACGGCTTTCCGAAGCTTGATCCCGGCCTGGCCGACTGCATCCAGAATGTTCATGAAAGCCTCCCGTATTCCTGGAGGATCCGGACCATTCCGGACCCTTGTTCTTAAATCCTCCGCAGGCTAAACGCCTGGTTTTACTTTTTATTTTTTAACCTTGGACCTTTGGACCTTAACCGGGGAAAAAATTAAAAAAAGATTCAAAGATAAAAGGTTTTATATATTGCCCCGGTTATGGTCCAACGCTCCGGGCGCACTCTGCCGCCGCCAAAATTCCCAAACAATTACAACCCCTTGACCTTGCGGAGGATCGCCCCTCCCCGGCTAAACCGTCCCTCCCTGATCCTCCGGATCCTCCAGGTCAGACAACAGCCCGATCCCAAGGTATGTCACCGTTCCGGAAGTGTTCTTCTCAAACCGCTTGCCCAACCATGTGCCAAAAGCTTTTTGCTTTGGCACATTCTTAGAGACGTTCTTGGCCCACCACTGTTCAAACTTGGCATACAAATCCGAGGCGCCGGCTTTGTAATCCGGCCCTGTCACGCAGCACTGTTCTATGAAATCCCCCAGGTTGTCCTCGTTCTTGCGGTACTCCTTGACCGCATCCTTCACCACCTGGGGCGGCTGCAGCCCGTCTTTCTGGTACTTGAGGCAGCCGGCCACCATCCAGGCCAGGATCTGGGGCCCCATCTTCTCCAGGCGCTCGGGCAGCCCCCGGTCAGCCCGGCGCTCGTTGGGCTTGTTCGGGGAAGGATCCCGGTTGACAAAGGAGAGCTCAAAGGGGAACAGCAGCATGCGCTCCCACATGGCGAAATCCTCGGCCGAGATCCGGGGCTTGTGGTTGGTCAAAAGGAACAGGGTATGGGATGGCGGGAACTGCTGGTCATATTTGTCATGAGGATTTCTGCCGGTCAGGGTGTCATTGCCGGTGAGCCATTTTGTTTTGGAGGTGGACAGCCGGCAGCCGTCGTCTGTCTCCGAGGCAAAGGCCATTCGCAGACCACGCAGGGACATGATCTCCGGCGTCGGCCCCGAGGGGCTGGCCACCCGCTGCTGGTCTAAAAGCATCTCCGACCGGATGGCCCCGGCCAGGGGCCCCATGACCTTGGAGATGGTCTCCACGATCATGGACTTGCCATTCCGGCCCTGGCCGTGGAGCACCACCAGGATGGACTCGGCCACCTTGCCGATCAGGGCATAGCCGCAGATCCGCTGGAGAAATTCCACCAGGTTCTCGTTGCCGGAAAAGACTTCGTCCAGGACGACCTCCCAGTCCTCATAATCCGCCTTGATCCCCTCGGCCGGCCACTCCACGGAACACGCCTTGATAAGATAGTCCGATTGTCTGCCCGGCTCCAGCTCCCCGGTCTGCAGATTGATCACGCCGTTGGGACAGGGCAGAAGATAAGGGCGCTGATCCACCTCGTTGCCCTCAATGGCCAGGGGCTCGTCCGAGGTGTGGGCAAAGGCCAGGCAGTTTTTCCGGCGCCGGGTGGACCGCAGAGCGCCGGCCCGTTTGTTCAGGGCGGCCCGGGCCGATTTCAGATCCTGGATCCGCCCCCGGTGCTTATCCTGATCCTCCTCGGCGGTCAGCTTGTTGATCTGGCCCGAGATCCTTCGGGCCTCATCCTGGTAGACCCGGGCCACCGCCTCCACCGATGCCGCGGCCGCGTTCATCTTATCGACCTGCCAATGATGTCCGGCCCAGACCATCCAGCAGTCCATGGACTTATTGAAGACAAAGTGATCCCGGAACAGGCGCTTGAACAGCTCCCCGTCCCCCAGCTCATTCCGGGACAGGCAGGCCATGATAAATTCAGAATCCAGGTCCTCCCCGCCGGCCCCGGCCATCCCGGATCCGGCAGTCCCGCCACCTGCACCCCCTCCCTTACCACCGCCACCACGCCCCGTCTTCCCGCCTCCGGCCGCCCTCTTCCCCTTGGCCGCCTTTTTCTCCCGGATCTTCTCACCGGCCTTCTTGACCCGCTTCTGGACTGCAGTCTTATAGTCAACCAAGTTCCCGTCCGGGTTCGTCTCACCGTCCTGGCCAGCCATATTTTTCTCGTCCTCTTTCAACCCATCCCCCCGGCCAAAACCACGAAGTTTCCGGTTTCCGTCCGTTTCCCTAAAATCAATAGCGCCACCCCAAGCGCTGCCCGAAACCGTAAAAGGGATACCTCCAGGAAGGACCCGCAGCGCATCTGCCGGTCATCCTGGAGCATTAGACTTTGCCTGGTTTTTTGTTTTGAACAGGGGCGCGGGGAAATCGAGATGGAGGACTGCAGATCCCCCTGCGATAGTCTACATGGCAAGGGAAAAGGTCCAGATTGATCAAAGGTTTGTATCATGCCCTCACCTACTCAAAATAAAGCTCGTGAGTTTCGTCTAAATCGTCAAGGCTTAGACAAAGACCACTTGCATCCTCACAAGTGCATTCACACATCAATTCTCCGCATTCTGGGCAGTACAGATTAGTATCGCTAACCATAATAAGCTCCTTTATTGACAAATACTTATGGATTTGATTCAAAAGGTTTATCCACTTCACTAACCTCAAAAAAGGATAGGAAATGATCGTTAAATTCGAAATATTCTCTAAAAACATGGCCCTGAGAAAAAAAACAGAAGTCGAAACCGACGCCATCCCAAGAATTGGAGAGACTCTTTGGATGGAGATGAATGATATGGACGATGACGTATCTTATCTGGTCCACGATGTTATTTATTATGTCGGAGAACATAACCTAACTCCTGTTGTACGTTGCCATGAAGCTACCCCGACCGCACATAGAAAAATTGTTTTAGAGGAACACGGATGGCTTTAAGGCATCCCTGAGTGCAAGAACATCGTCTCTTTTTTGAATGAGAGACTTATATGCCTCTGTATCTGTTAAGCCTGCTTCGGCCAAAGCATAGATTGCTGAGTGAAATCCACTCTCAATCTGTGCTATTCCAGATAAAAGCGCCTTTAAGGATGCTGGGTCTATCCGATTAGAGCTTTGCTGCTTCTCTTTTTGCATACACACCTCCAGTTATTAGTGGCCGGTTTCGCCCAGGGCCAGCACCGGCAAGCGTTTTACTGGAAATAAAGGAGAGACAAATGAGCCCGTTACTAACGCCACGGAGCCGGGCGCGAAGACTACCTATCCAGGGGTTACGCCCGGTAGAGCTGGTAATATATGGTGAAGCTGAACAGCTCCCGGGGGCGGTCAAACTGACGGTAAAAGCCCTTAATGGCGATGCCCGGGTGACGGTCCAGCCAGCCTCGGATAACGGACATGACGATCTGATCCGTCAATGCCCCGATGTAGAAATCAAAGGTTTTCTCCCGCATTAGGCGCGCCTCCTTGCATAGAATTTTTCTGATCCGGATAATCCCTTAACTATTCGCAGACACGCGCCAAACAGGGCGGCCATGCCGAACGAAAAAGCGGCCTGCCCGGCCAAGCCGCACTCCGGATCCAAAGTCGACCCGGCAAAAGCCAGAGCCAGCCAGCCCACCAACAGGAAAAAATAGCGCAATACTTTTTTCATGGTCTGACTCCTTTGATCCTCCTGGCCGGCAGGCCGGGGGCTGAGATATGCGTGATCCTGCGGCGGACTGTCCGCTCCTGGGGTAAGGTTGCCACAATCTCAGCCCGCCGCAGTTGCAGATCCCGGATGGTATCGTCGATGATCTTGATCATGCGATCCGCTTCTGTTACCTCCGGCAAAGGCATGGTCTACTCCTTTCCCCGCTGCTGCTCGATCATGGCCAGGTCCTCCTCAATCTCCCGGATTAAGACCTGGGCCTTCTCTCGGATCACGGCCAGGGGCTGGCCGGAATCCTCCCGGGCCGCCTCGGTATACGCGGCAAGGGCCGGGATATTATCCAGAAGCTCCTCTGCAATCGTTTTCTTGTCCGAGGTGGGCGAAAGCTCACGGAGCACACACCCCACAACCCTGGCCTGCAGGTCCACAGCACCCCGGGCGATCTCTTCCTTGCCCAGATCCATGAGCCGGTCCTCCAGGTCAAGGAGTCTATCCAAGGGGTTGGGCTGACTGGACGCGGTATACCTTGGATCTGCTGACCAGCGGTTTAGCTGCCGGGTCCGGTCCTCGGTAATCGGCTCTTTGCAGTGTGGACACTTTCTGGCCTTCACCCCGGCATAGATCTTGTTCATGACACCCATGCCCAGGGCCCGCTTACAGGCCAGAAAAAACTGCCAGGAGGTTATGGGGGTGGTCTCAATATCTGGCATTTACACCTCGCAATAAGCTATTGATGTAATTACAAATTGAATGTGCGAGAAATGGCTTGCGAAAATGATTGGTTTCGGATTTATTGATCAAAATCAACATCTGATCATAAATCAAAAGGAAGAAATCATGCTCCCGCCAAACATAGAAAACAAGATTGTTGATGAGAAAAACAGGGTTATATACAGAGTTCTGGCATACAGAAAACTTACCAAGGAGGAATTGATCCTTTCCGTTCGCCACTACCACTCTCAGACAAAGAGAAAAAAAACCAAAAAAGGAGATGTCATCACGATCATTTCGACGATTGGTCATGACCTCTAAGCTCCTTAATTAATTGCTCCAACATCAACGGACTAAGCTCAATCGTTGATGAATTATCTCCGTCAAAAATAGTTAGTTCTGTCAGCCCGTCTTCTGACTTGCGAACCGCATACAGAAATGGGGTGGTCTCAATCTCTGCCATTTGGACCTCGCTTATCATTAAAATTGTGTGTAAAAAGCACACACCATGCTTAAGCAATCACTTTTTCTTCACACTCTGTTTGCATTTCAGACTCCTTTAATGTACTCTCGGAGATTGATGTGTTTAAAAAACACATATTGGGAAACCGCAGCTGAAGCATTTTGAGCACAACGTCGCCAGGAGGGACTGTTTTTCCAGATTCATAGAAGGATATATTGTAACGCCTTTTGTTGATCTTTTCGGCAAGTTGCTGTTGAGTCCAGCCAAGGGCCACCCTTGACTCTTTCATGAACTGTGAGACTTGAGAGATATACATGGAGCTCCCTCTTTGTAGATGCTTAGATAACAAACAATGTGTTTATTACACGCATTGACTTTGGCTTGTCAACTATTTTTTGCTTATTATATGCACTTTTATGAAAGAGCCCATGAAACCGTTTGAAATAATCAGAGATCTTCGTAAGACGACACGCTTAAAACACAAGCATATTGCGGATTTTTTGAACATGAGTCGATCAAATTACGGCAACAAAGAAAACGGAAAAGTCTCCTTTTCCGCAGACGAAATTTTTCAAGTCCTCAAGCACCTCAAACCCCAAGTATCTGAAGATGCCTATTTAAAAGCTGTAATGGCCCTCCTGGAGTCCCAGGACGATGAACTCGAAAATCAGGTCAAAACAACGCAGGCCGCACCAACCCCGATCAATGAGATCACCCAGATCATTCAGGAAGTTTTTGAGGAGGAGGGCCAGGAAATGAACCCGGAGCTTGTTAAAAAATGCTTCAGGCGCGCTCTGGATCTGATAAAGACCGGCGAAAACGGGACTGGAGAATCCGCGATCAAAAACGATGATGAGATGGACCGGCGCCTTTACAATGTGACAAAGCAGTTCCGGTTCAGGGAAATGGCCTGTCAGGCTAACGAGCGACTGGCAGACATAGAGGGAAAGAATGTCGAGGCATTCCTGGCCGTGCTGAATGAGATCAACAGGGTCAGTAAGTGTATAGAACAAGGCGTGGATCCTTATCCGGTGGGAAATAGCTCCGACAGGAAAATACCAATGGGAAAATGATCTTGATTCAAAAGGGTAACCATGGACAGGGAAAGACTTAAAAGCGCCATACGGGAAACCATACGAAAGGAAAAAGGGGCTCCAGAACTTCGGGCGAGGCCTAAAAGAACAACCACTTATAGAATCATTGTCCTGTCGTCACTTATCACCACCTGCTTGATCCTGTTGCTATTTCTTGGGCCATCTCTATTCTCAAGTCCCCCACCCAAAGGCCCATGGGGGAAAATTCACCTTCCGACGCCCGGATCCGAAACCGGCCCCACCGTGGGCGTCCGGGCAGAGACCCGGAATATTCCGGCCGGGCAATACCTCTGGTTAGCCGTTGATAAACCTGCGCTGGGACTCTGCTGGCCAAAATTCGACCATATCCACCCGAATATCATGTTTCAGACAACAATCCAGGAAGGGGGGCCAAAAGAATTTTATACAATATCGCTGTATTCGCTTAATGAAACCCTGAATGATCAATGGACCCAGTGGATGGATCGGCAATTACTGGGCGGCCTGCCGATCCCTCCGGATAGCCGCAGGCTGGCCTCGGTCCGTCTATATAAAAATAGATAGGAGGGACATTCAAATGGCAATACGTCAAAGAAAAGACGGGCGAATCTTCGTCTATTACACGCTCAACGGTAAACGAAAAGAGGAGTATTTCGGCCGGGGTGTCGACGCCCAACGTCTGGCCGAAGACCGGGACGCCGAACTAAAGGCCACCGGTGTCATCCGCGGATACAAAAAAGACCCGACCCCGGTCCACCAGGGAATCACCTTTGGGGAATTGGCCGCCGAGTACATCAAAATAGAGGGGTTGACCTCTCTGGAAGAATCCTCAAAGAAAAACCTGTACTATTCCCTGACCGGGACCATTCTGCCGGAAATTGGCCACCTCCAGGCCGCCGGCCTGACCCACAAGCGCCTGGACGCCTATGTGGAAAAACGACTGTCCACCCAGAAAACCGTCATGAGGGGGCGGGGCAAAAACAAAAAAGCCACACCCCTTTTTCTTCCGGACGGCAAAACACCCAAACTGATATCCAGATCCTCGGTCAACCGCGAGCTGTGCGACATCCAGGCCATAATGAACTGGGCCGTCAAAAAAAAATACCTCCTCACCAACCCAGTGCTTGGTCACAAGAAACCTAAAAAGGATGACCAACGAAACAAACCGCCAACTTCTGGCGAGGTCAGAAACATCCTGGCCCACTCCGCCCCGCACCTGATCCGGGCCCTTAAAATTTCCTACTTTACAGGCCTGCGCCCCGGGGCTCAGGAGTTGTTCAGGATCACCTGGGATGATGTTGATTTTGAACAGAAAACTATCCATATCCTTTCAGCTAAAAAAAAGGGGATCCCGTATAGGGATGTGCCACTCCACATAGACCTTGAAAAGGATCTTGTCAGATGGAGACAAGAGGATCAGGACAAACCAGCCACGGAGATCATCACGTACAAGGGCCGCCCGATCAGTTCGGTAAAGACTGCATACCGAGCGGCCAAGCGTCGGGCCGGGGTAACCCGCCGAATCCGGATGTATGATTTCAGGCACGCGGCAATTTCCTTTATGCTGGCAGAAGGGGGGGACCTCAAATCAGTCTCTCAAATTGCCGGCCACTCCAGGACAGACACAACCACCCGAATATACCAACACACGTCAATAGAGCAGCTAAGAGATCAAATTAACCGGATCCCATCCCTGGACGAGGAACCGGATCCGGGCGGCAACTTGATAGAAATGGAGGCGGCCGCCCAAAAGCTTGAAAGCCGCCAGGCAACGAAAGCCACAAAAAAATGACTTTGCCCACAAATTTCTTGTGGGCAAAGTCTTGAACAACAAATAAAGTAAAAACAAATAGTTAAGTAAAGAGAGCCTCGTTCGGGACGAGGGGGTCGGAGGTTCAAATCCTCTCATCCCGACCAGCTAACAAACGGGAATCATTAACAAGTTCCCGTTTTTTTATGCCTCGAGATGGTGGTGCAAAAGTAGTGCGGCTCATCCAGGCTATTTTAAGCTCAATTTAGTGTATTATCTAAGCCCCGTAAGTCCATTTTGTTTCACCGCCTACCCTTTAACTTATTAGCATACCTTTTTCGGTCGATTCCTGTTAGTTATATTTCTGGAATATTTTGTCATAGCCCCCATCACTTTTCAGCTTATCAAGTGCGAATTGCCATCTTTTGATTTCTTTAGCAGAAATATCTTTGCTGCTTGCAATATATAACTCCGCTTCAAAAATTCGTATTGGTATTTTCTCTAATATGTCTGTACTGGCATTCAGTGCTTTCAGATAATACCTTACTCCAAGATCCGTATCGCTTATTGCAACATCACACCTTCCAGCCAGAAGCTTTTTATAAATCTGCAAACTACCGGTTGCCCCCTTATCCAGATTTTTAAATCCCATTTCAGTTAGAAGACGGGGGATCAAGCCTGCATGTCGGCATGCTATGCTTCCAATATTTTTCAAATCTTCCAAACTATCCGTTTTTAAATGGCTGTCTCTCTTTTTATAAAAATATATTGATCCGTCACATAGCGGTCCTATCCATTTATATTTAAATTCTCTTTCCGGTGTGCGAAACAATGAAAACATTAATGTGTGTGGCCTGCGATCAAGCGTATGTGTAGATCTCATACTCGGCAGCACTTTTATTTCATAATTTTCATTAATTATTTGAAGAATACTATGCACTATTTCCGTTGAGAATCCGGTCATTTTGCCCTTCTCAAAATAATTAAAGGGAGCCCATTCTTCGGTAACTATCAATATATCCTCTTCTCCGTAGGACTCCGACGACAGCATGCCAAGCACTACAAAACAAATAATAAATAATCTTTTAGACATACGGCACCTCGAATAATCAGGATTTTGGTTTGAGTTCGAGACGCATGAAAATTTTAACCGGAGGAATATACATAATATTTTGAGGATTAAAATTTTCAGGCAACGAAGAAATCGAGCCAAAAGACAATTATTAGAGGTGGCCATAAGCAGTAGTTCCCAGTTTGATATAAGTCTGATGCTGAGACAAGGTTTGCCTTATGTAAACAGATAGAGAAATTCGCATATCCGAATTAAATGATGCTCAATGGATTAGAGGCTTGAGTTAACAATGGCAATCTATTTGCTTAAACATAACTGTTACAACCCTGGGAAGGCAAGAGAAAGTTGGATAAATTGCGTATCTTTCATTTTTTTGAAGGCCGCCCTCTTTCATCTCATTTTTGCCATCAGTTCAGAAATATCAAACGTATCATCGTCACCGATCTGACAATAACGATCAAAGGATTTATTGGTCAAATGTCCTGAATATTTTCTCGCTTTATCCTTTCCCGCTGCTTTGGCGATAGCAGTGATACTTGAGTGACGGGTTCCACCATAAAGATCAAGATCATCAATTCCGACTTTTTTGCAGGCCTTTTTCCAATTCTTATAGAGGAGATTCACACCAAAAGCTTCCCCGTCTGGTTTCCGGAAAAATAAGACCGAATCAACAGCAGGATATTCCTTTTTCAAATATCTGAACTCCTGGAGATGAAAATCAAGAAGAAGAATCCGAACAACCTTGTGAATATTTTTTTTCTTTGATTTGGTAGGTGTTGATTGGCGCCGTCCGACACCCAAAAAATATCACTGTATCGTACCTGGGTAGAAAAAAGGTGGAGCCCGGCGGTTTATCAACCACTAGGCTTCTGTAGACAGCAGTCTACCGCACTGAGCTATCCCTTGGCATCGGAGGAGCCCCCTCTCGTATGCCCCCCTTTCACCCAGATATCTCTATTTGATCACAGTTGTATATCGGCTCGGCATCGATGGCCTTTTCCTGCCGGTAAAAAGCCTCAGCCATAAGCAGAGTACCCATATTCATAAGCTGGCAAAGATTTGCCCGTTGGTACGGCCAGGAACATTTATAAAATGGCTGGATTAGTATGGAGGAAGTAAAATGAAATATCCGGAAATTGTTCATAAGGATAAAAACACTGGATACGGGATCACCATCCCCTTCTAATATGGATAGCCTGTTAAATTCCGATTTGTATACCTGGGACAGCTTTTTGTATCTGGCTGATATTGATTTTGCCTTCATGGCTCCCAAGACCCAACGGGTCAATATCACGGTACCGGAATATAAGCTTGTGAGAATAGACAAGGCGGCTAGGGCAAAAGGGTTATCTATATCCGCATTTTTTGTCAAATCTGCTGAACGGCAGATCAAGGATTTAGGACAAGGATTAGCTGATTAAAAAGGCAAGATTTCATAAGCCGATGAAAATAGCGAAGTGGGGCACAAATGGTCCGGGGCATATCAAATCCTTTCATCCCCACCAGTTAACAACAAGTATATGCGATGAAAAGGCGGCAATCCGATGCCGGCTTTTTTCTTGACAGGTCCGGGCGAATACTCTTATGCTCAATAAAAGAGATTTCCCCAAGGACAAAAAACAAAATGAGAACCTATTTCGCACCGCCCCAGAGAACGGACCGTCGCAAACTAAAAAACCAGCTAAGCGAAATCGGCCGGAATCCAGTCATTGACACCCTGCTGACAGCCACCCAGGGCATTCTCGTCATTCTCAATGAGGACCGGCAGATCGTGGGATTGAACCACACCTTTCTCAACACGGTGGGCGTTGATAATGCCGAAGAGATTCTGGGGCTGAGGCTTGGGGAAAGCCTTCACTGCGTGCATGCCCATGACAAACCAGCCGGCTGTGGAACGACGGAGTATTGCGTTTCCTGCGGGGCGGCCATTGCGATGATGACCGCCATCCGGGACAACCTGGATGAGGAACAGATCTGCGCCCTGGTTTCCGACAGGGACGGGACCATATCCGATATCTGCCTTGAAATAAAGGCCAAACCCGTTACCATAGATGGGAACCGATGGATCCTCTTCTATGCCCAGGATATTACCCGCCAACAGTTCTGGCTCAACATGGACCGTGTTTTTTTCCACGATGTGAACAATACCCTGACCGCCCTTTACGGCAATGTGCAGTTGATGGAAATCGGTAAACCGGGCGATGCTGAGATCTCAGGTGTCAAAAAAACGGTAGAGCGTCTGATCAGTGAAATCCAGGTACAAAGGGATCTCAGCCACCACCGCTCCACAAGCGCTTATGTGCCGATCAAAAATCCGGTAATGCTCAGCCAGATCAAAGCCGAGCTGGACGATCTGATCAGCGGCCACAAGGCGGCGGTGAACAAAGATATTCACTTTTTGTGGCCGGATGACGATCTGGTCCTTACAACCGACAACCTTCTGCTCTCAAGGGTATTGGGCAATATGATAATCAATGCTTTGGAAGCCACGCCACCAAACGGCCGGATCCATATTACCGCCGACATCCGGCCAACCGATGTTACCTGGGAAATCTGGAATCAGGGAAAAATTCCGGACCCTATCCAGAAACGGATCTTTCAGCGGCATTTCAGTTCAAAAAAAGGGACGGGACGAGGGCTTGGCACCTATTCCATGAAGCTGTTTGGGGAAACCTATCTTAAAGGAAAAGTCTCTTTTACCTCAACGACAACACAGGGAACATTCTTCCGGTTTACCCTGCCCCTTTAAAATTTTCCCATTTCCCTTGTTCGCCACCCCCTTGGGATTTCCACGAAAACACTTGACAAATCACTATATTCTATAGATTTATAGGACATTCCTTTTTTAGTAAGATTCGATGGTTAGAGCCGGAATACGTTCTTTTATGCCTATTCAGCAAGGAGAGGGGGGTTCTTTGTTTATGCAGTTTCTTGAGCGGCTTGTTAATGGTATCGACTATCTGAGTGAGAAAATCGGCCGGGGCGTAGGATGGCTCACCACTTCAATGGTGCTCATCGTTTTTTATGACACTGTGATGCGCTATGCCTTTAACAAAGGGAACGTTGCCCTTCAGGAACTTGAGTGGCATATTTTCGCCGTTGTCTTTCTCATCGGTGCCGCCTACACCCTGAAAGAAGGCGGGCATGTCCGGGTCGATATTCTGTTCATCAACTTCAACGAAAAGACAAAAGCCTGGATCGACCTGATCGGCACCCTGTTTTTTTTAATCCCCTTTTGCTGTATTGTGATCTATTCCACCCAGAAGTTTATCGGTAACTCCTGGGCCGTCAGGGAGACCTCCCCGGACCCCGGGGGGCTGCCCATGCGATACATTCTCAAGGCCGTGATTCCCGCAGGATTCATCCTCTTGATTGTTCAGGGGATCTCACAGGCCGCAAAAAATATTTTGGTCATCCTCGGGCACCCGGGCAAGGGGGCGAAAAAATGATGGAATTCATCCACGAATACATGCCCCTGATCATGTTTACCGCCGTATTTGCCCTGCTGCTTTTGGGATACCCTGTGGCCTTTACCATTGGCGGTGTTTCTCTTTTTTTCGGGCTGTGGGGTTTTGGGCCTTCATTCTTTGAACTGATGCCGCTGAGAATCTGGGGGACCATGACCAATTTCACCCTCATGGCCGTGCCTTTATTTATCTATATGGGGGTCATGCTTGAAAAATCAGGGCTTGCGGAAGAGTTGCTTGAAGCCATGGCCCTGGTCTTCGGAAAAATCCGGGGGGGCCTTGCCGTCTCCGTCATCTTTGTCGGGGCGCTTATGGGCGCGTCCACCGGCATCGTCGGGGCCACCGTTGTCACCATGGGACTTTTGTCCGTGCCCACCATGCTCAGAAACCGGTACTCCAAAAGCCTGACCACAGGCACCGTGGCCGCTTCCGGGACATTAGGCCAGATCATCCCTCCTAGCATCGTATTAGTGCTTCTCGGCGATATTATGAATGTCCCGGTGGGAGATCTTTTCATCGGGGCGGTGATCCCGGGATTCGTGCTGGTATTTTTGTATATGATCTATGTCTTTATCATCGCCCGGGTGAAACCCGAATGGGCCCCGCCCATTGATCCGGAAATCCTGAATCAAATTTCCAGAAAAGACCTTATCCGACGGGTGTTCAAGGCCCTGGTTCCCCCGCTGGCCCTGATGATTGCCGTGCTGGGTTCTATCTTTGCCGGTATCGCATCCCCCACAGAAGCGGCCTCGGTCGGCGCCATCGGCGCCACCATTTTAACGGCCATCCACGGCCGGTTCAGCATTCAGATCGTCAGAGAAGTCATGGATGCCACCACCAAACTGACCTGCATGGTCTTCATCATCCTTGTGGGCGCCACCACCCTGGGTCTGGTGTTCAGGGGGCTCGGCGGCGACGGGCTGGTTCGGGAACTTATCGGATCCCTGCCATTCGGCAAATGGGGCATCCTGTTCATCGTCATGTCCATTATTTTTATTGCCGGCTTTTTCCTGGATTTTATCGAGATCACCTTTATCCACGTGCCGGTGCTGGCCCCCATTATGGTGAGCATGGGAGTCGATCCCCTGTGGCTGGCCGTCCTCATCGCCGTCAACCTGCAGACCTCTTTTCTCACGCCGCCCTTCGGGTTTGCCCTGTTTTACCTGAAAGGGGTCACCCCTCCGGAGGTTGCCACCATGGATATTTACAAAGGCATCATCCCCTTTGTCATCATCCAGATCATCGGCCTGCTCATCATCTGCCTGATACCGCAAGCTGTAACCTGGCTGCCGGCAACCATCCTATAGCCCAGCGCCAAATTACAAAACGGGGCCAGAAAGCGTCACACGCTTCCAGGCCCCGTTTTAGTTATGCAATCCTAACGCCTAAAGATATTTTAACTTGTGGTACACTTCCTCGGTGACTTTGTTCCAGTCAAATATGTTTTTCTGGAAAGCCAGGAAAGAATCATAGGCCTTGCGGCTCATGGGATCAGAGGCGGCGACCTCTTCGAGGACCTCTAAGGACAGTTTTTTCAGCTCTCTTAGCACCTCCTCCGGGAACTGCCGCAGCTGAACATTGTGCTCTTTTACAAGCTCTTGGAGCGCACCGTTGTTCTTGGCTTCGAACTCTGAAAGCATCCACATGTTGCACTTGTAAGCCGCCGCATTTACAATCGCCTTGAGATCGTCAGGCAAAGTGTTCCAGGCGTTGAGGTTCACCATGGCTTCAAGACCGGTGCCGCATTCGTGCCATCCGGGATAGTAGTAGTATTTGGCCGCCTTGTAGAACCCCATCTTAAGGTCATGGTAGGGGCCGACCCATTCTGTGGCGTCAATCACTCCCCGGTCCAGGTTGGTGTAGATTTCGCCTCCGGCAACCAGAACGGCATTGCCTCCGGCTTTGGCCAGGACCTTGCCCCCCAAGCCCGGGATTCTCATTTTCAGCCCTTTAAGGTCATCGACGGAGTTAATCTCCTTGTTGAACCATCCGCCCATCTGCACACCGGTATTGCCTACGGGAAAGGGTTTTAAGTTAAACTTTTTATACACCTCTTCCCAGATCTCAAGTCCTCCGCCGGAGTAAAGCCAGGCATTAAGGGACTGGGCGTTGAACCCGAAGGGAACCGCGGCAAAAAACTGAGCTGCCGGAGATTTGCCGGCCCAGTAATAGGCGGCGCCATGACCCATTTCAACCGTGCCCTGGCTGACCGCGTCAAAGACCCCCAAAGGCGGGACCAGTTCGCCGCCGCCGTAGACCTGGATCTTTAAGCGGCCGCCGCTCATCTCATCTACCCATTTGGCAAAATTGTCCGCCCCTTCTCCCAGCATGGGAAAATGCGGGGGCCAGGTGGTTACCATCTTCCATCTGAAGGTTTTTTCCTTGGCCATGGCCGGAACTGCACTCGCTGCGATTCCGGCGCCAACGGTTGCCGCGCCGACTCCGATCTTCTTGATAAACTCCCGCCGTTTGTTTTCTGCCATACAAGATCTCCTTTTTTAGGATGTTATGGAACAACACACGCCGTATTTATATGTCAGGTGCACCAGAGCACCGGCATTGCAGATTCGACAACCGTTCAGATGAAGAAAAATTGATTTAACCTGGTTTTATTCGCAAACCCCTTGGTAAGTCAAGGGATAATCACAGATCGCATCTTATTTATCTCCGTGAAAAAAAGAGGAAAGCAGCAGCCCCCCAAGAATCAGCCCCCCTCCCCAGAGGTGGAATCCTGAGATCTGCTCTCCGAGGAAAAAAAAGGCCAGCACAGATGTGAAGACCGGAACCAGATAGATAAACACCGAAGCCGCAGGTGCTCCCAGGGTATGCACACCGTGATTCCAGCAGACATAGGAGAGAATGGAGGGGCACAGCCCAAGGTAAATAAAGACAAGCGCCATTCGAAAAGTTAAAGTAAAACCTCTAAAACATATCAATTCCCCGATATAAAAGGGGAAAATAATCAGGGTGCCCAAAATAAAGGTCATCATCAGAAATGACAGAGGATGGATGGGAAGCGGGTACTTTTTAAGCATGACGGAGTAAACCGCCCATGCAAAAATGGAAACAACGATAAAAAGGTCTCCCGGATTAAAATTCATGGTGACCAGGTTCTGCCAGGTTCCTTGAAGAATTATGGCGCAAACGCCAGCCATGGCAAGGGCAATGCCGGTGACCTGAAGGGGTCTGGGACGGGCGCCGGAAACCGCCCAGGCAAGGCCTAAGGCTACGGTGGGCATGGCCGCCACCACCAGGCTGATATTGGTGGCCGTGGTAAATAAAGCGCCGATATACAAAACCGAGTTATATACGGCCACACTGGGAAGTGCGAGCCAGAACAGAGCGCCCAGATTTTTCCGGATCAGGGCCCGATCCTTTTTTACAGGTCCCCAGGCAAAGGGTAAAAGAAACACCATAGCCGTCACCCATCGGTAAAAAGACAGGGACATGGGCGGCACCTGGGAAATCACCCCTTTGGCCACAACCGTATTGACCGCCCAGAAAAAAACGGCAAGCACCAGACCGGCCATAGCCTTTACAACAGGTTTGCCGGAAAAAGGTGCGGTCATGCCTATCCCCCCAGCCCCGGCGGCTGGAAAAACCGGATGTGGGTCTTTTCCTTTAATATGCCCTGGGTATGCAACCCCGCGAAAAAACGGTCCATCCCCTGGACTTTAGGCTCATCCAGATCGCAGTACAGGCAGCCGTAATAGTCTGAGATTCTTTTTGACGGCAACTTCAGCTTTTTTGCACCGGCATCGATAATCTGCGCAAGATGACCATCGCCCTTAGACCGTGAGTCCAACAAAAGCTGTCGGGCAGCAGCCACCTGCACAGGATTTTCTTTCGCATAGGCTTGTCTGACCACCCATACGGCAAAGACAAATGGCAGGCCTGTCATCTGTTTCCACAGCCCTCCCAGGTCATAGCGATACGGGAAACGCTGCTCCCAGGGCTGGGTAAGGGCGGCGTCCCCGATGACCATCACCGCATCCACATCCCCGGGGACACCCGAAATATCACCGGCATATCCCACGGTATACCGCGGATTGATCTTTTTTTCGGCAAAGATCATTTTTAGAAAAGAAGCGCCCGAGGCGGACTCGTTGGAAAACATCACATTTTTCCCGGTCAGCTCATCCATGGGATAGCGGCTGGCACAGATTACGCTGAGCACATCCCCGTCACAGGAGATGGACAGATCCGGCAAAAGCAGCAGATCCCGGTGATTCATGGCGTAAAATGCCGCGGAGATGGGGCTGATATCCACGGTGCCGTTTTTGATTTGACGATTCAAGGCCGCCGGCACATCCGGCACCAGGGTCAGCCAGTCCGGGTGCATGCCATGGTCAATGCCGTAGTATACAGGGGAAGCGTTGATATAGGTAATCTTCCCCATTTTAAGCTTAGAATTCATTGGTTGTCAGTCTTTCTAAAATATCATCACGGCCGGAAGCCGCAAGGTCTATATAAAGGCAGCCCGCCCATTGTCCCGGTTTAAGGGTTCCCATAAAAGAGGCAAGCCCGAGCGCTGAAGCCCCGTTCACGCCGGCCATCCTTAGGACCGTTTCAGGGGGGATGCCGGGGAAATGCTTTCGGGTAAAGGCCATTTCATCAAAGAGGCTTAAAGAATCACAGGAGGCCAGGCTGTCCGTGCCAAGGGCGGGGGCGATGCCCCGGTTCAGCATGGCCGGGATATCCGGCAGGCGGCCGTGCAGGGCAGAGTTGCTTCGAGGACATAGGCAGGTCAACGTTCCGGTTTGCGCAATGCGGTCAAGATCCTGGAGCGCGGTATCGATCAGATGCACACCGATTGTCCCCGGCCCCAGAAGTCCTAATGCATCCAGGTAGGCCACCGGTGTTTTATTCCCGAGAGGCCAGTCCGCCGTGTCAATGCCTCTGGACGATAAAAAGCGTTTCCACTCAGAGTTTTCCCCCCGTAAAAACCGGCTCTCCGCCTCCGATTCCGCGACATGGATGGAAAAGGGCAGTCCCCGGCTCTGGGTAACGGCCTTCACCTGCCGCAGGACTTCAGGGGAGGTGGTATGAGGGGCGTGGCCGGCAAGGCTCAATGATAGCTGTAATTCTTCTGTCCCGGTCTCCTGGCAGCCTGCTGCCGTTCCCGGAAGATCGACGAGACAGGAATCCATCTTTCCGCCTAAAACCTCCTGAAACCAGATTCCGGAAAGACCGGCTTCCGCCATCAGCTCCCGGGTCAGGCCCAGGGTCGAAATTTCAGCCACCGCGCCGGTGCCGATTTCCCGGGATCTTCGAATCTCCTTGAGGGCGGCAGCGGAAAGGGCTGCAGGGCCCAGGGCCTCACGCACCCCCATCAATTCTTTCACCCAGACCTCAAACCCCTTTGACGGATCGGTCTTTCCCTTGAGGGCGGATAATTCCAGGTGAGTATGGGCATTGAAAAGCAGGGGCATGACAAGCCCGGGACCGAGATCAACAACATCCGGGGCTGCCGGGGCTTTCGTAATGCCTGTCACCCGGAATCCTTGGGTTTCCAGGCAGACATTTTCCTCGATCCTGCCCGGTGTCACCATCACCCATGCGGCACGATAGGCTTTGGCGGCCTTTTGGGGATGAAGATAAGTCAGGCTCATATCAGATTGTAATAGCAGTCCCGCTGCCGGGGCGAAAATCCAGCAGTTTCAATGAGCCGGCGCAGTTCGGACTCCGGGAGCATGAAATCCACCCCGGCCGAGGCCACAACATTTTCCTCAATCATGGTCGATCCCATGTCGTTGGCACCGAAAAAGAGCGCTACCTGTGCAATCTTGTCTCCCTGGGTGACCCAGGAGGCCTGGACATTGTCCACGTTGTCCAGGAAGATGCGGCTTAAGGCCAGAACTTTTAGGTATTCTGCACTGGTCTTCTTGGTCACATTGATCTTGGTATTGCCCGGCTGAAAGGTCCAGGGGATAAAGGCTGTAAATCCTTTGGTTTCATCCTGAAGAGACCGGATCCGCGATAGATGCTCAATGATATGGACATCTTCTTCCAGGTGGCCGAACATCATGGTGGCTGACGATCGCATGCCAAGCATATGGGCCTTTCGCATCACCTCAATCCAGGCATCTGCCCCGCACTTATTAGGGGAGGCCTTGGCCCGGATCTCGTCACAGAGAATTTCCGCACCGCCCCCGGGAATGGAGGCAAGACCCGCCTCTTTTAGAACGGATATGGTTTCGGTGATAGTCAGGCCGGACTTTTCGGCAAGGAAATTAATTTCCGGCGGCGAAAATCCATGGACATGGACATCGTAATTGTCCGTGATGAACCGCAGCATGTCCGTATAAAAGTCCAGCTCCAGATCCGGGTTCATGCCGCCCTGAAGAAGGATCTGGGTGCCGCCCAGATCAAGGGTTTCCTGTATTTTATCTCCGAGTTCTTCGTGGGAGAGCACATATCCGCCCTCCCCTTTCGGTGCGGCGAAAAACGCACAAAACCGGCATCCGGAAACGCAGATATTGGTGTAGTTGATATTCCGGTCCACCACAAAGGTTACCCGCTTTTCAGGATGGCGGCGGAACCGGATCTCATTGGCCAGGCTTCCCAAGGTTAAAAGGCCGCAGGTCCTGAAAAGCAAAAGTGCCTCGTCAGAAGAGATTCTTTGTCCCGCTCTGACTTTCTCTATTATTTTTTCGATGTTCGTGTCTGTCATGGTCTATTCCTGCCCGGGGGTGACCGGATTGTAAAAGGAGTCCCGCTGCACCGGTTCAAAGCCTGAGGCCTTGATCATGGCCTCCATCTGCTCCTGAGTCAACCCCTTGGCAGACTTGGCCCCGGCCGTATGGGTAATTCTTTCCTCGATGATGGTGCCGTCCAGATCATCTGCACCGAAATGCAGGGCGACCTGGGATAAAGGTTCGCCGATCATCACCCAATACGCCTTGATGTGGTCGAAGTTGTCCAGCATCAGCCGGGCGGCGGCAACCGATTTAAGGTCTTCCATAGCCGTGGTCGGGGGCAGGTCGTTCAACTGAGTGTTCTCGGAGTGGAACGCCAGAGGAATAAAGGCGGAAAATCCATGGGTCTTGTCCTGGACCTCCCTTAAGGAAATCAGGTGGTCCACCCGCTCTTCCGCAGTCTCAATATGGCCGTACAGCATGGTCGCATTGGTTTTGATTCCGGCCCGGTGAACGGTCTCCACAATCTCAAGCCAGCGTTCATGGCCGATTTTCTTCGGGAAGAGTTCATCATGGACCCGGCTGTTCAGCACTTCGGCGCCGCCGCCGGGCATCATATCCAGTCCGGCTTTTTTGAGCCGTGCCACGGTCTGTTCAAGATTCAACCCCGAAAGCCGCGACAGATAGTCGATCTCAACGCAGGTGAAAGCCTTTACTGCAGCATCAGGCCGAATCCGCTTCACGGTCTCAAGCAGATCGATAAAATAATCAAAGGTCAAAGCCTCATTCAGCCCGCCGACGATATGCAGTTCTTTTACCGGCTCTTCTATTCGAGCCATGAGCTGTTTTTCAACATCCGCCATTGACCACAGATAGGCGCCGGTCTGCCCTTCGTCTTTGGCATAGGCGCAGAACCTGCAGCGGTTCTTGCACACATTGGTATAGTTCAGGTGCTGGTTGTATACGTAAAAGGCTTTTTTGCCATGCCGGGCCGTTCGGGCATAATTTGCAATACGGCCCAGCCCCATCAGATCCCAGGTCCCATAAATTAAGATCCCGTCTTCTTTGGAAAGACGGGATCCTTTCCGGACCTTGTCAAAAACCTGACCAAGCCGTTCGTCGATGAAAGGAAAATCCATTACTATCTCTTTTTTCTCCTCACAAGCTTTCTTTTCTTCTTGGGTTTTGCCGCTTCCGCCTCCACAGCCATGTGCTGGGAAGGCTCCAGCAGATCGTTCTGGGTATAGGAGCAGGCCGCTCGGGGACACTTGAGGCCTTTGCCGCCTTCAGGCAGAGAAAGTTCGGTCAAAAAAGGATTTTTACACAAGGGACATTGAAAATGATAGGGTTTGTCCCAGGAAACAAAACGGCAGTCCGCCTGGCTGCAGGAATAAAAGGCCTTGCCCTTTTCGGTGACCTTTTCTTCTATTTTTCCGACCTTGCACAGAGGACAGGGCATGCTCAGCTCGGTTTCAAAAGCGGCAATTCTGGATTCGATATCGTCATCCGCACCGGTCTCTTCCTTTTTTTGAAGTACCTGCTCCCTAAGTTTGGCGTCCTCCTCCATCTGCCGAACCTTTTCTTCCATCTCCCTGAGGCGCGCCTCTTTTTCCGCCATTTCAGCGGCTTTGGCCTCAAGGGCCTCAGCCCTTTCTTTGGCTGCCCTGGCCTCCTCTCTGGCCGCGGCCAAAGCCGCTTCCTTTTCATCCAGAGCCTTGAGCCGTGCGGCCAGGTCCTGGGCCGCCTCCTCAGCTTCCTTTATCTTTTCGTCCTTTTCAGCCAGTTCACGGGCCAGGGCTTCCGCCTTTTTGGCAGCCTCTTCCTTCTTTTGAAGCTCAAGCCTTTGGGCTTCCAGTTCCTCTTCGCTGGGGCCTTTGTCAAATACATCCTGGATTTTGACTTTTTCCTGGAATTCCCCGCCCCTTTTTTTCCTGGTCTTAATGGCCTTTGACAGACGATTTAGGTGCTCTTTTTTCAATTTTGTGGAAATCTGCCTGGACTGTTCCGTTGACACCTTCTGAGTACCGGAAGCCATTTGCGTGGCCCGCTCTGCGGCCCTGTCCTTTGTGACTGCCACCCCCCGGGTTTTAAGAGAGCTTTCAAAGCTTTCCTTGGCAAGCGCAAGGCTTTTGCGCCCGGAGTTGACTTCATCATGCATCTGGAGAACAAAGGCGATAAGGTTCATCCCCTGCATGCCCGGGAACATGCTGTCTAAAAATCCGGCCATCATGAATGCCGGCATCTCCGCCTTCAGCGCTCCGTCCTCACCGCTGCTGATGAATCCCTGCTTTAGACACGAGTTTACGGCGGAGGTCAGATATTCGTCTTCGGCAAGCCCTATGTCTACCAGTTCCGAGATAAAACTGTCTTTATTATAGCGTTCCGGAGGGAAATCCGCATATTGCTTGATTTCGCGTTCCCGTTCCACAATGATGGTGACGCAGGAAATACTGGCCAGATTGAAAGACATCATTGCGATGTTGGAATCCACATCGATAAAGGCGGTAATCTCCCTTGCCAGGATTTCATCCATCTGGCTTCTGATATAGGCCTGGTTATCATCGCTGGCAAATGTAGATTCCATGGTTCCTATTCTCCTTCTTCGTTGATTTCAGAAATCATGTCGGCAATTTCCGATGCCATATCGTCAACGGGCAATGCTTTGGGAGGTTCCTCGACATCCGTTTCAAAGTCGTCCGCCGCATAATCCTCATCCGTCTCCATATCCGGCTCGTCCTCATCCTCTTCCTCGTGCCGGGTTGAAATCTCAAGGCATTCACCGTCCCGGTTAAAAATTACGGAGAGGGGAACCTTAATTTCAAAGTCAAACTTGTAGGCAATCTGATCCCCGTGGACCACCAGGTTGCCGTCTTTGTAAAGGACCTCTTCTTGAACGGCAAATCCATGCTTTTCCAGCAGCATCTGCTCAATGGCATCCCAGTCCAGTTCTGCGTTGATGGTATCGATAAACTCTTTTTCACTTTCCTGGATGGATTCCGGATTCGTCAGTTTCAAGGGCCACCTCATCATTAATTAAAGGCCTGGATCATCTCCCGAGCAAAGGCCAGATACCCTTCACTGGCAGGTGATTTGATATCCTGCAATACCAGGGGGGTGCCGTTATGGATTGCCTGGTTAACCGCATCATCCTCCGGGATAAAGGAGGTGCAGACCAAATCCCTGGTTTCTTTCAAATTCTGTTCGTTAATAAACCGGTCAATCTCATCCGCCCCCAGGCAGCGGTTAAACAAAACGCCTGCGATTTTAAGAGGGGCGCCATGGGTGGACCGGATATATTTTATGGACTTGAGAAGATCACGGACATCACCGCCCGTATTCAAGCGGGGACACAGGGAAATCAAAAGTCCGTCCGCGGCGGTCAATGCGGCGATGCTCAAAAACCCATAGGATGACGGGGCATCCAAAATAATATGGTCGTAGTCGCCTCTGACATCCTCAAGCAGCAGCCGCAGGATCTTTTCATTGGCCGTCAGACGGGACAGCTTCTGTCCTGCTGCAAAAAGGTCAAATCCCGCCGGAATCATATCAAGGAAGCTGAATTCGGTTTTTGAAATCGCCTCAATCAGGGTGGCCCTCCCGTTGAGAACGGAGGCCAGATCAAAGGGATACCCTGAACTGCCGATTCCTGACCACTGCGTAACACAGGCCTGGGGGTCGCAGTCCACCAAAAGGACTTTTCGCTCATACAGACTAAGGGAAACAGCGAGATTCAGAGCGGTTATGCTTTTCCCCGATCCGCCCCTCTGTCCTGAGATTGTCAAGATTTTGTTCATATCCGTATATTTTTAGCATAAATTAAAAAAATATCAACGGAATAGTTTGATAACAAAAGGTCTGGAGCCCATTGCCACTGTTGAAATAAGCGCCGGGATATATCATAATGTGATACTTGCACCCACCATAAGCTTAAGGAGGCTTTTTTTGAGCAAGGTTTCCATCACACTATCAGGTATTTGCGAAGCGGTAGACAATTTAAAATACCGGCCCGGCTCAGTTAAATACAAAGCGATCAAAGCCATCCAGTCCTTTTACACTGCTGAAAATGTGATCAGTGCGCTTTACACCATAGACACCGACACCCTCATTGACATGGTCTGGCAGGTGGGGGCAGACCCTAAAAAACTCAAATCCAAGCGTCGCAATTTCTACAGTATCAAATCCGCCATCAACGCCGATCTTGAAAAGCTGTCCAAAAAAGGAAAAAACCCGGACAATATTATCATCTCCGAAACCAATATCTTTGATATGACCGAGGAGGCAAAAACCAGCCTGCTTCACTCTTTTTCAGATGCGGTCAAGACCGGGGATATTGACATCGAAAAGGCCACGGGGATCCTAAAAGCCGTAACCGAATTTCTTGAAACCGTCGACCTACCGGAATCAGAAGACACCACAAATGATATCATCAATGAAATCAAAAAAGTGCTCAGCAAAATGGGCGGCCGTCTTTTTGAAGAGGATGAAGGCGAGGACATCGAAGAAATTGAAGCCGGCGATGATGAAGAGATCCAGGAGATAGAGGTAGACGAAGATGAAGAAATCGAAGAGATCGAAATTGATGAAGACGAGGAAATAGAGGAAATCGAACTCGACGAGGATGAAGACATAGAAGAAATTGAGCTGGACGAAGACGAAGAGATTGAAGAAGTTGACGACGAGGACATCGAAGAGATTGAACTCGATGAAGATGAAGACATCGAAGAAGTCGACGAGATCGATGATGATGTGGAGGAAATCGAACTTGACGAGGATGAAGACATAGAAGAAATTGAGCTGGACGAAGACGAGGAGATTGAAGAAGTTGATGACGAGGACATCGAAGAGATTGAACTCGATGAAGATGAAGACATCGAAGAAGTCGACGAGATCGATGATGATGTGGAGGAAATCGAACTTGACGAGGATGAAGACCTTGAAGAAATAGAGGAGGTGGATGACGAGGACATCGAGGAACTTGACGAAATCGAGCTGGACGAGGACGAAGAAATCGAGGAAATCGACGATGACGGTCTTGAAGACATTGAACTGGAAGAAGATGAGGAAATCGAAGAGATTGACCTGGGGGATGATGAGACCTTAGAGGAACTGGACGAGCTGGATGAAGATGAGCAGAAGGCTCTGGAGGAATTTCGCAAAAGCAAGGAAATGGCCAATCATTTTGATGAAACCCTCGGGGATCGAGAAAAAAAATTCAACACCTATATCAAGATCCCGGCCGGTACCTACACCGTGGGGACTCAAAAGGCCCTGAAGTCCAGCCTCGAACTTCAGCAATTTGAAATGCCCCTGGTTTTTCTGGCCAAATATCCGGTCATAAACTCCTTATTTGAAATTTTTATCGAACAGACCGGCTATGTCACCACCGCGGAGAAAAAAGGATTCGGCACCGTCTACCATGCAAGGTATTCAAAAAAAGGCAACAAAACCACCTGGAGAAAAGAGGCGGGACTCAAAGAGATCAAAGGGGCCTGCTGGTATCACCCCAACGGTCCGGGATCCAGCCTCCACGGCAAACGCAACCATCCCGTGGTCCAGGTCAGTGTCGAAGACGCCATCGTTTACGCCTCCTGGATCGGCAGGCGCCTGCCCTCTGAAGCCGAATGGGAGGCCGCAGCAAGGACGGACTTAGGATTGCCCTTTCCCTGGGGAGACACCTTCAACCCCGCGGCCTTGAACATTGAATCGTCAGGGTACTCCGACACGACGCCTGTGGATGAGTACGATAATTTTTCCAATGAATTCGGCGTGTCCGATATGCTGGGCAATATCATGGAATGGACCCAGGATTCACAGTATCCCCCCTTTAAAACCCGGAAGAAAGTAAAGTACAATATCGCCAAAGGCGGTGCCTGGAATGCGACAGACAAATTGACCATCAGCTCCCGGGGCCTGTATAAACATGACTTTACCTCAAACACCATCGGGTTCCGCTGCATTTCGGAGTTGTTCCAATGACCGTCAATCAATCCCCAATGGACCGCATGGCCACCCTTTACCTGGACTATCTCACCATTGAAAAAGGCCTGTCTGAAAACAGTATTCAGGCCTATGCCTCAGACCTGGCCGACTACCTGGCCTTTCTGGAAGAAAACAGTATCACCGATCCCGTTGATGCGGATGCCACAGTAATTCTGGCCTGGCTGATCCGCCTGACCCGTAAAGGGCTTTCGGCCCGGTCCAGGGCAAGGCATCTGATCAGCGTTCGAGGGTTTTACAAATACCTGACTGCAGAAAATATGATCGCCGCAAGTCCCGTGAAAGAGATCAGCATCCCCAAAACCGGCCAGAGCCTGCCTAAAATCATCTCCGTTACGGATGTGGAGGCCCTGATCATGGCGGGGAATCCCAAAACCCATAAAGGACTTAGAAATATCGCCATGCTGGAAGTCATGTACGGAGCCGGGCTGAGGGTATCGGAACTGATCAGCCTTCGGCACCAGGATCTCAACCTGGATGCAGGCCTGGTCCGTGTGATGGGAAAAGGATCCAAAGAACGAATTGTCCCGATCGGGAACCCGGCCAAAAATGCCGTCAGGGAATGGATGGAAAAAGGCAGACCCGGTATGTTAAAGCAGATGATCAGCCCCTATCTTTTTGTGGCCCGGGCCGGCAATCCCATGACCCGGCAGGGATTCTGGAAAATCGTCAAGAAATATGCGCTGGAGGCGGGGCTGTCCCAGGGGATCACCCCTCACACCCTGCGCCACTCTTTTGCCACCCATCTTCTTGAAGGCGGGGCCGATCTTCGTTCGGTACAGACCATGCTGGGTCATTCCGATATCTCCACCACCCAGATCTATACCCATATTTCCCGGGATTATCTGGTCAGACAGCACCGGGAATTTCACCCCAGAGGCTGAGCCATTCCCACATGCGCCCAATCCAAAGCACCCTGCAAAACGGCATTTTAAAATGTCAAGGTTATATGGTATAGTTCTTTTATTCTTTATTCCAAACCAGCAATTATTTAATCCAGATATGATCCAGGTGACCTGCCGGCAGTCAGCGCGCCGAAACAAAGGTTTCCGGGAAAACGGGGTGCGGCAGGCAGCGGGGATGAAAATCATTCGGGCGATATACCTTTTGTTGACATGTATGGCAGGGATTGGCATTTGTGGGATTCTGCCCGGTTCCGGCCATGCCCAGCCCCCTAATCCGGTCAGGCTATATCCGGGTCCGTTTCAATACCAAATCTCCAATATGGACCAGCATCCGGACGCAGGCCCCGTGCTGTCCCCAGACGACCCGGTATACGACGGAGGCCCCCTGCCCCATGACCTGGATGACAACGCACTGATCACTTTTCACACCCGCTTTACCCTCCCTGAGGCATTGGCAGAAAAGCCCCTGCTGCTGTTTATTCCCAGCACCCCCTATCCCATGGAGATCCGAATCAATGATGTCCTGGTCTTTGCCAGCGGACTTTTATCCTCAGGAACCCGAATGGACAAATTTTTCGGAGAGCGGGAATTTATCTCTCCCAAAATTCTTAGAGAGGACAGCGCCAATATTCTGACCATTAAAGCAACGCCCAAAAGGCTTAGACACAGGCTTCCCGCCATTTTTTTCGGTGAGTACCAGGATGTAACGGGCCGGGCGCTATGGTACACCATCGGGCATTACAACCTGATTTTCGGATTCTCTATGCTCAGCTTTTTCTTCTGCTTTATTTTCACCACTCTGTGGGCCGGAACCGGATTCAAGAACCAGAGCCAAATCTATTTCGCCACGACCTGCCTGCTTCTGGGCCTGGCCTATCTTCACATGTTTTTTGCCAGCGCCAGCCAGGACGGACTTTTCCTGTGGCAGATGTCCCGGTTCTGCTTCAGCGCATCCATCATCACGGTACTGTTTTTCATCATGGATTTCATCGGGATCAAATCCTGGACCCAGAACACCCTGGCAAATGCCACAGGACTCGGGCTCATTCTCATTCTGGGGATTCTTTTTTTCAACCAGCCAAGCTATTTCGATGTCAAAAAACTGTTTGCCATTACCTCGGCCTGGCTCATCGGACCGGGGCTTTTTATCATCCCCGTTATCATGCTTTTAGACCTTTGGCGAAAAAAACGGTGGGAATCGCTGATCATCCTGATATCCTTTCTCGCCGCCGCGGTGACGGCTTTAAGGGATCTGCACTATGACAGGATATTTGCCCAACCGGACCTGTGGTGGCTTCCCATGGGATATATGACGATGGAAATCGGCATTGTGATTGTGCTGATGCTTGAACAAAAGGCCCTGTTCACAACCGTTGCCCGACAAAAACGCCTGGCTGAGGAACTCAACCATGAGCTGGTGGAAGCCAAGGAGAAAGCGGAAAATGCAAGCCAGGCAAAAAGCCGCTTTTTAGCCACCATGAGTCATGAAATAAGGACCCCTATGAACGGGGTGATCGGCATGAACCGGCTGCTGCTGGATACAGAGTTATCCCCGGAACAGGCCGGGTACGCCATGGCCATTAAGGAAAGTGCGGAATCCCTTCTGACCCTGATCAATGATATCCTTGATTTTTCAAAAATTGAAGCCGGTAAGATGGATGTGGAAGAAATCGACTTCAACCTCACCAACCTTTTACATAACTTCATCCGGACCATGGGATTCCGGGCCCGGGACAAAGGTCTTAAACTTATTTATGAACCCGACCCAAAAATCCCGACCTATGTCAAGGCAGATCCTACCCGCCTGCGCCAGGTCCTGACCAACCTTGTGGAAAATGCCATCAAGTTTACCCCCCAGGGACAAATTATCCTGCGAACCGGCATAGGAGAGTCTCCAGCCGGTTTTCTGCAGCTTAACTTTTCTGTTCAGGACTCAGGCATAGGTATTCCCAAAGAAAATCAAAGTCTTCTTTTCGAAGACTTTACCCAGTTGGATTCATCCGATTCCCGGCAATACGGCGGCACCGGACTTGGCCTGGCCATCTGCCGGCAGCTTTGCGGGCTGATGAAGGGCAGCATTCGAGTCTGTGATGCCCCGGGCGGCGGCAGTATTTTTTCTTTTGATATCCGCGTCAAACCCTCCTCCAGGCTGCCGGGTTCCGACATGCAGCCAAGCGACACCATTGCAGGGCTCAGAGTATTGGTGGCAGATCCGGATCCAAGATCTGGGGAGCACTTGAGACGGGCCCTTGAGAACTGGTCCCTTTCCGTTAAAGTGGTCAGCCGGGCGACCCGGGTCTTATCCACCCTGAAGCAATCAGAAAACCGAGACCCTTTCCAGGTTGTAATCTTTGACGAAGCCCTGACCGATATGAACGGCCTGGACCTGGCAAAGGCCATCCACAGCCTGCCTGAAGACCTTCGGCCAGAGACTGTTGTGGTTACCGACTCCGGGCACAAAGGGGATGCTGCCCGGTACCGGCAGCTTGGGGTGTCCGGCTATTTTTCCAAACCGGTGACGCTTTCGGATCTGTACAACTGCCTGGCCCGGATCCAGACCGAACCCGGCCGGCCAAAACCGGGTGAAGATATCATCAGCCACTACAGCATTCAGGCGGAAAAAAATTCAACTATTCGTATTCTTCTGGTAGAGGACCATCCCATCAACCAGCAGGTGGCCAAAGGCATGCTTAAAAAACTGGGATACGGCACCGAGGTTGCCAGCGACGGTAGACAGGCCCTGGAACGCCTTGTCCAGGAGGATTACGATCTTGTCTTCATGGACTGCCAGATGCCGGTCATGGACGGATATCAGGCCACGGCGGCCATCAGAAATGCAGATTCCAAAGTTAAAAATCCAAATGTGCCCATCATTGCCATGACGGCCAATGCCATGGAAGGGGACCGGCAAAAATGCATTGCCGCCGGTATGGATGACTATTTGCCAAAGCCAATCCGCCAGGAAATGCTCAGCGACGTGCTTGAAAAATGGATTACCCGGCCCCGGGTAGAGGAAAGCCCCTTACCTGATCATTGATTATTTCCTGCGTTATATGGTAATGATACGCCCTGACATAAACCGTAACCCCCAAAACCCAAATCACCCGGAAAAAACATGACCCAAACACCGTCAATCGCAGATGCCATACAGCAGGTAACCGCCAACTGCCTGGTTTCCCCAGGGCCGGACAACAGCTTCCACATTACCCTGGACCCTTCGACCATTTCGCCGGGAGAAGGCCAGGCATTTATGCCGGCCATGCCTCCGGGCAGGCTGGGAGACCCAATGTTCATGCAGCGCCACGGACTTGCCTACCCCTATGTGGCAGGGGCCATGGCCAACGGGATCGCCTCAACGGCGCTGGTCAGAACCATGGCAGAAAACGGCATGATTGGATTTTTCGGGGCCGGGGGCCTGGGCCTGCCGCAAATTGAGGCGGCCATCACAGAGTTGAAAACAGCTCTTGTAAACAAACCTTTCGGCTTTAATCTCATTCACAGCCTGGGAGACCCGGAACATGAAATGGCCACGGTGGAGCTGTATCTCAAGCACGGTATCCACAGGATATCGGCGGCAGCCTTCATGCGCATGACACCAGCCTTGGTCTACTATCGGATCAAAGGGATTCATAGAAATCCATCCGACGGCACCATTGTTGCTCCCAATCATGTCATTGCCAAGGTCTCCCGAATCGAAGTCGCCCGGCAGTTTTTCGCTCCGCCGCCGGAAAAACTGGTGGCCCAGCTGCTGGAAGCCGGCAGAATTACGCAAGAGGAAGCAACGCTGTCCCAGTCTATCCCCATGGCCTGGGACCTGACGGCTGAGGCAGACTCCGGAGGGCATACAGACAATCGACCGGCTTTAGCACTTCTGCCAACCATGATCTCTTTGAGAGACGAATGCATGGAAAAATTCGGCTACGCTGAGCCTCTTTGCGTTGGCCTGGGCGGAGGGATCGCCACCCCCGAATCGGCGGCTGCGGCCTTTGGCATGGGAGCGGCCTATGTGCTCACAGGCTCCGTAAACCAGTCCTGTACCGAGGCCGGTATCTGCGAGGATGTACGAAAGCTGCTCTGCCAGGCCGAGCAGGCCGATGTGGCCATGGCGCCCTCTGCGGACATGTTTGAAATCGGCGCCCGGGTTCAGGTCCTCAAACGGGGGACCCTTTTCGCCGTCCGGGCTGAAAAGCTTTATAATATTTATAAATCCTGTGCATCTTTTAGCGAGGTGGATCCAAAAATCCAAAAAGAAATTCAGGAAAAATTTCTCCAGACCAGCTTTGAAGAGGCCTGGGCCTCAACCCGGCAGTTTTTCCTTTCCAGAGGAATCCCCAGGGAGGTGGAGCGGGCCGAAGCCGATCCCAGGCATAAAATGGCCCTGGTATTCAGGTCCTATCTGGGTCAGTCCTCCCGGTGGGCCATCCAGGGCAATCCGGCCCGTAAGATGGATTACCAGGTCTGGTGCGGCCCCTCCATGGGCGCTTTCAACCAATGGGTAAAGGGAAGCTTTCTTTCGGATCATGATCATCGCACGGCGGATGTGGTGGCACTGAACCTTCTTTTCGGTGCCTGCGTGGCCACCCGGGCATCCTTTTTACGGGCCCAGGGTATCCAGTTGCCCCCCGGGGCCGCCGCAGTTTCACCTAAGACAAAAGAGGAAATTCTCGCTCGAATTCAGGGGGCGATCTGAATGTAAAACTTTTGTCAACCTCCTTGATATCAGGTGATTTCCAGGCCATGAGCCGGTATATTCTCAAGCGATAATTTTTCACGTTTAACGCTTTTGGAATTCATGACACCAGCCAAACTCAACATACCTAAGTCCTCTGTCGCCATCATCGGAATGGCCTGTATTTTTCCGGAATCCAGAACCCTCAAGGAATACTGGCACATGCTCTTTAACGGGATTGATGCCATCAGTCCCATTCCTGAGGACTCTCACTGGAAACTGGCCGATTACTTTAACCCGGACCCGGCCTGCCCGGATCACACCTATTGCAACCGGGGCGGCTTTATCCCGGAAATCGCATTTGATCCGATGAGCTTCGGCATCCCGCCCAACAATCTTCAAGCTACGGACACCTCTCAGCTTTTGGGCCTTGAGGTGGCCAAAAGGGCACTGGAAGATGCCGGCTATGCCCCGGGGCACCCCTGGCTGGAAACAAGAAAGGTCAATGTGATTCTCGGGGTGACAGGGACCCAGGAACTGGTCATCCCCCTGGGGGCACGTTTGGGTCACCCATACTGGAAACAGGCCCTTGAGGACGCTGGCGTACCGCCCCAGGTTAGAAAAGATGTGATGGACCGCATTGAGGCTTCCTATGTCCAGTGGCAGGAAAATTCCTTTCCCGGACTTTTGGGTAATGTCGTGGCCGGCAGAATCGCCAACCGGCTCAACCTGTCGGGAACCAATGCCGTGTCCGATGCGGCCTGCGCAAGTTCTCTTTCCGCCGTGCACACCGCGGTCATGGAGCTTCAGGCCGGACGCTGCGATATGTCCATCACCGGCGGTGTGGACACCCTCAACGACATCTTCATGCATATGTGTTTTTCTAAAACAGGGGTCCTTTCCCATACCAGCGATGCCAAACCCTTTTCCAAGGATGCCGACGGTACGGTGCTGGGAGAGGGAATCGGCATGCTGGTTCTCAAACGCCTGGAAGATGCGAAAAGGGACCAGGACAGAATCTATGCGGTCATCAAAGGGATCGGCACTTCCAGCGACGGACGAACGTCTGCCGTGTATGCGCCGGAATCCAAAGGTCAGCTGCGGGCATTGAATGATGCCTATGCACGGGCCGGAGTGGATCCTGCCACCGTCGGTCTCATTGAGGCCCACGGTACGGGCACCCGGGTCGGAGACAAGGTGGAATTCACCGCCCTGAGACAATGCTTTGAGGGAACAGGCCCCTGCCAGTCCACAGCCATCGGATCGGTGAAATCAATGATCGGCCACGCCAAGGCTGCGGCCGGTGCTGCAGGTCTGATTAAAACGGCCCTGGCCCTGCACCACAAGGTGCTCCCCCCCACCCTGAAAGCCGGGGAACCGGATCCGGATCTGGACATTGAAACCTCGTCTTTCTACCTCAATGACCAGGCCAAACCCTGGGTGGCCGGACCTGGAACTGCCAGGCGGTCCGGTGTGTCCGCATTTGGCTTCGGCGGTTCCAATTTCCATGCAGTGCTCGAAGAGTATGCACCGGAAAAGACCCATGTTTCCTGGGACGGATCCGTGCAGATTTTCGCCTTTTCAGGGCCGGATAAAAAGACGGTCTGCGAGGCCGTTGAAAACACAAAAAATAAACTCTGCGAATTTGAAGAGATTGCCAACCCCGCAGCCCACGCCCAGGCCGTTGCCTGGCAGGCGGCCGAGTCAAGACAGGGCTTTTCAACCGCCCATGATCTCCGCGTACTGGCCGTCTATTCCCGGGGCGAAGATGTCCATGCACTTTTAGACAACACCCTGAAGGCAGTTGAAGCCGATGCCGATCCCAAGCCGCCGATTTTCATCGGTAACGGTTCAAAGACCGGTAAGCTCGGATTTGTCTTTCCCGGCCAGGGCAGTCAATATCCCGGCATGGCCCGGGAACTGATGGCCATGTTTCCGGAAGGGGCGACGGCCCTGGATCTGGTCCGTGATGTGATGGAAAGGATCCCCGAGGAGGGGCTCTGCCGGCCGGATGAGCTGATCAACGCCATGTACCCTCTGCCGGCGTATGCCGCAGATAAAAAAGAAACCGAAGCCAGACTGCGCCAGACACAAATCGCCCAGCCCGCTATCGGAGCGGTCTCCATGGCCATGACCAATATTCTCAGGCGTTTTGGCATTACCCCGGATGTCACCTGCGGCCACAGCTTCGGCGAATTATCCGCCCTGTACGCTGCAGGATGGATGGACAAGACTGATTTTCTCACCTTGTCCGCCGCAAGGGGCCATTATATGGCAAAGGCCGGAGAACAAAGCGGGGATTCAGGCTCTATGCTGGCGGTACGGGCATCCGTGTCCGACATCAACGCATTGATTAAAGAAGAAAAACTCGACCTGGTTCTTGCCAATATAAACAGCCCGGCCCAGGGCGTTCTCTCCGGAAGTACCCCGGAAATCGAACGGGCCCAAAAATGCTGCAAGCAAAGAAAAATGAGAGCGGTCAGGCTGCCGGTCGCAGCCGCATTTCACAGCCGCCTTGTAGCAGATGCCGCCCTTCCCTTCCAGGATCTTGTGCAGCAAAAAAAGCTTCACCCCTCTGAAATTGCCGTATTGTCCAACACGACAGGGTCGGATTACCCTGAAACCGAAACGGCCATCAAGGCTCTGCTGGGAGACCAGCTGGTTCATCCGGTCAATTTTACGGACAATATTCAGGCCATGACCGACAAGGGGGTCACCTCTTTCATTGAAGTGGGCCCTAAAACCGTTTTATCCGGCCTTGTCAGATCAATCGTCAAGGATGCAAGTCAGCCGGTACAAATCCAGGCCATGGACGATCCCGGCAGCAAACACTCCGGGATCTTTGGTCTGGCACAGGTGCTCAGCCTTATGGCGGCCTGCGGGCACCCCGTTGATCTTCGTGCCTGGGAAGACCCGGCAGCCAAACCGGTACTGCCCAAAATGGCCGTGATGCTCAACGGGGCAAATCTTAAACCTGCGCCCCAAAAAAGACCCGCCCCGAAACCACAGGAATCAAAGACACAAGACGTCAAGACACAAGGATCAGATATGACTCCCCATCCCGATCTCATGCGTTCTTTTAAAACACAGACAGACCACCGCCCCAAAGAACAGAGTGCTCAGCCTCAGGCAAGGCCTGAATTTCCAGCCCAGCCGACACCGGTTCAGGGAAACAGCCGCCTGATTCAACAGGGACTTGAAGCCATGCAGCAGCTCCAGGCCCAGACCGCCAGGGTCCATGAGAAATTCCTGGAAACCCAGGCCCAGGCCAGCCGGACCCTTGCAGAGATCATGGCACAGACCCGGGGAGAGATCCCGGTAAGATATGCGGCCCCCGTGACACCGGCTGCGGCACCACCGCAAGCCACATATGAATTTGAACCGGCAGCCGCCCCCAAGGTTTCTGCCCCTGCACCCTACGCGGCACCGACAGCAGACATCGTGTCTGAACCACCGCCGGAACAACCGGCGCCTCCGGTTGCAGCATCCCCCAAGCCGGTGATTCAGCAGCCGGATCAAAACACCTCTGCTGCATCTGCCACCGGGGTACAGTCCACTCTCTTTGATATCGTCAGCCGCCTGACCGGATTTCCCGAAGAAATGCTGGAACTCCAGATGGATATCGAGTCCGATCTCGGCATTGACAGCATCAAAAAAGTGGAGATCATCTCAGAGTTGGAAAAAGCCCTGCCAGAGGGAAGCGGACTGTCCAGCGACCATCTGACCTCCGTCAGAACCCTTGAAGATATCTGCAGCGCCCTGGGTCATGATTCGGCAAACCAGCCTTCCTCCGCCGTCGCCAGCACGCCAGCAGCCCCCGAAGTTTCAGGAGAGACCGCCCCACACACCATGGCTGTGCTGATTAAAATTATCAGTGATCTCACAGGGTTTCCCGAAGAGATGCTGGAGCCCGAGATGGATCTTGAATCCGATCTCGGCATTGACTCCATCAAGCGGGTGGAAATCCTGTCCAGGCTCGAACAGGAACTGCCGGATATAGAATCCATATCCCCGGACGATATGGGGACGCTAAAACGACTTGGGGACATCGTCTCCTTTCTCACCCCAGCCGCTCAACCGGCCGCAGACAGCGGACCGGCTAAAAAAAAAACGCCGTCCGCAACCAGGGACGATGAATTAGGCGCGCCTTCTCCTGCGGCATCAGGTCCCCTGCTGCGGCAGGAGGTGGTTCTCAAATCATACCCCGTCAACCAGATCCGGTTTTACAACGGCGCAAGGATTGAGGTAGACGCTGACCGCACCGTCTACCTGACCCGGGATTCTGCCGGTGTGGCGCAGGCCTTTGCCTCCGAATTTGAGGCCCTGGGAATTAAGACCGCGTTCATTGTCCAGGAAGAGACAGGCATTCCGGATCTGTCAGACGCGGCAGGAATTGTCATCGTCCCGGATGTTTTTGAATCCGGCAGTGACGCGGCTGCCCAAAAATTTCTCACCCGTGCCTTTGATCTGGCCAGGACTTCCGGCGGCCCCCTCATGGAGGCCGCAGAAACCGGCGGTGCTTTTTTTGCCACTGTGACTTTCTCAGGCGGTTCCTTTGGGTTTCACTCCCATTCCCCTGAAATATCCCCCGTATACGGTGGGCTTTCCGGCCTTGCCAAAACCGCAGATATCGAATGGAAAAAGGTATTGTGCAGGGCCCTGGATCTGTCAGCGGATCCTGAGCAGTGCAAGGCCAATGCGGAGGCTGCCGTTGCCCTGATGATGACCCACGGTGCCGTGGAAATGGGTATTGACGGCGACCATTGCCTTATCCCGGAACTTCAGCAGCGAAAGGTTTCCCCCGCTACCCTTGACATGGGGACGGACGATGTTGTTGTTATTACCGGCGGCGCCAAGGGCGTCACCTTTGAATGCGCCTTGGCTCTGGCCAGGAGCAGCGCACCTAAAATTGCCCTGTGGGGACGGTCCCCTGCCGTGTTTGAAGAGCCGGACTGGCTTGTCTCTCTACGCGATGCTGCAGACATCAAGCAGGGAATTTTGAAAAACGAATTTGCCGATCAAAAACCCAAACCCGCTCAGGTTCAGGACCGATACCGGGCCATCATGTCCAACAGGGCCATCCGTGAAAACCTTGACCGCATCAGCGCATTCTCCCCTGAGGTTCGCTATTACTCCGTAGACATCCGGGACAAAGAAGCCGTCTTCGCGGCCATGCAGGATGTTGCCGATAACATGGGACCGGTCACCGCCCTTATCCACGGAGCAGGCGTTCTGGAGGACAAGTTGATCGTGGAGAAACAGCCCGAGCAGTTCCAGCGGGTATTTGAAACAAAAGTCAGCGGTCTGGACAACCTTTTTTCGGCTGCGGGGCAAGACGATCTGCGCTATGTGGTGCTCTTCTCCTCTGTGGCCGCAAGATACGGAAATCAGGGCCAGTGTGACTATGCCATGGCCAATGAAGTATTGAATAAAACCGCTCAAAACCTTTCCCGGACCCGGCCCGGCTGCCGGTGTCTGTCCATCAACTGGGGCCCCTGGGACGGAGGAATGGTGGATGCCAGCCTGAAGAAGGAATTTGAAAGGCGGGGCATTGATCTCATTCCCCAGGATCTTGGCGCCGAGCAGATGGTCCAGGAAATGGCCGGCGGCACACAGGTTGAAATCGTTATTGGCGCGGGTCTCAGGGCAGATACGCCGGAGAAAGCCCCGATCCTTACCACGGCCATGGAACGCCCTGTCGGGACAATGGCCTGCCCCATTCTCGCCCATCATCGAATTGACCACCAGCCGGTTGTCCCCTTAGCCATGATGGCGGATCTCATGGCCCATGCGGCGGAAAAGAACAATCCCGGCCTTGCCTTCTCCGGAATGGACGGTATGCGCCTGCTCAAGGGCATCCTCCCCGGCGACGACGATATGGCCCTCCGGGTGGAACTGAGCCGCTGTGTTCCTCAAAACGGCGTTTACACAGTCTCAGCCCGACTCTCTTCAGTGGAAGAGGACAGCCTAAGACCCCATGCCCAGGGCATATTACGACTTCGGGACAGTCTTTCCAAACCGCCGGTTTTGTCCAAGGCCGCATTCATGGATCTCAAAGCGTCTTCTCTAAGCCCGGCCAGGGCATATGACAGCCGCATTTTATTCCACGGCCCCGCCCTTCAATGCATCGAAAAAATAAACGGAGTCTCCGCCAAGGGGATAGACGTGATCGCCCGGTGCGGTCAGGGACCGGACACCTGGTATACGGCTCCCCATGCCAAACAGTGGAGTTTGGATCCGTTAATGCTGGATGCCGCCTTCCAGGCTGCGATTCTCTGGACCTACGAAAATAAGGGTGCGGTCTGCCTGCCCAATGCCTGGGAAAGCCTGCGCATCTATTCCTCCTATCCTATGTTTGCGGCGGCAGGGGGAGATAAAAAGGTCCGAATCATGTTCACCGTCAACCATAACGGACGGCACAGGATTCAGGGGTATTTCACCTTTCTTGACAGCCAGGACACCGTCATTGCAAGCATTATGGGATTTGAAGCCCTGACGGATAAAAATCTTCTGGAAAAGTTTAAAAGCGCCCCTCTGTATGACCGGGACAAAATCCTGGCCTTTGCCCAGGGCAATCCTTCCGAGGCCTTTGGGCCGGAGTATAAAGTATTTGACAGTCAAAGGCAGATCGCCAGACTGCCAAGGCCTCCGTATTTTTTCATGGACCGGGTGACCCGGGCCGATCACAGGCCTTGGGAGATGACGCCCGCCGGATGGATTGAGGCCGAGTATGAAATCCCTCGCGAGGAGTGGTATTTCAAGGCCAACCGGACCCAGGCCATGCCCTTTTGCATTCTTCTTGAAATTGCCCTGCAGCCTTGCGGGTGGCTGGCAGCTTATGCCGGTTCCGCCCTTCACAGTGACGACCGCCTTCATTTCAGAAACCTTGGGGGCAAGGCCACGTTGCTTAAGAATCCCACTCCGAATTCAGGCACTCTGACAGTGAAAAGCCGCATGACGGAAGTGTCAAAGGCCGGGGGGATGATTATTCAGGACTTTGATATGCAGGTTCTCATTGGGGGCGAAATGATTTACCAGGGCACCACAAATTTCGGCTTTTTCACAGGCGACGCCCTGGCCAACCAGGTGGGAATCAGAACGCCAAGATTTTATACGGAAATACCGGAAGCGGATCAGAGCAAAGGCATCTGTTTTGAGCCGTCCGCCCCGATTACGCCTGATGATCCGAATCTTGACAAACCGTCAAAAGACGGCATGCCCGCCACAGCCATAAGAATGATTGACCGCATCGATTATCTTGATTTTGACGCCGGCTGTTTCAACCAGGGCTTAATCTGCGGGACAAAGACGGTCAACCCAAAAGAATGGTTTTTTGATGCCCATTTTTACCAGGATCCGGTGTGCCCCGGTTCCCTCGGCATTGAATCCTTTATCCAGCTGCTTCGGTATTTCATCGTCCAAAAGCATCATATCAATGCCGAAGCATACGAAGTCAGGATGACAGAACCCCACCCCCACGAATGGATCTACCGGGGCCAGATCATCCCGTCCAACAAGACGATCAAAGTCCAGGCTCATATCAGTTCCTGCGAAAAGCGAAAAGACACTTTTTCCATAACAGCTTCAGGCGCACTGGTCGTGGACGACATCTGCATCTATGAATTCCAGGATTTTTCCCTGGAGTTCGTTCCTGCGATGGATATCAGGCAAGATCAATAAAAAACCGGGGGCAGACGAATTCTTCTGCCCCCTTTTCTCCGTCCCATTTCAAAGGACACCGCCCCGGAGGACATTTATTCTCCGAAGCTGGCTCATGCCTCCCCACCGAAACCCATTGCAAACTTAGAGTATTGCCCGCCCCTTATTGCAATAGTTTCATCCTATCAATATATAGATTTATAATATTTTTATATTATCAAAAACTATGAGAAAGTCTTTTCACGATGAACGACGGCTTGCCAGCAAAAGCCAATTTTAAACGGACAATTCCACTAAGGAGAAAAGACATGGAAACTTTAATCAACACTAAAATCAACGATTTCAAAGCCCAAGCCTATCACAATGATGAGTTCAGGGAAATTACCCAGGAAGATCTGAAAGGACAGTGGTCCATTTTCTTTTTCTACCCGGCCGACTTCACCTTTGTCTGCCCCACCGAACTTGGGGATATGGCCGATAACTATGCGGCCTTTCAGGATATTGGGGTAGAAGTTTACAGCGTGAGTACGGATACCCACTTCACCCATAAGGCCTGGCACGAAGCCTCGGACACCATCAAGAAAATTCATTTCCCCATGCTTGCGGATCCGACGGGGAAACTTGCCAGGGATTTCGGCGTATATATCCAAGAGGAAGGTCTGGCCTATCGCGGGACATTCCTGGTGAATCCAGAAGGAGAGATCAAACTGGCCGAGGTTAATGACAACGGAATCGGCAGAAACGCCGATGAGCTGCTCAGAAAAGTCAAAGCCGCCCAGTACATTGCGGCCAATCCGAATGAGGTATGCCCGGCCAAATGGAAAGAAGGCGCACAGACCCTGAAGCCCGGACTGGATCTTGTGGGTAAAATTTAAAACCGGCGTTCATGGCGGGAGTTCTGCTCCCGCCTATTTCCAATCATCCATTAACCAGACGAGGCACCATGATTGACACCCAAATTATAGAACAGCTGAAAACGATTTTTAACGTCCTGGAAGGAACCATCGACCTTGTCTTTTCCCAATGCGGCCATAACAAGCAGGAAGAATTGATTGCAATGCTCGAACAGGTGGCATCCACCTCGGCCCATATCAATGTGGCAGCGTCTGACAAGCTGTCTGATGTACCGAGTGTTTCCATCCGGCATAACGGAGAGGACACCGGAATCCGGTTCACCGGTATTCCCGGCGGTCACGAGTTCACGTCCCTGGTACTGGCCATCCTCAATGCCGATCAAAAAGGGAAATTGCCGGATGCTGTCATTATTAACCGCATGCGCCGCCTTAAAGGTCCCATTCAAATTAAAACCGTTGTATCCTTATCCTGTGAAAACTGCCCGGAAGTCGTGCAGGCTCTGAACCTCATAGCAGTCTTTCATACCGGCGTTTCCCACGAGATGGTGGACGGAGCGTTTTTTCAGGATGAGGTCAAGGCATTAGGAATTCAGGGGGTGCCCAGTGTGATGTCCGGCACGACCCTGATCAGTTCTGGCAAGACAGATCTGTCAAAGCTGCTGGACAGCCTTGAAGCAGAATTTGGGGTATCCGAAAAGGCTACCAGGCTTGAGCCTGCGGACCTTGGCCTTTTTGATGTGGCAGTTGTCGGTGGTGGGCCTGCGGGGGTGTCTGCGGCGATCTATACGGCAAGAAAAGGGCTGAAAACGGTCATTATCGCCGAGCGGATCGGCGGCCAGGTCAAAGATACCAGGGGGATTGAAAATTTAATCTCCGTTCCCTATACGGAGGGGCCGGAACTCGCAGGGAAACTGGCTGCCCATGTGAATGCCTACAATATAAAGGTGTTAGAGCATCGGCGGCTGATAGGGATTGAAAATGCCGAGCCAAAGCAATTGGTGCTGGGCAGCGGAGAAAATTTAAATGCCAGGGCTGTCATTATTGCCACCGGGGCAAAGTGGAAAAATCTGGACATCCCCGGAGAGAGGGAGTATACGGGACGAGGAGTGGCCTTCTGCCCCCATTGCGACGGCCCCTTCTATAAGGGGAAAGATGTTGCTGTCATTGGGGGGAGGCAATTCCGGGATTGAAGCGGCTATCGATCTTGCCGGTATTGTTCGGTCCGTCACCGTATTTGAGTTTCTGCCGGACCTCAAAGCGGACAGAGTTCTGGAGGAAAAGGCGATTGGGCTTTCAAATGTTTCGATCATCACCAATGCACAGACCCTGGAAGTAACGGGCAACGGGGAAACTGTTACAGGATTGGCCTACAGGGACACAGAAAGCGGGAAAATCCACCAGACAAACCTGGATGGGATTTTTATCCAGATCGGTCTTGTACCCAACAGCGGCGAAGTCAGCTCCCTTTTAGATACCAACCGTTTCAAAGAGATAGTGGTAGACGACAAATGCAGAACGAATGTACCGGGAATTTATGCGGCCGGAGATGTGACCACCGTGCCCTATAAGCAAATCATCATCAGTATGGGAGAAGGAGCCAAGGCCGCACTGACTGCCTTTGAAGACCTGGTGTTTCAGACAAACCGACCTTAAGAGAAACAGGAAGCAGATGTCCACACTGACACAATTGGAGTACCTTATTGCGGTCGATGCCGAGCGCCATTTCGGCAAGGCCGCAAAAGCCTGTTATGTTTCCCAGCCCTCGTTGTCCGCCCAGATCCAGAAGCTGGAAGAGGAACTTGGTGTCGTCATTTTTGACCGGTCCAGAAAACCGATCCTTGTCACGGATGTGGGAAAGGAAATCGTTTCCCAGGCCAAAACAATTCTCAGAGAGCATCGAAAGCTGCAGGCCATTGCCGATACCAAGGCAGTTGAACCCAAAGGCAGTTTTGAACTGGCCGTCATCCCCACCCTTGCTTCCTATGTTATTCCTCTTTTTATCGGTGAATTTGGGGAAAAATATCCCGGCGTCGACCTGGTGGTCCATGAACATAAAACCGATGATATCATCAAGCTTCTGCAAAAGGATGAGCTGGATGCAGGCCTGCTTGTCACGCCGTTGAAAGACGAGGGCCTCATTGAACGCCATCTTTACTACGAGGCCCTTCTACTGCTACCTCAATCCTGAGCATCCCCTGCAAAAAAAAGACGCAATTGGCGAAACGGATCTAGACTGCGGGGATCTGTGGCTGTTATCAGAAGGCCATTGTTTTAGAAACCAGATGCTCAAAATCTGCGCATCCAGCCAGAACCAATGCGTTTATCCCAATATCAGATTCGAGAGCGGGAATCTGGAGACACTGGTCAAACTGGTCAATGCGAACTCCGGGTTTACCCTGCTGCCCCAGATGGCCGTGGATGAGCTTTCCCCTGACGAGGCCGCCCTCCATATCAAACCCTTTACCCCCCCAGTTCCCACCCGGGAAGTCAGCCTTGTATACAACCGCAGCTTTTTAAAAGAAACGATAATCAATGCCCTTGAAGCCTGCATCATTGAAAACCTGCCCCGGCATATCAAATCTCTGAAACGCAACCATGTCAATGTAATCGATATTTAGATCCGGCACAGCTTTCGGGAAACAACAAAGTATTTGAAAAATCAGGGGGGGACTGATAGATTCCATAGGAATGGCTATATGAGCAGGCGGGCCTGCAATGCGGCACTCCTGAAATCCCAACGATATATTGTTTTAAGGTAACAGGGTAGTGTGCATGCCGGACAACGCGACTTCAAAACCGGGCCACAACACAAACAGGCCTGAATTAAAAGCCCCCGGAATGGCCCAGCTTCTGCCGGCCCTGACCGCCGGCGGCTGTAATGCCATCATTATCATCAGTGTTGAGATCTCCTTTGCCGCGATGATATTTTCAGGCTCAATCAGCAGCTTTATATCCCGGGGAACCGGGATTCTGCTTTTAGGCACCTTTTTGATCGGGCTGGTCACGGCATTAAAAAGTTCACATCCGAACTCCGTTGGGCTTGTGCAGGACGCGCCCGTAGCTATTCTCGCAGCACCCCTTGCGGGGATTGCTGCATCCATGGGACCGGTTCAGGGAGGCGGGACAGCCGTGTTTTATACCCTGGTTTTTGCCATGGCATCCTCCTCACTGATCGTGGGACTGCTGATGCTGCTCATGGCAAGGTTTAAGCTTGGGAATCTGGTGCGTTTTATTCCCTATCCGGTGATCGGCGGATTTTTAGCCGGCATAGGCTGGCTGCTGCTTAAAGGCGGTATCGGGGTTATGGCCCAGGCACCAACCAGCCTGGGTGCACTGGGGGGACTGTTTGCCCAGGCCACAATGATCAAATGGCTGCCGGGAATGGGGTTTGCCCTGGTATTGTTCTGGATGCTCAGAAAGTGGTCTCATTTCCTCATTCTGCCGGGCATGGTCCTTGGTGGCATCCTTTTATTTTTCGCAGGTCTCAAGCTTACCGGGACATCTTTTTCCCAGGCCGAAGCGTTGGGATGGTTTCTGGGACCGTTTCCCAAAGGCGCCCTGTGGAAACCGATTCCTCTTTCCGCCCTGGGCCAGGTCAGATGGGACCTGATCCTTTCAATGGGCCTGCCCATGATCACGATCTTTGTGATTGCAAGTATTTCCCTATTGCTCAATGCCAGCGGTCTGGAATTATCCTCAAAAACAGATATAGACCTGAACCGGGAAATAAAAACGGCAGGATTCGCCAATCTTCTGGCATCCCTTGCCGGAAGCCCTTCTGGCTATATGACAATGTCCCTGTCCGCTTTAAGCCACAAACTGAGCCCTGGAAACCGGCTGTCCGGCATTTTTTTAACCTGCATGCTCGGCATTGCCCTGATCCTGGGTCCTTCAATTGTCTCGGTCTTTCCAAGGCCTTTGGCAGGCTCTATGCTGGTTCTCATCGGCATTGACATGGTGTGGGACTGGGCCTGGACGTCTCGCACCCGGTTGCCCCTAACCGATTACGCCATGATCCTTGTTATCCTCGTGGTAATCGCAGCTTTCGGATTTCTTCAGGGGGTCGGCCTTGGCATTGTTATCGCCGTTGTTCTCTTTGTTGTAAATTATTCTCAAATCAGCATTATACGCGCCGTGACATCCGGTCGACACTTTCAAAGCAATGTGGAGCGATCCGTGCCCCAACGCTGGATACTGGACCGGCAGGGAGATCAACTCCTGATTTTCAAACTTCAGGGGTTTATTTTTTTCGGAACAGCCAATCAGCTCCGAACCCGAATTCAAGACAAGGTTGCCGCAAAAGGAAAATCCCGAATCCAATATCTGATATTTGATTTTTCAAAAGTCAGCGGTTGCGACTCATCTGCAATGAACAGTTTTGAAAGAATGCTCCAATTTGCAGATACCCAAAACATTTCCCTTGTTTTTGTGAACGTGGCACCGGGCATCACAGCCCGGTTCAACACAGCCGGTCTGCAGGGCAAGCACCTTCACATCCTTCCCGACCTGGATCAAGGCATGGAGTGGTGTGAAAACCAGATGCTCAAAGCCGCGGCATCCTCAAGCAGGAAAGACCAGGTTCTTGATGCAACCTTTGATCAGATGGTTCAGGCTTTGGATCAGATGGAAGCGTTTGAATCACTGGTGCAGGAGATGGCACCCTACCTCGACAAACAGCCAATCATCCCGGCTCATCCCCTGGTTCATGACGAGCAGGCGAGCCCCGGGATCTATCTAATCGAATCCGGACAGGTCGCCCTTTTATTGGAAACCGAAGAAAAACTGCAGTTACGCCTTCAAACCACGGGCAAAGGCAGTGTTATTGAGACCTCGAGCGATCTATCCCGGCAAGGCATTTATGTGATAGGCGCGACAAAAGGCAATGCCTTATTTCTATCTGCCGAAAAGCTGACACAACTTGAAAAAGAAGCCCCGGAGCTGGCAACACAATTGTTTAAGCTTATGGTCCAAGGACTTTCTGATCGACTTTCAAGAAGCCATGCCCTGATTCGCGATTTCTCATGATCGGCGACTGCTATACCGGGAATTACAGTCTTAGGATTTTCAGCTTGGTACCTGTGTTGCGGCATTCTCAGACATCCTAAATTTTGATTTGAATGGTTGTGCCCGGCCACAACAAACAACCTCCTGAAAGGTTGAGGTTAAAGGGCGCGGTGGTTACTCTGTAATGCCGTTGGGAAAAGACAATAGAAAACGTTTGAGGGTCTATTCCGCTCCTCTCGTAGCTACACTCAACCTCATAAGTGTTGCTGATATTATCCATGAAATGCTTTTGCAGTCCAAAATTCTCGATTCGCTTCTTTGGGGTTTGCAATTAAATCTGCATACTTCTGAGCGTCATCACCTTTCAATATTGCAACCCGTGGGGTTCCAACATACATCAGGAGCGATAATGGCCCTGAAGTTATCGCATATAAAATCCAGGATTGGCTCAAATAGCAAGGGGTAAAAACGAAGTATATTGAACCAGGTAAGCCATGGCAGAATCCTTTATCGAGGTGCCAAATCCGTCCCATCGATATGAACTTTTGGGAGGGATTCGCACTGCACCAATAAAAAAGGCCCTGCAACGATTGATCGTTACAGGGCCTTTTTAAGAATAATCCGGCGGCGTTCTACTCTCCCACGAGGTCTCCCGCGCAGTACCATCGACGCTAAGGCGCTTAACTTCCGAGTTCGAGATGGGATCGGGTGTGGCCGCCTCGCCATTGCCACCAGATTAAATTGGGCGGATCTGGAACTTCTGATAGTTTCTCGCTACATGTCCCATGGATCCTTTTCTGGTCTAATTTGCCGTAGTATATCTTGCATATGTTCGCAAAAAAGCGCTCAAAATTATTTGTGAGAAGTGGCTAAGCCTCACGACCTATTAGTACCGGTAAGCTGAACATGTTACCATGCTTACACACCCGGCCTATCAACCTTGTGGTCTTCAAGGGGTCTTCAGTGATAAATCATGGGATATCTAATCTTGAAGTTGGCTTCCCGCTTAGATGCTTTCAGCGGTTATCCATACCCAACTTGGCTACCCTGCAATGCCGCTGGCGCGACAACAGGAACACCATTGGTTGGTCCATTCCGGTCCTCTCGTACTAGGAACAGATCTCCTCAAATATCCTGCGCCCACGAAAGATAGGGACCAAACTGTCTCACGACGTTTTAAACCCAGCTCACGTACCACTTTAATTGGCGAACAGCCAAACCCTTGGGACCTGCTCCAGCCCCAGGATGTGATGAGCCGACATCGAGGTGCCAAACCGCCCCGTCGATGTGAACTCTTGGGGGCGATAAGCCTGTTATCCCCGGCGTACCTTTTATCCGTTGAGCGACGGCCCTTCCATTCAGAACCGCCGGATCACTAAGACCTACTTTCGTACCTGCTCGAAATGTCTCTCTCGCAGTCAAGCTCCCTTATGCCTTTGCACTCTACGGTTGGTTTCCAATCAACCTGAGGGAACCTTCGCGCGCCTCCGTTACTCTTTGGGAGGCGACCGCCCCAGTCAAACTACCCACCAGACACTGTCCCTAATCCGGGTTACGGACCGAGGTTAGAACACTGAAACATGAAGGGTGGTATTTCAAGGGTGACTCCACACACACTGGCGTGCATGCTTCCAAGTCTCCCACCTATCCTGCACATCATGTCCCAAAATCCAATGTCAAGCTGTAGTAAAGGTGCCGGGGTCTTTCCGTCTTTTCGCGGGTAGACGGTATCTTCACCGCCACTGCAATTTCGCTGAGTCCCTGGTTGAGACAGTGTGGAAGTCGTTACGCCATTCGTGCAGGTCGGAACTTACCCGACAAGGAATTTCGCTACCTTAGGACCGTTATAGTTACGGCCGCCGTTTACTGGGGCTTCAGTTCAATGCTTCGCTAAAAGCTAACAAATCCCCTTAACCTTCCAGCACCGGGCAGGCGTCAGACCCTATACCTCGTCTTGCGACTTTGCAGAGTCCTATGTTTTTAGTAAACAGTCGCTACCACCAATTCTCTGCGGCCCCTAACCGCTTACAAAGAAATTTGATCACGGTCTGGGGCATACCTTCTCCCGAAGTTACGGTATCATTTTGCCGAGTTCCTTAACCAGGGTTCTCTCAAGCGCCTCGGGATACTCTCCCTGCCTACCTGTGTCGGTTTACGGTACGATCACCTGTTATCTCGATAGAGGCTTTTCTTGGCAGCATGGGATCAGTCAGTTTATGGGACAAAGTCCCTCCTCATCGCTTCTCGGCCGTATAGAGATCCGGATTTGCCTAAATCTCAAGCCTACGAGCTTAAACCGCCTATTCCAACAGACGGATGACCTACCCTCCTGCGTCCCCCCTTCTCTCAAACGACAACTGGGTGGTACAGGAATATTAACCTGTTTTCCATCGACTACGCCTTTCGGCCTCGCCTTAGGGATCGACTAACCCTGAGCAGATTAGCTTTACTCAGGAAACCTTGGGCTTACGGCGAGCGGGCCTCTCACCCGCTTTATCGCTACTCATGTCAGCATGGTCACTTGTGACACCTCCACAATCGCTCGCGCGATCGATTCTGCGGCGACACAACGCTCTCCTACCAATGAAACCCAATCCTAAAATCAGGTTCATTCCGAAGCTTCGGTACTATGCTTTAGCCCCGATACATTTTCGGCGCAGATCCACTCGACCAGTGAGCTATTACGCTTTCTTTAAAGGATGGCTGCTTCTAAGCCAACCTCCTGGTTGTCTGGGCATTCCCACATCCTTCTCCACTTAGCATAGATTTGGGGACCTTAGCTGTCGGTCTGGGTTGTTTCCCTCTCGTCCGCGGAACTTAGCTCCCGCGGGCTGACTCCCGTACTCTAACTTGTTGGTATTCGGAGTTTGATTAGGTTTGGTAATCTGGTGAGACCCCTAGCCCATTCAGTGCTCTACCTCCAACAAGAAACATACGAGGCTATACCTAAATATATTTCGGAGAGAACCAGCTATCTCCAGGTTTGTTTGGCCTTTCACCCCTATCCACAGCTCATCCGAACAGTTTTTAACCTGTGACGGTTCGGGCCTCCACGAGATTTTACTCTCGCTTCACCCTGGCCATGGATAGATCACCTGGTTTCGGGTCTACTCAATGCAACTGATCGCCCTATTCAGACTCGGTTTCCCTACGGCTACACCTATCGGCTTAACCTGGCTGCATTAAGTAACTCGCTGACTCATTATGCAAAAGGCACGCGGTCACACTTCCGAAGAAATGCTCCCACAGCTTGTAAGCAAACGGTTTCAGGTACTATTTCACTCCCCTAACAGGGGTACTTTTCACCTTTCCCTCACGGTACTGGTACGCTATCGGTTGTCAAGTCGTATTTAGCCTTATGAGATGGTCCTCACAAATTCCCACAGAATTTCTCGTGTTCCGCAGTACTTGGGAATACCAAAAAAGAGACCAATTATTTTCGCTTAAAGGACTGTCACCTGCTATGGTAAAGCTTTCCAGCTTTTTCAGCTAACAATTGATTTTTTGACTCTTCGAACCATCCGAAACTGATTCAATTGATATCCCACGACCCCGCATACGCAACGCTTTCGGGCTTGACACGTATGCAGTTTGGGCTGGTTCCCGTTCGCTCGCCGCTACTTGGGAAATCATTATTATTTTCTTTTCCTGGGGGTACTAAGATGTTTCAGTTCTCCCCGTTGGCTTCCTTACACTATATATTCATGCAAGGATGACACAGTATTAACCGTGCCGGGTTGCCCCATTCAGAAATCTCCGGATCAAAGGGTGTTTAGCCCCTCCCCGAAGCTTATCGCAGCTTTCCACGTCTTTCATCTTCACTTGACACCAAGGCATCCACCGTTTGCTCTTAGTAGCTTAGCCACTATATCCACAAATAAGTTTAAACGCTTTGATGCGAACCCGAGAACAAAATCTTTTGTTCTCAGCCAGATCAGATCAATCCAACGATTAATCCTTTCTGTATATTTTATCAGTTATCTTTTACAATAACTGCGCAATTGATATTTACTACAACAAATTGTCAAAGAACAAAGAGAGTGCAGCTACTTAAATTCACTGCCGCGCCCGCTTGGCGGGATTTGATCTCTCAAAGTTGGCCAGTGAAGCGCAAAAAAGCGCTTTTAATAATATCTTTCCTTTGAAAGGAGGTGATCCAGCCGCTGATTCCTCAACGGCTACCTTGTTACGACTTCACCCCAGTTATCGACCATACCTTAGGCGCCTGCCCCCCCGAAGGGTTAGCCCAGCGACGTCGGGTATAATCAACTCCCATGGTGTGACGGGCGGTGTGTACAAGGCCCGGGAACATATTCACCGCGGCATGCTGATCCGCGATTACTAGCGATTCCAACTTCATGGAGTCGAGTTGCAGACTCCAATCCGGACTGAGATAGGCTTTTGGGATTCGCTTCCTTTCACAAGGTCGCTGCCCTTTGTACCTACCATTGTAGCACGTGTGTAGCCCTGGATATAAGGGCCATGAGGACTTGACGTCATCCCCACCTTCCTCCCGGTTGACCCGGGCAGTCTCGTTAGAGTTCCCACCATTATGTGCTGGCAACTAACGATAAGGGTTGCGCTCGTTGCTGGACTTAACCAAACATCTCACGACACGAGCTGACGACAGCCATGCAGCACCTGTCTCTGTGCTCCCGAAGGCACTATCGGAATTACCCGATATTCACAGGATGTCAAACCCAGGTAAGGTTCTTCGCGTTGCGTCGAATTAAACCACATGCTCCACCGCTTGTGCGGGCCCCCGTCAATTCCTTTGAGTTTTAGTCTTGCGACCGTACTTCCCAGGCGGTACACTTAATGCGTTAGCTTGGGCACAGCAGATTTTAATATCCGCTACACCGAGTGTACAACGTTTACTGCGTGGACTACCGGGGTATCTAATCCCGTTCGCTACCCACGCCTTCGCGCCTCAGCGTCAATATCGGTCCAGAGAGATGCCTTCGCCATCGGTGTTCCTCCTGATATCTACGAATTTCACCTCTACACCAGGAATTCCTCTCTCCTCTCCCGTATTCAAGTCTTGCTGTTTCAAGTGCACTTCCAGGGTTGAGCCCCGGGCTTTCACACCTGACTGACAAGACCGCCTGCGCGCCCTTTACGCCCAATAATTCCGAATAACGCTTGCGCCCCCCGTGTTACCGCGGCTGCTGGCACGGAGTTAGCCGGCGCTTCCTCCACTGGTACCGTCAATACAACATTCTATTAAAACATTGTAACTTCTTCCCAGTTGACAGAGCTTTACGACCCAAAGGCCTTCTTCACTCACGCGGCGTTGCTGCGTCAGGGTTTCCCCCATTGCGCAAAATTCCTCACTGCTGCCTCCCGTAGGAGTCTGGACCGTGTTCCAGTTCCAGTGTGGCTGATCATCCTCTCAGACCAGCTAACCATCGCAGCCTTGGTAGGCCTTTACCCCACCAACAAGCTAATGGTCCGCAGACTCATCTCCAAGCAATAGCTTCCAAGGAGAGGCTATCTTTCATTCGACCACCTGTGTGATCGGACTTCATCCGGTATTAGCCAACCTTTCGATTAGTTATTCCAGGCTTGAAGGCAGATTATCTACGTGTTACTCACCCGTGCGCCACTCTACTCAGGACTGCAAGCAGTCCCTTTCTCGTTCGACTTGCATGTGTTAAGCACGCCGCCAGCGTTCATTCTGAGCCAGGATCAAACTCTCCAGTTATAATCCTTTACTAAAACTTTTAAGGTCTGACCGTTCGCCGGTTAAGGCTTGCGGCCATTGTCTTAGACCCGCTCTTTCTTGCTTCACTGACCAATTTTCAAAGATCAAAATTTGTTTCGAGAAAATGATTCGTTGTTCATCCCCAAGAGAACTTCACGATAATACGTGGGATGGAATCAAAAGTCAAACACTTTTTATTAAAATTTTCATTTAAGGATCAAACCAGCTGGGAGGCGTTCACCAAACTGCTGATTTTTTTCCATCATTTCCATTCCGGTCTTTTCTTTTACCCGGGTTATCAGCTTTTTATCCGCCCCCGCATCTGCCATCCAGCTTAAAATTTCTGCTAAAATGTTTTCCTGCACGTCAAGGTTCCGATCTCCGGTTTTTCGGGCTAAAACACTTAGAAGCATGGCAATAGGGTCCTCGCCCTTCCATTCTTTCTTCATAACCTGACGACACCACCTTGAAACTTCCGCCGGGGGCACAACCCGGTCAACTGAGCCATAAAGCAGTTGTCGTGCGCCGAGACGCGATAAGGTCCAAAAGAGGCGATCCATCTTTTTGCCGGCCTTTAACTGAGGCATCAAAGACTTGGCCAAAATAACCTTGTCTTTTACCAATAGCCTTTCCAGGTTGCCGGCCATCATCCATAATTCAACTGATTCCTGTGGAGGCAGCTTAGCGGTTTTATTTTTAACAAGCAGGGCAGAGGTATCTTGAAAAATCTGACGTTGCTGGCCAGCTTTTAATCCGCCGGATATTCTGCGGATGAATATCCACCACTCAAGTCTATTTTGAGGAGCCTTTTCAAAAACCATCCCTTTAAGATAAATTTTCCAAAGTTTTCTACAGCGTTCTTCATCAAATGCATCTCCAAATCCTGGGCGCATGCAAAAACCTGCAAGATTAAGCCAGCGGGCTTCATGTTCAGCGGACAGTGTTCTGGCAGAAGCGACCTCAATGAGCGTGTCTGCAAGGTGTCTTAGAAATGACAGCGGCCAATTGTTTTTCCGCTGCTCAATGGTTTGCTCTATGGATTTGACAATCTGCTTCAAATCATCAGCACACCCCTCCCTATCTGAAAAAACAGTGTCAACCTCCTGGCAGGCCTTTTGAATCAAAGCATCATCATAAACTTCGGTTTCCTGGGCTGTGATATTTCCTGGCCCTGCGTTGCGCAGCTGGAATTGAAGTTTCCATTGGTGTTCACTCACCTGGGAACTGCAGAACATGGACAAGCTTCCCATTTCAGTATATTCGGCGCCGAGGGAAATTGGTATCTGCTTTTTGTCCCCTTTTTTTCCGAATTTAATAATGGTCTGAATGGGAGCGATTGCCGTCAATGTATTATCGATTTCCAGCACATTCCCGGCCATATCCCCGGATCGATAGCTTGAGCTGTACATATCAAAACTGACAGGCTCGTTGGCGCGGACTTCAAGGGTCATGTCGGACAGATTGATTTTGGACCCCTCATCAAGCCCACGCTCTACGACACATACCGCCTTTTTTTTCTCACCATTCCCGGTTGCGATCCCCAAATAATAGCTTCTCGGGCTGCCGCTGCCCACCCGAACGCCGATACCCTGCTTAACCAGGCCATAATACGAGGCGCCGACCCCAACGGCCAGTTCCGGTCGATTATTCTCCAATACAACAGGCTTCGATGGTTCTGAGGTTTTAAACCACCGGCGAATCGCCTCCTTAATCCGGGACTGAACCAAAGCCGGTTTAAGTGTTCCTCCGTTGAATAAAATGAAATCCGGCATTGGGACTTCTTTGCCAAGATTTTGTCGAATTGCCTCTTTGTGATGCTCAAGAAACCGGACAATATGTTTTGTCACCGATGGCTCTTTTTCAAAAGGAAGGCCAAAATCGGCAATTTCCTTTCCCTCGTTAATCGTGGAAAAATCGGATGATGCCACATCGGCAAAGAACCTTGTCCTGAGAACCCCCTCGACATCGCCCCGGGTAAGATCTGCTGACAGCGTCCCGGCAATAAGCGCCCTGCCCTCGCCTTTCAGGGTAATCCGAACGGCCCGTTCACCATGCTCCAGAATTTTTTCTTTTGCCTCACGACACCGGTGGCAAAGGGTCTTCCACTTATCCGACGAAAGAGAAGTTCCGGACTTGAATTTGGCCTCAACCAATTTGGCCAGTTCAAGGTCGATGTTATCTCCGCCTAAAATCAAATGATCCCCTACTGCCACCCGTTCAAACCGGGGAGACCCCTTGGTCTCCTTTAAGGTGATTAGACTAAAATCAGTGGTCCCGCCGCCTACGTCACAAACAAGGATCAATTGGTCTTCTCCAATTTGATCCTGCCAGTCGGATTCATGACGAATCAACCAACTGTAAAAGGCTGCAAGCGGCTCTTCAAGAAGCGTCACAGAAGAACCGTATCCGGCTTGTGCAACGGCTTCCGCTGTCAAATCCCTTGCCTCTTCGTTAAAAGACGCCGGGACGGTTATCACGACAAACTGATTTTCCAGAAATTTATCTTCATCTTTGACAAAATGATTCCACGCACTGCGAATATGCCCCAAATACTCAGCAGTTGCAGTAACGGGAGAGACTTTTTCAACGCCTTGTGCGGCACCCCAGGGAAGGATTTTCGCCTGACGGTCCGCCATAGGGTTGCACAGCCAGCTTTTTGCCGAGGAAACCAGGCGGGATGGAATTTTCGAGCCATGATCCCTGGCAAAGCTGCCGGCAAAAAGATCCTCCCGTTTTTTCCAAGGGTGTTTTAAGACCTCTTTTGAAATATCGTAATCCCCAGGGATATAGAGGAATGACGGCAAGGTCTGAATTTTTGTAAACTCGCCATGTCCGGTAAGCTGAGGGATATTAAAAACCTTTATAACCTGGTCTTTATCCGGCATTTCACGGCGGTTTTCCATCTCCTGTTTCAGTGCGGTCACATCCACATAAGAGACGGCAGAATTTGTGGTTCCCAGATCTATTCCTATGACGTATTGCTTATCCTGAAAATCCAAGGGTTCCTCTTCTTTTATTTATTGGATTTCGACTTCAGCCGGCGTCATAATAGAGGCATCCTGAACATCGGAAAGCTTGGGCACCTCTTTTTTACCGGCCTTCCAGCCTGGGTGTTTTATAACCCCTTTGAAAGGGGGTTTTCCAGCCACATTCCCCACCAAAGTGATTGCATCTATATCAAACCCCGCCTCTAATGTAATAGTATCACCTTCATTTCCTTCAAGGACAGGTCTGGGATCTATGTACTTTTTGACAGCCTTTTTGCAGTCTTCCTGGATGCTACGCACTGCAGCCCCGATCTGTGCATCTTCGTAGCGGCTTAAATCTTCGTCAAAGAAATCCAGGAGTCGCCCCTCACGCTGGAGAATTGATAAATTGTGAAGAAAAAGCCTTTGTCTCCGTTCACGCTCAATTTTCTGATCAATGAAGTCCTTTTTCGCAGGCGGCCCCTTCCGCTCATCACCTCCGGTATCCACCATTTCTTTCACAAGACGTTTTATAGAAGAGGTAAAAATCGCCCATAACAAGACGCCTAAAAAAATAAAGAGAACGATAACAACGGGAAGGGCCCAATAATAAAAATTCCCCTCTCCGAAAAGATCCAACCACCGGGAAAACATTTGAACCAATTGATCTGCTTTCCCATTAATAATAAGAGGATGAATTTGCTCACTTGCGATATACAGACCAACCGCAGCTACCAACCCGACTGCGGCCATACTCCAGAAACCGACCCAGAACGTCTTTTGCTTTATTTTTTTGTACATATCCAACAGGCCCACCTTTTTTCAGGATTACAAACAAAAATACCATGCTGGTTATCCAGCATGGTATTTCATAATAATACCAAAAGATCCGATATCAAGTAAAGTTTAAATCAGGACCAGGGATGCCTGTCAAACTCGCTTTGCTCCATAATCATCCAGAGCAGCAGATACGGTCTTTGTTTGCTTCATAGGTCTTCGGCCCCACCCCTTTTACATTCATAATATCTTCCGGGACTTCAAAAGGATGGGCCTTGCGATATTCGATAATTTTTTCTGCCGTAGCTTCCCCCACATACTTGAGGGTCATCAATTCCTGCTTGTTTGCTGTATTAATGTTAATTTTTCCTTCCGTCGCAAAGGCTGATACAGCCAGAGAAACCAAAGCCAGAAAAATAACCGATTTTACGATATTTTTTGTCAATGCCTTCATCATTTGCCTCCCTTTTCAAAGAATATAAATTTCCTGGTACCTTCCCTGGCCCTGAAAAGTTGTTTTATTAATCGAGTGTAGAATGAAAAAAGGCGAAATGATTGAAACACAGATTCAAGATTCAGATATTAGACGTATCATATGTTAAATAATTTTCTAATTCAATAAGGGAATCCCTTATTTTTCGCTGAAAATAATAATTGGCTATGACAATAAAATACGTTTAGGAGGGTCACCGTTCTCTCCAAAGGAAGTCCCTTTTAACGAATTTTCAGAATGGATAGAACAAACAGAATCAAATGGACACCAACTACCGCACTCAAAAGGCCTTTGAGCTGAAACCAAGCTGTTCCGACAAAATACATTCCAAGTGCCACCACACTAACAATAGTCCAAAGAATCGCTAATTCACCGGTCCGCATTTCATAATTCAGCTTTAGCAGCATCTGTTGCGATGCCGCAAAACATCCACCAGCAAAAACAAGCCAAGGGAAAAGCCAGCTGTAGGGGCGAAATGCTTCACCCAGAATCCATTTTCCTAGTTCAGCATGCCAAGGAAATAAAGCCAGGCTAACAATCAAAGAGGCAAGCACGATCAAAGCTGCAACAAATGAATTGGCGGAAAATGTTTTTGACTGAGTTTTTAAATCGTTCCCAGTCCCGATCACCTGGTAAATCAGCGGTTCTGCAACAATGATAAAAAAATTACTTAGAAAAATCATGGGCACAAAAGACAATTGATATACCGCAGTGTATCCGCCGACGTCCGAGAGGTTGGCGTATCTTTGCAGAATCCATCGTTCTGTCATTAAGACAATCCAAAGACACGCATTGCTACACACCAAGGGCATCAAAAACCGCTTAAATGGCTCGGCATCGAATAGTTCGCCCCCTCCATCAGTAACAGCATCTATGTGCATACGCCTTAAAAACACAGCATGAAACAAAATGGTCAAAAACCCTCCAAAAACAAACCCTATCATCGTCGTTTCCGCCACAGCATGGCCAGACAAAAAGATCAGGCCGACCGCAAATAAAAATCTGACAACTTCGAAAAAGACCTGACTCAAAGCCCTGACCCTACGTTTTCGCGCGGCGTCCTCAACGCCTACGGCCACTCGAATTAATACCAGAATACAAGAAAAACAAGTGGTCAAAAGAATAATCCAGCTCCCAGGCAGGCAGTCAATCCACCTCCCTGATAGAGTCAGTGCAGCGCCAAAGGAGAAGACGGCAAGCAGGGCTTTAGTGGTGACCGCCGTTATAAACCGCTGAAATCCCAAATATCGCTTTTCATAAATGCTTAAAAGATAGAATCTTGTAGCCGTCTGTCCCAGAGGATGACCAAACAGATAGGTTGAAGCGGTCGCAATACTGATGGACAGGGCCAAACGCCCATATTCTTCTGGAGAAAGCAGGGAGGTTAAAATGCGGGTTCCCACAATAAGAACGAGACCGGAAGCTGCGACCCCAATTCCAACCCAGACAGCATCACCCGATACAATGCGAATCAGAGGTGACCGGGACAGCTGACTCAACAGTCTCATTTCAGCGGACAGCTTTCGCCATTACACCTTTAACGTGGTCAATGACGTATTCAATGGCGCTTTCTCCCAGAGTCGGATGAACCATAAACATCATGGAGGTTTCACCGAGTTGCTTGGCTACAGGAAGGCGCAGACGGCCATCATATTTTATGGCATTGACCAGCCTATGAGGGTAGTTTTTAAACACTTTCTCCAGATATATTTCAGGACAAATCCCACTTTTGCAGGGGATACCTGAATCCTTTAAAGCATCAAGGATCCGGGACGTTGTCCATCCGGACCTTAAAGCCGCCCCCTCTACAAAAACATAGTATTTATAATAAGAATGATAAAAATTGCTGTCCGGTTCTGTCGTCCTGAGTCCAGAAATCTGCTCGAAGCCTTTGGTAAACAGTTGTGCCAGTCGCCTTCTTTTGAGAACCCATTGATCTAACTTGGTTAGCATTACGCTTCCAATAGCCGCCTGCATTTCAGTCATACGACAGTTGGTTCCAAAGCTGTCGGCAAGCCATCGAAACTGATTTATCTGTTCCTTGGCATCCAAAGAATCTATGGATTTCCCATGGTCTTTATAGCTCCAAACTTTTTCCCAAATATGAGATTTTCCTGTCACCAGCATGCCACCTTCACCTCCGGTGGTCATAATTTTATCCTGACAAAAAGAAAAAATCGCACAATCTCCGAAGCTTCCGACCCTTTTCCCTTTATAGGACGCTCCATGGGCTTGTGCGCAATCCTCAATGAGTGCTATTCCATTGGATTTGCACAAGGCTTGGATGCGATCTAATTCACAGGGCCATCCCGCAAGATTGACCGCAATTACCGCTTTAGTTTTCTTTGTTATCGCCTCTGCAATCTTATCTGCCGTTATATTTTGGCTAACCGGATCCACATCGACAAAAACAGGTGTCGCTTTTTGCAGCGCAACGCAGCTTACGGATGCGATAAACGATCTGGGGGTAACAATGACCTCGTCACCCTCCCCTATTTCTAAAGCGATAAGAGACAAATCCAAAGCCAAACTACCATTGGCGAGGGCAATAGCATGGGAAACACCCGTGTATTGAAGAAATTCAGATTCAAATGTTTGAATCTGATCGCCTGTCCACTGGTTTACACGCCCAGATTTTAAAGTATTGATGACTGCCAAAATCTCATCGTCATCATAATATGGCCAAGGTGCAAACTCCATTCGCATTACATTATCTTCTTTATTTTCACAGGAACGCCCCATGCGACAGCATTATCGGGTATATCGCGATTCACAAAGCTATGGGCTCCGACGACAGCGTTACATCCCACAGTAATTCCCGGCATTATTGTACTATGACTCCCGATACAGCAGCCCTCTTTTAACACAACCGTTCCTTTTTTATCGTCAATGGTCGACACTGAATATACGGAGCAATGAGACCCGATCTGGACAGCATCCTGTATAACAACACCGTACTTGGCATTGATGTAGCAGAATGCTCCTATATCGACCTTAAATCCAAGAGAAAACCCTTCGGTATTTTGAACAATCCAGTTGTATTTCGTGGGTTTCCCGTCAATAATCTCTGGAAAGGTCCAATTCTGGAACCGCTTATTCATCTGCGTTTCCCATAAATTCCTTCATTGTAACATGTCCCTGCTGATGAATGCCCGTTCGCTTAAAAACCTGCTTCACCGTCTTCACTATGATTTTAAAATCTATCCAAAAATTCCAATGATCGACATACCAGACATCCAATGCCAACCTCTCTTTCCAAGGCAGTTCATTTCTACCATTCACCTGAGCCCAACCGGTTATGCCGGGCCGAACCTCATGACGCCTATGTTGCTCCTCCGTATACCTGTCCAGATACTGCATGAGAAGAGGGCGGGGTCCAACAAGGCTCATATCTCCTTTTATCACGTTAAAAAGCTCGGGAAGTTCGTCCATGCTTGACGCCCGTAGCAGTCTGCCGAATCGAGACAGCCTCATCCTATCCGGCAACAAATTGCCCTGTCTATCTGTTTTATCTGTCATGGAGCGAAATTTATATATTAAAAAGGGTTTCCCGTTTAATCCTGGGCGAAGCTGATGAAAAAGGACAGGAGCACCCAGTTTTAACCAGACTAGCACGGAGATGACACATAGCAATGGTGAAAGCATTGTCAATATAACTACAGACATAGAAAAATCCAAAACTCTTTTGATATTATCCATCATACTAAGAAGTGAATGCAAATTCAGGAACGATATCTTTCAATGCTTTTTTGATCTTCATTGAATCTCTGGTTTGTGCTGCAGATTTTAACCGCGCAAGCTTACTATCAAAATCCTCAATGCAAATATTGCTGTTAAGCACCATGATTTTTTTATGATTTGTCGGTACCACCTTTTCTTTATCGGTTATTAACTCCTCATACAATTTTTCACCCGGTCGAAGACCCGTATATTCAATTTTTATGTCCACATCCGGTTCAAACCCTGAAAACCGAATCAAATCCCTTGCCATACGGTCAATTTTTACCGGCTTACCCATTTCCAAAACAAAAATCTCTTTTCCTTCGCCCATTGCTCCTGCCTGTAAAATGAGCTGACAGGCTTCGGGGATCAGCATAAAATACCTGATAATATCAGGGTGAGTTACTGTAACCGGTCCCCCCTCTTTTATCTGCCTTTTGAAAAGGGGAATCACACTGCCCACACTGCCAATCACATTTCCGAATCTTACGATCATAAAACGGGTGTGGCTCTTGCTTGAAGCTTCAGAACACTCTTGAACAAGAAGCTCAGCGACCCGCTTGCTTGTCCCCATCACATTAGTCGGATTCACCGCTTTATCGGTTGAAACAAAAACAAACTTTTCACATTTACAAAGCCGCGCAACTTCGACAAGATTTTCCGTTCCAATAACATTATTCTCCACTGCTTTCCAAGGGAACGACTCAAGCATAGGCACATGCTTGTATGCTGCTGCGTGGAAGACAATATCCGGTTTGAGCAATTGAAATATTTTTTCCAACTCAGGCCTGTTTTGGATATCTTCTAAAACAGGTACAATTTCAATCTTCGGAAAATTTTTATTCAATTCTAATTCTATTTCATATAAGGGGCTCTCGGCCCTTTCAAATAGAATAATTTTCCTGGGAGAATATCTACAAATTTGCTGACTAAGACCTCGTCCTATAGACCCCCCCGCGCCTGTAACCAGCACATTCTTGTCTCCAAGGTATTTTCCAATCTCATGCTTATCCAATTGAACCGGATCTCTCCCGAGTAAATCCCGGTACTCAACATTACGAATTGCATTTATGGTTACCTTGCCATCGATAATTTCTCCCATGTCGGGAACTGTTTTGAATTTCACCCCAGCATCTTTGCACAAGGCGACGATCTGTCTCATGCGCTTTTCACTGGCACTTGGAATAGCAATAATAATTTCTGCCACTTGATGAGCTTCAACTGCAAACTTAAGCTGCTCAATGGCATCTAAAACAGGGATACCATGAATTCTTCGACCAATCTTTGCCTTATCGTCATCCAGGAAGCCAACCACATGAGATTTTACAGCCGGATTCTCCAGAAAAGCCCGGCAAAGTTTCTCACCGCAATCCCCGGCACCGATTATGATAACGCCTCTTCCGAAATTTTTAGGTTTACGAAAAAACCAAATAACCGCATCCAGGATTTCCCGATAACTTAGGTTATCAGTAAATCTTTCAAAGCATAACCGGATAAAAACCCTTGAACTCACAATAAAAAAAATGGTCAGACACCAATCAATGATGAACACTGACCTTGAAATGTTGTCAAACCTATTTTTATAAAGGACAAAAACGACTAAAAGAACAGAAGCGAACGTCGAGGTCTTTATGATATCAATAAGATCTTTCAGTCCTGTGTAACGCCACATACCGCGGTACAGTCCGAAAAAATAAAAATAACAAAGCTTCCAAGCGACAACATACGGTAACAGGCTGCAAAAACTTCTAAAGAATTCATCTGGAAGGGAAAAATCAAAACGAATCAAATGTGCGCCCCAAAAGGAACACACAAAAAGTAAACTATCTATTGCAAGAACAATAAATAAATTCCTTGATACTGCAACTTTCATATGGACGAGACCTTTTGACGAACAGCCGTTGACACTGCAATAAAAATGATAAGGTAGAATAAGTAGACCAATAAAACAGCCAAAATACCGACCTGTCCGGCCAAGATAGCCGAAACCCCAATTATTAACTGGAATAATGCATACATCACAGATACTTTCCAATGACTCATTTCCATTTCATTGGCCAGCAATTGATATAAATGCTTTCTGTGAGGAACGATAAGAGAGTCCCCATCCTTAAACCGCACCCACATTGTAAACAACTCATCAAAATAAAACGGTCCTAAAAATCCAACCGCTACTAAAAAATCGGTAGTATTCCCTGCCAATACACATACAAGGCACGCAAACAAAAAGCCAAGAACAACGCTACCAATATCCCCTAAAAAAACCCTTGCCCGCGGAAAATTAAAAGGCAGGAACCCAGCACACGAAACGGCAACGAGCAGGCATAAAGCCTGATAAACGTTATCAGCCATTGTAATCTGCGAAAAGAACCAAAGCAGCAAAAATGCAACGATTCCCGTTATCCCTGCGATTCCGTCTATTCCATCCATAAAATTATAGAAGTTAGAGGTCCCCACAATAAAAACAGTTGCAGGGATGCATAACAAATATGTCAAGATGTTAGCATTTTTTGTGCACATCAACCCCAAGGCAAAAACAAAACTGCAAGCAAACTGCGCAAAGAGCCTTTCCCTTACCGCCAGACAGTGCCGGTCTCCACCCCAAAAACTGATAACCGCAATCATCATCGCAGGCAACCAAAGGAAAATTGGAACATCGATTAGCAAACCACCCAGAAAGCAGGCAGCAACAATTCCGACGCCTCCGCCCTTTGGAATCACTTTTACATGGGAACTTCTATGGTTTGGGATGTCACTCAACCCCAAACGGTCGCCCAGTTTCATGGCAAGCCAGGCCCCAGCCCCCCCAAAGGCAAAGCCTGTGAGTGAAAATATCTCCATTTTGATCACGTCCGTTTTACTTTCATCGTGTTTTGCGGCAATGGTCTTACATGTTCTGATATCCAGCCGTTCAGATCATCCTATCTGTGGTCAAACCGGCATATCATACAGCGTTACTACGTGGAAGACAACTTCATCGCAAAGGTTTACAAATTTATTTTAAAAAATCCCCTTTTAGAAATCCATATAACTCCAATGAAATTCTTTTTTTACAATCGCTTATAACCTTAAGGCTGGTTTTAACCTCGTGGCAGTCGATAGGATCCACTTAACCCCTTTAAATCAGGAGCAGTTAGGCGGTGGCTCTCAAGAAACAGGTCAATGGTATCAGCTTCACGGATGCTTTCTTTCAAAGAATCAGTGTCCGTCTCCCACCATTGGATCCGTTCAAGTTTATCTATTTGTTCCACAGGAAAGCGCATTCTAACCAGCTTAGCCGGAACTCCGGCAACAATTGAATACGGCATGACATCCTTCGTCACAACCGAACCGGCCGCAAGAACCGCCCCCCTGCCAATGAGAACGCCTTTTTTTATATACACCTTAGCCCCGACCCAAACATCATCCTCTAAAATTGTCTTCCGACTGTTTTGTTTTCTGATCTCCTTGATCAAGCTTTCCGATTGCAAATACTCGCTTGTGAAAACTTTGTTTATGTGATGCTCGTTTAAACCGATCAAAGAATTTTCCCCAATTGAACAGAAGCGGCCAATCGTGGAAAATACAGCATGGACATTATAGTTTATGAAGACCCCGTCTTTTATAACGGAGTCTGCAATAACACTTCCTTCACATATGGTAACGTCCTTTCCCATATGATTATTTAAGGCCACGTGCCCACTAAAAACGCTGGAACCTGATTTCCACCTGAAATAAAGATACTTAATTACCTTTTTAAAATAATCAGGAACTAAAATTTTACGGATAAATACCATTTGTATCAACGCCTTAAGAATCAGTTATTCCTGCTATAAAAAAGTTATTGACTCTGGCGATACCGCTTTTTCTCTTTGAGGTAGTCAACCGAGTCTGTGCCCAATGTTTTTCAGCAGTGGGTAGCCATGGCCGGCAAGTAGAATTCCGGTCTTCTCCATCAAGGCCGTGTTGCCTTCTTTATAGTACGCGGCCAGTGAGGCTATTTTTTCTTCCTCCATATTATCATTTACAGGAGCGAACCGGCGAGATGCCTGAAGGCACCACTGCCGAACAGACCGGGGAACAAGACTTCCTATGTTCCGATAATTTTTGTATATATTTAAAAGCTTCAACTCTATTTGAGTAACCCTTGGATTCCGGAACACATCGAACCTCACAAATGGCTTCACCTCACTCCAATCCAACTGCAAGGGGGCAATAACTTTGCGAAACATCTCGACCTCCCCTTTAATATAATCTTCGAAAAGCACCACTGTAACTTTTTCGTTCCCGAACAATTCGACGTAGCGCTGATAGATACCGTGATAGTCTGCAATTGCTAAAGCAGAAGCGATGCCTTCTTTCTCCCGCATTAACTGCATGTTCACCCATTGAGAAAAAGATCGGCAGGTTGTACTGCCATGCCTTTGCATCTGACCAAACAGACTTGGTAATAGTGTCAGTTGATTCCGGATGATCAAAAGAATATTTGCATTGGGGAGTATCTCTTTGAGTCTGCAGGCAATCAGACCTCGATCGACATATGGCGTATCCGAGGTAAAGTAATGACTGGCGGTAATTTGTTCTTCAGAGATAACCAACGGCAGTTTCTGTGGTGCGTCACGGCCAAACAGGCGCCTGTTGGCCGCATCTTGCTTGCGATACTGTATTTCTTCTGCTGTTATCAGATAATTTAATGCAACACAGGCACGGCGTTCCCATTTGGAAATATTCCGACGAATCCCCTCCGGATCTTGCTCGGAAAAGCTTCCCACATATGCCCAGAGCGGACAGGCGGTTAACAACCCGAGTTGCAAGCTGGAGGAAGCCGCTTTGGGCATACCAATATGAATTAAAACAGGGTTCATAGGGACAGCTTTAGCATTTTAGAATAAAACTTTTCTTTTTGGAACAACCGGAACAAGCCCTCCCGTTGAAATTTTGATCCATATTGGGCGATTTTCATCTATTTATGAAGAATGAGAGTCCTCAAAAACTTTCGATCCGAATCAGTCAGCTGAACTCTATACCCCAGAATACAATACATCAAAACCGCCACAACTGAGAATGCAATGGAAAAAAAATACGACTGACTTGGTATTATCCAGAAAAGAACCCCAGAAATTCCCACAGGGAACCAAAAGTTTGCATGAACTCGCCTGAAGGTTTCTCCATATTTTAACCCCAGCAGTTTGTCACAATGCATCCCCTGGGCAACGACACTAAGGCCCCCCAGCGTCAGTATGAAAACGATCCCGATGGCATCAAACCCCCATCTGTCCAAACTGAGAACAATGAATATACCAGAGCAATGTAAGCCTCCGACCACCAATGCGAGCAAGATGGGATATCCCTGGGAGTCGGTTCCTCGGAATACCTGGCGGTAAGGTACAAACAGCACGGTCCCCAAGTACACTGCGACACACAATTCAAGCAAAACGACAGCATGCTGGGAAAACTCGCCACCTAACCAAAACTCCAGAAAGATGTGAGCACAGCCGGCGCACCCAACAAGAGCAAAACCGAATAAATATCCGATAAGTCTGGTAGATTCCATTGTACGGGCCACAACCTGCGCCATGTCCCGACGTCCCAGATACTCAAAAATAATACTTCTCAGAACATTTGCTACAGTATAGGCCAATGCCTGAAACAGCATGGCTATTTGTATGAAAGGGGCGACTTTCCCCGTCATGGCAGCTCCACCAACCAGGTTAACGGTGAAAAAAGTTCCTCCCATTACCAATGAATAAGAAAAATCAAACAACAGCATCTTGCTTGCGTACCGAAATACTGTATACAGATGAGAGATTGAGAAACAACTTTTCCGCAGGCGTAAAAAAGTTCTACGGCGATTTTTGACAAATAGAAGCAAGATACCGGACAGCGAAAGAAATACAAGTTGGTAAACGCCTACATAGGAGATTGACAGGGGCAAGAGCCATAAAAAGGCAACCAGCGTTATCAGAGAAACCAGCTTTGCTATAATCGTGATAATATTTTTTTCCCAAAAGCGATGTTGAAGGTAGAGAATGGTTTCGATAGGAGAGAAAGCAACTGCAACCAGTCCGCCAACCAGTGTAAAAAAAAAGAGAAGACGGACAGCGTTGATTATATCGTTGGGAACTTGAAAAATAAAAGGGGTCAGCCATGAAAATAAGGCTATGGGAATAACCCCCAAAATCGCAAACCAGACCAGGGCATAGGTACAGGACGTATAGTATTGATGAGATTCAATTGAGTTTGCGTCTTTCTCCAAAGATAAAAATCTTAATAACGCACCTGATAAAGATGCCGGCAACATTGAAAGGTATAAAACGCATGTATTGTTTAAACCAATTGCACCATAGGCTGCAATACCGAATAAATGAATCAAAAATGGCGTCAGTAAAAGATTAATTACAGTATTCAGAAATAGAACCGCGTAATTTGAACCGATATTGCGGACAATACTTTTTTTGGCCGTTTGTAAGCTCTCATATCTTTGAGGAAAAATTTTTGTATCCATCCCATGAGCATTTAAGGAGTCACAAGGCTGTTTCCCGTCGGGAATAGTAGCAGATGCTTTTTCCTCTTTATCTATAGCGGTTCCCAAAGTTCCCTTTCTATCATTTGGCACCATTTAAATGGCATTCCCAGATGATCACTGCCATCCTTCCAAAACCTTTTATTCAAGGCTTCGAATCGCCTCAATCTCTCTTTGGATACCATCTTCAAAGGTAATAGGTGCGAACCCGAAATCGCCTGCCGCATCAGAATAACTAAAGCTTTTATCTTCATTTAAACGCTGGACCTGCTCAGAAGAGATCGGTAATTTGAGGCCACTTCTTTCGAACAGACGCATGCTCCGGAGAATGATACCGGCCGGCAGGTGAACCCGACGAATTCTCTTTTTTAATTTGCCTGCGACAGTATCAATGAGTTCATTGAATGAAATGGCATTGGCACCAGCAATATTATACGCCTTGCCGCAGGTTTCATCAGATCTTAACGCACCATCAAGGGCTGCTGATACATCTTGGACATATATAGGCTGCTGCAGGTGCCTTCCATCTCCGAATACCGGAATAACCGGATATTTCTCAATATACCGAACCAGCCGGCATATGTTCCTGTCACGCGGTCCCCCGTAAATCATTGTGGGCCTAAGGATAGTATACATCAACCCGCTGTCAGCAATAGCTTTCTCTGCAGCGAGGCGAACCTTTTTACTCTCTGCATTCAATTGGGTAAAAATCGCCGTCGTGCTGATGAAAACAGCCCTTTGGATTCCGGCTTCCCGCGCGGCCCATACAATCCCGGGCGCATGACCAAACCCAAGAGAAGCAATGTTTACCAATGCATCAACGCCTTCCAGAGCCTTTCTTAGTGTTTGGGGTTCATTCAGGTCTCCATAGGCAATCTCAACATCTGCCTTAACCAGATTTGCGATATTGCTTGTTCTTCGAACAAAGCATCGCACGCTCACGCCCCTGTCCAACAAAACCGTGAGAGTGGAAGAGCCTGTAAAGCCCGTTGCTCCCGTTAATAGCACCTTCATAACCGTTTTTTCGAAAAAGCCCTTGTGGCATCAGCCAGGACTTCTAAGTAGCGATCTGCCATGGCCAGCCGGCTGTAATGCTCACAGACGAATCGCCGGCCATTCTCCCCTAACGCCTTATGCTTATTTGGATTTTCATACAATGATAATATGGCATCCTTAATGGAAACAGAATCCTCCGGCGGCACCACTATTCCACTACCAGAGCATTTGATAATATCGGCTGCCTCACCTTTCAGAGACGCGACAATGGGCCGGGCCATTGCCATGATTTCAAACATCTTGGACGGAATAAAAGAATCAAAAAGAGGAATATCCCTTAATGGAACCAGGCATATGTCAGACAGAGCGTAGAAAGATCCGACGTCATCTTTGGATACTGAATCATGAAACGTTACATTGTCAAGACAGGCATCAGAGGCACATTTCATCAGCATTGCCTTTTCCGCGCCATCCCCTACAAATAGAAAGTGTATGTGTGGGTGGTCTTTTAACAAAGCCGCGCAGTCTAAAACCTTTTTCAACGCGTGGGAAATGCCATGGGCACCGATGTACAGAACTACGAATTTGTTTTCCAACCCAAGCCGGTCCAACACCTGAGGATCTTTCTTTTTAGGGATCCAATAATCCACATCGGCACCATTCGGTATAAAAGAGACCTTCTCCGGAGGCACTCCCCTACGAATCAAATCCTGCCGAAAGGCCTGGGTAACCGTCACCACTCTGTCCGCCCGATGGTAAAGCCAACGCTCCAGTCTCTCCAGCAACCCAATCAAGAGGGGGTTTTTCAGAACCCCTAACTCAACAAAAATTGCCGGCCAGAGGTCCCGAACCTCCATGACAAAAGGTTTTCGCAACAAAAAACTCTTTACAGCTGCTGCAATGGCAGCAAAAAAAGTCGGGGAAGTTCCGATTATCACGTCCGGACGCAACAAAGATCTTTGGGATTGTATCAATGAAGAAAACAAAAACGATATATGTCCAATCAATTTCCGGATAAAGCCGCGGTTGCTTGCAATATAAGTCCAGTAGCGACTTACCCCGATCCCTCCAATTTCTTCCTCCATATACATGCCTCGGGTATAACCGGGGTATAAAACACCTTTAGGATGGTTTGGATAGCATGTATTTACATGCACGTGATGCCCTCGCTTGATAAAACAGCGTGACAAGTCGTTAATCCGGGCGGAAGGTGCACCGACTTCCGGAGAAAAATAATGCGAATACCAATCAATAATCATACTTCGCCACCTGTCTCGTAACTGAATCTATGGATAAATTCATCTCCCTCATATGCGGTTGTAACTTCGATACAACTGCCGTGAGGTGTCACTGAAAGCACTTTAGCTGGATTCCTTTTGGAAATAATATATCCCCATAGAAGATCGGTGCCGCCTTTGGCATGCAGGGAAAGCACCGTGTTCGTAACCATACGACTGAAAGATTCACTGTACCACCCCTGAAGCCGCGGGGTGGCGGCCCCAGAAAAAAATTGCTCGCGGCTATGGCCAAAGGCACACATCCAAAGGGGCTCTGCAGTATTCTGCAACTGCCAGACAGCTCTGTCGTTTTCATTAACCTCAATGTCAGGGTGAAAATGGATGTGGCTGACCGCTTCGTTCTGTACCTCTCCGACAACCCGGTCAAATATCAACCAATAACATCCTTTCTGCCAGAATACGGACCGGTGATGAACGGCGCGGTGCGGTGGCCGCATGTACCCATCGTGTTCTGCCTGCACCATGATGTATTCATCATGATTATTCCAGAAAACCTCTTTTGGGAATGCCCGTGCAGCCACCCGGAAACTGCCCCACACATCAGACTGATTGCATTTGTTCAACTCAACTGTATTATGGGCCCGGGTCGACCTGAAATAATCACGCCATGGTCCAGCGGAATACTCATATACACCGGAATCAACCACAACCTTCGTCCCTCCGCAAGTCAGCTCATAAGAAAACAGGTCTGCATGAGCGTGGGCAGGCAGATAATCCGGACAAACCCGGCCGGCATCAAATATAAGAAGATCTTGTGCCCGGCTGTCTCGTAACAAATAGAACCCTGAGTCCTTTAGGGCAATTGAGCCTTGGAAGTGGGATTGAGTTTTCCAACTATTGAACACCCGCTGGCCGCCCTTCCCCAAAAGTAAAAAAGGATAAAGCCCAAAACTTTCGAAGTATTTGAATGCTGGAGATTCCAGATAGGCCGCACCGGCAGCCAATAAATCTGCTATACACAGTTGAGAATCAATGGTGGTGTCTTTTAGCAATGGCATGCGGTTTTCCGGCTGGGAGACGGCGATGGTCCATGCCATCATCCTACGCAAACTGTCATCCAGCCAAGAATACCGAATATCCCGATTGCGATGTAACCATACCGCGCACTCCAAAAGATCCTTGAACACAACCAGGTGGTACCCCGGATTACGTTCAAAATGCCCACCATCCGGCAGAATCTGTTCTTCGACCTCAACCTTTAGCAGGCGTAGCGCCAAACCCTGCCACTTCTGGGCACGAGGGTCACCAAACATGCCTCCGCCAATGATCAGCGCCCGCAAATTTTTAATTAGGTGATTGCCGCGGACATCGTGCTCAAGATCACGACTCAGCTTTTCAAGCTGCCCCCGTATACTGGACAGTAACTGCGCCCGGAATGTCGGATCTGAGGCCAAAGGCCCCTCAAATCCGTTCAGGATCGCAACCCAGTTAACAATTCTAACCGACAGGGTATATGGATGCCATCCATCGCCGAACACTCTGCTATTGGCATCAATCCAGGATTGCGCCAAAAATTTGAAAACTTGATAGTCTTCCGTATCTTCACGCAGGTGGAAGTCAACTAAAAGGTCTTGGCAATAGTCAAAATAGTGCAGGTGATAGCGCCATAAGTGGCTGAGTCCACAATCGTGCCAGGGCACTTGATCCCTTATTTCAACGGGGTGATTTAGAAATTCAAATTTTAATGAACGGATATCAGCAGCCCGGAGACTGTGAGCGCGGAGGGCTTCTATGCTCTCAGAGTATTCGCTGAGTTCATGTAGCCCCCGGAACAGCGGCTCAGTGGGAAGAACTTCAACTTGAGATGGTTGAGGCGCCCTTTTCCGAATCACCCGGCTCCACTTTCGATTCAAAACCCTGCGCCCTCGCGTCAGGATTTGACTAAATGAAAGGTAGCTGACGGTTTTCCTAAAACGGAATGCTGTATTTATGAAATCCCCTGGTCGCATCCCATATTCAGCCTTTGAGTGGAAAATAATTGAAAAACAAGTGAATAAGAATCAATGCGTCTCCCCTTGTAGTTTTCCCTATATAAAGCATAACCGCTTTGCTACCACGAAAAAATCTATCAAGGCCAGCGCCCAACGCCCTTTCAAATTTTTTTTCCGTCCCTTTTTTTATATCCGGACTTCAGAAGTCAATGTTTCGGCAAGCTCTATGGTATGACGTGTTACCTGACATATTTCATCAAAGGAAATGGGAGCAGGTTTTCCAGTTGAGATAGCCTCCAAATATTGTCCGATCTCTTCGGCATGCCCTTTATTTTGACGCCATAATTTTGAATTTTTAACGCCCTTCCACCCCCAACTTTTTAAGCTGCGAAAGTTATCCATCTCCAACATGCGGCCGGCACAGGAAACCTGCAATTTCTCTTTTGGAAAGCTGTTGTGTCCATTGGCAAAATAATTGATCATCCCGATGGAACCATCTTCAAAACGAAGTTGAATGCTGAAGGTATCTCGCTGGGTGTCTCCCATGACCATCAGGTGCTTATGAACAATTTGTGAGCCGCAAATAAAAAAAAGCAAATCAATGAAATGGCAGGCTTCGCCAATGAGCCGCCCTCCGCCCGTTTTCACATCCTGGGTCCAATGATCCCCCGGGATACGTCCTGCATTAACGTTCATCATCATGTTTAATGGGGCAGAACGGCCATTGAGCAGGGTTTTTATTTTTTGGATAAGCGGCGAGAACCGCCGATTGAAGCCCACCATAACAAGACTGCATCCATGTCGATTGCCCTGGTGGGTCTTGTAGGTTTGAATAATTTGATTCAATTCCTCGGATGTCAGACATAGCGGTTTCTCACAAAAAACATGTTTGCCTGAATCCAGGGCTTGGATCACAAAATCCGCATGATTATCATGCCTTGTGGTAACAAAAACTGTATTGATGTCACTATCTTGAAAAATTTCCCGACTGGAAGTCCCAGAGCATTCAAAACCAAACTGCGTTCCCAGGTGAGTCCCGGACACACCGCCGGAAGAGACGATCAACTTGCGCCGACAATCGCACTTGGCCAGAGCCGGTAAAAGGATTCGGCCAGCAAACAGACCGGCTCCGAGCATGCCGATAACAGGACGATTTGAATTGGATTCCATGACAGGATGGCTCAATGAAACCCTCGGCATATCATTGACCTTGGTGGCATGATCATATGTCAACACAATCCCCATGTAAGCTTCCCTGCCAGAAGAAATCAGGTCATAGGCATCCGATGCCTGTTCAAATGCATAGCGATGGGTAATCAGGGCATCTACATTGATTTTACCATCTGCCATCAATGCCAGAACCGCTTCGAAATTCCGCTGTTCCGTCCAACGCACAAATCCCTGGGGATAATCACGCCCCTGCTCTTCATATTGGGAATCATAACGGCCCGGACCATATGAACACGACACCTGAAAGGTTAATTCTTTTTCATAAAAATCTGCCCTGCTCAACTGTAGTCCCGTGACGCCGACCAGGACAATTCGACCGCGCTGGGCACACATCTGTGCAGCCTGATGCACGGGTTCATTACTTGTCGTTGCAGCCGTAATCAAGACTGCGTCGACTCCGACATCCCGGGTTAAAGCCGAAACAAATTCAACAGGATCCCGACCTGAAGATAAATCAACGGTCTGTGCACCATATTGCTCGGCCAGTCTGCAACGCTCTGGATTGATATCGATACCAATCACCCGGCAACCGTTTGCCTTCAATATCTGAACAGTCAACTGCCCAATAAGCCCCAGGCCGGAAACAGCCACGGTTTCACCAATAGTCGGCGCTGCCAGACGGATACCCTGGAGGGCAATTGCGCCCATCACAGTAAAGGCAGCGGTTTCATCTGAAACATTGTCTGGGATATGGGCACAAAGAAGCCTGGGAACCCTTACGATTTCTGCATGAGGCCCATTACTGACCACCCGGCTGCCTGGAATCAGGCCGGCCTGAATAAACTCAGCACCTTGAGATTTTATAAGGGTGCCGACATTACAGTACCCCAATGGCAACGGGGTATCCAGGCGGGATTTCACGGCATCTATAGTGGGCATAAGGCCGTCTGTTTTAACCTTCTCAAATACCTGTCTCACCTTGTCCGGCTGTTGCCGAGCCTTATTAATCAAATTCGAGCGCCCAAAATCCAGCAGCATTTTTTCCGTACCGGCAGAAACCAGGCTCAAACGTGTACGGATAAGGCCGAAACCCTTTTTTTCCAAAGGCACGGGCACCTCTGCCAGGTCTATTTGACCATTTTTCAAATTCTGAAGTATCTGGCGCATAATTTACTTTGTTGCTTCTATTGTCAGAAAAAGACCATGTCCGGGTAAAAACTTTTGGATCAATCGACGCGGCCAGAGTCTGCGGGCCATGTTCAACAGAAATCCTTGATGCCTTTGGCCCGCATCAGAAGTGAGCAGGTCATGGTGGGTTAAAATCACGTTGGTTTTTACATTTTTGAACTTGGCAAATAATTGCCGGGCTTCTTTGGGAGTGTAGGCTTTGGTGCCGAGGCTTTCCAGGTAATGATGATAAACATATGCCAGCGACAGCCAGGGCCTGAACCTCATGAGGGCGTAGCGAACCCACAGCATGTAGCCGATCATGCTGTAGGTCTGGTAAATCATAATTTTAGCCGTGCCCCCCGGTTTGAGAATACGATAAACTTCGTCAATCGCCTTAGGCGTATCCGGGGTGACATGTAATACCCCCCATGAATAGACCCCGTCAAAACAATCAGATCGAAAAGGCTGGTTCTCTGCATCAACATTGGTCAGACGGGTTTTCAGCCCCATGGCCTTGAATCGCATGGTTGTATTATAAAGCGCTCTTCGGGTCAGATCAACGCCAAACATATCGGCTCCAGCTTCAGCCAATTGCTGGTGATCGGCCCCCATGCCCACACCGATTTCAAGCACCCGTTTTCCCTTAAACTCCTTGAATCTTCCAAACTCAAGTATTTCCGGCTCAAGCTGGTATCTAATCCGGGTATGCCGATCGAAATCGGCTTTTGTCAGCCCGGACAGGTAAAGCTTTTCGCCACAGGATGCATCCTCCCAGAAGTCCTGAACAGCCTGTTTATCTTTCTGCATGTAACCGTCCTTTTGCATCTAAAAAAATTTTAATCCAAAGCTGTATACAAATCAGTGAAAATATCGTGTACGTTGCATCGACCATCCCCCGACGGTCAAGGTCCATCACCCGCTGTACGGCAACCGGGTCGAACAGGCCGGTTGCGGACAAGGCATGCGGCGATAGCATTTCCATTTTAACATCACGTAATTCTTCGTGAAGCCAACGTTTCATGGGCGCACCAAACCCTGTTTTGCGGCGATAAATGATGCTGCGGGGCAGATGAGGCTCCATTGTTTTTTTGAAAATTGCTTTCTCGTTTCTGAAATTATGCTTCAACGCCGGAGGAATTTGCGTGGCCAGTTTGATCAAGTCAACATCCAGAAGAGGGACCCTGGTTTCCACGCCCATGGCCATGCTTGCTTTGTCAGTGTAGTTCAGGTTATGATCCGCAAGAAAATGTTTTGCTTCAAGGTAAAGCATACGGTTCAGGGGGTCAGTTTCGCTGGGAATGCGTGCCAGGCTCTGCCGCAAAGGTGCCGCCGTATCGATTTCTCTCAGGGCGCCCCCCATATCCGGGCTGTACAATGATCTTCTGATTTTTTCACCACTCCAGTAAAAATACGTCATGAGTCGGTCGTCACCAGATAGGCCGGCGTAAGCTCCAGCTTTTCTGATTCTGCGAAACCAGGGTTGACTGAAAAGCCATTGTTCGGCATCGCTTAGGCCCTCGGTCCGCTGAAGTCGTTTCGCAATCCCGGTCCTTACCCCCTTAGGCGCCCATCCCCAGAATCGCTCCATATAGAGGGCCTTGTGCCTCCTGTACCCGGAAAAGATATCATCACCGCCGGTACCGGAAAGCAGGACTTTATACCCATCCTGCCGGGCCTGGCGAGCGATGAGCATCACATGTATTGGAGAAGGGTCCGCCACGGGTTCATCCAGGTAGTAAATCATATCCTCCAGATGTTCGACAATATTATGGGAAACGACAATGGGACGAAGCTCAATCCCTAAATGATCCGCCGCCTGCCGGGCATAGGGCAGATCCGCAGGGCTGCCCTCGATTGTCTCCCCTCCTTCAAAATCAATACAATAGGCTGTAATGGGTCTGTCAGGCTGCACCTTCCGCATCATTGAAACAACAGCACTGGAATCAAGCCCTCCTGAAAGAAAGGCCCCAACGGGAACATCACTGAGCATCTGTCTTTTTACCGCCCGCTCCAGATGGGCATCCAGACGCTGACAGATTTCTTCTTTATCCGATTTTAATACACCCTGCCCATAGGGAAGGTCATAAAAGCACCAATTGCATTTGATTCTGCCGTCTTGAATCACCATGGCCATGCCCGGGCCCAGCTTTTTTATTTTTTTTAACGGGGTCCTGGGCGCCGGGGCATAGAGGTAGGCTAAATAATGGTGAAGGGCTTCCAGATCCAAGTCCAGTGAAACAGCACCACTGGCAACCAAGGATTTCAACTCTGAAGAAAAAAGAAATCCGCGATTCGTTTCCGCATAATAAAACGGTTTAACGCCCAAACCATCACGGGCGGCAAACAGGCCGCCTTTGGGAACACGCTCATTGCGGTTGTGGGATCGACCATCATAAATTACAAAGGCAAAAATCCCGTTCAGACGGCTGAGCATCTCAGGGCCCTGTTCAGCATATAAATGCACCAGCACTTCGGTGTCGCTTTGGCTTGTGAAATGATGGCCACGGGATTCAAGTTCCCGGCGAAGCTCAGGATAATTGTATAATTCCCCATTATAGACAATCCAAAGCCTATCGGCCGCCTCCTGTTCCGCCCGGCAACCGCAGCAGGGACAGTTAACGCTCATCGGCTGCCGGCCATCCGGGCTCAAATCAATTATTGAAAGACGGCGATGTGCCAGTCCCACCGGTTCTCCCGGCCCACGGTCTAAAATCAGCGATCCGGAATCGTCAGGCCCACGGTGACGGATCATCTGGCTCATGGTTTCCAGCAACGCCCCCTCAAATCTGCCCTGGTAGCCCGCTATCCCGCACATGCCAGTACCTTGCCCCATTTCCATTGAGCTGTTTTGCCCAGGCCAAATCCGGTCCGACTTTTTTCGGAAGGGTAACCCCGCATCAGGCCCGTCCCCCAAAAAGACTTCTGAATCTGCGCAATTTCTGCAGCCACGGATATCGGTAGTAATATTTTTTCATAAGGTAGCGGATGTACTCTTTTTTACTGTCGCTATTGCAGGCCAATTCCCGCATCAGAAGCTCCCGGAGGGCAAACAACGATTTTTCATTGTGCTCTGCTGTATAAAAAAGCATGTTGTCGTTTTCCAGCCAGAAATCATCAGAAATAATCCCGTCAGCCTTGGCCATCTCATAAATTTGGGTGTTGGGCATAATGACCAGGGGATGGGCACCTTGGGTATCATAAGGGTTAATCTTCTTCATGAGAGCCGCTGTTTCTCTGATGGTCGTCTCATCTTCTCCGGGATTTCCGATCATCAGGTAGGCACGGGGTTTGATACCGACCGCGTGAACCATGGCAAAGACATCGGCTATCATCTCTGCCGTCTGCTTTTTATTGATCGTCTTTAATATTTTCGGACTTCCCGATTCCACCCCGAAATCAATACGGTAACAGCCGGCCTTTTTCATCCATTCAAGTAGCTCGGGGTTGATATGGGACACATGGGACTCTGCCACAAAATGAATTTTCATGCCGTTCTCTATGATGCCTCGGCAAATGTCTATGGCCCGCTGTTTGTGAACGGTAAAATTATCATCAAAAAACATGAAGTTGCGGACCCCCATATCACGGTACAGCCATAGCATTTCCTGAAGAACATTTTCCGCAGTTCGGGGGCGCCACTTGCGTTGCCAAAATTTAGAACCGGAACAATAAATGCACTTGTGGGGACATCCCCTGGAGGTCATCATTGAAGCCGCCTTACCGGAAACCTCAGGCAGGCCCAGGTACTCATCCAGGTCAAACTGATCATGACAGGGAAAGGGCAATGCATCCAGGTTAGAAATCAGCTCTCTGCCCGGGTTAATAACGGCATCCTGCCCGTCATGGTAAGCGATCCCCTGGATCTTGGTAATATCCGTGCCGTCAAGAAAGGCGCGAACCAGTTCCAGTGAGGTTATTTCCCCCTCACCAACCACAACCGCGTCGGCATGAGCCTGGGGGAACATATGTGCAGGAAAAGCACTGGCGTGGTGGCCTCCAATGATAATTTTTGTATCAGGCAGCATCCGATGAACAATATCTGCGGCTTTAAAGGTCTGTCCACGTTCCATTGTCCAGCATGGCAGCCCCACGATGGGCGGCTTGCGCAACAGGAGCGCTTTTTCAAACCGAGGCCACGCAAAAGCGGCTGCGTCCATAACCTCGGCTTCAATTCCATTGGCGGTAAGATATGCCGCTATATAGGCCAGGCCCATAGGGGGAAAGTCTGCCCGTTGAGGGACCTCCCGGGGCGGGTTTACAAGCAAAAAATCCATTGATGAACTCAATTCCTTTTAATTTCGGAAAGCACTTCCCGGTAAATTGTTTCTAACTTCTGTGCTGCGGACTGCCAGGTATAATTGTCAAGCACGTAGCGATTCAATTTTTTACCCATTATTTTAAGATCAATCTCGGCACCTGTCATTTCACGCAGCCCCGCTTCCAGGCCGGCAACCGATGCGGGGACAATACGGCCGCCACCAGAATCGGCAATATCATTCAGACCGCACTGGTCGCTTGCAAGAACGGGGGTCGCGGTAGCTCCTGCCTCCAGCACCACAATTGACATGGCCTCACTGCGGGATGGGATAACCATGAAATCTGCAGCATGCAGGGCCTTGGATTTTTCAATTGAATTTAAAAACCCCGTAAAATGAACCCGGTCATCCAACTTCAAACGCCAAACCAATTTTTCCAACTCACCCTGCATCCCGTCGTCCGGTCCGGCAAGAACCAGGTGGTAGTCTGGAATTTCAGCAGCGATCCTGCTGAATGCGTGGATTAACAGGTCCGGTCCCTTGATGGGGTTAAGACGGCCGACAAATAAAAAAAACGGATGGGGCCCGATACCATAATCCTTCCGGAAGCGCCGGGAATCTTTGTGATGATAATCGTCCGGGTTGACGCCGTTCGGGACCAGAATAATTTTCTCCTGTCGGACGCCATAAGCATGAAACTGACTGTACTCATTAGGTGAGATGGCGATCAATCGGCTTGCATCACGGACGATACGATTCCCAATGATCCGGTTGTAAAGGGCTTTAAACATCTGAGATCTTCCCTGAACCTTCAAAGATCCTGCCGGACAATTCACATACGGCTTTCCAATATGACGGAGAAACGGGTAGATCATTGCGTCCGGGAACTCCCAGTGTCCCATCAGATGGATAATATCAGCCCTCTTGATTAAATCAGTTACCATACCAACAGGAAACCGGGGCACGTAGAACCGCTCCATTAAGCAGGGCATGATGTGAAGGTTTACATTATGAAGCCCGCTTAACCGCTTGGGTGTCAACCCGATGTCCTGAATCAGCAGGTCACAGGCAATTCCCCGGTCGGCTAACGCGCGGCTCATCTGATAAGTCCGCTCCGCACATCCTCCGCCGGAAACCGGATCCACAGTAATATCGACATTCAGGACTCTCATAACCGCGTTACCTCTCACACTCCAGCATGGCCTTAAGTGCCCCGATAAGTCCCATAGGAAATTCAAACCCGGTATTCAAAAGCCTCCGGGATGAAAATAGAGCCTGGCCATGAAGAGAATGTCCGCGAACCAATTTACGCAACACGTGGGGTATCTCCGGCGGAAGCGCTTTTCCGGGCCGGACCTGTTTTGCGGATCCGGACCGTACCAACGCTTTGCATATCGCTTGAATACCGGCTACCGTGTTCAGCGGATCATGATCCAACGAGACGAAATAGCAGTAATGCAGAGAGGTCTTGTGGCGGGCTAAGTGGATAGCGGCAGCCGCCACATCGTCAGCATGTATCAGATGTGCACATTCGTTTCCCTTCAGAAACGCCAGTAATTTGCCTTTCAAATCATCCCCACCCACATAATTGAAAATTTGGTCCGGGCGACAGTCTCCCACCACGTTGGTAGGCCTCAGGATGGTCAACTGCTCCGGGCTAAAAACGGCCCTTGCAACTTGTTCTGCTGCATATTTACTTTTTTGATATTCGCTCACTGGATGGCATGATGCGTTTTCAGTAACCCAGCCTGGCGGTTGAGGGCCGCACACCCCCACACTGCTGATATGAACAAAATGCTGAATACCGGCTCTGCGGGAACCTTCAACCAGAACCCGCGTTCCGTTGACATTCACAGCCCACGCATCTTCATTATCAATGATGCCGGCCGCACAATGAAATACCAGGGCCGCATCTTTCAAGAATAGTCGAAGTGTTTTATCATCTTGAATATGGCCTTGAAACGCCTCTACTCTGTTATCTGTTAAGGGTTGCCGATGGGCCAGACCCCGAACATGAAACCCTTCATCAATCAGCCTTGAAATAATCTGCCGTCCAATCAAACCTGTGGCTCCGGTGACGCAGGCAATGGCTGCACCTCTATCTTCCCTATGTTCAGCCATTGTATCCATCCTTCCTAATAGCAGAGGCCTTGCAATTTCTAAATAGCACGCTTACCATATCTGGGATTCAGCCTTCTTCGATCGCCTTAGTATAAAGGGCTTCCCATCTGCGGCCTAATTCCGTCTTGCTAAAAGTCTCCATCATCAGTTGACGGGCATTGGTGCCAAGTTTCTGGCGTGCAGCCCGATCCTGTAAAAGCTTAGCAATGGCTTCGGCAAAACTGTGGTCCATCTCCCGGCGAAAAAAATGTATACCGTCCGTTATTTCCAGTCCGGCAGATGCGGCAGGGGAAGCCACGACAGGGCAGCCGAGTCCCAAGGCATAGAGAAAACGGGTTTTTATGCCGGATCCAGACACGTCTGTGAGCACAACGATATCAGCCCGGGAATGTTCGGCATAATAGTCATCAACCCAGTCAACGTATTGAACGCCGGGAGTTTCAGACATAAGTCTCAGCAAGCGTTTGGACGGATACCGCCCCAGAATTTTGACCGTCAGGTTCGGATAATCGTTTCGAAGGATCGGGTATACAATGCTTAAAAAATTAATCACACCGGTTGCTACGGCGGCCGTGTTGATCAGTCCGCCGGGGAGCAGAAGACACGGCCCCGTCATTTCTCCATCCTCGGATGATGGTTTGAACCCCAAAACGGAGTCAGGCACACCATGCTCAATATATTCCGCACGAATTCCACCGTGAAGATTTTGCAAGTATTGCCGATCGTCTCTGGAAACGACATGAACGCGGGTAAATTGGGGCAGAATATCCTTTTCAAAACGGGCAATGGTTCTTGACTCATACTTTCTATAAACTCTTTTAAAAAAAGATTGAGTTGCCCGTGCCTGCTGTTGATAACATCGAGAGACGGCATCCGTGATGGAAATCACCGCAACCTTGTTATTCAACTGAACAATATAAGGCGCCATGGCAAGGGCATCCAGATGAATGACGTCGTAATCATTTTCAGACAGTACCCTATTGAGGGCTGTTTTAAACTTACGGGTTTGCCATCTGGGTAAAAATACGGGTTTGCCAGCGCAAACAGCCCTGAGCCTCTCCACCTGCAAACGCATTCCCCTTTTTTTCTCAAACAATTCCAGGATGCGGATGCCCGGAATTTTTCTTTCCAACGCCGACGCCTTATCTGAAGCATCGTCATCCCCAAAGCAGAGAAGATCGCACTCATGATGTGCTGCCATATGGGAAATAATGTTATAGACTTTAACCAGAGCCCCACTCGTCAGCGGATAGGGGATTTCTTGCAGTAAATAAAGTATTCTCATGCTATGATTCCTATACGTTCGAGCTTCATTGAAGCGGCATAGGGGTTCTGGGCCGGGGCTTAAACAGCCCCCCGGCAAAGAGTCGCACCAGGCCCTCTCCTCCAGCCAATGACCCCATCAGTACCATAAAAATGATATAGGGCCGCGTTGGTATTCCGGCCATGATCGTCCAGAATGTCCAAAATACAAACATGACCAGAACAACATCTCTTGTGTATAAGTTTAACCGGTTCAGCCAACGCCAGACGCCCCAAACCACCAAGGTAATGGCGCTCATCCCAACGCAAACCAAGAGATTACCTCCCACAATATACAACCAGCCGACCATTGTTGGTGAAGACCCCTGAATATGACTCCTAGGGTGCCCTAACACGTCAAAGGTATAATACTCGTTAATAGAAACCGTTGCTGATTTGGTGTAAAGCGGTAATGAGGGTGACCCAACGATATGAAACAAATTCTCAATTCCGTTGAGACGCATTAGGATGGAAACAAACGCAGTATTCAGTGTTCTCAGCGGCTTGGCGTTTTCTCCTGTCCAGACAGTCTCAGAAGCCTCAACAAGCGCCGTCAACACAGGTACCCCAGTTTTTGTCATACGAATACTTCTATAGTCATAAAATATGGGAAAAAGAAATACCGCGATCATAGTGATACCAATGACAAGGGAGACCCGTTTGCGATTAAGCCGTTTAGTAACGAGAAAAACAAAAAAAAGTAAAATAAAATTTTTCAATAACGTTCCCCGGCTTGAGCGAATCATCATGTCGCTGACACCGTGAACAACGAAAAGGCTGATACCGAACATAAAATGCCGGTGGCGTTTAACCGCATCGCTAATCGTCAGGTAAACCAGCATTAGTACGGGCAAAAACACAGACCAGACATAGTAGATCCAACCCGCCATTCTGAACGGCAGACGGATACTTGGAAGCCCCATCACCCCCACACCGCTCAGGAAAAGTATCACTGCAGCGAGGATAACCGAGACCGGCAGCATTATGGACAAAAATTTCAATACCCGATCTTCGTAATCACCGCTCCCCCCGGAGTACAATTCCTTCAAAGGCCATTTTTTTACCGCCAGCCACGCTGTCAGAGAAACGCTGATAAAACCGATACTGGCACTTTGAAATGCCATGTAAGCGGTGGACGGGTCATGCAGTTTTCGATACAAACTTTTCATCACATCACCGCCCACGATCAAAACACTTTCCGGAAGAAGCATCAGCCAGTAAAATTTCAGGAAAAAGGCCACTATGAAGAGGCCGGCAATTGTCCAGACCGGCAGCACGGTTGATGGATCCCGTCTGCCTGTAAGGCAGATCAGAATGCCCATGCCCATGCAAAGGCTGTTTAAACCCAGAAAGGGCAAACCGAATCCGGTCACGGCCGAACGGGTCCCCAGCCAACCGGCCATGAAAATGATCAAGACAAGCCCGCTGCATGTATATCTATAAAAATTCGGTCTTTCAGACATGTTTTTTCTCCGTCAACACCGAATGCATACCTTCCAATTCAGCAGAGACCATTTTCTCTGCAACATCTGCCATTTTGAATCGGGGGTTCCAGCCCAGCTTGCGTTTTGCCTTTTCGGGGTTTGCCCGAATGGACACAATATCGGCCGGTCGCAGAAGGCTTCTATCCTGACAGACATGGTCATGCCAGCTTAACCCCAGGGTATCAAACACCTTGCAGACAAAATCTTCGAGACGATTGGTCTGCCCGGTGGCCAGAAGAAAATCTTCAGCCTTTTTCTGCTGAAGCATTAACCACATGCCCTCGACATATTCCGGTGCCCATCCCCAGTCGCGTTCGATGGACATATCTCCCAAGTATAGTTTTTCATCACTTCCCCGGCTGATCCGGCATGCAGACTTAACGACCTTCCTGGTAACGAAGCGATCGGGCCGCAACCAGGATTCATGATTGAAAAGAATGCCGGAGCACGCAAACAGGTCATAAGCCTCACGATAGTTGGCCGTCTGCCAGTAGGAAGCGGCCTTTGCTACGGCATAGGGGCTGCGGGGATTGAGTTTCGATGCCTCATCCACAGCTTTTCCATCGGTATTTCCGAACATTTCACTTGAACACGCATTGTAAAATTTAACAGGAAAATTTAAAAACCGAATGGCCTCAAGCAAATTTAAATTTGCGATACTGATACTTTCGAATGTTTCAACAGGATGCTCAAAAGAGAGCCCGACCGAGCTCTGCCCGGCCAGATTATAGACTTCATCCGGCTGGTGGTTCTTTAATGCATGCAGCACACTTCTGAAATCGTTAATCGATGCGGAAACGAGTTCGACATGATCCTTGACACCCACCTTGTCCAGATTTTGGAACCGGCTGAGCATAGCATCCCGCGACACACCCACGACGCGATATCCTTTCTCCAGAAGAAGCCTGGAAAGCAGGGCGCCGTCCTGGCCTGAAACGCCAAAAATAAGAGCCGTCTTCAATGGTGCCTCCCCATTTCTTGGTGTCTCCATTGTGTGTCCGTTGTTCTCTGCATCATATAAACATGTTTGCGGTCTGTAATATTACTGTCCGACGATGAGATCCAGATACTTACCTGTTATCTTTTCAATGGTATATGGTTCTTTCCAAGGCGTGAAGTCCTCCTTGTTCATTTCACCACAGGACTGAATAAACGTCTTTAATGCATCTGCAGCCTCTATGCGGTCCAGGCTTTCCATAATGTTTAAAACCGCAGGATAACCTTTTAAAAAAAGAAGCGACGCATCATCCGGAACCTTGTACAGGTTAAGGACGGGTTTACCAAGGCTGACGTACTCAACCAGCTTGCTTGGGAGCTGATAGGACGTCAGATTTCCGATATTGATTAGGACATCGGCCTGATCCAAAACAGATGCCACAGATTCACGTGCAACCTCCCCATGCAAAAAAACAGATTTCCCAATATGGTGTTCATACGGGGCAAAGACATCCAGACAATCGTTTACAGGTCCGATGAAATGAAGCTCGACACGATCCTCTGACGATTTAATCCGCAACGCATCAAATATTTCCAGAAGGAACTGAGGGCTTCGAATGCTTTTGTATAATGTACCAATGAATAAAAGGATAATTGGGGACGGACCCGTTTTGATCGACAATGCCCCAGACTTCAATGGCCCTTTCAATGTATAAACTGGCGGAATCACATGAATCTTAGACCCAGATTCAGGAAAGAGGTCTGTATATATCTTTGCTGTGCCGGCTGTTGTCACAGAGATGCCATTCGCCTCATTGAACACACTTCTTTCAAATTGAGTATTAAGCTTTCGATATAATTTTGCATTATTAAGCGGGGTTGTTTCTACAAAGCAAAAAGGATCACCGATATCAACCAGCCAATAGGGGACCTTATATTTTTTCTGTAAATACCGACCGACCACATGACCTGTGAATGGATGCGAAACGCTTATCAAACAATCGAAATCGTTTTGTTTTAGGAGGGATTGAGCCGTTTTAAACGCTTTAAAGAACCATAAACAGGCGAAATCCGGCCAATAGGTTTTCTTCCAGGTCAAATTGTAGGCTTTTTGAATAGTTCTGCCAAGCATTGATTTGATGCCCTTCAATCCTTGACGCCCCCTCCTCTTTTCAACGGGTATTTCACCCACCCGTTTCTGGGACTCTTGTACTTTTAGTCTTATGGCCTCAAATACCCCCCCCTCTGTATAGTGAACCCTTACATTGCCTTTGACAGCAGAGAGGGGCTTTGTTGATGTCTTGGCACAAACGACATCGACTTGGTGCCCTATTTTTGCAAACTGTTCGGCAAGGGCTGTCCATCGGGACGCTCTCGGGGCAACATGGGGAAAGTAGTAATAGGCAATGATCAAAATTCTCATAGATAAAAACCTTTGCACAAGCACAAAACGGCCACCCCAGAGACCGTGTAACGAGCCTTGTTATACGGGTCCCTTATGTTGTATACTTGCGTTCTATTTTCAGCGGATTTCATAAATCCCGTACCCCGGTGAAAAACAAACCGTGGGACGTGCTCCGTTTACCGAACCATTATTATAAGTTGCCAATGCGTTTTTAGAGTAATCTTGTACCGTTACCCCCCTGTCATGAATCTCCACCACCCGGTAAACAGGTTCACTATACCCCTCATGCATACCGATAAATCCCCGGGGACCGAAATAGAGACACTTTCCGGCCACTGCTCCATCCAATAAAAAAAGATTATGATCCAGGGAAGCGGGTTCACGGTTTTCAACGGCCGGTGCAAAATGTGCTTCCACTGAACGGTAAGCGTTTCGCCGGGACGGCAGGGCCGTATAGACAAAAGTCCCAGGATCCGTAACCAGCTCCTGTTGATCAATGACAACCTCCATAGAAAGCTGATCATTGTGAGAATGGCACCCCAGCCCGTAATAGCCAACAGCACCACAGCGAATCACAATATGCGTCAGGCCGCTGCGAAAAATAAAGAGTCCAAAATCCGGATATCTCACACAGGACAATGCCTTAGGCAACCCTGTATTGTTTGTTTTGAAATCATACCTGCGGTTAGAAATCCCGGGCCAGGCGCTAAGGCGACCATGAAACTGATCCCAGTCCGCTTGAGTACCAATCCTTTGTTCTCGATTTGGTACTGCTCTGAAAGCAGGGGAGGATCTCCTTAATTTACCCTTTGAAACAACGGCTCTGATCATCTCCGTTTCAATCCGATTTTTCCATGAAACATCCCCAAGGGACGACTGGGGTATAAGTCCGTTGATTGCGGCTACCAAATGACGGTGATCCAGATGATCTTCATGCCAGTAAATTGCATCCTGTTCGACTTCGGTAAAATTGTTTAAATTTTTATACCGTGCCAAAGCATCCTGTACTGTCATTGCCTTAAAAACAGGTTGTATTTTTAAAAACCGGCCACTGTCATTGTCACCGATTTGGACAATCTCGCCGCCGGGTTTGGTTATGTCCATGGTGAATTGCGCCGCTTTTTCCATGCGTTCAAAAAGCCATAACGGAATGGGAGATTCCCATGTTTCTCCTGCCGGGCCCTTGAAGAAAGCCAGAGGCGGAGAATCAAGCCTCGGGAGTCTAAAGCGGCGGGCCTTTTTATACTTTTTTAGCGCTTGTCGTTTTTTCCTTCCAAGCCCCAACACCAATGCCATGGAATACACCATCATTTCTGTTGACAGACGGTGATAGGAAGTCGAGCCTTCAAAATTAGACCCATCCGGATTAAACTGGTATTCACCTTCCTTTACCAGTTCCTGAACGGCGAAGGCAAGCCAGGTCTCCGTTTCACGATTCCCCTTTAAATATGCGGAAATATACACAAGGCCTGCAATATTGGCAAGGTAATGATTCCCCCGAAACTCAGGATACCATTCCAGGTTGTTGAATATATGTTTACCGTGATCGTAAAGACTCCGACCGAAAATGGACAAAAACTGGGGGTCAAATTCGGCTCCCCCAGCCTTAAAAAGATCCAGAGCCACCAACCAGTTGGCAGCTCGAATGGCAACATCCATGGTGCAATTCCAGTTGACACCAAATCGAGGCGGATTGGTTGCAATAAAATCCAGGATCTGACGCCGAAACTCGGATTGATAGGATTCCGGTGCTTTAAAACAGATACCGCAGTTCCCTTGCCGGCCGTTTTTCGCCAACATATACGCAAGGGCAAATTGAACCAGGTGCTGACACCGGGCAAGTTCCCACGGTACTTTTACGTCAACGCCGGGATGGCGGCCAAATGAGATACGCTTAAACCAGGTTTTCTCGGACCACCGATATCCGGACTTAAAATCAATCTGCCAGTCAATCGGAGTATAACTGCCGGCCTGTCCGTCTAAATCCTGCTCAAAAAGTGTCTGCCAAACATATCTTGCATAGGAAAGATTCGTTTTCGGCAACCTGTTCGCAAGCCATTTCCCATCAGCATCAGCAGCGATCTCAGGTTCCGGGCCATAGCACTCCCCTTCCATTCCCCGGCACGCCATGCCGTGCTTTACGGTAACCCAACCGGACCCCAAAAGGTCAAACTGGTGGGCAAAAAAGTGACGGGTTGTTCCGGCAATTTGCTGCACCAGAGTGTCGGTATTTACTTTAGGCAGAGTCGTAAAATACGACTCCAGTTCGATTTCCTGGGGCGGCACGGAACGGTTATAGGTCGAAAGCCACGAGTCAAGTATTTTCTGGCCCCACCACTGAAGGCGATTGACAAGTAGGATATAAAAATGGCGTGCATGTCGCCGAAAGGCAGGTCCAAACAAGTTGGGGGAAAAGGTATATACCTGATAAAACTTCACCCCTATTATCCCTGCTTAACAATATCCATAGTCATATACCATCCAAAGGCGTCCCCCAGAATCTTTGCCATAAGCCGGCCTACCCAGCGAAGATGTCTGCTCGGTATCAGGTCCAGTTTATCGTATACCGTAATCCAGCTGTTTATCTGATAGCCAATACCGGAGATCTGGGATAGAATTTCTTTGAGTTCCCGGGCAGTATAGGCCTTGGTTCCGATGCTCTCCTGGTAGTGATGCAGGCACCAGGCAAAGGATTTCCAGGGACGGCCTTTCATCAGAGCGGTTTTAGCCCATAAAAAAAAGGTCCACAGGGAATGGCGATTATAGACCATGATCTTGCACCGCCCTCCCGGCCGGGTGACCCGAATGATTTCTTTCAGTGCCCTGACCGTATCCGGAGAGTGATGGATTACCCCCCAGCTGTATACCAGATCAAAGCTGCTATCTTTAAATGGAAGCGTTTCCGCGTCGGCAGTCATCAGGCGTTTGGCGTCAAAACCGTAAACATTCAACCTTTTTTGTGTGTGCTGGATACCGTTAAAGGTCAGGTCAACCCCATAGGCCTGTGCCCCGGACCGGTTCCACTGCAAAAAATCGGTACCAGCCCCTACTCCGACCTCAAGCACTTTTTTCCCATGGAACCTGGGGAACTGGGCAAAAGAAAAAATCTCAGGCTCAACAGAGTAGCGATAAGTTTCAATGGTATCGAAATAATCCCTGGAAAATTTTTCCCCTTCAGAATGGCTTGTACCGCAGGGCTCATTGTCCCAGTAGGATTCAACTTTTTTTTTCTGTTCTATCTCAGACAAGATTCCCAGCGCTCCTTCATTGGTAGATATATTTTCGCCACCAGAGGGCAAAATTGAACAGATACCACATCTGGGGTCCCCGTCTTCGTCTCACCAACTCTTTGACAGCATTTTTGTCTATAAAATCAGCATCCTGACAAAAACGGTCTAATTCCGCTTCCGCCGTTTCTCCCAATTCCTTAAAAAACCATTCATATATCGGTACGTTAAACCCCTGCTTTGGCCGGTTGATGATCTCCTGGGGGATAATGTCCTGAACTGCTTTTTTGAGGACATATTTTGGATTGTTGTCCCGCATTTTCACATGGCTTGGCAGACTCATCACCAATTCAACCAGTTTATGGTCAAGAAAAGGTACCCGCCCCTCCAGACTGCACCCCATGCTCATCTTGTCAATTCGCATCAACAAAAGCTCTGGCAGCCGCAAATTCAAGTCAAGATAGGACATCCAGTGCAGATGGCTTGGTTCCCAGGCCTTTTCATGAAATCGTTGATAAAGACTTTCCAGCGCCTGCCAGGATGTAAAGGATTTAAACTTTTGTTTCAACCGGTCTCCCAACAAAACTTGCTTGTGCAGCTCCGTAAAGGCCTCTGCCCCCCCCCAGAATACCGGCTGGCTGCATCCGGCACGGCGAAGCCATTCCAGCTGGAAACTATACCGGATTTTAGGAACGGGCGTCAGCAAACTGCCCATCATTTGCTTTACCCATGGAAAAGGAAATAAATCACTGCACCGCTGAACCTTTATTGCCCTCTGCCAACCAGGGTAGCCCCAGAAGAGTTCATCCGCACCTTCTCCGGCTTGACAGACAGTTACGCCGTTGTCCCGGGCCAGTCGGGCCAGGTAGTATATGGGGACACAAACCGGATCGGCAATCGGTTCATCCTGCAACCAGACCATCTCCGGGATAAAATCCAAAAGATCTTTTACGGAAAGCAACTGTTCATAATACTGTGCGCCAAAATCACGGGCAACCCGCTTGGCAAAATGCGTCTCATTGGCATATGTCTGGTAATCGCTGTCATACCCGATACTAAAAGTTTTTAACGGCTGACGTCCCTGCTCACTAAACAACGCCGCATTGGTCGTGGAATCAATCCCGCCGGATAGAAAAACGCCGACCGGGACATCACTGACCTTCCGTATCTGCACGGCCGTTTCCAACTCGTTAAGCACCCGTTCTGCAATAGTCTGGTCAGATACACCTGTCAGCGGCTCAGTATGGTCCCATACATCCCAATATTTTTCTTCGCACACACTGCCGTTGGCCCCGATACAGATACGCGTGCCTGCAGGCAGTTTTCGAATCCCGGCAAACAAAGTGTCCGGAGCAGGGGTAGTTAAAAATGAAAGGTAATGATAAAAGGCTTCCTCGTTGACACTCCTCTGCTGATCCGGGTCCGCCAAAACCGCCTTAATTTCAGAGGCAAACACCACCCGTCCGTGATGGATGCTATAATACAATGGCTTGATTCCAATCCGATCCCTGACCAGCCAAAGCTTACGGGTTCGGCTGTCCCAGAGGCCAAAGGCAAACATCCCCCGAAATTTCTCTATACAGTCAATCCCCCAGGTTTCATAGGCATGGAGAATCATCTCCGTATCTGAATGATCGGTCTTCCATGTATGTCCACCGATCTCTTCTAATTCTCTTCTGATATCACTGTGGTTGTAAATTTCACCATTAAAGGAAATCCATATGGACTGATCTTCATTGCACATAGGCTGGGCTGCAAGATCTGACAGATCGATGATGGACAGGCGCCGGTGACCGAGTCCAACTTTCCGGTCCTGAGAAATCCAATTTCCGAACCCATCCGGGCCGCGATGTTCCATTGTATCGCGCATGGCCGTAAGATACGGCTCGTCTATTTCAAAATGGCTGCCCTGGAAAACCAGGCTGCCCACTATTCCGCACAATCTGTGCCCCCTTTCACGGTTAAAGCACGCCCCATCTTTTGGCGTTGATATAACGGCGCAGCCGTTCCAGGCCGTTTCGCCTGTATCTGTATTTTCCCCGGGCGGCACATGATGCAGGCCGCAAATGCAAAACAAACATCCAGTCTGAAACCATGCCTTTAGGCAAACATCTTCCCATCCGCGCATTCAAAACCGCCAGGCTCTCATACCGGTCCATTAGCCGAGCGGAAATCAAATCGTAAAAAAGCATGCGCCCGCGGTATCGAACCGGTTCAAAACCACAAACCGAGAATAAGGTGTAAAGACGGAAAAGGGTGAAAAAATTACTGTGGGGACTTACGGCCAGGGTATCCGGCATCGCCTCCATCTGTGCGTCCCCATGTTGAAAAGACCTTTTGAGGCGTTGCACGGCTCCCGTAACACCGGCAAGGGTTAAACAGGCCTCCAGAGTCGCCATCCATTCTGACGGACCATATCCGTTGGGCAACGTTAAAATAAGCGCCGCATCCTCTTTCATAAAACTGCTCAGACGGGTCAGGAAACTGACAGGATCTTCCACATGCTCAATGACCTCCGAGGCAATGATACAATCATACTGGATGTCTTTGGGGGGGGATGTTTCAAAGTTTAGATTTGGAATCTTTCGTGCATTATTCCGGGCAAATTGGATACTCTTCTGGTCCGGATCAATGCCTGTGATGTGCCAATTGGGGAAGTGCTGCGCCAAAGGCCGGGTTAAGTGTTCTCCGGTCCCGCATCCATAGTCTAATACCCGGCCGCTTCCCAGCGCCTGTAACGTGTCACCTATAAATTTCAGACGGCTCCTTGATGCCTGGGAGGTTTCAGGCAACTGCTCCAGATCAAAAGTCACGGCAGACCTCAACAAGCGCATTTTGAAATCTCGTACGGACCCTGTCCGCCCCATGGTTTTCCCGGACAACGGTCAGGGCATTACTGGAAAACTGCATACGGGCGGGGGCATCATGGAGAAGCTTTCGGATGGATTGGGCCAGCTTGGATACATCCTCCTGATCCACGACATGTCCCCAGTGTCTTTCCCGGGCGTATTCCACCTGCGCGACACCGGCCGGTCCATATACCAGGATCGGCGTGCTGCTGATAAGATATGAAGGGACCTTGGTCGGCATGGAGTACCGGATATACTGAACAGACTTCTCATCGAAATTCACCGGTAACAGCAGAAGGTCCGATTCCCTCAGAATCTTGAAAAAAATACGATCGTCTTCAGGTGCATCTTGAATGCGGATATTCTCATGTTGCAAAAAAGAAACCGAAGCTCTCTGCATCAAGGCTACAGGGGTGTAGATATCAAGTTTTACCATATCCCCCTGTTCATTCAGAAGCTTCACTGCTGCGCAACAATTTTCAAGGCTCTGGGCCTGGGCTTGTTCCAGTACAGAACCGATATACACAAGCCGTGGAGTACCATTGATTTTGAACTCCCTGTCCCCTTCAGGATGCCACTTGTTGATATCAACCGTGTTTTGAAAATGGATGAACGGAATCCCATACCGGCGGGTATACGTATCGGCCATAAGCTCACAGATGGCAATAGCCAGGCTGGTCTGTTTAATAATGCCCCGCAATTTACGGCGATACAGATACCGCAGATACCCGCCGAAAAGCCCCCTTCTAACTGGATCTGTCACCCCGTCGTCCATGAGATGGATCACCACCGGCAGGTTAAATTCCCGGCTGATTTTTGAAATCAGATCCATGTAGCCGGGAGTCCCCAGTATCGTGTAAATCACCTCGGGTTTATAGGCTCTCAACCAGCTTCTGAGTTCAGGTGATAATCGCCCCCGATCAGGGATACCGGCCTCCCCCAGTATCTGTTTAGCCGCCCCAAAAATCCATCCCCGGCCAAATGCCTTACCGCCAAAATTAGGTTTGTCTTCAGGCCCCGGGCCTGAGGGTGTATTGGGCCTGTCCTTCCATACCATTGAGAAAGGCGGTATTTTATTTAATTCCAGGCCGGTCAAAAAATAGTACTTGCAACAAACATCCCTGGTTACCGGCAACCTGTCTCCTGTAAGGGTTGCAAGTCTGTCAGCCGGCCACCCCCTGAACAGATTGGAAAAAGTAATGCCACCGCCGGTGATTTTATTAAAGGCACAAGGCGTGATAAACAGTACCCTTGGATAATGGCTCTGAATCAATCTCGACCTCCGGAGGCAAGTTCCCCTTTTCGACGTTTATACACAGCGGTAACTGTATGCCCCATGGGACGGAATCCTGCAGACTGAAAAAGTCTGGCCGTCTTTCGACTGAGAATCAAAGCCAGCTTGTTGCGAGCTCGTTCCGGGAGGGTTGGTCGCGCCCGGACGGTATGATGCATAAAGGGCAGCAACGAATTCAGAATCTGAGTATATAAGGTAATGATATAAGATTCCAGATGAACATCTTGCACGGGCTCATGATACATTTCCAAAAGATCAAGCGGCAATATCCGTCCCAGAGATTCCAATGCAGCATCCGGCCACCATGTTAGATGATGGGGGGGCAAGTTCAGCAGATGATTCTGGGAATAGGCAATGAAAGATTCTGCACTTGGAACAGAAATCACAATTCGCCCCCCTTCCTTTAGGCCTTTGACCATCTCCGTCAAAAATGCTCTGGGCGTGTCAATATGTTCAAGAACCTGAAAGGCACAGATCACATCGTAGCGAGCGGCATTTTGGCGTATGTGAGCTTCAATGGATTCCTGGCATACGTTCAATCCCCGTTGTTTTGCAACTGAAAGGGCTTTGGCATTGATATCTATGCCTGTATATTGCGCGACGTATGATCCGAATTCGCCAGCCCCGCATCCGATATCAAGAACTCGGTCTTCATCATTAATAAACTTTAGAGAGTAGACATACTCATCCTTTTGAGACGGATAGTAAAATTTTTTAGCAGAAAGGCTGCGGTAAAAGGCTTCGTCGCCTGCAACATGAGGATAAAAGAATATCAATCCGCAGGAGGTGCAGCCGTGTTTGGTAATACAAGCATTTCCATTGAAAAGATGTGTGATGGATTCGCCGAGGAAATCAGCGTATAGCCCGGCCAGTTCAGCAGAACTAATCTTTTCCAGTACTCGGACCGTTGACTCTCCACACAGGGGGCAGGTCATTGGGTTTAAGACATCCATGGTTTTCCCCAAAAAAAAATTTTGGCATCATATTTTTCCAGAGTCACGTCCTTTTCTCCCCCGGGCATAGTGGTATAAATTATCCGGTTCACCCATAAAGCGCTTGAAAACTCCCTTTGCCTTTGTCCGCAGTGACCTTCTTGAGTAAACCGGTTGGCACCCTGTTGCCTGCAAAAGGTAATGGACCTGCTCATAGACAGCCTCTACATAAGGTTTGTATACCAAATCCCTCAAACCGCCTTTTACGATCAATTCAGGGCTGGCATAAAGGCTGCAGCAAGACGGTCCATGAATTTTAAACCCCTGGAAATGATAGAAAAGAAGGGGATCGGTCCCGATATGGATTCTTCCGTCCTTCACAGACACTTCCCAAGAGTCTATGTTCCAGGGTGCAGCATTCGCCCCCTTGTGACGACAGACATCAACCGCAGGGTAAGTGTCAGCCAGAATTTCAAGATACTTCTGATCCCCGTATCGGTCCTCTTCTACGTAATCATGACACCATTCAATACATAACCTGCACCAATGCCTTAGGATCTTCACCCCCTCATCCGTATTACGGAATGCGGCATAACCGGCATTAAACCGCCCGGCAGTGGGCTGGTAATATTTAAAAGAAGGGGAAAATCGGTGGGGCGTCAAGGAGACATGCTTGTCGTGGCTTAAAGTAGAAAGAATCTTTCCTGGATCCCCAAATGCATACATATCGACATCCAGATGCCCGGCCCATGAATATTCAGGGCAATCTTCCAAAGCATGCAGAATGGCTACCGGCTTTACGGTAAAGGCAAAAGAGCCTGCAGATCGGTTTGATCTCAGCGCGTTGACCGTTTCAGAGATATAATCATCTGGCGCAAACACCTGGGCGCCTGAAAGTTTCAAGCTGTCAAGATAACGGGCTGCTGTATCGTCAAGGGTATAAAACCTGAAATCGTTTTCACCGCAGGCCTTTATAGACCGATACAAGGTCAGGGCAGGTGCCAGATAGTTGACATCACAAATAGTGGTATAACAGATGCCCATTCGCTACTCGCCGATCATAGTCAGTTGGGCTTTCAGGCACGTTGCAGTGATTTCAATTCCCTTGTCGATGGGGACTTTGGGCTGCCACCCGAACTCCTGATTGATTTTATCTATGGATAGGGCATTCCAGTGCAGATCCTGGGACCGAAGAGGGTGAAACCTAATGATCGGCTCGCATCCGGTTGCTGATGCGGCTAAGTCAATAATTTCCAATGCGGAGACCCCTCCCTTTCCGGAACCGACGTTATAAATCCCTCCTTCATGGTCCTTTTGAACAATCATTGCAATGAACTGGGCCAAGTCCTCCACAAAGAAGTAATCCCGAAAAGTCCTGCCATCACCCCAGATATCAAGGGATTGCCCGGCTAACAATTTTTTGATCACAACCGGAATCAGTCCCTGACCTGCATTGGGATTCTGCCCCGGCCCGTAAGGGTTGGCAACCCTTAGAATGGTTGCACGTAACTTATGTTTCTGGGCATAGACCTCAATGGATTTTTCACACGATAGCTTCATGACGCCATAAAGAGAAATCGGTTCCAGCAAATCGTCCTCACGGCAAAGCGTACCTTCCGGCCTCTCTCCGTAGACAGTTCCGCCAGAGGATATAAAAATAAACCGTGCGTTGGGATTTCGATCCGCCAAAAACTCAAGCAGCTTGATAACGATTCTCAGTTCGACTCCAAACAGCAGGTCAAAAGACCGGTTGGCGGGAATCGGGTTGCCGGCGGCAAAAATGATTGTATCGGCATCTTCCAAATTTCCCGTATAAATATCGTCATCAACCAAATCACCGCATGTTGCTTTGAATCCTTCAGGCACAATGTCTTTGCGCCAAAAAGAAACGGTATCGTACCTATCGATACCGCTGACACGGACCTGCTGGTCACTGAGTGCTTTAAGAATGTGGCTGCCTATAAATCCGTGACAGCCCAGTAATACCACCCGCATTTTTTTCTCCGTATTCTAAATCCTGAGGATGAAAATCTTGGTTTTAAGCTTTGTAAACCGATTGCAAAACATCCGGATTTAAAAAATCTTCATCTTGAGACAACGCGGCCCAGTCGCCAAACCGTCTAAAATCTTCTGAGGCTGTCCACGCTTCCATATTTTTAAACTTATACCCTACCGTCATTGTCGCTACAGCATTCTGTGCATAATTCACACGGATACTTTTAAGCGGCAACGGCCTGAGACAGAAAATACCATGGGCAAACCGCTCTGCCAGTTGCTTTTCTTTATCCAAAAGCGGCGGGATATCCTGTAGTGTTGAAATTTTTTCCAGGTAAGATTCCCTGCTGTCAGAATCCAAGGTAAACCCATGGCCGTCATAACGGCCGGTCCCCGCAGTTAAAACCGGAACACCAAACAGAGCCGCTTCCATTCCAATGGTTCCTCTGACAGTAATACAGTAATCCATGACTTCAAAAAGAGAAAAGGTGCTAATAGACGTATCTGGAAGCAGCCATTTAATATGTGACGGTAGTTGTCCCATGGCTGTTTCTACCGCCTCTATCTCCGCCCATCTTCCCTGGTAATTTTCCCGATGTTTTTTAATTACATTGGCCGGGTGTATTTTAATCACCCAGTTCATGGATGTATTGGCCGCCGCCTCTTTTACGGTCTCAACCAGCCATTCCTTGTAATCTGTAAAAAGATCCTCTCCGTAAAAAAAAGTAGCGTCCCACAGGATATGCGCAAAAATAATCCCCACTTTCTTATCCGGGTCCAATTCCAGTTGCTTGCAAATCGACTCTCGACTCAGCATAGCTGTGTTAAACTGGGTGCCGACTTCATTAAACCACTCTCCAGAGGCATAGGTTTTGAACAGTTCAGACCTGGCCTGTTCTCCTATAACGGGATTCCAAGGCAAATTTTTAATTTGCTCCCAGCTTTTACTGGAAAGAGAAGATGGGTGGTATCCTTTGTTTGTCCGATTATAACGCTTAGCCATCACCGCACGGGAGGTATGACAGCCGATCCATTGAATTGTATCGCAGCCATGATTAATAGCGAGGTCGAAAAATTCGCCGTACGGGGAATATCCTCTTTCCAAAAACAGAACTTTTATAGGAACAACATCATCAAAAATTCTATCGGCCGCCAGTACGGTCTCAACTCCCGCTTTTACATACTGCTTCACCACAAAAAGGAATTCGGGCGCATTAAAATCAACTTCACCACTGTGGGTCTGCCGCAATACGGTTGACGCTGCGTACTTGCCGATTTTCACTCCCCTGTACTCAATTGTCATCAGTGAGTTCAGGTCACAACAGTTCTCGAATAATTCCTCGGACACACGGGTTGTGTCATGCTGCTGTTGAACCACGTCAAGGTAGTCTTCAAAATAAAGAAAATTTCGAACCCCCAGCGCCTTATATACCCAGTTGGACAGTGCGCCCCGGCGTGTCAGAATGGTCGGTTCAAACCCTTTTGTTTGAATAGATTTTACAAACAGGCTCTCAAATTTAGTGCTTTCCAGAGCATCCCCCATCAGGCTGACCACCAGCAGGGCTCCTTTATCACCTGGGACAGTGTTTTTACCTAACCCATGGTATTGCAAAAAAAAATTGAACCCTTGAAAAACATTCTGCATTGCCCCACGGGGATCTCGGGCAAACCGTACGGCATGAACCACCCCCGGAATCTTTCTCAAGTATTTTTTTATCCCCATTTTTAGAATAGCCCTTTTGCCCGGCTTTTATACACCTGCTCAGCGATAAAAAAATCCATTTCCGAATTGATGTCGAAACTTTCCTCTGTCGGAATCTCAAACCCGGTATTTGTTTTTCCCAAAATAAACCCGGTACGCTCCAGTGCAGCCACCCTCGTCAGATAGAGGCAGCTGTTCTCGATCCACATGGGAGTCCGATCCTGCTGCCGACGAGGGGCATTCGGGTATAGTCTGGAAATGCACTCAGGGAAATCCCCAACCCAGAAATCCTCCCGGGTTGGATGAACTGAAAACAGGGCATCAATATTACCATCCAGCGTGCCTGCTTTTTCACATGCATTTCGGATCGTTTCCGCGGTCCGCAACGGAGATGTGGGAGGAAGTGTCATAATCCACTCTGGTGCATCCCCCCCCTTCTCAAACTGTTCAAGAAAATGAAGCATTGCAGACTCTGTACTGGAATCATCCCGGGCCAGTTTCTCCGGCCGCATCATCACTTTTGCACCAAACGCTTCTGCCACGGCAGCAATATCTTCACAATCCGTGGAAACGTAAATAGCGGAGGTCACATCCGCTTGTTGTGCGGCATGGATGGTATAATAAATCAGCGGTTTTCCCGCCAAAGGCTTTATATTCTTCATCCGAACCCGTTTTGACCCGCATCTTGCAGGTATAAAGATAACAAACGGTATGGCCTTTTTCTCATCTGAACTCATTGGTAAATCTTACCCGTTTTTCTTGTATGTTTGCCCTGTCATCCCCAAATTAATCCATGACCGCCACAGAATTCACCCAAAGCGGATCGTCTCAGGTCTGGCCTTGAGATAGTAAATCCTCCAAGGTGATCACTCCGGTCAGACAAAAATCATTCCCCACCACCGGCAGAAGTGAAATCAAATGCTTGGCGAACAGCTTCCGTGCCTGAGCCATGTCCGGTTTGGTCAAATATTTAAAAGAATAATTTATGAAAGATTCAATCGGGGAATGGATATTGGTTCCCTGCAGCAAGGCTCGCATCACATCCCCTTCACTAATGACCCCGATCACTTTTCCGTCTGATTCAACAATCACCGCACGGGACCGGTTTCTTTCAATCCTCTCCGCAACCTGCAGTAAGGTTGCACTATTGTCAATTCTGTATAATGACAATTCTTTCATGGGCTTGTCCTTGATTGGCTATGACTGTTCACTTCAATTAAAAGGTTAACTGCTTCATCAAAAGCGTTGAATCTATTTTGGTCCCCTCAAGGATATCAAGAATCTTACTTGAAGAATCACCATCCCCATATGGATTTTTCATCTGGGCTAATCCCTGTCTGAATTCAGGAGATATAGCCTTGTATATAGCTTTTGAAATCAAATCCTCATCAAAATGTGGGACATTGATGACATTTTCCCCTTGGACCCGTTGATTTTGACGACGACCGATATTAACAGCAGGCGTCTTGAACGTCGGTGCCTCCAGCAGGCCGGAGCTTGAATTTCCGACCATACACCGGCAGGCTTTCATGATACCTAGAAAATGCTGGCGCTTGACATTCTTTACCAAAAAAGTATCTGCAGCTCTTTCGGAAACAATGCCGTCTCGAACAATCTCATTGCCGGCATCATTATTTGGCATTATCCAGAATTTAGGCATCCCTATCTGCTTTAGCCCAGCAATGGTGGCCTGGATCTGGTCCCGGGCTTTATCATATTCCTCGGTAACCGGATGTTGCAATACGAGGATAAAATCTTCATCAAAGGCAAAATCGTAGGTTTCCTTAAGTTCAAGCGGACTGGAAAAAGCGCCCTGGACCATTTCATCCAGCTGGGGAGCCCCGACAAGCTTGACACGATGCGGCTCTTCTCCAAGGCGGATAAGCCGGTCAGCAGCATCCTGGTTAGAGGCAAAGTGCAGATGTACAAATTTGCCGATGGCATGCCGGGCCTGGCCATCGATATTACCGGATAACTCTCCTGCCTGAATATGGGCTACAGGGGTATTGGTATATGCTGCAGCGATAGCCCCCATGAGCTGTTCCCCCCGGTCTCCGGACAAAATCACCCAATCGGGTCTGAGTCGGTTAAGGGTGTCAACAACCGACATGAGGCATATCCCTAAGGACTTCGCCATTGTATAATGATTACTGCCCTGAAGCGTCATGAAAATGGGCTCATCCACGGTAAATCCATCCGCTTCTATTTCCGCTTTGGACAGTCCGTAAGCCGGCAGCAGATGCATATTGGTGACGCAGAGATTAAAATCAATGCCGCGTTCCCGACAAAGTTTAAGAATGGGACGTATGTATCCCCATTCACCACGGCTGCCTGTCAAAAAAAGCAATCTCATTTTACACCAAATCCTCCCATGCTATCAGCGCATTCTCAGGGATGTTCCTTTTTGCAATCCGCCCGATAACCCGGGGCATCTCATGAGAGGGGATACCCGTGCCAGGCCTTTTTGACCATACCATGGCAGCGGTAATAACCTGGTCCTTTTGAATGGCTTGGGTAGAAACAATACTTCTGAAAGCCCACTCACGAATCGAAACCTCCTTTAGGTGCACTTTCTTTTCTCCGCCCGAAGCCGCCTCTATTTTACGGATACCGTCGACCAGCTGTGCCAGTTCATTGAAATCAATGGATACGCTCTGATCGGGCCCAGATTGCCGCTTGTCCAGTATTACATGCTTTTCTATAATCCTGGCCCCTAAAGCAACCGCTGCAAAACAGGTGTAAATATCCGGAGTGTGATCCGAATGGCCGATCAGCGCCCCCGGATATCGTTCAATAAACCGGGGGATGACCTTCAGATTGATGTCTTCGTACACCGGCGGATATTCACTGACGCAGTTCATCAGGATCAGAGGGGCCGTGCTGCCCTTCAGGGCGTCATAGGTCCGGTCAATCTCCTCCCATGTTGACATACCTGTTGAAACGATCATGGGTTTGCCGAATTTAGCAATCTCAAGAAGTGACGGAATATCAGTCATTTCTCCGGAACCGATCTTAAAAACCGACAGGCCTATGCCATTCATTTCAACAGCCGCCTTCAGACTGAATGGAGTACACATGTAGAGGATGCCAATGTCCTCACAATACCGTTTCAGTTCAATGTGGTCTTCCAGGCTCAGGGCATGGGCCTTTAAAAAATCATAGAGCGGGGTGTCGAAATTATCTGAGATCGGCACGGCGGGAAGCATCTCTTCATCGGGCAGATGATGTTGAAATTTGATGGCATCCGCCCCGGCCAATTTGGCCTGCCGAGCCATTTCCTTTGCCGCGTTCATATCGCCCATGTGATTATCGCACCCTTCTGCGATCACAAAACAGGCATGATCCCGGATCCGGTCTAAACTAAAGGTGTTCTCCATTACATCTCTCCTTTGGCCACCGCGTTCAACTGCTTTGTAATCTCATCCATCTGGCCGGCATCATCCCAAAAGCCGCCATTTGAAAAAACGTACCGGTTATAGATCTTGTAGAGGAGTGTGGTCAACTTCTCTCCAATGGTATCGGCCTGTTCCGATCTTTCTATGAAAGGATAAAGCGCCTTAGGCAGTTTTATATAAAGGGTAAATCGTTCCCTGAGCGTCACAAGTTCTTTGGAAGAAATACCCGGCAGGGTCAACGTTGGCTCATCATTTTTAAAAACCGCACCCGCCTCAGGATCGTAGAAGCCCTCTTCGACCGAAATCCGATGCAACTCGGTTTCCTCCAACGGAAAAAAGAATCCCGCGTTGGGATATCGAACTTTTGCCTTTCGGTTAATCTCTATGGTTTCAAAAATGGTTTTCCTGGTTTCAAAAGGTATGGCCAGCATATTAAACGCGGAGGTTCTTATACCGGCGTCGTTCAGCAACCCGACAGCCCGGATGATATCCTCGGTTGTCTCATTCCTTTTCAAAATCTTTTTTCGAAGTTCCTGGTTGCCTGTTTCAATACCGATGGTGACGCTGACGCAGTTCATTTTTTTGAGCAACGCCACTTTTTCGGCGGTTACATTCCGGGCATTCGCCATGATGGTAAAGGGAATGCCTATTTTCTCAGCGTATTGCTTGGCAAGGGTTTTAAAATAATCCAAAGGCTTTAGACAAAAATCTTCATCATGAAATTTATAGAACTCTATACCCCACCGCTCTGATAAAAACGCAATTTCATCGATAATGCGTTCAACACTGTAGCAGCGTAGAAAACGGCCGGCATCTTTACCGTAAAGCTTTCGATAGGATCGGTTAATACAGTAGGTGCATATGTTTGGGCACCCCCAGTACATCATATGGTCCGCTCCCCTGTATACCTGACCGTCAAATGGCTTTACATGGTGCCTTTCATCAAACAAAGACCAGTCATAATAAGGCAATGCATCCAGATTCTGATAATAAGGCGCCAAGGGATTGCGCTTAACGCTGCCGTCCGGACGTCGAAATGCGATATTCGATAAGGCCTCAGGGTTGCCACCGGAGGAAAGACATTCCATGAACTCAGGGAAAAAGGAGATTCCTTCCCCAACACACAGGTAATCAACAGCAGGGGACTTCAAAATTTTATCTGCCGCCATTGAGGCCGCTTTATTGCCCCATAACACAATTGTCTTAGGATTCCACCCTTTGACAATCTCTGAGGCCTCCAACCCGATATAGATTTCATCCGACAATACGCTGAGCGCGACGACATCCGGATTAAAATCGTCCAACTTCTTTACCAGTTCCTTGCTTAGGTCTATTTTTGTTTTTGCCAGATTATAAGCACTCAGATCGGTATCTTTAAAAATCTTTAACTTCTGTCGGACTTCGGAGTTATCCCGAAATCCAAAATCAATATAGGTGGTATCAAATAAATCCACTTCATAGCCTTCCTGCCTAAGGATGGCTATAAGGATTGACAAGCTCATGGGCTTAAATCCGAACTGATCTTTGTTCGGCCAGATAAAGAGAACTTTCACCTAAAAACCTTTAATAAAATAGTGATAAACAACCCGGAATCAGTCCATCGGGTAGTGATAATCTGTAAGCGGAAGGTTAAACGTTTCTGCAAGGCGGGTATTACCCTTGCCATAAAGATTTTGAATCTCCAGCCGCCACCGGTTAACGTCAACTTCGCCTTTTTTCCCCTTTTGCATGGCATTCTTCAAACCTGGAAAAATGCCATACAAGCGTGAGGCAACCCCGCCAGAAAAAATTTTTTCAAACAAATCCTGCCTTTTTGAAGCCCGCTTGTTGGCATGTCTATTTTCGAGCAAGGCAAACGATTCATCAAATGAAATTTCCAAATAATCTGAGAGCTTCTTAACAAATCTTGCCTGGTCATTTACAAATTCTTCAAAAAGAAAAACTTTAATATTCTCCTGCCCAAAGATATCCGCGCATTGGCATAGAACCCGATGGTAATCCAGGTGCGATAAATAACTATTTTCAGATCGATCCAGGTTATCCTGGAACCATTTGTCAAATCCAACCCATATTCCCGGGAAAGGGGTATCCATTCCCAACCGGGCCACTCCGAAATAATAGGAAACAATAATGTCGAACTGATTTCGTATCGTAAAAACAATTTTGCACGGCGAAAAAACGACTTTTATTCTGTTCAGAACCGTCTGCAAATCAAAATAATGGGGGAGCAGAGCCTCATCAGATAACAGAATCGTTTTACAGGTCGGTTGACAAATAACACTCTGATTATAATTTGCCAAGCCCAAACAGTCATAACCGGGAGCATCATGATTTCTGAAATCCCGGATCATATTATTCATCTTATCCGTATCATAGGGCTTGCCGAAATATTTGATCTGAGAATGCTTGCTGAACAGATATCGCTGCAGGGTTGTGGTCCCTGTTTTCATATATCCGATATGCAAAAACAAACTTTTGTCTTTATACTCGATTGTGGCGCTCCTTATGTGATCGGTGAATCCAACAAATTAGATTCAAGTTTCAAGCAGGCTTTTGAATAAACAAATTGATTCATAAATGTTTTCCTGGCATCCTGTTTCAACTCCAACAGTAAAGAAGGATTTTCGCAAAGGGAGATGAGATGCCGGGCCAGTTTATCTCCGCAACTGTCCAACAGTGCATTTTTGTTATGAATCACTTCCGGCAGTCCCATACGAGCACTTGCATCGGCGACCGCCGTACAGGCGAAACAAAATGCATTCACAATCTTGCTTCGAGCACCAACCGGATGATAGTTGGCATAAAGCAGGACATCTGCTGACATAAATTCTGAGTTAATATCTTCTACAAAACCAAGTACTTTTATTGATGGATGTCTAACAATCCTTTCAATATCCTCTGGCACGTTTTTGGGTTTTCTCCCAATTATTCTGAATTCAACCCGCTGAGCCATGCCTTCCTTTTCCAATGCAGGAAGTATTTCATTTCCCAGGACCCTAAGGCCCGCATAGTTCGATATCCACTGTCCAACAATAATAACCTGCAAAATCTGATCAGCAGTCCTGATTGGTAATTTAAACGAATCTGCCAAGCCGGAGGTATCTTCAAATGGAATCTGAAGGTGATAACAGTTACGCGTGCCGTTCTTCCTGAAGAGTGCAACCTCATTCGCCGCAAACGTGGCGCTTTTTGTGTAATGGTTTGCAGCATCAGCAAGCCAGGGAATCAACCGTCGAATCTGCAACGCATTTATAATTGAAAATATGTAGTCTTTTTTCAATCGTTTGGGTTCCTGCAGCAATCTAAAATTCAATACGCGATTCATCGGATCTCCAAGCAATGCATGCTTTCTGCAAGCTTCATAGTTTTTCAGAGCAATAACAACCGGATTATCCAGAGCGATTACCCAGTCAAACGGCTCTTTATCTAACATCGGTATAACGGCCTTGGCAATCCGATCGGTTTGGAACCAAATTTCGTAATCTTCAAAGCGCGGCAATATCGTTCTTCGCAGCCCGCGTACTTTCTTGTATAAAACATTCAGGTGCTGGTCATCAGTAGTCGCTGGTGGACATGCCATGTTACAGGAAACTCCGATGGATTCCAACGCCTCTGCGTATTTTTCTACCCTGGAATCGTGTATAGGGTCAGCATTCCACAGCTTTACTACAAACACCTTGGTTTGCCACCCTCGTTCTGCAAAAAACTTTATAATGGTGTAGTACATCAGCGAACTGCCGCCGGTATCCCGGTTAGGAACGTAATCCGTTACAAATGCAATTTTTTTCATATGAGCCCGATTATAATTTGTATTAAAAATACTTGAATTCTACGCCCCAATAAGGCAACACGCGTTTGCTTGGGTTCGGATAGCCGAGATCACTTTTTGAGTGCTTACACCCTTTTTGAAATCCGGCAAATCTTCAGGGTTGCCACCATTAATTTTATCCCAAAAGGCGCGAGCCAGACCACTGAACGCTCCTTGCCGGGAATCTGTTATTTCATCCATTCGGTCGCCGGATTGCGCCTCTGTTAACTTAATACTGTCTGCTTGCCCCCTTTTCAGCCACACATTAGGGACTGTATTCTGCAAATAGGGTTTTTCATGGTTGTATGCAAGACGCCCATCCGAGCCATGGATATCAATGCAATGCCCACATCCATTTAGTATTGTATTGGATATGCAGACATTGCAGACTATATGATTTTTTAATGTCAGCAGGAAATCACATGTGTCCTCTGCTGTAACACGCTTTTTCATTCCTCCATCAATGCGATATGGCTTCATTGTATCTAAACGAGCCCCGTTGATACAATCCACGGGACTGCTGCACATCCACTGCAGATAATCAATGACGTGGCTGGCAAATGCATTCAGAGTGCCCCCGCCTGAATGGATATCATACTGCCACGACCAAGGCAGATTCTCGCTTGCACGACCGCCGGTAATCCACCGGACATCAATTCTTTTAACCTGACCAATCCGTCCTCTTTTTATGGCATCCCGGAGCATCCGTAATCCAGGTTCCATTCTAAACTGGAAATCTACGGCATTTACCAGACCCGAGTCCCGGGCGGCATCGTACATCTCTTCGGCCTGTAACACATTCAAGCCTAGCGGCTTTTCGCAAAGCACGTGCTTTCCATGCATTAGCGCACGGCACACGATCTGGCGTTGAAAACCAGGAGGAACGGCCACACAAATAGCATCAACATCGTCATGCTGCACAAGAGTTTCCCAAGAGAAGACCGGTGCGCTCAGCGGGAGTTGCCCAACAGATTTGCGTGCACTGTCAATGGAACTGGAAGCCACCCCGAATAATTCAAATCCAGGGTCAGCCAAAAAACAAGGCACCTGAACATTCAGACCAAACCCAAGCCCGATCACCCCTATCCGAATCTTTTTATGAATAAAATCCATCTTCTATAGCTTTATCATTAAACGGACGGGAGCCCCGTAAATCCGTTAGGATAAACGAAGGCCCCCTCCTGAGCATTGACAGTGGATCAATCCTCCAAGACCCGGACTTCTGGCAGGGGTAGAATTATTTTTGATTTTAATCCTTTTTTCCGCAAACTTTTAATAATGGGCTCGGAATAATGCCATGACAACATGACAACATAGTCAGGCTGTTCACGAAAAAGGATTTCCTCATCCACAATGGGAATGTGGGTTCCAGGCAAAAACAATCCCAGTTTAAGAGATGTCGACTGCTCGGCAATATAAGGCATGACATCGGTATCAATGCGGCAATAATTCAGTAGTGTACTTGACCGCCCTGGGCATCCAACCCCGGCAACTGTTTTTCCGCTATTTTTAATGTCCATCAACAAGGTTTGGAGATCAAGTTTGGACTTAAGAACTTTATCTCGAAATATCTCGTAGGTACTGTGTTCATATAACCCGTAATCTTTTTCCCGGGCTATCATTTCAAGCAACCTTTCGCTTTGGGGAAGCTTTTTCCCTTTTGTCGCATAAACACGAATGGACCCACCATAATTTGGGATTCTCTCCGCATCCGTAAGGGTAAACCCATATTGCTGCATCATCAGACTTAAAGGCTTGAGGGAATAAAATTTCAAATGTTCATGATAAATGGAGTCATACTGAACGGTTTCTACAATATCCATAAGATAGTGGGATTCCGTAATGAAAACTCCGCCATCAACCAGCAGTGTATTCACCCCTTGAATAAGTGACCCCAGGTTAGGCACATGGGCAAACATGTTGGCCGCTGTAATCAGAGGAGATTGTCCATATTTCTGCTTTATCCTTTCAGCCACGTCTGCGTTAAAAAACTCATTGACCGTCTCAATGCCGTTTTCTATAGCAATCTGAGCGATATTGGTAGGCTCCACGCCCAAAACTCTCATGCCGGCAGCCTTATAGCCTTCCAGAATCGTACCGTCATTTGAACCGATATCAATTACCAGATCATTTTCTTTTAATCCGATTTTCTTGGTTGTTGTCAGAGCCAGAGAGTGTAAATTTTTTTTCAGAGTCTCTGTGATACCACTGCGATAGGGATATTCTGGATAAAACAGAACTTCTGGAGGAACCACGTAATCAATTTGCGCCAATCCACATTCAGTACAGGTTACAAATCTTAGAGGATAGCTGGCCTCTTGCTCCCTTAACTGTTTTTTATTCAGCAAAGAATCACAGGGAGCGTGATGTCCAAGGTCTAAAATAACTTTTAATTCACGTGAATTGCATATCTGACAACGTGAAAGAGAACCATTGGGTAAATCATGGTAATCCGCTCTCAACTCCATATCCTAACTCCTTAAATTCAAAAGTTTTTTCTCAATCGCTGAAATTCACTCCGGAACAACAAAAGCCTCTGCATAGGAAAAAATTTTTTCGCAAGCCTGGCTTTGCCCCTCTGCCGCAACCATTCCCAACGTTTTTTTCCAAGGGACTGTCTCCATATGGAGATCTAACCGCTCACGAACTTCTTTTGGACTATATGCAAAAGACGCTTTTGGCAATTTGTGATATTCTCTGTTGGGTGCCCCCTTACGAGTTAAGCCAAAAAAATCATAAATAATGAGATCTTTGTTAAAAACATCCGCCATCAAATTAGTTGAACAAGGGTAAGAAACGCTTAGATAGCAATGGGGATATAATTCATGGATTTTATACTCGAGACAGATTTTGACTCCATACTCTTTTTCCGCAAAAAGATACTTTTTCACATGACAGAGCGGATGCAGGGAAAGCACAATCGGTATGTCTATGTCCTTCAGACAATCCATCAGGCCACGAAACCGTTCCCAATGATCGTTCCAAGTGGAGTAGTTGTGTTCGGCTGAAGGCTCTATGTTAATCAATAGAAAAGCGCCCCCGGTTTCTACTCCAAGATAGGTAAACAGCTTGTCAAGGTAATCTTTCTCTCTGGACCTCCGGCAGACTTCGTCTAAAAGCGGCTTGCCGCAAACAACCACTTTAGACGGGTCGTACCGGCTGTCTAACAATAGCTTTTTTGAAAACTCGGATTCTACAAAAACCGAATGATACTTTTCTGAAGGCCATTGCCAAGGATTTTGAACAAAAACACCTGAAATCCAAGCCGCAAGCATATGTGCAGGATGGAAACGAAAAAGCCCTTTCCCATTCCGATATCTGGCCCAATTTGGAAATGCTTTGGCAATTAGTTTATTGGCAAGGCTGCTATCGGTCTCTGTGTCTTTAGAAAGCATCCCGGCCTCAAGCCAAGAAAACCGAGCACCAACGGCGTATTTTTCTCCATAATACGGGGAAAATGGGAGACAAAAAACTGAAAGCCGTCGTTGCTGACACTCCTTAGTGATGCCTTCATCAATATACCCACACGACTGGTAAGGTCCGCCAAAAACAATCTCAGGCTGAATGAGGCTTAAAATTTTTCGACTAAAATTTTTAATCTGAGAAAAGCGCCGAAGATAACTCAAAAAAGAAATTAAGGGCATTATTTCCGTAACAAGATATCGATAAACTCTACGGCCACCATCATTTTTTTTGACTGAAATCAGGGAGGCCCCCTGTTGATCTTTCTCGTCAGGCGCCCCATCCTCCTCATCAATATAACCGAGACCCCTCGGCACGTAATGAGAAATAAACTCATGCCGCCGACATAATTCTTCATACTCAATGGCAGATCTGCCAGTCCACCCAATTAAAATATGAACCTGGTATCCCTGTTTTTTGAAATACTCAAGTACAGGGAAGGTTTCCCGGGAAAACTGATAAATTGTTATGACAAATAGAACCTTTTTCAACGGCTCACCATCGGCTGGGAAATTCATTGAACACCCTTTGCAGATATCTGCTGCAGACTGCACATCCTTTTGAACTCTGAATGCTCATAGGCGAGAAGATCATCGGGCTTTCCTTGTTCAACAATGCGTCCCTGTTTGAGGATGTATATATAATCGCAGTTCTTTATTGTTGACAGGCGATGGGCTATGATCACCAAGGTTGTGCGACCTTTAAGCAGTTCAATACTCTTTTGAATATAACGCTCAGACTCGGTATCCAGTGCACTGGTCGCCTCGTCCAATATGAGAATTTCAGGATTTTTGTACAGTTCTCTTGCAATGGCCAGCCGCTGTCTCTGACCGCCGGACAAGGAAACTCCGCGGTCGCCGATTGATGACGCATAGCCTTCAGGCATGGCGTGAATGAACTCTTTACTGAATGAGTCACCCGCTGCTGCTTCCACTCTACCCTTCCACGCATCTTTATCTGCCCCATCTGTGGGGCTTTTCCAGAGACTGATATTGTTGGCGACAGTATCATTGAAAACAACGCTTTCCTGAGTAACATAGCCGATTTTCTGACGAAAGCCCTGCAAGGAGACTTCATTCAGATTGACTCCGTCAACACAAATCTGACCTTGATCCGGGCAAAGCATCCCTGTAAGCAGGTCAACCAATGTTGATTTGCCCGCACCGGATTCCCCGATAAAGGCCACTGCAGCATTTTTAGCTATTCTTATGTTCAAACCCGAAAATAATGCTTTCGAATTATATGAAAAAGAAACATCCTTAAACTCTATCTGTTTCTCAAAAGAGAGATCCATGCCTTCATTCGCATCTCGACTGCCGGCTTCAATTTCCTCTATGGTTTTGGTGACCATGTCGATGGCCCCCTGAGTCGAGCAAAAACTCTGCCAGACGCCCTGAAAATTCATCATCATATTCATCATACGCTGGAACAAAATGATGGAAATGATAATGCTGCTGAAACTGTTCCCAAGCACAGAGACTTGAAAATAAACGATGCCGACAACAAAGGCTAACACGAGGGGTTCTGCAATGGATCGGACAAATCCGTTTATGAGGGCAATCTTGAATCCCAGATTTGCAAGGGTATTCACCGGTTCAAGGATCTTTTCTTTAAGAATACCATAGGTTGCTGTTGCCGTAAGATACTTATAAAATTGAATGGATTGAATAAGCAGACTCTGAAGCCTGCCGTTTTCTCTTGTACCGGAATAAGAATACTTCCGGGACAGGTCCGAAAAATAGTTCAGAATCAGAAGAGCCCCCCCCCCGAAAGACATCGCAATAAGGGTAATCATCCAGTTAACCGCCAGAGACAGAATAAAAAATGCTGCAATATATCCTATACTGGATAGAATCTGACAGTAAAATTTAAAGGTGCTTGTGGCGGCATTGGCTTCAACGGTGACGATATTGGTCAGCAGGCCTGTGTTGGTCTTTAAATAGTACCGATAGTCCATCAGTTCAAATGAAGTGATGATTCTTTTTCTAAAATCCCGCGCGACAATCGTTGACAGGTATGCGTTGTAGGTTTCCTGAACAAATTTAAGAAGCCCCTTTAGGATAAAGACGACCAAAATGACGATCAGCACAACGTTAAAAGAGAGCGGTATATGTAAGGCGTCGAAAATATCGTACAGAACGGTAAAAAATCTGCTGTCACTCTGGCCGACCATCTTGTTTTCTGCCAGCAGGGGATAAAACAGGGCGATACCAAAACCTTCCACCACGCTGACGGCAAGCGAAAGCCAGACGGAGATGAAAAGCTTATACCCCGTGTATGCCTTGAATACCTTGAAATAATGAATCAGGGTTTTGGGACTTGGCGCGCTAAAACTCATGAGAGCCTTTCTTCACGGATACGGTCAACCTGTCTGAGCCATAACTCAAGGTTAAGCAACTGCCAGAGAAACATCATATGGTTGTCCCGATTTTCTCCCGAGAGAACGATTTGCTCATGTTCAGCAATGACACGCGCCACCGCATTACAATTGTATATCCCCCTTTCCCCAAAAGGCCTTGAGTGGACCAGATCTTTAAGCTGTTCCAACCGGTGTCCGGTGAACCATACATGGGCCGGAGCATTCCAGCCGGTCTTCTTAACACGGGTCCGGGTCTCTTCGGGGAGAACCCCCTTCATGGCTTCCCTAAGCAGCCGCTTGGTCACGCCGTCCCGAATTTTCATTTTCCCCGGGATCCGGAACATAAACTCAACCAGGCGGTAATCGAAAAATGGCAGGAAATGATCCATTTGAAATGCTTCGGCATGCCTGTCTTCAGCACGCAGGCAGCAGGGGGCGGTTTCCCTGAAAATATCCTGAAAGGTTCTGTTTTTAAGATAGCTCAGAAAAGGATGATCCATTTTGATATCAAAGCGGTCCATGTCAAAATAGTCTGGATTCAGAGTTTCGGCATAACGCCTATAGCGACCCATTTCCGGCAGACACCTGCCTGTCGCCTTCATATCCACAACCGTCTTCAACATGGTATCAATTAACCCTGCACTTTTTTTATGAATAGGGTGATCATGGTATTGAATCCATTTTTTTATTTCATGTTCAAGTTGGCCATCTTTGCCATGATATTTAAGATCTGCAAAATGATAAAAAAAGTATTCATACTCCCCTGCGTTCAGCTCATCCCCGCCCAGGCCGCCGAACAGGGAATCGAATCCCTGTTCATGTACCTCCCGGCTCAGCAGATAATGTGACAGCCAGGTCGCAGTGGCAACCGGTTCGCCATGAACCGCAATCATTTCATCAATCGTATCGAACAGGTCCGGGTTTTCGATAAGAACCGGATGCCATTGCTCAACATTTGCGGCCAGCATGGACTGAATATCATCTGACTCATCAAAAGTCTTATCTGTATATACGGTTGAAAAAGCGTGATGCTTTTGACCCGAGGCGTTTACGGCCGAAGCAAGTACAGATGAGGAATCCATACCACCGGATAAGGTGAAAGCCGGATTACGGACCGTTTTCAGCCGAATGGACACAGCGTCGAGTAACAGATCTCGATAACGCTCAGCCAACTCCTCTTCCGAGCCCTCCAGATCCCCTTGCTCGGCCAGGGTCCAGTATCTGAATTTCTCCAATTTCTGCCCGTCATAGCAAAGGGCATGGGCGGCTGGCAGCTGACAAACATCCTGGTAGGGGCTTTGGCTCGGGCGGTTATCAAAATACCGGTAGTGACAGGCGGCAAACATGGCCACATATTGTGGATTGACCATGGGGCTTACTCCCGGAAGTCTCAACAGGGAGGTTGGAACAGAAGCAAAGGCAAAATATTCTTTATTGAGCGCATAGTAGAGTGGTTTCAGCCCGAGACGATCCCTGCCGAGCCACAACTGTGAGGTGCGGCTGTCAAACAAAGCAATGGCAAAATCACCGTTTACCTTTTCAAGAGCCTTCAAAAATCCGTATTTTTGGTACAGGACACAAAAAACATCAATGTCATCCCCACCACAGTTCAATTCCTGCTTGTTGTAAAAGATGCCATCCAGAACCAGAATCAAGCCGTCTTTAGAGCATCCGGCAGGCTCTTTCCAACCAGCCCAGTGCAGGGATACGGGCCCAAGTGTGTAATTGCCCCTGTTTTGCGTTTGTCCGCGCCACAAAGGGCCTCCCTCCTTTAATCCATTTACCAGAGGCTTCAAAGGCCCCTTGCTATATACACCGGATAGCCTGGACATCGCTTAATTCTCCTTGCGGGCTCTAAAATGGCACCATGGCTGATAAAGTGCTCCGCGAAACAAAAGCCGCTGCTGGTCCTCAGTTTTAACCGTATAAGAATTCAAATCCTCGAACCCGTCCTCATTGTCTCCGTATGTCTCCCCCTTTTTCAGGTCAATGGGGATCTGAAAAGGCTGGAACTCAATATCTGTAAATCCATTTTTTCTCAGCACCTCTTCCATAAATGCCATGGGTCTGAAAAAAATCGTCAGACCGTCAGGATGAGAGCGCGAGGTTTCTGTTATCTTCAACTCTTGGGGGAAACTGTGTATCCACTCAAACCCGATGTACCAGCCATTGGGCTCCAAGGCTTGGGATACGCTTTGGATGGCACGGTCATACTCGTCTTTCTCAAAGTAGACGGATACGGCATTGGCCACGATAAGATTAAAGTGTTCATCCGTTGGCAGATTAAGGATATCCATTTTTTTAAAGTTGATTCCGGTCAGCTTCTCGTTGCCTTTGCATTCATCCACCACTTTTTCCATGAGATCCCCGCCGGTCAGCTGCAGGCCGGGAACGGCTCTGCTGATATTGAACAGCAAATTTCCTGTGGAACAGCCGATGTCCAGCAGGGACGGTGTCTGCATATCACCGTCCTTAATGGACTTTTTGATCATCTCTATCAGGACCTTGTCACTCTCACGGATGTTGTCGGCATACCGCTCCTGATAAGCGCTGTATTTCTGGTAAAGAGAGTTGCTTGAAGTATATTCTTTATACGTATATTTTTTAGACATGGGTCCCTCTAACTGTTTTCTTATTGGTTCTGATTTTTATTTTCGCTGGGCGAAAAAAAAGGTCCAGTAATGCGGATAACCGATGACCATTTCGCATGAACCGTTTGTCCTGCGGTCAACAATCTTTTCCACTGTAAATCCATAAGATCTGATAAACGCCATAATTTCTGAAGTGTTGTATGTATTAACATAAACGTTCAAATCTGCTCCGGCGTCAAGGTACTGATCCCTGACATACCGGTATTCATTTTTTTCTGCACATGATTCCCGAATCAAAAGGGTCTTTTGAGCCGTTTTCAAAAGCCTTTCCAGCGGCCTGTGGTAATTATCAATATTGGTCAGTACATTCATGCAGACCACATGATCCATTGTTCCATTCAAATCTTCTATCCGCAGCTGGTTCAGGCGATCCGGATCCAGACCAAATGCCGGCATTTCAGCCTGCCCGATCTTGATCAGGCTCGGGGCTGCGTCAATTCCCCGGTATTCCGCATCAATACTTCTTTTCAGCAGGGAATGATAAAAATAACCGCTGCCGCATCCGGCATCCAGCAGCGTATCACCGGAAGCCACATAGGGTTTGAGGATGTCTGCAGCCTGTGCGGCACAGGTCATCTCTTCAGCCTCTCCCCGGCAGCGCCGACGGTACAATTCCTTTACCTGGAAACTGTGTTCCCAGATGCAGTACTCATCCCAGCCATCCTGTTTTATCATGCCCGTTTCCCTGCCAGTATAAATGCAGAGGCCATGAAATGGCCCCGCCAGTCAAGCGGATCCTCCATTTCAACACTGAGCTTGCGAAACAGTTCGGGGTGCTGCTGCTCATAAATGGGCGGCAAGCAGTGATAATGATAAAACAGCACCTCCACATCTTTGAAGCCTGCTTTTTCAAATTTTGATTTCATGACAATGGGATTATGGGTTCGAGAAATAATTTCATCGTAGCCGGGTTCTCCGGCTTTGCCTTTACGGATGGGGGGCATATCCATTCTGAAATGGGATTTCATCGCCCCAGTGATATCTTCCAGATAGGCAGCGGCTTCAGCTGAAGACGGATTCTCCCCCCCCCTTTTAATCAACTCTCCTGCAATATAGTCATGGGAATACCTGTTCATGGTAAACAATGCAAAGAGTTCATTTCTGGCTTCAATCATTACCAGCCCGTCGTTATCAACCGCATGGTACAAATTCTCCAAAAGAGCGACCTCTGCTGTTTCGGGAATATGTGGGAGCACGCCCACGCAGATAGCGGCATCGTACTTTGCCCTCCCCTCTTTGCCAGCTGCGCAGAAAGAATTTCGGTCCAGCACACTGCCGGTCCAGATATTTTCAGCCGGATGCCCCAGTCCATTCATAACCCTGCGTGCTTCTTCCACCATTCCGGGAGTAAGATCAAAGCCAAACAACTCCGCATCCAACCCGGAAAGATCTCTCAGCATGGAGGCAGGACCACATCCGGCATCCAGTATTCTTTTTATTCCGGGCTGGTCAAGATAGGACCGGACAATTTGAGTATGCACTGCCGGGTATGCTTTATCGGACTGGTAATAGTCTTTATAATAGTCTTTGCTCCAAGTGGAATAGCACTGGCGTACGCTCTCTTCCAGCATGGCCCGGTCTGCATTATGCCCTTTATTGTCCTCATCGCTGTCAGCCGGAGCTTTCCGTGCAACCACCCACATATGGGAACTCAACCGGTTGGCGGACAAAAATTCCTGAAATGCCCAGCCCAGTGACTCAAAATCATCACAAACAACCTGTTTTAAAAAATCCACGTCAGGCAGTTCGAACTCACCCTTATGCACTGCATCCCTGACAAATTCAACATCCAGGCGGCCTGGCGTCGAAATATCCAGGACATCAAACCCTTTGGCCTGCAGCATCATTTCAAGGGATTCGGGATTAAACAGATTCACATGCTCGACATCAATGGCCAAAGATTTTTCCTTCAGCACAGAAATATCAAACCCCATCCCGTTGGGGCAGGACAATACGATCAGCCCCCCAGGCCTGAGCAGTTGATGGCATTTGGCCAGCACACTCTCAGGATCAAAAAGATGTTCAATGACTTCAAAGGCGACAATGAGATCCGGCACAGGGACATCCCCGGAACCGATCTCTTCAATCCGTTTAGAAATAACCGTCAGCCCGCGCTCCTTGCAGGCTTCGGCCATTTCCGGGGTTGGTTCGACGGCGATAACCGCATTGAATTCCCCACAGGCCTGGGCAAGATCGCAGAAGGTGCCGAAACCACTGCCGAACTCCATCAGATTCCCGTTCCGGATACCATATTGGCGGCAAAAATTCAGGACCCTTGTCAGCCACGGTTGATGCAGCTTCTCCTTTCGGGCGGCTTCACTTGCCGGAAAAATGTACTCTTTCCAATACCTGTAGTTTTCACTATTTGCATAGTAATCAGCCATGATTTCCGGAGTTGGTCGGGGATTGAGGAAAATCGTCCGGCAATGGTTACACCGGTCATAGCGGAATCCGAATTTATTCAACTCAAACGTCGGGTCCTGACTGCCGCATGCGGGGCAGGCCACCTGAACAAACTCGTCCTGCCTTGTCCTCAATCGATTAATATCATTTTCAAAGGCCGCTTCCTGGCCCTTGAGCAACGCATCCGGACAAAGCTCTTTTTCACTTAGCTTTCCTGTCGGATTGGCTTTGGATTCACTGTCAGCTGTCATTTTATCAATCCCAGATATTGTCTTTTTCCCATTGACCATTTTTCATTCTCCAGACCCGGGGATCACGAAAAGTATCGGCAATCCGGTCAAACGCCTTCTCAGTCATCCCTACGTATTCCAGCCAGCGTTCAAGGTCTCGGGGCTTGACATGGTCATATTTCTTTACCAGTTCAATTCCTTCGTCCCGAGTCATCAAATTTGCCCGTATGTCCTTGCAAACGTGGTCTGTACAGCGCCCGTAACCGAATTTGATATATTTAAGGTAGTCGTGCACACCGTTCTCATGCATGTCATCCAGATTGGACATCAACCGGTAAGTCCGGTCAAACGGTTCTGTGTTCACTTTAAACCCATATTTTTCAACCACCATACGACTGTGGTCATTGGCCTCCCAGTGAACGTAGTTGCCCAGATAAATTCCCCTGATACCGACATCAAACAACTCATTATCCGACGGGTATTTATAACAATACATGTCCTGACTGGTGATGCCGTCCTGCCCGACAAAATAATTCCATTCGTAGCCCCTGGCAAAGTGCTCCAACCTGTCCCTGTAACTCATCTCCGGGAAATCATCCATTGAAAACTGCCCGCACAGATCAAGGTATCCATGCTCTCCCCATATGATAAGGGGAATTTTAAACTGAGCCTGCATACGCACAGGCAGCGTCGTAATACCGACATGGGCGTGCCAGTTCATATCCCCCATCACAATGAATGCCAATCGATTCAATTTTTTCAGCAAATCTTCCTGGGGGGAGTAAAAAATATGGTCCACGCCAAACACCTTTTTCATGCGGTGGACATTATGCCATCCGGTCGGCGTGTAATTGTTCCCGTTATACGTGACCAAAAGCGGCTTCAGGCCGAACTCTTTGGTAATTACATGGGTTTGGAAATAGCTGTCTTTGCCTCCGCTTACGGGAATAACGCAATCGTAAGTGCTGCCGTCCCGGCTACGGTATTGTTCAAGGATATCCCTGAGCAACTCTTTCCTGCGGCGCCATTCACCGGTCCCGATGTCATCTTTGACCTCACTCATCCGGCACCCCATACAAACACCATTTTCATCAAATTCCATGGGCGCAGCTGCGATGGAAGGATAAACGCATTTGGTACACCACTGGACGCGCCGTTTTGAACTCTCACGGTGCTCGGTGTTCCCGGTTCCTGAGGTTTTCAGCCGTCTTTCAATGAGCGCAATTCTCTGGTCCGGATCATAAACCGGCTCCCGGTTGAACCATTTGCTGCCAAGACGGACCGGGCGCATGGGAATCCCTCTGTCCAAACAGGCTTTCTTCGCCTCCGGGTAACTCAACTCAAAAAAATGAAAAATATTTGCAGCAGAAACAGCGCTGGCCCCCCCGGCCTCGATGCCTTCAGGAAAATCTTCATAACGGCCTACCCCGCCGCAGGCAATCACAGGAATTTGAACCGCCTGGACTACCGCCTCAATCAAGTCGGTATCATATCCCAACCCGGACCCATCACGGTTTATTGAGTTTAGGAATATTTCACCGGCACCAAGCGCCTCAACCTTCCTGGCCCAGGTCACCGGATCTAACCCGGTTGCCTTGGTTCCCCCTGCCACAAACACCTCCAGCCGTCCGTCTGAGTGACGGAAAGCATCAATGCTGACAACGATACACTGAGAACCATAGCGTTTGGCGGCATCCTTTATGAAGTCAGGATTCTCATAGGCCTGGGTATTGATCACGACCTTATCCGCCCCCGCTTTCAGGCGGCCTTGAATATCCTCCAGGGTCTTGATATTCCCCCCAAAGGCCAGGGGCATAAAACAGACCTTGGCCACCTCTTCAAGGACATTTAATACAGATGAGCCTGCATATCTCTGCTGAATATCCTCCCGGCGCAGATCGTGGAAGTCTTCTGTACTGATATCCAGAATAATCAACTCATCGACATTCCAATGGCTGAACCGTTCAACCGTACTCATGGGATTGCCAATGACTTGATGAATTTTAAACAGCTGGCTTCTAACGATAAGACCGTGTTTTAGCAACAGACACGGAATCAGGCGTGGTCTGGTCACAACGTCCCCTCAAAAAGCATTATTATGGGTACAGATATCATTTCAATTGCGCTAAAGGCATTGTGCATATTTTAAAAATGACTCAAGAAAATTCAGCCCCGCTTCCTGGCTCTTTTCCGGATGGAACTGAACACCGAACATATTTTCGCTCTCAACAGCAGCGGTAAGGTCTTGACCTGCGTACCGGATCACAGCAGAGGTCACCCCTTTATCCTCAGGTTGAAAATAATAGCTGTGGACAAAATAGAACGTCTCCTGAAGGTGCTTTAAGGGGAAAAGGGGACTGGACTTGCAGATATTGACGTCACACCAGCCCATATTAGGCACTCTGTATTCGGTTGAATCCGGACACAGTTTAACGATGCGCCCCGGAATCAGCCCCAATCCATCGCTGATCCCATGCTCCTCACTGCAATCGGCGAAAAGCTGCATTCCAAGGCAAATCCCCAGAATCGGCTTTCTCAGTTCCAGTGCATGGCGCCGCAGGGGCTCCACCAATTGCTTTGCCTTTAAAAAATTCATACACTCGCCAAAAGAACCGACGCCCGGCAGAATTAGTACGTCAGCGTTTTCAATATCTTCGGCGACATTGGTGATGTCGGCAGAGACGCCCAAACGAAGAAGCGAATTTCTAATCGAACTCAAATTGCCCATATTAACTTCAACGATTGACAAGTTTTTTTTCATCACAATTCCTTCCTCATCTAACCCCACAGAGCCTGCGCTTTGGAATCGCCTCAAACTCAATGTCAATAAGGCCTTTTTCAGCGAATTTCAAAAGGTAGCGATGCACCCTATCAAAGGGCAGGTTGTGCTTTTGAGCAATATCAAGGATATCCATGGATCCGTCAAAATAGCGCAGCAGGCTGTCCAATAAGACGCCCCACTTTTCCGAGTCCGATGCCAAATTTTTTTGAACCGCCGGATCCGGCCGCTCCATATACAGATCATACTCCGGATTTGACAGACAAATCAGGCCATTGAACTTCCGGTAAAGCCGAGCGTTGTTTTCAAGAACATAGACCGCCCTGAGCAAGACCTTGTAAAACTCATCCATGGCAACCGGATCCATCGAGGCTGGGCTATCCAGGCTCGAGTGATATTGAGGATAAGGATCAAACAGATCACGGCAACGGGTCAATTCAACAAAGGGCACCTCATACCCCGGGGCCTCCCAGACGGTTTCATCATTTCCCGCCCCCTTGCGCCAGGGGACCAGTTCATAGGCTTTGGAATGGTGGGCCAATGAATTGGCAATCGCCTTATCAATCATCTGGCCGCCTAAAAAACTGGAAGCGGCCTTGATCGGATAGGCGGTCCCTGGCATCTCGGCAAAAACACCGCTGACCATGTTGGACAATTCCTGCTCCGTTTTATCTCTTAGAAAAAAAACAGTGCCCAGATGCTCAGGCCCCAGTATCAGTTTGTAACTGTAGTGTGTTTTCTGGCCTTTCAGCCACTGAAACAGTCTAATAAGAATCGCAACCCCTGCGAACCCGTCATTGGCCTGGTGTGGATGACAGGTATGGCTGTTGAACACAATGGTTTGGTCAGATGCCCCCCTGTGGTTGTACTCCCCAACCACCATTTCACCTGGGATATAGCGGGTCTGCAGGTCAATATCATATTTCCCAGGACCAAAGGTCTGGAAAATCTCATAAGGAATTGAAAAAGCCCAATCCACATCCCAGGGCCTGTACTGCCACATGCAGTGAAAAATAAAGGCCTCTGGATTTTTCGGGGCGGTGACGACATGCCTTTCAAGTTCATCCAGATCAATGCTGCCGCTGAAGGACTTGGAGTAAGATGCCACCCCAAGAGTGTGCGACTTTCCGTCAAACAATATCCTGCCGTTTTGGGAAATCGTTGCCCGGTTTACCTGCCACAGGTGAGGGACCACCCATCCGTTATAAGTCTGCCCTGATTTATAACGGTGGAGGGTCAACGGCAGTTCCATTGAAATCCTTTTAAAAAGCGCCTCATTTTCCTCGGAGACAACCCCTGTGGCATAGCTGCACAGGTCCTCCAAAAGCGGCAGTATTTCCAACTCATCCCGAATTTCTTTATCTATTTTCAATATCATGCGGCTCCGCTCAAAAAAGCAAACGTGTCAGGGCTTTTTAACGCTTTGTAAGTTAATGGTGAAAGGAACGCTTGGGCGATGAGGTGATCATCGACAGGGGTGAAACCGGGTGACAGAAGTTTTCTGCGAAGCATTTCACAGGCAGCATCCATGAACAGATCCTTTCTATCGCTACGCCAGCTGTAACTATAATTTTTTTCCCTTTCAGAAATCGCTGCGGCACTTTGAAGAAACGCATCATCTGTGTGGGCGCATGATGTTTTATAGCCATATAGCTTCATATCTGCTTCACATGTATATTCTGCCATACAAAGATTGTCATCATCCAATTTTTCTTTCCACTTTCCCACAGAGCGGTCCGATATGATATTCAGCGTCCTGTCAAAACTGCTGTTACCGGTCCATTGTTCCCCGGTTGAGTAATCAACAAAGGTATTTGGATCGATCATCTCCTGAGCATAGGGAATCTCCAAGAATGCACAGATGCGTCGTGCCTGCCCTCCGGGGTCTGCAACAAGATTTTCATAGGTCACGGGCAATATTCTGGAGGCCATTGCCGCCTGTGATACCAATGAGTGGGTTGCTGAAGCATATTTCCGCCAATGGCGCAGATAGGACAGGCTATGCCCTCTCTGGGATGAATCTTGGGCAGCCACCCCCAGCATGGACGTTAAAACGTCTCTGGGATCCCTCTGGATAACGATGAACCTGGCATTGGGAAAGGCCCTGGCCAGCATTGGAATAAAATCAATTATCCACACTTCTTTCAAGCCTACCCACTGACTCTGCTGCCGTGCTCTGGCCTTCACGACAATGCCCAGCAGACTCTCAAGAATCTTCTCGAAATTATTTCCCTCCAACCGATCAAGCATCGGAATGAGGTCGGGGCATTCATATTCCGCACGCGCCTTGATCCGGTCCTTGAGCAAATCAAACTCATCCGGTAACACCGGCAGTTTCAAATCAGCCTTGCCGACCTGCCGGAAAAAACTCAATTTTGATTTAGAAAAGTAATAATCCTGAAAGGAGAACCCCGGCCCAAGCACATCACCCAGAAGCCCGCTGTGCTGGTCTGCCAATTTTCGATACAACGTCGTGAAGATAGGAAAAGACGGATCCGAGGCAATCATGACCTCGTCATGGGCGCTGAGCATCCGCGCCAGTAATGTGGTTCCGGAGCGCGCAATACCTGTTATAAAAAGTGGAGAGGACATCGTTATCGGCATTTGTTCTTCTGCAAAGGCACCCAATTGATCACTTAAATGGGGACGGCAGCCACAATCAGATCATCACACAATTTCCCTGAATCCGCACATTGCTGGAGTGCCGGGATCAATTCTGCTGCGTTTTCCATCAAAGCGGCGTCATCCATACGAATGGCCAGCTGGGTCAGGACTTCATACACATCCATTCCGAAATACCAGGCTGCCAGCGGCTTGAATCCATTTTCAGATAAAACAGACAAAAGAGACAGGTCTGAAAAGCAGTTCACATGGCTGGTCGGATCTAAATGGCGCGCAATGGTTGCCCCCGGGTCCTGCTGGATCGCACTGCCAAAGCAGTCCAAACGGGGGATTTCAACCACCAGAAGCCCCCCGTTTTCAGACATCTTCTGAGCTGCCCTTTGAATGAAATCGCCAGGATGGGGGGTGTATTCCAATAACCCCCAAAACGTCACGATATCAAAGCGCTCTTTATCAGACTGTGACAGGAAATCCCTATTCTCCAATTCCAGGCCAAAGGCCTCTTTTGCAAAAGAAATGGACGCGGCACTTAATTCATACCCGGTTGCGTCTAATGCATTTCGCCTGCAAAGCTCAACAAAATGCCCTCCCCCTGCGCCGACGTCAAGAATCGTTTCCGGTGCACGGTGCCATTGATTCCGGAACACGTTCATCATCCAGTCGAACTTGGGTTTAAGTACCTGGCTGAGTCTTATTTCAATAGATTCCTTATCGACATAGGTGCCCGAGTGCTCACCCGATTCCCGAAACAACGTCTCTAAAGCGTCCTCCGTTGGCTGAGATGCAACAAAACCGTGACCGCAATTCGGGCACACGGCATAAAGGATGTCGATGATCTTAAACGTCCTGCCATCTTTCCGGATGGTTTCCCTGCAACAGGGACATTTTTCAACACTCCGGGTGGCCTGACCCTGACCGTAAAGTTTTTTGGCCGTGGCCTTTAAAAATGCGGCATAGTCTTTAATCTCATCTATCGACAGATTTTTTAACCCCATCACATCAAGCGGCTTGCCAATCTTTACATGAACGTCAAACGCCTCGAGGACTTTATCATTCTCATAACAGGTCCACTCTTCCAGATACTCTGTTTTTCCGTAGGTATTAAATGGCGTAATTCTTTTCCAGGATTTCATATGTTAACTTTCAGGTGCCAGAAGGGCCCGTATGGTATATTTAGTGCTGGGTTCTTGGAGGCGCTCAATCTCAAGGGGCATGAAACCGGCTTTTTGGGCCAGCAGGCAGACTGAGGCAAGGCTGAAAATATGGTAGTGCTCAATAAAAAACTCTTCCCTTCCAGGCCCTTCTTTCCAGGCCGCCTCGCCATCGGGCAGTTCAATGTAGACCATGCCACTTTTCTTTAGGTGAAGCTTCGCTTTTTTCAACATTTCAACAGGGTCAACCACATGTTCAAGAACTTTGTTGAAGGTCAGATAATCATAGGCGTCTCCTTGCGGCAATTCCGTGAAACTGCCGCAGAAAGTCTGAACTTCTAAAGTGTCTCGTGCATGCGCGGCCATCCGTCGGTCAGGTTCTACTGCCGCGCAGTTCCACCCGGCCGCCTTCATCTTGTAAAGAAAAACACACAACCCCGCGCCCACGTCCAATACAGAGGGTACAGACGTTGTTGTCACATGATACTTTGAGTGATACTCCAGAATCTTTTTGACCCGCCCCGAATTGTCTGATTTTCCTTCAGGCAGCCCCATAATCCTGTCAAATGTGGCCTGGATCCCTTTTTTCCCATACGTACTGGTCCCATAGCTTTCATCATAGAAATCATTCAGGTTGTAATCGTGGAACGACATCATATGGTGACAACGCCTGCAGGCCACAATACTGCGCCTGTAACGGTCGGAAGAACTGAAGGGGAAAACCGTCTCACCTGCCGGGGGGCTCGTATATTCGTGCAACAGATCCGGATGGGATGTGTTGCAGATGCTGCATTGAGTGTTATTTATTTTCACTTGTCTCCGTGCTGAAAAGCGGATGCTATTGCGTTTAAATTATCATCATTGTCAAGCCAGCAGACTAATTCCTGTCGGTCCTTTTCTATGTAATCGTGGAAGAGTGCCTCTTTTCCCGTTTCAACCAAAAGGATAAAATATTGATTGATCCTGTTTTTCACCAGGGCGGCCCTTAAATTGAAACGTTTTAACCGCCCGTTGAGGGACGGGGTGGCGTAGAATCCAAAATTTTTTCGAGCCACATCGTACTCCCCCCCTTCGGGGGTGATAAATGTGAGTTGTTCATTGGCGGAAAGATCCACAGATCCACAGTCGGCAATATCGATTTTTTCTTTATCAAACCCTACCTGAAAAATCCGTGGCGGCTTTCTTTCATTAATCTTCATTTCCAGTCCCAATCCTCAAATATGAAGTCTTCAATCGTCCACACTCCCTTGACCTGTTTCCAAATCTCAGGGTTTCTAAATTTTTCGATCACCTCAAAAAAATGAGCCGGTGTTATGGATACAAATTCACAAAATTTGGCAATATCCTCTTCCGGCGTTTCATCCCCAAGCGCTTTGATTGCAGCAAGGGCCTCATCCCTTGTAATTCTACCGTTTCGAATTTCCAAAGACAGGTTATCATATGTTCTGGTAAACCCAAATTTATACCACTTCAGGAAATGGTGGAGAGAGATAAAATCATCGTCAATATCTGCATAGTCGTAGAATCCGGTTTTCGGACCGGACTTTCTGCTCTCAAATCCGTATTCACGGGCACAACGCAGGGACTCTTCCGGATCCCATGGGAAATAGTACCCCAGAAAAACGGCGTTAATCTCCTTTGCGCTAAGTTCAGCCTGATCTGGGCCAAAATAAGGTGTCAACGCCTTGCGGGGCAAATCCTCTCCAACCCAGTCTTCTGCTGTAGTGCCATGGGTAACGCCATATTCCTGAAGCCAGTCTGTCGTCAGTTTGAATCCTGTCAGGGCTTCATCCCGAGTCCCGTATTCAAATGCGGAATTCTCCCCCCATACCACTAAAGGAATGTTAAATCTAACTGCAATATTCAGGGGGATGTTGAATATCGCCATGTGCATGGGAACGGCTGTACTCCCATACCGTACCAGGGACTGATACATAAACCGCTTTTCCACTTCGGGATTGATCTGGTAGGTAATATGATCTACGCCGATCCGAATTAAATTCTCAAGGTTGCGGCGGCCGGTTCTCGTCATCCCGGGCGTCCGCCAGGTGACGGCCAGGGGATTCAGGCCGTATTCGAGACACTTTATAACCTGCCAGTGGCTATCCTTTCCCCCGCTGACAGGAATGACGCAATCATAGCCACTACTGTGCTGTTTCGCATTGGCTACAACTTTCTCAAAGTCATTTTGACGTTTGTCCCAATCAATACCGGCTTTTGACTTGTGCGACCGGCAGGCGTTGCAGATGCCATCTGGGCCTATGACAATGTTGGGCCGGGTATCGGGTAGAATGCATCTTTTGCAATAATTCATGAGGCAAACTCCTCAAGGAACATCTTGCAACTGAGAAAATAAAAAAGGAACTTGCTTTCACTGTTGGGCAGTGTTTCCTTCATAATCAAATTTTCTATTTTATCCTTTCTGCAATAATCGTATATCGGACTCTGGTCCAGTAGGCGGGCTCTTACATCTGGTTCACTGACGTCAAGAAAAGAAAATATCGGTGCATTAAATCCAACTTTCTGGCGATTATCGATTATTCTGGATGGCGTAATCCCCCGCATGGCATCCCGCAGTATGGATTTCCCAAAACCATTTCTGATCAGATGACGGCTCGGAATACTTGCACAAAATTCAAAAAGTTCCCGGTCCAGAAACGGGGAACGGTTTTCTATGGAAAAATACATTGCATTTAAATCATCTTCGTGCAGGATGACCGGGATTGACTCGTGGAACAACTCATTGAGCATTCGATTGCGCAGCAGATCCTCGCAATAGGCCTGTTCGAAAAAGTCTTCATGAAATGACGGTTTCAGATATCCGGCAAACCGGTCGGCATGAAGATAAATGTGACCGCGCTCCATTGGGTTTTTGATGAATGCCTCGGGGTCCTGCAGCACTGGATTGCGGACTATAGGCGCAATGTATTTTTTCCAGTTGGCCAGCGACTCGGCGTATAACTCAGGCTCCGAATAAATAGCGCTCAGGTAAAAATTATGATGGTCATAATAACCAGTGAACAACTCATCTGCAGCCGTACCACTGATAGATATTTTATACCCGTGATCAGCGATGCTTTCCATCAGCAGCCAATGGGCATAGTAAGAAATCGTTGATACCGGTGAATCGTGATAGGCAATCAACGCCTTAAGCTTATCCATGAACTGATCGGTGTTTACCAGTATCGACTTGTTCTCAATGCCCAGTTCCCCCACTGAATAATCCACAAGATCCTGTTCTGCATAACGTTCATCACGGTTTACAATGGTAAAACCATGGACATTATAGTTGAACTCTTTTCTGGCAATGCTGATCAGGGCATTGGAATCCACGCCGCCGCTCATACAAAAAGCCAGCGGAACATCAGCTCTCAGGCGCAGCTTGACGGATCTGATCAGTTTATCTTTGACGCCATCCACAGCATCCTGATAGTCCATGGTCTCGTCCTGACAAAAAACTGGATTCCAATATCTTCTGCGCACCTGGGGCTGTTTTGGATATTTTATTAAATATTCCCCTGCGCCAAGTTCAGTAACACCGGCAAAGAAGGAACCCGCCTGCTTGTAAAGGGATTTGTAACCATTGACAAGGTATCTGAACAGCTGCTGATAATCCGGTTGAAACGGCCGGCCGGCCAATGCGGCTAAGAATTTAATCTCAGACGCAAAGTACAATCCTGTTTCATCCTCATACAGATACAGGGGTTTTTCTCCAAAACGGTCTCGACTGAGCATCAGGCTGCCATCATGGGTATTGTAGAAGGCTGCTGCCCACATTCCCTCACAGTCATCCAGTGCGTGGATACCCTTTTCTCTAAGAGATACAGCAAAGACTTCCGTGTCGCTTGTAGTTCGAAACGAGTGTCCCCGACTTTTCAGCTCCTGCTTTATCTCTAAATAATTATAAAGCTCACCGTTAAAGGCAAATACCTGGGACCCGACCTGAAAAGGCTGATCAGAACGCTCATCAAGATCAATGATGGACAGACGCGTATGCAACAGATACACATTCCATCCTGAGCCAAAAGCATTGTGATAAAAGCCTTTTGAATCCGGCCCTCGTCTCTGCATCCGTTTAAAGCAGTGCTCAACCCGATCACTTCCGATCGTGGCATTGCCGATATAGCCCGCTATTCCGCACATAAACTCAGTTCACCCCATCTTTTTTATGTGAAATTTTCCGGCAGTATCATTTCGCCGGATCCCAGATTTTTTGCAAGCTGTCTTCCCAGGACACGATCCTCCTGACCTGGACACAGCCCGTTTCCAGGCCGTAACCAGGTAATGTGTTTGGGCTCAATGATGGTCCCAGCGGGCAGGTCATATGCAGCGGCGATAGATCTTCGATAGGCCACAACACTTTCCAGTTCAGACCGTGAAACGTCATTGCCATCGTCCCCGATATACGTTTGAGCTTCCTCAACCCGTTCAACCAGCCGTGCAAAGTCATCAGGATCAGCTGAAAGCTGGTGATCCCTGAAATCAGAATAATTTTTATCAATGGTAAAATGCTTTTCAATAATCCTGGCCCCCATGGCAGAGGCCAAAACCGCCGCCTCAATACCGATGGTATGGTCAGAGTACCCAACCGTGCATCCTAATTTTTTTAACCGATTGATAAAAGACAAATTGGCTTCAGCCGGAAGTGTGGGATAGGAAGCCACGCAGTGCAAGACTGCCAGATCCGACTGTATGCCACGCCTGTCCCAAACGCCATAAATAAAATCTCGGACCGCCGCAATTTCATCATAAGCGGCCAATCCGGAAGAAATAATAATCGGCTTGCCTGTGTCAGCAATTTTTCCAATCAGAGGAAAAAAACGATTGTCCCCAGAGGCAATTTTATAGGCAGGAACCAGTGCTTCAAGAAATGCTGCGCTCTCCAGGTCAAATGGCGTCGACAAAAAAACGATACCTTCGGCTTCAGCAACACGCGAGAGTTTTTCAAAAGCTTCCAGAGGCAAACAAAGCCTTTTTAGTTGCGCTATTCGATCCGTTTGATTTCCAGGGACCAAACGGTTTGGTATAATTGTTTGAAATTTTACAGCATCCGCCCCTGCAGCGGCTGCCTGCCCGATCATTTCCTCTGCAAGGCTGTAACTGCCTTCGTGATTATTACCGATTTCTGCGATGGTAATAACCTTTTCTCCGGTATCCAGTCTGCCGATTTTCATTGCTGTGGCTGCCCCCAATCACGATGACAGTGAAAAACATATTGGGAATCCACAAGGTGGAATCCCAATTTCTGGTAAAAGGCCAATGCGGTTTTATTGGCCAACTGAGTTCCGGTGATCATCGTATCATACCCCGGTATGGTCTCCTGGGCAGAACAGATGAGTTCTCTGCCGATGCTCATGCCGCGCATTGTTACATCAACCGCAATCAAATCAATTATAATATTCCGGTCTTTCAAGATTAACAAAAGGAAACCCGCAACCTTGCCGTCCACTTCAGCGACCAGCATTTGATCCCCGCGGTGACCGGAAAAATAATTCCCGGCCCAGGCACCTTTGATCCTCCCAGCCAAATCATTTGAAATGCCCGAATCCAAATGAAACCGGGAACATGTAAGATTTTCCCGTGCAATTGCCTCAACCTGCTCCCGGTCCGTGGCAACAGCTGGCCGGATTAAAATACCAGCCGGTCTATGAACACGGATATCAACAGGCCTTCGAAGTGCAAGATTCGTGTCCACTAACCGGAATGCATTATCCTCTAACGCTTTAATCAATGGAGTCTGCCGGGGATCAACCTTCAGGTAAATGAAAGAACGGTTCTGCCCCAGTGCCCGGTTTATCAGTGCTTCAATTGTTGAAGCACTGATGCTACCAGACTCTCCGATGTCCAGTTTATAAACATCCCATTGACACATATGTGAAAGCCAGAGATCGGAGACCAGCTCCACGATACACCTCGCTTTGAAGTTAGATCAAACGTTCTATCCGTAAATAAAGCTGGTATTGCCGAGCCCGCCGAATTTCTCAGCCAACTTTTTGTACCATCCTATGTACTCGACAAAACCCTTTTCAAGTGGCCATTGCGGATTATAACCAATAAGATTTCTGGCTTTTTCGACGGACAAAGTCCCCCTGTCTGGGGTGAGCTTGTCCTTGGGTATATACTTAATCTTCACATCGTCAAACTGCTGTCCGATAATATCAGCCATATCGGCAAGGGAACGAGAAGAACCATATGTCAAATTAAAGGTCTGATTACGGGAGCCCTCATTTTCGATAACATTGATCACGCCACCAACAAAATCCTTGATATAGGTAAAATCAAGGCGGTCAGAGCCATCTCCGGAAATCGTAATCTCTGTTCCCTGGATTGCGTTTTCAATAAAGATTTGACCAACCCGACGACTCACACACCGTTCTCCGTAAAGCGCAGATGGCCGAATAATGGTGTATGGCAGATCAAAGGCCTGGTTATAAGCAATGACCAGTTTCTCCCCGCCGAACTTCAAGGCGCCATATATCCCAATAGGCTCACAGGGTGTTTCCTCTGTGACAAACTCGTTTTGGAAATTGCCATAAATCATGCTAGATGAGAAGTAGATAAAATGCTCAATATTATTTTTTGAGCAGTCAAGCGCGTTTTCAAGCGTCCTGAAACTATGGTCAAACGTACTGTATGGATCTTTGTTAGACTGATTCGCATGGGCTACTGCAGCCATTTGAACTACGACCTGCGGCTTCAACTCATTAAGCAGAGGGGAAAGCGCATGGTAATCTCTTGCATCCTGAAAATACATGGGAACTTTGGCATTCCGCAAAAGCTCCAGGCGCTCATTCAGGATATCAATATATAATTCCCGATTAGCCACGGCATTGCTGTTGGAAGAAAACGTCAGAAGGTTATTCACCTGAAGACTGTCAATGACAGAAACGTCTGCACCTAATTCTTTTAATTTTAGAGCCAAATTGTGCCCAATGAATCCAGCACCACCAATGAGGGCTATTTTGCGACCTTTAATAGAAATCATTACTTCACCTTTACAAGTACGTTTTTAAGTTCTTTCCCGATATATTGCATATCTTCTGTTGTTAAATGCGGTCCTACAGGAAATGCTATGGACCGATTGCTTATGATTTCAGCCACCGGGAAACGGCCATTTTCAGGATAACCGTATTTTTCTTTGTAATACGAAAAACAGGGGACCGGCTGGGGATAATAAATACTGGTACCAATGCCTTTTGCATTCAATGCCTGCACAATGGCATATCGGTCAGACGCAATCTTTTCATTTAGAATCACCGACAGGCAATAAAAACTGCTCTGATAATCGGGCTTGAATGCCTGGAAAAGATCAACTTCACCAATACCCTGAAGACATTGATGCAATGCCTTATAGTTTGCTTCCCGTGCTTTCAGAAAGCTACCGAGTTTCTTTACCTGCTCTATTCCAATGGCAGAATGCACCTCGCTCATTCGGTAGTTGTACCCAAGCTCTTCAACATCGTAGATCCCGGGAATCTTCCTTTCTCCGTGGTTTTTTGTAACACCAAAAGCTCTCTTTTTTACGATCCGGTCGTATAAACCCTGCCGCTTTGTTATTAACATTCCTCCTTCTGCCGTTGTCATATGCTTCACCGGATAAAAGGAAAAACAACCGGCATCGCCATGAAGCCCCATGTGTTTATTTTTGTAGTAGGAACCGATTGCCAGCGCACAGTCTTCCACCACAAGTAAATCATGTTTTTGGGCAATAGCATTGACCCGGTCCATATCGACAGGCATCCCCAGATAATGGACAACGGAAATAGCCCGGGTCCGTTCCGTTATTGCCGCTTCTATCTGGTCGATATCAATGTTGCCCGTCTCCATCTCAGCATCAACAAAAATAGGCGTTGCCCCTGTATACTCAACTGCATGGGCTGTGGCATTATGGGTCTGCGCGGGAACGATAACCTCATCACCGGCTCCCAATCCCATATCAAAGTACACCAAATGAAGTGCGGCGGTGCAGGAGGATACAGATGCGGCAAATGGTGCACCGGCAAATGCTGCAAATCGTTTTTCAAATTCTTTTACCCTCGGGCCATGAACCAGAATCGGTCCTTTTAAAACATCAAGCACCGCATTCATTTCCGAATCATCAATCATCGGCTTGCCAAACGGAAGTTGTTTCATAATCTCTCCTATATATATTCGACAGCCACAGTTTTGCCGTCGGATTCAGAAACTGCTTTTTCTATAGCTAAACATACAGACATCACTGAAAAGACATCCTCGGTTTTTACATCAGCAGTCCCCCTTCCTACTATAGAGTCCACAAAACTGTGAATTAGGTCTGATTTGTGATATCCGGGGTACGGGTCGCGGTTGATCGTCGGTGCGTCCAAAGTGTCTCTAGATTCATACTCAATAGCTGTGTCCCTCCCGTTTTCAAATGTTTTTTCAGTCCCATACAGGCGAACTGCGTGAAAATGGGGAGCGACACAACCGAAATTAGCAGCAATCTTCATCACACCGCCCTCTTCCATTTCAAGCAACGCCACCACCATATCATTATATCGAAAAGCTGTGTTCCTAGTTGAAATTTTGGTCCCTACCGCAGAAACCTGCTTTACACGCTTCCCAGTCAACCAAAGCAACAGGTCCACCATATGGATGGCACCGCCATAGACAATGGAATAGAATTCGATTTGCCCCCTCCATCCTTTTGTAATTTTTTCTAATCTTCCATAGTTATAGTCACCCTCAGCATAATAAATTTCACCATACTCACCATTATCTAATCGGTGTTTCAAATTTTGAAATCTTGGACATTTTCTCAAAATAAGATTTGATGATATCTGCAAATCAGGCTTGCTGGATAGGACTTCTCTAATATGCCTTAACTCATGTTGGTATAGGCAGATTGGTTTTTCTACAAAGACGTGTTTATCATTTAAAAGCGCCTTAACGACCTGCGGGTAATGGTAGTTGTCGAAACTCGCGATTGAAACAATATCAATGTCATCATTTTCTAATATATCATCCGGATTTTTGGTGACCTTATAATTTGGATATTTTTTGACAGCATCACTATACTTTTTTGAAGAAAAATCACAAAGGGCTACAACTTCGCATTCCGAATGAGTGTCATACCCAAGAATGTGAGACTCTCCGACTCCCAGTCCAATTATGCCAGCTTTTAATTTTTTTTTAATCATTTTTAACTTCAGCACACCACAAATTATCGGAAAAAAAATGCCGCATCATAGTTATCATCAGGATTGTTAATCCTTTAGAATCGCAGCTTTCAATCGCAACAAAAATCATAAAAAAAAGTGCCCAAATCAGCCCTGCATCTCTATCACAACCTTGCCGGATTATTGTTGCAAATAAAACCTTTCAACAAAATACTCCCACCCATATTCCCAATGTTCTTTCGGCAAAGATTCCACTATCCGTAGAAACCGAGCAAAATCCTCTTTTTCATCGACAGAAAGCTGAAATTTGCTATAGTCCTTTTGGGCCTTGAAATTAACGACCTCGAACTCCTCTTTATGTTCATAAAAATATTGAGTCACATGCTCCAACTCATCTTTTTCCTTAAATGCGGAATAAACTTTAGCATAAGAACGAGCGTTAATTACTTCCACAGACTGTCCTTTAGGAAAACTTCTTGGCATGACATTCGTTACCATATCAGGCCAATTTCTCCTTAGAAACACATCAACCCCGATATCGATAAGGCGATAATCTAATAACGGACTATCACCACAAATTCTTACAAAAGCATCATATTTCACGTCACTGATAATTTCATAGTAGCGGCTGGCAACATTGTTTAAATTTCCTCGATAACACTCAACCCCTTTTTGTTCACATAACAGAGCCACCGGACGATCCGTTTCTTCTTCAGATGTCGCCACAATCAAGCTCCCAGGATAGCTGCACTGACGGACACTTTCAATAAGATATGACAGCATTTCCTTTCCTCCCGCCGTCATCAAAACTTTTCCCGGAAGGCGATTGGAATTCATCCGCACTTGAATAATATATGCCAATCGCATGGCCATTTATATTGCCAAAGAAATCCTTGTCGTTTCAAAAAGAGAGGATAGCGGAATAGGTAAAAGAGCCTCATCTTTAAGGCACTTTCTCAACGCTTCAAGCTCGTTTACGAACCCTTTATCGGGCTGGCGTTCGGAGCGTCCCAGTTCAACACCGAATCCCTGCATGGTCCGATAGTCGTCCATAACAATAGATTTTCCATCGTAGTGCACTTCCAAGCGTTCCTTTGGCAAGTCTCTGTTACCGATACTCAGATACTGTAGCACAGCCACGGAACCGTCCGAGTACTCGAGGGTTACGGACCGGTTGTCTGTTCCCTGAACCGCCCCGGTCTTCGGTGTTAATGCGGAACTCGTAAACCCTTTAACTGGAGCACCCACAAGATAAGAAAAAAGATCGATTATATGGCAGGCCTCGCCAACAATCCGCCCTCCGCCCTCTTCTGTATGTACCCAATGATCGTATGGAATAAAGCCGGCATTCATCCGATAAGTGATCATTACTGGGTTAATTCTTTTTTCCAGAAAACCGCGAATCGAACGGGCAAAACCTGAAAACCTCCGATTAAAACCGACTGTTAATAAAGGAAGATCCCTACCTTCCCCTTCGGCATAAAACGTTTCGATCTTCTCCAGTTCATCAATTTTGGTACAGAGTGGCTTTTCTACAAACGTATGCTTGCCGGCTCTCAGACTATCTAAAGTAATCCTGCCATGCAGATTGTGTCGAGTACAAATAACTACAAGATCAATATCAGGATCATCCAGAATATCCTGATATCTGGATGTTGCGTACGAAGCATCAAAGGACCGAGCAACCTCTTTAGCGTGCAGACCGGTTTTGCTGCATATGGCATGGATTTTAAAGTGGTCTTTTAGCTTAAGCAAATTCGGAAGATGCACGGCTTTTGCAAAGCTGCCCACACCGATGAACCCAACTCGCATTTGCTTTCCAGATAAAGCACAGGCTGATTTTGAAAGAAAAACCCGATAGGCTTCTGGACATTGGCGAGGGAAGCTTTCGGGTAAATCATCTCCATAATCCAAAAGGACCAGAAGCGGTTTTTCTTGAGACGCCAAGATGGCAAAAGCATCCTGCACTTTTTCGATTGGAAAAACCGAGTGGAGTAAAACACTGGTATCAATCGTACCAGATGCCTGCAAACGAAGGTATTCCAACATATTCCGATTCTCGGTCCATCGGACATAGGCATAAGGATAGTCCTGCCCCTCCAACTCATATTTATCATCATAGCGTCCAGGGCCATAAGACGTAGAAATCAAAAAATCAACTTCCTTGGCATACAAAGCCTCTCGATGAAGCTCACGCCCCCATACGCCCACCATGACAAGCCGCCCCTTTCGCCGGCACATGGTCAAGGCATCTGACAGGACCTGAGGATTTTCCGTAGCGGCACAGAAAAGTACGGCATCAACACCATGACCTCCGGTCACCTGACGAACAGACTCGATATAGTCATTATCTGCTGAATTAAAAACGTATTCAGCCCCGGACTTCTTTGCGATTGCCAGCCGTTGATCATCAAGGTCAATCGCAATTACCCGCCCACCACAGGCAGAGAGCATCTGAACTGCAAGCTGCCCAAGAAGGCCAGAACCGAATACAACGACGAACTCGCCCAACTGAACATTTGCCCTGCGGACACCATGCATGGCAATACTTCCTACGGCCACGGTTGAGGCACCTTCAAAGCTGACATTATCGGGCATTTTCACAACCAGATTGCAAGGAACGTCAACAAACTCTGCATGGTTAGCCAACCCCGCACCGGCAGCCGCGACATAGTCACCTGCCTGAAAGTCAGGGACATCAGCCCCAACCCCGACAACGATACCTGAAAGCGAGTATCCCGTTGGTAAAGCCGCATCTTTTTGCTGAGAGATAAACTGAGCTGTTTTCAAAACTCCGTCAACCCGTGCCATATCAAAGGCTTTTTTTATATTTTTGGGTTGCCGCAACGCCCTTTGAACCAGATTTAGACCACTTGCCTTAGCTCCGGCAAGTTCTGTCCCGGCACTGATACATGAGTTCACAACCTTTATCAACACAGCGCCTGGAGAAACAACAGGTTTTGGGACCTCTACAGGCAGAACTTTTCCTTTTTGAATAATAGCTTGTCGCATATCAATAGAGCCTTGAATAAAGCCCGTCCTTTTGAATTTGGCAAAAATAACGATATCGCCTGGAAAATTCCTTCGTCATATTCCTCAACCCGATATTTTACAAATATTCAAACATAGCTTCGCCCCTTTGATTACAAAGCCATGCTCTGGAAACCAAATTTTGAATAAACTTCCGCCAAACCCCAAAAGACAAAACCGCTTAATCTAAATTTCGCAAAGCCTCAAGCAGTTCCGGGTCCTCACATAGCGATAAGTCCATTTGATCTATCTGATCAGATAGCGACTGGATTTCCTGCTTAATCACACCGTATTCGTTTAGCTTAATTTTTAAAAAGTCAAAGGTCAGTTTTGTTAAGTCCTCTAACCCTTTAGGCGTAAGGCGGTACATGTAGGCGGTTTTGTTTTCGTGATTTTTAAAACGCTCGACCTTGATTCTACCCTTTTCGACAAACGCGGAGATGCAATAGTTGATTTTCCCCAAACTTACCCCCATCTGCCTGCTCATTTCCCTTTGTGTAAGTTGTGGATTTTTCTCAATAAGTTTCAAAAGCTTAAGTCGAACTTCATTGTCAAAAGCAGCGTTCATGGCTTGAACTTACAAAAAAAGGGGGATGCGGTCAAGGAAATAATACTCAGGATTTAAATGCGAGCTTCTCTTGTTTCCACATATAAATTCAATGATCTGGAGAAAGGATCGTTTGAGGTGGGAACCTCAGGCATTCTTAAAAAAGAATGCCTGAGAATAAAAAAGACTATATTGGGCGTTATCCGGAAAAAACAACCGTAAGATTGGCGCGCCTTTGAAAGGATTTTTGGTTTGACGGATTCTTTGCGGTAAAGCGGTATTCTCCAGTGGAACCGATGTTGAAGATCCCAGGTTTCAGGCCGTTTTTCACCATGGTATGAACGACATTGGCCGCACGCGAGGCACCCAGTTCAAAATTGGAGGGATACTGGGCGGTTTTGATGGGGTCCGGATCGGCAAAGCCGTTGACATAGACTTTGACATCGTAGGACTTTAAAAAATCGGCCAGTTTTTTCAGAAAGGTCTGATACTCTTTGGCCAGCGAGGCGCTGCCGGAGGAAAAAAGAATAGGCAGGGTATTTTCAAGCTTGGCGCAGCCGTCGTCGGTGGGGACAACCTCGACCCAGTCGCTGAGCCCGGCTTCTTTAACGGCAGCTTCTATTCTGGCCCGCTTGCCTTTATCAAAGGAGACTTGTGTATTCTGGGCTGCTTTTTGGAATTTTTGCACAGCGGTGGCAACGGGCTTTATTACCTTGGGAGGCGCTGTTGCCGCTGGCGTCATTTTCTTTTGTTTAGCATTATAGCTTTTTTCGTATTTGGCAAGGGCGCCCTCAAGACGCTTTTTTTCTTTAGAAAGAACTTGAATTCTTTTCTCTTTTTCTATCACCGAGGTTTTCATAACCCTGGAAACGGTACGTCCGGAGTCTGAAATACGATTGATTTTTTGGACCAGCCAATCCATGTCTTTTTTTGCACTTTGGATCTGCTCATCTATCATCTTAATTTTGATCTGATAATCATCTACGATTAAGGCCAAATCTTCTGCAGTGTATGCCTCCACATGAACATTTTTTTTATCGTAATAGGCCCATACATCAGAAAACATGAAGCCCTGAACCAAGATCAGCACAATCACGCCCCATTTGATCCTGGCCCCGGAGAGCCACTGCAACTTTCCCATAACATCCTCCTTAAAGGGGAAGCATCCCCTTGGTACCAAAAAAAACAATCTGCAAAGTTAAGGGCCGTTTTTTTTTAACTGCCGGCAACGCCGCCACCGGATGCTGCAACGGGTTTAACATTATCCCCGATACCCACAGGCCACCAGACCATACCCTTTTTGGAAAAGTTAATTCTCAGTCGCATGCGGGCCTGGGTAATGCCGTATTCACCCTGGGTAATTTCCATGACCTCTGTCCCACGAAGCCAGGATTGGGTATGAAGCTGAATCGCATCATGATTTACAGTGCCGCGGCCGGCTTTCATAAACGCATCCACGTATACGCCGCGGACTTTTTCCACCAGTTGACGGTATCCGTCAGCCACGGCCGCCCGCTCGGCCATCAGCACGGCCTCACCTTTTGTCAGAGCGCTTTCAGGCTCAAGCCCTTTGCCTGTGACATAAAAGGTTACGATCCGATGAGTGTCCGCACTTCCGCCGGCAGCATCAAGAACCCCACCCGGTGCGCCGCTTACGGACTGACGCAGTTGATTGCAGCCGAAAAGGGACATGACCAACAAACTTACCGACAATACCAATAGCTTTTTCATTTCTCTTCCTTCTCTTTACGGTTCAACCGATAATATAACCGTTTTTGTTTGACATTGATCCGAAACAGGCATCCATGATACAAGAGAATCGTCATTACAAGCCCTCAACTTTAATCAATGAATGACCGATTTATACGTTTATCCACCAACCACTTGATAAAAATACAAGATTCATGCCAAACTTTTTCATAAAACGACTATCCCCTCTAAGCATGGTGGTTCTATCCCTTTTCCTTTTTGCAAATCCCCTACAGGCAAAGGGGCTTTCGGGAATAAAAAATTATTATATCCGGCTTGACCATCAATTTATCTCCCATAAATCTGCAAGCGCCAGGGTAACCATGGTACCGGCAGAAAATGAGTTCAGGGCGGAAAATTTTTCATTGGTGCTAATCGAAGGTACCGTCAAAGCCGATCGCCAGACGGCAAAAACAGCCATCGCCGCCATGGCCCAAAAAGAAACCTTTGCCAGAGTGCTTCAAGCCCATGGCTTAAAATCCGTCCAAGCACAGGGCCAGGTCACAACCATAAGTTATGAAGGGGTGATTATCAGCCCTGCGGATATCACGATTTCAACCTATGCCCCAACCCAGGGCGGGTATCCTTTCACTGCAGGTGTAAAATTCTCTGCGCTGGCCTTTCCCGACCGGTGGGAGACATTAAAACTTGAGTACAATATCAGACAGATTCTAAATGATTTCTTCCTTTTATTCAAATAGGACAACAGGTAGAACTGCGAAGGGCTGCATCGCATTTGCCATTCTTGCACTTCTACCTTTTTTCTTCCGGACAGCACCATGCCGTGCTGAAACAACAGCGTTTATGCTTGTGGGCCCGGACGATACTGAGATGTGCAGCCTCAACAAAACCACGCCGATGATACCGGCCTCGACACTAAAGCTGTTAACCTGCCTGACAGCATTAAAAACGCTTGGGCCATCGTACAGATTTAATACGCTGATAGCTTACAGTCCTAAAACGCAGCGGTTGTTTCTAAAAGGCCAGGGAGATCCACTGTTCATCTCAGAGGAGCTAAAGCGACTGGGCGATAAACTTATCACTTCGTTTCATCCGGAACGGATCAGCGACATTATCCTCGACACGTCCTTTTTCAGTCCCGACATCACAATTCCCGGAACAGGCCGCTCAACCAACCCCTATGACGCCACAACCGGCGCCCTTTGTGCCAATTTCAACACGTTCCGATTTAAATGGTCACAGCGCGAAAAAACCTTCATCAGTGCCGAACCCCAAACCCCGCTTTTGAACGTACTAAAAAAAGATATCCGAAACTCAGGACTCAAAGACGGTCGCATCCTTCTGGCAGAGCCGATCAGAAAGAAATATCCCGGACTGCTCCTGGCTCATTTTCTAAAAGAAAAACATATCCCCGTCACAGGAAAAATCATTAGCAGCACTTTTTGTGAGGCTTGCACGCCTGTCATTAAATTCGAATCGAATTTCAGCTTGGACGAGGTATTAGAAAAGCTTTTAGCCTTCAGCAACAACTTCATGGCCAACCAGATCATGCTGGCCATGGGCGCCAACGCATTCGGCCCCCCTGCCACTTTAGAAAAAGGCACAACTTACCTTAAGGGCTTTGCAAAGAAGAATCTATTACTGCAGGATATTAAACTTGTGGAAGGATCTGGGCTGTCCCGCCAGAACAGGATAGCGGCGGTCCAGATGATCCGCATCCTCAAGGCATTTAAGCCCTATCACAGACTTTTAAGACTGGATGGAAATGACTTTTATAAAACAGGCACCCTTTCCGATGTTAGATGTCGTGCAGGGTATCTTGTGGGAGAAGACAAAAAGCTTTATCCTTATGTCATCATGCTCAATGAGACCCAAAACGGAGTTGGCTCAATTCTCAAGGAACTCAAACAAAAGGTTCGCAAGACTTCAGCCGGAAATGCTTAAGACGGCGCCCCCGGCCAACGGTCCTACCGACCTTTTTCAATATAGGCGTATGCACTGTGGTTGTGGATGGATTCAAAATTCTCAGCACTGACGGAAAACCACGTGATATTGCTATCCTCCATGAGCACTTTTGCCACATCCCTGGCAATATCCTCCACAAATTTGGGATTCTCATAGGCCTTTTCAGTGACAAATTTTTCATCCTCACGCTTCAAGACTGAAAAAATATCACAGGACGCAGACTCCTCAACCAAATTCACAATGTCTTCAATCCAGATAAACCTGTCAAACCGGGTGGAGACAAGCACCTCGCCCCTTTGATTGTGGGCACCGTAGTTGCTGATTTCCTTGGAACACGGACAGACAGAGGTAACCGGCACCGCAACCTTGAGGACAATATCCGTCCCCTTTCCGATCCCAGATGTCCCGGAGATGGTACAGGTATAGTCCATCAACCCCCGGGCCCCTGTGCTGGGGGATGTTTTTTCAATAAAATAGGGAAAACTGACTTCGATATGAGCGGATTTTGCCCCCAGAAGGGTTTTCATGTCCTCAAGGATCGTTGTCATGGATTCCAGGGAGAGCTGACTTCTGGACTGGTGCAACAGCTCCACAAACCGGCTCATATGGGTGCCCTTGCACTGATGAGGCAGATCCACATACATGCTGATCTCTGCAACAGTGGATTGCTCTCCCTTGTTTTTATCTCTAACCGTAACCGGATATCTCAAGCCTTTAATCCCCACTTTATCAATGGGGATATTCCTGAAATCAGGCTGATTCTGCATATCAATCATGATGGCGTCTCTAAAAGATAATCCCTGGCAACATTACCCATTGCCTTGAATATGTTGCCCTTAATATGTCGGTTCTGCTTGTAAACTTGCTCAAGCATCTGCCGAACCTCAGTCCTTTTTGTCTGTCCAGCACTGGGGCACGGATTGTCAAAAATCGGTAAACCTAAAACGACCGCAAGCCGTTCAATTTGGTCGCCCTCAACATATGACAGCGGCCTGATGATATCAAGTTCTCCTTTGAAAAAACTTTGCCTGGGCTTCATGGTGCCGATCTTTCCTGAGTAAAAAATATTAATAAACAGCGTTTCGATCAGGTCATCTTTGTGATGCCCCAGAGCAATTTTTTTGCACCCCCATTTCTTTGCCAGATCGAACAGGCACTTGCGCCTTAAGCGGCTGCATAAAAAACAGGGGTTTTCACGGTTTTCTTCGGAGTGGGCCATAATCCCGAAATCGGTTGTCTCGACTCGAAGGTTCTGGGGGTATTGGCCGTCAATATAGGCCTTCAGGCGGCTGCTGAAACTGTTCTCAAACCCCGGATCAACATGAACCGGGAGCAGTTCAAACGAAACCGGTGCCTTTTGTTTCAGAGAATGCAGAAGGTGCAGGAGGATGAGGCTGTCTTTGCCTCCTGAAACGCCGACCAGGATGCGGTCATCTTGGTTTATCATGGTCCAGTCGCTGACAGCCTGGCCCAGACCATGACTGATTTTTTTTGATAGCCCCTTGCTCAAACCCGACGTTATTCGGCTTCGGAATCCCGGCGTTTTTTGGACACAATCCGGTTGGCGGCAATCTCCCTTAAAACAGTGACCACATCCTCGTTGGAAGATTTGACCATCAGATCGGCCCCCTCTCTGACCTGGCGCACCCGTTTGGCGGCCAGATGAACCAGGCTAAAACGGTTGTCTACATTTTTCAAGCAATCTTCAATTGTTACGCGTGCCACAAGCGACTCCTTTATCCTGATGGTTACAGAATATCGATAATTTCATAGATCCGTTTTCCCCTGGGCGCCTGGACCACAACTTCGTCTCCAGGTCTCTTGCCGATCAGAGCGCTGCCAAGGGGGGAAGAAACGGAAATTTTTCCTTTTTTGATATCTGCCTCGTCCGGGCCGACAATCATATATTCAATTTCCTCGCTGGTATCCACATTTTCCAAGAGGACCTTTGAGGCAAACCGTACCACATCTTTGGGGACGGTTTCCGGATCAATCACCTTTGCACTGCCCAGTTTATAGCTGATCTCCCCGATCCGTCCTTCAATAAAGGACTGCCGCTCTTTGGCTGCATGGTATTCTGCATTCTCAGACAGGTCTCCATGGGCTCTGGCGACTTCGATGGCTTTAATAATCTCGGGTCGATCCGTGGTCTTTAGTCGGTCCAGCTCTTTTTTCAAGGCTGCATAACCTTGTTTTGTAATGGGTATCTGCTCCAAAACTCCCTTTTAACTCCGTTTAATAATTGAATAACCGGCGTTACCGCCGGCGGTTTTCCAAGACCAAAGGACAAAGTCCTTTACGTCTTGAGATGATGATATTCTGTTTGTGCAGCGAGCTTTCTTGTCACCCTTACTTCATCTGTCCAATAATCGTTGTTCCGGCGCTAGTTTTATCACCCACCTTGACCTTGACCTCAAACCCCAGGGGCAGATACAGATCAAGCCGGGAACCGAACTGGATCATCCCGTAACGCTCCCCGCGGTTTACCCGCTCGCCAATGCCTACACAATTGACAATCCTTCGGGCAATAAGGCCTGCAATCTGAACAACGGCAAATCTGCGCCCGTCAAATGTTTTGATCACCAGGGCATTGCGCTCGTTATGCTCGGATGCCTTGTCAAAGGAGGCATTGATAAATTTACCCGGGGTATACGCAATTTTCTCAACAATCCCGTCAAAAGGAATCCGATTCACATGAACGTTGAATACGTTCATAAAAATACTCACCTTCTGGCAAGGATCGTCCAGGTATTCAGATGTGGCCAGTTTCTGTACAATAATCACCTTGCCGTCCGCAGGGGATACCAATATATCAGAGCCTTCCGGCGGTACCCTTTCCGGATCGCGGAAAAACCAGGTCACAAAACAGGTCACCACTAAAGACAGCAGGCCTAAAAGCCCCCACCCAAAATAAAAAAACATCCCCGTAAGAAGGATGGCTGCCAAAACAAATTTTACGCCGGGCATGGCAATGGGCAGAACTGCTTTTGCCGGCCACTTAGAATTATCCATAATACCCCGTTTCCATTACCGTAACCTACGGACAATATCAAATACAGGGGGGTTCTGTCAAGATAAGCTTAAATCCCGGATTTACCATCAAAAAGAATCTCCGCATCTGATTTACGAAGATAGACAGGCAGCAGGCGGTTTTCTTCCCGATCAAAAAACTGAGAATCCTCAATAACGGGCCGGGCCAGTGCCGCTGCGCTAACCCCTTCCATGATCTGTGGACCGAAACAGGCCGCGCCTTTAGTCAAATCAATGATCCGATCCCGGTAAACACGGGCCCCTGACCCGACAAACAATCCCGGGCCCTCAAGCTGGGCAACGGCTTCTTCAGGTGAACAGACCCGTTCCGTTCCCTTATGCGTCAACGCCCCCTGTTCAAAATGATAGACCGCCGAATAAACCTCCTTGCGCCGGGCATCCATCATCACACAAACCGGAAGCCCGGAATGGGAAAATCTGAATCCTACGCCGTCAAGGCTTGAGACACCGGCGCAAGGTCGGGAGGCTCCAAATGAAAGCCCCTTAACCACGCCGATACCGATGCGCAACCCTGTAAAGCTGCCAGGCCCCCTGGCAGCGACAAAAGCGTCTATATCAGAAACTGTCATCCCGGCCTGGATCACCACCAGTGCCTCCACCATGGACAACAAGCGCTTGGAGTGGGTTTGAGAACTTCCCCAAAAGGATTCGCCAACAAGAACAGGTCCGTCAAAAAGAGCCAGACTGGCACCCTGCTCTGCCGTACTGACGGACAACAGCTTCAATTGTCGCTTAGTCCCTTTCAATGGCAATTTCAAGGACTTCCTTGACATCCCTGACGCAGGTAAATTTCAGTTTTGACTTCACGCTCTTGGGAATGTCATGAAGATCCTTTTGGTTTTTCTCCGGAATAATCACATGCTTGATGCCCGCCCTCAGGGCGCCCAGGCTTTTTTCCCTTAATCCGCCAATGGGAAGTACACGGCCCCTAAGAGAAATTTCACCGGTCATTCCCACCTTGTTGTTAACCTTTTTTCCCGTAAAGGCCGACACAAGGGCTGTAGCAATAGCAATGCCCGCCGAGGGACCATCCTTTGGTATTGCTCCGGCCGGAACATGGATATGAATGTCCTGATTTTCGAACGCGTCTTTATCAATATCCAGTTCTTCCTGGTGGGCACGGGTATAGGTCAAGGCCGCTCTGGCAGACTCTTGCATAATCTCTCCGATCTGCCCGGTCAGCAGCAACTCCCCTTTTCCCGGGAATAGAGAAACCTCAATATACAGGTGCTCCCCGCCAAATTCCGTCCAGGCAAGCCCCGTGGCCAATCCCACCTGACTTTCCTCCTGGTCCAGTTCAGAAATATACTGTGGGGGCCCAAGGTAACGGGCCAGATTCTGCTGGGTAATCTTAAACCGGCCCTTTTGTCCTTCGGCAATCTGACGGGCAATTTTCCTGCACACCTTGTCCAGTTTCCGTTCCAACCCTCGAAGACCTGCTTCCAGAGTATACTCGGACACAATGGACTCCATGGCATTGGTACTGAACGTAATCGATCTTCTTATCAGGCCGTTGTCACGAAGCTTTCTGGGAAGCAGGTGGCGTTTGGCGATCTCCATTTTTTCCTGGCGGGTATACCCTGAAATATAAATGATCTCCATCCGGTCCATCAGTGCAGACGGAATCGTATCTGCAATATTGGCCGTGAGAATAAACAGGACATTGGACAGATCAAAGGGCATATTAAGGTAGTGGTCCGAGAACTCAGAATTTTGTTCCGGATCCAATGCCTCCAGCAGCGCCGAAGACGGATCGCCTCTGAAATCACTGCCCAATTTGTCAATTTCATCCAGCATAAACACAGGATTGCTGGTGCCGCACTGACGAAGCCCCTGAAGAATCCGACCTGGCATGGCACCGATATAAGTTCGCCTGTGACCGCGGATCTCAGCTTCGTCTCGAATCCCCCCAAGCGAGACCCTGTGAAACTTTCTCTTCATTGACTTGGCAATGGCCTGGCCTAAAGAAGTTTTGCCCACACCCGGAGGCCCTACAAAACAGATAATCTGTCCCTTCTTTTTGGGGTTAAGCTTCCGGACACTCAGATATTCCAGTATCCGCTCCTTGGCTTTATCCAGTCCGAAGTGATTTTCGTCGAGAACGGTTTTGGCTTTTTTGATATCAAGGAAATCTTTGGTGGACTTACTCCAGGGCAGTTCAACAATGCAATCCAGATACGTGCGGACCACCGAGGCTTCCGAAGAATCGAAATGCATCTGATCAAGGCGCTTAATCTGCTTTAACGCTTCTCTTTCGCAGTCCTCCGGCATCTTGCATTTTTTTATCTTGGCTTTAAAATCCGCAATTTCCGCCAGCTTGTCATCGGTTTCTCCAAGCTCCCTGTGGATTGCCTTGACCTGCTCTCTAAGATAGTAGTCTCTTTGATTTTTAGAAATCTCATCCTTTACATGGGTCTGAATCTTGGCCTGAACCGTTGACAGGTCCAACTCCCTTGCAAGCAGATCATTAACCTGCTTGAGCCGCTCCACGGTTTTGGTGATTTCTAAAAGGCCCTGGGCGTCTTCCACCTTCAGATTCAGGTTGGATGCCACGAGATCGGCAAGCTTTCCCGGAGAATCAATGTGGGACAAAAGGTCTCCGACATCTCCGGACAATTCCCCTTTCAACGCCAAAAGCTTTTCGCTGTTTTCCTTGATATTGCGCATCATGGCTTCCACTTCAATATCAAGTTCATCCGGTTCCTGGTCCTCAAGAATTTCGACTTCCACTTTAAAGTAGGGCCGCTTCTGGGCAAAAGCTGTTATTCTGGCCTTGGCAATGCCCTGAACAAGGGCTTTGATCCTGCCGTCCGGCATTTTAATCATCTTCTGGACCCGGCCGATGGTGCCGATGTCGTATAGGTCATCCTCTTTGGGCTTTTCGATTTCCGAATCTTTTTGGGCCGTTAAAAACACGTAACGGTCAAACTCAACGCATTCTTCAATGGCCTTAATGGATTTATCCCGCCCCACAAACAAGGGTAGAAGCATATCCGTAAATACGACCACATCCCGGACCGGCATCATGGGCAAACGCTTGGGGATATCCTCTATGTTGCCCTCTTTTTCTATGATTTCTATCAGATCATCAATATCTGCTTCTGCCATTTGTGCTCCTTATCTTTACAAAGCCTAAGCATTTAACACTTCCGTGCTGCGGCTTTTTTATAGTTTGGTTTTTAAATTGTCCTTAGAATAAAACAGAATTTATCTTTTACAATATCCTTGAAAAAATAATTTTTACGGTGGATATTGATAGTTTACGGACGCGCACAGCCCATTTATCAACGCTAAGCAAAACAATTTGAGGAAAATAATTTGAGCAGTTCAATACCAACCCTGCAGACTTTTGCAATATGGGTATTTTTTGCAGGCGCCTGTGTAGGATCCTTTTTAAATGTCTGTATCTTTCGCATCCCCGAGGGTAAATCCGTTGTTTCTCCGGGAAGTCACTGTCCAAACTGCAAAAATGCCATCCCATTTTACCTGAACATTCCGATACTCAGTTTTCTTATTCTCCGTGGCAGATGCCGTCATTGCGGTCAGGCGATTTCCTTTAGATATCCTATGGTGGAATTTTTAACGGCCACCCTTACCCTGGGGCTGTTTTACAAATTCGGCCCGACCGCATCGTTTGTGTTTTGGTTTATTTTCAGTTCCACCCTGGTCACGATCACCTTCATTGATATCGACCACCAGATTATTCCTGACCGCATATCCCTTCCAGGGATTATTCTGTGCTCATTGTCTTTTTTGCTTCTTCCTGAAATGACATTTCAAAAGGCTCTTTTGGGGGTGCTTTTCGGTGGTGGGATACCCTGGGCCCTGGCCGCAGGCTACTATTGGATCCGTGGACAACAGGGCCTTGGCGGAGGCGACATCAAACTGCTGGCCATGATCGGAGCGGCCACTGGCCCTTCCGGAGTGTTATTCACTCTTTTTGTCGCGTCAATCACCGGCACAGTGTTCGGGTTGGCATCTGCTGTGGGGCATAAAGAAAAGAGCCAGCTAAAAATACCCTTTGGCCCTTTTTTATCCTTTGGCGCCCTGCTTTACTTATTTTTTGGGCAAAAGATTATTCTTTGGTATTTTAACTTCATCGGGTAAACAGCTCCCGGCGCAGACAATTTTGGAATCACTCAGCTTTCACCCGCATAGCAGACCTCAAGGATGACCTTTCCTTTGGTTGTCCTGAAAGGTATGCTGACAATATGGGTTCCACCGGCCGCATGGGAAATTACTTTTCCTTCCCCCATGACGATCTCGACAAATTTCACCTTAATTTTTTTATCGAGTTCAGCAATTTTTGTTGTAACATGGCCAGCTACCATATTACTGATCTCACCCACAGCATCGGCAATCTCATCGTTTATCTCCGTCATTTCCTCTCCGAACATTGACGAAACAATTCCTAGAATGCTTTTCTCTGAAAATGAAATCGCAGCGGTACCGGTCAGATCTCCGCTGATCTCCAGAAACCCCGTAATATCGCCCTGTGTAAGAGAGTTCGACTTTAAAAACGGGGGCTCGGGGGCCACTTTGACAAATGCCGTTGTGTCCAAAATGTGCAAAGTACCCTCAATAAAAGGGTTCACAAGTGTTACATCCATAATATCCTCCTAGTCGAAACAATTCTATGCGCTAAAAAAAAAACTGGCAATGAAATTTTCAAAAAATGTGAATAAATACTTGACACGGGCTTCTCAACGACGTAACGTACGCAAAAAGCTGATTTAAACTTATTCAACTTTTAGGAAATCTAATTTTATTCATACATTGTTTGAATTGTAATTCCTAAAAACTTTAAAAAAGGAGTGATCACGATGAACAAAGGCGATTTAATCAACAAGGTTTCAGAAGTTCTGAACAGCAAGAAAGAAGCTCAGGCCGCAGTCGACTGCATGATCAAGTCAATTACTGACGCACTTGCCGCCAATGACTCTGTAACTCTCGTTGGCTTTGGTACATTCAAAACAGCTGAAAGAAAAGCCAGAAAGGGCAGAAATCCCCAGACTGGTAAAGAAATCAACATTCCTGCTAGAAATGTACCCAAATTCGTCCCAGGCAAAGCCCTTAAAGACGCCGTAAAATAATACAAGTCAAATTGTATTACTATATTGTTCAGGCAGTATTTGACGAAGTCAATACTGCCTGAATGGTTTAATGCCCATGGAATATGATGTAGAGAACATATTTCAACCCTCGGTGGGGGTGGATATTGTCTTTGACATGGATTCCCTAAACCCGGTATCCAGATCCTCTATCATCTATGACACCGATCCCCAGAACAAAACCATCACAATCGCACAGCCTATCGTACCCATTACCGGCGAAACCCAGTTTGACCAGCTCCACCTAACCACCATCACCCACACTGGAAAGCGTAGAGTCAGGATCGGAATTCCTTGCCGGCCGGTGCAATTCATTAAACAATATCAGCTGGCCAATGGTTCCCGAACCCAAGCCCTGGTAATGGAATTTCTTCCGCCACCGACCGAAACCAACATCAGGTCCGCATTCAGGCTGCCACTGAGTCTTCGACACACAATCAAAGCAAAGCTTCTGTTCAACGGGGAAGAATTTTTTACCGGCAGAAACTTTAAAATCAAAGACATCTCCTTTGCCGGAATAGGCCTTGTGCTGCCCAAAGAAATTAAGGGCGCCCCGAACCCATTAGCCACGATAACAGTGGGCACCTTAGTCCCTTTTGGAATGATTCTAGTCGATAAGGAGGAAACCGACCCTATAGGAAAATTCCCGGTCAAAACCCAGGTGGTAAGGTTCAACCCCTATTATTCCGATACCCACTGCATGGCCGGGCTCAAAATTCTGGACATCACCCAGGAACACGAAACAGTGCTAAATCGATTTATCCACAACGCCCAAATCGCAGAGCTAAAACGTTTGAGTCAACGTAGCTGACTGGCTTGAAATATACGTCTTCAGCCATTCTATAAGTTTCACCTGAATCGGATCCAATTCGTCCCGGTTCGCGCTTGTCTCGATTTCGCGTAATTGTTCTATGGCTTCAGCGCAAGTCAGTTTGTTTTCGTTTTTATACCCCGTATTGAAGCCATCACCCTCTTGCCCTGACAGGCGCTTCAAATGAGAGACATAGCCGGCATCCGCGATTGAAGCCGCCTCAAAATTTCTGAGAATCACACGCCTGCCCATACGGCGCAGCCGCGGAGAAGAAAGGTGATCGGCGGCAGTTAAATCACCTGAAGCAAGCAGAGCGTGAAATTGCGTCATATCCTGCTTTTCTGCCGACGAAAAAAAACCATCCTGATACAATGCCGCATCCAGATCCAACTCCGGAATCACAGGATATTTAAATTCCCGATGAAATGCGACCGTCCGAAAAAATAGGGGAAAGTTATCGCGAATCTCTACCAGATTTCTTTCGCATCTTTCTTTTGCCTCCGGGGTCAATCTCCTTTGAAACCGCTCTAAAGCCGGTAAAATAAATACCTGATCCCCGGCCCTTTTCCGAATTACGAAAAAATCGTAAAAACCGGTTTCAGGATCCTTCCCGGACAAAAGACCATCCTGATCCAACCTCAGCCACAGACTCTGATTTTTATAAGGAACAGAGCCACCCAGATGAAGTACAGGGGCCATATAATTCGACTTGGCACCAAAGGCAGCCGACACCATGAGCCCAATTCGAAATGGCTCATTTCCTGACAAATCAACCGTCTCAAGGTTGACGATCCGCCGATCCTCCTTTTTTCTGTCGAAGAAAGTCTGGACATACTCCCATATTTTTTGCTCCCCGGAAAATTTGCGCGCCAGAGCCAAGAGCGCTTCAACGTCACTCATGGCCTCATGAGCCCGCCCAGAGGTGACAAATCCGTTTTCCTTACTGATAAATTCCAGCTTCAGCGTCCCTTTACCGTCAGCCAAATGCGGCCATGATAATACACCCTCACAGAACAACCGGTAGATAATGGCGACCGGCAGCATGTCCATTCTGGAACAGCCTTTGGCAAACTGATGAGCATAAGGATCCAAAAGATTTCGATAGAACAGAAACCTTAAAAACTCATCATCAAAGCCCAGGGAATTATAACCGCAGCTGATAGTATCAGGCGTATTGAAAAGCCGGTGAATTTTGAGGGCAGCTTCATATTCCGTGACACCGGTTTCAAGGATATCCGGCGTTAAGCGATGGGTGAGGAATGCAGCTGGAGAGGGAACAATATCTGGTCTGAGCCGAACAACAATCTCCTCTCGGGAAATCTCGTTGAGGCGGGTGTCTGTGCGAATGGCCGCAAAGGTAAGCACCTGATCGAAAGCCGGATTTAAACCGGTGGTTTCAGTGTCGTAGAAAAGATAGGTTTTCACTTCGTCCCCCTTTCAACCAGACCAAAAAGGGAGAGCAAAAATTTTGCTCTCCCCAAGGATGGCGATATAAAAACGAGCGAACTATCTCTTTGAGAACTGGAAGCTGGCTCTCGCGCCTTTCTGACCGTATTTTTTACGCTCTTTCTGTCTGGAGTCACGGGTCAGGAACCCGGCGTTTTTCAATACGCCACGAAGTTCAGGATCTGACATAACCAGTGCTTTGGAAACCCCGAGACGTACCGCCCCAGCCTGGCCGGTCTGCCCCCCACCCATTACGGTGACCTTGATATCAAATACATCATCCTTCTGGGTCAGTGCCAGAGGAGACGTCAGGGAATCCTGGTTTACGGGAATATCAAAATACTCATCCACCTCCCGGTCATTTACGGTAATCTTACCTGTGCCAGGTACAAGCCATACTTTGGCCACGGAATTTTTTCTTTTACCGGTTGCGTAAAAAAGGTTTTCCATTGTTAGAATCGCGTCCTTATTTCTTAGATTTCGACAACTTCAGGCTTCTGAGCAGCATGGGGATGCTGATCACCTGCGTAGACAAATAATTTTTTATTCAGCTTCCTGCCCAGCCTGTTCTTGGGAAGCATCCCCTGGACAGCTTTTTTGAGCACATCCTCAGGTTTTTTCTCAAGCATCTCTTTAACAGTCTGGGATTTCAGCCCACCCATGTAACCGCTGTGACGGTAATAGGTTTTCTGATCCATCTTGTTACCGGTCAAGCGTACTTTGTCCGCATTGATGATAATGACCCAGTCACCGGTATCCACATGAGGTGTGTACAGAGGGTTATGCTTGCCCCTGATCCGGTAAGCGACCTGGGAAGCAAGACGCCCCAGAACCTGATCTTTGGCATCAATTACACACCAGTTCTCTTTGTTGTCAGCTCGTTTTGCGCTGTAGGTATATTTTTTCACGGTTCAAGCTCCTATTCATAAACACAATCCGGAGATACTTACATAATTTTGCAAATTAAGTCAAGCAAATTTTATAATTCTATTTGTTTTTCATTATCCATTTTAGGTGCCAATTTTTTGGAAAAGATCGATTTCTCCGTTTGGGGCAGGGACATTTTGCTGGCCGTTTTACAGGAAACTTCTGCATTAAGAACGCCGCCGTTTTCGACTATCAGGTCCTGACATTGCACCTTGCCGGAACAGGTCCCCGTGGACAGTATAATCAACTCCTTGGAAGCATCCACCTCTCCTTGAAAATTTCCGCCAATGGTCAGACTGGCCACCTTGGTTGAGCTTGAACTCACAATCCCGTCCTCTGCGATAATGACCACATCTCCATCAATTGTCCCGGTCACCTGGCCCTTGATGATCAATTTTCCGGTACTGGAAATGGACCCGTCAATTTTCAACTCTTTATCGATAATGCTCAGGTTCTTTTTATCTTTCTTGCCCACTGTCCCTCTCCTCGGTAAAAATTATGATTCGATATCAATAAACAGCTGCCCGACCTCTTTTCCTTTCAGCGTTGTCACCACACGGTATTTTTGCCCCTTTTTGTCCAGAGAGTATCTCGGCATGAGCACATCGGCACCTGTATCTATAAGATAGCCCCGGTCTTCACCGTTATTGCTGCTGTTGTTCCCCACAAACCCCTTAAAGTTAACCACGTATTCCGACGGATTCACATCACCAGAGAGAATGTCCACGATAATCAGTTTATCCCCCTGCCTGATTTTCAGTCGGCTGTAATTCTCCAAAACACGGATATCACCGTTGATGCTGATCTTATACCTCAGGTAATCCGCCTTTCGGGATTCACTAACCGTAAGACTGCTGACCGCACGCTCCCCCTTGGGGGCCTCAATATCTAAAAAAACACTGCCGCAGGCATAAAAATCTTTTTTGGCTTCAATCCTGGTGGATTCCGTGATTCTCAGCCGTTTTTTCATATCGTTGAACTCATTGCCGGCACCAATCACATCCACGCTCAATCCCCGTTCATAGTTGGTCACAATATCATGCACCTGAATCACGTCACCCGAATTAATTTTCAGGTGTTGCATCTCTCCTACGACCACGGGGATGGATCCGTTGACGGAAATGATCATATACTGCATTTCAGGCTTTTTCAAATCGATGCCCGGTGTCTGGGGAACGATCCCCATCAGGTCCATAAATCCGTCCACAGCCAGTATATGCTGCCGAACCTTCTGTTCCAGGGGAAGGGATTTGGCAGATTCAATTCCAAAGGCCGGAATTTTGCAAACATTTAAGGCATAATAGGTTGCGGACCTGCGCTGCTCTTTGTGCAAGGAATCCGGGTGACTGGTCCGATGGTTATTAAACTGAAAAAAGTGAACCGGATCCTTAATTTGGGCGTTTATCCGTGTGATCACCTTTTGAGCCATATCCTCCAGGTTCACCGCCGCTTGTTTTTCACCCTTCTCCAGAAACGCTTCATCGGCAATAATGGACTGGCCGAACTTTTTTGGGTTACGGTTCGGCCCCGCCCAGTTTGGGGAATAAAATCCTGACCCTTCATGGAGGTTCAAAAAGCAATCACTCTCACAGATCAACTTTTTCAGGACTGTAACCACCTTTGTTTCATAGTTGCTGATATCGTCGTCCATGAACTTACGGTTCATGTCCTGATTAATCTGTCTTTCCTGTTTGAGAATAGATGGGAAATTAGCTCGGGGAACCACAATCAGATTTCCCTTTTCAAGGGTAAGGTCCACGAAAAAGTCTGCGGCCAGAAACCCTCCAGGTTCGTCCCCCTGAATCCCGCCTACGATTAAAAGTGTCTTGCCCGGCTCCTTCCCGGATATCCGGTACACATGCAGTTCATTTTCCTCCCCTTCAAAAAAGACCGTATGAGTTTTTTGGTTGGCCAGCACAAGGGAGAAGGGTGCTGAAGCAAACAGCAGAGCACCGACAAGAGCCACCCCAACCCAAACACGCAAGGCTAAAGCATGATGCCTGTTAGCAAAAGCAGCTACCATCACGGTTCCTCATCCAGGCCAGTTTCCACCATATCGTTGAAAATCAACTGCCCTTGATCGTTAAAAATAAAAACCCCGGTCATCTTCAGGCGCTCAGGAGGAATCTTGCTGTTGATCGTAAACTGAACCGGTTTAAAGCGGGAAATGGAAAAGTACTGTCCCCGCTTGTATACCAATGGAACACCGTCTTGCCCCAAGGGGGCTTTGGGGGCGACGATCCAGTCACTTTTCCCTCCCCCCTCGGGCTTGAGTACCAGAAAGATACGGCCGGAAATCTCACCCGGACCCTCTTTGATATTTCTAATATTAAATTTAACCCGGAGTTCGTCATGCGCTGAATTCTGGCTAACCGCGAATTTTTCAACAGCAATCACTTCAGACCGGGCACTATAAGCCGCTGACTCATCGCCTGTTTCAGCACTTTCAGAGGCATCCGCTACACCCTCGGTCGCACGATCTTCCCCGTCACCCATATCAGCAGAAGCAGCTGGTGTTTCATCAGCTTGCTTAACCGCCGGTGCCGGGAACTCTGATTCCACTTGTTGTTCAGAGTTTTTCTGAGCAAGCTTGCTGTCACCCGACTCCTGGGGTGAAATCTTCACCTCTGATTTTTCCGCCTTGCCGCCTATTGTTTTACCAGAAGAAACGTTATCATTGATCACAGCAAGCGCCGGCTTGTCTCCTGCCATCACCAACTGGGCCATCAAAATCTCTTTTTCATTGACCAGCTGATTTTTCTTTTTTTCCAGCAGAACCAACCTTTTTTCCATGGACTCAAGGCGCTGGGACTGGTGGGTGTATGAATAATACAACCCTGCGGCAGCCACACCAAAAACCAGGCTGGTTACAGACAGCAGACGGACGAGTACCCAGAGGTATCTTCCCGATTTCATTTCACCGAAATCATTGACAACCAATACATTCTTTTTCTTATTGGTTTTATAGGGGGTGGGCTTGGCCCGGGCTATTTCCCTTTCCAGTTCTCTCGAAATATCTTCCATAGACCACCTTTTTTGACCAATTTTAATTGCTTCATGCCCTTTGTCGAAAATCCGGAGGACTCATAATTCTGCAGAAAACTGACCTCGTATCCGTCTTTTTGACGGACAACCCTGTAGCTACTGCCTGTCACACGAATATAGTCATATCTCCGGGCCAGCTGCTTCTTTCTCTTAACCCAGGCGGTTTTGCCCAAACCGTCCGAGAAAAATTCCTTATCATAAAATCCAGCATATTCAGCCATATCCTTGGCAGACCATGCTGCAAGCCACTGCTCAACCGTTTCCACAACTTCCTTATCGCCGGAGCTGTCGCGGATCAGTTTTCTGGCAGCTGCGACCAAAGGAGGTTCCCCTGAAATATACGGTTTGGCTTTTTGCTGGAACAGATCTCCGATAATGGCGTAACGGTTTGCATTCTGTTGGACAAACAATTGGCGTCTGCCCAGATATTCCTTTCCGTCTCCTGTGGAAATCGTCATATCCATAATGGCGACCACAACGCCCCCATGCGCATACAAGCCGGTATTATCAAAATCAACGGATAGGGCGACATCCTTGCCTTGGGCCTGCTTTCTGAACTTAAGCCAGGTTTCCCACCAGGTCATTTCAGGCAGATATTCATCGGAATAAAAAGACAGATACTCATGGTAACTTCCGGCGGCAAGCGCACGGCCCCAGTCCCGGATAAGGGCCAGCACGGTTTCCCTTTCACGAGCCAGACTCATAGGATCAGTTTTGCTCATCTGCTCAACAATGATCAGAGGGGTGGCATCCAGGCGGATATCGTCCGCCAATGCAAGAATATTTTTATTTTCCATGGCCACACACCCGTTGGAATCCATCGGTTTCAACACCTTGTCCGTTCCGTGAATCCAAATGGCTGATCCCTGCTTGCCCTGGCGCATATCAAGAAAATTGGGGTAATCGCTGGGAAAGGCCTTTTTCCCATATACTGGAGTCAGATAGCGGTCTTCATATTCGTCTTTGAGAAAATATACACCTTCCGGGGTTTTTTTGTCCCCCGCTCGGGTTTTAGACCCAGCCACTTCCCCTGTGGAACAAGGGTATTTTGACACAAGCTTGATACCGTCAGGCTGGGCCTTAAAGACATACACTGTCTGGGTTTTCTTCTCGACAATAACGGCATGTTCCGAAACCGGCAGCAAAACAAGAGAATCCGGCAGCGTCTCAGCCCCGGCCCAAGCCCCGCTAACCAGGAGTAAAAACATGCCGAACACATAGGTTTGAATTGATCCTTTGGTTCTCATGTATTGCGTTTCTTCTGGTTCAGATTAATATTCAAATGGCGATATGCGCTTTCCGAGGCTTTTCGGCCGCTGGATGTTCTCAACACCAGCCCCAGCTTCAAAAGATAGGGCTCGACCACATCCACAAGGGTATCCGTCTCCTCCTGAAGGGTGGCCGAAATCGCCTCAATTCCAACAGGCCCTCCATGGTAGAATTCGATGATGGTCTTCAGGTAGCTGCGATCAAGTCGGGTCAGCCCCATGCTGTCAATGCCCTCCAGCTCCAGGGCCTGTTTCACACATTGGGCCGTCACCTCTCCCGCATGCCGAACCTGGGCGAAATCCCTGACCCGTTTAAGCAGCCGGTTTGCGACCCTTGGGGTTCCCCGGGACCGGGTGGCAAGCTCCAACGCCCCCCCATCGCTAATTCGGGTTTCGAGGATAGCGGCAGACCGTTTAATGATCACCGTTAACTCCTCCACATCATAAAAATCCAGGGTCCTGAAGATACCAAACCGATCTCGAAGGGGGGCAGATAACAGCCCGACCCGGGTCGTCGCTCCGATAAGAACAAATTGTTTCAGCCGATATCTATGACTTCTGGCATGGATGCCCTTGTCAAAAACAAAATCCACGGCGAAGTCTTCCATGGCGGGATAGAGGAATTCCTCCACCACTTTGGGAATCCGATGAATCTCATCTACAAAAAGGATATCCCCTTCCCCCAAATGGGTCAAAATCCCCACCAGATCCCCCCCCTTTTCCAGGGTAGGGCCAGATGTGATAGTCAAATCCTTTCCCATCTCATTGGCAATAATATGAGATACCGTAGTTTTGCCCAGACCGGGAGGCCCGTGAAGCAGAATGTGGTCCAGGGGCTCATTGCGAAGCTTGGCAGCGGCAATGGCGATTTTAAGACTTTCCACCGCCTTTTTTTGGCCCACATAATCGTTAAAACAACGCGGCCGCAATGACAGCAGTTCAGGGGTTGTGTCCTCTAACTGCGGACGCTCTGACACAACTCCTTTGGGATCATTGCCTCCTGCGTCAGGACGCGGGTCGGATGAAAATGACAGAATATCTGAGCCCATGGTCACCTATCTTCACGATAAATTTCATCAAAAAGGTCTTCCGGAGTATTAATGCCGGGGTTGCGCCCGAGGGCTTCTTTGATCATGCGCTTGGCAGAGGCCGCAGAATGGCCCAACTGCTCCGTCAGCACATCGGCGACCTGATCAATCACCTGTTTTTCAATAGCCGAAGCCTCTGTCCGCGTTTCCCCGGACGGGGCATCTGCCTCTCCTGCACCCATAAACTCGGAGACCTTTCCGTTGAGGGTGGCCACAATCTTCTCTGCCGTTCTCTTTCCGATCCCGGCAAGCTGCGAGAGGAATGCGGTATCTTTATCCTCAATGGCTCGAGCCACAAGAGGAACTGGCTGGGTCAGTGCTTTTACCGCCTTCATTGGACCAATGGCAGCCACGGTGATGAATAACTGGAAAAAAGCCTTGTCCATGGGATCAAGGAATCCGATAAGAACCGGTTTGGGCTGACGTTCCGTAACATGGTAGTAAATATAGAGACTAACGTCTCCCTGTCCTTCATCCTGGCTGCAAACCCGGGACAGGGTAATGGGGTCCAAAAGAATCTCATATCCCAGATTACCTGCCAGCAAAAGGATATGCTCCCCCTCCTGTCCGATAATCTTGCCTTTGATAAACCCTATCATAGCATTGTCCCATACCTGTAAAACCCTGTCAGGGCAAGCCCGAGGGCGTCTGATGCGTGAAAGGGCCGAATCGGCTCTCCATGGTTGAGGTGATGCCGTACTGCCCGCTCAACTTGATTTTTGTCGGCCCCGCCATTGCCGCAGACCACCATTTTAACCTCGCGGACAGCCACTTCCCTGACCTGGGCGCCGGCTTTAAATGCCGCCAGCAGCAATACGCCTGATACTTTTCCCAACATAATACCCGATCCGGGGTATTTTTCAAGGGAGTATATATCCTCTATCACAACCAGGTCTGGGGATTGTTCGATCAAAAAATCTTTTGTTTTGGAATAGATTTGGTGAAGCCGGACCGGGTCCGATTCTGATGCGAGGGTTGAGATACTGCCAAAGGAATATCCTGCAATTTTCTTTCCGTCGCCTTGAACAACACCGATACCGGTACCGGCAAGGCCCGGGTCAATGCCGACTATCTTCATTGCCTGTCACTATTAGTTCAGGCTCTTAAGCTTCTCCGCCGCATATTTGGCCTCATTGGAGTCCGGATGGCGTTTGATCAGCTCTTTTAAAATCAGCCTGGCGTTCGCCTTTTCACCGAGTTCGGCAAAGGCATATCCCTGTTTCAAACGGGCGGCAGCGGTTTTATTGGAGTCCGGATAGGTTTCCAGAACTTTCTGGTACTCAAGAATGGCCTTTTCAAACCATTTCTCGGCATAATAGCTGTCCGCGATCCAGAACCTGGCATTATCAGCGTTCTTTGAATCCGGGTACTTGTTGATAAAGTTCTCAAACTGAAGCCGGGCCCCCTCTTTATCTCCCCTGTCAAACATCTGCTTGGCCAGGTCATAGAGCCCCTGCTCCGTATCCGGAGCGATCTCAGGCGAAGTCTCTTTATCCGATGCAATCCCCAGGGCTTTGGAGGGTTCAAATCCCATGTACTTTTCAAGGGCGATAACCCGTTCATAATTTTGGGAGATCGCGTTATCCAAGCGCTCCAGGTCTTTTTCCACCTTTTCCTGGCGCGCCTGGTCAGACGTTCCCAAAGTATGGCGGACTTCTTCAATCATGCCTTCCACCTGATGAAACCGCTCCTTGATCTGCTCGATTTCATACTTGACTTCGGCATAATTCCCCCTGTTGGCGGAGACTGCCTCATCCAACTCTTTTCTGATCTGCGCAATCCGGTTCGACGTATCTTGCTGCTGCTGTGAGGACTTACGATTATTACCGGCCTCAATGGCGGCAACCCTGTTCTCCAGCAACCGGTACTGATCCGGAGCCACGCATCCGGTCAACCAGAGGGCTGTGGCCAGAACAATCAATAAAAGACGAGGTTTCATCTTAACGCTCCAAGAGGGATTTGATTAAAGATCCGGGCACAACGCCATACGATGTTGTGCCCGGACTATTCTGCTAATTTACCGATGATGGATTAGTTCAAGACAAACTGGGCACGCCGGTTTTTCCGGAAGGCCTCTTCAGTCTTGGCGGGATCAAGCGGTTTTTCCTCTCCGAAACTGACCTTGTTCAGTCGGTCACCGGAAATCCCCAAATCAACCAGGTAATTTTTCACGGCATCTGCACGGCGTTCACCAAGGGCCAGGTTGTATACGGTTGTGCCTCTTTCATCACAATGTCCTTCAATGGTAACCTTAACTCCGGGGTTGGCCTTGAGCCATTCCGCTTTTTCCCGGATGAGCATCTTGGCCATGGAACTCAACTGTGCAGAGTCAAATTCAAAATGAATGTTCTGGTTAATGAAGCGTTTTTTAGCCGCAGCCTGCCTGGCCATTTTTTCCTGGAGCATCTGCTCTTCGATTTCCTGCTGTTTGAGTTTTTCAGCCTCTGCTGCAGCTTTGGCATCGGCAGCCGCTTTGTCCTCAATGGTCGTCGGTTCGGTTACCATGGTTTTCTTGGCACAGGAAACCGTCATAAAAAGTCCTGCCACCACAACGGCCATCATCAGATTCATCCACAAATTTCTTTTCATTACGCCTCCTTAACGTATAATTAAATTACTCTAAAAATTCCTTATTCAATTTCGGCTGAGCTGGACCAGTCCGGCTGGCTCTGCTCCCCTTTCATGGACAGCAGGCGGCGCTGATCCGTTCCCGCAGCCGTCATCACATAAAGCATGGCTCGCCCCCCCTCCCGGGTGGACTTAAAAACAATAAGATTGCCGTCCGGCGACCAGCAGGGATCCTCATTATCCCCCTGCTCCCCTGTTAACTGAATCGGTTTGCCCTGGCCATTGTCAACACTGATAACAAAAATATTAATTTTGTTCTTTTCAATGCCGACGTAGGCAAGACGCGTTCCGTCCGGCGACCATGCAGGAGAGGTATTGTACTTTCCGTTAAATGTCACCCGGTTTACCTCATTTGTCTGCAAATCCTTGAGGTAAATCTGGGGATTTCCACCCCTGCTGGAAGTAAAGGCCATCCGCTTTCCATCCGGAGAAAACCGGGGAGAGACATTAGACCCCCAACTTCTGGTAATTCTTTTAATAATTTCTCCCTTTTTGGTCAACAAATATATTTCCTGATCCCCTGAAAAACTCAAGGTTGCAGCAAGGTTTAGGGAGTTGGGCATCCAGTCCGGCCCAATGTTCATTCCTTCATAATTGACTATAGCACCCCGGTTTTCCTTCATATGCTTAATGTAGATATCGGCCTTGCCCCTGGCAAATGAAACATAGGCCAGCCAGTTGCGGTCATAGGACCAGTCCGGAGACAGGGAAATATTATTATGACGGGTCACCCGCTGGGGATCATAACCGTCAAAATCACAGACAAAGACCTCCTTATGCCCCGTAGTCGTAGAGATGAAAGCAATTTTGCTGCCGAAAACGCCTCTGTTTCCAGTCAACTTCAAGGCGATTTCTGAGCAGAAGCGATGGATCATTTTTCTGATCTGGCTGCTCTTGCCCGTATAAATTCTGCCCACCAGCAGACGGGTGTTATAGGTATCAAACAGCCTCAGTTTCAGAGTTACCTGCCCCTGAGCTTCTTCAATGCCCCCTGTAACGAGCAGTTCTGCCCCAATCCCTGTCCAGTCTCTAAAATTGATCTGACCAAGCTGGATCCCGGATTCAGCCGGCTCCGACAAAAACGCAACCGGGTTCATAACCTTGAGATAACCCGTGAAATCCAGTGCATCCTTAAGGATCTGCGCAGCCCTTTCCCCATCCTGAACCTCGGCATTGTGCCCGTTGAAGGCTTTAAACCGGGTAACAGCCACAGGTGTTTTGTTTAAAAGCGGATCGTTGATGGCAATGGAATCATACTCTTTGCCAAGGGCAGGAGAAATAAGCAGAAACACGAACAGCCATACGGCAGCGGTTTGTTTTGAAATTGACTTCATTTAAGATTCGGCTCCTTTTTCATGGCATCGCAAATTCACATCATAAGCCCTCTGGATTAAACACCAGCTCAATATCATAGGACTCCATCCCCAAAGGCAGAGGCGGCAGGGGCGTCGCCCTCTGAATTGCTTTTTTAGCACTTTCATCCAGATAAGCGTTCCCCGATCGAGTCGTATAGATAATATCTCTGACATCGCCATTCTTCAAAATTTTGATCAGCACCCGGCACTGAAGATTCTTGTTCATTCGCGCCAGCGTATCGTTGAACACCCAGCTTTGCTCAATGGCTTGCGTCAGCTTCATCTGATAGAGCAAAATCCTGTCCGAGGTTTTTCGCCCTTCTCCCGTACCTTGACCTGTCCCCTGGCCTTGTCCGGTATTCTTTTGCTTTTTAGAGATTGCCTCTTTCATCCGTTCCAGGGCCTGATTGATCTGCTCCTGGTTCTGCTGCTCAAGCTTTTGCGCCAAAGCCTGCCTGGCCTTTTCCAACTCCTTTTCAGGATCCGGTTTGGGCTTGGCTTTTGGTTGCTGTGTTTTGGTTTCAGGTTCTGGCTTGGGCTTAGGCTTTTCTTCCCTGGCAGCCATGAGTTCTTTGATATTTTTTGGTTTGGTCTTCAAGCTGATATCAGGCTTCAGGACAGGAACTGGGGCGGGCTCAGCGGGTTTAGGCGCAACAGGCTTGGTATTCAGATTGACCTCCGCCTTTTTGGAAGGCGTCGTCTTTTTCTTTACGACTTCGGGTTCGGGTGCCCCCCCGGTCGGTCCGGGCACAAAAGAGACCAGGTCTACAGTCACCACCCGGGGCCGGGGCGCCTGGAAATCAAAATGATGCCAGCCGAATATCCCTAAAAAAAAGAGCAGATGAACGACACAGGACGCCGTACAAATCAAGACAAACTGCCTGTTGTTTATCCCCTTGTCATCGGAGACAAACCGGTTTCTTTTCTGAATCTGAGACCGGATACCCATATCGATTGATCAGCCGGCCTGTTCCTCATCCGGAAGGGTGATCATCCCCAGGCTTTTAACACCGGCCTTTTTAATCTGGGACATGATATTTACGACCACGCCGTAAGGCACCTTTTTATCCGCCTTGAGGTAAACGGTTTTTTTGTCCAGATTTTCCATCACCGCGCCGAGTTTTTCGGCCAGAAACGCCGCACTGACCTCCATATCATTGACATAGACTTTCAGGTCATTGTTGATCGAAACAATAAGATTATCCTCATTGGAAGGCAGGGCCTCAGAGGTTGCCGTGGGCAATTCCACATCCACCCCCTGGACCATCATGGGGGCTGTTACCATAAAGATAATGAGCAGCACCAGCATCACATCCACAAAGGGAGTCACATTGATCTCAGACATGAACTGGTCATTTCCGGATCCCAGCTTCATTACGCCTCCATTTTCTTTTGGATATCCCGCTCCATGATATTAAGCAGGTCGGCTGAAAAACTCTGGAGTTCAGAGTCCAGCACCCGGATCCGATCGGTGAAATAATTGTATGCAATAACCGAAGGGATGGCCACGGCAAGCCCCGCTGCAGTTGCCACAAGGGCCTCGGATATACCCGGTGCGACAACGGCAAGACTGGCAGACCCGGACAGGCCGATTCCCTGGAAGGTACTCATGATTCCCCATACGGTTCCAAAAAGGCCGATAAAAGGAGCTGTGTTTCCGGCAGTCGCCAGAAAGGGCACCAACTGGGTCATTCGCCTGACCTCAACGTTGATGGAGCGATTCAAAGTCCGTTTTACGCTGCCCATGGCCTGAAAATAAGTCTGCCCCCTCACAAGGCCTGCTTTGCCCTCTTTGGTATCGGATCTGGCCATCTCCATATAGGCGGTAATAAATATTCTGGCCACCGGACTGGACCGCAGAGCTTTTGCCTTGGTAAAGGCGTCAGCCAGCGTCCTGCACTGCCAGAACACCTCTGTAAAATCGGCGGATTCCCTGAAGGCGCTGCGCAGATACCGAAACTTGATAAACACGATAGCCCAGGAAATGATTGAAAAAAACAGAAGCAGCAGCATGATGAACTTAACAACAGGCCCGGCGTCATTGAGCATGTGCAAAAGCCCGGCAGATTCGGCGGTCATAATTCCTTCCTTAAAATCCTTATTCGGTTTATCAAGAAAGCATACCAGATGCAATCCAATACGTCTACGTATATGACACAGGGCGGGGTGTCAAGGTCCGTAAAAATGAAAAAGCCCCCCTGCAAGGTGCAGAGGGGCTTTTATTCAGCTTATATTAGAATCATGCGAGCATCAAGGATGCCTACATCATTCCGGGCATACCGCCCATGCCGCCGCCGGGCATACCACCAGGCATGCCGCCGGCATTTTCCTCAGGGATTTCAGCAATCATGGCTTCGGTAGTCAGCATGACAGAGGCAACAGAGGCTGCGTTCTGCAGAGCAAACCGAACCACTTTTTTGGGATCAATAACACCGGCCTCAATGAGGTCTTCGTAAACATCAGTTCTGGCGTTGTAACCAAAAGCGCCTTCGCTTTCCTTAACCTTGTTGATAACAACGGAACCTTCCACACCGGCGTTGTCGGCAATCTTGCGCAGGGGCCATTCAATGGCCTTGGCAATAACGCCAACACCCAGCTTTTCTTCGCCTTCCACATCCAGTTCGGACAGGGTAGCAGCGCTTCTGACCAGGGCAACGCCGCCGCCAGGAACGATACCCTCTTCAACGGCAGCGCGGGTGGCGTTCAACGCATCCTCAACACGGGCTTTCTTTTCTTTCATCTCGGTTTCGGTAGCAGCACCCACATTAATCACAGCAACGCCGCCGACCAGCTTGGCCAGACGTTCCTGAAGTTTTTCACGATCGTAATCAGAAGAAGTTTCATCAATCTGGGCGCGGATCTGTTTTACGCGGCCTTCAAGGGCTTCTCTTGCACCGGCACCGTCAACGATGGTGGTGTTGTCTTTATCAATGGTGATGGTTTTGGCCTGGCCAAGATCCTGAAGCGTGACATTCTCAAGCTTGATTCCGATATCCTCGGAAACCACCTGACCGCCGGTAAGGATGGCGATATCTTCCAGCATGGCTTTTCTTCTGTCACCAAAACCAGGCGCTTTAACAGCAGCCACACTCAGCGTCCCCCGCAGCTTGTTGACAACCAGAGTGGCCAGGGCTTCGCCCTCAATGTCTTCTGCGATAATCACCAGGGGCTTGCCGGTCTTGGCAATTTCTTCGAGCACCGGAAGCAGGTCTTTCATGGAGGAAACCTTTTTGTCACAAATCAGAACAAAGGGGCTCTCAAGGGCAGCGACCATTTTCTCGGTATCTGTAGCAAAGTAGGGAGACAGATAGCCGCGGTCAAACTGCATACCTTCAACCACATCCAAAGTGGTGTCCATGGATTTGGCTTCTTCAACGGTGATAACGCCTTCTTTGCCGACTTTATCCATAGCTTCGGCAATGATGTTGCCGATGGTCTCGTCGTTGTTGGCGGAGATGGTACCGACCTGGGCGATCTCATTCTGGTCCTTGGTGGGCTTGGCCAGTTTTTCCAGGTTTTCTACGATTTTTGCAACGGCCTTGTCGATGCCGCGTTTGATGCCCATGGGGTTGTTGCCGGCAACAACCAGCTTCTGGCCTTCTTCATAGATGGCACGGGCCAGAACGGTAGCAGTAGTAGTGCCGTCACCAGCCATGTCAGAAGTCTTGGAGGATACCTCTTTAACCATCTGGGCGCCCATGTTTTCAAATTTATCCTCGAGATCAATCTCTTTGGCTACGGTTACGCCGTCTTTGGTGACGTTGGGAGAGCCCCAGGATTTTTCAATAACCACGTTTCTGCCCTTGGGACCAAGGGTAACCACTACGGCATCGGCAAGGGCCTGAACGCCTTTGAGCATCGCTTCACGGGCTTTGGCATCATATTTAATTTCTTTAGCCATTTTTACTTTTCTCCATATATCTTTGAATTATTTGTTTTCAGCAATAAAATTTCAGGTTCAACACGTCGCTGTGCTACTTATTCAACAACACCCAGGACATCATCCTGGCGCATGATCAGATAATCAACACCGTCAATTTTCACCTCAGTTCCGCCGTATTTGCTGAAGAGAACACGATCACCGACTTTTACGTCCATGGGCAGCAGCTTGCCGTCTTCGCCCATGCGGCCGTTACCGGTTGCAACCACCTTACCCTCAGCAGGTTTTTCCTTGGCAGTATCCGGAATGATGATCCCGCCTTTGGTTTTTTCATCTTCTTCAACACGCTCCACCAGAATTCTGTCACTCAACGGTCTTAAACTCATGATACACTTCTCCTTTAGGTATTGGTTTTGTCTTTAATTTTTATTGTGATAAAACACAGCTTCGGTGGAATTATTAATCACCGGAGTCTGCTTTTTTTGACTGGCTGCTGGAATTGTCGCCGGAGTCGCTTCCGGACGTACTGCCGGATTTAGCTCCACCGTAATCGGTCACATACCATCCAGATCCCTTGAGATGGAAAGAGCTCTGGGAGATCAGCTTCTTGAGGCCTCCGTTGCACCGGGGGCAGGTCTCAAGGGGGGGCTCTGAAATCTTTTGAAATGCTTCTTCAATGTGTCCGCACTCCTTGCATTGATACTCGTAAACAGGCATTGGTCATACTTCCTTACGTTTTGGTTATTACCCTCGTGAAAAATCAATGATAAAGTAATAAGTCTTTTTTCCTTGTCAAGACAGGGGTTACAAATTTTTTAAGGGCATTTCCACCCCCTCACTTCAGCACCCATTGCCCATAAAATTCAACGACTTCGGACAACCCCGTCATTCGAACCGGCACCACAATTTCCCGGGTTAGCCCATGGACTTTTCGCTCTTCTTCCATGGACAGGTCTGCCTCAGCACCGGTTTCATACCGCTGCTCAAACCGAAGGAAGCGAACCACATGCACTAATTCATGCACAACAATATATAAGAGGAAGGGGGCGAGGCGAATCAGAGGATTTCCCCCGACCAATCCAAGAATGGCCGGATCCTGAAGACAGACATGATAGAGACTGTATGAGGAAGAGCCCAAGGGCGCTTCTTTTTTACGTCCCTCATATTTGAGAACCTGAGCATAAGGCCCCTGAACCTTTTCATGTGGGGCCATATTTCTGGCGGTTTTTATGTCATAGCGGTTTTTCAGCCAAAGAGACGAGGAAAGTTTAAAATAATTATTGACCAGTTCCTCGGCACGAAGAACGGCCTGAGCCACCTTATCAAGCTCAGATGCGGTGAACAGTTTTCGAATCACCGGGGTCTTCATTTTCTTCCAGGAGCTCCTTGATAAAAAAAATGGACATTTACACAATGTCTATGCTATAGTTGCTATTTAGCGATAATTAACAAAATTCAATACATTCAAAGGGGGTGATTTTTTTGGGCAGCGTTATTAAAAAGAGAAGAAAAAAGATGCGGAAGCATAAACACAGAAAACTCCTTGCCAAGACAAGGCACCAGAGAAAGAAAAAATAGACCCGAGTCTATTTTCTGCTCATATATGGGGAGTATTGAGTTGTTATCCTGTCAACTCAATACTCATACCCCATCTCTCCCATCGGCCTTTCGGCCGATTTTTTATTTCCCCTCAATCCCCTTTAAATACCGCATCAGCTCTGAATTCGTGGACAAGACCATAGTACTGTCCTTTTCAAGGACTTCTTTATACAACTCCATGGTCTTGAGAAAGGCATAAAAGTCGGGATCCTGCCCGTAGGCCTCAGCATAAATACGAGTTGCTTCGGCATCGGCCTTACCCTTTATAGACTGGGCCGTTTTATAGGCCTCAGATTTAATCACCTGAAGATCGCGCTCTTTTTCACCCCGGATATTGCTGGCTTCACCCCGGCCTTCTGCGCGGAATTTTTCAGCAATCTGGTTTCTTTCAGCCACCATCCTGTCATAAACAGACTGCCTTACCCGATCCACATAATTGATACGCTTGATTTTGACATCTACCACCTCGATACCGAACTCAGACAGCTTTTCCCTTGCCTGTGCCTCAATACTCCTGGCAATTTTTTCCCGCCCCAGGTTCACCTTGTACCGAACCATCCGCTTATTTTTATCTTCCTGCTCCTTGCCCTGTTCTTCATTGCCTGCAAAGGCCTCAAAGGTATCCATGGGCCGGGCCGTATTCCTGACGCTTTCCACCAGAGGATAAGAGGAAATCATATTCCGCATGGCAGGATCAATAATTTCATCCAAGCGCTTTAGAGCGTTGAACTCGTCCTTTACCGTCTGGAAATAAACAATAGGGTCACTGATCCGCCACCGGGCAAAGGTGTCCACCCAGATATAAGTCTTGTCCTTTGTCGGGATCTGTCCGGGATCCCCGTCCCACTCCAAAAGAATATTAGGCAGATAATTGGCTTTTTGGATAAAGGGCAGTTTAAACTTGAGCCCCGGTGTTTTCACCGGCTCCCCTACAATTCTGCCGAACTGAGTCACCACCACCTGCTCGGTTTCATCCACCACATAGGCCGAGCCATAAACCAGGACGATAAGCACACCGATAATCGCCAGAATTCCGAATTTTATATTGCTGTTCATCTTATTCTCCCTTCTGAAGATATCTTTCCTGGGGCAGGTTGACTGCTTTTTCACCCATGTTCAGGAATGGGAGCAGGTTTTTCTGGTCCGAATCGATAATATATTTATTCCCCACCTTGGGCAGAACATCCAGCATGGCTTCCAGGTACATCCGCTTTTTGGTCACGTCTTTTGCCTGAGCGTAGGCATGATAAACGGCCTTGAATTTTTCAGCATCACCTTTGGCTCGGTTCACCCGGTCAATGGCATACCCTTCGGCATCCTTGATCTGCCTGCGGGCCTCACCTCGGGCAAGAGGCACGGCCTTATTGTACTCTTCTCTTGCTTTGTAAATGGTCTGCTCCTTTTCCTGGACCGCCTGGTTCACCTCGTTAAAGGAGGCCTGTACCGGCTCTGGCACATTGGTCTTTTTCATTTCAATATTCACAATGGTAATGCCAGCCCGGGCCTGATCCATTTCCTTTTGAAGCTTGAGTTTGGCTGCATTTGCGATTTCTTCACGGCCGGAAATCACCTCGTTGATGCTCCGGTCGCCTATCACCGTTCTCATTGTGGCTTCAGACATGTGCCGCAGAAGGGAGCGGACATCCTTAACGTTGAACAGGTAGGCCTTTGGATCTGAACGGCGGTACTGGACAATCCAGGGGACCACAGCCACATTTAGATCACCTGTCAGCATCAGTGAGGCCTCCTGACGGCTGGACTCTGCCGTGGTGCGATAACTTGAATTGCTGGCGAAGGTTTTAAATCCGAACTCCTCGGTCTCAGGCTGACGGACATTGACCTTGGTGACCTTTTCTATGCCAGCGGGAAGCTTGAAATTCAGACCGGGCTGAGCCAGACGGTCATATTTGCCAAAGCGCTGAATCACACCCACTTCATTTCGGTCTACCGTAAAAAAAACAGAAGATCCAAAGAACAGGACCAGCAAGAGCAGCCCTACAAAAAAAACGCCCGGGAGTTTAAATCCTTTGAATTTATTTAACAGGTCATCAAACTGCGGCGGCTTGGGCATTCCCGGACCGCCCCCGCCTTGCTTCTGTTCGTATTTCTGCTGATTTTCTCTTAACTTTTCCCAATCCCAATTCATAAATCGTTTCCTAAATCCTGCAGTCCTTTGTAACGGGGTTTATGATATGCTGCTTAAAGAATCATTTTGAAGGCAAAATATGACTTTATTTAACTTTATCAAGTATAAAAGGCAATATTTATTTGGCCGGTATCCCGTCATATCAAGGCTTAAACCGGACACCCCCGGCCTTCATCACTTTAAGGTATATTCCTACCGGGTTCTATGGTAAAAAGATTGGAAAGCAAACTAAAAACAGAATCGAGGACAGCAGCGTTGGGCAACAACAATTTGATCCACATCAGTGATATCCTGGCGGCCGCATTGAACAAATACCGGCCGACTCAGGATACTCGTATGACCCAGATCTGGAAAATTTGGGACACGGCTGTGGGAAGCCCCATTGCAATGAATGCGAAACCAGATGCGTTCAAGGACGGTATCCTGTCGGTCAATGTCTCCAGTTCAGCCTGGATTCAGCAGCTCAAATTCCTTGAAAAAGAGATCATCTCCAACCTCAACCGGGAGCTTTCCGCCCCCATGATCGATCAAATCCGATTTAAAATTGGCAAAATCCACAGTTAGCCCGCCTGCCTTCCCCCCAAACCAGGAAACCGCTGCCCCGCATATCAACTTACCTGGAACACCTCCGGAGAAAACGGGACATAAAGCAACAACAGGGCTGACTTCAGAATCCTGGTTCGAAGGCCGATTGGTGATCCACCAACCCAAAGACGGGTACCGCTTCACCATAGATCCCTTGATCCTCTGCAGTCGAGTCTCCCCTCGGTCATGCGCCCATATTCTGGACGTTGGCTGCGGCTGCGGAATCATGCCGCTGCTGCTCGGTTTCCGCTATCCCCAAACCTGTATCACAGGGGTCGATATCCAGAAAGCGCTGACCGACATCGCAGTCAAAAATGTAACCGCCAACCAGATGCAACGGCGCATCCGCATCCGAATCCTGAACCAGGATATTAACGGGGTAACCCTTCAGGATATCGGGCGCCCCGCAGACATCATTATCTGCAACCCGCCTTACAAAAAAAGAGGAACCGGTCGGATGAACCCGCTCAGGGAAAAGGCCATTGCCCGGCACGAGATTCTGGTAACCATTGATCAGATTTTTGCATCAGCCGCAGCTTTGCTTGCGCCAAACGGGCGGATATATCTCATTTTTCCGGCGGATCGTATGTCAGATTTAACCTCCGCAGCAGCGTCATCCGGCTTTTTTTTTGAAAGCATTTGCCCTGTCCACCAGTCAAAAAACACACCGCCTTTCCGGGTGGTGGTATCGGCCACAAAAAACCAGGCATATTATCCAAAACCCCTAACCCCCCTGATTCTTTACAGAAAGGACAACAGACCAACAAAAGCGCACCAGACCCTCTTTAATCCTTGACACAACCTTAAAAAGATACTATTTTGCCTGGGTTAATTGATTGCGGAGAGGTGACCGAGTTGGCTGAAGGTGCACGCCTGGAAAGCGTGTGTACCCTAACCGGGTACCCGGGGTTCGAATCCCCGCCTCTCCGCCACTAAACCACAAGACTGCTGTAATCACAGTGGCTTTTTTTATTTCATAGCCTGCATTTTTTCCTTTACCCCCCCACTTACACACTTTTCTTACACACATTGTGAAGATGTTGGAATCCATCCCGCTGCTCAATTTGGATATCTAACCGAACTATCCGCAATTCAAACTTGGAGGCAAAAAAGTTCCAAGCCCATCGTGTTTAGTGGCGGAATTCGAAATTAAAAAGCCGATTCAAAAAGCCCCAAAGGCTCTTAGCGCCTACCAAATAGACATAGACGAGAATGTTCCATTACCCAGAAAAGATTTGATTCCGACTGGGAATCAGTGTACAAAGGAGTGCTGTGTTAAATACCGGGAGTTCAGATAAATCCAAACGATTTTGGCGGCACACCGGACTGACACGCTTTGACAAAAACGGTTTGCATTTTTTTGGATAAATTTAAATAACTACAATAGGTTATACCAGCATAGAGGTCTAAAAGAGAATCCCCGTCTTTTTGCCGGCCTTTCATGCCCCGAGCCCTCATGTCTTATCAGGTTTTAGCTTTAAAATACCGTCCCCAGTTATTCGAAGATGTCGTGGGTCAGGATCATGTGACCACGACCCTGACCAATGCGATTTCGAGCAACCGGGTGGCCCACGCCCTGCTTTTCACAGGCCCGAGAGGAACTGGAAAGACTACCATCGCCAGAATTTTGGCCAAGGCCATGGCCTGCAGCAATGGCCCCACTGCCACTCCCTGCAACACGTGCAAACTGTGCAAAGACATTACCAGCGGCCATTGCTCCGACGTATTTGAAATTGACGGCGCCTCTAACAATTCCGTAGACCAGATCCGTGACCTGAGAGAAAATGTTACCTATATGCCGTCATCGGCCCGGGTAAAAATTTATATCATAGACGAAGTTCACATGCTCTCCACAGCAGCCTTTAATGCGCTGCTTAAAACCCTGGAAGAACCTCCCGAGCATGTACTGTTCATCTTTGCCACAACAGAAGTTCATAAAATTCCGGCCACCATCCTGTCCCGGTGCCAGCGCCACGACCTGTCCAGGATCTCCCTGGAGCAAATTTCGGCCCATCTGGGCTCCCTGTGTGAAAAAGAAGGCTTTTCCATTGAAAGGCAGAGCCTGGATCTCATTGCCATGGAGGCAGACGGATCCATACGGGATGCCTTGAGTCTTCTGGACCGGGTTCTTTCTGCCTGTCCGGACAAGACCGTAACCTGGCAAATGGTCGGCGCCAGCCTTGGAACCATGGACCGGCAGCTAATGGCTGATCTGGCCCAGGCGGTCTTCAGCCGTCAGGGGGCAACACTCATTGATCTGGTGGAAAGAATTAACGATGCAGGCCAGGATCTTAAAAAATTTTATGCCGACATTATTTTATACTTCAGGAATCTGAATATCGTCAGACTGTGCGGCCCAAAAAATCCGACACTGAACCTGACAGCCGGGGAAAAAGAGACGTTAGGCGGTCTTGTCGCTCCCCTGGCCCAGGATTATCTCAACCTGCTGCTCCAGATCCTTTTGGAAAATGAAGCCATCGTCAAGCATGCCAGCCATACCCGCACGGCGTTGGAGATGGTGCTGCTTAAACTGATCCAGGTGAACCCCGGCATGCAGATCGACCAAATCATTGCCAAACTCAATACCCTGGCCCAGCAAATTGACACCCACTTATCAGGCCAATCGCCCCGGCACCCCCAGGCACCGGTCCCAGCCCCCCCCCAGATACCGTCCCCCCCGGCCCCGGCAGGACCTCCGCCGGCATACCGGGAAGCACCCGCCCCCCCATCAGGACCCGCAATGCCCGGTCCTGCAATGGATAGGCATGCCCCGCCCCCGCCCTCTCAAGCTCAAAGAGAAGCGGCAGGCGCATCAAACACTGCGTCCGGAACCATGAGCTGGCAGGAATTTTTGGATGTTATCCAGGAAAGCCTTCCGTTTATATTCACCCTGCTCTCCCGCAGTCAGGCCCATGTGGACTCAGACAAGGTTCGGGTGGCACTTCAAATTCGATCGGACTTTGAAAAAACCCGCCTTAAAACCAAAAACACTGAGTTGCAAGAGCTGAGCAAAAAATACCTTGGCAAGCCCATCAAATTCGAGCTAACCCAGGATGCAGGGCAGCCCAAGGAAAACAGACAGATAAAAAAAGCCGAGGATAAAGCCAGACAGGAGGCCTCCATGCACCCTCTGGTACAGGAGACCCGGCGGTTGTTTGACGGAGAAATTATTCTTTAACCTAAAATTTGGGAGTTCGTATAATGAGAAACATGAACACAATGATGAAACAGGCCCAGAAGCTTCAGAAAAAAATGCTCAAGGCCCAGGAAGATCTGGCAACCAAAACCGTTGAAGCCTCTGCCGGCGGCGGCATGGTCAAAGTCGTTGCCAATGGCGGCCAGAAAATTGAGTCCATTACCCTTGAAAAAGAAGTGGTCGACCCCGAAGATGTTGAAATGCTCCAGGACCTGATTCTGGCAGCGATCAACGACGCCCTGAACAAATCCCAGGAGATGATCTCTTCTGAAATGGGCAAACTGACCGGCGGGATGAACATCCCCGGACTCTAAGCGACAGGCGCCTTTGTGAATCATTATCCCGAAGCGATCCTCAAGCTGATCAATTCCTTGTCCACCCTGCCGGGGATTGGAAAAAAAACCGCCGAAAGACTGGCCCTGCATATCTTGCATGCACCGGACCATGAGGCGGCCACCCTGGCCGGAGACATCATTGAGCTCAAGAGCAGTATCCGGCTGTGTGCCTCGTGTTTTGCCCTCAGCGACACAGAGCGCTGCCGGATCTGCGCCGACCCCTCCCGGGATCAGCGCACCATCTGCGTGGTAGAAAACCCGACAGACATGGCAGCCATTGAAAATGCCAACGCCTTTTCAGGAACCTACCATATTCTGGGCGGAGCACTTTCACCGATTGACGGTATCGGCCCGGATGACATCAGGCTGGTTGAACTCTTCAAGCGGATAGAGACCAAAAAAATCAGTGAAATCATCCTGGCCACCAAAACCAATGTGGAAGGAGAGGCCACGGCTTCCTATATCCAGGAGCGGTTGAAAAACAGTTCCATCACCATCACCCGGATCGCCTCGGGCGTCCCCATGGGAGGAGATCTTCAATACGTCGATCCCCTGACCATGCAAAAGGCAATGGAAAAACGTTATGGCGTCTGAACACACCACAAGCAACGAGATTTTTGAATGCCAGCAATGCGGCCAATGCTGCACAGGGTTCGGCGGAACCTATGTCACTGAAAACGACATTCAAAACATCTGCCGTTATATTACGGCAGATCCCGCAACCTTCATTGAACAATATTGCGACATGTCCGGCTCCCGCCCTGTTCTGACCACAGCCGATGCCGGATCATGTGTTTTTTTTGATCCTGAAAAACAATGTACCATTCACCCGGTCAAACCCTATATGTGCAGGGCCTGGCCATTCATCAAGACCCTTATCGCCAATCCTGAAAACTGGGACATTATGGCAAACTCCTGCCCGGGAATAAAAAAAGGCGTCGCGCACCAGGACATTCAACGCATCGTAACGGTTGAAAAGGAAAAACTGGACAATTCCCGGAGTTGATCCCTTTGCAGGAACCTTGCCCCTGCCGCCTGTTGTGTTGACGCTTTGTGTTGACTTCACCGTGGAAGTATGGCTGTATGGCTAAGAAACGCATATAAGCGCAACTGAGCAACAAAGACAGCAAACAGGCCGGATTATGACCCTCAAGCCCGCCCCCAAGGGCCGACATAGCTTTAATACTGAACCCGGAGAGATTGTCTCTCTTCTTATCAAAGAAGGGATGCTCACAAAGGAAAAGGCCCTCTACGCCATGCGGGTCAAATCCAAGCTCTCTCCGGGCAAAACCCTGCTGGACACCCTCAAAGATCTCAAGTACATCAATGAAGACAAGGTCAAAAATGTCCTGCGACGCAACCACCTGTCCCTTCGCATCGGGGATCTCATGGTGGAGTTCGGCTATCTGTCCCAGGCCAAACTCAACGCCGCTTTAAGCATTCAGAAAAGCCAGAAAAACAAGCGCCTGGGCCAGATCATCGTAGAAAACCAGTACATGACCGAAACCGCCTTTATCGAGGCCTTATCCGTCCAGCTGGGATTTCCCTTCATCGATCTGTCCATTGAGGATATAGACAACACCCTTATAGAAAACGTTCCGATCAAATGGTGCATGTCCAACCATTTTCTGCCGGTCAGAAAGGAAAAGGACAAAACCCTTGTCGCCTTTGCAGATCCCTTTAACAAATCCGATATTATAGGGGCACAAAAACTCTACGGCAAAAATTTCATCATGGGGATCGCCTCGCCCAACATGATTGAAAAAAAGCTGGAGAAACTTGGATCCGGCAGTATCCAGCCCACCACCACTGTAGACGAGAATACGGCTATCGGCATCGTTAACTCCATCATTGCCAACGGCATCGAACAGGGGGCCTCGGACATCCACATCGAACCTTTTGAAGAGCGCCTTCAGGTCCGCTTCCGTGTTGACGGTATTCTGGTTCCGTACAAACTGTTTCCCATCAATGCCGCCTCCATGGTGTCCGCCAGGATAAAAGTACTTTGCAAGGCCAATATTGCCGAAAAAAGACGGCACCAGGACGGCCGCATGGCCTTTGAGCACCAGGGCAATCAATACGACCTGCGGACTTCATTTTTTGTAACGGTCTTTGGTGAAAAAATCGTGCTCAGAATCCTGAACCGCATTGACCAGGTCATCCGCCTTGACAACATCGGCATGCAGTCAAAAATGCTGGACCGCTTTGAAAAAGACGTGCTCAAGGTTCCTTCCGGCGTCATGATCATCACAGGTCCCACAGGATCGGGAAAGACAACCACTCTCTACTCCTGCGTCGCCGACATATCAAGTCCCCAGACCAGTATCGTCACGGCGGAGGATCCGGTAGAGTACGTGGTGGAGGGCATTTCCCAGTGCTCCATAGACCCCGCCATCAACCGGACCTTTGAAGAGACACTGCGCCATGTGGTCCGCCAGGATCCGGATGTCATCGTTATCGGTGAAATCAGGGACAATTACTCAGCCAATGTCGCGGTTCATGCCGCATTAACAGGGCACAAGGTGTTAACCTCTTTTCATACCGAAGACAGTATATCAGGCCTGATCCGCCTGATGAACATGGACATCGAGCCCTTTCTCATTTCCTCCACAGTCACCTGCGTACTGGCCCAGCGCCTTTTAAGAAGGGTATGCGTCCACTGCCGGGAGGATTACAGGCCCTCATCTGCGGATCTCAAACTTTTGGGATACGGTCCTGATGAAATGGGCAGATACACCCTGTACAAGGGCCGCGGATGCCCCGCCTGCAACCATACCGGGTACAAAGGACGGGTCGCGGTATTTGAAATGCTCATCCTCAACGAATACTTAAGAGAGGCGATTCTTAAAAGCCGGTCCAGCTACGAACTTCGGCGCATTGCCATTGAAACCTCAGGCCTGGTTACCCTAATGGAGGATGCCCTGTCCAAAGTTTCTTCGGGCACCACAACCCTGGAGGAAACCTTCAGGACCATCCCCAGGCTGCTTGCGCCCCGGCCCATTGCTGAGATCAACCGATTGTTAGGAGTTGCATAACGCCCTATGCCAGCACAGCCAAGCAGCATTATTGAACTGATAAAACAACAGATCAGGAAGGAAGATTCCCTGCCGGTCCTAAATCCAAAGGCCATGAAAATCCAACAGGAGGCCACCCGCAGGGTACCTGATTTTGCAGAACTGACACGACTGATCCGTATGGATCCCACCCTGACCTCCCAGGTGCTGAAAACGGCCAACTCCCCTTTCTACCGAGGGTTAGGCGATGTAGAAACCATCAAAGAGGCCCTGGTCCGTTTGGGCCAGACCGAGATGGTCAACGTCATCATGAAAGTGGTTTACCAGCAGAATTTCAAGTCAAAAAACCCTTTAATCCGCTCATACCAGAACAAGTTGTGGACCCACTCGGTATCCTGCGCCATCGGTTCTTTGTGGACGGCCCGCTACCTGGCGCTTGCGGATCTTGTCCCCCGGGCCTTTATTGCAGGACTCCTCCATGACATGGGAAAGCTATATCTGCTCACAGCCCTGGAAAAAATTCTCGCCTCAAAATCCATCGGATTCAAACCCCCGCCCCAGCTGATTGATAAAATCCTGGCCAACCTTCACACCGCCCTGGGGTACAACCTGCTTACCAAGTGGAACCTGCCCGAACACTACAGGCTCATTGCCCGGGACCACCACACGGGAGAGTTTGACCGAACGGACATGCTGCTTTTGATTGTCCGACTGGTCAACATGGTCTGCAATAAAATGGAGGCCAATGATGTAAATATGGATTTATCTGGGATTGTCTCATCCCGGGAGGCCGATATCTTAGGCATGCCCGAGATCGGAGTGGCGGAACTGGAAATCGCCCTTGAAGATGCCCGGGTAAACCGGCCGCTTCAATAATCCCCCGAATCTTTATTATTTGCGCATGTCCGCAAACTGACGGGCGATACTGTCCCTCTCATAGACGATTTCCACCCGGCGGTTTCGGGCCCGGCCGGCCGCCGTATCGTTGGTGGCCACTGGATGATACTGGGCATAGCCTTCTGCTGAAATATAAAACGGGGGCACCCCGTTATCCACCAGGTGGCGAACCACGGTTGAGGCCCTGGCACTGGAGAGCTCCCAGTTGGAAGGATACTGGTTCGAAGAGATGGGAGAACTGTCCGTATGCCCTTTAATCTTAACATGATAGGCAAGTTTTGAAAGGACAGCCGCCACCTTCTTGAGAATATCCAGGCCTTTGTCAGAAAGTTTCGTCCCCCCCTCGGCAAAGAGAAGCAGGTCCGACATGGTGATGACCACGCCATCCTCGTTTTTGGTGACGGAGACCTCTCCTCCCAGCTTGTTGAACAGGACAAGTTCCCGGATCTCGGAAACAATATCCTCCATCTCCTTTTCAATCATCCCGCCCAGCTCGTCGATCTGCTGGTTGTCACTGGGCTCCTCCGAAGGTACCGGGTGCATGGTCAGTCCCTCCCGGGTGCCGGACTGGGGAACCGCCTGTGCGCCAAGTGCGCTTCTCAGAGACTGGACCAGCTCTTTATAGGTCTCCTGCTGGGTCGTACTCATGGCAAAGAGAAGAACAAAAAAACACATAAGCAGGGTCACCAGATCCGAAAAGGTACACATCCATTCCGGAGCCCCTTCCACCACTTTCTTGCCGTCACCGTCAGATGACGAAGGTTGGGCTAACGCAGCCTCGGCCTCGCTTCCAGTATCTTCAGCCATTGGTCGTCACTTTGCCTTTAAGATTATTTTTGCTCATCGCTTTTGCCCCCGGGCAGGTAAACCTTAAGCTTATCCTCCATGAGTTTAGGATGCTCCCCTTCACGGATGGAGAGAATACCCTCAAAAATGATGTTCATATTGGTGATCTCCTCCTGATTTCTGCCGCTGAGCTTGTCACTCATGGGAATAAAAAAGAGGTTGGCCATGACGGCACCGTAAAAGGTGGTAATCATGGCGACGGCCATTTTGGGCCCGATAGAGGAGGGGTCGTCCAGGTTGGCCAGCATCTGGACCAGGCCGATAAGGGTACCGATCATTCCGAATGCAGGGGCATAGGAGCCCATACTGGAGAAGATATCCGATCCGGTATCAAGATTTTTCTTGGTCAGATCCATTTTTTTCTGCATGATCTGGGCGATATCAGCAGTCTTGACCCCATCCACGGTCATCTGAAGGGCCTGGGCAAGATAGGGGTCCGGTGTGGTCTGGATATCCCCCTCAATGGAGAGCAGTCCGCCCTTTCTGGCCTTGTTGGATATTTCAACCAGGTTGGCAATAATATCTTCGGGTTTCTCAATCTTAAAAATAAAAATCTTCATGGCCACTTTGAACATTCCCAGGACATCTGACAGGGGATAGGCGATCATGGTCGAAGCAATGGTCCCCCCCACCACAATGAGAATGGAAGGGATATTGACAAACATCATGATGCTGCCGCCAAGCAGAATGGTTCCAAGCACGAAACCCATCCCGGAGACCACACCGATAACCGAAGAAATATCCATGTTCTAAACCTTTATGTAAACGATTTCATCCACAGGGTATTCCCTGCTGTATTGTACAATCTTATTAATCGCTTCCCGGGTCAGTTCCGTATTGGCTGAAAAAAGCTTTGTGCCAGTGGCGGTAAAAAGTGCCGTTCCCAGCCTCATCCCAGGTTCTAACTGAGCAAGTCCCACCCCCCGGACCTTAAAACTGTCCGATGAAAGGCGGGTCACCACATATTTACCCAAAAGCCCTGCAATAACAGGATCCAGCCGGGCCCCGGCCAGGTCCTCCAGGGCCGATAGCATCCCCTCCGGCCCGTCAATGTCCGGCCGGTCCCTGAGCGCGTCCAGCTCATCAGCCCCGGCCAGAATCTTTGATTCCAAAGGGATATGGCGCCGCTTTAGCCCCTCCGGATACCCTGTGCCGTCTGACCACTCGTTCAGGCTCCGGATAATCCGGGCTGCTGGCTCAAATCCCGGGCAATTGTCAAGCAATTTCGCCCCTTTTACCGGGTACTGCAGCATCATGGAGCTGTCATAGGCGGATAACTGCCCATCTTGCTGTTCCTTATCGGACAAAAATGCCTCAGACATGAATAAAAGTCCGACTTCATGGAGCATAGCAGCTTTTAAAAGATCCTCCAACCGATTTTCATCCAGTCCCATTTCCCGCCCCAGAAAGGTTGCGATATCGGCGACCCGTTCGCCATGGCACCGGTTCTGCTCCACCCGGGACCGGATCAGGGAAACCAGAATCCGGCTGAACCCGGCCATGTTCTCGCCCAGTTTTTTTTTCGCCTCGTTGAGGGCCTGCTTGATCCGGCTTCGCTCCCCGGTCATTTCCTGAATTTGTTTCAGCGCGGTATTCAGGCTGGTCTTTTCGTCCACTAACTCAGTTTTAACGGCTTTGAGTTCGGATTTGAACCGGTCCAGATAGGCAAAGGACTTTTCCAGGGCCCGACTGTCTGCATGCTGCTGCTGGGCCAGGGCATGTTTGCTGGCATACTGTCCGGCCTTGATGGCAATTTCAAAGGATAAAAGGGGAAGCTCCAAAATCCGGTCGCATCCTGCAGATAAAATCTCTAAGCGGGTTTTCCGGGACAACGAGGCAGGCACGCCGCAAAAAATTCCCGGCGGAAAGACAAACCGCTCAGGTTTGAGCTCGCAAATCCATTGACGCACGGTATCCGCCTCCATACCGTCAGAATGAAAATTCGGCACCATGATAATAATGTCAGGGCGCTGGCCGAGTTGCGCCCCCTCGTCGGGCGTTCCCACCGATCGGACCTGGAAAGCCGAATCTGCCACAAGATCTTCGGGCGCATCGGATTCGCCGATATAAAGTAGGGATAAAGGTGAATCCATTAAAATCCCCCGACCCTGCTCACTCTGAATAATCGCATGTCCACCACTCATCCCACCGGCTTTCCATGATCTGTGAGGCCATTTCCCGTCCGGTGTCGGTCTTGAGCCGTCCCATGACCAGGGGCAGCCATTCCTCAGGAGACGTTGCCCCCAGGTCCTTGAGCTTCTTTAACTCCAGGACAAATGAAAGCTGGTCCGCGTCATTGGCCAGACGGGCCTCTAAGGACTGCCCCAGGTTAAACTCCTCTATCAGGGACTTGAATTCCTCTCCAAAGGGAATTCCCCGGGAAAAATGACGAATAGCCTTTTCCTCGTCCACCACATTGTATTTTTTATTAACGTAATTATGATCTCCTGTACGGGCTTCAGGAAGGTCGTGGACCAGGGCCATGGCCATAAGCTTTTCGCTGTCTGCACCGGGCACAAGTTTCGCCATGGTAAGGCAAATAAAGGCCATTGTAAAGGTGTGCTCTGCAATACTTTCGCGCCCTGCCCCTAAAAATGCATAGCCGGACCTGGACAGATCCTTGAGCATCCTGGCCTCAAACAACAGATTGGCAATCTTTATCATTTACCGTCCATTTCTAGTAATTTGGTGTATCAAATCTTGACTTTTTATAGAACAGGAGATTAAATAAAGTCAAGATTTACAGGGAGCACCGCATCAAGGGGGCGATATGAAGTATCAAAAATTAAAGGTAATTTCCTTAAAAGGGATAGTAATTTTGTGCGTCTTTTTTCTCGGCTCAGCATCTTGGGCCCAGGACGAACCCGGCCTGGTTAAGGCGGCGGACGGTGAACCCGGATTTTACTACACCATTCAAAAAGGGGACACCCTCTGGGACCTGTCCCGTAAGTTTTACAACAGCCAGTGGGACTGGCCCGGCCTTTGGGAAATGAACAAAGATATTAAAAATCCCCACAGGATCTATCCCGGAGAAAAAATTCGGGTCTACCTAAAAGAAAAGGCACCGGTGGCACAGGTTTCCTCTCCCCCCCAAGCCACACCGCAAGCTCCCCGAATGCCCGACCCCATTACGCCTACCTTTATTTATCCTGGCATGGACCGGGTTGGTTTCATTAAAAAGGCCCAGGAAAAAAGCCTGGGTTCGATTATCCGGGAACGGGATAAAAATGTAATGATGTCCACCGACGATATCGTCTATATCAAGCCGGCGGCCAGCGACGCCCTAAATAAGGGGCAGACCTACCAAATTTTTAATGTAGAGCAGATAAAAGAAAAATTTGACCGGAAAAAATATACAGGCGTGAAACATACGCTAAAAGGCCGGGTCGAAATCATTAACCATACAGACGAATATGTGGTCGGTAAGATAACGGAAGCCTACAGGGCTATTGAAGCCGGAGATATGCTCATGCCGTATGCCCCGGCAGATCAGGAAATTGCCATTCAAAAGCACCCGGACCCCATTGACGCTGTACTTGTATGCTCCGACGATAACACCGTAATGATAAACGATCGCCGCATCGCCTTTATCAATAAAGGAAACCGGGACAATGTCCGCCCCGGCCAAATTTACTCCATCTACCAGTCCCAGATCGAAAAAACACTTTTCGGCACCAAAGACACCCCTGACATCGCACCACTTTTTGTCGGCGAACTCATTGTCCTGCGCAGCGATGATCTCAATGCCACGGTCATGGTGATCTCATCCAAACGAGATATCCACCCGGGGGACATGGTGAATTAAGCCTGCTCCCAGGTCACCCGCAGCACCTCCTGGTAAGTGGTCTGGCCGGCCAGCATCTTCCGGATACCGCCCTCTCGCAGTTGGATCAGGCCCTCTGCCGCCGCCTGGCTTCTTAGGGCTTCAAGTCCAGCCGTATCAGAGGTCAGCCGCTTTAAGGCATCCGTATAGGGAAGGATTTCATAAATCCCTGTTCGTCCCCTGTATCCTGTATTCCGGCATTTAATGCATCCCTTGCCATGCTTAAGCTGAACAGGTCCTTTTATGTCCACTTTCAGACCGAGATCCGCCAATTCCCGTGCATCCATCTGAAACGATTCTATACAATGGGGGCAAATCTTTCTGACCAGGCGCTGGGCCACGACCCCTGTCAGGGCGGAATGAACCAGATAAGCCGGGATGCCAAGATCCAGCAGCCTATATATGGTGGACACGGCGTCGTTGGTATGGAGGGTGGACAAAACCAGATGCCCTGTTAAGGCCGCCTGGACCGCGGCCTGGGCGGTTTCCAGATCCCGGATCTCTCCCACCATGATAATGTCCGGATCCTGGCGCATGATATTGCGCAGCACCGACCCGAAGGTGACGTTTATGGCGGGCTGTACACCGATCTGGTTGAACTCTTCGTGGATCATTTCAATGGGATCCTCAATGGTGGTGATATTCACCTCCGGAGAGGAGAGCATCCTCAGACTGGAGTACAGGGTCGTGGACTTGCCGGATCCGGTCGGGCCTGTGACCAGAACGATACCAAAGGGCATGGTGATCAGGCGCTTGTAGGTTTCAAAATCATCCGAAGAAAACCCCAGCATCTCAAGGTCCTGGAACAGAATGTCCGGGTCCATGATCCGCATCACCACCTTTTCACCAAAGGCAACGGGAATGGTGGAAACCCGGATCTCCACCTCAGTCTCATCCTTGGCCATCTTGATCCTGCCGTCCTGGGGACGCCGCTTTTCCGCCATATCCAGGGCCGCCAGGGTCTTGATCCTGCTGACCACGGCGTTGTGCAGCTTTTTGGGCAGCTTGTACACAGTATGCAACGCCCCGTCAATGCGCATGCGCACAAGACAGATATCCCTTTTGGGCTCAATGTGAATGTCACTGGCCTTTTGATCAAAGGCGTAGGAGAACAAATGGTTCACCGCATTGACGATGTGCTGATCCGTAGACGGCAGTTCATCCATGCCGCCGATGCTGACAAACTGCTCAAGATTGCCCAGGTCCACCCCTTTTTTGGCAAAAAGGTCCTCGGCCGCTGAAATGGAGTATTGAAATCCGAAAAACTCATGGATCAATTTAATGATGTCGGTTCTGGCACTGACAATGGGCTTAACCTTGAGCTTTGACACCTGCTCCACATCGGAAAGCGCATCATAATTGAAGGGATCCGGTGTTGCCACCACAAGTTTTCCTTCCTCCATCATCAGGGGCAGCAGCATGTGTTTTAAGGCAAAGGACTTAGAAATCGTGCCGGTAACCAGGTTAAGTTCCAGCTTGAGCGGATCAATTTTCTTATACTCCATTCCCCAGGCCTGCGCCAGAGTCCTGTAGATCAGATCTTCATCAACCTCTGTGCCGGGCTTGTCCAAGCGGTCCAGCCGGGCCTGGATCAGCACGTCCAGAAAAGAAACCGCGTTCAACGCCTTTTGCCTGTCTGCCGGGGTAAGGCTCTTTCCGCCCCCGGCTTTTGCCACAATGGCCTCTTTGATCTGCTTTTCCCTGCGCAAAAGATCCCTGGCCTGATCGGCCGTAATCAGCCTTACGTTGATCAAACTCTGACAGATGAACTTGGGTGATAATTTTACATTGGGCGCGGCCTGCTGCATGGGGTCCCCTTTTTCAGGCGTGGAAAATTACGATGCACATCAATACGCTGGTTGATATTTTATACGGTTCCGACACCTGAAAGTAAAGGCCAAATTCCTCATCCCCCTGCGCTGCATGCCCATCTGGTAAGCTTTTTCGGCAAAGGCTTCATTGCCCAAAAGCAAAGGTTCAGCAACGGACCCGTATGAAATAGCTGCCGCCTGGACGCGGTCGTTATTTTTCTTGACATTTATGTTAGGGACTGTACCATTATTTGCTCTTTGTCCGCCCATCTCCATAACGGGGTATGGGCCTAAACCTTATATTCAGATTCGCTGACAGCCATGACCTATATTAAACTGATACTTGCCGCTTTTTTCTGGGGCGGAACATTTATTGCCGGCAAAGCCCTGGCAGGAAAGGTGGATCCATACTCAGCCGCCTTTCTTCGCTTTTCCATCGCCAGCATTTTTCTGGTGCTGCTGACCCGGATCATGGAAGGCCCGCTGCCCCGCGTGAACCTGCCCCAGATCCTTGGGATTTTTTTTCTGGGGGCCACCGGAATATTTTCCTATAACCTGTGCTTTTTCACCGGGCTGACCATGATCAACGCCAACCGAGCGTCTTTGATCATTGCCACCAACCCCATCTTCATCAGCCTGGCCTCGGCCCTGTTCTTCAAAGAACCGCTGAGCCCAGGGAAACTGATCGGCCTTGCACTGTCAGTAACCGGCGCCCTTGTCATCATCACAGAAGGGCAGATTGCCTCCATCTTCCACTCGGGCATTGGCACAGGTGAGCTGTTCATCTTCGGATGTGTCGCCTCATGGGTTTCTTACTCCATTATGGGCAAAAAGGTCATGAACCGGCTCACGCCCCTGTCATCGGTCTGCTATTCCTCACTGGCCGGCACACTTCTATTAAGCATTCCAGCCCTTTTTAGCGGCACTTTCAGCCACCTGACCATATACGGCTTATCGGAATGGGCCAGCCTGTTCTATCTTGGTTTTTTCGGAACGGTGCTGGGATTTTTCTGGTATTACCAGGGAATTCAGAAAATCGGGCCGATGAAGGCCGGGGTGTTTATTAATTTTGTCCCTGTTTCAGCCCTGATTCTGGCCTTTTTCCTTCTCGGTGAAACATTGACCCCGTCCATTCTCATCGGCGCCATCCTGGTGATCTCCGGAGTTTGCCTGACCAACTTCTCCGGCACAAAAAAACAATAACAAGACCATACGATTCAAGGAGTTTTTTATGTTTTCCAACGCCATTGTCAAACGGCCCTGTAAAAATATGATCAACGGCATCACCACCGCAGGATTAGGCACCCCGGACTTTAATCTTGCCGCAGCCCAGCATGACGCCTATGTCCGGGCCCTTGAAACCTGTGGCCTGGCCGTGGCTACCCTGCCTGCGGATGATGCGTATCCGGATTCGGTATTCATTGAGGACACCTGTCTTGTCACTCCCCATTGCGCCGTTATAACGAATCCCGGGGCAGACAGCAGAAAGGGAGAAATTCAAAGTATCCGGGAGGCTCTTGTCCCCTTTGAACTGCCGGTGGAAACCATAACCGCTCCCGGAACCCTGGACGCCGGGGATGTCATGATGGTCGGTACTCATTTTTATGTCGGTCTTTCCGAACGCACTAACCCTGAAGGCGTAGATCAGTTGGCCTCAATCCTCAAACGGTACGGGATGACAGTTTCTGCAGTCCCCTTAAGCTCGGTACTTCATCTTAAAACGGGGATCTCCTACCTTGAAAACAATATCCTTCTGGTCTGGGGAGAATTTGTGGACAAGCCGGAACTAGCGGGGTTTGAAAAAATCCGGGTCCCTGATGACGAGGCCTATGCGGCCAACTCGGTATGGATCAACAATACCGTGTTGGTGCCAAAGGGGTATAACAGGACAAAAGAGATGATCAAAAAAAAGGGATACCAGGTCCTGACTCTGGATGTTTCCGAATTCAGAAAACTGGACGGAGGGTTGAGCTGTCTTTCCTTAAGGTTTTAAGTGCCGATTCAGGGCATCCGCACTAAACCAAAATGTGCCGGCATCCTGAGAACGGATACCGGCACATTAGGATCTTTCAAATGAAGGCTGTGCGCTAGTCTTCTTCTACAACGATCGCATCTTCTTCACAGACTTCCACGCAGCTTTCGCAGCCCATGCATTCTTCTGCATTGACCGGAACGGATTTTTCATCCTGCATCTCAAATACTTCCACAGGACATACGTCTACACATTCTTCGCAGCCAACACATTTGGACTCGTCAACAATCGGGGTAAATGCCATTTTAATAGCCTCCTTAAATGATAATTTAGGTATTATTGTCAAACTCCAAATATACCTGATTTAAAAAAACGCTTTTACAACATTATTTTTGCTAAAATCAAGCTTTTTTATGAGTTTAAACCAACCAGGCAGACAGCCACTTGCCGGCCTGGAATCTGGGTGGTTCGGTTCAGGATTTCGCCGGGAAACAACCGGAACTTAAGGTACCCTGAAAGATGACAGCAATCACTTTGTTGTTTCAGTGCATCGCCTTGTTCCCCAATAGGAGGGGTGCCGGCAGTCATCTTTTCGAGGAGGTTGTCAACGTCCTGAAGCCATCTATCCTTGTTTCCACATCCATTTTCATGCACTTTTATGGAGTCGATGTCAAGCCCATTTATCACACTGCCGGCGTTCTCCTCCAGCCAGGTGAACATTTCCGGACTGGTGGTCACTAAAAGCCCTGCATCATCGGTCAACATCCCGGTTTCCCGGGCAAGCGCCGCCCAGGCGGAAAAGCGGCCGGCCGGCATAATACGGCCTGTATCTGACAGGGCACTGCCATGATCCGTCCCGTCTTCGGAAGGGTTTATTTCCCCCTTCAATTCGGTCAAAAGGCTCTGTCTTCCCGCATCCAGATCGCAAAGACGGGTGTCGATGGCTTCGGTCTCCCGGTCCAGATTCTGGGCCAGTTTTAAAAAGAGTCCCGGAGCTGCAACGGTGTCGCTTTCAGCGTTATGATCCTTGGACATAATCTGGGAGCGGATACTGGTCAGGTCCGTATCTGATTTAAAATACGGGGAATCCTTAAGCAGATGCTTTAAATTTTTCTCGTTGCCCTTATGAAGCCTAACCCAGGCCATGTAATCTGCAAACTGCCGTTCAAGGACGGCTGCCCGATCCCTTGAAAGGGAAACGAGGGTCAAAGATTTTTTTTCTTCCAAATTCTCTTTTCCGGCCGTCCCCGGCCCATCAATATCCAGCACCCGGACATCCTTGAAAAAGGCGCCAAGGGTCTTTCTTTGATCGGCGGTGACATGGGTAAAGGGAAAAAAAGAACGCGCTGTCATTATCGGTTATACCTTTTTGTCATGGACCGGAACCCCCATGTCTTCAAGCTGCTGCCGCAGACTGTCAGCCGTCTGCCAGTCCTTTTGTTTGCGTGCAGTCTCCCGTTCTTCCAAGAGAGCCAGAATTTCGGGGGAATATTCCGTTTTTTTATTAAAATCAAAAAGCTGAAAAATCGTGTCTAATTCCTTGAAACACGCCAGCAGTCGAGAGGCGCTGTCCACATCCATCTTCTGCCCGCTTAGCAGGCGGTTGATCTGCTTGATCCCGGACAAAAGCCCTGTGACCATTACCGGGGCCTTAAGATCATCGGACATAGCGCCAATCATGCTCTGACGCAAGTCATAGGCAATCTGCTCCACTTCATTTCTAAACTCAGGGGAGGCCTCACGTTCCGCATTCACCGCGCCCAGGGTCCCAATGCAGCGGTTGATTTTGGCCAGGGTGGAATTGGCATCGTCCAGACTCTTCTTGCTCAGTACCAGGGGCTTTCTGTAATGGGCGGACATGAGCCAGAACCTGAGGACATCCATCCCCCACCCCTGATCCGCCAGGACGTCCAGCGTCAGTTCCTCGATTGTATCGCACCCCAAAGAACCGTCGTACCGGACCGGATCACAGTGAATCCAGACGTTGGCCAGTCCGGTTCCCGCCGCAGCCCTGGCTATGGCAATCTCATTTTCATGATGGGGGAACATCAGTTCCCTGGACCCTGTATGAATGTCAAACCCCGCCCCCAGATACTTCATGGAAATGGCCGCGCATTGAAGATGGAGAGAAGGGCGCACATTTCCCCACTCAGTCTTGATCCCGACCCCCTGTTTGAGTTCTGACAGCTTGACCCGTTTGAGCAGGGTAAAGTCGCGGGGATTCTGCTTTTCATACTCGTCAAGATCCACTGTCGCTCCCAGGCGTATCTTGTCCAGATCCACATTGGACAGGTCACCGTAAGTCTCAAGGCTTGCGATGTCAAAATAGACGGAGTGCAATTTTTCATAGGCGTGCTGACCGGAAAGCAGCGTCCGGACCAGTGCCGTCATTTCAGGAAAGTGGCCGGACACCTTGGGATACGCCTGGGCCGGACGCACAAAAAGGCGGTTCAGGTCTTTACGGAAAGAATCGATAAAGGGCTGGGTGAACGCCTCAAGGCTCATCCCGGCAGCCTGGGCTCCGGTGATGGTTTTATCGTCATAATCCGTGATATTGACCACATGATTGACGTCAAAATTCTGAAACTCCAGGTAGCGCACCAAAAGATCGGTAAAGACATAACGGCGGAACTGCCCGACATGGAGTCTGCGGTGAACCGTGGGACCGCAGGTATAAATCCCGATTTTGGACTCGCCCATGGGTTCGAACCGCTGCACTTCCTTTTTAAGGGTATTATGCAAAGACAGATTCATGGTCCGTTTGACGTCAAACAGATCCGTGGACAGATACCGTTCACCGGAATCAGGGAAGATCACAACCACCGTTCCTTGGCGAATCTGCTTTGCCGTCTCAACAGCCGCAGCCATAGCGGCCCCGGAACTCATGCCCACAAAAAGCCCTTCCACTCTGGCAAGCTGCCGGGTAGCCTCAAAAGCGTCTTCATCGTCAATGTGAAGGGTTTGGTCCAAAATGGTCTTGTCAAAGATCTCCGGGGTGTAGGACTCCTTCATATTTTTAAGACCCTGGATGCGGTGCCCCAAATAGGGTTCTGCACAGATTACCCGGGTATCGGGCTTTTTATCCCGGAAGAAGCGGGAGAGTCCCATCAGGGTACCAGAGGTTCCCACGCTGGCCACAACGGCATCCACTTTACATTGGGTCTGCTCAAGGATCTCGGGGCCTGTGGTATGGTAATGGGCCTGCCAGTTGGCCTCATTATTATACTGGTCGGTTAAAAAATACCGGTCCGGATTTTCCCTGGCCAGGCGGTAGGCCTCTTCAATGGCCCCGTCCGAGCCTAAGTGTTTGGGGGTCAAAATGATATCCGCCCCCCTGGCCCGAAGGATTTTTTTTCGCTCTTCGCTGGCATTTTCAGCCATGGCCAGGGCAATGCTATATCCTTTAACCGCACAGATCATGGCAAGGCCGATGCCGGTATTTCCGGAAGTGGCCTCAATCACGGTTTTGTCCTTGGTCAGTTCCCCTGACGCTTCGGCCCGGTTGATCATAAAAAGGGCGGCCCGGTCTTTTATAGAGCCGCCCGGATTCATATATTCCAGCTTGGCAAAAATCCTCACCCCGGGGACGGGGTTCAGTTTTTTGATTTCAATTAGGGGGGTATTTCCGATTGAATCGATGATGGAGGCGGTCATCTATAGTCCTTTCGTCGCCGGCTGTCCGCATCTGCCTATTTTCAGCCATTCTCCTTGACTTTTCACCTATAAAATGGCTTTATACAGTAATTTTAATTGATGTGCAAAAGATTTAAGCGGAAAGCCCATGCCCTCTTTGTTCCCCTGGAAAAGACTGTCCCTGGCGGCGGCCTTTGTTGTTTTTTGTCTGATGGTCCATCAGACCCAAGGCTTTGCCATGCCGGGAAAGGAAAACCCAAAGGATGTCTCCTGGCAGATCTCTGCTTTGATGGTGACCTATGATAAGGACCGGGACCTTTACATTGCAGAGGACGACGTCATTATCACAGGAGGTGCCACAAGGCTTGAAGCCGACTATGTGGAATTTTCCAATATCACCAAAGAGGCCTTTGCCCAGGGCAATGTGCTTTTCATCTCCGGAGGAGATACCATTACCTGCAATGCCATGCAGGTGAATCTTGCCACCCAGAAGGGCAGCATCAACAAAGGCACCATCTTCATCCAGGAGGGCAACTACTACATCAGCGGTGAAAAGATACGCAAAACAGGCGAATTCACCTATGATGCGGAAAAAGGCTCCATCACCACCTGCGACGGGGACTCTCCGGACTGGAAGATCACCGGCAGAAATATAAAGGTCGCGGTGGAAGGCTACGGCACGGCCAGCCACACTGCCCTGTGGGCGAAAAAAATGCCGGTTCTCTACTCCCCCTATCTTGTATTTCCCGTTAAAACCAAACGCCAGACAGGACTGTTACTGCCCTATATCGGCAGTTCGGACCGTCGGGGCTTTGAATATGAGCAGCCCCTGTTCCTGGCATTGTCCCGGAACACCGATGCCACGGTATATGCCCATTACATGTCTGACCGCGGCGTAAAGGTGGCAGGAGAATTTCGGTACATTATCGATGACCGCTCCCAGGGCGCCATCATGATGGACTTTCTGGACGACGATAAAATCAATGACGGCACGTCAGCCACAGAGACCTACAGCTTTTCCTCCACAGGCACACGCACCAATACGGACCGGTGGTGGTTCCGGATGAAGCATGACCAGGACCTGCCTTTGGGCTTTTCCGCAAAACTGGATCTGGACGTGGTCAGTGACGCCGATTATCTTCAGGAATTCAAGGACGGATTTTCAGGATATGATGCCTCCAATGAATATTTCAGCGACGCCTTTGGCCGCAGCCTGGACTCCTATGACACCACCACCCGCAAAAACAGCCTGATGCTCTCCAAAGCCTGGTCCTCCTACAGTTTAACAATGCAGGGCCTTTGGTACGACGATGTGGTGGCCAGACGTCAGCACACAACGGACACGACCCTTCAGACCCTTCCAAGCGTGGAATTTGACGCCCTGCGCCAGAAAATCGGAAACACGGGATTTTACTGGACCCTGGATTCGGAATTTAGATCCTTTTACAGGAAGGACACCACAGTCACCCTGGTCAACGGCCAGCGCATGGATATCTATCCTAAGATTTACTATCCCACCCGAATTGCCAAAACATTTTCCTTTGAACCTTATATAGGGGTCAGGGGCACCGGCTGGCACACCCAGGATTTTACAGACAAATTCGGAGATGACGGTGATTTCAGAACCCGAGGAATCTATGATGCAGGTGCGAGCCTTTCCACCACCATTGACCGGATTTTCAACCTGAACAACGGCTTTGCCGAAAAACTGCGACATGAAATCATCCCGGAGATCAGCTACGCCTTCCGACCCGACGTGGATCAGGAAGACCTGCCTTATTTCGATGACTTAGATGATCTGTCGCAAAAAAACAAGGTCACCTGGTCCTTGACCCATGTGTTCACGGCAAGGACAAAGTTCCAGGGGCCGGACGGCTCCGAGCGCAATACATATAAGGAACTTGCATGGTTTAAATTCTACCAGGACTACGATATCCAGTACGACAGGGACAACACCGTTTCAACGGGAGGATCCTGGCAGGAGGTCAAACTCAAATACGAACTGAATCCGTCCGGAGTCTTAAGCTCCAACGGGGACATTGCCGTCAATCCCTATGACGGTCATTTTACCCAAGTCAAAGTCGGCGCCACAATCAGCGACAAGCGGGGGGATAAGCTCAACTCCTCCTATCGATATGAGATCAACCAGCCCCAGACCTGGCTGAACCAGCTCAGCATTCAGATAACGGACGAATTTTTGGCCTATTACGCTCTGGAATCCGACCTTAAAACAAAAACAACCGTCGAACAAAAGGGCGGTGTGGAATATACCCGGGACTGCTGGGGCATGGCCCTGGAGTACCGGGAAAGCCCGGGAAACAGAAGCATTGCTTTTATGGTCCGGCTGACCGGGATAGGAGAGTTTGGAACCCGATGAAAACAGAGCGTCAATGGTATGCCTTATTGACCCGAAGCAATTTTGAACAAACCGTGTATACGGCGGTCTGCCAAAAAAAAATTGAGGCGTTTCTTCCCAGGACCCGAAAACAAAGCCGGAGAAAAGATCGGAAACTGATGATTGAAGTGCCGCTTTTTCCCGGCTATATCTTTGTCCAATCCAGCCAGGCATCTGCAGACCAGCTTCCCATACTCAAAACCACAGGCGCCGTCCGACTGCTCGGCAATGCAAAGGGCCCCGTACCGGTACCTGACACCCAGATCGAATCTTTAAAGCTTTTAACATCGGCGGGCACGGACCTGATCACCGGTACCACGGTACAATTAAAGAAGGGGGATCCTGTAATGATACTTGAAGGCCCCATGGCCGGTCTGCGGGGGGAATTTTTTGAACATAAGGGTCAGGGCCGGGTCATTGTAAAAGTGGATTTATTGGGCCAATATGCCGGCGTGGAAGTGGATTCGGACAATGTGGAAAAAATTCCGGAGTTACACTCATAACCCCTTGACTTTTTATTAAATTTTCAATAAAAGATCAGAACTAAATTTTTGTACAATTAGGATTTGAGGATTAAATGAACAAGCTAGAATTGATCTCCACACTAAAGGAACGGGCAGACCTGACAAAAGCAGAGGCTGCCGAGGTAATAAAAATTTTTTTTGACTCCCTGGCCGATGCCTTTGTTGCCGGAGAGCGGGTTGAAATCCGCGGCCTCTGCAGCTTTCACATCAAAGAGTATAAAAGCTATACCGGCAGGAATCCCAAAACCGGTCAAAAAGTTGAAATCCCCCCTAAACGCCTGCCCTTTTTTAAATGCGGAAAAGAACTCAGGGAACGGGTCGACTACTAATTTTCAGGCTGAACCAGGATGTCTGATTTAGACTTCAGCCCTGAACAGCCCGGTTCTCCCTGCGTAACGGCGACGGACTCTTTGTATCGGCAGGAACTTTCCCAGCTGGTTCAAACCGGAAAACTCCCCAATGGCCTTTTATTTACCGGTGCCCCGGGCACCGGTAAATCCAAGGCCGCTCTTTTTTTGGCCAGGGCCTGTAACTGCACCGGGGATACAGATATTCCCTGCGGCGTCTGCGGGCCCTGCAAAAAACTGGCCGCAGGCATGCACCCGGACTATATCCTCCTGGATCTGGAAGAAGGCAAAAAAAACATCACCATCTCCCAGATCAGAGACATCGGCAGGATGATTTCTGCCCGTCCTAACGAGGCAAAACACCGGGTGGTCTGCATTAACTGTGCAGACAAGATGAATGTCCAGGCCCAAAATGCCTTGCTCAAGGTATTGGAGGAACCACCGGAACATACCTTTTTCATCCTGTGTGCAGACGACGGGGCGCAGCTTTTACCCACCATCTTGTCCCGGTGCCGTAAAATAAGATTTCAAGCCGCCTCCCGGGCCCAGATCAGCCAAATCCTCTGCACAACCCATGGAATGGATGAAAGAACCGCTTATATTGCGGCCCACACCATGGAACCGGATGTTGACGCCATTGTAGCGGCATTGTCCGACTCCGCTGGAGGGATCCCCTTATGGATGGGCTTTCGCCGCAGCCTTATTCAAGCCGTTGTGAACTTCATGACAGGCAGGGCGCAAGGCGTCTCACCCTTGGTCCTGTCCCGCCATCTGTCCCTGGACCCGGATCATCTTTCCCAGGCCATGGCGGTTATCCGGACCCTTTTGCGGGATCTGGCCCTGTTCCGATACCGCCCGGAAAAAATAGTTAACCTTGATTTTTTCAATGCATTTGAAGATATTAGTCAGATGTATTCTCAAGAAAAATTTCTGGAATGGGCGGAGCGCTTTCACGACACGGAAAAACGACTGGCTGCCAACTGCGGTTCAAGGTTGACTCTGGACGGATTTTTTCTGGCATTGTCGTCTGCCTCGGCCGCCCCTTTTGGCACAGGAGTAAACCGAATATAATCCTGGGAAAAATATACTATGATTAAAGTGGCTGGCGTAAAATTCAAAACCGCTGGGAAAATATATGATTTTAAAAGCGGGGCCTTTGTCCTGAACACCGGAGACCGGGTCATCGTGGAAACGGAACAGGGGCTTGGCTTTGGCAGCATTGCCGTACCGCCCTGCGAGGTGGATACCGCAGACAAGAAACTCAAAAGCATTGTCCGCCTTGCAACCAAAGAGGACTTTATCAAACGCGAAGAGCTGATGCAGCTAGAAAAAAGAGCCCATGATTTTTGCATTAAATGCATCAGTGATCTCGGGCTGCTCATGAACCTTTTCAGCGTGGAAAGCACCTTTGATAGAAACAAGCTGACCTTTTTTTACACCGCCGACGGCCGCATTGATTTTAGGGAGCTGATCAAGCTTCTGGTCAAGGAATACAGCATCAGAATCGAGATGCGCCAGGTCGGTATCCGGAACCTGTCCAAGCATTGCGGAGGCATTGGCAAATGCGGCAGGGAGTTCTGCTGCTCTTCTTTTATGCAGTCTTTTGAGCCGGTTTCCATCAAGATGGCAAAAGAGCAGGGCTTATCCCTCAATCCTACTAAAATTTCAGGGGTCTGCGGGCGTCTTATGTGCTGTCTGAACTTTGAAAACCAGACCTACAGGACCTGCAAAAAAATGATGCCCAAGCTGGGCAAGCCCTTGACAACCGATGAAGGCAAAGGCAAGGTGATTCGGCAAAATGTCCTCAAAGAAAGTGTCACCATACGCCTTGAGGACAAAAGCGAACTGGAAATCCCGCTCGACCAGCTCAACACCCAACAGACTCAGCCGGCCCAGGGCCGCAACGCCAGAACAGGATCCCAAAAGAAATGAAACCACAATTTTATACCACGCCCATTTACTATGTGAATGCAAAACCCCATCTGGGACACGCCTATACCTCCATTGCAGCCGATGTCGCCACCCGTTTCAAGAAGATGCAGGGCTGTGACACCTTTTTTCTCACCGGAACCGATGAGCACGGAGACAAAATCGTCCAGGCCGCTGAAAAGGAGAACACCTCCCCTAAGGCCTACGCCGATAAGATCAGTCAATTGTTCCAGGATGTGCTGCCCCTTCTCAACATAAAAAACGACCGGTTTATCCGGACCACGGATCCGGACCATATCAATGTGGTAAAATCCATTCTGACGACCATCCACGACAGGGGAGACATTTATTTTTCAAGCTATGAAGGGCTTTATTGTTTCGGGTGCGAGCGGTTTTACCAGGAGCGGGAGCTTGTGGACGGAAAATGCCCGGACCATGGCACAGAACCGTCCACCATCAAGGAATCCAACTACTTTTTTAAGATGAGCAAGTACCAGGAATGGCTCATCGACCACATAAAATCCAACCCGGACTTCATCCGCCCGGAACAGTATAGAACCGAAATCCTTTCCTTTCTCAAAGAACCTTTGGAGGACCTTTGCATTTCCCGGCCCAAGACCCGGCTGACCTGGGGGATTACCCTGCCCTTTGATGAAGATTATGTCACCTATGTGTGGTTCGACGCCCTGGTCAACTATGTCACGGCCTTAGGCTATCCGGACGGGGAGCGGTTTAAAACCTTCTGGCCCGGGACCCGCCACTTTGTGGCCAAGGATATCATCAAGCCCCACGGCATCTACTGGCCAATTATGCTCAAGGCGGCGGGCCTTCCCATATACAACGGGCTAAACGTCCACGGCTTCTGGAATGTCCAGGGATCCAAGATGTCCAAGAGCATCGGCAATGTAACCGACCCAGTAGAAGTGACCGGGCAGTACGGCGTAGATGCCTTCAGGTATTTTCTTATGCGGGAGATGGTCTTCGGCCTGGATTCCAATTTTACAGAGGATGCCATTGTCGCCCGGATCAACTCGGATCTTGCCAATGACCTGGGCAACCTTTTCTCCCGTGTGCTGTCCATGAACATGCGCTATTTCAAGGGGCTTGTAAAAGGATGCGACCCGGCTTTAGATGAACAGTTCAGCCTTGAACCCTGCGCTGTGTCAGCCATTGACGCCTTTTCAGAGGCCATGGAAACCTGCCGATTCCACCAAGCCCTGGCAGCGGTTTGGGAATTTGTCTCTGCCATGAACAAGTACATTGATACCAAAGAGCCCTGGACTCTGGCCAAGGACGAGTCCCGCAGCCATGAACTTGCCACGGTACTGTACCAGCTTATGGAAGGCCTGCGCACCGTGGCGGGATTGATCTTCCCGGTTATGCCGGAAACCGGTGAAAAAATGTTAACAGCCCTTGGATTGTCCCTGCCTGAAGACGGGTTCTTCTCCCTTGAAAAAATCCGTCCCTGGGGACAGATTCCCCAAGGGATCACGCTTGCCAAGCCTGAAATTCTGTTTCCCAGAATCGAGGTAAAAAAAGAGGCTGCCCCCCAAAAGCCTGCGGCAAAGCATTTTAAGCCGGCCCTGAAAGATGAAATCACCATAGAAGAATTTTCCAAAATTGATCTGCGCGCCGGAAAAGTTCTTTCCGCCGAACGCATTGAAAAGTCCAACAAGCTGCTCAAGCTTCAGGTGGATCTGGGCGCTGAAACCCGGCAGGTGATTGCAGGAATCGGAAAAAGCTATTCCCCCGAGGATGTGGTTGGCAAAGAGGTGATTGTCGTGGCCAATCTCAAGGAAGCCAAACTCATGGGAGAAATCTCCCAGGGCATGATCCTTGCGGCCTCACGCAAAAAGGACCTGATTCTTTCCGGATTTGATGACGCTGTCCTGCCGGGCAATCCGGTGAAATAAAAACCAACAGATTACCGTTTCAAAACCCTTTGGGACGGTTACCATTGGATTTACCGTTTGTATACCTTTAAGAAAGAAAATTCCTGGCGGGACCACCAGGAGGCCTTTCTGGCCAGGCGGAAACAAAACCGCCTGCGCCGGAAATCCTCAAAACTGGCTGCCGTGGCGGTCCTCTCCTTAAGCGTTATTCTGGGAACCTTCTGGTTTCTCAACCATGACACGGCCATTGTCCGGCAGGCGGAACTGCAGGCCGCCGTTCCAAAGGACCCGGCCCCCGCCCCAAGACCCGAACTGTCCCTTACCCGGGTCCGGGAACTGGTCAGTCAGATCGACCTTCTCAACGCCGACCAGCCCCATTTTTTCATTGACGGAAAAGAGGAAAGCTACACCCTGCGCACCCGGCTGGATCACAGGCTTCAAAAACGGCTGACGGACATTATAGATCACCTGAAACAACTGGACCGGGGAAAACCCCAGCGGATTGCCATGGTGGCCATGGACGCAGAAACCGGGATGATCAAGGCCATGGCCGGATTTGACCTGGGCGACCCCAGCGCCAACCCCTGCACCGCGCCGATTTTTCCGGCGGCAAGCATCATTAAAATCGTCACGGCATCGGCGGCCATTGACAGTCTGGGGTATACGGCCGACACCCCCATGTTTTTCAACGGACAAAAATACACCCTTTACAAACGTCAGCTAAAAGACACAAAAAACAAGTACACCAGCCGGGTCAGCCTGTCCCAGGCCTTTGCCGAGTCCATCAACCCCGTATTCGGAAAACTTGGAAGAAATGAGCTTGGGGGGGAAACCCTGGACAGCTATGCCGCAGCCTTCGGGTTCAACCATACCCCCGAAACCGATCTGCCCATGGGCACCGGCTCTTTTGCCGTCACGGACAATGACTATCACACAGCAGAACTGGGATGCGGATTCAACCACCAGACCCTGATTTCACCTGTCTTTGGCGCAACCATGGTGACGACCCTGCTTAACCAGGGCAAGGCGCTGGTCCCAAGAGTTGTGGACCGGATTGAGCTTGCAGACGGCACCCGGATTTACACCGGCAAAAAAACGGTGTTTTCCAATCCTGTCCGCCCCAGGACCGCCCAAGCCATGATATCTCTCATGCACAGGACCATATCAAGGGGCACTGCGAAAAAAGCCTTCAGGGGGTATTCCCGGGACAAGGTGCTTTCCAAGCTGACCATCGGCGGAAAGACCGGCTCTCTTTACAGCAGCGACAGATCCGTTAAATACGATTGGTTCGTCGGGTTCGGAAAGCACAAAAAAACAGGAAAAACCCTCGTGGTTTCCGTCATGGTCGGCCACCGCAAATACATCGGCACCCGGGCCGGGACCCATGCCAGAACCATGCTTAAAACCTATTTTTATCCCCGCTCCGATGCAGGCTAAGGCAAGGGATATGAACTCATAACAGTCTTAGGAGAACACCATGCAACCTGTCAAAACGATGCTTCGACTCCTGATCCAAAAGGCCCGCGCCATCCGTATCGCCGTTGGAAAACCCTTGAACCGGGTGGATTCCAACACCCTGATTTTCTTTCCGGACCAGGCCAATGTGCTTGGCTGCGGCATCTGTTCCCTTGTGGCCTTCAAAGGACCGGATAACGGTCCGGATAATATTATTCTCAACCTGTCCCGGTCTATTGAGGCCCTGCCCTCAACACAGATCAACCGACTGGAAGATGATATTGACACCTATCTTGGCGGATTATCCGCACTTTCCACCTTAGCGGAAACAGCCCAGGCTCTGAAGCAGGAAAGCAGGTTTACCGAGCTTTTTTTCAACCCGGACCAGGTCCGGACCCTTGAACAGATCATCCAGTTGCTTTTGGGAATTATTTCAGAAGAGGAAAAGGGGCTTAAAGATGCTCTGGCAACTTTATCCGCCCCGGATGCCGCCCTCATTTCAGGCCGAATCGAAACCCTAAAGGATGTGGCCTGGTGTCTTTCCAAGGAAATCCTTGAAAATATCCACGCCATCGGACACTTGACAAAAGGGCTGGATCCTGAGACCTGCCGCCGGGGCCTGTCTCTTTACAAACGGATCAACGCCGTGCTCAACAGCCTGGACCGGCTTGAGGTGCGGGGCCGGGACTCGGCCGGCATTTCCATTTTAGCCACCCTGACCCGCAGCCAGTTTGACGAATTCTCAGCCCGCCTTAAGGAAGAGGGGCTTTTTGACCGGGTGAAAAACAGGAGCAACCACCAGGTGCTGTCCAACAACAGCATCAGTATCAGTGAAAGCACTGCTCCTGAAGGCACGCCTCAGGTTTCCATTTCGTTTGTCTACAAGTTTGCCGCAGAAATCGGGGCCCTTGGAGATAATATCGCCTTCATCCGAAATCAGATCCGAACCGATCATATTCTGCAGCTATTGTCAGGGTTCCCCACAGAGGCAAGTTCAGTGTCCGCCCACACCCGGTGGGCCTCTGTCGGAGATATTACCGAGGCCAACTGCCATCCTCTGGACAACACCCCAACGGATCCTGAAATCCTTAAGTCGGGCATCATCCACGTCTGCCTCAACGGAGACATTGACAACTACCTGGAACTGAAAACCGAATATGAGGCAAGATACGATAAAATCCACCCGTCCATCAACTCCGACACAAAACTGATCCCCCTTCAGGTCGAGCACCATCTCAAGCAGGGGGCGGATATCGAGGAGGCGTTCAGGCTTGCCCTGAATGAATTCCACGGATCCCATGCCATCACCCTGCAAACCGACCTTGCTCCCGGAAAAATCTTTCTGGCCCAGAAAGGGTCGGGACAGGCCATTTTTGTCGGTATTGCCCCGGATCACTACATTGCCGCCTCAGAGCTTTACGGTGTGGTTGAGGAAACCTCTTCCTATATCAAGCTCAACGGCGAGGACAAGGGTCAGATTGTGGTGCTGGACCAGCATGCGTCAGGCGGCATTGAAGGCATCCGATCCTTTTACTATGATAACACCCCGATCACCCTGACAAAGGCAGATGTCCTGAACAGCCAGATCACCTCCAGGGACATTGACCGCCAGGACTTTCCCCATTATTTCCTCAAGGAAATTTCCGAGTCCGGCCGGTCCGTTGAAAAAACCATGGAAAACCGGTTCAAGGCAGACGCGGACACAGGGCTGAAACGCGTCAGCCTGGATCATTCGGTTATTCCACAAGCATTAGAGGATGCGCTCACCTCCGGTGCCATCAAAAAGGTCTTTTTCATCGGCCAGGGCACAGCAGGGGTTGCCGCCCAGGGCTGCGCCGATCTGCTCTCCCACTACTTAGGGGATCATCGCCTTGAAATCAGGGCATTAAAATCATCTGAGATGTCCGGATTCTGTATTGTGGACAACGGAGATAGCGCCGCATCCATGACCGATACCCTCGTTGTGGCCATCAGCCAGTCCGGCACCACCACGGACACCAACCGCACCGTGGATATGGTCAAAGCCTGCGGTGCCATGGCGCTTTCCATTGTCAACCGGAGGGATTCGGATCTGACATTTAAGACCAACGGGGTGCTTTACACAAGTTCCGGCAGGGATATCGAGATGTCAGTGGCCTCCACCAAGGCGTTCTACTCCCAGCTCACCGCAGGCGCACTTTTGGGACTGCACCTGGCAGCCCTGCTCAATACCCGAACCCCGGAATACATCTCACGGGAGATCGACACCCTCATCGGCCTGCCGGATAAGATGCAGACCGTCCTGGCCATGAAGGATGCCATCAAGACCTCCGCCGCAAAACACGCCGTGTCCAAAACCTATTGGGCGACGGTGGGCTCAGGTGCCAACAAAACCAGTGCCGACGAGATCCGGATCAAACTGTCCGAACTCTGCTACAAGACCATATCCGCCGACTTTGTGGAGGATAAAAAACACATCGACCTGTCTGCCGAGCCTTTGATCATCGTCTGTGCCGCCGGCACCCGGGAAAGCGTTCTGGGCGATATTATAAAGGATACGGCCATCTTCCACGCCCACAAGGCCTGCCCCATCGTCATCACCACTGAAGGGGAAAACCGGTTTGACCTGTACGCTGCTGATGTGTTCAAAGTGCCCGAGCTGCCCGAACACCTGGCGCCGGTGCTCAACACCCTGGTCGGCCATATCTGGGGTTATTTTGCAGCGCTTTCCATCAACGAAGGCTCCCGGTTCATGTACGAGGCCAGGACCCAGATCCAGGACGTTCTGGACGACTACAGGCTAAGAAGCAAGGATGCCTATGAAGTTCTTTTGGCCAACCGTTTCAGAGAAACCATTGCCGCCTTTGACAATCGGTTTTCAAAACGGCGGCGGGAAAACGGGTTTCCCACGGCGCTGGGGCTCTCCACAACGGCCAATATCACCCTTCTGCTCAAATACCTGTCCGGCCGTCTGCCGGTAACGGACTTTGAAATTGATTTCGGCATCAAAGGCACGCCATCAAACATGATTGCCACTTTTTTCGACAACATGGGCCTTGCCATCAATGCCATGGCAAGACCCGTGGACGCCATCAAACACCAGGCCAAAACCGTTACCGTAGGTACCAGCCGTATAAGCGAAACCTTTGAAGGCATGGTCTTTGATGCACTTTTAGCCCATAAGCTGCAGGTCTCCCAACTGACCAACAAGAACGTCCTGGTGATCAAAAATCTGCAGGAAATCATCTCCGAAATCAAGGGCGCCCTTCTCTACCGGGTTTCGGGCTTAAGCCTTCTGGGCGGAGTCACCCAGGAAACGCGCATCGAAGTGGTATCCAAGAAAGGCTCCCTGGAACATGAAACCTCCAGGGTGGAAACCGACGGAAGACTCCAGGGAACCAAAAACATCATCGTCAGAGAGGGCAACGTGTACATCGGCAAGGGCCGAAAGGACAACCGCAGCATCCTGGTCATTCCGGTGATCTCAAGCTCCCCTGCAAGCCCCAACGCCATTGAGTATATTTTATCGCTGCATGTGGGCTTCAAAGCCTCCGATGAAGTTTCCCTGCTCAAGAAAATCAAGGCCCTTGGTGGAAAATACACCCGCCTTAAAGACTGGATTCTGGAAAGCGAGACCATCGTATGGGATGATAAGTACCTCAATCTGGTAGAGATAGAGACCCTTTTCGGTGCCAGTGCGGAAAAAGCGGTGGAAGCGATTATAAAAGAAATCCAATAGGGGCGACAAGCCCTTACATTGCCCTGAACATTTGCCCGGCCAGGGGGCTGCCGTGCCGGCAGCCCCCTTTCGTTCTTATTGGTTTCGCCGCCATGTCTGCAGGCTCTGGCCCTGAAAAACATTGATATTTTGCGAATATCATTTATTCTACTTAAAAAAAGTCCCCGATCATCAAACAGGGCGGATGGGCATTATAAGCCGATCGCCCTGACAGCGAAAACTTTAGTTTCACAAGAGAACTGTCAACCATTGCGACATAAACTGATCGAAATAATAGATTTTAATACTGTGAACACCCTGCTTGAAGGATTTAACCAGTCAACCGGCTTTGTTACAGCGATTTTGGATCTTGAAGGCAATGTATTGTCTCAATCGGGCTGGAGGCAAATTTGCAGTGAGTTTCATCGAATTCATCCTGAGACTTCAAAAAAATGTACGATCAGCGACACCCTCCTGTCTGAAAAAATGGGCGAAGGCGAAAAGTATCATTCCTATGAATGTTTGAACGGACTGATTGATGTTGCTGTTCCCATCATTATAAAAGGAGAGCATGTCGCCAATCTTTTTTCCGGACAGTTCTTTTTTGAAAAACCGGATATCCACTTTTTCAAAACCCAGGCTCAAATGTATAACTTCGACGAAAAAGCCTATTTGGATGCACTCTTAAAGGTGCCTGTCCTTTCAAAGGAAAAGGTGGACAAGGCCATGGACTTTTTGCTGAACATGACCCAGATGATCAGTGAAATATCCTTTCAGAATCTGGAATTGATCGAATTAAATGAAGCCAGGGAAAAAAATGAACTGGCCCTTCGAAAACATATTGAGGAAAGAAAACGTGCAGAAGCCTGGCTGCAGACCCTGACCCAGCACCGTCAACTGGCGCTTGATGCAGCAAAGCTTGGCTGGTGGCACTACAATCCTGTCACCGGCATTTCCAAATGGGATGACCGCTATAAACTCATTTTTGGCGTGGAGCAGAGTACGCTGCCCAATGAAGAGATTCTCAACACCATTGTTCATCCCGAAGATCGTCCTGCTCTCCTGAGCCGGGTGGAAGCCGCACTGGACCCTTCCGGCTCAAGATCGTTTTTTGCAGAATATCGGATTGTCCGTCCAGATGGGGAACTGCGGTGGATCGAAACACATGGCATTGCCCGTTTTAAGGACGGGGATCAGAACCTGCAGGCTGAAAACCTCACCGGCACGGTTGCCGATATCACCGAGCGTAAGAAAACAGAGTTTGCCCTAAAGGAAAGTGAAGAGCGGTTCAGAAAACTTCACAATGCCTCTTTCGGAGGCATCGCCATCCATGACAAAGGCATCATTCTGGAATGCAACAAGGGGTTGTCAGATATCAGCGGCTATGCTTACGATGAGTTGATCGGAATGGACGGACTTCTTCTTATTGCCCAGGAGACCCGCAATCAGGTGTTTGAACACATCAAAGCCGGTTATGAAAAACCCTATGAAGTCAAGGGCGTCCGGAAAAACGGCGAAATCTATCCGCTTAGGCTGGAGGCCCGTAATATTCCGTACAGGGGCAAACATGTCAGGGTCGTTGAGTTTAGGGATCAGACGGCAAGCAAAAAGATGGAAAAAGAAAAAGAGCTGCTTGAAGCCCAGCTGCGCCAGGCTCAAAAGATAGAGGCTGTAGGACGGCTGGCCGGCGGTGTGGCCCACGACTTTAACAACATGCTCAGCGTCATTATCGGCCATGCGGAAATGGCATTGGATGAACTGTCCCCAAACCAGTCCGTTTATACGGATTTAAAAGAAATCCAGAAAGCGGCTGAACGCTCGGCCGATCTGACCCGGCAGCTTCTGGCGTTTGCCAGAAAACAGAACATCTCCCCTGTTGTCATCGACCTGAACAAAACCCTGTCCGGTATGACCCGGATGCTGAAACGCCTCATCGGCGAGGATATTGATTTGGTATGGCTGCCCGGTAAAAACATCTGGCCCGTAAAAATCGATCCCAGTCAGATGGACCAGATCCTGGCCAATCTTTGCGTAAATGCAAGGGATGCCATTGAAGACATCGGAAAGGTAACCATTGAAACAAGCAATGCCCAATTCGACCAGGCCTATTGCAGGGACCATATCGGATTTATGCCGGGCGAATATGTATTGATCGCCGTCAGTGACAACGGTTGCGGCATTGCAAGAGAACACCAGGACACCTTATTTGAACCTTTTTTTACAACCAAGGCCGCAGGCAAAGGCACGGGGTTAGGTTTGGCAACCGTTTACGGAATTGTAAAACAAAACAAGGCATTTATAAATGTCTATAGTGAACCCGGTTACGGGACCACATTTAAACTTTATTTTCCCCGCCATAAAGCAACGGCAGGCTGCCCCATAAAAGAGCCTGTCACCCGGCACGCCCAGCCAGGCCACGAAACCATTCTGCTGGTGGAAGACGAACCTGCAATTTTGAAAATGACCGTTGCGATGCTTCAAAAACTGGGATATCAGGTGCTGCCGGCCCAGACGCCGGGTGAGGCCATCCGCATTGCCCAAACCTATGAAGGGGATATCCAGCTGCTTGTAACGGATGTTATCATGCCGGAAATGAACGGCCGGGATCTGGCCCGGCAAATCATCACCTTTCACCCGGGACTTAAACGACTGTTCATGTCCGGATACACCGCAAACGTTATCGCACATCACGGTGTTCTAGAAGACGGCGTAAATTTTATCCCTAAACCGTTTTCCAGAGAAGCCCTGGGCACCAAAATACGCGAGGTGCTGGATCAAAAATAAAATCTGAATAATGGTTTTAAGCCCGGGCCAGGACCAGGGCATCCACCTGCTGCGCCCCGGCATCAAGAAGGCACGAAGCCGCCGCCTGGCAGGTTGCCCCGGAGGTATAGACATCATCCACAAGTAAAATTCGCTTTCCCCGGACCCTGTCAGGGGCGGTCACGGCAAAAGCCTGCTTCAGATTCTTCTCCCGGGCTTTCTGATCCAGGCCAGTCTGACTTAGGGTGGGCCGGCTACGGGACAAAAGATTCAGCCGGATTTCCCAGGCCGGCGCCTTTTTGAAACGCTGTTGAAAACGCCGGGGAAAATCGCGGACCAGCAGGACCGCCTGGTTGAACTGCCGCTCCCAGGCCCGTGAGATGTGAAGAGGAACGGGCAGCACCAGGTCAATCGCCTCATCTATGAAATACTGCTCAAAACTGTCAAACAGATAATGGGACAGCGGCCCTGCCAGCCGAATCCGCCTTTTGTACTTTAAAAGTCCCACTGCGGTTCGGACAATCCCCTCATAGGCAAAGGCCGCCCGGACCCTTGAAATCTGAGAGTCACACCTGAGACAGGATTCACAAAGATGATTCTCACCTAAGCCGCTATCCCCGGAACCCTTCAGCAAAAGGCGGCCGCAGCAGGGGCAGTAGGGGGAAGCGAACCGTGGAAGGGGAAGAGCAAGACAGGAGGCACAAAAACAAGAAGCCAGGGGCTCATCTTTGGGGTCAGGCGCCAGATAGGCTCTGCAGACCATGCACCGGTCCGGGAGCATCAGCGCACTGACGGCCCGGGCAAAAGGGGCCAGTCCGGATAGTGGCCAGGCGTTTTCTTTTGTATTCTTTCCCATGGCCTTCCTTGTTGTGTAGGCGGCCTTAGGACACCTTATTTCTGCCGCTGGCGCAGGGCCTCATACATGGCAATGCCCCCGGCCACAGAGGCGTTCAGGGAGTTCACCGCCCCTGAAATGGGGATGGAGACGATAAAATCGCACTCTTTTCTTACCACCGGGCGGATGCCTTTGTGCTCGCCGCCCACCACAAGAACCAGGTCCCCTGTAAAATCCGCCTGAAAAATATCCCGGTCGCCGTCGGCATCCAGGCCGGAAATCCAGGCTCCGCTGTCCTTGAGGGACCGCAGCAGGGACGCCGCATTGGTGGCCAGAAAAATAGTTGCATGCTCCATGGCCCCGGCAGAGCTTCGGGAGACGCTGGGGGACGGCAGAGCTGATCGGTCTTTGGGGATGATAATGTAGTCCACCCCGGCGCACAGGGCGGTCCGTATCAGGGCGCCCAGATTATGCGGATCCTCGATGCTTTCGGCAAACAGGATGAAAAAAGGGGACTGCCGTTCTGCAATCTGCCCGAGCAACTGGCGGCTGTCTCCCACCGGCAGAGGGGAGACCTCAGCTGCAATCCCCTGGTGGTGGCTGTCCGGGGCGATGCGGTCCAGTTCCTCGCCTGTCATCCGTTTCACTTTGATCTGCTTTTCAAGGGCCAGGACTTGAGTTTTTTCCACCCGGGGATCCTGCCGCCGGTCCGAGAGCAGAACGGTCTTAAAATGACGTTTTCCCGCGCTCAGTGCTTCATAAACCGAATGGAATCCAAAGAGGATTTCATCGCTGCCACCGGCTCCCCGACCAGGGCCATGGCCCTTTTTACCCTTTTTAAAATTTGAGCCCTTTGGGGCATTTCTCTGACCGCCCGCCATCAGGCCCCGCACCCTTTCCCGGAAAGAATCCGGCACAAGGTCTCCACGGCGTCTTCCAGCACATCGTTGACCACCACATGGTCATAGGCAAACCGCCGGTCCATTTCACCGGCTGCATTGTCCAGACGCTCACGGATCACTTCGGGGCTGTCCGTTCCCCTGGCCCGAAGGCGTTCCTCCAGGACCTCGAGGGAGGGCGGCATAATGAAAATCGATGTCATGGCAAGTTGTGATGCCATTACCTGTCTTGCCCCCTGGACGTCAATATCCAAAAGGATGCTCTCCCCTTGGGCCAGTTTTTCCATGACAAAGGCTTTGGACGTGCCGTAACAATTGCCGTGAACCTCGGCCCATTCCAGCATCTCATCGGCCTCAATCAGCTCCCCGAATTGCTCCGGCGCCACGAAAAAATAGTCCTTGCCATGAACCTCCCCGGCTCTGGGCGGCCTTGTGGTATGGGACGTGGAGTAGTTAAGCCTGGGGAAACGGGGCATCACCGCTTTGATCAGGGTGGTTTTCCCCGCCCCTGACGGCGCTGAAATAACAAAGAGTTTTCCGGGACCGTCTATCGCTTCATCCACGGTGATATCAGTTTTTTCCATCGTCCTCTTTTCCCTGAAGCAGAGCCTCATACCGTGATGAGACGGTTTCCGCCTGGATGGCGGACAGGATCACATGGTTAGAATCGGTCACAATAATCGCCCGGGTCTTTCTGCCATGGGTCACATCAATAAGCCGCCGGTCATCCCGGGCCTCGTCCTTTACCCGCTTCATGGGCGAAGAGTTGGGAGAAAGAATCGCCACCACCCGCTGCGCAACCACGGTATTACCAAACCCGATGTTTAACAGAACCTGTTCCATAGGCCTCCTTTATTCGATATTCTGGACCTGTTCCCTGATTTTTTCCAACTCAGACTTTAAATCCACCACCAGATGAGACAGCTCAGTGCTCCCGGATTTGGACCCGATGGTGTTAAACTCCCGGTTGAACTCCTGAACCAGGAAGTTCAGCTTGCGTCCCTGGGATTCGGGTTCCTCCATAATTTCCCGGAATTGCTTGATATGACTGTAAATGCGGACGATCTCCTCTGACACATCGCTTTTGTCCGCCAGCACGGCAACTTCCTGGGCCAGGCGCACCGGATCAATGGGATCGCCGTCACTTGTAAGGGCGGCCAGACGCTCTTCAAGCCGCAGCTTGTAGTTTTGTGGAATCTGTTTGGCCAGTTCCTTGACCCGCGCCATCCGGCCTTCAATATCATCCAGGCGGGCAGACAGATCCTGGTGCAGGTTGTCCCCCTCCTGGCGGCGCATGAGGTCCAGATCCCGGGCGGCAGCCTCGGCGGCCTGCGTTATAACCCGGCCCAGAAGGTCCGGATCCACCTCTTTTTTAGCCAGGGATATGATCTGCTTGGCTCCCAGAACCTGATCCAGGCTCACCGGCGCTTCAATCCCAAGTGCCGTGTTAAGGTCTTTTAATGCCTTAAAATATCCCAGGGCCCTTTGGGTGTCCACCTCGAAAAAATCCTGATCCGTGGTGTCGTCCGTCAAGGAGAGGCGGATCTCAATACGGCCCCTTGTATGGTGCTGCCCCATAATTTTTTTGATCTGATCCTCAAAGGGCTGACAGGCTTCAGGCAGATGAACATTGAAATCAAGAAATCTTGAATTATAGGACCGCACGGTCATATCGATGCCAAGTTCTGCATCCGCCGCCGTTCCCGTGGCAAATGCGGTCATGCTTTTAATCATTTTTGGTTGTTTCCTTTCAAGACCGCTTAAGGTCTGCGATATACTTTTCCCTGACCCGGGTTAAAAACTCAAGCACCGCAGGCGAGGCATAATCCGGGTAGGTCCATTCCAGACTTTTAAACCCCTGTTTGGTGTACATCAGGGTCAGATCGGCATAAATCTGTTGTCCGATATAAATTCTGTGAGAATAGTCTTTTCCCGTTGCCAGGATAAACCGGGAGCGAAGCAGGTAGCCGGGATCAATATTGACCTGTCGGCCGTTCTCCCTTTGAAAATCCGCCTCTATGCCATTGGTGGCCCGCTTGATCGAGGCCAGTTTTTCTTGTTCAATCAGGGACCTGAAAACCAGTATTCGCCGGAACAGAGGCTGCCCCATTTCCTTATAATAGTAGTCTGTGAAATCGAAATCAAGCCATTTGGACATCATGTCCAGGGGCCCTGCCACAGCTTCGAGACGGGGAAAGATCTGCTCTAAAAGCGCTTTATCCTTCATAAAAACCGAGACGACAAGCTTGGCCGGGTCCGGTGGTTTGGGCGTGCTCATCCCTTCAGCGGCTTGGCTTCGTCAATAAGCATGATGGGAATATCATCCCGGATTTCATAGACCAGGGCACAGGCCTCACAGACCAGCCCGTCCTCTTTGGGGGTCAAAGCCACATCGCCCTTGCACTTGGGGCAGACCAGTATTTCAAGCAGCTCTTTGGATACAGCCATAGGTTACTCCTTTTTTATTTTTGTTTTAAGAATCCGCTTCAGGCTTTGCCGCCTGCATGGATTGTAACTTGTAGTAATGGCCTTTTTGGGCCATGAGATCCTCATGGGTCCCCTGTTCGGCAATTTTGCCGTTTTTGAGCAGGATGATTCTCGAGGCATAATCAATGGTGGACAAGCGATGGGCAATGACAAAAGAGGTTCTGCCCTTCATCAGGTTTTCAAGGGCCTGCTGCACCACTTTCTCCGCCTGGGAGTCCAACGCGGAGGTGGCCTCGTCCAGGATCAGCACAGGGGCATCCTTGATCAGGGCCCTGGCAATGCAGATCCGCTGCTTCTCTCCCCCGGACAGGCGGGATCCCAGCTCCCCGATCACTGTGTCATAGCCATTGGGAAATCCCTTTATAAAGTCATGGGCAAACGCATCCTTTGCCGCAGCCTCAATCTGTTCATCCGTGGCCGTCATCCTGCCGTAGCGGATGTTTTCCCGGACGGTCTCGTTAAAAAGAATGGGTTCCTGGGTCACAATGGAGATATGGGCCCGAAGCGACTCCAGGGACACATCCCGGACATCGTGTCCTGCAATGGAGACCCGGCCGCCGGTGGCATCGTAGAGTCTTGGAATCAGATTGACCAGGCTGGTTTTCCCTCCGCCGCTCATGCCCACAAGAGCCAGCACCTCGCCCGGGGCGGCTTTCAGGCTGATGTCTTCGAGGGCCATTGGCTGGTCCGGGCCGTAGGCAAAACTGACCCGGTCAAAGACCACCTCGCATTGGTCGGCACACAGGACGTGGGCCCCTGGTTTTTCCTCGATCATATCCTCTTTTTCAAGGACGTCAAATATCCTTGAAGCGGCGGCCATGCCCTCCTGGATGGTATTGTTCAGGTGGGACAGCTTTTTCACCGGATCATACAGCATCATCACGGCGGTGAGAAAAGAAAAAAAGATGCCCGGGGTGGAGGTGCCGTCAATCACCCGAAGCCCGCCGAACCAGATAATAAAGGCAATGCCAAGCCCGCCTAAAAACTCCATCACAGGAGAGGACAGCGCACGGGTCATCACCTTTTTCATTTCCAGTCGGAACAGCTCCCGGGTTTTCTTTCGAAAGCGCTCTTTTTCAAAGGCCGTCATACTGAAGATTTTGATAATCTTGGCCCCGGTAAAGGTCTCGTGCAAAAAGGCGTTGAGATCGGCCATGGTCTCCTGGGATCCTGTGGAAAATTTTCGGATCCGCCGGCCAAAGACCAGGATGGGATAAAAGGCCAGGGGCAGAACGATAAAGGCTCCGCAGGCAAGCTTCCAGTCCCGGTAAAAAATTACGAACAAAAACGCCACAACGGAAAAAGAATCTCTGAACAAGGAGACCACAGCCGTGGAAACCATCCCCTTGACCACGTTGACATCATTGGTAATCCGGGACATGAGCGCCCCGGTTTTTTCCTTATGAATAAAGGAAATGGGCAGGTCCAGAACCTTATCGTAGAGGAGGTCCCTAAGCTCACGGATGATCCGCTCCCCGATATGGTTCATCAGGTATTCGGATCCATAGGCCCCGGCGCCTTTCAGGAAAAAAACCAGAATGGCCAGGGCGGGGATGAACACCAGCATCTCCCTGTCCTTGGCAATAAAGATATCATCCATCACAGGCTTGACCAGAAAGGCCATGGCCCCGTTGCCTCCGGCGACGACCACCATACACAGGGCGGCCAGCAAAAGCCTTTTCCAATACTGTGATACCAGATTGATGATCTTGTCCCGGCGGCGGTTGGATGACTCCTGCAGATGATGGCTCATGAAAGGTATGTCTCTTGGGTTAAAATTCTAAAGGTTTTTGGATATTGTCATTCGATGTAAAACATGAGAGCATAACCTCCCATGACAAAGTGTGCTTTTATACCCAATTTTTTTAAATTTTACAATATGCTCTGGCGGGCGGCCCTGCCTTTTTTACGGCTGAACAAGCGCCTTGCCTTAACCTTTGACCGGCGGGTCCACCCCTGTCTTTGCCCGGCCGATATATGGATTCAGGCCGCCTCAGCCGGAGAGGCATTCCTGGCCCCGTCCATCCTTTCAAAAATGACGGCAGCCGCCCCCTTAAAAGTACTGGTCACCACGACCACGGATCAGGGAGCCGAAGTCCTGAAAAAGGGAATTTCAGACCTGACCCTTCCCCCAAATACAACCGTGACGATAGACGTTTTTCCCTTTGATTTCCCTAACGCCGTCAACCCGGCGGTCAGCCAGGTAGCCCCCAAAGTCATGGTCTTGCTGGAAACAGAGCTGTGGCCCGGGATTCTCTATGCCATAAAGCGGCAAGGGATTCCCGTGCTGATCCTCAACGCCCGGATGTCCGAGAGAAGCGGGCCACGGTATAAAAAAACCCGATGGCTGTGGCAACATCTCTCCCCCGACCGCATCCTGGCCATTTCAGAAGCGGACCGCCAGCGCTACGCCCGGGTATTTCCCGGCGCCCCCACAACGGTGATGGACAATATCAAATTCGATATCATGGAATCTGAAACCGTTCAAACCCAGGGCCCTGACCCCGAATTGTCCGGCTATTTTCAAAGCGCCCTGCCCCTTTGTGTTTTAGCATCTTTCCGCCGCCAGGAAGAAAAAAAGATTCTGGCCCTGATTCACGAGTTGAAAACCCGGGTCCCGGAACAGATCATCGCCCTTTTCCCCAGGCATATGCATCGAATCGCCGCCTTAAAAAAGCAGCTTAAAGCCCACAATATCCCTTTTGTTTTAAGATCCCGCCTGTCAGGACCTGTGACCGAACCCTGTGTGATTCTCTGGGACAGATTCGGGGAACTTCGGCAGGCCTATGCCTTTGCCCGCACGGTTTTTGTGGGCGGCAGCCTAGTCCCTCTGGGTGGCCAGAATTTTATCGAACCTGCCGTTCTGGGTATTCCCACGGTCATCGGCCCCCATTGGCAGGATTTTGCCTGGGCGGGAAAAGAGATTCTCACCCTCGGCGTGGTGACCTCGGTTCCAGATGCTGCAGCAGCGGCAGCGGCCATGTCAGAGCATCTTAAAAACAGCCCTGACATCTCAAAAAACAGGGACATCGTTGACGCCTATATTTCCTCCAGAAAAGGCGGAAGTATGGCGGCTTGGCAGGCTATACTCGCTGCCCTGAACAGCAGCCCAGCGCATTGAACGATTGATCCTACAATTGAAAAAACGCCTTTAAGTGACTTACTTAAGACTCATCTTCATCATTATTTCCGGATAGTTGGTGTGCACATCCACTTGCTCACCAACCGCTTTAAAACCGTGGGTTTTATAAAAAGAAATGCTTTGGGTATTACACTTATAAACGCACAGACTCAGGTCGTTGTTTATAGTTTTCCCAAATTCGAGTAATTTTGAGCCGATGCCTTGGCCTTGTAAATTTGGACTGACAAAGAGAGCGGCAATACGACTTTCATGCAATGAAAGAAAGCCTGCAATAGCTCCTTTTGTTTCATACACATAGGTATCAGAGACTGGAATATAAATATTGAGCATATCATCTGCTTTTGATTCCCAGTATTCTGGCGGCATAAAATCATGTGCTTGAATTGAAGCCGCTAACCATATTTTTACGATTGCTTTGTTATCAGATTGCTTAGATTTCCTGACCATTCTTTTCTCATCAGCGATATGAACGCACGACCTCTGAAGTGAATATAAGAGCCGCTCCATGTCTAAGAATACTCAGCCCATCCTGGCTGATCTTTTTTTGTAAACACCAAAACACCGTCGACAGAACAATAGAATGATTTCGCTGAAGACTTCAAGAAAAAACTTCCCATCAAATTCATGAAATCCAGTCTGGGAGAGCAAACCGGACAGGCTGTGCCGCACAGTGGGGGAAGAGGCCATAGCGGTGCATACAAACACGGTCAGGCTTCCGGGATCTGATCTCGTGCGTTTGTCTGTTATTCCCGCATCCACAAGTCTTGTACCGTTGCATTTCACATTTGCAATAGACTTTTGCATAACACCATTCCCCGGCCTGTAAAATTCCTCCTTTTTCCCCTTGCCTTTTGTTTGCTGATTCACTAAGTAAAGAACAGTTCAGGTGCCGGGAGACCGGCCAAAAGGGAATCCGGTGAGAATCCGGAACGGACCCGCCGCTGTGAAAGGGGACGACCGCTGCAATAAGCCACTGCCTGTTTGATTTTGGGTGGGAAGGCGCAGCCAGTAGGATGATCCTTGAGTCAGAAGACCTGCCTGGGCATATTGGACCGGTCATGCGTGGAGGCATCCGGCACAAACAGATCAACGAGGATAAAAAAGGGATTTCCCCGGATCGAGGCAAAACGGTCCGGGATTTTTTTCTGCCCGGACACAGCCTCTGATATAGAGGCAAACCAAAATCTTTTATTCCAGGAGAAAAAACATGAGTCCATTTTTTACACGCAAACGGGGTATGATCATTACGGCAGTTCTGGCGCTTTTTTTCACCGCCCAGACCGCCTTTTGCATGGGGGAGCAGCCAAACAAGAAAGCGGTTGTCCTAGCCGCTTTCGGCACAAGCTATCCTTCAGCCCTGGTTTCCATTACGAACATCCAGAAAAAAGTTCAGGAGACCTTCCCCAATGCGTGCGTTCGCGTTGCATTCACTTCCAATATCATCCGAAACATCTGGCATAAGCGCCAGAATGATCCTGAATTCACCAAGGCCAATTCGGATGTCCCCAAAGAAATCCTGTATGTCAAAGGGCCTTTAGCCACCATTGCAGATCTTCAGGACGATGGCTTTCGAACCATCATTGTCCAGCCCCTGCATGTTTTTGCAGGCGAGGAGTTTGTTGATCTTAGCGCTTATGTCAGCGGCCTGAACGCCATCACCACCCTCAAGAAAAAATTCGCTCCGTTTGAAAAGCTTGTGATCAGCCGGCCGGCCTTAGGCGAACCGGGGATTGAGCATGACTACCACGAGGATATGGAAAAAGCGGCAAAGGCTCTGGCGCAGGATGTCGCTATGGCGGCAAAAAAAAATGCTGCCCTGGTTTATATGGGGCACGGCAACGAATATTTCAGCACGGGCATCTATGCCGAATTCCAGCAGCTGATGCAGAAAACCTATCCTGAAACTCCGGTTCTGGTCGGCACAGTGGAAGGCTTTCCTTCCCTGGATGATGTCAGCGCACGCCTATCCCACGGAAAAATAAAAAATGTTCTGCTTCGGCCCATGATGGTCGTGGCCGGCGACCATGCCGGAAACGATATGGCAGGGGATGAGGAAGACTCCTGGAAGAGCACGTTTAAGCGGGCCGGTATCCGGGTTGAGTGCGATGTTCACGGTCTGGGGGAAAACTCAGACTGGGTCCAGCTTTATGTGGACCACATCAAGGATGCGGCAAAAGACAACCAGATTGAACTTTAGCCGTTGAAAGGACAGGGAGAAAAGATCATGACAAAGCGGTACGGGGTGATGATGATAGCAGTCATTGCCATGGTGTTTTTCACAGGTCAGGCCTGGTCAGAAACAAGACAGATTACGGATCAGGCCGGCAACACAGTTCTTGTGGAAACCTCCTTTCAACGCATTATCAGCCTTTATGCCGCCCATACGGAAAATCTTTTTTCCCTGGGCCTTGACCGGGAAATCATCGGCGTTTCCAGCAGTGAAGTTTTCCCGCCCAAAGCCTTGTCTAAAAAAGTTTTCAGCTACCATGACGGTGTTGAAAAATACATGGCCGCCCAGCCGGATCTGGTGCTGGTGCGGCCCATGATCGCCCAGGGGTATCCCGATTTTGTCAAAGCACTGCAGCGCACAGGCATTACCGTGATTTCCCTTCAGCCCCGCAGCATCAAAGATACCTATGATTATTGGCAGACCCTTGGCATCCTCACCGGCCGGGAAAAACAGGCCTCTGCCATGATCCACACATTCGAAGCTGATCTTGAACGGGTGCGCTCTCTTGTAAACCCTATACCGGAGACCCAGCGCAAGAGGGTTTACTTTGAGGCGATCCACAGCCGGATGCGAACCTTTTCCCCCGCCTCCATCGCCATGTTTGCCCTGTCTTCGGCCGGCGGAATCAATGTGGCTGATGACGCCGTTGTCCGCCACGGGACTAACATTGCAGATTACGGAAAGGAGCATATTCTTTCAAAGGCAGACGCCATCGACGTGTTCATGGCCCAGAAAGGCACCATGAATCACCCAACCCTCCGGCAGATCAGGGAAGAGGCCGGGTTTAATACAATCCGGGCGGTGAAGGCCGGGCGGATCTTCATTATTGATGAAAAAATCGTTTCCAGGCCGACCTTAAGGCTCCTCGACGGGATCCACGAGATCGGGCGTTTTTTGTATCCAGAAGTCTTCAATGATGTGGGGGATTTAAAAAAGGCACCGATGATCACACGGTCCCAATTTGCCCAGGTGTTCTGTAAGATGCTCAACCTTCCCCTCAAAACCCCTGAGGATCAAAAGGCGCTTTTAAAAAGGGACAAAGCCCTTCACCGGTACGGAGATTTTACAGATGTCGAATATGCAGGAGAGGATTACAAGTTCATTGAAACCGCGGTTTCAAGGGGGGTTTTCCCGGGCGTTTCCAAATCCCGTTTTTTCCCTGAACGTCCCGTCAAAAAAAGCACCATCGCCTATGCCCTGTTTGTTCACTTTGATTTGCCAGAGGTGACAAAACAAATCGCCATCCGGGATGTTGACAAGACCCATCCTTTTTTCGAGCAGATCCGCACAGCGGCAGGACTTGGCATCATAACACTGACAAAAGACGGGAAATTCAGGCCGGATGAACCAGTTTCCGGAGCAGAGGTCATAAAGATCATTGAAAGAGCAAAGGAGAGCCGATGACAATCTTGACGCCTGTGGGAGAGGTAATTTCCCCTCTAAAAGACTTAAACAACTGCCCACCCCAGGGAAGGGAGGGGGCGCCTGCCGCTCGAATACGCATTTTCCCTGAATTTCGTATGGCCATGAAGGGCATATCCCCCGGCGAGCGCATCCTTGTCCTGACCTGGTTTCATCTGTCGGACAGGACCGTGCTTGAGTGCCATCCCCGGGGAAATCCAAAGAACCCGCTCACTGGCGTTTTCATGACCCGGTCTCCCAACCGCCCCAACCCGATCGGACTTCACGAGGTTGTGGTGGAACAGGTGGACGAAGCGGCAGGGGAACTGACCGTATTCCCCCTGGAGGCCCTGGATCACACCCCGGTCATTGATATCAAGTCCTCAGGTTCCAGGGGATCCACCAGGCCGTGACCACCTGTTGTCTTTGCCTTGCAGTGGGGCAGTCTATGGGCTATGATGGGCAAATCAACCCAAACTCAACGCCTTAAAACGGAGGATTGCCATGGATTTGGAACAATACCGGCAGGTCATATCGGACGCCATTCAAAGTGAAATCGACACCCGGATCTTTTATGAAAAGGTCAGTGAGGGGATCAAGGACAATTTTCTCAAGGGGATCTTCCTGAACTTTGCCAAGGAAGAAGGCAAACACGAACAGATCCTCACCCGGGTCCTGAACCAGGAGCAGATCTCCACGTCCTCGTTTAACTGTGACAAGGACTTCAAGGTGGCCGAAACGGTGGAGATGCCAAAAGTCACCCCGGACATGGATTTGAAAAACGCCATTGCCCTGGCCATGAAAAACGAAGAGGTGGCCATGAAAAAGTATACGGCCCTGGCAGACAACTGCGAGGATCCCGCACTCAAACAGGTCTTTTCCGATCTGGCCGCCATGGAGCGGGGCCACAAATTCAAAATGGAAGAAAGCTTTGTGGATGTGGCCTACCCGGAAGTCTGGTAGACCACATTTTATCTTTTTACAGCACCCCGTCCAGCTCATGCTTTAACGAGCGGTTCATGAGCCTTGCCACGGTTTCGGCCACGGGCCTGTCCTCAAACAACACGCCATATACCTCGTTGCAGATGGGCAGGTCCACCGAAAGCCTCTTAGACAGATTATAGACCGAACGGGTGGTCTTTACCCCTTCAGCCACCATACGCATCTCTGAAATTATTTCATCCAGCTTCTTACCCTGGCCGATCTGCCGGCCCACCGTGTAGTTTCGGCTCAGGGCCCCGGTGCAGGTCAGCAAAAGATCTCCGACTCCGGCCAACCCTGAAAGGGTCAAAGGATCAGCGCCCAGCCGTGTGCCCAGGCGGTTCATCTCTGTCAGGCCCCGGGTGATCAGGGCAGCCCTTGGATTCAAACCCATTTCCATGCCGTCGCAGATGCCTGCGGCAATAGCCAGAACATTTTTCATGGCCCCCCCGATCTGGGTGCCCACAGGATCCGTATTCACATAAACCCGGAAGGTGGGGCAGGAAAAGATCTGCTGAATGGTTTCAGCCACCTCCCGCTGGGTCGCGGCGGCAGCCACAACCGTTGGGACCTGCTGGGCCACCTCCTTGGCAAAACTGGGGCCGGACAGCACGGCAAAATTCTCCTTGGGCAGGTGATCACAGACCTGTGAAAGAATATCGGTCATGGTTGCATGGGTCTTGTTTTCAATTCCCTTGGAGGCGCTGACCACGATGGTCTGCGCACCGATATAAGGCTTCATGTCCATAGCCACGGCCCGCATGCAGTGGGAGGGGACCACCATCAGAACCAGATCCTTGTCCTTGACTGCCGTTTCAAGGCTGTTGGTGGGGGTGATGGATTCCGGCAGTTTAAACCCCGGTAAAAACACCTTGTTTTCCCTGTCCGATTCAATCTGGGCCTTGACCTCGGGTTCAAACACCCAATGGTCCAGTCCGTACCCTTTTTCCGCCAGCAGCTTGGCCAGGGCTGTTCCCCAGCTGCCGCCCCCTACCACCCCGATCCGGGCGTTACTGATATCCATATGCATCCTTAAACTTCTTTTAAACCTGAATTGACACAAAGCAGCGTTCTCCCGCCGCTTTCCAGGGACCGGATTTAAGACCACGCCGACCCTGATGAACACCGTTGTGTTATACATGATACAGAGGCTGGGTTCAATCTCTTCTTGCCCCATGGGCTTATGGGCCCAGGCAGAATATCATCCCCCCCCTTGGGTCTGCGGCAAAATTGGTGTATTAAAAATGCTTTGCTAAACTCAAAAGACAAAAAAAAGAACGAAAAGGAGGGTATATGCAGTGGTGGAACGGATTATCAGAATTTGTGCGCGGCTTTATCTGTGGCGGAATAACGGTACCCCTTGTCATTGTCATCATCGAAGTTGCCGTAAAGTTTGGGTTGAAAAAGCATTGACCCCGGGCCGTCAGCCCGCAGCAGACAAAATAAATTGATCACAAAAGATCTTTGGGATAGGCTCAATAAAAAACAGCTGACAGGGGAGGATTTCAATGACAGATCAGGCCCATTTCACAGCACTGGAGCGCATGTATGCGGCAGCGCCCATCAACAGGATCTTTAAACCGGAAATGACCGTATCTTTAGGGCAGGCCAAAATCCGTATCCGGCTGACCCCCGACTTTCATCATGCCGCCCATGCGGTTCACGGCTCCGTCTATTTCAAGATGCTGGACGATGCGGCCTTTTTTGCCGCCAATTCCCTTGAAACAAAGGTTTTCGTTCTCACCGCCTCTTTTACCACCTACCTGACTCGCCCGGTGGTGGAAGGACATCTGGTCTCCCGGGGCAAGGTGGTGCACGAAAGCCGGAACCAGTTCATCGCCGAATCCGTGGTCTATGACGACCTTAACCGGGAAATCGGTCGGGGCAACGGCATCTTTGTCAAGGGCCGTCATGCCCTGACCGATGCCATGGGGTATAGTGAGCGCCTTGGTTAGGCCGGAAGGGCCAGGCCGCCTTTGACCTTTGCCAGAGTGTCCGTTCCCGGGAACAGCAGTTCCACAAGCGTTAACGCATAATTAAGAGCGGTGCCCGCCCCTTTGGAGGTGATGCAGTTTCCCGCCACCACCACCGGCTCATCTACGATATTTCCGTTGTCAATGAGGTGGGAAAATCCCGGATGGCAGGTCACTTGGCCCGGCGTCACAAGCCCCTGGGAGTAGAGGACCACTGCGGGAGATGCACAGATGGCGCCGTAATACCGGTTGGCTTGGGCCTGTTTTTCCAACAGACGGGCCAGGGGCGCTGAATTTTTAAGGTTTTCGGCTCCGGGGATCCCCCCGGGCAGGGCGATAAGATCAAAGTCCTGATCCAGGCAGTCGGCAATCAGGCAGTCGGCCTGAAAAACAATTCCCCTGGCCGCGTGGATCTCAAGCTCATCCACGGAAGCCACGGTGACATCGGCCCCCGCCCTTCGAAGTACATCAATGATGGTGATGGCCTCCATCTCTTCGGTTCCCTGTGCCACAGGCACCAATACTTTTTTTGTCATGATTCCCCCTTATCCGACCTGGGTGTTTTGACAGACTGAACCACCGGGGGATTCCCCGCCGGCATTAGATTCTCTCAGCATCTGCCAGGGAGATCCAGCCGACCTTGCCCCCGGCAATGCCTATTTTAATATGGTCCCCTTTTTTTTCAAGCACTTTGACCGTGGTGCCTGCGTGGAGGTCAAAAAGTGCCGTGGCCGAACCCTGGGTGCCGGACCGGACCTGTACCGCAGGACTGAGAATCACCGCCCGGGCATCGCTGCCAAGCCGCACCTCTTCTAAAAATGCTGCGGCCGTCACCAGAATAAACAGGGTCAGAATTGCCACGCCGGGCCCCGTGACGACTCGCTTTCTTAGCATCACTCGTGCCGCAGCCCAGATGAAAAAAAGACAGGAACCTGCAATCGCGGCCAGCTGAAGGGTTTTCAGGGAGACCATCCCCTTCCAGAAAAAGAGGATGTCCCGGGCTGTTATGGGATGATCCACACGATCCTTGACCAGGCTTCTGGCATGGGAAAGGTTGAAACGGATATCCGGGTCCGAAGGCGAGAGGCGAAGGGCCCGCTCATACCAGAGAATGGCCCGGCCAAGGTTGTTGTCCCGCAGCCAGGCATTGGCCGTATTGTAAAACAGGGCGGGATTCTCAACCCCCTCGGCAGCAATCGCCTCAAATGCGTTTGCCGCCTGTTCGAACTGCCCAGCCTTATAGGCTCTTACCGCATCGACGAACTGGGTGGCAGATACCGAAGCCCTGGCCGCAGGAGGTGCAAACGACAGGGACACGGTCACCATCATCACCAGAACAAGGGTCTTGGCCCAGGTCCGGATCTGTTTCAGGCATTTTTCGGCTGTGGCCTCATCCATGGGCTTGCCACCGAAACGGGCCTGATCAAGTGCTTCCATCATCTCCACCATGCATGCAGCCTCCTCGCCGGCAACCCCGCTGTCCTCAAGCAGGTCCTTTGCCTCGGAGCAGGTCAGATTCTCCCCTTCCCTGCCCGCCCGGGCAAACATCAGGGCGATAAGGCCGTTGCGCAGGGCTTGCAAAAATCCGGGGTCCCCCGGGCCTGCTGCCGCCGCTTTGCGGAGCAGATCTGAAGCCTTTTTCCTGGCCCGGGTCTTTTTATCGGGCTGCCGCCGCCGCTGTCCCAGCACCAGAAGAAAAAAACCGAACCCGAGTCCCGGCAGCACCAGCCAGAGAACGAACCAGGGCAGGGACATCCGGGCTTCGGAGGTAAGGGAGGAAAGATCCTCACGGATATCAAGGATATCCCGGTTTTTCAATGTCACATCCGCTTTGGCCACGGCAGCTGCTCCGGCATTTTTCCCAACGGGCGCAGCCGCCGTTCCAGCGCCATCCTGGCCCGTTCCCAGGGCGTCTTTTTCTCCGGGCAGAACCTCCAGAGTCAGGGGCCGGGTAGCCATGGTCTTATAAGACCCGTCGCCCGGATCATAGAAGGTGAGACTCACCGAGGGAATCTCAAGCTTTCCGGGCTGTTTGGGGACCACGGCCGTTCTGAATATCTTTTTGCCCTCCAGGCCCTTTTCCGTAGGCGAAACCTCTTCCTCCGGGGTATCGGGATAGACCTTGGCCGCAGCATCATCAATCCTGGGCATCAGGGTACCGATATCCATGACATTCCCCTGCCCCTGAACCACAACACTCAAGGTGACCGATTCCCCGGCACGGATCCGGTCCTTATCCAGGGAGGCGGCAACGGTAAATGCCCCGATCAGGCCGGAGAAAGCCCCGTCCCCCTTGTAAGTGGGAAGGGGGCTGACCTCAAGGGTAATGGGGTTTGAGACCACCCGGACCGGCCGGGTCTGCACCTGGTTGAAAAGCGGATCGTTAAACAGGGAATCAAAGGGATCACTGCCCCGGCGGCGTCCCCCGGCCACAGGCTCCTGAACTGTAAATACCGCGGGACCAATGTCATAGGTCCCAGAATCCTTAGCCTGGAGCACGTACTTTATCTCGTTGACCACTAACGCCAGGCCATTTTCCGTTTTTGTATAATTCCGCCACTTGGTCAATGCCCGGGCATCCAGCCCGCGAAAGTCCGGTGCGCTGAACTCAGCCCCGCCAAAGCGTTTGGGAGATAACAGACGCAGGGTGTAAACCACCTGCTGGCCAGGCACCGCCGCCGCTGCATCCACTTCGGCCCTGGCCTGAAACCCAGATCCGGCATCGGCGGCCGACATCTCGGGGACTTTTTCACAGAGAATTTTAATGGCTTGGGTCTGAACGGTCTCATCGTCCCCTTTGACATCCAGGGCCGGTATTTTAAGCGTACCGGTCTTTTGGGGCGTGAGATGATAAACATAAGAGACCTCGTGCTTCCAGGTGCCGTTGATATAGGATCGGCTGCTCTGGGTGCCGGTGGAAACGATCTGAAAATCCTTGATGGCAGAGATATCCACTTCCCCGTCCCCGCCGTCCACAATCACCTGAAGCTGGAGGGTCTCCCCCAGACTGATCCGGGTCCGGTCCACCCGGGCCGTGGCCGAGTACGCCAATACCGAGGCAGGCAGAACTGCCAGTAACAGCATTACCCTTATAAATGCCCCGCCAATTTTGATCGTCTCTTTTCTCATCCTACCAGTCCCGTTCAATTGTCTGTGCCCGGCCTGCCGGCATCAGGGCACGTCCCGGCATGTCCGTCAGGCGGTTCAGTTTGCTCTCCAGCATCTTGGCTGCCTCCGGGGACAGGGGGGGGGTTGCCTGGCCGGCCGACTGCCCCGCATCGGTCCTCTGGGCCTGGGCAGCTTGTTTTTCCTTATTGTCCGGCCCGTTTTTCTGACCCTGCCCCGCCTGGGATGAGTCCGGCTCTTTCATGCCTTTTTTTTGGCCATCCTGATTGTCCTGCTGTCCTTGATGCCCGCTGGAGGCGTTTTCCTGATTCTGCCCTTGGTCATCCTGATTGCCGGGTTGTTTATTCTGATCCTGTTTATTCTGATCCTGTTTATTCTGATCCTGTTTATTCTGATCCGATTGCTGCTGGCTCTGCTTGCCCTGATCCTGTTGGCCCTGATCCTGTTTGCCCGGGTCGTTTTTTTCAGCCCCCTGCCCCTGTTTCTTATCAGATGAATCCTTGTCCTTGCTCTCTCTATTTTCAGAATCCCCCGGTTTGTCCTGCTGGTTCTCGTTCTTTTTTAGCTCCTCCAGCTTCTTTCTGACAAATTCGAGATTCTCTTTGGCCTGGGTATCTTCAGGAAAATCTTTGAGCAGCCGTTCATAATCTTTCACAGCGCCTTTAAGATCCCCCATTTTATAGCGGGTATTGGCAAGATTATACAGGGCGTCCTTCCTGAGAGCCTTGTCCCCTGATGCCAGGACCTGGGAAAAATTGTCCTTTGCCAGGGCATACTCGCCTGCGGCATAGGCCGCAGTTCCGATGTCGTAGTAAAGACGAGGATCATCAGGATTGTCGAGCTGAGCGTCGATAAACAGCTTTTTGGCCTTTTGAAAGTCGCCCTTCTCATAGGCCTGCACCCCCTGTTTTACGGGATTTTTGAACAGCTCGGCTCTTGCAGGACCAGCCGATGCCAGCACGCAAAGGCATAAAACGGCACAACCCGCCGCGGCCTTGGGAATTTTCGTTCTTCTACCCCGCCTTTTTCCCACAAAAAGCTCGGCTAAAAGAAGGAGGAGGCCTGGTAGAAGTGCCCATTGAAACCGGTTTTCCCAGACCTTTTTCTTTCCCTCGATAAAGGTACTTTTTGCCATGGTCCCCAGGATATCCTGACCGTAGATCTGCTCCAAATCCATATCGCCGGCAACGGATCTGACGTAGCGGCCCCCGGTGGCCCCTGCTATGCGCTTGAGCCCTGCTTCATCCACCCGGGACATCACGATGGCACCACCGGCATCCCGCTTGAATCCGCCCGTTTCATCCGGAACCGGCGCCCCCGAAGGATCGCCCACCCCGATGGCGAACACCTTTATTTTTTCCTTGGACAGGGTCTCTATAACGGTGTCTAAAGCGTCTTTGCCCTGTTGCGTCGTGTCTTCTCCGTCGGTGATGACAATGATAGCCTTCTGGGTGTCCGCCTCGGCATCAAAGCCGCGGTAACAGGTGGAGAGGGCAGCGGCAAGGTCCGTGCCGCCCACGGGCAGGTAATCCGGCCCCAGGACATCCAGAAAAACCTGGAAGGCCCCGTAATCCATGGTCAGGGGGCATTGAAGGACCGCCCGGCCGGAAAAGGCCACAAGCCCTGCCCTGTCGGAGTGCAGCAGCCGGGTCAGGTCGATGATTTCCCGCTTGGCCCGTTCCAGGCGGCTCGGGGAAACATCCGAGGCGAGCATGCTCCGGGAGCAGTCCAGGGCAATCATAATATCCACCCCCCGCTGCCGGGTCTTCTCCCATTTAAAACCGGCCTGGGGGCCGGCCAGAGCAAAGATGCAAAGCCCCAGGCCCAGAAGAACCAAAACCGATCGGATCCAGGCGGGAGCCTGACTGAACCCCGGCACCATCCGGGGCAAAAGCTCAGGCTTGACAAACCGGTCTATAATTTTGCGCCGACTTTTTATGCCGTACACCATGACACAGGCCACGGGCAAAAGGGCCCACAGCCAGAACAGCATTTGAGGATGGACAAATTTCATCGTTCCGGAATCCTTAGAAGCCAGGTGCGGGACAATACCAGGCATCCCAGATAAAGGATCAGGCCCGGGATGAGAAACCAGGCAAACATCTCCTGGTAATCCACCCACTTGTCCACGTCCACCTTTGTCTTCTCCATGGCGTCAATGGTTTTGTAAACCCGTTTGAGCCCCTCGGTGTCCCCGGCCCTGAAAAACTGTCCCCCGGTCTTTTTTGCAATGGTTTCAAGGGCCTGCCAGTCTACATCCACCTGACGGTAGACGTACTGCCGCCCGAAAAGACCGTCCACAAGAAAAGGCGCCTTGCCTTTGGAGCCCACCCCGACGGTGTAGATCTTGACCCCGCGCCGCTTTGCCAGATCCGCCGCATCCTGCCAGGAGAGGCTGCCGGCATTGCTCTTGCCGTCGGTCAAAAGAATGATGATATTGGACTTGGCCTTGATGTCGGCCAATCGTTTCAAAGAAATGCCGATAGCATCCCCGATGGCGGTGCTGGGGCCGGCCGCCCCTATGGTCAAGTGGGAGAGCATAAAGGAGATGGTGTTGTAGTCTCTTGTCAGGGGCAGCTGGGTAAAGGCGTTGGAGCCGAAAACCACCATGCCGATCCGGTCCCCTTCCCGGTTCAGGATAAACTCGTCCACCACCCCTTTGACCGCTTCCAGGCGGTTGACAATCTTGTCATCTTGTTTGAAGTCCAGGGCGCTCATGGATTCGGACAGGTCCAGGGCTAAAACGATATTCACCCCTTCGGTCATCACCTTCAGCTTTTTTTCCCCGGCCTGGGGACGGGCTAGGGCCAGGATCATCAGGCTTAATGCCAGCACCTTAAAAAACGGAAGAAGTCTTGATATGATGAGCCCTGGTGTTACAGGAGGCGTGGCATCGTTGTCCGACGGCTTATCTCCCGCATCCAGGGAGGCCACATGAAGGGTTGTCCCCGCAGGGATCCTGCCCGAACGCCGGGCAAGCCAGTCAAAACCCAACCACAGCCAGGGTGCGGCCAAAAGGGAAAAAAACCACGGGGAGGCAAACCGGAAGATCATACGCCCTCCCCTTCCGCCTCTTTTTCCCGGTTCAACCTGCCTTCAATCTCTTGCACCAGGGCCCTTGCACGGGCAAGATCTGTTTTAACCTGATCTGCACAAGGATTCTCAGGGGCATAGCGGAAGGGATCGCAGACCTCCTGGAATCCGATGATGTTGCGGGACAAATCGCGGGGCAGATCAAGTCCTTTCACAGTACGGGAAAGCTCCGGGGTGGTCATTTCAAGGCAGTTGCTGTCAAAGACCTGCGCCATGTATGCCTTTACCGTCCGGCCCAGTTGAAAGTAAAAGGCTCTGGGGTCAGAAACGGGTGTTGCGGCCATACGGTCGAGTTCTTCTAATGCCCGGTCATAGGGAGGAACGGACGGGATCAGTTCAGGGATATCTGTTTTGTTTCTTTTTTTCAGAAAATACCGGACGGCCAAAAATAGAATCAAAAGCACTGCGGCTACGCCGCCGACGATCAGGGCCAGCTTGACAAGGGCGGGGTCGGTTCCCACCATCACCGGGGGCCGTATGCCGTGGATATCCTGCATCAGTGCTGCCGCTTCTCCCGGAGTCTGAAGTACCGCGTCAGCACATCGGATACTTCTTCTTTTGTCTGCATCTCCACAAGGTCCACCCGGGCCCGGTTAAAAATTCCTGCGGCCCGTTCATGGGCCCGGGTACGACGGTTAAAAAACCAATCCCGGACCCTCCGGCTGCCAGCGTCCAATTCAACGGTTTTTCCGGTTTCAAAATCCTTGAGGGCGACAATGCCCCGTTCAGGCAGGTCAAAGGCGCCGGTGTCATAGACCCGTATCCCCACCATCTCATGGCGGCGGCCGGCGATCTTAAGGCCCCGTTCAAAAGACGGGGAAAGAAAATCGGAAATCACAAAGACCAGGCTGCGCTTTTTGCAGACCTTGGACATATAGGTCAAAGCCGTTTCAATATCGGTTCCCTTTCCTTCTGGCACAAAGGTAAAAATTTCCTTTATCACCCGAAAAATATGTGCATTGCCCTTTTTAGGTGGAATATATTTTTCCACCCGGTCCGTGAAAAAGATCACCCCGACCTTATCGTTGTTTTTAATGGCATTGAAGGCGATCACAGAAGACAGTTCCGCCACTTTTTCAAGCTTGCTGCAAAAAAGGGTGCCGAACTCAAGGGAGGCGCTCATGTCCACCAGCAGAATGACGATGGACTCGCGCTCTTCTCTGTAACGTTTGACAAAGGGCCTTCCCAGGCGGGCCGACACGTTCCAGTCAATGGATTTGACCTCATCCCCCGGGACATACTCGCGAACCTCTTCAAACTCAATGCCCGTGCCGCGGAAGACAGACCGGTACTGCCCGGCCATCAGAGTGTTGACGGTCCGTTTCGACTTGATGTGAATCCTGCGGATACGCTGTATCACATGCTCGGGAATCATTTTAGATCAGGGCACCTCAACAGAGTCAAACAATGCAGTTACAAGATCGTCCGATGTGACTTCCTCGGCTTCGGCCTCAAACGAGAGCAGGATTCTGTGACGCAGGACCTCGGCCCCCACGGTCTTGATATCCTGGGGGGTGACATAGGCGCGTCCTGCCAGAAAGGCGGTGACCCTGGCGGCCTTGGCCAGGAAGATACTGGCCCTGGGAGAGGCGCCGAATTCAATATACCGCCCCATGTTTCCGGCAAGGCCCTTAGGGGTCCTTGTGGCTGAGACCAGGCTTACAATATATTCCTTAAGCTTGTCGTCCACATAGACCTGGTTGACAAGCCCTGTCATGGCGGCCAGTTCCTCACAGGTGATCACAGGCGCAATCTCGTCCCGGACACTGAAGCTTGTCTTTTTAAGGATCTCAAGTTCCTGGGCCTTGTCCGGGTAATCGACGGTCACCTTGAGCATAAACCGGTCTACCTGGGCTTCTGGCAGAGGATAGGTGCCCTCCTGTTCAATTGGATTCTGGGTGGCCAGCACCAGAAATGGGGACGGAAGGGCAAAGGTTTCATCCCCGATGGTGATCTGTTTTTCCTCCATGGCTTCCAAAAGGGCTGACTGCACCTTGGAAGGGGCCCGGTTGATCTCGTCCGCCAGGATAATATGGTTGAACAAAGGCCCCTTTCGGGTGACAAAATCCCCGGTTTTAGGACGGTAGATTTGTGTTCCTGTCAGATCTGCCGGCAGCAAATCCGGCGTAAATTGGATTCGCTTGAAATCCGCCTGGATGGCGGATGCCAGTGCCTTGACAGCCGATGTTTTAGCCAGTCCCGGCACCCCCTCAATGAGGACATGGCCCCCGGTTAAAAGCCCTGTCAAAAGGCCGTCCACAAGGCGCTCCTGGCCGACCAGGACTTTTCCAACCTCGCTGCGGATCCGGCTGATGGACAGATGGGCCTGTTCAATGGCTTTGGTAATCTCTTCCATAGGACCTTGTTCTTCTTCAATAGGTTATAAGTCAGATTTCAAGAGCGGGCCCAAGACCCACAAGTAAGCAAGAGGCCCACAAGCAGGCTTAAAGCCCACAAGCAATCACGACATTCTATTATAAGAAGGCGCCGTGGCGTGTCAAGGCGGGTGAACACTTCCCCGGCAATAAGGGGGAGGTTAGCTTCCCAGCAATTGTTTTGAATAGAGCGAAGAGGTCAGGCGGATAATTTTAAGAATATGGTCCCTGACGCTGTTCTTATCCTTTAGATGGGAGTTTCTAAAGGTCATAAGGATGCCGGTGATAGAGGCAATAAAAGAGTGGGAAAACAGTCTTGCCTCTTCGTCGGTAACCCCGTGGCGGATCAAAAGCTTTGCAAACAGGTCAAAAAAGACCTTGGTCACAGACTCGAATTTTCCCATGACCGGATGGGCCAGATCATCCTTGAGCATGAGATAGGTCATCATCTGAAATGAAGACTCATTCTCAATCAGGTGAGAGACAAAGGTTATCGCAAACTCCTCAATACTGGCGGGCTGCTCCTTGCCGACCATGCGCTCAAATTCCCGGCTGGCTGAAGAGATGTCCTGAAGAAAGGCCTCGTTGAACAATTCTTCCTGGCTGGGAAAATACCGGTAGATGGTTGCCGGAGAAATTCCTGCCTCATCCGCCACCTCCCGCATGCCAACCTCGTAAAAGGGTTTTTTGGCAAAAAGGGCCAGGGCAGATTCAATGACAATCTGTTTTCTGGCCTGTTTTTCTTTTTCTTTTAGTTCTGCAAATCTTGATTCAGCCACAAATTTAACCTTAATTTTTCGTTTGGATTTCGGTTGAATTTCGCAAACATGATTAATGTTAAAATTCATTTAGCATTTGTATATTATTATGACAAGCCAAAAGCCGGCACTATTTTTGCTGGTAAATGCTAATTTTATTTGACTATTTTCTTTTTCTCCCTTAATTTGCCCAAAAGTTGGGCTGATCAAATATTGACGATGGCCGCCCTTAAGTGATATACAATATTTTTATTCCGGCAAACTAAAGATAAAAGATATGGACAACCCAATTAAAAGAGACCGGTTTGATTTTGAGGTGGGATATCTGACCAAAAGTCCCTGCCTGAACTGCGAGTATAGAAAGGACATGCCCAAATGCCATGCGGACTGTGTGATGCTGGATAAAATCCAGACCCGCCTGGCCCGGGGGATCTCATCCCAAGCCTCCGGTTACGAGAGTTAATCCGGCTTGGCTTATCCCTGCTTTCATTCCGAAACCGCCTCCCTGGTCAAAAAACACCTGACCCCTGAACGGTACGAAAAGCTTAAGGCCCTGAAAACCCCATCCGGCTTTACCCTGGATGATGCCATTAAATCCGGAATCGCCCATCCGGACTCCAGTGTGGGCATCTATGCCGGCGACAAGGAAAGCTATCTTCTATTCTCACAAATTTTCACACCGATTATCCAGGAGTACCACGGCCTTGGAAAAACCATCCCTCAGCATATCCAGAAGATGACGCCACCGGCACTGCCGCCTCTGGATCCCGACGGCAGATTTATTAAATCCGTGCGCATCCGGGTGGCCAGAAGTATTGCCGGCAAGCCTTTTTCCAACCATATCACATGCGAACAGCGCCTTGAGGTGGAAAGGCAGGCGATTGATGCGACAACCGCCCTTCCCCCGAATCTTTCAGGAACCTACACCCGCTTTTCAGACCTGTCCCAAAGCCAATTGGATATCCTTGTCGAGCAGAAGCTGGCCTTTCCAAAGGGAGACCGGTTCCAGGAAGCCGCCGGAATGAACCGGGAGTTTCCCTCCGGAAGAGGTATTTTTCTCAGCTCGGACAAGCGCTTCAGAATTTGGGTTAACGAAGAGGACCATCTGCGGATCATGGCCGTGGAAAAGGGCGCCGATCTTGGCCGGGTGCTGAACACTTTTGTCACCGGTTTAACCCACTTAGAACGCGCTTTGGACCTTTGTTTTGACCCCGACCTTGGGTATTTAAACGCCTGCCCCACCAACCTTGGCACCGCCATGCGGGCCGGGGTTCATATCCATCTGCCAAAGCTTGCAAAAAAAACCGACCGGCTGCGGCAAATCGTCACGGCCCACCACCTACAGATCCGGGGCACCATGGGGGAAAAAACCGCCGTTGAAAATGCGGTATTTGACATCTCCAATGCCAGGCGCCTGGGGGTCTGCGTCGATGACATATTGACGGATCTGCACCGGGGACTTGCGACCATCATCCGGACCGAACAGAATCTATAATCCCTAAGCCCTTGCACCTTAAAAACTGCATGCCTATATTAAAGTTAGCTTAAACTTATATCAGGAGGCAGGATGAGCCAGCCAAAATCCCTTGAAACTGCCGTGTTTGCAGGCGGCTGTTTCTGGTGCATCGCGTCAGCCTTTCAAGGCCAGGAAGGCGTTGTTGATGTCGTATCCGGATATACGGGGGGCCATGTGGAAAACCCCGGTTATGAAGCGGTCTGCTCCGGAAGAACCGGCCACGCGGAAGCGGTTCGGGTCACCTATGATCCGGGTCAGGTCAGCTATTGGCAGCTTCTGGAAATCTTTTTTACCCAGATTGATCCCACCGATGCCACAGGGTCCTTTGTGGACCGGGGCAGCCAGTACCGTTCCGGTATTTTTTATGAAACCGCCGAGGAAAAACGCCTGGCCTGCACCATGATTGACAGGCTTAACGCGTCCGGAATATTTGACCGCCCCATTGCCACAAAAGTGACAAAGGCCGATGTCTTTTACCTGGCCGAAGCGTACCACCAGGATTACCATAAAAAAAATGCCATCCAGTACAAGTTCTACCGGACAGCTTCAGGCAGGGATCGATTTGTCAATGGCTTCTGGCACGAAGAAAACAGGCGCATTCTCGCAGAGAAACCGCCGGAGCCGGAAAAACCCGAAAAAGAGAAATCAGGCCCGGTCCAAAAGGATTAAAATCATATAGATCAGCATGGAAAGATTTAAAGCCCAGAACCCGAGATCCAGACTTTTGTAACGCACCTTCCAGAATAAAAGGCTCAAAAAAAGAGGAAGAACCAGGGCCTGGAAAAGCAGAAGGAATGCCAATACCCCAGAGGCGATCCAGCCCTTCAGAACAAACAGCACCATACTGAGACTGAACAGAGCGGACCAGGCCATAACCTGGGCACGGCACTCCCCGGCAGACCAAATGCCGCCCGTAAGGGATTGCGCGTCAAGGTGACGCTCCTTGAGAAACACCAGTAAAAAATGGGGGAACTGCCATACCCCGAGGCCGGTCATGAGAATAAAGAGACCCGAAAGGTCGGTCACGGCAAGTCCCTTGTCCACCGCAGTCCATCCCATGGCTGGCGGAATCATGCCGCACAGGGTCCCGGGGATCATGGCCCCAAACCGCGCCCGGCTTCCGCGCTGTTTCATCGGGGTGTAGATACCGTTGTAGCAGAGAATCGCCCCGCCGCCGAAAAATAGGGGCATAACCGAGGCAGACCGCCATAACCCTGCACAGGCGATAAAAATCAGACCTGTGGCAAGGATCAGGGCATGGCTTACGGTCATGTCTCCTCTGGCCAGAACACGGGCTTTGGTGCGTTTGCACAAGCGATCCCGGCGCCTGTCCTGAATATTATTGAGCACCCCGGCCCCGCAGGAGAGCAGCAGCACCCATCCGCCCAGTGTAAGGCTTTCAACCGACAGGCGGTTTTGTGCCAGGGCATGGCCGGCCACAGCAGTCAAAGCGATGTACAAGCTTAAATGCACCTTGACCAGACCAAAGAGATCCCGAAGGCTTAAGCCCCGCGCGTTAACCGCCGCGGATATGGTTAAGGGATTACCAGCCATCGTCCTCGTTCATCCATTCATCAAATTCCTCCCGGGAAACCACTTTAAGCACCCCGGTCATGTCCGCATGGCCGGTACCGCAAAACTCGGTGCACTGGAAAAAATACTCGCCCTCTTTTTCCGGCAGGAACCAGGCATAGGTGTGAACGCCTTTCACCGCATCCACCTTGACCCTGAATGCCGGAATAAAAAGGGAATGAATAACGTCCTGGGAGGTGATATTCAGTTTCACCGGCTGGTTCACCGGCACCACGATCTCGTTTTCCGTCTCCTTGTCGTTGTCGTAGATAAAAATCCAGGAAAAGGACTGGCCTAAAACCTCGATTTCCATGGCATTGTCAGGGACATCCCGCAGGCCGGTATAGGCCTGCCAACCCGAGACGAACATGACCATGGCAATTACCGTGGGAATGGTAATCCAAAGGGCCTCCAATAAAAAATTGCCCCGGATATCAGCGGCCACAGGATGCCGGCTTCTTTTGTACCGGATAACAAAATAGATCATCACGGCCGTGATACAAAATAAAAAGACAAAGGAAAACCCGACGATGAAATAAAAGGATCTGTCCACAAGGATTGCGGGGTTTAACAATTCATTCATAGCGGTTCCTCACCTGAAAGCAATGTCCCAGAACGTAAAGCCGATCATAATGGCCAGAAAGCATATCGTTGATAAAAAAGACAGCTTTAGCAACGGTCCTTCATACCGCATGTGCATGAAAAACATGAGGACCAGGCTCCCCTTCATGGACGCAATGACAAGGGCGATCCACACGTTAAGCCGTCCTAAATCCACATAGGAGATCCCCACGGTCACGCCGGTCAGCAAAAGAAGGCACCCCAGCACCAGGGCCAATGCTTTGTAGGACTGAATATGTTGGGTTGATGTCATAAATCCATCCCTCTATGGTGTTAATGTTCCTTTTTTTAAATAATCAGGTAAAAAAGCGGAAATATAAATATCCATATCAGGTCCACCAGATGCCAGTACAGGCCTGCATTTTCCAGCAGCACATAGCGGTCGGGCCGGATACGGCCGCAGGCCAAAAAGCCCATGGCCACGGCCAGAACGGTCATGCCGATGACAATATGCACTCCGTGCAGCCCCGTAATCACATAGTACAACCCAAAAAAAATGCTCTCCCCGGGCGGGCCTTCCAGCAGCTTCGGAGAGTTGGGATAAATCCCGATATGAATCTTATGCCCCCATTCAAAATACTTATTGACCAGAAAGATACACCCGCAGACCAGGGTGACGCTAAGCAAGCCAAGGGCAAGGGGCTTTTGCCCCTTTTGCACCGCCGTAATACTGGCGGCCACGGCAAAACTTGAAATCAGCAGGATCACCGTGTTCGCCAGGCCGAAAATCCGGTTCAGCTCCTTTCCGCCGTCAATGAAGGCCTGGGGATAAAGGGTCAGATAAACGGCATAGAGAACAAAGAGCCCTCCGAACAGGATGATCTCCGTGTACAGAAAAAGCCACATGCCCAATTTTTTTCCGGTTTCATCATTGTGGGGGGATGCCATGGCATATCCTCTTAATGGGGGTTGTCCGGATCGGTCACCCCGGAAAAATCATATGGGTAGTCCGGGACGTCCGGGTCTCGTTCAAAGTTATGCAGGGGGGGCGGCGAGGCCGTCTGCCACTCCAATGTCACCCCGCCCCAGGGGTTGGACGGGGCGTTGCGTTCCTGACGGAAGGTGATCGCAAGGTTGTAGAACATCAGAAAAATACCCACGATCATGAACAAAGCACCGAATCCTGCCAGGAAATTGCCCTGGGCATACTGGGGCAGGTAATCGTAATACCGTCTGGGCATGCCCTGAATCCCCAGGATAAACATGGGCACATAATGGAAAATAAAGCCGCCGGTGATCAGAATGGAGGCGACATAGGCCTTTTTAAAATCGTACATACGGCCGAACATCTTGGGCCACCAATAGTGCAGTGCCGCAAAAAAGGCAAACGCAGTGCCGCCGAACATGGTGAAGTGAAAATGCGCCACCACAAAATGGGTGTCGTGAAGATGAATATCCGGTCCGGCAGCCCCCAGTACCAGGCCTGTGAGCCCGCCCACGGAAAAAAGATAGACAAAACACAGGGACAAAAACAGGGGCGGCGTCATCTCAATGGCCCCCTTGTACAGCGTGGAGACCCATGAAAACACCTTGATGGCTGACGGTATGGCCACCACAAAGGTGAGCAGTGAAAAGACGAAAACAGCCGTATCACTCATGCCGCTGGTGTACATGTGATGGGCCCAGACCAGGGATCCTGCCACGGCAATGGCCATGGAGGAGACCACAATGGCCTTGTACCCGAAGATGGACTTTCTGGAAAACACAGGGATAATCTCTGAGATCACGCCCATGCCCGGCAGGATCATAATGTACACGGCCGGGTGGGAATACATCCAGAACAGGTGCTGGTACAAAATGGGGTCCCCGCCTTTTGCCGGATCAAAAAGGCCGACGTTGAGAAACCGCTCCACCATGACCAGCACCAAGGTAATAGAGACCACAGGTGTGGCCAGAACCTGGACCCAGGCCGTGGCATAAAGGCTCCAGGTAAATAACGGAATCTGCATCCATCCCATCTTTGGGCTTCGCATCCGATGGACGGTGGTAATAAAGTTAAGCCCCGTGAGCATGGAGGAAAAACCTAAAATAAAGGCGGCAAACACCGATGTGGAGACATTGGTCTGGGTGGAGACGGAAAACGGCACGTAAAAAGTCCAGCCCGTGTCGGCAAACCCGTCCGAAAAAAGAGCGGCAATGGCGATGAACCCACCGGCCATGTAAAGGTACCAGGACAACAGATTCAGTTTGGGAAAAAAGACGTCATCCGTCCCCAGCTGCATGGGCAGAATAAAGTTGCCAAAGGCCGCCGGCAGTCCCGGGATGATGAACAAAAAAATCATGATCACCCCGTGGAGGGTAAAGGCGGAGTTGTAAAGTTCGGGAGACAGAATATTGGCCCCCGGCTTCATGAGTTCCAGGCGGATCAGGCCGCCCAGGCAGACCGCCACCAGGAACCAGAAAACAATCCCGAAAAGGTATAAAAGCCCGATGCGCTTGTGATCCGTGGTGAGCAGCCAGGCCCATATCCCCTTTAATCCTGCCGGCGAAGGCGTTTCGTAAAAGGATGTTGCGGCTTCCATATACTCCTCGTCTTGGCGTCAATTAGGTTAGTTTAGAAACAGCCCTACTCCTTTGGCGTTTTTTTATTCAGCCCTCTTTTATGCCGCCTCGACTTTGAAGGACGGATCAAAAACAGGACAAAGCAGGCCAGAAGAACCAGGATGGCTGTGCCCGTAATCCTGAACATCTTAAATACATAGGTCTTGTTTTCAGGGTCGTAGTCAAAGCAGAAGGAGAGCACCCCCCGCTTAATGGAAATCCCCGGTTCTCCTTTTCGGGCTTCACTTAAGGCCATCTCCACATCAAAGGGGAGAAAGCTTGGGCCGTAGAGGTACCGGATGATCTTGCCGCCCTGGGCCAGGACCACTAAGGCGTTGGGATGAATATAAAAATTTTTTTTGGATTTGACGAAATAATAGCCCAAAGAATCTGTGGCCTTCAGGATATTTTCCCGGTCCCCGGTGAGATAGAACCAGTGATCCATATCCATCTTTCGTTTGATCAGGTTGGCGTAATTGCGCTTTGATGTCCTGGCATGGGAGGCATCCTCATCGTCACTGAAACTCAGGGACACCACGTTAAAATCCTTTCCCGGGATCGCTTCGGTATGGTTCAGTACATTGGCAAGTTCCGCCTGGAGAAAATTGCACACCGAGGTGCACATAAAATAGACCGGCAGCAGGACCACAGGGCGGTCAAAAATCGTTTCCAGGTCTACAGGGCGATTCTGTGAATCCACGAACCTGGCGGAAAAGTCAATGTAATCCCCCAGGCGCTCTTTCACGGTCACCTGAGCGGCCAGCTCCGCCTCAGTCGGGGCGGCTTCTTCCATCATCATTGTGTGGTCATGGGTACTTTCGCCGGCAGCGTCCATACCGGGCATGGCGCCGTCCCCATGGCCGGTATGAGCGCCGTCATCCATATCTGCCGTCATGGCAGTCCCATGGCCGTCGTGCCCTGCATCATGATCCTGGGCGCCGACCTGCTTTGGCGAGAATGCCAGCACGAGACAAAGCCCGAGGAGGACTGCGGCCAGGCGCTTCATTATTTTATCTTCTTTGTTTCACCGGTGGAAAAATTGACATCATAGACACCCCGGAATTTATGTCCGGCACTGAAAGAGTCCCGACCGGACCCGTAGGCCACCATGATGCGATAAAGTTTACCGGTTTCAATGGTTTTATCGTACTTGTCACCGGCAGAAAGGGCCCGGGTAAAGGAAATGGTGGTCACGCCATTTTCCTCCATGCCCTGGGGATCCATGATATTGTTCCCGCCGCCCAATTTGTCATCGGGAGAATGGCCGCGCTTACGGTTTCCAAAATGGTCTTCTATCCGGACCTTCCCTTTTTTAACGGCACCAATAGCGATATCCGCGCCCTGCATGGCATCTTCCGGATCAAATCCGATGGCCACCCAGCCTTCGGTGGGAGCCGACAGCTTGACATGGATTTTATCCCCGTCCACCGTCCATGATACGTTCATATCCTCCGCGTCAAAGGAATACTTATAGTCTTGGGCCCAAAGGACTGAAGGAACCAGCAACCCCAGAAAAACAACGGTACTTACAATCTGTTTCACCATTTTATATCTCCTTGTCTTAGACTTCACTTTAAGATTATCCGAATACAAGATCGCCGCCGGAATACCCCAGGCCCACGGCCAAAAGGATCATGAGAAAATAAAAACCGGTTCTCCTGTCCAGTTTGGGTTCCTCGGGATCATCCATGACCAGAACAACAACCATAAGAATGCCTAAAAGTCCCGCCAGAACCATCTTCACAATGATCAGGGTCTCCCACTCACCGCCGTAACGATGCTGCCAGTCAAGGTAGCCCGTAAACACGGTGGGAAACAGACCTAAAAGCCCGAGCACCACGCAGTAATAACCGGTTTTGGCAAGCATTTTGAGCCGGGGAAGAAAGGAGGCGAACCTGAAGGTTACCGCCCCGATGACCATCCCCATGGGGACGTGGGTAAAGGCAGGATGGATCGGATGATGGAATCCTACCTTGGCCAGGAAGTCAAAAATCGTCTCAGTCATAGGATCACCTTTTACTTAAGAAGTTGTTATAGATTAAAGAGTAAGTCACACAAGCAAAATTTCAACAGACTTCATTGGGTACGGTTCGTTTTTGACACCAGCACCCGGGGCGGGTGGAAAATCAGATTTCAGCATCGCGAACCGGAACGGGGAAATATAAATATATGATCAGTTATAAAAGGCGAACCGCTTCAAGTCAAGTAGAATCCCTGGCTGTCGGTTCAAGGATCGATGAATTACCGGAAACGGTTTTTCAAAATTATATTAGTCATACAAAACTTTTTTCTTGACAGCTCATTTTTTAATGCCCATAGTATACTCAAACAGCAAGACAAAATCCGGATCCGCCATTATCCGGTAGATGACACAACCAACCTCCTTTAAGTGAAAGGACAATATAATGAGTAGCCAGGAACACAATTACATTGAATCAGATGAAGAAAGAGAAGCGGGACATGTAGATACCCGTCATTATAACCACGAATGTGAAACCTTTGACTCCATCGGTTGCAATACCGGAGTTGATGTAGCAGGATAGACGTACAACCCTCCTTAATTGTTAGTTAAGTATTATTTTGCCTCCAAATAAAGGCGGAGCCCTTAGCCAAGGCGCCGCCTTTATTATTGCTGCTGTTTAATTTTTAAGGATTGTACTTTGCGATCTGACGGGAGACGGCCAAAAGGGCATCGCTGTCATCCCAGAGTTCACCATCCTCCTCCACCAGGCCCCCTGAAATAAACCGCGTTGAAAATATCCCTTTTATCCTGTTGCCCGAAGGCCTCTGACGGATATTGACCGAGTATTCTATGGTGGGGACCCAGGTGACCATGCCCCGACTGGCAAACACCGCAGGCGGAAAGGCGTCTGCAAATAAAGTCAGCGCTCCGAAATCAACCGGGCGGTTTTCGGCAAAACAAATCCAGCCTTTCATTACTGACCGGTCAGAAAATCTATTTTCCATCCATCCCGCAGATTCAGGATCCAGCCTCAGATCAACGGACCCGTACAAGGAATACTCCGGCAGCGCCGGGACCTTGATACAGGAATCCCAGGAAGCGACAGGTTCAGGCCCTGATGCATAGCGCGTCAGGGGTTCGCTACCGCAGGCGCCGGATCTGACAAAGGTGCCCATGGCCCGGATCCGTTCTGTTCCTCCCTGAATCAGACGGGCCTGCATCCGAAAGAAACTTGCGGACTGCCCTAACCGTTCCACCAGAATATCTGCCCAACCAGGGTCGCAACGGTCAATATAGTTGGCCGTGACAATGGCACCTTGAGGCGAAAGATTGCAGTCCCTGCCCATGGCCCGGGTTAAAAGAGCCATGACATAGCCCCCGTTGGGGGTGTTGTTAATCGACCAGTTATGGCCAATACAGGCCAAGTACCGCCCCTCGCCTAAGGGTTCAATCACCGTATCAAAATCATGCATATCAAAGTTATTCCCGAATCTTTTCTTTCAGGGCCTTTATCATGGCCGAGCAGACCTGGCTGGCGTCGGCCACAATGGCCACATCCGCCATTTTCATCATGATTGCGTTGGGATTTTTGTTGACCGCCACGATAAAACCGGCATCCGTAACCGCAGCGGTATGCTGGATAGCCCCGCTGATCCCGAAGGCAAAAAGTACCCTGGGACGAATATGTTTGCCGGCCTGCCCCACAAGGGCCTCGTGACCGATCCAGTCGGAATAAACCACCGGCCGGGTGGCTCCGACCTCCGCCCCCATAAGTGTTGCTAAATCAAAGAGCTTTTTGAACTTTCGCTTGCTGCCCATGCCCCTTCCTCCGGTAATGACGATATCGGCCTTTTCAATGCCCATGGCCTTGGCCGGTTTGTAGGCGGAACGGATGCACCGGACCCTTGCCCGGGGCAGATTTCCCGGGAGAGGGACCTGGATCACCTCACCTTTTGCCTCATAGTCATGGGGCAGCTCCTGAAAGGTCCCCGGACGGACCGTGGCCATCTGGGGGCGGGTTTCAGGGGTGACGATCTTTGCAATGAGATTGCCGCCGAAGGACGGGGCAATCTGAACCAGGCAGCCCTTATCGTCAATTTCAAGATCGATGCAGTCTGCAGTCAGGCCGGTATTCAAGGCTTTGGCCACCCGGGGAGCAAGCTCCTGGCCAAACCGGGTCGCTCCCACCAGAAAAATACCGGGCTGATAGGTCTGCAGCATCCCGGTTAAAAGGTGGCTGTAGGTTTCAACGGAATAGGCACTCAACTCCCCATGATCCGTGACAAAAACCTGATCCGCCCCGTGGGCGATATACTCTCCCACATATTCATCCACCCCGTCTCCCAGCACCACGGCGGCCACCCGGCCCCCTGTCTGTTCCGCCAAAGCCCGGGCCCGGGCCAGGATCTGAAGGGTCACCCGGCTTTGAAAATAATTTCTGTAATCCCCAAGCACCCAGATATCACGCTGATTGTTTGCAGGTTTCATATCTCTTCCTATCCCTGGTTCAAATCTTTACCCATGGCCGAACTGACGGTTTTCCCAAACTCTTTGAACAACCGGTCCACAACGGTCTTCGCCGCCCCCTTAAAAACGGTATTCTCTTTTTGCGTGGTGGGGGAATAAACATCCACAATCCTTGTGGGCGAATCTTTTAAGGCGTTAAAGGTTTCGTCCAGTCCCAGTTGCCCTGCATGAACCAGCCGCACTTTTCCCGTCTCAAAAGCCCGAGCCACACCGGCCAAAGCTGTATGCCTCGGAGCAAAAGCGCCGGGATCCACGGTCACCACACCGGGCAGTTCCATTTCAAGGACCTCAAAAAAATCATCCACATGCCGGGATACTTCCAGAACCCTGGGAGATCTGCCGGCCGCCCCCAGCTTCAGGTCCAGGGCCCATCCCACAGCCGGCATATCCAATTCGCAGGCCAGCTGTGGCCCCACCTGGGCGGTTTCAGAGTCACTGGACTGGGAGCCGCACAGCACAAGGTCCGGCTCCGGAATAAACGTTTTGATGCACGCCGCCAGAATATAGGCGGTCAGACAGGTGTCGGCCCCGGCCATCTTTCTATCGGTAAGCAAAATGCCCTCATCCCCGCCCAGGGCATTGGCCTGGTGCAGGACCTCTTCAGCCATGGGCGGCCCCATGCAAACGGAAGTAATCCGGACTTGTTCTCCTGCGTTTTCCAGGGTCTGTTTCATCTGAAGTCCCGCCTCCAGTGCCTGTCGGGAGGCCGGATCCATCATCCCCTGGGCCAGTTCCCGCTTCAGGGTTCCTGTTTTCGCATTCCAGGGCAATTCCGAAACCATGGGCACCTGTTTGATGCATACCACTATGTTAACCATTTCGCCTTATCCTTAACGATTGTCGTCTTTTCATGGATCAACTGGGTTGGGCCAAAAGATGGCGGGCAATCACCATTTTCTGGATCTCGCTTGTGCCTTCGTAAATCTGAGTGACTTTGGCATCCCTGAAGTACCGTTCCACATCATACTCCTTGCTGTAGCCGTAACCGCCGTGGATCTGCACGGCAAGGTCCGTCACCTGGCGGGCCGTGGCCGCACAGTGCAGTTTGGCCATGGAAGCCTCTGAAGAAAAAGGCCTGCCGGTGTCCTTGACAGCCGCCGCCTTGTAAAGCAGAAGCCTGGAGGCTTCAATTGCGGTAGCCATATCCGCCAGATAATTTTGAATGGTCTGGAACTTTGAAATGGGGGAATTGAACTGCTGACGGGCTTTGGCATATGACAGGGACTCCTCAAAGGCGGCCTGGGCAATGCCCAGGGCCTGGGCCGCGATCCCGATGCGCCCTGTATCCAGGGCGTTCAAACCAATCTTAATCCCCTGACCCGGCCGTCCCAAACGGTGGCTTTCAGGGATCTTACACTCCTCGAAAAACAAGGATGAGACCGGATTGGCCCTCATCCCGCACAGGTCTTCAATTTCTCCCACGGAAAATCCGGGACAGGTTTTTTCAACGATAAAGACATTGGCCTGGGGCTTTTTCCCCGTATCATCGGCTTCGTCCACAGCAAACACCAGGACCACATCGCAGACGCCGCCATTGGTTACAAAAATTTTTGTTCCGTTGATGACATACCCTTCGTCAATTTTTCTGGCAGTGGTCTCCACCCCGCCGGCATCTGAGCCGGCATTGGCTTCGGTCAGGCTGAAGGCCCCGATGTGCTTCCCTGAAGCCATTTCAGGCACAAATGTATCAATCTGTTCCCGGGTACCAAACTTTAGAATCGGATAAATGCCCACAGAGTTATGAACCGTCACGCAAAGCCCTAAGGCTGCAGACACTCTGGACAGTTCCTCAATGGCAATGGCATAGGATATGGTATCCAGCCCTGCTCCTCCGAGTTCCCTTGGCACCTGGAGGCCGAAATAGTTTAAGGGCCCCATTTTCTCAACGATTTCCGCAGGGAACCTTCCGGTTTTGTCCAGATCCGCCACATGGGGCCGAATCTCGGCTTCGGCAAACTCCCGGACACTTTTGCGCACCAGTTGGTGTTTGGTACAGGGGTTGAACTCCATCATTGGTATTGTTCCTTTTTTATGCAACCCAGGGGTCAAATGGCCAGCATTAAACCTCTTTTTTGCGGGTTTATCAAGGGAGGAATGGAACAAGGTTGCCCCAAAGGGGAAAAGACATGTATGGAATAGAACAACTGCGCATAACCAAAAAAGGCCGCCTGGTTTCAGGCAGCCCTTGTCGGAAAAGGAGAAAAAGATCAAAAAATTATCTTGATTATTTGAATTTGCAACGAGCGTACCAAAACAACTAAAAATAACATTTTAATTCATATATATCTGAAAATATTATATATTTTTCTTAAAAGTATTTTTCTTCTTTTTTTCAGCTCCGCTGTAGCGCCACGCTATTGACAAAAAAGTTCAAAATTTTGAACACCACCAGATCAAAAGGGTGGACACAACAGCATAAGCATTTGAAATAACAAATTATATAAATGTTTATGTTTTTGAACACCTTGAAACCTGCCCGGTTCAAAATTTTGAACCAAATCCTCCACTCCTGTATTTGAACTCAGGCAGACGAAGGCCTGGCCAATAAAAATGTCCCCTTTCTTATCCACGGTATTCATCGGGACAAAAAAGGGGACATCAGGTTAAATCAAAGCGGATTCAGATTAGTATCTGTAATGGTCCGGCTTAAAGGGGCCGTTGACCGGGACACCGAGATAATCGGCCTGTTCCTGGGTCAGCTGGGTTAAGTGTACTGAAAGATTTTTCAGGTGCAGGCGGGCCACTTCTTCGTCCAGCTCCTTGGGCAGGGTGTATACCTGGACCTCAAGATCCTCCTGGGCCAGTTTGATCTGGGCCAGGGTCTGGTTGGAGAAGCTGTTGCTCATCACAAAGCTGGGGTGCCCTGTGGCGCAGCCTAGGTTGACAAGGCGCCCTTCGGCCAGGACAACCACGGATCTGCCCGATGCCAGTGTCCATTTGTCCACCTGGGGCTTGATGTTGAGTTTTGTGGCCTCGGGATGGTTCTCCAGATAGGCCATATCGATCTCATTGTCAAAATGCCCGATGTTACAGATAATGGACTCATCCTTCATCTGCTCCATGTGCTCCCCTTTGATGACATGGTAGTTACCCGTTGCCGTTACAAAGATATCGCCCCGGGTTGCAGCCTCTTCCATGGTGACCACTTCATAACCTTCCATGGCGGCCTGCAGGGCGCAGATAGGATCGATTTCAGTCACAAGGACAATGGCGCCGTACCCCTTCATGGAATCGGCACACCCCTTACCCACATCACCGTAACCGGCCACAACAACGGTTTTACCGGCGATCATGACATCTGTGGCCCGCTTGATACCGTCGGCCAGAGATTCCCGGCAGCCGTAAAGGTTGTCAAACTTGGATTTGGTAACCGAATCGTTAACATTGATGGCCGGAAAGAGAAGTTCTTTTTTGGCTGCCAACTGGTAGAGACGATGGACTCCTGTGGTGGTCTCTTCGGATACGCCGCGGATCTTTTTGGCGATATTGGTCCAGCGCTGGGGATCCATTTCATAGGAGACTTTCAGCCGCGCCATAAGACAACGCTCGTCCTGGCTGTGGGTGGGGTTCTCAAGAAGGGAGGGATCTTTTTCCACCTTCACGCCCTGGTGAACAAAAAGGGTGGCATCCCCGCCGTCATCCACGATCAGGTCCGGGCCGGAGCCGTCAGGCCAGATCAACGCCTGTTCCGTACACCACCAGAACTCGTCCAGGGTTTCACCTTTCCATGCGAACACGGCAGCAGATCCTTTTTCAGCAATGGCTGCGGCAGCGTGATCCTGGGTGGAAAAAATATTACAGGTGGCCCAGCGGATGTCTGCGCCAAGTTCATACAGGGTATCGATGAGCATGGCCGTCTGGATGGTCATATGAAGGCTGCCCATGATCTTAAGTCCCTTCAAAGGCTTTTCGGGGCCGTACTTTTCCCGGATCGCCATGAGCCCGGGCATCTCCTTTTCAGAAAGCTGCATATCCTTATGGCCGTCCTCGGCCAGTCCGATATCTTTGACCTTATGTTTAAGGGAAAGGTCCAGTTCGATAAACCCCTGATCGTTGCTTGTCATCAGCATGATTGCGACTCCTTGGTTTGGATAATTATTGATAAATCAAAATATATTGATATGTTGTATTTGTTTAAATTACAGATTTTTACTTCGCCGGTCAAGGATTAAATTAAAGGCCGTCCCAAGCAGAAACCTTCTGCTCCTTGGACGGCCTTTAGAATTTAATTAAACCTGGGCGCCGGATTACAGGCCGGCCAGGCCGCGGATCTGATCCGCCTTGTCGGTTCTTTCCCAGTAAAAATCAGGATCCTTGCGGCCGAAATGACCGTATGCACTGGTCTTTCTGTAAATGGGGCGCAAAAGATCCAGTTGGGAGATGATGCCGGCAGGCCGCAGGTCAAAAACCTCTTTGACAATCTCAACGGCTTTGGATTCCGAAATATTTCCGGTGCCCATGAAGTCTACCAGAAGAGAAACAGGCTCAGCCACGCCGATGGCATAGGCGACCTGGACTTCGCACTTATTGGCAAGTCCTGCTGCAACCAGATTCTTGGCCACGTAACGCCCCATGTAAGAGGCGGAGCGGTCGACCTTGGAGGGATCCTTGCCGGAGAAGCAGCCGCCACCATGACTGCCCTGGCCGCCATAGGTGTCCACGATGATCTTTCTTCCGGTCAGCCCGCAGTCGCCCATGGGCCCGCCAACCACAAAGCGCCCGGTGGGGTTGATGAAAAAACAGGTATCTCCGTCCATCATATCCTCAGGGATAACCTTTTTAATCACCTCTTTGATAATGGCCGTCTTAAGATCTTCATAGGTCACATCCGGGGAATGCTGGGATGAAATAACAACGGTATCCACCCTTTTGGGAACACCGTTCACATACTCGATGGTGACCTGGGATTTGCCGTCAGGTCGAAGGAAATCAAGGGCGCCGTTCTTTCTGACCTGGGTTAACCGTTTGGTCAGCTTGTGCGCATAGGTAATGGGCATGGGCATGAGTTCCTCGGTCTCATTGGTGGCGAACCCGAACATCAGGCCCTGGTCGCCGGCACCCTGCTCTTTGTAAAGGCCGTCTCCTTCATTAACCCCCTGGGCAATGTCCTGGGACTGCTGATCGATACTGGTGATCACCGAGCAGGTCTTCCAGTCAAATCCCATGTTGGATGAGTTATACCCGATATCCCTGATGGTGTTTCTGACCACCTCGGGGATATCCACATAGCAGTCTGTGGTAATTTCGCCGGCTACCATGGCAAGACCCGTGGTCACCATGGTTTCGCAGGCCACACGGCATTTTTTATCTTCGGCCATGATGGCATCAAGGATGCTGTCTGAAATGGCATCCGCAACTTTGTCAGGGTGGCCTTCAGTCACAGATTCTGAGGTGAACAGGGAGATTTTGTTTTCTGACATGCCTTAACTCCTTATTATGTTAGTGATCGTTGGATTCTTAAAGGTTCCGTTATACGAATTAATCATCCATTAATAGGGGTTTATTCTTTCTTTGTCAATGGTCCTCAAAAAATATATCAATATATGTTCATATTTGTATCAGATTTCAATTTTTCCTTGACATGCATCCCTAAGCTTTTATGATGCAAATCAAAACATTGAACCTTAAACCCCAAAGGAAAACCGTATGACCGCAACGCGTATTACAGGTATTGGATCGGCCCTTGTGGACGTATTGATCAATGAAGACGACGCCTTTTTACAGGCCCAGGGCAAAGAAAAAGGCGGAATGACTCTGGTAGAGGCCGAAGATATCAAGACCCTCTTATCAAAAACCCGCCAGACGCCTGTGGTCGTTCCAGGCGGTGCGGCCTGCAACACCATTGTCGGTGTCGGATGCTTAGGCGGAGAGGCACGGTTCATCGGCCGCCGAGGGGATGATGAATTCGGCAGCAACTTCGAATCCCAGATCACGGCCCGGGGAGTTGACCCCCGACTGTCGGTTTCCACCTCCCCCACCGGCACCGTGCTTTCCGTCGTCACCCCCGATGCCCAGCGGTCCATGTTTACCTATCTGGGCGCATCAACGGAACTTTCTCCTTCATCTGTGACTCCGGATCTTTTTGCTGACACCGCCATCGCCATGATTGAAGGCTATCTGCTGTTCAACCCGGACCTGATGGACGCCTCGGTAAAAGCGGCTAAGGCTGCCGGCGTCCTCATAGCCCTGGACCTGGCCAGTTTTGAAGTGGTGGAAGCTTCCAAACAGATCCTGCCCGGCCTGATAAAGGATTATGTGGATATTCTCATTGCCAACGAGGATGAGGCACGGGCCTATACCGGACATTCAGACGAGACCACCGCCCTCGACGTTCTGTCCAAAGATGTGGCCTATGCCGTTCTCAAGGTGGGCAAACGCGGCAGCTACGTGTCCCATAAGGGAACGGTCACCCGCATTGAGCCCATATCTGGCAAGGATCCTCTGGACACCACTGGCGCAGGCGATCTCTGGGCAGCAGGATTTCTTTACGGTCTTGCCCATGGCCTGACCATAGAGCAAAGCGGCGCCATCGCCTCTGCCTGTGGCTATGAAGTCTGCCAGGTCATGGGAGCCCAGATTCCGGACGCCGCCTGGGAGCGGATAAAAAAATTGATTCCAGCTTCTTAAAATTCAAGATTGCGACAGGGGAGGCCCGTCACGCAGCCTCCCCTGAAAGGACCCTATTCAATCAAACTCGTTTTGATTAGGCAATTTCACCTATTGCCCGATTAAATCATATTTTCCCTTGACCTTTTCCGCCACCTGTTTAAGCTCCGGCTTAAATAATCATCCAACAATTCCTGAACAAAAAGTAATGTTGGGGCCCATGGACGACGAAAATCGGGATTCTTATCGCAAAACCCCACACCCTTGTCCGCAATTATATGGCCAACTCCCTTGATACTGCCAGCCCATTACCTGGTATATGAACGCACGGGCAAAGCCGGAATAACCCATCGAATTCCACCCGCAGACATATCGCATCCAGCCGGGTGGCAGTGCAAACAAATTCTATCCAAAGTCGATTCGAGACCAGTGAAAAGTGCTGAGGCATACAGCCCAGAGAAGTTGCGTTAAAGCCGCCTTAGGCAGGTGGGGCGGTCAGGATACAAAAATGGCCGGGAAGTTATTTCCCGGCCATTTTTGTATCCTGACCGCCAGTTCGACGAAACGGTTTTTATTTAAAAATGATCTTATAGACCTCTTTATAGGTCTTGGCAAAGTGGAAGGAGATCCCCTCTTTGATATGCTCGGGCAGTTTCTTGAATTCACTTGAGCAACCTTCGGGCAGAATAATCTCATTGACCCCGGCCCGCTTGGCAGCAATAATTTTCTCCTTGATCCCGCCCACGGGGAGCACCTCACCTGTCAGGGTGATTTCCCCTGTCATGGCAAGCGGCCGGTCCACCCTTTTTCCAGTCGCCATGGATACCAGCGCCGTGGTAATGGTAATACCGGCGCTGGGCCCGTCCTTTGGGGTTGCGCCCTCGGGCACATGGATATGAACAAAGGCCTCATCAAAATAATCTTCACTGATGCCGTAGGCTTTGGCATTGGCCCGAACATGAGACAGGGCAATGGAGGCGGACTCCTGCATCACATCCCCCAGCTTTCCGGTGAGCTTGAAGCCGGGGCTTTTCCCATGGACCCGGAGCGTTTCAATGGACAAGGTGGCCCCGCCCATGGCCGTCCAGGCAAGACCTGTGACGATGCCCACCCCTTTCATCTGTTTTTCAGGCATGAACACCGGAGGCCCGAGCAGCTCTTCAAGGGACTTGATATTGATACGAATCCGGTCCTTTTTCTCCTTTAAAATTTTGACAATGCTCTTACGGATAATCTTGTTCAGCTGCTTTTCCAGATTCCGGACGCCGGCCTCTCGGGCATAGCCTTCTATCAGATGCCTCAGGGTGGGATCCGTGATGGTGATCATGGAGTGGGTCAGCTTGTTGCGTTTGAGCAATCTTGGCCACAGATGTTTTCTGGCGATATCCATCTTTTCCGATGTAATATATCCGGCCAGGCGGATCCGGTCCATCCGGTCCAGCAGGGGCCCTGGGATGGTGTCCAGGGTATTGGCCGTGCAGATGAACAGGACCTTTGACAAATCCACCCGTAAATCCAGGTAATGGTCCAAAAATTCACTGTTCTGTTCAGGATCAAGGACCTCCAAGAGGGCAGAAGCCGGATCACCCTGGTAGGAGGCGCCGATCTTGTCCACCTCATCCAGCATGATCACGGGATTGGCCACACCTGTATCTTTGAGGGCCTGTACCAATTTTCCGGGCAGCGCCCCCACATAGGTCCTTCGGTGCCCCTTAATCTCGGCCTCATCCCGCATTCCGCCCAAGGAAAAGCGGTAAAATTTGCGGCCCAGGGCTTCGGCAATGGATTTGCCGATGGAGGTTTTTCCCACCCCCGGAGGGCCTACAAAAAGAATGATAGAACCTGAAATATCCTTTTTAAACACCCCTGCGGCGAAAAATTCAATAATCCGCTCCTTGACATCCTTTAAACCGGCATGGTCCCGGTCCAGAACGGCTTCGGCCCTTTCGATATCAATGTTGTCCTCGGAGGTCACTCCCCAGGGAAAGGAGGTAACCCAGTCCAGATAGTTGCGGGTAACTCCGTATTCTGAAGATCCGGTCTCAAGGACGGAAAGCTTTTCAATCTCCTCTTCAAAGCGTTTGACCACATGCTCCGGGGGATTGAGTTCGGAAAACCGCTCCTTGAACTTGTCCACATCGGAAGTTTTATCGTCCTTGGCCATGCCCAATTCTTTTTGAATGGCCTTGAGCTGCTCTTTGAGAAAAAACTTTCTTTTGTTATCATCCACCTGGGTGTTGATGTCTTTTTGAATCTTTGTCTGCAGCTTGGCGATTTCAATTTCTTTTTGCAAGAGCATCATCACCTTTTTCATCCGGGCCAGGATGGATTCGGTCTCCAGGATCTCCTGGAGGGTATCCCCGTCCGCGGTGGTGATGCCTGCGGCAAAATCGGTCAAAGGCGACGGCTGGTCCGGAGAAAACCGTCCCAAATACTGTTTTAAGTCCTCTGAGTACAAAGGGTTTAAGGACAGAAGCTGCTTGATGGCGGCAATAATGGAAATGGCATAGGCCTTGAGTTCGTCTTCATCCTCTTCGTTTTTCTTAAAATACTCCACCTGGGCTACAAAAGGCGGCTTATCCGAGAGAAACTTTTTAATTTTGAACCGTTCAAGGCCCTGGGCGATAAACTGAATATTGCCCTCGAAATCCACAATATTGAGCATGCGAACCACACACCCGACTTGGGGAAAGTCCTTTTTGTAAACGTACTTTCCATTCACCTCACTCAAATAAGACAGGCCCAAAAGATTTTTGGACTCCCTGGTCGCCTTGACCAGGGTTTCTTCCCATCGTTTTTTACTGACCATCAGGGGCTGGACCTGGGCTGGCAGATGGGGCCTTCCGGTGATGGGCACAAGGTAAAGGATATCAGGTTTCGTACTCTGGGGAACCAGGTCGCCTTTGGGCTGTTCATCATCTTCAGTCACAATTTCCGGGGTAATGGGTCTGCTCTCATCACTCATGGATCACCTCAAAAAATCATTATTTAATATGGCTGAAAAGTCGACGTTTTCCTTGCATGCTTCAATATACTATAATCAGATAATCAAGCCTGACAATACCTAAAAAAAGAACATCCATCCCCCCGGCAGGTCATCAGCCAGTGGGATGGATGTGATGCCCCGGGTGTAACCCCGGGGATGATTTTCAAAACCTATCGAATCAGGGCTGCTTGGGCAGGATACTGTCAGACCGCCCGCAACAGGCCTTGTCAGAAGAACTGCAGGCACAACCGTCCCCGCAGCCGCAGGACCCTTTTCCCCTGTATATGCGGACAAAACTTCTGACACTGAAAAACAGGGCCGCCGCAATAATCAATCCAACCAGAATATTTTCCATTGTCACTTCCTTGCCGGGAGATTGGCCCGGCCCCGTCATATTAAAGGATGAGTCGGCCGGCCTGATAAACAAGTGCGGACAGACCAAAGGCCAGAGCGGTGTTAAACACGACTGAAAATCCGGCCCATTTCCAGGAACCGGTTTCACGGGCAATGCAGACCACCGTGACAAAACAAGGGGCATAAAAAATAGTGAATATCATCAGTGAAAAGGCCGTCAACGGACTCCAGCCCGGTTCAGCCTGAAGCTGATGAGCCAGGCTAGTGTTTTCCTCAGGATCCACGTCCCCCAGGGAGTACGCGGTTCCCAGGGTGGACACCACCACCTCTTTTGCAGCAAAGCCGCCCACCAGAGCGATATTGGTCCGCCAGTCAAAGCCTGCAAGTTGGGACACGCCTTCCAGTGCCACGCCGATACGGCCGGCAATGGACTGTTTCAGTCCGGCCTGGGCCTGCTGGCCGTTAATGGTCAAAAGTGACTGCCGGGCCGCCTGGGCAGAAGCGGAAAGCTCAGCGCCCCCCCCATTTTCCAGTTCGGCCAGGACTGCCGGTTCAAGGCCCTGGGTCACCTGGTCTCTGCGGGCATCAAATCCTTGAACCGTTGCTTGGTCAAGTTCGGGAAAGGTCATCATGGCCCAGAGTAAAATGGAGATGCCAAGAATCACCGTCCCGGCCTTTTTCATATACTGCCAGGTCCGCTCCCAGGTGTGGATAAAAAGCCCCTTAAGGGTAGGAAGCCTGTAGGGCGGCAGTTCCATGACAAAGGGAGTGGATTCGCCTTTGATCACAGTGCTACGCAAAAGTTTTGCCACAAAAAGGGCACCGATCCAGGAAATCAGGGTTAAAATCAGCATGACCCTGGCCTCGTTTTCTGCAAAAAATGCGGCGACCAGCAGCGCGTACACGGGCAGTTTGGCCCCGCAATTCATAAAGGGGACCGTGAGCAGGGTGGCCAGGCGCTCTTTGGGGGACTTTAAGGTCCTGGCCGCCATGACGCCGGGGACAGCGCATCCGCCGGCAATACCGCCGGAGACAATAAAGGCCATGACCGAACTGCCGTGGAGCCCGAACATCCGGAACACCCGGTCCAGCATAAATGCCATCCGGGCCAAATATCCAGAGTCCTCAATAAAGGAGATCCCCAGGAACATGAACATAATCAGGGGAACAAACCCCACAACCCCGCCCACACCGTCGATGATACCGGAAATAATCAAGGATTTTAAATGTCCGTCGGGAAGGGCCGCGTCCGCCATGCCGCCGATCCAGCCGAAAATGCCCTCCACCCATTCCACAGGAACAGCCGAATAGGTAAAGGTAAAATTATAAAGGGCCAAAAGCACTCCGATCATAATGACGGGTCCTGCCAGGCGGTGGGTCAGCACCTTGTCAATCTTATCCGACTGACGAAGCCTGTTTCTGTCATGGGCGTAACGGATGACCTTCTGTTTGAGAACCGAATTGATAAAGCCGTACCGCTGATCGGCGATCACTCCTTCAGGATGGCTGTCCAAGGTGGCGGCCAGATGTTCTGACAATTTTCTGGAAATCGCGGCCAGGCGGGCGGCGACAGCCTTATCTTCCCCGGCGCCCAGCTCTATGATCTGGTTGTCGTTTTCAAGGTATTTCAACGCCACCCACCGGGCCGGATAGGTCTGGGTCAAAAACGCGGCATCGTTGATAATGGTCTGCATCTCATCTAAGGCCGCATCGATATCCTGACCGTATGAAATTTTCAATGGCGTGACCTCAGCCCTGCCGCCCGTCTGGGAAATGACACTTTCCATGAGCTCCGCCTTGCCCTTGCCGGTCCGGGCAATGGTGGGCACAACAGGCACCCCCAAAAGATCCGACAGTTTTTTAGCGTCAATCTCAATGCCCCGCTTCTGGGCCACGTCCATCATATTCAAGGCGATGCACACCGGAATGCCCATCTCCATAAACTGAAGGGACAAATAAAGGTTGCGCTCAAGATTAGAGGCATCGACAATATTCACGATCACGGCCGGCTTTTCATTAACCAGAAAATCCCTGGCCACCACCTCTTCAAGGGAATAGGCCGTAAGGGAATAGGTCCCAGGCAGATCCACCACCTCGAAATTACCGGACCCTGTCACCCAGGTTCCCTGTTTTTTCTCCACGGTGACTCCGGGATAATTTCCCACATGCTGCCGGGCGCCAGTCAGAGTGTTAAAAAGGGTTGTCTTGCCGGAATTCGGATTTCCTGCCAGTGCGATTGCTGTACTCATGCGTCCACCTCAACTAAAATATGGTCAGCTTCGTTGTTGCGAAGGGTTAATGTAAATCCCATGATCCTGAGAGAAACCGGATCGTATAAAGGGGCCCGTCCCTGGATCTTAATTTCCTTTCCCGGGACCAGGCCCATGTCACGAATTCGCCGGCCCAACTCTCCTTGAGCTTTAACCTGGGCAATTACACCGCTTTGGTTTTCCTTCATCTGCCGCAAATTAATCTGTCCCACAGCATGCCTCCTAATTCTATGGTGAAAATAATAAATTGTTTCCATTTAATTTTGGAGTTTATTACACCTAACTTTTATTGCTGTCAACAATACTTTTCGTTTTCATATAAAAATAACCATTTGACTTACTATATTGTGGTGTATAAAACCCTTAGGAAAATAACAGGAGAGACGTGATGACGAATGAACTTGCCCTAAGCGAAAGCCTGGAAGACTATCTTGAAACCATACTGGAACTTCAGACCACCAATACGGTGGCAAGATCCAAGGATATTGCAGAGAAACTGGATATCAAACGCGGGTCGGTCACCGGAATGCTGAAAAAACTGGCAGCTCAGGAACTGATTAACTACGAGCCATACGGTTATGTGACCTTAACGCCCAAAGGCAAAAAAATTGCCCAGGAAATTGAGGGCCGCCACCAGGTGTTCAGAAAATTTTTGCACAACATCATCGGTGTGGATGAAAAAACGGCAGATGAAACCGCCTGCCGCATGGAACACGCAATGGACAGCCGGACCTTCAAAAAATTCAAAGCCTTTATTGAGGCCTTGAATAAATAGGCATCTCAACGATTTTCCCGTACCTTAAGGCGGCGGCAAGGGACACCACCAGGATGGATCCCAGATTGTGGAACAAGGCGCCCATCACAGGCGTCAGCAATCCAGCCGTCCCTGCCGCCACAGCCAGAGCATTCAGGGTAAAGCTCAGCCAGATATTGAACCGGATCCGCCTTGTCATCTTCCGGCTGAGCACCACCAAAAACGGCAGCAGGGACAAATCATCGGTCATGAGTACCACATCCCCGGCCTCCAGAGCCGCATCCGATCCCCGCAATCCCATGGCGATACCGGTGTCGGCAAGCTTCAGCGCCGGTGCATCGTTAATGCCGTCCCCCACGTAGACCACGCCCAGATCTTTAAAGGTGCTCAGCCGGTCCAGCTTATCCTCGGGCTTTTGTCCGGAAAAAAAGGTGCGGATCCCCACCTGCTCTGCCACCTTTGAGACAGGGCCCTCCTGGTCTCCGGAAATGATTACCGATTCCCGGATACCCAACCGCTCCAGATACCCGATGGTCTGGGCGGCCTCCTTTCTGGGGCGATCTTCAAACTGAATCATCCCCACCGGTGTATTATCTTCTGACACGCTTACACAGGTCAGTCCGCCCCCTTCGGGACATATGGCGGTTTCTATGGCAATCAACCGGCCGTCCACCTGCCCTGAAATCCCGGTCCCGGCCATGGTACGGATATTCCCGGCATGTAAAGGCGTAAGGCCCTTCTCCTCGGCATGGCTGACGATGGCCCGGGCCAGGGGATGCAAATTTTTGGCTTCCACAGCGGCGGCCAGTGTCAACACCGCGTCTTCAGTGTGTTCGCCCTGGGGAAGAATGCCGGCGACTGAGGGATTGCCCTGGGTAATGGTTCCGGTCTTGTCAAAGCAAAAGGCGCCGGCCCCGGCAATGGCTTCCAGATACTGTCCCCCCTTGACCAGGATACCGGCCTTTGCGGCACGGCCCACCGCAGCAACGGTGGTGACAGGCCCTGCCAGAAGAAAGGAGCATGGGCAGCCCACAATGAGAACCGTGATGGCCCGGTCCACGTCAAAGGTGACGGCAAAGGTCAGCACGGCTGCGGTCAGGATGACCGGGGTGAACCAGGCCGCGTACCGGTCTAGCATCCGGGCGCCGGAGGTCTGGCTCTGTTCCGCCGCCTGGACCAGGGAGATAATTTTACCCATGGTGGAATCGCCGCCAACGGCCTCTGCCATGATGCGAAGATAGCCATGAACGCAGATACTGCCGGCATACACCGTGTTACCCTCCCCTTTTTCAACGGGAATGGATTCCCCGGTTACAGCACTTTCATCCACCGATGCCGGTCCTTCGATCACCCGGCCGTCCACGGCAATGGTCTGGCCCTGTTTCACCACCAGGACATCCTTTTTTTTTATTTGAGCTGCGGGCAGTTCCACCTCCGTTCCATCCCGTTCGATAACGGCGGTATCCGGAGTGACCGCCATCAATTCACGGATGGCATCCCGGGCCGAGTCGCTCACCGCCTCCTCCACCAGGGCGCCGATGACCATGATGGCTGACACCACGGCAGCCTCAAAATAATTGCCGGAAAAAAGGCAGGCAACAACTGCGATGGATACCAGTTCGTCCACATTCATCTGTTTTTTTACCATGCCCTTGAGGGCGGACAGGACAATGGGCAGCCCGTTCACCGCAACGGATAAAAGCAGTAAAACCGCTGCGGGCCAAGGGCTTCCCATCCCGGCCTCAAGGCCCATGGCCGCGGGAATGAGGCCTGCGCCAAATCCCGCCCTGATAAAATCTTTTGAAGAAAAAATATCCTTGTATATGCTCAGATCCGAATACCGTCCGATCATGATGCCCCCGATTAGTTTGATATTCAAAATATTTGAGGCGCAATCTACCCAATTCTATTTTGACTGTCAACTATTTTGATCATCAAACTTTAAATACGGACAAATATTATGTTGAGCAAACGGTGGGATCAAGGCCGGCAGGCCTCTATAGCATGGGGGTAACGGAAAAAACAGCGGTGGCGGTCAGACCTTTTTGGGCCTTACGGATGCCCCGGCCATTATCCAGAGGGGCCAGGTGCTCCCGGATCGTTTGTTCCAGAACCTTCTCTGGCTGATCACTGACTTTGGAGAAAAAGGCCAGTTGGTTGTCCAGCTCCTTTTCAAGAGCCACCATCTGGTCCCACTCCACAAGGTCAAAACAGATATCGGGAAAAAGGCCCAGGGAGAACAGATAGTTAATTTTATAGAGAATGGACTGGGGCTTGTCTTCAAGGGGCCGGTCCATGATCTTTTCCCAAAGATCCAGCAGGATGGCGTGCTGCTGCCGGGCGGCCCAGCCCCTTACGGCGCAGCCCTTTGTGGCGCAGGCCATCATCTTTTCGAAGGCCTGAGGCGTTGCCACCCCGGGGGACATAAAGGCCACCACAAGGTCAAAGGCCGCATCCCAGCCCCGGGCCTCGATATCGACGGTCATCCAGTCTTCCTGGATAAGCTCGATACGGGATGCAAGAGAGGCGGGGATCTCCTGCCGCAGCCGATCCAGCATGCCCGATGAGAAATCAAGCGCAATAACCTGTGCGCCGGCTTCGGCAAGGGCCAGGGTCATAAGCCCTGTGCCACAGCCGATATCCAGCACCCGCATCCCCTCAAAGACAAGGCCCTTTTCTCGGAGCATGGCCATGGCCCGGAAAAGACGGCGGTCCGCCACCTCTTTTTTGTCCTTGTTATACGTGGCCGAAGCCTTATCCCAGTAGGAGGGCGTGGAAAATCCCTTGTGGACCGCATAGGTGTCGGACTCCCGGTCACCGGTCCAGGCGTCCGTCCAGAACTTGGGTACAAATACCTTTTCTGTCATATCCGAAGCGTTCCTTTATCGTGTCGTTTTCTGGGGATTATTCTTTTCCAACGGCCTTTTCAGGCCCCTCTCCGTTCACAAGCTCCAGTCGATCTCCGCCCACAAAAAACCGGGTCAGATCCCGGACCACCACATAAAGTGCCGGCACAAAAATCAGTGTCAGCAAGGTGGCGACGGCAAGGCCGAAACTGATGCTCACCGCCATGGGAATCAGAAACTTGGCCTGGAAACTGGTTTCCGTGAGCAGGGGGCCAAGCCCTGCGATTGTCGTCACCGAAGTCAGCAGCACCGGCCGAAACCGATTTTTTCCGGCCGCCATCACCGCATCGAAAACCGATACCCCCTGACGGACATGGGTGTTGATAAAGTCGATGAGGATCAATGAGTCGTTCACCACAATACCGGCAAGGGCCACGATGCCGAAAATGGAGATCATGGTGATATCCAGGCCCATAAAAAAATGGCCGACAATGGCGCCGATGAGACCGAAGGGGATCGCCGTCATGATGATCAGCGGCTGAATATAGGATCGAAACTGACTGGCCAGAAGCAGAAAAATCACGCCGGCCGCCACCCAGAATCCTCTGAGCAGGCTCTCGATGGATTCCTTGGACCGTTTGGCCTGGCCCTCCAAATCATAGGTGATGCCAGGGTATTTATCCCGAAGGCCCGGCAAAAAATTTTCCTTTAAATCGCTCACAATATTCTGGGCATTGGCCACGGTTTCATCCAGATCCGAAATCACTGTGATGACCCGGCTTCTGTCCACCCGCTGGATGGTGGAATATCCCCTGGCCGTTTCGATTCGGGCCACCTGATTCAAGGGGATCTGCCGGCCGTCCCGGGTGCGGATCCGAAGCTGATCGATACTGGCCTCGGTCTGCCGTTCCCTGCTGGAGTACCGGACCATCACCTTGATATCATCCTTTCCCCTCTGCACTTTCAAGGCTTCATCCCCGTAGTAGGCCTGGCGGATCTGGGTGGCAATGTCGGCCATGGTAACGCCCAGGGACTCCGCCCCGGGCCGGATAAAAATCTGTTTTTCAATCTTTCCCGGCCTGAAATCATCGGTGATGTCAAAGGTGCCCGGATAGGAGGCAATTTCTTCTTTAAGCTCTTCGGCCGCCGCCTCCATGTGTTCAAAATCGGTTCCCACCAGACGGATTTCGATTGGGTTGCCGCCGGGGCCGCCGCCGATAATGGTGAATGTCAGCTGTTCGGTTCCCAGAATATCTCCTGTAAGCTCCCGCCATTTGGCTGCAACCTCGGGGGCGGAAAGAGTCGGCCTTTTGGCCGACGGCTGGATTTCAATCCAGGCTTCCCCGCAATGGCCGCCGATGACCTCGGGCTTCCAGTCTCTTCTGGGGATCACCCCCACCTGGGAGAAATTATTGATAATCAGGTCCTCTCCGTTCTCCACCCGGTCCCTGAAAAAATCATTCAGGGCAAACGCGCCCTTTTCAATCTGTTTGATGGCCTTTTGCGAGGCTTCAAAGGGGGTTCCAAGGGGATAAACAACTTCTGAAATCAGCCAGTTGGAATCATTTTTAGGAAAAAAGGTAAACGGCACATGGCCGCCTGCGATCAGGCCGATGCTCACGATCAGGAACCCCACCCCCATGGCCAGGGTGAAGTACTTGTTTTTGACGCAATACCGAAGGCCAGGCAGATAAATCCTGTCAATGGTGAAGTTGAGCCCCTTTTCCATCCATTTGCGCAGCCAGGCATGGCCGTCCAGGATGTCTTTTTTCAGCCAGCTGATCCAGAAAAACAAGATGCGGAACGTCCGGTTTGCAGGCTTGCTGCCATGGCTTAAGGTGCCTTCCAGATGGGCCGGCAGAATCAAAAAGGCTTCCACAAGGGAGATGGTCAGGATACAGATCACCGCCTGGGGCATGATGGAGATGAACTTGCCCATGATGCCGTCAATGAACATCAAAGGGGCAAAGGCCACGATGGTGGTGGCCACCGCCATGACCACAGGCCCGCCGATCTGATCCAGAGAAGCCATCACAGCGTCCTTGGCAGATTTGCCTTCCGAAAAATGGGTGTAGACGTTCTCCCCGACAATGATGGCGTCATCCACCAGAATGCCCAAGGTCATGATAAACCCGAACAACGAAAGCATGTTGATGGAGGCACCCATGTACTGGAGCACCAGAAAAGCGCCCATGAATGTGATGGGAATCCCCGAGGACACCCAGAAGGCAAGCCCCAGATCCAGGAAAAGCGCCAGAACCACAAAGACAAGGACAATGCCCTGGATTCCGTTTTTCAGCAGCAGGTCAATCCGGTCCTGAACCAAGTCGGCCATATTATACCAGTGCCCCAGGCGCACCCCTCGGGGCAGGTCTTTTTTATGGCTCTCAATGTAGTCCAGCACCTGTTTTGATATGGCGATCGTGTCCTGGGAATCGGTCCGGTTGACCAGGACCATGGCCGCAGGCTTGCCGTTGAACCGGGATTTGACGTCCTTATCCTCAAAGCCGTCAACAACGGAGGCCACATCCCCCAGATGAACCACCGTTCCGTCGGCCCGGGTCACAAGCGGGATGGCCTCAAACTCCTCCCCGGTATATCGTTTGCCCTTTGCCCGGACCAGCAACTCGCCTCCCGCCGTCTTAATCTTTCCCCCGGGCAATTCAATGCTGCCGGTTTTAACGGCAGCCACCACATTATCAAAAGACAGGTTGTAGGTCCTCAGTTTTTCCTCGGAAATCTCCACGGAAATCTCGTAATCCCGGACGCCGATCAAAGAGGCCAGGGAAATTCCCTCAAGCCCGACGAGATCGTCCCTTATTTTCTCGGCTGTTGTTTTGAGGGTGAGTTCGTCCGCATCCCCGTAGACCGCCACGTAAATGGCCGGCTCATGGTTCTTGATCTCCTGGATCACCGGGTCTTCGGCCTCTTCAGGAAAAGAGTCGATCAGATCCACCTCTCTCCTGACCTCATCGAGCTTTTCATTGATATCCGTGCCCGCCTCAAGTTCCAGGGTCACGCCGCCAAGCCCCTCCATGGCCGTGGCATACATCACCTTGACATCCTCAATACTCTTGAGCTGTTCCTCAATCTTAACGCAGATCCCCTCCTCCACCTCCTCGGGTGATGCCCCGGGATAGACCACCGAGACATAGACCATGTCCAGGGAAAACTGCGGAAACATCTCCCGCTTCATTTTCACCGCCGTATAAAGGCCTGCCACAATGAGGAAAACCATGATCAGGTTAACGCAGACCCGGTGTTCCACCGACCATTTGCCAACGGCTTTCATCGGGCCTCCCCTTCAGCCTTCACGGTAAGGGCCATTCCGTCCACCGCCGCAGGTAAGGGAGAGGAGACGATCATATCCCCGTCGGACAGTCCGGCTGAAATAAAGACCTTGTCTTCGTACTTTCGCAGAACCGCGACCTTTTGAATTGCAAGTTTCTTATCCCGGACCAGGTAGAGCTTGTTCTCTCTGTGCAGCAGATATCTTGGAATCTCAAAGATATGGTCATGGGTCTGCCCTAAAATGGTGCACCGTACAAAGGTGCCGGGCTTGAGCACCATGAAAGGATCGGTGGGAGACAACACTTTTCCCTGGCCGTTCTTTTCCCCGATTTCAAGGGTAATGGGCAGCGTCCTTGTTTTCTCGTCTATATTGGCCTTGATCCGGGCCACCCGGGCGTTCCAGGTTTCCCCGCCGTCAAGGTTGGCAATGGCCACCCGGGCCTTTGGCTGCAGTCCCTTGTCAAACAAGGGCTTCATCCATGCAAGTTCCTCAAAGGGAATTCGAACATCCACATCCAGTTCCCCCTTCTCATAAAGGGATCCCAGGATCTGGCCGGGACTGACAAACTCACCGATTTCAGCCTGCTTGGTCAGGACATACCCGTTAAACCCGGATCTGATCTCGGACTTTTCAAGCACCAGACGGGTCTTTGCAAGGTTGTTTTCCGCAAGGGAAAGGGCGGCGTTAAGCTGCGCCATCATGGGCGGGGTAAGGGCCAGCCTATTTTGCGCAGACTGAAGTTGAATCCTGGCAGACAGATACTGCTGCTCGGCCTTGTCCACATTGGTCTTTGAGGCGAACTGATTCTCCCCCAGCGCCTTCACGCGGTCCCACTCTTTTTGGGTCAGGGTCACGTTCTGCCGGGCCAGCTCAACATCGGCCTTATAATTTGCGATCTCCCGGGTCAGCCGGTCAATATCGGCCCGGGCCCGCTTAACTCCGGCCAGGGCGGCGTTCCTGTCCAGAATAAAGGTGCGCTGGTCAATGCGGATGAGCAGGTCCGCAGGACCAATGGCAGCACCCTCCTGCAAATGGGGGTGAATATAATCGATTCTGCCTCCGATTTCAGCGGCAAGATTGACCTTTTTTCTTGGAATCACGGTGCCAAAGGCTTCCACCATCATGGTACGGGGCCCTGAAACCGCTTTGATCACGCGGACGCCGGGAGCGTCATGGACCACTTTTTGTTTTTCCGGACTCTTCCGGGAGGCAAAAAGCCAGAATGCAAGTCCCAGTGCAACGCCCAATACGATGATCACCCGAATCAGCCTGAAGAAAAAAGAAGCCATGACCGTGTCCCTTTTGGTTATGCTAAAATCATTTTTAACTTGCCAAACGCACCTGAACCGTCACCTTTTATACCCTATACGATATTTTTTGAAAAGGCATACCCATCTGGGAAAAACACAACTCTATTGGAATTTTGCCGGATAGCTAAAGAAGAGTTTCCCCAAAATCGCCCCGGCACCCGGTCATGGCCGCATGTTTGGGTGTCAACGGGTACTCCCTGCAGGTATCGGGTTTTAAATCATGAATCTGGCATTGATGCCGGCCTGTTTTTGCATCCTGAACCAGCCAGGGACAGCCGTCAAGGATTCGCCCGGAGTCCGGGTCCGCCCAGATCTCATAGGCCCCTTTGCCCCGATACTTCACCCGGGTCAGAATATCCTCTCTTCCGGCCTTGCGCCAGCGGGCGACATCGTTTTTTGTGCAATCGCTTTTATAGGTGAGGTCCCGGCAGCAATGACCGCAATGGGAACAGATAAATCCCCCCATACCGTGGGCCACCCAGAGGCCCTCCTGTCCCTCGGCCTCGCCGCATACCACCCGGGTCTGAAACACCGCGCCGGCGATTTCCGCCAGGGTTTCCAAGGACAGGGGAAAAGAATCCAGAAGATGGAGCAGAAAAAATCCCATGTTTTGGGGGGCAATTTCAAGACGGGGTCGGTCGTTTAGAAACACCTCGAAAAAACTGCAGGATTCCCGGTGCTGCCGGTCACACGCCACTCCGGGAATCCTGCGGGCAAAGGAAAGAAAAAGTTCCGGCTGGGGACCATACTGCTCAAAGTCAAAGGCAACGGCATCGGCCACCTGGGGCCGGGTCAGAAAAATCCAATTGGCCTTGTCCATACACCCTCCGCGACTGGATATGAAACCGATGGGAACCGTCGGGGGGAAAGGGAATCAGAAACAAAAAGCCCCCACCGGTGGGGATTTGCTTATCAAAGTGCCCAAATACGCTGTGGAAAAAAGAAGGTTAGCTGCCTGATTTTATTTTTTCTTGGCCACAAGTTTCGGCTTGGCGGGGGTCCCTTCTGATTTTGCAGCCGGTTTGGCGTCGGATTTAGGCGCAGCCGCCTTTTTGGGCGCCGTCTTGGCCGGCGTCTTTTGTGCCGGGGCCTTTGCCGCAGACTTTTTTGGGGTGAGTCCTCTTAGAATGGGCACGATCTCATCCCGGCGCTCGGCCATGAGCAGGGAAATTTCCTCCTGCTGGGTGTCATCGAGCTCAACTTCGGCCTGGTTCAGAAAATCAAACAATCTGTCGGCAATATCAAGCATTTTATCATACGCGTCTGCTTCTTTTTTTGTCGCAAATGTCATCTTTTCCTCTCCATTCCTGACAACAATATATTTGACGATTACAGCCATCTTTTCTCCTTGCAGTTTAAAATATCCGGCCACGACCGGGAAGTCCGTAACGTTTGGGTATTATCTTCTATCCATAATAAAAAAAAGGGATCTGGTAAAGAATTAATCCAAAGATCCTTTATTCCGGGCAGGCCCGGAACCAAAAGGGAAGTTGACAGACCCGGATACAGTGATGCATTTTCTTTAGGGTTTTCAAAAAGGCCAGGATTCATCCGGTAAGCCCCTTTCAGGGGTCTATTTTTCAACCGTTATCGGTGAATATCCTTCAGGCAGGTGAGCTGTTCCCAGCACACAGGGCAATCCGGTGCCCGAGGCCACGTTCTCAGCGATCCTTTCAATATGCCCGCAGAATCCCCCCTGGCTTTTATCCCAGCCTTTTTCCGTTTTTTTTGCAAAACTGCAGGTGCACAGATGAATGGCCTCAGCCCCCTTGGATTTTAAAATCCTGCCCAGGGCTGCTGCGTTGTCCCCGGGGCACCGGCAGGTAAACACCCCTGCCGGCGTACACCCCTCATAAGCACTGAAGCCCTGGTCCGTACCCATCATGGTTTTAAAACAATTGGTCAGGGGACATCGGTCTTCATTTTTTTCACACCGGATAATACCGATCTTGGTCATGTTGTGCTCCATTCACTTAATTTAAAATCGTCCCCGCCGTCCCATACCGCATCCGCCGCCCAAACCGCGACCTCCCCCCATACCACGCCCTCCGCCGCCGCCCATGCCACGGCCGCCGCATCCCCCCATAGGGGCTGGCCGCTGTGACCCGCCGGCTGCTGCGGGCTTCATGTTCCCCGGACCGGCAGCACCGGTACCGGGACGTTCCGCCGCCCCGGCCGGGGCAGGAAGTATCCCCTCTTCCAGGCGGCGTACAGCCTCCCCAACGGTTCCGGTCTGCCCCGTATACACATGAACGCTCGAAGACCTGAAAACCTCCATGGCATTAGGGCCGCATTCCCCGGTGAGGACACAGGCGGCGCCTTTGGAAATCACAAACGTGGCGGTCTGGATCCCGGCACCGCCGCTCAGGTCTTTATTTTCGTTGGCAAACGCTTCAAAACTCATATCTTGTGTATCCACAATCAACAGATAGTCGCACCTGCCGAATCTGGGATTAATTCCGGCATCAAGGTCTTTGCCATAGGCACTGACGGCTGCTTTCATAGGCCCTCCTTTTTTTAAACGGTCTGCCCCCCTTGTCAGAAAGATGAGCAAAGTTTATACCACGACAAATTTAATGCTTTTCTTTCAATGAGTTAGAACGACCACGCCTTTTAAAAGCTATGATACGGAAAAAAAGGGTCGCGCAATTGCGCCGAAACCCCGGTCCTGAAAACGGCAAATGGACAACCTTCTCCACCACGGCTTTTTATTATGAAGGCCTCAAAAGGATTGATATGCCCGTAATTCTATATAGGCCCTAAGCACAGGCGCACGATAATAGATCCCGCTGCAAGTCCTCTCATCCCCCCATAGGCAACCTGATACCATAAGGCGCAAACCTGCGCCTTTCACAGACGGGCCACAAGCAGTTCCCACCCCACAACCGATTGAAATCAATTCAAAACGTCATCTCTAAAAATACTGGCACAGGTTTGCTATTTTTCATAGGCCATGTGTGAACACCCGCAGCAGATGAATTGAAATAATAAAGGAGAGTCTTATGCGCGTAACCGATCTATATAAGGGCCCAAAGCCCGTTATCTCAATGGAATTTTTCCCCCCTCGGACCCAAGCGGCAACGGAAACGTTCAACACCACCATCGACACCCTGGCAACCCTTTCCCCGGACTATTTTTCTATGACCTTTGGCGCAGGGGGATCCACCCGGGACGGATCCTATCAGGCCGTGAAACTTATGATCCAGGAAAAAAAGCTGCCCACCGTGGCCTATATAGCAGGCTTCGGCTTAGGCCCCGATGAAATCTGTCAGGTGCTGGATGCCTATGAGGCTTTAGGGGTTGAAACCATCTTTGTTATCCGCGGGGACAAGCCCTCGGATGAGAAGTTCAAGGCCCACCCCAAAAGTTTTTCCTATGCCGGGGACATGATCGCCTTTATCAAATCCCGCTACAAATTTACCTTAGGATGTGCCGGGTATCCCGAGGGTCACCTGGAAGCCCAAAGCCTTGAGGATGATATCACGCATCTCAAAGAGAAGGTGGATGCCGGAGCCGAATATGTCATGTGCCAGTATTTTTATGACAACCAATTCTTTTTTGATTTTGTGGACAAGTGCCGGGGAAAGGGAATTGATGTGCCCATTATTCCGGGGATTATGCCGGTATACACGGTAAAAATGACCCGGATGCTGTCCCGGGTATGCGGATCGAGCATCCCCCCCCTCCTGGATGAAAAACTGTCCGCCATAGATCCTGAGGACAAGGCCACTCCGATAAGCCTTGGCATCGACGTTGCCGTAGACCAGTGCCGGGACCTTTTGCAAAAAGGGGTGGACGGCCTGCACTTTTACACCATGGACAGGGCCCAAAGCACCACGGCCATCATCGAGACACTTCGAAAGGAAAATCTGATTTAATCCTAAACGGATCAAAATATAAATCCCCTGCAGGAAAAACTTCTCCTGCAGGGGATTTTAACTTAAATTTGTGCTTAGACTTCGGGTCTGGGATAGAGGCCTGCGCGCTCCACAATCTCGGGCACTTTTTCCTCCCATTCAATGGCCATGATGTGAAAACCTGCCACGCCTTCCACCTCCTTGAGCTCCTGGATATGCTCAATGCAGATGTTGATGCCCTCCTGGGCCTGCTGTTTTTTTTCAACGCCTGCAAGGCGCTCAATGATCGCATCGGGCACATCCATGCCCGGCACCTTGTTTTTCATGTACTTTGCCATACCCACGGACTTCATGGGGGTCATGCCGGCCATGATAAAGGCTTTTTCCGTCAGCCCTCTGTCACGGGCTCTTTTGATCCACTCTTTAAACTTGTCCAGGTTATAGATGCACTGGGTCTGGATGAACTCCGCACCGCAGGCGATCTTTTTGGCCAGCCGCGGCACCCGGATCTCAAAGGGATCGGCAAAGGGGTTGGCCGCCGCCCCCACAAACATTCCGGGCGGTCGTTTGATGTCGTCTCCCCCTAAAAACTTGCCCTCATCCCGCATATACCGGACCGTCTGCACCAGCTGCATGGAGTCCAGATCATGGACGTTCTGGCCCTGGGCGCAGTCGCCGAAACTCTGGTGATCCCCGGACAGGCAGAGCATGTTATGGATGTCAAAGGAGGCGGCGCCTAAGATATCGCTTTGCAGGGCCACCCGGTTCCTGTCCCTTGTCACCATCTGGAGCACAGGTTCAACGCCTTCCAGCTTGAGGTGGACGCAGGCTGCAAGGCTTGACATGCGGGTCATGGCGGTCTGATTGTCCGTCACATTCACCGCATCCACATGGTCTTTGATCAGCTTGCCCTTTCTTCTGATCTCTTCAGGATCGGATCCCCTCGGGGGACCGCACTCGGAAGTCACGCCAAGATGTCCTGCTCTCATCACCTTTTCCAGTCGGCTCTGTGTTCTGCATTCGCTCATATCTTCACATCCTCCCTGGTAACGGTTCTGGGGCCGCCGGCCCTGTCGGTGGACCAGTCCTTGATGGGGGCCACAACTTCATAGTCATCCAGACGGCCCAGGGCCTTGAGCCGGTCAATGATCAGCTGCCAGGCGCAATCCGTGTCCGGGCCCAGCTCGCACTTGCCATTGGTGGAGCCGCCGCAGGGCCCGTTCATGACCCGTTTGGCGCACCGGGAAACCGGGCAGATGCCGCCGGTCCTTGCCAGAACACAGGATCCGCAGGCCTGGCAGCGCTCGGTCCATACCCCTCTGTCCTCATTAGCGCCGAGACAAACCGTGTTAACACCGGGCAAAAGGGGCATGGTCTGGTATTTTTCAGCGGCAAACTGGACGCCCACGCCGCAGGCCAGGGAGACAATGGCATCATAGTCGTCCACGATGCCTCGGATTTCCTCCAGGTACTCATGGTCGCACTGGCGTTCCAGAGTCCGCTCCCCGATGGTTCTGACCTGTCCATGGGCGATAAAGTACATGCGCAGGGCCGAAGCCAGGACCTCCACCTCTTTTTTTCCCCCTGCCTCGCAAACGGTGACACATTCATTGCACCCGAGAACCAGGATCCGGTCGTATTTTTTAACCTCCTCAATGATCTCTTCAATGGGCTTTTTCTCTGCTATGATCATAGGCTCACCTCATCTTAAGCAATTAAAGGATTAACGCGCTCACACCGCTTGTGCTGCTTGGCCTTCAGGCGGCCTTGCTTTTTTGCATCATCCGGCGGATGGGACTTGGACCCAGCGCCTTGACGGTTTCGACCATCTGGGTTGCATACTGGGCAAACAGCGGTCCTTCACCGGATGAAAGGTTGTACATTCTCACCCTTTCACCGCCCACCCCCACTTTATCCAGAATACGGGCCGCCTGCTCAATGCGTCGGCGGGCACGGTAATTGCCCTCGTTAAAGTGGCAGTCCCCCTCCATGCATCCAACGCAGAACACACCGTCCGCCCCTTTTTCAAAGGCCCTGAGCACGTGGATCACATCCAGTTTACCGGTGCAGGGCAGCCGCACAATCCGAAAACTTGTGGGGATTTTCAGTCTCATGGAACCTGCCAGGTCCGCAGCTGAATATCCTCAGTAGTTACAGCAGAACGCCAGGATGACCGGTTCGAACTCTTTTGTCATAATACCCCCTCCAGCAAGGATTCCACCTTGCTCAGAATAGATTCATCCTCATACCAGTTGAGCTTTATGGCTTTAGCCGGACATTCCGAGGCGCAGACCCCGCAGCCCTGGCACAACGCCGGATCAATATAGGAAACCCCCATCTCGTTGATCACGGGAACCCCGTAGGGACAGGACCTCACGCAGACCAGACAGGAGGCACAGTTGGCCTGGTTGACCTCGGCCACCACAGCAGACAGGGTCAGATACTCCTGGGACAGGAAGGTTGTTGCCCTGGAGGCTGCGGCCATGGCCTGGGAAATGGTCTCGGTGATCAGCTTGGGGCCGTGGGCCGTACCGCAGATAAACACGCCTTCGGTCGCCGCATCCACCGGCCGCAGCTTGACATGAGCCTCCATGAAAAATCCTTCAGGGTTACGCTGGGTCTTGATGATGGTGGACAGCTGATCCGTCTCCGTCGCCCTGACGCCTGCGCTTAAGGCCACAAGATCGCAGGACGCCTCAACCATCTGTCCCAGAACATGATCTCTGAAGGTGACGGACAGCCCCTGCCCGTCCTGTTTGACCTCGGGCGGCAGGGCTCGGCTGAACCGGGAGAAGATGACGCCCATGTTCCTGGCTTTGGTGTAGTACTCCTCCATCATGGCGTACATGCGCATATCCCGGTACAGGATAAACACGTCCGTATCCGGGCTTTTCTCCTTGATGGCAATGGCATTTTTCACGGCGTTCTGGCAGCAGATCCTGGAGCAGTTGGGATTCTCATCGTTCCGGGATCCCACACACTGGATCATAATAACCCGGCCAAACCCTTGCGCCCTGCCCTCTTCCAGTATATCCGATAATTCAAGCTGGGTGACGACCTTGTCGCTTTCGGGGTACAGATACTCTTTGGGTTGGTACTCTGAGGCGCCGGTCGCCACGATCATCACTCCGTGATCAATGTGCTTTTCCTCCATGGCTTCGCCCACCAGAACATTGGTTTTGAAATTACCCTTGTAGCCGCCGAAACTGGTCACCAGAGCCTGTTTGAATACATCGATATTGTCGTGGGTTTCGATCTTTTCCACCAAATCCGTGACAAAGGCGCGAATATCATCGCCTTCAATGGTATGGTGCAGCCGTGTCCCCAACCCGCCAAGAACGTTTTCTTTTTCCAGAAGCGTGACATGAAAGCCCTGGTCGGCAAGGCCTTTTGCCGCGGTCATGCCGGCGATGCCGCCGCCGATGACAAGCGCCTTGTCAATGATGGTAATCCGCTTGTCGTGAAGGGGGCCTAGCGTAGTGACCCGGGCCACGGCCATGCGGATGAGATCCTTGGCCTTTTGTGTGGCCTGCTCAGGCTCGTGAAAGTGCATCCAGGAGTCCTGATTCCTTATGTTGGCCATCTCAAAGAGATACTTGTTGAGCCCGGCCTCTTCCAGCGTGTCCATGAAGATGCCCTCATGGGTCTTGGGCGTGCAGGAAGCCACTACCACCCGGTTGAGCCTGTGCTCGTCAATAACCTTTTTGATATTCACCTGGGTGTCCTGGGAACAGGTAAAAAGGTTCTCCCCGGTATAAACCACGTTGGGCAGCTTGCCGGCATAATCGGCAATGTCATCCACATCAATGATACCCGCGATGTTGATCCCGCACTTGCAGACAAACACTCCGACCCGGGGCTCCTCTCCCAGGACATCCCGCTCTTCGGGCATGGACCGGGTCTTTGTCAGTGTGTGACGGGCAGCGGCCAGATTGATCCCTGCGGCCCCGGCGGAACCGGAGGCCTCTGTCACAGAGGACGGGATATCCTTGGGTCCCTGAAATGTACCCGAGACATAGACGCCCGGCCGGCTGGTTTCCAGAGGATTAAACGTCGCGGTCTTTACAAAGCCGTAGCCATCTGTTTCAACACCGATGCGCTCTGCAAGCTTCCGGGATTCCTTGGAGATGGTCAGGCCCACCGAGAGGATGACCATATCAAACTCTTCCTGCTGCAGATTCCCGTCTTCATCGGCATACTTGAGAATAAGGTCGTCGGTACCCGGCTTTTCCACCACGGAATGGATCCGGGATTTGACAAACCGCACACCCTCCTGGTCGGCGGCCCGGTTGTAATATTTCTCGTAATCTTTGCCGAATGTCCTCATGTCCATGTTGAAGATGGCCGCATCCAGTTCTTTTTCCGAATGCTCCTTGGCAATCATGGCATCCTTGATAGCGTACATGCAGCACACGCTGGAGCAATAGCCATTGCCGCAGCGGTTGGTGTCCCTGGAGCCGATACACTGGAGCCAGGCGATTTTCTCCGGCTCCTTTTCATCGGAGGGCCGGACCAGATGTCCCATGGTTGGGCCGCCGGCGGACAGGATCCGTTCGAACTCCAGAGAGGTCATGACATTCTTGGACCGCTGGTACATGTAGGTGTCGTCCATACCTGAAGGGTCAAAGGTGGTGGCCCCGGTGGTCATGATGACGGATCCGACGTTCAGGTCCCGGATCACGGGTGTCATGCTGTGATCCACAGCACCTGCCAGGCAGGCCTCCACACATTGGTAACACTCCGAACAGATGCCGCAGGAAAGACATCGTGCCGCCTCCTGTTCCACCAGTTTTTCTACCAGCCCAAAGGTCACTTCATTGAAGTTCCCCTCCCGGTCGGCCACGGGCAGGTGATCGGGTTTTACCCGCTCCATTTTCGGCACGTCCAAAATATCGGGTTTCTCGAAATCATAGGATTTTTCCCGGCCTTCTTTCAAATCCTGACCGTTGAGAAAGCGGTCGATTGACTCGGCCGCCGCCTTGCCCGAGGCCACGGCATCCACTACGGATTTGGGCCCGTAATAGGCGTCACCGCCGGCAAAGACCCAGTCAATAGGTGTTTGCAGGGTGACCGGATCGGCCGCGTACCCGCCGGGCGGGGTCAATTTGATGCCTTCTTTATCCGCAAAAGCCGTCTCTCCCATCTGGCCGATGGCCACGATAACATTATCGGCATCAATCATGGTCAGGGCGCAATTATCGTACTGGGGACTGAACCGGCCGTTTTCGTCAAATACGGCGGTGCATTCCATGAACTCAACCTCGGCCACCTTGCCGTTGTCCGCCACAAATCTTAGCGGCCCCTTGGAGTTGACGATCTTAACCCCCTCTTCCAGGGCCTCTTCAATCTCGTAATCCCAGGCCGGCATCTCATCGCGCTTTTCCAGGCAGACCATGGTCACATCCTGACATCCCAGGCGCCGGGAGGTCAGGGCCACGTCAACGGCCACGTTGCCACCGCCGATAACAACGGTCTTACCGGACAGTTTTTCCCCACGGCCCATGGCAGCGTTTCTTAAAAACTCCGTGCCCTTGAGCACGCCGGGAAGATCTTCGCCTTTAACGCCAAGGCCCCTTGAACCATGGAGGCCCGTAGCCATGAAGACCGATGAAAATCCGTCCTTTTTAAGGCTTTCCAAAGTGATGTCCGTTCCAAAGGCCATACAGGTTTTGATCTCCACCCCCAGCGTTTCAATCACTTCGATCTCTTTGGCAAGCTCGGCTTTTGGCAGACGGTATTCGGGAATACCTACAGCCATCATCCCGCCTTTGACGGGCAGTTTTTCATAAACCGTCACCCCGTATCCCTTCTGAGCCAGGTAGTAGGCACAGGTCAGGCCCGCCGGGCCGGATCCGATAACCGCCACTTTTTCATCCCGCTTTTCCCCGACATCGGGCAGCCAAGGACTTCCGTCTTCAAAATCAAGATCAGCCAGGTACCGGTGCAGGTATTGGATGGCCAGGGGCTGGTCTGCATCCCCTCTTGTACAGACCGATTCACAGGGATGGTGGCAGACCCTTCCGCAGGACCCGGGAAAGGGATGTTCCTGCTTGAATAATTTTAACGCCTCGTGGTATTTGCCCTGCTGCATGAGAGCGATAAACCCCTGGATGGAAACATGGGCGGGACAGGTGGCCTTACAGGGCGCTATGGATCTTTTGGAGATGCCGTAGGCGCCCGGAATGGCCTGCTCATATTGTTTAAAGATTGCCTTTCTGGGGCTTAAGCCTTCGTTGTGCTCGCTTGATGTTTCCACCGGGCACACCTTGGCGCACTCCCCGCATGAGGTACACTTGGAAAGATCAACAAATCTGGGATTTTCCTTTATCTTGGCCGTAAAGTTCCCCTGCTCTCCGTCCAATTCAAGAAGCTCCGTGTTAGTCAACAATTCAATGTTCAGATGCCGGCCGACCTCGACCAGTTTGGGTGAAATGACTCACATGGTACAGTCATTGGTCGGGAATGTCTTGTCCAGCCGGGCCATCATACCGCCGATGGCGAAGGATTTTTCCACCAAATAGACATAATAACCGGAATTGGCCAGATCTATGGCGGACTGCATACCGGCAATTCCGCCCCCCAGCACCATAACAGCACCAGCCAGATCTTTTTTGGTTGCACTCATTATCCAAACCTCCTCACCGTTAGATTAGCGGATTCGCTTGTTTAAAGCGGGTTCGCTATTATCCCCCCCCGCCCCGGGATACACGCGTCCCGGCCCGGAGATACAAAAAAGCCCGGGGTATCAAAAAGATAACCCGGGCTTAAATTGCGACCATGTTCTCCCAAGAGGTGACGCTTTTCCATCAAAGATAAAAAATGATCCGTTTTTTGCGAAAACGCAGTTCCTTTTGCCAGGATCGGGCGGGTTGTCTATGAGCGGTCCGCCGGGCCCTGAGCTGCCAAAATGAGGATGTATATCTGTACGGGATTGCCGTACCTTATGATACAATTTTATATGGCACCTCTTTTCCAATAAAGCTGCGTTTTTAAAAATCAGCCACCTTATCTTCTAAAAGCGATTTTCCCTCTTTTATTGATTTTGCTGCAGCAGCCAGCCGGTCGTGAGGTGAGGCAGGATGTAGGAAATACGGACTCAGGATGAGCGTTCAGGACAAGCGTTTTGCCGGCTGTACAATTCGCGTTTAAATTAACCGTACCGGCCTTGTTTTCTTCATCATTCAGGCCTGCGGTACCGTTAATTTCCCCCTGTCTCTAAGTAAGAAACTGGCATTTCTTTGTCAAGAGTTATTTATGCGCGCATTGCACCTGTCTTGTGTATATAAAAGAACATGGATCAAGGCCTTTTATTCCCCAAAAACCGGTTGCCGTATTACTTATTTTTGCGGGATAAGTATCGCCCGCTCAGTCCCACCAGGACCAAAACGGGAAGCCCCATAATCGCCGTAAGAGAAAAAAACATCGGATACCCCAGACTGTCCACCATGGTGCCCGAGTAACCGGAAAGCATTTTGGGAATCAGAGTCATCAAAGAGGAGAAAATAGCATACTGAATGGCTGTGAACCGGACATTGGTCAGGCTGGACAAAAAGGCAACAAAGGCTGCCGAGGCGAGGCCTGCAGCCAAATTATCCGCCGAGATTACAAGGTAAAGCATGGGCAAAGAAGGCCCTACATGGGCCAGGGCCACAAAGAACAGATTGGTCAGGGCGGAAAGCACGGCCCCTGCAAACAAAATGGGCATTACGGAAAACCGGACCGACAATACCCCGCCTAAAAAGCCCCCGGCAATGGTCATGAAAAGCCCGAAGGTCTTTACGACCGATGCAATCTGGGTTTTGGTAAACCCAAGGTCCTGATAAAAGAGGTTGGAGATGACCCCCAGCACAATGTCAGAGATCCGGTACAGTCCGATCAGGGCCAAAAGCAGCCAGGCAAGGCCCCGGCCGTAGCGCTGGAAAAACTCCGTTACCGGGGTGAGGTAGGCGTCCCGGACCATTGGACTGTTCACCAGCTTTAAGGCCATCATCACCCGGGCGATGAGAACGGCTGCCGTAATACCGCAGCAAAGCCTGGCCCCTTCCACCAGGACACCTGCGATATGGGCGTTTTTCACCCATTGCAAAAGAAAGGTTCGCCCCTCAGCAGCTAAGCCTGAAGAAAGACCGAACACCATGACAAACCCTGCCACGGCCAGGACAAAACCTAAAAAGGCCCTGGCATACTCGAAGGTTCCGTAACCGTTCGCCGTTTCACCGGCAGGCCTTTGAGGTTCTTTGACCCAAAGTGTGGTGGCAATGCCGATCAGCATGCAGGCGGCCATGATACAATAGGTCATCCGCCAGGCCCCAAAGGCATAGTCGCCTTTGGTTGAGCCGAAATAATCGGCCAGGAACAGGGCGCCGGCACCGGCCACCAGCATGCCGATCCTGTAGCCGGCAATATAGCTTGAGGCCATCATGGCCTGCAGATCAGGCCCTGCGGACTCAATCCTGTATGCGTCGATAACAATGTCCTGGGTGGCCGAGGAAAATCCTAAAAGAACAGCTGCGGCAGCCATGACCGTCAATTGCGAGGCCCCCGATGCAGGATCGGTACAGCCCATCCATACCATGGCCCCCATAATGGCAACCTGGGCTGCCAGGATCCAGGCCCGTCTGCGTCCCAACCGTTTTGTCAAAAAAGGCAGGGGCATCTGATCAACCAAAGGGGCCCAGACAAACTTAAAAGAATACCCTAGGGCCGCCCAGGAAAAAAAAGTAACGGCGGACCGGTCAATTCCAGCCTCCCGCAGCCAGAGCGAGAGGGATGAAAAAATCAGCAGGATAGGCATGCCGGCTGAAAAACCGAAAAAAAGCATAGTGATCACCCTGGGATGAAAAAAGGCCTGAGCGGCCGAACGCCAGCGGAGCAGTCTGTTTTGATTCATGAAAGAGAAATAGCAGGGGGGTTGATTTCAGTCACTAAAGTGTGACCTCAAAATTATAGGAAACGCCGGAGACCTTGGTCTGGCAGTTTTTTGACTTAAAAAACCGGCTGCACTCGTCCACAATGGCGTCCATCTGATCATCGGTTCTGTCCTGATTCAGGTGGATCAGCCCAAGATGTCCCACCCCGGCCTTGAGGGCCAGCTCCAGAACATCGGGAACGCAGGAATGACCCCATCCGGTTTTTTTCGCATACTCGTCAGCCGTGTATTCCGTGTCATGGAACAACACATCCGCGCCTTTGCAAAAATCGATATAAGCTTCAAGACTTTTGCCCTGGGGATGGGAAAACCCCAATTCGTTATCCGTGAGAAAAACAAAGGTCTTTCCCTTTTCCCGAAACCTGTAGCCAAGACTCCCCTCGGAGTGGGAGGTCGGAATGCTGTCGATTTCCAGCGAACCGATGCTGAAGGCATCGTTCAAGGACGGATCAAACCGGATGTCGGCCTGAAAATCCTCGATGCGAACTGGAAAAAAGGGATCTTTCATCACCTCATCCAGCACGGTTTTGGTATTGATGGAACCGATCAACCGGTCCTGGACGATAAGACGGGTTTCTTTGCGAAGCAGGGGGTGAAAAAAGGCGATGCCGAGGATATGATCCCAGTGGCAATGGGTGAGCAGCATATAGAACTGTTTTTCACCGCGTTCAAGCAGTGATTTTCCAAGTCTTCTTATACCGGTGCCCGCATCCACGATCACGATTTCGCCGGAATCGGCCACCACTTCCACACAGGTGGTATCGCCGCCGTAAACCTCATAGGCTTTACCTGATACAGATATGGACCCTCTAGACCCCCAGCATTTTATTCGCATCGTTCTCCTGCATCCGTTTTGATTAGAGCCCTGCCAATATGGGACATTTCTCCTAAGATCGTACGAATAGGCTCTAAAATCAATCATTTTTTTGCCGTTTTTGCAATTGTCCCCACTTATCCTTTAAATTTGTCGCCGCGCAATTAAATCCACTTCAGTTTCTATGTGTTAATCATTTTTAAAAGAGGTTTAAAATCATCAAACTTTTTACCTGAGAGTTATTGACAAGCGCCATGATTTTGCTTAGAGACCATTAGTATATCAACCCGAAACCCAAGAGAAAACAAAGGGGATGTAAGAATGGCACAGCTTATTTCAGACCGGCGCGACGTGGACTTCGTACTCCATGAGCAGATCGGCACCGTTGACCATGAATTATTTGAGGAATTCAACAAAAAAACCATCGATCTCATCGTCTCGGAAGCCAGGAACCTGGCGATCAAGGAGATTTTGCCCACCTTCAAGGAGGGTGACGAAATAGGCTGCATCCTTGAAAACGGGAAAGTCACCACACCGCCGTCTTTTAAACGGGCCTGGCAGCTGTTTTGCGAAGGCGAATGGCTGGCCATGTGCGACGATCCTAAGGTCGGCGGCCAGGGCATGCCCAAAACCGTGGGATGCGCGGCTCTCGAATATATGGTCGGTGCCAACTCCGCTTTCATGCTCTACTACGGCATGACCCATGGGGCGGCCAAACTGGTGGAGGCGTTTGGCGACGATACCCAGAAAAAATTATACATGAAAAAAATGTTTGCGGGGCAGTGGGGCGGCACCATGCTGCTGACCGAACCTGAAGCCGGTTCCGATGTCGGGGCGCTGACCACCACCGCCACCCCCAACGGCGACGGCACCTATACCATTCAGGGCACCAAAATCTTTATCTCCGCCGGCGAACATGATCTGTGCGAAAACATCATCCATCCGGTTCTGGCCAGAATCGAAGGGGCTCCTGCCGGCACCAAAGGGATCTCCTTATTCTTAGTCCCCAAATACCATGTAAACGAAGACGGCAGTTTAGGCGAGTTCAATAATGTGGTCTGCACAGGCCTTGAAGAAAAAATGGGCATCCACGGCAATGCCACCGCCACCCTTTCCCTTGGAGACAAGGGGCCGTGCATCGGCACCCTTTTGGGCGAAGAGAACAAAGGCATGCCCGAGATGTTTAAGATGATGAACGAGGCCCGGGCCTTTGTCGGCATCCAGGGATTTGCCGTGGCATCCGCCTCTTACATGTATGCCCTGGATTATGCCAGAAGCCGCGTTCAGGGGCGTCATCTGTCCGCCGGAAAGGACGCCACCGCAAAAAACGTGACCATCATCAACCATCCGGATGTCAAACGCCAGCTTTTGAACATGAAGGTCTTTACCGAAGGCATGCGATCCCTGCACTACTATTACGCCAAATGCCAGGATCTTGTTCATACCACTGAAGACGAAGGACTCAAAGCCGCCACCGCCGCTCTGATCGAAGTGCTCACCCCCATTGTCAAAGGCTATGTGACGGATAAGGCTCTGGAAGTCTGCTCCCACGGGGTCCAGGTCTATGGCGGATACGGGTATTGCCAGGAATTTCCCGCCGAACAGCTCATGCGGGATTCAAGGATTTTCATGATCTATGAAGGCACCAACGGCATCCAGGCCATGGACCTTTTAGGCCGCAAACTGTCCATGAACAAGGGGGAAAGCTTTGGCTATTTCATGGCCCAGATGAAACAGACCGTTGAGGAGGCCAAAGGGGTGGAGGGCGTTAAGGCCCTTGCCGACAAACTGGCCCATGCGCTGTCGAGGCTTGAAGAACTGGCCGCTGACATGGCCAAACGCTCCCGTTCCGAAAATTTTATGAACGCCTATGCATTTGCCCATCCTTTCCTTGAAATCGTCGGCGATGTCACCTTTGCATGGATGCACCTGTGGCGGGCGGTTATCGCCGCGCCCAAACTGGCCAAAAAAGCCGGCAGTCTTGATCCTGAGACCGTTGCCCAAAAGGCGGCCAAAAATAAGGATGCCGCTTTCTACGCAGGCGTGATGGCCAGTGCCAGATTTTTTATCAATACCCTTTTACCCGCAACCTATGGTAAGATGGATGCTGTATTGGAAGGAGACACCTGCTTAGAAGAGATCCCGGATGTTTCCTTTGGTTCAAAATAATCCCCAGCCGGCCCTGCACTGCGGGGCCGGCCCCCAAGGAGGACCTTTACGTGTTAGACTATCTTAAAAAAAGCATCCTCACCGGCGTTGGCATGGCCCTGCGCTCTAAAAAAGAAATTGAAGCCCTGGCCAAGGAATTTGCAGAACAATCCGAGATGGACCAGCAGGAGGCTAAAGAATTTTTAGAAGACTGCCAGAAAAAATATGACCAGGCCAAATCCGATCTGGACAAAAAAATCGAATCCAGCATCGAAAGCATTCTCAAAAAGCTGGACCTGCCCAGCCGGTCCGATATCGAAACCCTGAACAAGCGGGTGGAGGCCCTGGCTGCCAAAATAGAAAAAGAATCCTAAATTTTCAAGGATTCTGTTATGCTCAGTATCAAGACCGTTGGAATGGTCACCAAAAGGTACCGCCACCTGATCCGGTACCAGCAGATCCTCGGCATTATTCTCAAATACGGATTTGAGAATATTGTCGAGGCTATGCACATTGACCGGTATATTGAATCCGGCCTGCGTCTTATTCCCTTTACAAAGCCCCAGGAAAAGGTGGAGCGTCTGTCCAAGAACCAGCGGATCCGCATGGTTTTAGAAGAGCTGGGCCCCACCTTTATAAAGATGGGCCAGGTATTGTCGGTTCGGCCCGACCTGATCCCGCTGGACCTTGCCAAAGAATTGTCAAAACTGCAGAATCACGTCCCTGCCTTTGATTTTGACCAGGTCGCCCATATTATCGAATCCGAATTCGCAAGATCCTGGGATCAGGTGTTTTTCCACATGGAAAAAGAGCCCTTTGCCTCGGCCTCCATCGGTCAGGTCCACCGGGCCACCATCGGACCGGATATCCCCATTGCCGTTAAAATCCAGCGGCCGGGCATCCGCAAAGTCATTGAGGCGGATCTTGAAATCATCCACCACATCGCCGAGATCATGGAACACAACATCGAAGAGGTGGCCCTGTTCCATCCGGTAAAAATCGTGGAGGAATTTGCCGTCACCCTTGAAAAGGAACTGGACTATTCCATCGAAGCCTCCAATATGGAGCAGATGGCGGATCAGTTCGACAAAGACCCCAATATCCACGTTCCCAAAGTCTATCGGGACTATTCTTCGGACCGGGTTTTAAGCATGGAGTTCATCTCGGGGTTCAAGGCCGATGACATTGAGGCCATCGACCGGGCTGGCCTTGACCGCAAGGCCATTACCCGGGCAGGTGCCGATTTCATCATGAAACAGGTCTTTGAATTCGGTTTTTTCCACGCCGATCCCCACCCCGGCAACATATTCATTCTGGCAGATCAGCGGATCTGCCCGGTGGATTTCGGGATGACCGGATTTGTGGACCAGTCCACCCGGGAACTTTTCATTGAGCTTCTCCATACCCTGGCCTCGGGGGATAATCGGAAAACCGCCCGGTTCCTCTGCCAGCTTGCCGAGTATGAGACCCAGCCCAACATGGCCAAGCTGGAAAAGGAGATTGCCCTGTTTTCAGCCATGTATCTTTCCAAACCCCTTCAGGAGATCAAGGCCAGCCGCATGGTCAACCAGTTCCTGGAGTTGTGCGCGGACCATGGGTTAAGAATCCCGCCGGATCTTTTTTTAATGATAAAAGCCTTTGTGGCCATTGAGGCTGTGGCCCGGCAACTGGACCCTGAATTTGACATGGTGGGCCATGCCCGCCCCTATGTCCGGGCTGCCACCATGAAAAAATATTCCGCCCCCCGCATAGCAAGAGAAATGGTCGGGATTGCCAGAGAAACCTTTTCTCTGCTCCAGACCCTTCCTTCGGACGCCTCTGAATTGATCACCATGGTCAAGCAGGGAAAACTGCGTACTGTGGTGGAAATCGACGGCCTGGAGAAACTGATGACAACCCAGGATCAGACCTCCAACCGCATCTCCTTTGCGATCATCATCGCCGCCCTGATCCTGGGCTCGGCCATCGTTCTCAACTCTAAAATCCCGCCCCTTTTTTTCGGGGTCTCGGTCATCGGGATCGCAGGATTTACGGCTGCGGCTGTCCTGGGAATATGGCTTTTGGTGGCTATTATCCGCAAGGGCCGGCTATGAAAAAACATTCGGCATAGGGGCAACAGGTTATCACTATTCTTGGCCTAATCGTTGCGAAACAGACAATTCGAAATAAACTGCCAATTTTCTTGGCGTCATCCTTAACGATAAACAAGGAACGACGCGTGGGTTCTACACCGACTACGCTTGCACAGGCGCGGTTCGAGCACACCCTCCCGTTCATTTGCACGGGCTCTTTGGCAGCGATGAAGGGATTTGTAAAGAATTTATAAACGGTCTAAATAAAGACAATTAGCGGCAAAGAATGGGGAAAAAGAGCAACGATCCTACCGGTCGCCGTCATAGGGATACCAGTCCGATTCCCGGAGGCGCTCTACCTTGAGAATACCGATCTCGTAGGTCAAGGTGTTGAACACCACCTTGCGGCCCAGACTTCCCCCCACATCCTCAGACACAATGCGGATGCGCTTTCGGTTCAAAATCTGTCTTGCAGTTCGCAGATTGTCACCGCCCACATCCCGAAAGGAAACGTCCCGGTTGAATGCACCGCCGAAAATCTGGGCCTCCAGATGAGAGGCGTTGGAGCCGTTTTCCAGCATCATCCGGATCAATGCCGGCACGGCAATATTGCCGTAAAGGGCTGTGGACTTATCCTTATCCGCCACAAAGGGAAAAAGGAAATGATTCATCCCTCCTGTTTTCATGCGCTTGTCATAGAGGCTTACCGAGACGGAAGACCCCAGCACAGTCGAAATCATTGTGGGTTTTTCAGGCAGATAAATAAAGCCAGGCTTTAAAAAATAATCCCGGGTGACGGGTTTTTCGGATTCATGGGTCATAGGGCGTGCAGTTTTAGCGTTTAGGGTCTTTTGCCCTTTTTTTCTACCCTATTTGACCTGCCGAATCAACCCCGTCAGGCTCAAAAACAGTCAAGGATTTTATCCCCGATATTCAGAAAAACACCGGCACCCCATACCAGAGGCGTATTGACAGCGATCGCACCCTTGAGTAAACTTGCCAAGTTTGGCTGGCATGTGATAAGAATTATCACTGTTAAGTCATGGATGAAAAACTTGGGGTGTGAGCCATTCAGACTATTTGCATCGGACATTTGAGTATCGTTGACCATCTTGCCTTAGGCATTGCCGCGTCATTGCAGGGTTCGTCCGCCGAGGAGTCCGCGCCCTGCACAATCCGCCCGGTATCCTTTAATGCGTGGGATCCGCTCTGCAACGAATTCGCCTCTGGAAAACTTTCCGCAGCACTCCTCAACATCCCCCTTGCCATCGATCTTTTCGGTGCGGGATTGGATATTGCCCTGGTCATGTTCTGTCACAGAGGGGGCAGTCTCGTTGCAGGAAGGCCGGAGACGTCACGGCTTGCGCAATTTAAGGGAAAAAGTCTTTTAATTCCCCACAAATTATCGATCCAGCACATGCTGATGCACAAACTGATGGGAGACCGGGGAATACGATTGCAGATGGACTCTCAATCCTCCGAAGGGATGGTCTGTGCCGAGGCCGTATCCATGAACCTGATGTCGGAGATGCTTCAAAGTGACGCTGACGGGGATATTGCAGGGTTCGTCTCATCAGACCCGTTTGTGACAGAAACCGCCATCCGGGGAAAAATAACCCCCATTCTAACCTCCCAGGCACTGTGGAAAAACCATCCCTGCTGCGGCCTTATTGTCCAGCGCCGCCTGCTTGAAGACCCGGAGACCACGGGGTATATAGTAACCGAACTTTTCAGGGCAGCCGCCCTTCTGGACCAGGAGATGTCGGTGGCCCAGGGCCCAGGGCCGGACATCATTAATGCGGCAGCCCAATTTCTGGGGCAGAGTACCCAATGCACCGCCCGGGCGATAGATAGTTCCGGTGTCACCTATTGTCCCGGGCTGCTTATCCCCGAAAAGGCCCCGTTAATGACGGTACAAGACTATATGATTCACACCATGGGTCTGCTCGCATCCCCTGTTGACCTGGATGCCCTTGTGCAGCCCCAATTTGCAAAAAACGCCTTAGCGGAACTGAGCCCTTGAAAATCGATTTCCAAAAACTGACTAAAGACTACCAGCGACCCGGCCGGACACCGCATGTCGTTCTCAAAGATATCTCCTTCTCCATTGAACCGGGAGATTTTGTCACTATTTTAGGGGAGTCCGGCTGCGGGAAGACCACCCTGCTCAACATGCTTGCCGGACTTGAAAAGCCCACATCCGGCAACATCCTCATCAATGGAGAGCCCCTTCAAGGCATCCACCCTTCAAGGTCAATGCTGTTTCAGCAGCCGGCTCTGATCCCCTGGCTCAATGTCAAGGAGAACGTCGCCTATGGGTGTAAGCTCAGAGGCGATCTTGAGGAACTGGATTACCGGGTCAGCCAGTTTCTGGAAATCATGGGGCTCACTGGATTTTCCGAAGCCCGGCCGTCCCAGCTTTCCCTGGGTATGGCCCAGCGGGTCTGCCTGGCCCGGGCCCTTGTAGGACATCCCACCGTCCTGCTTCTGGACGAACCCTTTGCCTCTTTAGATACCTTTACCCAGGCCCATATCCAGGAAGAGCTGATCAACCTGTGGCTGTCAGAAAAATTTACGGCGGTCTTTGTCACCCATGACATTGACGAGGCCATTTTCCTTGGAAACAAAATAGTTCTTTTGGCCGGCGAACCCGCTAATATCGCCGATATATTTGAAGTGGATGCGGAATACCCCAGGGACAGGGGGGATCAAAACTTCAAGGCCTTCCGTGCAACAATATTGGAACGCTTTAAATCTGCTTACCTTGCCAAAAGGAGTATCATATGAGTATGTATTCCAGACGCCATTTTATCAAAACCACAGCAAAAGCCGCCGGTGCCGCCCTGTGCAGCCCCTTATCCTTTCCCGGCCGGGTCCTGTCCGCTGAAGAGCCTCTGAAACTCGGCTACCTTCCCATTACCGATGCCACCCCTTTGCTTGTGGCGTATGAACTGGGATATTTCACCCAGGAGGGGCTCACCGTTGAACGCCCGGTTATGGTCAGGTCCTGGAAAATTCTGGCCGAATCCTTTCTGGCAGGAAAGTTCAACTTTACCCATATGCTGTTTCCCATTCCAGTATGGATGCGGTTCAAACAGGGGATTCCCGTCAAGGTGCTGGCCTGGGATCATACCAACGGCAGCGCAGTGACCGTGCGAGGGGAGTCGGATATATACGGGTTCAAGGATCTTGGCGGCACCCAGGTGGCCGTGCCCTCATGGTACTCCATGCACAACCTGCTCATGCAGCTGGGCCTGACCACCCAGGGTCTGACACCGGTAATCCGGCCCCAGTCCGCAGCCCTGGCCCCCAATGAGGTCAACCTTTTTATTCTGCCTCCGCCGGACATGCCCACAGCGCTTCTGGGCAAAAAAATCGATGCATTTATCGTGGCAGATCCCTTCAATGCCCTGGCCGAAGAAAAATTTCAAGCCAGGATCATGCGTTACTCCGGCGATATCTGGAAAAATCATCCCTGTTGTGTTATTGTTACCCATGATCGGTTAATCCAGCATCGGCCGGCCATGGTTCAAAAGGCGGTAAACGCCATCGTCCGGGCCCAGGCCTGGTGCAAAGCCAACCCCAGGGAGACGGCTCACCTGCTCAGTCGGGATGGAGAAGGGTATTTACCAGTGCCGGAAACCGTTTTGAACCGGGTTTTTACGGCACCGAAAAAAGGAGAACTGGTTCATCCCGACTGGAATGTCGCCAGAATCGGATTTCAGCCCTTCCCCTTTCCATCAGCCACACGATTTATCGTGGATCAGATGAAAAAGACCCGGGTTGAAGGAAACACTGATTTTCTCTCCGGGCTGGACGCAGGCCGGGCTACAGCGCAGCTTGTGGACGACTCCTTCGTACGAAGGGCTCTGGACGAACTGAGGGGGCAGGCTGTCTTTGACCAGGGTCAAATAGAAAAACCGTTTACCAGGGAAGAATTTGTTGAAATCAACTGACCAAAATTCCGACAGGGATATTCGCCAGGTGGGAATCACCCCGTTTTTCAGTCGGATGCGGCTGGGCTGGAAATTTGAACTTCTGGGGCTTTTTCTCTTTGCCCTGGCCTGGGTCTGCGTCACCCACCTGTTTTTCAGCCAGTCCCAACTATCTCATTTCAAAGGTTTTTTGCCAGGACCAACCCTGGCCGCTCTGACAGACGCGTTCCAGGACAGCCGGTTCTGGATCTCTGTTTTCGCAAGTCTCAAGCGCATTTTAATTGGCATCTTTCTGGCAGCCCTGATCGGTCTTCCCATGGGAATCCTCATCGGATTCTTTCCTTTGTTGCGGGGATTGTCATACTCTCCCATCCAATTCGTAAGGATGATCAGCCCTCTGTCATGGATGCCCATAGCCCTGCTTTTATTCACCAGCTTTGAATCTGCGGTTTATTTTTTGATTGTAATGGCCACCATTTGCCCTATAATACTGAATACCGCCATGGGTGTTACGGATATCAATCCCCAGTGGATTAAAATGGCCCTGAACCAGGGAGCCAATAACGCACAATTGATACGAACCATCGTTATTCCCCACTCCGTCCCCCATATGATGACCAGCCTGAGACTGGCCCTTGGGGTGGCGTGGATTGTCCTGGTTCCGGCTGAATTTTTAGGCGTATCCAGCGGCCTGGGATATCTGATCAACGATGCCAGGGACACTATGGAATACGACAAACTCATGGCAATGATCATTGCCATCGGCATACTGGGCTTTATTCTGGACCGGATATTCCAGAAGCTGCAGCACATGTTCAGTTGGGCCTGGCAGGAATAAAATCGCAATTTAAGGAAATATATTATCCTCTATACCACGTGAAGGAGCATTGTATGGCAGTAGATCCTAACATTAAAATTGTTGTGGCAGACGATTCCGGCACCATGCGGATCATGTTCAAGCAGATCCTCGGCCGGGCTGGGTATACCAACCTGGTCCTGGCCGTAAACGGAGCCGACGGAGTTGAAAAGGTCAAGGCTGAAAAGCCGGATCTTGTCATTTCTGACTGGAACATGCCCCAGATGGACGGTATGGAATTCCTCCAGGCCTTAAGGGCAATGGACGAATTTAAGGATCTCCCCTTTATCATGGCCACGGCCCAGTCTGACAAAGGCCAGCAGATGGCCATCATGGAAGCCGGCGGAAACGGTCACTGCCCCAAACCCTTTGACGAAGCCCAGATCAGCGAAGCAATAGAGAAGGCGTTTTCCGGCGGAATGGCAGAAACCCAGCGGGTCCAAAAGCAGCGAAGCATTATCGGCGGCCGGGTTGAACTCAACGTGGCCCATATTCAGATCACAGACCACCTGGCATTAGGTGCGCTCAAACACCGCATCGACCAAGGGGATGTGGATCCCCAGCACTTTGATCTGAGCACCACCCTCATGGCCGGATGGAACCCCATCCAGGAAGGCCTTGAAAGCGGTGAAATTGACTGTGCCTTTGTCCTGGCCCCCATCGCCATGGACCTGTTTGCCTACGATTCTCCCATTCAGCTGGTCCTTTTCGCCCATAAAAATGGCTCGACCTTTGTCCGGTCCAGGCACTATGACCACAGATTCGACTCATTGCAAAGCTTTTACAAATACAAGGTCGTGGACATTCCCCACAAAATGTCCGTCCACCATATGCTGGCCCACAAATTTTTAAAGGAACTGGGACTCAAGCCCGGGGTTCCCGGCAAAAAGGCCATCAACGTCCGGTTCGAGGTTGTGCCTCCCGTAAAAATGCCTGAAATCATGAAAGAAAATGAAGATGTGGCCGGTTTTATGGTGGCCGAACCGGTTGCGACCAAAGCCATTAAAGGGGAGATCGGCAACCTTGAATTCTACTCCGCCACCCGCTGGGAAGACCATCCCTGCTGTATCGTTGCCATGCAAAAGGACTTTATCCAGAACCACCCCGAGGCGGTTCAGGAGTTTGTCTCCCTTCTGGTGGAAACCGGCGAATACATTGAAAACGACAAAAACAGAGCCGCCCAGATCGCTGTGAATTTCCTGGATCCGGCAGGCAAGATGGGGCTCAATCCCCAGGTCCTTCAAAACGTGTTTTCCCAGCCCATGGCCATTCGCTGGGACGGGCTTTACCCGGAAGCCTCTGACCTGGACAAAATCCAGAGATACATGCACGATGTCATGGACATCGGAAAGATTATCGATCTGGAGTCCTTTATCGATACGACATTTGCCAATAAAGCATACAATATCTAAATCCATGAGGAGCCCCAGATGAAAATCACTGACCCTCAAGTCATCAGACAGGGTGAAAAAGACCTGATAGATTCTGTCCAGGAAGACTTGGACCTGGATGCTGTAAGGGAAATACTCAAAGAACGGATGTCCGTAGCAGCACTGTCTTCCAAGGGGGGCCAAATCGTTGTTCACGACAACAAAATCGCCTTCCGCCTTGACTTTGAAATCAACTTAAGCGGCAGCCTCCTCTTTGACCGGGAAGGCAATTTCATTGACAAGGCACCGGACTGGGAGTCCGGCCTGGACACCCAATCCGATGATATTGCCCCCATGATCCCGGAAAGACAGGATATAGACGAAGACGATCTGCTGGAAGAGGACCTGCCCCAGGAGGGTATGACAGAGGAAGATGACCTGGATCTTGACCATGACACCCTTGCAGATGAGGATCTTGACGAAGAGGATCTCTTGGTTGACTCGCCCGATTACGGTGTTGAGGTTGACGCAGACTCCTCCATCGGCATTGAGGACAACGGCGACCAGGACATGGATGAGATTGACAGGGAATTGGAATTGGCCAGGGAGGAACTGGCCATGGATGACCTGGATGAAGATGACCTGGATGAAGATGAGGACGAGGACTTTCTCGACGATGACAGCATGGATCTTGAGGATGAAGATGCCGAAGAAGATTTCCAGCAGATCATGGACGAAGAGGATGATCCCTTTGGGGACGATGATGCGGCGCCCCAGGATCTGGATGATGACATAAATGACATCCTGAAAGAAAGCCGGGAATTCTGGGAGCAGAAAAAAGAGTCATGATGCTCAACCCGTGAACGTTACGGGATAAAAATAAGGAGGAGTTCGCATGCCTGCCATCAATATTGATGAACTCAAAGAGATCATGGACAATGATTCCGAGCTGATTCAGGAATGTTTTGCCGAATTTCTCATCGACTATCCGAATCTTATCGCAGAAGTCAAGGCTGCGGTTGAAGCAAAAGACTTTGAAACCATTGACGCCGCAGCCCACAAGCTTAAAGGCACATTAAGATATCTTGCGGCAGAAGAAGCGGCTGCAGCGGCCCAAGCCGTTGAAACCGCAGGGCGGGGGCAGGATTTAGACAACATAGACGAGACCATGGCCGCTCTTGAAGCGGCCTGCCAGAAAGTGATTCTTTATATAGATGACCTGTCCTTGTAAGGACATAGCACGGCTTATCCCCGGCCCCGGGTAGGGCAAAGGTCATAGAGAAAACAATCCGTGCACAACGGATTTTTTGCATCACAGATCTCACGGCCAAGATAAATCAACTGCAGGGAAATATCGTTCCACGAGGCTTCGGGGATCAGTTCCATCAGGTCAAACTCCACCTTTACCGGATCTTTTTTATCACTGAGCCCCAGGCGCCTGGACAGGCGGTGCACGTGGGTATCCACCACAATGGTCTGGATGCCGAAACTGACGGACCGGACCACATTGGCAGTTTTCCGTCCGACTCCTGGCAAGGTCACAAGTTTCTCTATTTCACAAGGCACCACACCGTCAAACTGATCCAGTAATTTTTGGGCACAGGCCTTGATGTTTTTGGCCTTGTTGTTGTAAAACCCGGTGGAATAAATGATCCGTTTGATATCATCTATAGAGGCAGCGGCAAGGGTAGCGGCATCCGGATAATGGTAAAACAATACCCGGGAGACCTGATTGACCTGCCTGTCCGTGCACTGGGCCGACATTATGGTGGCAATCAGCAACTGAAATGGGGTCTGGTGATCAAGCTGGGTGCTGACAACCGGATACCGTTTTTTTAACCGCGCAAGGATCGTATCAACCTTAGACATCATAGCCTTTTTGTATATATGAATCCAAACCAAACCACAAGACCGATAAGGGCCCTGGGGCTTTGCTCCGGTGGACTGGACAGTATTCTTTCCGCCCTGGTGTTAAAAGACCAGGGAATTGACGTCACCTGGATCAGCTTTGAAACCCCGTTTTTCAACTCGGCATCCGCCCAGAAAGCCTCCGATCAGACAGGAATCCCTTTGATCGTAAAAGACATTACCCAGATTTATATGGAAATGATGCGCAAGCCTCTCATGGGATTTGGCAAAAACATGAACCCCTGCATGGACTGCCATACCCTGATGTTTTCCCAGGCGGCTCAACTCATGAAAGAACAAGGATTCCATTTTCTTTTCTCAGGGGAAGTCATGGGCCAGCGCCCCAAATCTCAGACCAAAAACGCCCTCAGGTACGTGGAAAAAAACTCCGGGATCGACGGGTATATTGTCCGGCCGCTCAGTGCCAAGCTTCTGCCGGAAACCTTAGCGGAACAGGAGGGGCTTGTGGATCGCGAGCGGCTGCTGGATATTTCAGGGCGGTCAAGAAAAGTCCAGATGGGCCTGGCAAAATCCTTTGGCATCAAAGACTATCCGGCGCCTGCCGGCGGATGCCTGCTGACGGACAAAATCTTTTCCCAGCGCCTGCGGGACCTGCTTTATGTACAGAAAACGGAAGATCCGGCCCAGCTTCACCTGCTTAAATCCGGCCGCCACTTTCGCCTGACGCCGTCCTGCAAACTGGTGGTGGGCAGAAACCGGGGGGATAACGGACAATTAATGGCTCACTATGACCCCAAACAGCATATCCGGCTGCGTCATGCAGGAATGCCCGGCCCCGAAGCCCTTGCCTTCGGGACCATGGAAGAAGAACAGATCTTAGAAGCGGCCAGGATCACGGCAGGATATACCAAGGCCAAGCCCGGAACCCCCTCCCCTGTTACCGTTTTTCAGGACGGTAACATCCGGGAGGTCACCGTCACGACTCCAAAGCCCCAAGAATTCCGGGACAAGATGATTGAAAGCGGATCTTAATCCAGCGCCGCAGCCTTGAGCTGGCCGCAGGCCGCCGAGATGTCATCCCCTTTGCTTTTGCGAATAATGGCGGTCATATTCCGGTCCAAAAGAATCTGTAGGAACGCATGGATCCGGTTGTTGGACGGTCGTTTAAAAGGGGCGCCCTCGTGCTCGTTAAAAGGGATGAGGTTGATTTTGGCCCGGATGGGGGTCAAAATTTTCACCAGTTGCCGGGCGTGAGCATCGGAATCGTTGATCCCCGCCATGAGGATATACTCAAAGGTGATCTTGTTCCTGGGCTTCATGGTAAAATTCCGGCAGACCTCAAGCAGTTCCTCCATGGGATAGGTCCGGTTCACCGGCATAAGTTCGGATCGGGTTCTATCGTCTACCGCATTGAGGGAAACGGCCAGGTTGACATCGGTATCCTCGCCCAGCTGTAAAATTTTAGGCACCAGGCCGGATGTAGAGACCGTTACCCGCCGGGGAGAAAATTTCATGCCGTAGTCCGAGTCAAAGATGATCTCAAGGGAACGGACCAAATTCTCATAGTTAGCCAGGGGCTCGCCCATGCCCATGAAGACAATATTCGAAAGTTTGAGGGGATTGATCCCCTTTGATTTGACATAAATTCTGGCTTCCCGGATCTGCCCCACGATTTCAGCCATGGTCAGATTCCGGGTCAGACCCTTTTTTGCGGTCAGGCAGAATTTGCAGTTCATGGCGCATCCGGCCTGGGAAGAGACGCAAAGGGTGAAATGGTCCTTTTCAGGAATCAGCACGGATTCCACAAGCTCCCCATCGCTCAGGCGGTGCAAAAATTTTTCCGTGGTATCGGCAGACACCTGTTTGTCAACAAGCGTCAGGGCGTCAAGGGTGAATTCTTCGGAAAGGGCGGTGCGAAGGGGTTTGCCCAGGTCCGTCATTTGGTCAAAATTCCGGGCCAGTTTCAGGAAGGTCCACTTGAAAATTTGGTTGGCCCTGAAAGAGCGAATGCCTTTATTTTCAAGCCATTCACCCAGTTCGGACCGGGTGAGATCCATGAGGTTTTTCATCGGTTTCATTGCCGTCTTTTTTATAATTTCCTTGACATTACACGGATTGTAGTTTAATTTCAATGATTTGATTTGATATTTGAGGTGAGCCCCTTTATGTTTGACAATCTGAGCGACAGACTTGATTCGGTATTTAAGAAATTAAAAGGCCACGGAACCCTAAACGAGAAGAACATCGAAGATGGTTTAAAGCAAGTCAGGATGGCACTTCTCGAAGCCGATGTCAATTATAAGGTTGCAAAAAATGTCATTTCAGATATAAAGACCAGGGCCCTGGGCCAGGAGGTAATGCAAAGCCTTACCCCCGGCCAGCAGGTCATCAAAATTGTAAACGAAGAGTTTACAAAGATGATGGGGTCTTCCCACCAGGAGTTGAACCTTGGCAAAACAGGCACAGGGTCGATTATGCTGGTGGGCCTGCAGGGATCTGGTAAAACAACCACCGCCGGGAAACTGGCCCTTTACCTGCGAAAGCAGGGAAGAAAGCCCTTTCTGGTGCCGGTGGATGTGTACCGGCCGGCAGCCATCGACCAGCTGACAAAGCTGGGCAAACAGATGGATGTACCGGTATTTCCCTCTACAACTGAGATGAAGCCGCTGAAGATCTGTCAGGAGGCGCAATTGGCTGCAAGGGAACAGGGCTGCGACACCCTGTTACTTGACACGGCCGGCCGGCTGCACCTGGATGACACCCTCATGGCGGAACTGGAAGGTATTCAAAAGGGGATAAACCCCAGCGAGATCCTTCTGGTGGCCGATGCCATGACAGGGCAGGATGCGGTGAACATCGCCCAGGAGTTTGATAAACGGCTTAACCTGAACGGATTTATTCTTACCAAAATGGACGGCGATGCCCGCGGCGGTGCGGCCCTGTCCATCAAGGCGGTCACGGGAAAGCCTTTAAAGTTTATCGGTGTGGGGGAAAAGTCAACCGCCCTTGAGCCGTTCCATCCGGACCGGATGTCCTCAAGGATTCTTGGTATGGGAGATACCCTCTCCTTTATCGAAAAAGCAGTGAATCGGTTGACCAGAAAGAGGCCAAGGCCCTTGAACAAAAGCTTAGAAAGAATGCATTTACCCTTGAGGATTTCAAGAACCAGATGCAGTCGGTCAAAAAGATGGGCTCCATCAAGGATCTTTTGGGCATGTTGCCCGGCGTGAATAAAAAAATGCTCAAGGACTTGAATATTAGCGACCGAGAGTTTGTTAGAATAGAGGCGATCATTAATTCCATGACCCCTGAAGAGCGTGCCAAGCACGCCATTATCAAGAGTTCAAGGAAGGTGAGGATTGCCAAAGGCAGCGGCACCACCGTGCAGGATGTGAACAAGCTGCTCAAAAGCTACACCCAGTCCATGAAAATGATAAAGAAGTTTAATAAAGGCGGCATGCGCTCGCTTAAAAGCATGCTGCCGTTTTAAGGAGAGATAAAAAAAAGATGTCCGTAAAAATTCGACTCACCCGTAAGGGAAGCAAGAAAAAACCTTTTTACAGAATTGTTGCAGCCGATATAGAATCCCCCAGAGATGGTAGATTTCTTGAAGCCCTTGGGACCTACGATCCCATGCAGGAGCCTGCAGTCATCACCCTGAAAGAAGAGCGCGTAAAGTACTGGCTGGGTGAGGGTGCCGAACCCACCGCCACTGTGGCCAGTATCCTGAAAAAACAGGGTGTGACCCAGGCATCGGCGTAACGCCCATTGTCCCATTGGCCCGGTATCTCATGACACCATTATAAGGAGATGTTTTTTATGAAAGAGCTGATTGAGTACATCGCAAAGGCACTGGTAGACAGTCCTGACGAGGTCCTGGTATCGGAAGTGGTGGGAGACCAGACATCTGTACTGGAACTCAAGGTGGCCAAAGAGGATCTGGGCAAGGTAATTGGCAAGCAGGGCAGATCTGCCCGGGCGATGAGAACCATTCTGAGTGCGGCATCCACCAAGCTGAAAAAGCGGACCGTCCTTGAGATCATCGAATAAAGGACCGTTGATTAGGGATGAAGGATACCACCTGGCTGACCATTGGCCGGATCACAGGGGTTCACGGCCTGGCCGGAAACCTCAAGATCTGGTCCCATGCCCAGTCCGTCGACACGTTTGCCAAAGGACTTAACGTCCGGCTGGCCAACGAAGGACAGACCCAGGGCGAGGATCATGTCATTGACAGGGCCACGTTCCGAAAAAAGGGGATGCTGTTGAGCCTAAAGGCGGTCAGCACACGGGAAGCGGCCGAAGATCTGGTGGGAAAAGAGATCCTTATGGACAGGGAAGCGCTTCCGGAACTGGAAGAGGATACCTGGTACTGGCAGGATCTGATGGGACTTGTCGTGGAAGATGCAAATCTCGGGGAAATCGGTGTGATTGATCATCTTTTTCCCACAGGGGGCGATGATATACTGGTGGTCAAGGACGGAGCAAAAGAAATTTTAATCCCCATGAACCGCCATTTTGTATGCAACGTGGATCTTGACGCCGGCAAGGTGAGCACCGCATTACCCGAAGGGTTCATTCTGGAATAGGCCGCAGGGGCAATTGTATGGATTTTATTGTTCTCAGCCTGTTTCCCGAATTTATGGAGGCCTTTTTCAACCACGGCATGATTGGCCGTGCTAAGGATAAGGGCCTGATCAGGCCCGAGGCCAAAAACATCAGGGACTTTTCCTGTGACCGCCATAACACGGTGGATGACCGGCCCTACGGGGGCGGTTCCGGCATGGTGATGAAACCGGAGCCCTTAGAGGCTGCCATTGGCTGGGCCAAAGACCAAACCCCAAATGCCCGGGTGGTGCTTATGACCCCTCAAGGCAAGCAGTTCACCCAGGAAAAAGCGGTGGAACTGGCGGAACTGGACGAGGGACTGATCTTTGTCTGCGGGCGGTATGAAGGCATTGACGAGCGGTTTATCGGAAAGTGGGTGGACGAAGAAATCTCCATGGGAGATTTTGTCATGACCGGCGGGGAGTTAGCGGCAATGGCGGTCATTGACGCCACAGCCCGGATGATTCCCGGGGTTCTGGGAAATGAAGGGTCCTCACAGACAGACTCTTTTATGGATCAGCGTCTGGAACATGCCCAGTACACCCGGCCGGAGAGCTTTTCCGGCATGGACGTACCCGATGTGCTTTTGTCCGGGAACCATGAACGGATCCGCCAGTGGCGGCAGCGCTCGTCCCTGGAACGGACCTTTATCAAACGCCCGGACCTGTTTGAGGACCATTTGCCCACTGAAGAGGAAAAACAGATCCTCTGCCAGTGGCGCCGGGAACTTACGCAGATCATTGAAGGTCAGGCGGCATCCCGTGGGTGATCTTTACATCGCCCTGATCCACTATCCGGTGGTAAACAAACGGGGCAACACTGTGGGCTCGGCCGTGACAAACATGGATATCCATGATATTGCAAGGGCGGCGGCAACTTTCGGGGTAAAGCAATACTATATTGTGACCCCCTATGAAGACCAGGCCGAACTGACCGAACAGATTATGGCCCATTGGACAACCGGAGCCGGCGGCAAGGTGAATCCCAGCCGCAAACAGGCCCTGGAAAAGGTAAGGTTTGCCGAAAGTTTTGAGGCAGCCTGCGGACAAATTAAACATTTAAGTTCGGGACCTGTGGTGACGGTTGCCACCAGTGCCCGGACGGTTCAGGGAGCCGTCAGTTGCGGCGCCCTGAGAGAACAATTAAAAGGCAATGCATCCCACGTGCTGATCTTTGGAACGGCATGGGGACTGACCGACGACCTGATAGAGCAGTGTGATATGGTCTTAGAGCCCATACATGGGGCCTGCGACTACAACCATCTGTCGGTTCGGTCAGCCGCATCAATATATTTAGACAGACTGACAAATGGCGGATGAACTCCTGCCGGAAACAAAAGGAACAATACCATGACACAATTAATCCAGAAAATCGAAAGAGAGCAGATGCGTCTTGATATCCCGGACTTCGATTCCGGTGACACCGTAAAGGTCCATGTCAAGATCAGAGAAGGTGAAAAAGAACGTATCCAGGTATTCCAGGGCGTCGTCATCAAAAAGACCAAAGGCCTGTCCAGTGCCCGCTTCACTGTAAGAAAAATTTCCGGCGGCATCGGCGTTGAAAGAATCTTCCCCCTGTACTCCCCTGCCATTGATAAAGTCGAAGTGGTCACCCGGGGCCGGGTCAGAAGATCCAAACTCTACTATCTGCGGAACCTGCGCGGCAAGGCAGCCAGAATCAAAGAAAAGCGGTTTGCCTAGCGCGATTGCTGTGGATCCCATGTGGACCTTTGAAAAAAAGGCCAGCCAAAAGGGATTCTTTCGCATTGCAGGAATTGACGAGGCCGGCAGGGGACCCCTTGCCGGCCCTGTTGTCTCTGCAGCCGTTATCCTCCCCGAAGATTTTTCCTGCCCCGGCATCACAGACTCCAAGAAGCTGAGTGAGAAAAAAAGGGAGGCCCTGTTCCCTGTAATTATGGACGGGGCGATTGCTGTTGGCGTCGGAATCGCCGACCACATAGAAATTGACCAGATCAACATCCTGGCCGCAGCCCTACTTTCCATGAAACGGGCCGCAGCCAACCTGTCTCCCCCTCCGGACCACCTGCTCATAGACGGCAAATTCACCATTGATTCACAGCTTCCCCAGCAGGCCATTGTAAAGGGAGACGCCCTGAGCATCTCCATTGCCGCCGCCTCCATCATCGCCAAAGTCACCCGGGACAGGATGATGATCGACCTTTCCAAAACCTATCCGGAATACGGATTTGAAACGCACAAGGGGTATCCCACAAAGGCCCACAAAGAGGCCATTGCAGCCCACGGGCCCTGCCCCGTCCACCGCAAAAGCTTTAGAGGAGTGATCCTATGAGCCGAGAAGGACAATTACTGGGGATGGCCGGCGAGCAGGCGGCTGCAGGCTATCTGGAATCCCAGGGATATATAATCCTTGAAAGAAACTTTCGGGCCCGGGCCTTTGAAATCGATCTCATCGCCAAAGACGGAGAGGTGATCTGTTTTGTGGAGGTTAAAACTCGCTCCAGTGTTAAAAAAGGACTGCCGCGGGAAGCTGTGGGAGCGTCCAAACAGCAGAAAATCATCATGGGGGCGTCCTTTTATCTGAAACAGCATCAATTGATGAACCAGCGGGCCCGGTTCGATGTTGTGGAAATCATCACCCAGGGCCCCTTCCCCGAATTCAACCTGATCCAGAACGCATTTGCAGGCATATGAGCGCCCCCGGCACCCTTTTTATCGTAGCCACGCCCATGGGCAACCTTGAAGACATGACCTTCCGGGCGGTTCGCATTCTCAAAGAGGCGGACCTGATTGCCGCAGAAGATACCCGGCATTCGGGCAAACTGCTTGCCCACTACGGTATTTCAACGCCGATGACCGCCTGCCACGAACACAATGAAGACAACCGGATAGCCGACTTCATTGACCGGCTTTCATCCGGCAAATCCATTGCTTTGATTTCCGATGCCGGCACCCCCCTGATCTCGGACCCGGGCTTTAAACTGGTCAGGGAAGTTTCCTGTGCCGGTATTCCGGTGGTTCCCATCCCCGGATGCAACGCGGCCGTGACCGCCCTGAGTGCATCAGGCCTGCCCACTGACCGGTTTTTGTTCTGCGGGTTTCTTCCCAAAAAACAGGGCCGTCAGACCACAGCCCTGGAGGCCATCAAATCCAGGACAGACACCCTGGTATTTTACGAGTCGCCTAAAAGGATTATCAGCCTTGTTGAACGAATTCTTGAGGTTTTTGGGGACAGAGAGGCCTGCCTGGCAAGGGAGATCACCAAACGCTACGAAGAGTTTATCCGGGGACCGCTGTCAAAACTGGCGGAAGATCTTTCAAATAGGGAGACGATAAAGGGCGAGTGCGTCCTTATGGTATGCGGGTGTACGCAAGACCCTGCCCCGCCCGCCCCCGACACCCTTGAAGCCGAAATTAAAGCCGGCCTGTCCCAAGGCATCAAAACCAACCGCCTGGCCTCAGACCTGGCCCGGCAGTTTAACCTGCCCAAACGCAAGGTATACGATACAATTCTCACCCTCAAAGACTGACCTGACAATTTTATCCCCCGCTGCCGCCCCCTTCCTCATAATATTAGCATTGTGTTAGGATGCATCACAAAACCTTGAAAAAAATGACAAAAAAGCCTAAAACCAGGCCAAAAATTAGAGGTTGGTTAGGGATTGATTTGACTGCAACTTAAATTAAGACGTCTCACCCCCAATCCGGGAGAAATTATACTTAACTTACAATTTAAGGAAAAAATAGCGCTATGGGCATTGAAGTGTACTATGTCATTGTCGGTATGTTGATCCTCTTTGCCGTGTTCGATCTTGTGGTCGGCGTGACCAATGATGCGGTGAATTTTTTAAATTCATCCATCGGGTCCAAGGCCGCCCCTTTTATGACCATCATGATCATTGCAAGCTTCGGCATCCTTGCCGGTGTGACCTTTTCTGGCGGGATGATGGAAGTGGCCAGGAAAGGCATCTTTCACCCCGAATTTTTTACCATGCCGGAACTGCTCACCATTTTCCTGGCGGTCATGATTTCGGATATCCTGCTGCTGGACCTGTTCAACACCCACGGACTGCCCACCTCAACCACGGTCTCCATTGTGTTTGAACTGCTGGGCGCCGCCGTTGCCATTTCCCTGATCAAAATCATGGCCCAGGCCAACGGCGGACTGACCCTGTGGTCCTATATCAACACGGCCAAGGCCATCACCATTGTCGGGGGCATTCTTTTATCCATTGTCGTCGCCTTTGTGTCCGGTGCGGTGGCCATGCTGATCTCACGTCTGATCTTCACCTTTGACTATGAAAGCCCCCTGCGCCGGTACGGTGCCCTCTGGGGCGGCGTGGCCATGACCGCCATCACCTTTTTCATCCTGGTCAAGGGAGCCAAAGGGACCACCTTCATGGACGCTGAAACAGTGGCCTGGATCAAAGGACACTCCTGGACAATCATGGCGGGCATCTTTTTTATCTCAGCCATTGTATTCAAGGTGCTCCAGTCCCTGTTCAACGTCAACATTCTCAAACCCATCGTACTTGTGGGCACCTTTGCCCTGGCCATGGCCTTTGCCGCCAATGACCTGGTCAACTTCATCGGCGTCCCCTTAGCCGGCCTCAACGCCTTTCAAAGCGCTTTGGCCTCAGGCGACCCCATGCACGCCACCATGGAGGCGCTCAGCCAAAAGGTGCACTCCCAGACCTTTATCATGCTCATTGCCGGCACCGTCATGGTCGTCACCCTGTGGACGTCCAAAAAGGCCCGGACCGTTACCGAAACCGAAATCAGCCTGGGCCAGCAGGATGAAGGCATGGAGCGCTTTGAGTCCGTCTGGCTCTCCCGGCGTATCGTCAACCTCTTTGACAGCCTTTTTTCCTCCGTCAGGGATCTGACTCCGGCAGGAATCAGAAACGCCATTTCCGGCCGGATCACCCCCATGACCGAGACCACCCATGTTTCGGTTAAGGAAAAGCCCTCCTTTGACCTGATCCGGGCCTCGGTGAATCTGATGGTGGCCTCTGCCGTGGTTTCATTTGCCACGTCCATGAAACTTCCCCTGTCCACCACCTATGTTACCTTTATGGTGGCCATGGGAAGTTCCTTTTCCGATCAGGCCTGGGGCAGGGAGAGCGCGGTATACCGGGTGACAGGCGTTCTCACCGTCATCGGCGGCTGGTTCATGACCGCGTTTATCGCCTTTGTGTCCGCCTTTATCGCCGCAAGCATCATCTTTTACTTCAAGCTTCCGGGAATTTTGGCCCTTATGGCCTTTGTCGCCGTGATGATCTGGAAGAACAAGAAAAAGCACGAAGGCAATGAAAAAACCAAGGAAGAGATCAACATCTTCAACCTTGAAAAGGTGGAAAACTTTAACGAATCGGTCACCGATACCTTTGATCATCTGGCCTATCTGCTCAAAGGCATCCGGGAATCCTTTGCCGTGACATTTGACGCCCTGTTCCAGGAGGACCTGGAAAGCCTGCGGGAGGAAAGAAAGCGGGTCAAACAGTTCCAGATGGGAACCAATATCATCATCGCCAACATATTCAAGGTCCTTCGCCTGCTGCAAAAAGAGGACAACAAGGTCTCCTACAATTATTACCAGATCATCAGACGGCTGCAGAAACTGTCCGACGGCCACCGGGATACGGTGATCCGCTGTACCATGCATGTGGCCAACCGCCACAAGGGCCTTTTGCCCAGCCAGATTCAGGAACTCAAGGAGATCAGAAAGGTTATCCTCTATATTTTCCTCCAGGTTGAGCGGGCCTTAAGCCAGCGGGACATTGTGGACTGCCACCAGATCGGAGAGCAGTTCCACTATCTGCGGGAACTTGTGGACGATTACAACACTAACCAGATCCGGCGTATCCGGGACGAGTCCTCAAAGACCCGGCTTTCCATAATGTTCTACGCGATCTCCGGCAACTGCGTGATGATGGCCAAACAGACGGTAAAGCTTCTGGAAATCTTCAACGAAGCCTTTCCCTTAGAAAATAAAAAAGCCTGCCGGTAACCCCCGGAAAATATGGATAGAGTCAAAAAAGGGCGGCGCTTTGTGCCGCCCTTTTTATATGTTCCGTTACGGCAGATTTTGCAAAAATTTAAAAACTGCTCTATTCTATTCACCAGGCCCCAATTTTACACACCGATCTGACATTCTAAGGAAGGGAGGAATGATGCCTCAACCCCGTCCCATTAAACTCATATTCCGTGCACAGCCCGTCACGGAAGGCGCCGGCGTTCGCCTGAACCGAGTGTTCGGCCATGCCGAGGCCCCGGAGCTGGACCCGTTTCTCATGATGGATGACTTCAGGTCCGACACCCCTGCGGACTATCTTAAAGGATTTCCCTGGCATCCCCACCGGGGGATTGAGACCATCACCTATGTCCTGAAAGGGGATGTGGAGCACGGAGACAGCCTCGGCAACACCGGGACCATCTCCTCCGGGGAGATTCAGTGGATGACCGCAGGCTCCGGCATTATCCACCAGGAAATGCCCAAAGGGGATAAAAACGGAGCCATGCACGGTTTCCAATTCTGGGCAAACCTGCCGGCGGCCCAAAAGATGTCGCCTCCAAAATACCGGGACATTACCGCAGATCAGGTACCGGAAATTGAAGTGCAGGACGGTGTCAGGATAAAACTCATCTCCGGCAGGATGGATGGAGTCAAAGGTCCTGTGGACGATATTGCCATTGCGCCCGAGTTTTTCGACTGCACAGTTCCTGCCGGTAACGCTTTTATCCACAAAACAGCCTCGGATCACACCGCCTTTGTCTATGTGATCGGCGGAGAGGGAGAAACCTGCGGTACGGCCGTAAAAAACCGGGATCTTGTATTATACGATAAAGGAGACAGTCTTGAGGTGAGAGCCGGCAGTGCTTCTTTGAGATTTCTTCTGCTGACCGGAAAGCCTTTAAACGAACCCGTGGCCTGGCAGGGACCCATCGTGATGAACACCCAGGAGGAACTGGCACAGGCATTCCGGGAATACCGGGAGGGGACTTTTATTAAATAAGGCCTGGTAATCAGACCTGTTTTGCAAGCCAGGCCTCAGCTTTCTGGACATGGCCGGCCCGCCCCATGACGATAAGATCGCAGGGCCCGTCAACCCTTCTGTCCCGGGGGGGATCAAACTCAATTTCCCCGTTCAGGGGCTTGATGCCCATGAGCATGAGGCTGAACCGCTGCCACACCCCCATCTCGGCCAGGGTCATTCCGATACAGGAAGAGCCTTCTGCCACACGCAGCTGATTGATCCTCAGGTCCCCTTTGCCGCTTCGAAGCATGGTGTCTAAAAAATCCACTACGGTGGGACGGATCATCTCCGAGGCCAGACGCAGGGCTCCGATACGGTTCGGGGAAACCACCCCGTCCGCTCCGGCCTTAATCAGCTTGGGCTCTATTTTCTGATCGGTCATCCGCGAAATAATACGGATGCGGGGGTTGATCATCCGGCTGGTCATGGTGATATACAGGTTGTCCTTATCCGAAGGAAGGGCAATGATAATGCCGGCGGCCCGCTCCACCCCGGCAGCGCCCAGGATATCGTCGTCTGTGGCATCGGCCTCAAGGAACAGCAGGTCCGGCACCACCGCCCTGCATGCTTCGATCTGCTCCGTATCGGATTCAATGAGCACCGCTCTTTTTTTATTCTGTATCAGCTCTTCTAAAACCGGGCGCCCGGTCTTCCCCCCGCCGCAGACAATAAAATGGCCGTTTAAGCCCCTGATCTGTTTTAACATTCTTTTTTTCCTTATCATGCCGGTCAGCTCCCCTTCGATGATGACAGCCGTCAGCATGGATATGCCGTAAAGAATCACCCCCATACCGGAGATGATCAGGCAAATGGTGAAAATCTCAGCGGCCGGGTTTCCGGATACCTGAAGCACTTCTCCATAGCCCACCGTGGTCAGGGAGATCACCGTCATATAAAGACAGTCCATGACAGAGGCCTTTCCTGCGAACAGGACATAGTATCCCGCGCTGCCGCCGATGATCACAGCACAGATGGACAAAAGAGAAAGGATGAGCCGGTTTTTAAGCACCACGCTGATTATCCTTGAAACTGATTCGTAAAAAAGAGGGTTTTGACCCTATAGCATATCTTTTTGGGCCTCACAAATCCTTGCGAATAATAACAGGATCACTATTCGACCAGTTCGGATTCTATGTCTTCGAATATGTCCTCAATGCGGTAGAGGAATGTATCCGCCTCAGAGAGGTTTCGGTTGGCAATTTGTTCCTGTGCCGCCCTATAAAGGACTTTCAGATCGTCTTTATGCTCAAGCAGCACTTCGCGCAAACGGGTGCCATCGGTTTTATAAAGCAATGTATCGATCTGCCCCGCCAATTCATAAAGCGAAGGCTCAGGGGTGATCAAATCGGGACATAAAGATCTAAGCCTTCGCGCCAATTTTGGAAAGGTCCCTTCAAACGCTTTTAAGTAAAAGGGACGGACACGCACTGTGATCTGCATATGCTTGCTCAAAGCAGGCCTCCTCGGATAATCATTCAAGTTCCTTTAAAAATCTGTTCCGATCCATTTTACACCAGGCTGCACAGCAGTTAAAAGGTGTTAACTTGTCTTCAATTAAATAATCAGCTCTAAAAGCTCTTTTTCGGAAAGTGATTTATCCAGGATTTCTTTGTGCCCTAACACCGCTTTTTGCATCGTCTGTTTTTGGGCCTGAAGCCGGCTGATATGTTCCTCCACTGAATTTTTTGTGATGAACCGGTATACGGTTACAGGATTTTCCTGGCCGATTCGGTGGCTTCTGTCTATGGCCTGGTTTTCCACCGCCGGGTTCCACCAGGGATCCAGTAAAAAGACGTATCCGGCCTCAGTCAGATTAAGCCCGACGCCGCCGGCCTTCAGTGAGATGAGAAAAACACAGGGGTCGGCACTTTGTTTAAATTTCAGAATCTGCTCCTGCCGGTTCCCTGTGCGCCCGTAAAGGGTAAACCGTTTAATACCGTGGGTGGAAAACATCTGATCCGTAAGATCCAGAAGGGTCACAAATTGTGAAAAGATCAGGATTTTGTGGCCGCTTTCAAGAATTTCCCGGGCTGTCGCAAGAACCTGTTCAAACTTAGGGCTTGCTTCCTCAGGCCGCATACAGGTCCCAGGATCTATTCCGGTGGCCAGGGCCGGATGACAGGCTGTCTGCCTCAGCCTCAGAAGAAGGGTCAGGATCTGCATGGTCACAGACTCGCTCTTTTTTGAATCCGCTGTAAGTTTGAGTCTTCCGCTTTCAAGGATCTTGTCATAGCAGGCTTTTTGTTCTTTGCCAAAATCGCAGAACAGTGTGACTTGTGTTTTTTCAGGCAGCTCTTTGCAGACCTGCTTTTTCATTCTTCTCAGGATAAAGGCAGAGGTAAGGGTCTTTAAGCGGTCCATGGCATAGGGGTCCTGGCCGGCATAGAGCGTTTGAAACTGGGCCTTGTCCCCCAGGAACCCGGGCATGAGAAAATTAAACTGGCTCCACAGGTCAAGGGGCCTGTTCTCAATGGGCGTTCCGGTGAGGCTGAGCCTTCTTGAGGCTTTTAACGCGTTTACGGCTTCAGAAATCTGCGAATCCGGATTCTTTATGGCCTGGGCCTCGTCCAGAACCACCAGATCCCAGGCGACCCCGGATAAGCGCTCTTTATCCTGCCGGACAAGACCATAGGAGGTGAGGACAAGATCGGCATCTGAAAAACCGGACAGTAATTTATCCCTGGAGGCGCCGGCATAAACCAGCAGCTTGAGATCCGGGGCAAACCGCTGCACCTCTGATTCCCAGTTCCATATCAGGGTTTTGGGAACAATCACAAGGCTTGTGTGGCCACCTTTGGAGCGTTCTTTTGCATCCAGAAGAACTGCCAGAACCTGAACGGTTTTGCCGAGCCCCATATCATCGGCAAGGATGCCGCAGAAGCCAAATTCAAAAAGCCCCTGAATCCAGGCAAATCCGGTCTTCTGATAGGGCCTTAAAGTTGCTTTCAGGGCCTTTGGCACTGTTACCGGACGGCCTGGGACGCATTTGTCCTTCAGAAAGGAAAGGTACCCGTCAAAGGCCGGGTCCCGGACCACATTTTTCTGCGTATCAATGAATTGGGCGATAACGGAGAGATCATGGCTGTCAAACCGAATCAGGTCGTCCCTGAAATCCCCGCGACGCTCAAGATGTTCAAAATCCCGTGCCAGCCCCTTGGGGATAAATCCTGCCAGCCCCCCCGGAAGATCAAACCAGGGCGTCTTGCAAAGGCAGGCATCCAGGATGTTTTCCATGTCCGTATGCGCTCCCTGGTAACACACGGTTCCCCCGACAAGGATATCGCGGTCTTCGGCTTTGACCTCCCAGTTCACCTTAATGTCCAGTATCAGGCGGCGGCCGGCAACTTTGAGAACGATTCCCTTTTGCCGGGCTTTGTAAAGAAGGGATTCTCTCAGGCTTTCCGGAACAAAACAATCCTTTGGACCATTGGTCCTGAAAACCGCCCCTTGGCGTTTAAGCAGGTCCCTGTATTCTTGCTCTTCTGAAAAATTTCTGTGCAGTTCAAGGTTTGTTCGAGGATTCAGCAACACCTTTCGTGTGTCGGTCATGGATAAGAGACCGATGCCTTTGTATTCAAACCCCAGATTGGCATACGCAAGGTCGGAATCAAAGTCCAGAACCGGGGTGAAAGCGGCATGAAGGTCCTGTTTTTTAGGCCGTCCAGGAATATCCAACGTCAGTTTGCCTGCATACCGGCTCAACGCCGCAAGGGTCCCGTCAAGGTCCTCATAAGGAATGGTTTTTCTCCGGATCAGATCTTTGATCGCAGTGATCGGAAGCCCTTTGGGCAGTTCACACACCCGGGTGCCGGATATGATTCTGACAGGATCGGAGATGGTTTCATAACACGATGCGGCTCCCTTATGTCCGTCCAGGCAAAGAGACACATCAAAATTTTTTCCGGTATCGGTGAATACAATTTCAGGGACAGTGTTTTTAAAATACTGAAACCGGAGCAACCGGCCGTCTGTTCCGCACAAAAGCCCTTTGTCATGGCATTTTTCAAGAAACGCCTTGAGATCGTATGGGCTGATTCTAAGAAGGGTATACTCCTGATCCGGAGAAAAAAAGCGTGCTTCCATTTGCCTGAAATCGGTTTCAGATTTAAAGGCCATGGAGAAAAGGGATTTGTCCGGAATATGAAGTCCGGGGCGCTGCAGATCCCGGGCGGTATAGACTCTTTTGGGGCCTTCCGCTATCCAGGTGTTTCCCTTTTTCCGACGCTCCTCAATCCGCACGGTCAATGCGTTATTTTTAACCGAACGGCTCTCCTCATAGATGAAGACAATTCCCTGCATGGTCATATTCTAAACCGGAGTCCCTGACTCATTCTCCCCCTCCTGACTATCCCCCGGCCTTTTTCGCTTTATATCCCAAGGAATTAAGATGCTCAATCAACACATCCCGGTGATCCCCCTGAATTTCTATAATACCGTTTTTCACCGTACCGCCGGTACCGCATTTTTGTTTAAGCTCTTTGGAAAGCGCCTTTAAGGAATCATCTTCAAGAGGAAGACCTGTAATCAGCGTCACCCCTTTTCCTTTTCTTCCCTTGGTAGACCGTTCCACGCGGATCTGCCCGTCACCCCCGGGGCGTGTCTGTGTTTTTTTCTTTTTGCAGATACATTGCGCCGCCTGTTTTCCGCATGACGGACATATCCTCCCTGATTCAGTAGAATAGACAAGTCTGCTGTTTGAGTCTCTATCTTTCAACGCTAACGATTCCTTCCTGCCCCTCAATGTCCAGAGGGCTGTTTTTATCGGACAACCGTTTTTTAACTTTTCCCACAGGCGCAGGGTATACAAATTTTTCTTCATCATCAAGCAGCATTCAATAACAGAAGTATTCTGGGGCAGAAACCATCTCAAATTTAAAATTCTTATAGTTCCTGACATGAAAGATAACAGGGAAAGTCCGGGAGATTCGTCCGACCAAAAAATAAGGCCTGACCCAAGGGTAGTCTTCGCCTCGGACCATTGATTTGATCTGCGAAATTAACGGTCAAGCCCAGGTCACCAATAACAAAAATAGTCAACACCGCTCCCATAAGGGCTTGGGGGACCTTAAATCCCATTATTGAACTCCCCAGGAAAAATCGAATCAATAGGAATTGAAAACCGGACAATGGCGTATATAGTTTTCTCTTTATACAGATTGGTTCCATACCAAGCCTGGAAGTGAGAAAAACAGCCACCCTTGATTTGTTACATCATCAAGCTTGTTTCCAGCTTTCAAATTCCTGTTTGGCTTCTGCCTTTACCAGCGGGGCCTGAATGAAAGCACCCCTCTCTATCTTAGAAGATCAAGCTGTTTTTTGAATTCCGACGGAGTCACGCCATATAAGGCTTTAAATTTTTTATAGAAGTTCCCAATACTTGAAAACCCGCTTTCCAGTGCGGCTTCCGTAACGCTTTTTTCTGTTTTCGAAAGCAGGGCCCCTGCTGTCTGCAGCCTTCGCATGGTCATGTATTCAACAATACTGATGTTTGTGACCTTTCTAAATTCCCTTGTAAGCAGGCTTCTGGACATGCCAAACTCGGATGCGATCATATCAAGGGTGAGATGTTCTTCCAGATGGTCATCTATCCAACTGCAGATACGATCCACTTTGTCTCCATGGCGCCCCTGGCGGTCCATGTCGCTTTCTCCCTGGTTTTTGAAATGAATGGCCAGGATAAGACCGATTCTGCCCCAGATAATATCAAGGTTCTTTTTTTCAGTCTCCCCGAGCGCGTCCGGAATTTTTTCAAAAAGGGCTGAAAACTCACTGTCTTCTTCATGGTCGGAAAAAACCGCCGAAGTGTTTTTAATATTTCTGAGCCAGTTTGATAATGTGGAGGAAAGATGAATGGCAGAATCCGCAGCCGTAAGGCAAAGGATTTTTAAATCCGCCGACTCATCCTGTCCGAAAAGAAATCGATGCCTGTTTTCCGGCAGGATGAGGATGAAGCGACCGTTCTGAAATGAAATATCCTGATTGTCAAAAACGATATGTCCCCGCCCTTTGCGGCAGTACAGCAGCTCATATACTTCATGGGAATGCCACCCTAAAGATTCCTTAAGATTCAGCGTCATGCTCCAGTACATAATAATCTACCCGATTCGATAATAATTGTAGCCAATAATGAAAGATCATTCATAACCATGCTGATATCATGCTTTCATCATTGGGTACAATATACCCGAAATGATAATTTATCAAAATTTAAATAATGGAGAGTCAAAATGACAGAACAGAACACACACGTTATCAACGCTTTTAGGCAGATGTGGGGCAACTACCCGGAATTGGTCCTTCTGCTGAACCAAAAACATGAGATCATTGCCGTTAACAAAGTGGCCCGGGACCTTGGGATAGAACCCGGCATCAACTGCTTCTCCCTGAACGGGACAAACCGGATGTGCAAGGGGTGCAAAGCCCCGGTGATGCGCAAGCAAGGCAAAGCCCAAAGACATGTAGTTTACAATGACACCCTTGGCATTGTGGATTCATACTGGATCCCGGTGGATGACAGTGACGGCCTTTACGTGCATTTAGGCAACAATATTACGCAATGGGCGGATCCCCAAAAAGTTACTGGGGCAAAGATGTGTGACGTGGAGAAATAAGGAGTGCGAACAACAGAATAAAGAAAACATCCGGGGGCGTTAATGCTTTAAGCATGCATCCCCGGACCATTTCATGGAACCGTCTAAATAGAGGAATTGAAGATGAATAAAAACTTTTATGATTTCTCGGCTGTCAGCCTGCAGGGCAAAGAGGTCTGTATGGATGTTTACCGGGGAAAAGCGGTGCTTGTTGTTAATACGGCCAGTAAATGCGGCCTGCCTCCCCAGTACAAAGGGCTGGAAGCACTCCACCGGGAATATAAGGACAAAGGCCTGGTCATCCTGGGTTTTCCGTGCAACCAGTTTGGTCGCCAGGAGCCCGGGGACGAAAACCCCATTTCAGAAGGGCGTCTGATCAATTACGGCGTTAGTTTTCCCATGTTTTCCAAAATTAATGTGAACGGCAGAAATACACATCCGCTTTATATTTACTTGAAAAATGAACTGGGCGGGGTGATGGGAGGTGCCGTTAAATGGAATTTCACAAAATTCCTGATTGACCGGCAGGGAAATCCGGTAAAACGGTGGTCACTCCTAAAAAAATGCAGAATGGGTTGGGCGCATCATATTTTGGATGGCTCATCCGGATCATGAATAAAAACCGCCTGTCAATATTATTGAACAACCGGGGAACACCGGGGTGCAGGGCTTGACCGTTTATGAAAGGAGTAAATTGTGAAAAAACATAAAATGAATCCGGTATTATTGAAGGCGATCGCCTTGACCTGTTTCATTCTGGCCGGGCTGTCCCTGATGCCCTGGTCCCATGCCCGGGATCTATCCGTGTTGGGTTACCGGGCATTATGCCCGTTCAGTCCCATCAGCACTGTCCTGATGTGTTATGCCGGCATCATGGTCAACGGGCACCGCCGCAGAGCCCGATAGCTGTTTTTCCGTATGGGATTCCCAGTTTTTTCATTTTTGCCCGCAGGGTGCTCGGGTGAACACCAGGCAGGTGCGCGGTACCATCTTGGCCCTTAAAATATCCGGGATAGGCCTTGCGAGAGCTAAGGCCAAAATCGGCCTCCGAAACCTGGCTTACAACATGACTCGATATAAAACATTGGTCCGTAATGGAGTCTGACGGGATAATGGACGGCTGAGGTGGGTCAATCCATCTGACTAACTCCTTCAGGGAGATGTTCGTAGCCAAACCTAGGCCTGGAAATGAATTTTACTCGTGGATTCCATAATTTCTCAAACGTTTAACTCAGCACAGGAGTATTATGGGTGCCCTTAAATCATTATTTGCCGCTTGGGTACTTCATACATCAATCAGAACCAATACAGGTGCTCAGGCTTTGACAATATTTAAATAATTTCCTATTAGATGTATTGCAGTCTAAACATGTTAGGATTCATATATGCAAAACTTTCTCGACATTTTCACTAATATTCTCAGTTCAGTGCGTGAACCGCTCGTGGTTCTTGATGCCGATTTGAAAATTGTCAAAGCAAATCATGCGTTCTACATGACATTTTGTGCCAAGCAGGAGGAGACAGAAGGGGTTCTAATCTATGACCTTGGCAACGGGCAGTGGGATATCCCCAGACTCAGAGAATTACTTGAGAAGATCCTCCCTGAAAATACCGTGTTCAATGATTTCGAAGTGGAGCATTCCTTTGATGTCATCGGGCCAAAAATCATGCATCTGAATGCCAGGAGAATCTATAACGATTTCAAAAAAGTGGAGTTGATTCTGCTGGCCATTGAGGATGTGACCGAAAAAGAGCATTACAAGCGGAATCTTGAGGATATTGTCAAAAATAGGACCGAACAGCTTGTTCTTGAAAAAAAGAAAACCGAACAGGAAAAGCGAATTGCCGAAAAATCCTTAAAAGAAATTGAAGTACTGAAAAAGCAACTTGAAGATGAACAGGCGTATCTTAAAGACGAGATCAAGCTGGAACATAATCACGAGAGCATTATCGGCAAAAGTGACGGGCTTAAATATGTGCTCTTCAAAGTTGAGCAGATTGCAGACAGCAACACAACGGTTATGGTTCTCGGTGAGACAGGCACAGGTAAAGAGCTTGTGGCCCGGGCAATTCATAGCAACAGCAGCCGGAAAAAACGGGCACTGGTCAAAGTCAACTGTGCGGCATTGCCCTCAAATCTTATCGAGAGCGAGCTTTTCGGTCATGAAAGAGGCGCGTTTACCGGTGCCGACCGCAGCCACAAAGGACGATTTGAGATTGCTGACAAAGCCACCCTGTTTCTGGATGAAATAGGAGAAATGCCTCTGGAATTGCAATCAAAGCTGCTCAGGGTCATTCAAGACGGTGAATTTGAGCGGCTGGGCAATTCTCGCACCACCAAGGTGGATGTACGGATCATTGCCGCGACAAACCGGAATCTTGAGGAAGAAGTTGAAAAAGGGCGTTTCAGGGAAGATCTGTGGTACCGGCTCAATGTCTTTCCCATTACCATGCCGCCCCTGCGTGAAAGAAAAGAGGATATTCCCCTCCTGACTGATTTTTATATAAAAAAAATTTCCCGGAGAATGGGAAAACAAATCAAGGTGGTTCCTCAAAATGTGATGAATGCCCTTTTAAACTATCACTGGCCGGGAAACGTCCGGGAGCTGGAAAATGTTCTTGAACGGGCAGTGATCAATTCATCAAGTCCCAAACTCCATCTGGCTGATGATCTGGAAAAATCCTACAGGCATTTGACAAAAGACTTTAAAACCCTGGAGGCGGTTGAACGCGATTATATCATCCGCGTTCTCGAACAGACCCACTGGAAAGTCAGCGGTAAGAACAGTGCCGCCCATATCTTAGGCCTCAACCGCAGTACATTGCGCGCCCGCATGCGGAAACTCTCCATTGTTCCTCCCGAGCGCCTTCCTTTTGATTCCCACTGAAGCCCGTTTTTTCTTGTGTCCGATCCCCTTGCCATCCCTTTGCGATCCTGCAGCTGATTCCAAAAAAGGACCCCTAAAAAGGTACCATATGACCCATTGGACAAATACGACCGTCTTTGAGGCCATCCGGTTTCCTTGAACACGTCCCCGCCTTTGAGTGTTTCCCCTTAAATTTCGGTATCATCATAGAATAACGTCCCAGCCCCGTCCCCTGGCACAATGATTGCCCCATAGAATTACAAGAATCCCGCCCCAGGAAAACGGGTAATGGGAAAAACAAAAAGACTTTAACCACAAGAGGACGTTATGGGTGACAAGGGAAAGCGAGACAAAGGCAAGCGTGAAGACCAGAAAAAATCTAAAGTGACACCAAAAGAAAAACGCAGACTGAAAAAGCTAAAGTAGACTTCTGGCAAGATTTCCGGAGTACGGTCCGGGGATGGTTAACGGTCCCCGGTTAATTTACCGGCATGACCTTAAGAGGTGATCCAAATGATGATTGTCAGAATGACCCTCAACGTACATCCGGAAAAACATCTGGAAGTGCTGCAAACCCTTCTCTCCCTGATGGAACCGTTGAGAAAGGTACCCGGCTGCAGAAGCTGCGCCGCCTTTTGTGACATTGAGGAGGAGAACCGGTTCATACTGCTTGAAGAATGGGAAACCCGTAACCAGATGAACAATCACATCCGATCCCAGCAGTTCGATGTGCTTCTGGGTACAAAAACTCTCTTATCAGACCCGCCCCGGATTCGAATCCATACCGTGTCCCGGACCGTGGGGATGGATGCCGTCCGGGCGCTCCGGCTGAAAAAAGGCTGATGGCATAAAGGAATACCCAAATGAATATACTTCTGATTTATCCTAAATTTCCGGACACCTTCTGGTCCTTTAATCATGCGGTCGGTTTCATCGGTAAAAAAGCCGCGTTCCCCCCTTTGGGCCTTTTGACGGTGGCTGCGCTGCTGCCTAAAAACTGGTCCAAAAGACTTGTGGATACCAATGTGGAGCGCCTGAGCGACACGGATCTTTTATGGGCAGACATGGTCTTTATGGGCGGCATGACGGTTCAGCGCGAATCCGCCTGCCGGATTATTGACCGGTGCAGCGCCTTGCCGGTGACCCTTGTCTGCGGGGGGCCTCTTTTTACGGCTGAACCGGAGCAATTCGGGGCTGCGGATCACCTGGTGCTGGATGAAGCCGAGCTGACACTGCCCCTTTTTTTATCAGATCTGGAAAAGGGGCAGGCAAAAAAGATCTATCGGGCGGAAGGGTTCAGTGACCTTGGAAAGACGCCGGTTCCCCTGTGGCATCTGCTGAAGGTAAAACAATATGCCGCCTTGAGCATCCAGTTCTCCAGGGGCTGTCCCTTTAACTGCGATTTCTGCAATGTCACCGCTTTGTTCGGACACAGGCCCCGACTGAAAACACCCGAACAGATCATTGGGGAACTGGACCGTATCTATGATCTTGGCTGGCGCAGCAGCATCTTTTTTGTGGATGATAATTTTATCGGCAACAAGCGGTTCCTGAAAGACCACCTGCTTCCGGCCCTGATCCAATGGCGGCGGGATAAAAAAGGGTGTGTCTTTTTTACAGAATCCTCCATCAACCTTGCCGATGATCCGGAACTGCTCTCTTTGATGGTTAAAGCGGGATTTGACTCCGTGTTCATCGGTATCGAGTCCCCGGATGAAACCGCCCTGAGCGAATGCCATAAAGTCCAGAATAAAAACAGGGACCTGCTTGACAGCGTGGCCATTATCCACAAAAGCGGTTTGCAGGTGATGGGCGGGTTTATTGTGGGCTTTGACAGTGACCCGCCCTCGATTTTCCAGCGCCAGATCGATTTTATCCAGCACAGCGGGATCGTCATGGCCATGGTGGGGATGCTTCAGGCACCGCCCGGAACCCGCCTGTTTGACAGGCTTCAGCGCCGAAGGAGAGTGGTCAGGCCCTTTACCGGCGATAATGTGGACGGCACCACCAATATCCTGCCCCGGATGGGGATGGAGGCGCTGTCCAAGGGGTATCAACGGATCATGGAGCAGATATATTCCCCGGCAAATTATTACCGGCGGGTCAGGACCCAGTTGCGGGCCCTCACGCCCCCTGAGGTGTTTGCCCCCCTGGACTTGCAGCGGTTTCTGTCTTTTTTCAGGGCGAGTTTCAGGCTGGGCATCCTGGGAAAAGAGCGGTTCTGCTATTGGCATCTGATCCTGTGGACCCTGGTTCGAAGACCCAGGCTGATCTCAGTGGCCGTGACCTTGTCCATATACGGGTATCATTACCGGAAAATCTGTGAACGCTATATCTATTAACATGCATGCCCTCCCTATGGATGGCCTCTCGTAAAGGAGTTGACCTGTGACCGATCATCCGACAAATCAATTTAACGACTATCTAAACCGGATCAAGAAACGATTATCCGGCTCTTCCCCGAATATGAGACTGGATATGAGACTGGGTAGAGGATTTCAAGCCCTGCTCATACTGGCCACGATTTTATACGTCTGCTATGCCTTTTTATTCGTTTATGTGGAACCCAACGAATACGGCATCAAGGTGGTCCGGGTGGGGATGACCCGCGGGGTTCAAAAAGAGGTATACCATGCCGGGCTCACCTTTGTTCTCCCCTTCGGTCTGCAGAAAATGTACCGCCTTCCCAAGGGCATCCAGGTGCTGGAGCTGACCAATTTCCCGGAAACAGCTGCCAACGGCGCCAGAAAAGACAGGGCGGCCCATATCCAGACTTCGGATGGATTCTTTGTGGATGTGGATGTGTCCATGCTCTACCACATCAAAGACCCCTACCTGGTATTTACCACCATCGGCCCGGGCAAGTTATACGAAGACAACGGCATTATCCCCAAGGCCGAGCCGGCCCTGAAAGAGACCCTGGGCAAACTGACCACCGAAGAATTTTACAACAGCCCCATGCGGGTCAAAAAGGCGGAAGAGGCCAAGGCCAATCTCAACCGGGAACTCAACGCCAAGGGCATTGAGGTGGATCAGGTGCTGGTCCGGTATTTTCGATACAGCCCTGAAATCCAGAAAAACATTGAAGCCAAAAAGCTTCAGGATCAGATGGTCTTTACCAACCAGGCCGCAGCCCGGGCAGCCAGGGAAGAGGCCCAGTTGAAGAAGATTGTCCAGGAGGGCATGGTCATCGCCGCGGTTGAAATGGAAAAAGGCAAAGCCTATGTGACCCGTAAAATCGCGGAAAAAGACCTCTATGTCCGTAAAATAAAAGCCCAGGCCGATCTTCTGGTGAAATTGTCCGAAGCCGAGCGGGTACGTCTGAAAAATCAGGCATTACAGGGTGTCGGGTCCGACCGTATGGTGGGACTGAAGATGGCCCGGGCCTATGAGGGCCTTGACCTGATTATCCTGCCCAGCGACGGTGCCCATGGGGTCAACCCCCTGGATCTGAACAACACCCTGAACCTGTTTGATGTCCGAAAGGAAGGTGCCAAATGAAGCGGTTTATCCTATGTGTAATCCTGATGACGGCAGGGGTTTGGGCCGCAGGCTGCATGCCCCATACCACAGGGGAAACCGAAGTCGGTGTCCGGACCCGGAAAATCGGACTGTTCGCTCCCAAAGGGGTGGAAGACCATGTCTATGCCCAGGGCTCAACCTATTTTTTCCTGCCCTTTATCAATGACTGGCATGTCTTTGATACCAAGCTGCAGAACCTGGAAATGACCTTTTCAAAAGCCCGGGGAGACCGCAGGACCCAGGATGACCTGCTGTTTAAAACCATTGACGGCAATGACATCAGCCTGGATGTGATCATTGCCTACAGGATTGACGCCTCAAAGGCCCCGTACATTCTCCAGTATGTGGCCCCGAACGATGCCATCCTGAGGGAAACCATCGTCAGGACGGTGGCCAGAAGCAAGCCCAGGGATATCTTCGGGGAGCTGAAAACCGAAGCCTTTTATGTGGCCGAAGCAAGAGAGACCCAGTCTGCAAAGGCCAAGGCCGCCTTGGATAAGATCCTCGGCCCCATGGGCATTGTCATCGAAAAGGTGCTGACCAACGACTACCGGTTCAATGCGGAGTACACCAAGGCCATTGAGGATAAAAAAGTGGCGGACCAGCAGGTGGAAAAGAACAAATCCGCCCAGCACGCCGCCCTTGAAGAGTACAAACGGAAACTTGAAGAGGCCCGGGGGGAGGTCAACAAGATGGTGGCCGATGCCGACGGCCAGTATCAAAAAGATAAAATCGAGGCGGATGTCTATCTGGAGCAGCAGCAGCTTCTGGCCCGGGCCATTGAGGCGGAAGGCATTGCCGAGGCCAAGGGCATCCGGGAGATGAACAATGCCCTGGCCGGATCCGGCGGAGAGACCATTGTGAAGCTTAAAATCGCAGAGGCCCTTGAGGGCAAGCGCATCATTCTGCTTCCAGTGTCTGAAGGGGGGATGAACCTTAAAACAACCAATATCAACCGGCTCATCGAGACCCTGGGCGTTAAATCACTTTCAGGTGCCGCACTCCCCCAATTTAAGCCTTCCGGACAGGATAAAATGGTAAGGAGCCAAGATGGTCAGTGACATTCAAAAAGAAATCCATGCCGCACTGAAAGATGAATTTTCAGGGCTGAGGGGGCCGGAGGAACACATATCAGATACGTCATCTGACTGGGAAGAGAAATATTATTATCTGCTCGCTGACCTGGAAAATACGAAAAAGCGTCTGGCACGAAACTCAGCCAGGGAAATAGAGGAGCAAAGAACACAACTGCTCAAAGATGTGCTCAAGCTGGCCGACGGGCTGGATCTTGCCTTGAACCATATCTCAGGTGAAAATGACACCCACAATATTTTCCAGGGAATCCAAGGACTCAAAGGCATTCTGGATCAGTTTTTCATCAAATATGGGGTCCAGCCAATCGAGGCTTTGGGCGCCGTGTTTGACCCGAATATCCATGACGCCCTCGGGGTGATCCGGCATCCTGCAGCCATTGCCCATACCGTGGTAAGGGTTGAAAGAAAAGGATATTTATATCACGGCAAACTGCTGCGCCCGCCCAGGTACTGGTGGCGGCGGGATAAAATCCTCTCCTGCTTTTTCATTCGATTAAAGAGTGCCTGCAAAGGCTCCCTGAAAAATTGAAAAGGGAGAACAACCCATGAAAAGTAAACCCATCAAGGAGATTATTTCTCTGTGCCGCAGGGTCAATCAAAGATCCATACAGATTTATACCCGGCTCTTCCAGGAGGAAGGGGTTGAGGAACTCAAAGTGATCTGGGGCCGGATGGCAGAAGAGGAGACGATTCATGCCGCTTTCTGGAACGAAGCCCAAAAACAACACAGGGAATACACCTTTCCCGACATTTTTGATCATCCTGAGCGTGCAAAAGGCAAACTGGAAGCCGTGCTTGGAAAAATAGAAGTGCTTTTTAACCGCTGGGAAACAAAAAAGACCCTGGAAAACGCACTTATCCTGGCCTACCGGATGGAATACCATATGCTGCATCCAACCTTTGAGAGGCTGTTCACCGCTTTAAAGCCCCTGAACGGGGATACGGATCCATCAGACACCTATGACCGCCATATGAAACGGTTTATGGAGATGTTCATCCAATATGGCCGGACAACACCCGAGCTGGAGCTTCTGGGAGAAACGCTGCAAAGCCTGTGGCAGAGAAATAAGGCCCTGGTGGATATCGCCATGATTGACGGATTGACCGGTCTGTTCAACCGGCGGGGGTTTTTGATCGTTGCCCAGGAGTTATTTTCCCTGGCCCATCGGAAACAGGAGAATATTGCCATCTTCATGATTGACATTGACCATTTTAAAAAGGTTAACGACCGGTATGGCCATCCAAAGGGGGACATTGTACTCAAAAGCGTAGCCAAATCCCTGAAGCGGGCTGTCCGGGAATCCGATGTCCTGTGCCGGTACGGCGGGGAAGAATTTGTCATCCTCTTTCCCGACATCCGCACCTCTGCCGTGCCCCAGATGGCTGAGGAAATCCGGAAAAGAGTGGAAAAATCAAGACCGGAAGGCATCCCTGTGACCATCAGTATCGGGGCGAAGCAGGGCCTGATTCAAAAAAATTCCCACACCCGCTTTCTTTCCTGGATTTCCAAGGCAGATGAATACCTGTACAAGGCCAAATCCAGGGGCAGAAACTGCGTTGTACATGATTGCTAAAAAAGGATTCTGTCCATGTCAAACAAACCCAATCCGATGAACGCCATCCGGGAAAAACTGCGCCGTCTATTTGCCGGAACAAAGAGAGCATCGGATAAGAAACCCGGGGCTTCCCTTTTAAATTTCTGGACGGTTCTCATCATTTTCTGGGGGCTTGTCTATCTGCAGCAGTCTTTTTTTGCTCCTGAGACAGAGACGATTGCCTACAGCCGGTTCAAGCAGTCCATGGCCCAGGGCAGCGTGGATGACATCCTGATAGGCCCTGAGAAGATTGAAGGCATTCTTAAAGGCACACCGGGGCAGAAATTCGTTACCGTCCGGGTAAATGATCCGGGCCTTGCAAAACAGATGGATGACCGCAACATCCAATATTCCGGCCGGATCGAGAACCGATTCTGGGGCATCCTTCTGTCCTGGGTTCTGCCCCTTGGCTTTCTCGTCCTGATCTGGCGGTTCACCGCTAAAAATATGGGCGGGGGATCAGGGGTGATGTCCTTTGGTAAAAATAAGGCCAAGATTTTTGCAGAGAGCGACACCCGAGTCTCTTTTGAGGATGTGGCCGGCATTGACGAGGCCCGGGAGGAACTGGAAGAGGTGGTGGATTTTTTAACCACTCCGGAAAAATTTCAGAAACTGGGGGGACGGATCCCCAAAGGCGTCCTTCTGGTGGGACCGCCTGGAACCGGCAAAACCCTTCTGGCAAGGGCGGTGGCCGGTGAGGCAAAGGTACCTTTTTTCAGCATCAACGGCTCCGAGTTCGTGGAGATGTTTGTGGGGGTCGGTGCGGCCAGGGTCCGGGATCTTTTCTCCCAGGCCGCGGCCCAGGCCCCGTGCATCATCTTTATCGACGAGCTGGATGCCCTGGGCAAGGCCCGGGGAATGAATGCCATGGGGGGCCATGACGAACGGGAGCAGACATTGAACCAGCTTCTGGTGGAGATGGACGGCTTTGATACCAATAAGGGGGTCATCATCATGGCCGCCACCAACCGGCCGGAAATCCTGGATCCAGCACTCCTGCGACCCGGGCGCCTGGACCGGCAGGTCCTGGTGGACCGGCCGGATATCAACGGCCGGGAAGCCATTTTAAAAATCCATTCCAGACATGTGGTCCTGGGGGATGATGTGGATCTTTCCAAGATCGCCGGCCGCACCCCCGGTTTTGTGGGGGCGGATCTTGCCAATATTGTCAATGAGAGTGCCCTGCTGGCGGCCAGAAGCAACAAGGACATGGTGGAACCCAGTGATTTTGACGAGGCCATCGACCGGGTGATCGGGGGGCTTCAAAAAAAGAACCGGGTGATGAATGCCAGAGAAAAAGAGATTGTGGCCTTTCATGAGTCCGGCCATGCCATTGTGGCCGAATCCGTTGCCCTTGCCGACCCTGTCCATAAGATTTCCATCCTTCCCCGGGGGATCGCAGCTTTAGGGTACACCCAGCAGCAGCCCACCGAAGACAGATACCTGATGACACGGTCTGAACTGCTCGACCGGCTGGCGGTGCTTCTGGGAGGCCGGGTGGCAGAGGAGCTGGTATTTAACGAGACATCAACCGGGGCCCAGAATGACCTCCAGCGGGCAACGGACATCATCCGGTCCATGGTGGCGGAATACGGCATGAATGAAAAGATCGGCCTGGTCAGTTACGACCGGCCCCGAACCCCCATGTTTATGCCCCAGGGGTATTCTTCTGAAAAAAATTACAGTGAAGAAACCGCAGCCCGGATGGATGAAGCGGTCTCACTGATGATGGAAGAGGCCCATCTGCGAGTGCACAGGATCCTTTCAGACAAAAGGGCGCTGCTGGATAAGCTGGCCGCACTTCTGGCCATCCAGGAAACCGTCCGGGGGGAAGAACTCAGGGAAATGATGCGACACGACTAGCAAACCCATGGGAGGCCATGATGAAAAAACCAGAAGAAAAAACACACCGGTTGACCTGTGACAGCAAAGACGACTGGATCGAATTGGGCAAAGAGGAAGGGGAAAACTGGATCAAAACGATGTCAAATGATGACGCCCTCAGGGTGGCAATCAATGCATCGGATTTTGACGATGCCGAAGAAACCCTGAACCGGCAGGATGACTACCAGTATGACTATTTCAAGAATGATTTCAGATACAGATTTGAAGAACTCTGGTCAGCCGTAAATAAAACCTGCGCCCCGGATTTGGATTCTGAAGAATACCGGTTTTTCAAACAGGGATGGATTGACGCGGTCAGGGAATTTGGCCGGGATCTCATGAATGACAATCAATAATGGATGCCAAGGGTAAAAAAAATGGGACAATATCATCTGGAAAGCATGTTCAACCCCCGCCGCATAGCAGTGGTGGGTGCCAGTGAAAAACAAGGCTCCATCGGCCGCGCACTCATGGAAAACCTTATGCAAGGCGGGTTTTCAGGCACGATACTGCCTGTTAACCCCAGGTATGGCAGCCTGAACGGATATGAGTGTGCGGCATCGGTATGTGATCTGGATCCCGGGGTGGACCTTGCCATTATCGCCACCCCCATTCACACCGCCATCGATGTTGTCACAGACTGTGTGGAAAAAAAAGTGCGCGGGGCGATTATTATTTCAGCGGGCGGAAAAGAGGTGGGGGCTTCGGGCCGTGGGATCGAAGATAGGATTCAGAAGATCGCCCATGGCGGCGGGCTGCGCATCCTGGGCCCCAATTGCATGGGGCTGATCCGGCCGGCCAAGTCTCTGAACGCGGGGTTTGCCTCTGACATGCCCCTTGCCGGGAACCTGGCCTTTGTCTCCCAGAGCGGTGCCATCTGTGGTGCCATTCTTGATATGGCAGCCAAAGAACAGATGGGATTCAGCCATTTTGTCAGCATCGGGTCCATGCTGGACATCGATTTCGGAGACATGATCGATTATCTTGGAAATGATCCCACGGCAAAAAGTATTTTATTGTATATTGAAAACCTGACCCATGTCCGCAAATTCATGAGTGCCGCCCGTGCGGTGTCACGGGTTAAACCCATTATCGTTCTCAAATCCGGCCGGAGCCCGGCCGGTGCAAAGGCGGCCGCCTCTCACACCGGGGCCATGGCAGGAGAAGACGCCGTGTATGATGCGGCCTTCAAGCGTGCCGGCATCGTCCGGGTGGCCTCCATTGAGGAACTCTTTGACTGTGCTGAACTGATGGCCAAGCAGCCCCGCCCCCGGGGTCCCAGGCTGGCCATCCTCACCAATGGCGGCGGGCCAGGTGTCATGGCGGCGGACACCCTTGCCCAATACGGGAAAACCCCTGAACCCCTTGCCCCTGAAACCGTGAAGGCCCTTGACGCCTTCCTGCCGCCTTTCTGGAGCCGGGGCAATCCTGTGGATATCCTGGGCGATGCCACCGCAGACCGGTACGCCCGTGCCCTCAAGGTCTGCTTTGATTCAGAAAATATGGACGGCGTCCTGGTGATACTGGCGCCCCAGGCCATTACCGATCCATTGCCGGTGGCCCAGATGATGGCCGCAGCCGCAGGGGGCCGCAAATATCCGGTATTTGCCTGCTGGATGGGCGGGAAAAGCGTTGAAAAGGCCATCGCGGTGTTAAATGAAGCCGGAATCCCCACCTATGACACGCCGGAACGGGCGGTGCGCGCCTTTCTGTATATGGCTGAATACACCGCCAATCTTGAAATGCTTCAGCAAGTTCCTCCCAGAATGACCCGGCGTATGGCATTTGATGAAAAAAGAGCCGAAGACATTATGGCCGGAGCCACAGAGGGATTTCTGCCCCAGGCCGATGCCATGGAAGTGCTCACCGCCTATGGCCTGCCCGTGATCCAAACAAAGGTCGCCGGAACAAAGGCCCAGGCCCAGCATGCGGCCGAGGAAACCGGATTCCCGGTGGTCATGAAACTTCTCTCCTCGGAGATTACCCATAAAACCGATGCCGGCGGTGTCTGCCTGGATCTGCGGTGCAAAGAAGATATCAGCCGGGCCTATGACGGTATCATGTCTTCGGCCGCAAGGTTTGCCCCCCATGCGGCTATTGAAGGGGTGTCTATCCAGCCCTATTTTTCCAGCCCTGATTTTGAAATCTTAATGGGCGCCAAGCACGATATCAGTTTCGGCCCGGTGATTCTGTTCGGGATGGGCGGTATTTTTACCGAGGTATTACACGACCGAGCCCTGGGGCTGCCCCCCATGAACCGGCTTCTTGCCCTGCGTCTTATGCAGCAGACCAAGGTGTATACCCTGTTAAAAGGATACCGGAACCGGCCGGGTGCAGACATGGAACAACTTGAAGAGATGATCATCCGCCTCTCCCAGCTTTTAATGGATTTTCCTAAGATTGCCGAACTGGACATGAATCCTGTCCTGATCAAGGACGGCAGCCCCGTAGCCGTGGATGCAAGGATCCGGATCATGCCGACCCGGGTGCCCTCTTCCCTTCATCTGGTCATCGGCCCCTACCCTGAAGAGGATGAGTCCCGCATGCTCAGTACGGACGGACAGCAGATTTTTATCCGCCCGGTCAAGCCTGAGGATGCCCCGCTGTTTACGGCATTATTCGAAAAACTCACCCCCACGACGATCTATTACCGGTTTTTCGGGATGTTGAAGGTGCTGCCGCCCCAGATGCTGGCCCGGTTCACCCAGATCGACTATGACCGGGAGATCGCCCTGGTTGCCCTGGCGGAGGAGGAAGAAACGGCACAGACCCAGCGGATGCTCGGGGTGGCCAGGATTATAAGGGAACCGGACGGAAAAACCGGTGAGTTTTCCGTTGTGGTGGGGGATGAGTGGCAAGGCCGGGGGATAGGCTTGCGCCTGCTGGAAAGATGCCTGGCCATTGCTGAAAAACAGGGATTTAAAACGGTTCACGGCATCGCACTGGCGGAAAACCGGAACATGATCATGATGGGTAAAAAGATGGGGTTTGAGATTAAAAGAAATCCTGACACCCATGACATCAATCTCATCATTCATCTGGGAAATAAGAAATGATGCGGCCAAAGCAAAAAAAACAGGAGACGCAACCATGACCCTTTCACAGTTTGCCATTTTAATCCTTATCGGCGTCCTGTTCTGGGCGGCCAAGAATTACATTCCCATGGGCAAAAGAACCCGGCAGATGCTTAAGATTGTTGCTGTCATTGCTTTTGTTTTGTGGCTGAGCAGCCTGTTCGGGATATCCTTGTCGGCGGGGGGCTTTGCACCGACAATTGGGTGATGTCAATGGCTCCGGTTTTTTTTTAACATATCAATAATCCATGTTTATGGACAAATTTAAGGAAATCTAAAATGAGATGTCATTGTATTAAAAGAGTCATTGTGGCCCTGTTTATCGGCTTAATCTTTATGTCGCCCTTTAATGCCTTTGGTCAGGATGCCAACGCGGGCATTCACCGGGACGGATACGGCTCCCTTCGTAACGAGGGCCAGAATCCCGACGACATCATAGAATATGGGCAGGGGATGATGCGGTACGGTTTCCGGGAAACGGGGATGTCGGGCGGGGCCAGCAAATACCCGGGGTATAATAGAAACTTAAGTGATGCCACCGTAAAAAAGCTGAATACAGAACAGGAAGCGTTTATCAAGGACACTGAACCCCTCAGGCAGACCATTTATGAAAAAGAGCTCTACCTGAAGGCTGAGCTTGCCAGAAGGTCTCCGGATACCGTAACCGCCTTGGATATTCAGAAGAGTATTTCCGAGGCCAAGGGAAAATATGAACAAAAGATGATTGAACATATCATCCGCATGAAAAAAATAAACCTGGCAGGCGATTAACATTGTGATGGGGTGACCATCCCGTTGCAGCCCGCCACCTGCTGGCGCGGCGTTTTTGTCAGGCCCCTGATCCGTCATGCCACATCAAAGGGGTCACATATGACCGTTTGGACGCATATGATCTTTTTTATCCGGTCGTTAAAGGGCTTTTGCGCTTCTCCTTAGGCTAAAAATCATTAATAATCAGTAAGTTACAACCCATATGCCGAAGCAACCTATCCTGGCACACAATGTGAAATATAGGTTTAAAGAAGCCATCCTTAAAGGAGAAAACAGAGATGAAAAACACGTCCAAAGAAACCGTGTACCCCCCCGGATATTACGGCAAGAAAATGATGAACGCCTCGGATTGGGCCGGCACGCAAATCAAAAAATGGGAGCGGGCCCAGACAGAGTTAAAGACAGCCAACCAGTTCTCACAAAAAAAATGTATCTGTTTATCCCGGGGGATAGGGGCCGGCGCCCTGGAAGTCGCGGATTATCTCTCTGAGATAACAGGCTTTCGAGTGATCGACAAAGAAATCATAGAGCATATGGCAAAGGATTCTTCTCTGACAGAAAAAATCATCGCGTTTTTCGATGAGCGGTTTCCAGGAAAAATGAACGAACTGCTTGTCTCGCTCTCAATTGAAAAAAAATTTTTCAAAAACGATTATGTCAAGCAGCTGGCAAAAACGGTGGCCGCACTCGCCCATACCGAACCCACCATATTTGTGGGCCGGGGAACCCACCTGATTCTGCCCCGCCATACCATTTTATCGGTACAATTGGCGTGCAGCAAAAAGCGCCGGATTGAGAATCTGGCTAAGACGTTGGGTAATGGAAACGCTGATGCAGAGGCTAAGTTAAACATCATCGACCATGACCATCATGAATTTTTCAAAAAGGTTTTTCTCAGGGAAAAAATTAGCCCTGATGAATTCGATCTGGTCATTCACATGGATCACATCAAATCAGAGGATCAGGCGGCTCATATCATTGCCTGCGCCTTTGAGCAAAAATTCGGCATCCCCCTCAACGCCAGGTGATGTCGCTAAAAAGGCGCCCTCTGGGCCCTGCTGCTGAACGATAACGATCCTTTTAATACCGGTGTTGAAGGGGGACTCAAATTTTGTGGATAATCGTTTCAATACTGATCATTCTGTGGCTGACGGGATTCATGAGCAGTTATACAATGGGAGGGCTCCTTCATATCCTTCTGGTGCTGGCTGTTATCATAATGGTTTTTGATCTGTTGCGGAAAAAAAAAGTCCTTTAAAGGAATTACATGGAAAAAATTCATGGCCCTGCCACTGCAACAACGAGGAGCTGTCCCGCCGGGGCCATGTATGATCTTAAAAAAAAGCAAAGGCCTGTTCCAATGAAAATTTCAGACTGGCTGGATGAAAAAGCAGCACAGGCCCTGCGGGTATTTCTGTGCGAAAAATCACCCCTTTTCCAAGGTGGAAAGGTTTGGGTGCTGGTATTTTTGTAAAGGGCAGGACAGGAAAGCCGGTATCCGTTCCCCAGACATGAGGTGGCATTTGCCTACAATAGATAAAGACCTTGCCCTGGAAACAGCCAGGGAGCACATGCAATAAGAACCGTATTTGATCGGGAAACCCTATGCAACAGGAGAACCAGAGTGCCATTGAGACATTGAAAGCGTCTGAAAAGCGATACCGGCGGCTTTTTGAATCTGCCCAGGACGGTATCCTCATCGTGGATGCCCATACCGGAAAGGTGGATGATGCCAATCCTTTCATTTTGGCGTTAATGGGGTATTCCCACGAAGAAATTTGTGGAAGGGACCTGTGGGAGCTGGGGGCTTTTAAGGACATTACCTCATCCAAAGCGGCCTTCAGGCATCTGCAGGACACCCATTATATCCGTTACGAAAATTTACCGCTGCGTACCCGCAAAGGAGCCCTTGTTGCCGTAGAATTTGTCAGCAATGTTTATCTGGTGGACGACAAAAAGGTGATCCAGTGCAATATCCGGGGTATCTCCGATAGAAAGCGGTTGGAAGCATCTTTGGCCCAGAGCCGTGAGAAGATGCGCAGTATCCTGGACAACATCAATATTGGCGTGGCGCTCATCAGCCCTGAAATGACCGTTCTTGAGCTGAACCGAAAGATGTGCGAATTGTTCCCGGATGTAACTGTCGGGAAACGCCCTGTCTGTTACCGGTTTTTTAACGATCCCGGGGGGATGGAGGCATGTCCGGACTGTCCCGCAGTCAAAACACTTCAGGACGGCAGGGGGCATGAAGGGGTAAGAGAACATCTCAGGGAGGGGAAAACCCATACGTATCGCATGGTCTCCTCCCCTGTACGCAATACGGCAGGTAGGGTCACGGCCGTCATTGAGATGGTTGAGGACATCACTGAACGGACGGCCCTGGAATCCCGGCTCCGGCAGGTCTGGAAGCTTGAATCCACAGGGAGGCTGGCAGGAGGGGTAGCCCATGAATACAACAACATGCTCAGTGTGATTCTCGGGTATGCTGAGCTGGCCATGGATAAGGTCGCGCCGGATGGACCGGTATCCGAAGATCTACAGGAAATTATCAGTGCGGCTGATCGTTCGACTCAGATCACCCGGCAGTTGCTGGCTTTTTCCCGAAATCAGGTCATTGCACCCCGGCTGATTGATGTGAACACGGTCGTTAAAAAAATTTTGAAGACGCTGACACACCTAATCGGGAAGAACGTTGACCTGGTCTGGCGGCCCGGAAAAGAGTTAAACCCGGTTCTGATGGATGCGACCCAACTTGATCAGGTATTGATCAATTTATGCGTCAATGCCAGTGATGCCATCTCAGGCATGGGCAGAATTACCATTGAAACAGGCCCGGCAGCCCTTGATCAAACCTTCTGCAGCGATCATGGCGGCTGTCTGCCCGGGGAGTACATCCGGCTGACGGTCAGTGATGACGGCTGCGGCATGGACGTGGAGACCCGGGACAGGCTCTTTGACCCGTTTTTTACCACAAAGGATGTGGGCCTTGGAACAGGTCTCGGACTGTCCACGGTGTATGGCATCGTCAAACAGAGCCGGGGAGCCATTCTCGTATACAGCCGGCCGGGCGAGGGCACAACCTTTGAAATCTACCTGCCCTGCCAAAAAGGCCAGATCCCATCCCGGATCCATCCCGCTTTTGATCAGCTATGTGATCCGTCCGGCCGCACCCAAAGGGTCACATATGACCATTAGGATTCATATGATCTTTTTTTATCGGATCGCCCAAAAGCGCTCACCGCATTTGTTGACCTAAATTCCTTGATTAATCAGTCGGTTAAAAAAAAGAGGCCCCGGTGTTTTCTGTTCTGGCACGTAAGGTGAAATATAGGTTGTAAACAACCATGGAGGAATGAATCATGAAATTGAGACCCCTAAATGACAGAATTCTCATTCTGCCTGGGCAGGAGGAGGCCAAAACCAGCGGCGGCATCATTATCCCCGACACGGCAAAGGAAAAACCGGCAGAAGGACGGGTCGTGGCCGTGGGAAAGGGCCGCATGGGTGACAACGGAAAACGGATTGCCATGGATGTAACCGCGGATGAGCGAATCCTCTTCAGCAAATTTAGCGGAACAGAGGTGAAAATTGACGGCATAAACTATCTGGTTATCCGTCAGGATGATGTCTTGGGAATAATTGAATCGCCAACAAGCAGTCAATGAAATGGAGCTTACTTACGATGCCAAAAGAAATTAGATATGATGCACAAGCCCGTGAAGCCATTCTCCGGGGGGTGCGGACACTTGCAGATGCCGTTGTGGTGACCCTGGGCCCCAAAGGCCGCAACGTGGTCATTGAAAAATCCTGGGGATCTCCCATGGTCACCAAGGACGGTGTCACCGTTGCAAATGAAATTGAGATTCAGGACAAATTTGAAAATATGGGTGCCCAGATGGTGAAGGAGGCGGCCAGCAAGACGTCTGATATGGCCGGGGACGGAACAACCACGGCAACCGTTCTGGCCCGGGCCATCTATGAAAACGGCCAGAAACTGGTGGTTGCCGGACACAACCCCATGTGGATTAAAAGGGGGATTGACAAAGCCGTGGCCCGAGTCGTTGAAACCCTTGAAACAATGGCGACACCGACCAGAAATCACAATGACATCGCCCAGGTCGGCACCATCTCGGCCAACAACGATGAGGCCATTGGCAGTATTATTGCCGAGGCCATGAACAGGGTCGGAAAAGAAGGGGTGATTACGGTTGAAGAGGCCAAAACAACCGAGACCACCCTTGAGGTTGTGGAAGGCATGCAGTTTGACCGCGGGTACCTCTCACCCTATTTTATAACCGATACTGAAAAAATGATTGGTTCACTTGAGAATCCCTATGTCCTGATCTGTGAAAAGTCCATTTCCGCCATGAAGCACCTGCTTCCGGTGCTTGAACAGACCGCCAAAGCGGGACGTCCCATATTTATCGTTGCCGAAGATGTTTCCGGCGATGCCCTTGCCACCCTTGTGGTCAACAAACTCCGCGGCAGTCTGGATGTGGCGGCGGTCAAGGCGCCCGGCTTTGGAGACAGGAAAAAAGAGATGCTGGAGGACATTGCCGTTTTAACCGGCGGGCAGGTTGTTTCCGAGGATCTGGGAATCAAACTTGAAAATGTCACCCTGCAGGATCTGGGGCAGGCAAAAAGCATTCTTATTGATAAAGGCACCTGCACCATCGTTGACGGGGCAGGGTCCAGAGACGCCCTTCAGGGCCGCGTCGCAATGCTGCGCGCACAGGTCGAAGAAACCAGTTCAGACTATGACAGGGAAAAGCTTCAGGAACGGCTTGCCAAGCTGATTGGCGGCGTTGCCGTCATCACTGTCGGCGCTGCTACTGAAACGGAAATGAAAGAAAAAAAAGCACGGGTGGAAGACGCCCTGAATGCCACCCGGGCGGCGGTTGAAGAAGGTATTGTCCCCGGCGGCGGCGTGGCTCTGGTCAGATGCCTTCCCGCCCTTGAGGCGCTTACCCTCGAAGGAGAGGAGCAACTGGGTATCCAGGTGATTGCCAGGGCCATTGAAGCCCCCCTGCGAAAAATTGCCGATAATGCCGGTGTTGAGGGCGCCATTGTTATCGACACCGTCAAAGCGGGTCAGAACGCCTTGGGTTACAACGCCAGAACCAATGTCTATGAGGACCTGATTGCCGCCGGCGTTATGGACCCGAAAAAAGTGGTTCGCCTGGCCCTCCAGAATGCAGCCAGTGTCGCATCCATTATGCTGACCACCCAGGCCATGATTGCCGAAAAGCCGGATAAAAAAGCCGGGAGCGCCATGGGCAGTGATGGAATGGACGGCATGATGTAAGGACTATTGATGGCGGAGTAAACATTGGGATGTGAGATCAAAAGGCTTCCCATGGCCAATGAAAACCGTCCCGGCATCCATCTGGGACAGCGTTGACCATGATCCTGAAACCTCTATAGAGGACATCTTTGCTGTGACCCGGTTCATTGCCCACAATCAGATTACCCTTCTGCAGAACGGCGACGGTTATTTCCCCGCCCTTGAGGCGGCTTTGGACAGGGCCGCGCATGATATATATCTGGATACCTATATTTTTAAAAATGATGCCACGGGGCGATGCATGGCTCAGGCGCTTAAGCGGGCGGCGCAAAGAGGGGTAAAGACCCATCTGCTCATGGATGGGTTCGGTTCCAGCCCCTTGCCCGACACCATGGTTTCAAGCCTGAACGCCGCCGGTGTCAGGGTGATGAAGTTCCGGCCCAAGATATCCCCATGGACATTCCGCCGCCGGAGACTGCGCCGCCTGCACCGGAAAATTGCGGTTGTGGACCAGACCGTGGCCTTTGTCGGCGGCATCAATATTATAGATGATCTTGATACGCCGGAACAAACCGCCCCCCGGTATGACTATGCGGTCCGGGTGGAAGGCCCGCTGGTAAAGGTCATTTATGGTGAATCCCGGCGGACGTGGCAACGGTTAACCCGGATCCGGCCCTCTTTTTCTGGAGACCGATGCATCCCCGGGCAGAAACCGCTGACCAAGGCCGGTCAAGGCATACGCGCGGCCTTTCTGGTCCGCAACAATATCCGGCACCGCCGGGATATCGAAAATGCCTATCTTCAGGCCATTGCAGCGGCACAGGCTGAAATTATTCTTGCAAATGCCTATTTCCTGCCTGGAAAAAAATTTCGAACAGCCCTCTTTGATGCGGCACAAAGAGGCGTCCGGGTGATCCTGTTGTTGCAGGAAAGAACAGAACACCCCTTGTTCAACTATGCGGCCAAAGCCTTGTACGGCAGCTTTCTGGAAGCCGGGATTCAAATTTACGAATACCATAAAGGCGCCATGCACGCCAAAGTGGCTGTGATCGACTCCCATTGGGCCACAATCGGCTCCTCAAATCTTGATCCCTTCAGCCTGCTGCTCTCCCTTGAGGCCAATATCGTGATCGATGATGAACCCTTTGCCAAAACATTAACGCACAGTCTTGAGGCCGCCATTGCTGACAGGGCGCGCAAGGTAGACCCCCGCACATGGAAAACCCAGCCTGTCCGTCAAAAGATCGCAAGCTGGATCTGCTACGGTTTGGCGCGATTTATGACGGGAATGGCCGGGGTGGCCCCGGATACCCTTGGAGATGAAAATCGCAGAGGGGATGGATGTATCCCGGATTAACATGCCGTCGGAAATGTCCTGGGACCAATCCACGTATGAAATGGCATATTTCAAGGCGCATAAACCCTGCGGGTATTTCTGCGCCCAAAATCACCCCTTTTCCAAAGTGGAACGGTTCGGACTCTGGTATGCCTGCAAAGGGCAGGACAGGAAACAAAACCCCGTGCAAACCAAAGGCTGACGGCCGGGATCTTAAACTGACAATCAAGAGATGACATCCATGCGCCTCATGCAGATCATCTCTGGCCGCCCACAAACCATAATACACAAAGGAGACCTTTCATGAAATTTTTCAGTATTAAACGCTTTGCCTTCATCCTGGGGGCGTTATTTCTGTTCGGGTGCACTGCCCAGCAGCCGGCCAAGCCCTTTGCCGGGTTTACGCCGGTTCCGTTTGATTCAGAGCGGTATACCTCTTCCGTTGATAGTTTTCTGATTGTCCTGGATGCATCCAGTTCAATGGGAAAGACCTATGACGGGAACAGTAAGTTTGCCCTTGCCCGGGAGCTTGTAAGCCGCATGAATCAGGTCCTGCCGGAGCGGGAGCAGAACGCGGGACTTCGATCTTTTGGGCACGACGAGGCGGTGTCGGACAAGGCAACACTGCTTTTTTACGGCATGTCACCCTATTCGACTACCGCACTGAAAGAAAAGCTGGACATGATTTCAATGGCCGGCGGTACAAGTCCCATGTCCATGGCATTTGCCGCAGCAGGCCAGGATCTCAACGGGGTTTTAGGAAAAACAGCCGTGGTCATTATCAGTGACGGCCAGGCGGAAAACGGCCTGGAATCACCGGCAACCCTGGCAGCGGCAGCGGCACTGAAAGGACAGCTGGGGTCAGGCGTATGCTTCTATACCGTCCTTGTGGGCGATGATGCGGGCGGCATGCTTCTCATGGAAGAGATGGCCAAGACCGGTAACTGCGGGTTTGCCACCACCGGGGACAAACTGATGGCCGACGGCGGCATGACCCCGTTTGTCAAGGATGTTTTCCTCGTGGAGAACCCCATGGCCGCTGCCCCCAAAGAACCCATGGCAGCGCCCGCCATGACCGAAGCCGGCGTCTGGGTGATAGAAGAGGCCTATTTTGACTTTGATAAAACCGTGGTCAAGCCGGGCGCCTATACCTATCTGAACCAGATTGTCGAATATCTCAAAGCCGAACCCCAGGCCGTTGTCACAATTGAGGGCCATACCGACAATGCAGGAAGCCAGTCGTATAACGATACACTGTCATTGAAACGGGCCCGGGCCGTTAAGGCATATCTCACCGGCAACGGCATTGATGAACGCCGCCTGACCTGCAAGGGATCCGGATATTCCAAACCTGTTTCTTCAAATGACACCCGCAAGGGCCGGGCATTGAACCGGCGTGTTGAGATTCATCGTGTAAAATAGACGGGTCTTAAAAAAGAAACCGCAGCAGGGGTCCTCAAGTCAGCCCGGCTTGGGGCTCCCTGTTGCCCCCAAAAAAACATGGCCTCTTGGAGAAGCGATAAAACGGACTTGAACAAGAAACCCATCACGCCCATTGTCCGGTCCGGCAGATGCCTGAGCCCGGCGCTGATTCTGTTTCTGGTGCCCCGAACGCGGTCACATATGACCGTTCGGGTGAATATGACCGTATCCACCACCCCGGGACCCTATCCCTGTGCCTTTCTCAAAAGTCCATTCAGCCAATAAATCAGAGTGGTTGTGAGCCGTTATCCTTGTGATTCCGGCCATGGCACAAATGTTGAAGTTCTAATGCTTCAATCCAGAGGGCAAGCTGAAATGAAGGGCTTAAAACCCATCCGGAAAATATCGGACAGAAATATCCTGAAGCACAGGGGGGTAAAAAATGATATCTGATCAACTTGGCTTTCAAGGCATCAACTCCATTGCCGTCATCGGTAACTACCTGCCCCGGCAATGCGGTATCGCCACGTTTACCAGGGATCTGGTCGAAGGCCTTTGCGCCCGTGCACCCCGGACCCATTGCTGGGCGGTTGCCATGAACGACCGCATAGAGGGATATGCATATCCTGAAAAAGTACGCTTTGAAATCAATCAGAACAAATTGGCGGATTATGGCATTGCCGCACAGTTCTTGAATATCAGCCACACCGATATTGTCTGCCTCCAGCATGAATTCGGTATCTTCGGGGGCCCCGCCGGCAGCCATGTCCTCAAACTGCTTTCAGATCTGCACATGCCCGTGGTGACGACGCTGCATACCGTGTTGAAAGATCCTTCCCCCGAATACCGCAGCGTGACGGTTAAACTGGGAGAATTGTCAGATAAACTGGTGGTCATGAGCCGAAAGGCGGAACATTTTCTCCACGATATCTATGGGATTCCCAGAGAGAAAATCGCCTTTATCCACCACGGCATTCCGGATATGCCCTTTATCGACTCCAGTTTTCACAAAGACAAATTCGGCGTGGAAGGCAAGAAGGTGTTGCTCACCTTTGGCCTGCTCTCGCCCAACAAGGGAATCGAGACCGTGCTGGAAGCACTTCCGGCTGTGATCGAGCAATATCCGGACGTGACCTACATTATTCTGGGCACCACCCACCCCCATGTCCTGAAAAGCAACGGGGAAGCCTACCGGATCATGCTCCAGCAGATGGTTCACAATCTGAATCTCAGCGACCATGTCATCTTCCAGAACAATTTTGTGGCCTTGAAAGAACTGTGTGACTTCCTGGGCATTGCTGATATTTACATCACCCCCTATCTTGAAGAGGCTCAGATAACATCCGGAACCCTTGCCTATGCCATGGGAACAGGCAAAGCCGTGATTTCAACCCCGTACTGGTATGCGGAGGAAATGCTGGCAGAGGGCAGGGGTAAAATCGTCCCCTTCAACACTCCCAATGCCATGTCAGAACAGATTAACGCGCTTTTATGCGATGACACCCAGCGGCATGCCATCCGGAAAAAAGCCTACACATTCACAAGGGATGCGGTGTGGGCAGAAGTCTGTCAAAATTATCTTGCCCTCTTCAAGGAGGTCCGTCAAAACCGGATCCTGCATCCAAGACCCAGGCATTCCTATGTGTCAAACATCAAAGCCATTACCCGCTTTGACCTGCCCGAGATCAAGCTGGACCACCTGAAAGCCATGACCGATGACACCGGCATGCTCCAGCATGCCAATTATACCATCCCGGACAGACTCCATGGATACTGCACGGATGATAATGCCCGAGCGCTTCTGGCAGCGGCCATGGGCCAAAAATACCTGCCGACCAACGGCCTTGGCCTGGATGCCCTAAGCGGCCACTACCTGGGATTTCTCTTATACGCCTACAATGAAAAAAACGGGCGGTTCCGCAACTTTATGACCTATGCAAGACAATGGGCTGAAGAGATCGGATCCGAGGATTCCCATGGCCGGGCCCTCTGGTGCCTGGGCAAGGCGGTGGCATTTCTGGAAAATCCGGGCCACCTGGCCATGAGTACGGTTCTTTTTAAGGAGGCATTGATTGCGGCTGAAAATTTCAGATCCCCCCGGGCCGTTGCCTTTTGCCTGGTGGGTCTGGATGCCTACCTGGATAAATTCTCCGGTGACAGTGATGCCAGAAGAATCAGGGATGTTCTGGCCGAAAAATTGTTCGATCAGTTCTGCAAAAATAAAACCCATGACTGGCCCTGGGTTGAGGATTCCTTGAACTATGCCAATGCCAAACTCTCCCATGCCCTTCTGGTCTCCGGCCATCGCATGAAACATGACGGGATGGTGAAGATGGGCCTGGACAGTCTTGCATGGCTGCTCTCCATCCAGACCGCAGAGCTTCACTTTGCCCCCATCGGCTGCAACGGCTGGTATGGAAAAAAAGGGAAACGGGCCCGGTTTGACCAGCAGCCCATTGAAGCCAAAACCATGGTTGAGGCATGTGCCGCAGCCTACAGCATTTCCCGGGACCGGCAGTGGTTTGAGAATGCGGTCATCTGTTTTAACTGGTTTCTGGGGCACAATGATCTGAACATGCCCTTGTATGATCCTAAGACCGGCGGGTGCCGGGACGGGCTGATGGTGGACGGCATCAATCAGAATCAGGGGGCGGAATCAACCCTTGCCTGGCTTTTGTCCCTGATGACGCTTCAAAAACTCTATGCGGATGAACTGCTGCATCAGTCTTCTCCCTGATCAATAAGGCTTGATAAATAAGACTTGATGAATGGGCTCACTATAAAGGAAAACGTTATGCGCATTGCCATGCTGTCCCCCATTGCCTGGCGCACCCCGCCGCGGCACTACGGCCCCTGGGAAAAGGTAGCCTCCCTCTTAACCGAAGCCCTGGTGGGGCTGGGCCATGACGTCACCCTGTTTGCCACGGCAGATTCCATTACGCGCAGCACCCTGCGATCTGTCTGCGCCCAGGGATATGAAGAAGATTCAGACATCATTCCCAAAGTGTGTGAATGCCTTCACATCTCTGAATTATTTGATGATGCACAAGAGTTTGATATCATTCACAACAATTTTGACTTTCTCCCCTTAACCTATACGGGCCTTACCACAACGCCTGTGGTGACCACCATCCACGGGTTTTCCTCCCCCGGCATTCTGCCGGTGTACCGCAAATACAATAAAAAAACCTTTTACGTGTCCATCAGCGATGCTGACCGGGCAGATGGCCTTGACTATATTGACACCATTCACCACGGCATCGATATAAAGGAGTTTCATTTTCAGGCCCAGCCGGAAGACTATCTGGTCTTTTTCGGCCGCATCCATCCGGATAAAGGCGCCAAAGAGGCCATTGACATCGCCCGGGCATGCGGCAGAAGGCTGATCATGGCAGGCATTATTCAGGACAGCACCTATTTTAAGGACTGTGTCCAGCCCTTCATTGACGATGCCTCTGTGGTTTATCTGGGCAGTGTGGAGCCCGATAAGAGAAATGACCTTTTGGGCAAGGCCCATGCCCTGCTTCACCCCATCAATTTTAACGAGCCCTTCGGGCTTTCCGTAATCGAAGCCATGGCCTGCGGCACGCCGGTGATCGCAAACAACCGGGGCAGTATGCCCGAGCTGATCCGGGACAATAAAAACGGATTCCTTGTTTCCGGAACCGATGAGGCTGTCCGTGCCGTGGACCGCATCAGGGATATTGACCGTGAATTCTGCCGCAGAACTGTCTTGGATCACTTTACCATCGACGGCATGGTCAGAAAATATATCCGGGTCTATGAACAGATCCTGGAAAGGACCCGGCGTGAAGATCACCGGCCCTGGGGATTTTATACCATCCTGTCCGATGAAAATGCCGTTAAGAATAAAAAAATCGTGGTTTATCCGGGAAAGCGCTTAAGCCTTCAGCGTCACCAGTACCGCGATGAGCACTGGTATATCGTCAGCGGCAAGGGGCTGTGGACCCTTGACGACAAAACCGTCCCGGTGACTGCCGGGCAATCCGTTGATATCCCCAGAAAAGCCATCCACAGAATCGAAAACAGCGGCCGGGACAATCTGGTCTTTATGGAAATCCAGACCGGCGACTATTTTGGGGAAGATGATATTGAACGCCTGGCCGATGATTTCGGAAGGCTCTGAAAGGACGCAAATGAATACGATAAAAGATATTGTCACCCGTTACCCCAAAAACCCGATACTGACCCGGGAGGATGTTCCCTATCCCGTTGTAACCGTTCACAACGCCGGGGTGGTCAGATACAAAGACCGCTATATCATGCTGTTCCGGTCCCATTTGAAAAACGGGCGGTCCATCATCGGAAGAGCGGACAGTCCGGACGGGTTTACCTTCACAGTCAAACCGGAACCCTTTTTGACTCCGGCTTCCCGCGGACGTTTTGCCGAATACGAAGCCTTCGGGGTCGAGGATCTTCGCATCAACCCGGTTGAGGGGGCATACCTTCTCACCTACAGTGCCTATTCCCGCCACGGGGTGCGCATTGCCCTGGCCCGCACACACGATTTTGAAAAAATCGAACGGATTGCCCTGATCACCCAGGCCGATCTGCGCAATGTGGTGATCTTTCCTGAAAAAATTGAAGGCCGGTATGTCCGTCTGGACCGTCCCCACTCGGAAATTTCTCCCTGGTCCATCTGGATTTCCTATTCCCCGGACCTGATTCACTGGGGGGACTCACAGGTTGTCATCAAGCCCTTGCCCTACCACTGGGATGAGATGAAAATCGGCCCTGGCGCACCGCCCTTTAAGACCGATGAGGGCTGGCTTCATATCTACCACGGCGTGTTCAAGACCATGTCCGGAACCGTATACCGGCTTGGGGCGGCCCTGCATGATCTTTCAGACCCCTCCAGGGTGATCGGGGTGTCTGACCAATGGATCCTGCAGCCCGAAGAGATTTGGGAACAGACCGGCTATGTCCCCAATGTGGTGTTTACCTGCGGCGCTGTACCTGAAGATGATGGGACCGTGAAAATATACTGGGGGGGGGGCGGATACGGTGATGTGCGCGGGTACGGCAAAGATCCGTGATCTTGTCTCCCTGTGCCGTCTGTCGAGTCGTCCGCCCATATAGTCCAAACTGAATCGAGGAAAGACATTGATGCCTAAAAAAAGCCATGGCAAACTGACGATCACAAGAAAGCCCAATAAAATAGAAGGGGATACCTCCCGCGTCATTACAAGGCCCCATCTCCCGGCTGATGCCTGGCGCATCGCCTTGATCATAGAACGGATCCGGGGCCTGACCCAAGAGGAGGGCAACACCGTATTAACACAGATTCTACATGATTTTTCCAGGCGGCACGAAGATCTGGCCCATATTTTTGAACGGCACTTTGCCCTGGTAAAACACCATATTAAAAAAGGGACCTTGCTGAGTGAGACGGAAAAAACATTGATCGGCGCGTATTTTACAAAGGAGTACGCCATTGAAGCCGCAGCGCTTTTCAATCCGTCCATTGTACCGCATCCCATTCAAGGTCACCTTGAAGAAGGCAGTCTTAGGTTTGTCATGAGTTTGCGGGCCACCGGGGAAGGCCACATTTCCTCCATTGTTTTCAGAAGCGGTGTGCTGAACCGGTACAACACCTTCCGGTTTGACCCGGTCAGTGAGTTTGTGGAAACACCGGATCTGAAGTTAAACCCCTTATACAAGCGCAAGCTCTTTGAGCACAAGCTCAGGGAAATGAATGCGGATTCTGATATCTGCACCCATGTCCTCAATGCGCTTCCCGAAGAGTTCAGCAAGGAAGAACTGGGCAGGGAAATGGGCAGGCTTCATCAGCACCCTCACTTTTCAAAAACCAAACAGAACAGGACCTTTGAGATCATCAACTGGCTTTCGGACTCAAATTATGAGGTGGATTTCCATTCGGATCACCGCATATCCGAGCGGGTCATCTTTCCGGTTTCCAGAAATGAGAGCCGCGGGATAGAAGATGCGCGGTTTGTTCAGTTTTTTGATGACAATGGGGACTCAACCTATTATGCAACCTATACGGCGTATAACGGGGTGACCATTTTACCCCAGCTGATCGAAACCAGGGATTTTATCAGTTTTAAAATTACAATGCTGAACGGAAAAGCAGCACAGGATAAAGGCCTGGCCCTGTTCCCCCGGAAAATTAAGGGCCAGTTTGCCATGCTGTCCAGGCAGGATGGGGAGAGCAACCATATTATGTTTTCAAAACACCTGCACTTCTGGAGAACCTCTCATGTGCTCCAGATGCCCGAGTATCCCTGGGAATTTGTCCAGATCGGCAACTGCGGCTCTCCCATGGAGACCGGGAAAGGCTGGATCGTTCTGACCCATGGTGTCGGGCCCATGCGCCAGTACTGCATCGGTGCCATGCTCCTTGATCTTGAAAATCCGCGCAAGGTGATCGCACGGCTTGATCAACCGCTTTTGGCTCCCACTGAAAAAGAGCGGGAGGGGTATGTTCCCAACGTCGTCTACTCCTGCGGTTCAATTATCCATGGCAATGAGCTGGTCATCCCCTATGCCATGTCCGATATTAATTCGGGCATCGCTACGGTTTCTGTGAATCATCTGATCAATGCCATGCGCAGGGTATAGGGGCCATGCGCAGGGTATCGGCCTGAAGTTTTGCAGCTTTTATGGGACCGCTGAAAAAGCAGCAGATAAAAGGTCCGTGATAATAAGCCCAAAAAAGGATTTAACGATTGAGAAAAAAACAAAGGGACGATTTACTGATCTCTTTTTTCAAGCAAAAAGAGAAGTACAAAAAACTTGCCGAGTATGTTGTCCGGCTGCTAGGTGATGATCCTTCCGCCCCAAAGGAGAGCATACATACCATTCTGTACAGGATCAAAGATGCATCAAGGCTCATAGAAAAAATCGACCAGGAAAATATCAGCTCGGAATCTGATATGGCGCCGATCACACATAAAAATTTCAAGGATAGGATTGGCGATATCATTGGCATCCGGATTATCTGTCTGCGCCTTTCAGACATTGTCAACGTCGAGGCCTATCTTGAATATTTAGTGGAAGAAAAAATATTAAGGTTCATACAGCAACCCGATTATAAAAGAACCTTTGTTCTGCCGATAGATCCTGGCAAGGCCGTCCCAAAGGATGTCAGTCTCCAATACAGCGGCTACTCTTCAATTCACTACCAGGTCAAACTGGGGGAGAATTCAGATGCAGGCCAGGCGTTTAAATGCATTCAGATTGAACTGCAATTGAGGACCATTCTTGAGGAGGCATGGGGGGAAATTGACCATAAATACAGATACAGATACAGTCGAATCGGGCACACGCTTCCAGGCCATATACACTCGGGATTCTATAATCTGAGCGCCTATCTGCAGGCCGCCGCCATGCAGGCTGAGCAATTGTGCCGGGACGTCGAGGCCTATAGCTTGAAAAGCCCCTCTAAAGTCCAAAGCACAAATAAAAAGATTCCGAGTCCATCAGAATCGGAGGCAAACGAAACGATGAATGGCCTTGCAGACCCGTTGAAGGTGCCCCCGGCCCTTAAATCGGTATTGGAAGAGACATTCGGGTTTAAAACAACGGCGAGAACGCTTGCGTATATTATGAGACGGCTCAATAAATTGGGCTTCTCCCAGCGCTCTAAACGGTTTTTTCAGAAAATATTCAAAAAACGCAGACTCAATGAGTTTCGATCCATTTACAAGGACGTTCTAAAGCAGGAACCATTCAAGGACAGTGCGAATAGAAATATTGATCTCATAAATGCCGTGAATTTTACGCTTTTCGACGAAATCGAAGGCGCACTGGTCGCAAAGGAAGGATTGAGATCCACTCTAAAATGGAGAAAAGATCGTTTATCTATATAAAGGAATATCATGCGGTTAAATGCATCCTGTCTAATTGAATTTCAGATATCAGCTCCAACCCCGTTTTTGCTGATGCTTCGCCCCCGCAGCGGACGGCAGCAGTGGATCACACGCGAAGAGTATATTTTATCACCCAGCGTGCCGGCGGCAGAGTTTACGGATTCCTTCGGCAATCTATGTCAAAGACTGGTCGCGCCGGCCGGTGATTTTTCAGTTCGGACCTCTGTTGATATCGAGACTGCGGAAAATTCCGACAGGGCTCCCGGCGCACCGTTCATCGACGTACAGAATCTGCCGGATGCCACCCTGCCCTTCCTGTATCCCAGCCGCTATTGTGAATCGGACCGCTTCACGGAAATGGCGGCATGGGTGTCCAAGGACCGCTGCCCAGGATACGATCAATGCGATGCCATTGTCGACTATATCAGGGATTCGATAGGCTATACCCCTGGTGATGGACAACAGATACTCAGTGCCTCTGAGGTAAATAAGCTTGGACACGGCGTCTGCCGGGATATGGCCCATTTGGGGATCGCTTTCAGCCGGGCGCTATCCATACCGGCCCGTATGGTCGTCGGTTACCTTGAGGCACTTGAGCCAATGGATTTGCACGCCTGGTTTGAGGCATATGTTGGAAACCGGTGGTATACATTCGATCCGACGCGGCCCGATCTGAAGGGAGGACGCATCGCAATCGCTTATGGCCGGGATGCGGCCGACGTTGCCATCTACACCCAATTCGGAGATCCTGTGGACCTGTTAAATCTAAATGTCCAAGTTCAACGGATGCCCGACCTGACAAAGAGAGTCTGGGCTCAATGACAATTTTCAGATGTTAAAAAAAATGTTTCCCCTCACGGCGTCTCATAACATTAGCCAGCATTGGATCTCTTTTTAAAGACCTGGCCGAAGTTAATCGGGAACCGGAGTTTGCCAGCCCCCAATAATTTTATCTGTAAAGAGTATCGATCCAGTACATAGCCTCTGTGTCATTGACTTCTCCAAAATACCGCTGGGTCGTTGACAGATTCGCATGGCGCAGGATTGTCGTTCGAAACGATTTCAGGGATAAAAACAATCTCGGTCTAATTTCCGCTTTTCGGATCAGTTAAAACCAACTTCCTGTCATGCACATTCTTGGCTTTTAATTTCAGAACCTCTCCAACTCTCATCCCACCTCTTGCCATCAGCTCGAGCATCAATCGGTTTCTGGAATTGTTTGTCTTAACGATAGTTTCGTCCACAACATCCATGTCAAGAATTGTCCACGACCTCCCCTTGCCTGTTTTAAATGTTTTCCTCAATATTGGAGTATCACATGGATTTGAGAGTGTTGAATCAAATGAGTCTCTGATAAAATTGAAAAATGACCTGAGCATTGAAAATTTGAGTTTTTTAGTTGATTGCTTTTGACCATCAGTATCCTTGGTCAAAAAAATCATAACCTGTTCAGATGTGATTTTTGATATTTCAAAAAAGCCATAATTTCTTATGGTGTTTTTTTGAATTCATTTTTTGATAATTCAGGAAAGTGTCGATGGCATTTGATGTTTTCATGATGCTCTCCTTTGATAAAAAACGAGTTTAGACCATCTTGAAGAGGGGAGCAGCCGCAGAAGGCAGGGGCCTGCCCTGTTTCCCCCCCTTCCCCGGCCAACAAAAACGCTCACATTCAAGGCATGGGTGCCCTACCCCACACAGCCCAGACTCGGATCCTGAACCGCAATGGTCCGTCGCCGCCGATTCTTCTTTTTTACCTGGCACAGCAGAGTCTTGTACACCGGAAATCCTGAGATAGGGTCGAGCTGCTCCATGTCGGTGAGTACATTCACGTTGGCGCGGCGCCACTCCTCTGTACCCTGAGGACCGCCGCCGCCCACCGGAGCGTAAACGAATCCTTTCATGATATCTTCGGCCAGATGGGCGCGCATCTCAACATTACCCCGGGCCGTTTTTATGACCACCAAATCGCCTTCGTCAATGCTGCGGTCAGCGGCATCGGCAGGGTTGATCTGGACGGCAGGCCAGGGATAGCGTTCAATGAAGTCCGGGACGGCCCTGAGGCAGGATTTCATATCCGGCTTAAAAGGGCCCGTTCCCAGGATCAGGGGAAACCGTTTGAGCATTCGGGGCTGGCTGACGGGGGTCTCAAAGGACTCCTCGTATTTGGGCAGGCCGTCAAGGCCGTACTGTTCTAAAATGGTGGACCGGATCTCGAACTTTCCAGACGGTGTATTGAATCCGGGCTTGCCGTCGGGCCGAAGGCGGCCGGTCTCCCATTTGCGGTAGGCCATGGGTTCGGAAGGGCTGCGAACGGTATGTTTGGGAGCGTTTTCAAGGTCGTTCAGGGTGATATTCGTTCCTTTGAGCACCTGCTCCAAAAGGACACGGGTATCTGCGGGAAAAAGATCACCGTAGCCCAGTTTTTCGGCCAGCTCCGCCACGATGGTATGGCAGGGTTTGCTTTCACCCACAGGATCAATCATCTTTTCTCTGAGGCGAATGGCGTTGCCGTAAAAACAGTAGGAGTCCTGTTCAAAGCCCGTGGCAGCCGGCAGGACGACATCGGCCCAGGCCGCATCCCGGGTGAACTGAAGATCCGCGCAGACCATGAAATCCAGGGCGTCAAAGGCCTTTTGCCAGAGCACGGGATTCGGCCAGGAGGTCAGGATAGAGGCCCCCAGAACAAACAGTCCGCGGATCTTGTACGGGTCTTCCTCCAGAATGGACCGGGGCAGAAGGCTGGCATGGGGTTCTCCCCCGCAAAAATGGGCGTACACGGGAAATTTTCCAGCACCGATTGAGGCCTCAAATCCCGGGGTGGCGATCTGGTGGTCGTGGGAAAGGCTCATCATGCCCTCGGGCATGGCAAAACAGCGGCCTCCTTCCACATCCATCTGGCCTGCCAGGGCCCAGAGCACCATGACCGCCCGGATATTCTGGACCCCGCTTTTGGTATACTCAAGTCCCGTATACATGACATAGCTGGCCCCTTCGGCATCGGCGATTTCCTCGGCCAGATCCTCGATCCGCTTTTGATCAATGCCGGTAATCCCGGCCACAACCTCCGGAGTGAAGTCTTTGACATAGTCGGCGAATTCATCAAAGCCCTGTGTCCAGTCCTCAACAAAGGTCTCGTCCACCCAGCCGTCCCGGATCAGGATGTGGGAGAGCCCCAGGGCCAGGGCCCCGTCGGTGCCCGGGCGGATGGGCAGCCACTCACTGCCGGGCAGCGTGGCTGCTGCTGTTTTTCTCGGGTCTATGACAATGATCTTGGCCCCTTCATGGGCGGCCGTGGCCAGACGCCCGAACATGGCCGGCGGGGTAGAGGTGGAAGGATCGGTTCCCCAGACGATAATCAGGTCCGAATTGTCAATATCGGAAAACATTTCAGTGTGCAGGCAGCCCATGGTCAGCTGGGGCGCCAGCACTCCAAGAGAAGTGTAACACGGGGCTCCCACCCCGAAGGTGTTGGGGGAGCCAAAGGGAAACAAAACGCTGCTGGCCAGATAAATATGGGAGCCGCCCAGCTGGTTGGCATCCTTAAAGGCCCGCTCATAGGTACCGGTACCGGCGTAAAAGCCAAGGGACTCAGGGCCGTGTTCCGCCTTGAGACGGTTCATGTTTTTTTCAATAATCTCCCAGGCTTCGTCCCAGGAGATAGGGGTGAAGTCCAACTTCCCCTTGGATCCTATCCGCTTCATAGGCTGGGTGATCCGGCTTTCCGAATAGATGATCTGGGCCGCGCTGGCCGCCATGGGGCACAGGACCTGACCTGACGGGGCATCCGGGTCCGGGGTCAGCCGGGAAATTTTTCCATCGTCGTCAAAGTGAATGGTTGCACCGCATCCGGGGCTGTGGAAACAAAGGCCGCAGATGCCTTGCTTTTGTGTTGCCAAACTGATGTCTCCTTATTGGGAATCCCTTTTCCCGATGATGAACTGGGAGGTGATATATTCCCACAGATGGTCTGTTTTACGAATTTTCCAAAGCAGTTCCCCCTTTTCCTGAATGGAAAATTTCGGGGAGAAAAACCCGTGTCCGCCTTCAAAGATACGGCTTAGGACATCCATTCCCCGGCCTGCAAAAGGCCCGCTGTTCCGCCCGCCGAGCCACAAATCCGGATCACTGACCGCCGCATCCCAGGTAAAGGGGTCGGAAAATAAAAATGTGGCGCGATGCTTATCCAGGACCCGGTCGGTCTCTGCCAGATGCAGGGCGGGATCCGGCACCTTCTCTAAAATATTAACGGAGGCGGCCGTAATAAACCGGTCCGAAGCAAAAGGCAGGGCTGTGGCATCCGCCACAATGAACTCCGCAGCATCGTACCGGAAGCGAGGGTCAAGATCGCTCTGGCGCCGTTTCTTTATCCGTCCTTCCACCACCATTTCAAAGTCCAGACAGCGGCTGGCGGCGATTTTTCTGGCCTCCCGGATAAAGGCCGTGGAGGTATCCACCCCCACCACCCGGGTGTGGGTGCGGCTCATCTCAAAGGAGAGCCGGCCCACAGAGCAGCCGATGTCAACGGCCCAGCCATCCTCGGGCTGGAACCCGGCCGCCCATTTTTTATAGGCGTCCGTTGCGTCGGGGCCGTTGAAAAATTCGGAATAATGGCTCCACAGATAGGACTGCAGCATCGCCTGGGAATTGTATCCCCCGGTTTCCCGGGTCACAGGCAGGGTCTTTTCCGGCACGACAACGGCAATGCCCTCATGGATCCCATAGGTCTGCCTGCACTGGGGACAGGTCAGGCGGCCCTCTATAACATCGTCTTCCTGGATTTTTTCTATTTCAAGGGACAAGGCAGGCTTGCCCGTTGTGCATTCCGGGCAAACCAACTCATTTTCAAGCCATCGCTTCATATCAACTCCTCAAAGGTCAGATTCAGTTCCGGGGTCTGGCTTACCGTCCAAGCCTAAATGAAAACAACGTATGAAACAACCCCAAATCCAGCAAGCCTGTGACAGACTCGAATGAAACTCTCAAAGCGGACAAAACAGATAAAAGTGATACCGAAACCACCGATTACGACTGCATTTTCAGCAGCTGTTTTCTTAAGCCTTCCCTGGTGATGCCTAAAAGCTCTGCGGCTTTGGTTTTATTGCCCTGGGTGGTGTCAAGGGCGAGCATGACGGCCTGCTGCTTGAGCCGGTCCAGATTGAGGTCTTCAAAAGAGGCCAATGCCGCCCTGGATTCGGATTTTTCCGATACTGTCCCGCCGTCGGTTTCAGAGGATAGGCCGGAAGCAAAGGATGCGAACTTGGCGGACAGATCCGCCGGCATGACCCGGTCCCCAAGAGTCAGAGCTGCCGCCCGCTCCATTTCATTGTTCAGTTCCCTGACATTGCCTGGCCAGTCATAGGCCATCAGGCACTGCCGGGCCTCGGGCGACAGGGCGATGGCCTGGCGTCCCAAGTCCGAACAATTTTTCGCCAGAAGTTTTTCGGCGAGAATCAGTATATCCTCTCCCCGGTCCTTAAGCGGCGGCAAGGTCATCTCCACCACATTTAGACGGTAGTAAAGATCCTCCCGAAACCGGTTCCCGGCCACGGCCGCTTTCAGGTCCGCATTGGTGGCACTGATGATTTTCACATCAACTTTCACCGGTTTGGCCCCGCCCACAGGGGTTACCTCCTGCTCTTCTAAGGCCCTTAGCAGCTTGGCCTGATTGGGCAGACTCATATCCCCGATTTCATCAAGAAACAAGGTGCCGGTGTGGGCCTGTTCAAATATGCCCTTGCGCTGGACAACACCTGTGGCAACGCCCTTGCCGATGCCGAACATTTCGCTTTCAAAAAGGGCTTCGGGAATCGCTGTGCAGTTAATGGCCACAAAGGGGTTGCCCGCCCGGGGAGAGTTGAAATGAATCATCTTGGCAAAGACTTCCTTGCCCGTACCGCTGCCCCCGAGGATCAGGGTGTTTATGGGGCGCTTGGCAATGCTTAAGGCCAGTTTTTTAACGGCCATCATCCGGGGGCACTGGCCCACGAACCGGGCCGGCTGGTACCGGTCCCGTAAAGAGGCCCTCAGGGAAAGGTTCTGTTTTCCAAGGGCTTCCCGGGCGGCGGAAAGTTCCAGGTTCTGCTTTTCCAAGTCGGCAATCAGGTCCTGCTGCCGCAGTTCTCTTGCCTCCAGCTTGACCAGCATCAGGCCGAAGGATTCGGCAAGGCCGGCAATGGTTTCGGAATATTTTCCCTGGTCGGTCAGGGCAAAAAGCCTATTGATCTGCCCTTCCTTCTGCTTGAGCTGGACCGCCCGGTCCAGATCTGACTCTGCCGTCTCAAAAGCCACAGAATGGCAAATCCGGACCATCATGTCCAAAAAAATCTGATCCGGCGTTTGATTCCCCTTTGATATCGAATTTTCCATGGCTGTATTTCTCCAATCCGTAAACTTTAAGCTGTGATACCGTCAATCGCGCCTTTTTGTCAACCGCAGGCAGAGCCCTTGAAAAAAACAAACACCGCAGCTGCTTTTAAATAACAGGTGCGGTGTTTTTACTCCCAGGCCGGATGGACCCATTGAAATTACGGATTACAAGGATAAAAGGTATGCCTTATGAATCCAGAGGTCGCCCTCTTCTTCGGTCAGCTCCAAAAGGCTGTCGCGCTGCATACCAATAAACTCCATAGCATGCTGTTTTATATACGCATCCGGTTCAAGCCCGTTGTCTTTTCCAAGCTTTTCGAAAATCCTGATTTGAATGCGATTCAGTTTCATATGTCCAGATCCGTAAAATTTAAATTCCTTTTCCATAGATAACAGCAATCCGGTTAAGACACAATGGCTGGATCTTTACGATTCTGCGCTTTAACAGCATGGCGCAGGCCTCCCAGTGTCTCGGCTCACGCCACAGCTTCAACCTGTACCCGGCTGCAGTGAAAGGCGCAGGTCTGCCCCATGTCGGTCAGGCGCTGGCTGGTCATCTGATTGGCACCGCCTCCGGTGGAAAGGCTTGGCCACCGAAGGCCTTCGGCAACCAGCAGGTCCTTTTGGGTATCTGTCGTCAGCTTTGCCGAAAGAATGCACTCCCCTCTGCCGTTAAACACCCTTACGGAATCCCCGTCCTTTATATGACGCCTGCCGGCGGTTTCAGGATGGATCAACACACTCGGCGTGCCCATACTGTCCCGGATGGCCGCAACCTCGTTGAATGCGGAGTTAAGCAGCATGGGATGGGGCGGTGTCATGAATTCAAGGGGATAATCTTCTCCCCCATCCGGGTCCCGGAGAACCTCCCCGTTGGGCAGCGGATCAAGGCCCCTGGCTTCCAGTGCTTTGGAAAAAAATTCCACCCGGCCCGACGGGGTGTTAAATCCTTTGGCATAAGGATTGGCAGGGATATTGAGCCGGACCGAACGACCCTCGGCAAGGCCGGCCAGATCCACCCCAGCCATGAACGGTGAATCCTCTTTGAGAATCTGATCAATCCACGCATCTTCGGTCATGGAGAACACCTCTTCCTCAAACCCCATGCGCCGGGCCAGGGACTGAAAAATGGACAGGGTGCTGCGGCTGTCCCCCACCGGGGGGATTACGGGGCCTGCCATCTGGATATAGTTGTGGCCGTAGGACCTGTAAAGGTCCTTCACCTCAAAGAAACTTGCGCCGGGCAGGATGATATCGGCAAACCGAGCCGTATCCGTCATAAACATCTCCTGGACCACGACAAAAAGATCTTTCCGCGCAAGCCCCTCCCAGACCAGCCGGGACTGGGGGGCCACCACTGCGGGGTTGGACAGATAATTATAAAAGGCTTTTATCGGCGGGTTATCCAGTTGAGTCAGGGCATTGCCCAGCTCCACCATATTGACTTGCCTAACAGGGCCGGGACGCAGATCCTCCCGGATCATCGGGGCCTGGCCCGGGGCCCCTCCCAGAGAGCGGGTAATGCCGGCGCCTTTTTTGGTAAAGGCACCTACCAGGGCGGGCAGCAGCGCAATGGTCCGCATGGCCATGCCGCCTTTAAGCTGGCGGCCCGGTCCCCATCCCGTCCTAATATAAGGCGCTCTGGCCTGTGCGTATCCTGTGGCCAGTTCAACGATGGCGTCTGCATCAATGCCGCAGATGCCGGCGACCCGGTCAGGAGGATAGTCGGCCGCCCGGGCCTTGAGCTGCTCAAACCCCAGGGTATGTTCTCTGATAAAATCCTTATCAATCAAATCCCGGGAAATGATAACCTGCATCATGGCCAGGGCCAGGGCAGCATCGGTTCCCGGGCGGATCATCAGGTGACTGTCGGCCGCCTTGGCCGTCCGGTTTGCATAAGGATCAATGACCGTCAGAACGGCCCCGTTCTTTCTGGCCTTTGTAAAATGGGGCCAGGCATGGACATTGGTGACCAGAGTATTGCTGCCCCAGATGATGATAAAATCCGAATGGGCGGCCTCCTGGATTTCCGTGCTGGGGCCTTTTCCCAGGCTGGCCTGGAACCCTTCGGCAGAGGCCGGCCCGCAGATGGTGGCGGCAAGGCTGCTGGCCCCCAGGCGGTTGAAAAAAGCATGGCCGCTGTGTCGCTGGACAATTCCCATGTGCCCGGCGTAGTAATAGGGTAAAATAGCCTCTCCGCCAAATTCCTTTTGAACCGCCGCAAGCTTAAACGCGATTTCGTCCAGGGCCTCATCCCAGCTCACAGGGGAAAATTCACCCCCCCCCTTATCCCCGGTCCGTTTCAATGGAGTTGTAATCCTTTGGGGGCAATGGACATGGTCGGGGAAATGGCCTGCTTTTTTGCAGATAAATCCCTTGGTATAGGGATGATCCGGATCCCCTTTAACCTTTACGATACGCTCATTTTCGACCTGGACCAGAAATCCGCAGGCATCGGGGCAGTCCTTGGCACAGACAGCGCGCTTCCACATGGGTCTTCCTTTCGGCCAAAGGGCCGTTTATCTGTTTCTATTGCTCCCACTATATGGGCTGTCAGCGGGTTTTGCAAAGGTAAAATTGATCTGCCTCATCTGCCGGATTCTTCACTTGACTTCAAGCAGGACCTTTGCCATTTTATAGGGACAACCTCTGGTCTTAACCCCCTAGGATAATATAGGTATTAATGAGACGACGCATCTCCTTTGCCCTGATATGCTTAGCCGCGCTTATGTTTTACCGGCCGATACCCGGATGGACTGGGCCGGACCCGCCTGTAGCCGCTCAAGGCAGGATGGATCTTTCCGGCTGGGATTTTAAACAGGACGGCTCGGTCACGCTGTCAGGAGAATGGGACTTTTTCTGGCAGACTTTTCTGGCGCCGGGCTTTGAAGCCTTGCCGCCTGACAAACACGTCCAGGTCCCCGGTGTCTGGAATGGCACTTCGATCAAAGGAACGGCCGCCAAAGGTCAGGGATACGCCACGTACAGGCTTCAGGTCCTGCTGCAGACCCCTCCGCCCTCCGGCTTGGGAATCAAAGTGCTGGATGCAGCCACCGCCTTCACCCTTATCATTAACGGAAAAGAAATTTACCGGTCGGGCATACCGGGAAAAACGGCAGCAGATGCCAGCCCCGCTTATGCGCCCGGTGTCCTCCCCCTGCCTAAAGTCGGATCAACCCTGGATATCATTGTTCATGTCTCCAACTTTTACCACTGGCAGGGAGGGATGTGGGAGCCCATGAAACTCGGCCTGACCGCCGATCTTATAAAGATAAGGGAACGCCGCCTTTTCTTTGACGCCCTGCTCTACGGCAGCATCTTCATCATGGGCCTTTATCACCTGTTCTTATACCGGTTCCGGCCCCGGGAGCATTCGCCTCTTTTTTTCGGTCTGTTCTGCATTTTAACGGCCCTGCGGCCCCTTTTCCACGGCGAACGGCTGGTGACGCTGTTCATTCCCAGCCTGCCAGGGTTTGCCTGGCTCTTAAAACTCAATTATATCACTTTTTACTTAAGCGTTCCCCTTTTCAGCTGGTATCTCTTCTGTCTGTTTCCCAGGCAGGTTTCTAAAAGGGTGGTCCAATTGATCAGCCTTATCGGCGGTGTTGCGGCCCTCACCCCTCTGGTGCTGCCCCCGGTCACCTTTACCGCCCTGATGCCCTGGATGCAGTATGCCACCATCACAGCCGTTGTGTACGGCGCCGTCTGCCTGATCCGGGCGATCCTGGAAAAAGAACCTGAAGCCTGGATCTTCATGCTGGGATTTTCCCTGTTTTTTGTCTGTATCCTAAATGATATCCTCTACACCCGGCAGTTCATCTTCACCACCCATCTCACCCCGGCAGGGCTTTTCCTCTTTATCCTCTGCCAGGCGGTCATTCTGGCCCGCAGGTTTTCCCAGGCCTTTTCCCAGGTCTCCCGTCAGCAGCAGGAACTCATTGAAGAGATGATCCAGAGAAAACGGGCGGAGCACGACCTTATACAGAGCGAATCACGCTACAGGATGATGGCGGACTTCATGCCCATCCCTCTATGTGAAACCGATGTCCATCTCAACATTGTTTATGCCAATCGCGCGGCGTTAAGCTGGTTCGGATCAACGCAGGAGCAGCTGTCCACAGGAATTCCCCTGTCAAAAATTCTGGCTCAGCCGGGGATCAGAAACTTTGCCCAGCTCAGCCAGCACCTGAAGCGGCACAGTGAATTTCTCATTCTCAAAAAGGACGGCTCCCGGGTCTGGGCTCAGATTGAAATGGGCCCGATCCTCAATCAGTCCATGCTGCTGGGACACCGGATCTGTTTTGTTGATCTGACTGAGCGCAAGAAGGCTGAGGCCGCCTCCCTGCATGAGGCCGAACAGGGCAAGTACATCCTGGTGGGGCAGGTGGCCGGGAAAATGGCCCATGATTTCAACAACATCCTCAGCGCGGTCATGGGAAACACAGAGCTGTCCCTCATGGACTGCACCGACCCGGAAATCCGGGAGAACCTGAACATTATCATGGAGCAGACAAGAAGAGGGCAGATGCTCACCCAGAATCTGGTGGCCTATGCCAAGGACCAGGATCCCCGGGAGGAATGCCTCAACCTCAATGAGTCCATGGATCTCGTCCTGCACATGCTGCGGCGGGACCTTGAACATATCACCATTTCTAAAGCATATGAGGCCGATCTGCCTGAGGTTCTCGCAGACCCGGGTATGATTGAGCAGAGCCTGGTCAACATCATCCAGAATGCCGTCCATGCCATGAGCCGGACCGACAGCCCCGAACTTCGAATCAAAACCTTTTGCCAGGATGAACGGGCCGGTATCGAAATCACGGATAACGGCTGCGGCATCCCCGAACGGTATCACCGGGATATCTATACGCCCTCATTTACCCTAAAAGGCAGCCGGGATAGAGAAAAAGCCTATGCTAGGGATATTAAGGGCACCGGATACGGCATGGCCAATGTTAAAAAATACATGGACAAACACAAGGGGACAATCTCTTTTACATCGGTTCAGGGAAAAGGCACCACCTTCACCCTGACTCTTCCGGCCACGGGCAGGGTGTGTATCCCCTATGAAGAGCCAGCAGCCGTCCAAATTCGGGGCGTTAAGGGGAAAAAGATACTGATTGTGGAGGATGAAAGGGCCATTTCCAAGGTGTTTTACAATATTCTTATCCATCCGCCCTTTGACAATGAGGTGGTGGTAGCCGGCACCGGCAGGCAGGCCATGGATCTTTTTGATGCGGACAAATTTGATCTGGTCAGCATGGACCAGAGGCTTTCCGATGACATCACCGGCATGGATGTCTACCGGCATATCCGCCAATCCGATTCCACCCTTCCCATCCTCTTTGTCTCCGGCAACACGGCCCTTATGGACACAATCCAGGAGCTGATCCCAAAGGATGCCCGTCTGTCACATCTTGCAAAGCCCTGCGACAACCTGTCCTATGCCCGTGCCGTTGAAAAATGCTTTGCCCCATAAAAAAACGGCCCTCCCCTTTCGGGAAGGACCGTCTTTTTAGAATCTATATATGAATTAAATCTTAAAAAAGATTAATTACATCTTGGATCCTTCTGCATGGCTCTGCAGTTTGACCTCGACCTTTTCTTTCAGGCCGGCATAGTACTCTCTGAGGATGACCAGAACTTCCTCACGTCCAAAGTGATCCACAACTTCTTCGTTGTTGGACAGGGCGTGACGCAGTTTGGTACCGGAGAGGATAACGCGGTCTTCTTTGGTATGGGGGCAGGTTCTCATGGAAGCCATGCCGTCACACTTTTTGCAGTAGAAGGTCCAGTCGATCTTCAGGGGCTCGCAGAGCAGGGCTTTGCCGGGCTCGGAAGGAGTCGGGATGGTGTCAAAGATCTCCTGTGCTTCGAACAGGGTGTAGAAGTCACCAACACCTGCATGGTCACGACCGATGATCATTCTGTTGACGCCGTAGTTCTGGCGGAAGGTGGCATGCAGCAGGCCTTCACGGGGACCGGCATATCTCATGTCAAGCGGGTAACCGCCGTTGATGACATGCTCGGGTACGAAGTAGTCCTGAATCAGTCTGTCGATACATTTGATACGGACTTCTGCGGGGATGTCGCCGGGTTTCAGGTTGCCGATCAGGGAGTGGATCAGAACGCCGTCGCAAACATCCAGAGCGATCTTGCACAGATGCTCATGGGATCTGTGCATGGGGTTTCTCAGCTGCATGGAAGCAACGTTGGCCCAGCCTTTTTCGTCCATGATGGCGCGGGTTTCGGTGGGGGTCAGGTAAACGCCTTTGAACTTCTCGGGGAACTCGCCTTCGGAGAGGACTTTTACAGGACCTGCCAGGCAGAACTCTTTTCTGGCCATAACAGCCTGAACGCCCGGATGATCTTCCATGGCAATTTTCCAGAATACATCGTCAGCAGACTCTTCGCCGTGACCTTTGTAAACCTTCTCGCATTCCCATTTTTTATCGTCTTCGGTCATCTCGAATTTTTCGGTGATCTTCATGGTGGCGTAGATTTCACCGTTTCTTTCCAGTGCAATCTCGTCGCCTTCATTGATCTCTGCAGCGTCAGCAGCAGCAGCGTCAAGCATTACGGGAACCGGCCAGAAAGTACCGTCAGCCAGGAGGAAGTCAGCGCAAACGCCTTTCCAGTCAGCTTTGGTCATGAAACCGTTCAGGGGAGAGAATCCGCCGATGCCGAGCATGATCAGATCGCCTTTGACCTGGGAAGAGATTTCGATCTTCTTCAGACCAGCCGCTTTGGTTTTTTCAGCTTCCAGCTCAGCGCCTTCGAGCTTGCAGATAACAAGGCCTTTTCCACCGTGGGGTGCAACTAATTTAGACATATTACGTCAATCTCCTTAAGTTATGTGGTTAACTTGCCTATTAGGGTGCCAGATGCGTAACCTGACATCTGACTTCAATTTTATTTAAAAATCTCATAAGATTTAATGATGATCTAAATATTTGTCAAGAAAATTATTCTTTTACCTTTAATAGTTTACCCAAGTCTAACATGGAATCCACATGGACCTTGGCAGAAAGCCTGGGCTGCTTAAAGGCGACAAACCAGGTACCTGCGGCCCGGGCGGCCTGTTCATCGTATTCCGAGTCCCCTATGAATACAATCTGGTCAGGGGAAAGTCCATAGGCGGCCATTATTTTTTCAAGCTGATCCGGAGCGGGTTTGGGACGCTCAACATCCCTGGATGTCACCACAATATCAAAGGATTGAGTCAGATTATTATCCTCAAGCACCGCCTCCATGGTGTTGGTCCTGTTTGTGGCGACCCCGGGAATCAGCCCCTTTTTGCGGATGGCGGCCAGAAGGTCGCAAAGCCCTTCTTCCATCTGCATATAAGGGATAAACTTGGCATAACCGATCTCTTTGATTTTGGCATAGACAGGATCTGGATCATCAAGTTCCGGGAACAGGTAGTCTATGGCGGCCGCCACTGTCATCATGTGAACCTGGATGAACTGCTCCTGGCTCAACTCGGGCTTTCCGAAAGAGGCCAGGATCTCATTGTAAAATTTTCGATTGGACAGGGCCGTATCAAAGAGGACCCCGTCACAGTCAAATATAACGGCTTTAAGTTTTGAAATATCCATATAATCTACGCCCTCCCGGGCGCAAGCGGTTTAAGACTGATTTGCAGACGGTTCAAGATAAATGGCATAGACCCGGATCTTTAAGACCGGCTTGTAGGGACTGTCCGTTTGAAGGGTAATGATGTCATAAAGATCATCGGCCTTATCCGAGACAGCTTTGACCCTCACCTTCCAGTCCGAGGCCCCCTGACCGGGCCGGATCAACTCGGCCTTGATCTGGGTGTTGAACTTCTGGGAAAGGGTGGTGATGCTGAAGGGATACCCCTGTGCCGGAGTGATGGAAACCACCCCTTCCAGGGTTTCACCGGGTTTCCCGGAAAGACTTAAGGTTGCCGGGCTGATTTTGGCCACTTCCGTGACCTTTCCTGTCACCGTGAGATAGAATTTCCCTTTATTCGGATCGTTGGTCTTGACCATGATATTCTTGGTCAGGGTCTTTCCGCCGTATCCCTGGGTTTTGATGCCAATTGTGATTTTACCTTCCCCGCCCGGGGGAATCTGCCTGTCATAGGCCCGTTTGTCACACCCTCAAGGCGGAATGACATCCATAATTTTTAATGGGGCGTCCCCCGGATTTTTAATAATAAACGCATGGTCGAAATTCTGGCCTTCAGGTACAGGCGAAAACTTGTACACCGGTTCGTCGGTCTGGGCTTTGGGCGCAGCCATTGAGGCTGCAGGAAAAACCAGCAGCGCCAGAAAAAGGACTGCATATGTTGATAATACTTTCATACTCTTCCATCTTTTTGCTTCAGGTGTTTCAATTGCCAGGCATAAGATTACTCCAAGCCTGACAGAATTACAAGGCCGGATTCCGGGTATCATTCGCCGCTAACAGACGGTTCAGATCACGGCAAAGCCCCGGCAAATGAAAAATTTTACGGTCGTTGATCCGGTTCACTCTGACAACGCCCATTAAAGAATTCGACACAAGGACATTGGGCAGTTCCGTCAGGGCCTGCCAGGTCATGGGCCTTGCAACGATTCGATATCCTCTGTCCTTCATCACAGCTTTCAGGCGGGACAGCGTCACTCCGGGCAGCACATGGGAAGACACTGGCAAAATCAGGGTCTGTTCATCCACGGCAAAAATATTGGCGGTGTTGGTTTCCGAAACGGTTTCATCCGGATTCAGAATCAGGGCTTCATGGGCACCCTGCTCCCGGGCCCAGGCCCCGGCCCGGTCGTATACCAGATAATTCAGGGTCTTGTGGTCCGCCAAGGGGCTCTGGCGGGGCTCGGGGGATACGGCCAGATCCAGGCCGTCCACGCCAAGGGCTTCCAGGCGGTGGGTATAGGGACGAATAAAGGCTGCGGCTATACTGTCTTCATTGCCCGGGCAGCAGATCAGTTTGACTGCACATATGCCATGGCAAAGATCGTTCTCTTGGATCAACTGCTTGATTACCGCCGACCAGGTGATATCCGGCCAGATACTACCCTGCCCGACACCGGCCACACCGGCCGGACGGCCCGTTTCAAAAAGGGCCTGCCAGGAGGATTTCATGCGACGGACATGGTCGGCAAGGAAAAGCGGGACGCCGTTTTCCACCCGGATGGTTTCAAAGAGGCCCGCCCCGTACTGAACGCCCGGTCCGGCAGCAGACACAGCCGCCCGGTCCTGGTCTATCAGCTTGCCGTTAATCCAGGCTTTGCGCGGCGGCTCAATATACCCTCTGGCCGCCTGTCTGAGGGTATCCATCAGTGTCTTTCCCTTGTCCAGGGTTTCCTGAAATTCTATTTCAGGATCGGAATCAAAGACAATACCGCCCCCCACCGAAAAGACCAGCCGATCGTCCCGGATGGTGGCCGTTCGAATGGCAATGGACAGATCCATGGTGCCGTGAAAGCTTAAATACCCGACAGATCCGGTATAGATATGGCGTCGGACCGGTTCCAGCTCATCGATAATTTCCATGGATCTGATTTTCGGGCATCCGGTGATGGAGCCGCCCGGAAAGGTGGCCCGGATCAGATCCACTGCGGTCTTTCCTGGCAGCAGATCCCCCTGGACCAGGGAGACCAGGTGGAAGACGTTGTCATAGGGCTCAAGGCGTTTATGCTCGGTAACCACCACGGAATCGTGAACCGTGACCCGGGACAGATCATTGCGCATGAGATCCACGATCATGGTCAGTTCGGCATCATCCTTTAAACTCTTTTTGAGGCGTTCCCCGTTTTCCCGGTCGGATGCAGGATCTTTCCCCCGGGCAAGCGTACCCTTGATGGGGCGGGATTCGACCCGAGTGCCGGAAAGCTGGACAAACCGTTCCGGGGAGGTGGAGACCACCACATGATCTCCTGCGTTGATATAGCTGAAAAAGGCTGCGGGATTTCGTTTGAACAGCTCAAGGAACAAGCCGTAGCAGTCCCCTTTGAACCGTGTTTCAAACTGCTGGGACAGATTGGCCTGGTAGATGTCTCCCGCTTTGAGATAGGCAATGACCCGGTCCACTGCCCGCATATATTCGGCCTTGGTAAAGCAGGAGGAAAGCCCCCGTTCATCCACAAAAAACCCGTCATCCTGCCATGGCGAATCCAGATGGGCGAGAAACCGGGATTTGAGTTCCTCGGCCCGGGCTTCGCCTTCACTGCATTCAAACACCGGAAGGCACAGGGTGGTTGTATCTTTTATCCGGTCCTGAACCAGAAGAACGGAAGGCGCGTAAAGCAGCATGTCCGGAAGGCCGGTGGAGGCCGAGGTTCTTGGAAGGGTTTCAATCCGGTCTTTCAGATCATAGGAAAAATACCCCAAAAGCCCTCCGGCCACAGGCAGGCTGTCAGGGACGCCATTGAGGGGGTATTGATCCATCACCTGGTGCAGCAGGTCAAAAGGATCGCCGGTTTTATAGCGGGTCTCATCCCCGGCCTTAATGACCAGCCGATCCTCCCGGGAGGACAGAGTCAGCCAGGGCCATACGCCCAGAATATGATAACGGGCGCAGTCCTGGTCAGATCCGGAGAGAAGAAGCACGGTGCCGGTCTGCCCTGCAAACCGGGCTGCGGCCAGTTCAAAGGGCACAGTGAGCGAAACCGCTTCCGTGCGGATCCGCTTAAGAATTGGCAGTTGTGATGCCGGCCCCATCATCGAAGAAAGGGGTTCATTCGTTTCTCATTGGCAATGCTGGTTTCCGGTCCGTGGCCGGTATAAACCACCGTTTCTTCCGGAAGATCCAGGAGTTTGGTTTTGATGCTTGAAATCAGGGTGTCGTAATCGCCCCCGGGAAGGTCAGTCCGGCCGATGGAGCCTGCAAACAAGGTATCGCCGGCAAAAAGATGCCCCGGGGTATAAAGGCAGATACCGCCGGGGGAATGCCCAGGCGTGTGAATGACTTTGAGAGTAATCTTACCAAAGGCGATCTCATCCCCGTCATTGAGCAGAAGATCTGCCGGGGGTGAATTTTCAGCGGACAGCCCGAACATGGAAGCAGAACGGGAAAGTTCCGTTAGCATGGGTTCATCGCCGGGGTGAATGGCAATGGGAGCCCCTGTGACCTCTTTCATCCGTTTATTGGCCCCCACATGGTCGAAATGCCCGTGGGTATTGACCAGATATTTGACCTTGAGTTCGGCCTTGGCCAGGGCCATGAGTATGCGGTCGGCGTCATCTCCGGGATCAACGACCACCGCCTCCTTGGTGTTCTCACAGCCCAGGATAAAACAATTGGCCATGATGGGCCCGACTTCCAGCTTATCTATGATCACAGCGACCTCCTCGCAGATTTTTTTCTTTTGATACGGCAATTACCGGATCACGCCAGATTCTCCTGGGTCCGGATCCGGTCCAGAACGCCGTTAATAAAGGCTCCGGAATCCCGGGTGCCGTATTTTTTTCCAATATCCACCGCCTCGTTAATGGAAACCGATAAAGGGATATCCTCCATCTTCAGCATCTCAAAGGCGGCAATACGCATGATGTTACGGTCCACAGCCGGCATTCTGGAGATCTTCCAGTTCTTGGAACACTTATCCATCAGGCCGTCAATTAGGGCCTTTTCGGCCAGTACCCCTTGTACCAGCACTGTAAAAAAGGGTTCAACCGAGGCGGTGAGCTCTTGTTCATGCTCACCGCAAAAATCCTTAAGTCCCTCTAAAGGATCCCCATCATGGACATCCAGAAAAAACAGGGCCTGGAGGGCCAGTTCCCTTGATTGGCGCCGGTCACCCATCTTCTTAAGCCTTGCCTCCCATGTCCGTGCACAGGTTGGCCATTTCCACAGCCCCCAGGGCCACATCAAAACCTTTGTTACCGGCCTTGGTACCTGCCCGTTCAATGGCCTGCTCAATGGTTTCCGTCGTCAGGATGCCGAACATCACCGGTACGGAGGCGTCCAGGCTGACAGCGGCAATGCCCTTGGAGACTTCTGCACAGACATAGTCATAGTGGGTGGTGGCCCCGCGGATGACGGCCCCTAAACAGATGATGGCATCATATTTCTTCTGGGCAGCCATTTTCTGGGCAACCAATGGAATCTCAAAGGCTCCGGGCACTTTAATCAGGGTGATGTCCTTGTCTTCCGCTCCGCTGCGGGTCAGGGCATCTACGGCTCCGTCCACCAGTTTTCCGACGATGAAATCGTTGAATCGGGAAGCAATGATTCCGAATTTTTTCCCGGTTGCATTGAGATTGGCTTCAATAATCTGTGGCATGTCTTTATCCTTTGGCTTGGCTCTTGGTTTGGTTTTAAATCCTTACATGTGAAGCAGATGGCCCATTTTGGCCTGTTTGCACTTAAGATACCCCTGATTGTGGCAGTTCACCTCCACTTCAATGGGAACCTGCTCCACAACGGAAAGGCCGTAGCCTTCCAGGCCGATCATTTTTTTGGGATTGTTGGTTAAAAGGCGCATCTTGCGGACCCCTAAATCCACCAGCATCTGGGCGCCCACGCCGTAATCCCTCATATCCGCCTTAAAGCCCAGCTTTTCATTGGCTTCCACCGTATCCAGGCCCTGGCGCTGGTACTCGTAGGCCTTGAGCTTGTTGACCAGGCCGATTCCGCGGCCCTCCTGGCGCAGGTAGAGCAGCACACCGCACCCTTCCTCGTTCATCATGGCCATGGCCCGGTGCAGCTGATCCTGGCAGTCACAGCGCATGGAAGAAAAGATATCGCCTGTCATGCATTCGGAATGGACCCGGACCAGAACCGCCTTTTCCGGATCGATCTCGCCTTTGACCAGGGCGATGTGGGTCAGGTTGTCCATATCATTTTCATAGGCAATAATCCGGAACTCACCGCCTACCCGGGTGGGGATGACGGTTTCCGCCGCGCGCTTGACAAAACTTTCAGTCTTCATCCTATATTTTACAAGATCGGCAACGGTGCAGATGCCGATGCCGTGCTTTTCGGAAAATTTTTCCAGAGCGGGCATGCGGGCCATGGTGCCGTCATCATCCATGATCTCGCAGATCACGCCGGCGGGTTTAAGGCCGGCCAGCCGGGCCAGATCCACAGCACCTTCGGTCTGGCCGATGCGGACCATGACGCCGCCGTCCCGTGCCCGTAAAGGAAAGATGTGGCCGGGTCTTGCAATGTCGGCAGGCGTTGTGTCATCGGCCACCGCAGTCAGGATGGTGGTGGCCCGGTCTGCAGCGGAGATCCCGGTGGTCACGCCGTGCTTGGCCTCAATGGAAACGGTGAATCCGGTTTCAAACTGGGAGGTGTTGTGATCCACCATCATGGGCAGATCCAGACGGTCGGCCGTGGCGGAATCCATGGGAAGGCAGATCAGCCCCCGGCCGTAGGTGGCCATGAAATTGATCGCTTCCGGGGTCACACATTCGGCGGCCATGGTCAGATCGCCTTCGTTTTCCCGGTCTTCGTCATCCACAAGGATGACCATCTTGCCAAGCTTTATATCTTCAATTGCCTCTTCAATGGTTAAATGCGGCATGGTGTTTTTCCTTAACACCGGATCATAAGAATCCGTTTTTGGCTAAAAGGGAGAGACTGATATCTTCGGCCCCCGGCGACTTCTCGCCCGGTCGGCCCGGGCTGTTTTTCGACCCGGTCCCCCTTTGGGTTAATATTTTTCTGACATACTTGCCCAGCATATCGGTTTCGATATTGACCTTATCGCCCACCTGCTTAAGGCCGATGGTGGTAATCTGGGCGGTATGCGGGATGATGCTGACCTGGAATCCCGTATCCCAGCATTGGTTAATGGTCAGGCTGATTCCCTCAATGGCCACTGAGCCTTTTTCAATCATATCGGCAGCCAGATTTTCCGGGACACGAATGTCCAGAATTACAGCATTGCTGTTTTTTTGAATTTTCTCAATGGTGCCGGTACCGTCCACATGGCCGGAGACCAGATGGCCATCAATGCGGTCGGACAGGCGCAGGGCCCGTTCGATGTTCACCCGGGTGCCCGGGCCCATGGATTTGAACGTTGTCCTGGACACGGTTTCCGGGGCCATATCCACACTGAAGCGGTTCTTCCCCAAAGAAACCGCCGTCAGACAGGCGCCGTTGACAGCGATGGAATCGCCGATGCGGGTACCGGACAAATCCAGGTCGCAGGAAATATGAAGCACCTTTCCCTTCCCGCTGGATTCGATTTTCTGGATGGTCCCGAAACTCTCGATTATTCCCGTAAACACGTTAGCTCTCCCGGCTGCTCACAAATGATTTGTCAAGGTATCCTGTCACCATCATATCCGCACCCACAGTCTTGTATGATACCCGGTCAAGGGCAAACGCGTCCCTGATATGCTCAGGCCCCGCCCCCATGAATACGGGAATGCCGTCGTTTGCGCCCATGAACTTGGGGGCCACAAACCAGCACACCTTGTTCACGATTCCGGACTTCAGCGCGGATGCCGCCACACAGCCTCCGCCCTCAATGAGCAGGCTGGAAACGGACATCTGGTTTAACTTAATCATCAGATCTTTTAAATCAAGCCTTTCTTCGTCCATGCCAAGCAGGATGACCTGAACGCCTTGATCCTCAAGCAGTTTCGCCTTCAAAGGATCCGCATCGGGACCTGCGGCCACAATAACCCCTGCACTGGATGACGGGTTGATCACCTTTGCCTTAGGATCTATGGTAAGACGGGTATCAAGGACGATCCGTAAAGGATCCTTGGTCTGCCGGCCAGGTATGCGCGCCGTCAGGGAAGGGTTGTCCGCATGAAGGGTGCCGGATCCGATGAGAATGGCATCATGGGTGTGACGAAGTTCATGGCCCGCCTGCCGCGCTTCGGGGCCTGTGATCCACTGAGAATCCTTTGTCCGTGTGGCGATCTGGCCATCCAGCGTCGTAGCGCATTTCAGAGTAACAAAGGGATCGTGGTCATTTTGGATGGTCCAGATAAAATCTTCGATAAGGGTTTGGGCCTGGGCCTTCAAAACACCGCTTTCAACTTCAAGGCCTTTTTCTTCAAGGAAACGGATGCCGCCGCCGCTGACGGTGGGGTTGGGGTCGGTACAGCCCACAACCACACGCGAGATGCCGGCATTCAGTATTTTATGGGTGCAGGGCGGGGTTTTTCCGAAATGGTTGCACGGCTCCAGGGTGACATAGATGGTGGCGCCGGCCAGTTTGGCGGGATTTCTTTTTGCCGCGTCATCAATGGCGTTGACTTCGGCATGAGGCTGCCCTGCCTTTTGATGGAAGCCCTCTCCGATGATTTGACCGTCCTTGACCACAACGGCACCCACACAGGGGTTGGGAGAGGTAAACCCTTTGCCTCTGGCCGCCAGGGCGAGGGCCTTTTCCATAAAGGACAGGTCAGTCATTTAGCCTGTCTGCTGCGCCGTCCAGAGCGGTGGGCTGGCACTCCCGGGGCAGCAGCCCCTTGAGTTCTTCCAGGAAATCCTCTACATCCTTGAATTCCCGGTACACGCTTGCAAACCTGACATAGGCCACATCGTCGATTTCTTTTAAAGCGGTGATGATCTTTTCTCCCACGGCCGTGGAGGGAACTTCCCGCTCATTGCTTTCCCGAAGATCCTTTTCAATGGCATCCACCACATCTTCGATCTGGTCCACGCTGATGGCTCTTTTCTCACAGGCCTTCTGGATACCGCGAAGGATCTTTTCCCGGTCGAATTCCTCCCTGCGGCTGTCCTTTTTCACGATCATCACCGGCACCTGCTCCACTCGTTCATAGGTGGTAAAGCGCTGGTTGCAGCCCTGGTGGCATTCTCTTCTGCGCCGGACTTCAAACTCAATCTTGCCCGGACGCGAATCCACCACGCGGGTGTTCAATTTTCCGCAATAGGGGCATTTCATGATTCGTCTCGACTATTTCCTTATACGTTTAGTTGGACCAGTTCAACGTCAGCACTGGCAAACATTTCCATGGTCAGAGGATCGTCATACCCTTCCCTGTAATACACCTTTTTAATACCTGCATTAATAATCATCTTGGCGCAGATGGAACAGGGCTGGGTGGTGCAGTAAAGGTCGGCGCCGTTTACCGGAATACCGTGGAAGGCGGCCTGAATTATGGCATTCTGTTCAGCATGGACGCCCCGGCACAACTCGTGTTTTTCCCCTGAAGGCACGTTGAGTTTTTCCCGAAGACAACCGGTCTCCCGGCAGTGCGGAACACCGGCCGGCGCGCCATTGTACCCGGAACACAGGATCCGCTTTTCCTTTACCAGGACGGCCCCGACACGACGCCGGGTGCAAGTGGCCCGGCTGGCAACAAGGTCAGTGATCCCCATAAAGTACTCGTCCCAGGAGGGACGCTTACCGGTATCGTCGACCTTGAACTCCTGGAGCTCCCGGCTCATGAACGCCCCTTGTACAAGGGATACCGGCTGCAAAGCTCTTTGACCTTAACGGCTACGGAAGGCACGTTGCCCGCATCATCCAGAATATCGCAGATGTATCCTGTCATCTCCCGGACTGCGTCCTCTTTCATCCCTCTTGAGGTGATCAGGGGAACGCCGATACGGACACCAGAGGTAACAAAGGGGCTTCTTTTTTCATTGGGAACGGTATTTTTATTCACCGTGATATTGGCCCGACCAAGCCGTTCTTCCGCCTCCTTGCCCGTCAGTTCCAGGCCGGAGAAATCCACCAGAACCATGTGGTTGTCCGTCCCGTTGGAGACCAGCTTGTAGCTGCGCTCCATGAGAACATCTGCCAGAACAGCGGCATTTTTCACCACCTGTTTCTGGTATTCGGCAAACTCAGGAGACAGGGCCTCTTTAAAGGCAACAGCCTTGGCTGTGATCACATGCATGAGGGGACCACCCTGGATTCCGGGAAAAATCTGGCTGCCCAGGGCCTTGGCAAATTTTTCAGAAGACAGGATAAGACCGCCTCGGGGACCTCTGAGGGTCTTGTGGGTGGTGGAAGTGATGACGTCGGCAAACCCCACAGGAGAGGGATGGACGCCTGCGGCCACAAGGCCTGCGATATGGGCCATATCCACCATGAACAGGGCGTCCACGGATTTGGCAATCTGGGAGAATCCCTTAAAATCGATAATCCGGGGATAGGCAGAGGCACCGGCCAGGATAAGCTTGGGGCGGACCTTTTTTGCCAGGTCTTCCACCTGGTTCAGATCAATGGTCTCGGTCTCAGGATTCAGTCCGTAGTGGGTAAAATCGTAGAGTTTGCCGGAGAAACTGACCTTTGCGCCGTGGGTGAGGTGCCCGCCGTGGGAAAGATCCATGGCAAGGATCCGGTCTCCCGGGTTGAGCAGAGCAAAATAGACCCCCATGTTAGCCTGGGAGCCTGAATGGGGCTGCACATTGGCATATTCCACCCCGAAAAGTTTTTTCACCCGTTCAATGGCCAGGTCTTCGGCCTGGTCCACAAATTCGCATCCGCCGTAATAACGCTTTGCCGGATACCCTTCGGCATACTTATTGGTCATGATGGAGCCTTGAGCCTCCATCACGGCCCGGCTCACCGTGTTCTCCGATGCAATGAGATTCAGTCCGTATTCCTGACGATCCGACTCTTTTTCCAGGATACCGGCAATTTCCGGATCTGCTGCTTCAATATACCCCATACCATTCTCTCCTGCTCAACGATCCGGCTTCCCGGCTGTAAGGACCGGTTTTCAAACCGCTTCTGATAAGTCTTTACCTGATAGTTGCCCCGGCTGCCGGCCCGGCTATCATCCCATTTTACAATTCAGCTGCCTCAGGCGCGCTGCCTGAAATCAGTTATCTATGGACTGAATCCGGTCCAGGTGGCGTCCGCCTTCAAATTCGGTAGAAAGCCAGGTTTTAACCAGCTCAAAGGCCAGAATGTCGCCCACAACACGGCCGCCCAGCACCAGGACATTGGAATCATTGTGCTGCCGGCTCATCTGGACGGAGAAGATGTCGGAACACAACGCCGCCCGGACACCTTTGAACCGGTTGGCCACCATTGACATCCCAAGGCCGGTACCGCACAAAAGAATTCCCTTGGAATACTCTCCTTTGGATACGGCCCCGGCCACCTTCTTGCCGAAATCAGCGTAATTCACAGAATCTTCACTGTTTGTGCCGGCATCCTCCACCCCATACCCGAGGTTAAAGAGCAGATCCTTGATCTTCTCTTTGAGCCCGAAGGCGGCATGATCACTTCCGATGATGACGGTTTTTTCCTTGTCCATCGTAAAATTCCCTAGGATTTTTCCTTGATGAAATCAATGGCATCCTGCACCGTAATCAGCTTTTCAGCGTCTTCGTCATCGATCTCGATTTCAAACACCTCTTCCATGGACATGACAAGCTCAACAATGGTCAGGGAATCGGCACCCAGGTCCTCAATAAGGGAGGCTTCAGGAACCACATCCTCAATATCAATATCAGGAATTTTTTCCGCTATCACTTTTTTCACTTTAGTCTCAACGGTCATGACATGGACTCCTTAAGCTATATTATTCGTCGTCTTGTGCACCAGCGTTCACATTTCGATCTTTGTAGGCGCCGCATTCAGGGCACGCGGTATGGGGAAGCTTGGGTTCCTGGCATTCCGGGCATACGCTAACGGTGGGAGCCTGGGTTTTGTAATGGGTCCGTCTTTTTCTTCCTCTTGCCTTGGAGCTTTTCTGCTTAGGTACTGCCATTTGGTTTCTCCTAACTATATTATTTTATTTGCATTTCAATCATTTTTAACCAAAATAATAAACAAACCTATTTACCCTAATTTTAAAAAAGTGTCAAGGACATTAAATTAAAGGCGTTTTGATCCGGATACGGACCACCCTGTCCCGAACCGCCGGCGCCCGGTCAGAAAAAAGCCGGATGCATACTAAAAATTCCAATTGTATTTACAGGTAGATAGCCATCGAAAATGTCCATCGGATTTTTATCCGTCCTATTGCCCATCGGCCGCTTTTATGGTAGATAATGCTGTTTTACGGCAGGCTCTCTGCCCTGACAGAACACAACCTTTGGAGCATATATGAAACCCATTATTACCCGCTTTCCCCCGTCTCCCACGGGCTACCTTCACATCGGTGGCGCAAGAACTGCCCTTTTCAACTGGCTCTATGCCAGAAAAACCTGTGGCACCTTTGTCCTGCGCATCGAGGATACAGACACGGTCCGGTCCACCCAGGAATCTGTTGACGCCATCTTAGATTCCATGAACTGGCTGGGCATGGACTGGGACGAAGGTCCCTTTTTCCAGACCCAGCGCCATGATATCTACAATGAATACATTGATAAATTAGTGGAAACCGGCCATGCCTACCACTGCGACTGCACCAAAGAAGAGGTAGATGCCATGCGGGAGGAAGCCCGCGCCAAAGGCCTCAAGCCGATGTACAACGGCAAATGCCGCAACCGTGGTCTTACCCGCGGGGAAAACACTGTGGTGCGCTTAAAAACCCCGGATACCGGCGTCACCGTTGTCGATGACATTGTCAAGGGCAGCACGGCCTTTCAGAATGCGGAAATCGATGATTTTATCATCCAGCGCAGCAACGGGATTGCCATGTACAACCTGGCCGTGGTCATTGACGACATCACCATGAAGGTCAATACCATTGTCCGCGGAGACGACCATCTGATCAACACCCCCAAACAGATCCTGATCTACAAGGCCCTGGGCGCAGAACTGCCGGTATTCGGCCATGTTCCCATGGTGCTGGGATCGGACAAGACCCGCCTGAGCAAGCGCCACGGCGCCATGTCCGTGGACGAGTACCGGAAGATGGGATTTCTTCCAGATGCCGTAATCAACTATCTGGTCCGTCTGGGCTGGTCCCACGGCGACCAGGAATTTTTTACCAGGGAAGAATTGATTGAAAAATTCGACCTGGAACACCTGGGCAAATCCCCGTCCATGTTTGACACGGACAAGCTTATGAACCTCAACGCAAAGCACATCCAGGCCAAGACCCCGGAACAGTTGGGTCAGGCTCTGCTGCCCTATCTCGCCGACCTTGGCATTGAAGCTAAAAACGATACCTTCACCCAGGGCGTCGTTGAAACACTGCAGCCCAGAAGCAAAACACTGGTTGAAATGGCTGAGGCAGCCCGGTTCTACTATGCCCAAGAAATAGAATTTGAGGACAAGGCCGTTAAAAAGATTTTTAAACCGGAAACCGCCGACCTGCTGGATCTCTGCGCGGATGCCCTGGAAGCCCTGGACACCTTCACCCAGGAAGCCCAGGAAGAGGTCTTCAAAAAGATCATGGAGGAACGGGGACTTGGATTCGGCAAAATCGCCCAGCCCTTAAGAGTGGCGGTCACCGGCACCACGGTCAGCCCGGGCATCTTTGAGATGTTTATCGCCTTAGGCCAGGAGACGACCGTCGCAAGAGTCAGAAAAGCGGCCGAGTTTATCAGAAAAAACAATTAGACTCCGAATACACAATACCCCGGCCGATGAAACGCTATACAGCGCCGGGGTAGACCATCCCGCAATACCCGACAAAACTGTCCGACCGGGAAATCTCATCACTTGTGGCGTAGTCAAGGCAAATCCCCTTGACTGCGCCTTTTTTTTTGCAGGCCGCCGCTGCCGCGGCCGCAGCGCCCGGGCAGCACATATTGTGACGGGAAAGGCCCTGGCTGATGATTTGCCGAACATCCAGATCGGCCAGCGCCTGAATGGCAGCAGCATCATTGTCACGGGTTACCCAGTCAACGGCGTCACGTCCCCGGCCGGCCGGGGAAAATCCAAAGTTAGGCCCATAATGGGTCATGTCGGTAGAGCCGATAATTCGGATGTCTCTGCCTAACGTGCGGGCGGCATCCACAACCGCCTCCCCTGCCCTGCCTGAAATATCCGCAGGTGGTATGCCCACCGCCACAATCATTGCCTTCGGAAAAAAATACCGGATAAAGGGATATTGAAGCTCGAGGGTGTTTTCTTCGGGAAAAGCGATGGGAGATAACGGGGTGAGGCCTGTTTGGGAGACGAGCGCCGCGGTCAGCTCTTCGTCGACCTCGATAGGCCCCAGCGGAGTGTCCACCCCGCCCGAGACCAGAACGAACCCGGAGTCGGACGGGTGCATATGCGCGCCGAAAAGGACGACAGTATCCACCGATTGTCCCCCCTTCGGCACCAGGGACCGGATCACCCGGCAGGCGATGCGGCCGGAAAAGACCCATCCTGCATGGGGGACGATTCCTCCGATGCAGGCTTTTGCAATATCATTTCCCCTGCGCAGGTCTTCTTCTATAAAACCTGTAATCTTATTTTCACACTCCCGGGCAGTGCCGGGATACCAGGACCCACTGAACGCACAGGGTTTGACTTCCATCTTCCCTCCCGTTTTTTAAGCCGGGACTTGCATGGCTTATCCCAGCTTTGCCTTTACGTTCGTCTTTAACCATTCCAGCCACGGCTCAAACCCTTCTTCCGTTTTCGCGGAAAGCTCAAACACCGGCATGCCCGGATGGACTTTTTTCATGTTTGCAACAGCCAGAGGCGCGTCAAAATCCAGATAGGGCAGAAGATCAATCTTATTGAGGATGGCCGCATCCGCCACCTGGAACATCAAGGGGTATTTCAAGGGTTTGTCTTCCCCTTCGGTGACGCTGAGCACAACGGCCCTGGCGTCTTCTCCAATGTCGAACTCCGCCGGACAGACCAGATTACCGATATTTTCAACGATGAGCAGATCCAGATCCCCGATGCCAAGATTCCTGGCCGAAGCTTCAATGAGATGGGCGGCCAGATGGCAGTCCCCGCCGAACTGGTCCGTGTTGATCTGAGTCACCTTGGCGCCTGTGACCCCCAGCCGGTCCGCATCGTTGGTGGTGCAGACATCGCCGACAATCACGCCCACCCGGACTTCAGGCATCAGCCTTGCAAGCGTCTTGCACAGGGTCTCGGTCTTTCCCGAACCCGGTGAAGACATCATATTCAGGACAAAGACCTTCTGCTCTTTAAAATAGGCCCGGTTCCTGTCAGCCTCGGTTTCATTCTTTTCCAGTACCCGTTTTTGGATATTTATTTCCATTGTTGATCTTCCTTGTTCGTATTTATCAATGGTCCTTAATCGGCCAGTTCCATGGATGTAATCTCTATCTCCCGTCCTGTGAGCATCTTCACCTCCCGATCCCCGCAGGATTCACAGTTGAACACAGGAGAATCCGCCTGCCATTCCCTGCCGCAGGTCAGACACCGGATCGTCACCGGCACCTCTTCGATCACAAGCTTGACCCCGTCCAAAGGGGTGTCTTTTGTAATAATCTCGATGCAGAAGGTCAGGCTGTGCTCCACAACCGCGGCCAGTTTGCCGATCCGCAGATTCAGTATTTCCACCTTGGGATCCTCAATATCATCGGGTATGGCATCAAGAGCGATCTTTACCAGCTGTTCGGCAACTCCCATTTCATGCATGGCTTATTCCCCCTGAACCGCGGCCAAGGCCCGCTTAAATCCGGGAAGGGAGTTGACAATGGTCTCATCCTCAACGCAAAAGGCCAGGCGCAGATAGCCGGGGCCGCCGAACCCGCTTCCCGGAACCGCCAGGATCAGTTCTTTTTGAAGCTGCCCGACAAAGGCCACATCATCGGGAATGGGTGATTTAACAAAGAGATAAAATGTGCCCCTGGGCACGTTAAATGTATAGCCGGCCTCAGCCAGCCCCTTGCAGAAGATATCCCTTTTTCGCTTGTAGGCGCCCACATCCACACTGGCGTTCTGAAGATCGGGCAGCACCCGCTGGATCATGGCCGGCGCGTTAACAAACCCTAAAATCCGGTTAGCCAGGGTCAGGGCGTCGGCAAGCTGGGTCCGGTACTGGGCGTCCGGATTGACGGTTACAAAGCCGATGCGTTCCCCTGCCAGGGAAAGATCCTTGGAGTGGGAGGACGCCACCAGGGTGTCGGGGTAGAACTCGAACATGGGCGGCACCTCGGTATTATCAAAAATGATCCGGGTATAGGGTTCGTCGGACAGAAGATAGAGGGTCCGGCCAAGCTCCTTTGATTTTTCCGTGAGCAGCCGGCCAAGGCCATCCAGTTCCTGCCGGGTATAGACGGCACCTGTAGGGTTGTTCGGAGAATTGACCAGAATGATTCGGGTTTTCTCTGTGATGGCTTCCGCCATGGCGTCAAGGTCCAGGGAAAAGTCTTCTTTTGTCGGGCAGGTTTTCAGCACCCCGCCATGGTTAGAAACATAGGCCCCGTACTCCACAAAATAAGGTGTGGGCACCAGCACTTCTTCTCCCGGGTTGAGCAGAGCTTTAAAGATGATATTCAGGCCGCCGGCCGCCCCGCAGGTCATAAGGACATCGGCAAAGGTTACAGGCTTTCCCTGGATTTTAGCCATTGTTTTGGCCACAGCGTCTCTGACATGGGGGTAACCTGCATTGGGCATATACCCGTGCAGCCCTGCACCCGGATCTTCAATGGCCTTTTTCATGGCATCCTTAAATTCCTGCGGCGGTTCCAGATTGGGATTGCCTAAAGAAAAGTCAAATACCTTGTCCGCCCCGTGTTCCGCCTTGAGCCTGGCCCCGGCTTCAAACATCTTCCGGATCCAGGAGGATCTTTCCATGGATTGTGCAAGTTCTACTGCTATTGTCATGCCTTAGTTCCTTTGTGAGAAAAAATCTTGTTTAAAGGCCTCAAACCGCCCTTGTTGTATTGCATCTCGTATTTTTGCCATGAGGTCAAGGTAATAATATAGGTTATGGATGGTATTGAGGCGATAGGATAAAAGCTCCCTTGATTTATAAAGATGCCGCAGATAGGCTCTCGAGTAGTTGCGGCAGGTATAGCAGGAGCAGGATTCGTCAATGGGCCGCTCATCGGTTTTATATTTGGCATTGGGAATGTTGATGGTTCCCGTGGCGGTGAACAGCTGACCGTTTCGGGCGTTTCTTGACGGCATGACGCAGTCGAACATGTCACATCCCATACCGGCCAGGGTGACCAGATTTTCAGGGGTGCCGACCCCCATGATATACCGGGGTTTTTGTGTTGGCAGCAGCGGCAGGGTATGGTCGGCCATCTCGTACATGACGTCGGTGGGCTCGCCCACGGAAAGCCCGCCGATGGCAAAGCCCGGAAAATCAATGGCCGTGATCTGCTCGGCGGACAGAGATCTTAAATTTTTATACATCCCGCCCTGGACAATGCCGAACAGGTTGTTCTTCCCGCCGGCGCCTTTCCAGAAGTCAAAGCCCCTTTTGGCCCAGGCCGTGGTTTTCTTCAACGCCTCAAGGGTCTGGGCCTCGGTGGCCGGATGTCCCATGCACCAGTCCAGGGACATCATGATGTCCGAGCCTAAAATCATCTGGATCTCAACGGCCTTCTCCGGAGAGAAAAAATGCCGGGACCCGTCGATGTGGGACTGGAAGCTCACCCCCTCATCGGTAAATTTAGCCAGCTTGGCCAGGGAAAAGAACTGGAATCCTCCGGAATCGGTGAGCATGGGCTTGTCCCAGGCAATGAACTTGTGCAGCCCGCCCATGGGCTCGATCACCTCGGTGCCGGGCCGCAGATAAAGATGATAGGTGTTCCCTAAAATAATCTGGGCCCCGCAGTGGTCCAGATCCTCTTTGGAGATCCCCTTAACGGACCCCACCGTGCCCACCGGCATAAAAATAGGGGTCTGGATGGTGCCGTGATCTGTTTTTATTTTCCCCAGCCGGGCGCGGCCGTTGCCGGGACTTTCGCCTTTTAAAAGTTCAAATTCAAGCATTGTATATTCTTAAGTCTCTATATAACGGTTTTAAATTGCCCTACTCAATGAGCATGGCATCCCCGTAGCTGAAAAACCGGTAGTTTTCCGCCACGGCAGTCTTGTAGGCGGAGAGGATCCGCTCCCTGTCGTAAAAGGCCGAGATGAGCATGAGCAAAGTGGACTTTGGCAGATGGAAATTGGTAATCATGGCATCCACGCATTTGAAGCGGTATCCGGGATAGATGTACAGGTTGCACTGCCCTGTTCCCGGCCGGATGAAGCCTTCATCATCGGCCAAGAACTCCAGAGTCCTGACAGAAGTTGTCCCCACAGCCACAATCCGTCCGCCCGCTTTCCGGGTTTGGTTGATCTTCGCAGCCGATTCTTCTGTGACCGTGAAGTATTCTGAATGAATCTCATGGTCCCTGATATCCTCCACCCGGACCGGGACAAATGTGCCATATCCCACATGAAGGGTGATTTCCGCCCGCTCAACGTCTTTTGCCGCCAGCCGCTCTAAAAGATCCTTTGTAAAATGAAGTCCTGCAGTCGGGGCAGCCACAGCGCCCTCGTCCCTGGCATAGACGGTCTGGTAATCGGCCTTGTCCTGCAGATCCCGTTCAGGGTCATCCCCTGCCCTGCGGATATACGGCGGCAGTGGAATCTGACCTTGATCCCGAAGTTCCCGGGCAAATGCATCACCGTCCGGAAAGGCAACAAGGGAAATCCGTTCTTCATGAGAAATCACCTGCGCCCGGATGCCGTTGCCAAGGATTAACTCAGATCCAGGGGCCGGCCGCCGGGACGCCCTAATCAAACATTCACACTGGAAGATCCCCTTATCCTTAAGATGACGCATCCCCCCTGCATAATCGATAATCAGGACCTCCACCCGGCCCCCGGTTTTCTTTGTTCCCATGAGGCGGGCCGGGATCACCCGGGTATTGTTCACCACCAGCAGGTCTCCGGGATTTAAAAATCTTTCCAGATCAAAAAAATGATGGTGGGACACATCATGGGTCTGCCGGTCAAGGCGCAGGAGACGAGAGGCGGTCCGCTCCTTACAGGGAACCTGGGCAATCTGATCCTCGGGCAGATCATAGTCATAGTCAGACAGAAGATACATCAGTTCGCTCCCATGGCCAGATACACAGTCCCTAAGCCTGCCAGCATCATGAAAAAACCAAACCTTCTGAGCACCGGATTCTCCATTCCGAGGATCACGGTGACCATCTGGCGCATTTTATCCGGAAAGGCAAAGTATGGAAGGCCCTCCACAATCATGACCATTCCCATGACGCAAAAGAAAAACTTCATTGATAATCCCCTGTTATTTATAGGCCTTAAGCCGGGAGTAAACTATTCTTTTATAATTTCATACCTTTTTTATCAATAAAAAATGTTATTGATAAATCAAAATATCAGAGTTATAAAGAGAGGTTATTGCAACTAAAACAAAGTAAATTCAAAGGAATAGATTGCTTTATGGCATTTGAACCCGTCATCGGACTTGAGGTCCATGCTCAGCTAAAAACCCGGACCAAAATTTTCTGCAGTTGCTCAACGGAATTCGGCAAAGCCCCCAATGCCAACACTTGCCCGGTGTGTACCGGCATGCCCGGCGTCCTGCCCGTCCTGAACCGGCAGGCCGTCACCTTTGCCATCAAGGCCGCCCTTGCCACCAATTGCATCATAAATGAAGAAAGCCGGTTTGACCGTAAAAACTATTTTTATCCGGACCTGCCCAAAGGCTACCAAATATCCCAGTATGCCGCTCCAATAGCCGAATTTGGCCATCTGGACGTTGAAACTGAAGACGGTGCCAAACGAATCGGCATCACCCGGATTCACATGGAAGAGGATGCCGGAAAACTGATTCACGATGCGGCCCGGGGAAGAAGCTGCGTCGATCTCAACCGGACCGGCGTCCCCCTTATTGAAATTGTCAGTGAACCGGATATCCGCTCGGCAGCCGAGGCTGGTGCCTATCTGCGCAAACTGCACGCCATTTTAAAATATATTGATGTCTGCGACGGCAACATGGAACAGGGCAGTTTTCGATGCGATGCCAATATCTCCCTGAGACCTTTGGGCCAAGAGGAATTCGGAACCCGGACAGAGTTAAAAAACCTCAACTCCTTTAAAAATGTCGAAAAAGCCATCCGATATGAAATCCAGCGCCAGACCTACGTCCTTGAAGAAGGCGGCAAGATTGTCCAGGAAACCCGGCTTTTCGATCCCAATAAAAACAAAACTGCGTCAATGAGAGGAAAAGAAGAGGCCCATGACTACCGCTACTTTCCAGATCCGGACCTGGTGCCGCTCATTGTCGATAGCACCTGGATTGACGATGTAAAATCCACCATGCCGGAACTGCCCGATGCAAAACAGGCCCGTTTTGAAAAAGACTATCAGCTTCCAGAATATGATGCCTCCGTCCTTACCGCCAGCATTGACCTGGCCAACTTTTTTGAAGAAACCGTGCAGCCCCTGAAAAATTTCAAGCAGGCGGCCAACTGGACCATGACGACGCTTATGGGCATGCTCAACGCCAGGGGCATCGACATCACAGAATCCCCGGTTTCGGCAGCCAACTTTTCAAAACTCTTAGAACTGCTTGAAAAAGGCAGCATCAATGCCAATGCCGCAAAGACCGTATTTGACGAAATGACGGATACCGGCGAGGCCCCCGATACCATTGTTAAAGCAAAGGGGCTGGAGCAGGTATCTGACAGCTCGGAACTCGAAGCCATGGTAGATGAGGTGATCAAAGCAAACCCGGAAGAGGCGGAAAGCTACAGAAGTGGAAAGACAAAGCTTTTCAGCTTTTTCATGGGACAGATCATGAAAAAAACCCGCGGAAAGGCTGACCCCAAGATTGTCGGCCCTCTCTTAAAAGAAAAACTTTAATTTCAAGGATAGTATTGTGATTCGACCGACAACATTTAAAACAGGCCTGTTTCAAACCCTGATTCTTGCAATTTTGGGCAGTATGTTCTTTGCCCCCGCCCTCCAGGCCAGAGATCTTGACACCTTTGCCGTCCTTCCTTTCACAGTTAATGCTGATAAGGATATCACCTATGTTAAAAAAGGCATTTCACAGATGTTCTATTCCCGCCTTTCCTGGCCGGACAAGGTAAAGGTCATCCCTCCAAGACAAATTGAGGCCCAGGTCAAAACGGTTGGAAAAATAACCGGAGACAAGCTGATTCATACGATTGCCGACAAAACCAACAGCCAGTATGTCCTTGCAGGCTCCATCACCCAGCTTGCAGGTTCCTTCAGCATCGACGCAAAAGTTTACGATATTCCGAACAAGCGCTACATGGCTTTTTTCGAGCAATCTAAGGAAAGTGACGAACTCATCGAAAAAGTCGACCGTATAGCCGCCGCCATCAACCAGAAGGTTTTTGACCGTTCAACCGTCACCTGGGAAAAAATGGAGCAGGAACGCCAAAAAATGATCAATGACTACAAGCGCAAGAACCCGGAATACCTGATGCAGGTCCCGGCCGGCTGGCAGCCCAAAGAGGACGTGGGCTGGAAGGTATGGAAGTATCTATTTTAAAATTTCAATGACCGGCTATGATGACCAAATGGTGCAGTAGCCATACCATTAAAAAATTAGGCGTCATCTGACATGAGCAGATGACGCCTTTTTGCTTAAGCAATCAACTTGCTCGGTATACTGATTAAGCAGAAATCCGCCCAGCATATTGTCGGAAACACAGTCTTTCATGTAGCTTCCCCCCTCAGCACCAAGCATTACTCGTTTTGGCCAAAATATCACCTCAGTTGAGCACTGCTGCGATCCGAACCTCAATAGAACATCCCACCCATTCAAAGAACGCTGCCTTAATCTTGGAAACCTTAACTGCAATTTTCCCATACTCAATTTGGTGCAACCGCCAACCGCCCGTTAGAACCAATTCCCCCTCCCGGCAGGAGGTTAATATATATGAACAGGGCCCTTAAATGCCGCATTCGTTTCAAATACAAAAGGGCCTGGCAGATCCCTTGCCAGGCCCTTTATTTTTTCAGGCAGGTTTAACCGATTAAATGATCAGATCAAAAATTGATCTGCCATTTAATACCCGCATAGAACACGTCAAACTGAGGAATATTTCCATCGTCAACGCCGCCGATCTCAGGTGTGAGAAATACATTCTCGGCCAGGAATATGGTTGACTGCAGGTACCAGGTCGTCATATCCTTTTTACCGGTTTCATTAGCAGCCGTGGTAAAAGCGGTTTCTTTTTTGAGCTGAGTTTGAGTATAGCCATAACCGGCCTCGATATACAGGCCTCTTCTAATTTCGTACCCTGCGACAGCTAAAGCGGCAAACGCATCGTTATCAATGACCTCTTGGGTGCCAGTAGTTCCATTGTTATAATTGGCAAAGCCAACGTCGCCGCCGCTTCGATTTGTAGCTGCCGCATCTGCCAGGGTTGAAAATAATTTCGGGCCGACCAGAATATCTGCCATATTACCGACATTCTCACCCCCCCAAATATTGCCCTTAAAATACGCCTTGCCTGCATTGAAACGGGCACCCAGACCCAGGACATAAGACCGGACTTCAAACTCCTTGTTCGCAGCGGCATCTTTAATATTAAAGGTTTGATAACCACCGGCGAAGTTAAGATGGCCCCAGTCAAAGTCAAGCCTGTACTTCGCCTGGATGCAGGGTATTTGGACTTCGGTATTTGGCTGGGCAGAAGGTACGGCCAAAACAGCATTAATTGGTGAACCGGCAGGATCACTTGCTATTGTAACATACTCCAGATTCACAGAGGTATTAGGCGTAACCGCTGCAATCTGAAACGTGCCAAATTTCAGGCGCACCATTGGTTTTCTTTTGCCGTAAAGCATACCAAAGGTACTCATATTCGTGTCTCCGTCTTTCATCGCCCAGATGTTATAAACCTGGTTGGAATACGGAAATAAAAGCGGGGTGTAATGTTGTCCCACACCGAGGGATCCGGCACCAAAATTCCACTCACCCCATAAAATACGGAGATTTGGAGAACCGTTTTTCGCTCCATACTCGAACTGGCCTTTCAGTTCATCGGATACTTTTACATTGGCTCCAATACGGGCGTTCCCGTTAAGATCTTGCTCGTACTTGTCGGTATTGGCGCCGGTACCAACAATCGGATTGCCCCCGGAAGCCGTGTCCAGCATGTTTCGATCCCATTTGGTATAGAATGTACTAATCCTGGCAGACCCATAAAACTCCCAATCCGCGGCGGCATAAACCGTACCTGTCATAAAGACAAGCAAGGCGGCTACAACCATTAATTTTTTCATCTTTTCTCCTTTTGTTGAGGTTAGAAAAACCCGCATCCTGCCTGATATCAAAACAAGGTGCTCCTTTTAAACACCTGGTTTTCATGGGAAAGAAGACTGCCTGTTGCTTTATTGAACACTGTTTAGTGTGTTAATTAATAAATCGCCGCCTGCTTGTCAATCAAAATTACTACACTTTTTAACAATTTTTAACAAACCTATAAAATACGGATAAAGACGACAACGGATCTTCGGTACAACCACTAATTTTTATACCCCATGACGAATAGCTGACAGTGATAGCAGATCACCCAAAACACAAAATATTGGAGATTGTGAAATTTATAAGGAAAGAACGGCTGGACTTAAGAGCGGTAAAGGATTAGAGCGGATCTAAAAAAGATAAGAGGGCGGTAAAATATAAACGGGCCGGCACCACTTAAGGTTACCGGCCCGTTTAGTTAATTCAGGCAGTTTTGTTTGGATAGGCTTCTTTTAAATTAGAAGCTGATCTTCCAAGCAGCACCGAAGTAATCCATATCGGTTTCGCCGTTTTCGTTGTAATCAACAGTACCGATTTCGGGAGTGATAACAACGCCGGGAGCTACAGTGATGGGCATGTTGATGTAGTAAGTCTCAGCTTCGTTGTCAGCAGCACCAGCAGTGTCAATCTCATTGTTAACGTGGCCATAGCCAACGCCGAATGCGAACATATCGTTCATCACGAAGCTGGCAGTAACGGCATAACCGAAAGAGTCAGCGTCTTTGATGGTATTGGAAGCACCACGATCAAACAAAGCGTAACCGCCAGTGGAAAGAGTGCTGTATACAACTGCGGTTGTTGCGCTACCAGTGGCATTACCCATGCCAAGGTTGGATGCATTCTGGCCAGTGTACAGGGAAGCCTTCAGGCCGAAAGCGCCGAAAGTACCGGTAAACTGAGCACCAGCTACGTAAGAGTCAACGTCAACTGCGTAAGTTACAGTACCAACAGTCGGTTTGTACTCATAAGTCTGATAAGCACCGCCAAGTTCGATAGCAATGTTGTCAAAGTTCATGGTGTAAGAAACGTTGAACTGGGGCAGAGTTGCGTCGCCGCCAGTGGTAACAGCAACGAGAGCTGCAGTATTGTCAACAACGCCTGTAACAGGAGCTTCAATGTTGAACTTCAGGCCGCCGAATACCAGCATGACCAGAGGAGCACGACCGGTGTCAGCACAGTTCAGACCACCGATAACGCCGTCATTGTAAACCTGGTTTCCGATATCAGTATCGAAAGCACCGTCAGTCTGGCCAATTACCAGAGAGCCAGCACCAAAGTTCCAGGTACCATACAGGTGACGCAGGTTCAGACCAGCTTCGTCATTGCCATACTCAAAACGAGCAGACAGTTCATCGGAAACAGCGATATTAGCGCCGATAACGTTGGCGGAATCGATGTTAGTCATTCCAATCACGGTGTCGTTGTTGTTAGCAGCACCAATGGTGTCAGTGTTTGTCCAGAAAGTCTGAACGCTTGCAGAACCGTAGAAGTTCCACTCAGCTGCATAAGCAGAAGTTGCCATCAGGGCAACAGCTGCCATAGCTACGATAAATTTTTTCATCTTTTTCTCCTTAAAAATTAAAACTTTCAACTGCCTGAAATAAGAACTCCGGACCTTCCTTTTATAGGCCCAGAATTCTTTAAATCGTATTTTTATGTGATTGACATAGGTTTGTCAACTTTTTTTTAATTCCCTACTCCAATTTGTAGGAAATAATATTGCTATCACTGTCCTTGGAAAGAATGGACATCTTGGTTGTGCTGACCAATGAAATTACCAATTCCATTTTCCCGTCATTGTCCAGGTCTGCGATATCAAAATCAGAGATCCATCCAGGAAAAGTCGCCGTCTGGAACACAGGGGCAAGGGCAATCCCATTCCAGGTCATTACGTTGATATGCCCATCTTTGAACCGCTTAATCCGACCGACAAGGCCGCCACCGACTTCTGAATTTTTGACAATAAAGGCTTTCATCTTTTTATCTTCACCCAGGGGATAGAATTTCACCCTGGGGTTGAAATACACCCGCTCTCTAAGGCTTTCTTCTTCGCCTTTGCTTGGCATCAGCCAATAGTTGTTGCTCTTTCCGTACTTATCCACACTCTCCCACTCGGAAGCGCCGGTATCGCTGATGGCGACCAGGCGGTTGTGCTTGTTGATATTGAGAAACTCGCTTGTGTTATCATCCCGGACCGGTCCCCTGGCAAGCGACAGTACCGAGGTATTCCTCGGCATACGGACAGTCTTCTCCTCATCATAACTTGCATTAGCCGGGCTCATGAGATGGATTCGCCCTGAAAACGGATCGTTTCCCTTATCCTGGGCATAGAGTACTGGATTCCCGTTGCCGTTATCCACCACCCTGTAATAATAGGATTGATCATCCTCAAGCGTGGTATAGGATGACCCGTTATACTCCACAATAAAGGAAGAAAGCGTGGTTCTGTGAATAGTCATGGCGGAAACAAAAATCTCCGGATACCCGTTGCCGTTGATATCGGCAATATCCAGTCCGACAATTTTCAGATAGGACTGATAATCCAAGGTTTTTTCCAAGGCCAGCATATTGCCCTGCATGTGGTAGATCAAAAGCTGGGTATCTGTGGCTGCAACCACTTCCAAGGTGCCGTCTTTATCCACATCCCCTGTGGCCATGGCCCGGATAATGTCATTTACTTTCAAATGAGTGGCAAACCCCTGACCGGGACGCATTGCCATCATGCCGCCGTTGTAGGCTGCGCCGCCTGCATACTGAAGACCGCCGGGCGCTGGCGCCTGCTGGGGCTCCGGCTGGACATACAGCTGATTATCGATGTGGCGGTTGAAGACTTTGGCGTTAATATCGCCGGCAAAACTGTTGACCAGGGGAATGACATCCCCCATGGCGTTGCTCTGTTCAAAAAAGGAAAGGGTTTCTTTTTCACCGGCCACATCCACCATCTTGGCATCCAGGCTGACGCTCTCGCCGAAATGGGTCAGGCTGCCGAAGAGGATAAAGTCCACTCCCATGCTGGCACCGATCATCCTGGCCTTGTCTTCGGTCAAAGCCCCTTTGGTCAGATCCGATTTTTGTGCTTCGGCCAGGGCCGCATCCACGGTCTCCCTGTCCAGCACATCCACCTTGCCCGCATCGGCAAGGCGTGAGGAAAGCATGGAGAACAGCCCGTTCTGCAAAAATCCCAGATCCTGGGGAGAGTTCATGGTAAACGGAAGTACCGCCACCTTTTTGGAGGGCGTGCAAAATCCTGTTCCCGAGGTGAGGGCAACCGTCAAAATAACAACAGCGATGAACAGTTTCTTGCCAAAGAAGTCTTTTACTCGCATACCGCGTCCTTTACCTTACTAATTAAAATAATAAATAGGTCTTAAACTTGCCATGGGGCCTTTCACGCTCGTTTGACGATGGTTTTCGCATTTAGGCCGGCTATGCCGTTAAGACCTGTAATTCCGGGATTATATACTCTATTCCCAGCTGTCATACAACCCTTTTAAACAGCTTTTCCAATTGCCCGGCATCAAAGGAAAGCAGTATAGGCCGGCCATGGGGGCAGTGCATGGGATTTTCACACTGCCAAAGATCACGGAGCAACTGCTCCATTTCTTCGGACTTCATGGCTTTATTTGCCCGGATCGCTCTGTGGCAGGCCATGGAAATGAGGATCTCATTTAGCCACCCGTCCTTTTCTCCGGCTTCATTAGACTGCGCCAGGGTATCCAGAACATCTGCCACAAAGGGCTTGACCGCCCTGTCCTCCATGAGGACGGGAATAGATTTGATGATAAAGCTTTCCCCGCCAAAGGGTTCGATTCTAATGCCGAGCCGTCCAAGGTCATCCAAAAGCCCTTCAAGGAGATCCGCCTCCCTGTGGGTTAGCTCCAGCACCTCCGGCACCATGAGATCCTGACTCTGGACACCCAGACCCTCATGCCGTTTTTTCAGGGCGTCATAGGTGATGCGCTCATGGGCGGCATGCTGGTCTACCAACAGGAGGTGGTTCTCATGTTCAGCGACGATATAGGTTCCCAGCACTTGACCTACGACACGGGGCGGCACTTCAAACCGGATCAGGGGGGCAAAATCAGAAGAAACCGTTGTCTCAGCTACAAAAAAAGACTTCGAAGCCGCCTCATCGGCCTCGTCCTCTTCCACCGACACTGAAGCTGTGGCATCTTTCTTACGGGCCGCTGAAAGGGCGTAGGTTCGGTCATCATTGCCAACGGATGTACGCATCCCCATTGCCTGACCCTTTTCCGCTGCGTCGCCCTGCTCCCCCCAAGGCTCGGGAGCCTGGGCAACCCGGCGGGGCGTTTCCCGGACCAGCTGATAGCTGCTGTCTTCGACACTTGGGGTCGAAGGGTTGTGACTATCGCAGGAGGGCCGTTCTTCATTCCGAACTGTCTCTGCCCGTTTTAGGAACGGGGCCGTTGCCTTTCCTGGCACAGAGACAGGGACAGGCCCGGACCGGGCATAAGCCAAAGGCGTGGCCTGAGCCCTGGCCATGGCGGAAGAAACCGCGGAAACCAGAGCCTGGTAAACGGGCTGGGGGCTTAAGAACTTAATCTCACGTTTGGCCGGATGAACGTTGACGTCCACCTCGTTGAAGGGCAGATCAATGCAGATCACTCCCACCGGATACCGCCCCTTCATGATCCTTCCCCGGTAGCCCTGGAACAAGGCGGCGGTTAGGCCTGAATCCCTTACCAGGCGAGCGTTAACAAAATAATACAGTCTGCCGGCCGTACTCCGGGTGACAGAAGGATTGGCGCAGACCCCTGAGACGGACAAAGAACCGTCTTTGTATGGCACGGTATGATCCAGAGGATAAAGACTGCCGGCGGTTTCCTTTCCCAGCAGCATTCCGGCCCGCCGGGAAAGCGTCTGCCCCTTTGGGAAATGCCGGACCAGGCGGCCGTTGACAAAAAGGCGGAAGCCGATCTTGGGATTTCCCATCGCAAGACCTGCCAGGGCATCGGAGATATGGCTGCCCTCGGTATTGTCCGTCTTTAAAAATTTTCTGCGGGCCGGGGTGTTGAAAAACAGCTGGCGGACTTCGATCATGGTTCCCCTGGGGGCGCCGGCATCCGAAACCTTGACCAGTTTACCGCCTGAAATATCGATCCGTGTTGCCCCCTCATCCCCGTCTGTACGGGAGACCATGGCGAATTTAGACACCGAGGCAATGGAGGGCAACGCCTCCCCACGAAACCCAAAGGTGGAAATGGAAAACAAATCCTCCTTTGAAAAAATTTTGGAAGTGGCATAGCGCTCAATGGAGAGCAGGGCATCGTCCCGGGAGAGGCCCTGCCCGTTATCCGACACCCGGATCAGGCGTTTGCCGCCCCGCTCGATTTCAACGCTGATCTGATCGGCACCGGCATCCAGGCTGTTTTCCACCAGTTCCTTGACCACCGAGGCCGGCCGTTGAACCACCTCGCCTGCGGCAATCTGGTTGGAGAGAATTTCCGGAAGGATGCGGATCCGGTTCAGGAGGCCTCCTCTTTGATGAACCGGAGCAGAAACTGAGAGTCCTTCGGACTTAAATCATACCTGAACGCGGCCTCATCGGCCAGAACCGCCGGCTTTTTTTGCGTTCCGCTGCTGCGCTGCTCCGCCACCCACTGGATGGCCTTTTTCAACGCATCGCCCTGGGGCTGAATATTGCTCATGGCTCCTCCTTGTTTATTTTTTCAGCTTTTTTACGCCTACAGTGCCGGCAGGCCGGCCTTGAACCCGGAACTCTGTTCGAATCCGTATCCGGCCCGGATCAGCGCCGCCTCGTTAAACCGGCCGCCCATCATCTGGATCCCCATGGGAAGCCCTTTTGCGCTCAGGGCCGCCGGCACGGAAATTCCGGGAACCGCCGCCATATTTGCAGACAGCGTAAAAATATCTGACAGATACATGGTCAAGGGGTCCTCGGTATTTTCCCCGATTTTAAAGGCCGGGGTGGGAGCTACAGGAGACAGGATAAAATCACAGGAGGCAAAGGCCTTTGAAAAATCATCCATGATCAGCGCCCGAACCTGGGAGGCACGGCCGTAATAAGCGTCATAATATCCCGCAGACAATGCATAGGTACCGATAATGATCCGCCGCTGAACTTCGAGGCCAAAGCCTTTTGACTTGGTCTTCTTGTACATCTCGATCAGGTCGCCGGGGTCCATATCCCTGAAGCCGTACTTGACGCCGTCGTACCGGGCCAGGTTGGAACTGGCCTCGCAGGGGGCGATAATGTAATAGGCGGCCACCACATATTCGGTATGGGGCAAAGAAACGTCAACAAGCTCCACCCCCATGTCTGCAAGCTTGGCTTTGGCATCCTCGAACATGGCGGAGACTTCGGGATCAATTCCTTCAAGGCTTGAAAACTCTTTTGGGATCCCGGCCTTCATCCCGGAAAGACCGCTCTTTTCATATTCGGCAATGGCGCCTGTAAAATCGGGCACTGCCTTGGGCGCAGAAGTGGAATCTTTGGGGTCATGGCCAGCGATAAGATTCAGCATCAGGGCGGCATCCCTCACATCCCGGGTAATGGGCCCCACCTGATCCAGGGAAGAGGCATAGGAAACAACTCCGAACCGGGAAACCCGGCCGTAGGTCGGCTTGAGTCCCACCACCCCGCAATGGGAGGCAGGCTGACGGATACTGCCCCCGGTATCCGTACCGATGGCGCCAGAACAAAACTGCGCTGCCACGGCCGCCGCAGATCCGCCGGAGGAGCCGCCCGGGACATGCTCCGTATTCCAGGGGTTGCGGGTCAACTGCAGGGCGGAATTCTCCGTGGAGGACCCCATGGCAAACTCATCCATGTTGGTTTTGCCGATGAGTACTGCATCCTGATCCCGAAGCTTTTCCACCACTGTGGCATCGTACTCGGGAACAAAATTTTCAAGGATCTTTGAGGAGCAGGTGGTTCTGACCCCTTTGGTGCAAAGCAGATCTTTAAGGGCAATGGGAATCCCCGTGAAGGCGCCCCCCTCGCCCTTGGCAATGCGCTGGTCCGCCTTTTTAGCCTGGGCCAGGGCCAGCTCAGGATCCACCGTCAAAAACGCCCCGATCTCGTTGTCATGCTTGGATATCCGATCAAGAAAGGCGCTTGTCAGTTCAACAGAAGAAATTTTCTTATCCGTCAGAAGCTGTCCAGCCTCGTGAATGGTCAATGAGTGAAGTTCCATGTGCAGTCCGTCCTTAAAATTACTTTACCACTCTGGGTACCAGGTAAAAATCTTCATCCCGCTCGGGTGCATTGGCCAGGGTCACATCGGGGCCGGGAGAGGGCGCCACCTCATCCTCCCGAAGCACATTGTTCATAAACGCCGCCCCCGAGGCCGGGGTAACCCCTTCCACATTCACCGTTTTAAGGGTGTCAATATAGTCCAGAATATGACTGAGCTGTTCGGACATGGTTTCCGTCAACTCATCATCCAGTTCCAGCCTGGCCAGATGGGCGATGTTTTCAACTTCCTGCTTTGATATCTTCATTGGTCGTCCTTTTTTATGATCATGCCATTGATCTTGGCCTGTTTTAATCGGTTCAGCTCCGCCTGGGCAGACTGAAAATCCTTAAAGGATCCGGTTCTGACCCGGTACCAGGTGCTGCCGCCGGCCTCACCTTTTGTCCGGTAGGAGGCAAATCCCTTTTCCTTGAGCTGACTCATCTGGGTCACCGCATCCTTAAACGCTTTGTAGGCGGCTACCTGAATCGTGTATCGCCCGTCCTCGGAAGGCGCAGTCGCAGTGGGGACTTCGGCCCCGCCTGACTTTTCAGCCCCACTGTCGGCAACAAGCGGGACTTTCTTTTTGACGTTGCTTTTTTTAACGCTGGCGTCTGCCTTGGCTGTGGCAGCCGGCATCCTGTTCCGCGTGGCAAGCTTAAGGCTGACCTTTACCGGAATCGGTCCGTCATTCTCTTTGATCCGGGGTTCGGAAGCTGCCGCCATACTGTCGCCGGTTCCACCAGGATCTTCCGGCATCACCACCGGCTCCTTGACCACCGGCTTGTTCAGAGTCTTAAAAAAATCCAAGTCCACCCTGTCTTCTTCAGGGGATGTTTTGGGAATCTGCCCGACAATAACCCGAAGACGCTCCTGAAAGCTTTCCGTATCAAAGGTAACAGGTGAGGTCCCCCGGCCAACGATAACGCCCAGGGCAAACATCCAGGCACCGATAAAAAGATACAGCCCGTACCTGAAGATCCCCCGGGACGCATTCATGGATTACATTCTTTCCGGTGCGGATACACCCAGAAGACAAAGGCCGTTGCGGATCACCTTTTTAACGGCCAGCACAAGGGAAAGTCTTGCCCGGCAAAGCGGCGCATCCTCAACAATCACCTTATGCCGGTTGTAGTAGGCGTGAAAGGCCGATGCCAGGGCCATCAAATAGGTAAAGATCACGTGGGGATGGAGTGTGGCCGCGCTTTTCTCCACCTGCTCCTGGAACCCGGCCAGGGTTTTGATCAGTTTGAGTTCCTCATCCTCCTCAAGACGTTCCAAATCCATCCCCTGGGAGAACTCAATATCATCAATGATCCCCTGCTCCTTGGCCTTAACCAGGATTCCTGTAATCCTGGCATGGACATACTGGACATAGTACACCGGGTTATCCGCGCTTTTCTGCTTGGCCAGTTCCAGGTCGAAATCAAGCCCGGAGTCGTAGCTGCGGCTTAAAAACATGAACCGGGCCGCATCCGTACCCACTTCATCCACAATATCTTTGAGGGTGACAAACTCCCCTGCCCTTGTGGACATCTGAACAGGCTTGCCCCCCCGGAGCAGGTTAACCAGCTGAACCAGAATCACCTCAAACTGCTCGCTTTTATAGCCGCTGGCCTGAACGGCCGCATCAATTCTTTTGATATATCCGTGGTGATCTGCCCCCCAGACATCAATGACCCGGTGAAATCCCCGCTCAAATTTTTCCTTATGATAGGCAATATCCGAGGCAAAATAAGTGGTTAGCCCGTTATTTCTGACCACTACCCGGTTTTTCTCATCCCCGTAAGTTTCGGTCCGGAACCAAAGCGCCCCGTCCTTTTCATAAATCAGGTCTCGCTTTTTGTACTCCTCAATGGCGTTTTGAACCCGGCCCTCATCGTAGAGGCTTTGCTCACTGAACCAGTTGTCAAAGCCGACCCCGAACTCCTTAAGATCGTCCTTTATCCCGTCCAGAATCTGCCCGGCCGCGTACCGGGCGCAGATGGCAATCCCTTCGTCCTCAGGGGTATTTGGAAAATCGCCCCCCTGTTCAGCAACAACCTTTTTGGCCAGATCCTTGATATAATCGCCCTGGTAGCAATCCTCAGGGAAATCAATCTGCCGGCCGTTCATCTCAAGAAGCCTCAGCCACACAGAGGTCCCAAGAGTTCTGATCTGCCGGCCGGAATCATTGATGTAGTATTCCTTTTGAACGTTGAACCCGGCAAAGGAAAGGATATTGCCGACAGAATCCCCCACGGCGGCCCCACGGCCGTGCCCCACATGCAAAGGCCCCGTAGGATTGGCAGAGACAAATTCCACCTGGACGTTCTCTCCCTTGCCCATGTCAGAGGAGCCAAAGCGCTCATCCTCTGAAAGGACCTGATCCACGACGGGATGCCAGGCGGTTTTGGATAAAAAGAAGTTGATAAACCCGGGACCTGCAATCTCTACTTTTTCAACGGCTTCGTCGGAGGGCATGGCATCCACCAGAGCCTGGGCAATGGCCCTGGGTGCCATTTTTTGTAATTTGGCCGACACCATGGCATAGTTGGTTGAAAAATCCCCCTGCCCCTCGTGCTTGGGAACCTCAATCTCCATGTCCGGCATTGTGTCAGAGGGCAGCTCACCGTTTTCAAACGCCTTTGCGGCCGCCTGAACCACCATCTGTTTGATTTTTGTTTTCATATTGTATTCTTAGTTTTCGTGTTCAGAAGTATCTTCAGGGGTAAACCTCGGCGTATCGTCTTCGTCGTCGATTTCCTTCATCTCGTCTTCTTTGGTGTCCCCGTCCTCGTCCAGCAGTGCATCCAGCTCCACATCATCGTCTTCCAGCTGAAAATCCTCTTCCCCGGGGAAGGCTTCCACATCGCTGTACTCCACAACGATTTTTTCCATACTGTCATCGCCGAAGAACTCCTGAACGTTGTCATAGAGTTTCTCGCACAGATCCCGGGTCGGGAAAAAGCTGTGCCGGCGCAGCAAGTTCATAAAGGCTTCAAGGCTTTCCTTTGCAGCCGCTGTCATCTCTTCTAGGCTGTATGCCTCCTCGTGCAGGGGCATGACCACACCGGGATCAACTTCGCTGGACTCAAGGACAGTGACCTCCCCGTCCTTGATGTTCTTCTCAAACCTGATTTTCTGTTTCATTTACGTTCTCCTGTTAATATCGTGGATCTAAAACCTCTTAATATAGCTCAACCATTTACCCTGTCAATGGTTTAAACAAGCCAAAGGCCGGGACTAAATAAGAACCCGACCCCATAATCGCTGTCCCAATGCCTTTTACCCCGGCAGATCCAGACGTCGGACCATAATTTCCAATATGATTTTCCATGCAAATTTGCCGTCAGTTTGCTGTTGACCTGCCCCGGGCAAGATGCTATATTGCTCGGGTTATTTTTTGGAGGAGTGGCCGAGCGGCTGAAGGCGGCGGTCTTGAAAACCGTTAGGTGTCAAAGCCTCGTGGGTTCGAATCCTACCTCCTCCGCCAAAAAAAATAACCTACAGCGGAGAAGTGCATGAGTGGCTGAAATGGACCGCCTGCTAAGCGGTTGTGGGGGGAAACTTCCACCGAGAGTTCGAATCTCTCCTTCTCCGCCAGTTTTACAAATGATAAGGATTTAAAGCGCAAACTTTAAATCCTTTTTTCATGGCCAAACACGACGCAGCCCCAGACCGGGATAAACGGATTAACCCATGCAGATAAAGCAGGCGGCAACCCAAGCCGAAATTCAAGCCGTTCGGGAACTTTTCAGGGAGTATGAAACCTTCCTTGACGAGGATCTTTGTTTTCAGGGATTTGAAGAGGAATTGGCCGGACTTCCGGGAAAATACACACCGCCCGGCGGAGACCTGCTCATTGCCATAGACAAAGGACAGATTATCGGGTGCGTGGGGATTCGCCCCTTGGGGATAGGCGCCTGCGAGATGAAACGCCTTTACGTCAAACCCCAGGCCAGAAGAACCGGGGCGGGCAAGCAACTGTCCCAGAGCATCATCGAATCGGCCCGGCAACTGGGATACCAGGTCATGCGGCTGGACACGCTGGAAAAACTGGGGGCTGCCCTGGATCTTTATCACTCTTTAGGATTCAAAGAGACAGCCCCTTACTATGCAAACCCCCTCAAAGGCGTCGTGTACCTGGAACTGACAATCAGCTAAGACCCAATGGATTAAGCCGCTGTTTTTTTCACCATCACACAGTCGAACTCGACCACCGTCAAATCCGCACTATTTCTGGAGACAGGATAAAGCCCTGTGATCTCAAACCCGCCCTCCCTAAAACAGGAAATCGCCTCTACAAAATCGGGCATGCCCTTGTAAATCGGGAACACCGAAACTTCAGATTGAATCCCCAAAATAGAGTCGAGCACATTGCGCCCCCCTTGAAAAACTTCAAGGTCGAATCCCTGGGTGTCCATTTTCAAGAAGACGTTCCCACCGGATATGAGGGGCAGGATAACATCCTTATAAACGGCATCCAAAGTTTTCACCCGGACTTTTTGACTGAAGGTCTTTGAAAAATCGTCCGCCCAGATTTCCTTTGCCTTGTCAGTGGCCTCAAGAAAGGATGCAAAATCATCGGACTTGGGAACGTTGATATCGATTTCTTCATCTTTAGAGCCAAGGGCATGTTTGTGACAATGCCATTTTGCATCCCCCCCGGCTCTTGAAGACAGTGCATCAAATGCCGCATCAACAGGTTCAAAGGATACAATATGCCCCCGATATCCGATCTGCCTGAGCATTCGACCGTAGCCGCCGTTATTGGCGCCCACGTCAATAACCACATCAACAGACAGATTTTCCAGTATCATTTTTAAATGGGATTCAAGGGTGGGATGATACTTTTCAACCCGCAAAACCTCATAGCCCAGACCGGCAAAGACGCGCCTGAAAAAATTCATTATCGTCCTTAATCAGGAGTTTAAAAAAACCAGGCCAGGCTGCCGATCCAGATATCAATGCCGTCGTTGGGCTCTTTAAGACTGGCATTGGAGTAATGCATGTACCGAAAGCTTACATCAAGGCTTTTGAACCGGTAGCCCACCCCGATACGATCCTCAAACTGCAGGTTGGAGGAAAGATTCCGGGTGCCGATAAAGTACTCGTCAATATAGGCCACGCCCACGCCGCCTTCCACATACGGGTACCAGCCGTTATCGTTGGAGTCAAAGGCATACTTGAACACCGGCGACAAGGCGAAGCCATTTGTTTTATCACCACCTTTTTTCCAGTAGTTATATGAGAGTTCAAAGTAACCTGTCACATACCCTGTGGCGTTCTCAAGCCATTTGACGTTCCAGTCTTTGACCAGGCCGACCCTGTAAATATCAATGTCATCTTTAGACTGGCCGTATCCGGCAGAGATCCCCCAACCGTCCTGGGCCATGGCGGTTCCCATCAACACAACCCAAAGGCAGGTTGCCATCAACACGAGCTTAAGCGTCTTTTTCATCTTTTTCCTTTCAAGCGTTTTCATGGATTTGCACCTGATGTGCAACAGGCACCTCTCCTTTTGGAAAGCGTACCTTATATATAGCGATGCCCCATGTTCATACACTATTTTCCGGGAAAAGGAAACGCTTAAAACACCTGCCAAGTATGGCTTAACAGACTTTCCTCGCACCCGGTTTGCATTTGGCAACTGAACCGTCTTTATCCTTGACATAAGCCCCCCGGCAGATTATATCCATCTAACAATTGGACGATAATCAGCAGATTTAGTTGAGAATAAGGGATTTTGGAACAGATAATTAAAAAAAATCTAAACCAGATGCTCGCGCTCTGGTTTCAGGAGACCATCAATACTTACCCCCAGCAAACAGCTCGTATCCTGGGAAAAGATGCCAACCGCTTTGACAATCCCGTAGGTGCCGTAACCCGGGAAACCCTTGAGGCGGTGCTTAATTTATTGACCGGCCCCTATGACCGGGACGCCCTCGAAAAAGCCCTGGATCCCATTATCAGAATCCGGGCGGTCCAGTCGTTTGATCCGGCGGATGCTGTCAGCTTTGTCTTTGCCCTCAAGGAGATCGGCCCCAAATTTCTTGAAGACAAACATCTCAAAGCCTTCGACCGGTCTGTGGATGCCGTGGCACTGGCAGCCTTCAACAAACTGATGAAATGCAAGGAAGAAATTTTCCTTTTAAAGGCAACTGAAAGCAAAAGACGCATTCACAGGGCCTTTGAAAGGGCAGGTTTAGTAGAAGAGCTCTCAGAGGAACAGCTTCTGGGCTCTTATAAATCTTAACATGTATGATGCGATAACTGGCGGGTCATACATCCAATTAATGAGGTGGTTATAACATGAATCAAAGGTACTTGATCCCCCTTACAGCTGTTTTTCTGCTTTTCCTGATGGCCTATGCAGGGGTTGAGGGAGCAGGGCTTCAGGTCATCTTTGGTGTGGTTTTTCCCTATGTGGCGGTGGCCGCATTCCTGATCGGATTTGTCATGAAGGTCATGGGATGGGCTGCCTCTGCCGTGCCGTTCAGGATTCCGACGACCTGCGGCCAGCAGAAATCCATGGACTGGGTAAAGCAGAACACCATTGACAACCCGAATACGGCATTTGGTGTCTTCATTCGCATGGTTCTGGAAATCTTTGTTTTCAGGTCCCTGTTTCGGAACACCAAAGCAGCCTTTCACCGGAACGCGTCCAACAAGCTGTCCTACTCCTGGGAAATTTTCCTGTGGGTGGGGGCCCTGGCATTTCACTATGCCTTCCTGACCGTGCTGCTCAGGCACCTGCGCTTTTTCACAAGCCCTGTGCCCGGCTGCATTAAAGCGCTGGAGTACATTGACGGTATCGTCCAGATCGGGCTTCCCGGCATTTTCTTGTCCGGCATCGTTCTTCTGGCCGCCGCCCTCTTCCTTCTGGGACGGCGGATTTTTGATGCAAAGGTCAACTACATCTCCCAGGCTGCCGATTACTTTCCGCTGTTTCTGATCATCGGCATTGCGGCCACAGGGATCTCCATGCGCTACTTCACCAAGGTGGACATCATCGGTATCAAGGAACTGACCATGGGTCTTGCCACCTTCTCCCCGGTTATCCCTGAGGGTGTCGGCGGTCTTTTTTACGGTCATGTCTTTTTGGTAAGCATTCTGTTCGCATACTTTCCCATGTCCAAGCTCATGCACATGGGCGGGGTTTTCCTCTCCCCCACCAGAAACATGGCCAACAACACCCGGGCCGTGCGGCATGTGAACCCCTGGAACTATGATGTGCCGACTCATACCTATGAACAGTATGAAGATCACTTCAGAGAAAAAATGATTGAAGCCGGCCTGCCGGTGGATAAGAAGGAGTAATAGATGGCTGACGAACTTACACCAGATGAAGCGCTGGATAAAATAGACTATAGCCCCAGGTCAGCATCGGATCCCAGCAACTGGATGGATACCACCAAGTCCGTTCAGATCAGACCCGGGATGTACTGCTACGCGGCCAAGGCGGATAGCGTTCAAACCTTAGGGCTGCCCAATGCGCGGGAATGGAACCCCTTAGAAGAAGACTGGAAGCTGCCGGAGAACTGGAAGGAAATCCTTCACAACGGCATCAAGGAACGGCTGGAACGGTTCCGTACTTTCAAGATCTTCATGGACGTCTGTGTCCGCTGCGGGGCCTGCGCTGACAAGTGCCACTTCTTCCTTGGCACAGGCGATCCCAAAAACATGCCTGTACTGCGGGCCGAGCTGCTCAGATCCGTATACAGAAATGATTTCACCGCAGCCGGCAAGATCCTGAAAATGATTCCCGGCGGACAGCGTCTTGCAGGCGCCCGAGATCTCACCATCGATGTGCTCAAGGAAATGTGGTACTACTTTTTCCAATGCACTGAGTGTCGCCGCTGTTCCGTATTCTGTCCCTACGGCATTGACACGGCCGAGATCACCATCATGGGCCGTGAGCTTCTAAACCTGATCGGTCTTAACATCGACTGGATTGCAACACCTGTTTCCAACTGTTACCAGACCGGTAACCATCTTGGCATCCAGCCCCATGCCTTCAAAGACATGCTGGAGTTCTTTGTTGAGGATATCGAGGAAATCACAGGCGTTGACTGTACCCCTCAGTTCCAGAAAAAAGGCGCGGACATTCTTTTTATCACGCCTTCAGGTGACGTATTCGCCGATCCTGGAACTTACACCTGTCAGGGATATCTGATCCTGTTCAAGTACCTCAAGGAAAAATACGGACTGGATGTCACCTGGTCCACCTACGCCTCAGAGGGCGGTAACTTCGGGTTCTTCACCTCCCATGAGACCATGAAGCGTCTGAACGCCAAAATGTACATGGAAGCCAAGCGTCTCGGCGTTAAATGGATTCTCGGCGGCGAATGCGGCCACATGTGGCGCGTCATCCACCAGTACATGGACACCATGAACGGCCCTGCCGACTTCCTGGAAGTCCCGGTGAACCCCATCACAGGCACCAAGTTCCACAATGCCGCCTCCACCAAGATGGTCCACATCACCGAGTTCACCGCCGACCTGATCAAGCACGGAAAGCTGGAACTGGACAAGAGCCGGAATGCCAACCGGATCATGACCTTCCACGACTCCTGCAACCCTGCCAGAGGCATGGGTCTTCTGGACGAACCCCGGTATGTCATCCAGAACGTGTGCGACAACTTCTATGAGATGCCGCCCAACACCATCCGGGAGCAGACATTCTGCTGCGGTTCCGGTGCAGGTCTGAACGCCGGCGAGAATATGGAGCTGAGAATGGCAGGGGCGCTGCCCCGGGCAAATGCACTCAAATACGTGCATGAAAAGTTTGGTGTGAATACGCTTGGCACCATCTGCGCCATTGACCGCGCCGCTCTTTCCACTCTCTGCGAATACTGGGTCCCCGAAGTCGAGGTTGCCGGTGTTCACGAGCTTGTGGGCAACGCCCTGATTCTGCCGGGCGAAAAAGAGAGGGAAGAAGACTTGAGAATGGAACCTTTACCCGGACTGGAGGAGGAATAAGATGAGTAAAAACATGATTATGGCAGGACTTGCAATCTTTGTCATTGCGGTTCTCTCCCCCTTCTGGTTCAACATGGTCACCACCACTGAGGCGGCGCCCAAACCGGAACTTCTGGGAAAGGCTGCGACGCAGAAAAAATGCGTCCTGGACAAGTATGAAATGCGCGCCAACCACATGTCCCTTCTGGATGAGTGGCGGGATTCGGTTGTCCGCACCGGTGACAGACAATACACCGGTGAAAACGGCATGACCTTTCACATGAGCCTGTCCACAGGGGAGAACTCCTGCCTGGGCTGCCATGAAGACAAGGCCAAGTTCTGTGATTCCTGTCACACCTATGCTGACGTCAGCCCCTACTGCTGGGACTGCCATACCAACCCGAAGGAGATTCAATGATGAAAAAGAGCAGAAGAAGCTTTCTGAAAGTAGCGGGTATTGCTGCCATTGGGATGGGTGCTGCTCCGGCAATCAACTTTGCCTCATCCGGCTCCCACAGCGGTCCTGTGAAGGCCATGAACGAAGAGGCCCTTCACGCCCATCGCTGGGGGATGGTCATCGATACCAACAAATTGACCGAGGAAGTGGCCGAAGCCATTGTCGAGGCCTGTCACTCCCACCACAATGTTCCTGATTTCACCCATGAGGTGGATACGGAAAAATATCCCAATCCCCTTCCGGTCAAAAAGATTCAGGAGATCAAATGGATCTGGGAAGAGGAGTTTCACAACGCCTTTCCGGACAAGGAAGACGAATATCTGGCCGAGCGGTTCCACCACACCCCCATCATGGTGACCTGCAACCACTGCAAAAACGCCCCCTGTGTCAAGGCCTGCCCCACCCAGGCGACCTTTAAGAGGGAAGACGGCATCGTTATCATGGACTACCACCGCTGCATCGGCTGCAGGTTCTGCATGGCTGCCTGCCCCTACGGTTCCAGAAATTTCAACTTCCGGGATCCCCGCCCCTTTATCGCGGAGACCGACCCGACCTTCCCCACCCGGACCAAGGGTGTGGTTGAAAAGTGTAACTTCTGTTCCGAACGCCTGGCAAAGGGAGAGCTTCCCTACTGCGTAGAAGCCAGCGAAGGGGCCATTGTGGTAGGGGACCTGGAAGATCCTGAATCCGAGATCCGGGCACTTCTGGCCGAAAACTATACAATCCGTCGTAAACAATCCCTGGGCTCCGAGCCCAGTGTTTACTACATCGTTTAAGAGAGGCGAGTATGCTTGAGATAGCTATCAAAGGAAGTAAAAATTATTGGTTATGGATAGTCTTTCTGCTCGCCGTCATGGGGGCAGCAGGCATTGCCTATGTGGACCAGTTCATCAACGGTCTGACCATCACCGGCATGGGAAGGGATGTGTCCTGGGGGTTTTACATCGCCAACTTCACCTTTCTGGTCGGTGTGGCTGCAGGCGGTGTCATGGTGGTCATTCCCTATTACCTGCATGACTATGAAAGATTTCACAGGATCACCATCCTGGGTGAATTTCTGGCCGTAGGCTCTCTGGTCATGTGCCTTTTGTTCATCGTGGTCGATCTTGGCCAGCCGACCCGGATGTTGAATGTGCTGCTCTACCCCACTCCCCACTCCATGCTCTTTTATGATATGATCGTTCTCAACGGTTATCTCTTCTTGAACATCGTGGTAGGCTGGAAAGTGCTGGAAGCAGAGAGAAACCAGGTGGAACCCGCCTTCTGGGTGAAACCGCTGGTCTATCTTTCCATTCCGTTTGCCATCGGCATCCATACGGTAACGGCATACCTTTACTGCGGCAACCCCGGAAGGGGATTCTGGCTGACCGCCATCCTGGCTCCCAGGTTCCTGGCCTCCGCCTTTGCTGCAGGCCCTGCCTTTTTGATCATCCTGTGCTACATCATCAAAAAGGTCACCAAGTTTGATCCGGGCTGGGAAGCCATGCAGACCCTTTCAAAAATCGTCTGCTACGCGGTTATCGCAAACATCTTCTTTTTCCTGTGCGAGTGTTTTGTGGTCTTTTACTCGGCCATTCCCGGGCATCTGGCCCACACCCAGTACCTCTTGTTCGGCCTGCACGGCCACAACATGATGGTGCCCTGGATGTGGTCCGCCTTTATCCTCATGGGAACCGGGGCCGTTTTCCTTTTGATCCCGAAACTGCGAACCAACAAGGTCCTTTTGCCTGTTACCTGCGCCATGATATTTGTGGGTGCCTGGATTGACAAGGCCCTTGGCATGATCGCCGGCGGTTTTGTGCCGTCCATGACCCACCATGTCACGGAATACGCCCCTTCAGGCCAGGAAATCCTGATCTCCCTCGGGGTCTATGCCACAGGCTTTCTTGTACTGACCATTCTGTACAAGCTGGCCACAACGGTAAAAGAAGAGGTCCGCGGTTAATTGATCTTTAATTAGCCTTAAGGATTTTTCTTTAAGCGACTTAAGCGGGGGCTTGCCATGGTAAGCCCCCGCTTTTATTTATCCTATGACCCAAGCCTTTATCCAGACCTCAGTCACCCAGATGGAGTGGCTAAAACACAAGCTGTTTGCAGCGCTGTATGCAAACGACAGCGGGCGCCTGCTCCGATGTTACTTCGCCCTTTATGAAAAGGCCAAAACTAAGGGGCTCACGGAGACCGATGAAAAATACCTGCGCCAGGTTCAGGAGGGCGTTAAAAAAATCTGTTTCAGGCCGGGAGACTTAAACAGAAGAAACCGTACGCCTGCTCCTCTGAACGATATATACAACAGCCTCCAGGCGCTTATGCGAGACCGGGCCAGAAGATCCGATTTATTCAGTCTCGATTACAACACCTGGCAGGAAGCGGCTGCCCTTGAAACCTGGCAGGCAGATCTCGTATTTCAAACGGCCATCACCTTCCAGCTCACCTCCGGTTGCGCCAATTTCTGCCGACGCTGCAACGAATGGGCCCTGCCACGGGTCCGGGGTCATTTTGACCGGGAGGCTGCAGAAACCATCCTTCAAAAGCTTTTGGCCCAGGGAAACCGGGATCTTGCCCTTTACGGCGGATCCGATCCCCTCGACTGGGAAGACGGTTCCGCCACGTTGATCGATCTTTTAAATGCCTTTCCGGAAAAATCCGAATTTTCCTTGTTAACCAAAATTCCCAAAGGAAAAGAGCCACGGCTTTCCGCCATTATCGGCCAGGGCATTGATATTGCCGTCAGCCTGACCAACCGAAACCGGGGCAGGATTGAGGCCCTTGAAAACCGGCTGGGCCTAAGGTTCACCAAGCAGCACGCCACCCCGGACCTGCTTATCGCAGCCTGCCTGGATGAAGATTTCTCCACCGTAAAGCCTTCCATCACAGACAGCTACGGCACGGAGATTTCTCCCGACGGGGTCTGCATCATCATCCCCACTTTCACCAGCGCCCTCTATCCCTTCGGTCACAAAAAAATCCCGGTGACAAAAGCCACTGCCTGGTTTCCGGTAAAACGCATCGGCCGTATGGCCCTGCTTCAGGACTATTTCAAGCCTTTGCAGGTGATCGGGCAGGAGGGGCGCTCCTTTTATCTTTCCCTTCTTTTGGATGTCCAGGTGGAAAATATCCTGCTGGATAACGGGGATTACAACTTGACGCCGCCGGGTATGCGAAGCGTTAAAGAGTATTTTGAGGTCTTTGACGAGGCGGCGAGGCTAAAACGAAGGGCCAATACCCTCTCCGTAATGAAACGGCTTAAAAAGGACGGTTTAAACCAAACATCCTATCGGGATCTGTCCCAATCACAAAAGACGGCTTACAGAAAAAAAATATCCGCCCATCTTGAGTTTACCCGCAAGGACAATGTGCTTGAAGCCAGGCGCTGTGCCGCAGTGTTTTTTCTTGCCGCTGCAATGGATTATATCCGGGCCAATCCGATTAAAAGGGAAATCATCGCCTTTTTAACCCGGCAGGAGTTTGAGGCAAAACAAGAGATCCGAACCTTTCATGACGATTTTATCCGGGACTATTCGGATCCTGACACGGATGCCTGGCAGCTGTTCAGAACCCAGGCGCTCTCACTGGTTCATGAAGGAACCCATACAATTGTGGCTGATTTTATCGCCTCCTGCCCGGCGGTCTTTGATCCCGAACTGGATCTGTTTGTCAGCGGGAAGACGCCCCGCCCATAATCTTCCAGAACTCTTTTTCCGTAACAATGTCCAGATTGGTCTCCACCCGGTCCAGATAGACTTTCCCGTCCAGATGGTCCAGTTCATGCTGAAAGACCCGGGCTAAAAAATCATCGAAAACGGCTGTCTGTTCAATACCGTCTGTTCCGGTGTACCGGACTTGTACCTGGACAGCCCTCGGCACCTTCGCCCGAATCCCCGGAATGCTCAGACACCCTTCCCAGTCCTTGGCGATTTTATCGGAGCGATCGATGATTTCAGGATTGATCAGGGCGGTAGGCGGCATTTTAGGGGCATTCGGATACCTGGCATTGGGCCGGGAGGCCATGATGAAGATCCGGTAGGATTCGTATACCTGGGGGGCGGCAATACCCACGCCTGCGGCATCGCCCACAGTTTCCATCATGTCAGCGATAAGGGGTTCGATAAAAGCGGCGTTGGGATCCTTTACCCGTGCCGCAGTTTTGCGTAAAACCGGATGCCCGAGCTGGGCGATTTGAAGCAGTTTAGCCATGGATTATCCCTCTTTTTTATCCGCCAAGGTAAAGGCGGCGGACCTCGTCGCTGTCCAAAAGTTCCTGCCCGGTTCCCTCCAGGCGGTTTTTCCCGAGTTCCAGAACATAGCCTCTGTGGGCGACGGAAAGGCCCTTTCTGGCGTTCTGCTCCACCAGAAGCACGGAAGATCCGTTTTCGGCAATGCCTGAAATCTGGTCGAATATCAGATCCACAATCAAGGGCGACAGCCCAAGAGATGGCTCGTCCAGCAATACAAGGGAGGGTTCCAGGATAATACTGCGGCTGAGCGCCAGCATCTGACGCTCTCCGCCGGACAGTTCTCTGGCGGCGGCGTGTCTCTTCTCCCCGAGAACCGGGTAAAGATCCATCACCTTTTTGATCCGCCGGTGCAGCAGACGCCGGTCGCCCAGAAGGGTGCCCGCCACCTCCAGGTTTTCCTCCACGGTCAGGTTGGGAAATACATTCAGCCCCTGGGGAATGAAAACAAGACCCTGCCGGCCTCGTTCCGAAATGTCTGACCGGCTGATGTCACGGCCCTTGAACCGGACTGCGCCTTCGGAGGGGAACAACTGCCCTGCCACGGCTCTGAGCACGGTAGATTTGCCTGCGCCGTTGGGACCGATAATGCAGATCAGCTCCCCTTTATCCACGGTCAGGGATACCCCGGAGAGTACCGGAGCACGGCCGTATCCAACGGTAATATTGTCGACTTCCAGCAGCATCAGGCACTCCTTCCAAGATAGGCTTCAACCACCCGGGGGTGGGTCTGAACCTCTTCCGGACTGCCGGAAAAAATCAGGGCGCCGGAATCCATGACAAAGATCTCATCGCAAAGCTCTGCCACCAGTGGCATGTTGTGTTCGATGAGGAAAATCTTGATACCCTGATCCCTCAAGGTTTTTAAAATCGTCACCAGCTGACGGATCAGGCTGGGGTTAATGCCCGCCGTGGGCTCGTCCAGGATGATCAGAGACGGATCGGCCATGAGCACCCGCCCGATTTCAAGAAGCTTTTGCTGTCCGTAGCTTAGATCTCCTGCCGGGTTGTCTTTTAGGTGGGTCAGCTTGACTGTGTCCAATACGGCCAGAGCCTTTTCCACATTCCGTTTTTCCTGGGCCGCCACCCGGGACGGGGTGAAAAAAAGTGGAAGAATATTTTCCCCTGCCTGATCCGGGGCTGCGGCGGCCAGATTGTCCAGCACAGATAAAAAGGGCAGCACCCTTGTCTGCTGAAAGGTTCTGACAATGCCTTTGCGGCTGATCTTATGGGGCGGCAGCCCGCTGATCTTCTCTCCGGAAAAACGGATAACGCCGCCGTCAAGAGCGTAAAACCCTGTAATCAGATGGAACAGGGTGGTCTTGCCTGACCCGTTAGGGCCGATGAGACCTGAAATCCCCTTTTCCGCCAGGGAAAAGCTGACCCTATCCACGGCCCTCAAGGCGCCGAACCGTTTGCAAACATTTTCAAGTTCAAGCATGCCGCACCCCCTTATGCTCGGCGATGATGCCCTGGGGCCTTTTCCGCATCATCAAAATGAGAATAAACCCGTAGACCATCCCCTGGATCGGGGCCACAAGGCCGACATACTGGGAGGGGATGGGCAGGAATCTGACCGCTTCCCCAAAAATGATCACGGCAAGGGCACCCAGGACTGGTCCCCAAAGGGTTCCCCGGCCCCCTAAAACCACGCAGAGCAGGACCAGGATGGTCTCCTGAAGGGTAAAATCGGTGGGGCTGATGTAGGTGATGTAATGGGCCCATAAGGCGCCGGCCAGCCCGGCGAAAAAAGATCCCACCGCAATGGCCTTGATCTTCATGGCCAGGGTATTTTTCCCCAAAGCCTGAGCCACGTATTCATCCTCCCGAATCACCTTGAGGGCCCGGCCGAAAGGAGAGGCAGCCAGGCGCCGCATGAACAGGAACACAAAAATACCGATGATAAAAGTAAGCACCAGAAATTTGGGCAGGCTTTCCACCCCGGCTCCTGTCAGGGAGGGTCTCGGAATGCCGGGCAGCCCCATGGGACCGCCGGTCAGATCCCGCTCATTCAAGAAGAACAGATGGGCCATTTCAGCAAATACAAAGGTGGCGATGCCGAAATAATCCCCTGACAGTCGAAGGGCCGGCAGGGAAAAAAGCCCGCCGGCGATGCCGGCGGCAAGGGCTCCTGCAGCCATGCATAAGGGAACCTGCATCCCGCTGATGCTCATCAGCGCCGAGGTATAGGCCCCGATGCCGAAAAAGGCGATGTGCCCGAAGTTGTAAAGGCCTGTAAACCCAAGTTCAAGGTTCAAGGACAGGGCAAATACCGAATAGATCAGACAGACGATGAGAATATGTAAGATATAATCCATATCAGCGCACCCCCGAGGCCACAGCGAAGATCCCGCGGGGCCTGAACAACAGCAGGAGAATAATCACGCCGAAGGCGATGAAATCCTTGTAATCCGAAGGGATGAAGGCCACCCCCATATTCTCGGCAATACCGATGAAAAGTCCGCCCAAAAGAGCACCCCAGATATTGCCGGCCCCGCCCATGAGCACGGCGGCAAAGGCTTTGATCAGATTGTTCATCCCCATCATGGGATCCAGGTTGGTGTCCAGGGCCAGCAGCACCCCGCCGGTCCCGGCAAAAAGAGCCGACAGAATCCACACCGTGCGGGTCACCTTTTCCATGTTGATCCCCATGATGGCGGATAATTCCATATGATCGGACACGGCCCGCAGCGATTTGCCTAAAAGGGTCCGGGTCAAAAGCAGGTATAGTCCCGTAAAAAAGACCAAAGCCGCCGCGACCATAATGATCTGGATCCTTGTAATGTAAATTCCGCCGAACATAAGCCCCTGGGACAACGGCAGATCAAAGCCTTGAAGGTCAGAGCCCCAGAACAGGCGCACGGCGTTGCGCAGAAAATAGGACAGCCCTATGGAAGCGATGAGCACAGCAATGGGATTGCTCTGGCGGAGCGGCTTGTACACCAGGGTATCCTGGGCAAGACCGATAGCCACGGTCAATCCTAAGGCCGGCACAATGGCTGCGACAACGGGCAGACCAAAGGGAGCCGAGGCAAACATCAACGTAAGATATGCCCCCCAGGTAATCAGCTCCCCGTGGGAGAAGTTGATGAACTTAAAGACCCCGTAAACCATGGCCAGGCCAACGGCAAACATGGCGTAGACTGAGCCCGCCACGACGCCGTTGACCAGCAGTTGAAGATAAAATGTCCCCATGGAAAATTAAGGATTCTTACTTATAATCGGTGATGGCGCCGTCTTTGACGGTCCACTGCCCGTAAGTGGCGCTGACATCCCCGTTTTCATCAAAGCTCTTGTCGCCTGTGGCCCCCACAAAGCCCTGGCTTGCAGCCATGAGAGACTCTTTCAGGTCCTCTGCGGAAAGGCTGGGCGAGGCGTTGATGGCCTTGGCCGCAAGCTTGACCATGTCATAGTTGTACTCGCCAAAGGTCGGAAGCTTTTCACCGGGATACTTTTTGTCCCACCCGGCCTTGAAGGCGGAAAAGGCTGGGGTTTCCTGTGAAAAGGTCGGATAGGTGCCGATGATGCCCTCGGCAGCTTTTCCGGCAAGTTCCACCAGCTTGGGGGACTTGGAGGCGGAACCCATGAGCCACTGCACTTTGACACCGGTCTCAAAGGCCTGTTTTAAGATGGTGGCCCCTTCCTTGATATAGGTCAGATTGACGATGGCCGCAGGATTGTGGCGCCGCATACGAAGGATTTCACTTCTATAGTCGGTCTTGCCCTCCCCATGGGGAATCTCATCTAAGATCTTGCCGCCCTGGGCTTCAAATTTTTCCTTGAAAACTTGCGCCAGGCCCACGCCCCAGTCATTGTTCACATAGGTCAAAACGACCTCTTTATAGCCCAGGGACTGGGTCAGCTCAGCCACGCCGATGCCCTGGAGCAGGTCGGAAGGAAAGACCCGGAAAACGAAAGATCCGCACTTGGTAATGGCGGCTGCCGCACTTTCCGCTCCGATGAGAATGGTCTTATTGTTTTCGGCAATGGGGCATACCGCAAGAAAGTTGGAGCTGGCCGCCGGCCCGAAAATCATGGGCAGTTTATCCACGGTGATCAGCTTGCGAATGGCGGACACGGATCCTTTGGAGGTAGAGGTGTTGTCTTCAAACACGATTTCAAGGGGACTGCCCTTGACGCCGCCTTCCGCATTCACCTCATCCACAGCTAAAAGCATGGCCTTTTGAAACCCTTCGCCGTAAACGGCAAGCTTACCGGTCAACGGCGTCACCGCCCCCACTTTGATGGGATCGGCATAGCCTGCCCCCGCCGCTGCCAGAAACAAAAGCCCTGTTACTGCCAAAATCACTTTCTTCATTGTCTTCTCCTTTTATATGGTATCCCTTTGGAAGTGGCTTCCTTGGGACGATCTTTTTGATTTCCACATTATTTTGCCAATGGAGAAAATCGCTTCTCCTTTACACAAAAAATAAAGAAGACTTTAATACAAAAACCTTTAATTGCAAGTTTTGATTTAAGTCGCCAAGGGTGACTGGCATCGAAAAGACAATCAAATCAACTGTTATCATACATCCGGATGATCTCCCCGGTGCCTGCGCCTTCCACGCTTTTGACAAAGCCATTGACCACTTTTTTCATGGGGATGGGATTGTGGCCGGGGAAATAGGCTTCATAGTGCGCAACGGCATCCTCCACCAGGCCGGAGGACACCGCGTTGATCCGGATGCCGCAGGGCAGTTCCAGGCAGGCAGCCTTGACAAAGCTGTGGATGGCGCCGTTGACCATGGCCGCGCTTGTGGTCATGAGCACGGGATGATCGGCCAGGATGCCTGTGGACAGGGTAAAAGATCCGCCGGGATTCAGGTAGTCCTTCCCGATTCTCACCAGGTTGATCTGTCCCATAAGTTTGCTTGTGATGCCGATGTAAAAATCATCCTCGGTGAGATCTTTGAACGGCGCCCATTTGGCATCTCCCGCCGTGCAGATGACCGCATCCACATGGCCTGTTTTTTCGAACATGGAACCAATGGATGCAGCATCGGTGATATCCACCCGGACATCACCTGTGGTGCGCCCTGCGACAATGACCTCATGCTGTTTTGCAAAATGGGCGCAAACCTTTGATCCGATGGTGCCGCTGCCGCCAACGATTAATATCTTCATATGCGGTTCTCCTTTTTTGAACTTGAGTTGTGTTATACAAGGGTAAGAGCGGTTGCCCTTTTCGTCAAACCTAATTGTTTTTCACCGCAAAAAGAGGCAGGCCCCAAAGGATATTTTCATCCATAAATTGCAGTTTCCTTTAAAATCGTGGTACAACGCCTTCTGCCATGGAAGAATTCATCGTTACTGCCATCCAGGTGCTGGGCCGCCTGTGGACAGCCATACACAACAGCCCCTGGACACAAGAGGTCATGTGCATTTTCCCAAGGCCAGGGCCCGGTTCAGATGATCCTGCTTTTTTTTCTTTCCTCCATGCTCATGCTATGGCGGCTCAATGCCGTGGAGCAAAAAGGATTTGAAGGAACCATGGGTGGGAACCCTTGTCATGCCTTATTGCTCGGGCTTTGCCAACCTGGCCTTTGCCTTTGTCCTGGGCCGCAGTGGCGGGGACGGCAGCCTGGTTCTTGAAAACTGCCATTGTCAACAACGTCACCAACCTGACCCTGGTCCTGGGGCTCCCCCGCTCTGATCTGGGGGATGCGGTTCCATGACCGGTCCGGTGATACGGACCAGCGCTTAAGCTTTTTTTCCCTGCTTTTGTCCCTGATCACCCTGCTCTTTTTCACCGGTGCCGTCTGGACCCTGGCCCGGGACGGGAAGCTGGACTTTTCCGACGGCTTGATGCTCTGCGGCCTCTTTGTCTTCTGGCAGGTCATCCACGTTTTTGAAGTCATGAAGCAGAACGTTCAAAAAGAAAGGGGGTTTAAGCTCTCGGTTTTCCTTGATTTCGCCCTGGCAGGGTTAGGGGCCTGGGCCTGTCTGCACAGCATTGAAGGGCTGGTGAACTGGGTTACGGTCCATGGCAAAGGATGGCTTTCTTTAAAGTATCTGGGGCTTTTGAGCGGCGGGCTGATGGTCATCCCCAATGCTCTGCTGGCCTTTTACTATGCGGCCCGTGGCCGGGCCGACATCTCCTATGCCTCCCAGATGGGGGACTGCCACATCTGCATCCCGCTTTGTGTGGGGCTCTACGCCCTGTTTACCCCCATCACCCTGCCGGCCACCTTTGAAACGGGGATTCTGGTCATCCTGGGCGCAGGCGCCGCTCTTCTGGTCTTTACGGCGTTAACGGGGAGGATTCCCAGACTCATCGGTGGCGTTCTGGCCGTCGGGTACGGGATTTTTATGATCAAGGGCTTAGGGCAGCTGTGACAACGTTTCAGATACTTGCTGCAAGCGCCTTAATCTTCTGAATTCCCGGCTATATGGGTCCGGTTCCGGCCGGCCTTTTTGGCGCTATACAGGGCCTGGTCAGCCAGATTCACCCACTCCAGTCTTTCCATGGCAGCCTCCGGAATATTCTCTGCAAGGCCAAAGGAGGCGGTGACGTGAAGGGGTTCCCCGACTGAAGGGCTGCCGGTGCTGTCGATGCGGGTAAAGCTGTGGCGTTCAATCTTTTGCCGGATCCGCTCCACAACCTCAAAGGCCGTCTGGGCCGAGGTTTCGTCAAAAATCAGCAAAAAACTCCTCTCCGCCGTACCGGCCGGCGATGTCAAAGTGGCTGGCGAAGGCCGCCCTTGAGCAGGCCGCCCATCTCCCGCAGTACCATATCGCCTTGAAGATGACCATAGGTATCGTTCACGGATTTGAAATGATCGATATCGCACAGGGCAATGACAGCGCTGGTATGGGTCAGGCGATGGAAGCGCTGACAGACCCGGTCCACCTCCTCTTTGATCTTTCTTGAATTGAACAGGCCGGTAAGATTATCGTTAATGGCCAGGTCTTCAAACTGCCCTTTGATGAGAATGGTGGACAGGTAATTGCACATGATCTCACAAACGGAAGCCATCGTAATCCTTGACCCCGGCCTGGCTGCCTGAAAAATCCCCGCCCGAAAAGATAGCCGCCGCCAAAGGTTTCGGGAAGATAGACAAATCCCATGATATCGCACCCCTGCCCCGGCACGTTGATACTGGAAATGGTGCGGGTTTCAAAGGCTCTGACTTCGTTTATAAAACAGGGGTCCGGATCGGTGAGAGACAGCTGGAGACGCCGATTTTGATAAAGGTCCGGGCGAAAGTTATTGGGATCCGACACCCTAACGATCCGAAGCATCAGCGAGCCTTCAATGGCATTGGTGATCTTATTATAAAACGCTCACATCAAAAGACATGGCGTTGCGCATGATCTCCAAAGGTTTTTCAAAACAGGTCTCAATATCCCGGGAGGCCTCAGGCGAAGACAACAGGGAAGAAAGTTCGGAAAGCTGGTTTAGCGCATGTTTGGCATCGGTTTCGGTCTTAGCCATATTCTTATCTCCTGTCCTGCAGCCCCGAATCCCACAGGGGTGATGCAGTTTCTGCCTTTATTCTTGCTTTTGTAAAGGGCTGCGTCCGCATCGGCCAGCAATTGTTCCAGGCTTTCGCCATCCTGGCTGACCCGGATGCCGATACTCAGGCAGACCTGCTGCCATTTGGACCCTCTGTGGGGCAGGGCCGCCGCCTTAAGATCCTGCTGTATCTTTTCTGCCACACACACGGCCCCCTGTGTGTCGGTATTTCCCAAAAGCACCAGGAACTCCTCGCCTCCGTAGCGGTAAGCAAAATCCGTCGACCTGGAACTTTTCTCTTTGAGAATTTTGGCTACAGCCTTCAGGCATTGGTCGCCCGCAAGGTGGCCATAGGTGTCATTGTAATCTTTAAAATGGTCAATATCCAGCATTAAAAGCGCCAGAGGCGTTCCGGTCCTGCGATGTGAAGCAATGGAACGGGGGCCGTACTCTGCCAGATGAGTCCTGTTGTAAAGACCTGTCAGACCGTCGGTCTGGGACAGGGCCTTAAGCGTTTTGTTAATGCGTTTATTCTTCTGGTGTTCGGCTTCATAGGCCCGCTCTACGGTGGCCAGCAAAAGGGCTGCAAAAGGAAAAAACAATGGGCAGATTCACAACCCAGTCCACAAGCTGCTGGGATTTTTGTTATGGTGCTGAAAAAATGGGGGTGGGTACTGAACAAAAAGACCATGGCCAGATTGGTCAGGATAAAGGCGGCATTCACCCCGATCCGCTCTATGCCCCTTGTCATGGTATTGATCAGGATCAAAAGCAGAAAGGAAATAGGTGATGCTGGGAGACACAAGGCCTGCACTGCTCAGCCAGCACACCGGCAGCATCAGAAAAGAAAACAGGTAAATCCCGATCCTGCGGACAATGACCGCCTTTTTTTTGTCCAGGGACAGCCGAAAAAAAATCCCGGAAGTCACGAGGGTGGCAATCCACTTGTAATTGTATGAAAAGGCCAGGCCCGATGCGATGTTCCCGATAATGGTCAGGCCGGAAATCAGGATAAAAAATACCATATAGTAAAGAAAAATTCTCTCCTTTACCGTATATCCGGCCATCCACCTGCCCATGGGGTTCTCCTAAGCTAAGCCCCGGTCCCGTAGGGGAACCTAGGTTGGACCTGAATCAATTTTTTGGTATAAGGATGATCCGGGTTGCTGACGATCTTTTCCGCCGTGTTCACCTCCACGATATGCCCCTCATGGATGACCGCCACCCGGTCGCACAGATACCGCGCCGCAGCCAGGTTATGGGTGATAAACAAAAAGGTCATTGAAAAATGCTTCCGGATCCGGGTCAACAGGTTGAACAGCTGGACGGCAATGGTGGCGTCGAGCATGGAGGTGGGCTCATCCGCCACAACAAACTCCGGCTTTAAGATAATGGCCCGGGCAATGGCCACCCGCTGACGCTGGCCGCCGGAAAGCTGGTGGGGGTACCTTCTGCAATAATCTGCCCCCGGTTTAAGCCCCACGGTTTCAAGGACCTCAACCACCGTTTCCATCCGGCTTTCCCTGTTTCCAATGTTGTGAATTTCAAGGGGTTCGCAAATCGTCTCGGCAATAGAAAGATGGGGATTCAAGCTCTGGTAGGGATCCTGGAAGATCATCTGGACCCGGGACCGGAACTGCTGCAGCTTGCGGCCTGTAAATTCGCTGATCCGTTCCCCTTTCAAAAATATTTCACCGTGGGTGGGTTCCTCCAGCCGGACCAGCAGGCGGCCTGTCGTGGTTTTACCGCTGCCGCTTTGCCCCACAAGACCGAAGATCTCCCCCTGGGCTATGGACAAATCAATATCATTTAATGCCAGGACCCGGTTTTGTTTTCCCACGGAGAACAGACGCTTTCCGGTGGTGTACTGCTTGACCACCCCTTTCATCCGGACAAGGGGGGTTTTTGGCGGGATCATAGTTTTTCATTGATATTCCTGATCAGCTCCTCATTGCAGCAAAATGCCCTGTGGGTATTGGAAATGTCGACCCATCGGGGTCGAACAGACTTGCAGGCGGATGAGCAGGATCGGCAGTTAACCGAAAACCTGCAGCTGCCGTCCAGCCTGGAAAGATCCGGGGTTTCCCCCATTTCCGGGACCTGGATGTCCCGTTTGCTGTCCAGGCTCAGATAGGAGCCTAAAAGCATTTTGGTATAGGGATGGCGCGGGGAGGAAAAGACCTCGTCTTTAGATCCCGCCTCCACAATCTGCCCGCCGTACATGACGCAGACCCGGTCACAGATGGACGCTACCCACTGCGATATCATGGGAGATAAAGATCAGCCCTATTTTCAGCCGGGCCTGGATCGCCCGCAGGCCCTCAAGGATCTGATCCTGAACAATAACATCCAGAGCCGTTGTCGGCTCGTCGGCAATGATCACCCGGGGTGAGCAGGCAAGGGCCATGGCAATCACCGCCCGCTGTTTTCATACCGCCGCTGTACTCATGGGGATAGTCTTGGGACCTTTCAAGGGGCATTTCCACAAGGTCGAAAAGCTCTTCAAGACGCAGGTTAAGGTCCTTTTCGGACACATTGGGGTGGTGGGTGATAATGGCCTCTTTAATCTGGTCATCCACTCGGTATACCGGGTTTAAGGCATTCATGGCCGCCTGGAAAATCATGGCCATCTCCCGACCCCTGACGCCCCGCCACTGGTCTTCGGAAAGGCGTGCAAGATCTTTTTCCCCGAACCGTATCTCCCCCCCCAGAATTTTCCCGTTATCGGGTAAAAGCCCCATCAGGGTCATACCGATGGTCGTCTTGCCACATCCGGATTCCCCCACAAACCCTAAAGGGCTGCCCTTTTCAAGGTCAAAGGAGGACATTGTCAATGGCTTTGACCATCCCCCCGGAGGTTTCATACCCCACACTCAGATTCCTGACGGATAAAAGGCTCATGCCCTCCCCTCCCTGCGCAGTCTGGGGTCCAGGACTTCATCCATGGCCCGGCCCAGCATGTAAAAAGCCAAGGTGAGAAGAGAGATGCTGATACCAGGCGGGATCAGCCAGTACGGGGCCTGAAACATATGGCCGGACTTCCAGACCCATTGCAGCATCATGCCCCAGCTGACCTGGGAGGGATCCCCGAATCCCAGAAAGGAAAGCGCCGCCTCCACCAGGATGGCCGAGGTCACCCTGAACGTCATGAACAAAAAGGCCAGGGGGCAGCACATTGGGCATGATGTGCCGGAAGATGATCCGCAGGGGCGAGGCCCCGGCCACAAGGGACGCCTCGATAAAGGGCCGGCGTTTAAGCGATAAGGTCTGTGACCGGATCACCCGGGAAACGGCCGGCCATCTCATGATGGCGATGATAAAGACAATCAGCCAGATGTTGAACTGCCCGAACAAGGAGGCCAGGATCAAAAGGATCACCAGGGAAGGCATAACCATGATGATATCGGCCACCCGCATGAGAACGGCATCCACAATCCCTCCGGCATAGCCTGCCACCATCCCGATCACCGTGCCCAGCACAATGGAAATAAAAGCGGAAGACAATCCCACGATAAAGGCGACCTTGGCCCCTTCCAAAAGCTGGGCAAAGATATCCCGGCCCACGTTGTCCGTGCCCAGAAAGTGCGTCAGACTGGGCGGGGTGGCATGCCGGATATTGGGATCAATACCTGTCATGGGGTCGTACATGGGCCCCACCAGGGGCAGACAAAAGCTGGCCAGGGCCATGGCCATGAACACGGCAAGGATGAAGATGCCTGTTTTTCCCACAGGATTTTTGATAAAGATCCGCCATCCTTCAAGAAACCGTTTAATATAGTGATTTTTAAACATCCGGAGTCCTGTTCGCCCACGGTCAATAGGTTATCCTGGGGTCAAACCAGGCGTAGAGAAGGTCCACGATGAGATTGGCCACCAGCACCACCAGAGCGATGAGCAGAAAACAGGCCTGGGCCAGGGGGTAGTCGTTGTTGCTCACGGCAAAGATCAGTTCCCGGCCGATGCCGGGCCAGGTGAAGATCTGTTCGGTCAGGGCGCCGCCGTTGATTGAAAAGGCAAGATTCAGCCCCACACTGGTGATCACCGGCAGGGCGGCGTTCTTTGCCGCATGCTTGTCCCGGATCACCTTTTCGCTCACGCCTTTGGCCCGGGCCGTGATGATATAATCCTCCCGGAGAACGGTGAGCATGGAGGAGCGCATGAGCAGAAGATAGGACCCAAGATTGATGATGAACAGGGTCATCAGGGGCAGAACCATATGGTGGATGAGGTCCAGGACCTTTGCCGGCAGAGAGCCGCCCCCCACCCAGAGTTCCGGGGTGAGCACCCCGCCCAGGGGAAACAATCCGAGCTGGTACCCCAGTCCCCACAACATAAGAAGGGCGAACCAGGGAATAAACAGGGTATAGCAGACCAATGCCGAGATGGACATGACATTGTCCAGGCGGCTGCCCTTATTCCAGGCGGCGATCTTTCCAAGATAGACGCCTGCGGTGGCGGAAAGGACCGTGGCGGAGGTAAAGAGCAGAATGGTCCATCCCAGACGCTCTTTGATAATCTGCCCCACAGGTTCCCATAGTGGAAAGAGACGCCGAACTCACCGGTGAAAAAATTTTCACGTAGATCAGATATTGATCCCAAACCGGCCGGTCCAGTCCCATCTGGGAGATCAGATGCTGCATATCCTCGGGGGTGAGCATGGGGTCCACCATTTTTGAAACCGGATCCCCGGGGACATCCTGAACAGGAAAAACAAAAGGGTCAGGATGATAAAAAAGATCACAGCGATCTCAAACAGTTTTACAAGAATGGTACCGGGTCTCATTCTTACTCCACCGGCTTGACCACGCACATGGACCAGATATTGCCGATCCCGTCCACCTTGGCCACCCATCCTTGAAACCGCTGGTTCAACGTGGCCTCGATAATATTGGGGTTGTACAAAGGAAGGTAGGGCAGATCTTCCAGAATCAGTTCCTGCATCCTGTAAATCAGTTTCTGCCGCTCCATGGAATCGGTGACCAGGCGCTGGGCATCGGCCAGTTTGTCAAACTCGGGGTTATTGTATCCGCTCATGTTCCATCCCCTGGGCTGGTCGTTTTAGAGTAGAAAAATGTCCTCAGGTAATCCGGGTCCAGGTTCAGTTTGCCATACCCGAGAACAAAAGCGTCAAACTCATGTTGCCCTTGACCGTTTCCAGCAGGGCGTTGAAGGCCATGGGCCGGGAGAAGGCGGCATGCCAAGGGCCCTGAGCCACTCCTGGGCCATGGTGCCCACAAAGGCCCGCCTGGGGTCATAATCCGCCGGAGGGGTCAGGATAACGAACTTGTCCATTTCCTTGCCCGAGGGCAGCACAATGGTGCTGGGTTCAACAACGGTGCCGTCCGCGGCCACCGGCGGAGTCTTCCAGGAGTAGCCTGCGTCCTTGAGGATCGCCACCGCCGCCTTGATCCGCTCTTCCCGGGACAGGCCGTCACCGTATTTTTTGACATCGGGGTTGTACCAGAAATGGTTGCCAGAAGGGACAACGGAGTGCATCGCGGTCCCATACCCTTGCAGCACCCTTGTCAGGATAAACGCCTTGTCCATTACCGTGGCAACAGCGCGCCGAAGGGCCCGGTCGTTGAAGGGCGGCTGTCTTAAGTTAAACCCCATATAGTACAGGGCGCTTTTTTTGTTAAAGTAAAGATCGATATCGTCCTGGCCTTTGAGGTCCTCCAGATGGCCGGCCTGGATATCCCACCAGTAATAATCGATATCTCCTTTTTTCAGAGCCAGAATAGCCACATCGGAGGTACCGTAAACCCTGAAGAGGAGATCCTCCACATAGGGCCCCAGAAGATGGCCGCCCAAGGTCAGGCCGGTGCCGAAAAAATAGGGATTCTTTTTCATGTGGATATAGGCCCCCTTTTTGAATTCTTTCAGGACAAAGGGGCCTGTGCCGATGGGATGGGTAATCACATGGTCCTGGAGGGTGCGCAGGGGTTTTTCCGTGGTCAGGGCCTGTTTGGCCACATCTGCCCACTCAACGCGGGATACAATGGGAACGGTCATGATTCTGGACATGAAAATGGCCGAAGGCTCCTTTAAATGGAATACCACCGTATGGGCATCCGGGGCTTCGATGTCAGTAATCAGTTTCCATTTGGAATAGTGTGCCGGGATCTTAAAATCAAAAAAAAGCTGGCGGGTGAACAGGACATCCTCGCTTGTAAACTCGGATCCGTCCGACCATTTGGCGGATCTTAACGTCACCGTATAGGTCAGCTTTTCAGGATCAAAGACAGGGTCTGCCGCAGCCAGCCACGGAATAATCTTTAGGGTTTCCGGGTGCCGCAGGTAAAGGGGCTGGTAGATCTGACCTAAAATCCGTTTGGAATTGGCATCCGTCCCCAGCCACAGGTTCAGGGACTGGGGTTCCTCCGGCAGGCCTATTTTAAGGAACTGGGGCTTTTTTCCCCCCTGGCAGGATACCGTCAGCACCATGACCAGCAAAAGGGCCGCAGGGATCAGAACACGGGATAAAAACAGGTACGGGTGATCAAACAAATGCCATATTTTTCGAATATTTGGGCGCAATGATCTTCTCCTCGATAAAATCCACAACCTGAACTTCCAGCTTCGCCTGATTTAACTGGTTGATCCTCGGGATTCCCCCGGGGCTGATGCAGTTGATTTCAACCAGCTTGTCTCCAATGATGTCAATGCCAACAAAAAAGAGCCCGTCCCGGATCAGGCGGGGCCGGATCCGTTCGCATACGGCTTTCTGGGCCGGGGTGACCTCATGCTTGAAAGCCTTTGCCCCGGTGTGGACATTGGTCCTGAAATCCCCGGTCAGCGACCGTCTGCCCATGGCCCCGATAATCTCCCCGTTGAGCAGCATCACCCTGACATCCCCCTCGTTCTTTACGGTTTTCAGGTATTCCTGGACCATGACGGGTCTGCGTTCCGGATAAGGGCGGCTGGCCTGGACATAATAGTCGATCAGGGAGTTCAGATTCTCCTCATCCCGGTTGCTCACCTTAATCACGCCGTACCCGCCGTGGCCCATCAAAGGTTTTAGGACCATGTCCCCGCCAAACTCATTGATGATCTTTCTTAAACGGGAAGGATCCCTGGACACATGGGTTTGCGGGATGATGTCCGGGAAATTGAGAATATAGGTCTTTGAGTTGCCGTTCATCTGTCCGAAAATGGAGTTGATGATGAACACATCGTCACTGACCGGGCCTAAAAAATTCATGACCCCGAAATTCAGGGGAGGATCTTTTCTCAGGAAAATGGCATCCAGATCGGTGACGATCTCAAATATCAGTTCCTCTTTTTCCAGACAGGCCTTCAGGGCCTCCCAATAGGCCGAAATCCCCAGGTCCTGTGCCACGGTTATGTTTCTCATCCTGGCCACCACCCGATTCTCCCTGACATACAGATCGTGGGGTTCCAGAAAAAATACGGTATGGCCTCTCTGGTTGCACTCATACATGATACAGGCCGAGGTCTCCCAGATGGGATCGATCAACCTGATATCATCCATCAAAAAAGCGATTTTCATGATCTCTTTTCCCCGCGTTTCCAGGCCTGTACGATTCAAAGACCATTCCTATTTATGCCATGCACCTGCTGTTGTCAAACGCTATCCGAACAAATGTAAACGATGGAGACAAACGCATTTTTATCCTGTATTGTCTTGATTTGAATTTATGACTATTATACCCGTGATCTATGAACGATACTTTATTTGTACAATTTTTCGGCAAAACCAACAGCGGCTGGTTTGACCTTTGCAACGGATTTTCCGACACCTGGGACCTTTGTGCGTCCAAAGGCGATCTATTCTGGGTGGAGCAGTTGGGGGACACGTCAAGATGGTACGATGAAACATCCTATGAAAAGATCCCCCTGCCCATTGCCAGAGGAACGGTGTATATCAGCGCAAGCTATGTCAATCACCTGTACCAGGCTTATACCTGGGCCCTCTGCTATCCTGACATCACCTTTGTGGTCGGCGGCCCCGTCGCCTCGGAGCGGTCCACAGCCCAGGCCGGGTGGCACAGTGTCCATTTCAAAGTCGAAGGCAGCCTGCCCCCGAATCTGACCCTCACCGGCCAGAGTGTGGAATCTTTTTTTGGCGTCCCTGATTTTTCAGGGGCCTGGAAACTGGCCATCCCCGAAGTGGTGCCAAAAGAAAGCCGGGTCTATTTTTCATATACCCTGGAAAACCTGTGCTATTGGAAAAAATGTCCCTTCTGCTCCATTGCTCAGCACAGCCCGGACCATGCCAGGCACAGAACAGACTTTGGTCTGGAGTTCAAGGATCTTGCCTTTGAAGGCCACAAGATCGTCCGTCTTAACACAGGCTCCATCACCCCGGCCATGATCCGGGAACTTCTTCCGAAACTGCCCCGAAGAGATGACATTGAATACCGCTATTTTATGCGGGCCAACCGGGCGGAAACCCTGGCACTCAAAGAGGTGGTAAAAACCCTTGACGGACAGATCCCCGCCTCCACTTTAGGGTTCGGTATTGAGTTTCCCTCGGACCGCATGTGGAAATACTTAAACAAAGGCACCCGCATGGACGAAGTAATGGAAACCATAGACTTTTGCCGGGATGCCGGATTCAAGGTCAATGCCAACGTGATCCTGGGATGGAATAACCTTGTGGAGCAGGATTTAAAGGATTTGGAATTTTTCATGGGGAATCTGGCGGAAAGCGCCGTCACCACACTGCAGCTGCGCTGGCTATTTGCCCATCCTTTCACCCAAATCTATGAGGAATACGAAGGAAGGGAAAACAGCATCATCTTAGGCCCTTTCAACTGCGGGTTCAACGTCCGGATCAATGACCGTCAGCGGGAGTTGAACCGGGCTGCAGCAAATATTATCCGGGACAAATGCAAAGAAAAGAAAATCAAGCTTGAAGGGTATAACAACCTGAAAAAAGGAAATCTTTAAGCTTGGGCATGGCTCAGGCGTCATGGCCGTTAATAGAAGCATCCGCAGAAATGGCCGCATCCTGTGCGATGTAACGACGCTCCATATCAAGACTGTCAACATTGGAACAATTCCCAAAATCTGTAGACTGCCGGTGCCCCTTTGCCGCAGTTGGCCAGAATCTTTCTTTCACGATGGCTGCGGCGCCGGCAACAGCCACAAGCCCTAAAAAAATAAAAAACCCTAAAACCGTATCTGACACCTTTATCTCCCCTATGCGCTGTTGAATTGAATTGTTTGCCTCATTTGGGATTACTTGCTTGTATGGGTATACACTCCGTCCCAGTCTGCGCCCGGAGGAGTATCAATAAAGACATCGCAGCGCTCCATATAAAGGCCGTGGCATTTTCGGCCGGGATACTTATCCGCCAGCTTTGAAAATATTTCTTTGGCCTGATCAAACGCCTGTTTTTTATACAGGTCCAGGCCCTTTTGCCAGGCCGCAAGTTCCTCATCGCTGACCATGGGGTCGTCCTGGGAAAAAACCGTAAATATGGCCACAGGTTCGGATTTGCCCTTCACCCGGACCCGGTCCAGTTCCTGAAACCGGTATGCACCCTTCAGGTGCTGCTTTAAAGATTCCGAAATCATCAGCTTGACCCCGTAAAACTTGGTCAACCCCTCCAGGCGGGAGGTTAAGTTCACATTATCTCCGATAATGGTATAGTCAAACAGGTCGGAGGACCCCATATTTCCCACCCGGCAGTCTCCGGTATGAAGGCCGATACCGATGTCGATCTCTATGCCGTACTTGGTTTTAAAGGTCTTGTTCAGTTCGATCAGTGAGGCCAGCATCTCAAATCCCGTTTTCACCCCCAGATCGGGATGGCCCTCGACGTCCAGGGGGGCGTTCCAGAAGCACATCACCGCATCCCCAATAAACTTGTCCAGGGTCCCTTGATTGTTAATGATACTCCGGGTTACCGGGGTGAAATAGTCATGAAGCAGATCCGTAACCTGGGTGGGGGAAAGATTTTCGGAGATGGTGGTAAAACTTCTGATATCCGTGAACATAATGGTCATCTCCTTTTCCTCTCCGGCCAGACTCATCTTATCCGGGCTGTCGCTGATCTGGTCCACAACGGCCTTGGACACATATTTGCTGAACGCCGACCGGTAAAACCGCTTTTTGCGCTCTGAAAACCAGAATTTTAAAAGATTGAGAAAAGAAAAGTTCACCACCAGCACCATGAGAGGGAACAAAGGAGACACCCAGATCTGCTCATATTTCAAGGTTGCCAGCCCCCCGACCCAGGCCCCGATCCCCAGAAACAGGGTGATTGCAAGGGTCAGCCCCGCCCCCGCCCACCCGATGAACACCGTTGTGATAAGCCCCCAAAGGCAGATGATCAAAAACTCCATCCCAGGCACCCAGTCCGGACGGCGGATAAAATCCTGGGCCAGGATATTGTCCGCGACAGTGGCGTTGACCTCCACCCCGGGGAAGACTTCGGCCAGGGGAGAAACCCGGATATCCATGAGTCCTGCAGCGGAAGATCCTAAAAATATCACCTTGTTTCTCAGGGCATCCGGGGCGATCTTATCCTCCAAGACATGGCCGGCGGAAATAAAGGGGAAGGTATAGGACGGCCCCCTGTAGTTGATCAGCATGGCACCGTTGCGTTCCAGGGGAATAATGGTTTTACCGATCTTCATAGAGGTGATCCCTCCGGGACTCACCTTGATCACAGGGTCTCCGACGCGCCCCTTCAGGGCCTCCAGCAATGTCACAAGGGAGAGATGGGGATAAAGTTTACCGTTCCAGGACATGACCAGGGGGACCCGCCGCAGCACCCCGTCCAGATCGGTCTGGGTATTCATAAATCCGGCACTGACCCCGGAGTCCATGAGCTTTTCAAGGGGAGGCACCACCTGCAGGGCATCAATGGTATAATCTATCGGTCTGCCGGCGCGAGGTTCCCTGACCACGGCATGCCTGAAAGGCGGGATCATGGCATCCTTATCCTGCCCGATTTCCACCTCTTGAAAGTAGAAGGAATATCCCAGGACAAAGGGACCGCCGGCAAGGACATCCCTGAGCACGGCGTCATTATCCAGAAGCTGTTCCGGCAGGCCCTCAAATCCGATGTCAATGTTCAAATCCCGCTTCATGGTCGTTTTCAGCACCATCGGCGATGTGCTGTCCGGCTCGCCAAAGAGAATATCCGCGCCCACGGCAAGGCCGCCGGCCATCTGGATTTTCTTGACCAGAAGGGCCACGCGGTATCTGGGCCAGGGCCATTGTCCGAAGGTTTTTATGCTGTATTCATCAATATCCACCACCGCGACGGCGGAAGACTTTGGTGGGACATAGGACTGGGATAAAAAACTGTCGTATAGTTTGAGTTCCAAAAGCCGCAGATAAGGCGGCATATAGGTGTACAGCCAGGCAAAAAACAACGTCGTAAACAACCCGATGCAAAACACCATCCATCGCGTCTGGCCAAGACCTTTGAGTAAGCTAAACCGCCGCTTTGATTTTCCCTTTTCCATAGGGGGACCAAATCCTTATAAATACTGAAATCACAAGTCTTTTTACCCTTGACAAACCCAGACCATTGTTGTTTATGTTAATGTGACCTCAATCAGAAAGCAATAAAAAACAATCGCGTTGGAAACCCTAAAATGTCAGCGGCAGTCGTACAGACTATCGCTCCGGCGCAGAAAGGATTCGGCCCAATGAAATCAACCTGTTCCGCCTTTGCCTTTTGCTTCCTTATTACGATTTATTTTTCACCGATCTGCGTTGCCGGGACAATTGATCCCCAGGTGCAACTGGCAGAACTGCCGCCGTCGGCGTCCTTTTCCCCGGACCCGCGCACCATGCTGACAGGGCTTTTACAAAATCACAGGGAAATCATGTCCTACCGGCACCGGGTGGAAAGCGCTGAAAACAACCTGCGCCAGAGCATCGGAGAGTACCTGCCTTCGGTTGATTTTACCGGCGATGCGGGTCATGAGGAAATCCAGAAGGAATCGGCCACCACCACCCGGGAGTGGCGGCATGAAGTTAAACTGCGGGGCACCCAGCTCATCACAGATTTCGGCAAAACCACGGGGGCGATCAGCCGGAACAGGGTCGCCCTGGAACAGGCCCAGGCCACCCTGGAATCCATCACCCAGCAGACATTGAGGGATGGAATCACAGCATATCTCCAGGTGGTCCGGGCAAGGGAACGGCTCAAATCCGCCCTGCGGTCCGAAGGCCGGATCAAAGAATTGACAGGGGTGGAAAAGGCCCTGGTGGAAAAAGGCGCCGGCCTGACCTCCGACGTGCTCCAGGCCAAATCCCAGCTGGCCGGGGCCATGGCCCTGAGGGTTGAGGCCAAAGGAGAGCTGCAGCTGGCCCGGAACCATTTCCAGGCTGTTTTTTACCATTACCCCACCGATGAAGAAGTGGCAACCTTTTTAGAGATCCCCCTGCCTTCCGCCGACCTGCCGGAAGAACTGATTTCCGCCATTGACACGGCCCTGGAACACAACCCCGAAATCAGGATCACCCAACTGGATCTGGATCTGAGCAAAAGGGACATCACCATGGCAAGATCCGCTTTTTTCCCCACCCTGAACCTGTTTGGCGAAGCCATCAACGCAAATGACGACAGCGGGGCTCAAGGATATCGGAAAGACTACTCCGTGGGCGTTGAGTTCAATTACAACCTGTTTAACGGAGCCGGCGACTATGCAGCGGTAAAAAGCGCAGCCGCCACCCACACCGCTGCTGCAAGTCACCTGGCCCACGCCAAGGAACTGATCAGAGAGCAGGTCCGAAACTCATGGGAGCAATTTTTAACCCTGAGCCAGCGAAAGGATCTTTTAGACCAGCAGACCGGCATCCTTGGCAACTTTTTGGAACTTGCCAAAAAGGAAAGAACCATGGGTACAAGATCCCTTTTGGATGTGCTGACAGGCGAAGTCAACTATATCAATGCCCAGGGTACGGCCATCGCTGCAGGGGAAGATCTAAAAATCGCCGCGTTTAACCTGCTTTTTTCCATGGGCCGGATGAAACTGGACCTGATCGGCGCCGGGCAGTAGCCTGCGCGCCCATTTAAAATACCGCCAACGTTTCCATGAAAGAACTTTTTAGAAGGCTGTCAAGCCATCCTGTACTGGCTGCGGAAATCCTTGCCGCCACCCTCATGACCACCCTGTTTAACCTGGCCATGCCCATGTACGTCATGCAGATCCTGAACCGTTACGTCTCCTACGGCTTCCACGGCACCCTGATCACCCTGACCGCAGGCATGCTCATTGCTATCTGCCTGCAGTTCTGCTTTCGGCTGCTTCGCAACAAAATGGCCGAGGCGGTGAACCAGGGATTCAACGATCAGTTGTCCCAGGAGATGCTCACGCTGATCAGCCGGGCCAAGGCCGCGCCCCTATCCCAGATCTCCAAGCCGAAAATTCAAGAAGGACTGACCCATGTCCAGGTGATCCAGCAAAGCTACGAGGCCCAAACCCTTATCAGCCTTCTGGATGCCCCGTTTTCACTGATTCTCATCGGGTTTATCTACCTGCTCAGCCCGATTCTGGCAGCCATTTCCCTCATGGGCATCGGTATAGCCATTCTGCTGGGCTGGCTGACCATCCTGCGTTCAAAAAAAACCGGCAACCTGCTCAACCAGGTCACGTCAGAGCACCGAGGACTCAGCTTTTCAGCCGTGAACAGCCTGGAAACGGTACGGGCGTTCTGCGCCGTTGGCTTTCTCAACTCCAAGTGGAAGGACCAGCTTAAGGATACCTCCCTTTTGAAAGGGCGGCTTTCCGCCATCAAGGAGATCACCCAGACCCTGACCATGTCGGGCAGCGCTTTAACCTCCATGTTTCTCTACGCGGCAGGCGCCGTGCTGGTGGTTCAAGGATCGCTTTCCGTAGGCGCGCTTATCGGATGCAATATCCTGTCCGGCAGGGCCTTCCAGAGCACCACCCGCCTGGTCCAGGCCCTGTTTGCCCTGAACCGGGCCAAGGAGGCGTTTTCACAACTTTCCGTTTTCAGGCAGATCCCCCTTGAACCTGCGAGCGGCACCGCACTCAAAGCCTATAACGGAAAAATCGAATGCAATGACCTGGGGTTTGCCTATCCCAATTCGCCGACACCGGTATTTGAGTCTTTGAACCTATCCCTTGAACCGGGAACCGTTCTCGGGGTCATCGGAGACAACGGCGCCGGGAAAACCACCCTGGCCAAGCTGCTGGTCTGCCTTCTGGACCCCAGGCGGGGGACCGTTATGGCTGACGGCGTCAACATCCAGCAGCTCTCTTTTGACTGGTGGCGCCACCAAATCATCTATATGCCCCAGGAACCCGAGTTCATCGCAGGTACCCTGAGAGATAATATTTTACTGCTCAACCCGGAACTTTCAGAGGCCCGGCTCAACGAAATCCTCAGACAGACCGACCTGAAAAGCTTTCTTGACCGAACCCCCCAGGGACTGGAAACACGAATCACCGACAGCCAGCGCAACTTTCCCCCCGGCATCCGGCGAAGAATCTCCCTGGCAAGAGCGCTTGCCTGCGAAGGCCGGCTGGCCATCCTGGACGAACCCACCGACGGACTGGATAAAACAGGTGTGGAGGCCGTATACAACGTGATGAATCTTCTGGCCAAGACAGAAAAAACCATTATCGTATTCAGCAACGACCCCAATATTCTCAAAGGAACGGGCATGCTGCTTAACCTGAACAAGAAGCCTGTGCCCGAACTTATCCACAATCCCAGAACCCAGCCCGGCATGAGGTTATCCTGATGTCACCCAATCCGGTCAAATCCTCCACACACCTGTTTTTTTTATTGCTTATCGCCATGTGCGCGGTCTTTGTGACCTGGTCATACTACGGGACCCTGGACGTGGTCTCCATGGCCGAAGGCGAGGTGGTGCCCTCCGGCCGCGTCAAGCAGGTCCAGCACTTTGAAGGCGGCATCATCCAGGAGATCAAGGTTAAGGAGGGCGATGAGGTGAATGCAGGCCAGCCCCTGGTGGAGCTGGAGCGCATCAGAAGCGTGGCCAGCCATGAAGAGATTAAGATGCGCATCGACGCCCTTCAGGTGGATGTCATCCGCCTCAAAGCCCAGGCAGAAGAAAAAGAGCAGCTGACGTTTTCAAAACAAATGGAAGAAGAGTTTCCCCGACTGACCGCAGAGGCACGGGAGCTGTTCCAGGCCAGGCGTCAAAGCCACCAGAGCACCATGAACAAACTTGAAACCATGATCCGTCAAAAAGAACAGCGCATTATAACCATTGAGGCCCAGCTTCAGAACAAATTGGAGCGCCTGCCTCTGATTGAGGAGGAAAAGACCCTGAGTGAAGAACTGCTCAAGGATAATCTGACCACACGGATCAAGCACATTGATATTCTCAAGCGCCTCAAGGAGACCGAAGGCAAAATCGCCAATGACAGAAGCTCCCTTAAGGAGGCCAGACATGCGTTGGTGGAAACCCGGGAAAAATACAACGAAGCCAGAAATCAATTCAGACAGGAAACCGCAGAACAGCTCAAGGAAATTCACCAGGATTTGAACGAATTTTCAGTCCGTCTTAAAAAATTCAAGGACAGCCTTGAAAGAACCATTATCCGTTCCCCCATTCACGGTGTGGTCAAAAAGATGTACAGGGTCACCCGGGGCGGGGTGCTTAAGCCCGGGGACATCCTGGCAGATATTGTTCCCCTGGAAGAGCGCCTGGTCATTGAGGCCCATCTTGCCATTTCAGATATCGGGTATATCAGAAAGGGGCAGAAAACCTATCTGCAACTGCCCACAAAGGATTCAAAAAAATTCAAAAAACTTGAGGGCACTGTCATCAACATCAGCCCGGATACCTTTACCGATCCACAGGGCAGGACTTTCTACAATGTCAGGATCGAATCCGCACAAAGCTATTTTGAGGCGGGCAGTCAAAAGTACAGACTCTATCCGGGAATGGTGCTGATCGCCTATATCCACATCGGCAACCGCACCATTCTGGATTACCTGATCGATCCCTTTGTCAATACCCTGAGCTTTTCCATGCAGGAGAGATAGGCATGCGCTTTATTTTTATTCATCCCAATTTTCCCGCCCAGTTCAGATCCCTGGCCGAATTTTTAGGAAAAGACCCCAAAAACGAAGTGGTGTTTGTAACGGCCAACCCCAGGCCGGAGTGGGAAATCCCCGGAGTCAAAAAAGTGGTTTTTAAAGAGACTCCCATTCCGGAAGGCATTGAGCCCCCTGCCGTACAAAAATTTTTCACCTTGTACGACCGGGGGAATCACGCAGCCCGTGCCCTGATGGCCCTGCGCAAGGACGGGTTTATGCCGGACCTGATCGTGGGACACTCAGGCTGGGGCTCTACCCTTTTTGCCAAGGATGTCTATCCGGAGGTTCCTTTTCTGGGGTACTTTGAATGGTATTACGATGCCAGAAGCCCCAATGCACGCTTTGGCAGGAAAAATCCCCCAGGCATGGGAATCCGGATGGAACTTCGGGAAAGAAGCCTTTCCATCCTGTCCGATCTTGCCGCCTGCGATCACGGCCTTTGCCCCACCCAATGGCAGAAGGCCCAGTTTCCAAGGCAGTTTCACCAAAAACTCTCCGTCGTCCACGACGGGATCAACACCTCATTTTTCAAACCGGATCCTGAAAAAAAACTGGTGCTCGATCATCTGGACTTAAGCTGCGCCAAAGAGATTGTCACCTATACGGCAAGAGGATTTGAACCCTACCGGGGGTTTCCCCAGTTTATAGAATCCATCCCGCACCTGCTTGAAAAACGTCCCGAGGCCCATGTGGTGATTGTAGGCCAGGACCGGGTCTGCTACGGCCCCAAGCTGCCCGACGGCCAGACCTATAAAGGTCTTATGACAGAAAAAGTGGACCTGCCCGCCGACCGGGTGCATTTTGTGGATCCTCTGCCCTACGGAAAATACATAGAAGTACTCCAGGCCTCAGACGTCCATGTCTATCTGACCGTTCCCTTTGTCCTGTCTTGGTCCCTTTTAGAGGCCCTTTCCTGCGGCTGTCTTGTGGTCGCCTCGGATACCCATCCCGTCCGGGAAGTCATCCAGGACGGCGTCAACGGTATCCTCACCGATTTTTTCAACCCGATGAAACTGGCGGAAAAGATTGCCGCCTGCCTCGACTATCCCTCGTTCATGGAAAAAATAAAAGACAATGCCAGGCAAACCGTGATCACCCGGTATGCCGTAGACAAGACGGTTCCGGCCCAGATCAATGTCATACGCCAGATGCTGGACGCAGCCGCCAAGCAGCGGGAACAGCAGAAAAAAGCCCGCTTCGGCTTCTCAGCCTGAACCGGGCTCTTCTCAAAAAAGGCGGGCCCCCATCTTTGGCCCTGCCCTTGGGTTGGGTTATGCGATGGAAAACTGCTCCTCTGTCATGTCGTTGATATCTGAAAGACTGGTATCGGTCAGGGTCACAAGTTCTACAATTTCATCACTGCCGACGAGGTTGTCATCCGTGGTATCCCCCTCCCAGTAATAAATCCTGGCATCCCCGTCATATTCATTCGTGCCGTTGTTCACGATGAAATAGGTACCGGTATTCCCTGTGCCGTCATCCAAGGAGGCATCAACCGCATTGTTAATCACGTCAAGGTAGTTGGACCATCCATCTTCTGCCTGATCCCCCGTGACGCCGATGATATGAAATGCATTTGAATCCAGTTGATTGGATCCGCTCTGCCCGAACAGATAGGTGCCTTGGGATGTCACATTCAGCAGGGATTCGGAAAAAAGGAGAGTATCTTTTCCGCTTCCTGCATCCGTAACCTGGAAATCACGGATCTCATCGTTTTCTGAGGTATGGGTGATCTCAAAGGTGTCATATCCACTGCCCCCGAACAGGGTGTCGCTTCCTGAACCGCCCCATATATTGTCATCTCCGGCACCGCCGTCAATCCAGTCGCTTCCGGCACCGCCTTTAAGATATTCGCCTGCATCGCCGCCGAAAATGGAATCGTTCCCGATGGAGCCGCCGGCACCGCTGACGTTGATGACTTCATCCTGGAAAAGTTCTGCATTGCTGCTGTCATACCCAAACGCCTCACCGGTGCCCAGGTTGATACTGACGTGATCAAAGGTATTGTCCGTGATGGAAAAATATTCCAAATAGGCATCGCCGTCGATGCCGCCATAGATGAAATCATTGCCCATGGAACCGAAAATGGTATCGCTTCCGAATCCGCCGTCAATGTTATCCGAACCGATCCCACCGTGAATCTCATCGGCACCGCCGGCGCCGATGATCTGACCGCCGTCGTCATCCGCGTATATGGTATCATCAAAGGCAGAACCGGTAACCGATTCTATGTCTTGAATGGTATCCAGGAACAGGCCGTCAACAGTGCCGTCCACGGCCCTTGCAGTTCCGGCATCCAGGTCAATTTCCATGCCGATCAAATCCGGATGGCTGATGCGATCGTAGATAAGAGAATCGGTTCCACCCAGCCCGTTATAACTGTCGTTTCCAAAGGTGCCGTAAAAAATGTCATCGGTCGTGTGGCCGTAGAAGGCATCGTTGTACCCGGATCCCTCAAACGCCTCAATGCCGTCGAGGGTATCGGTAAAATCAATCCCCCCAATGCTATCATAGCCATTGACCACAAAGGCCTGGGTGGTATCGTTTTCAACATACGACAGGTAAATCCCGCCCTGGCCGGCCATAGAGGCATATGAGATTTCATCGGTTCCGTCTCCACCGTGAACCGTATAGGACTGGGCCCCGCCAATGAAGCGATCATCGAACTGTGTCCCCATGATCTCTTCCATATGGCTGAAAGTATCCGTAAATCCGTTGGCCTCATCCGCGCTGGTCTCCACGGTGCCTGAAACCAGATCAATTTCCAGGCCTGAAGTGATGGAACCGTCCCAGGACATCATATAATATGAAAGATGATCAGACCCGTCCCCACCGTCATAAAAATCGTTCCCCAGGCTTCCGAGAAAATAATTTATCTGTGTATTGCCGTGGAACTCGTCTTCATACTGGGATCCCTGGAACCCCTCAACATTGACCAGGATGTCTTCGAACAGGGTACTGGTATCATCGGTATCGATCCCGATCACCGTCCATTGCCCCTGTATGCTATCCCAGGTCAGGTCGATGCCGTTGAATCCGGACAGGTCCGTATAGGAAACCATATCCCAATCGTATCCTTCCCCACCGCTGCCGCCATCCACATAATCATTGCCGAACCCGGCATGGATATTGTCGCTGCCCGAACCGCCCAGAAGACTGTCGTTTCCGTCTCCACCACTGATGTAGTCGCTCCCCTCCCCGCCCTCAATGGTATCGTTGCCCGCAGCGCCCCTCAGGTCATTGCCCTGGGAATCTCCAATGATGCTGTCATTGGAGATGGACCCTGTAATGATCTCAATATTGTCCAGGGTGTCGGTAAACAGGATATTCGAATCCGAGTCAAAGCCCGTGGCATAAGGACTGCTGACGGCACCGGCATTCAGATCAATAATCATCCCAGCAAGGGTGCCGTCTTCGATGCCGTAATCAATATCGTCATAGGAAACATGATCCGTGCCTTCGCCACCGTCATAGCTGTCATTGCCATAGGTGCCTTCAAAAAAGGTATCGTCCGAGTTTCCGGAAAAGGTATCATTTCCATCAGTGCCCTCGAAAACCTCCATATCCTCAAGGATATCCCCGAACAGCATGATTTCGCCGTTGTGACCGGCCAGATTCCACTGACCGTCCTCGGCATTCCAACCCAGGGAAATGCCGGTCAGAGCGGCGCTCAGATCCCGGTAGGATATCTCGTCCCAGCCGTCTCCACCGCTGATGAAGTCATACCCCAGGGACCCTGTAAACTCGTCATTGCCGCCCTGCCCGTACAAGGTGTTGGCCCGCTCGCTGCCGATAATGGTGTCATCACCGTCGCCGGCAAGGACGGCATCCATGTGGTAAAGGGTATCGGTAAAAATTACTCCGCTTTCCCCCATTGCCACTGCCGTTCCGGTTGGCTTTCCATCACCATCCGTTCCGGCGGCCAGGTCAATCTCCATGCCGATATAGTCCTCAGCATAATCATCATAGACCACCATATCCCCATACCCGAAGGCCCGGCCATCCAGAATGTCGTTGCCCAAAGAGCCGATAAACACGTTTCCGTCTGCCACTTCCCCGTATATCGTATCATTGAAATCCGAGCCCATCACCTCTTCGATATCCACCAGGGAATCCACCCCCGTCACACCGCCCAAGCTGTCCATTTTTGTTGCAACATGGCCATCCAGGTCCACATTAACCGCACCGTCAGCGTTGTTGTACATGACCCCCACATGATACCCCTGGGTACCGGTAAAGGTATCGTTGCCATCCGAGCCTCTGAAATACCAGTGCAAAAAGGAAGTCGATCCTCCTCCGGAAAGGCTGATGGACAGGTTGTCATTATAATCCGAGCCTTCCAGCCGGGTGATGTTGGTCAGGGTGTCCCGGGCTCCCAGGTTGTCATCAATCAGGGACCCTGTAAAAGATGTTGAATCATAGTCATAAACAATCCCCCCGGACACCGCACCTGTCGCCAGCTCGTAAGAGGCGGTATTTTCATAGCCCCATTCGGTCAGAGCTCCGCCGTCAATAGAATCTGAGCCTGTCATACCGATCAGCCAGTTTTTCACACCGGCTTCACCGGTCAGGGTATCATCGCCCATGGATCCGACAAGGGTCCTCACATTCACCAGAAAATCTTTGGTACCGTATCCGTCGTCAACATAGACCCCGCCGGAACTAGCGCCCTCCAGGCTGACAGTGACGCCGGTGCCATCCCCGTCCACAGGAGCATAAAGATAAGAGACACCGGCGTCTGCGTCCCCGTCAGTGCCGCCGTAAATGGTATCGTTGCCCGCTCCGCCTTCAAAAATCATAGACCGGCCGTCGCCGTCATAAAAATCGTTGTAAGAGGAGCCCTGGATATACTCAATGTTTTCAAGCGTATCTTCGCCGGTACCATGGAAGACCGAGACCGGCGAATGCATGGAAACACTGATGCCGCTGTAGGAATCTGCATAGGAGACCACATCAAAATCCCCTTCCCCGTCCAGTGCATTGCTGCCGTTTCCGCCGGTTAAGGTATCCTGGCCATCCCCGCCGAAAAGCGTATCATCGCCGTCTCCGGCAATAAGCAGATCGTCTCCGCCCCGGCCTTCAAGCAGATCGCCGCCCTCATCCCCCCACAGGGTATTGTCATGCTCATCCCCTCTTAGGGTGTCACTGAACAAAGACCCTTCTGCCTGTGCAATTCCGATCAGCGTATCCTCGAACAGGTCGGCGTTCCCCTGAATATCAATGCCAAACGCCCTCTGGGAAGCCAGATCCAGATCCACGCCGTAGAAATTTTCCCCTTCATCCCCAAGATAATAGTAGGAGACCCAGCTGCTGTCTTCACCGGAATAAAGGCTTGCATCCATGGAGTCGTTTCCAAGGGTCCCCACGAATCCGGTGCTTTGGTCATCGTTACCGATAATGGTGTCATCGTAATCAGAACCCATCACCGCCTCGATATTTTTCAGGGTGTCGGTGTAGTCCCAGCCGTCAGTGGCAGTCTGCTCGGCCAGATTGACATAAACCGCATCCGGGTCGTCCATATAAGACACCCGCACCCGCTCGTCACGCCCGTCCGCCTCAAAAGAGCCGACAATGGAATCATCACCCGCAAGGCCCGTGACCCACCAGCGGACATCCGAAGATCCGCTTTCATCGGTGATGTCAAACACCATGGTGTCATCTCCGTGGGAGCCGATGAGAACGGAGATGTTTTTGAGGGTATCGGTATCCCCCCAGCCGTCTTTGACCGTGGAGCCGGCAAAAGGATCTGATGCGTCAGAATTATAGGCAATATAGGCGTTGATGCCGGGATCGCCTTCGGTTATGGGGTCCTGGCTGTAATCGACCTCATTGTCAGGGTGGTTCCCTTCAAACTCTCCCCCGTCCAGGGTGTCATTGCCGGCACCGCCGATCATGATATCATCACCGCCCCGGCCGTAAAAATAATTATCCTTGTCATCCCCGATAAAGTCATCGCCATAGTCGCTGCCCACAGCACCGCTGACATCGTATAAGATATCGGTGCCCCCAAGGCCGTCCCAGGCCCAGCCGTCTTCCAGGTTTACGGTCACCCCGTAACCGGCCGGGGCATAGTCAACGATGGTTGCGGCGTTGGCATCCCCGTGGATGGTATCGTTGCCGGCCAGTCCTGTGACCCACCACTCCCCCTTGAACCCGTCGCCTGTGGTATCGCTGGTAAAAAAGAGTTCATCGTCATAATCCGATCCCCAGACCTCCATGAAGTTGTACAGGGTATCGGTATCGTTCCACCCGTCCGTGGCGTATCCCGTCAACCCGATCTCACCGCTCCACTCCAGGTGGACGGTCACACCGGCAGGATCAATGCCGTAAGAAATAAGGTTGTGCACATGATTGGCCCCGTCTGTCCGGGATTCGTAGTTTTCAAGATCGACGCTGCCACCGTCAATGATGTCATCCCCGGCCTGGCCGGCAAATCGTCCGCTGACCCCATTAAGACCCGTAATGGTATCATCCCCCTGGGTCCCGCCAACCCCTGTGATGTTGACCAGCGTGTCCGTGAATCCCCAGCCGTCCTCAACCATCATCACGCCGCCATCGGCAGCGTTGAGATTAATTTGCATCCCTGTGGTGCCATTGATCAAATCATTGGCATAGGAGACCACCCCCTCGCCCTGGTTGACCAGGTACCCGGCATTAATGTAATCATTGCCCTGGCCCCCCTCGAAGATCAGGTACTCTCCGGTCCCGATGAGGGTATCATTGTAAGAGGAGCCCTGGACGATTTCCACCCCGGAAAGTTCATCCCAATTTCCGGTTCCGTCCCAGACCTGATAGGGGTTGCCTATATCCATGCGGATGCCGGCGGGCGCATCCTCATAGGAAGCCACATCAAACCAGCCGCTGCTGCCTTCCAGCGTGTCAGCCCCGTGCCCGCCCATCAGGATATCGTTTCCCGACCATCCCGTCAGCACCTCGGCCTCATCCCCCCCGATAATGGTATCGTTGAGTTCGGAGCCCTCATAAGCCTCAAACTCACTGAAGGTATCCTTAAACACAAGGGTGGTACCGTCCCAGGCCCAGCCTTTGGCCGTACCGTCCTGGGCATTGATCTCTACGCCGGCAACGCCTTCATCCGTAGGCAGCCATGTATAGGAAAGCCAGTCATCTCCGCCCCCGCCGTACAGGGTATCGTTGCCCAGGGTCCCGAAAAAGAGTTCATCGCTACCGGACCCGTGGAGCAGGTCCCCGGTAATACTGTCATCAAAATTTGACCCGCTGACGGCATAGATATTGTCCAGAACATCGGTGTCGCCCCAGCCGTCCACGGCTTGATTATTGGCAAGGTCCACGGTAACATTACCGGGATCGTCATTATACATCACCCGGACCCGTTCTCCGTCCGTACCGGTAATGGAATCCTCACCCTCTCCGCCCCAGACATACCAGCGCAGGTAGCTTTGGTTGTAGATATCATCGATGGAGACGGTAATGGTATCGTCAAAGGCGGATCCGGTGTACCGGGTAATATTCATCACCGTATCCGTGCTGCTGCTACCGTCAAGCACTGTGGACCCGTCAAAGGACCAGTTACTGGCATTGTATTGGATGTTTGCCGTGATCCCGCCCGCATCACCGGAATAATCGGCATAATTTTGAGGATAATTATCATACTCAAAATGGCCGCCGTCCAGTATATCACTGCCCTGGCCGCCTGACAGGGTATCCCAGCCGTCTCCGCCTGCCAGCGTATCTGCTCCGTCCTCCCCATAGAGAAAATCACGGCCGTCACCGCCAGACAGTAAGTCATCCCCCTCCTGCCCCCAAAAGACGTTGTTCCCGTCGCCGCCGATCATGGTGTCGTTAAATTCAGAGCCGGACAGGTTTTCAATGCCGGATACAAAATCCAGGAAGAGGTTTCCCCCGTCCTGGTGATGGCCTTGAACAACGCCTGAGCCGTCATTTGAGATGTCCGCCGTGATGCCGGCAAAATTCACATCATCAATGGAGCCTGCGTCATAGCCGATCTGATCGATACCGTCTCCGCCGGACAGATAGTTGATCCCTGTGCCGCCGAAAAGAGTATCGCTGCCGTCTCCGCCGGAAATGGTATCATCACCGGAATGCCCGATGAGAAAATCGTCACCGTCACCGCCCAAAAGGGAGTCGTCGCCCGCATGGCCGGCCAGATAGTCGTTTCCATCACCCCCGTCCAGGATGTCATCCCCGGGGCCGCCCATGAGGGAATCATCTCCGGGGCCGCCGTAAAGCAGATCGTCTCCGGTCACCGAGTCATCTGAAGGCATGTCGCCAAAGAGGACATCATCCCCCTCCATGCCGTAGAGAACATCCGAATCTCCCAGGCCGTAGAGCGTCTCAGAGATGGATGAGCCGGTAATCTCCTCGGAAATATGGTTAATGGAGATCTTGGCCACAGCCGATGCACTTGCCCCGGTAGAATCCTCCACGGTATATTCAAACGAATCATCATATTCGGAGGAACCATTCCCGGTATAGTCTTCATCAGGAGTATAGACAAAACTGCCCGAACTGGCATCGATACTCACATTGCCGTGATAGGGTCCTGAAGACAGATAATAGTAAAGCGAGTCTCCGGTGTCAGGATCAGAGGCTTCCAGCTGGCCTTCCAGACTGGTGTGTTCCTCGGTTGACCCGGAGTAATCCGAGGCCTCAGGTGCGTCTTCCGAAGGGGTAACAGTAATATTCACCGTGCCCTGACTGGTCCCGCCGTTTCCGTCACTGACCGTATAGGTAAAGCTGTCATCAAGGTCATAATCCGAATCCGGGGTATAGGTGACAGTGCCGTTCTCGTTGACTATCACTGTGCCGTGGGAGGGTTGGGACACATCATCCAGGTAGAGGGGATAATCATCCGCATCAATATCATTGGCCAGCACATCAAAGGTCACGCTGCCGTCCTCATCAACGGTTTTATCATCCGTCACCGCCACAGGGGCATCGTTGACCGGGTTCACCGTGACCGTGACCGTGGCAGTGTCCTGGCCTCCGTTTCCGTCATCCACGGTATAGGTAAAACTGTCCGATCCGTTGAAATCGGCATCAGGGGTATAAAGCACTTCACCGTCCACAAGCGAAACCCTGCCGTGGGAAGGTGTTCCCAAAGCATGAATGGCCAGGCTGTCCCCGTCGATGTCCCCGTCATTGGCCAAAACATCAATAACGACATCCGTGTCTTCGGCGGTGGATGCCGTATCATCGACGGCTTCGGGGGGATCATTTTCCGGGGTCACCGTAATGTTGACCGTGGCAGTATCGGTATTGCCGCTGTCGTCCCTGACCGTATAGGTAAAAGAATCATTACCGTTGTAGTCGGCATCGGGGGTATAGGTGATGGTATTATCCGGGTTGACCTCGACGCTGCCATGGGAAGGGTCCATCACCATCTGACTGTCCACCGAAAGGCTGTCCCCCTCAGGATCCGTATCGCTGCCGGTCAAGACATCAATGGTGACGCCCGTATCCTCAGCGGTGGATGCCATATCATCCGCCGCATTGGGGGCGCCGTTGACAGTGACGGTCACCGTTGCGGTATCAAAACTGCCGTTGCTGTCACTGACTGTGTAGTCAAAGCTGTCCGTACCGTAATACCCCTCATCCGGAGTATAGGAGATGGTGTTGTCCGCGTTGACCACCACACTGCCATGGGCCGGATTCGATGCATCCGTGACGGTTAAGGCATCACCATCAAGGTCATGGTCGTTGGCCAGAACATCAATGGAAACCGCGGTATTCTCATTGGTACCGGCAGAATCATCAGTCGGGGTCACCGGACCGTTGACCGTAACGGTCACCGTCGCCGTATCCGTATCCCCCTCACCGTCTCTCACCGTATAGGTAAAGGTGTCGGTGCCGAAAAAGCAGCTGTCCGGGGTATAGACCACGGATTGACCGTCACCGCTAATGGACACGGTGCCGTTTGCAGGAGTCGAAAAGTCGTCGACAAGGGTAAGACCTGAACCATCAGGGTCCCCGTCGTTATCCAGCACCCGGATATCAATTCCCTGGCCTTTCTGGGTCAAGGCGGTGTCATCAACGGGCCTTGGGGTGTCGTTCACCGGGGTCACGGTCACGGTCACCGAGCCTTCCGTTGAATTGCCGTTACCGTCGGAAACGAAATATTTAAAGGTATCGGTGCCGTTAAAATCCGGGTTGGCCGTATAAACCAGGCTGGTCCCGGCCAGGGAGACGCTGCCGTTGCTTCCCTGGGTAAAACTTTCAATACTGAGGCTGTCCCCTTCCGGGTCCGAGTCATTGGCCAGGACGTTGATGGTGATGGGATTTCCATCCTCCTCACCGCTTCCGCTGTCATTTACGACGACCGGCCCCAGATTTACCGTGTTAGTATCATCCTCGTTTCCCTGGTTGCCCGTCCCGGTATTCTGGCCCTGCTGCCCCTGCCCCTCTCCTGCGGCCGCAGCGTATTGAATATCCCCTTCGGCGTCCACTTCCACAAGGCCGATAACTTTATATTCGGTATTACCCGTGTCTCCGGTGTCTCCAGTATCCCCGTCATCCGGATTGCCGTTATCCCCGGTATCTCCGTCATCGGTTCCCTGATTATCGTCGTTGCCCGGGTCATCGGCAGGTTCATACTCCTCCGGTTCATCAGGCGTCATATCTTTCACGGCCTGGGCTTTGGCCTCGGCCTCTGCCTGGGCCGCCTCTTTTGCCGCCTGGGCCTCTTGTGCAGCCGCTTTTGCCGCGGCCTCTTCAGCCTCTGCCCTTGCCGCTTCTTCTTCGGCGGCCTTAAGCGCGGCTTCAGCCTCTGCAATGGCCTGCTCATCCCCTTCTTCCTGGGCCTCTTCAAGGGCGGCCTTTGCCTCTTCTTCGGCCTGGGCCTTGGCATCGGCATCCGCTTCAGCCTGGGCTGCGGCGTCTTCTGCTTCCTGGGCTGCCTGTTCGGCCTCTTCCGCCGCAGCTTCCGCTTCTGCTGCGTCCACACGGGCGTTCAGCTCGGCCTGGCGGGCCGGGTCCATATCCACTGAGTTGGGGGCGGCATTTTGAAAATTATTCAGTTCCTGGCGGCTCATGTTTCTGGGGGCGCTTAAGGGCTGGCCTGCAAGGATCTCCATGATTTTTAAAGGATCGCTGATAAACTGGATATTGCCCTGGGAGTCCTGAACCACCAGGACATGACCCTTTCCAATGGTCTCAACACCGATGGATTCATGCCCCTCTTTGATATCGCTGTTGACAACGGTGCCGCGGATTCCGATCAAGGCCATGGGCGATTTAAGCTTGAAATTATCGGGATTTTCCTTGGCGATCTCTCCGGTTACGGTTCTGAATACCCCTTTTCCCATTTCCAAAAGCAGGCTGGCGCCGTCCACATGCTCAGGATCGTATACATAGGTGTTGATCACAGCCTTGGCATTTTCGCCCTGGGATAAACTGGTATCGTCATTAAATACGATTTCCAGATTGCTTGCAGACTTTGTGACAATGGTATCGCCCTGAAAAACCTCGCTGTCCAGGTGCAGTTCCCTTGTCCCAGCCTCGGATACAGCCTGTGCCTGGCCGTTGAGTTGTATAACCTTTCCAACAGAACCTGTGGTACTGTTTTCCATAATTCACCCCTAAATTGCCTTTGGATCGCCTTGATGCGACTAATCTTATGATACGTTTCGTTTTAATTATGCAAGAATCAAACCGCTTTTTTAACATTCGAAAAGCCCTGCAAACAGGGGGCTTTCGCAATGACAACCGCCGCTGTCTTTGAATACCAAGACAGTTAAAACCTTTTTTTCACAAATTGTGTATTTTTCTTCTTAATTTTCGGTAGGATGCGTTCCTTTGACCCAAAAGACTTCAACCGCGCGGGACACATTTTTTAACCGTTTCTTTCCCAGACTCTGGCAGTCATACCGATCCGCGATCTGCCGATGGGTGGCGTCGCTTATAAAAAGCCTTGATGTCTCGGAAATCGCCCCGATACGGGAGGCCAGCACCGTAACAATACCCGAGGCGGTGTACGTCCATCGTTCGCCGGCAATCCCCTTCATCCGGGTGGTGCCCACATGGGCCCTGCCTGAACTGATGCCCATATGAAGGTCTACAGGGCCCCAGGGATAATTGTACTCTGCGTTCAGGCGCCGGTTTTCCTCAATGATTGCCAGGCCGGACTTCACGGCGGCATCCGCATGGCTTCCGGGCAGATCCGCCTTAAAAATCACCATGACCCCGTCACCGGAAGTTTCATTGACCTCTCCTCCGTTGGCGGCAACGCAGCTCAAATAGGCGCTGAAATGGGTTTCAATCATGTGATTGACCATTTCCTGGTCATATTTTTCCGTCATGCTTGAAAAGCCTGCCACATCCACGAAAAGAATGGAAACCGCCATGGGGGTTTTTCCACGGCCCAGGGATTCGGGAGCCTGTTCCGCCATACTCACCACGCTTGGCGGAACAAATTTGGTCAAATGGCGTTTTAGCTTTTCAAGGGACTCATTCAGGATCAATGCCTTTTTAAGATCTTCGGCATAGACTTTGGTGTCATGGTAGAGTTTGGCATTTTCCAGGGCAATAGCCACGTAATGGGATATGGCGTTTAAGAAAAGCTCGTCTTCAGCCGTAAATTTTCCCGCCCTTGCATTCAGAACCTGAAGGACCCCGATACATTTATCATGCCGGTTGATCAGCGGAATACACAGCATGCTCCGGGTCTTAAATCCGGATTTTTCGTCAACCCCCCGAAAAAATCGGGGATCCTTGTAGACATCGTTGATCAATGCGGAGGCCTTGTGTTTAAAAACCCATCCGGCTACCCCGGTGTCCGCAGGAATACGGATCTGGCCTTCTTTCATACCCGTTGCCACGAAAGACCAAAGGGTATCTTCTTTTTCATCATACAAAAAGACGGTGCTCCTGCGGGTCTTCATGATCTCGTTGGTTTTTTCGTTGATGAGCAGGAAAAGAATGTTCAGGCGCATCTCAGATGTGATGGTCTGGCCCAGCAGAAAAAGGGACTCAAACCGCTCAACGTGGCGGCGAATCCGGCTGTCCTCAAGACGCCTGCCGACACTTCTTTTGTTGCTGCCTTCGGCATTTAATCCGATATTCATACCCACGGCCTTTAAAAGGGTAAAGACAATACAGGATGTTGGGAAAGATTTTATCTTGTATGTTTCTCACATACAAATAAGCCGGCAATAAATCAATAAGGGATTCCCTTATTTTTCATCAAAATAAATGGGTTCAGGTGTGGTATTCCTGCCCAATTGGTGGTGGGGAGAACAGGCGCCTTGCCCCAGGTATCACCAAAGCAAACGGAAGACAGGCCCGCAAGCCCCATGTTTCATCCTGTTGGCATCTTACCAAAAGGGTCTTTCTGCTTGACATTATTTCTGATTTGTAATTGGATAATCGCTATTGCGATCTGGTCATTTTAAGGATTCTTTTGTTAAATCATGAAAAAAGTCTTCCAATTGTCGCCACGGTCCTTGGTGGGGCTTGTTCTGCTCCTGCTATCCGTTATGAGTCTGCCCCATGCGGCATATGCCAAAGAGGCAAGGTACACCAATGCTCTGGGCATGACCTTCATCAAAATACAACCGGGAACCTTTACCATGGGCAGTCCTGCTTCCGAACCCCACCGCAGCCGGGACGAGCAGGCGCACCCCCAAACCATCACCGCAGCCTTTTATCTTCAGGAAACAGAAGTCACCCTGGCCCAGTGGCGGGCGATCATGGGCAGACGCTGGCTGATGAGAATCAAAGGCTGGGACAACATGCCCGTCACCCGGGTTTCCTGGCATGACTGCATCAAGTATATCGAAAAACTCAATAAAAAAGGCCCGGAAACCTACCGTCTGCCCACCGAGGCCGAGTGGGAGTATGCCTGCCGTGCAGGCACCACCACCATCTACAGCTGGGGCGATAATATCGACTGCTCAAAGGCCCTTTACGGGAACAACGCCATCAAAGCCAACGAATGCACCGCCTATTTAAAACCCCTCGGTATCCCAGAGGACGGGCCCGGACCGGTAAAATCATATGCGCCCAACCCCTGGGGACTTTATGACATGCACGGCAATGTCTGGGAGTGGTGCCAGGACCTGTACGCGGATTACCAGACCGCCCCCGGGGATAAGCCCACCGGGGTCTTGGATTCGGAAAGCCGTGTCCGGCGGGGGGGAAGCTGGTACAAGCATGGGACCTCCCTTCGCAGCGCCAACCGAACCTATGCCCATCCGGGCGCCCGGTTCAAGACCACAGGGTTCAGACTCGTTCTTGAGGCGGATTAATGCATAAAAAAATGCTCGACCTTTTCAAGGTTTACGAAGAAGAGGTCAACCTTCTGCTCTGGACCGCAGCGCTGCTGTTCATCGTCCGAAGTTCTGGCATCATCCTGAACAACTATGCGGAAACCGCATTTTTAAAACGCTACGGCGTGGAATACCTGCCCGTGGTGAACATGGCCAATGCCGTGGTCACCATGGTGATCACAGGGTTTCTTACGGCCATGCTCAGCAGGATATCCGGGGCCCAGCTTCTGTCCAGGATCTTTATTGCCTCAGGGCTTTTAGTCACCGTCATCCGCCTGCTCATCCCCTATGGATATGATATCCTCTACCCTGTGCTGTTCATGCTCAAAAGCCAGTTCGAACTGCTCCAGGCCATGCTCTTTTGGAACATGTGCAACGATCTTTTTAACACCCGGCAGTCCAAGCGCCTGTTTCCCCTGCTCACGGCAGGCGGGGTCATCGGCCTGATCCTGGGCTCCTTGGGAACCCCCTATTTTGCCAGGATGTTCACACTGGACAATCTTTTATACCTGTACCTTGCAACCACCTTTACCGGCATGCTCATTGTCCAGGCCATGGGCAGAAGCTATCCCTCTTTGATTTTCCAGGAAAAATTAAAAGGGGACGGTAAGAAAAAACCGTCCATGATAGAGGAGATGAAAAACGTCTACCCTTTGATCAAGGATTCCGTTCTCATCAAGATCGTTCTGGTCTTAACGTTTATGCCCAATGTGGTCGTCCCCATTATGAACTATCAGTTCAACTATGCGGTTAACGACCAGTTCGCCTCGGAAGCCGGAATGATCCAGTTCTTCGGGTATTTCAGAGGTGGACTCTATACGATAAGTCTCTTTATCCTGCTTTTTGTGGGACGGATCTACGGCAGGTGGGGCCTTCCCGTGGCCCTCATGTTCCATCCCTTTAACTACATGCTGGCGTTTTTCGCTTTCTTATTCCGGTTTGACGTGTTTTCCGCCATGTATGCCAGGATGTCCACCAATATCCTGAGAACCACCATTAACGTCCCGGCCAACGGCATCCTCATCGGGCTGTTCCCCGAGTCCTACCGGAATATGATCCGGCCGTTTCTTAGAGGAACCGTGGTCAGGCTCGCCCTGTTCACCGGATCTACCCTGATTCTGATTTCCGACAGTTTTTTCCATCCCCGTTATCTGACTTTGGTGGCGCTTCCCTTTGTCTTGGCCTGGATCGCGGCCCCGATCTTTCTCAAGGCCAGGTATACGTCCATTCTCAAGGGGCTGATCAGCAATAACCTTTTAGATCTTAAAAGTTTTGACCAGCAGGAACTTCACCAGGTGTTCAAGCAGGACAAGGTCATTGCCGATCTGACCGCCTCCTTTGAACAGGCCCAAGGGGAGGATGCCGTCTGGTATGCCAAACTGATCAAAAACCTTTCCCCCCAAACCCTTGATGAAAAAATTCTGGCCACCTATGACACCCGGGATGAGGCGACACAGATTGCATTAATCAAAATGATCTCAGAAGACTTTAAGTCCGAAGCCGCCAGAATTCTCATCAAAAAGCTTTCCCCGGACCGCCCGGAGGCCACCATCGCCATCCTCAAACTGGTGAGCCAGAATGACTTCTCAGCAGCCCGGGGAAAGGACCTGACCCCCTTTATACAATCCGGGCATCCCGTAGTCCGGGGGTTTGCTGCAGCCTGCCTCTATTTTCAGCAAGCCTCTGCCTACAGGATCGTTGTCCGGGACTGGCTCAACTCGGATGATCGGGATTTCAGACAGTCCGGCATCATCTGCGCAGGATTGAGCCGGGAACCCCAGTATATCGACCAGCTTTTGGCCATGCTTGACGAGGACCACATCGATCCCCTGATTCCCGATATCATCATCGCCCTGTCCAGGCTTAAAGCCGGGGAACTTTCTCGCATTCTCTTCTCCTATCTTTCCCATGACCTCAAAGCGGTGCGCCTGGCAGCGTTAGATGCACTGGACATCAACAGCGACGCATCTTTGGTCAGGGCCATTCATCTTCTGGGCGACAGCTCCGACACCATCCGGGAGTTTGCAAAGCAAAAAATTCAGGAAACCGAGTACCGGAACAACCGGCTGCTGGTCCAGTCCCTTGGGTTGCCCAGTTCCAGGATCAGAAAATCAATTTTCGACATCCTGGAAACCTTTGACATTAAAGAGTTCGACATCCTTGTCTTTGCCAAAGCCCAGATCCGCAGCTGTTACGACTGTCTTTCCATGCACGAAAGCTTGAAAGGCTTAGGAGAAGATCCGGCAACCCTGCTGGCCCGGGAACACCTGCTCCAGAAAAAGGAACGGATTCTGGAAAATATTATCCGGGTCCTGGCCATCCATGACAAAACCGGGAATCTGATCACCGCCTGGCGGGGAATCTTTTCTTCGGATACAAGACAGCGCGCCAATGCCATAGAACTGCTCGACGATGCCATTGATAAAAAAACCTTCAATGCCATGGCCCCTCTCCTGGAAAGCCCGTCTGCGCAAAAAGCGCTGGAAGACGGCCGCCATCTGGTAAAACCTTTGAAACTCGACCCCGAAGGCAAGCAGGCCACAGCCTTGCTCCTGCACTCCAAAGACTGGGTGGATATCATCATGGGATTAAACCTGCCGGGGATCTGTTCCGACGCCCGGCAGCGCGATGCACTCTTTGAACGATTCAAGGACCATGAGAACCCCCACATCCGAAAGGAAGCCCACATGATTCTCAAAAAAATCGCCGCAAAAGGCGTTGAGAAGGACGGACAGATCAAAAGCACGGATATCCCCATGGGGGAAAAAATTCTTCTGCTCAAAGAGATCGATATTTTTTCAGGGCTGAGTGCTGAGGAACTGGCCGCCATTGCAACGGTAACCAAGGAGTTGGAATACCCGGAGGATGAAAAGGTCATCCGCCAGGGAGAAGTGGGGGAAACCGTATTTTTGATCATTGAGGGAAAGGTGGATGTGATCAGGGAGCAGGAGGACGGTTCCACCGTTGTTCTGGACCAGATCGAATCCGGGGCCGCCTTTGGCGAGATGGCTCTGATCGACGACGCCCCGAGATCCGCCACAATTAAGACCCTGATCCCCTGCCGCTTTCTCATCCTCCACAAACAGGAGTTCAAGGAAACAGCCATGGAATTTCCCAGGATCGCCCTGGGAATCTGTTCCGTCCTGAGCCAGCGTATCCGGGATCTTCACAGCAAGTTCAGCTATCATTAAGCGCCCAGCCCAGCATGGCGGCACCCTTTTTCATTCCTTTTTTCCCAGAAGATCTTCAATGGTCCGGGCCAAATCCTCCCGGCCCCTTTTTCTGAGCAGCGGAATCAGGGGACGGTAAAAGGGGGGGCGCACCCGAATGGTAATATCAAACTGCGCGATATCCTCAGGCCGGACCTCATCGGCCTCAAAGGCCCGGGTTTTCTCCAAAAGCCCCAGCGCCGTAAGCTCGGTCATGGTTCTGATACACTTTTCGCACTGCCCGCAGTTGAGTTTGTCCGGGACATTGGCCAGACAGACCCTGAAATTCTGAAAGGCCGCATCCCATTGAGAAACAATTTGAATTTTTTCCAGCCGGGACAGTTCATAATCCCGGTGGCGGATCCTCACCCCGTAGGAGGAATACTCCGGGTCCAGCAGGGGATGGGAGCCGCAGGGGTGCAGGTTGGCAATATCGTAGGACGAACCGATGTATAAAAGATTGATGCGATTGGCAAAGCTGTGGGCCATGGCGGCAAGCACGGCACCGAAAAAAGAATCCAGCCACAGCTCGCGCTCATCGCAAAGATGGCGGATATTGGTGTACACCGGCACAAGAGTGGTGCCGGCATCATCGGTAATCTTTGTTATCGCCTCAATGGCCCGGTTAAAGACATGATATTTGGCTCCCCGCGCCTTTACCCCGCCGATATCAAAGCCATGCAGGAAAAAGGAATCCTTTACGTATGCCGGATGCGCTTTGGGAAAGTTGAGGCGGTTCAGGCGCAGGGCGGCGAGCGAATCCATCCCCCCGGACATGACCATGCCCGCCCGGGACGCCTGCGGCGTAAAGACCACCCTTGCTGTCCCGGCCTCAACGGGAACCGGCCGGTATTTTCCATGGGTCCAGTGGGACAGCAGGGCCATGGCCGCCGCAATGCCTTCCTTTAAAAAAGGACACACCGCACCCTCTACAAAGATCCGCCTTTCCCCAAGGTGAAGGGCGGGCAGAAGACACCCGACCAGGAATGCGTCGCAACTGACGTCAAATCCGTCGGCAAAGGCGGCGGATGTCTTGAAAAACACCCTTTTTTCCGGCAGGGCACAGTCTTCAAATATGACATTCACCGATGAGATAATCTCGTCTTTCTCCCTGTCCAGCCTGAAATCAACCAGTTTCATTTATCGTGTCTTCCTCTTTTCCCTTCATCCGTTGTACCTGTGATTTTTTCAAGGGCATAGCTTAAAATCGCCCCGGCAATATTCAGGCCTGTCACAGCCTCCATGCCGGCAAACCCCGGAGAATAATTGACCTCATTTATAAAGGTCCGCCCCGCTGCATCCACCATCATATCCACACCGGCAATCTCCAGATCGCAGGCCCGGGCAGCGGCCACAGCCATCCGGGAAAGACCTTCATCGGGGGTAAAGGCCTTTGCCCGGCCCTGCTGGTGAACGTTGGATTTGAATTCACCGGGCCGGGGGGTCAGGGTTACGGCTCCGGCGACCCGGTCCCCGATCACCAGCATCCGGATATCCCGTCGCCCCTGCCTTGGGATATAGGCCTGAACCAAAAGCCCTTTGCGGGGCTCGAACTGGTTGTCCAAAAGGGCTTCGGCGGCCTTTGGGTTATCCAGCTTAAGGACCCCGTCTCCCCCCATGCCGTCCACCTGCTTGACCACCAAGGGATATCCTCCCAGCCCTTCCACGGCCCGGATCACATTTTCCCGGCTCACCGCAAAAAAGGTATGGGGAACGGGCAGCCCGTCAGCAGCCAGAGCCTGGAGCGTCAGGAACTGATTCCGGGCAATGGCCACCCCTTTTATGCCGTTCAGCAAAGGGATGTTAAGGACTGCAAACTGATTGAGCAGGACGAATCCGTATTCTCCCATGGGCGATCCCTGACGGGGCATGACAAGATCCGGAAGACCTTGCTTTGGCCGCTTTGGATCTGCCGGGTCTTCGTCCCGGGCAAAGTAGATACCGGCACCGGCATCCCCAAGGATGCACCCCATCCCATAGGGATTGATTAAAGTAATTTGGTGTCCCAGGGCTTCAGCCTCCTGCCGCAGCCGGCCGTTGGGGTGAAAATCCCAGCCGTTCACCGTCATCACCCCGATATTCACGAATCAACCTCCCAGCCGTCTTCGATCATATGCTCGGGCATCCACACCCCCATCTTCTTTCCCACCTTGTCACTGAAATAAACGGCAATTTTCCGGGTTTTGTTCCGGATGGCGATTTTCTGGGTGGCCAGGTTATCCTCACTGATCAGGGAAAAGACCTTGACGTCCGTAGCCCTCAAAGTCAAACCCTCCAGCAGCCGTGCGCCGATGCCCATGGCACGGTATTCCGGCCGGACCGAGGTATAGCCGCGCTCCACAAAATGGGTGAAATCCAGGCCGGTGCTTTGATGCAGCCGGTCGATGAAGACCTGCCGGGGATGTTTCAGGCTGGAATTACCGGCAATGACACCGTTTTCCGTTGCATAGGCGATAAGGTAGGCTTTTTCAAGGTTGGCCCGGACATGGGTGATGTCCACGGAACCGCCGGCGTCCACCATGGCCACAATCTCGTCCATGGTCTTGCGGTCAATGTCCGAAGGCTTTTTATAGTGGAATTCAAGGGCTTGCCCCAGGGTAAAGGCGGTTTGCCCGTCAAGGGTGGCCCAAAGGCGCAGCAGCGGTTTGAGTTCCATACGGCAAAGTGCGGCCAGAATATTTCCGGCATTGCCTAAAAGGCGCCAGAAGGGAATTCCTTCAGGCGGTCGAAGGCTGCCGTAAGACTGGATCTCTTTAGGGGCGGTAAGCTGGTTTTTGGAGACAGGGGGCTGTTCCGGGGAAAATTCCAATGAATTAAAGGAATGAACAATGTTGGGATTGTTGGCGATCCAGGCTCCCATGCCTTTCGGATCCGTATTCTTGAACAGCGCAGGGCCGCTGACGTGATTCCAGATTCCCCACCCGGATACCTGCCAGAGAAGAGCCCGGGGCAGATCCGGTGCTTCAGGGGCCGGGGTCCAGAGAATCAGCTTTAAACCGTGGGGTTTGAGATGAGCTATGAGGCTTTCCGCCCGTTCAGCGTCAAAGCCTTTGCAAATGGGAATCTGAATCCCAAAGGGCGTGTCACTGCTTTTCTCCTCCAGCCATGGGCCCAGCACAGCGGTCATTTTCTCAAGGGTAACGACCCGAGATCCGGAGCCGGCCATAAATAAAAATGCGCCGGTTGCGGCAGGAACCGTCCGGGCAGATGGCCCGAAGCAGGAAAGCTGACGGGCAAGGGCATCGCCGCCCGTACAGGGAGCTACCCAGACCGGGAGCACGGGACCTGCCGCCTGCCATGCCCGCCCCAAATCCGGAACAGGTCGATTCTTCTTTGTTCGGGCCGGAATCAGCACGTCAAGGGGAACAAAGCTTTTCTTGGAAAAACGTTTCTCCCCCGCCCACTGACCGTTGCCCTTCCGGTCAAGGGCCAGGATCGGAATCCCGGGGTGATGACTTTTGATAAAGGCGATCATCTCCCGGGCCAACGCCTTTTGCCCAGAATGATCCTCCGCAGGAAAATCAGTGCAGACGGCAATAGTTCCAGGCTGTATCCCCTCAATGCATTTATCGATTCTGCCGAACAACCGGGACTTATTCAGGACCGCTGCCGCCCCCTTTTCCCCGAAGAAAAGACCCGTTTCACTCAGGGAACGCACAAAGACCTGCGGCTGATCCAAAAGCGGGATGCATTCACTGATATCGGACCATAAGGGAAAAAGACAAATCAAAGGCCGCTCTTGCTCACAGCAGTACTGCCCGAACCGAATGGCTGATTTCGACATGAGCAGGGGGGCTGCCGACGCAGGGGATATAAACAAAAACAGTTCAGAGTTCATAACAATTGTTATTATCATAACCCTACTGTAAGTCAATCCGGAGACGCGGTTAACCGATCCACTGTTACTGCCGTTGTCCCTGATGCCGGGAATCTGATTCTGGCGGCCGCATGATCAATGCAAACTGGACTATTAATTCATTCTAATGTATAAGACGGTTTCAACCTCGATATCCTGTTTTTTATCTACAGATCCAGGCTCTAAAAATAGATTGACAACTTTAAGAAATAATTATAGAATTAAGAGTTTTTTAAAATTGCAAAATTATATGGAAACATAAGGAGATAAAACATGTATGCAGTAATCAGAACCGGAGGAAAGCAGTACAAGGTTCATGAAGACCAAGTCCTGAGAGTTGAAAAGCTTGACGGCTCCGAAGGGTCTGAGATTGAATTCAACGATGTTCTCTTGTACTCAGATGGTGAAACCGTTACCCTTGGTGCACCTGTCGTTGACAATGCCATTGTAAAGGCCCATGTTCTGGAACAGGGCCGCGGTAAGAAACAGCTGGTATTCAAGTACAAACGGCGGAAAGGCTACCGCAAAATGAGAGGCCATCGGCAGTACTACACTGAAATCAAGATCGACTCCATTTCAGCCTAAAATAACATCAGGTTACGCTTAACCTTTTAAATTATAGAGAGAGAATAAAATGTCACATAAAAAAGCAGCAGGCAGTTCAAAAAACGGTCGCGACTCAAACGCCCAGCGGCGCGGGGTTAAGAAATTCGGCGGAGAAAAGGTTCTGGCAGGCAACATCATTGTCCGGCAGTGCGGAACCAAGATCCATCCCGGTGAAAACGTCGGCATGGGCAAGGACTTTACTCTTTTCGCTCTGACCGACGGTGTTGTGACCTTTGAAAGAAAAGGCCGCGACAGAAAAAAAGTCAGTGTTTATGACGCGTGAAATTCGTAGATGAAGCAATTGTTATTGTCAGGTCCGGAGACGGCGGTGCCGGTTGCACCAGCTTCCGCCGGGAGCGTTTCATCGAAAAAGGCGGACCTGACGGTGGAGATGGCGGCGATGGCGGCCACGTCATCCTAAAGGTTGACCCCGGCAAGCGAACCCTCTACGACTATCGTCGTCAAAAACTCCATAAGGCCAAAAACGGCGCCCCCGGTCTTGGCCGCCAGAAGCACGGCAAAAACGGCAGCCATTGTTACCTGGAACTTCCCCAGGGGACCTTGGTCTCCGATGCACAGACCCTTGAGCCCATTGTGGATCTCACCGATCTTCGTACGGAGTTTGTCCTGGCCGAGGGCGGCAAGGGCGGCCGGGGAAACAAGCGGTTTGCTACGGCCACCAACCGGGCCCCCCGGTATTCCCAGCCCGGCCTTCCCGGCATTGAACTCAAAATAAAACTGGAACTCAAACTCCTGGCGGATGTGGGGCTGGTCGGCCTGCCCAATGCAGGCAAATCCACCCTCATCTCGGCCATGTCCGCCGCCCGTCCAAAAATCGGGGACTATCCGTTTACCACGCTTACGCCCACCATCGGCATGGTGGAACCGCCCTTTGGCGAACCCTTTGCCGTGGCCGACATCCCCGGCCTCATTGAAGGCGCCCACCAGGGTACGGGTCTGGGCATAAAGTTCCTCAAGCATATCGAACGGACAGGACTCATCGTCCACCTCATTGATGCCGGCGGCATTGATCCGGAAAAGCCTCTGGAATCCTTTGAGTTGATCAACAAAGAACTGTCCATGCACAGCAAGGCTTTGGGAGAGAAGCAACAGATTATTGTTCTCAATAAAATCGATCTTACGGGAACCGAAAACAGGGTCCAGGCCTTCCAAAACGCCCTGCCGGACTCAGAGGTACTGGTCATCTCGGCGGCCACCGGCAAGGGGGTCAAGACGTTGATCAAGCATCTGGCCCAAATGCTTTCCAAGACAGCAGATCCCCAAACGCCTTAAGCTTCAGGGAGCGATTCATGGCGGATGCAGGACTCTTTGGCGGGACCTTTAACCCGCTCCACAACGGACACCTTGGCATTGTAAAATATGTCAAAAAAACCTGCAATCTTAACAGAATTTATATTTACCCCGCTGCCACCCCGCCCCACAAACCCTCAGGAAATCTGGCCCCGGCCCGGGACCGCATGGATATGGTGGAAAAAAGCATCGGCGGGATTCCCGGTTTTTTTGCCTCAGATATTGAGCTGCGGCGCCAGGGCCCTTCCTACACCATTGATACGATCAAGGCATTCAGGCTCTCTTTGGGTCCTGCGGTCCGTCTGCACCTTCTGATGGGATCTGACGCTTTTTTTGACATCAGCACCTGGAAGGAAAAAGACCGGATTTTTGAGGATGTTTCCATTGTGGTTATGCTCAGGGGGGAACCACCCCCAGTGTCCGCCATGGCATCCTTTATTGACGAACATATTTCAAAAGGCTACACATTAGGGGAAGATCAACGGTTTGTCCACGAGATGCTCAAGCCCATCCGTATCTGCCGCGTTCCCCGAATTGATATCTCCTCAACCCTTATACGGCAACGGATCAGCCAGGGCAAATCCATCGCCGGTCTTGTTCCGGAAGCGGTTGAGACCATCATCAAAACAAAGGATTTATATACATGAACACCACACAAGAATTTATCCCCTATCTCACCCCCATATTTGAGCGCAAACCCAAAGATGTCACCGCCCTCAATGTGGAGGGACTGACCTCATATACCGATATGGTGGTGATCGTGGAGGCAGGCTCCAAACGGCAGGTCACAAGCATTGCCGAACATCTGGTCAAACGCCTGAAAGAAAAAAAGATCAAAGCCCTGGGCGCCGAAGGCATCAAAGACGGAGAATGGGCCCTGGTCGACTGCGGCCATCTGATCATCCACATCTTTGAAACCTCCGCCAGGAGTTTTTACGATCTGGACGGATTGTGGAGCGACGCCCCGAAAATGGATCTGTCTCAGTTCCGGGACCAGCTGGCCCCGGACGATCCGGAAGGAAAAGAAGATGACTTCTGAAACCCGCCCTGTCAACATACTGATGATCCTCGACGGCTGGGGCATCAACCCGTCTTCGGCCGATAACGCCGTAGCCGCGGCAAAGACCCCCTTTCTGGACCAACTGATCCAGGACTACCCCATGGGTCGCCTGGACTGTTCCGGACCGGCTGTGGGATTGCCAGAAGGCACCATGGGCAATTCCGAGGTGGGACATATGAACATCGGAGCCGGGCGAATCGTTCCCCAGGATCTGGCCAGAATCAACGCTGCCATTGAAGACAAACGCTTCTTTGACAATGAAACGCTCAAAGCGCTGATGGCAAAAATCAAGCAAAAAGGAACCGCACTGCACCTGTTAGGCTTGGTGTCAGACGGCGGCGTTCACTCCCATATCACCCACCTTTTCGCCCTGGTGGACATGGCTGCGGCCATGGGCCTTTCCAAGGTGTATATCCACGCCATCCTGGACGGAAGAGACACGTCTCCCACTTCCGGTGCAGGGTTTGTGGCACAGCTTCAGGAAAAGCTTGACCGGACCGGCACAGGAAAAATCGCCAGCATTGTGGGACGATACTGGGCCATGGACCGGGACACCCGATGGGACCGGGTGGAAAAGGCCTATAATCTGTTTACACAAGGCGAAGGCAAAAAGGGAAACGATCCCGAATCAGATATCAAAAATGCCTATGATTCAGGGCAAACCGATGAGTTCATTGCCCCCATCTTTTTAGGAGAACCCGGGGAAGGCATTGTTAACGACGCAGACGGCCTGGTGTTCTTCAACTTTAGGGCGGACCGGGCCAAAGAGATCACCCGGGCCTTTACCGAAGAAAATTTTAAAGGCTTTTCCCCGAAGATCAGGCCCCATCTTACAGGCTTTGTCACCATGACCCGGTACGACGACAAATTCAACCTGCCCCAGGTATTCGGTCCCCAACACCTGGACGCGATTTTAGGCGAGGTGCTCAGCCAAAACCGCATTGCCCAGCTGCGGATTGCCGAAACCGAGAAATACGCCCATGTCACCTATTTTTTCAACGGCGGCGAAGAGACGCCCTTCCCCCTGGAAGAGCGGGTGCTGATCCCCTCCCCCCGGGATGTGGCCACCTATGATCTCAAGCCGGAAATGAGCGCACAAAAGGTGGCGGATGCCGCCTGCAAAGAGATCCGTTCCGGCAAGTTCCAATTTGTGGTTCTCAACTTCGCCAACATGGACATGGTCGGCCATTCGGGCATATTTGAAGCAGCGGTCAAGGCCTGCGAAGCCGTGGATGCCTGTGCAAAAAAAGTAATCACCGCCATCTGGGAAACCTGTGGCACCGCCTTTGTCACGGCGGACCACGGCAACTCTGAGCAGATGAAAGCCCCGGACGGCAGTCCCCATACGGCCCACACCCTGAACCAGGTGCGGTTCATTGTGGCAGGGGAAAAATATAAGGCCGGCACGGTTCAAAATGGGAAACTCGGGGACATCGCCCCGACCATTCTCAAGGCCATGGGCATTGCCCAACCCAAAGAGATGACCGGCACCCCGCTGATTTAACCCAAGCTGCCCCACAGTGGTGCAGCAACAACCTGAAGTGAAACGGATTTGCAATGCTTGACGTCATTACCGACTATATTACCGGAAAAGAAATCGACAATGTCGGGGCCGAGGCCAGCCGACAGATCTTTGAAAAATACCTGGTGGACACCCTGGGGTATGAGAAGGCAGACATTCAAGTGGATGTGCCTCTCACCGTTCAGTTTAAAGGAGAGGACTACCCTTCGGTCATTGACCTTGTGGTCAACTGCCAGGACCGGCATTTGATGGCCGTGACCTGTGTGGCCGGCTCTATTGGCTCCTATGAAAGAGAGATTTTGGCAGGCGCGCGTCTTCTCTACGACACCATGATCCCCTACGCCGTAAGCACCGACGGAAGAGATGCCGTCGTGAAAGACACGGTGACCGGCCAGACCATCGGCCAGGGCCTTTCAGCTCTTCCCTCAAAAACCGAAGCGGAAAAACAGATCCCCACCCTGGCAAAAGCCAGCCTGGACCCTTCCAGACGATCCGGAGAAATGATCATCTACCGTTCCTTTAACCTGGAAAAAATCAACCGCTGAATCGCCGGGGTATCTGGGCCAGATGCCGGATACCCCGTGAATTTGATCACCTCTAAAACGTTATGCCCTGGAAACTTCCTTGCTGCAATGTTTGCAGACCGTGGCGCGCTTTTTGATGATCTCGGCGCAAAAGGGGCACTCCCTTGTAAAGTGCCGTTCGTGGAGCTGTTCAATGGCTTTTTTGACGCCTTCCTGCAGAACCGGGGTGGGGAAAATTATGATTGAGCAGATGCTCAGTGGCTTCCGTACCGCCCAGTTCCCCAACCATTTCAGCCGCCTTGAGGCGGGCTTTGGGCGGAATGCTTGGATCCAGGCAAATCTTGAGAATCTCATCCCAGTCCTTGGACATATAATAATCGGTCAGGATGGAAAAGGTCTGTTTTAAAAGCTCCTTTTTCGCCTCCTGCTCAATGAGGGCGGCATCGTCCAGCTTGCTGCCGGTTCCGCCGATGGGACTGAACACGGGCATGTACTCGAAGTTGGGGGCTCCGGGTTCGTTGATGCACCGGTAGGAAGCCGGGGCCTCCATGGTCTCCATCAGGTGCTCCCACCCACCACGGAACGAGGGACAACTATCGTTAAAGCAGACAAAAAGATAGGGGGTCTGCCATCCCAGGCCGTCTGAAAAATTAATCGGGGGCACTTCCCACAGGGTCATTTTTTCCTTGCAGTGGGGGCACTCGGGCCGGTCCATTTTAATATATTTTTCAAGCAGCTCTTCTCTGGTTTCAAAGGCCATGATTTTGCGTTCTCCTTATAGTAATCTGACAGCTTAAGACACCAAAATAAGCACGGGGCAGGCCTTGTCAAACTTCCAGTACAAAGCCTGCCCCATGCATGGGGTACAAATTTAAATTTATTCGATCACAGCCAGGACATCATCCTTGGCCACGGAGTCTCCGGAACCATAGTTGATGGCTGTGACGGTGCCGCTGGCAGGGGCCGGAAGGGCGTTTTCCATCTTCATGGCCTCAATGACCACAACGGTATCTCCCTGGTTCACCGTATCGCCGACGTTCTTTTCATAATTTAATGACCATGCCGGGCATGGGCGCCTTCACCGGAGTACCGCTGGCAGACGCTGTCGCAGGTGCAGGCGCAGCCTTGGGAGCGGGTGCGGGTTTGGCCGGGGCCGGTTTGGGCGCGGCAGGGGCCTTGGGGAGCCGGTGCCGGTGCTGCGGGAGCGGCCGGAGCCACCGCTGCGGGAGCCGCGTAGGTGATGACAGGAGATCCGCCCACCTCATCCACGCCGACCTCAAAATACTCGCCTTCCACAAATACGTTGAAAGTCCTTGCATATTCGCTTTTCTCAGGGATGTCGGCTTTGGGCTCGATGAGTTTGCCGGCACGGGCCTTTTTAATCATATCATCCTGTTTTTTGACATCTTCCAAGGTGATGGGCTTGACCGTATCAGGCACCTGTTCCTTGCCGTACTTTTGCATGAGATACTTTTTGCCGGTTACAGGGAACAGGGTGTAAAGGATGAGATCCTCATCATCCACGGCCAGGTCGCCGATCTGGGCTTTGGCCTTTTCAAGTTCGGGCTCAAGGACTTCAGCCGGACGGCAGGAGATGGGCTTATCGCCTCTGTCATATCCCTTAAGAGCCTTTTTCTGGACTTCCGCGTCAATGGGTACCGAAGTTTTACCGTAGAGGCCGTAGCAAAGATCCTTGACCTGGGCGGTGATCATCTTGTACCTTTCGCCATCGGTGTCAAAGAGCACGTTGTTCACGGTCTGGGTCCCTACGATCTGGCTTGTGGGCGTGACAAGCGGAATCTGGCCCAACTCTTTTCTGACCCGGGGCAGTTCTTTGTAGACCTCACCGATCTTGTCGATGGCATCCATCTCCCGCAGCTGGTTCACCAGGTTGGAAAAGCATCCCTCCCGGGGTCTGATGAAGCAGCACGTTGATGTCGATCATGGAAACCTTGGTGTCATCCAGAAGGTGCTTGTACTTGGGCATCACCTCTTTTTCCAGCACCTCGTTGATGCCAGCCAGTTTTTCAATGTCAAAGCCCGTATCCCGGTTGGTGCCTAAAAGACTCATGACCAAAGGCTCCAAAGCCGCATGGGAGGTTCTGTAGGCATAGGGGCCCATGCAGGTATCAATGATGTCGACACCGGCTTCCACCGCCTTGAAATGGGTCATGGGAGACATGCCCGAGGTAAAGTGGGAGTGCAGGTGGATCAGGGGTTTGACGCTGGCTTTAAGGGCCTTGACCAGTTCATAAGCGTCGTAGGGGGACATCAGGCCCGCCATATCCTTAATACAGATGGAATCGGCCCCCATGGCCTCAAGATCCTTGGCCTTTTTCACGTAATAGTCCAGGTTGTAGACCTCACCTCCGAGACGCGGTTCAGTCAGGGTATAGCAGATACAGCCCTGGAAATGGGCACCGCACTCTTTGATTACGGGAACAACGGTTTCAAAGTTACGGTAATCGTTAAGGGCGTCAAAGGTCCTGAAGATATCCAGGCCGTTTTCCACGGTCTTTTTGACAAAGAGCTTGGCCACGTCATCGGCATAGTTGCGGTATCCGACCAGATTCTGGCCCCGCAGCAGCATGGAGAATTTAGTCTTCTTAAAGTAGCGTTTAAGCGTTCTGAGGCGCTCCCAGGGATCTTCGTTCAAAAAGCGGTGCATGGTGTCAAAGGTGGCGCCGCCCCATACCTCTACGGCCCAGAACCCGACCTCGTCCATCATTTCCGCCACCGGGATCATATCCTCGGTGCGACCCCTTGTGGCAAACAGGGACTGGTGCCCGTCTCTGAGCGACAGGTCCTCTATTTTCAGGGGATTCTCAGCCTTGGGTCGGTCAGCGCCGTAGTTCATTTCAACCATTTTAACTTGATTGTGTTCGCTCATGTGATCCTCTCTATTTAATAGGTATCATTTTTCAAATTCTATTGTCTGCGGCGCTTATTTGAACATCCGCATCTGCATCATAGTGTTGGCGTTCATCAAAGCCTGACGCCCGGTAATCCCCCAGGTATTGGCCATGGGAACGGGTCCCGGAGCAGACGGCTGGGGTCCAGCTGCCGCCTGTTCGGCAGCCATGAACGCGGCCGCCTCCTCCTGGGTTTTGATATACATGGTAACGGCGGCCATGGCAGCGGCCAGTTTTTTCCTATCCATTTTCATTCATGTCTCCTTGTTCAGGATCTGGTTTCAGGATTCAAAACTATACCGGAATATTGCCGTGCTTTTTGGCCGGCCGCATCTCGCGCTTGGTGGACAGGGCCTCTAAGGCGTCAATAAGCCGTGGCCGGGTCTCGGAAGGTACGATCACCGCATCCACATAGCCGCGGGAAGCCGCGCAATAGGGGTTGGAAAACTGATCGTTGTACTCCTCTATCTTTTCCTTGCGCTTGGCTGCAGGATCATCTGCACCTTTGATCTCACGGGCATGGATGATATTGGCCGCGCCTTCGGCGCCCATGACAGCGATCTGGGCTGAGGGCCAGGCAAAGGCCATGTCCGCCCCAAGATGCTTGGAACACATGGCAAGGTAGGATCCGCCGTAATCTTTTCTGGTAATGAGCAGAAGTTTGGGGACCGTGGCTTCTGAATAGCACCACAGAAGCTTGGCCCCGTGGCGGATGATGCCGCCCCACTCCTGGTTGGAACCGGGCAGGTAGCCTGGGACATCGGCAATGGTCAGCATGGGGATGTTAAAGGCATCACAGAACCGGATAAACCGGGTGGCCTTATCCGAGGCGTCAATGTCCAGGCAGCCGGCCATAACGTTGGGCTGGTTGGCAATGATGCCGATGGACCGGCCGTTGAGCCGTGCCAGGCAGATCACGATGTTCTTGGCAAAGTATTGATGGGGTTCGAAATACGCTCCGTTGTCAACGATGGATGCGATGACATCTTTGATGTCGTACCCCTGGTTGGGGCTGTCCGGAATGATGGTGTCAAGACCTGCATCCATACGGTTGGGATCGTCTCCCATGGGCACGATGGGCGGATCTTCCATGTTGTTGGAGGGCAGGTAGGATAAGAGTTCCTTTATCTGGTTAATACAGTCCTCGTCGGACTCGCAGGCGAACTGGGCCACCCCTGATTTTTCATTGTGGGCCATGGCCCCGCCTAAGTCCTCAAAGGAAATCTCCTCTCCGGTCACAGCCTTGATGACGTTGGGGCCGGTGATAAACATATAAGACGAATTTTTCACCATGAAAATAAAATCGGTCATGGCAGGCGAATACACGGCGCCACCGGCCGTGGGCCCCATGATGGCAGAAATCTGAGGGATCACCCCTGAGGCTGCGGAGTTTCTGAAAAAAATCTCCCCGTAGCCGGACAGGGCGTCGATGCCTTCTTGAATCCTTGCACCGCCGGAGTCGTTCATTCCGATGATAGGAGCGCCCGCCTTCATGGCAAGGTCCATGACCTTGCAGATCTTTTTGGCCTGCATCTCTCCTAAGGAACCGGCCCGGGCCGTAAAATCCTGGGCATAGGCAAAGACCACCCGGCCATCAACCTTGCCGTGGCCGCAGACCACACCGTCCGCCGGAATCTCTTTTGTTTCCATGCCGAAATTGGTACAGCGATGGGTCACAAACATGTCCACTTCCCTGAAACTGCCCTCGTCAAAGAGGAGGGCAAGGCGCTCCCTTGCATTGAGCACCCCTTTCTCGCGCCGCTTGGCCAGGGCGGCTTCCCCTCCCATGGCCTTGATCTTTTCCTCTTTCAACTTCAATTCCTGGATCTTGTCCGAAATGACTCCCATAGCACAATCCCTTCATTATATATTGAACGTAGCCACTTATAGCTTCTACTCTGTATAAAACCGCCAGGCACAAAACCACTCTTCTGGATGGTCATCCGGCGGGCATCCGATGCACTCGGTCCTGATGGCAGGATCGATGCCTTCTGCAAATGAGGTGTATTCCACAAGCCCTGCGGATTTGCAGGGGTAATCCGCCAAATTTTTACGTTTTCTGGCGTCCTGGACGCGGCAATTATTCATCTGGAATACAAAACTTTTCGGCCCTTCGTCAACGATTGATTGCCGGTTGAGAACGGCATACATCCTGAAATTCAAAGCCTTTTTAAGCCCGTCAAGTCCAGGTCTTTCCGAAAGCCCCAGCATCTGTTTGATGGCATGGGCTTCGTAGGGGGAAAACCGTGTCCAGCAGGAATCGTTGCACCTTTTGGCATCGTTCATGCCGTGGGCGAACTCAACCGCCTGGAACCAGACGCCGTCATTGGCCAGCCAGGATTTGGCCGCAGCCCCGATCAACTCGTCCATGGCCGAATCGTCCATGCAGGCCAATGCCTTTGGCATCCCGTTTTCAATTTCCATCCCCGTGGTTTTGGACAGGTGTTTCATCAAAATGCCCACGGCGTTTTTCGTGGCCTGATCCATGACGGACAAGGCCTGTTCCATCCCCATCTGATGCCGGACCTCGGCAAACCACATGCCGTGGTGCACCATAATCCGTGTAAACATGTCAACAATGAACGCAGCCTTTTCCTCTTTTTTTAAATCCATGGGGGAATCTGACATGAAACGCCTCCTTTGCATTAAAGACCAGGGAGCTTATCTCCAGCGAAATAATTTTTCAACCTAATCAATCATCAATTGCCTTGTCAAGCCCCTGAAACGTTAGCAAGCGTCAAAGGGAAGATGATGTGAAAGCAAGACCTTATCCTTTAGGGCTTCCGCAGATATTATGAATGTAAATTTTTAGTAAAAGACAAAGGGACAAAACGGTTATAAAACTGTGAAGATGAGGAAATTAAAAGGGTTTCGATGGGGTTAAAGGCCGTCGACATCCATATAACGGGCAAGCAATAGCCTGTATACCTGGGTGCCCTTGATCCTGTCAAAGGCCTTGTCATAACGGCGGACCAGTCGTTGATGCGCCTTGCCGAACACCACATGGACAGGGCTCGGCGGCACGGGCAGTTCAATCACCCGGACCAGGCCCTCAAGCGCTGCATCCCGAAGCTCGGAAAGCATGGCGGACTTGTCCTGAATATAAACGGCATCCAGCCTTCCGGACATCAGCTTTTTCAAATTCTGGCTGTTAGGCTCCGGGGTAAACACCGGAATCAGTTTAATGGCAGGATCCCGCATGAACTCTGTAATAAACGTTCCGCTTGCACTTCCGATCCTCATGGCTGACAGATCCCCGGGGCTGGTAACCCGGACAAGAGGATTCTCCTGTTTCACGCTAATAACAGAGCGGATCCAGGCAAAGGGTTTTCGGGTATAAGAAACGCGCTTAGCCCGGTCTTCGGACCAGACCAAAAGCGCTGCTCCGTCGAGCCGGCCCTCTTCTATCATCTTTAACTGCCTGGCCACATTAAAAGGGTGTTCAGTCCACCGGAACGTTATACCCATCTCAGGCGCCATGTACATTGACAAAAATGTGACCAGAGCCCCGTGGACCTTTTGGGCGGACTTGTCATACATAATATGGGGCTTTGCATCGAAAAACCCCAAGGTCACAATCTCCCCGGCCCGGCACCATGGAGTCCAGACGATGAAAATCAACAAGGCGGCGATGGTCTTGAGCATACCGTTTCCCCTTTTATCCATTGATCTGCACTGTGAAAGGATGATGCCATTATGATATGCCATCGTTTCCCCACGTGTCAAATAAAACCCTGTATCCTCAGGATTTTGACATCCCCACAACCCTCACCGCTGACCGGTGCGGTTTCCACTGGACATTCTTAAACATTTCGACTAAGACGAAAATAAACGTTCATAAACGATAAATTAAATGAGGAGAGACTGTCATGGGAACCTATCTTGGCGCGCTAGACCAGGGAACCACCAGTACCCGGTTTATCATATTTGACAAGAACGGAGCCATCAAAGCCATAAGCCAGATGGAACATGATCAGATCCTGCCCAGGCCGGGCTGGGTGGAGCATGACGGCGAGCAGATCTGGGCCAATGCCCGGACCGTTATCAAAGGGGCCCTGGACAAGGCGGGCATTACCGGTGATGACCTTGCCGCCATCGGCATTACCAACCAGAGGGAAACGGTAGTCGCCTGGGATAAAACCACCGGAGAGCCCCTGTACAATGCCATTGTCTGGCAGTGCACCCGAACCGACAAATTGTGCAGACAATTGGATGCCGCCCATGGAAAAGACAGTTTCCGCCCCGTCACAGGTCTTCCCACAGCAACCTATTTCAGCGGGCCCAAAATCAAATGGATGATTGATAACGTTCCGGCGGTTAAACAGGCCGTGGATGACGGCACCGCCTGTTTCGGCACCATGGACACCTGGATGATATGGAACCTGACCGGCGGGCCGGGAAAAGGAAACTATGTCACGGATGTGACCAATGCCAGCCGGACCCTGCTCATGGATCTTTCAACCCTGGCCTGGGATCCGTCCATCCTTGCCACCTTAGGCATCCCTGAAGCCTGTCTGCCAAAAATCGTTCCCTCCTCCCATGCAACCGCCTTTGGCGTCACCCAGGCCGACGGACCTGTGGGAGCGGCCGTTCCCATCGGCGGAACCCTGGGCGACCAGCAGGCCGCCTTGTTCGGGCAGACCTGCTTTTCCCCCGGTGAGGCGAAAAACACCTACGGTACCGGATGTTTTTTATTGTTCAATACGGGCAGTGAGATCCGGTTCTCCAACCACGGCTTGCTCACCACCCTGGCATACCAGATCGGGGAAGCCCCGCCAGTATACGCCCTTGAAGGATCCATTGCCTATGCCGGTGCCCTGGTTCAGTGGGTCCGGGACAACCTGGGTCTGATCAATACCGCGCCTGAGATTGAAGCACTGGCCAAGACGGTGGAAGACAACGGGGATGTCTATTGCGTTCCGGCGTTTTCAGGACTTTTTGCCCCGTACTGGCGCTCCGATGCCAGAGGCGTCATCACAGGACTCACCCAGTTTGCCAACCGGGGGCACATCGCCCGGGCGGTCATGGAGGCCTCAGCCTACCAGACCAAAGATATTGCCGAAGCCATTCTTCAGGATCTGGGAGAAGAGCTGGATCTCAAATCCCTTAAAGTGGACGGCGGCATGGTGGCCAACACCACCCTGATGCAGTTCCAGGCCGACCTGCTTAACGTTAGGGTCGTTCGCCCCATGGTGGCCGAAACCACCGCCCTTGGCGCCGCCTATGCCGCAGGCCTTGCCGTGGGATTCTGGCCGGATACCGATGCGCTAAAGGAAAACTGGCATGTCCACTCCACCTGGGAGCCGGCCATGGACAAAGACCGCCGTGACACTTTTTACAAAGGATGGAAAAAAGCCGTGGACCGCACCTTCGGCTGGGTGGACCAGGACTGAAGAGAATAAAGATAAGAAAAAGCAGGGCGGGCACTGGAAAATGAACTCCAGTGCCCGCTTTTTGGGTTTAGTCTGCCCGGATTAACCCCTTTTACCCCAGAAGACTGGCCAAACTGCTTTTCTGGGTTTCATTGGCCTGGGACAGGGCAAAGAGACTGGCCTTTTCCAGCACCTTCATCTGGTTGAGCACCATGGCCTCTTCGGCAAGGTCCACATCCATGATACTGGACTCGGATGCCATGGTATTGATGCGGGTGGTTGACAGATTGTTAATGGTTGAGCTGAACTGGTTTTGGGAAGAGCCGACCTCGGATCGGGCCTGATTTACCTGGGACAAGGCCTCGTCAACGGCCTCAAGGGCAGTTTGCGCCCCGTCTGCCGTTGTCACATCGATCTGGGACAGGCTGGTTTCTCTGCTGCCGAGAACGGTGCTGTTGGCCTCGGGTATAGACAGGCCGATGACGCTGTTTTCCCCCACGGCAAACTGCTTGTTCGAAAAACTGCCGTCCACAAGGGATTGGCCGTTATAGCTTGTGGAACCGGCCACATCATCCAGAGCCTTAAGGGCTCCTGAGATATCCTCCTGAATGGCCACAAGGCTGTCCTGGGATTGACTGCCGTTTGCCGCTGCCACCACATTGGTCCGGATTGACTGAAGAATATCGCTCATCTCCCCCAGGGCGCCATCTGCGATCTGGGCAATGGAAATGCCATCGTTGGCATTGGCAATGCCCTGGCCCATGGCAAGGGCGCTGGACCGAAGAGAAGAGGCGATGCTCATGCCCGAAGCATCATCCGAGGCGCTGTTGATCCTCTTTCCCGTGCTGATCCGCTCCAGGGAGTTGGTCAGCCCCTCGTAGGCGTTTCCTGCCGCTATGACGGATCTCTGGGCTGTTGTATTAAAATTAATGCTCATAAATGTCACCTTCAATTTTTATGGTAACTATCTGAAATTAATAATACCACACCCTGCTCCCGGGTTCAAAAACTAAAAAAAAATACACCGCCAGTATGAAACATCGGGCACAGGGGATGCCCCCCTTGCTCCGATCCCCCTTTTATCATTGCTTTTCAGGCTTTTAGCCGTTAATATAATTTTTATTGCTTAGGTATTTAGAAACGGGAACCCGAATCACCTTGAGGCTGTGAGCCATGAGTCCTGATCAGGAAAAACCAGAGCGGGCCCCTTTTTCCCAGACCGCTTTGCCCCACCGGCACAGGGTGCTGCTGGTTGACGATGATGCCCCGACAGGCAAGTCCATCGGTCGGGTGCTCGAACGCGAAGGCCTTGCCTATACCTATGTCGAAAGTGCCGAAGAAGGCATCAAAGCCCTTGAAAGTGCACAATCCCCTTTTTCACTGATTCTCTCGGACCAGCGCATGCCCGGCATGCTGGGAACCGAATTTCTCTGCCGGGCAAAGGAAGTGGCGCCGGAAAGCATTCGTTATCTGATCACCGGATACTCTGAAATGGACACCATCATCAATGCCGTGAACAAGGGCGCGGTCCAGCATTACATCTCAAAACCCTGGGACCGGGAGGAACTGCGGAGGATCGTTCGGGACGGCATTGCACTTTTCGAAAAGCACCTGGACAGTGAAAAACTGTTTTCCCTGGCTAAAAAACAAAATTCAAAGCTTTATGAACTGAACTGTGAACTGGTCGAGCGCACTAAGGCATTGGAAAGCCAGCGTAACAAACTCAACCAGGATATTGACGCTTTAAAAGAACAGATCGAAAATGCCCCGGACGGAAATGAAACGGATCCGGCCCGGGTCATTGACGCGCTGAAGACCTGGCTTGAACAGGCGGGCAACACAGAGCAGTATGACACCCTCAAACACAGAACCCTTACCACCCTTTACGATGCATTCACCGACCTTGCCCTGAGAAACGGCATGGAAATGCCTGTGATCAAATTGGGCGCCGGCAATTTGGAGGACGGCCAATGACGGATACTGCGTCAAGGATTCTCCTGCTGGATGCCGATGATGCCATGGCCATGAAAATCCAGGGACTGCTTGAGGGTCAGGGCTGGAATGTCCTTTGGCAAAAGGTCTCCAAAGAGGCTCTGATGCTGCTTGAAAAATCCAAATCCGAACCGTTTGCCCTGTTTATTTCAAGCTATCAGCTGCCCAAAATGGCCGGGGACGAAGTGCTCACGGCGGCAAAGGCCATTTCAGCGTTTACCCAGCGCATGCTTCTGGTTCCATCAAACCGGGCAGACATGGTAATCCGGGCCATTAATAAGGCGGATATCAACGCCTCTTTGGTTACGCCCTTCACCGATCAGGACCTGGTCAGCCAGGTTGCCACCTGTCTTGAGGCCTTTCGGAAAAACAGCAAAACAGAACGCCTTAAACGGGTGACGGCGCATCAAAACAAACAGATGTTCCAAATTGCCCAGAGGCTCAGAAAAAAAGACAAGGTCTTTCAGGATAAAATCAGTGAAAAAAAAGCAGAGATCCTCCTGCTGAAGTCAAAGCTCAAAACCTCAGGCCCGATCCAGGAGCCGACCAGCCTGGACCAGCGAGTCCAGGCCCTGGAAATACCGATGAGCCCCCAGGCCTTTAAAAAGGAATTTTTGAGCCTCACCGATTATATTATGGCCCTGTTTGACAGCGGGGCCGCAAGGGCCGGTCTGGACCGGGAAGGCGTCCCGGATATGACCCTGTCCCCTCCGGGAGCAGAGACAGAAGACAAGGAGCGCCCAAATCTTCCCGATGGCATGCCCGCCTTAATCGATACTGTCGTCAAAGCGGCCCTGGCCTCTCCTGCCGATGCAGATACGCCGGATGAGGATGAAGACCTGCTTTCCTGCTTGGAGGAAGACGGGGAGGACTGCGGAATAAAGATCTTCCTGTCAGAGGACAAGACCGAGGCCCATGCCCGCCTCACTGCCGAAGCAGGAGACCAGATGGTCACCCTCAACGATGTTCTGGACCTTCTGCGGCGCAAAGAGATCAATTTCGGCATTCAGGAGGATGAAGACATAGAGGCCTGGCTCAGTGCCCCGGGAAGCGATCCCTTCTTAGTGGCCCGTGGGGTTGCACCCCTGCCTGGAAAGGACGGATCTGTCACCTACAACTTTGAAACAGACTACACCAACCCGGGAAAAATCATGGAGGACGGCCGCATCGACTTCAGAGACCGGGGAAGCATTCCCTTTGTCAGCAAAGGGGACATCCTGGCGGCCAAGGAGCAGCCCCAGCAGGGCAAAAACGGGATGAACGTTTTGGGAGAGGTTATTCTAGTTGAAGAGCCTCTGGATCCGGTCTTCATTGCAGGGGACGGGGCCCGGCTGTCCGGAGACGGGACCACCATTGCCGCAGACCTGGACGGCCAGCCCCACCTGGACCACCTGGGGGAAATCTCCGTCAACCCGGAACTGCCGATTAAAGGAGATGTGGATTACCAGACCGGAAACATCAACTTCAAAGGCCATGTTGTGGTGAACGGAACGGTAAAGGAAGGATTCACCGTTAAGGCGTTCAGCCTGACAGCAAAAGAGGTGGAAGGCGCCACCATTGACCTGACAGGAGACCTTCATGTATCCGACGGGATAACCGATGCCAATATTATTTCCAGCGGCAACATCTATGCCAAATTCATCAATAATTCAAAGGCCAAGGCTTTTGGGAATCTGTGCATCCAAAAAGAAATTATCGATTCCACCGCGATTATTTCAGGAAAGTGTGAAAACACCTCAGGAGTGATCATCGCCTCAAAGATTTCCGCCAAAGGCGGTATTGACGCGGGCGGCATCGGCACCAGCGCCTCCAAACCCGCCATCTTGAAAGTCGGCGTCAATGAACACCTGGATCAGCTCACCGAGCAGCTGGAGGCCAAGCTGCAGGCTTCTGTGGAGAAACTGACCGACATCAGAGACAAAATCCGTGACGTCGAGGACCAGGACCAGAGTCTTTACGGACAAATTACGGAGAAGGCCCAGGCCCAGGAAGCCGCCCAGAACCGGCTCAAGAAGATAAAAGAAGAAATCTCGGATAAGAAAAAAGCCGGAGACAAAAAGCCGCTTGCCGAACTGGCCGCCCAGTACAAAGCCCAGGAACAGGCGGCCAAAACCGCAGAACAGGAACTCAACGAAATATTTGACATCCAGAACCGGTTTGCCAAACAGATCTCGGACTTCAAAGCCCTGGTGGACCATCTCGAAAAAACCAATAAAACTCTGGTTCTCAAGAAAAAAGGGCTGAAAGCATTTTCCGAAAAAACACAAGCCCTTCCCAAGGTCACCGTGGCAAAGAGCATCGCCCAGGACACGGTCATTGCAGGTCCCAATGTCCGCTATACCATGAAAGAGGATCGAAAGCGCTGCCAGATTATGGAGACCGGCATATCAGAAGAAGGGCTGCGCTTTTTTGAAATGGAGATTACCGATCTTTAGCTGACGCCCCCCAAACTGTCGGCAAGTCCCAGGTAATACTCCCCCTCGGCCGTCCGGCCCCGCTTAAGACAGCCCTTGCCGTAAACCCGGCATTTTTTCTTCAAGACCTTGACTGCAGCCGATCGTTGTTCAGGCGTAAGGGCATTGTCCCGGATCAGAGCGGCAATGGATTGGATCCGAAACTTGTCCTGGGAGTGTGAGGCGGACAGCTGATCCTCATGCCCGCCGTACTTTACGACGCAGGGACGGTCGATCAGGTACACCGGGGTATCCTTTGCCACCCTCAGCCACAGGTCATAATCCTCACAAACGGTAAAGTCTTCATTGAAATACCCTTTCAGATCAAAAAGGGACTTGCGCATCATCACGGCAGACGGACTGACCAGGCAAAGGTTCAAAGAGGCTGTAAAAATATCCCCCGATGGTTTCTTATGCTTTTTCATGGGGTTGACCCTTTTCCCGTTACGGATCCAGATCTCTTCGGTCTGGCAGATCAGGGCATCGGGATTGGCCGTGAAAAAATCGATCTGGCACCCAACCTTGTCAGGCGTCCAGGTGTCATCGGAATCCAGAAGGGCCACAAACCCGCCCAGGCTTTCCCGGATGCCGGTATTCCTGGCTGCGGAGACGCCCGCATTGGCCTGGGTAATCACCCGGATACTGCTGCCGTAGCTGGCCAGAACCTGTGCCGTATCATCGGTGGAACCGTCATCCACCACGATAAGCTCCAGATCGGCATACGTCTGGCAAAGAACGGAGTCAACGGCCCTATGCAGCAGATGAGCCCGATTATAGGTAGGAATGATTACACTGACCAGGTCCCCGGGGCAAGCAGGATATGTTTCCTTGTTTTCCATTGACCGGTGTTATACCATTCCGGCTCCCTTTCGACAACAGCACCTGCGGCCTTCCCAAAAAAGAGCGCAACGAAAAGATGTAAATCATCAGGGGATAAAATTAAAAGCGACAAAATGGTTAGACCAAAATGGCAATTTCGCATCTCATCCGACCCAAAATTGCAATTTTCCCGTCAGGCAACAATTCTATAACCTGTTTTTTTTCTTGATTTTTTTTAGCGTTTGGAAAATAATAAACCTCGTTCAATTTTACCGAGAAATCCTTGACAACCTGTGCGAAATCACTTAATGAGAAGCCTTATTTTTGGCTAGCGTCATAACCTTAAGAGGAAATTATGGGAAAAGGCAAATCCGTACAACACAAGATCGACAAAGAATGGTGCAAGGGATGCGGGATCTGCGTTCACTTCTGCCCCAAAAAGGTGCTTGAATTAGACCCGCGGGGCAAGGCGGAAGCGGTCCGGCCCGAAGACTGTCTCGGCAGCAAATGCATGCTCTGTGAGCTGAGGTGTCCTGATCTGGCAATCCAAATCAAAGAAATTGCGGAGAAGAGGGGAAGATGACGAATAAAGACAATATCCGGTTTATCCAGGGAAATGAAGCCTGTGTGGAAGGCGCCCTGTACGCAGGGGTCAATTTTTTCGCCGGCTACCCCATCACCCCGTCCACAGAAATTGCCGAGCACCTGGCAGCCCGCCTGCCGGCCGTGGGCGGCAAGTTCATCCAGATGGAAGATGAAATCGCATCCATGGCCGCCATTATCGGGGCCTCTTTGACCGGCAACAAGGTCATGACCGCTACTTCGGGACCTGGCTTTTCCCTTAAGCAGGAGGCCTTGGGCTATGCCTGTATGGCTGAGATCCCCTGTGTCATTGCCAATGTCCAGCGGGGCGGGCCATCTACCGGCAACCCCACCCATGTCAGTCAGGGGGACGTCAACCAGGCCCGGTGGGGCACCCACGGCGATCATTCCATTATCGCCATGACCGCCTCCAACCACCAGGACGTGTTCAAGATTACTGTGGAGGCCTTTAACCTGGCAGAAACCTACAGAACACCCGTTATCCTGCTTCTGGACGAGGTGGTGGGGCATATGAGAGAAAAACTGGTGATCCCGGACGCAGGACAGATGCCCGTGGTGGACCGCCTGAGAACCTCTGTGTCCAAGGGCGTGGACTACCATCCCTATCTGCCCCGGGAGGACGGCCGGCTTCCCATGTCCGATTTCGGCGGTGAGCACCGGTACAATGTGACAGGGCTTTTCCACGACATGTGGGGCTTTCCCTCCAACGATCCCCAGGTCGTGTCCGAACTGCTCCGGCATCTGGTGGACAAGATTGAGAACAACTGGGAGAGCATCTGCATGTACAAGGAGCACATGCTGGACGATGCCGACTATGTGCTGATCTCCTACGGCTCCTCTGCCAGATCCGCCCTGCACATCGCCCATAACCGCCGCAAAAGAGGGGTGAGGATCGGCGTGCTGGAACTGCAGACGCTGTGGCCCTTCCCCGCTGAAGTGGTCCGGGAAAAATGCGCCAATGCCAAGGCGGTTTTGGTGGTGGAAATGAACATGGGTCAGGTGGTCACCCAGGTGAAAAGTGCGGTGGACAACCCGGACAACGTCTTCCTGGCCAACCGCATCGACGGCCAGCTGATTTCGCCTACGGATATCAAGACCGTGCTGAGAATGATCCAGGGAAAGGGGGTCTAATATGAGTGACACACCGTTTGATTTTAAAGATTATGTTCGAAGCAGATATTTCCCCCATATGTGGTGCCCGGGATGCGGACACGGCATTGTATTAGGCTCTCTTTTGCGGGCCATCCATGAGCTTGAACTGGACAAGAACGAGATCGTCATGGCGTCCGGTATCGGCTGCTCTTCAAGAATTTCAGGGTATGTGGACTTTCATTCCCTTCACACCATCCACGGCCGGGCCCTGGCCTTTGCCACCGGCGTGAAGCTGTCTAAGCCCCATCTTAAGACCATTGTGCCCATGGGCGACGGCGATGCCCTGGCCATCGGCGGCAACCATTTCATTCATGCGGCAAGGCGTAACATCGACATCACCGCCATTGTTATGAACAACCGTATTTACGGCATGACCGGCGGCCAGTTCTCTCCTTTGTCCGGCCCCGGCAAAAAAGCCACCACCGCCCCCTATACCACCATTGACAACGATTTTGACGTGGTGGAACTGGCCCGGGCGGCCGGCGCCTCCTTTGTGGCAAGGTCCACAGTGTTCCATGCCAAAGAGGCCAAGGACGTTTTGAAAAAGGCCATTATGCACAAGGGGTTTTCCGTGGTGGAGATCCTGTCCCAGTGCCCCACCTACTTCGGCCGGAAGAACAAGGAGGGGGATGCGGCCCAGATGATGGAGAACCTGAAGAACAACACCGTGCCCATCGGGTCCAAAAAGCTTGCGGACAACCCCAACCTGATCCAGCGGGGCATATTCGTCGAGGACACCGAAAAGCCCGAATACTGCGAAGCCTATGACAAGATCATTGAGATCGCAATGAAAGGAAAAGCATAATGGAATCTGAACGTTTAAGACTGGTCTTCTCCGGCTCCGGCGGCCAGGGCGTGATCACCGCGGCCATTATCCTTGCCAAAGCCGCTGCCATCTATGAGGGTAAAAACGCCACCCAGTCCCAGAGCTACGGAGCGGCGGCCCGGGGCGGCGCCACCCGAAGCGATGTGCTGATTGCGGACTCAGACATTCTGTTCCCCAAGGTGATCCAGCCCAATATCCTGATCAGCCTGACCCAGGAGAGCTACAACAAGTTCGCCCCGATCCTTCGGCCCGGCGGCCTGCTGCTCATGGATTCTCGCTATGTGACCATTGAAAAAAAGGTGGCGGCCCGGCACGTGGCCCTGCCCATGTATGAAACCGTGATGAAAGAGATCGGCAAGCCCATCGTGTTCAACATCTGCATGCTGGGCACCCTGATCGGGCTGTCCTCGATTGTAAAGCCCGAATCCATCCTCAACGTGCTGGAAACCACCATCCCCAAGGATTTTATGGACATGAACAAAAAGGCCCTGGAACTGGGCATCCAGATGGGAGAAGGCGCCCAGTAAGGGACGTACCCTCTCAAAATCCTGACTGATAAAAGCAAAGCCCTGGCCGGAAAACAAACCGGCCGGGGCTTTTTTTACAATTTTTTCGGGTACTACTCCCCTGCGGGATCCTTGCCTTCGGCCTTGTTATCGTCCGGGGCTTTTTTGCGCCTCAGGACAGGGCCCACTTTAGGGGCAGCGGCGGGAAACAGATCTTCCAGGTTCATGCCCTTGATCTTTTTCAGACAGTCTTCCAGGGCGGCGGTCTCATTTTGCCCGGCCCCCTGATGCTCGGGTTTGGCAATGAGATTCACCAGATTGGGTACGGCGATAAAATCCCCGGCCAGATTTCCCTGGATCCGTTTGTGTACGTCAATATAGATCATCCGGCCGTTGCGGATGAGATTGTAGCGGGTGACCCGGGTCAGGATGTCGTTTACATGAAGTTCCATTTGCCTTTCTCCTTGTTTTAAGGTAGACCTGCCATACTTTGGGCCGGTTTTCAAGGGCTTTTATTGGGACAATCGCCGGCCAAAGACGGGGATACCCCCCAAAGACAGGAAAAAAAGCATAATGAAACCGGACACCACAAAACCCCAGGAACTCATAGCGGACTGGCAGACCCTTCACCGGGTTTTTATCCGGCCCGAAGACGAGGGCAGCAAAAAGACCCTGGTCAAATACATGGAACAGATTCTCTTCGGTCTCCACGATTTTCTAAACAAAAATGTGGGGGTCACCGAGGCCATCAGCCTTGCCGAACTGTCCCGGGGCTATATGGATGTCAACATCAGCCAGGCCCCGGAAAAAAAGCTGGCCGACGTCATTGAGGACATCATCACCGACATCGCTCCCCGGGCCGTCAATGTGGCCTCTCCTTACTTCATCGGCCACATGACCTCGGCCATCCCCTTTTTCATGGTTCATCTCAAAGCCATATCCGCTGCCTTGAACCAGAATGTCATCAAGCTGGAAACCTCAAAGGTTCTGTCAGTGCTTGAAAAACAGGTCCTGGCCAAGATACACCGCCTGATCTTCAAAAAGGATGACGCTTTCTACAGGGCCCATGTCCAGAATACCCGAACCGCCCTTGGCACCTTTACCACCGGCGGTACCACCGCCAATATCACCGCCCTGTGGGTAGCCAGAAACCGCCTTTTGCCCCCCACCGCCACCTTTGCCGGAATTGAAGAGGAAGGCATGCACGCAGCCCTTTGCACCCACGGCATAGAGCGGTTGGTGGTCCTGGTCTCAAGACGAGGGCACTACTCTTTGAAAAAGGCCGGCGGCGTCCTGGGGCTGGGCAATAAAAATGTAATTGCCGTGGATGTGGACGCCAACCGGTCCGTTGACTTGAAAAAGCTTTCAAGCCTGATCCGGGAATTTAAAAAGGACGGCAAAACAAAGATAGCAGCCGTTATCGGCGTGGCCGGTGCCACCGAAACCGGCGTGATTGATCCCTTGCCCCAGATGGCCGATATCTGTGAAGCCGAAGGCATCCATTTCCATGTGGATGCGGCCTGGGGCGGCCCTGTCCTGTTCTCGGAAAAATACGCAGACCTTATGGACGGTATCGAGCGGGCCGATTCGGTCACCATTGACTGCCACAAGCAGTTTTACATGCCCATGACATCCGGCATGGTCTACTTCAAGGATCCCCATGCCTTAGACGCCATTGCCTACCACGCCCGGTACGTGAACCGGAAGGGCTCTGTCGATCTGGGCATCAAAACCCTGGAAGGCTCAAGGGAATCAAGCTCCCTTATCCTGGATGCCGCCATAAAGATCATGGGAGCCAGGGGCTACGGCCTCATGATCGAACATGGCATCCGCACGGCCAAGGCCTTTGCCGACAAAATAAACCAGCGCCCCCTGTTTCAGCTGGTCTCTGCCCCTGTTCTTAATATCCTCACCTACCGGGCTGTGCCCGAAGGCATCGCAAGGGCCCTGGAGGCTGCAGAGCCCCAGGAGGCCCAAGAACTGAACCTCAAACTGGACGAGATCAACACCAGCCTGCAGCGCATCCAGCGGGAGGCCGGAAACTCCTTTGTCTCCCGGACCCGCCTGCGCATAGCCCATGACGATCCCTATAATGTGGTGGTATTGAGAAGCGTGATCATGAACCCCATGACCACGCCCCAGATTTTAGATGAAATTTTAGATGAGCAGGAAAAGATTCTGGCCGGTCTGACCCGGGATTAATCCCCTCTGCCCTTTTTTCTTGGCTGCCAGCGGTGGGATTTTATGCCCTGGACATGAATTTGCGGGTCTCGGTGTTGACCTGAACTTTCTCCCCAGTCTCCAGGTATTCGGGCACCTGGATCTCCACCCCGTTGGAAAGGGTGGCCGGCTTGGTCCGGGCTGTGGCACTGGCCCCTTTGATGCCGGGGGCCGTTTCCGTGATCTCAAAGACCAGGGAGCTTGGGATCTCGATGCCCACAAGGTTGTCGTCAATGATCAGCCCCACCAGATCCTCCATGCCGTCGGTCAGCCAGACCGCCTCCTCCTCAATGGCCTCTCCTGCCACCAGGTACTGCCCGTACTCAAGACTGTCCATGAAGACGTAGAACTCTCCGTCGGGGTAGAGGTACTGCATGGGTTTTCTCTGCAGATCCACATCGCCTAAGACATCTCCGCCCTTATAGCTTTCCTCGTATTTCTGCTTGGTTTTGATATTGCGGAACTGCACCTTGTACAGGGTGACCGCTCCCCGGGCCGAAGGGGTTCTCACATCAATGTGCTTGACCATATAGGCGTCGCCGTTAATATCCACGACATTGCCTTTTTTTAAATCACAGGCTTTAGGCATAAATTTTTTTCTCCTGAAAAAGATTCTTTTAAAACGGGACTATCCATATCATTTAACGGTGGATTTGGACAGACCGCAGGACTGTTTTTTCTGCCCTGCGATGCTGAAAAACGATTGATAGCTCTCAGATGCTGAGATTTACTTTCCGTTGCCGCTGTAGTCTGCCTATCGCAAAACCTTGATAACGCCGAAGATGGGGGCTTTACCGCCTACCGGCCCAGCATGATCCGGATGATCTCCTGATCCGTCTCCCTCATGCCGTCCCGGCCCAGGCGTCCGATATTGGCAATGGTATTTTCCACCCCTTTGGTGACGATACCGTCCCCGCCGTAGAACTGCTGGCCGTTTTCATACATATGAAACCCTAAAATCCCCGCCTCCACGGCAAAGGCGATTTTCGCGGCGCAGGAGGGCTTGGCCCCGTCACAGATAATCCCAGAGGTGATGGCCAGCGCATTGACAATGGTATGGGTAATTTTCTTGAAGCTGCCGCCGTAAAGCCGGGTAATGCCGGCCCCCGCCCCCACTCCGGCGCTCACCGCCCCGCAATAGGCCGACAGCCGCCCGATGCCCGTCTTCTGATGGATGGTCACAAGATTTGACACCACAAGGGCCCGGATCATCTCCTCTTCACTGCATCCCAATTCTTTTGCATACTCGACCACCGGCACCGACGCTGTAATCCCCTGATTCCCGCTGCCCGACACAATCACCACCGGCAGCTCGCAGCCGCTCATCCGGGCATCCGACCCCGCCGCGGCCAGGGCCTTGGCCCGCACCTTGATATCGTCTCCCCAGACCTTAAGCAGAACCGCCCCGATATTTGCCCCCCAGTCCCCGTTGATCCCCTCCTGAGCAATACGCATATTGTATTCCGCCTGCCGCAGGATCACCGCCTTCACCTCCGCCACATCCACGCAATCGGCAAAATCCACAATATCCGCCACATTCAGCAGGCTTCGATCCGTCAGCCCAGAGCTTTCCATCTCGTTGCAGGGACTGGACTCATAAAGGGCCTCCCCATTTTTCACGATCTCCACAATATTGGTGTGGAAATTGGCAATACGCACCGAGGCCGACTCCTTCCCCGACCAGACCGTCACCTTCAGATCAAAGATCAGCTCACTTCCCGCAGGCACCACATCCACCGGCACTCCTTTGAGAAAGGCCCGGATTTCATCCTTTCCCTTCTCATCAACACAGGAGATCACCTCCAGCACTTTATCCGCATCCCCTGCCACAATACCGGCCGCAGCAGATGCCTCGATCCCCCGAAGCCCACCGGTATTGGGGACCACCACGCTTTTCACATTTTTGATAATATTATCGCTGGCCCCGATCTCCACCCGGTTCGGCAGCGCCCCCAGCACCTGCCGGGCCTTGGCCGCAGCATAGGCGATAGCAATGGGCTCGGTGCATCCCATGGCCGGGATCAGCTCCTCTTTTAGGATGTTTATGTATGCCTTATAGCGCTTGTCGGTTTTCTCCATCTGCTCTCCTATATTTTTATTTTTTCCGGCAAGTGATTGATTTGCAATCAAGGTTTTTATTTTATCATGGATTTGATCTGAGGACTCTGAATTTGTATCCCATTGGAAAAAATGTAAAATTAAAATTGTTCGGATGGATGAAGTGCAGTGACCCGGGACAGGCCCCGGACCCTCTGCGGCTGCTCCCTGTCCCAAGAGGCTCTAAGGCTTGCTTCACTGGCCACCGCGAACTGCGATCCAGTGGGTTCTCAAACACCGCGGCGTCCGGGCGTTCCGCTTCGCCAAGAGCCTCTATGCGCCAGGGGCTTGATGCCGCTGCCGGGCCGGACCCTGCCCCTGGCCGCCGTGGTCGTACAGGCGAATAAGATTTCCCCGACGACACAGGGTAAAAGGGTAAAAAATCAAAGTTTAATCCTGGCGCAACGAAAGCCGACGCCGCCGTTTCGAAAGACCGGACCGTTGTTGAAACGAGCAGTGCAACGACACCCATCAGCACCACTAGTGAACGCTCCGCCTCGCAGAACATAAGCACCCAGATCTTTGTCATAAAAAGAGGAGGTCCACTCCCACACATTGCCTGCCATATCATAGCAGCCATAGGGACTGACGCCGTTTGGATAAACGCTGACCCGGTTAGGCTTTCCAATACCGGATTTTTCCCCGTTGCACCGGTCTTCGCTAAAATAATTTCCCCAGGGATAGATATTGCCCTCATCCCCCCGGGCGACCCGTTCCCATTCTTCCTCAGAGGGAAGGCGGTAGGTATAGCCGTCACTCTTGAAGCCTGTCAGCCATTTGCCATAGGCCTCCGCCTCATACCAGGAGACTCCCACCACCGGCTGTTCTGGAGTATTATAGTCTGGATCTTTCCATAACCATGGATTTTCCCAGTTGTCCTTTTCCCGCTGCTTCCACCCTTCATCACTCCAAAAGTCCTTGTTACTGTATCCCCCATCCGCAATAAACCGCTCAAACTGCTCATTGGTGACAGGATAAATATCCATCTCATAATCATAGTCGATGGATCGCTTCTCCCCATCCTGGTAAATAAAGGTTCCGGCCGGGATGAGAACCCGCTTATGGGTTTCCCCGGGGGCGCTTTTGGATTTAGCCGCTTCTTTTTTCGGGGATTTCACAATGCCGGTCAGGGTGACCAGGCGTTCCAGGCCCTGCTTTCCCGGGCGGAAACGATCGATTAAATCCAGCAGGCGCAGGTCTTTTATAAACTGCGCCACGGAATCGGGAACGGGGATCCCAATGCCCTCAGTCCCTATGGACTCCAGCGGCACCTCTTTTTGCTTTGCCGTATCCAGAATCTTATGAACCGCGTCCAGGGCTCTGTGGCCGCCGTCCGCCCTTAGCACCAGGTAAAAGGCGCGAAAACCTTTTTCAAAAAGATTGAACAGGAGCAGGTGCTTTGGCGTAACCTCCAGTTCCTTGTGGGTAATCAGGCCCTTTTGAAGGCTTAGGTCATTTAAGAAACGTTTAAAGGCCCTGGGGTTGTTGCCCAGTACCGGAAGCAGGATGGGAAGGTACTCTTTAAGATAGGGATCCTCATCCTGGCCGGTTTCGGACAGGATCTTGTCCAGGTGGGGGGCAAAATCCTCATCCGGGATTCTTGGCAGGTTAAAGGTGACCTGGACGATCTTATCCATGAAGCGGTCGGCATTCTGATGATAGGTGGATTCCAGGGCCTGGATGATGATCTCGTTATCCGCTCCGATGATAAAGACGCAGCCCGGGATATCCATAAACAGCTTCACCGTCTCCAGTACCCCCACGATCCGGTTTCTCGGGCAGCGGTCCAGGTCGTCGATGAAGATCGTTAGAATCCCCTTTGAGTCGTCATAGGTTTCAGAAGATTGGATCTGGGGCCGCCCGGACAGGTAGGTCCAGATCAGGCGCTTGAAAAAGGCTTCAAACTCATCGTAAAAACCAAGCTTTTGCTTATAGTCCATCTCCTGGAAAAATCCTGAGACGTCGGCGGCGGTAATATTTTTAATGAGAGCCCTCAGGGCTTTTCCCGGATTCAGGGAAGAGACAAGCGTTTCAATCTGGGCCCTGCACCGGGTAAAAAAATCGTCCCGGGCCATGGTGGCAAAAATCTGCTCCAGCAGGGCGGCCAGGATCTCATCCTCCGCCTTGTACTTCCAGGCCTGGAACCAGACCGGTCTGCAGTTTCGAAACGGCGGCTTTTGGTAGGCCGTCTTGGTGGTCAGCTGATGTTCAATGGACCGCATGAGGGTGGTCTTACCGCTGCCCCATTTGCCGTAAACCCCAATGACCAATGGGGTTTTGTTTTTTCCATAGGCAATGAGATCTGCGATGGTGTCGATATAGGCGGAAAATCCGAAATCCGCCCTTTCGCTGACCGGGGAATCGGGAATGATATAGACAGGATCAGCCATGGAACGCCTCCTTTAAAGATGATCCCATCTGCGTACACCCTTTGGCAGGGCCTGTCAAATACCGCGCGGGTCTTACCCGACGGGCAGGCGGATGATGAAGACGGTGCCGCAGCCTGGGCGGGAGCGGACCGTCAGCGTTCCTTTATGGTTGTCCGTAATGATGAAATAGGAAACGGAGAGCCCAAGGCCTGTGCCCTCCCCCACGGGCTTTGTGGTAAAGAAAGGCTCGAAAATCTTCTTCTGGGTTGCGTCGTCCATGCCCGGGCCGGTATCTTCGATTTCCATTCTCACCATGGTGCCGGCCGCCTCCTTTTTCAGGCGGATGATGAATTTGGAAGGGGTGTCCCCATTGGCCTGGTGCATGGCATAGGCGCCGTTGTTCAGGATGTTCAAAAGGACCTGCTGGATTTTCGAGCCTTCGCAGGGGATCAGGGGCAGATCCGGGTCAAACTGCCTTTCAATGTGGATGGATCTGAAATCAAAATGCTTTTTCAGATCGTAATCCGTGGAAGCCAGTTCCAATGCCCTTTCAACAATCTCCTTAGGATCGTGGGATGAGAATGAGGCATCGGATTTTCGGGCAAAGTTGAGCATATTTTCCACGATGCCGGCCACACGGACTGCGGAATTGGTGATTCCCTCTAAAATACGGGGGATACCTCTTTTTTCCACATAGCCGCCTAATGCGGCCATGGTGGTTCCCGCCTCCCGGGCCGCGGCCTGGTTGGCTGGGATTTCAGGATTGGTCAGGCGGTTGCCCAGAACGCTCATATTCTGGAGGATCCCTGCCAAAGGATTGTTGATCTCATGGGCCATGCCTGCGGCAAGGCCGCCGACGGACATCATTTTCTCCGTCTGGATCATGATTTCCTGGGTCTGTTTTCGCGCCGAGATATCGCGGACAACGGCGATGATTTTCTTATCCCGGCTGACGGAGGAATATTTTAAACTGACCTCGGTCCAGAATAGCTCCCCGTTTTTACGGCGGCACTGCCATTCAAAGACCTGGCTTCCTGCAGCCTTGACCTGCCCGATTTTTTCCAGGGCCCGTTCCTGGCTGAAGCCCTTGCCGCCGGCACTGAACTGCCCGATAGTGCCTCCGATCACCTCTCGCCTTTCATATCCGAAAACAGGGGACACCGCCTCATTGATATCCAGAATCCTGCCGGTTTCATCATCGATCATCAGGATGATATCATGACCCGCATTAAAAATATCCCGGTATTTGCCCTCGCTTTCACGCAGCTTTTCCTCAGTCGCCTGCATGTCTGCGATCATGCGGGTCTTTTGAAGGTTCTGGTAAGCTGCAGAAGACAATTGATTGGCCATGGTATGCAGAAAATCGGCAATATGCCCGAAGGTTTCCCGGGACATGGAGGGCACTTTAAGGAAGGCTTGTACGGCCTGCTCCTCATCCGCATGAATCTGCCTGGCATACGCCCGGATCCGGTCTTCGGTCTGGGAGGCGTCCCGGACCTGGCCGATAAGCCAGTTGGCGATGTGATGCCCGTCCACTGCAATGCCGGCCCCGGCGTCCCAGAGCCCTGCACTCATGCAGGGCTTGATCACGGGGCCTTTCAGGTTAAGGCGGCCAAGGGAGGCGTCGGATTTAAAGCAGTTGGCCCGCCCTTTTTCCGTCTGCCGGACAATATCCTGGCAGAAGGATGTAAACCGGCTGGGACGGGTGATGGGGGTACCGTCGGGATAGGTGATGATGGAGGCCACCTGGGTGGCCCTGGCGAACTGATCCTGAATCCGCTGAATATCCTCAACATTAAACAGCTGTTCAAACCGAATGTCTTTGCCCATTCGCCTTCCTGGAATTTAAGGTTGCGCCATCTGCGGGAGATCCAACTCAGGCCTTTTCATTGCACCCGGTGTTGTCTTGGCAGGAACGTTACAAATCATAGCACAAAAAAAATCACCTGCAAAACCGCTTTATTGAGCCCGCCTGGAAAATCCTATCCAAAGGCGATCCAAATTTGGCCTTGACGGGAACCTGATATCTGATATATCACATATCAGAATTTAATTCTTTTTTCAATCCGGGCCGGGCCACCCCGCCCACAAAACGAAAGGAAGACCCCATGAAAATGACCACCGAGGAAGCCTTTGTAAAAGTGCTTCAGATGCACGGTATTGAACATGCCTTCGGCATTATCGGCTCCGCCATGATGCCCATCTCCGACCTGTTTCCCAAGGCTGGAATCTCCTTTTGGGACTGCGGCCACGAGTGCAACGCAGGCTACATGGCCGACGGTTTTACCAGGGCCTCCGGTAAAATGTCCATGATGGTGGCCCAGAACGGCCCCGGCATCACCAACTTTGTCACCTGTGTTAAGACCGCCTACTGGAACCACACCCCCCTGCTGCTGGTGACCCCCCAGGCCGCCAACATGACCATGGGACAGGGCGGCTTCCAGGAAGTGCCCCAGATGGCCATTTTCGAAGACATGGTCGCCTACCAGGAAGAGGTGCTCCATCCCTCCCGCATGGCCGAAGTCCTCAACCGGGTTATCCTCAAGGCCAAACAGGCATCAGCGCCCGCCCAGATCAACGTGCCCCGGGATTTCTGGACCCAGGTTATCGACATTGAACTTCCCCCCATCGTGGAATTTGAACGCCCCGCAGGCGGAGAGAAGGCCATTGAAAAGGCAGCCGAGCTTTTGTCCAACGCCAAATTCCCCGTGATCCTCAACGGCGGCGGCGTGGTCATCGGCGGTGCCATTGAAGCCTCCAAGGCCCTGGCCGAAAAACTGACCGCCCCGGTCTGCTGCGGCTACCAGCACAACGACGCCTTTCCCGGCTCCCATCCCTTATTTGCAGGGCCTTTAGGCTACAACGGCTCTAAAGCCGGCATGGAACTGATCGCCAAGGCCGACGTTGTCCTGGCCCTGGGCACCCGGCTCAACCCCTTCTCCACCCTGCCCGGCTACGGCATTGATTACTGGCCTAAAGACGCCGCCATCATCCAGGTGGACATCAACCCCGACCGCATCGGCCTGACCAAACCCGTTGCCGTGGGCATTGCAGGGGATGCCGCCAAGGTGGCGACCGCCATCATGAAGCGTCTGGCCCCGGCGGCCGGGGATACAGACCGTGAAGAGCGCCGCACCCTGATTGCAGAGACCAAAGCCACTTGGGCCAAAGAGCTTTCCACCATGGACCACGAGGCGGACGATCCCGGCACCACCTGGAACCAGCGGGCCCAGGACGCCGATCCCGACAAGATCACCTCCCGCATGGCCTGGCGGGCCATTATCGAGGCCCTGCCCAAAGAGGCCATCATCTCCTCTGACATCGGCAACTCCTGCGCCATCGGCAATGCCTACCCCTCATTTGAGGCGGGCCGCAAATACCTGGCTCCCGGCATGTTCGGCCCCTGCGGATACGGGCTTCCCGCCATCCTGGGCGCCAAGATCGCCAAGCCGGATGTCCCTGTAGTCGGATTTGCAGGGGACGGCGCCTTCGGCATCTCCATGAACGAAATGGCCGCCTGCGGTAGAGAAGAGTGGCCGGCCATCACCATGATCGTCTTCCGCAACTATCACTGGGGTGCTGAAAAGAGAAACACCACCCTGTGGTTTGACGACAACTTTGTGGGAACCGAACTGGACCGCAACGTCCACTACTCCGAGATCGCCAAGGCCTGCGGCCTTGAAGGGGTCAAAGCCTGGTCCATGGACGAGCTGACCCGCGAATTGTCCCTTGCCGTCAAACGCCAGATGGAGGAAGGCAAGACCACCTTCATCGAAGTCATGACCAACATGGAGCTTGGCGAACCGTTCCGCAGGGATGCCATGAAAAAACCCGTCGTGGTTGCCGGCATTGACAAGGCGGACATGAAGCCCCAGCAGGGCGTCTAATCTGATGTTCAATGGCATTGAACTGCCATAAAAAAGCCCCCGTGCTGCAAAAGCGGCACGGGGGCTTTGTCATCGTTCTATAGCTGCCGGGAAGGCTTACAGATCCTCGTAGATGCCTTCTGCAAATCCGATTATCATCGTCTCTCCGGTGTCGATACTTGGGGCCCTCAGGGTTCCGGACCGCCCCATAGCCGCGTTTAAAATCTCCTCCCGGTTTGTTTCATCCGGCGCAAAGACCAGCCTTTTTTTACCCTTGGCAATGACCACCGCTTTTTTGTTCCGGATCATCTGCCAGGCCTCATCCGGGCCTATTTTTTCCTTTCTGGCCTCAAGGGTTTGTTCGATTTCTGCCTGCCGTTGCCCAAACACCGTTTGAGCCTTTGTGCAGGAAACTCAGCCTTTTCTCAAATAGGCCCATTTTATCTGCATGGTCTTCTCCTTGATCTTGGGTAAATTTATCGGACGAACGTATCGTCGTCAGGATAAGAACCGGCAACGGTTGTGTCAAGAAAGTCATGCAAAGACGCCCCTTTAGTATCCTCTTGCCTTTTTGTATTCTTCAAGCGGGTAATGTTTAATTTTCAATTAAGTTGGATTCTCTCATACCTTTCTAATCCTTATCTGCGATGGTATCTCTCAATTATAGCTTAAACACTTTTGATGACGGGGGAAAACGCGGCCATGGCCAAAAAAAATATACTTTTTGTTTGTGAAATGAATACGTGCCGTAGCCAGATGGCTGAAGGTTGGACGAACAGCCTTTATCTTGATCGGTTCAATGCCTTTTCAGCAGGGATTGTTACGGGGCCGCTTGACCCCCTTGCCGTTAAAGTTATGGCCGAGGAAACCATTGATATCTCAGGTCACGAGACCCATGCGGTCAAAGAATTCCTTCAAGAGGATATTGACTGGGTTATAACGGTTTGTGATACAGCCGCTCAGCAGTGCCCTGATTTTCCCTCCCAGGTAAATGTCATCTGCCAATCCTTTGATAACCCACCGAAATTAGCCCGTGATTTGGAAGATGAAGAGGATAAGCTGGCTGTTTATAGACGGGTCAGGGATGAAATCAGAGGCTTTGTTGAAAGGTTGCCGGAAAAAATACAGGGAGAATAATTTCTCTTAAATATCCGGGATAAAACTTCGGGCCAGGTTCAGGTCGACACACTGGTCCGGATGTTCCTCATAGAGAAACCGGCCGTTTCCTTTTTCCATGGAGGTCAGATCCATGCATAAAAACTCCATGATGGAGGCATGGGCAATGCCGGTGCCCGACTGCTTGGCCTCTTTTTTGAGCAGGGCGATGATGTTGCCGGCATCCTCAATGGTGCAGTTGCGGTCCACCCCGGCCGGCAGTTCCAGGATGGCTGCGGAAACGGTGATCAAAGGGAACCTTCTTCGCTGGCCTTCCCTGTCTTTGGCCAGGATATAGCCGTTTTCAATGGAGGTCTTGTCGTAGAAACTTTCAGCACTCTGTTTAAACGTCAGGGCCAGGTTCCGAATTTCGGTGGAGACTGCCCCTCGGTCCCCGCCCCGGATGCCCATAAAAAAATCATCCCCGCCCACATGGCCGACAAAGCGATTTTCCGACAGCCCTGCGGCCTTGAGCAAATCGGCGAACATGAGGATCAGGCGGTCCCCGTTCCTGAATCCGTAAAGGTCGTTGTAGGGCTTGAAATTGTCAAAATCAAAATAGGCCAGGTGATAATGCCGGCTGGTATCGGACAGGGTCTCGCTGAAGTATTCATGGATCATGGTGTTGCCCGGCAGCTTGCTTAAGGGATTCTGATTCCGGGCCAGGGTCAGATTCTTCTCATTGATGAGCTTGAGCAGGGACTTGGTGGACAAAAGCCCCACATACCGCATATCATCCACCATGATCAGGCCTTCGTTGTTGTTGTAATGGGTATAGGTCTCGATCAGCTGCTCCACAGAGGAGTGAATATCCGCGATCGGGATCTTGGAGATGAACCGGCTCAGGTCCTTTCCGAAGCTGGGATTTTCCAGAAGTTGGCGGCCGAATTTCGAGAAAATATAATCTTTAAAGGCTGAATCCCGGATGATGCCCACAGGCTCTTCTGAGGCATTGATCACCGGGAAAAAGCTTGCGTTATCCTCATCCCGGAACCGGTCCACGATACTGATCATGTTGGTATCGGCCAAAACAGGTTCTATGTATTCCACCTCGCCGGCAATCAGGGACCGGTCCTTGAACCGCCCATTGCGCCGGTCGCTCTGGGACAAATCCCGGATCTGGGAATACCGGGGTGCCAGTTCATCAATGTTCCGGGTGGGGCGCTGGATAAAAAAGCCCTGAATCATGTCACAGCCGATAGCCTTGCACTGGGAATACTCATCCCGGGTTTCCACCCCTTCAGCCAGGACCAGGCTGCCCATAAAGTGGGCGAAATTAACAATGGTGGAGACCACCAGCCGCTTTTTGGGATCATTGCCCATATTCTGGATAAAAAACCGGTCGATCTTGATATAGTCCGGCTCGGTGTAATAGAGCAGCTGAAGTCCTGAAAATCCTGTACCGCAGTCATCCACAGCGATCTTAAACCCCTGGGCATGATAGGCGTCCAGAATCTTGGCCACATCTGAATTGTCGTGGAACTGATGTTTTTCCGAGATTTCAAAACAGATATCATCCTGGGAGAGGCCGCAGGCATGGATGATGGACTGGGTGCTGCCGGGGGCATAGTCCGTGGAGTTGAAAAGCCGGTTGTCCAGATTAAAAAAAAGCTTGGCCGGGTGCTTTTTTCTGAAGGATGAAAATTTGGTAAAGGCTTTTTCCCTTAAATACAGGTCCACATGGTGGAGCAGGCCCTGCTCGTAAGCCTTGTCAAACACATCGTCGATGGAGGCAAATCCGGCCGCTTCATGGCACCGCAAAAGGGCCTCAAACCCGAAGGTGTTTCCGGTATGGATATTTACAATGGGTTGATAGGCGTAATCGATCTTTTCCAGGCGGGAGGCCCACCCGTTCACCTTCAACACATCCATGTCCAATTCCCACATCATTTGCCGTTCCCTTTCATTCCGTCGTCAAACATTTTGGGAGTGTACACAAACAATGTGAGAATTAAATTAAACCGGACCCTTCCCCTGCAATTTTTTCATTTTTTATGCAAAAAAATTCTTAACATCCGTCTATTCCGCTTCAGAAGCGGCACAGCCGTGTCCGCTGCCCTCCTGGCCTTCCTCGTTTTTCAGACCCAGGTGGGTTCTGACGGCACAGATCTCATCGCCTTCCACCACCCAGGAGCCGTCTCCTGCCAGCACCATGGGAACAAAGGAGACGCCGGCCATCTGCATGAAGGAAACCGTCTCTTTGATCCGCTTTTCAGCGGTGTCGCAGGATGAGGGTGTTTCAGGCGGGGCAACGGTCTTATACCCTTCCCAGTCAAGGGATTCGCAAATGGTTCGGGCCGCCATCTGTCGGCTTTTGACTCCGAGTACCGGGTAAATCACAAGTTTTAAGGTGACACGGGCTTCAAAGGCGGCCTCCTCCAACTGGGGCACAAGGCTTTTGCAATGGGAGCAGTTGGGGTCGGTGACCACGTAGATAAAGGACTTTGCACTTGAAGGGCCAAAGGTTAAAGAGACCATCTTTTCCATCTGCCCCACATTCTCCCTGAAGAAAAGCTTGCGTTTTGCCTTGGCAAGATCTTCTTTTTCCTTGGCCAACTGCCGCTCTTCTTCTGCCAGATCCGACAGGCTGTCCATGGTTTCCCGGGTGACGGATTTACCCCCGGAGAACATCTGGCCGGCCAAAAGCCAGTCCTTTCCGACATACACGGGGACCAGATCCCCGTTCATGGCCAGCACCACCTCACAAATCCCCATCTTCTCTGCAGAATGCACGATGCGGGCATCCGGGGGCAGGGGAACCTGGGTGTTCAGCCATTCAGGAGTGACATGGTCACAGGCTGACTCAGCCATGGCCATGCTTAAAGCGGGAAAGGCGACGGTTGCGATCAGATAGAGGGCAAGGATTTTGAGTTTCATGACGGTTATGTATCCTTTAAATTTATTCATGGTTTCCCTTATGGTTACTATCATCTTGGCCTGCCGGAGACAAGCCATAAAAGGGGCGGTCCCAGGGCCAGTTCAAAGGACCTTTTAAAAACTGGCGGGATTATCTTGATTTCCCGGTCCAAAACAGAGTAAAACCTAAAAAAAACAACACCCGTAACGAAGTTAAGCATTAACCAGACAACGAACAGAAAGGCTGACATCTATGGACCGGACAGAAAACCAGAAGCTGTTTGACATCCTGCTGGATGCAGCCAAAAACGTATCCATGGGCCGGTACGAACAGACCGACAGTCTCATGGAACTGACCAACCAGGAAAAATATCCGCCCATGGTCTCCGAGCTGGCCGAAGCCTTTGGCATGATGATCATCCAGGTGGAAGCCCGGGAGTTCAACCTAGAGCAGCTTTTATCCCAGCTCAAGGCCAAGAACAAAGCCCTGGAGGAAACCCTGGCCCGGGTCCAGCTTCTGGAGAGCATCCGGGGACACTTAAACAAATTCGTTCCCAAATCCGTCCAGGACCTGATTGAACACAATCCTGAAAATCCGGATTTCAACAAGCACGAACGTCATATCTCCGTCCTCTTCCTGGATATTGCAGGCTATACCAAGATGAGCGAAAACACGCCCAGGGAAAAGATGAATCACCTCATCGAAACCTACTTCAGCGAATTTTTGAACATCATCGTGGAAAATAGCGGGGATATCAACGAAACCGCCGGAGACGGGCTGATGATTCTGTTTTTGGATGACAATCCGGCCGACCATGCCCGCAACGCAGTTTCAGCAGCCGTGGCCATCCAGAAGCGCACCGCCCTGATCAACGCGTCCCAGCGCAAGGGCCAGGACCCTGTGGTGGTGAATATGGGAATCAACTCCGGTACGGCAGCCGTAGGCTCCACAAGATTTTCCGGAATTGCCGGTGATCGGTGGACGTATACCGCCTCAGGACCTGTGACCAATATCGCAGCCCGGATCTGCGGCATTGCCGACAAGGGCAGCATTCTGGTTACCGAAGATACTGCGGCCCTTCTGGATCAGCGATTTGCCATGGGAGATCCAAGCCCGCAGACGCTGAAAAACGTCAGCACCCCCGTTCTGGTAAGGCAGATACAGATTGACTAACCCGCAACCCAACGGAAACGCCACGCCATGACAGACATGACAAAAGAGGCAAGGCTCGACAACCTTAACGCCATCCAGGATTTCATTGCAAGTCAGGCTGCGGCCTTTTTATCTGAAAAACGGATTCAGCAGGTGCTTTTGGCCACAGAGGAGGCTCTGGTAAACGTCTTCAGCTATGCCTATCCCAAATCCGATCCCGGAACGGTTCGTGTGGTCTGTGAACCGGCGCGGGATAACGGTCTTGCCATCCGTTTTGAGGATAGCGGCACGCCGTTTAACATGCTTGATGCGGATGATCCCGACACCACCTTGTCCCTTGAGGAAAGGGGCATCGGCGGTCTGGGTATTTTTTTCATCCGCCAGATGATTGACGACCTGGCCTATGAACGAAAGGACGGCAAAAATATTTTAACCTTCACCGCCCTTCCCAGATAAGAAATCTTATTTTGCAGGCAGGTCTGCGATGGTATCAAAGCAGGGCATAATGGAGGGGAATCCGGAAATTTCAATAACTTCCTTTACATTGCCCGCAAGCCCGGTCAGGCTGAGTTCACCGCCGGCGGCCTTGAGCTTTTTGGCCGTCACCAGAAACACCCGAAGCCCGGCGCTGGAGACATAGTCCACACCGCTTAAATCCACGGCCAGGGCGGTATCCCCCCCGTCCACTATATCACCGAGATAGCCTTCCGCCTCCGGGGCGGTGACGGCATCCAGCCGGCCCGCAAGTTTCACCACACAATACCCTGCCGTATTCTCCTTGTTGATTTCCATGCTAACTCCTGTAATGGTTGCCAAAGGATTTGCTTTTTTCTTTTACGGGATATCCGGGCCGGAGTCAATCGGAAAGCCAAAACCTTCCGGTTTTCCCCTGCCTTGACGCTGTCTTGGGCCTTGGTCTATAATGGGTCCCGCTGTCAGGTTATACAAAATGCACGGGCCGGCAGCCTTTAAGGCAAATTCTAACCGCAACCGTGCAGCAGATCGCGTTTTCATGATTATAGTCCTTGGAGAAATTTTATTTGACAAGTTCCCCGGCTACAGTCGTATCGGAGGGGCGCCTTTTAACTTTGCCTTTCATCTTCGGCAGCTGGGCTTTGACGCAGCCTTTGTCTCCCGGGTGGGACAGGATGCCCTGGGAGAAGAGATCCTCTCCTTTGTAAATGAAAAAGGCTTTGACCCCGGCCACATCCAGGTGGATCCCGGCCACGCCACAGGCACGGTCGATATTACTGTGAACCGGGACGGGGACCATCGTTTTTTCATCGTGCCGGACAGGGCCTATGACCACCTGGAATGGACAGACAGTTTAAAATTGCTTTGTGCAGAAGGTCCTGACATGGTTTATTTCGGCACCCTGATCCAGCGCACCGCCAAGGGAGAGGCCATGGTCAAAAAGGTGTTATCCGGCGCCGGCAAAAAGGCCCTGCGCTTTTGTGACATCAATCTTCGGCCGGACTGCTGGACGCCTGCTGTGGTGGAAGCCTGCGTCAAGAACTCCGATATTTTGAAACTCAATACGGATGAACTGGAAATCCTGGCGCCGGATCCGGAGAAGGATGACGTACCCAGGGCCTTGCACCTGCTCGCCGCAAACACCGCATCCCGGAAGGGCCCGGGCCTTGTCATCCTCACCCGAGGAGAAAAAGGTGCGGTTTGGGTAACACAAAAAAAAGTCCTGGACTGCCCGGTGAATGAAAAAAATTCCGTTCAGGTAGCCGACACCGTGGGGGCCGGAGACGCCTACGCAGCCATAGCGGCGGCAGGACGTCTGGCAGGTATTTGCGACAGAGAAACCATGGCCATGGCCCAGGAATTTGCAGCAAAAATCTGTACCGTTCAAGGTGCCATTCCTGAGGATACCGCCCTTTACCAACCATACAAAAAAAGGCTTCAACCATGACTTCCAGCAAACTATATATCCAGATGTTCAGCATCCACGGCCTGCTGCGCGGCCATAACCTGGAGCTGGGATATGACGCAGATACCGGCGGCCAGATCAAATACGTAGTAGAGTTGTGCCGCACCCTGGCCGCCCATCCGGACGTAGGACAGGTGGACCTGTTCACCCGGCTGATCAGCGACAAGGCCTACTCTCCGGATTACAGCCAGGCAGTGGAAGAGATCTGCGACGGGTTCAGGATTGTCCGCATCCAGTGCGGGGGCAAAAAATATATCCGAAAGGAACTGCTCTGGCCCCACCTGGACGAATTTGTGGACAAAAGCGTGAAGTTCATCCAAACGGGGAAAAAGGTGCCCGACATTGTCCACGGCCATTATCCCGACGCCGGATATGTGGCCAAGGAACTGGCCCAGTTTTTCGGGGTCCCCTTTGTCTACACCGGCCACAGCCTGGGCCGGTCCAAGAAGGCCAGGCTGGCCGACGAGGGCATGCCGGAAAAAGAGATGAACCGGATGCTGAAAATCGATCACCGCATTCACATGGAGGAAACCATCCTCAAATACGCCGATCTTGTCATCACCAGCACCACCCAGGAGATCGAAGGCCAATACGGGCTCTACCGGAACCGGACCCTGTCCTCCTACCGGGTCATTCCGCCGGGCTTAGACATTGACCGCTTCTACCCTTATACCCACGAGGCCCAGGGAGAAGAAAAGGAAGAGGCGCTTTTTGCCCGATCCTCGCTTAAAAAGGAACTGGACCGGTTCTTCCAGTATCCGGACAAGCCCATCATCCTGGCCTTAAGCCGGCCGGACAAGCGCAAAAATATCCAGGGCCTTGTCCGGGCATATGGCGAAGACAACGAGCTTCAGGCCATGGCCAACCTGGCAATTTTCGCCGGCATCAGAAAGGATATCTCCCAGATGGAGGAAAACGAGCAGGAGGTCCTGACACGGATGCTGCTGCTCATGGACAAGTACAACCTTTACGGCAAGATGGCCATCCCTAAAAAACATGATTTCGAACACGAAGTGCCGGCCCTGTACCGGATCGTGGCCGATAAAAAAGGGGTGTTTGTCAACCCGGCCCTGACCGAGCCCTTCGGCCTGACCCTGCTCGAATCCCTGGCCTGCGGCCTGCCCATTGTGGCTACCCGGGACGGCGGCCCCAAGGATATCATTGCCAACTGCGAAGGCGGCATCCTGGTGGACGCGACAGACAGAGAAGACATTGCAGGAGCCATCCGGAAGATCATTGCCGATTCGGAACTGTGGCATACCTACTCCAAAAACGGCATCATTAATACCCGCAAACACTACACCTGGCAAAGCCATGTGACGACCTATGCGGACACGGTTTCAACCCTGCACCGGGAAAACGCGTCCAGCGCTCTGGCCGCCCGGGTCCCCCGTCACAGCATCGGCCGACGCCTGACCGCCCTCAAACGCATGCTCATCACCGATATTGACAACACCCTTTTGGGTGGGGACCCAGAAGAGGTAAAAACGCTTATCTCCCTGCTCAAGGACAAAAGACGGGAAATCGGTTTCGGCGTTGCCACAGGGCGGAGCCTGGACCTTACCCTGGCGGTACTTGAAGAACATGACATTCCCATCCCCGACGTGATCATTTCCGATGTGGGCGCCGCCATCCATTACGGCCGTGCCCTGCATTACGACAAGGGATGGGAGACCCATATCTCCAAGAACTGGAAAAAGGATCTGATGACCCTGCGGCTCAAAGAGATTGATTTCATCACCCCCCAGAAGGAGGACAAGCAGTCAGCGTTCAAACTGTCCTACAATATGACGCCCGGAAAGGACCGGCTGCCGAGGATCCATCATGTCCTGACGAAAAACCGATTTTTATACACCCTGATCTACTCCCATGATAAATACCTGGACATTCTTCCCTACCGGGCCTCCAAGGGCAAGGCCATCCGGTATCTGAGCTACAAATGGCAGATCCCCTTGAAAAACTTTTTAGTCTGCGGGGATTCTGGAAATGACGAGGAGATGCTCAAAGGTGATCCCAAGGCCGTGGTGGTGGCCAATTTCAGCCCCGAGCTGGCCCACCTGAAACAGGGGGGGCGCACCGGTAAAACCATCTATTTTGCAAACGCCTCATATGCCGGGGGCATCCTTGAAGGCCTGTCCCATTACAAATTTATCGACGACCATTAGAGGTGGCTATGACCATGAAAAACAAAATCCAGCTCATCACCTACCCCGATTCTCTGGGCGCCAACCTGCCCGAACTGCACTATGTCCTTCGTAAATTCTTTTTAAAGGCGGTCAGAGGCGTTCACATCCTGCCCTTTTACCCATCTTCCGCGGACCGGGGCTTTGCCCCCAGCACCTATGACGAGGTGGACCAAGCCTTTGGCACCTGGGAGGATGTGGAAAAAATCGGCCAGGACTTTGACCTTGTCATCGACTTTATGGTCAATCATATCTCCAGGCAGTCCGACTATTTCAAGGATTTCGAGGAAAAAGGCTTTCGCAGCGAGTTTGCCGATATGTTTTTAAGCTTTGACAAACTCTCCCCGGACGGGGAGATCCCGGAAGCCCAGTTGGAAAAGGTCTATACCCGAAAGCCGCGCCCCCCCTATCAGCTGGTGCCAAGGCCCAACGGCACGCTGCAAAAAGTCTGGTGCACCTTTGACTATGAGCAGATCGACCTGGACTGGGATTCGCCTAAAACCCGGGAAGTCATGCGCAAATTTCTCATCCGCCTTGCCCGGAACAAACCCAAGATGATCCGCCTGGACGCCATTGCCTACACCACCATGGAGCTGGGCACCAACTGCTTTTTTGTGGAACCCAAGATCTGGGATTACCTGGAATGGTTTGACGACTATTCATCAGCCTTTGACACGGAGATCCTGCCCGAGGTCCACGAGCATTACACCTATCAGCTCAAGCTGGCGGAAAAAGGCTATTGGTGCTATGACTTTGCCCTGCCCATGCTCGTTCTGCACTGCCTTTACACCCACACTACCCGGCGGGTGAAATCCTGGCTGAGAAAATGCCCCAGAAAACAGATCACCACCCTGGACACCCACGACGGTATCGGGGTGGTGGACGTCAATGATCTGCTTAACCCCGAAGAGATCGATACCACATTGAAACTGCTCTACGAGCGCGGCTCCAATGTCAAGGAGATGTACTCAGGCCCGGAGTACCAGAACCTGGACGTCTACCAGGTCAACTGCACCTATTACTCGGCCCTGGGCTGCAACGACGACGCCTATATCACGGCCAGAGCCATCCAGTTCTTCACCCCGGGCATTCCCCAGGTCTACTACGTGGGACTTCTGGCCGGAGAAAACGATATCGATCTGGTTGAAAAAACAAGGGTGGGCCGAAACATCAACCGCCACAACTACACCCTCACCGAAATCCGGGAAGACTTCCAGAAACCCGTGGTCCAGCGGCTGCTCAAGCTCATGGAGTTCCGCAACTCCTACCCGGCCTTTAACGGGGAGTTTGCCCTGATCAAATCCTCGAACACCGAACTTGCCCTGGAGTGGCGCCAGAAAAAATACACCGCCACCGCCTATATTGATGTTGCAGCCTATTCCTGCAAAATTATCTATACGGATCCCGTCGCATCCAGAACCGTTGAATTTGTCGTCTAACCCATTAAAAGGAGCCTTCTACCCATGGAGTGCAAAAAAGAAAAGAACCAGACCCGCTGCAACTGCTCTTACGAGCCTTGTTCCAGAAAAGGCGTCTGCTGCGAATGCATCACCTATCATTTAAACATGCGGCAACTGCCCGGCTGCTGTTTTCCCAATGATGCCGAAAAAACCTATGACCGCTCCTTTGAGCATTTTGCAAAACTGGTTCAGGGCGGGGCTGTGTAATCTGTCTTTTATGGGGATAAAACACCCCATGGCATTTCGCCTGCGGGCAGGCCCTCACTTGATTTGAAAACCTTCTTTGCACCGAAGGACAGGCCTGATAAAAAAATTTTTATCACGGATCTTTCATTCCTGGCGTCAGAAGATCTTTTTTAAGCTGTTCTTATTCCGCTTTCCTGGTTAAAACCTGAATAAAACCGTTGCCCCGATCTCCCGGGTTTCATTTTCAGGCTCGACCCACCGCTGTCCCCAGCGGTCACGGGTGATGTCGCTTCGATCGATATGCCAGTAGCGGTAAAAAAATTCAAGGCAAAGGGTAACCTTAGGCATCTGGCGTTCAAATCCCATGGCGCATCTGAGCCCGTAACCGCCGTCCTGATCATTTTCAATATTCTCGTATCCGGGCTGGTATCCAAGATGGCTTTTCTGGGTTCCTTTCCAGAAGAAATCATACTCCGCCGAGGGCTGAAATATCCAGCCGTTGTCCAAAGGAACAAAAGCCCTCAGACCGAAAGGGGAATAGATATAGTTGGACTGCCGAAGATAGGCCCAGTTGCCGGTGCTCGTGTACTGGTTTTCGCCGTCATCGCTCAGGTAACGGTAGGCGATTCCGGCAAAGGGCTTAAGCGTTGCCCTTTTACCGGAAAAGAGGGGAACCCCGATCAGAAGGCGGGTGTCAGCGCACAGGTTTTCCTTGCCGTCCAGGGATCCTGTGGATACGGAAGTATAGTCCGCCTGCCCCCAGAAAAGTCCGCCGTTCAGGCTGATAAAGAAAGTATCTTCCCAGGTCAGGTCATAGGCGGCCCCGGCAAAATAGCCCTTGTTCTCCATGAGCCCGGGTTCGGTGTATTTGTGATGATACACCTGGGGCCCGATGCTGAAACTGACCTGGCCGGCAAAGGCCGGGCAGCACCCCGTCACCAGGGCAAACAAAAATGCGATAATGGTCCGGCTCATACGACTCTCTTCTAAGGATTGGCAGATGCAACGGTAATGGTCCAGGCCACCTTTTTGCCGGAGTTTTATGCCCTTGTCAATGCCCGTGGTGACGGTAACGGCGGTTAAAAGGGGTTATTTTTTAATCAATGATGCATAGATTAAAGACATCATTTTTGTCGGTGAGGGTTTCGCTTTTTTCAATGATTGCAAGTTCAAGGGTAATGGGCTCAACCTTATCGTCCTTGACAACAAAAGGCAGGCTGATGTTGAGCATGGCCGGTACTGTGGCAAAATGATAGCTGTTGCTTGTTGAAGAACAGATGGTCGACTGAGTCACGATTTCCCCGTTGATTAGCAGGTTAAACCCAATGGGTACAACCCTGTCAAGGCCGGTCGAAACGGATCCTGCCACAATGATTGTGACCGCTTCATTGCTTTTTGGGGTGTAACTGACCTTGATGGGCAAGGGACCTGGATGGTTGCTCAGTACGACACTGCCACTGCCTGTTAGATTGTCACTCATGACGCCTCCTTAAGATTTGGAAAGATGAGATAAAAATGGCTCTGTCGGTATTGTCTTGATAAAGATGAGAGAAAAATATCCGGCAGACCGGTCTGAAACATTTTGAAAACAAACGAGATTACCGCCATCCCCTAAAATGATTGGCCGGGTTTGTCAAGCTATAAATCCAGAGCCGGCAGGCTTTGATCCGGGCCAGGTCATCGGGCTCTTTCATAAGCCTTGGGCCGCCGCGGCCAATGCCGACCTCGATCAAGGGAGAAAAAGGGCTGTCTTCCGGCCCTGAACAGCTTCAACTCCCAGTCCTTGTTTTTTTTGATGGAATAGGATACCCAAATCTCAATGAAAGTGTAATTTATTTAGTGGAGACAGGTTAAGTGAGCTCACGGTTTTTTAAATGGATGACCCCGGCAATACTTCTTTTTTGGACCGGCCTGGCCTTTGCCGCTCCCAGGGCCGTTCCCGTCAATGCAAGGCATCAGTTCGACCCGACCCCTGAAGGGCGGCAGCTGACCCATGAATTTGTAATTCAAAACCTGGGAGACTCGGAACTGAACATCCTGGGCGTTGTCCCCTCCTGCAGCTGCGTGACCCATTCCTTTGACAGAACCATTCCTCCGGGAGGCCGGGGGGTGATAAAAATAAGCCTGGATACCGATGGATACGGCGGTCAGGATCTTCAAAGGCAGATCCTGGTCAAGACAAATGATCCGGACAATAAAAAACTATACCTGACCGTAACCTGCAAGGTTTCTTCGCTTGTAACGGTCAAACCGTCAACGGTTATGCTCAGCGGGCCCCCGGGAGAGACGCTTGAGGCGATAGTAACCATCAACCCGGCCCCGGATTTCAATATGAAAATTTTGGGAATGACCCAGAAATTTAATGCCCAGATCAAGGCGACATTGGTTGAGCCGGAACCGGGCAGCCGGGACTGGCAGATTAAGATCACGACCTATTCAGACAAGGCAGATGATCTATACGACATTCTCACCCTTAAAACGGACAACCCGGCCAAACCCCGCATAAAGGTCAGGGTTTACGCCATTTATATGGATAAGAGCAAAAACAGCACATCATAATGGCTGTGGCGGATCTTTTCCCTGACGGTTGCCTCTCGGGAGGCGTTGACCAAGGGCCAGCAAAAAATAAAATCGGTTACCCCTATCATTTTTCCCCGGAAAAGACCTCGCGGTCACGAAATTTACGGCTTTTATTCGTCTTTCGAAAGTAGATGTCGCTCCATTTGGGTTTGTTATCAAGATAAAGGGTTTCCGGAATTTTTCTTTTCTCAAGTTCTTCGATCCAGTAGCGGCTCTTGTAGTGGTCAAACATGCGCAGGAACTCGGATGCGATGATTGCGGCAAAGCGCTTATCGCCTCGCACGAGGAGCATATTCTCATCATTTTTTGTGCAGGACCCCTCACTGAAGTTTGCCGAGCCTATGAGCACGGCCGGATCATCTCCCCACGGATCGATAACAAGGGTTTTGGCGTGAATCTTGTGGGCGCCGAAGGCTTTGGCGTCCCATTTTCGCCCCATATAGGTCTTGAGGCGTGTCGGTGTATAGAACTGCGTGTTCCTTTTCCGCAGGCCCTCTATCTTCTTTTTGGCGGTGGAATTGGCCAGGCCGTACTCAATGATGTCGACATCATTGGCTTCTATGGCTTTCACAATCTGTTTTCCAACACCGAATGGAGAACTCAAGAAGATGGCTGATTTCGCTTTTTTGATCAAATCGATGGCTGCGTCGACAACGTGTGTCTTGCGGATTGGAGAGAACATCACAGTATCCACGGGGGCGAGGACAGTTGTATCTATAAGAGTATGGAGGGTGTTGATTTGGTCTTGTAGAAACGTCTTTGCGGCCTTTTTCCGGCCCCGCTTCGGGTTATTGGCCAGGATCTGGTAATATGCCTCGTAAACATCGGCAAGGTCCGGGTGGTCAAAGACCAGAGCAACGTTGGTCTGAAAATAAAAGGCATTGGTCGAGAAGTTGGCGGAGGCCGTCCATAGCCGTTTAGGGGTGCGGTTTTGGTCGAGATGCACAATAAACTTGTTATGGCTGATGTTTCCCGTGTTGGTCCTTGCCGTAGCGATACCTTTTATCCCGGCATGGCGGAGCATGTCCTCATTTTCCTGGGTGGCGTTGTCCCCCGCTTTGGCGTGATAGACGATGTGAACCGTAACCCCTCTATTTTTTGCTGCCTTGAGGGCGTTTGCTACGTCCTCATCGAAAAATTCGTAGATACAGACATGCAACGTTTCAGGGGATTTGGCATTGGCGATGAAATCAAGCAGGGACGTCTTCAGCCCGCGCTCCAACCAGCGGAAAGCGCTCCCATCCGGCACATCCTTCGGGTGGTACCCTTTGAACCGATCAAGATAGGCCATGGCCGCCGTTACACCGCGGTTCACATAGATTCCGACGCCATCATCGACGTAGTCAGACGGCCTCACGTTAAACGTCAGGCAATCTCCCCGTTCCAAGTCACCGGGTTTTCCCAGCATTCCGTACACGTCATAGCGGTAACTCGATGTGGCTTTGATTGTATAGTCACTCCAGCGGAAACGCTGAAACGGCGCCTGGTCGGAACGAACATCCCGGCCGTAGGTATCGTCCGCGTTTGCAAAACGCTTCTGGCCATTCAGCCAACCGATCCGCAAGACTTCCCGCGTTTCAGGATCATACTCAGTGCGTCGGATGGCAAACCCCATCAGGTCTTTCGGGCGTTTGTCTTTGTCGATGTTCCAACCGATGATTGCCGAGTTGGTCCCCACCATCATTGCGCCACGCAGATCTCCGCATGTTGCCCGAACAATCGGTTTATATTGGGTACTGATCGCCATGTTGATTCCTCCCTTTTTTCCCAAAGATTTGGTGGAAGATGATACCCCACGGATCAATTTACATCATCGTTTGCCTCACATAGCGCCGCGCTCTGCGGCAAATTTGGAGCGTAGCGAAAAATTTATCCGACAGCAGCGCTTTGTTATGCATTTCTATCATGCTGTGATCGCACTCATGGCAGATATAATAGGAACCGAGCCGATATTCGGGTCATTTAAATTCGGAAGAAGAACATCCTTCCAATACTTATTGGCATCAACGGGTTTTCCTTGGCTAGTACCATCAGGCATTTTCAGATGGTCTGGAATGCTGATATCTCTGTGCGCAGGTTCGAAAGTAGTTACGTGACAGCGTAGTACTCGCGAAACCCCTTCAGAAAAATCTAACCCAAATTGATCTGAGATCGATTTTTGAATTCCTGAATCAAATTTGGGGTTGCCAGCTTTGTCATAATCTATAATCATTGCCTTGTCGGTGTCGCAAATAATGCTGTAAGGAATAAAAAACTGTGACAGGACTTTTTGGTAGAACGGTATATTATTCACTGTACCGCAGTTTAGGATAAAGAAGAACTTTGACTGCGGATGCTCTTGGAAGTATGCCCGTAGTATTATTTCTTCGGTAGGGCCTTCAACCAAAATGACTTCGTCAGAATAGAATGATTCACAAATATGTGGATTAAACCTTAAGACCTCATACATCTCCTGTTTAAATTCGGCATCGGATTTTGATCCAGCAGCTGACTTTAAAAACTGGTCTGACACTTGATAAAGTTGTGTAGATGTTTCTGTTTTAACTAGTCTGACTATGGAGGATTTTAGCTTAGATATGTCGATCATCGACGGCGAATGCGAGGCGCAAAGAACTTGGTATGGTGTATTTCCAGAGCTTACTTTATAAATAAGCTCTCGCAGTTCACGTATTACTTTTGGATAAAGGAATAATTCAGGCTCTTCAAATAATACCAAATAGTCTTTCCTTCCTTCGATTCTTTCAAATTCCTCGGCAATATCTCTCATCAGAAGTAACGCAAAAACTGTCGTCCGAATTGTTCCATGCCCAATATGGGCGGCCTGGCTTGGAAAGTCAGTATCGATGTCTCCAGAATCATCTACATGTTGAAAATGAATATCGTACTCACGCCCTAGTTTATTTTCGGTCCATGCTACACGATCCTTTTTATCTTCAATTCCGAGACGAACTTTAGGAAATAGATCTTTCAAATATTCATTGACAGAATCTTCATATTTGGCAATGACATCCTTGTTGTACATTTTTTCCTGCAATTCTTTTATTTTTGACTGAGCCGCTTGCAACTCTGCTAATTCCGCATCTTTTAGCCGGGACTCCGCAACAGATCTAAGAATTTCATTGATGATATTTTTTGCCTCTTCCTCGTTAGGCATCGCTTTTATAAAAATTGGCTTGGGTAAGCATGATTGAAAAACTGAATGAAGTCCTACGGAAGCATATCCTTTCTCAACGAAATTGTTATCTTCTGGACTCCAGCTTAGAGCTTTTTTTGAGATTTTCTTTCCATCTAGAATCCATTCATTTCGTAGCCTAATACGACTATTGTCAATGAGGTATTTTTTATAACTATCTTTAGCTTTAGGCGCAGCCTCTTCGATTCTCTTCATATCCCATTCATCAAGCTCAACCTCTATTTCTATTTGCAGAGTGCTTTTATTAGCCTGACGATAGAAATCCTCTTTCTTTGGATTGATACCTTGATAAAAGAATTCATAAGCTCTAAGGAATGTCGACTTTCCCGTATTGTTTTGCCCAAAAATAAAAAGTGTGTATATGCCGTCAAAGTCAATGCGATTGGCTTCTAATCCCCCAGTTATACCTCGGTAATTATTAACAGAAAAATTGCTAATTTTCATTTCTTTGATCCTTTACCTTTGTATGCATAACGTCGCTAATCAGCCGCGCTGCTTTTTTGCGTCGGCTGCATTAGTCTTGTTAGCGAATTTTTATTTCCAGTTTCATCTTCAAGGAAAGAGTATCTCCACTGTAAATGAGAACATAAACCATCTATGTCTGGGAACACTGTTGACGCATTTATTCCAAGCATATTTAGACGGTGCCTTATTGCTGAAAATTTGTTAGCAGGAATTTGAATTTTGAATAATTTCTTTGTAACTAGAGTATGATTTTCAAACTTTACAACCCTTTCACCTTCATTGATTTTGTGAACAGTAAAAAGAGCTGCCTGGGCTGATATACGCCTACTGACAATCCTTGGACGAAAAATTCTAGTTTTTTTATTTGATAAAGGATCATCCCCATCGGTATCGTTAATAAAGTCATCGATGTCTGGTTTTAATATCCACACGATTCCTGGATTGTCTCCATATGGAGTTTTACTAACTGCGAACCATAGGGCGACCAAAGCACTATATGTCCAATCCAATAATCTTGTTGGCAACCCATGATGTTGTGCAATTGCTAAAAGATCCCAATTATTATTCGGTTGAATATCTGACAACGGAAGGCTGGTTCTTCGAAACTCATCAATGATTAATTTTTCGATATTTATCAATTCCCCTCTTAATTTGATTCGTGCTATTTTAGGTAGCAATGGATGATCTTGCCTTTGACCTCGAAATAAAAAATCAACATCATTCCCTTTTTTTTCAGAAGCCTCTTTTTCTTTGTCCACTAATGCGACAAAGTCTTGGACACTTTTTATATGTTTTGAACGATATTTTGCCATTCTGTTTTCTTTTCAATCGCTAACATTAATTATGTTGCTGCTCGTTTTTAGATGGATTGGCCCATAAACATGATTTTTTGTACCAATGGGTTAAAACCCGAATTTATCGATGAAATGCTTTACCAGACTGATTTCGAACCAAATCATAGACTTGTCGGCCAAGCCACAATTTGTTGTTATTTTAATGGATATATTGCAACCACATAATTTACAAGAAAAAATATCAGGCCTATGAAAGGTAAATAATACCACTCCCGTTTGAAAAAGACCAAAGCCCACACGAATGGCCTAAGTCTTAAGAATTCGGGTCAACCGTCAGCACGACCTCTTAGTGGAAACCATGTCCAGTAAAAAAAGGTTGATTCTATTCCCGGGAATCATTTTTTTGGAAACGTTTATGAGAGCAGCGTTTAATACAGCCTCTGTGTGGAGGGTCAGGGTCAGGGTCTGGCAGCGGCATCAAGCCCCTGAAAAATAGAGGATCTTAGCGAAGCGGAGTGCCCGGACGCCGTGATGTCTGAGGACCCGCCGGACCGCAGTTCGCGGCGGCCAGCGCAGCGAGTTTAGATCCTCTTTTCGAAGGGAGCAGCCGCAGAAGGCCGGGGCCTGACCCGTGGCCCTCCGATGTCTTCAATACAATCGAGCTTTTTCACAAACCTATCCCAATTCAAAGTTTATAACTGCCCGCCCGGGAAGAGCGATGAGGCCTTACATATGAAGATCGATAGACCAATCTGCGGAAAAGGCGAAGGGGCATCATATTTCCTCCCGAATCACCTTATCCCCAACTGTTTCTATAAGCTGAGCCAATATCGTTGCATCCTTCTGATCTACAGGTCTCCATGAGTTTCGAAGGACCCAATCCCCCTCATCATCAAAATTTACATCGGCGATGACAATTTCAGTGTATTTCAATCTCGAATCCTCCTTATGGTGCGGCCAGATTTCAAAAGCCCGCAAACTGGAGATCTCCAAAGCAAACTGCTCACAGATCCTGGGAATAATGTATTCAACACAGTTGGTTGTCGTGATCCCGGTATCGTCTCCCTGGTCAATTAAAAGCACCCAGGCGGCATCGGTAACAGCTTCATGGGCAATGATCAAATGGCAGAAGGAATCCGTTAAGGTGGGGTCGTTTTGTTCCCGGTCAGTCCCAGAGCCCTTCCAATTGTATATGGACGAATATGTGATCTTGAAATACATTGAATCCCCGTCTATCCCTGCAGCCGGGGGTTTCCCCATTGAAAGACCTCCACATTCTCCTGGCAGAGAAATTGCCTTCGGATCCGGGAGGCTTTAACACGGGCTTTTTCCGTGTTTTCCCCGGGGATTTTATTTTTCAGATACCATTGGTCCGGATGGCTTAAGAATCTGAGCAGCTCCTGTTCAGCCTCTTCGGCAGTGCTGCAGGATTTTACCAGGTTGGGGGTGAAGGCAGGGCCGTATTTTCGCTTTGCGATTTCACGGATCTGTTTTCGGGTGTACTCCCACAGGTTGTCCGGGTCCAGAAGAATGACCGGGGCCAGGGGATTTTCATGGATCTTCATGGAGGTGATGGTGATGGCCAGTTCCTCGGCACTGCCAAAGCCGCCGGTGTTGATGACGGGCAGGTTGCTCAGCTTCTGGAGATGATCCTGCCGGGCCAGGCGCAGGCCCTCCCGGTATTTGATGAGGCCGTCGCAGGTGGTCAGGCTGGCCTGGTTCTCGCCTTCGAGGTCGATGGCAATGCCCACGCTCATGATATTATGCTGGCGGGCCAGGTCATTGGCCTCTTTCATGAGGCCGGGGCCGCCGCCGTGGACAATGCCCATCTCATCGCCCAGCCGGATGGCCAGGCGGTTGATCAGGTCCATGGTCAGCTGGTTGTCCGCCTCTTTGGTGTGGGAGCCGTAAAAGGCGAACCAGTACCGGACATTTTTAAAGCGCTCCCAGTCGTCGGGCTCCATGAAGCAGCCATGATAAAAGGAGTACAGCTTGTCTACGGAAGGATCGTAGCGCATGAACTCGCAGCGGGCCTGGCCTGCATGGGTCAGGCGGATCATGTGGCGGACATAATCATCTTCAAAGGCAGGATTCTCCGTTTCAATGAGAAAGGTGCGAAGACCCGAGCGCCTTAAGGCATCAATGACATCACGGGCCGGGAATTCCCGGCCGATAAATACCCGGGAGTTTACCCCGCCTAAGACCGACAGCTTTTCAAGGGTCTCCTTGAAGCCGCTGTCCAAGGCCTTTGGCATGCGCGGGGAAAAGGTTCTTTGCGTACTCTGCGCCAGGCTGGACCGGATGATCTCAAGCTGGGCCTCGCCCCTGGGATTCATGGCGCGGGGCACCTGGATGAAGTTGCCCTTGTTAAGAATCATCCCTAACGAATCTTCGGAGATGGAATCAAAAAGGCCTGCCACTTCGGCATGGGTTAAAAGATCGCTTAAACGGTAGCCCTCCTTGACCTTGGCCTTTTCAAGGGGAACGGTTAATGGGTTTTTGCTCCTGAAAAACCGGATACGGATGCGGATATCACTTAAGGATACCGCTTTTTCTCCGTAATGGTAGAGCTCCACCTGGCGGTCCCTGAAGGTGCGGAAGGGATCCAGCACCCGGGCCGGCAGATGAAGGATGCCCGAATCCTCAGGATCGGTTACGGCATCGATAATGCCGTAGATATCGCCCAGGGAAATCTTGATGGCCCCCACAAAAAGGCCGCCAGGCGCAAGTACGCTTTGGGAGGGGTCCATCTCCACCCTGGACCGGATGGTGTTCAGGGCGCTTCTGCCCTTTTTCACCACGGCATTAAGGCTTGCACGGTTCAGGGCGGCCGGCTCAAAACAATACTGGTACGGGGCCAGGGCCACCGAAATATAATCCGCCTCTTTCCCCGTAAAAGGATCGGTCTCCCGTCTGATTTCAAAGCCCTCGTAATAGCCTTTGCCTCTGCGGTCCCCCACAAAAAGACGTTTGTGAAGGTAATGGCGGACATCGGCGATCCGCATCTCAGGGTCCATGACCACAAGGCGCCCGATCTCATCCCCTGCTTCAAACAGGTCCAGGGCATTGGGGATAAGGGTATTGAGGTTCTGCAGCGTGCCCTGGAGCAGGACCTTTGCCCCGTCGATCTCAGGGGCGGTGTCACAGGGGGAATCGGTCAAGATTCCCATCTGGGCATTGCCGCTCCTGCCGGAAAAAAAATAGGGTTTGCCCTCGGCCAGGGCGCCTGTAATGTAGTCCGAGACCCTGGGGAAGAGAAACTCCGCCGCAGCCTTGTCCTTTTCCTGATCCCGGTCGAAAATCCTGTGAATATAACCGTCCGGGCTGATGATCTGAGGAATATCCATTATTCTCCTGTGTCCCCTGATTTTCTCGATTCATAAGAGTGAAAGAATAAGGATAACCGCCGCCTGCGGTGCTGTCAATAAGGCTTGCACCGGGCGGCGGCGATATTTTACGGATTATCCCTGGAGGGCGGCTTCTATCCTGCAGGGGACATACCGGTGAAGGGGGGTCCCGATGGGATCCCTGTGGGTGTTGCGGGTCAAAAGATTCACATTGACGCCGTGAATCCTTCCTTCAAAGGTATAGCCGAAGCCGTGGGGAATCAGGACCATGCCAGGGGCTGCCGTATCGGTAATCTCAACGTCCAGGGTAACGGTTCCCGCTTCTGTGGTGATCTGAGCCCGGGCCCCGTCTGAAAGGTTCAGCCGTTCTGCGTCCGACGGGTGCATGGCCACGGTGCAGTCCCTTTTTCCCCTGTTCCAGGCGGGATTGCGCATCAGGCTGTTGATATTATACCTGAAATGCCGGCCGGCACAGAGGATCAAAGGAAACTCTTTTGAAAGGGCTAAATCCTGAGCTTCTGATTCAGGGGTCAGGACTTGCGCTTTTTCGGCCAGCTCGGGAATATGAATTTCAATCTTTCCCGACGGGGTTTTGACGGCTTTCATGGGCGCATCATCGTCCGCCTCTCCCACCCAAAGCCCCTGGGGATTGTCCACCAGGGCCTGGAACACATCGTTCCCCAGGGTCAGGCCCGGTTCAAATCCCATCCGTGCCGCCTGCGTTTGAAATTGCGCAGGAGCGGTCATCAGCAATCCCCAAAATCCCGCCTTAGCCGCACTGTCCCATTGCCTTCCCAGGGTTTTTGCCAGAACAAACGGCATAGCCTTCAGGGCCCGGGGCTCTGTTTGGGCCCAGGTTAAAAGGGCACCGGCAAAGGTGATGCGGTCGCCTTTGGCGGCGGTGTATAATGCCTCTGGAATATCTGGAATCAGTCCCAGTTGCTCTGCGATGCGGGTATGGATCTGAGCGGCCTCCAGGCACTGCCCCGGCGGGGCTACCAGCGGCTGTCGAAGCTGACAGAATACCTTGGGGTAGGTCCAGGGAAAAAAGGTCGTATCCCAGGATTCATAAAAAGAGCGGCAAGGCAGGACGTAATCGGCCATGGCCGCGGTTTCGCTCATGACAATGTCGTTGACCACCAGAAGATCCAGGGCGTTGAATGCCTTTTCATAAGCCCCTGTATCCGGATAGGCTCTTAAAGGATTGCAGGCGGACACATAAACGGCCCTGATCCTTTCGGGATGATCGCTGAGAATCTCCTCGGGCAGGACCGCCGGAGGAAAGGATCCGGCGGCGGCCGGCGGCATGCCCGTGGCCCGCGTCCGCCAGACCTTGGGATTTCTTTCGTCGGCATGGAACCCCATGGGCATGACCATGCCGGGAATAAAATTGCCCCCGGGGGTCTGGAAAATACCGCACACCGCCCCCAGAACGTATAATAGATAGGAGTTAAGGGTGGAATGGCGTCCCATGTAAATGCCCAGATCCTGGTGAAAGCACCACGGTGTCCGGGTCATCAGGCGGCACAGGTCATATACGGGCTCATATTCAAGGCGGCACACCGCAAGGGCCTTTGAAATATCAAACGCCGTAAACCAGGGCCGGATCCTGTCCCAGCCGTCCACACAGGTCTCAAGATAATGGGTATTCTCCCATCCCTCGGACACAATGACAGCGATCATCGCCTTGATCAGCAGGGCATCCGTTCCCGGCCGCAAGGCAATATGGATGTCGGCGATCTTTGCGGTTTCGCTTTTCCTCGGGTCAATGGCCACAAGGATTTTGTCCGGGTCTTTGGCCATCTGTTTGAGGGTTAAAGGCGCCCGGGGCATCTGATGGCTTTCCATGCCGTTCCAGCCCCAGGCTATCAGCATCTTTGTCCTGTCTTCATCCGGTATGCTGATGTTGTACTGCTTTCCCATGACGCGGCCGGCGGTCCACCAGGCCCCTGAGAACTCCTGGCCTGCGGAGGAATAATAATACTGGGAGCCCATCCCCCGCAAAAGGCCGATTCCGAATGCCGCCTCCATGTGCCCGCCCTGGGCGCCGCCCCCCATATAGGCTAAGGCCCTGCCACCGTATTGGTTCACAACGGTTTTGATTTTATCGGCAATCTCTGTTGCGGCCTTTTCCCATGAGATTGGCTCAAAGCGTCCCTTCACCTTTTTCAACGGATGGGTGAGCCTGTCCTTCTGGTATTGATGATACAGGACATTCAACCCTTTTCTGCAGGCATAGCCCAGGCTTCTGGGGTTGTCTTTGTCCGGGACCACCTTTGTCATCCGATCGTTTTCAACAAAAATCTTCAGCCCGCAGTTCTGGGCGCATAATACGCATCCTGTCCTATGCCAGGTTCCCATAGTCCCTCCCTTTTTAAAGATTTCCTCTTTCCTTTGCCATGGTCATATAGGTCTCAAGTGCATTTTCAGGGGGCTCGTAGACCTTAGTGGCCTCTTTTTTAACAAGGCTGAGGGCTTCTGCAGGACAGCTTGGGACACAGACCCCGCACCCGATGCACCGGCCCAGATCCACCCTTGCGAAATCCTCCATCCGGATGGCATCCATGTGGCAGCGGTCCACACAGGCTTCGCACCCCACACACTCGGATTCGTTAATTGCTGCAAAATAATTGGTATGAACGGCCAGGGCCGGCTGATCCAGAGTCTTTAAATGAGTGAGCACCTGACAGCAGCAGCCGCAGCACATACAGATATTTGAGGGATTCTTTGAATTGCCGGGCTGCAGAACAAGGCCTGCCTGACGACCCGTTTCAAGAATCTTCAACGCCTCTTCACTGTCGATTGAACGCCCGAGTCCGTTTTCCTCATAAAAGTAGGCACCACTGCCAAAGGACAGGCAGACCTCCATGGGATAATCACAATCCTTTCCCACCATTTCATGCTCTTTTCTGCAAATACAGTCGCTGACAACGATTTTCTTTTGACGGGTGATGATTTCCTCTGCCGTCTCATAGGGGATGGTTGAAAGCTCCACCGTCACCCGGCTTGACACCGGGATTACCCGAAGCTGTTTTGTTTTATGCCGGGCCCAGCTTTTTTCCATGAAATGGGGCAGGTATTCGTTAACATCTTCAATCAATCCTTTGTTCAGGCGCTTGAGATTAAACTCCCAGATTCCGATGACGAACTGCACGGCCATATATGAGGGGGAGTCCGTCTTACCGGAGCGGAAAATCAGCCCCTTTTTCGACATCTCCATCAATTTTTCTCCAGCCTCAGCCGGATCTTTATTCAGGCGGTCCGCGATGACCTCTACGGGTTCAGGCCATATATTCAGATTCAGTACAATGGCGGCTTCCTCTTTAGAAAACAATCTTTTAAGAATCCTGAGCTCCACCCCGGTCTGCGTTGACGGGAACCCGGCGGGCGTCTTGTCCAGGTGCCGGGCCAGTTTTTCATACACATCTGTCATTGAACCATGCTCCTTTTATATCGGCGTTAAGGTCAGCATCAATTTACTGCGACGAATATTAGCCGTTGCAAATCAAAAACGAAAGTGGCATAAATGACAAATTATATGCAAAATAAGACTTTTTCAGGAGCCTTTTTCCATGGTTAACATCAGCATATGGATCACCGACGGATGCATGGCCTCGTCAGCCCTGACGCTTATGGATGCCTTCAGCATCGCAAATCTATGGCACAGGCATCTGACCAAGACAAAAGCCCCTGCGCTGTTCGCCCCTATCCTTGTGTCCGACACCGGGGAGCCTGTCACAGCCCAGGGCAACATTCGTATCGACGCCCAGGGGTCCATCACCGATGTCGGGCAGACAGACTGCATCATCATCTCCCCCATAATGCCGGACAGGGATCGTCCGCCTAAAAATTGCGGGGTATTGTCTCAATGGTTGAAAAAACAAAGGGATAACGGCGCTTTGATTGCCTCGGTCTGCACCGGCAGCTTTATTCTGGCACAGACCGGTCTTCTGGACGGGAAAAGGGCTACCACCAACTGGCAGTTTGCGGCACTGTTCCAAAGCTTTTTTCCAAAGGTGAAGCTGGTGGCCGAGGATATCCTGGTCGAAGACGATAACATCATGAGCACAGGCGCTGCAAGCGCCGTCAACACCCTGGCCATCTACCTGATCCGGCGGTTTGGATCTCAAAAACTTGCCTCAATCTGCGCCAAGGCCATGCTGGTGGACTTAAACCGCCGGACCCAGTCCGCTTATACCATCAGCATTCCCTTTCGCTCCCACGGCGATGCCCAGGTCCTCAAGGCCCAGAAGATGATCGAGCAACATTTTTCAAGCATTGCCAGCATTGACGCCATTGCCCGGGATGTCGGGATCAGCCCCAGGCATTTTAAAAGGCGATTTAAAAGCGCCACAGGCGACATGCCCTTAAAATATCTGCAGAAAACCCGTATAGAGGCCGCCAAAACCCTGCTTGAAACCACCGATAAAACCCTTGAACAAATCACCTTTGACATCGGATATCAGGATGTCAGCTCTTTTTGCCGTCTTTTTAAACAGCATACCAACACCTCACCCAGCGCTTACCGGGAAAAATTTTTATACCGGGTATTGTAAGGGGATTGCGGGCAGTTTGAGGGGATAAAAAGGGGCCGGCAGGGGGCCGGCCTGCAAGGTCTAATCGTTCAGGATATTCGATCCAGCCCGACGTATCATTTTCTCTGGTACATGAATCCCGAACCGGCGGATCTTTTCCATGTCAAAGGCCATGCCGAAGGTTTTGATTTCTTCAGGGATCACCGATTTTAGGTCAGCGCCATCCAGAAGCCGTATCACCATATCTGCGGTCTGCTGCCCCATGCCCTCAAGGGACGGGTAATAGGCAGCTGTCGCCCCCCACCCTTCCATGACCTCGGCTTTGCCAAGTCCTAAAAGGGGTTTGGTTGCCAGCTCAAACACGGCTCCGGGAAATTCCGCGTGGACGGCAAGCTGATCGTTGGGACTTAAAAACAGATCGACCATGGTATCCAGTTCCCGGATATGGCGAACCGCCTCCTTTGTCATGCGAATTGTTCCCCCGGCGCTTTTAACAAAGGGCACCTGACGGAAAAAGATCGTGTAGTCCCGGTATCGGGGATCGGTTTTAATAAGATCTGACAGCCACTTGTTATAGCTTTGGGACTGGGGCATATCCGCATAAATCAGCCCAATGTTCCTGGCGTTCGGCATCAATGCCTTTACAAAGGCCATCCTTTTTTCCACCGGCACGGGATAGGACACCCCTGTAAAATTATGTTCTGGAAAACTTGTAAAATCATTGATCACCCCGATGCCCACAGGATCGGTAACTGCAGAGAAGACGACCTTGGGATATTTGGGATCGTCGAAGATCAGCTCTTTGAGGGCGATGGTGGCAACGGTGCCGAAAACACAGATCAGATCATGGGTATTGCCCTCTTCCCGCCTTAATATGTTTTTCGCCCGGCCCTTGAAATGGTCAAGGGAATAGGAGCGGATGCCCTCCCCGTGCCCCAAGGCGGAAAGCCTGTCCTGCATGGCCTGGATAACGCTCTGGTAAGGCTCTCCCTTTTCCGATGCGATCAGAAGAATCCTATGATTTTCGGCAAGAGCGGTTCCAAGGCATGACACCATCACAAAAAACGTATAACAGCTGATCATAAAAAGACGCGGCATTTTTATACCTTACACCCAAGCGGGAAGAATGTCCAAATTTTATGACCGCTTCGGGGGGTGCAACCCGGGCAAAAATCGTGTACACTTTAGCCGCATTTTTTCAAAGCATGACATCGACCCCAAAACCTTAAGGAGGTTACCTGTGAAAGTTGTCGCATTCAACGGCAGTCCCCAGAAAAAAGGAAACACCGCCTGTTCCCTTTCCATCGTCATGGCCGAACTTGAAAAGGCCGGCATTGAAACCGAGATGATTCATGTGGGAAAGGAAAAGATCCGGGGCTGCATGGCCTGCCACGGCTGTGTCAAGAACCAGAACAGCGCCTGCGCCTTTAACGATGACCCGGTCAATGAATGGATACAAAGAATCATGGCGGCAGACGGGATTCTTTTAGGCTCACCCGTGCATTTCTCCGGGGTGGCCGGCACCATGAAGTCCTTTCTGGACAGGGCCTTTTTTGTGGCCTCGGTTAACGGCGGCATCTTCCGCCACAAGGTCGGGGCGGCCGTGGCAGCGGTCCGGCGCTCCGGGGGACTGCCCACGGTGAATACCTTAAACCACTATATCACCTACTCGGAGATGATCATGCCCTGCTCCAACTACTGGAACGTGGCCCACGGCCTGACCCCCGGCCAGATGGAACAGGATGATGAAGGAAAACAGATCATGGAAGTCTTAGGCCGGAACATGGCCTGGATCATGACCCTCATCGACCAGGGAAGAGAACAGGTTCCCCCGCCCGCGGCCGTGGCAAAGACCCTGACCAACTTCATAAGATAGCCTGACTTTATGACAGTTTTGTGAATTCACAGATCAAATTTGTCATTACTGTGCCCTTTGAAGCCCTCCTCCAAAGGGGCACAGTAACGGCCCCATCCGTTTGCCATATGGGCCTTTGCAGTGTTCTTCCCTGATACCGTCAGCAGGGTTAAGACATCTGGTACCGGAATTGCACTGTACGTTTCCATTAAGTACGCCGGTATACCGCCGGCCTGAAGCAAACCAAAGGAGAAACCTAAATGAGCAAAGCGGATATTCATCCGGAGATGAAGCTTTCGGACATCGTCCGGCAATGGCCCGAAACCCACGCGGTATTTCAAAGCAACGGCCTGGGGGCCCTGGTCAGTGAGGACGGAATGCGGGTCCTGGCCCCCTTTCTCACTCTGGGCACGGCCCTGCGCAGCCGGTTTATGAATGCAGATGCCTTTGTCTCATTGCTGAACGAGGCGGTGGCCCCCATGCCCAGCCAGGAGTCCCCGGGGCTTGAATCCCTGGATCGCCAGGGGGAGCTGACCCTGTTGGGGCTGATGCCCTGCGGATTAAAAATGCCGTTCAGCCGGGCCTTTGCCGATTTCATGGCCCGGGTGGAGCTTGCGGCGGGCCCTGTTACCTTTGCCGTGGAGGGCAACCTGAACCAGGAGCTGTCCTACTACTCCTATGTCCATACCATTGAAAACCCGGACGAACTTCCTGACATTATTGTATCTGCGGACTTTAACGTCTTTTTCAGCCACCGCTTCAACCGGCAGTTCGTTGCCCCGGGCCATTTTACGGGCTATGGCGCCTGCCAGCCCGGCCCAAGCTTTATCAAGGCCGGCATCCCCGATCCCAAAGGCGAATACAGCATCCTCTGCGTCAATCCCCTGGTAATGGTGGCCAATCTGGACCGGCTGGACGGCAGACCCCTGCCCCGGACCTGGGCCGATCTGCTGGATCCTGCCTGGAAAAAAAGCGTGACCATACGGGGCGGGGACCAGTTTTTCTGCCATGCCGTTCTTCTGCCTGTGTTCCAGCAGTTCGGCGCCAAAGGCCTTAAGGCCCTGGCCGCCAATATCGCCGCCGGCCTGCACCCCTCCCAGATGGTTAATTGCATTGATAAAAACAGTGAGGGCGCCATCTATGTCATGCCCGAGTTCTTTGCCCAGCGAATCCGGCACCAGGACCGGATCAAGGTCATCTGGCCCGAGGACGGTGCGCTGGCAAGCCCTGTCACCCTGCAGGTCAAACCTGAAAAAATCCCGGACTTAAAGCCTGTACTGGACTACCTGACAGGCCCGGGTCTTGCCAGCACCCTGGCCCATGCCAGGTTCCCGGTCCCCCACTCAAGCGTCATGGCGGATGTCCAGGACCGGCCTCTCAAATGGCTGGGCTGGGACTATCTGCGGGAAAATGATCTGGTGGACCTGAACCGGGAGATCGACGAGATTTTCATGCCCCTGACCCGAGGCTGAGCCCATGGAATCGCCCCGGTCATCCATAAAGTTCATCACCGTGGCAGGGCCCCCCTCCTCGGGAAAGACCTCGGTGATCCTCCAGACCGTCCGCCATTTGACCAATGCTGGAAAATCTGCGGCAGTGGTGAAGTTCGACTGTCTGACAGGCGATGACCATCTGCGGTACGAGGCCGCCGGCATCACCGTTCAAAAGGGCATTGCCGGCGGGGTCTGCCCGGACCATTTTTTCATCGCCAATATCGAACAGGCCCTGCAATGGGGGCGGTCCAACGGATTTGACTTTCTGATCAGCGAAAGCGCAGGCCTTTGCAACCGCTGCTCCCCCCATATCCGGGACGTCCTGGCTGTGTGCATCATCGACCATCTTTCCGGGGTGGATACCCCCAGAAAAATCGGTCCCATGCTCCGGAACGCCGATGTGGTGGTGCTGACCAAAGGGGATATCGTCTCCCAGGCCGAGCGGGAGGTCTTCTTCTTCAGGGTCCGCCAGGCCAACGCCAAAGCCTCGCTGCTCCCCGTCAACGGCCTGACCGGCCAGGGCAGCCTGATGCTGGCCCAGACCATGAGAAATGCGGCAGATGTGACCTCCCTGAACGGAAAGCGCCTGCGGTTCACCATGCCAGGAGCGCTTTGCTCCTATTGTCTGGGGGAAACCCGGATCGGCCCGGACTGCCAGATCGGCAACATCAAGACCATGGATTTCTCATGACAAAAACCTGCCTGCTGCATCAGCCGTTTTCCGCCCTTTTGATCTCACATCCTTATCTTGATGACTTTTTCTCCGCACTCTCCCTCGATCTTCCCCGGGATGCGAGCTGCCTTGAAGATTTCATCGCTGCGGTGCCTGCCGCACACCTGGAGCGCCTCAGCCTGACAAAGCAGACTTTGACCCGGCAGGTCCTGGACTTTACAGCACGAATGGAGGCGTTCAGGACGGAAGAAAAGGACAATCAAATCCGCCGGGTTCACGTCACGACCGGCAAGGATAAATCCGGCCAAAGGGAAAAGGTGGATCTGATTCTGTGCCCGGGGGAGGTCATCTGCATTGTTGGCCCCACAGGCTCCGGGAAAAGCCGCCTTTTGGCCGACATCGAATGCCTGGCCCAGGCCGACACCCCGTCGGGCCGAAAAATCCTTTTAAACGGCGCTGCACCCGACCCGGCACTGCGGTTTTCAGGGGACCGGCAGTTGGTGGCCCAGCTGTCCCAGAACATGAACTTTGTCATGGACATGCAGGTCAAAGCCTTTTTAACCCTCCACGCCGAAAGCCGCCTGGTCGAAGACATTCCCGCCCGGGTCCAACGTATCTTTGAAGCGGCCGTAAGCCTTGCCGGAGAGCCATTCGCTCTTGATACCCCGGTCACCGCCCTGTCAGGGGGCCAGTCCCGGGCCCTGATGATTGCCGATGTCGCCTTTTTAAGCACCTCCCCCATTGTCCTCATTGATGAAATTGAAAACGCCGGCGTGGACCGGCAACAGGCGCTCTCCCTTTTGATCCGGGAAGAGAAAATCGTGCTCATGGCCACCCATGACCCGCTTTTGGCCCTGTCCGGCCACCGCCGGGTGGTCATCCGAAACGGCGGCATGGAAAAGATCCTCGAGACCAGTGAGGCTGAAAAAAAAGCCGCCGCCCGATTGGGAGTTCTGGACCGGCAGCTTGGTCGACTGAGAGAAGATTTGCGCCAGGGCCGACGGGTGGAATTAGATTCACTGTCCTGACAAAGCGCCCCGTTCCTAACCGTTGCAGCGCGCGTTCAGCCAGGCCGCAACTTTTGGAAAGACTTCGGTTTCCGCAGCACTTCCCCTGGCCAGGCCGCCGTGGCTGAAATCCCTTGAAAATCCGTCGGCCTTTGCACAGGTGATCATGGTTTTATCCGTGCCTCCCAGTGCGTCGAAGATCTCCCGGCATCCATCGACCGGAGCGATATCGTCCGCGCCTCCGGCAATGGTCAGGCAGGGGACGGTAACCTGTTTAAGGCCTGCCATATAGTCAAAGCCGTCCCAGCCATGCCATTTGCCCCTCAGATTCCACAGGGCCCACTGGGCCAGAAGAACCGTGGGTTCCCCCTCATCCCCCATTGTGGCATCCACCCTGGGGGTCCGCCCCAAAACCTGGGTGAGTACATACAGGCCTAACGCCCTGAATTTATGCTTGCGGGTCCGTGCGGCGCCTGTCACCTGGGCGCCCAGGGTCACAAGTCCTGCAAATTCACTTTGGATTTCAGGGTTCCGGACCATGAACATTAGCGGTAATAGGCCCCCGCCTGAATGCCCCACCCAAAACACCCGGGAGGCGTTGGTGGTTTCCTTTACAAACCCCACAGCCCGGGGCAGATCGTCAAAGGCCGGGGCTTCGAAATTGCGCCGGGCGCAGGAAGCGGTGCTGCTGCCATGGCCGCCCCATTCCAGCAGCCAGACATCAAAGCCAAGCCCTGAAAGATAGTCCCCGAAGCTGCGGACCGTTGCCCCGTTGGACAGGGTGCCGTGGGCCAGGATCAGGGGCACGGAAATCTGCCGTGGGCCTGAAAGACGGATCAGACGGATCTGCCCCCCCCCGTCAAGGGGCAGGGTGCAATGGGTATCTGAGTCTGAGGCATTCTCCATCATGACAGCATCTCTTCTTTTTTAATCCTGAAAAACAGGGAGTACATCACCGGCACCACCACCAGGGTCAGGCCCGTGGCGATGAAAAGGCCGCCCATGATCGTGGCGGCCATGGCGTTGAAAAAGGGGTGAAACAGCAGGGGCGCCATGCCCAGGATCGTTGTGCCGGCAGCCATGGTCACCGGCCGCAGGCGGCTGACGGAAGCCTCCATCACCGCCTCATATCGGGTTTTTCCGCAACGGATCTCCTCAGCGGTCTGGTCCAGAAGGACAATGGCGTTTTTCACCAGCATGCCGGTCAGCCCCAAAAATCCCAGGATGGACATGAAGCCGAAGGGCAGACCCGTGGCCAAAAGTCCCAGGGTGACCCCCACAAAGGAAAAAGGGATGCACAAAAAGATCACCACCGCCTCGCGGATGCCGTTGAACAGGCAGACCACAAGAAGGAACATGGCCACAAGGCAGATGGGGAACATGGCCTTGATGGAGGCCTGGCCCTTGGCGCTTTCCTCGGACTCCCCGCCCCAGGACAGACTTGCTCCGGGGGGCAGTTTGATCGTTTCGAACAGAGGACGGACAAGGGCCTCCAGATCTGCAGCCTGGCCAGAGGCCTGGTCGCACTGGACCGTAATGGTGGGCATGCGGTCCCGGCGTCTTACAAGGGAAGGCTCTTCGGCAAGCTCGATCTTATCCACCACCTGTTCGATGGGCAGATAGCGTCCTAAAGCCCCCGAGTATACCTGGATCTGCCGATACTCATCCACCGATGCCCGTTCTCCGGGCAAAGGCCTTGATACAATGGGGATCAGTTCATCCTTTTCCCGGTAAATTCCCGTGGTGATCCCGGAAAAATTCCAGTTGAATGCGGCGCTGACATCGGCTCGGGTGATGCCGGTGCGCCGGGCCCGGTCCTCGGTAAATACGGGGTGCAGCACCTTCACGGGCTGGCGCCAGTCATCCCTTATATTCACGGCCAGAGGCAGGGTATGAAGGATCTGTTTGGCCTGATCCGCCACCTGCCTCAAGGCTCTGGCATCCGGTCCCCGGAATCTTGCCTCCACACTGTACTCCACAGGGGGCCCTTCTTTGAACCGCTGGGCCTTGAATTCGGAGTTGGAAAAATTGCCCGCGATATAGGCCCTGATCTTTGGCAGCAATCCCGGCACTTTTTTATAGTCGTGCACCTGGACCAAAAGCTGGCCGAAGCTGGTGTTGGGGGTCTGGTAATGGTAGTTGAGCACAAAGCGCAGGGAGCCCTCCCCCACAAAGGCCGTGACCTGTTCCACCTCGTCCAGGGAATGGACAAAGGCCTGGATTTTTTTAATATCCGCTTCAACCTCAGCGATATGGGTGCCCTGGGGCCGCCAGTAATCCACGAAAAACTGATTCCGGGTGGACTCCGGAAAGAAATTCTTGGGCACGGCTCCGAAACCTGCAAGCGCCACCACCAGGACGGCCAGCAGCACACTCAGGGTGATAACCCGGTGCTGCATGCAGATCTGCAGCATGCGGCGGAACCCGCGGTAAAACCGGGTGTCAAAGGGGTTGTCCCGGATCTCTTCCGGAGCTTTTAAAAACCGCATGCACAAAACCGGGGTGATGGTCAGGGCAAAGACCCAGCTCAACGACAGAGAAATGGCCAGAACGTAAAAGAGGCTGCGACAGAACTCCCCGGAGGCGCTGGGGTTAAGCCCCACGGGCACAAAGGCCGTGATGGCCACAAGGGTGGCCCCTAAAAGCGGCCAGATGGTCGAGCTGATAGCGGTGGCGGCGGCCGATTCCTTGTTGTCTCCCCGGGCCAGACGGATCAGATAGACATCCGTGACCACAATGGCGTTGTCCACCAGGATCCCTAAGGCAAGTACCAGGGCGCCCAGGGAGATGAGCTGAAGGGTGATGTCCCAGATGAACATGCCCACAAAGGTTCCTAAAATGGTTAGCACCAGAACAAATCCGATGAGCAGGCCGGCCCGAAGTCCCATGAAGAAGAGCAGCAGCAGGATAACGATCACCACGGATTCCACCAGGTTGACCATAAAATCGTTAAGGGATTCGGTCACACGCCCGGCCTGGAAATTGATCAGATCCACGGACATGCCGGCAGGCTTCATAGAGGACAACTCCTTGATCCGGTCCTCCACGGCCCGGCCCATATGAACGACGTTGCCGCCCTTTTCCGTGGACACCCCTAAGCCCACGGCCATTTTGCCGTTAAAGAACATCTTACGGGGTTCGGGTTCCTCATAGCCTCGGGTCACCTTGGCAATATCACCTAAGCGGAAGAGTTTTCCCCCGGCACCTGAGATATAAAGATCGGCAATGGCCTTTTCCCCTGCAATGCCGCCGGTAGGGGCAAAGCGGATGTATTCGGGCCCGTGCTTGACGCGGCCGGCCGGGCTCACCAGGTTCTGGGAGGCCAGGGTGGCAAAAATCATGTCCGGGGAGATGCCCAGCTGGGACAGGCGGGCCCTTGAAAATTCCACGTAAAGGGTTTCGGTCAGATCCCCCCACAGGCCCACCTTGGCCACCTCATCCACTAAGAGCAGCTCTTTTTTCAGGTATTTGGCATACTCTCGAAGTTCCCGGTTGGAAAAGCCCTCTCCGGTCACGGCAAAATAGACCCCGTACACATCCCCGAAATCGTCATTTACCATGGAAGGCCCGGCCCCGGGGGGCAGGTAAACAGCCATGTCGTTCACTTTGCGACGCAGCTCATCCCAGATCTGGGGAATCTTGGAAGAGTCGTATTCGGGCTTGATTTCGGCATAGACGATGGACAGCCCCTCCTGGGATACCGACTTGACATAGTCCAGCTGCCCGAGACTCTGAACGGCCTGTTCGATACGGTCCGTTACTTCCTGTTCCACCTCTTCGGCGGAAGCCCCGCTGTAGGGCGTGGAGATCACGGCGGTCTTGATGGTAAAATCCGGATAGGCCAGCCGTCCTAATTTCTGATAGGTAATCAGCCCGGTAACGCCGATAACAGCGGAGAGCAGGACACTGATAATGCGGGTGCGCAGAACCCCTTGTGCAAACTTCATTTGACCTGGCCTTTCTCCTGAATCATCCGGTACTCAACGGTCTGGCCCTGGCGGACAAAGGCCGCCCCTTGCTTCACCACAAGGTCGTCTTCCAAAAGCCCGTCCGTCACCTTGACCTGACTCCCCCCGGCCAGGGTCTCAAAGGTCACAGCCCTGCGGGACAGGGTCCCGGACTTTGGATCCACGATGAACACATGGGCGGAGTTACCCGCCACCCCCAAAAGGCTTTCCAGAGGAACGGCCACAACCGGGTTACCGTCATTGCTTTTTTCCGATGCTGCCGAAAGACGGATCTGGGCGGTCATCCCGGCAAAAATAAGGTCTTCAGGGGCCGGGGTCACGGTAAAAACAAAGCGGTAGGTCCCGGTGGCCTGGTCCGCCCGGCTGCTGTACTCCGTCAGGACGGCATTAAAAACTTTATCTTTACGGGTTAAGAACACGGCCGAATAGCGGTCTTCAGCTTTGGGGGCTTCCAAAAACCGGCCGATATGGGTTTCAGGCACATCAACGGGAATCTCGATGCGGCTTAAATCATCCAGGGTCATGACGGGACTGCCCTGGGCCACCATCTCATGGGGATCCGGAATCCGGCTGGTCACCACCCCTGAAAAGGGAGCGAAAAGCCGGGTATCGGCCAGCTGATCCCGGGCAATGGAGAGACGGGCCTCAAGCTCTTTTACCGAGGCTTTGGCTGCCATGATATCCTCTTTTCTGGCGCCGCCCCGGTCCCGTTCCAACTGCTCTTCCAAAGCCTTAGCCCGGGCGGCAAGGCTGGCCTCCTGGTTTTTGGCGCGGTCATAGGCCTGTTCGGATACGGCCTGGTTTTCATAGAGGATTTCGTACCGGGTCAGCTCTTTTTTCGCCAGTGCCAGATCATCTTTGGCCGCGGCCAGGTTGGTCTCAATAATGCTGATGTCTTCGGGCCGTGCCCCGGCTTCAAGTTTCATCAGGGTGGCCCGGGCCGATGCAAGTCCGCTTTCGACAACCGCCACCTGGCGCTTGAAATCCCTGGCATCCAGTTCCAGGAGAAGATCGCCTTTTTCCACATGATCCCCCGGGTTGGCATGGACCCGGATCAGGGGGCCGGATACCCGGAAAAACAGTGTGGCCCGGGTGGCGGCACGGGCGCGTCCCGGCAGGGTGAGGCGGGCATCATCGGCCAGGAGCCTTGGATGAATGACGCCCACGGTTTTAATCCCGCCCTGTTCAGAAGGCTCTGCAGATACGGCAGCGGCCTTGTCGGAGCCGTCCTGGCTGCAGGCGATGACGGAAAGGCAGAGCATCAGCCCTGCCGCGATCATTGCAATGGTTTTCTTCTTCATTAAAACAGTTCCTTTTGATGATAAAGCCAGTCCCGGCTCTCCTTTGTACCATGGCCGGACAAAAAGGTTTCCAGCACCAGCCAGGGGGCCTGTTTCGGGGCAATCTCCCCACGCTCCACAGTGGCCCAGGCCTCAAAAATCAGGGCGTGCAGGGATGAAATGAGCCAGGGCACAGGCATCTCCCGGGAAACAGCACCCTCTTTTTTCAATGCCATGCACAACTGCTTAGCCCTGTTCCGGTGATGGAGATAAACTTTGACCACCCTGGAATCCTCTTCCTTTCCGGGATAATCAAAATAGGATGAGACATTAAGACTGGACCCCAGCGGCACAAGGCGGGTCACGATGCGGACCAGCTTCTCCCTGGCCGGCAGGGTCGCTTCCATAACAGGCTCAACCACCTGCTGCAGCTGATCCCCGGCCCGAAGCTTGATGGCGCAGAGAAGGTCAGCCCGGGATTTAAAATATCGGTACAGGGTAGCCCGTCCCACCCCTGCCCCACTGGCGATCTCCTCCAGTCCGGCATTGGAATTTGTTGCCAGACAGACGATGGCTTGGGCTATGATGCGGTCATAGGTGGCCGGATTCATGTCATCTCCAATACGGTTTTATTTCAAATGATACCCGAATGTCTCATTAAAGACGCGAATATATCGGTTGCTCTTTTAAAAATCAAGGCATCGGGGTAAAGAAAAATATAGCGCTCCCCAAAATACGCAAGACGGTTTACACTCTTTTACTATTAGACACAGGAATGAAACATGCCCGACCGTTTTTCGAGGTAAACGGTCCCGATGCCAGCCTGATCTGACACCCCCTGCCCGGCCTCCCGGCCTTTTTCCCCCAATGGATTTGGGTTGACACGGCAAGGGGGCTGGCTTAAAACTTTTACATTGCATGCCGGTCCTGCAGGACAGGGGTCCCAAGGAAGCCGGCGGCCAATTCCCATACGCATAGAGCCAAGATGAACCGTTCCGGATTGATCAGCCTGTCCCTGTCTGCGTTCCAGGATACGGCTGCGGGTAGCCCTCCTGAACCACAAATCCCGGGTGGGGCTGCGCAGATCTTATCCGATCTTGCCGACTGTCAGACTGCGGCTGATTTTCCAGCCCTGCTGACCCGGCTGGATGCCTGGGTGCGTGACGGACTCAATGAGAATAAAGGCCCTGCAGAAAACACCCGTGAAATTCAGTCTCAGGCTCTGATCCATATTTTCGACAGGGTTTCAAGATTCAACGAAATTCTGACAGCCCGGCTCATCCAGGAGACCGTCCACACCCTTGAACACCGGGACGGCCGGCCGCCGCCGCTGCCCTTTTGCTGGATTACCCTGGGTTCCGACGCCAGGGGGGAACAGGTCGTTCGCACCGATCAGGACAACGCACTGATCTATGCGGATCCGCCGCCGAAAGACGCCCCGGAAGCGGCCGCCTATTTTGCAGACCTGGCAGGCGAGGTGAACCGGGGCCTAGACCGCATGGGATTTGCCCTCTGCCCGGGTCAGGTCATGGCCAAAAATCCAATGTGGTGCCGCTCGCTTTCCCGGTGGCTTGCCGCCCTGGACGACTGGGTGGGCTCCTCCGACCCCATGGCCGTTCGCAACCTGACCATCCTTTTAGACTTTAAGGCGGTGTTTGGAGATCGCCGGTTGGCCGCCATGCTCCACGCCAAGGTGTTCTCAGGCTTTGAGGCCTACCCTGCCGCCAGTCACTTCCTGGTCCGGGACGATCAGCTCTTTGCCCCGCCAAAGGCCATATTCAACCGCATTCGAACCAAAAGAGAAAAAGGCTGCAAGGCCTGCTTTAATATTAAAACCCAGGCCCTGGCCCATATCGTCAACGGGGCAAGGCTGTTTGCCGTGAACCGCCGCCTGCGGGTGCCGGCCACCCTCAAACGCCTGGAATACCTGGCCGGGGACGGGATGCTTTCTCCCAAAGAACACCGGGCGCTTAGCGCGGCCTTCATCTTTCTTTCACGGCTTAAGATCCGGCAGCACCTGCAACGGGACCGAGACTCTTCTGCCCTGCCGGCCAATTGCATCGACATCAGCCTCCTGGCAGGGGGGAAAAAAAAAGACCTGCATGCCGCCCTGGATGCCGTGGCGGCTTTCCAGCGGAAAATGGCCGCCGCCTACAGCCAGAACTGGATGAATTTTTTCAACTGATTTTGAGAAAGGGGAATCATGACGGACAGGTACAAATCCTACTTTCAAACCTTTGCAAGGGTTTCCAAGCAGATCCACGCCAACCGGAAAACCCCTCAGATTCTCTCCTGCATCGTGGAAAACATCACAACGATCCTTGAGGCCCGGGGCTGCATCTTCTGGATTCTCAACACGGCCGACCAGGTGATCCAGACCAAAATCTGCCATGGGTTTGACTTTCGAAGCCTGTCCCTTACGGACTACCCCACCCTCATGACCCTTTTTCCCGAGGGGCTCCCGGATCCCATTGAAATCCCGGACGCCCGGAACGACCCCCGGATACCGGACCTGGAACGCCTGGGCAAGCATTTGATCAACGCCATTACCGGTCGGTATTTTCATATTTCAGGCCCCTTTTCAGGCCTTTTGGCCGTCTATTTCACCGGCAGCCGCCGGCTGGATGCCCAGGAGATGGAGCTTGTCACCGCCCTTGGGGAACAGGGGGCCATTGCCCTGGAAAAGGCCTTAGGATACGACCGGGAGATGCTGGCCCTTTACAGCCAGATCATCGAAGGCCTGACCCTGGCCATTGAGGCCCGGGATCCAGTCACCCACGGTCATTCCCTGACCGTGGCAAAACTGGCAGAGGCCACGGCCCGGGCCTTGGGCCTGGACGATGGTGAAATCGAAAGGATTTACCATGCCGCCATCCTCCATGACATCGGCAAAATCGGCACCCGGGACGCCATCCTGGACCGCTTAGGAAAGCTGGACAAAGCCGAGATGGAGGCCATTCGCAGTCATCCGGCCCTGGGAGCGGACATCCTTCGGCCCTTAACCTTTTTGCAGGGGGTGGCTCCTCTGGTCCGCTGCCACCATGAACTGTTCAACGGCACGGGCTATCCTGAGGGTAAAAAAGGTGCGGCCATCCCTTTGGGAGCTCGCATTCTCACCGTATGCGATGCCTTTGAAACCATGATTTCAGGCCGCCCCGGCCTTGTTGCAAAAGACCTTCCTGCAGCCCTGACCGCCCTTAAGGACGGGGCGGGAGAGAGATTTGACCCGGAAGTGGTCCAGGCCTTTTTCGACATGATGCGGGCCCATCCCAATATCCTTGAAAATGGGGTCTGCGCCAACCGGTGCCTTGACATCCTCACTCAAAATATCAGGGAACTTGCCGACCGCAACCGCATTGAAAAAAAACTTGCCAATCCTTTTTCCGGATTTTTTTAAAACCTGAAAAAAAAATTGACGGGGGAATGTTAAAGGAGTATTAAGATTATTACCTTTTGACGGGCGATTAACTCAGCGGGAGAGTGCTACCTTCACACGGTAGAAGTCACTGGTTCAATCCCAGTATCGCCCACCATAAAAATAAAGGGCTTAAGGAAAATTCTTTCTTAAGCCTTTTTTGATTTTGTGACCAATCTGCGCCCGTTTGAGCCCTTACAATTGCCCTTATTAAATCCGCCCCATCGTCGGCACACCCGATTTTGATAAATGGCGTCTGCTCCTTTGACAGGTACTTTACGGCGTTGCTGATCAGATTCTGCACCCTCTCTGCATTTTGCATTTAAGACAGCTCCTTGTTGATCGACAGCAGCAGATAGCAAAACCGTGCAAAAAATCGGTTTCACCCCATAGTCTCCTCTTCGCGCAGCCGATATCAGGGCGCGTCCAGAATCCTGGCCGAGCAACGGTTTCTGCCGCTTTCTTTGGACTAAGATAAAAGCGTATCGCAGGTTTGGATCAACTGCTCTGCAGATGCCTTCAAGCCGCCGGCCAGGGTCGCTACCCCGAGGCTACGGTGACAAAGACATTGTCCTTTGATCCTTTATGGGGAATGGACAGATTTTCAACGCCGGGTCTTGTTTGTTCAGCAATCACATGGGCGCCCCCTCTGAGGCAGTCATCCCCTGCGACGTGGCCGTAAGTATCGTTGAACGGCTTGAAAAAGTCCACATCCAGGATGATTAAGGTGACAGGGGCCCTGAACGGCTGCACTCTTTGAGCCGTTGTTCCAGTGTTTCGATTCTGCCGTGCCCGATCCATTGCAGTTTTTCATCAAAGGTATAACCCCATTCTCTTTGATTTTATAATGGATGGCGTCAAGCCAGACGAAGGGGTAAACGCTCTCCAGCGGTCTGGCCTGCCATTCTTTATCGGTATGAATAATTTTATCGGTAACGGCGCTCAAGGTCCCATTTGAAATTTCCAGACCGTATATTTCCTTCAAGTGGGTGGCGATATCGTTATAGCTCAATGCCCAGGCATAGAGGGCTATGATTTTTTGCTCGATTTCATCGCTCAGGGTTGTCTGGTGCTTTTTGGAAATCAAATTCTGTATTGTCTTCGATCATGTCAGTTTTCCTTTCGGAGCTGACTTATATCAGCTTCCGTCTACTGACACAAAATTTTGAACGCCCTCTCCGCCCCCGGCTGAACCGCCGCGAAAAAAATGAAAATGACTCACACCAATAACCGAAATCCGAAAGATTTGAACACGGGCATTTTTATCCAATCTCTTAGTTGAAATTCTCCGACTTACCAGTGCTTCTTATGATTGGCTCTTATTTAGCTTAGCATATCCTAATTTAAACAATAATATCCCGGAGACTTCTTAAGTCCGCGGGAAAATTTCGTAAGGTCAGATAAATGCGCTGACCTGCCTAAAGGCATTGCTCCCAGCGTTGCGTTTAAAATAATTGATCACCTGTTCCAGGCAGTCCACGGACGTATCTCCGGTTTTAAACCGGCAGCCTTAAAACCGAAGAGGTTAAGGATACGGGCAGCCGCTTTATGGACGGGTGTTTCGCCCGGTCCCGAAAGGATCGCTTGTACCGTGCCAGGGACGAATCAATCCGGATGCCGTTATCTGCCAAAAGATCCAGATAGGATTCAGGAAAAACCAGATTCGGAGCTCGAAAGGAGCCCACCTTGTCAAAGCGCCTCAAAATAGCAAGAGAGGTTTCAAGCTCTTTTTGGGCCGCAGCTTTGTCCAGTCTTGTAAACGGGGTATGGGTATGGCCGTGGCATCCGATTTCATGGCCGCAGTCTTGGACCTGTTCCACCACGCGGGGATATGTATCCGCCACCATTCCGGAAAAAAAAGGTGGCCGGAACCCCTGTGCGGGTCAGCAGGGCCAGCAGCTTGGCCGTTCCCTGTTCCCCCCCCCTTGAAGGTATCAAGGAAGGGCGGGCAGTCCTGCTCCATATCCACGGTCAGCACGATGTCCATACCAGCGATAATCCCTCTTGGATTTTCAGTCTTTTTTGTGTCGGGCAGCGCCCCTGATTTTTAAGCGTCTGTCAGGACGATCGAATTCTTTCATTCCTGTCAAGGCCCTTTCATACAAAATTTTAATGTTAGGATTTAACCCTCAATTTCATGTTGACAAGCAAACTTCTTTTCTGGTCTGATACCAGGCGCAATTTGCATGCGAACCTTAATTTAAAGGAATAGTATAATGGCAGATGTTTCCTCCAAGGCAAAGGCATGGATAGATCAGAAAAGAGATCCCAGAAGCGCCCATTGGCAGGCCGGCCTCGAAACGGTGTTACAATTGTTTCTCCCGGGACTGCAAAAGGGCCGGATTCTGCCGGTGCGGGAAATGGACGACACGGAATTTGAGCTTTTCAAAAAAGTCCTGGCCGGGGTGGACGTTAACCCTGCCGTATATGCAGCCTTTTTACCCCATACCGTAGCCGATGCCATTGTTCCGCCGGAATCGGCCAACGAGGTCCTGCGAATTGAAAAGGGCAAGCCCTCCTGCAAGCTGCTCATCCTGCGGCCGGGAAAAGAGGACCGGATCATCTGCGCAGAACTCAGCAGCCACGCCTATAAACCGGGGCTGGATATCTTCCAGTCCGGCGCCCTTTTAGGCACCTATGACTATGAGAACATTGAAGACTGCCTGGACGGTCTGAACAAGGCGGTCAAGGCTCATGTCTGGAAAAAGGACTCCTGGAAAACCGTTGATTACCATGACTACACCTTAAACTGGTTTGAACGGGTCCGCTTTCTGGGTAGGGCCGATGTCAGTGTGGATGAGAACCTGTCTTTTTTTCACAGCCCCACCCTGATCAAGTCAGACCGGGTGGAGGGGGTGTTTCAACTGATGTTCCTGCTGCTGGCAGGTGAATACACAGCACCGGAATACCTGACGGCCAACCCCGTGCTGGCCGAGAAAATCCGGGCCAAGGACTCCGAGTTCTGCCGAACCCTTGCCCAAAATCATCTTCTGGAGCTGCTCAACCTGATCAAAGATCTGTCCCTCATGGACTTTGCAAGCTTCAACGACAAGGAGAACAAGGCCTTTAAAAGGGAATTCGACCGCACCGAAGAACGGCTGAGAGATCGGATCATGCACCTTAAGGTCAGCTGAACCGAAGGCCAAAGACAAAACCGGCTGCACCCCGTGCCCCCTTTTGCCTCCCTCATAGTACCAGTGGCGTATTTTTATTAGTTAATACTAATTCATATTGACTGATCTTACTTTTTTCTTTTATAGTGCGCGGCTTAAATGCAAATTTGAAATACAGTGCAGGCCAGATCCTCGCGTGGAATCCATGCTCCCGTTGATTCAATTTCACCATAAAGTATGATTTTTTGTCATAATCTTGACTTTTTAATGATATATAAACATTAATGGTCTTTAATTGTAAATGCCAGAATGTGTAATTGGCTGCCCCGGACGGTCCTGAAAGGGTGTTTCTGAGGGCAGTTTTATATTCCAACGGTCATCCATGATGACAAAGTGAAGGACCCCATGAAATTAAACCTGAAAAATAAATTCCTCATCCCCACGATTTCAGTCTGCATCCTCTGCCTGGCTGCCATATCGGTGATCTCCTACACCAAATCCAGCGCCGCCCTGGAAAAGTCCATATCAGACCAGGCCGAGCAGCAGTCCGCTGCCATCTCCAAGCAGATCAGCACCTGGCTTGACGAGCGCAAGAACAGCCTTGAGAACTTCAGTGACGAGGCAGTGATTATAAATGCCTTCAACCGCCAGGAAAGCCAGGCGGCAGAAGAAGCCATCACCCGTCTGAAAAAGCTCAAAACCCAGAACCGTTTTTTTGAAGCCCTGGCACTGGCCGGGCCGGACGGCACCCTGATTGCCTCATCCAACCCCGCCCAGATCGGTGTTGTCAACGTCGGGGACAGGTCGTATTTCAGAACCGCCATGGCCGGGGAAAGCGCCATCTCCCAGGTCATTAAAAGCAAAGACTCCAGTCAGCCGGTATTCTGCATCTCCATGCCCGTCAAAGAAGACAGAACAGTCGTCGGGGTCATCTTCGGTGTGGTGGACCTGAACACCTTTACCAAAGAGTATGTCGATTCCGAGCGCATCGGAACCAATGGATACGCCTATATCACCGACCCTAAAGGCATGGTCCTGGCCTATCCGGACAAGTCCAAGATCCTCTCCCTGGACTTAAGTCAGTATGACTTCGGCCGGAAGATGATCTCCCTGGGCACCGGAGTCATCCAGTACGAGTTTAACGAGGTGGATAAAATCGTGGCCTTTGCCAAGGAAAAGGATATGGGATGGGTCGTTGCGGCCACAGCCAATACAAAAGAGCTGTTTGCCCCCATCAACCGGATCCGGAACCTGAACATTACCATCGGTGTTGTCTGCGTGGCGCTTATCGGCACCCTTCTTTTTCTGATCACCCGTTCCGTTGTCAACCCTATCAACGTCATCATCGCCGGTATGGAGGAAGGGGCAGGACAGGTGGCCAGCGCCTCGGAACAGGTTTCCGTCGCCAGCCAAACCCTGGCAACCGGAGCGGCCCAGCAGGCCTCGGCCATAGAGGAAACCTCTGCCTCCATGGAGGAAATTGCCTCCATGACCCGCAAGAACACGGACAGCGCCACAACGGCTGATGCCCTGATGAAAGAGACCCGCGCCGTGGTCAAAAAGGCCAACGAGTCCATGGCCGAACTGACCCGTTCCATGGCAGAGATCAGCTCCGCCAGCCAGGAAACCGCCCAGATCATCAAAACCATTGATGAAATCGCCTTCCAGACCAACCTTCTCGCCCTCAACGCTGCAGTTGAAGCGGCCCGGGCCGGAGAGGCCGGCGCCGGATTTGCCGTAGTGGCCGACGAGGTCCGGAACCTTGCCATGCGGGCTGCCCAGGCAGCCAAAAACACCTCCAGCCTCATCACCGACACCGTGGAGAAGGTAGAGGAAGGAACCAATCTTGTCGCCACCACCAACGAAGCGTTTGGCGGGGTGGCCAAAAACACCGAAAGCGTGGGCACCCTCGTTGAAGAAATCGCCGTGGCCTCCGAGGAACAGAGCAGGGGTATCGAACAGATCAACCAGGCCATTGCCGAAATGGATTCTGTGGTCCAGCAGAATGCCGCCAATGCAGAGGAAAGTGCCGGGGCTTCCGAAGAGATGAACGCCCAGGCCGAACAGCTCAACAGCTATGTGGAAGATCTGGTCGCCCTGGTCACAGGCGGCGGTGCAAGCCAGGCCCGGGATGTCCGCACCCTGTCCCCCCGTCTCCAGGCAGCCCCTTCCCGCAAGTCCCTGCCCGGCAGAACCTATGCGGCCCAGAAGGCCAACGAGGTTCGGCCCGAGCAGCTGATCCACATGGACGATGATCCGGATTTTAAAAATTTCTAATGTGAGCCTGGTGTCCGGCCCTGATATCTCAAGGCCGGACACCAGTATTTGATTGCAGCATTTTTCATCAGACCAAAGGCGAATAACGTTACTGCCTTGTGCCGCCCAAGGGAAGGCATTAAATTATCACTCGGCACATCCACTTCATTCTTTGACTTCCAGGCAAGATCTAAAACTAAAAACTTGCATCATGAATTTAGAAAAAGATAGACTCACATAATTGGATTTCCAACCCGTGTATAAAAAAGGCTGTCCATCTAAAAATGACTCCAGAATCGAATCTCATCTTCGTCTCATTCAAGGGTAAATTAGAGAATAAAACAAATGAAATAAAGTCATGCATAGATAATGGCGAAACCTATTCTATTGCCTTTAATCACTCAAAAAAAATCTACACCTATCAAAAACGACATGTCAAATGGTACCAAAATCCAGTCATAAAAGATGCCGATAATTTCCGAATTGAATATAATGGTGCGCCTCTTTTTCGTTTAAAAAAATTATATGACTTTGGTGAACATATCCGCATACAATTTGAATCAAAAAATCCACTTGAACCACCCAGAGCACCTTTGATTGCAAAAAAAAGCCATCTAAAAATACAGGAATCAACTCTAACAAACAAAAAGGCAAAGTCAATTTTCAACTACTTGAAGGAGTTGTCACACATAACCGGCCCGAAACGGGGCCAAGAATCCGAAACACAATTAGAAAGACAGTTCAACCAGATCTCCTTTGTGGACCCTCAAAGCGTTTTGGCATCCTTTTTAAACCCTGAAAAGGAATTGATTTCTGACAACCCAAAGTTCACACCCATATTTCCTTTTGGATTCAACCTTAGCCAAAAGAGAGCGACGGTTAAAGCATTGGGTTCTAAAATCAGTTTAATTGAAGGGCCTCCTGGCACAGGCAAAACCCAGACCATTCTCAATATTATCGCAAATGCCGTGATTCAGAACCAATCTGTCGCTGTGGTGTCTAACAACAACTCGGCAACATCCAACGTCTACGAGAAACTTCAAAAATATGGTGTCGATTTTATTTGCGCTTCACTGGGAAAAAAAGAAAATAAAGAATTATTTTTCGATAAGCAAAAGACAACATATCCTATAGAACTGGACTCATGGGAGATGGATAGAGAAAATTTTCAGCTCACAAAAAACGAAACCATAAAATCCATTGCTGAAATAGAAGACTTTCTTATTGTACAGAACGAAGTTGCCAAGCTGAAACAATTGCTCGAATCCCTGCTAACGGAAAAAAAGTATTTCCAGGAATATCAATTCAAGCACACTCCCATTAAACCTTATAAAGCCTTTTCACCACATAATTCTGAAAAAATTTCTGAACTATGGATGAATCTGCAAACAATGCTGGAACGAGGACAGAAGCCAGGCTTTAAATATAGATTAAACAATTTGTTTTGCCACGGAATTTTCACATTTTCTTTCTACCGGAATAATCCTGACGATATTGTCGCTTTTCTACAAGCCCTTTTTTATAAACGAAAAGAAGAGGAACTCCGGATTAGAATTAAGAATTTAAACAAAAAAATTTCAGATTTCAAATTAGAAGAGTCCATTAGAACCAACCAGCTGGATTCCAAGCGATTATTTAAAGCCAAGCTCTATTACCGATATAGAAATCGGCAAAAACCAATTTTCTCAGCCGAGACTGCTTTATGGAAAGGATTTAAGGATTTTCTCCAAGAATATCCCGTCTTACTCAGCACGACACACTCACTCAGGTCCTGCACAGATAAACAGACATTGTTTGACTATGTCATTATGGACGAAGCCTCCCAGATCGACATTGTGGCAGGGGCCTTGGCGCTTTCATGTGCAAAAAAAGCGGTCATCGTAGGTGACCTGAAACAGTTGCCCAATGTTGTAACTTCTGAGATTAAAAAACAAACAGATAAAATATTCCAAGCAACTGATTTAAAAAGCCCTTATAATTATGCATCAAATAGCTTGCTGTCTTCGATCTCTGAATTATTTCCGAATTTACCGAAAACTCTGCTAAAAGAGCATTACCGTTGCCATCCCAAAATTATCGAATTCTGTAATCAAAAATTTTACCAAGGGCAGCTCATCACCTTAACCAGAGAAGAAGACACGAAAAGTCCACTTGCCATTTATAAAACGGTAAAGGGCAATCATGCCAGAGGAACGGTTAACCAAAGGCAAATTGATGTTATCAAGGAAGAAATCCTTCCCGACTATAACGGAGATATTCAAGCTATTGGAATTGTTTCCCCATACCGTAATCAGGTAAAAAAAATTAAGCAGCAGATCAATTCAGAAGTCCTGTCAATAGATACGGTGCATAAATACCAGGGAAGGGAAAAAGACATCATAATCCTCTCTACCGTGGCTGATCAAATCAACCCTTTTGTTGATGATCCGAATCTGCTAAACGTTGCCGTTTCCAGGGCCGTAAAAAAGCTGATAGTGATCATTTCTGATAATGAAAAAAATAAAAATACCAATATTGGTGATCTAATTCGATATGTGGAATACAACAATTTTGAAATGCTTGAAAGTCGACTTTATTCCATCTTTGATTTGCTCTACACCCCCAATAAAAAGAAACTTAATCATTTTAAAAAAAATCGAAAAAAAATTTCTGAGTATGAATCAGAAAACTTAATGTATGAACTCATTAAAAAAGTTATTTCGCTACCGGATTTTCAATTTCTCGGAGTGGCAGTCCATATTCCTTTAAAAACATTAATCCGTGATAATATGCTGCTGACGCCAGACGAATTAAAATATGCTGTAAATTCTTGGACACACATAGACTTTGTTCTTTTTAATCGAATGAATAAAGCACTTGTCCTTGCCGTAGAGGTCGATGGCCACGCGTTCCATACAGGCAACGAGAAACAATTGCAAAGAGACCAAATAAAAAATGATATCCTGAAAAAATATGAAATTCCTCTGCTCCGCTTCTCTACAACCGAAAGCCAAGAGGAAAAAAAATTAATTCAAAAGCTAAAAACGATTTTAAAATGACATGTCAAACCTTCCGGCCCTCTCTCCCCCCACAATGCAATTGACAAAAAATAAAGGCGGCCCTATAACAGGACCCCGTTGTCCAAATTGAAGTTTGAGGAACTCACATGCAATACTCCGTCTGCATAGACGATACGGATATGCCCGGAACCCCGGGGACCGGATGGCTCCTGGACCGGATCTGCCATACCATAGAATCCGACGGGATGGGCACCTGCTCTCCCATCAGCCGCCACCAGCTCTTTGTCCACGAAAAGATTCCCTTTACCTCCCATAACTCAGCCATGTGCGTGGAAATCACCCTTAGTCCGGGGCATACCCGTTCCGAACTCATTGAGTTCATGGCCGCAACCCTGGAAAAGAAATCGGAACCCGGAGCGGATCCGGGGCTTTGCGTCACAGGACCGTTGAGCCCTGAGGCCAGGCAGGCCTTGATCCGGTTCGGCAGGGCCGCAAAAGTGCAGATCGCATCCAAGGATCAGGCCTATGATCTGGCCCGGGAACTGGACATTCATCTGTCCGAGCACGGCGGCACCGGGGGCGGGGTGATCGGGGCTATCGCCGGAACCGGCCTGCAGATGTCAGGGAACGACGGGCGATACCGGGGATGGTATCACCTGGGCAATCCCGGGGATCCGGTCCGGGTAGAGGATCTTCGTGCTTATCCCTTCATCGACAATGTGGTGACCAAAACCGGGGAACCATTGCCCCCGGACACCCTGGTCAGGATCGGATCTGAAAAGACCAAGACCGTGCGCCTGGGATTCAACCGGGTGGTGGTGGCAACCAAAGTTGAAGACGAAAAGACCCAAGACATCTCCTATCGCCTGATCACCAAAAAAGAAGCCAAAGCGTATTAAGGTGCTGCGCTGAAAAATTCCCTGATTTACAGCCCCAAAGCGCCGGGATTCAGAATCCTTTTGGGATCCAGATGACCTTTTAAGGCTTTAAGAATCCCCATTTGAACCGATCCCAGATGCCGTTCCATCAAAGGGGCCATCATCCGCCCGACTCCGTGGTGATGGCTCAAAGAGCCCCCGGCCTTTTCGATGGCATCGACGATGGCCCGCTGATAGGCGGTGAAGGCCTCGATCTCATCGGTCCTTGTAATAAAGATGAAATAAAGGTTGGTGCCCTGGGCGTAAAAATGGGAGGCATGGGTCAGGCAGATGGTGCCGGGCCGGGCTTTGACTACAGGGCGCACCGACTGGTGAAGATGATGAAGGTTCTCCCAGGTCACTGAACACTCCAGGGTGTCGATGGCCACCCCCACATCGTTGAGGGCATCCCGCATATAAGGATCTGAAAACCTGCCGTGATACCACTTTTTCATGGGATATCCGGTCAGATAAACCCCTTTGTTCCGCCGGGAGAGTTTCTTTACCTGCCGGACCACATTATTTACAAACCCCTTCTCCCCTTCCGCCTGCCCCATGACCAGGCATCGCTGCTGCGGCCGGCATCCGCGAAACTGCAGGAACCGGTCGGCAAGGCCGCCGGATAAATGGTACATCTTAAGGGCCACATCGGTTTCCTCGGCATCTGAAATCCTGAAAATCGCAGGCATGCCGAACCGGCCCTGGCTGATCTGCCGGCCGGCGGCCACGGCAGACTCAAAATCGGGGAACATGAAGGCAAACTGCCGGGTGTTTTGAGGCAGATACCGGAACACTTTCAACGTCACCCCCACCAGCACCCCGAAACAGCCCTCGGACCCCTTCATGATCTCGTTCACCTTGGGGCCTGTGGCCGTGGCCGGGTAGGCCAGAGTCTTAAAGCTGCCCGCCGGGGTGACAAACTCCTGGGCAATGACAAGATCTGCGGCATCCCCGTAAAGGGAAGAGGCCTGGCCCGACCCCAGGGCACAGATCCAGCCGCCCACCGAGGAGAATTCAAAACTCTGGGGGAAATGGCCTCCGGTATAGGCGCAGGACGCTCCCAGGCGTTCAGGCGCCGCGTTGAGCAGGGCTTCATAGGCAGGCCCCATCATCCCCGGTTCCACCTCGATGGTCTGGTCCGCCTCGCAAAAGGAGAGCACCCTTTTCATGTGGGTGGCCATGACCAGGGTGATGCCGCCTTTGGGGCAGTCAAGACCGCAGGTGACGCTGGAGCCTCCGCCATAGACATGCAGCGGCACCCCGTGCGCATGGCAGAGGGCCACAATCGTTTCGACATCCGCTTTATCCCTGGGGTGGACCACCAGGTCACAGATATCTTCGATCCGGCCCTCCCGCAGTTTCATCAGATCCTCCATAGCCTTGCCGCTGGCAAACTTCAGACGGTCATACACGGCAACAGAGACATTTTCCTGTCCCACCACGGCGGTCACAGCATCAATAATTCCCGGCTCCAGTAACGGCGGCAGGGCATCGGGTACGAGGGCCTCGCCTATGCCCTCCCTGTTTTCAAAATGCGCGTCAGAAAGATCCAGCGCCGTTTGAATCACCTGTAAAAACCCGTCACTGGGATGCTTGAAAGCCTCAGGCGCCCCCCATTTAAAAATCGAGCGGAAGGTCCCGGGTGAAGGGGGTGTCTCTATCCATCTGGGCATTGTCTTCTCCTAAAGAAAATCATCTTTGTTTTCAGCGGGACCTTCTGGCAGGATACCCGGTGATGGCCCGGATCTCCCGGTACAGGGGAGACAGGGCGGAATACATTTTTTTATAGACCCGGCTATACAGGGCCCCATAAATTTTGACATGCGCAGGATCGGGAAGGAACCGGTCTCCCGGCGCGGCCATCTGCTTTGCCGCCTCCCGTATGCCGGGATAAAGCTTTGTACCGGCAGCGGTAAGGATGGCGGCGCCCAGCCCCGAAGTCTCGTGGGTGGCAGCCCGGGTCATGGGCAGGTTAAAAATATCTGCTGCAATCTGGCAGATGGCATCGCTCTGGGAGGCGCCTCCGGACAGGGCGGCCTGCCTGACCCGGACCTTTCCCCGGGCCTGAATCCGTTCCATCCCCTCTTTCAATGCGAATCCCAGGCCCTCGATCAGCGCCCGGTAGATATGGTCCCGGGTATGAACATCCCCGAAGCCGATCATGGCGCCTTTGCCGTCGGGATGATCCAGGCCCGGTCCCCAATAGGGCTGGGCAACAAGCCCCATGGCGCCGGGTTCCGTCCGGGCAAGACAGTTGTTGAGCAGCTCTTCAGCGGGCACTCCGAGGCGCGCCGCCTCTTTGACCTCCTGGCGGGCAAACTCCTTTTTGAACCAGGATATCATCCAGAATCCCCTGAAAATTTCCACCTCCGGATTGTAATATCCCGGCAGGGGCGCAGGATATGGCGGCATCAGTGGGATGGCCTCAAAATACTTTTTGCAGGCCGTCTGGATTGTGGCCGTGGTCCCGAAACTCAAAGAAACCATTGTCTGGTCCGTCACCCCGGATCCCAGGGTCTCGCATCCCTTGTCCGATCCGCAGGCCACCACGGGGATGCCGGCGGGAAGCCCCGTAAGATGGGCCGCAGTTTCCGTCAGGGGGCCGATAACGCTTCCGGGCCCGGCCAGTTCCGGCAATTTGGCATCCGCCACCGGAAACAGTTTTCGGATCAGGGCCCTTTTACCCGCCCATTGCTGTTTTTTGTAGTCAAAAGGCAGATGACCGATCTGGGAGGCGGTACTGTCCCGGAACCGGCCTGTCAGCCGGAAGTTGAGAAATCCAGACACCTGCAGATACTTATGGGTGGCCTCCCAGAGCTCTGGCTGGTTCTGGATAATCCAGTTGCACTTGCCCTGGGCCTGGGCCTCCAGCAGCCGGGTCCGAACGCCCACAAGCCCTGCACCGAGGCCCACAATCCCGGAGGTGCCGAAAAAAGGATGGGCCGCGCGCTGATCCAGCCAGACAATGGCGGGTCTGAGCACCTGCCCCTCCCGGTCCACGTTGACCATGGTGGCCCGCTGGGAGGTCACCCCCAGGCCGCAGACCCGGGCCGTCAGGTCAGGCTCCCGCGCCGTAAGGTTCCGGCAGGCCCGAATCAGGGCATTCCAGTATACGTCCGGGTCCTGTTCCGCCAGGCCGGGGGCGGGGCTGACATAAGGATCATAGGAGATCTGCTCTTTAGCCAGAAGATTTCCCCCGCATGAAAACACCAGGGCGCGCAGGCTCTGGGTGCCGCAGTCAATGGCCAGAAGGGTCTTGCTGCTCATGGTCTGCCTCCCAAAGGAGAATAGGCCTTTTGCCACAATTTTTTGTAAGCTGCTATTTCGTCATCCCATCGCGTATCGTCCCAGGCCAGAAAGGGTCCGGCATGGCGGCGAATATCATCCAGCATGTCCACACCGCCGTTAGGCAGAAGCAGGCCGATGCGCACCCTTCGCAGCAAAAGATCCGGAAGATGCCGGACCTGTTCCCGGGATGCCGCATGGCCCAATTCGGCCCAGCAGGTTTGAGTGCCGGGAATCTGCTGGCGGCTGGCAGGCGTCAGCAAGGCTGAAAGGTCGGCAAAGCGGTTTCCAAGACGCCCCTGCAGAGAGAAATCAATCGCTGCAGAATCTGCCATCTGACACCCCGATCCCGCCTTCTCCGGCAGGGTATCCCTTGAACTTCGCCCGTTTCCCGGGTCAGGCAGCCGCAGGGCCGCCGCCTTTAGGGCGGCCTTTGCCAACAGATCAAAGGTGGTCAGCTTACCGCCCGTCACGGTGATCAGCCCCTGATCCTCCCAGATTGCATGTTCCCGGGATTCCCCCGAAGTACTTTTCTTTCCCCGGCCCAGCACCGGCCGGATGCCGGCAATGGATGACAGTGCATTTTCCATCACAAATCCCTGATCCGGGAATATCTGCCGGACCCCGTTGATGAGATAGCCGGCCTCTTCCCGGGTGATGCCAGGCTCCCGGATCAAAGGGCCCTGATGATCCACATCCGTGGTTCCCAGGACAAGGGCACCCTGCCAGGGGAACAGAAATACGGGCCGCCGATCTTTCGGGTGAAGAAAGGAAACCACACGGTCCAGGGACAGCAGGCGCCCCGGAAATATCAGATGACTGCCCCGAAGGGGCCGGATATGGACCCTACGGTCCCGGGAAGGATGCAGGGCCTCGGCAAAGGGACCGGTGGCATTGATGACCGTCCGGGTACGGATTTCCTTTTCCAGGCCGGATTCCAGGTCCCGCAGCCGGACGCTTTGAACCTGTCCCCTGCGGTTTCGCACCACTTTAAGGGCCCGGGTATAATTCAGGGCGTGTCCGCCTGTGTCAACCGCATCAAAGAGAATCCGCAGCACCAGCCTTGCATCGTCCACCTGGGCATCCTTGAATCCAAAGGCCGAAACCAAACTGTCCGGATTGAGTCCCGGCACCCTTGCCAGGGCGTTCTCCCGGCTGAAGACACGGTGCTGACGCTGGCCTGCCAGAAAGCTGTAGATATTCAGCCCTGCGGTCATGGCGATTTTTGACGGTCCAAGCCCCCGGTATACCGGCAAAAGGAAATTCAAAGGCGTCACCAGCCCGGGGTAGCGCTTGAGCAGACGTTCCCGTTCCCGTACCGAAGCCCGGGTCAGAAAAATCTTCCCCTGCGCAAGATACCGCAGCCCGCCGTGCACCATTTTGGAGGATCGGGAGGATGTGCCCCATGCAAAATCGTTCTGCTCTGTCAACAGCACCTTGTAGCCCTGGCGGACAGCCCGGGAGAAGACACCCGCCCCGGAGATCCCCCCGCCGATCACCACAAGGTCATAGGCCGGTTGCGTCTGTTCAAGCCTCATGCCCGGGCCTCCCACAGGGTTGCCGCCTTTGTCATGGCGGCTGTAACAACAGCCGCCACCCTGTCCGGATCGTTTTTTACGGCCACGGCCAGTTCTTCGTAATAACGGATGGAGGCGGACCTTGTCTTTTCATCTGCAAAGTAAGATGCGCCCAGCACCTGGTATACCGGCTTAAAATCGTTAAACATCATCTTCATTACGGGATTGCCGCAGAGCATCACCAGTTTTTCCTGAAGGGCCCAGTCATACCGGGCGAATTCGTCGGGTGCCGTACCGGGTCCCGGCATTTGGGACAGCACCGACAATAAATCTGAGGGGGCATTGGTCGCTGCCAGGGCTGCCACCCCCGGCAGCAGCAGGGTCCGGGCGTGGAGCAGATGGGTGACCATTTCCCGGGAAAGGGAACTGCCGTACCGGGCCAGGGTGGCCAAAAGCCCCAGGCCGCCCTGGGCCAGGTAGTCGTTGACCCGTGTTGCCTTGCCGTGGGCGATGGTGATCCATCCTTCCTTTGCCAGGCGCTGGAGGGTTTCGCGGATGGTGGGACGGGTCACTCCCAGGGCCTGGGACAAGGCCCGTTCCCCCGGTAGGGCGTCCCCCGTCTTGTAGGAGCCGTCCAGAATGGCGCCGATAATCTGCCGTTCCGCAAAGGCGGCAGGTTTCATGGGCTTGGATTGGGGAGCCAGCAGAGGCATGAGGATCTCCTGAGTTGATTTTTTCTGGTAAGAGGTCATACCAGTTATCAAAAAAATCGTCAATATCAATTTTTAGCCCGTCGTATGTAATTTCTCCAATCCTCGTGCTATATTTGAATATTATTGAATATATATCCGTACAGACAACGGTATTCTATGTCTTTATTAAAAAACAGGTCAATCTGCCCGGAAACCGGCCAGGTATTGGAAACCCATCCCCGGTGGACTAACCACAAGGTGGACAACTACGTCTACTCTTACACCAAGGTGGGCGATGCCATCATCCACGTCCACAATAAGGGACGCATCAAAGATTTCGACTATGCCGTCCACGAAACCCTGATCAAAGAGTTTATCTTGGCCATGGACGTTTGCCTGCCCTATGTGGAAATCCGCGACTTCAAAGACTTAACTGGCCGGGCCACCCCGCGGCTGATCAAGGCAAGCAAGGCATACATCATAGGCAACCAGGACCACCTTGCAGGCTTTATCCACTGCAACATCCCGTTCTGGGCCCATACTGCTGCAAAAATGGGGTTTCGGGCCTACCATGTTCTGGTACGGTATGCCTCCTGCCAGACCTATGCCGATGCGGTCAGAACCGCCCTGGACATCCTGGCGGACAAGCCCCCCAACCGGCGTAACTGGGCTGCTAAGCCCCTGTCCATGGATCAGATCGTTTTCAAGCCCCAGTGGCAGTATACCAGTGCCAACGAATCGGTGATCTACCAAAGCGGCGTTATCCCGGGCCAGCTCTTCTTTTCCAGAGTCCAGTCCGATTTCACCGCAGATGCCGATGTGGTGGCGGGCGCCCTTGCCCTTGAACGGGTCTTCCAGGACGGCGGCGTCAAGGGCAGCGGCTATATCCGTGTGGTGGACTATACAAAGGCCAAACGAATGACCTTCAAGGCCAGACGAGAGTATGCCCAGCTGCTCAGGCGCCTCTACAAGACCTATAACGCCTACCCCAGCATCACCTATATCTGCGGTGCCAACGTCTTTATCCGGTCCAGCATTCAAATTTTTTCCGGATTCATGAAACACCAGCTCAAATTCATGGATACCGTAGACCAGGCCTTTGCCGAGATCAACGCCCAGGGGGAGGCCAGACAATTTGTCACCCGAAGCATCCAGGTCTCCCCTAAAGATATCAACGAAATAAACGAATTGTGCGGCCTGATGCTCTGGCCGGAAAGGGACAAGCTCGAAGGCGTAGATGTCGAAATCTCCCGGGAAAACCCGCTTATCGATCTGTCGGATACCCTGAGAATGGTCCAGGAGGATCTGGTCTCCCTGAGGGAAAGCCAGCAGGAGTATATCAGCAATGTTGAGCGGGCCAAGCAGGCGGCGGAATCCGCCAACCAGGCCAAGAGCGATTTTCTGGCCAATATGTCCCATGAAATCCGGACCCCGATGAACGGGGTCATCGGCATGCTGGACATCTTAAAAGAGACCTCCTTGGACAGCCGCCAGGAAGAGTTCATAGACCTGGCCCGCCAAAGTGCGACAAGCCTATTAAACATCGTCAACGATATCCTGGATTTCTCAAAGATTGAATCCGGAAAACTGGCCCTGGACCCATACGAATTTAACCTTCCGGAACTGCTGGACGCCGTTTCCGATCTCATGGCGGTCAGGGCCCATGAAAAAGAGGTGGAGTTCGGGTGTCTGATCATGGATCGGGTCCCCGAGCGCATTACGGCCGACGGCGGACGCCTGCGCCAGGTATTGATCAACCTGATCAAGAACGCCATCACCTTTGTAGAACAAGGAGAGGTCTTTGTCCGGGTCTGCCTGGACACGGCAGACGGCAGCCGGGTGCAGCTGCGGTTCGAGATTTCGGACACAGGCATCGGCATCCCCAAAGAAAAACAGAAGAATCTTTTTGAGGCATTCACCCAGGTGGACGCCTCCACCACCAGGCGGTACGGCGGCACAGGTTTAGGCCTTGCCATCTCCAGGCAGCTGGTCACACTGATGGGCGGCGCCATCGGAGTGGACAGCACCCCGGAAAAAGGCTCCCGGTTCTGGTTCACCATCCCTGCCGCGGCATCGTCATATCGGGCGTCCCCCTATCCCTGGCAGGAAAAAATCGCCTCCCCAAGGATTCTGATTCTCAACCCCACCCCGATCACGGCAAAACTATTAGAAGCCTACCTGACCGAAGCCGGATGCAAATACGACATCAAAGAGAACCCGCCCCAGGCGGCCGCTATGCTCTCCTCCTTAACGGAAAAAGACTGCCCCTGGCACCTGATCCTGGCCCAGGCGGATCTGGCCAACCCGGGCTGGGAAAAAACACTGGGCCCGATTCTTGAGCTGGCGGACCGGCCGCCCCTGGTCCTGATCCCCTGGGCCTATGCCCAGAAAGCGACACGGTCGCTGCCCAGGGGCTTAAGTGTACTGGATAATCCTCTGAAAAAAAGGCAGGTCATGGCTTGTATCGCTTCAGCCCTCGGTGTTGAAACGAACTCGGAGACCACAGAACAAGCCGCTGCGCAGAAAGATCCCGTTGAAGAAAGGATTTCGCATTCGGCGGCCGCCCCCTGCCGGGTCCTTCTGGCTGAGGACAATATCGTCAACCAGAAGGTGATCACCACCATGCTGGCTCCCGAACGTTTCCATGTGGTCACAGCCAATGACGGTGCAAAAGCCCTGGCCGAATACATGAAAAACCATTTTCACATTGTGCTTATGGATATTCAGATGCCCGTGATGGGAGGACTTGAAACCGCCCGGAAGATACGGGAGGCCGAAAAGATAACGGGCCGCCATATTCCGATCCTGGCCCTGACCGCCAATGCAATGAAAGGGGACAGGGAAAAATGCCTGGACGCCGGCATGAACGATTACCTGTCAAAACCTGTCAACAAGGCCTCTCTGCTGAAAAAAATCGATCAGCTTACGGATCAGCCCGCCTGAGCTTTAAACACATCGGCATGACTTTTAACGCCGCACAGCCCTGCCGCACCCTTCACCGCCGCCACCACGGCCCGCTCCATGGCCCGGGCCGCCATAAGCCCCACCACCGAGAGTTCAGCCCCCACATCCCCCAGGGAAAGGGCGAATATGGTATCCCCGTCAAACATGGTGTGGGCCGGCCGCATGGTTCTGGCATAGCCGTTCTGGGCCATGGAAGCCAGCTTGCAGGCCTGGGCCTTGGTCAGGGCGGCGTTGGTCGCCACCACTCCTATAGTCGTGTTGCCTGAAAACAGATTTTTTGGGTCCGCACAGGCTTGGATCATAATGTCTTCGGTGCGTTCCAGAGTTCTGCCGTCCGCGGCCAGAGGCGCGGCCAGGACAGCGCCGGATTCAGGATCAATCACATCGCCCAGGCAGTTTACCGCTACAAGGGCCCCGACCTTAAGATCTCCTGCCTGGAACGCGACAGCTCCAAGCCCCCCTTTCATGGCCGTGTCCATACCCTTGATCTTGCCCACGCTGGCCCCGGTTCCCGCCCCCACCGATCCCTGCCCGCAAAAATTCCCTCGTGCGGCCTGGCAGGCCCGGTATCCCATTTCCCGATCCGGACGGACATCATGGGCCCCAAGAGTCAGATCAAAAAGCGCCGCCCCGCAGACAATAGGGACATGGGTCACCTGGACATCAAATCCGATCTGCTTTTCCTCCAAATAGGCCATGACTCCGGCCGCCGCATCCAGCCCGAACGCAGAGCCCCGGTCAGCAGGATGCCGTGAACCTCCTGTACCAGATTCACAGGATTTAAAAGGTCCGTCTCCCGCGTCCCCGGCGCCCCGCCCCGGACATCCACCCCGGCCACCGCCCCTTTGGGCGCCAGAATCACGGTACACCCCGTTCCGGCAGCCTCATCCTGGGCATGCCCCACCTGTATCTCGCCGATCTCCATGAAATCAATGGTCTTCATCTCTTCTCCTTAGCGCTGCTGTAGGGTTCACGTTACCAACTGCCCCGGATTTTCCCACAAATCTTCCGGTTACCGGGGATCAGACGAAATCATATCGATACCAAGGACTTTAACGAACCTAAAGGGGATGCATTCATAGACCGTTACAACTGCTGGCCGCTCTCCCTTAGTGCCGACAGCCGCCACAGCCGCCGGCACCGGGGAGAACTGGAAAAACTGCCAGTCTGAAATTGCATTGTCCGGTCCGACCCAGCCGATCCTGCCTGGACATGACAGGTCAAATACCATCCGGTCGAGTCCTGCGGCAATCCCCCGGCCATCCGCTTTGGCCCAGGCCTCTTTCAGGGTCCAGTACTTCAAAAACATCGCCCCCCGGTCCGGCCCGGGCAGCGCCATGATGCAGCGGGTCTCCGCCGGAAAAAAAAACCGCCGGGCAATATCCGGATCCGCCGCCCGGTCCAGCGCCTCAAGATCAATGCCCAGGTCCCGGTCTATTCCCAAAGCGGAGATCACCATTCCCCGGGTATGGGAAATGCTGAATGAGACCTCCTGCCCAGCCGTTCCGGCCGCACCCGGGCTTGCCCCGGTCGTCCCTTGAAAAACTTAAGGTCTTTGCAGGCGTCCCGGTAATTTCAGAAATCAGATACCGGATCTGGGCCCGGGCCAGGATACTGAGCTGCCGGTCCTTTTCAAACTTAAAGGCCATGGCTTTTTCCAGCTCATCCGGGCTGAGCACTTTGCGGCAGGCCTGCTCGTCTGCCTGCCCTATCCTGGAAAAAAAGACGGAAACGTTTTCACGATTGATCTTGAACGTCATGAACCGCCCTTTTTAAATGCTGAAGCATGCTGATTACCCGCCTTTATGCCTTGTTCCAAATTATCAATTATCCTGCCTGTCGGCTCGGATATTCCCGCGCCCGGCACCGCAAGGCAGATGGTAGCACAAAGCCCTGAGGGAATCCATAATCTGCGGTTCAAATAAAGACATGGAGAATTAATGAGTATTCAACACGATTGATTTCGGGTCAGACGCTCAGGAGTAGTGATTATGCTATCAGTTTACTCCTATCCGATTGTTTGATCAAAGACCTTGGAGGGGCCACGGGTCAGGCCCCGGACCTTCTGCGGCTGCTCCCTTTTCCAAGTGGGTCTAAAGCTCGCTGCGCTGGCCGCTGCGAACTGCGGTCCTGCGGATCCTCAGACACCGCAGCGTCCGGGCTCTCCGCTTCGCTAAGACCCTCTATGTTTCAGGGGCTTGATGCCGCCGCCAGGCCGGGCCCTGCCCCTACCGCCGAGGTTGGATAAAAGATCCACTCAAAAATATCATTGAAAAACGGATGTATGGGAATGGACTCAAAAAAAGCATTTAACAGGAGAGGATTGCCACAAAATGTACCGCTAACCTGGATGACCGAATTCTGCAGACTTATACCATTAGTAAACACCTCAAAATGAATGATTTTCTTGATTTATCCAGTCCTAAAGAGTAACGATATATAGATCACAATAATTTATTTAGCCAAGACATTCGAAGGTTTCTATGTCAAAGAAAAAAAAAGAGAATAAAATTACCGAAAAAAGTCTGTTAAAAAGAAATTTTCCCATTGTAGGCATAGGGGCTTCTGCTGGTGGACTTGAAGCTTTAAAAGTATTTTTTTCTAATGTCACAGCTAAAAGCGGAATGGCTTATATTGTTGTTGTCCACATGTCACCCAAACAACCGAGCATGTTGAAAGAGTTGCTTCAAAAGATCACACCCGCAACCGTTTTAACTCCTGAAGATGGTCAGAAGATTGAGCCAAACCATGTATATATATCACCACCGGATAAAGAAATAAGCCTGTTTAAAGGTGAAATACAGTTGATGGATACGGTCAAAAGACCAATCCCTCTTCCGATTGATAGCTTTTTAAAATCCCTTGCTTTGGATCAAGGCAAAAATGCCGCAGCCATTATTTTATCTGGTATGGGGTCTGATGGAACCCTTGGTATTAGAGAATTTAAAGCCAATGACGGATTGATTTTTGCTCAATCAGATGACTCTGCCGAATATACTGCCATGCCAAGAAGTGCAATTAAAACTGGTTTGGTTGATTTGGTTCTTTCACCTGATGACATGCCAAAAAAGCTTATCCAATATTTTGGAAACCCAGCAACTAAGAGCGCCTTTGAATCTACTACTACTACTACTACTACTACGCTGGAGAAGCAAAAATGGCTGAACAAAATATTTGCCATTTTGCGCTCCCAGATAGGTCACGATTTTTCGGGTTATAAACTCAATACCATTCTCAGACGAATTGGTCGACGGATGGGGCTGAATCATATACAGAAACATGATACTTACGTTCGATTTTTAAGAGAAAATCCCAACGAAGTTGATGCCCTGTTTAGGGATCTTTTAATCGGGGTTACGAGTTTTTTAGAGATCCAGATTCATTCGAGATGATTTCAACCAATGTTCTGCCGAAACTATTTGAAAATTTAAAAAATGAGGATACTTTCAGAGCATGGATTCCTGGATGTTCTACTGGAGAAGAGGTATATTCGCTGGCAATTGTACTTCACGAATATTTGGAGAGAAATTCTGAAAGGGTTGATCTTCAAATATTTGGTACAGATATAGACAACAGGGCAATAGAAAAAGCCAGAGAAGGTGTTTTTTCTGATAGTATTGTTTCCGAAGTAAGTGAAGACCGATTAAAAAACTATTTTACCAAAGAGGGTGACTCATATCGTATCAAAAAAAATATCAGGGATTGTGTTGTTTTCTCTGTTCAGAATGTGATCAAAGATCCTCCTTTTTCACGGCTGCATATGCTTTGTTGCAGGAATCTGCTTATATATCTTGAAACCGAAACCCAAAAAAAGATACTTCCTCTTTTTCACTATACATTGATACCCCGAGGTGTCCTTATGCTTGGATCTTCTGAGTCAATTGGGGGGTTCAGCAGTCTCTTTAAAATATTGGATAAGAAATGGAAGATATTTGAACGACAGGAAGTACCACAGTCGTTACGCCAACTGGTTGATTTCCCCAGTGGTTCTTCTACCTCAGATTATGATTTGGAAATAAGCCAACCTGTCGGTGATGCAAAAAAGCAGGATATAAACCGCCTCACTCAACAGGTGCTTATCGAAAAATTTGGTCCAACAGCTATCCTCATCAGTGCTAAAGGAGATATCCTGAATGTTCAAGGAAGAACAGGAAAATACCTTGAGACACCAAGTGGTCCTCCCACAAATAATATTCTTGATATGGCCAGAGAAGGACTTAAAATAGAGCTGTCATCAGCATTGAGAACTGCCATATCCTCTAACACTGTAGTTACTCGAAAACGCCTGTCGGTAAAGACAAATGGAGATTCTCAACTGCTTGATCTTCAGGTCTGCCCATTAAAAAAACCATCAGGACTGGCTGGACGATTTTTAGTTGTTTTTCAAGATATTGAGGCGATACCAAGTGACCCCGAATCCGAACAGGAGATAGAGTCATTATCTAACCAGGAATCTGCCAGGGTAGCCGAACTGGAAAAAGAACTGCAAATAAATCGTGAAAGTCACCAGACAACGATTGAAGAGTTAGAATCATCCAATGAAGAACTTAAATCTACGAATGAAGAATTACAATCGTCCAATGAGGAGATGCAGTCTACAAACGAGGAACTGGAATCGTCTAAAGAGGAACTCCAGTCTCTGAATGAAGAGCTGCAGACAGTAAATGCAGAACTTCAAAGCAAGGTTGAGGAACTTTCCGCAGCTCATGACGATCTACACAATCTATTAAACAGTACTGAAATTGCGACCATTTTTGTGGACAATAATCTGAATGTTCGTCGCTTCACAACCGAGGCAACCCAGATTATAAACCTCATACAAAGTGATATTGGACGCCCGTTAAAGCACGTTGTAAGCAACCTGAAATATGATGGAATGATATCTGATCTTTCTGATGTAATACAAAAGCTTAGTCCCAAAACAGCTGAAGTCCAGACAAATGCTGGACTATGGTACAATATGCGTATCATGCCTTACCGGACAACGGATAATCGAATAGATGGTGCGGTTCTGACATTTTCATCTATCGATGACCAAAAGATCGCTCAAAACACGCTTGAATCTGCAATCATTGAGTCTGAGCAGTCGAAAGAACTTGTATCAGAGTTATTTGATTTAATTCCTGATCCCATGGTGGTACTTGATAAGGACGGCAGGATCGTTTTGAGCAACGAAGGATTTTCTGAATGGACAAAAACAGATCAAAAAGATATTTACGGCTCTGATTTCCTGAGCCTTAAAGTGGATTCACTAAAAACAGGCCAGCTAAAATCAAAATTAGAAACCGCTTTGAAAAATAATATTAATTTTACGACCGAACCGTTTGGTCAAAATTTATCGAAAAGGGAGTCCGGTCACATCCTTGAGGCAAAAATTATTAAAAAGGATAAAAAAATTCCCTATTGTATCTTATTGCGCTTTCTAAAGGAGAGGTGAAAGGAAGGAAAGCTATGCCTTCCCATCAAAATTCGACAGATAGGTTTGAACAGCTCAGGCTGAAGGCTGAAAAACTTATACAGCAAAAACCCACCACAATCTCAGAACCTACAACGGATATCCTCGATCTAATACATGAACTGACAATTCATAAGGCAGAACTGGAGATTCAGAACGAAGAACTTCAAAGGGCACATCACGAAATCTCTTCGCTGGAAACGGAATATGAAGACCTTTATGAATTTGCCCCATGCGGATATCTTACGTTAAATGAAAAAGGCTTGATAACACGTGCAAACCTGACGGCTGTCAAACTCCTGGATAAACCTCGGTCTCATATTTTAAACACAGGTTTGACTCAATATATCGAACGGGACTGGGAAAATGTCTATTTTGCTGTTCGAAAGAGAACTATAGATACCCAACAGAAAGACAGCGTCAATCTACCGCTTAAAACAAAAAATGGAGAACCAATATGGGTAAGGCTGGAAACTGAAGCTGACCTGAATGAAAAAGGTGAGGTGATTCAATGGCGAATGGTACTGATGGACATCACAGCACAACTCAAGGCGGAAGAAAAGTTAAGGCAATCTCAAAAAATGGAATCCATTGGTACATTGGCAGGTGGGGTCGCACATGAGTTTAACAATTTGCTTCATATAATAATGGGTAATAATGACCTTGTTCTTATAGAATTTCCTGAATGGAGCCCCATAAGAGAAAGCTTGGAAGAAATTCAAAATGCGAGTCTGAGGGCCAGGGACATAGTAAAGCAACTCCTAACATTTGGTCGTAAAGATGATTCCAAAAAGAAACCAATGGACACTCAAACAGTTGTGAAAGAATCAATGAAGTTGATCTGTTCAACGCTTCCCTCCAATATACAAGTAAACCAGACAATTTCTGATAATGTTGATCCAATACTTGGGAATGAAACCCAGATTAATCAAATTTTAATTAATCTTTGCAGCAACGCAAAAGATGCTTTGATGGGTATAACGGAGGACGTTATTTCCATACATCTTTCAAATGAAGAAATTCCTCAAACTTCTGAAAAAAAATATCCTCATTTGAGTCCTGGAAGATACGTCAAGCTCAAAGTTGGTGATAATGGGAGCGGAATAAAAAAGCAAGATCTCGAAAAAGTATTTGATCCTTATTTTACAACAAAGGATATCAACAAAGGTACGGGTATTGGTCTGGCTGTGGTTTATGGGATTGTAAAAGATCATAATGGGTATATTTTTGTTAATAGTGAAATCAGCAAAGGAACGGTTTTTTCAATTTATCTCCCTGTATATCAAGGGAGGCTTGCAAAAGATTTTAAAGAAAATAGTTATCAGATAACTGGAGAGGAAACGATTCTCTTTGTCGATGATGAACCCCAAATTTTCAAATTAGGTAAACGGCGCTTAGAACTTTTGGGCTACGATGTTAAAGGTTCTACCGATCCTATTGAAGCACTGGAAATGTTTAAAGCTGAACCGGATTTATATGATTTGGTTATCACTGATATGGCAATGCCTCATATGACGGGGGACCAATTCGTATCAGAAATTCTAAAAATTCGACCCCAAGTGCCGACGATACTTTGCACAGGCTACAGTCAAAAAATCTCTGAAGAAAAAGCATGTGAGATTGGAATATGCTCTTTTGCTATGAAGCCTATTGAAGCTGATAAATTTGCGAGTATCGTTCGAAAAACCCTTGATGAATCAAAAAAATCTTGATGGATTATCAGAGATAAAAAAGCGTTTACTTTGTCTATAAGTCTGCGGGATTACCAGCCCACTGTTTGGCGTTATATCTTTTGGCGATCCCTCCTGTTATAGTGGGTTTTAGTGCATTCCCGTACATCGGCTTTTCGGGGATGGTTTGGAACAGATCGTTTATCCAACCTCGGCGGCAGGGGCAGGGCCCGGCCTGGCAGCGGCATCAAGCCCCTGATCTTAGAGGGTTTTGGCGAAGCGGAGCGCCCGGACGCCGTGGTGTTTGAGGACCTACCGGACCGCAGTTCGCGGCGGCCAGTGCAGCAAGCCATAAACCCTCTTAGAGAAGGGAGCAGCCGCAGAAGGTCCGGGGCCTGACCCGTGGCCATCCAAAGCCTTTAATTAATGGTAGGATGTGCCATTTTTCTCAACATATGGTATGTGGCCATCTTCCAAATAACGGGCAGAACTGCCGACGGCACAAGAAATCATGGCAAACGGGGCTGAAAAATGGTATAGTGCGGCTCGCCGTCGTACCGGGACTGGAAGCGCGATTTGGCAATTAACCCCCACCCTACGAAAATGAACACCATAAAAGCTTTAATTAGAGAAAAAACCATTCCGTCACATTTGACGCCAAAGGACGGAATCAACTACTGGCAGGAGCGGGTGCTGCTGACGCTTTTGCTGTCTGCATCGGTGTTGGGATTTTTAACCTATCTTCCCAGTGTCTATCTGTCCATTAAAGAATCCCTCTGGGTTGTTGCCATTGCAGATACCCTGGTTCTGGGGATCGTTCTCTATCTTTTTTTTAACCCGGGACTGCCCTACCCTACCCGGGCTGCCGGCGTCCCCCTGATCTCCTATTGTCTGGGGCTGATTCTCATCTTCACCTTAGGGCCATTCGGGGCCGGACCGGTCTGGCTGTTTTTCTTTCCCGTTCTTACCGCCGTGCTCATGGGGTCCCGGGCCTCTTTGCTGGCACTGGCCCTCAACGGAGTGACCGTGGCCTTTATCGGCCTGCTCATCCGATGGAACAAAACCGAACTCATGGCGCAGTTCGGCTTCAAGTCCTGGCATGTTGCCGCGGAAAACCCGGGCATGAAATGGGTGGTCATCTGCGCCAACTTCATGCTCCTCAATATCCTTTCTTCGGTGTGCGTGACCATGGTGCTCAACGGGCTGCACAAGTCGCTTTTGAGCCTGTCCGCATCGGAAAAAAAATACCGTCAGATCTTTGAAAACATACTGGATGTCTACTTTGAGACCGACCTTGCAGGTACCCTTATTGAAATCTCCCCCTCCATTTCCCAGGTCTCCTCATTCACCCAGGAGGAGACCCGGGGCCGCCCGATTACCGACCTGTACGCAGCTCCGGAAAAACGGCCCGATCTGCTCAGCCGCCTCTATGCAGAAGGGCAGGTCAACGGGTATGATCTGGTGCTCAAGGACAAAAACGGAGAAACCCGGGCCTGCTCGGTTAATGCAAGGCTCATGCGGGATGCCAATGGAGAGCCGGAACGGGTTATCGGCATTTTCCGGGATATTTCAGAGCAAAAGGCCGTTGCGGAAAAGAAAAAGGAATTGGAGGAGCGCCTGAACCGGTCCAAGAAAATGGAGGCACTGGGGCTTTTAGCCGGCGGCGTGGCCCACGACCTGAACAACGTGCTCTCAGGGGTGGTGACCTATCCTGAACTGCTCCTCATGGATATCGAAGAGGACGGTCCCATGGCCCAGGGGCTTAAGGTAATCCAGCGATCCGGGCTCCGGGCCACGGAAATTGTCCAGGATCTTTTGACCCTGTCCCGCAGGGGGGTGGTCACCCGCAACGTCTTGGATCTCAACAATATTATCAGAGAGTTTCTGCGGGCACCGGAGTATGAAAAAATTCTCTCATTTCATCCCGGTGTAGAGGTGACAACCCACATCCAGGCCCATGCCCCCCTGATCAAAGGTTCGGAAGTCCATCTGCAAAAAACCGTCATGAACCTGATCTCCAATGCAGCCGAAGCCCAGCCCTCAGGGGGGCTGATCCGGATCTCCACCCGGAATATCCAGCTAAAAACCCCGTTAAAAGGTTATGACCGGGTCCATCCCGGCGATTATCTGATGCTGACGGTGGAAGACCGGGGTGAAGGCATCGCCCCGGAGGATCTGGACCGGATCTTTGAACCCTTTTTCACCAAAAAGGTCATGGGACGAAGCGGCACAGGGCTTGGCATGGCAGTGGTCTGGGGAACCATCCAGGACCATGGGGGGTATATCAATGTGGATTCCGCCCCTGGAAAGGGGACCCGGTTTGATCTTTACTTTCCCCTCACCGAGGATGTCCTGGAGCAGCAGGCCGACCCCCAGGACATGTCGAAGCTGATGGGGAACCGGGAAATTATCCTTATCGTAGACGATGTGGAGGCCCAGCGACAGATCGCCTCGGCCGCCCTTGAACGGCTGGGATACAGCCCTGTCAGTGTGCCCAGCGGCGAGGCTGCCGTAGAATATTTCAAATCCGACGGCCAGGCCGACCTGGTCCTTTTGGACATGATCATGGACCCCGGGATTGACGGCCTGGAGACCTTCCGCCGCATCCGGCTGCTTCGGCCCGGAATGAAGGCGGTCATTGCCAGCGGATTCTCCCGGACCCGCCAGGTCAAGTCCGCCATGGACCTTGGCGCGGGCCAGTACATTAAAAAGCCCTATACCATAGAAAAAATAGGCATGGCCGTGAAAAAGGAACTGGCCGTCGGCCGGGAATCAGGAAACGCAGAGGAATAGGACACGGCTTAGGGCATCTTTTCCAGCAGAGCGGATATGCGATCCGCCTGCGCCAAACCGTTAAACCATCCCAGGGTCAAATCGTCCAGGCCCTGCCAGGCGGCAAGCACCTGGGCCACCAGGCTGGCCCGGGCCGCATTGTCCCCTCCGGCCATGACAGACTGAATCAGGGCCTCGGACAGATTTTCTTCATACGTTGCAATGATCTGGACTACGCCGGGAAAGGCCTCCTGCGTATGGCAGGACTGCCCGAACCTGAGCACGGCTGTGACGCTGTCATCCCCTGCGGCGGCAAGCCCCTGGTCCACCCACATCCCCACAGCACTGTCCTGGAAATCCGCCTCAGCCACAACCCGCATAGCGTCTGCCGGGGCGCTCCCTTTAAGGCAGGCCAGGCTGACCCGGCTGAAAAAATCCGCTGCATTCACCGTTTCCGCATCCTGATGGGTCATACGGGTCTGGCTCCGGACCGCCTTTCCCATAGCCTTTGGATCGTCCCGTAGAAAAGCCGCCATCACCACGCCCCGGGCTGCACCGGCCAGGTCGTTGGACGGGGATCCGCACCGATCCGGCCCTTTACCCTGCCCGATCTGTTTTAAGGTGGATTTGGTGGCCGAGTCCATATAGCCGTCATAGGCTTCGAAAAGCACCTGCCATCTTTGAAAAAAATCATCCAGGGAAAACCCTGCCGATGCTGCGGCCGATTCCAGCAGCACCAGGGTCTGGTCACCGTAGTGGGTGAATGCCCCTTTTTTCTTTGTGGGGTGAAAAGAGCCGGGGCCGGGGGATAGAAGGTGGTCCACCCGGGCAGCTCTTTTTTTGATCTGCTCCACATCGTAAATCCAATGAACGCCCAGGGCCAGGGAATCGGCGGCCAGGGCGGCTTTTATCATGTCGCAAGCTTTTTCTCTCATGAAATTCTCCTTTAAAATTCAAGGAAATAGAACAAAAAAAAGACGAATCATGAATTTAAGTATAAGTATGAAATCGATCTTGTTAAGGGGTGTCTTCCAGAGTGTCCGCCTGGACGCGGAACCGCTGAAATTCTCTTACCAGGTCTTCCAGCAGGGAGGTTCCCTCCGAAAGATCCGTTGAGCGGCCGGCAAGTTCCAGGGCATATGCGGCAGAGGACAGCCGGGCGGCGGTCAGGTTTGCCGCCCCGCCTTTGATGGCATGCCCCTCTTTCTCAACCACTTCAGGCTGACCGGACTCAATGGCATTGCCGATCCGTTCGATCTGCTCTTCAACCGCGGCAATAAACTCCTGTGCCACCTCTTTGAAAAAATCCATGTCATGGTCAAACTCGGCCAGGACCCTGGCCATGTCCATGGGTTCATCGGACCCATGCCGAGAATCCGGCACTGTCTCCTGCGCCGTCTCGTTCTTTTCCCCGCCCCCGCCCTTCAGCCATTTTTCAATCATCCCGAGAAGGGCCTTTTGCCTCATAGGTTTGGAGATATAGTCATCCATTCCCCTGCTGAGGCACTTTTCCCGGTCCTCGGCCATGGCATGGGCCGTCATTGCGATGATGGGAACCCGGCCGCTTTTGCCAAGTCCCTCTTCTATTTTCCGGATCGCCCGGGTTGCGCCGTAGCCGTCCAGCACCGGCATCTGGATATCCATGAGGATGAGATCCACGCTCTTAGTCCTGAAGATGGCCACCGCCTCCTGCCCGTTTTCCGCCATAAATACCTGGTAGCCGGCCCGCTGCAGATGGTTCTGGGCCACCACCTGGTTGGTGGGATAATCCTCGGCAAGGAGAATGCGTCTCCCCCGTGACCGTTGTTCGGCCAGGGAGTGGGTGGTGATCAACTCCATGGCCTGCTGCCCGCCCCTGCCAAACGAAATCTGGTTCAATGCCATCCCCAGATCCCGCTGTTCGACCGGCTTGGTCAGATATCCCTCAATGCCAAGTTCCCGGCAGCGCAGGCCGTCCCCTTTTTGTCCCCAGGCCGTCATCAGAATAAGGGGAAGCCTTTTCCCCTCAGGGCTGCGGGGCATGGCTTCGGCAAAGTCGAATCCGGATACCGCTCCCGGGCAGTGGTCGGCAAGGACAAGGGAAAAGGCGGATTCGGAATCGGCCAGAAGCACCAGGGCCTTTTCATGGGTTTCGGTAAAACGGGCCTCCGCCCCCAGGGACCGCAGATTGTCACACAGGCTTTGGCCATGGGCGATGTTGGAATCCACCACCAGAACCGTTTTTAGTTTTAAATCCACCGTTGCGCGGGTCACGGGTTTTGGCCTGCGACTTCTGGGGAACGGGATTGTAAACCAGAAGGTGGTGCCGAATCCGGGCTCGCTTTCAAAATCGATCCGGCCGCCCATAAGCTCAACCAGCTGTTTGGCAATGGTGGTCCCAAGGCCGGTGCCCCCGTACTTCCGGGTGGTGGAGCCGTCAGCCTGGGAAAAACTTGAAAAAATCTGCTCTTTTTTTTCACTGGGGATGCCAATGCCGGTATCCCGGACTTCAAACCGGATTTCCGCCTCATCCTCCGATACAAAAATCCTGGAACCAAAAATGCTGATCTGGCCGGATGTCGTAAATTTCAAAGCATTGTCCGCAAGGTTAAGCAGAATCTGGCGCAGCCGCCCCGGATCCCCCTTCAGCCCTCTGGGAACACCAGAGTCCAGGCGAATAACACAGTCCAGTTCCTTTTTACCGGCCCGGACACTGATCACATTGGCAAGGTCGTCAAAGATCTTTCCAAGATCAAAGGGGATGGATTCCATCTCCATCCGGCCCGCCTCAATTTTTGAAAAATCCAGGATGGAATTGACAATGCCCAACAGGGCCCCGGCCTCGGTCTCTATGGTTTTCACATATTTTTGACGGGAATCGTCCAGGCAGGTTCCCATAAGAATCTCCGCCATGCCGAGAATGCCGTTAATCGGCGTACGGATTTCATGGCTCATATTGGCCAGAAAATCGGATTTGGCCCGGGAAACCTCCTCCGCCTTTTCCTTTGCCAGCCTCAGGGCCTGCTGGGCCTGGTAGCGCTCGGAAATGTCCGTGATAAAGGCAAAGGCCCCCTGGTAGCCGCCGGCATCGTCAAATAGGGAGGAGGCTTCCACCCGGACCCGGATGGGGCTGCCATCCTTTCGGAGCACAGAGACCTCATATCGGCGCTCATTGTCCTGGCGGAACAAAAGGCTGCGGTCCTCGTAAATTTTTCGGCTGCTTTCTTCAAGAATCTTTACAGGGGAGATACCGGTCATCTCCTCGGCGGAGAATCCGGTCATGTTGCACAAGGCTGAGTTCACCTCCACGATAATATCGTTTTTGTCCACCAGAAGGTAGCCGGCAGAGGTTGTCCGGATCAGCTTTCTGTACTTTTGCTCCCGATGGTTCACATCGTCCAGGGCCTGGCGCCGCTCAATGACGATGGCGACCTGATTGGAGACGGACATGAGCAGTTCCAAATCCTTCTGGGTCAGGACATCTGTTGTGGAGTAGCTTTTGGCCACCATGATCCCGATGACCCGGTTCTGGCTGACCAGAGGCACCCCCAGCCAGTATTCGGGGATCTGATCCGTTCTGATCCGGTGGGACTCCTCAAGAAGCTGGGATTTGACCAGGAGCAGGGGCGCCTGGTTCATCAATACATCCGATGCCAAAGAGCCCCCCTTTGAAATCTGTGCGATATCCGAAAGCCCTGGTTCATGCTCATCCCTGCAATAGGGGATATGCAAGCGGTCCCCACGGGAGTCGTAAATTCCGATAAAAAAATTGCGCAGGCGAATGATCCGCTCAAGATACTCATGGATCAGGGGATAGAGCGCGTCCAGATTGTCGGTCATCGTGACGGCGGTCGAGATATCAAACAAAACGGTGTTGATATTTCGGGCATGGCGCTTCTGGGCCGATTCCTCTTCAAGGGCAAGGGTCCGCTGCCGGATCAACCCTTCAAGCTTATCCTGGTGGGATAAGAGTTCAGCCTCCAGATCGTCCCGCTGGCGAAACACGACATCCAGGTCAGACTTGATCAGGAGCAAAGATTCAAACACCTCTCTGAAGGGATGGTATTTGGGGATATCCGGCGGGACGGCGTCCCGCTCATCCCAGTTAAGGCGGGCCATGAACGCCAGCAGCTCGGTTTTGAATCCTTCCAGTCCGTTTGCCCGGTCATCCGCATGCCCCGGAACGTCTCGGCGGGCAATCGGTTCCATGACAGGCCCCTTCCCAGCCAGTTCACAAGCCTGGGACATGGCTTTGGCAAAATCCCTGGAAAAAAGGACGGGAAACCCCAGGCGGTTGATCCGGGTCCCCAGCTTGATGCTCAGCCGGACCACAAAAGAAAGACTGTACAGCACCAATCCTTTTATACGGTTCTGCCGCCGGTCCAGCTGGTCAAAAAAATGGGACCGTGCGGCATAGTCTATTCCCGTTATCCCGGACCAGTCAAAAACCAGAACCACCTTTTTTGCAGGAGGGATCTGTTCCTCCACCAGCCGGGATACAAGAAGGCAGATCTGCCGTTGGTCCTCAAGCCGGACATGCCCTGTGGTCCGGATCAAAAGAATCCGGTCTGAAATCAGACGGATTGACACGGCACAGACACTGTCAGGGGCCTGCCAGCTCCAGTCCGGGTTTGATAATAGAGGCAGCCCGGTTACAGGGCAGATTTCTTGGGTTGAAGTCATGGCAAGGGGTCCGCATTTTCGCCGCTAAGCCGGCGCTGATACTTAGGTTTTCAAAAGGTCTTTGTAACGTTTGGTTTAAACCTAAGGTCTCACCTGGGCTTCGGGATGTCAAGCGCAAAGCAGGAACCGGTTTGATGCCAGGGCTCAATTTGAGGATTCCCCGCCCTGCACGTCAGGGCGGGGAATTAAAGCTGCGGCTCAGGATGCAATTTTTTCCAAATTCACGGCACAGGCTTTGAACTCAGCGGTCTTGGAGACCGGGTCAAAGGCGGAGTTGGTCAGAAAATTGGCACAGCCCTCCCTGAAGTGAAAGGCCATCCATACAAGGCCCTCGGGCACCTGTGGGGTGATCTTGGCCGTCACCTCCACCGATCCCCGCCTGGAGGACACCCGGATTTTTTCTCCCTGGGCAATGCCCAGCCGGGCGGCATCTTGAGCTGAAATATCCGCGGTTTCCTCTCCCAAAAGGTCGTTGAGGCCGCCGCACCGTCCGGTCTGGGTCCTTGTATGGTAATGGTAAAGGCGGCGGCCGGTGCTTAAGACAAAGGGATACTCCTTGTCAGCCACCTCAGCCGGCGGCGTCCATTCAATGGCTTTGAAGTTGCCCCGTCCGCAGGTAAAGGCTCCGTCCGGATGCATGACCCGGGTACCGGGATGATCCAGAGAGGGACAGGGCCATTGAAGCCCGTCGTTTTCAATGCGGGAAAACCGTATACCGTGGAAGAGGGGGCACAGTTCCGCCAACTCATTATCCCAGATCTGTTGACCGCTGGCCGATTCCCATTCCTTGCCCATACGCTTTGCGATTTCCCTGAACACCCACCAGTTGGGCCGGGCCTCGCCCGGAGGGGATACCGCCTTTCTGACCCGGCTGACCCTCCGCTCGCTGTTGGTAAAGGTGCCGTCATCCTCGCTCCAGGCCGTGGCCGGAAAGACCACATGGGCGAACCGTGTGGTTTCGGTGGCAAAGATATCGTTGCAGACCAGAAATTCGGCTGCGCCCAGACATTTTTCAACATGATGGATGTCCGGTTCCGTGTTGGCGATATTTTCCCCGAACACGTAAAGGGCTTTTACCTCTCCTGTGGCCAGGCCGTCGATCATGTCCGGAATCATCAGGCCGGGCGCTGTCGGCAGGCTGGCGTCCCAGGCTTTTGAAAACTTTTCCCGGGCTGCCTCATCCGTGACTTTCTGATACCCCGGATAATCTCCGGGCAGCGCCCCCATGTCGCAGGCGCCCTGGACGTTGTTCTGGCCCCGCAGGGGATTGACCCCGCCCATGGCATAGCCCACGTTGCCCAGGAGCATCTGGAGATTAGCGCAGGACATGACGTTGTTCACGCCGCAGGTATGCTCGGTGATGCCTAAGGTGTACATCAGGGCCGCCGGCTTGACTGAGGCAAGCGTTCTGGCAACGGCCCGGATGTCGTCGGCGGTCACTCCGCAGATTTCCGCCGCCCGCTCCGGGGGCCAGGACAGGGCCATCTCCTCTAACCCCTCAAACCCGGTGGTGTGAGCGTTTACATAGGCCTTGTCGTAGAGATCTTCGGTGATCAGCACGTTCATCATGGCGTTGATCAGGGCCACATCCGATCCTACCTTGATCTGCAGGTGGGTGTGGGCATGGGCGGCAATGCCGTTAAACCTGGGATCGGCCACGATGAGATGGGCCCCGTTGCGAACGGCCTGCTTGATCCAGGTGGCGGCCACGGGATGGGCCTCGGTCATATTGGAACCGATGACAAAAAACATCTTGCAGTGCTTAAACTCCTCAAAAGAGTTGGTCATGGCACCGGAGCCAAAGGACTGGGCCAGGCCGGCCACGGTGGGGGCATGGCAGGTCCGGGCGCAGTGGTCGATGTTGTTGGTGCCGATGACCGCCCGGAAAAGCTTTTGCATATTATAGGAGTCCTCGTTGATGCTCCTGGCGCAGGAGATCCCGGCCAGGGTGTCCGGGCCGTTTTCCTGAACAATCCGGGTGAAGGTTTCGGCCACAAGGTCCAGGGCCTCGTCCCAGGTGGCCTTGCGGAACTCTTCTCCCTCTCGGATCAAAGGATGAGTGAGCCGCTCCCCGGAATGAATGAAATCGTATCCGAACCGGCCTTTGACGCACAGCCGCCCCATGCTGGGGGCCCCGTCTTCAACGCCCGTAACCTTGATGATCCGGTCGTCCCGGACGTGGAGAAGCTGCTGGCATCCCACCCCGCAGTAGGGACAGGTGGTGCGCACCTTTGTAACATCGTTTCCCCGGGTCAGGCCAAAGGCCTTTTTCTCGAACAGGGCGCCTGTGGGACAGGCCTGAACGCACTGGCCGCAATGGGTGCAGGCGTCATAATCCACAGCCGGATACCATCCTTCGGGATGGTCGGCCCTCCGGCCGAAGGGCACGGGGATGGCCAGGTTCACCTGGATGTCGTTGCAGGCCTGGACGCAGCGGCCGCAGCCGATGCACCGGCTAAAATCCCGGACGATCAGGGGCGTTGTATCGTCGATGGGATGGTCCTGCCAGTCCAGTTCCAGGTCCTTGACCTGGACGTCGTATTCAATGGCCAGATCCTGGAGGCGGCAGTTGCCGTAGGACGGGCATAAGGTATCATGCCAGGGCTGGGCCATGATGCCGGTCTGGGTTTCGCTCCAGGTGTTGGCAGGCGCGTCCATGAGCAGGCAATTATGGGCTCCGGATGAGATCAGCATCTCAATGACGGTTTTGCGGGCCTCTTTCACCGCAGGACTGTGGGTGAGAATCTGCATATTTTCCCCTGCCGGCGTTTCACAGGCCGGCAGCAATTGCTCAGCCCCTGCAACCTCCACCACACAGACCCGGCACTGGCCTGTGGGCGTGCACTCGGACAAATGGCAGAGGGTTGGGATATCGATGTGATGTTCCCGGGCCGCCTCTAAAATAGTCTGGCCCGGCTTAAAGGGAACCTGATTGTTATTGATGGTAAGGGTCGGCATAGCGTATCCTTTCGGTTCAATATTCACTTTTGTTTTGAACGGCCTAAAATGCGGCCATGATCATGCGGTAGCAGCGCAGACACCGCGATGCTTCCTGTCTTGCCTGGAACGGTACATATCCTTTTTCCACCTCGTCAAAATTCTCCACCCGGATCTTTGGAGACAGCACATCGGCTTCCATGCGCTCGGTAACCCCCGGATAGCTGAAATCAGGATCGGAATCAAAAAGATTGGGGGTGTCGGTAAGGGTGAAAAGGTCCTGGGCCTCGCAGGCACCGCATGTTCCGTTTTTAAGGTAGTCCGCAATGGCAAAAGCGCCCTTCTTTCCGGCGGCCAGGGCCGCAATCAGGGTGCTGGGACCCGTGGCACAGTCGCCGCCCCCGAAAATTGCGTCACGTTTGGACTGGCCTGTGACAGGGTCCACCTCCAGCGTATTCCACCGGCTGAGCAATTTTTCGTCGGAGGGCAGAAACGTAGAAAGGGTACAGGCCTGGCCGATAGCCGGAACAACGGCGTCGCATTCCATAACAAAGGAGGAGCCTTCAACGGGAACCGGGCGTCTTCTGCCGCTGTCGTCGGGTTCCCCCAGAGCCATTTTAATGCATTGAATTCCGGTTACGGACCCCTTGTCATCGGCAAGCACCTTTGAGGGAGCAACAAGGAAGTGGAAAACAACGCCTTCTTCCCTGGCCTCCCGGATCTCATGGGGATCCGCCGGCATCTCAGCTTCGGTGCGGCGGTAAAGCAGATTGATATCGGTGAATCCCAGGCGCCGGGCTGTTCTCACGCAGTCCATGGCCACGTTTCCGCCGCCGATCACCACCACGCGCTGTCCCTTAAGGGGCGTTTCCCCCCGGGCGGCTTTGGCCAAAAAATCCACGCCGGGCATGAAGTTCTCATATCCTTCATCCTCTCCCTCGCAGCGAATCTTGGAAGGTGCGGGTGCACCCGCACCGACAAATACAGCCTTATAGCCCTGATCCGTCAGCTCCTGCATGGAGATATCCCGGCCAATGGCTGTGTTGTATTTGATCTGCGCCCCTAAAGATTCCACCATGGCGGTTTCATGGGCAATGACCTCCCGGGGCAGACGGTAGGACGGGATGCCGTAGGCGGCCATGCCACCGGGGCCTTCCTGGGCTTCAAATACGGTGGCCTTTATCCCCTGGCGGCCCAGGTAATAGGCGCAGGACAGCCCTGCGGGGCCGGCACCGACAACGGCAACCTTATCCGGATGCGCTTGGGAAGGTGCAGGAATGCTGTCAAGCTTGCCCTCCATCTCCAGATCCCCCAGAAACCGTTTTACCGCCCGGACCGACAAAGAGGCGTCCAGTTTACCCCTGCGGCATGCCGATTCACAGGGCCGGACACAGACCCGGCCGATGGTACCGGGCATGGGGCAGCCTTCGCGGACCGTATCCATGGCCTTTGAGAAGCGCTCCATTCTGACATTTTCAAGGTAGGCCGGGATATCCACGTGGGCCGGACAAGCCTGGATGCAGGGGGCCGTGACTATGGCCGTATAGCTGCCTTTTGCCGCCTCTTTTCTGCTGCCCCGGGCCGCATCCGAAAAAGCCTGGCTGAATTGATCCATCAAATCCAGGACCGGCTTGGCCAGGGTCCGGCCGATGTCGCACCGGGCCGTCAGGCTGATGTGGCGCACCAGGCGGCGGATCTGATCCAGATCCTCTTTTGTTCCCTCTCCTTTGGCAAGCCGGGCTGAAAGCACGGCGGTCCGAGCGGTGCCAAAACGGCAGGGAGCGCACTGGCCGCAGGACTCCTCCGCTGTCTTTTCAAGATACGCCGCCAGAAGGTCCACAGGATCAAGACTTTCATCCCAGATTCTCACCCCTTTCCATCCCATGACGGCCCTGGGCCTTTTTGCCTGCGACCCGGTACCGAGGCGCGATAGGTCCAGTTCATGCCCATCCCCTTGCCAGGTATCAATGACTGGATGACTCATACGAATTCCTTTGTCTTTACAAATGGTTGAGTTGCCATAAGGCGCGCGCACCGGAACAGCCACAGCAAAGACACACCGCTGCCGGCAGGGGCAACGCCCTTTCGATCACCTTTTTTTAAAGTGCAGGGGAACCGGCAGAAGAATATGTGCCGGAAAGGTTAGTTAGACTGGAATAAAAAGACATCCATTATCTTTAAAGCCTATTACCCAACGGGTAATTTCCCGCACACATTCAGGTAAAGCCGAAAAGATAATACATGAAGCAAGATCCTTAAGATTAGTAAGCGATAATCTGGACCTTGAATAGATTAAAAAAAAATTTTTGTCAAATGAAACAGAAGGGAGGCAGCAATTCTCAATTTGAAAAGAATGCCCAGAAACTTATGCGTCGCACTGCATAGTCTAAACCCAGCGGATGGGGTAAGGGGGCTTTCGCTATGTCTCCATCGGTCTTCCTGACCGATTCCGAAGCGTATGAGCTGATGCTTTTCGATCCTGAACGCATCAGCTCATACGCCGCTCCCAGCCCCCTTACCCGGCCCGCCGATTCTTTTTCGATTTGCGAATGCTAAGATCATACCATTATATGGTGGACAAGGCATTTGAGAAAAACGGGTAATGGAATAAAGGCTCAGTCTACTTTCTCCGGTATTAAGTTGAATCTTTATTAGGGACGGCTACCCCAACATATTGCGGTCGAAGAGATTTTCAAAAAAGCGTTCAATTATAGACATAGTCAGCACTTTTAACCTTGAACATCTACGGCTTGACCGTAGAATGTTCGTTGTTAGAATTAAGTAAGCTGTCCCTTGATTTAGAACTGGGCCAGGCTGATCCAGAAAATCTATGAGGTGGACCCGTTTACCTGCTCGAAATGCTGGGGGCAGATGCACATCATCAGCTTCATCGAAGAACTATTCATTATCGAAAAAATCTTACGCCATCTTGGACTTTGGATATATGTAAGCATGATCCGCCGTAACCTGTCACTTCCGAACCTATTCCTGATTTGGTTTACGACTTTTCCGATTCTCAAATCCCGGAAGCCGACTACTGGACCAGATTTTTTGAGTGTTTCGCAGGGTTTCAGGTGAGGCATGTCCAAAATCAGCCATAAATTAACTTCCTCAAATATTTTTGTTACCATCTAAAATTTTCCGAATCTTTTGGGCAAGATCGTTAATACTAATTGGTTTCATCAAAAGTTCCTTGATACCTAAAGACTTAATTTTTTCATCCGTCATAGACTCACTGAAACCCGTGCAAAGCAATATAGGGATATCGGGTCGTATTTTAATTAATTCGACAGCCAGTTTATCCCCCGGTATTTTCGGCATTGCCATATCTGTAATGACCAGATCAAATTTATCAGAATCAGATTTAAATACTTCCAATGCTTCCTCACTGTTCGTGAATGAAACGACCTGATACCCGAGACGATTGAGAATCTGTTTTTCCATTAAAATGACAGCCTCTTCATCATCGACAAGAAGAATGTTTTCAGATCCTCCTATTAAGGATTCCTTTATCTGAGGTTCCTGATTTTCAAAAGCAATCCCGATAACCGGCAGATAAACGTGAAATTGGGTACCCTTGCCTGGCTCACTGTAAGCTTGAATAGCACCATTCATGCTCTTCACTATCCCATGGACCACTGACAAGCCCATTCCTGTTCCTTTACCTTTTTCCTTGGTGGTAAAAAACGGTTCAAAGATTCTATTTAAGACATCCTTATTCATTCCAATGCCGGTATCAGAAACTGAGAGGCAGGCATACAAGCCAGGTTTCAAATCAGGTTCAATCAAGTCATACTCGTTCAAATTGATCTCTTTGAGACTGACCTTGAGTTCTCCAACATTCGCCTCCATGGCATGATAGGCATTGGTGGTAAGATTCATAATGATTTGATGAATCCGAGTCGGGTCTGCTTTAATGGCCCCACAGTTGGGTTGTAGATTTTGATTAATAGAGATAGTGGTCGGAATAGTGGCTCTGATCAGTTTTAATACTTCTTTAATGATGGGCTGAATTTTAATCAAAGTTAATTCATTTTTTTCTTGTCGAGAGAATGTAAGAATTTGCTGCACCAAATCTCTGCCCCTTAATGCGCTGGTAAAAATCTCTTTAAGGCTGTTTCGGATCGGGCCATCTTCTTGAATATCTTCCAGGAGCATCTCTGTATGACCGACAATGGGAAAAAGAATGTTGTTAAAATCATGGGCAATACCACCGGAAAGAGTTCCGATGGCCTCCATTTTCTGGGCTTGCCGAAGGCGGATTTCCAATTTTTTGATTTCGGTAAGATCCCGAAAAACTGTCAGCTTTGAAACTGATCCGTCTGTGTGAAATATGGGTAGGTTAGATATATGGTAAGCTTTGTCGTCCAAAGGGCTGAGAACCTCAGCGTTGATGGATTCACCCATCATAACTTTTTCATGGACACACCATGGGCATTTTTCATCAAGCCCGTGTATTACCTTGTGACAAGGCTCACTGGAGGAATCACCTCTTGTCCTTAAAATCATGGCCGGGTTCATATACTCTATAAGAAAGTCCGGTGAACATATATAGGTCGCATCATCCATGGATTCCATCATTGAACGGTATTTTTCTTCGCTCTCCCGCAGCTTTTCCTCGGTCAGTTTACGTTCGGTGATGTCGCGACCTTCCGGTATGAGCAGGACGACTTGCCCTTGTGCGTTTGTGACGGGCTTGAGGGAAAAATCAAAATAGCGTATCTCCCCGCCCGTTTTAGGGAGAGTGGCCTCGAAGCGAACGAGTTTTCCCCTCGACGCCTCCAGAACTGCCGTTTGCAACCTCTGTTGTAATTCGACGGAATGCACCCACCAAGGGGTTTCCCAGAACGGCTTGCCGAGCACGGCGTCCTCACCGATGCTAGCGGACTGCAGCCCGGTCTGGTTCGCTTGCAGGACCACGCCATCCGTACTCAACACGCTTATGAACTGGAAGGCCTGATCAAAGACCACGCGGAACTTCTGTTCGCTCTTTTTCAACAGTTCCTGATCTCGGCGCATCTGCTCCTTCGAAGCATGCAGACGTTGCGAGGCGTCATTTAACGATGCAACCAGATCGACGATTTCATGGAAGGACTGTCCGACTGTGACCTGCTCACCTTTCTGCTCGTTTAGCCGTCGGGCAAAATCGGTCACAGTATTGATGGAGCGTACCAGAGGGTGAAACACCAAAAGCAGCAGTCCGGCGCTACAGATCACCCAGAGCAGGGAGAGTATGAGGGAGTCCCGCCAGGTCACAGCCGCAGCTGCTTGAATCGGCGAGAGATCGTAGGTTGCTTTGAGCCAGCCCAGAGGGATGCCGGTTGCAATCGGTTGCCAGACGACCAGATAATTGTCTTCGACGTAGGTTGCCGTTGTAAACTCAGCGGGGGGGGAAATTCGTTCGGCTCCCTGAAGCTGCCGCACTTTGCCGTCGGAGCCACTCTCGACATCACCGAGCACAAAGCCGTTCGGTTCCACTACTTGGAGCCGCACGATGTCCGTTAACTTCCCCGATTGTATCAAAAAGGACTCCAGCTCCGCAAAGTCGTCCAGAACGAGGTAATAGGTGCAGCGGTCAGCAAGGTGCATGGTCATGCTGTCCGCATTCCGGCGCATGGAAGCCTTGAGCATAACGGCCTCTCTACTGGCAGTCAACCAGCCGAAAGTAACCCCGGTGGCTAGCAGGATGCAGGATACCAGCAGGATCAGCTGCGCATTCAGACGTCTCGGTAGCAAAGGCATTTTATTTTCCCCAATTCGACAAAAGCTTTACATCCATACTTTCCAGCGGTTTATAGTCCCTTTCATAATCGGCAACCGTGGGGGCCGGCATTCTGACCTGACTCATGAGTGCCTCGCCTTCGGGTGTTTCCGCAAGGGTGAATACGCCCTTTTTGAGCACCGCCCGAACGGCCTCCGGAACACGGGGGTGTGCGCAGAGCGGAGGAGAGGGGATTTCGTGCGACTCCATCAAGGTCCGGAGCTGACCGCGAATATTCTTCGTCTCCCTGTCGAGCGCCGGGCCGACGGTCACTCCAGCGTCCGCCTTACCCAACAGCACCTGCATGATTGCATTCTTTGTCGAACCGCTGTAGTCAGTATCGAAAACCAGTTTTTCATTTTGGACAGACAACACGTGTCTAAGAAAGATGGTTCATACATTTTTTTCACCGACAAAGGCGATGCGCTTGCCAACCAGGTCGTCGACGGTCTTGATAGGAGAATCCTGGCGTACAAAGATCAGTGCCTTAACGGCAGGACCGCCCCGGACCAGTGGCACAAAGCCCTGTACCTCATGGGCCACTATGGTCTGGAGGGCATTAGCGAAGATGAAATCAGGGGCCTCCGGCGAGATGATGTCTCGCTCGAAGTCTCTCATTTTTTCGTACACCTTCAGCCGAAAGGTAAAACCGGTGGTCTGGGAAAGCCGTTGTGTGAACGGCGACCATTTCTTATGGGTGACCACCGAGGGCCAGGTGGGAATGATGCCGATGTGATAGACCTTTCCCTCTTCCGCCATCAAAGCCAAAGGCTGGAAGGTCATAAGCGTAAACACGCCAAACAGTAAGCCCATTTTAAATCTGTTCCACAGCATAGGAATCTCCTTTCTCCTTTGTTTGGTTATCGCCTGTTTGCACATGCCGGTGATTCTGTTTAGAAATAATGGCTCGGAATATTGCCAACGATATTCCTGCAAAATTCGAGCAAAACTGACGTAAGGCCTTTGCCAGACATCTGAAACTGGCTTGATTACAAGTTTCATATCATTTTGATGTATCCAGCTGATTGCAGGCTTCCAAATCATAATCCTGTGGCAAACACTCAAAAACTTGCTCAACAGAGGAATTTTATATGAAAGTTTCACCAACATACTGGAATTAAATAGCTTTCGTTTCTGTTGTGGAAGGTTCTTACTGTCATGAAAGTTGTATAAGTCAAATTTTGTCTTTATAAAATCTTCACGGGTGTATCTCATCAGGTCCGTGAATCCTTGATTGATTTCGACGAATACTCCATCGGCAATTCGGTTTAAACTGAATAAATAAGGAATGGAATGAAAGCAAGTCGAAATATCTTTTCAATAGTTTCCAGAGTCTTTTTTGGAATTCACAATTTGGTGGTGTTGCGTATAACATTTCAAAATCTGCGGTTCATCCGTCAGCATTTTGGTTGTTGGAATTAAGTATCATGTCCCTCGAATTGCAATTCTTCGTCACCCCTTGGTTAGCAATTTCGAAATATTTCTTTAACATTAGGTGCCAATTTTATGTGGGGTTGCAAAATTTGTTTTCCCCCTACTATTTTTAGGTGTCTTTCAGAGTTGGCGTAGATAAACCTTTCTGCATTTATAGCCTGTTTTTCATTTATGCCATCAGTGATTTGAATTCTTCTGTTATTAGAATTTTGGATTGCTACATAATATTGGGGCGAGATCGGCATCAATAAATCTCCCAAATTAGAGGCCTCAAGGCGCTCATCAATCATGTCGCAATATTGATCGCAATTAACCTCAATTACAGGGTTATCTGAAATAACAAAAGAACATTTTTTAGGTGCTTCAATTAGGTGTATGGCCCTGTTGACAAGAGCAGGATAATATTTCTCTATATTTTTTTTTAATTTTTCAAGGAATCGATTTACTATATCATCATTTGTTACTTCTGATACCGTTTTATTATTGAGGTAAGGCACCGATACATTCGGTGAAAGTTCCCTTTTAAAAGTTTCGATCAAGCGTTCCTCAATTTTTATATTATATGGCGTTCTGTATTTTGATAACACTATAAATTTAACCAAGGCGATTCTTTGGGACTCATTTAATCCCGCTACAGAACTATTCGAGATAATCTGTGCAATTACGTTGGCAGCCTTGTCGTCAATTCCTGCAGTATAATCTTCAAGGCATCTTTCAGTTACTTTTCCCTTTTTTTTGAATCGATATAAGTAATTTTGGCATGCTATTTTTTCTGGTCGTTGGGCCCTATGCAATTGTTGTATTTTGTCGAAATATGAAACTTTTTTGCTCTTCTTTTTTTTAAAAAAATTGAGCATAAAAATCGGGATATAGTGATGTTTCTTTTTTAAGTTCATATTCTTGCTAACGTTTGGGTTCATCCGATTGGATGGAACGATTGGTTATAAGTCAATTTATTCACGCTCATGAGCCATTATTCTTACTTTATGTTCTAATGGTTTAAAGGTGTCCCAAAACTCAGAACTATCCATATTTGGATTGCTGCGTATTGCTGCCAAAAATCTTGAGACTTCTGAGTGTAAATTAATAGCTTTTTCTCTTTTTTTATTCACACCAGATGAGTATAGGTAAAGTGTTAAACCTGTGGTCAATGTGCTGAGGGCTGCTCCACCCCAAAGAATTGCTTGAGGAAGCACCTGCGCAGCAAGCAACCACAAACCTCCTGATGTAATCACCGAAATAACCAAAATAGTATTTTCAATTGTTCTGGCACGGTTGGAAAACTGAGATAGCTGAGCCTCCAAACTATGGTAGAGCTCGATAGTGTGATGTAGATATTCGTCCTGCATCTAATTTATTCCTTAAGTAACAAGTAATTGAACGATTTCGTTTAGCTGCCTGATATGCGGGTGGCGCATATCATTCCAAGATAATAACCGCATATCATGAAAATTTGGGTGATAAACGACTGAAAAGGAAGATCCTTTATTGAGAGCGTATTATCACTTAGACTGAAATAATCACTCTGGATAAAAAAATGCAACCAGAAACATGAACATAGACTGAATCGACCTGATCTATAGAGACTCTTAAAATATACCCACCTTCCCAGGTGCGCAATAATGGTATCATCAGTCACTTTTGTCCCAAGCCACCGGCCCACAACATATGGTATGCTAGTATATCCTGAGCCTGTATGCCAAACTCAGTATTATGCCTGTTAACTTGACCGCCGTTATGAGACCATTTTAACCTTCATTGAACCTGAAAAGACTATGCGGGGTTGGGCAGGGGGGGGCGAAGCGGCCTACGAGCTGAGGCGTTCATGATCGAAAAGCAGCAGCTCGTCTTCTTCTGCCGCAGGTATAGACGATCGGAGGCGGATATAGCGTAGCCCCGCCGGGTTATATAGAGAATAGTTGGATAACATACAACAAGAACGAAGCTCACAAGTTCCTGAGAATTATTTTCAAATTGAGAATTGCTGGAAGGGAGGGTCAGAACCGCCGGTTTAATTTTAAAAAGGCAATTTTTCATTGCCGCGCAACCCGCCTTAATTCTGACACGGTAAAATTATGCTCACAAGCTGATTCCTAAAAGTTTTTTAGGAATCAGCTTGATTTGGATTTTTTCCGGCGCCTTATCAAATAAGGTTGCCGGCAGGCAGACCGAAAAAAGATGTTTTAATTGATCGGGCAACAGCATCACTTTTGAATCAACTGTTTTGCACGACATCAACAAAGCATTCCACCTTGCCGTTGATGGTCTCTCTGACCAGACCGTGGACATCGGTCTCAAAACCGGGGAAACGGTGGTTGAATTCGCGGACGAACTTCAGGTAGTTGACAATGATCTTGTTGAATCGTTCGCCGGGAATCAAAAGCGGGATGCCGGGCGGATAAGGCGTGATCAGCATAGCGGTGATGCGTCCTTCCAAATCGTCTATGGGAACCCGCTCCACTTTGCGGTGAGCCATGTGGGACCAGGCATCGGCCGGTGTCATCGCTGGAATAAAGTCAGACAGGTACATATCCTTGGTGATCCTGGCAACATCAAATTCACGGTACACCTGGTGAATTTGCTGGCACAGCTCTTTTAATCCCATTCGTTCATACCGCGGCTGCTTTGCCGCAAACTCCGGCATCACACGCCAAAGAGGCAGGTTGCCGTCGTAATCGTCCTTGAATTGCTGCAACGCTGTTACCATGGAATTCCAGCGTCCCTTGGTAATGCCGATGGTAAACATGATGAAAAAGGAATACAGCCCGGTCTTTTCCACCACGATGTTGCACTCGGCCAGGTAGTGGGTAACGATCGCAGCTGGAATGCCAAGTTCATCAAAGCGCCCGTTCATATCCAGCCCAGGGGTGATAATTGTGGCTTTGATGGGATCAAGCATATTGAAGCCGGTTTCAATACTGCCAAAGCCGTGCCAGCTGTCCGAGGCCTTGATCATCCAGTCTTCCTGCCGAAGATCGCCCTCACCCGGCAACTCATCCGGCCCCCAGACCTGAAACCACCAGTCATCACCGAATTCTTCGTCGACCTGGCGCATGGCATGGCGGAAATCAATGGCTTCTTTGATGGATTCTTCCACCAGAGTGCGGCCGCCCGGCGGCTCCATCATGGCTGCAGCCACATCACAGGAGGCGATAATGGCATATTGGGGGCTGGTGGAGGTGTGCATCAGATAGGACTCATTGAACCTATGGGTGTTGAGCTTGCGTGTCCGGCTGTTCTGCACCAGAATCTGGGACGCCTGGGAAAGCCCGGCCAAAAGCTTATGGGTAGACTGGGTGGCAAACACCAGTGCGTCATCACTGCGCGGCCGGTCGGCGCCGATGGCGTGCATCCTGTGGTAAAATTCGTGGAACGCCGCATGGGGCAGCCAGGCCTCGTCAAAATGCAGGGTGTCGATGCTGTTTCCAAGCAGCGCCTTAATCTCTTCGACGTTATATATAATGCCGTCATAGGTGCTCTGGGTCAGGGTCAAAATCCGTGGCTTTTTATTGGCGGCCTTGCGGGCAAACGGATTGGCTTCAATCTTTTTGGCAATGGTCTCAGGACTGAATTCGGATTTGGGAATGGGACCGATAATACCGTAGTGGTTCCGGGTCGGCATCAGAAAAACCGGTATGGCACCGGTCATAATAATGCTGTGCAGGATGGATTTATGGCAGTTGCGGTCCACCAGCACGATATCGCCCGGTGCCACCGTACTGTGCCACACCATTTTATTGGATGTAGAAGTGCCGTTGGTGACAAAAAACAGATGATCACTGCCGAAAATACGTGCGGCGTTTTGTTCACTGGCTGCCAAAGGCCCTGTGTGATCGAGCAGTTGCCCCAGCTCTTCCACCGAGTTGCACACGTCGGCACGCAGCATATTCTCGCCAAAAAACTGGTGGAACATTTGTCCCACCGGGCTTTTTAAGAAGGCCACACCGCCGGAATGACCGGGACAGTGCCAGGAATAGGAGCTGTCACTGGCATACCCCATCAGGGCCTTGAAAAATGGCGGGGCCAGTTCACGCAGGTATTTTTTAGCCTCACGGATGATATGACGGGCCACGAACTCCGGCGTATCTTCGAACATATGGATAAAGCCGTGCAGCTCACGAAGGATATCGTTGGAAAAATGCCTGGCGGTCTTGGTTTCACCATACAAAAAGATCGGGATGTTGTCATTATGACGGCGCACCTCGCGGATAAATCCCTTGATGGCCTGCAGGGCTTTGGCCACCTCCACATCGGTGCCTTCCTCGAATTCTTCATCGTCAATGGACAGGATAAAACAGGAGGCACGGCTGGACTGCTGGGCAAAAGAGGTCAGATCGCCATAGCTGGTAAAGCCCACCACTTCCATGCCCTCCTTGTCGATGGCATCGGCAAGGTCACGGATGGCGGAGCCGGAAATATTCTCCGAACGGAAATCTTCATCAATAATAATAACGGGAAAGCGAAATTTCATGGATGGTGTCCCTAAGGGTTTAGATATTGAGACTTGCGGCAATCTGGTATACATCTGACTTTTTGGACATGCCAATATCGTAATCTATGAAAGCGCTTTTTGTCAAGAAAAGCATGACACCCGACCCAAGCAATGGCAAGACAGATCAGACCGTTAAACAAGGCTGTCAATCCGGGAAACAGCGGCAAATTCATCCTAAACATAAGTCCTGGTTAGGACTGCATAGTGGGGCAAAAAAATGCAAGCGGTGATCTCAATTGGAGTCCGTCCGGGCTCAATAGAGCCGTTTCCTGTCTTGCCTCAACAATTCAACGGCTATGGACACGCCGCAAAAAACCTTGGCCGGCCTCGTATTTTACGCCCCGCCATGGGTCTGGGCGAATTTTTCAAACATTCGCACCATGCCCGCGGCAAGGTTGAACACCATCTCATAGCCGCCGTTTTCATCGGCGCTCTGGTCAAAGAACAGGCTCAGATCCGACTCCATCCCGTCTTCGGGCTTCCAATAGCAGACCATCATGGGCAAAAGGGGCAGCGGATAAAGGACAAGGGAGATATCGGCGTCATACTGGCTGTCCTGCGCAGCCCCGCTGAACATGTCCACCAGGTCCTCAAACAGGGAAGGATAGCTGTCCGCGATTTTTTTTAAAGGCTGCTCCGCTCTTTGGACAAAGAGGTTGTTCTTTTCCCTGGCGTTTTCAAGCTCCCGGTAGGCCATCCATTTGCCCTGGGTCTTTTGACCCCGGGCTTCCAGGATGTAGTGGAGGATGGGAACCACCATCCAGGGATTGACGTGCAGATCGGTCTTGATGCGGCCCTCATTGTTGACGGCAAAGGGTTTGCCAAAGATCCGGATGATCAGCCATCCCTTGTCAAACTTTCCGCCGGTGCGCTGGGCAGCCTGCTTAAGGTCGCAGTCGGCCAGGTCCTGCTTCATGCCTTGAACCATGCGCTCCATGTCTGCGGCCGCCGGAAGGGTTCGGGGTCCTGTGGCAGCGGCGTACTTTTCTTTAATTGAAGGATCGACGGCAGGGCAGAGATCCAAAGATTTTTGTCCTAAAAAAACCTTTGAGGCAAAGGCCAGGCAGGTGCCTTCATTGCACCTGCGGCAGTTGGATTTATCCAGCAATTTAAACACTTCCATGGCATTGGCAAACTGGGGCATATGTCCTCCAAAGATTCTGGTCGCTCGGGTTGAGATTCTTAATCCTTGTTTTTGTCCATCGTATCATGCAGGGCAAAGGATACATCCCCCAAACGGGGGGTATAGTCAATTTAACCGCCCCTGAGGCATTTTCAAGGCCGATTTCGGAATTAAGCCTTTTGGCCCGCGAATACCCAACAGCCGAAAACTTTACAAACCTTATCGGCAGACTTATATTAGCCCCACAATTAGCCCAAGCCAAATAAAAACAACCCAAGGAGACCATAGTGAAACAGATTCTCGTACTGGCCACCACCAATAAGGGAAAGACCAGGGAACTTTCGAACCTCCTCAAAGACCACCCCATTGAAATAAAAAACCTGTCCGACTTCGGCCCGATCCCGGAAGTCATCGAGGATGGGGAGACCTTTGATGACAATGCCTATAAAAAAGCGGCCTTTACCGCAAGAGTTCTGGGGTATCCGGCCCTGGCCGATGATTCCGGCCTTTGCGTGGAGGCGCTGGACGGGGCCCCCGGGGTCTACTCCGCCCGGTATGCCGGAGAAGACGCGACAGATGCGGACAATGTGGCCAAGCTTTTGGATGCGATGAAGGATAAGGAGGACCGCAGGGCCTCTTTTCAATGCGTGATCTCCATTGCCGTTCCCACAGGTGCGGCCCTGACCTACGAGGGGCGCTGCGACGGAATCCTGACCCGGGAGCCTGAAGGAGACAACGGATTCGGCTATGACCCATTGTTCTTCTTTCCCGAATTCGACAAGACCTTTGCCCAGCTGTCCATGGAGGAAAAAGCCACGGTCAGCCACCGGGGCAAGGCCCTTCAGGAAGTCACCCGGGAAATGGAGAAGATCCTGGACTGGATCGATATCAACATGCCCCAGTTCGAACATGTCCCCTGTAAAAAGTAAAGGAACCACCCATGCAACACTTTAGAGATCTTGTCATATCCAACCGCTCATGCCGACGCTTTGACGGCAGTGCCGCTTTACCCGAAGGCACCCTTGAAGGCCTGGTGGATCTTGCCCGGCACACGGCTTCAGCCGCCAATAAGCAGCCCTTAAAATACGTGCTTTCCACCGATCCCCAAAAAAACAAAGAAATCTTTGACTGTCTGGGGTGGGCCGCCTATCTGACGGACTGGAAAGGGCCTGAAGAGGCGGAGCGCCCCACAGGCTATATCGTCATCTTAGGGGACACACGGGTGGCGGACAAGTTCTGGTGCGACCACGGCATTGCCGCCCAGACCATGCTTTTAGGAGCCCGGGCCCAGGGCCTTGGAGGCTGCATGTTCGCGGCCATCAACATCAAGAAGTTAAAAGCCGCCCTTAATCTGGGGGATCACCTGGAAGTCAAGCTGGTGGTGGCCATCGGCAAACCCGTTGAAACCGTTCAAGTCGATGACCTGGGGCCGGACGGGGATATTAAATACTGGCGGGATGATGCAAAGGTCCACCACGTGCCCAAACGAAAACTTGAAGATCTGATCTTAAAGGTCTGGTAGCTTGAAAGTTCTCCTGGTCAATCCGGCCTGCCTGGACCGGCGGATCACGGACGATGATGCCACAGTGGTGCCCATCGGTCTGTATTACCTTGCCGCCCAGCTTCTGGACGGTGGAATGGCTTCGGGCATCCTCAACCTGGCCTCTGTGGCTGCAGCGCAAAATGGTCCTGGGACCGGAAGCACTCCCCCGGGCACAGTTGCCGGAACCGGACAGCCGGACGCCGCGGCCCGGACCTTTGAAGCCGCCCTGGACCAGGAAAGACCGGACATCATCGGGATCTCCGTTACCAATCCCAGCCGATTTTCCGCCATTGCCTGCGCCCGGCAGGCCAAACAACTGCTGCCCGACGCTCTCGTGGTATTTGGCGGGCCGGCTGCCACTTTTATGGCGGAGCACCTATTTGCCGCCTGTCCAGAACTCGACATCGCCGTCAGGGGAGAGGGGGAGAACAGCTTTCTTCAGCTTGTCAGGGCCGTTGAAAAAAACGGCCTGGACTCGGCCGATCTTGCCGCCATCAAGGGGCTGGTATTCAGGACGGCGACAGGTCTTGAAGATACAGGCCTGCCGGATCCCATAGAGAATCTGGATACCTTGGCGCGGCCTTCCAGGTACTTTGCCTTTCAGCACCTTTCCATGTCCAGGGGGTGCCCCGGCAGATGCACCTTCTGCGGCTCCCCTAAATTCTGGGGAACCTCCCGGGTCCGCCGCCATTCGGTGGACTGGTTCTTCGAGGAGATTCGGGCACTGAATCAAAAGGGAATCTCCCATTTTTTTATCTCCGACGACACCTTTACCATGGACCGAGACGCGGTGGTCCGTCTGTGCGAGAAAATTATCAAAGAAAGACTTTCAATCACCTGGAACGCCATTTCCAGGGTGGATTACGTGGACGAAGATCTTTTGACCGTGATGCGAAAGGCCGGATGCATTCAGATCAGCTTTGGCGTGGAATCCGGCGCCCCTGCCATCCGTAAAATCCTTGGAAAGCCCCTGGACGAGGACGCCTGTATCCGGGCCTTTGACCTGACCCGGTCCAGGGGAATCCTGCCCAGGGCCTATTTTATCTACGGCTCTCCAGGGGAAACCGATGGCACCATTGACCAGAGCATTGAGCTGATGAAACAGCTTAATGCCTTGAGCATGGTATCCTATATGCTGGTCCTCTTCCCCGGCACCCATCTTTACACCCGGGCCCGGGATAAAGGCCAGGTTGCCGATGAGGTCTGGTTCAACAACATCGAGGATCTTCCCTGGTTCGAACTGGACTCGGCCCTGGACTTTGTTATGGTCAAATCCTTCGGGGACCGGCTTCGTAAGGCCTTTGAAGACAACCTTTCCCACGCCGCCCTTTGCCTTGAACTTGCGGATGACAAAACCCTTTATCCCTTTCACGCTGATTTTCTCTCCCGGCTGGCCATGACCTTCAGCCAGGGAGAGTACGCCGGCCGCATCCCCGATTCAGGGGCCGTGGCAAGAAAGCTCTTTGAAAAAGCCCTGGCCTATGCCATGGACCCCAGGGCCTGCCTGGGGCTTTCCATGCTCCTTCAAAAAGAAAAAGATTTTTCAGGCGCCGCCGATATTCTGGCTCAGGGACTTGCACAGTTTCCAGGGCACCGGGAGCTGTCCGTGGGCATGGGGGTCTGCCGGATGAACATGGGCCAGTTTTCAAAGGCCCTTGACTGTTTTACCCCCTTTGACAGCGATCCTTCTTTAAGGCAGTATATAGACATCTGCACCACCCGAATAACCCATTAGGGAATACTTTTATGAGTGAAGATTACAAACTGGCCAACCGCGCCAGACAGGAACTCAAACGCCAGGAGCTGCGCCGGGATATTCTGGCCGCCCCTGCTGAAAAAGCGTTGGACATGATACTGGAAGCCCCGTCTCCGGCCACCCTGATCCAGTCTTTCCCGGACCAGGATATTTATTTTCTCATGCACAGGATCGGCGTCCATGATTTTCTGCCCGTGCTGGCCATGGCCAGTTCCGAGCAGTGGGAGTATATCCTGGATGTGGAAGTCTGGGACGAGGACCGCATGGATCTTCACACCATGGCCCAGGCCCTGGCCCTGTTGTTCAAGGCGGATCCCAAGCGCCTGCTGCGCTGGGGCATCATGAAAAAGCCCGAATTCGTCGAGTTCTTCCTCTTCCACCATCTTCAGGTGGTGGTCCGGGAGCATGACGAGCCCCCGCCCTCGGACTTCGAGGATTACATCACCCTGGACGATAAATTCTACTTCCGGTTCCCCGACAAGCCAACGGATGAAGGCGAAGCGGCGGACGGAGAGCTTTTGCCCGGGGAGGAGCCCGATGAGGGGCTTTACCATGACGAGGCCCCGGAACTGATCGAATCCATGCTCAAAACCCTGGCGGAAATGGACCTTTCCGTTTTCCACGGTCTGCTGCTGGAAACCTGCGCCCTGCTGCCGACCGAGGCGGAAGAAGAGGAGTACCGGCAAAGAAACATAAGGCTGGCCGAAAAAGGCTTTGCCCCGCCCCACGAGGCCATTGGAATTTACCAGCCTGCCCCTTCTCCCAGAAAACGCCCGGCCGGGTTCGCGGCGCAGGAGACCCTGGATCCGGACCGGCCCATGCCGCCCCAGTTCTTTGCCCAGTTCATACGGGGAGAAGTTCTTTTTGTAAAAGCCTTAAACCTGATCCGGAATCGCCGGGAGGCTGGAACCGCTGGTCCGGCCGTCAGTGACATCCACAATGAACTGGCCGCCCTGATCAATAAAATCATCTCCGCAGACCGGCTCAAGATCAGAAAAACAACGGATATCCAGGGCGTGATGGAAAAAGCCGCGGCCTATCTGAGCCTGGGCCTGGAAGTCATGGGGGGCACGGTTCCCGAAGCGGCCGCCGATCTCATCGACACCACCTATATCGAGGATATTTTCAGGGCCGGCTCCCGGGAGGGCATCCGGCTCAAATCCCGGGCCATGACCTGGTATGACACAAGCTATATCAAACAGAACAGCCTGCCCTTAAGTTTTTTAGGAGAAACCTACCTCGGGGTACTGGGCGGGCTTTTCATCCAGCGGCCCATGTTCTTTGCCAATTATGCGGAAAAGGTGCTTTACCGGCACTTTCGCAGCCTCAAGGATGTCCGGGCCACCCAGCGGATTCTGGATGAAATCTTTGCCCTGGACGGTTTTCTCAAAGTCGCAAACCCGGATCTTACCACCTTCACCCGCGGAGTGCTCACCTACAAGAGCATGATCCTGACCCTGTGGGCAAAGGCTGAAACGCAAGCGCAAGAACCGTCGGCAACTTTGGAAAACGGTCCCAATGTTCCCGGAGCAAGTCTTGCCCCGATCCCCCTGGACCGGTTTATCCCCTTTTTCTCTGATCTCTTTGCCGGGGGAAAGCCCGGTCACATTGAGGAACAAACGGCCGGAAATCTCGCCTGCTGGGCCGCCGATATCCTGGAAGAAGGACCCGAAAATCTGCCCGCCCCCCTTCAGAGCGTGCTGTTCTCCCTGATCCAGGAGCTGGAGGAGGAGTATGGCAGTGTGAAACCGGACAAAGTGGACCCCCGGTTCATGCTTCACTTCCTTTTGGCCGGCGGCCCCAAGGATCCATTGTACGGCACAGAAGACGGGGAGGACGACATTGACGGAGAATAGGATCATCCATGCCTGAGCCCCCCGTCTCCCTGGATCAGTTCAGACAGGAGGCTGCCGGGATAGAAGATGCCAAAATCCGGATCGCCCGGATGCCGGATCTGATCTCCGGGTTCTGCCATCATCCCCCGGCACCGGGATATGAGGTCAAAAAAGCCGAACCCTTTTGTCGGGAGGATTTTTCCATCCCCTTTCTGAACACAGAGGAACTGGCCCGGCTCAACCAGTTTAAAGTACTTAAAAAACAGGTGGAATGGGTCTGCGGCAGGTTTACCGTAAAGTCTCTGGCAAAGGACATGCTGGCACCGCAAGCCGAACTTACCGATATCCGCATCCAATACATGCCCCAGGGCGCCCCTTTCCTGGAAGGATTCGAGTCTTTCAGCCTGACCCTGTCCCACAGCGGGGAGATGACGGCGGCCGCCATAGGCACCCGTCCCGGGGTCCTGCTTGGCATTGATATTGAGGCAGTGGGCCCCATGCCGGAGGACGCCTTTATGAAAACCGCCTTTACCCAAAGAGAAATCAGCAGCATGGCCAAAACTGCGGAAGATGTCTTCCGGTGCTGGACCCTAAAGGAGGCCTATCTTAAATTCATCGGCAAAGGCTTCCATGAAAGCCTTCACAACGTGGAAATCCTGGGTCAAAAAATACTTCATAACAACACCCCACAGGCCGTGACCGCAAGGTCATGGCTTTTGGACGCAGGCTATGCCCTAAGTCTTGTTTCCGACAGATAACGGTTTGATATCGGTCAGCCCCAGGGCCAAAGGAACCCTTAAGCTGTACACATAAGGAATGCTTGAAATGCGGGCCCCCCCAGATTGGCTTTGACGGACAGATCCACACCGATGGCCATCGATAAACAGGCCGGTGACAAACAACAGCCCTCTTAAAATAAATTTTTCTTCACGAATAAAACAATATTGAATGGTCATGCCTGAAGGTTACGTGTGACCTTCAGGTTACGTGTGAGCTGATACGCTAATCGTGGTCAAAAATATAGCCCACAGACCTCCGGCTTTTAAAATAGATGGGTTTTTTGGGCTTGGGCTCAAAGTATTTTCTGAAGCGAACGATAAAATTGTCCACCGTCCTTGTTGAGGTATCTCTGGCATATCCCCACCCGGCGTTAAGCAGCATCTCCCGGGAAAGGGGCAGGCCCTTGTGGGCGATAAAAATTTTAAGCAGGGTCACTTCCTGTTCCGTCAAAACGATCTGCCCTGCCGCGCAGTCCGCCCTGAAGGTGACAAAATCAATATGGTTGCCTCCGAAACGGTAAAAATCCCCCTCATAAAGGGTGTGCTCCCCCTTTTTCTCCGGGGGATCGTACCAGGCCTTTTTTTTCAAAAGACCTGCCACCCTGAGCAAAAACTCTTCCAGGTCAAAGGGTTTGGCAAGGTAATCATCCACCCCGTATTTAAGGCCTTTAACCTTATCCTTGGTATCCCCCCGGGCCGAGAGGATAAGAACGGGAACTTTCTCATCTTCCTGGCGGATGGTTTTCAGGATGGAAAAGCCGTCGATCATGGGCAGCATGATATCCAGGACAATGAGATCCGGATGCCAACTCCGCCAGGTCTCAAGCCCCTCAATGCCGTCATTGGCCACGGCCACATCATACCCTTGCAGGGTCAGATTAAGCCTTATCCCGTCGGCAATATGGGTTTCGTCCTCTATGACCAGAATACGCTTTTTTTCAGCCGCTTCCATAGTTCTTTCTCTCTGACACTGGCAATGCTCGCCCGTGGAATGGTTATGGTAAATCTGGACCCCTGGCCCTTTCCGTGACTTGCAACAGAAGCTCGCCAGCCGTGGATTCCGGCAATACTGGAGACCAGATAAAGCCCAAGTCCTGAGCCGCCTGTGGGGCCCTCATGTTTCCGGTCGGCCCGGTAAAATTTTGTAAATATCTTTTTGGCCTCTTGCCGGTCCACCCCGATGCCGTTGTCTGAAAAATCCATAGTCACCTTCTGCAGATAATTTTTGAAGGTGATGACCAGGGCGGGCCTGTCAGATTCGTTGTACTTTAAGGCATTGGAGATAATATTCATGAGCAGGATTTCAAACAGAAACCGGTTGACCGGGTATTCAAACCGCCGGTTGCCGGGATTTTCAATGCGGATGGAAAGATCCCTGAAGATCGAGGCGTTTTTTTTGCAGAATCCTTCGACCATGGAAACCAGATCCTCCCGGGTGACCTCCGATCCGAAATTCTGACTCTCAATGCGGGCCAGATTCAAGATGCGGTCGATGTTTTCCGTAAGCCGGTCGATATCCTCCAGCATGGCGTAACTGTACTTTTTGATATCTTTGGGATCCATCTCATGGCGGGTAAAGGTTTCAAGGTAGATTCGCAGCGAGGTTACCGGTGTTTTCAGCTCATGGGTAAAGTTGTAGATAAAGTTGTGCTGGAGCCGGAAGAGGTTCACGGTTTTCTGGTAGTAGATAAAGGCCAGAAGAATTCCCGCCAGAACCACGGTGATCAAGAGGGTCAACACCAGGATCGTCATCCCGGTCTTTGAGGGGAATATGGAATGCGGATCAATGTTGAACTTGAGGATAATGACTTCCAGAGCAGACCGGATTTCCATATAAAGCCCAACGGTCAGCACCAGGAAGGTGGCCAGGGCAAAAATGGAACAGGCAAAGATAAACACCGGATGCAGATACCACCGGGACGGATTCAGGATCTGCATCTATTTTTTCTCTTCCCAGAGATTTGAAAAGGTCATGGTAAAGCAGACCCCCTGCCCCGGGTCAGATTCCAGGTGGATCTCCCCTTTCAGGGTCTGGGTGACCAGGTTAAAGACGATGGACATGCCAAGGCCGGTACCGCCCTTGGCCCTCATGGTGGTAAAAAAAGGATCAAACACCTTTTCTTTCTGCTCTTCATTCATGCCGCAGCCGTTGTCCCGGTAGACGAACACGACGCGCTCCCCCTCCCGGGTGATCTGCACCGATATCTGTCCGCCTTCCATCTCCTTGAACCCGTGGAGCAGGGAGTTCATGATCAGGTTGTTTAAAATCTGGGAAAAGGCCCCGGGATAGGAGTTCAGCTCAATATCGGAATCACAGGACACCGAGATGGTATGGGAGGTCTTTTTATACCTGGGCCGCAGGCTCAAAAGGATTTCGTCAATATACTCCTTGAGGTTGAACCGCCGTCTTGTTTCACTGGACTGGTCCACAGCCACCCGTTTAAAGCTGGATATCAACTCGGCCGCTCTTTCCATATTGAGCAGAATGGAACTGGACACCTCCTGGACGGTTTTAAGATAGGATTCCAGCTCGCTTCTCTTAAGTTCTCCGGATTCATAAACCTTTGAGAACTCCCGGGTTTTGGAATCCAGGAAAGAGGCCGCCGTCACCCCCACCCCGACCGGGGTGTTGATCTCATGGGCCACACCGGCCACAAGCTCTCCTAACGCCGCCATTTTTTCGGACTGAACCAGCTGATCCCGGGCCCGCTCCAGGGTTTCCAAAGAGACCCGAAGTTCCTCGTTGGTGGCTTCAAGCTGCTCTTGATACCGGCTTTTTTCCTCAATGAAGTCCTTTCTCTCAAAGGCTTTGTTAACGGCATGGAAAAGCACATTCATGTCCTGGACCGGTTTGATGATATAGTCCCAGGCCCCCAGACGAAGCGCCTCCACCGTATCGGCAATATTTCCGGCACCGGACACGATGATAATGGGGGTACCATCACCCTTTTCCTTTACCTTGGCCAGGACCTCAAGCCCGTCCATCACGGGCATGCGCAGATCACAGAGAATAAGATCCGGTTTCTTTGCCTCAAAGGTCTCAATGCCCACCTGGCCGTTTTCCGCCTCAAAGACTTCAAATCCGAAGTCCTCCAGAAACCCGATCACGCTGTCCCGGATATAGACCTCATCGTCAATTACCAGTATTTTTCTGCCTGCGTATGTGCTCATTGTTCTTCCTTTCCCGGCGGATTACCGGATCAGGTCAGGGCATCCAGAATAATCGTCAGATCTGCCACAGGTTTGATCAAGACTTTGTCAGGGGTAATACCGATGGATTTAACCTCTTCACTGGGGGTATAGTCTGCCGAGCCCGTGTGCACGACAAGCTTTAACCCGGGCCTGATCTTCACCGCCTCTAACATAAAGGCATTGCCGTCCTTTCCCGGCAGGCGAATGTCCACTACCGCCCCGGTAACAGGATGGGATCTGATGATTTCCATGGCCGCTTCCATGCTGTCCGCCGTCAGCACCGTATGCCCCTCGTCCTCCAGAAACAAAGCAATGCTGTTGCGGATGCTCTCCTCATCGTCCACTACCATGAAAAGATTTGGTTCGCCTGTCATGCCTCTTGCCTCCCTTTGGGATTTAAAATCTGCTGGATCTCCTTTGACAGGGTATCGACGGTGACAGGTTTCATGATGAACCGTTTAATACCGGTATTGTGGACCGCCTTTTTATTGAAGGACGCCGCATATCCGGAACACAGAATCACCGGCAGATCCGCCCGCACGGCCAGCATCTCCCGGGCCAGTTCCATGCCGGTTTTTTCAGGCATGGTCTGATCGGTCACAACAAGGTCGATATTGCTGTGGTTCTCCATGAAATAGTCCAGGGCTTCGGTGCTGGAGGAAAAGGACGCCACCTTATACCCCAGGTACTCAAACCCTTCCTTGCACATGGCGGCAATGTCATAGTCATCGTCCACCACGAGCAGGTGCTCCCCGCAACCCTTGCACCGGTCATCCAGATACGGGCTGACCGTTTCACCGCCCTCAAGGGGTTTGCATGCCGGCAGCAGCACCGTAAAACAGGCGCCTTTTCCCGGGCTGCTTTTTACCCGGATATCTCCATTGCAGGCCTTGATGATGGAATAGGCCGTTGCCAGACCCAGCCCTGTCCCTTTGCCCTCTTCCTTGGTTGTGAAATACGGATCGAAAATCCGTTCCAGAATATCGCCGGCCATGCCGTATCCCGTATCCTGGACTTCGATTCTCAAGTACTCCCCGCTGCCCTGGATCAGGTTGGGATTTTCCACCCGCTTTTCCAAGGGCAGCCGGATCTGGTCCAGGCGTACCGTCATCTGCCCGCCGGTATCTTCCATGGCGTGGTAGGCGTTGGTACAAAGATTCATGACCACCTGATGGATCTGGGTGGGATTGGCCAGCACCGAGTCACAGTTCCTGTCGATATGATCTACTATTTTAATGGTAACGGGTATAGAGCCTCTCAGAAGGGTGATCACCTCCTGTAGCACCGGATGCAGTTTGATCTGGCGTTTTTCTTCTGTACCGCCCCGGTTGAAAGCCAGAACCTGGCTGACCAGATCGGCAGCCCTGAGGGCGGCCTTTTGGATTTTTTCGCTTCTCTGGAATACCCGGCTGTCCGGATTCGAGGTCCGCATGATAATATCGGCATATCCCAGAACCGGGCTTAAAATATTGTTCAGGTCATGGGCGATGCCGCCGGCCAGGGTGCCGATGGCCTCCATTTTCTGGGATTTTCTCAACTGACGTTCAAGGCTCTGCCATCTTTTTTCGGCCCTTTTTTTCTCAGTCACATCCACCAGGGAGGCCACATGACGATCCGTTCCCGGAATCAGGCCTAAATTGATATAGACAACCCTTGCATCCCCGGATGCGGTGTTCATTTCCACCTCATACTGCATGGCCTTATCAATGCCGCCGGCATGATCACTTCGATTCAGCAGGTAGTTGGAAAGAAAATCCACATCTTTTTTTGAAATAAAGTCCTGCCATTTTGTCCGGCCTTCAATCTCCTCCCGGGTCATCCCCACAAGGTCGGCAAACCTTGAATTTGCCATGGAAATGGTATGGTCCGGTTCTATGATAACTGCGGCGGTCCCCGTGTATTCAAACACCGCCTTATACCGCTGCTCGCTTTCCTCAAGCGCCAGAGTCCGCTCCCGGACCAGCTCTTCCAGGCGCTCCTGGTAGGCGATATTCTCCTGACGAAGCTGACTTTCCTTGAGGCATTTTTCAACGGAATGCTTGAGCACCGTTAAATCCTCAATGGGCTTGAAAATATAGTCCCAGGCTCCCAGGCGAAGGGCCTGGACCACTGAGTCCATATTTCCCGTGCCTGAAACCACAATCACAGGCAGGTCCATGCCCTTTTGATCCAGGGTTTCCAGGAATTGAAGTCCCCCCATTTGAGGCATGTGCAGATCCAAAATCACCAGATCCGCAGGTTCTCTTTCAAGCATTAAAAGGCCGTTTTTTCCGTTCTCCGCCTCCATCACCCGGTATCCGTAATCCTCCAGATACGTCCGCATGCTCTGCCGGATAAAGGTTTCATCGTCAATGGTGAGAATTTTAAAAGCGCGTCTTGGTTTCAAACTTTATTGCCTGTATTGCCCCGGAAAAATATAGAGGGGGATCATGACTATGGAAATTACGCCGTGTTTTTATGTCTTAAATGGACACTATTTCTCCAACTGCCGTTTATGTCAAGGCATTATACAAAGGATAGGGGGAAAATGTAATAAAAAATGGAAGAATTACCAAAACAAGGGGCTGCCGACCGGCCGCTTGAAAAAAGTTTTTATCGGCGCGAATCAACGATGTCATACATGATCATGGCTCCGATCACTGTCCAGCCGACGGCATGGAACATCAATACCCCGACCGGATCCAAGTCGTTGGAAATGGTATTTAAAACGGCGCTGACCAAAAACACAGTGCCCAAAAGCATGAGCATGCTCAAAACATGGGTGAAAAACAGCAGGATCGGATTATCAATTTCATGATAGCTGTAGGAGGTCCACAGCTGGCAGATCGTAGCCCAGACAACGGGTATGGCGACAAAAAACAGCAGCAGATTGTTTTCATCGGGCAGGGTATAATCCAGGTAAAATTCAAAGAACCACACCCCCGGCACAAAGATCAGAAGGTTTCGTATCACCACAAGTTTTGTCATATTCTTCTCAACCGGCACCGGCCCCTTTCCCTTGGAACACGTTCACATCATAGCTTGGGTTGTATCATTTCCCGGCGCTTAAAAAAAGATGAGGTACCAAGAGCTATGACCGCTGGTATCGAGCCCCTTGAAAATCCGATCGGATGAGCCTATAAAGGACAAAGATTAACAGATGCGATTTTAACTTAAAGAGAGGGCCCATGGCCAAGCCGTCCTTCACCCTTTATTGCGAGTATATTCACTGCTGCGGGAAAAAACTGCTGACACTGGGACAGGCAGACACCCAGGAAGCGGCCAGCCTGTGGGCAAAAGAAAACAACCGGGCCCAAAAGCGCCCGACCCTGCCCCCGGACGACCTGATCCGCACCTGCCCGGTCCGGCATTGCCCGGCAAAATTGCAGATCCCCCGATACGGTTTTTCAAGGGGCCCCATACAATAGAAGGACCCCTTGAAAATTTCAGCCGGCAGGACCTTAACGTTAATTGACCGATGCGGTTTCAGGAATAAACAGGGCCTGTGTCACGGCAGATAGGCTGGCGCTGTTAAGAATTTTTAATTCCTTGTTATACCGCTGACACAGTTTTTTCACCTTGAGACAGGCATTGTGGCTGTTGCAGCTGACAGGGCAGACCACGATATCACACCGCCTGACCTTGGCCGCCAGATTATCACCGGCGCTTTTCATGTAGCCGTCATGGTAGTCGAATTCACCGCCGGCTTTTTCCACCAGTTCCCGGTAATGGGCTTTCATTTTTGTGATGCCGCCGATCATGAATATCCGCCTGGCACAAAGCATGTAGTTGGGACAGCTTTTATCCCCGCAGGCGCCTTTTTCAGGACAGTTGATCTGGTCTTGGGGCAGGTACTGCCTCTCAGTACCGGCCTGTGCCATGGCAGGGCAAAAGGCCGGTTCCCGGGCGATGGGAAAGGAGGCGACCATGGTCTCAAGCTCCTCTTTCAGCAATTGGTTTTCATTTTGGGTGCGAAACAGGTCCGCGCAAACCTTTTTTTCCATGTCTTCGGCAGCAGCAGTTCTCTTTTTTTCCTGTTCCAGCGCAGCTTCCAGGGCGGCGACCCTGTCCTTGAGATCCGCTCCGGGGACCGATTTTGGCACCGGACCTGCGTCCATCAGGGAAACTTGTTTTTTCAGCTTTGCGTTCTCCTGTTCCAGGCAACTGAGCGTTCGAGAGCTTGTTTTAGCATCAGAAACCAGTTCCCGGATCCTGTGATTTTTTTCCGCCACACGTTTTTTTTCCCGGGCCAGACTGTCATTGGCCGCATTGATTTTTTTCCGAATATGAAAAACTTCCGTCATATTGGCGTGGGACAGCATATGAACCTCTCCGTGGATATCCCGGAGCAGTTCAATATCGGCATCTTCATGGGAAACAAGGGCATACATGGCCGGCCCGATGTCCCCCTGGACCGCCCAGGATTCCCATAGGTTACGAACCTTTTTCTTTGCTGCATCCCCGGATTCATTTGCATACACCTCTATCACATCCGCCATGATGTGCCGGGCCTGGTGACGGATAAAATTATTCACTTTAACGGACACGGTATTTTCATCGGCCAAACAACCCATGATCGCGGTGTGATATTCATAGGGTTTGAGCGAGGAGACATCCCACCCGCATTTTTTTAAAATGCTTTTGTGCTTGTCCACGGACAGCATGGCACCGACAACCGGACATTTAAAACTGCCTTCAATTTCCCAGATGTTCATAAATTTTTTTAACCGGTCCATTTTCACCTCACATCAAAAATTCGTTTCATTTAATCATGTTTGATAAAACTAACTTATTGAGTTGCAAGACTCACATAAAACCGATTTTCTGTCAAGCCTTGTTCAAAGAAAAATAGGATATGGCAGGCAGCCGCCCGGAAAGGGCGGCAGACAGGTGAAACAACCTCGTTAAGGCGATAGCGGCAGCCGGATCACAAACCGAGTTCCCATGCCCGGCCAGGTTTCCACGTCAATCGTGCCGTTATGCCTTTTGACCACAATGGACCGGGTAATGGCCAAGCCCTGCCCGGTCCCCTTCCCGATGGCCTTTGTCGTAAAAAAAGGATCAAAAATCCGATCCAGGACATCGTCTGGGATGCCGCATCCCGTGTCTTCGACCTCAATTTCCACCCCGTTTTCCCTGAGCCGGGTCCGGATACCGATGCGGCCTTTTTGGCCTGCGTTGCCGGTCATCTTCTCTTCAACGGCATGGCAGGCATTCACAATGAGATTGAGAACGGCCTGATTCAACTCACCCGGGTTGCATCGGATCTCCGGAAGATTTTCATCCAGATCCATTTCCAGATCAGCGATATACTTCCACTCATTTTTTGAAATAATAACGGTGGCCTCAATACACTGATTCAGGTCGGCCATGGCATGGGCTTCCTGACCTGGGTGGGAAAAATTTTTCATGGCCTTGATAATTTCTTTTATCCGGTCAACTCCCTCACGGGTCTGTTCTACGGCAACGGGAATTTCCCGGATCATGAAGTCAAGATCTGCGGTTTCGGCGGCATTGCGGTATCCGTCTTCAAGGCTTTTTACGCCGGCGTCCCGGATCAACGCCCCCACCTTGTCCAGCAGATCCAAAACATCCTGGAAACTGTCGCCTATGAACTGAACGTTGTCACCGATATACTGGATCGGGGTATTGATTTCATGGGCAATGCCTGCAGCCAGCTGCCCGATGGCCTCAAACCGGCTGGCCTGCTCCTTTTCCTGCTGCAGACGCAGGGATTCGGCCCTTAGTGCCCGCTCCCTGAGCACCCGGTTTACCCGAAGAAGAATCTCCTCTGCTGAAAACGGTTTTCCGATATAGTCGCTGGCTCCCAGGGAAACCACCTGGTCATAGCTGTACTCGTCGATCCGTCCGGTCATGACGATAACGTCCACAGGCAAAGTCCCGACAATTTTTTGTGTCAGGGCCAGTCCGTCCATAATTGGCATGGCAATATCGGTGATGACCAGGTCAAAGGATGATTGTTCCAGAAGTGTCAATGCCTGCTGACCGTTTTCTGCCGATTCAACCTCAAATCCCTGGGGGATCAGCAGCCGCGTTAAAAGATTCCGGATGGAGGCGGCATCGTCTACAATCAGCAGCCTGGGCAGCAGGTTTTCTGTCCCGGAGTTGGAGGTGCTCATAGGCCTTTTCCCATAGATTGCCCGGCCCGGGGGCCGGAAAAAAAGTTAAGGGTTAAAAGGAAAACCGGTCCCAGAACTTAAAAGGTTCCAAATGATGAGAGCCGGGCAGAAATGGTTTGATCGCGGGATGAGCTTCACTGAAACGGTCCTGAAACTGGATCCGTTCACGGTTGATCTGGTTATACCTGTCCGCCACCCCCCGGTATCTTAAATAGTAGGCATCATAGTTAGCCCTGTGCCGGATGCTTTTCTCCTCCATGATAGCGTCAAAATTATCATAGGTAAACTTCAGGAACGTTTCAAAGGCATCAAAATATTGTGTTCTGGACCTGCTGTGACGGGTAACGATCCGATCTGTGTAAAACTCGGAAATATAAAACGCCCAGTCCAGTCCCTTGGTTTGGATCAGGTCTGCATGGGACCCGATATAGGAAACCAGGTTATCAATGGCCTGCTGATTTTCAGCGATCAGGCCCCGCATCTTCTCAATCTGGTCTATGGTGGTTTTGATATCGGTAACCCTGGACTGTACCATACCCAGGCTGTCCAACTTGGCCGAGGCATTGTAAATGGCAATGGTTGATGCCACCACCGCATCGTTGCGTGAGATCATCTCCTGAACCACCGGCGGCAGGTGGCTGTATTTGTTCCGGTCTTTACCCCCCTGATAAAGATAGACCCCGATGCTAAGGGCCAGGATAAAGCCTGCGATTCCCGTAATTAGCCAGACCCGACGGTTTCCTTTCAAAACAGCGCCCATCCAGCCCCCTTAAAGGATCAGATCCAGAATGTCCTGTACCGATTTTTTCAACCCGGGCACCTTGGCCGCGGACCGGCCGGCCACGTTGAGCACATTGATATCGAACTGATCCAGCCAGGTTCTGATCTTGTGGCCCGGGTGTTTTTCGGTTTCAAGGTCAATATGGATCCAGGGTTTTTTATGGGCCTTGGCAAAATTGATGGTATCAACGGCGTTGGGAGAAAGCCGGCCAAAGGAAAAAATAATGCTGCCGTCGGCATTTAAGACATTTTTCTCCAGGCTTCCGGCATCCCCGCCTTTGCTCATCTCAAGGATTTCGGTAATATGGGCGTTGATCTCTTTTATTTTATCATTGCCGGCATAGGCTTTCCTGGCGTTCATAAACCCAAGTTCTCCAGCCTTTACAATGGACTCGGTCAGAGCTTCCATCACCGAAATAAGATGGTCCAGTTTCGCCTCTAAGGCCTTAAACTGTTCGGCATCCAGGGCCGCGACACTGCCGCCCTGGGGCCCAGGCCCACCCCCTCCGGAAGATACTAAGGCGTCGGAAGCCCCACTGCCGCCTCCCAGCTTCACCCGGATTTCATCCTTGGTCATTCCCGTTTTCGTGTAATACCCGTGAATCCGTGCCAAAAGTTCCTGGGTATCGTCCGGATATTCCTTTATGCCCTCGTGCTCCACCGGATCCGCAAAAAATTCGTTAAACCGGTTGATATACTCCCGGATGGTCGTTGACGAAAGATCAAGGGCCTTGGCAATCTGGGGAATTGATTTCATATGTCCTCCCAAGCGGCGATGACGATTTGGCTCAGTGACGAAAATGCTGTAAATTCATAATATAGAATCCGGAAGGGCTTTTCAATCCATAAGTTATCGTTCCGGATGAGCGCCTCTTTATATCGATATTTTCACCCACCGGCCCTTTGGGAAACCCCTTAAAAAAACCTTGAAAAAATACCAGAAGCGGGTACTATTTAAACTAAAGCCCCTTAAAACAGCTCATAGTTCCGCAGCACAGAAAGCGGCATTCGGCAAAAATACCTGTAAAACGGGCAACCCAATTTTTTCCCGGGGGACTGATGGCACGAGGTTTCGATCACACCGTATTGATTATTGACGATGAGGAGCAGGTCGGCCGGGCCGTGGGGCGTCTGCTCAAACAAATAAAGATCAAGTATGTCTATCTGGATTCCGCCCAGGCCGGCCTGGACAGGATAAAAACCGCCACCGCTCCGTTTTCCCTTATCATCTCGGATCAGCGCATGCCCGGGATGCAGGGGGCGCAATTTTTAGAAAAGGCCAAGGAAGCCTCCCCCAACTCTATCCGATTTCTTCTCACCGGATATGCGGATGTGGATGCGGTTACCCAGGCCGTCAACAAGGGCTCGATCCACAGGTATATCGCTAAGCCCTGGCAGAACAACGCGTTCACCGAAACCATCAAAGCCGGCCTGGAACAATACGAGCTTATCGTGGAAAATGACCGTCTTTTCAGACTTGCCAAAGAACAGAACACCAAGCTGTTCACCTTGAATACGGAACTGAAAAAAAGTACGGCCGTGCACCAGAAGGCCATCGCCCAGAGGGACAAAGAAATCGCAGAACTGAAAAAACGGCTGGAAGTCGGATTTGAGAATCGCAACTATATCAATGAAATAGAGGCGCTGCTCAAGGAAAAGGATATGCTGGAAAAAGAAAAGCTCAACACCCTTTATGCAGCCACCATCGCCGAGCTTTTTGAGCAATTTCAGGATATTGCCACACGCAACGGCTTTGAAATGCCGGACAATATCCCCGGAGGATAGATGGCCCCAATTGAGGAACATGCCATTCTGGTGGTGGACGACGACGAGCCCATCGTAAAGAATATGCGCCGGGTGCTAAAGCGGCAGGGATTTTCCAAAGTCATATCAGCCCTGAACGCAGAGCAGGGGATCAAGCTGCTTGAAGACACCCGGAACCACTTTTTTCTCATCATGTCGGACCAGCGTATGCCCGGTCTTTCCGGCAGCGAATTTTTAGAGAGAAGCATCCTGCTTTCCCCGGAATCCCGTCGGATGCTCATCACAGGATACTCGGATTACGATGCCATTGTGGCTGCGGTGAACAAAGGAGAAATCCACCAGTATATTGCCAAACCCTGGAACAACGACGACCTGGTCCTGAGAATCCGTCATGAACTGTCCATATACCAGGGTTTCCAGGAGCGCAAGCATCTGTACAACGTGACCAAACGGCAGAATGCCAAACTCTTTGACATCGCCGCAAAACAAAAGAAAAACCTGGATCAGTTCACAAGGCAGCTGGGAACCAAAAAAGAAGAAATCGAAGACCTGGTCCAGGCCCTGTCCGAGGCCAAGGCCCAGGCGGAATACAAAGAAGTCTTTTTGGGGCTCGACGAACTTTTATCCCGGACCATCACCATGAACCAGAAAAATCTGGTCGAGGCCTTTCGTATTTCCAGGACCGGGGTCAGGGAAACCATTGAGACCATCGCAGAAAGAAGCAAGGTTGCTTTTGCCCCAGCATCCGGCATTCCACAGGTTGATCAGGAACCTTCCGAAGAGATCTACGAAGTCATTGACCCGCTCATTGAAAACGTGGTCCAGGCGGCGGAAACCGCTCTCTTCGGTATCGGTTCGGAACCGGCCACGGGCGTTGTCATTGACGACTATCAAGAGGTGCCGGACTTCGGGGTGCTGGCCTACAATGACGGCTATATCACCCGGGGCGAGCTTGAAATGGCCCAGGAGGAATTAGAAGAACGGGAGAGCGGGCAGTCCACAGGACTTACCATCGACAAAATTCTGATTGAAAAAAGCTTTTTAAGACGAAAGGATTTAAGCCGTCTGTTTGCCAAACTCGCCCTGATTGATACCCGGCTGCTGGACCGGGAATTTGCAAGAATCCTCATCGACCGGGAGATCCTTTCAAAAAAGGATGTGGACCGGGCCTTCAGAAAACAGCTCAACAACTTTGAAGACAGCGGGGTCTCCATGCTGATCGGCGATATCCTGGTGGAATCCGAGATCATTGCCCCGGAGCTTCGGGACGAAGTCATCGCCACCCAGGACCGGTCCGGCCGTAAAAAGACCAGGGACAATGCGGCCGCCTTTTCATCGGAGGCCGGGGCCTTTGTAGATCTCCAGGTTTCAGAAGACAGGACCCAGGCATGGATCCGGATCCCCAAAGCGGTTCAGGGAACCTCAGATGTTGCGCCGGTCAAGGCGTTGATCAAAAAGAGGGGTATCACCTTTGGGGTGGTCAAGGATGCCCGGATAAAAGAATTTATCCAATCCTGCACCGATCCCCATGAAAAATTTATCGTCGCCCAGGGCATTCCCCCCAGCGTGGGCCGGCCGGCAGAACTTAAATTCCACTTTAATACACAAAGCGACTCCGCAGGTGTTGTAAGAGAGGACGGATCCATCGATTTCACAGCCCGGGGAGACTCGGCCTACGTTAAAAAAGGGGATCTCCTGGTGGAAAAAATTCCCATGGAACACCCTAAAACCGGCACGGATATTTTCGGAGAAACCCTTCTTGTGGGCGAAGTGGATGACGTTCCCCTCAATCCCGGAGACGGGGTGAGCCTTGCCGAGGACGAGTTGTCCATTATCGCCGCCATATCTGGCCAGCCAAGCCTTGACGCCAAAGGGGTGGTCTCGGTTCTGGAGCAGTTCACCGTGAAAGGGGATGTGGACTTTAAAACCGGCAACATCAACTTCAGCGGCAATGTCCTTGTCACAGGCACGGTGAAAGAGGGATTTACCGTGGAATGTGATGATCTTACCGCCAATGAAATCAACGGGGCGACCATCAAAATCCGGGGGGATCTTAAAGTTTCCAACGGCATTGTCAACTCCCTTGTGGAAACCCAGGGAAGCATTCAGGCTAAATTCTTAAACAACGTTAAACTGTTTGGCCACGGGAACATGATGATCACCCGGGAAATCATGGGCAGCCGCATTCTGATCTCAGGCGCCCTGAATAACGAGGCCGGCCGGATCACCGATTCCGTCATCGCCGCAAGACTCGGGCTGACCGTAAAACAGGTCGGTACGGAAAAAGCGGCTGAATCTACAATCAAAGCCGGATCCAACGACCATATCCAATGGATCTGCCAGGCCTTTGACAAAAAAATTGCCCACATCCGCCAGGACATAGATCAAATGATCATAGAAAAACGGGACCATGACGATGCCTACAATGATCTGCATGTGGATGTCGCCAATCAGACCTTTGCTCAGGAAAAGCTGAACAAAAAAATGGAGTTTGTCGAAAAATCCATAGGCAAGGCAGGATCAGCCGAAGAAAAGCAAAAGCTGGTTGCAGAGCTCAAAGAAATCGAACTAAGCATTGAGCAGGCCGATGAAAGAATCAAGGCCATCTTCAAAGAACAGGACGAGGCCATGCAGGTTATCCAGGAATGCGAACAGAAAATTGACGACGGCAACAGCCGCATCCGGGAGATCGAAAAGGAAAAAGAGGTGATCCTGACCCGGCTGGAAAGAGAAGACCCCATTGCCATGCTCACCGTGAGCAAAAAGATTTACAGAGGATCCCGTGTCATGGGCACCCAGGCGTCCATGATTTTAAAAGATGAAATGGGGGCCAGCAAATTCATGGAAATCGACTCAGGCAATGCCGACGCCCCCAAACAAATTACCGTCCAGTCCATTACCCTTTAACTTGGAGGCACCCCCATCGCACAAAGAGGCAGCATACTGGTCATCGAATCCAGGTCGGACCTTCTGGAAAGGATAAAAGGGCTTTTGACGCCCAAAGGGTATGAGGTCCGAGGGACAGATAATTCCCTGGAGGGGATCGATATTCTTGAGGCCTCAAAAAAGACGCCGTTCATGCTGGTGATTTCCTCTTATACCATGCCCAGAATGAAAGGAGATGCCATCCTTAAAAAGGCCAGGGAAATCTCTCCGGACAGCCTGAGAATCCTTTTGGCCGACGCCGCCTATATCGACACCATGATCAGCGCCATCAATACGGCCAGTATTCACTCCTGTATTACCCTGCCCTTTGAAGACCAGGACCTGATCAACCAGGTGGAAAACGGCAGGGAACAGTTCCTTTCCGCCCAGAAAGCTGCCGCCCTCAAGCAGACCATCCAGCGCCAGAACCGCCAACTCTTCCAGATTGCCAGCAATTTCAGGAAAAAAGAGGCCCAGGATCTGGCCCAGATGGAGGATCGCAAGAAGGAAATCCGGATTCTGAATTCCAAAATCAAAGCCGGACAGGGAAAAAATATGCAGGAGCATATTCCAAGCCTGGGACAACTGTTGGAAGACCGGGGGAGCGAACACTCGCCCCAGGGATTTTCCCGCGCGTTTATCGAGATGTCCGGCCAGATCCGGGATATTCTCCAGACCGCCCTTTTCAGCTACGGTCTTGAGCCCCTGCCCCAGTCCTATAACGAAGCGGTATTCCGCGCCAAACAGGAAAAACAGCATATCGGTGCTGTGGCAAAGCTCATGCCGGCCTTGCGGATGCTCATCCACCAAAGCCAGGAGGCCTGCGTCAATCTCTTTGGCATCGATTTTAAACGACTGATGGACCAGCATTTCAGCCTGACCTATTCCCAGGACCGTGCCAAGGCATTTTTAAGGATAAAAAAATACCGTTCCGATCTTCTCACCCTGCCCTGCATCAAATATTACCTGTCCTGGTACCGGGTGACCTATGGCGTGGTCCCGGATCAAACAATAGCAGCATGGCTGAAAACGGCGAATCAGCACAGCGCCCCTCTTACCGTCGCCCACGGTCTGGACCCGGTCCATCCTGTAAACGGTGAAATCAAATACCACTTTCCCACGGATTTCCTCCACGCCGGCAAGATAAATGAAGACGGCAGTATCAATTTCCACGACCGGGGAGAGATTCCCTTTGTTAAATCCGGAGAGTTTCTGGCCGTCAAAATCCTGGCCGAGCAGGGCAAATCGGGCATTGATGTGACGGGAGCCAGAATTCCCGTGCTGGAGCCTTCCGACCGGACCTTTGAGGCGGGCCCCGGCACCACCCTGTCCGAAGACGGCAGCAAAATCTACGCGGCCGTGGACGGCCAGCCCCATCTGGACGCCATGGGCAAGGTTACGGTGAACCCGGAACTCAAAATTAAAGGGGATTTAGGGTTTGAAACAGGAGATGTGATTTTTGATGGCAACGTGGTGGTGGAAGGTGCGGTTAAAGAGGGATTCAAGGTGAAGGGCGCTTCGCTTACCGCCAGGGAAATTCAGGGGGCGGAAATCGATCTGACCGGAGACCTCAACGTATCCTTCGGCATCGTAGATACGGACCTTGTCAATGTCAAAGGATCTGTCCAGGCCAAATTCGTACACAACTCAAAAATAAACGCCTTCGGAGATCTGATTATCCAAAGGGAAATCATCGACTCCGTCATCCGGCTGTCCGGGGCATGCATCAACACGGCCGGCACCATTATCAACTCAGAAATTTCAGCCAATATGGGAATTGATGCCGGAACCATCGGCAGCGATTCGGCCAAGCCTTCCAAGCTGACCGTGGGCCGGGATGAACATACCTTAATACTGGTGGAAAAAATTTCGGTACGGATCCGGGAAAATGTCGAGGCTGCAGCCGCAATCAACCGGGACATCACAACCCTGTCTGAAGAAGACCAGACCCTCCACGGACAGATTGCCCGGTATGCCACCATCCAGGACAGGGCCCAACTGGAGTTAAAGGGGGCCGCAAAAAAAATGAACGACTTAAAAGCCTCTGGGAATATGGCGGCGTTCCAGAAAATAAAAAAGTCCATCGCCCAGGTTGAAGCGGATGCAAAAAGCGCAGAAGAAATCATCAACAAAGGATTTGAGCGTCAGGATGCCATTGCTCTGGAAATTGCCCAGAAACAAAAACGGATCGAAGAATTAACCAAGACCAACCACAGTCTGGAAGATGAGAAAAAGCGGCTTTTGGAGTACACCGCCACCAAAACGCCGAAAGCCCAGGTCCGGGTGGCCAAGAAGGTCCTTTCAGGCACCCGGGTCATTGGTCCCCACACCAACCTGACCCTTTACCGGGATGACGTCCGCTGCCGGATTGTGGAACGCGGCCATAACTCGGATGATACCGGCGGGATTCCCTTTTACGAGATAAAAATCACGGGGTATTGATCGGATAGCGCTTTCCCGGCCTATTTGGTCGGTAGAGAGACGGTAAAACAGGTGCCCTTGCCAAGCTCACTTTCCACCTGAATGCCTCCGCCGTGCTCTTTGACAATGTTATAGGCGATATTCATGCCAAGGCCCGTGCCTTTGCCCACATCTTTTGTCGTAAAAAAAGGATCAAAAATTTTTGTGAGATGCTCCGGAGCGATGCCGGATCCCGTATCGGAGATGGCCACATGAACCTGCCCGCCCTCAGCCGATGTCCGGATGGAGATCTGCCCTTTCTCCTCAATGGCCTGGGCCGCATTAACAAGGATATTCATGAAAACCTGGTTGAGTTTCTGGGGAAAGCCCTCCACCGGTGGAATCTCCTGGAACTCCTTGTGAACAGAGGCTTTGTACTTAAGTTCGTTGGCCACCACATTCAGGGTGGATTCCAGCCCCTGGTTGATATCAATGAGCATCTGACGGTCATTGCCCGGATGGGCAAAGTTCTTTAAATCCGCCACAATGCGCCCGACCCTTTTGGTACCGTCAATGCAGTCCTCAAGCAGTTCGGGAATATCTTTCTTGAGATAATCAATTTCAAGTTCCAGCTCCAGTTCCCGGATGGCCTCAAGTTCCTCCTGGGCCTGCTTTCCATTATCGGAGATCATCTGTCCGAGGTTGCGATACCGTTCCAGAAGGGTTTCGTAATCTTTGAAATAGTCGGTCAGCGCCTCCAGGTTAGATCCGATAAACCCGATGGGATTGTTGATTTCGTGAGCGACACCGGCGGCCAGCTGCCCGATGGAGGCCATTTTTTCCGCCTGGACGGCCTGGGCCTGGGTGGTTTTAAGATGCTGGAGGGCCTCGTCCAGCTTCTTGTTTTTTACCACAAGCTTGGCCTGAAGGGTATGGTGGCGGCTCTCCAGCTGGGTAATCCGCTCGCCGCTTTTAATCCTGGATCTTAACTCGTCCGGTTTAAACGGTTTAATCATATAGTCGTCAGCCCCGGCCTCAAAAACCGCGACAAGATCATCCGTACCATCCTTGGACGTCAGCAAAATCATATAGGTATAGGCAAGGCGCTTGAATGAGCGAATCCTTCGGCACAGTTCAAGGCCATCCATCTCCGGCATCATCCAGTCGGAAATGACCATATTGGGCCCTTCTCTCTGGTAAGCCTCCCAGGCCTGTTTGCCGTTTTCAGCCAGAATGGTCTCATGCCCGGCCTTGGTTACGGCTTTTTTTACCAGAAGCCTTGATACGTAATCATCTTCCGCAATAAGAATTTTCATGGATGTTTCCTAAAATCCAGACCGCAACTGGTCGCGCCAGAATGAAATCCGCCGGTTCAGCCCGAATTGATGTAAATAGGTCTCGTCCAGCCCTTCAAGCTGTTCCCAGCGCCCGGGCATCAGCCGTTCGTAATACTCCATTGTATTGGCAATGTGGACCATGCCGCACAGATCAAAAAGATCGGTAATACAGTCCGAGGGTTTATGGTGAAACACCACACCCTCAACAATATTATCCGGAAGCCCCCAAAGCCCCAGCAGGTAGCCTCCGATTTCTGCATGACTGACCCCCATGACTGCGGCTTCTGCCTGATGAACCCTGATACCCTCATCTTTTACCTTGGCCATGATCTCCCGGTATTCATCCGGAAAGCTCTCCGCCAGGATCAGTCGTCCCAGGTCATGGAGAACCCCTGCGATCATGGCATTATCCATTATTTTTTTATCCCTTTTTTCCAGCCTGGCAATTTTCTGGGCAAGGATCCCGGTATTGACGCAATGTTCATGAATTTTGCCGATGGGAAGGATATCCATGGTGGATTTTTTATAGGCAGAAAAGACCTCCAGGGTCAGTACAAGGGTCTTTAGGACGTCAATTCCTAAAATCACCGCAGCTTCCGCCGGAGTAGCCACATGGCGGGGCATGGCAAAAAAGGAGGAATTGACCAGCTGAAGGATCTTGGCCGTCATGCCGATATCCTCGGAGATAATTTCCCCGACCATGGCCACCGAGGCTTTCTCCGAGGTCACTGCGTCCATGATCCGGCTGTACAAATCCGGCAAAGCCGGCATGGCCCCGATGGCGGTGACCACATTCTGCAACGCCTTTTTGTTCATCAAATCCCGCAGGGAACAGGCCCGGTTGACAGCAGAGACCAGTTGCCTTTTTTCACAGGGTTTGGCCAGGTATTGATGGGCCGACTTCACCGATTTCATGGCCAACTCCCGGTCTGCATGGCCGGAAAGGACAATCCTGACCATCTCGGGATATTTCGCCTGGACCAGTCCCAACAGCTGCCCCCCGTCCATATCCGGCATGCGCATATCAGAGATAATGACATCAAACGCTTCTGTTTCAAGGCGTTTTAAGGCATTTTCCCCGCCGGTCTCAAATCCCATTTCCCAATTGTTTCTCAAGGGTCGCAGGCTTCTTTGAAGCCCTTTGAGAATATTGGGTTCATCATCAACAAACAGAATTCGCCGTTTCATCCATTTTCTCCTCCTGGAATAAAACCGGATTCGTTTTTAACGAAAATCCTTTATGCCAATGTAAATCGAAACGAACTGTTTTTTTGAATTCTAAAGGAAGCGCTAACGATCCGGCTTTGAATTTCAGTCTAAAGAAAACAGGGGGAAACTTCAAGATAATTTGTCTTTTCCGCCTGCCGGATATGCGGGTTAGTGCAGTGAGACCGGGAAATTGTCCTCAACCTGAAACCCTTTCACCATGGGCCTGCCGGAACCGGTGCGTATATCCTTCCGGACTATACTTCCCCACCCGGGCTTTCACCGCCGGAGCTGCCGGGCCCGCTTGTATGCTGGGAGCTGCCGCCATCCCTGCCGCCTTCCCGCGAACTTCGACCGCTTTGCGCTTCGGTTTCCTCGTGCCCTCTTGCGTTGGAGAAGACACTGATTTGATGAAGCAGACCAATATTCGGGGGTTGAGAAATGCCGGGAAGGGCTTGTTTGATATGTGCAAGCTGGCGGTTGAAAGCCCGGATCTTGCTCAGCCTCTGCTTAAGATTCAACCCAATGGCCCCCAGCTCTCCTAAGCTTGTCATCGGTACGGCATTAAGAACCTTTTGCCGCATGGCGGCCGGCAACAGGGCGGGCGGTGTAACCTGACCACTGGGCGATACCGTTGACACAAGATTCGGCTTGTCCATGACCACCTTGCCTCCAACTGATGTAACTTCCATTGTATGATTTGCGGCAATATCAAGGACACCGATGACCTCCTGACGGGATGTAATCTCAGCAAAAGGCTGGGTCCCCCGGATACCGATGGTGGCTAACGGTGTGGAAAGTTTGAATCCATCCAGGTTTTGTTTAACGATTTTTCCGGTCACCATCCGGAAAACGTCTTTGTTCAATTTGAACATCAGGTTCGGCAAATCCTGCGCCTGGGAAAAAATAAAGTCATCAAAGGCGGAGTTAGCGTCTTCCCCCTGGGAGAACAACGTCTCGTCTTTGAACTTTATTTCTACGTTACTGTCACTGTAGGTAAAAATTTGATCATGGACAAAAACAGGGCGGCCAAGTTCAAGGCTGCGTTTTTGCTTATCCGGTTGCTGCGCTTTGACAACGCCCCGAAGGTAAACCACCTCGCCCACGTTTTCCGGGGACGCGGACACACCTTGAGCCAAACACAAAAAAATAAGAATAAGGATGGACTAGAAAAGAACTCGATATTGCTTTAGCATGAACAGACCTCCTGTTTGAAAGAGATAAATCATACAAAGACCCGCAATCAACAAAGGCTGTGAGATGGTGTTGGGAAAAAAGGCCGGGTTGGGTATCAGAGCACCGGAAACCGTGTGCAAAGTGACCCTAAATAAAAAAACCCCGAAGATTTAGAATCTTCAGGGTTTGTTTATTCGGGTTGGCTCCCCAGCACGGACTTGAACCGCGGACCCATTGGTTAACAGCCAATTGCTCTGCCAACTGAGCTACTGGGGAGCAGCGTCTTTCTCTCAAAAGACTCGTGGTTTATATATCAGGCGGATTTCTTTGTCAAGCAAATTTACCAAATAAATTGACAAGAATCTGGCTTGTGGTTATCCTTAATTAAAGTTTTTATACGGAAGTGAAAGGAAGTCTCATGGAAATCAATAGCATAAACGGCATCAACGCTTATACTGCCAACAGCCTGGACTCCGAAAAAAGTCAGGTGGCAGACCAGAACAAGGCATCCGCACAGTCTGATGTTACTCAGCAGGAGGCCAAAGCGGCACAGCAGGCCTTTGAGGTGAATATCTCCCGGGAGGCCCAGGTCCTTTCCGATTCCTCGAACACCATGGCATCCCCTCAGGGGCAAACGGATCAACAAGCCCCTGTCCAGGCAAGCTCCCGGGCTGAAGAGGCGATAGAAGCATCAGACTCCGGCCAGGGAGAGGCGGCCCGACAAAAGGCCAGTCAGATTGTCAACATTGTGGCCTGATCTTCAAAAAGTAAGCTCAGGCCGATTTGACACCTTTATTATTAGGAAGACCCGGATCGATCAGATTGATTCTCCGTTGCATTGCTGACACTATAACAGGATCTCCATCATGATTACAGAAAACGGCATCGTTACCAGGGCAAACCAGGACACCGCATGGGTGACAACCACAAGATCCGCAGCCTGTGAGAGCTGCTCATCAAAAGACAGTTGCGGGGCCGGCCACCACGGCTCCCAAGAAATGACGGTTTGTGTCAAAAACACCCTTGGAGTGGAAACCGGGGATCCTGTGGTCATCGGCATGGAAACCCGCCCCATGATTGTCTTAAGTTTTCTGCTCTATGTCTTTCCCATTATCCTTTTGGTCATCGGGGCATTCATCGGGGACAGTCTGGCCCCCGTTTTAGGGATTAACAAATCTCTGTCGGCCATGATCTTTGCTTTTTCCTTCTTTGCCGCAGCATTTCTCCTGTTGCGCAAAAGACAGACCCGCCTGTCTGAAAAAAACGGATACCAACCGTTTCTGGTCCGGAAACGACCCTCCACAGCACCTGAAGGGTGTTCTCATTTATAAACAATCTATCACTATTTTTCTCTTGCCAATCTAAATCCAATATACTATATACGCGTCCAGTTGTGGGTTCATCTAACCTCTAACCTTTAATCTGAGAGAAGAACTATGACGTCACAACGCGACCTAAAAGCAGCTGTATTAATCATGATCGTTCTGTTGGTCACAGGTATTGTCTGCTACGCATCTTTTTCAGTACCAGCCCCGGATAACCCCGTGAGACTTATGTTTCAGAATCAGGCCGGCAAGGTATTATTCACCCACCTCACGCACGCAGATTCCTATGGTTTGGAATGTGTCGACTGCCATCATAACATTGATGATGATGAAACCTACAACTGCAGTGAGTGCCACGAGAAAACCGGTGATGAAGACCTGCTGTCCAGAACGGACGCGTTTCACACCAATTGTAAAGGATGCCACGAAGATTATGGTGCAGGTCCGGTAAAATGCAACTCATGCCATGCACTGTAAAGGGATGATGTTCAATCATCCTTTTTTTTGCCTGAATTAAGATTTCATCAGAACTTAAGGACTTACTATGATTAAAAGATCTTTTTTCGCCCTATCCAAACCAAAGCTGACCTATGATCTGCTGAATCCGGATCTGGCAGCCCCGGAAACCATCCCCATTCCAGGCACCCTTACCCTATTATTGCCTGAAACCATTGATAGCACCAAACAGGCCCTCTTCTCTAAGGGGGCCGCTGTCAAAAAAGGGGAAAAACTCAAGCTATACGAAGACAGCACCGTTTATGTGCTCTCTCCTGTGGCCGGTACCATCAATGCCTTTGACTCCTACTCAGATGATTTCGGGAATACCGCCACCTATATCCTTATAAAACCGGATCCGGCCAAGGTCTCCCAGGAGGATACCGCCGAAATCACCCCGGTTGAAGACATTGAATTTGCAAAGGATTACCTTGATCACCTTCCCGGGGCCCTGCCCTTTGCCAAACTGGCTGCGGCAGGAAAGTCCATCTCCACCATTGTGATCACCGGCGCAGACGCAGACATTCTATCCTCCACCTGGCAGTATACCTGTACGGCCTATGCCAAGGAGGTTGAAGAGGGGGCCAAAATCCTCAAACGGATGATTCAGGTCCCCCGATTCTGCATCACCATTCCCGAATCCCTCAACACCCAGGTTGATTTCGGAACCCTCCAGGTTCTCAAGATTTCAGATACCTATCCTGCGGCGCTTCCGGCCATGATCATGAAAGACCATATGGATATGATCCTGCCCGCCGGCAAATCCCCGGAAGACTTAGGGGTCTGTTTCATCCGGCCAGAAGCCCTGGCATCCCTTGCAAGGGTATTTAAGACCGAAGGGCCGGTATTTGAAAAAATCATCACCCTGGTAGACAAGGCCGGAGCAAGCCACAGGATTAAAGCCACCATCGGCACGCCGCTGAGTAAAATTTTCAACCGGCTGTCCATTCAGGTTAAAGAGATGGACCGGATTATCATCGGCGGTCCCATGCGGGGCTTTGCCACCTTTACCCACCACCATCCCGTAACCCCGGAGATGGACATGGTCATTGTCCAGGACAAGGCGGTCATTGCCGAACTTTCCGACACCCCCTGTGTCAACTGCGGAAAGTGCATCCGAATCTGTCCGGCCAATATTCCGGTGAACCTTTTGGTCCGCTACCTTGAGGCCAATCAGTACGAAGAGGCTGCGGACAGACTGGACCTGGAATCCTGCATTGAGTGCGGGCTGTGTGCCTATGTCTGCACCGCCCGGATTCCCCTTTACCAGTATATCCGGTTGGGTAAACACGAACTGCTGGCCCTGCGCGCAGAGGCTTGATACGGAGGCATCCAAATGATCCAAATGAACGGCACAAGACTCATTGTCTCCCACGCCCCTTTCTGGCACGACGGAGACTCCCTGTTTAAAATGAACCTGAACTATATCCTGGCTCTGCTGCCGGCTGCCATTTTCGGCATCATTCAATTCGGCAGCCCGGCCCTGGGCGTCATTGCATTGTCCACATCCACGGCCATGCTATGGGAAACCATCATTAATATAGTGTCCAAGCGTAAAATCCCCATCGGAGACCTGGATGCCGCTGTCATCGGGCTGCTCTTCGCCCTGATGGTACCGGCCACCATGCCCTGGTGGGTTGTGGTTGTAGGCACCTTTGTTTGTGTGGTCATCGGAAAGTTCATCTTCGGCGGCATCGGAGCCAACCCCTTCCACCCGACCCTCATTGGCGTTGCCATCGTCCGGATGGCCTGGCCTGTTTTTTTCGATTTTGACTCAGCCTATGTGAGTTACCAGTTCGACTTTACGGCCCTGGCTCCCCTGGCAGCCCTCAAAACCCACGGCCTGTCCGTTGTGTCATCCTTTCCCATCAGCGATCTTGTCATGGGAAAAGAGGTTGGCGGCATCGGAGCAACCTTTGGGCTGGGTATTATCATCGGCGGCATCTACCTCATCCTCAGAGGTTATACCCGCTGGGAAATTGTAGTTTCCTTTATCGCCGGCATCCTGATCACCGCCGGGATATTTGCCCTGATAAAACCCGACACTTACGCAGGCCCCCTGTTTCACCTCTTTTCAGGCTATACCCTGCTGGGCGCCTTCTTCCTGGCTACTGAAAATTCATCTTCCCCAGTCTACTTTGTTCCCATGATGATTTACGGGCTTTTGGGAGGATTCATGGTTATCCTCATCCGGAACATCGGCGTCTATCCGGACGGCACCGTTCTGGCCATCCTGATGATTAACCTTGTGAATCCGCTGATCGATACCATAAAACCTAAAGCCCTGGGAAAGGGGGTGCCCTATGCGTGAAATGATAAGTATGATCGTGGTGCTGACCGTACTCACGGCGGTATCCGGCGGGCTTCTGGCGGCGGTCCAATCCGGCACTTCGGTCCGTATCGAAGAACAGGTGCTTAAATTCCAGAAGGCCCCGGCCATAAAGGAGATCCTTAGTGATGTCACCAACGACCCCATCAAGGAGCGCTTCAACGTTTCGGCCGACGGAATTGAACTTCAGGTCTTTCCGGGCATCCTGGCTGACGGGCGCAAGGCCGTCGCATTTGAAGCCAAGGGAACGGGCTTTGGCGGGCCTGTGGGTCTGATGATGGCCGTCAACCTGGATACCGATGAAATCATCGGCGCCAGGGTCACCACTCATTCCGAGACCCCCGGCATCGGGGCCCGGGCCAAGGACGATCCAACCTTTGTCTCCCAGTTCTCGGGCATGACCATGGCCAACACCTTTGCCGTTAAAAAGAACGGCGGTGATATCGACGCCATGTCCGGCGCCACGGTGACCTCCATGGGTGTCAGCCAGGCGGCCCGCAATGCCCAGGAACTTTACAAGGCGTTGAAACCTGAAATCATCAAACAGATCAAATAAGGTCGTTCAGGAGAAAATAATATGGCACAATCCCTGGTAAAAGAATTCACAAAAGGACTGTGGGCTGAAATTCCGCCATTCAGGCTGGTGCTAGGCCTGTGTCCGACCCTTGCCGTAAGTAAAAGTGTGGAAAACGGCATCGGCATGGGCGTGGCCACCACATTTGTTCTGGTCTTTTCAAACATTCTGATCTCCATGCTCAGGAACATTATCCCTTCAAAGGTCAGGATTGCCTGTTACATCGTTATCATTGCAACATTCGTCACCATCGTGGAATTGGTCATGCAGGCCTTTACCTACCCGCTTTACCTCAAGCTGGGAATTTTCATTCCATTGATTGTTGTAAACTGTATTGTACTGGGGCGGGCCGAGGCGTTTGCCGGGAAAAATACGGTACTGCCGTCGGCTGCAGACGGGCTTGGCATCGGCATCGGATTCACCATGTCCCTGGCAGCCTTAGGAGCGGTCAGGGAACTGATCGGAGCCGGCACCCTGACCGTCTGGGGCGGCACCCCTCTTTTTGAAATCGGTCACGGCTACATTCCGTTCCAATTCATGATAGAGGCTCCCGGTGCATTCATCGGTCTGGGACTGATGCTCTGTCTGATGAACATCATCGGGAAAAAATAGAAAGGAGGGTTTGACATGGGTGACTTATTCGTACTGGCCATCAGCTGTATCTTTATCAACAATATCCTTCTGGCCCAATTCCTTGGAAACTGCCCCTTTCTAGGAACCTCCAAAAAAATGGAGACCGCCGTTGGCATGGGAATGGCCGTTGTATTCGTACTGGTCATGGCCGGCATGATGACCTGGTTGGTGGATGCCTACCTGCTGACGCCCCTGAATTTGGGGTATCTGCAGACAGTATCTTTTATTCTGGTCATCGCCTCACTGGTTCAGTTTGTAGAGATGTTCCTGAAAAAAAGCATCCCGGCCCTGTATGCAGGCCTGGGTATTTTCCTGCCTCTGATCACCACCAACTGTGCGGTCATGGGTGTTTGTCTGATCAACATGAAGGAGGGCTACACCTTTATTGAGGCCCTGGTTTCATCCTTTGCCTATGCCGTAGGCTTTGGACTGGCCCTGGTCCTGTTCGCCGGAATCCGGGAACGGATTATTCTGGCCCGGGTCCCCCAGCCCCTTCAGGACACCTCCATAGGTCTGATCACGGCTGGCCTCATCGCTCTAACCTTTACCGCATTCAAAGGTATGGTTTAAGAGAATACTGGAATAAATCAACAACCCTCGCGCCTCTTTGGTTAGAGGCCATTTTAAGATAACGCGCCGGCGCAGCTGACGGGGCGGCCGGTGCCCACAAAATGAAGGTGATTGTATGCTTCCAGCTTTATTGTTCATGTTAGGTATCGGCGCGCTTTGCGGTATTGTGCTCAGCCTGTCGTCCAAAATCTTTTATGTATATGAAGATCCCAGAATCGCCCAGGTGGAGGCGAATCTGGCCGGGGCCAACTGCGGCGGATGCGGTTATGCCGGTTGTTCGGCAGCAGCCGACGCCATTGTGTCTGGAAAAGAAGCCCCTTCCCTGTGCATCGTCAACTCCAAAGAAGGGGTTGAAGCCGTCTCCCGGATCATGGGTGTGGATGCAGGGGAAGCTGAAAGCCCCCTGTCCTATAACATGTGCGAAGGCGGCAACCGGGCCGCGGATAAATACCATTATATGGGGATCTCCTCCTGCAAGGCCATGGCCGTTGTCTTCGGCGGCAAACGCATGTGCACCGTGGGATGTATTGGTCTGGGAGACTGTGTTAAGGCCTGTAAATTCGGCGCCGTTCACATGGGCCCGGACGGGCATCCGGTCGTTGAGGAGGACAAATGTGTAGGCTGCGGTGCCTGTCAGAAAGCCTGCCCCAAGGATATCATTGAGGTCAAAACCCTCACTGAGAAACTGATGAAGTTCAACCAGCAGCATGATCCTCTGGCGCCCTGCGCCCAGACCTGCCCTGCAGAGATCAATATTCCAAGATACATCAACCAGCTTAAAAACGGCCAGTATAAAGAAGCGGTCCAGACCATCCGCATGCGCAACCCTCTACCGCTTGCCTGCGGCCGGGTCTGCCCCCATCCCTGCGAGGACCAGTGCCGCCGTGGGATTGAGGATGAACCGGTGTCCATTAATCAGCTCAAACGGTTTGTTGCGGATTACGAGATGAACACCGGCTCCAGGATTCCCATCAAATGTGCCCCGGATACCGGGAAAAACATTGCCGTTGTCGGCGGTGGCCCTTCCGGCCTGTCCTGCGCCTTCTTTTTACGCCGTATCGGCCATCAGGTCAGCATCTTTGAAGCCATGCCCAAGCTGGGCGGAATGCTTCGTTACGGCATCCCCGAATACCGCCTGCCCAAAAAAGTGCTGGACTGGGAAATCCAGGGGATTCTGGATCTTGGAATCAAGTCCTTTACCCATGTTAAATTCGGCGTGGATTTCGGCTTAGGATCTCTCATGGCGGCCGGTTATAATGCCGTTTTCTTAGGCGTCGGTGCATGGAAGGATTACTCTCTTGGCATCGAAGGCGAAGATCTTCCCGGATGCTTTACCGGCATTGATTTCCTTCAGAAGATCTCTTCCGGACAAAAGGTCGAATTAGGTAGAACCGCTGCCATTGTCGGCGGTGGAAATACCGCTGTGGACTGCGCAAGGACTCTGCTGCGTCTGGGGCTCGACAAGGTATACATGGTATACCGCAGGACCCGCAAAGAGATGCCGGCCAATGAGGTTGAGATTGTCGCCTCCGAGGAAGAGGGGATTAACTTTGTCTTCCTGGCGGCTCCTACCCGGGTGGTTGCAGATGATAACGGCCATTGCAAGGCCTTAGAATACTTGAAAATGGAGCTGGGCGAGCCCGACGCCTCAGGCCGCCGGCGCCCCGTTCCGGTTGAAGGGTCTGAAACCCTTCTTGACGTAGACATGGTGATATCAGCCATCGGCCAGTCTCCTGAAAGCTCCTTCAAGGATCAGGATCCCCATCCCCGGATCAAGGAGCTGGAACTGACCCGGTGGAATACCATTGACAACAACCCCGAAACCCTCCAGGCCACGATCCCCTATATCTTTACCGCAGGGGATGCGGCCACAGGCCCGGCCCTGGTGGTGGATGCCATCGGGTCCGGCAGGCGTGCGGCCCGGTCCATTGATCTTTTCCTTAAAGGAGAACCTGTGGAACCGCCGAGGGACAGCCTCCAGCACAAACGGATTCATGAATCCATTTTCACCCAGGTCCCAGGTGTCCGTCAGGTTAAGCGGGCTAAAATGCCTGAACTTCATGTGGGCGAGCGTCTGGACTCCTTTATCGAAGTGGACCAGGTGCTTCCCGAAGCTGAAGCCCAGAGGGAAGCGGACCGGTGTCTGAACTGCTGCAGGATCTGCTACAATCCGGACACAGATTTTCCCATTGCCAAATAGGTCAATTTGTTAGATAAATAAAAAGGTCTGTCCGGCGCGGTCGGGCAGACCTTTTTATATGATTGATGCAGAGGCAAGTGACGACCTGACACCCATGGTTTCCAACAGGCAAAAAAAAATAGCCGCGGCAGCAGGCGGCGGGGTGATCCTTGCCGTTTTCCTTTCAGTTTCCCTTTTTTACTTTTGGATGGAAGATTTTTTAAAGACCCCGCCGGGCCGGGACAATAGTCCTGTGGTCTTCACCATCGCCCCCGGCCAGGGGCTGTCTGCCATTGCCCGGGACCTGGCCCGGGACGGCCTGATCACCGATCCTGTCCGATTTAAACTCTACGCCAGATACAAAAAGGCGGGCACCCGGCTTAAGGCCGGCGAATATGAGCTTGCCAGAACCTTTCTTCCTGACAAAGTGCTGGACCATCTAACCTCAGGAAAGGTAAAACTCTACCGGTTTACCATACCCGAAGGTCTGAACATGGAAGAAATTGCACAAGTGGTGGAAAAGGCTGGAATCTGCGGGCAGCAAACCTTCCTTGAACTTTGCCGTGATCCTGCCCTGATAGATGAGGCGGACCTGAAGACCCGCTCACTGGAAGGCTATCTTTTCCCCGATACCTACCTATATCCCAAAAGCGTCACCTGCAGGCAGATCATCCTCAGGATGACCCAGGGATTTCACCGTGTTTTTACACAGAAATGGCAGGCAAGATCTGCGGAGCTGGGATACTCAGTCCATGAAATTGTGACCCTGGCCTCCATTATTGAAAAAGAAACCGGGGCTCCTGAAGAGCGGCCTATCATCGCCTCGGTGTTCCATAACCGCCTTAAAAAAGGCATGCGGCTGGAAAGCGATCCCACGGTCATCTACGGCCAGGACGACTATCACGGCAGGATCCGGTACAAACACCTGCGAAGGGTGACCCCCTATAACACGTACCAGATCCAGGGGCTTCCCGTGGGCCCCATTGCAAGCCCGGGCAAAGCCGCGCTGCGTGCAGCCCTGTATCCGGCTAAAACCGATTACCTGTTTTTTGTCTCAAAAAATGACTCGACCCACAAATTTTCAAGGACACTCAAAGAGCACAATATAGCGGTACAAAAGTATCAGCTTAATCGTTGAACTGGTTCAGATAAATCACAAGAGAACCGCTTTTCTTCTTTCTCCCCCCGTCCCACTCATAGGACAGGACCTGCTTTTGGGCTTTAAGTGCCTTGACCAGATCCTCCACCACCTGGGGCAGCACCGGCCCTTCCGGGGAATGGATGCCGCGCCCCACGATGATTCTTACGGTGAAAACCCCCTGGCGCAATGCGGTTTGGAGAAAAGACTTGGCCCGGGCTTCAGCACCGATGGCTGTAAATCCGTGAAGGTCAAGGTCCGCTTCAGGTGAAGGGTAACGTTTCAAGCGCTTTTTCAAAGGGACAGGTTTAACCGCCCGCCTGCCAGGGGCTTGAGCTTGAGCCTTTAAAGACTCGGCCAGAAGTTGTGCAAAATCCTCTTCCGGCTCATTGTCAGGTGCCGCGGCCTCTTCCTCGTCCCCGTGGCCATGATCGGCCTGGGCAAACCGGTTTTCGTAATCCTCCACAAAGGGCAGGCCGTGCCGGTTCATTTTTTCCTTGTCTTTGCCCTGCGACATGGAATCGTTCGGGGTGTCGTCCTCTAAAAAGGCTGTCAGGAAGTCCCGGTCACACTCAAGTCTTCTGACCCCCTTTTTTTTATTTTTCTGGCGTTTATTCATGCCCGGGCATCCTACCGGAATAAAACGTTAATTTCAAGGCTAATGCCCTGCCTGGCCCCCTTTTTGGACATTTGACTTTGCCCATCCTTCCTGTTATTGTCCTGTCATGAAAATTGGCAGCATTGTAGAATATATTGACCAGCAAAAAATTATTTCAGCGGTAATACTCAGCGAAAAAAAAGGCAAACTCCGATTACTCAATGAGAACAGCCGGGAGGTAAATTTTTCGGAGAAACGACTGTCCCATGTGTCGGACGAATGCATGGATACGGAAGTTTCCAAAGTCGCCCTGGTCAACCAGATCAAGCAGGTCACGGAAAACCGGAACAGGCTTTGCCGCGCCATTGATATCAAGGGATTGTGGGAGATTCTCCACGACGATCCCCAGGAAATTGATCTTTCAGCCATGACCCTGTTCTGCTTTGATCCGCCCCTGACCTGTCACCATGAAGCTGCCGTTATTCGCGCCTTTTTCAACGATCGCCTTTATTTTAAATTCCATAAAGATATTTTCCTTCCCCACACCGAAGCCCAGGTAGAAGGAAAAAAACGTCAGATCCGTGAGGCCCAAAAGCGGGAGGAAATCATCAGCCAGGGTGCAGGCTGGCTGCTTCGCCTTCAAAAGGAAGAGCAGCCGCCGGAAAAACCGGGCCCAGAGGTGGTGGATGTCATCCGCAATTACTATCTGTTTGGTAACGATTCAAAGACATCGGCCATGGCCAAGCAGATGCTCAAAAAAGCGGGCATGAGCCTGGGAGATCAAATTTTCGCTCTCTTTGTGAAGGCAGGAATCTGGGATGAGGATGAGAACATTGACCTTCTGGCCCTGCAGATTCCCACGCGTTTCTCATCCGAGGTCCTCAAAAAAGCGGAGCAGCTGTCCCGGATCACCACTCATGTTTTTGATGATCCCAAAAGAAGGGACTTTACAGACCTTCCTCTAATTACTATCGACGGCCAGTCTACCCAGGACTATGACGATGCCATCAGCCTGGAAACCACGGATAACGGCTATCGTTTGGGCATTCATATCATTGATGTCGGCGCCTATATCCGGGACAGCGACCCCATTGACATGGCTGCCCGATACCGGGGTCTTTCCATCTACATGCCCGATGACAAGCTGCCCATGATCCCCCAAAGCCTTTCCGAGGATCTTTGCTCCCTCAAGGAGGGTCAGCCTCGGCCCGCGATCTCAACCATGGTCCATGTGAACCGGTTTTTTGAAGTCCAGAACTATGAGATTGTTCCCAGCATCATCCGCGTCCATCAGCAGATGAGTTACTCCGAGGCCAACCTGCTCAATGGGAAAGGGGATCCGATTACCTCCCTTTACAAGATGGCAACCCTGCTCAGGGAAAAGCGTCTTAAGGCCGGGGCCATCCAGATCACGCTGCCCGAAGTCAACGTCTGGCTGGATGAAAACCGCCAGATTCACTACGCCAAGGTGGACCGGGAAAACCCGGCAAGAATGCTGGTGTCCGAGATGATGATCCTCGCCAATGCCCTGATGGCGGAATTTTTAGCCGTCAACGATATGCCGGCTGTGTTCCGCTCCCAAGCCCAGCCCAAACAGCGGATCTTCAAAGGGATTGAAACCCAGCTGATGCCCAACTTCATGCAGAGAAAGCACCTGAACCGGGCGGTCATCTCCACCACTCCTGACCCCCATGCAGGTCTTGGGGTAAAGGCCTATGTCACGGCCACCTCCCCCATCCGGCGCTACCATGACCTTTTGACCCAAAGACAGATCAAGGCGGTTCTGGGCCTTGGAACCCCCTACACCCGCCAGTCCCTTGAGGAAATTCTCCAGGCCATTGCAGTGCCCGTTGCCAATACAGGACGGGTCCAGGGGGCAAGGAAACGCTACTGGCTGATCAAATACCTGGAGGGCATGCGGGGGGCGAACTTCGAGGGTCTGGTTCTGGACTGCCACCGGGGCTTTTATAATATCCTGCTCAAGGAATTTATGCTTGAGGCCAGACTGCCTTCCTCAGGAATTAAGCTCAAGCATGGCGATCTCATCCAGGTCACGATTCAGCACGCCGATGCCAGGCGCAACCAACTGACCCTGTTCACCGTCTAACCTCTTACAAGATATAGGTCTTAATGCCTGATATTGGCCAGAACCTCCGGAGTCGGTCTTGGCAGGCCGGCAATTTTCCACGCAGTAACAGGATCGGGGAATTGCTGATACTGACAGGATTTTTCCTGGCCCACATTCTTGCACACCGCCCGAATGATAGGAAAGGCTTCAAACCGGTCATAATAATCCCGGACAAACTTAAGAATGTCCATGCGCTCCCGGCTCAAGGGGCATTCGTCGCTGACGCCTTCCCGGTCTGCCAGGGCACAGGCGATCTCTTCGGTCCAGGCGGAGGAATCCATCAAAAATCCGTCTGCATCCAATTTTAACTTATTTTGGTCCAATGAGCTCATATTCTGTCTCCTTATCAGAAGGTCATTATTTTGTTAAAAACGGGCAGCGCCGTTTAAGTATAAAATAATATCGTTTAACGACATGGCAAATATTAGCCTTAAAAAACTTTATAGGCCAAAAACAGTTGAGAATTGACTTTTCAAATGATCTTTAATATTCAAATCCTAAATAACGATTTGACCTGACCCGGTCAGATTCCTACTCTTAACCTTCCGTACCCGAACACAGACCTGCCGGAAGCATTGGCAAACATACAGGATAATGAATTAGATGAGTAAAAAACCCCCATTAATCACCCAGATGGCAGCCGGTGCCGGTTGAGCGTCAAAATTAGCGCCAGGGGACCTGGACAAAGCCTTATGTGGAATGGACTTTCCCAGCGATGACAACGTGCTGGTCGGGCTGACCCATGCCGATGATGCCGGTGTTTATAGGGTATCTGATGAGGTCGCTCTGATCCAGACGGTGGACTTTTTCACCCCTGTGGTGGAAAATCCAAGGGATTTCGGCAGGATTGCTGCGGCCAACGCCCTGTCCGATGTCTATGCCATGGGAGGAACGCCGAAAACCGCCATGAACCTTGTGGCCTTTCCATCCAAGCAGATGGATTTGTCCGTGCTCAGGCAGATCATTCAGGGCGGCCTTGACATCCTTCATGAGGCAGGCGCCGTACTGATGGGGGGGCACAGCATCGAAGACACGGAAATTAAATACGGCCTGTCCGTGACAGGCTTTGTCCATCCGGACCGCATCCTCACCAATGCCAATCCCAGGCCGGGGGACTGTCTTATACTGACAAAACCCTTAGGAACGGGTATTTTGAGCACGGCGGCCAGGGCAGGTCTGGTCCCGGAGGACCTGTACAAACAACTGGTTGCGCAGATGGCGGAACTGAACAAGGCCCCCGCGGAAATCATGGATCGGTTTGACATCAGTGCCTGTACGGACATCACAGGTTTTGGCCTGCTGGGACACCTGGCGGAGATGATCCATAGAACCGGGACCGGCATCTGCCTTGGTGCGGACCGGGTGCCGATACTCGAAAAGGCCGCTGAATTTGCCGATATGGGACTGATCCCTACTGCCGCCTACAACAACCGGGACTTTCGCCAGCACATGGTCAAATTTGACGACGCGGTCAGCCGGGCCACACGGGACATTCTCTTTGACCCCCAGACCTCAGGCGGCCTGCTGATTGCAGTCCATCCGGATCAGGCCGCCGACCTGGCCCGGGCCTTCACGGCAGGCGGTGTCCGTTGCGCAGCCATTATCGGCTTTGTCACCCCGGGGCCGGAAGAGATGATTGAAATCAAACCCTGCCACCCTTAAAATCTGAAAGGAATACAACCCATGAAACTTGACGCCAGGGGCCTAAGCTGCCCGGAACCTGTCATCCGAACCAAAACCGCAGTTGAAAGTCAAAGCCCTGCATCCATCAGCGTTGTCGTTGACAACCAGGCCTCCCAGGAAAATGTCCAGCGGTTTTTGGAATCCCAGGGATTCAAAACCGCCCTTTCAAAGGAAGGGGATGATTTTTTCGTTCTCGGTGACCGGGAAAAGATGCCCGACACCACACCTTCTGCGGCAGACGAAGATCCCGAAGAAACCCCTGAAAAAATTCTGGTGTTCTGCAGCACCGACCGCATCGGATTCGGAGACGACGAGCTGGGCAAAAAATTGATGATCAGCTTTATTAAAACCCTTAATGAGATGGGAACGGATCTTTGGAAACTGGTCCTTGTCAACAACGGGGTGAAGCTGTCTATTGAGGGCTCCGAGGTGCTTGCCGAGATTCAGGCCCTGGAAAAGGCCGGGGTTTCCGTCATGGTCTGCGGCACCTGCCTGACCCATTTTGACCTTATGGAACAAAAACGCGTTGGCGAAACGACCAATATGCTGGATATCGTGACCGCCATGCACCTGGCTGGGAAGGTCATTAAGATGTAAAACAGCCAAAGGGGTTAGAGGATAAACGAACGGGCCATTACTTTCAATTGCAAAATTGACAAAGTAATGACCCGTTCTTATCTTCCGGTTGTAATCCATAGCACCCCAGGAGGTTTCTTATGACAACCGGAACCAGAAGACATCATCGACTGGGCAATCAAATTCAGACCCTTCTTTTGATCATCACCATAGCAGGGCTTTTAGGACTGCTCGGATTTGTACTCGGGGGGATGGCCGGCGCAAAGCTGACCATGATCGTCGCGGCATTAGGCCTTGCTCTGACACCGTCCGTGCCGCCGGCCTTTGCCATGGCCCGGATGGGGGCGCGCCCCATGGATCCGGGACAATTTTCAGAACTCTATGCCATCTGCGGCCGCCTGGCCCGGCGGGCCGGGCTTGAACGGATGCCGGCTCTCTATTACCTGCCCTCCAAGCAGCCCAACGCCTTTGCCATGGGCAACGGGCGGGCGTCCGGTATCGGCATTACCCACGGCCTGCTTTCCGCCCTGAATACCCGGGAGATGGCCGGCATCCTCTCCCATGAAATTACTCACATCCGGCATAACGATACCCAGGTCATGGCCATATCTGCGGTATTCGGCAGACTGATCGGCATTCTTGCCGTGACAGGCCAGGTCATGCTTATTGTCTGCCTGCCCCTGGTACTGTCCGGCATGATGCAGGTGAATCTCATGATTCTGGCCGTGCTGGCCTTTGCCCCGTGGCTGAGCATGTTCATCTTCCAGGCCCTGTCAAGGACCCGGGAATTTGAGGCGGACATGGGCAGCGTCGCATTGCTCAATGACCCAGAGGCCCTGGCCTCCGCCCTGGTCAAGGTGGAGGCATGGCAACGCACGGTACTGCAAAGGTTTTTCCCCTATATCGGACGTTCCGACCCCATGCTCACAAGTCATCCCCCGACAAAGGAGAGGATCAGGCGGCTGATGGCGTTTTCACCCCGGAACCGGTTTTCCGGCAAGCGCGAAAGAATCTTTGTGCTTTAAATATCCTATGCCCCGGCCAGGTCGTTGATAATCTGATTAAACGCATGGCTGGGGCGCATCTTCTCGGCCAGAAGTGCGGCATCAGGATGATAGTAACCGCCCACTTCCACCGGCTGCCCCTGCACCCGGATCAGGTCACCCAGAATCGTTTCCAGGTTCTCCTCCAATTGTTTTGCCACAGGCAAAAATACGGATTTCAACTGCGCATCCTCGTCCTGATCCGCCAGCGACTTCGCCCAGTAAAGGGCCAGATAAAAATGACTGCCCCGGTTGTCCAGTTCCTTAACGTTTCTTGAAGGGGAGCGGTCCTCCATCAAAAACCTTGTGTTGGCCTGGTCCATGGCCTTTGACAAGACAAGGGCTTTGGGGCAGTCTTGCTTGTTGCCCAAGTCCTCCAGAGATACGGCCAGAGCTAAAAATTCCCCAAGGGAATCCCATCTCAGATGATTCTCCGCCAAAAACTGCTGAACATGTTTGGGGGCGGAACCTCCGGCACCGGTTTCATAAAGCCCGCCTCCGGCCAGCAGGGGAACGATGGAAAGCATCTTGGCTGAGGTTCCAAGTTCCAGAATGGGAAACAGGTCCGTCAGATAATCCCGGAGCACGTTGCCCGTGATGGAGATGGTATCAAGCCCCTGTCGGACCCGTTCCATGGTAAAAGTGATGGCGTCCTCGGGGGACAGGATGCGAAGATCAAGGCCCGTTGTATCCTGTTCGGTCAGATAGGTTTTCACCTTGGCGATTAATTCGCTGTCATGGCCCCGGTCCGGATCAAGCCAGAACACGGCCGCAGCCCCTGTTGCCCGGGCCCGTTTCACCCCAAGTCCCACCCAGTCCCGGATCGCCTCGTCCTTGGCCTGGCACATCCGCCAGATATCCCCGGCCTCCACTTCATGTTCGAAAATAAGGCTGCCGCTGCGGTCCGTGACCCTCACCCGCCCTCCCGATTCCATGATAAACGTCTTGTCATGGGAGCCGTACTCCTCGGCTTTTTTGGCCATAAGTCCCACATTGGCCACATTGCCCATGGTTTTGACATCAAAGGCGCCGTGGGTTTTACAGAATTCAAAAACCTTCTGATAAATCCGGGCGTAGCACCGGTCGGGAATCATGGCTTTGGTATCGTGGAGCTTTCCGTCCGGTCCCCACATCTTACCTGAATTTCTCAAACAGGCCGGCATGGAGGCATCAATGATGACATCCGAGGGCACGTGAAGGTTTGTAATCCCGCGGTCTGAGTCCACCATGGCCAGATCCGGGCGGGTCTTGTAAACATCTGCAATATCCGCTTCCACTGTTTTTCTGATTTGCGGCTCCACATCCTTGAGCTTGGCATAGATATCCCCCAAACCGTTGGAGGGATTCACGCCGATCTTTTCAAACAATGCCCCATGTTTTTCAAATACATCCTTAAAAAAGACCTGAACAGCCTGGCCGAACATATAGGGATCAGACACCTTCATCATGGTGGCTTTAAGGTGGAGAGACAGCAGCAGCCCCTGATCCTGTGCATCCCGGATCTGCGCATCGTAAAATTCGCGAAGGGCCCTGATATTCATCACAGAGGCATCAATCACCTCTAAGGCGTCAAGGGGCAGATCTTCTTTGAGGATCTTTTGGCTGCCGTCATCTCCATGGAACACAATGGAAACGCCAGAGGCTTCTGCCATGGTATGGGACTGCTCGGTTCCGTAGAAATCCTTTTGTGTCATATGGGCCACATGGGATTTTGATTCACCGGACCACTGCCCCATGGAATGCGGATTCTGTCTGGCGTATTCTTTTACCGCGCCTGCCACCCGCCGGTCGGAGTTGCCCTCCCTGAGCACCGGGTTGACGGCGGAACCCAAAATTTTTGCATATCTTTGGCTTATCGCGGTTTCTTCATCAGTTGAAGGATTTTCGGGATAGTCGGGAATCTTGTAGCCCTTGGCCTGGAGTTCGGCAATGGCCGCCTTAAGCTGGGGAACCGATGCCGAAATATTGGGCAATTTGATGATATTAGCCTCCGGGGTTTTGGCAAGTGCCCCCAGTTCGGCCAGGTGATCCTCCATCTGCTGCTCAGGGGGCAGAAGATCCGAAAAGGCTGCGATAATGCGGCCGGTCAGGGAAATATCACGGGTCGCAACCCGGATACCGGCCGGCCGGGTAAAGGCCTGGATAATGGGAAGAAGAGACTGGGTTGCCAGGGCCGGGGCCTCGTCGGTAACGGTATAAATAATGGTCGGGTTTGTCATGGCGTCCTCTGGAAGGTTAAATTTGCGAAAGGGTATTCCGCCGGATTGATTGATAAAAATAAATCATACCCGTGACCATAGCATGAAATTTATTTTTTTGGCCAGCGGGAATAAAAAATCCAGTTTAAAAACCGGGAAGATATGGTTAGACCTTTTTTCAATTGGCCTGTGCCTGTCCAAGCGTTTTGCTTTTTGGAACAGCAGACGGATATCCACTTTTCATTTTAAGTTGACGCCGGGAAAAACAATGGCTATTGTTAAATGAAAACTATTATCGTTTGAGATGGAAAGACTAACATTGTCGATAACAACATGAAAAGCGGTTTGTATCAGACAGCTGGATTGAATCATCATTCTTGCAATCACTGACACAATTATTGTATGAATTAAATAAATTACACCCCTTATCGTATCATACTATCCAGACAGGCGGATCCGGTATCACTGCCATTATCCGGCTTTCTGCCTTACGGTTCTGTCTATCTGAGCTCGTCCGGCGAATCAAGCGCTGCAAAAAAATGCCAGGGCGTTCACAAGATCTTTTTCAACCAAGCGCAACGGACTCAAACCCTTTAAATTAAGGAGGTTAAGATGGCCAACGAGACAAGCCAATGCCCGGCAACCGGCAAAATCCACACCCCCACCGCGACAAGGGGAACATCCAACAGGGACTGGTGGCCCAACCAGCTCAACCTTAAAATGCTTCACCAGAATCCTCCGGCCGGCAACCCCATGGACAAGGACTTCAACTATGCCAACGCCTTCAAGTCCCTGGACCTTGCCGCCGTGAAAAAGGATCTGTTTGACCTGATGAAAGACTCCCAAGAGTGGTGGCCTGCGGATTACGGCCATTACGGCCCGTTTTTTATCCGCATGGCCTGGCACAGCGCCGGCACCTATCGCATGGGAGACGGCCGGGGCGGTGCGGGATCGGGCAGCCAGAGGTTCGCTCCCCTCAACAGCTGGCCGGACAACGTACTTTTGGACAAGGCCCGCCGCCTGCTCTGGCCTGTAAAAAAGAAGTACGGCAAAAACATCTCCTGGGCTGATCTTATGATTTTGGCCGGCAACTGCGCCCTGGAGTCCATGGGCTTTAAACCCTTTGGATTTGCCGGAGGACGGGAAGATATCTGGGAACCGGAGGAGGACATCTACTGGGGCGCCGAAGAAGAATGGCTGGCCACCAGTGACAAACCCAAGAGCCGCTACTCAGGAGAACGGGACCTTGATAACCCCCTGGCCGCCGTACAAATGGGGCTGATCTACGTCAACCCGGAAGGCCCGGACGGCAATCCCGACCCGGTCGCCTCAGGCAAAGATGTCCGGGAAACCTTTGCCCGGATGGCCATGAACGATGAAGAAACCGTGGCGCTTGTGGCCGGCGGCCACACCTTCGGCAAATGCCACGGGGCGGGCGACGCAGCCCTTGTGGGACCGGAACCGGAGGCTGCCCCCATTGAGGAAATGGGACTTGGCTGGACCAGCAGACACGGCAGTGGCAAGGCCGGCGATACCATCGGCAGCGGCATTGAAGGCGCCTGGAAACCCAATCCAACCCAATGGGACATGGGATATCTCAAGGTGCTTTTGAAGTACGACTATGAACTGGTAAAAAGTCCGGCCGGCGCCAACCAGTGGCTGGCCAAGGATGTAGAGGACGAAGACATGGTGGTCGACGCCCATGACCCGTCCAAAAAGCATCGCCCCATGATGACCACCGCCGATCTTTCCCTGAAATTTGACCCCATTTACGCGTCCATTGCCCGGCGCTACATGGAAAACCCGGAGGAATTTGCCGATGCCTTTGCCAGAGCCTGGTTCAAACTCACCCATCGGGATATGGGTCCCAGCTCAAGATACCTGGGCCCTGAAGCGCCGGCAGAGGATCTCATCTGGCAGGACCCCATCCCCAAGGTTGACCACGACCTGATCACCCCTAAGGACGTTGAGGATCTAAAGGCAAAGCTTTTGGCTTCAGGCCTTTCCGTAGCAAGGCTGGTGGCCACGGCATGGGCATCGGCATCCACCTTCAGAGACTCTGACAAACGCGGCGGGGCCAACGGCGCCCGTATCCGTCTTGCACCCCAGAAAGAGTGGCCGGTCAATGAACCCGAAGAACTGGCAAAGGCTTTGGCCGTCATTGAGGGCATTCAAAAGGAGTTCAACACAGCCCAGTCCGGCAATAAAAAAGTGTCCATGGCCGACCTCATCGTTCTTGGAGGATGCGCCGGTGTTGAGCAGGCCGCAAAAAATGCGGGCGTTAACGTCACCGTTCCCTTTTCTGCCGGCCGCATGGATGCTGCCGCTGAACAGACCGATGTAGAGGCCATGGGGGTTCTTGAACCTGTGGCGGACGGTTTCAGGAACTTTTTAAAATCCAAATTCTCCGTAACGGCAGAAGAGCTGCTGGTTGACCGCGCCCAGCTTCTAACCCTGACAGCCCCTGAAATGACGGTTCTTGTCGGCGGCATGCGGGTGCTGAACACCAACGTTAACCAGACCGCCAACGGTGTTTTCACAAAGACCCCGGAAGTTCTGACCAACGACTTTTTCGTAAACCTTCTGGACATGGCAACCGAATGGAAACCCGCGGCTGACGATGCCAATCTTTTTGAGGGCCGTGACCGCGCCTCAGGGCAGTTAAAATGGACCGCCACCCGGGCGGACCTGATCTTCGGTTCCAACTCCCAGCTCAGAGCCCTTGCCGAAGTGTACGGCAGCGATGACGCCAAGGAAAAATTTGTCACCGACTTTGTCGCAGCCTGGGATAAGGTCATGAATCTGGACCGGTTTGACTTGGCCTGATACCCTCCGGTGATCAGTCCAGTCAAGTGATATCCAGGGCGGTGGTTCAAGCCACCGCCCTGTCATTTCCATTCCCCAGGTCCGGCCGACTCTCTGTTCCGAGACATTCGCCTAAAACAAGGCCTTGATCCCCGATAGGGATCAGGGTATAAATATCCCATGGAAAATGCCGCCCACGGATCATTTGCATTTAAAGTCTTACCGGACTATACCCTGATCTCCACCAGCGGGGCCTGGAACCTGGAATGCGTCCGCATCCATAACCACCTTTTAAGCGAACGCGTGAAGAATCTGACCGGACAAAGGCGGGCCAGCCTTGTCGACGGCAGACTCTGGGAATTTGAAACCCCAGACTGCGAGGAAGAATACAAGCGCTGGTATCAGCATGTCCGCGATAATAATATCACCCTATATCTTGCCTATTGGTCCTCAGAAAAAAATGCCTCTCTGGCCCGGCACATTCTTCAACAACGGCACCGGGATTTCACCGGGATCGTCTTCTGGCAGGTCTTCGACACCCTGGAACAGTCCGTGTCCTGGCTGAGATCAGAAGGCTTTGAAATTCCGGATATCAGACCCGAGGATTTTCCGGTCCCGGTCCCTGCTTCCGATTACCTCAAACAAGACAAATAAAGCCGCGGACTTAACAGACCTTCAAAAATACGAAAACGGTGCAGGATCTTCTTCCTGCACCGTTTTTTCATCTTTTTTTACAGCCTTAAGCCGCGGGCAATACCTTAGGTTAATGCTTAAAGCTTCTCTGGCCGGTGTAGACCATGGTGGCCCCGTTTTCGTTACAGGCTTCAATGGACTGGTAATCGTTTAAGGAGCCGCCGGGCTGAATCACGGCTTTGACCCCCTGGGAAAGGCCGACATCAATGCCGTCCCGGAAGGGAAAGAACGCATCGGAGATCATGGCGGATCCGATCAGCCCGCCCTTGACTTTTGCCACATCCGCCTCAATCTCAGCCTTTTTATCCGCATCCGTCATATCGGCAAAAGCGGTGTTGTACCGCTCAAAGCAATAGCGGTCGCACAGTTTCCTGTATGCCTTGTCCACTGCAATTTCCGCCACGCCCACCCGGTCCTGTTCACCGGTGCCGATGCCCACGGTGCAGTTGTCCTTGACATAGATTACCGAATTGGAGGTGATGCCGGACTCCACCAGCCAGCCGAAAAGCATGTCCTCGTATTCAGCCTCGGTGGGGGCGCGGTCCACTTTAAAGGTCTGCCCCTTGTATTCGGTTGAGGCCACGATCAGGTTTTCTTTGCCCAGGGTTTCGGGGACAAAGGACCACTGGGCCACAATGCCGCCGTCCATCAGGCTTTTAAAATCCACCACCCGTTCCCCGATAAAGGACTGGAGCCGGTCGATGGCGTTGATACGGATCACCCGCAGATTCTTGCGCCGGCCCAGGATATCGATGACACCCTCGTCGAATTCCGGGGCCACCACCACTTCGGCATACTGGGCGGCAATGGCTTCGGCCGTGGCCTTGTCCACGGATTTATTCAGGGCAATGCAACCGCCAAAGGCGGCGACTCTGTCCGCCATATAGGCCTTGGCGTAGGCTTGCTCCAAACTTTCTGCCCGGGCCGCACCGCAGGGGTTGTTGTGCTTGACGATAACGGCGCAGGGGGTGTCGCTAAAATAGCGCAGAATGTTCAGGGAGTTGTCCGCGTCCGTCAGATTGGTTTTGCCCGGATGCTTGCCGGACTGCAAAAGCTCGATATCGGATACCAGGTATTTACCGGGAACGATGGTCTGAGCATCGCCCAAGGCCAGGTTGCCGTTGGAAAGCCGGTAAAGGGCCGCCTCCTGACCCGGGTTCTCCCCGTAACGCAGGCCCTTTTCCACACCGTCGATCACCCAGGAGACCTTTTCATAAAAAAGGGTCTGGCGCCTGTCCCCGTCCACAAAGGAGATTTCCATGTTCGGGGTGAAATGGTCATCCATGATGGTTTTGTACATCTGCTTTAAATCTTTGGCCATGGCTATTCTCCCGTGGTGTAGCATCTTTGGACGTCTGACAGGGATCTTGCCGAAAGATAGTCGGCAATGGTCCTGTCGTATACGGCCGTATGTTCAAAGGCTTTTTTGGACAATTCATACCGGTCTTCAAGGGTCAGGCACCCCTCCTGGGACGTAACCTTTGCCAGGATGCCTTTGTAGGAGGACGGGTCCACCACCGAGGCCACCCGGATAAAGTTCTTGGCAGAAGCCCGGATCATGGTAGGACCGCCGATATCGATGTTGCCCCTGGCATTCTCAACGGTTACCCCTTCTTTGGCGATGGTCTGGCTGAAGGGATAAAGGTTGACCACCACCATGTCGATGGACAGGGCGTCGGTCCGTTTCAAATCCTCTTGATGGGCATCGTTGTAGGTTTCCGTAAGCAGTCCCAGATAGATTTTAAAATCCAGGGTTTTAACGAGACCGCCCTGGGTTTCGGGCTGTCCTGTATAGTCGGAGACCTGTTTGAGGCACCCCTCCGCCCGGTCCCCCAGAATTTCCAAAAGCTTATTATAGGTCCCGCCGGTGGACAGGATCAAAAGATCCGGATTGGCGTCCAGCATGCCCGGGATGAAGTCTTCAAGGCCTGTTTTATCGGATACGCTGACCAGCATGGTCCTGATCTTTACCCTGTCATCGATTTTATCTACCACATTTTTTGCCATGATCTGTCCTTTATATCTTAAACGGTTCTTATCTTTCCTTGGTAAGCCTCATGCACCGGACCATTCCCGGATCTCCGAAATCAGAGGGAGTGCCCTTTCACGGTGCTCGGGGGGAATCATCAGGGCAGGGACGGGGTGATTCCCCAAAAGTATCTTATTTCTATCAGACTCCCGGATATTATCAAGGGTCAAATAAAGCGCCTCCCCTCCCAGGCCTTTCCCGGCTTGCCAGGCTGAAGCATAGGCGGCAAGAACATCGGAAAAATTACCGGTAAAGCCGTGCCTGTCCTCCTGCTCCAGGATCTGCCCCAGCACATTGGCCAGGGTCAGGGCAAAGGGAGGCATCCGGGCAAACCCTTTTTGCCGGCATTGGGTTTCGGACATCATGACCCGGCAGCCCAGGGGCCGGACCTCGTAAATGGAACACCGTCCATCCTCCAGAAGCGGGCAGGCCCCCCAGTCAGGATCGTTTTCCTCATCAGGCAGATCGTCCCCCGCCATACAGGCCCGGGCAAACCCATTCACCGTAGTGCGGGGAATATATCGCTGCTCCGGAAACCCCTTTTCATGCCGCCGGATCATCTGACTGATATCCGCTTCGTCAAGGCGGCTGAATATCAATGCCACCTCCAGGCTTGTGGCGGTGACATTCACCGTACAGCAGTCCGGACAGTTGTCTCTGCAGGCCAGGGAAAATTTTTGAGCCTCCCTGTCCAGCAGTCGGTAGATCCTGTTTAATATGTCAAATTTTGGCATACGGTCTCCATTAACGTTTGGACAGATCTACCCTAAATCGCCCCTTCCGTCAAAGATGAAAATCCGTGAACAGGACCATTTGCAAACCGCAAAGAATCTTCGTATACTCGATTCTGTTCGTCCAATCTGACCCTAAACTAGAGATAAAGGATCTTAGCTCAAATGAACCGGTTCCCCGTCAAATCAGGTCAGAGAAGGGCCGCAAGAACTGCTGCCCTCACTTTTCTGGGCATGATTTTGCTGCTGTTTCATAGCCTTTTTGCGCAGGCGTCGGAACAGGTGCGGGTCGGAATTTATGACAATCCCCCAAAGGTTTTTCTCACCGCCAACGGGGTCGCTGCAGGCCTTTATCCGGACATACTCAATGCCATTGCAAGGGAAAGGGGATGGTCCCTGGAATGGATACCCGGTACCTGGCAGCAGTGCCTGGACCGCCTCCAATCCGGACAGATCGACCTGATGATCGACATTGCCAAAACCCAGGAAAGAAGCCAGGTATTGCGGTTCAGCCATGAGCCCGTACTGACGAACTGGGGGGCGGTTTACGTTAGAAAAGGCATTGCGGTTCAGTCCTTTAAGGATCTTAAAAACAGGTCCGTTGCCGTCGTCAAGGGCAGCGCCCATACCGAAGGCATTGCAGGATTCCGCCATCTCATGGAATTGTTCAAGATCCCCTGCCGCTATGTTGAAGTGAACAGTTACAAGGACGCCATGATGCTTCTGGACAGCGCCCAGGTGGATGGCTGCGTGGTTAACCGGCTCTTTGGTTCCCTTTACGCCCCCAATTTCGAGGTCACCCCGACGCCGTTGGTGTTCAGTCCCAAGGTTCTTTTCTTTGCGGCCCCGATGCAGGGGGACCGGGCCGGCCGCCTTCTGGACCAGATCGATGAAAGCCTTAAGCGGTTTAAAAAGGATCCGGACTCCATCTTTCACAAGGCCATGGGGTATTATCTGAGCGGCGGTCGCTACCGCCTCGAGGATATTCACGACACCGTCCTGCAGGCCATTGATCTGTCCGATGACGAAAAAAATTGGATTCAGGAACATCCTGTTATCCGCATTGCCGTTGATCCAGGCTTTTCCCCCTTTGAATTTCTCTCTTCCAAGGGGGAATACACAGGTATGGCCGCCGATTACCTGGACCTTATTCACAAAAAAACCGGGCTGACCTTTGAACGGATGCCCCTTGACTCCTGGCAGGCTGCCGTTGACGCGGCTAAAAACCGCCGGGTGGACATGCTGCCCTGTCTGGTGAATACCCGGGCCCGGAGAAATTTTCTCTCCTTTTCCAATCCTTATATCCAGTTTTCCCGGGTAATTATCACCACAATGGATTCCCCATTGGGACGGCTCAACGGACTCGACGGCCTTCGCGGCAAAAAAGTCGGCGTCCAGGACCAAAGCTCCCACCACGATTTTTTAAAAGAGCGGGCGCCATTTTCACCGGTGCTGTTCGATACGTTTGAACAGGCCGTTATCGCGCTTTCCAAGGGAAAAATAGATGCGGTCATCGGCAATCTTGCCGTGGCCCAGCACACCATTAAAAGGCTTTCCCTGGTCAACCTGAAGTTCGCAGGTTATGCCGCCCAGGATCCCCAGTCCCTGTCCATGGGAATCCGCAGCGACTGGCCCGAACTTGTCGCCATTATGAACAAAACCCTCACATCGGTCTCCTTCAGGGAAAAAAACCGGATCCTTTCCAAATGGTTTCCTCTGCCCACCGAAGCCCATAACAATATCGGGCTCAACCGGGAGGAACGCGAATGGCTGCTGCTCAACCCCAGAATCCGGGTGGCATGGGACCGGCACTGGGCCCCGGTCGAATTTGCCGATGAGAACGGAACTCCCAAAGGGGTGGCCATGTCCTACCTTTTTGCCATAGAAAAAATGCTCGGGGTGGAATTCGACATGGGCCATGACACCGGGTGGGAAGGCCAGGAAAAAGCTGTGGAAGAACGGCAGATCGATATGTTTTCCTGCGTGGCGATCACCCCCAAACGCCTCAGCCATCTCAAATTCACAGATCCGTATCTGTCCCTTCCCGTTGTCATCTTTGCAAGAGAGGGCGTCCCTTATATAAGGGATCTGTCCGAGCTTTCTGACAAACGGGTGATGGTTGTGGCGGGCTATGCCGTGGACCAGTGGATTTCCCGGGACTTTCCAGGGCTGAATATCCAGAGGGTCGCCACAGTGGAGGAAGGGTTCACCCGCCTTAAAAAGAAACGCGCCGATGCCTTTTTGTGCAATGTGCTGCCGGGTAACTATTATTTAAGCCGCCTCAAACGGCACGATATCAAAATTGTGGGGGAAACCCCTTATAAGCTCAAGCTGAGAATGGCGGTCAGGGATGACTGGGCCATCCTTGCAAGGATTCTGAAAAAAACGCTCAACGCCCTGCCTGAGGCGGAAAAAAACTATTTTTACAGGCAATGGACAAAGGTCAAATATGAAAAGGGCTTTGACTATTCCCTGTTCAAAAAAATCATTGGCGTTATCCTTATTCTTGTGATTGCCATTGTCGTCTGGAACACCTATATGGCAGCGGAAATTGCCAGAAGAAAAAAGGTGGAGGAAAGGCTTGCCAAAAGTGAACGCGACCTTCGAAAGACCAATGAAGAGCTTAAGGAAATGGAGACGTTAAAGGATAACCTGGCCCATATGATCATCCATGACATGCGCTCTCCGCTGTCCGGCATCACAGGCTCCCTGGAGCTGCTTGAAAGCCGCCTTTCCGTCGTCGACACGGACGGCAAACTTGCACACTATCTGCGCCTGTCACAGAACGGGGCCGATACCCTTGGCCGGATGATGCAGTCCCTTTTGGACATCTTCAAGCTGGAATCCGAAGAGCTTCCCCTGCAACTGGAGACCCTGGATCTAAGTCGTGTTGCAGGCCTTGTGATCCATGATATGCAAAGCCAGGCCAAGATGTACGGCCAGGACCTTGTATTAACGGGGGACCGTGCCATGGGGCGGTTTGACCCTGAACTGATCCGGCGGGTGTTGACCAACCTTGTGGAAAACGGGCTTAAGGCCTCTCCCAAAGGCAGCCGGGTGGAAATCCATACAAGGACAACCCCGGACCATGTCATTGCCGAAGTTCGGGACTCAGGACACGGCATCCCCGAAGCCTTCAGGGAAAGGATCTTTGACAAATTCAGCAAACTTGAATCCGACAGCAGCCGTGCCGACGCCTCTTACGGCCTGGGCCTTACCTTCTGTAAACTGGCGGTGGAGGCCCACGGCGGGACCATCACCGTCGACAGCCGTGAGGGCGGGGGCAGCACCTTTTCCGTTGCCCTGCCCCGGGAGGCAGAAGATGCCTGAACTTTGCCTCGGAGAACTCACCCTCCACTACCGGGTCTGCGGCAGCGGGCCGCCCCTGGTGCTCATCGGCGGCATGGGCATGCCCCTTCAAGGATGGGGCATGCAGGTCGGCGCCTTGTCAAAATCGTATACGGTAATCCGCTTTGACAACCGGGGATGCGGCCGGTCCAGCACCCCCCAGACCCCATATACCGTAACGGACATGGCAACGGATGTGCTGGCCCTCATGGATCACCTGGATGTGGCGTCCGCTCATATTCTCGGAGCTTCCATGGGCGGATTCATCGCCCTGGCACTGGCCCTTGCGGCACCGGACAGGGTCGCCTCCCTCATCCTGGCCCACACCGCGCCCCTAATTCCGCCGCTGGCCCGCCAGCGCATCCGCCTCTGGCAGGCGTTAAGGGAGTCCGGTATTCCGGATCATCTTCTGGCACTGGAACAGCTGATCTGGATTTTTCCGGAAAACGCCATAGAAACCGCCGCTGCCGTCCAGACCCTGCTGGGGACCCTCAAAAAAGGGCAAAACGTCCAGTCTGCAGAAGGGTTCAACGGGCAGGCAACGGCCTGTGACGGCTTTGATCTGACAAAAAATCTTCATGAAATCACGGCTCCGGCCCTGCTCATCACCTCCCGGGACGATCGTTCCATTCCCATGGCCCATACAAGAAAGCTGGAGGCCCTGCCCGGATTTAAAAAGACAAAGATTTTCGACCATGGCGGCCACGCCACCCACATCATCCAGGCCCAGGCATTTAACCGGACGGTGCTGGATTTTCTCTCCGGCCGCCCCTGTCAATCAGGGGAATAAAACTTCAAGGACGCAATGCTTATGGATGACCAAGACATAGCCCAGATCTGCCCGATAACCGGGCTTGAGGTTCTAACGACCCCGGAATGGCGGGCAAAAACCGTTGGCGGGATCACCTTTTCCTTCAGCAAAATCGGGGACAGTATCATCTACGCCCAAAACCGGGGGAATCTGGCGGACGCTTCCGTTGACCTTTATTACGGGCAGATGAACGCATTTGCCCGGGAAATGAAGGTTTGCGAACCTTTTGTTGAAATCCGGAACATGGCCCATCTCACCGGCATGCCCAGAACATCGGAGATCCGCAATCAAAAGGCCTACCTGCTCGCCAACCAGGACAGGATCCAGGGCTTTGTGGTCTGCAACGCCCGGTTCTGGATGGGAACCGCTATGAAGGCGGCGGTCAAAGGATACAGCGGCGGCGTACAAAGCGCCGTCTGCAGTGACTATGCCCATGCCGTCCGGACCGCCATTGCCTTCCAGGACCGCACAGAGGAGCCGCCCGCCCCGCCCCGGGACCTTTTCGCCGATATTCAATTCAGGCCCCAGTGGAATGCCAGCGATCCGGACACGGGATATTATTACACCAGTGGTGTCATTCCCAAAAAATTGTTTTACTCAGCCATCAAGGCCTTTGATATGAGGGTTGAGGATGTGCAAAATGCAGCCCCTTGTATTGAACAGGTATTCAGAGACGAAGTCTTGTCGGATTGTGAATATATCCGGGTGGCGGACTACAGCGGTGTGGTGAAAACCTCCATCCTGGCCAGGACCACCTACGCCAAAATGATCGCACGCCTGAACCGGGAATATCGGTGCCGCCCTTTCATCACCTATATCTGCGGGGCCAATCTCAGCACAAGAACGGCCCTGACGCTCTTTGCAAAGCTGGTCAAGCAGCAGTACGTTTTTACCGACACCGTTGAAGAGGCATTTCATCTCATCAACAGCAGCAAAGATGCCATGACCGGGGGGCAGGAGGGCACGGTCAGCGTCACCCGGGAGGATATTGAGGAGATTACCGACGTCTGCGGACGCCTGCTGTGGAACCTGGAGCCGTCCCTTAAGGTGGATGAGTTAGGCGTATCCAAAGACAATCCCCTGTATGAACTTTATGAAACCATCTCACTGATGCGGTCCGATCTGATTGAGCTTCGGCAAGTCCAGCAGGAGCAGACAAAAAAGCTGGAAAAGGCCAGCCGGGCCAAATCCGAATTTCTCACCAATATGAGCCATGAAATCCGGACACCCATCAACGGCATTATCGGCATGGGAGAACTGCTTGAGGCCACGGATCTGAGCAAAAGCCAGACCAATTTTGTCAGAACCATCAACTCAGAAGCTGACGCTCTTTTGGATATCATCAACGACATCCTAGATGTTTCCAAAATCGAAGCCGGGAAAATGGGCCTGGAGGAGACCGTCTTTGATCTGGGCGCCCTCTTTGACAACCTGGCTGCCCCGTTGAAAATCCGGGCCCATGCAAAGGGGCTGGCATTTTCAGCCATTATCGCCCCAGAAGTTCCCACCTGGCTGATCGGAGATCCGGTAAGACTTCGCCAGATCCTTATGAATCTTGCCGGCAACGCCTTAAAATTCACCGAAACCGGGGAAATCGGCATCAGGGCCGAGCCGGTGGAACAAACGCCTCCCTGGATTCAGCTGGCCTTTGAAGTATCGGATACGGGAATCGGCGTCCCGGAAGACAAGCAGGGGGATATCTTTAACAGCTTTTCCCAGGCGGACGGTTCCACCACCAGAAAATACGGCGGCACCGGCCTTGGTCTGAGCATTTCCAGACAATTGGTCGAAATGATGGGCGGTAGCATCATCCATACCCCCAAGCCCGGCGGAGGAAGCGTTTTCAGGTTCACCATACGCCTGAAGCAGGAAAAAGGATCAGCCCAGACACCGGTTACCTCTCCGGCGACGCCGCCCCCAAAGCATCCCCAGGCCCGCGGTCCGGAAGACCGGAGGAGCACAGAGGACAAAGGCATTACCATCCTTCTGGCGGAAGACTATCCCACAAGCCAGAAAATCGCCCAGATGCACCTGAACCGGGCCGGCCATACGGTCATCCTCGCTGAAAACGGCCTACAGGCGGTGGAAAAATTTAAAACCGGTCGATTTGATCTTGTCCTCATGGATATTCAGATGCCGGAGATGGACGGCTGGGAGGCCACCCGCCTTATCCGGGAAACAGAGGACAGGACAGGCCGGACTGCCGTACCCATTATCGCCCTTACCGCCCACGCCCTCAAAGGCTACAGGGAAAAATGCCTGGCCCGGGGGATGAACGACTACCTTTCCAAACCCCTTAAACGGGACGATCTTCTGACCATCGTCGACAAATGGCGCTCCCGGCCCCGGGATCCCGAAGCCCCATCGCAGGGGCAACAAGACCCAGATCCCCCGCAGTGCCAGGAGGCAGCGCCGTTGTGCCCACCTATTAACGTCGATGCTGCTCTATACGATTTTAAAGAAGACAGGAACCTGCTCACAGATACCCTGAACGAATTCATCCGGAATGCGGCAAGCCAGCTTACGGTGATCCAAAAATCCGCCGAAGCCGGAGACTGGAGGGTCATTGCCGGCCAGGCCCATTCCCTGGCCGAAGCTGCGTCCAGTCTCAGGGCCGAGCCCCTGGCCGCCAAAGCTGATCTTTTGGAATCCCAGGCCCGCACCCGGGCCACTCATCACTACGCCCCCCTGATTGATGATCTAAGTGATGAATTGAACCGGATCAAAATATTTTGCACCGACCGATTTGATTTGTGACCCTGCCGTCCCCGGGATTACAATTTCATGGGCATAAGCATAGGCCCGCTGATCGACAATAGACGACACCCAAAGGAATCGGTGAACCACAGGGCAGGTCCTGGAAGATTGACGACCGGGACATGAAATCTGTACTGATGATCAGTCATCTTCCGCCTTTCCTCGAAATCGCTATCGGGATCGGTATAAGTTTCGATAGCGATCCCGATAGCGATTTGGAGACAAAACTGGACTATGAGGGAAATTTTCAAAATCAACCTCACAAAATAACTATTTTATTTTTAACAAAAAGATCCACCACAAGATATCGTGCTGTTGGATAAGGGTAAAACCTGTGGATTTATACCATAAGTGCTTGGTCAATTTTGTCTTATAGACTTGTCGATAAAGGCATTCACTTTTTTTCCAGTGGTTTGGGTCACTGAAAATCAAAAAGTGAGCTTTTGTCGGTTTAAGAAACAGGAGTGACAGGGGACGCCCTTGAACTAAATTTTCAAATTGCAAAGTAATGCATATAATGATACAATTATAGATTTAGAAACTTTGGAGTACTCATGATTGATTTCAGCATGTTGCCGGCCTTTTTACTGGCTACCTTTTTTCTTGTCATTGCACCTGGGCCTGATATGCTTCTTATCTCAACTTATTCATCCACTCGCGGATTTCGTTCCGGTTGGATGATATCAATGGGGATATTTATTGCAGGATTGATACAAACGATTTTGGTTGCTTTCGGATTGGGGCGGTTGATGCAGGCGGTTCCCCCGTTAGCCTTGGCCGTTAAACTGATCGGAGCTGTTTATTTATCCTGGCTCGGCATCAAACTACTAAAAGCTTGGTTTAAGAACAGAGACACCGCATCCGCCTCGTCCATTGCGAGGTCGTTAACCCCCAAAGAGTTGATCCTTCAAGGTCTGTTCAATAATCTGACTAACCCTAAAGCTTTAATATTTTTCAGTATGTTTCTGCCTCAGTTTACGACTGCAGCATTAGACTATACTCCCCAAATATTGTGTCTGGGAACCACACTCACTTGCACGGCCTTTTTTATCAACATCGTGCTTTCTTTGTGGTCCAGTCGCCTGGGTTCGTTCTTGGGCAGAAAATTTAGTATCAGTCGGCATATTGATGGTATTTTAGGGATGATTTTCTTAGGGCTTGCAGCTCGTCTTGCGACCAGTAAATAATTATAGCCAGTATTGATATTAAGGAGAGACATTACCTGTTGAATATGTCTATAAGTCTGCGGGATTAGCAGCTCACTGGTTAACACGAAATCTTGTGGCGGTTCTCTCAAGTTTAAATGATTTTGACTCCCTTTTCATAGGTCCGTTTACGATGATAGGTTTGAGAGAATCTTTTATCCAACCTCGGTGGGAGGGGCAGGGCCCGGCCTGGCAGCGGCATCAAGCCCCTGATCTTAGAGGGTTTTGGCGAAGCGGAACGTCCGGACGCCGTGGTGTTTGAGGACCTCCATGATAAGTTCTGTCAAGGGAAAAATGAAGATTTCCCTTCACTTCTTGAGACTCTCTCAAGAAGCGCTTTCGTTTCTCGTTACCGATTCTAATGATCCTTTGTTTAACTCGTTGTTGCCAAAAGGATATGATCCTTTGACCAGACATCCATTTGCTGGAATCCGAATTCATCCTTGAATTCATTTCCGAAGATTAAGTTTGGGGAACCTGCCGGTCTTGAAACACACCGCAGATGTATCACGGCTTCACCGATCACATAGTCCTCAAAAAGCAAGAAACAGCAGGTAGATCAAAAATCGATAATGCTATAATACCGCCAGAGAAATTGATCAAGCGGCTTTGTTCGATTCTATTAGTTGGAAGCTCTGTTTGCTTCTTTCAACGGACAGCATATAAGAAACCAATTTTCTGGCAACTGCAAGAGTAGCGCGATTTCTATTCCCTCTGCTCGCTTCTCTTTCATATATCTCGGCTAACCGAGGATTATAGCGTGGCGCCAATTTCGCTGCCTCAATTAGCGTTGATTGTATATGCTTGTTTCGTTTTTTGGACAACGGACTTCGAAATGATTTACCGGCCGATTCTTTCTGAGCTGAGCACAAACCGCAATAGCTCACGGCCTTGCGTATGGAACTAAAACGCTCCGGCTCTCCAATTTCCAGGACCCAGGTCAGCGCTGTTATTTCGCCCACTCCTTGAATTGTCATCAATCTTTCCACACGATCTCGGATCAGATGGTTACTCTTCAGTGTACGAACAAGCATTTTCTGTATGGAATTAAGAGTAACAAGCTGCTCTCTGCTTAATTGCAGTAAATTGATTGCCGACTTCGGGACATAATCAATCGTCTCCAGCAATGATGAAAAATAACGGGAACCGTGTAATTTGCTTTTCGTGTATTCGGAACCACATTCCATTAAGATTCCGGAAATTTTATTTTTTACTCTGGTTGAAGTCTTGATGATATGTGTCCTGTACCGTAGCAATCTCCTTAATTCTCTCAATTCGGTTGGTGCCATATAGCATTCTGGCAAAAGGTCCACACGGAGAAGATCACATATTTTCTCCGCATCGGATATATCATTTTTTTTCTTGGCTGCGGTAATTGCTTTCAGCATTTCAGGATGAGCTACTTTGATGGTAGATGCGTGGGGTCTGAGAAAATCATAGATCCATCCGGTAAACATAGTCGCCTCCATCGCTACCGTCCATGGATCAGGAAGTCCGTTTATCCATTCACTTAAAGCGGACCGCGTTGCCGGTATTAAGCCATTGGCCCGTATAGAGCCATCTACCGTTTTAATGCAGAAAGCAATGACTTTCTTATGGATATCCAAACCAATGTAGTGCATAATTTCCATCATAGGCCTCCTTGTGGTAACGATTCTGGATGACTAAGGTCATTCCAGCAGTTGTTCATAACAGCCATCGTGCCGCTTGGAGGTCTCTTTGTAAAGAAGACTCATTTACTCCACTTCAGTCTCAATAACTGTTATTATATCCACGCCAACTCGGAGGGTAAGGCAATGCTGGGAAGCAACCTGAGCGCCGTGGCTGGTGACGAGAGCATGGGGGCAGTGCATATCGCACTGCCTTCATCTCATCCCATGCTCTTGCCCCTAATGCGTTAAATCCCGGGGGATTGGGGGCTGGCCCCCATTACAAATCGGGTATACTTCCTTGTCATAACAACTTATACATTTAAACATATCGGACCGCAGTTCGCGGCGGCCAGTGCAGCAAGCCATAAACCCTCTTAGAAAAGGGAGCAGCCGCAGAAGGTCCGGGGCCTGTCCCGCAGCCCTCCAAAGTCTTTGATCAAACAATTCGTAAAGGCGTCAATTGATGGTATGATGTGCCATTTTCCTATACACACGGTCTGAGGTCTGGGGTCATTTCCCAGACAACGGGGCTTAAAATCAAGATGATGCCCTGTTAACTTTCCTTTTATTCCGAGCCGGGAGGCCGTTGATGTTGTCTATTATCCATCGTTTTAGACTAAGATAAAACGCTACAGCATATTGTGTCAGACTCGCTCAGATCTTTTTCTCTGAAAAAGAAGCACAGTATACAAACGCTTTCAAGAACGCCCCCAAAAAAACATTATCCGTCACATTGAGAATCAGCAAAATAAAACGGTCGATGGCCATAGAGTCATGCGCCTTTTATAACAGCTTTTGGGATACCGGCGGGTTCGAACCTGCTGTGTTGAATTCTCATGGCAGATCCCGTATGCTGACTCAATCTATTCCACCGCCATTATCACAAGGAGATTTGTATGGCTTCCGATGTTTTTTTCATGGATATGACTGCCACATCCAGGGAAAACCTTCCCCAAAAGCTTGAGCGTTTGATCAACAAGGCCGGTCTTGACCGCATCGTTTCCAAAGAGGATCTGACCGCCGTTAAAGTGCATTTCGGGGAACTGGGCAATACCGCCTATATCCGCCCTATCTATATCCGGCAGGTCATTCAGGCCCTTCGCCGTGCCGGGGCCGAGCCCTTTCTCACTGATGCAAACACCCTGTACGTTGGCACCCGGTCCGATGCCGTCTCCCATATCCGTACGGCCGTGGCCAACGGCTTTGCCTATTCCTCCATGGACGGGGCGCCCCTCATCATTGCCGACGGCCTGTTCGGGAAAAGCGAAACGGCAGTCCCCGTTGGGCTCAAGCAGTGCCAGGAGGTCTATATCGGATCTGAGATCATCAATGCCCAGGCCCTGGTTTCCGTGGCCCATTTCAAGGGGCATGAGCTGTCGGGCTTCGGCGGCACCCTGAAAAACCTGGGCATGGGCTGCGCCAGCCGCCGGGGTAAGCTTGCTCAGCATTCCAATGTCAGTCCGAAAATCAAGCGCAAGACCTGTATCGGATGCGGGGAATGTGCATCCCACTGCCCGGGCCAGGCCATCCACCTTGAAGAGAAAAAAGCCTTTATCACCGCAGAAAAATGCATCGGGTGCGCGGAGTGCATTGTCCGCTGCCCCACCGAATCCATCTCCATCCGCTGGAACCAGGATGTGCCGGTATTTCTTGAAAAAATGATGGAGTACACCGCAGGTGTCCTTCACAATAAAAAGGACAAGGCCCTGTTCATCAACTTCATCACGGATATTTCCCCCAAATGCGACTGTCTGCCCTATGCTGAAACGCCTATCTGCAACGATATCGGGGTGGTGGTGTCAAAGGACCCCGTGGCCATTGACCAGGCCAGCGCCGACCTTGTGAACCGGCAGCAGGGCCTTGAAGGGTCGGCCCTGTCATGCAACCTGGCCCCGGGGGAGGATAAGTTTAAAGGGCTTTACCCTTATGTGGACTGGGAGCATCAGCTTGCCTATGCTGAGCTGCTTGGGCTCGGGACCCGGGAATATACCCTGATCCCCATGGAAACAAAGGCATATAAAAATCCCGGTGCTCACGGATAACCTGTCCCAATCATAACGGGTGATAAGGTTATTCTGCCTTGTTAAATTCTGGTGTATGCATTGCCCTTGAATCATCAAAGCCGGGGCTTTTCAAATGTATCGTTCTGGGATAAAATTAAATCTCTTAAGTTAAGGGACCCCAGAGGCCGGCAGCTACTGGAACCGATATGGCATCTATAACAAGGAGTACACCGTAAAAAATGAAATTCACGGACTACGATACCCAGGGGTTCTACGACGAGCTTTTTGAACCGGACGGTACTGCCCGGCCCGGATCAAAACTGCTCATGGACATGCTGGCCTCCCTGCCCGGAGAAGATGTGATGCGGCGGCAGAAAGCCGCCGAAGCCATGCTGCTTCAAATGGGCATCACCTTTGCCGTCTATGGCAATGACCAGGGAACCGAAAAAATTTTCCCCTTTGACCTGATTCCAAGAATCGTCGAGCAGGCTGACTGGCAGGCCACAGAAGCCGGTCTTAAGCAGCGGATCTATGCCCTGAACCTGTTCATCGATGACATCTACCACGACCGGAAAATCATCAAGGACAAGGTCATCCCCGAAGATATTATTTTATCATCCAAAGCCTTCCGAAAGGCCTGTCAGGGGTTTGATCCCCCCAAGGGCATCTGGTGCCATGTGACGGGAACGGACCTGATCCGGGACGACCAGGGCCGCTTTCATGTGCTCGAAGACAATATGAGATGCCCCTCCGGCGTCTCATATGTCCTTGAAAACCGCCAGGTCCTCAAACGGACCTTTCCCCAGGTTTTCAAGGCATCAAAAGTCCGGCCCGTGGATGATTACCCCAACCGCCTGCTGCACATGTTAGAGCACCTGGCTCCGGACCACATACGCAAGCCCGTCATCGGGGTGCTCACTCCGGGGATCTACAACTCCGCCTATTTTGAGCATTCCTTTTTGGCCCAGCAGATGGGGGTCGAGCTTCTGGAAGGCCAGGATCTTGTGGTATTTGACGGATTCGTACACATGCGCACCACCGACGGTTTTAAACGGGTGGACGTGCTTTACCGCCGCATTGATGACGACTTTATCGACCCCAAGGTCTTCCGGCCCGAATCGGTCCTGGGCATCCCCGGCATCATGGAAGTCTACAGACAGGGGCGGGTGGCCCTGGCCAATGCCCCCGGCACCGGCATCGCAGATGACAAGGTCGTCTACGCCTATGTGCCGAAAATCATTAAATACTATACCGGAGAGGACCCCATCATTCCCAACGTACCCACCTATATCTGCTGGGATAAAAAACAGCGGGACTATGTCCTGGCCAACCTGGACAAACTGGTGGTCAAAGCGGCCAACGAGTCCGGAGGCTACGGCATGCTCATCGGCCCCCATGCCTCCCAAAAGGAACGGGAAACCTTTGCCGGACTTATCCGGGAAAACCCGAGAAACTACATGGCCCAGCCCACCATCATGCTGTCGCGCACCCCCACCATCATTGACGGGGAACTGGAAGGCCGGCATGTGGATCTTCGGCCCTATATCCTTTACAGCGACGACATCTGGGTTCTGCCCGGCGGGTTGACAAGGGTGGCGCTGAAAAAAGGGTCCCTTGTGGTCAACTCCTCCCAGGGCGGAGGCAGCAAGGACACCTGGGTCGTGGATTCTCACAATTAATCAAACCGGATAAGGAAAAATATATTATGCTCAGCCGTGTTGCAAATTCCGTATACTGGATGGCCAGATATGTGGAGCGGGCCGAAAACGTGGCCCGGTTTCTCGGGGTGAACCTCAACCTTCTTTTGGACCAGCCCTCCTCCCGGGGCCAACTGTGGGAACCCATGGTTCAGGTCACAGGGGATCACGAATTTTTTGAAAAACACTATGACGCCTATAACCAGGAAAATGTCACCAATTTCCTGGTCTTTGACCGCAATTATCCAAACTCCGCGATCAGCTGCCTGTACAATGCAAGGGAAAACGCCCGGTCCATAAGGGAGATCATCTCCTCTGAAATGTGGGAGCAGCTCAACCGCTTTTACCTGGATCTGTCCGCAGCCGACAGCCAAAACAAGGTCTTGGATGACCCCCAGAGCCTGTTTCACATCATCAAGATGAGGGGGCACATGTTTTTAGGCCTGCTCTACGCCACCATGTCCCACGGAGAGGCCTGGCACTTTGCCCGCATGGGCCTGATGCTGGAACGGGCGGACAAGACCAGCCGGATTCTGGACGTAAAGTACTTTCTGCTCCTGCCCAAGGCGGATGATGTGGGCACCCCCTACGACAATATTCAATGGGCCGCCGTTCTCAAATCAGCCTCCGCCCTGGAGATGTACCGCAAAAAATACCACGGGATCTTTCCCCAATGCGTGGCCGAGTTCCTCATCCTGGACGATCTTTTCCCCCGGGCCATGCGCCACTGCGTTATCAAGGCGGAAGAATCCCTGCACAAGATCACGGGCACGGCAAAGGGGGCGATTTCCAACCCGGCGGAAAAAAGCCTTGGGCGACTTCGGGCAGACCTGGATTATTCAGACATGGAGGAAATCCTTTTCAGAGGGCTGCACGAATTCCTGGACCAGTTCCAGACCCGGCTGAACCTGGTGGACAAGGCGGTCAACGACTCCTTTTTCAAGCTGAAACCCTCTGCGGCGCAGGGCGAATCTGCGCAATGAGATACGAAAAAATGACAGAACCCCATTTAAGAAACAAACGCGTGATCCACATTCCTTTAACAGGAGCCCGCCCCCTATGAGCATCCAGGTTGCCCTTCACCACAGCACCACCTATGTGTATGATAAAAAAATAGCCTTAGGCCCCCAGGTGATCCGGCTTCGGCCGGCCCCCCACTGCCGGACGAGGATTGTAAGCTACAGTCAGACCGTCAGCCCCAAGAGCCATTTTTTAAACTGGCAGCAGGATCCCTTTGGAAATTTTCTGGCCCGCCTGGTCTTTCCTGAGAAAACCGAAAGATTTCAGGTGGACATAGACCTTGTGGCGGACATGAAGGTCATCAATCCCTTTGACTTTTTCCTCGAGCCCGACGCCAGGACCTTTCCCCTGGAATATGTACCGTCCCTGAAAAAGGATCTGGAGCCATACCTGAAGACAGAAACACCGGGCAAAGGCCTTAAGGCGTTTCTCGACCGCATTGACCGGACCGAAAAAAACACCGTGGACTTTCTGGTGGAGATCAACCAGGCCCTGGAAAAGGCCATCTCCTACACCATCCGCATGGAGCCCAACGTCCAGACCCCGGAACAGACCCTGGAACTGTCTTCAGGCTCCTGCCGGGATTCGGCCTGGCTCCTGGTCCATATCCTGCGGCATTTAGGTCTTGCGGCCCGGTTTGTCTCAGGCTATCTGATCCAGCTGGCCCAGGACGTCAAATCCCTGGACGGTCCTTCCGGCCCTGAGGCGGATTTTACCGATCTTCACGCCTGGACCGAGGTGTTCATTCCAGGCGCCGGCTGGATCGGGCTGGATCCCACATCCGGGCTTTTAGCCGGAGAAGGGCATATTCCTCTGGCCGCCTCCCCGGAACCCCAAAGCGCCGCCCCCATCACCGGGGCCTTGGATGAATGCAAGGTGGACTTCAGCCACAAAATGTCGGTCACCCGTATTGCTGAAAGCCCCAGGGCGACCAAGCCCTATCCCGAGGAGGTCTGGACCCGGGCCCTGGAACTGGGACATGCCGTGGACAAAGAGATGGAAGATATGGATGTCCGTCTGACCATGGGCGGGGAGCCCACCTTTATCTCCATCGACGATATGGAGGGCCCCGAGTGGAACACCGAGGCTGTGGGCCCGGCCAAACAGAAGATGGGGGCCAATCTCATGCGGGACCTGCACAAATCCTGGGCCCCGGGAGGACTGCTCCACTTCGGTCAGGGCAAATGGTATCCGGGAGAATCCCTGCCCCGCTGGGCCTACGCCTGCATCTTCCGCAAAGACGGGCAGCCGATCTGGAAAAACCCGGACCTTCTGGCCGATCCCAACCGGGATTACGGATTCGGCACGGATGAGGCCAAAACCTTTATCACGGAACTCACCCGGACCCTCGGAGTTACAGACCGCCATATCCGGCCGGCTCATGAAGACTTTTTCTACTTTTTGTGGAAGGAGCAGCGCCTGCCCGTTAATGTTAGCCCGGAAGATTCAAAACTTGCCAACCCCGAAGACCGGGCCCGATTAGCAGACGTATTTGACAGAGGGCTTGACGCGGTTACAGGATTTGTCCTGCCCCTTAAGTACGGCTCCTGGAAAACCGGGCCCTGGCCCTTCAGGAGCGGCAACCTCTTTCTGCTGCCGGGAGACTCCCCCATGGGGCTGCGTCTGCCTATGGACGGCCTGCCGTGGGTTTCAAAGCAGGATTATCCCTATCTGGTTTCAAGGGATCCCATGGCCCAGCACCCGAACCTTCCGGACCCGGATGCGGCACTTGAGCAAAACCGGGCCAAGGCGCTGGAGCGGGGACGGGCCGCGCAGCCCGAGCGGGAAAACGCCCCGGAACCGGATCAGGCTCCCAAAGATCGCCTTCCCGGTATCGGGGAATCGGACACCGCCACCATCCGCACAGCCCTCTGCATCCAGCCCAAGGCCGGAAGACTGCATGTATTCATGCCGCCTCTGGAACAGGCCCATCAATACCTGGAACTTGTCCGGGCCGTGGAAATTACGGCGGATAAAACCGCCATGCCCGTGATCATTGAAGGCTATCTGCCCCCCTATGATCCAAACCTGAACACGTTGAAAATCACCCCGGACCCCGGCGTCCTGGAGGTTAATATTCATCCTGCCGCCTCCTGGGAAGAACTTGTCAAAACCACAACTGAGCTCTACGATGCGGCCCGGCGCAACCGCCTGGGCACGGAAAAGTTCCTGATAGACGGCCGCCACACCGGCACCGGCGGCGGCAACCACATCGTGCTTGGCGGTGTAAGCCCCCAGGACAGCCCGATCCTGCGTCGGCCGGATCTTTTGCGAAGTCTGGTCACCTATTTCAACAACCACCCGGCCCTGTCCTATCTTTTTTCCGGACTTTTCATCGGCCCCACAAGCCAGCGGCCAAGGGTGGATGAGGCCCGCCACGACAGTCTGTATGAATTGGAAATTGCCTTTGCCGAGCTGGACCGCCAGATGGGCATCCATGGCACCGGAGGCCAGGAAACGCCCCAGGCCGGGGCCTGCCCTCCCTGGCTGACAGACCGGCTGTTCCGCCATCTTTTAGCCGATGTCACAGGCAACACCCACAGAACGGAGTTCTGCATTGATAAGCTCTACTCCCCGGATTCCTCCTCCGGAAGGCTCGGCCTTCTGGAGCTGCGCACCTTTGAAATGCCGCCCCATGCCCGTATGAGCCTGGTCCAGCAGCTGCTGCTCCGGGTCCTTGTGGCCTGGTTCTGGAAGACCCCGTACCGTACCCCTCTGGTCCACTGGGGTACAAGGCTTCATGACCGGTTCATGCTGCCCCATTTTGTGGCTGCAGACCTGGCCGCGGTCCTCCGGGAGCTGAATGATGCGGGCTATCCCCTGACCATGGAACACTTTCATCCCCATTTTGAATTCAGGTTCCCTGAGCTTGGCTCCCTGGCAGTGGACAATATCCGTATGGAGCTGCGCACCGCCATGGAGCCCTGGCATGTCCTGGGAGAGGAACCCGGAGGCGGAGGCACCGTCCGGTTTGTGGACTCCTCCCTGGAACGGCTCCAGGTCAAGGTTGAGGGTATCACCGAAGGTCGTCATACGGTGCTTTGCAACGGCCGTCAGGTCCCCCTGCATTCCACGGGGATCTCAGGTGTCATGGTGGCCGGCGTTCGCTTCCGCGCCTGGCAGCCCCCCTCCTGCCTTCACCCGACCATCCCCGTTCATGTGCCTCTGATCTTTGACCTGGTAGATACCTGGTCCGGCAGGGCCATTGGCGGCTGCCGGTATGATGTCGGCCACCCCGGCGGCAGGAATTACGAGACCTTCCCTGTGAATGAGAATGAAGCTGAGGGCCGGCGCACTGCCCGGTTCACACCGCTGTCCCATACCCCCGGCCCGGCAAATACGATGGGCGATACACCGGTAAATCCGGCCTTTCCCATGACCTTGGACCTAAGAAGGGTATAACCGCGCATGAACAGATTTTTTTCGGAATTCAGCCCCCGGGACAATGTTTTTTGTGAGGCCTTCTTACCCGACGGCAGTGTCCGGGATCACTGGGCCATGTTTATCCAGTCTTTGGAAGCCATGGAAACCGGGGAATTTGAAAAACTAATCCTGGAGTCCAGAAAAATCCTGGGCAAGCACGGGGCCACCTATGACCTTTTCACCGGGGGCGAACGCCAGTCAAGGCCTTGGGAACTGGACCTGATCCCCCATATTATCCTGGCCGGGGAATGGCAGTTCCTGGAACAGAGCCTCATCCAGAGAGCCACCCTCATTGACGCCCTTCTCAGGGACCTTTACACAGGCCAGTCCCTGGTCCGGGAAGGGACGCTGCCCCCGGAATCCATTACGGCCTTTCCCGGCTTTTTGCGACCCTGCCGGGACATGGTGCCCGATAATTTCCCCTTTCTCACCTTCCTGGCCGTGGATCTGATCCGGGATGCCGCAGGCCGATGGCAGGTGGCCAATCACTTTACCCAAATGCCCGAGGGGTTAGGCTTTGCCCTTGAAAACCGCCTGATCACCTCCCAGGTGATTTCCCGGATTTTCCACCAGAACCGGGTCATGCGCCTGGCTCCCTTTTTCATCACCCTCAAGGATCAGCTCAATCGAACCGGCCTTTTTAACCGCACCGATCCTGAAGTCCTCATGCTGTCGGCAGGTCCCGGAAAGGCCAGTTACTTTGAACAGGCCCTGCTCTCCCGGTACCTGGGGTATCCCATGGTGGAAAGCGGGGATCTGACGGTCAGGGACAACCGGGTCTTTGTAAAGATGCTGGGGGGCCTTGAGCCGGTGGATGTCCTGCTGCGCTATGTGCCGGATCTGGACTGCGATCCTTTGGCCCTTCGTACAGGCGCCACCACAGGTGTCCCGGGCCTGATCCAGGCCGTCCGGCACAAGGCCTTATCCCTGGCCAATCCCATCGGGGCGGGCCTGGCCGAAACCCCGGTCTTTTCAAAATTTTATCCGGATCTTTGCCGCCGCCTTCTTGGCCAGGATCTCATGCTGCCAGACCTGCCCGTTAACTGGTGCCGTAACCCGGAAGAGATGGAAACCGTGCTCTCCCATCCGGAGGACTTTTTCATTCAGGAAATCTCAGATCCCGGGAACCCCGAAATTCTTGACGGAGCAACACTTTCCCAGGAACAAAAAGAAGCGCTGGCCCAAAAAATCCGGTTTTCCCCCTATGCCTGGTTTGCCCGGAGCAAACCCGCCCTGGCCGAAGGACTGTCCTTAGGCCCGGATCTGGGTCTTGTGCCCGGTCAATTCGCCTGCCGCTTTTTTGTCTGCGCTTGTGATGGTGGATTTTCCGTCATGCCGGGGGGACTTGCCATGGATGTCACTGACATGCATGCCTTATATGCCCGTAAGCATATGACCGTGACCAAGGATATCTGGGTTCTCTCAGATAAGCCCGTGGCCCAGGTGACACTCATGGGCGGGATGGACCAGGCCGTAGATATCCGACGCCAGACCGACCTGCCCAGCCGGGCCGCAGACAACCTGCTCTGGCTGGGAAGGCACCTGGAGACGGCGGAGTGCCGGATCCGCCTGCTCCGGGCCATCTTCATGCGTCTGTCCGGGGAAGTCCCCTACAGGGAGATGACTGAACTGCCCCTGCTCTTTGCCATTGCCGCCCAAAAAGGGCTGGTCAATGAGGATCACATGAAGGAAAACCAGGACCTTGCGCTTTTCCCCATGCAGGAGGAACTGATCCGGTCCGTGTTCGATCCCGAACGGCCGGGAGGCCTGTACACCATTCTGGAAAATATCCGCCAAACAGCATATAGGGTCCGGGACCGCCTCTCCCAGGACTCCTGGCAGATCCTCTCCCGGCTGACGATCTCAGGCCACAGCCCCCATCCGGTCCAGTGGATCGAGGTCTCCAACACCTATGAAGTTCTGGATGATCTTCTGGTCTCTTTATCCGCCTTCAGCGGGCTTACCATGGAAAATATCACCCGGGGAACCACCTGGCGCTTTGTGGACATGGGAAAACGCCTGGTCCGGGCCAAGGACCTTTTAACCACGGTGCTGACGGCCATGTCCCCGCCGCCGCAGAATCTTTCCATGGCCCTGGAAACCCTTCTGGAACTTGCGGACAGCGCCATGACCTACCGGTTCCGCTACCGTACCCGCCTGCGCACAGCCCCTGTCATGGACCTGTTGCTCTTTGACGAACTCAACCCAAGATCCCTGGCCTTCCAGCTGGCAGCCTTGAGCAACCATGTGGACCACCTGCCCCGGGGGCTTGACAGAAAGTACAGCTCCCAGGAGGAAAAAGCACTGCTGGCAATGCTCACTGCCGTACGCCTGGCCGAGCCTGCGGAAATCTGCGAGCCGGACATGAGAGGAGAACGGCAGAAACTGACGCGGCTGATCCGGGACACCGACCTGGGGCTGGCCGATTTTTCCACCATGATCACCCAGCACTATTTAAGCCGGATCCCCACCACCCGTCATTTTTCCTCCTTTGAAGACCGGGGGCGGCCATGATCTACACCGTCACCCACACCACCATCTATACCTATTCGGAGCCTGCGGCCCTATCCCAGAACGAACTGACCCTTTTTCCACGGCCTACCCCGACCCAGGACTGCGGGTCAAGCCACATAGCCATCTATCCCAGGCCCTCTTTTTTGGACCTTCGCACCGACTATTACGGCAACCAGGTCCACAGTTTCATGGTCCAGCATTCCCATGAAAAACTGGAGATCACGGCCACAAGCGAAGTCACCACACACCCGCTTCCCCTGCCGGCCCCAGGAGCCGGTCCGAACTGGGAGGCGGCCAGGGATACGCGGACCTCTGCCGCACCGAATCCAGGGCATGCAGAGGCAGTGGAGTTTGCCTTTCCATCGGCTTTTATCACCCCGTCCCCTGCATTTGCCGAGTTTGCCAGGGACTGTTTTCCGGCAGGCAAACCCCTGCTTGCAGGGGCGCTGGATTTGACCTCAAAAATATATGAACAGTTTGAATATACCAAAAACGCCACCACCATCGGTACGCCGCTGGAAGAGGTGATGAAAAACAGGCGGGGGGTCTGCCAGGATTTTGCCCACCTGGAAATTGCCTGCCTGCGGTCTTTGGGGCTTTGTGCCCGCTATGTCAGCGGTTATCTGGAAACCTTGCCCCCGCCGGGGAAAGAAAAGCTCAAAGGTGCGGATGCTTCCCATGCCTGGCTGTCCCTCTTTGTTCCCACCTTAGGCTGGGTGGATCTTGACCCCACCAATAACATGATCCCGGGAGAACGCCACATCACACTGGCCTGGGGCCGGGATTATGCCGATGTCACCCCGGTCAAAGGCATGGTCTGGGGCGGCGGTACCCACAAGCTGCAGGTATCTGTGGATGTCATGCCTAAAAGTTGCCAACCCATAGGAATTCAATGACATTGATATGATAATCTGGATACCTCTCACTGTAATTTTCATTGTTTGGGCATACGCGGTATGGAGCCTGAATGCAGAGAAAGGGTATGCCTATTTTCTTTTTCAATTTTTGTATAAGAAGCTTGGCTTCATTAATGCGTATCAAAAAACCGGAGTCCGGCATGACTCCCTTAGCAAAATATGGGAAGGGATAAAATCCGATTACCATCTAAAATGGATCGCTGAAAATTTTCCCATGCACCGGCAACCTCTGAACACCCCCAAAAAAGTCAGATGGTTTTATTTTTTCTTAATCTCCTGCCAGTATTTTGCAATCACCTTAACGGCCTCCAATAATGCGGTCTATTATTTAACCAAAGGTATATCTGTCGACTGGCTTGCTTATTTGGGAACGGTCTCGGCTTTAACCATCGTTTTATTCGAATTTCCAACCGGACTCATTGCCGACCGTTTTGGCAGTACGGTTTCAATTGTTTTGTCACTAATGCTGAGAGGCTGCGCTTCATTTGCTGTCGTGGCCTGTTACGGGCCTGTGATGTTTTGTTTTATCACAATCATATCTTCAATAGGATTCACTTGTTTTTCAGGCGCCAGTGAGGCATGGATCATCAGTAAAGATCCGTCCGTTAAAGCGGATATGGGATCTTTTTTTTCAAGCCTATTTATTTTTTCCGGAATCGCAAGAATTTTAGGGGGGCTGACCGGAGGGATGTCGGCCAATGCCCTGCCTAAGCTGCCCTTTCTTTTGTCTGGAACTATACTGTTGGCACTATCTGTAATTTTAATGACATTTGAATTCAATTTAAGCCGGATCAAAAAAACGCGATTCAAAAATTCAAAAAAAAAGATTCCGTTCATTTTAATAGCCGATGCAAAAGAGTCGTTAGACGAAATATACAAAAATAAATGTTTGCTTTACATGATATCAAGCGGCATTTTTTTTATTATTTTCTGCGGCGTTCCATTAGTTTACTGGCAACCTTTTTTTTATGAGGCAATGGGCTCGACAGGAGCATTAGGAATCATATGGGCCGGATTCATTTCAATGAATATATTGGGCAATATGACGCTGAAGCTGACATTTTTTAAGGGAAAAAATGATTTTTATCTATTTGGCTGGCTCACTGTTTTTTGCGGGTTGGCCCTTTGCCTTTCCGCGATTTTAAAAACCAGTTCTTCAGGCTCGATAGGGGCATTTTTCCTATATCAATTTTTCTTAGGGATTATCGGCCCTTTGCGTGGAAAAATAATCAACAAAGAACTTACAGACGGGAAAAGGGCGTCCGTTCTCTCCCTCATCTCATTGCTTGAGAGCATCGGAAGTATGATCGGATTTTCAATGGCGGGATATTTGTCCAAACAAATTGGGTTACAATACCTGTTTTTTATCGCATCCATTCCATTGATCGTTTCATTTATAACCGCAAGAATGGCTTATCTAAAAAAGTCACATGCCGCCTCATAAAACGGGTAAAACCGCAGATGGATTCGTCCCTAAGGCATCTGGGAACTGGGCCCTGGACGGAGATGTTCCGGCGCGGCGGCATCCGAAGGCTACCGTGCCCGTGGATGTCATCCCTCACTCCTGAAAGTCCCTTTACATCCAGATTTAATCCGCCCGCGTCAACCTCAGCGGAACACCGGACTTTCTCAGTTTTTCATTGAAAGACAATTTTAATGCCGTAAAATAGTCATATGATTATCAGGCATGAAAACCCGTCAGATGCTCAAACGATTGCCCAAATAACAAAGGCGGCATTTAAGGATCATTCGTTCTCTGAGCAGACAGAACATCTTATCGTTCGGGACCTGCGCAAGGCTGGGGCGCTGACCATATCCCTTGTGGCTGAAATTGACGGCAGGCTTGTCGGACACATGGCGGTCTCTCCGGTCAGAATTTCCGATGGCACAACAAACTGGCACGGACTTGGCCCCGTATCTGTATTGCCGGAATTTCAAGGATGCCGAATCGGCACGGCAATGATCAACCATGGATTGTCCCGTCTTAAATCCATGGAGAGCAAAGGATGTGCCCTTGTGGGACTGCCGACCTATTATAAGCGATTCGGTTTTCAACATTATGCTCAGTTAACCCATGAAGGGGTACCACAGGAAGTCTTTGTGGCAAAAGCGTTTTACGGAATCGTCCCCGATGGAGCGGTTGAATTTCATCAGGCGTTTAAACAGCTGTCCTTAATTGAAAAAGACGCGATCGCTGATATTATCATCGATTATGAGGTGGATGGCGTCGTGCTCGACAAAAATACTCAGGCCATTGAACGTATATTAAAAAAAGACATTTTGACTGAATTGCCCAATGGAAAGTTCATGCTGCGCCCTTCATCACTGGCGGAGTATGACACATATTTTTCCAAGGTTGCCCAATTCAGGGCCACCGAAATGAGCCGAGTACACAAAAATCCGATTTTAAGGGCGGTAAGCTGCTGATCTTCCCGCCCGGGACGGATTGGCGCAGCCGGATCCGTCTTTCCCCTGTACACGCCCCAGCCCGGTCTGTATGATATTGTCCATGTACATTGCAAAAGTCAGGTATAGAAAGGGGATCACCTACATCCTCAGAGAATCCGTTGAAACCGAAAAGGGGTTTGAATCCAGAGATATCTGTGACTTGGGTCCCCGGCCCGGGGCCTGGATCGACTATCCCGGAGGCAATGCCTGGTATGTCTGCCCCGAGCTTGAAACCCGCGTGGCCAATCATGCAGCAACCTATTCACAGGCGCAACTGGAAGACCTGTTCTGGCCGTTTCTGCACCCTGCCATCCGGCGGGCCACAGAGGTGTTCAGGAACAGATCGCCCAGGTCAGGTTTCACACGGACCCGCCGCAAGGAAAAGGAGGCCCTGGCCCGGGCCACCCATGCCTTTGACAAACGGCGGGCCCATTTCCTCAAATTCGGGAACATGGACCAGGGAGCCATCGTTAATATGCCTGCCGTGCTGTTCAAGCCGTTTCAGAAAAAATCCCGGGACGAAATCGAGCAGTGGTTCATGGCCCAGGAGCGTCAGCTGCGGCAAAAAGAGTTGAAAAGCTACGTCTATACCATCTTTGACATCCAACGATTTTTCCAGGGGTTTCTGGCCAAACAGATGCCCCATGCCCTGGACCAGAACCGGGTAGAGGCCTATTTTCTTAAAGAGCTCTGCGCTCTGAACCACGATTTATACGGACTTTCCAGCCAGCTTCACGAATATCTGATCAGGTACCTGATCATGTTCTTTGATTTCTCCTATGAAGACACGGTACTGCTCGACGACCTGGAGCGGGATTTCAGGGCCAGGCACCGGTACTTTAACGTGCCGCCCAAACCCTCGGTGACACGGATCCGGGCCCGGCAGATTTTCGGCATCACCAAGGCCGAATTCCGGGCCATGGACAAAAAGGATCTGACCCGGACATTCAGGAAACTTGCCCGGGAACACCATCCTGATGCCGGGGGCGACCATGACAAATTCGTGGCGCTCAACGACGCGTACCAGGCCCTTATGGAAATAATGAAAGCCTCTTAACGCCCCGATTTTTTCAAAACCGCCATCATCACAATGGCCGATAGAATCAGGCAAATCCCCAGGCCGTGGAAGGCGGTAAAGGTTTCCTTTAAGAAAACCGAGGAAAGCACCACAGCACTGACCGGCATCACGGCACTAAAAAGCCCGGCGGTGGTGCCCGACACCCTGGATACCCCGGAAAACCACAGCAGATAGGCAACCACCGTAAACACGGCTCCGAAATAGGCCACGGCCCACCAGGCCCCGGGACTGACGGCGGCAAAATTAAAGTCCCATGCCTGCCAAAGCGCCAGGGGCAGAAAAAGGATCATACCTGTGACGCAAAGCCACGTGGCAAGCGCCAGGTTGGAGACCCCGGCAGAAATCTGCTTGCGCATCAAAAGGAACACCGCTTCCCCTGCCACCGCCCCGACCATCATGAGATTTCCGACCAGGCGGCCTGCTCCGGTCATGGCATAGGTATCAGCGCCCGGCCCCAGTATTCCCCCAAGATTCACACAGACCACGCCGGCCACAACGATTCCCACCGCCGCCCATCGCAAAAGCTGCGGCCGCTCTCCCAGAAACAAGAAGGATAGGGCCACCATCATGGCCGGAGAGGTGGAGGTGATGATGCCGGCGTCTATGGCAGAGGTGTAGCGCAGTCCCAGCAGAACCAGAACCGTAAAGACAAACTGGCCGCAAAAGGCCATGACCACAAGAAAGAAGATATCCTTTCGGCTGAAGGGGATAATTTTTTTCTCTTTCAATTTGAGCAGGGGCAGCATCAGAGCCGAGGCAATGGCAAATCTGATGCCGGAGGCCAGAAAAACCGGGAAGGCCTGTGTGATGATTTTCCCGAAAACCATGGCACTGCCGACAATTACCATGGCAGAGGCCATACAGGCCATGGCCGTCCACTTACGGGGGAAAACAACGAGCTTAAGCGTGCTTGAAAATGTCATGCGGGTTCTCTTTCGAAAAGATCAGTGTTGGAATCTCGACCACTATGCGAAATTGCACCCAAGGCGTCTTGGACAATATTGCCCTGTCTTTTTGAAAAACAGATGCAGAATCAAATGATTTGATTCGGTTATTCTTGTTTTTACCATTGAAATTTCCCGAAAAGCTTCTAAACTATAGCTTTTTAACACTACCAACCAAATCGCACCGTTAAAGGGTGCGTAAAGGAATATTATGGGTAAAAAAATAGTGATTATCGGAGCGGTGGCCCTGGGCCCCAAAGTTGCCTGCCGGCTGCGCAGGCTGGATCCGGATACCGACATAACCGTCATTGACAGGGACAGCCTCATCTCTTACGGGGGATGCGGTATTCCTTACTATATCGGAGGCGATATCAACGATATAGAAGAGCTGCGCTCCACCACCTCCCACGCCCTCCGGGATGCGGAATTTTTCCGGGCTATCAAAGGAGTGAAAATGCTGCCCAGCGTGGAGGCGGTTTCCATAGACCGTACCGCTAAAATCGTTAAAATCCGCCATCTGGCCGACAATAGAGAAGAAGACCTTGCCTATGACAAACTGGTCATCGCATCCGGGGCGACTCCGGTATGCCCGCCGGTTCCCGGAGCGGATCTTCCCGGGGTATTTACCGTATCCAACCTGCATTCCGCCCAGAACATCAAGGAGATGATCCAAAAAGGCGGCGTCGGCAAAGCCGTGGTCATCGGCGCCGGGGCCATCGGCATTGAAATGGCTGAGGCCCTGACGGATCTTTGGGGCGTTGAAACCCATCTGGTGGAAATGGCCGACCAGGTCCTGCCAGCGGCGCTCGGCCGCAACATTGCCCGTATGGTGGAAAACCAGCTTGAGAAAAACGAAGTCCGGGTGATGGTGAAAAAAATGGTCACACGGATTGTCGGGGACAAGGATACCGGGGTCACCGGAGTGGAGGTTGATGGGCAAATTATTGACTGCGATCTTGTGGTCATGTCAGCAGGGGTCAGGCCCAACACTCAGTTTGCCTCGGCAGCGGGCCTTGCCGTGGGCCAGACCGGCGCTTTGATCGTCGACCGGAATCTTAAGACAACCGATCCCCATATATACGCCGGCGGAGACTGTATTGAAATGCGCAACCTGGTTTCCGGGGCCAACATGACGATGCCCTTAGGCTCCCTTGCCAACCGCCAGGGCCGGATCATCGCCAACAATATCATGGGCCGGGCCTCCCAGTTCAGGGGGACAGTCGGGACATTCTGCATCAAGGTCTTTGACATGGGCGCAGCCACAGCAGGGCTTACCGTGGCCCAGGCCAAGACCGCAGGCTTTGACCCCGTCCACGCCCTGGTGGCCCAGTTTGACCGGGCCCACTTTTATCCCGAGTCCAAATTCATGTTCATCCAGCTTATCGCCGACCGCGCCACGCGGAAAATCTTAGGTATTGAAGCCATCGGTGCCCAGTCGGATGCGGTCAAGGCCCGCGTGGACGCCATCGCGCCCCTTTTGGGCACAGGCCTTGATGTGGACGATGTCTGCGTCCTTGAAACCGGCTATGCCCCTCCCTTTGCCTCAGCCATGGATGTCATCAACAATGCGGGCAACGTTCTGGACAATATTCTGGAAAAACGTAACACCCCCACGGATATGCTGGCTTTTTTGAAAAAATTCAAGGAGAACAATATCAAAGTGGTGGATCTAAGGGAACATTCCGAAGCTGAACCCTTTATCAAGGCCTACGGGGACCGGTGGATCAGCATGCCCCAGGTTGAGCTTCGGGACAACTATAAAACCCTGCCTGCCGATGAAGATCTCTATCTGCTCTGCGGCACGGGCGCAAGATCCTATGAAGCCCAGGTCTTTCTCAATCAGATGGGATATGACAGGGTGAAAAACGTCCAGGGCGGATACGCGGTCATGATGATGACGGATCCTGGCTTTATTCCGGAAGGGTAAAGCCCTGGCGTAACAGATTCTCAAGGGAGAGGAACCGGGGTTCCGGGAACTCTCCCCACTTCACCCACTCCCATTTCTCGCATTTGTCAGGTTCCATAACCTTTGCCTGCCCGGCCATCCAGTCCGCCGTAACAAAGAGGGTGGCATAGTGCTTTGATTCGGCCTCAAAGATATCATTGGTAAAGGCGGCCTGCCGGATATTGGCGATGGTCAGGCCGGTTTCTTCGGTAACTTCCCGGCGGGCGCAGGCCTCCAAAGTCTCCCCGAACTCCAGATGGCCGCCGGGGAAGGCCCAGGTTCCTGTGCCATGGGCCCCGATGCGCTTTCCTATCAGCACCCGGCCTTTTTTGACGACCATCACGGCCACACCGACTGCAGGTCTTTCAGGTTTGACAAGCGCACCCATACGTTACTCCTTTCCGGCAACAGGCCCGGGTACCCATTGTGATGTTTTTCCGGTCAGATAATAGGCGGCAAGACCGACCCATGCTTTAATGCCAAGGCTTAAACGGTCCAAGCGCCCCGCAAAATCAAGAGAAAAAGAAATGGAAAAGGCTTTTCCCGGATAGGTCCAATAATCCACCGGATAGGCCATGACTTCCCACCCGGCTTTTCTGAACACCCCCACGGCCCTTGGCATATGCCAGGCGGTGGTCACCAACACCCAGTTCTGCCCAGGTTCAGGCTTAACAAGGGCCTTTGAAAAGATCGCATTCTCGTAGGTATTTCTGGAGTCGGATTCAAAAACAATGCTTTGGGTGTCCACCCCCAGATCGTCAAATACCATCCGGGCCACATCCGTGGATTTAAACTCCTGGGAAAACAGCTCCCCCGTCCCGCCGGTAAACAGATGAACGACGTCCGGATACATCCGCATCAGGCGGATAAATCCAAAATATCGCTCAACCGAGGCCCCCAGTTCCGCCTGCCCTCTGGCATGGGAGAGAACCGTATCTTCCGCTCCGGCCAGGCAGATAATACCGTCTACGTGTTCCGGAAGATCCGGGCGGGAAGGGAAGCGGCTTTCAAGAGGGGCCAGCAGCATGCTCCCCAATGGCAGGAAGGCATTGACTATGATAGATAGTGCAGCGACGCAGAGAAGGACCTTTGCCTTTTTCACGGCACCGGCCAGCAACAGCCCCACCCCGACCAGGATCAAAATAGCCAGAAAGGTATCCGGAGCAATGACCATCCAGATGAGTTTTGACAGCCAGAAAAAAATCAAATCCACGCCTATCTCCTTAATACGCTGCTTTAAGTTGCCGCACCGGCATATTGTCCCGGAGTAATGCCAAAGACTTTTTTAAACCCCCGGTTCATGTGGCTTTGGTCAAAAAAACCGCATTCAAGGGCGATATCCGCCAGTGATAATTTTCCCGCAGCCAGCAGTTCCCGGGCCCTTGCGGCCCGGACATGACCCAAAAATGCATGGGGGGTAAGCCCGGTTTCAGCCTTGAATATCCGGAGCATATAATACTTGCTGACGCCAGCAACCCCGGCCAGTTCAGCCAGGCTGATCCGGGTATGCAACTGCTCCCGGATATAGGACATAAGCCGGGTCACCCGGGCGCTTTCCCTCTTTATTGCAGGCAGAGCCGGCGGGCTTGGGATATGCCGTTCGACCATCTCACGGACCAGGCCGTAAAACCGTGATTCTTTTTCCAGGGTTGAGACGGCAGGATCGGTAAAGTCCCGGTGCAGGCATAAGATAGCCCGGCCCAGGGCGCTGTCCCGGATCACCCCTTTTTTAAAAAAGGGCATGGGTTGATTTTTTTCACAGATCTCGGAAAGAACGGATGTCAGTTGCCCCGAAGCCAGATAAAACATCCTGTACTGCCATCCGGAGTCACTGGCAGCGAACCCGTTGTGCACTTCGCCCGGATCGGCCAGGTTAATCTGGCCCGGGGCGGCCACCAGTTTTTCACCCCGGTAGTCAAATCCCAAAGCCCCATTCTCAATAACGCCGATAACATGGCCCTCATGGAAATGGGGAGAGAAGTTCTGCCGAGTATAGCGGGCGGTCAGCAGTTCAAGGTTGTCCAGGTGCCGGAACCTGTAAAACCGAGTCTGTTCCCTGAGCCTATCGGCCTGGACACTTGCCAAGGGGTGTTCCCCGATCAGGAGGCCATCAGGCTCCAGAGTACACCGGCAGCAATGGCGGAGCCGATGACGCCGGACACGTTGGGGGCCATGGCGTGCATGAGCAGAAAGTTAGTGGGATCCTCCCGCTGGCCAACAATCTGAACCACCCGCGCGGAGTCCGGCACGGCGGAAACGCCGGCCGCCCCGACCAGGGGGTTGATCTTGCTTTTGAGAAACAGGTTCATCAGCTTGGCAAAGAGGACGCCGCAGGCCGTGGCAATACAAAAGGAAATCGCGCCAAGGGCAAATATCCCCACAGAACTCTTGGTCAGAAAAACGTCCCCCTGGGTGGAAGCACCGACAGTGATCCCCAGCAGGATGGTGGCAATATCAATGAGGGCCGTCCGGGCAGTGACGGCCAGGCGTTCTGTAACCACAGCCTCTTTAATCACATTACCGAAGCAGAGCATGCCTAAAAGCGGCAGTGCTGCCGGGGCCAGGAAACAGCAGAGCAAAAAAGCCACAATGGGGAAAATCATCTTCTCACGTTTGGTCACCTGACGGGGATCTTCCATGCGGATGAGCCGCTCTTTCCGGCTGGTCAAAGCCTTCATGATCGGGGGCTGAATCACCGGGACCAGGGCCATGTAAGAGTATGCGGCAACGGCAATGGGACCGATGAGTGTCGGGGCCAGCTTGGCCGTCAGGAAGATGGCCGTAGGGCCGTCTGCCCCGCCGATAATACCGATGGCCGCCGCTTCGTTGGGGGCAAACCCCAGAGCCAGAGCCCCTAAAAAGGTGACAAAAATACCCGCCTGGGCCGCTGCCCCCAACAACATGAGCACCGGCCTGGCCAAAAGGGTTGAAAAATCAGTCATCGCCCCGATCCCGAGAAAAATCAGGGGGGGATAAATGCCCTGGGTCACCCCGTAATAAAGATAGTGCAGCACGGAATTATTTTCATAGATGCCCAGGCCCAGGCCCTTGAAAATTGGGATATTTCCGATGAGCATGCCAAACCCGATGGGAACCAGAAGCAGGGGTTCGTAGTCCTTTGCAATGCCCAGAAAAATAAAGGTGCATCCCACAAGGATCATGATGACATTTCTATAGTCGCACAGGTAAAATCCGGTGTTCTGAAAAAACTCTAAGAATAAGGCATCCATCTGAATTTAATTCCTTAGTATCGAATGGGTTTCCGGTCTGTTAGGCAACGGTCTGAGCAAACATGGCTTCGTCCCAGGTAAAAAACCCCTCCCCGTCGGGAAGAATGATTTGGGACTTGAGCAGCACCCGCAGATTGGCATGGGGATTTTTTATCCCGGAGACCTTTGAAAGGTGAAGCAGGCGGGGCAAAGAGAAGTGATCCTCCATGGTTCTCACCAGCAGGGCAAACTGCTTGGCAATTTCCTTTTGCGGTGCAGTCATGGTGAGGACAGGCTCAGGCAAAGGCGCCTTGACATCCCCACTTTTGGAGAACCATTCTTTGATGCGTTTGGGATCATCAAACAGGGCTACGGCCTTGTGGAGCTGGGAGATGACCAGGGAGAGCAGCACAAGACCTGTAAACACAATAGAAATTCCCACAACAGAGATGGCCCAGCCGTTGCTGGCGTTGATGGCTTGGATTCCGTACAAAATCGTCCTCCTTGTTGTTTCCTTTTAGGATTTAAAACATGACCGGCAGATCGATGTCAGTCAGGGTTTTGGCAAAAGGGGCCTTTAGATCGAGAAAGGTTTGCCAGCCTGCCATGACGGAAGCCGCGGCCGGTGTGTCCTCCTGGATAAATAAAAGGAATTCATCCCGGGACAGGGCCCACACCGTTCCCTGTTCCAAAGCGGTGATGGTGGTGATGCACTCCCCGCCACAACTGACCATCTCCAAGGCGGCCAGATCCCCCGTGGTGTCCAGTACAGAGGCCTTACCCTCTTCCATGGCCAAGAGCAGACACCCTTTTTCCAGAAGGAAAAAAAACTGGGTTTTGTGGCCAGCCTCGCACAGGACATCCCCTGCGGCAATGGGCCATTTTTGAAAAAGCGAGCCCAATCGGTCTAAATCGGCAGGCTCAAGGCTGCCGAAAACAATGGATTTTCTTAGCACAGCATCAAGTTGACTCATGAGATCCCCGTCTAACAATGAAATATTGATTTTAGATTTTCGGGTACCCCTACCCGGAATTACAAAAAAATTATTCAAGCATATTTATTATCCCGTGTCGACTAAAAAATAATCCGGCAGGACTTCTGTGACTGCCCTAAGAATTCTTATAAACCGGCTGGAAATGCCCCCTGCTTTCAAGCATCATAATGGTTGACTGGAATTAAACAAATATCGTATGATCCCCTAAAATTTTTTTAACACTTCTCTGGAGAATGAAATGAAGACAAAACTGTGTTCCATTGCGGCATGTATCGTTTTTCTGTGCAGCCTCTTTCTGGTATCCTGCGGTGAACAACAGGAGGAAGCACCCCCCAAAAAAGAAGAGCAAAAGGTGGCAGAACCTGTAGAAAACGCCCCCGCTGCAGCACCGGAAGTAAAAAAACTGAAAGCCGGATTTGTCTATGTCGGCCCCGTAGGGGACTATGGCTTCTCCCATGCCCATGATCTGGGCAGAAGATTTGCCGAAGAAAAACTGCCCTGGCTGGAAACCGTGATCGTGGAATCCGTTTCAGAATCCGACTCCATGCGCATCATCGACCGCCTGGTCCAGCAGCAGCATTGTGATGTGGTCTTCACCACCAGTTTCGGATATATGGACGATACGGTCAAAGCCGCTGCCAAATATCCCGACAAAAAATTCATGCACTGCTCCGGCTTCAAGCGCAGTGACAACCTGGGCACCTATTTCGGTGACCTATACCAGATGTATTATCTGAACGGCATCATGGCCGGCGCCTTGACCAAAAGCAACAAGGTCGGTTATGTGGCGGCCTTTCCCATCCCCGAACTCATCCGCCATATCGATGCCTACGCCTTGGGCGTAAAAGCCGCGAACCCGAAAGCCAGCGTTGATGTCAAATGGATCTATGCCTGGTACGGACCGGACAAGGCCAAAGAAGCGGCCGAAGCCCTCATTGCCGAAGGCTGCGATGCCCTGGCATTCACCGAGGACACCCCGGCGGTCATAGAAGTGGGCCAGGATCATACCGAAAAAGGCAAGCAGATCTACACCTTTTCCCATTACTCCCCTATGCAGCCCTACGGTCAGGATTCCGTTGTCTCCGGTCAGCTTATGAACTGGGGCGGCATGTACGTTAAAATCCTGGAAGACATTTACAACGGGAACTGGAAGCCCAAAGAGGATATCTGGTGGCTGGCCAAGGAAAAGGCCGCGATTCTGGGCGGCAGCCCTGCAGAACCCATCAACGCCAAATTTATTCCCGCCTTGAAAGAGGCCATGGTGGACACCGAGGAATTCGGTCAGATTTCAGCCTATGACCTGGTCATGAAACGCTACGCCCAGATGCAGGAAGGCGTTGAGATCTTTGATCCTTTTAACGGTCCCATCAAGGACAACAAGGGTGAGATTAAAATTCCGGCCGGCGAGCGGGCATCCAAGGAAGACCTGCTTGGCATCATGTACTACGTGGACGGGGTCAACGGCGACATCCCTAAATAAACCCTGCGCCCCAATGGAGATAAAAGGCCGGGAACATTTTTCCCGGCCTTTTTTTCAACAGACACTATGAAAAAAATTCAACGCCTTGAAATGAAAGATATCTGCAAGTCATTTCACGGCATCCATGCCAATAAAGATATCAACCTCCACGTCAACTCCGGTGAAATCCTGGGCCTTCTGGGGGAAAACGGGGCGGGCAAAACCACCCTGATGAGCATTCTCTACGGCCTGTACCAGCCTGAGGCGGGCCAGATTCTTATTAACGGCAAGCCCATCCGGATCACCAACCCTGTGGAATCCATCCACCACGGCATCGGAATGGTTCACCAGCATTTCATGCTGATCCAGAATCACTCCGTTATTGAGAACATTGCCTTAGGATACAAGGACACCCCCTTTCTGTTTCCAAAGGTCAAGATCAGAGAAAAGGTGCGCCAATTCTCCGAACAGTTTGACTTCTCCATAGATCTGGACCAGAAGGTCTGGCAGCTTTCCGCAGGGGAGCAGCAGCGCATTGAAATCATAAAGGCCCTGCTTAACGGGGCGGACCTGCTCATCCTGGACGAGCCCACCTCGGTGCTCACCCCCCAGGAGATCCGTGAACTCATAGAGATCCTGCGCCGCATGAAAAAAGAAGGCCATTCCATCATCTTCATCTCCCACAAGCTTGATGAAATCATGGATATCTGCGACCGGGTTACCGTGCTGCGCAAGGGACAGATCGTCGGCCATGCAAACACGGCAGATACGGATAAAAAGGGCCTGGCCCGGATGATGGTGGGACGGGATGTGGTCTTTTCCATTGATAAGGAAAAAATGCCCCAGGGGGCAAAGGTACTCAGCGTAGACCATATCCATGTCACAGGAGACAAGGGCATGCCCGCAGTCAAAGGGGTGTCCTTTGAGCTGTTCAAAAATGAGATTTTCGGGATTGCAGGGGTTGCCGGAAACGGTCAGCGGGAACTGGCCGAAGCCATTACGGGTATCCGGAAAATCGACTCGGGCTCCATCCGGGTCAAGGACCAGGAGATCACCAACCTGTCCCCCAGAAAAATATACGACTTTGGCGTCTCCCATGTGCCTGAGGAACGGATCCGGTTCGGAATTGCCCCGGGACTCTTCCTTTACGATAATGCCATTTTAAAACAGCACCACTTAAAAAAATTTTCCAAACGTTACTTTCTCAAGTACAACCAGGTAAAGAACCACGCCAAAAGCCTTGTTTCAGATTTCCGGGTCTCCACCCACTCCATCAACAACCAGATTCGGAACCTGTCCGGGGGCAATATCCAAAAGCTGATCCTGGGCCGGGAGATCAGCGAAAAGCCAGAGCTGCTGGTCGCCTCCCACCCTACCTACGGACTGGATGTCGGGGCCACGGAATTTTTGCGCCAGCACCTTCTGGAGCTGCGGCGCCAGGGCAGTACGGTCCTGCTCTTTTCAGAAGATTTAGAAGAAATATTTGAGCTGTGTGATCGGGTGGCCGTGATATTTGACGGGGAATTCATGGGAATTCTCAATGCCGATGATCCCGCCTTAAGCGATATCGGCCTGATGATGGCAGGATCCAAACGGATTGGCCACAACAGCAGCACGGACGCCGGGAGTGTTTGCCCCGGTGTAACTGCCTAACAGACGAGTAAAAGCCTTTACCATGATAAAGATTACCACCAGCGACCGTTACAATATTTCTCCGTTGCGCTCTTTGATGACCAATGCGGCGGCATTTGCCGCAGGCCTCATTGTGATCGGCCTCATATTTGCCTTTGTCGGCGTCAATCCCTTTTATGCCATCTCTGAAATGTTCATGGGATCTTTTGGCTCCTTTTACGGCCTCAAGGAGACCGTCACCAAGGCTATCCCCTTGATCCTTGTGGGCGCAGGCCTCACCCTTGCCTTTCGGGCCAAGTTCTGGAACATCGGGGCTGAGGGCCAGTTGCTCATGGGCGCCATTTTCGCCACCTGGACCGCCCAGACCTTAGGACCGTCCCTGCCCTCTTTTGCCATTGTGCCCATCATGTTCTTTGCAGGATTCATCGGCGGGGCGTTCTGGGGCATCATCCCGGCCTTTTTAAAGATCAAATACGCCATTAACGAAGTCATCACCACCCTGATGCTCAATTATATCTGCGCCGAATTTTTGACCATGCTCATCGTGGGGCCCTGGAAGGGAAAGACGCGCTTTGGTTTCCCCGGCACAGACAACCTTCCTTCTTCGGCTATCCTCGGAATTATCCCGGGTTCCAGGATTCATTACGCCACCCTGACCCTGGCGCTGGTCTCCTGCCTTGTTCTCTGTGTGGTCATCTACAGAACTCGGTTCGGATATGAAGCCCGGGTGGTGGGGGAAAACCCCGATGCCGGGAAATACGCCGGCATTGATTTTCTTAAAACCAGTCTCATCCTCATGGCCATTTCAGGGGGCCTTGCAGGGTTTGCAGGGGTGGGAGAGGTCGCTGGCATCCATCATTATCTGGGTTATCCGGCCTCGGTCTCCTCGGGGTATGGGTTCACCGCCATCATCGTGGCCTGGCTGGCCAAGCTCAATCCCGTTTACGCCATCCTGTCCGGTCTTGTATTTGCCGGGATCGTGGTGGGTGGTGACGCCATTCAGATCTCCCTGGGGCTGCCTGCAGCCACTGTTCAGATCGTTAACGGCACCCTGCTCATTTTTCTGATCATGGGAGACTATTTTCTTAACCACCAATTTCACATCCGGTTCAAAAATAATTAGAGGTACTCAATGGAAGAGATTATCATATCCACCATTCAAAGGACCATGGTTGCCGGCACTCCGCTGCTGCTGGCCACCACCGGTGAAGTGCTTTGCGAGCGGTCCGGCATCCTCAACCTCGGGGTTGAAGGGGTCATGGCGGTGGGGGCGGTGGTGGCCTTTATCGTGACCATGACAACCGGCCAGCCCTGGCTGGGGGTTCTGGCTGCGGTGGCGGCAGGCATGGCCGTTTCCGTCATTCATGCCGTGGCCTCGGTGTCACTGCAGGCCAACCAGGTGGTGTCGGGCCTTGCGCTGACCATGCTGGGGCTTGGGCTCTCCGGAATGATGGGCAAACCCTATGTGGGAAAACCTTTGGCCATTAAGATGAATGATATGGCCATTCCCTATCTTTGCGACCTGCCCTATGTGGGTAAAATCCTTTTCAACCAGAGCCCGTTTTTCTACCTGGCCGTTATCCTGGCCCTGGTGGCCTGGTTTTTCCTTGAGCGGACCCGGCTCGGCATTCAGGTGCGGTCCACAGGGGAGAATCCCAAGGCCACGGAAACTCAAGGGGTGAACGTCTACCTGATCCGCTATTGGTCCGTCATTATCGGCGGCGGATTTTCAGCCCTGGCAGGCGCACACCTGTCCATTTCCTACTCCAAATCCTGGGTGGAGGGAATGACCGCAGGACGGGGCTGGATCGCCATTGCCCTGACCATCTTCGCGCTGTGGAATCCGGGACGGGCCATCTGGGCCTCCTTTGTATTCGGAGGTATTTTTGTGGCCCAGTACCTGCTCCAGCCCTTGGGCATTTCTCCGAATTTTCTTGCCATGCTGCCCTATATCGCCACCCTGGTCATTCTGCTGCTCATCTCTTTTCGGGATCCAAGAAAGCTCAACGCGCCGGCCATGCTGGCAACGCCCTACAAGCGGGGCGAGCGGTGATTAACATTTGACTTTTAGGGTTAAATTACTGATAATTTAAGAATCGGTCCCCGAATCCAGAATGCGTTTCGGGAATGATACCTTACGACACTCAAGGAGTCTGAATGGGAACCCCCGAAAAAACATCAGGCAACATCCTGTCCATTGACGAAATATCAAAGATTTTTCTGACCACTGCCAGCCACACCCTGGAAAAAACCACAGGCCAGACGGTAAGTCACTCTAGTACCATCCAGCGGATTCCCAAGGTTTCCATGAAACCGGATCTGACCTGTTTTGTCCAGTTTGACGGAGACTATATCGGACTTGTCATCCTTAACTTCACAAAGGAAGCCGCCTTTGAAGTATATAAACGATACATGCTCCAAATGGGTATGCCCAAAAACGAACTGGCCTCTTCCATTTCATCTCCGGAGGTGGCTGACTCCATCGGAGAGATCACCAATCAGATCATGGGCCAGGTCATCAAGGACGTGGAAGAAAAGTTTGATCTTAACGCCGTCATCGGACAGCCCAAGGCCCTGACCCTCAATTCGGCCATCACCCTTGTCATTGATGCCTACTATGCGGAAAACCGGCGGTTGTCCTTTAAAATAGGCAACTACAGCTTCAGGATCGAAATCGCCATGGAGCACACGGAATTCGTTAACATCTAATAGGGTCCGGCCCTTTTACGGCCTGTTGAGAGGTTATTTTGCGTAAAATCCTGGCGACCTGCCTTGCCCTTGTCTTTTTGTCTGTTTCCACAGCATCTGCCATTTCCATCCCGGATGAGCAGAAACTTGGAAAACAGTTTATGGAACAAATCCGGGAACAGGGCATCATCCTTCACGACCCTGTGGCCAATGCCCTGATCAATACTGTGGGGAATCATATTCTCAGGGCCGTACCCCCCCAGCCTTTTCACTATGATTTCTATCTGATCAACGACGACTCATTCAACGCCTTTGCCACCCCTGGCGCAAATATTTTTGTCCACCGGGGCCTTTTTGCCTCCCTGGATACCATTGACGAATTTGCCGGTATTATGGCCCATGAAATCGCCCATGCGGTGAGCCGCCATGTGTCCCAGTCCATTGACCGGTCCAAGCTTGTCTCCATCGGCAGTATGGCCGGCATGCTTGCCGGCATTCTTATCGGAGCCGCAGGCGGGGGGGATGCGGCATCAGCGGTCACCGTAGGCTCCATGGCAGCAGGGCAGTCTTCCATGCTGGCGTACACAAGGGAAAACGAGACCGAGGCAGATCAAAAGGGACAGTTTTTCCTTGATCATACAGGCTATGATCCCCGGGGACTTTTGTACAGCCTGCAAAAAATGCGGGCGGCAGACTACTTCGGCATGGACGGTATCCCCGACTATTTTAAAACCCATCCGGGCACGGGCAACCGAATTGTCAATCTTGCCGCCATCCTGGCCGACCACAAGGATCCGCCGAACAAACCCCAGCGGCCCCAAACCTTTGATTTTCAAATGGTAAAATACCGGGTCATCGGCCTTTACGGAGATCCCGCCAAGTATATGGACACCTTGAAAGGGCGACTGGCAAGGGATCCGGACGATGCGGCCATCAACTATGGCATCGGGCTTCTTTACAGCCGGCTGCGGCAACTGGACCTGGCGGAAACCCATCTGCAAAAGGCGCTTTCAGCCCGACTCTTTGACCCCATGATCCTGCTTTCCATCGGCCGGTTGAACATTGATAAGGGCAATTTTGAAAAGGCACTCACGGTGCTTTCCGGAATAAAGGATGATAAAGTGCTCGGGAATCTGGCCACGTATTACGCAGCCATTGCCCAGATAGAAACAGGGGACCTGCCCTCGGCTGAAAAGGATTTAAAAAAGGTCCTTGATGAGGAACCCGACAGCTTCCCCAAGGCCTATTTTCACATGGCCCACATCATGTCCAGAACATCAAACACCCCCATGTCCCACTATTACCTGGGCGTCTACCATGCAAAGACCCGGGACGTTAAAAATGCCGTTTATCATTTAAGCCGGGCCATAGAAACCATAGAGGATCCAGCATACAAGGAAAAGGCCCAGAAAGAACTGGACACCCTTAAAGGCAAAGACAAAAAGCCCCGGCAGGGATAACTTCCCCGCCGGGGCAGACACATATTGTGTGGGCTTTTATATCAGATCCAATCCCGTCTTGATTAAACCCGGTCGAAGCTCTTGAATTTCATGGTAAAGGTCCCTCTGCCCTGGGTGGCAGACCTAAGGGCCGTGGAGTAGCCGAACATTCTGGCCAGGGGCACCACCGCTTTGACGATCTGGATACCGGCCTTGGGTTGAATGGATTCCACCTTGCCGCCTCTGGCGTTAAGATCTGCAATGGCATCCCCCATATTGGTATCCGGCACAAAAACCTCCACATCCATAATAGGCTCCAAAAGGGCCATGGCAGCCTTTTTCAACGCCTCTTTGCAGGCCATGGCCGCACAGACCGAAAATCCCAACTCAAAACTTTTCCCCTCTTCGGAAGACGCTGCAGCCAGAACGATTTCCACATCGACCAGGGGATAGCCCTTGAGAAATCCCCCTTCAAGGCTCTCACGGATCCCCTTCTCCATGGCCGCCTGGATGGCAGCAGGCACCTGGGCCTCGTCTACCAGGGACTTGAAGGTGACGCCTGCCCCCCGGTCCAGGGGATTGAGTTCCACGGTCACATCTGCATAATGATGCTTGCCCTGGATCTCCCGGTCAAAGACAGCCTGTCCCCGGGCCTGCGCAGTCACAATCTCACGATAAACCACCTGGGGCTTGCCGACATTCACGCTGGTATTGAACTCCTTGACCATTCGGGAAATGATGATTTCCAGATGAAGCTCCCCCATACCAGACAGGATGGTCTGGCCGGTCTCCTCATCTTTGCTGACTTTGAGGGTGGGATCTTCGATGAGAAATTTTTCCAACACCTCGTCTATCTTTTCCTGATCCGAATGGGTCTTGGGCTCAATGGCAATGGAGATGACCGGTTCCTCGTACTCCATCTTTTCCAGGAACACGGGATACTCCTTTGAGCACAAGGTCTCGCCGGTTCCTGAATCTTTCAGCCCAACGATGCCGATGATATCCCCTGCAGAGGCGACATCCAGGCGTTCTCGCTTGTTGGCGTGCATCTTCAAAATTCGGGAGAGCTTCTCATTCTTGTTCAGGGCGGGGTTGAATACATCCTTGCCCGCCTCGATCTTTCCGGAGTAGACCCTTGCAAAGGAGAGTTTGCGCCCCTCAATCATGGAAACCTTGAATATCAGAGCGGCCAGGGGTGCGTTTTTCTCGGCCTTGAATTCAATCAGGTCCCCGGTTTCAGGGTGGTGGCCCTGGACGGGCGGCACATCCTTGGGACTTGGCAGATAAAAATCAATGGCATCCAGCAGCGGCTGAACGCCCTTGTTCTTCAGGGCGGAACCGCAGAGCACCGGAACCAGTTCCCGGGCAATGGTGGCCTTGCGGATGGCAGCCTTAAGATCGGCTTCGGCAATCTCTTCCTCACCGAGGTACTTTTCCATGATCCCGTCATCCGCTTCGGAAACGGCTTCCAGCATCTTTTCCCTGTACTCGGCGGCCAGGTCCTCATTTTCGGGGTCAATGTCGGATGCAGTATACTGGGCACCTAAGGATTCGTCATCCCAGGTGATCTGCTTCATTGCGATCAGATCAATGACGCCGGAAAAACGGTCTTCAGCACCGATGGGAACCTGGATCATCACCGGATTGGCCGCCAGCTTCTCCCGGATGGAGTCCACGGCAGCAAAAAAATCGGCGCCGGTCCGGTCCATTTTATTAATAAAGGCCATTCTGGGGACATGGTACCGGTCAGCCTGGCGCCAGACCGTTTCGGACTGGGGTTCCACCCCGCCCACGGCACAGAAAACGCCGATGGCACCGTCCAGCACCCTTAAGGCCCGTTCCACCTCAACGGTGAAGTCTACATGCCCCGGGGTGTCGATGATCTGGATATTGGCGCCCTTCCATTCGCAGGAGGTGACGGCGGAGGTAATGGTAATGCCCCGGTCCTGCTCGTCCTGCATCCAGTCCATGGTGGCTTCGCCGTCATGGACCTCTCCGATTTTATGGGATCTTCCCGTATAGTAGAGGATGCGCTCAGTCACCGTGGTCTTGCCCGCATCAATGTGGGCCATGATACCGATGTTTCTGATCTTGGATATATTCTTTTGCTTGCTCATAATCTGCTGTTTTATCTTCCGCTTGGGTTATTTGACAATCAACATGTTGGTTTTAAAAAACGGGAACAGGCTCACATGCCCGCCAAAGCTTTCGTTCTCAACCCCGTTTACCAGGAACTTCACCCGCCGGATTTCCGGGACGGTGACGGTCAGGGAGTTGACCAGGCTGTAAATTCCCAGCAACTCAGTCAGGGTATCGGCGTCGGTCATCCGCCCGCCTTCAAGCGCCACATCCACATAGGCATCGTTGCCGGGAGTGATGAACAATGCCGTCACGTTCGCTCCCGGGGAAAATACCGGGGCAAGATCCTTGGCAGGCGGTCCGGCCATGACAGCCTCTAATACCGCCATTCCCAGTTCATGGGCATCCAGGCTCCGGGGAAACAATTTGGAGACCGCCCGCAAAGACATCCCGGAACTGTCCCTGAAATACACAAACCCCTCCGTCAGTTCACCTTCGGGCTTTCCCGTGTCAGCATAGCCTTGGCCCAGCCCCGTCAATTCCAACGCGACGATCAGGACTGCCGCCAGCACCCAGACCCTGCAAACGTCTCGCCCCCCTGTCATCAGAGCCTGAGCCACCTTTAAATTTAATCGTTTTTTCATGGGAGGCAAGGGTCCTAAATTCTTTGATTTAAAATGCTATTTGATACAGTATTGGCCCTAGGGTGTCAAGAAAATAGCTTGCAAAACCGAACCGGGTTTAATAGAATCTATTGCCTTAAAACAGGTATAAATTGCCTGAAAAACAAGGCGGCAAAAAAAGCCCCACGAACCAAATGCATCCTCCCTGCATTGCCAGGGTCCAGTGAGAGAAGATCATGATTCCCGGATTCGAAGCCATTGTTGAAGAAAGAATAAAAAAGGCCCAGAAAAAAGGGGAGTTCGACAACCTGCCCGGAAGCGGTAAACCCATTTGCTTTGAAGCACCCAACGTTCCCGATGAGCTGCGCATGGCCCACAAGATTCTCAAGAACGCCGGATTTCTCCCCCCTGAAATCGAAGTAAAAAAACAGATATCCCAGACCCGGGAACTGTTAGACAGCATTGAGGCCGAAGGTCCTGAAAAGACAACGGTCCAAAAACGGCTCAACTATCTTCTGACAAAGCTGGACACATTAAGGGGCCCCGGCTGCACGGCAGCCCTGGCAAGGGATCAATACCGAAACCAAATGATCAAGAAGCTATCATGAATATTCGAAAAAAAGACAAAGACGGCCTGTTCAAAAATATATTTGTGGCCTATTTCATCCTCCTGCTCCACGTTTTCCTGCTAGCAGGGGTTGGCCTGACCGTGGTCCTGTTCAAAGGGGTCTACCATTACCTTCCCTGGATTATGGCCGGCATTGCCATCCTGGTTCTAGGGATCGCCTGGATCATCTACCACAGAATGCGGACCACCTCCTCAAGCCTCAGCGAGGTCCTGGGAGCTCCGGAGTTCCAGGACCGGGCCGTGGAAGTCCGCCTGCTCGGCGGGCTTGCCTCCTTTGAAATCAAGGCCAAACAGCAGACAACACCGATGCTTGAGCAGCCGGAAGACAGCCTCTATCCCAACGCCAAGCTCATTGAAAGCGCTGTGGACCAGACCGAACGAAAGATGCTGCAGCTCAACACCCTGTATGAAAAAAACCTGATTTCCAGGGAAGAATTTGAAGCGGCACGGGAAAAGATCATCCAGGGGTAGAATTCACCTGGCAATTAAAAGGAGTCACCATGGGAAAAATCAGACTGGCCTTGCTCTCCGGCGGGGTTTCCACAGAACGGGAAGTCTCTTTAAACAGCGGGAACCAGGTTTTTGAGGCGTTGGACAAAGAAAAATACGAGATTACCCGGTATGATCCCAAAGACGATCTGATCGCTCTTGTCTCGGATGCCCCTTATATCGACGCGGCTCTGGTCATCCTCCACGGCCCGTTCGGAGAAGACGGCACAGTCCAGGGCCTTTTAGACCTTTTGAACATCCCCTACCAGGGTGCAGGCGTTTTAGGATCTGCCGCCGCCATGAACAAGCTTTGCGCCAAACAGCTTTATGAAGGCTCTAAAATTCCCACCCCGGGATACCTGACGTTTGGCCTTACCGATGAGATCAGTATCCCCGAAGTGGTACGGACCTTAGGCCTTCCCATGGTCATCAAACCCGCATGTGCAGGTTCCAGCGTGGGCATGACCATTGTCAAGGAAGAAGGGCAGGTCAAAGCAGCCATTCAAAAAGGCTTTGATCATGACGACACCTTGATTATCGAGCGGTATATAAAAGGAACGGAACTGACCTGCGGGGTCATCGGCAACCATGAGATCGAGGCGTTGCCGGTGATTGAAATCATCCCCGGAGATAGCCACGAATATTTTGATTACGAGGCAAAGTACGTGGCCGGAGAGACAGAGGAAATCTGTCCGGCCCGGATTGATGAGGCCACCACTTTAAGGGTTCAGGAACTGGCGGCAGCCGCCCACAAGGCATTATTTCTAAAAGGGTACTCCAGAACTGATTTTATACTCAGGGACGGTGAGCTGTTCGTGCTTGAAACCAACACCATCCCGGGCATGACATCGACCAGCCTGTTCCCCCAGTCCGCCCAGGTCGGGGGCTACACTTTTTCAGGCCTGCTGGACAGGCTCATCACCCTTGCCATTGAAGAAAATAAACGAACAAACCTAAGGAGAGCAAAATGAAAATCCTCGTTGTAGGCAGCGGCGGACGCGAACATACCCTGGTCTGGAAAATCGCTCAAAGCCCCATGGTGGACAAAATATTCTGTGCCCCGGGCAACGCCGGCACCGCAACCCTGGCTGAGAATGTGGCAATCAAAGCCGAAGACATTGACGGCCTTGCCGCATTTGCCGCTGAAAATGCCATCGACCTGACCGTCGTGGGCCCTGAAGGGCCCCTTGTCAAAGGCATCGTCGATGTATTTGAATCCAAGGGACTTGCCGCATTCGGTCCCAGCAAGGCCGCGGCCCAGCTTGAAGGCTCCAAGGTTTTTTCAAAGAATCACATGCTCAAATACGGCATTTCCTGCGCCAAGGGAAAGTCCTTTACCGATCCTGCAAAGGCCAAAACCTATGCCAAAGCCCTTGGCGTGCCCTGCGTGGTTAAGGCCGACGGCCTTGCCGCAGGTAAAGGTGTGATTGTCTGCTCCTCTCTTAACGAGGCGGAAGAGGCCATTGACGGCATGCTCGAAGGCAACACCTTTGGCGAGGCCGGGGCCCTTGTGGTGGTGGAGGAATGCCTGAAAGGCGAAGAGGCCTCATTCATCGCTCTCACCGACGGTAAAACCGTTCTGCCCCTGCCCGAATCCCAGGATCACAAACGGATCTTCGATAATGATGAAGGCCCCAATACCGGCGGCATGGGCGCCTATTCCCCGGCCCCGGTCCTGGACCACTATCTTAGAACAAAGGCCATGAACGAAGTCATGATCCCGGCGGTCCAGGGTATGGCCAAGGAAGGGACCCCGTTCAAAGGCGTCCTCTATGCCGGCCTTATGGTGGACGGGGACAAAATCAAGGTTCTGGAGTTCAACACCCGCCTGGGCGACCCTGAGACCCAGCCCATTCTCATGCGCCTTAAAAACGATCTGGTCCCCCTGATGGAGGCCTGCTGCGACGGCACCCTTCACAATCACAGCATCAAAATTGATCCCAGGGCTGCCATGTGTGTGGTTATTTCCTCCGGAGGATATCCAGGCGCCTACGAGACCGGTCATGAAATCACAGGGCTTGACGCGGCCAACGCAGTAAAGGACACCGTGGTCTTCCACGCCGGCACCGCCCTTGAAGGAGACAAGGTCGTAGCCTCAGGCGGCCGGGTCCTGGGCGTCACAGCTCTGGGCGATACCGTTGAAGCCGCCATCAACACCGCCTATGAGGCCTGCGGAAAAATCGCTTTTAAGGACTGCTTCATGAGAAAGGATATCGGGGCCAAGGCCCTTAAGCGCATGGCCATCCCGCCCCAGGTCGGGGTCATCATGGGGTCTGACTCGGACTTCCCCGTGATGCAGAAGGCCCTATCCATGCTTAAAAAATTCGATATCCCCTACTATGTTACCGTAGCTTCGGCCCACAGAACCCCGGAAGCCGCCTCTAAACTTGCGACGGAGGCCAAGGACAAAGGGATCAAGGTGCTCATCTGCGGCGCGGGTCATGCCGCTCACCTGGCGGGAGTCATCGCCGCCCACACCACCCTGCCCGTTTTAGGGGTTCCCATTGACTCCTCGGCCCTCCAGGGAATGGATGCCCTGCTGGCCACGGTTCAAATGCCTCCAGGCATCCCGGTTTCCACCATGGCCATCGGCAAATCCGGCGCCCATAATGCCGGCATCACCGCCGCCCAAATCATAGGAGTATCCGATTCTGTGGTTGCGGAAAAGCTTGCTGCCTTCAAAAAGGAGATGGCAGACAAGGTGGCCCAAAAGGCACAGTCTTTTGCCTGATTTCCCGGACACCCGGACAAGACCTTCCAGCCTCATCCAGGTGGATGCCCTCCACCCGGATGAGGCTGTCATCCAAAGGGCCGGAAAAATTCTTACCCAAGACGGGGTGGTGATTTTTCCGGCCGCCTGCCTTTACGGGGTGGCAGCCAATGCTCTCAGCCCAATCGCGGTTGAAAAGGTATTCGCCCTCAAGCAGCGCCCAAAAGACAATCCCATTCTGGTCCTGGTCAAAAGCCAGTCTATGCTAAAACAACTTGTAAGCGTTGTCCCAAAAGCGGCGGACATCCTGATGAAAAAATTCTGGCCGGGCCGCATCACTCTGGTCTTTGAGGCAGCCGCCCATGTCAGCCCCAAACTGACCGCCGGCACCGGCAAGATCGGCATCCGCATGCCCGGTCACTCCGTGGCCCGTGCCCTGGCCGAAGCTGTGGATTTCCCCATTACAGGCACCTCTGCCAATCTCTCCGGCCGCCCTGGCTGCACAAGACCACAGCAGTTGCCCCCCTCCATCGTGAACGGCGCCAGCATGGTTCTGGATGCAGGAGAAGTGCTTGGCGGCAAAGGCTCTACCATTATCGATGTGACCCAACCTTGCCCCTCTGTTCTCAGAGAAGGCGCAATCCCGGCCCAAGATATCCATAAGGCCCTTGCCTGAAAGGCTCCTGAGCGCCCCCGTTTCCCGGCAGATTATTTATTGACAAATTATGAGGATTCCTTTAAAAAAGGACACCATGCCGGAGTGGTGGAATTGGTAGACGCAGAGGACTCAAAATCCTCCGGGCTTCGGCCCTTGTCGGTTCAAGTCCGACCTCCGGTACCACGAATTCAAAAGGGTTTTGGCCTTACCGTCAAAACCCTTTTTATTTTCGCCTACCGTCAGGAAGCAAGCGTCAATCAATGTTCCGAATTTCCCCCGCTTTGGGGAAATAACACCCCAACGAGCTCAAACCGGGCAAGGCAGCCTCGTTTGAGTAGTTATCTAAAATCCAGATCGTTACGGGATGATTTCTAAGTACTGACATGGCTGTGTGATTAGCGATGATAACATCCGGCCTGGCTTCATCCAATTGAGTCAAAACCCTGCGGATAAATTTTGAACGATTCTTCCAGGGAATCACCATGGGTTTGAGATAACTTATACCAACAAAGGGGTGTATTCCCGCCCAAAAATATATACCGGGTTCTGCACCCCACATATACACGTTATGGTAGTCGTGCTGCTTTAACCAGAGCCCCACTCTTTTGCTCTCCAAAGCCTCGGGTCCATGGCCATTACCATACTTATACAAGGGAATCTGTTCTAACGGCAGTGAAAACTGGCTTAAACGAATGTAAGACGACAGTGTGAGACCAAGGACAAGGAGGGATATCACCACTTTTTGTTTGCCAGCCGTCATGAACACCCATGAAATACAAAGAGAAATCGGCGGTAAAAGTAGTTGATAGTAATGTGGGAAATATTTACCCGGCAGGGCCATGGCAAGCCAGGCGCCGATGAGGTAGGCCAAAAGGAGAAGGCTGTGAATGTTTTTCTCATCTTGGCCAAGTGTTTTTTTCCATGCATTTCCGGCGATCTGATATCCTAAGATCAAAAACATACCAATGAACGGAAAGACATACACCTCATGTGTGTTAGGCGAGAACCCTTTGACGATATTGGATAGGATATTTCCGGCATAGGTTCGATTGAAAACAAATACTGCATCATAGAAGTCTGTGAAATTGCCTGACAATTGAAAATATAAAAAAACACTGACCCACCCTGCGCAGGCCGTGCAGGCGAGACCGAGTATGAACCTGAACCATTTTTTCAAAGCATCAGAATCTAAAAGGGACCTGTCTTTATTAAAAAGGGACGATAAGACCGTAGCGGTACACAGGCAGAGCACCGTAACAATCGCCACAGTTTTATACAATGTTGCAAAAAAAAAGAAAATCCCGGCAACTACCGAAAATAGCCAATTGCCACGTTTGTCGTACCGGAGTATCATGACAAATCCGAAAACAAGGCAGACATTCATAAAGACTTCAACATTGGGCTGATTGGCCTGAAGATACAAATCTCCGCTGAAAAAGGTCCAGATAACTGCGGCTAAAAGCCCGCAGCCAGGACTTTTCAATAAGCATCCTGCCCGATAGATTCCGTACATACTTGAGATGGCAGCACCCAGCCCCAGCAGGTAAATGGAAAGGGGACCAAACCCTGCAGCTTTCATGATCAGAGCATAGGTCCAATGAATCGCTGGCGGTTTGTGGTCCCACATTTCCGTGTAAAGAGGCCGTCCGTCATTAAGCCCCTCTCCAACAACGCTGTAGACCATCAAATCTCTTTCAAAGGCTTCTTCATAAGTGGTCAGGCGTGTGAATATACAAAACACCAGGAGTAGAAAAAATCCGCCATATATCAGTGTGCCAGGACGACTTGATGTATTCATTGGGAAGCATCCGAGCGCGCAACTTTGACCGTCTGATACCATGAAATCGCTGCAGCCCGGACCAATTTTAAATTTCGGATTGAAACCTGCCCCGTGGTTCTTGCCACAATGGGAATATCAGTCTCAAATATCCTCAGTCCCTTTTTCGGTGCCAATCCGGATATCATAACGTTGGGGGCAAATGCATTGGCTGGAATAATCTGGAATATGGATTGAAAGGCATCTGCCCGCATCAGCCTGTATGGGCAGTTGACATCGCGGACCCCTGGTGCAAATAAATGCTTCACGGTCATCCCCGCGGCCAGGGTAAGACACTTGCGAGTCAATGTCTGACAACGATTTTCTCTGATACCGATCAAAAAATCATACGCATCTCTGTGGCGCCAGAGCCGGTCGAAATGCGCAGCCTTCATCTCGTCATCGGAATCCACCTGGAAAATCCACTGCGATCGGGCCTCTTTGTACCCCTTCATGATGGTAGGGCCATGCCCTGAATTCGAATTATTAAAAACTTTGACCTGTTCATATTGCCTGTCTTTTTCTCTCAGGACAGCCAAGGTATTATCCGTTGACCCGTCGTTATATAATTTGATCACAGTTTTAATCCCCAAGGCTTTGGTAACGCGGACCCAGTCATCCACCACTTTGGATATGATCTGTTCCTCATTGTAAACGGGCATGATTATGTCTAGTTCCGGCACAGCGTTTCCTTTTCAGTTTTTGAAAACAACATATTTCTTTGCTAAAAAATTAAAGCATGTCACTGTGATCAAAGAAAAAACTTTCGAAAATTTATAATCGATAGAAAGACTACGATAGCCGACATACATGATTAAATGATTGAGAATCAGGCCACAGAGTGTGACTATCATAAAAACTATAAATTCGGTCATGCCGCGGCTGAATTTGCCTGGAAAAAATACGAATTTTCTACTAAGAAAGTAATTGATGCCGCTGCCGATCGAAAATCCGAATGCTGTTGAGGCAAGCACAGAAACATTGAGGATTTCAACACAGCAAACAAGCAGAGTATAATCGATAATGAACGTCGCCCCGCCGACAAAAAGGAAACTCGCCACTTGTTTATAAAGCCCATAACGCATCAATGGTTTGATTTTACGGTCTAATCCAGCCATCGCTGCCGGTTCATTGAATAAACATGCATTGCATTTTCAATGGATTGATCCATATTAAAATATTTAAAATTTCCCAAACGCCCTATGAACATCACGTCGGTTTCCTCGTTGGCTAAGGCCCTGTACCGAGTCATCATCTCCATACTTGAGTCACACTCTACCGGATAGTAGGGATAGCTATTATCATCGGCCTCTTTCGAGTACTCTTTGAATCCCACGGACATGGAGCACTTTTTCCCGGGAGTAAAGTATTTATGCTCATGAATTCTCGTAAAATCACATGAATCGTCGCAATGGTTGATCACCGACGTTCCTTGGATCTCGGGAGATATGAGTTTTTCGAAGGCGATGGTTCGATAGGGCAATTTACCATATCTATAATCAAAGTATTCGTCTATGGGGCCTGAGAATATAAGTCCGGCATAATCTTTTCGCCAGGAGGCCTTTACATCGTGATAATTGCAATCCAGGTATACTTTTATATTCTCATGGTTTAACAGCTTGGCAAAAAGGGCCCCATATCCTTGCTCCGGGATGCCCTGATACCGATCACTAAAATAATTGTCATCGTAATTATAGCGAATGGGAAGCCGTTGTGCAGTTGAAACCGGAATCTGGGAAGGATCTTTTCCCCATTGCTTCAAGGTGTATGACTGATAAAATGCGTCGTACAATTCCCTGCCGATTGAATTGAGAACATATTCTTCAAAATTGAGAATGGTATCAAACCGGACTCTTTTTTTCTCAATAAAATCAATAGCTTCTGCTGGCGAAAGGATTTTACAAAAAAACTGATTGATAGTGTGCAGATTAATCGGAAGGGAGTAGACTCGGCCATGACTAATGGCTTTGACTTTATGGGTATATGAATTCAACCTTGCAAACCGGCTGATGAAGTGAAACACCCCCTCATGGTTTGTATGAAAAATGTGCGGACCGTACTTATGAATTTCAACACCGGTTTCACCGTCCTGATAGGAATAGCTGTTTCCTCCGAGATGATTTCTTTTTTCTATAATATCTACACAGAGTCCATCTTCAGCAGCCAAGCGTGCGAATGTTGAGCCCGCAAAGCCTGCACCAATGATCAAAATTTTAGGTTTCATCCCCGTGTCACACACTCTGCACTGGCTTCAGATTTTCCTTGGGGCAATGAGATCTGCTCATTATATCCCGGGAAAAATCACATCCTATCATTAAATTTTTCATCAGGGTTGACCGTTTCGCCTCGGACTGCATTCATCCACCTCAAAACGGATAGGTTTTTATCCCATCTGGGACTCAACTGATTTGGAGGATATTATGGTAGCTGACCTCGCTATCACCAACCACAACCGATGTAGGATAGAAAGGCATTATTGTCAAGAAAAGTATGAAAAATTGAGGTGTTCTTCAAAATCGTTTTTTATTTGGCAGGTAATTTTTATCCCGGAAAGGCATTTAAATACGATGCGACGTAGATTCGCACAACAGATTCATAATCAATTTTATCAAAGTCGCTTTTTGATATGCCGCAGACTCAGACACCAGACGTGTCAACGATGCAAAACCCATATCGGTTATCATCGGCTACCCGGCTGAATCCAGCAACCGGTCGTTACGATGACGGAAAATAAACTATCCCGCTGCAAGCCGATGGGGTATTGGGCGTAAAATAGCGCCAACTGCTCGTAAACAACTTTTTGTTTGTGCAATTGTTTATATTGGCCATGTTTGCCTTAATTTCTGATGGCTTGTCGTGAAAAGTTCAAACGATGTCGTGATACGTCATCTTAATGAATCGATTCGCTATCCGATGGATATAACGGCATCCAGATTGTAAAATCTGAATCCGGCGCCGCACCGCTCGTTTTCCTTTTATACGAACGAACAAGGATTTCTCGGAAATTGCCGCCGTGTCCAATTCTCCAGATTTATAAATATTTTTCAGGTGCAACCCAATGACATCTGAATTTTTGTCAAATAAATCCGCCATTCGCCCCCGGGACAGCCAAATAAAATCTTTCTCTAATCGAACGCCAATCTCGGTGATCCTAACCGTGACCTTTACCCCAAGACCCTCCGCGACTGCGGAAGTGGTTGCAAATTTTACAGGGCTATTCTCTTTTTGTTCTCCCGGGTGTATAACCCCCCGATGTTAAGAAAAGAATATCTTCTGGGACTTACGACGGTCCTGTTCTGGTCCACTTCGGCCACGGCATTCAAGCTGACCCTTAACTATTTGGATGTGCTGCAACTGCTGCTTTTTGCCATCCTTACGTCAACTCTTGTTCTGGGAGGATATCTGGTCCTGACCGGCCGGATTAAAACGGTATTTAGCCTTTCCCCTAAAGAATATGGATTTTACCTGATTCTTGGTTTTTTAAACCCGTTTATCTACTATTGGATGGCGGTCAAAGCCTATGACCTGCTTCCGGCCCAGATCGCACAACCCATCAACTATACCTGGGTGATCACCCTTTCCCTGCTCTGCGTCCCCTTGCTCAAACAGCCCCTTTCAAAGCTCCAGGTTCTGGCCACCCTGGTCTGTTATTCCGGTGTGGTGGTGCTTTCGACGGGGGGCGCCGGAGCTACAGGAGAGGCTGTAAGCCGCCTGGGGATCTTTCTTGCCGTCTCCTGCACCATCATCTGGGCGCTATACTGGATCACCAATGTCAAATCCACGCAGGATCCTGTCGTCGGGATTTTTCTGAACTTCATCTTCAGCATTCCCTTTGTCGCCCTGGCCTGTTCCCTGTTCTCCTCTTTTGCGGTGCCCGATATCAAAGGTCTCTTTGGCGCCGTATGGATCGGCTGCTTTGAATTCGGTTTTGCCTTTATTACCTGGATCACCGCCTTAAAATCGGCCCGGCAGGCCAGTCATGTGGCCAATTTAATCTTTTTGACCCCTTTTATCTCCCTTGTCTTCATCTCCACGGTACTCGGGGAGACCATTCAGCTTCGCACCTTTGAAGGCCTTGCGCTCATCATTGCCGGCATTGCCATCCAAAAACTCAATGATGTAAGGGCGTAAGGCGATTTCATAGGTTCCGGAAAGCCAAAAAATTGTATTGCTTTCGCTCTAAGCGCAATGGTACACTTTCAAGACGAGTAACTTCCAATCATACTTTCGTTAACGAACCTGTAATCATCGCAGCGTGGCTGCCCCGTAACAGCCTATGGATAAAGACTTTCCCGACGCCATCGACAGAAACAGGCGCCTTCTGGGCCTTGCCCTGGACTGCCGCCTGATCTACCCTAAAAAAAAGGAAAAAATTGAAGGCATCCTTCAAGATCGCCTCAAACAAGACGAGGCTGTGGATGTCATCGACATCCTGAAAGAGGAAAAAGTCCTGACCGAGGAAAAGGCCGCCTATCTTTTGGCTCTGGACGCCCACACTGCAACCTGCGCCCGGGACCGGATGTTCGGCAGGCTTGCCATGGCCAACCAGATGGCGGCAGCCTCGGATATTGACGCGGCCTTGGCCTTCCAGCAAACCCGATTCAAGCAGACCGGCGAAAGTCTGAGGCTGGGACGAATTCTCGTCGACCGCGGCGTCATTACCCAAGCCGGCTGCACCGCCCTTCTCATGACCCAAAACCGGATCAGAAACGAGGATCTGCTGGCCGCCATGGAGACTCTGGGCCGCTCCCCGGGGGAGCAGGAGATGATCAACAAGCGCTTTGGCGTCATTGCCATCAAAAAGGATCTGACAACACCACAGCAGGTGGGACAAGCCCTTCGGTGCCAGAAGCAGGAGGCCGCCCAGGGCAAGCCTGCCAGATTTATAGGCCTCATCCTCGAAGAAATTGCAGGCCTTGGCCGGGAGGATATAGATGCCGTTTTGGAAGAGCAGAAACTGATGGAAGTCCGGCGCCTGGACCTGCTTCACGCCCTGTATCCTGTTAAGGCGGAACTCAAGGTGTTTAAACGGCTGAACCGGATCTTCTCCTACACCATCTCCGGGGACGGCATCGAAGCCTTTGCCAGTAAAAAGATGGTGCCGGATGCCCCAGTCCCGGTATATGAATTTACCATCTGGCTGAAAAAAACCGGAATCTGTTTCGGAATTCTTAACGATACCCTGCTCACGGATTTCATTGAGAACGCCCCTCCGGATCAGCCCGTGCTGGTGGCCAGGGGCCAGGAGCCTTCCGCCGGCCGGGATCAGGAGATCAAATTTTACTTTGAAGACAAAGCACCCCCTGCAACGCCTCAGGAGCCGGAACAGGAAAAACAGGAAGAGCAGGAAAATATTGAAGACGGCATCCCCGTCGAAGGCCCTGTCACGGAAGGGGATCTGCTGGCCCAGCTCATCCCGGGGCAGGACGGACGGCCAGGCCGAAATGTCCTGGGACATCCCGTTTATCCGCCAAGCCCGGCTGTCCGGGCATTGTATCCTGGCCGGGGCGTTATCCGAAAAGACAATGATTTTCTGGCATCACAGGACGGATTCCCCCGGCTCAAAAACGGTACCACTTTGGTGGTGGAAGCCTTAGAAGAGCCGTCCGCAGCAACGCCCCTGACCATGAACCTGAAAGAGGATACCGGGGATCAATACCTTCAGGCGGACCTGAGGGTAAAGGGGGATATCCTGCCCGGAGCCGTGATCAAGTGCCGTAGCCTCCACCTGAAAGGCAATCTTACAGGGGAGATACGATGCCGTGGGGACATGACCATTGACGGCGACATCGGACGGGAACCGGGTAAAGACATCGCGAAAAAGCCAGCGGAAAAAGCCCCGGTGCCGCCGCCCGAAGAGGGGGCCGGGGACACCGGGCCGGATAACGCTGAGCCCCCCTCCAGCGCCGAAGTCCTCTGCCACGGGGCAATCAAGGTCTCCCGGTCTGTGATAGACGCCGATATCCGGTGTGCCGGGACTTTTCTGGCCATGAATGCCACAGCAAAAGGCGCCCGAATCTGCGCTGAAAAAGGGATCACACTGAAAGTGGCGGTGGCGGGGCCGCGGGGCCCCTGTATCCTCAGGGCAGGCCTGTCTCCGAAAGATCCCCTTCTCACCATTGATCAGACCCTTGATGCCAAGGCAGGCGAACTGGCGGACCTTAAAAAAGAAGACGAGATCACCCGGCTGACAGAGGAATTTCATCGGGACATGGAAAGGGCCGCACAACATATTCTTGAGAAGGATACCTACCGGGATCTGATTCAAATCATAGAGGGGCCGGAATTATACCAATACCGTGAACTCCAGGATAAACTGGACTATCTGTACAGCCTGCCAGACTATTCGTCCATCAAGGGATATTTTATGAAAATCCCCGATACAAAGGCGGCTTCACAGATAGTGGCCCGGTTTCTCCCCCCGGCCAATAAAGAGCCCCTGAATGAGATATTAAAACAGCTTCACAAAAACCTCGACCCGGAACCGGGCACTTCGGAAGAGACTTCGCCCATGCCGGAGACAGAGCGGATTGAGCTGGCATTCAAAGCCCGCCTGGACGCCCTTGAGAGGGAGGCCGAAGAAAACCGGGAGGCGATCCGACAGGCCGAACGGGAAATCACCGCCCTTAAAATCGCCAGGCAAAAACTCGGGCGAATCTATATTAAAAACATGTCCCCGCCCGATTTCCCGGCAATCCGGATTAAAAACAAGTGTGAAAAGGGCAGCATTATCAAGGGAGTCCTGGCCAGTCTGACCCTTAAGGAAACGGTTTACAATGTCAGGTTTCGGGAGACGCCGGCCGCAGGGGCGTTGCCTACTGTCATTGTGATTGAAAATTAAGCGGAAACCTTTCGCCGGGCAATGCCGGCAAGGCCCAGCAGCCCCAAGCCTACCAGTACCATGGTAGCCGGCTCGGGCACGGGGTTCATCCTACCGCCCACAACATCATTGGCGCACCATGGAGAAAAAGCGATGGCAAATCCCTGGCTCAGGTCAATGAGCACATCGTCAAAGCTGTAGGTCCAAAGAGAATTCCCCGCGTCATCCTGCCCATCCTGCTCCCAGTCGTTATCATAGGTGTTATGGATGTAATTCAAATCATCCCGGTGAATCCCGTTGGGATTGCCGTCTCTTACCGCACTTTCGGATGTGTTCCTGGCCCAGGTGTAATGGAACCCCTCATCCACCGTAAAAATACCGTCATGCCAGGCAAGGCCGTACTGATCGTTTCTGTTTCCGGATATGCCGTCAAGGACATAATAGTCCCAGTCTTCATATCCTGTATTCCCGTCTGCATAGGCGTTGATAAACAGGGAGTTGAACTCCTGCCAGGTCGTGTCGTCACCGGTAGTGGCAATTTGAACGGTTTTGAGGATATTATTTTCAGACAGGCTCACCTTCATATAGGGAATCTGGGGGGTGCCCAGGGCCTCGTCCGTAACACCGGATTTAAAATTCGGCCAGTCAACCCAGGTATCATTAAAGGTATAAACGGTTTCGGCCTGCAGGGTCGAAACACCGAGAATCAAAACAGCGCAAATAAGGGTCACGAGGGTCTTCATCTTGCCTCCGGTCATATTTCAAGGTTACCGTTGCCATATTCAAACCGCTGCCAAAAAAACTGGCATGTTTTAGACGCCCATTCAATTTTGCATGGAGTGTGCCAACACGGCCCCATCGAGACAAAATACATTAACATATTAATATATTTGGATAATTCACCAACTATCTTTCAATAGGTTAAACTATCGGTTGTCAATTTTCCCCCGTCAAAGCCTGGCAGCGGATCCGGCCTTGACAATCGCCACCCGGATTTCTAATTTATTGTATTTATAATTCTTTAATCGGAGATGACATGCTCAAACTTGGTGAAAAGGGGGCTATCCCCCAGAATGACAATGAAACCTACGCCATTGCTCCTCATATCCCCTGCGGCGTGGTCACCCCGCAGTTGCTGCGGAAAATTGCAGATGTGGCCGAACGATACGATGCAAAAGCCATTAAACTGACCGGTGCCACCCGCATGGCCATTGTGGGGCTCAAAGAAGAAGATATTGATGCAGCCTGGGAAGACTTGAAGCTTTCCAAGGGAGCAGCCGTAGGCCTGTGTGTCCGGTCGGTGAGAAGCTGCCCCGGTACAACTTTTTGCAAACTGGGCAAACAGGATGCATTAGGCATCGGCATGAAGCTGGATGAAAAATACCACGCCTATGAACTGCCCGGTAAATTCAAAATGGCGGTATCCGGATGCAAGTTAAGCTGCTCCGAATCCTGGGTCAGGGACATCGGTCTGATCGGCTACCCCGAGGGCTGGACCCTGGTCATCGGCGGTAATGTGGGCATGCTGCCCAGGATCGCCCAGAAAGTGGCCGAAGGTCTGGATGATGACCAGGTCATGAAAGCCTGTGAAACCGTGATCTCATTTTACGAAAAAAATGCAAAAAAAGGGGAGCGTCTGGGCAAAACCATCGAACGGATCGGCCTTGAGCCCTTTATAGACGCCCTTAAGGAATAATATGGCAATTCCCCGCATCCCGGACGAGGACTTTCCCATGGAAATTGCACCGGGGATCTTCATCCTGGGCAATTATTACTTCAACCTTTTTCTGGTGGAAGGCTCAAAAAAAACCGCCCTGTTTGAAACCGGAATTTCAGGAGTGGTGGACCGGGTGATCCGCCAGATAGAAGCTCTGGGGAAATCCCCGGATGTCCTGGTGGTCAGCCATCCTCATTCCGACCATATCACAGGTCTTCCAGGGCTTAAGGAACATTTTCCCAAAGCGGAGGTCCTGGCGGCCGAAGGGGCGGCCGAATTTCTCGCCCATCCCAAAGCCGGACCGGCATTGATCGAAGAAGACCGCTTCATCTCCCAAAGCCTGATGGAAGAAGGGATTGCCCCCGGGCGCCCCAGCCTTTTTTTGGTTCCGGATCTGGAAGGGCACACTGTGGTCCGGGAACCCCATGACCTGGATCTGGGCGGTGCCTGTCTGACCCTTATCCCTGTGGCCGGGCACTCCCCGGGAAATCTTATTGCCTGGCAAAAGGAACAGCGGATTCTTTTTTGTTCGGACAGCCTGGGGTTTCACTATCCGGGCCGAGGCTTCTGGCCCCTGTTCTTCACAGGGGCCCGTGCCTATCTTGATACCATCGACATGATGGAAGACCTTGGTGCAAAAATTATCTGCCCGGCCCACCAAGGCCCGATCAAAGACGATGAAGTCACCCAAAGCCTGTCTTTGGCCAGGCAGGCCGCCTTTTCCGTCATCAACCGGGCAATTCACGATAAAGGAGATGATCAGGCCCTTGCCAGAGCATTGTTCGAAGAATCCTACAAAGATGAGTTCACCCTTTACACAAGGTCCAATATCCTCAACTGCAGCCGACTGCTCATCAAAAGGGCCAGAGAGAGTCAGGAATAAAAAAGAGGACGGGCAAAATTATGGCCGCAAGGATTGGGTGCGGACAAGCCAGGCATTGACTGTATCGGCAAAGACGATATTTTCGCAGGGTTTGGCTAAGTGATCCATCATGGGATCACGGGCTTTTAAGTCTTCCATGGACTCTAAAAATGCCATATTCCCAGATACAAAGATAATGGGGACGTTAGTATCCGCCCGCCTGATATGGGAATAAACATCCAATCCGTTGAGCCTGCCGGGCAGGATATAGTCCAGGGACACCAGATCAAAGGCGCCTGTATCAAAGGCTGTTACCGCATCCTGGCCGGTTCCGGCCAGGACCACTTCATGATTAAACGGAGGATGAGTCAGTATTTTTTTCTGAACTGCGGAAATGGCCTTCTCATCCTCCACAAGAAGAATCCGTTTTCCCCGGATCACGGTTTTGCCGGCCATTCTGTGCCTTTCAGTGTCGGTAAGATCCTTTTGGATCAGCGGGATCCCCAGGACAAAGCAGGTCCCCTCCCCTTCAAGGCTTGTAAACTCAATGCGCCCCCGGTGTTTTTGAATATATTTTTTTACATTGGCCATACCGTAACCGCTGCCCCGGATACCATCGGCATAAACGCCTTTGACATCCCGGCTTCCCTTGAGTGTAAATGCGGGGGTATAGATACGCTTATGGTAAATTTCGGGGATGCCGCACCCATTGTCCCGGATTTCGACAAAAAGAGAGTCTTGAAAAAACCAAGTGGAAATTTCAATCAGTGGATCTTTGGTCCGGCTTAATGCATGGATACTGTTTTGAACCAGGTTGACCAGGGCATGTTCAATCATTCCCGGGTCTGCCAGAAGTTCAGGCGGGTCAGATGAAAGCTTACAGGTCACACGTATACCGTCGAGATCTTTTTCCAACAGACTCAAGACCAGGTCAATTTTCTGATTGATATTGAAATATTCTTCTTTTGGTTCCTGGTCCAGGGCAAAGGCCGTCAGATTCCGGGTCAGGTTCTTTCCCCTCTGGGTCTGAACCAGGATGGTTTCAAGGGTTCGCCGGATTTCCCTGTCTTCGCATTCCAGAAGGGACAGTTCGGCATTCCCCATAATGGCTCCCAGGATATTGTTAAAATCATGGGCCATTTTCCCGGCCACCTGGCCCACCAGGGCATATTTTTCCTGCTCAGCTGCGAATTTCACGGCGTCGGACCGTTCCTTTTCGCTCTGCCTGCGATCTGTAATATCGCGCACGGCAGACAAGACCATGGATTCGCCGTGAAACTCAAACATGGAGGATGAAATTTCTACCGGAAAAATCTCGCCGTTCTTTTTCCGGGTCAGGCTCTCAATGGTCCGTTTCCCCAGCTGCCTTAGAACCGTACGATTTTCTTCTGAGCCCATGCCGCGGCCTTCCGTGTCCAGAATCAGGTCCTGGGGACTCATTTGCAAAAATTCCTGTCGGCTGTACCCATACCATTGGCAGGCCACATCATTGACCTCTACAAAATTTTTAAATCCTTTTTCCGCAAAGGGATGAAAAAAGACCGCATCGTTAAGGCCGTTGAACAGGGTTTTAAACCGGGCCCGGCTTTCCTTTAAGGCGATCTCAGCCACCCTTCGGTCGGTCAGATCGGTAAAGCAGGCCCTGACGCCTGCCACCCTGCCCTCCTCAACGATGGGCAGGGCGTTCACCATGCCGTAGATCGGGCTGCCGTCCTTTTTCAAAAACTGCATCTCAAAGGGTGGCAGCCGCCCGCCTTTTCTGATCTGTTCCAGGCGCCTTATGATATCCCCCAGGCTCTCTTCAGGAATCAATTGCTTCAACCTGGGATTTTTTATGTAGTCATCCTTGGTATACCCAAAATAAATCAGGCCGGCCCGGTTCACATAGGTGAGAAAAAAATTAAAATCAAACTCTGCAATAGGCAGCGGCAGCATATCGGCCATCTGGCGAAACCGCTCTTCACTCTTTTTTAATTTCCGTTCAATGGACTGTTCCGCAGTGATATCTCTTCCGCTTCCGATAGTCCCCACCATCTTTCCATCCCGGTCCAGCAGAGGGGCTTTATGGACATCTAAAACCAGGTAATTTCCCCGGACAAATCCCTCTTCAATAAACCGGCAGGGCTTTTTTTTCTTCTTGGTGACTGCATCGGAGTTAATACAGATATCACCAAAGGTATGCAAAAAGCCTTTGCCCCGCTCTCTTTCGGCAAAAAACCGGTCGTCTTTGCCAATGGCCTCGGCTGTGGTATCGCACTTGAGAAGTGTTCTGCAGATGGTCTTGTTGACAAAAAGATACCGATCGGACATATCCTTGGCCCAGATCAAATCCGGTACATTGTCCATGATCATCTGGAAAAGGGGGCTGCCCAGTTCGTTCAGCAGGTTATCCGGAACGGGGAAAGAAATGTCACTGCCGGTTCGGGAAATCATTTTCTCTTAAGTTAAAGGAACATCTCCGTATCTAATTGCGCAGTTGCAGAGTTGTGACATACGGTACCGGAAATCCGGATATCAATAGAATAGAGATGGGGTACCGATGGGACAATTTTATACCCCTACACCATTTAAAAAATAATTGCTATAAAAATATCAGCGGCCTGCTTTGGCCTTTCTTAAGGTCAGGACCACGTTTCCCGTGAAGATTAAAAAGGCACCCAGCCAGCCTGTCCATGAAAGGCTTGGATCCATGGCGACAAAAGGCCCTAACAGGGCCGCCAAAAGGATCCGGGTGGAGGAAATAATCCCGCCCTCAATGGCGGTGACATACTTAAATCCTACGGTCAGCAGATACTGGCCGGCAATGGCAATGGCAGAGCACAAAAACAGGTAGTAAAACTCCTGCGGCGAAGGGACTTTCATCTGACGGAAAAAGAGGCAAAAAACAATGAGACCGCCCAGGCCGAACATGACAAAAAGCGTGGTCTGGGTGTCGTGGACTTTTCGGGACATGTTCAGATACATGATGGCGGCCGCAGCAAAGATGCCTGAAAAAATGCCCCAAAGGCTGTTATGGGTGTAGCCCATATCCCCGGGAGACAAGATCAGAAAAACCCCGGCAAAGGCCACCCCCACAATGATCAAAGCGAATTTATCCCGCTGTTCCTTAAGAAAAAACCAGGAAAATACGGCGATAAAAATAGGATAGGTCATGTTCAGGATATTGGCCTGGGCCACGGAGGTGGTTTCCACCCCTTTGAAAAAACAGAACACGGCCATGGCGTTGCATACAGCCCGTCCCACAAGAACATTTTTTTTAACGATTTTTATCTTCTGCCGCTGAACGGCCATCACCAGCAGTACGGTTGCAAAGCCAAAGGCAAACCGTGCAATGGTGAACATGGAGGAGGGGATGGTAAGCCCCGCCATGGCCGCCCATTTAATAACTACTGTGGCCAGGTAAAAGAAAAAGGCGGAGCCGAAAACCGCCAGGCAGCCCAATGTGGTTCTGTGATCCATATCCCATGCCCCAATCATTCTTGAATTTAAACGGGTTTGATGGTATTCAAGCCTTTTGCAGGCAATTTGCAGGACCATGACTTAAGACCGGGACACCTCATGGAAAAAGAGAATACAGCATTTTTTGACAAGATCAAGCCCATGCGGGATGAAATAGACCGCATTGACAATGAAATCCTTTCCCTGCTTGCGCAGCGCCAAACCCAGGTGGAACAGGTCGTGGCCCTGAAAAAGGCCCACAATATGCCGGTCCACCATCCGGCAAGAGAAGAGGACCTCATATACCGGCTCAGGTCCCAGGCGGTCCATGCCTCAATGGACCCGGACTTTTTAGAAGACCTGTACCGGGTGATCCTCCGGCAGTCCCGGATCAAGCAAACCCGAAAAATGGAGCAAAAGGGGCTGCGGCCCGGTGCAAAGGTCCTGATCGTTGGCGGACGGGGGCAGATGGGCGCCTTTTTTGCCCGGCTTTTTACCCAGTCCGGTTATGAGGTCAGAATACTGGACAAAGAGGACTGGCACAGGGCGGAATCCCTGTGCCGGGACATTGACCTGGCACTGGTCTCAGTCCCCATAGAAAAAACCCGGAATGTGGTGGAGAACCTTTCCCCCCTGCTACCGTCCTCAGCAGTTTTAGCAGACCTGACCTCCATTAAAAAAGCCCCCATGGCGGCCATGACCGAAGCATACCAGGGACCGGTTATGGGACTACATCCCCTGTTCGGTCCCACATCCGGCTCTTTGGACAAACAGATCATTGTGGCCTGTTCAGGAAGGCAGGATGAGGCCTGCCAATGGATTATAGAGCAGCTCACCATCTGGGGTGCTGTGATCGTACCGGCTTCGGCGGAAGAACACGACCAGATCATGGAAATTGTCCAGGCCCTGCGCCACTTCGCCACCTTCTGTTTTGGTGATTTTTTAAGCCGCCACAATATCCCCCTGGAAAGGACCCTGGAGTTCTCCAGTCCCATCTACCGCCTGGAGCTTGGGATGGTCGGCCGCCTCTTTGCCCAGGACAGCGCCCTGTACGCAGAGATCATCTTTGCCACCCCGGAACGCCGGCAGCTTCTTAAGTCCTACGTCAACTCCCTTTCCCGACACATCGACATGCTGGACAACAACGACAAAGACGGATTCATCCGGCAGTTCAACACCGTGTCCAAATGGTTCGGCCCCTTCAGCGAACAGGCCATGCGGGAAAGCACCTTTATCATCGACAAGTTGATCGAACGGTTCTAACCCGCCCCAATCGACCTTTTCCACCATTGGCATGCCCGTTGCAATGTTCCCTTACCAGGGCATTGCAGAAAAACGCCCAGACACACTCAATTTAGTTAGGATCGGGAATGAGTCCACAGGTGGAATCCATTTCCGCCCAAACGGTGCAAAGACCTGTACCCAAAGGCGGAGAGACTTCCGGTGACTTTTTTGCTGCCTATCGGATTGCACTGGCTGAAGAGCTGGGCAAATCCGAAAGACTGACAGAGAAGCTCACGGCGTCGAGTCAAAAAAATGACGCATCTGATACAGGTGCTGCCGGATCTGCTGACGCTGATGCGCCGGCAGCCCTGGCAGAACTTGACATCCCTCTTACGCCTGCGGTCCAAACTTCCCTCTCCTCATCCAAAACCGCGCCTTCTCCCCTCCCCTCCCAGGCAGATGAAATGGTAGTGGACCTGCGCTACGGCAGGATGATCCTCAGCCCCGCCGTTATGGGATTCGGCAACGAAACCAAAATTTTTCTGCCCCTGGTCCAGGTCTCCAGAATCCTGGACTTCAACATCTCATCCAGACCGGACACCGGCCGCATCTCAGGCTGGTTCCTTGACGAAGACAGGCGCCTGGATTTTAATCCAGCCACCGGAACCGGAACCGTTGACGGCAAATCCGTCGTCCTTGAAGCTGACCAGTTCCAGGCCCGGGAGGATGGAGTCTATGTGGATTCCAAAGTCTTATCAGACTGGTTTCCCATTGATTTTTCCTACGATTTCAGCGAGCAGTCCGTAAACATTAATCCCAGGGAAACCCTGCCGTTTCAAGAGCGGCTGCAACGGGAAGACCTTATGCGCCAGGTTCGCCGGACCCAGGTTAGTGGCCCAGTCCTTCCGCTCAAACTGCCCGAGTATCAGTTTATCGACCCCATGTTCGTGGATTTCGGTTTTTCAGCCCAATACAAGGAGACGGACAAGCCCACAAAAGGCGGTGAAGGCCAGTTCTATCTTCTTGGCAAGGGGGATCTTGCCTTCATGAATGCAGACCTTTATATGACCGGGGATGAAGAGGACCGCCTGAACAACTTTAGGCTCACCCTCATGCGGGAAGACCCCCGGGGAACCATGCTCGGTCCCCTGCATGCCACAAAGGTATCGGCAGGGGACATCCGCGTCCCCAGTTTTCCTGTGGCCGGTGGCGGCGGATATGAGCGCGGGGTGTATGCGGGAAATCTGCCGTTGAATTCCACCGGAGAATACGACAGCACCCATTTTGCCGGCAGCCTCTCCCCGGGATGGGATGCCCAGCTTTTCCGCAACGGCGTCCTGATAGAAAGCCAGCGGGTCGGGGCTGACGGGCGGTACGCCTTTGAGGATGTTCCCCTATACTACGGCGCCAACGAGTTCACCTTCAAATTCTACGGCCCACAGGGCCAAGAAAAGGAAAAAACCGAACGGGTCATGGTTGGCAACAGCATGATGAAACCGGGCCTTGCTCAGTATCAGGTCTCCGTAACCCAAAAAGATGAAAAGATATATGATCCACTGAACCGGGCCGATACCGTGGACCAGGGAACCGACCGCTTCATCGGCCGGCTCCGGTACGGCGTCAGCAAAGATATGTCCGTCCAGGGCGGCCTTGAGTCCCAGACCATTCACGGCAACCGGCATGACTATGTCAATGCGGGCGTCCAGGGGATAGCCGGAGAAACCTTCTTAAGCGCCGATGTCGTCAAGGACCTGGCCGGGGGCAGCGCCCTGGAGCTTTTAGGCCAGAGGAAAGCCGGCCCCGTGGATCTGAAGCTCAAGCAGCAGTTTTTCAATGACTTTATCCGGGACGGGGAAACCGAAACCACCAACAGCATCGAATCCAAAACCGATGTCTCCCTCTCCGGCACCCTCAAGGGAAACGACACCCTGCCGGATTTACCCTATTCTCTGAGCCTGAACCAGACCTCAAGGAAAAATTCAGAAGAGCGGCGGGCCACCGCCCGCATTGCCGCCGGGCTGAAAAACACCTATTTGAGCAATTCTTTGACCTGGAAAGATGACAACAGCCTGACCACCCAGCCTAAAACGGCAGAAGGGTCGTCAACCCTGACGTCCAATATCGGTAAACTGCGTCTGAGAGGAACCATGAACTATGACCTCTATCCCGAGGCCGAGATCAATCAGTACAATATCTCGGGGCTTTACACCCTGGGCCGGGAGGTGAGTTCCGAAGTGGCTGTAAGCCAGAACCTGGAAAACGACAACCTGGTGACAGGATCCGTTGGCCTGAACTGGAACAACGGGAAATTTATTCTCTCGCCCAAGCTCTCCTACAACTCCGATGATGATCTTACAGCATTTCTCTCCTTTTCCACCTCATTTGGCATGGATGCCCGGTCCGGGAAAACCAAGTTTACCTCGGCCCGTGAGGCCAGCCAGGGTGCCATTTCCGCCAGGGTCTTCCATGACAACAACAACAACCAGGTCTTTGACAAGGGCGATACCCCCATTTCAGGAGCGAAAGTCCAGGCGGACCAGTTCCACAGATCCGCTGAAACCGATGAGAACGGCATCGCCTTTCTCACCGGCCTGCGCAAGAACCAGCAGACCGATATTTCCCTTAAAAAGGAAAGCCTGGAAGATCCCTTCTGGGAACCGTCCAAACAGTGGAACTCCATCATCCCCAGGCCCGGGCACGTGGAGGTTGTGGACATCCCGGTCATCACCACCGGTGAAATCGACGGCACCTTGTACCTGGAGCAGCCGGGGAAAAAGCGGGAAAGCCTCAACCATGCCCCGGTGCAACTGCTTGATGCCGACGGCAACATTGTGCAGGAACTGAAAAGCGAATATGACGGATTCTACCTGTTCATGAAGGTCCCCCCCGGGGATTACTCGGTACGGCTGGCCCCGGCGTTTGAAAAAAATCTGGGGGTGACAGGCATCCCCCCTGTTCCCGTCACAATTGGCCAGGACGGCACGGTCATCAGCGGCCATGACCTGGTGTTCAGCCCCCGGACAGCAACTTCGGAAACCCGGATGGCCGATGCCCGCCAGACCTTGGGGGGGCAGCAACCCGACAATACCCCCGTCCTCCGGTGGGAAGGGGACAACGGGGCTGCCTCCGCCCCGGAGCCTGCCGCACGACCCAAGCCTTCACCTGAACAGGCGACGGCTTCCATGTTCAAAACACCGAACACCCAGGCAACACTTAGGACTCAAGCCCCCGAGTATACGTCCCCCGTTCTTTCAGATGCTGCGCCTGCGGCAGCCCCCCCTGCCAGACCGGAGCCCCGGGCGCAGATCCAGAATACCGCCCCGGCAGGCCGTATTCGATACGGTCTTCACCTAGCCTCCTACCGGAGTCTGGATGCCGCCGTCAAAGGTATTGACTTTCAGAGAGCCAAGCATGAGCGCCTGAAAGATGTCCCGTTTACCGTCAAAAGAACAGACCTGGGCGCCAAAGGGATATGGTACAGGGTATTTGCCGGGGTCAGCCGGGATAAGGATCTGATCAAGGCCTCAGGTGCAGAACTGGACTCCAGCGCCCTGTATTCAAAGATCCTGACCAGGGATACCGGTGAAGCCGTAATCCATCTGGCTTCCTACAAAACCGAATCCGCCGCACTGAAGGGAATCCAGCGCCTTAAAGCCACCTACCCCGAGCTTCTCAAAACCAGGGATTTCACCACCCGAACCGTTGATCTGGGACCGGGAAAGGGGGTCTGGCACAGGGTGATCGCCACGGGGTTTGGCAGCCGGGAGGCAGCAGAACGCATGGTTGAAAAACTTAAAACCCACCGGCCCTATTCCGCCCCCATGGCCATGGAGGCCGCCGGAGAGAAGACCGTCCATACCGCATCCTACCGGACCATGAAAAAAGCGGTGGCCCATCTCAAAGACCTGGTCAAGCGGATGGGGTCTGATGTCCCTGCCCAGGTATCTGTCAGGCCGGTTGATCTTGGAAAGAAAGGACGGTGGTACAGAGTATTGCTCGGGGAATATGACCGGCCAGAAAAGGCATCAAAACTGGCCGAGCGCCTCAAGGCCGGGGGAAATTACGCCAGGGTTATGCCCCTGGCCGGGTCCTGATCAGTCCAGGACAAACCGCCAGGATCCTGAGACAGGGGTTTTGCGTTTTTCCCTGTCAACAATTTTAAGCTCAACCGGGGAACCCCGCAGGCCGGAGGCCAGGTTCGGATCCAGAGGAATCTGGACATGAATTCTGGAGTTGGGCGCATAAAATGAAAACCCTTTGAGTTCTCCGAGCTTCTGTCGCTCTCCCCCGGCCAAGGAATAGGCAAAGATATCAAACAGGGCGGAATGGGACCCGGCCCGGACCAGGGGAGTGTCCAGGATGATTTTCCGGTGGGCCAGTTGCCCCAGGGCCGGCTTTTCCGGGGTCAGGGCGACGGCGCCGTCACCATGACGGATGATCACAGGGATGGTGATGGCAAAAAGAACGTTGAGATTGACGCTCATTTTCTCCTTATCCCTTTTATCTGCCGCTTTGGTATCGCCGCTATTTACCGATTCATCCGGTGCCATCGGCGATACTTTCAGATGGACCCGATACTCCCCGGGGGCAAGATCGGCAGGCTTTCTGACCATAATCCGGATGGTCTGCCACCCTTTGGGTCCCACGGTAGCCCTTCTGGGGGAAAAGCGGATCATCTTAATGACGGCCTTCTCCTCCGGGGTAGGATTCTCCACGGCGCGGCGGTTGCCCAAATCATCCATTCGCATGTTAATCAAAGAAATTCTGTACCGATTGGTCTGGTCATCAGGATTGATGAGTTTGACCACCGCAGCCCGTTCCCTTCCCTCAATCACCACCCGGGTGGGGCTGAGCATGGCACCCCGGTTCCAGGCGTAAAGCGGTGACGCCGCACAGCCAACCAGCGCAATAGCCGTGACGGCAAAAATCAAACAAGAACAAAAGGGGTGACGTTTCATGAACTTATCCTCATCCCGAAAGGTTAACATCAGATCCAAGTGTATACTAGGGATTGTCAAATTGCACGGTTACGGTGATGTCAAAGCTGTAGCTGCCGTCCGGCTGCCCGCTTCGGAGGCGAAGCAATCCCCCGATATTAAACTCCATAAGGCCGGATCCGGTGCTGATGACGGGGGTTGCGGTAGACCGGGTAGGAAAAGCTTCAAGGGTGTGGGTAGCCCCACCGCCGTTCACCGCCACGGAAGCGGGAAAAATCAGGGTGATGACCTCTCCTGCAGTGGTTGAATTGACCCGGATCAGCCCGCTGTTTCCCCCGTTGATATAGGATCGGCCTGAGCTGTAGACATGGGGGGTAGCCGCCCCGCTCGAGGCATCAATCTCAATGAGATCCCCGGCAGGATCCATGATAATGGTGCCGAAGGACATGGGCTGGACCGCAACAATACTGCCGGCACCTGCCCTGCCGCCTCCCATAAGAAAGAGACCCATAAGGCAGATCCAGGCTCCCGTCCCTGGTCTCACAGGTGATACCCCGTCCCTAATAGGTTACGGTTACGGTGATAGTGCCCGAATAGCTTCCCGCAGCCTGTGTGGCCCCGATCTGGAGCAGTCCGCCCACATAAATCTGGGATGTTGTTGCTGCGGTCAGGGCCAATTGGTTGGGGGTTGCCGTGCCTGTGGATGAATAAGCATACATGCTGGTGGCTGTCAGGGCCATGGAGTTACCGCCGCCATCGTCAATCTGATTTGCCGCAGCGGTGGAGTCGGCAATGGCAAAATCCACATTTACCGTGGCTGAAACCGGACTTGTCACATCAATCTCCCCGGGGCTGCCGGCCACAGAGATAGTCGCGGTGCCGCTGTCCACCACGGATGTGGCGGCGGAACCATCTGTGAAGGCATCAACAAGGATATTGGCAGCCCCTGCAGAGACAATGGTACCGAAATTCAGAGGATTCACCGGGGTCAGGGTGATGGTGGCTGTGGACACCGTGGCCGTTGCGTTAATGGTGGTGGAGGCGGCATAAACCGATCCGGCCGCTGCCAGCCACAGGGCGGCAATCATGGTCAAAAGATAAAATTTAAACTGAACTTTCATGGGGTTCCCTTTCTCGTTTCCATTTTGAATATCCCTTAATACACGCGCGTTCACCGAATCATGCAGGCGTACGCTTATTCCTTTCGACATCTTAATTTTCAAACTTTAATTCTTGAGCCTATTGCCCGTACAGCTTTAATTTTTTAAGCAGGGTTTTGCGGGTGATGCCCAGGCGCCGGGCCGCCTCACTCTTGTTTCCCTCGCTGGAAGCCAGGGTGGAGAGGATGGCCTTTTCCTCCACCTCGGCCAAAGGAATATTTTCCAGCCCCGGGTCACAGGATTCAGCCCCACCGGACCTGTCACCGGCAGTCTCCGGAGAAAGAAAGGCCAGATCATCACCGGCGATCCGGTCCGACCGGGCCAGAACCACCCCGCGCTCCACCGCATTCATCAACTCCCGGACATTGCCCGGCCAGGCGTACCGGATCAGCATGTCCATGGCATCGGGGGTGAATCCCTGAATCTTTCGCCTGTTTTTTTCTGCAAAGGTCTGTAAAAAATGCAGGGCCAGCTCCGGAATATCCTCGGGCCGTTTGCGCAAGGGGGGAATCTCAATGGTCACAACGTTAAGGCGGTAGTAGAGATCCTCGCGGAACGTTCTTTCCGCTGCCATGGCCTTAAGGTCCCGGTTGGTGGCTGCGATCACCCGGACATCCACGGCAATGGTTTGGTCCGATCCCACCGGGGTGATTTCCTTTTCCTGAATGACCCGCAAAAGCTTGGCCTGCATGGCAAGGCTCATCTCCCCGATTTCGTCCAAAAGGATGCTGCCCCCGTCCGCCTGTAAAAATTTGCCCTTTCGCTTTTTATCCGCCCCGGTAAAGGCCCCCCGTTCATGGCCGAACAGCTCGGATTCCAAAAGGGTTTCAGTGATGGCGGCACAGTTGATACGCACATATGGGGCATCTTTTCGCCGGCTGTTGTAGTGAACGGCGGAAGAGACCAGTTCCTTGCCCGTGCCAGACTCGCCGGACACCAGAACATTGGCGTCGGTGGGCGCCACCATGTGAATGGTATCCAAAAGGGCCTTCATGGCCGGGCTGTTTCCCAGAATGTCATGACTCAGGGTCACCTGTTTCAACTGATTTTTTAAAGCCTTGTTCTCCGAGGTCAGGGCGCTTCTTTCAAAAACCCGGTCAATGGTCAGGCGCAGCTTGTCAAAGTCCAGGGGCTTGGTCAGATAGTCCCAAGCCCCGATTTTCAAAGCTTTCACCGCCGTATCCACCGAGGAGAACGCAGTCATGATAATCACCGGCAACACCGGGTTGAAGGCATGGATTTCGGACAGGGCATCCATCCCGGACATCCGGACCATTTTCATGTCCAGAAGCACCAGATCAAAGGGGCTGGCCTTGACCATCGAAACCCCGGTATCGCCGTCATCGGCCAGGGCCACATCATAGCCCCAGTCGGAAATCAGTGTTTTCAGCATCCTGGCATGGACGGCATCGTCATCCACTACCAAAATGGTATGTGTTACAGTCATTGGGTTTCCTTAAAAGTTTATTTACACCGCTGAGTCCGAAGGATCGTCTATGCCCTCTGCCGCACCGGGCAGAAAAATGGTAAAACAGCTTCCTTTTTTCTTCTCACTTTTCACCCGGATCTCTGCTTTAAGATTTTCCACGATCCTGTGAACAATGGACAGGCCAAGACCTGTGCCCGTGGGCCGGGTGGTATAATAGGGATCAAAGATATCTTCCAGATGGGCGGCGTCAATCCCGCACCCGTTATCTTTCACTTCAATCTTAATGCCGTGGGCCTGCCCGCCTTTTCCGGGCAGGTCAGCCACAGTCACCCAAAGTTTCCCACCGCTGTCCATTGCATTGACGGCGTTCATATAAAGGTTGAGCAGCACCTGGTTGATCCGGTCCGGATCCGTAACCATCCATCTAAAATGAGTTTTAAAGTCCACCTGGGATTCAATTTTTTTACGGTCCAGGTCATGGGAGACCAATTTCAAGGAATGCCGGATCAGCGGCTCGATTTCCACATTTTTTTTCTCCACGGCCATGGGATTGGCAAATTCCAAAAGCTGGGTGATGGACCGGTTGATCCGTTCCACCTCCTGAACCATGATCTTGGCCGTTTCCGCATCGTCGGGGTTGTCCTGATACCGTTTGCCGAAATAGGTGGCAAAGCCTTTGATGGAACTCAAAGGGTTTCGGATCTCATGGGCAACCCCGCCGGCTAGCTTGCCGATGGCGGCAAGGCGGCGGTTGGTTTCCACCTCCCGGAGCAGATTCCGCAGTCTTGTCAGATCCCGGAACAAAAACACATACCCCTGGATTTCATTTTCATCTCCCAAAATCACCGAAGCGGTCATGTCCAGGCTCAGCTCCCCCCCCGAGGCCGATTCCAGAGTCACCTCACGGGACAGGGGCTGTCGACTCTGCCCCACCTCCCCGGCCATCTGGATCATCCGGGGAAAGGCCCGCTCGGGAATGACGCCCAGGATCTGCCGGGCCGCCCGGTTGGCCGAGGTGATTAAAAAGGCATTATCCAGGGTCACAAGCCCCGAGGGCATGTTCTGGACCACATTGTCCGAAAATGCCCTGACCCGGTCCAGGGAGGCCTTTGCCGTCCGGTAGGCCTGGAAGGCAAACAATGCGATCACCCCGGCACACCCGATGATAAAAAAAACAATGCCCCGACCGATGGCCGCCTTTGCCATCTGCCCTTCCAGTTCAGCCATCTTGGCCATGGACAGGCCGGCAAAGATATAGTGCTCCTCCATACGGGAGAAATCAGGCTCCCCTGATGGCCGGCCACGCCACATCCCCTTCCCCATGCCGATGTCCATGCCATCATCGTTATCGGGCGGAGGTGGAGCCCCCATCTGCCCCATTCCATGCAGATGGCGTCCCCTGAACCCCGCTTTAAGGGGGACAAATCGTTTATAGACTTCAAACACCCGCTCTTTGCCATCCTGACGGATCCGGCTGAAGACCCGGGACATCTCGTCTCTTACCGGGCCTGTTTCAGGCATGGCTTCATAAAGGGTGCCCACCTTGTCGCTGTCGCTGTGGGCCAGGATTTTACCGTTATGGTCCGTGATCATTATATAGGAGATATCCGGCTGAGCCGCCGTTTCCAGCAGCATGGCCTGAATCCTCTGCCCCCCCCAGCGCATGGTCAGCATCCCCATCCTTGTACCGGCCTCAAAGGTCCGGATAAGCGATCCCCCACGGGCCAGCATCCGGTCCCGGATATGCTCTTTCTGCTTTTCCATTCGGTCCAGGGTCATATAGGCAAACAGGGGCAGCAGCACAACCAGCACCCCCAAGACCATCAGGGGGGATACCGGGGGCTGAAATTCCTTAACCAGCCGCCTCATAGATACCCCCCCATTTTAAAGGGGCTTTCTTTCACAGGTATGATCATTCTCTGCATCCTTAATATCGTCCAGGGTCCAATTACAAATTCAAAGTGCAAGTTCAGGACCATAGACGGAGATGGCTTTGCCACTTGGGATTCACGAAGGCCTTGGGGCCCAACCGTAACCTTATTACCCAATTGTATACCCTGAACCGGGTACAAAGTATACAGTTTCGGGCTGATTCCCCGTTTGAAGGCTTATTTCTCCGCCTGCCGATCCTGGTACTGGCCGCCAGAATCCCTGTTAAAAACAGTCCTTATTGCGGTGTAGTTTATCCTCTTCATTCAGAGTGTTATGCCCAATACTGCGCCATTCAACCCACAGCTGTTTTTTTAAATAGTCTTAATTTCCCATTTAAAATGGCATGGCCCTTGCTTTTGCCTCCGGATAACACCTGACATACAAACAGCAGGGAAGAAACTTGTTCCCCTGCCCCTTCCGATAGCCCTACCATTAAGCCTTTCTTCAGCCCTTTTTCAGGTCCGGGAGCAGTCAGTGCTCCCGGACCTGACTCCCACCTGTTCAGCGTTCAACGGAACCGCCATGACTGCCGACATCCGAAAACAACAGTCCTTACGGACTATACTGTTTACTTTCTACCCGCCCTGGGGAAAATGGTCCGGGTAAAAAGTAAACACCTTCTAAAAATGAAACGCCTTAAAATTTTCCACAACTTAAAAATAAATATACAATATCAATATGTTATATTTATTTTTTTCAGATGGCACACCCTTTGCTATATACCAGGACAAGGATTCACAAGGATCTAAACCCGAAATAAACAAAGGAGATCACCATGAAAAAATCAATCATGATCGCAGCCACCCTCTTCAGTGTTGCCCTTATCGCCTCAAACGCATTTGCATGGGGGCACGGCGGATACGGCCGCGGATGCCGCGGGGGGGCAGGATACGGTGTAAATGGCGGACCGGCTATGCCCAACCTCACAGAAGAACAGAAAACCCGACTTTCCGACCTGCACCAGAAATTTATCGATGACACCTATGAACTGCGCAGCAGTATGATGAACAAACGCCAGGATATGCAGATGCTCCTGGAGACCTCTTCACCCGACCGGGGCAAGCTGACCGCCATGTCCGATGCCATTTCTGATCTGCAAAAACAGATGGCGACCAAGCGCATCGACTATATCCTTGAAGCCAAAAAGATTGCCCCGGAACTGAACATGGGCAATTTCATGGGATTTGGCCGGGGTGCCGGTTTCAACATGGGCAAACGCTTTGGCGGCGGCAACGGCCCCTGCCCCGGATTTGAAAGAAGCCGCTTTCAAGGCGGCAACGGCGCCGCGCCCTGCGCTGCTATGCAGACTTCAGACCAGTAAGACACATCTGTCTTCTTACTAAAAAAGCATCCGGGGCCGGTCCCCGGATGCTTTTTTTATCTTTTTTGCAAGCTGCCCTGTTCCTAGTGTTGTTGCCCGGAGATGTCCTGCTCGGAGCGGACCCCGTTTTCCAGGGTGCCGATGCCTTCAATCTCTACGGCCACCCGGTCACCGGGCGCAAGATACAGAGGGGGCGTTCTCGTATACCCTACCCCTTCCGGGGTACCGGTAAGGATCAGAGTTCCGGGAAGCAGGGTCGTTCCCTGGGACAGATAGGAGATAATCTGCGCCACGGAGAATACCATGTCGCTGGTGTGGCTTTCCTGAACCGTTTCCCCGTTCACCCGGCAGGAAATGGCAAGATTCTGGGGATCGGGAATCGCCTCGGCCAGGGTCAGGACCGGACCCACCGGGCAGAAGGTATCATAGCTTTTGCCCCGGACCCATTGCCCTGCACCGGCATGCTTCTGCCACCGCCGGGCCGAGACGTCATTGGCGCAGGTGTATCCCAGTACATAATCCAGGGCGCGGGACTCGGGCACATCCCTGGCCGGGGTTTTAATGATGACCCCCAATTCCGCTTCATAATCCACCTCCGGTCGCTGGGAACAGCATTCCGGGATCACAATATCGTCCCCGTGGCCTGTGACTGCTCCGGGGTTTTTCATGAAAAGGGCCGGATACCTTGGCAGATCAAACCCCGTCTCTTTGGCATGGCGCTTGTAATTCAAGCCGATGCACAACACCGCCGGCGGCTGGACCACAGGCAGAAGGTGAGCCACCTCCACCCTTTTCCCGCTCTCCTCAAAGGTTCCGGAAGAATCCTTGTTAATTAATACGGCCGTGCTGCCGTCCCATTCGCTGCCAAAGGCCTCTTGGCCCTCTTTTGTCACAAACCGGATTAATTTCATCTTTTCATTGCATCCTCCCCCCAAAGACCGGGGTTTCTTTTTATCATCGCATACTCTATTCTTACCCCCATGATACGCCTCATCAAGGGCTTTTTCAAAAAGGCTTACACCATGGAGAACGAAATTGAAACGGCTTTTTACAGGGATTGACAGGAAAACGGCCGACCTGATCCTCACGATTCTGGCCTCCCAGTCCATTGACGGACAGCCGGAAAAAATGGGGAACGGCAGGTTTGACCTCCTGGTGCGAGAGGCGGACGCGGACCGTGCCCGCTACCACCTGGACCGGTACGCCCTGGAAAATCCCGGAAAACCTTTGCACGGAAGGGACAGCACACCGGAATCTTCCCTTTCAGCACCTTTGTTTTTAAGTCCGGCCGCCCTTATCGCAGCCCTTGTGATCGCCATGGTCCACTATTATCTGGAATCGTCAGGTCTCTGGCCCCGGGCCCTGTTCGCCTATGGCATCTCCCCTTATTTCCTCGGCCAGGGCGAGACCTTCAGGGCCATCACCGCCCTTTTCCTTCACAGTGATGCCGGGCATGTGATGGGGAATATGGCCGGGCTGATTCTCCTTGCCGGTCCCCTGACCCGGGTGACGGGTCCGGGCAGTGGCCTTTTCTTCCTCCTGGCTGCAGCCACAACCGGCAATCTTTTGGCCAACGGCTTTTCCATGCACGCCCGGCTGTCCATCGGCGCCTCCACAGCAGTGATGGCTGCCGCAGGACTCCTGTCGGCCCGGCAGGCTCTGGGCAAAAGTTTAGGCTTTTGGCAGCCCCTTGCCGCAGGCCTGATCCTGACGGCTCTGTTCAGCCACGGTCCCCGCACCGATATTTCAGCCCACCTTTTCGGATTTCTTGCAGGCGTTGCCACAGGGGGACTTGTTTTCCCCCTTTTTTCCATCTGGCACCGTCCCTGGATGGAACCTCTTGCCATCGGGCTGACCCTCCTGATCTCAGGGGCCGCCTTTTATGACGGTCTGCCCCGGCTTTAAGCCCTTGCCCTGTTTTTCGCAGGACAGGAAAACACATGATAACCTTTATATTTTCAAATATTTATTCCATCTCGCATCGGATTCTGATAAGAGAATAAAATAGTCTTACGATTTAGCCCAACGTTGCAACATTCGAAACATGCAACAGATCCGTACTCTCAAATTTTGGAGGCCATCCATGAATGAACGCTCTCCCCAAATCCTTATCCTGGGCGGCGGCGTGACCGGCATGTCGTCGGCCCTTGCCCTGAAAGACCAAGATGTTGCGGTTCACCTTGTGGAAAAATCAAATTACCTGGGCGGCCATGCCGCCCAATGGGCCTGTATGGCCACCACTACCTGCCAGAACTGCGGGGCCTGCCTGGCCCAGGAGATGGCAGCGTCCCTCAAGTCCCAGACCAATACAGAAGTTCACACCCATACGACGCTCACGACGCTGTCAAAGGGGAACTCGGGCCTTAACGCGGTCCTGTCCAACGGGAAAACACTGACCCCTGACGCAGTCATCATGGCCACAGGGTTTACCCCATATGATCCAGGCGGCATCGCCTCGTACCACACAAAAACCCTGAATAAGGTCATCACCACAGCCGAGCTCAACACCCTGATCCGGGAGGAAACACTGACCGCCCTGACCGGTCCTGCCCCCAAAATCGCCTTTCTCCAATGTGTAGGCAGCCGGAACAGGAAGGAAAACAGGGACTACTGCTCCCAGGTTTGCTGCAACATCTCCATTAGACATGCCAAAAAGCTGCTCCATCTTTTACCCGGGGCAGCCATCAGCCTTTTTTACATGGATCTTCAGGTCATCGGCAAGGAGGCCAGGACCGCCGCCAGAGAACTTGCCCACAGCATGGAACTGGTCCAGGGCGTTCCGGCCGAAATTTTTGAAAGCCCGGAAAAAAAAGGATTGACCATGATCGTGGAAGATCCGTCAACCCTTGCCCGGGTCGCCAGGCAATTTGATCTGGTTGTCCTGTCCGTAGGCATGACCGCGGCCCAGGGCAACCGGGAAACCTGCGATATTCTGGGTATCACCCCCAACACCTGGGGCTTTTTCAACACAGAAGAGGCCGTTGCCGGAAAAAAAATCATCGTGGCAGGCTGCGCCAGGGGGCCGAAAACCATTCTCTCCTGCCAGCAGGAAGGCCGGGTGGCCGCCGCCAGAATCCTTCGGAGCCTTGAAGCCGACCGTTCAAAAACGAACGCCCCCCTGCCGGCAATTGCCGTCATCGGGGCCGGTGCCCCTGCCCTGACCGCAGCAACCGCCGCTGCGGCAGAAGGGTACCCAACATACAGCTTCGGCCATCACAGCATGCTTCCTGACGGGATTCATGACCTGGGTGCTGCCAAAATCAGGTCCATAGAAGGCGTTACAGGAAACTTCACCCTGGCCTACGAAAACAACGGAAAAAAAGAAACACTTTGCTGCGGGGCCATCATTGCCGCCCCCGTCCCAGGCAGGCAGAACCGGGCGATCCATTTTCCCAAGGCCGCCACCCTTGACACCTTCGCAGAAACGCCTCTTCAGGACCGGCCCGATAAAACCATCATCCTTCTTGACTATTTCGGCCCGGAAAACAAAGAATTTTCGCGGTTGGCCCTCACAGAAGCCCTTGCATCCTGCCAGGCCGGAAAAACTATCTACATTCTGATGCGCAACATGCTGGTCCATGGCCCCGAAGGTCAGTTAACCTATGACAAGGCCAGAAAAGCCGGAGTAAAATTTCTCAGGTTTGACACGAAAGAGGATGTCGCCATCAGCAAAACGGACAGCGGCATCGGCATAGTACTTAAAGAATCCACCCTGCCGGGCAGGGACATCACACTTAAAGGCGACTGCCTGGTGGTCCCGGATGCCGTTGCACCGACAGCGTTGTTTAAAGATACCGCAGACCTGCTTAAAGTGGACCTGGATAAAGAAGGATTTATTCAGTCCCCTAACACCCGCCATCGGCTGATCCGAAGTCCGAGACGGGGACTTTTCTTTGCAGGCCCCGGCCATGACGAGACGGACGGAACGGATCTGGCCGAAGAAATCCGGGCCATCATGGCGGACATCGAACTCGATCTGCGGGCCCTACCGCAAAAGGCAACACCCAGGGTCACCATCAATGAAAAGGCATGCGCCAAATGCCTGACCTGCTTTCGGATCTGCCCCCACAGTGCCGTCATCCTCAATGAACGGCGCAGGCCCCAGATCATGGACCGGGCCTGTTTTTCCTGCCAGGCCTGTGTATCCAACTGCCCGGCCTATGCCATTGAGGCCGAAGGCTTTGACAACAACAGTCTTGCCGAAAGGGCCGGTAACGGCAAGACCATGATACTGGCATGCGAAAGATCCGGCGCCCTTGCCGCTGAAAGCAAGCCGGAAGGAACCGATCTGGTCGTTATTCCCTGTGCCTGCCGCATCAGTGCGGACATGCTTATAAAACCCCTGATTCAAGGAGTGGAACGGGTGATTGTCAGCGCCTGCCACCCGGGCAACTGTCGTTCTGGAAACGGCCATGCCCTGGCCAGAAAACAGGTGGAAAAAGCTGCGGCCATGCCCGGAATAGGCCAGGAAAAACTTCGATTTCAAACCGCAGCGGCCAATGAACCCCGGGCCTTTGCCCGTATGATTTCGAGAGGCTGAAGGCCCACACATAGGCACGAGGCCCACACGCAGGCCTGAAGGCCCACACGCAAAGGATGACATCATGACACAGCATACCATCACACAGGATTCGGAACTGGCCCGGTACATGGACACCATCGGCGTTGGCGACAATGCCTCGGAGTGCCTCACCTGCGGGGCCTGCAGCTCCAGGTGCACCTGGTTTGACGGGGAAGGCGGCCCCATGCCCCGGCAGATCGTCCGCATGGCTGCCTTGGGACTGGACCGGGATCTTATCGACAGCCAAATGCTCTGGGACTGTCTCATCTGCAACCGCTGCACACATGCCTGCCCCATGGAGATCAAAATGGACATGGTGGTCAGAAAAGCCCGCAGCCTTGCCGCAGCAAAGACTTCCATCCCTGAGGACATCCGCAAAGGCCTTAAGACCCGTCTGGAAATCGGGGATGTTAACGGTCTGACCACTGAAGAGTTTATTGAAACCGTTGAATGGGTCTCCGAAGAATTTGTGGACGAGGTCGAAGATGAGTCGGCCTGCATCCCGTACGACAAGGAGGACTGCACCTTCCTTTACATGCCCAACCCCCGGGAGCTTGGTATCAACCTGCTCCATCTCACCGCCATGGCAAAGCTGTTCTATGCCACAGGCGAGGCCTGGACCCTTTCCTCGGCCCACACCGATGTTACCAACTGGGGCTATTTTATGGGAAACGACGATGTCCTCAAAACCCTCTGTCTCCGGGTGGTGGACGGGGCGGAAAAACTTCGGGCAAAAACCCTGGTGCTCAGCGAATGCGGCCATGCCTACCATGTCTACAAATACCTGCTGCCCGACATCATCGGCCGGCCCCCTGAATTCCGGGTAATCAGCATGCCCGAACTGATCGTGGAGTACGCCCAAAAAGGCAAGCTCACCTTTGACCCCGGGGTTCACCCCTACAAGATCGCTTACCACGATCCTTGCAACATCGCCAGAAAATCCGGGGGATACGATGCCCCCAGAACCCTTCTGGCCATGTGCTGTGAAGGGATTGTGGAGCTGAGCCCCAACCGGGAAGACGGAATCTGCTGCGGGGGCGGGGGCGGAATTCTTCAGGACTCCACCTCCACCCCGAAACGCATGATCACAGGCAAACCCAAGGCCGATCAAATGAGGGCCACGGGGCTTTCCAACATTGCCACAGCCTGCCTTTCCTGTCACCGGCAATTAGGTGAGCTGTCCAATCATTTTAAACTGAATATGAAGGTGGATACGGTGGCGGCCCTGGCTTCGGAAGCCCTGGTCCTTAACAAATAAGGACAAGTGGTATACAATACCGCGATGAACCTGCTGATACTCCCGGACATTTTCGGCGCCACCCCCGCCCTCACCCGACTGGCCCTGGATCTTGAAAAAAACATTAAAGGATCCGTGCCCGATCTTTGCACAACACTCTTTGACCCATACGGCAACGGGACCTTTTTTGAGGATGAAAGGCAAGCCTATACCTTTTTTACCGACCGCCTGGGTATCCCGGCATATGCCGCCCGGATCGGCCGGCATCTGAACAAGGCACCTGGCACCCATATCCTTCTGGCATTCAGTGCAGGTGCCTCAGCCCTCTGGCATCTGGCCGGCACCGCCCCCTGCCCCGGGGTCATCGGAGCCGTCGGCTTTTACGGCTCCCAGATCCGCCATCACACCGATCTTGTCCCCGGTGTTGACATGCACCTGATTTTTCCCGAATTCGAACCCCACTTTGATGTCGATAATCTGATGACCGCATTGTCCGGCACTCCCCGGACCTTCTGTGAAAAGGCTCCGGGACGGCACGGCTTCATGAACCGGTTTTCCGATCATTTTGATGAGGATCTATATACCGTCTTTACCCGGGAGCGTCTGCCGGACCTGCTGGCAAGTATGATGAGGGCGGATTAAGGTTTGTAAGGATCAGATGACTCTGATTCAGGAACAGAGGAGGGGGACGCGGGCGCCTTTTTTTTCTTTTGATACCAGTCTTTCTCCCCGTAAAGACTGTCCAGGCAGTCCGGGCACATGCTGTGGCTGAAAGAGGCACCGGAGTGCTTTTCAATATAGGTTTCGATCTTATCCCAATACCCCTGGTCATTTCTGATCTTTTTGCAGTTGGAACAGATGGGCACGATACCCTCAAGGGTTTTGATCTCGGCCAAAGCATTTTCAAGCTTGTCGATCAATTCCTTGCGCCGGGCCACCTCCCGCTTTAAAACCCTGTTCCAGATCAGAACAACGCCTAAAATCAAAGAAGCCCCGGCAATGAGGAAAAGGGCCCATAAGAAGATTTCTTTTTTTTGAATCCCGTGCTCATACCTCACCGACAGCCATTTGCTGCGCATCTGCATATGCTGCTCCGGGGTAATGCGGCCAAGGACCTTGTTTATAATGCTTAAAAGTTCGGGCAGGTCCTTTTGAACGGCCATGTGCAGTGTGTAATCCCCGTAAGGGGTGGGGGCAGCCACCTTCACATTCATCAGTCAGCGCTTGGAGATGATATAGCTGGCCGCCGCAAGGTTCTCTATGCCCGCGTCCACATGCCCCAGGGAGATGGCTTCAATCCGCTTGACCGGGGAATCCACGTAATAGGGAATAACATCAATATTGTCCCGCCTAAGCCAGACCTGGGAGGCGTTGTTTTTGATGATGGCCAGGGTTTTGCCATGCAGATCTTCTATCCCGCCGATAAAAGGGGCGTCTGTCCGGCTTAAGATGACCAGAGGAAAGGACAGATAGGGGATTGAATAGTTGAGGAACCGTTCGCGATCCGCCGTTTTGGCGATGCAGGGAATCAGATCAATTGTGCCGGCTCCGATCCGGTCCAGCACCTTCCCCCAGGGAAGATCGGCCGCCACTTTTACCTCAAGACCCAGATCTTTCATAATGGAAAAAAGGTAGTCCGCAGACATCCCTTTGACCTGCCCCCTGTCGTCAAAATAATGAAAGGGGGGAAAGGCCCGGGGTCCGGCCACCGTCACGGAAGACGCGGTCGAAAGCCACTGGAGCTCGTCTTTCGTCAGGTTTAGTTCGTCAAGGGTAAATCCCAGCACACCCGCGTCTTTGCCATATCCACCCGGGATACTTCTCGGGCAGGGCGCTTTCCCCGTCCGGTTCTCCAATCTGACCGTGCTCTCTGAAAATCATTGACCCGTCCCCGTCGGCCCCAGGTCATCGGGCAGGGTAATCCCCCGGCGTTCCAGCAGGGATCCTTCCGCCAAAAACAGGTTGATCAAAGCGATGCGGTAGTTGATCACGGCTCTAACTTCGGCAATCTGGCTGGACAGGAGATCCCGCTGGGCCCGGGCCACCAGAAGGGAGGTGCCGGCGCCGACCTTGAAGCGCTCCTGCTCCGAAACCACGGTATGCTCCTCATACTCCCGGGTTTTCCTGGAGGCGAAAATCTGCTGCCTGGACCGCTCCACCTCGTTGACCGCCTGGCTGACCTGGAACCGGATGGCATGCCTCAAGTTTTCAATGGCGGCTTTTTCCCTGTCCAGGGAGAGCCCGGCAGCCTTATGCCGGGCGCGGGCCTCACGGTTCCCCAGGTACCGGCTCAGGGAAAACCCTGCGCCGATATCATAATCATCTGCAGTGATATTTGAAAGGCTCTCCCCAGGGCTGGGACCGAATCCGTTAATGCCCAGGTTGATAAAAAAATCCAGTTTGGGCAAAAGGCCGTTTTTTGTGACAACCACCTCAAGCTCACCCCTGTCCCGCATCAGTTGCGCCTCCTTGAGATCCGGCCGGGCTGCAAGGGCCAGGGAGATGCGGTCCCGGGGGGCTCCCGGGGTGTCCTCATAAACGGTCGGACGGCTTAAAGCCTTAACCTCCGTATCCGGGCGGTCGGCGTTCAGCAGCAAAAGCAGGGTCAGGCGCCGCTCGGTCACAAGGCTTTTGGCATCGATCAGGGCCTGGTTGCGGATGGCCTCTTCAGCCCTGGCCGCCGCCGCCTCATTTTCAGGCAGCAGGCCCACCTCAATCTGCTGTTCCACCTCGTCCCGCTGCTGGGAGGCCACATCAAGGGAACGCTGGAAGATTTCGATCTCTTTTAGGGCCAGGGCATACTGCCAATAGGCCGTTTCGGTTTCCGCCACCAGGGCCTGGGCAAATCCTTGCAACTCATAAATACTGGCCAGGGTATCCAGCCTGCGCTGGCGTACAGAGGCAAGATTGACTGCAGCCCCCCGGCCCCGGAGCAGGGCCTGGGTCACGGAGACTTCGGCCCGGGTATTGTGACGGGAACCGCTCTTTTCCGAGGAGTCCTTGTCATAGGCAATATCTGCAGCCACCCGGGTGCCTTGGGCAAATGTTTTTCGCACCCCTGCCTCGGCTTCAATGGTCCGGTCCTGTGAGGTTTTGTCATCCATCTGCCTCGCCCAGCCGACATCGGCGTAAAGTTCCGGATCAAATTTCCCCATTTCAATTTCTTCAAAGGTTGCGGCAATTTTAGGAGAAACCCTTTGAATCTCAAGATCCCGGTTCTTTTCCAATGCCATGAAAACCGCCGCCTCCACCGTCAGGTCCAGCAAAGGCCGGGAGCCCGTATCGGCAGAGGCTCCGGCAACCAGGGCCAGGACAAGGATGAAAACCACCCCGTGCCGTATCATGAGCAGCCCTCCTTTTTTTCAGGATGAAACAGGGAATAGACGGCCGGGATCAGCACCAGCGTAATCAGGGTGGATCCGGTAAGTCCCCCGACAACGGCCCGGGCCAGGGGGGCCTGGGCTTCAGCCCCCTCTCCCATGCATAGCGCCAGGGGCAGCAGGCCTAAGATGGTAGTTAAAGTGGTCATCAAAATGGGCCTCAGCCGCCGCCGGCCGGCTTCGGTCACGGCCTCCCGGACACAGAACCCTTCCCGGTTCAGCCGGCCGGCCTGGTCCACCAGCAAAATGGCGTTGTTCACCACGATGCCCCCCAGCATGATACAGCCGATATAGGACTGGATGTTCAGGGTGGTCCGGGTCAGGCACAGGGTCACCAATACCCCGATGGCGGCCAGAGGCACCGAAAACATGACCACCAGAGGATTGATAAAGGATTCATACTGGCAGGCCATCACCATGTAGACCAGGGCCAGGGCCATGACCAGTGAGACCACAAGCTCCCTGAAGGCCTTTTGCTGCTCCTCGTAGTTTCCGGCCACGGTCAGATCATATCCGGCCGGCCTGGGCACGGTATAAAGGCGGTCCTGAATTTCGGCGGCGGCGGATCCCGCCGGCCGGCCGGCCACGTTGGCCGACACCGAGATCACCCGCTGCTGGTCCTTTCTTTCGATGAGAATGGGCCCCCTGCCGGTTTTAAGGGATACCAGATTCCGGATGGCCACCCGCTGGCCGGAGGCCGCCGTCAGGGTCAGGTCAAGCAGTTCTTCCATAGACCGCTGCTCTGCATCCTTGACCTGCACCAGGATGCGGCAGGAATCTCCCCCAGTCCGGTATTCTCCGGCTTTGGTACCGACCACGGCCGTGGACAGGACATCCACCACATCCCTGACCGACAGTCCCAAGTCCGCCGCCTTGTCCCGGTCCACCATGATCTCCTGCTGGGGAATCCCGTCCTCCCGGCTGATCTCCACATCCGTAATCCCGGGAACCTCCCGGATCACGGAAGCGGCCTTGCGGGCCAGGGCGTCCAGCACCGAAAGATCCCGTCCCCTGACATCCACGGTAATTCCCTCCCCCGATCCCAGCAGCCGCTCCAGCAGGAATTGTCCCTGGGGCGCCCGGGTCCGGACCTCCATGCCGGGGATCTTTCCTTCCAGCCGCTTTCGAAGGTCACCTGCAATTTCAGAATTTGACCGCTCCCTGTGGGATGACGGGGTCAGGGCCATGCGGATCTCGGCTCTTGAGGCGGCACCGGGATTTCGGCCTGACGCCCCCACACGGATCACGGACGAAACCGCCTCGGGCACCGCCGGATAGACCAGGGCCTCCATCTTTTTGGCCTGCTCGTCCACAAGTTCCAACCGGGTGCCCTGCTCCATTTTTCCCTCGATGCGGACCTCCCCTTCGTCACTGGGGGGCAACAGTTCGGTTCCGATGCCCGGAATCAGCAAAAGACTGGCGGCTAAAAGAACAAGGGATAATGCCACCGTTGTTTTCGGATAATCCAGAACCCTATCCAGAATCCGGACGTACCGGGCATTTACCCATAAAAAGAACTGCCCGGACAGAGAAAAAAACCGGGCCAGCAGAGACCCTTTTTTCCTGCCGTTAACCGGAGAAAAGGCCAGCAGCTTTGCAGTGAGCATGGGCACAAGGGAAAGGGAGACCAAAAGCGCGCAGATCAGGGAGAAGATGATGACATAGGCCATTTCCGTAAACAGGACGCCTGAAACCCCACGGACAAAAATCAGGGGCAGAAAAATCACCAGGGTGGTGGCGGTACTGGCGAGGATGGCAGGCCCCACTTCCCTTGCCCCGTCCACCGAGGCCTGTTCCGGAGTCTCTCCTATTTCCGTTCGCCTGCGGAATATATTTTCCAGGACCACAATGGAACTGTCCACCATCATGCCGGCCCCCAGGGCCAGTCCTCCCAGGGTCATCAGATTCAAAGTGAACCCGCCGAAAAACATCAGGGCAAAGGTCGCCACCATGGAAATGGGAATGGACAGGGAAATCACAAGGGTGCTGCGCACGGTGCGCAGGAAAAAAAGCAGAACCATCACGGCCAAACCCGAGCCGACCATCACGGACTGGGCAACGTTTCTAATGGACCGCTCAATAAAGTTGCCCTGGTTGATTACCGGCACCACATGGATTTGGGGCAGGGCCGCATTAATCTCGTCAATCTGGTGCAGAATCCGTTTGGAGACCTCTACGGTATTGGCGTTGGACTCCTTTCGCACGGCCACCTGAACGCCCCGCTCCCCGTTGACCCGGATGACCCGGGTTAATTTTTCATAGGTTTCCCGAACTTGCGCAATCTGCCCCAGCCGGACCATGCCCCCGGGACGCCGGAACACAATGGTATTCCGGATCTGATCCAGATCCGTGTACTCGGCAGGCGCTCTGAGCACCACAGAATACTGTCCCTGATCCAGCCGGCCTGTGGGCTGATCCATGTTGGCGCTGCGCAGGGCCTGGATAATCTGATCCAGGGGAACGCCTAATGCCTTGATCCGGTCCGGATCCAGTTCAACGCGTACCTCCCGGTTGAACCCGCCCCAAAGGTCCACCTGTGCCGCCCCCGGAATCCGGGCGAACCGGTAGCGGACCTGATCTTCAATGACATTGGTCAGCTCAATCGGGTCCAGACGGCTTGAGATTCCCAGAACCACCACGGGAAAGGAGTTCACGTCGAACTTCCGGATCATCGGCCGGACCACATCTTCAGGCAGTTCGTTAATCTCGTCTTCCAGCACCGACCGGACATCCAGGGCGGCAATGTCGATGTCCGTCCCCCAGACAAAGCTTAAATTGATGGTACTGTAGCCTTCCGAGGAGGTGGAAGTCATATCGGAAACCCCGGGCACCGTGGCCACGATTTCCTCAAGAATCCGGGTGATCAGACGCTCAATGACCTCGGGGCTTGCCCCTTCGTACTCCGTACGGATGGAAAGCGTGGGCATCTCCACATCCGGCAGCATGTCGATCTGAAGGCGGCTTAGGGCCACGCTGCCCACCACCACCACGATCAGGGTGATCATGGTGGTAAACACCGGGCGCCTGACACTGAATCCGGGCAGGTTCATTCAACCGCCCCTTGCTCCGGAATGGTAATCTTCGAGCCGTTATCCAGCATCTGCTGGCCCAGGGTCACCACCCGTCCGCCGGGGTCAAGCCCCGACACCTGAATCTTGCCTGCATCCCGGATTCCGGGCGTCACCGGCACCCAGGTCACGGAGAAATCCGCCTCCTTAATGAGAAAAACCCCGGTCTGACCGTTTCTGCGGGACAGGGCGTTTTCCGGAACGATGACGGCATCCGGCACCGAGGCCAGCACCAGACTGGCCCGGATAAACATTCCGGGCTTGAGGGTATTTTCCGGATTGTCCACGGTCAGTTCCACCCGGGCCTGGCGGGTCGCTTCCCGGAATACCGGGGCAATTCTGCAAACCTGTCCGGTAAACGTCCTTCCGGCAAAGGCGTCGGTGGTCAATTCGGCGCGCTGTCCTGTTTCGAGGCGGCCGTAATCGGTTTCCGTGACAAAAATCACACAGGTTAAAGGAGAAAGATCCACAATGGACACCAGCGGCGAGTTGGCCGAGACGGTATCGCCCTCTGCCACGAAATTTTCCGCCACCACCCGCACGGGATCCGTACCGCTCCAGTCCGCTGTGACATCGGTATACCCCAGACGAATCCTGGCCGTTTCCAGGGCGGCTTTGGCCCGGGTTACCTGGGCCCTTGCAATGGCCGCCCCGGCCCTGGCCGACATCTGCTTTGACTGGGCCGCATCCAGCTGGGATTCAGAGGAAACCCCGCGATTTCTCAAGGTTTCAATGCGGCGCAGCTCTCTGCCTGCAATGGCAAGGGAGCTTTCCGCCTGGGTCTGATTGGCCAGGGCCACGGCCAGATCCGCCTCAGCCTGGGTCACCGCCTGGAGAAACTCGGCGTGATCCAGCCGGGCGACAAGCTGCCCCTGCTGAACCTGATCCCCGATGTCCACGGCCAGATACTCCACCCGGCCGCTGACCTTGGGCGCCACCACAAATTTCTCCCCCGCCTCCAGGGCCCCGCTGAAGGTCCGCCGCAATGAGATAGGACCTTTGACGATCTTCTCCACCTCAACGGCAATGGCAGGGGCCGGGCGTTTGGACGGCGCTTTTGCTTTTTCCTTAAAAAAACCCGGTCCCAGTTTCCAGGCCCACACGCCGAAGGCCAGCAGCAGCAAGATGACGATAACCCGTTTCACAGTGCAGGATGCTCCTTATCCTTATTGATTTTGAACGTTTGATGTTAAACCAATTTTCAGCAATTGAAAATCATTTTCATCCGGCCCGCCCCGGGAAAACAACGACCCGGGCAGGCCGGAAAATTTTGCCGAACCCGTATCTGGCTTATTGACACATTTCATGCAAGGGCTTACAATAGCTTTCGTACCATCCAACCCTATGAAATCATTTTAAAACATCTCTTCCAGGGAGGATGCCATGTTCACCAAACAATACCTTAAAACCAAAGATATCTGCCGGGTCCGATTCAAACTGAACAAAAAACAGATCGGCCCGGTTGAAACCATTCACCTGGTCGGGGACTTCAACGGCTGGCATGAGACCGAGACCCCCATGAAAAAGCTTAAAAACGGAGATTTCTCATTGGTGATGGATCTTGCGCCTGACAAGGCGTACCAGTTCAGATACCTTGTCAACCATACCCAATGGATCAACGATGAGGGAGCCGATGCCTATCTGCCCTCTCCCTTCCCGGGGGTGGACAACTGTGTTATCACCCTGTAACTGTTATCCCGCATCCAGGAGGCCCGTGAATGGCCTATTTTGATTTTTCCAGCTTTGAAGCCGGTTTTGACCAATATATCAAGTATAATCTGGGCAAAACCTGCGAACAGGCCTCCCCAAAAGACCTTCTCAATGCGGCAAGTTTCGCCGTGGGCCGGTATCTTATGGACATCCGGTTTGAGACAAGGCAGCGATACGAAAAAAACAATGCAAAATCCCTTTACTATCTCTCCCTTGAATTTCTCATCGGCCGGCTTTTAACCAACAACCTGCTCAACTTGGGCATTTACGATCCCTGCAAACGATTTCTTGCCAAAAAAGGCATTGACCTTGCGGCTCTCACCGAAGAGGAGCGGGATCCCGCCCTGGGCAACGGGGGATTAGGAAGGCTGGCCGCCTGCTTTCTGGACTCTTTGGCCTGCCTGGACATGCCGGGATTCGGCTACGGCATCAACTATGATTACGGCCTGTTCAAACAGGTGATCGCCAACGGATTTCAAAAGGAGAAACCGGACTACTGGCCCAACCGGGTCTCCCCCTGGCTCATCCGCCAGTCAGAAAAACGCTATGTCATCCCTATCTACGGGAGGGTCGAGGATGTCCTGCTGGAAAACGGGGAGTACAACCCCACCTGGTCGGACTGGGGTCTTATCATCGGCCGGCCCCACGACATCCTGATCGCAGGATACGGCGGCCGGACGGTGAACACCTTAAGACTGTTCAGCGCCGAGGCATCCGAAGATTTTGACATCGACATCTTCAACGACGGCGACTATATCAAGGCGGTCCGCCGCAAGATCAAGTCCGAATCCGTTTCCAAAATTCTTTACCCGTCCGACTCCAAGGAGATCGGCAAGGAACTTCGGCTGGTCCAGGAGTATTTTCTTGTCGCCTGCGCCATCCGGGATCTTGTGGGCTCCTTTGAAGACAGGGGATACGCCTTTGAGACCTTCCACGAAAAAACCGCCATTCAGCTCAACGACACCCATCCGGCCCTGGCCGTGGCGGAACTTGTTCGCATCCTGGTGGATGAACAGGGGATGGACTGGGAGCCGGCCTGGAAAATCTGCACGAAAACCCTTGGATACACCAACCACACCCTGCTGCCCGAAGCCCTGGAAACCTGGCCTGTGGACATCATCCAGAAGGTGGTGCCCCGGCATATGCAGATCATCTTTGAAATCAACCGCAGATTTTTGGAATCTTTAACCCTGATGCAGCCAAAAGTCCCGACCGAAGACATCCCCAAGCTGTCCATTATCCAGGAGGGGGAGCCCAAACAGGTGCGCATGGCCAATCTTGCCATCATCGGCAGCCACAAGGTCAACGGGGTGGCCAAGGTCCACTCGGAACTGGTCAAAACGAGGCTGGTACCGGAATTCTATCGGATCTGGCCGGAAAAATTCACCAACAAGACCAACGGGGTCTCCCCCCGGCGCTGGATCGCCGGCTGCAACCCCCAGCTTGCCGCCTTCATCAACGAAACCATCGGCCGGCGGTGGCTCGGAGATCTGGAACGGATATGGGAACTGGAGGCCTTTGAAAACGACCCCGGATTCCTGGACCGCCTTGCGCAGATCAAGCTTTCCAACAAACAGGCCCTGGCCGCCCTGATCAAGGAGAAGGTCTTTGTCTCCGTTGATCCCTCCTCCATCTTCGACATCCATGCCAAACGGATCCACGAGTACAAACGCCAGTTGCTCAATGTCCTGCACATCATCCACCTTTACCTGGTGCTCAAGGAGGACAAAGGGGACATCGGCCATCCCAGAACCTTTATCTTTTCCGGCAAGGCCGCCCCCGGCTACCAGACGGCAAAACTCATCATCAAGCTGATCCACAACCTGGCAAAGGTGGTCAACTCTGACCCGGAGGTAAGGGAAATGCTCCGTGTGGTCTTTCTCCCCGATTACAGGGTCACCCTGGCCGAAAAAATCATCCCGGCCGCCGATGTCAGTGAGCAGATCTCCACCGCCGGTATGGAGGCTTCCGGCACCGGCAACATGAAATTCGCCATGAACGGCGCCCTGACCATCGGAACCCTGGACGGCGCCAATATTGAAATTGCCGAGAAGGTCGGAGAGGAAAACATCTATATCTTCGGGCTCACAGTGGATGAGGCCGAATCCCTGCGGCCCCGGTACGAGCCCAAGCTGTTTTACGAAAAAAACCCGGCCTTGAAACGGGTAATCAAGGCGTTGTACTCAAGACAGTTCTGCCCGGATGAACCCGGCATCTTCAAACCCCTGTTCAGCCAGCTCATGGCCCGGGGAGAGCACTACCTTCACCTGGCCGACTTTTCATCCTATGCCCAAGCTCAAAAAAGGATCGGCCAAGATTATACCGACCGGAATAAATGGCTGTCCATGTCGCTTAAAAACATCTGCAGAACGGGAATTTTTTCAAGTGACCGGGCCATAAAAGAGTATGCCGATGAGATCTGGGGCCTTTCTTCTTACCCTGAATGATCTACCAGAATGATTTACCTGAACGGGTTTATAAAAAAATTCATTTGTGGAAGTTGACATTGAGACGACCGGTCATATTTTCTATCCATGAAAAAAAGAACACCAAAAACTGAAGTCAGAACAAAACTGCTTGAGACCGGACTTAGATTATTTGGAGAAAACGGCTTCAATGGAACAGGGATCAAAGAAATTGTTGATGAAGTCGGTGTGCCCAAAGGGTCATTTTATAATTATTTCAAAAGCAAGGAAGACTACACCGTTGAAATTATCCAGTTCTATTCGGATAACTTATCGATCCTTTGGGACGATTTGCTCAAAAGCGGCCCAAAGGACCCGTTGGAGGCATTGAGATACAGTTTTGAGATGATCCTTTCCCATCATGAACAAAATGAGGTGAGAACGGGGTGTCTCATCGGAAATCTGGCAGCGGAGATTACCGAGGCCAGTGATCTATGCCGGGAAAAAATGCATCAGGCGACCGCTGTATGGAAAGATCGTGTTTCAGAACGGATTCGTCAAGGTCAGGCCATGGGAACCATCAGGGGGGATATTGCCAGCGATGCCTTGACAGAATTTATCTGGAATTCCTGGGAAGGGGCGCTGCTGAATATGAAAATAAAGAATTCTACAGCGCCGGTCAGAGAGTGCATACGTCTTCTTTTTGACTTTTTTCTAAAGCCCTGATCAAGAAGTCCCCCATTATGTAAACAACAAATTCAACACAGACGAATAAGGGATAATTATGTTAGATTTTAATTTCAAGAATCCCACCAATATCTTTTTTGGCAAGGGAAAAATAGCGAATATTAAAGCGTGTATTCCTTCCGAAAGTAGGGTCCTCGTACTCTACGGGGGAGGCAGTGCTAAAAAGACCGGAACATTGGATGAGGTGTTTGCCGCCCTTCATGGGTACACCTTATTCGAATTCAGTGGTATTGAGCCCAATCCCTCCTATGAAACCCTTATGAAAGCAGTTGAGCTCGTGCATAAGGAATCCATTGATTTTCTCCTGGCAGTTGGCGGTGGGTCTGTCATCGACGGAACAAAATTCATTGCAGCAGCGGCTTTATTTGAAGGAGAGCCGTGGTCGATCCTTGAAAAAGGCGGCGCCCCGGTTCAAAAGGCATTGCCCGTGGGAACGGTACTCACCCTTCCGGCGACGGGGTCGGAGATGAATTGCGGCAGCGTTATCACACGAAAATCATTGCAGGCCAAACTGCCCTTCATGAGCCCCCATGTATTCCCGGTTTTTTCGGTATTGGACCCTGAAAAAACCTATACCCTGCCCTTGCGACAAATCAGCAATGGTGTGGTGGATGCCTTTGTTCATGTGGTCGAGCAGTACCTGACATACCCGGTGAACGCAAAAATTCAGGACCGCTTCGCCGAAGGCCTGCTTTTGACCTTGATTGAAGAGGGGCCCAAAGCACTTGAAACCCCAAGGGACTACGAGGTCCGTTCCAATCTGATGTGGGCGTCAACCCTGGCATTAAATGGGTTAATCGGGGCGGGTGTACCCCAGGATTGGGCCACTCATATGATCGGGCATGAACTGACGGCCATGCATGGCCTTGATCACGCCCAGACACTTGCCGTTATCCTGCCGAATCTGCTGGAGGTGTGCCGGAAGGGTAAGCGGGAAAAACTGATTCAATATGCCGAGCGCATCTGGGGTGTTAATGAAGGCGACACTGACCAGCGCATAGATGCGGCCATTGACCAGACCCGAAAATTCTTTGAGCGGATGCAGGTAAAAACCCGCCTGTCTGATTACGGCATTGGTAAGGACAGCATTCCGGATCTTTTGGAAAAGCTAAAGGCCCACGGCATGGTTCGCCTGGGCGAACGCCAGGAGATCACATTGGATGTCAGCAAAAAGATTTTGGAACTCAGCCTGTGACCCTGACCATCATTTTGATCAATTACATCGGCGGCATGTTGTTTTACAGGTATGTCAGTCGTCATTGTCAACCGAAGTCAAACACGAATATCAAAGGAAAAAAATGTCCAGATTATTTGAATCAACCACGATAAATGGAATGACCCTAAAAAACCGGTTTGTCAGATCTGCTACCTACGAAGCCATGGCAGGGCCTGATGGCAGGGTGAATGACAAATTGTTGAGCTGCATGGCACACCTTGTCCTCGGTGAAATCGGACTTGTGATTACCGGCCACGCCCATGTGACCCGGGAAGGTCAGGCAGGCCCAAGACAGATGGGTATCTATTCCGACGCAATGATCGATGGCTTAAAACAGGTTGCTTCAGCAGTTCACGAGCATGGCGGCCGTGTTGCCGTGCAGCTGGCCCATGCCGGGAAAAACGGCATCGGGAAAGACCAATATGCCCCTCTGGGCCCTTCAGACGTCATTGTGGATGGCAGTAAAAAAGCATCTGCAATGACGGTTGATGATATTGAAAGAACGGTAACTGCCTTTGGGGATGCGGCCCAAAGAGCCGTAAACTCAGGCTTTGATGCGGTTCAGATCCACGCGGCCCACGGCTATCTGCTCAGTCAGTTTTTATCACCCTTTTATAACCGGCGTGATGACGGATATGGCGGCCCCCTTGAGAACCGGGCAAAGTTTCTTGTCCGGGTGTACGAAGAAATCAGACAGAGGGTGGGACAATCATTCCCGGTCCTGGTCAAGATCAACTCGGAAGATTTTCTTGAAGGGGGGATCACGGCAAAAGAGATCATCACCGTTTGCCATATGCTTGAAGACCGTGGAATAGACGCCATCGAGATGAGCGGCGGTACCTTTGAATCGGGCAAGCTTATTCCCTCCAGGGCCGGCACATCAAAGTCTGAAGAGCGGGAAGCCTACTACAGAAAAACGGCTGAAGATTTCAAGAGGGAAATAAAGGTTCCGCTTATTCTTGTGGGCGGGTTTCTCTCCTTTCATATTGCCGAAGAAATCGTGACATCAGGAGTCGCAGACTATGTTGCGCTGTCAAGGCCGCTGATCAGGGAGCCCGGTCTTGTCAAAAGATGGGCCGCAGGGGACAGAGAAAAAGCATCCTGCATTTCATGTAACAAGTGCTTTTCAACGCTTGCCATGAAAGAGGCGCTGCATTGTGCCATTGAAAAAAAAGGAGCAACTCATGGTTCAAACTAAAGAGAACAACCGTTCCATTGTACTTGCGTCGCGCCCTAAGGGGGCTCCGGTTCCCGATAATTTCCGCATGGTTCATGCCCCTGTGCCTCAACCGGGGCAAGGCCAGGTGCTGCTGCGCACCGAATACCTTTCCCTGGATCCCTATATGCGGGGCAGGATGAACGATACCCCCTCCTATGCAGAACCGGTTAAGATTGATCAGGTGATGGTGGGGGCAACCATTTCTCAAATCGAAGCATCCTGTCACCCGGATTACAAAGAAGGGGAGTGGGTGCTTGCCTATAGCGGCTGGCAGGATTATGCGCTGTCTGATGGTTCCGGTCTCACCCGATTGGGTGAAACTCCCGAAAATCGCTCCTATGCATTGGGGATCCTGGGTATGCCGGGGTTTACCGCCTATATGGGATTATTGGATATTGGTCAACCCAAACCGGGAGAGACCCTGGTTGTGGCGGCTGCCACAGGCCCTGTCGGTGCAACCGTGGGACAAATCGGGAAGCTGAAAGGCTGTCGTGTTGTCGGTATTGCCGGTGGCAGTGAAAAATGTAACTACGCAAAAGAGGTGCTGGGGTTTGATGAATGTCTGGACCACAAGTCTTTGGATTTTGCCCGGCATCTTAGCCAGGCGTGTCCCAAGGGAATTGATATCTACTTTGAAAGCGTCGGTGGAAAGGTATTTGATGCCGTCTTGCCACAGCTCAACACAAAGGCCAGAATTCCGGTATGCGGACTTATTTCCCAGTATAATGCGACACAGCTTCCTGACGGACCGGACCGGTTGTCGCTTCTGATGGGGACAATCCTGGTCAAGCGGTTAACGGTTCAAGGGTTCATTATCTTTGATGATTATGGCCACCGCTACGACGAATTTGCCAAAGAAATGTCTCAATGGCTGAGTAACGGACAGATAAAATACCGTGAGCATCTGATTGATGGGTTAGAGAATGCACCGAACGCCTTCATGGGCATGTTGGATGGCCAAAACTTCGGTAAATTGGTGGTCCGGGTTAATGAAAAAAGCGAATCGATCGTTTAAAAAGGGAGGTTTTTTATGAAAATATTAATGGTGCTGACCTCCCACGATAAACTGGGAAACACAGGACATAAAACCGGTTTCTGGCTGGAAGAATTCGCCTCCCCTTATTACGTATTCAAAGACCGGAATGTTGACATCACTTTGGCATCTCCTAAAGGAGGAAATCCCCCTTTAGACCCCAAAAGCGATGAGCCGGATTCCCAGACAGACGCAACAGAACGGTTCCGAAATGACCCAGAGGCTCAAAAGCACCTTGCCAGCACACTTCCTTTAGACGCTCTGGATGCTTCAGATTTTGACGCCGTTTTCTATCCTGGAGGGCATGGACCTCTCTGGGACCTTGCTGAAGACAAACGCTCGATTTCACTCCTGGAGGCTTTTTCCCAGCAGGGAAAACCGATTGGACTGGTGTGCCATGCGCCCGGCGTTCTAAAACATACCAAAGGTGAGGATGGGTCTCCCCTGGTGAAAGGCAAAAGAGTAACCGGCTTCAGCAATTCCGAGGAAGAAGCGGTGCAACTGACACAAATTGTCCCTTTTTTACTTGAAGATATGCTCAAGTCGAACCAGGGCCTTTATCATAAGGGAGCTGACTGGGAAAGTTATATCGAGGTTGACGGAAATCTGTTAACAGGTCAGAATCCTGCATCCTCAAAGGCCGTTGCCATTGAAATAATGAATAAACTTCTCAACAAGCAGATATCATGACGAGGGCGAGAAGTGAGGGACCTTAATTTGTGAAAATGAAAAAGCCCCTGAGTAAAGAGCTGCTCAGGGGCTATAATGTCACTGGGATAAAATGGTATATTAAATCACGGTCACATTTGCAGCAGACGGGCCTTTGGGCCCCTGTTCAATGTCGAATGACACTTGATCACCCTCATTGAGCGTTTTAAAACCAGCTGCATTGATGCCTGAATGATGGACAAATACGTCTTTGCCACCACCTGCATGCTCAATAAATCCAAAACCTTTTGACTCGTTAAACCATTTTACGATACCGTTTGCCATGTAGGCGTTCTCCTAAATAAAAATAAAAATAAATCGTCTCGATCTTAAAAAAATAGTCACTGATTTCTCGGGGAAAATATCTAAGGAAGAAACTCAAGCATTTTAAAGAAATGCAATGGAGCAAAGCATACGGGAAATGCTGAGTATGTCAAGGAAATTAAATTATTATTTCAAACTCAATAACTTCTGCCGGTATCTTCCGAAAGCTGATTATAGAGAAAGCACACAGCATACGTATGGTGTAACCAATCACCAGTCCAGTTTTTGGAACAGGTATCAACAACTGAAGAAGTGACCGCCCTCGTCAACATTCTGTTCGGCGTTTAAATAAGTCATCCCACATTCTGTAATTCCAGCACCAGAGCGCATCGGTTGGGCAGATAAAGGCGTAGCGTATTTCCCCCGGCGCCATCCGGCGCCGTAAAATGAATCTGCCCTTCGCCTAAGCGGCTCTGCCCTCCGAATTTACAGTCATCCGTATCCAGAATCATCCTGTATTTTCCCGGCGGGGCCGATACCGGATAATCCGGAAATGAGGCTGTTGGATGGAAGTTGAAGGCAAAGACCCGCCCTGCCCTTTCAAAGGCCAGAATCTTATCCTGCTCATGGAGGGTTAAAAGAATCGGTCCCTCATCCGAAAAAAGGTCCGCCTCTTTTGCAAATTCGGTCATCGCCCGGTCAAAGGCGAAAAGGCCTGGATAATAAAGGCTGTCATCGTACTTTAAGGACCATTGGCGGCGGGCGTAATAATAGGAAAACCCATTGGCCTTTGAGGGGAAATCCACCCACTCGGGGTGGCCGAACTCATTGCCCATAAAGTTCAGATAGCCCTTGTGTGCCGTGGTCAGGGTGACCAGGCGGATCATCTTGTGCAGGGCCACGGCCCGGACGGTTTCGATACTCCGATTCGTTCTGGACATGGCCGTATAAATTTTTTCCCCCATCAGGTGCATCATCACAGTCTTGTCCCCGACCAGGGCCTGGTCGTGGCACTCCACGTAGCTGATGGCCTTTTCCTCGTCCCGGTGCCGGGTCAGTTCGAACCACAGGGTGCCCAGGGGCCAGTCCTCGTCCCAGACCTCCTTGAGCAGTTTGATCCAGAAATCGGCAATACCCATGGCAAACCTGAAGTCAAACCCGGTTCCCCCGATGGCGGCAGGGGCGGCAAGGCCGGGATAACCGCTGACATCCTCGGCAATGGTTACGGCAGACGGCCGGATCTGATGGACCAGGGTATTGGCCGTAAAAAGATAGCCTAAGGCATTTTCATCCACATCCCGCCCGAAATAATCCTCATACCGGGTAAAGGCCCTGCCCAGACCGTGATCCTCAAAGAGCATGGAGGTGATGCCGTCGAACCGGAACCCGTCCATCTTGAATTCATCCAGAAAATGAACCAGAGTGGACAGCAAAAACCGCTGTACCATGGGTTTTCCATAGTCAAAGCACCGGGAGTCCCAGAGCCTGTGATTTCCCCGGTCACTGCCGTGAAAAAACTGGTCATCCCTGCCGTCGAAGCGGGAAAGCCCCTCCACCTCATTTTTCACGGCATGGGAATGGATGATGTCCATGAGAACCCGGATGCCTGCGGCATGGGCTCTGTCGACCAGGTATTTGAGGTCTTCCGGAGTGCCGAAGCGTGAGGACGGGGCGAAGAAACTTGAAACATGGTAGCCGAATGAGCCGTAATAGGGATGCTCCTGCACCGCCATGAGCTGCAGGGTGTTGTAGCCGGCATGGTTGATCTTGGGCAGGATATGGTCGGCAAACTCTTTGAACGTGCCGATCCGTCCCTCTTCCAGGGCCATGCCGGGGTGGGCCTCGTAGATCAGCAGGGGGCCTGCATCCGGAGTAAACTCTGTCACCTGCCATTGATAAGGGGTTGGCGGCGCCCAGACCTGGGCGTTGAAGATCAGGGTGGAAGGATCCTGGACCACCCGGGTGGCGGCGGTGGGGATTCGGTCCCCTGCCCCGCCCCCCCAGGCTACGTTTAAGCGGTAAGGCATACCATGGTAAAAGGCCTCTCCAGGGAAACGGGCCTCAAAAATCCCTTCCGCCCCCTTTTCCAGGGACCAGTCCGGGGATTCCGCCCAGTTGTTGGCATCACAGAGGATGAAGATGCGCGTCGCATTCGGTGCCCACTCCCTGAAAAGCCAGCCGCTGCCTTGGCGATGAAGCCCGAAGACCTTATGGTAATCGGCGGCCTGCCGGAAATTTCCGGTTCCCTTGAAGCGGGCGCACAGGTCTTTTGCGATCTGCCGTCTCTCCCGGATAAGGGAGGCAAAGGGCAGAAGGCCAGGATCTCCGAAGGGGGCAGGCTCAGACAAGAAAGGGCCTTTGGAGCATTTTTCCATAGAGCTCGATATATCCCGCCGCACAGCGGCTGTGGTTGAATTCAAGGACCGATTCGATCATGATCCGCCGGATCTGCAGTTCCCGTTCTTCCGGGGGCAGTGCATAAAAATCCATGGCCCGGTCAATAGCCCAGTTCAGCCCTTTGGCATCGTGGGCATTGAACAAAAATCCGTTTCCCGTATTTTCCGCCGGATCCAGGGGTCTGACCGTATCGTGGAGGCCGCCGGTGTCAAAGACAATGGGCAGGCTGCCGTAAATGGAGCCGATCATCTGGGGCAGGCCGCAGGGCTCAAAGGACGAGGGCATCAGCACAAAATCACTGGCGGCAAAGGCCTGGTGAGAGAGGGTTTCGTGAAACCCCCACACCCCGATCCTGTGGCCCAGGCCGTGGAAGCGGACAATATCGTGGAAGTGCTTTTCATAAGGGCCATCCGCCACACAGATAATCTGAATACCGGTGTCCCAGTGGCGGGCGACCATATCATACATCACCTCGGCCATGAGCTGACACCCCTTTTGCACGGGATCCAGACGGGAGGGCCAGAAAAAAAGCGGGGCTTCCGGGTTCAATTCCAGATCCACGGTCTTCTGTAAAAAGGCCTTGCTCTTGAGTTTCATCTCCCGGTGATTTTTGGGGCCGAAATTGTAGGGGATCATCTGGTCCACCGCCGGATTGAATTCCGGTTCCGGGGCATTGAGGATGCCGGTGGCGCATCCGGCCTGCCACTTGTGGGAAAGCTCCTCTTTCAAGGCCTGGGCCACAAAGGGATGCCGGTGCTCAACGATCTCCCTTAAAAAAGTGGGGCTCACCGTATTGACGTAGTGGGCGGAAAAAACCCCGGAAACCAGAAAATCCACCCGGTTTGCGTCACGGCTTTCCTCGTAGTTCAACGGGGGCTTTTGAAAGTATAACCCCTGCCAGAACGAGGCCGCATCAATGCCCCTGTCCTCAATCTCCGCCAGGGTGGAGGTCATGGTATGGACATTATGGATGCTGAACAGGCAGGGAATCTCGTACTGTTTGGCCATGGCCGGGATCAGCCCTGTCATCCAGTCGTTGCAGTGGATGATGTCCGGCTCCACTCTGGGGATGATGTTGTTGATCACCTCCCGCTGAAAGGCCAAAGAGACTTTCAGATCCCGGTCCGAATAGCCGGAATAGACGCTGTTCATGTATAAAAAGGCCCGGTCCGCGGCCAGGTGGATCCGTTTTTCATCCAGGCGGCTGCGGATCTTTGCAAGCTCCCTGTTATGCTTTTGGGTGGTATAGTGATGATATATGGACCGGTAGTCCGGCAGGGCCACATGGACGTCGCACCCCAGGTCAAAAAGCGCGCTGATCAGGGCGGCGGACACATCCGCCAGGCCGCCCGCCTTGGCGGAGTAATTGGCACTGGGCCCCATGTCTTCGGGCAGGTAGGTGGCCTCCGGCGTTACAATAAGAATTCTGGGTTTATCATTCATAAGCGTGTTCCGTTCCTCCCGGGTTCAGACCGGGGTCAGTCTTCCGCCCAGGTGATCAGCCCCGGTGTGTTCCTCAGGATCTGGTCCCCTCCGGGGATCACTCTGGCGGTGTAGCCGAACCGGCCCGAATCCGAACAATTAACGGTGCAGTGATACAGATAGCGGTCCGGGCCCAGGGTTTCTTTAAGGGCCATGGTCTCCGGCCTCCGGCCCTCAATCTCCCCTCCGGGCCTCAGCCGTCCGTGGTAAAGCTGGACTTCAACATCTTCAGGTAAAAGTTCTCCCAACGACACTTCCAAGGTGATCTGGAACCAGTCCCCGACCGTGAGGTCTTTTGTGGATTCAATCCCGGGTTCTCCCAGGCGGATCCCCTGCCACAGGCTTTTAAGCCGTGTTTTCCGGGCAGCCAGCTCCCGGGCCTTGCCGGCATTGTCCCGGGTGAGCCGCTCCATGCAATGCATGGCCGGCAGGTAGAACCTGTCCGCATATTCCCTGACCATGTGATCGCTGGAATAGTCGGATATCGCCATTTTCATGGCAGCCTTCATCATGCGGATCCACCGTGTGGGGGGATTGCCCCTTTTTCTGTCGTAAAAGGCGGGGATGACCTCATTTTCCAGAAGGTTGAACAGGGCCCGGGACTCCACATCGTCCTGGTAGTCCGGATCGTCATACCCCTCTCCGTTGCCGATGGCCCAGCCCCGGTCATCCCGGAAGCCTTCACACCACCAGCCGTCCAGAATGGACAGGTTCAGCCCCCCGTTGGCCGCGGACTTCATACCCGAAGTGCCGCAGGCCTCATAGGGCCTGCGCGGGGTATTGAGCCAGACATCCGCCCCCTGCACCATGTACCGGGCGATGTTGGTGTCATAATTTTCGATAAAAGCCACCCGGTGGCGGATCTCATGGCGCCGGGCAAAGGCCACCATTTCCTGAATCAGCGCCTTGCCCTCTGCATCGTCCGGATGGGCCTTTCCTGCGATGATAAACTGAACCGGCCGCTCGTCATCGATGATGAGCCGGGTCAGCCGGGAAATATCCCGAAGCATCAGTCCTGCCCGCTTATAAGTGGCAAACCGCCTGGCAAAACAGATGGTCAGCACCTGGTGGTCCAATGCATCGGCGGCCTCATCCAGAACGGTTTTGGAGGCTTTGCGCCGCTCATACTGGGCTACAAGGGCCTGCCTGCATTTTTGGATCAGGACGGATCTGGCCGATTCATGGGCATGCCAGAGTTCGGAATCGTCAATATCGTCGATGCGGGCCACCAGGGCCTGGTCGGACTGGCGCCTGGCCCAGTCGGGGGACAGGTAGCGCTCCAGCAGGATATTGTTCTGACGGGCAATATAGGACCCGGTGTGGATGCCGTTGGTCACGTGGGAGATGGGCACCTCTTCCTCATGGCGCTTGGGCCAGAGGGGCTGCCACATCCGCCGGGCCACCCGGCCGTGAAGCTGGCTGACCCCGTTGACATATCCTGCAAACTTAACCCCTAAAATAAACATGGAAAATTTGGCATCCCCCCCCTCTCCGGGCTGCCGCCCCCAGGACAGCAGGGTCTCTTCCGTCAGCCCGAACTTTGCCCCGTAGGGTTTCATATAAGGGGCCACAAGCTGGGGGACGAAATGGTCATGGCCTGCAGCTACAGGGGTATGGGTGGTGAACACCGAGGTTCTCAGGCAAATCTGGGCGGCTGCAGGGAAATCCACCCCGAACCGGTCCATGATCATGGACAGCCGCTCCAGAGCGGCAAAGGAGCAGTGCCCCTCGTTCATATGGCAGACCGAAGGGAAAACGCCGAGGGCTTCAAGCACCCGCATGCCGCCGATGCCTAAAAGGATCTCCTGGGCAACCCGGATGCGGTCCTCGCTGGCATAAAGCCTTGCCGTGATGTCTCTTTGTGCGGCATCGTTGCCAGGGATATCCGTGTCCAAAAGCAAAAGACGGATCCGCCCCACCATGATCTGCCAGACGCAGGCCCGGATCGTCCCGGAAGGCCCCGGGACCTCTACCAACAGGTCCTGGCCGTCCTCCCGGATGACCTTTTGAACCGGCAGATCAAACAGGTCCACCATGGGGTATTGCTCCAGCTGCCATCCGTTCTGATCCAGGTGCTGGCGGAAATACCCCTCCCTAAAAAGCAGGCCCACGCCGACCAGGGGAAGGCCCAGGGTCGAGGCGGCCTTAAGATGATCTCCGGCCAGAACCCCGAGGCCGCCGGCAAAAAAGGGCAGCGATTCGTGGAGGCCGAACTCCATTGAAAAATAGGCAATGGTTCCCTGGGGCCTGTCCCTGAAGCCGTCCATCTGGATTGGCTCGGTGAACATTTTGCTGAAGCTTGCCTGGACCCTGTTCAGGTGATTCAAAAAACTCTCATCTTTAGACAGCGTCTCAAATCTGCGCTGGGAGATCCTGGACAAAAAGAGCACGGGATTTTTGCCCACCCCCTCCCACAGGTTGGGATTGATCCTGTAAAACAGGTCCAGGGCGTCGTGGTTCCAGCACCACCAAAGGTTCCGGGCCAGGTCATTCAAAAAGGAGAGGGCATCCGGGATCGCCGGATACACCTTATAGACTCGCATGGGGGTTTCCTTTATCCAAACAGGTTAATTTCAATGCCACACGGGCGATCTCGCTGCTCCCCCAGGCCTGGGCATCACAGCCCCTGGGCCTGTGGGGAAAGTCGCCGTCAAGAATTTCGGGGACAAAGCCTGCCGCTCCTGTCCGCATCAGAGGCAGGGCACTGCCCAGCCAGGCCAGGGCCGCCGGGATTCCGGGCGGGCCAAAGACCTCTGCCCAGGCTTCACAGAAAACAGGGAAAAGCCAGGTCCAGGCGGTGCCGTTGTGGTAGGAAGGTTTTCTTTTTGTATCCTCGTCCCCCCGGTAAAAGCCTGCGTAGGGGGCATGGGGGTCTGCCAGGGCCCGGCCTTCGTGCTCAACAGGATGAGGATGAATCACGGGCCGGTCCGCCAGGCTTCTGATGGCTCCTGGTACCAGCAGTTCCTGGCAGGTTTCCACCGTTCGTTGCATGATCTCCCGATCCGTCACGGTCCCAAGGGTCAGCAGCAGAAGCTGGTTGGGCCGCAGGGCATCATCCACCGATGCCCTAGCGCTCTCTGATACCTCCCGGCAGCTCAGGCAGTCGGCAAAGTATCCCTGATCCTTCATCCAGAACCGCTCCATCACAGCCTTTCTGACCCGATCCGCCCGGCCCGCCCACAGGGATTGTTCGCCTTCAGGAGAGATCTGTGACAAAAACTCCAGCGCATAGTGCCATAGGGCCTGGATCTCCACGGGAAATCCTTCCCTGGGAGTGGCCGCCGGAAAGTTGGTGTCCATCCAGGTAAAATGGGCCGGACTGAACAACAAGAAAGTGTCAGGATCCGTTTTTACCCCAGTGGGCGTCCCCCGGATCATGGATTCGGCCATGTCAAAGAGCAGCCGACGGAAGGTTCGCCCGCCGATGGCCTTATCCAGAATGGTTTGCGGCCCGTGCTGTTCCGTCATCTGGCGGCAGCAGGCAAAGAACCACAACGGGGCGTCAGAGGTCTCAATGTTCCGGGCGTCCGCCCCGCAAATCATGTTGGGCAGGGTGCCCTCCCGCTCAAACTGTCCGAAAAGGGTCAGGACGGCCAGGGCCTCATCGATCCGCCCCGCCTGGATCAGGCTGCGGCAGAAGATGAGACTGTCCCGCCCCCAGTCCAGAAACCACGGAAATCCGGCAATGACGCTCTTCAACCCGTTGCGGTCCACGACAAAGGCATCCAGGGATTTGACAGCCGCCTCGTGGAAGGGAACGGCGGGGGCCGGCGGCAGGGGCGGGTCTTTTACCCCGGGGGGATTTGGGTCCAAGGCCTCCGACACCCGGGCTTCAAGCAGAACCGTTTCCCCGCCTTTTAAAGAAATCCTGAAAAATCCCGGGCTGAACAGGTCGGAATGGGCGTCCAACCCTCGTTCCAACTCAACCGGCCGTTCCACCATATACTGCCATTCGGGCCCAGGGAAAAACCGGTCTTTTGAGCTTGAGACCTGCAAAACGCCTCCCTTCTCACAGGAAAAGGAAAATCCTTTCTCAAAGGCCTCAACCCTTTGCGGCCACTCGTGTTCGGGGCCGGTATAGGCCTTGACCGTGGAATGAAAACTGCGGTCCTCAATATCCGGGCGGACAATGAGGCTGACGGGCCGGTGGTCTTCAAGCCGCCGGCGGCTGCGACCGGATTGCGTTTCCCTGTGAACCGTCAGGGTCACCCGGTTTTGAATCCGGTCCATTAAAAGCCAGGCCGACAGCACGTAGAACCGTCCTTCGGAAGTGGGCAGCCGGAACCGCCAACGGCATCCGCCGTCGAAGGAGGCCCAGAACGTCGACAGGCTGTCCAGACAAAGCTGCCGGGAGTACCCCTGGAACACCCCCCAGGCCCTGTACCGGGCAAGGAGCATCCACCGGTCCTCGGGCAGGTCCGGGCTGAGGTTAGCTCCCAGAAGGCCGTCGTACCGGCTCGCAAGCCGTGAAAAATCCGCGGCGGCCCGCATCATCGCTCCCCGGCGGGTGGTGGACAACTGCTTTAACGACGCATCCCGTGCAATGGCGGACCGGGTGTACACCATTTTCAGGCCAAGGGTATCCCCCGGCGGCAGATACCGGATCCGGCCCGTCTCGATTTGGGTCCCCGCATCCTTGAAAATGCGCAGATGCAGTTCAACATCCCGGTGGCTGCGCCCCGGGGCGGGTATAGGCATGAACACGGCATGGAACATATCGCCGCCGGACGAGGGAAGGCTTTCCTGGAATCCCAGGCGACTTTTTTTATACCGAGCATCCACAAGCTCGGCCCTAAAATGGCCGGGACACTGGATGACCAGGAAAAACCCCGGCGGCACCATCACCTGGCGCTTCAAATCCCCGGGGACATTAAACACCACTACCCGGGACTCGGCTGATAAAGGATTCAGGGACCGGATAAGGGCGACCGGGTCTGCGGCAAACTGCATGGCGGCCCTGTCAATGTCCAGGTCTCCCAGATCGCCGCAGCCCCTCAGGGCCGTAATAACGGAAAGGACCTGCGCCCTTCGTTTCTGCAGCAGCACCCTTGCCGGGGTTTTACGCAGGAGTGCCTCCTGCAGGTTTAGCGCTTCCACCTGTGCCGCCTCCTGTGTCAGGGCCATCACCCCGCCCGGCGGCAGTTCAACCTGCGCTCTTCCGTCCCGGTATTCCACATCAATCTTTCGCCCCGAGATTAGGTCAAACCACCGGGCATCCCCTTCATGGGATGAGGGCCATACCGTCCGGCAGGAGGCCTCGCAGTCCAGGTTGACCAGCACTATAACCCTACAGCCTTTTTGGGAATTCTTCCTCAAAAGCGTAAGACCCGGCCCCTGCCCTTCCTGGATCAGTTCTGAAACCGCGCCGGCCCAGAATGCCGGATGCTCCCTTAAAATCAAAATCAGCCTGGCCACGTAATCCACCTGGTTCACCGGATTGCCCCAGTTCAGGCTCGGGGAGCCGTGGACGTTAATCTTTTGTGTGGCAAACCACTCCACACCGTTGGCAAAGCCAAACCCGCCGCAGGAGCTAAACAGGGCGCACAGGCCGGTTCTCATTCCGGCGTAAGTGTGGGAAACTTTGGCCAGGCGGTCGTTGTCATGGGTCTCGGCAAAGTGGACCAGATGGCCGAAGGTGCGTGACATTTTTTCGGCAAAGGGATGATATCTGGCAATCTCGTCTGCCGTATAGTTCTGGAACAATTCGGAATAGGCCCAGTTGAAATTAGCCCTCCCCAGAAGCGCTTGGGTGGTTTCAAGTGGGCCGCCCAGGCCCTCAAGAAGAAAAATGGTATCCGGGTATTGTCTGCGGACCTTGGCGATCATGTATTCCCAGGCCGGGACCGGGATCATGTATCCGGCGTCACACCTAAATCCGTCCACCCCCCTGCCGCACCAGAGCAGGAAAATACCGGCCATATACTGCCAGAGTTCCCGATGCCGCCAGTCCAGCCGGGTCAGATCCTCCCAGACCACGCCCCAGGCTCCGGGGGCCTGGATCCTGCCGTCATCGGCCCGGTCCAGCCACTCGGGATTGGACTCGTGGATGCTGGCCGCCCAGCCGGTATGATTGACGGCAATATCCAAAATCAGGTAACCGCTTTCGGCATGCACCGCATCCGCCAGTTCGAAAAACTGTTCCAGAGGCGTGGCCGCGGGATCGAAAACCGCCAGGGCGGGGTCCACATCCGTGAAATCCAGGGCGGCATAAGGGCTGCCGAACCGCCCCATCCGGGCGTAGGTCGTCGGGGTGGGATGAATGGGCAAAAGGTGAAGGGCACGGCATCCCAGGCGGCCGAAGATAAAGCCGACCTGATCCTTTAAGTCCCGGAACTTACCGGATTCGGGAATGACGGTATATCCTTTGCCGTCAAGGATCTCAATGCAACTCTCCAATTCGGGCTGTTCCGGGATTCCGGCCCGGTTGGGGCCGAACTGCCGGACAAAGGCGTTATAGATGATATTGGCGCAGCAGGTGCCGGCAGGTTCAACATTGATGACGGTGTTCTCCCCCGGGGGCCAGACGGGCACTTGCATATCCCGTGATAGGAAAAAACATTTGGCCTGGAAATGGCCGGTCTGGGTCAGGGGCAAACGGACGGCAAAGGTGGTTTCATCCTTTTGAACCATGGGCAGATCCACCCAGTCTGCCCCCAGCTTGATCTCATTTTTCTCAACCTGCCTGATGATCTCTTGCCGGGTTTGAACGGCTGCGCCCAGGTTGGTTCTGACATAGGCCCGGCCCCGGCAAGGCTGTTCCACTTTCAGGATAAACTCCAGGCTGTCGCCGCAGTGCAGTACTAAGGCGTCCCCGGGCAGGGGCAGTTGACTGACATCGGAAATGACGGGATGGGCATCTGACATGATGTTCCGCCTTCATAGGGTTGGCCCGGCCTGGCCCGGGCCCTGAAATCTATATTATAATACACCATTCGGGTGAGTAAAGCGTCAATTTTACATGAAGATCTTTTAAAAAAAACGCATCCGATGCGAAAAGCGATGCCGCCGGTGGAAAACATGACAATGTCTTTATTTCACGCCCGAAGGATCGGCAATTAATGCCTTGCAAAACCTTGAAGGGATCATATATAACGAAGCGACAACGGTTTAAAACAATTCTAATCGAAGAAAAGGCTCGACAGGAGCGGCGGTGAAATCCTTACAATCAAAAATTATTCTTCTCATTGTTTTTATTATGCTGGTCACAGGCGGCATCATTATCTTTATCTCCAACAAGGAAATCGGAGATGCCATGCTTACCCAGCAGAACACCCTGTCAAAACATGTGCTGTCGCTGACCGAACTGAACATCAAAGGCGGATACCACAACCTGATCATTGATAAAATCGACTCGGTGACCCGGTACAAGGACACGCTCAGGACCAGGCTGTCCCTGATCCTTGAAATGATCGACCGCCAGAATGCCTACAACCTGATCCACGGCCTGCCCGAAGCCAATGGCCAGAAATTCATCCTCAACTGGATCGCAGGGTCGAAAACCACCCTGGGCCATGCCTTTGTGGCCGATGAAAATCTGACGATCCTCTCCCATTCGGATGCCGCCTTAAAAGGGGTTCGCATCGCAGGTTTCAAGGGAATGAAGCATAAGACCATTGCCGAAGCCCTGGCCTCGGAAACCGCCATGTCCGGCCCTCTTATCAACGTGGTCAACTGGGAGCCCCCCGGGCGGAATCCATCCAAAGTGCTCATATGCATCCAGCGCTTTCCTTCCTGGAACTGGATTATAGGCACGGTGGTCAACATTGATGATATTGAGGTGGAAGCCCGGCGCAAGCTTGACAACATCGTAAAAACCCTTGAAAAAACCTTTAAGGAAATCCGGATCGCAGACACCGGATTCGCCTTTGTCTTTGACCGGGATTTCAACGTACTGGCCATCTCCGACGAAAACATGTCAGATCCTTTCAGAAAAGCCTTGAACACCCGGACTGGAAAGCCGCTGCTTCAGGATCTTGTGGATTCACCCGCAGGAAAAGCCTCCGGGATCACCTATGAATCCAAACGGTTCGGCAGCGGTGAGATGATTGCCTATGTCAGCTATTTCAAACCCCTGGGGTGGCATATCGGCATTACCGTGCCCACCGCGGAAATCAAGCGGCCGGCCATGCAGATCGTCTCCAAGCAGAGTATCTTCATCGGCCTGATTCTTCTGGGCGCGGTCCTTTTGACCGCCTGGCTGGTTTCCAGGATGTCCCGCCCCTTAAATATCCTGGCTGACCGGGTCAAGGACTTCTCCCAGACCGATCTGTCCCAGGACGAGGATGAAGACGTCTATATCCAGTCCCTTGCCGAAACGTACAAGGATGAGGTCGGACGGCTTGCCGACGCCTTTGTCTTCATGAAAAAAGAGCTCAAGGAAAACATCAAACAGCTGCTTGACACCACCGCCAAAAACGAACGCATCCAGGGGGAGTTGAACATTGCCAAGGATATACAGCTTGGGCTGCTGCCCAAGATATTCCCCCCCTTTCCGGACCGGGACGATGTGGATATTTATGCTTCGCTGGAACCTGCAAAAGAGGTGGGCGGCGATCTGTATGACTTTTTCTTTATCGACGAAAAAAAGCTGTGCTTCACCATTGGAGATGTGTCGGGCAAAGGCGTTCCGGCAGCCTTGATGATGGCCATCACCAAAACCCTGATCAAGACCTCGGCCTCCAAGAACATCAGTCCGGCCGATGTGATGACCGAGGTGAACGATGCCATCTCCATTGACAATCCCCAGTCCATGTTCGTCACCCTGATGATCGGTGTTCTCGACATTGAAACAGGGCAGATCACCTATGCCAACGGCGGACACAATCCGCCCATCCATCTTTGCTCTGACAAAGATCCCTACTATGTCAAGGCCAGCAGCGGTCCCCTTGTCGGCATCATGGACGGGGTGCCCTATGGAGAACTTTCCTTGACCCTCAAACCCGGAGAGGGTCTTTTCATGTATACCGACGGGATCACCGAGGCCCAGAATCCAGCCAAGGAATTCTACTCCGAGGAAGTCCTTTTGGAAAAAGTATCCGGGATGAGGCAATCCGCAGCCAAAGCCGTTATCCAGTCCGTCAACGCGGATGTGAACGGTTTTGCCGATGTTGAGCCTCAGTTTGATGACATGACTATGCTGATGATAACGTACCGGGGCTGTTGATTTTTTAAGGGAAAATAAAAGGACTCCAAACCAAATGGGGAAATACCTATGTTCGATCGTGTGAAACTCAGTTTCTGTCTTCTTATACTCATCTGCCTGACCCTGCTGCCGACCGCACCACTTGCCGCGCAAGCATCCAAAGGCGACCGGTTCAGCACCTCCCCTATGACAAAAAACGGGGAGAAATGGCGGATTGGGTACCTGGAAAGCGGCACCTACAACAATTACTATAAATCCTTGAAAGCCACTGTTGAGGGCCTGATCACCCTCAAATGGATGGCCCCTGCCCAACTGCCCGAAAAATTTGAACCGGACGATGCTAAAGGCCTTTGGCTATGGCTTTCCACCCATGCCAAAAGCGATTATATCCAGTTTGTCTCTGATGCATACTGGAACGAGCAATTTGAGGAAGAAGTCCGGGCCCAGGTGCGCGGGGACGTGATCACGCGCCTGAACACCGGCCACGACATTGATCTTCTGCTGGTTATGGGGACAAAAGCCGGCCTTGATATGGCCACCAACGACCATGCCGTGCCCACGGTGATCGGCTCCACCACCAACGCCTTTGCCGCCGGCATCATCAAGAGTGTGGATGACTCGGGATTTGACCATGTCCACGCCATGGTGGATCTTAAACTGCATGAAGTGCAGCTGAAGACCTTTTACGATACATTCAAATTCAAACGCCTGGGCGTGGCCTACCGAGACTCCGACGTGGGCCGCAGCACCGCCGGGATCGACAGTGTGGAAAAAATCGCCCAGGAGCTGGGATTCGATCTTGTGCCCTGCGATCTGAACACCATTATTCCGGGAACAAAAGAGCACGAAAAGAAAAAAGAAAAAAGTGTCAAATGCTACCAGCAGCTGGCCTCAAAAGCGGATGCCGTCTACATTACCCGGTATGCTGGCGGGGTGACGCTGGACAACATTCCCGATATCATGGCACCCCTGAACCGGGCGGGACTGCCCACCTTTTCCCAGGCCGGGGCTGAAGAAGTGGCCGAGGGCGTTTTAATGAGCCTTGCCATGTCACGGTTCAGGGCCATCGGCAAATTTTACGCCCAGACCATGGCCAAGGTGTTTAACGGGGCCAAGCCAAGGCAGTTGAACCAAAAATTCGAACAACCGGCCAGGATCGCCATCAACCTTCACACCGCATTGGAGATCGGGTACGACCCGTCCATTGAAATCCTTGCGGTGGCAGACGAAATCTATGAATAAAAAGATGTGTCATCATGGTTAAAAAGGTCAGTTTCAGGCTCACCCTTGCCAGCGCCGGCGCGCTGTTAGTGGTGGTCAGTGTAATGGTATTTCTCAATTACACAAAATTTCAAAGCATCTTTACCTCCTTTTATACCTCCAGGATCGACTATACCATCCGGGACATGAAAGACACCATTGAGTTCAGCCTCAGACTCGGCCTGCCCATTTCGGACTTAAAAAACACCCAGGATCTGGTGGACGAGGTCAAAAAAGGGGATGATGAAATCTTATCCGCCCAGATATTTGATCCCTCAGGCAGCGTTATTTTCAGCACGGATAAGCACGCAAAGGCCCAAAAGGCGGCAGACCCTTGGCAAAAGAAAGCGGCAGATTCAAAAGACATCTGGTTTCTCCACGAAGATGAGGCCATGGTGGTGGGAATCCCCCTGCTCAACGCCATTGACCAGGTGGCCGGAACCCTGGTACTGAACTACTCTCGTTCCCGGTACGACGATATTTTAAAAAGCATGCTCTGGGACATGATGAAAATCGGCGGGGCCATATTTATCATCGGCACCCTGATTACCATGCTCCTGTCCATGATGCTGTTCAACCGCACCATGAAAGGATTTATCCGGGTCAGCCGAATGCTCAAACAGATTGAATCCGGAGCCAGGATCACGCCCGGGCAAATCGAGGTTCTGTCCCCCCTGGAAAAGCGGTTTGCCAACATCTGCCTGCCCGTTCAAGCAGCCCTTGAAAGCATCGGTCAGGTCATGGAATCCATCCGGCCGTCCAGCCCCAAACCCTCCCATGCAGAACCTAGCTCTTCCGGGGAGGACAAGGCATGAGCACAGAAGCCGGGCAAAGCAGATCCGTTGTTTTAAGGATGTTTTTCTTGACCATGGGCATGGTGTTTGTGGCCCTTGTGGCCTTTACCGCCTATGCCTATCGCGCCTTTGAAAACAGGCTGTCCCCAGAAATTTACAAGAAGCTGACCGTTGTGGGACATTCCCTTGAAAACCAGATCAACAGGGCCATTGACTATGGTATCCCCATAGATCAGCTGGCCGGCATGCCGCAATTTTTAGGGCAGGTTATCAAAAACAACCCTGAAATCCAGTACATCGTTGTCAAAAACAAACACAACGACCTTTTGTTTTCGCAAGGAAAGGCCGCCAAAAGCGTTGCCCCCCAGGTCGCAGCCTTTGATCTGCACCTGGACAAGCCGGAAAAGGCCATTGAAAGTTCCGGCGTGGATACCACCTCCATTGGCGGGTACTACAACATGTGGATCGTGCTGACATATAAGGATGTTCCCGTGGGCAGCATGAATCTTGGGGTCAGCAACCAGTATGTGGAGCAGATGTCGGAGGTCGCCTGGGATGTAGGAACCATTCTCTTTGTTTCCCTTTTGCTGGCCTATCAGTTTATTATCATTTTGGTGAACCAGCGCATCAGCTTTCCCATTCAGCAGCTTGAATACCTCAACCAGCTCATCCGGGGCGGGGATTTCAGACGAACCGTCGGGTTTGCCCGGGTGGATGAGGTCAGTCAGCTGACCTATACCGTTCACCGGCTGATGGTGTATGTAAACAAGAAATTTAAAGCCCTTGGTGAGGCCGTTGAGATCGCCCGGTCCACCATCACCGACAGCCTAAGCGCCCGGCAGGTGGAAACCGCCTTTGAGCAATTAAAAGCAAAATTTTTATTTGCCGATCCCAAAGGGCTCAAAAAGCTTTGGTCCGCCAGCCTGGACAACGCCCGGATTCCCCTTTTCTTCGGCGTGTTTGCAGAAGAACTCTCCCGGTCGTTTCTGCCCATTTACATTGATCGCCTGTACATGCCCATCGGCGGACTGACCCGGGAGATGGCCGTAGGCGTTCCCATTTCCCTTTTCATGGTGATGATTGCCGTAAGCACACCCTGGGCCGGGGGATGGGTGGAGCGATTCCGGCCCAGGCGGGTTTTTCTTTTGGGGATGATCCCGGCAGGCATCGGATTTGCCGGAATGGTCATGGCTAAAAGTATTTACGACCTGATGCTGTGGCGCAGCCTTTGTGCCGTGGGATACGCCATGCAGACCATGGCCTGCCAGGGATATATCGCCCATAATACAAGCCGGGCCAATCGGTCCTACGGCATGGCTATTTTTGTCAGCACTATCATGATCGCAGCCATCTGCGGCTCTTCCATCGGCGGCGTTCTGGCCGACCGCATCGGATACCGCGGCACCTTTGCCATATCCGTTATCATGATTCTCGTATCCGGAATCGTCGCCTACAAGTCCCTTTACGAGGAAAAAATCCATACCGACGTTGTCCGGGCCCCGAAACTGACCTGGAACAGTGTCCGAAAGCTTTCATGCAATGCAAGATTCACCCTTTTGATCGTCTGTGCCGCCATTCCGGCAAAGATCATGCTCACAGGATTTCTATTTTACCTGATGCCCGTTTTCCTGATCAAGCTCGGCAACCAGCAGGCCGATGTCGGCCGGATGATGATGATCTACTTTATCATCATGGTTGCAGGGGTGCCGTTGAGCGCCCGCATGGCGGATAAATCCGGCAAGGCATGGCTGTTTGTGATTTTGGGCGGTTTTATCGCAGGCCTTGCCATGATGGTGGTCTGGATTCGCCAGGATACTTTGGCCATGATTGCCGGCATCACCCTGTTCGGCCTTGGCCAGTCCATGAGCACCTCCCCTCTGATCGCCATGGTGCTGGATGTAACGACAAAGGAGACTGAAACCATCGGCCAAACGAGCATTTTAGGCCTTTTCAGGGTTCTCGAACGGGTGGGCAGCGTGGCAGGTCCCTTTATCGTTGCCGCCCTGATCGCCTCCTTTGGCTATCCGGGAAGCATGATCGGGGTGGGCGGCATCATGCTCTTGTCAACCCTCGTCCTTTTGATAGGACTGTGGCTGCTTCGGCCCAAAACCCAAGGAGGGAATGGGCAATGATATTTTTGAGACGATGGATCGTGCCGCTGCTGGTCTTTTTTGTCATCCTGACGGGGACGGCCCAGGCCAGACCGTTTAAAATTTACATGGTCCTGTGGCGGGGATGGGAAGATGCCGCCCAGGGGTTCAGTGACTATTTTCATACCCATCAGATCCCGGTGGACCTTGTGATCCGGGATGCGGAGCGGGATAAATCAAAGCTTGAAGGCTTTGTGGCTGAAATCAAAAGCCGGGATGACATAGACCTTGTGGTCACCTGGGGCACCTCGGTCTCTTTGAGGATATTGGGCAAATATAATGCGCCGGATCCTGAAAACTACGTCACAGGCGTTCCCTGCGTGTTCATGATAGTCTCCCAGCCGGTGGGCTCGGGTCTGATTCCGGATTTTGCATCTTCAGGGCGGCATATCACCGGCACCCGGTACCTGGTTCCGGAGAAGGCGCAGATCATGGCGGCTAAAAGCTATATCGACTTTAAGCGTATCGGCGTGGTCTACAACCCGGAAGAGGAAAATTCACGGATCAATGTGCAGAATCTGCGCAATTTATCCGAGCAGGGGCTGTTTGACCTCATTGAACGTCCCTTACCCATGACCCAGGAAGGAAAACCGGAAGCCTCGGCCATTGACGGACTGGTAAAGGACCTGTCCGCCCAAAAGCCCATTATCCTTTACCAGGGCGCGGACTCTTTTTTAAACATCCACCGGGATGAACTGACAGGGGCGGCCTTAAAATACGGCATTCCGGTTCTTGCCGCCGGAGAAAACCCGGTAAGACGGTCCAGCGCCCTTTTAGGGGTGATTAACCGATACTATTCCGTTGGCCAGTTAACCGCATATAAAGCCCGCCAAATCCTTGTGGAGAAAAAAGCGCCGGGCAGTATCCCCATAACATCTCCCCGCAGGTTTTCTTATATGGTCAACATGCGGGTGGCCAAACAGTTGAAATTGTATCCCCCGATGAACCTTCTCAAATTTGCCGAAGTAATCGAATAAACAGGAATTAAAAAATGACGCACAACCCCCAGTTAGACGACCGTCTGTCTTTTCGCACCGCATGCAAAGGTGATGTCACAGATCTTTGCGAACTCTATCACCAGAGTATGCCCGAGGTTACGACCAGCCCCGAAAGCATGGAAAAAATGATCACCGCCTCCCAGAATAATCCGGACAACCGGACCATTGTCGGCATTATGGACGGCAAGGTCGTGGCCACCTTCCAGCTTATCCTTTACGATAATCCCGTCAGAGCACCGAAGCGCAAGGCGATCATTGATTCGGTTGTGGTGAATGAAATCGTCAGAAACCAGGGGATTGGCACTGCGATGATGGACTGGGCCGTGGCCTTTTTGCGCGATGAAGGATGCTCCCATATCGGTGTTGCCAGCAGGTACTCGCGAAAGGTGGCCCACCACGTATACCAAAAGCTGGATTTTGAACAGTTCGGATACTACTTTCTCTTCCGGGCCTGACAGATTAACGGCCCTGTAATTCCCCGTGCAACCGGCAATTTTTAAATGGTGCGCCGGCTGCTTTATTCTGGTTATTTTTCAAATGTTAGGGTATGATATTGGCAATTTTTTTAAAGGTTCAAAACACTGACAGATGCCTGTACAGGTTCGGGGTGGCCCGGTATAAACCCTTTGCAGGCGTAAGAGGAAAATGAAATCCGCATTGGAAACCTCTGACGCCATTTATGACAGCCTTACAAAACTTGCCCTTCTGGCAGAGATGTCTGCGGCCAAAGGAGACGGCCGTCATCAGCTTAACGCGTTTCACACCATCTCCGATGCCGTGCACAATATCGCCAAACTTCAAATCTTAAACAGCGCCCAGATTCTGGCCTGTGTTAACCTGCTCAAGCAGATTGTGGCCCTACAGCAGAGTCTGGTCCGATCAAAGGAGATCGCCACCAAACAGATTCCCCAGCTTTACGATATCGCCCACACCCTCAACACCTTATTTGTTAAAAGTTCCAAAGCCGCCATTAAAAGCGGGGATACCGCAACCATCACCGATCAATGCGAAGCCCTGCTGCAGGGCCTTGACGAACTCAGGTCCGATGCCAGCCTCAGAACCTGCGGCATCCTTGATGCCAAACTCAAGAACGCTGTCGGAAAGCTTCGGGAAAAAGCCGACATCATGACCCTGTTCCAGGGAGAAGACGGGCAGGTATTTGCAAAAGTCATCCAAAGTGCGGAAAACGAACTGCAAAAAAATGATCTGGCCAAAATTGCTGCAACCTATGCCAAGTTGGAACAACTCAACGTCAAATTCAAACAAAAATACCCGCTCAAATCCAACCTGACCCACTACCTTGTCAAATTTCGGGATACCCTTTTAACAAAGATTAAAGAACGGGTCAGCCAGTTGAAAAAGGAGAGTGCAAAAGGCTCTCTCATGGATTGCCGGGAACTTCTTGAGCAGGTGGAAAAACTGGAAAGCCTAACGCCTTTTCATGGGGATACCGCCGTTGACAGGCAGATCCGGGTGAACAAAAACAAAATCCTTACCGAAAAAATCCTCCCCTTGGAATCGGTGCTCGAACAGACCCTGCTTTTTATCCGCCGTATGGAGGATGATCATTTTACCATAGGATATCAGGAACAATACCAGAAGGCCCATGGTGAGGACGAGATATTCACCACGGCATTTTACCGCTTTACCCTTGCCGAACTGCCGCCCCGCAAAGCTGTTTCCCTGTTAAAGGAAAAGCGGGAAAAAATGAAACTTGTGGAGATTCAAAACGCCGGACAGGCTGATTTTGAAGCCACGTTCCGAAAAAGGATCGGGACCCTGGTCAAAGCATTTGACCTGGGCGTTTCCCCAAAAAACACCTGAAGAACCACGGTTTTCCAGGTTTAATCATCAACGAACTTAACACATTATTTTCCAATCGAGACCCGTTGCGAATCACAAGGGAAAATTGGGGTTGTCATGCTTTTGGGCAAGCACGAAACCGAAACAAAGATCAGCAGTTTTGAATACAAAAGAGTGGTGGTTTCAAAGCTGGCGATCCCCACCGCGCTTTCGATTTTAACCTTTTTTCCGATTTACAACTATGTTCTGCATAACCGAGGCGCAGCCCTGGTCATGTCCATGGCATTGATCACCTACCTGATCCTGACCCCGGTCTTTTATAAACAATACGGGCTTATCTTTGTAGGGCGATTTTCCTTATTTGTGCTGTATATCTGCATTTTTCTTCTCATGTACGATCTGAAGGCGGACAACTATTTCACGGTCTGGGTCTTTTGTTATCTGCTCTACGCCCTGGTGCTGCACGGGCACGTATGGGGGACGATTTTATCGGCAATTTTATTTGCATATACCATATGGATTATGAGCCTCTTTCTTGGGCAGACAACCGTTTTGCCGGAAATTATCCGGTACACGGGATCGGCGCTGATCCTGCTCTCCATTGGATTTTTCTATGAAAAATCCAACTTCGAAACCTTTAAGAAGGTGCATGAGCTCAATAAAATATTAAAGACCCTGACAACCATAGATGATTTGACAGGCCTTCATAACCGAAGATTTTTCAATGAAGTGATTCAAAATTTTATAAATCCCTCTGAACGGGAAAAAAACGTCGTCTGTTTCATGATTTTAGACGTGGACTTTTTTAAGCAGTACAATGATACATACGGCCACCAAAAAGGAGATATCACGCTCAGATGCGTGGCCCAGACCGTGAAAAACACCTTAAGGCGGAAGGATGACTATTGCTTCCGCCTTGGGGGTGAAGAGTTCGGTGTTCTGTTTAAGTCCGAGAGCGAGGCGAATGCGCAAACCTTTGCCAATGACATCATCCAAAAGGTACAAAACCTTAAAATTTCCCATGCCAAAAACAGGGTCAACGATTATCTGACCTTATCCGGCGGGCTTGTAATTAAACCGTGTTCTACAATTATTGATTATAAAATCATGTATAAACTTGCCGATGACATGCTCTATAAAGCAAAGACGAACGGTAGAAATCAAATTGCTGTCAAAACCTTTACCTAACAAAGGGCGAATTCTCCTTAAACTGCTTTTAATTTGGCGGTCACGTTTTCTTGAGGAAGGCCCCCCAATTTTTCCGGCCTGACCAAAATCCTCCCGCCAATGCCGTATTTTCCTTGACATCCGAACCCTGATTTTCCTATAGAAAGAACAATCCATTTGCCTGAAGGCATTGCTGTACACTCTTTTTTGAAGGCTTTTTTTAAATTAATCAACCACGAAGGTTTGGCACATCGCACCATGTCCATGACCTTTGTGGTTTTTTTGTGGCATGGCACCCTGGACAACTTCAAACGGACAGAAAAAAGACAGGACAAATGGACCGGACAAAGGAAAAGATACGCTGGTATTGGAATTGGAGAAGTGCAAGCTACGGGCTGGATGATGATCAATCCTTAAACATTGCAGAAGACTGGGAAGCCACTATCAATGGCCTTGTCAACCGGTTCAGGGACACGGTCCCCCGGGCGCTGGATGTCGGAACGGGTACAGGGCAATTGGCCTTTTACCTTGCCCGGGCCGGATGCGATGTCACCGGCATTGATCTTTCCGGGCAGATGATTGCAATGGCCCGTAAACAGGGAAGAATAAAAGGCCTGCCCGTTGATTTTCGTACAGGGGATGCGGAGAATCTGCCCTTTGAGGACAATGTCTTTGATGTGGTGGTGTCAAGAAACCTGATATGGACCCTTCCCTCCCCGGAGAGTGCCGTACGGGAATGGCGCAGGGTGCTTAAACCCGGTGGCCGGATCATCATTTCCGACGGGTTCTGGCAAAACCCAACCTGGTCCGGCATCCATCACCTGTTTACCAGAACGGCAAAGAATATTCTCAGACAATCCGGCCTGATCTCCTTTCGTTTTTTTTGGAATTATGCAAGGCTTATCCCCGCCCTTCCCCTTTACCAAGGCGTTCCCCTGTCCAAAATGGGGGAAATGATGACCCAGGCCGGCTTCAATGATGTGGCGTTCTGTAATATCAGGGACTGTTTCAGAGCCAATCCATACGGATCAAGGACATCCTTTTTCATTGCGTACAGTGATAAATAATACGCCGTTGGTACAACCGATCATCCCCCGCCCTGTTTTTCCACAAACACCGATGTATTGTTCACGGGCGGAACGGGTCTGATACGGCCCACCTCTTTAAATTCAGAAGGAAGGGTAAAATCAGACTGGACATCCAGCAGGCGACGCAGGCCTTTTTCATAAATCCGGTAGGAGAGTCTGGTTCCATCCTCAAGCCGGCCGGCCAGAAGAGAGAAAATCTCATCTTTAGGCATGGCGTCCGCACCGATCATCGTCAGTTGGCAAGTTTCCTCAAGGGGCAGAATGTGGTGGTCCGCCTCAATGATTTGAATCCGGCCTGTCAGTTCCAAAGCCTCAATCAACTGTCTTGACAGGTCGGCATATTCGGCGCACCGCTCTATACCGATCCCCCGGATCTTGTACCGGGTGCACAGGCAGATCAGGGTCAGGGGTATGGGACCGCTGCCTAAAAACGCCACCCGGTCCCCTGGAACCAGTTTCCCCCCGGTGGCCTCCATGCGGGCGAGTTCCAGGTAATTGGGGTAATAGACATAGTGTTTAACCACGTCCCAGGGGGCCCTTGCCTTGAGGACCGTGTTTGCATTTGCGATTTCCATGCGAAGGCCGTTGGCCCTTTTCATGCCGCAGATATGGGCCAGGACCGGCTCAAGTTCCCTGTCCCGGCGTAGCTGTTCGGCTTCTGCGTCGTCTATTTTCATGGCAGCCATGCGGTCCAGTTTTTCAAAACAGGGATAAAGTGCCGCCTCCTTCCCCTCAAGCAGCGACGCTTGGGATGCCTGGGAAAGGGCCTGGTAAATCGTGAGGAACTCGTTTTTGATGCGAGCCAAATCTGCCATTGATTACGCTCCCGACCCTCCGTCGTTGTCAAGATGCATAAACACCGTTGTGTTGTTGACCCGGCCTGTTGGGGCCACGGCCTGAACGATTTTAAAGCCCTTGATATCCTCGGGTTGAACCGGTTTGTAGAGCACGGCACGCATATTGGTGTAGGTTCTGAAAATTACCGGTGAAGGCCCCCGTTTTCCAAGAATCTTTCTTAAATTTTTGAAAATCCGGTTCTTGGGTTCGGCCAGGGCCGCCACAAGGACGACATCCCAATCCAGTTCCCCCAGGGTTGCGTCATCCCCCTGAACGATGTCAATCTTCTCGGAAAGTCCCAGATGCTGGATCACCTTTCTGGACAGCGCAACAGTTTCAGGGTTGCTGTCGATTCCGATACAGGGAATGCCGTAAAGGCGGCTCATAAGGATCAGGGTCATGGGCACCGGCCCGCTGCCTAAAAAAGCCAGCCGCTGGTCGCAGGAGATATGCATGGCCTTGATCTGGTTTTCCACAAGGGCCACATACCTGGGATAGAGGGGGAAACCTTCCAGATGGGTCCAGGGATATTTATCCGCAAGCAGATCCTTTGCCAGCCGGGTTTCGTGAATGCTGAAAAATGCCGTGTAATAAGACCGGATCATCGGCAGGACCTCCCGGATCTCTTGTTCGTCCAGCAGCATCCCTGAAAGATGGGCGCCGGCATCCATATGGGCCAGGTCGTCTAAAATCTGATACAGCCGGTACAATTGCTCCGGCGGCATCGCCATGAGCATCTCAGGGGTATACTGCCTGATTTTTTCCACAAACCCCATGATATGGGGTTTGATGATGGCCAGGCTGTTCTGGCAGTCCTTGCAGCAACCTAAAAAATCATGCTCTTTGAGCTCGTGTTCATGGAAGAAATTAATATCATGCATGGGAAGGGTCCTTCTGGGGAGTACTGATCTGGCCGTCCTTCATCACAAATATGGAATCGCAGATTCTTCCCATGAAGTCACCTTCATGGGAAATGAGGACATAGGTCAAATCCAGCTGGTTGAGCAGGTCGGCCAGAATTTCTTTTGTCTTCTCGTCCAGCCCCGTACTGGGCTCATCCAGAAGCAGGACTTCGGGTTCCATGGCCAGAATCGTTGCCAGGGCGACCAGGCGCTTTTCCCCTCCGGACAGCTTGTGGGTCACCCGGGACTCAAAAGAGCCGATGCCAAGCCGGGTCAATGTTCTCCTGGCAATGTCCTTTGCCTCTGCCTTGGATTTTCCAAGATTGAGGGGCCCAAAGGCCACATCCTCCAAGACCGTAGGACTGAACAGCTGATCGTCAGCGTCCTGGAACAGCAGCCCCACCTTGGTGTATACCCATTTAAAATCCTCTTGTGTTTCAATTGTTCTGCCGAACATTTCGATACGGCCGGCCGCAGGACTTAAAAGACCCATCATAATATGAAACAAGGTGGTCTTGCCGCTGCCGTTGGGGCCGATGAGCCCGATGCGCGCCCCTTTGTGAATCTCAAGGTTCAGGTGATCCAGAACCGTTCTCCTGCCCGGATAAACAAAACTGATATCTTCAAGCCGGATCAGAGGCTTTGCCTGTGTCATAGCCAAAACTCCATTACAATTAAACTGCCGATCCAGGCCAGGCCGGCCAGGGTCATGATCCGGTCCGACCGGGAAAGGGTAAATTCGCCAAGGCAGTGGAACTGCCCTGAAAAGCCCCGGCATCTCATGGCCTTGTAAACCCGTTCCGCCCTTAAGGATGCCCGGACAAACAACATGCCTGTCATATAGGCATAGGTCCTGTAAGTATGAAGGTTGCTCCCCGGCTGAAAGCTGCGGATCTTAGCGGCCCGGGCCAGTCTCCGATATTCCTGCTCGATGACGAAAACATACCGGTAGGTTAACAGCAGCAGGTGCACCAGTTTTTTGGGAAGTTTAAAATACCCCAGGGCATACCCTAATGTGCTAAAATCCATGGTGGACACAAGGGCGATAAATCCCAGGAGGATAGCGTTGGACTTCAGGCTGATCTTGGTGCACAGGATCAGACCCTCCCTGGTGAAGGTCAGCATCCCGATGCTGAATACCGCCTTTCCCTTTATGGTCCAGGGCAGAATCAGCCATAAGAATAAAAGAAACCCCCAGATGACCGCCAGCCGTCTTAGCACCATAAAAAACTCCAAACGGGACGCAAGGATCAGAAACACAGTCATTGCAAGGCCTGAAAGGAGTGTGGGAAAATGGTTGCTCACAGCGATCACGAAGGAGAGCAGGACGGCAACGGCAATCCGGCATCGGGGATCCGCCCGGTGGACGGGAGAATCCCCTGCGGCAAATACTTCCTGAATCATTTTAAATCAGATCAGGCTTTTTTTTGCCGGGACTTGAAATAGGCTGCGACCCCCGCCAAACCAAAGATGTACCCGATTCCCCCCATGATATCGTTCACGGAAGGACCTTTTTCCTCCATATCCGCCAATATCGTCATCATGGGCTTTAGTTTCTTATTCAAAGATTTGTCCACAACTTTCTCAACAATGGCCTCAAGCTGGGCTTCACTCAGGCCGGCAGTTGGCACAGCAACGGATTCAATGGTTTCCTCTTTGGCCGGTGCTGCAGCCGGGACAGCAGTGTTTTCTTCCGCATTATCGGCAATTGCCGCATCACCCAGTTCTTCCAAGGGAATTTTCCACTCCCCCTTATGTCCCATTCCGGCAATCAGCTCAATGTGCATGGCGCTTTTTTTGGGGATGGTATATGAAAACTCACCGTTCTCGTCTGTGCGGGTGCGCAGCAGTTCATTGTTCTGGTCATCCCGAACAATGATCTCAGCGTCTTTGGCCCGCCGCCCTCCGCTGAATTTGCACTCCCCGAACACCTGATTGCCCTCCACCCAGGCAAACACCGTAACCTTGTGCGCCAGGGCTTCTCCGCTGAAAAGGAAAACAAGGGTTAGACAACACACTATCCTGCCGATTAATTTTGAATTCATATCAACTCTGCTCCAGAACGGCGGATCCGTTCTGCCTTTCCCACCCGGGCAAAAGCTCCGGGCGAACTTTTTTTAAAAATCCGACGCAAAACCCTGTTACAAGGCCCTCAATCACCATGACCGGCATATGGGCCGCAATCACGGCCGAGGCCACCTCAAAAAAATCGCCTTCGGAAAACATCAATGCCGTGCCCAGGAAAATACTGCTGAGAAAAACACTTAAAAAACCGCAGGTAAATGCGGCGGCATAGGAAATCATTCCGTCCTTTTGAATCAGATACCGGAACAGGTAATGACAGATCACGGCAGGAAAGGCCATGACAACCGTATTGATCCCAAGGGTGGTAATCCCCCCGAACTGGAACAATACCCCCTGCAGCAATAGGGCCACCATAATGCAGGGGACAGCCGACCACCCCAGTAACAGCCCTAAAATGCCGTTGAGAATCAGATGAACGCTGGAGGGCCCGATGGGGACATGGATGAGGGAGGCGACAAAAAATGCCGCAGACAATACCGCAGCCTGGGGAATTTTATCCTCAGTCAGTTTTTTAAGACCCACAGCCGTTCCGGCTGCGGCCAGACCAATGCCGGTCGCAAGGACCGGGGCTGAAAGAACACCTTCTGAAATATGCATAACATCCTCTGATCGGATGCGGCAGGGCGCCGGGGCCGCCCACAAAGGCGGGCCCCCGGCACAAGCCGTTTCCTACTTTGTTTTCCAGTCTTCAAACTTCACCCAGATGACAGCGCCCAGTTCAACGCCTTTGTCCTGGCCGTCCTGTTTGATCTTGAAATCCGCCGTGTTCAGGGCGGCAAATCCCCACCATCCTGCCTTAGGAGCGGCATAGGTAAACACGCCGTTGGCATCGGCCTTGATGGTCTGGGTCACCATGTAGTCTGTGGGAGCCTGGGCCTTGCCGTCTTCATTGTAATATTCCACTTCCACCTCAGCATAGGGTACGGGCTGGCCATCCATCTTTACGACGCCCTGGAACACATTGCCGGCGTAAAGGCCAAAGGGTTTGGACAGGGGAACGATTTCGGTTTTAAGCCCTACTTCAGCATCCCAGCCTTCGTCATCGCCAAAGGAGGTGACCACGGTTTTGGTATAGTGAATGATAAAGCAGTCTTCTGCAGGCTCCCAATAGGGTTTGGGCTCCATGTAGAACATATAGACACCGGGGCGTTTAATTTTGTAATCGGTTTTCCAGGCAGTGTGATCCATCACCTTTGTCTGTTTAAGGGTTCCCAGAAGGTCCTGTTTTTCCCCATTGGCCATGACAGAAAAAACCTTGGGTTTTACTAACTCCATCCCGATGACTTCAAAGGGATGGGAAAAAGAAGCCGTAAGCTGGACCGTTCTGGCATCATCCTGCATCACCATATTGTCCGATGGAATAACCATACCGTAGTGGGCCTGTGCGGTTAATGCGGTGAAACCCAAAACAAAAATAACGCAACAAACTGAAATAATAGACTTTTTCATGTTTTTCATCCTCTCCATAGCATCAAAATAATATAATAGACCGCCAAAGGGGCTATTATCCCTTGTCGCAACCTTCATGGCAGGATTGGTATAAACTTAAAACAGGTGTACAGAAAACGTGCTACAGGCTTCGTGCCCGCGGTTAGATGGTAAAGAGACTTACACCAGAACCCGGTCCGAATCAATAAAAAAATATAAGATCCGGCCCGGTCCGGCATAAATTAAATTTGACCGTTCAGGAGGGAAGAAAATCTTTTCAAGGCCAAGATACTGTCATCTTAAGACACCGCCATTCCGTGGCGGGTATTGACCAGCCCCTTTCTGGCGAAAAGATGGAAGTAGATATCGGCAATATAAACAACCCCTAACAACATGCCGTCTTCCAGTACGGGCAGGCGGTGATACTTGTTTTTCACCATCCGGTCTAAGATGGTCATCAGATGCTCGTCGGGAAGGGCGCCCACAATTTCCGCGCTCATGATTTCACGGATCTTCTTTTTGACCAGCTCTTTTTTACACATGGTCACAAGCCCGATCCAGGAAACATCTTTGCCATCCACCCCGTGATTCAGGAATCCCGGGCGCAGGTGGTAGAGGATATCAAACATGGTGATGATCCCCACAAACCGCTTGTTGTCATCCACCACCATAAGGCTTGTGGTCTTGTCACCGGTCTCCCGGACCCTTCCGCAGAAAATCATCTTGATCGCGGTCTCCACAGGCTCGTTGGCATTGACCGTATCGAACTCGGTGACCATAATCTCTTTTGCAAATATCATTTTGCTATCCTTTCCCTGCATCCTCAATTGCAGGCCGGTATAATTTTAGTAACAAACCAGGCCTGAAAACATCGCTGACAAAAAACGCCGGAAAGAATTTCAAACGGCCTTAAAAAAATCCTTATCCAAACCGGGCCGCACTGTCAAGATGAATCCCTGTCTTAAGATCCACCACCCCATTTTAAAAATGTTTAAAATAAAGGATTGGTATTTTGATAGCAAATCAGGACTGCAACGGCATAAATCAGGTACGGGCCTATAGACATGCCGCGTCAGCACCCCGAGACTCTTCCCGCCGCCGGTTTTGAAGGATTGCGCGCATGCCAGTAAACTCGTGCTAAACTACGGGAACAACGTCTTCAAGTTTGAATTTCTCAATTCTTTGGACAGACCGGACCAGAATACACCCCACAGATCTTCTCCGTTGGGTGTATTCGTCGTCGTTGCATTTCCGTTTGCACCATCGACAAGTTGGTCGAGACTGATCCATGCAATGTCGGTTGTCTCAGTAAACTCAGAATTGGATAGTACGGGTGTTGCGAAGTAAGGAGCCGTATCAAGCTTATCGACTTTCACAATGAATGTTACAAAATCACTGTCCTTTGCCTGTGCAGGAAAAGAATAGGCGTTCTGCAACAGCTTGGCAAGTGTCGCTCGAGGTATCAACAGCCTCATCTCCTCAAGTCCTTCACGGAGTGCGGTCTCTTTTCTTGTCTCGCACCACTTGCGGTTTGGGTTTAGCGTTTCCAGATACTTAGGACCTCCGCCGAACGAGGTCCACCCGCGATGGGACTCATAGCCCAAAAGCACGTATCGTTGTCCTGATCCATCCACCGAGTACACCAGAACCCCGGCGCCTCGATGGGCCTTGCACTCCTCGGCTTGAGTTGACACAGCAAGGACCATGAGCATTACGATTATGCCAATACACAGCTTTGCTTTCATCTGAATTCTCTTCCTCAATTTAAGTCAAAGGGTCCAAGGGGTGATTTATTTCCCGGTGCCACAGTTTTGCCACACTCCTGTTGGAAAACGGATATGATATTCTAACCCTTCAGGATCTGCCGGGCCATGCAGATCTTTTAAAAACCATGATTGACACCCATATCCTGAATCAGGGTGACGTGAGCGTCAAAAGCCCCTTGGCCGGCCGGTTTTAAATCCGGACCAGACCTGTAAAGGACAGGGCGGCCGGGCCGGTTTTAAAGATATGGTTGGTTTCCCTGTCCCAGCGGATTGTCAGGTCCCCTCCGTCCAGGTGAACCGTGGCCTCGTTGCCCGTGCGGCCGGTCAGATGGGCGGCCACAAGGCTTGCACAGGCGCCGGTGCCGCAGGCAAGGGTAACACCGGCCCCCCGCTCCCAGACCCGCATCCGAAGTTCATTATCCGAGAGGACCTGGATAAATTCCACGTTGGTCTTTTCCGGAAACCGGTCATGGATCTCAATGGCGCGACCCCGGCGCTCCAGGTCCACCTCGTCCAGATCCGCCACAAAGACGACGGCATGGGGGTTGCCCATGGAAACCACCGTCACCTCAGCCTGGCCTCCAGGAATTTCAAGTGTTTCCTCCAGGGCCCGGGGCTGATCCGAAACAAAGGGAATCTGTGAGGGGGTAAGAATCGGTTCACCCATATCCACACATACGAAATCCACCATCCCTTCATTGCCCAGGCTCAACTTGGGCACCACGGTGCCGGCCAGAGTTTCGATCCGCATCTGCTCCTTGACCAGGATGCCGTTTTCATAGAGGAACTTTGCAAAGCAGCGCATGCCGTTGCCGCACATCTGGGGCTCGGTACCGTCGGAGTTGATGATCATAAACCGCATATCATGGGTCTGGGATTCCCGGACCAGGATAATGCCGTCGGCCCCGATGCCGAAATGCCGGTCACACAGCCTAACGGCCAGGTCTGAATAGGGCATCTCATTAACAATGGCCTTATCCCGGTCATCCAGGATAATGAAATCATTGCCAAGGCCTTGCATTTTAGAAAAGTTCAGTTCCATGATTTTTTCCTTTGCGTAAGAAGGATCTGCGGGATACGGGCCCGCCTTTATGGGATCAGCGGCAGGAGGAAAGCACGTTTAAGATATCGTCTCCCAGCGCCTCAATCTGCCAGTTGCGCATGGCCTCAATCTGCCCTAATGCCTCGACCGTCTTGGGATCATCAAAGGCAAGGGTGGAGATCATATTATTGTTGATCAAAAATCCCGGTTCCATGCCGATGGACTCGCTCAACCGCTCCCTCATCTGCTTGAGGCGCGTGATCCGCTCCAGAACCTTGGGGGTCTTTCTGGGCATCCGGGTTTTGGGATAGGAGGGCAGCTCGCCGTGGGGCAGCGCCCGGGCCTTTTCAATGGCATCACAGCAGGCCTCCCCGTACATGCCCGCCTGTTTTTTGCTCAAGGCACGGGTCTCAATCATCTTTTTCACGCTGGAAGGCTTGGCGGTGGCCATGGCCATAATGGACTGATTGGAGATGATCTTGAACAGGGGCAAATCCTTTTTCTCTGCCATTTCGAGCCGGACCTGCAGCAGAGCCTCCAGCACGGCCAGGGTCCGGTTGTCCAGCTTGCCCGCTCCTTTGAAACGCTTGAACAGCGGCAGCTGGTGGTTGGGCTCGTATTTGACCTTTGCCTGGTGCTCGAACTCCTCCTTGGCCCAGGCATATCGGCCGATTTTCTCCAGCGCGTCCAGCAGCCGGTCGTAAAGGTCGGACAGGTGGGCCACATCCCCCACGGAGTACTCAATCATATCCTCTTTTAAAGGCCGCCTTGACCAGTCTACCTTTTGAAAGCGTTTGTCCACATCCACATCAAAAAAGGCCTTTAAAAGTGCGCCCAGGCCCCTTTCCTTCACATTCAGGAACCGGCAGGCAATTTCCGTATCAAAAAGATTGGCAATCTCCACGGAAAGTTCCCGGTCCAGGCTGCGGACATCAAAATCCGAGCCGTGGAGCACCTTGATAATGGCAGGATCCGCCAAAAGAGCGCTAAAGGAACTGAAATCGGTAATTTCAAACGGATCGATCAAATAGGCCATGTCAGAACCGGCCACCTGGATGAGGCAGATTTTTTCCGTAAAACTGTGCATGGAATCTGCCTCAAGATCCACGCCGATAAGGTGTTCCCCGGCCAGGGTGTTGCAGGCGGCTGCCAGGTCCTGATCCGAGGTAATAAACTTGTATTCCACTAATTTCCCCTTGATTGTTTACAGCACTTCTTTTAGGATTTATATTTTTATATTCTATTGAACGCAATTACAATGATAAACCCCATATTTGGAAAAGATACCCCATGATTGAAATCACATTCCCGGACAATGCGGTAAAACAATTTGACACGCCTCCCACAGGGATGGATGTGGCCAAAAGCATCTCCGAAGGCTTTGCCAGAAACTGCGTGGCCATGAAACTTGACGGTGCCCTGATGGATTTGAGCCGCAGCATTGAAAAAAATGCGGCCATTGCCTTTATCACGGTAAACGATGAGGAGGGCCTTAACATCCTGCGCCACTCTTCCGCCCATGTCATGGCAGAGGCCGTACTCAACCTCTATCCCGATGCCAAGCTGACCATCGGGCCGGTGGTGGAAGACGGATTCTACTATGACATCGACATGCCCCCCCTGCCTGAAGAGGACATGGCAAAGGTGGAAGCCGAGATGCAAAAAATCATCAAGGCCAAGGCTACCTTTGAGCGTTCCGTGGTGTCAAGGGAGCAGGCCCTTGAGCTTTTCAAGGACAACAAGTTCAAGGTGGAGCTGATTCAAGAACTGCCCGAAGGAGAAGACATCTCCCTGTATAAAAACGGACAGTTCGTGGATCTGTGCCGGGGCCCGCACATCCCCCACACCGGCATGATCAAAGGGGTGAAACTGCTCAAGGTATCCGGCGCTTACTGGCGGGCGGACCAGAGCCGGGAACAGCTCCAGCGCCTCTACGGCATCTCCTTTTTCGACAAAAAGCAGCTCAACCAGTACATCCACATGATCGAAGAGGCAAAAAAACGGGACCACAGAAAGCTGGGCACCCGGCTGGATCTCTACTCCTTCCATGACGAAGCCGCAGGCATGCCCTTTTTCCACGCCAAGGGCATTGACATGTGGAACACCCTTTTGGACTATTGGAGAGACGAGCATAAAAAGGCGGGCTATGTGGAGACCAAAACCCCTGTCATGCTCAACAAAAAACTGTGGGAGCAAAGCGGGCACTGGGACAACTACCGCGAGAACATGTACACCTCCACCATTGATGAAGAAGATTACGCCATCAAGCCCATGAACTGCCCCGGCGGCATGATTCTTTACAAGACAAAGGCATACTCCTACAAGGATCTGCCCCACAGGGCCGGAGAAATAGGACTGGTCCACCGCCATGAGCTTTCTGGCGCCTTATCCGGCCTGTTCCGGGTCCGGGCCTTTCACCAGGACGACGCCCACATCTTCATGACCCCGGATCAGATAGGGGACGAAGTTTTAGGCGTCCTGAATCTGGCCCAGCGGATCTACAGCCGCTTCGGCCTGGACTTTCATCTTGAGTTGTCCACCCGGCCTGACAAGTCCATCGGCTCGGACGAACAGTGGGAAGAAGCCACCAACGGCCTGCGTCAGGCTCTGGACGCCTACGGCCAGGATTACGTCATCAACGAGGGGGACGGCGCCTTTTACGGCCCCAAGATCGATATCCACATCAAGGACGCCCTCGGCCGCACCTGGCAGTGCGGTACCGTGCAGCTGGACATGAGCCTGCCAGAACGCTTCGATCTGACCTACAAAGGAAAAGATAATGAAAAGCACCGCCCGGTCATGATACACCGGGTCATCTACGGTTCCATGGAGCGGTTCTTCGGCATCCTGGTCGAACATTTTGCGGGACGTTTTCCCATGTGGCTGGCACCGGTCCAGGCCGTTCTCCTACCCATCAACCAGGATCTTGCCCCCTATGCCGAGGAGGTAAAAGCCCTTTTAGAAGTCCACAGGATCCGCTGCGAAGTGGACGACCGGAATGAAACCCTGAAAAAGAAAATCCGGGAGGCCCAGCTCTCCTACGTGCCCCTGATCATCACCATCGGGGACAAGGAAAAAGAGGGCAAGGTGCTCTCGGTTCGGACCCTGGACGGCAAGGTTAAAATGGGCATGACCCACAAGGAATTCCTTGAAAAGGTCTGTTCCCATATCCGCAAACGGGTGCTTGAAGATATTGAAATCTGATCCTAACGCCTTAAAACCGCCGGTACCGAAAACGCCTTTCCGGTACCGGCGGTTTCTTTCTTCCTGGTTGCCGCTGCTCCTTTATTGCGGCGCCCTTCTTATTGAGTCCTCAACACCGAACTCGGGCCATCCCATGCTGTTCCGCCATGAGGACAAGCTGTTACACACGGCAGCCTTTTTCGTCATGGCCTGCATTTTTGCAAGAGCTGTGAAAGCATCCGCACCCGGCTTGTCCTCCGGGGCCCTGAAATGCCTGACCATTTTATTTATCTGCCTTTTCGGCATAGGGGAAGAAGCATATCAGTCCTTTATCCCGACACGGACGCCCAGCGTTGGCGACCTTGCCGCAGATATCACAGGAGCCGTCCTTGGCGTCTGGTTTTACCTTGACATTTTCCGGGGCGGGAAATAGGGTTCATCCTGATCCGGGCAGCTCCCGGAAGACAACGGTAATACTTGATCTGAGGTGATCCTGTGACCTTTTTCAGACATCCCAATACCCATCCGGACTTTATTGCCCTGACCCGGGCCCTTGACCAGGATCTCAACGCCAGGTACGGCACAGCCCAAAAAGCCTATGATTCCCACAACCGCATTGATCCCATCCCCACCGCCATACTTTTCTATAAGGACGGGGTTCCGTTGGCCTGCGGCTGTTTCAAACCTCTGGATGAGGATAGCCGCCCGGGTGTTGAAATCAAACGCATGTATGTGGACCCCGCCCTGCGCGGCCAGGGCATAGGTTTGTCCCTGCTTTCCGCCCTTGAAGCCTGGGCCGGGGAGCTGGGATACGACACCGCCCGCCTTGAAACGGGAAAGGGACAGCCAGAGGCCATCGGCCTCTACCAAAAGGCCGGTTATCAGATCATCCCCAATTACGGCCCATACAAAGACATGCCCAACTCGGTCTGCATGGAAAAGGAGTTGAAATAAAATGGCGTTTTCCGACAAGCTTATCGACATCCTCAACTACGGCGCGGTAAACCTGGCCATAGGTATCGGGTACAACTTAAAACTATTTGACGTTCTGGACGACCAGGCCGCCCCCGTATCCGTTGAAGCTCTGGCAGAGCTTTCAAGTCTTGATCCCCGTTATCTTAAAGAATGGCTGGCAATTATGGTGACCGCCGGCATCATCTACCCTTCGCCTGAAAATCCTGAAGCCTATCTCCTCCCCAAAGACCACGGGGATCTGCTCTGCCGCAGGGCCGGCTCAAACAACCTGGGGGTTTACTGCCAGGAGATCCCTTTGCTCACCGCCTGCGCCATGGAACAGGTTAAAAATGGATTTAAAACCGGGGACGGGGTCCCTTTTTCCGCCTACCCGGACTTTCAGGCCTTTATGACCGAGCTTGCAGATGCCAAGCATGAACAGGTACTGGTCCGGGAATTTCTGCCCTCTGTGGACAACGGCACCCTGGTCCGGGACCTTGGAGAAGGCATCCGGGTCTGCGATCTTGGCTGCGGACAGGGGACGGCGGTTCATCTCATGGCCCGGGCCTTTCCAAACTCCCGGTTTGTGGGACTCGACAATCACGGGCAAGCCATCGCTTCCGCCCGGCAAAAGGCCCGGGATCTGTCCCTGACCAACGCAAAATTTCGGCAGCTGGATGCCACCACTCTTAGCCGGGATGCATCGCTGGCCCAGGGGTTTGACTGGGTCTGCGCCTTCGACGCCATCCACGACCAGTCCCATCCCTTAAAGGCGCTTAAAGGCGTAAAGCATATCCTGAAACCCTCCGGATGTTTCTCCATGATCGACATCAAGGCGGGATCGGCCATCCGCGATAACATGGACCATCCCATGGCGCCTTTTCTCTACACGGTGAGCCTGATGCACTGCATGCCCGTGGGGCTCAACGATCAAGGCCGGGGTCTTGGCATGATGTGGGGACAGCAGCAGGCCATGGCCCTTTTGGCCGAAGCCGGGTTCAGCCGGGTTTCGGTGGAACAGATCCCCAACGACGCCTTTAACCTCCACTTTTTATGCCGCCTGTAACAAAGGGGCCCACAGAAGAGGCCACCATGAAAATCTCCTGCCTGCTTGAAAACACGACTCTTTCAAAGGACCTGGCCCCAAGGCACGGTCTCTCCCTTTTCATTGAGACAGGCGATACCGCCCTTGTCTTTGATCTGGGCCCCGATGACAAGGCCATGGCCAATGCCGCAAAAATGGGGGTGGATATCTCGCGAGCGAAAATGGCGGTGATCTCCCACGGCCACAGCGATCATGGCGGCGGCCTTGCCGCCTTCATGGATGCCTGTCCCGATGTCCCTGTCCTGATGGCACAAGCCGCCGCAGGCAAATTTTACGTCCGGGTCACGGGGCTGCCCCCCAGGCAAATCGGCCTGGATCCTTGCATGACAGCCGGTGCCCGCTTTATATCCAAAGACACGCAGCTGTCCGCCAGCCTTACCCTGTTCGCAGGCTTTGAAAAAAATGCCTTTATTCCCCAAAGCAACGCCACCCTTTTCCGGGGCACCCGCGACGGCAGTATTGTTCCTGACGACTTCCGTCATGAACTGGCCCTCCTGGTAACCTGCGGCAATACAACCGTCCTTTTTACCGGCTGCTCCCACTCCGGCATCACCAATATGATCACAACGGTGTTAAAACGGACGGGCCTGCCCCATATCGACATGGTGGTAGGCGGATTTCACCTTTCCAGCTCATCTGCGGGCCGCAGCGAAGCCCCCGGACGACTGGACGCCTTGGCTTGCGAATTGAAGGCCTTTAAAAACACCCTGTTCTACACCGGCCATTGCACGGGAGAACAGGCCTTTTCCCACCTCAAACACCGCCTGAAAGACCAATTGCAACCCCTGTCCACAGGCACACAGATCCTAATTTAAATAAAAAAGCCCCCTGGGACAGAGACTGTCTGCCGCCAGGGGGCTTTAAGATCAAACGCGTATTGCTTTAAAAACTTACATGGAAATCCGTCTTAGGATGCTGGATGCCCATTTGTCGTCGTTCATGCGGGTGGCCACGCTGGTGGCCAGGGCGGAGAGCTTGCTGCTCTGGCCTGCGGCCATACCTTCGGCTTTTCTGTAGACGTCTGCCGCAGATTCCGGATTGTTGGCTGCCAGAAGATAGGTCTCTGCCAGGAAAAGCATGTCGGTGAAGGAGGACAGCTTTTTACCGGCGGACTTGAGCAGGTAGGACAAAATGGTGTCGCCGTTGGGCTGTCCGCTGATCATCCCGACAAGCTTGGCATAGTCCCCGCGTGTGGTGCACAGGTTTTCAGCTGCTTCATACAGGGACAGGGCTTTGTCTCTGTCACCCAGAATGAGGCTAAACCCGCGGGCCACAAAGGCGTAATCATAAAGGGTGGTGCAGTCTTTTTCCGCGGCATCCAGAAGACGGCCGGCCCAGTCCTTGTCATTGAGTCTTGCAGCGGCAACGGATGCCAGCTTCACCCGGTCTGCATTACCGGTCACATCCTTTTCAAGGCCGGCATAGATCTCCTTGATCCAGGCATCATCCTTGAGGTTGGTGGAAATGGCCCCGGCCAGAACGTTGGTATCGGCAATGGACCCGCATTTATCCAGAAGTCCCACGTAGATTTCCTTAATCCAGGCGTCATTTCCAAGATCCGCTTTGATGGCGTCGGCCAGCTTGAGGAAATCTGAGAAATGGATGGTCAGCTTCTCAGCCTTTTTGTAAAGCTTGGCCGCATAATAGGTATCGCCTGTTTCTGCCACCACTTCCTTGGCCAGTTTGCGCATGGGAGCGCAGGTCTTGATCTCACCTTCCCTGAGGCTGAACTCATCGTAGAGTTTCTTGAACTCTTCGCGCTTTGCCTTCTGGAAGGCCATGGCCTCTGTCCATTCCTTGTCGTCCGAGGCAATTTCCAGAATGGCTTCAGCGGTCTTAATGAAATCTTCGTTGTTCTTGACGGCGGCTTCAGCCTGCTTGAGCACAGGCAACGCCGCTTCTTTATCGCCTAAATCATCGGCCAGGGAGCGGGCCAAGGAGACCAGCTGACCGCAGTCAGGGCCTGTGGCAGCAGCTTTCTGGTAGACGCCTGCGGCAAACTTGGCATCGCCTGTGTTTTCATAGGCGGCTTTGGCAAGCTTTAAATAATCGGAAAAGTCGGAGAAGCGTTCTTCCGCCTTTTGGTAAACGGAAAGCAGAAATTGAGCATCATCCATACCCTCTTTCACGATCAGGGCAAACTTGAGCAGTTCCTCTCCCTTTTCCAGAGAGCCCACGGCAGCGTCGTAAATGGTCTTTGCAAGCTCCTTGTCGTCCAGATCCGCCAGGGCACCGGCGGCCAGAACTTTAAAATCGTCTGCAGACTTGGCAGCGGCCATACCTTTGTCATAAACCGTTTTAGCGGCAGCCTTGTCCTGGGAGGTTTCCAGAATGGCTTTGGCAAAGGTGACAAAATCATCGGGCTTGGTGCATTTGGCATAGGCCTTGTCCAGAACCTTCTGGGCCATCTCGGCATCATTGGCTTCGGTGGCCAGGTAGTTGCTCAGGTCCAGGTAGTCCGTGAGCTTCACGCATTTGCTCATGGCCTCTTCCGAGATCGAAACGGACAGGTCGGAAAGACCGATCTCCCCTGCAGCAGCGCCCAGGGCCAGAAAATCTGCCGGTGTGGAGCACAGGAACTTGCCGGCCTCCAGAAAGGAGGTGGCAGCATCGTCATCGCCTAGGATCTCTTTGGCAGCCTTGCCGTAGGCCACGCTGTCGTCTACGGTCTCAGCCCATTCCGCGCCTTCTTCCAGAAGCTCAAGAGCCCAGTCCTTGTCGTCCAGACCGTCGACGATCTCCTTGGCAACCCCTATATACTCTTCTTTTGCATCACAGCTTTCCGCTTTCTCTTCCAGTTCTTCTTTAAGTCCCATATCTTTCTCCATTATATGAATTAGTTAAACATAACTTTATTACTCAAAATGAGATATACATGCTATATCACAGGATTTCCGGCTTGTAAAATGCCCGCCCCAGGATATTTCTAAGCCGTGACAATCGTCTGTGTCCATGGTATTTGTCCTGCTGATGAACCCATACCAACCCATAAGGAAAGAAAAAATATGCCCGCGTACACCTTTTTGAACCGGCCTGCGGCCGAATCCCTGTATGACGCCCTGATCACTGAAGATCCCTTTTATATCACCCTGGAGCAGGCTACAGGACAGGATGCTGCCGCAGCCAGGGAGGCCATGATCAAATACATGGACTATGCCATGACAGAAGCTCAGAACCACGGCGACCTGCGCCTCACCGAGGATAAGGCATCCGGTGCGGCCATCTGGTCCATTCCCCTGGTTCCCGACCGGGCCGCAGCGCTTTCACATAATAAAAAACAGTTTCTTGCCGCCCACCTGGGAGAAAAAGCACTGGCCGCCTATTCCGATATTGTTGAGTTCATGGACCAACAGAGCCGGGGGCTGATTGCAGCCAATACCTGGTATCTTTCCATTCTGGGCATAACCCCAAAATCCCAAGGTCAGGGCCTTGGCGGAGCCCTGGTCCGCCCGGTTTTGGAAACCACGGATGCGCTGGGTGTGTCCGCCTATATCGAATCCTTTACCCCGGCCAACTTCGGATTCTACGAGCACCTGGGATTTAAAACGGTAAAAACCGCCCTTGAACCCGTGACCGGCAGCGAATACGCCATTATGGTGCATGACCCCGCACAGGAGGCCTGACCGTGAAACTGCACATCCTTGTGGATAACACCACCTTTATCGACAGGTACTTCAGGGCTGAGCCCGGGTTCTCCTTGTACCTTGAATACAAAGGGACAAGGCTTTTGTTTGATACCGGGTATTCCAATCTTTTCCTGACCAATGCCGGGAAAATGGGGGTTGACTTGTCCCGCCTGGATTATCTGGTCATCTCCCACAGCCACCTGGACCATACCTGGGGCCTTGCCCCCTTTGTCCGCTATCTTACCGAGAGAGCTATCGAGGGCCTGCCATATCAGCGCCCCCGACTGGTGGGCCACCCCGGGATATTCAATGGCGTTGATATCAAAGACATTCCCGAAATCGGCTGCCTGATTTCACAGGAGAAACTTGAACGCCACATGGAGATATCCCTGTCTAAAGATCCGATGGAACTTGCCGCCGGCCTGTTCTTTTTAGGGCAGATTCCAAGGCTCAACGACTTTGAAGGCCGCACGCCTGTCGGGCGGCAGGGGGAAAAACCGGATCTTGTGATGGAGGATTCCGGCCTGGCCCTGAGAACCGATCAAGGCCTTGTCATCATCACGGGATGTGCCCATGCCGGGATCTGCAATACGATTTCCCATGCCATGAACGTCTGCGGCGACACCCGGGTAGCGGATGTCATCGGGGGATTCCACCTGCTGGATCCGGATCCTGCGGTTCTGGAAAAAACCGTTTCTTTTTTTAAGGATATCGCACCGGACGCCGTCCATGCCTGCCACTGCACGGACCTTGCGTCAAAAATCAACCTGGCCCGGGCCGTCAATGTGCAGGAGGTTGGGGTGGGCCTGTCCCTTGAATACGGAGATCAACCATAATGACCGACACAGCTATCCGAGAATTCATCAGAGCCGAATACGGCATTGAGGCAACGCTGACCCGCCTGGCCGGGGAAAATGAAAACTACCTTGTCCGGGCCAACGACGGGACCGATTACGTCCTCAAGCTGGCCGACGACGGGACCACCACCGCCATGATTGAAATGGAAAGTCTTGCCGTGAATCGACTTATGGAAGAAGGCCTTTCCATCGGCCTGCCCCGGGTCATCCCCACCCTGAAAGGCAAAAATGAAGCCCGGGCCAACCTTGGGAAGGACCTCATCAGGGGCCGGCTCATCAGCTTTGTTGCAGGAAAGGCCTGGTGCGAAACCCTGCCCGCCTCAACGGACCGCCTGGAGCATCTGGGGGGGATCATCGGCAAACTGGCCCGGATCCTTTCCCCTCTGTCCCACCCGGCAGGGGAAATCACCCATCACTGGGATCTTTCACAGGCCGACCAGCACCGTCCCCTTATCCCTCTGGTCCGGGAGCCTGAACGCATAAAAATCCTGGAAAAAATCTTCCTCTGGTTTGAGGCCATTTTCATTCCGGTCCGGGAAACGCTGCCCCGAGGCCCCATCCACGGGGATATCAACGATGACAATGTCCTGGTCCAGGCGGACCGGGTGTCGGGGCTGCTGGACTTCGGGGACTGTATCGTCAACCCGGTGATCTGCGATCTTGCCATCGCCCTGGCCTACCATACCCTGGATGAGGCCGATCCCTTAGGGGCCGCGGCCGTCATCACCGGGGCCTATGACAGGGAACGCACTCTGTCGCCCGATGAAATCCGGGTGCTCTTCCCCCTGCTCTGCGCCCGACTGGCCGTTTCAGTCATCATTTCGGCACAGCGCAGACAGATCAATCCTGAACGCAGCGCCTGGTTCGTTTCCGAAGAACGGGCCTGGAAAAAGCTTGAACATTTTTCAGGGATATCCCCGGACCGGGCAGCCGCAGGACTGGCCTCCCAGACTTCAGTAGCGGCACAACTGAACCTTGAATCACATCAGGGGCAGGCCCCGGAACACCTGGCCAGAGAAAGAAAAGACTTCATCGCTCCGTCCCTTTCCCTCTCCTATAAAACGCCTCTCAAATTTGTCCGGGGCCTTGGCCAGTACCTGTTCGATCATCAGGGGCAGCCGTTTCTCGATCTTTACAACAACGTCTGCCACGTCGGACACTGCCATCCCCATGTGGTGTCGGCGGGCCAGGCCCAGATGGCCGTACTCAACACCAACACCCGGTATCTTTACGACGGCCTGACCGAATATGCCAGACGGCTCACCGCCACCCTGCCCCGGGAGCTGTCCACCTGCTTTTTTGTCAATTCCGGCTCCGAAGCCAATGAACTGGCCCTGCGCATGGCCAAAACCGTTACCGGCCGGGAGGACGTCCTGGTGGTGGACAATGCCTACCACGGCCACACCCAGACCATGGTCCAGATCAGTCCCTACAAATTCAAGGGCAAGGGGGGCAAGGGAAAACCGGAACCCTGGGTCCATGTGGTGCCTGTGGCCGACGGCTACCGGGGTCAATACAAAGGGCATGGACCGGAAACCGGCCGGGCGTACGGGGATGAGGTAAAGGGCATCCTTGATAAGATGGACCGGCCGCCGGCTGCCTTTATCACCGAATCTCTGCTCTCTTGCGGGGGCCAGGTCATCCCGCCGCAGGACTATTTTAAAACCGCCTTTTCCCATGTCCGCAACGCCGGGGGGCTTTGCATCTGCGACGAAGTCCAGACCGGTTTCGGTCGAAGCGGCACCCACTTCTGGGCTTTTGAGACCCAGGGGGTGGTGCCGGACATCGTGGTCATGGGAAAACCCATGGGAAACGGCCATCCGATGGCAGCGGTGGTCACCACGAAAGAAATCGCCCAGGCCTTTGCCAACGGCATGGAGTTCTTCGCCACCTTTGGCGGCAACCCCGTCTCCTGCGCCATCGGCATGGCGGTGCTGGACGTGATTGAAAAAGAAACGCTGCAGGAGCATGCCCGAATCGTGGGAGGCCGCCTGCTCAAAGGCCTGACCGATCTGATGGCCCGCCATGAAATCATCGGGGATGTCAGGGGAACAGGCCTTTTCATCGGGGTGGAACTGGTAAAAGACAGGCAGACCCTGGCCCCTGCAACCCAAGAGGCCAACCGTCTGGTCAACGCCTTGAAAGAAAGCCAAATCCTTCTGGGCACGGACGGCCCCTTTGACAATGTGATCAAATTCAAGCCGCCCATGGTTATGAGCGAAGCAGATGCAGATATGACGGTACGGGTCATGGACCGGATTCTGGAGCAGGGGCTATAAGGGGGTTGAAATCCTGGCCTTTCATACTTACTGGTATAGATAAGTGAAGTTCACCCCCGCAAAGGAGAAACGATGATGATCCCTCTGACCGAAAAAAAATGCGTCCCCTGCGAAAAGGGCGCCCCGAGGCTCACCGAAAAAGAACTTGAAGCCCTCAAGCCCCAGATTCCCGAATGGCAGATTACGGATGCAGACGGCATTCAAAAGCTGTCCAGAACGTTCAAATTTAAAAATTTCAAACAGGCTCTGGACTTTGTCAACGCGGTGGGAGACCTGGCCGAAGCCCATTTTCACCACCCCACCATCACCCTGGACTGGGGACGGGTTAAGGTGCTTTGGACCACCCACAAAATAAAAGGGCTCCATGAAAACGATGTGATCATGGCGGCCAGAACCGATGAACTGTTCAGGCCCAACCAGGGGTAAGCCTTCGGAATTTAAAGATTCCGGCCTTTTTTATCGATAATAGGGATAAGCGCAGGTCAACGGTCAACACCTGCCATGGTAGAAAGGAGATAACCATGGACGAACTTGCTAAAATTTATCCCTCCGTCAGTGTCCCGGACAAGGACCGAAGCCATGGCGAATCCGGCCAGAGAAAGAAGAAAAAAAGGGCCCCGCGCATCCTTGCCAAAAGCCGCCTGGAAGAGCTGATCAGCATGGCGCATGAGGCCCACCAGATCCTTGAGGCCAAAGGGTCCCCTTACAGGTTCTGCGTCTATGAAAAAGACGGAGACATCTTCATTGATGTTGTCACCCTGGACAAGGGCGGCAATCCCGGCAAATCATTTCACCAGGATATCAGCCACCAGGAACTTGAAGCCCTGGTCCGCCAGATCAGGACCGGCCGTGGGCTGGTCTTTGACGCCAGCGCATAAGGCTTATGCCAGCACCCCCATGGCCTTTAAATCCCGGTCCAGTTCATCAGGGTTGTACACCTTGCCCTCCCTGAATTTCCCGTTGAATTCCAGGGTCGGCACGACCCAGTCATCTCCGCCGTTCACATCAACGATTTTCTGAACCACGTCATCGGGCTGGCTTTCAATGTCAATATATTCAAACTCGATATTCTTTTTTTCCAGGTAAGCCACCGTTTCCACACAATGGGGGCACCATTTGGCCGCATAGACTTTGAGCATGTTTGACTTTCCTTCTTTTCATTGCGATTGAATTTTCATTGTCCTGTCCACGGTGTTCTCTGACCGTGGCGGCACCATAACCATATTGGGTCATATAATAATCAGCAGACCGGCAATTGTCCAACATGGAAAAGAAAACATCGAAGATTGACCGTATTGCGGATGCAGCGTTACAAACGACGTCGGATGCAATGCAACGGCTTTCCTCTTGCAACTCTGGGCAGGATCAGGATATTTTAGATCGCATAGCGTACACACGAACACCTATTTAAATTATGTACTGTTGACGAGGAGCGATGCAAACAACCCTGCATATCACAAGCGGCGACATGGCCGGAGGTCTCATTGAAGAAAGCGGCATTACCGGAGAAGTCTTTGTATGGCACGATATCCTCTACACAGGGCCCCGATCCCCCGGATGGCCGGATGAATCCGTGCTGGAGGCCCGGTCTGTTTTCCTTGAAAAGACAACCGGCGGGGGATTGAGCCGGCAGCATGTTTTGGAAACCCTCAAGGCCCAGTATGAAACGCTGAAGACTGCAGCGCAATACGACAATCTGGTCCTGTGGTTTGACGCCTGTCTTTTTGATCAGTCCATGCTCTGTCATATCCTTGCCTGCCTGCAGATTTTAGGACACCTGAAAGCGGAACTTCTCTGCATTGATACCTTTGACGGAATCGAACCCTATCACGGCATCGGCCAGCTTTCCCCAGGACAGCTGGCCTCGGTGTACGACCGGCGCAGGACGCTTGCCGCCGGGCATTTTCTCTTTGCAGAACGGGTTGACCGGGCCTTTGCGCTTCAGGACCGGACCGAATTCATCGCGCTTTCAAAGCTTGCCAATGCCCCGTTGCCCTGGGTTGCGGCAGCCGCAGGGCGGTGGCTTGCAGAATACCCGGACCCGGAAACCGGATTGGGCCGGCTTGAGCAGCTCGCCCTTGATGCGGTCCGATCCGGGTGCCAAACCCCGAAAGAGATTTTTTCATTTGTCTCGGCAAAAGAGACGCCGCCTCAGTTCTGGGGGGACATCACCCTTTGGGAAAAAATTAATGCCCTGGCCGACCGGGAACCTTGCCGGGTCCGGATTGAAGGGCCCATGGCCCGACTGCCCCAGTGGGAGGGAATCGCAGATTTAACGCAGTTCAGGATCTATCCCAGTGCCCCTTTGCAATAAGCTAACCCAGGGCAATACGGTTTTTTCAATTTGATTTCAAAGGGCATCAAGGATAGACTGTGATCGTTTCGTTCACCTGAATCAGGAGATCCAGTCATGCCCCAAAACGCATTCCAGGATTATTATCCGGACGATTTCAGTCATTGTTACGGCTGCGGCCGCCTCAATCCCAAAGGACACCAGATCAAAAGTGTTTGGGAAGGCGAAGAAAGCGTGGCCCGTTTTACCCCCGAACCGCATCACATGGCTGTTCCAGGCTTTGTCTACGGGGGGCTGATCGCCTCCCTCATTGACTGCCACGGCACAGGAACGGCGGCAGCAGCCTCCTACCGGGCCCAGGGACGCCCCATGGACTCCCATCCGCCGCTGCGCTTTGTCACCGCTTCCCTTCATGTGGATTATCTTGCCCCCACCCCCATGGGCGTTGAGCTTGAAATCCGGGGAACGGTTGAGGAACTCACCGACAGAAAGGTCGTGGTGGCCGCCCGGGTGACGGCTGGAGGAAATCTCTGCGCCAAAGGCCGGGTGGTGGCGGCACCTGTCCCTGAAACCATGCTGAAAATGATAAAGGAGGCTAAAAAATGAGTGAGACTAAAACCGTATTGTTCGCCTTCAGAGGCGATCCTTTGTGCTTCATCCACGTACTGCTCAACAGCATTGACATGAATGCGCGGGGCCAGGAAGGCAAAATTGTTCTGGAGGGAGAATCTGTCACCCTGGTGGGCCAGATGGCCGAACCCGGGCATTTTCTAAATCAGTTTTACGAAAAGGCCAAATCCCTGAACCTTTTTTTAGGGGCCTGCAAAGCCTGTGCAACCAAGCTTTCGGCATTGGACGCCATTGAAAAGGAAGGGATTCCCCTGATCGGGGAAATGTCAGGCCATCCTTCCATGGGCGAATTTACCGCAAAGGGCTTTCAGGTCATCACTTTCTGATCAAAGCGTTTTCACCCCGGCTTCCCGGCCACGGGAAGCCGGATGGTAAATACAGCGCCCCGGCCAGGCTCGGATTCCACTTCAATCGTGCCGCCGTGGTTTTCTGCGATGATAAAATAGGAAACAGAAAGCCCCAGGCCCGTGCCTTTTCCCACCCCCTTGGTGCTGAAAAAGGGTTCAAAAATCCGACGGCAGGTTTCCTTATCCATGCCGGGCCCGTTGTCCCCGATCACCACCACTGCGGTCTGGCCCTCCTGATAAATCCGGATGGAAAAATAAGACGGCTGCCCCCCGGAGGCCATGGCATAGGCCCCGTTTTTCAAAATATTGAAAAACACCTGCTGGAGCATGGCTGCATGTCCCATAACCGCAAGTTCCTTTTCCGGATACGCCCTTTTAATCTCTATCCGCTTAAAATCAAACTTGGCCTTGAGGGTGTAGTCGCTTTCGGCAAGATCAAGGGTCCGGTCCATCAGATCGGCCAGCACCACCCGTGACGCCGCCCGGCTCTCCTTACGGCTGAAAGAGAGCATGTTGTCCACGATTTCAGCAGCCCTTGCGCCTGCGTCCACCGCATTGTGAATCAATCTGAATACGCCTCGCTGTTCCAGATAGCCTTGAATATCTTCGATATCCAGCCCCATGGACTGCGCCGTTTCAAGATTCTTGGGCAGTCCCCGGGTCATCCTGTTTTTGAGGACCTGCAGATTCTGGATCACCCCGGCCAGTGGGTTGTTGATCTCATGGGCCATACCCGCGGCAAGGCCGCCTACGGACATCATCTTTTCGGACTGCACCATGATCTCATCCAGCTTGACCCGATCCGTGACGTCGTCAATGCGAATCACAGCCCCGGCCTCCCCTTCGTCGGAGACCAGGGGATAAACCGAAATATCTTCATAGCGGATTTCATTGTTCTCCCCGACCCTTCTGACTTTGGGCCGGTAGAGATGACGGCTTTCAACAATGGCCTGCTCAATGGCCGGCACCATGTATCTTAGATGGGGAAACCGGGATTTGAAAGAGGTGCCCAAAGCCTTGCCGCCGGGGACACCGGTCACCTGGGCAGCCTTGAGGTTCCACCGGCTGATCGAAAGATCCCGCAAGACCCCGACAATCACGGAAGGCATGGAGTCAATGATGTCAGACAGGTAATGTTGAAGGGACACAAGTTCCGCCGTACGTTCGGCTACCCGGACCTCCAGGGTGTCCCGGTGAAGGGCCAGGGCCTCTTCGGTGGTCCGTCGAACCCGGATCTCCTCCTGGAGGTTTTCCAGGGTATGCTCCAGACGGGCGGTCATCCGGTTGAAGGCCCGGGACAGGTCCCCGATTTCATCGCCTTCATTCCCACCGGTCAGCCGGACATCCAGCTGGCCCTCTTCCACCAGCTCTATGGCTTTGAGCATCCGGTCAAAGCGCTGGTAGATCATCTTTCTGAAAATATCGGTCACCACGACGCCCACGATGATCAACAGCACCATCCCGGCGGCCACGGTATACCATCCGATCCGCCGGGCAGAGGCAAAGGCCTCGTCCAGGGACTGGCTGACCACAAAGATCCAGTCCTTTTTGCCGAGGGAATCAAAGGCGGCCAGAAACTTTCGGCCGTCATGGCGAAAAACCAGGCTTCCCTTGTCCGCCCCCAGAATTTTGCGTCCGAAATCGTAGGGCTCAATGGTCTCAAAGCCCAAGCTTCGGTCTGAGATGTCAATGACCTGGCCGCTGCGCTCGGCAAGATAGGCAAAGCCCTTCTGCCCCAGTTTGAAATCATGGATAAAAAAGGCGCCAAACCGCTGGATGTTGACGGCACATCCCAGCACACCGACAATCTTTCCCTCAGCGATCAGGGGCACGGACACCACAAACACCTTTTTGCCCGACTCCCGGGAGACGACGACATCGGAGATGGCCTTGCGGCCGTAAAGAGAGGACTGAAAATAGACCCTGTCGTTGATGCGGTATCTTTTAGGAATGGAGCGGTGGGAGGTGGAAATCAGATAGCCGTCCCGGTCCGCCACAAAGATGAAATCATAATAGCCGTATCCCCGTTCCAGGTTTGCCAAAAGCTCATTGGCGCCCTGCCGGGCCCGTTCTCCGTAATACCCGGATTCTGTCAGCGCCTCTTTGAGAACCGGGGTCATGCTCCAGGTGGCAAGATCCGTATGCTTTGCCGCTAAAAACTTGTCAATGAGGTCTGCGGTGGTTCTCACCTCACGGATCAGGGCTTTTCTGACGCTGTCTTCTATGGCCTGTGTGGAGGCCAGATAAGAGTAGAGAAATCCGGCGGCCATACCCAGGGCGATGGTCAGAACCACCGGAATCAAAATTTTTTCTCTGAGTTTCAGCCGCATCTTACCGAATCACCACATCTGCCTTTGAAATAATTTTCCAGCTCAGGTCAACGCCTAAGCGCTCCGCTGTTTTAAGGTTGAGCTGAATTCTTCCTCTGAGGGTGGATTGAATGGGGAATGCGGCCACGGATTGCCCTTCAAGCACCGCCCGGGCAATACGGCCGGCTTCGTACCCCTGCTCCTCCATGGACACGGAGATCCCGCATAATACCCCGCTTTGGGCAACGGTGTCAAAAAAGCCCGCCGTGGGCAGGCCGCAGGTTTCATTGAGCATCTCAATCAGCTCTTCTTCCGGCACCATGTCCGCCTTTCCGGGCGTTCTTCTGACGGTGCGCAAAAGATAGACTCCGAACGCATCGACCTTGTCCTTGTAGGTATTGATGACGGCCTGCCACTGCCCCAGGGTGGCGGGCTGAACATAGGCCACCACATCCACAGGCAGGTCAAGGGTCTTGCTGTATGCCACAAACAGGTCCGATGTCCGGGAGTTGTCCGACAGCATTGCCACCCGTTTGATCTCGGGCCTGATCTTTAAAAGCAGCTCAAAGCTTTCCCTGATGTTGGGCCGCTCGACCACCCCGGTGACATTGTCTCTTGGATAACCGTAAAGGGAAGGCTTTGCATTGACCCCGCCAAAGATGAATATGGGGGCATTTTCAACGGCCATGGCCTTTTTCACAAAAAAACTTTGGGCATTGTCATCCAGGGCAATGACCACATCCGGCCCAAACCCTTTCATGGCCTCGACGGCCCTCAGGCCGGCCTTGATCTTAAAGTCCAGATCCGGGTGGCGTTTGGTGTCCATATACTCATGGCGCAGCACAATCTTTGTCCCGGCAAAGGCCTGTTCCACCCCCCGGGCCATCTCCACCACATGCCCCTTCTGGGTCTTGTGGTAGGAGTGGACCACCATCACCCGTTTTTGGGACAGATCCCCGGCAAAGACAATCCGGCAAGGGACAGCCGTCCACAGGATCAGCACCAAAAGACAAAAAATCTTTTTCATGAGGCTCCTTTACCGACAACAATTACCGGACCAGGCTGAACCCGATCCTGAAAATATCCTCTCTTTGCTTGTACGCCAGCAGTTGCTCCGCATAGCCTGTGTAATACTGGACATGAAGGTACATATCCAGCATTCCCTTGAATCCGGGGATCTGGTTTAAAGGATAGGACAGATCAAACTGCAAGCTGCTTCCCTTCCGGCCATGGCGAAAATTGCTTCCAAGGGCCAGCCCGTCGGGGTCTCCGATCCGGGACTCCAGATCAAAATAGCCCCGATAGTCCGCCAGGTCCCCGTTGTTCTCATCCTCATTTCTCACGTAGACCCAGGCTTTGGGGGCAAGTGCCGCATGGAGGTTCCGGGTAAATTTAAAAATAAAAGACGGCTGGATATAGGCATAGTTGGTGCTCCGGGAGTAGTCTCCCCCCCGGCCGTTGGACTCATGCTGAAATCCGACCTGGACCCCCGAACCGATAAGCCAGGGCAACGAAAGCCCCAGATCATCGTCATAGTAAAAAAACTCAGGCATGTACCTGGAATCTTCAAACGGGGCTGAATCGGATTTTAAATCCCAGAAGGACTGCTGGGTATAGGCCAGATAGATTCTGTCCAGAGCCGTTTTCAATCCGTTTTCAGAGTTTGTTGTAGCAAAGTTGAACAGCTTGTATTTAAAAGAAACCTGAAAACTGGTCTTCTGTACGCCCGGATCCGCACCAAAGAGGAAATACACGGGTTTATAGGGATAAAAATTAACGAAAAAGGGCTGGAACTTGGGCAGCATGGCCGTAACCGGTTCGGGCTCGGAGGCCTTTTGGGCAGGTGCTTGGGGTGCCGCCGAAGGCTCACCGGCGTAGAACATGACCGTATTGGTTTTCATGTCGGTTGCCCAGGCCCGGATCAGTCCCGTTAATTGAAGGGGCATATCAAACCCGTAGGCCAGCCGGGCAAATCCTCCCGGTGGGACCTGCTCTGTGTTCCCGCCCTGGAGGATGGCACTGACACGGACAGTTCTTGCCTCCTCCCCGGTCAGCACCAGGCTCATCTTTTGGGGGACCGCTAAAGGCGCCGTCCCTCCATTGGTCATCAGGACAAAAATGGCGGCCGGGCGGCCGGACTGGACAGAATCTTTTGCAGAGGCATCCGGGGCAATCAGGACCACATCAGGCAGGACTTTTTGGCCTGTCTTTTCCAGGGCACTCCCGGCTGTCTTGCCTTCCGCCGGCAGCCCCAGACAGACCCACGCCAGCAGGGCCGCAGCGGCAATAAATTTTCGTCCTAACCGTTCAACCCGGGTGCTTTTTTTCATCATACCTCACTTGCCAACCTGTTCGCAGCATCTTAAGAAGAGTGGTGAACAGTTATACCCTGTTCATAAGCCGGCAACAAGTTTTAATGAGAGGAAAATTAAGACGGTCAAGATAGAAAAATCACCCTGTTTCCAATAACCTTCCGGAAACAGGGTGATTTTCATTTTACGGGTAAGCGGTTTAAGCGCCGGTACCTGCGGTTTTTACTGCGGTGCGGCGGGCAAAGCTTACCTTGTGGGCGATACGGTCGCCCTCTTCCAACCGGTTGAGCTTGATCATCTCAAAGCCCTGGATGTCAATAAACAGGTTGCCTTTATCGTCACACAGGCAGACATCGTAAGTATTGGTCTCTTCGCCGGAGGCCGTCTTTTTCGTAATACAATAATACGACCTCTTTTTTTCCGGTGTGCCGTAAAAGGACATGGACTTTATCTTAAACGGCAGGACGGTTCTGGACGAGGTAAAAAACTCCAGGAGTCCGCCGGTCTGGAACATGGCGTCCACCAGCACCGGGGCCGCAACAAACTTAGGATCTGTCTGCCCTGCAAAAAACTCGGCTGTACTGTCATCCCGAAGTGTGGTCACAAGGGTTGTACCGTCAAAGGAGTTCACATCGGTGATGGTGTTGAAAAGCCCGAACATGAACAGCCTTCTGGGATGATAGACCAGGGATGCAAGTTCCCCTTCCCAGGTGACGGGGGTAAAATCGGGCAGGTCAATGGCCTTGGGCTCCAGAGTTTTTTTATCAAAGGACAAGGTCCCCCGGTAATGGGTCTTGGGATCCCCCATGACCTGGCCTGCCGGATTCTTGAACACCGAGGCGATCTCACAGGCAAATTTGCCTTGCCCCAGGGCATTAGCCGAGATGATCAGGTCTTTGGGTCTTCCCTTGAGCAGCTTGATCCCGTAGGGGATGTGAAATTCCGAAAGCCCGGTAAAGCAGGGCCTGTCATCGGACTGGGCCCGGGCCGCCTCAGCCATGGCCTCCACACCGGTGGAGCCCAGGAAAAGGGGCACATCCCCCATGGTATGATCCTTGAGAAACAGATCCCGGTCCAGACTCAGGGTCCGGCCGTAAGTTACCCCCTCATGGGATTGGGACAACGGGTCGTCCAGAAAGGGGTAGGCCTTTTCCGAAGGGTCTCCTAAAAGACCGTCCACATCAAACTCGTAGTCCAGGCCGGAGAAGACCATCTCGGATTCGCTTTCGTCCAGAAGGTCGGCCATGAAGAACCCCACGCCCTGATCCAGGGGCAGAAAGCAGATGCCTCTTTCCTCCAGCACCTTTTTGACCGTTGAATTTGTGGCCATGCCGGCCCCCTCCCAGGCGGTCCAGGAAAACACCTTGCAGATTCTGTCCGGTGCATGTTGCTTTTCCAGGAACAGGGCCTTTCCCAGAAAATCATTTGCCGCCGTATAATCGGCCTGCCCCGGGTTCCCGAACCGGGCCGTGACCGATGAAAAGGCCAGGACATACCGCAGGTCCAGATCTTTTACCGCCTCCAGCAGGTTTCTCAACCCTTTCACCTTGACATCCACCACCTGCTCAAAGGCGGCAAGCTCTTTTTTGGGGATAAACTGGCTCATTTCAATACCTGCGGCATGGAGGATGCCGTCAATGCGGTCGCAGGCATCCACCGCCCGCTTCACAGCATCGTAATCCGTGACATCCGTGCAGATATAATCCACTGACACCCCCATGGATGTCAGGGCCTCAATATTCTCCAGGGTCTGTCTCACCCGCATAACCCGGTCCAGTGCCCGCTTGATTTCCACCGGTTTGGCGCTGGGCATCTTCTCTCTTAGCTGAGCCATCAGCCGGGGCTCGTCCGCCTCAGGGTCCAGGGTTTTGGGATCAGCGCCGTAAATGTCGCTGCGGCCCAGGATCACAAGGTCCGTCCTGTAAGTCTGGACCACCTGTTTGAGGATCTCAAAGGTGATGCCACCGGCACCGCCGGTGACCAGCAGGGTATCTCCCGTCTTAACCACCTGGCCGGTTTCGTCGGCCGTGGACGGTTGCATGGAAAGCACATACCGCTTTTTATTGGCAAATCCGGCCTCGACCCTGGGGTCACTGCCGAGCAGCTCGGCCATGAAGAGTTCCGCAATCCGGTTCACACTCTTTTTGGGCTGTTTATAGGAAAAGTCCACCACCTTGACCCGGGTGCCGGGCATCTCCTTGTTCACGGTCTTCATCAGGCCGGACAGCCCGGCAAACATGGGATGAATCTCACCGCATCCTTCCATATAGGGGAAGACCACGGAATCAAAGGCCAGGGTCCCGATGACACTGCCCTCTTGATCCAGCTCCTTGAAAAGATGCTTGATCAGGACAAAGGCTGCGGTCACGGTGGCGGCCAGTGCAGAGTCTGATGCAAAGGATTTGCCCCCTCGATCAAAGTAAAAATCTAAAGGCGCCAAATGGATGAACCCGTTGATGCCGGACAACCCATCCTTCACCCCGTCCAAGGCCGTTTCAAGCCCCTTGGGATCGGCAAGATCCAGGATCAGGTCCGCCTTTTTGCCTTTGGCCTTTTGGGTGCCTTCCATGGCCAGGGTTTTCACCCGGCCGCCGGCCGCCTTGATCTGCTTGATCACGGCCTTGGCAAACCCGTGGCTGTCCAGGGAAACCAGAAGGGTCTTTCCCTTAAGGTCGATGGCAGGCGTCCCCGGCATGGGGGCCTCATTGGCCCGTACCACCAGTCGCTTGACAGGGGCGGTGACATCCGGGACAAAGCCTTTGCCCGCGGCAGCAGTTGAAACGGCTCCGGAACCGGTGGCAGGGATCTGCTCTTCGACAGGGGCCGCACCTGCAGCCTTTTGCCCGACATAACCGGCAAGCTTGGCAATGGTGTTCAGGTCCGCAAGTTTGAGGTCATCCGGAACGGGAAAGTCAAATTGAGCCGCCACCTTCCCGAAGATCTCCACCTGTTTGACGGTATCGATCCCCAGATCCGCCTCAAGGTCCAGATCGTCCTCCAGCATATCCTCGGAGTATCCGGTCTGTTTGGCGATCACCGCCTTAACGGCGGCCGTCATATCCTGGTCCAAAGCCGGGGCCGCATCCGGGACAGCGGCGGCCGCAACCTCCGGGGTGGCTTGGGCATCAGGAACGGGATTCGCAGTGCTGCCGGTCCGCTCCTGGATATAAGCGCCCAGTCTTGCAATGGTATTAAGATCTCGAAGCTTTAAATCATCGGGCACTGGGAAACCGAAATTCGAGGCGATCTTGCCGAAGATCTCCACCTGCTTGACCGTGTCGATCCCAAGATCCGCCTCCAGATCCAGGTCGTCTTCCAGCATGTCTTCGGCATACCCCGTCTGCTCGGCAATGACCGCCTTGACCGCCTGGACGGCGCTGGCACCGGAAGGCTGCACCGCAGCCGGGTGGGCATCCGGTCCTGCAGGGGCCTGCCCCGAAGGCGTTGTTTGAACCGGATCACCAGCACCGGTCCGCTGTCGGATATACTCAGAGAGCCTTGCAATGGTGTTCAGATCCCGAAGTTTTAAATCATCGGGCACGGCAAAGTTAAAGGCCGATGCCACCTTGCCGAAGATCTCCACCTGCTTGACCGTATCAATCCCCAGATCCGCTTCCAGATCCAGATCGTCCTCCAGCATATCCTGGGCATAGCCCGTCTGCTCGGCAATGATCTGCTGCACCGTGGCCTTAACGCTGGTTGCTGCGGTTTCAAGGGCTGCGGCAGTCACCTGAGCCATTGGGGCAGCAGGGGCCGGTTCGGCGGTCGGTGCCTCGGCCATCCCTGTTTTATCCGCAATATAGGCCGCAAGCTTTGCAATGGTATTCAACTCCCGGAGCTTGAGATCGTCGGGCACGGTGAAGTTAAAATCCGAAGCAATCCTGCCGAAGATTTCCACCTGTTTGACCGTGTCGATGCCCAGATCCGCCTCAAGGTCCAGATCGTCCTCCAGCATATCCTGAGCATACCCGGTCTGCTCGGCAATAATGGCCTTGACCCGGGCCACCGGGCGGGCGGCAGGTTCCAGGACCTGAGTTGCCGGTACCGTGGCAGCCGTGACCGTTGCCGGGGCGACGATTGCAGTGGGAACTGCAACCGGAGCGGGCGTTGCCGGCAATGCTGCAGGAAAAGGCTTTCCACCGGATTTGGGCCGGCCCGGAATGTCTTTGCCGCCGGCCACCACGCAGAGGGTGTTGTCTATAATTTTCATCTCAGGGTTCTGGGAGCCTGAAATCCTGCGCAGCCATTTCTGGTACACCAGATTTCCCCGCACCGGGTTTTCCTCCACCCGTTTGATAAACACAAAGGCGAAGTGGGAGCCGAACCCGGCGGACAGGTGCAGGCCGTATTCGGCGTCAATCTGTCCCTGGCCGGAAAAATTCAGTTTCCTGAAGGCTTTGGGAATTTTGCTCAAGTTGGCGATGGGCGGGGCCTTGCGCTTTTGAAGCGCCTTGACCATGACCACATCCTCAATGGCCGCCCCCAGGGTATGCCCGGTAAAGCCTTTGGTATTGGAGATGCAGATCTTGTTCAGGTGGCTTGAAAAGGCCGATTCCAGGGCCTGGACTTCGGCGTCGGCCGAGCCCCCCCGGGCCGGAGTGTAGGTCTCATGTGACATGAACAGCAGCTTGTCCGCATAGTCTTCCTTCCGAAGCCCTGTCTTTTTTTCCACCTTGGAGATGAACTTGTTCATCTCCCGCGACATATGGGGCACGTCGATATTATAGGCGTGATAGGCGGAGTTGGCGATGTGGGTGCCCAGAATCTCAGCCTGGCCGTTCATACCGCGGCGGGCGGCAGACGCCTTGCCTTCCAGCACCAGGCCCACGGCACCGGCGCCCAGGATGGTGCCGTTGCGGTCCTCGTCAAAGGGCTTAGCCGCTTCGGAGATCCGCTTTTTGATCGTCGCAGCGCCCAGAGCCAGAAAGCCGGAGCCGATCCACTGTCCCTGGTTGGGGGAGGTGGCATTTTCACCGCCTACGACCAGGACCCTTTTGCAGCGGCCCACCCGGATCCAGTCCTCGGCAATACCCATGGCAAGGGTAGTGGAGGCGCAGGCACTGGATACCAGGGTATTCGGTCCTTTGGCCTTGATGATCTGGGCGAGATGTGCAGATCCTAAGGGGCAGGCGTTGAGCAGGAAATTGCGGTCGAATTTATAAGGAGATATATCCGATCTTTTCCTGGACTTGGCCTTGAAGAACCAGTCGGTCAGCTCATCCTTGATGGTCACATCGGAGATTTTTTCCATCAGATAGTAGTAAATCTTTTCAAACTCTTCGTAGGGTTTGAGAAAGAGCTTTTCATAGAAGTATTTTTCCAATTCCGAGATCAAGGTCTCGCCGTTGGGCCAAAGCGAGGTGATGATAACGCCGGTTTCCTCCTGCATTTCTTCCGGCAGGGCAAAGCCGTCCGGAATCATGGCCCGACCGTCCTTCATCTTTTTATACTGCATGACAAGGGGGATATTGGCGTCTTTGAGGGCTTCGATACCGGCGGCGATGCCAAGTCCCATGGCAATATCGTACTGCTGCTTGATCCCGTACTCGTCGGTGAGGTTAAAGTAGCCCAGCTGTCCTGCAAGATGGATGACGTCTTCGGTCTTGGTGATCTGGACGAACCTTGCATTGCCGTCAGGCTGCTTGTAAAGCTTGGTTATATTCTTGTCCGTGAAGCCGTGCATGGCATCGCTGTCCAGGGACTCGATAAAGTTTCTGCCATTGAGAATGGCATCGAAATTATCCTTGGCAAAAACTTGCCGGGCCTTGCCGGGAAGTCCGACGGAGACCCCTGAAATCACGATGCCGTCTGTGTTGAACTCAAAGCGCTCCATGGCATCCACGGCCGCCTCTTTTTTCCGGCGTAAAAACTCCTGGTAGAGGATCCTGTCTATAGCGCCCTGGTTGTTCTGCTTGAATGCTTCAAAATCCTGGGACATGTCGGTCTCAGGCATGACCTCGGTCATGGGGGAATTCTGGACAGCCGCCGATTCCGAAACAGGCGTGCCCGGGGCCGGGAGCGTATCGGCAACGGAGTTTACCGCCACCCTCGGTTCAAACAGACTGTTGCAGTCCGCAAGATACTTACGGCAGGCTTGAAAAGATTCCCGTTCACCCTGGCGGGCATCCACAGAGACAGCCGTGCCGAACTCACCGATATTGATGTTTTTGAGCAGGTTCACCAGCAAGCGGGAGGGTCCGATCTCAATAAAGTGGGTTTTGCCGGAAACATAGACGGACTCGATGGACCTGATAAACTCCACCGGACTTACAATCTGCCGGGCCAAAAGATCCTTGACCGCTGTTTCATCCTCGGGATAGGGGGCGGCCAAGGTATTGGAAATGACCCGGCCGTACCGAACGCCCCGGTTAAAGGTCAGGGTATCCAGAAAGCTGCGCAGCTGCCGGGACGCCTCTTCCAGCATGGGGGTGTGAAAGGCCCCGGTGAGGTTGAGCTTTTTGTACATCACCTGTTCCTGGCTTAAGAACTGGCAGAAGGATTCGATATCCTCCGCCCGGCCGGAAACGGCGGTCTGCTTTTCCGAATTCTTGTTGGTCACCCAGATATTTCCGACATAGGATTTGCGGATCAGGCTTTGGGTTTCCTTTTCATTCTTGAAGACCACCATGATCTTGCCCGGATCTTTAAGAGTGGACTGGAACATGAGATCCGAGCGTTTGATGATCAGGCTCATGGCGTCGTCAAACCCCAGGATCCCGGAGCAGAAAAGCGCCGTGTATTCACCCACACTGTGGCCGATGAAATAGTCCGGGGAAAACCCTTCCAGAGCCAGGCGGCTGCACACCGCAGCCGAAGAGAGAAAGACAGCCGGCTGGGTATTCTGGGTGGAGTTGAGTGCATCGTTCTCACCAAACATGAGATCTAAAAGGGAATAGCCCCTGGCCGCCTTGAAAATGGCCTCGCCCCGGTCCAGAACCCGGCGGATCTCATTATCGCAGTCGTAAAGGTCTTTCATCATGCCGGGACGCTGGGCCCCCTGCCCTGAAAGCAGGGCCACCATGCGCAGTTTCTTGCCCCTGTGATCGGCGGAATGGGCGGCGTCGGGCAGAACGATATCGGCGCCCTGGACCATGCTGGCTGCCGCAGGTGTCGCCTGCATGGCCGCAATGGGTTCTGCCGCAGGTGCAGCAGGAACGGCCACCTGTACACTTGAAAGGCTGCTGAGGGCATCCTTAACCTCCCGAGCCTCAAGCACCCTGGGCAGGCAGCCCATGATCAGATGGCTGTGATTGCCGCCGATGCCGTTGACATTGGCGGCAAAACGCAAGGGCTGGCCCGGTACCCGGTCGATGAGTTCAGCGGCCGGTTTCAAGATTTTGCACTCGTTTAGAATGGAGTGTTCGGGGTCATAGTTATGATCCGGTAAAATCTGACCCTTTGAATTCATCAGCATGAGCTTTGCCAGGGCCACGGCCGGGTTGGCCGCCTTGAAGTAGCCGAACTGGGGTTTGACATTGCCGCAGTGCATCTCATGGGAAAAGCAGGCCTGGGTGACCTGTTTTTCGACCATGTCCCCGAAGATGTTGGAAAAGGCGAACAGATCCAGGTGATTCACATCGGACTTGCGAACCCCGGACGTCTGATAGGCTTCATTGATGACATCCACAAAGGTCTGCTCGGACGGGGCCAGGAGGTGGTCGGGCACGGAGGATCTGACCGTGCAGGCGTTGATCTCTCCTAAAACCTGCATGCCGGCTTCACGGGCCTTTTTCAGGGTCGTGACCACATGGATGGCCGCCCCTTCGCCCATGACATAGCCGTCGGCCCGGGAGTCAAAGAAGTTGCAGTCCCCTTCGGAAAGCAGCCCCAGGCGTTTGAAAGCCATGAGCACGGCAGGATACAGGTTACAGTCCACCCCTCCGGCCAGGATAAAGTCCATGTCTTTTGTTTTTAAGTGACGGATGGCGTTGCGCATGGCAATGGTGGAGGAAGCGCAGGAGGCGTCCAGCACGTAGTTTGGGCCGTTCAAACCGAAGAAATTGGCGATGCGGCCGGAAATGATATTGGATAAAAGGCCCGGTGTGGTGTCCTCGTTGTTCTCCGGGATGGCGTCCCGGATGGACTGGACCATATCTGCGGCAAGGCTTTTTGCCTTGTCCTTATTAAGGCCGGTGGCATTTTCCAAAACCCTTCCGATCAGATTCTTTCTAACCCGAATGATGTTCTTGCTCTGACGCTCGCCAGCGATAGTGCCCAAAATGACGCCGGTACGCTCCGCCGCACCTTCAAGATTCATAAGCCCTGAAGATTCAAGGGCTTCAGAGGCGGCTTCCAAGCCGAAGACCTGCCCTCTTTCCACGTTCACCACCATCTTGGGCGGCATGCGGTATTTCAGGTTGTTGAACTTTAAATCCTTGACCACCCCAGCCTTGACTTCGGGCAGGTAATAAGAGGACTGCTTGCCCTGGGCGGCGTAAACGGCATTGTCAAAGCGGTCTTCCGGGATCCGGTCCAGCTGTTTCTCCCCTGATACCAGTTTTTCCCAGAACTCATCGGTATTCCTGGCCCCGGGCAGAAACACGCCAAGCCCTGCCACAACGATTCGGTCGTCGTTAAAATCGTACGCTGTGTCCGTAAAAATATCCCGTGTCATGGGAACGTAGTGTTCCGTCATCTCCTGGAGCACGGCATGGTAGTTGATCCCTCCGAACCCGTAGGAAGAGACCGCCGCCCTGCGGGGTTTATCCTCGGCGGGCGTCCAGGGGGCCGCATCCTTGACGATGAACAGGCCCGAATTTTCCAGGTTGTGTTTTTTGGACAGGGTTTCAAACTGACCGTTCGGAGGCAGCACCCCCTTGTTAACGGCTAAAAGTGCCTTGAGCATGCCGGCGGCACCGGCACAGCCCAGAAGATGGCCGATCTGGGATTTGATGGATGAAACCCCGGCGCAGGATTTGTTATACAGGGTGTCCAGGGTGCCAAGTTCGGTCTGATCCCCGACAATGGTGGAGGTGCCGTGGGCTTCGATGAATCCCACATCCTCGGGAATGATGCCGGGGCGCACCGCCTCAAAACAGCGGGCAAGGCTTAAGGCCTGGCCTTTGGGATTGGGGGCGGCAATGGCCTTGCCCCGTCCGTCAGAACTGGATCCGATGCCGTTGATCACACCGAAGATCCGATTGCCGTCCCGGATGGCATCCTTCATGCGCTTGAGCACGAAGACGACAGACCCTTCTCCCAGAACAAAGCCGTCGGCCCGCTCGTCGAAGGGCCAGGATCCGTTTGCGGACAGGGTGCCCATCTTGGCAAACCCGATAAAGGATTCCGGGGCAAGATGCGTGTTCACCCCGCCCACAACGACCTGGTCATGGTCGCCGTTGAGCAGTTCTCCGCATCCGGCCTCAATGGCAGTCATGGAAGAGGCGCAGGCCGCATCCACGATATAGTTGGTCCCCCGGACACCTAAGTGTTTTGCAATGCGGGAGGCCTCGATGTTCAGCAGAATGCCGTGGACCGGATCGTACCCGGGGTTGTCCCCTTCTATGCCTTTGCGCAGGGCTTCAATGGAAGCCTTTTTCTCTGCCTCATCCAGATTCTTAAACGCCGGGGTCTTTTCCATCATGGAAACAAGTTCCGGATACCAGTATTTGAGCTGGAGGCTATTGCCCAGTTCGTTGGACAGACAGGTGGCGATGATGACGGCGGTACGCTTGGGATCCTCACAGATCATCTGATCCTTTTCATCCAGAAGGCCTGCACTTTCCACGGCCTTGTAAGCGGTCTGGAGCACCATCTTCTGGCTGCGGGACAGACGGCGGGACTTGTCTCCCTCATACCCGAAACGGTCAGCGTCGAATTCAAACCCCGTCACATGGCCGGCCAGATCCGTATAGGTCTTGTCCTCTGCCTTGCGGTTCGTGTCGTAGTAAAGCGCTCTGTCCATGCGGGATTCGGGCATCGGAGAGATGGAGTATCGCTTTTCAAGGATATTCTCCCACAGCGCCTCCGGGGTGTCTGCATCGGGCAGGGTGCAGCCCATGCCCACCACGGCGATCTCATCATGAATTTTATTGGCCGGACTGGAAAAGATCTCCAGGCGGTTCAGGTTCCGGAACAGCTCGGTCTTGCCGTCAAAATAGGCGGCGTGAATCTCTTTAATTGTGACCGGATTCTTGAAAAAGGCCAGGCTGTCCCCGACCAGGAAATTGCCCTTTTCCCGGTGTTCCGCACCCTTGTACCAGGTGAAGTTTTCCTCGCCGGGATTCTTGAAGTCCGGCAAAAATCCCTTGGCACCGATCAGAAGAGAACCGATGTTACGCTTTTCAAAGGAGCGCTTGCGGTCCTTTAAGGGCAGTTTTTCTTTGAGCATTCGGGCTTCATGATCGGTCATCATTTTGGCGAAGGGCGTGGGGGCCGTTCTGGAGGCAAGCCCCAGAGTCTTTCCGATGACAACGGTCTCATCCATTTCAATGAGGATGTCCTGGTATTGCTTCTGGACGGCTTTCGTCTCCACAAGCTCTTTGGAGAAAAGATAGGCGGTGCCGACCTGAAGCCCGATTTTGGCCCCTTTGGCCGCAAGAAAAGCGGTCATGCCGGAGATGAACTGGGAGGAGTAGGCTGTGGTGATGCCGCCTGCAAAGACCAAGGAGAGTTTTGACAGGTCTCTGTTATTTTTCACCAGGCTGTCAATGGCCGCCTCCCAGAGGACCATGGACGTAAGCGCCCCCACATGGCCGCCGGCTTCCCCGCCCTCGAAAATATACCTGAAACAGCCGTTCTCATAGGCATTTTCCATCATGGAGACCGAAGGCGTATGCAGATAGGTCTTGGTGCCCCCTTTTTCCAGTTCAACGGCCTGGGAGGGAATGCCGCCGGCAAACAGGGCAAAGGGGACTTTATACTTTTTAACCATGTCCAGGTGGATGTTTACCTGGGGGTTGAAGGCCTCAATACCGACAAGCCCGGCCCCGTAATTTTTGACCGTCTCTGCCCCGGACCGGATCATGGTGTCGGCCAGGGATTCGGGAAGGCTGCCCACGGCGAAAAACGGCAGGGCGCCGGCGTCCAATACCATGGATGCAAATTCGGCATTGTCCGAAATATTGGCCATGGGCCCCTGGATCAGGGGATACCGGGTGTTCTGCTCTTTGGCAAAGGCGGAATCTTCGCAAACCGGATCATGGCGGTCCACCGCATCCAGGTGCGTTCCGATGGTGGTGAAAAAATCCTGGATCATGTCAGAAAGGCGGGTGGATTTTCTGGCAAACGCCTTGGCAAAAAGACCGTCCTGGCCCATGTAAAACAGGGCCTGGATAAAGGTGGCGGAAGGGTCGTTCAGGGCCGTGATCTTTTCGGCAATAGCCGGATAGATTTGCCCCGCACTCTCCTGGGAGAGGATTACCGCTTCTTCCTTAAGATCTTTGACGATCTTAGTCCCCAGTTTGGCAAAGACCCGGTAGTGCTCTTTTTCCTTAAAGACAATCTCCGTGGAGTCTCCCTCGTCCACACTGGCCAGAAGTTTCTTAAAATCATCGGAAACCGGGGATTCGTCCGCCAAAAGGACCTGGGAGTCCATGACAAAGCCTGACACGCCTGCGGCCAACATGCCGGCGGCGGTATACTGCCCGACCCCGCCGTGGATAAACAGCGGCAGACGGCAGTTTTTAAGATACCATTGCATGAGGATAAAGGAGGAATAGCGGGAAACCCGTCCTGCAGCCTCGTTTCCTTTAAGGACCAGGCCGTGGGGATCAATGGCTTTGATCTGTTCAGTCAGATGGATGTCCCGGATTTCAAGCAGGATTTTCGTATCCCCGAACCGGCTGAAATCTGCCGGCGTATCTTCTTTTTCCAGGGGAACTGTGATCACATCCAGATTGGCGATATTTTCTTTTTTCAATGCGGCAATCAGATCAGAATCATGGGCGGCCAGGCGCAGGCCGAAAGCCAGATTCTCCCGAGAGAGGAGAAGGGCCTTTGAAAGGATATCTTCCCGGCTCAAAAACTCCGTATTAAATACCGGCAGAGAGCCGGCTTCATAAATGGCATGGAAATAGCTGACGTCAAACACTTTGACAGGGGTGGAAATCATCAAAGGCAGTCTGGAACTCAGTATTCGTGTAATCATTAGTTTCTCCGTATGGGTCCTTGGTATGTCCCGGCATTTGGCCGGAACGCCATGCCGCGGACCTGGGCCCGCCGGCATATTCCCATCCTGTATATCAAGGACCATGCCAGACAGAGCCTTTGAAAAATTCCGTCCCCAACGCTCTGAAATCCTATCAGATGTTTGCGGTCAACCCCAAGGCCATCCCGCCGCGCCCCCATCATGCAGCTTGCATTTTATGCACATTGAATGTACAAAAATGCCCAAAGTAATTTTACAAGGAAGCCCCTATGAGCGACACCCCATTTTCCCTGGACACCGAAGAACGGCATTTTTTTAAAACCGTGTACAACGCCGCCTTTGCCAACCCCTTTTCCCGGTTGAGGGAACGGCTGGACCGGCGTATCGCGGGCCTTTTTCCTTCCGCCCCCAGAAGAAAGGCCATTGACATGTGCATCAAGGAGGTGGACAAACGCTTGAGGATGCTGGAGGCCGCCGGGATAACCGATATCAACGCGTACGGCCATGAAGACCGGGAACTGCTCCGGGTGGTCTATCTTTTTGAAATCTTCCATCGATACCGGGACCGGTTTGATGACCACATCAGGGATCAGATCAAGGCCGGGGACACCCCGGTGAAGGTGGATTTTGCAGACGACGCCTTAAATCTTTGGACCGACAAGGGGTTTTCGAAAAAAAGCTTCTACCATTACTTTGCACTGTCCTTTCAGCTGCGCCGGGCCTTTCACTTTATCTCCACAAGCCTTGTGGGGGCAAGCCCTTGCATGAGGACCCTTAAAAAGCACCTGTGGAATAACGTTTTTACCTATGACATTGTCATCTACGAACAAATGCTATGGAACCGCATGGAGGATTTTTCCACCCTGCTTCTCGGGGAAACCGGCACCGGCAAGGGCACCGCAGCCAAGGCCATCGGACGTTCCGGATTTATCCCCTTTGATCCCAAAACAGGCTGTTTTGAGGCAAGCTTTACAAAGGCCTTTTCCTCCCTGAATCTGTCCCAGTTCCCGGAAACCCTTCTGGAATCGGAACTCTTCGGCCATACCAAGGGGGCCTTTACCGGGGCCGTGGAAAATTACCAGGGGGCCTTTTCAAGGTGCAGCCCCTTTGGCGCTATTCTTCTGGATGAAATCGGTGAGATCCCCAACCACGTCCAGATCAAACTGCTAAGGGTTCTGCAGGAGCGCCACTTCACCCCGGTAGGCGCCCACCGGTCCTCCCGGTTCAACGGCCGGGTCATCGCCGCCACCAACCGTCCCAAGAACGATATCATGGGCGGCAAGGTCTTCAGGGACGATTTCTACTATCGTCTCTGCTCGGACATCATTGAGGTGCCGCCCTTGCGCCAGCGCATCAAGGAAAGCCCTGAAGAACTGACAAGGCTTTTGGACTTCACCATCCGCAGGATGACCGGCAGCCACGCACCGGGACTTTTGGACCGGATCAAACGGGTCATTGAACGCAGCCTGGGTCCGGACTACCCCTGGCCGGGAAATGTCCGGGAACTGGAGCAATGCGTCAGAAGCATCCTGATCAGAAGAGATTACCACGGAACACAAACCGCCGGGGCGGACCATACGGATCTGCAAAAATCCCTGGCCCGGGGAATTAAGGACCACAGCATCGGTGTCCAGGAGCTTGTGGCAGGCTATTGCAAGATGCTCTACGATCAATACGGCACCTATGAAAAAGTGGCCAAGACAACAGGCCTGGATCGCCGCACGGTGAAAAAGCATGTGACGGGGAATTAAGAATTCTTCCCTTTAAAATATTTGCAAATGGGTATAGGACTATAGGGAAATAAGACAATTCGTATATGGGGGACCTGACCGTTTCAGGCTCAAACTTTGTGACGACCGGCTTTAAAAAAAACGACCACGAACCCGTTTAAGGAAAATGGATTAACATGTCATTTGAATCAGTTCCGACCCGTGGCAGAACCCTTGATTATGCGGCCGGTGTATATGACCTTCTGGAACCCTGGGTCATGTTCGGCCAGCAGTCGAAAATAAATGCAGAGGTGATCGAGGCCCTGAACATAGAAGAACACCACCGGATCCTGGATATCGGCTGCGGCACCGGCGTTGTGACAAGCGCCATTGCAAAAAAACTTTCAGGACAGCGCAACGGCATGGCCATGGGAATAGATGCCGCCGGCAAGATGATCGCAGGGGCTCAACAAAAACGGGGAACGGACAATTGCCGGTTTAAAGTAGCGGCGGCAGAGGCGCTTCCCTTTGAGGACGAAAGTTTTGACAGTGCCGTTTCCACACTCTTTTTTCATCATATTCAGCTGGACTTAAAAAAAATCGCATTCAAGGAGGCATTCCGGGTACTAAAGCCCGGCGCAAGGCTTGTGGTCTGTGATATGCACATTCCGGAGACGGCGTTCGGATGGCTTGTGGCCCACACCTCCAGGTGGATGCTGTTTCAACCCCAGATCGGCGAAAATATCCGGGGCGTGCTTCCCGAGGTGATCCATGAGGCGGGATTTTCCCAGCCGGTCCTTGAAAAGACCTACCTTGGCTATATCACCCTGTTTACAAGTTTCAAGCCCGAATCCTGATGAAACCCGAAACCGATTGGAAACAAGGATTTCGCACCCAAAAGGATGCTGCGTTTTTCTCTGAAATTCAAGAAGAACTCAAAAGCGGTCTGATGCTGTTTTGGGACTATGCGGCATCGCTTCTGTCCGACAGCGGTGTGGCGCTTGTCGTGCCCCAAAGAGACGATATTCGGTTAGAGGATCATTTTTTTTCCATGCTGTTCTTATACGCCTATGTCAAAGCCGGCATTGATCCTAAAAAAAGAAAGTTCTACGTGGCGGCCAATCAATGCCTTAGGGGAATGGTGACCGGATGTGACAACCTGCTGGATCAAGAGTACAAGGTGACCCTTGAAACAAAGCTTCCCAAAGAGGCGGTCGTTTTCAGGTCGGTCCTGGATATTATGGCATCGGACCGGATTTTAACCCAGATCATGTTCCATGGATTTGACCAGAACATCTTCACCCTGGATCAGGTCAGGCAATCGGGAAAAATTTCTCTGGACTCCCTTCTGCAAAGCGGCGTTCAGGAGGCAGGAGAAGAAAAGGGAATCCGTCAAATTATGCCGGCCCAATCGGTATTGGATGACATTCACAGCGTCAAAACCGGTATGTTGTTCCAGGCGCCGTGGGCCCTGGCCGACCGGTTTGAAAAAGGCCTGGATGCAAAAAGGTGCCGACAGATAAAGAATGCATTGTTCACAATCGGACTGGGCTGCCAGATTTTAGATGATCTGGTGGATCTGATTTCGGATATAAAAATGAAACGCCATAATTATGTGGTCTCGCTTTTTTATGAATCCCAAAAACAGGCATGCGAAAAATTCATCACCCAAATTCGCAAGGACGGGGAGACCATTGAAAAAAAAGAACTGGCCCAAACAGCCCTGCAGGAGTTTCCAGAAGCCTTTGCAACGGCGAGGCGTCAGGCCCAAACCTTTCTTGAATCCGGGTGCAGGATATTGTTCTCCGGCGGCCGGGAACAACTGGTCCCATTTTGTGTCTCTTTTTTAATTCAGCGGATCGGGGCGCAATCTTATTTTCAGGACCTGGCCCCTGGGGAGCGCCTGTGACATGGGATTGGCTCTTTGGGTAAAAACCGCGGTTGCGTTCCTGATCGGAAACCTTCGGACGACGTTTATTCTGTGTTTTCTCAGCAGTTTTGCCATTGGGACTCTGGTCTTTATCTCAAGCCTTGCCAACGGTATTTCAGATATCATGATCACCAATTCCACCGGCATGTATTTAGGCCAGATTTCAGGGAACAACATACCGAAAGGTCTTCGTCCCCAGGCGCTTAAAAGGCCTTTTACAACGGCTGTTCTGCAGCGGTTCACAATTGAGGCGACCGTGACAAAGCCCCCCCATGCAAGGCCTTTGGATATAGTGGTCGTTGATCCGGATCAGGAAAAAGCCCATAGTTTTTTCCATAAAAAGGTGATTGCCGGCAGGTTTCTTAAACACGGGCGAAAAGAAATTCTGATAAACTTTGAAACCGCGGAGAGAATCGGTGCCGCACCGGGGGATGCGGTCCTCGTCCGGGCCGGGGATCAGCAATACCGGTTGACTGTGGCCGGTATTTTCCAAACCGGCATTACAAGTTTGGACGGGGCGCTGGCTTTTTGCCCTGCATTTGAAGGACTGATTCTGCCCGATACCTGGCAGGCGGCCATTTTTGTCAAAGGGGGAACCGATCTTTCTTCTGCCATATCCGACCTGTCTCAACCCGGTTTAAAGGCAGGCGCATTAAAGCCCTGGACCCAATTGATGCCGGATTTGACACAGCTTCTGGAACTCAACGACATCTGTGTCACCATCCTGGTCTTGATCGTGCTTGGCGTGGTCTCTTTGGGATGTGCCGGATCCTTTGCCATTTTTGTCGTCAGCCGGATTAAGGAATACGGGGTGCTGAGCGCCATGGGTGTGACGGGCCTTGAAACCGCCCTGCTGATCGGCCTGCAGATGGTACTGATCAATGCCATTGCCTCGGCAATCGGAGTGCTGGCCGGAATGCTGGCCGTGTGGGGATTTGGCCGGACCGGAATTGATCTGTCGGTATGGACCTCACACAACCGGTACTTTGCTGCAACCGCTGTGATCTTTCCACGGTTGAGTTGGGGTTCGGCCGCAATCCCGTCTGTCGTCTCATTGGGGTTTGGGTTTGCCGCCTCTGTCTGGCCGGTATGGCTTGTGGTAAAAGAAAAAACCTGTGATATCATTTCAAAGGGCTGAATTCAAAACATGATCCAGGTAAAGGGTATTTCCAAACACTATTTACGGGGCACCGCCGGTGTCAATGTATTGTCCGATGTATCGTTCGGTGTTAACAAAGGGCAACTGGCTGTGGTGTCCGGCAAGTCCGGATCAGGCAAAACAACACTGCTCAATTGCATCGGAGGCCTTGATCACCCCCAGCAGGGGAGCGTTGACTGCTTTGGCATCCGGGTGGACCAGCTTTCAGGCAAAAAACGAAACCGCTTCCGCCGCCAACAGTTAGGCTTTGTCTTTCAATCCGGAAACCTTTTAACCTGCCTTAGCGTCAGGCGGAATATTGAATTTCCCCTGCTGCTGAACAGGTATCCGGGACAAAGAATTAAAAGCAGGGTCGAATTTTTGATGGACCGTCTGGGCCTTGACGAGGTTGCCGACACCCTGCCCGCATTTTTATCCGGCGGCCAGGCGCAACGGGCGGCGTTTGCCCGGGGGGTTGCCCACGGCCCGGGACTGCTCCTGGCAGACGAACCGACAGCCAGTCTGGACACCCGGACCGGGCTGGAATTGATTCGTCTGATGCGTAAGCTTTCTAAAGAGGAGGACATAACCATGATCGTGGCCACCCATGATCAGGGAATCTTTCCATTTGCCGACCAGATTTGGCATCTTTCCGATGGCAAAATAAAAGGAGAACAGAAATGAGATCCCAATTTTTTGGCGTTTTATTGGCAGGATTTTTCTTTTTCATTGCAGGATGCGGTCATTGGGCCTACTTAGGGATTCATGGCACGTCCATTCGTCAGGCATGGGATGTCCATGCCCATGTCGGAAAAACGGACGCCCAATGCCTTGAATGCCATCATCCGGACAATGCAAAAGGCCCTGTCACCCCGCATCCGAATTTTACAGGCTGTTTAAAATGTCACAATGACGAATAAAGATGAGGACAGCGTACGATGAAGCAACAACACTATTCTCCCCGATTCTGGATCGTTTTTACCCTGACCGTTGCCATGGTTTCCGGTCTTGGGTTTCTCTATCTTTTATTTCAACCGGCCCTGCCGCCCTCACGTGTGGCCCATAGTGCATTAACGAATGTTGCACAATTTTTAGGCGGCACCGGATTTTATGCCCTTGCCCTGATATACGGCCGCAGTCTTTTAAAAATTGCTTTGGGCAACGGCCCCCTGCTGCAGCGATTTATTCCGGACGAAACCTATGACCGTTCAATTTCCATTGCAAAAAAAACCTTGTTTTACCTTAACCGGACACACAAATATGTGGGTGCGGCGGCGATTGGTATCCTCTTTACCCATGCATTGATGATGGGCCCTCAACGGTGGAACCCTTTTTTGATCATGGTATTGATTCTTCTGGCCTGGCAGGCCATTTTCGGATTGTTTTTGACCCTGAAATTTACGCCAGCACGGTTGAAACGTTACGGGTACCTGGTCCATGCCCAGCTTTTTTCCGGTGTAATGATCGCAATTTTTGCAGGATTCGGTCACCTTCTGGTCCAGTAATAGCGCCCTAAACAAAGATCAAAGTCTGAAACCTGATCGTTCCGTCCGGCCCTGGACTGGGCACCGGGACACATTTTTTCGTCCCGATTGTTCATCCCCTGCGAATCAAAAAAACGAAGGGAAATCATTTTAAACGTTTGATAATATAATCTTATTTTGTTATAGCTCTTTTATCGTTCGGGAAATTTTCATTCTTTCATCTCCGCTCTTTTCCCAATATTTTCTTTAATATCTTCTTTAATATTTTCTAAATTCGGAGGGCCCATGAATATCACCAAACAGATCAATCTCAAAGACGGCAACACCTTGGAAATCCTTGAAGCACCTTTAATCGATGACATCGCCGAAGACGGCATCGTCGGCGGATATTGGAAATGCGAGAAACAGGGACACGCCATACAGCTGGAACCCTATTTTTATATGCCTGCCGGAGGTATGGTAAAGGTAACCACCAAGGTGACAGGCCCCATCCGCGTCTCTATCAACTTTTTTAACGACACCATGAATCACGGCGGCCCAAGGCTGCCCAAAGAAGGCGGCACAGCAAGTATCGGGCCGGGACAATGGCACATCTATTTTACTGGATCCTTTACGCCCATAAAGAACCACGGCATTGACATCAGCGTCCGGTTTGACGACAGGGACGAAAGGGGAGAAGTCATCGAACCCGAAGACCATATCGAAGAAACGGACGCCGCCGTTTTCAAAGCCCGGGCCAAGGGCAGCAGCCGCCCCCAGGCCATACGGATCGCATACCGCAGAGCAGACAGCCATGCCGCAGGAAAGCCCTATAAAGTCATAGAAGAACGTGTCTACGCCGAAGGCAATGCCTGGGTCTGCATCCTGACCTGCCAGATGTCCTGATCCCCGGACTCAGGACCCTACCAATTTATCCCCCGGGCTGAATGCACCGGCCCGGGTAACCTATCACCCATAGGTTACCCGGGCATATATCCTCTCAACCATTCGACTCTTCATGAACACAGTATTTTTATTTTCACTTTTAGGAAATTGTATTTCCTGATAAAAATAATTTTTGGATTGTATGAAACGCCTTAAGGACAACTTATGAACACCCCCGCCCCCTCTCAGAATAACAGACCATGGAAAATACCAGGGCTACTCCCATGATATTCTGGAAAAGGTATCCGCCATCTGCAGACTGAAATTTAACTATCGAATGGGCAACTGGAGCGAGATATACGACTCCTTTATCCATGGAAAACTGGACGCCATCGACGACATCTCATACACTGAGGAAAGAAGTCGGCTCATATCCTTTACACAGCCTTACACTACGAGAAAAACCGTCATCTTTTCCCGGGCTGACAGATGAGTGCCTCACCGCTATTGCCACAACCCTTCCGGCACATTTCAGGCGGCAAACCGACAGGGTCGTGAGCGAATGGGGCGATCAAAGGGAGTAATGATTGACCAAGGCTCTATGAAAATATCCATTCAGGTGTTGACCAAGCAGGCACAAACCATTATCAATGAAAGGTTTATAAAATTTGGTAACCTGAGACGGAAGAAAGGACTCTAATCCCATGCTCCACTTTCTGCCCGGCACCCTTAAAGGAGGACTCTCTTTTCTGGGCTATTTTTTGAACACCCTTATTTTTACCATCCCCCTGATTCTGGCTTCCCTGTTAAAATTTGTTATCCCGGCAAAGGGATTTATCGTCTTGTTAGACCGGTTTCTCATCGGCATCGCCACCTTGTGGATCGGTGTGAACGGATTTAACTCAAATCTTTTCAATAAAATCAGATGGGAGATCAACGGGGTGGATCAGCTTGAAGAAAAGGAGTGGTACCTGGTTTTGTCCAACCACCAGTCCTGGGTGGACATCCTGGTGCTGCAAAAGGTATTCAACCGAAAAATCCCCATGCTCAAGTTTTTTCTCAAAAAAGAATTGATTTGGGTACCCTTTCTAGGGCTTGCCTGGTGGGCCTTGGACTTTCCCTTTATGAAACGGTATTCAAAAAAATTTTTAGCAAAGAATCCCCATCTCGCCGGCAAGGATCTGGACAGCACCCGAAAGGCCTGTGAAAAATTCAAGCATACCCCGGTATCGGTTATGAATTTTGTGGAGGGGACCCGGTTCACCCCCGGCAAAAAGGAAAAGCAAGCCTCCCCCTATACCCATCTCCTGCTTCCCCGGGCCGGAGGGATTGCCTTTGTACTAGGATCCATGGGGGAATACCTGCATAAAATCATTAATGTCACCATTGTCTATCCCGGCAAGATTCCCACCTTCTGGGAATATATTTCAGGAAAGATGAAACAGGTGATTGTGGATATCGATGTATTCCCCGTGGCATCGGACCTGAAAGGGGACTATTTTACCGATGCCGAGTTCAAGGAGAGCTTTTGTATCTGGCTGAACCGTCTGTGGGAGGAAAAAGACGAAAATATCAGCCGGCTGCTGGCATTACGGACGGGCAACGGTCCGGGCACCTCTTCTTAACAGGCAAGAATCAGTAATTGCCCACCTTGATCTGGTAGGAGGTCCGTTCCCCGTCCTGGGTATCGGTCTTATACAGCATTTCCGATATTCTTGCGTGACGGATCTCTTTTTCCACCGTATATTCGCTGTGTTTACCGATCACCTGGGTCCCGGCCAAAATCGCCCCTTCCACAGCCACCATGGCTTTTCCGGGGTTATCCTTGGCCCATTTGCTCAGATTGTTTCTTTCAGCCACAAGCGCCTCTTTCTGCTCCTGCAGTTTTTCGATGACCCGGGAGATTTTTTTCATGGCAGACTCAAAGGCTTCGGATTTCTCAAAGCAGTGATCCAGCTTCCTTTCCGTCTCATCCACATCGCTGTCCAGCTCTGTGAGCCTGCGTTTTAAGGCGTCTTCATCGGCAGCGCCCCCCGGTTGTTTAAGCTGGGTATCAATCTCACGCTGCTCAAGCTGGGCCCGGTCCTGGACATGGGCCAATTCTGTGATCTCTTTTTGCAACAGGATGTTCTGCTCCTTGAGCTTTTCCTTTTTGGACTCCTGCGAAAGGATCTCTTCCTTGATTTTGGCCACTTCGGTCTTGTTCTTTTTCAACTCCCGCTCGGTAAAGGCATCGTGGCCGACTTTAATGACAGAGGGCCGGCCCATTTCAGTTCCGATATTCCGGGCCATGAGCCCCATCTTTGCTGTCACAGTGGATGAGATCAGCTTGCCGTTGGCAATGGAGCAGGTGCCTGAGGTTTCAATGGTGGAGTCCACGATCTCTTTTTCCACATAGACGTCTCCCATGCAGGTGATTTCAGAGTTATGGATAAACCGAGCATAGACGTTGCCTCTAGCATAGACGCTTCCCTCATTGATGCCGCCGTCCACCTTGACATCCCCTTCGGCCTCCACGATGCCGCCGTCCAGTTCTATTGTGGAGACATCGTTGCCGCGGACCTTGAATCCGGATTTAATGCAGCCTTTGACGTTGACGTTGCCGTCAAATTCAATGTGCCCGGTTTCATAATCAACGTCCCCCCCTGCGGTATACTCTTCATGAACGAACACCACACCGCCCAGGGAATACTTGGGGTATCCGCGGACATCGGCCAGCAGTTTGAGTCCGTCCTCTGACAGCACCACCCCGTGGCCGAACCTTAAAGGCTCATCCTCCCCCTTTTCGGTCATCACTTCGTCGCCGTAGATATTCTGACCCCACCGGGCCTCCACCCGGGGCGTTTTTTCGGCCAGCACCGTGCCCTTGTCTACCAGGGGAATTTCCCCCCGCTGCTTGAAATCAATATAGCCGTTATCATCCATGCCCCCGGCTTTAAGGTAGTCCGTATTAAAGAAAAATTCGACCTTGGCATCCTGGCCCTGGATCGGCCGAATGCCCTTGGCGACCCTAAAGGACTGGGTTTTAAATCCCGAGGACTGGATAAATCCTTCTATCATCTCTTCTGCGACAATACCGGAGACAATCCCCCGGTCGAGCAGGTCTTCCTTGATATCCGAGACCAGGATATTCTCATCAAACTGTGCGGTCTTGGTCAAAAAGGCGGACATGAAATCGGAACTGATCTGGAGCTGGATGCCCCCGGAAATGATCTCCGGTTCCAAAAGGGTAACCTCCTGGGGTCCGTTCGCAGGGGTGGGCTTATCTTCGGCAGCGGATTCAGACACGGATTCGGGTTCAGGCTTGGAATCCGCTTTGGAGACTTCGGGTATCAGCGGGTCCGGAGCCTGCTCTTCGGTTTTGACCACAGTGGCGGCAATGGCATTTTTCCTTACCCTATTTTGAAGCTTGAGGATATAGTCGCGCTGGCGTTCGGTTAAAAGTCCTGCCTCCACCATCATATCCCCGATGAGACGGGGTTTTCTCTTTTCCTTGATATCACTCTGCTGATCTTCCAGGGCGAGATCAAGGACGCTTTTATTGATAAAGCCCTTGGCCAGGGCAATGGCCCCGAAGGTATACTCTTTCTGGCGGATGGTAATGGCCTTGGCAGCCAGGGTCAGGCGCTGGACATTCTTATTGGAAATCAGTTCCTGGGAGAGGAAATAAGCCTTGAGGGCCTCATCCTGGTCCTTGGCATCCCGGACCTGGTTCAGTCCTGCCTCCAGTTCCGATTTGGTCACCAATTGGTTTTTCAGGGCCAGAAGCCCGATCAGAGGAATTTTACTCTTTTTTTTGGATCCGCCCGCCATGGACCCTCCGGATGGTTTTGGTTTAGAGCATGAGTGCCACAAGCCCTGTCATCACAAAAGAAGACTCAAAAAGCACCTCGTAGGGGCTCACGGACAAAAAGCTGTCTTCCTTATACAATTTTAACAATAAAAGCATAAACAGGGGCACCAGAGCAAGAAAGAACATGGCATTTGCCCCAGGCGCTGCAAAAAAACCTGCTACGGGTAAAAGAGCCGTTGCTCCCAGGGTCTTTTGAATATAGGCAAAACTTCTCTTTTCTCCTAAAAGGATGGGCAGGGTTTCCTTGCCGGAAATCCGGTCCCCCTGGATGGCCAGCACGTCCACAAAAACCGTTCTGGCAAAGACCAGGCCTGTGGAAAACAAAAAGGCAATAAGGGCCATCCCGGCAGGCACCCGGCCGGTTAATGCCGGCAAAAGGCTTGTCACCACCCCCCAGGCCACGGCAATGAGAATGGTCTTGGAGCCCGGAATATCCTTGATCCGATGAACCCGGCTTTTCATCCACAAGGGGATGATATTTCGGTTATAGGAAAATCCAAGCAGGCTCATGGCCGCAAGAATGATAAAGCACAAAGGCCCCAGGGTCCAGGCAAAATACAATCCCAGACCTCCTGAGACCAGAGCGATCAGCTTGAGGCCGATATGATGTTTTTTATAAAACGCCGCCCGGTAGGGCCTGTTATAGGTATCCGCGCCAATGGTAATCATATTGTTCATGATCTGCATGGAAAGGACATAGGCCATGGAAATCACCGCATGGATGAAAATCCGCTCCCCGCCCTGGATGGCCGAGGCCCCAAAGGTCATGCAGCCGGCACCGACAGCCAAAAGCACATTGGTCTGGAGCAGAAAATTTAAGATCCTGAACAAGGCGGCCTTGGCCGGCTGCTGCTTCTGCATGGCCTGATCCACCTGAAAACAGGTCTCCTTGATGATCCAGTTGGGGGTGGAAGCACCGGCGGTAATGGCAATGGATTTGGCATGGGACAGGGCGCCGTAGTCAATTTCACAGGCATCTTCTATGTGGGTGGCAGGGGTCCCGGTTTCCTGGGCCACCTGGGCCAGGCGTTTGGTGTTCCCGCTTTGTTTGCCTCCCACGACAATGACCGCATCATGGGTCCGGGCCAGTTCCCGAGCCTCATTCTGCCGCTTTTCAGTGGACCCGCAAATGGTGTCGAACAACTCATAATGGGGCGCGTTTGTTTTACACCAGTCCTTTATTTCATCGTAAAATCCGGTATTCTGGGTGGTCTGGGCCACCACCACCGCAGTCTCAAATCTGGGCAGAGCTTCAAGCTGATCAAGGCTTGTCACGGTATGCCCGTTTTCCCTGGCATAGCCGAGAAGCCCCACCACCTCCGGGTGTTTTTTATCCCCGACAATGATGGTGGCATATCCTTTTTGGGCAAACTTATTGATGATGACCTGGACCCGGACCACCCGGGGACAGGTGGCGTTGATCACGGTGAACCCCGCATCGGCAAGGGCTTTTTCATCTTCGGGCGGCACCCCGTGTGCCCGGATCAGCACCACCCCGTTTCCTTTTTCCGGAATGGTATCCAGACGGTGGATATCCTTTCCCTCCAGCATCTCTAAAACCTGGGGGTTATGGATCAGGGGACCATAGGTATAAATGGGTTCTTCGGAAAGGTTGGCGGCGTCCAGTACCATATCCACCGCCCGCCGGACCCCCATGCAGAACCCGGCAGTTTTGGCAATGGAAATTTTCATGAAAAACTGCTTAAAAGATCGACCAGCCGACTGAACTCTTTGCTGGATTTAAACCGGATTTCAATTTGCCCTTTGTCCCCGCTCTTTTTGATTTTCACCTGGGAGTTGATGGCGCTTGAAATACGGTTGGAGGTCTGTTCAATGATCTTTTTCTCATCGGCGGACATCTTCTCCACCAACTTTTTGGGCTGCTGCTTGGCCCGGTTGACCAGGCGCTCTGTTTCCCGGACGGACAGTTCCCTTGCAAGGACCTGCTTGAAAAGGTAGAGCTGGTTTTCTTCAGATCCCCCTCCCAAAAGCGCCCTTGCATGGCCCATGGAGATCTTTTCAGCGATGAGGCTGTCCTTGATCTCCTGGGGCAGGCTTCGAAGCCGCAACAGGTTGGCAATGGTGGACCTGTTTTTTCCGATCTTTCTGGCCACTTTTTCCTGGGTATATCCGAACTCGTCGATGAGCCGAAAGTAAGCCTCCGCCTCTTCTAAAACGTTGAGGTTCTCCCGCTGAATGTTTTCGATAATGGAGACTTCCAGCACCTGTTCATCGGTGAGATCCAGAATGATTACCGGAACTTCGGCAAGACCTGCCGCCTTTGCCGCCCGAAGCCTGCGCTCTCCTGCAATCAGTTCGTAACTGCCGTCGATATTTCTGGCCAAAAGCGGCTGAAGTACGCCTTGCTGGGCAATGGAGGTGGTCAGTCGTTCCAGTTCATCATCACTGAACCTTGTTCTGGGCTGATAGCGGTTAGGGCGCAGATCATTCACCGCGCAAAAGAAAAAATCGGAACCGGTTTCAGGTTTGTCCAGGTCCAGATCAGGAATGAGTGCAGAGATGCCCCGGCCTAAACCGGTGTTTTTCTTTTTCTTCATCGTTTTAGCAGTTCCCTGGCAAATGCCACATAACTCTTTGATCCCTGTGACAGCTTATCGTATAAAATCACCGGCAGCCCGTAGCTTGGCGCTTCGCCGAGTTTCACATTCCGAGGTATCTTGGTTTTGAAGACCAGGTCTTTAAAATATTGCTTGGCATCGTCCACCACGTTCTGGGACAAATTGGTCCTGCAGTCGAACATGGTCAAAAGGATGCCTTTAATTTTCAGGCCGGGGTTAAACGAGCTTTTCACCCGTTTGATGGTATCCAAAAGCTGTCCTAACCCTTCCAGGGCAAAAAATTCACTCTGCAAAGGGATCAGCACCGAGTGGCAGGCGGCAAAGGCGTTAAGGGTCAAAAGGCTTAGTGCCGGAGGGCAATCAATGAGAATATAGTCAAACCGGTCGGCCACTGGGGAAAGAAGGTCCCGAAGCCGCGCCTCCCTTCTTTCGGCGGCCATCATTTCCACCTCAAAGCCGATAAGGTCTACATTGGCCGGAATCAACATCAGCTTGGGCAGCATGGTGGGCAGGATAATTTCATCTACCTCAGCTTCGCCGATAAGGCCCTGGTACAAAGAGGCGGAAAGCTTAGGCTTCTCCACCCCGAGCCCCGTGGTGGCATTGGCCTGGGAGTCGCAGTCCACAAGCAGGACTTTTTTACCCAGTTTTGCCAGGGCGGCAGCGAGGTTAACAGCAGTGGTGGTCTTGCCCACACCGCCTTTCTGGTTAGCAATGCTGATGATCTGAGTCATAATCCAAATTCCTTATCATAATTACAAGACAGAGGCAAACAGAACCGTAACGATGCCATCCCCTTATACGATATTTCACAGTCTGAACGTTGCCAGTAAAAAACAAAAACCCGGTAAAAGCAAGATGACTTTTACCGGGTTTAATGTTTTATGACTATTTTTTTATTCGGATCCGCCTACATGGCGGATTCAGGATGGAATACATCCACTTCCTTGAGGTCGTCTCCCAGGTATTCACGTTCGTTGGGCCCCAAGATGCCTAAAGACAGGCACAAAAGGGTCCACAGATGGACGGTCTCCCAGGCGTGGTTGTTGACCTCTGCCATGTCATGAACCTGGGCATGGCAGTTATGGCAGGGTGTGATGCAATAGTCTGCCTTGGTGGCCAGGATCTGGTTGGCCTTGGTCTGACCGTAAGCCCTGCGCTGCTCCTGGAATCCGGACTGCAGGTAACCGCCGCCCCCGCCGCAGCAAAAGTTGTTGGAGCGGTTAGGGGTCATGTCGATGAAGTTTTCCTCACCCACCACAGCCTTGACCACGTATCTTAAATCTTCTGCCACGGGGTCGCCAAAGGATTTTCTGACCAGCTGGCAGGGATCCTGGACGGTGAACGTGATGCCGCGTTCCTTGTTCCAGTCTGAAGAAGGTTTGAGTTTGCCCTCCTTGATCCACTGGGCATAAAGCTGAATAATACTCTTGATTTCAAAGTTGTAAGGGATTTTAAATTTTTCCAGTCCGGCCCGGACTGCGAAGAGTTCGTGCCCTCACTCGGTATTGAGCCAGACTTTACAGCCTAGATCCTCCACCGCTTTGACCTTGGTTCTGACAATCTTTTCCCAGCTTTCGTCGTCAGCGGCAAACATGCAGTAGTTTTCCGCGGCCCAGCCTTTGGTCCCGTAGGTCCAATCGGCACCGGCAAGATTCATAATTTTCCATAGGGGGACCATCTCGTCAGGCTCTGTCACAGGTTCCCTGGAGTTTTGGTTCAAAAAGTAGTAGGCCCCTTCCCGGTTCACATCCGCCGTCATTTCGGCGAATTCGGGCTGGGCTTCCTGGTACTCTTCGAGTACGTCTTCCACAACGAACTGAAAATCCTCTTCATTGGCTCCCATGGCCGAACAGGTATCGTTCTTCAATGCCATGTCGCAGGAACCGATGATGCCGCGGGGCTTGTCCTCTTTTTTCCAGGTTGCCCTGGCGTTGAAGACCAGCTGCGGGATGTTGATCTGCATGGGGCATACATACACGCACCGGGTACACATGGAACACATCCATACCCAGTTGGAGCTTAAGATTTCTTCATCCATGCCCAAGGCTGCCATGCGAAGGAACTTTCTGGGGTCCATGCCCTCCAAGCCGGTGGCAGGACACCCGGATGCGCAGGCACCGCAGGTCAGGCAGGCATTGAGGTTTCCGCCCTCGGGCAGAAGCTTCATCACCTTGTCTTTGAAGACGCTTTTTCGGGCGCCTCCGATCTTAATAGCTGAATCTGACATGCTATTATTTCCCCCCTATTTTTGGGTTAACATTAAAAAGCAATAGTGCATTAATTTTCGTTATTTAATAATACTACCCCCTTTAATAGAACACCGTTTGTTGTCTCTTATTCTTCAGATCCTGTCAATAAAAAATTTACTCCGCAAAATTTGACATTGGCCAGGTTTGAGCTACTATTAGAGGCTGTCATGACAATTGAGGACCAGATAAAACAACTCGTGCCCAAGGCCATGTGCCGGGACCGCCATCGCCTGATTCGTTCCCTTGCCGCCCTGAAGAAATCCCAGACCGGCAAACCACAGGAAAACGATCCCCATACGAAAAAGGCCGCAGCCCTGCTGAAAAAGGCCCAGGCCTCCGCAGCCTGCCGCACCAAACGGGAAGCCGCGATTCCCAAAGAGATCGGCTTTGACCCGGACCTTCCCATCAACGCCCGTAAAACAGACATCATTGAGGCCATCCAGGCCCATCCCGTTGTCATTATCTCCGGGGAAACAGGCTCTGGAAAGACCACCCAAATTCCCAAATTCTGCCTGGAAGCCGGCAGGGGAACCGCCGGCATGATCGGGTGTACCCAGCCCCGGCGTATCGCCGCCATGACCGTGGCCAAACGGATCGCCTTTGAACTGGGACAGGACCTGGGACAGAGTGTGGGCTACAAGATCCGGTTTGACGACCATACCCCGGCATCGGCCCATATCAAGCTGATGACCGACGGCATCCTTCTGGCCGAAACCCAGCAGGACCGCTTTTTGACCCAGTATGACACCATCATTGTGGATGAGGCCCATGAACGCAGCCTCAACATAGACTTCACCTTAGGCATCCTGCGCCGTCTGGTTAAAACTCGACCCGATCTTAAACTGATCATCACATCGGCCACCATTGATACGGAAAAATTCTCCAAGGCCTTTGACGATGCACCGGTCATCGAGGTCTCCGGCCGGATGTTTCCGGTAGAGACCATCTATGCCCCGATTGTTTCCGGCGACGGCGGCGGGCCCGAAGACCAGGGGTATGTGGAAGCGGCAGCCGAAGCCGCCGCCAATCTGATCTCAAAAACCCGGACCGGCGATATTCTGATCTTTATGCCCACGGAACAGGACATCGGGGAAACCATGGAGATCCTGCGGGGAAAACTGAGAACCGGAATCAGCGTCCTGCCCCTTTTTGCAAGGCTTTCGGCCAAGGAGCAGGCCCGAGTCTTTGCCGCAGGCCCCGGCCGCAAGGTCGTGGTTTCCACCAACGTAGCCGAAACCTCCCTGACCATTCCGGGAATAAAATATGTCGTTGATACGGGCCTTGCCAGGATACCGGCGTACTCGCCTAGGACCCGGACCACCGCCCTGCCGGTGGCCCCCATCTCCCAGTCCTCGGCCAACCAGAGAATGGGCCGGTGCGGCCGGGTGGAAAACGGGGTCTGCATCCGCCTCTTTGACGAGGATGACTTCAACGGGCGCCCCTATTTTACCTCTCCTGAAATCGTGAGAAGCAACCTGGCCGAAGTCATTTTGCGCATGCTCTCTTTGAAACTGGGCGATATTTCCTCATTTCCCTTTATTGATCCTCCGGCCCCGAAAAGCATTAAAGACGGATTTGATACCCTGATGGAACTTTCTGCGATCCTACGGGCGAAGGCCTGCCAAAAAGGAAAGAAAACCGAACAGGGCAAATTCATCCTGACCCCCATGGGCCAGACCATGGCACGCCTGCCCATGGATCCCAAGCTGTCCCGGATTCTCATCCAGGCGGCTAAGGAAGGATGCCTCAAAGAGGCCTGCATCATCACCACGGCGCTGACGGTTTCCGATATCCGCCAGAGACCGGCAGATAAAGCCCAGGCCGCAGACCAAAAGCACGCCGCCTTCAAGGACCCGGCATCGGATTTTTTAACCCTGCTCAACATCTGGCAGGCCTGCGACACCCAGGGACGGCAGCTGAAATCCAGGTCCAAGCTACGCAAATGGTGTATTGAAAATTACTTATCCTTCAAGCGCCTGAGAGAATGGCAGGACATCCACCGCCAGATCACCAAGATGCTTAAAGACCACGACATTGTCCAGAAGGGTAATGGACCGGCCCCGGTCCCGTCTGCAAAGACGATCCCCCCCGTGGACACGGATGGGGGAGGCGACACTGGAAATCCATTGTATATGGCCATCCACAAAAGCCTTTTATATGGGTACCTGGCCGGCATCGCCCACAAAAAGGAAAAGAATTTTTTCACCGCAGCCAAGGGGCAGCAGGTACTGATCTTCCCGGGGTCGGGCCTGTTCAACAAGGCCGGGACCTGGATCATGGCAGCGGAATTCGTTAAAACCTCCCAACTCTTTGCCCGGGGCGTGGCAAACATCGATCCTTCCTGGCTGGAGCAGATCGCCGGAGATCTTTGCACAAGGACCTATGCAGATCCCCGGTGGGAGAAAAAGCGGGGGGAGGTGGTGGCGGAGGAACAGGTCTCCTTGTTCGGGCTGATCATTGTCAACGGCCGGAAAACCGCATACGGCAGGATCAATCCCCAGGAGGCTTCGGAAATTTTTATCCGCCATGCCCTGGTCCAGGGGGAGGTTTTCAGACCCTTTCCCTTCATGGCCCACAACCAGGCCCTGATCCGGGATCTTGAAACCCTTGAGGACAAGACAAGGACCCGGGATATTCTGGCCACAGAAGACGACCTTTTTATCTTTTACCAGTCCCGGCTGCCCAAACCCTTTTTTGATGTGCGAAGTTTTGCCAAATTCCTGAAGGACCTTGCCGATGACAAGGCCCTGCGCATGACCCGGGAGGATATCCAAAAAGCCCATGTGGACCAGGAAACCCTGGATCGGTTCCCGGACCGCCTGAAAATGGCCCAGGGAGAATTTGCACTGGAGTACCGCTTTGATCCAGGTACCGATACCGACGGTGTCACCATTAAGGTACCGGCCGAGGCAGCGGCCATGGTTTCCAAACACCGGGTGGACCGCCTTGTGCCGGGGCTTTTTGAAGAAAAAATCACCGCGCTGATCAAGGCTCTGCCCAAACAGTACAGACGCAAACTGGTTCCCATCCAGGAGACCGCCGCCGTCATCGCCGGCGGGATGCCCCGCCAGGACAAGCCTTTATTTACCCTGTTGTCTGAATTCATCCGCGACCATTACCAAACAGAAATTCCGGCCAGCATCTGGTCGGACAAAGATCTGCCGGATCACCTTAAAATGAGGGTATCGCTGAGGGATCACAAGGACCGGGAGATCAAATCTCTAAGGGATCTGTCCAGGCTTGGCGAGTTTGCGGCCAGCCGTCCTGCATCCGGGCCTTCCGCCTTTGACAGGGCCCGGAAAAAATACGAACAAGACAGGATCACCCAATGGGACTTTGGCGATCTTCCCGACACCATTGATCTGGATCCTGAAAAAGGATTTGTCCGCCATGTATTCATCGGCCTCAAACCTGAAAAAGAGGGGCTTTCCTTAAGGTTGTTCACCTCGAAGTCCTCAGCCCTGACCCAGCATAAAGCCGGGGTGGCCAGGCTTTTTGAAACCCTGTTTCCCGATGATATCAAGGCGTTGAAAAAAGATATTACAAAGACTGAAGCCCTTAAAAAAATGGCCCCTTATTTCGACGGAGCCGAAGCGTTTCGTGCCATGGTATATGCGGCTGTGGTAAAAGAGCTGTTTGCCCGGGACATCCGCACCCAAAAGGAATTTGCCGACCATGCGGCGAAAATCCGGCCCCAAATCTACGCCAAAAGCCAGAAGCTGATCAAAAAAATTCTGGATATCGGCCGGGAGTACGAGGCGGGTTTTTCGCTTTTGCAAAAGCTCTCCCTGGCCAATCAAGACAAGCCGGCCGCCTCGGAGCTTCTCACCACCGTTTTCAATGAGTTAAAGAGCCTGTGTCCGCCCCATTTCCTTGACCTCTACGATTTTTCAAGGCTGACCCATTTCCCAAGGTACTTATCCGGCATTGCAGTCCGGGCCAGGCGTGCAGCGGAGAATCCGGGAAGAGAAGCCCAGAAAGGCGAGCAGATCGCCCCTTTTTCCCGCAGGCTGACCGCCCTTATAGAAAGCCTGGACGAGCAGTCCTCCCCGGAAAAGACCCGGGCGGTGGAAGACTTTTACTGGCTGATCGAAGAGTTTAAAATCTCTATCTATGCCCAGGAACTGAAAACCGCAGTCAAAGTTTCGGAAAAACGCCTGGAAAAAGCCTATATGAAAACCGCGGCCATGGTCTGAGACAAGCTACCGCGGGATGTTGAAGCGTAACGCCTACCCCTTAGCTGACAGCGGCAGCCGGATAATAAATTTAGCACCGGTGCCCGGGCTCGACTGGATTGTCATTTCCCCCTTATGGTTTTCGGTAATAATAAAATAGGAAACACTGAGCCCAAGACCTGTGCCCACGCCCACGGGCTTGGTGGTAAAAAAGGGTTCAAAGATTCGCTTTTGGGTCTGCGCATCCATTCCCGGCCCATTGTCCTCAATCTCTATGACCGCCATGTTCCGGACTGAATCCCGCCGCGTCCGAAGAATAAAACATGAGGTTTCGGATCCCTTCTCCTGCATCGCCTGTGCACCGTTGCGCAGGATATTGAGTATCACCTGCTGGATCTTTGTGGCTTCACAGGGCACCGGTGGCAGATCTTTTTGATATTCCCTTAAAATCTTAATGTTTTTAAAGTCATACTGCCGTTTAAGGTCATAGTCCGTGGACGCAAGCTCCAGGGTCTTGTCAAGGAGGCTGTCCAGGGGATGGGATGATACCATGGCATCGGCCTTCCTTGAAAAACTGAGCATATTGTTTACAATTTCTGCCATCCGCAGGCCTGAGGCTTTAATGGTATCGAGCATCTTGGGAATATCTCTGGCCTCAATAAAACGCTGGACCCCCTCCATGGTAATGCCGGCCTCTTTTGCCGCCTTCTGGTTGGCCGGAATTGCGGAATCCGCCTGCAGCCGTCTGGACAGGACATCCGCAGTTTGAATCACACCGGCCAGGGGATTGTTGATCTCATGGGCCATGCCGGCAGCAAGTCCCCCTACGGACAACATTTTCTCGCTTTGGATCATCATCTCTTCCAGGCGGACCTGCTCGGTGACGTCGTCCAGCCGGATCACCGCCCCCTCCACCCCGTTGGAGACCAGCGGATAAATGGTGATATCTTCGTAACGGATCTTTTGCCCCTGCTTGTTCAATACTTTTGGGGTATTGATCACCCGGCGCTCCCGGATGGAGGTCCTGATGCGGTCCATTTCACGGGCCAGACCGGGAAAAACCAGATCCAGGGGCTGGGAACGGGCCTTCTCGCTATCCATGCCGGTAACCTCCTCGGCCTTGCGATTCCACTGGGTCACCCGTCCCTCCCTGTCCACCCCGACCAGCACAGAGGGCATGGAGTCGATGATATTGGACAGGTAGTTTCGCAGGCGACGCAGTTCCTTTTCGTCCTGTTTGCGCTCGGTAATGTCCTGGGCAAATGTGATGGCATATCGCTGCCCCCTGTATTCGAACAGGTTGCTTCTGATTTCCACCGGAATATCGCGGCCATCCTTGCTCCGGTGAAAGGACTCGAAAAATTTTTTTGCCCGCGTTTTTGCAAGGTTCCAATGGGTCTTATCATCCATCCCGGCATGGTGGGGAACAATGTCCCGGGTGGACAGCGTGAGCATTTCTTTCCGGGAGTATCCCAACATCCGGGCGGCGGCCTCGTTGGCATCCAGAATGCGCCGGCCGGCGCCGATAAGATAAATTCCAACCGGTGCATGATCGAAACTGAAACGGGTGATGTGCAGGGATTCTTCCATGCGTTTTCGCTCCGATATGTCCTGGTAGGAGCCTTGCACCTGGACAACTCGCCCGTCTCTTATGACAGGGTCCCCCGTGGTCCGCACCCACTTGCGGTTGCCTTTTGCGGATTCGATTTCAAGCTCCAGATCATAGGGAATGCCCTGTTTAACCAGCCGGTTGAAGGCGTGTTTAATTTTTTGCCGGTGGGCGCCGTGATAAAAACCAAGGCCTTTTTCAATATCCAGGGTCCGATCGGGTTCAAGATCGTTTATCCGGCTGACTTCATCGGTGGATGTCACCTTTCCGGTTTCAAGATCAAACCTCCAGGCCCCCATTTTCACCTGCCTGCCGATATCATGAAGCAGCTGGTCCTGTTTGCGCAAGGCTTCTTCATTTCGCCGGCGCTGGCTGATATCCTGGACAAAGGCGATAGCGTATTCAAGGCCTTCATATTGCAACAGATTGGCATGCAGCTCAACGGCGATCAGGGAACCGTCTTTTCTTTGGTGTTCCCGTTCAAGCGTCCGTTCCCCCTGAACTTTCAATCTCTGCCAATTCACCTCCCAGGATTCTCGTAAAACTTCAGGGTCGATGTCTTCCATGGACAGGGTTTCCAGCTCTTCTTTGGCATAGCCGAGCAGTTGAGCGGCCTTTTGATTCACCTCAATGATCTGCCCTTCCTTAGCAATCCTATAGATGCCGACATTGGCATGATCAATGATGAACTTGGCCAGGCCAAGGGAGGCCTCGGCTTGTTTTTGTTCGGTGATATCCTGGACAAAGGCCACACGGATATCCTGCCCTTCAAACCGCATCCGGTTTTGAATGATCTGAACGGGATACACGTCACCATTCTTGCGCTGATGCTGGCTTTGAAGAACCCGGGTCTTTCCCCTGTTCAGGATGGCCGTGCCCGTGGCCCAGTCTTCAGGAGTGTATCCGGGCGCATAGTCAAAAACAGTCATCCGGCACAATTCTTCTTTCGTATACCCGAGACTGTCACATCCTTCGTCATTGACATCGAGAACCTGGGCGCTCTCCCCCAATCTGAGGATGCCAATGGGGGCCTTGTCAAAAATAAATTTGGCAAGGCGCAAAGACTCCTGGGTTCGTTTACGTTCGGTGATATCCTGTACAAAGGCGACAGAATAACGCTCGCCTTTGTATTCGAACACGTTTTGTATAATCTCCACCGGAATTCTGGAACCGTCCTTTTTTATATGAACCGTTTCAAAAGAACTCCTTTTCAGGGAAGCCCGCTCTTTCAAATCGGCATCCACTGTATCGGCACCGATAAAAGGATCGATATCGGGAATGGATAAACGCGTCAGTTCCTCTTTGGTATACCCGAGCATTTTTGCGGCAGAGGAATTGGCATTGAGAATGCGCCCGTCCATTGCCACCTGAAAAATACCGACAGTAGCCGTATCAAAGCAGAACAGGGTCAGTTCCAGGGCATCTTCGATCCGTTTTTTTTCGGGAATCCGTAGGTTCTGCCGGCTTTCTGACGGGCTTGCACTCTCTGCGGACCGGGTCAAGGCCGCAACCTGATGTCGCATTAATTGCAGTTCTTTTATCAGCTGAGTTTTGGATTTATCCTCATCTTTCATTTTAACGGTTTCCAATACGGGTCCATGAAAAATCCGCCGGGCAATATGTCAACGGTAGTGGTTGAATCCTTAGGTTATCTCCGTGTAACGGTACAGTATAAATCATAAAAAATCAAAACATCTGCACACCTGAAATAAACTATCCCAAGGGATCACGGCGGCCATCCTGAGAGATCTTCAGCCCATATTCCCAAAAGGTGCACGGTTTTGGATTTGCCCTGCACCCGGTTTTGTATTACAATAAGGTTTCGTTTCCGTAGCTCTTAAAAATTCTCAATCGTTTACGATTTAACCAGGATGCGTCATGAAACGATTCATCGCAGCGCTAAGCTTTTTTCTGATGGTTTTCGCATGCTTCCCCAGCCAGGGAAAAAGCGGCATCACCTTCCATGCCGGCCGTCCCGACGCGTTTCAGGCCGGCGCCATGGCCTGGCCCATTGCGATCACAGGGGGCATAGCGGTTATCGTCATTCTTCTTATCATCTGGAACCGGGTCCAAGGCGCCCAGATCCGCCGGCAGACCCGGCAGTTGAAAAAAAGCATTGAAAAGTATAAAGCCCTGTCCGATAAAGCCCTTGTCGGCATTTTCCAGGTGGACCACCAGGGCCGGCTTATCATGGCCAACCAGAGAATGGCAGCCCTTTTCGGATTTTCCGACGTCAGTGGTTTTTTGGACAGCCGGCGGGGAATCCGGGAGTTTTTCACCGTGCCGGATCAATTTGACCGCATCCAAAAAGAGTTGAACCGGGCCGGGACCGTAGAAGGCCGCCTGGTGGAATTAATCACGGCTGAAAAGCAGCGCCTCTGGGGAAACCTTTACATCCGCCAGACCCAGGATGATCAGGATCAGATTCTCTACGAAGGGTTTCTTGAGGATATGTCCCAGCGCCACCGGCACAGCCAGCTGCTCCGGGCCCGTCTCAAGCTCAACCAGATGTCGGGGGCCTGCACCACACGGGAACTGACCCAAGCGGTCTTGGAAAGTGCGGAAGACATGACCGTCAGCCGTATCAGCTTTTTTCTCGTACTGGCCGAAGACCAGACCCAGATCCTTTCCCAGACGTTTTCAGATAACACCCTGGATATATTCTGCCGGACGGATCCGGGCCAAGGCCATTGCGCCTTAGACCGGGCGGGGATTTGGGCCGAATGTGTTGAGACCATGGCCCCCCAGATCTGCAACACGTATCCTGTGTCCTCTGAAAACCGGACCCTTCCGCCCGGCCATGCCCCCTTGACCCGTGTCCTGATGATCCCCGTAATCCGCAAGAAAAAAGTGTGCGCCGTGCTGGGCCTTGGGAACAAAGAGGCCCCATACACAGCAGCCGACCTTGTCATAGCCAATGAACTTTCTGACACGGCTTGGGAGATCATTCAAAAACACCAGGCGCAAATGGACCTCAAGACAAGTGAGACCCGGTACCGGCAGCTCCTTGAGACTGCGGCAGAAGGCATCTGGACACTGGACAGCCGTTTCCGGACAGCCTTTGTCAATCCCACCATGGCCCAAAAGCTGGGCATAGATGCCGATAAACTTCCCGGGCAGCCCATGGAAAACTTTATTTTCCCCGAAGACATGGACAATTACACCCAATGGAAAAAGGGACGCAAACAAGGCATATGTCTGCAGCATGAGGCCCGTTTCAAAAAAACCGACGGTTCCGTATTCTGGGCCGTTGTCTCCTCCACCCCCCTTAAGACACCGGACGGAAAATTCGACGGCGTTTTTGCCATGCTTACGGATATCGGGGACCGGAAACTGGCCGAGCAAAAAGAAGAACAGATTCGGCAGCGGTTTCTCACCATCCTGAATGGTATTGAATCCACCATTTACGTGGCTGACATCGACACCCATGAAATCCTATTCATGAATGATTACATGAAGCAATTGTTCGGCAAGGATCTGACCGGCGGCATCTGCTGGCGGGATTTAAGGCACCAGGACAAGCCCTGCCCCCATTGCACAAACCGGTTTCTCACGGACGAAAACGGCTCAGCTACCGGCATTCATCTGTGGGAGGACAAGCATCCGGTCACCGGCCGCTGGAACATCTACCATGACCGGGCTATCCAATGGGTGGACGGCCGGATGGCCCGGCTCCAGATCGCAACGGATGTCACCCGGCTGAAAACCATGGAACTCAAGCAGCGCGGCTATGAAGAAAAGATCCGGCAGGCGCAGAAAATGGAAGCCTTGGGCGTTCTTGCAGGGGGGATCGCCCACGATTTTAATAATATTTTGTTTCCTATCCTGGGATATGCAGACCTGCTCAGGGAAGAGTTTGCCGAAGGTACCCGCCAGCGAAAAGGGCTGGATGAAATCCTCAAGGGAGCCGGGCGGGCAAGGGACCTTGTGGAACAGATTCTCACCTTCAGTCGTCAGGCCGAAACAAAGGTAGCCCCCCTGAACCCCGGGGTCATCATCAAAGAGGTCATCAAATTGATGCGGTCCACCCTGCCCGTCACCATCCGTATCAACCAGTCTATTGCCAGGGACGTTCACAAGATCATGGCCGATCCCACCCAGATCCATCAGGTGGCCATGAATTTGATCACCAATGCCTTCCACGCCATGGAATCCACCGGTGGAATTCTCACGGTCCATTTAGACAACCATTCCCATCCGGATGATGCCAAACCCGGCCCCTTTGTCCGCTTTAGTGTCAGTGACAACGGCCCGGGCATGACTCCTGAGATCATCCAAAAAATCTTTGATCCGTATTTCACAACCAAAGCCAATGGCAAAGGCACAGGCCTGGGCCTGTCCGTTGTCCACGGCATCGTAAAAAAATACAAAGGCGATATCCTGGTCGATTCGACCCCGGGGGAAGGCAGCCGCTTTGAAGTATACCTGCCTGCAGTTTTGAAAGATAAACCCCAGGCCTTTGCCTCCGCTCCCCCGGATGTGATCGGAGGGACCGAACGGATCCTGCTGGTGGACGATGAACCCCAGGTCCTGCTGTTGGTACGGGAGATGCTCCATCGGTTAGGCTACACTGTGACTGCCGAGAAAAGCAGCCTCAAGGCCCTCGAGTTTATCCGGGAAAACCCGGACGATATTGATCTTGTCATTACGGATATGACCATGCCTGAAATGTCGGGGGATATCCTTACCGAAGAAATCCGGCAGCTTTGTCCCCACCTGCCCGTTATCATCTGCACAGGCTTTAGTGAACGCCTCACCCCGGAGCGGATCAAGCAACTGGAACTCAGAGGCCTGCTTCTTAAGCCGGTGAGCCGGGCCCATCTGGCAAGCCAGGTCCGAAGCGCCCTGAATGGGGACTGACCAAGCGAACGCTGCGGTCAGGCCTTTTTCAGCCGTAAATTCAGTTCGGATTCCAGGGATTCGATTACAAGGTCCATACTCCGGGTCCGGATCACGGGCCCCGTGTTGTTCCAGCCTGCTGCCAGGGCCGCCGCGGTCTTTTCCCTGAAAAAGGTCAGGGACTGTGCCAGGGACTGCCAGGCCATAAGCTTTTGGATCACGTGGCGCTCCGCAGGCGTCAACCTTGCCGTCTCCACCTTTTCCCCGTTTTTGCATTGAATAATCATTTTCTTTCTATACCAAATTTGTCCTGAATGAACAAAAGAAGACCTCAAGTCCCGATGATCTCCTTGGAAGGATATATATTTTTCCTGGCCTTATCCGGTAAAATCAACTATATCCGGGGTAATGATCAAAATCGATAGCCTTTTCAAGGAGATGCTATGAAAAACTGGGTCAGTTTTGTCGTCATCGCTCTGATGCTGGGTGTGGTTGCCATTGCCGTTGGAGAACTTTTTTTCAGATAAACAAAGCAGGATTCTACCGAAGAATGTCCGCCGTAGCCCGGGTTATTTTGATGTGGTCAAGTAAAAATAGACACTTTTCCTAAGCTGCTTTTTCCATTTCCCATTGTTGTGGATTTTAATTCTCTATGAACGAGTGGAGACGTCGACAGTTATAAAACATTTCAATGTAATCAAAGATGTCACGTTTGGCCTCTTCTCGATTTGCGTAGTTTGAACCCAAAATCCGTTCCGTTTTTAAGCGTCCCAAAAAAAATTTCAAAAACAGCATTGTCCCAGCAGTCGCCTTTTCGGCTCATGCTGGGGATTATATCGTGAGCACGAAGGACTTTTTGATACTTATGGCTGCAATACTGCGCAGATCTTTGAGCTCAGCCCGGATGGCAACAAGCTGTTCTGGGCTTATTTCTGAGCCACACCCATCCAGTTCTCTTTTCCAACGACTGATTAAATTTGGGTTTACTCTAAGATTTCGACCCACCTCTGCAAAAGAATACCCCTCATCGGTTATCAGCTTCACGGCCTCTTCTTTAAAGGATTTTGTATAATTTTTGCGCTTTTTACTTTTCATAAATACCCTCCTGAATGAATTATTATTTCACTCTTAGGAACGTATCCAGAATTACTCTACCAGGTCAGCTTCTGCCCTCAATCGTCCTTCAGGCGTCGAGGTCCCAGCCGGGCTGGAAAGACAATAGGAACGGGCATATTCTTATATGCTGAGACAAACATTAGTTGCATCCCAAAAAAAAGTTGAAGGTGTTGACTTTTCTATAATCGGTACAATATTCTACCTTACTAACTACCACATCGTGGTAAACCCCCTTCGAGCCGGGAGGTATAGAGTGTTGACGTTCAAATTTCCCATCAGTACCCAAACCGTATATTCCCCGGCCCGCCGCGGCGGCCCCCCCGTAACAGACCTTAAGGTGACCCCATGAAATTCTTCAAAAAGCTAAAAGACAACGGTGGCGGTCCTGACGGCCCGTCCTCGTCATTGTTCCCCCGTTCCCTGATGCTGGCCCTGGAGCCGCGGCTTCTCTATGATGCTGCCGGCCTGATCACGGTGGCCGAGTCCTCTTCCATGGCGGACGGTTCCGGCGCTGCCCATGGCGGCGATACCTCCGGAGACAGCAGTCCGTCAGACGGCCATGACGCCAATCCCCTGGCCGACCTGGCACCGCCGGCCACAGGGGAGGAAACCAACAGCGACCGGACAGAGACGCAAGACCATGGCCTCACTCCCCCTGAGCCCGATGATGCCGGCACCTCCCACAGCCTTATCTTTGTATCCAGGGACATTCAGGACCTGGACAGCCTGCTCCAGGGCCTGGACCCGGACAGCGAGGTGATCTTCCTGGACAGCGGCACAGACGGTGTGGACCAGATCACCCGGGCCCTGGAAGGGTACCAGGATCTGGACGCGGTGGTTATCTTCAGCCACGGCCTTGAGGGCGAGGCGGTCCTGGGAACGGCCAGCCTCTCTCTGTCGACCCTGGACGGCTATGCCGGACAGCTCAGCGCCTGGGGCGATGCCCTGGGCGAAAATGCAGATATTCTCTTTTACGGGTGCAGCATGGGCAGCGGAACCGCCGGGGAGACCCTGGTGGACCGGATTGCCGAGATCACCGGGGCCGATGTGGCCGCCTCGGATGACCCCACCGGCGCCGCATCCCTGGGCGGGGACTGGGACCTGGAGACGGAATCCGGAGATATTGAGGCGGCAGCCCCCCTGGACAGGGAGACCCGGGACAGCTACGCCGGTCTGATGGCCGCCCCTGCCGCCCCCAGCACCCCGGATCTTACTGCGGCCAGCGACACCGGGCAGCACGACACGGACAATATCACCAAGGACAACACCCCCACCTTTTCAGGCACTGCAGAGGCCAATGCCACCGTGACCCTGTACGACGGGGCCACCTCCATAGGAACTGCCACGGCCGACGGATCGGGCAACTGGAGCATTACCGCAAGTGCCCTGGCAGACGGTGACCATACCATCACGGCCACGGCCACCAACGGGGACGGGACCTCTGCCGCTTCTTCCGGCCTGACCGTTACCATTGACACGGTTGCCCCGTCAAAACCGGTGACAGGATATTTAGTAGCAGCTTATGACACCGGTATTTCAAATACAGATGGTATTACAAACCGCACAGGTGTAAAAATCGTATTTGGAAGCACTGAATACGTCAAAGATACTGTAACCTTTTCGGGGGCAAGTAGTTTTTTGGGGGTCTCGCCCTATTACCCAGCAGCGTCTTCATATACGTATCCTTTTAACTTAGGCGTGGGAACAACGACCATCTATTACACCCAGACCGATGTGGCCGGCAACGAGTCCGTCCAGTCCGATACGTGGAGCATCACCGTAGACACCACCGCCCCGGCCACCGTTCCTGGCACCCCGGACCTTGTTGCGGCCAGCGACACCGGCAGTTCCACCACGGACAATATAACCAATGACACCACCCCCACCTTTGAGGGGACAGGCGCGACTGCAGGAGAGCCTGTGGGCGTTTATGCGGACGGCATCCTCCTGGGCACCACCACGGCGGACGGCTCGGGCAACTGGAGCTATACCCACGCCACAGACCTGGCCGGGGGGACTTACAGCATCACCGCCAGAACCATGGATGCGGCCGGGAACACGTCGGCCGATTCCCCGGCCCTGGCCATCACCGTGGATGCCACGACCCCGGCGGCGCCGGGCACCCCGGATCTTTCCGCATCCAGTGACAGCGGCAGTTCCAGTACGGACAACATCACCAACGACACAACGCCGACCTTTACCGGCACGGCCGAGGCCAATTCTCAGGTCTCGGTCTATGACGGGGCCACACTTCTGGGCACGGTCGCGGCAGACGGCTCCGGAAACTGGAGCTATACGTCTTCGGCCCTGACCGAGGGCGCCCACAGCATCACGGCCCGGGCCACTGATGCGGCCGGCAACACATCCACCGCCTCTTCGGCCCTGACCGTCACCATCGACACCACGGCCCCGGCGGCTCAGGCGGCCTTGGATCTACTGGCGTCCGGCGATAGCGGAATATCCAGTACGGACAATATTACCAACATCTCCTCGCCCGCATTTCTGTTTAACCTGACTGAGGCCGGGAAAGTGACCATTCACAGAAACAGCAGCTCTTTTTCAGGCATCCCGCCGGGGGCGGGTTTGTCCACCTCAGCTATTCCTTTGCAGGAAGGCGCCAATAATATCTATTTCACCCTGACCGACGTCGCCGGCAATATTTCTGCCCCGTCTCCCACCCTGACTGTTACCCTGGATACCACGGCGCCGACCACTGCTCCGGGCACCCCGGATCTGGCCGCATCAAGCGATACCGGGACGTCCTCCACGGACAACATCACCAAGGATACCACCCCCACCTTTACCGGCACGGCTGTGGCCGGGGATCTTGTCGCCCTGTACGACGGGGCCACGCTCCTGGGCACGACCACGGCGGACGGCTCGGGAAACTGGAGCTATACCGCTTCAGCTCTGGCCAACGGTTCCCACAGCATCACGGCACGGACCATGGATACAGCCGGCAATACCTCGGCGGCTTCGTCGACCCTGACCATCACCGTCGATACCACAGCACCCTCGACTCCGTCCACCCCGGACCTTTTAGCTGCCAGCGATTCAGGCAGTTCCAGCACGGACAATATCACCAGTGACACCACGCCGACCCTGACGGGCACAGCAGAAGCCAACGCCGAAATTTCGGTCTATGACGGGGCCACCCTGCTGGGCACCACCACGGCGAACGGGTCCGGTGACTGGAGCTACACCCCTTCCGCCCTGGCCGAGGGGGCCCATACCATCACGGTGAGGGCCACGGATACGGCCGGGAACGTCTCTTCGGCCTCCACAGGCCTGACCGTCACCGTTGATACCACAGCGCCTGCCGCCCCGGGCGCCCCTGATTTGTCCGCGTCCAGTGACAGCGGCAGTTCCCCCACTGACAATATCACCAGCGACACCACGCCGACCCTGACGGGCACGGCTGACGCCAACGCCGAGATTTCGGTTTATGACGGGGCCACCCTGCTGGGCACCACCACGGCCAATGGGGCCGGCAATTGGAGCTACACCCCTTCCGCCCTGGCCGACGGAGCCCATACCATCACGGTGAGGGCCACGGATACGGCCGGGAACGTCTCTTCGGCCTCCACAGGCCTGACCGTCACCGTTGATACCACCGCCCCGGCCGTCACTGACGGCAATATTTCCATCACCGGGGCCACCGGCAACGGCGGGGCCTTCAAGGTGGGGGATACGGTCACGGCCACCTGGGACAACTCGGGCAGCGGGGACAACAACAGTGACGTAGCCTCGGTGACCATGGACTTCAGTGAGTTCGGAGGCCCCTCTGCCGTGACCGCCACCCTGTCCTCCGGCGTCTGGCAGGCCGTCTTTACCATCACCGAAGACGGCGGCGGCATCATTGAGGCGGACAACCGGAATGTATCGGTGACAGCCACGGATACGGCCGGCAATGTCCGCACGGTTCAGGACGATGCCGATGCCACCGTGGACAACAACACCCCGGAGGCGCCCACCGCCACCCTGGCCGTGGATGAGCAGGTCCCTGACGGCACCGTCGTGGGGACGGTCTCCTCCATCGGGGCCGACACCTACACCCTGGTGGATGATGCCGGGGGCCGCTTTACCATTGATGCCGCCACAGGAGAGCTGAGTGTGGTTGACGGCCAGGCCCTGGATTTTGAAGCCCTGCAATCCCATACCATCGTTGTCAGAGCAGAGGATGCCGCCGGCAACTCGGTGGAGACCGCCCTGGTTGTGGCCATCAACGATGTGTTTGATGATCCTGCCCAGAATCCCTCTCCCACCACCAATGCCGCATCCCCGGGCAGCGGCCCGGCCGGAACCTCTTTTGTCCCGGCTGGCGTTGACACCCCGGGCGGTTCCTCCTGGACCCCGCCGGGCAGCTTGCCGGGCTTTCTGTCCACAGGAGAGGGCGGACAGGGCCCGGGCCTGATTCCGGGACCGGCCGAAGGCTTTGAGGAATCCGGTGAAAGTATTCCCGACGTTACCCTGGCCTCGACAGAGACCCTGGAATTCGGTATCCCCAAGGATGCCTTTTCCCCGGAAGTTCCGGCCGCTGAATTCACTTACGAGATCACCCTGGCCGACGGGTCTCCCCTGCCCGAATGGGTCTCCTTTGACCCGGCCACCCAGGTCTTCACCGTCAGTCCTGAAGGAGAATTTTCAGGAGAGCTCACCGTCCTGGTGGTTGCCCGGGACACCTCGGGAATGGAGATCAGGACCACCTTTACCATCATGGTGACGCCCGAAGCCGGGCAGCAGGCCGCTGGCCTGAGCCACGATGGGAATACCGGTCCGGATCCGGCCACCCGTCCGGATCAGCCCCAGGCGCCTGAGGTGGTTCTGGGTGGGCAAGACACCATCCTGGCGGCCCTGACAGCCGGTGTCATTCCCGCTGCAGGCTTTGCCGCCCCGGCCCGGAGCAGGGGACTCTCCGCCAGGATCAGCCACGCGGCAGGCCGGTTTGACCGGGGTCTTAAAGAACTGCTGGCCCGGGTTGTCTGACGGGAAATCGGGAAAGCCCGGATTCAATAACTTATTTTTGATAGTATTAATTTCGCCCTGTGCGCCACAGGACGCAAGGAGACTGCATGATGAAATCCAAATTTCGAATGGTTCCTGTTCTGATATCTTTTTTGTTTTTATGGGGCTGCTCTGTTTCCCCCAAGCCCATGTCCGTGGAGGAGTTCAAGGCCCGGGCCAATGAGGACCTGGCCTCCCTGTTCAAGGACCAGGAGCCCATTTCCGGACCCCTCACCCTGTACGAAGCCATGGCCCGTGCCATCAAGTATAATTTAAACTACCGCCTCAAGCTCATGGAGGAGGCCCTGTCCAACCGGCAGCTGGACGTGTTCAAGTATGATCTGCTTCCCGAAGTTGCGGCCTCTGCCGGGTACAGGACCCGGAGCAACCGCAACGCCAGCAGCAGCCAGTCCCTGCAGTCGGGCCAGCAGAGTCTGGAGCCCTCCATCTCGGAAGAGCGGGATATCCGGACGGCCGGGGTCACCATGACCTGGAACATCCTGGACTTCGGGGTCAGCTACGTCCGGGCCAAACAGCAGGCCGACCAGGTCTTGATTGCCGAGGAAAAACGACGAAAGGTAATCCAGAATATCATTCAGGATGTAAACTATGCCTATTGGAGTGCGGTGGGGTCCGAGCGCCTTATCAAAGAGATGACAGGGCTCATGACCGAGGCCAGTTCCGCCCTGGAGCGGGCCAGGATGATTGAGGAAAACGGACTGCGGCCCAAAGGGGAGGTCCTGGCCTTCCAGCGCGAGCTTCTGGAAAATGTCCGGGTGCTCTGGGACATGGTCCAGCGACTGAAGCAGACCAAAAAGGAGCTGGCCGTCCTGGTCAACATCAGTCCCGGCCTCCCCTTTACCCTGGCCGAGCCGGATTGGAAGGCCGTGTCCGTGCCCATCTTTGCCACGCCCGTGGAACAGCTGGAGCAGCTGGCTCTGACCTTCCGGCCGGAATTGAGGCAGATGGACTATACCGTCCGAATCAGCGCCCTGGACGTCCACCGGGCCATGCTTCAGATGCTGCCCGGGATCGAACTCAACTTCGGGTATGACTACAACAGCAACGATTTTCTGGTCAATAATTCCTGGGCATCCGCCGGCTCCCTGATCTCCTGGAATGTCATGAACCTGTTTACGGGACCGGCCTCCATTCGCCTGGCCAAAACCCAGGGCAAGGTGGACCGCCTCCAGCGCCAGGCCCTGTCCATGGCCGTTTTGGCCCAGGTCCATCTGGCTGTACAGCAGTTCGGCCTGGCCAAAAAGACTTACGGGGTCAGCCGGGATCTGGACCGGGTCTACACCGGCATCCATGACCAGGTTCAGGCCGGGGCTTCCGCCGGCGGGGGAAATGAGCTCGAGACGATCCGCAGCGCCACCAACGCCCTGGTGGCAACCATCCGCCACCGCCAGGCCTATGCCGACCTGCAGAACGCCGTGGGACGAATCCACCACTCCATTGGTGCGGACCTTCTGCCCGGCCAGGTGGAGGCCCTGGATGTCGCCTCCCTGGCCGATGCCCTCAAGGCGCGGTTTGCCCAGTGGCAGGAAGAGCTGGGGCATCCGGATGCCTGAAAAAGAGGTGAACATGAAGCGAACCTGTCTTTGCCTGGCGGTTGCCCTGTTCCTCGCCCTGGCGCCCCCCTGTTCCGCCCGGGAGGAGGGGCACCCTGCGGTGAGGGTGCTGATCATTCCGGTGCTGGAAACCACCCTTTCCAGTGGGATTTCAGGCTTTATCCAGGGCATCGAGGTGGATTTCGGTACAGCGTTTAAAAAAAATCAGGCCCTGGTGGCCTTTGACTGCCGCCGCTACAAAGGGGAACTGGAAAAGGCCGAGGCCGAGTATGAACAGGCCCGGACCATCCTGGAGGTGAACCAGCGGCTGGCCGACATGCAGTCGGTCAGCGAGGTGGAACTGGCCGTTGCCCGGGCCAAGCTGAAAATGGGCAGGGCCGAGCGGCAACTGAGGCAGATCCAGGTGTCCCGGTGTGTGCTAAAGGCCCCCTTTTCAGGCAAGGTCCTGGAGCGCCTGGCCTCCCGGTATGAGTATGTGGAGCCGGGCCAGCCCCTGCTCAAAGTCATTGCGGACAGCCCCCTTCACCTTCAGCTCTTTGTCCCCTCGGCCTGGGTCCGGCACATTGGCCCGGGCACCCCGTTTTCCGTGCACATGGATGAGACGGGAAAAGACTATGGTGCCGAGATTACCATCATCGGGGCCCGGGTGGACCCGGTAAGCCAGACCCTGGAGGTCCGGGGCAGGATCACGGGAACCCATCCCGAACTTCTGGCCGGCATGAGCGGGTCCGCCCGGTTCGGGGACCAATAATGCCGGGACCGGAAAACCCGGGGGCACAGAAGGTCCCCGAAGCACAGACCCTGCTGCTGGGCACCCTGCTGGAGCTGGAAAAGGAGCTGCGCCATGCCGGAACCCAGGCGGAGCTGGCCTATGTCCTGGCCAACGAAACCCTTCGCCTGGTCCGCTTTGGCCAGGCCCTGGTCTGGACGGCGGGACTGCGTATCCAGGCCGTATCCGGAGTGGACACCCCGGATAGAAACGCGCCGTATACCCTGTTCTGCAGATCCCTGGTCCGTCATGTTCTGGGGCAGGAGGGGCACCGGAAAATCCGGGAACTGACCCGGGAGGAATTTCCACAGACCTTCCATGCCGACTGGCAGGAGTGGTTTGACGGCACCCTGCTCTGGGTCCCCTTGATCTCCCCCCAAGGAGAGATGGCCGGCGGGCTGATCTTTTCACGGGAAGAAGCCTGGAACCAGGGAGAGATGGTTCTTCTGGAGCGGCTTGCCGATGCCGGGGCCCATGCCCTGAAGGCCCTGGGCCGGAGACAGGGCCTTTTCCGGGGGGTGAAGAACCGGTGGATTGGCCTGGCTGTGGCCGCTTTGATGCTTCTGGTCCTGGCCCTGCCCGTGCACCTGTCCGTCCTGGCCCCGGTGGAGATCGTGCCCCGGGACCCGCTGGTGGTCAGCGCCCCCATGGACGGGGTGGTCAGGACCATCCATGTGGCCCCCAGCCAGGCGGTAACAAAGGGCACTCTCTTGTTCAGTCTGGACGACACCCGGCTGCGCAACGAACACCAGGTGGCGGTCAAAGCCCTGGAGGTGGGGCGGGCTGAATTGAACCGGGCCCGGCAGAAGGCCTTTATGGATGCCAGGAGCAAGGCGGACCTGAACCTTTTGCGAGCCCGGGTCCGCCAGAAAACCGTGGAGGCCGCCTATTGGGAAGAGCTGCTGTCCAAGAGCCGTATCCTTGCTGAGCGGGACGGCATCGTTGTCTTCGGGGATCCCGGAGACTGGGAAGGCCGGCCAGTGGTGGTGGGGGAAAAGGTCATGACCATTGCCGATCCCAATGCGGTTGAGGCCAGAATTGAACTGCCCGTGGCAGATGCCATTGTCCTTGCACCGGGGGCCCGGGTGCTGATCTTTCTGAACATCAGGCCCCAGGACCCCTATCCCGCCGTGCTGGTGCAGTCGGGGTACAAGGCCGTGATCACCCAGGACGAGGTGCTGGCCTTCTCCCTGAAGGCCGCGTTGTCGGCAGAGAAAAACACCCCTCGTATCGGGTTGCGGGGCACGGCAAAACTCTTTGGGGAAGAGGTCCGGGTCGCCTATTACCTGTTCCGCAAACCTCTGGCCGCAGCCCGGCAGATGCTGGGGGTGTGACCATGGAACTGCTGCCCCCCCTGCGCGAAGACCTGCAATTATTCCAGGGCCCTCCCCTGGGGGATGGGAGCCCCACCTGGACCCTCCAGGACCCGGTGCGCAACCTGTTTTTCAGGCTGGGCCGGCAAGAGTTTGAAATCCTGGCCCGCTGGGCCCTGGGCCGAGGTGCCGATCTTGTTGCCGCCATCCGTCGGGAAACCACCCTTGAGGTGACCGCAGCCGAGATAGACGCCCTGGCAAAGTTTTTACAGCGCAACCAGCTCATGAGCCCGGAAGATCCGGACAGCCGGAGTCTCCTGCGGGCCCGTTCCGCACAGCGGCCCCCGGGAGCCCTGAAATGGCTCATCTCCCACTACCTTTTTATCCGCATCCCCCTGTTCCATCCCGATGCCTTTCTCACCGCCACCCTGCCGGCGGTCCGGCTGCTCATGACCCGGTCTTTTCTGGTGCTGCTGGCCCTGGCCGGCGGCCTGGGGCTTTTTCTGACCCTGAGGCAATGGGAGGCCTTCACCCACAGCTTTGTTCATTTTTTTACCCTCCAGGGGCTGGTGTACTACGGCGTGGCCGTGTTCCTGGCCAAGGTGGTCCACGAACTGGGACACGCCTATACGGCAAAACAATACGGGGTACGGGTGCCCACCATGGGGGTGGCCTTTCTTGTTTTTTTCCCCATGCTCTACACGGATACCTCTGAAAGCTGGAAGGTCCGGGACCGGGGCGGGCGGATGGCCATTGTGTCTGCAGGCCTGCTGTCAGAGCTGGCCCTGGCCGTCCTGGCCATACTGCTCTGGCACTTCCTTCCCGAAGGTCCTGCCAAAAGCGCCTGTTTCCTGGTGGGAACGGTGACCTGGGCCACCTCCCTGGCCCTGAACCTGTCTCCTTTCATGCGGTTTGACGGCTACTACCTGCTCTCGGATATCCTGGATGTCCCCAACCTCCACGACCGGTCCTTTGCCCTGGGCCGGTGGGCCCTGGCCAAAACCCTGCTGGGCATAGACCCGGGCTGCCCCGAGCAGATGCCTCTGGGAAAACAACGGTTTCTCATCCTCTTTGCCTATGCCACCTGGGTTTACCGCCTCCTCTTGTTCACGGCCATTGCCCTGCTGGTCTACCATCTTTTTTTCAAGGCCCTGGGGCTGGTTCTGTTTGCCGTGGAGATGGTCTGGTTTATCGGGCTTCCGCTGTGGCGGGTGGCCAAAAATGCCTGGCGCCGGCGGGGGATCCTCAGATGGAATCTGCGGCTGGCGATCTTTCTTATGCTTGTGCCGGCCGGTCTTTTCTCTGTTTTTGTTCCTCTCCGGCTGCCGGTTTTTGTCCCGTCCCTGCTGCAGTCCGGCGCCCTGACCGGTCTTTACCCGCCCTTTGCCGCCCGGGTGGAAGAGATCCGCGTGGCAGAGGGCCAGGCCGTGGAAAAGGGGGAGGTCCTCTTCGTCCTGGTCGCTCCGGAGCTGGACTATGAGGAGACACTGGCCCTGGGCGAGGTCCGGATGCTGGAGGCCCAGCTGCGGCGCCAGTTCAATCAGTACGGCCTCATGGAAACCATGCGGGTGGTGGAACAACGGCTTTCCACGGCCATGACCCGGCTGGAAGGGTTCCGGACCCAGAAGGCCCGGCTGGAAATTACCGCCCCCAGGGCAGGGCAGGTGGTGGACCTGGCCCAGGATCTGCATACCGGGCGCTGGATCCGGCCCACCCTGAGGCTGGCCAGCCTCATTGACCGGTCCGGCATGGTGCTGGAGGGGTATGTGGGGGAGGCGGAACTGGCCGGTGTGCGGCGCGGTCAGGCGGCCAGGTTTTATCCCGAGGCCCCCGGGTTCCCCCTTGTGGACTGCCGGGTACGGTATGTTGAGTCCGCCTCGACACGGGTTCTGGACGCCCCGGACCTGACCTCCCTCTACAAGGGACCGATTCCGGTGACCCCTCCTCAGGACGGCCGGACCCACTGGCAGGTGCGGGAGACCGTCTACCGGGTGGGGTTTGAGCCTGTTGAGCCCCCGGGGAAACCGGGACATACGGTTCGCGGCACCGTCCGGCTTCGGGGGGAATCCCTCAGTATCGCCTCCCGTTTTCTGATACGGGTCCGGGCGGTGCTAATACGGGAGAGCGGTTTCTAAGCTGAAAACATTCTTATCACCTCACCTTTAAAGGGTCTGGGCGATGGGATATTTTCACTGACATCCATTAATCCAACCTCGGCGGGAGGGGAAGGGCCCGGCCTGGCAGCCGCAGAAAAACCGGAGCCTGACGCGTTTCCCTCCAATGATTTTCGATCAACTGGGCTTTTTCCAAAAGCCTATCCCGGTTTAATTTTGATGCCAGACGACCCGGAAAAGCGATTAAGTCTTATAAAAAAGATAAACCGCTTGGGTTTCGGGAATCGGCCTTTTCCCCCTTGACAGAGACATATTCGGATTTAGTTTAACATTAAACTATTCAACATCAAACGTGTTGAAACCGAGCGTAACTGAAAAACAACCAAAGGAATGAACCGGCAATGGCGGACCAGCAGCTCAAGCTTTACACCCAGTTGATGCGGGCCTCCAATGCGGTGACAGAAAAACTGCACCGGCATCTGGCAAAGGTCCGGTTGTCCATCAGCCAGTTCGGCGTCCTGGAGGCCTTATTCCATTTAGGGCCCCTGTGCCAGAAACAGATCGGGACAAAAATCCTGAAGACCTCCGGCAATATCACCCTGGTGATTGATAATCTGGAAAAACGGGGACTGGTCAGCCGGGAAAAAGATCCTGATGACCGGCGCAAGATAAAGGTGATTCTGACCCCGGAAGGTCAGGCGCTGATCGAAACCCTGTTTCCGGTGCATTCCAGGATCGCAGAAAACGTATTTTCATCCCTTGACTCAGCAGAGCAGACCACGTTGGGCAGCCTGCTCAAAAAACTGGGCCGGGGTCAGTCCCAATAGCCCTTAAAAAAAGAACACAAGCCAAAGGAGGCATCATGACCTTTGAAAATATTGTAAGACAACGTCGCTCCATTAATTTTTTTGACCCTGAAAAAGACCTGTCCCAGGACCTGCTTGAAACCATGGTGAATCTGGCGGCCCAAACCCCGTCCAGCTTTAACCTGCAGCCCTGGAATCTTATGATTGTGAGGGATCCCGCTCAAAAAGAAAAACTCAAGGCCCTGGCCTGGGATCAGCCCAAAATCACAGAGGCTCCGGTGGACCTCATTGTCCTGGCCGATAAGAACGGATGGCAGAAAGGGCATCCTGTGTTTGAAAAAACCTGGGAGCAGATGCTGGCCGCAGGCGGGATGGGCAAGGAGCAGCGCGAGTGGTTCGAGTCCGCCACCTCTTCTTTATACAATTGGAGCGCCGACGCCAACCTGGCCTTTGCGGCAAAAAATGCGGGCTTTTTTGCCATGAGCCTGATGTACGCGGCCACAAGTCTTGGGCTGGACTCCCATCCCATGGACGGCTTTGACCATGAAGGGGTAAAAAAAGCCTTTAACATCCCGGACCAGTACTGGGTCCCCCTGATCATCGCCGTGGGATACAAAGCCCCGGATTTGGAACTCCAGCCGCCTAAATGGCGCAAGGGCTACGACGAACTTGTCGTCTCCTTTTAATTTTGTCTTTCATGCGGCAGTCCTCCCCAATACCTGATCAGGGCTGCCGCATCCTGATCAAAGGCAAATTGCCCTTGAAACCCTGAAGTAAAATGGGTAGGCTATGGGGGCATTGGCTGGACGATGACAGCCGGGGCTTTATCAAACAAACAACACCCTCAAGGAAAAGGCTTTGTTTACAGAAACCATTACCTTTCCGGCAGCCTTTGCCGCCGGTTTGCTGTCATTTTTATCCCCCTGTGTTCTCCCTTTGATTCCGGCCTATTTTTCATTTATCACAGGCCTGTCCTTAGATGAGCTCACCGCCGACAACAAGGAAATCCGAAAAAAAGTCATCCTGTCCACGCTGGCATATGTGGCAGGCTTTTCCACGGTCTTTATTCTGTTCGGCGCTTCAGCCTCATTTTTAGGGGGATTAACGGCAAAATACTCCTGGGTGATCCGCTATCTGGGAGGGATAACCGTCATCGTTTTCGGGCTGCACCTTTTGGGCATCATCAACATCAAGGCCTTCCAGTTTGAAAAACGGCTCCATGTTAAAGAAAAACCCCTGCATCTTGCCGGCACCTTTGTCATCGGCATGGCCTTTGGGGCCGGCTGGAGCCCCTGCATCGGCCCCATGCTGGGCAGTATTCTCATTGTTGCCGGGAACCAGGACACCATCCTCAATGGGATCTGGCTTCTGGTCGTTTATTCCGCCGGTATGGCCCTGCCTTTCATTTTGATCTCCGTTTTTATCAACTCCATGCTGCCTTTCATGAAAAAGGCCATGCGCGTCATGGGGATCATTAACAAATGCGCCGGTGCCCTGCTCATCCTCATCGGTCTGCTTCTGATACTGGACAAATTCAGGCTCCTGGCATTTTCATGATAAAACATTCCAGCAACACCGGCGGCGGCAGTTTCATTGCCGTTGCCACGGTAACCAAATTTTTGATGAATGTTGCCCGGCGCATGGTCTACCCCTTTGCACCGGAATTTGCCCGGGGGCTGAATGTGGATTTATCCGCCATCACCTCGGCCATTGCCCTGAATCAGGCCACCGCGGTATTAGGCCCCATCGGGGCCGGCTTTGCCGACCGGTACGGCTACAAACTGCTCATGCTCATTGCCGTGGCCATCCTCACCATCGGCTGCTTTGCCGCAGGCCTTTCACCCCTTTATCCCGTGCTCATGATCTCTTTAGGCCTTGCAGGCTTTGCCAAATGTCTGTTTGACCCAAGTCTTCAGGCGTTTATCGGCACCTGTGTTCCCTACCAGCAGAGGGGCAAACTCATCGGCATCACGGAGATGGCCTGGGCCGGCGCCACCCTGGTTGGCATTCCCGTCACAGGCATCGTCATTGAAAAATACTCCTGGCAGACCCCATTCTGGATTTTGGGGATTCTGGGCCTGGTCTGCTTTTTTCTTATCCTCAAACTCATGCCCAAGACTCCGGCTGAGATCAGGACAAAGAGCGCCGAAGACAAGAAGGCTGTTTCCAATTGGAAAGCCATCGTCAAAAGCCCCAGGGTTTTGGGCTATCTTGGATATGGCTTTTTCATGTCCATGGCCAATGACAATCTCTTTGTAATCTACGGGGCCTGGCTCGAATCCACCTATCACCTGTCCCTGGCCGCCATTGGCTTCGGCACGATTTTCATCGGGCTGTCCGAAGTCCTGGCAGAGGGCAGCACCGCCCTTTTTTCCGACCGAATCGGCCTGAAGCGGGCCGTCATCGTCGGCACGGCCATCACCGCCGCGGCCTACTTTATGCTTCCTTTGGCCGACAGGGGCCTGCCCCTTGTCCTGGCCGCCCTGTTCTGTCTTTTTTTCATCTTTGAATTCACCCTGGTTACCTCTATGGGCCTTGGCACGGAGCTTTTGCCAGAGCAGCGCGCCTCCACCATGGCCGCCTTCTACGCCATTGCCGGCATCGGCCGGGTGGCCGGCGCCTTTACCGGGGGACTTGTCTGGTCTGCCGCCGGCATCCTCGGCATCAGCCTTGTTTCAGGCTTCGGCTGCGCGCTGGCGCTTTTCTCCATCCTTATCGGATTCCATAAAGCCCGAACAACCATTGACATTCCCGGGGAAAACCTCTAGATTTCGGATGCCGGGCCCGTAAGGTTGAATGAGATTGGAGGGCCCGCCGGCCTTGCCGCGGGTGACCCGGCGCCCCGGGGCCGGCAACCCCGTCCGGGACAAGGAAGCGCCTATGACTGCGTTACACCGTACTCCCCTATACAATCTTCATCATCAGATGGGGGCCCAGCTGGTTGAATTCGGCGGCTGGGAAATGCCCATCCAATATACCGACGGTATCATCAAAGAACATCTGGCCTGCCGGACCTGCGCCGGCCTTTTCGACGTATCCCACATGGGACGCCTCTACTTTAAAGGAGATAAGGCAGTTGCCTTTCTCCAGCATGTCCTGACCAACAATGCTGCAGCTTTAAAAGTCGGGGAGAGCCAGTATACCCTGATCCAGGACGCCAGCGGATTTGCCGTAGACGATGCCTATCTTTACAGGTTTGATCCCGATGAATTTCTTTTAGTGGTCAACGCCAGCAACCGGGAAAAGGATGTGGCCCATTTCATGGCGCATCTGCCAAACTTTCCCGGTGTCATTATGGATGATCAAACCCATGACATTGCCATGATCTCCATCCAGGGGCCGGCCTCCAAGTCTATTTTGCTTCCCCTCATCACCGCAGGCCGCCTGCCCGAGCCTGCCCGGAACAACCTGAGCCGGGGCGAGGTGCAGGGCATCCCCGTGGATATTGCCCGGACCGGATATACCGGAGAGCCTCTGGGGTTTGAACTGTTTGCACCAAATGACAAGGCGGCTGCCCTGTGGACCCTGCTTGTCAACGCCGGCGCTACGCCAGTCGGCTTAGGCGCCCGGGACACCTTGAGATTGGAGGCAGCCCTGCCTCTCTATGGCCATGAGCTGGGCACGGACCCGGAAGGCAGTGAAATCCCCATCTTTGCCTCCCGCCTGTCAAAATTTGCCGTTTCCTTTTCCTCTCTCAAGGGGGATTTCATCGGAAAAAAAGCCCTGGAACAACAGTTTGAGGCCTTTTCAAAAGTCGCGGAAAACTTAAGGGAAAAAACAGATGCCCTGCCCCGGGTGATCAGCCCCGTGGCCGTGACCGGCAAGGGCATCGCCCGGGAGGGGTATAAAATATTCATGGAAGACCGCCAGGTGGGCTGGATCACCTCCGGTACCATGGTGCCCTATCTTTGCGGTGAGGGAGACGGCCTGATGGGTGAATTCAGCCAAGAGCCCAAACGAAGGGCCCTGGCCATGGGGCTGCTGGATGCCGATATTCCCGAAGGGGCAGAACTTGAAATCGAAATCCGGAAAAAAAGATGTTCCGCCGTTGTCGTGCCCTATCATATGCGGTCCGAAGCCCCGCCCCATGTCCGGTCCATTCCCTGGGACCAAATTGAGATTGACGCGGCACCCAAAACGCCGGATACCCCGCTGAACGGGGCCAAGGCCCTGGTCTCCAAAGCCCTGGCCAACCACGCCTGGCGCCAGAAAGAATGCATCAATCTCATCCCCTCGGAGATGAGCCAGTCCCAGATTGCCCGGATGCTGTCCATATCCGACCCCGTGAACCGTTATGCCGAACACAAAGAGGTCAAGGCATTTTCCGGCCAGGATGTCTTCTACTACCAGGGCACAGGATTCATCGAAGAGGTGGAAAACCGCCTCAACGCGGAATTCATGAAATTTTTCAACTGTAATGCCGTGGAGTCCCGGGTGATTTCAGGGCAGATGGCCAACACCGCCTTTTTTTCGGCTCTGGTGGACCATATCAACCGGGCGGACCGGAAAAACGAGCAAAAGCGCCTGTCTTCGGTCATGAACAACCACATTATCCGGGGCGGTCATCTCAGCGCCCAGCCCATGGGGGCCCTGCGGGATTATGTGGCCCGGGATCCCAGAACGGAAAAACCAGCCGTGGTGAACTTCCCGGTGATGCCGGATAACCCCTACAAACTGGATGTGGCCGCCTGCGAAGACCTGATCAAGGACTGCCAGCCCCAGCTGGTTATTTTAGGCAAAAGTATGATCCTTCACAGAGAACCTGTGGCCGATATCCGCATGCTTGTGGACACCTATGCCCCGGGCTGCATTGTCATGTACGACATGGCCCATGTCCTTGGGCTTTACGGCCCCCATTTCCAGGAACCTTTGAACGAAGGCGCCCATGTCGTCACAGGCTCCACCCACAAGACCTTTTTCGGCACTCAGCGCGGGGTGATCGCCTCGAACCTGCCAAAAGTTCCGGGCACACCGGAAAACGACCTGTGGGAAGCGGTGCAGCGCCGCACCTTCCCAGGCTCGGTGTCCAATCATCATCTTGGCACCATGACCGGCCTTCTTTTTGCCGCCTATGAGATGAACCAGTTCAAGGACGCCTTCCAGTCCCAGACCATCGCCAATGCCAAGGCCTTTGCCGCAGCCCTTAAAACCCAGGGCCTGGATGTGGCAGGGGATCCGGACATCTCCTTTACGGAAACCCACCAGGTGATCCTCAACGTGGGCTACGGCAAAGGGGCCCAGGTAGCCCGGGATCTTGAGTCTCAAAACATCATCGTCAACTACCAGGCCACCCCGGAGGAGGAGGGCTTTACCGCCTCGGGCGCCCTGCGCATGGGGGTGGCGGAGATGACCCGCTTTGGTATGAAAGAGGAGGATTTTGCCACCCTGGCAGGCCTTATGGCCGATACCATTCGAAAAGGCTCGCCGGTAAAGGCGGAGGTGTCGGCCCTTCGCAGGCAATTTGCCACCATGCAGTACTGCTTCTCCACCAAGGATATGGAAACGGCCGTGGAAACCATGGCCCAGGAATTGTCCTGATCCTGCGGCCAGATACGTTTTAAAGCAGCCCCGGTTACCCTTTGCCGGCTTCGGACAGGACCCGGCACAGGGTGACCCCAAGGGCGTAGACAATATCCAGGGCAAAATGGCGGGAGACGGTACGGTCAAAGAGAAGCTTTGCATCGGCTCCGAACAGGTCGTCCGCATCCCAGAACAGGACGGCACCGGGAACCCCGGGCAGCAGGGGGAATGAAAACGCCGCATCCGCCATATCAAGAGGGGTTCCCCCCAACTTGCTGCAAACGGATTTAAACTCTTGAAGACGGCCTTCAAAGCGTTCTGCGACAAAATTCACCGGCAGAAGATGGGGGCCCCTGAAAAAGCCGGCGCCGCCAGGCAGATCCTTTTCCGATACCCAGTCCGTTTCGTCACAGGCTTTGCCTGCGGATAAAAGATAGTGGACCGCGATCAGCGGGACATAGTCAAAGCCTTCTGAAAAAGGCCCCTTATCCCAGGTTACCCTTTTTTCGGCCGGGGTCACCCGGACGATGCGGTCCCAGAACCGCACTTCATAGGCGCAGGGTACAGGATCGTAGGCGGCATGGCACCGGTGGGTCACTTCCCCGGGGTCTTTGGCCTCAAGATCTTTATACAAAACAGGATCAATCATGATGAACAAGAATAGCATGAACAGGTCTTTGTGCAAGCCAAATATGCGCCGCTTTCATTCCCCTCTTTTACCTCCCGGACACACCGTAAAAATGGCCATTGCGCTTTACCCCGCACCCTGGTAAATTGCCCGGCCATGAAACGCTTTTTAGGCATCAGCTCCTTCCAGATCCTGGCCATGTTCCGCCGGGGACTGTTCTTCAGCTATCTGACCATTTATCTGCGGCATTATCTCGGGCTTTCGGTGACGGCCACCACCTTTTTTACCACCCTGCCCATGATCGTTAACGTCTTGGCCCAGCGCTATGCCTGGGGAATTTTGTCAGACCGGCTCCAAAAGCGACGGCTGCTGATTGTCTGGGGGGAGATCCTTGCCGGTATCGGTACAATTCTGCTCTTTTACGCCCACAGAATCCCTGGGGACGGCAAGGCCGCAGGCTGGGTCATTATCGCAGGGCTGTCCTTTATTGAAATTTTCTGGTCCATGTCCAATATCGGCTGGTCCGCCCTGATTGCAGATGTCTACCGCAAAGGAGAGCGCAGCAGGATCATGGGACGCCTGGAGAGCATCGGGGGGTTAGGACGTGTGGCCGGTGTTCTTTGCGGAGGGCTTCTCTACGATAGGATGGGGACCGCCTTTGCCGGGTGGGGGTTTTACGAGGGCAGCCTGTTCTGGATTTCGGGACTGATCATGTTTATCTCGGTCGCCCCCATGTTCCTGGTGCCCGAAGGCGGCGTCTCAGAGGCAGAAAAAAAGCTGCACACAGCGGACCAGCTGCCGCCCTTTATCCCGGCCGTTTTTTTCACCTTTATCCTGGCCATGACCCTGATCCACTTCGGCCGCAACGCTGTGACCATTATTATTCCACAATACTTAAGTCTTTCAACGGGACTTGCACTGTCGCCCCTGACCCTCAGCCATGTGATGAATCTAAGATCCGCAGGGCTGATCGTGGCAGGCCTTGTTGCCGGCAGGCTCTGCCGGAGGATCGGGGAGCGGGCAGCGTTGGTCATGGCCTCCGGCATCGCCGTTTGCGCCCTGTTTCTCATGGGCATTACGGTCAATATGGCCTTGATCTGCCTTGCCTCGTTTTGCATGGGCATGGCAGAGGTCCTGGTGATTGCATCCTCCTATGAGCTGGCTTCAAACTATATTCCCCCTGAAAAACGGGGCACCTATTTTGCCCTGTTCAACGCCACCTTATTTCTATCCTGGGGGGTCGGGGCCACGCTGATCGCAGGTCCTGTGACAGACGGCCTCATGGCGGCGGGCACATCGGAATCCGACGCCTACATGGCGTCTTTCAAGGCCTGTGCCGCCGTTACGCTCACGGGGATGCTGGCACTCTTTGTTCTGTTCAGAATGGAAAAAAAGCGGGCATAGCCCCACTCCCCTCTGAATCAGGCCCCTTTTTTACCCGTGATATTAGAGATGGTGATCTGAATCACGGCCGTTCTTTCCAGAGTCTTGGGATCGAACTCAAAACTTCTGCCCGAATACTGGGCCATAATGGCGTTCAGTCCAGCGGTTTTCTCTTCGGGGGAGGATAGGATTTTTGCCGTTCCTTCACCGATCACACTGACAAAGGCCGCTCCCCATTCACAGGCCTGGGCATGTTTTTTGATCTTTTCAAGATGGTCAAAAACAAATGCCACCTTTGGATTAGCCCTTAAGATGTCAAGTTTTCGCCCTTGGGCCGCCGAATGAAAATAAAGATACGGGGGCGCATACCCGAAGTTGACGGGCAAAACATAGGGCTGGTCCCCGTCGGTCATGGCCAGGCGGCAGACCTTTGACTGCCGGATAACCTCATCAATCTCATTTTGATCCGTAATTTGTTTTTCAGCTCTTCTCATATTGATTTATCCTTTTCATCGATAGCGGTTTTCAATTCTAAATAAAGGGATTTGTCTATGCCGGCCACCCCGGGGGGTCTCTGGGCCGTATCATGGCAGTCGGAGCCGCCTGTGACCAGCAGGCCGTGTTGCTTTGCCCAGGCCAGCAGCAGCTCCTGATGGGCAGGGGTATGGCCGGGATAAAAAACTTCCAGCCCGGCCACACCGGCATCTAAAAGTTCGGGCAAAAGCCTTTCCACGATCTCGACCTTTGGCAGCACCTCTTTATAGTGGCCTTCTCCCGGAAAAGATCCGGCTGCCGGGTGGGCCAGCACCGCCACCACCGGCGCATCGGACAAAAACGCCTTCACCGCCTCCAGGGGAACGCCGGACGGCAGATAGGCCGGGCTTGCATTCCCAATGATCCGGTTGATTCCGTCCTTGTCCGTTATCTTAAATTTTTCGGCCAGGGCCAGGGCAAAATGCCGCCGGGAGATATTGTCGGCATAGGAAGAGATGTCTTCCCAGGCCATGGCCCTTGGCAGAACCTTCTGCCTTCCTTCCGGGCCGAACACGGCATTGATCTTCTCGATCCTGGCCCGAACCAGGCCCTCGCCCCGGCCCTGGGACAGCAGCGCGTTAAAGCCTTTGACAAAGGCCGTATCTTCCAGTCGCGCGGGCTTAAAATACGCCAGGACATGCAGGGTCCCCGTAAAAAAAGAGCGATTGAACCGCACGGAGACCTCAACGCCGGGAATGACTTCCACCCCCTGGGCCTGCCCTTGGAAAAGGGCCTTCTCAAGTCCTGCCAGGGTGTCATGATCCGTGACCCCGACGGCACCCAGCCCTTTTTCTTTGGCTGCCCGCACCAGAGCCTCAGCTGAAAGATCCCCGTCCGAAGACAGGGTATGATTGTGCAAATCCGCAAATATTTCCATCTTCATTTAGCCTATCCCATATCTATTTAAAAAATATGTTGAACCCCTTTAAAACAATGGCTTAGCAGCGCCAGGATTACAAAAGACATTTTTGTAAAAAAATCCAAGAATCCATTTGATTTTTAGAGATTAAATGTTAATAGGAAACTCTATTATTAAATCATTTAGAGCCAAGTTTCAAATATTTAACAATATAGGATTCTGCGCCTTTACGCGGGGTTCTAAAGTGAAACGGATATAAAAATGGACGTATTGAACACCCTCGGTAAAATCGACTCATTAGAAAAGGCCCGCGACCTGTTCGCCCAAAAGATGGACAAGACCCATCTGGACCGCATCTTCAAAATTGAGCAGTCCGAAATTCTGATCCGCATCGCCAATGCCATTGCCCTGTGCAACCCCGATGATGTGTTTATCAATACGGGAACGGATGAGGACAAGGCCTTTATCAAAGCGCTCGCCTTGAAGAAAAAAGAGGAACGCCCTCTTGCCATGGAGAACCATACCATCCACTATGATCTTGCCGACGAGCAGGGCAGAATCGTGGACAGAACCTTTTACATTGCCAACCCCCAGGACCATGTTTCCTCTCTGGCCAACCGGATGACAAGGGAGGATGCCTTAGAAGACGTCAGAAAGAACATGGCCGGCATCATGGAAGGCATGACCATGATCGTAGGCTTTTACATGCGCGGCCCTGTAGGCGCTCCCGTCTCCAACCCGGCCCTGGAAATCACCTCGTCTGCCTACGTCTCCCACAGCGCGGAACTGCTTTACCGCAACGCCTTTGCCGACTTTAACAGAGAAGTTGTCAACCGGGGTCATTTTTTCACCAACATCCATTCCGAAGGCCTGAACCGCACCGAAGATCTGCCCGATGCCCGGGTCTTTATGGACAGAGAATTTCAGACCACCTATTCGTTCAAGTGCACCTATGCCGGCAACACCCTGCTGCTCAAAAAGGGCAACCACCGCTTTGCCGTGGACAAGGCCGTATATACAGGCAAGGGCAAAGAACTGTCCGAGCATATGTTTATCACCGGCATAAAAGGCCCTTCCGGCCGGACCACATGGTGTGCCGGTGCCGCCCCTTCCGGCTGCGGCAAGACCACGACGGCCATGGCAGGCCATGTCTTTGTCGGAGACGACTTAGCCCAGATGTGGATCGCCGAAGACGGCAGCATCCGGTGCATCAATCCTGAAAACGGCATCTTCGGTATTGTGGAGGACGTGAACCAGGAGGGTGATCCCCTGCTCATGAAGGTCCTTCGAAAACCCGGCCACGAGGTGATCTGGTCAAACGTCCTGGTGGACGACGACGGCGTCCCCCACTGGGTCGGCAACGGTGAACCCCATCCCTCAAAAGGATTCAACTACCAGGGGGAATGGTTCGAAGGAAAAACCGATGACAAGGGCAATTCTGTCCCTCTGTCCCATCCCAACTCCAGATGCACCCTGGTCTCCTCCTCCCTGGACAATTACTCCCCCGAGGCGGAAAACCCCGAAGGCGTCCTGACCCGGGTCTTCACCTACAGCGGCCGTGACAGCGACACCATGCCCCCGGTCTGGGTGGCCAAAACCTCGGATGCCGGCGTGGTCATCGGAGCCTGTATCGTGTCCGCCGCCACCGCAACAGAAGTCGGCGCCAAAGGTGTCAAGCGCGCCCCCTGGGCCAATGCCCCCTTTATCCCCGGCGCTCTGGGAGACTACATGGACGCCCAGTTCAAATTCTTCGGCAATGCACAGATCGGCGAGGGATTCAAACCGGTCATGGCGGGACTCAATTATTTTCTCACGGACCAGGCCCGGGGCGGCGACTCCCCCCGTCTGCTCGGTGAAAAAAAAGATGTCAAAGTCTGGCTGGCCTGGCTGGAACGATACGCCCACAAAGAGATGGACTTTCTTGAAACCCCCATTGGCAATCTGCCCAAATACGATGACTTGAAAATCCTTTTCAAAGAGATCATTGACAAGGAATACCCCAAAGCGCTCTATGACAAGCAGTTCTCCTTGTACACGGAGAACATCATCAAGCGCATCGAACTGCAGGAAGAAGCCTACTCAAAAGAAGAGGCCATTCCGGCTCGGCTTTTTGAAATCCTGGCCGAACAGAAAAAGGGCATCCTGGCCTTGCAGGATAAAAAAGGGGCGGTGGTCCTGCCGAAGGATTTGGAGGCTTAAATTCAGTCCTTTGGCATCATAAAAATGGGCTGAAAGAAAATCCCGGCAAAGGCGATGCGACGGCAATGTAAATTTTTGTTTGAAAGGAAGGTTCCATGGGTATCATCTCTCAGATTGACCTGTTTCATGTGCGCATTCCCCTGGACAAACCCTTTTACCCATCCTGGATTCCAGGCTATCCTGCCACGGACAATCGCTTCGACCTGATCCGTATCACCACCAAGGACGGGGTCCAGGGATACTCGGCCGGGCCTGCCATTGCCTCTGAGCGGGAGGGGATCGGCAACCTCATTGCCCCGTATCTGATCGGCCACGATGCCACAGACATCGATCTGATGCTCCAGCGCCTGCGGGAGGTCTCTTATCTCGGGGTCCGGGCCAACTGGATCGAACCGGCCTTCTGGGACATCAAAGGCAAGCTGGCCGGAAAACCCGTATACGAACTTTTAGGCGGGAAAAACGAACCCGTAGACCTTTACGCCTCCACCGGGGAAATCAAGGCCCCGCAGGAGAGGGTCGCAGAAGCTCTTGCCAGAAAAGAAGAAGGGTTTAAAACCATCAAGATCCGGGTCCACGACTTTGATGTGGAAACCGACATCGCCCATGTCAAAGCCGTAAAGGAGGCCCTTGGAGACGACATGGCGCTGGGCGTGGATGTCAATCAGGGCTGGCGGGTCACCATCATCAACGATGCTCCCCTCTGGGACCTTGACAGAGCCAAGTATTTTGCCGATGCCTGCGCCGATTTAGGGGTGTCCTGGCTGGAAGAACCGTTGCCCATGGATGATTATGAGGCCCTTGCCAAGCTGACCGCCTACAGCAAAATTCCGATTACGGGCGGGGAGATCCATACCAACGGAAAGGCCGAACTTAAGTACATGGTGGAAAAAAAGTGCTATGATATCTTCCAGCCCGACGCCATCATGACCGGCGGCATTGCCCATACCCTGGAGGTGGCGGAACACTGCCGTGCCCACGATCTTAAATTCACCCCCCACACCTGGACCAACGGCATCGGATTCGCCGTCAATCTCAACGTCCTTTTAGCCTCCGGCTTCAACGGCACAAAACCCCTTGAATACCCCTTAAATCCCCCCTCCTGGACGGTGGAAAAGCGGGACGGTATTTTAACGCAGCCCTATATTCATGACAAGGGGACCATCACAGCGGGAACCGCCCCGGGTCTTGGGTTTGAAATCGATGAGAAAAAGCTTTCCCGCTACGGCAGAAAGTTTTTTTCCATGAACAAGCGCAAACTTGTCTTTTACACCATCAAGGATAAGGGACTTTTCACCGCACTTAAGCTGAATTCAAACAAGAAAAAATACGGAGTGGACGCAAAGAAAAAGGGCTGATCTACTCCCCTTTTCCGTCCAGAATCCCCAGAAGCTCCACCTCAAAGATCAGGGTTGCCCCCGGTTCAATGGCATCCCCTGCACCCTGATCCCCGTAGGCCAGATCTGCGGGGATGAAGAGCATCCATTTGGATCCTACGGGCATGCGCAAAAGCGCCTGGGACCAGCCGGCAATCACCTTGTCCGCCTGGAATACGGCGGGACGGCCCCGGGCATAGGAAGAATCAAACTCAGTACCGTCCAGAAGGGTACCCCGGTAATGACACTCCACAGTACTGTCCTCTTTGGGGACAGGGCCTGTCCCCTCCTTGAGCACCTTATACTGGAGCCCTGACGACAGGGTCACCACCCCTTCCTTGAGCTTGTTGGCCTCCAAAAACACATTTCCTTTGGACAAATTTTTCTCAAGGGCGGCCTGGGCTTCCTCCCTGGCCTTCTGCCGGGCCAGGCGCTGATACGCCATGAGCATCTGCTTCATCTGATCCTGGGTCAGGGCGGGGTTTTGTTTTTCCCCGTCGGCAATGCCTTTGAGGAAATAAGCCGTGTCCAGATCAATCTGGCCGCTAAGATGGGTCACAATATCATACCCCAGGGCATAGGAAACCTGCTCAAGAAAACCCGCCTCTAAAACGGGCTTTTTCCCTGGGGTTTTTGGGGCGGCCTTTTTTTCAGGGGGGGTAACCCCTGATTTATGGAAAAAAGGATCTTTGTCCTGCCCGTAACCATTGGTGATGCTCAGGGCCAGGATCAGGGCTGACAGGACCAGATACGGCTTCATTTTCGACCTCCGCTCAAAGGGGGTTAAGGTGTAGAAATCAGGGTATCAGATTGCATCGGTACATACAATGCCGATCCCGCAAGATTCCGGGGGCCGAAAAAATGGTCAAAATCATTAATTTTTATAATAATTTGCAGTCTGTATTGAAAAAGCCTTGCCAACCGGCTTTTCTTCGGATTTTTCCTTGATTTTCTAAATGTATCTGGCATATGATCATCTTTTTTATATAGCAACGATTAGCAAAAAGGACGTACATCCTTTATTACCGAGATGAATAGAAGCTAGAGGAGGAAGAATGGCAAAACTTGTACATCGTGAGGAAATGGCCCAGGGGACCATTATACTCAACGAAATAGAGGCCCCACGGATTTCCAAAAAAGCCAAGCCTGGCCAGTTCGTTATTCTCCAGGCCGATGAGACCGGAGAACGCATTCCGTTGACAATGGCGGATACAGACCCTGAAAAAGGAACCATCACCATTATCTTCATGGTGATCGGCAAATCAACGGCAAGGTTCCGCGACATGGCCGTGGGAGATGACTACTACGCCCTGATCGGCCCCTTAGGCTCTCCCACCCACATTGAAAAGGTCGGCAAGGTGGTCTGCGTTGGCGGTGGCACCGGCATTGCCGTGCTCCATCCCATTACAAGGGCTCTGAAAGAGGCGGGCAACGAAGTGACCACCATTTTGGGCTCAAGAAGCTATGATCTTTTGATCATGGAAGAAAAGATGCGGGCTGCATCCACCCACTTTAACATCTGTACCGATGACGGCTCCCACGGACACCACGGATTTGTCACAGATGTCCTCAAAGACGTTCTTGAAAAAGAGGATATTGACCTGGTTGTGGCCATCGGTCCCATTCCCATGATGAAGTTCTGCAGTCTCATCACCAAGGAAAAGGGCGTTAAAACCCTTGTCAGCCTTAACCCCATCATGGTGGACGGCACGGGCATGTGCGGCTGCTGCCGGGTATCTGTCGGCGGCGACACCAAGTTTGCCTGCGTGGACGGCCCGGAATTTGACGCTCACAAGGTGGATTTCGATGAGCTTGCAAAACGACTGGCATCCTATCTTGACGATGAAAAGGCATCCATGGATGCCTACAAGAACTGTAAAGCACAATAAGCGCCCTGCTTTCATATACGGAGGAACCAATGGCTGAGAAAAAAGAGAAAATAGAGCGGGTCATCATGCCCGAGCAGGATCCCGATGTCAGACGCAGAAATTTTGAGGAAGTTCCCATAGGGCTCACCGAAGAGATGGCCATGAAAGAGGCCAAACGCTGTCTTCAGTGCAAAAACCCCGCCTGCATGCAGGGCTGCCCCGTATCCGTACTGATCCCTGATTTTATCAAATGCATCGCCGAGGGTGATTTTTCAGGCGCCGCCAACAAGCTGTGGGAAAGAAACGCCCTGCCCGCCGTCTGCGGCCGGGTCTGTCCCCAGGAAGAGCAGTGCGAAGGCAAATGTATTGTCGGCAAAAAAGGCAAACCCGTTGCCATCGGCTATCTGGAACGCTTTGCCGCGGACTGGGTCCGGAAAAACGGCGCAGGTGAAGTGCCTGCAGTGGCTGAAAAAACAGGCAAGAAAGTGGCGGTCATCGGTTCAGGCCCATCCGGCCTCACCGTTGCCGGCGACCTGTTGCTCAAAGGGCATGACGTCACCATTTTTGAGGCCTTTCACAAGGCCGGCGGCGTGCTGGTATACGGCATCCCCGAGTTCCGTCTGCCAAAAGAGATCGTGGCCTCAGAGGTTGCAGCCTTAGGAAAGATGGGCGCCGATATTCAATGTAACACCGTTGTAGGTGCCTCTGTCACCATCGACGAGCTGTTTGAAGAAGGCTATGATGCAGCCTACATAGGTGTCGGCGCAGGACTTCCCCGGTTCATGAACCTGCCCGGTGAAAACCTGATCGGCATTTATTCGGCCAACGAGTACTTAACCCGAACCAACCTGATGAAAGGCTATCTTTTCCCCGAATACGACACCCCCATTGCCCGGGGCAAGAATGTCGTGGTCCTGGGCGCCGGCAACGTGGCCATGGACTCAGCCAGAACCGCCATGCGCCTGGGCGCAGACTCCGTTAAGGTGGTTTACAGAAGATCCAGGGATGAGATGCCGGCAAGGGCGGAAGAACTCCACCATGCAGAGCAGGAGGGCATTGAATTTGTCCTGCTCACCAATCCCACCCAGTTTTTCGGAAATGAAAACGGGCGGCTGACGGGAATGGAATGTCTGAAAATGGAACTGGGCGAGCCCGATGCCTCAGGGCGGCGGCGCCCCATGCCCGTTGAGGGCAGTGAGTACAAGATCGACTGCGATCTGGTCGTGGTTTCCGTGGGCTCCAACGCCAACCCGCTGCTCACCAGCACCACCCCGGACATGTCCCTGAACAAATGGGGCAATATCGTGGCTGATCCTGTCACCGGCAAAACCACCAAAAAAGGGGTATGGGCCGGTGGCGACATCGTTACCGGCGCGGCAACGGTTATCCTGGCCATGGGGGCCGGCCGTGCTGCGGCCAACTCCATGCATGACTACCTGACCATCGGCTGGTAGCAGCTTAGCCATACCCTGTAAGACAACAACGGCGGTGCCTTGGGATGTTCCCGGACACCGCCGTTTTTTTGTCCGGTTTTTTTCTTTGAATCAGTCGGCCCGGATATAGACCTTATGGTCCACCAGGGACAGGGATTCAATCCTTCCGTTCACAAATATCTGCTCCCCGAAGATGGAGACGAGACGGATCCCTTTTTCATCGGGTTCCACTTTGTCCACCGCTTCCATGAGCAGGGTCTGACTTCCGTCTTTTTCCATGAGATATGCATTAGCCTCGCACATACCTGAACTCCTCATTGATGTTCCTATATAAAAGATAAATGGGTTTCAATTAACTCATCCACCAGCTGGGGCAGCGGCAATCCGGTCACCCCGACAATGGAGATGTTTTCCTGGCTCAAAGGTAAAAGCACCTTCACCGCCTCGGACTTGCAGACGGCCTCGGCCATATCAAGGGTGACCTCCCCCATCATGGCATGGGGCATAATGATCCCCACAGGGCCGATAATGGCGTCCGCCGTCCTCACTGTCTGGACAATGGCATTGCTGCCGGATGCCCCCTTATTGGCACGGGCCTTGAGCATCTGGGCCGTGGCAATGGCATTGGTGCCCAGGGCGATGACCTGGACCCGTTCTTCAAAGCGTTCCTTTAGCCGCTTGATAACCGCCGAGCCGATACCGCCGCCCTGGCCGTCTATGACGCAAATTTTTTTCATAGTAATGGTCTATTCCTTGAGGACCAGGGGGGCAGCCGCATCCCAAATTCTTTTTGCCACCACCTCGGGACTGCCGGAACCGTCAATGACGATAACGGTTTCCCGGTCCTTTAGTTTTTCAAATGCCTTGAAATAATTGGCCCGTACCGCCTTCATAATATCTATTTTCTCATAGATTTCAAGGGGCCCACCCCTGGCCTGGATCCGGGAAAGACAAATGTCAGGATCCACGTCGATAAACAAGGTGGCGTCGGGGGTTAATATGTCAGCGTTCACAGAATTCACCTGGATCACCCAGTCCATATCAATATACTGGGCATGGTAGGCATAGGAGGAAAAGTAGTACCGGTCACAGATCACCACAGATCCTTCATCCATCCATTTTCGGATGCCGGTCTCAGGGTTGACCAGATGATCGGTCCTATCGGCTGCAAACAGTGAGGCAATGGTTCTCTGATCCACGGGGAGGGTTCCGGACAGCATCTTTCGAATCAGGACGCCAATGGGACCGTCGGTGGGCTCAAATGTGGCCGTGGTTTCCTGGCCGTTTTCCGCAAGGCGGTTGCACAGCCGCCGGATCTGGGTGCTTTTGCCTGAGCCGTCAATCCCTTCAATGACAATGAATCGGCCTTTTTTTTCCTGGGTCACGCATCTATCCTTAAGGTCGCAGGTTTCCCCCGGTGCACGCGCCGCCCCGGGGATGGAACCATTCCTTATACCAACAAGCCGGGACCCTTGCAAGTCCCGGCTTACGGCAGGATTATCAAACCTTTTTCAAGATGGATCAGGAATGACAGCCGTTGCATTCTGTGGGGCCGGATTTCACCGGCACAACTTTGTTCATGCCTTTATTCTCGGCATTTGCCTTTTCCTGTGCTTTGGCTTGGGCTGCAAGATCCCTGTGGCAGCTGACACAAACATTGTGGTAGGCCGCAAGGTAATACATGACGTTGTCCGGATTTTTAATGTCCCGGGTACCGGAAGGTTCAGTTTCATCATGGCAACTGGTACAGCTTTCAATGTCACTTTCCCCGTCCCACTCGTGGTGACAGGCCTGGCAGGAGAACTGAAAATGAAGGCCGTGGGGAAAGTTCACAGAGCCCCGCTTAGCCTCAACCCCTTCCGGAGGCTCAATCACCATACTCCCTAAAGGAACCGTCATGCTGCCGTCGGCGTATTCCGGTTCGGAATGGGGAAAGGGATGGCAGCCTTTGCATTCAATGGGTCCGGAAACAGGTTCCTCCATTCCCGCCATTTTCTGAGTCTCCACCTCCTGTCTGTGACAGTCCCGGCAAACCTCATGAAAGGCGCCGGCAAGGGATTTGACCCGCCGTCCGTCAAGGGGTACCGTCCCGGGCTTCGGAGCCCAAAGATTTTCGTGGCAGCCTTGGGCATTACAGCCTTTTACCGGAGACTGTCCGTCCCAGTCATGGTGGCAGTCCTTGCAGGCGTAGGAAAAGTGAAGGGAATGGGGAAAGAGTACGGGAGAAAGCGTGGGCGCCCTTTCAGCATTTTCCGGGGCCGAAAGTGTGATAGTGCCTGTCGGAAAGTCCAGAGTTTGTGGCGCGTCCTGAGCAAAAATACCATGGGCGGTTGTTAATACTGCAACACAAGATACTGCAATGAAAAATCGTTTCATGGTCTTTCTCCATATGCTGGTGTTCAATATGCCGGATCGTATCCGGGAGTGATGGCCGCCCCCGGTGTCTTACATGATCATCTCCCCTTGCCTTTGATCATTTGTCCCTTAGGTTCAAGGGTCCCTTTCAAATCGTTGCCCCTTCTATATTAGTTGTCGCTTATAAAATCAATATGTAATCAATCATGAACAATAAAAAGTTGATACAAGGCCAAAGGATGGGACTTTCATTGCTGCCCCATCAATCTGCAAGGGCTCACCCTTATGGCGTATTCCGCTTTGGGCGCAAAATTAATACTTGGCACGGACAACCCGAGCGTGTAGCATAAAAAGGTTTTAACGTATGACCGCCACACCCTTAAGGAGACCCACCCATGGATGAGACATCAAGCAGCTTGAACCAAGCGGTTCAAAGCCTGACCAGAAAAACAGGAAAATACCTGACCTTTACCCTTGCCAATGAAGATTACGGCATCGGCATCCTAAAGGTAAAGGAAATCATCGGGATGATGCCCATCACTCAGGTCCCCAGAACTCCCAAGCATGTAAAAGGGGTCATCAACTTAAGGGGCAAAGTGATCCCGGTGGTGGATCTGAGAGTAAAGTTTGCCATGGGCGGGATCGAGTATACCGACCGGACCTGCATCATTGTGGTGGAAATCGACACGGCAAACGACACCATTCTCATCGGCATTGTGGTGGATTCCGTCTCAGAGGTTCTCAATATCCAGGAAAATGAAATCGAAGATGCCCCGGCCTTTGGCACCCGTCTGGACACCGGCTATATCTTGGGCATTGCCAAAACCGAAAACGGGGTAAAAATTCTTTTGAATATCGACAAGGTCCTCAGCGAAAAAGAAGTTTCCGCCCTGGAGCAGACCGCCTGATCCCCGTCTCCCCGCAAAAATCTCCCCCGGTCGGCAAAGAAAATGACGCCAACCCCTTGACATTCAAACAGACCTCAAATATAAATGGAAGGTTTGTGCTCACAAAATTTTTCTTCAAGGGGATTTATGATGTACGATGTTATTATCGTGGGCGGCGGGCCAGCAGGGCTTTTTGCGGCCTATCATCTGGTGGAATATTCAAACCTTAACGTGCTGCTCATTGAAAAGGGCAAAGATTCTTTAAAACGAAAGTGCCCCAATCACAGGCTGCAAAAGTGCACCCAATGTGATCCCTGCAACATTCTGTCGGGAATCGGCGGAGCAGGCCTATACTCCGACGGAAAGCTGAACTTCATCCCGAGACTCGGCAAAACAGACTTAACCCAGTTCATGCCCATGGGGCAGGCCCAGGCCCTGATTGATGAAAGCGAAACCGTCTTCACCCGGTTCGGGATGGATGCCCAGGTATTTCCCACCAATATGGACCAGGCCAAAGAGATTCGAAAAGAGGCCAAAAAGGTGGGCATTGACCTTTTACTCATCAAGCAAAAGCACCTGGGCTCCGATAACCTGCCCCGATATATCGCCGCCATGGCCGATTACATCAAGTCCAAAGGCCTGGAGATCAAAACAAAAGAAAACGTTGAGGACATTATTGAATCCGAGGGACAAGTTCGCGGGGTCATCACGGACAAAGGAACCTATGAGGCGTCAAACGTCATCCTGGCCCCGGGGCGAATCGGTGCCAACTGGGTGTCCGCTCTGGCCTCCCGGCATAACATCGCATTAAGCCAGCGCGGGATTGAGGTCGGCGTCAGAGTGGAGGTTCACAACGACATCATGGATGACCTTTGCAATGTGATTTACGATCCCACATTTTTTATACAGACCCAGAAATACGACGACCAGACCCGAACCTTCTGCACCAACCAGGGAGGATTTGTGGCCCTTGAAAACTACAAGGATTTCGTCTGCGTCAACGGTCATGCCTATTCGGATAAAAAATCGTCAAATACCAACTTTGCCTTCCTGTCCAAGGTGGTGCTCACAGAGCCCGTAACGGACAACCAGGCATACGGGGAATCCATAGGGCGGCTTTCCACCATCATCGGGGGCGGGAAACCCATTCTCCAAAGATTCGGAGATTTGAAACGGGGCCGGCGTTCCACTTGGAACCGCATCAGCAAGGGATATATTGAGCCCACCATGACCAACGTGGTCTGCGGCGACATTGCCATGGCTCTGCCCGAGCGGATCCTTTCCAACCTCATCGAAGGGTTGACCGCCCTGAATCAGGTGGTACCGGGCGTCGCCAATGACGAGACCCTGCTCTATGCACCGGAGATCAAATTCTTTGCCACCCAGGTGGAAACGGACAACCACCTTGAAACGACGGTAAAAGGGATGTACGTGGCAGGAGACGGGCCGGGCGTCGCCGGAAATATTGTGTCTGCCGCCGCCACAGGACTGATTCCTGCCAAACGGATTATTGACCGGATGTAAGAAGCAGCAAAAACAGCACTGCCCGGTCAAAACGAACCGGGCAGGCAATTACACTTTGAAAGATACCGGAAAAAAAGGCCTATTCCGGGGTGTAGATGGCACAGGCATCGTCGGACTCCCAGGCCATGACCCGGGAGACTTTCACCTTTTCATCAACCTCTTTATCCAAAAAGCTCTGGACCTTTCCTGCAATGTAGACGGCAATGTGTTCGGAAGTCGGCTGCTGCCCGTCAAAGGCCGGCAGTTCATTGAGGAACTTATGGTCCAGTTCCCCGTCCACCACGGCCCTCACGGCCCGCTTGATATCCCCGAAATCCGCCAGAACCCCGGCATCATTGAGGCGGTCTCCTTTAACGCAGACTTCCACATGCCAGTTATGACCGTGGAGGTTTTCACACTTTTGGCCCACCATTGCCAGTTGATGGGCGCCTGCAAACCGGGTCTTTACCTTCAATTCAAACATATTTTAGCCACCGCATTTTTAAAGGTTCTTAAACAGATTTTTCAGCTTGTTTGATATCTTATTGGAGTCCTGCCTGTCAAACTCCTCCAGCAGTTCTTTTTGTTTCTGATTTAATTTTGTCGGTGTTTTGATGATCACCTTGATGATTTGGTCTCCCCTGCGGCCGGTACGAAGCGAGGCAATTCCCTCCCCTCTCAGATGAAAAGAATCCCCGTACTGGGTGCCTTTGGGGATATTGAACTTTTCCTCTCCGACCAGGGTAGGCACGGTGATTTCAGCACCCAGGGCCGCCTGGACAAAGGAGATGTCAATGGCGCATATAATGTCGGTTTTGTCCCGCTGGAAGAATTTATGGGGTTTGACATTGATGACCACATAAAGATCCCCGGGAGGGCCGTTGGTAGAGGGAGAGGCCTCCCCTTCCCCGTTAAGGCGAAGTTTGGAGCCCACATCCACACCGGCCGGAATCTTGACCTGAACCTTGCGGACATTTTCAACGCGTCCGGCGCCCCGGCACTTGGGACAAGGGTTGGGGATCATAGTGCCCCGGCCCTTGCAATAGGGGCAGGTGGTCTTGACCTTAAAAAAGCCCTGGCTCTGGATAAACTGACCGGTTCCACGGCAATGGGAACAGGTTTCAACAGAGGTGCCGGGGGACGCCCCGGATCCGTCGCACTCGCTGCAGGTTTCAAGCTTGGGAATGGAAATGGTTTTTTCCGTACCAAATGCGGCTTCCATGAAATCAATGGTCATGTTATACCGCAGATCCGATCCCCGTTGAACCCGGTTTCCCCGGCTGTCCCGGGCACCGCCGAATCCGAAGAAATCCTCGAATATATCCCCGAAGCTGGAAAAAATATCTTCAAAGCCGCTGGGGCCGGAATGGCCGGCACCTTCAAGGCCCTGGTGGCCGAACTGGTCGTAAATCTGCCGCTTGTTGTCATCGGAAAGAACCTCGTAGGCCTCCGATGCCTCCTTGAATTTGTCTTCGGCTTCTTTGTTATCCGGATTTTTGTCAGGATGGTACTTGATGGCCAGTTTTCGATAGGCCTTTTTCAGCTCTGCTTTTTGCGCGCCCCGCTCAACCCCAAGTACCTCATAATAGTCACGTTTATCACTCATAGCCCATCCGCTTGAATCTGCTTGCGTTTATCTGTAATTGTAATTGTGCCTCTGTTATGGTAATTTTCCAATCTGCCGTGGAAAATAACCCAAAATAACTCAGATTTTCAGGTTGTCAACGATGAATGAAGAACTGCCGTTTGTCAAAGAAATGTTTGACAAAATTGCCCCCAGGTACGATTTCCTTAACCGGTTGCTTTCAGCCCGCCAGGATGTGATGTGGCGGGAGCAGATGGTCCGTGCGGCCAAGCTTTTCCCGGGTGACCGGGTTCTGGATGTGGCCTGCGGGACCTGCGATGTGGGCCTTGAAATCTTAAGCCAGCTCAAAGGCAGGGCCCAGGTCACGGGCCTGGATTTTTCCTACGGCATGCTCCGCCTGGGACAAAAAAAACTGGGCGGCACCCAGGATCAAAGCATCGGCCTGGTTAACGGAGACGCCCTGGCCCTGCCCGTACACCCCGACCTGTTTGATGCCATATTTATTGCCTTTGGCATTAGAAACATCATGAACCGGGAAAAGGCTGTCCGGCAATTTAAAACCGCACTCAAACCCGGAGGACGCCTGGTGATTCTGGAGCTGACCACCCCGTCAAAGGGACTGCTAAAAAAACTGTATCTTGCCTATTTCAAAGGAATTTTGCCCCTGATCGGCCGTTTTTTTTCAAAACACGGCAACGCCTACTCCTACCTGCCCGAATCTGTCATGAAGTTTCCCGATCCCGTCAGCTTTTCAAGAATGATGGCCGCACAAGGATTTTCAAAGGTCCGGTTCAAAGAGATGACCTTTGGCATTGTCACCCTTTTTGTGGGCAAAAAGCTATAGGATTTGCCCCCTTACAATTTGTAATAAAAACGTAAATTCTGCACCGGACACAAGTAATGTCCTGCAGAGGGTAAGACCCTGACAGCAGGGGTTTCGGCCGGCAACACCGCCTGCCGGCCACAGGGTAAATCTTGACAAGGCGCAAGGCTTACTTTATAACCCATACGCCCTTAAATGTAGGTTAAAAAATATTTAGAAATATACGATGCGACATACCCTTTTTCATACGCCGGAAGGCCGGATTCTGATCCTGGGCTTCGTGCTGGCTGCCACCTATCTGATGCTGGTGGGGTATTTTATCGGCGCAGACTTGGACACGGCCAAGGTGCTGGCTCTCGTCTTGCTGGCCCATCTTGCCGGCAGCCGCGCCGGCGGGATCGGCATCTGTATTCTTAACGGCTTCAATCCGTTTGCCACCATCACCTATAACTTCTATGTGGAAATTATCATTGTCTGCTTTACCTATGCAGGCTTTGTTCTGAGCACGACCAATTATCTCAAGGTGGAGTGGGTTCGGCGGTTCATGAACAAGCTTGCCCAAAAGGCGATGGAAAAAAAGGAAAAGATTGAGAAATGGGGCTGGATCGGAATTTTCTCCTTTGTCATGGCCCCGTTGCCTGTCACAGGCCCTGTGGTGGGTTCCATCATCGGCTATATGCTGCGCATGGGGTTGTTCAGAAATTTTACGGCCACGGCCCTTGGCACCCTCACCGCCATCGTGCTCTGGTGTTACGGTTTTGACTGGCTGCAGCACAGATTCCAGATGATTCAGTACGTATTTGCAGCCATTGTTGTGATGGTCCTCATCCCCTATATCAGGCCCATCCTACGGTTTGTCCGGGAATGCGTCCGCCAGGACGATCCTCCCGGCACCCCTTAAGGCCCCCTTTAACCGTTTTTTTAAAACTGCTGTTTGAGAATGGTCTGGCGCAGACAGTTAACGTCGTCCCGCTCCGGGTATCCGATATTGTAGTGCAGCCCCCGGCTTTCCTTTCGGGACAGGGCGCTTGTGATAATCAGACCGGCCACCGTGGCAAGGTTGCGCAATTCGATCAGATCCGAAGTAATTTTAAAATCCCAGTAATACTCATCGATCTCTTTTTGGATATTCTCTATTCTTCGCTGGGCACGGATCAGGCGCTTGTCTGATCTGACAATGCCCACATAATTCCACATCAGCCGCCTAATCTCATCCCAGTTGTGGGTCACTACGATAGCCTCGTCACTGTCCACGGTATCAGTTTCATCCCAGGGCGCCAGGGAGACGGTCACCTTGTTGCCGATGGCGCGGAACTCTTCGACAGAGGCCCTGGAAGCGTTGTGGGAGTATACAAGCGCCTCTAACAGGGAATTGGAAGCCAAACGGTTGGCCCCGTGAAGCCCTGTGCAGGCGGTCTCCCCCACGGCGTAAAGGCGCTGAACATCGGTACGGCCGTTGAGATCTGTGGCCACCCCGCCGCACATATAATGGGCCGCAGGGACCACAGGGATGGGCTCTTGGGTGATGTCCATGCCAAAGAACAGACACTTGGCATGGATATTGGGAAACCGCTCCCGGATGAAGTCGGCATCCTTATGGGTGATATCCAAAAAGACCGAGTCCGCTCCGGTTTTTTTCAATTCATTGTCAATAGCCCGGGCCACCACATCCCGGCAGGCCAGTTCCCGGTCAGGGGAATAGTCTTCCATAAACCTGCGGCCCTTGGCATCAATGAGATAAGCCCCCTCCCCTCGCACCGCCTCGGAAATAAGAAAATTTTTAGCTTCAGGATGAAACAGGCAGGTGGGATGGAACTGGACAAACTCCATATTGGCAACCGAAGCCCCGGCCCGGTAGGCCATGGCAATGCCGTCGCCTGTGGCAATGTCCGGGTTGGAGGTATAAAGGTAGACCTTGGAGGCGCCCCCCGTGGCCAAAAGGGTGATCCCGCTGTAAAAGGTTTCCACCTTTCCCGTTGTATTGTTCAGAATATAGGCGCCGCAGCAGATATTCTCGTGCTGGGTGCGGACCAGGCCGGAACGGATACTGGTGGAAAAGGTAATCAGGTTGACTGCGATATGATCTTCCAGAATGGTGATATTCTCATGGGCCTCGACATTGGCAATGAGGGTGTCTTCAATTTCTTTGCCGGTGAGGTCATGGGCATGGATGATCCTTTTTGCCGAGTGTCCGCCCTCCTGGCCAAGGGCGAAATGCGCAGGATCCGCCATGTTGAACCGTGCTCCCTGGGTGACCAGTTCCCGGATACGGTCCGGCCCGTTTTCAACCACCATTCGGACCACCTCCCGGGTGCACAGCCCGTCCCCGGCCTTGAAGGTGTCTTCGGCATGCAGATCAAAGGAATCGGCATCGCCGAACACTGCTGCCACACCTCCCTGAGCCAGGGCGGTATTGGTCTTCTGGATCTTTTTTTTGGTCACAATGGTGACCCGGCCGTACTCCGCTACCTTCAGGGCATAACTCAACCCGGCAATCCCGCTGCCGATGATCAGAAAATCCGTCTTAACCATATTAAGACTCCGGTTATAATAAGGAGTGGCGCCGCTTTCTCCTGGAAGAAAGGCCGATGATCAGCCCCACGATGAATACCCCGGCACCGGCCAGGGCCCAGTAAAGTTCCTCATTGTCCACCTTGGCCTCCAGGATGCGGATCTGCTCCTGCCGATCCTTTGCCGTCTCCTGGAGGGCCTTGTAGGTGGACTCAAGCTTCAGGTAGTCGGCAGAGGCTTTTTCCAGGTGTTTGTACTTTGCCTCAATCCCGGCCAGGGCCTCGTATTTTTGCCGATATTCCCCGGCACGGGACTCGGCCTCTTTCAGGGCTTCGGTCAGGGAGGCATTCTCTTTTTTGAGCTGTTCCACCAAAAGGGTCTGGGGCACCTCACGGGTCAGGAACCGGGTGAGAACCCAGCCGCTTTTATCGCCGTCGGTTTTGACCAGGGACCAGTCGTTATTGTATTCAACGATTTCAAGCTTGGTCCCTGAACGGAGCATGGCCACAATCTTATGCTCGGTGCCGGGGCCTGTGCGCATGGTAATCTGGGTCACACCGCTGACATAGATATCCTCGGCCGACACAGGCGAGGCCAGGATCAGGCACAGAAAACCGATCAGGAACAGATACATTGCTTTGGATTTCATAGGATATCCCTCTTCTTAAATTATTTATGAGGTATCCATTACCATTGAAACGCCCTGATATCAACCCTGATCCGCCATCAAAGATGATCGTTGAACTCCCATTTGTTGCGAAGGCGGATTTTCGCCCCCATTTGCTCAAACAGGCGGATCAGGCCGTAGCGGGTCCGGTCCAGGAAGATAAACTCTTTTGGGACGCCTTGGATCAGTCGTCTTAGTTCCCCAAGCTCTTTTCCCAGAGCCAGGCCCTGGGAAAGGAAATCGGAATGCGCTCCAAAGTCAAAACAGGACCTACAAAACATCTGATTCAGCCAGGCGCCCATTTTCATAAAGAGGCTGACAGCTCGATCCAGATCCTGCCCCGGCATATCTTTGGACAAAAAATTAAGGGTAAACAGCAGATCCCGGTAGTCCTCTCGGTTTTTGCTGCCCCCCAGCCCGATCAATCTGCGGTAAAGGGAGACGAACTCCGGGGTAACGGACCGGACACAGCCGAAATCCAGAAGACCGATGCGATCGCCCTCCATGACCAGGAAATTGCCGGGATTGGGATCCGCGTGGATGACGTTGAGTTCGTAAAACCCGCGTACAAAAATATCGTTGAGGGTCTGGGCCACCCGGTTCCGGCGCTCCTGTCCGGGGGCCGTCTTCAGCCATTGATTCAGCACAGGCCCTTTAAGATGGGACATGGTCAGCACCCGGTCCGAGCACAACTCCGGAATGGTTTCGGGAATCTGCACGCCGGAAAGATTCAAACGGGACCTGAAAAAGGCGATGTTTCCCGCCTCTTTTTCATAGTCGGTCTCCAGAATCAGCACCTCGCGGATCTCCTCCAAAGCGGCCCGGATCAACTCGTACTCCGGCAGAGGCCGGACCAGAGCCTTGACCATGGACAGGTCCCCGTCAATGGTGGCCGTCATATCGGGATACTGGATCTTTACGGCCAAATCCTGCCCGTCCTTTGACCGGGCCCTGTGGACCTGCCCAAGACTGGCACCGGCAAACGCCAGCAGATCAAACTCAGAAAAAAGGGTTTCCGGAGGGTTTCCAAGGCTTGCGGTGATGATCTGCCGGACCAGAGCCCGGTTCATGGGGGGAACCTGGTTAAAGGACTTTTCAAGCTCCCGCCGGAAACTTTCCGGCACAAGATCCCGCTCAAAACTTAAAAGCTGGGCCGCCTTCAGGGCAGTGCCCCGCAAAAGGCTTAAGCCCTGGAACAGAATTCTGGCATTTTCCTCATCCAGGGCTTTTTTGGAATTCGCCCTGCGGGAATCGGATAAAAAGGGCCGCTTTACCAGATACCCCACCTGGCGGCTGCCGATTTTAGCCGCCACCCGGCCTGTGGAGATGGCCCGGGAAAGCCTTCCCTTAGGCATTTTCTCAGTCACGGGCCCCCTCCATAAACCTGCGCTTGATTCCATGGAGCATGTCCACACGTTCCCGGACCAGATCCATCCTTGAGAGCACATGGTTCTTGAACAGAAAGATCCCCATATCAAACACCTTGTTTGCAATCCCTGCCCGGATGGAGGCCGACGCCAGGTCAATGCTCTTGTCAATGAGGGTGGTGGTGGCCTGAAAGCTTTCGGAGTCATCCTTTAGCCAGTAGACCACAAGGCCCACATCATACTCCCAGAAAAACTGAACCATGAGTTCTAAAAAGACCTGATCCTGGATTTCTCCGGCCTCCACCGCCGCCTCAAAAATATCCCGGACAATACGGATGAAGACCTCTTTGACCGGCCGGACCCTGGCATAGTCCTGGCTCATGGCCAAAAAGGCATCTTTAAATGTTTTACCGACAAACTCCCGGTCCCGGATCAGCAGGCTCAGCTGTGTTTCAAATGCGGTCTGCAGCTGCTCTTGGAAGGTATAGGTGTGAAAATCAGGAACCTGAGTCAGCGCCGTGATCAATGCCTCAAATTGGTCCTGATAATAGGCATAGACCATGGCCTCTTTGGTCGGAAAATAGTTATAGATCGTGGCCTCCCCCATCCCGGCGGCGCGGGTTACATCCCTCATGGTGGCTGCTTTTACCCCCTTGGCCGTGACCAGATCGACAAAGGCGGTCAGCAGTTTTTCCCGATTTTTTTCCTTTTGTTCCTGGGTAATTTTCATTCCTGCCCTCCTACTCTATAAAGTTGCTACACATAAAATGTGCATATACTGCATTTTTTATATTGCAACTTCTTAATAAAGTCAAGAAGCACGTATATATTTTTTTACAAAACTGCTTTTCAAGTTAAAAGATCCACGATATAAGAGGGTAAACCTTGTTTCATCTCACAGGTTCTACCTTTGCGTTTTAAAATGCCGCTGCCAAGGCAGTTCATTTCAATTAATAAGAATTAAGGAGACCCCGATGACCGATTGGAACACCCCCTTCTGGACCGAAGGCGTTGCCCGGACCGTGGCAGATTACCATTATCCCATTTTCAAATTCCTGGATGACTCGGCGGCCAAATATCCAAACCAGGTGTTTACGATCTTTAACGGGGCCAGTAAAACCTATGCCCAGGTCAAAGATACGGCGGACCGCATCGCCAACTTCCTGGCCTCAAAAGGGATCGGCAAGGGGGATAAAGTGGCCATTTTCCTGCCCAACCTGCCCCATTTCCCGGAGATTCTTTTCGGCATCCTCAAAGCCGGGGCCGTGGCCGTGAACTGCAACCCTGTGTATACCCCGCCGGAACTCAACTACCAGCTCAAGGATTCCGAATCCAAGGCAGTCTTCTGCATGGATCATCCCCAGTTTTACCCCAGTACGGTGGAGGCCATAAAAGATACGGGGGTGGAAACGGTCATTATCTGCAATATTAAAAGCTACCTGCCCAAGCTCAAAGGGCTTATCGGCGGCCTTCTGGGAAAGATTCCCAAAGCGGCCAGTCATCAGCCCGGCCATATCATGTTCGACGACATGGTCGCCAAGGCCACCCCCAACCCGCCTGCGGTAGACATTGACCCTGAAAACGACACGGCCATCATGCTCTATACCGGCGGCACCACCGGCGTTCCCAAGGGAGCGGAACTGGTCCACACCAATTTCACCTACGATGTGGAGGCCTTATTCGAATGCCTCAGACTGGTTCATGAAAAGGGCAAAAAACCGGAACAGGCCCGCTTCGGAGGTTTTCACTGTTTCCTTGGCGTCCTTCCCTGGTACCACAGCTTCGGCATCACCGTGGCCCTGCTCTCCGCCACAGCTTCAGGCAGCCGCCTGGTCTGCATCCCGGATCCCCGGGCAGGCAATCCCCCCTTCACCGAAGTTCTCAAAGCCGTCCAGGAGTATAAACCCACCATCATGCCGGCCGTTCCCACCATTTTTGTGGCGTTTACCAACCATGCAAAACTGGGGGAATACGATCTGTCTTCCCTGATGGGATGCTTTTCAGGCGGGGCACCGCTGCCGCCCGAAGTCTGCCGCCAGTTTGAGGAAAAAACCGGGGCGGTTATATTTGAGGGCTACGGCCTGACCGAGACCTCTCCTGTCATCTCCTCCAACCCCACCGATCCCAAGACCCGGAAGATCGGCTCCATCGGCTTTCCCCTGCCGGGTACTGACGTCAAAATCCTGGACCTTGAAGATCCTACCATTGAAAAGCCCAGGGGTGAAGACGGCGAGCTTGCCGCCTGCGGCCCCCAGGTCATGAAAGGCTATTGGAAGAGACCCGACGCCAATGACGAAGTCTTTGTCACCCTTGACGGCAAACGCTATTTTCTCACCGGAGATATCGGCCATATCGACGAAGACGGCTACATCCTGATCACAGACCGCAAAAAGGATATGATCATTGTCGGCGGCTTCAACGTCTATCCCAGGGATGTGGAAGACATCCTCTACACCCATCCCAAGGTGGAGCTGTGCGCCGTCATCGGCGTCCCCCATCCCAAGAGCGGAGAATCCGTAAAAGCCTACATCAAGATCAAAGAAGGCCAGACCGCCACGCAAGAAGAGATCATGGCGTTCTGCAAGGAGAACATGGCAGGATACAAACGCCCCAGAGAAATCGAGTTCAGGGACACCATCCCGGTTTCCAATATCGGCAAAGTCCTGCGCCGCGTCCTGCGCGACGAAGAGCAGGCCTGATCCGCACTGCGGATCAATTCATAACCCAGCAACAAAACCCCCTGTCGCCGGCCTTTCACGCCGGCGACAGGGGTTCGAATCCCCTTGGGGACGCCACTAGAGCATCAAGGCTTTCAGTATTTTGCTGGGGGCCTTTTTACTTGGCGGACACAAAATCCGGACACAAAAAAATTTTCGTGTCATCCTGCCAAGGCTCTTTTTTTCTTAAGTGGCACCATCACTCCTGGTCCTGCTAATCCTTTTTCAAGGGCTTCCCTGGTCTCTTTCAGACCAAGCTTTCTTAAATACCTGTTTGTTGTTGTCGGGTTCTTGTGCCGCAATATGGACTGGATCACTGACACGTCATAGCCTTTGTGATACAAAATGCTCGCTGTCAGGTGCCTTATCGCATGAAACCCAAAATGCTTGACGCAGGCTTTCTTGCACAAAGCTTCCATATAATGCCGCCTTTCTTTAAAAGGCTTGCCGTAATACTGTTCACAACAAGCTTTTTTATCCAGGCATAGAAAAACATAGGGCGTCTTTTTGATCGGCCTTTCCTGCCACCATTCCAGTAAAGCCTTTCTCAGCTCCGATGTCATGGGCAGCCAATCATACTCCCGAGTGCCGTCCTTTCGCTTGCTGGTCCACACCCGGATCTGGCCGTTACCAAAATCAACGTCTTCCCATGTCATCTCAAACACTTCTTTTTTTCGGGCGGCAAGGTGCAAATACGCCAAGAGCAGCACCTGATCCTGATCTTCAGCCTGAGAGTACACCTGCCAGAAATCCTCCTCGGGTGGCACATATCTCGGATGACGCTCCTCAGCAAATTTATCAACAGCTTTGAAGGGGTTCAAAAGCTGCTGGGGAAACCGGTTGGTGTATCTTCGTCCCCATTCCCATCCTGCTGCCAGGTTCTTCCGGTCCTTGTTTGCAGCGTTGCCAGACCGCTCCTTTGACTGTTTCATAAGATATTTCATAGCTATGACCGGAGTCACATCGTTTATGTCTGAGTCAGGGTTTACGGCCTTGAAAAACCGGGCAAAAACGCCCTTCTTTTCTTTGTATGTTTTGTTTCCGAAATTGCTTTGAGCATAATCTAGATATTCCTGGGCCCAATCAAACAGGGTCAAGCAAGCCATGACGGTCTGCTCGTTTTCCAGCCTTTCTTTTTCCTCCTTTTCCCACAGCACTGCGGCTCGGTACGTCTTCTTTGAGTCGTCCGGGAACAATTTGTCTTTTCTCTGGCTGCTGACCATCACGGTGGCCCGCCACCTCTTCTTTCCACGTTTCGTTATTAAACTTGGCATCGAGTTTCCTCCGTATAATCTTTTCAAAAAATCTGAATTTGCCGGGAGAAACTTCGATGCCACCCCAGATCCCCGCATACTTGATTACAGTCCGACGGTCAACCTTTAAAAACTCGGCAAGTTCCTCAGGTTTAACCGCACGACCATAATCCTTTTCAAGCGACAAAGGGCTGCTAATCCATTCCAAGTCTCTGGTCATTGGGCACCGGCAAACATTTCTAAAAGGTCCTGCCCTAAAGCGAGAGCCTTTCTGGGCAGGATTCTTTAATTCTCTCCGCTGGTGACTGCTCATGAAATGTGGTCTTAATAATATCCTTTTCCGAACCATCCCAATGCCGAATACCGTGACCACCTCCTTTACCAAATATTTTGAGGCCATAATGCTTTCTCATTTTGGTGGTCCTGTGACCAAGCACAACCGCAATGTCTATTGGCAGAAACCCGTCTTTCCTTAGATCCGAAGCGATTTGATGCCGGAAGGAGTATGCAGACACCTTTTTAAAGCCAAGCTTTTTTTGAGCTGCGTACCTGACGTTGTCGCCAAACTTCTTAACCGCTTCGGCACCATTTCCCCCTGGGAGCCTGACGATGTCACGATTAATATTGCGGGCGTTGAATCCATCTCTCAGCAATTGGGCAAGGGGATTCTGGTTGGGGTCAAATCCTATAGTTCTTGTGCGATGCCCTTTAGTAGCAGAAACCTTGGCCCCCTGGATTCTGCACATGACTAAGTCGTTCTCAAAAAAAATTTCAACACCATTTCCAATTTCAGCCGGTCTGCAGCCAGTCAGAGCCATAATAACGGTCGATAAAACATACTTCTTCCGAACGTTTTGACAAACGGTTATCTGCCAGCCAGAGGGTAGGCTTTTTATGGAATTGCGTTTGCCGACTCGCTGCTGCCGCCCATGCTTTCTTCTTGACCTCCCAATAGCGGCTTTTTTGATCCGGATTTCTTCTTCTGGATACAAGGACACCTTATTCCGCCAATCATCTATATTGGGAGACTGATCAAAAGAGGGAGCCAACTGCTTTAATATTTTATACAGATCGGCAGCTAATTGGCTATCAACTGATGACCCAGTGCCCTTATAATTTTCGATATATGCTTGAATTGAATAGGCGAGCCCATATTGAAAGGCTGCTTTATATTTGTAGTAGGACCGCTTTGAGAGCATTTGATCGACGGTATAACTGATAAGATCATATTTGCTCTGTTGGAAGACTCGATTAAATATTTTGCTGTACTCTGACCGTGTATTTTGATTTTCAGGATACGCTTCCAGTATCTTTGAAACGTACGCCTCAATTTTTTCCAGGCTGGGCAAATTTTCAAAAGCCCCGCAGCTATCTATGGACATGATAAAACCTCCATCTATTAAAGAGCCGTGCGACAGACGGCGACACTTAAATTCCGCTTCAGTGATGAGAATAATCTCACCGCTCACAATTTTTTATGGATTCCTTTGTTTTATCTGTCCCTGTTCGATGGCGAGGATAGGGAAGGCCTTTGACTCCAAAACTTGCTTGAATGAGTATATTGTATCATGCCCCTGATGGGGGATGTCAAACCCACCATGCTGATTTTTCATTAATTTTGAACGCATTTCGTTTGACGTAACGAGACTGTTTTGGAGAAATCAGCAAGTTGATTTTTCCGATCTGCTGGGTGTTATTGTCAACCTCTGATTCAGACGTCCTCCCCATGTTACTGTCACCCATTTCTTAGCCTCTTTGGAAGCGTCATTGTCACCCTTTTCTTCTGTAATTTTTAGGCACCAATAAGGCGGCGTATTGTTGCCCTAAAAAAAATAAAAAATTTGATTTCCAAGGAAGATAGGACGATTTTTTTGCGGATCTATAAGCTATCTGGAGTGCAATGGGCTCTTTTGGGCCGACTTGGAGATAATTTGATAAGCTGAACATTTATGGGGTGGCCGATCAGGTATAGAAGATGATCGAATATGAATTTTGCTTATCCAGTGAGCGTTTTTGATATCCGGATAAAATCTTTTTGTTTTTCGAAGAAGCCGTCCCCCTCCGGGGTGCCGGCATATTCCTCGAACTTTAAGTCGAGAAATATGGATTTGAAAAACAAATAAATTTCTTGGATATCTGAAAAGACGACAACCGTCAAAATTCAATGGGAATTTCATGTTTGTTCCCATTGAACTTTGACGGCTGTGTTAAAACTTGGAGATCCGACAATAGCTTTGGTATCCCTGCTTCGTTTGAAATTTTGAGAAGCGTCCATCTATACCATAATTGAATCCTTTCGAATATAGTCCCCCGTTCCTCAAACACAAGGTGTTTTGATAGCAATTTTAAATCCCTGAACCTTTAGTGGTAGCCTGGGCTTCTAAATTCATCACCTGGGGGGGTCGTTTTCGATATAATCCGCACTAACAAATATGGATGCCCACGGAACCACAAGGTACTCTTTCAGTTTCATCTCGACATTGTTGGATGTACCCACATCTGACATCACGGCATTAAACGTAGAAAGGGCTTTATACAAAAAATCATTGCCAACCTAAACCTGTTTTACTATGTAAATTAAAAACAAATTCAACCAGTCAATATATCAGTTTTTCAGAAAGCATCCGCCTAAATATGACGGAGATCAGCATTGATCAAAAAGATGTTGATAGTAAAGCATCAGCCTAAGGATGGTTCTTATGGAAATTATTATTGGTCTGATAGTACTGTTCGTAATTTATAAAATTTTCTTCAAATCGAACGATCATAACAAAAAAAATGAAGGCACTTTTCGTGTAGAGGTTTCTGGCCCGGGTGACTACAGGGACGATTATAGGCCATCCCGTCACCCAAGTGGGCCACCGGCCAAATGGTACGGTCCCTCTGAAAGCGTCCATATCCATGGGTATGATATCCCGGGCGGTTTGGTGTATGTGGGCTCAAATCTGCCTGATAAACACGGCTATGGAAATGATGCCAGTCTTATTGATCCTAACCTTAAAGTTTCTGCAGCCGAACCATGGGAAGCTGGTGACCTAATGGGCTATTGGCCGAAATATGATAGTATCCCCGCAAAATGTCGTGGGGCATATTTGAAATGGCTTGCAGACGGGAGATCTGAACCGGAGGCTAACATCGGCTATGTATTTTTATTTTTTTACGGGCTTGAACGCCGCCTTATAGTTGATGGCGCAAGAAACAAGGTCTCTGAGACCGAACGGGCCACTATCGTAAAAGAAGTAGTGCGATTACTGAAAATATATGGAACCAATGGCTCCTTTGCTGGGTATGCCAATAACCTCCTTGCCACGGAATGGATTCTTTATCAGAATGAAAAGACTGTTCCGACTTATATTGATTTTGATAATCGATACTGTTCTGAACCCTTTCAATTTATGCTTGCAAAGACTGTGGACGAGGGCAAACCTGTAACAGCAGAAATGGCACTTCGGTGGTATCGTCTCAATCCTGACAACAAATTGAGAACCCCAGCACGGCGCTGTAAAAAAGAATTTCAGCGGCTATTTGCTCACCGGTATCATGAAAAGTTTGGAGACGGCATTATTATTCCTCCCAATAAGACTCGATTGAAAATTGATTGCCGGACTGCAAGTCCGTCTGTTAGTGGGGATATAAAATCAAAAATTCCAGATCTACCCAACCCGTTTATCTTAAAAGGCCCCATCAAAAAAATTGATGCTGTTGTTGAAGAATGCACTCAGGCATTAGACCCTTATAGTCGTTTCCTCGGCCGCAAAGGTAACGACTCCAAATCATTGGCAGCATTGGCATTAATTCCAAAAGAATTAATAGGCAAAACGTCCGGAGCAAGAATTGTAAAAGAACGCCTGGCCGATATCTGCGGGGGAAAAATTGGATTTATTCCTTTGGAGGCTCTTTACAAAACCATTAATCAGAAAGTCCCTGATAAATTGTCGAAGAAGGATTTCGAATCATTGGCTTCATTTATTGACAGCATGGATTATGGAATTGCACCGGACATGCGATATCACCATATGAAACCGGCACTTGACGGCCATGTTGCTGTATTCCCTAAAGGGCATGGTGTGGGGTTCAGTCCTTCAAAAGAATTTCGGATTGTATCCACGATTTTGCGTCTTGGTGCCATGGTTAGCCAAATTGATAATGATTTATCACCGGCTGAGGAAGCCACGCTTCAAAACCTTATCTCAGAGAACAGGGAACTCACAGCTATAGAAAAAGATTCGCTTATGGCATTTTTACACTGGTGTCTGAGGACACCGCTAAATGCGGCCGGGTTAAAAGCAAGGCTTTCTGAGGTGAGCGAAACTCAAAAATCGGCTATCAGCCATATTTTAATTTCTGTCGCCCATGCAGACGGAGTAGTCAAGCCTGAAGAAATCAAACAGATTGAAAAATTATACACAACACTTGGCCTGAACAAAGAACATGTAACCAGCGATATCCATGCCCTGGCCGCAGATAGCGGTCCTGTTACTGTTGACCTGAAAGATTCGGATACATCCTTTGCTATCCCGAAGCCCGCCAAAGCCGTTGGAACTTCAAAAGGTTTTGTGTTGAATGATGAATTGATTCGAATCCGGAAAGAAGAAACAAAACAGGTGAAAAGTGTACTTGAAGACATCTTTACGGAACAGGAGGAAGAAAAAGAATTTGAAACAGCACCTGTAGTTGCCGTTGCCTCAGGCAATCCGCTATTCCTGTTAGATGATGCCCACCAGAACCTTTTTAATAAATTGGTTGAGCAAGAAGAATGGGAACGGACTGAAATTCAGGAGACATGTAAAAAACTTGGACTTATGGTCGATGGGGCTATGGAAGTCCTGAACGAGTGGGCTTTTGAAAACGCAAATGCGCCTCTTATAGATGATGGAGAGCCTGTGTATGTTGATGTAAGCCTTGCAAAGGAGATTGTTGATGGCTGATAGAAAAGACAGGCTACGGCCGAGAGAGCGTGATGCCATAATCCAGTCACTGCGTGCCGGAGTGACCCCACGTACGGGGTTGCAACACATCCAGGTAGGGCGTGTGAAAGAAGTGGCAGCCCTTCTAAAGGATATTGAGAGAATTATTGATGGTGGGTCTGGGTTCCGGTTAATTATTGGTGATTTTGGGTCCGGCAAAAGTTTTTTTATGCAATTGATTCGCATTATCGCCCTTGAAAAAGGGCTGGTCACTATTCATGCTGATTTGGCCCCGGACAGGAGGTTACATGCTACAGGTGGCCAGGCCCGGAATTTATATGCAGAGTTGATGCGGAACCTCTCAACCCGGACAAAACCGGACGGGAATGCCCTCACCAATGTTGTAGAAAGATTTATCACCGAAGCACGCAAAAAAGCCAAAGCATCCGATAGAAAGGTCAACGCCGTTATTGAAAGAAGTCTCAGTCATTTGACTGAACTGGTAGGCGGATATGACTTTGCTCAGGTTATCGGAGCATACTGGGAAGGACACAAAGAGGAAGATGAAAAGCTTAAATCCGATGCCGTCCGCTGGCTGCGTGGGGAATTTTCGACAAAAACTGATGCCCGGAAGGCCTTAGGTGTTAGATCGATTGTTACAGATGCCAGCGTATACGATCAATTGAAGCTGCTAAGCCTTTTTGTTCGACAGGCAGGATACAGTGGGCTTTTGGTAATTTGTGATGAAATGGTTAATCTCTACAAGCTGTCGAGCAAAAAGGCCCGTGTGTCAAATTATGAACAGGTTCTGCGAATGCTCAATGACTGTCTCCAGGGCAGTGCGGAATATATAGGTTTTCTGTTCGGAGGTACGCCCGATTTCCTGTATGATCCACGAAAAGGGCTATACAGTTATGAAGCGTTACAGTCACGACTGGCCGAAAACACCTTTGCGAAAGCCGCAGGTGTGATTGACTACAATTCCCCCACCCTCCACTTGGCTGGCTTGGCTCCAGAAGAGATATATGTCCTTTTGAGTAACTTGCGTAACGTTTTTGCATCCGGCGATCCTGAAAAATACCTGGTGTCAGATGATGCCCTTGCCGCTTTTCTGGAGCATTGTTCAAAAAAAATCGGGGACGCATATTTCAGAACCCCCCGAAATACGATTAAAGCCTTTGTCGACATGCTTTCTGTATTGGAACAAAGTGATAGTCTAAAGTGGCATCAATTGATTGGAAAAATAGATATTACAAAAGAAATCAACACCGATATGCCTGAAGCCGAATCTGAAATGGACGAAAATGATGAGCTTTCGACCTTCAGGCTTTAATTGACTAAAATGAGCGAATCCACAGGCTTTGAAAAATTGCATAAGGGAGTTCAAAAATGGATCTGGAGCCAGAATTGGACATCGCTCAGAGATATCCAGGAACAAGCAATTGATCCTGTTTTGAATTCTGATTGCGATATTGTTATCAGCGCTTCTACGGCCGCTGGAAAAACAGAAGCCGCTTTTCTGCCGGCATGTTCCAGACTGATGAAACAAAACCCAGGTGGTGTCGGTATTTTATACATAAGCCCGTTGAAAGCGTTGATTAACGATCAGTTCAGAAGACTTCAAAGTTTATGCAAAATTCTTGATATTTCCGTTACTCCATGGCACGGGGACGTTCTTAGATCGACAAAAATCAAGCAGCAGAGGAACCCGAACGGAATCCTACTGATAACACCTGAATCCCTGGAATCCTTATTGTTCAACCAAGGGAGTTGGTGTTCAAATGCTTTAAGTGACTTGTGCTATATAATTATTGATGAATTCCATGCTTTTTTGGGGACGGAGCGTGGATGTCAGCTTCAGTCCCTTATGCATCGCTTAGAATTTTTAATTAAGCGAACGATTCCCCGGATCGCACTGAGTGCCACCCTTGGAGATATGCAACAGGTAGCCGATTCCTTGAGGCCCAATAAAAAATTACCCTGTAAAATTATCAATTCGACAGTTTCTCATTCTGATTTAAAACTGCAATTGAGAGGATATCTGGTCCCGGCTGAACAAAATGAAACCGGGAGTTCTCTATTAGAAAAAATTATATCTGATTTGTATAATATTCTCAGAGGGAAATCCCATCTGATTTTTGCCAACAGTAGAGCCCGGACTGAAGAAATCGCTGCAAAGCTTTCAGACATGTGTAAACAGAATTTGGTTCCAAATGAATTTTTCCCCCATCATGGGAGTCTTTCAAAGGAAATTCGTGAAAGCTTAGAGGCACGGCTTCAAAAAGAAAAATTTCCGACCTCAGCGATTTGCACCATGACCTTGGAACTTGGTATTGATATTGGCAGTGTCGATTCGATTGCTCAGGTAACATCCCCTCATTCGGTTGCGAGCCTCAGGCAGCGCCTTGGCCGTTCAGGAAGGAGGGGAGAACCGGCCATTTTAAGACTTTTCATCCCCGAGAACGAAATTACAGCAAATAGTCATCTTGTGGATCGTCTCCGGATTCATACGGTCCAATGTGTAGCAATGGTAAATCTACTTCTAAAAAAATGGTATGAGCCTGCAACCACAAAACAATACCATTTTTCAACATTGGTACAACAAACGCTTTCTGTAATTGGCCAGTACGGAGGCGTTCAGGCTCATCAGTTATGGTCATTATTATGCGAATCAGGGCCATTTTCATCTATTGATCAGACATCATTTGCAATGTTTCTGCGTGCTCTCGGTGAAATAGGATTCATTACTCAGCTTGAAGATGGACAGCTTATTTTGGGATATAAAGGCGAAAGAGTTGTTGAACATTTTACCTTTTATACCGCTTTCAATACCCCCGAGGAATACAGGCTTGAGTATGATGGAAAAACAATAGGAACGGTCCCCATCGATAAACCCTTGATTCAGGGGCAGCACATCATTTTTGCGGGAAAACGATGGGAGGTCATTCATGTTGATGATAAGCATAAGCTGATCACACTAAAAAAGGCAAAAGGAGGAAAGCCGCCCCAATTTAGTGGTGATGGCCTAAATATTCACGATATTGTCAGGCAAGAAATGCAACAAATATACGGTGAAAGGCAAACCCCTATTTATTTGAATGAAACGGCAAGATTGGCACTTGAAGAAGGATTTGAAAACTTTCTCTCATTAAAGCTTGATTCTAAACAAATTATCCAAATAGGAAATATGGTTCATGTTTTTCCATGGCTCGGAGACCAAGTAACCAATACGATTGCCGTTCTCTTAAGGCTGCATGATATAGAAGCTGATAGCTTTGCTGGAATTATTGATATTAGGAATTGTACCATTTTTGATTTTTACAATGCCGCAAAAAAACTCATCAGTGAGCCAAAATTGGATGGAACAAAATTGGCAAGCTATATTCCTGACACAGCTATTGAAAAATATGACCCTATCTTACCTAAAGAGATCCAAAACATAGGATATGGAGCGAGATCATTCAATTTGGATGGTGCCTACCACTGGCTCAATATGATGCTCACCAGTACCGGTTGAGTACCGGGATTGGGTTAATCGAAGGTATAACTGTAAAACCATTCTTGCTCTGTTGGAAGATTCGAATAAACTGTCCAGCCATAAAAGCGGAGGGGGTATTTATCATGGCTATTGAAAAAAAGATTGGCAAAACCACTGCCTGCGTAGCTAATGAAACACACCACAAGGAACGGAAAATTAACGTCAGGCTATGCCTTAAAAATATTTTTAATTGCATATGTATTTATTTTTTGTTAGCACTAATTTATCATGGGCTACAATCTCTATATGACTGAAATAATATCATTTTCCCAAAAAATATGAAAAAAAATCATAAAATCGACCTTGGAAAAAGTCTGACTACGACAAATTTCGAAAAAATTTTATCTAAAGAATTTGTAAAATCATTTAATTACGAAAGGGTTATTTTTGATCTTGGTCGTATTGAATGGATTGCACTGCCTGAGCTTCTGTTATTGACAAAGTGGTTAAACGATATATCAAACAATAATAGTCAAGTAGAAATACTTTTCCCAGCACCTTATTTTTTAGATGGAATAGATGAGTCAAAAAAAGAAATAAACGAAGAAACTCCTATTTTAAAGCCGATGAATAGGAGAAAAAGAGTTTTATCATTTTTAGAAAGATTGGGCTTTTATAAAGAAATCATCAGAATCACCAATAATACTGCGGACATTTTTGGTTCAAAAGAAAATTCAGATGAAACCATAAAAGAATTTTCAAATATAAACGACCCATTTGAGGCCACGATACTCCCAATAAGCTCTTTTTCTGATCGAAATGATTTGGATTATCAAAAGGAGTTATCTAATATCGAGCTTAAGACCCTGCTGACAGAGTATTCTGTGTTAGATTATGTTGACTCTGGAGTTCTTTCTGATGTGCTCATAGAGGAGCTTATAACAAACGCTATAAATTATGGAGAAAAAGTAGGTCCCAACAAAAATAGCCTATGCACTTGGATTTCCTCTAGATTGGTAAAATCCGCATCTACTGCATTGAAGGAGTATCCCCAATGGCTCAGGTCGACCTACAAAAGTCTTATTGGGAAGCATTTTCTTGAAATAGTTTTATGTGATTCAGGCATAGGAGTCTATGAACAATTAAAAAATTTCGCACACCATACAATAAAAGCTAATTTAACTTCTGTAAAATCAATTCTAGATTATGCATTTGATAAATATTCTTCATCCTCCAATAGATTAAGAACCGAACAAGCCCAATTACCGAGAGGGTTATTTTGGGTATATGATATAGTAAGACAGTATGGAGGCGTACTCACAATTAGAAGCAATGGATTCTATATGGGTTATGATTTTCTGAATAGTCGGAAGGATCCAAAACTTCTAAATTTATGGGATAGCGGTGGTAAATGTCAGAACGTTAATGGCACATTAATACAAATTTTATTGCCGGAAGTAACTGTTAAACCCCTCAATATCAACACAACATTCAGTAATCTAAATAAATATGAACCAATAACAATAGTAATTGAACCACCATCAAGCCAAAAACCAATTATAGATTTCGTAAAGAAGATAGCAAATGAAATAGAAATTCTATGTCATGGTGCCAATGAAATAATTTGCTTTGTAGATTGCACTGCTTTAGATGTAACAAATGAAAATCATAGACGAATATTTATATATTTAACTCGATATATTTTATATTTTCAAAATCCTCAATTATTTTGGATTATTGGCCCATCTAAATTTGACACACTTACTGAACTAAATAATTTAATAACCTCAAAAGATAAAACCATTTCCGATAATAATTCAAAAATATTTAACATTTTTTATGAGAATATAAAAGACTACGACAAAAGAGTCATCCCTATATCATTCCCAGACGGCTCTATAGATTGGTTAGGGACAACGAAAAACGAAAAAAAGGTTCTAAACTATTTATGGGGAGCCTTAAGTATCACCTATAATGAAATTGATGTTGAAGAAGAGATAGTTATTAGATTAGCAAAGACAAATCCCAATTTACTACAATTAAAAGGAACCGTTCATCCTGAATCACAGTGGATCTTAACTTTTCAATTCGATATTATATTTATTCTAAATTCTATTAGAAACAGTATTTCAAATAGTGCAAGTAGCATAATTCACCACACTTCTGGAGTGATAAATAGATATGATTGTTATCACTTACCTCACGGTTCTTACTCCAACTACTATATATATTTAAAACCTATTTTCGTCAAACCAAACACAATTAGACAGTTGGCAAGATACTTAATTTATATTTTAGTTGAGAGCCAAAAAAAAATTGGAATGCGAGTAGATACCATCTTGGGAGGAACTCATTCAGCAAAACGACTAATTCATATGATAGCTGAAGAATTATCAGCAGAGGCATTAACTATCGATAGATACATAGATCAAATTAACGAACCATCAATAGAGCCGATAGTCGCCAATAAAAAGCTTATCGTAGTGACTGACGTTATTTCCACTGGATCATTTGTGACCAAAATTGTAGAAAAATTAAAACAATATAGTGCAGAAATTGTAGCTATCTGTTCTATATGCGACTTGCGAAAATCAAGTGTAGGGGTAATAAGTGGGATTAAAATTGTTTCGTTGTTTAAAAAATCCGTAGATAAGATTGACCAACCAAATGGGAAAAAAGTATACGAAATCAATCCAATCAGTTTACGCCCTACCTTGTTAGAGGAAGAACGAAAAAGAAATGAAGTCGGAAATTTGATTGAAAGCGATGAATTTATTGATTTAGTTAACAATAGTAAGGCATTAGTTCCAGCGCACTGCATATTAGGCCCAACACACTATGCTTACTTCATCGACACTTATGAATTACTCAAAGCACACTCACACACTCTTTTTAAAATATTATTAGATGATATTAAAAAGCAATTAGTTTTTTTTAACTTAGACCCTAAGAGTTCTTTAAAAATCCTCGTGACTGCTGAAGGTTCAAATGCAGAATTATTTTTCCCAGATTTGATAATTAAAGAATATCCTCATTTAACTTGGATAAAAGTCGATAGAATAAGACTTTCTAAAGAAGGAGCATGGCAATTAGATAGATTGGATCCTACAATTGATCCCGTAGATTTAATTGATGACTCTGTCGTATTAGTCTGGGACGATGGTAGCAACACCGGTAGCACGATGATGCAATTATTAGAAATTATAAGCGAATATAATCCGAGAGTAATATTGGCGTATTGCCTCATTAATAGACTCCCAAATAATAAATCCCTTTTTTTTAAAAAAATCCGATCACTGGGACATCCTAAAAATAGTAAACCAGGACAGATGTACCTAAAATTTGTTGCCACGTTACCTATAGGAACATATGTTCATTCTAATTGTCCTATTTGCAACTATGAAAAGATAGAAATTCCACCAATCAGAGAAATTGAACAGTATTGGAAAGAAATAAAAAATAGAAATTTTCCTTATAGATGGAATCATCTTTCTTCAGGAGAAATTAAAGATAGAGCGAACGGCTATTTGAAAAAATTGAATGTGGGTGATGTTGACGAATTCAAAAAAAAATTATTTACCATTAGATATAGTCTAGGAAATTTTGAAAATACAATTGGAACGACTAAAAATGAACGTAAAGAATTATTGTCATTTTTTTATGATTACAATTCAATAATAGCCTTGTGCTTTATTTTCAACTGGGAACCGTATTTATTAGATTCTGTTGTCAACTTTCAAATGCCTAAATTTAAAGATCTTATGATGGAAAATATTATTTATATTTTGAAAAAAGACGGGGGCAATATTAGGCATAGCCAAAAAATATTCATCGAATTTATTGCAAAGACAGATGCTAATATCATTATCGAAAACTTAGCTTTATTTATAAAATATATTTTCATATCGAAAGAATATTGCAACGTTTTCTTTTCATTGATTCTTTACCCAAACGATTACACTAAATCACAAAACATCTTAAATAAATTCCTAACTGTTATGGAATATGTGCCACAATCAAATATAAAAATTTATATGAGAGGATTATGCAATAGTTGTCTTTCTTGGCTACGAATAAAACAATTAGAGAAAAAAAATGACAGTTTGTTCAGTTCTATTTTGACCTTAAAAGCCTTTTATAAAGAATTAGGTCGTCCTCATGAAGCATCTCAAGATAGTTCCGCCCCTCTAAATCGAATTATTAACATGTTGGAGATATTCCGTAAGCACAAACGTTCTCCTAGCAATGAATATTTTGATTCAATTTACCGAGATTGGAGAGATTATACAGTTAGTGCTATATCAGATATTGTCCCTCTAATAAAAGGAGCAAAATCAATTTTTTCAATTGAGTTACCAACTCACCTTAAAAGATACTTACTATATGATAATTCCGAACTCATTAGAGACTATTTACTATTACAAAAGACTTTACTACAAATTAGAGAGTCCGAATATAAGGATCGAATTTTAGAACATGAGGCAGAAAATATTTTAAGAGTATCAAAGAGAATGTATAATTGGTTATTCTTACCCACCTCTTCTCAAATAGCAAAAGCTCTAAAGAAAATACCAGTATACATAATAAAGCATTTAAATCAACGGATCGCCTCTCACCAATGGATAAAAGGAAATAAAATATCTTGTAAAATATATAATCCATTAGAAACAGAAGTTCATGGTTTTATGTCCAGTCGTGTTTTTAAAAAAATCATTGACGGTGTGCTCCAAAATATTATGAAACATAATTTTAAAATCGGCACTACAAATTTCATAAAAAATAAAAAAAATGAAATTATCATTAATATAGGATTCAAAAATGAAAATATCATTATTATGATAAAAAGTAACGGGCCCTATTCCTACAACAAGGCTCCATCACATGGAATTCGAAATATCGAAGAAAAATGTAACGCATTCCACGGTTCATTCAGAATATATAACGAAAATACCTGGGTAAAAAATGAAATTATTTTAAAGAGGTTTTAAAATGTTTAATAAAATTTTTATTATTGAAGATACTTATTCCGATGCTGAAGATCTTATTGAATCGTTATCAATATTTATCAGCAAAGATGATATCATTGTAATTGAAAGCATCGAAGACGTTCTTTCCACGATTGCCAGTTATGTCAGGCCTGATTTTAAAATCGCTATATTTGTAGATATTTGGTGGCATGGTGAGAAGAGAGGAATAAGACTATCTCAAACAATAAGAAAAAAATATTCTGAAATAAAATTGGTTGCATTCACTACCTCTCGGGAAGGAGCTATTATAAAAGAACTATATGGAAATTTTGATGCCTTCGTCGATAAGAACTCTGGGGCGCCTCACCAATCTTCAATTAAAATTTGGGATATAGATGATGTCTTTTTAGAAGAGTTAGCATCTGGAAAACAGTTTTTAACAACGCCAAAGATATCCCCAGTTGATTTTAATGCAGAGCCCGAAAATAATGGCTCATACTTTTTCACCATTTCTTCCAAAAAAAAAGAATCAGCCCAATTTCTATTTGTTGATTTCTCTCAATACAGCCAAAAAGATGAAGATTTACAATTAGAACGTTTTATTAAATTGAGAGATGCGTTACTTGAAATTTATAAATCTTCAGAATTTGTAGAATCAGAATTTATTTTCTTACCGACTGGGGATGGTGTTGCAGTCGGGATTTTATCAAATAAAATCTTACCATTAGCTTTACAATTGGCTATTCGCCTTTTGCAAGTGCTTCAAAAAAGCGGCTTAGATAAAGAGTTACGAATCGGCGTACATTTTGGCCCAGTTTATATTTTACTTGGAAGCTTTGGCGAAAAGCAGATTATAGGGCCCGGGATTAACAAAGCTGCGAGAATAGAAGCTGCCGGTGAGCCTGGTAAAATTTTAGTTTCGGAGGAGTACTTTAGTCATTTTGTAGATCGATCCAAAGAAATTTTTTGTAAAGAATTAGATTTTCAAACTAAACCGAAAAAATATGTAGTTAAAAAAGATGAATTTCATGCTCGGTTTATTTCAAAAGGCCAATTTGGCAAATAACAACGGCTTTCCAATTTTTTATATTTTGGATCAACAATTTCTATTAAGAATACCATGAGTAGCATCTACTGGTTTAAAGGAATCAGCATTCAAAACGATCATACGGACACAAAAGCGGACACAAAATGCTATGATTTTTTTGTGTCCGCATGTATGTGTTGCAACGAAAAACCGCATGTCTCAACGGTTTCGGGGTGGCATCGAAGTCCTTTCACGCCGGCGACAGGGGTTCGAATCCCCATAGGGCGCCACAAGTGTATATGGCTTTCAGCCGTTGGCATTTAATGCTGCCGGTGGGATTTGGGCAAAATTCTAATTTCCGAATGTATGCCCTGAGGTGCTCATTTTCCTCAAGCAACGCATCGCATTTCTTTTTCAAGATATTGAATCTTTCATCCGTTATTCATCCGATAAACTATAAATACTGTAAAGACCCTTTGATTCTCTTTGGATCTCGTCTTAAATCGAGTACCCGCCATACGGTAACGACGGATTTTCTCTTTAGTTTATAGTATACGGCGTATGGGAATCTTTTTGAAAGCATCCGGTGATACCCATAGAATATTGGATGAATACCGGCATAGAGAGTTAGGGAATCGATATCAGAGAACAAAGAATCAAAAAAGTATTCTCCCAGTCCTTCGCTTTGTTTCTCAAAGAACTGTCGGCCATCTGCCAGGTCTGACATAGCCGAAGAGAGAACCTCAATTTTCATTCAAAGTGTTTCCGTAGCTCTTTTTTGGCAGTATGCCAATCCACAACTCTCTCTTTGCCTTCTGCAAGGCGTTCTTCTGTTTCTTGGAGAGCTTTTTTATGCCATGTCGGTGATTCAAGCAGTTCTTCCTCCGACAATAAATCCGCCCACAGGGCATCTACCATCCTGAGTTTCTCTTCTCTGCTAAGATGCTTAATTTCTATTGTATTTTGCATAATTCGATCCTTCTACATTTAAAGAAAAATTAGCACTAATGGCTTTTATTGTCAATTTCACAAAGCGATGGAAAGGTATTAGGAAAACAAATTAGTTATCATTTGGGCGGAGAAGATTACCCGGCGGCTGTTATTTACCCCCGGTTCGTCAAACCGATGCCGGACAGGATCATGGACAAACTGACAAGATGGATCACTCCCATGGGTTCCTTGAGGAAAACCCAGGCCAGAATGCCGCTGAATAAAGGGGAGGTGTAATAGACCATGGCCGCTTTTAACGGCCCTATGGTATCGACGGCCCGGTTCCAGAAGATAAAGGCGACAAGAGAGGCAAAAATCCCCACATAGAGCACGGCCGGGCCTGTGGTGGCGGTCAGGACGCAGGGGCCCTGGCTGAACTGCTGCCAGGCAAAGGCGGGCAGCAAAAATAAAAGGCCCAGCATAAAGCAGGAAAACTGAAGGCTGTTGATGGAAATGCCCTTGGGCTTCTGGCGGAGCAGAAGGCTGTAGAGGCTGAAGATGACTGCGGCCAGCAGCATCCACAGGTCCCCGATGGCAAAGGAGATGTGAAGGAGGACGGAGAGATGCCCCCTTGTGATCAGGCAGACCACGCCCAAAAGTACGATCACGATCCCGGCGCCCCGCTGGGCGGAGATGGCCTGTTTAAACCAAATTCGTTCCAGGATCAGGACAAAAACCGGAAAAGTGATGGAAATCAGGGACAGATTCATGGCCGAGGTGGTGTGACCGGCCATATAAACCAGGGTATTGAAAAGGGTCACCCCTATGGCGGCGGATGACGGGCCAGTCCCGGAGCCATCCTTTCATGGCAAAGGGGGCAAAGACGATTGCTGCGGTCAGCCACCTGTAAAAGTTCAGACTAATTGAGGGGATCTGATCGCTCACCCCCCTGGCAATGATAAAGTTTCCTGCCCACAATGCCGTTGCCCCTGCAGCAAACAAAGACCCGGCCCCAACAAACCGCCCTGCAAATTTTCCACCCATACCCGCAACACACTCTTTTCAAACCCAACAAAATCAGGGCAACAGACACCTCTTGTCCGGGTTTGAACAGCGGCAACTTTCAGGGCGTCACGTTTTTTGCAAGCAGCCCGTCCACGGCAAGGGAGGCCAGGGTCAGACCGAAACACCCCGGCACCCATGCAATTGTGCCGATGGGGGCGCGGGGGCGGCCGTGGCCTTTCAGGGGATCATCGGCATCTTCCTCTTTGAACGGCTGCTTGTTCAAAGCTTTTTCAATGGAATAGACACAGGGGACGCCATGGTCCAGGCCCCGGCGCCGCAGGCGCTGGCGGACCATTCTGGCCAGGGGGCAGACTTCGGTATCAAACAGATCCCCCGTCCGGATCATGCCGGTATCGGTCCGGCCCCCGGCACCCATGGAGGAGACTACGGGCAGTCCCATATCCTTTGCCCCCTTGATCAGGTTGACCTTGGAGTTGAGGCCGTCAATGGCGTCCACCACCATGTCCAGATCAGGTGTCAAAAGATCGGTCAGGCTGTCAGCATTGACAAAGGACGAGTGGATCGTGACCTGGCAGTTAGGATTGATATCCAATACCCGCTCCTTAGCCACCAGGGCTTTTTCCCATCCCACGGTGGAATGAAGGGCAAAAAGCTGGCGGTTAATATTGCTTTCATCCACCCGGTCAAAATCCACCAGGGTAAGGGAGCCGATCCCGGATCGGGCCAGGGCTTCAGTGGCAAAGGAGCCCACGGCCCCAAGGCCGAAAACCGCCACCCGGGAGCGGGTAAGGGTTTCCAGGGCAGTATTTCCGATAAGCTGTTCAATGCGGGCAAACTGATTCATCTTCTTTTTTTACAATTCCTCTATTACAGCAGGGGTTCAAACAATCGCAGGGCATTGGCATACCCGTGGTCCGCTAAGTTTTCAAAGGGCATTTCCCGAAGGATTGCGCAGGTCCTGACAATATCTTTCACATATTTGGGCTCGTTCAGGGTTCCTGGGGATGAAGGTTTCAGGGGGTCCAGGGTGGGAAAGAGATCCGGGGTATCAGTCTCAAAAACGATCCGGTCCAGGGGCACGGCCAAAACCGCCTTGATCGTCTTTTTAGCATTAGGCCGGGTGGCGGCACCTGAAAAAGAAATATGCAGGTTGTGCCCGGTCAGAACCCGGATCAAGTCCGCAGAACCCGAGTAGGAGTGCACCACCCCACCGGCCTTCAGGGGGCCGGTCTTTTTCAGAATATGAACAAACGCATCCCAGGCCTTGCGGATATGGATATTAATAGGGCTCCCAAGATCCATGGCCAGGGAAAGATGGGTTTTAAATACGGCCAGCTGAAGGTCCCGGTCCGCCCGTTTGTCCATGAAGTCCAGGCCGGTTTCCCCTACTGCCGAAGGCATCTCTTCCAGCTGTGCTCCCAGGACAGTTTGCCAGTCACGGCTCAAGGTAGAAAGGAACCAGGGATGGATTCCGAAACAGGGCACCACCGAGTCCCAGACCCTGGCCAGTTGGGCCGTTGCTGCAAAATTTTCCTCCATTGTGGCGCAGGTGGCCATATGGGTTACGCAGGCCCGCTCGGCACGATGGAGGATGCCCTGTATATCTTCTATAATCCTTGGATCATGAAGATGGCTGTGGACGTCAAAAAAAAAGGGGGCGTTTTCTTTAACAGCGGTCATTATCCCCATATTATAGGTCCAATCCTGCCAGGATGCAAAGAAAACCATTTACGGATCAATTCAAAATCCCCTGAAACTCGACGCTGCCGTGTACAGTGTGATATGGATGGAGGAAACTATAGGCAAAAAGAGAGGATTTCGTTGAGTTTAAGCTTTGAAGAACTGGATTACAGACAAACACCCCTGGGTGAATTGATCCTGAGGCGCAGGCGTTCCGTGCAGATCCCGGATCTTGATATTTATGAGGTTCAACTTGGCCCTTCGTTTCTCATGTCCAGTCTCTTCCATGAATCCGAGGATGAGCTGGCAACCTTAGGACTTGGGATGGTGACAGGGGATGATATTGACGTGCTGGTGGGTGGCCTCGGGCTGGGATATACAGCGGTAAAAGCCTTAGAGGATAAACGGGTGCGGTCTCTGCAAATTGTGGAATACATGGATGCGGTGATAGACTGGCACAAAAAGGGCCTTGTGCCGCTGGGAAAAGCCCTGGCTGAAGATCCCCGCTGCGCCATGATCCAGGGGGATTTTTTCTCCCTGTGCCGGGATACGGATCACGGATTTGACCCGGACAGGCCCGGCAGGAAATACGATGCTGTTTTACTGGATATTGACCATACCCCAACCCATGTCCTGAACCAGACAAATACCCGTTTTTACACCCGGCAGGGATTAGACGAGGTCACCGCACATCTCAAACCAGGCGGCGTTTTTGCCCTGTGGTCGGACAGTGAGCCCGAAGAAGAATTCACAAGGCATTTAGGAAAGGTATTTCTTAAAGCCCAGGCCCATATGGTACGGTTTGACAATCCTTATACCGGAAAATCCTGCGGCAATACCGTCTATCTGGCACAGACGGCATAAATGGCGGGCGGGTTATTTTCCCGGAACAATATCTTTCAGGCTGGCTAAGGCCCGGCCCAAAGCCGCGCAGGCCGCAGGGATATCCCACTGGGTTTTGTCCCGCTCTCCTGCGATATTGGAGCCGGCCCGGATTTCAGCCATGGGCACATCGTGCAGGGCGCAGACATGGGCAACTGCCGCCCCCTCCATATTCTCCATCAGATACGGCCGGGCTGTCGCAAGGGCTGCCGCTTTTTGCCTTGAGTCCGTTATTGAGGATACGGTCAGAAAGGGGCCTGTGCAAAGGACTTCAAAGCCTTTGGATTTGAGAGCGGCTCTGCAGATTTTCATCGTCTTTTTATCCATAGCATACATCCCATCCCGGGTGCCGGCCTGACCCGGAATCAGATCAAACGGCAGGGGCAGGCTTTCCCCTACCCCCGTGTGCAGATAAGTCTCGCTTTCCGCCAGGGCCAGGTCCCCGATCCCGGGGCCTGCCCCCGGAAAAATCCCCGCAATGCCAACATCAATGACGATGCCCGGTACAAAGGCGCTCAGACAAGCGCCAAGGCCGGCTGCCGTATTGAAGACGCCGGGGCCTGTCACCGCACAGGCCCAGTCCCCCTTTTGGGGATGAAACAGCGTATAACCGGGACTTTTTTGCTGCCGGCAGTCGTAGGAATCCAGGAAGGTTGCGACCTCCATTTGCGTTGCGGCAACAAAGAGAACCCGGAGGCGGCTCATGAGTCCTGCGTTAGGGCCTGATGGATGAAACGCAGGGCCATGTGATAGCCAAAAGGCCCGAACCCGGTCACCTGGCCCGTGGCCACATTGGCAATCATGGATCGCTGACGGAAAGACTCGCGCTTGTGGATATTGGAAAGATGAACCTCCACAACGGGGCAGGTCAAAAGCAGAAGAGCATCCCGAAGGGCTTCAGAGGTATAGGTAAATGCCCCCGGATTGATGACAATCCCTGAGGGCCGTTTAACAAAGACCTGTTGAATATAGTCTAAAAGCTCCTCCTCGTGGTCGGACTGGAAAAATACCAGGGGAAGTTCCAGTTCACTTCCCAAAAGTTTAAGGCCCTGATTGATCTCATTGAGATCCAGGTTTCCGTACACCTCAGGCTCCCTTTTACCGAGCATATTGAGGTTGGGGCCGTTGATCACGTAAATCCGGCCGGTCTGCAGGGAATTTTTGCTCACTATTTCCTCCGTGGCAATGGATCCCGGCATCATGGAGAAACATGCTGCCGGAACCCGTCTTAAACGTTACACAAGCCCTTGGGCCGCAGCTTCGAATCCCAGTTCAAAAGCCTTGAGGTTCAGGTCCAGAAAAGAAGGCTTGACCCTGCGGCGGATGGCCTCGGTGACGCTCTCTTTGGAAAACCCTAAGGCACCGGTTTGAATCAGGGCGCCCAGAAGAACTATATTGACGCTCATGGGGCTGCCGGCCTCCTTGGCCAGGGCCATGGCATCAATGGCCACAAGACTTGCCGTCTTGGCCTTGAGCACCTTTTTGATCTGCCCCACCTCAGGATACGGGCCTTTGCCGATCCCTACGGTAAAAGGCGGCAAGGTCGCGGTATTGGTGATCACTTTTGTCGCTTTGGAACAGCGGTTAATGGCTCTGAGGGTCTCGGCGGGTTCAAATCCCAGGAGGATATCGGCCTCGCCGTCGGAAATAATGGAGCTTTGGGCATCCCCGAAAATAATGGAGGATTCCACCACCCCGCCCCGCTGGGCCATGCCGTGAATCTCGCTCATGCGGACATCCACCCCTTCGATCAGGGCGGCCTCGCCAAGAACCTTTGAGGCCAAAAGATTGCCCTGGCCGCCCACTGCAACAATTACCAGTCTGGTCGTTTCCATATCACATACTTCCTTTGTCTATTGTTTCAGGGGCCTTATGGCGTTATCCGGACAGATCTGGGCGCACAGGGCGCAGCCCACACAAGTATCGGCATCGATTTTCACCCGGCCCTCTTCAATGTAAAAGGAGGGGCAGGCAATGCCGTTGATGCACTCTTTATGATCGGTGCACTTGTCCGTGACTTCAAAGGGCCGGGCCTTTTTGAGCTTGATGTTCTTGGCAAAGAGGATACAGGGCTCCTGGGAGATGATGACAGATACCCCGTCAAACTCAAGGGCCTCTTTGATGGTCTCCATGCTCTTTTTCACCTTGAACGGTTTGATCACCGACACATGCTCCACACCGATGGCCCGGACCAGGTTTTCGATATTCACCCGTCCGAACCCTGAAAGTCCCATCCGCTCCATATCCACACCGGGGTGAGGCTGATGGCCGGTCATGGCTGTAATACCGTTTTCCAGAATCACCAGGGTAAAGTTATGCCGGTTGAACACGGCATTGACAAGCCCTGTGATACCGGAGTGAAAAAAGGTGGAATCCCCGATAAATGAGACCACCTTCTGGTCAGTGGCCTTGCTGAAGCCGCAGGAGGTGGAAACCGAAGAGCCCATGCAGATGACAAAGTCGCCTGTGGACAACGGCGGCATAAATCCTAAGGTATAACAGCCGATATCGTTGGGGCAGATGATATCCATACCCTCGGCCGCCTTTTTCACCGCGTAGAAGGTGGCCCGGTGGGAACAGCCGGAACAAAGATTGGGCGGACGGTTGGCAATTTCAGGGACATCTGAGGTATCGATTTTTTCAGGCAGGGTGTAGTCCACACCGAAACATTCGGCGATCTTCACCCGGACCAGGGCGGGATCATATTCGGACAGCCTTGAAAACAGTTTCTTTGATTTGCCCCGGATGGGAATGGTGATCCCCGCCTCCTGGGCAAAGGCCTTGACCGCCTCCTCCATGAAGGGTTCGCCCTCTTCGATCACCAAAACCTGCTCACAGCCTTTTAAAAAGTCTTTTATCATTTTTTCCGGCAGCGGATTGGTAAAGCCCAGTCTGAGAATCCGGGTCTTGTCCTCAATGCCCAGATCCTTCACCGCATCCTGGGCATAGTGAAAGCTGACACCGTTGGTGATAATGCCCAAAGATCCGTTCCCCTCGGCAAAATTGAAGGAGGAGGATTCGGCCAGGCCCGCAGCTTTGTCCAGCCGCTCCAAAAGCTTGACGTGCAGCCCCCGGGACACGGCGGGCACGGTCACGCAGCGCATGGGATCCTTTTCAAACCGGCCACGGGTCTTGCGTGGCTTCATTTCACCAAAGGTGACAAAGGCGTTGGAGTGATTGATCCGGGTTGTGGTGCGAATGAGCACGGGCTGTTTGAGTTGTTCGGACAGCTCAAAGGCCTCTTTAATCATCTCTTTGGCCTCGGCCACAGAAGAGGGCTCCAGCATGGGAAGACCGCCGAACTTGGCATAGTAGCGGTTATCCTGCTCGTTCTGGCTGGAAAACATGGCCGGATCATCGGCGGTCAGCACGACCATGCCGGCGGTCACTCCTACATAGGAAAGGGTCATCAGCGGGTCGGCAGCCACGTTAAGGCCCACATGCTTCATCATGCAAAAGGTCCGCAAACCGGAGTTGGCGGCGGCGGCAGCAACCTCTAAAGACACCTTCTCGTTGGTGCTGTATTCAAAATAAATGTCCGATTCCCGGGACATCTGGAACAAATTCAGGGAAATCTCAGAGGACGGGGTTCCCGGATAGGTGGTGGCAAAGGCCACGCCCGCCTCTACGGCACCCCTTGCAATGGCTTCGTTGCCCAGGAGCATGATCTTCTCTCCGGGGCTGTCTTTGAGCAGTTTATGCATGTGAACTCCTTAAAGGGTTTTGCGTTTGTCATGGCGATGATGGTTGGGTAGGCGACCCCGAAGGGATCCTTTTACCCTCAGGACGCGTGAAGGCTGCCCGTTGATTACAGATCCGGGCAGCCTTCTTTTTTTTAAACGTTGACCCGGTGCCGTCAGGGGCAATCCCGGCCAAATGCAGGCATTCAGGCGTAAAGCTTTTCTGCGTGGGCAAGGGATGAGGCGTAGCCTTTAAAGCCTTCGGTATCCTCACAGGAATTGATGGCGTTGGAGGCAAAAAAGCCCTCTACCATGGACTTTTCACCGTGGCGGATCAGTCCCATGAACAGTACCGGCACAAGATTGATGCCGTTTTTGCCGGTTTCCACGGAAAAATCCATGGGAGATTCGCTCTGGTACACGGCAAATAAATTATTCTGGACCGGCATGAGTTGGACGATTTCAGGATGATCATAATGATGATGGTGGTGATCGTTACACATTGCTCTTTAGGCCTTTCTTTTATATTAAGTTACAGGCTGATGCTGTCCGCTTGGGAAAGCAGATCCCGATAGACTTCCGGGATACCGCAGGCATCCATCAGCCGGATGGTGCGGGCTGCGTCATAGGCGACATACCTTGGCTCAATCCAATGTTCTTCACTGTCCCAGATCAGGTAAACCGCCTCTTTGCTGCTGCCTCTCGGCTGTCCTACGCTACCGGAATTTATAATATATCTGGCAGATTTATCAAGGAAAACTCTTGGCCCTATATTTTTTTTTACCTCAAGGCCAAAGGTTCCTTTTTCATAAAGGGCCAGGCGGTGGGTATGCCCCACAAAGGTAATGGATTCGGCCTGGGCGTCCATGATATGGCCCAGCCGGGTTAAGGATAGCTTATGGATGTACTCCCCCGGAAGGTCCGGCGGCACGCCATGGACAAACCGCGCCCCCCGGATCACCCGGAAAAGCGGCAGGGCTGCAATCTTTGCAAGCGATGCATCGGAAAGCAGCACCCGGTTGATCTCCAGTGCCTTCCTGGCCTGAGGGTTGAACCCCTTAAAAAAGGTTTCATTCGTCAGGGCCCGTTCATGGTTGCCCATGACAGAGGGGATGTCGTGCCTGTCCAAAGCGTCCATCACCTCTTCAGGCTCCGGACCATAGCCGATATTATCCCCTAAAGAAACAATCCTGTCTGCCCCCGTGCGGTAAATATCAGCCATCACCGCTGCCAGGGCATCCATATTGGAATGGATATCCGAGACAACGGCGATGCGCATTTTAAAGCAGTTCCTTAAGCTGGGACTGGGTAAAGGAATACACCGAGTTGCAGTGGTGACAACGGACCTCCAGAGGGAAAGGACCGTTTTTCACAATATCTTCCCGGTCCTCTTTGGCAAGCCCTTTAAGGTATCCTTCCATTCGTTCCTGGGAGCACCGGCAGAAAAACTCCACCCGGGTATTATCGAGGAACCTGGGATTGAGTTCTCCAAAGACCTCTTTTATGACCGCTTCGGGTTCCAGGCCTTTGGCAAATGCGTTACCGACAGAATCAATAGACTGAATCATCTCTTCTGCCCTGGCCACCTTGTCAGGATCGGCCCCGGGAAGGGCCTGCAGGAAAATACCCCCGGCTCCCGTCACCTCTTCTGCTTCATCAAAGGCGACACTCAGCGTAAGTCCTGTGGGGATCTGCTCGGACTTGAGAAAATATACGGCCAGATCCTCGGCAATGCTGCCGTTTTCAAGGACAATCTGCCCCGAGTAGGGCCTGGCAGCGTCGTCAATATATTTGGTCACCGTAAGAAATCCGGCACCAAAAAGGGTGGACAACCGCCGGATCTGGTCCGGATTTTCCACAGTGATCGGATTAGCTTTGAGATACCCCCGGACTTCGCCAAAGGCATTGGCTTCGACGTCCAGCCCCTGGATGGGGCCCGAGCACTGGATGCTTAAGCCAATTCGATCCCTGCCCTTTAACGGGGAGCTGATCAGGGCACAGGCCACATAGGCCTGGCCCAACACCAGGGTTTCCAAAGGACCTAAATCATGGTTGGCCTGCATCTCCCGAACCATGCGGGAGCCATTCACCACGGCCCCTTTGATCTGGTCATCGGCCATAAGGAACCGGTAGATCCGGTCTTTTGCGGAGGCCCGGAACTGGGCCTTGACATCGTGGTTGAATATGTCTTTTTTAATCATCGGTATTAAAACTTTTATTCATTATTAATTCATCGTATTCTGTTTATTTTAAACAGGCGTCTGTGTATTATAAGATATTCCAGCCGATTGTAAACCAGACCCGAGGATGAATTTATAAATTCAAGGAAATCCGCCTCATGCCCGATGACAACCAGGCTTACTTTGACGCCGTATTCAACCATTCCTTCCACATGGCCTCAATCACGGATATGAGGGGCATTGTTCTGAAAATCAACCGCCTGAGCAAAAAATTCTGCGGAGAGATGGCTGATGAGGTCCAGGGGGCTCCGCTTTGGGAAGCCGGATGGTGGGCCCCGTTTCCGGAAGTCCGAGAACGGACCCGAAAAATTTTTGAAAAAGTCCGACAAGGAGAGGTCGTTGAAGACGAGGCGTCGTTTATTGATAAGGACGGCGTTACCCGGGTGGGCAGTCGCATTTTCTCACCGGTCAAAAATAAGGCTGGAGAAATTGACCGGGTATTTGTTGCAGCCCTGGACATTACAAGCCAGAAGGCGGATAAAGCCATGCTGGCCTCAACCGAGCAGTTTACCCAGACCATTCTTGAATCATCCCCCATTTTATTTGTCATCCACCGGGGCGGGATTATACAATATATCAACGGCCCGGGGTGCAATATCCTCGGGGGCTCATCCAGGGAAGAATTTATCGGACAACATATTGAAACCTTTGTCCTGCCCGAGTACCGAAGAAAAATTTTTACCCGGATCGAACGCCTCAAAGCAGGGTTTACCAATCCGCCGGAGGACATCGGCATCCTTAAAAAAAACGGCCAGGTCATCTATGTGGAAAATACCTCCCTGCCCATCCGCTACCGGGGCAAGCCTGCCGCCCTGCTCATGTCTATTGATGTGACCGAACGCAAACTCTCCACCCAGGCCCTCAAGGAGAGTGAGGCCAAATACAGATCCATGATGGAGTCCATGGATGAGGCCGCCTATATTTGCTCTGAGGATTTTAAGATCGAATACATGAACCCGGCCATGGTCAAAAAAATAGGCCGGGATGCCACATCCGAAACCTGCCATATGGCCATACACAGACGGCCGGAGCATTGCCCCTGGTGCCAGCACGCAAGGGTGATGAAAGGCGAGACCATCAAAACCGAACTGCTCATCGACGACAGCGGGGAAACCTTTTTCATCTCACATGCCCCCATTTTCCACACGGACGGCTCCATTTCCAAACTCTCCATCTACAGGGATATTACCGAAATCAAGCAGTTGGAGGCCCGCCTGCAGCAAAGCCAGAAAATGGAATCCATCGGCACTTTGGCCGGCGGCATCGCCCACGATTTCAACAATATCCTCTTTCCCATCATGGGGCTTTCCGAAATTCTCATAGAAGACCTTCCCCCCGGCAGCCTGGAGGCCGAAAGCGCCCGGGAGATATTCAATGCAGGAAAAAGGGGACGGGACCTTGTGGATCAGATCCTCTCCTTCAGCCGCCAGTCGGACAGACGCTTGATGCCCCTTCAAATCCAGCGGGTCATCAAAGAGGCGTTAAAGCTGATCCGGGCCACCATCCCCTCCGATATCAGGATCGAAAAAAATATCAGCCCGGATTGCGGAAAAATCATGGCAGAGCCGACCCAGCTCCACCAGATCCTCATGAACCTGCTTACCAATGCCTGGCATGCGGTGGAGGAAACCCGCGGAGGGATCAAAGTTACGCTGTCCGAGACGCAAGAGGCCCCCTTTGCCACTTCTTCAAGTGACGTAGACCACTTATCCCGCTATGCCCGGATTATGGTCGAAGATTCCGGCGTCGGCATCGGCCCGGAGTTGATCAATAAAATCTTTGATCCTTATTTTACCACAAAGCCGAATGGTAAAGGCACGGGGTTGGGCCTTGCCACAGTCTACGGCATTGTAAAAGAATTTAACGGAGAAATCCGGGTGAAAAGCCTGCCGGAAAAAGGTACGATTTTCTCCCTTTACTTTCCCATCATCGAGCAGGACCCTGATGAGGATATCAACCGACTGGCGTCCCCTGTGCCCGGAGGGTGCGAACACATCCTTGTGGTGGATGACGAGGAACCCGTTGTCATGCTTGAAAAAATAATGCTTGAACGGGCCGGTTACCGGGTGACTGCAAGGACCTCCAGTGTAGAGGCTTTAAAAAAGTTCAAGGCTGATCCTAAAGACATAGATCTGGTCCTGACCGACATGGCCATGCCCAACCTGACCGGAGACCGTATGGCCCAAGACATGCTTAGACTTGCCCCGGGCATTCCCATTATCATCTGCACCGGATTCAGCGAACGGATCAACCCCAGAAAGGCGCAAGAGATCGGCATCAAAGGATTTCTTAAAAAACCGATTATCAAATCAGAGTTGCTCGGCATGGTCAGAGATATTTTGGATACGGACTTCTGACCGGCAAAAACGGCTCCCCATCCTATGATGCCTCATCCCGCTCCAGGGCCTTGTACTGTACCGCTTCCAGGATGTGGTCATCCCGGATCCGTTCCTGTCCGGCCAGATCGGCGATGGTCCGCGCCACTTTAAGAATACTGGCATAGGCTCTGGCAGAAAACCTGAACCGGGCCATGAGCTGTTTTAAAAGGGTTGCTGACTTTTTATCCAAAGGGCAGAACTGTCCCATCTCCTCCGGCCCCATGGCGGCATTGGAAAATATTTTCATTTTGGCAAACCTGCTCTCCTGAATCCCTCGCGCCGCATCCACACGCATTCGAATGATGTCAGAGGACTCGCCATCCGCAACTCTTGTAAGATCGTCATAAGGGACCTGGGGCACCTCCACCTGAAGATCCATGCGGTCCATGAGGGGCCCTGATATCTTTGACCGGTACTGCCGAATCCGGGCCAGGGTGCAGGTGCACTCCCGGGAAGGGTTGCCAAGATTTCCGCAGGCGCAGGGGTTCATGGCGGCGATCAGTACAAATCTGCACGGAAAGGTGGCTTTGGCGCAGGCTCTGGCTATGGTAATTTTCCCCTCTTCCAGGGGCTGTCTGAGTACCTCCAGCACATTGCGGCGAAACTCCGGAAGCTCGTCCAGAAACAGGACACCGTTGTGGGCCATGCTGATCTCCCCGGGCATGGGTTTCGGACCTCCGCCCACAAGCCCGGCATCGGAAATGGAGTGATGGGGAGATCGAAACGGGCGAACCCCAAAATTTTCCAGGACATTTCCCGGTTCCGCCCCAATCGAGTAGATTCTGGCAATTTCCATGGCCTCATCCAGGGAGGGGAGCGGTAGGATACCGGGCAGGCGTTTGGCCATCATGCTCTTACCGCTGCCCGGAGGGCCTGACATCAGAAGATGGTGGGAACCTGCGGCGCTGATTTCCAAGGCCCTTTTCACATGGGCCTGTCCCCGGACCTGAGAGAAATCGGGCAGAGCGTCCCCGCCTGAGCCAGTCCCTAAATGATCCGGATTGAAGCGGACCGGATCCACTTCAAGATTCCCTGTAAGGAATTCCACCACCTGGGCCAGGGAAGGCAGGGCCATGACCTGAATGCCCTTTACCAGGGCCGCTTCCTTTCCGTTGTCTTGGGGAAGGATAATTCCTGCAAATCCCGCAGTTTTGGCGGCCAGTGCAAAGGGAAGGGCCGCCCGCACCGGTTTGAGCCGGCCGTCAAGAGAGAGTTCCCCGGCGATAATCCATGAGCCCATGGCCGTCTGAGGGATCAGGCCGGACGCGGTAAGGATGCCCAAAGCCACGGGCAGATCCAGGGCCGTGCCCTCCTTTTTCATATCTGCCGGGGCCAGGTTCACCACCACCCGGTCCATGGGAAATGTGTAGCCGGAATTCTGGATGGCGGCCCGGACCCGCTCCTTGCTCTCTTTGACCGCAGTCTCCGCAAGCCCCACCATGTTGAATACCGGCAGCCCGTAGCTGATATCCACCTCCACCGCCAAAGGGACGGCCTCAATGCCCAGCACCGCAGATGAATGAATGGTTGCGATCATCGGTCACCCCTGTTTGGAAAACCGCTTTGTATATGGATAAAAGATGACGTATATTCTTCTTTCTTCTATCAGAAATCCCGGGCAGACCAAAGAATTTTCTCAATTGCTTTGGGGTTTAAAATCAGCTATATATAGCTGACTTTTTTAACAGATAATTTGATATATCAAAATCATATATGGACTCATATTTTTTTCAACGCACCATCGCCCGCAATGTGGCCCTTTCCGGAACCGGGGTCCATTCAGGAAAAAAGACCAACATCACCATCAAGCCCGCCCGGGAGAACCATGGGATAAAGTTTCGGCGCATAGACTTGCCCGGAACCCAGGACATCCCGGCCCTGTTTAAGCTCGTGGTGGATACAAGTCTTGCAACGGTCCTTGGCACCAACGGAGCCATTGTCTCCACCATCGAACATCTCATGGCCAGCTTTGCAGGCCTTGGCATCGACAATGCCCTTGTGGAGGTGGATGACTATGAAATGCCCATCATGGACGGATCCGCCAAAGACTTTACCCGGGCCCTTTCCGCAGCCGGGGTGATCCGCCAGGAGCGGCCCAAGCATTTCATGATTGTCAAAACCCCAATTGAAGTCCGGGATCAGGACAAATTTGTTAAGGTGATTCCTGAAGACTCATTTAAAATCTCATGCGCCATTGACTTTGACCATCCCCTGATCGGTCTTCAGGAGCTGACCTATGACCGGGCCAAAAACAATTTTGAAAGGGAGATCAGCCACGCCAGGACCTTTGGGTTTGTGCGGGATCTGGAACTCTTGAAAAAATTCAGCCTGGGCAAGGGGGGAAGCCTTGACAATGCCATCGTTATTGATAATGATAAAATCCTAAATGACGACGGGTTAAGGTATCCGGACGAGTTTGTCCGGCACAAACTGTTGGACTGCCTGGGAGACTTTTCCCTTTTGGGCATGCCCATTCAGGGACATATCATCACCCACAAGTCCGGCCACACGCTGAATCACAAGTTCATCAGGACGTTTCTGGAGGAAAAGGACGCCTGGGAAACCGGACCTGCAAACATTGGGCGCAAATAATGATACTGGGATCAAAGGGGTTTATCAGACAATTTAGTTTTTGCCTATTTCTTATCATCTCGTTCAATATGATGTTGCCGGCCAGTATTTTTGCAGAGAACGCCGCCATCCTCACCAACATCAAACTGGCCAACACCAGAGATGACCTTTTAACCTACTTTGAGGTTGACAACGCCTTTACCGAAAGCACCCTGGAAGCCATTCAAAACGGCATTCCCACCACCTTCTCCTTTTATGTCACCTTGTACAAACGGACCTCCACTCTATTTGACAAACGCATTGCCGACATTAAAATCCAGTCCACCATCAAGTATAACTCTTTAAAAGAGGAGTATACCGTATCCCGTCCCTGGAAGGATGAAAAGCCGTTGATGACCAAATCCCTGGATGAGGCAAAGGAGTGGATGACTGATATTGACAACCTCAAGGTGATCCCCTTAACCGACTTGGGCAAAGGCGACAAATACCAGATCCGGATCAAGGCAGAACTGGAAAAAGTCACCCTGCCTCTTGCCCTGCACTATGTCTTCTTTTTCGTCTCTTTCTGGGATTTTGAAACCGACTGGTACGTGATCAACTTCACCTACTAACCCAATGCGGCAGATTCCCGCACAGGGCGCAAGCATATGACACAAGGCACCGACTCAAAATCCAGACGACGGCGGGAGGGATTTCTCATCCTCTTTATCCTGATTCTCGTCTCTGGACTGACCATAGTGGAAACACGGATTTCCCCGTTCGGCACGGATTTTCCGCTCTCTTCCACGGTGCTCATGTTCATCCTAATCAATATCAACCTGCTGTTGCTGCTCACCCTGCTGCTGCTGGTCTTTAGAAACCTTGCCAAACTCTACTATGAAAAGAAAAAAAATATCCTCGGGTCAAAACTAAAGACCCGGCTGACCGTGGCCTTTATCATCCTGGCGCTGTTGCCCACCACGGTACTTTTTTTCTTTTCCATCCAGTTTATCTCCACCTCCATTGCCTTCTGGTTCAACGCGCCTGTTGAAAACACCCTGGAGAGCAGCCTGGCCGTGGGTCAAAAACTCTACGAGTACATTGAGGATAAAAACGCCTTTTTCGGAAAAAGGGGCGCCTTCCAGATTGATTCCAGAAATCTGCTCAAACCTGGAAACCAGGAAAAGCTGACCCGGTACACCCAGGTCATTCAGCGCGCCTTCAACCGTCATGCTGTGGAAATTTATACCCGGGATGCCAAACGGGTGAGCCTGTCCCTGGCCAATGAACTGGAACCGTTGTACTTCGGCCTGCTCACCACATCGGATCTGACCCGGGTGACGGCGGATAAAACCAGCCATACCATCTACCAAACCATTGAAGAAGGTGAATTTCTGCGCACCGTTTCTGCCATTCCCTACGGAGCAGATGCAAAAAAGGCTCAAGGGTTTATCGTTATCACCACCCTGGTGTCTCCGGACCTGTCCGAAAACCTCAAGGCCATCCTCAAGGGGGTGGAGGAATACCAGCAGCTTAAACTGACCAAAAAACCGGCCCAGCTTTCCTATTATATCGCGCTTTCCATCGTGGCCCTTTTGGTGGTCTTCTGCGCCATATGGTTCGGATTTCAGATGGCAAAGTCCATTACCATTCCCATCATGAAATTCGCCGAAGGCACCCAGCGCATCACTGACGGCGATCTTAACTACCAGATTGATTTCAAGACCGATGATGAAATCGGTACCCTCATCCAGAGTTTCAACTCCATGACCCGGCAGTTGGCCGCAGGCCGCGAACAGATCGCCCTGTCCGAAGCCATGCTCAAACAGCAGAATGAAGAGCTTGAAAAAAGCCGTAAATACATGGAGATCGTTCTAAAAAATATCACGGCCGGCGTGGTTTCCCTAGATCAGACGGGCAAAATCACCACCATCAACAAAGCCGCAGAATCCATGCTGGCTGTCAACAGCCGCCAAATTCTGGAGAAAAACTTTCGGCAGGTGCTCAAAGACGACTACCTGGCCATGGCCGAAAAGATATACGCCCAAGCCAACCAGGGGGTTTCCAGCATCAAAGTGCCGGTATCCGCATCGGTATCGGGCACGCCGAAACATTTTTCCTTGAACTTCACCTCCCTAAAGGACGATGCCGGCCAGAACCTCGGGGCGGTTCTGGTTTTCGACGATGTCACCGAGCTTGAAAAAGCCCAGCGGATGGTGGCCTGGCGGGAAGTGGCAAGGCGCATCGCCCATGAGGTAAAAAACCCGCTCACTCCCATCAAACTTTCCGCCCAGCGCCTGAAACGAAAATACGGCAAGCAGATCAACGACGACATTTTCACAGGATGTGCAGACACCATTGTGGAGCATGTGGACCTGATCCGGAACCTGGTCAACCAGTTCTCCACCTTTGCCAAATTCCCGGATACCAACTTTTCTTCGGGGCGCATTGACAATATTATCCTGGAAACCATTGCCCTTTATAAAGAGGGCCTTGAAAAGGTGGATATAAAAACCCGGTTCGGGGAAAACATCCCCACCCTGAAACTGGATCATCAGCACATGAAGCAGGCGTTTATAAACCTGATTGATAACGCCGTGGCGGCCATGAACAAGGACGGCACCATTGTCATTGATCTTTCCTTTGACTCCATACTCAAAATTGTCAGGGTGGAAATTGCCGATACCGGTAAGGGGATTTCAGACAAGGAAAAAACCCGATTGTTCGAACCCTATTTTTCCACCAAGAAAACCGGCATGGGATTAGGTCTTGCCATTGTGAACTCCATCATATCGGACCATAACGGTGTGATCCGGGTCCAGGACAACCAGCCCCGGGGGGCCAAATTCATTCTTGAACTCCCGGCCTGATAACCTAAACAGCGCCGGCCTGCACAGCAGGCCTGACACGCCTAAAAACTTTGGGCAGAACGATAAAAGCGAAAGGACAAAAAAGCTTATGTATCCGGCAGTACTCATCGTGGACGACGAGTCCACCATCATCGACTCCCTGGAGGGAATCCTCTCGGACGACGGGTTTGAAGTCATTCACGCCTATAACGGATATGAGGCCTTAAAAAAAATAGAATCCCACGCCCCGGACATCGTGCTTCTCGATATCTGGATGCCGGGGATGGACGGTATTGACACTTTAAAAGAGATCAAAAAAATGACCCCCAACCTGCCCGTGGTCATGATCACCGGACACGGTTCCATTGAATCGGCGGTGGACGCCACCAAATCCGGGGCCTTTGATTTTTTGGAAAAGCCCTTGTCCATTGACAAGGTCATGGTCACCATCAACAATGCCTTGAACTTTCGAAAACTTGAAGAAGAAAACATCTACCTTCGCAAAAAGGCCATTGAAAAGAACTCCATCACCGGAACCAGTCCTGCAGTTCAAAAGCTTTACGGTGAAATCATGGCCGCCGCCCCCACAGACGCCTCCATCCTGATCACAGGAGAAAACGGCACGGGAAAGGAACTGGTGGCCCGGACCATCCACCAGTTCAGCGGCCGCCCCGAAGGCCCCTTTATCATCATCAACTGTGCGGCCATCCCGGAGGAACACCTGGACTCGGAGCTGTTCGGCCATGAGAAAGGGGCTTTTGACCAGGCTACCTCCAAAAACAAGGGAAAATTCGAGCTGGCATCCGGCGGCACCCTGTTTCTGGACGAGGTCGGGGATATGAACATCAACACCCAGGCCAAAATCTTAAGGGCCCTTGAGTCCAAAACCTTCCAGCGCATCGGATCCACAAGGACCCTGGAGATGGATGTCCGTCTGATCACCTCCACCAACAAGAATCTGGAAGAGGAGATCATTGCCGGCCGATTCAGGGAGGATCTTTTCTACCGGCTCAACGTCATTCCCATTGAGGTGCCTCCCCTGAGAGACCGCAAAGCCGACATTCCCGTTCTGGTGGAGACCTTTCTTAAAAAAGCCGCCGAACAGTCTTCCACTCAGATCAAGACCCTGACCCCCGAGGCCATGGACCTTTTAACCCAATACCATTGGCAGGGCAATGTCCGTGAACTCAAAAACCTGGTGGAGCGCCTGTCCATCATGGTCAACGCCGACACCGTCACCAAAGAGGATGTCCCCCATCCCTACAACCCGGACTTTGAAACCCTTGTTAAACCCGAACGGCGCTGGCTGTTCACCATCGACAACCTGGACCAGGCCCGGACCGCATTTGAACAGGAGTTTCTGCGCAAAAAAGCCGAGGAAATGGACGGGGACCTTAAAACCCTGGCCAAGCAGATCGGAACGACGGTAAAATATATCCAGAAACGGATATCCTAAAATCCATGCGTATTATCAGCGGGACCAGCCGGGGGCGTAAACTCGCCCAGATCGAAGGAAACGATATCCGCCCCACCTCGGACCGGGTTCGGGAGGCCCTGTTCAATATCATAGGCCCCGGCATCCGGGGCATGCGGGTATTGGATCTTTTTGCCGGCACAGGCGCATTCGGCCTGGAAGCATTAAGCCGGGGGGCGCAGGCGGCGGTGTTTGTGGACAATGCCGAGACCAGTTGTGCCGTCATCCGGGAGAATATCACCCGGTGCCGGCTTGAAGGCTGTTCAAACATTATCCGCCATGATCTTGGGGCAGGATTATTGCCGCAAGATCTGTTCGGTACCCCTTTTGACCTGATTTTTATGGACCCCCCCTACCGCCGCGGCCTGGCAGATGCCGTCATGGCTTCCCCCAGTTTTTCACAACTGCTAGCACCCGAGGGCATGGTCATTGTGGAGCAGGATCATAAGGAATCTTTGAATACAGCGGGAACCGGCCTTGACATTTACCGCCAAAAAAAATACTCAAAGACATTTATTTCATTTTTACACGCAGCATCATCACTCAAAGGATGATTATGACGGATACCAAGCTGAGAACTGCAATCTACCCTGGCTCCTTCGACCCTCTGACCAACGGCCATCTGGATGTCATCAAACGGGCATGCGAGATCTTTGACCGCGTTATCGTGGCTGTGCTGCACAATCCCAATAAAAAGGCATTATTCACCAAAGAAGAGCGAGTGGCGATGATTGAGCAAAGCCTCAACGGAAACCCCCAGATTGAGGTGGATACCTTTGGCGGTCTGCTGGTGGAGTACGCCAGAATGAAGGATGCCGTCGCCATTATTCGCGGAATGAGGGCCATCTCCGATTTTGAAAGTGAATTTCAGATGGCCTTAATGAACCGAAAGCTCAACAAGGACGTCCAGTCCGTCTTTCTTATGACAGGCCTGCGCTGGATCTTTACCTCATCCTCCATCATAAAGGAAGCCGCCCAGTTCGGCGGGGACATATCGGACATGGTGCCCCCGGCGGTTCATGTAAAGATGATGGAGAAATTCCCTAAACCCTGATCTTAAGCCCAAAGGAGCCCCATGGACCTGTGGCAGCTTCATATTTTCGTTTCTGTGGTAGAGCACAAAAGCTTTTCAAAGGCCTCCGAGGCCATCAACCTGTCTCAGCCGACCGTATCCACCCATATCAAGGAGCTGGAAGAGCATTTTAAATGCAGGCTCCTGGACCGCCTGGGTAAAGTCACCGAGCCCACCCGGGCCGGGCTGATTCTCTATGATTATGCCAAACAGCTTTTGACATTACGGGACCGGGCCCAGGCCACAATGTTCGATTTTCTGGGCCAGACCAAAGGCGAACTGCTCATCGGTGGCAGTACCATCCCTTCGGGATATATCCTGCCCAGACTCATGGGAGGATTCAGAGTGGATTTTCCCGATGTGGCCATCTCCCTGATCACCGGAGATACCGGTCAGATAACCGATGAAGTTAAATCCGGCAGACTGGAACTGGGTGTGGTTGGGGCTAAAACAGAAGACCCGGCCCTGGAGCAAACCAAGCTTGTAAAAGACGAAATGAAGCTTATCGTTCCCCAGGGCCACCCCTGGGCCGGAAAAGCCTCAGTCCCCTGCAACCAGATCTTTTCCCAGCCGTTCATTGTCCGGGAAAAAGGGTCCGGGACCTGGCGGTCGATTCTCAAAAGTATTGATGAGGCGGGCTTCAGTCCCAAGAAACTTAAGCCCACCGTCACCATGGGAAACTCTGTGGCCGTCATCCAGGGGATTCTGGCCGGGGTGGGGATCTCGATTCTCTCCACTGTGGCGGTGGAGGAGGAGCTTAAAACAGGGCGGCTTTTTGCCCTGTCAGTTGAGGGGCTGAACCTGACCCGGTTTTTCTACCTGACCCTGTCCAGCCGTCGCAGCCGCTCCCCCATCTGCGACAAGTTCCTTGAGTTCATCCGGCAACAGTTTTAGTCGGCAACAAAGAGGTTTAAGGGTTCAATATAGGCGGGATCTTCCTCGTCAATGATCCGGATCAGTTCCCTGTGGATTCGCTTTTTGAGTTCTGCAAAAATGCCCCGTTTCTTGTCAAAGGTTGAGGCAAAGGCCATGGCATCTGCCATCAAAGCCTCCTGGCCGTCACAGGCTTTGACAATCACTTTTGAGGTTTCCAGCTCATCCGCCGTTACCCGCCGGCCGGAGAGCAAAAGTTCATTGAAGCAGGATTCCGGCACCGCCTTGCGGACAAAGCCGATCATGCCCGGTAAAAAAGGAATGGACACGTCCACTTCGGGAAAGCAGAAAAAACCTCTGTCCTTTTTCATGAACCGAAAATCACAGGCACAGGAAATAATGGCGCCGTTGCCAAAGGCATGCCCGTTGATGGCTGCAACCACCGGAACGGGGAAAAGCAGCAGGCGCTTGAACACAGTGTTCATGCGGTACATAAATTGCCTTACGGTATCATTGTCCCCGGCGGCAAGCCTGCCGCCGATCCACTCTACATCAATGCCCTGGGAAAAATTTTTTTCATCGGTGGACGTGAGGATCACGGATTTCACCTGTGTATCCGCCTCCACCTCATCCAGGCAGCCGAGCATTTCTTCTGAAAACACCTGGTTCATGCGATTGGGCCCGTTGCACATTTCAACGGTGGCCACCCCACCCTCTTTTTTCCAAGTAATAACAGCCATATCCAGCTCCTTTAAGGTGTCAAATTTCCATTCATACAGGTTAACAATGTTATCGGACGATAGATCAAATTCAGGCATATTTCAAGGACCTAAAACTTCATTGACATTAGCTTTGTTTTCTGAGAAGCTCCGCTGTATTATAGAAGCTTGGTATCAGACGATTTCAACTGTGGTAGCAAGACCCCAAGGAAGACGCCATGATTTTAGGATTAGATGTCGGAGGGACGCACACAGACGCCGTCCTTTTGAGCAGCAGCGGCATTCACCAGCATGTCAAAGTTCCCACAGACCCGGATGACCTTTTTTCCAGCGTTCTTTCAGGCTTTTCAAAACTTTTGGAGCATACCGACCCCAAACAGGTAGAGCGGGTGGTCATCTCCACCACCTTAACCACCAACGCCATTGTCCAGCAGAACATGACCCCGGTGGCCATGGTGGTCTCCGCAGGCCCCGGCATTAATCCGGAATATTACCGAACAGGTGACCATTACTATGCCGTTGGCGGCTCCATCAACCACCGGGGCCGGGAAAAAGCACCGGTCAATGAGATGGAGATCCAGGACATTGCCAAAAAGATAAAAAAAGCCGGGATTGAATATGTGGGTGTGGTCAGCAAATTCTGCGTCAGGAATCCCAGCCATGAGATCCTTATCCGCAGAATCCTCAATAAATATGTCAAACAGGTATTTTTAGGGCACCATGTATCGGGAAACCTGAACTTTCCCCGGCGCATTGCCACCACCCACCTTAACGCCTCGGTATTTTCTCTGCACAAGAACTTTTTCGAGGCAGTGGAACGGTCTCTTAAAGAAAAGGGACTGACCGTTCCCATCCAGATTTTAAAGGCCGACGGCGGCACCATGACACTGTCCGCTTCAATGAATTTTCCGGCTCAGACCGTACTTTCAGGGCCTGCCGCCTCAATTATGGGCGCCATTCCCCACGCCCCGGCCGGCCAGGATGCCATTGTACTGGATGTGGGCGGCACCACAACGGATATCGCCTTTCTGGTTGACAAAACCCCGTTGCTGGAACCGGTAGGTATCCAGCGGGGCCGGTACAAGAGCCTGATCCGCTCCTTGTGGACTGATTCCAAAGGCATTGGCGGGGATTCCGCCCTGCGTGTAGAGGATGGAAAGCTTCAAATCGGACCGGATCGAAAAGGCCCTGCCATGGCCTTTGGCGGCCCCATGCCCACTCCAACCGATGCCCTTGTCGTCCTGGGGCTCATGGATGAAGGAAACAAAGGAAAAGCCGTTGAAGGCATCCATACCATTGCCCAGGCCTTAGAGATGACCGACGAGGAGGCCGCCGATCATATTTTCAGGAGCTGCTGCTCCATCATTCTGAAAAAAACCTTTGAAATGATCGACCAGATCAACTCCAAGCCCGTCTATACGGTTCACGACTTTCTTGAAGGATACAAACTCAGCCCTGAAAAGATCCTCATGCTGGGAGGCCCGGCTCGATTTTTTGCCGACAAGATCCAGGAGATGTACCAGATCGAAACCATTGCCGTGCCCGGCTCCGCAGTGGCCAACGCCATTGGCGCGGCCCTGGCCCGGACCACCTGTGAAGTATCTTTGAACGCCGATACGGAACAGGGCATTGTCACCGCCCATGAAGAGGACTTTGCCGAACCCATTTCCAAGTCCTATTCCGAGGACAACCTCATTGAAACCGCCTATACCCTTCTAAAGGAAAAGGCGGAAAACTGCGGGGCAGACCCCGAGAACCTTGACGAAGTGGAGGTAGTTGAATTTCAAGAGTTTAACATCGTCAGGAACTTTTCTCCCAGGGGGAAGATATTCAGAACAAAAATGCAGCTGAAGCCCGGCCTGATCAAAGGCTATGAATCGGTTGCCAGTTAACAGACACATGAAGTGTAGGTTCAAGGAAATCATCCCATGTTGTTAAAAGCATCCCATAACACCGGCCTGGTGTTTTTCCCTGCATTCGACTGGGCCATCGACCCCACCCACCCCGAGCGGGAAGAACGTCTGCTCTACACCCAGGATCAGGTTACCGAAGAGGGGATATTTGATATTCCCGGCATCATTGAGTACAAGCCTTCGCTGGTCTCCAAAGAAGATATCCGACGCACCCATTTTTGCGTTCCCAACGAAGAAACCATCACCACAGAATCTCATCTGATCTCCGCCGGCGGGGCCAAGACCATTGCCGATGCAGTGCTCAAAAAAGAGGTTAAAAACGGGTTTGCCCTGGTCCGGCCCCCGGGCCACCATGCCATGCGGGTAACCCACGGGGGACGGGGCTTTTGCCACATCAACATTGAGGCAGTGATGGTGGAGTATATCCGGTCAAAATACGGTCTTAAACGCATTGCCATCATTGACACAGACTGCCACCACGGGGACGGCACCAACGACGTGTTCTGGCACGACCCCGATATTCTGTTCATCTCCCTGCATCAGGACGGCCGGACCATGTATCCGGGCACAGGGTTTCCTGGCGAACTGGGCGGTCCCAATGCCAAGGGCTCCAACCTGAACATTCCCCTGCCCCCGGGAACGTCAACGGAGGGCTATCTTTATGTCATCCGCAACTGTGTTCTGCCGGTGCTCGAGCAGTTCAAACCAGATCTTGTGGTCAACTCCGCAGGCCAGGACAACCACTATACAGATCCTTTGACCAACATGAATTTTTCAGCCCAGGGCTATGCCCAGCTGACAACCCTGCTCAAACCTGACATCGCGGTGCTTGAAGGTGGATACGCCATTGAAGGGGCGCTGCCCTATGTGAACCTGGGTATCATTCTGGCCATGGCTGGGCTCGATTATTCCGGTGTCGTGGAACCGGACTATAATCCGGACCGGCTCAAACAATCGGTGAGCATCACCGACAAGATCAAGAAAACCACGGACCAGATCATGACCTATTGGTCCCAGCGCTACGACATGCGGGAAAAGGGCGGTACTCCCGGAGATATTGTTGTCCGTCACCGGGAAATTTTTTACGACACGGACAATATTTTTGAACGGCAGAAGGAAAAGCTTCGGATCTGCCGGGACTGCGGCGGCTGTTTTGAAGTGGACTCAAGCGCCACGCCCGGGCGCCACATTTTGGGCGTCCACATCCCCATCAACGCCTGCAGCGCCTGTAAGGAACAGGCCTATGCCTTTTATGACAAGGCGGACCCGGCCAAGTACCATACCATCTTTCTTCAGGACCGCCCCAAAGATACCTATGAAATAAAAGAGAGCTGATCCTGACCTGATAATGAATTTTAGAAGGAAACGCACCAACCTTACCAAAAGATCCCTTGTGCTGCACCGCACAAGGGATTTTTTCCTGTCCAGGGAGTATCTTGAGGTGGAAACCCCCATTCTCTCTCCGGCCGTTATTCCCGAAGCCCATATCGACCCTGTCCTATGCAAAGATACCTTTTTACAGGCTTCTCCGGAACTTTATATGAAGCGGCTATTGGCCGGGGGAGCAGAACGTATCTTCCAGATCTGCAAATGCTTCAGGGAGGGAGAAAGGGGGGAGCGCCATCTGCCCGAACTGACAATGCTGGAGTGGTACGGCGCCGGCCACACCTATGAGGATCTTATGGACCAGTGCCAGGATCTGATCCGGCATATTGCAAATGGTTTAAATATGGGACAAATGCTGAACTACCAGGGCCATGATATTGACATTGCGCATCCTTTTGAGCGTCTCTCCGTCGCCCGGGCATTTGAAATCTTTTCCTCGGTCTCTCCGGAAAAAGCCATTGAACAGGGACGGTTCGACGAGATCCTCAGTTTCGACATCGAGCCGAATCTGGGCCTTGCGCGTCCCTGCTTTTTATATGACTATCCTTCGCCGCTGGCCTCCCTGGCAAAACTCCACCCGAAGAATCCCGGGGTGGCCCAGCGTTTTGAACTTTATATCGCCGGATTGGAACTGGCCAACGGGTTTACCGAACTGACCGATCCGACCTTACAAAAACACCGGTTCAAAGAGGAAAACTACATCCGAAAAAGCATGGGACGGAAGGCCCTGCCCCTGCCGAGAAAGTTCCTCTCCGCCCTGAATACGATGCCGGAAGCTGCCGGTATCGCACTGGGAATCGACCGGCTGGTCATGATTTTCTGCGATGCGGCTGATATTGATCACGTTGTGGCGTTTTCCCCTGAGGATATGTAGGCCGGGGACCGGTTGCGGCCTCTCAAGTCATAGATGGAAACTAAAACGCTTCCGGGGCGCCGGAATCCGGGGTTTCGCTGTCAGCCCGGATAAATAACGCCATGATGCCGCATCCGATGATAAACGCCACAAGGGCCAAAGCCAGAGGGTCATGACTTGTTGGCAACCGGTTGATATTGGTGGTGACCGCCACGTTCTCAAGCATGAGGATCCCGCCGCCGTCTTTGACAAACTGCCTGGCCATGACCACCACCTCCTTAAAGGGCCACAGGGCATACAAGGAACCGATCATAAGCCCGGTCAAAACGGCCATTGTGGCATCGTAATACCGGGACATGACGAACCGGACCAGGCGGGAAAACATCAGCCCCCCGAAAGCAACCCCAGCACCAAAGGCACATAGATACGCCAGAGTCTCCCAATGCAAAGCCCCCAAGTCGGAAATGGCGGAGATCACGTCAAAATAAGCTCCCATAAGGATGAGAACCAAAGAGCCGGAAATCCCGGGAAGCACTGTGGCAGAAATGGCAATGGCCCCGCAGAATGCGATGAAAAGATAATCCTTCATCCCATATTTTCCTGCCGCTGTTACCGCCTCGGATACGCCGCCTTCTAAAGACATCTGTACGGCCGTTGAATCAGCGGCCGCTTCATAGGCCTTTGCCAGGCGGTCGGATTTGAACTTAATTTTGTCGTAGGGATTTACCCCCCAGGCGACACCGACCGTCACGAAGGCTCCCACAAAGACAAGAAGCAAAAGGGACCAGTGAAATTGTTTGAACATTTTAACGGGAATGATAACAGACACGATGATCAGACCGAAGAACAGAGCGTAGGTGACTTCAAACTGATTCAAAAGCAGGTATTTCATAAGGCCGGACAGGCCCAGAATAGCCGCCCCTGTCCCCAGGGCCAGACGGATGAGAAAGAAAAAATCCTTTTCCTTTGCAAATGAGATCAAGTCTGCCAGACTTTCCTTCCGAAAGAAAACCATCCCCCCCAGGTGTCTTAAAAGGGTTAACACCGTAGTCTTGTTGATCTCACTGAGGATAGTAAAAACCCGCTCGTAGATACCGAAGATCAGTAGAAAGGTTCCCCCGGAAACCCCGGGGATGATATTGGCCACGCCCAGGCAGAAGCCTTGGACCAGGTCTTTGATGTTGGATCGGAAGAGAGGTGAACTCATGGAGAATGGGTCGCTTTTATCATTTTATGGGGAGAGGGCCGGCCTCACTCCTGCCACCCGTGCTCGCCAATAAGCTTGACAAACCGGCAGCCGCCCAGGTTGGTAGTGGTAATACCGGTGCGGGTCTTTTCCACTTTAATCAGCTCCTGGGAATGATGGCCGCCCACGGGCATTACCAGTCGGCCGCCCACGGCCAGCTGATCGACTAAAGGAACCGGAATCTGATTGCCGCCGGCTGTAACGATGATCGCGTCAAACGGGCTTTCGGCTTTCCATCCCTGGGTGCCGTCAGAATAACGGGTCACGATATTATGGTATTTAAGACGATCAAACAGGCGGCGGGTCTGCATAAAAAGGGTATTGTTCCGCTCGATGGTATAGACCTTATAAACGATGTGGGCCAGGACGGCGGCCTGGTAGCCCGATCCCGTACCGATTTCCAGGACCCGCTCATTGCCGGTCAATCCAAGGGTCTGGGTCATCTCGGCAATAATAAAAGGCTGGGAAATGGTCTGGCCCTGGCCGATAGGCAGGGGGAAATCGCCATAGGCGCTGTCCACAAGGGCTTCACTCACAAAAAGATGTCGGGGGACCCGGGTCATGGCCTGGATGACCAGGGGATCGGAAATCCCCCTGGCCACGATCTGGCTTGCCACCATATCCCGGCGCCAGCGCGAATATTTCTGGGGTTCTTCATTCATCCCCCCTTTATACCTGCCGGTATATAATCCGTCAAGAAGATAGGCATGCCGGGGATTGCAGGCAATGAGACCTTGCTTTTTTAGGCCAGTACCGTTAATAAAACTTTCATGAACAAGATTATCAAATTGGAGGTCGTCTCCATTATTGCCCTGGGAATTTTTATTTTCGGGACCCTGGGTTATATGATCATTGAGGGATGGGATGTCTTGGATGCAGCTTATATGACGGCCATCACCCTCAGTACCGTAGGCTTTTTAGAAGTCCACGAACAATCTGACCCGGGGCGCATATTCACCATTTTTCTCATTTTTACCGGCGTGGGGTATTTCCTTTACCTTGGCGGTGTGATCATCGGATCGGTTGTGGAAGGCGAAATCAAGACTTTGTTGGGGAGAAAGCGTTTGGATAACAAAATTAAGAAATTAAAAGACCACTACATTGTCTGCGGCTATGGACGAATCGGCCGGGTCCTGTGCAATTTCATCAAGGAGGATACCCGGGATATTGTGGTCATCGAGAAAAGCGAGAAGCTTGCCGAGACCCTGGCAAAGGATAAAATGCATTACCTGACCGGAGATGCCTCGGATGAGGAGGTACTGGAGAAGGCTGGTATCAGCACGGCCAAAGCCTTGGTAGCCGCCCTGGCCACAGACACCGCCAACGTCTTTTTAGTACTCACTGCCCGGCAGCTCAACCCGGATATCTATATCATGGCCCGCGCATCCAGCCCTGAAGTCCGCAAAAAACTGCTGGTGGCAGGGGCCAACCGTGTGGAATCCCCCTATGACACTGGCGCCGTTTCCATGGGGATGAAACTTCTGAGGCCCACCGTTTCAAGCTTTCTGGATGCAGCGGTTTCAAGAAAAAGCGATGCCATTCAAATTGAAGAGGCCTGGGTTCCCCAGGGTTCCAAATATATTGGCAAACCATTGAAAGACTCCGGTATCCGCCAGGATTTCAATCTCATCATCATTGCCATTAAAAACGCTTCGGATGAAATGGATTTCGCTCCCCACTTCGAAACGCTGATCCGGGAAGGCGACACCCTCATTGTCATGGGGAAAACAGAAGATCTAAGGGCCTTTAGAAAGGCTTTGGAGCGGACATAAAAAAAGCCGGCACATCCTCTATTTCAAGGATGGTCCGGCTTGATTCGACAGTACGGTGTTTGATCTGAATCAGATTTTGTAAATCACCCGGGTATCGGTGATGATGATGTCTACAGTATATTTTCTGGACTCCATCTGGATCTGGTCCACAATCTGCTCTTCATAGGCCAAAGAAACCTTTCGACAGGTTTCTGGCAGTTTTGTGATCAGCTTGGCATAATAATTATTGCCGAACCCCACGCGTCCGCCCTTGTCATCAAAGGCCAGACCCGGAATAATGGCGATATCCACATCATCCAGGGCAATCTTTTTGCAGCGTTCGGGATTGGGTTCCAGCATCTCGTCCGCGTTGACGACCAGATCCTTGTCATAATCACTTATCTTGTAAAGGTGGAAGGCGTTTTTCGCATCGGTGAAAACCGGGAGAACAATCCCCTTTTCAAACTCCAGCGCCTTCCTGATAATGGCTTCGGTGGGAATCTCCGTAGAGGTCGGTGTATACAAAAAGACCTGTTGGGCTTCCAAAAAATTGGCAAACTCAAACAACTTGTCTTCAATGGTCTTATATTTTTCCTCTATCACTTCCGGGGACAGGGCATCCAACCGGTCCGCCACCTGTGCCAGCACACTGCTTTTTCCGTTTTTCATCTCATCCATAATTGTTATTCCTTGGGTTTGGTTGGGATAAATTTTAGGAAAAAATATTATACAGGTAAGCTAGATTGTCAACCGGCAATAATCATTGACTGTTTACTAGCCCCATGTTATCTCATTACAATTGTGGAAAATATATCAAATGAAGACCTTTCAACCCCTTAACCCATCAGGATAGAAAACAAAAATGCTGGATATCAAACAGATCAAAAATGATCTGGACACCGTAAAAAAAGGAATGGAAAAACGGGGCGCCAGGATCGATTTTTCAGACTTTCTGGAAAAGGAAGAAAAACGAAAGGCCCTCCTCGTTGAAATAGAAGAGTTACGGCATCAGCGGAACACTGCCTCGGATGATATTGCCCGGATGAAAAAAGCAGGAGAGGATGCAACGGCCAGTATCGATCAGATGCGGACCGTATCCGAACGGATAAAAACCCTGGACAAAGACCTGTCCGAGATCGAATCCGCCATTCAGGACTTTTTGATCACCCTGCCCAACCTGCCCCACGACGATGTGCCCAAGGGAAAGGATGACACTGAAAACCGGCTGGAAAAAACCTGGGGCACCCCTAAACCATTCGACTTCCCGGTCAAGGACCATGCTGACATTGGTGAAGATTTGGGGATACTGGACCTGGCCCGGGCCACCAAGCTTGCAGGTTCCCGCTTCCCCCTCTACCTTGGGGCCGGTGCCCGCCTGGAACGGGCGCTGATCAACTTCATGCTCGACATTCACACAGGAGAGCACGGATATAAGGAGGCCATTCCTCCCTTCCTGGTCAACAGGGCCACCATGACCGGTACAGGCCAGCTGCCCAAATTTGAGGAGGACCTGTTCAAACTGGACGGGTGGGATTACTACCTTATTCCGACCTCAGAGGTCCCGGTCACCAATATCTATGCCAGAGAAATTCTTGATGAAGAACAGCTGCCGGTAAAATTCACTGCCTACACCCCCTGCTTCAGATCCGAAGCCGGATCCTACGGCAAGGATACCAAGGGCCTGATCCGCCAGCACCAGTTTAATAAAGTGGAAATGGTGAAGATCACCTCTCCTGATACCTCCTTTGATGAGCTGGAAAGCCTTTTGGCCAATGCAGAGACCATTCTCCAGCGCCTGGAACTGCCTTACCAGGTGGTCACCCTGTGCACCGGAGACTTAGGCTTCTCCGCCACCAAAACCTATGACATTGAGGTGTGGATGCCGGGACAGGACAAGTACAGGGAAATCTCTTCGTGTTCCAACTGTCTGGATTTCCAAGCCCGCCGCGCCAATATAAAATACCGGCCCAAATCGTCCAAAAAACCCGAGTTCTGCCACACCCTGAACGGCTCCGGCCTGGCTGTGGGACGGACTTTTGCAGCAATTCTTGAAAACTACCAGCAGGCGGACGGATCGGTAAAAATCCCGGACGCCCTTGTACCATATATGGGAGGCCTTACCGTTATTAAAAATGAAGCTTGAACAATTTCCAGAACACTTAAGGTCTCTGATCATTCCGGAGCCCAAAGGAGACCTGTACTATAAATGCTTAGGTTGCGGTGCCGAATACGGGATCGATGAACTTTTATACGTATGCCCGGCCTGCAACCAGGTGCTGCTTATCCATGACCGCTGCCGGCAGGATTTGAAAAAAATTGACGGCAAAACCTGGCAGCAGGTCTTTGACTTTAGAAAGATGCTCAAAATTCCGGCCCTTAAAGGTATTTACCGGTACCATGAGTTCATCGGCCCCTCCATCCCCTTGGAATCCATCCTATACCTGGGAGAAGGCCATACCCCCATGGTCGAGGCCAATGCAAGGCTCCAGGAGAAAACCGGTGTAAAATTCTTTTATAAAAACGACGGGCAGAACCCCAGCGCCTCCTTTAAGGACCGGGGGATGGCCTCAGCCCTGTCCGCCGTAAAATACCTGGTGGACCGGAACCTGGTATCCGATGTTATCGCCGTATGCGCGTCCACGGGTGACACTTCGGCGGCCGCCGCCCTCTACGCCTCCTACTTGGGCGATACTATCAAATCCGCCGTACTGCTGCCCCATAAAAAGGTCACCCCGGCCCAGCTGGCCCAGCCTTTGGGCAGCGGCGCAAAGGTGTTTGAAATTCCGGGAGTTTTTGACGACTGCATGAAAGTTGTGGAACATCTGTCCAGCAAATATCCTGTGGTACTGCTCAATTCGAAAAACGCATGGCGGATTCTGGGCCAGGAATCCTTCTCTTACGAGATCGCTCAGGATTTTGACTGGGATATGGCCAACAAAGTGGTCTTTGTTCCCATCGGAAATGCCGGCAACATATCCGCCGTCATGAACGGGTTCCTTAAATTTTACGATGCAGGGATTATTCAAAGCCTGCCCAAAATCGTCGGGGTTCAATCCGAACACGCAGACCCCGTTTATCAGTATTACCAGGAGACCGATCCTGCCAAACGCAAATTTGTCCCCAAGGATGTGCTTCCCAGCGTTGCCCAGGCGGCCATGATCGGGAATCCGGTTTCCATGCCCCGGGTCATCCGGATTGCAGAAGAGTATGACAAGATTAGCAAGAAGCCCAACGTCTTTGTCATCCAGGTTTCCGAGCAGGACATCATGGACTGGGCCATTACGGCAAATAAAAACGGGCATATCACCTGTACCCAGGGAGGCGAATGCCTCGCCGGCCTGGTTGCCGCCCGCAGCAAGGGCATTGTGTCTGAGGGTGAAACTGCCGTACTGGACGCCACGGCCCATGCCATCAAATTTTCAGGCTTCCAGGACATGTACTTTAACAACCAGATTCCCAAAGGGTATAATATCGATCCGGACCCCGGGTTCATCAACCTGCCGAAACTGGTATCGCCTGAGGACCCAGCGCTTGTCCCCTCCCAGGACAAGCGGCTGGACGGCGACAACTTTACCCGTTTTGTAAATGAGGTTTCCAATAAAATTGCAACACAGTTGAACCTGACCGCAAATCACTAATGCATTGTTTTAAAAGCTGCATAATATCAGGGCTGCTGCTGGCGATTCTATCCCTGGCGCAGCCCTTTTTTGCTTCGGCAGATGCAATGAAAACCTATTTAAAGCAGTATTCCATCTTCACCTATGAAAACCAGGATTATCTTTGTGAACCCTACCAGGTCAAAAAGGATGACTGGCTTTACAAAATTTTCAGGCAAAAGGGCGAAATTTCAGCTGAAGATTTTCCTAAATTTTTAAATATTTTCAGAACGATTAACCCGAAACTGTCCAACATTGACGCCATTGAGCCAGGGCACCAGATCCTGATTCCCCTAAAAAAAATCAGCCGCAAGGCATACCAAGAAAAGCGAAAAGACATAGTAGAGGTGCCGGTTCTTTCGATTTCAACCGATTTAACGGAAGAAAAACTGGCCACCCTCATAAAAAAGCACACTATCCAAAGAGGAGACACGGTATCCACCCTTCTGGACAAAGCCTTTTTGAAAAAAGGCGGGGCAGTATCCGATACCGGCAAAAAAGTATTCACCCATCTGAACCCGCAAATCCGGGACATTGATAGAATTTATCTTGGATCCCAGGTGCTGATACCGGACCCTGCCATTTTAAATCAGTCCTGGTTCCAAGGTTTCCTTGCTACCGGAAAAACCACTGGTGCTGCCACCGCTTTGACCACAAATGATTTCAATTCCCCAGCGCAGACTGTGGCGGTACGTGCCCTGCCCACCCTGCCCGAAATGCCTCCTGAAGACCTGATCCGGCTGAAACGCTACGCCCAGCTTGTCCATGGGGCCCTGCAGCACCAGGGGCAAATGATATTTCCCGGTAGAAACAAAGGGCAGTCCAAAGTTCTGGATCTAACCCGTACCCCGATTCTCACAGGAAAAGACGGCAACAAAACACTGATTCTCCCCCCTGACACCGGGCCAGAAGACTTTGATACCGATCTTGTTGAAGGAATGAAGCAGTATTGGAAAGAGCTTCGGATTCAGGAACTGCACCAGGCCCTGGCAAATGGGCCGTCTCTATTTTCCAGGACGCCGTCTTTGGAGGAGAGACCAAAGGATATGACCGCTTTAATCAGGGCAGTTGTCGAGGCCACAGCCTTTTCAGTGCAGCCTGCAGCACCGGTTCAAATCCAGGTCGGACCTGTAGGTATTAGTGCGGACCTGGCCCGAATTACCCACAGCAGCCGTCCCGATATTTTGCTGAACCCCGGAACGATTTACGGCACGGCACTGGCTGTCCTTGAGGCCAAAGGCAACGACGTTCTTACCATTTCCCCCAACATGACGACAGGTGAAATTCTGACCCGTGTTTTGTCGAAACTGGGGTTTACCACCTGGAAAAATCCGGCCTTTAATAATAACGGCCGAGTCACTGCACTCAGTGGAATCTATGCGACCCACGGCAAAGAACAATTGTTTGTCACTCCAGCACGCCTTTCAAACACAGCCATCGACTTTATGGCAGCTGAAGGTATCACCGTTATCAAACTCAAGGGGGACTAATTGCATGAAGACCGCTTTAACCCGCTTCATTTTTCTTATCTTTCTTGTTTCGGCCTGTGCCGGCACAACAGCCTCCCCCAATAACGAAAGGCTTGCAAAGGCGATAAAAAAGGAAGGAGACGCGTTTCTTTCCCAGGGCAATTACACCGTAGCCCTTGCCAAACTTTTAGAGGCCGAAAAAATGCTTCCTGGCGATCCCCAAATCCTGAACAGTTTAGGACTGGCCTATATGGGGAAAAACAGGGATGACTTGGCCGAAGCAGCGTTTAAAAAAGCCATCAGAAAGGCCCCTGATTTTTCCGAAGCCAAAAACAATCTGGGAGCAGTCTACCTGCACATGGAAAAGTGGGACACTGCCATTGCCCAGTTTAAAACGGTTCTGGAAGACCTGATTTATCCGACGCCTCAATTTCCTTTGGTGAATATCGGGTGGGCCTATCTGGGAAAAAAAGAATTTGCCAGAGCTCAAGAGTATTTTAGAAAGGCCCTTGAGGAGAGCCCGGACTTCATTATGGCCCTGCACGGCTTAGCCCAGGTTTATCTTCAGACCGGGCAGACGGAAAGGGCCATGGCCTTTTTGCACCGAAACCTTCATAAAACTCCGGATGCCGCCATTCTCCACTCAGATCTCGCCGAGGCCTATGAAAAACAGGGAAACATCAGACAAGCCATAAAATCCTGGCAACTGGTACTCAAACTGACTCCGGAGACCTCAAATCTGGGCAGAGATGCCCGGGAGAAGTTGGACAACCTGCTTTACTAAAACAAACAGGTTGCCCTTCTTGTTAATCTCTAATTCATCCCCATGGTATCGTTTCTTCTAAACCGTTGTTTCTGATCCAACTGAACAATAGAGGGGGTCAGGAAAATCAGCAGTTCTTTTCTTTCATCCGCTTCCGAGGTAATGCCAAAAAGCTTACCCAAAACAGGAATACCGCTTAGAAAGGGAATTCCCCCTTCACTGTCTTTTTTGGTGGTCTTTACCACACCACCGATAACAACGGTTTCATTATCGTTAACCAGCAACTCGGTTACCGCCTCGTTGGTCGACAGGTTGGGGACATCGTTGGTTATACTGTAAACATCATTTTTAGTTAAACTAACGTTCATGGAAATCCGCTTGTCCGGAGTGACATGGGGGGTCACCTCCAAAAGAAGATTAATCTCTTTAAACTTGACGGAAGATCCCCCGGAGTCATCCCGCTCCAGATAGGCATATTCATAACCCTGCTTAATTTTCGCCTTTTTGTTGTCCAGAGTGAGAATTCTGGGGGAGGAAACGATCTTGCTGTCCCCTGTCTCCTCTGCCGCCTCCAGCTGGGCATTCAGGGCAGTTACAGAAGAACCGAACAGCCTGAAAAACGAAAACTCACCAGCAATACCGGCGGTGGCAGCCTGGTTCACCGCTACGCCATAATCATCTGCAAATCCTGAAATGGTGCTGCTGGCATTGGTCATATTCCAGCTCATTCCCAGGCTTCTTGAAAATTCTTTGGTGACCTCCACAACCCGGGCTTCAATCATAATCTGTGGCGTCACCTTATCCAGTTCGTTAATAATTTGGTAGGCCTGGTCAATTTTCGCCTGGGTGTCGGTCATGATGATCATATTGGTCCGTTCATCAACGGTGATGGAGCCCCGCAGCGTTGTTTTGGTCACTTCGGTTCCACCCTCTCCAGCCTTTATTCCCTCATTTGCCTCGTTCGCTTTAGACATGATCGGAATGACCTGCTTCATAATTTCAGCAGCATTGGCATAGCTGATGGAAATATACTCCGTTATCATGGGTTCCAGGGTTCTTGCCTGCTCAAGGGATTCTTTCCGGGCTTTTATTGCATCCTGTAATTGTTCTTCCTCTTTTTTAATGGTGGTCAGACTGGCGATCCGAACAACGTTTCCTTCTCTTTTTTTGCCCAGCTGATTCATCTTCAAAACAAGATCCAGCACCTGATCCCAGGGAACCGGCTCCTCCAGGCTCAAGGTCACCTTTCCTGTGACATCGCCGTCGATGGCAAAGTTCAATCCGCTGACACTTTTCAAAATCCGAAATACATTTTTGATATCCGTGTCGAAAAAATCCAGTTTGATTTTTTCGCCGGTATATTGCCGCTTCTCGGACCCGGTCAACGAATCAATATCTTCCACCAGCATCTCACCCTCCTGGCCAGTAGACGCAGTCGATTGCATGGCGGAAGCCAGACTCCGGTGGGCAGATAAATCTGCAGCAGGAACGCCGCTCATTTCTGTTCCATGACCCGATTCCACGATTTGTTTGGCTTTTGAAAACGTTGGCGGAGCAACCGATGACGGTTCAAAGGCCATGTGGATACCGTTTTGGGTCTGCCGCAGCTGGTACGGCACCTGCTCCCGGATCCGGATCTCGATAACCCCATCTTTGGATTTACCCGGGAAAGATTTGGGTTGGACTTCCTGTACGGCAGAATTAAAATACTTGGTCAGCAAAGGACGCTTATGGACATCCGGTATACGCGTGTCAAACAGCACCAGTTCAATACGGTCCGGTCCGGCCTGGCGGGCCTCATATTTAATCGGATGACTGGTCGCCACTCTGATGTCTGACCGCCCTGAAGGGGCGGTGTCAAATTCAATGTTGGTCAAGGTTGCAGGCCCACCTGAAGGCTCAACTTCCGGCTGGAGAGACGTATCTGGAGCGGGAGCACTCTCAGATAACTCCTGGAACGCCACAGCTTCGTCTGCCCCGGTTTTCTGAATCACCACGGATAAGGTAGCCTCGCCCTCCTTAACAGTATAGGGCAGATCCTTGGCCAGGAAAATCTCCACTTTTACCGTGGTTTTGTCTTCATCAGCATACCCGACCTTTACCCCACTGACATCTGAATCCTGGACAGTCACAGGAGGCATCCCGCTTCCCAGGGCCGTATTCGGCAGATAGACTGCAATCCCGAAGGGAAAGGCCTGTTTGATACTGGTGTAAGCCATAGGACCGCTTCCCTGAATTTCAACGGTAACCGTCTCACCATCCGAGCGGGCCGTCACCGTTTCAATCACAGGCCCCTTATTGTCAGTGGCGACGGTATCAGACACCTGAACTTGCTCCTGGCCGGCAGCCGGATCCGCCATATTTTCAGCTTTATGCGTCGAACATCCCAGTCCCAGAACAAATGCAAGGATCGCACTTGCCAGAACCATCCTACGATGCTTGAAAACAGACTGAAAATATTCCATATTACTCCCCACCTTCATTTTTATGAAATTTAATTTCCTCAACCCGTTCAAGACGTTTCCCCCGATAATCGGTATAAAACTCCTTGACGAGCAAGCCATCGGAATTAATGGCGCTTACCCTGCCGCCGTTACGCCCCATATAGGTTCCCACCCGGACCTCGTACCCCTTGCCGCTGGCCTCTTCAACCATGGCAATGGTCCCTTTGGAGCTTTCGAGAACCGCAACCAGTTTGATCTGGCTCAGCTCCATTTTTTCCAGGGGAGTTAGAATCCTTTGGGGGATATCCTCTTTTGCCCCGGCGGCCGGAGCAGAGTCTTTTTTCTCACTGATCAGGGGGATAAACGGATCCACCCGATCCTTAAAATCGTACGTTTCCTCGGACTGAAATAAAAGAGTGCTGGCCATTGCTTCATCTGAACTATCACCTTTTTCCGTGGCCGGGGCCTGATCCTTTAATTGGTTCCGGGCTTCAGCTTGCGCGGGGACGTCTGCCTTGTTCTGGGCGGAAGCCTTCGCATGGGCGTCAGCCTGCTCACGCCTGAGCTGGTCCTCTGTCACAGAGCCTGGCATCGCTGCCGCCACGTCGCCGACTTTATCAGTGGATAGCGGCTGAGTTTCTTTTCCCTTTGCCGGTTCAGCATGGGTTGTCCCCGCCTTCTGGGTAACACTTGCAGGCCCCGGCGATGGCATCTGCTTTGAAACAATCCTGGGCTTGGGAGCCGGTGCCTTGTCAGGCACATCACAGGCCATAAAGAAAACAAGTCCCAAGGCAAGCCCTGCCATCGTGATCATGAACCGCCTTTTTCTGATCCTGGGCATCATCTTTTTTTACCCTTTTTGGTCTTCTGGCCCGTTTTACCTTTTCCGCCTTCGGCCTGCTCGGCGAACATATAGGTCACAGCGGAACAGGTCATGCTGACATTCCCCTTATTCTTGGGATCGATGGAGATGGACAGGTCATTGATATTTACTATCCGGTTCAATCTTGCAACCTGAAAGAAAAAATCCGCTGCCTGCCCATAGGTGCCGCTCACTCTCATCGACAAAGGGATTTCCTTGTAAAACTCTTTGTCCACCACGGTCTCCGGCTGGAAAAGTAAAAATTCCAACCCGGCATTCCCCCCGGCTTTGGATATCCCGATAAGCAGAGACGGAAGTTCCTTTTTATCCGGCAGGGCTTTCATCGCCAGATCAAACTCCTGCTGAACTTGCTCCATCTGCTTTTCAACCTTTTCCAGAGACCGGGCCTTGATCTTGTAGATATTGAGCCTCTGCTCCTGGGACTTGAGTTCATTTTTTGCAGCGCTCAGCACCTTTGCTTTTTGGGCAAAGATAAAATAATAGTATCCCCCACCCAAAAGACCGACCACCACGACACATATAAGAATCCGCTGCATTTTCGTCAATTTGCCAACCCTGGCAAAAAACTGATCCACAACCGTTTTTATTTTCTGGCGGATACTCTCTTTTTCTTCCTCATCAGCCATACTTATTTGCCCTTTTTCTTGGGTTCAGGCGTCTTGGGTTTGGTCTTTGTGCAAACCACTTCAAAGGTTTTCAAATCAACATTATCCTCAAAGGTCCGGCTCACGGATCGTTTCAGATCCACCCCCGAAAACAGGGGGCAGGCCTCCAGGTTTCTCATGAAATCTGCAATGGTGGGATTGTCAAATGCCACCCCTTTCAAAACAACCTGCTGGGCATCAGCCGTCAGGTTCTCAAGCCACATGCGTTCTTTTACAATACGGTCAGCTAATTCCTCCAGCAATATCTGTTGCTCATTTTTCCGGGTCTGCAGAGAGGCGACAATGGCCAATTTTTCCTCTAGGCGTTTGAGTTTTGCCTTAAGGTCAGTGACCCGGTCAGCCTTTTCCTTGTATAAGGCAATCTGGGACTTAACCGATTGAATATCACTCTGGGTGCTGGCAATCTGCCTGTTCATGCTTAGGGTATACCAAACCAAAACCAGACAGATCAGCACTAAAGACAAAAGGAAAATGGAAACCTGGCGCCGGATATTTTCCTTTTTTCTAGCCAGTCTGAACGGCAGCAGGTTGATCCGTATCATTTGTCATCCACCCTTCTAAGGGACAGCCCCAAAGCGATAGCGGCCTGAAGCCCTGTTTTTTCAATCATTTCATTGGAAAAAGTTTTGGGGTCCACAGCCATGGCTTTAAAAGGGTCAAGCCTTAAAACAGGGACATCCAGCTCTGCGGCAAGGTTATCAGGCAGACTCTGGATAAAGCTGCCGCCGCCGGATAGCAGAATTTTTTCAAGCTGCATATCATTGGAGTTGTTTTCAAAGGTATGAACAACTTCACAGATCTCGGCACACCACCCGATGGCCGCAGACCGGCAGATTTCCTCTAAAACCTGTTCATCCACACCATCAACAGGGTGTCCTTCAAGGGCCTGCCTGGCTTTGTCCATATCGATACCGAACCGCTCTGACATGTCCTCTATGATCTGGTTGACGCCGACCATCATATCCCGCATCATCATGGACGTGTTTTCCCTTAGAATATTCAAAGACGTCTTTGAAGCGCCTACGTCCACAAGCAGTGTAACCTCCTCCGGATCTGTGTCCGGAAGCGTCTCATAAATATTTTGCAGGGCAAAGGTATCCACATCTATGATACTGGGCGTCAGACCGGCAGCCTTGATCAGGTCCATATACTCGGCGACCAGATCCTGTTTTACCGCAACTAAAAGCACGTTGATCTGGTCCGAAGAGAATTCGCTTTCCCCTAACACCTGGTAATCAATATTCACATCGTCTATATCGTAAGGGATATACTGCTCCGCTTCGGATCGAATACTTTTGTGCAGTTCCTTGTCCGTGGCCTTTGCCGTGCTTATCGTCTTGATCACGACGGAATGGCCCCCTGTGGAAATGGCAACATGCTTCTCTTTTATTTTCTGGGATTTGAATAAATTACGAATGGTTTCGGCCAGGCCGTCCCTGTCTGTGATGCGGCCTTCAACAATAGAACCGCTTTTCACAGGGGCCATGGCGAATTTTTGAAGGATATTCCCCTTTTTGGAAATTTTGACCTCAGCCACCTTAATATAGGCCGATCCGATATCTAGCCCGACCAGGTGATCCCTTTTCCCAAAAACCATACATCTTTTCCTTAAATTGAGACGTCGCGTGGGCTTTGAACTAACTGGTTCTGCGTTTTTTATATTGCTAAGTCGCGTTATTATTACTATAATTTGATACGATATGCGCTTAAAGTCAAGTATAATCGTACATTTAAAGAAATGAATAGCAAATAAAAAAGTGATTTGTCAAATCAAATAACCATAAAAGTGTGTAATAAATTATACTAAAAACCTTGTTATTGTGAAAAAAACTTCCCAAAAAGAGGCTCCAAGCCAGGGCACCCGACCGTTTGTGCTCGTAAAGGCCTTTACCACGTCCAGCCTTATTGTTATGTTGTCGGCCACCGTTATTATTGCTGCCCTGAATGCTCATTGGGTAAGAACTATTCTTTTAGAAAAAAGTAAGGAATATAACCGCTTACTGGTTGAAAACCTCAACCATCAAATATTTTTACGCTTTGTGGCCCCCATGGTATTTAAGCACGGCGAAGTTAAACTTAGAGAGAGAAACCAGAACCAGTTGCTGGATGCCGTCATCAAATCCACCCTCCACAGCTTTCACGTTGAAATGGTCAACATTTACGGAACCGACAATATTATCGGTTACAGCTTTGATAAAAGCCTGATCGGGATGGAAAATGCCGGAGGGGTTCATTACGAAAAAGCCATGAACCGTGAGACCACCTCCAAGCTGATCCAGAAGGGCAGTACCCTTGAACTGATGTTCTGGTTCCCCAAGGAAACAAAAATTGTTACCTTTGCTCCTCTTATTCAAGAAGTTCAGTTGTCCAGGTCTGATGACAGGATGGTTATCGGTGTCATTGAAATCGTCCGGGATGTTTCCCATGATTACCAGCAGGTCTTCAAGCTTCAGGGGCTCATTGTCATCAGCTGTGCCAGCATCATGGGCTTGCTTTTTCTGGTTCTTCGTTTCGTGGTCAAGCATGGGGAACGCATCATTGAGCGCCGGGCTGAAGAGCGATTGAAACTTGAGGAAAAACTGAGAAGGGCTGAGCAGCTGTCTGCCATAGGAGAGATGACCGCCGGAGTATCCCATGAAATCCGGAATCCCTTGGGCATCATCAAAAGTTCGGCACAGCTCATGAAAAAAAAGATGGCCAGGCTTGATCCTTCCTCTAGTATTCCGGATATCATAGTAGAGGAATCGACCCGGTTAGACCGGATTATAAGGGATTTTCTGGATTTCGCTAAACCCAAAACCGCAGATCTTCACCCCTGTGCCATTGAGGAGGTGATTGATAAAAATCTGGTTTTCCTTGCCGCCCAGGTCGAGGAAAACAATGTCCGTATCGTCAAGGACTTCCAGAATCACCTCCCGGAAATTTTAGGCGATCCGGCCATGCTGTACCAGGCCTTTTTAAACATCATGCTCAATGCCTTTCAGGCGATGGACGATGACGGCACGATCACCATCGCAACACGGTCTGATGGGGACAGGGTCCATGTCAGCTTCACCGACACAGGGGAGGGAATCGACGAGGACATCCTGAAAAAAATCTGGACCCCGTTTTTTACCACGAAAGAGACCGGCACAGGCCTGGGGCTTGGGATAATAAAAAATATCGTTGAAGCCCACAGGGGCACCATCGAAATTTCATCGGCAACGCCCCAGGGCACCCGGGTGGAGATCATCCTACCCTCAGCAGATCAGGCACAAAAGGAGTAACATGGAAAATATTCTCATCGTTGATGATGAAAAACACTATCCCATGATCATCGGGGAGGTCCTATCAGAAGAGGGATACAGGCCTTTTACCGCATCCAGCGGTATGGAAGCCTTGGATATACTCAATACCCAGTTCATCGACCTTGTGCTCAGCGATGTAAAAATGCCCGGCATGAGCGGTATTGACCTGCTGGAAAGCATAAAGGAAATCAAACCCGACCTGCCGGTGATCATCATGACGGCCTTCGGCTCGGTGGAAAAAGCGGTGGAGGCCATGCATAAGGGAGCGTACACCTTTATTCTCAAACCCTTTGAAAACGAAGCCCTCATTGCCCATATTGCCAAGGCGCTTTCCATATACAAAATTGTTCAGGAAAACCAAATTTTAAAGGACGCCGTCCGGTCCAGGTACCAGTTCGACAATATCATCGGCAAGAGCAAACCCATGCAGGAACTGTATGAGATCATCAAAAAAGTCGCCCCGACCAGCGCTTCGATTCTCATTGAAGGGGAAAGCGGGACAGGCAAAGAGCTTGTAGCAAGATCCATCCATTACAACAGCTCACGGAAAAACTGCCCCCTTGTAGCGGTGAATTGTTCGGCTTTTGCAGAATCCCTGTTGGAAAGCGAACTTTTCGGCCATGAAAAAGGTGCCTTTACCGGGGCGGCAAATATGAAAAAAGGCCGGTTTGAACTCGCAGACAAAGGGACCTTGTTTCTGGACGAAATCGGAGAGCTTCCCATGCCCCTCCAGGTGAAACTGCTCAGGGTCCTTCAGGAAAAAACGGTGGAAAGAGTGGGGGGCACAAGCCCCATTCCAGTGGACTTCCGCCTCATTGCAGCCACAAACAAAACCCTGGAAGACGAGGTCAAAAAAGGGAACTTCAGGGAAGATCTTTATTACCGCCTGAACGTTGTCAAGGCTGTTATGCCGCCTCTCAGGGAGCGGCAGGAAGACATCCCCCTGCTGATCAGTCACTTTATTGAAAAATATACAAAAGGACTTGAGACTGCCGTAAACGGGACACAAAAAGAGGCCATTCAGGTGCTTTGCGAATACCCGTGGAAAGGCAATGTCAGAGAATTGGAAAATGTAATCGAACGGGCTGTGATTCTTTCTTCCGGCCCGCAGATCTCCCGGGCGGACCTGCCGCCCCAGATCAGGGAATCGGGAAAAACAACCCTTCAGCTGGATGGAATTCCCGAAGGTGTCGGACTTGCTGAAACATTGGCCGCCGTTGAAAAAAGAATGATCATACGGGCCATGGAGATGTCCGGAAACGTTCAGACCAAAGCGGCACAGATCCTTGGCATCGGCAAAAGCGGCCTGAATCAGAAGCTGAAAAAATTCAATTTGGATAACGAACTGAACCTAGGCAAGTAGAGATCGTTAAAGAGTGATGTTCAAAATTTTGAACCGGCGATAAGCCCTTTATTCAAGGCCCCTTCTTCACGCCCTCCTGATCTTCCGGCTCAGCAGTTCAATATTTTGAACTTTGGGAGTCGCCATGGAGGATAGAATCAGATCTAACAGAACCATTAAAAATAATTTTTGATTTAATTTTAAATGGTTGGAAAAATATATTTTGATTTTATCTGATTTGGCAAGACGTTTGCATTTAAGAATAATCACTAACCAACGGTTAGTTTTTTCATCTTTTTTTCCTTTTCTAAAAAAGGCTGCCCCAAAAGGCAGCCTTTTTTAGTTTCAGCGAATGGCAGGGCTTTCACACCGATCCAATCCTTAAAGATTAATTGCCCTCGGATTTGGCCTGGGCAATGGCCGTATATAAAGAATTCTGGTCTTCCTGAAGTATTTTTTCGTACATCTTCAGGCCGGATTCCATGTCATTTTCAGATTCGTAAATCTGGGCGAGTGCAAACCGGGCTTCATCCTTAATCAGGGGGGAGGTTCCCTTTTCAATGCGCAGATAAAAAGATTTGGCCTTTTCCATATCCTTTTTCATCAGTGCCATATTGCCCAGGGCGGCCAGCAGCATGTTTTTCATCCCGGCGTCATTGCCAAGATTCTCAAGGGCCTTTGAATAATAGGCGTAGGCCGTATCCCAGTCTTTGGCATTGGCGCATATTTTAGCGTAGGTCACCTGGGCCATTCTGCCGGCAGATGTATTGGCATATTCTTCGAATAATTTTTGATAATCTGCTTTAACCACCTCATATGCGGCTTTGCCATCCCGGTTTTTGGCATAGGCCGTGTCATAGGCTGCCGCGGCCCTGGCCGCAAGGGTCGCGGCTGTTGTCTCTGCCTTTTCAAAGCTATACATCACCGCTGAAATAAGGACCAGGACGACAACCACCCCTCCGATACCCAGCATCAGATACTTTTTATATTTTGAGGCAAAGGTCAGCCCTTTTACAAGATTCTCCTGAAAAGGGTCCATCTGCTCCAGTTCCCGTCTTCGTTCATTTGATACGCCGTGATCTGCCATGATCCTTTTTCCTTACGCTCTTTGAAATTTAAGTTACCATACCAAAGTCTGGTATATCCACCCGGTCTCACCGTCGGCATGTTCGATTTTTATCCACTTGCCCTTTTCCTTGAGGACCTTGAAGGGCACCCCCCGCTCCACCTTAAGTACAATATCCGATTTTGTGGTCGGTTCAGCTCTTACATTGCACTGGTCCTTTACGGTAATCACCGTCTTGGTGTTATCCAGAAGGGAGTCGTGAATCCAGGCGGTGTCGCCTTCAAAATCCTTTACCTCGCACCAGTTTCCTTCTTTTTTTAAAATCAAAAAAGGATGATATTTTTCAACCTGCCAAAGCACATCAAAGTTGGTGCCGCCACCATTTCTCATATTGGCGATGGCCGCTTTTACCGCCATGCGTTCTGCAGCCGCGGCTACCCCCGTTAGCATTAAAACCGTCAAAATCATCACGGCAATGCGCATAAAGAGTCTGGGGTTTTTTGTCTTTTTCATCTTACCTCTCCATTGGAAATCTCAACTCAACAGCATTCCAGCACGGTATACCAAAAAAGACATGCCCCATGCAACCATGGTCGTATAAATCACGTTGAACCCGGCCCAACCGGCCGAAGCCTCTCTATAGATAGCGGTCACCGTGGCAAAGCAGGGCACGTAAAGCAGGACAAACACCATCATAGATAAAGCAGACGCTTTTGTCATTCCGGATGCCTTCAAAGCCTTTTCCAGGGCCTTGTCCCCGTCCTGCCCTACACCATAAAGCACCCCCATGGTACTGACCACCACCTCTTTGGCCACAAACCCTGTAACCAGGGCAACACTGCCCTGCCAGCTGATACCCACAGGAGAAAAGACAGGCTCTAAAGCTCTGCCGATCATGCCGATATAGGATCGGGACACCTGCTCCTGGGCCTTCATATTTTCTATCGCCTGGATCTTTCTTTCCATATTCCGGGTCATTGCGCCCAGCTGATCCGGATCTTTCTTTCCATCAGCCTCAATCTGTTCAAGCTGCCCGGCTTTTACCTGGGCGATTTTTGCATCATAATCTACTGAGTAGGTGATGTTCCGGGGAAAGTTGGACAGTCCCCAGATAATAATGGATCCCACCAGAATCACCCCCCCCATTTTTCTCAAAAACATCTTGCTTCTGTCCCACATGTGGATCAAAAGACTTTTGAGCATGGGCACCCTGTAGGGAGGAAGTTCCATAACAAAGGGCGCATCCTCGCCCTTGAACAGCAGATTTCTTAAAAGCCGTCCCGAAAGGATGGCAATTAAAATACCGCCGGCATAGAGGCAGAAAATCACCGTGCCGGCCCTGTGGGCAAAAAAGGTCCCTGCCAGCACAATATAAACCGGCAGCCTTGCCGAACAGGACATAAAAGGCGTCATCAAAATGGTCAGCACCCGGTCCTTCTGGTTTTCCAGAGCCCGGGTGGCCATGATGGCCGGGACATTGCAGCCAAAGCCCATGAGCATGGGAATAAAAGACTTGCCGTGCAGCCCCGAGGTATGCATGACCCGGTCCATGAGAAAGGCCGCTCTGGCCATGTATCCGGTATCTTCAAACAGGGCGATGCAGAAAAAGAGAATCAGGATGTTGGGCAAAAAAATCACCACGGAACCGATGCCGGCGACCACACCGTCCAGAATCAGGGATTTCAGCATGGAGGACGGCAGCAGGCTGTCCAGGCCGGAGGACAGAAGAGCCACGCCGTTCCCGATCCACTCCATGGGATAGGCCCCTAAAGAAAAGGTCAGCTGGAACATGGCCCAGATGAAAAAGATAAATACGGGAATGCCAAAAAAACGGTCCGTAAGCACCAGATCAATGGTTCGGGACATATCCACCCGGTTTTGCTGGGACCTGGCCACCGATTCTTTCAGCAGCCCTTCAATAACGCCGTAACGGTCATCGGTGAGGACCATCTCGAACTCATCCTGAAACAGATCATAAATCCGTTCCCGGCATTTTCCGGCCGTCTCCAATGCCTCAGGACCACCGGAAAGAGACGCTACTTTTTCCTTAACCAGGGTATCATCTTCCAAAAGCTTGATCGCCTGCCACCGACCGATCACATCGATTGCATCGCCGTCACCCGGTTTAAGGCAGGCAGCCACCTCTTCAATACAGGTTTCAATCTCCCTGCTGTAAAATACCGGCCGGGCCTGCTTGCCCGCTTCAAATGCCTTGATCTCACCGATTGCCTGGTCAAGGATATCCGTAACCCCCCGGTTCCGGTTTCCCACGGTAAAGACCACCGGCAGCCCCAGAAGGGCGGATAATTTATCGGCATCAATACGAATCCCCTTGGCCTCGGCCATATCGGCCATATTCAGGACAAACAGGCAAGGTCTTCCCAATTCCAGAATCTGCAGAGCAAGAAACAGACTTCGCTCAAGGTTGGATGCATCGATAATATTCACGACAATATCCGGAGACTGGTCCATGATATAGTCCCTGGCCGTGACCTCCTCAATTGAAAACGGGGTCAGGCTGTATGTGCCGGGAAGATCCACCACATTCACGTCCAGCCCCTTGTGCGTAAGACGCCCCTCTTTTTTTTCAACGGTAACGCCGGGCCAGTTGCCCACCTTCTGCCGGGCGCCGGTTAAATTGTTAAATATGGTTGTTTTGCCACAGTTGGGATTGCCGGCAAGGGCAATAGTTATGGAAGAATTCATATTATCTTTTTTGGGCCCTGACATTTTCCACGAGGATATTGGCCGCCTCTTCCACCCGCAGGGAAATATGGTACCCTTTGACCACAAGTTCCAGGGGATCTTTCAAGGGGGCATATTTTTCAACATAGACATGGGTTCCCCGGTTAATCCCCATTTCAAGCAGGCGACGCCGAAGCACAGAGGCTCCGGACACCTTGACGATTGTTCCCCCCTGCCCGGCTTTCATCTGGTTTAAAGGAACGGCATTGGCAAGCTGCTCCCGGGGGCAAATCCTCGGGCAGGCGGGTCGATGGCAGTGCCGCCCCCTGTGCTTTTGGGGCTCCCTGGGAAGGGCCTGGACCCAGACCTTCTCGGCCATCCCCTTTCCCATCACCAGACGATTTTCTCCTGAGGCGATGACCACCTGCCCGCCCATGCCGCCGGATACCATTTCAATGGTATCTCCGATCCTCAACCCCATCGAGGAAATTCTAAGCTGCATTTTCTTTCCGGCGTCAACAGAGCGGACCACCAGGACTTCCCCGGGTTTAGCCAGATGGAGGGGAACAAGGGCATCGCGTTTGGACATACACTCGGAACACAGGCCGTAGATTTCCATCTTGTGCTGGAGCATGTAGAATCCATAGGCTTGGGCCACCTTTGCCTGCACCTCTTCCATGGCCTCGTCCCTGAATTCCAGGATCCGGCCGCATTTGGTGCAGACCATGTGATCGTGGTGGACCCCAAGATGCCGGTGTTCGTAGAGCACCTCGTCTCCCTGGTCAAAGGCCACACGGCTGGCAAAGCCCAGCCGGCACAGATGCTCCATGCAGGAGGTCACAAAATCTTCATCCTGCAAAGCCTTATCGGCTTTAAGCTGCTCCAGGATATCCTGGATGCTGACATGGTGCTCCAGCTTTAAAAAAGCCTCCAGAACGTTGAAGCGGTCTTCAAACCGGTCAAGGCCCTGCTGGGCAAACAACTGCCGGAACTGCTTTTTTTCCTGCTCGTGTCGGTTTATCACTATTTGGCGCCCCTAATAAAATAACGTTATAAGGTATTATAGGACCCTGTGCTTGTCAAGATGGGATCTTAGCCCTATTCCGCCGCCCGGTTGACTTTTGGTTGATATTCCGGGTATATACTTTCACTTTATCTAAAGGAAACCCATGCCGGAAAAAGAGAATACCATAACGACACCTGAGGACTTAAAGGCGTTTTTGAACTCACCGCTTTCAATCGGAGGCCGGCTATTAAAGAGCCGCATGGTACTGGCACCCATGGCAGGACTTGGGCATATCGCCTTCAGGCATCTGGTGGAGGAATTCGGCGGATTCGGACTGCTGTTTACAGGAATGTGCTCTGCCAAGGCCCTGCCCCACGAAAACCCCAGAGTATCCAAAGTGTTTTCCTGGCGGCCCGAGGAACTGCCCCATACCGTCTGCCAGATTTTCGGTCCGGAACCGTCCATCATGGCCCTGGCCGCCCAAAGGGTGGAGAAGGAAGGCTTTTTCGGTGTCGACCTGAACTTTGGCTGTTCCGTGGCCGCCATCTGCAAGAAAGGCAGCGGAGCCGCTCTGCTCAAGACCCCGGATCTGGCCGTCCGGATCGTTGAAGCGGTACGCAACGCCGTATCCTGCCCGGTCTTTGTAAAATTCAGAACCGGGTGGAGTAATGACCCGGCGGCCGCAGCAAGGATGGCGGCCGCCTTTGAATCTGCCGGGGCCGATGCCCTGACCTTTCACCCCAGAGTAGCACCGGACAGAAGAAGTCGTCCTCCGAAATGGGAGGTCATCGGACAGGTTCAAGATGCGGTATCCATCCCTGTTTTCGGCAACGGCAATCTCTTTGATGTTGACGACGGAATCAAAATGGTCCGTACGACCGGGTGTCAGGGCCTTTCCCTCGGCCGCATGGCCGTGGCCAGACCCTGGATATTTGCCCAGTGGACAAATGGATTCATCCCTGATCCTGAAATCTACCTGACCTGCGCCCTGAGAATGGCCGAACTGCTCAGCCTTCACTATGACGATTTTTTCGCCGTTAAATTCTTCAAAAAAATTGCGCCGTACTTCTGCGCAAACTTCAAATTCTCCCAGTCCATATTAAGGGAACTGGTCCGGGCCAATACCATGGAAGAAATCTGCTCGAATATCCGCAAACTTATGGACCCGCCTCCGCAGACCCTGTCAAAACCGAATATTAATCTGTTTGTTTAACTTTAAACGGAATATTATTCTTTATAAAAATCAATATTGAGAATTAAGTCTTGACAAGTTTCAATTTTATGATATTTTTTCAAAAAAATACTAACGGATGAGACTTGCCATCATGACTCCTGAGATACTTTCAACTGTTGCAAAGGCTTACGGCACCCCTGCGTACGTCTATGACCTGGACCGGGTCAAGGCACAATACAGAACCTTTGCCAAAGCCTTTGACTGGCCCCGCCTTAAAATCTGTTATGCAATGAAGGCCAATTATAACCCGGACCTTCTGAAAACCCTTTGCCGGGAAGGATCAGGGATTGATGCCGTCAGTCCGGGAGATGTGCATATGGCCCTGGCAGTCGGATTTCGTCCGGAAGATATTATCTATACGGCCAACAATATGACCGACCTGGAAATGGAGGAGGTCATGGGCTGCGGGATACTGATGAATATCGACTCCCTGTCCCGGCTTGAAAAATATGGAAAAACATATCCGAACACCCGGGTATGCCTTCGGTTCAACCCGGATGTGGTGGACGGGGAATACGACAAGATCAAAACCGGGGGGGATTTGACTAAATTCGGTATTCTTCTCGAAGACGCTCCCAAAGCGGCACAACTGGCCCGGTTCTTTAGCCTCAAAGTGGTCGGGCTCCATGAGCATACAGGCTCAGGCCTCCAGAACCCGGACTCCATTCTCAACGCCATGGAAAATATCATGGCCATTGCCCGGCCGGATCAATTCCCAGACCTAGAATTTCTGGATTTCGGCGGCGGCTTTAAAACCCCCTACCGACTGGAAGAGGACCCCATTGATATCGGTAAAATCGGCCGGGCCGTCTCCAGCCGTTTTTCTGATTTCTGCCGCAATTACGGCCGGAAACTTGAATTGAGGTTTGAACCGGGTAAATTTCTGACCGCCCCCTGCGGAGTACTCCTGGTCCGGGTCAACACGGTCAAGCACAACCGTCACAGAAAAATCTGCGGTACGGATTCCGGGTTTCCCCAGCTGATCCGCCCCATGTTTTACGGGGCCTATCATAAAATCGATAACATAAGTGCCCCTGACGGTTCTGCGGAACTGACCGATATCTGCGGAAACATCTGTGAAACAGGGGATCTGTTTGCCCAAGACAGGCTGCTGCCCGCCGTCAGGGAGGGGGATCTTCTGGCGATACGAGATGCCGGGGCCTACTGCTATGCCATGGGGGGACATTATAACCTACGCCCCATGCCGGCGGAGGTGGTTGTGGAAAATAATAAAATCCGGCTGTCGAGAAAGCGGATCACCCCAAAAGAGCTTGTCGCAGGGATCCTGAAAGAAATGGCAGAAAGAAACTGATCATGTGGGATAAAACCTCTTTAATCGATCTTAAAAATTTTGAGTGCATCCGCTGCCATGCCTGCTGCCGCCAGCCCGGATATGTAAGGCTCCTTGCCAAGGAACCGGATGCCATCGCAGCATTTCTAAACATGGATGTGCATGAATTCATCGATATCTACACCGTCCTCACCCGGGACCGTGAATGCCTTTCCCTTATAGAACAGGAGGACGGGGCCTGTATCTTTCTTAATGAAGAAGGCTGTCAAATCAACCCGGTCAAACCCCGGCAATGCCGGGATTTTCCCCAAAAATGGAAATTTTCAGATTTTAAAAATATCTGCGGATGGGCAAAACAGCAGAAGTAACTTGGCGGTACAGGTATTGAATAACGCCGCCCGCCAAAGGTACCGCTTACATTCCCAGGATGCCGAGTCCCTCTTCCAGTTCAAAGTAAGGCTTTATGTCATAGGTGTATCCCGGAACCCCAAAATAAACGGACAAACTCTCGCCGATGGCCTTAAGGCCCTCGGGCAGTCTGTGGTTTTCCATTTCATAATAGGTAATGGAATGGATGCCCTTTTCCACGCTGGAAGAGACATAGGGGCCCTTTTTGGTAATATAATCGGGCAGGGCCGGTGCGGTCAGGTAACGTTTGGCAATCTCCCTGGTACTCTCAGGGGGATAATGCACATTGGATATAACAATCATGATTCCTCCGTATAAAATTTGTTTTGCTGTTGTCAGGAGTTGCTGACGAAAAAATCGTCGATTTTGCCCTGGGATTTCAGTTTCCGACCGTAGTCTGACGCCTCCTGCTTGCTCTTAAAGTGGGATATCCGGACCAGATACCAGGTTTTCCCTCCCCCTTTTGTCTTTTTGATATGGGCCAGAAGGCCTTTATCCTTGAGCTTGCTCAAATACCCTTCTGCATGGGTCTGTTTAAGGTAAGCGGCCACCTGGATCGTAAACGGCCCGGATGTGGTTTCCCCCACCGGATGCTTGACAGGTTCCGTGCTGGTGGATTTGAGCATATGGGCCAGGGAACTCCATAAAAAGACGGCCAGACAGACCGCCAGCACTGAGGCCGCCGCGTACTTGCCGTACCTGCTGACCGTTGCGCGTTTCAAAATATCGAAAGAGCCTACCAGCCCGGTGCAGGCCTTTGCGGCCCCCCGAACCAGGGCCAGAACGAAAGCACCCACCGATGCACTTGCCCTTCCGGTAACACCGAGGATTCGGCGAATCGGAGGTTTGCCGGACTGCGGATCAAATTCCCGGCCAGGTGCATATATTTCGGCCGTTACCATCTGCCCGCCCAATGTTTCTCCGACGGCTTCCATGGAGCTCTCGGGCATCGTTTCCAATTGCCCCCGGGGATCCACAAAGGTTTTAAGCTTTTCCCCATACCCCCTCGGAAAACCGGTCTTTAAAGACGGGTCGTTTTCCAGCAATTTGAAAACCGACCGGTATAACCGTCTTGCCGGAAAATCCGACCGCTCCTGATCTAAAAAAAGAACCGCCAGATTGAGGGCCAGTTTGGGATTGTCGTGGTGTTCCTGCGAAAGAGCGGTCAAAACAAAAGAATCCAGACTGTCCCGGAGTCCCCGGCCACCATTTTCTGAAAGGGCACGTTCAATCCAAAGCAGAGCTAAAGCCTCATCCCCGGGCAGATAGAGCAGATACCGGGCGGCAGCCTGACGAAACCCCGGATAACGGACATGGCCGCTGAGATAAAATCCGGCCATGACGCGGGTCAGATCTTTTGACACCCCGCGGCTGAACCAGGGGGAAACCAGAATGCTGTCAAACACCCGAACCGCCTTAAGGTATCGTTCTTCAGCCCTGGACCTGATCCCGGCCTGTTCCCACAGTTCGCCCTCCCGTATCAGGGCGCGTACCCGCTGCCGCCCGATGAGATCCAGCACTCCGCCCTGAAGACTAGCACCGGCCGACAAAAATAAGACCATGGTTAAGCTGGCGGACAAATCCGGAAAAAAAGCCATGAGCCGGGGAAGCAACCAGAATCCGGCAGGAACCGCCCACAGGAGCAGCAGCCAAAGGCGCATGGCGCTATGCCTAAGGACGCGTATCACTGAGATCCTCCCTGCAAGGTACCTGATCCGGCTTCAATGCAACCCTAACGGTCGGCGGTGTTTGCTCGGATCCGGCAGTCCCGGATTCCGACACTGCCGGACGGCACCCGGTACGGGGGTCTACCGCCTCAAACCGGATGTCCCGGGGCACCCTGAAGTCCCGTTCGGGCTCCCCTTTTAGCGCCTGGGTCATAAAATCCGTCCAAATGGGGGCCGCCCCCCTGCCGCCGGTAATCCCCACCCCGTTTTTATCCCTCAGCCTGTCGCTTCGGTCAAAACCGGTCCAGACTGAAACCGAAAGCGACGGTGTAAACCCTGTGAACCAGGCATCGTTGTAGTTGTCCGTGGTGCCGGTTTTGCCGGCTGCAGGACGGGTAAATCCCAGGCGGCGAACGGCCCGCCCTGAACCTTCGTTCACGACCCCCTCCATCATATCCACCACCTGAAAGGCAATATCCGGATCCAGAACCTGGCGGTCTTTTACGATGTGCTCATAGATTACCCGCCCCAGGGCATCTTCGATCCGCCAGATCATGAAAGGATCGTGGGCTATGCCCAGGTTGGCAAACACTGAAAACCCGGCCGCCATATCAAGAGGGGTCACTCCGGAGGTGCCCAAAGCAACGGAGTATACATTTTCCAGGGGACTTTTTACGCCGCAGGCTTTGGCAACGTCTATCACCGCCCCTGGCCCGACCTTCGCCACCAACTGGGCGGCAATGGTGTTCACGGAATGGGTCAGCGCCTCCTTGAGAATCATCGGCCCCCTAAAGGTCTTCTCAAAATTTTTGGGCTTCCAGTCCGGAGCCCCGACAACCGGGACAGAAACCGGTTGATCCGCCATGGATGTAGCCGGATTGAGGCCTGCTTTTTGAAACGCCGCATAGTAAAGAAAGGGTTTGAATCCGGACCCGGCCTGGCGGTGCCCGTTTACGGCACGATTAAATTCACTTTCATAATAGTCCCTCCCGCCCACCAGAGCTTTCACCGCACCGGTGGCCGTATCCACAGCCACCAGGGCCCCCTGGGGCCGGACTTTTGCATCCTCAGCCAGTCCCATCAGGGTGTCCAGGCGACCCAGGCCTGTTACCAGAGCATTCACGGCATGGGACTGCAGCCCTGAATCCAGAGTGGTATAGACCCGGATCCCCCCATGGTAAACCACATCTTCTCCATAGGTTTGGATAAGCCTCTGAATCAGAGCATCCACATAATAGCTGCCGCTGCGTGCATCCTCACTGGTTTTGTGCAGCTCCGGGCGGACCTGGGCAGCCATGGATGCGTCTTCGGCAGATATAAACCCCGCCGCCTGCATTCTGGCCAGGACGATATCCCTGCGTTCCAAAGCTTTTTCGTAATGGCGGAACGGATTGTACTGGGTGGGAGACTTTGGCAGCCCTGCCAGGAGCGCGGCTTCCGGAAGGGTCAATTCGTAGGCGGACTTTCCGAAAAAGGTCTGGGAGGCCTTTTCAATCCCCTGGGCGCCGGCCCCGAAATGAATCTGATTCACATAGGCTTCCAGGATCTCAGCCTTTGAGTTGGCCGCCTCAATCTGAAGCGCCACCAGCAGTTCTTTGAACTTGCGCTGCCAGGATTGCTCAAAACTGAAAAAAAGATTTTTAGCCAGTTGCTGGGTAATGGTTGAGGCGCCCTCAACTCTTCCCTTTACAAAAAGCGTGACGTACAACCCCTTGAGCAGGCGCAGCTTGTTGATCCCCCGATGTTCAAAAAACCGATGGTCTTCGGTCGCCACAATAGCGTTGAGAAAATCCTGGGACACCCGGCTCAAGGGCACTACCCTGCGCTCTCCAAGGGCAAGGACAACCTGGCCGTCCGCCGCATAGATCAATGTCTGGGGCGTTTCTATGAGGCGGCTGAGCGACTCCGGCAGCTTGGGCAGGTCCCGGGAGACCTGAAATACCAGAAACACCCCGGCCAGAACCCCCAGGGCACTTAGGATAAGCCCCAGAAAAAATCCGGCCCGAATCAGGGAGAGAAGATGACGGATCATTGCGCCTCTCCTCTCAGGATCAGATTCAACTGCCACACCGCCCACTCCCTGGCCTGGGTCTGGATCACCCGGGTACCGTCTATATCGACGAACTCGAATCCGAGGCGGATATACCCGTTTTCAACCGTATCCCCTATGCCCACCCGGCTCAAGGTCCCGGACTGTGAAAGCAGGCGGTTGGTATTTCCCATCAACTCTGTGATCATGTCCTGGGGAAGCTGAAACAAGGCGTTAAAAAACCGGTCGGCGGAAAGCACCCTTGAGAAAACACCATCCATCTCGTCCAGCCGGGAAGGGGTGCCGGCCGGATCGAAGGTGCCGTTCAGATCCTGGGTATTCAGGCTGAGCTGTGAGACGACCCTGTTATTGGTATCAATAAAATAGACAATCAACCCGGCCATCTGGCCTTCACAAAAAATCCGGTCCACCACGTCGGTGGTAAGAAGCCACACCAGCCGTGCCGGCTCAATCACGCGGTCCTTTGCGCCTGCAGGCAGGGTGTTGAATAATCCCTTGAACTGCGAACGGTCCAGGTTCACCCACTCCCCCGGCCCCAGGCGGGAGGCCAAAGATGAAAACGACTCTGCCTCCTGGACATGCCTTAAAGAACTTTGTTTTTTATCAATGATTTGATTCAAGGACTTGTTGGCGTTGAGGGTCTGGTGGCCGGCTTCCCAGATCCCGCCGGTCTCCGGGCGGGAGGGATTGATGACCATAAGGTAGTTGCCCGCCAGCCGTTCGGCCCAGTCGAACCTCAGTTCCGAGGCCCCTACCAGAAGCACCAGCGCTGCGACCCCCACGTTCAGGAAAGAAAAAAATCGTTTTACCCCTTCACCCGGGGTGAAGGGGCCGTACCAGTTCGGCATGGATCAGGCCTTACCCGCTGCCCGCATTGAATCGGCGTACACCCGGTAAAAATCGTCATGGTCCGACCTTGCCGAGGCCAGGAGCACACTGACACCGCCTTCACCCACCAGGGTAACATCCCCGGCATTGATGACAAAGTTGCTGCTGGTATGCAGGGCCACCATGGAATCGCCGGTTTTCACCCCGGGAAGAATTCGCACAAGGCAAATCCGCCGCCGCAGGGTCATATCAAGTTCATTGAGATAAGCGGCCATGATTGCCTTATCATCAAAGGCCTCATCCATGATAATGAGGGGGAAAATCTCATACTCCAGCCTCTTTCGCGCCGCTTTCACAGAATCCACGGCCTCAGCCCTCCATCCGGCAAGCTCGGCAGCCGCAAGCACCCTGGCGCTCAACTTCTCATCCGCCACGCAAACCAAGACTTCAACCCGGTGGGACAAGCCACCACCCGCAGGCAGGGTCTTTCCGGAAGGGGAAGCACTTGCGCTGGCCTTGATCACAATGGATTCCCGGCATTTGGGACATTTAAAGGTAGAATCCCGGTCCTTAGGAATCTTATCGTCGGGCAGATTCAGTTTTGCCTGGCAGTGCTGGCAGGTGATATTCATAGCTATTCTCCCTTGTAGCCGCGATCAATTTCCAGTGAGTCAATGTGGGATGTGGCCTCACCGCGGGCGCTTTTTATGGCATCCATGCCCCTGCTGACAATGTCCTTGCGAGAGGCATAGGCATGGGCCGTGGCTTCATCAATCTCCCCGTTTTCATACAGGGAGATAATAAATTCGTCAAAGCTTATCATGCCCTGGGACTTGCCCGCCAGGATTATATCATTAAAGGTCTTGCCCTCTGACTCACCATTGAGAATGGAGTCCCGCACCCGCAGGTTGCTTCCCAAAATCTCAAATGCCGCCACCCGGCCGCCGCCGGTCTTGGGCAGCAGACGCTGGGCCACCACCCACCGGACCGTATCTGCCAGGCGGATACGGATCTGTTTTTCCTCCTCGGTTGAAAACATGCCCAGAACACGGTTAATGGTCTGACCGGCGTCAACGGTATGAAGTGTGGACAGAACCAGATGACCTGTTTCTGCGGCCGACAGGCCGATCTCCACCGTTTCCCGGTCCCGCATCTCACCGACCAGAATCACTTTTGGGGCCTGGCGCAAAGCAGCCCGCAACCCGGAGGCAAAACTATCGAAATCCATACCCAGTTCCCGCTGGTTGAATGTGGATTTTTTCTGGGGATGCTGGTACTCGATCGGGTCTTCCAATGTGATCACGTGAACGGATTTGGTCTCGTTGATTCTGTCCAAAAGGGCGGCAAGAGAGGTTGATTTGCCTGACCCTGTCGCACCGGTGACAAAAATAATCCCGTTTTTCTCCTCTGCCATGCTCAAAAAGCTTTTGGGCAGGTCTAAATCTTCAATGGTCGGAATTTTGGTCTCAAGTTTTCTCAAGACAATGGCATACTTGCCGGACCGGGAGAAAATATTCACCCTGAACCTGGCCTTGGTTCCCAACTGGTAGGACATATCACAGCTGCCCTCCCGAAGAAGGGTTTCAGTCAGCTTACGGTCGTTATTGATAAGATTCAGGGCGAAAATTTCGGTCTGAAACGGGGTGAGCACCGCATAATCCGGTTCCATCTGAACCGTCACCAGCTGCCCGGAGCTTTCTACCTGTAAGGGCTTTCCCGGTGTCAGGTTAAGGTCGGATACATTGGGGTGGGAATCGAGCATCCGGGTGAGAATATGGTCAATCTGCTGTTTTTTCATGCCGCCTCCCTTTGGTGCGTGTGCCGGATCAGGCCTCGGTAAAATCCGAGGGCGGAGTTTTCAAGAAAGGCCTGAAAGTCCCCTTGTTGTTTGCTTTGGCATATGCCTCGTCCGGACTGATCCATCCTTTTTTATATAAATCCATGATGGCGTCGTCCAAAAGCTGCATGCCGTATTGCTTGCCGGTCTGAATCATGGAAGAGATCTGATGGGTCTTGGATTCCCGGATCAGGTTCCTGACAGCAGGGGTTGCCACCAGGATTTCCAGGGCGGCACACCGCCCCTTTTTATCCACCCGTTTAAACAGCACCTGGGCCACAACGGCCCGAAGGCCATCGGACAGGGTCGACCGAATCTGGGCCTGTTCAGAATGGGGGAAAACCTCAATAACACGGTCCACCGTTTTTGCGGCGGAAGAGGTATGAAGGGTGCCGAAAACAAGATGGCCTGTGGAGGCCGCTTCAATGGCAAGGGAAATGGTTTCCAGATCTCGAAGTTCGCCGACCAGAATGATATCGGGGTCTTCACGCAGGGCACCTCTCAGGGCGGCGGAAAACGTCTGGGTGTGCAGCCCCACCTCACGGTGGTTGACGATGCAGTTCTGGCTCTTATGAACAAACTCGATAGGATCTTCCACCGTGATGATGTGATCCTTTCTCATCCGGTTGGCCTGGTCGATAATGGCAGCCAGGGTGGTGGACTTTCCAGATCCCGTGGGTCCTGTGACCAGCACCAGTCCCCTGGGCAAATTGGCCAGCTTGGAAATCACGGGGGGCAGGCCCAATTGTTCTGCGGTAAGAATGTTTGAGGGAATTTCCCTGAACACGGCTGCAATGCCGTTTTTCTGCATGAAATAGTTTGCCCTGTACCTGGCAAGACCGGGAATTTCATACCCGAAATCCACATCCCCTGTTTCTTCAAAGACCTTAATTTTTTCCTGGGATGTAATTTCGTAGAGCATTCCCCGAAGGCGGTCCGAGGTGAGCTTGTCATATTTAACCCGCTCAATATCGCCGTTAAGCCGCAGGGCTGGCTGCTGGCCGGCTGCCAGATGAAGATCCGAAGCCCCCTGGTCATGCATCAATTTAAAAAACGCATCTATTTCAGCCATAAGATCACCCTCGATATTTGGATTAATTTAAGATTTGCCGTGTGCCCTTCAGGGTACAGTTTGCCCTTTTAGGTGCCGCGTACCCTTCGGGATATTCTTTCGTCCATACGGAAAAGCGTGTGCCTTTCATGGCAAGCGGCCCCCGAAAGATGCTTGCAGGGCTCTCAGGCCTTTTGGAGAAACCTTAATGCCACATCGGATTCGTCTGCGGCCTTGTTTTCTTCCTTGGTCATTTCAAGCAGTTTGGAATGGGATTCCAGCACGGCTCCGATCTGCATTTCCAGCTGGATGCGCTGCCGCTTAAGCTCCGTAATATCACTGTGAAGCTGGGACAACCGCTTATGGGCCCGGTTCAAAATTTTTTCGGCTTCGACTTCCGCGTTGGCAATGACCACCTCCGCAGATTTCTTCGCGTTATCCTTCATCTGATCCAAAACCTTTTGACTTTGGATCATGGCGTTTTTCATTGAATCTTCGCGCTTCTTGTAACCCTGGTTTTCCAGATCCAGCCGGTGGTTTTCCTGTTTCAAATGCTTGATGGTCACTTCCTGGGATTCCAGTTCCCTGGCAAGATCCTCCAGGAATCCGTCCACTTCCTGAACATCGAACCCCCTAAAACGGGTGGCAAATTCCTTTTGCCTGACAACCAGCGGTGTAACCCCCATAATCACTCCTTCCTTCTGTGATTAGACAATTGACCGTGCCAGCCCGTGCAGGCTGTTAACGACAAAGGTCTGAAGAAAAATAATGGCCAGAATTACAATAACAGGTGAGATATCAAGGCCGCCGAAAACCACAGGCAGCCGTTTTCTGATCTGGTAGAAGACAGGTTCCGTTGCCGTATTAATAAACCGGACAATCGGGTTGTACGGGTCCGGACTGACCCAGGACAGAACAGCTCCGGCAATGATGATCCACATGTATATGTTCAGTGCATAGTCCAGAACCACCGCAATGGCTTCAAAAAAATTGGCAAGAATCAGCATATTATCCTTATGTTGAGGTTAGTTCTATTTTCATATTTGATACCGTGGAACACCTGGAAAGTCAAGTTTTTTTGCCCGGTTATCCCGGCGCGCACCGTCATCCTTTTCTTGACAGAACCCAAACATTCCCCTATGAACGGTTAAACCATTGATGAGAGACAGAAGACAGTTAGGGTCTCTTCTGTCCCCATCACCGAAAATAGTGTACAATACCGAATAATTCTGCAGACTTTTTGCCGGCCTGCAGCTGACAGCAACCTCAAAAATCGAATCAAAACACTTGGCTTTAAGGAGCACATCATGGGTCACTTAAATCTCAGGGAGGCGCTATCCACCTCCTATGAAAGGGCAGATGTCCGAAACGGGTATACGGACAAAGCTCTCCACATTAACCTTACCGACAGTCAAATCCACGTCAACGCCATTGACGAGGAAATCAAAACAAAATTCATCGGCGGAAAAGGCTATGACCTCTGGCTGATGTGGAATGCAGTCTCCGGCAGCACCCGGTGGAACGACCCGGAAAACCCCATCTGCATTTCCTCAGGCCCCTTGGGGGGCACCCCCGGGTACCCCGGCGGAGGCAAAAGCATCGTCACCTCAATTTCTCCTTTGACCGGAGCCCCCATTGACTCCAATGTAGGCGGATATTTCGGTCCCTATAAAAAATTCTCCGGATTTGATGTCATCCAGATTGACGGAAAAGCCAAGGAAGATACAGTGGTGGTTATCGACGGCATTGAGAACACCATCAAATTGTTCCACGCTTCCGACCTCCCCGAAGACGCCTATGAGATGTCCAAAGCCTTAACCCAGCACTTTGACCCGGAGAAACCGGTAAACGTATCCGTGGTCACCGCCGGTCCCGGCGCAGCCAATACCAATTTCGGCTGTCTCAATTTCTCCTGGTGGGACAGCGGGCGCAAAATGGTCCGGTATAAGCAGGCCGGCCGCGGTGGAATCGGCACCGTCTTTGCCGACAAAAATATCAAGGCCCTTGTCGCCCGCCACGGCACCATCTCCATGAAAGCCAACACCCCCGCCGATCCCGAAGGGCTGAAAAAAGTGACCAAGGCCCATGCCCGGGAGATCAGCACCCTGGATCCCAAACAGAACCGCATGGCCCTGGTGGGCACCACCCATCTGGTTCCCATCATGAACGACCACGACTGTCTGCCGGTCAAAAACTTCAAATTCGGGTCCCACCCTGAAAGCCGAGTCATCGGTGAAGAAACCTATGAGCATATTTTTGACAAGGGGTTTGACGGCTGCTGGCGGGGATGTGCCGTTGCCTGCGCCCATGGCGTAAAGGATTTTTCTCCGTTTACAGGCCCCTACAAAGGCAAAAAAGTATTTGTGGACGGCCCTGAGTATGAAACCGTGGCCGGGTGCGGTTCCAACCTGGGCATTTTCGACGCCCATACCATCCTTGAAATCAACTTCTACTGTGATGCATACGGACTGGATACCATTTCGGTTGGCACCTCCATCGCCTTTGTAATGGAATGTTTTGAAGCCGGGCAGATCACTGTTGAGCACACGGGAATGGATTTGAGTTTCGGCAACCGCCTCAACGCGTTGGAGCTGATCCACCAGATGGCGGAAGGTAAAGGCTTCGGCGCAATCGTGGGCAAAGGCATCCGGCAGATGAAAGCCATCTTTGCCAAAGACTTTGGAGCAGATCCGCAATTTGTGGAAGACATCGGTATGGAGTCAAAGGGGCTGGAGTTCTCCGAATACATCACAAAGGAAAGTCTGGCCCAGCAGGGCGGCTACGGCCTGGCCCTCAAGGGCCCCCAACACGACGAGGCCTGGCTCATCTTTCTGGACATGGTCCACAATTTTATGCCCACCTTTGAAGACAAAGCCGAAGCATTACACTGGTTTCCCATGTTCCGGACCTGGTTCGGACTCTGCGGTCTTTGCAAACTGCCCTGGAATGATATTGTCCCGGAAGATAACAACCAGACCCCGGAACCTGCAAAAGTGATCAAGCATATCGGATGGTACGCAGAGTTCTTCTCTGCCGTCACCGGAAGGCAGGTCGGCCCGGAAGACCTGATCACCATGAGTGAAGTTGTTTATAATTTCCAGCGGATCTTCAACCTGAAAATGGGGTACGGCACCCGTGCCCACGATACAGTGCCCTATCGTGCGGTTGGTCCAGTAACCGAAGAAGAATACGCCTCCAGGGCCCAGCGTTACGATGAGCAGCTCACGGACAAATACGGCATGGATATCTCCGCGATGACTACCGCAGAAAAACTGGCGGCCCTGCGAAATAAAAGAGAAGAACAGTATGAACTTCTTAAAGATGCGGTATACAAACGCCGGGGCTGGAACGAAAACGGCATCCCCACGGTGGAAACCGTTAAGCGCCTGGGCATTGATTTTCCCGAAGTCCTGGATGTCCTCAAGACCAACGGCGTGTCTTAACCCATGATCCATGTGGATGATGCCCCCATGGAATGGCAGGAAGGGATGACTGTAGCATCCCTTCTGGAAACCCTTGATAACACGGGTTTCGTCTCTGTGATCCGGCTTAACGGAAGGCTGATATCAAGCCCCAAGTTCGACCGGACCCCTATCCCCGATAATGCGGTTATCCGTCTGCTGCCGCTGGTGGCAGGCGGATAATTCCCCGGCGGTGCGGAATAATTTTTGCTTCACAAACCCCTGCCTGTCTGTTACACCATGGGTGCAGACAGGCAGTTTTTATTCTAACCCCCATAAAAGAGCGAACGATTGAAACAAATTATCTCATTTCTCAAACGCCTATTCAAAGGCCCATCAACCCTGCCCCAGCAGGAAAAAAACAAAGCGGAAACATCCGGGCCAATACCAGAAGGACAGAAGGCGACGACTCAGCCGCCAAAAAAAGAACAACCGCCTGAAAAGCCGCCCACCCCCAAAAAGAAAAAATGGACGTTGGATGAGTTCCAGGTCCCCCCTGAAGACGGTAAAACTAGGTTCCACGACCTGGGGCTTCCCATAGGACTGATGCATGCGGTCTGCGATTTAGGATTCCAATACTGCACCGATATCCAGGCCAAAATACTGCCGGAAACCCTTAAAGGACGTGACGCAACGGCCAAAGCCCAGACTGGCACAGGAAAAAGCGCGACATTTATCGTCACCCTGATAAACCAGTTCACCAGAAACCGGGTCAAAAAGGAGAAAGGTTATCCCAGAGCATTGATCCTGGCCCCCACCCGGGAGCTGGTTCACCAGATCGAAAAGGATTTCAAAGGGCTTGCCAAGTACTCCCATCTGCGAATCGTATCGGTATACGGCGGCACAGGATACCAGAAGCAGCAGACCCTTTTAACGGAAAAACCTGTAGATGTCATTGCAGCTACACCGGGAAGGCTGCTTGACTTCATCTCCAAAAAACTGATCACCCTTTCCAGAGTGGAGGTGGTGGTCATTGACGAGGCGGACCGGATGCTGGACATGGGATTTATCCCCGATGTCCGCCGCCTGGTATACATGACCCCCCACAAAGACAAACGCCAGACGCTGTTTTTCTCCGCTACGCTCACAGACGAGGTCCTCAGACTGGCTGACTCCTGGACCCGGGATGCCGTGCGCATTGAAATCGATCCGGAGCAGGCAGCAGCAGAAACCATCAACCAGATTGTGTACCTTACTACAGAAGACGATAAATTTAAAAATGTCTGCAACCTGATTATAAGCGAGCAGCTTGAGCGGGTGATTATCTTTGTCAACCGTAAGGATACGGCTCGATATCTGTCCGACAAACTTGCAAGGTACAGACACAAAACAGGGGTCCTGTCCGGTGACGTCGCCCAGGACAAGCGGTTTAAAGTTCTGGAAAATTTTAAAACCGGACGGATCAATGTGCTGGTGGCAACGGATGTGGCGGCCAGGGGACTCCACATTGAAAATATTTCCCATGTCATCAATTATGATCTGCCCATAGAACCCGAGCACTATATCCACCGCATCGGCCGAACCGGCCGGGCCGGGGCAACGGGAACCTCAATCAGTTTTGCCGATGAAATGAGTTCCTTTCAAATCCCCAAAATAGAGGAAGTCCTGGGACATAAAGTCTCCTGCGAATATCCCACCGAAGCCCTGGAAGCCCCCCTTCCCCAACCGCTCCCCAAACCCCAAAAACAGTCCAGACAGGGGGCGCCCCAAAACAGCGAAAAAAAACCGTATAAAAAACGTCGTCCGCCCAGGCGCAGAAAAAGCTACGGGTCTAGCCCAAAGGCAAACAGTCGGGGCCGGAAACAAAACGCCCCCAAAGGCTCTGCCTAAAATAAGGATGAGCCAGTTGACACTAAAGAAGGTTCAGTGTAAAACCATCAGATTTAAGGGTTGAAAATCTGCAGTAACGAAGGAGTGTTTTTATGTTTGGCCTTGGAATGCCGGAAATTCTTTTAATTCTGGCTTTAGCCCTCATTGTCATCGGACCCAAAAAACTGCCTGAACTGGCCAAGACCCTCGGCCGGGCTATGGGTGAGTTTAAACGGTCTGCCCAGGATTTTAAACGCTCCATTGATATTGAGACAACTGTCGGGGATATCAATCCGCCTGCAGCCACCGATTTAAGAAAGGTGGTAAAAGACACCAATAAAAAACCTGCCCCAGACATCGCCGATACCGACAGCAAAGAAGACGAATCTGCCTCCGGTGATCCAGCCGAAGTCAAAGATTCCGAGCCGTCCAAAGAATCCGACCCCAAACCACCGCAGTCCGATGCGTAAGCCCCAAGCCATCTTATGAGCACCGAAGAAGAAGACAAAAGCCCGTTTACCGAGCACCTGGGTGAATTAAGAGACCGCCTGGTCCGGTCGTTCATTGCCGTGGGCGCAGGGTTTATAGCGGCTTATTTTTTCAAAGAAAAGCTGTTTCAAATCCTAACTGCCCCCCTGGTTCAGGCCATGGCAGAGGCCGGCAATGCCAAACTGATCTTTACCGGCCTTCCCGAGGCATTTTTCACCTATTTAAAGGTTTCCTTTCTGGCGGGAATCGTGGTGGCCACCCCGGTCCTTTTCTACGAATTCTGGATGTTTGTTTCTCCGGGGTTGTACCGGAATGAGAAAAAATACCTCATTCCTGTTGTCCTGCTCTCCATCTTTTTCTTTGTGGTGGGTGCATCCTTTGGGTATTTTGTCGTTTTTCCCTACGGGTTCCGTTTTTTCCTAAGTTTTGCCACGGATACCATCTACGCCATGCCCTCCATGAAAGAGTACCTGTCCTTTGCCTCAAAGATGCTGCTGGCCTTTGGATTTGTATTTGAACTTCCCCTGGTGCTGACCTTTATGGCCCGCATGGGCATGGTGAGTGTGGAGTTTCTCACGAAAAACCGAAAGTATGCCCTGCTGATATTTTTCGTCGGTGCTGCGATCATCACCCCGCCTGACGTGGTCACCCAGATCATGATGGCCCTGCCCCTCATGTTCCTTTATGAAATCAGCATTATCGGGGCCAGAATCTTTGGCCGTAAAGGGGTGGATGACAGTGACGATGACGAGGAACCAGACCCGGAGGATGGTGACGAGAGCCAGGAAGACAAAGGGGAAAAAGAAGAGCCGGAATCAGGCTCAGACACCGATGAAACCAGTTGAACCTCCGGGCGGCTATTGACTTTTGCCCGGCCTTAGGTGTAAAGAAAAAGTATTACCAGAGCAGATATCCGGTGACAAACCGGTAAGAGGCAAGATAGAACTTTTAACAACTAAAGGAGCAAAGAGGTTATGAACAAAAGGCTAATCACACTTCTGTTGGCTGCAGGTATTGCTGTGATTTTCGCTGCCACCGGTCTCCAGGCAGGTACCAGTGTATCTGACGTCTTAAAAATGGAAACCAAGGGCTTCAAAAATCGTAAAAAAGGTCCCCCCAAGTACAAACTGGTTGAATTCACCCACAAGAAACATTCTACAGATTACGGAATTGCTTGCGGTGAATGTCACCACGATGACAAGGGACAACCCCTTGCCGATCTGAAAATGGGTGATGATGTCAAAGAATGTTCCACATGTCACAACAAGTTCAAAAAAGACAAAAAGAACAAAAAAGACATCATGGTTCTTGAAAACGCTATGCATGAAAACTGCATCGGCTGCCATAAGGAAGCCAACATCAAGGCTGGAGATCCCAAAGGGAAAAAAGGCCCGGCACCGACTTCCTGCGGCAAATGCCACGAAAAAGCATAACAGAGCGATTAATCAGGGTTTAATCACCCTGGAAACCGCTTAAATTTCAAAAGGGGGAAGGATTTCATCTGAGAAATCCTTCCCCCTTTTCTTTTGGTCAAACAGCTCCCTTCCCTTGAGACCGTCCTTTTCAGCTCTATTTTAGATCAGATCATATAAAATTCTATGGTTTGTAATACAAGATTCTTTAAAATCGCAGGATCGCAGAATTTGTATTTTTAACAAACACTTATATAACACCTATGATTTTTTAGGCTTTGAAAAAACTTATTAAATATCACAATCTTATATATTATTCAATACTTTTTTTCCACTTTTTAGTTTTTTTTCTTGACAGAAAATTGTACTTTCCCCAATATCCATTTTATGTTTGATTATATATTTATTTACCTAACTATTTGTCCTATGGCCGCTGCGCTGGCCTGCCTGGTTCTCCGGGGAGAAAAACTCCGGACCGCACTGGTTACCGTTACGGGCCTCATCCTGATCATTGCTTCTTTGGCGATGATCTGGGCGGCGCCGGCACAGACCACACCGGCATTCTTAACCAGCACAGCATTTTCAACCTCAATCCAGTTTGCAGATTTTCTCCTTCTGGGCCTGATCCTCTACTTCGGGATCAAATCTAAAAACCGGATCATTACCGGGTTATCTTTGGCTCAGATGGCACTGCTGGCCGTCTTTGAATTTGTCATGGTTGACAGCCACGCACCGGCAGGACTCTTCTGCGATCACTTGTCACTGATCATGGTGCTTTTGATCTCTATTGCAGGGTCTTTGATTGTATTCTATGCCCTGCCGTACATGCGTCACCATGAGTACCATCTCAAGCTGTCCCGGTCTAAGCAGCCCAGATTTTTTGCCCTGCTTTTCCTGTTTATCGGGGCCATGAATGCGCTGGTGCTGGTCAATGATCTGATGCTGTTTTACTTTACCTTTGAAATCACTACCCTGTGCTCTTTTCTGCTCATCGGCCATGACAAGACCGTCGATGCCACTAAAAATGCCGTCACCGCCCTGTGGATCAACTCCATTGGCGGGGCAGCGCTCTTGGCTGGCACCGTATTGATTTACCACCAGACCCATACCCTGGATATCCAGGCGATCATCGCCCATGCCTCAACAGCCCGGGCCATGATGATTCCTCTGGGACTTTTGTGTATTGCAGGATTCACCAAAGCCGCTCAAATGCCGTTTCAAAAATGGCTGCTGGGTGCCATGGTGGCCCCCACCCCGGTATCGGCTCTGCTGCATTCCGCCACAATGGTCAAGGCAGGCGTATACCTTGTGATCCGTTTTTCTCCGGCCTTCAAAGGAACGCCGCTGAGCACCGGGGTCGCCCTCTGCGGAGCATTCACCTTTTTGTCCGCAGCCGCCCTGGCCATCGGGCAGCGAAACGGCAAAAAGGTTCTTGCCTATTCAACTATCTCCAACCTCGGCCTGATCCTGGCATGTGCAGGAATTAACACCCACGCCGCAATTACAGCTGCGATTCTGCTTGTCATTTTTCATGCGGTATCAAAGGCCCTGCTCTTCTTATGCGTCGGCTCCATTGAGCAGCACATCGGCAGCCGGGATATTGAAGACATGCGCGGGCTTTTCGGGCAGATGCCCGTTACAGCCATGATTATCACGATGGGTATTTTAACCATGATCCTGCCGCCCTTTGGGATGCTGCTTGGAAAATGGATGGCCATTGAGTCCGCAGCAGGCAATCTGATCCTTCTGCTGATGCTGGCCATGGGATCGGCGTTGACCGTGGTCTATTGGGCCCGCTGGGCCGGCATTCTTATGGGATCCGACTTCAAGGGCCCCTCAAAACCGGAAACAGCGTCCCTTTTTGCCCGGATGCCCCTGGCGGTGCTGCTGGTATCTGCCATGGTCCTGAGTCTGACAGCCCCGTTTATCTATACCCAGATGATTCTGACGGATTTTACCGGAACAGCCTCCGGCGCGTTCAGCATTGCTGGCGGCGTATTTTCCAATGCCAGTGGAACCTTTGCTGTATTGCCATTGTTTCTCATTGCCATCGTTGTATTCATGATCGCCCTCTACCGGTTTAAGAACGGGCAGGAAGGCAAACTGGCCGCTCCCTATATGTCCGGGATCTCCGGTCAGGACAGGGGAACCTTTATCGGGCCGATGAACAAAATCATGGAAAATGTCCAAAGCAACTACTATCTGTCTGCTTTTTTCGGCGAGGAAAAATTATCCAGAGCAGTCAACACGGCTGCAGGAGTTCTCATCTTAATCATGATAGGAGTTGCCTTATAATGACCGCATTTATCTACGCCGCTCTCGGCCTTGTTCTTGCTCCGGTTGCCGGAGTCATCATCGCCGGTACCGACAGAATCCTGACGGCCAAGTTTCAGTCCCGCATCGGACCGCCTCTGCTTCAGCCGCTTTACGACATCGGCAAGCTTTTTGGCAAAGAACCCATGATCGCGCACCCATTTCAGCCGCTGTGCGTCTATATTTACCTTGCCGCGGCCATGGTATCCGTTGCCCTGTTCTTTGCCCAGTCCGATCTGCTTTTGATCTTCTTTGTTCAGGCCGTTGGCGCCGTATTCCTGGTGATCGGAGCCTTTCTGGTACCGTCTCCTTTCAGCCAGGCCGGGGCCAACCGTGAACTGATTCAAATTCTGACCTATGAGCCTTTGATCATTATTGTTCTGGCAGGCATTTACCTGACCACCGGCAGCTTTAAAATATCTGCCATCTATGCCATGGACAAACCGCTGCTCATGAATCTGCCCCTTTTGTTCATCGTCCTTGGCTATGCATTGACCATCAAGCTCAGAAAGTCCCCCTTTGATATCTCAGCCTCACACCATGCCCATCAGGAACTGGTCCGGGGGGTGCTTACCGAGTATTCCGGCCGCTTTCTCGCCCTCATAGAAATTGCCCATCTTTATGAGACCATATTGATTTTAGGCCTGTGTTCACTGTTCTGGAGTACCGGTATCTTAGGCATGGTTGTCCTTGTCGTATGTACCTATTTTGCAGAAATCGTGGTGGACAATATCTCCGCCCGCATGTCTTTTAGATGGATGCTGAAATCCGCATGGACCACAGGCATTGTTCTGGGAGCTGTCAATCTGATCTGGCTTTACTATTAAAGGAAACACAAGATGTTAAAAAAAATTATACAAACTTCCCAGACAAAATCCCCCTGGCTGATTCATTACGACTGCGGCTCATGCAACGGATGTGATATTGAGACCCTGGCCTGCTTAACCCCTCTGTACGATGTGGAACGCTTTGGCGTTATTAACATCGGCAACCCGAAACATGCCGATGTGTTGATAGTCACAGGGGCGGTTAACCATCGCAATAAAAAAGTTTTACGCCAGATTTATGACCAGATGCCTTCTCCTAAAATTGTGATTGCTGTTGGTGCCTGCGGGACCTCCGGCGGCATCTTTAAAGAGGCTTATAATGTCGTCGGCGGCGTGGATAAAGTGATTCCCGTAGACGTGTATGTGCCCGGCTGCCCGGCAAGACCCGAAGCCATTATTGACGGCGTTGTCGAAGGACTGGCCAAGCTAACCGAACTTCAGCAGGCATCCAACGGCACTTCCGGTGCCCTGGCAAGTTAGAGAGGAAAACAAAACCTATTATGGAAGCATTAAACACCATTGAAGTGACCCAGGACATTCTGGTCAAGGAAATCAACAACCTCAAGGCCCAGGGCCAGCGATTTGTGACCATAACCTGTCTGGAACTTGATGAACAAACTCTCGAATTCATCTACCATTTTGATAAAGACCTGGTCTTAACGCATTTAAAACTTTGTGCCTCAAAAAATTCCCCTATTCCCAGTATCTCATCCATCTTTTTTGCGGCCTTTTTGGTAGAAAACGAAATTATGGACCTGTTCGGCGTGACGTTTGAAGACTTGGTCCTTGATTTCGGCGGCACTCTTTACCTTGACGAAGACGACGATATTAAGGCCACTCCCTTTTGTAAATACGCCATCAAACAGGCTTAAAATCCAACTTATAATCATACGGACACTGGAAGGATCCTTTTATTTTTCCGTTGTCACAGGGAATTACATATGTCCAGAACCATCGTACCTTTCGGCCCCCAGCACCCCGTGCTGCCCGAACCCATTCATATTTCACTGACGGTTGAAGATGAGATCGTCAAAGAGGCTGTTCCGGCTTTGGGATACGTTCACCGGGGCCTTGAAAGACTCACCGAAGTTAAAGACTTTCACCAGATGATCCAGGTCGTGGAACGGGTCTGCGGCATCTGTTCCATGATTCACGCCATGTGCTATTGCCAGGGCATTGAAAAGCTTATGAACGTTGAGGTTCCCAGACGGGGTCAATTTTTGAGAGTCATTTGGTCAGAGCTGCATCGTATTCACAGTCACCTCTTATGGCTGGGGCTTTTTGCCGACGCTTTCGGATTCGAATCGGTTTTCATGCAGTTCTGGAAAATCCGGGAACGGATCATGGATATTAACGAAGCAACCGCCGGCAACAGAGTCATCGTCTCCGTCAACCAGGTCGGTGGTGTCCGCAGGGACCTTTCACCTTCCAAATGCCAATGGATTCTGGATGAACTCGATATCGTGGAAAAGGAACTCAAAGAACTTGAATCCACCATGCTCAATAACTACACCGTGAAAAAACGAACCGTAGGCAAAGGCGTGATGACCCGGGAAATGGCATACGAACTGGGTGCTGCCGGGCCGACCCTCAGAGCATCCGGTATCGCCCAGGACATGCGTCAGCTTCAGTACGAAGCCTTTGATGAACTGGATTTTGAGCCGGTTGTTGAAACTGCGGGGGACTCTTATGCCCGCGGAGTCGTCCGGTTCAAAGAAACCCTTCAGTCCATCGATCTTGTCCGCCAGGCCATCTCCCGTCTTCCCCAGGGAGAGACCTTTGTCAAAGTCAAAGGAAAGCCCGAAGGAGAAGTGGTCAACCGGGTGGAGCAGCCCCGTGGAGAATGCATGTACTATATCAAGGGGAACAACACCAAATTTTTGGACAGGCTCCGGATCCGCACCCCGACATTTGCCAACATCCCTCCCCTGGCGGCCATGCTGCCAGGCGTTGAACTGGCCGATGTTCCGGTTGTGATCCTTTCTATCGACCCCTGTATCAGCTGTACGGAGCGCTAACCATGATCAAGAATATATTCAAAAATTTTATCCGCAAAAGCGCCACACGGGCCTATCCCATTGATGTCCGTCCCGGTTTTAAGGATGCCAGGGGCGAATTAACCAATAAGGTCAAAGCCTGCACTCTGTGCGGCCTTTGTGCTAAAAAATGTCCTTCGGCAGCCATTACGGTAAATAGAAAAGAGCAGATCTGGGAACTCGACCCCTATGCCTGCATTTACTGCGGCATTTGCGTAGAAGCCTGCCCTCAGCACTGCCTGGTTCACTATGCGGAACACAGAAAACCCGTGCGGCAAAAAGCCGCGTTGGTGCTTCATAAGGATGAACCGGCGACATTGAAAGTCGTGGCCTCCTAACCACTTTGCTTTTTATCTGTGCTGGAAGATAGGGCATCTTGCAGCACAGATTATTCTACATTTAATATTTTTGAGTGTCTGACCTCTCCAAGATCAAAACAAGGCTGAAACTGATCGTCTTCAGTAAGATAGTAATCCGAAACCATTCCTTTAAACCGGTTCAATTTTAAAAGGGTATGCTTTATCAGGTAAGGATCGGCACTGGCACTGTTGCGAATTCCCTCTGTCAGGATGAGGACGGCTTCATAGCCTAAAAGCGCTGCCATGTCAGGACGACTTGTATAACACGACCGGTACGCTGCAAAAAAGGTGCTCAAGGCAGCCGATTGCCGATCAATCTGTGATTTTACAAGATACCCTGTTATCCCGTCAATCTGCTGGCGTCCCGTCTTGATGAGTTCCTGATTCATCGCCCAGGGCGGCGCATATAAGCGGATACCGGGAATCTTATCACGTACGAGAGCGCATATCTGCCCGGTTCGCTGTGCCGATGCAACCACCATTAATCCTTTTGGATTGATGATCTGAATATTGGATACAAGCCCCTCAATTGCCACACCGCCTTGGCTGTCAAACCCAAGCTCGTCCTTGATCTGTCCATTCAATTTCAAATACTGATGGCGGAACCCTTCAAGAAAGGCCAGCCCATGAGGGAAATATGTACGATCATACATCACTGCAACTGAGTGCGTTTTTCTTGATATCGCAAGGTTTGCCATCTGCCGGCCATAGTCTTTCACCCTGAAATACAGATTGATTTGAGAATTATCAGATTTTACGCCTGAGGCATCGAATCCGGCTTTGAGAATTAACCCCTTGCTTTCTTGACGACACTGGGCCAGCAGGTTTTCCGGGACAAAGGGGGCGATAAGCAGCGAAATCTGTTTTTCGTTCATTGCCCGGCAGATACCTGAGATCTTTTCAGCCCTCCCTTTAAAATCATACAGACTCAGCTTGATCTGCCGCCCTTTAATTCCGCCTTTTGCATTTACCGCATCTACCCCCATTACCGCACCATTGCAGGCGGAAATATCGGATTTCATACCATTGCCTGAAAGATTTCCCATATAGGCGATTTTGATGGGCGCCTTACCACGGTATGGAAATACAATAAGGACGGCGACTAAAATCAAAAAAGCCACGACCAACAAGATGCGCAGTTTCGCCATTGTAAAACCTTTAAAAAAATACCGCTTCGAATCACACTCTGCAATGCAACGGAAACGATGAAATAATTATAAATTTTGGGGGAATGCGGGTTAAACGGTCTTTATTATCCTTGTTCCTTAAGAACAAGTCAAGACTGGTTTAAAGGCGTGCTGCACAGAATCGGTATCGGAAAAAAGAATGAAAAAGCAGGTTAAAAACTATGGGAGGATTTATGAGCCCGGGCCTTGGCGATAAGGGACGGAGCCCATGAGGAGGAACCAAGAGCGTGGATATGGGTGTAGGTTCCAAAGGTATTATCTTTGAAAAATCCGTCCAGCTTATCAATGATCCCCTTGCCCCGCTTCATTCTAAAGGCCATAACGTCTTCGGTATAATCGATGGACACAATTCTTGAATAGCGGAACTCATGCCCTCTGAGCACCTCACCTAAGGTGTAGAACGGATTGGATTTTTGGACGCTCACCTCAGTATACCCGTGTCCCTGCGGCTTTCTGGAAAGCCCGAACCGGATGGGAAAAATACCGGTCATAGGATATGTGTCATCGCCAAGCTGAAGGGTTTCTCCAAGAAAAATCAACCCGCCGCATTCAGCATAGATAGGCAGACCAGACCGGGATAACTGTTTAAGATTATCGCGAAAATTTTTGTTCTCAGCCAGCTGAGGGGCATGGGTTTCGGGAAATCCGCCCCCCATGTAAATGGCATCCACCGGAGGAATTTGCCTTTGGGAAAGCGGACTGATAAATACAATTTTGGCGCCGAGGTGTTCTAAGGCGTTCAGGTTATCCGGATAATAAAACTGAAAGGCCGAATCCCTGACGACACCGATGGTTACGTCAGGATCCGGATGAGGAATACAGACAGCATCAGGAGAAGGACATTCCGATACTTTTTTTCTGGGACACGCTTTTACCACCGCCTGGTAAAGCCCGTCCAGATCAATATAATCCATGGCCACCTTGCCGGCAGCCTCTAAGGCCTGACCGGAAGAGGCATGCTCATCCGAGGTGACCAGCCCCATATGACGCTCAGGAAAATCCTCCTGCCTTAATTTGGGTACAGCCCCGAAAACGGGGATGTCGCAGAAGCGTTTTATATTATCCCGAACTTTGCCTTCATGGCGCTTGCCGGCAACCCGGTTTAAGATGACCCCGCAGATCTTGATGTCCGGATCAAACTGCATACACCCCAGAAGCAGTGCCGCCATAGTCCGGGTACTTTTGGTGCAGTCCAGAACGAGGAGTACCGGAAGGTCCAGCAGTTTGGCCAGCTCGGAGGTAGAGGTCAGCCCGTCAGTATCAATTCCGTCAAAGAGACCGCGGTTGCCTTCAACTACGGCGACATCCTGATTTCGGGTATGGCAGAGGTAGGAATCCTGAACCACATCTTTGGAACAAAGGTAGGTATCAAGGTTGTAGCAGGGGCGGCCGGCTGCCCTTGATAGCCAGCCGGCGTCAATATAATCAGGGCCCTTTTTAAAAGGAGCCACCTTTATATTCTTTGCCTTCCATGCGGCAGTTATCCCGAGGGATATTATTGTTTTGCCTGAACCACCCCTGAGTCCAGCAATGACAACTCCAGGGATCTTTTCCCAACTGTCGGTCATGGATTGGCTTTTTTTCTTCTTATTCTTCGCCTTCGGATGAATGCTGGATGCCAGCACCCTTCAGACCGTACATGGTTGTAGATCCGGAAGACCAGAATTCGAGCTCACCGGTTTCTACCATTTTGTTGACAACCTTTTTGATGGCGCGAGGTTTGTCATCAGGAAAGATCTGATAGAAATCTTTGATGTAAAATTTGGTTTTGCTTTTAGATTTTTTTTCCAGCCATTCGACAACAGCTTTGGTGGCCGCTTCGGTATCGTCGAGAAGATCGCTCATGGTAAACTCCTTTGAGTTGAAGCGGATGAACCGGAGAACACGAAAGCGCCCCGGTTCATCCTCAATTAATTACTGCAAATTTTCAAGCTTAAGCTCACTAGAACTTGAACTGGGTAGACTGACGCCAGCTCATGTAAGCCTGCTGACGGAAATCGTCAATCAGGTGATGTGTGAACTCAAGTTCGCAAGCTTCAAAGAATTTTTCCCATCCGATTCTTTCAGCCCAGTCACCCAGACGCTCGTATTTGTTAGCGCCGGAAGCATAGGCTTCAACCATCTTTTTGATGGCGTCTGTCATGGACGGCCAACGGGGCATTTCGTTGGGCAGGAAGGCCACAACAACCTTGGAGAACTTAGGATCGGAAATTCTGTTGGACACCTTGCCGCCAGCCATCAGAACAATACCGTCACCTTCGGCGTCGGCCAGAGGCATGGAGGGGCACATGGTGTAGCAGTTACCGCAGTACATGCAGCGCTCGTTTTTAACGGCGACTGATTTGACTTCTGTGCCGTTGGCAAGAGTCTGCTTGGCAGGCCGAATAGCAGCAGTCGGGCAAGCGGAAACAGCCAGAGGAATCTCACAAACCTTGTCCAGGTATTCATGGTCAAGCATCGGCGGTTTTCTGTGGTAGCCGAGGATGGCGATGTCAGAGCAATGTACCGCACCGCACATGTTCAGGCAGCAAGCCATGGAAACGCGCAGCTGAGCCGGCAGTCTCATGTCCTGGAAGTCAGCGAACAGCTCATCCATGGTGGCCTTAACCGTACCGGAAGCATCGGTGGCAGGCGTATGGCAATGAACCCAGCCCTGGGTGTGAACGATGTTGGTGATACCGGCGCCGGTACCGCCGATGGGGAACTTGAAGGAACCGCCGTCAAACTTTCTGGAAGCCAGATCGTTTTTCAGGGGCTCAAGTTTGTCCTTGGAATCGACCATGAACTCGATGTTGTTACGGGTAGTGAACCGTACGTAACCATCGCAGTGTTTGTCAGCGATTTCGCAGATCTCGTTGATGTGAGAAGTAGACATCAGACGGGCGCCGCCGCATCTTACGGTGTAAACTTCGTCTCCGGACTCGGCCACATGAACCAGAACGCCGGGTTCCAGAATTTCATGATGGGACCATTTGCCCTTGTTGTTCTTGATCACGGGAGGATAAAATTCATTAAAGTCCCGGGGTCCAATATCGGTGATCCTGTTTTGCATAGGGTTTTTAGGATCATAGCCAGTAGAAATAAAAGCCATTATATTTCTCCCTTCCTATCTCTGGTGGTGTTTTCTGTATTCTTCAACGTCACGTTCCCAGCCGCCTGTTACCTCGTCTTCTTTCCAGAAGATGTAGGGGTTGGTTCTGGGATAGGCGACGTGCTGCGGCATGGGCTCAATACCAGTCACTTCGAGAAGCTTCTGGAAACCCTGACGCATGATCAGCTCACCGAGACGTTCACGGTTTTTGCCTTCTTCCATCCACCAATCCCATACGTTTTCAATGATTTCGGTAATTTCTTCGTAATCATTGTCAGGATTGACTTCAACAAAGGGAACCAGCAGGGAGCCCATCTGGGCACCGTCAAGGATGGGAGCCTTTGCACCACACAGAATAGACAGGCCTCTGTCATCACCGATCTTCAGGGCGCGCGGCATAACGTTGATACAATGCATGCAGCGGGTACAGTTGGCGTTGTCAATGGTCAGTTTGCTGTTTTCGTACTTCATGCACTTGGTGGGACACAGACCAAGGACTTCTTTTTCCAGGTCAAAGGGGCCCCAGTCTTTGGAACCTCTGTAGGCGCCAGCGTTGGCCGGGTATGCCGGATCGTTCTCAACATATTTTGCAACGGCATCCTGATCGATTTTAATCGCATCTCTCCAGGTACCGATGAAGGACATGTCGGAACGGGCGATGGAGGCTACGCAGCAGTTGGGGCAGCCGTCCAGTTTGAACTTAAACTTGTAGGGGAATGCCGGACGATGCAGCTCATCCTGGTATTCGTTGGTCAGGAAGTGAACCAGGGCATTGGTATCGTAGCAAGCATACTCGCAACGGGACTGGCCCAGGCAGTCAGCAGGGGTTCTCAGGTTGGAACCGGAGCCGCCAAGATCCTGGTTGTAGTCGTGGGTCAGCGTCCAGAAAATCTCTTCCAGCTGGGGAGTAGTGGTACCCAGAAGAATGATATCGCCGGTGGCGCCGTGCATGTTGGTGACTCCGGAGCCCCGGAAGTCCCACAGTTCAGTCAGGTTTTTCAGGTATTCAGTGGTGTAGTACTTGCCGGCAGGCTGGTTTACACGCATGGTGTGGAAATGCTCAACACCGGGGAATGCCTGGGGCTGGTCGCAGTAACGACCGATAACGCCGCCGCCGTATCCGAAAACACCTACGATACCGCCGTGTTTCCAATGGGTTCTGCCATGCTTGTAAGAGAGTTCCATGATGCCCAGAAGATCATCAACACAATCAACCGGAATCTGGAATTCAACGCCTTTCTCATTCTTAGCTCTGACTTCGGCCTGCTGTTTCAGGTCAGAGACAAAGCTAGGCCAGGGACCTGATTCCAGCTGGTCCAGTAAAGGAGTTTCATGCTTAGCCATTTACTTACCTCCGTTAAAAGTTAAATTACATTCAACAATGAAAAGGTTAATCCGTACTTTTCATTAAAAATCTGATCCGCCGTTATTTTGAATGCTTAGATTCTAAAAGCCTCCGTAATAGAAACAACTTAACCAAAATAACATTAGCTGATATAAAATTTCTGCCTGCGCATGTCAATAGAAATCGGAAAACCGCCCGGATTTAAACATCTCCCGCATTTGGCGGGCAAAAAAAGATTTTTTTGAAGCGATTAAATCCTGCTCCGAAGGGCCAGGTGGCCATACATCGATAACCTGATCGAGGATCAATTCCAGATCCTTCGCCGGGAAATTTCTGAGAAATTCCCAAACTTCCCGGACGATTTGTTCCCCCTTCTCACCGGTTCTTTGGGCAAGCCCCTTTAAAAAGCCGCGCAGGGTGGCATATAGAACTCCGGACCCGAGGAATACCGGATCTCCCACCCCGTCAAACCGGTCCAGCTGCATCCTCAGACACAGGTTGACAAAGAAAAACAAAAGTCCCGGCATCGGGCCTTTGGCCAGAAGATCTTCGTCGATCATCGCTCCGCAGGCTCTAACTGTGATCAGTTTGACCGGAAGCCCGGGAAGGTCCGGCGCCAAAATGAAATCACCGGCCGCATGGTGCCAGAGCAGGACCTGGGCGCCCGAACGCCACTCATAAGCCAGGGTCAGAATCCGGGCAATGTTTTCATAGGCAGGCAGAGCATCGGTCATGGAAAGATAAAGGGTGTCGTCCCCGGGGCGCCAGACCGCTACCTGCGGATTTTCGCCCGGCGTGATGTGAAATTCGTAATACCCTTCCAGCCACCGTGCCATGAGGAATCCTGCAGGGCCTTTTTGCTCAATGACTTCCCCCGAGGCCACGACACCCGGAGTCACCGGGTCGGGAAGACGATTTTCCAGCCAGGCCAATAGCGTTCCCTCTTTTTGGGCCAACTCCCGACCATGGTGGCTAACCGCACCGTTGAGAACAAAACTTTCCTCACCGGTCATTTCCTCTCCGGTGTTGCCCGGCAGGGAAATGACCATTTTGATGGGATGGTAAAAGGCCCCGTGTTTTTGAAGCTTTAACGTGACATTCCACATGTCAAAGGAGAAGTCTTCCAGCCCGGCAGTTTTCTTTAAGCCCGTCAAAACATCCGGCATGGAGACAAAAGCGGCAGCCGCTTGAAAATAATCTCCAATGGTCCAGTCTTCCTCCCGGGCATCGGTCATTCCGGAAAATTCACCGGACCGGCCGGCAAGGGAATAGCCCCATAAAGGCGCACCCGGTACGATTTGACCGGGCACACCTTCTATATTAAAGGATAGGGAATGAAAAGGATTCATTCAGGATAGGGTTGATCCCATCAGGATCTGTGGGCTGCAAGTTCGTCCAGAAGCTCCCGGGCAACGGAGAACCCCAGGGAAACGGCCCGGTCACAATGCGCTATGGCTTTGGCGTAATCTTCTTTTTCCAGGTAAGCGACCGCCAGGTTGTTATGGGCAACGGGGAAATTGGGTTCCACGTCAAGCGCCTCTTCATTGGCCTTGATGGCCTCATCCACAAGCCCCTTCATAAAATACGCCGTTCCCAAAGTGGTATAGGCCTGAATGTAGTGCTTGTTATGAATGATGGCCTTTCTGAGAAATTTGATGGCTTTTTCCAGTTTTTCCTCATCTTCTTTCTCATTTGCGCCGTCGATGAGCTGAAGCAGCACAAAGGCCATATTGCCGTACCCTTCTGCAAATCCGGCCCGGACCTTTGTGGCCCGCTGATTGTACCTGTAACATCCTTCCAGGTCATTGCGCTGCAGACAGATCCCCCCCAGCTGGACATAGGCTTCGGCCAGGGTGGGGCTGCAGTCGATGGCCTCATGAAGCTCTTTTTCAGCTTCGGCAAACTCCTGCTTGCCCAGAAGGGCCACCGCCAGGTTGTAATGGGTGGTGCCGCACTCTTGGTTCCGGGTCAAGGCTTCCCTCAGCCTTGCAATCTGCTCGTCGGCATCCTTGGGAAGGTTCGGGTTCTGGGACATATAATTCTCCATCATTTTGCGTTTTAGATGTTGTCTTTCGGTTAAAATTTTATATAATAGACCACCCGGCACAGGTGTCAAGGTTTAAACCTTTTGCCGCGGGCCAACTTATCCCTTGAAGGCTGCTGCCCGATTGTGATACCACCAGGCTTTTACCCGCCCTGACACAGGGCAGCGATCCATTAACCTGCAGGAGTATTTTAACATGGAACACGGATGCTACACCGCGCTTGTCACCCCATTTACATCAGCGGGCGAACTGGACCAGGACGGTCTGGCACAGCTCATTGACTTTCAGATCAAAAACGGCATCACCGGAATTCTTGCCACCGGCACCACAGGCGAGAGCCCGACCTTTAAATGGAAGGAGCACGACCATGTCGTTGCCCTGACAGCCAAACAGACCCGGGGCAAGTGCAAGTGCATCGCAGGAACAGGTTCCAACAATACCGAAGAGGCCGTTATCGGTACCGGGCACGCGCTCCAGGAAGGAGTGGACGCAGTACTCGCCGTAGATCCCTACTATAACGGACCCTCTTCCCTTGAAATCCGGCGGGAATACTATGAAGTGCTGGCCAAAGAATACCCGGCCCTGGAAATCATCCCCTACATCATCCCGGGAAGAACCGGCGCCCAGATGCTCCCCCAGGATCTTGCCATACTTGCGGACAATTTCAAAAATGTATCTTCGGTCAAGGAGGCCACCGGCAACCTGGACAACATGAAACTGACCCGCAAACTGTGCGGACCCGATTTCACGATCATGTCCGGCGATGATGCGCTGGTCTACCAAATCATGACCGATAGCCAAATCAAAGCCAACGGCTCCTTTTCGGTCATGTCCAATATCGTTCCGGGATGGATGACCCAGATGGTTGCCCTGATCAATGCCGGCAAGACCGATCAGGCCCTGGAAATCCAGAATAAGCTTGCCCCACTGCTGGACCTGGTCGTGGTCACGACCCAGGAAGAAAGCGCATACGGACAGGTGGCCTGCCGGGCCAGAAATCCCCTGCCCCTCAAGACCATGATGCAGATCCTGGGCATGCCTTCAGGCCCCTGCAGAAGACCTTTGGGACAAATGACCCGCAAGGGGTTTGATGTTGTGCTTGCCGTCATGAAAAAGGTGCAGGCCGATACCCCTGAGGTGTTTGCACCTGTTGCCGAATTCTTTGGTCTGGACATTGACAGACAGCTGGCTGACGCCGGGAAGAACACCGACCTCTGGTACAACTACTAACCGCAGCCCAATACCAAACCCGGTCGGGTTAAAAGGTATGAACCGCCCGCCGGGGAAAGGCGATGCCCACATGGGATCCGGGAGCGAACCTTCGGTCCCGGATCCATGGTTTGGGCCATACCGCCTCAAAGGTCATGCCCTGCGCTGACAGGGTCACTTCGGCAAAACCGCCGTGGTCAGCAATGGTCTCGATTAATGCCCAAAAGCGGTTGTGTCCTGCACAGGCATCGTCAGGCAGAATCTCTTCCGGACGAATTCCCATATGGGTGTGGTTCGGCGCAGGGGGCCTTGCCGGCAGGATCTTAATGCCGGTATCCTTGGGAAAAATCCCCTCTTTTCCTCCACTGAAACGGCAGATATTTTTCATTCCCACAAAATCTGCGGCAAACCGGGAGACCGGAGCGTCAAAAAGCGTTGATATTTTTCCTTTCTGGACAATTTTTCCGTTGTGAATGATTGCTCCCCTTGACGCCAGAAACACCACATCCTGAAAATTATGGGACACCATCACAATCGTAATCCCAAGTGTTTGGTGCAGCTTTTTGAGCAGCATCCGGGTGCCGTCCCGGTACAACGGATCCAGGGCGGAAAGCGGTTCATCCAGCAGCAATACCTCTGGGTTGAGGATCAGGGACCGGGCCAGGGCCACCCGCTGCTTTTCCCCGCCGGACAGATTATGGGGTTTTCTGTCCAGAATCCGTCCCAGCCCAAGGGTTTCAACCAGCATGTCAAAGCGGCCGCCGATCTCATTGCCCGGCACCCGGCCCCTAACCGTTCCATAAAGAATATTGCCCGTGACATCCAGATGGGGAAAAAGAGCGAAATCCTGATACACAAGGGCAAACTTTCGCTTTTCCACAGGGACCCGGTTTATTTCTTTTCCCCCGCAGACAAGCCGACCGCAGGTAAAGGGCATCAGCCCCATGATCCCCTCCAGCAGAAGAGATTTTCCGGAGCCCGTGGGTCCCATCAGGGCAAATAATTGCCTATCTTCAATGGTCAGATCAATGTCCTCTAATGAAAATCCAGGCAGGGCCAGGCCGACATGGTCAAGTTGAATCATTTTTACCTGTAGTATTGATGAACGGAACGGGACAGCATCCGCAAAAGAACAAAAAGGGTAAAGGAAATTACAATCAGCCACACCGCAACGGGCTGGGAATATTTCAGGCCAAAGGCGGTGAACCGCTCATAAATTATGACAGGAGCGGTCATGGGATGATACGCTACGATGACAACGGCGCCGAACTCCGAAATAGCCCTGGCCGTGCACATGACAACCCCCAGTACCATGTGGCGCCAGGTTAAAGGAAAAGTAATCCGGCAAAAGGTTTCCAACGCCCCTGCCCCAAGACTTCTCGAGGCATTTTCCAGGCGCCGGGGAACCTGTTCCATACCGGCTTTCACCGTATTCACGTAGAAGGGCAGTCCCACAAAAAGCAGCACGGTTACGATCCCGGTTTTTGTTCCCATGATCTGAATGCCGATCTCACCAAGCCACCGGCCCAAGGGGTGGTGCCGCCCCGCAACACTTAAAATGGCAATACCCACCACCGGATGGGGAATCATGATGGGCAGATCAATGATCCCCTCTATGATCTTTTTCCCGGGAAGAGTTTTGCGGGCCAGCAGATAGGCTGCCGGCGTGCCCAGGGCAAAAGAGATAATACCTGCCATCAAAGACAACCCCACAGACCGTAGAATAGCTGCAATCACGTCTTTGTCTTTCAACGTTTCCAGAAGCATGGCCAGGGTCGGCTCCGTGGTCATCTGAATCAGAGGCAGGGTGAGCAACAGTATCAAGGGCAGGCTGAGCACCACAAACAGCCTGCCCATGTTATCCATTTTAGGCATGGATCAGTTGCGTACCTCCACAAGGCCTGCAATTGCCTTGGGCAGTTTATCCGCCATGGCTTGATCCGGAATCCTGGCCGGAATAAACGGGGGCTGCCCCATCTGTTTTAAGGTGGCCAGGCCATTGTCAGGGGACAGCAGAAAGGCAAGAAACGCCTCTGCAGCTTCTGGATTCGGGGCGTTTTTTACCATTGTGATCCCGTAGGTGCAGGACTTACCGGTTTTGGCAATTTTCGTCCCGGGCTTTTTCCCGCTCACCTCCACCTTGGCCTGTTTGTAAAAGGCATCGTACTTGTAATTGCCCAGGTTGATATGGTCATTTAGCACCACATATTTCAGGCCGTGCTGAATGGCCACGGAAAGATACTCCCAGGCGTAATCCATGTGACCGGTTTTCAGAAGGTTAACCAGTTCAACGGACTTGGGCCGCACGTTTTTTTCGGGACGGTTGTCCAAAAGACGCTGGTAAAGCCCTGCATCGCCGTAAAATTTTTCCGCCAGCTGAAGGACCATCAGGCTGCGGTAGCCGCAGGGATCCAGGTTCGGGTCCGAATGCCCCCACTCCACCCCCTTTTTTAAAAGGATGGTATACCAGTTGTCCCCGTTGATCTCTCCTGCGAATTTGCTTTCTTCCGTGTAACACAACACCAGCTGATTTGAAGCGAACCGAACGTTCCAGTCGGCAAATTTGGGAATCAGGTTATTGTCAATGACCTTGTAATCGGCAGAGGCCATGATATCCGCCTCTTTACCCACTTCGGAAATCATCCGGGCCATCTTGGTCGACCCCCCGGCCTCCCTTAGGACATCCACTTCCGGATACTTTTCTTCAAAGGCCTTTTCAATGGCCGCAAAGGGAACGGTCAGGCTTCCGGCATGAAAGATTCTCAATTTTCCGGAAGGCCCGGCAAAGGATAGCACCGGCATCATTAGGAATGCGGCCAGGATCAATATCAGCACTCTGTTTTTTCTCATCTTGACTCCTTTCAGGTTGGAATTAACTCCTGTTTTTTGCAGTTGGAAAAAGTATAGCAAAATGCACACCATACCCGATCCAAAACGACAGTCTTCATGCCACCCCCCACCGACAACCGCCCCACCGCAACATTCCGGCTCTGCCAGGCGGCCCATACTATTTTCCGAGTGCACAATTGCAACATTCCCGCACCGATTTCGCACCGCAATTGCGACCCCTGCGGCTGTTTTCAACAGACATATCCACCTCAAAAGGCCCGGATAAAACCGCATCTTCCGGCTCCCCGCCCATCTCCGTTCCCATGGCCCGGTCTTTGCAATTTTCAATTCGTTTCTAAATCACCAATATGGAGAGCAGCATGGCAGACAATCTCGATAAATTCCTGGACCAACTTCAGGAGCAGATATTTGACGAGGCAAAAGACGCATTGGGAGAAAGGGGATTTCACCGCTGGCGAAATCCCAGGTTTAACGGCAGGATGGAAGACGCCCACGGTTGGGGAAAGGTAACAGGAGAGTGTGGCGACACCATGGAAATCTATCTCAAATTCAGGCAGGGAACCGTGTCCGAAGCCTCATACTTTACAGACGGCTGTGCCTCGTCTTCAGTCAGCGGCTCTTTTGCTGCAGAACTGACCATCGGCAAGACACCTGAAGAACTGACGGATATCACAGGAGATTCGGTGCTTTCAGCCATCGGCAAGCTGCCGGAAGAGGACCTGCACTGCACCACCCTTGCAGCCCGGACCATTCAGGCCGCCCTGGACCATTATATGGGCCGGCAGGTAAAAAGCACCAAAGTTAACTCCTGATATGCAAATCCAACTGGACCTTTCCCGCCACTGCATTGAAACCGCAGCAAAACTCAAGGTCGAGGCGCTGATCCGGTGCTATTTTAAAACCCAGTCTCCGGAAACGGACCGCCGAATCCAGGTCCTGACCCGGTTCCTGGAGAAGGCGGATTTTCACAATCTCCGTCATGCCATGGCAAAGGAAACGGATCTGAACGATACCACTGCGCATCTCCTGTTTCCCGAAGACATGAACCGGATGGAAATACGGTTCAGAGGGAAGGCATTTTACCCCCTGTTGCCCCATGGCAATCCCATGTAATGGTAACAGGGGGACCAGCAATTTTACAGGAAGCCCGGCCGGGAATCGGAATCCCCTGCTGAACCGACGATACAGACAGAGCACGGAATCTTTGAACCCTCTTGACACAAGGGATTCCAGCGTTTTTTCCTATCCTCAAAAATATTTCACTCCGCATCATTTGCCATCTTGTTTTCCTAGTTAACAAGAGTATACTTTTCTCATCTCCCGGCGCTTCCCGGTGCCGGAATCTCAACCAACCTTTTTTTGTGGAGGGCATCATGTCACAGAACGGCAATGTCGTCGTAGACCACAGCCGGAGCCGGTGGTCCGACCTTTGGAAAAAGGAGGATTACCTCGCCATCTGGCTGGGGTTTTCTATTATTATTGTCTGTTTGGTGGCCTATTTCGGGTTTGGTCCCAGGGCCGAATTCACTCAGAAAATTCAGGAGGAGAAACAAATTCAATCGGCCGAGGCGGCCGGCGCACCATTTAAAACCGTGGCCTGGTACAAGGCCGAAGACGCTCAAAAAAAACTTAAGGCTTCTGGATCGGCATTTGGAAAATTCCTGGCACACTGGACCAAGCATCCAGGCTCGTGGAAGGACAATCCCATGGATGCCTTTTACCTGACTGAGGCCAAGGCAAAGGCCATGAATGAAAAGGCCATGCCAAAGTATAACGCAGCCAAGGCCGCCAATGACAAGGCCCTTGCAAGCGCCCAAGCGGCTGAAAAGGCAGCGGCCGCCGCCATGTTCCAAGCCGAGGCCTTAAACAAGATTGCCAAGGAGAAAATCTCAGACTGGCGAAAGGCCCATAAAGCACTGTCAGCCGCCAAGAAAAAAATCAGCCACAAATCCTATAACCTCTTTCCCACCTTGATTGGGCTGTGCATCTTTTTCGGTCTGATCTTCGGCATAGGCAACGCCTTTATGGGAAATAGCGCCACCGCCTTTTTCAAAGGCTTTTTCTTTGTATTTTTCGTTTCAGTCCTGGCTTATATGCTGGGGGCCCAGGCCATCTCAAAGCAGTACGGCATCGGTGCCGAAGCCTGGGGGGTTGCACTGGGCATGATCGTCGCCAATACCCTGCGAACCCCGAAGTGGGTGCTGCCCGCCTGCCAGGTGGAATTTTTCATCAAGACCGGCCTGGTGCTTTTAGGGGCCGAAGTCATGTTCAACAAGATTGTGGCCATCGGGGTTCCAGGCATCTTTGTGGCATGGGTGGTCACCCCCATCGTGCTGATATCCACCTTTATCTTCGGCCAAAAGGTCCTCAAAATTCCTTCAAAAACCCTTAACATCGTGATTTCGGCAGACATGTCCGTGTGCGGTACATCAGCCGCCATTGCCACGGCAGCGGCCTGCAGGGCCAAAAAGGAGGAACTCACCCTTTCCATTGGCCTGTCCCTGGTGTTCACGGCCATCATGATGATCGCCATGCCCGCCGTGATCAAGGCCCTTGGCATCCCTGAAATCTTAGGCGGAGCCTGGATGGGCGGAACCATCGATGCCACCGGCGCGGTGGCGGCCGCCGGTGCGTTTTTAGGGGAAAAAGCCCTTTATGTGGCCGCCACCATCAAAATGATCCAGAATGTACTCATAGGGGTCACCGCATTTTGCGTGGCCGTTTACTGGGCGATGAAGGTGGAGGCTGAGAATGGCCGCCAGGTCGGCGCCATCGAAATCTGGAACCGGTTTCCCAAATTTGTCTTAGGCTTTCTGGCCGCATCCATCCTGTTTTCCGTGCTGGACGGCAGCCTGGGCAAAGAACTGGGCACGGCCATGCTGGACCAGGGCGTGGTCAGAGGCGGTACCCGGCTTATGAGGGGATGGTTCTTTGCCCTGTCCTTTGCCGCCATCGGCCTGTCAACCAACTTCAAGGAACTGGCCCAGTACTTCAAAGGGGGAAAACCCCTGATTCTCTACGTCTGCGGCCAGAGCTTGAACCTGATACTGACCCTGACCATGGCCTACATCATGTTCTACCTGGTCTTTCCGGATATCACGGCAAAGATTTAATCCATGCAGGAGTTGACCATGGACAAACACAACAGCCTGGCCCGAAGACTGGCCCGTTTCATACTGGTGATAGGGCTGGCCCTGACCATAGTATACGGCCTGCTGCCCTTGATTACGAAAAGCTTTTCCATCACCCGCCGCATGGCCGTGTCCCTGGAAAACACCGAAATCGATCCCAGCCGGTATTATTACACGGATGTGGAACAGGTCCTGGAATCAGAACTTTACCTGAGATCGGTTCTTAGCAAAGACAATGGTATAAAACAAAATTAGACGGGCAAGACAGGCCTAAAGCGTTCTTTCCGGCCCGTCTTTTAAACTAAACCCCTGAAACAAAACGGGCCGATGCGATACTGCACCGGCCCGTTTTGTTTTATTTTTCGAAGGAATGAGTCCTAAAAGCGTTACGCCTCTTTCCCCTTTGCCTTGAACTTCTCTTCTCCAGAGTGGAAAAAGGTGGCTTTGAGCCATTCAAACCCGAACTGCAGAAGTTTGACATCGTCTTCGCGAATTTCGGCAATCTTGCTTTCGGAAATCTCATACCGCGTAAGAAAGCTTGAGTTGAAAACGAAATCCTTGAACTTGTCGATATTGTAACAGACCGTGAAAAACATTTTTTTGGATTCTTCACTCAGCTGCATGCTGGGAGGAAGGGATTTTTTCCGGACCATGAGATCCATCCAGCCTTCATTGACTTCGTCCCTTAAATCCACACCCTGGTCTTCCCGCCATTCCTCGACCGTCCATTCCTTGCTTTCTTCAAATCCCTTGCAATGGGCCTCTTTAACGGTGAAAAAGAAATCATCCTTCTCCCCCTGCTCTCCGGAATAGCTTAAGGACCCCACACCGATGGGATAATACCTACAGGTGGTCGGCCGGTCTTCGTAAATCACACAGCCGTCCTTGTCTTCAACAAAGGGACAGGAGTTGCGCTCATCATCCAGAAGTTTCAGAGTGACCACCGGCATATCCGCCTTTTCAAGGATCTGGGGCGTGGTAAAAATGGCCAGGAACTTATCGGAACTCATGTCCAGTTTTTTGCGCATGGTCAAAATGTCATAAGGGGTCAGCATGATATCAATGCCCCGGCAGCACTCGGTGAAACAGGATACGCCTTTATGGCACTGAAATTGAAACCGGCTTTTCATGCTCAACTGCTCCGGGGGGATCCCGGTCTCAATCTTTGATGCTGCACTCTCGTTTTTATCGGTCATGGAAGGTCCTCATTATCTTATAATATGAATCTTTTAAAGATGTGGACTATACTTAAAAATAATAATGATGTCAACCGGATAGACAGGCTCTGACCGGATAAAACCCCCAGCCCCAAACCGGCTGTGACATTCAAAATGCATTTGACATCCAGTCGGTTAGTTCCTACATAGATAAAAAAACTTGCAAACTGCGACCTTGTGCCAAATCAAAAGCCAAAGGAGTCACCATGAAGGTTAAAAAAGCTGTTTTCCCTGTTGCAGGCCTGGGCACCCGGTTTATTCCGGCCACCAAAGCCATGGCCAAAGAAATGTTGCCGGTGGTGGATAAACCCATTATCCAGTATGCCGTTGAAGAGGCCTTTGATGCCGGAATCGAGCAGATCATCTTTGTCACGGGCCGTGGGAAAAAGGCCCTTGAAGACCATTTTGACCGCAGCGTAGAGATTGAGGCCACGCTTCAGGCCAAAGGAAAAACCGACATGCTCAAACAGATCCAGGAGCTTGTTCCCCCTACAGGCACCATTGTGTATACCCGTCAGCATGAGCCCCTGGGGCTTGGTCATGCCATCTGGTGTGCCCGGGATATCGTCGGAGACGAGCCCTTTGCCGTCCTTCTGGCCGATGACCTTATCAAGACCGAAGGCAAACCGGTATTAAGGGAAATGGTGGAGAAATTCGACCGGTTCAGGGCGTCCATCGCCGCTGTCATGGAGGTTGACAGGGAGCAGACGGATAAATACGGCATCCTGGATGCAGGCCCCCTTGAAGACGACATGGTCCGCATCAACGACATGGTGGAAAAACCGGCCCCTGAAAACGCCCCCTCCAACCTGGCCATCGTTGGCCGGTATATCTTAACACCCAAAATCTGGCAGTACCTGGGAAAAAAGGAAAAAGGCGCCGGCGGGGAAATCCAGCTCACCGATGCCATGAAACGCCTTTTAACCGAGCAGCCGGTATTCGGCTATAAGTTCAAGGGCACCCGGTTCGACTGCGGCGACAAGGCCGGTTTTCAGATGGCCAACCTGGCCTTTGCCCTGGAACGGCCGGACATGAAAGACAAGCTTTTAGACTTTATCCGGGGCATTGTTGACACTTGCTAAGAATTAGCAGATCTTAGATCTGTTTGAACCGATTGTACAGCCCCATGACCTTTCTTACATAGCCCTGGGTTTCCCTATAGGGCGGAATCCGCCGATAGCGGTCCACTGCTTCAGGGCCGGCATTGTATGCGGCCAGGGCCAGGGCCAGACGATTTTCATACCGGATCAGAAGTTTTTTCAGGTAATAGGCGCCCCCCATGATGTTCTGGGCAGGGTCAAAGGCATTGGAGATATTTAAGGCCCGGTTGTTTTCCGGCATAATCTGCATCAATCCTTGGGCCCCTTTTTTTGAGACCGCCCTGGGATTGAAGTTGGATTCGGCCTGGATCACCGCTTTAATCAACGCTGCGTCCAGCCCGTATGTCTCCCCTGCCTTCCGGATGATGCCCTCAAAGTCCGACTGCCCTGAACGCAAAGGCAGGGCATGCTGCCGCCCCTCTTTCATATAGAGGACAAACCCTGAAGAGGTTGGCGTGTTCGTAAAATGAAGCACGCCTTGGGCATCAATATACTTATAGATGTCAGCCCGGGCAGACGGCGTCTGCACCACGCAGGCTGTCAACAGGCCAAAGGCGATAAGACAAATCGCCAAAATCCTATCATTTTTTTTATGATTTCTTCTTTTTCTCAACCCTTTCCCTGTACTCTTTTAATACCAGCTTTTCCGGAAACTTTCGTTTGGCGATATACTGGCCCATGTTCCCAAGAAAGGAGGTGACCAGACTGTCCAGAACCTCGTCCTTTTCATGGTCCATGATCATATTGCGTTCCAGCCGGTACTCATAGACAACGGGCGATCCCAGCGTCTCTAATATCTGCTCAAACATATCATCGGTCACGTCCTGGGTGGAGAAAAGCGCTTTTTCCACCGGGATCTGCATTTTAGCGGTCATGATCACCACATAGGCGTCAGCCGCGATCTTCCTGGAATCGTCAAAAATCTCCAGCACATGGTTGTTCTCAAGTTCCAGACGTTTATAGGGTTCTCTTTCCATCTTTTATCATTCTTCCTTCACTCAGGGCAAATTTACAATAATTTTCCAGGGTCTTTTCAATCAGACCGATCCTCTCAAAACAACTCCAGCTGGACCTCGGTTTTCTTTGGCGCCTTTTTTTTCCGGGTCTTGTCAAACCGGGCCAGTTCCCGTTCAATATCATCAATAAAATATGAGCGTTCCTGTTGTTTTTCGAGGCCATATATGCGTCTTTTCTTTGCATATGTCAAACACAGAATATCCATGGCCCGGGTCATGGCCACGTAAAACAGGCGCCGCTCCTCCGCCTCATTTTCCACCTGTTTCATATCCCTTGCAAAGGGGACAATGCCCGTTTCGCAACCCGTTACAAACACCACGGGAAACTCTAATCCCTTGGCCGCATGCATGGTCATTAAAGCGACCTTTTCCACTCCCGGTTCCAGAAGATCCGCATCCCGGTTCAGGGCCAGCCGGTCAAGGAACTCTCCGGGATCCGGGTTCAGGACCGCAAGATTCATCAGGTGCTGCCAGGCCGATCGGATGTCAGGATTCTCCCGTCCCTTTGCCTCCATATCCAGAAAGCCTCCAATTTTTTCCGCAAGACGGACCGAGTCTATATCTTCCGTCGGCCACGCTTCCAAAGCGGCGGTTACACTTTTAAGGTCTACGGCCCCGTCGTCATTCAATGCGGTCTTTGTCTCCGATGACACGGGACGCCCCAAGGCCATGCAGAACAATGCCAGGGCGGACCGTATCTCCGGGGTGGTCTGCCACTTTTCCCGGTCCGCGGTTTGAAACGGGATGCCGGCCTTCTCAAAGGCTGTGGCAAAGGTCTCGCACTGGGCCCGGGTCCGGTAAAGAACGGCAAAATCAGAAAAAGAGTAGTCCCGCTGTCCGATAGCAGAATCCCCCGCTCCGGTATCCATGGCCAGCATGGTAAGGCCTCCCACAAGGCTTTCAATCATCTTTCCAACAGCCACGGCCTCTGCCGGTGCCGTAGCGGCCTCACGGATCACAAGCTTCTGGGAGGTGGCAAGACTGGTGTAAATCCGCCGGGCTTCGGCGTCCTCCTCATTCTGCCCTGAAATCATCTGAAAGGAGGCATCCAGAATGGTCTGGGTGGAACGGTAGTTCTGCCGGAGCCGGATCTGCTTGCACCCTGGATAATCCGCCTCGAACCGGTTGAAATACCGGTTGTCCGATCCCCTGAACCCGTAAATGGACTGGTCCGGGTCCCCGATAACAAACAGATCAGTCTTTTCTGCAAGAAGCCGCACCAGTTTGTACTGGCCCCGGTTCAGATCCTGATACTCATCCACAAAGATATGGGAAAACCGGTTCCGGATGGTTTCAAGCAGCCCTGGGTCTTTGGTCATCGCTTTATAGGCCAGATAGATCAGATCTTCAAAATCCGCAGTTCCCCGCTCGGCGCACAAAGACTCATACCCCCGGTACACGGCCGCCAGCTCCGGCAAAGTTTCTTGCCCCACGTCTGTCAGATCATCGTCCGGTCCCAGAAACTGCTGCTTGGCCAGGGAAATCATGCGATCCGCCTGGCGGACTTTTCTTTTACCCGGGGATTTACCGCTGCCCTCAGCAATGGCTGCAGCGTTCGCCAGTATTTCAAGTCTCAGGTCATCGTCCATGAGCACCCGGCAAAATCCCATATATTCCCGGAGCAGCTTCAGGCAGAAACTGTGGAAGGTGGCGGCCAGAACCTGCCCCTGCCCTTGCCCCATGAACGAGGCGATCCGCTCTTCAAGCTCCCGGGCCGCCTTGTTGGTAAAGGTCAGGGCTAAAATACCCTCGGGTGCCGCCTTTTTTTCCCTTAACAGCCAGGCAATCCTTGCCGTCAGGGTCCGGGTTTTTCCCGTCCCCGGTCCCGCCTGGATCAGGACGGCACGGGAGGTGCTTTTCACCGCGGCCTCCTGCTCCGGGTTCAGTCCCGTGAGAATGTCTTTTGGCATAAGGGGCCGTTGTTTGGACGCGGACTCTTTTTTTCTCAATAGCGTCTTTGGAGGACCGTAGGTTCCGTCACTCTCCGGATTTTCCGATTTCATGCGGAAGGGTTGCACCCCGGCGGCTTTCTTTTTCTCTTTGCCGGCTGTCCGGGACTTCAACTTCAATCCCAGATCTTTTTCTCCCCGGGCAGCCTCTTTTTCATCCTGGGTGAACAACCGGACCTTGCCGTATTCCCCGTCATATCCGGGCTCAATATAAAGATCGCCCCGGCGCATCTTTTCTATAGCAGATCCCAGCATCGGCACCCCGGCCGTTTCGATTTCATCCACAGACGCCCGAGTGAGGATATGAAGCTCGGGCCCCAGCGCCTCAATGGCTTTGTTGTAAAAGCCTGTGACCTTTTTGGTCTTGGGTCCCACCCCGAAGATTTCGGAGAGGACATCGGCCAGGGGAACCACATAGGAAAACGGATGCCGGCCTTCGGGCCGAAACCCTTCTGGGCGACCTGCAAGCTCTCTGACCCGGTAGAGGACCCCCAGGGTCAAAGGCTTTCCGCACGTAGGACAGATCCCGTCCACGGCAGCGGTCTCGTCCGGGTTGAGGCGGACATTGCACTTTCGATGGCCGTCGTAATGATACTTTCCCTGATCCGGGTACATGTCCAGGGTGCCCTGATAGGCGGACAGGTCATTTTTTTCCAGGGCGTTTTTTATGGATTGAAATGAAAAATCCGTATCAAAAACCGAGGCGTTGCGGCCCAAAAATCCTGGGGAGTGGGCGTCTGAATTAGAGATGAGCCGGACCCGGTCCAGATCCTTTACCCGCCAGTTCATGGGGGGATCCGAGGAAAGCCCGGTCTCGCAGGCAAAGATATGGGAACTTAAATCGCCGAAACACTCCTCAATGGTATCGAACCCGGACTTGGAGCCGAACATGGAAAACCAGGGAGTCCAGATATGGGCCGGGACAAAAAATCCTTGATCCGAGGTTTCCAGCATGATCTCCAGAAGATCCCGGGCATCCAGCCCCAGGATGGGCCGTCCGTCGGACTTGATATTGCCGATGGCGTCCAGCCTTGCGTTAAAGGCCTTTGCAATGTCCAGGCTTGGAAAATAAATCAGGTTATGGTTTTTCCTGACCCGGCCGTCCTTTTTGTAGATGTTGCTGATCTCCGCCTGGAGGATGAACCGCACGGTTCCCTTACAGGAGGCGGGAATCATGGCATCCAGTTCCCGTGTAATTTCAGGTTTCAGGGAAAACAGCCCGGGTTCGGTTTCCTCAAGCTTCTCAGACAGCTCCGCCATCCAGGCGGGATGGGTAAAATCGCCTGTGCCCACCAGGGACAGCCCCTTGATCCGGGCCGCTATATATAAGTTTTCAAGATCCAGATTCTTGGCTGTGGCTCTGGAGTATTTGGAATGGATGTGCAGGTCTGCAATAAAGGGCATGGAATTGGTTTACCTTAAGATTGGTTGCGGTTTTCCCTAAAAAACTATCCCGAATATGTACATGATTTTGGCTTAATTTAAAAGTTCGATTCTGATAATAAGGGAGGGAAGAATCCTGAAAGGAAAAGACCATGATTGATGACAGCACAGGAAAAATAATCCGAAACTTTCAGCCGGAAGAGCAATTGACCGTCCGCATCAGGGAAACCGGCCATCCGGAACAAAGAAACTTTCTGGCCTTTTCAAAAGACTTTGAAAACTGGTCCGATGCCGTGACCTTCCAGCCGCCTCAAACCGAGGCGGATCTGCCCGGCTTTATCCTTAAAGAAAATATTGTCTTCTCCGCCCTGCCCCTTTCAAGGGAACTGGACCCGTTTCTCAAAGGGCTTGCCGCCATAAAAAATCCGGTCCTTTTTCCCGAAGTCCGGCAGATGCTGGACCGAATTGACCTGCCCTGCAGCCTGACCCTCTACATCGCCCTTCAATGCCCCCACTGCCCCGGGATGGTTGAAACCCTGATTCCAATGGCCGCCTATTGCCCGAAAATCAACCTTCACATCATCGATGGCAGCCTGTTCCCCGAAAAGGCAAATGAGGACAAGATCATGGCCGCTCCCACCCTCATTCTTGACGGAGAATTCCGCTGGACCGGTGCAGTCGCCCCGGAAGAAATCCTGTCCATGATCCTGGACCGGGACCCTTCCGCCCTGAGTACCGGGACCCTGAAAAACATCCTGGAGGCAGGGGATGCGGACTGGATTACCCATGAGATGATCGCATCCCAAAGCATTTTTGACGGATTTTTAGGACTGCTGCTCCATGAGACCTGGTCGGTCCGGCTGGGCGCCATGGTGGTGGTGGAGGCCATAGCCGAACAGGCGCCGGCCCTGGCCGGACAACTTGCCCCCCAACTGATGGCCGCCTTTGAAAAAAAGGATATCCCGGTTCAAGGGGATATCCTTTATGCCTTAGGGGAAGTCGGGGATGAAAACACGGCCGCCTGGATTTCCCAGGCGGTGGGGGACGATGCCCATGATGATCTTAAAGATGCGGCGAAGGATGCCCTTGCGGCCATTGCCGAGCGACGGCAAAGCTGAACTGACCGGATTTCAATGCGGTCAGTTCTTCGTGTAACCCAGCTTTAAAGAAGCGGATGGGTAAGCTCTTCGCGCATATCGATAACTTCCTGGGCGATCCCGGCAGCTCTCGCGCTCACCGGAAGGCAGCGGGTGGTTTCAAGCTGCTTTTCCTTAAATTCCAAGGTCCCTTCAGGGGTTGAGATGTCACAGCCAAGCACCCCGCTGCACAGGGTGGATCCGAACTCTTTTTCAAATCGGGACACAAGGTGATGGGTCAATGTGTAAACGAATGTTTTATCATCACTTGCATCATCGCGGCCGTAAAGCAGTCCCAAAGCTACAATACCGCCCATCAGGGCGCCGCACATTCCTCCGGACCGACCCATCCCCCCGCAGAATCCGCTGACCATTCGGGACAGATTTTGCGTATTTTCTCCATTTTCAGCGGCCAGGGCCAGCAGGACACTTTCTGCACAGAAATAACCGCTTGTAAAAAGGTCCGCAGCCGATCGGCTTGCCTTCTCCGCTGCCGTTTTCATTGTTTCTTCGGTGCTCATCCGCCTATTCATCCTTTTCTTTGTGACGGGTGCAGGCGGTATCAAAAACCTGCCATTGATCCATGGCCGTTACAAGCTGTTCAAACATATCCACTACGACTTCGGGGTCCCGGTCCTGGGCTGACAGGACCTTGTCGAACCTGTCGTTGTTGGCTTCGTTGATCTGCTCACAGATCACACGCCCCCGGTCTGTCAGGTGTATAAAAGTCATCCGTCTGTCCTGCGAACCTGTTTCCCGTACCACAAGGCTCTCCTTGACCAGACCGTCTACGGTCCGGCTCAGGGTGGATTTATCAAGTCCCATATGGTCTGCAAGTGCGTTGAGGGAGGTCTGCCCCAGCTGTTCTACGGCCAAAAGCGCGTGGCATTGGGCGACGCTTACCCCATGACAACAGGTATCCTGTTTCAAATAAGCCCCCATGATGCGCTCAAGCTTTCTGAGTTGATAACGAAATCGTTTAACGGTTTCTTTCTCCATGCCCCTCCTTGTTGTATATTGCAAATGTTGTATAGCCCAACTAAATTCTTGATTCAAGAACTTTCTTCAGAATGCCGGAGAATCAAACCGCATGCCCCCGCTATGGAAGGCCTTTGCCTGCTGCATACAGGCGTTGATACCCAGTTGAAAACACTTGCCCCGGACCTGAAAATTCTGATATGAAAAATCTGCCGACCGCCCACGGGCCGCAGGCAAACCCAATGAACCTAAAGGAATACATCCCATGCCCCACGTCATTGTAAAATTATACCCCGGAAGGTCAGAAGAGGCCAAACAGGCCCTGACAGAAAAGATGACCCAGGTCCTCATTGAAGAAACCGGCTGTAACGAGCGCTCCATCTCCATTGCCATAGAAGAAGTCCTTTCCGAAGACTGGGCCGAAACCGTCTACCGAAAAGATATCATGAATGCCAAAGGCACGCTGTACAAAGAGCCGGGCTACAATCCCTTCACCCCACAACAAACCAAAGGGGAAACAGGACGGGATCTGATGGCCTTTGTCAGGGAAGCCGCCGAAGCCGCAGCCAAGGAAGACACCTCGGGCATATTCAACCCCATGTCCTGGCTGGACCTTGAATTAGAAGACAACCCCGGCCGGTTCGACCCCTTCTTTGACCTGCCCTGGAACAAATTGACCGATCCGGAAAAACAGGATCGGATGAAAGAGGTCAGGGCCGTGCTCTGACCCGGGAGTTGTCCATGGAAGACCTGATTAAGACATACAAACTGTCCCCCCACCCAGAGGGGGGATACTATCGGGAAATCTACCGGTCGGATTTTAATGTGCGATCGGAACGTGCCGCAGCCACACGGGCCGCCGTTACCCACATTTATTTCCTCCTCAAAAAAGGCCAGTTCAGCAGGTTTCACCGGGTGGTGCATGATGAAATCTGGCACCATTACCAGGGCGCTCCCCTCACCCTGATCCGGTTTGACGGCAACGCCGTCACGAAAGAAACCATCGGACCCGGTCAGGACCACTTCACCGCAGTGGTGCCGGGAACCGTCTGGCAGGCCGCGGAGAGCACCGGGGAATACAGTCTGGTTGGCTGCACTGTGGCACCGGGGTTTGATTTCAAGGATTTTTCCTTCCTAAGCGACTCCCCGGCGGATCTGACGGTCCTCAAAGAACAGGTATCCTATTATCACAGGTTTATCTGACCCTGCAGGTAACATGGGGCTCTTTAAGTCGTTATTGGATATTGACAACCCAACCAAGCACCCCCATACTTTGGAAAGGCATCACTGCCGGATCCGGCGTAAACGCTGCCCCCGTATTCCGGCCTGAAACAGATACATTGCAGGCCTGCCTGTGCAGGTGTTTTAAAAGGAACCCCATCATGAAAGTGGTCCATTATACAGAAGTCTTCCCCGTTGAAATGAATAACGACGTCGTTAAAAACGTCACCGGCCGCGTCCTTTTGGGCAGTGAAGACGGCACCCCCAATTTTTGCATGCGCCGATTCGACCTTGGCCCCGGAGGCTATGCCCCGAAACACAGCCACGACTGGGAGCATGAAATCTACGTCCTTGAAGGCCAGGGCCAGGTTCTGATCCACGACACGGTCCATGACATTAAAGCTGGCACGGCGGTCTTTGTTCCCCCCAATGCTGAGCACCAGGTGAAAAATGCCTCTGACGGCAACTTCGCCTTTTTGTGTCTGGTACCGTCCGGCGCACCGGAGATATAAAATGGCGCATCGGACCTGTGTGACCCCCGAAGGCCTGTTTACCCTCGGCATTCATGATCCGGGATTTGAGGTGCACAACCTAAGGGAAAAAGACGGCATCTCCGCACTGGGCCGGTGCCGGGACGGCAGGGTCGTGGAAAACCAGGTCAACTTTCCCCCGTCAACGGTCCATGCAAAAAAAACCGACCGGATTTACGAGGTGGCCAATGCCTTTCCCTTCAGGGGCACCACCTTTATTAATTCCGCCTGGGCCGACCGCCACGCAGGAAGGCCCGAAACTGTTACGGTGCCTGCCCCGCAGGACTGTTCTCTGATAAAAGAGGTCCGGCAATGGCTGGACAGCGCCACGCAGAAAAACCCAACGGGTCCGAAAGATCCCCTGTTTTTTCTGGATCTTCTGCCCCGGCCCCTGCGCCTGGCCCTGGCCCAGGCCTCAACAGACCCTGAAGAGCTTTGCGCCCTGGCGGCAAAAGCCTGCACCCTGGATTTTGCCAACGGGCCGGACAATCCGCCCACAGGGGTTCTTTTCATCCGAAAACCGGACGGCACCTGCATCCCGGATATCAAGGATCATGACCTCTACGATGTCCTGGGAAACAATCCGTTCCTCCCCGACACCTACAAAGAAGTCATGGTGCTCAGACCCGGTATCCAGGGCAACAGTGAGATTATCGGGGAGTACACCCGGGGCACCCATGTGTTTGAATATCTGCGCCGCAACTCCTACATTCCCTGGGGGCATTATGCCAGCAATATGGCCAACGACACCATCCGATATAAGGCGGGTGACCTGACTCCTGAGGATATGAAAGGCATCCGCCATCTCTACTACCAAAGGGTTTACACAAGGCTTGCCGCTCAACTGGAGCTGCCGTTGCCCCGGGAGCGGGCCTTGCTGACCGACACACAGATAGAACAGCTGCGCAAAGCCGTCCTTTCCCGCCTTGACGGAGGAAAAACGCATCTGACCTTTAATGCATCTCTTTGGGGATGGAACTTTGGATTCGGCTTTGCCCAGTCCGGGCACAGGCTCCACGCCTCCCACCAGATGATCCACCAGCAGAATGCCATGGTGCCGGCAAGGGTTCAGGATACAGCAGGCAATCCCTTTGACTGCTTTTCAGCAGGGGATATGGTGACCGAATTTATCAAGGAATACCGGCAGGCCCATGGAAAGGATTTTTTCCCGGCCTATCTTTCGGCAATCCGATCCAACACCCGGACGGACGGACGGGATCTTGAGGCCTCCTCCCTGGTGGTCCACGAGGACGATCATGTCATCCTCTTTGCCCCCAAAGCCCAGGTCAGTGAGTGGGAGCTGCAGATCATGACCAAGTCCCCCTGCCCCCATATCCTGGCCGCTGACACAAAGATCAGGGAGAGCATCGATGCGGCCATGCTCAAGGCGGTCCGGGCCCTGGAAACCCTCGGGGCCAAGATGGTGACCGCAGTTGAATTTTCAGGCCGATTTGACTCCCAGGGCATCGGGCAGCATATCGTGTATTCCTTTATTCCCAGAATGCCATACGCCCCCCAGACCTTTTCAGAAGCCCAGCTGCGGTGGATCAGCGGCTGTTTTCCAGAAGATTTTGCCCAAGCCTGCCGGCAGGCCCTGTCCCCGCCGGACTGACGGCAAAGGAGGCCCCATGATCCTTCATGATTTTACCTACGAATGGGACGGCAAAAGCCGGAACGGAGAAAAACCGATCACTTGGTTTCCCGGTGCCTACCGGGTCAGGATTGTCAAGCTGGAATCAGATCAGGCCCCGGTTCAATTCCTCTTTCCTGTAGCAGTGCTTCTCAAGCCCATTTTGAAAAAAGATTCCACCTACCAGTCCCTTAAAAACTATATCCATAATTTTGCCGAGAAACTGGCGGCCGAATACCACTTGGACATTCACAAAACCCTGTGGGTGGAGATCAGCGACTGCGTTCGTATCGCCCACCTCAACTCGGACAGAAAATTGTCAAACATCACCCTGTTTTCCTTTACATGGCGGGAGGCCCGGCCCAACGAACTTTCCATGCTGGTCCCCTTTATTGAAGATTTTTGAATCTCCCCCCAATACGGCATGAGCCATGGCCGGCCGGTGCAGCCATCCTGTCAATCACATGGCCGGTACGGGCAGGTTCAGGCGGTGGTAATATTGGGTGATAATGGCCAGGATACGGCCGGATGAAATCATCTGATTCAACACGGACCCGATACGGTCAAGATCCTGCATCATCCAGGATTTTCTGGATATACCGAAATATACGCTTTTGGCCTGGCTGAATCGAAACTGTGCCATACCCACCAGATCTGACAGGTTGAATTGATTGACCAGATCAAGGCCCAGGGATTCGTTAACCGCAACCACATCCAACCGGTTCCGCAACAGTTTTCTAAAATTCAAAATAACCTGGGACGCCACCTTTTTGTCCAACGCAGGGTCACTGTCAAACCGGGGGAAGTATTTTGTCCCCCGGGTGACGCCGATGGCAAGGTGCTTTAAATCCTCATAGCAGGTCAACTGCCCCTGTTTATCCTTTGACATAAAAAAAACCGTATCCGAACGGGTCTTATACGGCGGGTTAATAAAATAAATAAACTTTTCCCTTTCAGCCCCTTTGAGAAGGCCGCACATCAGGTCAATCTCCCCTTTTTGCATCATGATCAGCCGCCGTTTAAAGGACGCATAATAGATAAAGGGTCGGACGCCCAGGGCGTCGGCTACGGCGGCAATCACCGCCGCATCTGCCCCCTGGGCCTGGGCTATTGGAAGGGCGGTACGCATTGAGCCACCGGCTGCTGCAGCCGTTGCAAATAAAAGGACACATAAAATAGGCATCAAAATTTTCATAGGCAGATGCAACCGGCTGCTTTCCAAATTAAGGTTATAAATCAGGCAATCTTAAACCGCCCCACCATCTCGTTGAGGGATTCGGCAAGCTGTGACAATTCCAGGGCACTTGTGTTCACCTGGATGCTGCCGGCTTTCATCTCTTCTGTTGCTCCGCTGATGTCCTGGATATCCCGGCTCACCTCGACAGCAACGGCAGAGGACTGGTTGACGTTGCTGTTGACCTCTTCAACCCCGGTTGCCGCCTGGCCCACATTGCTTGAAATCTCCTGGGTGCTGGCAGCCTGCTCCTCAATGGCCGCAGCAATCGTGTTCACAATGGCGTTGATCTCATCAATGACGGCCACAATCGACTGGATGGTCGTGATGGATTCCTGGGTCGTGGTCTGGATTCCCGTCACCCGGGAGCTGATTTCATCGGTGGCCTCTGCAGTCTGCTGGGCCAGGGCCTTGATTTCACCGGCAACAACGGCAAATCCCTTGCCGGCCTCCCCGGCCCGGGCCGCCTCTATGGTGGCGTTCAGCGCCAACAGGTTGGTCTGCTCCGAGATATCCGAGATGGTTTCGGTCACCTGACTGATTTCCGATGCGGCCCGGCCCAGTTCCTCAACCTTTTGGGAAATCTGCTCAGCCTGCTTCACCGCCCCTGAAGTGGTCTGGCTGCCCTTCGCCGTATTCTGGGCGATTTCGCTGATGGTAGAACTCATCTGTTCGGCGGCGGCAACAATCATCTGGATATTGGCCGAGGTCTGTTCTGTAGCGGCGGCCACACTGTTCATGCTTGCGGCCATCTCCTCGGATGCGGCAGCCACACTGGTGGCCCGCTGGGATGTCTGATCCGAGTTTCCCGCCATCTGCTCGGAAATTGCAGACAATTCCGTGGAGGAGGCGGTCAGGGTCTGGACGCCTCCTTTGATATCCGTGAACATCGTTGTCAAATTATCACTCATGTGCTTCATGTTGGCGAACACCCCTGTCATCTCAGAAGGCTTGGCCGTAAAATCCACGGTGAGATCTCCCTGGGCGATCCGCTCGGCAATGGCGGATATTTCGGCAGGATCCTTGCCCAAAAGCTTCATCACTCCGCGAACAAAGACCAGTACCCCTGCAACGGTAATCAAAAGAAATGCGGCCATGGCACCGATGATAATATTTCTGACGGTATAAATCGCCCCCATGAATTCGGACCGATTCTGGGTAAATCCGACACTCCATCCGGTGGTGGGTACCGGGGCAAAGCCGGCTATTTTTTCTACGCCTTTAACCTGATACCGTTTCACGCCGGATTTTCCGGAAGTCATCTCGTCAGAAATCTGTTCCATTCCCTCAACGGCGGTGATATTTATTTTAAAAATTTCCTCGGATATAGGATGGGCGATCACGATGCCTTTGTTCTCCACCACAAAGGCGTAGCCGGTTTCTCCGACATGGGTCCGGGCGATTTTTTCAGACAGGGCGTCCAGTTTCACCAATTGTCCGAACATGCCCAGAAAGCGGCCCTGTTTATCTTTTATGGGAACCGCCACCGGCACAACCGCTTTGCCGGTGCGTTTTGATTTGACGGGCGCTCCGATGCAAGACTTCCCCGCTTTGACAGACACAAAGTAATCCCTGCGGCTTACATTAATTCCAAGCTCCCGGACCTTTCCGTCTGTGTTATCTGACACCACCCGCCCGGTTTCGTCTGCAACAAAAAACGATTCATATTCGCTGCTGGCCACCTGGGAATATTCCTTCAGCACTCTGTCCAGGGTGTGAAGGACCTGCATTGAAGCCGCCATCCCGTTGGCGGCAAGGTCTGTCATACCCGAGATAATGATCTCATCCTGTCCCAATGCCTTGGCCAGGGTCAGCTCCTGCGTCATACTGACATCGACCATATCCGCAATGCTATTGGCTAACAATGACGCCCGGCTCTCCGCCATAGCCCGTGTTTTATTGGCAAACACCTTAAGCGAAATCGTGCCGACCACAGCCAGGGGGACCAGTGCCGCAAGGACACCTGCGACAATCAGGTTGAACTTCAGACCTTTTTTTCTCATCTGCTACTCCTCTACAATGATGCGTATCGTACTCTGGGTTAAAAAAAGTAATGATCCCAACGGTCCAGGATTCAAGCAAATATTCTCAATTATCATGCCAATTGGATAAATACTTTCCCAAAAGCAGAAAAAATTGCATTTTCAATGTAATTTCAAAAGGCTGCAACCGGTTGCAATTTGGGAACGCCAAATCACAAAACCAATAGAAGATCATCTTTCATGTGCATGGCACAGATATGCATGACACACATCTGTGCATGGCACAGGGGTTATTCAGGGGTGGGGATATTGAATTTTTCAAGCTTCCGGTAAAGGGTTCGTCTGCCAATACCAAGTTTCCGGGCGGTTTTGGATTTATTCCAATCCGTTTTTTCCAGCATATTAAGGAGCATTTCCTTTTCAACTTCTGATACGTTTTCAGGCATTTTCCCGGCGGGAATCCGCCATATTTCGCCGGGCAGATGGGCCGGATGAACGGTTTTGCCCTGGCACAGGACAAAGGCGTGCTCCACGGCGTGTTCAAGTTCCCTGATGTTTCCCGGCCAGGCATAGCCCATGAAGATGGCCATCACCTCGGGTGAAAATTCACGAATCTGCCGTTTGAACCGAAGATTAAACAGGGATAAAAAATGATTCGCCAGGATGGGGATATCATCCCGGCGTTCCCTTAATGGGGGAAGATGAATATCCACCACCTTGATCCTGTAGTATAAATCACGCCTGAATTCCCCCTGCCGCATCTTGTCCGTAAAATTGCTGCCTGCCGCAGCGATGATGCGCACATCGGTATTCAAGGTGGTATTACCGCCCACCCGCTCAAAGGATTTCTCCTGGAGCACCCTGAGCAGTTTCACCTGCACCATGGGCGAAAGCTCCCCGATTTCATCCAGAAAAAGAGTCCCCTGGTCCGCAGCCTCAAACCGGCCTTTTTTATGATTGATCGCCCCGGTAAACGCCCCTTTGACATGACCGAACAACTCGCTTTCAAGCAGATTCTCAGACAAAGCGCTGCAGTTGACCTTGATATAGGGTCCCTTCTGCCGCAGGCTGTTATGGTGGATGGCGTCGGCGATCATCTCTTTTCCCGTACCGGTTTCGCCGGTGATCAGAACCGTACTGTCCATGTCGGACAGATTTTCTATAAGGGAGTAGATCTCCTGAAGCTTTTTATTTTTACCGATCACCTTGTGGAACTGCCTGCGCTCGTTAAGCTCAACCTCCAGGGATCTTAAACGGGTGATATTGCTGACCACAAGGACGGCACCCTCATCTGTCGGCCGGCCGGCCTGCAGCGGGGCGCTGGTCAGGCGGACCATCTGGCCCGGCCTTTTGGGATGTCTGCATCGAATCTGAACTTCTTCCACAGGGTGCCCTTGGGCCAGGGTCTGCTCAAGTACCCCATGGCATGCGGCACTGCATACCATGTCAATCCTTTTAAGGGATTTGCCGGCAAGGCCATCCCCCTTCAACCGGCAAATACGCTCAAGGGCGGGATTTACGCTGACAACATTCATCTGATCATCCACGCATAAAAGCCCCTCCTGAAGGCTGCTGAAAATAGCTTCCATGTTACGGCGGACCCTGTAATTTTCCGCCTCCAGCAAAGCCTTTTTATCCAGAATTGCTTTATGCCGAAGCCCCATGGACGCCTTGGCCAAAAGTTCCTTTTTCCGGATGGGTTTGAGAATATAGTCCAGCGCCCCCAGGCGCACGGCCTCTGCGGCCGTTTCAATACTGGGTTCCCCTGTGATCATGATCACAGAACACCTTGAGGCCATGGCCTTAACCGCTTCCAAAAGATCGACCCCGGTTTTGCCTTCCAGGACGATATCCGTGATCACAAGATCCGGGGAAAACCGTTTGATCTGAGTCATGGCGCTATCATAATCCTCAACCGAACGGACCTCATAGCCCTCCCCCCTTAAAATCATTTCAAAGGCAAACCGGATGGTCTCTTCATCATCAACAATCAGAATACGGGATGGCATACTCATCATTATCTACTCAATTTCTGGGACCGCATATAGGCATTCTCCCTGCGCTGCCGGCAGATCAAGTATCACACGGGTAAAGGCATGTTCGACACTTTCAAAGTTCATACGGCCTTTGTGATTTTTGATAATGCCATGGCTTATGGACAATCCAAGTCCCGTCCCCTCCCCCTGGGGTTTGGTGGTAAAAAAAGGGTCGGTGATGGATGCAATGATGTTCTCCGGGATACCGGTCCCGTTATCCTCAACTGAAATCCTTGCGTATAAGCCGTCCCGGCGTTCCAGGCGGCGGGCGATCACCCATATCTTTTTCTCAGCGCCGCCTGCCGCAGCTTTTTTATTCAGGGCATGCCGGGCGTTGCTGAACAAATTTAAAAATACCTGCTGAATCTCCTGTTCATTGGCCAAAAGCGTTGGGACATCAGAGGCCATATCAAAGCAGAGCCTTATTCCGTCTTTTTTAAGCCATCGCTCCGCAAGACTCAGGGTGCCGTCGATCACACAGGCCAAAGAAATAGGATGACGGCCCTCATGCTGAACCCTGGCAAAGCACAACAGATTTTTAACAATCTTGCTGATGCGCTCTCCTTCATTGATAATCCGGTCCGGAATCGTCCGGTCCCCTCCCATTGACTGGAACTCATCGGATAGAATCTCGGCAATACCGATGATGCCCGTTACCGGATTGTTGATTTCATGGGCCACGCCTGCGGCCAACTCCCCGATGGTGGCCAGGTGCCCGGCCCGCATGGTTTCCGCCTGAAGTTTTTTCCTCTCGGTCACATCCCGCACCAGGACCACAACCTTATCCCCGGCGCCGCTGCCCTGAAGGGGGGAAAAGGTCAGTTCCATGTTTTTTTTCGAAGGGGTTTCGATCTCCACATGGGTCAGGCGGCCCTGTTCAAGGGCTGTGCCAATTTGACATTGAGGGCATGGAGATGTCATCCCGGCGATCCCTGAATAACAGGCCTTGCCGGTTAAATCCCCCAGAGCCCGCCTTGACACCTCGTTTTGAAACTCCACCGTATAATCCCGGTTAATGATAAAAAGGCTGTCTCCAATGCTGTTGACCACACTGGTAAGGATATCGTGCTGGACCGTGAGCTGCTCCTCTATCCGCTTTTTTTCCGTGATATCGTTGAACACGACCACCACCTCCCGCGAGGGCAGGCGGTAGACATTGACCGAATGCCACAGCTGAAGGACGCCGTCTTCGTAAATGGTGATGGGCAGATGCTGCCGTTTTCCGGTCTGCCAGACCCGGATCACCGTTGCTGTAATATCCGTATGAAGAAACTGTGAGAAAACATTGATGGCTTTTCGCCCAAGGATGTCATCTCGCTTTCGCCCCGTAATGTGTTCTGCTGCCCGGTTGAATTCGCGAATCTCAAAATGCTCGCCGTCCTCTCCCAAAGAAAGGACAACCACCCCGCTGGTCATATTCTCAAAAAGCTCCCGGTAACGGGCCTCGTTATCCTTGATTGCCTCCTGGGCCTTTATCCGCCGGGTGATATCCCGGGCCACAACCAGAACGCCGATTAAATTACCGTAAGGGTCATGCATCGGGGTTTTAATGATCTCAAATAGACCCTGGTTTCCTGTTTTTTTTGCCACCAGGGTTTCTTCACTGACCACGGTCTTTGAACCGCCCAAGACCTTACGATCATTTTCCAAGGCTGCGGCGGTCAGATCAAAATCGGGCATCAGATCAAAGATGGTTTTGCCGATCACATCCGATTCTTTTTCCCCCCAGAACCGCTCAAAGCTTTTATTGCAGCCTAAAATAAGCCCCCACCGATCTTTGAGAACCACAATATCGGGAAGTGTGTTGAAAAGGGTCCTCAGCCTGGACTCGCTTCGGTCCAAGGCTGCTTTAATCGTCTGCTGTTCGGAGATATCCGTGATCACCCCCAGCAGGGCCCAGAAGGATCCGTCCGGATGGAGCAGGCGGCGGCCTGTCATATGCCCGTAAAATTCGCCCCCGTCCGCCCGCAGGTAGCGCCGTTCGCCTGCCCCTGTAACGCGCTCGGAGCCAATCAGCCGCCGGGTTCTTTTCCAGGCCTCCTGTCGCTCTCCGTCAACCACCAGCCGCAGATAGGGCATGCCGGTCAATTCTGCAGCTTTATATCCGAACAACTGTGTCATCCGCCGGTTGAACAGGAGAATCTCTCCCTCCTTGTCCATGAGAAAAACACCCGAGGAAATGGCGTCAAATATCCCCTGGATGGTTTCCTCCCGCTTCTCTGATTCGATCCTGCCGTCCTGTTCTGAAGCCCCCATGACGCCGGTCAAAGGACCGGTTTCACCCAGGCCCGCAGGGGAGGTCTTTAACGCTTCATCTATAGGATGCTGGGGACTGAAGGCCATAAGGACCAGACCATTGTCCAGGGAGGAAAAGGAAACCATGTACTGCCTCAGGTTTTTCCCCCTTCCCGTGGTAATAAGGCAGGGAGAAGGCGCAGGATCTAAAAACAACTCCCCGGCCATGCACTCTGAAATTTTTGGGAACCATTCTCTGAACAGAAGGCTAAGGCTGTCCTTTGTGTGGTGGCGCCGCATCACCCCGCTGATGCGCTCAAAAGCGGTATTGGCAGCCACCAGCTCGACCCCGGCCGGTCTGGCATCCCCGGTCTTGCATCTCCGGATAACAGCCGAGGGAAAAGGAGTTGTTTTCCAAAGCTGTTGATAGGAAATCGGCTGGAGGTGGCTTTGCCCCTCCGGTTTTTCCAACGTGGCATTCATCTCATTTACGCTTCACATCTTCTGTTCAGATCAGGTCAGGCGGTGTCGTATAACAAGGTCCCGGGCAATACGGGCAGGAATAGACTGATGCAAAACCATCCGGTGCGGTTCACATATTTTAACCGCGCCGGATGGTTTTCAGGTCAGACATGCCGGCGCTTCAGATCATCAGATCGGGGGAAACGCCGGGAGATACCTATTTCAAGGGGGGCGTCATGAGGCTTAAACGATCCCCTGATCCATCATGGCATCGGCGACCTTTACAAAGCCTGCGATATTGGCGCCGTTGACATAGTTGCCCGGGGTGCCGTACTCCTCGGAAGCGGCAAGGCAGTGGGAATGAATGCTTTGCATAATGCCTTTAAGCTTGGCCTCCACTTCTTCCCGGGACCATTTGATGCGCATGGAGTTCTGGGACATCTCAAGCCCGGAAACCGCAACGCCGCCGGCATTGGCCGCCTTGCCAGGAGCATAGAGGATTTTGCTGTCCAGGAAAACGTCAATACCCTCGGGGGTCGTGGGCATGTTGGCCCCTTCGCAGACCAGGTCAATCCCGTTGTTCAAAAGATTTTGGGCGTCCTTTTCGTTGATCTCGTTCTGGGTGGCGGAGGGGAAGGCGCAGTGAGCCTTGTGATTCCACAGGGGATTAAAGGCTTCGGATCCGTCCAGGGCGGTGTAAACCGCAGTGGGGTATTTTTCGGCATACTCTTTGATTCGACCCCGCTTGACGTTTTTAAGGTACATGACATAGAGCAGCTTGTCCCCGTCAATGCCGTCCTCGTCATAGATATATCCGGAAGAATCGGACAGGGTGACGACCTTGCCGCCCAGGTGATTGATCTTTTCGGTGGTATACTGGGCCACGTTACCGGAACCGGACACCAGACAGATTTTCCCTTTAAGGCTCTCCTGGCGGGTGCCCAGCATCTCATTGGCAAAGAAGACCGAGCCGTATCCCGTGGCCTCGGGCCGGATCAGGCTGCCGCCCCAGTTCAGGCTTTTGCCGGTGAGCACTCCGGTAAATTCGTTGCTCAGCCTTTTGTACATGCCGAACAGATACCCGATCTCCCGTCCCCCCACACCAATATCCCCGGCCGGGACATCGGTGTCATGACCGATATGACGATAGAGTTCGGACATGAAACTCTGGCAGAACCGCATGACTTCAAAGTCGGATTTCCCCTTGGGATCAAAATCAGATCCCCCTTTGCCGCCGCCCATGGGAAGGGTGGTCAAAGCGTTTTTAAACACCTGCTCAAAGGCCAGGAATTTCAAGATGGACAGGTTGACCGAAGGGTGAAACCGAAGCCCGCCCTTGTAAGGACCGATGGCGGAGTTCATCTGAATACGGTATCCCCGGTTGACCTGGACCTTGCCCTGGTCATCCACCCAGGGTACTCTGAACTGGATCACCCGTTCCGGCTCGACCATGCGCTCCATGATGCCGGCGTGGCGGTATTCAGGATTTTTGTCCAGGACCGGTTTAACAGATTCAACCACTTCGTGGACGGCCTGGTGAAACTCTTTTTCGTGAGCGTCCCGCGCGCTGACGATATCCATGATAGTACCCATTTTTCTACTCCTGTTTCGGTGTTAATAAATAGTTGACTACCCGATATAATCGCCCAGACCCCAAGCCCCTGGGGCCTGGACGGATATTGGCTGATCCTCGATCTTATTTGAACAAGGCTGTCATGGCCGGTATGAAATCGGCCTTAGCCCCTTCAACATAACCCTCCCAGTCCATACCGTGCTTGTAAAAGGCCAAAGCGGCCAGTTTTTTGGTAATAATTGCATCCCGGTATGCGGCCAGTTTTTCCTGGCTCATAATCGCAAGTATCCGCTCCCGGCCCAGACGTTTGACCAGAATACCGGGCACGTAGGATAGCATCACCTCCCACAAAAGGTCGGTATCGGCGATAACATCTGCCGCTCGGGTCTGGACATAAGCTTGGAAGTCAAAGATCTGCTCACTGGTTTTTTCGGACAGGGCAAAAAGCGGTTCGGATGGGTTCGCCTCGTGGATCCGGATCAGCATCTTTGTTTCCAAAGCCGCATACTTTGCCACAAGATCTATAATATCACGGATCAGGGCCCAGCGGGTAACTTTATCTTCCAACAGACTTGCCTCGTATTCCTCCTCAAAGAGGAAGGCTGTCAGGACCTCGGCCACAGCGGAGGAAAACACCCCGCCCTTGTTGGCAGAAGAGTCCTTGATCTGCTTGATCTTCGTTGACGAGGCAATATACCGGCGGGCGGCATCGTCAAAAAAGACATTGGCGCCTTCCACGATAAACCGCAGCTGCCTGAACAGCCCCGTAAAGGCTTTGACATTGGATCGGTTGATCGTATCCTTGAACCCGCCGCAGGGGATAAAGGCCTGGATATTGGCCTGCTCGATATATTTGCGGTTGGCAGGATCGGTAATGAAGTTGCGGTGAAAGATGGCCCCGTCTTCCACCAGCGTCCCGTCGGGCAGGGTGATATTCTTCCCCCTTAAGGGCACCTGGAATCCGTTTTTGCCCAACTTTTCCGTTGGATACCCCAGGGTGTTGACCCTGGGAGAGGTATGGCGCATAAAGGCGATTTTCATCAGGGCCTCGCGGTCCAGGCCGTCGGGATCGAACAGGATGGATCCGCCGTCGATGATCAGGCAGATCTTTCCCTTGTAACTTTGGATCTCGTTGGCACCAAGATCCCCGTCCGGTCCGCCTGTCATCATCAGATTCAGCGTCTCCTCTTTCACCCCGTAATGGTCGATCAGGGTTCTGAAGGCCCCCATCACCGAGGTGGTGGTCATGCCGGAAATTTGGATACGGCCGCCGATTTCCCGGAAGATCTCGTCCATATCCCCTGTAACCGTTTTATCCTCCCCATTCACCGCAAGCCTTGTATTCTCGGCATCTTCTGCGATCAGCCCGAAAACATCCCCGTTCTCCAGGATGCCGTAAGTATCATGGGGGATGCCGAAACTTTTGCCGGTGGTGATGGTCCGCCAATAGGCGTATCCCCTTTCCTTGGCCCTGAAGGCCACGGCATCCATCATGGGCGCTGTGCCTTCATCCGGCCCGAAAAATATCATCTCAGGCCGGCCGTAATGATCCTTTACCATGGGATCGGGCAGCATGAGGTCCATGATCCCCTCGGTATAGTCGTACAGGGCTTCCATGCCGTAGGCTGCATAGAGGGGATGGGGTACGACCACTCCTTTGGAGCCGCTTTCACAGATATCCTTGTGCTTTAAGCGCTGGGCCTTAGGGCCTAGCGCATAATTAAGCAGGACGGCGTTGTCCAGCTCCACGCTGTGGTTGCCCGGGGTCACCCGGATCATGCGCAGACCGCCCCTTGCAATATCCTCGGCCCTTAAATGGGTGCCGCAGGCATAATGGCCGTTGACAAAAAAAATGCCGAAAACAAATTGCTCGAACACGAGGGGATCTAAGATGGTGTTGTCCATGCGGAAGGCAAAGGAGCGTTTTTCCGCCTTGTAAAAATTGGTCTTGAGGGTGGCCGGAATCAGCTTAAACATAAAGGAAAAAATATCATGTCCCAGCTGGGCATCCATGAACCGGACATCAAGGATCTTTTTAAAAGCGGCCCATTCGGTTTCAAGTTCCGCGGCGCTCAGGGTACAGGGGCCTTCGGGATTGAACTTTTGATCAAAGAGGCGAAAAAGGAACTGGATCAGATCCGGGTGGGCGCAGGCCGTATCCAGGACGGTGCGAAAGACATAGGTAAACTTGTTGGATTCATGCAGGCGGCTTGCAAAAGCCGCTCTGTGGTCGGCGTTTTCAAGGCTGCCCATGACCTCCCGGTCGCTTTGATTCCCCCGCTCTTTAAAGATAAACATATGGGTAAAATCAATGGCATTACCCGCAAAAAGCATCTGCCGAAAGCTTAGCTTTCCATCGGCATAAAGCTGGGTGCACGGGTTTACGGCCATGCTCAAAAAGGCCCTTAAGTCATTGACCAGTGCGGCTTCTTCCTTGCGGGACAATTCCCCCTGAACATAGAGCGAACAAATAGAGGACGGCACATCCGCCTTTGTGGCATAGGGCTCCCAATAGGCCCTTGAGATAACAAGGCCGTGATCGGCAAACAGCCGCCGGAGCACATGAAGCTGGGGGCGTCCGAAATCCGAGTTGAACATGAAACGGACCTCCCCTATATCGGACAGGCTGAAGACCTCAATTTTGGGGATCACCGACTCTTGGGTTTCCCCCAAAAACTTTTCATACCGATTCCGCGTAAGACGGGGGGTTTTATCGTAGTCCTGGTCCAGCCCGAACAGAAAACGGGTCCCGCAAAACTGGTGCTCGGAGTAGTCGGCCACGGTTTCCGGACGGAAAATATAGGTATAATACTCTTTTTCCGGATTATAATAATACTCCCGTCGATGGCCGGTCAGCTGGTTGTCCAAAAGTTTTTCAACAGCATCCCGTGTCTCCCGGGTGGCGATGCGGACCCGCTGGAGCTGGCTGTCCTGGCCAAGATCCACATTAATATCCGCCACCCATGCGCCCAGCTCAACCTTATCCCCCTGAACGGTCATGCTTTTGGAAATGGAGGAGAGGATATGTTTGAGGGACTCTTTGGAAAGGGTTTCAAAAAAATAGGGCGGCAGTCCCAGGTCGTTGAGCAGGATGCCGGCGGCCCGGTTGATGCCGTTGGCCGTAATCAGTCCCTCGGAAGAAAGATCAATTACAGCCTCGTAAAGAAGGCTGGGGTTTAGGTTAACGCGGTTGGCCTGGCTGACGATGAAACTGCCGGCGGAAGCGACCTGTTCGTTCTGAATTTCCATGGGCTCTCCTGAATCTGTCTTGCATAGGGTCATGAAGATGTTGGGGTACAGATGTTTTCATCGAGGTTCCTGAAGTTTGAATAGCTTGTAAAATAACATTTTCCAGGGTCGCTTTACAATATTTTAATCACTTTTGAATTTTAAAATTTCGTAAATCTCAAATTCCCAGCTACTCAAATAAACCGATCATGCTCTTATACCGATAACCTGGCAGGGTCAACGAAAAACCTGCAGGCGCTAAAAAAAACATTGTTTATAAAGATATCCGTGTTAGGATAATCGCGATTTTAACCTTAAGGACGCCAAATGGACCCCATATCAGACACTAGAATCTATACCCCGGAAGGACCGGAAAAAGAACTTCGGATTACCAGTGTGCCGTCAATCCCCAAATTGTTTGCCACCCTCATCGCCCTGTCTTTGGTTCGAAAATCCCACCTGGACGAAGACGCCGCTTTGGACAATGTCAAAACCATTTATGAAGGATGGCGGCTGGACCCTGCACAGGTTTGCCGGTTCAAATCGGTCTGCGGCTACACAGACGACGCGCATCAGGTGCCAGCCCCCTATATCCAGACGCTGTTCATCGGCCTTGTGTCCCGGTTCATCAGTTCCTCCCATTTTCCCATCAACCCCATGGGGCTGATCCAGATCGGACAATCCTTCCGCCTTGAACGCCCCATCGCCCTGTCCGAAACCCTGGATCTGTCCTGTTCCCTTTTCGACATGACCCAGACCCCAAAGGGCATTACCACCCGCATGGCCTTTGAGGCAAAGTCAAAGGGTGATGTGGTCTGGCAGGGCATTGCCACCTATTTTACCCGGGCCAAAAATCCACCGCCTAAAGACAGATCTTCCAAACCAACAGAAGAGGGCCTCCCCGTAAGGGAAATCATCCGGGTGGCGGCCAATACCGGGCGACGCTATGCGGCCGTATCCCGCGATTACAACCCCCATCATCTGTACCCGTGGACGGCAAAACTCATCGGTTTCAAACAGGCCATTGCCCATGGCGCCTGGAGCCTTTCCCGGGCCGGGGCCAGCCTGGAAAAGGGGTATGGATATCCCGAACACTTTGAAATGGAAGGCGCCCTGAAGCTGCCGATCTTTCTGCCGGCCACCATCACCCTGGGATATGAAAAACAAGGGGAGGATATCCTCTTTGAACTCAGAGATGAAAAAAGGGCGCTGCCCCATCTCAAGGGAATTTTTAGGATCTAAGATCCCACAACCTTTAAAGGAAAATGCCGATGCTGGGTGCCGCCTTTGCACTGAGTTCCGCCCTGTTCTGGGCCATCGCCGTGATTCTCTTTAAAAAATCAGGGGAGGTCTTTTCCCCTATTTCCTTAAATATCTACAAAAGCCTGGTTGCCCTGATTCTTATTTCGGTAACCATGGCGGTGCTGGATATCCCGTTTTTTCCGGCGGTAACCCCATGGGACTTTATACTGCTCGCCCTATCCGGGTTCATCGGCATCACCCTGGCTGACATCTGCTTTTTCACAGCCCTGAACAGCCTTGGGGCCGGCCTGATGGGCGTGGTGGAATGCTTCTATCTGCCCAGCGTTCTACTTTTTTCCTTCATCCTGCTTGATGAACAGCTCAGTCCCGGCGGGTTTGCCGGCAGTACGCTGGTGCTGTCCGCCATTCTGGTGGGAACCTGGCAGGGCGGCAGGACAGGCACATCTCTTACGCCTTCGCCTTTTTTATGGAAAGGCATTTTTGCCGGCATTCTTTCAACGGTCTTCATGGCCTTCGGCATTGTTATGATCAAAGACGTCCTTGCCCGTACCGATGTTTTCTGGGCCACCCTGGTCCGAATTTTTGCCGGCTGCATCACCCTTGGCGCCATGGCCGTTTTTCATCCGGGCCGATCCAGGATCCTTAAGGAACTGCGGTTCTCCAGGGCCTGGCTTGCCGCCCTGCCCGCATCTGTTTCCGGCAATTTCATCGCGCTGGTCTGCTGGGTGGCGGGGATGAAATACACCACAGCATCCCAGGCCGCCACCCTCAACCAGATGTCCACCATTTTCATCTTTATCCTGGCAGCCGTCTGGCTCAAGGAAAAAATTACCCTGCAGCGGAGCATCGCCATCTGCCTTGCCGTTACCGGGGCCTATATGACGATCTTTTCCTGAAGGGGCTATTTTCAAAAAGGACTTGATCCCGGGGTAACCCGTTGCATTTTATGCCGAACCATTGTACCTTGTATCGAACTAATCGTTAAAAATTCGCATATTTCATTTCGCAAAAAAACGAAACGAGTCCCTTTTTTGCCAAGGAGCGTATTGATGACCCTTAAATTGAAACTCATCGTGATCAGCCTTCTGGGCTCCGCCCTCATCCTCGCCGTCAGTCTGACCGGAACCTTGCTATATTACAACAAAATCAAAAACGACAGGATTGAAAAAACCGCGGATTCAGCCATGCAGAATCTGAATGTGGCAATGGCCGCCAAGAAAAAGGTCTGGCAGACCAACGCCCTCCAGGTTGCCGCCAACACAGAGGTAAAAAAAGCCCTCTTAGATGGAGACCGGGCCGCAGCGAACCGGGTACTCAAGGAACTTGGGGCCACCTTTAAAAAAAACACCGGATTTAAAAACGTTCAGATCCATCTGATCGATGCGGATATCCGTTCTTTTTATAAGTCCTGGAACCCTGAAAAATACGGCGAGCGCCTGGACCATTCCAAAGGATACGCCCTGGTAAAAAAGACGGGCAAATCCTTCACCGCGATGGAAGTCTCCAGTAAAGGGGTAAGGCTTAAGGGGCTGTTTCCCGTTTTTAACCAGGGACAGTTCATCGGCATCGCCAATTTCGAAGGCGGACTCAACTCCATCAAACGCACCTTAAAACCCTATGACATTGATTTTTTATACTTTATGGATGAAGCCGACCTGAATATTGCCAAGGGGATGGCTGACAAGCCCAGGCTCGGCAGCTTTATCCTGAACCAGAAGGATATTGAAAAACAATTCTTTGACTATGCACAAAAAAACGATGTGCTCTCATATCTTGCCTCGGCGCCCTTTTATATGGACGGACAATACCTGACGGTAAAAGGGCAGTTTGAGGGCTTTGACAATACCAGGACAGGGCTTTTTCTTCTGGGCATCAAATCGGATATCGTCACAGCGGACATCGCCCCCTTGAAAAAACTGGTCCTCACTATTTTCAGCTTCCTTTCCGTTGTTTTTTTCGCTCTCATCCTGGGCATCATCTTTTTTGTTACCCGCTCGGTGGTCCGCCCCATAACCCAGGTGGCCCAAAGCATGGAAGAGATTGCCACAGGTGAAGGGGATCTGACCAAACGCATCACCATCGACACCAAGGACGAAATCGGCACAATGGTTCACTGGTTCAACGCCTTTGTTCAGCACCTCAACGACATCATCGTGGACATCGGCGCCAATACGGAGACCGTTACCGCCGCCTCCAGGGAACTTTTGACCGGAACCGGCCAAATGTCTAAGGAAACAATGAATCTGTCTGAAAAGGCAAAAACCGTGGCCGCAGCCTCTGAAGGGGTCAGCGGCAATATGAGTTCTGCTGCAGCCACAAGCGAGCAGGCTTCGGGAAACGTTAAAACCGTGTCTGACGCCACCTCACAGATGCAGTCCACCCTGGCGGAAGTCTCCCGGAACTGTGACACTGCAAGAAGCATTTCGGACAGTGCGACGGAACAGGCAGGCAAAGCGTCCCGGCGTGTTGAGAGCCTTGGGGCCGCAGCCCGGGAAATCACCCAGGTTACTGAAGTGATCACGGAAATCGCCGAACAGATCAACCTTTTGGCCCTGAACGCCACCATTGAAGCGGCCCGGGCGGGCGAGGCCGGCAGGGGATTTACCGTGGTGGCCTCTGAAATCAAAAATCTGGCCAACCAGACGGCAAAGGCCACCGAGGACATAAAAGAAAAAATCATCGGAATCCAGGATTCCACCAGCAATACAGTAAAAGATGTTTCAGAAATTTCAGGAGTGATCTCCGAGGTCAACGAGATTGTGGCCACCATTGCAGCGGCGGTAGAGCAGCAGTCGGCCAGTGCCGCCGAAGTGGCCCGGAATCTGGAACAGGCGTCACAAGGCATGGGGGAGATGAGTGAAAATGTCCACCAGGCCTCCCAGGGATCATCGCAGATCTCCCGGGAAATCTTTGATGTCAGTTCGGTATCCGAAGGAATGTCTGCGAAAAGCCTTAGACTCAACAAAAGCGCCGAGGATCTCAAGGAGCGGGCAGCATGGCTCAGACAGTCCATATCGGTTTTTAAGGTCTCATCCCGGCAGACAGACGAGAACGAGACACAGGTCTTTTCCGACACCGATGTCCCCGACCTCATCAGCTGGGGACCGGGCATGATGATCGGCCTGGACAAAATTGATGCCCAGCACAAAGAACTGGTCTCTTTATTCAACCAGCTTCACAGGGCCATGAAGCTCAAAAAAGGCGGAAAGGCGACCGGGGAGATCCTGAACCGGCTCACCGATTACACCATCTATCATTTCAAGGAAGAAGAAGACCTGTTCAAGAAGTACGGGTACCCGCAAACAAATGCCCATATCGAGATTCACGAAAAACTAAATAAAAAGGTCATTGATTTTAAAACCGACTATGATGCAGGCAAACTGACCCTGACCATGGATTTGATGGACATGTTAACGGACTGGCTCAAGACCCATATCATGGAAACGGATCGAAAATATGTCCCGTTTCTAAAAGAGGCCCTGGCCGGCAAACGATAAAGATAGATAAATATTAAACAAAAGGCCGCTGCTGCGGCCTTTTTTAATGGGCGGCCCGCTCCGCAAGGTAGCGGATCAAAATCTGTTCCAGCTTGCCTAAGGCCTCTGTTTCCGGCATGGAACCGATAATGCCCTGCACCACTGCCTGCTCCAGGACATGGTTGCAGGCTGCGGGAAAATTCAGATCAAATATCATGCTCAGTTGAAAAAGTTTAAGATCATTCAGTGACCGGATCCGGCTGTAAGGGACACTTCCCAGCCCTGCCACCTGCTCAATCAGCTCCGGGTTTACCCGGCCGTCATCACAATAATTGTGGGTGATAAAACTGGCCTGACCGTTTCCCGGACCGCCATAAACATCGGTCATGACCTTGAAGATGTCCAGCTTATCCGCATCCCGGAGAAGACGGGCATGGCAGTCCAGTTCCCGGGGAAGCCCCGCCGGCAGGGTCGGCCGGTTATGCAGGGCAACGGTCCTGTAGACCAGCTGTCTTGTTGCCCGCGGCAGGCCTTCAAGCAGTCCTATGCGACGGATTTCCCCCACGCTTAAAGCGGCATGATTCAATGACTGGGGATCGGAAAAGGTCCCGTACCGTTGAAACTGGGGAAACCTTCCCAGATCGTGGAGCAAAGCGGTGGCGGCGCAAAGATTTAGAGCTTCCGGCGAAAATGCAAGGGACCGGGCCAGCATCACAATATGCGTGCAGACCCGTTTGGTATGCGCGTGTTTAAGGATATAGGGTGCCGGATCCACAACGCCGGCAGCAAATTGATCCATGTAGGCTTCAACCCGTCTCTCGATCCGGGTCAGCGCATCCCGGGTCAGCCCCGCAGTCAATTGTAACGGCTCCGGCTGTCCTTTTCCTTTCTTTTCCATTAGGCGAGTCTAAAGGTGAGCACGTTAGGTGTCAACAGGAAACACAGCCCTGCATCCATCGCACCTTGACCCCGCAGCCTGCGGCAGGTATAACCCCTTCAATACGATTGAAGGAGCTCTTATGAAAATCAGATACAACGCCCCGGTTATCCTGACCTATGTTCTGCTTGCCTTAGCCTGTCTGCTGCTGCCTGTTGCCGGCACCATAGGGATCCCTTTGTCATCCCCGGCCCGGCTTGCTTTTTCAACCCCGCAATTTTATCTGCGTCTTTTTTCCTATGTTTTGGCCCATGCCAATTGGGCCCACTTTATGGGCAATATGATGATCATCCTTCTGGTCGGCCCCCTGCTGGAGGAAAAATACAGGTCGTGGAAGCTTTTGGAGATGATGCTGGTCACCGCCGCCGCCACCGCCTTGATTAATGCGGCGGTTTTCGGTGTCCACCTTGTGGGGGGCAGCGGTCTTGCATTCATGATGGTGCTGCTGTCATCATTTTCCAATTTCAGGGCCAGGGAACTGCCCCTGACGTTTATCCTGGTGGCCGTCATCTTCATCGGTTCGGAAATTGCATCCATCCTTGAAATCGACCGGATATCCCAGTTCAGTCACCTGGCCGGAGGCGTCATCGGTGCGGCCTACGGCTTTATCAGGGGAGGGCGGGCCTGATCCGACCCAGCGCCGGGAATCATACGGGATCCGGGACCTCGGCCCAGGAAAAAATCTGTTTTGAGGCCAAAAGCTCCGCAGCCACAGCCGCGCTGACCACGGCCGGGTTCAGTATATCCATAAGCAGATAGTCAAGGCCGGCGCAGGCCAGCATGGACAGGTAAACACTTTCCAGAAGTTGTTTCTTTTGCCGCTCCCGGGCGCCGGTGGTCAGATTGGACAGCCCGGCCATGGTTTTCACCTTAAAGCCCAGGACATCGGGAAGCATGCGCAGGGTATCGAGAATGCCCCTGGCCCTGTCCGGGCCGTCGTCCCATGACAGAGGCGGCACCACAGGATCCAGAATCAGCCGCTCCCGCTCGACCCCTGCCGCGTCCACTTCAGCCAATAATTCCATGGCAATGGCCAGGCGCTCCTCATTTTCCCTGGGCACCCGGCTGTCGGCGGTAAGTAAAAAGCCAACCAGATCGACGTCATACTGTGCCGCCAGGGGAAGGATGTGTGCAAGTTTCCCAGGTTCCAGGGAGATGCCGTTAAGAATCACAGGATTCGTTGAGGCCTCAAGCCCCGCGGCCATGGCCTCAGGATTGGTGGTATCAAGGATCAGGGGCAAATCTGTCACATTCTGGACCGCCTCCACAAAAAAGGTCATGGCGGCTCCGGGCGACTTTTTTAAAGGTCCTGTGTTGATGTCTATGGCCCAGGCGCCGGCATCGGCACAGGCCCGGGCCAATTCCTCTATGGGGTGCGGATTTCTCTCATCCAGGGCCTTTGCAATGCAGGGTTTTGTGATTCTGATATTATCCGCGACAAGCTTCATGCCCCGTCCCCCCCATCAACGAAACCGATATGAACATTGTAGCCTATCCAAACCATCACTTTGACTTCCATCCGTGTTTGTCCTATGATTTTTTTCACGTGAACCCATGGAGCGCAAATGATACAAAACAGCCTGCCCACGCCCCGCCAAAGCGCAGATGCCAACCGGCAGAACCTTGACAAAATCATTGAGTCCTGCATTCATTGCGGGCTGTGCGCAGCCCATTGTGCCTTTCTGTCCGGGAGGCAATCCCCCGGCCATATGGCCGAGGCCTATGAAAACGATCCTGCCCCCTACCGGCAGATGGCCTTTTCCTGCAGTCTGTGCGGGCTGTGCACTGAGTTGTGTCCCAAACACCTGGATCTTACCGCCATGTTCCGTTCCTGGCGGGAGGATGCGGTGGCAGCAGACCAGGTTGATCTCGCACCCTACCATGGCATACTTGCCTATGAAAAAAAAGGCTGTTCCCCCTTATTTTCCTACTATCATCTGCCCAAGCACTGCGATACCGTCTTTTTCCCCGGCTGCACCCTGACCGGCACCCGGCCGGACAAAACCCTGAAGGCGTATGAATACCTTGAATCCCAAATTGCCCATATCGGCATGGTATTGGACTGCTGCACCAAGCCCTCCAGGGATCTGGGCCGAAGCGAGTTTTTCAGCGCCATGTTTGAAGAGATGTGCGCCTATCTTTCCGCCCACGGGATATCCCGCGTTATCACCGCATGTCCCAGCTGCCATGCCCTGTTCTGTTCAAAGGGTCCCTTTAAGGCCGTCACCATATACCAGATCATGGCTGAGGACGATCAGGCGGAGGCCCTGCCCGCGTTCTGCCTGCAGGAGAACGGGCACTCAAAAATTTGCGCCGTCATACAGGACCCTTGCCAGTCAAGGAAGGATGACGCCACCCAACGGGCCGTAAGAACTCTGGCCCAAAGGGCCTACGTGGAACAGATCCCCCTCAAAGCCACAGGTTCCCGCACCCTTTGCTGCGGGGAAGGCGCCTCTGTGGGGCGAGTCAGCCCGGGGCTTGCAAAAACCTGGACCACAAAACGGAAAAAAGCGGCAGGCGACCACACGGCCCTGACCTATTGCGCGGGCTGTGTCAATATCCACGGACCGGGGGCCATCCATCTTCTGGATCTGATATTTGATCCGGACAGGGCCTTTCAAGGGCAGATCAAGGCCGCAAAGGCACCGATCACCTATCTGAACCGCCTTAGGGTCAAGCAGCACATAAAATCCCTGCCGTCCGCCCAGTCAAGGGTTCGCAGATTTTTTTACGGGGAAAAAAAGGAAAAGACCCCAGGCATCCTGCGCCTGGCCGCAGGCCTTGTCGTGATGATGATCGCGGCACTGGCGGGATTACTGGCCCTCAGATAATCCGAAAGGGCCCCCTCAAACGTATTACTCCACAAAGATCCCGATCTGTTTCATGTATGTCGAAATTTCCATGATGGTGGCGGGAACCTTTGACACATCCGAAGGCACCACAATGATGGTGTCATCCCCTGCCACCGATCCCAGAACCGAGGCAAACCCATGATCGTCAATGAACTTGGCCACCGTATTGGCCGTGCCCGGCCGGGTCCGGATCACGATCATCTGCCCGTTGTCCGCAATGGACTGAACCAGGGAATCAAAAAAACCCGTATCTTTTAAATCCGTACGGGTCAGGGACCAGACGGTCCTGCCGCCGCCGTCCTGTCCCTTAACGGCGTTGATCTTTTTCAGGGCCCTGGACACCGAGGACTGGGTGGTTTTCACTCCCCGTTCCTTCAGGGCATGGACCAGCTGGGTCTGGTTGCCGGTAACGCCCTGGGAGAGCAGTAAATGGAGTTCGGATGCAATGGTCATGGGTATAAAATCATATTTATGCGTAATATGCCTGGAAATATGCATTTTTATACGCGGTCCCCTTGACTATTTCAAGATTTTTCTGCATTAATAGCCCATGATTTATCAAAACCATATAAGGACAACCAGATAAAGGAGTTCACCATGTCAAAGGGAAAAGTGGTATTGGCCTATTCCGGCGGGCTGGATACATCGGTCATCTTAAAGTGGCTGCTGGAACAAGGATATGAAGTATTTGCCTATATGGCCAATATCGGTCAGCAGGAAGACTTTCAAGCGGCCGAGAAAAAGGCCCTTCAGATCGGAGCCTCCAAGGTCTTTATCGAGGATATGAGAAAGGAGTTTGTCACCGATTATATCTTCCCCGTATACAAGGCCAATGCCCTGTACGAAGGCCGCTACCTGCTCGGCACCGCAATTGCCCGGCCCATTATTGCTAAAAAACAAATTGAAATCGCTAATGAAGTAGGGGCCGAATATGTCTCCCACGGCGCCACAGGCAAGGGCAACGATCAGGTTCGCTTTGAGCTGTCCTACTATGCCTTAAATCCCAAAATAAAGGTCATTGCCCCCTGGAAAAACACCGATTTTCTCAACGCATTCAAGGGGCGTTCGGACCTTTTGGCCTATGCGGAAAAACACGGCATCCCCACCAAACAGACCGCAGCAAAACCCTACTCCGAGGATGACAATCTACTGCATATCTCCCATGAGGCCGGCATCCTGGAAGACCCGGGCGCCATCTGCGAAGAGAGCATTTACTCCCACACGGTCTCCCCGGAAAATGCCCCGGACACCCCCACCAACATTGAAGTGGAATTCAAGGACGGCCTCCCGGTACGGGTCACCAATCTTGCCGACAGCACCACAAAAACAGACGCCCTGGAGTTGTTTGAATACCTGAACCAGCTGGGACGGGAAAACGGCATCGGCCGCCTGGACATGGTGGAAAACCGTTTTGTGGGAATCAAGTCCCGCGGGGTATATGAAACCCCCGGCGGCACCATCCTCCATGCGGCCCATAAGGACATCGAAGGCATTGCCATGGACCGTGAAGTCATGCGCCTGAGGGATATGCTGGCATCCAAACTGGGAGAACTGGTCTACTACGGCTTCTGGTTCAGCCCGGAAATGGAGTTCCTCATGGCCGCCATGGACAAGAGCCAGGAAGTCATTGACGGCACCGTCACCTTGAAACTGTACAAGGGCGTGGCCTACCCAATCGCCCGGACAAGTCCGTCCTCCCTGTACAACCAGGATCTGTCCTCAATGGATATCGAGGGCGGCTACAACCAGCAGGATGCGGAAGGGTTTATCAAAATCAATGCCATCCGTCTCATGGCCCACAAGAATATTATCGAAAAAAAATAAAGCCGGCCCCGATTAACGGAACCGACCGAATTTAAATACCCCCTCTCCGGATCCTGCCGGAAAGGGGGTATTTTTTATGAAACGCATCCTGTCAAAGCCTTTCAGCAGTATCAAAGGTTATTTTCCGGCAATGGGCTCCACAAACCTTGATTCCGAATCCCAGGGAAACAGGATCCAGGTGTCCTGGCTGACCTCGGTGACATGAATATCCACCAGGGGTTTGCCCGCAGGCTTTGCATACACCGTGGCAAAATAGGCCTTTGGCAGCATCTGTCTGACCACCTTGGCTGTGGAGCCCGTATCCACCAGATCGTCAATGATCAAAAGCCCCTCCCCGTCTCCTTCTACGGATTTAAGTACCGAGGATTTGCCCTGGCTCTGCCAGTCATAACTTGTGATACAAACGGTATCGATCATACGGATATCCAATTCCCGGGCGATAATCGCCGCCGGCACAAGGCCGCCTCGGGTAACGGCAACGATGCCCTTGTAAGCGGTGTTATTGTCGTGAAGCCGCCAGGCCAGCGCTTTTGCATCCCTGTGCAGCTGCTCCCAGGAAATGGGGTAACTTTTTTTATACCGGTCCGCGTTATCTGCCATGACCATTTACTCCTGTTACATGGGGTTGAACATTTAAGGGTTGGACTTTTTGACTGCCTGTTTTATGTTATTTAATCCTAAAAGAAAAGAGATAATCACGGAAGGATTTTATGGAAGATATCAGCGGACGCTGCCTCTCATGCGGCGGAAAGCTTGTCCTCAAGCGGACCTGAACACAAATTTCTTTGCGCTGCAGGTCCTGCGGTGCCGACTATCCCAAGGATAAGTACAAGGATCTTATGGATGAATATTTAGAGGAGCAGCTGGCCAATGTGCCGGTCAACCGCCTCTAATTTTCGCAGGCAAAAAACTGTCATGCCCTAAATTTTCTATTTCTGTATCTGTCCCAATGTTTTTTGTGCTGGTATCCTGATTTGAATATAAAAATTTAACCATTGGAATCAGGAGGAAATCATGGACTTTACACCACTTTTGGCCGACCGGACAGAGCGCATGCAGGCCAATGCGATCAGAGAAATTCTCAAGGTGGTGTCCGATCCTGGCATTATCTCCCTTGCCGGCGGCATTCCCTCGCCCGAAAGTTTTCCCATGGATATCTTTGAGGATCTGTTCCGGCGTGTGGTGTCCGCCTACGGTTCCCAGGCCTTTCAGTACGACCTGACCGAAGGATTTATGCCTTTAAGGGAGCAGGTGTCACAGCTTTTAGAAAAAAGGGGCATTACGCTGCCCCCGGACCGGGTCAATATCACCTCCGGCTCCCAGGGGGTTTTGGACGCTGCGGCCAAGCTTTTAATCTCAAAGGGGGATAAAATCGCTATAGAATCTCCCACCTATCTTGGAGCCATCTCCGCCTTTAACCCCTATGAACCTGAATATGTGGCCATGGAAACCGATGACCAGGGACTCATCCCCGAGGCATTGGAAGAAACCCTTTCCCGTCACGACATCAAGTTCATCTATCTGGTCCCCACCTTCCAGAACCCTACGGGAAGAACGCTTCCCATGGAACGCCGCAGCAGGATCGCAGAAATCATCCAGAGGCACAACGCCCTGCTCATTGAAGACGACCCCTATTCCGCCCTCAGGTACAATGGAGAGACCCTGGCCCCCATCAAAACCATGGCCCCGGATCATGTGATCTATGTGTCCACCCTGTCCAAGGTCTTTGCGCCGGGACTTCGCATCGGGTTTTATGCGGCCCCGCAATTTCTGGCCCAATGGCTGGTTTTAGTCAAACAGGGCATCGACCTTCACACCGCCACCCTGAACCAGGCCCTGGCTGCCCAGTATCTGGAAGGCGGGTTTCTGGAAAAGCAGCTTAAAACCATCATTGCCCTTTACCGCCCCCGGCAGAAGGCCATGATGGATGCCCTGAATCTTCACCTGCCCTCTGAGTTTTCAGTCTCCCCCTCCGACGGCGGTATGTTTCTCTGGGTTACCGGCCCCAAGGGCCTGGACGGCATGGCGCTCTACAAAAAAGCCATTGAAAACGGTGTCGCCTTTGTGCCGGGGAAATTCTTTTACACCGAGAAGGACCAGGGCCTTGAAACTATGCGCCTGAACTATACCATGGCCGATGAGGCCACCATTACCCTGGCCGTGGAAAAACTGGGACAGGCCATCCGGCAGATGTAAGCCGGCCGGGCACTTACCCCGTGCGCGGGGCTTACGCAAACGGATCTTCAGGCGGACGAACCGCAATGTCACAGGCGGGGTTGATCCAAGCCTCATACCCCGCCTGTGAAAGGGCCTTCACGGCCTTTTCCAGGTAGCCGGATTCGATCATTTCCCGCCACAGCAGGGCGTTTTTTTCCAGGAACCGTTTGGGGGAAAGTCCCTGCCCTTGGACGTGTAAAAATCCGTCCGGGCCCCGCCTGCAGATCCCGTGGAAATCCAGGAGACGGTCCTGATCCCTGGCAAACCCTTTCCAAAAAACGGAGGCGCAGCGGAGGATACGGGACAGATCGGACAAAAGCAGCGCCTCAGGATCATTCTCGTGCAGGGTAAACCAGGGCATAAAGGCGATATGGCCCAGATTGTCCAGACTAAAGGCAAACTCACGGGGTATCAATTGCCCCATCTTCATTTCATAAACAAAATATCGGGCCTGGATGCCAAAGCTGTTTGTCCCGGCAATCAGAATCCCGTTGTCCCTTAACTGATTTTTAATGCAGCGCATCCATTGCTTCCGGTCTTCTGTGGAGAAATATAAAAAAAGATTCATACACCGTACGACGCTGGCATTCATTGGGCATAGATCTTTAATATCAGAGGTGATGAATGAACAATTTCCGGTTTTAAAATCGGCAATATGATTTCGAATCAGCACGTTTCCATTCTCATCCTCAACCCTGGAGGACAGAAGCCCTTTATCCCGAATTAAAGGGGAAAGGAATTCAAAGCGTTGACGGAACCCCTCTTTTATAAGATTTGTGTTTTTGTAGAGCCCCCCTTTTGATTGGTCAATCGAAGGTTGAAGATGCACAAGCTCGCCCGGCCCGTTAAAGCAGGCATACTGCCCCGTCGTGTCGCATAAGACATACTCGGCAAATGACCGGTCCACACCATAGACCTGCCAGTCCGGAAACCGGTTTGCCGTGTTCACCGTTGTTACCGGCGGAAAACCGCACCCCAGATCCACAAAGACATGAGGTGACCGGTCCAAAGACCAGTTTTGTCCTGCAACATAGGTATCCAGTTTTCGATGGCGGCCGGGAATGGTAATGGGCGGGATCTGCCCCCCGCAGGCGCTGGGCAGTATCCTTGGAAGCGTTAAGGACAGCCATCGGATAAGCACCGGGGTCACCTCGGTCAGGCAATAACCGGATCGCTCCATCAGATGCAAAAACCGAAGGACCACTTCCCGGGCGTCCGGGGTAAATTTTTCCAACGGGACCTGTCCTGCCAGAGAAGAGGGGAAGCGCCCCTTCTTAACAATGGCGCAAGCCAGGGCTTCAAAAGAAGATGACGTACAAAAAAATTTGGCGTTTTCCATTTTGAAGTCTCCCCCTTACAAAAGAGTCACAGCATCGGAAAATGGCATGCCACCTTGTGCCCCGGTTCGATTTCGCGCATCTGAGGCACCTTTACCGCACAACGCTGTCCGGCCCTCAGGCACCGGGTGCGGAACCTGCAACCGGATGGGGGATTGCCGGGGGAAGGGATTTCCCCTGGCGGCAGGCCCATGGAATTTGGAAGATGTCCGGGGTTCGACCGGGGAATGGCATTAAGCAGGTTTTTTGTATAGGGATGCCAGGGCCTTTGGTACAAGACTTGGGAAACGGCCTCTTCACAAAGCCTGCCCAGATACATCACCGCCACCCTGTCGCAGATATTTTTGACAACGGCCAGGTCATGGGAAATAAACAGCAGGGTCAGTCCCCGCTCCTGCCTCAGGTTTTCCAACAGATTAATGATCTGCGCCTGAACTGAGACATCCAGTGAAGACACAGGCTCATCACAGATTAAAAGCTGCGGCTCTGCAATAAGGGCCCTGGCGATCTGGACTCTCTGGCACTGGCCCCCGGACAGCTCATGGGGCAAAAGGTTGCCCAAGTCAGGGTCCATCCCTACGCAAGCCAGCATCTGCCGGGCGCAACTATCATTTTCTTCACGGCGTTTCTGGCCAATCGCCTTCAGCGGGGCGACGACAGTGTCCAGGACCGTACGGCAGGGATTCAGGGCTGCGGCTGAATCCTGAAAAATCATCTGAAATTTGGGCCGGATCCGATTCAGACTTTTTTTATCCATCCGGGTCAGATCCCTGCCGTTAAACAGGATGCGGCCCGATTCGGGACGGGGCAGTTGCATCACCGCAAGGCCCAGAGAGGACTTGCCACATCCGGATTCCCCCACAAGGCCTAACGCCTGCCCTCTGGCGATGCTGAAGCTCACATCCGATACCACGGTGATCCGTCTTTTTTTTCCGCCCCGGTACGAGACGGTCAGCCCCTCCACCTGAAGCAAATCCCGGTTCATCAGTTGGCCCTGCCCAAAGGATACCAGCAGGCAAACAGATGCGTGCTGCTCCAATTTGAAGACAAGGGCGGGGCCTTGAGGGTACATTTATGCTGCACCCGGAGACACCGCGGGGCAAAGCTGCAGCCTTGGGGCAGGTTTGTCAGATCCGGCGGACGGCCCTGGATGGTTTTAAGAGGAGTGTGGGAAGGATTTTCAAGACGAGGGATCGCATCCATTAAGGCCCGGGTATACGGCATACGCATATTGGAAAACAATTGCCCGGCCGGGGCCTGTTCAACAATCTTTCCGGCATAAACCACCGCCACCGTATCAGTTCTGCCGGCAACAACGCCAAGATCATGGCTGATCAGAATCATGGCCATATTCTTGGCGGCCTGCAACCGGGCCAGAAGATCCAGGATCTGTGCCTGAACGGTGACGTCAAGGGCGGTGGTCGGCTCATCCGCGATTAAAATCTGTGGATCACAGGCCAGGGCCATAGCCACGGCAACACGCTGACGCATGCCGCCGGACAGCTGGTGGGGATATTGCCCCAGCCGCTGTCCCGGACTGGAAATGCCCAGAGTCTCAAGCAGGTCCTTTGACCGATTCATGGCCTTGTTTCGCTTCATTCCCAGATGATGGCATAAGGATTCAGCGATCTGCCGGCCGATGGTCAATACGGGATTCAGCGAGGACATAGGGTCCTGGAAAACCATGGCGATCTTAGCCCCGCGGATTTTATTCAGGGCCTTTTCATCCAGTCCGTTTAAATCACTCCCGTCAAAGAGAATTCTTGAAGTCCTTGAGACGGCTGCGTTAGGTGGCAAAAGGTTTAAAATGCTTTTTGCCAGCATGCTTTTTCCGCTTCCGGATTCACCGACAATGCCCAGACTCTTGCCCGGATACAGATCAAAATCAATATGATTCACCGCCCTCACCACACCGTGGCCGGATGCAATGGTTGTGACAAGATCTTTTACCGATAAAACAGCGTCGCCTGGAAGAGCATCCATCATAAATGCCCCCGTCTTGAATTCATGACCCGCCTTAAAGAATCTCCGATCAAATTGATGGAAAGCACCGTCAAAAACAGGACCAGGGAGGGAAAAGCGCTGATGTGAAAGGCTTGATCAAGCACCTCTTTACCCTCGGCAATCATCCCTCCAAGGCTTGGAACCGGCGCTTGGACACTCAATCCCAGAAAGCTGAGTGTGCCTTCTGCAACGATCATATAAGAGGCCACATAAAGCGCATACACCATCAGGGGACCTATGATGTTGGGAAGGATGTCCCGGATCAGGATATAAAAATCATTGAGTCCGATCATGCGTGAGGCCCGGATAAAATCCCGCTGGGACAGGGTCAATGTGTTTGCCCTGGCCACCCTCGCAAAGGAAGGCAGGGTTAAAAGCCCCAGTGCCATTATGATATGGACCAGATGCTGCCCAAAATAAAAGACAACGGCCAAAAGCAGGACAAGCCCCGGGAAGGCCAGAATGATATCCATGGCAATCATGATACAGGTGTCGATACGGCCCCTGTAAAATCCCGCCACCATCCCCAAAAGCCCGCCCGCCAAAAGGCCGATCACAGGAGTGATCCCCCCCACCAGCAGCGAGACCCTTCCTGCGAATATCAGCCGGGTAAACAGATCCCGGCCCATGGTATCGGTGCCGAACAGATACACATAAGAGACGGGGACGGCATCCCCCCCGTTTTGCATCGGCAGGACCGCCTTTGAACCCGGAGGCGCCGCCGGATTCATCCAGTCCATAGCCGCATACGAAGGCAAGGGGAACAGGTCTGCCAGGATGGCTGCGCACACCATAAGGCCGATCCACATCACCGATAGCCAGAAGGCAGGCCCCAGCTTCTCCGGGACTGATTTTGCCCGGACCGGCCGGATGATTTTCTCCTGATATTGCTGCTGAAAGTATCCCATGATCAAGTACGCCCCGAAATCCGGATGCGAGGATCCACAATCAGATACAGGCCATCCGCCAAAAGGTTCATCCCTACGTAACCCATGGTGATAAACAGGACACATCCCTGAACCATGGCAAAATCACGGCTGAAAATAGAGCCGATGAAAAGACGGCCGATGCCGGGCAAAGCAAAGATCATTTCAACGATCACCACGCCGCCGATCAGATGCCCGATATGGATGCCCAGAACGGTGATCAGCGTCAAAGAGGAGGGCTTGAGTGCGTGCCTGAAAAGGATGTGGGTGGTGGAAAGCCCCTTGGCCCGTGCCGTAAGAATATAATTTTCCCCAAGGGTATTGATCATGTCCGCTTTAAGCACCCGCATGAACGGAACCCACTCTACCAGGGCGATACACAGAGCAGGCAGCGTAAGTGAACGCAGATTGTCCAAAATACCCTGGGACAGCGGCACAAATCCGGTTGCCGGAAAAAAGGACAGTTGAATGGAAAATATATAGATCAGCACAAGGCCCATGACAAAGGCCGGAACGGAAATCATGGCAAAGGCTGCCGCATTGACCATATGATCAGCGAAAGCGCCGGGCTTTAAAGCGCCCAGAACGCTCAAGGGTACGGCAAGACAAAGGGCGATGAACTGGGAGATCGCCATCAGCTCCAATGTCATGGGCAGCCTTGCAACAATAGCTTCAAAGACCGGCTCCCCGGTACAAAAAGAGGTTCCCATATTCCCACAGGCAACATCCTCAAGCCAGTCAACGTACCTGAGGATCAGGGGCCTGTCCAGGCCCAGTTCTTTTTCAACAGCCTCAATACCTTCCATGGTACTGCCCTGGCCTGCAATTTCATAAGCCACATTGCCGGGGAGAAGGCCGATCATGGCAAAGGTGATCGCAGTGACCGCCAGAACGACCACCAGAAGACGCGCCAGTTTTTTTAACATGGAATTGAACATGATAAAAATGCCCCATACCTCAATTGGCGCCTTGATTTTCAATCCATGCCATGGAGATATCAACGGCCCCGTTCCGGATTTCGGGGATGCCGGAAATACCCGGCCTTGCAATGAGATGGATGCGGCGGCCGCCGCGGTATAAAAGGGGAACATCCTTGTTGAGCAGGCTTACAATGCGGCACAGGGTTTCTTGTCGCTTTTGGGGATCGGTCTGTGTCTGCTGGTCGGTCAAAAGCATGTCCATTTCAGGGTTGTTATACCCTGAGGCATTGATGGGGCTTTTGGAATAAAAATATTTTTGCAGGTAGGGCCCGAAATCGGTCATGGGCGGAATCCGCCAGGATGAGACATGAAAGTCTTTTGAAAACACCTTTTTGACGATTGCCGCGACATCCAGGCCTTTTATACTAACCTTTATACCGATTTCTTTGCAAAACTGCTGGAGCATCAGACCAAACTCCTGCCCGCGCTTTGTATTGGTATGGATGCATTCAATTTCCACAGGCTTTTTGTATTCGGCAATCAATGCCGCAGCCTTTTTAACGTTATAGGCCCTGTATCCGGCATCGCCGCATGGCATGGACCGCCCCAGGGGATGATAGGCAAGGGGGATGGCGTCTTTGTAACTCATCTTCACATAGGCTGCCTGATTCCATGCATGGGCGATTGCCCTTCGGACCAAAGGGTTGTCCAGCGGGGGTTTTGTGGTATTGAGCAGGGCGATTTCAGCACCGTTGCTGTCCCCCTGGATAACCGTCAGGGCCTTATCTTCCCTGGCCCGCTGGATCAGGTGCCCGCGATCCATGAAAATCATATCCACTTGCCCGGAGACAAGGCTTGCAAACCGGGTTTGATGGTCCGGAACAGGCTTGAATACGATCCGGTTTAAATATGGTTTTCCCTTTTGCCAGTAATTTGGATTTTTAACCACAGAAAACCTGTCACCGGTCTGCCACTGCTCAAACATAAACGGGCCGGTTCCCACAGGCACCCTGGACTGTGTGCCGTTTTCAAGGGCCTTGGGAGATATCATATAGCAATACAATGCCCTGGGATCTGTCAGAATTTTCGGAAAAGGAAGCCATTTATGGGCCAGGTGAAACCGGACGGTAAACGTGTCGATTTTTTCCACGGAAAGAACCGGCGCGATGGAAAATCGTCCCCGAAATTTATTGTCCGGATTTAAAAGCCTTTGCCAGTTGTAAACGACGGCATCGGCGTTAAAGGGGGTTCCGTCATGGAACGTCACCCCCTGCCTGAGTGTGATGGTCCATGTTTTACCGTCCTCTTCCGGCTTCGCCAAAAGACCGAGCACAGGGACCAGTTCGCCTTTTGAATCCATACTAAACAAGGGTTCATGGATGGTCCTGTTGGCGATTGCACCGCAGATACTGTGGGCATTTAGTTTTAAGGGGTCAAATCCCCTGAAATCATTTTCCACCCCAAAGGTCAATGTTCCACCGGGGTTCGGACCGCTTGCGCAGTATAGGGTCGCAACAGGAACACAAGAAAATACGACCCCGAAAAAAACCAGGAGATAAAACAAAGGAATCATGGTCTTTTTTGGGCCCCTGACCGGTTTGGACGTGTTCTTTTTCATGGGAACCTCTCTTTATGGGAAATCGTGTTGCGTTACAGGCTGCATAGCCTTTTAAGAACCTGCCCTTTTAACCGCAAAAGCAGGTGCGCTTATCCACAGATCCCGGATTCCCGCAGTATTTTTTTCTCAGAGCTGAAATTGTTCATCCAGGATACGAATATCCAGGTCGCCTTGGCTGTAAACCTTTTTGAAGCCCTCTAAAATGGCCCGGGAGCTTATGGTCATATATCTTTTAATGCTGTCGTCATCCGTGCCAAGTTTTCCGATTCCCTTGCTTACCGTTGTAGCCATCCCCTGGGTAAAAATGGCCCTTGAGTACCGGACCATCCGGCATTCCTCCCGGCTGAGGCCTTCAAACCCCTGATAACCGGAAAGCCCGGCGGTAAGAAAGTCGTAGTGTTCCTGCAGCATCCTGCGCTCGAGCGTCAAATCACGGCCGTCGAGCATGCATGAAAAAAGCTTGCGACTGTCCCTTGCAAAAAAGATGTATCCAATGGCCTGATCCACCCAGATATCCCCGGTATATGTGTTTGACTCATACGCTTTGACCTGTTCCCACCCTTGTTTGACGATTTCGTCTTTGAGAGTCTCAAGATTTTTGAAATTGGAATACACAGGCATGGTAGAGCACCCCAGAGATTTAGCCACGGCTGTGATCGAAAGATTCGCCCATCCGCTTTCCGCGACCAGCGCCAATCCGGTTTGAATGAAATCCTGTGTTTTCAGATGAGTTTTTTTGGGCATGTGACATCCTTGATGTTTTATATAGATGGCTTATTATAGACTATCTATATAAAAAGTTACCCGCGCTGTCAAGATCATTTAACACAAGTTAAGTGTCTGTGTTTTTAGCTATAAATCAATGACCATGCCAGGTATCCGGCCATTTATCTGCCCCCATGGGCAATCGCCAGTATCGTCGTGGCATTCTCTTCCACATGATTAAAATAGGCTGTTTTGAAATCAGCGTGTGTGACCATGCCGATTTTTGAAAACCCTCTTTTTTCAAGAAATCCTTTGAGCGCGTTAAAATCAATACCAAACAAAAGGGGTTCCCCCAAGTCCATGGCTTTTTGCCGCCAGGCAATCGCCTCCGGCCTCAAGGCCTTTCCCTGAACGACCTCAACCGAAGTGAAATCAAAAATAACACCGCTTCCCGGGCCGGAACTATCATGGATGAAGGCCAGTATCTGATCCACAGCTTCCCGGCGAAGATACATGGTGACCCCCTCCAATATAAAAAGGCAGGTCAGGTCCTTGTCATATCCCTTTTCAAACAGCCCTTTTCCCAGATCATCGGTATGAAGATCAACTGGAACAAAGCGGACATGGCCCGGCAAGGGGTTGAAAAGCCTTTGCAGTCGCTCTTTTTTTACCGATTGTGTGGCGGGATGATCCACCTCAAATACGGGAATCTTTTTCAGCGCATCAAAGCGATAGGCCCTTGAATCGTAACCGGCCCCCAAAATGACAAGCTGCTGCAGACCGCCTTTGATAAATGCGGCAAGATAGTCGTCGATATACCGGGTCCTTGCAATAAAATACTCATGGAATCCGGGAACAAATTGTTTAAACAATAAAAGAGCCGTTTCTTTTGGCATGTCGGTTTCACCGATAACGCTTGTATTCGGCGGGATCAATTTTTCTGCAACGGGATCAAAACAGATCCTTTGGCCCAAAGGCTTTTTGGACTCAATTGCCCTGTGGGCTGCGATAATGGCTGCGGATTGACTTGCATCGGCTTTTTTCATCTGAAAGCGATCCTTTTTTTAACCGTGGCGATTAAACTGCTCTTTTAACCCCGTAACAATGGCATTGCTGCCATCCCTTATATGAACAATGATTGTATCAAGACAAATGCTGCCTGCCGGGGCGAAACAGGCGTGAAAGGCCAGTCCGTGTGCCAGCATCCACCTTTTTAACTGAACATCGTAAATCTGCTGCTTCGACAGTCCTTGAAAGTGCTGACAGCCTGCAAGGCTTTTTGTACACTCATCCCATACCCTTTGCCCGTACTCCCGGCTTTTTACAAAATGAACCTCATCGTTAATGCCTAAAAAAAGCAGGCGTTCCTCAACGGCAAACATGACATAACCGATACCATGATCGTGCCACAGGTCTCCTGTGAATCTGCGGTTCATATAGTCCTGCTGCAGGTCTATGATTTTTTGTATGATTTCAGGTTCTATATCTTTCATGGACTTAAAATAGGAATATATGGGGATAGGTGATGATCCAAGTTCCCTGGCAAGGGACCGTGAGCTTAACCCGGCCCATCCTTTCTCTCGTACAATTTCAAACCCCTTTTGAACGATCTTTTCCCTGGTAAACTTTAACTTTGGCGGCATGACGATTTTCTTTCGATTTGGAGGATGAGCAATAAGATACGTTATATAACATTTGATATATAACGCATGATATATCAAATCAAGCCAAAAATATAAGCGCTCTGTTATTTTTAACGAATTGGCGGTTCAAAAGCCTGCCCTGCTGTGTTAGACTGTCCGCGTTCAGATGAAAAAAGATGCCGAACCCCTTTGATTATTCGGAGAGCCCATGGCAGTTTCCCCCCGGCAAAGCCTTTACGTGATCGTTTTTTTCTTTTTTTCCACCCTTGCCCTGTTTGCACCGCCTCCCTGTGCAGCCAAAACCGCCCCCGCCCCGGACGATATATTTACCGTCTATCCTGAAATCAAACCCAATGTGGACTTCTGGATCGATATTTTTACCCGGTACTCGGAAAAGGAAGGCGTCGTCCACCATACAAGGGATCTGTCCAAGATTTTTGCCGTCATCCCTCTGGATCCGGCACGCACCCAGGCGGCGGCGAAAGATAACAGAAAAAAAATCAAGCAGGCGGTAAAAACCTGGGAAACCGCCCTGACACAGGCCTCCAGAGGCACCCTGCAGGATCCTGAAAAAAAACAGAAAATCCATGCGCTTTTCGGAAAAACACCGGATGCAAAGGCGCTTCAGCGGGCCGCTTCATCCCTAAGGGTTCAGACCGGCCTCAAAGAGCACTTCAAAGAGGGGCTGATCCGTTCAGGCGCCATGGTCCCTGAATTCAGAAATATATTCAAACAATACGGCCTGCCCGAAGACCTGGTATTCCTGCCCTGTGTGGAATCCTCGTTCAACGTCAAAGCCTACTCCAAGTTCGGGGCTGCCGGGGTCTGGCAGTTTACCCGGGGAACGGGCAAGCGGTATATGAAAATCGGCTATGTGGTGGATGAACGGCGGGATCCTTTTATCGCAAGCCATGCCGCAGCAAAGCTGCTCAAGCGAAACCACGAGGCGTTAGGCGACTGGTCTTTGGCCATCACCGCTTACAACCACGGGCTCAACGGCATGAAGCGGGCCCAAAAGCGCCACGGCAGTTACCCGGATATCTATAAAAAATACCGCAGCCGGGCCTTCAGATTTGCCTCAAGAAACTTCTACTCCGAATTTCTAGCCGCCCGCCATGTTGCCAAAAATCATCAGACCTATTTCGGGAAGATTAGGCTGAACAGCCCCACGCCCCACACCCTGATCACGACCACAGACTTTTTACCTGCGGCAGACCTGGCAAAGCAATTGGGCGTAGCCCTTCACACCATTCAGGAGATGAACCCCGCCCTGCGGCCGCCGGTTTTCGACGGGAGAAAATACATTCCAAAGAATTTTTCGCTGAGGCTGCCGGGTCAGATCGCTTCAACGACGGCACAAAAGGCTGCGGCAGGCCTGTATCGAAAAAAACAGAAACCCAGCCGGTTCCACAGGGTTCAACGGGGGGATACGGCAGGAAAGATCGCCATGATTCACGGCGTTCCTCTAAAGGATTTGATTCTGGCCAACGGCCTGGGCCGTCGGGCCACCATCTATGTGGGCCAGAGCCTTCGAATCCCGTCGGCCAGGGAAACAACCATCGCCGTGGCATCCGCGCCCAAGAAACCGCCTGAAACGCAGGTCAAGGAAGAGACCGCTCCCCAAACCGTCATAGAAGAGACAACGCCCGAAACGGCACCCTCTTCCGCCATGCCGGCGGAACCTGAAATCTCCGAACCCGCTGTCGAACCGCCACCGGCAGCCCCATACGCCCCGTCCGTCCTTACGGCAGTTACGGCAGACATAAAAATTATCCGCCAGGAACAGGTAAAAAACCGGTCGGATGGGCTATTTATAGGCATCATCCATGTGGCCCCCGAAGAAACACTGGGGCATTATGCCGACTGGCTCAGCATCCCGACCCAGCGGATCAGAACCCTGAATCACCTGGCCTTTGGCAAATCCATCTCCGTAGGACAGGAAATCAGAATTCCCCTGGCAAAAGACGCCGCCCGGGCCTTTGAAGAAAAACGCTACGAATTCCACCAGGAAATTTTGGAAGATTTCTTTGGTTCCTTTTTTATCTCAGGATCGGACACCTATGAAATCAAGGCCGGGGATACCCTCTGGGACCTGTGCACCAACACCATAGAAATTCCGCTGTGGCTGCTTCAAAAATACAACCCGGAAATGAAGCTCCACGCCCTTGCCCCCGGACAAAAGATCCATTATCCCCTGGTCACCCCTAAAAACGGGGACCCGGAAGTGATTTAATCCCATCCAAATCGCTCAGCCTCTCAAAAAAGCCGGCCGGGAGAACAATTTCCCCCGGCCGGCTTAAGGACCTTCATACAACCCCTTTTTGGGGTTTCTATCGAAAGGCGTAAGGTTATGGCGCCTGGTCAGCGGGTAAAGGACCTGCCGATCTGGTTCAGGGTATGGTTGAGGACCCGAAAATCCCTGCGGTCCATCCCTTCAAATATGGCATCCATTCCCTCGTAGTCATACTCGGCCGGTTCCGGCAGGATCACATCCACAGGGTTGGCTGCAGCATGTTTGTATATCTCAAGCTGACGCTTCATGTTATCCAGGCTGAAGTCGTTGAGCTGGGAGGAAAACCCGAACATGTGGCGCAGAATATAGTAGTCGTAGCGGTTTACCAGGCTGTAAATTTCCGTGCACCGCTCTTGCGACTCCTCATCCAGCTGGTCCAGATGGTGGCTGCATGCGCTCTGGCAGCAGGGAATATCAAGATGCATGTTCAACTCAGCCAAAAGGATGTTAAGCATGGTGTTGGCAAAGGAACCGAACATCATGGGCATCTCTTTTTTGGCCATATCCGCAATGGTGGGCATGGCCGCGTTGATGGCATAAATCCCCGGGTTGATCAGTTGCCCCAGGCAAAGCCCGAAAAGGGCCTCGGCCTGGGCCTGGGTGGCCAGGGCACTCATGCTGTAGGGCCCGGTCAGCCCGCCGATGGGCATGGAATTCATGATATAGGGAATCCCCCGGGTGACAGCGTTCAAAAACGGCGGGACAATCTCGTCACTGACACTCATATAGGTGCCGGTAATGCTCAAAGCAGCGCCGACGGGATAGCCTTTGTCCTGGTGTTCCTTGAGCCGGTCATAGGCCTTATCCGTCAGCAGGGTCGGAGTGATCAGCTTGCCGTTGGCATGGGCTGCCATAGTATCAATGCCTGCGCATTCCACCTCGGCCCGGGCGTCGACATCCCTTTTCTTGATGCGATTGCAGATATTAAAGGAGGACTGAAGGCTGGTGAGAATATCGGTCTCTCCATAGATGCCGGCCAGGGCCTTCATGTCTTCCAGGGTGCCGGATTTCGGGCCTTCGGTATTTACAAGATAGGCGGCCATGCCGCCGGTTCCGAATCCCCGGGGCCAGAAATCACTGCCCTGGCGGACCCGATCCAGACAGGCCTCAATCACATCCTGGGGAATGTATATCCGGCCCATATCCTCGCTGTAGTTGATCAGTGCGGCCTGGTCCTTTGGCATAGCGTCCATCAGTTTGGCCCCCGTTTCCGGGGACACGGCAAAGCCGTAGGATTCGATCAGCATCAGGGCATCCATCTGAATCAGATCGTAAAGCTCCGGATTGCCGAACTGTGCCTTATTTGGGGAGGGTTGTGTCATAGTGTCTGTCTCTAAGGTCTTAAGCATGGGTTTTTTCCGTTTTTTTATTCGTTTTCATGGCACTTTTAAGCATCTTGAACAAAGAGGCCGCCATCATAAAGGTGACAATGGCAAAGGGAGCCCCTGCAATGATGGAGGCTTTTTGCAGGGCGGCAAGGCCGCCGCTGGCCAAAAGGACCAGGGCCAGAGATCCGATGAAGATGCCCCAGATGAGTTTCATGGAGGTGTTGGGCTCTTTTTCCCCGCCGGACATCTGCATGGCCACAAAAAATGAGGCGGAGTCTGCGGATGTGACCAGAAAGATGACCAGGTTGATAAAGACGATGATGCTCACGGCAAAGCCCATGGGATAGGTGTTGAGCAGGGCGTAGATACCCGAACCCATATCGGCCTTGAGGGCTGCGGCAAGATCAACGGTACCGGCAATCTGTGCGGCCTGGGAGGCCCCGCCGACAATGGAGAACCAGACAATGGCCACAAGGGAGGGCACAAGACAGACGCCGACAATAAACTCCCGGATGGTTCTGCCCTTGGAAATCCGGGCCACAAAGCCGCCGCAAAAAGGCCCCCAGGAGATCCACCAGATCCAGTAGAATACGGTCCACCACTCGATCCAATGGCCTTTGGACCCTGTGGCATCGGTCCAGAAGGTCACGTAGATAAAGTTGCTGATGTAGGAGCCTGCGGTCTGGACCATAAGGCTGAGCAGCTCTTTTGTAGGGCCGGAAAAAAGGATAAAGGCACCCCAGCAAAAGGCGATGGCAATATTGATGGTGGACAGGTTCTTAATGCCTTTTTCGATGCCGGATACGGCGGACATGATATACAAAGCGATCAGAATGGCCATGAAAATCAGCTGCCCCGTTGTGCCCAGGGGAGAACCGAAGATATACTCTATCCCGGCGTTGCAGGACATGATGCCCAATCCCAAGGCTGTGCTCACGCCGGCAATGGTGGCAAAGGCAGCCAGGATTTCAATAAAACGACCCAAGGGGCTGTTGGTAATCTTGTCCCCGAACAGGCCGTAAAGGGAGATGGAAACGTTCATGGGTTTGCCCAGGCGGTAGGCGGGAAAGGCAATGGCCAGGCCCACCAGAGCGAAAATGCCCCAGGCATGGATGCCCCAGTGCATGACCCCGATCTGAATGGCGATGGGCCGTGCGGCCGGGGTGGCGGACTGTGCAAGATACGGGGTGTTCATATAGTGCATGATGGGTTCCCCCACCGCCCAAAAGGCATAGCCGACGCCCACGCCGCAGGAAAAGAGCATGGCAATCCAGGCGATATAGCTGAACTCCGGCCGGTCCGTCTCTTTGCCAAGCCTAAGGCTTCCGTATTTTGAAAAGGCAATATAGATGATAATGCCCAGATAGATGGCAACAGAAAAGATAAAGAACCAGGAAAACCTGGAGGTGATCCAGGACTGAACGGCGGAAAGGCCCGCGTCAAAACTTTTGGGCGAGACAAATCCGTATACCACGGCAAACAGTGTCACAGCAGCGGTAACAAAAAAGATGGTCGGATCGTAATTTCCTAAGATGCGGCCAAGGCCGCCTGTCTGCGTATTGTCCTGGTTGTCGGCTGCCAGGGTCTGAGAGTGTGACATAGTGTATTTCCTTTATAGACTGCCCCTCGTTATTGGAGGGGCTTTATTATTTAAGGGTAACCTACTTGTCCATTTGCCTGATATAGTCTGCCGCACTCAAAGCGGCGAGGGTTCCGTCGTTCATGGCCGTGGTAATCTGATAGTATCGTTTGTTGACAATATCACCGGCCGCATAAACCCCCGGTATGTTAGTGGCCATAAGGGCATCGGCCATAACATAACCGTGATCGTTCATCTGTACTGAATCTTTAAACAGGTCCACCTGGGTTTCATGGCCCATGTAGACAAATATGCCGTCCATGGGAAGGCTAAGGCTCTCTTTTGTCTCCCTGTTTTTAAGGGTAACCCCTGTAAGTTTTCCGTTCTCCTCTTCAAGGGCCTCAATCACGGTACCAGTAAAAATATCCACCTTGTCTCCGTGCCTTCTCAACTCCTCCTGGGCTTTGGCCGAGGCCGCCAGGGTGTCCATCTGTTCCACTACAGTGATGTGGGCCACCCCTAAAGACAGCAGGTAATCGGACTCCTCAATGCCGGAGTTACCGCCGCCCACCACAAGCACCCGCTTGCCCTTGTAGCCCGATCCGTCACAGATCGCACAATAATGGATGGACTCGCACTCGGTCTCAATGGGCAGTTTCCGGGGCTGTCTTCCTGTTGCCAGGATTACCACCGGGGCCTCAAGGGCGCCTTCGTCGGTGTGTACCCGTTTAACAGAGCCGTCCAGCTCCAGACGGTCCACCTCAATCACTTCCCGGACGGCAACACCCATGGCTTCCACCTGATCGCGCACCTTTTCCATCAGTTCCATCCCGCCGATGCCCGGCTGGGAGGGAAAATTTTCCAGGCAATAGGTAGTGTTGACCAGACCGCCGCAGATGCTTTTTTCCAGGAGTACCGTGTTCAGGTTGGCCCGGGCCGCATATATAGCCGCTGTCATGCCGGCAATACCGCCGCCCAGAATGATTATATCATACTTATCGCTCATATTCTTAACTCACCATTTTTTCAAGCTGGCGGTAGGTGACATCTCCACTTCTTTGGGCGATCACCTCTCCGTCCCTGAAAATGTAAAGGGAGGGAATCCGCCCCACATCCAGAGCGGCCACAGCCTCTGGACAGTCCTCCCGGTTCAGCTGGAAATACCGGATATCCTTGCCTTCTGCGGCGGGCATGCCGGAAAACTTTGTCAGAATTTTTTTCATGGCGTTGCAGTAGGGGCATTTTTCCTTGTAAAACAGGACAATGCTCAGGCCCTTGGCCACCGAATCCTTGAGTTGAGTATCTGTGAGTTCTTCTATCATTGTTTCTTCCTTAATTCGTATCTATCATCCCGAAGCCGTCCCCGGGAAACAGCTCCCGGGGACGGGCATCGGATGCGGCTCTATTCGAAATCCGGATAAATGGACTCGGCTTTGAGCTCGAGCATGAACCCTCGAAGCTGGTCGTAGAGTTCCCTTGCCTTTTCAGGATGTTTGGCGGCAATGTTTTCCAGCTGGAAGGGGTCCTTGTGCCGGTCGAACAGCCCGTCCTCGGAGGGCACTTCGGTCAGGGATCCGGGCACGCAGGTCCACTGGCCCTCCTGCTGCTTTTTGATCCGGTCGAACATGGTCTGGGTGTCACCCACACCTTCGGAGACCTCGCCCTCCTGGATATCGAAAACCTCGAACATGGTCTTGCCGCCGGCCTCGGAGTTCTCCAGGGCCGTGGTGTTCAGCCAGTGGATATAGGACCAGTCTTCGGTATGGATAGACCAGGACTGACCGAAAAAACCTGAAATGATAAAGTCTCTGACCTTATCCGTCTCCCCCTTGAGCAGAGGCCACAGGCTTTTGCCCTGCATGTCGGCCCAGGCCTCTTTGGGGATATTCATCCACTCCATCATGGTGGGGGTGATGTCGATATTCTGGACCAGGGCTGAGCTGCGGGTACCGGCTTCCAGACCTTCGGCCTTCACGATCATGGGAACGTGGACCAGCTCCTCATAGGGCCAGGGGCGACACTTTCTCACGATGCCGTGACCGTGCTTGCCGTTGCCTAAAGGCTCTCCGTGATCGGCCATGAGGACCACCATGGTATCCCGCTCCAGACCCAGGTCACGAATTTTGTCCAGGACCTTGCCCAGCCATTTGTCCACGTTGGTGACCTTTTCTGCATACAGAGCACGGATATGCTCCATCTCACGGTCGGTGTAGACGTTATCCGCATAGGTGGAAACAGGGTTCCAGATCTCCTGGCCGTCATAATCCGGATCATAGGGGCATTTTAAATCTTCGTCATAGATGGAGGGGGCGTCCCAGGGCTCGTGGGGATCAAAGGAGTCGATCCACAGGAAAAAGGGTTTATTGCGATCCGCCTCTTCCAGGAACCTCATGGACTGCTTGGCGATCTGGGCTACGTTCTGGTCGGCATCGGTTTTCCAGTACTGGCGCTGGGCCAGATACCCCACCATCTCGTCTTTGGAAAACTCGGACCACATCTCCTCAACCTTGTTACCGTTCTCGTCGATGCGATACGCGGGCTTGTGATAGTCTTCCATCTTCAGGTGGTAAAGGGGATCATTGGCATAGTAGTGGTTATCATCATCATGGCCGCGCAGGTTGTAGACATAGTCAAAGCCCCGCTGGTAGCCGTACTTGGGCAGGTGCATCACAGCGGTATCCGTGATCAGAGCGGAGTAGGTGGAATAGCGCCAGAGGATATCGGCAATGGTGGTGTCGTCCAGTTCCAGGGGGGACCATCCGCGGTAAGGCAGGGTATAGCGCCCCGTGAAAAGCGCACGGCGCACGGGGATGGTGGGCAGGCCTTCGGAATACACATTGTCCAGAACCACGCCCTCCCGGGCCAGCCGGTCAAAGTTGGGGGTTTTGACTTTGCCGCCGTAGCATCCCATAATATGCCACTGGAGGCTGTCGCACATGATCATAACTACATTTTTATTTCTTTTCTGCATGGGTCTCTCCGTTTGGGTTTGTTATCACCGGTCTTCCGGCAGCGGCCGGCCCGATTTTTATTAACTGAATTGCCATTAACTTAAATCAACAACCATGCCATTGCTTTTTTTTGCAAAAAATCAAAACATAACAATCTAAAATTATTAAATATCGACTCGCTTAATCAGTTGAGTTGAGTTCAGCAGGACGTTACAGAGGAAGGCGACAAGTCTGTCGCCTTTTTACGAATTTGTTCAAACAAACTCATGGAATAATTAAAAAAAATTGAAGATACGACAAGTCTGTCGCATAACGCGACACTTTCTACGCCTGGTTAACGGATCCCGTGCTTTTTCAATTTGCGCTGGAGGGTGCGCATGGAAAGTCCCAGCAGGGCTGCGGTCTCACCTTTTTTCCACCGGCATTGCGCAAGGGCCCCCTGGAGCAGTTGGTTTTCATAGTTGTCCAGGGCCCTGGTAAAGTCCGTGATATCACCGGAGCCTTCAGGCAGCTGGAGAAGGGGTTCTCCCTGGGGCAGGACATCCTGAAGGTGGAGGGTTCCAAGGGTGAGATAGCGGTCAATCACATTTTTCATCTCCCTGACATTGCCCGGCCAGGAGTAGGTTTCCATCTTCAATCTCAGGGCGGCCGGCATTTCCTGAACTCCGCCCATGCCGGTTTCAGGATCCAGAAAATGATCAATGAGCAGGGGAATATCCCCCTGCCGGTCCCTCAGGGGTGGCATGGTCAGGGGCACGACATTGATCCGGTAGAAAAAATCCTCCCGCATCTTCCCCTGTCGGACGAGATCGGAAAGATCCCGATTGGTGGCGCAGATGAGTCTGAAATCCGAATGCCTCAGATCTCGGCCGCCGATGGGGGTGTATCCGATGCCGTCCAGCCCCCGCAGAAGCTTGGTCTGAAAGTTCAAGGAGATCTCCCCCACCTCATCCAGAAAAAGGGTGCCGCCCATGGCCAGCTCCAGATAGCCTGGCTTATCCGAGGTGGCGCCTGAAAACGATCCTTCCTTGTGTCCGAAAAACTCGCGCTCCAGAAGATTTTCAGGGATCGCCCCGCAGTTTACCGGGACAAAGCGCCTTTTATTCCTGGGACTTAAGGAGTGAATGGCATGGGCCGCCAATTCCTTGCCCGTTCCCGATTCCCCCGTAATGATCACCGATGAATCGTTTTCGGATAATTTGAGAATCAGGTCGTATACCGCCTGCATGGCATCGCTTTTGCCGATGAGTTCCTCAAGACGGAAGCGCTGCCCCATGGAGGATTTGAGCCGGGTGTTCTGGCGCTGAAGATCCAGTTCCACGGTTTTATGGTCGGTGATATCGGTGAGCAGCCCGTCGATGAAAAGGATCTGCCCGTCAGCGCTGAAAATACCGGTACCCTCCTCCCGCACCCACTTATCGTCCCCGCCTCCGGTACGGATGCGGTAGGTCAGCCGGTAGCGCGGCGCTTCGGGGGACAGCCGGCGCAAAATCTTCTTATTCCGGGCCAGATCATCCTTGTGCACGATTTTCCGAAACGCCTTTTTCCGGATCAGATCTTCGGGCGGGTATCCCAGAAGGGATTTGGATCCCCTGGAGGCATAGATAATGGTTAAATCCCTGTCATTGAGACAGCGGAAGGCCATCCCGGGCAGATTCCCGATCAGATCGCCAAGGTCTATGCTGGGCTCCTCGCTCATAAGCTTGCATCCGCTAAAGGGTTATACGTTGGTCGCCAGAATCTAAGTACCCCAGGTCCTTTTTTTTGTCAATCTGCCGGCCGGCCCGCATGGGCTAAAGATCATGCTTCTTTTTCAGTCCCCGGAACTGGTCATAGGAAAGGCCCAGACGGGCGGCCGCCTGTTTCTGGTTAAACCGGCATGCGGACAGGGCATCTGAAAGCCGGTATTTTTCATAGGCAAACACGGCCTCTTTCAGCGGCAAATTTTCCAGGGCTGCCAGACCAGCGGAGGCTTTTTCCCCGGCCTCAGGCAACTGCGCTGCGGTTTCGCTAACTTCCCCCGGGCCATTATCGCCCGCGGCCTCCAAAAGTCCATCTCCCAGCCGGTCCTGCCAGGGGGAGACAAAGGGGTCAAAACTGATCTGGCGGATCAGCGGCGTCGGGCTTTTATATACGGCCCGTTCAACCACGTTTTTAAGCTCCCTGACATTGCCCGGCCAGTCATGGGCTTCCAGGGCTTTGCAGGCAGGCCCGGAAAGATCCGGAACCTCTTCCCACCCCAGCTCATAGGCCATACGACCGGCAAAATAATCGGCCAGCAGCAGGATATCCCCGGCACGCTCCCTTAAGGGCGGCACATAAATGACTTCAAAGGAGAGCCGGTCCAAAAGATCCTGCTTAAAGCGTCCGGCCCGGGCCATGGCCGACAGATCCACATTGGCAGCGGCCACCATGCGGACATCCACATGCACAGGGCGGGAAGCCCCTACCCGCTCAAAGCTGCCGTACTCCACCACCCTGAGAATCTTTTCCTGGACCTCCATGGGGATGTTGGCGATCTCATCCAGGAACAGGGTGCCGTCGGCCGCCTGCTCAAAGCGCCCGGCCCTGCGGCTGTCCGCTCCGGTAAATGCGCCTTTTTCATAGCCGAAAAGCTCGGATCCGATCAGGGTCGGGGTCAGGGCGGCACAGTTCAAGGTCACCAGAGGTTTTTGCCACCGGCCGGACAAAAAATGAATCCGGGAGGCGGCCAGTTCCTTGCCCGTGCCCCGCTCCCCCAAGATGAGGACGGGCCGGTCTATGGGGGCCACTGCTGAAATCTGTTCCTGAAAGGCCAGAAAGGCTTCGGACTGCCCCAGGGATTCACCCGGGGATTTTTCTTTGTACGTTGAGGGGACATACGCCATAGTTATTTTCCTTTTCACCGAAATTTGGCCAATACTACCATCTAATGGCCCCAAACACCATCACCATTTTTTCTTTCTTTTTAACACAACCTGCCTGATTTAAAGGGATTTACCCGCCACCCCATGTCTGGCACAGTTTTCGCTATTCTAAATAACCGACCATAACAAACAATGAAAGGAGCCCCCCATGGGTATTTTTACAAGATTCAGAGACATTGTCAGTTCCAACATCAACTCCATGCTGGACAAGGCCGAAGACCCCGAAAAAATGATCAAGCTTATGATCCGTGAGATGGAAGACACCCTGGTTGAACTCAAATCCTCCTGTGCCGCCACCATTGCCAGCCAGAAAAAAGTGGAGCGCCTCCTGGACGAAACCCGGGATCGCGAAACGTTCTGGAGCCAGAAAGCGGAGCTTGCCGTCAACAAGGGCCGCGACGACATGGCCCGGCAGGCATTGATGGAGAAACGAAGGTTTACCCAGCGTGCGGAAACTGTAGAGGCAGAGCTCTCGGACCTGTCCTGCATTGTAGAGCAGTATCGTGACGACATCCAGGAACTGGAGGGCAAGCTTAAATCCGCCCGTGAGAAACAGCGCCTGCTGGTACAGCGCCACATCAGGGCCCAGAAAAAGAAAAAGGCCCAGCAGGAAATCCGCAGGGCAGACTCCCAGGAAGTCCTTCACAGGTTTGAAGAGATGGAGACCCACATCGAACGGATGGAGGCAGAGGCGGACCTGGTGAACTTCGGCAAGCAGTCCACCCTGGAAGAGGCCTTTGAAGACCTTGCCGCAGATGATGAAATCGAAGCGGCCCTGAACGCATTAAAGTCCTCCCAATCCCGGAAAAACGATGATACAAGTCGAGAATAATGCCTAAATTTCGAAAGGATAGGACATGCACATGCACGGCGCTATGATTGTAGTCATCGGCATCGGGGGAGTCATCCTCCTGCTGGTCACCTTGGGGTTGATCATCATCGGCATCATCCGGGCCATCAAAACAGGGGGGCTTTCCAAGGAGGAACGTAAGACCCATACAGATGAAACCCGCATGATCCAGGATATTTATCAGGGTCTGTCCAGGATGGAGGAGCGGGTGGAGGCCCTGGAAACCATCCTCATTGAACGCCAGAAAAAAAATCTTTAATCCATAAGGAAAATCCCATGAGATATCACTACAAACGCGGACCTAATAGAAGATTCAAAGGAACAGGCTTTGGTCCATCAGGCGGGTTCAGGAGACACATGGACCGGTTTACCGCGGCAAACGGTATGTACAGATCCAGGCGGGGCCTTTTCATGGGGGTCTGCCGGGGCATTGCCGAACATCTTCACCTGAGCGTCTTTTGGACCCGGGTCGTTGTGTTTGCCCTTTTTCTGTTTACCGGCTTCTGGCCTGTGGGGGTCATGTACATTGTGGCCGGCCTGCTGCTCAGCCCCGAACCCGTGGTCCCTTTGGAATCCGAGTCCGACCAGGAATTTTACAACTCCTACACCAGTTCCAGAAGCGCTGCCATACAGCGGATAAAGCGCAAATTCGACAATATCGACCGAAGAATCCAGCGCATGGAGCACACCGTCACATCCCGGGAGTTTGAGTTTTAACGCGGCCCCCGCATGCCACCGTTATCCAGTACAGACCGTATCTTTGTAAGAAGGGCCTTGACGGTGAACGGTTTGGCAATGAAGTCGACCCCTTCGTCAAGCACCCCATGATGGGCAATGACATTGGCCGTATAGCCCGACATATACACACATAAAATTGACGGATGCAGCGCCGTAATCCGGCCGGCCAGATCCCGACCGTTCATTTCGGGCAGCACCACATCGGTCAGCAGCAGATCAATACGCCCGGTTTCTTTGGCCGTTTCAATGGCCTGGTCCGGCGTATTGGCCTGCAGCACGTTGTATCCGTTTTTTTCAAGCAGTGCGGTGGTCATCTTTAAAATGGCCTCCTCATCTTCCACAAGGAGAATGGTCTCTGTGCCCCGGGGCACACTGGCAGGCCGCAGCGTCTGTTTTGCGTCACAGACGCCGTCTTTATGCCGTTTGAAGTACAGCTTGAACACACTGCCATGTCCGGGTTCGCTGTAGACGTGAACAAAGCCCTGGTTCTGCCGGATAATGCCGTAAATGGTGGACAGGCCAAGCCCCGTTCCCTTTCCCGGATCCTTGGTGGTAAAAAACGGTTCAAAAATATGGCTGACGATTTCGTGGTCCATGCCGCAGCCGTTATCGCTGACCGACAGGCAGACATATTCACCGGGGAAAAATTCAGCATTATTTTTACAGTATTCTTCGTCAATGGTGACATTGGATGTCTCTACGGTTATTTTTCCCACCCCTGCAATGGCATCCCGGCCGTTTACACAAAGGTTTGCCAGAATTTGATCCACCTGGCTTGTATCCAGTTTGACCTGCCATAGCCATTTTCCCGGTATCCATGAAAAATCAATATCTTCACCGATCAGCCGTTTGAGCATGGCACTCATCTCTGTGATTACGTCATTAAGGTTGATGATTTGAGGATCAACGGTCTGCTTGCGGGCAAAGGTTAAAAGATGACGGGTCAGCCCTGCGGACCGTTCTGCCGCCTTTTTAATTTCATAAAAATCGGCGTATTGAGGCTGTGAGGCAGATAAGGTTTCCAGCCCCATTTCAGCATGGCCGATGATGACGCTGAGCATATTGTTGAAATCATGGGCCACTCCGCCGGCAAGGCGCCCGATCGCCTCCATCTTTTGTGCCTGGATCAGCTGTTCCTGCAGGTTCTGCTGTTTTGAAAGGGCTTTTTTCCTCTCGGTGATGTCCCTGTCAATGCCGCGGAATCCCAGCTTATTGCCCGCAGGATCGGCAAAGAGCACCCCGGAGCTCTCCATGACAACAATACCCCCATCCTTTTTCTGCAGATGGCGTTCCACCCCCGAAAAAGAGAGCCCACCTGACAGCAGGTCCATAAACCGGTCCTGCTCCTGCCTGCCGTTGGAGATGTCATGAAATACTTCGGGAGTTTTACCCATCAGATCTTTTGGACGAAATCCAAGAAGTGCGGTCACCTGGGGACTGACATAGGTAAATTCGCCTTTGTTGTTCACCTCCCAGACCAGGTCATTGGTCGTTTCCACCAGCCCCCGGAACTGCTCACGGCTCAGATGCAGCGCCTCCTTTGCCTTTTCCTCATTATCAAGGTTCTGTTTTAGCTGGCGGTACATATCAGACAGGTTTTGGGCCATCTTACGGAAAATAGCCGTCAGCTGGGCCACTTCACTTCCACCGCCCAGATCCGGAAAGGGCACCTCCCACTCCCCCCGGCTGATGCTTTCCGCAGCCGCGGTAAGCTGGCGAACGGGTCTTATCACCCGCCCGCTGAACCAGACAAACAGCAGAATCCCGGCGGCAACGCTTCCCCCGAGAATCAGGGCGGCCTGGACCATAAACCGGTTTCTGGCCTCCATCACCTCCTTTTTCCCGATGAGCACCACCACAAGCCACTGCCACTCCGGGTAGAGATCATACCCCATCAAAAACGGCTCCGGTGCATTCTGACATTGATATACCCCGGTCCGGGTTTTCAGCATTTTTTCAATACACAGGTCTTCCTGCGAAAAACCCAAATCCGAGGGGATCTTTCTTTCCTTTGTCATCGCATCCAGAATGACAAGCTGCCCTGTTCTGCCGAACCGGTAATCTTCAAAGGCTTGCAATAGATCTGTCTGCGCCCTGTCAACATAGCTTTGGACCTGATCCACCCGGCTTTCCTTGAGAATCTGATGGGCACCCCTGATTTCGCCCATGACATTGCCCACTTCGTTTGAAAGCAGCCTTGAATTCAGTTCCATGGTCAGGTTGTTAATCGTAAAAAAACCGGCAGATGCAATGGCGGCCGATACGCAGATCAGTATGGTTATCGCAAGAAGGTTGAGTTGGTATTGCAGTTTCATAGGGTTTTTTTGCCTCTGCGTATACGGGTTATCGAATCAACCGGTCGGCCTGCTGCAGCAGGGGGTATGGAATCGTGATCCCGGCGGCGGCCGCCATGGGAAGATTTAAGGTCAGACGGTACAATGCATTCCTTACAATGGGGATGTCCGAAGGCGGGACGCCGCCCAGAATCTTAAGAGCGGCTTTTGCAGCATAACTGCCCTGCTCTTCAGGCACCTTGCCAAGGGAAAAAACAACATAGGGCGACATAAAGTCAAGCAGCGCCCCCGAAGGCAGGGCATTATGCGCCAGAATAAACGTCTTTGCCTCGGCATCGTCCCAGCCGAGAATGCCTGCATAGTTTGACAACACCAGCATATCCGCTGTTTTTTGCAGATTTAAAACCGCCTCCTTCCACTCGGACATGGTGCCCACAAGATAGGGGATCAGCCTTCCTTTCACATCGTGGGCCTTATACTCTGCAAGGACTTTTTGCTGGGAGGGTGTGCGGCCGCCGATATATCCGATACGCGCTCCCCTGGCAAACGGTTTAAGATAGTCGATAAGACGGTCAATGGCGTCTTCCTCGATCATTCCCGTAATATGATCGGTGGGGTATCCGTATTCGGAGGCGTCCCAGTTCACCCCGCAGAATACGACCGGGATGTTTTGTGCAACAAGATATGGGACGACCACATACCGCTGCGCCGTATCGTCACAGGCGATGATTACATCCGGATGAAACCTTGAAATGGCCTCCCATGCCTTTTTGCCGATTTGCTTTAACACATCGGCACGCCGTTCCTTTTTGGTGTCCATGTAAAAACTGTCCACAATGGCACCGGATTCGTAGAGCCTGTCTGTAACACCTTTTTTAATGCCCTTGCTCCAGGGGTATTCTTCGCGGTAGGAATCCAGCAAAAAAATTTTCTTTCCGGCATACTGGTACGGCACAAGGCTTCCCGGTTCAGGATCAAGATAGGCGGCCTCCTGTGAAATGACGGTGGCTGTTTTTAAAAGGGAAACGGGAAGGACAATGGAGGCGGCTTTGGCCATGCGCATGTTGATGTAAAGCTCAACCTGCCTGTTTTGGGCAATGGGGATATCTTCAGGCGCGGTACCGGATAAAATCTTAAGCGCTGTTTTGGCCGCAAAGGCGCCGTGTTCCTGCAGGGATTTTGCCGCTACAAAGGTGACAAACGGCACCATAAACCCGTTGTGCGATCCTGTGGGAATGCGGGTGTGACGGCTTAAAAACAGCTCGGCATCATCCGGGTCCCAGTCTTTGATGCCGGTGTAGTTGTAGACATAAAGCATATCCACGTCCTGCTGCGCCTTTAAAAATGCCTGCTTGAATCCGGCCATGGAAGTCACAAGATAGGGGATCAGCTTTCCTTTAAAAAAACGGTCATTATAAATTTCGACCATTTTACGTTCACTGTCGACATTGCCGCTGAGAAAACCGATGCGGGACCCTTTGGCATAACGATGCATCAGATCGTACATTTCCTGTGCCAGATCCACCTCAACCATGCCGGTAATGTTCGGTGCAGGATACCCGTATTGCCCGGCATCCCAGTTGACGCCGCAAAATACAACCGGAATGGCCCCGCCCTTTAAATATGGCACCACCACAAATTTTTGAGCGTTGTCATCCGAGGCGATAATCAGATCGGGTTTGAAATCATTGATCACATCAAGCGCATCCATTGCCGCTTTTTGGGCATACCCTTGGGTATCGTGATTCTTGGTATCCATAAAAAAGGCTCGAAATGTCACATGGGCGTTCTTGAGCTGGGAGCGGATGCCCCGCTCAATATCATCATTGGCCTCGTAGCCTTGATGATAGGAACTGATCCACAAAATTTTCTTGTTCAATGGCGAATCCGCCGCCCCGGAGAATGCCGGAAAAACCGGCCAGAAGATGATGACAGAAAGCACAAGCAAAACGCTTGTATTTCGTAGGAATAAATCTGTTTTCATCGCTTTCCCGGCCCTGTCGCGAAACGTTCATTAAGGTAATCGGATCGTTAAGATTGCCCCTGTGGCAATTCACGGTTAACGTCAGGAACAGCAAGAGTAGGATCTTTGGCGAAAATCCTATCACCTTTGCTCCGGCTTCGCAACAGAATACACAAGGTCAATTGCGCTTTGACCGGCTCCGTGGTACATGGAATCCATGGCTTTCCTCAAAGGCATCCTCCTTTTTTTTCTGATACTGCTGAGCAGCCCGGCACAGATTCGGGCCCATCAGTATCCGGACTTTGACAACTCCCTTGGCCTGACCATTGACGAGGATCGTTTCACCATAGAGTACCGGATCTGGTACGGCCCGGTATTGATCCCGGGTCTTGCCCTGGACAGCAACAGGGACGGCCGGCTTGATGAGGATGAACTTTATGCCTATCTTGAAAAAACGGATCACACAATCCTTGAGGGACTTTCCCTCAGCCTCAACGGCACGGCCCTTGAGACGACTCCTTTGACCGCCACCATCTCCACCAGCGGCGACTATCCGAGAATCTCCCTGGACATCGCCCTGTGGTACACAGCCGGGGCCTTTTCCTCCGCAGCCCCCGGGCAGGAATTGATCATCCGGGACACCAATTTTTCATCCTACGGATCGGATCGAAAACTATTTTTCATCAACACCGCATCCCGGGCGGGGGATATCATGGTTCACCGGGAGAAAAACAAACTCCAGGTGGCCTATACCCTTGGCAAGGCCTTTGGCATGTCCCCCGGCAAATCCCCGGAACCTGCCCTGCGGGCAAACACAGCCAGGCCCCATCCGGACCGCTCTGAGGACAACCGGCTCACCCGTTTTCTGCAATCCGGAACCCTCGGGCCCGCCATGCTCTTAACCGCATTTGCCACGGCATTTGTCCTGGGGGCGGCCCACGCCCTGAGTCCCGGCCACGGCAAGGCCATGGTGGCGGCCTACCTTGTGGGCACCCGGGGACGAAAGCGCGATGCCGTAATTTTAGGACTGGTGGTGACCTTCACCCATGTCATCTCCGTTATCCTTTTAGGCATGGTCGTGCTTTACCTGTCCACAAGAATCCTGCCGGATCAACTTTTTCCCTGGCTTTCCGCTGCCTCCGGCGTTCTGATTTTCATTACAGGATGTCTGCTGCTGGCAAGGGACCGGTCCGGCCCCCACGGGCATCATCACAGCCATGATCACGGACATCATCATGAGGCCGGTCACGATCATCCCCACAGGGCAACCGATGCAGAACCCGGAATATGGAGCCTGCTTGCCATGGGCATTGCCATCACCGCCCGGGGCCTTGTGGATGCCGGAATCATAACGGTTATCGGACTGTAGGCCATAAACCGGCACGCCTTGAAACAAGCCTTTTCTATATGAATCCCATAAGCCGGATGCCGTCCCTGGCCAGCATCAGGCCCAGGACACAGAGCAGGACGCCCAAAAATCCCATGGCATACCGGTAAGCCCGCCCTTTAAGAAATTTCCCCGAGCCCGCCGCCAGAAGGGCCAGGCCAAGCTTGGCGCCGATCAGCATCAGGTAGAACATGAGAATAAACCCCGGCGCTGCCCAGGAACTTTCGCCCCACGCCCGGGTTGTCATGGGACCGCCCACCGTCAGCCAGAATATATAGGGATGGGGGCTTAAAAAATTGACCATCACCCCCTTGGCCAGGGATCTGGGAGCGGGGGGATTCTCCTGCGCCTTTACGTCATCCATTGAAAAATGCCCCACCCCCATTTTCAGGATGACGGCACTGCCGACAAGTGAGATGCCCCCCAGGATCATGTTAAACGCCGAAAGCGTTGAGAGCAAAAACAAGGAGGCCAGAACAATGGGCAGATCCGTGATTAGGGGGGCTGCCGCCACCCGGAACCCCGCGCCCCTGCCGTGGGCCAGGGTTTCAGAAATAACCAGGGTCATCAGGGGACCTGGCGCAAAACCGGCTGAAAGCCCCAGCACCATCCCGGATAGAAGATATTGAGTCATGAAATCGGTCTACCCTTCCCTGCCGTGGCATTTTTTATACTTTTTCCCGGATCCGCAGAAGCAGGCCTCATTTCGCGCAAGTTTCAAGGCAGGCAGGATCCGGCCGTCCACATAGACCCAGCGGCCCTCAGCCTTCACAAAATTGGATAATTCGTGGAGCTGTCCCATCCCATCGACCTGACGATAAAAGGCGACAAACTCCACCTGCCCTCTGTCCGGCCCATCCATGCTGGACCCAAGGACCTTAAGCCCCAGCCACCTTGTGGCAGCCATGGTCTGTTTCAATTCCCGCCGCAGCTTTTCCGGGTCTGTCTTTCCTGAGGCAATGGTTGCCACAAGATAGTCTGCATCCATTCGGCAAAACGCCGTGTACCGGGACCGCATCAAAGATTCCGGGTCCGGGGCGGATATTTTTCCTTCAAGATAGGGGCCGCAGCATATGGCGTAAGCCTTTTGGCTGCCGCAGTCACACAGCAATGGGGTCATGGGTCCTCCGGGATTCAGGTTGGCCGGCATCCGGCTCAGGACAGGATCATCACACAGGGGGGTGCCCTGAAATCAATTTTTCAAAATAACGGATGGTCTTTTTAAGACCTTCTGCCAGCGGCACCTTGGGTTCCCAGCCAAGCTCGGCTCTGGCCAGGGAGATATCGGGACAGCGCCGCACGGGATCGTCATGGGGAAGGGGTTTAAATATCAATTCCGACCTGCTGCCCGTCAGCGGAAGGATCAGGCGCGCAATCTGCTCAATGCTCGACTCTTTGGGGTTGCCCAGATTCACAGGCCCTGTAAACCCGTCCCTGGAATCCATCAGCGCAACAAGTCCTTCGATCAGATCATCAACATAACAAAAAGAACGGGTCTGGGAGCCGTCTCCGTAGATGGTGACAGCCTCGTTTTTCAAGGCCTGGACAATAAAATTGGACACCACCCTTCCGTCATTGGGATGCATTTTTTCGCCATAGGTATTAAATATCCTGGCCACCTTCACCCGCAGGTTGTGCTGCCGGTGGTAATCAAAAAACAAGGTTTCCGCACACCGTTTGCCCTCGTCATAGCAGGACCGGTACCCGATGGGATTGACATTGCCCCAATAGGATTCCACCTGGGGATGGATTGTGGGATCGCCGTAGACTTCGCTGGTGGAGGCCTGCAGCACTTTCGCCTTCACCCGTTTGGCAAGGCCCAGGATGTTGATGGCCCCGTGGATATTGGTTTTGGTCGTCTGTACCGGGTCATGCTGGTAATGCACGGGGGATGCGGGGCAGGCAAGGTTGTAGATTTCATCCACCTCCACATAAAGGGGAAAGGTGATGTCGTGGCGCAAAAATTCAAAGTTCGGCCGGTTCAGCAGGTGGGCGATATTCTGTTTTGACCCGGTAAACAAATTATCCACACACAGTACATCATGGCCTTCATTGACCAGGCGCTCACACAGATGCACCCCCAGAAAACCGGCGCCGCCCGTGACAAGAACCCGCTTTTGAATAGGATAATTCATCATGGGTTTTTAAGACAGGCCCAAGCCTTTTGTCAAGCGGCCCGCCCAAATATTACAAATGCCTGAAAGCGGTTCTGCCTTGCGCCTATAATCGGACTGGTCTTCGGCAATCTGCTGTGATAAGTTCTCTTGAATCAAGCGTATCAGGCTCAGGATCAAATTAAGGGGATCTAAAACATATGGCCGAGCGAGAAATCAGTGTTGATGAATTGAAGCAGTTCTCCATTCTGAACAGCTTAAATCCAGCCGAACTTCAGGCGTTAAAAGGAATTTTGGGGCAGGTCACCTTGAACACGGGCGAGATCCTTTTTAAAGAAGGCGAAGCCTCCAACGAAATCTACCTCATCCTTGAAGGCTGCGTGGAGATCTGCAAGACCGGCAGCCAGGAGACCTTTGTCATTGCCGAAAACAAAACCGGAGAGGTGTTCGGAGAACTGGCCTTTCTGGACGGATCTCCCAGATCGGCCCAGGTCCGGGCGGCAAACGCCTGCTGCCTGCTGGTGATCGAAAAAGAACCCCTTTACACCCTGCCTTTTTGCCACAGAATCGTTGAAAAGATTGCCAAGATCAGTTCGGAAAAACTTCGGGAAAGCGCCTCCGATTTGGTCGGCAGCCTTGAAAAACAGATTGAAACCGTTAAAACCCAGAACGATTTTGGTCAGTTTTTCATCTATATCCTAAGTCTGATGGCCATCGGCATGATCGTCAACAACCTTTTGCACACCTATCTGACCGATATCAGCCCTTACTCCTTAGGTTTTTTTGTATTCTACTCCCTGATTCTGCTGCTGCCCAGCCTTTTGATCGTATGGAAGCTTAAGATGCCCATGGCATCCATGGGGATGACCATGGAAAACTGGAAGCAATCTTTGATAGAGGGTGCGGGCTTAAGCATCCTGATCATCGTCCTTTTTACCGGAGCCTCCGCCATTGTCCGCCATTTGGGCATCTGGAACTTAAAGCCCTTCTCCTTTGCGGCCTTAAGCCCCTGGTACATGCCGCCCATATATCTTTTGCACACCGCAGCCCAGGAGCTTTTCAGCCGGGGATTTCTCCAGACCGCCTTTGAACGGTTCTTCAACGACAAAACAGGGGTGCGCTCCATCGGATTCGCAGCCCTTCTTTTCGCCCTTTTTCACATCCACTTCGGTATTGGGGCCGTCGCCATTACCTTTATCAGTAGCCTTGTATTCGGCAGCCTTTACCGGCGGCACAAAAACCTTGTAGGGGTCAGCATTCTGCACTATGTGGCAGGGGTATGGGCCTTTGTCTGCGGTGCCATGTAAGATGAGAATCCTTATCGCCTACACCGATGCCGGCGGCGGCCATAAGGCCACGGCCCTGACCCTCAAGGCGGTTATAGAACGGGAAACCGCCCATGAGGTGATTCTGATGAACCCTTACAAGGAACTGATCGCCGATGTGGATCTTTTTGCCCGCCTGACCCCCTATACGGACGAGGATGTCTATAATAAATTTGTTCTGGGCAAAGGCTGGAACAACCTGTTCTGTCTGACCTACTATGCCGCCACCCTCCTGAACGTGAAACTTGGCACCCGGGAATCGGCAAAACGGTTTTGCGCCTCATGGAAACAGCAGGGCGTTGATCTGGTGATTTCGGTGATGCCCATGGCCAACCAGGGGCTTTACCAAAGCGTTCGGGCCTGTTTTCCCGAAGGTCCCCTCCCTTTTTTAGTGGTGATGACCGATCTGGCCGAAACTATGAAAACCACCTGGTTTCCCAAGGCGCAGGATTATTTTGCCGTCTGCCCCACCCGGGACTCCTTTGACCGTCTCCTTGCAAAACCCCATCCCCCCGACCGGGTCTTTTGCACGGACGGGCTTTGCGTCCATCCCAAATTCTACGATACCCGGGTTCAGGATGTTGCCGATGAACGGAAGGCTTTAGGGCTCTTCCCCCAAAGGTTGACGGGCTGTGTCATGTACGGCGGCAACGGTTCGGATAGGATGGTACAGATTGCAAGGGCCATGGCCACAGTGGACCGTAAGGTGCAGATGATCTTTTTGTGCGGCAAAAACAAAAAATTTGCCGCCGCCATCCGGGATTTGAACCTTGCCTATCCCCACGTCATCCGCACGTTTACAGACAAGGTGCCCTATTTCTTTGCCGTCAGCGATTTTCTGGTGGGAAAGCCGGGGCCGGGCACCATCAGCGAAGCCCTGGTATCAGGGCTTGTGCCCATCGTGGATGCGGGCCAGGCACTGCCCCAGGAGCAGTACAACCTTAACTGGTTGAAAGAACAAAACCTGGGATCCTTTTTCAAAAGAATCCCGCAGCTTTCGGCTATCATCCGGAATCTTTCAGCGTCCGGCCGTCCCGGCCCCCAGGTCAACCGGGCGGTTTTTAAAATTCCGCAAATCGTTGAACACATCTTTTCACAGTGTAACTCAAAATGAAAAATACCTTCCACCTCATTCTCATAAAACCGGTCCGGTATGACGGGGACGGCTACCCCATTCAATGGTGGCGGTCAGTTTATCCGTCACTTGCCCTGTCCGTACTCAACGGCCTGGCGCAAGATTGCGCCGCACGAAAGGTCCTAGGTCCCGACACCCGCATCACAATAGAGGCCTGGGATGACCTGTGCGGCCTGCCGAAAATGAAAAAGATGATTCAACGGGCCAAATCGGCCCGGGCCGGATGCCTGGTGGGGATGGTCGCGGTTCATACGGCCCAGTTTCCCAGGGCCGCGGCCCTGGCGCGAAAGTTCAGGGATGCGGGAGTCCCCGTTATCATGGGCGGATCCCACGTTTCCGGCAGTCTTGCGGTAATGCCTCAAACGCCGCCGGAAATTCAGGAATTGATGGACATCGGTGTCTGTTTTTTCCGGGGGGAAGCCGAAGAGCGGCTGGAACTCGTGCTCAAAGACGCCTGCCGGGGAAGGCTGCTGCCCGTATACAACTTTGCAGAGCCCCCCGTGGACTTGGCCCGGGCGGTCATGCCCTCCTATCTGCCCGAAAACGTGCAAAAACGCATCGCCCAGCCCCTGAACCCCATGACCCCCATCGAGGCGGGCCGGGGCTGCCCCCGAAAGTGCACCTTCTGCACAGTAATCAACGTCCACGGCCGAAAGCCCCGGGCGCGCAGCCCGGAGGCCGTGGCCGACTATATTAGAGGCTGTGTCCGACAAGGCCGCAGCCGGTTTTTGTTCACAGACGACAACTTCGCCCGGAACCTGAAATGGCGGGAGATCCTCACCGCCATGATCCGACTCAAAGAAGAGGAGGGCCTTAGCTTCTCCTTTGTTCTCCAGGTCGATACCCGGTCCCACCGCATCAAAGACTTCATCGACCTTGCGGTCCGGGCCGGCTGCAATCAGGTATTTGTGGGCATGGAGAGCATCAACCCCGAATCCCTGGCATCGGTCCAAAAGGACCATAATTCCGTTGCCACCTACCAGGAGTTTTTCCTGGCCTGGAAGCGCAAAGGGGTGATTGTCATGGCCGGCTATATCATAGGATTTCCCGGCGATACAAAGGAAAGCATTCTAAAGGACCTTTCCACCATAAAAAAAGAGCTGGCCGTGGATTTGCTTTACCCTTTTATCCTCACCCCGCTGCCCGGCTCCGAAGACCACGCAGCACTTGTACGAAAAGGCGTCTGCATGGACCCGGATCTTTCCCGGTACACCACCTTCCATGTGACCACGCCCCATCCCCGCATGGACGCGGCCGATCTGGAAGCCGTATACCAGGAGGTGTTCCGCAGCTTTTACTCGGATGCCCATTGCGTCCGGATCCTTAAGCGTAATGCCGCAATCCCGGTGGACCTGGAACTTTTGATCTCCTTTATGGTGCCGGCCCGAAACGCCTTTACCATTGAAGGGGTCAACCCGGCGGAAATCGGGATCATCCGAAAAAAATCCCGCCTTGAACGGCGGCCGGATCTGCCCGTTGCGCCCCTGATTCCCTTTATGGCCCAAAGGGTTTGGCAAACCGTGTCATCACTGATCCGCTGGGTGCGGCAGTGGCGAAAGTTTTGCCGCATGATCCGGTATGCCCAAAAGCACCCGGCCCCGGACGATCCGGCCTTTAGGGAAGGGCCCGGCACCTGGGAAGTGAAAGACTGATCCTGAATTCAGATCAGCGCCTCCCGCAAGGAAATGGCCTTCAGGATTGCCCTGCATTTGCATAGTAGGCAAGCAGCCGGTCAATGGCCGCCTCCCAGGACAAATCATGGATGGCGGGATCCTTTTTCGGGGCGCAGGAAAGGGCATGGTCCAGCCACAGCCCAACCCCCCGGGGTGATGTATAGCTCAGGCAGTTGCGGTATTTATAGTACCGGTCATTGGAGGGGATTGCCGGGATAATGACAAACTTTCCCATCCCCAAAGCCTCTGCCGTTGAGGTGCAGCTGTTTTCGCTGCGCGACATGTTAAGAAAAATCTTATAGTCCTTCAAACTTTCAGCCGGATCGGCGGTGCTGCCCTTGAAATTGAAGGTGACGCCGCGGGCTTTGCCGTAGGCGTCAATGGCCTCTTGATCGTCGCCGCGGCCGAATACATCAACCTCCCGGACCTGCGAGGTGGACAAAAGGTCCGCCATTTCCCGGAAGCCCTTGCCCCAGAGCAGTTTCCCGATAAAATAGACCTTTTGGGAATCCTGCGGCGGCGCAGGCGTCCGGAAAAAGGAAGGATGAATGCCGCTGGAATACATCAGCCGCGAGCCTTTAAGGTATTTCATCTGGTTGCTTAAGATCATGACATCGTCGCAATGGTACCGTGTCAAAAGACGGCTGTAATGCTCCATCAGCCACGGCAGGGCGGGCAGACCGGGCAAACCGCCGCTCCAATAGTAAAAATAGTTAGTCAGGATATTGCCGGTCACCCTGGGGGCGCATTTGCCGAACCTGCTCCATGGGTGAAACCAGTTCAGGTGTTCCGGTTCCTCCAGAATCAGCCAATCACAGGGCCGGACCCTTTTTGCAAGCCTGCAGGCGGGAATGATCGAGCCGAACAATTTAACGTATTTGCCGGGGTAAAATTTAATTTTCAGAGAAGGGCTGTCAGGGCCTGGCAGATAATCCCGGATGTAGGCCTCCTGGGATTCAGGAGTGGTAAAGCGGACGTTAATACCAAAGATTTGCGCCTGGTCTTTCGGCGGGACAAAAGGGATATACAGGGTTACGTTAAGGCCTCTCAGGCTCAGATAATAGGCCCGTAAAAGGGGCAGGATGGCCGTGCCGGTGTGCCAGGGATATGCGGCGGTCGTAACAATGCTGATGGTTCGGGGGGGGGGTCACTTTGCGATCAGGCCTCCTGTAATCTATCCGGGTTTGATCATTTGCCGCCCGTGGTAATCCAGACGGGTGAGTTCGGGTGAAATGCCGCGCCGGTCGAAAAATTGATCAACGGCTTTGCGCGCCCCTTTCCAGAAGCCGTAATCGTCAAATTGAATCACGCCTCCCACCGCCACTTTATCATACAGGTGTTCCAGACATGTTGTCACGCTATGATACCAGTCACAGTCAAGGTGAAGCACGGCAATCTGCTCCACTTCAGCCTTGGCAAGGGTATCATCAAAAAGGCCTTTGACAAGTCTTGTCCGGTCGTAAAGCCCAAGCGCCTTAAAAGAGGCCGCCACCTGCTCAACCTTACCCCCCCGGCTGCCGGTATGATTTTTAGCAAATTCGTAATCCGGATCCTCCAGGGTGGGGGCGGGAAGGCCTTCAAAGTTGTCGAAGACCCAAATCAGGCGGTTGTCTTCGCAGATTTCTTTCAAGGTCAGCCCCATGAGCGCCGCACTGCCTCCCTGTGCGCTGCCGCACTCTACGATATCTCCGGGGATATTCTGTTCGAGCGTATATTTGACGGCATCATAAAGCCCCCTCAAACACCCGTTGCTGCAGATGGTCATACCTCTGACCCGCCGGCAAAGCCGGGAGAATTGACAAGGAGAGACAAGGTCATAAACCTGCATCAACTGCCGGAAGGCGTGGGAGACCACAAGCTCAGGATCGCTCATTCGATACAGCACCTCTTTTGCGGTGTACTTGGGTTTCATGCCGGGATGCTCTCCTCCATCAAGAGTGTTCGCATTGATAGACCAAAACCGCCCGCATTTGTCAAGAAAAAGGACCCGTTCCCATCAGATTATGCTTGCATATTATCGCTGCCAACGGTTAGATAGGGGCGTCTGACAGACCGTCCACAAGGGAGAGGAAAATATGGAAATCGTTGCCAGCCTGACCGAACAGACCACCGCGGCCACCGACCTGATCCTGGGTCTTTTGACCATCGGATTCGCCCTTTATCTTGGCCGTTTTCACCCTAAAGACCCGTTTCGCACCCGCCTGTGGCAGGCCCTGATGCTGCTCAGCAGCTTCGTGGCCCTGGCCGGCACCGTGGCCCACGGCATCGTCATGCCCAAGGAAACCTACGAACTGCTCTGGAAACCCATGCTGATCTGCCTGGGCCTTGTGGTGGCCTTCTTTGTCCTGGCGGCGGTCTATGATCTCAAAGGCCGCACCGCAGCCAAAAAACTTCTGCCCTGGTGCATCGGCGCGGCCCTGGTCTTTTTCGGCATCATCCATATCCCGGGCTCCTCTTTTCTCTACTTTATCCTCTACGAGATTGCGGGCATGGTTTTCGCCCTGGGGGTCTACGGATATCTCGGCGCCAAAAAACAATTTCCCGGTGCCTATCTCATCCTTTCGGGCATTGTGCTCCAGATCGTGGCCGCAGGGGTCCAGGCCTCCGGCCCCTGGCAGCTCCGGCTTATCTGGCTTTTTGATCACAACGGCATCTTCCATCTCATCGGCATGCCCGCCCTGTTTATCATGGTGGCCGGCATAGCCCGGGGATTTCGCCGGGCCAGGATTTAGACCTGAGGGTTAGATCTGGACGGTCAGACCCGGAGGGATACAAATAAGGGGGCGCAGGTTATCTTCGAACTTTGGAAAAAATGGTTCCTGGCAGGGCTGAAGCATCCGAGGGTGCTGGCCGGTTTTGTCATGTACGGCCCGAACCGGATATTGGAAACCTGTTACGCCCGGATTGATTCCAATAGAATTCTAAAAAACGAGGGAAAAGTCCTGTTCATAGACGGGGGGGCTAATTTAGGTCAGGGGGTTTGTTTTTTTGCCTCCTTTTTTCCCCCGGGACGCGTGGCATACGACATCTTTGAGCCCAACCCCAACTGCCTTGAACCCTTGGGGCAAAACCTGTCCTGTTTCGAATCCAAGGCCGTCAGAATCCATCTTGCGGCCCTGTCCCATCAAGACGGGCACGCCAGATTGTTCGGGATCGGCAGGGCCGAAGGCGGCCTGCGTTCAACCGGGGCCTCCATAAAACAATATCAGCATTCCATATTTTACGATGCAAGCCCTGAAGATGCCATCCGCGTTCCCACCGTTGATTTTTCCAAATTCCTGAAGACACAATCACAGCATTACGACACCATCGTCGTCAAGCTGGACATTGAAGGCGCGGAAAACGATCTGCTGGAAGCCCTCATTGCACGGGACGCCATTGGATTCATTGACACCCTTTATGTTGAGTTTCACTCGTCTCTTTTAAAAGGGCCCCGGCAACGGGCCGAACGGCAGCGAGAGGCAAGGCTTATCAGGCAGCTTAAAAAAAGTGAGGTTTGCTTTCGGCATTGGCATTGAAAAGATACGGGCAGGAGTGGATAATTCTTCCCAAGCTTATAGATAAGGGCAGGCCTATCTTTCAAAAAATCCAACATAACATGCTCAGAATCGCCTATTTTTTAGGCTTTTTCTTCAGCTTCAACAGGAAGCGCAGCCGCCCGGGACATATAGCCGAATAGGTTTTCGAAGCTATCTTTTTTCGAAAAGCAAGTGCTTCCGAAAAGCCGATAGACCATAGGTCAGACTGCAGCGATTTATATGCTATTTCTTTATCCTTTTTTGAAATTCATTGAAATATTTTTGAATGTCATTTGCGAACATCTTATTTGTTAATTCATTGTGTAAATACTCTGGATGATTAGCATGTTCTTTGGTCTCCATTTCAACTAAGTATGATATAAAGTAACCGGCACGTTCGATCCTAGTTTCAATAGTATGAGCATTAAGCATTTTTTTCATTTCCTTAACTACTTTTTCATCAGAAATTGGTGTATCAAAAGATACTACATCAATATAAGTAAATTCAAATATTAAACTATTCAGATAGTAGTTCCCTGCTGCTGTAATTTTTACGTATGATGCTTTTTTAATATCTGTTCGGGATTGATTATCATATTCAACCAAATTAAAATTTGATAGCCTAAGCAATGAATCTATTACAACATTTCTTTTTGTTGATACTCCCTCAAAAATATTTATTAGCTCATCTATTAAAACGTAACCCCTACCTATAGATGACCTCTTATTTGAACGATATTGCAAATAATTAAGTATCTTAAGCAAATTAAAACAAGAATCTGTTATTGAGGGATCAAAATCAAAGACATTCATTAAATGGCTTCTTTCTTGAGAGTAATAACGATATTCTCCCAAGATAATTGATTTGATAAATTGATGATATGATATTTGATATTCACCAGATTGCGCATGCTTTGAAAAAATATCTTTAATATTTGTATTCCCTGAAATGATGAAATTATTAAACATCCTTAGGGCTTCTCTCATATTCCCAACAGAAATTCTATCTATAAACTCTACCAATTTTTGGGATTGTTTATTTTTCCTGCGCAATGAACTTTCGATTATTTCTAAATATTGTATTATATTTTCTTTAGGAATTTCGCTATTTTCAGATTTGACAAGTTTAATGGTAAATTGAAGGCGCTTTAAAACCATTCTTAAAAAATTTGGAGAAGATATGTGAAATTTTTGGATATAAAAAGCGTCAAACACGCCCGTTCTAGTTGAAGAAACAAATGTTTCTTCTCTCAATGCTATAATAGCTAATGTATTAAATACATCTTTGAGATGATGTGCTGTAAGAAATATTTTTTCTTGAAAATGCAATTCGTGTTGATCGACATTATCTATTACCAATGTGGTTGAGAATCTTAAATAGGATTGTAATGCAATGAACTTTTGTAAAAAAGTTTTCTTGTCAGAATAATCAGCATAAAAAGATATGCTACTCAATATCTGAGAAAAATTATCCTTGTATTTATTTTCCCAGATATCAAACATTTTATTAATTACAAAGGTTTCTATCTCGGAATCATCTAACGGAGCATTTCTAAAATCAATATAGAACCAAAGATGATTTTGGTGATCTGCGACTACAACTTTAAAAAATCTATGAAGAAATGTTGATTTTCCAGATCCGATTCCACCAAGAAGGACAATCATGCCACCTGAAGTATCATCACATGTCCTTTTACTAAAAGCCTCTTGAAATTCACCAGCTTTAAGTCTTTCTTCATAAACCTATCTTACGCCATATTGTTCTGAAAAATGAGGGAGCTTATCTATGAAGTAACTTTCTATCTCCTCCGTTAACGGATTAGTTGAGCGGTCATGAACGTAACATTCTTTTAAGACCTCAGTTCTTTTTTCGTCTAATAGTTCACTGAATACAAAGTCACAATATGGTTGCATATAAATGTATAGTTCATTTCTAGCCCATGATTGGTCAGGATTATGTATCTCTGAACTAACTTTTTTAAAGCTTAGGGTGCTTTTCCCTTTTTCAATATAGCTAACTAATGATCCATTACAAACATTCTCGAATGCCAGGGTATTCCACAGTTGATTAAAGTTTTCTTTGATATCTTCAAGGGAATTATATATAATACAAAAACCATCTCTCCAGGGTTTGCCAATACTGATCGCCGAAAAAATTACTAACTGATGCCCATTAAAAACGGCGGCGTATTTGCAACCAAGTTCGATGCAATAACTGTGGACCTGCACTAAGGCATTCAAAAGATTATCTACCGTAGAAATGGAGCCGCTGATTTTGTAGGATCTGTTTCTTTTGTTTTCTGGTATTTGAAAATGTTCGCCTTCTTTCTTTGCTTCAATTACCAATACAGGACTACCATTAATTCTCAATTCATAATCAGTAAATCCATTTTCGGTGTGATTCTCTCTAACAATATAATTTTCGTCCCAACCTAAACAATCACGAAGTAATGTGTCTATAATTTTAGCTCTAGTGTCCGCTTCATTAAAAGCGTTCTTGTTTACGCCGCCATAATGTTCTTCTAATCGTTTAAAATTTTCAAAAGCGACATCCGGATGCATTCAGTTTTTTCCTTATTATTATTGATACAGCACCTTATCTCAGTATATCAACATATTAGGCAGAATGCCCAATATGGTTATAGACGGATTCGGCCTATTAAATTTATAGATTATGATACCGTTTCTACCTTGGTTATGAATTTAGATACGCATTCAGTCCTGTCTTTGAATCATATCCAGCCCATCTTGGGTCGATCATTTTAGGAGCCAAAACAAAGATAATCGGACAATAGACTGATTTCGTTCTGGAATTCAAGAATAATCTTTATACAGAAATGAAGTTGTCTGGATAATCTTCTGGCAAACCCGGGTGTCCAGGCAGGGGTGGGGTAAGGGGTTGGAGCGTCGTAGCTGGGTCCGGGTTCAGGATAGATAACCGGGACCAGATCCGATTTGGCGAAGGTCAGGACGACCTTCGCCAATTAAGCGGAATACCCCTTGCCCTGCCCCTGCCGGGTCTTCGGCATTAAGATCAGCAGGTTACAAATCCCAGGAGAGAAGATCCGCCATGAACCGATTGAGCGTCAATTTGGCTATTCCGGCACCTTTTCTGATATTGCGGCAGAATTCAAAACATCCGGCCAATCCCCCCCTTTCCGGGACGATATCACTTACAGCCTTCACCACAATCAGGGGAATCCCATACTCCTTCGCAATTTTCGCCAGAGCAAAGGCTTCCATATCCACCGCGACCGCATCTTCCGAAACACGGCGCCGGGAAAAAACGGGAAAGTTAAAGGTCTGAACGGTTCCTCTTTGGAAGGCATATCCGGTTTTAAGTTCCTGTCCGGTTTTAAGTTCTGACCCGGCTTTAAATTCAGGCCCGGTTTTGAATTCGGATCCGATTTTAGATTCATCACTGGCCATTTTTTCGGCCATCTTTCCACAAATCCGGTCAAGGTAAGGCTCGTGGGGAGATCAATGACCCGGTCCCGGTATCTCACCCGGTCGGCAACAATAAGATCCCCGATGGCAAGGTCATCGCGGGTTCCCCCGCAAAATCCCAGGGCCAGAATAAAATCAGGGATGAAAGCCGGGTTGACGGATTTGCAGGAGTTGCCGGAGTTGCAAGAGTTGCCGGGTTCTGACTGCCCCAGAATCTTTTGCATTGCCGCCCCGGCCTTGTTTTTCCCCATGCCGGTTTTGACCACCCGGACGGTACTGCCGCCCATGCACCAGGTGCCGAAAGGGCGGGGAAAAAGATCCGGCAGCTCGGCTTTCATGGCAATCATCAGGATAAAATCAGACATATCATCCAAGCTCGTATTAGAGGTGGGGGTTCTTTGCGGCACAAAACATTGCGGCACCTTGAACTCAAACCAAAATCCTGATCTTGATCAAGAGTATTTAAGATACCCTTAAGACGGTGCCGGGGGGTTTGTCAAGAAAGGCTTGTGTTCGGTTTCGATCAATGAAATTATTATCAGACGTTCCTTTGGTATTTTGCCGGCCGACTAACTGGATACAAACGGAAGTGAGAGTATGACACGCAAAAAACTGCTGCTGATCAACCCGGGCAACCCTTGGTTTTTTTACTTTACCCCGCCGCTGGCCCTGGGCTATGTGGCGGCCGTGACCCCGGACAACTGGGACATCGAAATTGTGGACGAAAAGACCCGGCGTTTCAACTTTGCCACCACAAAGGCGGATCTTGTGGGCATCACGGTGATGACCCCCCAGGCCCGCAGGGCCTATGAAATCGCAGGCGAGTTCACCCGCAGGAACATTCCCGTAGTTTTGGGGGGCATCCATCCCTCCATGCGGCCGAATGAGGCGGCACGCTACGCCACTTCGGTGGTGGTGGGGGAAGCTGAAGGGATCTGGCCCCGGGTCATTGAGGACTTTGAGGCCGGTAATTTGTCAAAGATTTACGAAAATGAAGACCTCATCGACCTCGACCACCTGCCAAGGCCCCGCCGGGATCTGTACGACGATTATCCGGCCAGCATTATCAAGACCACCCGGGGCTGCCCCTTTTCCTGCGATTTTTGCTGCATTTCAGCCTTTAACAAACGCAAGTACAGATTAAGACCTGTGGACGATGTCGTGGACGAGATGAAGGACATCAAGCACAAGGTGCTGTTTGTGGCGGATGACAATATCGTGGGCAGCGGGCGAAAAAAGGACGATGAACGGGCCATGGCCCTGTTTGAGGGCATGGTCCGCAAAGAAACCCGGAAGATGTGGGGCAGCCAGGCCTCCATCAACGTGGCTCAAAACCATGAGATGCTGCGGATGATGCGAAAAGCCGGCTGCGCCTCCCTGCTCATCGGGTTCGAAGCCCTTGAAACCTCGGCCCTTGAAGGGCGGGGAAAATACCAGAACGTCCAGATGGCCGGCAACGAAGCCTATTACACCCAGGTGGTGAAAACCCTGCACTCCTACGGCATTGCCGTGAACGGCTTTTTTTTCAACTCCCACGAGGATACCGAAGCCTCTTTTAAACGCATGGCCGATTTTCTGGCCAAATCCGACATTGATCTTGTCACCCACACCATCCTCACCCCGCTGCCCGGGACCAAACTCTTTGACAAGGTGGAGTCCAAGCTCTGCTACCGGCACTTTCCCGCGGACTGGGAAAAGTACGATTTCAGCCGGCTTTTGACCATGCCCGTCCACATGACCCGGGAGCAGTTTTACCGCACCCGCCATAAAATGATCCAAAAGACCCATTCCTGGCCCAGGATCCTGCGGATTACCCTCCAGGGACTTTTGCATTCCCGGGACCCGCTCATGGCCTTCCTCCTGCTGGTCTCCCACTATAACCAGCGAAAATCCTTTCAAAAGGAACTGCGGAGAAACCTTGCGGAGTTGAAAACTGTGAACCATCCCACGGCCTTTGAAAGCCGTTCCATGTATTAGACATCAGGGTATCAGGTATCAGAGTTTCAGATACGGGTTAGTTGGGCAGGTCGTGGTCCCTGGAAAAATCATGGGCGGCCAGGGCCGGATCCCCCGGAACCGGCCGGCATCCGCCTTTCTTTATCCGTTTGGCCGTGCGGGTCATGCGGTAAAAAAGCTGTGCCCATTTCATATTAACGGACAAAGCCTCCCGGCAGCGGTGCATAAGAAAGGGGGCCAGGGATTCTCGGGGAAGCCCCGGCCGGCGCTCCAGCCGTTTTTTGATGCGGAAGAACCCGATTTCCGCAGGAAACACCTTTTCGATTGGAGTGACCCCGCGAAAGGCCAGCAAAAAGGCCAGCAAAAAGGGAAGATCGCCTCCCAGGGCGGCATGACGCCGCATGATGCGCTCGCAATGGGCGTCGTCATAAAATTGCCGCCATGTCCTCTCATACACGGCCTGCAGTTCCTCACAACTCATATGGGGCGTGGGCAGGGTGGCGTGGAAGGTGGTGTAGCGGTTCAGGTCGGAGGATAACGGCACACCTTTGGCGATCAGATCCCTGTGGTCCCGGGAACCGGGCAGGGGGGTGAGCACGAAAAAGAAAGGCAGATCCAGGGCGAGGTCCCGCTTGATGGTCTCGATATCCCGCCAGATGCTTTCCGGGGTGTCCGTGGGAAAGCCCAGCATATAGCCTGCCATAATCTGGACCCCGTGCCGCTTCCAGGCCAGAAAGAGCTGCTGGTAGCGCTCCACGGCGTTGTGCTTTTTCCCCACGGCAGCCAGGGAGACAGGATTGATGCTCTCCATGCCCACGAATATCTGAGCACAGCCGGCCCGGACGGCAAGGGGGATAAAGCCCGGTTCCTGATCGCTTCTGGCATCCACCTGCATGGAAAACGCAATGTTTTGCCCCTCTTTTTCCCGCAGATCCGCCAGTGCCTCAAGGATCTCACGCCACCGGGGATTGCGGACGAAATTGTCGTCGGTGAAGAAAAAAATGTTCCGGCCCCGGGCCAGGCCGTTTCTGACCTGGGCCAGGATGGTTTCGGGACTTCGGGTACGGGCCTTGCGGCCGTGGACGTTGATCACCGAGCAGAAGCTGCAGTTAAAGGGGCAGCCCCGGCCCGCCTCCAGGGGTTCCGAAGGGGAGAGGGACTGAATCAAATTCCGCTCCACGTTTCTGGGCAGATGGTCGGGGACGAGGGCCTTGTCCAGATCCACGAGCTGCCCTGAATAGTCGTATACGGAACGCAGTCGGCCTTCGTGGGCATCCCGGATCACCCGGGCCAGCCGTTCCTCGCCTTCCCCCACAAACAGGGAGACGCCCAGGTCCAGCATTTCCTGCAGCTCCGGCGGTGTTTTAGGCAGCATGATCATGGATCCTGAGACATGAAAGCCGCCGATCACCACAGGCACGCCTGCAGCCCGGAACCGCCGGGCCAGGTCCGCCGTCCGCGGGAACTGGGCGCTGTGAACCCCCACGAAGCCCACAAGCCCCCCGGCCGAGGCCTGTTTGACACGGCGGATCATCTGGTTCATCGGCGGCAGGCCGGACTGGTCCTCCCGGGCCTCGATCACAATCTCCACATCCGGCCCCAAAACTTTCCTGCGGGCGCAGTCTTCGGCCAGGGCGTTAAGAACGGACAGGGAGGCTGCGGCATGGGACACGCGCCGCCACTGGATGACATACCCGTCGTCGTCGTACCGGGACGGTTTGATAAGGATCAGGTGGAATTTATTTTTGTTTGTTCCGCGGCTAATCATGGCCGGATAGTACATCCCGGCATAACGTCAGTCAAGTGCCTTTCCGAACCCGAAACGGTTGATATAGCAAGCGCCATGACCGTGTCTTTGGCCGCAAACCACTATTTTTTTCTTGTAATCCGGCCCTATATCCTTTAACCAGACATATTACGGAACAGCTGTGGGACAAGTCGTCAACCCTTATATCTACGAAGGACATGCATGATCTCAAACCGTACCTTTATCCAGACCTGTATCGGCAGTTTTGCCCTGGCATTTGTGGCGTTTCTTTTGCCGGCCCTTTGTCTGGCCGGGGACACAGGTTCTTCCGGCGGCAATGCCATTGCGGCCGCGCCCTCTGAGATTCATGCCCTTGGCCGCATAGAACCCGATCTCGGCGTCTTTGACATCAGTGCGGCCTCAGGGGAAAAGCGCATCCAAAAGGTTCTGGTCAAAGAGGGGCAAAAGGTTGCCAAAGGCGAGCCTCTGATCCTGCTTGTGGGATACGACGCTTACAAGGCTGATGTGGACCTTTTGGAACAAAAAATTCTAACGGCCAAAGCGCAGGTCCAAAGAGAGCTTGCCCTGCGAAAGGTGCGGCTGGAAGAGGCCAAGGCCCGCCAGGAGATCACCCGGGTCCAGGACCGCGATGAAATAAGGATCCTGGAACATCGTATCGTGTCCCTGACGGCCCAGGTGGCGTTCAGGAAACGGGAGATGGAGCGGGCAAAAACCCTGAACACCAAAGAGGTGGTCTCAGGCCAGGATTACGATGAACGGCAGATGGAACTGACCCGGACCAGAGAGGATCTGAACACGGCCGGTGTGGCGCTTTCGCGGCAAAAGGCCCTGGCCCCTTTGAACCAGCAAAAAGCCCGGGCCGAGCAGGCCACCATCCTTGAAGACTCCAGAGCCCGGGAGCTTTCCATCGGCCTTGACACCCTTGAAAAAGAGCTGAACTTTGCCCGCAAAAAAATGGAAACCTTTAGGATTCCCTCCCCGGTGGACGGGGAAATCCTGACCATTTTCTCCAGGGGCGGCGGGGTTCCGGGGCAATACCCCATCCTGAAGATGGCCGACCTTTCAAGCATGGTGGCGATTGCCGAAGTCTACGAAACCGATCTTGGCCGGGTGCGCATGGACCAGTCGGCCGTTGTCACAAGCCCTGCCCTGCCCGGAAAACTGACCGGGAAAGTCATCCACATCAACCGTCTGATCTTCAAGCGGACCGTCAGGGATATCGATCCCTACCAGCCCGAGGACTATCGTGTGGCAGAGGTAAAAATCCTGCTGGACGATCCGGACACCGCCGCCCGGTATATCCAGCTTCAGGTCGATGTCGCTTTGGACACCCGTTAATGAGATTAAAGCTTGCCTGGAAAAACATGATGCACAACCGGGTCCGGACCCTGGTGCTTTTGTCCGGCATGGGGTTTTCCATTCTCCTTTTGTTCATGCAGGTGGGCTTTTATAAGGCCAGCACCATCAACTCCACCATGATCTACGACATGTTCCGGTTTGATGCCGTCATGCTGGCCCCGAACTACCTTTTTATCTCGGACGCCGGCACGATTCCCCTGCGCCGGCTTAAAATCGCCCAGGCCGATCCCGGCGTTGAAACCGCAGCCCCTCTTTTCATGGACCAGGCGCAAATGCGGCATCCGGTCACCGGAAATTCCAACGCCATCATGGCGCTTGGGGTGGACGTGGCCACGGCCCCTTTTAAAGCTTTAGCCACCAACGAAAAACTGTCCCTGATTTCAAGGCAGGATTCCGTTCTCATGGACCGGAAGGCCGCGCTGGATTACGGGCCGCTGCCTATAGGGGCCCAGACGGAGTTAAACGGGAGAAGGATCAGGATCTCAGGCGATTTTTCCAATGGTGCGGGATTCATCTCCGGCGGATCGGTCATCATGAACGACGCCACCTTTGCCAAGGTCATGGGCCGGTCCATATGGCGTCCCAGCGCAGCGCTTTTAACCTTTGCCAAGGGTGCGGACGCTCACCAGGTGATGTCACGGTTGAAAACAAGGCTTTCGGGGGATGTCCAGGTGATTACCCGAAAAGAGCTGAACAAAAGGGAACGCCATTTTTTCATGTCCATCAACCCCATCGGCGTCATGTTCACCTCCGGGGCGGTCATCGCTTTCATGGTGGGCGCCGTGATCCTCTATCAGATCTTAAGCTCCGAAGTGCTTCACCACCTGCGGGAATACGCCACCCTCAAGGCCATGGGATACACGGATCAGGATCTGAAATTCGTGGTCATGGCCCAGGGGCTTTTCATGACCGTTGTGGGCTTCATCCCCTCTTCCGGCTTGGCCGTTCTCCTTTACGATGTGCTGCGCAACACCATCCAGGTCCCGGTCCGGATGACCCCGCAACTTTTGCTGTTCATCTTTGCATCCAGCCTTGTCATGAGCGCAATCTCAGGGGTTTTGGCGGTGCGGCGCATTGAAACGGCGGATCCGGCGGAGCTGTTCTGACCATGGTGGAAAAAAAAGGCCTGGCCTTTGCCATATTAACCCACAAAAAGATGCGGCTTCTGGTTTCCGTTGCCGGCGTCGCCTTTGCCGTCCTTCTCATGTTTGTTGAACTGGGCTTCATCAACGGGCTTTTAGACAGTGAAACCCTGCTGGCCCGTGCCCTGGATGCCGACCTTGTCATCATGAACCGAATGAAGGCCTATATTTACAGTGACATGCCTTTTCCCAAAAAGCGGCTGGCCCGGGCCCTTGATATTGAAGGGGTTGAATCGGCAAAGGGCTTTTACATGCAATGGGTGCGCCTGAAAAATACCCACGACCGCAAGATTCACAGCATCATGGCCCTGGCCTTTGACACGGCGGTTCCGGCCCTGCTGATCCCCGATACCCGTACCTATGGAAACCAGTTGAAGTACCCTTTTACCGCTCTTTTTGACCGGACCTCCCGAATGGAAACCTACGGTGGGCTTTCAACCGGCATGAACGTGGAGCTTGAAACTCATCAGGCAACATTTATCGGGAACTTTAAACTCTATCCCAACTTCTCCACGGACGGGCATATCCTCATGGACAAGGACAACCTGGCCCGGCTTTTTGCCGGTGGACGCCACGCCAATATCCTTGACCGGCCGCAGCTTGGGCTGATTAAACTGGCCCCGTCCACCGATCTCGCTGCCGTGCAAAAGGCCCTGTCCGCCCATCTTGAAAGCGATGTGAGGGTCTACACCAAAGCCCAGGTGATCCAGCGCATCAAGGACCAGTGGATGAAAGAGCAGCCCGTGGTCCAGGTGTTCGGATTAGGATTGATCGTCGGCTTTGCCATCGGCATGATCATCTGCTACCAGATTCTGTTCACGGACATCTCCGACCACAGCGCCGAATTTGCCACCCTCAAGGCCATGGGATATACCAACTTTCACCTGATCCTCACCGTCATCTCCCAGGGGGTTTATCTGGCCCTTCTCTCCTTTGGCCCCGGCCTTGCGGCCTCACTGATCTTTTACAGCCTGCTGCAGCATCTGACCGGCATCTGGATGGCGGTCACCCCCGTGCGCGCCGGCGCAATTTTTCTTTTAACCCTGGTCATGTGCATGCTCTCCGCATTTTTAGCGGCGCGTAAAGTCATTCGCATGGATCCGGCAGAGGTGTTTGGATGAAATCTGACAACATATGCACCCCATCCACGGACCCTGCGGTCCGGATTCGGGAGCTCAACCACTATTTCGGCAGCGGGAATAACAAAAAACAGGTGCTGTTCGATATCAACCTCGACCTTTACCCGGGCCAGATCGTGATCATGACCGGCCCCTCAGGCTCGGGCAAGACCACACTTTTGACTCTGGTGGGAGCCCTGCGCTCCGTCCAGGAAGGCTCGGTTCAAATCCTGGGCGACGAGCTTTCAGGCCGACCGGCCAAAGGCCTTGTCCAGGTCCGCAGAAAAGTCGGGTTTATCTTCCAGGCCCATAACCTTTTTGACTCGCTTTCCGCCGTTCAGAACGTCAGGCTGGCCCTGAGATATTCGGGACTCTCCTCAAAGGTGCAGACGTCCATGGCCGTTGATATCCTGAAAAAAGTGGATCTGGCCGAACGGCTCAAGTACAAGCCCGAAGCCCTGTCCGGGGGCCAGCGCCAGCGGATCGCCGTGGCCCGGGGCATCGTCCACCGCCCCAAACTGATCCTGGCCGACGAGCCCACCGCCGCCCTGGACAAGGATACGGGGCGTAAGGTGGTCAACCTTTTCCGGCAGATGGCAAAAGAGGACAATTGCGCCATCCTCCTGGTCACCCATGACAACCGGATCCTGGATATTGCCGACCGGATCATCAATATGGTGGACGGCGCCATTGCCTCTGACGTCCAGGTGGACCAGTCCATTGAAATCTGCGAATTTTTAACCCGGTGCGAGGTCTTTGCAAAAACGTCGCCCGCAGCCCTCACGGAAATCGCCCAGAAGATGGAGATTGAAACCTTCGCCCAGGACAAAGAGATCATCCGCCAGGGTGAGGCCGGTGACAAATTTTTCATGATCAAAAAGGGAACGGTGGATGTCCGGGTCCGGGAAGAAAACGGGGAGGCACGGCAGGCCGCAGTCCTCTCAACGGGAGATTTTTTCGGTGAAATCGCCCTGCTCAAAGATGAGCCCAGATCCGCCACGGTCAAGGCCTTGGAAGAGACTCAGACCTATGTGTTGAGCAAACCCGATTTTCTGGCGGCCGTGAAAAGAAGCGACCCCTTTAAAAAACAGCTCCTGGATATCTTTTTCAAGCGGCAGTGACCCCTGTCCCATAAGGAGGCCCCAAATAAACCCTCACTCTTTTTTTATCGGTATTGCCGGAGGAACCGGCTCGGGAAAGACCTGGCTGGCCCAGGGCCTTGCCAAGGCTTTGGGAACGGATCAGGCCGCGGTCATTGAGGCGGACGCCTATTACAGAGATCTGTCCCATCTTTCGCCTGAGCACCGGGCCGAAATCAACTTCGACCACCCCGACGCTTTAGAGGCGGACCTTCTCACCGCCCATCTTTCGGCGCTTGCCAGAGGAGAATCAATAGAGGTACCGGTCTATGATTTTGCCGCCCACACCCGGACCTTACAGACCCGGCAGGTCCCTGCCCGCCCCTATATCCTGGTGGAGGGAATGATGGTCCTGGCCATCCCGGCTGTGGCAGCCGGCCTTGACCTGACGATCTTTCTGGACATCCCGGCCGATATAAGATTCATCCGCCGCCTTTGCCGGGACCAGGAAGAGAGGGGCAGATCCGTGTCCCAGATCATCGACCAATACCTGACAAAGGCGAGGCCCATGCACGACACCTTTGTGGCCCCCTGCAGGGACAAGGCGGACATGGTATTAGCCGGTACGCCCGATATCCCGGAACTTGCCCGTACCATTTCAGCGGCCAGAAACCTTTACTGCGCCCCAAACTGACGCCATAAAAATATTGCCAGAACGGCCCCGCTGTAATACTCTTTGCCCCATGCATGCCCTGTCTGACATAACCATCAGAGAAACCCTGGCCGACTCCCCCCTCATCTTTGACCGGGGAAAACAGACCTGGAAAAACGGGTCCTATTTTCTGTCCCACAAGGATCCTGACACCAGCACCTTTACCTATCAGTTTGACGGGACCTACGGCACCTATACCACCACCATCCAGGTTCGGGAGACCCATATCCAGGCCCAATGCTCCTGCCCTTATCCGGGACAAGGATGCCGGCACGCCGTGGCCGCAGCCCTCCATGCAAGGGCGCTGCTGGTGGCCCCCAGGGTCCAGGAGGAACTTTTTCCCTCTGACCGGCAGACCCGTTTTCTCACCCCGGAGGAAATCCGGGAGCAGGCCCTGGAAGACCGCAGGCACCGGTCCAGGACAGACCAGTTCCAGGCGGTTCGCGGGGATATGTTCACAGGCGATCACAAGGTGATCTCCAAGGATTCCCGAACGTATACGGTCTGCCTGCACGACCCGGTAAACGCCAAGGGACACTGCTCCTGCCCCGACTTTCAGACCAACGGCCTTGGCACCTGCAAACACATACTTTTCATGGCCGACTACCTGAAAGGGGAACCCGGTTTCAAAAAACAGGCCGCCACCGAAACCCTGCCCTTTGCCGATATTTACTGGGATTCAACGGCCCAGGCCCCGAGGCTCCACGCCCCGAGGATGAAAACCGACATGCCGGATCTTTCCCCCGTCCTGGGCAAATATTTCGATGATAAAGGCAAGTTTATTGCCGCCGACCTCTCCCTTGTCATGGGACTGATGCTCAGACTCCACGGCGACCGCCGGGTCCGGATCCGGGAAAACCTGCTCAAACGGGTGGACCACCGGCAGCAGGTGCTTCAGCTTGAGAAAATCAAGGGGACCCCTCTGCCCAAAATTCCCCTGACCCGTCCCCTCTATGCGTTTCAGGAAAAGGGTATCCGTTTCGGAACCTTTAAAACCGGGGTGCTCATCGGGGATGAGATGGGCCTTGGCAAAACCGTACAGGCCATCGGCCTGTCACTGATCAAAAAAGAACTTTTCGGATTTGAAAAAATCCTGGTGATCACCCTGCCCTCTTTAAGGGACCAGTGGCTCAGGGAAATTGAGCGGACCACCCGGGAAGAGGCCTGCATTATCACAGGGGCCCCGGCCAGAAGAAAAGCCCTCTACCGGGATAAAAAGGCGTTTAAGATTACCCATTACGACACCGTCATACGGGATGTGGGTCCCATTGCCGCGTGGAACCCGGACATCATCATCCTGGACGAAGCCCAGCGCATCAAAAATATCTCCACCCGGACGGCCGAAGCCGTCAAGCGTCTGCCCAAAAAACATGCCATTGTTCTCACCGGCACCCCGGTGGAAGAGAACCCCGAAGATCTGTACTCCATTGTCCAATTCCTGGATCCCTACCTGTTCACCCCCCTGTGGCAGTTTGCCGCAGACCATTTCAACATTCCAAGGGGGCAAAAGGTGAGGGACCGGAAGACCCATGTGGCCGGATACAAGAACCTGGACCTGCTCAAGGACAAACTGTCGGGTATCCTCATCCGCCGAACATGGGAGGAGGTGGAAGACCAGCTTCCGGAACGGGTGGAAAACAACTACTATGTGGATCTTGCCCCGGAACAGGCCAAGGAACACGAGGCCTGCGCCGCCGAACTGGCCGAACGGGTCCGCAAACAGCCCCTGGCCCCCATGGACCTGCGCGGAATTCAGGCCCAGGTGCTGCGCATGCGCATGGTCTGCAACTCCACCTTTTTAGTGGACAGAGAGACCCAGATCTCGCCCAAGCTGAAGGAACTTGCCTCCGTCATCGACGAAGTTGTGGTCCAAAATCATCGCAAAACAGTAATTATCAGCGAATGGACCGCCATGACCTATCTGATCGCCCGCCATCTGTCGGATGCCGTCATCCCCTTTGTGCAGGTATCGGGAAAGCTGCCCCAGGAAAGGCGCAAAGAAACAGCCCGGACATTTTCTCAGAATCCGGACTGCCTGGTCTTTCTTGCCACAGACGAGGGAAGTGAAGGGCTGGATTTGTCCTGCGCCCTGTGTCTTATCCAGGTGGAACTGCCCTGGCCCCCGGCCCAGATGGCCCGGCGCATGGACAGCCTGCGTCCATCAGGCTCCAGGGAAAACGATATTGATCCGCCCACCTGCCACATCATCAACCTCATGGCCCGCAACAGCATTGAGGAACGGGTGCTGGCCGGCCTGAAACAGAGTCCGGATCTTTACTTTGATCTGTTTGATTCTGACCCCGACCACATGGAAACCCTGTGCCGGGACGGCCGGGGCGTGACGGAACAGCTTCGGTCATTTTTAGGGCCGGCTCTGCTGCCCGCCACAGGAACGGTTCCCGAAGATCTCCCCGGTGAAACCGCCGACATCTTTTTCCCGGAGGCCATGACGGAACACGATGCCAAGGCTCCGTTGTCCTTCGGGACCAGCGAAATTGATCCGGAAAGGATGGAGGCGGTTCTCAACTCAGGCCTTGACTTCATGTCCGGCCTGGTGGAACTTGCCTCGGGCGTCCCGGTCCCGGGGATTCGCGACCGCAAGGTCAGCGTGGACCCGGACACGGGAGAAATCACCTTGAGCTTTAAGCTGCCGCAAGACCCATAAAACAAATCGCCATGACTTTTGTATTTTCTCTGTGCTGGGTCATTGCATTCCTTATCTTTGGATCTGGTCGTTTTAAAAAAAGGAACGTTCAGGGTTGACCCGGCATTTTCAAGTTTTCCTTGCATTCCCCAAGAAGGTGAAGATATTGTCTAAACAGTCAGTTCCTTCATGCGCAAAAGACATAAAATGATTGCATTTGACCGCCATGCAAACTTCACGATTTAGGGGGATGTTGTACACCTTGTACCGACGATAAAAATGAATGACCCGGCCATAAAATCAGCCCTGATTAAAATGGAACTCATTTGGTCAACGACCTTAAAGGAGAGAAGCGACGATCTGCGGTCATATGAATACATAACCAATCAGTCCATGGCATTGAAAAAGGCTGCGATGGAGCTCAAAGCGATAATCGAAGAAAGAACACGGCAGGACAAACAAGACAGACTCAAATATCAAAAATTATATAAGGCGCTGTCCATTATTGTTGACACCCTTGATTTTCAACCCACGCCCTGCAAAGATGACAATTATATTCAAGATATCCTCAATAAATTAAGAAAGATCCGCTCTCAGATTAAAACGCTTTTGGAATATGAATAATTGCAGCCGAGGCTGCCTTCCGCGGTCCCCGCTGCTGACGGACAAGCTGCAGATATTCACGTTATAGGTATTCGATTTAACCGCATATGTCTCAACTAAAAGTTAAGGTTCCCATGTTAAAAAAGAGCAGGATATCCTGACTGTCACCTGTAAGTAAGGGTGAATTTGGGTGCCTTGCCCTTTTACACTATAGATCTTGTCTTCCCCATAAAAGTAAGATATCCAAAACGTATTCTTTGTTTGAAACGTGCAAGGCTACCCAACAGCAATACGATGAGAGGAAAAAATACATGGAAAAACCCACCGTCTGGCTGACAATTGTGATGTTAATGTTTGTTCTTGGCACAGGCTGCGCCGTCCGGTCAACCAATCATCGTTCCAGCAGTGTTGTCAGCTACCTTTATCCAAACCAGAAAGAGCATGTCGATGTCCCGGGCACTCCCAAACTGGCACTTCCCCTCAAGGTTGGCATCGCCTTTGTTCCGGAAAGCAGAATCGCTTACCAGGCCCTGACCGAAACAAACAAGATGGACCTGATGAAAGAGGTCAGCCAGCATTTCAAGCAGTATGATTTTGTCAAATCCATTGAAATCATACCTTCGGCCTATCTTCGCGACGAGGGCGGGTTTACGAACCTGGATCAGATCCGGACCATGTACGGCATTGATGTAATTACCCTTCTGTCCTACGATCAGACACAATTCACCGACGAGGGCCTTGCCTCCATCACCTATTGGACTATCATCGGTGCCTATATCATCCCGGGGGAAAAAAATGACACCCATACCATGGTTGATGCAACGGTCTATGATATTCAAAGCCGGAAGATGCTCTTCAGGGCGCCAGGGACCAACCACATCAAGAACACGTCGACGCCCATCGCCCTTTCGGAAAAACTGCGGCAGGACAGCCTTGAAAGTTTCCAGCTGGCAAGCCGGGACCTAATTCAAAACCTGGACGCCCAACTGCAATTGTTCAAGCAAAAGGTCAAAGAGGCCCCAAAAGACTATCAGATCAGCCATCGGCCGGGCTACACGGGTGGCGGTAGCCTTGACCTTTCATTTATCATCGCACTTTGCCTTTTTGGCGGATACGGCATATGGATCAAAAGAAAATCTGCGCGTCAGAAATAAAAAAACCGCCGCTGCTGACCATTTTCATTTCCCTGGTCTGCATGGCAGCATTTCTTTCCACCCCGATCGCTTCCCGGCTCATATTCGACAGGGAAGCGATCCTGAACGGACAGGTGTGGCGGCTTTTGTCCTGCCACCTTGTCCATTTCACCCTAAGCCACCTGATCTATAATCTTTTTGCCTTTGTGATCGCCTCATGGATCCTGGAAAGCAAAAGCCTTTGCCATCTGCTGATCATTTACAGCTTAACCGCGGTATCCATCAGCATGGCCCTGCTGATCTTTGCGCCTGACATGGATTTTTACGGCGGGGTATCCGGCATGGCATGCGGCTTGCTCTATTACTGCGCCCTTTTAAAACAAAGGGAACCACACCTCAAGGGCCTGTGCCGATGCGTTCTCCTGTGTATCCCCATCAAACTGGCTCTTGAGACGTATCATCAGACCTCAGTTCTGCCCTACTTCGAACCTCAGCCCTTTGTGATGATGCCTGTCAGTCACATTGCAGGAGTCGTCTCGGCAATCCTGCTCTATGGTGTCATATCCCTCTTGTCACCTGGGAAATCACGCCGTAATTTCCATTTACTTTCAGGATAGTCATAGGCTATATCTGTCAGTCATGTCTGCCTTTTTGCTGTCCCAGATACTAGTCACCGTGGCAATGGTGTTCGACTTTCTAAGCTTTCAGTACAGGGCGAGGAAGAAGACCTTTTTATGCCTGATCGTCTCGGCCACACTCATCAGCGCCCATTACTTTCTTCTGGGCAACATTGCCGCAGGCACCATCGGCACCCTGACCACCATCCGGTTCATGGTATGCTACCATACGACCGATAAAAGGTTCCTGCTGCTGTTCATGGCACTCAATACCGTTTTATTGTTCTTCACCTACCGGTCCGCCATCGACCTGATCATCTTCAGTGGCAGCATGATCTTCATGATCGGCAACTTCCAGCAGAACAACAAATGCATGAGACTGCTCATGGTACTTGGCACATCACTGGTTCTGTCCTACAATATTCTGATCGCCTCCCCCATGGCCGTCGTGCTTGAAGCCATGTTCCTGGCCAGCAATTTAATCGGGTATTACAGGCACTACATCAGACAATAGTCTTTTGACCGCCTTGGTATCCCGCAGGTCTTCGGGACGCTGTCCCAGACACAAAGCGCCCGGAACAATAGCGCCGTCCGGGCATTTTTTTGCCGGACCTGTTCTTTTTCATTCATTTTTTTTATGCGGGGGATGGCAAAACCTGCCCTTCCAATGTATGTTCAAAAAAAATTAACCATTACCTATCCCTTTGGGAGACCTAAGATTATATGAAGGAACAGCACAACCACTTAACCCTGGAGGCCGGAAGCCGCATTGTCGTGAAAGTCGGCTCCGGGGTTTTAACAAAAGAAAACAGCCTGAACAAAAAGATCATTGCGGCCATTGCCAATCAGATCTGCTATCTGCACGACCGGGGGCTTTCAGTCATCCTGGTCTCTTCGGGTGCCATGGCCGCCGGGGTCACCAAAATCGGGCTGAAACAACGGCCCTCTGAAACCCCCAAACGCCAGGCGGTTTCCGCCATCGGCCAGGCCGACCTGATCCGGGAATGGGAAAAGGCTTTGGAACACCGCGGCAGAAAAGTGGCCCAGATCCTGCTCACCCGGGGGGATCTGTGCGACCGGGTCCGGTATCTCAATGCCAGAAACACCATTAACACCCTGTTGGAATGGCAGGTTCTGCCCATTATCAACGAAAACGACACCGTGGCGGTCAAAAGCCTCCAATTTGGGGACAACGATAATCTCGGGGCCATGATCACCCTGCTCATGGGGGCGGATCTGATGATCAACCTGACCGACATCGGCGGCCTCTTCGACAAGGACCCAAGAATCCATGAGGATGCAAAACTGCTCTCAGAGGTGACGACCATGGGCCCGGAGATTGAAGCCATGGCGGGAGAAATTGCAGGCCCCTTGGGCACCGGAGGCATGGGCACTAAAATCTCCGCCGCTAAAAAGCTGACCTCCGCGGGCATCCCTATGATCATCGCCTGCGGCCAGAACCCTGAAATCCTGATCAACATCTACAACAACGACTACACCGGCACCTATTTTGTCCCCCAAAGGGACAAGCAGGCCTCCCGCAAAAACTGGATCGGCCTGACCCTGGCCCCCAAGGGCCGGATCACCATTGACAAAGGGGCCCAGAAAGCCGTTGTAGAAGGTGGCAAGAGCCTTTTGCCTTCAGGTATTACCCGGGTGGAGGATTATTTTGACGTGGGAGACCCCGTGGAATTCATCAGCGAAGACAGGGAGGTTTTAGGCATAGGCCTTGTCAATTACAACGCCTCGGACATCCTCAGAATCATGGGCTGCCAGACCGACCAGATCAAAGAACGACTCGGATTCTGCTCCTACGATGAGGTCATCCACCGGGACAACCTTATGGTCACAGCCTACGCCAAACCCTGCGACCAATAACCAGCCAACAAGGAGGTTCACTTGTCTTTGGAAACCCAGATTACAGAACTTGCAAAAAATGCCAGGGCCGCGGCCCGGATCACGGCAGCCCTTTCCGCCGGGCAAAAAAACCGTGCCCTTTTCGCCATCGCCGGAAGGCTCGAATCCAGCAAAGCCCAGATTCAGGCGGAAAATAAAAAAGACACTGACGCGGCCGCCAAAGCTGGCCTGTCCGCCGCCATGATCGACCGTCTCACCATCACGGATAAGGTTTTAACCGGTATGGCAGACGGCCTTCGCTACGTGGCCGGCCTCAACGATCCCGTGGGGACCCTGGAGGATTCGGCCATCCGCCCCAACGGCCTTGAAATGGCCCGGATGCGAATCCCTTTAGGGGTCATCGGCATCATTTACGAATCCCGTCCCAACGTCACCGTGGACGCGGCAGGCCTCTGTCTTAAGGCCGGCAACGCCGTCATCCTCAGGGGCGGATCCGAAGCCATCCATTCCAACCGGGCCCTGGCCCAGGTCATCCAGGAGGGCATGGAAGAGGCAGGCCTTCCCAAGGCTGCGGTCCAGGTCATCGATACCCCGGACCGTGAGGCGGTGAACCTCATGCTCAAGCAGGAGGAGTTCATAGATCTGATCATCCCCAGGGGGGGAGAAGGGCTGATCCGCCACGTGGTGGCCCATTCCACCATCCCGGTACTCAAGCATTACAAGGGGGTCTGCCACGCCTATGTGGATGACCTGGCCGACATGGCCATGGCCGTGGATATTGTTGTCAATGCCAAGGCCCAGCGCCCGGGGGTCTGCAACGCTCTCGAAACCCTTCTGGTCCACGATACCATCGCCCCGGTGTTCCTGCCCCGGGTGGCAGATGCCCTTGCGGAAGCCGGCGTTACCCTGAAAGGTTGCGAGAAAACCTGCAACTTTCTGCCCGGGACCGACCCTGCAACCGAAGAGGACTGGGAAGCCGAATACCTGGATCTCATCCTTGCCGTAAAGGTGGTAAACGACATGGACGATGCCATGGATCATATTGCCGCATACGGTTCCAACCATACCGAAGCCATTATCACGGGAGACTATGACCGATCCCGCAGGTTTATCCGGGAGGTGGACGCCTCCCTGGTCATCGTCAATGCTTCCACAAGGTTTAACGACGGCGGAGAACTGGGCCTGGGCGCTGAAATCGGAATTTCCACCTCCAAGCTCCATGCATACGGTCCTATGGGGATCCGGGAGCTGACCACCACGAAATTCGTGGCCTGGGGCAGCGGGCAGGTCCGGTCCTGATTTCCATGCAGACACCCGGGGCAGGGACCCTTTTCCTCCCTGCCCCGGATTTTATTTTTCCAAAGGTCTCCATCCTTTTGGAAACCATTTCCTTCCCCTGCAATATCTGTTATTCTTTTCTAACTTCCAGACAATTTACGATACCGTTTCCCTGGCATACGCATGAGTCAAATGAAAACAATTGTCCTTTACATCGGTTGTATCCTTTTCGCCGTCACGGGTCTGGGCCGGCATACGGCCTTTGCGGCCGACAGCCGGCAGGTTCTGGTCATTCACTCCTATCACAAGGGCTTTACCTGGACCGATCATATCGACACGGCTTTGCGAAAGGTGCTGGGAACCCATCCGGAAATTGAAATCAACTCGGAGTACCTTGACAGTAAACGCCGGTCCTATAAAGAGGCGGCCCCTCCGTTCCTGGACTTTCTGGGGAAAAAATATGCCGGCCGCAGCCTTGATGCCATCATCGTGTCGGACAACAATGCCCTTAAATTCACCGCCGCAAACTATCAGCGGCTTTTCAACGAAGTCCCGGTTATTTTCTGCGGCATCAACGACTTTAAGCCGCAGCTGGTCCGAAAATTTGCCCGTAATGTCACAGGTGTCGTGGAAAAGACGGACCCTGCGGCCACAGTGCGCCTGATCCGCAGCCTGCAGCCGGACCTGAACCGCCTGGTCATTATCACCGGGACCTCGTCCACAGCCAGGACCATCAGAAGGCAAACCCAAACCGCCCTGACAGGGATGGACCTGAACCTTATCTGGCAGGACGGCCCGGCCAGCAATGATCTGTTGTCATACCTGGGCATCCTCTCTCCGGATGACGCCGTGCTGCTCATCTCCTTTAACCGGGACCGCAACGGCCGGTATTTTACGGATGAGGAAAGTGCAAAGATGATCAGCAACCGCACTGCGGCACCGGTATACGGGCTGTGGGATTACTACCTGAATACGGGAATTGTCGGCGGCAAAATGGTCTCCAGCTTGGCCCAGGGCACCATGGCAGGACAAAAATGCCTCTCGATCCTGACAGCCGGCCAGATTCCCCCCATTACTCGGACCAGCCCTAACGCCATCCTCTTCGACTACCCCGCCTTCTCAGCCCACGGGTTAAATGAGTCCGCCCTCCCCCCAGATGCCCGAATGCTGAATAAACCGGCCACCTTTTATCAGACCCACCGGCCGCTGATCTGGTCCGTATCCGGGTTTATCACCGTTCTGGTGCTACTCATTCTGGCCCTCATCGCCAATATCATCAGCAAAAGAGAGAGCGATCAAAAGTACAGAAACCTTTTTGAATCCTCGGTGGATGCCCTTTTCCTGCTTTCCCCCGATTTTAAAATCATCGACTGTAACCCGGCGGCCCTCAAGCTGTTCAAGATGGAATCGGAAACGGATCTTCTGAATCTAAATCCCTGGGAAATCTCTCCTGCGTATCAGCCGGATGGTTCCGCCTCCAAGGAAAAAACTGAAAAAATGATCGGTGTTGCCCTTGCCAAAGGGGGGCACTCTTTTGAATGGCGGCATAAACGCGCCACCGGAGAGGAATTTTATGCCAGCGTGCGTCTTTCTTACACCACCATCGGGGGAAAAACCGTGATTCAGGCGACGGTCCGGGATATATCCGACCAGAAGCAGGCCCAGGAGATGATGATTCAATCTGAGAAAATGATGTCCGTGGGAGGCCTTGCCGCGGGCATGGCCCATGAAATCAACAATCCTCTGGCAGGGATAATTCAGAACGCCACGGTATTGTCCAATCGGATCACCCGGATGGACATGCCGGCCAACCGGGCAGCTGCCAAGGCTGCCGGGACAACCATAGAGGCCATCGCCCTTTATATGGAAGAGCGAAAAATTCCGAAAATGGCAGCCGCCATCACCGAATCCGGGGCCAGAATCGCCGGGATCGTCGATAACATGCTTAGTTTTGCAAGGAAGGGGGGCTCCCGCTTCTCCTCCCACCATCCCGCAGAACTCATGGACAGGGTGCTGGAGCTTGCGGCCACAGACTTTGACCTGAAAAAACACTATGATTTTAAAAATATCAGCATTGAAAAGGCCTACGATGACGGCCTGCCCATGGTCATCTGCCAGGGCAGCAAAATCCAGCAGGTCCTTCTCAATATCCTAAAAAACGGGGCCCAGGCCATGGCAGGTCAGACCGGGATCCGCGCTCCGAAATTTATCCTGAGGCTGCAGCATGAACCCCCCAAAAAAATGCTGAGAGTCGAGATTGAGGACAACGGCCCCGGCATCGATTCCAAGACCCGCCAGCGGATCTTTGAACCCTTTTTCACCACCAAAGCCACAGGTGAGGGGACGGGGTTAGGCCTTTCCGTGTCTTACTTTATCATCACGGACAACCACCGGGGTACCATGACCGTCTCCTCGGAACCGGGCAAGGGCGCAACCTTTATCATCCGCCTGCCCCTTGTTCCTCCGGTCGATACATAGATCCCCCTTTTTCAACGCACCGGCAGCGATAAAAACAGTTCCCGTTCCGAACGGATTGTATCGGAAATAAAATCAATGGTTTTACGAACCCTTGCAATGTGCCTTGAATCCGAATTCACCTGGAGCCAGAATCCTCTCTCAGCACTCTGATCGGGCAGCACAGGCATTAAATTTTCTTCGGCATGGGCCATGAAATAGGGCAGAATCCCGATCCCTGCACCGGCGGACACCGCTTTCAATTGTGCCAGAATGGTGGCGGTTCTGAACACCGAAGGTCCCACGGGGGAAAAGTCCTCTTTGAAATCCAGATCCCGGTCAAACAAAAGATCGTCAATATACCCCACAAAGGGATGGCCTGTAAGATCCGCCTGATTCTTTATGGGGCGGACCTTGTCCAGATAGGCTTTGGAGGCGAAAAGCCCCAGTTTGTAGAGGATCAGTTTCCTGGCAACAACCTTTCCCCGTTCCGGTCTTTTCACCGTAATCAAAATATCGATCTCCCGTTTTGAAAGGCTGTAGTACCGCGGCACTGGGATAAGTTCAATTTCAAGGGCAGGATGCTGCTTTTGGAACTGGGCCAGACGGGAGGCCAGATAATAGTTGCCGATCCCGTCCGGTGTGCCGATACGAACGCAGCCCGATAATTGGTTGTCCCGGCCTGCAACCTGGGCTTCAAAGTTGATCACCGTGCGCTCCAGATTCTCGGCATAGGGAAACAGGGCATGGCCTTCCGGCGTCATCTGGCAACCTTTTTCCGTCCGCAGGAAAAGCTGGGTTTCAAGCCTTGCCTCCAGGGCGGAAATCCGCCGGGCAACCGTGCTGTGGGTCACCTTAAGCTGGGCAGCAGCCGCCACAAAAGACCGGGCGCGGCAAAGGGTAAGAAAGTAACGCAGGTCATCCCAGTTCGTCTCCATAGCCCATCCTCCGGCATCCTGATTTACGATGCTGATTATTTTTGCACATCAACTGAGAATAATTCCATATTTACTGAATATTAAGGTAAGCGCTATTTTTTAGCAAGCTGGCAGAATCAGGCTCAACTGCCGGCCAAAAGAATTTGTTTAGGAAGGAACCTAAGGTGAATAAAAAAAATGATGGCGCGTATCAATCTCCCGAAAACAGCCGGGATATTGAACAGGAATTAAAATACGGGCGAAAACTGCACGACTATGCGGTCGGCGACACCATTGTCAAACTGATTTCCGGCCTGGTCCCCTGTTTTAAAACCAACACGGTTTCCGCCCTGCGCCCCGGCATCCATGGCGTAAAATCCTAAAAAGCCTTAAGGATTGCCAACCGTTTTTTCCCTTACCCCTGCTCCCATCTCTGACACTGACTTGCACCTGCCCGGATACTTGAAACGAACCTGGATCATCCCTGTATTGACCGCTGAACCGAAACTGACCTGAATCACGGCATCTTCCGGGAGCAGGGGTACGGGAATTAAACACCTACCCCATCCCCCAAATTTGGCCGGGAGAGAACGGCCGAAACCACCGCAGAATCAACTTCTGCTTGACAAAAGCCTTGTTCTACGCGCATTAATGGTAGAAAAAGCTTACACATCAAGGGAGCGACCATAATGAAAAAACCCATTGCAATTTGTTTTGCCTTACTTGCCATTGCCCTGACAACAGCGGCGGCACAGGCGTCCTCCATTGATCTTGGCATTGCCGGTGAATACAACGCCTTTGTCTTTGAGAATTTTTCCGCCAGCGGCGGTGCCAGAGGCGTTGAGGGGCGTCTGGCCGCAGGTGGCAATGTTACGTTAGATAGATATAACGCGGGGACCGGCCTTGCCACCGACGCATCCGGAGAAAATAACACGGTGATCGCCGGAGGGAATTTAAACCTTGACGAAGGTGTCATTTATAACGGGAACGCCGTCATCGGCGGCACTGCAACAATTCCGGAAAACGGCAACAGCACACCGGACGGCAGTATAAATATAGTGGAAAACACTTCCGAACTAATTAACTGGGCCAACCAGCAAGCGTATCTAACCGACTTGTCCAGCCAGTTGAACGCAATGCAGAATACCGGGACTGTAGAATACAAATGGAGCGGCATCCATGTGACGACCGACAGCACAAGTGATGTTCAGGTTTTTGACGTGGACGGTGAGGATTGGTCTTCGGCAAGCTGGTACACTTTTGCAAACGAGAACACAGCCAATACAGCCCCGTCCAACGCCACATTCGTATTTAATATTTCCGGTACATCGGTTTCTATGCAGAACGCCGGGATGGAAAGATTTTTAGCTGCCCTTGGCGAAAGCTATGACAACGTAATATTTAACTTTTACGAGGCCATCGACCTGACAATCTCCGGTATTGATGTGGAAGGATCCATACTAGCGCCCCTGGCTAATATCATCGCTTCCGGCGGTAATATCAACGGAAATGTGATCGCAAAATCCTTTGATGGCACCGGCTTCGGGATAAACGACCGCCTTTTTGAATCCGGGGGCGGTGATCCCGTCTCCCCGGCCCCGGTCCCGGAACCCGGAACCATGGTGTTGTTCTCCTGTGGGCTGCTTCTTTTTTCAGGCTGGATTAAAAAAATCAGGCCGGGGAAACTAAAGGCTTAAAGCACAGACACATCCGTTGTACAATTTTACTTTCAGCACTTTCCCGTTTATAGAATAAGCATTCGGGGCGGCGTGCGTTAAAAGACCGCCCCGATTTTGCCTACCCTTTTTCCGGATGCGGCTCAACCGGCCCCGCCCCACTTCCCAAGGTCTCTTCAGGTTCCCGCTTGTACATCAGACGGGAAAAATCATCCATCACCATGAACAGCGAGGGCACCAGCACCAGGATAATGGCGGTGGAAAACAGCACCCCGAAGCCCAGGGAGATGGCCATGGGGATCATCATCCTGGCCTGGCGGGAGGTTTCCATGATTATGGGCATCAGGCCGCCAAAGGTGGTCACCGTGGTCAAAAGGATGGGTCTGAAACGCTGGATACCGGCCGAATGGATGGCTTCAAGGGGTGAAAAGCCCTCCTGCATCCTTCGGTTGGCAAAGTCAATAAGCACCAGGGAATCGTTGACCACCACACCCGAGAGCGCCACCACCCCGAAAATGGAGTTGATGGATAAAGAATACCCCATGATCAGGTGCCCCAAAACGGCGCCGATGATGCCAAAGGGGATACTGACCATGATGATCAGGGGCTGGGAATAGCTTTTAAAGGGGACGGCCAGAAGGGCATAGATGGCAAAAAGGGCCAGAAGCGAGCCTGTGACAAGGGAGCTTAAGCTTTTTTGCATCTCCGCCTGGTGGCCTTCAAAACTAAAGGTCAGGCCGGGGTATTTCTTTGCCAGGTCCGGCAAAATGGAGGTTTTCAGTTCCCCTTTGATATTTTCCGCCCTGGACGGGGGATTGACATTGGCCGTCACCTCAATGTCCCGGCGGCCGTTGGTCCGGGCAATCTTGGTATAAGCCCGGCCCGGCGTCATTTTCACCGCATCCCTTAAGTACACTTCCCCGGCGTTGGATTTGAGGACCAGATTTTCCAGGGTGGATTCCACGGCCCGCTCGGACTCGGGCAGGCTCACCCGCACCGTAACCTCGTTGCGGCCCCGCTGCTGTTTTAGGGCCTGGACGCCCTGGAAGGCATAGCGCACCTGTTTTGCCACATCCTCCGAGGTCAGTCCCATGCGCTCGCCCAAGGGGAGCAGCTGGATATCGTACTGGCGCTTGCCCCGGGCCGATCCGTCGTCAATATCATGGACAATGGTGTAGTTGGACAAAGAGTCCGCAAGGTCGGCTCCTGCATCTTCCAGAATTTTAGTATCCGTATGGCTGAGCATGACGGTCAGGTTCTTGCCCGATCCCGGCCCTCCCATGTTGGATTCAAACCGGATATTCTCAAGGCCCGCCAAGGTCCCGACCTTCTCCCGCCACAGGGCTGTGACCTTTGAGGTGGACAGGGGGCGTACGTCCTCATCGGTCAGATAAATCCGGATGGTAACCGAATTGGATGACACATTGCTCAAAATCCCCAAAGCTAAGGCGTCGCCCCCGTTTTCCTTCACCACGGCCTTGGCCGCCGTCACCAGGCGGTCCTCAACGGATTCAAGTGTTGACTTTGCCGATCCGTAAGGCAGGGTGGCCGAACAATAGGCGTAGTTGGACTCACTTTTGGGAAACATCTCAAGCCCCATGCGGCCTGAAAAGACATAGCCGCCCAGGGCGATCATAATGGCAAGGCCGAATCCGATCACCGCATACCGAAAGCTGATCATCAGCCTCAAAAAGCGGCCGTACTGCTCCCTGACAAACCGTTCAAAGGCCCGGCTGAACTTCGATTGCCACCGTTCCAGATGGTTCAGGGGCCAGATCGCCTGGGTCCTATTCCGGTGGCCCAGGTGGGCGGGTAGGATAAACAGGCTTTCAATGAGGGAGACTAAAAAAACAGCGCCGACCACCAGGGGGATCACCTTGAATATCTTGCCCATGAATCCGGGGACAAACATCAGGGGCATAAAAGAGACCAGATTGGTCAGCACCGAAAAGACGACCGGCAGGGCCACCTCCTTTGTTCCGGCCACCGAGGCCTCAAGCAGGGACAGCCCCCGGGACCGCCAGTGATAAATATTTTCCCCCACCACAACGGCATCGTCCACCACGATACCCAAGGTCACGATAAAGGCGAACATGGAGATCATGTTAATGGAAAAATCTCCGGCGGATAAAAACAGAAAGGATCCCATAAAGGAGACGGGAATCCCGAGACTCACCCAGAAGGCCAAACGGGTTTCCAGAAAAAGGGCCAGGAAGATGAAGACCAGGGCCAGGCCCTGAAAGGCGTTTTTCATCAAAAGCTTCGCCCGCTGCTCAAAAACGGAGGACCTGTCCCTGAGAATGGTTAAGTGAAGGCCATCGGGAAGGGTCTGGTTCAGTTCCGCGATAATACTCCGGCCTGCGGCCGCCACTTCGGACGGGGTCTGATCCCCCACCCGGTAGACATCAATCATGACAGCGGCATTGCCGTCGAAATGGGCCCATGTACTGCTGTCCTCAAACCCTTCTTTTACCGTGGCCATGTCCTCCAGAAGGACTCGGGATCCGTTTGCCCCGGTGATCAGGGGCAGCTTGGCATACTCTCTGGCATAGTCCCGCCGGTCCTTGACCCGGACCAGGATATCGCCGCTGTCGGTTTTAAGACTGCCGCCCCCAAGCTCCACAGAGGCTCTGGAAATGGTCTGGGCCACCTCGCCTAAAGTCGTGTTGTAACGCCGCAGGGTATCCTGGGGAATCTCCACCTGGACCTCGTAATCCCGTACGCCGGTCAGATCCACCTGGGTGACATGATCGCTAGCCAGAAGGGTATCTCTGACCTGATCCGCAGCGGAGCGCAGGGTCATCTCATCCACCGACCCGTGCAGGGCGACGGTCAGTACGCCGCGTTTGTGGCTGTCAAGGGAGACCAGGGGATCTTCAGCCTCGTCCGGAAAGGTCGTAATGCTGCTGACCTCGCTTTTGATCTCCTGCCACAGCTTGATGACATCCTCGCCCTCCATCAGTTCGACGGAGACGGAAGCCGACCCTTCAGAGGCGGTTGAGGTCACTTCGTCGATGCCCTCAATATCCTCAATAGCCTCTTCAACCGCCAGAATAATGCCGGTTTCCACCTCTTCAGGGCTGGCCCCGGGATAGGCGACCGTAATGGAGACCCTGTCCATGGTGAAATCCGGAAAGACCTCCTGTTTGACGTTCCAGGCGGCAAGCAGCCCGCCCACAAGGAAAATGGCCATGAGTAAATTGGCAATGACGGAGTTTCCCGCCATCCAGGCCAGTGCCCCCTTCGGGGGTGTCCCTTTCTTTTTTACAGGCAGACTCATTTGGATTCTCCTGCAGCTTGGGCAGGTGCTTCAGGGGATTGGGACGGGGCGGTGTCAAACGTCCTTTTTTTAGCAATGCCTTCGGTTTTCAGGGGCATCCCCTGAACCGGGACGGAAAGTCCCGAAGTAATAACAGCCTCACCGGGCGTAACACCGGATGCCACATATACATTCTCCCGGTCCTTCCAGGCCAGGGTGACCGGCCGGATATCCAGGGTATTGTCCCGGTTGATCCACAGGGTGTTATTATCCTGTAAAACCGCTCTGGGAAGGGCAATCACCTCATTCAGGGTCCGGCCTGTAATGGAAACCTTTACATAATCATCCATCATCAACGGGGTGGCTGACGGATGGGCCTGGGTGCCCAGGGGATTTTTAACGACAACGATCACCGTGGCCATGCGGCCTGCGTCATTGACCTGGCCGGCCACCTGGATCACCCGTCCCTCCCAGGTGCCGGGGCCGGTCTGGGAGGAGATGGTCACAGGACTGCCGCCTTCCCGGGTGGCGTCAATATAATAGAGCTGGTCCAGGGGCACCATGGCCTCGATCCAAAACTCATCCGTGCCCACAAGCGTCACCAGTTCCTCCTGGCTGCCGACATAACTGCCCTCATTCACAGATCGTTCAAGGACCATGGCGTTGAACGGAGCCGCAACAACGGTGCGGGCAAGGTTCAGCCGGGCCTGATCCAGGTCGGCCTGGGCTGAGGCCACATCGGCCTGGGCCTGGGCCAACTGGGGTTTGCGCAGGGCAAGATCGGTTTCAGGCATTGCGTCCGATGAGATCTGGGTCAGCAGCTTAACCTCTTCTTTTGCAATGTTCTGGCTGCCCTGCTCAATGGCCAGGGCCGCCGTGGCATCGGCCAGGGCGCTTTGGGCCTTGCGGACACTGACCCGGTAATCGCTTGAATCCAGGCGGACCAGGATCTCCCCCTTTTTAACCAGGCTGCCGGGAACAAAATGTTCTGACACATTCTGGACAACTCCCGCCACCTGGGCTTTGAGAGCGACCTGCCGGGCTGCGGTCACCGTACCCATGACGGAGACATGGACGCGAGCGTCGCTCAGGGTAGCCGCCATGGTCTCCACAATGGTGGCCGAACGTTCGGGCCGGGCTTTTTTCATGACAGGAGCCGTGGCCTGGAAATAGGACCAGGCCGCACCGCCGCCGATGATCAGCAGCAGGGGTAAGAGGGCTCTTACAATTTTACCGAAAAAGGTTAATTCACGATGCAGATTTTCTGACATGGGGGTTACTCCGCGTTGATAAGGGTCTTTGTCCAGTCGCCTCCAAGGGTTCTGTAGAGGGCGATCCGGTTTTTCACCTGGGTGGCCTGCTCGTCAATGAGCTGGCGTTCCAGCCTCTGGACGCTGGTCCAGGCGGTAAGATAGGACAGGTAGTTGTCCTGGCCGTTCATATATTGAAGTCGCGCATCCTTTACGGTCAGACGGGTGACATGAAGCTGTTCATTGAGCAGGACAATGTATTCACCCTGGCGTTTTTCCGCGATCAAGCTGTCCTCCACCTCCTGGACGGCCTCGGCCACGGTCCGGGCATAGGCGGTCAGATACTGATCGGCTTCAGCCCGGGCCCGGTCCACCTCCGCCGCCTTCTTCCCACCGTCGAACAAAGGCCCTGTCACGGAGGCCGCCAGGGTGGAGATCCAGTTGGAGAAAAGCAGATCAAGGGCATTGCTGGAAAAAACCGCATCCGCCGACAGGGTCAGGGAGGGCAGGCGGTCCGATTTTGCCGCACTGACTTTCCAGTCCTGGGATTTCAACCGAAGCCCTGCGGCCCGGACATCCGGCCGGGAGGCCAGAAGATCTGCGGGCAGGCCTGTTTTCGGCAGGGGGATGAGGGCAGGCAGGTCGGCATCGGTGATACTCACACCCGAAGCGCCGGCCTGGCCCAGCAGAACGGCCAGGGCGCTGAGCTGCTGTTCCTCCTTCTGTTTCAGGATGGGCAGGGATGACCTTGCTTCAGCCAGGGCTTCGCGCTGCTGGGATACGTCAAGGGTATCGGCCTGGCCGTTGAGGAACCTAAGTTCCTGGAGTTTGAGCATCTGCCGGTTCATCTTAATCTGTTCTTCCAGGATGGCAATCTGCCGCCGCAGGGACAGGATATCCACCCAGGCCGTGACCACATCCGCGGCCACGGTGACCGAGGCCGCTTCAAGGTCTTCCCTTGTGGCCTCATACTCCAGTATTTCCGACGTATGAAGTGCTGCAAGCCTTCCCCACAGGTCCAGTTCATATCCGGCGGAAAGCCCTGTGAAAAACGTTTTGGACTCACTGCTGCTGCGGCCTTTGGCATCGGTTTTGGTCTGCTGCCACTGCTTTTCGCCTCCCAAATTTCCATCCAGGGAGGGGGACAGATCCGCCCCGGCCTTGCGGGCGGAAGCCTCTGCCTGCCGCACCTTGGACAGGGCTGTTTTCACATCAAAATTATCAGACAGGGCCCGGTCCACCAGGGCATTTAACTCCTTGCTGCCAAAGGCCTGCCACCACTTGCCCGGCCCCGGATCCGCATCGGTGTAAAGCGGATTGTAATGTTCGGGCAGGGCAATGGGGGTTTGGGGCCGGATCTCAGGCGTAAACATGCTGCATCCGGCCAGCAAAACGCCTGCGGCAGCAAGACAACACAAGTATTTTAAGCAGTTAGTTAACGATTTCAATTCATTATCCATTATTCATTATTTATCCCTGCCACACTCCTTGCGGCCTGTCTATCTTACGGTTCAGGATATCAAAACCTGCGAAAAAAATGGCTCCGGTTTAAAAGATTCATTCAGGAAGATTCTAAGAGGGCCTGGCGCAGGGCCTTTCTGGCCCGGACCAGCAGGGATTCCACAGCACCCTGGGAAAGATCCATCACATCACAGATCTCTTTATAACACATCTTTTCCGTGTGCCGCAATAAAAGGGCGGTACGCTGATTCACGGGCAAATCCGCAACGGCCTTTTCCAGTTTGGCTTCGGCAATGGCCCCTTCCAAAAGATCCAGGGGGGTGGCCGTATCCTTGAGTTCAGGCGGATCCGCCATGGTTTCCGGTGTCTTTTTGCGGTAGAAATCGATACAGAGGTTTTTCATAATTTTTATCAGATAGGTGCGAAGCGAAGCCGTTGCCCGGTACCGTCCGGCCGCTTTGTAAAACCTTAAGAAGGTTTCCTGGGCCGCATCTTCAGCCTCCTGGGGAAGGCTGAGCATCCTCAGGCCAAATCCGTACACCGCATCCTGATGGCGGTTCATAATCTCTGCAAAAGCGTTTTCATCCCCCCTGGCCGTCAGCCGGACCAGTTCTTCTTCGCTCTTGCGGGTATAGCCGAAACCAAACATTATCTATTCTGGAACGAATTTTTCTTTGACAGGATATGCGCACGCAGACGGCTGAAAAACTCGGCCCCCTTTTCATCCCCCAGCAAGGTCCTGATCCCCAGCACATGAGCCTCAAACAGACCACGTTTTTCTTCTTCCAGCTTTTGGGTTGCTGTGATCAGGCGGTGAAACCTGTCTTGGTCCAGGGGTCCGGAAAAGGCCATATAGTCCATGGTTTCCCTTCGGGCCGCATGGGTTAAGGTATCAATTTCATCCATTCGGGATTTAAACTCGGCCATCATTTCAGTCACCTTTGTGACCTTTTCCCGGGCAGGTCCAGTTCCCCGACAATGGTCATCAACTCCTGCCACCGCCGCTCTTTTTTAGTCAGATTCCGGTCATAGGTATGATAGACGGCCATGGCGATGAATCCGATGTTCAGGGCAATGGAAAAGAAGATCAGGATCCGCTTGGAAAAAAGGCTCATGGGTAAATCCTCCCGTTGTCATACATGGACTGGTAGGGGGTGGTCGTGTCCGTATCCAGGGTGGCGGCCACGGAAGTTCCCATCACCGCACCGAAGACAAGCCCTGCAAGGGCCGCCCCGCATACGGCGCTGCGCCAGACCAGGGTCAGGTGTCGCCACCACGCAGAAAGGCTCGGGGGTTCGGCCATGGCGCGAACCGCCTGCCGGACCTGCCTTGAAAATCCCCGGGGCGCGGCCACAGGCCCCAGGTTATCCAGGGCGAGGCCCAGAGCGGTAAGGGCCTCGGCTTCTTTTCTGCAGGCCGGGCATAGGTCAAGGTGTTCCGTCACCTCCCGGCTCTTTTCAAGGGACAGTTCCCGGTCCATCCAGGCATCCAGCTGACTGCGGATATCACTGCATTTCATTTGGTGTCCTCCGGCAGGCCTCAAGGGACCTGCATGAATAAAATATCGCATTTACCCTTTTAACGGAACAGCCCCCTTTTTCCTGCGGATTTTTTTTAAGATCTTTTTCGCCCCGATTGCGTTACAAAAGCCGGATCTCGTCCAGATTGGCCGGACTGATTTTACGGCCTCCTTCCTCAATCTCCCGGATCATGGCAAACACCTGATCGTTCACCGGTACGGGCACCCCGGCCGCTTTCGCATTTTCAATGATAAATCCGGTAAGGAACTCGATCTCGGTTTTCTGGCCCCGCTCCAGGGACTGCAGGCTGGACGATTTTAGGCGGCGGTATTTGAATCCCAGAATCCTTAAAAAAAGGTGGCGCTTGATCCCGCCCACCCAACCGCCTGCGTCCAGAAACTTTTCATAGTCCAGCTTTCCCGCATACACGGCCACCTTTATTCCCATGGCGGAGGCCACGGCCATGGCCTCGGACATAATGACAAAAAACAGGCAGCGCACATCCTTTCGGGCCAGCATCTGCCCCAGATATAGACCGCACAAAGCGCCCACGGAGGTAATACAGGAGTTGATGATCAGCTTGGAATAAAGCTCGCCTGTGATGTTATCGGAAATCCGGGTCTCCAGCACATGATTCAGCACCTTGCGGATCTCTTCCAGTCTGGGATCGGGTCCGCCATTAAGGCTGCCCAGAATGAAATCCCCGGTGGAGGTCATCTCAAGGTTGACGTCGCTGTGCAGGGTGGCCCCCCATCCGGTGACACACCCGATCACCCGCTCCTGTCCCAGGATATCGGCCAGGGCCTGCTCGCAAAATCCGTTCTGGAGACTGACCACCACGGCATCTTTTCCCAGCACACCGGCAAGTTCTTGGGCCACCGGTTCAAGGGCAGTGGCCTTGATGCCCAGAAGCACCAGGTTCCGGTCCGGTTCCAGGTCGGATATCTTATGGGTGGCATCCATTAAGGTATGAAACTGCCCTCTTACCCCGGTCACCCGGATGCCCTTTTCCCTTATGGCACTGGCCTGCTCCTCCCTTCTTGTCACCACCTTTACATCGTAGCCCGCCCGGCTGATGAATGCGGCACAGATGCCGCCGATGGCCCCGGCGCCCACCACGGCGATTTTCAACTCCTGATTCATGGCACACCTCCCGGTTTAGATTCTTTTGTTCAACATGCTTTCAAATACAGATCTTCCGATGTCAGCCGTAGAATACAGCCAGCCAGATCGTGGGTCCCTCAGGATCGGTCCGGACCACCCGGTGACGGGCATGGGCCGGGATGTTCAGGCAGTCCCCCGTTGAAAGGACGACCTGTCTTCCATCGTCAAAAGCAATGGTGCCGCAGCCTTCAAGCACCACCACCCACTCGTTTTCATCCTGGTCGTACCAGCCTTGTTCAGGCGAGGTGTGGCCAAAAGAGACGATGCGTTCGATGCGTACGCCGGGGGCTGAAAAAAGTTCGTAAAAGTCCTCCCGATCAGAGCAGGCGGGCATTTTTGAAAATATATTGTCCATGATCCTCTTTTCCGGTGTCGTCATCAGGCCCGGATATTTTTTCCGTTGCGGTCCCCTGTAAATTCCCCGTGGCTGACCGAAGGCGTTCCGTTGACCAGGACATGGACCACCCCTGAAGGATACTGATGGGGAGACAGATAGGTGGCCCGGTCCTGCACATGACTCAGATCAATGACGCAGATATCGGCAAAATACCCTTCCTTTATCCGGCCCCGGCCCTGAAGATGGAAGGTTTGTGCCGGCAAATCGGTCATGGAACGGATGCAGGCCAGAAGGTCGACCTGGTGCTCATCCCGGCAGAAGCGGCCAAGTTTTCTGGCAAAGGTGCCGTAGGTTCTGGGATGGGGGCAGGTCATGCCCTTTGGCACGGTCCAGCCGTCGGATCCCGTGAGAATAAAATTGCGGGGCATGATCCCTTTGACCACATTCATGTCCTGGCCGAAGAACACCCCAACAGGGCAGACCTCCCCTGTGACCAGCGCGGCGTAGGTTTCCCCCGGGCTCTTGTTTTCAAGCTGCGCCGCCTCCATCAGGGTTTTACCTTCAAAATTTTCGTTTTCCGGGCACATGGTAATCAGGATCTTGTCCGGCGGCAGGTTCTGAAACACGGTTTCAATCTCTTTTTGAATCCCGGACTGTCCCCCGGAGGTTCGAAATTCGCTTTTCACGCCCCCGCTGGACCGGAAACGATCCGGCAGCAGCACGGACAGAATGGTGGAACCTGCGGCATATGGGTATTGGTCCGCTGTGATGCGAAGGCCCTGGTCTCTGGCCTGCTCAATAGGGTCCAGCACCAGTTCCGCGCGAAAGCCGTTCACCGGGGCGTCGATTTTAAGATGGGAAATCTCCACGGCCACCTCGGCTTCCCGCGCCACCGTCACGGCCTCGTTAATGGCGGTAACCACGCCGGGCAGCCCTGTTGTCCTGTCCAGGGCGCCGGATTCGTTGCGCATATGGGTGGCATAGACCCTTCCGTAGCGGGAAACGATCTTGGCAAGTTCAATCAGTTCCTCTGTCGGTGCCAAAAGGCCGGGGGCATACTCCAGCCCTGTGGACATCCCGATGGCCCCCTTATCCATTTCCTCTTCCAGGCGGGCTGCAAACCGGTCCATCTGGGCTCGGGTCAACTGCCGCGGCTGATCCGCACCGAACAACTCTTCCCGGATCACCCCGTGGGGGGCCAGATGGGCGATGTTGGTCCCGAAGGCAACCGCCCGGGTAATCCCGTACCATTGTTCAATATCGGAAAATCCCCACCCGCAGTTCCCGGTCACCACCGTGGTCACCCCCTGGCCCAGGTAGTTGTAGTTTCCCCGCCAGGACGGCATAAATCCGGCAAGATAGCGTTTCCAGCCCGACCTGATAAAGGTCAGATCGCAATGGGTGTGAACATCAATGAAGCCCGGCATCACGGCAAGACCTTTGGCATCAATGATCCGGCCGGCCGGCTCCGTTATTGTGCCGACGGCAAGGATCTTTTCTCCCCGTATCCCCACATCACAGGTCACGGGCGGGGCCCCTGTCCCGTCATACACGGTGCCGTTTTTAATGACGATATCATAGGTGGATTCTGTTTCGCTGCAGCCGCTTCCAAGAGCGGGAAACGCTGCTGAAACGGCCACGGCTGCCGAGGATTTTACAGAAGCTTTCAAAAACGTTCGCCTGCTGATCTTTCCTGCCCGGTCTGTCATTGCCCGCCTCCCTGAAAAGTAAGTGAAAACACGCCTGACCCGCGATGATTGTCTTGAACTTATACTGAAATGTCGCCTAAGTAAAGGCCCGCATATCAAGTCCAAACAGGTGCGAAACGGCAGCAGCCGCAGCGGTTACCGGGGTATGCTTTCCCCATCGGATTTTTCATGCCTCATGGATAGGCGTTGACTTGATGCCCCGCTCTGTCATAAGGATGGTCTTAAGTGTTCATCCCTGTGTGCCATGGATTAAAAAAATACCAAACTGCGCGGAAAAAGGAGATCAACATGAACGATTCGGTTCACATCTGGCGAGATCAAAACGGAATTCCCCACGTCGATGCTCAAAATTACGATGACCTGTCCTATGGCATGGGGGTGGTTCATGCAACGGACCGGGGCATGCAGATGCTTTTGATGCGCATTTTAGGGCAGGGCCGGGCATCCGAACTTCTGGACGGAGGGGATGAAACCTTCGCCATTGATATCTTTTTCAGAAAGGCCAACTGGTTCGCCGATACCGATTCCCAGTTTCGCCTGTTATCCGGCCCCCACAAAAAACGGATCGAGTCCTATTGCGACGGTGTGAACTCCGTGCTTTCCAAAAAACTGCCCTGGGAGTTGAAGCTTTTGGGGGTTCGCCACGAAGACTGGCTGCCCGCCGACTGCATCATGCTCATACGGATGCTGGGATACTTGAGCCTGTCCGAATCCCAGGACTGCGTGCAGCGCCTGATTGTTGAGATGGTGCAAAAAGGGGTGCCTGGGGCTCAGCTTGAAGAGTTGTTCCCCGGCCACCTCAAAGGACTCGACCCGGAGCTGATAAAAAAACTGTCCCTGCCCTCCCCCGTGGTTCCCGCCAGTGTGAAATGGAACCTGCCCCTTCCCCGGATGATGGCCTCAAACAACTGGGTGATCTCCGGGAAAAAGACCCAATCCGGCGCCCCGATTCTGTCCAACGACCCCCACCTTGAAATCAACCGTCTGCCAAGCGTCTGGGCGGAAATGGTGGTAAAAACGGATACGGTCTATATGGCCGGGGGCACCATGCCCGGCATCCCGGGCGTATTAACGGGGCGAACCAAAGAGTTAAGCTGGGGAGTCACCTATCCTTTTGTCGACGCCATTGACTCCTGGGTGGAAAACTGTCGGGACCACTGCTTTTACAGGGAGGATGAGGACCAATGGATTCCTTTTACAAAGCGGGTGGAGGTCATCAAGCGAAAAAAGAAAAAAGAGGAAACCGTCACCTTTTACGAAAACCCCCACGGCGTGCTGGACGGTGATCCCGGGACCCAAGGATATTATCTGTCCACCCGATGGGCTCCCAACGACTCCGGGGCCCAGGCCTTTACCTCCCTTTTCAACCTGTGGGACACCACAACGGTGGAAGAGGCCATGGACCACTTAGGACAGCTTGAGACCGCATGGAACTGGGTGATCGCCGATGCCAAGGGCAATATCGGCTATCAGATGTCGGGTCTTGCCCCCATCCGCCGGGAGGGGATCAGCGGGCTTGTTCCTCTGCCGGGATGGAAAAAGGATAATGACTGGCAAGGCTTTCACAGCTATAAAGACATGCCCCGGGTCCTGAACCCTGAAAAGGGATATTTTGCAACGGCCAACGAGGACATGGGAAAATACGGAAATATCAACCCCTCCAACATGCCCATGGGCCCTTATCGCGCAAACCGGATCAATCAGCTTTTGGCCGAAAAGGAAACCATCACGGTGGAAGACTGCTGCAAAATGCACTTTGACCTTTTCTCCCTTGAAGCCGAGGCGTTCATGACCGTTTTAGGCCCCCTTTTACCCGACACCCCCCAGGGCGCTATCCTCAAGGAGTGGGACCTTTGCTACACGAAAGATTCCAAAGGCGCCTTTTTATTTGAAACCCTGTTAAAAGGGCTTTACATGGAGGTCTTCGGCACCCTCGGCCTCGGAGAAAACGTCATTGATTACCTGGCAGAAGAGACCGGGGTGTTTATCGATTTTTACGAAAACTTCAACCGGATCCTCTTATCGGAGTCCTCGGCCTGGTTCGGAGGCCGGACCCGGGAGGACATTTATCAAAAGGTGATCCAAGAGCGCCTTTCAATATCCCCGCAGCCCTGGGAAGAAACCCGGCAGGTGGTATTCTCCCACATGCTCTTCGGCGGGAAACTGCCGCGGTTCCTGGGATTTGACCAAGGCCCTTTCAGCGGCATCGGCAGCCGGGCCACCATCCACCAGGGACAGATTTACAAATCCGGGGGACGGGTCACCACCTTTTTCCCCTCCTACCGCATCGTTTCTGACATGAGCCAGCCCCATGCCATTTCAAACCTGCCCGGCGGCCCTTCGGACCGGCGCTTTTCTAAGTGGTATGTTTCGGATCTTGCCAACTGGGAAAAGGGAATTTACAAAAAACTGTCCCCGGATTCGGATCAGCCGGCACTGCCGTTTAAATAAGAATCGCATGGCGTCGAAAAACCTGAAGTGCCCTTTTGAAAAATCAAAGGGCACTTCAGGGCGCAGGTTTTCCAGGGCAAAAATCCGCCCTATTCAATCATCCGGCGAAAGGTTGCCCGGTCGTCATCTGAGTAGTGGAAAAAATGATCGTGGACCGCATCGGCAAATTCCTCAAACCTCACATACTCGGCCTTGTCCAGGGAGGCGGAGTAAAGATTGACCACCAGATCGTGGGCGATGTAATCCTCTGCAACGGCAATGAAGCCCTCGTCCCGGCTCCAGGTCACCTTTGAGGCCTCCCCCCTGGAAACGATACCAGAGACCACATGGGCGTGATCAATGATCACGGCCATGTACCGCTCCTTTTTCTCGGCCATGTAGCGTTCGATCCGCCGGTGGGGGACCAGATCTTCATAGACCCGCCTCGTGCCGAAATAGATGCCCCGCAGCCGAACCCCCCGGTTCAGGGCCTTATCCAGTTCCTTTGTGAGTTCGCAAAGTTCCTCGTCCCAGATGAATACGGCCACCCGGTGTTTTGCCCCTTCAATCAGCACTTTTAAAAAGCTGATAATATTTTCCCGGCCCTGGATCACCACCAGTTTGTCATCCTGCGTGGGCTCCTGGTACAGGGTGCCGGCATGCCGGGAAAGGTCATCGCAGATCTTGTCATACTGACCTTTGAGCTGACCGAAAATCACCTTGGGGTCGGCCGGGGTGTAGACTTTGGCCTTTTCCTGGGTCTCCTCAAACACCATCTGCTTTGCCATCAGATTTTTGAGCACCTCGTAAATCCTGGATCTGGGAATGCCCGAATCCTTGCTCAGGGTATAACCGTTGACCGGGAACTCTTTCAGGAGGGTGAGATAGGCCCGGGATTCATAGACGGAAAACCCTAACGTTTTCATCTGCGCCATCATTTCTTCGGACATGGGTTCGACCTCCTTTATCCTGCCCCGTAAAGACTTAAGATGGCATAGGTCACCCCCACCGATCCTAAGACGGGCACAATGATCCCCCCGCGGAACAGGCCGTAGACCAGGGTGAATCCAAGTCCCGCCAGGGCGGCCCAGGGCAGTTCCGGGGTGGCGGTAAAGACGCCTGGAACGATCAGGGCGCCGATGGCGGCAACGGGAATGGACTTTAAAAAAGCGCCTGCAAAAGGCGGGACCTGCACGCGGCTGAAAAAAAGAAAAGGGGCAAGCCTTGGCAGATAGGTGACGGCGGCCATTCCCAGGATCACTAAAAGGACATTATCCATGGACGGCCTCCTTGGAGGATCCGGGCATAAAAGAACCGATTCCTGCGATGATCAGGATACAGACGATAATGCTCCATCCTCCGGGCAGAATATCCATCCGCGTAAGCCCCCAGTTGAGCAGCCCTGAAGAAAGAGCCAGGACCAGGGAGCGGGACGAGCCCTTGATTTCAGGCATGAGAATGGCCAGCAGCAGGGCGTAAAGGGCCACCCCCATGCTCTGGGTCAGCACCACCGGCATGAACCCGCCCAGAAGAAACCCTGCAAGGGTGCCGGAAACCCATCCGGAATAGGCGGAAAATTCCAGAGCCAGGACAAAAGGCCTGGTCAATTCCCCCCTTGTAAATGACAGCACGCTGAACACCTCATCCGTTACCCCGAAGGCCATGGGAATATACCAGGCCTTGGCCTTTTCCCTGATCCGGGTGGACAGATAGGTGCTCATGAGAAAATGCCGGAAGTTGACCAGAAGGGTGGTCAGGATGATGCCCAAAGGCCCCATGCCGGTGGAAAGAAGGTTGAGGGCGATAAACTGGCTGGCACCGGCAAAGACCACGGCGGAAAACAAAAAGGTTTCCAAAAGGGTGATCCCGGAGGTTTTGGCCAGGATGCCAAAGGCCACGGCGGCCGGGAAATATCCGATAAAGATGGGGATCCCTGCCCGGACGGCCTGTTTGACTGGATGATTCTCCATGACGACTCCAAAGTTTTTAATTTAGTGACTATTGTAGTAACCACTAAAATTTTGTCAAGAGAAATCCAACCCGGAGAGGGGCCCTAATTATCCGGGACCTTTAGCCCTCTTATTGCCGCAGGCCGGCGCGGGTGATGAATGCCTGCACCGCCTCATAATACCCTGAAACTTCTGAGATGGTATTGTGTCCTGCCCCTTCGATCACCTCAAACTGCACGGGGCAGGTCATGCTGTCGGCCAGGGCCTTTGTCCGTTCAAAGGGGATGATTTCATCCGCCTGGGCTGCAAGGATCAGAACAGGGCAGGTGATGGCCGGGGCAAAGTCAACGGTTCGATGGCGGTCGGTGAGAACCAGGCGGATCAGCCGGGCCGGATAAATTCCGGCAGCCACGGCCTCGATGCTGTCAAAGGGGCAGGTGAGAATAAGGCCGCCGAGATTCCGCTCTTTTGCAAGATACGCGGCCATGGAGGAACCGATGCTCCGGCCCCAGGCAAGACAGGCGGACGGATCCAGGCCGTATTGTTTTGCCACGGCATCGAAAAGAGCAAGGCTGTCCGATTTGAGGTGATCCTCCGTAGGCCTGCCGCCGCTGTCGCCAAAGCCCCTGTAATTGAAAAGCACCCCATTGGCCGGCACCTTTGCCAAAAAATCCTCGAGATTCAAGGAGACTTCTTCGGCATTGCCGCCAAAGTAAAAGATAAAGGGCAGGTGTTCGGGATCTTTTTCAATGCACCACCCGGCAAGCTTGGTGCCGTCAAAAGCGTTTACCGTGAGGGGGCGCACGGCAGGCGGCAGACTTTCAAGGGTCCTGCGACGGCTTTTATCAATGGGCAGGGGAAAGTAGAGCAGTTTTCTGGACAGCAGCCGCAAGGCGCCAAGGACCAGAACGACCGCCAAAATCCCATAGATGAAAAATTTCATGGTGCCTCCTTAGGGTCCATAGATTTGTCCGGTATTTTACCCTGCCTGCCTTGACAAAGACAGGACGAATCCATACCCATTTAAAAAACATAAAAAGCCAAAGGAGGCCCATAATGACCCATTCCCCCACCGCAGCCCGCAGCGAAGTCGCCCATGAAGACTGCTGGGATCTCACCCCGCTGTTCAAAGATACCAGCCAATGGGAGACCCTGTTCAAGGATGTGGAAGAAAGAATACTCAAATACGCGGCGTTCAAAGGGGCGTTAGGCGAGTCCTTTGAGACCTTTGCCGCCTGCTTAACCTTTGATTTTTCCGTTACAAGGGACCTTGAGAGGCTTTATACCTATGCCCACCTGAAAAACGACCAGGATAAAACCGACGGGGAGGGGGAAAGCCTGTTTCAGCGGGCGAGAAACCTTTATACCCGGTCGGCTGACGCCTCAAGCTTCATCGTCCCGGAACTCCAGGCGTTAGGCGAGCAGACGCTGTCCGGCTACGCCCAAAAAGAGGAGATGAACGAATACCGATTCTATCTGGAGCAGATCATCCGGAACATCCCCCATACCCGTAATGCTGAGGTCGAGCAGGTCCTGGCCATGGCCGGTGAAGCCCTGGCCGCACCGGGAACCGTTTTCGGCCAGCTGGACAATGCCGATCTGACCTTTGGCAGTCTCAAGGATGCCAAGGGACAGGAAAAACCTCTGACCCACGGCAATTTCATCTCCTTTTTGAGCAGTCCCGACCGGGAGGTTAGAAAAAATGCATTCGACCGGTACTACGAGGTGTACGACGCTCACAAACACGTGATTTCCGCAACACTTGCCGCATCGGTGAAAAAAGATCTTTTTCTGGCCCGGGCAAAAAATTTCAGCACGGCGAGGCAGGCCGCTCTGTTCAGAAACGATGTCCCCGAAAGCGTATATGACACCCTGGTGGACCGGGTCAGACAGAATCTTGCAAGTCACCACCGTTATCTTACCTTCAGGAAGAAGGCCCTGAATCTGCCCGACTTAAGGATCTATGACACCTATGTGCCGGTGGTGCCGGATGTGGACTTTCATATGGATTTTAATACGGCGGTTCAAACCTGTCTTGAGGCCTTAGCCCCCTTGGGAGAAGCGTATTGCAAACAGCTTGAAAAGGGCCTTTTCGGCGGTTGGGTGGACCGGTATGAAAACAAGGGCAAGAGAAGCGGAGCGTATTCTTCAGGGTGCTTTGACTCCCCGCCCTATATCCTGATGAACTATGACGCCTCATCCATCAACAGCCTTTATACCCTCATCCACGAGGCCGGTCATTCCATGCACAGTCTTTATTCCAAAACGACCCAGCCCTATGCCACCCACGATTACACCATCTTCGTGGCCGAGGTGGCCTCCACCCTCAACGAGACCCTTTTGACCCGGCATCTTCTAAATAAATACGACGGCGATCCCAAAATGAAGGCCTATATCCTCAACCGGGAAATCGACAATATCCGGGGGACCTTTTTCCGGCAGACCATGTTCGCCGAGTTCGAGAAAACCATCCACGGCATAGCGGCTGAAAACAAACCGTTGACCCTTGGGACCTTCACCTCGGAGTATCAAACGCTTTTAGAGGCGTATTTCGGTGATGCCATGACAATAGACGATGCCCTGGCTTTAGAATGCCTGCGCATCCCCCATTTTTACTCAAGCTTTTACGTCTACCAGTATGCCACGGGCATTGCAGCGGCCTTGAGCATTGAACGACGAATCCGGGAAAATGGAGAGGCTGCGGTAAAAGACTACCTGACGTTTCTGGGGTTAGGCGGCAGCCGTTTTCCCATTGACGAACTGAAAGTCGCAGGGGTGGACATGACCTCGCCTGAACCGGTTGAGGCCGTCATCCGCCACTTTGACACCCAGATTACAGCATTGGAGCAGACATGGAATTCTCTGCCATAGGATGCGTCCACACCTGTTTCAAGGAAAAATTTTGCATCCCAAGACAGGCCAACCTGGTCAAGCAGGCCCCGGGCAAACTTGTATTTTTTCCTGAATTTGCAAGGGAGGAGGCTGTCCGTGAGCTGGACGGCTTCTCCCACATCTGGCTTCTGTTCTGCTTTCACAGGTCCCTGGACAAAGACGGCAACAGAACCTGGTCCCCCATGGTCCGCCCTCCGCGACTGGGAGGCAATCAAAAGGTGGGGGTGTTTGCATCAAGATCCCCTTTCAGGCCCAACCCAATCGGCATGTCCTGCGTCCGCCTGGAGTCGGTTGAAATGACGGACAAGGGGCCTGTGCTTCATCTTTCAGGCGTCGACCTCCTGGATCAGACCCCTGTTTTGGACATCAAACCCTACCTACCCTACTCCGATGTCGTGGAAGACGCCCGGGACGGATTCGCCCCCTTTGCACCGCAGGCCGGCCTTGAGGTGGTGTTCTCGGATGAGGCCCGGACCCAGGTTGCGGCCCGTCGTGACATCCCGGACCTTGAGAATATTATTAAAGGAATTTTGGAAAACGATCCCAGACCGGCCTATGCCGCAGGGACACAGAGCGACCGGATATACGGTACCCGTCTATTTGATTTCAACCTCAGATTCCGGTTTAAAGGCAAAACGGCGCACGTCCTCAGCCTGGATCCTGAAACCGCTTAATCTATTTTTAAAAAAGGACCTTCTTATGTCCGTTCAGCACTACCTTGACCTTGCCCGTTCTATTATTAGCTCTTCAGGCCCCCTGCCCCATGACTGCCTTGAACAGATTGCATATTTGCCTGAAGAGCGGGTCTTTGACCTTCTGCCCGGGGCGACCTTGCTCCGGGAACATTATTTTGCCAATAGAATCCATCTGTGCATCATCAACAATGCCAAATCCGGAAAATGTTCGGAGGACTGTACCTTCTGCGCCCAGTCCGGCCGGTACGACACCGGGGTTGACACCTATCCTTTAAAATCGCTTAAAACGCTGCAGCAGGAGATGGCCACACTGGAAGGCACGCCTGTAAACCGCTATGCGGTCGTAACCAGCGGCAAAGGGGCCGCCCCTGACGAAATCGAGCAGATTTGTGCGGCATTTGGATCCGTATCATCCCATAACGGCCCCGCCTTCTGCGCCTCCTTAGGCATCCTGGACCGCCCGGCTCTGGGAAAACTGGCTGCCGCAGGGGTGACCCGGTACCATCACAACCTTGAAACGGCAAGAAGTCACTTTGATCAAATCTGCTCCACCCATACCTATGATCAGCGAATCAAAACGATTTTAGCGGCCAAAAAAGCGGGTCTTGGGGTATGCTCAGGCGGGATTTTCGGGCTGGGGGAAACTGAGCTTCAGGCACTTGAACTGGCCCTGGAACTTAAGGGGCTTGCCGTGGATGCCGTGCCGCTGAACTTTTTATCCCCCATTGAGGGCACCCCCTTATCCGGCCTCAGGGGCCTGACCCCGATGCAGTGCCTGAAACGCATCGCCCTGTTCAGATTCTGCCTTCCGGACCGGCAGATCATTATCTGCGGGGGACGCCAGGCCAATCTTGGCACCCTTCACCCCTATATTTTCCATGCCGGTGCCAGCGGCATCATGACCGGCAACTACCTGACAACCGGCGGCCGGCTTCTGGAGCAGGATCTGTCTTTGCTCTGCGATCTGGGCCTTGTCCCGGACAAAGAGATGCGCCCGTCCTGATCAAGGCTATTGCCGCGGGTCTTGATCATCGGGGTCCTTAACCTGAAACGCCTGGGGCTCAACGCCCCTGTCTTTTTCCAGGATCTGCTTGATTCTGGACAGGGAAATCACATCCTTTTTCCTTTGGGAGGGCGTTAAAAAGGACTTGAGTTTGCGGTCCAGAAGCCTTGGGTGGATATTGGCGGCAATGGACACCACCCCTTCGGTGATCATCTGCTGTAAGAGCAGTTCCTGGGCGGTCCGCTCCCGGATATTGGCCGCAAAGGGATGACAGAACATATTGGCCAGGACAATGCCGTAAAGGGTGGAGGTCAGGGCAATGGGAATGGTGGCGATGAGGGTGGTGGAGTCCCCGATGCCCACCAGCATGCTGACCAGGCCCACCACACTGCCCACAAGGCCGAAGGAGGGGGCCACCTCCGCCATGGTATGCAGGACCCGGATGGTTTCTTCCCTCCGTTTTTTAAAAAAGAACATCTCAGCATTCAGGGCCTGCCTTATCTCATCGGGCTTGAAGTTGTCCACCATGAGTCCGATGGCCTGCCTGAGAAAAAAAATCGTCACCTCCTCCTCTTCTTTTCAAGTGAGAGAAGGCCGTTGATCCGACGCTTGATGGACAGATCGACCAGGATTTCCACAAGGGTTTCTGCAGGGATCGCCGGCCGGGTAAAGGAGGATGCCAGCACCTTGAGCAGAATCTGAATGCGTTCCATCCGGTAGGCCAGAAAAACAGCCGTAAAGGTTCCGCCCAAAACGATTATGATTCCGGACAGGTTCAGGTAAATGCCCATATTCCCGTTCACGGCAAAACCTGTGCAAAAAAGGGCAAAAAAGAGGGTCACACCGACCAGGTTGTTCTTACCGTGGCGCCAGATATTTAAAGGGTCAACAGCTTCCATATCATCCGTTTTTAAAAGGTTAGCCGGTCAGCGCCGCTGCTTTACAAGTATAATCTCCACCCGCCGGTTGAGCCTGCGGTCTGCACTGGTGGCATTGGGCCGGATCGGTTTATGCCAGGCATGGGCGCTGACATAGACGCGCTCTGAATCCACACCGGCATCTTCAATAAGGAACCGGGCCGTTTTGACGGCTCTTGCTGCGGACAGCTCCCAGTTGGTGGGGTATTGGTCGGAATGATTGGGCATGCTGTCCGTATGTCCCACCACATTGACGGCATAGGTGTTGCTCTGAATCACGGCCGCAATCTGCGCAAGCCGCTTCCGGGCCTCAGGTTTTAAAATGGCATCGCCGGGATCAAAGAGGATATCCCCGGCAATGGTGATGCGCACGGCCTTGTCCTCCACCATGTCCACGGACACGGTGCCGCTGGCGAACTCATCCATTACCGCCTGCCGGGTCCTGTCATAGAGCCCTGAAGGACTGTTGTCCAATGTCATATTGGCAATCTGGCCGCCGCCTTTATCCCCCAGTTCACTGCTCCCCGGCCCCTGCCCGAATCGCAGGTTACGATTGCCGGCCTGGTAGACATAAAGGACGGTAAAAAGTACAAACATGGTCATCATCAGATCCGACCATGAAACCGACCACCCCCCTGCCCTTTGAAACCCGTCGGACTCGGGCGCCATGTCCCAGGCATAGGGATCGACCGTTGAAAAGGCAAAAGGCCCTGCCCCGGGACTTGCCTGGCCAGAGGCCAAAAAGGGGGAAGGGATGTCCGTTCTTTTGTCTGCGTGTTCTTCCATAGAGGAAACGGTCTGTGTATCCGCCATATGCGACGCCCTTTATTCAACTCCCGGAGCAAAGACGGGATAAAAAATTGAACCGGAATATGGGCATATATCTATCAGCAACCCGAACCCGTGTAAAGCACTGGATGACGGATTTAAAAAAATCTGAGCAACGGCTTACAAAACCGTTTGGACAGGGGGCAAATATCTGGTAGAAAAGCATTGCTCGGATTTCACCATGATCTTCCATAGGAACACGGTTATGCCCCCCAAATCGACTTTACGCGGATACGCATTGATCCTGGCTGCCGCCGTTCTGTTCGGCACCACGGGTACTGCCCGGATGCTGGGGACACAGGCCATTGCCCCCTGGATCACCGGGGCCTTCAGGCTGATCATCGGAGGGCCTGTGCTCATGGGAATCTGCCTGATCTTCAAGCCGGCCGGCCCCCAAAAGTCACCCAACAAACCCGGCCAAAGGCGCCACATTTTGCCTGTGCTTTGGGCAAGCCTTGGGGTCGTGGCCTTTCAATTCGCCTTTTTCGAAGCGGTCAGCCGAACCGGTGTGGCCGCCGGCACCCTGGTCTCCATCGGCAGCGCTCCGGTATTTGCAGGAATTTTAGGGACCCTGTTCCACAAAGAGTCCCTGGACGGCACCTGGGCGTTGTCCACCTTGCTGGCCGTGGCCGGATGTACGCTTCTGGCTACAACCGGCCAGGCTGTGGCCGTTGATCTTCCCGGTCTTGGCCTGGCCCTTATCGCCGGTGCCGGATACGCGCTGTACGTGGCCGCAGGCCGCAGCCTTGTTCACACCATGGCCCCGGCCAGGGCCGTTGGCCTGATCCTGAGTGCCGGCGGCCTGATCATGCTGCCTTTTATCTGGACATCGGATCTGGGAGGCATTGCAGATCCCCGGGCACTTTTCACCCTGGCATATCTGGGCCTCTTTGCCACAGCAGCCAGTTACTATTGTCTCACCGCAGGTCTGGTCCATGTCCCCGTATCCCGGGCCTCCGTGCTCCTCCTTGCCGAACCCATGGTGGGCAGCCTTCTGGGCATCTGCCTTCTCAAAGAACCCTTTAGCCTTCAGTCCGCCCTTGGCATGACCCTTATTTTTGCCGGCATTGCCGTGGTCGCGATCCGCCAGTGTTCCGCCCTTACATCCCGCACCTGAAGTCCGGGGCATTGCGTCCTTTATAACTTTTTACAGGACAATCGCCTGGGATCATTTTAAATTTGACAGTTTCAAACAAATGTTTTATTCATTTGTTTGAAACTACTGTTTATTATGGAGGAGTTATGCCTGACTCTGTACAGGATCTGCCAACCAAAGAACGCATCATTGAGGCTGCAGCCGAAATTTTCGGCAACCAGGGCTTCAAAGCCGCGACCATTCGCAATATCGCAAAGGCGGCAAAAGCCAACGTTGCCGCCATCAACTACCACTTCGGGGACAAGGCCGGGCTGTACCGTACCGTGCTCCTGAATATTTTCTCAAACGGATTTACAGCTTTTCCCCCGGTCGGCCCGTTAGAACCGGGCCAGAATCCGGAAGTTCAGCTGCAGCGGTTCGTCAAAGATATGTTTTACCGCCTGGCAAGCCCCCAGGGCTTTGGCGGCTATTCCGGAAAGGGCAAACTGATCGCCCGGGAATTTGTCGAGCCCACAGGCGCCTTTGAAGATATTTTTGAAACCTATATCAAGCCCCACAGGGACGCCCTGCTCTCCATCATCGCAGGGTTGTGCGACACCCATCCTGAAGATCCCCGGCTCAAGCCCTGCGCCGTCAGCATTCTGGGCCAATGCGTCTATTACGCCTTTGCCGCCCCGGTCATCGGACGGGTGGTACCGGCGTGCGCACCGACCCCGGACAACCTGGACCAGCTGGCCCACGGGGTCTATCTATTTTCCCTGGGCGGAATAAAAAGCCTGACCCGGAGGGAGGAATCATGAAGAAAAAACTGCTCATTCCCATCGCCCTGATCCTGATCTGCGCCCTTGCTGCAGCCGGACTCTTTCTGTTCGGGAAAAAAGAAACTCCGAACCAAATCCTGGCCTCCGGCAATATTGAGGTCACGGACGTGTCCCTTGGGTTTAAGGTGGCAGGACGCCTGGCAGAGTGCCTCAAGGACGAGGGGGATCCGGTAGAAAAGGGAGATATCCTGGCCCGCCTGGAAGACGATGACCAGAAAGTTTCTTTGGCACTTGCCCGGACCAGCCTGGCCGCTGCCCAATCCCTATTGGAAGAGCTTGTCAACGGCAGCCGGCCTGAGGAGATCCGCCAGGCCGAGGCTCTTGTGGCAAAGGCCCGGCAGCAGCTTTTGGAACTGACCCGGGGCAGCCGCGCCCAGGAAGTTGAAAGCGCCCGGGCGGATCTTGAAAAGGCCGTGGCCGCCCGGGAGGCGGCACAGGTTCAGCTCACCCAGACCCGGGAGGATTTCCAGCGGTACTCCCACCTGATTAAGGAGCAGAGCGTGAGCGAACGGGACTTCACCCTGGCCCGGACCCAGTTCCGGGTGGCCCGCAACACCCTGGCCGAAGCGGAATCCCGAGTGATCCAGGCCAAACAGGCCCTCTCTCTTGTCAAGGAGGGCCCCAGAAGTGAACAGATTGCAAAGGCCCGGGCAGACCTGGCCCAGGCAGAGGCAGGTCTGGCCCTGGTCAAGGAAGGCCCCAGAAAGGAAAAAATCGACCAGGCACGGATCCGGGTCCGGGAGGCGGAACAGCGGGTGGCCCAGGCCGAACTTGCCCTCTCCTATACAAAACTTATCGCCCCCATGGACGGCGTGGTGTTCAGCCGCTCGGCAGAGCCCGGTGAATTTCTCAATCCCGCCACCCCGGTCCTGGTCATGGGAGACCTTTCCCATCCCTGGCTCAGGGCCTATGTGGGCGAGGCGGATCTTGGCCGGCTGAAACTGGGAACAAAAGCAGCGGTCTTCACCGATTCCTTCCCGGACAAATCCTACCCGGGCACCCTCACTTTTATCAGCAGCGAGGCGGAATTCACCCCCAAGGCCGTTCAAACCTTTGAAGAACGGGTCAAGCTCATGTTCCGAATCAAAATCAGCCTGCCCAACCCGGACGGTGAACTGCGGCCGGGCATGCCGGCCGATGCCCGGATCAAGATACAGGGAAACTGATCATGCCCCACACCGATCATACCCCGTCCCAGGCGGCCATTGAAGTCCGTGATCTGACCAAAGCATTCGGGGATCTCACCGCCGTCGACCACTTGAATCTCACGGTTCAGGAGGGGGAGATTTTCGGCATTGTAGGGCCGGACGGCGCCGGGAAGACCACACTGATGCGGATGCTGGCCGGCATCATGGACCCGGCATCCGGCACAGCAAACGTCTGCGGCCTTGACATCCGGACCCAGGCTTTTGCCGTCAAGGATCACCTGGCCTACATGAGCCAGCGATTCGGCCTATACCCCGATCTCACCGTCATGGAAAACATCCTGTTTTACGCCGATCTTTACGGCGTCCGGAAAAAAGACCGGAAATCCCAGATTGAAAAACTTCTGGGATTCAGCCAGATGACCCCTTTTACCAAACGCCGGGCCGGCGCCCTTTCCGGCGGGATGAAGCAGAAACTCCAGCTCATCTGCGCCCTGATCCACACCCCGGCGGTCCTTCTGCTGGACGAACCCACCAACGGGGTGGATCCGGTCAGCCGGAGGGACTTCTGGCGGATTCTCTACGATATTGTCAGGGACGGCGTCTCCATCCTGGTGACCACGGCCTACCTTGACGAGGCCGAGCGCTGTGACAGAATCGGCCTGATGAGCCACGGCCAGCTTTTGGCCGCGGGCACCGTCCCCGAGGTAAAAGCCCCGATCAGGGGAAGGGTCCTGACCCTTGAAGGCGGGCGGGCAAGGGAAATCAGCCAAATTCTCAAGGCGGATTTAAAAGGCGCCTCGGTGACCATTTTCGGAGACCGGGTCCGCATGGTCTGCGTGAATCCCACAGTGGCAAAAGAAGCGGCCCTCAAACTGATCCGGGAGGCAGGCCTTGCGGAACCCCGGTTCAGGGAGGCCATCCCCAGCCTGGAGGATGTGTTTGTCTCCATGATGGAAAAAAAGGACGATCACAGGCAAACCTTTCCGGATCATGATCTTTTTTCACAGGCCCGATCGGAATCAGGAGCTGAGGCTGTATCCGTTGACGGCTTAACCCGGGTGTTCGGCGATTTTACAGCGGTGAACCATATCAGTTTCTCCGTGCCCCGTGGAGAAATCTTCGGATTTTTAGGCCCCAACGGGGCAGGGAAAAGCACCACCATCCGCATGCTCTGCGGCCTGCTGGCCCCAAGTTCAGGACAGGGCCATGTGGCCGGATTCGACATCAGCCGGGAGGCTGAAAAAATCAAGCAGCACATCGGCTATATGAGCCAGAAATTTTCCCTGTACGAGGATCTCACCGTTGAGGAGAATATCAGGTTTTACGGCGGCATTTACGGGCTTTCAGGGGAAAAAATGGAGACGCGAAAAGCCTGGGCCATAGACATGGCCGGGCTTTCAGGCCTTGAAAAGGCCCAGCCCCGGGTGCTGTCAGCCGGTTGGAAACAGCGCCTGGCCCTGGCCTGCGCCATTCTCCATGAACCGCCCATCATCTTCCTGGACGAGCCCACCTCCGGGGTGGATCCCATCAGCCGCAGAAAATTCTGGGACATGATCCATGCCATGGCAGAGCGGGGCATCACCGTCTTTGTCACCACCCATTACATGGAAGAGGCCGAATACTGCGACCGCATCGCCCTGATCTACAAGGGAAACATGATCGCCATGGGAACCCCCATGGAGCTTAAGACCCGATCCATGGATGAGGAGATCCTGGATCTTCGCTGCGAAAGGCCCCAGTCCGTCCTTCCCCATATCTCAAAACTTCCCGGGCTCAGGGATGCCGCCCTTTTCGGGGCGGGACTGCACATCGTGACCGAAGATGCAAAAAAGACCGAACCGCTTGTCCGGGAGGCTCTTGCCGATCTTGGGGTAAGCGCGTTTCATCTGGAAAAAATCCTTCCCGGCATGGAGGATGTGTTCATCTCCCTGATTGAGGCGGATGACAGAAAAAGGCAGCAGGTTGATGAAAGGAAGATCTCGTGAAACTCCAACGCATGGCCGCAGTGGCGAAAAAAGAGTTCCTTCACGTATTCCGAGACTGGCGCAGCCTTTATTTGTCCCTGGCCATCCCCGTCATCCTGATCATGCTCTTTGGCTATGCCCTGACCCTGGATCTGCGGCATGTGCCCACCGTGGTCTGGGACCAGTCCAAAACCCCTGAGAGCCGTGCCCTCATCGATCTTTACGCAGGCTCCCCCTATTTCACGATTGCTGCCCATCTGCACTCCTACAAAGAGATCCAGCACCGCCTGGACCGGGGATCGGCCATGGTGGCCCTGGTGATACCCAGTGGTTTTTCAGAAAATATCAGTGCGGGAAAAAAAACGGTCGTCCAGGTGCTGTGCGACGGCAGTGACGCCAATACCTCCCGCCTGGCCATGAACTACGCCACGGCCATCGGCATGATTTACTCCACCAAGGTGACCGCCCGGCAGATGGCCCTCCGGGGGAAAACAGGCTTTGAAACCCCGGTGCAAATGATGCCCCGGTCCTGGTACAACCCGGATCTTCGAAGCCAGAACGTCATCGTCCCGGGCATCATCGCCATTGTCATGGTGGTCATTGCCTCCATGCTCACCTCGGTCACCGTGGCCCGGGAATGGGAGACCGGCACCATGGAGCAGCTGATTTCCACCCCCCTGCGGGGACCGGAGCTGATCTTCGGCAAAGCCGTGCCCTATTTTACCATCGGCATGGCAGATGTCGCCATTGCCGTGGCCCTGGGCCGCTGGCTCTTTGACGTCCCCATCGTGGGCAATGCCGCCCTGCTCTTTGCCATGGCTGCGGTTTTCCTGACCGGCGCCCTGTTCTGGGGGATGTTTTTGAGCATCGTCCTTAAATCCCAGGTCCTGGCCAACCAGATCGCCATAGTCTCAGGCTACCTGCCCACCCTGATCCTCTCCGGGTTCGTCTTTGCCATTGAAAACATGCCGCTGCCCATCCAGTGTATTACCTATATCGTGCCGGCCCGGTATTTCATCGCCTTGCTCAGAGGCATCTACATGAAGGGGATCGGCCTTGAAATCCTCTGGATCGATGCCCTGCTGTTAGGCGTCTATGCCACGATCATGGTCTTTCTTGCCAACAAAAAATTAAAGTTCAAACTGGAGTAGCCCCATGATCCTGCGCTTAAAACAGATGCTCATCAAGGAATTTTTACAAATGCTGCGGGATCGAAGGATGCGGGCCGTGATCTTCGGCATGCCCGTGATCCAGCTGGTGGTCATGTCCTTTGCCCTGACCACGGATGTAACCAAAATCCGCACCGCCGTCCTGGACATGGACAAAACCCCGGCCTCCCGGGAGATGATCTCGCGATTCACTGCAGGCGGCTATTTTGAAATCGTACGGACGCCCCAATCCCTTGCCCAGGTTAGGGCCCTTTTGGACCGGGCTGAAATTCGCGCCGTCATCCATATTCAAAAAGGTTTTCAAAAAGCCACGGCCGCCGGCCACACCGCAAAGGTCCAAGTCCTTACCGACGGCACCGACTCCAATACCACGGCCATTGTCCAGGGCTATGCCGAAGGGATTATCAATACCTATTCCGCAGCACTTTCCGCCCAACGCCTGGAGCGCCTGGGAATGGCCAACACCCTCACGCCCGTCGAGTTCCGCCCCAGGGCCCAGTTCAACCCCAACCAGGAGAGCCGATTTTACTTTGTCCCCTCGCTGATCGCCGTCATGCTCTTTATCTTCAGCCTCCTGCTCACCTCCATCGCCATTGTCAAGGAAAAGGAGATCGGCACCATAGAGCAGGTCATGGTCACCCCCATCCGGAAAATCGAATTCATCCTGGGCAAGACCATCCCCTATATGGTAACAGGCTATATCTCCATGACCATTATGCTGGTGGTGGCCTATTTCATCTTTGACATCCGGGTTTCCGGCAGCCTGCCCCTGTTCTATCTTCTGTCAGGCCTCTATCTTTTCGGCAACATGGGCATCGCCCTTATCATCAGCGCCTCCGCCGCCACCCAGCAGCAGGCCATGCTCACAAGCTTTCTCATCCTCATGCCCTGCGTCATGCTCTCCGGCTTCATGTTCCCCATCATGAACATGCCCGAGGCGGTTCAGTATCTGACCTGGCTCAATCCCATGCGCTGGTATCTGGAGATCCTGCGGGGCATTGTCATGAAGGGGGTGGGGATTTCGGTGCTCTGGCCAGCCATCGCCGCCCAGGCAGGTTTGGGAATTGCCTTTATCAGTCTGGCCTGGGCAAAGTTTTCCAAGACATTATCCTGAGAAGATTTAGAGTACTTGACTACGAATCAAGAGGTCCAATACGCCCTCTTCCACCTGAAAAATCATAGAGATCCTCCCTCGCCTATTTCATATGACTCGCCAGAACCTTCTGCAAATCATAGATATTCACCTTCTTGTTAAAGGTTTTTTGCAGAGGCTCCTTGTCGCTGCCGATCCAGAGTTTGAGTTCGGCATCCAGGTCAAAATGACCGGATGTTTCAATGCTGAAGCGGGTGATTTTGCTGTAGGGAATGGACATGTACTGGGTCTTTTTTCCGGTCAGGCCCTGGATATCCACCAAAATCAGGCGGCGGTTGGTAAAAATAAAGGTATCCCGGATGACCTTGAATCCCACTTCAAACACTTCGCCGTCGGCCAGAAGCTGGCCAAAATCCTTTTCAAGGTTTTCGGTGTCCACCACGCCGGCGTTTCCCAGCAATCCTGAAAGCAGTCCCATATCTTCCTCCGTAGCCGGTTACGGCTTTTTTAATTTGTTATTCATTCGTGTTGTTTGTCCCACCCGCCTTGGGGCTGTAGTGCCGCCGCAGCCAGGAGCTTAAGCCGTCCAGCCCCGGGAAAAGCACCCGCTCGGTTATGTTGCACTGATCCAGCTTGTCCCGGCATTCCCATTTGATGCCGGCAGGGATGATGATCCGGGAAAACAGATCCGGGTGAAGGGACAGCCAGTCGTCCACAATCCGTCTGGGATTGGGCATGACCGAAAACAGGGCGTATTGGTTGACGATGCGGTCATCCATGGAGGGGGGCTCAAAAAAGAGGAGGAATTCATCATCCTCTCCCATGGCGTCGAACTCATCCAGGGTCTGGACATACTGCTGGAAGGCCCGTTCATGGGGATGGCAGTCCGAGGTTCCATCGGTATCCATGGAGGTGAGCAGTTCAACGGTAAAGGCCTGGGCCCCCTCGTTGACCAGGTGGGTTTTCAAAGGGGCCGGCAGCTGCTGGTGGGCCTTTTCATAATCCACCCGCCAGATTACGCCGTCCGTGTCAAAGCGGTCAATGCTTGCCAGGGCAAAGTGCAGGGCAATATAGGGGGAGTAGGTCCAGTCCATGAGGCGGGTGGGCAGGCCGTGGTGCTGGGCCAGGGCTAGGAGCAGCCAGATGGAATCCATCTCCCCGGCAAAGGAGGCCAGGGCGTACTTTCTAAAATTTCTCAGCAGATGCTTTTCCAGCTGCCAATAGGGGCCGCCCAGCCGCATAAGCGAGGTTTCCAGACGGTATTCGGCATCGGACAGGCCCCTGAAGACAAAGGGGGGGCGAAACCGGCTGATGCCGGCATTCCAGGAATCCCTGAACAACTCATCCTGGAGCTGGGCCCATGAAGTGACAACGATATCGGACATGGCAGCCTCTTTTTTTAAGAACGGATCGGGTTTTTCTCCCTTTTTATAACCGGGAAAGCTTTGGAAATCAATATGATTCCCCGGCTGCCCATTGGTTGGAAGGCCCCAAAATGTCTTTGCAGCCCCCTTATCTTTTGATCACGCCTGAGGCAAGTACAGCCTTTGTTTCATCGTCAAGCACCTGGCAGACAAGGCCTGCATCGTAGGGCTGGATTCCACTGGGAACGGTGCCTGAAATCTTAAGGCTGACCTTATTATGGTCCGGCCATGTCGGGGACATTATCACATGTGCGTACTGCAAGCGCTTGTACTTGTTCAGATAATTATACGTACAGCTGAGCTTTGACGGTTTTGAACTGTATGTTTTTGTCCAGTTGTAACCGGACTGGACAATCGCGCAGTTAGAATCGTGGCAAAGGGTGGCCTGAGTGTTGGTCGCATTAAGATAATGCACTTTGTATTCAGGGGTAACAGGATTTGAGCCGCCGCCCATGGCAATAGCAGGCAACAGCAGCAGGAACAAACAGAGGATAAGATTTTTCATGACATTCTCCTAAATATAATTTGCCGTCCTGATGCATCCACCCCGCAGGGCAGCGATCAGGAATAAAGCACGACTATATAGCAAATTGCGGGCCAATTGTAAAAACGGATCAATCCCCTGGGATCCGGGTATTGAGGCGTATTTCGCTCCCCAAAAACTGGCACTTTAATTGGCTGCAGGAGAACTTTGTTGGCAGATTTTAAAGTTGCTTTGAATTATACGGGGATACCCAAGCCATAAAGGCGGTTGCATCTTTACACAGAACCGCATACGATTTGAGACGTTTTTCTCAAATGACGCCATGAAAACACGGGGACGAGACCAATGAAGACTCCTGGATTCTATTTTCTGACAAGGCCGAAGCGGTATGCAGCCGGGCTGATTGTCCTGGCCCTGCCCTTTTATCTCAACGATTTTTCTTCCATCTATGTGAAGGACTGGCGGTGGTGGCTTCTCATCGACTACATCCTGGTCAAGGCTGTGCCCCTGGCCGGAGCAGCCTGGATGATCAGGACAGAGCGGATATCCTTCGAAGATCTGGGACTGAAGGGGCAAAAGGTTTTTGCATTTATCGCCTGGGCCACGGGGCTGACGCTCATCTGCACCCTCATGGACCAGAATGCCTATGCCCTGATGGAAGGCCTGCCCGGTTACACGGCCTTAGGCGGGATGCCCGCCATTACCATCCCCTTCTGGGATACCCTGGACCTGACGGTCGGTCTTTTCTTCGTGGCCCTGTGCGAGGAGCTGGTGTTCCGGGGATTTTTATTTCAATTTTTCCGGCAGTTCACCGCGTCCACCTGGGCTGTGATTCTTCTTTCTTCCGCAGCCTTTGGCCTGGCCCATTGGTGCCAGGGGCTGCATGCCATGATCATCACAGGCCTGATCGGCGCCGTCCTCATGGGGGGGTATATCCGGATGCGGTCCATCTATCCCCTGATCCTGGCCCATTTCCTGGTGAACTATATTGATTTTTCAGGCGTGATCCCCAAAGCCATCTTCAAATTTTTCTAAGGCATGGGACGCCCTTCCGCCACCCCGTGACAGGCCACAAAGCTGCCGTTGGAAAGCTTCATCAATTCGGGGACCTCTTTTTTGCAGCGCTCGTCGGCATACACGCACCGGCCGTGGAAAACACAGCCTGTAGGCAGATTTACAGGGGTCGGGACTTCCCCTTTAAGCTTGATATGCTTGGCTTTTTGCTCCCCCACTTTGGGGATGGCCGACAGCAGCGCCCGGGTATAGGGATGCCGGGGCTCGTAAAAAAGATCCCGGGCCGAGGACAGTTCGCACAGGGTCCCGAGATAAAGGACCGCCACCCGAGTGGAGATATGATGGACCACGGAAAGATCATGGGTGATAAAAAGATAGGTGAGGTTTCTTTTTTCCCGCAATTCCATGAGCAGATTGAGGATCTGGGCCTGGATGGAAACGTCCAGGGCCGAGACCGGCTCGTCCGCCACGATAAACCTCGGATCCAGGATCAGGCCCCGGGCGATGGAAATCCGCTGGCGCTGCCCCCCTGAAAACTCATGGGGATACCGGGTAATCCAGGCCGGGTCCACGCCCACCTGCGCCATAACATCGGCCACCTTGTCGGCAATTTCCGATGCCGTCATTTTGGGATTGTGAAATTTTAAGGGTTCCTCCAGGGTCTGGCGGACGGTCTTTCTGGGGTTCAGCGAGGCATAGGGATCCTGGAAGATCATCTGCATTTTTTTTCGGAAGGGCATCCATTCCCCGTGGCTGAGATTATCGATGCGCTTTCCTTGGTAAAGCACCCGGCCCGAGTTGGGACGGTGCAGGCCCATGATGACCCGGGCCAGGGTGGATTTGCCGCAGCCGCTCTCCCCCACCACACTTAAGGTTTCCCCTTGATTGACAAACAAGGAGACGTTGTTCACCGCTTTTACCGTGGTCTTTTCCAAGGCAAGCTTGCCCCCTGCAAAGGAGAGCTGGTCCAGGAAACCGCCGGAGATATCAAAATGCTTGACCACGTTTTCCATGGTCACAAGATGGCTGGTGTTATCCATTGGATTTGCCCTCCTTGCCCTGTTTCATATGGCAGGCCGCCATGATGCCGTTGCCCTTGTCTTCAAGTTCAGGTACCTGCGTCCTGCAAATCGCTTCTCTCAGATGGCATCTGGGGTTAAAGGCGCAGCCTTCGGGAATGGCCGTGAGTGTCGGCATCATCCCGGGGATCTGTTTTAGTTCCTCACCCGGGGGAATAGAACCGGGTATGGAACCGATCAGGCCCTCGGTGTAAGGATGGACAGGAGATCTGACCACATCCGCCGTCGGGCCGTATTCAATGATCTTGCCCGCATACATGACCGCTATTTTTTCGGTCACCTGGGAGACCACCCCCAGGTCATGGGTGATGAGGATCAGCCCCATCTTTTCGGTTTCGCACAATTGCTGGAGCAGGTCCATGATCTCGGCCTGGATGGTCACATCCAGGGCCGTGGTGGGCTCGTCCGCTATGATGATGGCAGGATCGACCAACAGGGAAATAGCAATGATAATGCGCTGGCGCATCCCCCCGGAAAGCTCGTGGGGGTATTGGTCCAGCCGCTCCTCAGGAGAGGGGATCTGGACTTTTTTCAGCTTTTCCAAAGCGATTTGCCGGGCCTTTGCCTTGGAGATCCTGCGATGGGCCATGAGGGTTTCCACCATCTGGTATCCTATGGTGAACACGGGATTCAGGGTCATCATGGGGTCCTGGAAAATCATGGCAATGCGGTTGCCCCGAATCCTGCGCATTTTGGCATCGGAATAATCGGAGATTTTCTCCCCGTCGAAAAAGATACTGCCCCGGGAGATAAATCCGGGTTTGGAGATCAGATTAATAATGGAAAAGCCGGTGACGGATTTGCCTGCCCCGCTTTCCCCGACAAGTCCTAAGCGCTCCCCTTTGTCCAGGGTAAAGGAGACGCCGTCAATGGCCGTGATATCACCGAACCGCAAGGCAAACTTCACCTCAAGGTCTTTAACTTCCAAAAAATGTGACATGGCGTGTCTCCTAGCCTTTGTAGAGTTTGGGATTGAGAACGTCTCTGAGCCAGTCGCCCAGAAGATTGATGACCAGGACAAAGACCACAAGCCAGATGCCGGGAAATACCGTGATCCACCAGGAGCCGGAGAAGAAAAACTCCTGGCCCGCACGGATCAAAGACCCCAGCGACGGCTTGGTCACAGGCATGCCAAGGCCCAGAAAGGAAAGGGCTGCCTCGCTCATGACCGCGTTGGCCACCTGGATGGTGGAGATGACCATGACGGAGGTTAAGGAGTTGGGCAGGATATGGCGGAACATGATGCTCCAGCGGGGCAGGCCGATGACCCTGGCCGCCTCCACGTATTCCTTGCCCTTTTCACACATAACCGCGGCCCGGATGGTCCGGGCAAACATGGGCCAGTTGGACAGGCCGATGATAAGCGTCAGCAATGGGATAGCCAGGCGTTCAAACGATCCCAGGCCAAAGACCACCTGGAAGATGGCCGACATGAAAATGGCGACCATCAGATAAGGAAAGGAAAACTGGATATCGGCCAGGCGCATGAGGATGGCATCGGTCTTGCCCCCCATGTATCCGGCCAGAAGTCCCACCACCACCCCGATGATGCCCTGCAGCGCCACGGCGCCCAGGCCGATGATGATGGAGGTTCGCAGGCCGTAGAGCATGGTGGAAAGCATGCACCGGCCCTGGTTGTCCGTGCCCAGGGGAAACTCACTTGTGCCGTCGGCCATCCAGACCGGAGGCACTTCGGAGTTCATAATATCGATATTGGCAGAGTCATAGGGGTTCATGGGCGCAATCCAAGGGGCTGCCAGCGCCATCCCTAAAAATACGACAAGGACGATAAAGGAGGCCATGGCCACCTGGTCCCGCTTGAAACTATACCAGAAGTATGAGTCAAAAAATTTATCCAGCGTGGTTTTCATTTTGATCCTGTAATTCTGACGGTGGGATTGATAAAGCCGTAAAGAATATCCACCACCGTATTCACGACGACAAATAGGCAGGCCACCACCACCAGATAAGCGATAAGAAGAGAAATATCCGCCCGGTGGACCGCTTCTAAAAACATAAATCCCATGCCCGGCCACTGGAAGACCAGTTCCGTGAGCAGGGTAAAGGCAAACATGATGCCGACCTGGACCCCGAACACCGTGATTACGGGAAGCAGGGTATTTTTAAAGGCGTGGACCATCCAGACGCGGGCAGGGGACAGGCCCTTGGCCCAGGCATACTTGATATATTCGGTTTCCAGCACCTCCATCATTTCAGAGCGGATCAGACGGATAAACAGCGGCAGCATCAGGGTGGAAAGGGAGACACAGGGTAAAATAAGGTGCTTGATTCCGTCAATGGTGAACAGGCCGGAACTCCACCAGCCAAGGCCGAGCAGATCGATGGTTTCACCGCGCCCGTACGAGGGCAGAACATTCCAGTGGATGGCAAACAAAAAGATGAGCAAAATGGCGGTCAGATAGACCGGCATGGAGACCCCGATGGTGGAAAAGCTCATGGTGAACCTTGATAGAATGCTTTTGGGTTTCAAGGCGCAATACACCCCCAGGGGCAGGGAGATGAAAATAATGATCAGAGCCGTTCCGAACACAAGTTCAATGGTGGCCGGGGCATGGTGGGCGATGACTTCAAGATTGGGCTTGTTGTAGAGAAAAGAGCGGCCCAGATCCCCTTTGGTCACCGCATTTTTCACAAACCTTGCGTATTGGGTGAAAAAAGGATCGTTCAGGCCCATCTTCTCGGCAATGGCCTTTCTTTCCGCCGGGGTCACCCGTTCGCCTACAAGGTCCCGGACCGGATCCCCGATCTTGTCCTTGATGGAAAAGCCCACAAGGCTGATGACCATCATGACGATGACCGCCTGGATGATCCGTCGTACGATAAATGCTAACATGGGTAATGTCTTCTTAAAATAGTCAAGGATGGGCGTTCCCGGAAAGCGTTACGCCTTTCCGGGAACGCAGTTGTTTTGTCAAATAGCATACTGCCTATTCGACAACCAGGTCTCCGAAGTAGGGAAAGTTCATGGAGTTGATAATCGGTTTGACCCGGATGTTCTTTTTGGCGCCGTAGGAGTGATTCTGCCAGTGGAAGGGGATAAAGGCAGCATCGTCATAGAGGATCTGCTCCACTTCCTGGAGGATGGCGGCCCGCTTGGCAAGATCGGTCTCGGACTGGGCGGCGATGACCAGTTCATCCACCTTGGGATTGCAGTATCCGGAGTTGTACTGGCCGTATCCGGTTTCCTTGTTCTCGCACATGGTCAGGAACTCGGAAAAGTTGCCCGAGTCTTCGGTGTCCGAATGCCAGCCGATCATCATCATGTCGGCGGCCCGGGCGTCGAACTCGTTCCAGTACTGGGCTTTGGGCATGGTTTTAAGGTTCACTTTGATGCCGATCTTGCCCAGCATCTGGGCGGTGGCTTCGGCGATCTTGGCATCGTTGACATAGCGGTTGTTGGGGGCCATCATGGTCACCTCAAACCCGTTGGGATAGCCGGCCTGGGCCATGAGTTTCTTGGCTTTGGCAAGGTCATATCTGGGGGTCAGGCTGGCCTTGTAACCGGCATAGCCTTCAGGACCCTGCTGGGCGGCCACAGTGGCGGTGCCCCTCATGATCTTTTTCACGATGCCCTCGTTATTGACGGCATAAACAATGGCCTGACGGACTTTGGGGTTCTTAAAGGCTTCATTGCGGTTCTGGTTCATCTGAAAGGTGATGATCCGGCCGCCGTTGATGGTGACCAGCTTGACCTTGTCATCAGCCTGGACGCGGCGGAAATCCTGGGGCGGAACAGGAGAGATGAAATCCACATCGCCGGAGAGCAGTGCCGCCACCCGGGTGGCATTTTCCTTGATGGGGGTGAGGATGAATTCGGTGACGTTGCCGGGGGACTTGGTATCCCAGTAATCCTCAAAGCGTTTCATCTCTAAGATCACGTTGTGCTCGCGCTTGGTGACGATAAAGGGGCCGGTACCGGATTCGTTGTTCAGGGCAAAGGATTCACCGACCTTGAGGATCATGTCCTTGGGCTGGCCGTTTTCATCCGTGCCGGTATAGAACTTTGAGTCCATGGCAAAGAAATAGGTGGCCATATTTAAAAGGAGGGCATAGGGCTTTTGGGTCTTGATATCCACGGTGTAGTCATCCACCACATAGCAGCCTTCAAAGGGTCCCAGAAGCCCCTTGAAATCGGCGGATTTTCTCATGCGATCAAAGGACCATTTGACATCTTTGGCCGTAAACATGTTGCCGGAGTGAAACTTTACGCCTTTTCTCAGGTAAAACCGCATGGTTAGATCGTCCAGACGCTCCCATTTCGTAGCCAGGCGGGGCTCGAACTTCATATCCTGGGTCCAGCGGACCAGGGGATCGAACACCCAATGGGAGAGTTGCAACATGCCGCCTGACAGCTGCACATGGGGGTCCAGGGAAACCGGATCGGCATCCAGTCCGACTTTAAGGGTCTTTGCACCGGCGGATACGGTCAACGCCAGGGCCAGCAATAGGCCAAGCATCAGGGTCGCAAGTTTTTTCATCCTATCCTCCAAATAATTAAGGTTAAATGGGTGGATCTGCCGGGAAGGACATCCCTGGCAATTGATTTTTAATCAATGCACATCAACGGAAGAAAAATAATGAGGATCAACAATAGAACAACTTAACTGAACATCAACGGGGATTTACTGTACATTAACGGTAGAGAGGTATCAAAAAAAGGGCACAGGGTCAAGGAATATCTCCCCGGCATCATGCGCATAAAATATTGATTTTATGCATAATATGACAGAATCATGCTCAGATCAGGACATGGGACAGCGCAAGGATATCGTCTTCGCAAAAAACTGAAACCTCATGGTCTTCTAACAGAGCAGCAGTCACCCCTCTTCCGGGAATCAGCCTCCTTGAGAAACTGCCGTCATAAATATGCCTGCTGCCGCATGAGGGACTTTTTTCCTTGAGCAGGGCAAAATCGATTCCCTGTTCCCGACACAGGTCAAGGGCGGCCCGGGCTCCCTTTAAAAAGGCTGCGGTCACATCCGCTTCCCGGGTCTTCACAAGGGCTTTGCCTTCAAGCACCTCTATTCCGGTGCCGCCATGGATCTCCGCAGGTGGTCGGGGCACAGGCAATCCCCCTGCCATTTCCGGGCAGAAAGGCACCAGGCGGCCCTGTTCCAACCATTTATCAATCATGGCGTCGTGCTTTGGCACCGACCTGCCGTCATAGCGTACCGGCCTGCCCAGAAGGCAGGCTGAAATTAATATTTTTTGCATAAACACCGTTATAGCACCAGATCGCCTGTTTGTAAAAAAATCATTGACTCGGCGTATAATTTAGTGCAATGAATGAGTATTCATTATTATGAATCAGGGTCCGTTTTTGGATTTGGCAGCAAAAATATAGATACAACTTATTTTTATTATTAGTTTTTCATAAATGCCAACAAATTCAAGATCCCTGCGGGCCATGAGGATATTAAACTGAAGATAAATTCATTACCATAAGATTAGGAGGCACCATGGCACAGGTTATTTCCGACGCACGGGACATCGAATTTGTTCTCCATGAACAGCTTAAGGCTGAGACCCTGGCTGATTTGAACGAGAACTTTGCCGATTTCAACACCAAAACCATCAACATGGTCATCAAGGAGGCCAAAAACTTTGCCGTCAAAGAGCTTTTGCCCGTAAGCAAAGATGGCGACGAGCAGGGCTGTGTCCTTGAAAACGGCAAAGTAACCACCCCGGAATCCTTCAAACGGGTTTTCGAACTCTTCAAAGAGGGGGAATGGCTGGCGCCCACCGAAGATCCCGAATGGGGTGGGCAGGGTATGCCCAGAACCGTGGCGTCCGCCGTGGCCGAGTACTTTAACGGCGCCAACTATCCTTTTATGATGTACGGCGGCCTGACCCAGGGCGCAGGACACCTGGTGGAACATTTCGGCACCCCGGAACAAAAAGCAACTTATCTTAAAAACATGTACACCGGCAAATGGTGCGGCACCATGCTTTTGACCGAACCCAACGCCGGTTCCGATGTCGGGGCGCTCACCACCAAGGCCATCCCCAACGGCGACGGCACCTATAATATTGTGGGAGAGAAAATCTTTATCTCAGGCGGCGAGCACGACCTGGCCGAAAACATCATTCACCCGGTTCTGGCCCGTATCGAAGGGGCTCCGGCCGGCACCAAGGGCATCTCGCTTTTCCTTGTCCCTAAATTCCGGGTCAATGAAGACGGTTCTTTAGGCGAGTTCAACGATGTTATCTGCACCGGCATTGAGCATAAGATGGGCATCCACGGCAACTCCACCTGCTCCCTGTCCCTGGGCTCCAAGGGCAACTGCGTCGGCACCCTCTTGGGTGAGGAAAACAAGGGCATGAAGGCCATGTTCCTGATGATGAATGCCGCCCGTCTCCTGGTCGGCTACCAGGGCTTTGCCTGCGCCACCACCGCCTACATGTATGCTTTAGATTATGCCAAAAACCGCATCCAGGGCCGGGACCTCATGGAAATCATGAACCCGGATGCCGAGTCCGTGGCCATCTTCCGCCATCCTGACGTCCGGCGCCAGCTCATGATGATGAAAACCTATGTCGAGGGCATGCGCTCCTTGCTCTACTTTGTCCACTACTGCGCCGACATGGCAAAATACGCTCCCACGGACGAGGAAAAAGAAAAGTACAACGGTTTCATCGAAGTGCTCACCCCTATTGCCAAAGGCTATGTGACGGACCGCTCCTTTGAAATCTGCTCCCAGGGCATGCAGGTATACGGCGGCTACGGCTTTATTGAAGAGTATCCCATGGCCCAGCTGCTCAGGGACTGCCGCATCACCCTGATCTATGAAGGCACCAACGGCATTCAGGCCATGGACCTTCTGGGCAGAAAACTTGGGCTGAACAAGGGCAAGCCCATCATGGACCTGTTCGGTGAAATGCAAAAGACTGTGGCCAAGGCTAAAGCCATCCCCGAACTGGAAGCGGCTGCCGCCAAGGTGGAAGAGGTGATGAACAAGCTCGGTGAAGTGGCCATCCACATGGGCCAGACCGCCATGAGCCCCAAGGTGCTGGCCGCCTTTGCCAATGCCCATCCCTTCCAGGATGCCACAGGCGACGCCATCATGGCCTGGATGCTCCTGTGGAGATCCGTTGTTGCCGCCGAAAAACTTGAAAAGGCCAAGAAAAAAGACATCCCCTTTTACCAGGGTGTAATCAAATCTTTAGAGTTCTTTGTGGAAAGCCAGCTGCCCATCACACTGGGACGGTTTGCCGCATTGATGAATACCTGCTCGGTTGCCGTGGACATCGAAGACAATATGTTCCCAAGCTAAACGACCAGGTCATATCGGAGTTTAAATCAGCGCTCCTTTTTGGGCTGCCGGGATCTTCCCGGCAGCCTTTTTCCTCTCTTCTGCCGCCCGCCCCCCATCTTCAATCCCCCAGTTTTATATTGAATCTTTCCATCTTTGTCTGTAGACTGATATGTTACAAATTCTTCTTCCTGCCAGGGACCGAACTTGCGTTCCAATGGCGGGGCAGACAACGGAAAAAAGCTTAAGATGAATATAAGACAGCCCGACCATTTGAACCTGCTTTGCGACCTAGGCGAGTTGACCTCCATCGTGACCGGGGAATCGGATATTGAAACCTTTCTGGCCCTGACCACGGAGCTTGTGGCCAAACACCTCAAGGCCCATGTCTGCTCCATTTATCTGTTTAATTCAGATGACGGGGATCTGGTCCTCAAGGCCACCCGCGGCCTGAATCCCGATGCGGTCAACCGGGTCCGGATGAAGCCCGGAGAGGGACTTGTGGGCCTATGTTTTTCCGAGAACAGGATCCTTCGGGAAGGCGATGCCACACAAAGCCCCGGGTTCAAATTTTTCTCCGATGCGGGGGAGGAACCCTTTAACGCCTTTTTATGCGTCCCTATCCGCCAGGGCGTTGAAAAAGTAGGGGTCCTTGTGGTCCAGCACAGGCAAATCGACCACTTTACCCGGTTTGACGAGCGGGCCCTTAAAACCGCCGCCACCCAGCTGGCCGGTGCCGTTGAAAATGCCCGCCTGCTCATGACGCTGGCACCGGATAAGGAGACAGCCCACCCCGCCCCGAACCTGCCCGCATTTATCCGGGGAAAGGCCAATGCAACAGGGGTTGCTCAGGGCCAGGTGAGACCCTCCAGCAGGAACCGCAAGGCCCTTCTTCTTGAACCGGATAGGTCCGGCAAATCCTATACCTTAACCGAGTTCACCGAGGCGTTAGACAAAACGGTGAAAGAGCTAAGGCAGCTTCAGGACAAATTCTCCGCCAGTCTGCCCGAGAGTGCCTCATTGATTTTCACCGCCCATTTTATGATGCTCAAGGACAAAAACTTTACCGGTAAGATGGCAAACCGGATCAACGGCGGAGAAAATGCAGTGGCGGTCATCCAGGACATTGCCAGGACCTATATTAGAATCTTTGCCACAAGCCCCCATGCCTATATGCAGGAAAAAGCCGTGGATGTGGAGGACTTGAGCATCCGCCTTCTGGCCAACCTCAAAGATGCCGGCCCCGGCAGTCCTACGGGCAAGGGAACCATTGCCGTGGCCCAGGACCTGTACCCGTCTGACATCCTCAAGCTGGTGGCCGACGGTGTCCAGGGCATTGTTCTGGCCGGCGGCGGAATCACTTCCCATGTGACCATCCTGTCCCGTTCCCTGGGGCTGCCGCTGATCATCACCGACGATACAAGGTTCATGGATCTGCCCCCTGACACCCGGCTGCTTTTAGACGGCAGTCAGGGCAATATTTTTATCAATCCGGACCAAAAGACCCTGGATCTTTTCACCACCAAAGCCCGGGCGGAAAAACAGGCCAAAAGCCACGCAATGAAGGAGACAACCCAGACCCTGGACGGCAAACGGGTAAGACTTTTGGCCAATATCAACCTGCTCAGCGAAACCCGGCTGGCAAATGAGCTCAAAGCGGAAGGGGTGGGGCTTTACCGCACGGAGTTCCCCTTTCTCATCCGGTCCGGATTCCCATCGGAGGATGAGCAATACCTGATTTATAAAAAGCTCTTTGACCAGACCTCCCATATGGCCGTCACCACGGTCAGAACGCTGGATGCAGGAGGGGAGAAAACCTTGAGTTACGCCGGAGCCGCCAAGGAGGCCAATCCGGTTTTAGGGCTGCGCTCCATCCGGTTCACCCTTAAATACCGGGAGGTTTTTGAGGCCCAGATCCGGGCCATTCTAAGAGCCGGAACAGGGTGCAGCAATATACGCCTTATGTTTCCTCTGATCTCCTCCATTGATGAATTTCTCCAGGCAAAAGAGGTGGTAAGCACCTGCGCCCGGGATCTTGAAATAGAAGAGATCCATCATGTCGAAAACATTGAAATAGGCATGATGGTGGAACTGCCGTCAGTACTGCCCCTGATTGACGAATTTGCTCAGCTGGCCGACTTTTTTGCCGTGGGCACCAATGATTTTGTCCAGTACATGACCGGCACGGACCGGGCCAACAAACTGGTGGCCGACCTTTACCTGCCCCACCACCCTGCGGTAAGCCGGGGGATAAAAGCCATTGCCGACGCAGGCCGAACCCATGGCATTGAGGTTTCCGTATGCGGAGAGATGGCCCATGATCCCCGGTACATCCCCTTTCTTTTAGGAGCCGGTATCCAAACCCTCAGCGTGGACCCCCAGTTTCTCCCCCTGGTTCAGGAAACCGTTATGGCCATCCGGATGGACGAGGCAAAAGCCTATGCCAAACGCCTGCTTAAGGAAACCCGGATTTCAGGCGCTGAAGCCGTGTTAAAAACCCGCCCCCGCATCCTTGAATCATGACCGGTATCAACGGCCTGCCCTCCCGGTCCGGCACCTATATCCTGGTACTCCGGAACCGGGCCAGAACCCGGATTGACGTAGGTAGCCTTGGGTGCTGCCAGTTTCCCAGGGGATGGTATTTGTATACCGGGTCCGCCTTTGGTCCCAGCGGCCTTGCCGCCCGTGTGGGCCGCCATCTGAAGAGCGACAAGTCCTGCCGCTGGCATATCGATTATCTGACCGCCTCTCTTCCCGTTCACAGGGTCTGGCTGTCCGTCTGTCCCGAAAAACTTGAATGTCAATGGGCAGCCCTGCTGGCGCAGATAGGCGGTGTCATCGTCCAGGCCCGTTTCGGTGCCTCGGACTGCTCATGCCCGGGACATTTATTTCACTTTCCCCGGCAACCGTCCTTTAATGAATTCAGAGGCGGTTCCTCCCATCCGGTTCGTTCTGTCAGGACCAAATAAGTTACAACTTACATTTCTTAATTGATAAAACTAAGTATTGCATTTTAATAATTCAGTCTTATCATTATGCATACAAACAGCCCTTGCTGTTCCCTCACAACTAAAGGAGGAAGTTATGAAATCAAATCAATGTGTTCCTCAGACCATATCAAAATATCTGCTCGGTCTTGTATTCTTAGGCCTCTCCCTTGTATTTGTCGTAGTCGGCTTTACCCTGCTGCCCATTATAGGCTTTGTCATTGCAGCACCGGTCGCCGGACTGTCCTTTTATTTTTTCAGGACCCACCTCAACGATCAGTGCGAGATGGACTTTTCCGCCTGACCCAGGTTAAAACCGCCCAATAAAAAAAGCGCTCCGGAACTCCGGGGCGCTTTTTTTTCAAGTTTTAAAGCAGGATTTAATATTTAAACTTATTCACGATATCCGTCAAGCGTGCTGACATCTGCCGAAGTTCTTCGGCACTGTCCGCCACCTTGCTGCTGTCCAGGGAGATTTCCTCGGACGAGGCGTTGAGAGAAGCGATGTCCTGGTTGATTTCGCCAATCACTCCAACGCCCTGGGACACACTTTCTGTTGCCTCCTCAATACCCTGGGAGGTCAAGGAGACATTGTTGGCAATTTCCCCTGTGGCTGCGGATTGTTCCTGAATGGCCGCCGCAATGGTGGAGATAATATCATTAACGTCCGTGATGATTTCCGAGATGGATTTAATCGCTATTGTCGTTGTGGCAGTGGTTTCCTGAACTCCGTTGATCTTTACTTTTATATCTGCGGTTGCTGCCGCCGTCTGGTTGGCCAGATCCTTGATCTCATTGGCCACCACGGCGAACCCTTTACCGGCTTCGCCGGCCCGGGCCGCCTCAATGGTGGCGTTCAGGGCCAAAAGATTGGTCTGTTCGGAAATATCGTTGATGGTCTCGGTAACGGCACCGATATCCTGGGCTGCCGCTCCCAGTTCCGACATCTTCTCAGAAACGGTGGTGCTTTGCTCCACCGCATGGGTCGAAATCTGCCGGGCCTTTTCGGAGTTACCGGCAATCTCGTTGATGGTGGCCGTCATCTCCTCGGTGGCGGCAGCCACAACCCCTGTATTTTCGGAGGTTCTTTCCATATTGCCTGAGATGCTATTCATATTGGCGCTCATCTCTTCTGAGGCTGCAGCAACGGCACTGACGCGATCCGAGGACTCCTGGGCCCCCTGGGCCAGATTCTTGGCAATCTCCAGAAGCAGTTGTGAGGATTGGCCCACCTGACCGGAATTTCCTGCAATATCCCGGACAATCTGCTGAAGATTGCCTAAAAAGGTGTTAAACCAGGAGGCAAGCTCCCCGAGTTCATCCTGGGTCCGGATTTCCAGTTGCTTGGTCAGGTCCCCTTCGCCCTGGGCAATATCCTTGAGTCCTTCAACCACCTTTTGGATCGGCTTGATCACAAACAAAGAGACAAGAAAAATAATGGCCAGGCACAGAACCACCATCACCCCCGCGCCAACGATTAACAAAATGTTACGAATCTTTACGGCCTCGGCAAAGGCCTCCTTTTCCGGGGCGGTTACCGTTATGATCCATCCGGTCTGCTCCACCTGCCTGAATGCGGCAAGTTTCCCTTCACCCTCGTAGTCGTAGGCGTAGAATCCGTTTTTCATCTCCAAAATCTTTTTGCCGAAGCCAAACTGGCTGATGTCCAGCTTCATAATCTGTCCTGCATCCGGCGGATAGGCCAGCAACAGCCCTTCGGGGGTTGTCATATAGACATACCCTGTATCACCGACCTTGATATCGTCCAGGTGCTTTTCTGTAAACGCGCCCAGATCAATCACGGCGTATAAAACCCCTTTCACCTGATTGGCCTGTTCTACCGGGGCTGCAATCACAAGAATGGGTTTTCCGGTGGTGGAACTGACCAGGGGTTTGGAGACAAAGAGTTCTCCTTTAATAGAGGCCTGGAAATAATCCCGCTCGCCGATGTTAACCTTATCAATGTTGTCAGCATGGGAAGAGGCAATGACAAGACCTTGATCATTGGTCAGGCGCATGCCCGAAAAGACCTTGTGCGTTCGGATAAAGTATTCCATCTGACGACTGGCTGAGGCCCTGAAAACTGCCGGGTCTTCTTTTGCAAGAGCATTGGCCATGACATCTGTCCGGGCCAGGGTGTCCACATCAATGGTGTTGCGCCGCATCCATTGGGTCACTTTGGACGCTGTGGATGCGGCAATGGTATTCAGATTCTGGGTGGCGCTTTTTTCAAGCCCTTTTCTGGCACTGTAATTGGCCATGAAAATCGCCACACCAAGCCCCAGCACCACGCAGCCTGCCAGGGGAAAAAGTAACTTGGAGGTAAGTTTCAACTTCATTAACTCTTCCTTATAATTTTGTCGTCAAATAAAATAAAACATGAATATTTAGGCCGCGACGGTTAGTTCAGTGCAGCCGTATATACAAAAAGGCCGGCCCGTTTCCTTACGCGCAGGACAAACTTGGGCCGGCCTGATAAAAAACTTAGGAAAGTTTAAACTTTTTCATGGTCTCTTCGAGCTTGGAAGACAGTGCATCCAGCTCTTCAGATGTCTTGTTGATATTGTCGCTTCGCCCGGAAATCGCCTCCAGGGAGGCGCTGACCTTGGCGATGCTCTGGGCGACCTCATCGGATGCCAGGGAGGCCTGGGAGACATTCTCCGTGACGTCGGCGATCCCCAAAGACGCCTGGGAGACATTTTCGGCGATTTCATTTGTCACAGCAGACTGCTGTTCAACAGCGGCGGCAATGGTGGAAACGATATCGTTCACCGCATTGATCACCCGGGTGATTTCTTTAATCTCAGTCGTGGTTTCATTGGCAGAGCCCTGCATTCTTTCAATTTTAGCACTGATCTGTGTTGTGGCTTCAGCGGTCTGGTTGGCCAGGTCTTTGATCTCGTTGGCCACAACGGCAAAGCCTTTGCCGGCCTCACCGGCCCTTGCCGCTTCAATGGTGGCGTTCAAGGCCAGCAGGTTGGTCTGCTCGGAAATATCGGTAATGGTATCGGTGACCTGTCCGATCTCCCTTGCAGCCTGTCCCAGTTCCATCACCTTTTTTGAGGCATTACCGGCCTGGGATACGGCCTCTTCGGTGATCTTCCTGGATTCATTTGAATTTTTGGCGATATCGCTGATGGTGGCACTCATCTCTTCGGCAGCGGCGGATACGGAGTTAACGTTGGTAGAGGTCTGCTCAACAGCGGCGGCCACGCTGGACATATTGGCGCTCATCTGCTCGGCAGCGGCCGCCACGGATATGGCCAGATCAGAGGATTCTCCCGTCTCCTTGGACATGACACCGGCCACCGAGGACAGCTCACCGGACGATGCGGACAGGGTTTGGACCCCATCGCTGAGACTGGTGATCATCTGCCGCAGGTTCCGGATCATTCCGTTCATCGCCCGGGCCAGTTTTCCGGTTTCATCCTCTTGTTTAACATCAAGATCCCGGCTCAAATCCCCTTCAGCCATATTTTCGGCAAAGGTCACGCCCCGTCCCAAGGAATTGGTAATGGACCGAGTCACCAGGAAAAAAACGAGCGCAACCAGCAGGACGCCTGCCACCACAATTCCTACAGCCTTGTAAATTCGGGCCCTCAAAGACGCATAGGCGGGATCCAGCGACTGGATTACTTCAAATGCCCCGTGGATCTGACCGGCCTTCCAGTTCTCCATCCGGGTTCCCGTGGGATCCAGTCCCTTGTCATTGCCCCATAATTCCATGGACCGGGCAGGATCCCCATGACAGACCAGGCAATTTTCAGAAAGCCGAACCGGAAGGAAATAGCGAACGGAATTGTTCGCTTTGTCGATGACGTAGTATTCGTCAAGATTTTCCTTCATCATCTTCTCTAAAGCCGGCCCCTCGATTTTAACGCTCTGATTATAGTCCGGAGCGTTCTTGGGATTTCTGGGGCTGAACTTGGGAACCCGGAAGGTATACCCGCCCACATCGGATTTACGCATGGCCGCCTGCCAGGCTGAGACCACCGGGATAACGGCCAAAATTTTCTCCGTTTCCCCGGCTTCGGCATAGGTCCTGATATCCGCTGCGGAAAAAAGTCCGTGTCCCCACTTATCCTCCATCTCCTGGCGCACGGATTCCGCTATCAGGCAGATGGATCTGGCCTTCTGGACAATCGCGTCCACCGACTGGTCTTTATCACTTTGCTGATACAAAAATAAAAGTACACCGACCAGGATAATAATGGTGCCGATCCCCACCGTTAAAAGCTTCACCAGTATCGGTAAATCCCAGAAACGCTTCATGGTTCCTCCACGTCGTCTCGACAGACCTTTATCCGCCGGGCAAAATATGGTTGAATAATTACGGACTGTTAATAAACTGAAAACTGAAATTTCATGCAGTGTAGCAAAATCGTAATATGAACTCAAGAAATAGTAATCTCTTTTATTTCCCCAAAAACTGCCGTATTGACAAATCTATCGCTTGTCCCAATAATCACCGCCATGAAAAAGGATAGAAATTTTGACGATCTGGCGTTCCGGTTTGAAAAAAAGGTATACGGCAGTTCAAAGGGCAGTATCCGTCTGGCGGTACTCAAAAAAGACCTGGAAGATTTTTTTCCCCGGGCGGTCCAGCCTGCAAAGCAAAGCCCCCTTGAGATCCTTGACGCCGGCGGCGGAACCGGCCCTTTTTCCGTGACTCAGGCCCGTCTGGGCCACAGAATCACCCTTTGCGATCTGTCTATCCGAATGCTGGCCCTGGCAGAAAAAAAATTTAAGGAAGAAGGGGTATCCCGGAACCTGAACTGCTGCCACTGCAGCATCCAGCAACTGAATCCTGCAATGCTGCCGGCCTTTGACATGGTGCTCTGCCATGGGGTTGTCGGGTGGCTGGCCGAGCCAGAAACGGTCCTGGCCCATCTGGTTTCCCTTCTCAAGCCCGGAGGGATGCTGTCTTTAACCTTTTACAATCTCAACGGCATGATATTTAAGAATCTGCTGCGGGCCAACTATAAAAAGATTGTAAATAAAGCCTATACCGGTTATCCGGGCAGCCTGACGCCGACACATCCCAGGTACCCCGAACAGGTGCTGGAATGGATACAAGCCCTGCCCCTAAAGCGTTTATGCCACAGCGGCATCCGGGTCTTTCATGACTATATCCTGGACCCGAAAGACCGAGAAAAGACCCCGGACACAGTCATTGACCTTGAGCTGGAGTTCTCCAGAAAACTTCCCTTCAGGGACCTTGGCAGATATCAGCATCTTCTGGCCGTCAAGACCTGATCGGCAGACCCTGCTTGTCAATGCGTTTGCCCTTGTGGTATGCTCTGTACCTGTCAAATATCCAACCTACATTCAAGGAGGGCCCATGGCCTCTGATAAATGCGCTGCAGACTCCTCTGTCCTGATATCCCGTATCATGCTTCCCGAAGATGCCAACCCGGCCGGCATTGTCCACGGCGGGGTGGTCATGAAAGAGATAGATAATGCCGCAGGCGTGGCAGCGGTCCGCCATACCCGGAAAATCTGCGTCACGGCATCCATTGACCGCTTAGACTTTCACAATCCCGCATTCATCGGCAATCTGATCACCGTCAAGGCCAGTGTCAACTATACCGGCAACACCTCCATGGAAATCGGTGCCCGGGTGGAAACCGAAGACCTGATCTCCGGAACCAAACACCATCTGGCATCGGCCTATCTCACCTTTGTAGCCCTGGACGAAAACCATCGCCCCACCAAGGTTCCGCCCCTGACCCCCTCCTGCCCCGAGGAGCAGCGAAGGTTTCAGGAGGCCAGAGCCAGGCGGGAGGCCAGACTTTCTGAAAAGCAGAGAGAGAAGGCCTGTCAGGTCAATCCGGAAATATGTTAGTCGCCTGAAACATTTTTCGTATTTTTACATTTTCACTATCTTTATCTGGATTCCGGAAAAAGCGTCCTTATCTTATATTCATGCTCAAAAAACAGGTGATGACATCCGATAAGGAGAATAAAGGCCGATTGGATAAAAAAGGCCGAACATTGAAAAAAACAGGTGATAACATGATTAAAGATAAGCCTTTTGAAGTGGAAAAAACATTCGGGCTGGGCGTGTTGCTCAAGCTGACCCAGAAAAATGTCAGCGGTATAAAAATCGCAACCAAGGGAAACAAATTCACCTCCAACCTCAGCCTTTCAGAAATGAACGAAGCGGTCCAGGGGGTTATGAAGACCCACAACATCCGATTAAAAATAAAATAATTTCAACTTTTTTCTACAGACAAAAAACAAACCATTGCCTCCTGATTCGTAACGGGATATAGGTTTCTTTGTGCCCAATCATGAAAAATCTACATCCCTAAAACAGGAGGACTTTCCATGAAGACTCGGTTCAGCAGCATCCTGATTTTAATCTTTTTTTTCCTCGTCAGCCTTGCGGGACCCTCAGGTGCCGCAGACAAAATCAAAGAGAAAAAATACCTGTTGACCACCGCCAGTACCGGCGGAACCTTTTATCCGGTGGGTGTGGCCCTGTCCACCCTGGTCAAGGTGAAATTAGAACCCCAATACAATATCGGCATGTCCGCCATCAACTCGGCAGGTTCCGGAGAAAACGTCAAGCTGCTCCGGGAGAATGAGGCCCAGTTTGCCATCCTCCAGGGCCTTTACGGATACTGGGCTTGGAACGGGAAAGGCCCCCTGGTCCATGACGGGCCCCAGCGTCACCTGCGCTCCATCACCATGCTCTGGCAGAATGTGGAGCAGTTCATCCTCCTTTCCAAATACGCAAAAACCTATACCATGGAAGATTTCAACCAGGTCAAAGGCGAGACTCTGGCCCTGGGCAAAAAAAATTCCGGTACCCTGGGATCCAATACCCATCTGCTCTCCAACCTGGGATTTGACGTGGAAAAGGACTTCAAACTGGTCCATGTGGGATACGGCCCCAGTGCCAACGCCCTTCAGAACGGCCAGGTGGCCGGCTTGAGCACGCCGGCGGGCGTTCCCACCTCGGCCGTGACCCGTGTCATGGCTGCCATGGGCGATAAAATCGCATTTATGAACTATACGGACGATCAACTGGCCAAGGCTGACGGCGGCCTTGAAATCTGGAACCGTTATATCATTCCCGCAGGCACCTACCCCAACCAGGACAAAGAGGTAAAAACCATTGCCCAGCCCAACTTCCTTGCCGTCCGGGCCGATGTGGACGAAGAGGCCGTCTACCTGATCACCAAAACCATCTATGAAAACTTGGGCTTTCTCAACGCCATTCATAAGGCCACCCAGGTCATGGCTTTGGACAAGGCCATCAAGGGACTGCCCCTGCCCCTGCACCCGGGTGCGCTCAAGTACTTTGAGGAGGCCGGCCTGACCATACCCGACCGCCTCAAGGCCAACTAAGCCTCCATGCAGGAAACGTTCAACACGACAACCGGGAGGGCCCTGACCATCATCGGGGCCCTGATCTCTCTGGTCCATCTTTATTTTAACACCATCGGCATTCTGCCGGGACTCTGGCAGAATGCCATCCATTTTGCAGGATTTGCGCTGATCTGCCCCATGCTCTATCCTTTGGGCAAATGGCAGCACAGGAGCCAAATCTGGCTGGATGTCCTCCTGGGCCTTGCCGCAGCTTTCTCCGGCCTCTACATGATCGCCATGGAGGATGCCATATATGACCGCGGAGTCCGGATGATCCTGCCCGAATGGATCATGGGTATCATTCTCATCTTTACAGCCATCGAACTGACCCGGCGGACCACCGGCATGATCATCCCGGTGCTCATCATCATCAGCCTGACCTATGTGGGCTGGTGGGGAGGCCTCATCGACGGGGTGTTTGAATTCAAGAGCCTGAGTCCTGAAACCATTCTATTCAGAAGTGTTTACGGGGACGACGGCATCTTCGGCAACATCGCCACCATCTCGTCCTCCTTTGTGTTCATGTTCATCCTTTTCGGGGCCTTTCTGCTCAAATCCGGGGCCGGCGATTTCGTCATTGATCTTGCCCGGGCTGCAGCAGGGCGGCTGCCCGGCGGCCCCGGACTCGTGGCGGTATTTGCCTCGGGCCTCACCGGCACCATTTCCGGATCGGCCATTGCCAATACCGCCTCTACAGGGGTCATCACCATCCCTTTGATGAAAAAGGCCGGTTTCCCCCCGAAATTTGCCGCAGGGGTTGAGGCCGCCGCCTCCACCGGTGGCCAGGTCATGCCCCCCATCATGGGAGCCGGGGCCTTTGTCATGGCATCTTACACCCAGATTCCCTATACCACCATCATTGCCGTCTCTGTCCTGCCGGCCGTTCTATACTTTGCCTCTGTCGGTTTTTTTGTCATGGTGGAGGCCAGAAAAAATGGCATCAGCACCGAAAGCGCGGCCCAAGGTCCCAAGGCCCTGACCATCATCAAACAGGGCGGGCTGCCCTTTATCCTGCCCATTGCCCTGCTCATCGGCATGCTGATTTACGGCTTCACCCCATCTTATGCTGCGGCCGTGGCCATTGTGGCGGTGATTATCTGCTCATGGATGACCCCAAACAAACTGGGGATACGGGGAATCATAGATGCGCTGGCCCTGGGGGCAAAGAACATGACCATGACGGCAATTCTGCTCTGCTCGGTGGGCCTTGTGGTCAATGTCATTGCCACGGCCGGCATCGGGAACACCTTTTCCCTCATGATCTCCAACTGGGCGGGTTCCAGCCTGATGATCGCCCTGATCCTCATTGCTCTGGCCTCCCTGGTTCTGGGCATGGGCCTGCCGGTCACCGCTTCCTATATTGTCCTGGGAACTCTTTCGGCACCGGCATTGTACAATCTGATCCTGGACAGCCAGGTGATTCAGCTCATGGTATCGGGCCATTTCCCGGAACAGGCCAAGGTCCTCATGACCATGGTCAATCCCGAAGCCATAACTCTGCTGGCCACCCCCATGTCCCATGCGGCAGCACAATCTCTCATGGCAGGCGTCCCCATCGAACTTTTGGACAGTATCCGAGGGATGGCATTTTCCCCGGAGGTCCTGACCTATGCCCTGCTGTCCGCCCATATGATCATCTTCTGGCTCAGCCAGGACTCCAATGTCACCCCGCCGGTCTGCCTGTGCGGATTTACCGCAGCCGCCATTGCCAAAACCCCGCCCATGGCCACGGGTCTTGCCTCGTGGAAAATTGCCAAGGGCTTGTACATCATCCCCCTGCTATTTGCCTATACCGCCCTTCTGGGAGGAAGCCTTCCTGTAAAGCTGGAGATTTTCTGTTTCGCCCTGGTAGGGCTTTACGCCATGGCCTGCGCCTTCCAGGGTTTTTTGGCCCGGCCCATTGGCTGGGCCATGAGAGCGCCCGTCATGGCCACAGGCATCGCCATGCTCTGGCCCAATCAAATCCCGATTCATATTGCAGGCCTGGTCGTTTTTTCAGGTCTCATTGTCTGGCAGAGAAAGCTTAAAGCCGTAAGATAGACAGTAAAAAAAGATAAAAAAAGTCGTGTTTGAGCACAAGCTCAAACACGACTTTATCCACCGTCTGAATTTATATCAGTTGATCCATTCGGCCCGTTTGTATGGCTTCAATGTTTCTGGCAATCTTTTTTTTAGGCCAGTCCCACCACTTCATTTCAAGCAGCAAAGAGATCGTTTGTTCCGGGAAGCGCTTTCTTATCGGCCTTGCCGGTATCCCTCCGACGATTGTATATGGCGGGACATCTTTTGTCACCAGCGCCCGGGTTCCTATAACAGCGCCGTCGCCAATGGTGACACCGGCCAAAATCAAGGCCTCGTAACCGATCCAAACGTCGTTTCCGACAACGATATCCCCTTTATTATCCCAGGATTCGGAAACGTTTTTGCGTTCCAGTCCCCATTCTTCAAAGAAAAGGGGAAAGGGATAGGTGGACAATGAAGCCATGCGGTGATTTGCGCTGTTAAAAAGGAAACGGGCACCCGAAGCAATCGAACAAAACCTGCCGATTACAAGTTTATCGTGGTTGATCGGGTAGTGGTATAATACATTATTGCGTTCAAACAAGGTGGGGTCATTTACGACATCATTATACATCGTATACTCACCAACCTGTATATTGGAATTTGTGATAACACTTTTCAAATAAATCGTTTTTTCATCCCCCGTACGAGGGTATACTTTTTTCTCTGGAATAGTCATTTATAGTCCTCCTGTTATTAAAAAACGGGTTCTCAACTATTCCAGTAACTGCTATGCATAAGTTCAAATCCAACCACCTCCTTTCCCATATTTCAAGGCATTAGGGTATCGTGTTTCTGTCCATGAGACAATGCTTAAACACGAAGGACAAGATACGGTTTAAATCGAAAAACCGAATATCGAAAAAAGATTTGACGAAAACGGCCCTGCAGGCGTAAAATCTAAGCATTCCACTTCCTTTTGGACATGCGGCTGATCTTGTGCACGATCTCGAATGTCCGCCCGTTTTGGCTACCGCCTGAATCCCCTCTGCGATTGCTGTCCAACATGGTTGCTCCTTTTTTTACCCTTTAACGAAAGGAGGATCCCCATGAGGATTTCACCCAACAACATTTGCTGTGCCGTTGATTTTTCTGGATTTGCCCCCCTGGTACTGGCCTATGGAAGGGCCCTGGCAAGAGAATACGATGCAAAGCTGTTCACCTGCCATATCGTCCCTGATGCCGCCCTGCTTTCCAGCCATGCCAGCCCGACCTTCAGCAGTCAACACACAAACGAACGGCGGATTTCGGATGCCAAAGCAAGTCTCAGGGAACTGGCCATGAAATGTGATGTCCAGGCTACTCCACTGGCCGCCATCGGCCATCCCGGTGATGAAATTCCCATTCTGGCCCGGGAACACAGCATCGACCTTGTCATCGCAGCCACCTATGGCGGTTCCGGTATCAAACGCTTCCTTGTGGGATCGGTCACCGCACGGCTGATCAAGACTCTGGACTGCCCCCTGCTGGTCCTGCATCCCCATTCAAAGGAAAAAAGTCCCCTAAAAAGGATGCCTATGCGGCGAATGCTTGTGGGATGTGACTTTTCCCCCGGGTCTGACCTGGCCTTTGACTATGCCTTAAGCCTTGCCCAGGAGTTTGAGGCGGAGATTCATCTGGTCCATGTCATCAAGCCCTATCGCCAGATCGAAATGGCCGCACTCCCCTATCTTCCCCGGGAGGAGGGTCCCGCCCCAAAGCTTTCGGGTTTCGGCCACCTCAAGGAAACCGCGTCTGAAGAAGCGTATGAAAGGCGGAAAAGACTGCTCAGGCAGATTGAGGCAAGGCTGGCCGGCATGGTGCCGCAGGACAGCCGGAACTGGTGTACCCCTGTGACAAGTGTCCGCCAGGGAGAACCTTACCAGGAGCTGATCAACTATGCCCGTGTCCTTGATATCGATATGATGGTGCTCGGAATTCACGGCCACAGCCTTCTGGAAAAATTTTTGGTGGGGTCCACGACGGAACGGGTGATCGGCAGAGCCGAGTGTCCGGTCCTTGCCGTGCGGCAAGCACCGGGAGAATGAGGCAAGGCAAATTAAGGCCGGGCAAAAAATTTGCTTGACAATATTGGGGGTTTTCCGTCATAAGAGATCATATAAAGATATTTTGATATATTAATATGCATTAAGAGGAAAGACAAAATGACGGCGTTCAAAGCGAACCTTCGCCCCCTTCTGGTGGGCAGCCTGCCCATGACTGATCACCCGGCTGCTGCCAGGCTGGTTTTTGAGCATACCCCTGAAATCCCCCTGTGGGTCCAGCTTCCCATTTACAGGGAAGAAGGAATGGTCAACCAGTTTATGCCCGGGCTTCCCGGAGTAACCCAGAAAGGGGATAAATCGTTTATCGATACCCAGAAAGAGACCTTTGACCAGGAATTTTTAGAATTCTTCGAAGATTATCTGGCCCTGTCCGAACCGGAATCGGAAATTTCCGGCTCCAGGTTTGCCTTTACGCCTTCAACAGGCAAGGGTTTTGCCGAGTTTCTCACCCAGGTGGACAATGCCGGCACCCCATTTGAAGCACTCAAAGGTCAGGTCACAGGCCCCATCACCTTTGCCACGGCTGTGAAGGATGAGGCGGACAAGGACATCTTCTACAATGATCAGCTCAGGGATGCGGCGGTAAAGCACCTGGCCCTGAATGCCGGGTACCAGGCCAAAGAATATGCCAAAAGGGGTGCTGTGCCCATCATCTTTCTGGATGAACCGGCCCTGGCAGGATTCGGCACCTCCGCCTATATTACCATTACCAAAGAGGACGTGATCTCCTGCATAGAAGAAATCATGGAGCCCATCCACCGGGAAAACGGGCTGGCCGGGGTCCATGTCTGCGCCAATACGGAGTGGGACATGCTTCTTAGCTCCAGCATCGACATCATCAGTTTTGACGCCTTTTCCTTTTTTGACCGGTTTATTCTTTACCCGGATCATATCCGGGCTTTCATCAACAGAGGCGGCATCCTTGCCATGGGTATCGTTCCAACAGGAGAGGCCGAGATCATTGCCGCCCAGACCGCCGAAGGCCTTGCCGAAAAACTGAACGGTCAGATAGAACAGCTCATCGCCTTGGGGATCGACCGGAAAACGCTGGAGGAACAGATCTTTATCACGCCGAGCTGCGGCACCGGTTCCATTGATCTGGACTCGGCCAAACGGGTCCTGGAACTGACCCGGGATCTGTCCTTGATCATGAAAAACGCCTAAACGGTTTTGCGGCCCAGTTCCGATGCGGCCTGGGCCGCAAAATCCTCTGTCTTCAAATCCACGCCTTCAAGATACTTGGGATAGGTGGCGATAAAATCCGCCATGATCCGCTCCCAGGGCAGGTCCGAAAATCTGCCGTGGTCTTTGAGGTACTCCATGTGACGGTTCCCCTTAACATCAAAGGCATGGAATACCGAATCGCTTTTTCCGTCAAACTCCAGGGACTTGACTTTGAAAGTTTCGCACAGGCTTAAGTTAAACGCCGGCGTCGCCTTCACCCATTTGTCTTCAAGAAAAATATCCGTATAGCCGTGCCAGATGAAGATATCGGTGCCCATCCGCTCCCGCAGGCGCCCGGTGGTCAGATGATTTTTCACATCGGCAAACCCCAGGCGGGCCGGGATCTTAACGCTTCGAAGACAGGCGGCCAGAAGCACCGCCTTGGCAACACAATATCCTTCGCCAAGATTTAAGACGGCACTGGCCTTCATATCGGCCTTGCTGGGCGAGACGGCATAGGGATTGTACCGGACCGAGTCTCTGACCGCATAGTAAAGATCCACCGCATTCTCAACAGGAGAGTGGTCGGCCCTGGTATGACGTTTGGAAAATTCAACAATATCCGGATGGTCGGAATCAATGTAAAAGGTCGGCGTTAGATAGTCTTCCATAAAAGCGTTCCGTTTAAGAGGGTTGGCATTAGTTTAAATTTTGTTATACCGCTGCTTTAATTAAGGGAACAAGAGCAGTTTCAGGGCAAAGACCAGCACCGCCGCGTTCACCACCTTCTTGATCCAGTCATGCCCCTTGTCCACGGCAAGTTTCGGCCCCAGCATCCCGCCAATGGAATTTCCTGCGGCAAGACCGATCCCCAACACATAGTTGACCTGGCCGTGATAGACAAAGACGGCCAGGGCGATGGCCGTATACACAAAGACCACGAAAACCTTTACCGCATTGATGCGGACAAGATCCAGCCCGTGAACCATCAGTGCGGCGATAATGATAAACCCGACCCCGGCCTGGACAAAGCCCCCGTAAATTCCCACAAAGAAAAAAGAGACAAAAAGCGCTGCCTTTCGCCATGTCCCGAAACCCACCACATCCCGGCTCAGTTTTTTCATGGGATCTATAATTGTGAAAATCAGCACCCCGATCATGATGATGCCTAATACCCGTTTGAACAGCAGATCGTCCATGGTGATGGCAAGGCTTGCCCCAAGCCAACTGCCGATCAAAGCCGGCGGGGTGCACAATAAAACAAGGTCCGTGGGGAAATAGCCTCGTTTTTTAAACCCCCTGATGGCGAACAGGTTCTGGCAGAATATGGCAACCCGGTTGGTTCCGTTGGCAATGCTGCCGGGCAATCCCATGAAGATCAGCAGAGGCAGCGTCAGAAGGGAGCCGCCGCCGGCCAGAACATTGAGGACCCCGGCAAGAATACCTGCGAAAAACAAAAGCGGCAGCTGCCAGAACAGGACGGGATCTATGGATTCAAGCATGGTGGCATCTCCTTGTCTCCGGAATCTTTTCCGAAAAACCGTTACATGTTCAGACGGTCATTATTCTTGAGCGCCGCCCCGCTGTCAACCTTCATATCAACGGATTTAAATTTTTTATCCCGGGCGCCCTGCCCTTGCAAGGGCAGGCAAAACCGCCCTGTATCAAGACACACTATTGTTTCAAAATTGAGACAGGCACGATCCGGACACAAAGGGCTCCGATCCCTGTTCGTGCAGGGATCGGAGTTCTGGCACAATTTATGCTGAATTTCTCTTACAACGCGCAAACCGCCGCACCGGAGAATGACAATGAAGCCCTATGGAAGAAAGACCAAAAAAATAGTTTTTAATATTCTGAACACCGAATCCCGGACCCAGGCATTAACCCATTTAGAGGGAATCCCGGATGAGCAATTGGTAGGACACCTGTTCTCTCATTTTTACCATATGAATGAACGGATTAAGTTTCGAAGCGTAACCGCCATGGGGGAACTTGCCCTGCGCATTTCCGGCACCAGCATGGAAAAGGCCCGGGTGATCCTGAGGCGAATCATGTGGAACCTGAACGATGAGTCCGGCGGCATCGGCTGGGGATCACCCGAAGCCATGGGAGAGATCCTCTCCAAAAGCCAGGAGCTCGCCATGGAATTTAAATCCATTCTCTTCTCCTACCTGGACCACCGGGGCAACCATATCGAACATGAGATACTCCAGCGCGGAGTACTCTGGGGGATCGGCACCTATCTTGAGATTGCCCCTGACGATTTGACAAAGACCACAAGGGAGCAGATCCGGGCCCATTTAAACTCAGATGACCCTGTCAAACGAGGCTATGCCGCCCGCGCCCTGATCAACGCCAACGCCCTGAAATGCGGAGAAGTGCCGGACCATATTGCTTCGGACACCGCCTGCATTGATATATATACAGGATGGAACTTTATCAACACCCGGATCTCGGATATGGCCTATGCCTGCACCCTTCAGGCGGCCTCGGCCTGAAGTCCGCATGGAACCTGGCATGGGCATTGAGTATGCCACTCCCCACAAAGGCTCCAGGCCCGAATAAAAGACCCGTGTGCATAAGGATAAAACACTATGGAAGCATTAAAAAAGAAATGCGATAAAAACATCGCCCGAACCATCGCACTGGCCCAGGAGATGATCGAGCTGGCCCAGAAGGGATACGAAGAGCATGAGGATTCCAATTGCGGGGTTCTTTATGGTATCCTCTTAGACTCCGGCTACAGGATCCTGGATCTCGCGGAAAAAGAAAAAAATGCCCACGTCAAAAAAGGATGGTGGGATAGGACCGTTAAAAGATGAGCCCAACCAAGTGAAGGTATGCCATGAAAACACCCCAAATCGATCTGGCCTGCTGCATCCTCTGTGAGGTCTGCATTGAGCTTGCCCCCCACGCATTTGCCATCAACGATACAGGCTTTGTGGAAGTCCTGCCCCTGGCTGACTACACTGATGAGGATATCCACGAGGCCGTAAAAAACTGCCCCAGGGACTGCATTACCTGGGAATAACGTCTGAGGCCGGCGGCCGATGCGCCCCGGCCCGGCGGCGTTTGCCCCGCCAATTTCCCCTCCCCCTCTCCTTTTTTACAAAAAACCATTGCACCTGATACACAAATGTGCCATTTAGGTCCCTGTGCATAAACACACGAATACGGACCTGAATCAAAAAAGTGATGAGATGAAAAACCTTAGCCTAAGCCTTCTCGACCGGGATAACCTGAATCTGGTGCTGGACAACCTCAAGCTGGGGGTCATTGCCCACACCCCGGACCGGATCATCACGGTATTCAACAAGGAAGCCGAAAAAATCACGGGATACTCCAAAGAGGAGGTCATCGGAAAGGACTGCCACGTCGTCTTCAAGGCCCCCTTTTGCGGGGGAAAATGCTCCTTTTGCGGTCCTGTTCCCGATCTTGCATGCGACACCAAAGAGTATCCGGTCACCACCGTCACCAAATCCGGAGAGACCCGGCACCTGGAAATGACGGTCTCCGCCCTCATCAACAATGAAGGCACCTTCCGGGGCGTTATCGCCTCTTTTAAAGATCTGACCGACTCCCTGCGCATGTCCCTGCGGGCGGAAAACCTGTCCAGTTTCGCCGGTATTATCGGCAAAGACAAGGCCATGCAGGATATCTTCAGGCAGATCCGGGATGTGGCCTTGTACAACTATCCGGTTCATGTCTCAGGGGAAACCGGCACCGGCAAGGAGCGGGTGGCCTGCGCCATTCACGATATATCCTCCTACGGCAACGGCGCCTTTGTGCCGGTCAACTGCGGGGCCATCCCGGAAGGCATCGTGGAAAGCGAGCTGTTCGGCCATGTCAAAGGTGCCTTTTCAGGAGCTGTAAAGGAACGCAAAGGACGATTTGAACTGGCCGATAAGGGGACTTTGTTTCTGGACGAAGTGGCGGAACTGCCCCTGAAAACCCAGGTCAAACTGCTGCGCTTCCTTCAGGAGGGCAGTTTCGAAAAGGTGGGCGGAGAAAAGAAAGTCGCCGTTGATGTGCGCATCATTTCCGCCACCAACAAGGATCTCAAAGAAGAAGTTAAGGCCGGCCGTTTCAGAGAAGACCTATTTTACCGTCTCAACGTCATTCCCATTCACCTGCCCCCCCTGCGGGAAAGACGACAGGACATCCCGCTTTTGGCCGCCTATTTTCTCAAGGAGGCTGAAGAGGAAAACGGCAAACCCGTTCCGGAACTTTCCGACGACGCCCTGTCCCTGATGATGGACCATCCATGGCCCGGCAACGTCAGGGAGCTGAAAAACGTGATCCAGTTCTCCGTTGTAAGGTCCAGGGGCAAGGCCATTGTTCCCCGGGATCTGCCCCGGGATCTTTCGGAAGCCGCAGGTGTGCCGCTGCCATTAAGTGCGCCTGAGCCCGATGAACCCGAAGTGCAGATCGTCAGAGGGAAGCTGACTCCCGAAACGGTTAAAGCCGCCCTGGTTAAAACCGGAGGTAACAAATCCAAGGCCGCACGGGTCTTAGGCGTAGGCCGGGCCACACTCTACCGCTTTTTAGCCCAGCACGAGGCGGTCAGGACGTTTGCCGACGACTTCTGAGCAGATCCTCCCTTAAGGCTTTAAAAGAAACCGGCTCCTTTTACAGGATATGGATCAATCCCATGTAGAGATAAAAAGAGAGCGCCAGGACAAAAAACGCCTTTGACAGCTCCCAGAAAAACCGGGATCTGGGAGACTTTCTGGCTAAAACGACATGGTTCCAATAGTCCTGACGTCCCAGCCGGGAATCCTCGCCGGCAATCCAGTATCTTAGCAGGGTGATAAACGTCTTCATATATCCTCCTTTTCCAGATGAAGGGTTAACAAAGATATCATCTTGTGAAATAGTATACTTGCAGGCAATTAAAAGAACAGAAACAGAATGCAGGATAAAAAAGCGGAGCAGATATGAAGCGGGCAAAATTCAGATACAAGGCATTGGCCGATCAGCTGCAGAATCAGATTGAAAACGGCGGATTTACCCTGTCGGAAAAACTGCCCTCGCTAAGGGTGCTGTGCCAGCAAACAGGATTCAGCATGACCACCGTATTCCAGGCCTATGTGGAGCTTGAAAAAAGAGGCGTCATCATCTCCCGACAGCGCTCGGGATATTTTATCCGGCCAAGATCCGAGCGCCTGCGCATGGCACCGGATATGACCTGCTCGGATATGGTGCCCCAGAAGATCAACCTTGACGACATGATCCACCAGCTCACGGAAGACTTGGGAAATCCGTCCCTGCTCAAGCTGGGCGCCATTTCCGTTGCACCGGCCCACCTGCCTGTGGAGCAGCTTCACAGGCATCTCAAAGCCATCCCAAAGACCCGAATCCCAGAGCTTATTGCAGGCTATGTTCACCCCCTGGGCGACCCCGGCCTCCGACGCCAGATCCTGCGGCTGATATTTGCCTATCTGCCGGAAATAACAGAGGCGGATATTCTTTTGACCAACGGCTGCACCGAGGCCTTAAGCCTTGGCATCAGGGCCGTGACCAGCCCCGGGGATACCATTTTGGTGGAATCGCCTGCCGATCCCTGGCTGCGCCAGGCCATTCGGGATTTAAAACTCTACGCCCTCGAGGTCCCGACCCATCCTGAGACCGGCATGGATCTTCATTCGGTGGAACAGATCCTTGCCAGAGAAACCGTGGCCGCCTGCATCGTCAATCCCAACTGCCAGAATCCTCTGGGCTTTATCATGCCGGACGATCATAAAAAAACCCTGGTGGATCTGATGGAAAAAAATAGTATTCCCATTATTGAAAACGATGTCAGCGGCGATCTTCACTTTGGCGAAATCCGTCCCCGGCCGTTAAAAAGTCTGGATACGAAAGGAACCGTGATCTACTGCTCCTCTTTTTCCAAAACCCTGGCACCGGGCCTGCGGGTGGGCTGGATGATCCCGGGTAGGTTCAAAGATAAAATTTGTCGGATGAAACTCAACGCCTCCCTGGTCTCTCCTGCGCTGAACCAGGCATTGATCGCCGCCTATTTAAAGGAGGGGCGTTTTCCACGGCACCTGCGGCGCCTGAGAACCGTTCTTCGCGTCCAGTACCAATACTGTGCCGCCGCGATAAACGCCAGTTTTCCCAAGACCGTAAAAATGACCCGCCCGGCCGGGGGCCAGTCACTTTGGATCGAGCTTCCGCCCCGCACGGACGGCCGGCAGATCTACAAACAGGTGCGCAGCAAGGGGATCTCCGTTCTGCCCGGGTTTCTGTGTACCAGTTTTTCGGCCTTTGATAATTTTATCCGCATCGGATACGGCGGGGTGTGGGATGAAGAAACGAAAAAGGCCATCAAGACCATTGCCGGCGTTATCCGGCAGCCTGATCCTGATGGCCTTTGAAACCTACAATATGTGACTGATGCCCAATACGATATTCGCGGACAGGCCCAGGATAAAAGCAACTTTTGAGGTTTCCCAGAACAAACGGCTGGGCCGGCTTTTCTGTGCCAGAACCATGTGCCAGTACTCTTGTCTTCCAGGTCTTGAGTCCTCTGCTGCCACCCAGTATCTCACCAGATTTATTACAGATGTCATTGTCTTGCCTCTTATGAAGGGGTTAAAAATCCGAGGCAGTATAAAGTTTTTAAATTTTAAAAAAAGGAACAGATCCGCTGAAAAAAAACCATAGCAGATCTGTTCTCTCATTTTAACGGCTTATGGCCAGATGCTCCCCGTCTGCCCCCCGGGTAAACTTTGCCACCTGTCCTTCTAAAAAGTCTCCTTTGAGGATGGCCATGGACAGGGGATTTTCAATTTCCTTCTGGATCACCCGTTTTAAGGGACGGGCACCGAAGCTTGGGTCATATCCCCGGTCTGCCAGGAATTCAAAGGCAGTGTCATCCAGCTCAACGGCAAGTTTGCGGTCGGACAGGCGCCGGTTCAGCCGGTTAATCTGGATGGCGGCGATGTCTTTGATGTTCTCCCGGCTTAAGGCATGGAACCTTATAATCTCATCGATCCTGTTGAGGAACTCAGGCCTGAAGGCCGCCTTAAGGGCCTCCTCAACGCCGCGCTCCACTTCTGCATCGTCCAGGCTGCGGCCTGCCTCCAGCAAAAGGCGGGAGCCCACGTTTGAAGTCATGATAATGATCGTGTTTCTAAAATCTACGGTACGGCCGTGGCCGTCGGTCATCCGGCCGTCATCCAGAACCTGGAGCAGGACGTTGAACACATCGGGGTGGGCCTTTTCAATCTCGTCGAACAGAAGGACCGAATAGGGCCTGCGCCGAACGGCCTCGGTGAGATACCCGCCCTGGTCATAGCCGACGTAGCCCGGAGGGGCGCCGATGAGCCGGGCCACGGAGTGCTTTTCCATGAATTCGGACATGTCCAGACGGACCATGGCCTCCCGGTCATCAAACATGAAGCCGGCCAGAGACTTGGCAAGTTCGGTTTTCCCCACGCCCGTGGGCCCCATGAAGATAAAGGTACCCATGGGACGGTCCTCCGGGGCCAGGCCGGACCGGGCACGGCGCACGGCATTGGCCACGGCGTCGATGGCGGGTTCCTGGCCGATCACCTCTTTTGAAATATGAGACTCCATGGTCACAAGCTTTTCCTGCTCGCCCTGGAGCATCTTTGAAACCGGGATTCCGGTCCAGGCGGAGACCACCTCGGCCACATCCGCCTCTTCCACATCCTCCTTGAGCATCTTCCGGGTCTCCTGAAGGGTCTTTAAGGCCTGCTTTTTCTCTTCCAGATCCCGGTTGAGCTGGGCAATGGTCCCGTAGCGGATCTGGGCGACTTTCTCCAGATCGCCGGCGCGTTCGGCCACACCGGCCTGGGTCTGCTGGTCATCAATCTGCTCACGGATGCCGGAGATCTCCTGGATCAGGGATTTTTCGCTGTCCCAGTGCATCTTCATGGGACGCATCTCCTCTTCCATGGCTGCGATCTTGGATTCAAGGATCTCCCGCCGCTCCTTGGAAGCGGCGTCCTTTTCCTTTTTAAGGGCGGACAGCTCGATCTTGGCCTGGGTGATCCTGCGCTGGATCTCATCAATGGCCCTTGGCATGGAGTCGATTTCGATTCTTAAACGCGAGGCGCACTCATCGATAAGGTCAATGGCCTTGTCCGGCAGGAACCTATCCGCAATGTAACGGTTGGACAAGGTGGCCGCCGCCACAATGGCGGAGTCCTTGATTCTGATGCCGTGGTGGACCTCATACTTTTCTTTGAGCCCCCTTAAGATGGAAACCGTGTCCGCCACAGTAGGCTCTTTGGCAAAGACCTGCTGGAACCGCCGCTCTAACGCCGCATCCTTTTCAATATACTTTCGGTACTCGTCCAGGGTGGTGGCGCCGACACAGCGCAGACTGCCCCGGGCAAGCGCCGGTTTGAGCATATTGGAGGCATCCACGGAGCCTTCAGCGGCGCCGGCCCCCACAACGGTGTGCAGCTCGTCGATAAAGAGGACAATCTCACCTTCGGCAGCCTCAACCTCCTTGAGAACGGCTTTGAGCCGGTCTTCAAATTCCCCGCGGAACTTGGCACCTGCCAGCAGTGCCCCCATGTCCAGGGCTACCACCCGGCGGTCTCTTAAGGTTTCGGATACATCGCCCTCCACGATCCGCTGGGCCAGACCTTCCACGATAGCGGTCTTGCCCACGCCGGGCTCGCCGATGAGTACGGGATTGTTCTTGCGCCGCCGGGACAGCACCTGGACGATGCGACGGATCTCCTCATCCCGGCCGATGACAGGATCCAGTTTGCCCTGACGGGCAAGCTCGGTCAGATCCCGGCCGAACTTCTCCAGGGCCTGGTATTTTTCTTCGGGATTCTGGTCGGTGACCCGCTGATTGCCTCTAATGTCCTTGAGTACGGTGAGGATAGCATCCTTTGTTACGCCGGCGTTGGCAAGGAGTTTTCCCGCCTCATCCTTTCCCATGGCAAGGCCTAAGAAAACATGCTCCAGGCTGACATACTCATCCTTCATTTTAGACGCTTCAGCCGCTGCCCGGTCCAGCAGGCTGCGGCTGTCCCGGGACAGGTAGATATCGGCACTGCCGGACACCTGGACCAGCCGGCCCAAAGCACCTTGAGCCTCCTGAATCAGGGACTGCAGGTTCGCCCCGATCTTGTTGACGATGGACACGCCCACAGACTGGGTATCCGCCAGCATGGCACCCAGAAAATGCAGGGGCTCGATGGCCTGATTGTTTTTTGATTTGGCCAGATCATGGGCCGCCTGGATCAGTTCCTGGGATTTCATGGTGAGTTTATCAAAATTCATATTATGCCTCCATGGGTTATATTACCTTTTTTCTTACAAGCGATAAAGTAATGCATTCCCCATTAAGGTCAAGCAATGAGCCGAAATAGTTTTGAACACGATCAGATCTTGGGCACGATCCGGTCCAAAGGAGACTTGTACAATTCCTGAAGCGCCAGGGTGGCGGCCCCCCGGGCCCAATCCGTATCGCAGAACTCATGAAGAATGATCTCGCAGTTGCTCAGCACCTCTGCTGTGGCATGTCGCTTTAACTGGGCGTGCATGGCATCGAATACCAGCGCGCCGGCTTCCACCCCGCGGCCTGAAAAAATAATCCGCCTGGGGCTGAACACCTGGATCAATCCCGCGATCCCCACACCCAGAATCTCTCCGGCCCGTGCGAAAAGCGTTTTTATGGCGGGATCGCCGGCCATAGCTGTATCCAGAACGGTGCGGTAGGCCAGCCGGGTGCGGTCAACACCTAAATGTTCCGCAGCCTGGCCGATAATGGAAAAGTTGGAGACATAGGCTTCAAGACACCCGTCCTTGCCGCAGCGGCAGGGGCGTCCCCCCGGGCGGACCACCACATGGCCGAACTCTGCGGCCATGCCCTGCTCCCCGGTATAAAGCTGCCCGTTGACCACGATCCCCATGCCCACGCCGTCCTCAATGGTCACCACCAGGAAATTGTCGATTCCCCGGCCATGACCGAACCACTGATGGGCCATGGTCACGGTGTTGGCATCGTTTTCCACCCAAACGGGAATATCGAACCGGTCCTGGATGAGCTGACGCAAAGGGATATTGTCCTTCTGGTAGAACAAGGTCCAGTGGTTGATGCCAAGCTCCCGGTCAATGAGGCCCGGGATGCCCGTCCCTATGCCGGAAATCCGGTCCATGGTCAGGCCCGCGGTTTTAACGCAGTGGGCAACCCCCTGCTCAATGAGATCCGCCACCCATTCAACCGGCTTGTTAGAGGTTGACACGGGAAGGTCAATGGCGCTTCGGACCGTTCCGGCCATATCGGTCACGGCGCAGGAGATCATGTAGGCCGAAACTTTGATGCCGACCACATAGGCGGCATCCGGGTTCAGGGCCAGCATCACCCGTTTGCGGCCCCGCTGTTTGGAATCCTGGGAGGCCTTCTCATAGATCAGGCCATTGTCCATGAGCCGGGCCGTAATATTGGTGACGGCGGCCTTGCTCTGGCCTGTGAGCTGGGCCAGCTCCACCCGGGAGATGGCCCCTTGGCTTCGGATGGTGTTAAGGATGGTAAACTGATTGATCTCCCGGATCAGATCACGGTCTGCAACGGCCATTTTTTATTTGATCCAGTTTTCATAATCCGTGCACATCAGATGCAGGGGGGGCTCGTCTTCCTCGATGTCAGGGAAACGGCCGATGGGTTTTAAAAAGCGGTTGTCATGTTCATCATCGTTAACCTCGGAAATCTCTCCGATGACCACATCGCCGTTTCGGGCGTAGAATCTGTGGTAGAGCAGCGGCGGCAGGAATACGCTTTCTCCGGGAGACAGGATCAGCGGGCGTCCCGGTTCAATCTTTGTTCTCACCCCGTCCAGGGAAACGTCAAAGGGCAGATCGGAAAGCTCCCCGTCCGTGGTGGACAGATACAGCTCCATGACAAGATCTCCCCCGCCCCGGTTGATGATGTCCTCTTTTTTTCGGAAGTGAAAGTGCATGGGAGCCACCTGGCCGTCCTTGCTGACCATCAGTTTTTCCGCATAGGTTTTGGCATAGGTTTCGGGCATTTTATGGTTGCCGTTGCGAATGGTGAACAGCAGCAGGCCTCTTTCATCAAAGCTGTTGCACCCATAGTCGGTCACATCCCATCCTAAGCGGTTGTCAACGATTTCACGGATGCTGTCCCCCTTTTGCTTCCAGACCTCAGGGGCCCAGAAGGCAAAGGGAGGCAGCCTGAACCCGATGGATTCAAACAATTCTTTAGCTCTTTTAATTTCAACATTAATGGCAGATCGTTTCATTCCAGCCTCTCATAGTCGTGTCGGAAACTCAGCGAATCCAAGGCGTTTTTTCCGCCTTGCAAGGTTTTAGTTCACTGAGTAAATTAATTCTTGAAATATAGCATCGCCTACCCTATAACAAAAGTCAAACAAAGTTCCCAACCCGTACAATATTCAAGGAGGAGATATGAAAGGTTTCATCAAATTGGCTGCCGTAATGATCTGTGCTTGTCTTCTTTCGTCCCAGGCCCTTGCGGGCCAAGTTGAGGTACTGCACTGGTGGACCTCAGGAGGCGAGGCCAAATCCGTAACCGTGCTTAAAAACCTGCTGGAAAAAAACGGCCATACCTGGAAGGACATGGCAGTGGCAGGGGGCGGCGGTGAAAACGCCATGACCGTTCTCAAGACCCGGGCCATGTCGGGTAATCCTCCCACAGCCGCCCAGGTCAAAGGCCCGGCCATCCAGGAGTGGGCTGAAGAAGGGCTTTTAGCCAACCTGGACCCTGTGGCCAAACAGGAAAAATGGGACGAATTGGTCCCATCCGTTGTTACGGATATCATGAAATATGAGGGGCATTACGTGGCGGTTCCCGTCAATGTCCACAAGATCAACTGGATGTGGTGCAACCCGGCCATTTTCGTCAAAGCCGGGGCCAGGATCCCCACCACCTGGGCCCAGTTCAAGGAATCCGCTGAAAAAATAAAGGCGGCCGGGTTCCTTCCCGTGGCTTTCGGCGGACAGGCCTGGCAGGAAGCCACGGTGTTTGAATCTGTCGTCGTGGGCCAGGCAGGCCCCGAATTCTACACAAAGGCCCTTGTCAAAACCGATCCTGCAGCCCTGAACAGCCCCGCCATGATCGAAGCCTTAAAAACCTTTAAGATGATCAAGTCTTACACCGATGCCAACGCCCCGGGACGGGACTGGAATATGGCAACCGCCATGGTCATCAAGGGTGAGGCCGCCATGCAGTTCATGGGAGACTGGGCCAAAGGCGAGTTCACTGCGGCCGGAAAGAACCCCGGATCCGACTATGTGGCCATCCCGGTTCCCGAAACCGCCGGCACCTATCTGTTCAACGTGGACAGCTTTATCATGTTCGACATTAAAGACAAGGCCGCCAAAGCCGCCCAGAACGAAATGGCCAAACTCATCCTGGGAAAAACCTTTCAGGAGGTGTTCAACCTGAACAAGGGCTCCATCCCCGTCAGAACCGGCGTACCTATGATAAAATTTGACGACATCGCCCTGCGGTCCATGGACGAGTTTACCGCAGGTGCCGCCAACAAGACCCTGCTGCCCAGTATGGCCCACGGCATGGCCGTATCGCCTGCAGTTCAGGGTGCCATTTACGATGTGGTCACCAAATTCTACAACTCCGATATGACAGCCAAGGATGCAGCGGCTCAGCTTGCCTCCGCCGTTGCCGAAGCCAAGTAAGGACATGCAAGGCGCCGCTGGCACAGGATGCCGGCGGCGCTTTTGACCATCCCCATGAAATCTTCCCTGTCATACCTGTCAGACCGGCTTTTGCCCAAAATCGTGGTCGCCCCGACCTTTATCGCGATCCTGGTTTTTGTATACAGCTTTATTCTCTGGACGGCCTGGATCTCCTTTACAAAATCCCGAATGCTGCCCCGCTACAAGTTTGAAGGGCTGATCCAGTATGCCAAGCTGTTCACCAATGAGCGCTGGTGGGTGGCCTCCAAGAACCTTTTAATCTTCGGCGGCCTGTTTATTGTCATCTGCATTGTGATCGGTCTTCTTTTAGCCATCTTCCTGGATCAGAAGATTCGAATAGAAGGCGCCTTGCGAACCATCTTCCTTTATCCCATGGCCCTGTCCTTCATCGTCACCGGAACGGTGTGGAAATGGATTCTCAACCCCAGTTTAGGGCTTGAGAAACTGGTCCATGAAATGGGGGTTTCAGGGTTTACCTTTGACTGGCTGGTGAACTCGGACATGGCCATATATACGGTGGTCATCGCCGGGGTCTGGCAGTCCACAGGCTTTGTCATGGCCCTGTTTCTGGCTGGCCTTCGGGGAATTGATGATTCCATTATCAAGGCGGCGCGAATTGACGGGGCCAGCCTGCCCAGGATCTACACCAAGATCATCATCCCGACCCTGCGGCCCGTTTTTTTCAGCGCCGTGATGATCCTTTCCCATATCGCCGTCAAAAGCTTTGACCTGGTGGTCGCCCTGACCGGAGGGGGGCCTGGATACGCCTCGGATCTTCCGGCCACCTTCATGTACTCCTTTGCCTTTACAAGAGGGCGTCTTGGAATGGGGGCGGCATCGTCCATGGTCATGTTCGGCGCAGTCCTGGCCATTATCGTTCCGTATTTGTATTCAGAGTTAAGGAGCCGGGGCAATGGATAAGCATATGGATACGCAGTCGATCTACCTTAGGGCGGCTTTGTATGCCGTATTGGTGCTGGCCGCCATCTACTTTCTGATCCCTCTTATCATCATGATCTTCACCTCGGTAAAGACCATGGAGGATATAAGGACCGGCACCCTGATCTCCTTTCCCAAGACCTTTTCCCTTGACGCCTGGAAGGATGCCTGGGGCACCGCCTGCATCGGGGTCACCTGCAACGGCATCAAGGCCTACTTCTGGAACTCCATTAAAATCGCCGTACCCGCGGTCCTGATCTCCACGATCATCGGGGCGGCCAACGGGTATGTCTTTTCCAAGTGGAAGTTTTGGGGCAGTGAGGTCATTTTCTCCATGCTGCTTTTAGGATGCTTTATCCCGTTTCAGATTATCCTTCTGCCCATGGCAAAGATGCTGGGGACCTTAGGCATTGCCCAAAGTCTTCCCGGCCTCATCCTGGTGCATATCGTCTATGGTCTGGCCTTCACCACGCTTTTTTTCAGAAATTTTTACACCACCATCCCCCAGGAACTGGTCCACGCCGCCAAGATCGACGGTGCCGGTTTTTTCAGGATCTTTTTTCGCATCATGCTGCCGGTCTCCTTACCTATTTTCATGGTCTGCGTCATCTGGCAGACCACCCAGATCTGGAACGATTTTCTCTTCGGCGTGGTCTTTTCCTCCGGGGATTCCCAGCCGGTGACCGTGGCCTTGAACAACCTGGTCAACACTTCCACAGGGGTTAAAAAGTACAACGTGGACATGGCTGCCGCCATTATCGCCGCCCTGCCCACCATGCTCGTTTACATTATTGCGGGAAAATATTTTTTAAAAGGCCTGACCGCAGGGTCTGTCAAAGGATAGAACATGGCATCCTTAACCATCGACAAAGTCAAAAAACGCTTCGGCAAAACAGAAGTCCTTTCCGATATCACCCTGTCCATCGCCCATGGAGAATTCCTGGTGCTGGTGGGGCCGTCCGGATGCGGCAAATCCACCCTGCTCAATCTCATTGCAGGCCTTGACACCATCTCCGACGGCAGCATCCGCATCGGAGACCGGGACGTCACCCATGTGCCCCCCAAGGACCGGGACATTGCCATGGTCTTCCAGTCCTACGCCCTGTATCCCAACATGAGTGTGAAAAAAAACATCTCATTTGGCCTTGAAACAAGGAAGATGCCAAAAGAGCATATTGAAAAACAGGTGGAAAAAGTGGCGGCCATGCTCCAGATCGAGGAACTTTTGGACCGAAAACCCGCCCAGCTTTCCGGGGGCCAGCGCCAGCGCGTGGCCATGGGAAGGGCCCTTGCCAGAGAGCCTGCCATCTTTCTTTTTGACGAGCCCCTGTCCAACCTGGACGCCAAACTCCGGGTGGACATGCGCACTGAAATCAAGCTGCTCCACCAGAAGGTCGGCACCTCCATCATCTACGTCACCCATGACCAGATCGAAGCCATGACCCTGGCCGACCGCATCGCCATCATGAAGGACGGGGTCATCCGGCAGTTCGGATCGCCCAGACAAATCTACGATGACCCAGAATCCATGTTTGTGGCAGGCTTTATCGGATCCCCTGCCATGAATTTCATCCCCTGCCGGATTGATACGGACGGGGCAGCACCCTCCATTCTTCTGGAATCCGGCTGTGGTGCGCCCTGCCGTCTTCCTGCCGACCTGCTCTGCGAAAATCCTGCAGCCGTTAAGGACAGGCCTTTGATTCTGGGCATTCGGCCGGAGCAGATCGCAGCCCGTGTTTCAGAAGAGCAGACCGCAGCTAAAGCGGCCTTTTCTTTGACCTGCAAGGTCGATGTGCTGGAACCCACAGGCCCCGACACCCTGGTCTTCACCCGGATCAACGGGGAGAAAACTACCTGCCGGGTCCATCCGGACAGGGCCAAGGCCCCGGGAGAAAAGATGGATCTTTCCATAGACCTGTCCAAGGCAGTTCTCTTTGACGCCGATACCCGTAAACGGATTCGGTAGCCATGGAAAAAACGGCATCCCGGTTTCAGATCGGCATTGATCTTGGCGGCACCAAAACTGAGATCATTTTACTGGAAGACCATACCCGTGAGCTGTTCCGTCTGAGGGTTCCCACCCCAAAGGACACCCCGGACAACTATGCCCAGGTGATCCGCAATATCACGCAGCTTGTGGAAAAGGCAGACCAACACCTTCCAAAAGGGGCTGGCCCCACCGTCGGCATCGGGATTCCGGGCATTCTCTCTCCCTCGGGCATCGTGCTCAGCGCCAATACCACCTGGCTGTCGGGAAAACCCTTTCAATCGGATCTTGCCGCCCATCTGAACCGTCCGGTCATCATGGACAACGATGCCAATTGCTTCACATTAGCCGAAACCCTGCAGGGAGCGGCCAAAGGATACGGCATGGTTTTCGGCATCATCATGGGCACCGGCTGCGGCGGCGGGCTGTGCATCAACGGCAGACTTCACAGCGGCCGCCACGGCATTGCAGGCGAATGGGGGCATCTGACCATCGACCCCGAGGGGGCCACATGCTTTTGCGGCAACAAAGGGTGTATCGACACCAAACTGACCGGCCCGGCCCTGGTCAGGAAATATGCCGCCCTGACCGGCGACACCCTTACCGCCCAGGAAATCGAAGCCCTGTACCGGGAAAAAGACCCTCTCGCCATGCAGGTTTTTACTCAATTTTTAGATGACTTCGGCAGGGCCGTCGGCGGCCTGATCTCCCTGCTGGATCCGGATGCGGTGGTGATGGGCGGCGGGCTTTCCAACATTCCGGAGCTTTACACCCTGGGGGTAAAAAAGGTGCAGGATTACGCGTTCCACCCCGAGATCACCACGCCCATCCTCAAAAACAAACTGGGGGATTCGGCAGGGGTTTACGGCGCCGCATGGCTGGGGTCCGGAGATTAAGCCAAAGACCTTACTCCAATAGATTCGACCCGTTTTCGACTCGCCAAAAATCAATCCTGAAACTGATATAAATAATTCTTGCGTTTGCACTTTCGACGAGGACTGCTGAAAGGCCGTTATTGAACTTGACAATTCCTGCGGGCATCTGTTACGGAAATGGCAATTTCCCATTGGCCGGCATGGGCTGCGAGGAAAAAGATTTTGCGATACAACCGGGCCATCATCAAAATTCACTACGGGTGCAACAATCGTTGCCTGTTCTGCCATTCCCATGGACTAAGGCACCGTCAGGGCAGCCTTGACCGTATCCAAAGAAAAATCCGGGCCGCCCTCGATCTGGGGATTGACCAGGTGCTGCTGTCCGGGGGGGAACCGACCATTTATACCGGGATTGAGCGCGTGCTGGCCCAATTAAAGGCGGCCCGTATGTCCTCCGGGTTTATCAGCAACGGCCGGCGGTTTGCGTATCCTGATTTCACCCGCCAGGCCCTGTCGGCCGGGGCACGCTTTTTTTATATCTCTTTGCATTCCCACAAGGCGCATGTGCATGACACCCTTACGGCGGCCCCCGGCTCCTGGGCTCAAACCCTGGCTGGCATCCGCAACCTTGTGCACATGGCACCGGCCGCGTCCCTGACCGTCAACTGCGTGGTCACCCGGGCCAACCTGGACCGTCTTCCTGAAATGGCCGCTTTCTGCAAGGCCAACGGGATCGGCCATCTCAAGTTTTCCTTTCCGGAACCCAAAGGACTGACCCTGGCAAACCGGGATGTACTCTTAGAGTGCATGCCGCAGGCTGCACGTCAGGTCAGTCAGGCCATGGATGCGGGCGAATCCGTCGGTCTGAAATGTTCCTATGACGGGCTGCCCTACTGCCGGATGCCGGCAAGGCATCGCATGAAGCTGGACAACCTGGAGTCCAACCGTATTTTTTTCATGAGCGAGGCCTTTGAAGAGGAATTTTTCCGCTGCGATGAAAGCGATCGTACCCAGCGGGCCGCCTGTCATCATTGTGCCTATTTTGAGGTGTGCCCGGGGATATACAAGGGGTACCCCAGGGAACGGGAAACCCCGGTTCGTGAACCCGTGCCGAACATGTTCCATCTCTACCGCATAGGAATCGGGGCGGCCAAGGCCGGCAAATGCCTCCGGGATGCGGCGCCTGACTTTTGCCACCTGCCGTTCAAACGTATTTGCGTTCAGCGCGGAAAAGACCTGGACCTGTATGAGGCCTGGGATCCGTTTTTCAGGATCGCCAACTTTCTCCGCGCCCGGGAGATGGGGCAGCTCTATCTCCCCCGGGCGGATCAGGGGTCGTGTCTGCCCTTCCGGAAGGATTCCTTTTTCGGCCTGTCCCGGCTGGCTCGCCTGCCCATGTGCGCAGGCTGCCGGGAGTCGTGTCCGGGGATATATGTTGCAGGCGAAAAGGTGGAAGTGGGAAAGGCCATACAAAGACGTCTGATGGCGCTAAAGGGAAGGGTTCTGGACATAGGATTCGGGGAGCTGGTTCTGGCGGGGGTGTTATTGGAAGGCTTGAAGGGGCGTATCCGTTATACCGGCATCGATCCGGACAAAGGCGCCTGTACCTTAGCTGCGGCGCGCTACCCCGAAGCGAAGTTCCTCCATACCTGTCTGGAAGCCTTTGACGGCGAGGCCGGAGGTTTCGATGCGGTGCTGATGCTGGGCAGTTTTGCCCATCTCAAGGACCCCGTCCGGGCGCTTGCCCGGGTCAAAAAACTGCTGCGGGCCGGCGGGCGGTTGATGGTGGTGGAAAACGAGGTCTTCGGGGTGCTGTCGGACCAGCCTTATCCAGAGGAATTTCAGGCGACTGCCACACCGGGATCTGCCTTTGAACATTACGGCAATCCCGGGGCCGATACCTTAAGCCGGCTTCTAACCGGGACCGGTTTTTCAATCGCGCGCCGCCTGGATGCCACCTCTGCAGGATCGCACTTCTGGTACCTGGAGGCGGTGACGAAGATATGAGGGGCAGACGGCACTCGCCTGGAGTCAAGGGTCTTTAAAGGGTATCGAGCACCAGGTAGTAGAGATTCGCCCGGGTCATCCCGGCCAGGGGCAGGGATATGCGGTTTTCCAAAATCCGAAACCGGTCTTTCAAGGCGTCATAGGGTGCAGGATCAAGTGTACCGCCCTTGCCTGAACTTGTCAGAAATGTCCGCAGCCGGGTCCAGTCAATCCCGTTTCTTCTCAAGGAAAAGTCCATCTCGGAAGGCGGGATGTCAAAGATGTCGCAGGGGCGGTCCAGGCGCGTGATGAGAAGGAAATCCTTAAGCCCCTTAAATCCTTGGGCCTGAAGGCAATCGACCATCGGGCTTTGGCGAACCCGGGCCGAAAGATTGCAAAAATCAATTCGGGGGAACCGGGTGTACAATTTCACACCGGTGATGCCGGAGGCCTGGTAATCGATACCGATGAGATGCAACGGGGAAAGCGAGGCCACGTGGTCCGGGGAAACACGAAACCCAAGTGCATTGAGAATCGCATGCTTGGAACGGACAAACTCCGGCCGGAACTGGATGTAAAATTTGAGCCGGAACCGGAACTGTGCCGTCACCTCCAGGCCCGCCAGGGGCTGCTCGACACCGGGCATGGACAAAAGGCGCATGGTTTGGGAAAACCAGCGGTCATACCGGCTGCCCAGGGGGCGGATCATGCGGCGGACGGCATCCCTCACCGCGCAGGGCCTCAGCCTGTATTCCGGCCAGGCATAGGAAAAACGGTACAGCAGCGCGCTGGCGCCGGCATGCCAGGCCAGGGAGGGCTCAAAGATAAAAGAGTAGCTGGCGCTATCCTCCCGGAACAATTCCGTTACGCTCGATTCAACGGCTGAAAGGCCGGCATGAACGCCTCGCGGGGCCCTGTCGGGCCGCAGGCTGCTGCGGACATGGGCGAACCACGATTCAAGGGTATGCCGTGGGTCAGACAAACGAAAGTTCCCGGGCCCGGGCCACATATTCCCTGATCAGACGCGACTGGGACGCAAGACGCGTCAGTTCGGCCGCCACCCGGTCGCTCCAGGTGCCCAGCAGCACCAGGGCAGGATTTCTGGAACCTTTCACCGAAGACCAGGCCCGGATAAGGGTATCCCCTGTGACGGTTCCCCAGGCCGACCCCAAATCATATCGGTGGATATCGTTGATATGGGTGATCCGGGAATCGGGTGTGAATTCGCAGGTGGGCAGGCCCATCCGCCCGTCAGGATAGATTTCCATCACGGACAGATGCCGGTCGTCCGGGCCGATCCTTATATCCCGGCGGTGAAGGGATTCGTTCACGGCGTCCACGAAAACGAACCGGCCCTCCCTGGCCTGGGCCAGCACATATTTCAGGGTGTCGTCCAGGGCCGTCCGAAGCGTTTTCAGGGCCGCCGTCGTCCATTGATAACGCACAAGTCCCGGCAGAATCTTGACCACCCTGAAGCCGAGTGCCTCCACGTAGTAGTGCACCACCCGGGGAAGCCGTGAGGCTTCCTGGGGAAGGATCACTGCGGCGCCACAGATGGCCAGAGGGCCAACAGCCGACTGAAGGGCAGTAAGAGTAGGCGGTTTCAACGCCTCTTCTAAAGGCCCTTCCACCAGCCGGGCCCCGTCCAGGCTGAAGATCGTCTTGATATCGTGATCGTAAATAAACCGGATGCGATCCCCACTGAGTGCCTTGCCATTGGTATAAATGTACAGGCCCATGTCGTCTCCGGTCTGCGCCCTTTGGTCTGCCACACGGTCTGCGGCCGCCCGGATGAGGTCGAAACGGTTCAGCGGTTCCCCGCCGTAGAATGCCAGTTTGCGCCCAGGCATCCCCAGCCGGAACAACAGGTCGACGCTTCGGTCCACCAAACGCCGGCTCATGTCCTCTCCGGTGTCACGGACGATGCAGTAGTGGCAGCGGGCGTCACACCGGGTAGTGATCATCAGATTCAGTTTTTCCAGCAGCAGGGTCACGCCGCCCCCTGTGCGGCTTCACTTCGGATCAGCTCCCCCATCCGGAGGATAAGAGGGTCCTTAGTATCGCTGTCAGCGATCCGCCTCACGGGGAAATATCTGAAGTTGAAGTATTGGATGAGGCGTCCGATCTGCGCCACGTCCAGTTCAGGGCCGGCCAGGGGGTAGAGAAAGGCGTCGAGATCTTCCAAGGGTTTGCCGCAAAACAGGTGCCCGTGGGTTGTGAAATCCCGGGTGCCCGGGATGGGGGTATAGACCAGGAATGAGACACAGGCCCCCAGGGCAAAGACGCGGATTACGTCCCGGAGCACCTGATCCAGGGTCTGGTTGGGCTGCCCGATGAGCAGGACCACCCGGATATCCCGGGTGCGGTATCCGTGCCGTTTGAGCAGGGCCACGGCCTGCTTCACGTCTGACAGGCCCGTTGGCCGGCCGGTTTCCAGGCCGCGGACGGGATCGGCGGTTTCCAGGGTGAGGGAAATTTGGCCAAATCCGCTTGCCTTCAGGGCCTGGACGATCTCACCGGTGAGAAGGTTGGGCTGGAACCCCTCGGGCGCCTGTAAGGAAAAGGACAGGTTGCGCCGGTGCAGTTCATCCAGGAGGGCCAGCAGGTGCCTGCGGGCCCCCATGAGGATGTTGGACTCCCAGAAGTAGTACTTCGACACCCCAAGGCGGGTGTAAAGGGATTCCATTTCATCGGCCGCGTCCACGGGATCGCGATAGCGCAGGCGCTGCCCCTCCAGTTTGTGTACGGCGCAGTAGGAGCAGCGGTTGGGGCAGCCCACCGAGGTCTTCAGGGCGACCCCGTCGATGCGTGCCCGGGAAGAAAGCAGTTGCGGGTCCAGCCACTGATCTTCCAGTTCGGGCATAGGACGGTCAATGATCTCGTGGGCGCCGGAGGCACGAGCATGATCCGGGCAGAGAATGGGATAAACACCGCCCAGTTTGATCCGGGCCGCCGGGAAGATCTCCCGAACCAGCGCCACGCATCTGTGCACGGGCTGCCAGGACCAGGTGAAGATGGCGGATATGTACACTTCGTCGGGCGCTTTGCCAAGGCGGGTGAGCCACCGGCGGATGGCCTCATCGGTCAGGCCCACGTGATAAACGGGCTGGGTCCGGGGTTCCGGGTATTGGCTGCCCCAGGGGGCCTCACGGATAAGGCGGGACGCGCTGAACGCCTCCTTGAAACCGGCTTCGGTATTCTGATGGACGTTGAAGGCATCCAGGTAGTCCACCTTATAGCCGCGGGCCTTCAGCCAGGTGGACAGCCGCAGCAGGCCCAGGGGAAAATGCGTTGCATAGTCAAAGGACCAGATGCGCATGGCCTGGGCCAGGCAATGCTGGGGCGGATAGATGAGTAAGGCCTGTTTGGGCATGAACGCTCCTGCTGGGTTAGGGATGATCCGAAGGTATCCGGCGGTGGATTCTAAAAGGCCACGTCATAGTCGATTGCATCGGCCGCAGGCCCACGGTACCAGCCGTAATCGGCCCACTGCTCCAGGGTGGCGGGCGGTGTGAAACCGTCCTGGACGGCCATATCGAACAGCGGGGTTCCGGGGTAGGGAATGTACTGGTTCATCCGCCAGAACCAGGCGCCCGGATGGTCTTTTTTCAACTGCCGGATCAATGCCAGGGTCATTTGTTTTTCCGCATCGGTTTCCGTTGGAAAGCCCATCATGAAGATATATTCCGGCACCAGCCGGTGGGCGCGCAAGGTGCGGTTCACCCGGAGGATATCCGCCGGGGTGATACGCTTGTTGATCAGCTTCAGGATCCGTTCGGAGCCGGACTCGGCCCCGATGTGCAGGTGGCGCAGCCCGGAGCTGCGGTACAGGGACAAAAGATCATCGGGCATCCTCAAAAGCGCGTCCACACGGCAGGAGGCGCTCCAGGTAACCGGCAGGGGATCCCTGGCCAGTTGCCGGGCCATCTCGGCGGTACGGCGGCTGTCCAGGAAAAAATTATCCTCGCAAAAGGCGATGTCCCTGGCTCCCATGTCCACCAGCCGCCGCATCTCCCGGACCACCCGATCCGGGCCCATGGCCCGCCAGCGGTTGTGGTTCATCCGGGATACGGAACAAAACCGGCAGTGATGCGTGCAGCCCCGGCTGGTGTAAAGGGACCATTGGATGCCCTTGCGAAAATGTTTATAATGCCGAATGTCCAGCAGGTTCAACGCCAGGTCCGGCAGATGGTCAAGCGTGATAAAGGCGCGGTTCTCCTCAAAGACGAAGCGGTTGTTTTCAAGCCTTGCAAGCCCGGGAATGCCATCCACAGGTCCCCCGCGTTTCAAGGCCGCCACAAGCTGCTGAAAGGGCCCTTCCCCCTCCCCCACCACCACGTAATCCGCAAGTCCCGAGCGCAACACCACCTCGGGCAGGGTGGACGGCAGGTATCCGCCCCATACGATGGGGATTTTCGGGGCCGTCTCCCGGATAAACCGCGCCATGGCAACGGCGTGGGCGATCTGCCGGCTGATGAAGCAGGAGATGCCGATGCAGCGCAGATCCGGGCTCTGTCCCAGGATCCCGGGCAGCTCCTGGCGCCAGTCCGGATTCACCCGCTCGTCGATGAGTTTCACGGATACCCCGGCCGCCGCCAGGGGCGTGGCCAGGTAGACCAGGGCGTAGGGCAGTTGAATATTGACCTCAGCGCTTTCATGGTCCGGGTAGACAAGGACCACCTCATAGGCCTTCCGATCCGGTTTTTCCCGCCAGTGATCGGCATACACCAGGGTGGCCGCAGGTTCAGCAGCAGCCGGCCGGAAGACGGCGCTGAGTTTCGTATCCGGTTCAGCCCGCCCGCACCGGGGGGGCGCCTCGTCCAGGGGCTGTTCCAGCCGCGCGATCTCATTGACGCCCATGGCGGCCAGGCGGTCTGCCAGCCTGTTCAGGGCGGGGTCACCGGGCAGTTCCACCTGCACCCGCACCCGGTGACGGAGCAGGTTCTTAATACCGGCCAGGGTTTGTCGGAACCCGTTCGGGACGCGGGTGGCTCGGTCAAAGTCTGCGGGTCCGGCCGCGCAGATGGGAACCACCACACCGCCCAGTCCGGCTTTTTTGAACCGAGGAGCCCGGTCGGGATAGCTGAACAGCCGGGCGTTGGTGTAGAGAATCGTCTTTCGATCATGGGTTTGCCCCAGGCGCAGGATATCGAGAATCTCCGGATGGATGCTGGGTTCTCCCCCGGCGATCATCACCTCCCGGTAGCCGTCGTCCATGGCGCTCATCCGCTTCATCACATCTCCGGCGCTAAGGGAAATGGAAGCAGGTCTTTGGCACCAGCTGCAGTGGTTGTTGCAGGGCGTTCCCAGGTCCAAGACCTGAAGCGGGGGCATGTGCCACAGCCCGGAGCCGGGATCTATATGGGTACGCACCCGCTCCACAAAATCCGCCCGCCGCATGGGGCATTCCCCTTCAAGCTGCGCCGAGCTGAAATCCGCGTGAACGCGCATGCGGGCGTAGATGCGTTCAAAGGGCTCGGCCCTAACATTTCCAAAGGAGATGGGGATAAAGCTGCACGGCTGCACATGCCCTGAAGGAGAGATGTAAATGGAGCCGCCGGTGACGGCGTGACAACGGGTAAAAAAGCCCTCATCTTCCTCCACCAGGTAGACGTTAGGATACTTGCGGGCAAGCCCCCTGACCCGGGCCATTTCATCCGCGCTCAACAGCTCCCCGGAACGGTTGAGCCAGTTTCCGGCCCGGATGGGCGGCGCGATGCGTACCCCGGCGGCGCCCAGTTCCTCTGCCAGAAGGATGATCCGTTCCAGCTCTCCTGTATCCACATGGTGTCTGAATGCGCAGACCGAGACATGGGTATGGATCCAGGCGGCCACGGCATTTTTAACGGCGTTGACGGCTCTGTGGAAGGTCGAGGCCCGCTGGAATCGGTTGTGAACGGTTTCACAGGCCCCGGCCAGGCTGACAAACAGGGTATCGATGCCATAGGGCCTCACCTGCCGGGTGAACGCCTCTGTAAAACGGACCCCGTTGGTGTCCACGGTGATGACAGGAATCCGGGCGGCAGCATAGGCCAGGATGTCGATGAAATCCTTCCTCAGGGTGGGCTCGCCGCCGAACAGGTTGATGCTCCCGGCTCCCAGGCGCGCCGCCTGCCGGATAACGTCCCGGATTTCCGATAGACTCAGCTCATCGGCAGACGCGGCAGGGTATCCCGCGCAGCTGCAGTGAACGCAATTGGCCTGGCATTGGTAGGTCAGTCCGAATATGATTTTACTCAGTTCATCCGCCACTTTTTTTTATGGCCTTTCAACCGAATGGGTTTCACCGGCAAAGCGGTAAAAGGCCCGGCGGGCGTCCGTGGGAAGGGCATCCGCCTGACGCCGGGTCTCCCGGTCCGGTGGGCGGCAGATAATGGCCAGCATGCGCTGATACGCATCCACCGCCTCCCTGGAGCCCAGGCAGGGCCAGAGGTGGCCGTTCAGCTCGTCCAGCCCCTTTCCCCGCAGGAAAGGCTCGTGGAGATCCCACTCCCGGGTCCCCGGGGTCACAGTCAGGGGAAACGGCGTCGGCCGACCGCCGGACCGGACGATGGCAAAGTAGGTACGGAACAGGTGAGGCAGGCCTTCATCCCGGATCCCCACCACAAAGGTGCAGTGAAAGCGGGTGGTATCAAACCCGATTTTTTTGCACAGGGCCATGGCCCGCAAAGAATCCTCCACGCGGTAGGGTTTACCGAACCGTTGCATCATGGCGGGTTCCGCACTTTCAAAGGGGATGGTCATGGCCCGGCAGCCGGCCCGGTACATTTTCTCGGCCACGGCCGGGGTCAGGCGGTCCGGCTGAACCCCCATCTCAAACTTGATCCGTACGGGAAGTGCCCGCCGGATAAGTTCGTCCAGAAACCGGTCGAGCAGTTCAGGGTGCATCATGATATTGGGGTCCCAGTTGGAAAAATAACGCACCCCGTGCTGCCCGTGCATTCGCGCAATTTCATCCGCGGTCTCGACCGGGGAACGGGTCCGCGTCTTCCCGTTATATCCGTTGGCGCAATAGGAACAGTTAAAGCGGCATCCGTCGGATAACTTGAAGATCCAGACCGGCGGCAGCGCGGTCATCACAGAGGCGTCCGGAACCGTTGTTTCGGCCGCTTCAAACGGACCCCGGTGAATCTTATCGGCGCCGGACCTCCGGGCGTGGTCCGGGAAATAGGTGGGATAGAAACCGCCCATGCGGATGAAGGCGTTGGGGAAGTATTCCCGGCACAGGGCAATGATGCGAAAAACCACCTCAAAGTTGTAAGAGATGCATGCGGAGATATGGATTTCGTCAGGCGGATCCAGGTCTGCAAGGCGGTTTTCCAACGTTTTGAGGGGCATGCCGTACAGGTATACCGGAAGGGTCAGGGCCTTGACCCTGTTATCCCCGGCGCGCTTGTATCCCCACAGGCGCTCCGCCGTGCAGACGCCCCCCGGATACTGGCCCGGATATCCCATCATGTCGATGAACGAGACCCGGTGGCCCTGCTGCTTAAGCCAGCTGCCGATACGGATGAATCCTAAGGGCCAGGATTCGGCATACATGTCGGTCTGATGGTCGTCCACGGTGAGCACCGGCGGATGAATCATCAGGATATGCTTGGGCAAGGATTGCCTCCTTTGGGCGTTACAGGGGGGTGAGCTCGCGGTCTCCGAACTGCGAAAGGTAGTCTTCCCGGATTCCGAAACAATCGTCCAGGCGCGCGCATTCCCCGCAGCGGTCGGTCTTGACGCCCAGGTCCAGTTTCCCCTGCTCCAGTGGAAATGTCCGCTCCGGGGTCACCACCAGGGCATTTTCGGACAGGGGGTGCCACACATGGCGGCCGTGCCGGGGAAAAAAGCAATAGGGAATGTAGTAGGCCCGCAGGGCCAGATGCGGATAGGCGTCAAACAGGTAAGTCAATTGCCGGGCGGCGGCGGACATGTCCGGCACAAGGTCCCGGACGGCCGGGGCTGCCCGGGGAGGGATGGCCATGTGCCAGAAGTTGAACGCTTTGACCCCCATTTCGATAAGATCCGCAACCATGGGCCCCAGTCCCGCCAGGCCGGGACGGGTCAGCAGGATGTCCAGCGCAAGGGGCAGTTTTTTGCGAAGGATGTTGCCGATGGCGGTGCGTATCGGCCCAAGGGTACCGCCCATCCCGGTCAGCCGTTCCAGGGAAGGCTCGTCCCAGGCCGGCAGGGAAAGGTTTATGCCGGTTGTTCCGGCCCGGACCAGTCGCGAAAGGAAAAGGGGATCCGCCGTCATCAGCCCGTTGGTCTGAAGGGTGATCTCCGGTATTCCCTTATTTTTAAGGTGGGCGACCAGACGGAACAGGTCTTTTCTGACGGTGGGTTCGCCTCCGCCGATGCGTGCGCGCACCGGCGCATGGGCCCGGATTAAAGGATCGATGCTGTGCACAAGCGTCTCGTATTCCGTATTGGTCTTGCGCATCCCGGGCGTGGCCGTACAAAATCGACACCGCCGGTTGCAGGCGTACCCGGGAATAATGTCCAGCAGAGTGATCGTTTCCTTCGCCTTCCTGCGGGATGGCGACAAAATTTTTCCACCCGCGCCGTAGTCCCAGTCTCCGCCGCAGATAATGCGGTGCGCGCAGTCCGTGCACCGGGGCCCGTGCCGCCGCCGTCCGGCCAGGTAGGCGGAGAGGTTGACCCGCTCTCCGCTCACAAAGACCATCTGCCGCAACGCTTTACCGTAATCCTGCGCCATATACCCCACAAGATCCGGGGCCTGGCAGTAACAAAAGTTGACCAGGGAAACGGCAAGGTCGGCCCCATGGCGGGCGATCAGCCCCCCGGATGACACCGATGGCCTCTTCAGGGGGCGCAAGTTCCGGTGCAGGATTGCCGAAGGGGGTGTACCACTGAATATTGTAACGGGTGATGCCCAGGGACACGAGGCGTGAGGCAATGCCCGGCAGTTCCTGCCAGTTGTCCGCCGTCACGGTGGTGTTCACCCCCAAGGGTTTGAAATACCGCGCCGCGTTGCGGATCCCCTGCAGAGTCTGACGGTAACTGCCCGGTGCCCGCGTCAGGGCGTCGTGAACCGCCGGGTTCGCGCCGTGCAGAGAGATCAGAAGATCCAGATTTTCGTAGGACGAAAGCTTGCGGGCAAGCGTCTCGTAGGCCAGCATGCGTCCGTTGGTGGTGATAGTCACCCGGCGGTAATCCCGGGCCGCTTCCAGCAGGTCGAACAACATAGGGTATAACAGGGGCTCCCCCCCGTCCAGGTCCAGGAGGCGGACACCCCGCAGCCAGGCATCCCGGATCCATCGGATCTGCCGGGCAGGGTCGCCGTCCGCGCGGTCCCGGTCCGCCACCGCACAGAAGCGGCAGTGGTTGTTGCACCGGTAACTGACGTTGACGATGATCTTTTCCTTGCCCTCGGAACCGGTTTTAATCCTAAAGGCCCGGACGGCCTCACGGATCCAGGGATCCTGCGCGTGTTCCGGGAAAAAGCGGCGATAGATATTTTCCCGGACCGGTTCCCCGATGAAAAGCGTCTGTCTTCCGGTGTAGGGCTGGAATCGGGGGATGATATTGTTTTCCCGGGCAAACGCGGCAACGGCCTCGAGGCGTTTTAGGGTATCCGCCCGGGTATGCCCCGGCAGATCCAGGATGAAATGACAATGGATGGCAAGGCCGCTATGGCGGAGAAGATCGATCTTTTCATCGATGGTGCGCCGGTCAAAAGGTTTGCGCAGGACTTTCAGGTCCTCGTCCCACAGACTCTCCGGAGAAAGGTAGAGGTCCTGGGCAACGGCGGGCAAAAGAGCGGCGGTCTCCGCGTCCAGGTGGGCCAGGCCCAGACCGTTGGTGAAGTGAAGCTTAAGACCCAGATCGGCGCACCCGGCCAGAACGGTCTTCAGGCACCCGGGATCGTGGTTGGCGTAGGGATCGGTGATGTAAACCGTTGCGTATCCCATCTCCCGGATCTGCGCCAGATCCGCCAGTATCCGGCCGGCCGGCAGCCCGGCCCGGGTTTCCCCTCGGGATTTGCAGAACAGGCAGTGATAGGGGCATCCAAAGGAGGCCTGGTAAGGAAACACCGGGCCATGGGCCGGGTGAAGGTCCTTGATAAGCCCGTGGCGGGCGGCCGCATCCAGAAAATTTTTGTACAGGGGCGCTGCCGCCGTTGGGAACCTCGGCGGTGCGCCCGCCTCAGCCGGGATATACTTCTTATAGACCTTCAGGATTCGGGGAAAAAGCCTTTGCAGGGCCTGTTCGTCGAAATCCAGGTAGTGGGTGGCGGAATCGTACAGGTCCAGCAGGGAGACCCGGATGCCGGCCGCATCCAGGGCCTGGATCAGGGCGGTAAGCCCGGAATTGCGCAATCCCTCGGCCCTGTGAAAACTGCTGTAGCAGATCAGGACCAGCCCGGGATTGTGAACCAGGACAGCCGCGGCCAGCCGTTCAGGACCGGCACCCAGCCGGATGCGTCCGTTGCGTTTGAGGATGCCGCCCTCCAGAAAGGCGTCCACGTAGGCCATGCCGGGGTGCAGATCCGCCAGACGGCGATAGGCGCAGCGGGCCGGGTAAAAGGCAAAGGCCGGATTGTCAATGTAGGGTGCCGACAGGTCCAGGTGCGGATTGACCAGCACGACGGTCCGGTCCGGGGGCAGGTCTGTTTCGACGGATGACGGACTCAGACCGTTTCCTCCTCTGTCGGAAGGATCCGTCGGACAACGGCCTCGGGGTCCACAAACACGGGGAACACCTGGGCCAGGGAGTAGTACCTGTCGCCCTCATACACTCCGGCGCAGATGGAATCCAGGGAACAGGCGGCGCAGTCCCGGGCCTTGCTGTAAAAAAAGTTTTCCTGCCGGACATGTCGGCGCGGATCCAGGAACGCGATCTCCCGCGCCTCCTGTTTCACGATCTTCCGGGTTTCCGTGCTGAACTCGGCAAACTCGGCCATGTAGCACAAGGGGACCCGTTCGACCCGGAAAGTGATCCCTCTTTGCACAAGCAGGCGGACCGCCCTGTAAAGCGAGACCTCGAAATCCTGGAACCCGGGAATCACGTCCGGGTGTTCGGCCACGCGGCTGACCCTGGGATCCAGGTTGTTCCATACCACATGCCGGATAAATGGAAAGCGCCGGGTTATCCATTCCACGATCCCGTCCAGATGATCCGCGTTGTGGGCGTTGATCACCGTATTGATATTCACCGTAAGGCCCCTGCGGCCACAATTTTCCAATGCCAGCACGAGGTTCTTCCAGGAGTCGGGATTGCCGGCAAGATAATTCTGGACCGCTTCCCTGTGGGAATGGATGGAGAGATGCACGTGGTCCAGGCCGGCGCGGATGAGTTCATCCATAAAGGCCGGATCCGAAAGTTTCTGGCCGTTGGAGATGATCCTGGGCGCAATCCCGGCCTTGTGTGCGTCACGGATCAATTGGGCAAGCTTTGGGAAAAGGGTGGGCTCGCCTCCGGTGAAGATCACCCCGTGGCAGCCCCGTGCCCGAAATTCCTGGATGAAAGAAAGGGCGTCACGGTAATCGAGGGTCTCCTGGTTTTCCGGGTTGGAGCAGAAACGGCAGTTCTGGTTGCACTCCCGGGTGACCTGCAGGTATGCCACACCGGCCATGGGCCTTTTCCTTTCAGCGGTCATCTTGAGATTGAAGCATAGGTTTAAGACGCCGGAATCCGAACACCCGGACATAGTTGACCGGCATGCCGCGGCAGTCGCGGGTCCGGGTGCACTCTTGGCAGCGGGTGCTTTTCACGTAGTAGTCATCACGGATATAGGCGCCCACAAGCTGTCTTAGATCCGGGCGCCCGTCCTTTTTCACCAGATCCAGATCCAGGGAGTCAAAGGGGGAAAAGCAGCCGCCCGGAGCGATGCAGGGGGCGCAGCCAATGACCGGGGCGTTTCCCAGGGCGGGCAGGAGTTCCTCAATCTTTGCCCAGGCCGCCCTGGCCCGGGAAAGCCGTTCATAGGCGGGCAGCCTGAAGGCGACCCTGGGGAAGCGTTCCCGAAGGGCGCGGGCATGGTCTGCCACCAGGCGCCGGTTGGTGGCATAAAGGGGCAGGATTATGCCAATATGTTCGGCAAATCGGCGGTTAAAAATCTTTGGTGTTGCTTCCCGGATCGAAAGGTCCACGGGCCAGGGAAGAGGTTGGCCGAAAGTGTCGTCTCCGTCCTTTTCCATCCGGTAGATCACCCGGTCCAGCACCGCCGTATTTTTATCGGCCAGGGCCAGAAGGCGGTCGTGGTTTTCCCGGGTATAATCGGTTTTCAGCACCACCGGCCCGGTGTTGTTTTCCAGCAGGCGAACCAGCCGGCCGTCCACTCTGTGTGCGGCCACGCACAGGATACCGGATCCGTTCAGGCCCCCGCCCTCCCCTGCGCAGGCGTGCAGGAGAAACTTGCGGCAGAACCCTCGGATAAAGCAATACCCGCAGCGATCCGGATAGCAGTGCAAACGCCGGATGCGAAAGTATCCCTCGTAAAGATCCATCCGGCCCAGCACGTCATCGTAGAGTTTGTGCGGGTCCTGGATCAGGCTTTCATTATCCTCCAGCCAGTGGGGGGGGAACCGGTTGGTCCAGATATGAAATCCGGGCCGGCGGCGAAAGGCAAAGGCCTGTTTCAGGTAGGGTGCGGCCTCGGCCCGGGTGAAAAAAAGGGAGTCGCGATGGGTAAAGGCGGCGCCGAAGGGCACGATGCGCAGCAGGTCGTACTCCAGGACTCCCAATCGGGAAAAATGGTCCAGAATCGTTCCCACGTGCCGGTAGTTCAGGCGGTTGACCACCACATCGATGTTCACCACGCACCGGCCCAGCTTCAACAGGTTGACGATGCCTTGCCGGGCCTGGACAAAGGCGCCCGCAACGCCGGTGAGCCGGTCATGGAGATCTTGTGTGTGCCCGTGGATGGAAAAGGTGGCTTCGGTCAGCCCGGCGGCCACGGCCCGGGCCGCAAATGAGGGATAGCTGAACATGCGGCCGTTGGTGATGACCTGGATCCGTTCAAATCCCTCCTGGCGGGCCCGGTTGACGATGTCGATGAACCCGGGATGTATGGTGGCCTCCCCGCCGCTTAAAATCAGGCGGTCATAGCCCTGGGCCCGGGCATGGCAGATGGCCGCCTCGATGCGGTCAAAGGAATCGAAGGCCGGGCTTTTGCGGCGCGATTCCGCATCCAGGCAGAACATGCAGCGGTTGTTGCACTCATTGGCAATCCGCAGCCAATAGCGCTTTTCATGAATGACGGTTTCCCGGGTTTCAGCCGGTGTCATTGCTGGATTCCGTTTATCAATGGTGATGACTCCGTAAAAAGTCCAACCGATGGCTATGTAAAAATCTTCGTATACAAGGCATGGTGTCTGACCAGGCGTGAAGACATACATGGAGTATGTCGAGCGTCTGGTCAGGCTCCATAACGCAGTAGACGGCAGATTTTCACATAGCCATCAATGGTAAAGTTCCGGCGGGTAGTATCCGCTTGCCTTGACATCCCCGTTTTCGATCCCTGCCACCCCCACCCGGACCCAATCCTCCGGAGAGAGGGTCTTCCGGACCCCGACCGGAATCACCTCCGGGTTGCGGATCCGGCTTAAGGGGACACGAAGGGTGTTCAACTCCACGCGCCCCGAGGGAATATGGTACTCGATGCGTGCCAGAAGGCTTTTGATGGCATCCTCGGAAAAATCGCGGGATTCCTGCAGGAAAGGCACCCCTGTCCCGGCATAGTGCAAACCGTGCCTCCCGGCCCGGGTATGCATCACCGTGCCGGGATTCACGCTGAGCAGGCTGACCACCAGGTGCAGCCGGGGGATGCGCGCCAGGGTCTCGATTACCTCGGCTGTGTAACGGGGGCAGTCCCCGGGCAGCCCGATGATCATCCCCGCCATCACGTGGACGCTGGGGTTGGCGGTCAGGGTTTTTATGAGATCCACCGCGTTCTCGAGCCCTGTACGATCCCCACGGCTTTGTGACATGCCCAAGGAAAGGTGATCCATGCCCAAAAACAGGGTGCAGGCCTTGCGGATGTCTCGGATGGCCTGGATCTGCCGCCGGTTCAGCGACTCGGTTTTCAGAAAGAAGAAGTAGTGGCTTGCGAATCCGGGATCGGGATTCACCGGCAGATCCTCCAAAAGGGTTAAAAACCGGATGAAACGGCGGGTGTCGTAATTCAGCGCCGCGTCGAAAAAGGCATTGTCCCGCACCCGGTGGGCCACCCCCCACTTAAGTTCCCGCCGGACGTAAGCCAGGGAAAAGGCATTGCCCCGCTGCCGCCCGGACTGTTTGCTCCAGGAGCAATAGTCGCAGTTAAAGGGGCAGAACCGGGAGGTTTCAAACATCATACGGTTTACCGGCCGATACGCCCCGTTCAGGTAGGGAGACGGCAGTCCGTCCAGAGAAAGGTTGCCATTAAGGGCCGGTGTTTCCCGGATGGTTCCCCCCCGTGTCCGGAAAAGGATGCCGGGAATTCTGTCAAGGGTCTGCCATGGATCGGCGTGGTTCAAAAAATGATCCGTCAAGGCGGCAAAGGTCGCCTCTCCCTGGCCTTTCACCACCAGATCCGCTTCCGGTGTTTCCGCCAGAAAAGTGCTTTCCCAGCCGCACAGGGCGCTGCCCCCGCACAGGATCACCGGCCGGGGGGCAAGTTGCCCGCACCGCCGGATCAGCTGCCGGGTGAGATCCTGCGACCAGATGAAGAGTGAAAACCCCACCATATCCGGCTTAAACGCCTCGATTTCCCGGAAAATTGTCTCCGTATCGTCGAACAGGTCGGACTGGATCATCCGGATGTCGACCCGGGCCGCCAGGTCCTTTTTCGCCGCCACTGCAGCCTGAAGGAACAACAGCCCCATATTGTAAAAGCCATTTTCCGCCATAAATGAGAACGACTGCAGCACTATTTTCAAAGATTTTTTTCCCCCATGGCCCGTTCCTCCTGGGTGTCCGTGCCGGATGCAGCCTTCGGGGACCAGACCTGATAGTGTAGACAAAGGGCTTGTTCTTTCGGGTTCTTTCCCGAATTCAGGGACATTGTAAGGGCCCGTTCCACCACGTTAAGATGATACCTTAAGCGGTGATAAACGCTCAGGTCCAGGGGCCCATCGGCCGCCCGGAATCCTTCGTGTAGAAAGTCCCAGTCGATGCCGTTTTCCAATAGGGGCAGATGGAGCGCATCCGGCGGCCGGGGGGTGTTGTCTGGAGGCCTGCCCTCCCGGGTCATGCTGTACACCAGGCAGGGAAGTCTCAGCCTGCGCCGGCCCTGAAGGATCAGACGCCGGGTCAGATCCCGCATCCAGGGCGTCTTTCCCAATGGGCCGCCTTCCTTTCCGGTCAGATAAATCTTTGCCAAGCGGACATGAAGGTCCACCCAGAGGATGCCCCGGGCACCATGGCAGATCTCCAGGCGGCACAGCGATGCCGCCCGGTGTCCTATGGCTTTGAACGCGGAGGAAAGTCCCAGGCAGGCGAGCAGTTCTTCCTTTTCCCCGGCGGTCTCCGGGGCAAGGTCGAGGATGAAACGGAACCCGGCCTTAGGATCCAGGGGAAGACCGACCGACACGGATCTGACCCCGTCGTACCGGCAAAGCCTCATCTCCTCGGCAAGCCACCGGGTCGGCTCACCTTCTCCAAGTGCCGGGGGAAGAGCCGGGGGCCAAAAGGAGGCGGCCCGTTCAGAATCCGGCCAGGTGAAGTCCAGCCGGTGAACGGGGGGAGCGCCCAGGGGCCAGGCGATCCAGGGCCGCAGGGTCCCGCCTTCATCCGCCAGCCGTTCCAGATGGCTGAACCGGTCCGGCATCTCCCCGTTCCGGCCGCTGCCGCGCCACTGCCTGCAAACTTCCTTAAACCATTTGCCGGGGAAGCGCCGCTCGGCCGCAAGGTCCCGTGAAAAGCCCAGGCCCCGGTCGCAGTCCGGGATCCTACCCTGTTCCGAGCAGATCCGGTAGTGCCGGCACAACCCGCAGCGCGGCTCCAGGGGGTTTTGCTGCAAAAAGGCTGTGCTGCGCATATACCGGCCGGGAAGTCCGGGGTCCCGGTAGTGTTTCAAGGCATAGCGGTAAATGGCGTAATCCAGTGCGTGGCCCAGGATAAAGGCCTCCCGGATATCTTCGGATACGACCTCGTCCCGGATGCCTGCGTTTTGCCGGCCCATGCGGATGGGCACGCATCCCAGGCGGTGAGCCAGCACGCCGGCCGACATAGGCGCATCCTCCATGATCCCGATGTAAACAAAATGCCGGGACAACACGTCCTCGTAATTGTCAGGAGTGATGTCACCGGGCAAAAAATCCCGGAACGTGGGATAATCCGACTCGGCATCAATCCGGTTGCGTAAAAAGGCGTTCACGTCGGTTTCGGCCGGATCGACCGGCATGCCGTTGAACCAGGCGGCATGGTTTTTCCGCAGCATTTTCAGGTAAAAGTAGAGGGAGACCTTCAGGTCGAAGGGATCCCGGAGAAAGGTGATGAACTGGCCCACCCCGGGATAGTAATCCGAAACACCCATGCCCCGGGTATTGTCAAAATGGCCGTGAATGCAGCTCCCGGGACCCGCCCGGTGTTTTTGCGGCAGGCTACCGGCCTTTTCATCGGGATAGTGGTACCGCAGATTTTCACCAAACAGGGCACCCAGCAGCAGCCCCAGGCTGTTGCCCCCGCACTTGGGCATGTGAATGGATATCAGGGGCTGGGACCTGTCGTAGGGCTTCATCCGCCTCGCCTGCCGGATTCATGATCCATGGGGCCGTGTTTTTCGGATCCCAGATCCCCGGGGCCGGCTTCGGCCAGGCGAATTCGGTTGGCCATGCGTTCGATAACCGCTGCGGTCCCGGAAAACCCCAGGAAGGGTCTTTCGAACAGGGCATGGCTGAAAAAGGACGGGTACCCAATCTCCAGAAAGGGCGCCCGGTTTCCGCAAATGTGTAAGGCCGAACTACAGCCTAAAACCAGGTGGACGGGTGATTTGCCCGTAAGGTCCCGCACGGCGTCATGCAACTGGTCCATGTGGGGATCGATGAGGACCGGCGGCCCTTCGGGCGGATGAGGTCCCTCACCTTCCCCGTCATCCGTTCCGCCGGTCAGCACCGCCAGAACGACCCGGATCCCCAGTTCCCGGGCCATGCTCAAAACGCCCCGGTAAAGATGGGGATCCCCCATGAATATCATATTCCGGTCGAGAAGCGAGAACGGCACCATCCACTCCATACCCGGGAGGATTCGCTCCAGGGCCGATTCGATCACCGCCGGCGCCTTCTCCGGCCGGCCGGTGCCTTCCGCGATGCGGGTCAGCCACTTTTGGGTATTGTCCAGCCCCAGGGGCAGTTCGGTACGGATGAGCGGAATGTTCAACCGCTGAGCCAGCACCTGTGCGGCCCGCTCCCCGTAGGGCAGGGAAATGATGGACCCTGCCCGGCGGACCTCCCGCAATCCCTCGTAATCCCCGCCGTCCAGCCAGATCGAAACAGGAGAAAGACCGATTCCCCTGAGCAATTCCCCAAGTTCCTTCAGGTTGGCCCGGTGGTCCCCCTCGTTGCGGTCCATGAGATAGCCCACGACGGCGGTCCGGTCCGGGTGGGGATCGGCCCCGGACAGGTCCATGTGCCGGGCCAGGGCCAGGAGGGACTGGGCATAGCCGTCCAGCCAGTCCCCGCTCAAAGACCGGCCCGGAATACCGGCCACCGGTTTGCCCGTTTCCCGGGACACCTGCCTTGCGATGCGGTCGTAATCCATACCGATGAGTGTGGCCATGGGCATGGACGAGATGAGCACCAGGCCGGAGCCGGAAAAATCCGCCATCCGGACCAGGGCGTCATGGATGGCAGACTCCCTGGAAGCGGCCACGTCCTCGGGATGCAGGTCCGTATTGGCGATGCGGTGATATCCGGTGACGCTGGACAGGGTGGCGCAAAGATCGTGGTTGCCCTGGATATAGAGAATCTTGGAATTGGCACAGTCCGGGGAATCGATCAGCAGGTAGGCGTCCCGGATGGCGTTCACGGCCAGGTACATGCCGATGGCGTAGGTAAAGGACGTCCTGGGGGTAAAATCAAGGGGGGCGGGTTGGGTTGAATCTTGGGTCATAATCCTCACGAATCTGTCATTGCGCTTGGGGGTGAAAAGCAGCGTCGCCGGCCGGCATTTTCCAGCGGCCGCAGGCGTCATAGGCGTTGCCGAAGTATTTGGCGTACCGGCGGAAAAAGGGCAGCCGGCAGGTGCTCAGCAGGCGCTCGGCGGTCCGGACGGCACCGGCCGGCCCCATTTCAAAGGCCTGCATGGAAATCTGGGCCTTGCCGGCCCGGACGATGCGCCAGTCAAAAACATAGTCGGAGTACACGGCCTGGGTGTCTTCGGATGCCAAAAGATCCGTCAGCCGGTCCGGGGTGTTGAACGCCTTGATCACGTGCCGCTCCGGGAACCGGAATACGGCGTTGACCTCGGTGGCCGAGCGAAAGGCCGTTTTACGGTTCGTGGCGTGAAGATAGACATGAATGCCGAACCCCAGTTCCTCGACAAGGGGCAGCAGGGGAATCCCCCAGGTATTGCCGGGATCGATGAGCCGAAAGGTTTCCTCTCCGTCCGCCACAAAACAGATGGCGTGCTGCCGCGCCGCCTCGTGCAGGCGTTCCAATTGCCCCTCAAAGGGCCGGGCGGCCTCCTGCCACAGGGCATCGGCATCCGCCTCGATCCGGGCGGCGGAAAGGACGGCACCCAGCCATTCACGACCCGCCGCCATTCCATATGGCGGCGGCGGAGAAATGGTCCGGATCGGGGAATCCTGGGCCAGCTGGTCGTACAGGTGGGTCCAGAGGGTGTTGGGGTAAATCACGTCCAGCTCCGCCCTGGGATACGCCGCCACGGTCTTGAGGGTCAGGTGGGGAATAATGGCCGTGTTGAGGACGATCCCTGCCGCCTCCAATATCCTGGAGATCTCATGAAAATCATTTCGGACCGCATAGCCCACAAGGTTGATGCGCCCTGAAAGGCCGTTCCGGTCCGTCTTTTGAAATGCCCGGGCCTTGTCCGTCACCAGTATCCTGTGAAAAAGCGTCTCCATGGAATCCGCGGTGCAGGTGAGAAACAGGATCGGGGTCGTACTCTTTTCCTGGTACCGGGCCACGATGGAGGCCACGTCTTCCCCGGCCACGATGGGCACGCAGGTGTTGCTGCACAAAATAAAACTGTCATGGGGCGTGGCCGTGGCCGCCTCAAGGGCGCAGATGAGCTTGTCGTTGCTTTGCCCCATGATCACGTCGTATTCGGTAAGGTCGGTCATGAACATGTTGGACGCGTTTGCCTTTTTTCGCACACGCGGCAGATGTGCCGGCATGCGGTTCAGGTCACGAAGCCTGTTTTTCCAAGGATAATGGACCATCTCCATCATGGGCACACCCAGTTGGGGGGTGACGTGGATACATTCACTGTCACTGTGCTGGATAAACCGGCAGGTCTTAAAAAAATCCAGGGAGTCCAGCTGGCAGCGGCTGATTTCGGCCACGGCCAGGAAGGTGTGCCAGGAGGCGTCCGATCCCCATGAACTGAGAAGGGCCTTTTTTTTGAAATTTTCCTCGCCCAGGTCATGGGGCAGCGGCATTTTTTCCACGGGCGACCCCAGGTCGGGATCGTCCATGAATATGCGGCAAAGATCCTCGAAGGAATACGGTGCCAGATTGACCAGGGCCTTGGTCTTCAAATGCCTTTCCAATGCCTTGGGAATGGTTTTCCCCCGGTAGTAGATACGGATGAAGCCGGTGTTCAAGAACCCGTTCTCGCCTTGGCCTGCGGGCTGCAGTACAAGGCAGCTGGAAGTTTTTCCGCAAAGGATCTCTATTTCGATGCAGCGCCGGTTCAAGGCGATGGCGGCCAGGGTTATCGGAGAATCCGGGCTTGCGGCGGGCAGGATCCCCAGGATACCGGCAATTTTCTTCCGGGTCCGGCTGCCGCCGGCAACTCTCCCCTTCACGGGGGACCTGGCCTGAATGGAGGCGGTAGAATTCAGCATCACCTATCCCCGGATAAAGGTGAAAAAATCATCGTCGCTCATGGGCGTCGGCGGCGCTACCCCCCCAGGGTCCAGATCGTACACCCTATCGGCCAGGGAACGGAAAATATCCGTCACCTTTGAATCCCGGGCATATTCCATCACCGTCATCTGTTTTTTCTCCGCCGCAATGATCAGGGCGTCCCTCTGGATATAACTTAAGATCCGCGTATTGAGCCGGGCGGCGAAGGCTTCCACAAACGGCGCCTGATCCGGATCCGTGCGGATATTGGCGATGAGCCCGCCCAGGACCACCCCGTTGGGGGCGTAAGTAATCACGGCCTTGGCAATGTTGTTTGCAGCATAAAGAGCCATGGGCTCCTCGGATACGACGATGAGAACCTTCCGGGCCATTCCCGACCGCAGGGGGGCGGCAAACCCGCCGCACACCACGTCCCCCAGGACATCGAAGATGGCCACGTCGTAACGGGCGGGGTCCAGCAGTCCTGAGTCGTCGATGATCTCAATGGCCCGTGCCACGCCCCGGCCTCCGCATCCCACGCCCGGGGCCGGGCCGCCGGATTCGATGCAGTGAATATCAAACTTTCCGCGGTTGACAATCGATGACGGATTGCGGTTACCGTTGCGCCGGCCTAAAGACGCCATCACCGTGGTAACGGCCGTTCCGTTCATCAGCTTTACCGAAGAGTCATGTTTGGGGTCACAGCCGACGTGGAGCACCCGCTTGCCTGAAAGGGCGTAGTGGGCGCTCAGATTGGTGGCCACAACGGATTTCCCGATGCCGCCTTTGCCGTAGATCGCAAGTTTTTCCATGGGTCAAATGCCTTTCTTTTCATAGGGTGCGGGCCGTGTACGACCCGGTTCTCCCTTGCAGGGCACAGGATTAAACTCCCCCCACCCGAATTTTTCCAGATATGCCCGGTAAATCCCTGAGCAATGCGCGTCATGGGCGCACGAACCGCAACGGTCCCGTTTTTGTTTCAACGCCCGGTTGTCCCTGAAAGTGCGGGTTTTCATCTCCGTCCGGCCAGCAACGGCGCCGGGTTCACCCCCCGAAACGGTCCGGGTCTCCCCGTAACCTATGACCGGCAACAGACCGGGGGCAAGGCACCGGGGAAGGTCAATGACGGAAATGCGCGAACCGCCCGGTCCTTGGCCGAAAAACCACTCCGGGTGTTCTTCAAAAAACCCCTCGATCACCAGAGCCACGTCCCGGTAACGGGGCATGAGCCGGTTGAAATGGCGGGTCATCTTGCCCCGGATGGGCTGCACCACGTTGATCACAATCGTGTTTGCGCCAAAGGGCCGCAAAAAGGCCAGGATTTCTCTAAATGCCCGGTAGTTGAGCTTATTCAACGTTACGGCCAGGTTGAGGGTTACGGGATACCTTGGTCTTAGGTCCCGAATGCTTTTGATGCCCCTGACGGTCTGTTCGAAACTGCCCCGGGCCCTTGTCTGGCCGTCATGCATGGCGGCCGTATGGCCGTGAATCGATATGTTGATTTCCGTGAGCCCGCTTCTCAAAAGCCCCAGGGCATAAGCGCCGTAGGACAGCATCCTGCCGTTGGTGGTCAGGCCCACGTGCCGGTAGCCGCTGTACTTTGCCATGCGGATCAGGGCGAACAGGTCCGGGTTCAAGGTGGGTTCGCCGGAGGTGAAGTTCACACGGTTTATCCGTCCCCGGTAGGCTTGTAAAATGTCTTCAACATCCCCGGGGGAGAGCCCAGGCTCCCGGGAACCCGGGTGGTCCCGGAATCCGTCGTTACAAAACACGCAATGGTTGTTGCAGACCGGGCTTGTGGAGATATGAAGGCTTTCCCGGGTCATGGGGCCTTTTGCGCCAAAATGTCCCGGACGGGGTTGAGTTCATCCAGGCCGAACCGTCTGGCGTAAGCACCCGGCACCCCCATACACCGGCGGTCATACCGGCACCGGCCGCAGGCTTCGGATTTGGCCCATGCCTGGGTGTCGTCCCCCTCCCGCCCGATCCGTACGCCAGCCATGTCAAAGGCTTTTCCGCCGTAATTGCGCAAGGCCTGTGCCACAAAGCAGGGGGGAATGGCGGCATGGGTAGAGGACTGCAGGGGGCTGACACGGATGCCCGCCTGCCCGGCCCGGACCACGGCTTTTTCAAGCCTGCGGGTTAAAGAAGGATAGCGCACCAGATAATCCCGGGCCGCCGGGTTGCGCTCCGGGCAGATCAGCGCGGAAAAGTGCAGGGTCAACGGCAAGGCATGGGGGGGCATTTGCGGCAATGCGCGCGTATAATCGGGAATATGGTCGATGTTCAGGGTGCTGACCACGCAGTTGAGGATGATCTGATGGCCGGCTGCGGCAATGTTGGTGATGCCCTGCATCGCCCGCCCGAATTGCCCCCTGGTCCCGGTGCACCGGTCGTAAACAGTCTCTTGCGTGGCATGCAGGGATATGAAAAAGTGCAGCTTCGCCGTCGGTGGCAGCCCGGCCAGGCGGGCCTGATCCGAGAATGCGACGCCGTTGGTCTGGATCTGCAGGCGGTTGACCGTGTCCATGCCCGCCAGCATGGCGACACAATCCCCAAAGACCGGACTCAGTGTGGGCTCACCGCCGGTTACAGTGGCCATAAGGTGCCCGAAACGCCCGGAGAGGTCGGCAAGGCACCCTGCGATCTCGTCCAGTCCGGGTTCCCGGTGCACCCGTTCCCCGGAGCAGAAGGGACAGTTCTGATTGCACCGGGCCGTCAGTCTGATCATGGCCTCTGCCATCGGTTCACCGGTATCAGGGAGGGATGTTTCCACGGTGCAGAAGAACGGTAAATCAGGATCTCGGTCCGCTGGGGCGCCAAAGGCCTCCTGCAGCCTTAACATCCGGGGCAGGCCGTGTTCCATCCGCGTCAGGATGCCGGCCAGGCGCGCCAGGACTTTTTCCCCGGCAGGGCCGGGAGGGTCACTGCCGCGGTAGGTGATATGAAAGCGCCCGGTGCGAAGGTAGTACGGGCGGTTTAGCGCGGCATGGCAGATATTGACAGTCAATTCCTGTTCCCGGTGCTCAAGCTGTACGATCAGGCAATCCTGCCGGCTTACGGCACCCGCCACCCGGATGTGGAAGCGGGCCAGCGCCCGGCGCAGCAGCACAAACCATTTCGGAAGTGAAGACCCGCTCATGGCATTGCCCGGCACCGCCCTGTACCGGCCCGGGGGACTGCCACTTGTGCCATGGCCCTGCAGGCCTCGCGGGCCCGGTCGATGATCCTCCGGTACTGGCTTAGCGGGATGTCATCATCCAGCAGCAGGGGGGCGTTGAAGTTGTTGTAGGACAGGGTTTCAAAATCCATATCCGGCCGCACTTTCTTTTGTTCCAGGGCCGTTTCCCAGAAACCGCTTCCCGGCAGGGGCACAGCCGCGTACATGTAAAGCGGGCCCGGGATCCGCTCCCGGGCCTTCCATTGCATCAGGTCCAGGGTCTGCTCCATGTCCCAAAGGGTTTCACCGGGCACCCCGAACATCACGGAGGCGTGCAGGGTCATGGCGTGGTCTCTGGCCATAAGGCTGTTGGTCTTGATATGGGAAAGATCCGCATCGGCGCCCTTCAGGTATTTGAGCACCCGGCCGCTGCCGCTCTCATATCCCGTGATAAGAGTGTCCACCCCGAGCTGCCTGAGCAGGGGAAAGACGCCGGGCTGGATTTTCGATGCCGTGCGGCAGAACACGCTCACCTCCTGCAGGCGGACGCCTGCGGCATCCAGCAGTCTTCCCAGGGTAGAAAGCCGCTGAGGATCATCGGTGAAGTTATCGTCCCAGATGTTGAGTTTTGGCGATTTCAATTCGGTGACGGTTTGGACAATATGCCGTGCCAGGCGTTCCACCGGTATGACCCGGCGGGTCCGGTCCAGGCCCGGTGAGGTGCAAAAGCGGCAGCAATACCGGCAGCCCCGGCTGGAGATAACGCTGGCCCGGCCCCGGATGAGCCTGCGCCAGAAGGGATAGTATCGCACGCTCCCCAAGGGGATCTCATGGGCCTTTAAAAGGGTCGGTGACTCAAGCGTGTTGAATTGGTTTGATTTTTCAACCTCAATCTCTCCTGCAACCAGGGCACGGACGATGCGCTCGCCCTCCCCGGCCACCATAAAGTCGAACAGGCGCGTGTCATAACGGCCGGTCAGGGTCACATGGCAGCCGCCGATAAAGTATAGTTTATGCGGGTGTGTCTTAGCCAGGGCCCGGCTCAACCTGCGGCAGCACTCGTACTCGAAGGTAAAGGCGCTCATTCCCACGGCATCGCACCAGTCCATGGACTGCCGGATATACCCGTAGTCGTCCGGGTAGACGGCGACCCGCAACCGGGCCGGGTCCTTCACATGGTCGGCAATGGCCAAAAGCCCTGTCAGCAGGGAGGAGCCATGTCCCTCCCGGTCATGTGTCCGCAAGAGGTTGAGTTTGATCAGCAATACCCGCATGTCATCTATCCGCTAAAATTTTTACCCTTCAAAAAACGCATAAAGATTCCATCTCCCGCATTATCCTCGTTCTTCGATGGCCATGGGCTGCGACCGTAATGCGGGAAATGGAATCTTTATGAAAGTTGCTGCCTTGACACGGATCAATACGCCGTAAAATCCACCGGTGCCAGGGGCTGTTCCGCGCAGATGCCGCCAAGGTGGGCCTTCACAAATTCAGGGTTCTGGAGCAGGCAGAGGTTGAGGATGGATTTGTCGGCAAAAATTTTGTGGTGGTACATGCGCGCATACAGCCGGCTGAGTGAATCTTCCCGGATATTCCCGAAGTCCAAAAAGGTATAGACGCAGGGCTGCACCACACCGTAAGGATTGATGTAAACGTGTCCTCTCAGGCAGAGGCACTTTTCGATGCGGCCGGCATAATTGCCCTCCGCCTCCACATAGGCGATGGGGTCTTTTTCGGTGATGCGCCGAATCCTGGCAATCTGTTCCGGCCCCAGCAGGACGGAGGTGTCGCCCTGCCATTTCCCGGCCATTTTGGGCAGGACCAGCCGAAGTTTTTTGGCCTTGCTCTGCCGGGTGAAGGCCACCAATGAATCAAGGTCCGGCCCCATGACCAGATCCGACATGGCGCAGGTGGAAAAGGCAGTGTCAATGCCGTAGGTCTCGCAAAAATCCAGCGCCTGCATCACCGCGTCAAAACATCCCCGAAAGCCCCGGTTGGCGTCGTGTTTTTCCCTGTGGTGGGAATCTAATGAAAAGAAACAGCGTTTCAGTCCGGCGTTCTTCAACTGCCGGGCCATTTCCCGGGTGAAGCCGATGCCGTTGCTGCTCATGGCCACGTCCAGATGTGCAGCGCATCCGCCCACGATCTCAACGATTTCCCTTCTCACCAGGGGCTCCCCGCCGATCAATTCCACCACCCGGGCCCCCATTTCTTTTTTGGCATGGGCGCACAGGTCGACGATCTCGTCCGCGCTGAGCAGGCGGCCGCGGTGGCGCTGTTCACTGACCCCGCAATGCCCGCATCGGCACTGACAGCCGTAGGTGACGCCGATCTGCAGGTGGTACAGTTCTCCCGGCCCATGGGGGAAGGTGTCCGTAGTCACGTAATCCTGCTCGTTGTTCCGGCCCCCCGGGCTATTCATATCCCAGAGGAATCCAGTAAAAAAGAACGTAGGGATCCACCTGATTGGCGTTCGTCCCCTTTGTGGGCACCTCATAGGTGATGCTCCAGGTGTCCCCTTTTTTCACCGGCATCATAAAGCTGCCCCGCTGGCTTGCGGCAATCCAGTCTCCCCATTGAGGCTTGGTATCCGTGCGGTTCCACCAGGAGACATTGTTGCCGCCTGTGGCCGCGAATGTCGTACCATTGGTCGTCCCACGCAGCCAGCCCACACATTTTTTCAAGGCATCGGAATCCTTCTGGTTCTCCTGGATGGTTCCCACGACCAAACCGTCCGTTTGAGCCGTTTCCGTATAACCGGGGTCCTCGTTTGCCGCGGGCGTCTTAATGCTTTTATACTGGCCGAACATGTGCACCTTGCCGGCAATGTCCGTGTCCGGAAAAATTTCCAGCAGGCCTTTGAGGTTGTCGGCGTGGAGGGCAAGCGCCTTTTTCTTGTCTGCATCAGAAAACACAGGATTTTGGATATTGTCCAATACGTATTGCAGGGTCTCATAGGTGACGGTCTGCCACCACAGCCCCTCCGTATCACCGGTGTCGGTATCGGAAGGATATTGGGCGATGGCATCGGCCATGTCCACGGCACTGGGTTTGGGATCACACTTGTCATAAGCGACCTGCGTACATGTCTGCCAGTGGACCAGGTTACATTTGGGGCCGTAGTCGTCCTTGTACACCTCTAAGTATCCGCGAATGTCGATCCCCAGCCCCCGTTCTTTAATGGCATCGTCCATCACACGTTCCAAATATGCCCGGATATCGCTCATAACACCTCCTTCTTGTTTCCCTTTGTTGGTCAAGGTTTTGCTATAAGGCATTGATTATCGGCAAAAACACATCTTCGTATTTACTAAAGGTTTTCCGGTTGGCCAGGGCGGCATAAATGGCATTGGAATCGTATCCCAGCCGGTTCATGGCGGTAATGATTTCCTCAAAATCCGCCTTTGTGGGGGAGGCCAGGCGGGTTATGAACCGAGAGATCATGCGTTCCACCACCGTTGCGTCCAAAGTCTGCCCGCCGTAGTGGGCGCTGTATAAAAAGTTTCGCAGGGACGGGGTGACGCCCACCAGCACCTGCCGCTGATCGCGGATATAGGCCTCGGTCACCTCTTTGCCGTCCGGGTCACGGGTCTTGCGTTCGGCCCAGGCGGTCAGGGTGAAAAGGGTGTCTTCGTAGAGATCCAGCACCAGGTCTTCCTGCTGGTGCAGATTAATCCCGATGTCACCGTCCAGTTTTCTGAACGTATCCCCGGTCCGGGTTTTGTCCGCCGTTGTGGCCAGTGTCTGTACGGCCGCGTATTTTTTGAACTGCAGCTCGGCCCAGCGGGCGGAAACCACTTTCCAGCGCAGCCGGGCGGGCTGGTTTGCCGGGGGGGTAATCTCCCGGGCGTTGAACTGAACGATGCTGAAATCCGGGGCTGACTTGAACACATCCAGGGCGCAGTGGCCGTCCAGGCGGCCCGGCACGTTAAAGTACTCAAGGTGAAGGGTGGCGATGCCGGGGGTGTGGGCGGTGACCTGGCCAAAAGACAGGGCCAGCCGGTTGTCCGGGTCTTTTTTGAGGAACACCTCTCCCTCCGGCTGGATTTCCCAGGAGGGATTCTTGGGATCTTTGGGCGCACCGGTCAGGGTAAAGGGATTGCCGAAGGTGTTGAAAAATGAAAGCCTGAAATCCTTGGCATAGTCTGCTGTATCCATATGGCCGCGGCCGTTTCCATAATCGAAAGACAGCCTTACAAAGGTATCTTGCGAGGCGGGGACCGCTTCCGAATGACGGGTTTCCGCGTCGTTTTTCAGATAAAAATTCAGAGTATTTTCCGTTTTGTAGGTATCACTCTCGCTGACGTAAACGGTATTGGTTTCCAGGTAATTGGCCCGCAGCTCCAGGGGACGCGCACCATCCTGGACCTGTTTGACCACCACCAGGGTTTCATAGCCGTCCATGGCGCCGGGGATTTGCCGGGTATCCACATAAAGATCCCGGGGGACCAGATTGGGGGTGCCCCGGAATTGATCCAGGCCCAGGATCACGCTCTGCTTTTGGGCCAGCTCAAACCCCTGGTCCGGGGATATGCGCAAGGCGTTGTAGCCGTTATTGATTACCTTGGCGGTCCAGGTGACGGCCACGCCGTCCGGATTGACGACATCCAGGTGAAAACTTTGGATCTCAGCTTCGGTGAACTCCTTGGCCGCGTCGTGAATGTAGAAGTCAAGGCAGGACACCGTGTCCCCGTCATTGACAAAGGATATGTCTCCCTGGCCCGAATTGGTCAGGGTCATGGTAAACCGTTCTTCCGGAGAAAGGTCGCGGCCGCCTTTTTCCGGCTGGTACAGAATCGCGGTGCGGTTATCGGCTTCGGTGGGGTGAAACGCTATATCCAGGATTTTTTTTTGTCTAGGCATGGGTATCGTCCTCCTCGTTGGAAAGGGTCGTATCCCCTTGGATTTCCCGGCTCAGCTTGAGCCATCCTTCCAGGATTTCCATCCTTGCCGGCGGCCACTGGGCCCGGTCCCTGTCGGTGGAGACCTTTGTCTGCGACCAGGTGTCTCCCTGGCAGGCCACCCAAGACCAGCAATAGCCCGGTTCCTCCGGAGCGGGAATGGACATGCCCTGTTCATCTGAAAGGGGATCCGATGGATCTGCCTGGGTCCCCGGTCCGCCGGCGGTGTCTGTTAAAAGCGGCGTGGCAAGAAAGGTGTAACTCATTTGTGCCAGTGCCTCCTGGTAAAACCCGGACGACAGGGTCAGCTGGCGGCCGGGCAGAATTCCGGTGGAAAGGTTCAAGGTGCCCTTGGGATCCACCAGCAGCAGACAGGTTTTGGCCGGCGTATCATCCGTGGAGCAGCGGCAGTTCAGATTCAGGTTTTCAGGCGTGCAGATCCCGTTTTCCCCATCTTTGGGCGCGGTATACACCGAGTAAAACCGCCCAAAATCCGGGGTTGCATCGGTTTCCTGGAAATAGCCGATCAGCCCGTCACTGTATTCGTTTCGGCTAGCCCGGCATCCCAGTTGTAAGGGCAGGTCCACCCGGTCGAAATCGGCGGTATCCCGAAGGCCGATATCCCTGTTGTCTTTGCCCAGGTCCCATACAAAGGAATTCCAGCCCTGATTGACCGCGGCAAATCCTCTCAGATCCAGGGAAACCCCCAGGCGCACCAGGGCCAGGGGACGGCCGACCATGAGGGAAAGCAGCGGTGTTTCCGCTTCGGATTCGGGGTAGGTGGCGTGCAGGCCCCGTTCCATGAGATCTATGAAGGCGTCCAGTTCCGCAGCGTTCTTGCCCAGAAGAGAGCGGACCATGCCCTGGAAAAAGGTATTTTCGATGCCTTCCACAATCTTTTCGGGGGCCGGCATGTCCTTTCCCGGGGCAGGCCGAAGCACGCAGGCACCGTCGGAAACCTTTACGGTTCCAAGAGCCGTGCCCTCAACGTCAAAGATCATGATGCCGCGATCCAAGAAATTGGGGACAATCCAGCCCAGGACCGGATTTTCCGGATGGCAGGTCGCCCCGGCCTCGGGGGTACGCTCCGGGATAAAATAGGCGGTCAGGCGGGCCGGGGGCACGACGCGGGGGGGCAGATAGATCTTGCCGTAATCCGTTTCCAGGGGCTTTTGGGGCGTGAAACTGGACGCCACGGCAAAGGGGGGATTCTCGATTTCCCGGTGCTGGCCAAAGGTGTCCACCACGCGGATTCCGGTGACCCGCATGTAGCCCGCCCGAATGGGATTGAAGTTGGCGTTGGGCACGGGTGAGGCTGAATAGTGAGACTTTACCGTATCGCCCACCGATTTGGTGAAGTCACAATACCGGGAGAGCCGTTCAGGCGGATCAGCAATGGGGAATTTGAGCCTGGAGTCAAAGGTGAGCAGGGACTCGTTGTATCCGGAAAGGGTCTGGGACAGCACGGCGGTGTTTTCCAGATCCCGGGTGAGGTCCGCCACCCAGTCGATGCTATGGCTTTCGAGGAAGGCGCAGGTCCGGTCCTTTAAATTCTGCACGGCCCCGGGGGTCAGCACGGTGATGCCCATGTACTCGGGGGGATCCATGTCGGCGAATTGGGCCCGGGTCTGGCCCAGTTCCATGTGGTCATCGCTGAAGTCAAAGTTGGCGGTAATCAAATCGGGCGTAAAGGTGGTACGGGTCTCCTCGTCCTCCTTGGTAATGGTGCTTTCCACCTTTTTCAACGGCCAGTAACCGATTTTCCAATGCAGAAACTGGGGGTGCCAGGGCCATTTCCACTGGTTGGCAGCGACGGCCTGGGGAAGGGCCCCCCCCTTCAGGCAATCGGTGTAATAGGTGTCCGGGGTTGCCATGAGGCTTTCGATTTTCTGCCGCAGTTCCCCGTAACGTTTCAAGTCACCCCCGGCCGCGGCCTCGGCGATTTCATGGGGGGCGTGACAGGGCAGGTAGAAGAACAGTTCCGCCAGCAGGGATCCGGCACAGGCGGGGACATCAGGCATGGCGGCCAGGCCGGGCAATTGATCCCGCGTCACTGCCACCTGTCCCTGGGCGTCCTGGATGTCCACGGATGAAATCAGCTGTGTATCCCTCCGGCAGGTGACGCTGCCCTTCACCACCCGTTGAAACAGGGTAAATACCTTGTCCTGATGGAGGTCAAAGGGCTCGGGCAGGGAAATCTGTTCCGGGCTTTCCAAAGGGATCAGGTGGGATAGAATCAGGCCGCTGTCATCTATACAGCCGGCCTTGATGAGTGCCTGCCACATCTGATCCGCATGGTCGGTGATCTCCAGAAGATCCTGGCGGAAAACAATCCGTTTCTCCCCATAGGGCCTGGAAGAAGGGGTCAGGGCCTTGCTCGAAACCGTGAATACCGGCTCGTTGGGAAAATGGTAAGCGGTTTCCTCGCCTTGCTCAAGGCTGAATTCTTGGGGCAGATCCTTGAAAAGTCCGTTGTCTCCGGTCCACTGCCGGATAGTTGATTCCAGAGTTGCAGCCTCGGCTTCCAAGGCGGTGAGCGTATTGGGGTTGGGGGGGCTGCCGCCTTTTGTATCGTCCTCAATGGCGGCGGATACGAATTTAAGGATTCCGTTGGTGTCAATGCCCCATTCGGACAATTGCTCCTTGATGCCGTCCCGGTCCCGGTCATACTTACACAGCATGAATTTGCACCAGTCCGCATAGAGCTGCGCCGGACCGTTTCGATATTCTCCTGTGTACGGTTGAGTTTCGCCTGTTCACTGTTGAGCTGGTTAAGGGATTCGATGAATTCGGCGGGGACTTTCTGCCGGGTCACCGTGCCGGCCCCGGATTGAACGGCTTGGATCTTCCACAGAAGACCGCCGGACTGGGTTCCGAAGGTGTCCTTGTGCAGGAGCTTCTCCAGTTCGGCCAGCGCATCCAGCCGGTCCAGGGCCTCCATGTGGCCGTCCTGGAGTGCATGCAACAATTTTTCCCCTCCGTCGGTGCCGGGCGATTTGCGGTTTTTAAGCAGGGTGGCAAGTCCCTCGGATGCGGTATTACCGACGGCCACGGTGACGTCGTTGGGGTCAAATTGGTTGGGCAGCAGGGTAGCGTCCTTGTGCCAGTCCACGTCATAGGTAAATCCGCGGCAAATCAGCCCGGCAGCTCCGCCGGGGTCGCCCTCCGGCAGGTACCAGTGAAATTGTGTCAAAAGATCGGGGAGCCGATCGTCCTGAACTGCGAGAGCCACCGGGTCGGCGCCTTTGTCGCTGTACCATCCCATCACCGCGTAGCTGAGGGTGTCCTGTTCGTGGTTGAACCCCTCTGCTTCCAGATTGCGGTCGTGAAATCCGAACACGGTGCGGCAGTCTGGATAATAGGCGGTAAAGGCGGGCTCTCCGTACCCCAGGGCGGTCAGGGGGTCGAACCGTGACGCTGCCGGGTCTTCTGCCCACGACGGGGAATCCGCAAGTTTTATGGCCCGGCCCATGTAGCGAAACAGGTCGCCTTTACCGTCATCATCCTTGAACCAGGGCAGGTCCGTGGCCGGCTCCTCCTTGGCGGAGGCCAGGTAGTCGCTCTCCACGATCCAGTGGCAGATGCGGGTCTTTGGCGTGTCCGACTTGGCGGCAGCGGTCCAGATACGGGTCACAAGCCAGCGGTTGGGAACCGGCGGATATTCCAGGTCGCAGGATTCGTCTTCGGCATTTTCCGGGCCTGCGGCCTGCACACCGGTTTTAAGGGCCCGGGGCAGATCCCAGTGCAGGTGGACTCCGGCCCCAAGATAGTAAGGGCTCTCATAAGAAAAGGGCCTGCGCACATAGGCGTCGCTGAGAAAGGGCCTGTTCGTTTCGGAGAACCCGGCAAGGCCCTGGAATTCACCGTGTGAGGGGGTAAAACTCTTTGCCAGGATGTCGTCGGACGTCGTACTTCCAATGCACAGGGCGTCCAGTGTCACGGGTGCGATAAGATATTGGAATTTTTCCATAATCATGATCCCTAATGGGGTTTATCCCTGACCTTCGGGATTGGGGGCGTGTTGAAGGAACCGGACCGAATGTGAACTTTCGATCATCTGAAAGGCGAACTCGGCCGAGTTAAAGGCTTTTGGCGCATCTCCCACGGCTGAAAGCGCGTCAAGCAACCCTTGGGCGGTTTTTTCGGCATCGATCAGCGGCAGGTCCGGCGGGTCGTCTGACGGGTCCGACGGGTCGGTCTTCTCCGGGTAAAAAACCACCTTGATGCTGTCGGTGCGCCGTTCGCCGGTCTCACGGTTTCTCAGGCGTTTGGTGGTTCCGTCCACATCCACACCGAAATGCAGGCCTTCCGACGGATGGTGAATTTCCAGACGGTGGACCTCCCCTTTGAAGAGGCATACCAGGATGTCCGGTGCAAGGTTGCGCATGTTGAAAATGGGCAGTGGCTTGTCATCCTGGCAATATCCGTCGATCTCCAGTCCGGGCCATTGCACGAGGACCTCAGAGCGCAGGAGTATGCCGGTCAGGAGTCCCAATTGGGCCTGTGAAGCGCTGTCTTTTTCCCGGGCCGCCGCCGCAGCCCGGTCCGATTCCTCGTTCAGGGTTTTCACAAGGGGGGCGTCCGCGGCCACTTCATCGGGAGAGAAGCGGCCGATACCGCAGGCACCGTCGATGAGAGCGTCGATCCAGTTGGGATCCACCCCGAAAAACCGCAGGGAAGCAGGCGGCAGCATCGCTTCGTCCGGCACCAGGTAATTCAGGGGCAAGGGCGTGGTAAGTTTCAGCTGGCTCAACCAGTCGGACAGGTCCTTTTTCAGGGCGGTGTCGTCCGGGTCTGCGGCAGGGGAGCCAATATCACCCAGTGCCTCTTTGACGGCTTTATCCCGGGCCGCTATCAGGGTTTGGCGTATCTTTAACTCTTTCCAACTGGCAAGGGCCGTGGCAAAGGATTTATTTTGCAGGGAAAGCAGGCGTCCCAGCTGCCAGGCGGCGGCGTAGGAAACGTCGAACAGCCCGGTGTCGCCGTCGTAGCGCAGCAATTGATCGGCATATGCCGCCGGCAGGTTCAAGGACTGCTTTTCTCCTGCGCGGGGCAGAAAGGGGCCGCGGTACAGGGACAGGGTGCGGTCTCCCTGTCTCAGACCGTGGGGGAACAGGGTATATCCGGCTTTAAAATAGGTCTCTGCCGGAGCATAGTTGCTTTCAGGCCCCCTCAGCGCACCGGTATCCAGGTTCAGCAGCAGCCTGCGGAAATTCTCACCGTGCCGGGCCTGCTCCGCCACCACATCCTGCCATTGGGTCTGTTCCCCGGCGGATAAAACCGATTTCAGATCATTGAAAAATTTTTGCCGGCTGTCGTACTTTTGGTCTGCCAGGGGATCGAGTTTGGCGAGCACCGCTTTGGGAACGTTCAAGCCTTCCAGGGCGGAGAGCACCTCAGCGGTCAGCTGATAGTAGCCCTTAACCCGGAACCCCCAGCTTTTCAGGCATACCAGCCAGGTCAGCCCGTTTTTGTCCTCGGCGTACCACTCAGCCCGCCGGTCATCGTAATACCCTTCCAGGGAGACCAGAAAGGCCGTGTAAGCGATACCGCCTTCCAGCAGACGGTTGCCCGCCACCACCGCATAGTTCTGTTCGGCGTCTTCCGGGTTGTATTCGGCTTTACGGGCATGGTTCACCCGGCGGATATGGGTGAGGTATTTCAGGTCGCTTTCTTCTGGAACCAGACCATCAAGCAGGGTTTTGGGCAGGCCGATGACGCGGCAGCCGTCCTCCTCTGACTCTCCGGCCTCAAGGTTGTCCCAAAGGCCCTTTTTGCCGATCTGGCCCAGTTGGTCAAGGCGGATGGTTTCAGACCGCACCATGTCAGCCTGGCCGGCATCGAGTACCAGCAGGGCGAGCCAGGGAACACGGCCCTCATCCCCCGTCCCATTGCGATTTACCGTACGTTCCCATGGCAGGGTGCCCCGGGTCAATACGATATGGGGCAGCATGTCCTCGTAATCCCCCTTGCCCCCTTCCGGCGGAAATACCGACTGGATCCATTCATCCCGCAGGTCGAAACGCTCACCGCGCACGGCCAGGTATCGGTCCTTGGATGTCAGCTCCGGCTGTTTGGTCCCGCGGATGGTAACCTCCTGGGACAAAGAGATCTTATACGTGCCGGCGGCCAGGGTGGGCCGGTGCCGGGGGATAAAACGAATCACGCCCGGATCGTCAGTGGATTCGTTTTCAACAAACGAACGGCTAAGGGTGTCGTGTATTTCCATGTTCGCTTCCTACTCCCAGGTCCACACTTCGGGGGCGTACAGCAATGCCCCGGCCGAGGATTTTTTTAGGTGTTCAACACTGAAGGTTAAAGGATCATAGCCCAACTGCCGCAGCAACTCATCCCGCCCGCCCTGGGTGCCTGCCAAGGTGTCGGCGATCTCGGTGCGGCCGTCCTTGTCCAGCTGGCGGGCCTCTTTGCCCGTGAACCAGGCATAGGCGTCGGCCTTTGGGCGGGTGCGCTGGAGGGTTTTAATGTCGTAGGCGCTGGAGGCTGCGGCGTAACGGCCGGGGTTCTTGGGCCGGACATCAAATCCTTGTACCGTATTTTTGACCACTGTGGTTGAAGGGTTCAGCTCGGGATCGGCCGACTCCCCCCACAGGGCCTTGGGGGCGTTGCCACGGATCGGCGTGAGGCTGAAATCATCCTCGCAGGGGGTCAGGACCTCTTTTCCGTCCTCTTTTACGGCCCGGCTGACCGCAAGGATGCTGGCCGAGGTAAAATCCTTGGCCGCAACCCCCATGGCCGCCACTCCCGGTTTGCTGTCCGAAAAGGTGTGACCCCCGTTGTTTTCCCGGCCAGGAACAACCTGGGTTAAGGGGACCACGTTGCCGGTGCGCAGACAGAACTCATGGGGATTGATGATCCAGATCTGGTCCTCGGTAGTGTCGGAGTTGTCGGCAGGCGCGTCAACCGCTTTGACCAGGCCGCCGGTGGCTGCAAGGCTGCACAGTTCGCCGGAAGGCAGGAAGCGTTTCCGGAACTCTTCCCAATTGCCGATGCGGCCCGAATCCGAAGGTTTGCCGTGGCCAAAGTTGATGGAGAACGAGACGATTCCCAGGTCCACATCGGCCCGTCCGGCAAGACCCCTGTTCCGATCCGGTCCCCACAGCGCGATCCCGGCCCCGATATGAAATCCCAGGGTTTTATGAATGCCGAAAACGCTGAAGGTGTAGGAAACCCCCATGCCGACGCTCACACGGGCATCAAAGTAAAAGGGCTGCCAGGCCAGCAGGAAATCAACATGGGCCGTAAACCAGGCCTTGAGGCCGCCCAGGTGCCATTGGAAATCCAGGCCGCCGCCCACCATGATACAGGTCGGGGTCAGGGCGAAGTAAGCGGAACCGCGCACATGGATATTGTGGGCCAGGCGCCAGTCAACGGCGATGCGCGGCACCACGGGATAATGGGAGGGCCGCAGGTAATGGGGGTGGTACCCGCCCAGGCTGAAGCAAAAATCCCCGGCCTGGTCCGTGCCGAACCACAGGTAAAAAGCCACCCCCCCTGAAATCCGGCAGGCCGGGGTGAGGATGTAGGAATCCCGGGAGAGGCTGGATGCAAGGCCCAAAAAGCCGGTATTGGGATCAAAGGCCCCGCTGAGATCGACTTTTGTGTGTACCACATCCAGGCTGTCGCCCCAAGGGGTTGGAATGCGGATATCCAGCTCGGCGCTTCCGGCCAGGGATGCCCCGCTTTCCAGGTCTGCGGCGGCGTTGAGGTCTGCGTTAAGGGAGACGATGTTCAGGGCGTCAAGCTGAAGATCTAAGGCCAGTGCCGCAGAGGTGGCCCCGGCCTGGCCTCGGATTCCGGCGGCCAGAAGGCAGTTCAAAAATTCAATGCGGGCACTGATTTCGACCCGGGGTTTTACAGCCTCCATATGGAAATGGCTGTTGGCCTTGAGAGCACCCAATTCCAGCCAGGCTGCGGAATCAAACAGGAACTTATCCGTACCGATATGGCCGATCACATGCCCCTTGACCGTCACGGGCCAGGTTTCCGGGAACAGGTCCAGGTCTCCTTCCACGTGAAAATGGGTATCCTTGCCCACGGTGAGGTCAAACAACCCGTACATGATGCGGCGGTCAAACACCGTAAGCGAGCTTTCCCCGAGCAGTTTGAACAATTCGGATTTGGATTTGGGAGATATTTTCAAAAATCCCAGCAGCTTGGCATCCACCACATCGGCCACGTATCCCCGATAGGAAAATCCGGTGCGAAATCCGGTAACCCCGTCCACCATGAGCCCGATGGCCGACTCCAGCAGCACAACGCCGTCAGCCACCTCAAGAGCGCCCCGCAAAAACATCGCAAGGCCCTCATCAGACTCTGGGATCTTCTGCCCGGTATCGTTGTCGGTGAGCAGCAATAGCAGTTCTTCCGCCGGGGATTGGGGAATCTGGGTGCCCTTGATACGGTCTAAAAACCTTTGGCATACCGTATCGGCATTGAAAAGCCGGTCATAAATGCCCAGCCGGTCTTTCTCCAGTTCCACGGGCAGGGTCATCTGGGACGCATCGGTGAGTTTATAGAATTGGGGTTTCACGTTGCCGTAAGGATCGATATAGTCGCAGTCCGGGTCGGACAGGTCCTTCCAGATGACCTCCACGTCCGTCTTAAGTCCCTTGAACTTCACCTTGTCCGTGATCCTTTTCTGGGTGAATTCCCAGGGCGTGGCAATCACCCAGTCCAGCTGGTATTTAAACAGTTGGAACAGGTGCAGATCAAAGGCTCCCATGCGGTCGTCAATGTGAAAAAACTGAATGGTGTAGTTCAAGGATTGTTTTTTCGTGGAGTTGAGCACGAGATACAACAGATCCCAAAGGCTGAACAGACGGCGGGTGGAGGGCAGGCCGATCAGTTGTCCCATGGGCTTTTGGGAACGGCACAGGTCCACGATACGCTTTTGTTCGTCTGCGTGGTCGCCGATATGCGCCTTGATCTGATATTTAAACCCGTCTTCGGTCAGATAGCGCTGCTTGCGCATGTTGCGGATGGCCGTAAGGCTGTCTGCGGAGATCTGTCCTTTCAACGCCTCGTAATGGTCCTGGGTCAGCTCGAAATAGACGGTGTTCTCTATGTCCAGAAGTTTGGACAACCGCAGGAAAAAAGGTCCCATGTAGAACCGGACGTCCATGGCGTCATCCGGATCTCCGAAGTCGCCCTGATCCATCTTGCGGCCGTAATGCTCGATGGGCAGCAGGCCCTTTTCCGTACCGTCCTTATCGTACACGCCCGGCTCATACGGGGTGGTGAAAAAGTTTCGCAGATCGTTGAGCCTTTGCAGCAGCTCCTTGGCGTTGAACTTCGGGGCCGGGAAGGCGATGGCGGTGCGGCACTCCATGCCTTCCAGCCCGGCATAGGAAAACTCCAGGCGCTCGTAAAACAGGGGGATGGGGATGGGGATCTCGGTTTCGTAGATGATCAGGATGAGCAGATCCCGGGCGATGAAGGTCGTTCTGAAACGGTCGGTTTCAGGCAGAAACTTCTGAACCTCGTCGATATCCACCAGGGGCAGCAGCACGGCCCCGGCCAGGGACACAAGATCGAAGTTGTCGATTTCCCCGTCCACTTCGACCTTGAACAGGGCGTTGGAAAACGCCGTGCCAAAGGCCAGCCGGCGCAGGCGGATGCCCATGAACTGCGGGTAGGGCAGCATGGTGGTCAAAAGCTGCAAAGGATCGCTGTTGTCGTCCACCTTGAGGTCGAAACTGATGCTGCCGTCTCCTGTGACATCCACGGCAAATTCCAGTCCCTGGGGAATATTGATGCTCAGGTATTCCTTGAAGCGTTCGGGTAAGTTGTTGGCCAGGGCGGCCACCTCGCGGATGATGGCCGTGACCTCGGAGGGCAGATCTATGCCCATCCAGCCGATGGCATCTAACAGGTCATCCACCTTCAGGTGGTCGTGTTCATCAAAGAAGTGGATGCTCTCCACCACGATGCCGTCGGGCAGCGTACTGCCCATGGCATCCAGGCCGAGCAGTGAAAACAGTTTTTTTACGGGGAACAGCGGAATCATCAATTTCCTGTCAGGATCGATATGATAGCCGCCGGCCGCTTTGAAACTTCCCTTTTTCACGTCCAGGGAAAACTCGGGTTTGAGAATGGAGAACTTGCCGTAATCGGTGCGGCCGTCGCAGCAGTTGAAGACCGCCGCCTCATCCTTGTCCAGGTCTGTATCGGAAAAACCGGCGGATTTCAGGGCCGTTATAAAGGAAATGGCGTCGTCATAGCGCTTGTCTGGAAGTGTTTCCACTTTCGCTACGGCACTGCTGTCGATGCGGGATTTCAGCCGGGATTTGGCTTCATCACTGACCTTATACCAGGGCTCGCCCCCGAACATTTCCCGCAGGTCCAGATCCACGGTGGTATCGGTTTCGCTTATGCCGCGCAAAAAATTCTCAATCAGGATGGGGAAATTGAGCAATTGGCCGCCAAGCCCGTCTTCGCTCAGGGTGATACGGCCGTGCACCAGTCCCTTGTCTTCCTGGATCTTTTTTTCGTCCACCTCAAAATCACTGCCCAGAACGTCCTTGACCGCCTTCACCAGGTTGCCCTTATGCTGGTAGCGCTGGGGTTTCAGCCGTGCAAGTTTCCGGGCCTTTTTTTCGTCGGTGGTTTTTTTCACCAGCTCGTCCGCGTATTCGGCCTCAAGACGGAAATAGTCGCCGTAGGTAAGGATCAGGGGGTTGTTTTCCATACCGATCAGGGTGTTGAGTTTGGCCGGCAGTCCGATGCCGAACAGGATCCCCACCGAGCATTGCTTTTTTTTCAGGGACAACTCCAGGGCGCTGAATTCCATGAGCCCATCCCCAAGTTCCGGCAGGCGGAACTCGTCCGAGACCTCTTTGGGCAAACTGTCGTTGATGGCCTTGAGGGGGTCCGGGATGGGAAAATCGAGGATGGGATCCGCCTCCGATCCCAGGGCGAGGGAAAATTCTTTCTGGGTGATGGTCAGGCTGGCTTTGGGAAAGGTGATCTTCGTGGAACCGTCCACAATTTCCGGTTCGTCCCGGGAGAGGAGCCTGTCCAGGGGGGGCGCCACATCGTAGAGGGATAGCTGGGCCTCGGCCCGGCAGCCCCAGATCTTGTCTTCCCGTCCCACCTTGAAGGTTTTGATGGCCGTGCCCGCGCGCACCAGACGGTCCAGGTTAGGGCCGCCCGGGCAGAGGACCGGCAAGGTGAGTTCGGAGGCCTTGTCATCCGCGTCATAGACGATCTCCATCTTCTTTTCCGTGTGGATGAACCGGAGGGTGCCGGAGAGCAGGGGCTTGTCATCCTGGTCCGGGAGGATCAGATCGATGGCCGGCACGCTGAGACCGCCCTTGGCGGTAAACTCCCAGCATTCTGACTCCGCTTTATTGTATGCCAGATCAAGGGCCTGGGTGTCCAGGGTGAACAGGTCAGGAAATCCCAGGGTGCTGTCCAGCTCCAGGGAGAATGCCAGGCTCTTGGATTTGGGCTTGGACGAAAAGGAGAGGGAACCTTTGCTCAGTTTCAGGGCCACAATATCATCCGGGATGTCCAGAAGGGGCGGGAAACAGGTGGCCATGACCTGTTTGATGTCCAGGGCGGGGCTTGCCTCGAACTTGCCCGTAAAGCTTAAGTTCGTCTCCTTTGCCGCGGAATAATCGGCCTCCACCTCTACTTTCAGGCACTGGTCCTTGCCGTCGATGACCAGGCGGCCGCGCGCCTTGGCTTCGGTTTTCCAGGCGGCATCGTTGGTTTCCCGGTACCGGGCGAACATCAGGTAGACATTCTCAATCTCAAGGCTCTGGTCGCCCAGCTCCACGGGGGAAAGGGCAAAATCCGCCGCGATCATAAGGCCTTTTTTGATATCCATCTGCTTGCCCTGCATCAGGGTGGTCTCCGGCGCCTCTCCAGCCTTTAGGGCCGGCAGGGCCGGGACTTCGAATTTCTTCAGGCTGGCTGTGGAATACATCAGGCTGGCCTGCTTGACCGTTGCCAGGTCCATTCCCGGAAACAAGTCGGTGATGCCCGGTTCTTCCTGGATCTTTTCATCGTAATCCAGGCCGACCACGAATTGCCATTTTTTCTCTTTGTCCCGCAGGGCGATAAAAAACAGGGTCATGCCGTTACCGGTCTGGGCCACGAAACGAAACTGGTGTTCCGTTTCACCCGGGGCGTATTCAAAGGCTGCTTTTTTCAAACCGGGATCCAGCAGTTCAGGCAGATCACTTCCTACGGGAAGGTGCAGCGCTTCGGCCACCTTGCGGAAAGTAAGAGATTCCTTGCCTTGGGTATCTGCTTCCCACGCGGCCTGGAAGACTCTTTTTTTCTCGTCAAAGCCGAAACGGGCCTGGAACAGGGCCGGGCCCATTTGCAGGCTTCCGGAAAAAACCCCTTCCAGAGTGCGTTGGGCGGGTTTGACGCTTTTACTGGACAAGGAAACATAGGTATCGATATTGATGGGAAAGTCCGCCAGGGTCAGATCGGTCTGGGTTTTCATCCGGAACGCCATGTCGTTGGATGCGGTGTTGAATGAAAACTTTAAATCGGTGACGGCAATGTCGGGCAAGCCCTCTGGCAGAGCAGGCCCTCCCAGTTGCGAGGCGATATCGTTCACCACTTTTGTTAATTGAAGGCTGGACGCAGGATCCTTGTAGCCGCTAAAGGTCCAGGCGTCGGATTTGTCTTCTCGCTTTTCGCTTTTGGCCGCAAGGTCGAGTTTGACACTGCTGAAAGTCACCGCGGCCTGGGCTTCGCCTGAAAGGTTGCGGGTGGCGGTATCCAGTTCCAGGTCCACCTTGATGAGCAGCAAATTCAGATTAAGGATATTGATACTGTCCGGGTCGATTCCGGTCACGGCCCCCAAAAAGGCCGTGAAAGAGGGCGGAGTCTCTTTGTCACCCTCGAATTTGAGATGAAGCAGGGCACCGCTATCCTGGTCTTTGCCCTTCACGGCGACGGCCGCTGCGGCGCCGCTGTCACCGATGGTGATACGGCCATTGATGGAAAAGTCCTGCTTTTTTTGATCCAGGGCCACATGTTCCAGGCCCAGGCCGATATCCGGCAGCAGGTCTATCAACCCTTTGTCCACAAGCGTATCCACACCGATGGTGGCCGGCAGCTCACGCAGGTTCAGCGTTTCCGAGCGAACGGTGGCATCCAGGGTCACAAAATGGGCCTTGTCTTCCTCGTACAATCCCAGGGTGGCGCTGACGTAGATGGTTCCGAAAAGCGAGGCCGCCCCGCTGATTTCCACGGATTTTTTGGTCTTGGAGGCGGGCAGGTCCAGGTGCAGGCCCATGCCGTAGAAAGCCGTGGCCCCGATCTTTTTCACCACGCCTTCGGGCACCACGCTTTTGGCAGGCTCCAGGGAGAACGGCAGATCTGCCAGCAGTCCGTCCAGGGTCACGGGGGCGGATGCGGCATCCAGTATGAAGTCCAGGCGGATCCCGTCCTTCCAGCAGACCTCCAGTTTTCCGTCCACCTCCCAGCCGGTTTCCCCGGAAGGCACGTTGCCCTGGCAGATCAGGCCGGTCAGCCGGAAGAGTTCCTCAACCTGGTCAAAGGTGAGTTCCCGGAGGGCCAATCCGCTTTTGGGCAGGTAGGCCTCGACGGACGGGTCCACGGGAATCAGGAGGGTCTCCTGGAGGATGGTGGCCAGGGGAACCGGATCGTTGGTGCAAAGCAGTGTTAAACGGACCTTGCGTTTCTGGTCGACCGGTTGCACCCGGAACCAGACGCTGCCGGTCAATCCCAGAAGATCGCCCCTTGCCAGAAAGGCAAACTCCTGATCCTTTGGGGCCATCTCCACCATCAGTTCGGAAAACCCGCTGTTTTTAATCCGGATCCCCAAATCACCGGGAACCGGCAGGTCTTCAACCGGGATATCCAGGAACGGGGAAGACAGGTCACCGATGGTCAGGGGAGTACCGTCAACGGTCTTCAGGTCGAAATCGAAACGAAGGCCCGTTGCGGCACGGGCCAGACCGGCATCAAAGGCCAGGGATTTCAGGCTGCCCATCTGGATTTGCCCCTGGAGCCCTGCACGGGGCGGTACGGGAAACCCATCCCGCCCTGAAAGGGATGTCACGGAGAGCCCCAGGTTGCGGACATGCACACCGGGCAGCATCTCCCAGTCAAATTCCGTTGTCAGGATCATGCAGCTCGAGGTTCCCGGGTCCATGCCCAGTTCCGCGTCGGTCACCTTGAGACCTGTCAGGTCGCTAACCTGCTCGATCAGAAGGTCCAAGAAGGCAACATAGGTATCAACGGACAAAAAGCGCTCCAGGGTCAAATTTGCCAAATCCGCTTTCCTGGGCGTCAGTGTCCAGTGAAAGCCGGCCGAAGCCTCCTGGGACGCCGACCTGACTTCCAGGGCTCCGTCCAGCCCGACCCCAAGCGGCCCCAACCGGGCGTCGATGGTCCCCGAAGCCGGTGTCCCGTTGAGGGGAAAGGCCGCGTTCAGGTCAAAGGAGCTCCAGGTCAGCCAGTCAAAACCGGGCACTGTGACCTTTGAGCCGGATTCCAGGTTGGCGGTCACCGCGCCTGCCATGGCATCGTCTTCAGGCGTCAGGGTAATGGTGACCTTTGTGTCCGGCATGTCGAGCAGGGCGGCCTTTCCGCTGACCTTGACCGCCTTGCCGTCGGGTTCCAGCTTTGGAGACGTCACCTTCAGCCCGCTTTTTGCCCCAAAGGCGTCTTTCAGATTACCGGCCAGGGCGGCTGGGATCACGCCGGCTTCCAGCGTCAGGGTGGGAGGCGTCGCCTCTTTGTCAATCGCCTCTTCAAGGACCTTTTTTAACTGTGTTGCATCCATTTTTATTTCCAATCCGGGACTGTTTTCGATCCGGCGGCCTGCCGGTGAAAAATTTTAGGAATTGTTTTGCATGGACATCCGGGGCTCAGGAAGGATCCGGAGGTGTTTTCTCCTCCCAATCCGCATTTTTTTCGTCCACGAACAAACGTTGGTTTTGAGCGCTTTTGGTTTTAAATTCATCCTTCATTTCCTCGGCTGTCATCAGGCCTTCGCAGCGCTTGTACCAGACCAGTTTCAGGTCCGGCCTGTCATCGCAGACCTTTTTCAGGTCATCTGTGGCTTCGACAACTTCCAGGGTCCTTTGATCCTTTTTGGACAAAATGTAAAACCAGGCGTCAACAACCCGGTAGCAGCGGTGATTGTCTTTGAGATGCTTGATGTAAAGCGGCAGGTATGCCTCCCCTTCCGTGCCCAGTTCCGTGGTGCTTTGGGTGGGCACCACCCGCCAGCAGGGGGAGCACAACTGCAGGGTACCGAAGCGTTCCCTGAGCATACGGGTTTTGGAAAAAACCTGTAACTGGATGCTCGGCACGCCGTTGATGGCGCCAAGATCCAGCCCGCCGGACTTGTTCCCACACAGCCCGATGAAACGGTGGCGGTCGAACAACTCCCGCAGGATAAAGGCCTGGCCGCCGTATCCCAAGGCCTTGCCCTTATCTTCTTCCTGCAGTCCCGTAATCTGTCCGGAGAGGGGGCCGTTGCCGCCATCCCACAGCCGGCAGAAATCCACGACCTTGAGTTTCTTTTGAGTGCCTTTAACGGCTATTTTTATAATTTTCGCTTTCAGTTTAGTAAAAGCTGCCCCCTTCATCACCTCTGCGCCCTCGTCATAAACGGAATCGGAGGGGCCGTCACCGAAGAGAACGATATGGCAGATGCCCTCCTGGGCTGCGAACCCGGCAATTTCCAGGATGCGGTCCGAGGTGAGGTTCATGGCCACGGTATGAATCATGTCTCCGGCCTCTTTCACCTCTTTGACCATTTCCACCCTGATTTTATCAAGCCTTTCTGCGGGTGTGAGACCGCCCTGCTTAGCAAAGCCTTCCGCCGTCTCGAATGTGAGCGTTTTTAATTTACCGGCATCACGCAGTTTTTGCACCAGATTCAGGATCTCCTTTAAAGGGGCTGCGTTTCGGATCATGATCCCCATGGTGTGCTCACCGGCCTGGACGCCGGTCATTTGAGTATCTACCCAGGTCCTGAGCAGACCGGTGACGGTGTCTCCCAGAGGTCCTGCAAACATGTCGAACAGATTTTTCTGCGTCACCGGCGCATTCATTTTTTTTCGTTTTCGTTGTTTGAGATACAAAATGGCCGGCACGAACAGATCCTTGTCAATTTCCTGCTTTTTGTAGACATTGGAAAAAGAGTCGTATACCTGGATGGTAGAGATTTCGTATTCAATGGGTTCTGCCGCCATCAAGGTTTTGACGTAAGTATACCGGCCGTTGCCGGTTTCATCGACACGAATGCTAATACCGCTGCCAAAATCATTTTTACCGACCAGGCTGCCCAGGGCCTTGACGCCGAATACGTGCAAGGTCTCGCCCACGAAGTTGTCCTTTAGTTTGATGCAGCTTTTGGGGGTAAGGTAGTGGATTCTCCACGTGACGGTGATCAGTTCGGTAAAGCTTTTGTTGATGACTTCCTCGCTGCAGGCGTCGGAAAAGCTTTCTTTCCCGTCAAAGGAAACGATCATAAATCCGATTTCATGCAAAAGGATTTTAAGCAGGGCCTGGATGGTTTTGACATTTACCCCGGCTTTGAAATAGACGGTTTCAGGATCCTGGGTCAGATCCAGTCCCAACAAGGTTTTGAATCCGGTTTTCAGTCCGGCAAAATCGGTAATCTCCCCCTCTGGCTCTTTTTTGAGGAAGACGTTCCCACAGCCGGTTATCTCCGGCAGGATGGAATCGACATTTATTCTCACATCTTCCTTGCCGCTGAGAATAATCGTTCTTTTAACGGTGGATATATAAATTTTCATCTGATGTCCTGTTCGATGCGGTATTGGGAACCCGACATCATTGAATGCCGGCCCGGGTGATGACCTGGGGACGGGGGTTGAAATTTATCCGTGCGGCGGACCGCTGTTTTTGGATTCGGGAAAAGAAACATTCCAGCATGTGATTGAGCCGGGCCGGCATGAGCATGAGGTGGCGGATGCGGTGATACAGGACCTCATCCGCCTTGAAGTCTTGGTTGATAATGCGAAAAAGAGCCCGGGTTACGCCGGCAGCGTCCTCCGCCACCAGGCAGGTTCTGCCGTTCACCGCCATGAGGGACTGGCACATGGCGTTGGGCGTGGACACGATATACTTGTTGGCATACATGGCATCGGCCATACGGATGCCGCCGCGCATGCAGACCTGGGGCCGGACCGGGATCAGGACGATATCGCAGTGGTCGAACCATCGGGCGTAGGCCTGACCTGTGGATTCAAACACGGTGAGGTTCGGCGCCTGAAATGCCAGGCCCCGGCCGCCGCCGTCTTGTCCCGGTTGAACCCGGGTCCGATCCGGGGCATAAAATCGAATGCCCGGATTATTCCGGACCACCTCCCGGGCCAGACCTCTGTCCGTATGGCTTCCCAGGCTGATAAACACCCGGGGGGCGGGAGGATCGTTCACATGGGGACGGATTCGGTAGCGCCCCCGATTATTCGCCCGGACCGGCAGCAAGAAGAGATGTTCGGCATCGAAACGGGCCACAATCTCATGGTATTCATCGATTGTCCCCCATAGTTCGTAAAAGCAGAACACCTCATCAAACAGGTCGGCAATCTGTTTTACAGCCCCCCTCAAACCGAACCGCGTATGGAGAATCAACGTCTTTGACCGGAAATATTCCGATTGGGTCCGCAAGACCTGCCAGCAAACGTCGATACAATTATGAAAGGGTTCGTCGCAATCAAAGAAGCAGACATCTCCCGCCATGGTTTGGGCGAAAAGCGGGCTGAATTCCTGGGACTCGTATGGCAGGGGGCCGATCCTGCCGCACAGCAGACAGTTCAGGGAATATACCTGTTTCAGCCCCCCTTTGTCCGGCAGGTCAAAGGGCCTTGTCTGCCCGTCCGCCCAGCGGTCCTGGAGATTTTTGACATCAGGTGTTACACCACTGGGAGCAACAGGTTTTTGGAACGGCATCCCCCCGAAAAACCGCTTCATGCGATCCCAGACACCCCCCATATTTTCACCCCGTGGCTTCAATTTGCAGGACGGGTCGGAACTCGTCCCATCCGTAATGTTCAGGATACTCCTTCCACGGCCCTTCACACACCGAATCATGGATGCATGCGGCGCATTCCCTGCTCTTGGCCTTGCCCTCCTCAATGCGGTAGGCCGTGAAGTCGGGGACGATGTGGACATCAAAAATTTTAGTCCGCGGCATTCGCTGTTCGGCAATGCAAGGGAAAAAACCGGTCATGAAACAATAGGGGATGGCCTCGGTCATCACCGCCTTTCCGGCCCGCAGGCCTTTTGCAAGTCCGGCTTTCACATACGGGGCGGCAAGGCTCAGCCGGGGAACGATGCCTTCAAAATGCGTCATGGCCGAGCCTAAGGGATGCACAAATGCAAATTGGAACTGATCCACCCCCAGGTGAATCAGAAGCCGCGCCACGGCTGGCAGGTTGCGGTAATTGGGCCGGGTGATCACGGTATTGGTGCCGACCCGCTGCCCCAGGTCTTTTAGATTCCGGATCCCCTTCACGGTCTGATAAAAACTGCCCCCGGCACGGGTCAGATAGTCGTGCAACGCGGGAACATGGCCGTGCAGGGCCAGGGAAAAATCATTGGCCCCTGCCCGGATCGTCTCCTCGCAAAACGTCCGGCTTGAAAACATGCGCCCGTTGGTTTGAATCTGAATGTGTTCAAATCCCAGTTCGGCCGCCTGTTTCACCAGCAAGATAAAGTCCTTCTTGATGGTGACCTCTCCGCCGGTAAACACGATGCTGTCCGCATCCTTCCGGGCGGTTTCCAGGGTTTTAAGCAGTTGATCGGTGGGGATATCGCCGTATTGCTCGCGCTTGTCTCCCTGAACGCAGAAACGGCATCGGTTGTTGCAGGTGAACCCGCACTTGACGTCTACCTTTTCCATCACGGATCAACCATTGGGTCATGCCCGGCACCGTCTGCCTGCTCGCTGACCCAGGTGTTGAAAATGTCCCGGTTCTCCGCCAGCCGCTGGAAGAGATAGTCCTGAATCCCCATCAAGATCCGGCACCGCTGATTTGAGGGCATGTGCCCGAAAATGCTGCCCTGCACCACATGGTTGTATACCGGACACACCCCGCAATACGGGTTATAGACACAGTCGCTGCAGCCGGGCAGGCCTTCCAGGCAGCTTGCGATACACATGTTGCGGACGCCTTCGCTCCGGATCACCTCTTGAAAGGTATCTGCTTTTACATTGCCCAGCCAAAAACTGTCATCCCCCGTGGCGTGCACCATGCGGCCCTCATCGCAGGTAAAAATGCCTCCGTCGAAATGATAGGCTAACTGCCCGATGCCAGCACCGCAGGGAGAGCGCAGGTCCATAAAGCCGGGATCGGTCTTGAGAAGTATTTTTTTCAACAGGATCTGGGCGGTCTTTTCAAAGAAGTAATGGCCGGATCGATTCAACTCCAGGATATAATCCAGGGTTTTGCAATAAAAACGGATGAACTCATCTGCAGTGTAAGGGTTGGCCCGGCTCAATTGCTTGCCGAGCCCGAACGGGTTCAACGGCCTCAGATGGATGGAGGGAAGGCCCAGGTCCCGGTATAAGTCCACGGTTTCCCGATAGGCGTCAAACAGATCCCGTGAAACGGTCAAAAGGGCATTGACCCGGCTGAACTTCTCATTTTCCCGCATCTTTTCCCGGTGGTCCTCGAAGATCCGGCCAATCCAGTGAACCGTATTTTTAAAGCTGTTTCCCCCGGGACATACCCGATTACGGTTGTGGATGGATTCGGGACCGTCAAGGGAGGTACAGATGGCCACCTGGTTGTCCGAAAAAAACCGCAGCTTATCTTCGTCCATCAGGCTCAGGTTGGTCACGATGCTGAAGATAATATGCCTGCCCGGATGCCTGTCCCGGGTGTATTCGATCATATGTTTCACAACGGAGAAATTGGCCAGGGGTTCGCCGCCCTGAAATTCGATGCACATATCCTGGGCAGGGGATTGAAGGATAAAATCCACGGTTTTCTCAGCCGTTTCAAAATCCATGTCAAACTGATGCGCGTCCATGGGCTCCCGGCTGGCCTGGCAGTAGACGCACCTGTGGTCGCACCGGAGGGTGGCCACCACGATATGCAGACTGGGGCCTCCCTGCAAATAGGCGTATTTATTTTGGAAGGCCGAAATTACTTGTTTTTCGTTGGCATCGTCGTAAATAAATCCCTCGCGGAGAAGCTCTTCCTGCAAGGCGGATCCCAGCAACTCAGGCGGATCCCGCAAGGCTTCAAAATCCTTTTGATCCACAAACAGATGCCCTCCGGTGTCGTTGGTGAGCAGGTAGCGATCCTGGGCAAATTTCCTGAACCGGAAAAAAACAAGGGGGGTAGTCAGCGCATGGTTCATGGTAGAAATCCCGAATTGGGTCTTACGGCAATGGGGTTAAAAAAACAGCCGTTTCCGGCCGTGGGGAGGGCCGGGATCATTTGGCCTCTCCCGGATCATCCTTTGGGTCAACCGCTTGGTGCTTTTCCTCCCAGGGGACGGCAATCCCCAGGGGATCGTCCAGATAATCGCCCATCTCGTCCTCGATAAACCCGAAGTCATCCTCCTGGTCAAACCCGGGCATGTCCACTATCGGTGGCCCGGCAGCCCCGAACAAGGCCCTGGCCACAATGATCTCCTTGACGGTTTTGGCATTGGTCATCAATTCGTCCCTCAGGGATTCGTTGACCAGGTGGTTTCTGAATTCACCCTGGGTGGCGTCTGGATTCTCAATGGCATCACCGTTTTTCGACTGCAGGGTAACACGAAAGTTCCCGTTCCCATCCAGGTCCAGTTCCGTATAGTACATACGGCCGAAACAATGGCAGGTCCGGAGCAAAACGTTTCGGGTAAAGGCGTCCTGACTCACTTTAAATGACATTTTGTTCATGGAATATTCTCTTCATGGGCATGTATGGTTGCAGCAACAGGCAAATCCTGCATCATTTCCCTGAAATTGCCTGTAAACCGCCTGCAGGGATTAGATAAATAACACTTTTTTATGTTCACCAACTTCCGTGGGACCCATGGGAGCCGTGGGAGCCATGGGAGCCGTGGGAACCGTGGGAACCGTGGGAACCGTGGGAACCGTGGGAACCGTGGGAAGCATGACTTATCGCACCATCGGTCCCGCCCCCCATACCGTTGGCGCCTAAGGTATTCTTCGGTAAAGACAGGTTCTCTTCCAAATCGGTTGCATACGCCTCTTCGGAAACGCCGGGCTTGACTTTATCCGAAATTTTGTGTTCCTCTTCGTTCATGGCGCCGTTCAATCCCTTATCAGGATCAGGGTGATCTGAAGGATTTCCCATTGTCCACCTCTCTTTTGAATTAAATGATTTTTATTCGGATCATGGGCTTTATCGGTTCACGGGTGATAGGCAGCACCCGTCATCGGTACGGATCATATCCCGTAAGGGGTCACCCGCAATGGTTGATCTTGTAAAGGCTTTTCATTTTCTTGGGAAAAATTTATGGAGTGTTGCTTCAATGGAGGGCAAAGGATTGACATGTCCGGGAATCGGGATATAGAAATTTGATTAAAACAACCGGAGGAACAGGTTATTTCGGAACTGAACAGATTCTTTGTGAAAAAATATGAAAAGGGTGCGGCTTATTGACCTTGACGGATCTTTGATGACATGCCGGATGTAAGATGCAATAGCTCCGCCTTCTCAATTCCAAAACAGATCAGCGGTCTGAATTTTTGGAATCGGTATTCAATTAATGTCTTATCAGACAACAACTTGTTTTCTTGCTCTTTTGGCGCTATGTGCAACATCATCATTGGACTTGAGATGTGATTTGACAAACCATTGTGGTTTTTTACTTGATCGGGAAACCTCTTTTTTAGATGACGACTGTCCCGAATCGATTTTGGCCAGCCATAACACAAAACGATCGGCATTGTAAATATGTTTTTTCAAAATATGCATCCGGCAACCTGTGGCCGCCCACCACAGTTACTGCACACGGAGAACGCCGTGGTATCATTGCTCCCCTTGATGAAAAATCAACCGTTTCCTTGAGGTGGGCAGAGCCCGTCCGACATGCCTGAATCAAGGATATCCTTTTTCAGGAATCGGATAAAGGTCCTCTCAGTGAGGCTGGGACGCTTTTTCTGAAGCTGGACAAGGGCAATCTTGTTGATCACATCCGCCCGTTCTGTCGTCACCGGGATAATCCGGCCCTGCTCGATGTCATCCTTGACAATATGGCGGGCAATCACCCCCATGCCCAAATCGTGGAGGATGCCGCTGATAACGGCCTGGTGGCTGTCCACCGTCATCACCCGGTTCAAGTCGGTGGAAAACCGGTTGAAGTGATGCTTGAACCAGTTGCGGAGGGTCAAAGACGTTTTATGGTAAGAAATATAGGCTTTGGTGACAAGATTTTCAAAGGAATGGTCGCCTTGAATCCGGCTGTCGTAATATGATTTTGAACAGGCAAGGATCACCTCTTCGTCGATCAGAGGTTCAATGCTGAACTGACCAAGGTATCCGTCTGCCTGGTTCCGGGTCAAAATGATATCCACCAGTCCGAAATCCAGATCCCCCCGGCTGATCATGGGCAGCACCTCGGATGAATCCCCCAGCTTCAGGGTAAACACCACCTGCTGATATTGCCTGCGGAATGCGGCAAATACCCCCGGAAAATAAAATTTTCCAAACTCAATGGGGGAGCCGATACGAAGCGTTCCCGAGGGCTCACCCTGGGACTTGAGAATGCGATCCACCCCGGCTGTCAAATCCCGGATAAAGGGCGCCACAATGGCAAACAATTGCTCCCCGGATGCGGTGGGGACAAGCCTGCGATGCAGGCGGGTGAACAGGGGCACTTTGAGTTCAGCCTCCAGCTTGGCCAGGGCCTGACTTGCGGCAGACGCCGTGATATTCAGCTCCTTGGCCGCCAGTGCCACACTCCGGGTGTCAAAAATATAATAAAAGACCTTGATACGGTTTAGATCCGGAAGCATTAGCAATACTTACTCAAAAGATTAAATGTTTTAATTTTACTAAATATCAGGATCAGGTTATTTTTTCAATGCACAAGGAGGGATATAGGGTAATACCTCCTTGGGTTTCAAATACTTGGAAAAAAATTATAATCCCAAGCCGTCGGAGGTGAGCCCATGAAAAAAATGATGACCGCATTCAACAGGACCCTGGCGTATTTTTTCACACCGGAAGATTCCAGTGCCATGGCAGGCGCAGGCAGTCTTTCTTTCCGCCTGAGCCGGGAGGACTTGACCCTGGGCAGCGTAAAGGTTTTGTTCTGGATGGCGGCGGCCACAGGAGCGCTGTATTTGATCGACATGATTTAAGCTTTTTTTAAAGGCCTTTGGGCCATAGACATAGGCAGGCTGTTTATCAAGGTTTGAATCGGCATTGAATTTTATGTACACAAAACCCACGGTCGATTCTATCTCCTCCCCTTCCTTGATGGACAGCCTGTTTTACATAATGAGGAACCGCGCATGGATCACGAAACGGTTTGCAAACGGCCGCTTTTCAGCGGGAGGCTGGCCATCATTGCGGTGGCGGCAGGATCTGCCATCGGACTTGGCAATATATGGAAATTTCCCTATATTGCCGGCAAAAACGGCGGGGCGGCGTTTATCCTTGTCTACCTGGTCTGCATCGCATTGATCGGACTGCCCGTCCTGATTTCCGACTTTATCATAGGACGCCGGGGCGGCGGGAACATTATCGCCTCTTTCAAAAGACTGGCCGGGGAACGCACCCCCTGGCTGGCCGGCGGGTTTCTGGCCCTTATGGGCAGTGCCACGGTGCTCAGCTTTTACGGGGTGGTGGCCGGTTGGTCTCTCAAATACATTGTCAATGCCGCGACCCAAAGCTTTGCAGGAAAAAGCCCGGATCAGGTCGGGGAGATGTTCGGCAGTTTCATTGTCTCCCCCACAGAACCCATCCTCTATCAGATGGCCTTTATGGCCCTGACCTGCACCGTGGTATTTGCCGGAGTCAAAAAGGGGATTGAGGCGTTTTCAAAGGTGATGATGCCGGTTCTTTTCGGTATTGTCCTTTTGCTGTGCGTCCGCTCTCTCACCCTGCCGGGCGCAGAGGCGGGGATTGCCTTTCTCCTTAAACCCGATTTGTCCAAACTATCGGCGGCAGGAGTGCTGGACGCCCTTGGCCATGCCTTTTTCACCCTCAGTCTCGGGGTAGGCACCATGATCACCTATGGTTCTTATATCAGTCCCAGGGAGAATCTTGCGGCGGCAGCCGTGCAGATCTGCATTGCAGATACGGTCATCGCCCTGCTTGCAGGTCTTGCCATTTTCCCGGCGGTATTCGCCTTTGGCGTTGCCCCCGGCCAGGGGCCGGGCCTTGTATTTGTGACCCTGCCCAACCTCTTTGCCCTGATGCCCGGCGGTGATTTCTTCTGCCTGCTTTTTTTCGTCCTTTTAAGTGTTGCGGCACTGACCTCATCCATCTCCATGCTGGAGGTGAGCGTGGCATATGTATCCGAGGATCTGGGACTGTCACGGAAAGGGGCCACCCTGCTTTTAACCGTGTTAATTTCCGCTGTGGGGGCGGTCTGCTCCTTGTCCATGGGGCAATTTCAAAGCCAGCTCACCTTTTTCGGAAAAACCGTATTCGATCTGTGCGATTTTGCCGTATCCAATATCTCAATGCCCATCGGCGGGGCCGTATCCGTGCTCTTTGCCGGATGGGTGCTCAAACAGGACCGGGTCGAAGAGGAGCTGGGCAACGGCGGCCGCATTGCCGTGCCTTTTATCCGGGTGTTCATGTTTGTCGTCAAGTATGTGGCCCCCGTAGGCATTGGCATCGTCTTTATCCACTCCCTTTAAGCTGCCACACGCAGTGTTCGGGCAGAAAAATTTCAAAAAACATTGACAATTCAATGCTTTTTACATAATTGCCCTGTCGGCGAAGCCAGACATTTAAAACCATTTAAGCTTAGGAGCAGTATAATATGAAGGAAAGAGAACAATGGGGAAGCCGGGCAGGATTTGTCCTGGCCGCCATTGGATCGGCCATCGGCCTTGGAAATATATGGCGCTTCCCCTATGTGGCCTATGAAAACGGAGGCGGTGCATTTTTTATCCCCTATCTTATAGCCATGCTGACGGCAGGAATCCCTTTCATGATCCTGGAATTCGGTGCCGGCAGCAGGCTCAAAGGGTCTGCACCGGCCATCTTTTCCCGGCTGTCCCCCCGGTGGGAGTGGCTGGGGTGGTGGCAGATCCTGGTGTCATTCACCATTTCCATCTACTACGTGGCTGTGGTGGGCTGGTCCATCTCCTACTTTTTTCTGGCCTTTAACCAGGGCTGGGGAACCGACACGGGGACGTATTTTTTCAAATCCTACCTGATGCTGTCGGACAGTCCCATGGATTTTCAGGGCCTGCGCTGGCCGATCATGGCGTCGGTTGCTGCAGCCTGGCTTATCTGCTGGGTGGTGCTGTTCAAAGGGGTGAAACAGGGGATTGAAACCGCGTCAAAGCTTTTTATGCCGGTGCTGTTCATCCTGGTTTTGATTATTACCGGCCGGGCACTTTTTCTTGAAGGGGCGGTCAGCGGCCTGAACTGGATGTTTGCCCCGGACTTTTCCAAGCTCATGGATGTTAAAGTCTGGGTGGCGGCCTATGGTCAGATCTTCTTTTCCATGAGCATCGGTTTTGCCATCATGCTCACCTATTCCTCTTACCTGCCAAAAGACGCGGACCTGGCCAACAACGGCTTTATCACCGCCTTTGCCAATTGTGGGTTTTCCATTCTCTGCGGGGTCCTTGTTTTTAGCGTTTTGGGGAACATGGCGGCCAACCAGGGCGTGGGGATCGACAAGGTGGTCTCTTCCGGTGTGGGCCTGGCCTTTGTCACCATCCCCAAAGCCATTAACAGTCTGCCCGGCCCCGCCCTGTTCGGCACCCTGTTTTTCCTGGCCCTGATTTTTGCAGGCCTAAGCTCCATGGTGTCCATCTGCGAAGTATCCATTGCCGCCCTGATGGAAAAATTCAATATCAACCGCAAAAAAGCGGTCACCCTGTACTGTGTGGTGGGCATTGTGGCCGGCTCCATTTTCGCCTCCCACTCAGGCCTTTTGATCCTGGATATCGTGGACCGGTTCATCAACAACTTCGGGGTCCTGGCCGGCGGACTTGTGGAAATCATCTTTCTGAGCTGGTTCTGCGGCTTAGAGGAGTTCAAGGCCCATATCAACCGGACCTCGGACTTTTGTGTCGGCCGCCTATGGGGATTTAGCCTGAAATTCATCACCCCTGTGGTTCTGGGGTATATGAGCATTAAAAACCTCATTGACGATCTTTCAACCCCCTATGGCAATTATCCCACAAACGCCCTTGTCATTTTCGGCTGGGCTTTGGTGATCGGCATTGTGGTGCTGGGCTTTATCTTCCAGGCTCACAGCCTGAAACAAAAAGGAGACATCCAATGACAGGTGCTGCAATTATCATGATGATACTGGGGCTTGGGGTGACCTGGGGCGGGGCTGCGGTCTGCATTTCCATTGCCATTAAAAAGCAAAAACTTTAACCCCCGTCCCCTTAAAAATACGTACAAACCGCCGGTCCAGGACTTCGGGGCGGGGTAATGCCCCGCCCCGAAGTCCTGGACCGGCTCCGATATTGACAAGTCCCACTCTGTGGTATATTTTTACCCGTAAGCATTGTCACGAACATAAAACTTGCAGGTATTGATCACCATATGGACTGCCAAAATTTTAAAGCCATCCGCTCCCGCCTTTCAAAGACCCAAAAGGAGTTGGCCCAGCTTCTGGGCATTTCCATCAAGGCCATCCACAGCTATGAGCAGGGATGGAGAAAAATCCCCCACCATGTGGAGCGCCAGCTGTTATTTTTGCTGTCCCGTGTCTCCTCTCCTGAAAAAGACGCTCCCAAGTGCTGGGACATCAATCAATGCCCGGAAAGCAAGCTGTCCAAATGCCCGGCCTGGGAATTTAAGGCCGGGGACATGTGCTGGTTCATCAACGGCACCAAGTGCAGCGGCGAGGCTCACAAGTCCTGGGAAAACAAGATGGAGGAGTGCCGGACCTGCAATGTATTCTTAACTTTTTTTAACGAGGAACAAGGATCAATCAGCAATGGATGAGTTTGCCATGGAGCCCCACGCCTGCCATACGGACCGGGACAAAACGCCTGACCTGCGAAGCGCCCTGCCCGGTGCCATCAAAAACATTCTGGACAGTATGGAGGATGACTCCTGTTTCGCCCATATCGGCGACGAGCCCATCCATTTTACCACTTCGGTCAGGGAGATGATTGAAAAATTCAGGCAGATTTTGTTTCCCGGATATTTTTCAAAGGAAAAGGTGGATGCGGCCAACCTGCCCTACCACCTGGGACAGGCCGTGTCCCGGCTCTACGACATCATCTCGGAGCAGGTGATCCATGTCCTGCGCCACGACTGTCTTCGGTATGAACTGGCCTGTGCGGAATGCGAAGCCCGGGGGCATGAAGTCGCCCTGGAGGTCGTCCGGGCCATCCCGGACCTGCGCCGCTGCCTGTCCGAAGACGTAAAAGGCGCCTTTGAAGGGGACCCGGCAGCCAAGAGCCACGATGAAATCATCTTTTCCTATCCCGGGCTTTACGCCATCACCGTATACCGGGTGGCCAATATTCTGCACCGCCTCAAGGTGCCCCAGCTGCCTAGAATCATGGGGGAATATGCCCACAGCGTCACCGGCATTGATATCCATCCCGGTGCCACCATCGGCCGCCGCTTTGTTATTGACCACGGCACAGGCGTTGTCATCGGGGAGACCTCGGTGATCGGGAACAACGTCAGGATTTACCAGAACGTGACCATCGGCGCCTTATCCCTGCCCCCCAATGCAGGAGAGAAACTGCGCTTTGCCAAACGGCACCCCACCATTGAGGATGATGTCATCGTCTATTCCGGGGCCACCATTTTAGGCGGGGAAACGGTCATCGGCGCCCGCTCCGTTGTCGGAGGCAATGTCTGGCTGACCCATTCCATTCCGCAGGATACCAAAGTATTTATCGAATCCCCCCGACTGATATTCAAAAGCCAGGAAAAGGAGGCCGTCCATGAAACCGTTTGATGATATCACCCATGCCTGCGGCAATACCCCGCTGGTCTATCTTGAAGCCGCCTCAAAGAAGTGCGGCGCTGATCTTTATGCCAAACTGGAGTATTTCAACCCCCTGTCCTCGGTCAAGGACCGCATCGGCCTTGCCATGATCGAAACCGGCATTAGGGAAGGCAAAATTGAGAAAGACACCCTGATCGTTGAACCCACCTCGGGAAATACCGGCATTGCCCTGGCCTTTGTCTGCCGGGTCAAAGGGCTCAAACTGGTTTTGACCATGCCCGAAACCATGAGTGTAGAGCGGCGGCAGTTGCTCACCCACCTGGGCGCGGAACTCAAACTCACCCCCGGAGCAGAAGGGATGAAAGGAGCCATTGCCGAGGCCAGGCGCATTGTTGAAAGCGCAGACAAGGCCTTTATGCCGGACCAGTTTTCCAATCCGGCCAACCCCCGCATCCACCGTCTGACCACCGGCCCTGAAATATGGGAGGCCACCGACGGCGGCGTAGACATCTTTGTGGCCGGGGTCGGTACCGGCGGCACCCTTTCAGGGACGTCCGAATACCTCAAGGAGCAAAACCCTGAAGTGCTTGCCATTGCCGTTGAGCCCAAGGATTCCCCGGTGATCTCCGGCGGAAAACCCGGACCCCATAAGATCCAGGGTATCGGGGCCGGATTCATCCCCCAAAACCTGAACCGGAGCATTGTGGACGAGGTCGTGCTCCTGTCCGGAGACGACGCCATGGCCGGCGCCCGGCGCCTGGCAAGGGAAAACGGCATTCTCTGCGGGATCTCCTCCGGGGCCAATTTCCACGCCGCCTTTGAAACCGGCAAAAAATATCCGGGCAGAAAAATTGTTTTTATTGTCTGTGATACAGGGGAACGGTATCTGAGCACTGATCTATTTCAAGGCTAAAGCCTGTGGAAAAGGGTGGGCTTTTGCCCCGCCCCCTAAAATATTTGCTTGCCTTTGGAACAAGGATGGGTACATTTATGCATTTGAACACTCCCTCCCAATTGAGGAGCATAAATGAATCCCAAATTAAAGGGCGTGCTTTTCGGCGTGTCCGCCTTTACCGCCTGGGGCCTTTTACCGGTATACTGGAAACAGCTCGCCGCAGTAAATCCCTTTGAAATCATCTGCCACCGCATTGTCTGGTCCTGTTTTTTTCTGCTGATCATCCTGTTCTGGCAGCGGCGCTGGCCTGAAATATCGGCCATTGTCCGCAACCCCACCGCCCTAAAGCGGCTTTTTCTCAGCGGCGTTCTGGTCGGGTTTAACTGGTTTATCTATATCTGGGCCGTAAACTCCGGGCGGGTGGTGGAAACCAGCCTGGGCTATTACATGAATCCCATGTTCAACGTGCTTTTGGGATTTATGCTTTTAGGGGAACGGTTTGTCCGCCTGCAATGGGTGGCGGTGTGCTTTGCCCTGGCAGGGGTGATCTATTCCATTGTTTCCTACGGGCATCTGCCCCTGTTTGCCATAGGCCTTGCCGTAAGCTTTGGCCTGTACGGATTTTCCAGAAAAAAAATCGATGCCGCACCCATCCCCATGCTGTTCATGGAAACGGTTGCCCTGTTCGTCCCGGCCCTGGGATATATCATTTATCAGCTGGTTCAGGCAAAAACCCCGTTTTTCCACCAGTCACCCATTACCGCCTGGTGCATTGGCTCCGGAGTGGTGACCAGTATTCCCCTGGTCTGGTTTGCAGGAGCTGCAAAGCGGCTGAACCTGTCCACCATCGGCATTCTCCAATACATCGGCCCCTCCATTGCCTTTTTCCTCGGAGTCTTTGTCTACAAAGAGCCGTTTAACCGCCACAGCCTGGTTACCTTCAGCCTGATCTGGATCGGGGTGGCCCTTTATATCAAAGCCTCTCTGGCTGCATCCAAAACGGCTCGTTAAATACAAAAGGCCCGTGCCGGAACATTTTTCCGACACGGGCCTTTGCAGCAGATAAGGCAGGCGGGTGCTAAACCATTTTTCCGTCTTTCCAGAAAGGAGACATCTGGCGCAGTCGGTCAATGGCCGGAATCAAAGTTTCCACAATGGTATCCATCTCCTCTTTTGTGTTGTAGTGGGACAAGGAGAAACGGATGGTGCCGTGGGCGGATTTAAAGGGGACCTCCATGGCCATGAGGACATGGGAGGGATCAAGCGAGCCCGAGGTACAGGCCGATCCTGAGGAGGCGCAGATCCCCTTGCGGTCCATCAGCATGAGAATGGACTCCCCTTCCACGGCGTCAAAGCCGATGGACAGGGTGTTGGGCAGTCGGTTGTCACGGTCGCCGTTCACCGATGTGCCGGGGATTTCGGCAAGGAGACGGGATTCCAGATGGTCCCGAAGCTCCCGGACCTGGGTGTTCATGAGGGCAAGATTCTCTTTGGCCAGTTCACAGGCCTTTCCAAGCCCGATGACGGAGGCGGTATTTTCCGTGCCACCCCTGCGGCCGCTTTCCTGGTGGCCGCCAATGAGAAAGGCGGGGAATTTAAAGCCGCGTTTCACATACAGAGCGGCCACGCCCTTGGGGGCATGGATCTTGTGGCCTGAAAGAGAGAGCATATCCATACCCACTGCTTTCACGTCAATGGGGATCTTGCCTGTGGCCTGGACGGCATCGGTGTGGAACAGAATGCCTTTGTCCCTGGCCTTGGCGGCAATCTCCTCAATGGGGAAAATCACGCCGGTCTCGTTGTTGGCCCACATGATGGAAACGATGGCCGTATTCTCAGACATGCTGTCATAAAGCATTTTCGTGTCCAGGCGGCCTTTCTTATCCACCGGGATGACCGTGACGTCGTATCCTTTTTTCTCCCCCAGCCAGGCAAACAGGTTCTTGATGGCCGGATGCTCCACGGCAGAGGTGATGATGTGCTTTTTTTCAGGGAAGGCGTTAATGGCGGCATTGACCGCGGCATTATCACTTTCCGTGCCGCAGGAGGTGAAGATGATTTCGTCGGGATCGGCATTGATCAGCTCGGCCACCCGTTGTCTGGCCTCCCGGATTCGCTTTCCCACCTGATCGCCGAAGGTGTACATGGAAGACGGGTTTCCGTAAAGCCCCCCGAAAAAGGGCAGCATTTCCTCGACCACTTCATCGGCCACCTTGGTGGTGGCGTTGTTATCGGTATAAATGACGTCCATTTTATTGTTCCTCTGTGGCTTTGGCCTTTTCAATGACTTCTTCTATCCGGTCCAGACATTTTCCACAGCCGCCGCCGGCTTTGAGGTAGTTGGTGACATCCTCGGTGGTTTCAAGGCCGTTGGCTTTGACCGCATCAATGATCTCAAGATCCGTGACATCGAAGCATTCGCACACGATTTCCCCGGGCTTGGCCAGGATCTGAACGCCTCTGAAATTGGCAATGGCTTTTTTCAACGCCGCCTGCCCCATGACCGAGCAATGCATCTTCTCCTTGGGAAGGCCGCCCAGATAATCCGAGATATCGTCGTTGGTCACTTTGGCCGCTTCATTCAGGGTCATGCCTTTAATGATCTCTGTCAGGGCTGAGGACGATGCCACGGCACTGGCACAGCCAAAGGTCATGAACGAGGCATCGATAATCCGCTCGTTTTCATTGACCTTTAAAAAAAGTTTTAAAGCGTCCCCGCAGTTCAGGGAGCCGGTTTCTCCGACCGCATTGGCCCCTTCGAGTTCGCCAACGTTTCTGGGGTTTAAAAAATGTTCCTTTACCTTATCTGTGTATTCCCACATGGTTTTCTCCTTATAAATTTTGAATCCGGCCTGATATCTGGATTTAAAAATACTACAGTGTGGTAGAATGTCAATGTGCCGGAATGCATTTCTTTGGGGTTGCCCCGCTGAAATCTGCGGCTCCCAGGTCCACGGGAACCGGCTGATTCAGCCGGATGATTCCGGGATGGGACGATAGATCAAAGGCCGCGTCCCGGGTGATGATGGACACCCCGTTATCCCGGGCCCAGATCAGTTTTTCAGCATATACAGGATCAATGGAAGCGGCCGGGGTAAAACGCGTCGCATCGGTGCGCTGGATCAGATAAAAGATCACCGCCCCATGGCCCTGTCTTTTCAGGCGGACCAGTTCCTCCAGGTGTTTTTGCCCCCTTGTGGTCACGGCATCGGGAAACATGGCAAGGCCATCTTCCACCAGGGTGCAGTTCTTGATTTCCACATAGGTTTTTTCATCGTTTTCCCCTGTTACCAGAAGATCCAGGCGGGTGTGATCCGAGGTTTTCACCTCCGCTTTCACCTCTGCCACAGGACCCAGTTCCGGTACCAGACCGGCGGCAACCGAATCTTTGACCAGGCGGTTGGGCACCTGGGTGTTAATGCCGATATAAGTGCCCCGGGTATGGATCAGCTCCCAGGTGTATTTAAGCTTTCGTTTGGGATTATCGGAGGTGGAGATCCACACAGGACTGCCCGGATCGGCACACCCCTTCATGGAGCCGGAGTTGGGGCAGTGGGCCGTCACAACCTGCCCCGTATCCAATTCAACATCCGCCAGAAAGCGTTTATACCGCTTGATCAGTTTTCCCGTTAAAAGGCCGGGCAGTTCATATCCCTTATATGCGGTTGTCATCTTCAATCCTTTCCATTCAAATATGCCCGCAGATCATCCACATTAAACTCCCGGCGGATGCCGAAGCGCGTCAGGGCGAAATCGTACCGCACAGGGTCGTCCGGAGCCAGCCGTGCAAACCCTTGTGTGATCTCCAGAGCACAGGTTTTGTCCGCCGATTTCCTCCGGGTGAACCCCAAAAGGCTTGCGATCCTGTACATATGTGTATCAACGGGCACCACAAGGCCGGCGGCAGAGACAGATGTCCACCCCCCGGGATCCACGCGGTCCTGCCTGACCATCCACCGCAGATAAAGATGGCTGCGCTTGCAGGCTGATGATTTTCCAGGGTCGGCCAGAAGATGCCCGACTCTGCCATCGCTGTTAATGACAGAATAAATACCGGAAAGACCCCGGTGAACATCAAAATCGCCCTTTGTTTCTGCATGTTCCAGAAAACAGGTCTCCACAGAACCGTAGGTCTTAAGAATATCCTGAATCCCCAGGATCAGGCCGGTTAAATGATCCTGGGAGGCAAATCTGTATCGAAAGCCCTTGAACATCGGATCAAGCTCTTTTGCACAGGTATGGCTCACGGCCCCGTGCAGGTCCGGTCCCAGCGCATCCAGAACCCCTCTCACCGTTGCCATGATCATGGACACCCGGCCGTAGGCAAGACATGAGGCGATAAGCCCTGCAATCTCCCGATCCTGTACCTTTGGATAATTATAGAGGAACACCAGAGGATCGGGATCCACAAACTGCCTTTTATTGTAGCGCTGGTAAAGCGTTTCAAGCCTTGTGCGCAGCTTGGTTTTAGAAATCTGTTTCATGCCTTGATATTAAAGCAAACACCATACCGGCCGGAGCAGGCCTGTCTCAGGCAGGCGGCAGATTTTTCTGCGCGTCTGCAATACCCGCAGCCTCCGGCGGTTCAAGGGCGAACCAGTCATAGCGAAACACCTTTTCCCGATCTGCGGCCACATCTTCCAAAGTGCTGATCCCCTTGCCGGGCAACCCGGTTTTGGAATTGACAACAAGCACGGGCAGCGGAGGAAGCTGCCTTGCACTGCAATACACTTTCAGCGGGTTAAGGAACCGGGCAATCGCCCGGCCGTCGCCCATGCCCAGGATGGCTGCCAGCTGGCCATAGGTAAAAAGTTTGCGTTCCCTGGCCCCGCAGGCCAGAATCATCCACAATTGAACGGCGCGCTGGTATTTGGTCACATTCCCCTCCTTTCCCTTATTGTTTTTAACGAATTTAAATCGGCCAACACCCGACAAAGGAAGACGATAATGAAACAGGAGAATCCGGATCAAGACAATCGGAAGGGGCATTGACAACCCGACTATATGTTTAACAAACCCTGGCAAGGGAAAAAAGTCAAACCATTTCAAAGGTTTTCAAAGCTTGCATGCCAGCCATTTTGTCTTGACAGCAAATCCCCCCTGCCCCTAAAATGCCAGGTTTAAACCACTTAAAATTAAAGGAGAGATCATGCTGCAGGATAAAAAAATCGGTTTCATTGGCAGCGGAAATATGGGAGAAGCCCTGGTTAGCGGCCTTGTACTGTCTAAGGCCGCCAAAGCTGAAAATATCATCTGCTCAGACCCCTATCAGGACACCTTGGACCAGATCCAGAAGAAATACGGGGTTCAGGTGACCACAAGCAACCTTGAAGTCGTGGAAAAGGCCGAGATTCTCGTATACGCCACAAAACCCCAGATTCTGGCATCGGTCCTCAAGCAGACGGCTCCGGCCCTGGACAAGGGCAAGCTGATCATCTCCATTGCCGCAGGCGTCCCCCTGGCCGCCATTGCCGCAGGCCTTGGCAAGGAACTGCGGCTGATCCGGGTCATGCCCAACATCTGTGCCTTTGTCAAGGAGAGCGCCACCGCCATTGCCGCAGGCGACTTTGTCATTGAAGGGGATGTGGAACTGGCCCGGGCCATATTCGACTCTGTGGGGGAAACCGTCTTCATCCAGGAAAATGTTCTCATGGATGCCTTTACGGGTCTTAGCGGATCCGGCCCTGCCTATATTTTCACCATCGTGGATGCCATGGCCGATGCCGGGGTAAAAATGGGGCTGTCCAGAAAAGATTCCCTTTTTCTGTCCACCCAGACCGTACTGGGGGCGGCGCGGCTGCTCCTGGACTCCAAGGAGCATCCCGGCCAGCTAAAGGACAGGGTCGCCTCCCCCGGCGGAACTGCCATTGCCGGCATTCATACCTTGGAGCAGGGCGGATTAAGAACCACCCTGATCAATGCGGTGGAAGCGGCGACCAAACGCTCCAAAGAACTTGGGGATATGATGGTCCAAGATTTCATGGCCAAAAACGAAAAAGAATAAAAAAAGGCCGGGATCCGGAAATTTGGCTGAAATTTCCGGATCCCGGCCTGAGGCAAGGAACTTAACTTAAGGAGGCGGTTATGGGTTAGGCTTCAAGTTCCTTTCTAAGCCACTCTCTTACTTTTCCTTCCACGGCATATACGCCTTTGTATTTGCCGATCCCCTGCATGAACTCGGTTTCAAGGGCCTTGGGCAGCGCAAAGTTGCCAAGTTCCTCCGAGTCAAAACCCCGGCGGCGGACCAGGGTGAGGATGGGCGGATTCTTCCAGGTATTGATCACAAAATATACGGTCTCATTATCATTGTCCCGGGAGTTGTAGTAACTCTGGGAGCGAAGGGGTCCCCATTCCAGGTGAAGGGCAATGGCCTCTTCGGGTGTCATGTCCCAGTCGACTGAATTTACCAGATTAAAATTTTTTTTGATTTCGGAAAGTCTCATTTTTCCTCCGTTGGCTTTTGGGTCTACACAATGCCTGGTCATTTCAATAGCAACAGGCGTGCCAAAAGAAAAATAAGAAAAGGATATGCTTTAATACCAGATAGTTAAGTCGGCATTAAAAATTTTTAAAAAATGAGAATTAAACTTTGAGACAGAAAACGAGACACCCAACAAGAGACATTATTGTCTCTTGTTGGGTGTCTCAGAATCCTCCGGAACGATGCCCCGGATTTTAATAGTTCTCGCAGAGAAGTTCGAAAAACCCTTGGGGCTTTACACAGGCCGGGCACTTGTCCGGTGCGGCTTTTCCCGTGTGGATAAAGCCGCAGTTCAGGCAGCGCCAGGATTTTTCCTCACTTCTTTCAAAGCTGCGCTCCTCTTTGATGTTGTCCGCCAGGTGGCGGAATAGTTTTTCATGGTGATTTTCAGCCACGATAATCGCGTTAAAGGTATCTGCCGCCCGGGCATAGCCCTCCTCTTCAGCCTTTCGTGCAAATTGGGCATACATGTCATGGCCCACGTAATGCTCAAGACGGGCCGAGGAAAGCAGGTTTTCATAGGTTGTCTGAATCGCTCCTGCCGGATAGGACCAGTTGATGGGCAGATCATCCCCCCCGTTGAAAAACTTGAAAAACCTCAGGGCGTGCTCAAACTCCTGATCCGCCGTTTCCCTGAACAATTTGGCGATCTGGATAAAGCCTTCATCATAGGCTTTGGCTGCGAAAAAATCGTACCGGGTCCTGGCCTGGGCCTCTGCGGCAAATGAGGCATGCAGGTTCAAAGCGGTCCGGCTCTCCCTGAATTTACCCATGGCAGAGTTCCTTACTCTTCGATTTCAATGGCATCGGCCCCACACTCGGCAGCGGCCTGGCGGACGATATCCTTGAGATGATCGGGAATCGGATCCAGCTGAATCGTAGATTTCAGTTCGTCCTCGTCATACTTGAACACTTCAGGACAAAGATCGTTGCAGTTTCTGTCACCCATACAATTTTTGGTAATGGTCACTTTCATCTCGTCTCTTTCCTCCTAAATGTTGGTTGAACGTTCGCTTTAGCTTGTCCGCATCCAGGTGTGAAATTTTTGCGCCCATCCCAGCAGTCGTTCAGGGGCATGGGCCTTTTTCCACTCTCCTGCTGCATACTTGTTGGCTTCCGCCATGGTCGGGTAGATATGAATGGTGCCCAGTATCTTGGAAAGTCCGATGCCATGGGTCATTGCCAGGACGAATTCAGAAATGATCTCAGCGGCGTGATGTCCTGCAATGGTCACCCCTAAAATGGCATCCCGTCCCGGAACAGTCAATACTTTTACGAATCCCTCATTTTGCGAATCGGCAATGGCCCGGTCCAGGCCGTCCATCTTGAAAACAGTGCACTCATAGGCAACCCCGGCAGCCGTTGCCTCCTGCTCGTTCAGCCCGACCCGGGCAATTTCAGGATCGGTATAGGTGGCCCAGGGAACGGCCTTGTACGTTGCCTTGAATTTCTTAAAGCTGCCGAACAGGGCGTTCACGGAAGCATACCAGGCCTCATGGGAAGCGGTATGGGTAAACTGGTACCGCCCCCGCACATCCCCGCAGCAAAAAATATTGGGATACCGCGTCTGCAAAAAATCATCGGACCGGATCCTGCCTTCAGAATCCAGGACCCCGCCGATATCCTCAAGACCAAAACCCTGGGTGTTGGGCACCCGTCCCAAAGCGACCAGAATCCGATCAAACACGATTTCTTCGATTTTCCCGTCGGTTTCGCAGACCAGGATATGGCCCCCGTCTGCGTCTTTCACCTCCCGGGCCACATGGTTCAGGCGGACATCCATACCCTCGGCCCGGAACCGGTCCAGCACCAGGGCGGCGGCATCCTCATCCTCTTTTTTCAGCAGCCGTGGACCCCGGTGGACCAGGGTGACGCAAGCGCCCAACCGGTGAAAGGCCTGTGCCAGTTCGCACCCGATGGGGCCACCGCCTAACACCGCCAGGCGGCCGGGGTTTTCCTTAAGCTCCCAAACCGTATCCGAGGTCAGGACCTGTATGCGGTGTATCCCCGGGAGTTTGGGAACATAGGGCCGGGCCCCGGTGGCCACGATGATATTTTTGCAGGTCAAAATCCTGTCCCCCACAGCCACCTCAAAGGGTGAGACAATTTTGGCCCGCCCTGAAATACACTCCACCCCCAGGCGGGTGTATCGTTCTATTGAATCATGGGGTTCAATGGCCCGGATATTCTCCCGGATCCGATCCATGACCGATGAAAAATCAAAGGGTATTTTAACGGATTCAAGACCCAAGGCATCCGCCCGTGCGGCTGCAGCCACCAGCCGGGCTGACGCAATCAGGGATTTGGACGGGACACACCCGGTATTCAGGCAGTCTCCCCCCATCTTTTCAGCTTCTACCAGGGCCACCTTTGCCCGGACGGTTGCGGCGATATAAGAAGAAACAAGGCCTGCGGCACCAGCCCCGATCACCACCAGGTTGTAATCAAACCGCGCCGGTTTTTTCCATCCGGCATAGACTTTTTTCGCCTGGACAAAGGCAACGATCCGTTTGGCGACCAAGGGAAAAACTCCCAGCAGGGCAAAGGAGGCGATCAGCCCCGGCGAAAAAATCCCTGCCATGGATGACAACTGTCCCAGCTGGGTGCCGGCGTTGATATACACAATGGTCCCCGGCAGCATCCCGATCTGGGACACCAGGTAAAACACCCGGGTGGATATGGCAGTCACCCCCATGGCCAGGTTAATAACGAAAAAGGGAAAGGCCGGCACCAGGCGCAGGGTGAACAGATAAAATCCGCCCTCCCGTTCGATGCCTTTATTGATCACATTGATCCTTGATGAAAATTTGGCCTCAACCCAGTCCCGGAACATGTACCGGGAAAACAAAAACGCCAGGGTGGCCCCGATGGAGGAGGCAAAGGATACGGCCACAACCCCTGTGAAAAGCCCGAACACCGCACCACCGGCAAGGCCCAGCACCGTGGCGCCCGGAAGAGACAGGGCGGCCATCAGAATATAGCCTGCCATGTAGATGGATACGCTCAGCACAGGGTTGGCATGGTAAAAATCGCGCAGCTGATCCAGTTCGTGCTTGAGATTGGACAGGGACAGGCTCTGGTCCAGATCGAAGAAAAAGAAAAGGCCGATCAGAATCAGAATACCGCCCGCCAGAATAAATTTTGCCTTGTTTGCCTTCATCCCTTCCGCCTTTATCCCTGACCGTCTTTTTTATTTTTCAATGGCCTGGAACCGACGGATGAATTTTCGGTCAATGTAATCCTTGATCCAGAATGCCAGTTTGCCTCCAAAGACAATGCCGTACTTTTTTAATACCCCCTGCCCGTCGCCCAGATTAAAGATGAGCAGGTAATCCGGTCCCGGGTCAAAGGCCATCAGCTCTCGCTCCTCAAGGCTTGCCCGGATATTGTGCAGCAGCACAGGATTTTCCCTTACCGCATAAACCCCGACCTTGTCCAGAGCCTTGGGTTGAAAATAGATGCAGTCCCCGCCGCCGAAGATTTCGGGGTAGGCCGTGCTCTGAAGGAATGAGTTGACCAGCAGTCCCTTATCCGGCCCCACAGGAAGCCCCGAGGCTTCAAAAATCCCAGAAGGATTGACCCCTGAGGCCATGAAGGTGAAATCCGTGGAAAAGGTATCCCCGCTGTCCAGGACAATACTGTCCCGGGTCACGGATTTGACATACCCCTCCTCGTGGATCTTGATCCCTTTGCCCTCCAGAATCTTGCGGACCCGTCCTCGCACCCCCGGGGTAAAGCGCGCCATGAAATGCCGGCCGGCAAATATCCGGATCTCAGGAAGATGCCCGGAGGCTCTGCGGGCCAGTTGATGGACATTACCGGCCACCTCAGCGGCAGAGGGACCGCCGCCCACGACAGAAACCTTGGCCGGCCCGGCCCAGAACAGCGCTGACAGCTTTTGGGACGCCTCCATCAGTTTTTCAATGGGTTTAACCGGATACAGATTGTCAATCTGCTTTTGGTCAGGATCCAGACGAATATAGGAGCCGGCATTAAAAGAAAGGACATCGTATTCAAAGGTGTGCCCCGAATCCGTATAGACCTGTCTTTTTTCAGGATCAATGCGCACCACAAGGTCCCGGACAAACACCCCGCCCTGGTCCGTGACCACTTTTTGTGTGGCAAAACGAATATCATCCGGGCGATACGTGCCGCCCAGCATTCCCGGCCCCATGCCCGAGTAATAATGATGGGAGGACGGGGCAATGACGGTAACCTTGACTCCGAAAGCCGTAAAGGCTTGAATATTTTCCAGGATCACCATGTGGGCATGCCCTCCGCCCACGAGCACCAGATTTTTTCTCATTTCAGCCTCCCTGAGTCAAAGGCTGTCCATTAATCTGCCAAGGCTTGCCAGATGAACTTTTTCCTCGTCTGCGATTTTAAGGACAATGGCCCTGGCATCGGCATCGACAAGATCGGCTCCCACACGAAGGTACAGGTCCAGGGCCTGGGCCTCGATGGACATGGCAAGACCGATCACATCCTCGGCAGAGGACAGATCCGGACTGAACAGGTCCAGATACTCCCGGGTGGTCATGCCGCCCTCCAGGGCTTTTTGCGCCGCCATGCCCGAAAGGTCTTCTGCAGTGACATCCGGATGCCCCAACCCCTGGTATGCTGCGACAATGGCCTCCTGGTGTTTGACCTCAATCTCGGCCAGTTTAAGGAACAAGGATTCAATCTGTTCCTTTGGGGCCTGCTTTGCCATGGACTGATAAAAATCCCTTAACCCTTCCTCCAGGGAGTAGGCGATTTCAAGAACCTGTTCAGGGGTCTGCTTTCCAACGAACAACGCCATCCCCAGATCCTTGGACCCAACGGCTTTTTCAGCCTCCCAGGCCTTGATGCCGCCGGCCACATTGTAAATCTTTTTAAAGCCTTTGCCGGACATCATCTGTGCAGCCACCCGGCTGCGCCCGCCTGTCGCGCAGTAAACCAGGACGGGCTTATCCTTGCCCACCTCATCTACGCGGTCCGCAAGTTCGGGCAGGGGGATCAAAGTGGCCCCGGGGATATGGGCGTTTTTATACTCCTTTGGCTGACGCACATCCAAAAGGATGACATCATCCCCCCGGGCCTGGTCGATCATGGACTTGGTTTCGTTGAAATCAATGGATTTTACAGGGGTGAGATACTGCAGCCATTTCATATTTGCCTCCTATCCCAAGGGTTTAAAGCTCTTGGGACTGGCACCGCACACCGGGCACTTCCAGTCTTCGGGCAGCTGTTCAAATTTGGTGCCCTTTTTGACTTTTGCCTTCCTGTCTCCGCGGTCCGGATCATAGATACAGCCGCAATTGGCCACCTGACACTGATACATATCTTTGGGTTCTGACATGGGTTCCTCCTTAAAATCAAAGTGAGCTTGCCGTTTCCCCGGCCCCGGGCTCTGGCACAATACCTGCTCAAATACCGGCACACTTTTGTACCGGTTCATGCATTAGTGCCGACAGGCTTTGCCGATCTTTTGGAGCCGGATGCGAGGTTAAAAAAACTGAAGCTAAAAGACCGGATCGGTTCAGTGATCTGCGGGACAGTGCCCCGCAGATCACCGTACTTTATTCACCTTTGTCTTCTTCCACCTCGGTTTCCATAACCATCAGGCATTCGTGGCATTCCATTTCAATATTGGGAATATCCCCGTACCTTTCCTTGAGTTCTTCCTCGGTCAGATGGGTCGCGCCGCTGCACCCGCACTGGGGGCAGGAGGTTTTGATTCTGTATTTTTTGTTTGCCATGATCCGCTCCTTTTACTTGTTCTGTCCTGTGATTCTCGGGTCGTTGGGGCCCCCCTCGCAATCCGGGGTGTAACAGGTGTTGTCCACAAAGGAACAGTCCTTTTTGCAGGACGGACACTCGTTGGGCGGAGTGTCGGCTTCAAGGTTGTAACCGCAGTTGTTGCAAATCCAGCTTGCCATGGGTTTTCTCCTTTATTTTAAATCCTTAGATTACCCCGTTATGGGGAGATTGGCTGTGTTTTTAATTCCCTTTGTCCACTTGCGAAAAAAAGAGAATCAAAAAACATGCCATGGAACAGCTTTTTTTAATATTGACATTTCTTCCATTTATTGGATGATGGAACGCATCTGCCGATTAAGCACACAAAATTCGGGAATTTGATATCATTCAGGCCAAGTCGATATTGAAACCATACCACAGAAAACTTCCCGACGCCAGAAACGGCAAAGGTTAAATAATAGAGGAACCCGGGAATGAAAGAAAAAGCGCTATGTGTGACTTTGGACAGCGGGGATCAAGTGTCAGCCGTTCTCAGCCTGCCGGAAGACGCATCCTTTGATACAGGCATCGCCATTGCCCACGGGGCGGCCAATGACATGCACCATCCCCTGCTTGAGGCCTTTGCCCTGGGGATGGCAGGAAAAAATGCAGCCTGCCTCAGGTTCAACTTTCCCTATCGTGAAAAGCAAAAAAAATCCATCGATCCCGAACACCGCCTTATTCATACCTGGACAAGGGCTCTGGACTGTCTCAGAAAAGAGACCGGCTGCCGATACACTATTGCTGCGGGCAAATCCCTGGGGGCCAGAACCGCGGCCCAGGCGGCAGCCACAGGACAGATCCGCCCTGAGGGCCTGATCTTTTTAGGCTATCCCCTCCATGCCCCGGGGAAAAAGAACCGGCTCAGGGATGCCCCCCTTTACGGGATCAGTATCCCCATGCTTTTTTTCGAGGGCACCCGGGACCCGTTCTGCGACATGGACCAGTTCGAAAAGGTTTTTTCAAAGATTACCGCCCCCAAATCCCTGACAACAATCGAAAAGGCCGACCACGGGTTCGGCCTGCCCAAGGCCGATCCCACCCCGGCTGCGGCCGTACACAAAAAAATTATTGAAACTGCTGCCCAGTGGCTGGCCGGGCAGCAGTTTTCTTAAGTTCAGATGCTACTTAAGGGCCGCTTTGAATTGCTGGGCCACATAGCGCAGATTACCCTCCCAGTCTTCGGCCAAAGGATCGGCAAAGGCAACCTTGCCCCCAATCTCACGGGCCACCACTTTGGCGCTCTTAGTTGAGAACTGGGGCTGAACAAAGATCACCCGGATATTGTGTTCCCGGGCATGGCGGATCAGCTCCTGGAGCTGTGCGGGTTTGGGATTTTTGCCCTCGATCTCAATGGGGACCTGGGTTAGACCGTAATCCTTTGCAAAATATCCCCAGGAGGGATGGAAAACCATAAACTGAAGGCCGGTTTTCCCATTGAAGACCGACTTTAATTCGCTATCCAACGCGGAAATCTTGTCAAGGAAGCGGGCGTAGTTTGCTTCATACTCCCCGGCATGGGCGGGATCGGCCTTTTTCAAGGCGGCCAAGATATGGCCGGCCTGGACTTTGACCCGGGCAGGTGAAAGCCAGACATGGGGGTCCATGCCATGGTGGCCGTGAAGGTCCCCGTCATTATCCTCTTCATGGTGGTCCCCGGGGGCCTCATCGTGATCCGCCTCATCATCATGATGATGGGCTGCCATGGACAGTTTATCAATGCCCTCATCCGTATGGACCACGGTCATGGAAGGATTGGCCCCGGCGATCTTTTCAAGCCAGGCATTTTCAAAGGGGACGCCGATGCTGAAATAAAGACGGGCTTCTGCTAAGGCAGCCATCTGCTTAGGCTTGGGCTCATAGGTGGCAGGGCTGGCACCAGGCTGGACCATGACCTGTACGGCCACCCGGTCTGCACCAATTTGTTGCACAAAGGTTTTCTGGGGCAGGATACTGACAAATACCGGCAATTTTTCAGCAGCGGCCACAGTACCAATGCACCACATTGCAAAAAAAAGGGACGTTAAAACAGTGGAAAGAGCTTTCATTTTGATCTCCTTGTAGTTGGCTTTAGGACCTCATCGATATGCAACTTAGTTACTTTCATGACTCATTTCAAGAAACAAATGAAAATATTGTTATGCTGGATATTTTTAACGATGCATTAATATATACCCGCTATTTTTATTATGCAACTATATTGCATGGAATTTTATTTCCCGTTGTGATACCCTTTGCTTTTTCCCGCTGAAAGGACACCCCATGGCACCGAACACAGCCCCCTTCCCCATAGCGCCGAAACAGGCCCAAAACCCCACGCCTTCACCCCTGGCCGGCCTGGGATGGATGGTTCAGACATTTTTCATCGTCTGCGCCCTGATGATGGTCCTGTTCCATCCCAGGTCCCAGGTCTTTACCACTTTTTCCATCATCTTTTCCTCCATCGTTCTGGAGGCCATGCCCTTCATGCTGCTCGGCACCATGATCGGAGGACTTGTGGAAGTATTCATCTCAAGGGACCACCTTGTCCGATTCCTGCCGAAAAACAGAATCCTGGCAATTGCGGCGGCGGCATTCTTGGGGATTTTTTTCCCGGTCTGTGAATGCGCCATTGTGCCGGTGGTCAGAAAATTTATCCAGAAAGGCATGCCCCTGGGATCGGCTGTCGCTTTCCTCTTAGGGGGCCCTATTGTCAATCCCCTGGTGTTCGGCTCCACATTCACGGCCTACTCATTTTCCCTTGAGACCGCCTTTTTAAGGTTTTTTTCCGGAGCCGGCATCGCCATTGCCGTAGGGCTGTTCATCGATTCGGTCATCACCCCGCAAAAGGCGCTGGTCCCCGGCAGCACAACGCCTGCCTGCGGCTGCGGCCACGAAGGCTGCAGCCACGACGGCAGCCCTGCCACCCTTCGGGAAAAGCTTGTCGCCGCCGTCACCCATGGTGCAGCCGATTTTTATGATATCGGCCGGTACCTGATCATAGGCGCCTTTATTGCCGCAGCTCTTCAGACCCTGGTGTCCCGGCAGATCTTTTTGTCCGTGACAAACACGCCCTTTTTGTCCATCGCCGCCATGATGGGGCTGGCCGTGGTGCTAAACCTGTGCAGCGAGGCCGACGCCTTTATCTCTGCCTCCTTTGCCCCCACCGGCATTCCTTTTTCCGCCCAGATGGCCTTTATGGTCCTGGGCCCCATGCTGGACATCAAACTGATTCTCATGTACCTGGGCCTTTTCACCCGGAAGATGATTTTAACCCTGATCTTCGGTATCACCCTTACCGTTTTCCTGGCCATGTCCGCCCTGGAGGTGTCTCAATGGTTCGCCGCATAATCACCCTGCCCTGCCTAGTCATGGCCGCCTGGACCCTGACCCTTTCATGGCTGATTGCAGATGACCGCTTCACCCACTTTCTGGCACCGAAATTTCAGATACTGGTCTATGCCGGGGCTACGCTGTCCTTTCTCTTTACCATCGGTGCATCCCTCCTGCCGCCTCAAAACTCCCGGAACCAGATGATCCGGGGCCTTATTTTGATTCTGCCCATCCTCTTTATCCTGTCTGCCGGAGATGCAACCCTGGGCAGTTTTGCCATGGAAAAGAGGGGAATCTCATCCGGCCAGAGCCTGGCATCCAAGAGCGAGCCCAGAATGCCTCAGCCGCCGGTACAACAGGAAACAGTCGCATCCGTACCGGCCGAGTACGGGGCAACATCGCCCCCGGCAGCGGCACAGGCACCCGGGACCGAAGGCATTCCGACGATAGAAATCTCCGATCTTATTCAAAACTGGGACAGATACGACGGAAAAAAGGTCCGTATCGAAGGGATCTTTTCCCGGACCGTGGTGGGACACGATGAGCTGTCCGCCGTTTTCCGGTACCTGATCACCTGCTGCGTGGCCGATGCCCTGCCCGTGGGGGTTTTCCTGGATCGGGCAACGGTTGAAGGCGCCACCGGAGACGACTGGGTCCGGGCCTCGGGCAAAGTCAGCAAGGTTCAGTTGGACGGCTATTCGGTCATCTTCATGGCACAGGCCTCGGTTGAAAAACGGGAAAAGCCGTCAAAAAATGCCGCCTATTTTTTCAACTGATCCAGACAGACGAAGCCCAGGCTATCTGTTATCCATTTTTTTCATCTTTTCTGTCACTGTTATGACACCCCTCCCTGTCCTACATTGATCCCTGTCCTGCAGCCGGCCTGCGGGACGATGAACCGGACGAACATCATAAGGAGGACAAATGACACCGCACAGCGCCAAGATCGAACTGTCCATGGCCATGGGGGCCCGGACCATTATCAAGCCCTTTTTACCCCCATCCCCCCTGAGAAGCTACCCCTCACTGGACCGCCTCACAGGCGCCAGACTTTTTGTGAAACATGAAAACCAGAACCCCACGGGTACCTTTAAAATCAGGGGCGGCCTGACCCTCATGCACCACCTCAAGGCCAGGCAGGTTCCGGGCGTCATCACTTATTCCACGGGGAACCACGGCACATCCGTCGCCGCCAGCGCCAAAAGATTCGGCATCAAGGCCACAGTGGTGGTTCCGGAGAACTCCAATCCCCTCAAATGCCAGAGCATCAAAGATGCCGGCGCCACCCTCATTGAGCATGGTGCGGACTTTGAAGCGGCAGGCCAAAAGGTCGCCGAACTGGTGGAAGAAACCGGCGCTTTTTTTGTGCATCCTGCCAACGAACCCCACATCATCCACGGGGTGGCCACAGAATTCCTGGAAATCCTCGAAGCCCTGCCCGACCTGGATGTCCTGATCATCCCTATCGGTGCCGGCAGCGAAGCCGCCGCAGCCATTACGGTGCTGCGCAGCCTTTCCCCCCGCACCCAAATCATCGCGGTCCAGGCTGAAAACGCCCCGGCCGCCTGCCTCTCCTGGCAACAGGGCAAGCTTATGAGCGCCCCCAACACCACCTTTGCCGGCGGCGTTGCCACAGGTACAGCCTATGACCTGCCCTTTTCCCTGTACCGGGACGGCCTGGATGACTTTATCCTGCTCTCGGAAGAGGAACTTTACCAGGGCATCGCCCTTGCCGCCTACCACACCCGGAACCTGGCCGAAGGCGCCGGCGCATCCTGCCTCATGGCGGCCATCAAAATCAGGGACCGCCTCAAAGGAAAAACCGTGGCCGTCCAGATGAGCGGATCCAACGCCTCCCCGGAGGAACTGGCCAGAGCCATGGCCCTGCCCTGCCTGCACACCGGCATCCCGGAGTGTTGATAAATCTCAAATGGTTGGAGGTCGCAGAATACACTTTGAAAAGTGTTGAATCTTGTGTATATGAATATCTTTCTTTCACAGCTAAAATAAGATTTCTGCAGCGATAGCATCCAATACAGAAAAATGGATCAGAGGATAGGAATTGAACCGTATTGATCTGGATACCAATGAAAAAAAAGTATTCGGACTCCACCTTGTGTATTCAATCATCGAAGGCATTTTGGCCGGTGTTGTGGTCCTCAACGAGTTTGTGTTTATTAAAAGCCTTAAGGGGACAGGGACACAACTGGCTGTTCTTTTTCAGACCAGCGTGATTGTTTTTGTCTTTTCTGTCCTCATCCATGAAGTATTAAAGCGCTTCAAAAAAAAAGATATCCTCAGGGCAACCGCATTAATCACCCGTTTGCCCCTGCTTCTGATCTTTTTCTTCCCCAGAAGAGTGCTTGCCCAAGAAACAATGGCGTCCTATCATTATTTTTTCCTGTTGATTTTTCTCTTTTATTATCTGGCCATGCCCATTGTTTATCCTATCATCAACAGCATTCTAAAAAATAATTACAGTCACTCCCATTTCGGCACACTTTACAGCTATGCCACCATGACCAATAAAATTGTGATGATGATCACCACATTTGTTTTTGGGTGGATGCTTGATGGAAATCCCTTCTCATTTGTTTATGTTTATCCGGCTATCGGGATCCTTGGGATCATCTCTCTGTTATTGTTATCAGGAGCAGTAAAGGTGGACTACCTTCAGACAGGTGATGAAGTCCTTCCCGTAATCGCCTCGCTTCGCAAATCCTTTAAGGACATGAAAGCAATCATCAAGTTCAACAAGCCCTATCGTGACTTTGAAATAGGATTTATGCTTTACGGATTTTCATTTATGCTTTCGGGGGCGGTTATTACGCTTTTCCTTGTTGAAAAGCTGGAGTTGAATTACACAAGTATTGCCTTTTACAAAAACTCGTATAACGTAATAGCCATTGTGTTACTGCCGTTTTTTGGAAATCTTATTGGCCGGATAGAACCCCGAAAATTTGCCGCATTCACCTTTTCAACTTTGCTCATGCACCTTCTTTTCATGGGACTGACTGAGTATTTCCCCTATTACTTGGACATTGGAGCGTATCGGTTTTATTACCTGGTGGTGATCTCTTTTGCGTGGAACGGATTGTTTGCAGCAACCATGTCTCTTTTATGGAATATCGGTTCGGCATATTTTTGTATTGATGATGATGCCGCGGCATACCAATCCGTCCATCTCAGCTTGGTGGGCGTCCGGGCAATGATTGCCCCGCTGTTTGGCATCTGGCTATACCAGGGAATCGGCTTCAGTGGTGTTTTTGGCCTAGGCGTATTTTTATTGGCGGTATCCATCTTGGTCATGTTCTGGTCTCTGGCAAAAAATAAACAGGTGCTTAGGTAATCAGAACCCATTGGCCGCGGGGACGACTTCAGTCGTGATATTCCTTTTTTACCTTGAATTTCAACACGATGCATTACAGCATTCAGGCACAGATATTTTGAACTATCTTCATAGATGACCATCGTCTATCTGCATGGATTCCCCAAGAACGGCAAGGGCGGCGGAACGGTCCCGGGTCAGCTTTCTGCCGGCATTCAAGCGCATACAATTGTTAAAGAACCAGCTGGCTGAAAAAAGCTCTCCCGGTGCGGTTATCAGGCCTTTACCAGCGGAGAGTCCAAACACCTTTGTCGCGTTAATATGGGGGGGAAGGCTGATCCAGATGAGGCACCCGCCGCTAGGCCGCAGAACGCTGCTTCCCTGGGGGAGGATTTCGGATAATCGTTGAATATGTTCATCAATTCGGATCTTCAGCCCCTCTCTAAGGGTGCGGGTATGGCGGCGATGGGCCTTGCTCCCGATAAATGTTTCCAAAATCGCCTGGGCAGCCCGGCAGGTATCCATGGATGAACGCAGTTTTTCCTCGGTAAATATCCCGGCATGGTGATGGGACCGGATCCACCCCACCCTGAGTCCGGGGGATATGGTCTTGGAACAGGAGGAAATCAGGATGATCCTTGGATCATCCGAATAGAATGTCAGATTCCGGGGCCGGAAAGGGCCGAAGTAAAGATCGCCGTACACATCGTCCTGCACAAGAAACGTGTCGTATTTCTGAGCCAGGGCAACCAGTTTTTCTTTTGCCTCTTCGTTCATGGTTACCCCTGTGGGATTGTGAACATTGGGCTGGGCAATGATCATCCGGATATTTCGATTCGACAACTCTTCTTCCAATATGCAAAGATCCATGCCGTTGGGTCCCATGGGGATTTCCACCAACTGGACTCCCAGCGGGGCCAGCTGCCGGAAAAAATTCATATAGGTGGGAGATTCCAGGGCAACCTTGTCGCCCGGACGGAGCAGCGTTCGCAGGACAATAGCCAGGGCCTCGGTAGCCCCGTTGGTGATCACAATATCATTGGGAGCGGCGGGTCCGTCGGTTTCCCGGCTGGTTACGGCGATTCGTTTTCGGAGGCTGAAATCGCCTTCGGGATGATTGTATTCCATCCATGACCGGCTCAATCCTGCAGTGACATCGTGCAGCTGGGCTGTGGGCAGAAGATCCAGGCCCGGGGCGGCGGATGCAAAGCTGGCATCAATATGCAAAAGCCTTTCGTATAGCTGATCCAGGCGCTCACCGGTCTCCCTGGCCGCTGAGATATATTTGGAGGATAGGGGAGCGGCCTTGCCGATCCCCTCCCGGGTAAGCTCCGAAGCACCTGCCCGGACATAGTATCCCCCTCTTTCCCGGGACCGGATCAGTCCTTCATCCAAAAGCATATTATAGGCGGTCAGTACCGTATTGATAGATACAGTGGAGGTCACAGCCTCTTCCCTGACAGAAAGCAGTCGTTCCCCCTCTTTAAGGATGCCGGATTCGATGTCTGTTTGGATGCGACGGACAATGGCTTCATATTTTTTCATGAATAAAATCTACTGTACCCATAATAAAAAATCAAATTGTATCTGTACCCAAATCGGAGTTGATATTAAGTTGTTCCCCAGGAGGTGAATTATGCAAAATAAAAGAATATACGGTTTGTTCATATTGGTATGCACCCTTTTCGGGAGCACATTTCTGGCCATCAGTCTTGGCTTGAAGGCCGGGGCGTCTCCCCTGTTTTATGCTGCCCTGAGGTTTACCGCGGCTGGGGGGATTCTCCTCATCGCTCTTGTATTGTCAAAAAGGGCAAATTTAGCGACCATCCTTCCCCTAACCGGTCGGGGAACTCTTTTCTCCTTTTTTATGACCGTCGGCAGCTTTGGCTGCATGTTTATTGCCCAGACCCGGGTCGATTCAGGATTCATGGCCAGATTTGATGCGACAGGCCCCCTGGTGACAGCTCTTTTAGCTGCCCTGTTTTTGGGAAAAAAACTTTCCCTGGCCCATTTTGCAGCGTTTTTTCTCGGCACTGCCGGTTCCTTTCTCATTGCATCCCCGGCAGCCAAGGCAGAGCCGGCATACCTCATCGCCACGGCCGGAGCTGTTCTATTCTATGCAGCAGGAAATGTACTCTATCCCATTCTTTTTTCTGACGATGAGAGCCCGGTTCTAATCAGCGCCATCCAAGCCTTTACCGGAGGCATCATTCTAATGGGAATCGCGCTGAGCACAGAGACGGTGCGTTTTCCCTTTGCCGCGCTATGGCCCTTTCTTTACCTTGTGATCGGAGGCTCTATTCTTGGCCACACCGCAGCCCTGGTTCTGGTCCGGGATGCCGGCCCTGTATTTGCTTCCAGCTGGCTCTATGTGTCGCCGGTGATTGCCACGATCCTGGGGGCCGGGATTCTAAACGAATCCATCACTACAGCCGGTATCTTGGGGACCGTTTTGGCCTTTGCCGGAGTTTTTCTCTTAAACCGGATCGAATAACCGTCTGGTAAGTCTGGACAAGGTCAAATTTGATTGATAACGGAATTAAACTCCTATTCTATAGCTGTTAAAAGCTGTTATTTAATTTTCCTTAAACAATACTTTTGTAACGCCGAGCTAAACTCATAGTCAAAATAAAATCGCCGAATTTGCTTTGTTCTTTAAACAATAAAAGGGAATTGGAGTGAACCCAATCTACACAATTAAAACGCCAGTGCTCATGTTTTTCTTCGGAATAATAGAGTTTTTTCATAATGTGGGGTTTCCAATTCCTCAAAATTTGTAAGGATCAGGGATTTTAATAAATCTTTAATATGGAAGGAAAAAGATCCAACCGGTGGCACTCTTCGATAATTTCCAGGATGCCCATGCTGAAACCGAACCAGATCACATCAAAGATATGGTTTTTGAATATCACGGGATTGACCTGGTAACTTGCGGGTTCCCTTAACAGGGAAAGTTTAGGAAAAAATCTTGGCACCTGTTTCTCATATTGCTCAAAGCTTTCTTTATGGCGTCTTTTCAGGTCCTGCTCCTCATCCTTGATCACCAAAGGGTAATATACTGCAAATGCCGTTACAATAAGTACCGGAATCAAAAAGGTTTCCGTGGCAAGCCCCACGCCCGCGGCGCCTATGAAGCTGAAAAAATATAAGGGATTTCTGCACATGGAATAGGGCCCCTGGGTGACAAGGTGGTCTGTTTTGTAACCGGCAATATAAAGAGAACACCATAATCGGCCCACCGAGGCGATGATCACCAGTACAATGGCGGTGATGACCATGGCCGAGGTCAACGGAGGAAACGAGGTGCTCCAATAACTTTCCGTCATACAGAGCAAAGCAAATATCATGACAACATAAACCCTGGATATACCGATTCTGATTCTTTCAATTCTGATTTTTTGCGTCATTATCATGTTGCCTCCTTTGGAGTCCTGTTTTTTGTATTGTTCAAAATGTTAAAATAACGCAGGTGTCCTGGCCGGGCCGGGACGATATTTCCAGATGCCAGCCAAAGCGTTCACAAAGCTGCTTTACAATGTTAAGGCCGAATCCATGGCCTTTAGAATGTTTTTCCCATTTGCCGGGCGTTGCCGGCCAGGCACCGCCGGTCCCGGAATTGCTCACCCGGATATGATCCTGGCCCACGGTCAGGCATATCCTGCCCTCGGGGGTGTAATAGAATGCATTTCGTAACAGATTATCAAGTGCAATTCTGAACACCGCGGCAGGTGCATTGGCCCTGGGATGGGCATCTGCCTTATACCGGGTTTCAACAAGCGGGTTTTCAAACTGGTCCCGGTGTTCATTAAAGGCGGTTCTGGCAAGGGATTCAACATCACAAGACTGCCCTGCCTGCAAGGCCGTATCCTCCCTGGCCAGCATAAGAAAGGTCTCAATGGTCACGGTCATTTTAGCAACAGATTTTTCGATCCGTTTCAAAGGCCTTTGAAGTGCGGCATTCCGGTATTCAGGCATTTGGGATATCAGTTCCACAGCCCCCTTTATGACGGTGAGCGGGTTTCTAAGTTCATGGCTGGCATCCCGGGTAAATGTCTTTTCCCGTTCTATAAATTTCCTGATTCGTTTCATGCTTTGCTCCAGGGTTTTGGCCAGAAAACCGATTTCATCCCGGGCAAAGGCGGAATCAAGCTCGACCGGCAGGTGGTCGGGATCACTTTGCGAAATAATCGTTGTCAGTTCTGTCACCGGTTCAATGATTTTTCCGGCCACAGCCGCCCCAATGCCTGCACCAATGGCTGCCACAAGCAGGGAGCTGACAAACAGGCCCAGGCTCACAATGGATTCGTATTTTTCTTCCACCTTCAGGGTTCCTACATCATAGAACAGATAAAGCACCCCTTTTCCCGGAATTTTTTTTATCCCCAGGTGCAGATTCCCCGGCCCTTTGACAGCGCCCGGGCCGTCGGTCTCATAAAATCCTTCCGACAGCCCTGTCGCCATATTTTTATAGGCTTTGGGCATGCTGTCAAAATCAAGATAAGCGTTGATATACCGTGACGATGGTAAAGGACATTTCGGGTCTGCCTTTGCCTGTTCAAGATAATAGCTGATTTCGTTTTTCAGCCGGTTTCTAAAGACCGCATCCTCCACAAGTCCCATGGAACTGTCTATAAAAAACCAGAATGTCATGGCCAGAAACAACCCGAACAGGCCAAAGGCAATGACAATTCTGTTGCGCAGGCTATACCTGTATTTCATCGGGTGCCTCCAGCTTGTATCCAACCTTGTGCACCGTGTGGATCAGGGCAAAGGAAAAGGGTTTATCGATTTTTTTTCTCAGCATATACATGTGGCTTCTCAGGGCATCGCTGCCAGGGGGCATATCTTTCCACAGGGCATATTCCATATCGTTGCGCAAGACAACATTGGGGCAGGCCTTTATGAGCATCTCCAGAATGGAAAAGCAGGCACGATTCAGTTCAATCTGTTTTCCCGAACGCTGAACTTTGCGGGTGGCCGTATCTATTTCCAGGTCTGCCACCTTAAAAACGGTTTTCTTTGCATTGGCATTCCGCCTGACCAGTGCATAACATCTAAGTTCCAGCTCCACGAGTGCAAAAGGCTTTACCAGGTAGTCATCGGTCCCGGATTCAAAACCCTGGATCTTGTCGGGCAGCGTATCCCGGGCCGTGAGCATGAGAATAGGGATTGCGTTTGTAGCGGATCTCCTAAGTTCCCTGCAAAGGGTCAGCCCGTCCATTCCCGGGAGCATGATATCAAGAATCATTACATCATAACTTTCGGTCAGGGCCAGATGCAGCCCGGCAATGCCGTTCAAAGCAAAGTCAAGTACATGGCCCCGGGCCTCAAAATAATCTGAAATGTTTTCCACGATCCCCTTATCATCTTCCACAAGCAGGATACGAAGGGGCTGTTGCGATTTTGATGTTCTCATACACAGTTTCCTCCATACCCTGATATATATGTCATTTGTTCGTTAATATCCATGTTTGCCACAGACAGCCCCTGTCCAAAAGTCATTGTCACTATAAGATCGCACTGTTGAAAAAAAAGTGAAAAAAGCGTGAAAAGAACGTGAAATATGTGATGAAAGAACCAAGGACATGCCGGGGATCGTCAAAGGCTCCCGGGACCGGCTTCATGAATACATTGCCGCTGAAAATATCCAGGATAATGAGCGTGTTTTCCCTTTAGGATATACCCGAGCCCGGTAGATCGTTAAAAACACCGGCAAGAAAACAGGTATGGATGTAAAACCTCATGATTTTCGGAGACATGCCACCACATATGCCAGCCGATCAGGAGCTCCCATTGAAATCGTGTCAAAAATCATTCTCCGGCATTCCAATCTGTCTACCACGCAACGGTATCTGGGCAAAATCAGCGACACTGAGGCTATGTATTGGATTGAGAATATTTACCGGTAAAATTCGAAGGGGATTGGAATGAACCCAATCCCCAACAATAAAAACGCCAGTGCTTATGGGCCTTTTCGGGACAATAGCGACAGGTCAAAGACATAGTCACCGCTTTCCTGTGAGGCTATAAGGCCGCAGAATAAGCCCGGTTCCTCTCAAGCTATGGATTCTCTTTCAATTTGCAGGTAGCACAACGACTTGAAACGAATCTTTATATAAGACACTTCCAGGATTTTCTGATAATAATTCATTAACCACAATCCCATGCTTCTGTAAAAGCTCGGCAACCGCTTTTGAGTTTGATAAAAAATCAGACTTTGAAAACACAAACCAACTTTTTGCACGGAACTTTATATCATTGGGAACTGGTAAGTCAAAGCATGATGGATTTGGCAAATTTTTATTAAACCAGTCCGCCGTATTTTCATACCAAATTTTCTCTTTTTTAGACATTCTGTTCATTCGTTTTAGGTCTCCCATCGCAGCGAATATTCCTTTCTTATATTGAGTTCCCTGAAAACAAATATTAGTTTCAAACCGGATATACATATTTTTGACTTAACGTTGAATTCAGCGGCGCAGTTATTTTGCGTCCGCTGAAATGATTCGATATGTGATTTTTACTATTTGCAAAGGCTATATACCCATCATTACATCCCACCATGGGTAGTGTATTGCTTTTTCGATTGGCAAATGATATTCAATCTTTTCCTTAACCCCTCTGATAATGACCTCTAAATAAATGTCCTCCGAGATTGCATTTGGCAACTTGTTTGGATCATAGACCTTCCGATAATAATGGCGCCGATACTTGCCCTCAAGTTTCCGGTCTAAATCATGGTAAATTTTTTCATGCTGGATTGTCTTTCCGCTTTTGTCTTTGTGAATAAGTACAATTGAGTCTGGAATTAATTGTATGTTGTCGTCAGTTGTAAATTCAGAGAACACAATTTCTGAAATATATTTTCCAACAGTAAATTAAATACCCTGTACAATTACATTTATTTTTACCCAGAAGACCGTTGACTTATGGTATTTAAGGACTCCCAAGCCATTTCTGAAGCGGCGTTCGCTACTTTTGGCATTGAGCACCTGGTGCGATGGTCCCCAATGCCTCAACGATATGGCTTTTCCGGCGTTATCAAACATTAAATCTAAAATTAAGCACATCACCGTCCCGCACTTGATATTCTTTACCTTCAAGACGAATCTTACCGGCTTCTTTTAATTTTAGCTCGGATTTATATTCAAAAAGATCGGTACAATGATATGACTCTGCCCTGATAAATCCCCGTTCAAAATCGGTATGGATGATTCCGGCAGCCTGGGGGGCCTTGCAACCTTCAGGAAAAGTCCAGGCCCGGACTTCTTTTTCACCGGCTGTAAAGTAAGTGTTTAATCCGAGCATGTCATACCCTGTGCGGATAAGCTGATCAAGCCCGGATTCCTCGAGCCCGGCAGCTTCGAGAAATTCTTTTTTTTCTTCTTGAGAGTCAAGATCTGCAATCTCGGATTCTAATTTTCCAGATATGACAACCACCTTAGAATCATCTTTCTGGGCAAGTGCCTTTACCTTTTTAACATATTCATTGTCGGAATCCAGCCCATCTTCATTTACATTGCAGCAATAAAGCTGTTGTTTCATGGTAATGAGATGAAGATCGGAGATCAGCTCTTTTTGAGTTTTATCAAGTTCAACACTTCGGGCGGGCCGGCCCTCTTCAAGAGCGTTTGATATCTGCTTTAAAATCGGATCAGCAGCCTTTGCTTTTTCCGATATTTTCTTGTCGTGGGACTTCATCTGCTTGACAAGATTATCCTGCCTCTTTAGAACCGTCTCAAGGTCAGCTAACGCAAGTTCAATTCCGATTGTTTCTATATCACTTGCAGGGTCCACAACCCCGTTCACATGAACAATATCATCGTCATCAAAGCAACGAACCACATGGATGATTGCACCCACCTGTCTGATATGACCTAAAAACTTATTTCCCAGCCCTTCTCCTTTGGAAGCACCTTTGACCAAACCTGCGATATCAACAAACTCAACAACCGCGGGTATCAGTTTTTTGGGCGTAATAAATTCAGAGATCATCCCAAGGCGTTTATCCGGAACCTCCACAATGCCCACGTTGGGTTCAATTGTGCAAAACGGGTAGTTTGCGCTTTCTGCAGGTGCAGATGTAAGCGCTGAGAATATAGTTGATTTCCCCACATTGGGGAGTCCAACGATGCCACAGTTTAATTGCATTCTATTATCCTTCTTCCATAAAAATATAAAACCCGACATTACCATTTGCCGGGATTGAATTATCTGTTATCGAAGGAAGGGGTTATACTATAATGTACGAAAATTTCAACACATATTGAATTGACCTGGTCAGGTAAAAGTGGACATTTTTGATACGCAGCCTTATTGAACAGCCACAGATTCATAAGCGAGCCTGCCCGGGATGCGATCCAAAGCGGTTTCGGATCAGTTGAGGTTTAAGAAATTCTGAATCCCGGTAAAAATCATTTGGGCGGCAATTGCCGATACAAAAAGGCCGGTTATTTTGGGAAGGATAATCAATCCCTGCTCGCCGATTACCCGTTTCACACCGGTCGCAAGATAAAGGATTACACCCACGCTGACCACGGCTAAAAAAAGCGCAAGCCCGATGATCAATTTTTCAATATAGGATCCGGCTTCCGCCCCTGTGACAAGGAGCACGCCGATCACTCCTGGGCCAACGGTTACCGGCAGTGCCAGGGGGACAACGGCGATATTTTGATCCGCGCCCTTAGGTGATGTTTCATTGCTGCCGGTGATCATGGACAGGGCGGAGAGAAACAAAATGGTTCCGGCTCCGATCCTGAAGGCATCCAAAGTAATGCCGAACAATAAAAAAATATATTTCCCGAACAGATAGATCACAAAGGTGCTGATCATCACAGCCAGCGTTACCTTGACGGCAAGGCGCTTTTTTTCCGAATCCGTGAATTCCCGGGTAAGGGAGAGAAATGCGGAAAGCACAAAAAACGGCGTCAGGATAAAAAAGATTTTTAAAAAATAGTTAACAAAGGTCTGTGTGGCCAATTTGTGTTTCCATTCATTTGCCTGTGCATAAATACGGTGCGATGCTGCCCGAAAATAATTGGAGATTATCCTGACTGCTGCCTGGATGGCAAGGGCGAATTTAAGCTGTGGGATTATAGCCTGGCCTGAGGGTTGCCTATCGGACAAGGTCCGTGCACTTGCATATCGTTCAGCCAGCCCACTTCCCGGGCAGCGGTGAGCCGCCCGGGGAACAGGCCGGTGACATGTCCTTTTTTTACATAGCTATCATTTTAAATTTTCTTTCCTATATAAAACGCATATCCATAATAGTGTTTGTACTTTTCATACAGCTGCGCCTCATGCCGCTGGTTTGCGATAAACGATTCCGCAGCTTTGTTGCCGGCATTTTTTTCCAGGAAAAGGATATCTGCTTTAACTTTAGGAGCAAAGTAATTTTCCATCCAGCAGTTTTCTGGCAAAATAAAAGCGGCTACCGGCATATAGCCTGCCTTTTGCATCTGCGCGACCTTATTGGCGACCGTGTCTATTTCCGGATAGGCATCCATCCAGAAGGCTTCGATCTCTTCCGGGCGCTCCTTCGTAAACCACGTGCCTTCCGAAACGGCAACATAGCCGCCTGTTTTCAGGAATTTGCGCCATTCATTAAGCCCCCGTTCAAACCCAATATTGTAGATCGCCCCTTCCGACCATATAAGATCCAACTGCTCGTCCCTGAAGGATAGTGCATCCATGGATTGAACAATACCTTTTACTCTGTCCTCCAGATCCAGTTGTTTGGCATTCCGGTTGAACAGGTCGATAAAAGGGGGAAACACGTCAATCCCTGTTATATTTCCCGGGGTATGCTGCGCCAATGACATTGTCTGCCCGCCGGATCCGCAGCCAATGTCGGCGATAAGGGATCTGCCGTCAAGATTGGCGATAAAGCTCAACGCCTTGGTCGTTACTTCCGGGCTGCCCGGCCCCTGCCGTTTCAGACTCGCAAAATACTGGCAGATTAATTCCCGATCAAACTCATGAATGGATTTATGGTCATCTTTCATATTTTCTCCTAAGATTTTATCCTTTACTTGCAATAAAAAGTGCAGCAGCAGAGACCACCCACAGGCAGTCCTGCGGCCTTGCCAAATCAAACCTAATTTTTATGGAGAAAGGTCGTTGCTGATAAGAGACGATACGACAGACACGGGTACAAACAAATGGTCCGCTGAAAACAGACGCTCCTGTTGTATCCCATGAATCAGAAATGGAAATGGATAAACTTTTATTATATGCCGGCCATCACTGATTATTATTTATCAGCAACGACTCGCACAATATCCAATGAATTAGAGAGCAAAAAAATCCTTTTAAAATCGCTTATTAAACACTTGGAAGTCCTCATATCACGAGTTCAAAACACTTGTCAAACATCACCGTTCGGGCAATGAGGAGCACGCCAGGCGCCTTCTGCAATTTTTTCTCATACATTTTTTTGTTTTATCTTATCCTGATTTTCAGGATATATACAATTTTCAACCATGAATACGCATTGATCAGGGATAAAATGAAATACGACGCTGAGCAAATCACCTTAAAAAAAATTCAAAGCCAGGCCGATTTTAAGGGCAAGACCGTCCTTGAAATCGGCTGCGGTAACGGGACAATCTCTTCGCTTCTTGCAGAGGACACAAAGCGATACATTGCCATTGACCCGGATGAAACAGCCATCTGGGAAGCCAAAGGCAATTATGACAACGTGGATTTCAGGATTGGCAGCGGTGAAGCGTTGGCCTTTGAAGCTTGTCTTTTTGATCTTGTGCTCTTTAGCTTGTCCCTGCATCATCAAAACAGCCCAGCCGCACTCAAAGAGGCCTTCAGGGTTTTAAAGGACAATGGAAAACTCATTGTAATTGAGCCCTCGGTCAAAGGCGAGTTCCAGCAGTTCTTTCATCTTTTTGACGATGAAACCATCAGGATACAAGAGGCGTATCACAGCATGATGGACAGCGCCTTTGCACTGGAAGACAAAGGCTGTTTTGAGGCTGTCGTCCGATTCGAAGACAAAACCGATCTATGTGCCTATGGGTTTGACCGGGATAAGTTTGCCCCGGAAGATGACAACCGGATTATAGAAAAACTTGAGCAATTGCAGCCTGGAGCATCCAGCAGAGTTCCCATCATCCTAAAAGATCAGCTTGATATTTATATTATGGCCCGCTCAGTATAGGGCTGAGCCGTTCTAAGCGGACAGCGTCAGCGAGAACATCCGGGCCATCTGTGAAGCCAGTTGTTTCATGTGCTTGTGGACATCATCGATATCCCGGCCCGGATAGTTGCGGTACGTAATGAGGATGCCGTTCAGGGCGGCGAAAAACATATGAGCGGTCAGGCGATGGCTGCCCCCCGGATTAAGGCGGTCGAAAAACGCGTTAAACTGGTTCAGAAGAATCCGTTCGATCCGGTTGAGTTTCTCCACTGAGGCGGAATTCAGGACGCCGTCCAGCATGAAATGCGTCATCATCCTAAAATAGGGATCGTTTTCCATGAGAAAGGACATAAAGGCTGCGGCCAGCTCTTCAACACCGGCCTCTTTGTCCTTGATCACCTTATCCAGCCGGGCCTGAATCTTGTTGGCCCCCCGTGTCAGCGCCTCAATGAACAAGGACTCCTGATCCGGGAAATACCGGTAGATGGAAGAGAGGGATATGCCGGATTCATCGGCAATATCCCTCATGCTTACCTTAGGGAAGGGTTTTGCGGCAAACAGCCGTTCCGCTGCATTTACAATCAGGTTCTGCCGGGCTTTTCTTTCCTTTTCCTTGAGTCTGGCAAGGGGAGTCTGTTTCATGCGCACCTTTGCAATCGGTTACGGGACAAAGTGCCATACCCTACCAGAAAAGACAGGCCCGGTTCAAGCCGGTTTTGAATCAGGTCGCCTGCGCCATGACCTCCGCCCTTGCCAGATCCTGATAGGCATGGGTCAGGTCGTGACAGAAACAGTCCCAGCGCCTGCAGACATCCAGGGTTTCAGGGTCCGGACCAAACAGGTTGGGATGGGCCACCAGAGCCTCGGCCTCTCTTTCAAGGGGGGCTTTTACTGCAGGATCGGCCCCGTCAAGAATGGACGCCACCACCCGGGCCGGGGGATACCAGGCCGAGGCCCTCTGGAAATCACGGTGCATCTGAGTTAACAGCACGTTTCTGGGGCCTTCCCAAAGCTCGTTGATGGCGGAATCCCTGAAGAGTCTGGGAAGGGAGGAAAAATCCTCCATCACCCCGTGGCCTCCGAACACGGACATGGCCAGGCGCACCATGTCCGTGCTGTCCCAGGCCGCCGTGATCTTCTGGAGCATGATCAGCTCCCGGATGTTGAAGCGCTTCATTTTGATCTCAACGGGTTCATCCGCGTTCATTCCCTTTCCAAGCCCCCCGTCCAGGGAGAGAAAATCCCGGTACAGTTTAAAGGTGGCGGCCAAGGTCCGCTGGGAGAAAAGGGTCAGCCGGGCGATCTGATCCCTGACCAGGGGGAAGTCCGACAGGGTCAGGCTGAATGCCGTTCTCTTCCGGCTGTAGGCGGCAGCCTCCCGGCAGGCCCGGGCCATGAAGGCAGCTCCGGATATCCCCACGGTCAGCCGGGAATAGGTCAGGACAATGCCCACCACGTTGGAAAGCCCCTTTTCCGGGGGGCCGACCGGATAGGCCACAGCCCCGTTATAGGAGATCTCCGCCGTGGTCAGCTCCGATGTCCCCATCTTCCATTTGATCCTGTTAATGGTGCAGCCATTGCGCTTTTCCTTTTCCCTGTCACCGGGCAGCCATGACGGAACGATAAACAGCCCGACTTTTTCAGAGCCCTTGGGCTTGGCCGTGACCACCGCATAATCGGCATGGGTGGCCGAGCAGAAAAACTTGTCTCCGTGAAGCCGCCAGACACCATCGGTTTCAACGGCCTCAACCAGGTTGGCCGGGACGTCGGAACCGCCCTGGATCTCGGAGAGATACTGGGCGCCGATGGCGATATCATCCCCTACCCCCTCTTTGCAGTGGGCCAGAATCTGTCTGAGTTCCGGGGTGTCGGCATATAGATCCAGCAGCGCCACCATCCCTTCCGTGCAGGTCAGAGGACACGAGATGCAGGCCTCTCCCAGCTGATAGATCAGGTAAAGCTTGAGCAGTTTTTCAAAGGGGGATGTCCGGGCCGAAAACAACCGTTCCCCGAACACCTCCTTTTCCAGCATCAGGGTCTCCATGGGACGAACAATCCGGTCGATCCTGTGGTTGTGTCCGTCATAATGGACCAGGTAGGGGCGCTTTTCAGGCACAGCCGCCTCTTCGGATAATTTTTTCCACCGCGAAGACACTTTGGCGGAAATTTCTTTGGCCGCGCGATCCAGCTCCTCCCATTCGTCAGGGGCATAACAGCGAAGGACCTGTTTTAAAAACGGATCGTTCCCGTAAAAATCGGCGTTCTCCCGCCAGGCCAGAAAGTCGTCAAATGAATAGGGATTTTCCCGATTGGGTAAAGACATGGGGTCTCCTTTTTTAAATCTGATCCCGCAGGGACCGTTTTAATACTTTTCCCAGTGTGTTTCTTGGGATGGCGTCTATAAACTGCACGGCTTTCACACATTTGAACCCGGCCAGGTTGGACCGGCAGATATCGATTACCCCGTCCTCTGTCAGATCGCCGCCTTCGGCTTTGACGATAAAGGCCACGGGCACCTCCCCCCAGCGTTCGTCGGGCCGCCCCACAACGCAGGCCTCGGCAACTGCCGGATGGGCCATGAGCACGGATTCTATCTCGGCCGGATAGATGTTCTCCCCGCCGCTGATGATCATGTCCTTGAGGCGATCCACCACCCGGACAAAGCCTTTTTCATCAAGGGTTCCAAGATCCCCGGTCCGGTACCAGCCGTCCACTATAGCCGCCTTAGAGGCTTCAGGGTTCTGCCAGTATCCCGTAAAGACCTGGGGCCCTGAAAGCCTGATTTCCCCGACCTGCCCCGGCGCCAGAGCCGCCCCGGATACGGGATCGGTAATTTTCACACTGCCGTGGAAGACCATTTTGCCTGCGGAATCCGCCGCCTCCATTCCCATGTCATAGGTCCAGAAAGAAATGGCGCCGGTGTATTCGGTGGCGCCGTATACCTGGTAGACCTCAATATTTTTCTGACCGTAGGCGGTAATCAGGGATTTGGGGACTTGCGCTCCCCCGCAGATCAGGTGCTTGAGCCCGGAAAGATCCCGGTTTTCCACCCCGGGCACCATGGCCATATACTGGAGCATGGCCGGAACGGTCATGGCAAAGTTGATTTTTTCCCTTTCCATGATCTCCCAGGCTGCGGCAGGATCGAAGTCCGGCATGAAGACCATGGAACAGCCCACATGGACATTGGCGAAAATCGGGGCAAGGCCGCCGATATGAAAGAGCGGGGCCACGGACAGATATCGATATTTATAGGCCCAGTTCAGGCTGTGGACCAGGCCCACAGCCGCCCAGAAGCAGTTGTCATGGGTGAGGACAGCCCCTTTGGGCTTGCCCGTTGTGCCGGAGGTGTACATCAGCACGGCCGGATCACTTCCAAAACCGCACACTTGCGGCTCAGTGTCATCCCCGGTGCTCAGTGCGTCTTCAAAGGACTTGTCATCCGTGGTGCCGGCGGTGCAGACGTACATTTCCACCGGAGTGCCGGCCTTCAAGACGACAGCCGTATCCTTGAACACATCGTCATAGACAAGCAGCTTTGCCTGACAGTCGTTAAGGATATAGGAAAGCTCCGGAGGCGCCAGCCTGAAGTTCAGTACGGCCGTCACCGCCCCGATCTTTGCCGCACCGAACAGGGCGGTCAGCAAGGACTCGTTGTTTTTGGCCAGGATGGCGATGCGGTCCCCCGGCGTGACCCCGGCCCGGGTCAGATACGATGCAAACCGATTGATGCGCTGATTCATCTGAGAGAATGTGTACCGGTAATCCGTTCCCACACAGGCCTCAAGATCCGGACTTAAACATGCGCGGTTGGTGAACAAGCTGCCAAGATTAATGCCCATAAACCCTCCAAAAATAGAAACTATTATTCTATAAAAACAATGAGAACACTGTTCTCAACTACACTATATTGTTTTCAGGTGTCAATATAAAATTATGCATAGGACAGAGCCGGCCAGGGTCCGGTCAGGGTCCTTGACTTTGAACACCGACATGGCATAGATTGAGTCCCCTATGATGGATCGAGTCACAATCAAAGGAAATTTCATGAAACGCATCTGTGTCTATTGCGGTTCCAGCTCCGGAAGACAGCCAGCCTACCTTGCTGCGGCGGAAGCCTTAGGCAATGCCCTTGTCGAACGGGGACTGGGCCTGGTATACGGCGGCGCCCAGATCGGCACCATGGGGCGGATCGCCGATACGGTCCTGGCAGGGGGGGGCGAGGTCTTCGGCGTCATCCCCAAGGCCCTGGCCGACCGGGAGATCTTTCACACCGGTCTTACCAAACTGGATATCGTCACCTCCATGCACGAACGAAAGGCGCTGATGGCCCAGTATTCGGACGGTTTCATCGCCCTGCCCGGAGGCCTTGGCACCATCGAAGAGATCTTTGAGGTGTTAACCTGGGCCCAGCTTGGATTTCACCAAAAGCCCTGCGGTCTGCTCAATATCCAGGGGTATTACGATCATCTGTCCGCATTTTTAAATCATTCGGTTACCGAAGGTTTTGTCAACCAGGCCTCCAGGGGCATGATCATGACAGAGTCGGAGCCGGAAACCCTTCTGGACCGCTTTGCCGAATACAAGGCCCCGGTGGTCAACAAGTGGATAGACAGGGAACAGACCTGAAGGAAGCCCGCCATGAGAAAACGAACCACAGCATTTTTACCCGTCCTGATCCTGACCCTTCTGGTGCTGGCCCGCCTGTCCTTTGCAGGATCGCCGGTGTGGAAAATATCAGGGGACAAGGGGCATCTGTATCTTGCGGGAACCATCCATCTTTTAGGAGAGGCGGACTGGCCCCTGCCAGACGCATTTGAAACTGCGTTTAACAGCGCAGATCTATTGGTCTTTGAAACCGACCTGGACGCCACCCAGACCCCGGAATTCGGGCAGAAGATGATGGGACAGATGGCCTACAAGGGGAACCGGACCCTGAAGGACCGGATAAAACCTGCCACATTCAGGGCCCTTGGAAAATTTGCCCGAAAACGGGGCGTACCCCCCGAAGACCTTTCCCGCTTCAAGCCGGGGATGGTCATGGTCTTTTTAACCATGGCCGAGATGAAGCGTTTAGGCATTGCAGGCAAAGGCGTGGACGAATTTTACTTTCAAAAGGCGCAGAAAAAGAACCTGCCCATGCAGTTCCTGGAATCCCCCATGGAGCAGATCCGGTTTTTAGCCGATATCGGGAAAAAAAATGAGGATCAGATGATCCGGTACATCATCAAGGATGTGGGAGAGCTGCCCGCCATTGTGGGCAAGGTCAAGACGGCCTGGCGCAACGGAGATATGCCGGCCCTGAATGCCGCCACCACACAACCGCTTAAAAAGGATTACCCGGGGCTGTACCACTCCCTGATGGTGAGGCGCAATAGGAACTGGCTGCCGGAAATCAAAAAGATGCTGGCCACCCCTGAAGTGGAGTTTATCCTTGTGGGCGCCGCCCACCTGGCAGGCGACGACGGCCTGCTCAGGCTGTTAACGGCAGGCGGGGTTGAGGCGGCGGGCCTCTAAACCTGACAAAATGCAGGCCTTGCCTATAAGGCCCGGGTCTTGTCCTTAAGCCACTTTCGGACATCTTCGTCCAGACCCGGCGCCAGGGCCTCATACACCTTTTTGTGATAGGCATCCACCCAAGCTTTCTCCTCTTCGGTCAGAAGATCCCGCTCTATGAGGTCCAGCTCAAGATGGCAGAGGGTCAGGGTGTTGAATTTCAAAAAGCGGCCAAAGGCCGTTTCCCGGTCTTCGGCCACCAGGATCATATTCTCCAGGCGGATGCCGTACCCGCCCTCCCGGTAGAGCCCCGGCTCGTTGGTCAAAAGCATGCCCGGTTTGAGAGCCTGATCCACGGGATAGGGGCTGATCCGGGCCGGGCCCTCATGGACGCAGAGGAAAAACCCCACCCCATGGCCCGTGCCATGGCCGAAATCCATCCCGTCCTGCCATAAAAACTGCCGCGCCAGAGTATCGATCTGATATCCCCTTGTCCCTTCGGGAAACCGGCTCAGCGCCACGGCAATATGCCCCTTGAGCACCAGGGTGTAGTCGGTTTTATCCTGAGCCTCTGCAGGACCTAAGTGGACGGTCCGGGTTATATCTGTTGTGCCGGTCAGGTAGTTGCCCCCGGAATCGGTCAGAAACATGCCTTCTTTCACTGGGCGGTCACTTTCGGCGTCGGCTTTGTAATGGCACATGGCCGAGTGATCTTCGGCCGCCATGATGGCGTCAAAGGAATCGTTTATAAAATCGGCCTGGGCGCTGCGAAATTCTCTCATCTTCTCCGCCGCCGACACTTCGGTCACAGGGTCGTCCCCCGTTTCCAGCCAGTGCAGGAAATTCACCACGGCCCGGCCATCCTTGACCATGGTCTTTTCAACCCATTGGATCTCGGTGGCATTTTTTACCGCTTTGAGCCCGACCGCAGGATTTTGTTTATCAACGATGATGGCTTCAGGATTAACGGCGTCGTATAGATGAATGCTGATCCGGTCCGGATCCAGGCATACCCTTTCGCCTGAAGGGATGCCGGCCAGGGCCGCATCTATCGCTTCGTAGGATTCAAGGACCACGCCGTCCGCCTCAAGGTCCTTGCGGACCGCATCGTCCAGCTTGTCCGGGCTGATAAACAGCCGGGCCTCATCCGGGGAGATCAGGGCATAGGCCAGGTTCACGGGATTGGTGTGGACATCGGCCCCCCGCAGGTTAAAAGTCCAGGCGATGTCATCCAGGGTGGCCATGGCATGGAACGGCGCCTGCAAAACCTCAAGCGCTTTGCGAACGGCAGCCAGTTTCTCAGGCCGGGTCTGCCCGGCATACCTTACCGGCAGGACAAAGGCTTTCGAGGCAGGCATGGGCGGACGGTCCTCCCACAGGGGACTTGTCAGATCAACGCCGGTATCAAGACCAATGCCGGCCGCATAAAAAACGCTGGCATACTTTTTTTGCTCTGCAGCCGACACCATACGGCCGTCCATGCCGATGATATCCCCTGAGACGAGGGTCCTGGCCAGCCATTGATCAAAGGAGGGAACATCCTTATCCCCCTGCCGAATCAACTCAAATCCGTCCATCTGGGCCTTGGCCTGGATCCAGTATCGAAAATCCGTCCACAAAAGAGCCTTGTCCATGGTGACGACGGCGGTGCCGGCGGACCCCGTGAACCCGGTCAGCCAGGCCCGGGCCTGCCAATGGTCTGCCACGTATTCACTCTGGTGGGGATCTGCGCTTGGAACCACCAGGGCGGCAAGCCCTTTTTCTTTCATCCCGACCCTTAAGGCGGCAAGCTTTTCGGCAGTTGTCACGGCCCCCTCCTCTTTTTTATTCTTCTCTTTTATTGGATGACAAACCGCCGGATCAAGCTGTCCAGCTTCTGGGTCTGCTCTCCCATTTCTTCGGTATCCGTATTGATATGGGTGCAGTTCTCAGACATCTGGGCCGCGGCCTGGTTCACCGTCTCCATTTCACCTGCAATCTCCGTGGTCATGCCGTCGAACTGGCTGATGCTGGCGTTGACCTCTCCAATGCCCTGGGATACGGTGGCGCTGTTATCCGCGATTTCCTTTGTAGTGGCGGTCTGCTCTTCAATGGCCGAGGCAATCTCGTTGACCACATCGTTCATGTCGCCAAAGGCGGTGGTGATGGCCTCAATCTCTTCCACCGTTGTGGTTGAGGAGTTGAGGATGGCATCGATTTTTTCCTTGATGTCCTGAGTGGCCCGGGCCGTCTGGGTGGCCAGGTCCTTTATCTCTCCTGCCACAACCGCAAAGCCCTTGCCTGCCTCACCAGCCCTTGCCGCCTCTATGGTGGCATTTAGAGCCAGAAGGTTGGTCTGCTCGGAGATGTCGTTAATGGATTCGGTAAAGGCTTCAATATCCTTGGCATCAATGCCCAGCCGGTTGACCATCTCCTTTGCCCGGCCGATCTTGGCCCCGGTCTCACCGCTCATGCTGCGGGCATTTTCCGCATTTTTGGCGATCTCGTTGATGGTGGCCGTCATCTCTTCGGTGGAAGAGGCAACAATACCCAGGTTGTCCGAAGCCTGATCCATGAGCTGTGAGATCGAGGAAATTTCCGCACTCATCTCATTGGTGGCCTGGGTCACCGAGGCCGTGATCTTGGACATTTTCCCTGAATTTTCCGAAATGGCCGCAGCCTCTTTGCGCGTCACCGTCACCGCTCCGGACAGGGCATGGGAGCTTTTGGAGATATCCTGGATCATGGTCTGCAGCTTTTCGATAAAAAGATTGAACCACTGGGACAGTTCCCCGATCTCATCTTTGGAGGAGACCTCAATCCGCTTGGTCAGATCCCCCTCCCCTTCGGCCACATCCTTGAGGCTGGCCGTCACCTTGAGGATGTTTTTGACCATGGTTCCGGAAAAGAAAAGGGCCACGGGGATAATCAGGACAATGCAGCACAGGTATACGATCACAAGGGTGTAGGCCACATGAAGGGTATTATCCATGACAACTTTGTTGGAACTGAGCAGGCAGACGGCACCGGAAAATTGGGCTCCGGAATAGATAGGTATCAGCCCCTGGATGTATTGTTTCCCGTCAACGGCCACATGTCCCGGCAAAAGATCCTGGGAGGAAAGATCCCAGTCTTTGCCGGAAGTTGCGGCAAGGCCCTCGGCCGAAAGTTTTTTGTAGCCCGGCAGGTTGCCGGCGGCAAGGTCCTGTCCGGCAAAGACGTTGACATTAAGTCCGGTCAAATCCGACATCTCCGAGGCAAACGTCTTGTCCAGAGCTTTGGAGGCAATGATGAACCCGTAAAGTGTGGGCTCCATCCTGTCGGTTTCCTTATTATAATTATCCACCATCACCGGCACATAAACAGATACGGCCAGGCCGGCTTCTGATTTTTCAAGACTTCCGGAAGGCTTCGTGGCAGACATGCCGGATAGGGTCACAGGGCTTTTGAGATCGTCCAGCCCGGGCTGATTCTGCCATTCACTCTTTTTCAAGTCGCCGTCACCAGGAACTTTCGCAAACCTGAATGCCTTTTCAGGATTCACATAGTAAAATCCGCCCAGGTACTTACCGTCGGCCTGAACTTCTGAAAATGCCAAAAGCTCACCTTTGGCATCATAAAGAGCCATAGAGCCGATTCCACTCCCGGAAGCCGTGGCAAAAAGAGCATGGGCCAGATCGACAAACCCGGTTTCCGTCATGCCCAGATCATAATCCGTTTTAAAATCACTGATGAACTTGACGTTCTCGCTGACCTTGAAAACCGAATTCATCTGAACCATTTTCCGAATCAGATCAGACTGAACCTCCCGGATTTCCACCTTGATATTATTGGCACCGGTAACCAGACGCTCATGGGCCGCCTTCATATTCTGGTTGTATGTCACATAAGAAACTACAAGGGATGAGGCAATCATGACCATGACCACCACCAGGACAATAACGCCTAGAATCTTCTGCTTCAGTTTCAAATTAAAAAACTTCATAATAGGCCCTTAATTATAATTATAACTTTTTTTCCCTAAAATTATCATTTAACCCTGAATAAATACACTTTTTGAGCAACACCTACAACCATTTTTGAAAACCCTACAAAAACGTCACATAAGTATCCCCTATTAAATTACAGGGTCAGCAAAACTTCATCACTGTCAAACTCCTGCTGCTTGATGCGGCTGAACATCTCGAGCAGGGCGGTTTTAGTCAGCTTATCTTTTTCTTCCCCACGGACATCAATGATAATCCGGCCTCCGTCCATCATGATGAGGCGGTTGCCGAATTCAATGGCATGGTTCATGTTGTGGGTGATCATAAGGCTTGTCAATCCGCCCTGTTCAATAAACCTTGTGGTTAACTCCATGACCAGCGCAGCATTGCTTGGATCCAGGGCGGCGGTGTGCTCGTCCAGCATCAGAATATCCGGCCCGGACATGACCGTCATTAAAAGGGTCAGGGCCTGACGCTGCCCCCCGGAAAGAGAGGAGACATTCTCCTTCATCCGGTTTTCGAGCCCCATGGAAAGACAGCGGACCTCATTTTCAAACCGCTGTCGCATGGCGCGGTTCAGGCTGATTATAGGCCATTTGAACCCTTTTTTGGCCGAAATCATCATATTGTCCTCTATGGACATATTGGATGCGGTGCCGGCCAGAGGATCCTGAAAGATCCGGCCAATGCGCTTTGCCCGTTTATACTCGGGCTGGGCCGTGACATCCGTATCCTTGATCAGAATCCGGCCGGAACTTGGGGAAAGCGCCCCTGAAATCAGATTGAACAGGGTGGTCTTTCCAGCGCCGTTGCTGCCGATGATCGTGAGAAAATCGCCCGGTTCAAGGGTGAGGTTCAAATCCCGGATCACGGTCTTTTCCCCCGGGGTCCCGGTATTAAAGGTTTTGCTGATATTTTCAAGCCGGATCATGCGCCCCCCTTTTCTCGGATCTTTTTAAAGTTGGCCACCACAAGGGAGGCCACAATCAAAAGCCCTGTGATCAGTTTTAGATCATTGGGGGTCATGTTGATATAGTAACCGTAATATCGGCCAAGGTACATGATCGCCTTGAACAGGATGGCGCCCAGCACCACCCTTAACGTCAGGACATAGATTTTATTGGACCGCAGCAAAAACTCGCCCAGCATCACCGAAGCCAGTCCCGAAACCACGATCCCCTGGCCCAGATTCACATCTGCAAAACCCTGGTATTGTGCCGCGAACGCGCCTGACAGAGCCACAAGCCCGTTGGACAGCCCGACGCCGATCAGCTTGAGGGTGGCAGGATTTACGCCCTGTACCCGGACCATCTGCTCGTTGTTGCCAAGGGCCCCGAATGCAAGTCCCATATCGGTGAGGAAAAAAAGGTCCAGCAAAAATGTGATGGCAGCCACCACCAGGATGAAAAACAGAAGGCTTGCGTACTCGGGAGGCATGATGCCCTCAGTCAGGGTATGGACCCGGGTCAGCAGGGTTTCGATACGCAAAAGGGGCAGGTTGGCCCGGTTGGAAAGTATCCGGATGTTCACCGAATACAGCATGGTCATGGTTAAAATCCCGGCCAGCAGGTGGGGCACTTTGAGCTTGTTATGGATGGCTGCGGTCACAAACCCGGCCATAAGCCCGCCGCAAAACGCCAGAAAAAGCCCGGGAAAAATACCAAGTCCATTGTGCAGGCAGGCGGCCATAATCACGGCGCCCATGGGAAAAGACCCGTCCACGGTCAGATCCGGAAAATCAAGGATCCTGAAGGTAAAAAACACCCCCAGAGCCATGATGGCATAGATCAGCCCTTCAACAAAAATACCTTCTATCATGGGACTATCTTACGGTCAGCTTTCCGTTTTTAATGATTTTATTGGCGGTTTGCACGATATCGTCCGGAAAACTTAAGCCCAGTTTCTGCGCCACATCCATATTAATGAGCAGGTCCACATCGCCAGGATCCGTCATGAACACCGTGGGCATGTCCGCAGGTTTGGCCCCTTCAAGGATGTCTGCGGCAAGCCGTCCTGTCACCCGGCCCATCTTGTAATAGTCAAACCCCCAGGCCGCCAGGACCTCATGGGTCTCAGCAGAGCTTGGGTCGGCCGACATTACCGGAATCTTATGGGCCATGGCCACATCGGTCACAGCGGACAGGGCGCTGAAAATGGTGTTGTCGTTGCTCAGATAAATACCGTCCACCCGTCCTGCAATGGCCTGGACCGCCTGTTTCACCTCAGAAGAGTTGGTCACCGTGGTCTCCACAAATTGGATGCCCAGCTCCTGGCAGACCTGTTTGGCAATGGCAGCCAGGGTTACGGCGTTGGCTTCTCCCGAGCAGTAAACATGGCCCAGCGTCTTGATGGGTTTGATCCGGCCCAGCAGTTGAATCTGCTCTTTAACCGGGGTCATGTCAGAGGTACCGGTGACCCCCTTTTCTCCCTGGGTGACCGATTTGACAAGGCCTGCGCCTTCAGGATCGGTGACCGCACAAAACAGCACGGGTTTATTTCTGATGGCATTGACCAGGGCCTGGGCTGTGGGGGTGGCGATACCCACGGCAACATCCACATTCTCGGCTTTGAACTTCTGGGCAATGGAGGCGGCGGTGGACATTTCGCCATTGGCATTCTGAAGATCGAACCGGGCATTGGGGAACCGTTCTTTCACCCCGTCCTGCACCCCCTGTTCCAGGGCATCCAGCGCCGGATGGGCAACGATCTTTGAGATGCCGATATACACATCCTGGCCGGCGTAGGCCGGCAGCAGCCCAAGCCCGCATATTAAAAGCAGTATGCCTGCAATCATGATACTGTTTTTCATAGGGTCTTATCCTTATTGGGTTTTTAATTAAAATTTGACCATTTGCTTCTATATGCAGCAACGCTATTTCTAATATTGACCACCCCAAAAAGCAAGGGCTTAATTTGGCCCGTTAACAGCATCCGGGGCAAAGCGCTGGATTTAAAATTGTTTCAAGCCTTTCACGGCAACCTTAATGGTTGGACCCTTTGTGTTTTTCACCCGGTAGCGCCCCGGCTCAGACTCATTTTTTGCTTGACGGAATATCACAGGATTTTTTATATTGACCAGCATTTACAATACTATTTTGTTGAAATGCAGTATACTTTTTAAGCTCAACTTTAAAGGGGAGAAACTCAAACATGAAATCTATCTTTAAATCGTTTGGCATTGCAGTTGTCGCTGTCGCTTTGATGGCTGCGCCCGGATTTGCTTCAGACACCATTAAACTCGGTGTTGCCGGCGCCCATTCAGGAGACCTTGCCTCCTACGGTCTTCCGTCCGTAAATGCAGCCAAGTTAGTGGTTAAAAAAATCAATGCCCAAGGCGGCGTTCTGGGCAAACAAGTTGAACTGCTCATCGAAGACGATGTCTGCAAGCCCGAAGTTGCAGGCAACACCGCAACCAAGCTGGTTTCCGATGGCGCCAACCTGGTACTCGGCCACATCTGCTCCGGTGCCACCAAAGCAGCATTGGGCTTCTACAAAGATGCCGGTATCGTCACCATGTCCCCTTCCGCCACCAACCCGGATCTGACCCTGTCCGGGGAATATCCTAACTTTTTCAGAACCATTCCCCACGATGCGAAACAGGCCCAGCTCCAGGTGGAATTTGCCACCAAGACCCTGGGAGTGAAGACTGTGGCCATCCTTCATGACAAGGGTGATTACGGTAAAGGCCAGGCAGAACTGGCCCAGAAGTACTTCAAAGAAGCCGGCGTGGATGTGGTTCTGTTCGAAGGCGTCACCCCCGGTGCCGTTGATTACTCCGCCATCGTGACCAAGGTTCGCCGTGAAAAACCCGAACTGGTTGTCTGGGGCGGTTACCATCCCGAAGCTTCCAAAATTGTGACTCTGATGCGCAAAAAGAAAATGAAAACCCTTTTCATGGGTGCTGACGGCGTAAAAGACGATACCTTTATCAAGGTGGCCGGTAAATATGCAGAGGGCGTTTATGCAACAGGTCCCATGGACATCTCCAACAACCCGCTTGCCATCCAGGCTAAAAAAGAGCATCAGGAAGAGTTCGGCTCTGATCCCGGTGCGTTCTTTGACGCAGCCTATGCCGCAGCTCTTGCCATGCTCAACGCCGTTGAAAAGGCCGGAACCACCGACTATGATGCCGTGGTCAAAGCCCTTAAAACCGAGTATGTGGACACCCCTCTTGGCAAAATCAGCTTTGACGATGCCGGTGATGCCAAAGGCATCGGCTTTGCCGTATACAAGGTCGACGGCGGCAAATTCGTAGAACAGAAATAGCAAGGCCCGTTTAAAACATGTCAAGGGGCAGGTTTCATCACCTGCCCCTTGTTTTTGTCCGGCCCCAGGGGTCGGAACCCATCCATATTGAAGACAAAAGCAGGTAACCATGGAGTTTGACTTTTTCCTAGAACTTTTTTTGGGCGGATTAACCCGGGGAAGCATCTATGCCTTGATCGCGCTTGGGTATACAATGGTCTACGGCATTATCCAGCTGATTAACTTTGCCCACGGAGAGATATACATGATCGGGGCCTTTACCGGCCTGATTGTGTCCAGCGTACTGACAATGGCGGGGTTTCCCCAGCTTGCGGTGGTGGTTGTGGCCGCCTGTGCCGCGGTGATCTGGTCCTGTGCCTACGGGTATACCATTGAAAAAATTGCCTACAAGCCCCTGCGCAACGCCCCCAGACTTTCAGCCCTGATCTCGGCCATCGGCATGTCCTTATTTCTCCAGAACTATGTCCTGCTGGCCCAAACCTCCGACTTTCTTCCCTTTCCAAGCCTGATACCTGATTTTGAATTCTGGGAACCCTATGCCCATATCATGACCTCACCGGAACTTGTCATCATCATCACCACGGTGATCGTCATGATCCTTTTAACCTTTCTCATCAAGTTCACCCAGATCGGAAAAGCCATGCGGGCCACCTCCCAGGATGCCAAAATGGCCTCCCTCTTGGGCGTCAATGTCAACCGGATCATTTCCATTACCTTTATCGTCGGATCCGGCACCGCCGCCTTAGGCGGCCTGCTCATCGCCTCCCACATCGGCCAGATCAACTTTTACATGGGCTTTATCGCCGGAATCAAAGCCTTTGTGGCCGCCGTACTGGGCGGCATAGGTTCCATTCCGGGCGCCGTTCTGGGCTCTCTTGTTCTGGGCTGGACCGAAAGCTTTTTTACAGGATACATCTCCAGCGATTACGAGGACGTGTTTGCGTTTTTGTTCCTGGTGGTCATCCTGATCTTCCGGCCCTCGGGTATTCTGGGTAAATCCGAGACCCAGAAGGTATAATTTTTTTCATCCCTTTAACCGACGTTAAGCAAATATAATATGATGAAACTGACTGACGAATTTAAAAAATCAACCCTGGCGGCCCTGTGGTTCATGTTCCTGACATTTCCCATCATGGTCATCCGGGTGAACACGGTAACTGACACCGTTGAATGGCGGTGGTGGAACATGGTCTTTATCGGCGCGGGCGCCTTTTTCATGTCCATTGTCTGGCGGTACATGATCCGGAAAAAGGAAGAGGGACAATCCAAGGAAAACCAGAACCAGGAATCAGCGCTGCGGCAATTTTTCGACCACAAGCGTAACCAGATTGTGGCCCTTGCGATTCTCGGGGTCTTCACCCTGGCCTTTCCCCACATCTTTTCCATGTACCAGACCAATATTATGATATCCGCCCTGGTCTATGTAATGCTCGGCTTAGGCCTTAACATCGTTATCGGGCTGGCAGGGCTTCTGGATTTGGGATATGTAGCCTTCTTTGCCGTGGGGGCATACTCCTATGCCCTTTTGAACATGCATTTCGGCTTGACCTTCTGGTTTGCCCTGCCCTTAGGCGGGCTTCTTGCCGCCATCTTCGGCATTATCCTGGGGTATCCCGTACTTCGGCTGAGAGGCGATTACCTGGCCATTGTCACCCTGGGGTTCGGTGAAATCATCCGGCTGGTCCTTGAAAACTGGAGCGATTTTTCCAACGGGCCCGCAGGCATCCCAAACATCCCAAAGCCCTCGCTTTTCGGCATGGATCTTTCCCTGCAGGCCTATACAGTCTACCTGTTTTACATCATCGTGGCTCTGGTCATCTTTACCATCTTTTTTATCAACCGCCTTCAGCACTCCCGGATCGGGCGGGCATGGGTGGCCCTGAAAGACGATGAAATCGCCTGCCAGGCCATGGGTATTGACAAGGCTAAAACCAAGCTGCGCGCCTTTGCCCTAGGCGCCATGTGGGCCGGCATGGGCGGCGTTGTCTTTGCCGCAAAAACCACCTTTATCAATCCGGCCTCCTTTACCATCTGGGAATCGGTCATCATTTTATGCACCGTTGTCCTCGGCGGCATGGGCTCCATTACCGGCGTCATCACAGGTGCGCTTTTGCTCATCCTTTTGCCCGAATATTTCAGGGCCTTTGCCGAGTACCGGATGATTTGTTTTGGAACGGTCCTTGTGCTCATGATGGTATTCAAGCCCGGCGGCATCATCGAAAACGTCCGGAAAACTTACAAGTTCAACGCGCAGGCGAAATAGACCCATGAAACCTTTATTAGAAGTGAACAATCTGACAATGGATTTCGGTGGTCTGCGGGCCATCGACACCCTTGATTTTGACATCAAACGTGGAGAAATCGTCGCCCTGATCGGACCCAATGGTGCCGGGAAAACCACCTTTTTCAACTGTATCACCGGCATCTACAAACCCACCAAAGGAGATGTCCTGGTCCATCCTGACGGTGACAGCGGCAAAACCATCCGCCTCAACGGGCTCAAGCCCAATCACGTTACCCGTAAAGGACTTGCCAGAACCTTTCAGAACATCCGGCTGTTCTCCTCCATGACTGTTCTGGAAAATGTCATGATCGGCTGCCATCCTGTCACGGGAAGCGGTATTTTAGGCGCTCTTTTCCGGGGTAAGTCCACAAGGGCTGAAGAGCAGTTTATCGTGGACAAAAGCTATGGCATCCTTAAAAAAATCGGCCTTGAAAAATATGTGGATGAACTCGCCGTCAATCTGCCCTACGGTGCCCAGCGCAGGCTTGAAATCGCAAGGGCTCTGGCGACCGATCCCTTTTTGCTGCTGCTGGACGAACCCGCCGCCGGCATGAACCCGAGAGAAACCCAGGAGTTGGACGACCTGATCATAAGGTTACGGGATGAGGAAGCCATCAGCATTCTTCTGATTGAACATGACATGAAACTGGTCATGAGCCTGTCCGACCGGATTTTCGTTGTGGACTACGGAAAGAAAATCGCCCAGGGCTCCCCGGAAGAAATCAGAAACAACCCCCTTGTGATCAAAGCCTACCTGGGAGAGGATATCGATGCTTAAACTCAGAAATATTCAAGCCTTTTACGGAAACATCCAGGCCCTTAAAAACATTGACATGGATGTCAACGAAGGGGAAATTATCAGCCTGATCGGTGCCAACGGCGCCGGTAAATCCACCACCCTCATGACCCTGTGCGGCATTGTGCCCCCGGCCGCCGGGAAAATCGAATTCCAGGGACAGGACATCACGGGCATGGCCCCGGACCAGATCGCAGGCTTAGGTATCAGTCAGGTGCCTGAAGGCCGAAGGATCTTTCCCTATCTGACGGTAATGGAAAACCTGGACATGGGCACCTTTTTGCGCAAGGACAAGGAAAACATCAAGGCCGATATTGACCATGTGTTTGAACTGTTTCCAAGACTTGCCGAAAGAAAGAATCAGCAGGGCGGCACCTTAAGCGGCGGGGAGCAGCAGATGCTGGCCATCTCCCGGGCCATCATGAGCCGTCCCAAACTGCTTTTACTTGATGAGCCCTCCCTGGGACTTGCCCCCATCGTGGTCAAACAGATATTTGACATTATCAGAAAGATCAACCAGGAAAGCCGGGTGACCATATTTTTGGTAGAGCAGAATGCCAACCTGGCCTTAAAAATTGCCCACCGGGGCTATGTCATGGAAAACGGCAGCATCACCATGAATGATACCGGAGAAAACCTTCTGGCCAATGAAGATGTAAAAAAGGCCTATCTGGGCATGTAGTCCCCAAGGTTTACCCTTACAAAAAGCCCCGCTGCAGTCTTTTATCTGCAGCGGGGCTTTTTTGCCTGATCGGTAAAAAAAATTCGGGTTAAAGGGTCTGTGCCGGTTGCCACCCCTGGGTGGACGGAGGGCAGTAGGGATGCAGCAGACCGCTTGCATCAACCTCCAGATGTGTTGATGCGGCATCCCGGCCCAGGCGGCCGTGACAGGCCATCTTATCCGTATTTCTCAAAAAGTCGAAAAAATCTCCCTTGCCGGTCCGGGCCTCCACCGGGAAACTGACCCGGTCATCGACACGCACGGCCATGGGTGCCCCGTCCACTGTTTTGACGAATCCTTCAAGCTCATCCCAGAGAATCTGCTGATTCTGCTCCAGAATGACAAAGGATAAGCCCAGTTTGATACGGGTCTTTTGAATCAGATCAATGCCGCCCATGATCCGGTCAAACATGCCCTCCCCTTTGATGGGGTCGGTTGTTGCGGCGGAAGTGCCGTCAAGACTGATTTCCATCTGATCCACATAGCGCTCCAAAAGCCCGGCCGTCTCCTTTGTTTCGATCAATATCCCGTTGGTCACAAGTGTGATGAAGTGCCCTTTGGATTTGATATGAGAAAGGATGTCAAAAAAATCCTTTCTCACCATGGGTTCGCCGCCTTTGACAATGATTGAAACCTGACCGTATTTATCGGTGACCTGATCAATGATGTCCATCCATTCTATGGTGCTCAGCTCATGTTCGGTGTTGGTACACTCTGCCTGGGAAAAGCAGTAGGTGCAGCTCATATTGCAATGGCGGGTAAGGGTCAGATGAATGGTTCTGGTATTGGTATCTTGGGAATCAATACGTTCCGACATCTTTCTCCTCCTCTTTTTATCCTGACACAACTCCAGGATTAGTATTGAATGCAAGGCATTTTGATTTGCCAAGCTTATCTATACCAGTGACCGTATTTTTTTTTCAATCAGGGAAACCCTGATTTTTTGCCACTTTTTTCGCCAATCTTACGATTTTATAGGAACAGTTTTTCCATTTAAAAGAAAAATATGAAAACTATTTCCTAATTAATACTATTAATGATGACCGAATCAAATTTTCATGAAAAACACATAGTTCACCAATTGACTTTCTCTTTTGAAACGCGCAATAATATTGATAAGCCTAATTAAAAAATCCAAAAACAAACCATTGCAGTGACCTCCCCCGTTGAACCGGCCTTACGGTTTTTCTATTTTTTAATTTGGAACCTCAAACAGGAGTGCAGAATGAGCCCTTTCTTAATTCCCCGAATTAAAGATCAGATTGCCAAAGCATTGGGATTGCCATCCTCGTCCGATGCCATCCGGAAAGAAAAGTTCAACCGTCTGACCGGTGATTCCTGGGATGCCCCCCCAGACCGGTTTTGCCGTGAAGAAGAAAAGATAAACCCTAGGCTCATCGGCCGGTTTTACGGGGAAAATAACTTGAAAAAAGGCGCCCTTGAAATCAAGCGTCAGGATGACGGCAGACTTGTATTGAGATGTGCGTATAAAACCCGGTCCCGTTCATCCTGGTCGGATAAAACAAAGGCCCAGGAACTGAACAGTTACGTTTCAACCATAGCGAAAGGCAACAGCATCGGCACCAAAAACGGACTGAATTTCCGGCGAGGTCCTGACGGGCGATACTACCTTGGATATAAAAACAACATGGAAATTATCATGAAAAAGATTTAGCAGATCTAAAATCACGGTTTACTCAACTTTTATGATCTTTACAGTATGCCCCACCCAGTTGGGTGGTAAATAAATCCGCCCGCTGTTTCCTGAAGATTTGACCTGCTTTTCGATCATTTCTTCGCCATAAACCTCAAATTTAACCCGGGGGCGGGGATTTTTTTTGCCGGGATTATCTGTATCTTTCATTTGCTATTGTTCCCAGTAAGCAGTCATCATCTCAAAGGCCTAAAACCCGATTTTCAGGCTATGATATAGCCAATCCATATCTTTTTTTCAACCGATATTTCCCAACAGCAAAGAATCTGGAACCCTGGAAATAAACAGGCCCTGCCGGAACTTGCCGGCAGGGCCTGTCCTTGTCATAAAAGCTGCAATGACTATTCCATGGGAAGGGTTTTAAATCCAACGATCAGAATCAAAAGACAGGTGACCACCCCGGAAATAAAGGGCAGGGTAAACCCGTACTGGTCAGGTGCCTTTAAAGCGATGGTACCGATTAATTCCCGGGGCCCGGTAAAGCCGGCCTCTATTTCCGTATAGAAATAGGCTCCGGAATCAATATCCCTTGCCTCAATGGTGTCCACAATATTGTCAAACACGGGGATATGCTTTTCGCCATAGGGGCCGATGATCGTAGCAAAGACCCAGAGACCTGCCAGGGTCAGAATCAATATCGCCCATCCTTTTGCCTTTGATTTCTTTTCCATTGTACTGCCTTCCTTTTGTGTGCGTATCTAACCGCAGTTAAATGGTTGCGGTCAGATCGGGGAATACCAGGTAAAACATGATATAGGCCATAATCAGGGTCAGGCAGAGGTTGAAGGACTGCCCGAATACATAGAGAATCAGGGGCTTGCCGCCTGAAAAATGCTCTTTGAGTTCCCTAAAGTTGGTGGCCAGACCGATGGACACAAAGGAAAGACAGAAGAACCATCCCCTGAAAAGGTCGCTCATGCCCTTGATGGTGCCATGGTCGATCATGGAGTTGCCAAGACCGGTCATCTGGCCGTTATACGAGGTGTAGATTAAAGAAAAGATAACCGAAGCCGCCACAAATCCGATAACGAATTTAGGGAACCGGTACCAGATTTCCATGAGACCGACCTTATGGCCGGTTTCTTCTGCCTCAACCTTGGTGGTGAAGTAAAGGGCCACAAAAAATGCCATTACGCCGATCAAAACGTTCTGGATCATCTTAATGGTGGCGGCCACGTTTAAGGCCTTTTCTCCCAGGAAGGCGCCGGCTGCGGCAACAGCACCGGTGGCGTCAATGGTGCCGCCCATCCAGGCACCGCCCAGGATCTCCATCTTGTCTGCGGGAAAAAAGCCGTGGATCACGGCAGGCATGACGATCATCATGATGGAGGTGAAGACCAGGGAAAGGCCTACCGCCAGGGTCAGTTCCTCTTTTTTGGCCTTACAGGCAGATGCCGTTGCAATGGCTGCAGACACACCGCAAACCGACATGTCCGAACAGATAACCGCATTCAAACGTTTGGAACCCATTTTAACAATCTTCTGGCCGAACCAATAGGTGACCAGCCAGACAATGGGAGTGACGACCCAGGCCACAAAGATACCGGCCGTACCAATAGTGATAATCTTTTCAAAAAGGATTTTAGCACCCAGCAGCACCAGACCGGTCTTGATATAGTATTCGGTCTGAACGGCGGGCATGGCCCATTTTGGGGTACCAACCGTATTGGAAATGAGCATACCGAAAAAGATGGCCCAGGCGGCATAGCCAATGCCATAATGCTTCATAGTGGCCTGGGAACTTGCAAGATATGCGATCACGGCAACCACGAAAACAAAGCCGAAAGCTTTGGCAAATTCGCCGAAACTGTTGCCCATGGCCTTGATGCCGATGCCAAAGAAGATGGCAAAAAAGACGCCCAGGCCGATGAGTTTAAAAATCTGGTTATAGGGTTTGGCACCGGAGACCTTTTTCTTGGCCTTGCCCTCAAGAAGCTTAGCGTTCCGCCAGTCTTTGATGGCGCCCTTGGCGGTCTCGTTTAAAGAGGCATTCTTGAACCCGGCCACTTCAGCCGCTTTTTCGGCAACCATGGCCGCGGCATAGGCTGTCTTGGTCTTGGTTTTGGCGGCGGCATATTTTTCTTCGGCCTTGGCTTTTATGGCATCGGCTTTTTCCTTGGACATAAAAAAGGCATCCGCCGGATTGCCGGTCCATTTGTGGGTCTTTTTGGTTACGGACCCCAGCCATTTGCCGATGCTGATCTTCTTAGCCTGAACGCTGGACTTGGCATCGGACATCTCATACCAGGCAATGGTTTTAAATGCATCCGTCCTATTGGCTGCCACAGCGTATTTGGCTTCAACCTTCTCCAGCTTCGCCTTCATATCCCCGGCACTGGGGAAATAGATAAGCATGCCGGCGATAAGAATGGCAAACCCAAGCCAGATGGCCCACCAGTCTTCTTTTTTCCACATCTCCGACCATTCCCATTTTCCAACGTCTTTAACCACCTGTGAGTTGTCAGACATAGGCTCTCTCTCCTTAGTTTAAAGTTAATACCCAATTTCACACGATTCCTGTGTGAGCATGCTGATTAACTCTCCTTCAGCAAGACATATGCCAGGTTCCGAAAAAAATATAACCAACTGATATTACACCCATTACAACCCATAAATCCCTTTCATATGTAAACTTAAGTTTACAGGTGTGCTGCATGGGGTACGCAGCCCACGGGGGCGGCTTGCTTTTTCGGATCATTTTCTTTATTTTGATCCAGACCCAACAGGAGATCCCATGCTCAAATCCCTTAACCTCAGACTCAAATTTATCATTGGGCTGGTCCTTTTTGCGGGCGCTTTAGGTGTGTGCATCAGTGTCATCATGTATTTCCACTACAACTCCATTATGGAGTCGGAAATCAGCCAGCGCTCCCATCTGCTTTTGGCCCAGTCCGATGCGGTTCAAGATTATGTAAAAACCGTTCTTCGGCCAGAGATGTTTAAAACCCTGCCCGAAGACCGGTTTATCCGCCAGGCCATGTCCTCCTCCTATATTTCAAGAAAAATCATGGCCCGGCTCAACATTAAAGAGGCCTCTGACTATCACTACCGCCGGGTGGCCATCAAACCCAGGAACCCCGCTTCGACACCGGATGCGTTCGAGACCCGCCTCATTGAGACGTTTAACAGCAACCGCACCCTCACCACCTGGGAGGACACCACCGATGTTGGCGGCAGGGAATATCACCTGGTGGCCCGTCCGGTCACCTTTTCCCGATCCTGCCTGCAATGCCACGGCGACCCTAAGGATGCGCCAAGAGAACTGATCAAAATATACGGCAGCCACAACGGGTTTCACTATGCCGAAGACGAGGTCGGCGGAGTGGTGGTGGCCGGATTCCCCGTGGACCTGATCAAAAACCCGGCCCGGGAACTCACCCTTCAGTACCTAAGCCTCTACCTTTTGGGGATCATGTGTTTTGCAGGTCTCATCAGCCTGTTTTTCGACCGTCTGGTCATGAAAAACCTTCACCATCTCACCCATATTTTTAAAACCCGTTTCTCCGGCCAGCAGGAGCAGACTATTATTGAACGGCTGGGAAAGAAAGACGAAATCGAAGGGCTTGTGGAAGGCATTGATGAACTGGCCGTCTGTCTTGCCGGGGCAAGGCAGGAACTTATGGACTATGCCCAGAATCTTGAAATCATGGTCCAGGAGCGCACAAGAGCCCTGGATCTCAAGGCTCAAAAACACCTGGGCGATGTCAGGCTGTTTGTCTCCCTGCTCAGCGGCTTTGCCAACTCCCACAACACCCGACAGCTGATATCCGGCCTTCTTGACAGCGTAGGCAGACGGTACAACGCCGACCAGGCTGTCTACCATTGCACCGTTGTCTCGGAAAACCTTTACGTCTGGAAACCGGATAAAAAACCGGTCCAGCCCGTTTCCAAAGATATAAAAGATCTGCTCTGGAAAGATGAGATCCTCATTAAAGGCAATGAGGTATTCATTCCGGTAAAATCCCCGGAGAGCCACTGGGGCATCCTCAACCTGTTCTGGGAAAAGGGACCGGCTCCGGATGACCTGGATCCGGCCATCCTTCTGGCCCTGGGACAGCAGGTGGCCATCCTCATTGAAAATATCCATGCCTTTTCCAATATCAGATTCCAGCACGACATGCTCCAGTCAGTGTTCAAAGGCATTTCAGATCCCCTGCTGCTCATTGATGAAGACTGCCATATCATCATCGCAAACGACGGTGCAGATGCGGTCCTGGGCCAGGGAACCCGAAAAGAAAGGGAAGATCGGCTCAGGTTCCTGATCTGTGCAGGACATTCCGACGTTTATGAGTGCAGTATCCTTGAACAGGTGATTGCCAGCAAAAAAGCGGTCAAACACGAGGCCCACACCGAGGACCAGCGCTACTTTGATGTGGAACTCTATCCTCTGGCCCGCCAGGAGCAGGCAAAGACGCGGATGGTACTCTATGCCAGGGATATTACCCTTGAAAAAGAGATGCTGGACAGAATGCAGCAGGCAGAGCGCCTGTCCGCCATCGGGAAGATGGCCGCCGGCATCGCCCATGAAATAAACAATCCTTTAGGGGTCATCCAGGTGTATGCCGATCTGGTAAAAGATGCGGTGGAGGATCCGGATACAGGCCAGGACGTGGATGTGATCCTCAAACACACCAGAAGCGCTAAAAATGTGGTCCAGAATCTGCTTAACCTGGCACGCCCCAAAAAAAGCCTTTCCGGCACCTGCAGTCTGAATACGGTAATCCGCTCGGAACTTGAAGTCTTTAAGGCCCAGGCCCAGGCAAAGGCGATCCGGCTTGAAACCCGCCTGGCAAAGGATTTGCCCCGCATCCATTGCGATACCGCCATTGTGGAGCAAATCCTGACCAACCTGTGGATCAATGCCGTGGATGCCCTTCAGGAGGGCAGCGGAGATACAATCGCCCTGATCACAGCCCTTGCCGGGGACAACGAGGTCCGGCTGACCATTGAGGATAACGGACCCGGCATTAAGGACGAAATCCTTGATCAGATTTTCGACCCGTTCTTTTCAACCAAAGCCGTGGGAAAAGGTACCGGGCTCGGGCTGTCAGTGGTTTACGGTTTTGTCACGGAACTGGGCGGCAGGATAACGGTTGACAATACCCCTTTGACCCGGTTTAACATTTTCTTTCCGACTGCAGCCCCGGGCGGGGCAACGGTGCAGCCCCTCAAGGAGACCCTATGAGACCCTATGCCATACTGGTGGTGGACGATGATCCCGATTTTCTAAAGGGCATTATCCGCCAGCTTGAAAAAGCCTTCAGCGACATCCCCATATTCGGGAAACCCTCTGGGGAAGAGGCTCTGGAGAAGATGGCATCCGCTGAAATCGGCGTGCTGCTCTCGGATCTTCGCATGCCGGGAATTTCGGGGCATGAGCTTTTAGAAAAGGCCATCGCCGTGAATCCCAGGCTCTGCGCCATCATGATTACAGGATACGCCACCGTCGAATCTGCTGTCCAGGCTCTTAAAAACGGGGCATGGGACTTCATCACCAAGCCGGTGGAGCGCCAGACCCTTTACCACACAGTGGAAAAGGCCATCGCCCACTATGACCTGGTCCGGGAAAACCAGCGGCTCAAGGATATGGTGTCTGCCATGCAGACCGACCTTTCCCCCCAATGGGAAAGCCGGGCCATGAAACGCCTCCAGGAGAAAACCGCCGCCATTGCCGTCACGGACTACACCGTTCTGGTCACCGGTGAATCCGGGGCCGGCAAGGAACATATTGCCCGGCAGATCCACGCCCTGTCCGGCAGGAAAGAGGCCTCCTGTCACGCCCTGAACTGTCCGGCCATACCGGAGCAACTTCTGGAAAGCGAGCTTTTCGGCCATGTCAAAGGGGCGTTTACCGGGGCCGACCGGAACCGGGAAGGCTTTTTTCTTGCGGCGGACAAGGGCACGCTGATCCTGGATGAAATCGGGGACATTGCCCTGCCCATTCAGGCCAAGCTGTTAAAATTCCTCCAGGACAAAGAGGTCAAGCCCGTGGGATCCTCATCCCCTAAAACCACGGATGTCCGTATCATTGCCCTGACCAACCAGAACCTGGAAGAGGCTATTGCCGCCGGCCGTTTCCGCCAGGACCTTTACTATCGTCTGAACGTGCTTTCCCTCACCGTCCCTCCCCTTCGGGAACGCCACGAGGATATTCCCATTCTGGTCAGAACCTTTCTGGATCAAACCTGCAGGGAGATGAATCTTGGAACCATGGACATCGATCCTTCTGTCATGGCCTTTTTAGCCCGGCAGCAATGGCCCGGCAATGTCCGGGAACTGCTCAACTACGTCCGGCGGCTGGCCGTATTTTCCAACGGAAAAACCATTGATATGGGACTTGTCCAATTGGTGAACGGGGAGGCTGAGACCTGTCTTTGCCATGGGAAAAAGGGAACGGCGGCCATGCTGTATAAGGATGCGAAAAAACAAGCCCTGGATCTTTTTTCAAAAGAATACCTGACAAGGCTTTTCAGGGAAACCCGGGGCAATATCTCTGAAACGTCCCGGATCAGCGGCCTGGAACGGGCCTCCATCCAGAAAATCATCAAACGGTTAAAAATGGATATGGACGCGTTCAGGGGGATGAATTAACCACGGGCAGTCCCTGCTGCTGCCAGTCTTTGATCCCCTTTTTCAGGTTGAATATCCGGACAAATCCGTTGTCGATAAGGATCTTGGAGGCCACCGTGCTTCGATTACCCGTGGCGCAGTAAACCAGAACCGGCTCCTGACTGTAACCCGACAGGCGGGACAGATTCTGTTCAAGGACCTGGACCGGCAGCAAACTTGCACCTTCAATCCGGGCCAACTTGAACTCTGCCGGGGTGCGGACGTCCAATATCAAAGGGTTAAGGTTTTTTATGATCTTTTGTGCCTGCCGGGCGGTCAGGGCCTGATAATGGGTTCCTTCATACTCCACCACATGCAGGGTCCCTTTAATCTGCCCCAGCACATACCCAAAATCCCCTGCCTGCTTCATCTTGAAATAAGGGGACTTTTCAAGATCGGGAAACAGGGTGGCATCAATATCCAGGGATGGAATTCGGAATCGGACGCCGTCTAGGTCATCGACTTCAAATTTGATGTAATCCCCCCGGAAAACCGTAATATCCGAAGGTTTTTCCAGATCGGTCCCGGACAAAACCCTCAGCCCGTTTTCAAGTCTTCCGGAGGCGGTTTCACCGGCGCCTCCAAAGGTGAGCGTTCCTGCCGCCAGCAGCAGTACCGCCAGAACAATCCCTGTGGCGTATCCTCCCCGTCTTTTTTGCATGTTAATCTTTGCCGTGTTGCTTCAACGCCGCCATGTAGGGTCCGAAAAGCTCCTCGTAGGACCGGAACCCCTTTTTAAGCAGGGTTGAAAAATGACGGATCTGGGATGAATTGATAACCAGGTTGGCGCTGGACGAAAGGGCCTGCAGGTCGTACAGGGTATCGAATTCACTTCCCACCAGAACATAAAAAATCTTACGCCGCTTTTTCATGCTCATCTTTCTCATAAAATGATGAAACTCCTGGTTCTCAATCGTCCTGCCACCAAAGCCCGAGAAAAAGACCACCACTTCAAAGGATTTAAACCGCATGCTTTCCATGGCATCCTCCGGGCCTTCCGGGATCACCACCTGGTATTGATTCTCCGAAAGCCCTTGTTTTATCGTCTCAAGCATATCGGAGTCATCGACCAGCACGAGAGCTGTGGGCACATCCTCGGGAACTTCTTCTTCCAAAGATTCCCCCTTTGAAAGCCAGGAGAGATCCGGGGCTTTAGGCGGTTCTACCGAGGCTGTTTTTCCTGCCGGGGCAACCGTTTTTTCCTTTCCCACAGCCTGGCCGGACTTGTCCAGTTCGATGGCGTTTTTACATCCCGGACAGCTGAACTTCAGGCTTCGGCCCGGGGCAAGATTATCAAGGGCGGCAACAAGCTTTTCCCTGTGAGCCTGGGAAAACTTGAGTCCCATACCGCAATGGGGGCAATTTTCGATCATGACGGTTCCTTCACGTTAGCAGTTACGACGGTTGGGGTTATGCCGGGGCATTGTCTTCTGCCGCAGCGCTATCATCGGTATCCTCATCTTTCCAGTCGATGGTCAGGCCTTCGATGGCAGAAGTTTTCTGGCCCTTTTCGCGCTTGAGAACATCCATGCCCTGGGCCAGGACATTGCGATGGGAGCAATAGGCAAAGGCGGTTTCTTCGGTAATCATGTCCGCTTTGAAAAGATCCAGGATATGCTGATCAAAGGTCTGCATGCCAAAGGCCCTGGCATTGGCAATCACCTCGTTGATGGTCCGGCCCTCGGACTCGCCATTCAGGATGATATCCTTCACCCTCAGGTTCATCCCTAAAATTTCCAGGGCCGCCACCCGGCCGCCGCCTTTTTTGGGCAGCAGGCGCTGGCAGACGATATACCGGATGGTATCGGCCAGACGATGCCGGACCTGGGGCTGCTCCTCCTGGTCAAACATACCCAGAATCCGGTTGATGGTCTGGCCTGCATCCACGGTGTGGAGGGTGGAGACAACTAAATGCCCGGTTTCTGCAGCGGATAATCCGATCTCCATGGTTTCCCGGTCCCGCATCTCCCCGACCAACACCACCTTGGGCGCCTGTCTTAAGGCAGCCCGAAGCCCTGTGGGAAAACTGTCAAAGTCATTGCCCAGCTCCCTTTGGTTGAAGGTGGCCTTTTTGTGGGGATGGACAAACTCCACCGGATCTTCCAGGGTCACCACATGGATGGATTTTTCCTGGTTGATCTGGTTGAGCAGGGCGGCCAGGGTGGTGGATTTACCCGATCCCGTGGACCCTGTAACCAGGATCAGCCCGTTTTTCTCCCCGCCCATGTCATGGAAAATTTCAGGAAGTCCCAGCTTCTCAATACTGGGGATGGTGGTTTCAAGCTTTCGTAAAATCGTGGTTAAATGGTTCTGCTGCTTGAAAATATTCACCCGGAACCGGGCCTTATTTCCCAGCCAATAGGACATGTCGCAGGACCCTGTGGTGACAAGATCTTCAATCAGCCTCGGGTCCCCTCCGATGAGGTTCAAAGCGAACACTTCGGCCTGGAACGGGGTCAGTTCCGTCACGGGCGGTTTCACCGGTACATCGGTGAGCTCCCCCGATGATTCCACCTGAAGGCATTTTCCTACGGTGACGTTCAAATCCGAAACATTGTCAAAGGTTTCCAGCATGCTGGTAATCCAATAATCGATCTCCGGCTGTTTCATGACTTTCTCCCTTTTAGGGTCAACAGCTGACACAACGCTAATTCTTAAGAAACCGATGGCACAAAGGATTCCTGCGACAAGCATCTGACAGCAGACCCGGTACGAATTTTAAAGGATTCAAGGAAAACGTTAGCATAGAATCTTTTGGGATTCAAGACTGGTTGCCCCTTCAGCAATTCTCAATTTGAAAATAATCCCCAGGAATTTGTGAGCTTCGTTTTTGTTGTATGTTAGCCCACTAATCCCTATATAACCCGGCGGGGCCGGGCAAGGGGGGCGACGCTATATCCGCCCCCCCCTTCCCAACCCGCTTAGTCTTTTCAGGTTCAATGAAGGTTAAAATGGTCTCATTACGGCGGTCATGTTAACAGGGCATCATCTTGATTTTAAGCCCCGTTATTTGGAATATGTCCACATACCATATGTTGGGATCACCATTAATTAGCTCCTTTGCGATCGTTTGATCAAAGACTTTGGAGGGCCACGGGTCAGGCCCCGGACCTTCTGCGGCTGCTCCCTTCTCTAAGAGGCTCTATGGCTTGCTGCACTGGCCGCCGCGAACTGCGGTCCTTTGGATCCTCAGACACCACGGCGACCGGCCGCTCCGCTTCACCAAGACCTTCTATGGATCAGGGGCTTGATGCCGCCGGAAGACCGGGCCCTGCCCCTACCGCCGAGGTTGGACAAACGATCCCCTCAAAAACATCACTGAAAAACGGATGTATGAGAATGGACTCAAAACCATTTAAACACAGAGAGGATCTCCACAAGATGTAGCGTTGGCCAGTATGTCCGAATTCTGCAGACTAATACCATTAATGTGCGCCCCTAAAATGGAGCGCAACCCTTCATTTTTTTTGCAACACACAATTTTTAAATGTATCCTGTTATTAAAAATTAACTGCAGATATAATATACGTCTTCATATCGAGTATTCCTACTTTTACATTTCTCAACTTTAGTTCTTTTGTGTGTCGATCACAGCTGCTGAAATATTGGTGGTTTCAGTGTTTTACTCATGAATTATAGGAGTCTAATAATGAGAATAAATATAACGAATGGGATCTACTTGGATTTTTTAAATTGTAAATATAAAGCAAATTTGAAAATGAATGGATTAAAAGGAGAAAAATCAGAGTATGAAAAAATTGAAACTCGATTTGCATCCAAATACCGAGAGAATGTCATTCACCATATGGGGGAGAAATATTGTAAAAAGACTGTTGGGTCACATATCCCATTTACCGATCTTTTAGAATCTGGGCTTGATATAGCTTATGATATAAACATAAAGGGAAAAGATTATTTTGTTTCCTGTGATGCAATATTTGTAGTCTCTCTATCCGGGCCGCAACTTATTCCAGTGCTGTTCATACATAGAGAAAATGTAAAGATATTTGATAAAATGTCTTTGGCATTCTCTGCATTATTCATAGAACGAAAAATTGGTCATGTACTACCTTACGGTCGGATAATCTATGGGAATCAATTCAAAAACGTTAGAGTTAATCTCGCTCCGCATCGTCAATCAGTACTAAATAACATAGAAGAATTACACGAAACTCGAGATCGAAAGAAAATTCAAAAACTTTATTTGAATAAGCATTGCGGGGTATGTGAATTTCAAACTATATGCCGTACCAAAGCAGTTCAGGATAATGATCTTAGCCTGATCACATGCCTAAAACCGAAACAAATAAAAAGATTGAATAAAAAAGGAATATTTACTGTGACTCAATACTCTTATACATTTCGCCCCAGAAAAAGAAGACTTAAAGAGTACAGTAATCCTCTGCAGCCAGCATTAAAAGCATTATCAATTAGAAAAAATAAAACTCATATCTGTAATATTCCCGAATTACCAAATACAAAAACAAGCATCTATATAGATATAGAAAGTTTGCCCGATGACAATTTCGTCTATCTCATTGGCCTCGTGATCGTTCATAGGGGGATTGCGAGCAGTTACTCTTTTTGGGCTGATGACAAAACAGGTCAAAGTAAAATCTTCAATAAGCTATTGAGCACAATTTCTGATTATAGTGACTATACAATTTATCATTATGGGAATTATGATAAGGCTTTCCTGAAACGAATGCTAAAAGTATCAAACGATACTGACGGAGAACGTGATAACATTTTGAAAAATTGTTTCAATTTGCTTACATGCTTTGGGTCAGATGTATACCCCCCGACCTACTCTAATGGGCTAAAGGAAATCTGTAATTATCTTGGTTATTCTTGGTCAGATAAGTCCTCGTCAGGTATTCAAAGCATTGTTTGGAGAAGAAAGTGGGAGCTATCAAAAAATTTGAAATATAAAGATAAAATCCTTCTATACAATTATGAAGATTGCCTGGCTCTAAAATTCTTGAGAAATTGGCTCTGTACTCTTGAAGAACAAATAGATAACGCGGAACAACAGAAAGTCATCTTGAGAACAAAGGATATTACAAGGGAAAACATAAAAAAATGGGGGAATGCCAACTTTCAACTAAATGATTACAAAAAAATTAATGATTTTGCATATTTCGATTATCAGCGTAGCAGGATATATCTGCGTACTGACAAAAACGTAAAAAAAGCAATAAAAAGAAAAGAGAAACGTGGAAAGCGTATAAATAATATAGATACCGTCGTCGATTTACAACCCAAGAGTTGTCCTAACTGTGGGAGTACTGATCTCGTTGAAAAGCGAGCTTCTCAGAAAACAATAATTGATCTCAAATTTTTAAAAAGTGGAGTGAAGAAATGGATTGTTAAGTACAAGGGAGGGGTATACATTTGCAAACATTGTTGCTCCAAAATAGTACCGAAAAATTTTCAACGCATACCTGTCTATGAAAAAAATTTAGTGGCATGGACTATAAACTTGCATATAAAATATCGAATACCACTTGAGGGAATAAGGAAAATATTATATGAGCAATTCAATATCGAAGCTTCCCATTGTAGAGTAAATGAGTTCAAATCTCGAACATGTGCAAAATGTACTGGTGTTATCTCTGAAATCTGGGGAAATCTAATAAATGGGCCGTTAATCAATATTGACGAAACGGACGTGAAAACCAGGGGTAGCTCATCATCCTATGTATGGGTTTTGACGAACATGGAATCAGTTCTTTATATTTTTAAACCGACAAGAGAATCAGGTTTTTTAGGTGAGTTATTAAAAGGGTTTAATGGTGTTCTAGTTTCTGATTTTTATGCGGGTTATGATTCTCTTAAATGCCGCCAACAAAAGTGTCTGATCCATCTTATTAGGGATATGAATTCCGATCTGCTCAGAAACCAATTTGATGTGGAATATAAGGGGATTGTAATTGGGTTTGGCAGACTTCTTAGAAGTATTATCGAAACCGTTGATAAATATGGTTTAAAGAGATGGCATCTTAAAAAACATTTAAAAAAAGTAAACAAACTCTTCGATATAGTCGATAAGACAAAATATAATTCAGAAATAGCAATAAAGTACCAAAAGCGATTTCTAAAATATAGAGAAAAATTGTTTGTGTTTCTTGAGTTTGATGGAATTCCTTGGAACAACAACAACGCCGAACACGCTATAAAGCCGTTTGCAAAACACAGGAGAGATCTTAACGGAAGATTTACGGAAAGAAGTATTAGAGACTACCTAACCCTCCTGAGTATTGAGCAAACCTGCGTTTATCGGGAAATAAGCTTTTTGGACTTCCTGAAATCTGATAGCGTGAGCTTAGATCAATTCAGCAGAAAGACATAGATAAAAAGTCCGGACTATGTCTATAATCGTTCAGGCTTTTGAATTTTAGGCTCACCACAAGATCTTGGGGGCTGGACCTTTCTGTTGAAGGATACATTTATTACCGGATAAAATTGACTGAGCCTTTATTCCATTGCCCGTTTTTCTCAAATGCCTTGTCCACCATATAATGGTATGATCTTAGCGTTCGCAAATCGAAAAAGACTATGCAGTGCGGCGCATAAGTTTCTGGGCATTCCTTTCAAATTGAAAATTGCTGCTGCCCCGGCCCTGCGTTGCACAGGACCGGGGACGGGCAGAGTTTAGAGGAGGGTTTGGGTTTCCCGGAACCGGATGCCAAGCTCGGACAGACGGTCCAGAACCGGATCATAGATGACCGGAGTATCCGGGATATGGACACCGGGCAAATCGATTTTACCGTTGAGAATCAGTTCGGCACCGATGGCTGCGGGAAGGCCTACGGTCCGTGCCATACCGGAATCACCGTCTTTGACGCCGTATTCCACCAGAGTGGAGCAAATCCGTTTTTTGTTGTCGGGGAACTGGGCTTCAAAATCATGGTGAAGAATAATCATGTCCCGCTCCCCCTTTTTATAGGGCATTTTTTCAAGAAAAGTAGCGGTCATGATATCCAGAATATTTCTGGATACGGGCAAAGGCCGGTCTTCAAACAGCCCCAGCCATTTAAAGCCGGCCATTGTGTCAGAATCCGGGGCTTCTCCCAAAAAGGAGGCCACTTTTTCAATCACATTCTCTGCCCCCCCTGCCTGACAGACATGGCCCATGAGGTCAAGGAAGGTGGCGTCTGCCGGCAGATCCACATCCGTATCCGCCACAAGCCCGAGTTGGGCTAAGGCAAAAAGCTTGGCGCACCATCCAGTGTTGCGTATGGTGCCGCGAATCATCGTGGCGGTTTCCGGGATGCCGTAGATATCGATATAGGGCAGAGAGTTTCTATTGGGATAGATCTCAAAGGGATCAAATCCGTCCAGGATCAGTTCCTCCTGATTTTGGAAGAGTTGCCGGCCGGCAATTTCAACAACCTTTTCGTCCTTAAGAAACCTGGCATCGTTGGTGCCGGCCTTGAGCACGCCTCTGGGGGACCAGCTGAACTTATAACCAAAGGGATTGTCATTGTTTTCCGGGGCGGGAAGCCCGCCGCAGTATGAGCAAAAGGAGCGGATCTTACCGCCCTGCCGATGGACATGGTCAATGATCCGCATGGCAGACATATGGTCAATGCCCGGATCCAGGCCGATTTCATTGAGGATCGTGACGCCTGCGTCCTTTGCCGCCTGATCCAGTTCCCGCATCTGGTCGCTGACATAGGAAGCCGTTACCATATGCTTTTTGTTTTGAATGCAAAGGCTTGCAATTTTCGGATGAAAGGCATAGGGCAGAAGGGATACGGCCAGATCATGGGTCGAAATAAGGCCCTGTATCTGGGCCTTATCATCGGCATTGATTTTTACAGCCGTGCCGTTAGGGGCCCCTGCGATCATGTCTTTTGCCCGCAGCTCATCCATATCGCCTAACGTGACATGAAAATCTTCAATATTGAGAAGATAGTTTACCAGGGGCTTTGAGACAAGCCCCGCACCGAATACAACGATTTTTTTCATTTATCAAACTCGTGGGTAATGATTTGTTTTAAAAACATGGAGGTCCGCTCTGAGGCGGGGTGATTGAAAAAGGTTTCCGGGTCGTTTTTCTCTACAATTTCTCCGGCATCCATGAAGATAACGGTATCGGCCACGGTTCTGGCAAATCCCATTTCATGGGTGACGCAAAGCATGGTCATCCCCGACTCGGCAAGGTCGATCATGACATCCAAAACCTCTTTGATCATCTCCGGGTCCAGGGCGGAGGTGGGTTCGTCAAAGAGCATAATTTTGGGATTCATACAAAGACAGCGCGCAATGGCCACCCGCTGCTGCTGACCGCCGGAACACTGCCCCGGATACTTGTCCGCAAGATGGGTGATTTTAACGCGTTCAAGGTAGTGAAAGGCAAGTTCTCTGGCCTCTTTCAAAGGCATTTTTCTGATCCACACAGGCGACAGGGTCAAATTCTCCAGGACGGTCATGTGGGGAAACAGGTTAAAGTTCTGAAAGAGCATGCCCACTTCGCGGCGGACCTGGTCGATCCGTTTAACGTCATCGGTCAGTTCGATGCCGTCAACGACGATTTTGCCTTTCTGGTGCTCTTCTAACCTGTTGATGCAGCGGATAAAGGTGGATTTGCCCGAACCGGACGGCCCGCAGATGACCACCTTTTCTCCCTTGGCCACGTTAAGGTTGATATCTTTGAGTACGTGAAATTCCCCGTACCACTTGTTCAGGTCTGATACGGTAATAATCGGTTCGGCGTTCATAGTATTTCCTGATGGTTGCGGATGAAGGACGGTGCCGGTGTTCCTATTGCTGATAGCTTGCATGGTATTTCCTTTCTAAAAAGATGCTGTATCTGGATATGGAAAAGCACATGACCCAGAAAACAGCCCCGGCAAAGACATAGGCCTCTTTGGTAAATCCCAGCCACTCGGCGTCGGCCATGGCCGCCTTGGCCACCCCCAAAAGGTCCAAAAGCCCGATGACCGCAACCAAAGTGGTGTCTTTGAACAAGGACAAAACATTATTGGCAAGCCCCGGAATCACAAGGCGAAGCACCTGGGGAATGATGATCATTGTCATCATCCGCCAGTACCCCCAGCCAAGGGCCTCGGCAGCCTCATACTGCCCTTTGGGAATAGCCTGAAGCCCCCCCCGGATGATCTCGGCAATATAGGCTGCATAGAACAATGCCACGCCGATGAGTGCCCGGAGCAGTTTATCAAAGTGAGCGCCCTCGGGTAGAAACAGGGGAAACATGACCGAAGCCATGAACAGCACGCTGACCAGGGGAACGCCGCGCACAAGCTCAATAAAAAAGATGCACAGCATCTTGATCACGGGCATTTGCGATCGCCGGCCCAGGGCCAGCAGGATGCCGATGGGAATGCTTGTCACAATGCCGGCCAGGGCGATCACCAGAGTGAGAAACAAGCCGCCCCAAAAGTGAGTTTCCACAAGGGATAGACCGAATACATCGCCGAAAATCAGGGTATAGGCAAATACAGGATAGATGCTCAACGCCAGTATCCATTGCCATTTATCCCGGGACAAGGGTTTGAATCCGAACAGGAAAAAGGCCAGCACAGCAACGCTGAAAGCCACTCTGAGCCCAGCGCCCTCCTGGCCTGCCGCTGTCATCACGCAAAATCCTGCAAAACCCGCTGTAAAAGCGGCCAGGCCCGATAAAAGCCATCCTGTGGAATCCTTGGCCGAATCCCTGAAAAAAACAGGTTTAAAGGAAAGGCGGCAAAGCCCGAAGGCGGCGGCAAAATAGAGAACCGCAAAAAGCCCAAAAGGCAAACCGAAAAAGAGGGTGACAGCCGCACAGATCAGGAAAAATAAAACGATCTGCCGCTTTTCATCCCCGAAGATTTTAGGCAGAAACAAAGGCAAAAGGATTCCGGCCAGAACGGTAAAGGCGGCATCCACCCTGAAGCGCTCAGCTTCAGGATAAAATCCATAGATGAACAGGCTCAACCGGACTTTTATAAAGACCCAGCAGGCCCCGGCCTTTGGTGCCACGGCATCACAGGCCGTTCTGGCGTCTCCGATCCAGGTGGCGTCGATAAAGGCCCAGCGGATCACCGGCGGAGCCGCCCAGGCCAGAAAACTAATGCCCACCAGGGTCAAAAGGGTGTTGCCCCAGGAGGAAAAAAGATTGTGGCGCAGCCAGGATAAGGCGGTTGTCAAAACAGGTTGCTTACGATTGTCCGGATTTGAGGCCATGCACCCTCCTTAAACGCCTTTAAGGGCGATTTTTTTATTGTACCAGTTCATGACAAGGGAGATCACAAGGCTGATCACAAGGTAGACGGCCATGGTAATGGATATGATTTCAACCGCCTGACCCGACTGGTTCAGCGCCGTGCCGGCAAAGACATGCACAAGATCCGGATACCCGATGACCACGGCCAGGGACGAATTTTTCACCAGGGTGAGGTATTGGCTGATCAAAGGCGGGGTAATGGCCCGCATGGCCTGGGGAATGATAATCAGCCAATAGGTGGTCCATCCCCGGTGTCCCAAAGCGCTGGCCGCCTCTTTCTGCCCCGGGTCCACCGCAAGGATGCCGGATCTGACATACTCACCGATAAAGGTGGCAGTATAAAGGCTTAAGGCAATCCACAGGGCGATCAGTTCGGGCAGAACGGTGATGCCACCTGAAAAGTTAAACCCCCGAAGCGCCGGGATTTCAAACTTCAAAAAGGATCCTGTGGCGGCCTGGGCAGCCAGGGGCAGTAAAATAATGAGCAGCAGGGACACCAAAGCGGCCGGAAACCGCAGGCCGGTCTTAATCTGGCGCCGCCTATTCCATACGAACAGGATCCAGGACAATATCAGCGCCAATGCAAAAGCCCCGCCGATGGGCAAAAGATTCTGGCCGGGCAATAGTGTTGGAATCTGCATGCCCCGGTTGCACAAAAAGATGATATCCCCAAACCCATAGGCCTGCCGGGGTCCGGGCAGCGGGGACAGCACGGCCAGGTACCAGAATAATATCTGGAGCAGCAACGGGATATTGCGCACAATCTCGGTATAGCCTTCTGCCATCTTGGCTAAAAGCCAGTTGGGAGAAAGCCTGAGCACACCCAGAGAAAATCCGATCACCGTGGAGGTGACAATGGCCAGGGCCGATACCAAAAGGGTGTTGAGCACCCCAACCAGAAGGGCGCGGGCATAGCTTGAGTCACCGGTGTAGGAGACCAGGGTCTGGCTGATGTTGAATCCGGCCCGGTTTTCCAGAAATCCGAATCCCGTCGTGACCCCTGCCCGCTGCAGGTTATGGGCGGTATTGTAAATCCCGTATCCGACCAGAATCACCAGGACGCCCAGAACGGCGGCCTGGATGAGCCATGAACGGAAACGGCGGTCATTAAAGGGTGTTTTCAACAGCTATTCTCCAGGTGGTGTTCAAGGTTAATTCAACGCAAGAGGCATTGGCAGAGGCCCAAAAACAAATTGCGCCCCTGCCCGTTTGCCATACTTAAGATCTTTGCGGCTTAGCGGATGGGCGGTGCATAGATCAACCCGCCATTGGTCCACAGATTGTTGACGCCGCGCTCCATGCCCAAAATGGTTTTGGGACCCAGGTTCCGGTCAAACACCTCGCCGTAGTTGCCCACATGTTTGATCACACGAAAGGCCCAGTCCGGGGTCAGACCGATGAACTGACCAAAGTCGCTGTCAACGCCCAGCAAGCGGCGGACAGCAGGATTTTTGGAGGTCTTCATCTGATCCACATTAGCGGATGTAATGCCCATTTCCTCGGCATTGATCATGGCGAACAGAACCCAGCGGGTCAGATCGCTCCATTGCTGATCCCCCTGGCGGACAGCAGGTCCTAAAGGCTCTTTGGAGATGACTTCCGGAAGAATCATGTGCTCTTCGGGATGGGCCAGGGTGGTGCGGCGGGCGGCAAGACCAGAGGTATCCGTAGTGTAGACGTCGCATCTTCCGGACTCGTAGATGACAGTGGCCTCGTCGGCGCTTTCATAGACAACGGGTTTGTAGCTCATGTTGTGGCTTGTAAAATAGTCGGTCACATTCAGCTCCGTTGTTGTGCCGGACTGGGTGCACACGCTGGCACCGTCAAGCTGGGTGGCGCTGGTGACCCCGAGTTTTTTGGGGACCATGAATCCCTGCCCGTCATAAAAAAGGGTGCCCACAAATTCCAGACCCAGCTTGGTGTCCCGCTGGAAGGTCCAGGTGGTGTTCCGGGACAGGATATCAATTTCACCGGACTGCAGTGCGGTAAAGGCTTCTTTGAAGGCCACGGGAGTGAACCGGGCCTTTGAGGGATCATCAAAAATGGCGGCGGCCACAGCCCGTCCGAAATCCACGTCAATGCCCTTCCACTCACCTTTGGAATCCGGGGCGGAAAAGCCTGCAACCTTACCGGAGACTCCAATGTTGACAAAATCCTTTTTCTTCACGTCGTCAAGGGTGTTTGCAAAGCCTGATCCTGCAGCCAGCAGCAGGGTGGCGGTGCAGACCCCTGAGATAAATTTTTTAAATTTCATTTGCCCTCCTTGTTTGAGTTTTTCAAATCAATACTTGACAGTTTGCATGGTTCTTAATAATAGAATACAAAACTGTATACAATTTTGAATACAATAATGAGACCTATTTTGATTGTCAAGGAAAAAGTCCATCGAAAATGACTGCTCTAAAACACAAAGAATCCTCTGAAGAAAAAGCGTATCAGTCCATTATCAAGTTGATCATCAACCAGCAGTACCCGCCGGGAACCCCCCTGACTGAGACCCAGGTTTCCGAACAGGTGGGCATGAGCCGGACACCGGTGAGAAATGCGCTGCGAAGGCTGATTGCAGACGGATTTTTGGACAGCACTTTTAATAAGAGCCCCCGGGTTCCCAACGTCTCCAGCGATGACCTTCAGGCGTTGTTCGACCTACGGCTCATGCTGGAACCCAAGGCCGCATATCTTGCCGCCCAAAATGCCACAGCCGACCGGGAAAAGGACTTTCAGAACCTGATTGAAAAGGAGCGGGAAGGATACCTTCAAGAAGACCCGGACCTGTACAAGATCAATGAAAAAATCCACTTCGGCATTGCAGGCCTTTCCGGGAATGTCTATCTGGAACGAGCGATTCGTCCCATTTTCTGGCGATCCGAACTGTACGTGTTTTTCTTTGATAACCTGTACATGGGACGGCTCAACCGCTCCCGGTTAAAAGATCCTGACAAATCCATCAGCCACAAGGCCCACCGGGAGTTGATCCGGGCCATTTTTGAAAATGACCCTGAAACGGCCAAAGAGATGATGACAGCCCATATTCTGTCAACCAAAAAAGGACTGACCGCCAATGCCAACTATCCTTAATGGGGCCAGGCGATAATTCATTGTTTTGTTCCCCGGGCTAATCTGCTATAAATACGGGCAATATAACATGATTGCTAACCATGGGAGATATCCATGCTTCAATATGACACCTCGCTGCTTGAAAAGCGATGCCGTAACCTGATCAACTCGCTGGGAGACTGTCTGACCTGGAAGTGGGACGACCGGTTTGAAACCATCCTTGCCGAATTTGATGTCAGCCAAAAAGAGACAATCCAGTCCTTTCTGACAAAGGAGATGGACATTGTCTGGCATCCGGACAATACCTCGAATGCACCGGAACTGGTCCACATTCTCATCAATTATTTCGGCGGACTTAATCCCGGGCAGCAGTTGTTCACCTCGGATCCTGCCATTGACGGCATCCTTTTATGCGCCTGGTGGCCCTGGGGAAATCAAAAGACCATTTCCATCCGCCTGGCCGTATTTGCAGATTCCCTTTCCGATGAAGAAAATGAGGAATTAACCGGTACTTTTAAAACCTGGTTCGGGGTGTAATACCGCTTTTTTAAGAGATGTTGCCATGATCCCCAATATTCATATCCTGGCTACCGGCGGCACCATTGCCGGTGCAGCCCCCTCATCGACCCACACAGGATACGCCGCAGGAAAAATGGATATCCAGGCGGTGCTCAAGGCCGTACCGGGAATTGATACCCTGGCCAAGGTCACTGGCGAGCAGGTTGCCAACATCGGATCCCAGGACATGAGTTTTGAGATCATGGCCCGTCTGGTCCAACGCATCAACACCCTTCTGGCCCAAAAGGATACGGACGGTATCGTGGTCACCCACGGAACCGACACCATGGAGGAAACCGCCTTTTTTCTGAACCTTCTTGTGGACAGTCCCAAGCCTGTAGTCATGACCGGAGCCATGCGGCCTGCCACGGCGGTCAGCGCCGACGGCCCCTTAAATCTCTACAACGCTGTAGCCGTTGCCGCACGCCCCGAATCCCGACGCCTGGGCGTAATGGTGGTGATGAACGATAGGATCCACGGGGCCCACTCCCTGACCAAATCCAATACCACCTCGGTGGAAACCTTTTTATCGCCGGTGAACGGCCTCATGGGCACGGTGAATTACGGCGACGTTAAATTTTTCAGAGGCCCCTTCCGCAGCCATACTTTCCTGAGCGAATTTAAGTCAGGCTTTTGTCTGCCCCTGCCCCGGGTGGACATCGTCTACGCCTGTGCGGACATGCCCCCGGATCTTATCGGCGCATCGGTGGAACGGGGGGCCAAGGGTATCGTTATTGCCGGGGACGGAAACGGGAATATGAACCAGGCCACGGTTCAAGCGGCGAAAGATTATGTACAAAAAGGAATCGTCATCGTCAGATCCTCCCGGGTGCCCACAGGCACGGTGGGACGCAACGTGGAAGTGGATGACGATGCATGCGGGTTTATCGTGTCCGATGAACTCAACCCGGCCAAGGCCAGAATTCTTCTGATGCTGGCCCTGCAAAAAAAGCGCAGTCTTTTGCAAATCCAAGAACTGTTCTTTGCCTACTAAAGCCCTTGTGTCCGCTCACCCCTTTTTGGACAGGGGCAGATAAATGGTCACCCCAACGGGAAGGTGACTGAAATCTTCCATCTTATCTCCGGGAACAGGCCCTTTGCCGGGCAGACAATAGACAATGCTTTTATCTTGAAAGCCATGTCCTGCAATGCGGTAAGCTGTATTTTCCTTTGTGATGGTAAAAGGCCCGCGGTATCCCACCACCAGCCGGGTGCCGGCGGGAAGGTCATCCCAGTCCCGGATACCCGACCCCGGAAGGATCTGCCCCGACGGAAGAAAATAAATGGTGGAGTCCAGGTTATAGGCCTGTCCGGCATGGGACCAGGCCGTCATCCTGCCGGATATGGTCTTAACCGGATCGTTGACCTGGACCTTAACCACTTCAGGTTCCTGGTTCAGCAAGACGCGGGTGCCGGGGGGAAGCCGGCTCCACCCGATGGTCGTGTCCACCTTATCTCCGGCCAGGGCCTTTCCGCCGGGAAGGATATAGGCGGTATCTGCCGCATTATAATCCTCGCCGGCAATAGACCAGGCTGAGTTCTCCTTGGAAATAATATTAGATCCCACGGCCAGGTCCGCAACGGATATTTCCACCTTTTTGCCGGGTTTACCGTAAAACACCTGAGCCAGCATGGGATCCGACATCAGACGCCCGGCCCTGACATCCGGATCATAGGACCAGGAGGGCCCAAGACCGGCCCGGGCCCGGTCAAAATTTTTCGCACAGCGTTTTCTGCCCCTGTGATTCTTCGAAAACCAGGGGTTGGGGCGGCCGTAGGCGATCTGGCTGTGGGTCAGCACGTCCCTGTCCTTTAAACTGTAGACCTTCTGCAGAATCTTAAGCAGCATGCCCACGGCCCGGTACTGGGCATCGCTGATTTCCCCGTTATGGTACCCCACAAGCTCAATGCCAACGGAAATATCGCTTAAATCGGATATGCCCTGCCACATGGAAAGCCCCGCATGATCGGCCCGGTACCGCCGGTCAAGAATACGGTAGGTCCTGCCGTTCCTGGCCACAACATAGTTGGCGTGCCCGCCCGGCGTCGATCGCCCGCTTTTAAACTGCTTTCCTTTTGAGACTACCCGAAGGGTCGCGTCAAGGCCCAGTTCCGAGGTATGGACAATGATATAACGGGTATGACGCCGATTGATTTTTTTAAACCGGGAATTGATGCGATGACGATAATCCACAATTCCTGCCTGGTACCGGGCCAGTTCCGACCGGGTATAGGCATGAACATCCGAACAGGAACCTGCCAGAATCACGCCCAGAACAAACAGGCAGACAACAGCGGGGAGCCGGCAGAGTGAAAAGGCTTCATGGTCAGGATTAGCAGCAGACATGGAGGCAGTATACCAGGCCCAGCCCAAACCGCAACCAAAGAAAAACCGGCAGACCCTTCGGGCCTGCCGGCAATTTGTCCATATACAGAGGAGAACACCCTCCCTAGCCGGGTTAGATTTTGAAGCGCCCGACCATACCGTCCAGACGTGAGGCCAGTTTTGATAATTCCTCCGCACTGGCCTGGACCTGGGTGCTTCTGTCGCTCATCTCCGTGGCGGCCTGATTTACCTCTGTGATATCCCGGGTGATATCGTGGGCCACAATGGAGCTTTCGCTGACATTCTGGTTCACCTCTTCAATGCCGGTTGAGGCCTGGCTTATATTTTCGGCAATCTCCCGGGTGGCAGAGGACTGCTCTTCAACGGCCGCAGCAATGGTGGCGACAATGTCATTGACCTGGGAGATAACCGCAGAAACCTCTCCCATGCCGGCCAGAGAGCCTGCAGAACTCTCCTGGATCCGGGTGATTTTTTCCTTGATATCCATGGAGGCTTCAGAGGTCTGCTTGGCCAGATCCTTGATCTCGTTGGCGACGACGGCAAAGCCCTTTCCGGCCTCCCCGGCCCTGGCCGCCTCAATGGTGGCATTCAAGGAAAGCAGGTTGACCTGTTCGGAAATATCGGTAATGGTCTCCACCACCTGACCGATGGCCTGTGCCGCCGCTCCAAGTTCATTCATCTGAGCGCTGGAAGCCTCGACTTTAGTAACGGCATCAGATGAAATCCCACTGGCCGTCTCTGCGTTTTTCGCGATTTCATTGATGGTGGCATTCATCTCCTCAGCCGCGCTGGCAACCGTGTTGACGTTTGTGGAGGACTGTTCCATGGCTGCGGAAACCGAGTTCATATTGGCCGTCATTTCCTCGGCAGCCGCTGCAACAGTGGCCGCCTTTTCAGAAGTCTGACCGGCCCCTGCGTTCATCTCATCGGAGATGGTTGCAAGTTCCGTGGATGAAGAGGACAGGGTCTCCACCCCATGGGTGATATCGGTAATCATGGTATGCAGCTTTTCCACAAACTGGTTAAAGGCAGAGGACAGGATGCCCACCTCGTCCTGACCTGAGACAACCAGTCTTTTGGTCAGATCCCCCTCGCCCTCGGAAATATCCTTGAGCCCTTTAACCGCATCATTTATGGGTTTGACAATGGCCAGGGCTGCCAGAAATATCATTATCCCCACAACGGCCATGATGATAAGTCCCACTACGGCGTTGTACAGGGTCATCTTTTTCACAGAGGACATGAACTCATCTTTATCCTGGGTGATGCAGATGCTCCAGCCGACGAGAGGGACATGCGCAAAGCCAGCCACTTTTGAAGTCCCCTTGAACACGTATTGTTCCGTCCCGGTTTCCCCGGCCAGGACACGCCGGGTGATCTCCTCCATCCCCTCTAAGGTCTTGATGTCCAATTTGAAAATGAACTCCTTTTGGGGATGGGCCAAAATAACGCCCTTGTCATTAACGATAAAAGGATACCCGGTAGTTCCGATTTTAACATTGGCCAGTTTTTCGGCAAGGGTGTCGAGTTTCAGCACAGCACCGAAAATTCCACCGAAACTACCGCTGTTGGTCATCACGGGAGCGGAAACGACAACCACGGGAAGGCCTGTTCTTCTTGATGCGACAGCGCTGGATACCATGGCGTTTCCGGATTTGGCAGCCTTAAAATAATCCCGGTCTGAAACATTCAGCTTCTTTTCCCGAAAGGACGCACCAGCAGTATTGGAAATAACAATACCCAAGGCATCTGTGACGATAAAATCTTCATAACCTGCCCCCATTTTATCGTGAGCCTTTTTTAAGAATCCATCCAGGGCCCCAAGGGCCTCTTCCGCCCCCCCGAGGCCATCGGCGGCAACCCGGCTGACTGCCTGGGTCACCACCGGAGCCGCAGCAGTCTGCTTGACACTTTTCAGTTCCCCTTCCAGAAAAAACTCAGTGGTCACAGACAAATCCTGGGCCACCCGGAGCGCATTGTCCTCCCCGGAGGTCACCAGGGCTTTTGAAGCGGTGTTCACCGAGATCACCCCCACGATCAGCATAGGAACGAACACAGCAATCAACCCACCTACGATGAGCTTGATACTGATTTTAACATCTTTAATTTTCTTCATAAGTCTCCTCCTGCTTCTCAGAATCTGTCAGATGGAACGGTGATTATATGGACAACTTTTTTTTAAAGGATAAAAGGCCTGCCATAATGCCCTTGGCAGCACCCGCCAGCAGGTCCTGACTCGCCCGGGGATCAAGGACCAGTCTGGGTTTCAGCCTGTAAGCCCGGGCACTGAGTTCGGCATCGGAAGATTCCAGGCAGATAATGAGTTTCATATCTATAAAATACCGGGCCTGGGTTTCCAAAAATGCCATCTCCTTTTCATTGGTAATGAAAAAGATAAGAATCGTTTCCCCATCCATGCACTGGGTCAAGGCAGCCCTGCAGTCATTCTCATCTCGCACCCGGATCACTGAGGCCGATTTTTCAGCAACACCCTCCAAATCTTTGATGCAATCCCTATACTCCCTGGAAAACACTAGAATCTTCATGGTTTCTCCCCTGCCCTTCGTCCAGGCGGCATGATCCGATTCACAAAAAAAGTCCTGTCCGTTTATACTGCTATGGATACAAAAGGTGTGCCATTGTGGCAGAACGGTAGTATTTTACAACAACTAATTGAATTTACAAATCATCGCAACACCACCAAAGACAAGGACTGTCCTATCACCGATCCTGAAACTGTGTTGTCCGGCAACACAAAGGGTGTTGCGCAACACAAAACTACGGTTCAGGGACGGTTCATCCGGTATTTGCGAAGGAGATAATAGAGGCGGTTTTTACTGATTCCGGCAATCCCGGCGGCCGTATCCAGGTTGCCCTCGGTTGTTTTGAGCAGACACTTCAGGTAGGTCTGCTCCATCCGCGTCACCCCTTTTTCCCTGTATGACTTCAGGCTGGGAATGCGATCGGCCTCCAGAGGGATGGAAAGGATGGTTCCGGTTCCGCTTTCGGCCGGGTCATCCGCCCGGCCATCTTCCCTGGGGATGTCTTTCCTGGCATGGCTGATCCGGATCCTATCCGGTAAAAACATGGGATAGAGCAGAGGAAGTTCAGGAGCTGAAAGCAGCGCCTTTTCAAGGGCATTGATCAATTCCCTTACATTGCCCGGCCAGTCATAGGCCGTTAATACCGCGAGGGTCTCTGGCAGCAGGCCCTTTGAGGAAACCCCGTGCTTCAGGCACAACTTGTCAAGATAATGGGATGCCAGGGCCTTAATATCCTCTTTGCGGGACCGCAGAGGGGGTATGGTAATGGAAAAGGTCTTCAGGCGGTGGAACAGGTCTTCGCGAAAAAGGCCCTTGGAAACCATTTGGGATAGATCCCTGTTGGTGGCGGAAATCAGTCTGAACTGCGACTGGACCTCCGTTGAACTGCCCACCGGCCGGAACCTTCGTTCCTGAAGTACCCTTAAAAAGGCCTTCTGAACGGCCAGGGGCAGTTCCCCGATCTCATCCAGAAACAATGTGCCGCCGTCAGCCCCACGGATCAGGCCTTCGGCATCTTTTTGAGCCCCGGTAAAAGCCCCTTTTACATGGCCGAAAAGAACGCTTTCCGTCAAGGCTTCAGGCATGGCAGCACAATCCACAACCACAAAATTTCCCAATGTCAGCTGGCAATTGTCATGGATGGCCCGGGCAAAGAGATCCTTGCCGGTACCGGTCTCTCCCTGGATAAAAACGTTGGCGGTATTGGCCGCACTCCTGGCCACAAGGGACAGGCTCCTTCGCAGGACGCTGCTGCTGCCGACAATCCCCCCGGTATCCAGAACAGCCGTATTGCCTGCGGCCATATGGGCCAGCCGGTATTCCAGGGCTCGGCGAATGAGAAGGATGATATCTTCCTTGCGAAAGGGTTTGGTAATATAATCCCAGGCGCCGTTCTGAATGGCCAGCGCCGCCCCGTCCCCGGTACCCACCGCAGTGATGATGACGACCTCCGGTGCCGACGGCGCGGATTTGATCTCCGGCAGAGCGCTAAGACCGCTGCCGTCGGGAAGGTTGACATCCAAAAAGACCAGGTCCACAGGATGCCGTGCCAGGACATCCCTTGCCGTGGCAAGGCTTTCCGCCTCCCTTGGTGTATGCCCGAGACGGGCCACCCGGCTGCTCAAGACATCACGGATAAACGCTTCGTCGTCGATGATCAGAATTTCAGCCATTGCCCTTCCTGTCCAGCGCCTGCCGAATCGCGGCAGCCATTTCTCCTAAAATCATGGGTTTGTCCAGCAGGGCTTCGGCCCCAAGTTCTTTTACCCTGTCCCCGTCCAGCCGCTCGGTGGCGCCGGTAATCAGCAATACCGGTAAATCTCGTCTAAGTTTTTTTATCTCCTGCATCAGCCGGTCCCCGGTGATACCGGGCATCGTCACATCGGAGATCACCAGGTCCGGACTGCCTGGGTTTTGTTTAAACCAGGCCAAAGCCTGCCGGCTGTCGTCAAAGCCGGTCACCTGGTATCCGACACTGGAGAGTCCGTCCACCGCAATGTCCATCAGATCTTTTTCATCATCCACAAAAAGAATGTGCTCCTTATTCCCCCGCATGGGAGGCTTCGGGTCGGAATGCTCAGATAAACCGGCTTTTTTGCCCCTATAGAGGGGAAGGAACACATCAATAACAGCGCCTGTTGGGCAGTTGTCTTTGATTTCGATGCGCCCTCCCAGTCCCGAAACGATCCCATGAACAACACTCAGCCCCATCCCGGTCCCCTTCTCAAGGGGTTTTGTGGTAAAAAAAGGATCCATTACCTTATGGCGAATTGCAGGGTCAATGCCCGGACCGGTATCTGCCACCCGAAGTCTTAAATAATTTTTTGGCCCGCCCTTGCCTTGCTCTGCAACGGCTTCTGTAAGGCTGATGGACAACACGCCTCCGGTATTGAGCATGGCATCCTTGGCATTGGCGCCCAGGTTCATCACGATCTGGTGAATCTGGGTCGGCTCCGCCAGAACCAGTGGCCGGGTATTCATTGCCAGATCAATCCGAATGGTGGCCGGCAAAGAGGCCCTGAGCAGTTCAACCACCTCCTTCACCATATGGCCTGCGCTTACAGGGCCGGCAGTTGCAGGCCTTGCCCGGCTGAACGAAAGGATTTGATGAATGAGCTTTTTGGCCCGCATGGCCCCGGATATCATATTGTCCAGCCGCTCATGGGTCTTTGGCCCCACATTTTCAAGGGCATCCAGGTCTTCTTTTACCAATTCCGCATAGCCTACGATACCGGCCAGAATATTATTAAAATCATGGGCAATACCGCCTGCCAGGGTGCCGATGGCCTCCATTTTGCCGGCCTGCATTACCTGTTTCTCCCGCCGTTCCAGTTCGGAGATATCCTTTCTGACCGATAAAAAGACCACGCCTTTACCGGTTTTTTCACGAATAGGAGAGATCGTGGTATAGTAAATTCTTTCAAGAGGGCCGCCAGCAGGATGGCAGACCACCTTGCCCTGCCATTCCCCGCCCGTTTCCATGGCCTGTTTCAACGCATGAAAATAGGCTTTTTCTCCGGGCAGGGCCCCAAACATATCAACGAACTTTCCCACCATCTTTTGCCTGGACAGACCGGTCGCGGTCTCAAGCCCCCGGTTAACGAAAAGAATCTTCCCGGTCGCATCATAGATGACAGCCTCCGAGAAGGTCTGGTCCATCACCTCGGCAAAGGGAACGTTAAACTCCCCATGGGTGTGCAGGTTGAGCACCGTATGGTCAAATTGATCGTTTTTCATGGCAGAAGTTGAGTCAGACAATGAGGCGGGCCAGTTCAAAGGCCTTTTCAAAGGCGGGGTCAACCATATCCCGAACGCTTTGTTCATCCATGCCGTACTCCTTGACGGCCGCCTCAATCAATTCGTTCAACCCGGAGTTGGACTCATCTTCCCTTAGGATGGCGACCAGACGGACCGGGCCTAATGGGTTATAGTCCGGGACATCCGCCCCGTGGTGTCCGCGAATGGCCGCGGCGATATTCTCCGGCAGGCCCCATTCGGCACATATCCACGAGGCCACTTCTGCGTGGTCCCATTCAAAGTGCTGCCGTTCAAGCTCGGCCAGATCGCCCCCTTCAAGGTGCCATGTTTTCAGAACCGGGTCATAGATATCGCTTCGGTGGCAGGCCAGAAAGGGCAGTGCCAGATCCTGGAGAAAGGCGGCGGTAAAACATTCTGATTCCTTGGCCGGACACAGTTTGCGTGCCAGTTCACTGGCCAGAATAGCCCGTTTGGCACAGGTCTGCCAAAATTTATCCGGATCGTGCCATTGGCCGGTCTGCTTGGGCATCCCCTTGGAGACGCCCACCCCCAGAACCAGGGACTCCAACTGGGAAATTCCCACCAGGGCAATGGCCTGGGTTAAGTTTTCCACCCGTTTGGTGGGGGAAAAGGCGGCGGAATTGGCGATCTGCAGCAGTTTAACTGAGATTCCGGGATCCAGGGACAAGGATTCTGCAATGGTGGCGGCAGAGGAATAAGGACTTCTGATCTTTTGAAGGATCTGCATGACCACCGCAGGAAAAGACGGCAGTTCATACCCCTTCAGGGTCTGTTTCAGCTTGGCTTTAGGGTCGGATTTGGATTTGAAGAATGAAAACATGATTTCCCTTGTATGAATTGTCAATCGGCACGGCGTGCCAGTTTATTTCCCAATATGCTCAAAAGCCCTCCCAGTCCCATATACCCTGTAATCGCCTGGAGAGACACCACAATCTGCCCGGGCACGGAGGTTGGCAGGGCATCCCCGTACCCCAGCGTGGTCAGGGTAACAAAACTAAAATAGATCGGGGAAAACCAAGTTTCATTGGGGCCGTAGTCAATGGCCACCTGGCTGTACAGGCCGGCAAAAAGAACCGTGGCCCCTAAAAGCCAGACAAACCACCGGGAGATACTTCGCCCGCAGTCCGAGGTCAGCCACCATATCCAGTACACCCATTTATGGAACCTACTCTGGCTTTGAAACTCAAACAGATAATTTTCATCGGAGATATACCGGCGGACCAGGTAGGCGCCTCGAAGATCCATATCCCGGATATCCGCACCGACCCACTCCGAGGTTTTAAAATTTTTAATCCCCAGAAGACGGCAGCGCCGCATATCGGCCAGGCCGAACCGGGTATGGGCCACATTGCTGTGCTTGAGATCGGCATCGCAGAGGATGGCCCGGGTGAATACAGCATGGGAAAGGTTGGCCTCGGACAGCCTTGCAGCGGATAAATTCGCAGCCCGCAAATCCGCTGCGACCAACTGGGAACGGCTGAGAACCGCATTATTGAGATCGGCGTTGATCAGGCTTGCATGGGAAAGATCTGCCCCGCCGAATCCGCAGTTTTTCGCACTGCATTCATTCATGCGGGCCTTTTTTAGGTCAGCGCCGATAAATTCACATTCATCCAGCACCCCCATTTCAAGCCCCGCCTCAGTGAAATTGCAATAACTCAAATTGGCCCGGCTTAGGGTCACCCGGTTCATCTGGGCATAAGAAAAATCATATCCGGACAAATCCAGGCCGGCAAGATCCTGGCTGCTCAAATCGATCCCCCTAAGATCCAGGTGCAGCGGGCGTTCAGGATTGCCCATCCGGCATCGGGTTTTCAACGCATGGACCATGGCTTCACTGCGGGTGCCTGAAAATTCAGGATCCTTTTCCTGCCAGCGGTGCCGGAGCGCTGTGATGTCAATCGTCTGGGTCTGGGTCACGCCTGGTACTCCACTGCTTGTTTCAGAAATTCTATTCGTGCTGCTTTGAAGGTGCTTGTTTTTTCTTATACACCATCATCCCACGGATGTTAAGACTGGGTCGTACAATTTATGCCGGAGTTTTCCCTTGACCGGGACCGGCCCGGGACTTATGGTACTTTTAATTATTTTTACCCGGGCCAAGGAGATACTGCCATGAAATTTACCATCGACCACTTCAATATAAATGTCCTGGATCTGGACAAAAGCCTTAAGTTCTACCAAGAGGCTTTAGGCCTGACCGAGCACCATAGAAAAACCGCAGAAGACGAAAGCTTTATCATTGTCTACCTGACCGATAAAACCGCTTCGGTCCTGTTGGAGCTCACCTGGCTCAAAGCCCAGCAAACGCCTTACGATCTGGGAGACGAGGAATTTCACATCGCATTCAGAACCGACGATTTTGACGCCGCCCATGCCCTCCACAAAAAAATGGGATGCATCTGCTATGAAAACGATGCCATGGGTATTTACTTCATTAACGATCCCGATGGATACTGGCTGGAGGTCGTGCCGGTCCGTTAACCCTAACGCTGCGACAGCAGCCCTCAGGTTCTGCCATGTCCATATCCGTTCCACCGATGAGGGACTATTATAGAATCGGTCTTAGAGCCAATTTCCTGGCCCTGGCAGGTATCCTGATTATGAACATCGCCACTCCGGTGGATTTTTCAGCAAGGAGAATCAGTGAACTGACCGAAGACCACTGGTTCTGGGTATTGCTGTTCCGCGGTGTTTTGCTGGCCCTGGTTACCGTTGTAACCACGCTGCCCTATATGCTTGCCGTCAAACAGGTGATGGCACCGGTGCAAAAATGCAGCCAAAAGGCTCCCGTCCCGGAGGATCTTCTGGCCAAAGCCCGGAAGCGCATTCTTAATCTGCCCTTTACCATTGTGCCCATCAATATGGCCCTGTGGATCTTTACCCCGATCCTGGTCATGGCGATGTTCTTTTTGATGGATATGATGAGCCTTCCCACTGCGGCGGCCTTTTCCCTGCGGGCCACCATGGTGGGCATGTTTTCATCAGCCCTGATTTTTTTCCAATTGGAGCACCACGCCCGGCATACGCTTGTCCCGGTCTTTTTCCCCGAAGGGCAGCTGACCCGGGTCAAAGGCGCGGTTCAGCTTTCCATCCGGCGACGGATCCGGGCGTTTTACCGAATGGGAACCCTGATTCCCCTGGCCCATATCGTCCTGACGCTTCTGGCCCTGCTGCTCCAGGTGGATGCAGCCCTTGTCGATGCCAAAACCTTTGCCCGGTCCGTATTTCTCTTTTCCGTGATTACTTTTTTTCTGTTTCTTCTCGGCTCCGGTATCCTTGTGCGAATGATGACCCGCTCCATTATAGAACCGGTCAATGAGATGCTGTCGGCCGTAGGGCGGGTGGGCCGGGGAGATTACACCGCAAGGGTGCAGGTGGTCGCCAACGATGAAATCGGTGTTCTGGGGGATGCCTTTAATCGCACCATCCAAGGCCTTGAGGAACGCGAAGTCCTCAGGGATACCTTTGGGCGGTATGTGGCCCCAGAAATCAGGGATGAAATTCTTTCCGGCCGCATTCCCCTGGACGGGGAATACAAAGAAGTCACCGTGATGTTTGCGGACCTGCGGGACTTTACCCCCCTGACGGCATCCCGGGATCCCAAAGAGGTGGTCCGCCTGCTCAAAGCCTATTTCGAGGCCATGGCAGGAGCCCTGAAGGCCAATAACGGCCTGATCCTTCAATTTTTAGGGGATGAAATCTATGCCGTATTCGGCGCGCCTGTACCAAGGCCTTCTCATGCCCGGGATGCCGTAAAGGCGGCCCTGGATATGGATGCGGCTCTGGCCGGCCTGAACCGTCGCCTTAAGGCGGACGGTCTGCCCAATCTTGCCCACGGCATCGGCATTCATACAGGCCAGGTGGTCGCGGCCAATATCGGCAGCCCGGACCGTCTCTCCTATCTTCTGGTCGGGGATACGGTGAACCTGGCCTCACGCCTCCAGGGCCTGACCCGGGAACTGGGTGCGGGCCTGGTGGTCTCCGAGGCCACGGCCGGCCGCCTGGGCGACTGGGGCAAAAAAATAGGGCTTGACCTCCACCCTGTTCCGGTAACGGTCAAGGGAATGGATCAAGCCCTGAAGGTGTTTGTTAAATCACCTTGCCCAGGTTATCCGGGTTAGATTCTTCTCTGGACAAAGTGATACAGCCTTGAACCGGTCTCATAGAACAGTCCTCTCAAAGCCCTGAAGCTGACGGCAGAGATCGGCTGAACCGGCAGGGGGATCTCTTTGAGGTCGCCGCCGGTGATATAGGAGGCCAAAAGCTTTCCAAATACGGTTCCAGGACCGATGCCCCGGCCGTTGTAGCAGGTGACCATGGCCATATTCCGGTCTATCACGTGGAATCTGGGGATATGGTTGGTGGTCATGGCGATGCGGCCGTACCATCCGTATTCCAGATCCACCTTGCCGATCTGGGGGAAGAACTTGGCAATGGTTCTCAGGGTCCAGGCCTTGTTAATCCCCATGGCAACGCCTTCGAGGCTGCCAACAGACCCCATCAGCAGCCGGCCGTCCTTGTCCAGACGGAAGGAGGAGAGGATCAGGTTGGTATCCCAGGCGCCGTTGCGGTCCGGAAGTACCGTCTTGAGGACCTTGGTGGGCAGGGGCTGGGTGGCAAACTGGAAGTAGTTAAAGGGAACGATATTGTTCATCTGATCGGCAAAGACCCGTTCTGGATATCCCTGGACCGCAATGATCACCCGGTCTGCGACCACACGTCCGTTGGGAGTGGTCAGCACATATCCGCCGTTTTCTTTATCCAGTCCTGTGACAGGGGAACCGGTATACAGGGAGGCGCCTTCCTGAAGGGCGGCATTGGCCAGGCCGTAGGCATATCCCAGGGGCTGAACCGTTCCGGCGCGTTCGTCCAGCAGCGCCCCCTTAAAGGCCTTGCTGCCCAGTTTCGCTGCGGCCTCGTCCTTTTCCAGGAGGCGCACCGGAGCGTTGCGTTGCTGCCACTGACGCTCTCTTTCCTTCAGGGCCTTGTATCCGGCTCCGGAATCCGCGCAGTGCAGGGTTCCGTGACGCCATGCCTCACAGGAGATTCCGTATTTCTCAATGATTCCGTAGACCAGTTCCGGGGACGCCCCGAGCACGTCGATGAGCTGCTCACCATGCTCCTGGCCCACCAGGGAAATCACATCCTCAGGCATGAGCCAAAGACCTGCATTGACCAGGCCGACGTTTCTGCCCGCTCCGCCGTGGCCGATGTCATTGGCCTCCAGGACAACACAGGACGTTCCTGCCTTTGAAAGGTGAAGGGCTGCGGACAGCCCGGTATATCCACCGCCGATAATGGCGACCTCCACCCGGACCTCACCGTCAAGCCGGGTCAGTGAAGGTTTGTTTTCCGCTGTTTTTGCCCATAATCCGTGGTTAATATCTGTTGTATTCATTATTCCTCCAATTGCGTGGGTTTCATTTAAAATATTTTATAGGTATACCAAGAAAATATCTAATGTCAAGCAAAGAATACAAATCAAAAACTTCCTTTTTTAGATGGTTGCAATGAGGGGGGCTTTGTATTATTAAGGTATACCAACAAGCATATCTAAGACGAAAGCAGCCAAAATGAAACAAGATATATATCAGACTTTAAAAGAGCGGATCATCCATCTGGACTATGAACCCGGCACCATACTCAAAGAGCAGACCCTGGCCGGAGAATTCGGTGTCAGCCGAACGCCGCTGCGCACCGTCCTCTTCCGCCTGGAATGGGAGCACCTGGTAAAAATTCTGCCCAGGACGGGAATTTTGGTCATGGAACTGGAATTGAACACCATCACCCATGTGTTCCAGGCCAGACTGGAGATTGAGGAGGTCATCGGGACGCTTGCGGCTGAACGGTTCACCCCGGAAGAGATGAACCACTTAAATGCCCTTCATAAGGAATGTGAAAGCCTGATCGGCAACAAGGATCCCAGACGCCTTGGGGCGGTGGACATGGAGATCAAGCAGACCTTTAACCAGGCTTCCGGAAATCCCTTTCTCATTGAAATGGCCGAGCGCCTGTACTCTCTGACCTTCCGCCTGTGGTACTTTAATATGATCAAAATGGATATCGCCGACTGGAACAAGGAGGCTGAGGCTGTCACCCATGACCTGGCCGACCTGTTTGAAGTGCTTAAGAACGGCACCCCCGCCCAGGCCGGCCAGCTTCGAAAGGACCAGTTGCTCACCCATCTTAAAAGAATCCGGTCCAGATTCCTGGGACTGACAGATTTCTAACCCCAGCGTTGGGTTGCACCGGATCCGACCTTATTTTTTGTTTTCCATAGCCGCCTGGACAAAGGAGAGGGTGGCCTTGACCTGCTCGTTTAACAGAGTATCTGCCATGGCGTCCTGCCAGTTCAGGGCCACAAGGTTCCGGCGGATTCCCTCGGCGGCCTCGCGTTTGAGCCCTTCCTTGATCTGGATGAAGGGACGGTTGGGGGTATCGATCCAAAGCGTGACAATCTCTTTGGCCCGTGCGATCAGCTGGTCTTCCTCCACAAGTTCATCCACAAGTCCCGTTTCAAGGGCTTGATCCACACCGGCCATTTCCCCGAAGTACATCACATCCCGGTAACGCCGGTCGGAATCCAGGCCGAACCGGACCACGGCGGCCTCGGCAACGGACAGACCTAAACCGATTTTAATCTCACTCATCCCCATCTTGATCTTGGGATGATTTTTCATGATCCTGTAATCCGAAGCCATAGCCAGGATCATTCCCATTGCCGCGCAATGGCCGTTGATGGCGCAGACCACAGGTTTTTTACAGGTAAAATAATCGGTCAGAATGGTTTCTTCTTCCTCAAAAAAGGAGATGACCTCCTCTCTGGTCTGAAAATTCACGAACATGGGCAGGCTGAACCCGCTGGAGAAAAACCGCCCCTCTCCGGTGAGAACGATTCCCTTGAGGCTGTCATCTTCGTTGACCTCATCCACAATCTCTTTAAGCGCGTGCAGGGTCTCAAGGGTGACGGCGTTGCTGGCCCCGTCACTGAGACGGGCAATGACAATCTGGTCCTGGATCTCTTTTTTGAGCATGGTCGTTGTCCTTTCACGAATAGGAAGCATCGGTTACAGTTTATCTTGGTAAACACTGTTCTTACCCCATTTGTCTCCGGGACGCAACACCCGGTCTGCTGTACAGGCTCCCCGTCAGAAAATCAATCCGCATCCTTGACAAAGGAATATATTAGATTATTCTAATTTAGAAAACACTAATACAAAAAAAAAGGATGACCCCATGGTCCCCATCGACCCTGAAAGACTTGAAGAAAATGCAGACAAGGCGGCAACACTGCTCAAAAGCATGAGCCACCCGGGACGTCTGATGATCCTGTGCCATCTGGCCTCAGGAGAATGCCCGGTCAGCGTGCTCAACCAGGCGGTTCCCCTGAGCCAGTCCGCCCTGTCCCAGCATCTGGCAGGACTTCGCAAAGCCGGTATCGTTGACACCCGCCGGGAGGGCCAGGCCATCTATTACCGTCTCAGCAGCCCGGCCGTATCCGGGATACTTGAGACCCTTTATCGCATCTACTGCACCCCAAACCCATAAGGAGATATCGTTATGAACGGACAATTGAACTGGTTTAAAGGCGGTTTGCTGCTTGGCGCTTCCTTTCTCATCGCGGTTGCCTTTGTCAAACCCATCGGGGTATCCACCCAGTTTGTCATTGCCGACGGCATTGTCTGGCATCTGTTCTCAGACACCGTGGTCCAGAAAAACCCGGAAAGCAAATCCGGCTATGCAAGTCCCAATCCCTATTTGAATAAAAGCGGCGGCAAATACGCCAAACATGTTGCCAACCCTGTCAACTACAGCTTTGTCTTTGTCATTGCCATGGTTTTGGGCGCCTTTTTATCCGCACGCTTTGGCGGCCCCAGACCCTCCGCACTGGACAAAAAAGCCCCCCAGGTCTGGCGGCAGCGCTTCGGCGACACTCCAACCCTGCGGTATGCCGTTGTATTTTTTGCAGGGTTTCTCGTTCTTTTCGGAGCCCGCCTGGCCGGCGGCTGCACCAGCGGGCATATGATGAGCGGAATGATGCAGACCTCTTTGAGCGGATATCTGTTCGCCCTGGGAGCCTTTGCCGCAGCCGTTCCAACCGCCGTACTGGTTTATAAAAGAATTTAGGAGGTGTGTAATGACCATAATTCTCGCCATAATTTTAGGAGTATTCTTCGGCTTTGCCCTGCAGAGGGTCGGTGCCACCAATCCCGAAAACATCATCAACATGCTGCGTCTCAAAGACCTTCATCTGATGAAGGCGATTTTTTTCGCCATCGGCATCAGCAGCGCCCTGCTGTTTGCCTTGATGGCCGCAGGCATCATTGATCCGGGGCACCTGTCCGTAAAGGCAAGTTATACCGGTGTCATCGTGGGCGGGGCCCTGCTCGGATTAGGCTTCGCCCTGGCCGGATACTGCCCGGGAACCGGGCTGACCGCCTTGGCCGACGGCCGTAAAGACGCTTTGTTTTTTGTGGGCGGCGGCCTCTTAGGCGCCCTGATCTACACCCTTGTCTTTGGCAGCATTAAAGGCACCTGGCTTTTTGACAGCATCGCCGGAGGAAAAGTGATGCTGGCCGAAGGATCGGACAAATTCCAGGCCCTTTTCCCCGCGATACCGGGAACCCTGCTGGCCGTTGTCATCGGCATTGCTTTTATGGCTATCGCGTGGAAGCTGCCGGATAAGCTCTGAGTTCGGTACCCCAGCGCATTATCAGTTAAAGAGGTCCGGCCATGCGCCGGACTTCTTTTATATTGGCCCGGATTGCCCTATTGCCCGTTTGAGTTCCGGGACCCCGGACATTGTCTCAATGCCAGGAATCCGAACACCGGGCCCGGGGCCAGAAGAAGGAACGCCGTCCGGATGCCGAAGGTGTGGATCCAAACGCCCAGAAGCTCGATGGTGACAATGGTGATTAAAAACCCGATGCAGTTGACCAGAGTCAAGGCAGATCCCACATATTCCTTCGGGGCGAACCGGGTATTCAGAGAGGAAAACTGAGGCGAATCCATGGCCGCCGCCGCCCCCCAGATCAGCATGGCAATAAGCGCCGCCCAGCTAGGCAGGGCCTGGAACCAGGGTGAACCCAAACAACAAAGCCCTGAAACGGCCAGGGCCCCAAGCGCCACCTTTCGACTACCGGTTTTAAGGGCGGCAAGCCCGCCCAGGGCACAGGCCAGGGAGCCGGCCAGGAAAAATGAAAAGGCCCAAATGGCGGAATGATCAGGGGCGATTACGACAAATAACAGGGGTACATGGGCAAAGACGGCGTAAAGCTCCCACATATGGCCGAAGTATCCGAAAGAGGCGGCCCGGAACCCCGGGTGCCGGAACATCCTTGTGACAACACTCATGTCCAGGGCCAAGGCCCGGGGCAGATGGGGGCCGTCCTTGACCAGGAAAAGCTGAATGGCACCGCCGGTAAGGCAGGCCGCAGAAGTCACCCCTAAGATCAGGCCGGCGCCGGCCTCAATGTCCATGGCCCGCAAAAGGAAAGGAAAGCCCGAGGCCAGGACCAAAGCCCCCACCAGAAATCCCAGAGCCCTGGAAATCGTTTCCGGAAACCAGGAGGCTGCAATTTTCATCCCCACCGGATAAATTCCTGCCAGACTGACGCCGCAGCCCAGCCGGGTGAGCATGAGCAGCCCTGTGTTATCTTCAAGAAAAATGCCCAGAAGGTTCAATACGGCCCCGGCAAATGAAGAAAAGAAAAACACCCGCACCGGGGAAAACCTGTCGGACAGATTGAAAAGGGCAAAGCACAAAGAGCCGATAATAAACCCCAGTTGCAGTGCAGACAAAATCAGTCCCCGCCCTTCAAAGGCCACATTGCCCGCAAACCAGATGGATCCGGATAAAAACTGGGACACAATGATAAAGATCAGCCTGGCCGGCATCCGGGAATGTGGCATAACCGCGCGTTCCTTCTTTTTTCAACAATTGCAAAGACGTTACCCTAGAACCATTTTACTGGGATGTCAATGTTCCGGATCATAGTGGATACGGCTAAAAGGACATTGGACAGCCACGGGGCAGGCCCCGGATCTTCTGCGGCTGCTCCCTTCAACAAGAGGGCCTAAGCTCGCTGCGCTGGCAGCTTAGAACTGCGGCCCTGCGGATCCTCAGACACCGCAGCGTCCGGGCACTCCGCTTCGCTAAAGCCCTCTATTCTTCAAGGATTTGATACCCCCGGAAGACCGGCCCCAGCCCCTCCCACCGAGGTTGAATTAGCCGCATTTTTCATAGATATTGTCGGGAAATTGAAGAAGGCAAACAGGTTCTATCTTTTTTGAAAAACAAAAACCTCCAGCCAAGAGTGAGGAGAAGACTGAAATCCCCTCCGAGGGCTAATACCATAAGTGCTCATATAGGAAGGTGAGCATATTTCAAGAGCCTCTTTAGATCGTATCTGTTCAGTCAATATTCATGTTTCTGGTTGCATTTTTTTGTCCGGAGTGATTATTTCAGTCTAAGTGATAATACGCTCTTAATAAAGAACCTTCATTTTCAGTCGTTTATCACCCATATTTTCATGATATGCGGTTATTATCTTGGGATGATATCCGCCACCCGCATATCAGGCAGCTAAACGAAATCGTTCAATTACTTGTTAGCCATCAGGAAAAATCATGAAAAAAGCAATTGCAGATCAAATCAACAATTTAACGAAGGAAGCTTCTAATTTAAGTAATAGTGTTCAAATTGACCGTTGGTCTAGCAAGGTAGCTATATTTCTCCGAACTACTATTAGTGAAGTGCTTGCAAAAGAATTCATGACGCTTAGAAGCTCTGACGTATTTGAGATGCTCAGTATGCGATTAGGCCTTTTGCAGGGCATTCTTGCAAGGGAGCAGGATGATGCAAAAAAAACCGATACCGAAAAAACGGAAGCGGAGGCATTGAAGCAGAGTTATCATGTTGGAGAACCGAAAGAAACAAGGAAGGTCTTTGTAGTGCACGGACATGATGAGGCCGCCAAAGAAGCCACTGCTAGATTTTTAGAAAAACTGGATCTTCAGCCTATCATATTGCACGAACAATCAAGCGGCGGTCGAACGATTATAGAGAAATTCGAGAAGTACTCTGGAGATGTCGGATTTGCTGTAGTTTTGCTGACTCCAGACGATTTTGGTGCTGCAAGAAAAGAAAAAGACAGACTTCAACCTCGTGCACGCCAGAATGTAGTTCTTGAGCTTGGATACTTTCTTGGGCGATTGTCACGCAACCGTGTATGTGCCCTATATAAAGGTGGGGTTGAGTTACCTTCAGATATTCAGGGTGTAATTTACGTTGAAATGGATGATGCTGGCGCATGGCGCACAAAACTCGCGCAAGAGTTGGTTGAAGCAAAATGTCCGATAAATCTCCAAGGATTGGTGAATGGTTAACAGCCGGATTAACGACAAACCGGCAATAGATAATCGGAGATAATTGAGGGCAGAATAAAAATGAACACAACAATCCAAATGAACGCGGACGAGCCGGTTATTTGGACACGTTAAAAGTGTTGACTTTGTCTATCAATGATCGCCAGGAGCCCGAACTCTAAAACCACAATCTATTGGGGTTGCCCATTTCCAGTGTTCTTATAATCAAGCGCCAGCCCAAGGGTTGGAAAAGGATATAAAAAAGGCAGATCTTATGCGCAAGCTCTGCCCTCTGCCAGTCAATCAATTCAATAAGAAGTTACCGTGTCAAATGATGCCCTTCTGGGATCTTTTCTCCTGTTTTTCTTTGCGTTTTTCTTTCAGAGTTTTTTCAGGTTTTTTCTTTTGGTTTTTTTGGGTGTCTCTGGGTTTGGACATTTAGGTTCTCCGATTATGTGGTTAACTCTCCCCGTGGATGGGTTCAACGTCAACACTATTGCACAATATCACCTCCTGCCGCTAAATTTCAAACAGAAAATGAACCCCATACACTTTGCCCGGCCCCGGCCGGGTTTACGCTCAAAAAATCCATGGCTGATCCCGGCCCGGATAAACTATTCATTCATGTCCTCATAAAACCGATTGACAAAAAATTGCAACCATTTATATATTAGAGTCGGCCATGCGGCCGACAGCATTTCCAATCCATTATCTTCAGGAGGCGTATGGAATCTTTCACCGAGGTCAAGCCGGGCCGGCGATGGTTTCAGCTGGTCTATCTGCACATCATGCTCTGGTTTGTGGGACGGGCCATTCAGGCCGCCGCCCGGGTGGACAAGGCGGTGGCAAAAGAATTTTCCGCCATGCCCGACGGATACACCTTCAGTCTGGGCGCCTTTCCCAAAGGTCCCCACATGATTGTGGGAAAAGACGATGACGGCCGGGTCAGATACCTGGGCCGGAACCCCGGCAAACAGCCCGTTCACCTGCAGATGATGCTCAAGAGCATGGGGTGCCTTTTTACACTGTTCACCTTCCGGGAAAGCACGCCTGTGGCCAATGCCCGGGCCAGGCTCTTTGTGACGGGAGATGTGCCCCAGGCCTGTGCCGCCGTAAGGATTCTGGATATTGTCCAGGTCTATCTTCTGCCCAAACCCATCGCCAAGCTTGCCATTAAACGGTATCCCAAGTGGTCCGTCAAGCGCCATACCCTTGACCGGGCCCGGGTGCTGTTACGCACCCTTTTAGGCGTCTAAGACAGGAGGGTTCCTCTATGCATTCTTTTTCGTTTCTATGCCCGGCCAAAACCTGTGCCGGGGCCAATGCCCTTGAGCACCTTCCCTTTGAACTGGGTGCCATGGGAGCGTCAAAACCCATGGTGATTCAGGATAAGGCCTGCCATGCCGCAGGGCTGACCAAAATGCTCAAACACGCCTTTTCCGCATCAGGTCTGGCCTTCGGCATCACCGGCCCCGTACCGGAGAATCCGGATTCCGAAGACGGTGCGGTCTTCATCAGATCCCTTTACGACCATTACCTGGAAAAAGGATTTGATGCGATTATCGCCATGGGCGGAAAGGCGGCGGCCGATGCGGCAAAAGCCCTGAACGTTGCTGTTTCCCTCGGCCCGGACGCCCTGAAATCCGGTGAAATTCCCCAGCCCCTGTCCCCTCTGGTTTTTCTGCCCACGGGCACACAGGCCTTTGAGGGCAGCTGCACCTGGGCTCAATTCAGCAACCGGTCCATGGTCTCCCCCTTTCTCAGTCCGGATCTTATCATGATTGATCCCAAGCTCATGGTTGCCGACGACCGGAACCTGCTTTTGGATCGGGCGCTGACCTTTCTTTCCGTGGGATGTGAGGTGTTTGCCTTTTCACCCGCTCCCCCGGCAAGGGCCTATGCCGCCGCGGTCGTGGCGATGGTCAAAGATGCCCTGGCAGCCCTTCTGGCATCCGGAATCAAAGGGCCTGACAACCTCAAGGCCGCAGCTAAGGAAAATGCCCGCATCCAGAAAACCCTGGTCCAGGCCTCGGTCATGACCGGCTATCTGATTTCAGAAACCGCCCCGCTTTTTTGCCTGAGCATCGGACGGGCCATCGCAGCCCGGGGCAGTGTCCCCCAGGGGCAGATCATGGCAGCGGTGCTTCCGGCAGTGCTGGAGTCGATGCCGTCCGCCGCACTGGGAAATTTATATCTTCACCTCAGTGATCCGGATGCGTTTTCTTCGGTGCCCGCATCCCAGCAGCCTGCCGCCGCCGTCCATGAAATCCGGAAAATCACCCACACCCTCTTTTCCCTGTCCCACGGCCTTTTACCCAGGACCCTCGACGAGGCGGGCTGGACCGCGGAGTCGCTTGACAGTTTAAAAGAGCAGATCCGCCAGGAACAAGACATCACAGACGATCAGACCCGGACCTTAACCCGCATCATGGCCTGCGCCTTAGACGGCCGGCCGATGGAAAAATAAAGGAGGCCACCATGGGTATTCCCGCCTATTACGAATTCTGCTGCAAGGTCAATATCGTGGCCGGCCCCAGCGCCCTTTCCAGAATCCCCTCCCTTCTGGCCGCCAAGGGGGTGTCGCGCCCCATGATCCTGACCGACAAGGGGGTTGCTGCGGCAGGCCTGGTGGATATTGTCACCGAAGCCATCGGAGATAAGCTGACCATCGCAGCCGTTGAAGACGATGTCCCGGCCGACTCCGACGTTCGGGTGGTCAACCGCCTTTCAGGGGTCTACCGGGAAAAGGGATGCAACGCCATCATCGCCGTGGGCGGGGGCTCTGTTCTCGACACGGCTAAAGGCGTCAATATCCTGGTATCGGAAAATGCCGACGATCTTCTCGCCTTTACCGGGGCCGGCGCCCTGAAAAGGCCCCTGCGGCCTCTGATCGCCGTTCCCACCACGGCAGGCACAGGATCGGAGGTTACCCTGGTGGCGGTGATTGCCGACCATGACAAGGGCCGTAAAATGCTGTTCACCTCGGATTTTCTCCTGCCCGATGCCGCTGTGATCGATCCCAGGATGACCGCTACCCTGCCCCCCCACATCACGGCGGCCACGGCCATGGATGCCATGTCCCATGCCGTTGAGGCCTATACCATGCTGGCCAAAAATCCCATAAGCGACGCCCATGCCGTGGAGGCCATCACCCTGATCCGGGACAACCTTTTGCCCGTCATCGCCGAACCGTCCGATTTACAAGGCCGGCTGGCCCTGGCCACCGCCGCCACCATGGCGGGCATCGCATTTTCCAACGCCATGGTCGCTCTGGTCCATGCCCTGGGCCATTCCGTGGGGTCGGTCTGCCATGTGCCCCACGGCACCTGCATGGCCATTCTCCTGCCCTACGGCCTGGAGTACAACCTGCATAAGGTGGGAAATCGTGTCGCTGAACTTCTCCTTGCCCTGGCAGGGCCTGAGACCTTTGCCAGGACCCCGGAAAAGGACCGGGCCGTTGGGGCCATCAAATGGATCCGGGACTTCAACCGGGAGCTGAACCGGGCCACAGGGGGCCGGCATCCCATCTGCCTTAAGGAAATCAAAGGCCCTGACGGATCGCCTCAGGTTCTGCGGTCGGATCTGCCCCGCATCGCCAGGACCGCATTAGGAGACGGCGCTGTCTTCTACAACCCCGAAGAACTGGATTACGAGGACCTGCTCATGGTGGCCGAGGCCGCCTTTGAAGGCGTGCCCCTTGACCGGACAAAGATTAAAACCTGAACCCAATTAAAATTAAGGATACGCGACATGAAGCCGAAAGGTGTGATGGGAAAAATCATGATGGTGGACCTTGGCACAGGTGTGATTGAGATCCAGAATGTGCCCGACAAGGTCTATGAAACCCTGCTGTCCGGCATGGGCCTTGCCGCCCATATCCTTTACCGGGACATCCCGGCCCATGCCGATCCATTAGGGCCGGACAATGTCCTGGGCTTTGTATCAGGGCTTCTCACCGGCACAGGCTCTCTTTTTACAGGACGCTGGATGGTGACGGGCAAAAGCCCTTTAACCGGCTCCTGGGGCGAAGCCAACTGCGGGGGATATTTTTCCCCTGCCATCAAGCGCTGCGGGGTGGACGGCATCTTTTTCAAAGGCATCAGCAAGACCCCGGTTTATCTTCATGTGTACGCCAAAGGCGCCAGACTCTGCGACGCCGAAGGCCTGTGGGGCCTGGATGCCGTGGTGGCCGAAGAAACACTGAAAGAAACCCACAAAGGGGCCCGGGTGGCCTGCATCGGCCAGGCCGGAGAAAAAATCTCGCTGATCTCAGGGGTCTCCACGGACAAAGGGCGCATGGCGGCCCGGTCCGGGCTTGGGGCGGTCATGGGCTCCAAGCGCCTTAAAGCCGTGGTTCTCCAGGGCCGGCAGCGCATCCCAGTCCATAACAGAGGCGAGATGAAAGCCTTAAGCAAGATCTGCAGCAAATGGGTGAGCTTTCAGCCTCCGTTTCTTCCCGGATGGATGACAGGACCACTAGGGATCATTATGCGCATCCTGCCCTTTGCCGCAACCCAGGACGGCCTTTTGTACAAGATCATGCTTCGAAAATGGGGCACGGTGTCCATGAACCAGACCTCGGTGGAGATGGGGGACGCTCCCATCAAAAACTGGCAGGGCTCCTCAAAGGACTGGGGGCTTTTCAAATCCTTTTCCTCCAATCCGGACCGGTTCACTAAAACCGAGGTCAGCAAATTCCACTGCTACTCCTGCCCATTGGGCTGCGGCGGCATCTGCAAGACCCAGGGAAAGTATAAAGAAACCCACAAGCCCGAATACGAAACCGTGCTTTCTTTCGGCGGATTTGTCATGAACAAAGACATCAACACCGTGTTCACTCTTAACGAGATGCTCAACCGGGCCGGCATGGACACCATTTCCGCAGGCCATGCCGTAGCCTTTGCCATGGAATGCTGGGAAAAGGGGATCATCCGGGAAAAGGATACCGGCGGCCAGCCCTTAAAATGGGGGGATCCCAAAGCCGTTGAATTTCTCATTGAGGCCATGATCCAAAGAGAGGGCATCGGTGATGTCCTGGCCGACGGGGTCAAAGCCGCCGCAGAAAAACTGGGGCCTGAGGCCAAATCCCTTGCCGTTCACTGCGGTGGCCAGGAGCCTGCCATGCACGACTCCAGGAACGATCCGGGATTCGCCCTGCACTACAGTGTGGAGCCGGCCCCGGGCCGCCATACCAACGGGGCAGGGCTGTATTATGAGATGTACCAGCTGTGGAAAAAGGTAAAAGGCCTGCCCAATCCGGGCTTAGGGCATTTTAAATCCTCACGGTACAAGAAAAACATTACCCACGCCCGGGTGGGCAAGGCCAACTCCGAATTCCTCAACGTGATGAACGGGGCCGGAGCTTGCCTTTTCGGGGGATTTTTAGGGGCCAACCGCATCCGGATCTTTGACTGGCTCAACGCCGCCACCGGCTGGCGCTGCACCCCGGAAGAGTACATGGCCAAGGGAAACAATATCCAGGTTCTCAAACAGGCCTTTAACATCAAACAGGGCTTTGATCCCAAAACGGCTGTGGCCCCGGACCGGATTCTGGGGGTTCCCGCCCAGACCCGCGGGGCCAACAAGGACAGGACCGTGGATGTGGAAACCATGATGAGTGACTACTGGGAGCTGTTCGGCTGGGACCGGGATACGGGCCGGCCCGACGAGAATGCCGTTAACCGGATAATATCCATTGCCTGACAGGAGGTGACGTTATGGCCTATTTCATTTGCGACGCATGCACCGGCTGCACGGCCTGCAGCCGGATCTGCCCGGTCCTTGCCATATCCGGGCAGAAAAAATCCCTGCATAGGATTGATCCTGACGCCTGTATTCAATGCGGGGCCTGCGGCAGGGTTTGTCCTGCCGGTGCGGTTCAGGACAGCTTTGGTATCTCCCTTGCCCGGGTGCCTAAGACCCAATGGGAAAAGCCCCGGTTTGACCTGTCCGCCTGCATGTCCTGCGGGGTCTGCCAGGACACCTGTCCTGCAGGCGTGATTGCCCAGTCCCTCCAGCAGGTGGGCAGCCGTCACCTTTATCCCTTTCTGGAGGATGCCAAAGGCTGCATTTCCTGCGGCTTCTGCGCCCAGGACTGCCCGGTGGATGCCATCACCATGGGGATTCCGGAAAAAGAAACCGCAGGGGAGCTAACGGCCTGATGGCAAAGACCGCCATGGGCACCGGAGAAGACAACCGGCTCAAGATCCTGGATGCCGCTGCCGCCATCATAGCAGACAAGGGGGTTGACCGGGCCAGCCTGTCCGAGATCGCCAAGGCCTCCGGCTTAAGCAAGGGCACCCTTTACTATTATTATGCCAGTAAAAACGATCTGATTTTTGATATTGCGGACCGGCATATGGCAGATCTGACGACCGCCCTGTTTGACATGATTGAAGAAAACCGGGCCACGACCATGCAGATTCTTCTCACCGCTTTTTTCTCCACGCTTCTGGCCTCGGAAGCCAGGGGAAGGCTTCACCTGTATCTGGTCCGGGAGGCGATATCCGGCGGTCATAAAGGCCTTAAGGAACGCTTCAGGGTGACCTATGCCCGGTGGTTTACCATGGTGGATGATGCCTATGAAAAAATGGGAAAGTCCAAAGAGAATATTGAGGCCAAAGCCGGATTCCTGGTGGCCGTGGCTGACGGGTTCATCCTCCAGACCCTGCTTGAAGCGGACCGGCCCTGTGTCGAACAGATTGTCAGCCTGACACTCAGGGCAATCGGGGATTAGGAACAAATTTTTTAAGGCTGCTGATCCTGATCGGGATTTGGGACGGACTTTGGCGCAGGCTCAAGGGACGGTTCTCTGCCAAACAGCCGTTTTATCCATCCGAAAAGTCGCTTAACGGCAGCCCAGAGTTTTGGCAGAAGCCAGATGAGCAGCAGAATAAAAAGTCCTAAAAGCACCAGGAACAGGACGGGATGCTGCAGGGAGGCCCAAACCCCTGCCACCACTGTGATATCCTCCAGCACGGATGCCGTCCAGTTGGTAACGGGTTCGGGCGAGGCATTGATCAGCACCCGGGTGCCGGCCTTGGTAAAGTGGCTGCCCGCTGCAAGCCCCCCGCCCAGAATGGCTGCAGCCAGGGTGACCGCCGGATTGACATCGCCCACGGCGCCTGCAGCCAGCATCACACCGGCAGGGATCCTGACAAAGGTATGAATCGTATCCCATCCGGTATCCACCCCGGGCATCTTATCGGCAAAAAATTCTACTGCATACATCAGACCTGCTGCGGCCAGGACCATTGGATTCATCAAAATTTCAAGGCCCGGGGGCAGGACAATATTGTCGGTAATCCCCATAAACCCCAGAACCAGGATGGTGGCATAAAGGTTGATGCCGCTGGCCCAGGCCGCCCCCATGGTCAGGGAGAGGGTTTTAATCAGTTCATCCAGTTGATCCATAGAAAGCTCTCCCGCATTAGTCCGAGACCTTGAACCCGCTCACCGCCCGGCCCAGATCCGACGAGATGGAGGAAAGCGCCTTGGATTTGGCATCCACATCCTCGCTGATCCCGGAAAACTCCCCGGCGGTCCCGGATACTTTTGAAATTCCCACCGCCATATTCCGGGTGGCGGCAGAGGCCTGGGCAATACTCTCATTCACCTCCCCCAGACCCGTGGAGGCCTGGGAGATATTGTCCGCAATGTCCGCCGTTGTCCTGGACTGCTGGTCCACGGCATCGGCAATCTGTCCCGCCATCTGGTTCACCTCTTCGATGATCTGGCTGACACTGACGATCTCCGCCACGCTTTCATCTGTGGAAGACCGGATGGTTTCAACGGTTTCCTTAATCTCTTCCGTTGCCCGTGCGGTCTGGTTGGCCAGTTCCTTAATCTCAGATGCGACCACGGCAAAGCCTTTTCCCGCCTCCCCTGCCCGTGCCGCTTCAATGGTGGCATTCAGGGCCAGAAGGTTGGTCTGTTCGGAAATATCGGAAATCACCCCGGTCATCCGGATGATCTCGCCTGTAGCATCGTTTAAAAGGCTGATTTTTTCGGAGGCCTGTCTGGACCTTGTCACCGCATTTCCGGTGACGGTCCGGCTCTGTTCGGAGTTACCGGCGATTTTGGAAATCGAGGCGTTGAGTTCCCCTGCAGCCGCAGAAACCGTTGAAATATTGGCCGAAGCCTGCTCCACGGAGGCTGCCACCGAGTTCATCACCATGGTCACGTTGTCCGCCTCTTCGGTCAACGTATCCACCTGCCCGGCTACGTCCTGGGCCCCGTCTTTCATGGTGGTCGAAAGTGCTGACAGGCTGCCGGAAAAATCGCTGACCGCCACCACACTGTCCGCAAGTTCCCGGACCAGTTGTTCCAATTTTTCGATAAAGGCGTTGAACCAGAAAGAAAGAGAGCCGATTTCATCCTTTGAAAGAACTTCCAGCCGCTGGGTCAGGTCTCCCTCTCCCTGGGCGATATCCTTGAGTTCCTTACGGATGGCGTCCACCGGTCTCACGACAAATTTTTGCACCAGCACAAAAATCCCGACACCAAGCACCAGAATGGATGCAAGGCCGATGACCATAAGCTGTGTCCGCAAGGCTCTGGCCGGCTGCATCAGCTCATAGACGCTGACGGTGAGAGCCAGGGTCCAGCCGGTGCGCTGGGAACGGGCAAAGCCCACCAGCCAATCTTCTCCGCTTTCCCTATAGGATGTAAATCCGTTTTTCTCGCCGAGAACCGTTTTGCCATAGTCCAGAGCGGAGATATCCAATGTCAATTGTTTGCCGGCGTCCGGATGATAGATCGCAAGTCCCTTATCCGAGACCAGAAACCCGTACCCGCTTTTGCCGGCTTTCAGGGGTTTAATAAACTTGTCTCCCAGAACCCTGAGCCGGACCTCGCCCAAAAGTACCCCTTCCACCTTTTTATTCATCAACACCGGCACACTGATGGTAACGATGGGATCACCTGAAATCCGGCTTTTCTCAACGGAAGACACCGTGGTTTGCCCGCCCATGGCCGATTGGAAAAAGGCCGCTCCCGAAACATCCAGACTTTCGCTCAGCGCCTCATTGCTGGAGGCGATGGCTGATCCTGCAGCATCGGTGAGCACCAGGGCCTCAAAGGAGGGGCGGTCCGCCGCGTAATCCTTTAAAAAAATTTCGGCCTTTGACCTCAAGCCTTTGTAGCGGGTAGCCTTTTGCACGTCTACGTATTCTGCAAGCTTTTCGGTCTCGGCAAAAAGCGCATCCATCTGATCATTCAGCCGGGCCCCAGCCGAAGAGACCGTTTCCGTGAGTTGGGCTTCTGACAGGTGGAGGATGGTTTCTTTTACCGAGGTATAGGAAATCATCGTTGAAATGATAATGCTCAGGGCAATCAAGACAACGGTAGGGACAAGTATCTTGGTCTTTAAGTTCATTAACGCAGGACTCCTGTGTATATTTTGGGTCTTCTGGGCAGACGGCCCGAGGGGATAGTCTTCAACCTTAAAAAGGCTAATAAAACCAGATACCCAGAAAAATGTCAATCCTCACAGGGAACAAAGTGCAGGGTCTTTTTAATGCAGCAGTCTTTGTCAAATAAGACCTCGTCCCCCAGGGTGTCGGCCCGTAGAAAATCCATTTCGGCCTGCTCCGCATCACCCAGTTTTTCGTAGACCTGCCCCCTGTAACGAAAGGCCTTTCCATGATCGGGGTTCTGGAGGATCGCATTGTTGAAATCCATCAGTGCCATCGAATAATTTCCCTTTGAAAAATAGCTGACCCCCCGCTCAAAATAGGCTTTTCCGCCGTCGCACACCGCATCGATAACGGGATAGGCGGTCCCTAACGTCACAGCCTTTTGGGCTTTGGGCCTGGGCAGGTCCCCCCCGGCCAAATCAATCCTGTAGATGAAATTGAACGTCAGGCCCGCCTCAATGTCTTCGACGGATTTGTCGCAATCGCCCTGCCGGGCCTTGACCAGGCCCCTTCGGGCATAGGCTTCTGCCAGGCCGGGATCCAGTTCAAGGGCCCGGTCAAAATGGGTCATGGCCCGATCCGCATTTCCCTGGCGCAGCCAGGCAAGCCCCCACCCGGAAAAGCTTGGGGCATGGTCCGGATCCGTCTGTGCCGCCTTTTCAAAGGCAGCGGCAGCCTCCTTGGCCTGGGCGGTTGAAAGATAGGCCAGCCCCGAGTTATAAAGACTTAACGGATCCTTTCCATCGGCATCCCCCGCATGTTCATAATCGGCCTGGGCCTGTTTCGCCTGCCCCTGGATCGCGGCAATATTGCCCCGGTTGACCAGGGCCGGAGCATAATCCTGAGCCAGGGAAAGGGCCTTGTTAAAATCCTTAAGCGCCAGATCCTTCTCCCCCATTTTCGCGCAGGATGCCCCCCGCCCGTTATAGGCGGCCGGATTGCTCGGGTCCAGGGCCACAGCCCGGTCATAATTTCGGAATGCGGACAGATACCGGCCCTGGCGAAAATAAACATAGCCTCTGTTGCAGTACAGGCCGGCAGAGTTAGGGTCCTTTTCAATAGCCGCGGACAATTGCTTTAAAGCGGTATCATACGACTTTTGACGAATGCTTTGCTCTGCATTCTCAATGTCAACCGGCTTCGCCCACACAGATCCCGCCAAAAAGACAACGGCCAAAAGCGTTGCGATGATGTGTTTCATGAGCTCCCCCAAACATGTAATCCACGCCTTGATTCTGGAACGATTTGATCCTTTATTTAACAACCTGCAAAGGCCAAGGCAAGGGCAATCTTCCTTTCTATTTTCAGTTCATCCACCCCAGAATAAGCAAAAGATCGGCCCAAATGACCACCCTTTTCTGATGAACACCATGACCAAGGCAAACGGGACCTTTTTGACAACACCGGCGCTTGATAGTATGGTCCTGGTCGAACCGTTTAGCAAAGGAGCGCCGCCAGATGACCGATCAATACCATAAAAATCAATGCTGTAAAAATTATATCAACGGCCGATTCATGGATAACGCCACAGGGCAGACGTTTGCCGTGATCAATCCGGCCACGGGGAAAGAGATTTACCAGGTTGAGGTCGCAGATGACACCGTGCTTGAAGCCGCCGTTAAAAGCGCTCAAAAAGGGTTTCAAACCTGGTCGGCCATGGATGCCGTCCAAAGGGGCAGGATTCTCATGAAGGCCGTCGCCCTGCTGCGGGAAAGAAACGATGCCCTGGCCCGGATCGAAGTGCTGGATACGGGCAAACCCTTTCAGGAAGCCTCTCAGGTGGACGTGGTCACAGGCGCGGATGTGATTGAATTTTTTGCAGGCTTAGCCCCTGCCATTGAGGGAACCCAGCAGGATCTGGGCGGTGATTTTTACTATACCCGCAGGGAACCTTTAGGCGTGTGCGCCGGCATCGGGGCCTGGAACTATCCCTTACAGATCGCCTGCTGGAAATCAGGCCCGGCTCTTGCCTGCGGCAACAGCATGATTTTCAAGCCCTCCGAGGAGACCCCTATGGGCGCGGTTGAACTGGCAAAGATCTTCACCGAGGCAGGCGTTCCGGACGGGGTATTCAACGTGGTCCAGGGTGCAGCGCCTGTAGGGCAGTGGCTCACCGGCCATCCGGGCATTGAAAAGGTCTCCTTTACCGGCGAGGTGGGCACGGGTAAAAAAGTCATGGCCAGCGCCGCCACGACCCTCAAGGATGTCACCATGGAACTGGGGGGTAAATCTCCTTTGATCATCTTTGAAGACGCCGACCTCGACCAGGCGGTCAGCGCCGCCATGCTGGGCAATTTCTACACCCAGGGAGAAATCTGCACCAACGGCACCCGGGTCTTTGTTCACCGCGACATTAAATCAGAATTTTTAGACCGGCTGCTGGCCCGGACCCGGGACAACATCAAAATGGGGGATCCCATGGATCCTGTCACCAATTTCGGGGCCCTGATCTCAGCCGATCATAAGGCAAAGGTCCTGTCCTACATTGACTCGGCATTGTCGGAAGGCGCCACAAGGCTTTGCGGAGACACTCTGCCCGAACTGCCCGCCGAAAATCGGAACGGCTATTTTGTCCCGGCCACAATTTTCACCGACTGCACCGATGACATAACCCTGGTGAAAGAAGAGGTGTTCGGGCCGGTCATGGCGGTCCTGGACTTTTCCGACGAGGACGAGGTGATCCGCCGGGCCAACGCCACCCCATACGGCCTTGCCGCAGGCGTGTTCACCCGGGATATCCAGCGGGCCCACCGGGTCATTCACAAAATTGCCGCCGGCATCTGCTGGATCAACGCCTACGGCAACTCCCCGGCCCAGATGCCCGTGGGCGGATACAAAAACTCGGGCATCGGCAGGGAAAACGGCGTGGAAACCCTTCGGCATTATACCCAGGTTAAGTCCGTTTACATGGGCATGACCCCGCTTGCGTCCCCATTTTAAGGCCCCCCCATGAACCGTGGAAAAAGAATCCTATTTGTCTCCCACTGCATTCTGAATGCCAATGCCAAAGTCGAGGGACTTGCGTCCTATCCGGGGGCGGTAAACGACTTGATGAAATTTTTGATGGAAAAGGAGCTTGGCATCGTCCAGCTGCCCTGTCCCGAACTGCAAATTTTAGGTATTCGGCGCTGGGGCCATGTCAAGGATCAATTGTCCCATCCTCACTTCAAGCAGGCCTGCGGCACCCTTTTATCCCCCTTTGTACAACAGGCCCAAATGTTTCTGGCACAAGAGTACGATATCATCGGCGTTGTGGGAGTTGACGGCAGCCCCAGTTGCGGTGTGACCAAAACCTGCCGATCCAAAGAATGGGCAGGAGACTTTCTGGCCCCGGAACAGACCTGGAAAAAAGTGAACGATCTGTCCTGGGTTGAAGAACCGGGAATTTTTATGCAAATTTTCCAGTCCATGCTGACTGAAAAACGGATCTGCCTTGATTTTTTCAGCCTGGATGAGTCCGACCCCAAGACATCCCTGCCCAAATTGACAGCAGCATTATCACAGGCCATTGACAGGGCTTAAGCCTTTCGTTTGGCCCTCAAGTTTCATTTGCTATTTCTATGCCTTTGTCTGCCATCTATTTCGATAAACGATTTGATTAAACACATCTGTTTTTCCATACTGCTTGATTTTAAGAGGAATTGACAGGTGTCCTATACGGATAAAAAAAATGAAGCCCTTGCCCGCCGCAGGCATCGCGCCTTCTGGGACAACCGTTCAGAAGGGCTTCCCCTTGTTTTTGCCGTGGCAAACAAGCCCGGGTTCACACAGGCCCCCTGGTCATCCCCAAAAAAACGTAAAGACTGGGACCTTGATCCCCAATGGCATATGAACATGGTGGAGAACTACCTTGACGGGACCTGTTTTCTGGCCGACGCCATGCCAGTGGCAAGCCTCATGGTGGGTCTGGACATTACCAACACCGCTGTCCTGGCCGGAGGAGACTACGATTATACCAGCACCGATAACTTTATCGATTTCAAACCGGGACGCTTTTCCCTTGAACACCCCGTTCATAGGTTCTCCCAGGACCATGACCTGGTCAAACGCTTAACCGCCTGTTATGATGCCGTCATCGGACTTGTGGGCAAAAGGGCCCTTGTCAACACCCCAATGACCCTGGACGCATTGTCTTCCCTGTACGGACTTTGCGGCAGCCACTCTCTTTTAAAAGCCCTTATCACCAGGAAAGAAGAGGTCAAGCAGCGGGTCTGCGAGATGACCGATACCTATCTTGATTTCTACGACCACTTTTATGATTTCCTGCTGGATAAGGGGTATGGCGAATCCGCATCCTGGTTCCAGGTTTTTTGCGAAGGCAAATTTGAAAGCGTCAGATGCGACTTTTGCCTGATGCTTTCTCCCGAGATGTTTCAGGAATTCGTCATCCCCGAGATCACCCGGGTTTGCGACCATATGGACCACACGCTTTTCAACATGAGTTCGGTCAAACACGCCCGGTTTATAGACGATCTTGCCGCCATCGACACGCTGGACGGCATTTTCTGGAACCCGGAACCCTATTTGAACGGCGTTGGCGATTACCTTGAGCCGCTCAAAGAAATCAAAGCCCGAGGGATGCTTCTGGAGATTGTCTGCCAAAGCACTGAACAAGCGGTTCTGGCAGTACAGGAGCTTGGCCCGGACGGCCTGTATCTTTTGATCGAACCCAGATTTGCCAGCCCCGATGAGGCAAAGCGAGCCATTGAAAAGATTTATAACGCGTGCACACGCACCATATAAAAACAATAATAAAAGGAAACCAAACCATGAAAAAACACCTGCTGCTTTTGTTTACCCTGCTTGTCACCCTCTCCCTGAGTCTGTCCCAGGCCTGGGCGGATCAGTCAAAATGGGAGCGCATCGTTGAGGCAAAAAAGATTGTTGTCGGCAACTGCCCGGAATATCCGCCCTTTTCCTTTAGAAACACCAACTCTGAGGTGGAAGGCTTTGACTCTGATTTTGCACGGGCCCTGGCAAAAGCCATGGGTGTTGAGGCGCAGATAAAAGATACGGCATGGGAAGGGCTTGTGGCCGGCATGAAAAAAGGGGACCATGATATTGTTATCTCCTGCATGTCCCCGGAAGAGGCCACCCAGGCATCAAAAAGTGTTTCCATGAGCAAGCCCTATTACAAGCTCAGTGAAATCATCGTCACCCGGACCAATGTGACGGATATCGCATCCAAGGAAGACCTGACCGGAAAACGCGTGGGCGTCCAGGCCAACTGCACAAGCGAGGTGGCCGTTGACAGTCTGGAAGGCATGGGCATCACTCCCTCAGATATCCGCCGGTACAACCGCAATTCTGAAGCCCTCATCGACCTTAAAAACGGCCGGACCGACGCTGTGGTCGTGGGGTTTGCCTACGCCGCCACCAAGGTCAAAGGCAACCCGGACCTTAGAATCGTCAATGACCCGGTCCGGTCCGTGGATATCGTCGTGGTCATGGATCATGGGGACGACGCCCTGCTGCAGCATATCAACCGGGCCATCGACAAAATCAAGGAAGACGGTTCCTTTGACGCCGCCTTCCAAAAGTGGCTGGCACTCTAAACTTGAGGATATAACTCTGTGGATCTGGATTTTTCCTTTCTTATCCCTTATATCCCCCAGCTGATTGCAGCATCCAAGGTCACCCTGATCATCGGGGTGACCTCCTTTATCCTGGCCCTGGTCATTTCAGTTGTGACCGGCGTGCTTAGGTCCGGTGCCCTGCCCCGGCCGGTGGGGTTGCTTTTAGGGCTTTATATCGAAATATTTAGAGGAACCCCGCTTCTCATCCAGCTTTTTTTCATCTATTACGGCCTACCCACCTTCGGCATTACCTTTGAGCCGATGACCGCAGCCGTCTTGGGCCTGTCCCTCAACTCCGGAGCGTATATGTCCGAAGTGGTGAGGGCCTCCATTTCGGCTGTGAACAAAGGCCAATACGAAGCCGCCTTTTGCCTGGGGTATAAAAAGCACCAGGTCTTTGCCCATATCGTGCTGCCCCAGGCTTTCAGGATCGCCCTGCCCACGCTGATGAACTATTTTTCCACCATGATCAAGGAAACCTCCCTGGTTTCGGTGTTATCCATTGCGGAAATCACCCGAATCGGCAACCAGATTTATGCCCGGACCTTAAGCCCCTTTGAAATATACATCACCATCGGTGTCATCTATTTTGCCATGACCTATGCCGTGGCCCTGATCATTAAACAGATCGAAAAAAGAGGCAGCAAATGGACCCCCTGATCCGCGTGGACAATATCTGCAAATCCTTTGGCGATAACCGGGTGCTGGACAACATCAGTCTTAACGTCCGTAAAGGGGAAATTCTGGCGGTCATCGGGCCAAGCGGATCGGGAAAAAGCACCCTGGTCCGGTGCCTTAACGGTTTGGAAAAGGTGGATACCGGACGGGTGGTCATTAACGGCACCCCCGTAGAATCCCCCCATTCGGTGGCAGGTTCCGTGGGCATGGTGTTCCAGCAGTTTAACCTTTTTCCCCATTACACGGTTTTAAACAACATTGTCCGTCCGCTGCAGACCGTAAAAAAACTGGATAAAAAAGAAGCGGTGGCCAAAGCCTCATCCCTCTTGGAACAGGTTCAGCTGGCAGACAAAAAAGACCAGTATCCCAGTGCGCTTTCCGGAGGCCAGCAGCAGCGTCTGGCCATTGCCAGAAGCCTTTCAATGGCCCCGGAGATCATGCTCTTTGACGAGCCGACCTCTTCTCTGGATCCTGAACTGGCATTTGAAGTGTTTGAAACCATCCGTACCATTGCCAGCCGTCATATGACCATGATCATGGTGACCCACCAGATGAACATGGTCAAAAGCTTTGCCACCCGTGTGCTTTTCATCGAAGGCGGACGCATCCGGTTCGACGGCAGTTTTGATGACCTGAAAGGCTCCGGCGATGTTCGCATGCAGCGATTTTTAAAAATGATATACCACTGAAAAAAACTGCCTATAATTTCATAGGCAGACGACTCCGGAGTTTATCCAACACGGTCCGGACTTCCCTTGAAAGTGTCTTCATGGACAACGGTTTCATCAATACCTTTTGGATTCCGACGCGCCCTGCGATTTCGGGTGTAATTTTATCGTTAAACCCCGTGCACAACATAATGCCGATGTCGGACCGGATCTCCTGAAATTTCAGAGCCAGGGCATCTCCGGATAATTTGGGCATGGACATATCCGTGATCACCAGGTCGAACCGATCGGGGGCGATCCGGAATAGATCTAATGCGTCCAAAGGATTGGTACAGGCGCGAATCTTATACCCAAGCTTTTCTAGGAACTGCTGTTCCAGTTTAAGGATTGCAGGCTCATCATCAACAAGGAGAATGGATTCCTCACCTCCGGTCTGCGGTGCATCCTCCGGAAGTGGCAAGGTCCTGTCAGGTCTGTTTTCCGGTACAACTGGAAAATAAATTGCAAATTGTGTCCCATGGCCGGGCCTGCTGTTGACACGGATGCTTCCATCCATTTGCTTGACAATACCATGGACCACGGAAAGGCCCATTCCCGTTCCTTTTCCCTTTTCTTTGGTGGTGAAGAACGGATCAAAAATTTTCTCAATCAGCTCAGGGCGTATCCCGGAACCTGTATCTGAAACGACCAGGCATATTCCCGGCCCCTGGGCAGTTTCCATGCGTTCCGCATCGGCCTGGGCAAGGTGATATTTTTTTAAGGAAATCTCAAGTTCCCCGCCGGCATCCGCCATGGCATGGGAGGCATTGGTTGCAAGGTTCATCAGAACCTGGTGAATCTGGATGGGATCGGCACTAATGGCAGGGCAGTCCTCATCAATGCGCGCCTTTATTTCAATGTTTCTTGGAATGGTTGAACGCAAAAGAACGATCACCTCTTTTGCTATGGATTGAATCCGGGTGGGCCTGTACTCGGATTTTTCCTGTCGGGAAAAGGTTAAGATCTGCTGTACAAGCTGTTTTGCCCTTAACGCACTGGCATGGATCTGCTCAAGGTTTTCCCTGAAATCGGATCGGTCAGGGCAGATATCATCCAATAACAACTCGCAGTATCCGAGAATCGGCGAAAGGATATTGTTAAAGTCATGGGCGATACCCCCGCTTAAGGTGCCTAAGGCCTCCATTTTCTGACTCTGTCTGAGCCGGTCCATGAGTACTTGCCGGTCCGCTTCGGATTGTTTCAACGGCCTTAAGTCAATATCGATACAAAACATTTCCTTGCCCTCAAGGGTATCGTGAAGGACATGGGACGAAAAAACGGGAACGTCGTTCCCCAATTTATCTATAAGGGTCAGTTCAGAGGCGGGAATCTTGATCCCCTGCTCAACCCACTGCCGATGCATTTTTTTAACTTCCTGTCTCATTGGAGCAGGGATAATCAGCTCCACAAGCGGCCTGCCCATAGCCTCTTCTCTCGTGTATCCGTACAGGGCTTCGGATGCAGAATTCCAGAAGGTGACCCGCAGTTGCTCGTCGTACCCCTGGATGGATATGGCGGATACCCCTTCGATCAATTCCCGGAACCGCTGCTCACTGACCCGGAGCCGCTCCAGTGCATTGGAGCGCTCTTCTTCTCTCTGGTCAAGCATGGTCACCATATTATCAAAGGATTTGGCAAGGCCGCCGATCTCGCCGTCCGTATAATCGATTTGCGAGGCGACAGTTTTTTCTCCACGGGTGAATCTGCGGGTGATCTGTGCCAGGTTTTCCATACGGCGGGCAATTCCCGAGCCGCCGACAAACCATGCAATGGCAAGGGCAAGGGCCAGCGATACAACGGCAGAACCGGCCACCCGGTATAAGATGGCGTTGGCCCTGGCCTCAATCAGGGTATAATCGTATCCCATGAACATATACATGTACGCTGGGGCATCCGGTTCCAGGCGTATGGGCTCGAACACAATAATCCGTTTTTGTCCGTCCGATGTCAAAGCCATCATTTTTCCGGTCGAACCGGCATCCCTGGCAGCGTTATAGACGGTGTCTTTAATGGGGCTGCCAACCGGTGTACTTTCCGAATAAGGGTAACGAAAAAGTCTTACCCCCTTATGATCGCAGATGCCGAAAAAAACGTTTCCGGGATAAACGGCCCGTTCGTATAAATCAGCATAGTGACTGAGATTCACACCGATAATGATCGCCCCCTTGGGCTGGCCATGATCATCAGTTACGGGCATGCCAAAGGGAAAAATCGATTTCATTGTGGCTTTTCCCACGGTGAACTCTCCGGAGGAAAATTTTTTTAACCGAATCGCATCTTTGAATTGTTTACGATTTGCAAAATTCAAATGCCTGGCATTTTCATGACCTTTGCCTGCGGCAATCACATCGCCGCGGATGTCCACCAGGATGGCATTGGTGTAGATAGGGTTGGCCTCCAGCAGGGTTGCCAGGATCACACGGGATCTTTCGACATTGCCGCTTTTGACTTCCGGAATCGTTGCAATTGTCTTCAGCAGGGTCCGGGTCGCTTCGGTCACCCGGTACTGCACCTCTGTGAAACCGGTTAAAAGCTGGGCCGCTTCCTTCTGGGCATTGACAACGGCATTCTGCCGGTTTGAAAGCTCCGTACCGATCAGCACAATAAAGACAGGCGCGGTTGCCAGCAGGACAAGAACCACCAGTTTTTTTCGAATGGACCCGTGAAAAAGCGTCATTGGCACAGAGCAATATCCCTAAGTTGATTAATTGTGCTGTATTTTTTTGGGAGTTATCTTAAATGATTTAAGATATACGAATACCCCTTTTTGCTGTCCTTGTAAACCCTCACGACCCAGCCGCTCACTATAGAGCCATACCCGGCTTGTTCATACAGGAAGGCTTTTGGCAACGGTCCTGCAGACTACAGGAAAAAAACCTTGACTTCAATCCACGCCCTCTATACCCTCTTTAAGGTCGAACCAATAAAGGATTTTTAAAACCGCGCGTTAAACGCATCGACACAGAGAAAGCGTAGTTAAGATTACATAATTTATATATATTCTGCATGTTCAAGGCCATGTAGGACACCCAATCCATATCAGAAAATGGTAGGACATTAATGAACACCTTACACCAATTCTTGCCGGTCACCGGCACCAATAAATCAGAGGCCATCGGGCTTCAGATCGAAGCCGCCATCCTGGACAAGATCTTTAAGCCCGGGGACCGGCTACCCAGCGAGCGGGAACTGCAGGATGCCTTCCAGACCAGCCGGGGTTCAGTCCGAGAGGCTTTGCGGGCCCTGAGGCAAAAAGGCCTTCTGGACGCCAAAAAAGGCGCCAAGGGCGGCTACTATGTCCGGGAGCGGGACATCAATGAGGCCATTGACCATCTGGCCGTGATGATCAAGCACCAGGAAATGCCCTTAGAAAAACTTTTGGAATTCCAATATGCCATGGACCAGGCAGTCCTGGCCTCGGCCATCTCCAATGCTGACGACGGCCACATTGACCACCTTTCGCAACTGGCCTGCAACCTGGTGTCCCTTTGCAGCGCTCCCGAACCCGATTACGAGCAGATTTCCGCCACAGATAAAAAGCTGAACCTGCTCATGGTGGAGATGACGGACAATCCCTTTTTCGAATGGATGATGCGGTCGGTTCAGCTGACCTTCAGGTCCTACGAGTTCGTCGTATACCAAACCCAGGCGGTCCGAATGGAAATCGCCTTAAACTGGAAGAGTACAGCAGATGCCATGCGGGCCAGGGATTTCCCCAAAGCCACGCGGCTATACGGCCACTGGTACGTATTGCTGGAGCAATGCCTCAAAGAGAAATTCGGCGAGGCGGCATTCCTGCGGGACCCTTCTTCCCAGCCGGAAAAAGACACTTAAGAACAAAAAGCCCAAACCCAAGGAGTATCTCGTTTATGACCCAAAAGCAGTATGACTATATTATCATCGGCGGCGGCTCAGCCGGCTGCGCCCTGGCCAACCGTCTCAGCGCAGATAAAAACAACCGGGTGCTCATGCTGGATGCAGGACGTCCCGATTATATCTGGGACCTTTTTATCCACATGCCCGCAGGCCTTACCGTTCCTTTAGGCAATAAGCTGTATGACTGGTGCTATGAGTCCGAGCCCGAACCCTTCATGAACAACCGCAAAATCTTCCACGGCCGCGGCAAGGTCCTGGGCGGATCCTCCAGCATCAACGGCATGATCTACATCAGGGGAAACCCCATGGATTACGAAAAATGGGCAAACGACAAGGGCATGGAGGCCTGGGATTATGCCCATTGCCTGCCCTATTTCAAACGGCTTGAAAACCGTCTCGCCCCCGCAGATCCCTATCACGGCAAAGAAGGTCCTTTGAACCTTGAGTTAGGCCCTTGCGTAAATCCCCTGTTCCAGGCCTTTTTCAAAGCGGTTCAGGAGGCCGGTTATCCGTTGACAAAAGATGTCAACGGATACTCCCAGGAGGGCTTTGCCCCCTTTGACCGCAACGTCAAAAAGGGCAAACGCTGGAGTGCGGCAAGGGCTTATTACCACCCGGTCAAGCACCGCAAAAACCTGACGCTCATCATGCGGGCCTTGGCCACCAAAATTCATTTTGACGGCAAAAGGGCCACGGGCGTCTCCTATGCCCGGGGCAAAAACAGGACCGCCACTGCATACGGAAAACATATTATCTGCTGCGGCGGGGCCATCAACACCCCACAACTGCTTCAGCTCTCCGGCATCGGAGATCCTGAACTGCTGTCAAGCTTTGGTATCCCTGTGGTCCAGGACCTGCCCGGTGTCGGTCGGAACATGCAGGACCATCTCGAGGTCTACGTCCAGTACGGGTGCAAACAGCCCGTGTCCATGGCCCCGGCCTTAAAATGGTACAACAAGCCCTATATCGGATATCAATGGCTGTTCCATAAAAAGGGGGCTGCCGCCACCAACCACTTTGAAGCCGGCGGTTTTGTCCGAAGCAACGATGAGGTGGCCTATCCCAACGTCCAGTTCCACTTTCTGCCCGTGGCCATCCGGTACGACGGATCCTCCCCCAACACGGCCCACGGCTACCAGGTCCATATCGGTCCCATGTATTCCGATGCCAGAGGGGATGTACGGATCAAATCCAAAGATCCCTTCCAGCACCCGGCCCTGAAGTTCAACTACCTGTCCACGGAACAGGACCGCAAAGAGTGGGTGGAGGCGGTGAGAACCGCGCGACAGATCATGAATCAGCCGGCCTTTGAAGCCTTCAACTCAGGGGAACTCTCTCCTGGCCCAAAAGTGGAGACGGATCAGCAGATCCTGGACTGGGTAGCGGCGGACGGGGAAACCGCCCTGCATCCGTCCTGCACCTGCAAGATGGGCTGCGATGATATGGCCGTTGTTTCCCCCGACACCATGGGGGTCCACGGGACAGAAGGCTTATACGCCGTGGACGCGTCGGTGATGCCCTATATTACCAACGGCAATATCTACTCGCCCGTGATGATGATCGCTGAAAAAGCAGCGGACCTGATCCTGGGCAATACGACCATGGCACCGGAACATGTGCCGTACCACCGCCATAACGCAGGAAGTGTAACCGCCTGATGTGAACCTGCGGCCGGGACGGACGATCCGTTCCGGCCGTTTTAATATAATTCCAGCAAAGGAGACACCATGCACCACAGACTCAACCGAATCCTCATCACCATCGCCCTGGCCGTATGCCTGTCCTGGGGAACGGCGTTCGCCGGCAAACCCGTTAACATAAAGATCGCCAGCGTGGGCTGGACCGGCGTCACCATCAAAACCGAACTGGCCGTGGCCATCCTCAACAGCTTAGGGTATGAGGCCCAGAACCTTACCATGTCAGTGCCCATCACCTACATGGCCCTGTCAAAAGGGGATGCTGATTTCTTCTTAGGCAACTGGATGCCCTCCATGGCCAACATTGCGGGCAAATACTTTGAAAAGGGCAGTGTCATTAAATTCACCCCCAATATGACCGGGGCGAAATACACCCTGGCCGTGCCCAGCTACTGCATCAAGGCAGGTCTTAAAGACTTCAGCGACATTGTCAAATTCGGGGATGAACTGGAGTGGAAAATCTACGGCATTGAAGCGGGCAACGACGGCAACATGATCATCCAGGACATGATCGATAAAGACATGTTCGGCCTTGGCAAATTCACACTTGTGGCCTCCAGCGAAATGGCCATGCTGGCCCAGGTCCAGTCCTTTTCCAAACGCAACAAGCCCATTGTCTTTTTGGGCTGGGCCCCCCACAGCATGAACGAACGCATCGACATGGCCTACCTGACCGGCAGCACCGATGCCACCTTCGGCGGCAACGACGGCACAGCCACAGTGTGGACCAATACCCGCAAAGGCCTGGAAAAGGATATGCCCAATGTGGCCGTATTCCTTAAAAATTTCACCTTCCCGGTTTCCATGATCAACCAGATCATGGTCACCCTCCACACCCAGAACGGGGTTGAGCCTAAAGAAGCTGCCCTGGCATGGCTCAAGGAAAATCCGGACACTTACCGCCGCTGGCTCGAAAATGTCACCACCACCGACGGTAAAAAGGCCGCCCCCGTGTTTGAAGCGGCCCTTGCAAAAATGGTCAACTAAGCTTTGTTTCTCCTGCGGCGGTTCCGGATGGCTTTGATGAACGGGGCCGCCGCCCCTTCCGCAGATCACTTCACTTTAGGCCCTCTTTCAGAGGCTATTCTTCCTCAAGACTTTGCCCGGAAAAATCCGCCGCCCGGTAGCAGTTGCGGCCGGCTTCCTTGGCCAGGTAAAGGGCCTGGTCCGCATTCTGCAAAATCTGTGTCAAATCCTGGCCGCTGCCGGAAAGACTGCCTCCGATGCTGATGCTCAAGGTTTCTTTTATTTCCAAGTCACGATACTGGGCCACCGAAGCCCGGATCCGTTCAGCCATGACTTCCAGCGTCCCGGATTCTGCCGGCTGAAGCATGACTAAAAATTCGTCCCCTCCCCAGCGGGCCGCCAGATCATAGGGCCGGATCAGGCGTTTGATACATCCTGCAACCGCCTTCAGGGCCTTGTCTCCGACCGGGTGCCCGTAGGTATCGTTGATCTCCTTGAACCAGTCCACATCGATCCAGAGAATGCCAATGGCTGCGTCTTCCCGCTCGGCCCGGCTCAATCCGCTTTCAAGGTGTTCAGTCATTCCCCGGCGGTTGAGCAGATCGGTCAAAGGGTCCACCTTAGTCAGGCGCTCAAGGTCTGCCGTCCGGTCTTTGACCTGCTGCTCCAAATCCCGTTTGGACGTCAAAACCACCCGGGCCATCTCCAGGAAACGGCCGACCAGACGCCCCACCTCCCCAAGGCCTCCGGGGTTCACATGGCCGTGGGGGTCCCTGCCCGCCTCCACCCGGCCCATGGCGCGGTCAAGCTGCCGCAGGGGCGTCAGGACAAATCGGTTTAATACGAAATTAAAAACGAACAGGGCAATGAGCAGACTTACGATATAGACCAAAAGGGTCATGGAAAATATGGACAGGGGCAGCACCGTTCCCAGATCAATGAGGGTGATCTGATGCCAGTCGATTTCAGGCAGATACACAATGCCGGCAAGTTCCCGCTTGCCGGCCACTTCCACAAAGACTGTGGCAACGTTTTTTTCACCGGCTTCCAGTTCCTTCATGGCCGTGTAAACGGCCCGGCGGTCCTCATCATTTTTAAAAATCAGATCAATGGTTTTGTGGGTGCCGTCTTTTTTGCTTACCGAGCCGAAATCAATATAAGACACATCGTGATGGAGCTGAATATCGCCGGAATGATCCACAAAAAAACTGGTGATACCGGGTTCGGTTTCCTCCACGCTGTCGGCCAGAAACTGGGTCAGATCCAGGCCGGTTCCTGTAATGCCGAGGATGTTGTTGCCGTCCCGGATCAGGACATCGATCCAAAGTTTGGTAATGCCTAAGGCTTCATCCGGGTTCACATTGATGTGAATATCCCTTCTTTGGCGAATCAGGTCGTAGAACCAGGCATCGGCCTGCTTTCCCGGATCAAGAACATAGCGAAATTCATTGCCGGCAAATTCGTTGTCCGCATTGTTATGGTAGTAGTAGCCATTTCTGCGCAATGCGACAAAATAGCTTTTATCCTGGAAGTTGAGACGGTAATTTTCAAGTTCCTCAAGGGCTGCGGCCCGAAGCGCGTTATTTTCCGGATCCCTGGCAAAATTTTTAAGGAACTGGGAGCTTGCAAGCTGACGGGACAGGGCCACTTCCCTAAGGATGGGCTGAAGGGTCCGCCCCTTTTCATACAGGGCCTGTTTGGCGATGTACCGGGGGGTCCACTGCTCGACAATGCTTTCGGCCAGCAATCTTACGGACCAGGTCACGCCTGCGGCAGAAACAATAAACAAAAACGCTGCGACCAGCATGAAACTGATCCGAAGGCTCATCTGCCCGTTGAATACCCTGGCTATCCTCACTACATGGCCCTTCCGCAGTTCTGGGTCCCAGGGGACTTGACCTGCAAGCATAATGATGTTTAAAATCTGCGACAGCATACATCTGGCCCCCGAATAAGTCAATTCCAACGGCGCCCTTCGTCCCCCTTCGACCCAACAACAGGAACCAACTGTTCCGCCCTCGCATCCTACCGGAAATTTAAATTCCGAATTTAAGCCTGAACAGTGCTGCGGAACCCGGCTTTGCTCCGGTTCGATTCCTTCCGATCCGCACATCGTATCGTCCGGCATGTTTTATGCTCAAGGGATAGTCTGCTTCACCGGTGGGCCATACACAGGCCCAATTGACGACCCTGTACCAAAGGAGAGCACAATGAACTGGAAATTCTGGCAGAAAAAAGACGACGACGCCCTGACGGGCGGCTCAAAAAAAGAGGCAAAGCCCAGGGATCTGCCCCAGGTGATCGGGCAGAATCTGGTTGTGGAAAGAGGGTTGGATCCGGACTGGGTATGGACCTTGAAAATCGTCACCCGGGAAAGGGAAAAGGGGATTTTTGATTTTCGCCTGTTTGATCCGGCAATGGCGGGCCTGAAAGTGACCGGATTTTCTGCTTTGGACGACCGTTCGGACCTTATCCTCTTTGACGGATGGTACGAAAAAAACGGTACAGCCAAACAAATCAACGACAAAAACAAACAAACTCTGGGCAGCACTGCAGCCTGAGCCGCCCCTTTTTTAAATGTCCGGGCCGAAAGGATATTTCGGCCCGGCTTTGATCGTTCAGAAAATCAGCGCCGTGACCTGAAAAATTCCCGGTCATAATAGACGCCTGTTTTCTGGTCAAACACAGCGTGGGAGGCATGGATCAGCTTGGCATAGGCGTCGGGCCAGTTTCCTACCGCCATAACCGCGGTATCTCCCAGGTTAAATTTCCGGTTACAGGTTTCGCAACCTTTTTCGTTGGTTTCGTTGAGTATCTTAAGATCGACGATATATTTTTTATCGGTTTTAAATAGGTGTGCCATATCATGTCATCCTTTGTTTAAAAGGTTTGATATAAACATAAGAATGATTCTCAAGATCGCAACGATCTGCCACGTCCCTTGGCCTGGCATTGACAATAAATCTAATTTACTTTATTGATATGAACTCATATTACTATCGGTTCATCAGAAACAAAAAAAATATACACCCAAATACCGGAGGCGACCCCGATGTTTTATCGTCCGTTTCTGCGGTGTACGATACTTGTGCCCGCTTTGCTTTTATCCGCCATGACCTGTCCTGCATTTGCCCAGACGGGCAGCACCGAAGCCGTCACGGTGATCCCGCCTTTTCTTGCAGGTCTTGTGATCGGGACCTCAGGCCTTTTTTATTACCGCTACAGCGTCACTAAAAAAATTGCAGGGCTGATCGCGCATATTTCGGCAAAAATGTCCGGGGACCTTAAACTAAATGAGGACTCCGGCATCTCCGGCGATGCCGGGATCGGGGCTCTTGGCAGGGTTCTGGACCAGTTCACCCATAAAATTTCCGATCAGGCCAAAAGCTTTGAAGGACATGCCAACACGATTTTGTGTTCATCCAATACCATGCAGTCCCTGGCCGGGGATATGCTCAACAAATGCGAAACCACCAAAGGCAACACCCATGCCCTGTCCTCGGAAAGCGGTCAGGTCAACGGCAACATGTCTTCTGTGGCAGCCGCCGTGGAGCAGGCCAATACCAGTATTGACCTGGTCGCGGCCGCCTCGGAAGAGATGCACGCCACCATCCAGGAAATCACCAAAAGCATGTCCGAAGCAAGGCAGACCACCAAGGAGGCTGTGGGCATTTCCGACCAGGTCACCTCCGGCATGGACGAACTGGGACAAGCGGCCAAATCCATCTCCGATATCACGGAGGCCATATCGGAAATATCCGAACAGACCAATCTTTTGGCATTGAACGCCACCATTGAATCGGCAAGGGCGGGGGAAGCCGGCAAAGGCTTTGCCGTTGTGGCCAATGAAATCAAAACCCTGGCCGAAGAAACCGGCAGTGCCACCCTTAAGATCAAGGAAATGGTGACGGCAATCACCTCTCTGACCCAAACGTCCCAGACCGACATCACAGAGGTCTCCCAGATTATCTCAAAAATGGACGATGCCGTGACCTCCATTGCCGCCGCCTTGGAAGAGCAGTCTGTAGCCACACGGGAAATCAGTCAGAATGCCCATCAGGCCGCCCAGGGAATCGGGAATATCCAGGAAAACATGGTCAGCACCACCCAGGAAGTGGGTCACATGGACTGCCAGATCCAGGGCATCTGTGATGATGCCGAAGGCATTGGCATGCATATATTTGAAACCCGGATTAACGCAGAAGAGGCCACGGGCATGTCTGAAATCATGCTTGCCGCGGCAAAGGCGTTTAAGACTGATCCCCCCGCCTTTGACATCGGAAACGTCAAAGTGGCCCACATGGGATGGCGAACGACGCTGGAGGCCGTGCTGGCCGGTCACAAACAGATGAAGCCTGAAGAGGTGGTGTCCCACCGGGACTGTGCCTTTGGCAAATGGTATTTCAGCGACGGTAAAAAATTCAATTCTCTTGATCTCTACAGGCAGATCGGTGAGTTCCACGAAACGGTCCATGACCAGGCCCGTGCCGTCATCAAAAGCAAAAACGCCGGCGATACGGCCGGCGCTAAAACCCAGATGGAAAAATTCATTGCAGCCAAAGATGCCATGTTCGATGGCCTGGACCGGCTCTACCGGATGTAATTTTTAGCTTTCCTTTACCTGCCCTATCTTTTTTTTCTTCACCATCATGACATCCGGTAGGTATAGGAGATCATGATCTGGTTGCGGTCCTCCATATTCAGGGCCGCTTCCAGCCCCGGGCAGTCCAGACTGACGTTGAGGGCCTCCTTGGTCATACGGATGCCCATGGGATTTTTCTCCGCCATGGTCCGCGCAAGTGTCAGGGCTTCATCCACCATCGCATCTTTGTTCACCACTCTGGAGGCAAAGCCTAAGGTCATGGCCGTCGATGCATCCATCCAGTTTCCCGTCAGCAGATACTCATAGGCCCGTCCCGCCCCGATGAGCCGGGGAAGGAAATAGGAGGAGGCCATATCCGCTCCCCCTAAACCGATGTTGATATAGGCGGCGGAAAACCGGGCATCCTCGGCCAGAATCCGGATATCCGAAGCCATGGCAATGGAAAACCCGATACCGGCGGCCGCCCCATGGACGCAGGCGATGATCGGCTGGGGGATCTGGCGCATGGCCAGGAACAGCCGGCTCATCCTGGCCTGGGCGTTATAGGCCTGGACCGGGGTCATTTTAAAGATTTCAGGGGCATAGGTTTTGGTGTCCAATCCGGCACAAAATCCTTTGGACTCCCCGCCGTCGATTATAATCACCCGGGTATCCTCATCCCAGCGCCGGTCCTGCAAAAACGCTTCAAAAGCCTCCACCATGGACAGATCAAAGGCGTTGTATGTGGATGGCCGGTTAAAGGTGAGCCGGCCAATCCCGTTGTCGGTGCTAAACGTAAAGGGAACCGGAAGTTCCTGTTTCTCGTTCATATCGTTTTTCCTTTTTTAATCGGTAAACAATACATCCGGCACGTCACAGGTCAATTGCCCGCTTTGTTCAAGCGTGAGGGCAAGGGAATGAATCTTAGGCAGTTCATAGGCAAAATAATACGCTGCCACATGGCATTTGCCCTGATAGAACCGGATCTGTTTCTTCTTTAACTTTGTGCTGCCAAGGGCGGTTGCCGCTGCCGTGGCCATGGTCAACCACTGCCATCCGATGACAAGGTATCCGAACATCTCAAGGAACAGCGCCGCATCGGCTAAAAACGCCTCCGGTCCCTTTTCCATGGCCACGCCGCCGAGAACCGCAGCGGTCTTCTCCACCCGGGCCATGACGGCGGTCACCTCATCGGCCAGAGCTTTGGGGGAACGATCTTTCGAAAGCCCGGCCAGCAGGTCGTCTGAAAGGCCTTCCATATCGACTTTGCGGGCATTCTCCACAGCATCCATGATCTCTTCTTTGAGCAGGTTCAAGGCCCGGCCGTTGTCCATAACCAGTTTGCGGCCTAAAAGATCCATGGCCTGGATGCCCGTTGTGCCTTCGTGGATGGGATGAATACGCATGTCCCTGAAATGCTGCTCCACAGGGAAATCGTCGCAATAGCCGTAGCCCCCGAAGCACTGGATGGCGGCGGATGTAGATAAAATACCCATCTCTGAAGGATAGGTCTTGGCCACCGGGGTTAAAAGCTCCAGCAGCAGGTGGCAGTCTTTTGCCTTTGGATCTCCCGCAAGGATATCTTCATACATACCGCAGTGCAGGATCAGGGACAGGGCCCCTTCTGTGACGGCCCGCTGGAAGAGCAGCATGCGTTTGACATCGGCATGGGCGATGATAGGAACAGGATCGCTGTCTTTGGGAGCCGTTACCGGCCGGCCCTGGCAGCGGCTGCGGGTGTAGCCCAGCGCGGCATGGTAGGCGGCAGTGGCGATGGCCGTGGCCCCGAGTCCCACATCCAGTCTGGCTCCGTTCATCATCTGGAACATATAGGCAAGCCCCCTATGGGGTTCGCCCACAAGCCATCCCAGACAATCGTCCTTTTCACCCATGCGCAGCCCTGTAATGGGTGCGCCGCGATACCCCATCTTGTGAAAAATCTGGGCGCAGGTGACATCGTTGGGGATCAGACTGCCTGAGGCATCCGGCCGGAACTTGGGCACCACAAACAAAGAAATGCCCTTAACCCCCGGTTTGGCCCCTTCAATCCGTGCCAGCATGAGGTGAACCACATTGTCCACGCCGTCGTGCTCTCCTGCGGAGATAAATATTTTCTCCCCGGTGATCTTATAAACGCCTGTGCCGAAATCAGTGTCAGCCGCTCCTTCCACAGGCCGTGCTGAACAGGCCAGATCCCCCAGGGAGGTGCCGGCCTCAGGCTCTGTCAGGGCCATGGTGCCCTGCCATTTTCCATCAAGCATTGAGGGCACAAAAAAGTTCTGAAGCGCTTCGGATCCGAAACTTAAAATCAGCCGCGCCGCCCCGATGGTCAGGCCTGCGTAAACCGAGGCCGAATAATTGGCCGTGGCAAAGATAAAGTTGATGCAGTGCAAAAGGGACGACGGCATGTCCTCTCCATCGAACCGTTCGGGAAAAGGGGCGCCGATCCAGCCGTCCCGGCCTAAGGTCTCCAGCATGGGCCTAACACCTTCATGGACACGCACAGTGCCGCCGGAAAGGGCTGGGGGCGTCCTGTCCATCTCCTCAAACATGGGATTCATGATATTTTTGCCGATATCCAGGGCGGCTTTAAATACCATATCGCAGGTCTTTTCATCCCGTCCGCCTAGGATATCCCCGTTTTTGTGGCGGCTCATCCTTGAGGTCAAAGTAAACGTAAGGTTCTCAAGACTCATAAATTTTTCAGCCATTTTACATCCTTTGCGCTACCGGTTTAGTGAATCCCTTTCAAAAAGGCGGGATCGGCAAATTCGGGATTGGGATAGGCGTAAAACCCCTTACCGGTTTTCATCCCCAGATCGCCTCTGTCCACATAGGCCTTGAGAAAGGCGGCACTCTGCAGACCTCTTGGGTCCTGCTTTTTCTCCGCCCAGTAATCGGTGACCTTGTGCACGGTGCCAAGCCCGATGGAATCCATGATTCCGAAGGGCCCCACAGGCGTGCGCATGATCCCCATCCAGGCCCGGTCGATATCCTCGACCGTGGCCACGCCGCCGGAAGCAAGCCCCAGGGCCGAGGCAAACCATTCGGACAGCATGGTGTTGAACACATACCCGTGCTGCTCTCTGTGCAGTTCAATGGGAAACTGGTCAATAGCGGTGCAGAACGCCCGGACCGCCTCAAGCGTCTCTTGCGATGTGCCGGGGTGGGGCATGATATCCACCACATTGGTGAGCTGGCAGTCGTGGAAATGCAGAGCGGCGAACCGGTCCGGGCGCCCTGTGGCCTCAGCCATCATGGACGGCACCAGGGTGGAGGTATTGGTGGTGAAAATAGCATGGGACGGACAGATCGCATTAAATTCGCCGAATACCTTTGACTTGAGTTTCGGGTCCTCGGGCACGGATTCACTGATCAAATCCGTATCCTTGCCCGCGGTTTCAACATCGGTTGTAAACGACATCCGCTCCTGGCCCTGACGGGCCTCATCCTCTGAAATTCTGCCGCAGGCGGAAAGTTTTGACGCCAGGCGGCCCAGTCTGTTTTTCGCACCGTCGATGGCCGCTTCAAAGGGATCGAATACACAGACATCAAATCCTTTGGCCGCACACATCAAACCGATCTGAAGCCCCATGGTGCCGGCCCCGAGGATGGTTACTTTTTTAATTTCCATGTCAGGTCCTTTCATCAAATCAGCAGGCCGCCGTCCACGATGATGCAGGAGCCCGTGGTATAGGATGCGGCGTCGGATACAAGGTAAAGAACAGTGCCGGCCATTTCTTCGGGCTGGGCGTAGCGCCCCATGGGAATCTGGGCCAGGGCAAGCTTTGAAATCTCTTCGGAGGAGGTGATGGCCGAGGCGAATTTGGTATCGGTCAGCCCCGGCAACAGGGCGTTGACCCGGATGCCTTTGGGGGCAAGCTCCCGGGCAAGGGTCTTGGTCATGTTAATCAGCGCCGCTTTGGTGGCCGAGTAAACCCCCTGGATGATTCCGGGGCGGACTGCGTTCACGGAGGAGACATTCACGATGGCACCGCCCTCTTTCATCAGGGGCACGGCATACTTGATCATGAAAAAAGGTCCTTTGATGTTGACATCCAGGGTCTTGTCCCAGATCCCGGCATCCGCCGTGATCATCTCCCCGAAATGGGGATTGGTGGCGGCGTTATTCATCAGGATGTCCACTTTGCCGTACTTTTCCTTTATATCCTGGAACAGGGCCTCAATCTGATCGGGGTATCCTGTGTGGCAGGCCATGGCTTCCGCACGGCCGCCGGCCGCCTCAATCTCGGCCACGGCTGCGGCCAGCCCTTCTTTTTTCCGGCTGACCAGGATACAGGCCGCCCCGCAGGCTGCCAGTTTTTTTGCCGCAGCCAGGCCGATACCCCGGCTGCCGCCCGTGATCACTGCAACTTTATTCGTCAGATCAAACTCTTTCATGGCCTCTCTCCTTTATCCTGTCTGTATGTTATAGTCTTGAAATCTTAAGGTTAAAGCTTTGATTTTTTCATCAGGGCCAGGGCGGTTTTCTCCAGGGCATGGACCCCGAAGATGAGCATGGCAAACCGCTTGTTCTTTGTCAGCCCGTGAAAGTACCGGTTGTAAATCTGCTGGGCGATAACTGCGAGACGGAACATCCCGAAGCAATGGTAAAAATCAAAGTTTGAAACATCCCTGCCCGTTTTTTCCCCATACCGGGCGATGATCTCATCCCTTGTCAGGGCGCCTGGCAGATGGGTGGGCATGGTCCGCATGACCTGAACCTCTTGGGGGTCATCGGCCTGGACCCAGTAGGCCAGGCTGTTGCCAAGATCCATGAGGGGATCGCCATAGGTGGCCATCTCCCAGTCCAGGACCCCGATGATCCGGGCAGGATTTTCCGGATCCAGGACCAGATTGTCCATTTTATAGTCATTGTGAACCATGGCCGGACGATCTGTATCTTCCGGCTGCTTTTCGGCCAACCAGGCCATGATGCTCTCAAAATCGGGGGCATCCTCGGTGCGGGCCTTGCGGTATCGCTTGCTCCAGCCCTCCACCTGCCGCTTCACATATCCTTCGGGCTTGCCTAACGAGGACAGGCCCGTTGCCTCCATGTCAATGGAGTGGATCTGCACCAGCATGTCCGTTAAATTTTCACACAGGGCCCTTGCCTGATCCGGTGAAAACGACACCCCGTCTGGCAATTCCTTTCTCAGGATGATGCCGGACAATTTTTCCATGATAAAAAAAGGCGCGCCGATAATATCCGTATCACCGGAATAGGCCAAAGGTGCAGGGCACAGGGGAAAGGCATTGTGCACCTTTTCCAGGACCCGGAACTCGCGCTCCATATCATGCCCCTTGTCCACCTTTGCCCCGATGGGGGGCCGGCGCAGCACCATTTTCCGGCTGCCCGCCCGGATTTCATAGGTCAGGTTGGAGAACCCGCTGGGATACTGGCAGATTTCCAGAGGCTCGGAAAGATCCGGAATCTGTTCTTTTAAGAATGCGGCCACGGCACCGGGATCGATTTCCTCTCCCGGTCTGATTTTCGATGCTTTGTCAACAACCATATCCTTATCCTCTTCTCTTGTCCTGCGTAGGTGTCAGTTCGATCGTTTTTTTAATTTTTTCAAGACCGCAGCTGCGTCATCTTTGTCGGCGGCGCCATGCAGAACCGCTCCACCATGGCCAGCACATGGTCGGCAAACTGGTCCACGGTGATCTTCTGCCGGGTGTACTTCCACCGTTTCAAATACCACTCCTGCTGCAGAGCCTTGATCATGCAGGCGGTCAAATCGTGATTTCCCGGTACGAACACGCCCTGGCTTTCTCCCAGCTCAAGAATCGCCGTAAGAATGGCCTGGGTGTGTTCCTCCATGGATCTGACCGCTTCAAATTCACCGGCCCGAAGGTTTCTGGCCTCCATGAAGGTAAAGTAAAACCAGGGCCGGAAAAGCTCGGACAGATAAATGTGGGTCCTTATGGCGGCCCGCAGTTTTTCCAAGGGCCCGTCGGCCTGTTCGGAGCATGTTTCAAGCGCCTCTTTAATCATGGCCTGGCCCTGGGACTGGATGATGGCCAGCAGCTGTTTTTTCCCGGGGAAATAGGCGTACAAGGCGCCTAAGCTCATACCGGTCTTTGTGCTCAGATCCCGCATGCTCATGGCCTGAAAGCCTTTTTTGTAGCTGATGCTGAACACTGCGGAAAAAATCTTTTCCAGGTTGGCCACCGCCGTCTTTTCTTTTTTAATGCTGATGGCCTCCTGGTTTTCCAGAAAGACCCGCCGGGCAAGATCCACCCCCCGGTCGGTATAAGCCTTTTTAAATGCTGCGTAGTCCATTGAATCCTTTTTTTACAGGTAGGTTTTTAAAATTCGTTTGGCCAGAGCGGTCTTGTGTACTTCGTCTGCGCCGTCGTAAATCCTTGCCGCCCTTTCGTGGCGGAAGAACCAGGCCAGGATGGTGTCATCGGTCATGCCAAGCCCGCCGTGAACCTGCAGAGCCCGGTCCACAATCCTTGCCATGGTGTTGGCCACCACAAACTTGATCATGGAGATGGAATCCCTTGCCTTGGCCGCCCCCACATTATCGATCTGCCATGCGGAGTTCAGCGTTAAAAGCCTTGCCGCTTCCAGCTCAGCTGCCGATTCCGACACCCAGTTCTGGATGGTCTGGCGGGAGGCCAGGGTCTTGCCGGAGGGTGAGATTACCCGGGAATTGGCCCTGCGGCACATCAGATCAAAGGCCCTTTTGCAGATGCCAAGCCACCGCATGCAATGATGAATCCGGCCCGGTCCCAGCCGGTCCTGGGCCATGACAAAGCCCTGGCCTTCACTGCCCAAAAGATTTTCCTGGGGCACCCGGCAGGACTCGAAGATGATCTCGCCGTGGCTGAAATAGCCGTCGCCCTCGTGCCCCATCACCGGGATATTCCGGACCAGATTGAAGCCTTTGGTGTCCGTAGGCACGATGATCATGCTGGCCTGAAGGTAGGTTGGGGCATCGGGGTTGGTCACAGCCATGGTGATGGCGAACTTGGCCCCGTCCGCGGCCGTGGTGTACCATTTATGGCCGTTGATGATGTAATCGGATCCGTCCTTGACTGCGGTGGTCTCCATCATAACGGGGTTGGAGCCGGGCATGTCCACTTCCGTCATGGCAAAGCAGGACCGGATATCCCCCGCCACCAGGGGATGCAGCCACCGCTCCTTTTGCTCTTTTGTGCCGTGGGCGTGCAGAATTTCCACATTACCCGCATCCGGGGCCTGGCACCAGAAGGCATAATGGCCCAATGGAGAGCGGCCCAGGGCCTCGGAAACCAGGCCGTGTTCCAGAAGGGACAGGCCCATACCGCCGCAGTCGGTGGGGAAATTAGGCGCCCACAGTTCCATTTTTTTGACCATGGCCTGCTTTTCCTGCAACTTTGGAAGCATCTGCTCAAAGCTTTGGGTCATGAACTCGGGTTCCAGGGGGATCAGTTCTTTGTCCACAAATTCGTTGATCATGGAGACGATGGTTTGAATCCGGTCTGACACTTGAAAGTCCACGGGCTTCTCCTTGTGATTTAAGAGTGATGATAGGGTTCATCTACCCGTCATCACCCTTGATGTCAAGAAAAATATGAACAAACGTTCGTTATTCTATTGCCTGATTTTCCAAAATCGCGTCCATAAAGGCGTTGACATCCGCCTGGATGCACAAATCGGAGTGCCGGCAGATCGGGGCGTCGGGACTGTGATTGACGCTGACCACCCATTTGGACCCGGCCATACCGGCCAAGTGCTGGGAGGATCCTGAAATCCCCAAGGCAATGTACAGCTCAGGAGTAATGATTGCCCCAGTGATGCCTACCTGGCGGTCATACCCGACCCATCCTTGGTCCACCAGGGGCCGGGAGGCCGCTGTCACCGCCCCGGGCAGGCAGGCAGTAAACGCTTTTACCCGCGCCAGATTTTCAGGGTCTCCGATGCCTCTTCCGGCTGCCACCACAATGGGCGCCCGGGAAAGTTTGCCCTCCCCGCCCCCGGCCCGGGAGGAAAGGCGGATTCGTTTTAAACCGGGGCCTGAAAATTCCGGAGGATGAAAGACGTCCACCCGCCCCTCTCCCCCTTCGTTTTCTTGAGACGAAACCCTGCCACCTGACGCCGCCCCTGCCCCGTTGCTGAAACGGCCGTCGGCCACAACCGCACCCGGGGCCAGGCTGATCACACACAAATGCCCGTCCGGCACCCTCACGGCCTGGGTTCGGGTATTGTCCATCACCGGACGGGTAAATAAAAACCCTTTCTCATCCCGGTCAACAGCGCTGACATTGGAGATACTGACACCGCCTAATGCCACGGCGAGGCCGGGGCCCACTTCCCGGGCCATGGCGGTGTGGGGGAACAGGATAAGATCCGGACGAATATCAGCAACCAGGGTTTCAAGCCCTCTTTCCAGAAGGTCCCAGCATGCCGTGTCCGGCAGAGGCATACTGGTTACGGCACATTCGGAGTCCCCTGCGATCACTTCGGCCACCCCCTCGGACCCAGCGCCTGCCAGAACAATCCGGATCTGCGGATTCGTCTTGCCCGACATCAAATGGGTCTGCCGTGCTACAGCCACAAGTTCCAAGGCCTTTGCCCGGGTCTGAACCGGATCTCCCGGGGTCAGCACCACCATCATATCTGGTTTCAAATCAGCCCCCTTTCCCTGACAAAGGCATCAAATGCGGCCACCTGATCGACTAAGGGGCCTTTCACCACCCTGGCCTCCCGGCTTTGGGCCGGGATCTTTGGGGAGAAAAATGTTTCAATAGCCGGGATCAGGTCTTCAACGGGATGCACCGCAAGGGGTTTTTCCTTGGCTTTGAGCATGTGGGAGAGCACCGGATACCTGGGTGTATAATGGCCGGACTGGACGGATACCAGGGCGGGCAGGGCTATCTCAAGGGTTTCCTCCACCCCACCATCCATTTCCCGCCGGGCGGTAAGCGTTTTTCGGGATGCTAAGTCTATCTGCACAACGCCTGTGGCGCAAGGGATATCCAGCATCCGGGCCAGCATGGGGCCGGTCTGGCCGGCCATCAGATCCTGGGACATGACACCGGTCAGAATCAGGTCATAGTCCAATGGAGATAACTTCCTGGCCAGTTCCCCGGCACAGGCAGAGGCTGGCATGGTGAGGGTTTCCCTGTCATTTTCAGGCGATGTGAGAAGATGAACGGCATTGTCCGCTCCGGTCCCAAGCGCCCGGATAAGACAGTCCCGCCACGACTCGGGTCCCAGTGTGATCACATCCAGACGGGCCCTCTCGCTGTCCCGGCAGGCTTCTTTCAGGGCCAGCCCCGCTTCCAGAGCCAGAAGTTCAAACGGGCCGATTTCCTCTTCCGTCACATCCGGTTTGATACAGACAAGAATTTTCATAATACCCTATCCATACACCTGAAAAACCCATGGAGCAAGAAAAATACGAACAAACGTTCATTTTCATTCAATAGATTGAGGCGGGATTAAAAAAGCCCTTTGGCAAGCTTTTGGGTGCGGATTTGAGATACGGTGGCCCCGAGTTTGGCAGACGCCTCAAGATCCCGAAGCAGATCCGGGCAGGGACCGGGAAGGCATAGTTTTTCCCGGTCTGAAAATGCGGCAAGATCCCGGACAAACCGGGAGGCCATATCCCTGAAAAACAGGTGAATGGCTTCATGGCCGGGTGCTTTTTGATCGACCAGGCAGGCAAGATGCTCCGACAGGACAGCGGCGGCCGGGGGAACAACGGCCAGAGCCCCCAGGGTCTTCAGGCATTCCGGATCTTTCCTGCGATCCTGCGGCAGTGCCGTTGCTGCACCTGCCAGAAGCTTTGCCATAGCCCCGGTGACCGCCCCGGTCATCAGGGCATCCTCCATCTGCCTGAAGGCAAGGACCAGATCCGGAAAGGCCCGGCCCTCTGAGCCCACCAAAGCCCCGGAATCCACACGGCAGCCATTGAGGCAAATCCCGCCGTGGGGGGCGCTTTTGAAAAAGGGAATCGCCATGGTCGGAAGCACCGTCACGCCCGGCGTCTCCCGATTCACTAAAAATGCGGAAAACTCCTTTTTCCCGGCAGATTCTCCGGTGACCGCCACCACCACAAAGGAGCGGGCAACAGGGCCATTGGTCAGGTAGGCTTTTTCACCGGAAATCACCCAGTCCTCTCCGTCCCGGTCCGCCCGGCAGGTCATGTGTTTGGGATGTCCTCCGCCTTTGGGTTCGGACACCGCAAAAGAGAGGGTGGCAGCCCCAGTCGCAAATTCAGCCGCCAAGGCCTTGCGTCTGTATCCGTCCACGAGCCCTGCCGTCAGATGATGGATCATCCAGGAAAGGGTCAGGCCCAGATCGCCTCCGTTTTCAGCCAGGGCCTTTGCGGTGCGGGTGAGGACCCGGCACCGCTCCTGTCCGAATCCTGCGACCTGTCCTGTGTCCAGCAGGCCCTTCTGCCCCATGGCCGTCCAGATCTCTTTTGGAAACTGGCCTCCCGGCCCGTCTGACCCTGCAATGTATTCCTTGGCAAATCCCGCCATAACCGCCTGGGGCTTTTCCATCGGCATCACAGAACCAGCTCCTGGATAAAATCAACAAGCTGGTTGAGATTGCCGCAGGGCCGGGCCTCGTTGCAATAGTTGCGGTAGCGCAGCATCTCGCTGTCGCCGGTTCCCCAGAACTTTTCTTGTTCCGGGTTAAGCCAGATCAGGCGGCGGCAGCGCTCCCGGAGCAGTTCCAGCACGGGTTCCCTGGGATTGAGATAGTTGGACCGGCCGTCCCCCATGACGATGAGGGTGGTCTTTTTATCCAGTTCCTGAAGATGGCGGTCACGGAACGCCTGGAAGGTCAGGCCGTAATCGGTTCTGGCATTGTAGTTGATGCGGGGGTCTTTGAGAATTTTTCGGACCGCCGTGTTGACGTCATGGGCCTCGAACACGGAGCTCATATTGATGGGGCGGTCGATAAAAACAAAGCTTTTGACCCGGGCAAAGCAGCTTTGCAGGGCGTAGAGGATGCCCAGCATGAACCGGGCCGTGGACCAGACCGATCCTGAGATATCGCAGAGGGTGACGATTTTCCCCTTGCGCGGGGGACGGGACCGCCGCACGATTTCCACGGGCACCCATAGATACCGGCCGGACCGGTGGATAGTCTTTTTCACATCCACCCCGCCCTTTCTGGCGGCGGCAAACCGCAGAGTGGTGATATCCTTCAGCTTTTTCACCCACTGGTCCGTGATCTCAGTGACCCTTGCCATCTCATCGCGGGTCAGATTGGAAAAAGGGATATCCCCCACCCCGGCGAAATACTGGGCCGCGTCCCCGCCGGTTCTCAACCCTGCGTTATCAGGCTTGGGGTCTTCGTTTAAAAAGGCCATGGCGCGGTCCAGGCGCTGCCCGGCCAGGGCTGCCAGGCGGGAGGAATTCATCTTCGGTCCGTCCACCCTGGCGTCAAGACCGCCTGAAAACCGGGCCACCCGCTTGCGCATCCGGTCCACGGCCAGCATGATTTCAAGGCGGCCGGTGAGCTGGCCCAGGTTGGATTTGACCGCCTGGGTGGCCACGCTTTCCTGATCGTGGATGCCCCTGACCCGTTCGATGAAAAGCTTGGGGTTGCCGGACATAAATGCGGCAAGATCTCCGTCGAGATCACTTGCCTCTTCTCCTGCCAGGGCCTGTGCCATGAACCGGTCCAAAAGCTCGCGCTCCTGCCGTGTTTCTTTTGCATCTTCAGGATCTGAGATAACCGCTTCAGCCGGGTCTGCCGCCATGAGTCCGGCCTTCATCTCCTTGAAAAAGAGCCGGTATAGCCGCTCAAACTCCGTCTGCTCCCGAATGCTTTTGGAAAAATTAGTTTTAAGAACCGTATGAAAGGTTTTCTCATCCAGAGGGGAAATGACATCAAGCTGGGCCACGCAGTCCAGGACCTCAGCCGTGGACACCCGCATGGCATTAGCCCTGCAGCAGGCGGCAAATTCGAGGATGACCCCGTCCATGGTGAATCAGCCCCGGACCAATTCCCGGATCCGGGAGCGGACCTGGGCGTAATCGGCCTTGTGTTTGCACAGGGTGTTCAGGGTCCGGTCCAGACCCTCGACCGTCAGTTCCTCCTGCTGGAGGATCATAAGGGATTTTGCCCAGTCCAGGGTTTCGGAGATGCAGGGCCGCTTTTTAAGATCCAGTTCCCGGATCGCCGCCACCGTGGCCACTACCCTGTCCAGAAGGCGTTCCCGGATGCCGGGCAGCTTTTTCAAAACGATCTGTTTTTCCGTCTTCATATCCGGATAATCGATATAGATATGGATGCACCGCCGTTTTAAGGCGTCGCTCATGTCCCGGTAGTTGTTGGAGGTTAAAAAGACAAAGGGCCGGGTTTTGGCCTTAATGGTGCCAAGTTCCGGTATGGTGACCTGAAAATCGCTGAGCAGTTCCAGTAAAAAGGCTTCAAACTCAGGATCGGACTTGTCGATTTCATCGATGAGCAGCACCACGGGATCATCCGCGGAAATGGCGGTCAAAAGGGGCCGGGTCTGGAGAAACCGCTCGGAAAAAAAAGCATCCTCATGCCCTGCAATCTCATCCACAGCCTCGGCAAGGCCCGAGGCCTTTGATACCACCTCCCCGATCTTGTCCTTGAGCATCTGGGTATAGAGCAGCTGCTTGGCATAGGCCCATTCATAAAGGGCCTTGGACTCGTCCAGTCCCTCATAGCACTGCAGCCTTATCATCTCCCGGCCAAGACAGGCGGCCACGCTTTTGGCAAGCTCGGTCTTGCCTACCCCGGCAGGCCCTTCCACCAGTACTGGTTTGTCCGCCTCCTGGGCCAGATATACGATGGTGGCAATTTCCGGGGAGGGAATGTACCCGGTGGCTTCCAGCCGGCCTTGAACGTCTGACACACCCTTAAACATCATTCACCACTCTTGTTTTGGTTTACAATATAAAATTGGTATCATAGCGCTAATGCAGCCAAAGGGCAAGAAAAGGCCACCGCTTTTGCACACCTTACGGTTTGACGGGCAACGGATTCCCCCCATGTTTCAGGCCACGTTAACAAATGAAGAATCATGTCCTTTCCCGATCATGGCTGGTTTAGACACGTTGCGTATAAAAAGGACCTGATGCCCGGATGAGTCCCCCCTGGCGTCAGGCCCTTTATTGTGACGGATTTAGGCAAAAAGAGGCCTAACCGAATGCGGATTCAGGACAGCCACCTGATATTTCGGATGGCCTTATAAATCCGCTCGATGGTCTTTCCGTAAGGCGGCGCCAGGGCCAGGACAAACTTGGACTGTTTAAATACAGGGCGCAGCTTGGAAAATTCGGCAAACCCTTCATAGCCATGGTAATGCCCCATACCGGAGTTGCCCACTCCGCCGAAGGGCATATCGTGCTGGGCTACGTGCATGGCGCAATCGTTGATCGTCACCCCGCCGGACCGGGTGTTTGCGATCACCCGGTCGGACAGTTCCCGGTCGTTGGTAAAAAGATACAGCGCCAGGGGACGTTCATGGCTGTTTATGTAGGAAATGACGTCTTCAATGTCCCGGTATGGCATCACCGGCAGGATAGGACCAAAAATCTCTTCCTGCATGACCTGCATTTTCGAATCCACCTGGGTCAAAATAACAGGGGAGATTTTCCGGGTCTCTTCGTCTGACTCCGGACCGTCCAGCAGGTTGATCACCTGCGCCCCTTTTTCACGGGCATCTGCCAGGGTGGCGGATAGGCGGGCAAAGGCCTTTGCGTCGATGATGGAGGTGTAATCCCGGGTCGCAATGGTCGGGTATCTTTTTTTCACGATGCTCCGTGCCGTCCGAATGAGTTCCTCCAGTTTATCCTCAGGAACAAACAGGTAGTCCGGTGCGATGCAGGTCTGGCCGGAGTTCATCAGTTTGGCGAACATGATCCGCTCCACCGCCGTTTTAAAATGAAAGTCATTACATATAATCGTGGGGGACTTGCCACCCAGTTCCAGGGTCACCGGGGTCAGATGGGAGGATGCCGTTTTCATGACGGTCCTGCCCACAGCAGGAGAGCCGGTGAAGATCAGATGATTGAATGGCAGGCTTGAAAACTCAGAGGCGGCAACGCCCGGAACAAACGTGATGTATTCCCGGGAAATTTTTTCGGAAAAAAGGCGGTCCAAAAGGCGGCATAAGCGCTGGCTGTTTGTGGCCATCTTCACCATCACCCGGTTTCCCGCGGCAACAGCCGAAGTCATGGGGCCCATCGCCAGAAAAAGAGGATAGTTCCAGGGCGTGACGACTCCGACGACGCCCTTGGCCTGGGGAATCACTCGGTTCTTGCCGCCGGCGAACAGCAGAGAAACATGACGCCGCTTGGGGGCCATCCACCTCTTAAGGCGTTTTCGGGTATACCTTAAGCCCATCAGACTGGAGGAAATTTCTAGAATCCGGGTCTCATGAATGGAGCGGTTCCCAAAATCCATAGAGATGGCTTCGCAGATCGCCTGGTCATTTTCGATGAGAATCGCCTCGATGGTTTTAAGCAGGGAGATCCGCTTTTCATAGGGAATCTGCGGGGATTCCAGAAAGGCATCGGTTTGGGCGTGAAACAGGGACTGTGCAGAATTCTGAGCGGGATGTACGTCTGAATCAATCATTCGAAAACTCCTTTGAAATAGTCTCTGGTTGGACTAACTCCTTTTTATCACCGATTAATAAAGGCTGTATCTTCATATAGTTGATCAGTTTTACCTATCCGCCTTGGATATGGCAGGCGTTATTTCACCGGCTCCGCATATCCGGGGTTTCCTCCCCCGAGACGGGATGTGCCACTTCAACGCATATTCCTTAGCCTCACACATGCGGCGGGCAATGAGGGGGTGTACATTCATAGTCCATTAAAGCACCTTTAACCCTTTAATTTAAAGGAATATTCATACCATGGCACGATTCGCTATGTCAATGGAGACATAGCGACCCCAAATCTATTGTAACATCATGAATATTATACTGATTACCTTTCTCACAGGCACCCTCGGGAATAACTGAACAAAGACTCAGGAATTTAAGACTGCCAGCTTTATTCCAAAAAGATTATAAGCATTTTAAAATTTGAAAAAGGATTCTGCTGTACATTCCCCCCATGCCCATACTCCAAGTTACTGCATTGAAGTGGTCTCAGGCGGGAGGCATGCGGCTTGCGTCCATCAACTTTTTTACCCGTTACAGCCCCGCATTGCCAATGCAGGATTTTTCGTTTATCATGAGGCCCTTGAATTTCTGGTCTTTGCCTGCGCACGGGTCATGCAGCCAAAGGTATCAGTGTCAGGGGGCGACCGCAGGGCAGGATCTAACATTGGCATTTCCCGGTATTTGCCCTGCAGGTTTAATCGATTAAAACTGCCAATCAAAGAGGAATCCCATGGGTGTCTGTGTTGAAGGAAATATACTGGAAGAACTCCTCGGCCTTCTCAAACTGGAAAAAATAGAGGCAAACATCTTTCGGGGCGCAAGCCAGGATTTGGGGTTTGGCAACGTCTTCGGCGGCCAGGTTCTGGGTCAGGCCCTGTCTGCGGCCTCAAGGACTGTGGACGACACCTTTACGGCCCACAGTCTGCACGGCTATTTCATGCGGCCGGGCAACGCCGCCCTGCCCATTGTGTACACCGTGGACTGCATCCGGGACGGCCGTTCCTTTGAAACCCGAAGGGTGGTGGCGGTCCAAAACGGCCGGGCCATCTTTTCCATGGCAGCCTCCTTTCACAAGGGGGACGAGGGCTTTGATCACCAGGATCCCATGCCCGATGTCAAGGGGCCCCACGGTATCGAAAACGAAGTTGAAATGGCCCAGCGCCTCAAAGACCTGATCCCGCCGAAGACCCTTGAAAAACTGTTGTGCAGAAAACCCATCGAGATCCGGGTGGTCAATCCGGTCAACCCCTTTGATCCCAAACCCATGCCGCCCAACAAATACACCTGGTTCAGGGCCATTGACGCCCTGCCCGATGATCCCGCGGTTCACCGGTACATGCTGGCCTATGCCTCGGATTTCAACCTGGTGTCAACCGCCCTTTATCCCCACGGCAAAACCTTTTGGTCCCCGGACATGCAGGTGGCAAGTCTTGACCATGCCATCTATTTTCACCGGGATTTCAGAATGGACGACTGGCTGCTCCACGCCATTCACAGCCCCAGCGCCTCCGGGGGAAGGGGGCTTAACATCGGGGCCATCTACACCCGGGACGGGACCCTTGTGGCCAGCGTGGTCCAGGAAGGGGTCATGCGGCCCGTCGGCTGATCAGCACCCCAAGTCGGTGTCCCATCATGGCGATACATTCAGCATCCAGATGGATTTCCACATCCGATCTGAACAGCACCGAGCAGGTAGGCGGAAAGCCATCCTCGGCATCGTTGAAAAGCATCAGCATGGGGATGTGGGGCAGGCCCTGAAACTCCAGCATCAAATCGTATCGGGCGCCGATATCCGGGACAACGCCGCCCAGATCTGACAGCTTCTTTGCAGCAGCCACAGCCTTTCCCGAAAGGGCCCGGCAAATGACGGACTCCACATTATCCCTGAAATAGACGGTTAAAGGGCCTGTATCCTTTAAATCCCGAAAACTTGTCCAGTCCCCTTTGCCCTCAGCGTTTGGGGAGGATACGGCCGCCCGGTCGCCCGCCATGATCAGATAGCGGCTTAAGATGGCGCAGGTATCGTAGGCCGCAGGCCTGCCTTCGGGGCTTGTAATTCCCTGGCCGGTAATGGTGTAGGAGACGTTAAAATAGGTCAGGCCAAGGGCCGGTGCTCCGTCATGGGCCAGGGCAGATGCGCCCGCAGCAGGGCCGACCCGGCCAAAATCCAGGCCGGACAACCGGTCCAGGTAGTTTTGGTAATGGTGATCGAAAATTGGAGAGGGTTCGGTCATTGCGGCCTCCTTTTTGGGATTGCGGATTGCTGTGGCACAAGATGAAGCCTACACTGGAAAGATTCCGGGATCAACGGTCAAAAACTTAAATTTTTTTATGACGCCCGGGCCTTTTATGGTATATAACTTCATACGCTCAAATCGTCTAACGTATTCACCAAAACCTGAATGACTTTTCCGCTATGGAAAAAACAATTACCACATCGCTGTCAGAGTTTATCAGCGCCGGGTCAATCGGCCTTGTGTTTGCATTACAATGGACTTGGCCAAGGATTTCGCAAAAAGGATTCAGCGCGTTCATGCCTGTCATTCCGAACATTAACCCCGTTTCACCCTTTGGAGCCCCAGATGGGAACTGAATTTGCCCGGGCCGAGCGGGCCACGCCCGAAGAACTGGCCATAGATATCAGAACGCTAAAAGACCTGCCGCTGGTCTTTGAGTTGGTCGAGCTTTTATCCGATGCCTTTGTCATCCTCAACCTTCACCGTCAGATCGTATACTGCAATCCCGGCCTGATTAAGCTGCTGGACCTCCCCGGCCCTGAGGCCATTTACGGCATGCGGCCCGGAGAGGCCCTGCAGTGCATCCATGCCACGGACAGCGAAGGGGGCTGCGGTACCACAGCCTTTTGCAAATACTGCGGTGCGGTCAATGCGATTTTATCCAGCCAGAAAACCCCGGGCAAGCCGGCCCAAAACGAGTGCCGCCTGACCGTAGGCACTGAAAATCAGGCCTTTGATTTTAAACTCCGGGCCAATACCCTGTCCCTTATGGACCGCACTTTTACCCTGATGGTGGTCCAAGACATCGGTTCGGAAAAAAGACGCCGCATCTTAGAGCGCCTCTTCTTCCATGACATCCTCAACACGGCCGGGGGTATTCAGGGCCTGATGGAGCTGATGCAGGAGGCGACCGAAGAGGAACTCAACGAATTTTTATCCCTGGCAGAGGCCTCCACAAAAACCCTGATGGATGAAATCAATGCCCAAAGAGACCTTATGGCTGCAGAGCAGGGGGAACTTGCAACGGACGAATGCCAGGTCAACAGCATAACCCAGCTCAATAAGATAAAAACCATTTACCAGGCCCATCCCATCGCAAGGAACAAAATCCTCCGGATCCACGGAGATGCGGCAGATACAGACGTTATCAGCGACCCCGGCTTGTTGACACGCATTTTAGGCAACATGGTTAAAAATGCATTGGAGGCGGAACCTGACGGCGCAGCCATCACCCTGGGGGCAGACCTGGAAGGGAACCGTCTTGAATTCTGGGTCGCCAACCCCACTCCCATGCCCGAGGAGGTCAGGATGCAGGTCTTCCAGCGCTCCTTTTCCACCAAAGGCACCGGGCGAGGCCTTGGGACATACAGTCTCCGACTGTTTGGCGAAAACTACCTTGGTGGAAAAGTGGGATTCTCCTCCACCCCGGATGACGGCACCCGCTTTTTTTTCAGTCTGCCTCTGCCCGCCTGATTCCCGGTCCCCATTGTCCCGAAAGATTCGCCCCCGCCCTGCCCGCTATTTTTGAGTCGGCGTACATGGCCGTGGATGGTCCGCGCCACATTGGCCAGAACCAGAACGACCAGGCACCAGAACAGGGCCCAGGCCTGGAGTTTGAAGGCGGCCCTGCCTGCCCAGGCGGCGTATCCGTAGGGCAGAAGGGTATTGAAAAGAACAACCCCTCCCCATCCCAGCACCCGGTGCCAGGCCATTGCCTCTCCCGCCAGGGCGTTGACAAGGCGGGCAGATCCGATAATAAACAGCGGTACCGTCACCATGTCGTAAAAAAGAAAGATTCTCGGATCAATCCCCTGACCGGCCAAAATCTCCTTGAACAGCCAGAACTTGATCAGATCATAGATCCACAAAGAGAGGATGGCACATAGCTCATGGCCTCTGGTGATCCGGATCCTGGACGGAAAAAAACGCTGAAACCTGCCCCGCTTCAAATGTTTTCCCGGATCACGTGGAACGAAAGCCTGGCACCGGTAACAGAGCTGCGCCCGGCATGAAGAAACGAGACCAGCCACACCCCCTGAAAGAACAGAATCATCCCGGGATGCCAGAGGGCAAAACCGCCGTCTGCCAGATGAAGAGCGACCGTTGACGACGGCAGGACAAGACCTGTGACACCGGCATAACAAACGGTGCAAAGCGCCATGATCTGGTACATGGAAAATTTACGGTCCCCCCGAAAATCCGCCCGGAAAAATTCGGAAATTACCCGCCAGACCTGGGTGACCAGAATGGTTTCAAAAAGAGCTGCCCCGGGACAGCCCTTAAGATACAACAAGGTGCCGGCAAGACCTGCCAACGAGTACATCACCGCCGTAATGATCTGGATGGGCAGCATCTTCTCCCCGGCCATGCCCGAGGCATAGGACACCTTTTTGGTGTGGCCGGTATACACAACATAAAACCGTGAAAAAAGGCGCTGGAGAAAGGGAGAACACTCACTCAGCGGTTTGCCGTAGCAACAGCCGAAGCTCAGACAGGCCAGGCGGCCGAGCCCCTCGCCAAAGGTATAGGCAATGCTCAGGCAGGCCATCAGGTGCAGTGCGGGAATATGAAACCCGGCCGCCCGCCCCAGGGTCAGGTTGACCAGCATGATGAGCCAAGGCGCAATCACCACTCCGGTAAATACAGCGCCTCCCACGGTCAGGGTCCCCTTTTTTTTCTCCACCAGCCCTGCAATGATTCTTGAGGCCGGGATGGTGACGCCTAAAAGCAGCAGCGTCATCATCACCAGGGCCGACAGTGGGATCTTTGCCGATGCGGCCAATACGACGGTCAGGATCACGCCAAAGGTATAGGCATTGGCGGAAAGGACGCCGTACCAGGTTAAATTCAGGCCCTTCCAGTCCCCGTCAGCCCTTTTTTTCAAAGGCACAACTGCGGCCATCTGCCAGGACTCTTTGGGCAGGGTCACAAACCCCCATGCCAGAACAACGGCAATCCCAAGGCCCAGGCATAAAACAAAAATATATACGTCCATGAAAAGTCTCCAGGTGAAAGTTAATTTCCCGTATCGCGATCCCCGTCGTCAATGCCTTGTGCCACGGCGGAACGCACGGCAACGTCCGTCTCCACCAGGGTCTGGCCGAACCCGCTTGAAAATCGGCTGATGACATCTTTGCGGCCCACATTCTCCCGCAGATCCCGGCAGAATCTTATGCGCCCGCTCTCAAACATCAGGATGGTGGTGGAGCTTCCGGGGCGGAACAGGCTTTTGGGGCATCCTTTTTCAAGGAGCATCCCGGGCCGGACCGAACGGGGATTATCGTAGCGCTCAGGGCTGTAGCACTGGACGATATCACCAATCATCATGGCCGCCACCTCGACCATGGCCACCCGCCCTACCCCGGTGCCGCCGGGCACATCCGTATCCAAAACGGTCACCACCCGCAAGTTTTTGGAATGGGGGGTCACCTCTTTGACCACGGCGCCCGGATTGCAGGAGTGATATTTCCCGCTGATTTCGTAAATATCCGCCACCCGTCCTGCCACCGGGGTATGGTTGTAATGATACTTTTCCGGGGTCAGGCGGCAGATCAGAAAATCCCCTCCGGCAAAGGTTTGGCACCACCCGGCCTTGTCCCTCCCTAAAAGTTCCGGGAATTTAAAAAACTTGTCCTTGATGAACAGGGAATCCTGCTGCGAAAAAGATCCGGGAATGACTTTGGCATCTGCAGGGGCGACCACCATGCGGTTTTCTTCAGGCATGGGACGCAGCAGCCAGTAGCGGATCCTGCGCTCAAACACCTTCCGGAAAGTGTCAAACCGGCAAAGCGGGTCCATGGATTCTGTAAGATCAATACCGTGGGCAGCTAAAAATTTTTTGGCATCCATGACCGGACGCCGGAAGGGAAAATCATAGGACAGGGCGCCTAAAAGCCAGGACATCTGTTTTGAGACCAAAAGGTTGAACACCAGTTGTGAGTTTTCCCGAAGATTTGAATAAACGGCACGGATAACAGGGTCGGCCGTAAGGGTTTCCGTCACCGCCTGTCCGGTCCGGCGGTCAACATATTGGTGGGGATACTTGGGTTTCATTGAGACAAAATTATCTATTGGATTTATTGGGGTTGAATTAAGGACAAATTAGGCTTGAATTCGGGCGGATTCCCAGTGCTGCATCTCCCGGTTCACCACGAGAATGATCAGGCAGATCAACTTTTTAACCGACGAGACATCGATCGTTTCATCCATAAATTCCTGGCGGGCGCGTTTGATAAAGGAGAGCAGGTCCTGTTCTCCTAAGATGGCATAAACCGCATGGCCGTAGCCTGTATCCCGGTACCGGCCCCAGAGGTCCATTTTTTCAAGGGCGCAGGTCAACTGGTCAAACCCCTGGCGGATATGGGACTGCCTCAGGGTGTCGCCGTAATAGGCCTCTGCCCGCCGGTTGAATCGCCGGCCCGTCATATCCATGGGGGATCCTTCGTCCTGCCCCATGATTCCCCGGGTCAGCCGGCCCCAGGCGGAAGCATCCATGGGCCGGGTAATCCGCTTTTCCAGGTCATCCACACAGGGCCCCAGCCGGAAGGCTTCGATCAGGTCCGCCCCGTCACTGCGGATGAGCCGGATCAGGGCCAGCTGATACTCTTTGACCAGGACCCTTGTAAATCCAGGATATCTTCGGGATGCCCGGGTTTTGTCTGCCTGTTCCAGAATTTTTTTTAAAAACAGGTTCCGGGTTCTTGTTTTGACAAAAAACGTGGGGATGCCGATGGCTGTGGCAAAAAAGATCTGGCGGCGCTCGCTTTCCGTGGACGGGGTGTCTGGAATCATGCCGTGGACCACCGTGCCCGAGTGAATATACTTCTGGGTCAGGGCTGTGATCAGCAGCTGGATATCTGCCGCTGCCCCCATATCCTGCCGGATGTTTTCAAACACGCTAAAATACCGGTGCTCAAACCCGGAATAGCCGATTTTACCAAATTTTCTCAGCCGGATCAGCTGATACAGGGACATACGCTTGTCAAACACCCCCATCTCGGTCAGATCTTTTTCCAGACCGGTTTCGCTGTCCAGGGAGCCGTCCAGGGCCGGACTGCCGAATGTGCTCATCACCGAGGTAAAATAATCGATGAGCCGGGCATCGGGAATAAAATCCCCCCTGAGGCGAAACATTTTGGCGATCAGCCGGTCCAGCCACACCGGACCGAACGGGGTGAGCGATTTGCCCAAAACTTTAAGGTCCGCCTTGCGCCGCCACCGCCGCCAGATCATTCGCAGATGGGTATCGGTAAGCTCATGGGGCAAAAATCCTAAAACCCTCTCAGGATGAAACTCTTCAAAGTCAAGGCGGTGGGGCGCACCGCTGTAGGTCCCGACCATCAAAGGCAGAAAATGCTCGCCGATCTTGATGGAAAGATCCCCCAGATATTTCTCGTCCGAGGAACTGAATCCGGAGGAAGAATCCGCCATGAGGGCGGAAAGCTTGAGACTTCCCAAACTGACATGGGTGCCGTTGTTGGCAAGACTGATATTGGAGATATTGGGCAGGACCACCAGGTTCGAGGTAATAATTCCCGCCTCCCGCAGACGGGAAACCGCATTGATCTGGCTTCTGGATAACACCTTGTGGCAAAGGCTCATATACTCTTTTTTATCTTCTCCAAGGTCCCATCCGGACAAACAGGGGCTCATGAAAAGCTCCCTGTAAAAGGCGTCTGAAATACAGTTGTTCAACATTTTTTGACCCGTGGGCGGGGTGGGTGAAAAGAACACCTTGACCGTCTGTCCCTTCTCCGTGAGCAAGAATTTTTCCTGGGCATAGACCACAAGGGCCTGGGTCAAAAGGAAACGGATCAGGGTTTCCCCGGAAAGATCCGCCCCGACACCTGCAGCGTTGCCGGATTTTACAGGATAAAAGGAAAAAAGCTCCGGAGAGGAGTTATCGTTTGAAAAATGGGCCATCATCTTCTCTCCGCAAACGCGGATATGAAGCGGCAGGCCCGCCTCATCCCCGATCACATGGGCCAGGGCCAGCTTGAGAAGATAGGACACCGGCACGCGGACATGGGACTCGCCCTGTTCCTCATACACAAAATCACCGGCGTCTTTGCGGTAGGGGGAACTTAAATTGGACTTGTCCGCTTTGAGATCCCGGTTGAACACCTCATTGGCAAAGGCGTTTAGCACGCGGCGCGGAAACCTCACCCAGGAGTTTTCCCAGACATCCCCGTCTTTTTCCTTCAAAAAGGCCTCAAGGGCCTGGATATGTTTTGGGGAGGACTCCCCGGCCCGGGCCTGGCTGACCAGGTTTTTATAATAGTTGGAAGATTCAATGGTCCGGGACAGATCCACATCTTTGCGACTGCCCGCAACCACCGCCTGGAACTCGTTTTCAGCCCCGGCAGTGGCATCGCCGCTGCAAAAGGGCAGAGACCGGATAAACCGGTCGGCGGATCCGTGATCCAGACCTAAAAGCCGCGCAATGCGGTCCTGGCTGTCCGCAGCATCCCGTCCCCCGGAATATCGCGGGGCGGGTTTTACGACAGAACTTGTCATCTTTATCCTCAAACTTATAGTAAGACTTCCATAAAAGTTGGAGATAAAATGACATCGTAATGTTCGGACGGTGTTATGGGTGTGCTAAACTTGAATGTGAAACAGTGCGCAGACGATACGCGAAACAACGGACTGAACGGTACTCATTGGCGCAAAGGTCCCCCCAAGGCGCCTCAGGTTGAGGCACCCGGGAGGAAACGCGATGATCAGGGCAGCGGGGTATCGGTATAGGCCACCCCTGCGTCATCGGATTTGTAGGGGGGCATGGTCTTGCCGGCTTTGACATCGGCCACCCAGTCCGGATTCAGGAGCATGGATTTGCCCGAAAGGACCAGATCCGCCTCGTCCAGAGCCTGCTCGGCACTTGCCCTGTCATGGACTTTCCCGCAGATCATCAGGGGCAGTTCGGTCACCTCCCGGGTCAGGGCAGCCATGGTCTTTGACGTACCAAAGGCCTTTTCGCGGAAATCATAGGTGGAAACGGAAATGGCATCAACGGGCTCGTTGGAGAAAAGGGTCACCATCTGTTGCCACTCGTCTTTATCCGCAAACAAGGATACATCCATATCTGCAATGCCCCAGTTGGAGACACGGACGGTAAAGAGGCGGTCCATGGGAATTTCCGGCCGTACCGCCTGGATGACCTCATGGATGAACCGGAAGCGGTTTTCCATGGTTCCGCCGTAGTCGTCCGTCCGCCGGTTGCTGTAGGCGGACAGAAACTGGCTGAGCAGATACCCGTGGGCGCAGTGCAGTTCAAATCCGTCAAACCCGGCCTCGATAACCCCCCTTGCCGTTTCCACAAACCCGTTGATCACATGGTCCATGTCAAACCGGCTCATCTGGGTCGGTACGGGATAGGGTGCTCCGGTTAAAGGATTGTTCTGGGTCGGAGCCACGGGACTTGGACCGATGACTCTATTGGCCGGGTTGACGCCGTCGTAGGCCATGCGGCCGCAGTGAAAGACCTGGCAGATGGAGACCGCCCCGTGGCTGCGGATCTCGTCGGTGACCTTCATCCAGGCGTCCACCTGATCCTGGTTGAGAATTCTGGCCTGGCCCGGATACCCCTGGGCACTTTCATAATCGGTCACAATGGCTTCGGTATAGACAAGACCGGCCCCGTTTTTCGCCCGGGTTTTTAAAAATTCAAGGACGTCCGCCTTGGGGATACTGTCAGGTCCCCCCGACATCCGGGTCATGGGCGCCACGCCCAGGCGGTTTTTAAATATGAATTCGTTGATGGTAAAAGGACTGAACAGATCGTTTGTCATGGCGATGTTTCCCCCCTTAAGATTAAATAAAATTTAAACAAATCTGGGTTGACGATTACCGTCAATAATTGACTTTTCCGCGAAGGGATTTGATTTCCGAGCGCCTGGATTTGGAATCCATGCGCCGCTGCTTTGCGGCCCGGGTCGGACGGGTGGCACGGCGTTTTTTTCGGTCTGAACCCTGCAGACCGAATCAGGTGTACCAGGCGGTCTATGGCATCGGCCCTGTTCTTTTCCTGGCTTTTAAACCGCTGGGCCTTGATGACGATGATGCCCCGGTCTGAAATCCTGCTGTCCTTCATGGCGGCCAGGCCTTCGGTATACAATTCGGGCAGGCCGGCAGCTGCAATATCAAAGTGAAGCTGGACGCCGGTGGCCACTTTGTTCACATGCTGGCCGCCGGGCCCCCTGGAACGGATCGGGCTTAAGGTCACACTGGACTCCGGGATGCTCACCGAGTTTGAAATCTGAATCATTGGGGCCTCGTCACTCTTTTGCCCGGCTTCCGGGAAACCGCAACCGGCAATTAAATTAGTCTAAGACCGGTTCAGGACCATGTCAATGTGGGGAATATTATCTTCAAGGTAGACCTGGGATACCGTTATGAACCCGTGGGAACGGTAAAAGTCTTCCAGATAGGCCTGGGCTGCAATTCGGACAGGCAGATCCGGCCATAGCCTTCGGGCTTCATCAAGGGCGACTTCCACCAGCTCATGGGCAAGCCCCCTGCCCCGAAGCTTTTGGGCCACAGCCACCCGGCCGATGCGGACTTCACCGTCTTCAAGAGGAAGGATTCGGGCACAGGCAGCCATCTTCCCGCCTTCGGCCCGGAACCACACATGGCGGGTATCTGGCAGGCGGTCTCTTCCGTCCAGATCGGCATAGGGGCAGGCCTGCTCCACCACAAAGACATCCCCCCGGAGGCGTAAAAGGTCGTAGAGGTCTTCAGGGGTGAGGTCCGTGAATTGTAGAATCGTCCAGATATTGTGCATCGGGCATGGCCTTTTTTCTTGTCAGCTCTTTCCGGGCGCATTCCCGGCACTCAAGGAGTGATACCCGAAATCAGACCCTTGAATCAACCCCAATTTACCCCTCAATTGTCCACGGCAGATCACCTGCCGACTGCCCCGGACGAAAACTCTTCCCAAAGCAGTTGTATATTAGGAATGTATTTGCTATTAGATTTTAAAAAAACAAATTCAGATTATATTTTGAATAAAGGAGAATAGACCGATGAACACCCGACCCAAACTGATTTTTGTCCTGGCAGCCCTGGCCCTTGCCCTCTGCCTCAATGTAACATGTGCCTTTGCAGAGGGCGGCAGCCCCGAGACCGTGGCCGAGCACTTCACCAAGTCCTTTTACATGCTTGATGACAACATGGCAGACTTTCTGAGCGAATCCGCTCTGACCAATGAAGATGATGTCAACATGGTGGAGCTCTACTTAAGGCTCAAAGAGGATGAAGCTGTCCGCCGCGGCCATAAGATGAGCTATCTGCAGATGTTCCCCATTCTCATGAAGGCCCATGTGGTTTCCATGGATGAGGAAACCGCTGTTGTGGAAGTCAAGACCACAGCCCTGCGCAGCATCAATCCCCTGTACCGGGCCGTGGGCTATATTTTCTGCCTGCTTGAGGAACATAACTTTGACAATACCCTGACGTTAGTCAAAGAAGGCGGTGAGTGGAAGGTCGGCTCCGGCGCACTGGATCTTGCCATTTAGCAACACCCCTTCGTTAAAAACCTGTCACCGGTTCAGGGCTTATCCCGGAACCGGTGTTTTTTTTCGTGTCTCGGCAAGCTGTCCTCCCGGAACCTATTGAGCCAGAGAAATCGTAACCTTTATGGTACGGCCCAGATCCCGGATCTTCTTTCATATCTGAAACGACTTTACCAAGAACAGCCAGGTCCGGCGTTCCGGGCGCCTCTTTTTTGTTTTCCGTAAAAATGGCAAAATCCTCGCCAGGGATCCAGTAAGCTATATCACCGCTGCGATAGCCGGCCTGAACATCCTTATCCTCATAGGCGATCGGTTCCATGCCGCCGCAATAACAAGCAAAATGGTTTTCATCCTCAGCCGAGGGACCACACCGACGGAGCCCACAAGCGATACCCTTGAATCCAGCATCTGCCTGATCGCCCAAGGAGCCAAACGGGTGCTGCTGGAGGAGGAAAGCTATGTATACGACGCCACCCGGTTCCTGATCACCTCTGTGGATCTGCCCGTTGTGGCCAATATCATAGAAGCCACCGAAGAAAAGCCCTATCTTGGATTGATACTGGAACTGGACCTCAAAGAAATTTCCCAGCTGATCGTGGACAGCCGTATTCCCCTGAGCCATTCGGGGCGGGCGCACAAGGGAATGGCGGTGGGTCAGCTATCACGGCGTCCGGAAGCCACAGCCATCAGATTTCCCAGGCCATTGCCTGGTTAAAGGACAACTATACAAGCCCCCTGCGTGTCAAGGACCTTGCGGCCAACGCCGGCATGAGCAAGTCGGCGTTTCATAACCACTTCAAAGAGGTCACCTCAATGACGCCCTTGCAGTTCCAAAAACGCCTGCGTTTGAATGAAGCCAGACGCCTGATGCTCACAGAAAATTTGGATGCCCTGACCGCAACCTATGAAGTCGGCTATGAAAGCCCGTCCCTGTTCAGCCGGGAGTACAGCCGACTGTTCGGGGCACCGCCCTTAAGGGATATCAACCGCCTGCGAGCATCGGCTTAAGCCGCCCCATTGTTCGTCCCACGATTTTGTTGTGGTGCCTGAATTTAAAAACAGGTTACTATTTTTCCCCCCAGGTTTTGGCGCTGCGGTCGACCTTTTTACGCACAAGATCCCAGTTTTTGCCTACATTGAACATGGATTCGGGCAGGGCCTTAAGCATCTTTTCGTACAGGGACCAGGACACCGTAAAGGTCAGCTCATCGGTTTTCATAAATTTTCTGGCGGACGGATCAAAGCCGCCCAAAACGGCTTTTTCTTGTCCCTGCTGCTGATAGTAAAGCGGCCAGGCAAGGATATTGGTACAGCCGGCCCCGAACGGGGAAGCCACGGCATCCACATCCCCGGTGGTGAACATGGTCTGGGTAAAAAGGCCGGTCAGCACTTCAGGCCTTGCAAAAAAGATCACAAATTCAGGAATCTGGTTTTCTAAAAACGCGGACAAAGGCTTGAAAATGCAGTACTTTCCCGGGGCTTTCCGGGGATTGACCTTGTCAAGGAATGTCCTCATGGCCTCAGGGGAAGGCAGATAGCGCTCCCCGTGAATGGGGGTTCCCTCAAATCCGGTGGTTACAAAATGCTCGATGAACCTTAAGTTGGGTTTCATCATGGAGCAGTAGAACACCCCTCCGGGACAGCCGTACTCCTCAGATGAGATGAATGCCGCCCCGTTTTTCTTTCTGGCCAGCCAGATGTTACCCATGACACAGGAAAAGGTTTTCATCACCTCCTGCATGTTCACTTGTCCTTGATCCTCCATCTCCCGTGAGATTTTGGGACCGGTTTTCGGCCCATATGCGCCTTCAGGTTTTGTATCATCATAATACACGCCAAAGGGCTCCTGGTCCAAGCCAAGGTGATCTAAAAATACGCGGGTTTCTTCTATTACAGATGCGATCGTCATATTCCCTCCTTACGGATTGATTCCTTTTATTATGTTGTATGCACAACTATTATAGACACATTTAAACAAAATTTTTATCCCAACTGATGCAGGTTCCCTAGGATGCGCTGCAAAAAGGACTGACAGACTGCTTGTTCTTCTTCGGAAATCCCCCGCTGGGCCTCTTCCGTAATGCCCCTTGCGATTTTAGCACAGCGCTCTGCGATCTGCGTCACCTTTAACGTCGGTGTTACAAGTTTATTCCTGCTGTCTTCAGGATCCCGGGTCCTCTGGATCCAGCCCCGCCGTTCAAGGCCGCTAAGAAGCCTGCTCACACTGGACTTTTCAAGGCAGAGCTGCTCTCCCAGTTGCCTCTGGGTTGAGGCATCGCCGTTCAGCAAGACGATAATGGCTCCCCACTGTTCTGAGGTCATATCGATACCGGCCGCCTTGAACCGGGCCGCAAGGGTATTGCTTAAAAGCCGGCTGGTAATCGCCGTCAAATATCCCAAAGAATTATGCTGATCATATGAAAATACCATAGTTAGTTGTATGCACAACCGAGTGAACAATGTCAAATCACAGCCCCAATATAGTTCCTATGGCCCAGGCAGAAACCATCCCCGATGCAGCGGCCAGAACTTAATAGCGCTCGCGAATAAATTACAGCTCAGATGTTATTCTTGGTAAGTATTAGTCAATATCGGATTTTTATTGCCGGTATTTTAATTTTAAATTGACAGGATCCGACCCGATCGATAGAAGGATAACGACCCTATTGGATAATGAAGGATGTTGTTTCTCAAAACATACCCCATCTCCTTGGCAAACATTATCCAGCCGCCAGTCCGTTCCGACCCTAACGGACTGGCGGTTTTCTTTTTTCAGACCACTTTTTTCAGGAAAGTTCGCCGTCAGTCACCCGGACAATCCCGTCTACAAGCACCCATGAGACATCCGAGGATTTTGCCGCGTAAACCAGCCCGGAAAAAGGATTGTGCATGGGCTGCATATGGGGTTTTGTAGTATCCACCACAATGATATCCGCCTTTTTCCCGGGAACCAGGGAGCCGATCGCCCGGTCCATCCCCAAAGCCTTTGCCCCGCCCATGGTGGCCATGAAAAGGCAGGTCTGCGCATCCATGACGCAAGGATCCATGCAGGCCACCTTGTGAAGCTTGGCGGCCGTTCCCATTTCCGAGAACATGTCCAGATCGTTATTGGAAGCGCAGCCGTCGGTTCCAAGGGCCACATTGATCCCCGCATCCAGCATTTTCGGCACAGGTGCGATGCCTGAGGCCAGCTTCATATTGGACTCCGGGCAGTGGGCCACAGAGCAATTGCGCCGGGCCAGGATCTCCATGTCCGCCTCATCCACCCATACACCGTGGGCAACCAGGGTCTGCTCGTCCAGAACACCGATACGGTCCAGGTACCGGATCACCGAATCGCCTCGGCCCTCTTTAATCATCGCAGGTTCATGTTTCACCTCCGCCCCGTGGATCTGAAAAAGGACGCCCGCCTCACGCGCAGCGTTCTTTCCCGCCACAAGGGTCTGCTCTGAACAGGTATAGGCCGAATGACAGAAGATGGACGGGGTGATCCTCGGGCTTAAGGCTTTTAATCCCTTCACATGGTCAACGGCGTTTCGGATATTTTCTTTGGGGTCCGGCACCCCGGGGGCGGGAAAGTCAATGACCCCCTGGGCGGCTACCGCCCGGATACCGGTTTCAGCCATAGCCCGGGCAATTTGGGTTTCAAGGAAATAGCCGTCACAGCAGGTGGTGGTCCCGGACAGCAGCATTTCATGGCAGGAGTGACGGGTCCATTGGTCCACACTGTCCGGATTGACCTGTCTTGCCTCAGCCGGGAAAATATGCTCGTTGAGCCAGATATCCAAAGGCAGGTCATCCGCCAGCCCTCTGAACATGGACATGGGGGCGTGGATATGGGCGTTGACAAGGCCGGGCATAATGATCCCGCATTTGGCATCAATGCGCAGCAGCTCTTCTCCCATGTCAGGCAGGGGACCTTCTCCCAGACTTTCAATTGAGTCGTCCCGGACCATCACCCAGCCGCTATCGATAACGGGGCGCTCTTTTTCCATGGTCAGTACCGTGCCGTTGTAAATCAATATATCAGGAGCCATTGCCTGTCCTTTCCTGTATCGTTGTTTTTTCATCCCCGGAAACCCCGGCCGTCTCAACCTTAAAAAAAAACGCTTGACCCGTCTATAACTTTATACCCTACCCTCCATGGCAGTTGCAGCTGCAGAGAACACTATTTACCCCAAAACCCCAAGGAGGAAGACATGCAGGACTTTTCAATCGAACAATGGAAAGAGATTTTTGTGGATACTGGCCTATCGGACAAGGATATGCAAAAATGGCATCAATGTTTTGAAGCAAAATACCCGGATGCCCACCAAAAATTCCTTGAATGGCTGGGAGCGGATTCGTCCAGAATTCAAAAGATCAGAACGGCCAGCAGATAAACCATAAAAGGGAAACCGCTGCCCGTGCAGCGGTTTCCCTCACATAAAGGTCACCCCATGAGGCACTACTCGATTTCACAACTGGCAAAAAAATTCGGATTATCCAGAAGCACCCTTTTGTACTACGACACTATCGGCCTTTTAACGCCTGCCCAAAGAAGCTGCGCCAACTACCGGATCTACACCGAAAAGGAATACGTAAAGCTTGAAAAAATCCACTCTTTGAGGGAAACCGGCATCGGTCTTGAAGACATCCGAAGGATCCTTTCTTCGGAACACTCAACTCTAGCAAGGGTGCTGCGAAACCGCATTGACCAGATCAATGCTGAGATAAAAGCGTTGCGGTTCCAGCAAAACGTGATCGTCCGCATTTTAAATGACCGGGACGACCTGAAAGCCACCCGGATTCTGACAAAGGAGACCTGGACCGCCCTTCTTGAATCGGCCGGCCTGGACGAACAAGGCATGCATCAATGGCATATCCACTTTGAAGCCTCAGCGCCCGAGGCCCACCAGGACTTTCTGGAGTCGTTAGGCCTGTCAGATGAGGAAGTTTCCGCCATCCGCGCCTGGTCAACCCAGTAAGGCTTTTTCCCTGCCGGCCATGGACGAAATCGATGGCATATGATACCCTGATTCTGCTTTATTTTATAATTGATATTTAACTTCAGGCGTTATCTGGAAACATGCGGAGCGTTTAAATGGCGGAAAAACTGGATGTTCTTATCATCGGAGCCGGGCCGGGCGGCCTGTCTGCCGGCATCATGGCACAACAGGCTCAAAAATCCTTTCTCATCATAGAAAAAGGGGCCAACCCCCTCCAGGGGATTATCGATACCTATCCCAAAGGGAAAAAAGTGTATCCCACCATCCCCAAAAAATACACCGATCCCTTTTCTGTTGAAGCGCTTAAGCCTCCGGACAACCGCATCCCCGTAGAAACCTATATTGAACAGGCCAAGGCGGCCATTGAATCCCACAGTCTCCCGATCCGGTACAATGAAACCTTTGCCACCATTGAGGGACAGTTCCCGGAATACCTGGTCAAAACAGACAAGGGCTCCTATCTGACCCGAAACATTGTCCTGGCATTCGGATCCAATATTCCCAATGATTTAGGTATTTACGGCGAGGCGAAAACCGTGGCACGCAACATTGAAAACGGAGAGGATTATATCGGCATCAATGTTCTGGTTATCGGAGGGGGCAATGCCGCAGCCGATGTGGTGTCCTCCCTGTCCAAAATCAAGCGGGAGGCAAACGACGATACTTCGGTTTACTGGGCCCATATTAAGGAAACCTTTGAAATCAACAAAGACACGGCCAGGGACTTGGGCGAGGAAGTGCTGCTCGGCGGCCATATCAAAATCCTGCAGCGTGCGGTTCCCAAGATTGGGGAGGCTGATGCCGACGGCATTGACCGTCTTTTCATCCACCAGACCTCAGGGGCCTCCATGGGCAATGACCTTTACTTGTACCAGGGCATGAGTTTTCCCATGAAAAACGTTATCGCCTGTATCGGCCACCACGGCCCCTCTGCCATATACGATGCCCTGGACCTTCAGCAGATCACCTGCACCGGGGCCATCTGCAAGATTGCCAAGGAAGGGGAACGTCTGCTCATGCTCTCCCACCACCTGGAGAGCAGTAAAAAAGGGGTCTTTGCCATCGGCGGGGCGGTCAGCCCCTCGTACATGGAAATCGGAAGTGACGGCATGATCAAGGAAAAACGCCACTCAAACCTTATATACACCGCCATACGTGACGCCAAGAAGGTGATGGATAAAATCCTTGCCGTACCGGAATCCCGGAGTTGATCCCAAAATTTACCTTGACTATCAAACTTTATCTGTCTATCATATGAACAACTACTCAAATGAATAGGTGTTGTATGACGGAACAGATCATGACCATTGCTTCAGATATTTTCAAAGCCTCCCTGGATCTTTACCTGGATGTCGCCATTTACATGCTGTTCGGCTTTTTTGTGGCCGGTGTCCTCCATGCCTTTTTCAAGCCGGACCGGATTCGCAAAACCCTTGGCACCGGCAGAATCAGGCCGGTGGTTTTATCCGCTCTTTTCGGCATCCCCATCCCTCTGTGCTCCTGCGGCGTGGTTCCCGTGGCCACCAGCCTGAAAAAACAGGGCGCCAACAGCGGGGCGGCGCTCTCCTTTATGATCGCCACGCCGGAATCGGGGGTGGACTCCATTGCCGTGTCCTGGGCCATGCTGGATCCTATTATGACCGTCATCCGACCTGTGGCCGGCTTTTTCACCGCCATTGCCACCGGTGTTGCCCAGAATTTTATTGGAAAGGAGTCGCCGGCCCTACCGACAATGCCCCTGCAAGGATGCGGCTACGGCTGCTCCTCCCAGACCTGCGGGGAATCCCAAATTCAAAGCACCGGATCCGCAAAGATTTCCCCTCCTGTTTTTCAACGCCTTTTTGAAGGCCTTCGATACGCCTACGGAGAACTGCTCGCAGATATTGCCCGGCCCTTTGCCGTGGGGATTCTCATCGCCGGAATCATCACCTTTTTATTTCCCGATGACCTGACCCTGTGGTCCAATGCCCATCCGTTTTTGTCCATGCTGGTCATGCTGGCCGCAGGCATACCCATGTACGTTTGTGCCACCTCATCCACCCCCATTGCTGCCGCCCTGATCCTGAAAGGCCTCAACCCCGGTGCCGCCTTGGTCTTTCTTCTGGCGGGCCCTGCCACCAATGCCGCCACCATGACCATTGTCAAAAGTATCTTCAACACCCGGGCCCTGGTCATCTATCTGTCCATGATCGCTGCCTGTTCTTTGGGCATGGGCATGGCTGTTGACTGGATCTACAGGATCATGGCCGTCAATCCCCAGGCAGTGGTGGGACAGGCCGGCGAAATCATTCCCTTTGGGGTTCAAGTGGTCTCCGCGGTCATCCTCACAGCACTGATTGCCTATAACGGGATCTGCGCCCTGCGCCGCCGGGAACATGCCCATGATCATGGCCATGCCCACTCCCATTAAAACGGTTTCCCGTCTCAAGACATCGCCTACGGGGCCGGGATTGTATGCGGCCGGATGAAAGTTGCTGTCAGAACCGGTATTGTGAACACGATCGAAAGCTTTTTTGCAACCGCTTATGCATCCTCATCCAAAATTTTTCGGACAACGGTGGCCAGCTGACCCCTTGAAAAGGGTTTGTTGATAAAATGAATTTCCTTATCCAGAACGCCGTGCTGGGCGATGGCATCGTCCGTATACCCTGACATAAAAAGGCATTTGATACCCGGATACGGGCTTAATACTTTCTCGGACAGATCCCTTCCGCTCATTTCAGGCATGATCACATCCGTAATCAACAGGTGGACATCTCCGGGATAAGCCTCCAGCATGGCCATGGTCTGTGTGGGGTCAGAGGAGTCAAGAACCGTATACCCAAGCTGTTCAAGCATGGTTTTGGATGTCCGCAAAATGGAGGCCTCGTCCTCCACAATAAGGATGGTTTCGGTACCGCCGACGGCGGCCTGCGCCTTTGGGCCGGTGTGTCCAGAGCAAAGTTATGGAGAACCTTTGGACATCATTTCTTCGTTGGAGGCGTTGAGCTCTTCGTTGGAGGTCTCAAGTTCTTCTATGGTATTTTGAAGGTCCTCTTTGGTGTCGCTGAGTTCGGCTTCCAGGTGCCTGACGATGTTTTCTTCGGTCAGATCCGATTCCAAGAGATTTTCCGGTTCAACCGATTTGACCGGCCGTTCCCTGAATGTCACAAGATAAAGAGGGACCGCCATCTCCTTTTCCCAGACGGGGGCGACCTCCAGGGTGACCGGATAAAACCTGCGGTCTCTTTTGACCCGGGCGTCGGATACGATGATCGACTGATTTTGCCTGATCGCCTTATAGATGGCCGCACGCAGTTTCAACCGCAGTCCGTCTTTTACCACTGAGGCCAGCTCCATAACCGGATCCCCCTGGGGAAGATCCAGATACAGGGAAGTGGGGCCGTAAAAATTGACGATTTCACAATTTTTATCAATCAGGACAGCGGCCGGAGCATACCGTTTTAAAAGCTGGGCCTGCATCAGCCGGAAAAGGCTTTGCCCTGAAAAATCCGTTTCAGGGCTGATAAGTCCAGTCTGCCGTCTTTCTGCATAACCCATAATGGGAATCTGCGTTCGGTCATCGCGCTTTCCGATACGCCGGAACAGCCGGTCTCCCTTGGATACTGTCTCAAACAGATCACGATGGTATCCAATGGTTTCCGAGCTTCCCCGAATAAGGCTGCCGTTTTCCTGCAAGGAGAAATGAAACAGGTCAATGACCTTTTTTTGAACATCCGGGTTCAGGTAGATCAAAAGATTCCGGCAACTGATCAGATTCAGGCCGGAAAAAGGGGGATCGCAGATCAAATTCTGCTCGGCAAAGATCTGGGCTTTGAACCGCCGATTTAACGTTTCAAAGGTATCGTGCAGCAAAAAGGCTATGGTATAAGCCTCTTCCCCGGTGGAACAGCCCGGAATCCAGACCCGCAAGAACTGGTCGTGCACAAGGTTTTCGACCATAGTCGGCCATGTTATCGATCCCACGCAATCCCATCCTGCGCTCGGTCCTGCGGATGAGGGTATTGCGCTTGTAACATCTGAAATCGTGTCTGAACCGATTTTGAACCACAGCCAGAACCTGACTGAGCTGGACCTTGTCCGGCGGGGCAGCAGTATCATGAATAGAGGGGTGGGCAATGAACTCCATAATGGTTCCGGGCATTTGATGGATGGGCAGCACAAAATCCACCATTCCTGTATCAACGGCGCTTTGGGGCATCCCATCGTGCTGGGCGGTCCCGGGAGACTGAGCAATGACAAGGCCGCCGTGCTCTTTGATATCCTTGAGTCCCAGGGTGCCGTCCCGCATGGTCCCGGACAGGATCACCCCGATGGCACGCTCTTTTTGGACATGGGCCATGGAGGGAAAAAAGATATCCACGGGCAGATTGATGCGGCCCTTTTTGTCTATGCCCTCCGGGATGAGTTCATCCCCTTGTATCCTCAGATTCTGATTGGGGGAACGAACGTAGATATGATCGGGCTTCATTTTTATCTGCTGCTGGACCTGTTGTACCGGCATGCCGGTATGCCGCCCCAGAATCTCCACCAGCAGGCTTTTGTGCCCCGAGTCAAGATGAGGAATCAGAACAAAGGCCAGCCCGGAATCGGCCGGCATTTTTCCGAAAAAGGCTTTAAAGGCCTCCAGTCCGCCGGCTGAGACGCCTATACCCACCACGGCCATTTTTTTCGGGGGCCGCACCTTGCCCTCCGAGGATCTGGTGTCAGACTTCTTTTGAACCGCTTCAGACATGTGATTTCTCCGAACCAAAGGAATTTACATTCTGCCAGGACAAATCCATCCTAAAACCAACGGGTAACAGATTCGGCGCACAGACTTAAAAGGATGCCTATTTAATAAATTTTTATAACTATTCTAGTAGCTTAGAGCGCCATCAACAAATATAGGTCTAATTAAAAAGTATTTTTATCAAAGGGATTTTGGTGACGCATTCGACGCCGGATAATTACGAATCCGGTTATCCACGAAACAATTCGCCCATCCGGTCCCTGCCGCGAATACGCGCGCGTTGAACTGTCATTGAAAAAAAACAAAAAATCAACTATACTGCCTGTTTACAATCCAAAACCAGAAACAAAGGCGAAAAATGGAACTCGTATTAATTGTGGACGATGATCCCATGGTCCTCAATGCATTGTCATCCACCCTTGGAAAGGCATTCAGCAGTCAGTTTAAAATCATCACGGCACAGAACGGAAGAGAAGCAGTCCAGGTTCTTGAAAAGGCCCAAATCTCTCTTTTGATCACAGACCTTGTCATGCCGGAAATCGACGGATTCCAACTTTTAGCCCTTGTCAGTGAACGATACCCGAGCCTGCCCTGCTTTGTCATGTCCTCGGCCTACGACGACCCTGAGATCCGGTGCAGGATTCCCCAGGACAATTTAAAATTTTACACCAAGCCCATCCATCCCAAAACCGTTGGCCCTGAAATTCTTAAGGCGATCAATGCCAGCGCCAAGCAGAAAGAAGCCAAGGGAATCTCTGTGATCAACTTCCTTTTAATGATTGAAATGGAAATGCGAACCTGTCTGTTCGAGGCGGTTCTTCCCAATGGGAAAAAGAGTATATTCTACTTTAAAAAAGGCGTGCTGTACCAGGCTGTCTATGAAAACTTAAGAGGAGAAGAGGCGGTTATAGCCGTCATCGCCCAGGGCAAGGCTCTTTTTAATTTCAAACCGCTGCCGTCAAAGCCCATTCCAAGAAAAATCGATAAAACCCTGGAAAATATGGTTTCAGAGACCTTGAAACAATACGTTGATAAAAAGGATTCTGCCCCGGTTCAAACGGTTGAATGCCCCCCGGACACCCCTGAGGAACGACTGAGCCTGCCCGGCAAAATGATTCTTGACAATGGCGTCAAAAAAACGATTACGGTCACGAACATTGCCAGAAGTGAAATCCAGTTCAAAACGGTTGCCCAGCACAATCTGACACAGGGCAGTGTGGTGACTCTGGAATTTGCTCTGGACGACAAACTGTCTTCGCCCATCTCAAGGAAGGTAACCGCCACGGACATTCAAAACAAAACCATCCTGGCAGATTTCCCGGACCGCAATCATTATGACCGGCTCGGCCCTTACATCGCATTTAACGGATTTTCCAAGGATAGGATTTCGTAACTGTCAGACCGGGAAAGGCATCCGCCTCCCCCCTTGCCGGTACGCCGCCGCCCGCCTGGGCATGAATTTGCCTTGTTTTTAAGGCGCCGCAGCCAATCCGGAAGCCTCCTTCACAACGGCGTAATCTTCATCTGTCGCATACCTGAACCCTTTGATCTCCAGGATGTCCAACACGGGATCATTGGTCGGGATTTCCAAAAGCGCCGCCTGAATTTCCTTTTTGATCTTATCCGGCAGCTCCCGGTTGACGGATAAGGCCCAGTTGGGCAGCCAGGCGCAGGTTGCCAGCACCTGGATGGATGAGACCGGAACATATTTTTCTGTCTCTTTCAAGGCCGTTTCATGGATAAATCCCGCATCGGCCTCCCCCGTATAAACGGCAAGGATCACGTTTTCTCCTTTATTGTCTACGGCCTCTGTCAGATTCATGTCCTTTTCCACATCAATACCGGCCGCTTTAAGGGTTATCTTCTGGGACAGATAGCCGTAGGAAGCATAAAATCCAGCGATACTGATATTCTTTCCTTTCAGATCTTCCAAGGTTCGAATGCCAGAATTTTTCATGGTGATAATGATCCCGCGCCGCTTGTCCTGGCCTTTTTTACCAACGGCCATGGCAATGGGAACATGGGTGTCCGACACGTTAACAAACACTGCGGGACTCTGGTACCCCACGGCCACCGCACCGGCTTTGAGCCGTTTTTCATACTGGCTGAAATCCGCATATAACTCCGCCTCAAACCCAATCCCTGTTTTTTGATTCAGGTAGTTGGCAAGGGCGTTCACCTTTTTATTGATGAGTTCCGGAGCATAGGCAGGCAGCATGGAAATTTTCATAGGCCCGGCAGCCACGGCTACAACGGGCACCATCAACATCATCACAGACCAAAGTAAAGATTGAATGCGCATTTTTTCTCCTGTCCGGTGTTATCGCTGTCTAAGCCGATCCATGGCACGATATCCCCGGTGTATTCCACAAAATATATAAAAAGACAGACAAGATCTTCGAAAGGAAATTAACCAATCCCTATTGGTTACAAAGAATTAAATCGAAGAACTTGCCACATTGGTTTGTACCATGAACGTCATAGGATGTTCAAGGTGCCGTGGATGAAAAGTGCGCGCGGATGGCCATAACGAAAAAATGATCCCGGCTGAAGGTGCCGTGCGATGGCACAAGGCAAGATGCACGCCTTTACATGCCCGGGTTTTAGCCTTAAAATAAAGAGGCATCCTTAAAAAAGGAGGAAATCATGAAAGCATCGGACATAATGGCCGCAGATGTGATCTGTCTTAATGCAGACACCGATATCACCCGGGCGGTCGAGGTATTGCTTAACAACCATATCAACGGCGCCCCGGTGGTGGACGCCCATGACGAACTTGTCGGGATACTGTGCCAAAGCGACCTTATATTCCAGCAGAAAAAGATACCCGTGCCGCCCATTTTCACCATTCTGGACGGTATCATTCCCCTTTCCTCTTCCAAAAAGCTGGATGAGGAGTTCAAAAAAATGGCCGCCACCTGCGTGGGCGACGCCATGGTCAGGGAGGTGACCACGGTGGAACCGGACACTCCGGTGGCTGAAATTGCAAGCCTCATGGTGGAAAAACACTTTCATACCATCCCTGTGGTTCAGAACAGAAAAATTCTGGGAATTATCGGAAAAGAGGACATTCTCAAGACATTGATCCCCTCAACGGATGGCAAGGCCCATCCATGACTCCAAAGCCCCCCGGCGGCCCGGTTCCACCGGTGCCGCCTTTTTCCATCCCCAACATCCGGCGGTACATTGCCTTCAAGGTGTTGTTCAACTCACGATTTTATTACCCGGTCTTTACCATCCTCTTTTTGGATTTCGGCCTGACAGTGGCGCAGTTCTCTGTGCTCAACGCCGTCTGGGCAGCCACCATCGTTCTGGCAGAAGTCCCTTCGGGGGCACTGGCAGACACCCTCGGCCGCAAACGCCTCCTGGTCTTTGCCACCCTGACCATGGTGGCTGAAATCGGCCTGATCGCCTTTTTGCCTAAAACCAATCTCAATCTGGTTTTCTGGGCTTTTCTGGTCAACCGGGTACTCAGCGGCCTGGCTGAGGCTGCCGCCTCAGGTGCTGATGAGGCTCTGGCCTACGACGCCCTGGCCCGCCACGGCGATACCGAAGAGTGGGGACGCGTCCTGGAGGTCATGACCCGGTGGCAGTCTTTGGGATTTATTGTGGCCATGACCTGCGGGGCAGCCCTTTACGACCCCGGCCTTTTGAACCGGTTCGTCCGGGCGTTCGGATTTTCCTTTGCCCTCACCCAGGAAACCACCATGCGCTTTCCTCTCTATGCCACCCTGGTGATGGCCCTTGGGGCCTGTGCCGCCACAGCAGGGATGACCGAGATCCTTGAAACGCCCGCTGCCCCCTCCAAAGAATCCGGCGGCATCCACCGGCTGAACCAGTCCTTTGCCGTGACCTTCAGGGCAGGAGGATGGATTCTTTCCACCCCGTTTGTCTTTGGTGTCATGCTTTTCGGCATGCTCTTTGACAGCACCATCCGGATGGTGATCACCCTGTCCAGCCAGTACTACCGGATGATCCTTTTGCCCGAGTCCCTGTTCGGCATCATCGGGGCCGGCACCGCCCTTCTGGGGTTTATCATCCCGAAGCTGGCGCGAAAACTTGCACAAACCCGCCCTCCGGGAGCCCCTCTCTGCCTGACCTTCACCCTGGCGTTTACCGGCCTTTTTCTGATGAACCTTTTTTGGCCCTGGTCCGGTATGATTCCGGTGCTCATGGCCTTTGCCGCCATGTACTTTAACGGTTTTTTCACAAGTTTCTACATCAACCGGGAAACCCCTTCAAAGCAGCGGGCAACGGTGCTCAGCTTCAAGGGGCTGTCCTGCAACCTTTCCTACGGTCTTCTTGGCATCGGTTACGCCCTGGTGCTCAAAAGCCAAAAACTTACCGCAGCCAAAGATCACCCGCTTACTGGCCAGGCACTGGACAACCTGGTGTTTAAAGATACCTTCTGGGTGTTTCCGGCATTTCTGATCACAGGCCTGGGACTATGCCTTCTGGTATTTGCCCTGATGACGAAATTACGTCACAGACACAGCCATTGATATGCTCCCATTGCCATTGGTGGGCATGATCTTTAGTTTTTTTGTCAGTTAACTCCGGGCAAAGGGATCCAGCAGGGCGGAAATATCGGCCATGCGAATCGGCAGTTCATGGAAAATTCCGTGAAGGCAGATCCGCTCGCCCACCCGCGACCGGTGGATACAAAAATCAAACTCTTTGAGCTTGGCGTAAAACGCGCAGAACACGCTTTTATCTGTCTCCAGCCAGACCGGGCATTCATCCTTGAGGTGGAAAAGATGAACCGTATGGCAGACCAGAAGATAGAAACAGGCCGCAGACAGGTATTTGGACGATGTTTCCAGAAAAAGCTGGGGATAGAATTTGGAGACGTACACCCCCATGCACCGGGAATCCCTTGATAAAATAAGGTTCTGACTGACATGACGCCCCGTTTCCCGGGCATCCAGAAAATACTCTACACAGGAGTCATCCTGGTAATAGGAGAGTGCGAACCGGCTCTCCAGTGCAGGCACATGGACGGATAAAAACGCGGCATCCGCTGGTGGCATCCGAATCTTCCTTTCGTAAGGACCGGCCATTGTCTGCAAAGGCTGCCAGAAAATTGTCTGAGCTTACTTCGTTTAGGTTTCTTGCTAAAGTTTCCCCTACCGCGTTTAAATTGCTTCGACAACGATTATTTTTTCGCCCAGATCTTTTTTACCGGGCCTCCATTGCCAACATCCACCCAAATTAAAAAGCGGGCCGGAAAAGGGAGCTGATAAAACCCCGTTCCGTCCCGCTTTCAGGAGTGCCCGACGAACATCGGGCATCCGCCCGGCTCCGGGCGAATTCAATTGAGATATACTCAAGGAAATATGTTCCGTCAAGCGGTATTCGAAAAGGATTTCAATCACCGCGACCAAATGGCCTTTAAAGGCGTGGCGCGTAGCCGGCAGCCCAGTGGAACATCTTGTGTAATCAAGCAATTACACACCTTAAAAAAGTAAGCGATTCGTAGTTATTCCTTAAGCCCCACCCATTGTCAAGAGATTTTTAATCAAAAATCTAATCAGATTTTCCTTGACTTTGATTCACAATTTTAGGTATTCCATAACGTATACTGAAACAGTGTTTTAAATGGCAATACAGATAAAACAAGGGGGAGGCATGACAGGCAGAACCAAATGCATGAGCCTAAACGAGGCGCTCCCCCGAATGGCTTCCCCCGAAAACCGGATATTGGAGTGAGGCAATGCCCAAGATACCCGGAAAACGAAATGCCATTGAAAAAGCACTGGAAGTCCTTTTAAAATTCCAGGCCGGCAAGCCCTCATGGGGCATCCGGGAACTATCCTGCGAACTTGGGTTCAGCCCGGCCACAGTTCAGCGGATTCTTCAGACCCTCAAAGGGTATGATTTCATCCGCCAGGATACCGAAACCCGCCGGTATTACATGGGCAATATCTATTACCGTTTCCTTGAAACCCTTACCCATACCCAAACCATTACCGGCACCGGCAGAAACTTTTTGGAAGCCCTGGCCCGGGAAACCAAAGAAACAGTACATCTGAACATTATCGAAGGGGCCTTGCGGATCTGCATCGATACCATTGAGTCCCCAAAAGTGCTCAAGGCCGTCATGCCCATCGGCAACCAGTCGCCGCTGTATGCAGGTGCCTCGGCCAGATGCCTTTTGGCATTTTCTTCGCCTGAGTTCAGGGAAGACTATTTTAAAACCACGAACCTCACCCCTCTGACCGGAAGCACCATTGTTGATAAAAAAAAGCTGACACAGGAACTGGATCGCATCAAGAAACAAGGATTTGCGGTCAGCCTTGGGGAACGGACCCCGGGGCTTGGATCCATCAGCGCGCCTGTCTTTGACTACAAAGGGGATATCCTGGCCGCCTTGAGCCTGGCCATCCCGGAAATCAGAATCACCCGTAAGACCTATCTTGAACAATGCATTACCGCCCTGACCTGTGAAGCTGTGGCCTTTTCAAAAGCCATGGGCCTGAAAAGCAAGGCCACCGGGTAGTACAAATGAAAAACCAAGAAGAACACGGAGGAAAAAATGGATTTTGAGTTGTCCACCGAGCTTAAAATGCTCCAGAAAGAAGTCAGAAAATTTGCAAAAAAACAGATTGCCCCCTTTGCGGACCAATGGGACCAGGACCACCATCTGCCCATCGAAGAAGTCATGCGCCCTCTGGGGGACTTAGGATATTTCGGCACGGTCATCCCTGAAGAATACGGCGGAGAGGACATGGGATTTATCGCCGCCATGATCGTTACCGAAGAACTGGCAAAGGTCTCCTCCTCCCTCAGGGTTCAGGTTAACATGCAGGTTTTAGGCTGCGCCTACACCATCTATCGCTACGGCACCCCGGAACTGGCCAAAAAATACGTGGAAAAACTGTGTACGGCCGAATACATCGGCGGCTTCGGCATCACAGAATCCGATGCCGGCTCCGATGTCATGGCCATGGCCTCCACGGCAGAGGACAAGGGAGACCACTGGCTGCTCAACGGATCCAAGACCTGGATCTCCAACGCCAACGTGGCAGATGTGCTGATCTACTACGCCTACACGGATAAAAGCGCAGGTTCCAAGGGATTGTCCGCTTTTGTCATCGAACCCAAGAACTTTGAGGGCATTAAAACCAGTTCCCTTGACAAACTGGGCTCCCACTCCTCTCCCACAGGGGAACTCTTCCTTGACAATGTAAAGGTCCCCAAAGAAAATATCTTAGGAAAACCCGGCGACGGGGCCAAGATTGTTTTTTCCTCCTTGAATCAGACAAGGCTGTCTGCCGCAGCCGGCGGCGTCGGCCTGGCCCAGGCCTGCCTGGACGAGGCGCTGAAGTACTGCAACGAAAGAAAGCAGTTCGGCAAGAAAATCGGCGACTTCCAGATGAACCAGGACATGATCGCCCAGATGGCCACGGAAATCGAGGCGGCCCGCCTCCTGGTATACAAGGCTGCATGGGCCAAGGACCAGGGTAATCTGAACAACGGTCTGGACGTGGCCATGGCCAAGTATTTTGTGGGTGAAGTGGCCACCAAATGCTCCAACTTTGCCATGCGTATTTTAGGGGCCTACGGCTATTCCACCGAATACCCCGTAGCCCGCTACTACCGCGATGCCCCCACCTATTCCATGGTGGAGGGATCGGCAAATATCTGCAAGTGGATCATCGCCCTGGACCAGTTGGGCGTGCGCAAGGCCAACAGATAAATACTGCAGCGGTGAGTTGTGAGCATCGCATCACTCACAACGCACCGCTCACAACCCAAATTATAAAGGAGAATCCCCATGTCTGAAGACGTATTAGCCCCCCTGTCAGGAAAAATCGTAAGCATTGAAATCGAACCCGGCGCCACTGTGGAAGAAGATGATGAAATCCTGGTGATCGAGGCCATGAAAATGGAAACCCCCGTTTTTGCCCCCTGCTCCGGAACTGTGGCCAAGATCGCAGTCAAAGAGGGAGATTCCGTTGAAGAGGATGATCTTCTGGCGGTGATTGAATAACCTTCCGCCGCATAGATAAAGCTAAAAAAGAGAGGCTTCATGAGACCCTATTTTGAAAAGATGGTCCCCTTTGGTGATGCCCTGAAAAAAGGCACCTTGAAACGGACCGAGAAAAACCTTGAGGCTGTACTGGCTGCGGAAGCACAACTGGCCGAAGCCGAAGACGCGGTAAAAAACGCAGGCCTTCCAGAAGAAAAGATCAACGCCCGGGGGCAGATGACCGTGTACCAGCGGCTTTCCTATCTGGTGGATGAGGGCACGTTCACCCCCCTGCACACCCTGTACAACCCGGAAGATAATGTTGAGGGGACCACCAATGTGGTGGACGGCATCGGTAAGATCAGCGGTAAATGGGCCGTGATCATCGGCTTTGACAACAAGGTCATGGCCGGCGCCTGGCTGGCAGGACAGTCCGAGAACATCCTCCGGGTAACCAACCTGGCCAAACGCCTGAACGTCCCTCTGGTCTGGCTGGTCAACTGCTCCGGGGCCAAGCTCACAGAGCAGGAAAAATTCTACGCCAACCGCAGGGGTGCCGGTACCCCGTTTTTCCGCCATGCCGAACTGGAACAGCAGGGCATCCCCGTGCTGGCCGCCATTTACGGCACCAACCCTGCCGGCGGCGGGTACCAGTCCGTCAGCCCCACCATCCTCTTTGCCCATGAAAAGTGTAACATGGCCGTGGGCGGTGCCGGTATTGTTTCCGGCATGGCCCCCCAGGGCGGATTCACCGTGGAAATGGCAGAGGATCTGGTGGCCCGGGCTAAGGAACACCGGGCCAAACCCCCGGGATCAGTGGCGACCCACCACGACGCCACAGGGTTTTTCCGCTATGTCTACACAAAAGAAGAAGAGGTCCTTGACGGCATTAAAGACTATATGAAGGACATGCCCGCTTACGCGCCCAAGTTCTTCCAGGTGGCCGAACCCAAGGCCCCGGCCTTTGAGGCCGAGGATGTCATGCGGCTTTTACCCATGGCCCCCAAGATGGTCTACGAGTTTGACCAGATCCTGGCCCGGCTGGTGGACGGTTCCGAACACCTGGAGTACCGGCCGGATTACGGCCCTGAAATCTACACCGGCCTTTGCAAGGTGGACGGTTATCTTGTGGCCTGCATCGGCAACCGCCAGGGGTATCTGGGCAAAGGATATCCCGAGTATGCCGATTATCCGGGCATCGGCGGAAAGCTCTACCGCCAGGGTCTGATCAAGATGAACGAGTTTGTCACCTTCTGCGCCCGGGACCGGGTGCCTGTTATCTGGTTCCAGGACACCTCGGGCATCGACGTGGGCGACATCGCGGAAAAGGCAGAGCTTCTGGGTCTGGGGCAGTCTCTGATTTACTCCATCCAGAACTCCGATCTTCCCATGATGACGGCTATTCTGCGCAAGGGAACCGCTGCGGCCCATTACGTCATGGGCGGCCCCCAGGGAAACCGGAACAACGCGTTCACCCTGGGCACCAGTGCCACGGAAATCTGCGTCATGCACGGAGAAACCGCAGCGGTGGCCACCTATGCCCGGCGCCTTGTCAAAGAGAAAGAAGCCGGACGCGACCTGCAGCCCGTGGTGGATAAGATGAACGAACTGGCCCAGAAATATGTGGACACGTCCACGCCTCAGTTCTGCGCTAAAGAGGGCATGGTGGACGAGGTGGTCCGGATGAAGGACCTTCGAAAATACATGCAGGCCTTTGTGGGATCGGTTTACCAGAATCCAAAATCCATCTGCCCCCAGCACCACATGATCCTGCCCCGCATCATCAAGGATCAGGAGACCCTGCGGCTAAAAGCTGCGGCAGAGGCGGAAGGAGCCGCGTCATGACCTCCCCCATGACCGTTTTCATCGTGGGGATTCTCGGAGTGTTTTTCGGCATGGCCTTTCTCTACCTGTCCGTTAAGGCCACAGGGGCCGTGGCCGTGGCTCTTGAAAACAAAGCCGCCGCCAAAAAGGAGGGGTAACCCCATGCACTCTTTATCCATGCTGTTTCAAACCTCCGGATTTTTTGCCCTGACCCCGGGCATGGTGGTGATGTGGATCATCGGCCTTGTCCTGATCTACCTTGCCATTGCAAAGTCCTATGAACCCCTGCTGCTGTTGCCCATCGGCTTTGGCATCATCCTTGTGAACCTGCCCCTGGCAGGGCTGATGACGCCCCACGAAGGACTGTTGTGGAAGTTCTACCAATACGGCATCCACTGGGAGATTATTCCCCCGGTGATCTTTCTGGGACTGGGGGCCCTGACCGACTTCGGGCCCCTGATCGCTAATCCCAGACTGATCTTTTTGGGGGCCGGGGCCCAGGCCGGGGTGTACATCACCTTTTTTGCAGCCCAGGCCTTTGGGTTCAACCTCCAGGAAGCGGCCACCATCGGCATCATCGGCGGGGCGGACGGGCCCACCACCATATTCCTGGCCTCCAAACTGGCCCCCCAGCTTTTAGGGGTCTGTGCGGTGGCGGCATACTCTTATATGGCTTTGGTTCCTATCATCCAGCCGCCGGTGATGAAACTTTTGACAACCAAGGATGAACGCAAGATCCGGATGAAAAAGGGACGCAAGGTGACAAAGCTTGAAAAGCTCTTGTTTCCCATCGTGTCCACCTTTGTCATCATCCTGCTGGTCCCGGCGTCTGCCCCCTTGATCTCCATGTTCATGCTGGGCAATCTCTTCCGGGAGTCCGGCGTGGTTGAACGGCTGAACAACGCGGCCCAGAACGAGCTGATGAACATCGTCACCATCTTTTTGGGGGTCCCGGTCGGGGCCACCATGAATGCGGAAAACTTTCTGCGTCCCCAGGTGATCTTTGTCTTCTGTCTCGGGCTGTTTGCCTTTGTGGTGTCCACCATGACCGGTGTTCTGCTGGCCAAGCTGATGAACCTTTTATCCAAAAACAAGATCAACCCTCTGCTCGGGGCGGCCGGCGTTTCCGCCGTGCCCATGGCCGCGCGGGTGGTCCACAAGGTGGGCATGGAGGCAGACAAAAAAAACTATCTGCTCATGTACGCCATGGGGCCCAACGTGGCCGGTGTCATCGGCACCGTGATTGCAGCGGGAATATTCTTAACCCTTTTAGGCGGGTAGTGTGTGATGCGTGGGGCGTATTGAGAATCTCACAACGCGCCACGCATCGCTTTAAGGAGGCACAGTGGATCCCGAAGAAATCGCAAAAAAAACAGGAAAGACCGCAAAACTTTACTTTTCCACAGTCAAAGACGAAGACAAGCCCTATAATCTCTGGCGCCATTTTGATCCCGGCCTGGCAAAGGACATGTCCCTTTATATCACGGGCCAGATGTATGCCAGGGAAAAGATCCCCCACACCACAAGGCAGCTGATCACCGTGGCCGCCCTGACGGTTTTATCCAAACCTGAAGAACTCAAGCTGCACATCCATGCCGCCTTGAACGTGGGCTGCACGCAAGAAGAAATTGCAGAGGTGATTTTCCAGACCAGTATCTACGGCGGGGTGCCGGCGGCCAACACCGCCCTTTCAGCCCTTAAATCCGTGATCGAGGAAAGACAGGAGGACTAACCTCCTATCCCTGGCAGCCGGAAAGGCCGGCGGCTTGCCTTTCAGACTGTGGCGCTAGTCCCGTCGCCGGCCCAGGATGGTATTCCAGATACCGTCGGGACAACGGCGCTCAATGATCTGAACCGGAAGTTCTTTTAAGAATGCCATCACCTTTGCCGCCTCGGAGTTCAGCAGACCCGACAGAATGAACCAGGGTTTTTCGGGGAATGCCGGATGGGCGATGATGTGCTGCATCACATCATAATGGATATTGGCCACCATCAGATCACAGGGAAGGTCCATCATCTCCTCCCCCCGGGCCTGGAAGGCTAAAATTCGATCATCAAACCGGTTCAGGAGAATATTTTTCCGGGTGGTCTGCACCGCCAGCAGGTTGAAATCGCAGGCCATGACCCGGCTGGCCCTCAGGGCAGCCGCCCCCAGAGCCAGAAGCCCTGTACCGGTGCCGATGTCCGTCACCTGCCGGATATCGTGGGTCGTGCACAGGCGGTGAATCAGGGTCAGGCAGTCTTCGGTAGTCTGATGGCGGCCGGTACCGAAGACGACTCCGGGATCCAACAGCACCTCGATATCCCCCTCTTTGAGCGCCTCGTCAGCCCGCTCCCAAGGCGGGGCAATGCAAATGTTCTCCACCCAGTAGGGTTCAATCCGGTCCCCGTGCCATTCCTCACAGCTCATTTCATACCGGGCCACCATGCCCGCATTTGGATTTTTTTCTTCCAGGTCTGATATCAGGGCATCGGCCGGGCGTGAAAAAAAGAGAAACGCCGTGCCCTCCTCCTCCCATGTGCCTAAAAAGGCAGGATCGGAGGCAATGGCAGAAGAAAGCCCGGGGACACGGTCAAAATTATAGATATAGAGCTGCTGATACGGATTTTCCATGGATTTGTAAGGCCTTATTTAATTGTCAGGGGGTCAGGGCCGGCAGATAAACATCAAAACGGGTGCCCCGGCCAAGCTCACTGTCCACCGTGATAAAGCCCCCGTGATTTTCAACAATACCGAACACGGAAGCCAGCCCCATGCCGGATCCCGTTCCCATTTTCTTGGTGGTGAAAAAAGGATCAAAGACCCTTGGCAGATATTCCGGCAGAATTCCCCTGCCGGTGTCCGAGACGGACAGGCAGACAAATCTGCCGGACACCTTTTTGTCCAGGGAAACCGGAAACGCCTCAAGGGTATGGTTTTGGGTTTGGACCACAATCTGCCCCTTCTCCGGCATGGCGTCCGAGGCATTGAGCAGCAGGTTCATGACCACCTGCTCCATCTGGGACCGGTCTGCTTTGACGCTCCACAGATTCTCCCGGTACCGGGTGTTGATTTCCAGCTCCTTTCGGCTTCGGGTCAGGATGACCAGGCTGCCCCGGCTCACCTCGTTGAGGTTGAGGGGACCGGGGTCGAACGGTCCGCTTTTGGCAAATCCTAAAAGCTGTTGGACGGACTGGGATCCTGTTTGTACAAGATCCCGGATTTTCTCGGCTTTTCCTACATTTGGATGCCCAGGGGGCACTCGTTTTTGAATAAGGGTCGCGTATCCTGTAATAGCCATGAAAAGGTTGTTGAACTCGTGGGCAATGCCTCCGGCCAAAGTACCGATGGCCTCAAGTTTCTGAACGGTTAGCAGTCGTGCTTCAATCTCTTTTCTCTCTTCAATCTGGCGGTTCAGGTCGGCCGTCCGCCGGACCACCATACGCTCCAGGTTGGCCTTATGATTTTCCAGCTGGTCGCAGGCGTCCACAAATTGATCCCGCAGGTGCTCAAAGGCCTGCTTGAGCTGGTGGACATCCCGGGTTTCCCCGGGCTCTCGCTCCAGGGGGATGGCCATAAGGCTCTCTTTGAGACTGATCCCCTCCCGGCTGAGATCCAGGCTGGCTATCCTGTTGATAAAGGACTCCACCGGCACCATATGATTTTGAATCACCACATAGATCAATGCCAGGATTACGGCCAGAACGGATATGCCGGTTCCCAGCATACCGGCGGTGAGCAGGACGAGATGCTGGGTGATGGGCTTTCGGGAGAATCCCACCCGCAGTTGTCCCATTGACTGGCCAAGATAGACAATGTTGTGGACCGCTTCAAAAACGGCTTCCTCCTGCCCTTTGGCTTTACCGTCAGATGGATAGGAGGCAAGATAGATCTGAAAACGCTGCGTTTCATCCGGACCGGCTTTTCGATAAAGGGGTAGCCCGGGGGCACGGTACCGGGTTAGATCAAAGGAGGGATTCCCGATAAGATTCTCACGGTCGCAGACCAGGACCTTGCCGGTTGTATCCGTGACCGCAAAAAAGAGAATGGATTTGTCCGCAGCCTTGGCATTGGACAGGATGATCATCAGATACCGTAAGTTTTTGCCGTGCATAAGATGACCCAGCTGTTTGTTCATGGCGTTGGTCATCAGATAAATTCGGTCCAGCTCCTTTTTCTGGAACCTGTTTTTCTCCACATAAATGACCAGGACCGTCAAGGCGGTTACCATGATGGAAACAATCAAAAATACGGAGACCAACAGTTTGGTCTGCAGGGTCCGGTGAGATAACATCCTATCTTACCACAATGGTCTTCAAGAAAAAAAAGGCCCCGGATTCCGGAATAAGACCTTTGAGTTCATGGTGGGCTTCTATGGGAAACACGACGGCATAAGGACCGCCCAGTGCCGGATGCATGTCCAGGATAATCCGGGCATCAAAGGCCAGGGCTTCAGGCTTAAGGCGGACAGCAGGGCCGTAAAAGGGGATCAGTTCCACCGTATCCGCCTGGGACAGGTTACCTGTCAGGCGGGTCAGGGAAACCGCACGGACCGGCTGATCCATTTCGGGAACCGCGCTGCGGCTGCACCCCTGGGCAATGGACATTTGAGAGGGGGGCAGCGGCTCTGCCAGGGCGGCAAGCGATGATACGGTGTAGGTCATGGCTTTGTCTGAGGCCGTCACCGTCAGGGCAGGCGCCTTGGGGCGGCCTTGAATCAGCGCTGTCACATACCATGTATAGCAGGCGGCATGGACAGAAGATTCCTTGGGAAACATAAGCTTTAAAGGGCCGCCCCGAAGTCCTGGGATCGGTTGTCCATCCTTCTTCCATACCAGCATTCCGGAGGAAACCTGCGCAGGCGTCAGGTATCCCACATACTGATCCGAACCGATCACGGTCAGTCCGTATCGATTGTCCAGGCCGGCAAGTTCCAGCACCCGGGTCAGATTCACGCCGGTAAATATCTTTATTCCGTCCTCAGGGAAATTGGGATCTTCAGCCTTAAGAGATCTTTCCCATGGGATGAAATCCGGCACACTTAAGGCCGCGGCATCTGAAAAGGCCCCGCCTCTGCCCGTCACCATTATCAGGGGAGCCAAAGGGGTTTCCCCGGCCAGGGCACAGGTGCCCCAGATCAGGCAAACAACAGCCGCCAGAACAGCTTTTTTAACGGCGCGGTCAAAGATATTTTTTTTTACCGTTGTGCTCACCTAAGCCTTATACCTGCTTGAATTTAAGATTTGACAATCCGGAAGTTATGAAAAATAATCCTTTTTAACCAAAAATTCAATAAAGACTTGGCATTCATGAAATTCAAAAAAATTACGGCCGTTTTTGAGGCCGACTCCCTGGAACTGGCAGAAGAACTGATCTGCCATATCTTCTTTTCCTTTAACCTTAAAGGGGTGGTCTGCAACATCCCCATTCCCGAACCGGATGAAGGATTCGGTACAACAACCCTTCCTCCACCCGAAGAAAATGCCATTATCGGCTATATTCCGGACATTGACTCCGCGGATCTGACCATTGAACAGATCCGGGAAAAACTGGCCGGGCTTTCGGCCATGGATATCCGGGTCTCCCCCCGGATTGAAACCGTGGATGAAGAAGACTGGGCCCATGCCTGGAAGGAATACTTTTTTGTCACCCGCATTACGGACCGCATTGTGATAAGGCCCGAGTGGAGGCCCTATTCCCCGGAACCGGGGGAAATTGTTGTCATAATCGATCCGGGTATGGCCTTTGGGACGGGCACCCATCCCACCACCGCCATGTGCCTGGTCCTGCTGGAAACATTCGCCCGCAAAGAGGACGCCCTTTTAGATGTGGGATGCGGTTCCGGGATCCTCATGATTGCCGGAGCCATGCTCGGGGCCAAAGAAATCACAGGGATTGATACCGACCCTTCAGCCGTGGATATCACCCGGGAAAACATGAAAAAAAACCGGGTCTGGTCTTCGGACATCCGTTTTATCACCGGCACGTTAGACCAGGCCCCCGAGGACAAATACCAGGTGATCACCGCCAATATCATCGCCCAGGTCATCGTTGACATCATGGCGGATATCCGGTCAAGGCTCGCCCCCGGCGGCACGGCCCTGCTATCCGGGATCATCACCGAACGGGAACCCGATGTCATGGCGGCCATTGAAAAAAACAAGCTCGCCGTCGTTAAAAGGATACAGCAGGAGGAGTGGGTTGCCCTGGCCGTACAGCATGGCTGAGTATTTCCCGCACACTGCCGCCGCCTGAAGGGCCACACCGCTATGAATTTTCCTTGTACCCTCCATATTGACAATACAAAGGAGAGCCTGACCCTATCCTTTACAGGAAATCTGGATATCCATGGCGCAGCAGCCCTGTGGCAGTCCGCTACGTCGGCGGTAACAAAAGCCGGAAACAAAAGGATCTGTATCCGCCTGGACAAGGTTGACACCCTTGATCTGGCCGGAGCCACTTTTATCAACCGGCTCCAGGAGCTTAGCACCAGCCCGGACCATTCCCCTGAAATCATCGGGGCCAATAAAACCGTTACCGACCTGATCGCCCTGGCCCGCGCCAAAGGTGAAAACGCGGCAGCCCCATCTCCTTTACTCAACCCGGTGGAACAGGCCGGCGCCGGATTGGCAGCGATCCTGGACGACCTGAAACGGTTTACCACCTTTGTGGGGGAAATCGCCTGGGCCCTGGCCGCAAGCCTCAAAGCCCCGCACACCATCCGCTGGGCAGAGACCTTGACCGTGGCGGAGCGCGCCGGGGTGAACGGATTGCCCATTGTCCTGCTCATCGCCTTTATCGTGGGCCTGGTCATGGCCTTCCAGGCCGCCATCCCCATGAAAACATTCGGTGCCGAAATCTACGTGGCCAACCTCATCGGTATTGCCATGGTCCGGGAACTTGGGCCCCTTATGACCGCCATTGTCCTGGCCGGCCGCTCCGCTTCAGCCTTTGCCGCCGAGATCGGCACCATGAAGATCAACGAGGAGATAGACGCCCTGACGGTCATGGGCCTGGAACCTGTAAAATTTCTCATTGTGCCCAGGGTCATCGCTGCCACTTTTATCACCCCGCTGCTCACCGTGTTTGCCAACCTTGTGGGCATTCTGGGCGGAGGGGTGGTGATTCTGTCCTTTGGATATCCGCCGGTCACCTACTACAATCAGGTGGTGGGATTTGTTTCCTGGACCGATTTTACAGGCGGCCTGATCAAATGTGCGGTATTCGGCCTGATCATCGCGGCGACCGGATGCATCCGGGGATACCAGACCCAAAGAGGGCCTTCCGCCGTGGGCGAGGCCACCACCAGCGCCGTGGTCACCGCTATCGTTCTCATCGCCGTTTTTGACGGCATTTTCTCTGTCATCTATTATTATCTGGGCATATGAAAGAACCCCTTATCCAAGTCAAACACCTGTGGGCCGGCTATGACGGTACCGCCATCATGGAAGACCTAAGCTTTGATGTCTTCAAAGGGGAGGTGTTTATCATCCTCGGGGGATCCGGGTGCGGCAAAAGTACGGTTCTCAAGCATATGACAGGCCTTGTACCCCCCATAAAGGGACAGGTGATGATCAAGGGAAAGGATATGATCCAGGCTCTGGGCCAAGAGAAAAACCAGCTGCTGCGGCATATTGGCGTCGCCTTTCAGAACGGCGCCCTTTTCGGCTCCATGACCGTTCTGGAAAATGTCATGCTCCCCCTCAAAGAGTTCACGGATCTTCCGGAAGAGGCGGTGCAAGCCATTGCCCGGGTCAAGCTGAATCTGGTGGATCTCGGCCACGGGGCCCACCTTCTGCCCGACGCCCTGTCCGGCGGAATGAAAAAACGGGCGGCCATTGCCCGGGCCATGGCCCTGGACCCTGACATCCTGTTCCTGGATGAACCCTCGGCCGGTCTGGATCCGTTAACATCCGCCGGCCTGGACAGCCTGATCCTCAAGCTGGCCGCCACCCTGGGCATCACCTTTGTCATTGTCACCCATGAACTTGCAAGCATCCTGTCCATTGGCGACAGGGCCATCATGCTGGACAAAAAAAGCCGCGGCATCATTGCTCAGGGTGCGCCCAACTCCCTTAAAGCAGACAAATCCATCCCCTATGTGTATCAATTTTTCAACCGAAAGCCTGAGACGGACACGACGCCATGACTCCAAAACCCCATTTTTTCAAACTCGGCCTGTTTGTCATTCTGGCCTTTGGCCTGACCGCCGCCATGCTCATTGCCTTTGGTGCCGGAAAATTTTTTAAAACCGAAATCCTGGCGGAAACCTGCTTTAACGAATCGGTCCAGGGATTGGACGTGGGTTCCGAGGTGAAGTACAAAGGCGTCAAGATTGGCACGGTCAAGGCCATCACCACCCCCACCAAAGTTTACGGGAAACCCTCGAACTACGTGCTGGTCATCATCTCCCTGTCCGATGACTGCTATGTGGGACAGACCGGAAACACGCCGGAGGACCGGCTCAAAAAGGCCGTTGCCCAAGGCCTTTCCATCACCCTGTCCTTTAAAGGTATTACCGGTGCCGCCTACCTTGAAACCGATTACAGCCGGGCCAGGCCAGCCCCCCTGGATATCACCTGGCAGCCCGAGCACCTCTATGTCCCGTCCAGACGCAGCAGTATCAAACGGGTGGGAGACGCCCTGAACCAGATCCTGGAAACCATTGGCGCCCTGGATATAAAAGATATGGGTCAGAACCTGGGTTCCCTTGTTTCCACACTCAATTCAAAAGTGGCCGCTCTGGATACGGCAGGACTGTCCGACCATGCCAAAGCATTGATTGCAGAACTGAGGAGCACCAATAAGGCCCTTAAACAATTCCTGGGATCGGACCGGGTCTCCCGGATCATGGCCGATGCCGGGGAGTCCTTTTCCGGCCTGAAAACCATGGTAAAAAAAGCCGCCCCCCCGGTGGACGCCACCCTTAAGAACCTGGAATCGGCTTCCGGCAGCATCAGCCGGGTGGCCGGCAACCTTGAAACCGAGAATGCCGTAAAACTCGACCAGTTGCTCACAAGCCTGGACCGGACTGCCAAAATGCTCGAAAATATGGTATGGATCAACTCCGACGCGGTCAGCCGGGCGGTCAAAAACATGGAGTACACCCTGGAGAATTTAAACCAGCTGACCCTGGAGCTGAAAAAATACCCGGGCCGGCTTCTTCTGGAACGCCCGCCTGCGCCCACCACCCCTGAACAGGTAAAGGAGACCCTTAAAAAAGATGAATAGGCCTGTCCCAGGAACTGCCGCCAGAGCAACCAGCACCGCCGCCGTTATCATAGCCTTTCTGGTCCTGACCGTTTCCGGATGTTCGGGTATTCGAAACGACTATCCCGAAAAGACCACCTTCCGCCTGACTCCCCCGGCCCTGTCCGCCGTTAGGGGCTCAGGTTCAGATGGGGACGCCCTGCCCCTCCTGGTCAAGCAGCTGAGCATTTCCCCTGAATTTGAGTCCGATGCCTTTGTATACAGAACCGGCAAAAACCGGTTCCGATCGGATTTCTACCACAGCTTTCTGATCCCTCCGGCCCGGATGATCTCCGATCTTGTCAAAGAGACCCTCTACGCCTCCGGACAATTTACCCCGGCTATTTCCAACGCGCCGGCGGATGTCCGGTACCAGCTGTGGGGCAAAATCATTGACCTGTATGCGGATCTGCGAGGCGAGCCCCCATTTAAGGCGGTGATCTCCATGCGACTGATCCTGGACACCGACAGTGGAACCGGATTCACCCCTGTGATTCATAAAATTTACAATCAGGATATTGGGTTTAACGCCCTGGATCCGGACCTGTACATTGACAGTCTTAACAAAGGACTGGCCCTTATCCTGGAAGACTTTTTTGCAGATACGAAAGAAGGCATCAAATGAGATTCAGACCCTGTATTGATTTAAGAAACGGCAAGGTCGTTCAAATTGTCGGCGGCAGCCTCAAAGACGGAGACGCCAAAGGCCCTGTGACCAACTTTGAAAGCGCCGATCTTCCGGCCCTGTTTGCAGAACGGTATAAGACCGACAACATCCCCGGCGGCCATGTCATCGCGCTGGGCCCAGGCAATACCGAGGCCGCCCTGGCTGCCCTCGCCGCCTACCCGGAAGGCCTTCAAATGGGCGGCGGCGTCACCCCGGACAATGCCGGGCGCTTTCTGGATGCCGGCGCCTCCCACGTCATTGTCACTTCCTATGTCTTTTCAAAAGGCCGGGTGGATATGAACCGGCTGAACCGCCTGGTAGCGGCCGTGGGAAAGGACCGCCTGGTCCTGGATTTGAGCTGCCGGAAAAAGGAAGGGACCTTTTATATCGTCACAGACCGGTGGCAGAACTTCACCGATGTGGCGGTGACCCCCGAAACCCTGGAACACCTCTCCGCCTTCTGCGATGAATTTTTGGTCCACGGAGTCGATGTGGAGGGCCTTCGCCAGGGCATTCAGGCGGACCTGGTGACCCTGCTGGGGGAGCACAGCCCCCTGCCCGTCACCTATGCCGGCGGGGCCAGCCTGTTTTCCGACCTTGACCGGGTAAAGGATTTAGGCGGCGGCCGGGTGGATCTGACCATCGGTTCAGCCCTGGATATCTTCGGCGGCACCATCCCCTATGAAAACGTGGTGGCCTGGCACAGGCAAAACGCCTGAAACCCGCCCTGCCCTTAAAAACAAAACCCGCTGCCGTTTTTCTTTTACGGCAGCGGGTTTAAATTTTTTAGACGACTTTAAAGGTCGTTTCGGCGGATATCCAGTTTTCTCATGCGGGAGGCAAAGGTGGAACGATTGACGCCGGACGCCCGCGCCGCCCAGGTGACGTTCCAATTGTACTTTTTCATCAGGGCTTTGACATAGATTTTTTCCAGACGAGGCCAGGTCATGCCGGACAGATCCACCAGAAACTCGTTGTCCGCAAGCGCCGTAAGTTCCGTGTTAACGGCCGGGGCTTCCTTGCCCTCTGCCGAAAGGCTGCGCACATGCGGGGGCAGGTTGGCCGGCTGGATATACTCTCCCGGCGTGGTCACCATAAGATAGCGGATCAGGTTTTCCAGCTCCCTGATATTTCCCGGCCATTCATAGGCCACCAGGTGCTGCATGGCCTCAGGCACCACCTTTTTTTCAGGCATGTCCGCCTTGGCGGCTTCGGTGTCCAGAAAGTGCTTTGTCAAAAGCGGGATGTCCTCCCGGCGCTCTCTTAAGGGAGGCAGGTGGACCGGCAACACAGACAGCCTGTAGTAAAGATCCTGTCGGAACTGGTTTTCCACGATCATCTGCTTCATGTCCTTATTGGTGGCGGCCACGATCCTCACGTCAATATGCTTTACCCTTGTTTCCCCCAGGGGTTTGATTTCATTTTTCTGAAGCACCCTTAAAAGACCGGCCTGGGTGCTCATGGGCATATCCCCGATTTCATCAAGGAAAACGGTTCCCCCGTCGGCGGCTTCGAACAGACCGACCTTATCCCGGGTCGCCCCGGTGAAGGCCCCTTTTTTATACCCAAAAAGTTCGCTTTCCAGCAGGGTCTCGGGAATGGCAGAGCAATTCTGAACCAGAAAGGGTTTTTTAGCCCGGCTGCTGCCCTTGTGAAGCTGTTCGGCGACCAATTCCTTGCCCGTACCGCTCTCCCCTGTGATCAGCACGTGGAAATCGGTATCGGCATAGCTTTTCACAAGCTCCATGCTGTTATGGAACTCCCGGCTCTGGCCGATGATGGGGCTCTCCTTTTTTATCCGGGACAGGGCGGTTTTCAGATGAAGGGCGCGCTTTCTCTCCTTGGCGTACATGATGGCGTTGCTCATGGCGATGGAGCAGATATCCACCAGGTTCTGCAGGGGATCCAGGTAGTCCTTGTCCAGGTTCAACCTTGTCCTGCCCGAAGTGGTATCTATAATTTGGACCGCTCCGAACACCTCTTTTTCCATGTAGAACAGGGGAAAACAAAGGATCTGACTGCTTTTAACCAAAAAATTTTCTTCCACTTCACTGCGATGGCGCTGGTCACTGCCGATCTCCGCCACGGTCATCTTCCCGTTTTCAATCACCCAGCCCACAATGCTGGGCTGCCCGGACTCCAGCGCCACCCCTTTGATATTTTCGCTTTCGGCACCGGCGGCCTCCACACAGACATACCGGGCCCCCTTTTTCAGCCAGATAGACCCCCTTCGGACATTTTGAATGCCAAGCAGGGCGTGGAGAAATTTTCGCTGCAGGGCAGATGGGTCCAGCTCTTTAAACAGATCCCAGTACCCGGCAAACCCATCCTTTGGATAATTAGCCATGAAATAACACCTTATTATCTAAATAAAACATGCTCATGTTAAATAACATCAAATATCGAAAAGAGAAATAACGATATTTAACCATGCGTCGAATATATATAATAAAATCAGAGGAATCAATATCTTTCTTGCTTTGGCACAAAAAATGAATTGTCGCTTTTTAACAAGAGTACACCCCGATGCCAGGTCTATACAGAACTTGAGGAGGATTAGAATTATGGAACAACGGGTCAAAATATCCAACCTTGATACGGCCAGGCTTACCTGTCCCGAATGCAATAAAGTCAAAATACTTCAACTGTCCGAGTATAAATTAATGAAGCGGATCACCCGGGTCCGGTTCTCATGCAGCTGCGGCCATGTTTACTTTGCCGCTCTGGAAAAAAAGGCCGGACAGGACAAGGATACCCATCTGTGCGGGACCTATATCTCCAGGGGGCAGGTCCGGTGCGCCGGTAAAATGGTGGTCAAACGCCTGAACTCAAGCGGCCTGACCTTAAGAACCAACCTGGAACAGCCCCTGCCCGCCGGCATCACCCTGGTGATTGAATTTGTCCTGGACGATGCCAAGCAGTCGGTTGTCAAAAAAGAGGTCACGGTCCTGGCCAAAAAGGGCAAATACCTGACCGCTGAATTCACGGAAAAAGAGCATTACGACAACCTGGGCCCTTATCTGTTTTTCAACAAGCTGTATGTATAAAATGGAGACCTTGGATCTCAGCCTACATGAGAAAATAAGGGTCCACATCAACGGCAATGGTCACGCCTTTCACCCGGGTGATCCTGGGATCGGCAGCCATGGCGGACACGGCAATATTGATGGCCCTGGCCGAAGGGCCTTTGACAAGGATCTGCCACCTGAACCGGGAGGCGATTTTCTGGATGGCCGCTTCAATGGGCCCCAGAATCTGGGTTTCCCGGTTAACGGGCAGAACCTCTCCCAAAATCTTGGCGGCCAGGTGGGCATGGTCCCGTGTTTTGTCCTCACTGGCACCTGAAATCTTTAACTGAACCATCCGCGCAAAGGGCGGGTACAACAATGCCTTTCTAAAAGGGGCTTCGTGATTGAAAAACTCAAGATAATCCTGACGGCGGGACGCCTCAATGGTAAAATGGTCGGGATTGTACGTCTGCATAATCACCCTGCCTGGCTCCTCGCCCCTGCCCGCCCTTCCCGCCACCTGCGCCAGCAGCTGGAATGTCCGTTCGCTGGCCCGAAAATCCGGCAGACTTAAGGACAGATCCGCACAGATTACCCCGACAAGCGTAATAGAAGGAAAATCATGACCCTTGGCCAGCATCTGGGTCCCCACAATGATGTCCACGGTCCGGTTCCGGATCTGCCGCAAAAGGCGCAGGGCACTTCCCTTTTTTGACGTGGTATCCTGGTCCATCCTGGCAAGTCTTGCATCGGGAAAAAGCTGCTTGAGCATGGCCTCGATCTTTTCCGTCCCAAATCCGAAATTCCTGATTTTCTTTGACCCGCAGTGAGGACATGCCACCTGACCGGTCTTGAACCTGCCGCACAAATGGCATTTATAGGCATCCTCCCCCCGGTGATAGGTCAGGGTCACGCTACAGTGGGAACACTCCAGGGTCTTGCCGCAGGAGGCACAGGCCGGAAAGCTTGCAAATCCCCGGCGGTTGAGAAAAATCAGCGCCTGGTTCCCCTTTTCAAGGCAGCTTCTGATCGCCCGGCCAAGCTCCGGGGTAATGATCCGGTCCGTCCCCCAATTATCCTTATACGTTTTCATGTCCACCAGGGTAATCTCAGGCAGGGGATAGTCGTTCACCCGCTTGGTCAACTCAAGCTGGGAAAACCGACCGGACAGAACATTCTGATAGGATTGAACCGAAGGCGTGGCCGATCCTAAAATCACAGGACAATTATGCATCTTGCCCCGGACCACAGCCAGGTCCCTGGCATTGTAGCGCAAGCCGGACTCCTGCTTGTAGGAGGTGTCATGCTCCTCATCCACGATGATAATGCCGATATCCGCAACAGGTGCAAACATGGCGGACCGGGCGCCAATGACAATGGTGACCTGGCCCGTAGCGATTCGACGCCACTGATCAAGGCGCTCCCCCTGGGACAGCATGGAGTGCAGCACGGCAATGCGCTCTCCGAACCGGGCCCGGAACCGCCGCTCGGTCTGGGAAATCAGGGCAATCTCCGGCACCAGAACAATGGCCCCCCGTCCCCGGTCAACCGCTTCGGCCACAAGCCGCATATACACTTCGGTTTTCCCCGATCCCGTCACCCCGGTGAGCAGATAGGGAATAAATCCTTTTTCCATATCCCGGGTCACCTGATCCACCACCGCGGCCTGCTCGTCCATCAACTCAGGCGGCTGATCCGGCTCCACCGGATCCCCTAAAGGATCCCGGAACACCTGACGCTCGGTTACGGCCAGGTATCCGGCCTCTTCCAGGGGAAGGATCAGCCGCGGTGCCGTGGGCACATGCTGGCGCAGCCCGGTCAGGGAGATTTCCCCGGCGTCCCGGACAAGATCCAGGATCTGGAGCCGTTTTTTTGACATGCGGACCTGTTTTTTGGGCACCTGCCCTGTGCGCCGTATGAACTTTTCGGTCAGGATGGATGCGGCCTCCTTCTTAAGGACGGCGGATACGGCGATCATCCCCTTTTTCTCAAGCTGCCGGATAGCGGCAGACGGAGCAGGCCCCTTACGGACAATGGACTTGAGGGTACACACCTTTTGTTTGCTCAACTGCCGGTCTAACGTCGTGATGAAGTCGGCCTGTTCCGGGGTCAGATCGCCCGTTTCCAACGCCTTTCGCCCTTTTTCCGTCACCGTCACGCAGGAGACGTCCTGTCGTTCAAGCCCTGAGGGAAGGGCCGTTTTAATGGTTTCTCCCAAAGGATGAATATAATAGTCCGCAATCCACCTGAAAAACGGGATATCACCTGCAGGAAACAGCGGGGTCTCATCCATAACCTCTATAATATCTTTGACTTTATAGGGCCCGGAATCTTCCTGCTCCCCTAAAATATACCCCGTCACCCGCCGCCGCCCAAAGGGCACCAGCACCCGCACCCCGATCTGAGTATCGGGTTTGAACCGGTCGGGAATCCTGTAAACAAACGTCCCCCGCACCGGCAGGGTGACACTGACATCAATGAAATCCGTTGTAATCATAGGGTCCCTATTGTGCATCGAATGTGCCAGAATATCAATTCTCAATATCAGACATACTGAACGTGTAGAGATTTAAAGCACTCCGGGACCCGTCAGCAGCATAGACATCCGGGTTTGTCCGCTACTGATCAGACCGCAGAACCTGGTGTTAAGAAAATTCCTGGAAAACCGCGATTTTATATTCTGGCAGGGGCGAAGGTTGAAAATCTAAACCATAATTGCCTTAATGTGGGGGTTCTGCGAGGTACGGGCCATCACCTGCAACAGCACTGTTATATTAAATTTAATTTCATGTGTATTAAAGGGAATGGATTTCCCAGCCCATCAAATGCAGAGCGACCGACTCGAATAAATCCCATTCGGTGATAAAAGCCGATGGCTTCAGGATTTTGTTCGTTTACATCAACTTTGGACGCACCAAGATTTTTTATGGCGTATTCAGTAAGCTTTTTGCCGATTTTTTGGCCCATATAATCTGGATCCACGAACAACATTTCAATCTTGAAATCAGCAATCCCGATAAATCCTAATATTCTATCGTTAGAGTTTTTAATGCAGAACAAATCGACAGAATCAAAATACTGTTCCAAAATCACAGACTTTAGTTCAGCAACTTTTCCCTCTGGCAAAAAGTTATGGGTTGCTCTAACAGAAGCTTCCCATACACTGATTAATTCCTGGTAATTTTCTTTTGTTGCGCCTTGAATTTTCATGTGTCTTTTTTAAATATCACGCAAACATCTGCGGCTTGTCCGCCAGCATGTTTTGGTTAAGAATTATGCCGATTCTGTATTTGGGTTGTTTATTTTTATCAATAATCGTTGTATGCCTTCAACAACACCTTTTATTCTATGCTCATATTCTGTTTTTTCCAGGCACTCCCAAATAATTCTATGGCAAGCGCTGAAATATCGAGGTGTTTTTCAAAATGGCCAAACAACATCTGAAATTGGCAAAGGAAATGCAATGCCGGGAATATGATGCCCTGGTGGCCCACACCACTATTGTTTTCATGCGGTATATGTTTTTGGCCGATCAAAATCGAATCGAAACCGATGACAGAACCTTTAGAGAGTTGTTTTATGCCTGTTGCCAAGAAATCTCCGATATTTCATTTGTCGAGGCGCTTTACAGGATAATGATCCTTGCCGGTAATCGTTTGAAAACTCTTGGCAGTTATTGTGAGAAAACGGCAACGGCATTTTTCGATGCAATAATGGAAACAGCCTTGCAAAGTGTCGGTTTGTTAGGAAAACGAAAGTTGGTCAGCAATGATTAAACCCGAAAGTTGAGGACATATTTAAACTTCGGCCTCTGATAACTCCGTTGAGAAGCGACAATGTTCAAAACCACTCCTCATTCCATTTTTTGCAATTTGACCCACACATTATTAAGGGAGGTTTTACCATAGCTAATCAGTTTATATTTGTCAGGGATCTTATAAAAAATAACCCCAGGATTATCCTCAAGGCAAAAGTAACCCGATAAGGTTGGCGCTGAGGTACCATATTTGGGGTAAACCCAATTCCCTGCAAAAAGCCACGGTGAAGCCGTACCCAAATAAAATGAAATAGCAATCATCAGAATAAAGAATACTTTACGCATTACGGTTTTCCTTTCTGTAAATCAATTCAAGAAAATTGGCAGCTCAAATAAAATCATATGACAGAAAAAATAAAGGTTATTCTTTTTTTAACAATTTGACCCACAAATTGTTGAGGTTGGTTCGGCCCAAACTCACCAGTTTATACTGGGCAGGCACCGTATAAAAAACAACCCCAGGATTCTTCTGAAGGCAAAAGTAACCCGATAAGTCCGGGGCTTTGGTTCTGTACTCCGGGTAAAACCATCCATCGGGAATCCGCCCCATTGCTATAACCCCCTCAGAAAGATTACCGAGGACAAATGACAGGGCCAGTATCAGGACAATAACTAATTTGCGCATGATGTGCCTCCTAGTTTTCAAATCAAAAATTAAAATTATGCCAATTAAGTTGACGATCAAGCTTATAAACTGAGTAAGAGCAAATACCAGGCCAAAATATATGATTCATGGTGCTGGAGCGTGTCAATAAAAAATCACTGTTAAAAACCGTTAAAATTAAAAATAATTCAGTGAACTAGGCCTGCCTACACGGGTTTGTTTTCAAGATCCGCCGTCAGATCCGGGAGTGGGTTATCGTGGGCAAAAAAGCCTTGATCTTATTTTTCCGCCAGTGTCCAGGGCTGTGTAAAATAGGTATCGCGAACCTTGGCAGCCTTGGATTTGGCCCAGTTTTCCAGCCCCATTTTGTTGATCAGGCACAGGTTAAAGACCTTCATATTGTGCGGCAGCTCTGAGGCCTTGTCGACATAGGGGTGCAGGTGGTCGCAGGGAAAATCATCACAGTCCCCGCAAAATCATAGGGCTTTGTCTTTGGCGCATTCATAGGCGGCGCAGCGATGGACCTTGCCACGCCCGGAATTGCAAAAAGAAACATATAGGTAAAGAGATGCCCGTAACCAGTCGTCGACTTCTTCAGATTCATCGCCGGAGCAAAAGTGTTGATTGCAGCGCAAATCAATTTCATGGTGCTGCTTGTTAATGAACCGTTTAGTTCAGCCGCAGAAGGCCGGGGCCTGCCCCGCAGCCCTCCTATGTCCTTGAAAAAATAGAATCTCTCACAACCCTATTGATGATTAAAAATAGCATGCAATAAAATACCTTAGCATTGCAATATCAGACTAATTTTCTTGACTAAAAATCAAGGGTTTAATAGTCTTGCCGCGACAAGCGTTTTATCCATACCCAAATACAATGCGTGAAGGAGGCATTATGACTGTATATGTAGAGGACCACCCTCTTATCAAACATAAACTGGGGCTTATGAGGCAAAAAGACGTGAGCACCAAGGATTTCAGGGAATTGGCATCGGAAGTGGCCCGTCTACTCACCTATGAGGCCACCAAGGACCTGGACGTGGAAAAAGAAACCATCGAAGGCTGGGCAGGCCCTGTGGAGATTGAAAAGATCAAGGGCAAAAAAATCACCATTGTTCCGATCCTCCGGGCGGGCCTTGGCATGATGGACGGGGTTATTGATCTGATCCCCTCGGCCAAAGTGTCCGTTGTCGGATTTTACCGGAACGAAGAGACCTTAAAGCCTGTGCAGTACTATTTTAAAACCGCCTCGGTCATGGAGGAGAGAACCGCACTGATTCTGGATCCCATGCTGGCCACCGGCGGCACCCTGATCGCCACCATTGATCTGCTCAAGGAAGCCGGATGCAAAAGAATCAAGGGCCTTTTTCTTGTGGCAGCCCCGGAAGGCATCGCAAATGTGGAGGCCAAACACCCGGATATCGACATTTACACCGCCAGTGTGGATGAACGCCTCAATGACGTCGGCTACATTCTCCCCGGATTAGGAGATGCCGGAGACAAGATCTTCGGAACCAAATAACATCAACCCTTAAGAAAAGGAAAATCACACACCATGTCGTCCCCGTCATCAACCGAGTACAACTTCCAGGTTAAAGACTGTTTCCTGGGCGCACAGATGCTTTTTGTGGCCTTTGGCGCCCTGGTCCTGGTTCCCCTGCTCACAGGCCTGAACCCCAATGTGGCTTTGTTCACCGCAGGGCTTGGCACCCTGGTCTTCCAGATCATTACCAAAGGCAAGGTGCCGGTATTTTTGGCCTCCTCCTTCGCCTTTATCGCTCCCATCATTTACGGGGTTAAGACCTGGGGTATCCCGGGCACCATGTGCGGCCTGGCCGCTGCCGGTGTGGTGTACATCATCCTGAGCCTTTTGGTGAGATGGCAGGGCAGTGACATCATCAAACGGGTACTGCCGCCGGTGGTTACCGGCCCCGTCATCATGGTCATCGGCCTTATCCTGGCACCGGTGGCCGTGCATATGACCATGGGCAAAACCGGGGACGGCGCCATTGTGCTCTATCCCGAAGCCAAAGCGATGACCGTGGGCCTTGCCGCCCTTGCCACCACCATTCTGATCTCCATTCTGGGAAAGGGGCTGCTCAAACTCATCCCCATTCTCTGCGGTATTGCCGTGGGGTATATCCTGTCCCTGGCCTTCGGGTTTGTTGACTTCTCCCCCATTGGAAAGGCCGCCTGGTTTGCCGTTCCGGATTTTGTTTTTCCCGAATGGAACCTTGAGGCCATTTTTTACGTGGTCCCCATTGCCATTGCCCCGGCCATCGAGCATTTCGGCGATGTGGTCGCCATCTCCGGGGTTACCGGAAAAGACTACCTGAAAGATCCGGGGATCCAGAACACCATGCTGGGGGACGGCATTGCCACCTCGCTGGCCTCCTGCCTGGGCGGCCCCCCCAATACCACCTACTCAGAGGTCACCGGCGCGGTTGCCCTGACCAAGATGTTCAACCCAGCCATCATGACCTGGGCCGCCATCACCGCCATCCTCCTGGCCTTTGTCGGCAAGCTGGGAGCGCTTCTCCAAACCATCCCCGTACCGGTCATGGGCGGGATCATGCTCCTGCTGTTCGGGGCCATCATGGTGGTGGGCCTTAACACCCTGGTAAAATCCGGCGACGACCTCATGGAAGCCCGGAACCTTGCCATCGTGGCTTTGATTCTGATCTTCGGTATCGGCGGTATGAGTTTTTCCGCCGGACAATTCCAGCTCCAGGGCATCGGCCTTGCCGGCATCCTGGGTGTGGTCCTGAATTTGGTGCTTCCCAGAAGCCGAGAATAACCCCCAAAATACCATCTGGCAGCAGCCGGTTAATCCCCCGGACCCTAACGGATCCGGGGGATTTTTTTATCCTCTTCGCCCTTGATCCGGTGCAATTGCTCTTTATCTTTACCAAAGAACCTTTCCGAAAGGGAGACCCCATGACTGAGATCAGACAAATAGAAGAACAGATGGCCCGGCTGGCTGAGAAGATCGCCGGGACAAGGGACCGCCTTCCGGCCCATTCGGTGAAGCCGCCGGTCATGATGGAATTGCTGGACCTGGAAGACGAATACGACCGGCTCAAAAAACAAAGGGATGCCCTCAAAAAAAAGGACACCCCATAAAAAACCGGTCCTGCAACCGCACCAAAGGTTACAAGGCCAGGACCGCACCAGCCACCACCAGATACCGTCCCAGCTTTCCAATGGTGACCAGGGACAAAAAAAGGGCAAGATTTACCCGAAGCGCTCCTGCGGCAACGGTCAGAGGATCACCGATAACGGGGACCCAGGCCAGCAAAAGACCAGCCGCCCCCCAGGCCCGGAACCGTTCCAATGCCCGGTCCAACTCGGTCCGGGATATGCCGGCAAACCTGCGGGATGCCCATCTGGCGCCGGCCCGCCCCATCCAGTAATTCACCAAAGATCCCAGGACGTTTCCGATGGTGGCCACGAAAACCACATCAAAGGGGCTTTCGCCGTTCAAAAGCAGCCAGACCAGAACCGCCTCAGAGCCCAGGGGCAGGATGGTGGCCGCCAGAAAGGCCGAGGCAAACATGCCGGTCAGCCCAAGGCCTGCAAATATTTCCATGGCCAATTTCCGCCCGCGCTTTAAATTGTTTTTATCTATTCAAAAAGCTTGTAAAGGGCCTGGGTACCGTTGTCCTCAAATCCTTTGTCCGCCATCTTTTCATACAGGGACAAGGCCAGATCCAGGCCGGGGGTGGAAAGGTTCATGCGGCGGGCCGATGCTACGGCAATGCCCATATCCTTGATAAAATGTTTGATGAAAAAGCCGGGCTGATCATCCCCTTTTATAATCCGGGGCCCCAGGTTGTTAAGGGACCAGGAACCGGCTGCGCCCTGGCCGATGCTCTTGAGAACGGTTTCAGGATCCAGGCCGGATTTTTTGGCATAAACCAGGGATTCGCACACCGCCACCATGCCTGCGGCAATGGCGATCTGGTTGGCCATCTTGGTATGCTGGCCTGCGCCGGCAGCGCCCTGGTAAACGATATTTTGCCCCATGGCGTCCAGAATGGGCAGGGCATCATCAAAGGTGTCTTTGTCCCCGCCAACCATAATGGAAAGGGTCGCGTTCCGGGCACCGAGATCCCCCCCTGACACCGGGGCATCCAGCACGTTGATGTTTTTTTGCTTTCCCTCCTCCCACAGGCGCACCGCAAGGTCCGGGGCGGAGGTGGTCATTTCAATGATCAGGGAGCCTTCCGCGGCATTGGCAAAGACGCCGTTTTCCCCGAGATACACCTGCTCCACATCGGCCGGGTATCCGACAATGGAGATGATCACCTCACTGTTTTTTGCCAGGGAGGCCACGGTGTCTTCCCATACGGCGCCCTTTTCAACCAGGTCGGCCGCCTTTGATTTCGTTCTTGTATATATGTGCATCTCATGGCCGGCAGCCAGAAGATGGCCGGCCATGGAATGACCCATTACCCCGATGCCGATGAACCCGATCCGTTTTTTTTCAGGCATCTTTGCCTCCTTGTTTTCTTAAATTAACCTGCAAAGCCCACATCATCCCAGTTTTCGAAGCCGCGTGCAACTTTAAATTTGAGCCCGGTTGTCCATATTCCTTTGCGCCGGTAAAATCCGTATGATAGGGGTAAAGAAAACTGTAAATAGGAGGGAGCTGTAATGGATCGGCATCTGTTCAAAACCGCCCGGATCATCGACGGTACCGGTAAAAAAGAATTTACAGGCGATGTTCTCATTCACGGCAGCACTATCGAAGCCGTTTCAAAAACACCCATCGAAGCTGAGGCCAGGGTCACGGACTGCACCGGCAAAACACTTGTTCCCGGGTTCATTGACATGCACTCCCACAACGACTGGTTCCTGCCCAATGCAGGGCGGCCGGACTTCACCCTCCCCTTTACCGAGCAGGGGATCACCACCTTTATCTGCGGCAACTGCGGTTTTGCCGCCGCCGGCCTGAAACAAGACTCCCCCCATAAAAAATTCATTGAGGAAAACAACCTCTTCCAGGCCGGAACCCCGGTGCTGGAATGGGCCTCCATGGCTGAATACTTTGAGCATCTCAAGCACCAGGGCCTCACCCATAATCTGGCGATGCTGGCCGGTCACGGCACCACACGGGCATCAATCAAGGGCTGGGACCCGGCCCCGTTGGACGACGTCCAGACCGGCGAACTGTTATCCCTTCTGGACCAGGCCATGGAAGAAGGGGCCCGGGGGGTATCCTTCGGTTTCCAGTATGCACCGGGGGTATTCGCCAAACAAGACGAGATCCGAAAGATTGCCGACCTCGTCCAAAAAAGAGACAGAATCCTCACGGTCCACCTCAAGGCTTACTCCTCTATCAGCTCAACCTACCCGGTGGTCCCCATGGGCACCCCCCATAACCTGATCGCCCTGGAGCAGGCCCTGGAGCTTGCCAGGCAGACGGGCGTCCGCCTCCAGCTCTCCCATATGATCTTTGTGGGCAGCCGGTCCTGGAAAACCTTTGACCGGGCCATGGAGATGATTGATGCGGCAAGGATTGACGGGGCGGATGTGATGATGGACAGCTATGCCTATTCCTGCGGGGCCTCCATCATCACGGTGCTGCTTCCCGAATGGTTTCTGGCAGGGGCCCCGAAAAGCTTTGACTCCCCCTTTCAGGTCTTCCGGGTCAGGATGCTGGCTGCCCTGTCTTTTAGACTGCTGGGATTCGGGTTCAAGGATATCCAGATCGCATCGGCCATGCACAAAGATCTTGACCACTTCAACGGCATGTTCCTGTCCGATATTGCAAAACAAAGAAAAAAGGCACCCTTTGACAATTATATGGACTTTATCCGGAAAAGCTGCGGCACCGCCCGGGTCCTCATGCATAAATACACCAGCCCCGAAATCCTTGACGCGCTTCTGGAACGCGGGGACTGCCTGCTCATGACCGATGCCTGGGCGGAACCTAAAGGATTGCAGAATCCGGGTGTTTACGGATGTTTTCCCCGGTTTATTCAGATGGCCCGGGACAGGGGGCGCCTGACCCCGGAAGAAATTGTCCGCAAAATCACCGGCGGTGCTGCCCTGCGGTTCGGGCTCAAAGACCGGGGGACCATAGAAAAGGGAAAGGCAGCGGATTTGGTGATGCTGGACTGGGACAGGGTAAGGGATAATACGACCCCGGATCAGACCGACAGCCGGCCATCCGGAATCGAGTCGGTCTTTATCAACGGCATACAGGTGGTTGAAAGGGGGCAAGCCCTGCAAAAACCCCGGCCAGGCCAGGTTCTGGATCTGGTTTAGATAATCCGGTTAACGCCGGTGGCGATATTATAGCAATAATCCCCCATCTTCTCGTAATTGGAGACCAGGGCGATGAAAAGCACGCCCGCGTCCACAGAGCAGTCACCGGCTCTCAGGCGCTCAATGTGCTGGGAGCGCATCTCCTCTCTCATCTGGTCGATGGTGTCCTCCATATTCAACGCCCGCTGGTAAAAGCCCTCTGTTTTTTCCTGCATCTCATCCACCACCATCTGCAAAAACGCCACGGCCTGGTCTGCGATCCTGACCAGATCGGACTTGGCCTGGTCGCTGAACTCAATGTCATTGTTGTAGATCCGGGCAATGATCTTGGAGACATTTTCCATCGAATCCCCCATCCGCTCGATGTTGTTGGTGATCCGCATCATCTCCGAGATCTCCTTGGCTTCAGGTTCGTTCACATCCCCCTGGTAGATGGTGGTCAGGTATTGGATAATCACCTTCTGGGTATCGTCCAGATGCTCTTCCACCGCCTCCCGTTCCCCGAGAATATCGTCATCTCTCAGCTTTAGGCAGGAAGAGGTCTTTTTTAGATTCATCAGGACAAACTGGGCATTGTTGATAATCTCCCCTTTGACCTGGGCTAAGGCAGCAATGGGGGAATCGATAAAGCTTGCGTCAAATTTGGGCAGAAGGTACCGCTCCTGGGATTTTTTAGGTTTGGGGGAAACCAGCATGGTCAGCTGCACAAGGCGTGGAAGGAAAATCAGGAACACAACGGCATTGATCACGTTAAAAAGAGTATGACCGTTGGCAATATACCGGGCGCTGTTCACATATTCACTGTTGACCATAAGGTCCACCGGACCTGCGCCCAGCTTCAGGGTAACCGTTTCAACCAGGGACACAAAAAGGGGAAAAAATAAAAGAATGATCCCCACACCCACCACATTAAAGATCGTATGGGCGTTTGCCGTCCTGTGGGCATCGGCATTTTTCGCTCCCAGGGTGGCCAGTTGAGCTGTGATGGTGGTGCCGATATTTTCTCCCAGTACCAGGGCCAGGGCCGTGGGAAAGGCCAGAAGGCCTGAAGTGGCTAACGCCATGGTCAGGCCGACCGTGGCGGAGGAGGACTGCACCATCACGGTTAAAATGGCACCCATGGCAACGCAGAGTAGGATCCCGCCCATGGTGTCCGTTGAAAAGGTGGTAAAAAACGAAATGAACTGGGGATCCGATTTGATGGGGGTCAGTCCGTGTTTCATCACGGACATGCCGTAAAAGAGAATACCAAAGCCCAGGATGATGTCACCGATATACCGCCAGGTGCGTTTCTTGGAAAAATATTTCAACCCGACCCCGAGGGCCACGGCCGGCAGTGCCGCCTTTGTGAGCTTAAAGGCGATCATCTGTCCTGTAATGGTCGTGCCGATATTGGCACCGATCACCACCCCGACAGCCTGCTCAATACCCATAATACCGGCACTGACAAAGCCGATAAGCATCACGGTGGTCGCAGAGGAGGACTGAACCAGTGCCGTAACGCCGGCCCCGGTCAGACATCCCATGAATCGGTTTGAGGAGATGGCCTCTAAAATCCGGCGGATCTTCTGGCCGGCTGTGGCCTGAAGCCCGTCTGTCATGGTCTTCATCCCCAGGATAAAAAGGCCTAGACCTCCCAGGGTTTGGATCAATATTTCTGCAATATCCACTTTTCTATGCCTTTTGAATCGAGGGTATGTGTTTGCTAATTAAATTCTAACTCAATCCTAACCAGAACCCATCAAATGAGGGCCTTATATATTAATTAATGGAAATTTTCAACATATAGTGCCCCCCGTTCACACTGCGGAAAAGATGATGTAGGAAGCAGCCCCGGCTGACGGGTCTCTCCCCTTTCAAAAAACTGAGAAGCCCCCAACGCATATCCGCGCACCTAAAAAAATTCATCTTCCACGGACATCTGCTCTCATAAAACAGACAAAAAAAGCGTTGAAATTTAAGATTTTTCCTGATTGATTAAAGGATAATCTTTTACTATAAGACTATTTAAGTCCATATTCTTTATTATACTGTTGTCTCTGCCGCTCTCAGACCCAACGCGTCAGAACAAGTCGCCTCCAGATCAGGACGTTTCTATAACCCAACGGAGGATTTCAAAATGATCCCTATAGACGGCAACTTTATTCTCTCCGTTGCCCCCCGTTTTTCCGGGGCCAGGGCAAAGTCCCAGGCCAGGATCGTCGGGGCAATTTCTGACCAACTCGCCCCAACCCTTGAGCAGTACGACATCAAGACCAAACTGCGAATCGCCCATTTCATGGGGCAGGTCACCCATGAATGTGCAGGCTTCAGAACGACTGAAGAATTTGCCTCGGGTGCGGCCTACGAGGGCCGCAAAGACCTTGGAAATACCGAGGAAGGCGACGGGAAACGCTTCAAAGGCAGAGGCCTGATCCAACTCACGGGACGATATAACTATCGTAAAATGGCCACGCTTCTGGATTTACCCCTCGAAGATCATCCCGAAATCGCGGCAGAACCGGTCAATGCATTAAAAATTGCCTGTGAATACTGGAGAGACCGCGACATTAATACACCTGCGGACCAGGATAATCTTGTCAAAGCAACCCGGCTGGTCAACGGAGGACTCAACGGTCTGGAAGACAGAGGGAACTACTTAAGAAAGGCCAAAACAGCCCTGGCCGGCATTGAGGCCATCAGGGTATCCCTCAATGAGGGCGGCGCAACCACTGTCCTGCGCAGGGGGTCCTTTGGAGATGCCGTTACAAAATTGCAGGAACGTTTAACCGCCCGGGGATTTGAGATTGCCATTGACGGGGACTTCGGCCCTGCCACCGAACTTGCCGTCACAAGGTTCCAGAAAGATAATGGCCTGACGGCAGACGGCATTGTGGGCCGTCAGACCTGGGATGCCCTGGAGGGGTAAGCCCCGATATCAACCACTTTTCAGCAGGAGAGATCAGATGAAAAAAATTATGTTGCATTTTGTGATCATTTGCACGTTAGGCCTTGCTTTAGCCGGATGCACAAAAGAAAAAGCCCTGGCCCTGAAAACCGCGTCCCTGCAGCTGATGCTTTCAACTACAAAGGCGGTCCAGGCCACAGAGGACTGGTGCATCTCGAACTCCCCGCTTTCAACAGACCTGGACGGCCGGACACTGGAAGGGCAGATTGATGCCCTGGCAAAAAGGATTGCAGGCGGAGCCACCGCTGCAACAATCACCGAAATCCGCAAAGAAACCCAGGCGGTCAGGGTCAGCCTGGGATCCACCTGTCTTCAATTCTCCTATCCCAAACTCTCGGAGAAATTGACACGAATTGAGGCGGCAACAAAAACGCTGAATACCAGTTTTTCAAGGCTTGATAAAGGCTATCTGTTCGCCGCCGAGGCCTTAACGGCGTTAAAACCCCATTTAAAAACCCTTTTCGGAGATCTTAGCAGCCTTGCCCTGAACTTCAAAGATCTTCCCTTTCAAAACAAAACAGCGGCACAATACGTGGGACAGATACAAAAAATCGTTAAAAACGATCAAACCGCTTCAGTCAAGCAGATCAGTATTTCCAACGAACTGAGAAAAATCATCCAAAGCGAAGACCTCGTTGAATCCAAGAGGCAAGAACTGGTTAAAACCTACCTGGTGGCTTCAAAAATAACCAAAGACATCTTAGAGCGAATCGACCGCTGGAATCAGATTTCCGCACAGGACATTGTCAATCTTTTAAATGACTGGGCGCCGTTAACCGAAACGCTTTCCGGAGGCAAATTATCGTCTTCTAAAATTGAAGCACTCAGCACGGAAATCAAAACCTATGCAGAAGACTTAGGGCTCCTGGATTATACGCTCCTTAGCGGAGATGCTTTGATGCCTGCAGGCCTTAACTAAAAAAGCGAAAGGAAAAAGACATGCCGATCAACGCGTCAGAAAAAAAATATTTACAGACTGTTTTGGACTCCTTGGGAGAAATCACGATCCAATACAACAATTGCCAGGATGAAAATGAAAAAAAGCAGATCAAAGAAAAATACAATGAATTAACCCAGGCCTATAAAAACCGGGTGGATGATCTGCTGACCCGGGACCTGGACGTTGATGACCAGACGATAACGGCGATAGAAGACATCGGGGCACAGATCTCTAAGGCGGCCACCACCCAGCAGATTCTGACTGCGGTAGCAAAACTGGCGGCCAAACTGATTGCCCCGATCTGATTTTCACCCGCCACAAGAAAGAGGACCAAACCATGAAAGACACTGCGTCAGCATCTTCCGGCCAATCGCTCCCGAACGCCCCCCGCTCCGGGGCCAACGGCAACGATCCCCGGACCAAAATCGCGCTTACCGTCACCTGGTTTTCCATCATAACGGTAGGCATTATCGCCATTGTGATTATTGCAGGTTCCATTCGCAACAACAACATGGAAGGGGCCAAACTGGTATTAACAGGGGTACTTCCCTTGCTCGGCACCTGGGTCGGCACCATTCTGGCCTATTATTTTTCAAAAGAAAATTTCGAAGCCGCAGCCCAGCACGAAAGGGAACGCATCGCTTTGACCCAGGAAACCGCACCGCCCAAGGCCCTGGCCGTTGCACGGAAACTGGGTAAAATGACGGTGGCAAGGTTGCCGGAAAGCAAAATTTTCCTTTCCCCCCAAAAAGGCCCCTTTGCCGGGGGCAACGTCAAAAGATTACCGGTTCTGGACGATCAGGATCATCCCCATTACATCATTCATCTGAACAGTATCCTGGCTTTCCGTGAAAACCTCACCCCGGAAGAGATAGAAGCGCTGACCCTGCAATCCCTGGGAGAAAAGGACAACGGACTGTTAACCCTGTTCAAAAACAGCTTTGCCACAATCGGCGAAACCGCAACCATTGCCGAAGCAAAGCAAAAAATGGACAGCACGCCCAAATGCCAGGATATCTTCATTACCAGGGACGGGACGAAAAACTCACCCGTTTTAGGGTGGCTGACCAACGCCCGGATTCTGGAAGTGCTTAAATAAAGCCTGACTTGCAAAGCGAACTTTATTTAGCATTGGACTTAACAGGGTGAAGTGGCGTAGTATCCCCGGTTGAAAATCAAGGATTTTGGAATAAACAACAATGGGAACCGCCACATGAATACCTCAAAAAATATCGCGGTTATAGGCCTTGGTGCCATGGGCCAGGGCATGGCCGCCTCCCTTTTAAGATCCTCCCATCAGATCTGGATCTTTGACCGCAATCCCCCAAAGGTTGAAACCCTGGTTGAAAAAGGGGCGATTGCCTTCGACCTGAACGAAGATGCCGGAAAGCTAGATATTGTTATAACCGTGGTCGTAAACAAGGATCAGACCGAATCGGTTCTGTTCGGAGAAAACGGGATGGTTCCCCGCATGAAAAAAGGCGCCGTGGTGATCTCCTGCGCTACGGTTCCCCCCGCCTTTGCCAGGCAGACTTCGGAGAAATGCATGGCATACGGTGTCCATTACCTGGACGCCCCCATTTCAGGAGGAACGGCAAAGGCGAGCCAGGGACGTCTTTCCGTCATGGCCTCAGGCTCCCAGGAGGCTTTTGGTGCGGCGGAACCGGCCCTGGATAAAATCGCCGAAACCGTATTCAACCTTGGGGACGCCCCCGGGCAGGGCTCTGCCATGAAAATTGTCAATCAGCTTCTGGCGGGGGTTCATATTGCCGCAATGGGCGAGGCCGTTACCTTCGGTATGGCCCAAGGTCTGTCCCCTGAGATAATTTCGGGCATTATTCCCCATTGCGCCGGCACCTCATGGATGTTTGAAAACCGCGCCCCTCACATTGTAAACGGGGATTATACCCCCCATTCGGCCATCGATATCTGGCCCAAGGATCTTGGGATCGTTATGGATATGGCCCGGGAGAAGGATTTTCCGGTGCCGATCGCAGCAGCCGCGCTGGCGCAATTTATTACAGCGTCAAAAGCAGGGCTGGGCAAAGAAGATGATGCCGCCGTGGCCAAGGTCTATGCAAGAAAGGCAGGTCTTGTCCTCCCCGGGGACCGGGAAAACGAATAAAAGATCAATAAAACGCCGGTTTACCGCCCAGCCCCGGGCGTCGGCGTTTTTTGGGCCAGTTCGCGGCGGACGATCCCAAGGGAGGTCCTGGCCTGGGCATAGTCCGGATTAAGGGCCAGGGCCTTTTCAAACTGGGCCAGAGCCTTTTCAAGCGCCCCTTTTCTGTAATAGACATAGCCCAGAGAGTTGTAGGTCTCTACGATGGAAGCATCCTTTTCCACAACCTGCATTAGTACCGCCTCCGCCTCGTCAAACCGCCCCAGGTCGCCTAAGGCGACGGCCATGTTAAAGCAGGCCGGCAGAAAATCCGGCTGGATCTCAAGGGCCCTTTGAAAATGTGGGATGGCGCCCGTCTTGTCCCCGGCGTTAAACAGATCGTTACCCCTTTCAAAGTGGGGGGTCGCCACTTCCATGGGGGTCTCCGGCATTTTAACAGTCCCCAGGCCCGTCTCCGGAACCAGGTAGTTGGCCTGGGAGAGGCTGCTGTTAAAATCGGATATCTCCGTAACGGCATGGGGCAAAACATCCACGCTGAAGATCTCGTCCACCCCGGCCGTAAACTCGATATGGGTCAGGGCCTTACCCGTAGAAAGATCCACCAGCCAGACCCCGCAGACCCGACTGGGCAGGCGGGTTACGGGCAGGCCGCTGAAGGTTGCACTCTCCCTGACTTTGGACACGCCGACAAAGGCCAGGTCGCCCACGATCTTAAGCCCCCGGGTAAATCCGGGGACTCGGCAGATTTCCCGGGTCTTTCCAGTGTCAGGGTCGTATTGGCAGATGGCGCCTTTCCCAGACTCCAGAAACCATATCGTTCCCCCATGCCATCTCGGGGAATGGGGCATGCTCAAGCCCCTGACCAGGATCTCGTTGGTTTCAATATCTATGATCATGCCGCCGTCAGCCTTGCAGGCCCGCCATCCAAGGGGCTCGTCCGTCTCCCCCAGGAGGGTGACGTACCTGGGCCGTCCTTCCCTAAGGGCCAGACCGTTGAGATGGCACTTGTCCACAGGAGAGAGATCGGAAATAAAGGGTGGCTTCCAAACCGGATGAAAACTTACGGCCCCGTCCATGGTGCACAGGCAGGAAAATTTGGTGTTAATAAAGTAGAGCCGGTCTGAAAAGGCCATTTCATGGATGTCGACATCCCCGGTAAAGTGGATGCCCAGGGGCAGGTAGCAGGCCGTATAGTTTTTGTCTGGCTCATTTTTTTCAGAGGGTACTTTGGCCGCGGCGGAGGAGAGATTCCTGAAGTGCCAGATACCGTGCCCCATACCCGCCCAGATCTGATCATTTCCGGCGGTCAGTCCCATGGGACGGGGGAAGCTTCGGTAGCGGAAATCCAGCGTTCCTCTGTCCTGCCCAATGAGAAGAAGCATGCCGGACTGGTAGGTGCTTACCACCAGGGTAACCTTTGAGTTTTTCAGTATCTCCACCAGGTTGTCCGGATAGGAAAAGGAAATGGTCTGGACAGGTATCTCTTGGCTTTTCTCCTGGGTCATTGTTCCCCGATTTCTTTCAATAAGGCCGGCCATGCCTCCTCCCAGCAGCAGGAGTGGTCAAAGCCGTCTATGATTTTATAATGGAAATTATTCTTGGCGCCCACTTTCCGGGCAAAGGAGAGGAACACATCCTGACCCACGATCCGGTCCCGGCCGCCGATAAAATGGTATTGCCTCTTTTTTTCAAGCGTTTCTGCAAAATCCGCCGGATTCAGGGCCTCTTTCAGCGGGGAGATGCCCCGGGACCTGGTCCAGAAGTCCGTATCCAGATTCCCGGCTACGGTCACCAGGGTGGATACGTCCGGCCGACGGGCTGCCAGAATGGCGGCCACTGCCCCGCCCCCGGAGTATCCGACCACCGTGAAAGAGGAGGGATGAACCTCTCCGGCCATCTGATCCAGCACCTGGTGATAGCTTTGAATCACCTCGTTTGAAAACCTGCGGCGGGTCCAGACGGCTTTGCCGCAGCCCTTCCCTGAAATGTACTGACAGGGCCTAGCCAGGTAGACCCTGCAGGCATGGGGGTCCTTGGCCGCCAGCTTGAGGCCTGTGGGCGTAAGGGGTGTGGGATCCTCGGACACGGTGGACGGGGTCAGCCAGGCCAGCCCGTCCCCTTCGATGTAGACATGGATGTTCTGCCCCTGGCAAGCGTCGGTCAATGCGGCATACCCGAACAGCTCAAAAGGCTGGGAATCAAAGCGGACCGGTTCCAGTTCCTGGCCGGCCAGGGTCCGGGCCATGGTCAGGCGCAGGTCCCGACTTGGTACCTGCCGGGCGCAGCCGGCAGCCGCAAGGGCAAAAAAGATAAGGATCAAAAGGGACAGGGCCCGCAGCCGGGCTCTGCCGGATGGATCCATATCAGTATGAATTAAAATGTCCAGTTGAATTTGCATGAAATCATATGGTTTAAAAGGTCGCTTCCCCGACCTTCTATATCATAATCGGCGTCAAAGGAGAACCGGTCGGTGAACTGCCGTCCCCCCATGTCTAAAATGTAATAATAATGTAGCTTTAATCCCTGCCTGATATGAGGTAAAAAGAGTCCGATATGAAACATTTATTAACAATAAGTGCCTTTCTATGTTCCTTTTTTTTAGGCCGGCATCGGCCCGCTATAAAAATATTTCAAACACGTATTATCAATTAATAATTCTAAACTAAACAGGAGATTCCTATGCTTAAAAGAAGCCTCATCATAAGCCTTTTCATCCTCGTCATTTCTTGCCCAGCTTTTGCAGGCGATTGGGACGGAATTAAGTACAAACTGCAAACCAAGGAGATTACCTTTCAAATCAATCAGGACGTGGTGTACTTTTTCTCGGAGTCCGGTGATTCCCAGTTTAACATTACCTCCGTTAGCGACGAGATCGATTATTACGAAATCAAAATGGAATCCGATAGATTCATCATGCTGTCCAAAGCGTTGGATCGTGGCAAGGTCGCGATTGGCAACACATTGTACATGTTTCATCGGCAATAAGGTTTCCCGGCTGACGCCGACGGCCTTATACAGGACCGGTGAAAACACAGAGGGGGCCGGGCGGTTCTCATATTGAACGCAATCCGACACAGATCCCGGGCCCGGGCTCCTCAAAAAATGAACAGGCTTCGACGAATTGAGGCAGGGTACTTGCTCCAAGCTTCATCCAGATGTTTTTTCCTGGAAACTCAAGGAGCCCCTGCCAATCATAAAAGCCCACACATTGTTTTCGCAAGCCCCCCGCTGGACAGGGTGTCCATTGATTCCGGCACATGCTTCCAGGAGCGGGGTACCGTATCATTAAAACAATCGCAGCACGGTTTCAAGGTCCGGGAACCGGCTGTATTTAACCTTATAGGACCTGCATTTCCTAATTATTTTTGCCAACCTTGCGACGCCATGACCGTCTAAATCCCTGGCGTTGACATGGGACTGAAGCAGATACAGGCAGCTCTTCGCTGGGGATATTTCGTCAAAGGTGAGAGCCAGGATGGGAGACATGCCGTGGGTTTCAGCCGAACGGAGCCCCCCTGCCAGTCACTTATGTTCTCGGCTTCATGGGCAATTTGCCCGGCTACCTTTCTGTGCAGACTTAAACAGGCACAACGCTGCAATATAACCGGTATCAAATGGCTGCCACCATGTCCCGGAATTCAGGATAAAGATCGCTGGAATTGGAGTAAACCGTAAGATTTACAGGCCTTACAAGGGGGATGATATATCCCTCTTTTGAAAGAAAGGGCAGCGCGTCCGTCAGATATTGATATCCCTTTGCGCCCAGCCATACAGAGGGGCAGAAGTACAATGGTCTTTGGTTAAAATACATCTATTTTCAAATATTCATTTTCCGGGATCTTTTTCGTAGCTGTGTTGAAAGTGTCACGGCCTCGGAACCCGATTGCCAATCGGCCGAAACACACACGATAGGAGTGGAATCCCCATCAAATGTCAGGATCAGAATGTCCAGTTTAACTTACATGAGAGGGTATGGGTCAAAAGATCGCTGCCCCGCCCTTCCATATCGTAATCCGCATCTAAGGAGAAGCGGTCGGAGAATTTCCGGCTCACGCCCGCCCCGGCTGTGAAGACTACCGGGGAGTTGTCGATCCCCTGGGTGGTAAAGGAGGTGCCCCCGCCCTGAAAGCTGGAGGTCACAGCCGCATCATCGTCGATCAGGTCATATCCTAAGGATGCCCTGGCAGTAATCTCAACATCTTTCGTCCTGGCCCAGGTAAGCCCCCCTTCAAGGGTGGCGACCAGGCTCTGGGGATTGCTCCCGTCCACGGCCAGATTCATCCCCCCGGCCCCGGTCTCCGTGTAGGAGGGGGTATGCAGCCAGGTATAGGAAAGGGCGGGCCCAAAGGTGAGGGTGAGTTCCTCTTCCGCCTGGAAAGCCTTTATTGCCCGGACAGAGGTAAACAGGGAGGAGGCCGTGTAGTCTGCCTCGGCTGAGGAGCCGATGCCGGAGATATACCGGCTGGTTTCGGTATCCTGAATGCCGCCGCCCAACTGCCAGAACAGGGTGAAGGCAGCGGGTAGGCCACGGTCCCCGTAGGCCATGAGGCTGGCCCCGTCCATGTCGCTGGATTGGGGAGTGGCGTTGGTCTCGGCATCGGCCCGGGAGACGAAAAGGGCCAGCCCGAGCCGGTCCCCGCTTGAAATCTCCCCGTCCGCCCCCATGCCGATGCCAAAGACATCGGCGGAAAAGCCCCGGGCTCCGTTATCGTCTTTCTGGTCCATGAAAGAGGCAAATGGCCGTACCCAAAGGTTGCGGTCACTGAAGACCCCGTCCCCGGAGTTGAGGCCGGCAAGCCCACCCTGCCGGGCCTGGACCACGGCCTCCATGGCCCCTGCCAGTTGCCCGGAAACCGCCGATCCCGAGGTCATGGGGGCGGCCTGCCCCAAAGCTTCCGCCACCTGCCCCGTGGTGGACAAGGTGTTCAGATAGGTGATAAAACCTGAAATCTGGGAGTTTGAGGTGCCCGAGAGGCCGTCCAAAGCCGCCCCTGCCCCGGAGAAGGACCCGAAACCACCGGCGCCTGCGGCATCGGCAATGGTCGAGGCCTTAATTACGTCCAGGTCCAGGGAGGTGTCTGAGGAGGACAAAGAGGCGGTAAAGTTCAGCAGGGCCGAGTTGTCCGTGATATTTAAAGCACTTGTGGTCGCGGTGATACCGCCTGAGGCTGTGATCACGGAGGACAGGGTCTTGCCGATGAGGACCTCCTGATTCTCGGAGGCGGTCTTCACGTCCACGGAGATGCCGGAGCCGTCTTCAAGGGTAGCGGTGCCGGTTACGGCAAGGCTGGAGTGTTGAATATCACTACCGCCGTCCTCGGAGTTGAGGATAATCTTCAGGGTGCCGGAGGATGTCTGGGAAAAGTCTCCACTGATGTTGGAGGTTCCCGGGGAAAGACTGATGGTCCCGGCATTGCTCGTGGTGCCGGCGGAAAGCCGGCCGTTCAGAGTGCCGCCTGAGAGGTTGGCCAGGGTCCCGGTGGTCTTGACCGAGTAGAAGCTGTCGTCCAATGCCCCGGTGGTCTTAAGGGCTGCCGTGACCGTGCCCGAGTTTTCCACATCCGCGTCCCCTGATATGCCGGCGGCATAGTTGTACACGGTATCCGCCGTCACGGTGATGGTGCCGGAATTGGTGACCTTGGTAATGTCGTAGTTCTCATTTTTTGTGAAGATGCCCCGGACTGTTTGGCGCTGGCCTGCGGTCACAGTGATGGTGCCCGAGTTCTCCACTTCCCCCGAAGCATAAATGCCGCTGAAACGGCTGGTCCCGGACCCTGACGAGACCGATATCGTTCCTTCGTTGATGGTCTTGCCCATGGTAAGGTCCTGAATACCTATTAAATTTAAGGCAGAGGTGGTCGCGGACAGGGAAATGCTTCCGGAGTTGACGACCCGGCTGTCGGTCAGGCCGGTAGCACCGCTGTCGTATGCGTTAATGCCTATGCCCGAGGTTAAGTTATCCCCTGTCAGGATGATGGTGCCTGAGTTCTTCACGCTGCTGCCCGAGGTCACCACCATCGTCATACCGTGCAGAATCCCGTTCCCCGAACTTTCCCCCTCAATGGTTCCGGCGTTCTCCACGCTGGCGTCACTGCCCAGATTATCTACCCTCATTCCGGCCACTAAGGCGGTATTGGAAGAATTGGATAAGGTGATGGTGCCCGAGTTCTTCACGGTATTGGTGCTGTTGATCTGGGATGAGATATTGATACCGTAGGCTCTGGTCCCAGCCGCATTGTTCACGGTGATGGTGCCCGCATTGATCACCGAGCCATTGTTGCCGATGGAATTGACGTAAATCCCGGAGACGAAAGCGGCCGTGGAAGCAGCCGAGTTGGTCACCGTAATCGCTCCGTTGTTGGTGATGGCGGCGTCCCCCAGGCCAGAGGTGGGGTTTGATTCAACGGCGTTCCTGTCCGTGACGGTGATGCTTCCGGAGTCGGTGATGGTCAGGTTGTAACAAATGAACCCCATGTTCGTCTGATATCCATTTTGCTGAGTATCAGTTTTTTCTACACTAATGGGGTCACCATCCCATGCGGCCATGGCAGGCGTGCTAACACCAATAGTCAGACAGGCGGCCATAGCCGCCACCACATGGGACACCCGCCCCTTTTTCCCGAGTTTAAAATAAGATTTTACCGCCCTGTACCAGGTCCGGTTTCCGCGTTTTTCGATCATGGGTTTACATCCTGAAGAGTTTCATTTTTAAATAGTTCATTTTCCCGGTGCTGATAGGAACCTATGCCTGTACCGCTTGGGACCATCACAGGGTATTGGCCGCTTTAAGCTCGTCCCTGACCTTATCCAGGGCCGCTTTGTCGAAGCGGAAGGAATCGGCGGCCTCGCTGATGGCCGGCATCAGGGATTCCACATCCCCTGCCGGGACGTCGCCGTAGAGGACAAAGGCATAGCCTTCGGCAACCATGCCGTAGACCCCGCCGATCCATTCAACGCCCTTCTCCTCCCGGGAGAAGACGATGGAATAGGCCTCATGGCCTGCCAGGGTGCAGGCCTCCTCTCTGATAATCCGGACATTCTCCCCCCCGGCTGTAAAGGAATCCACCAGGCGCTTGGTATAGGCCCGGCTTCCCATGGAAAGGGCTTCGGGGTCATCCGGATCCGGGGCGAAGATAAGGAGGCTGGCGTCCGAGGATTCGGACGGGTAGATGGAGACACAGAGATCATCGTCCACCTCAGGCTCCCAGGCCGAGGGGCCGGTAAGGGTATAGCCTCCCCCCAGGAACGTGAAGTCGGCCATCTCCCGGGCATGGGCCGGGAAGAGGCAGAGGCAGAGCCATGCCAGAGCCAGGGCCAGAATGCCGCCCTTCATACTTATTCTTTTTATGGAACGCATCGTGTTGTTTCCTTAGGGTTTATCCACAGCCTTCATCGAGGCCCGTTAAAAGTCGTCCCGCAGGGTGCGCAGCGCCGCCATCTGATCCCGACGCAGCTCCCTGGCCGTCATCACTCCCATGGCGGTCATGAGCACCAGGTGCTTGGGGTCATGGAGGGTCAGGACAAAGTTTTCAAATACAAGATTGCCAAGGTTCGGGGTCAGCTGCCTTGCAATGGTGCCGATGAGGCGGCCGTCCAGGGTGACCTTGAAGTTGGCGCTGATTGTGGCGGTGATGCTTCTCAGCTCCAGTTTTCCATAGGGGGTGTCTGCCGTAAAATGGTCATGGTGGAAGACCAGCCTCTTTTTCATCCGGCCGATCTTGGTCCCGCATTCGTAAAGGTCATAGTGGGGCAGGATGTGGAAGATCCGCTTGGTCAGCATGAAAATTTCGGTCTCGTCGTCTGCCCGGCTGATATGAAAGGTCTTGCAGGGCAGAGGAGCGGATATCTTCATCTGCCGCTGCCCCTGGGCGTCAAAAAGATAGAAGTCCTGCCCCGTCCACCGGAACGACTCCTCAAACATATAGGTTTCCTTGGTCCCGCCGGTGTCCACCGGATCAACATCCCCATGGTCCGGATCCTGTGCAAAAACGGTGAGGCGCTCGGCCAGATCCGTCATCAGGCCGATGGCATCGAAGCGGTGGCGCAGCACCTCATCATCGACGTCCATCTCCTCCCCGTCCTCTTCCAAGGCATCCAGCCGCCATTCTTCCCCCGGAGGCGGGGTAATAAAGCCTGGCACCATATTCATGGAAAGTTTGATGTCCGAAGTCAGCCCCCCGGTATAGGCGTAGATATACTCCCCCTCGGGGTTGGGGCCCCATATCAGGGACTTGCCTCCGACAAATTTAACCTTGCCCAGCCAGGGCCTGCCAAGATCCGTATCCATATCCTTGAAGGCCGCAAACAGGGCCGGCATTTTTAAGCCTTTGGGATTGGGAATCATCTTTACGGTGTCCACCCAGTTGTTGTACATGCCAACGTCGGAGAACATCCACACGGTCAGGGCCCCGATGATCAGCAGGGTCATCCCCCAGATATAGCCGTTACCCATGGTATAGGATTCAACAGGTTCAAGGAGCACCAGATAAAACAGATAAACGGCCAGGGCCCCCATGATGATGGCGATCAGTTTCAGGCCGAGAGAGCGGATCATGCGAAGCCTTCCTTTCTTAATTGAGATCCCGCAGGGGCAAAAATCCCCTCTGGCGGGCCTGGTTGATATCAATGACCATTATCTTGGAGGGGTCGGTTTCCCCCATTGTGGCTTCGGCCGACTGCATGGCGTCAGCAAGGCTGGCGTCTGAGAGCATGGTGGTTTCAATATAGGCGGCCTGGCTGTTATTGCTGTCCGTGCCCACCCCGACCATCATATGAGTCGGCAGCACAACCAGAAAGGCGTTGAGACCGATCTTCCGGAAGATCGAGGCAAAAAGAACCGAGCCGTCGGCGCAGTTGGCCTGGCTTGTACGGGTGGAGTCCCCCACCAGGCGGACATGCTGGGACAAGATGGTATCCGATTCCACCGAGGTGGTGGTGATGCTGGAATAGCGGATTCCCCGGTCCTGGAGGACCCGCCAGATGGCAGCTACCTGTCGCAGCACCATCTGCATGTCGGACTGGTATCCCACAAAGGCGTCCACATACCCCTTTTTCAACGCCTCCCCTAAAAGTTCGTCGATCAGGGGATCTCCCTCGTTGACATAGGCGGCAAACATCAGGCTGAAATCCATAAAGGAGCCGTCCTCATTGACCACACCGTAGAGGCAGTCGTTCAGGGACCGGACCACAAGGGTCTGGGTCTTTTCACCGATAAGCTTCCCGTTGATATAAACCTTGGCCGTAACGTCCTCGGGGTAAGCCTGGCGGATGGAGAGCAGTTTTTCATAGTCATATTTAAGATGCGGGCTGATCTGATAGGCTTGGTTGGGATCAGCCAGGACGACCTCCATACGTGAAGGGCGAATGATGCGGGTGCTGCTGATTTCCACCGTTGCCCGGTCTCCTGCTTTCTTTCCCTGAATATAGACGGTGACCAGGGACAACGGCGAGCCGAAGCTGTGCGCATTGCCATCATACCCGTTGGACAGCATGGTGGCCATGGTGACGACCACCGATGGAAAAAGCTGGTTGTCCATCTGGCAGAACATCTCCCAGTCCACCGCTCCCGGGCTTTCAGCCTGGGATACGGCACCATCCGTATCAGGGCTGCCTCCATCATCGGCCGGGCTCAGGGGCCCTGCCATATCCTCGAGGATACGGGTCATCCAAAGCCCCTGGGCCCCGGCATCTGCAAGGCCTATCGTCCCGGCCAGGATAAGGGAGAGTAAAAAAATCGATATTCGCTGCATGGAGGTTGTGCCACCTTTGTGATCCGGGATCAGGCCCCGGGTTATCGTGCGGTTATAGTCATTTCATTCCAGGATGTTCTGCCCCATCCCGGCCCGGAATTCAAGGTACATTTTGCCTACATTTTCGCTACATTTTTACTACATTTCAAAGACGGGGAATTGCAGCGGGGCTGATGCCGCAAGGCATCACACAGGGCTCCCCGGATCAATCGGACTCAAACGCCCCGAACAACCCCATTTTGTCCCCCTTTACTTTGGCGTCCGGCTCTGGTTTAAGAAGTTTTTTTGATCTGCAAGTACAACCACAGGCACTTTTTAGGAGAAAGATGAAAAATATCGGATACATTCTTATGGCCATTGCCAGTTTCGCAATCCTGGTGTTCAGCCTGTTCACCGATCCGTTTACCGACGGCGACACTCTGGAGGATTTCCCCTTTGACAAAGGGGTCATCATCAAAACCGATTTTGAGGATTTCCAGGCCGATGTCCTTGAGGAGAAAAAACCGGTCCTGGTTGTTTTCTGGCAGGAGGGGGCAACCATCCTCAAGGAGTTAGAGGACCTGGTCCGGGACACCGAGGTCATCGTGGCCAGGGTCAATATCACAGAGAATCCCCGGCTGGCCCAAGCATTTGATCTCCGCGCCCTTCCCGCGGTCTTTCTTTTCAAGGACGGGGAATTAAAGGAAATGATCCGGGACAAGGACGCGGATTACCGGGCGCTCATTGAGCAATACCGGTAGGCATATGCATGGCGCGCAGGCCTGAATCTATTGGGTCAGGATCCTGACTTTTTCTGCGGCATCCTCGTCTCCGAGTTCAGCTGCCATGGAGTAGTATCTGACGGCCCGGTCGATATCAACCGTTCCGCCCTCTCCGTTTTCGGCCATGCTCCCCAGGGCGTACATGGCATCGCTGCTGCCCTGTTTAGCCGCCTCTTCAAACCCTTCTCTGGCCGCATCGTAATCCTGATCAAAGCCCTGTCCGTTATACAGAAGGCTGGCCAGGGCACAGGTGGCGTCGGCATTGCCTTTTTCACTGGCCTGCAGGTAAAAAGATGCCGCAGCCTCATAGTCGGGGCCGCCTTCAACTTCCCCTTCTTCGGCCAGAGTGCCCAGTTCATAAAGGGCATCGGCAACACCGGCCTTGGCCGCCATGTTCAGCAGGGTGATTGCGGCCCCTACATCCTTGGGGACGCCTAAGCCTTTGGCCATCATATACCCCAGACTGTATGTACTTTTAGAATCCCCCTGCTGGGTGGCCTTGGCAAACCATCCTGCCGCCTGGGTATAATCCTGGGCGATCCCCTCTCCGTAAAAAAAGAGCATACCCAGATGCCTTTGGGCCTCGGCGTCACCGTTCTGGGCCATATCGGCAATGGCCTGGACATCCTGCGGGGTGGGGGCCTCATCGGCATATCCTGTAACGCAGCAGATAAAGCAAGCAAGACAGATCAAAGCAGCCAGTTTCAATTTACGATTCAACATATGTTACTCCTTAAATATTGGGTCAATGGTATCAGGGCAACATCGCCAAGATGGTATAGGGAAGGTCCGCAGGTTATTGGATTTCACCTCATTGGTCTTCCAGGCGGCTGACAGCCGCTTTCAGATCCCTGGAAATATTTTGAAACAGGGGATTTTCAGGCGCTTGCCGACCCGCCTCCCGGGCGAGGTCCAAGGCGGTTCTATAGGATTCCAGGGCGGACGGTATTGCATGAAGCGCCTCATGGGCCCGGCCCAGCTTGTAAAGCCCTATGATCTGGTCCTGTTTCACATCGACGCTGTCCGGATGGGCCGCCGACAACTTTCGGACAATCTGCCGCGCCTGATCATAGATATCCCGGGCATCCTCGGTCCGGCCGGATTGCAGCAGCGCATCTCCAAGGCTGTCAAAGCTTGCTGCCATGGCACGCTGGGCCAAAATGCTGTCAGGCTCGGATTGGGCCAGGGACCGGGTAATGGAAAGATCCCGGGCATAGACATCAACGGCCCTGCCGGGTGCTCCCATCCGGATGCATATGCCTCCGATCTGCCTTAAATAGGCAGACATATTCCGGGGAAACACCTTTTCATCGGGATGGGCCTGCGCCTGGCGGCGGTTGATTTCTACGGCCTGTTCCAGTGCCGCCACGGCGGCCTTAGGCTGTCTGAGCATCAGATACCGGGTCGCCCACTCGTCAAAGACCTTGCTAAGGGCAGCCCATGCCTGGCCGTCATTTGCCATCATCGACTCGTACACGGCCTCCCCCCGCGCCTTAAAAGATGCGGCCTCATCCGCCACACCCAGCCGGGAGTACAGGGCCTGAATCCGGGTCAGGGTCACAAAGAGATGGGTCTGAACATCGGTTTCCCCGGAGGCTGCCATTTTCTTTGCAAGGTTCAATGCCTGGGTATAGGCGTCAAGGGCCTCATTGCCGTTGCCCAGCCATTCTTTCAGGTCTGCCAGGTTGCATTGGGCCACATACAGGCCGTACCCGTATTTGAGGTTATCGGGATCGGCCAGGGTCGTTTCCCGGTTCAAAGCCAGGCTTTTTTCATAGGCCTCTAATGCCTTTTGGCCCTCACCCATCTGGACATATACATCTGCTATCCGCATCAGGGTCACAGAGATATCGTGCCGGGCCTGAACATCGTCAGGGTTTTCCGCGGCAAGGGCCTGGAACATATCCCAAGCCTTATCAAAAGCCTCAAGGGCTTTGGCCGATTCCATCCCGGCCAGGCGCTCATCCCCAGAGGTACACAATGCAATGGCCCTGTCCCGCTGGGACATTGGCGGGGGAAGTTCCCCGCAAAAGGCCAGCCCGGCCAGTATCGCAAAAAAAACGACATAGCCTGCAGCGATGGCCTGCCCGGCCTTTTTTAAACGGTTGCTCATGGTGGATTTCCTTGGTGGGTTATCATCTTTTTTTTGCCCTGTTAATTCTCAGGCTTTTTCGGGGTTTTACACGATATGGGGGCAGGTTCAAGCTACATTATTGCTACATTTGCCCGTCTCATGGGCAAAGGGATCGGTTATTGGATTGATTTTAGGCGCAGAAATCCAAACAGAGTTGAGCTGGTGCATAGAATGGTATACTATGAAAAAAATGATTACTTTTTTCGATTTTTACAGCCAGGCGTATCACCGACAATTGACAATCACATGGATACGCAAAAACTGATGCAACGTGTTAAACCTTTAATCCTGGCCTTGATTACAGGCCTGTTGCTTGCCAGCCCCACCTTTCTGTCAGCAACAGAGCCTCCTTCCACCCAGCAGGCACCGGCCCAACCAGGGCTAAGCGGCCCTTCCCAGGTACCGGCCGACTCCCAAACGGATGACAAAAAAAAAGGCGCAGACTGGATCTGGATCGCCGGCGAAATTGCCATGTTCACCCTGACCTCCCTCATCATTTTGAGCGTTTACAGCTGGCATTTAAGGGTCATGGTGGCAAAGAAGACCCGGGAGCTGAAAAACCTGAACATCCGTCTTGAATACAAGGTCGAAGAACGCACGGCAAAGCTGAAAAAAAGCCAGGAAGATTACAAGGCCATGTACATGAATGCTGAAAAGGAAAGAAAGCGGACAAAACTGGCGCTGCAATCGGAAAGGGAGGCCATCCAGCAGAATCTGAACTTCATGGATATGATCTCCCACGAATACCGAACACCCCTGTCCGTTATCACCGCGAACATCGAGCTCGTTGAAAAAAAATGCCTCATGGAAGGGTTTTCAAAAATTGATAATCAGATCGGGAAAATGAAACTGTCCGCCCAGCGATTAATCGATATTTTCCAATCTTCCCTTGGCAAAGACCGGCTGGACACGCTCACCCCGCGGCTTCGCATGGAAAGACTTGCCCTTGTCTCACTCATTTCGTCTGCCGTTGATCTGACAAAAACAGCTTACACAGACTATCAGATCACTTTTAACAGCGCCCCTTATGGCAATATCCGGATTACCGCAGATGAAAAGCTGATGATCACCGTATTTAAAAACCTTCTGGACAATGCCTGCAAGTATTCGGAACCGGATCATCCCGTTCTTATCACGGTGGATGTCTTCAAGGATCGCGTCGATGTCAACATCACAGACAACGGGATGGGTATTGGCGATCACGAGGCCGGGCAGGTATTTGAAAAATATTACAGATCGGAGCGGACAGGAAAAAAACAGGGCGCAGGGCTTGGCCTCTTTCTTGTAAAGACCATTGTGGATCTTCACCAAGGAGAGGTCAAATTAAGCTCCCGGCCAAACGCAGGCACCCGGATGACCGTCTGCCTGCCCAAAGAAAAGAACGCATAAAAATGAGACTGATTTTTGTAGAAGATGACCAATTGCTTCGGGAGACGATCTGTGAACTACTCAGACTGGACGGCTTTGAGGTAACCGATTGCGGCAGTGCGGCAGCCTTTATGGAAAAGATTCGTTCAAACCGGTTTGACGTGGCCATCATTGATATCGGCCTGCCTGACAGATCGGGATATGACCTGGCCCGGTATGTGCGGACCGCCACCCAGATGGGAATCATCATTCTCACCGCCCGCACCGGTATTGACAACAAAATCCAGGGGTTTTCCGCTGGGGCGGATTATTATTTTTCCAAGCCTGTAGACTGCCGGGAGTTATCTGCCACTATCACCAACCTGATCGCCCGCCTGGCGGCAAGGGAACCGTCCCCGGGCGATGCGCCCTCTCCTGAAGGGGCATGGATCTTCAACGCAAAGGGCTGGCTGCTGACCTCACCGGACGGCATAGAAATCCGCCTGACAACCAAGGAAAGCGAGTTTATCCGCCTGCTCCTGGATTACGGGGACGATGGGGCAAAAAAGGAGTCTATCCTTGAGGAGCTGGGTTATCTGAGCGACGGCCCATACGGCAGGCGCGCCCTGGGAGTGATGGTGACCCGCCTTAGAAAAAAAATACGGGAGCAGGCCGGAAAAAACGAACTCATCAACACCATTCACGGATTTGGCTTCTCACTGGGCGAGCCCCTGGGCCGCTTTTAGCATATTCGCAACCGTCCTTTGGGCGTCATCGCGTTCCTCCTGTGCGCGCTGTGCGTGAAGAAGAAAGAAAAACACACCCGCCCCCAATACCCCCAGCATCGTGAAAAGCAGATAAGCGCCCGTATCCGGGCTTTCAAAAATACGCATATTTGCACGGCCAAAAAACAGCATGACCGTTCCAAAGGCCAACCCCACATAGCGCATGACAAAGAAGGCACCGCCAATGCGGTACAAAACTTTGCCCGTATCCGTCTGAAAGGTTGCAAGCCTCCAGCATGTTATAAAATTAAACGGCGTTATGGCGGCAAGAAGGATAGCCGTGCGCATGGCAAACCAGTCGGTGCCGTAATAAAAGTAAAGGGCCGCGGGAACCACCGGCACCAGCACAAGATAGGCAGATCTCGGCAGGGGATTGTTTTGGGTAAACCTAAGCACCCCATCGGCATAAAGCATGGCGGACAGGGGCGTTAATACCGCCACAGCAGCGATGCTTGCCCCGTCGCTTATGACCAGGCGCAGGAGCACGGCACCGTAGATACCCGAATAACTAAGGTTTGCCAGGGTCCAGCATCCAAATCCTTTATAGGTTTTCTGGCTGAACCAGAACACCGTATATGCTGCCGCGTAAAACAGCGATATATGCATGATACACACAAATACCGTTTTTATATCAATCAATCCAAACCTTCCTTTATTTGTATAAGCTGCCTGTTGTCTCCAAAGTCCGGCAGGTCAGTTCATAAAAAACCGGTTTGGCCGACCATTGGAAAAGTCCATATATTATCAAAAAGATAGGGATGATTTCAATATGAATACCGAGCGGAGTCCCCATTTTGCAAAATCCGTCCGGCAAGGCGATCCAATCACAGGCTCCCTGTGGTATTTACAGCGCGTTAAATGCAGAAGGTATCGAAGTGAGAGTAGATGGTGTCCGTTTCCTCCATCCGGCTGGAAAAATCCTGGTCCGTGTATCCGAGAACGGCGATGTTCAGGGATTCCAGGACAGCTAGGATGCTGGCAGAGGAGGTAAAAATGGAAACCCCTTCGGTATTGACCACCAATTGATGGCGGGCCAACTCCGCCGCAGGATTCAGCTCACTGTCGGTGAGCAGGATCACCCGGCCGCCCTTTTTGCTGAAAAAGGAAATCAGCTGGCGGGCTTCTGTTCCGTAAGGATGCCGGAACACCACAAAGAGCAGGTCATCTGGGGTCACATCGACCAGAAGATCCGGTTCAGCCGAGCATCCCTTGGGTACCAGCACCGTTCCGGGCATGACCCTTCTCATCATGTTGTAAAACAGATAGGCCAGGGCATGGGAGCTTCTCTGACCGAACAGATACAGCTTTCCCCGGGTTGAGGCGATGGCCCTTGCGATATCGGCAAAGGCAACTTTATTCATGCGGGCATAGGTGGTTTCAAGGTTCTTGATGGTGTTGGCAAAATTCTGGGCCACCACGTCTTCTTCCGAATCCTGAAGCAGCTTTTTTTTCAGGGAATACCGAATATGAAGGGAATCATGGGTCAGGCTCAGCTCCGTCCTCAACGCTGCATGGAAGTCCTTGAAACGGGCAAACCCCAACTTGGTGATAAACCGAAGCACCGTGGGTTTGGAAACACTGGTTTTCCGGCTGATAGAGGACAGGTTTTCAAAGACCAGGTCATCGTAGTGCCGGGCGAAAAAATCTGCGATTCTCTTTTCTTTGGGTGTCAGCCGGCCCAGGGTCTGGATGCGCTTGATGAATTGTTTATCACTCATAGGGATGAATCTACATTTTTGTTATGGATTTTTCATTCCACCCTATTTTGAAACATTTGTTTTGTCAATTTCTTTTGATTCCATATGGTCGGGCGTTCATACAGACGCATAAAATAGACTTATATAATCATCATGTTAAATTTTAAATTTTTATTTTCTTGATTTTTATATTTAAAATCCATATATCGAATTTTGTAACAAAGAGAACAAAACCATATCATATGTAACAAATTTTACGGACGGAAAAACAATCATGGACACTCCGGTTTTACTGGCAGAAGGCATTCACAAGCGATTCGGGGACAACGAGGTGCTCAAAGGCATTACCATGAAGGCCGAACAAAGCCAGGTCATTTCCATCATCGGCAGTTCCGGATCCGGGAAAAGCACCTTTCTGCGGTGCCTGAACTTCCTGGAAATCCCGGATGCCGGCCGGGTGGTGGTGGACGGAGAGCAGATCCGTATCAAAAGCCATGGCCGCAAAGGCCCTGCCGTCGCGGACTGGCGTCAGGTCCAGCATCTTAGGACCCGGCTGGGCATGGTCTTTCAGGGTTTTAACCTCTGGAACCATCGTACGGTACTGGAAAACGTCATGGAAGGACCGGTCCATGTCCTCAAACAAAACCGTGATGAGGTTCGGGAACGGGCCTGTGCCCTTCTGAAAAAAGTGGGAATGGAGATGCGCCTGGACGCCTATCCATCACAATTATCAGGAGGCCAGCAGCAGCGGGTGGCCATTGCCAGAGCCCTTTGCATGGAGCCTGAAGTCCTGCTCTTTGATGAGCCCACCTCCGCGTTGGACCCGGAATTGGTCGGAGAGGTATTAAAAGTCATGCAGGCCCTTGCCGAAGAAGGCAGAACCATGATTGTGGTCACCCATGAGATGGGGTTTGCAAGGGAGGTGTCTGACCAGGTGCTCTTTCTCCACGACGGAAGAATCGAAGAACAGAATACACCGGATGCGTTGTTTTCCAACCCCCAAAGCCCCCGCTGCCGGGAATTTTTATCCATGATTTTATAATGTTTGTGTTTACCCACCCTATCAATAAGGAGATTCTGATGAAACGTTTGATCATTACAGCTGTTGCCCTTGTTGCCCTGATCGCAGGGCCTGCCCAGGCCAAGGAAAAAATCACCATCGCCACGGAAGGAGCCTATGCCCCGTGGAACTTCAGCACCGCCGACGGGAAACTGGACGGTTTTGAAATCGAGCTGGCAAAGGATCTGTGCCGCCGTATGGATGTGGAATACACCATGGTACCCCAGGCCTGGGACGGAATCATTCCCTCCCTGAACGCCGGTAAATACGATGCCATCATGGCCGCCATGACCATTACCCCCAAACGTGAAAAAGTCGTGGCCTTTTCCCGGTATTATGCTGCCACTCCGTCCATCTTCATTGTCCTTAAAGACAGCAGCTTTGCCGGTTTCAAAACCGATGTGACCGCATTGACTCTGGATTCCCTGGCTCCCGAAGAAAAAGCAGCCTTGTCGGATCTTGGAAAATTGTTCAAGGGAAAGACCATCGGCACCCAGGCTGCCACCATTCAGGAGCGGTTTCTGGTCGAATACCTGGGAGATGATGTGGAGATCAAGTCCTATGACACCCAGGAGAACCTGGAGCTGGATCTTGCAGCGGACCGAATTGATGCGGCCCTTGGTGCCATGAGCTACTGGGTCCCCAAACTCAACGCACCTGAAGGCAAAGATTTCAAATTCATCGGCCCCGGCATGACAAAAGGCCCCTTTGGCAAAGGCGTGGGCGTTGCCGTCAGAAAGACGGATACCGCCCTGGCAGACCGGTTCTCCAAGGCCATTGACGAAGCCCTGGCAGACGGTACGGTCAAGCGCCTGGCCGAGAAATGGTTCACCTTTGACGCATCAGCCCACGACTGATGCCAGACTTTGGCAGCGGCGGAAGCGGTCCCTTTAAGGCCCCGCCGCTGCCATGGGAACAGGAAGACGCATGGAGCTTTCACTTTTAGCCTGGGGAACTGCCGGCTGGGGCGATGAAATGGTACGCGGCGCGTTGATGACCTTTGCCGTTTCCTCGGCGGCCTTTGCCCTAGGAATTGTCTTAGGCATCGCCGGTGCCGCCTTGAAACTGTCCAGGTTCTTTTTGTGCCGGATCGCAGCAGATCTGTACACCACCCTGGTCCGGGGCATCCCTGAACTTCTGATCATTTACCTGGTCTTTTTCGGCGGCAGCCTGCTTTTAACCAAAATCAGCGCCCTGTTCTTCGGGGGGGACGGATTTATCAACCTGCCCCTTTTTGTCACCGGCATGTCCTGTATCGGATTCAGTTCCGGCGCCTATTGCGCCGAGGTCATCCGCGGGGCGGTTCTTGCCGTGCCAAAGGGGCAGATCGAGGCGGGCCGCGCCATCGGCATGGGGTCACAGACCCTGATCTTCCGTGTTCTTGTCCCCCAGGTGGCCCGCCTGGCCCTGCCCGGCCTTGGCAACATCTGGCAGCTCACCCTCAAGCACACTGCCCTGATCTCGGTGATCGGACTTGTGGAAATCATGCGCCAGTCCGCCGTGGCAGCCGGCTCAACCCGCAGACCCTTTACCTTTTACGCCGTGGCAGGCCTTTTATACCTGGCTGTGGCCGCCGTGTCCGGCCGGGGATTTGCGCAGGCTGAAAAATGGGCCGGAAAAGGAGTGGATTCCCAATGAACTTTGAGGTGATGCAGGAAAGCCTGCCCAAATTGATCCATGGCATTCCGGCGACCCTGAGCCTTGTGGCGGCCGCTCTATGTATCGGTTTTATCCTTTCCGTTATTTTTGCCCAGATGCGGCTTGCCAACGCCCCGCTGCTGTCCTGGCCGGCCCGGGCTTATATTTACGTATTCCGCAGCACCCCGCTTCTGGTGCAGATTTACCTGGTTTACTACGGCTCCGGCCAATTCCGGCATTTTTTCCAGGACATCGGGGTCTGGCACTTTTTAAGGGAGGCCTGGTTCTGCGCCATCGCCGCCCTGGCCCTGAATACAGGGGCCTATACCGCTGAAATCATCCGGGGCGGCATCCAGTCGGTCACCAAAGGAGAAATCGAGGCGGGCCAGGCCCTTGGCATGTCTTCTTTCACCCTGTTTTACCGCATCATCTTTCCCGTTGCCATCCGCCAGGCCCTGCCCGCCTATGGCAATGAGGTGATTTTGATGGTGAAATCCTCGTCCCTTGCCTCCACCATTACCATTCTGGAGATCACAGGCATTGCCAAAAAGATCATTGCAGCGACCTATGCCCCGGTGGAGGTGTTCATCATTGCCGGCGGCATTTACCTGACCATCAACTTTATTTTAACCCGGGTGATCAGCCTGACCGAAAAAAGGCTCTCCCCCCATCTTTTCAATACCCATTAGAATACATATTTGACCATAAGGACATAAGGTTATGATTGATACCGACTGGCTGTCAGCAGTACGCCGTGATTTCCACAGCCATCCCGAACTCTCGTTCCAGGAGACCCGGACCACGGCCCGCATCCTGGAAATTTTAGGGGAACTTGATATCCCCGCCCAGGGCTTTGGAGAAATCCCGGGGGCGGTGGGCCTTTTAAAAGGCTCGGGCCGGGGGCCCTGCCTTGCCCTGCGGGCGGACATCGACGCCCTGCCCGTTACCGAGAGAAACGACGTGCCTTACAGGTCCCAAACCCCCGGGGTCATGCATGCCTGCGGCCATGACGCCCACACCGCCATCATGCTGGGCGTGGCAAAATGCCTGTCCGATGAAATGGCCGTGCCGGATTTCAACGGAACCGTCAAGCTGATTTTCCAACCGGCCGAGGAACGGGAGTTCGGCGCCAAAACCCTCATCGAACAGGGGGTATTGGAAAATCCCCGTGTGGACAGGATCCTTGCCGGCCACATGGGCCCGGGCCTGGATGTGGGGCAGATCGGTATTTTCAAAACCCGGGGGTATGCCGCAGCAGACTATTTTCACATTACCATAGAGGGCCGGGGGGGCCACGGCGGCCGTCCCCATCAGACCCGGGATCCCCTGGTGGCCGGGGCCCATCTGGTCACGGCCCTGCAGACCATTGTCTCGCGGAACCTGAATCCCGTGGACTCAGGCGTGGTTTCCGTGGGGCGGTTCGATGCGGGAAAGACCCGCAATGTCATCCCCCAGACCGCCCGCCTTGAAGGCACCATCCGCACCCATTCCGAGACATCCCGGGATGTTATCCTCAAGCGTCTTGATGAACTGGTAAAGGGTACGGAGTTGTCTTTCGGGGTCCACTGCAGACTGGAAATCATTCCGGACACCCCGGGGTGCAACAATGACGAAACGGTTTCCACTTTTCTTTATGACATTGCGGCAGACCTTCTGGGCAAAGACAACGTCTCCTGGCTGACCCCCACCATGGGAGCGGAGGATTTCGCCTTTTTTACCCAGGCAAGACCCGGCGCCATCGCCCGAATCGGCTGCCGAAATAAGGAGACGGGCATCACCTTCCCTCTTCATTCTCCGTACTTTGATATTGATGAGCGGGCCCTGGACATCGGGGTGCAGTTTTTTTACCGTGCAACAAAGGCCTATCTGGGGTAAACTTATTTGATCATTTTTTTTGTGTAACTGATAACCGGGCCCAATTTACCCCCATTGTTTAAGAGAAAATATGCGATTTCAATTTTATCTGCCCACAAGAATGATCTTCGGCCAGAACTGCATTAAACAAAACAGTGCAAAACTGGCTCGCTTAGGCACCTGCGCCTTTATTATGAGCGGCAAAAGCTCCGCAGCAGACAACGGCTGCCTGGATGATATGACACAGGCTTTGTCATCGCAGGGAATTCAATGGTTTCACTACAACAAAGTCACCCCCAACCCCAGCCTTGAAGATGTGGAAACGGCCGCGGCTGTGGCCAGGAAAAAAGGGGCGGATTTCATCGTTGCCTTAGGGGGCGGGTCCCCCATTGACGCAGCAAAGGCTGTAGCCGTTTTGGCCGCAGGGGATCTGCCGGCGGACGCGCTTTTTTCTCAAAATGAATTTGAAACTGTCCTTCCCCTGGCCGTTGTGCCGACCACGGCCGGGACCGGCAGCGAAGTCACCCCCTATGCAATTTTGACCAACAACACAATGGAAACCAAAAGTTTTCTGACCTCGGATCAGGTGTTTCCCCGTCTGGCCTTTCTCGACGGGCGATATACCATGAATCTTCCCAAAAAGGTGACCCGTGCCACGATGGTGGATGCCTTAACCCATGCCATCGAAGGCTATCTGGCCGTCCGCGCCACGGCACCGGTGCAGTTGTTCGCTCTGGAAAGCCTGAAACAGATCGGAGCCCTGCTCCCTGTTCTGGCCGCGGACGGGGTCCTTGATTTGGAACAACGGGAACAACTTTTATATGCCTCAATGCTGGCGGGTATGGTTATCTCACAGTCCGGGACCACCGCAGTCCATGCCATGGGGTATTCCCTGACCTATTTTAAAGGGCTGGAGCACGGCGTTGCCAACGGCCTTTTAATCACCGAATACCTGCGCTATATTAACCGGGCCAGACCCGATGACGTCAGCCGTCTTTTAAATACCCTGTGTTTTTGCTCACTTAACGCGATGCAAACCTTTTTCACAGATCTTTTAGGACCATTTTCTCTGACCCCAAAAGAGGCAGACAAATTTGCGGCCATCGCAGCAAAAGCCGGCAATATAAAGAACACAAGGCCCGAGCCCACACAAGAAGAGTTAAGACAGATACTGGACAACTGCTTTTTAAAATGATTACGGCCGAAAATTTAGATTTTTGGGAGCACAATCAGATTCAAAATCAAACCCAAGCCCTCCCGCAGATCCGAGCTTTTAAAAAAGAGACCACTCCTTTGGAGATTTTTTATCCACTTGATTTTTTGAGGAAAAATCCATATACACAGGCTTTGTAGCAACTGAATACAAGAGGTTTCATTTGTAACGGGGAGATCTTCATGAAACGGCTGATCATGGCCGTGGTCGCCGCTCTTGCTCTGTTCTCCGGTCCGGCCCAGGCCAAAGATAAAATCACCATTGCAACGGAAGGGGCATATCCGCCCTGGAATCTGACCACCGACAACGGAAAGCTGGACGGTTTTGAAATAGAGCTTGCAAAGGATCTGTGCCGCCGCATGGATTTGGAATACACCATGGTCACCCGGGACTGGCACGAGCTGATCCCCTCTTTGGTCTCCAGCAGATACGATGCCGTCATGGCGGCCCTGACCATTACCGCCAAACGGGAAAAAACAATCTGCTTTTCACGGTATTACGCTGCGGCCCCTTCTGTATTCATTGTCCCCAAGGAGAGCGGCCTGTCCCTTTTCAAGACCATCATCCCCGCCTTAACCCTGGATGCCCTCAGTGTTTATGAAAAAAACGCCCTTGCCGATCTTTCGACCCTTTTCAGAGGAAAAACCATCGGCACCCAAGCGGATACAATCCAGGAAAGATTTATCCTTAAATACCTGGGCGATGATGTAAACATAAAATACTACGATCTTATGGAAGATCTTGAACCCGCCCTGATTTCCGGCCGGATCGATGCCGTTCTTGGGGCCATGAGCCATTGGGTGCCCAAGCTTAAAACTCCCGGGGGCAATAAGTTTACATTCATCGGCCCCCGCATGACCCAGGGCCCTTTTGGCAGAGGGGTGGGCGTGGCTGTCGCAAAAACGGATACAGCCCTCGCCGAAAGGTTCTCCCGCGCCATAAATGCAGCCATAGCCGATGGTACAATCAAGCGCCTGGCTGAAAAATGGTTCACCTTTGATGTTTCAGCCCCGGAGTGATGCTGAACCTGAATAAATTTATTTTCCAAGGCCCTCAAAACTTTTCCTGTCTGAGCATCAAAAATATGAACAGGTCATCTATGTTTCCATGCCGAACGGTCATCTCATCATTGATCTTTTTTTCAATGGAGAGTAGGATACGCCGGTAATTTAACAAAGGATAAATCCTGCCTTGCTGTTTAACTCGATTGATTTTGCCTATTTTTTGCCCGTTGTCTTTTTCCTGTACTGGTTTGTTTTTAATAAGACCCTAACCATACAGAATCTTTTTTTGACAGCAGCAAGCTACTTTTTTTACGGATGGTGGGACTGGCGATTTCTTTTCCTCATTGCCTTCAGCTCACTGGTGGATTACCTGGTCGGTATAGGGATGGACAAAACACAGGATATATCCAAGCGAAAGCGCCTGTTTTTTACCAGTGTTTTCGTCAACCTCGGCCTGCTCGGATTTTTCAAATATTTCAATTTTTTTGCAGAAAACTTTTCCAGTGCTTTTTCTCTTATGGGGCACCCCGTGGCCGATCCCTGGATGCTGAATATTGTTCTGCCGGTGGGAATCAGCTTTTATACGTTCCAGACCTTAAGCTATTCCATTGATGTCTACCAAAAAAAACTGGTCCCAACCCGTAACTGGCAAGCATTTTTTGCCTTTGTCAGCTTTTTTCCCCAGCTGGTTGCAGGCCCGATAGAGAGGGCCTCAGCCCTGCTGCCCCAGTTCCGGGAAAAAAGGCAATTTGACTATCGTGCTGCAGCGGACGGCCTGCGTCAGATGCTCTGGGGACTGTTCAAAAAAATTGTCATCGCCGATAATTGTTCGGTTTTTGTGAATGATATTTTTTCAAATTATCAAACCCTTCCGGCAAGTACCCTGGCCCTTGGGGCGGTGCTTTTCGCATTTCAGATCTATGGTGACTTTTCAGGGTATTCCGACATTGCGATTGGAACCGCACGTCTTTTTGGATTCAGCCTCATGAGAAATTTTGCCTTCCCCTATTTCTCAAGAGACGTTGCCGAATTCTGGCGCAGATGGCATATCTCATTGACCACCTGGTTCAGGGACTATCTTTATATCCCTCTGGGTGGCAGCAGGAAAGGGACATTCAAAACCATAAAAAATGTCTTCATCATCTTCATCGTCAGTGGCTTCTGGCACGGTGCAAACTGGACGTTTATCGCCTGGGGAACCCTGCATGCCCTGTTTTTTATTCCCTTGATGATTACAAAACGAAACCGCGTTCATATAGAAAGCCCGGCAAAGGGGAGATATCTGCCGAGCCCCACGGAAATCCTTAGAATCACCGCAACGTTCTGCCTCACCACGGCGGCATGGATTTTTTTCAGAGCAGAGTCCATTTCCCAGGCCCTTGGCTATCTGAGACGGATATTTGATGCCTCACTGTTATCATACCCCCAAACCGGTTGGGAACCGCTGGGCCTGGGCATCCTTATCATGGTGACAGTCGAATGGATTCAGAGAGAAAAGCAGCATGGCCTGGAACTTGCCAAAACAACGCTACTTCGTCCTGTCCGATGGGCATTATACTATGGACTGATCCTGTGCTGCATCCATTTCGGCGGCATAGAGCAGAATTTTATATATTTTCAATTTTAAGACACCAATTTTAGAACCTCATGAAACGCTTTATAAAAAAATCGGCTCTGTTCCTGATTCTTTTTCTGCCTGTGCTATTGGTTTATTCCGCGCTCAAAACTAATCTTCACGGAGTTTATACGCTGAAGAAAACCACCCACACCCTGATTACCGGAGACAGCCATGTTCAATGCGCCCTGGTTACAGAACAGGCAAGGGGGGTCAGAAATGTCGCCGTTGACTCGGAAGGATACCTGTATTCCCTTCAAAAACTGAAAAAAATTCTTGCGGTTAATCCCCAGATTAAAACCGTTATTCTGGGCCTGAGCTACCATAATCTATCCGACTACTACGATACGTATATGATCGGAAAAGAAGCCAGGCATATTCTGCCAAGATACATCGACCTGTTCTCTTATTCAGAGCTTTTGGATCTTATCAGGGCAAATCCGAAACTTTTACGGCCGGCCCTTGAAAAATTTTTTCGTCTCAACCATGACCCTTATGCGTACATTGGCAAGTATATCAATTCAGAAACAGGCAAAAAACGATTTCGCCAAGAAGTCATGGAAAGCCGAGTCAGATCCCAATTCTATGAGGGGAACAGAGTCAGGGGCATTTCAAAGGTCAATATTGCATATCTGCAGCGGATCGTTGCTTTATGCAAACTACAAAAAATCACCCTGGTATTCATTAAAACTCCGCTGCACCCAGCCTACCGGAATAAAATTCCCAAACCCCATGTCAATGCGTATGATAAACTGATAAAATGCCTGGACCTTCCGGTCATTGACTTTTCAGGCCTTGAGTTGGCAGATGACGATTTCCTGCCGGATGGAGACCATGTCAATGCTAAAGGAGCGCTTATCACTACAGAACATTTTTTGGCCCATTATCCATCGGAATTGTCCAAATCCATCCAACAGATGCAATGACAACTGGATCAGAGGACAATAACGGCTTCAATTTTTTAAAATAAGCCAGGCTCAATCTCCCGGATCATGGTGTGGCGCACCTGTTCCATCAGCGGAACCAGATCCCCATCGGTCTTCCCGTCAAGGCTGACCGGCGAATGGATCTTCAACTCCACCCGGCCCGGAAATAAGTCCAGAGTTCTGCGGGGCAGGATGTTTCTTGCCCCGTTGATGGTCACCGGGAGGATTGGCAGGTTCAGGTCCAAGGCCATTTTAAAGGCGCCTTTTTTAAACACCATGATCCGGCCGGTCTGGCTGATAGTGCCTTCGGGAAAAAAGATCACTGAGGTGCCGTTGACCGTTTTTTTCTTGGCCGCTTCAATGGAGGCCATGGCCGCTTCGTGGTTGCTGCGGTCAATGAAGACATGCCCGATCTTTTCACAAGCGATACCGATTCCGGGCACCTTTCGCAGCTCTTTTTTCATCACCCATTTAAAATCGATATTTAAAAACCCGTACAGGATAAAAATATCAAAAAAGCTCTGGTGATTGGCCACAATGACGTAGGACTGGCCGGACCTTATATGCTCCCGTCCTAAAACATCCACCTTCACCGGGACAAGATAGGTATGAAGGCGGGACCAAAGCACCCCGCCGATGAAGCTTGCCGCCCGGTCATTGAACAGGAATGCGGTGACAGCGGCAAGGCCGCTGAAAAAAAAGGTGGCAACTAAAAAAAAGGGGATGTAGAAAAGCCACTTATACAACTGGTACGGAACATAGACTATTTTTTTCATGCATCCTTCCTCACGCAACCCCATACCCGCACTGTCCATCGCAACGGGCCACATCGTCAAAAAGCCTGGACACTCTATGCCCTAAGACATCCGCAAGCTTCACCGCCAAATGATGTCATTGTTCTATAACTTAAAAACAAGGCTTTAAAAATAAGTTTTTAAACAAACTCCGACTTCGTTTGCACGATTCACGAATGTCACCTTGAGGCAATAGATAAAAAGGCCAGATCCGGACAAAAAAGAAGCCGGCCTTGACAAATCTAAGCTTCCCTGCCTATGAAATTGAGTTTCAATCACAATTCATAAGGAGGGATGCACCCATGAAATCGTGGATTCTAATGGCGGGACTCTGCCTGGCCCTGACATTCAACTTTGCTCCTGCACTCGCTTCTGTCGCTCAGGAACAGGATGTATCAGGAAGTGTTGAGGACGGACTCTCCCGTATCAGATATGAATACCGCGAACAGATTGAAGCCATTCTATCCGAATACAAGGGAACGGCAGATATGAACCGGCAGCTCAAGGACGCCGGCGCCTCGTTTCAAAAGGACTTGATTTTTCCCGTTGAAAACCTGTCCAGATACAAAACCGCCATAGGGCGGGCCCAGGCCTCAGGGGCCTGTATCTCTGATGCGGCCTATGCCGCCCTGTTCATAAAAAAGCGTGAAATGGTTCAAAGCCTTGAGGCTGCCGCCCGTTTGAATGAAACCTTAGGCATTGCCCTGCCCTTATCCCAAAGGTTCAAGCAGATTATCGATAATCCCGACGCCATTAAAAACTACAGCACCTGGTCAGATGCCATGGATGAGTTCGTTGATACTCTGATTGAAAAGGGTCTGGACTCTGAGGAGCGCCTGTGCTTTGTGGTGAATTATTTATACGGCAGTCTCATACAGGGCATGTACATGGTCACCGAAACCATAGCCCAATCCGGCTATACCCCCGACATGCTTCAATTGATGGCAGACCAGAGACACAAAGCCATGCTGTTCATGCAGATTTTAAACGTATTCCGTGGAGATGCCATTTTAGAAAAGGCCATCGGCTTTGACTCCCGGTTCAGACTCCTGGGGCAGGTCCACAACCTTTTGCTCGTCAATCGATTCAACCGGCGGGATGTCGATGATATCCGAAGGCTGATCGCCCCGGAGCGCCGCGCCATTATAGCCCCCTGAATCAAGGGGTTGTCCCCCATGGCGATTACTAAGTAGTATAAAACATGATCGGCCCCGTGTCGAAGCAGGTATCGATAATAACGCCGTTAAAACTGAGGGGTAACACATCGGGATGCCACGCTTATCTTCCCAGGTTTGAAATTTTTTATCCCCTATGATTGGCCAAAAAAATAATGTACGAAAAAATGATGTATGGTATAAATTTACTATAGTTCACCTTCTGAAAGGAAATCTTAATGAAACAGGCTATCATTTTTTTTCTGTTGATATTGGGTTTAAGCCCGGCTGCAGTTGCCCTTGAGAGCAACATCGGACTGATTAAAAACAGCTCGGGTGAGGCATCCATTTTAAGGGATCAGGCTCAGATGCCGGTAGAAACCGGGAGCCATCTCAATAAAGAGGATGTGATCAAGACAGGATCAGATGGTTCCGTGGGGATCGTTTTTACGGATGGCACCACGGTTGCCCTGGGACCTGGGACGGAATTTAGTATTCAAGACTACCTTTACGAACCCAAAACTGAGGCATATGCATTTTCCCTCTACTTGAAAAAAGGATCGGCCATATACAGTTCGGGAAAAATTGGAAAACTGGCCCCGGATGCGGTCAAGTTGAATACCCCGAAAGCAACGGTGGGCATTCGGGGAACCCGTGTTATTCTGGAAGTCAACTAGGGAGACGATCAAATGATTCGATATATCAGTATTATTGCAGGGCTTTTCCTGTTATGTTCCTGCGGTGTGAAGACCAATGTCATTCTCCTGCCGGATGCGGATGGAAAAACAGGGGCGGTGACCGTTAAGAATGACACCTCTTCGGTCGTTCTGGACCAGCCCTATACCGCCACCAGGGTCAAGAGCAACCGCTCAACGCTTCACGCTGCCGTAGTTGAAAAAAAGACGGTCGAAGATAAATATCAGACCCTTTTTCAGGCCGAACCCTTAAAGCCGATTTCCATACTCCTCTATTTTGAATTTAATTCAAATCAGCTGAATCCGGCATCAGCCAAGTTGATCCCTGAAGTCATCCGGCTGGCCAGAGAGCGGGTGCCCTGTGAAATCAATATTATCGGTCATTCAGATACCAAAGGAACCGCTGAGTATAATTATGATCTGGCCCTGGATCGGGCCCAACACGTGGCAGATCTGCTCAAAGAGGCAGGAATTCGTATGAAAAATCTGACCGTGACATCCCATGGAGAGAAGGATCTGCTGATTATGACAGGCGATGATGTCTATGAAGAAAAAAACCGGCGTGTGGAAGTCATGATCCGTTAAAGATGGGAATGGTATTTGTTTGATTCGTTTTGAGGCCATTCCCGGTTTTCGTGCATTTGAGAGGTGGACCAGTGTACTGCTCATAGGCGTTGCCCTGGTTCTGTCCATGGGAGCTTACTATCCTGCGGGGCCGGTTAAGATAATCAATTTTTTCTGTTATGATCAATTCCTCAAATTCACGGCCCGGCAAGACGGGGGAGCCTCCGAAAAAATCCTCATCGTTGATATTGATGAAAAAAGCCTGTCTGCGGTTGGGCAATGGCCTTGGCCCCGGTATGTCCTGGCTCGATTAATCACGGAATTGGGCATGGCTCGTCCCATGGCCATTGGTATGGATATCATAATGGCGGAGCCGGACCGGACCGCCCTCAAAAGCATCCGAAGTCAGTTTCAAAAGGATTTCGGTCTTTCTGTAGGATTCACAGGAGTGCCGGCCGGGCTCGAAGATAATGATGCATATCTGGCCCAAACACTAAAGGCGAATGGGGTCGTTGGCGCCAGATATTTCTACTTTGACCATTACAATAAACAACCCGTCGCAGTATCGGCCGCGATTACCGTTGAAGATCCGTTACACCTTCTTACACTGAACCAGGCGGCCGGTGTCCTGGCCAACACCCAAAAAATCGAGGCGGCGCTTCCAGCTACCGGATATATCAACAATCGGTACGACTCAGACGGCCTGCTCCGACAGACACCCGTCCTGATGTCATTTCAAGATCAGATTTTCACGCATCTATCTATTACCACCCTTTTAAAAGCCCATGGGATTTCCAAGGCAAGGATCATCAAAGGAGGGCTGGGGCCTGTTCTCAAGGCAGGCCGGTTTGAAATTCCCGTCACAGCGGACGGATTCGTCAATCTGAGGTTTAACAGCGGGGGCGGCAGTCATCGATATATGTCTGCTCTGGACATTTTGAATCAGGATTTTAACCCCTCTGATATTCAGGATAAGGTTGTTTTTATAGGCTCCTCATCCGTTGGGCTGAACGATATCCACCCCACCCTGATGGATCCCCATTTTCCAGGGGTGGAGATCCAAGGCGTTGTGCTAAGTGCCATCTTTCAGGACCGGCAGATCATTCGGCCACAATGGTCGGCAACCCTTGTATTCTGGGTCTGCTGTTTAACCGGATCGATCATGACTTGCCTGTTTTTATACGGTTCCGCACCGGGCATGCTTGCCATGACCAGCGTTGCCTGGTGCGGTCTGATAATCGTCGCAAGTTTAGCGCTGTTTGCCAGGTCTTCTGTTTTTATCAGTCCGGGGCTGCCGGTTATGAGCACGATTATTCTCTTTGTCCTGACTACCTTTGGGCGGTTTGTATGGGCGAGGCGTTCACTGCTGGTATGGTTTCAGAAATTGGCCAAATCCCAGCAGCTGACGATGGAGGTCCTTGTGAGTATTATGGAAACCCGGGACCCTGAAACCGGTGAGCATATTACACGTACCCAGGAATACGCTCGGGCACTGGCTGACCATTTAAAACAGGAAAAAATATTTCCGGAGACCCTGAATGATGCCTATATAGAATTGCTCTATCACTCTGTCCCCCTGCATGATATCGGAAAGGTCGGGGTGCCCGACAACATCCTGATGAAACCGGATCGACTCACAGATGAAGAGTTTGAGCTGATGAAGCTGCATGCCCCTTATGGAAGAGATGCGCTTGAGCGTGCGGTGCGCAAGAATCAGGGGGATAATTATCTTAAACTCGCAGCGGAAATTGCAGGATCTCATCATGAACGATGGGATGGAAAGGGATATCCTGACGGCCTGGCCGGAGAAGAAATCCCCCTTTCCGGAAGAATAATGGCGATTTGTGATGTTTACGATGCATTGATCAGCCGGCGTTGCTACAAACCCCCTTTTCCCCATGAGAAATCCATGAACATCATAAAAGAGGGGCGGGGGACTCAATTCGACCCCAGAATCGTTGACGGGTTTGTTGCCATCGAACTGCAGGTTTGCGCCATTGCGGATAAACTCCGGGATCCGATCGAAAATGCCCCTGAACCTATAAAGGAAAACTTTATGAAAAAAACTGAGGCAAAATCCTGAAACCGCCAATCCGGAAAAGGCTGCAAACAGGGTTTCAGAAGGCCTGCCCGGGATTTTTCAAGGCCTCCAAAAGAACTTCCAATTCCAGATTGGCGGTAATATCTGCCAGGAACAAGGGGGGGGAGGAGCTATTTTGCCCAGTGTAGGGTCACGTTCTGGACCAAGTCCGGATGAAGGCTGCCAGCCACAGGACAAAGATCAACTACCCGGGCAAGGCTGGCCTTGTGCTTGTCTGAGACCTCGATATCCGGAAAATAGATATCGACCTTGATCTCTTTAATCCGCCGGGGCTCCTGATTCATGACCTTATCGACTTCAAGGCGGGTGCCGGTAATGTCTACGCCAAGGGCATCAGCCCGAATGCCCATGATGGTGACAATACAGTCGGCAAGGGCGGTGGCTACAAGATCTGTTGGGGAAAAGGCCTCGCCTTTGCCGTTGTTGTCCACCGGGGCGTCGGTCAGAAATTTCTGCCCGCTTCTCAGATGATGGTTTTCCGTTCTCAGGTTCCCAAGATACGTAACGTGTGCAGCTTTCATTACATTGCTCCTTTGGATAGGCCATACAAAATCAGGTCCGGTAAAGCGTAGATTGCCACAAAAACAGGTCCGGGACAAGGTCTCAAAATTTTTCTCATCAGTTTCCCGGCAAAAGGATGTTCATTTCTCGATGGTTGCCTCTCCGGCATAATTTACCCGGAAATATTCGCCTATAAAAATCGCAAATGATGAAATTAATCAACAGCGCTGCGGCCTCTCTACCTCAGTTAGCCAGGGCATAATATATGCTTATTTTAAGTATTTGAGCATTTCCCGCAGCAGCATGAAGAGAGCAAAAACCGATAACGCCGATTGAAGGAGAACGAGATGGATCTGATTTCAGGACTTGCGGACTCATTAATTTCTAAAGCGCCGTCTTCATCAAACAGCACCCAGGAAAAACGCAGCGTTGACCTCTTTAAGGATTTTTACGCCTTCCTGGCGCTTTTCCAAAAATCACTGGATTTAAAGGAGGCCGAACGAAAAACGAGGCCCTTGAGGCAGGAGAAAACATCAGGAATCGCAAGGTTATCAAAATGGCGGATGGCGGAGATGGGGATGATTTTATCATAACCGGAAAGGGTAACCGCGCAACTCGCGGCGAGGCAGGGGATGATGTGATCATTGTCGGAGATGGAAAGCAGGTCATTTATGGCGGCGCGGGTAATGATGTTATCAAAGCCGGGAAGGGAAGCCACACGCTTTATGGTGGAGAAGGGGATGACACTATTAAAACCCAAGGAGGCGGCCATATGACCTATGGCGGCGCAGGGGATGATTTTATAGAATCCTTTTCCGGCAGCAACGCCAATTACGGTGGAGATGGAAACGACTTCATAGAAACCTTTGGCGGCAGCCAGACGGTTTATGCAGGTAACGGAAACGATGTCGTCAGAGCCTCGACCGGGGGAACGGTTTATGCCGGTGCAGGCGATGATGTCATCAAGACTTCCTCAGGGGATTGCGAGCTGCACGGAGGTGAAGGCAATGACGTTATTCTGGCCAGTGGAAATAGTCCGAACATTCTTTTAAACTATTTTGATAAAGGAACAATTAACGGGGATTCAGGAGATGATGTTATCGAGGTTGCCGGCGGATCCCGGGAAATTTCCGGCGGGACCGGGGATGATCTTATCAATGTTTGGGGGGGAGAACAAACGATTCGGGGGGACGCGGGAAATGACGTCATCAATCTGACCGAATCCAAAGCAGAAATCCATTTTACGTCAGGGAACGGCGCAGATACGATCTCCGGGGCTGACGCTGATGATTCTATTATTTTTAGTGGCGGCCTTTCCCGGGAGGACGCGCAGTTTGAACTCAAAGACGGCAATCTGATGATAGGGTTTAAGGGTGCAGACGATCAAGTGACACTCAAAAACTGGAATGCCGACACCTCTCCCGGCATCATATTTTCCGACGGGAACCAAATCAGCCACGTCTCAGCGGCCGGGATTGGTGTGAATGCGCAACTAACCTACCCTGCAATGCCGTTGGCACGACAACAGGAACACTATTGGTTGTTCCATTCCAGTCCTCTCGAGCCAGGAACAGATCTTCTCGCCCGATTTGTAATTTGCCAGAGGACTAACTTGAGTTGACACCTTGTCAGAATTAAGGGTGGTCATATATTCCCTGGATTAACGCCAATTAATCCTAAAAAGGAGAATAACATGACCACCCAAGAAAAACTGATCAAACGCAAATTGAGCATACTTGAACTCGCTGAATACCTCAAGAACGTATCCCAAGCCTGCAAAATAAATGGCGTATCTCGCCAGCACTTCTACGATATTAAAAAGGCATATGATGAGCACGGCATTGAAGGCTTAAAAGAGAAGAGTAGGCGCAAGCCCTGCCACAAGAATCGTGTCGCTCCGGAAGTTGAAGAGGCCGTGGTTAACATGGCCTATGAGTATCCCGCATACGGTCAGGCAAGGGCAGCCAATGAACTGCGGAAAAATGGAATTCTTGTTTCATCCGGAGGTGTTCGCAGTATATGGCTGAGGCACGATCTTGAGACCTTCAAAAAACGTTTGGCTGCGCTCGAAGAGAAATCCGCCAAGGAAGGCATCGTCTATACAGAAGCTCAGATCCAGGCTCTTGAAACAGCCAAAAGAGCAAGAGAAAGCCATCCTGATGAAATCGAAACGGAACACTCAGGCTACTTGATCAGCCAGGACACGTTCTATGTTGGTTATATGAAAGGGGTCGGACGAATTTATCAGCAGACGGTTGTGGATACCTATTCATCAGTAGCATTTGCGAAGGTCTACACCGGAAAAATACCGGTGACGGCTGCAGACACGTTGAATGACCGGGTTCTGCCATTCTTTGAAGAGCATGGAGTTCCGGTGTTGAGAGTTTTGACTGACCGCGGGACGGAATTCTGCGGCTCTGCGGATAAACATCCGTACGAGTTGTACCTCCAGCTCAATGATATCGAACACACCAAAACCAAGGTCAAAAGCCCCCAGACCAACGGTATTTGTGAACGTTTTCATCAGACGGTGCTGAATGAATTCTACCGGGTTGCATTCCGAAAGAAATTGTACCAGGATTTGGAGACTCTGCAGGTCGACCTTGATGAGTTCATGAACAAGTACAACAATGACCGTACCCACCAGGGTAAACGCTGTAAAGGGAGGACTCCGATGGAAACCTTCATAGAGGGTAAAGAGTTGTATAATCAGAAAAATATTGAAAAAATGCAGACAGCAGTGTAAACGACAATCCAGCTCCCTGAGCCGGAGCGTGACGTTGCGCTCCCTTCGCCGTCGCTAATTTTTTGCACAGCATGGGGCGCCGGGCCTGTCAAGGATACGAACAAAGTGAGTACCCGCAGGGCTTGTCCTTGATAGACCCGGCTCCCCATGCTACCTGCGAACCGACGGCAGAAGGGGAATAAAAAAGGCCAGGGGATTGTGACCACTGTCAAGTCAAGTTTCGTTCAGGACATGTAATTTTTGGCCTGCGCCCACGAATGATAGGGACCAAACTGTCTCACGACGCCAAACTATATAATCAGGCAACCCAGCTCACGTACCACTTTAATTGGCGAACAGCCAAACCCTCTTGTGGGCTTGGCCTATGGGACCTGCTCCAGCCCAAGGATGTGATGAACCGACATCGAGATGCAAAACTGCCTCCGTCGATGGGAACTCTTGCTGGTTAGATGTCTGCTATCGATTGGAAACTGAAGTCACTGAAGTACAAAAATAGAAAAGGCCCTGCAACGATTGATCGTTACAGGGCCTTTTTAAGAATAATCCGGCGGCGTTCTACTCTCCCACGAGGTCTCTCGCGCAGTACCATCGACGCTAAGGGCCCAAAACATATAATCAGGCCTTCCGAGTTCGAGATGGGATCGGGCGCATATTCCCGGCTTGGCTATTCTGCAATGCCGTTAACACTGTAACAAGAACCCTATTGGTTGCTCCATTCCGGTCCTCTCGTACCAGGAACAGATCTCCTCGCCCGATTTGTATTTTTTGGCCTGCGCCCACGAAAGATAAGGATCAAACTGTCTCACGACGCCAAACTACATAATCAGGCAACCCAGCTCACGTACCACTTTAATTGGCGAACAGCCAAAGCCTCGAGTCCAGGCATGTGCTGAGCCGATATCGAGGTGCCAAATCCGTCCCATCGATATGAACTTTTGGGAGAGATTCGCACTGCACCAATAAAAAAGGCCCTGCAACGATTATCGTTACAGAGCCTTTTTAAGAATAATCCGGCGGCGTTCTACTCTCCCACGAGGTCTCCCGCGCAGTACCATCGACGCTAAGGCGCTTAACTTCCGAGTTCGAGATGGGATCGGGTGTGGCCGCCTCGCCATTGCCACCAGATTAAATTGGGCGGATCTGGAACTTCTGATAGTTTCTCGCTACATGTCCCATGGATCCTTTTCTGGTCTAATTTGCCGTAGTATATCTTGCATATGTTCGCAAAAAAGCGCTCAAAATTATTTGTGAGAAGTGGCTAAGCCTCACGACCTATTAGTACCGGTAAGCTGAACATGTTACCATGCTTACACACCCGGCCTATCAACCTTGTGGTCTTCAAGGGGTCTTCAGTGATAAATCATGGGATATCTAATCTTGAAGTTGGCTTCCCGCTTAGATGCTTTCAGCGGTTATCCATACCCAACTTGGCTACCCTGCAATGCCGCTGGCGCGACAACAGGAACACCATTGGTTGGTCCATTCCGGTCCTCTCGTACTAGGAACAGATCTCCTCAAATATCCTGCGCCCACGAAAGATAGGGACCAAACTGTCTCACGACGTTTTAAACCCAGCTCACGTACCACTTTAATTGGCGAACAGCCAAACCCTTGGGACCTGCTCCAGCCCCAGGATGTGATGAGCCGACATCGAGGTGCCAAACCGCCCCGTCGATGTGAACTCTTGGGGGCGATAAGCCTGTTATCCCCGGCGTACCTTTTATCCGTTGAGCGACGGCCCTTCCATTCAGAACCGCCGGATCACTAAGACCTACTTTCGTACCTGCTCGAAATGTCTCTCTCGCAGTCAAGCTCCCTTATGCCTTTGCACTCTACGGTTGGTTTCCAATCAACCTGAGGGAACCTTCGCGCGCCTCCGTTACTCTTTGGGAGGCGACCGCCCCAGTCAAACTACCCACCAGACACTGTCCCTAATCCGGGTTACGGACCGAGGTTAGAACACTGAAACATGAAGGGTGGTATTTCAAGGGTGACTCCACACACACTGGCGTGCATGCTTCCAAGTCTCCCACCTATCCTGCACATCATGTCCCAAAATCCAATGTCAAGCTGTAGTAAAGGTGCCGGGGTCTTTCCGTCTTTTCGCGGGTAGACGGTATCTTCACCGCCACTGCAATTTCGCTGAGTCCCTGGTTGAGACAGTGTGGAAGTCGTTACGCCATTCGTGCAGGTCGGAACTTACCCGACAAGGAATTTCGCTACCTTAGGACCGTTATAGTTACGGCCGCCGTTTACTGGGGCTTCAGTTCAATGCTTCGCTAAAAGCTAACAAATCCCCTTAACCTTCCAGCACCGGGCAGGCGTCAGACCCTATACCTCGTCTTGCGACTTTGCAGAGTCCTATGTTTTTAGTAAACAGTCGCTACCACCAATTCTCTGCGGCCCCTAACCGCTTACAAAGAAATTTGATCACGGTCTGGGGCATACCTTCTCCCGAAGTTACGGTATCATTTTGCCGAGTTCCTTAACCAGGGTTCTCTCAAGCGCCTCGGGATACTCTCCCTGCCTACCTGTGTCGGTTTACGGTACGATCACCTGTTATCTCGATAGAGGCTTTTCTTGGCAGCATGGGATCAGTCAGTTTATGGGACAAAGTCCCTCCTCATCGCTTCTCGGCCGTATAGAGATCCGGATTTGCCTAAATCTCAAGCCTACGAGCTTAAACCGCCTATTCCAACAGACGGATGACCTACCCTCCTGCGTCCCCCCTTCTCTCAAACGACAACTGGGTGGTACAGGAATATTAACCTGTTTTCCATCGACTACGCCTTTCGGCCTCGCCTTAGGGATCGACTAACCCTGAGCAGATTAGCTTTACTCAGGAAACCTTGGGCTTACGGCGAGCGGGCCTCTCACCCGCTTTATCGCTACTCATGTCAGCATGGTCACTTGTGACACCTCCACAATCGCTCGCGCGATCGATTCTGCGGCGACACAACGCTCTCCTACCAATGAAATAAATTTCATTCCGAAGCTTCGGTACTATGCTTTAGCCCCGATACATTTTCGGCGCAGATCCACTCGACCAGTGAGCTATTACGCTTTCTTTAAAGGATGGCTGCTTCTAAGCCAACCTCCTGGTTGTCTGGGCATTCCCACATCCTTCTCCACTTAGCATAGATTTGGGGACCTTAGCTGTCGGTCTGGGTTGTTTCCCTCTCGTCCGCGGAACTTAGCTCCCGCGGGCTGACTCCCGTACTCTAACTTGTTGGTATTCGGAGTTTGATTAGGTTTGGTAATCTGGTGAGACCCCTAGCCCATTCAGTGCTCTACCTCCAACAAGAAACATACGAGGCTATACCTAAATATATTTCGGAGAGAACCAGCTATCTCCAGGTTTGTTTGGCCTTTCACCCCTATCCACAGCTCATCCGAACAGTTTTTAACCTGTGACGGTTCGGGCCTCCACGAGATTTTACTCTCGCTTCACCCTGGCCATGGATAGATCACCTGGTTTCGGGTCTACTCAATGCAACTGATCGCCCTATTCAGACTCGGTTTCCCTACGGCTACACCTATCGGCTTAACCTGGCTGCATTAAGTAACTCGCTGACTCATTATGCAAAAGGCACGCGGTCACACTTCCGAAGAAATGCTCCCACAGCTTGTAAGCAAACGGTTTCAGGTACTATTTCACTCCCCTAACAGGGGTACTTTTCACCTTTCCCTCACGGTACTGGTACGCTATCGGTTGTCAAGTCGTATTTAGCCTTATGAGATGGTCCTCACAAATTCCCACAGAATTTCTCGTGTTCCGCAGTACTTGGGAATACCAAAAAAGAGACCAATTATTTTCGCTTAAAGGACTGTCACCTGCTATGGTAAAGCTTTCCAGCTTTTTCAGCTAACAATTGATTTTTTGACTCTTCGAACCATCCGAAACTGATTCAATTGATATCCCACGACCCCGCATACGCAACGCTTTCGGGCTTGACACGTATGCAGTTTGGGCTGGTTCCCGTTCGCTCGCCGCTACTTGGGAAATCATTATTATTTTCTTTTCCTGGGGGTACTAAGATGTTTCAGTTCTCCCCGTTGGCTTCCTTACACTATATATTCATGCAAGGATGACACAGTATTAACCGTGCCGGGTTGCCCCATTCAGAAATCTCCGGATCAAAGGGTGTTTAGCCCCTCCCCGAAGCTTATCGCAGCTTTCCACGTCTTTCATCTTCACTTGACACCAAGGCATCCACCGTTTGCTCTTAGTAGCTTAGCCACTATATCCACAAATAAGTTTAAACGCTTTGATGCGAACCCGAGAACAAAATCTTTTGTTCTCAGCCAGATCAGATCAATCCAACGATTAATCCTTTCTGTATATTTTATCAGTTATCTTTTACAATAACTGCGCAATTGATATTTACTACAACAAATTGTCAAAGAACAAAGAGAGTGCAGCTACTTAAATTCACTGCCGCGCCCGCTTGGCGGGATTTGATCTCTCAAAGTTGGCCAGTGAAGCGCAAAAAAGCGCTTTTAATAATATCTTTCCTTTGAAAGGAGGTGATCCAGCCGCTGATTCCTCAACGGCTACCTTGTTACGACTTCACCCCAGTTATCGACCATACCTTAGGCGCCTGCCCCCCCGAAGGGTTAGCCCAGCGACGTCGGGTATAATCAACTCCCATGGTGTGACGGGCGGTGTGTACAAGGCCCGGGAACATATTCACCGCGGCATGCTGATCCGCGATTACTAGCGATTCCAACTTCATGGAGTCGAGTTGCAGACTCCAATCCGGACTGAGATAGGCTTTTGGGATTCGCTTCCTTTCACAAGGTCGCTGCCCTTTGTACCTACCATTGTAGCACGTGTGTAGCCCTGGATATAAGGGCCATGAGGACTTGACGTCATCCCCACCTTCCTCCCGGTTGACCCGGGCAGTCTCGTTAGAGTTCCCACCATTATGTGCTGGCAACTAACGATAAGGGTTGCGCTCGTTGCTGGACTTAACCAAACATCTCACGACACGAGCTGACGACAGCCATGCAGCACCTGTCTCTGTGCTCCCGAAGGCACTATCGGAATTACCCGATATTCACAGGATGTCAAACCCAGGTAAGGTTCTTCGCGTTGCGTCGAATTAAACCACATGCTCCACCGCTTGTGCGGGCCCCCGTCAATTCCTTTGAGTTTTAGTCTTGCGACCGTACTTCCCAGGCGGTACACTTAATGCGTTAGCTTGGGCACAGCAGATTTTAATATCCGCTACACCGAGTGTACAACGTTTACTGCGTGGACTACCGGGGTATCTAATCCCGTTCGCTACCCACGCCTTCGCGCCTCAGCGTCAATATCGGTCCAGAGAGATGCCTTCGCCATCGGTGTTCCTCCTGATATCTACGAATTTCACCTCTACACCAGGAATTCCTCTCTCCTCTCCCGTATTCAAGTCTTGCTGTTTCAAGTGCACTTCCAGGGTTGAGCCCCGGGCTTTCACACCTGACTGACAAGACCGCCTGCGCGCCCTTTACGCCCAATAATTCCGAATAACGCTTGCGCCCCCCGTGTTACCGCGGCTGCTGGCACGGAGTTAGCCGGCGCTTCCTCCACTGGTACCGTCAATACAACATTCTATTAAAACATTGTAACTTCTTCCCAGTTGACAGAGCTTTACGACCCAAAGGCCTTCTTCACTCACGCGGCGTTGCTGCGTCAGGGTTTCCCCCATTGCGCAAAATTCCTCACTGCTGCCTCCCGTAGGAGTCTGGACCGTGTTCCAGTTCCAGTGTGGCTGATCATCCTCTCAGACCAGCTAACCATCGCAGCCTTGGTAGGCCTTTACCCCACCAACAAGCTAATGGTCCGCAGACTCATCTCCAAGCAATAGCTTCCAAGGAGAGGCTATCTTTCATTCGACCACCTGTGTGATCGGACTTCATCCGGTATTAGCCAACCTTTCGATTAGTTATTCCAGGCTTGAAGGCAGATTATCTACGTGTTACTCACCCGTGCGCCACTCTACTCAGGACTGCAAGCAGTCCCTTTCTCGTTCGACTTGCATGTGTTAAGCACGCCGCCAGCGTTCATTCTGAGCCAGGATCAAACTCTCCAGTTATAATCCTTTACTAAAACTTTTAAGGTCTGACCGTTTGCCGGTTAAGGCTTGCGGCCATTGTCTTAGACCCGCTCTTTCTTGCTTCACTGACCAATTTTCAAAGATCAAAAAAAATCTCCCCGGAGTTGATCGTGTTGCCGTCTCCCCCGTGAAGACCGATGCAATATGCAGGATTTTCTAACCGATGTCAAACGTTTTTTTCATGAAAATAAAATTATTTTGTTTAAGGGTTTCTATCCCAAGACAGTACAATCTATGATATGAGAAGCTATTTTTCTGATTTTAAAGGATATTTAAGGACAAAGACATGAGAACAATTGACTTTCGAAGTGATACCGTGACCCGCCCTGTACCCAAAATGAGAGCTGCCATGACTGCTGCAAATGTCGGGGATGACGTCTATGGAGAGGATCCTACCGTCAATACCCTTGAAAAAAAAATGGCGGCCATGGCCGGAAAAGAAGCAGGGCTCTACTGCACCTCCGGAACCCAGTCCAACCTTTTGGCCCTGATGACCCACTGCCAGAGAGGAGATGAATACATTGTGGGCCAAACCGCTCATACCTATAAATATGAAGGCGGAGGGGCTGCCGTTCTCGGCAGCATTCAGCCCCAGCCAATTGAATTTGAGCCCGACGGGACTATTGATCTTGCCAAAGCCGAACAATTTATCAAACCAGATGACTTCCACTTTGCCCGCACCCGGCTTTTCTGCCTTGAAAATACTGTGGGAGGCAAAGTGCTGCCTGTCAATTATTTAAAGGAGGCCCACGGATTTGCCGCATCCCACAATCTGGGCTTTCACCTTGACGGGGCCCGGATATTTAATGCGGCAGTAAAGCTTGGCGTTGAAGTCAAGGAACTTGTCCGGCACTTTGATACGGTTTCCTGCTGCCTGTCCAAGGGTCTTGGCGCCCCTGTCGGCTCCGTGCTCTGCGGGCCGAAAGCCTTTATCGACCGGGCCAGGCGGTGGAGAAAAATGCTGGGCGGCGGCATGCGACAGGCCGGGATTATTGCCGCCGCAGGAATCTATGCTCTTGATCATCACATCTCTCGCCTGGCCGATGACCATGACAATGCTCGGATTCTTGCCAAAGGATTGGCCCGGATCAAGTGCCTCGACGTCAATCCCGACCTGGTTCAGACCAACATGGTCTTTGCCGATGTTGGCAAGAGTATAAACGACCTGGCCGACTACCTTGAGCCCCGAGGCATTCTCATCGACCGGGCTCCCTGCACCCGGATGGTCACCCATCTGGATGTGAACCGGGAGGACATTGAAAAAACGATCCGGACCATCGGGGAGTTCTACGCTGGGGACCAATAAGAACCTATAACTCGTACCGCTCCAGCCAATGGGCATAGGGAGCCGGCAGCACCCAGGAAGGCTTTTCGATCTTTAAGGCACGGGCCGCCTCATAGGGCCAGCGGGGATTGGCCAGATGGGCCCGGCCGATCATCACAAGATCCAGTTGTTCTTTTTCCACAGCAGCCTGGGCCAGATCCGGCCGGCCGAAGCCCCAGGCTGATGCCACAGGCAGCGCGGTTTCCCGTCTCACCCTGGCGGCAATGGGGGCCATAAAGGCCGGGCCCCAGGGGATATTGGCCTTAGGGGTGGAAAACCCCATGCTGACGCTGATAAAATCCAGCCCCTTTTCCTTGAACTGTTTTGTCAGGGCAATGGCTTCGGCCAGAGTTTCCTCATCCCGTCCGTCAAATTCTATTACCCCGAACCGCAGGGTCAAAGGCAAATTGGCGGGCCAGACTTCCCGGACCGCCTCCAGGGTTTCCAAAAGGAACCGGCCCCGGCCTTCTGGCCCCCCGCCGTATTCATCGGTTCTGTGATTGGCGTGGACAGAGAAAAAACTCTGGGCCAGATAGCCGTGGGCAAAGTGAAGTTCTATCCACTCGTAACCTGCATCCAGCGCCCTTTTGGCTGCAGAGACAAAATCCTGCTTCACCCGCTCAATCTCTTCCAGGCTCATCTGCCTGGGAACTCTGGGCAGATTGGCGCCAAAGGCTACGGCGGAGGGAGAAATAGTTTCCCAGGCTAAAGGATCCCCGGCGGGCAGATGATCGTCTCCCTCCCAGGGGCGATTGGCACTGGCCTTGCGACCGGCGTGGCCGATTTGAATACCGGGCACGGCACCGGCCGCCTTAATGGCTTTGACGATTTTTTCGTGTCCGGGGACCTGGTCTTCGTTCCACAGCCCCAGGCAGGCCGGGGTAATCCTGCCTTCGGGCGCCACGCCTGTGGCCTCCACTATAACCAGGCCTGCTCCGCCCCGGGCAAGCCCTGAATAATGGGACAGATGCCAGTCATTGGGCAGGCCGTCGGTGGCCATGTACTGACACATGGGCGGCACGGCAATGCGGTTGCGAAGGGTGATGTCCTTTAAAGTATAGAATGAAAACAAGGATGCCATAAGAACCTTCCTAACATAGATTTAAATGAATCCGAGCCGGTTCAGGCCAGCCCGTTTTGTTTCCGGATCGCGGTATACACTGCCGCTAAATCCTTCGACCCTAAGCCCTGGGCCATTGCCTCGTCAAAGCTTTTTGCCGTAGCGGAGGTCAGGGGCAGGCCAAGCCCCTTGTTGGCAATCTGTTCTGAAACAAGACCTAAGTCCTTGTGCATCAGAGCCAGCATAAAGGCAGCCGGGAAATCATCAGCTTTGTACAGGGGACGTTTGAGATCAAAATACGGGGTATTCATAGCGGACTGGGAAATCAGCTCCCGCATCTTTTCGAGATCCACTCCCAGGCCCTGGGCAAAGGTCAGGGTTTCTCCGATCGCCTGGGCCGTAGCGCCCAGTAGCAGATTGATGGACAGTTTGGCGGCACTACCCCGTCCAGGACCGCCGAAGGCGATGGTCGCCTTACCCATGGCATCGAAGCAGGCCTTAAACTCCGACACTTTTTCATCATCCGCCCCGGCCAGAATCACCAGTTGACCGGCCACCGCCGGAGCCACAGACCCGGATACCGGGGCATCCATATACAGGCCGCCCTGTTCTCGAGCCATTTGGGCAAACTTCAGGGAATCTTCCGGAGCGATGGTGCTCATATCGATCACCGTCTTGCCCGGACCAAGTTCTTTGAGGACACCGTCCGGTCCTGTAAGCACCGCCTCCACGGCGGCACCGTTGGATAGCATCAGGAAAATAACATCTGATTCGGCAGTCACCTGGGCGGCACTGTCACAAACATTAGCCCCTGAAAGAGCCCGGGCCTTTTCCGGGGAACGGTTATAAGCGTTGAGCCGAAATCCGGCAGAAATCAGGTTTTTGGCCATGGGTGTGCCCATGCTGCCCAGACCGATCCATCCGATGGTTGTCATGTTAGTCCTCCTTTCCCAGATTTTTTCCAATGGAAAAGGCCTTGCGCAGGGAGACGGAGACGGCAGCAGGGGAAAAACAGCAGACGCCGCCCCAGGCCGCAGTCATGAGATTGGGCTTATCATTTTTATCATAGATGCCCACCAGCAGGACCGGTGTCGGAAAAAGCATTGTGGATGCGCCAAGGGATTGTTTCATTGACATCGGTCTCCTTTGGAAAAATTCGGGGGTTGTATTAGACTGGTCGTCTATTAAAATTCAAAAAAAATTCAGGCCGTCAGCCGGCCTTGAGCACTGCGGAAAACAGGGTATCAATAAAGTAACGCAGCGGATCAGGGGATTTCATGACCTTGGCTCTGAGCACGGCGCCTTCCCAGCCGGACAGAATAAATTCCGCCACGGCATTGCAGTCCTGGTCCTCGGAAAGATGGCCCTCTTGACGGGCAGTTTCCAGGCAGTCGGCAAATTTATTGCGCCAGCCGTTGAAAACCTCCTCCAGGCGGCCCCGGAACAGCTCGTTCTGGTCGGCCAGTTCCTGGCCCAGGTTCCCAATGAGGCAGCCCTTGGTAAAGCCCTTTCCGGTCATCTCCTCAAGGCCGGCCTCAAGGTAATTGCGGATGCGCTGCCAGGCCGGCACGGAGCCGGCCATGAAAAAGCGGTCCAGCTTGGCATCATAATCTTGGGCAAAGGCATCAATAACGGCCAGGCCGAAATCCGCCTTACTGCCAAAGTAATGATAAAACGACCCCTTGGGCACACCGGCCGCCTTGAGCACACGATCGATACCCGTTGCATTGTAGCCGTTCAGGGAGATCAGCTCCATGCCGATACGAATGATTTCAGATTTTTTATCCTGTTTTGCCATATCAAATAAAATAGACCGGTCGTCTACCTTGTCAAGGATCGAGAACTTTCTTTCTCCAACTCTTTTAAGGCGACGCTTTCATCCTGTCTTATGGATCACCGCATAAAGGTTCAACGGATAAACCGCTGGGGAAAATCCGTAATGATGCCATCGGCACCGGCGTCCACAAACCGGATATAATCATGGGGATCGTTGACCGTAAACAGGTTGATGGTCTTGCCCCGGGCTTTCAGTTCCCGGACCATTTTGGGCGGGGTCAGCAAAGAATTCATGTTGAGAACCATGAATTCATCATTGGTAAATACAGGATCCTCAAAGTTCAACGGGATATCATCCTCATCCCCGACCAGGGCCTGGATTTCGATTTCAGGTGCCCGATCCCGCACCCAGCGAAGCCAGGTGTGGTTAAAGGAGGAAAGGGTTACCTTTTCATGGGCAATGCCAGCCCGGGCCATCTCCTCAAGGGTCCGCATGGGGGTGAAATAGGGCTCATGGTCGGTATGCTGATCCTTGAGCTCCACGTTGATGGTCCAGTCAAGATCCCGGGTGAGCACAAGACCGTCATACAGGGTAGGAATGGGCTCGCGGCTGAACCGGTCCAGATCCTCTTTCTCAATTTGATCCAGAGTACCGTAAGGGTTGGTTCTTTCAAAGTAGGAACCGGCCTCAAGCAATTCCAGATCCATCAGCGTATAGGTATTGAGGCGGTCCCTGCCTCCGGCGTTGGCAGGATCATAGGAAAACACCTGTGACGCATTGGTGCACCGGGTCAAGGTGGCGTCGTGAAAGAGCACCGCATGAAAGTCCTGCGTCAGGCTGACATCGGTCTCCCAGCGGTGGGCGCCTAAAGTGTAGGCAAGCCTGGCCGCGGCCAGGGTATTTTCGGGGGCCAGGCTCCTGGCCCCCCGATGGGCAATAATTTCTACCATAACGTTCGGCCTTCCTGCCGTTTGCCCCGCACCGGGGCCTTAATCATTTTTTAGTCCGCCACCCGCTCATCCATGGGGATGTAAGGGCTGATGGTGGGACCGGTATAAATCTGCCGGGGACGGGAGATTTTCATTTCAGGATCGGTCATGTCCTCTTTCCACTGGGCGATCCAACCCGGCAGCCTGCCGATGGCAAACATGACTGTAAACATATTGGTCGGTATCCCCATGGCCCGCAATACAATGCCGGAGTAAAAATCCACATTGGGATACAGATTCTTGTCCTTGAAATAGGAATCCTCCAGGGCCGCCTCCTCCAGTTTCCGGGCAATGTCCAGCAGCGGATCATTCCGGTTGACCTTGGACAGAACGATATCGCACATTTTCTTCATGATCTTGGCTCTCGGATCATAGGTCTTGTAAACCCTGTGACCGAACCCCATGAGACGGAAGTCGTCGTCCCGGTCCTTTGCCCGGGCAATGCACTGCTCAATGGTCAGCCCGTCCCTGTAGATCTGTTCGAGCATATTGATCACGGCCTGGTTTGCCCCGCCGTGCAGCGGTCCCCACAAAGCGAAATCCCGGCGGAGATGGCCGCATAAATATTGACCCGGCCGGAGCCCACGACCCGTACCGCGGTGGTGGAGCAGTTCTGCTCATGGTCGGCGTGGAGGATCCAGAACACGTTCAGGGCCCGGACCAGATCCGGGTCGACCTGGTAGGGGACCACCGGATTGTCGAACATCATGTTAAGAAAATTGGCGCAATAGCAAAGATCCGGTCTGGGATAAATCACCTTCTGGCCGATGCCGATCTTATAGGCCATGGCGGCCATGGTGCGGATCTTGGAGATGATGCGCAAAAAGGTCTTGTTCATCTCCTCTTCGATGTCGATCAGTTCCGGATAAAAGCTTCTCATGGCGTTGACCATGGCGGCAAGGATTCCCATGGGATGGGACCGCGGCGGATAATTCCGGTAAAAGGAGCGCATGCTTTCATGGACGGTTGAAAAATCATTGAGGTAGACTGACGTTCTCGTCAGCTCATCCCGGGTGGGCAGCTTACCGGTAATCAAGAGAAAGGCGGTTTCCACAAAGGTGGATTTTTCGGCCAGTTCTTCAATGGGGATGCCTCTGTATCTTAAGATCCCCTGCTCACCGTTCATGAAGGTAATATCACTCTTGCAGGCGCCGGTATTCCCATAGCCCGGGTCAAAGGTCACATAGCCGGTTTCCTGTCGAAGGCGCCGGATGTCAATGGCCACCTCCCCTTCACTGCCTTTGAACACAGGCAGTAGAATCTCTTTGCCGTCAATGATGAGCTTTGCCGTTTCTTCCATATAACCTCCTTGCGGCCGGCTGCCATTAGTATTGATCGATTACAAGTTGTGATGTCGCTTTGCCTTCCGGGCGGAAAGCCTTTTTGGGAACGTGACGGGCAGTGGTGCGGCTGGGCCTGGCGAACTAACCCCTTGACTCTCCGGGTACGGTGTAGGTCTTGCACGATCCGCTGGAGCAGGTCCGCTCCTGGGTATGGACACCGCCGGAACTGCCTGAACCTTTGGGGCTGCCCATGGCATAATTGGTGGTGGATACCACCCGCTGAAATTCCTCGGACTTGCATTTGGGGCAGTTGATCGCTTTGTCATCATCAGACCCCATGACAATCACTTCAAAAAACTCTTCACATTTGCTGCATTTAAACTCGTAGATCGGCATTCTTACTCCTTCGTGTAAAACCACCAACAGATGGGAAAACCCCATCTGTTGGATTTTGCAATAGTTTACTAATATAATCACATATGGGTATTTGTCAAGGGACTGATGTGGCCAAAAGCTCCTTTGCATGGGCCAGGGTGGCGTCGGTCATGTCCTGTCCTCCGATCATCCTGGCAATTTCCTCTACCCGCTGACCTTCGGTTTCAAGGGGCACAATGGCGGTGGCAGTCCTGCCGTCGTTCACCTCTTTGAATATCCGGTACTGCCGGATTCCGTGGCGGGCAATCTGGGCCAGGTGGGTGATACAGATGACCTGATGGACATCGCCCAGTTCCCTGAGCTTGAGCCCCACTTTTTCCGCCGTGACCCCGCCGATACCTGAATCCACCTCGTCAAAAATCAGGGTTTCAAGGGACTGCCCTTTTGACAGCACCGCCTTGAGGGCCAGAACGATCCTGGACAGCTCCCCGCCCGATGCGATCTTTGCCAGGGGTTTGGGCGTCTCCCCGGGATTGGGCGCCAGTAAAAATTCCACCCGGTCCATCCCGGTGGCACCCACTTTCTCCCCTTCTCGGGTGCAGATATCCTTTCCGGCTTCTGCCGGCTGGGTTGAAAAATCCACACAAAAGTCCGCCCGGCCCATTTCAAGGGCGGCCAGTTCCTTTTTGGCAAGGGCGGCCAAGGAAAGAGCCTCTTTTTGCCGCCGCGCAGACAGGGCCCGGGCCTTTTGGAGAATGTCCGCTTCCAGGCCGGACAGCTCCTCTTCCAGGCTGCGGATCTGCTTACCCAGTCCCAGACGCTGTGCAAGGTCCCCACTCATCTTCTCATACTGCTCAAACAAGGTTTCAAGGCTGCCGCCGTATTTTCGTTTAAGTTTGGAAATCAGATCGAGACGCGCCTCCACCTGCTCTAAGGAGCTTGGGTCAAGGTCAATGGTATCGCTGTAGGCCCGAAGTTCGGAAATCAGATCCTGGAGATCATAGGTTATGGCATCCAGGCGGCCGGCCAGTTTCTCGAGCCTTGCATCATTTTCCCCGTACCGCTGGAACCTTGCGCCCAAATCCGTCAGCCGCTCCAGCAAGGCCCCTTCACGATCATGAATTTCGTGGACCGCGTGGTTGACGGTTTCAAAAATCTGGCCTGCATGGCGCAGGGTTTCTCTTTTGTCTGCAAGGGTCTCATCCTCTTCCGGCTGGATGGCCGCAGCCGCAATCTCATCCACCTGGTGCTGGAGCAGTGCCTGCTCCTTTTCCGCGGTTTCTTTGGCGGCGATAAGTTCCCGGATTTTCTTTTTCATGGGCAGGATGCGCTGATACAGCCCTGTCACCTCCTGCCGAAGGACGGCAGTCCCGGCGAACTCATCCAGAATATCCAGATGATTCTCCCGTTTGAGCAGGCCCTGGTGGGCATGCTGGCTGGAGATCCCTGCCAGGTTCACCGTCACCTGCTTGAGAAAATCCAGAGTGGACTGGCGGGAGTTGATATAGACCCGGCTTTTACCGGAGCTTGACACGATGCGCCGGATGATCAGGCCGTCCTCCCAGTCCATGCCCTGTTCTTCAAGGACCTTTGCCGCATGGCAGCCGTCTTCGATTTCAAAAAACGCCTCCAGCTCGGCAGCGTCTTTTCCCGTCCGGACCAGATCCGCCGAAGCCCGGGAGCCAAGCAGAAGGTTCACCGCCTCAATAATGATGGATTTTCCGGCCCCGGTTTCACCGGTGAGCACGGACAGCCCCCGGCCAAACTCAATGCGCAGGTCTTCAATGATCGCAAAGTTTTTTATGGCCAGCGCGCTGAGCATACAGCCTCCTTGCATAGGTAAATCCAAGGTGAATCCAGGCCACGATAAAGGCGGCAACAAGCCTTGGGACCCAGAGCCAGAAAATAGGGAGCCCCAAGGGCAGAAACAGGGCAGGATCCTCGATCATGGCATGATTGACCCCGATGGACAGATGGAGCCTTGTCAACGCCGACTTTTCAAACGACCGGGACCGGGTCTCTTCCATGATAACGGCGGAACCATAGGCCAGTCCGAAAACGGCGGCCGTCATCCAGAGCATGGTGCAGGACCGGTCCAGGCCCATGACCCTTACAATGGGGGTGGCCGCTTTGGTGACCATTTCAATGAGGTGAAAGGTTTTGGCAAGTTCCAGGGCGATCATGATGAACATGATAATGCAAAAGACCTCTATACAGAGCTTGGCCGTCCCAAGGGCCCAGTTGCCCAGCATGGGAAAAAACGGCCCCACGGCTGAGGACTGTGCCCCGGCTGCGGCGGTTCCGGTCAACTCCGGGCTGACGCCGAGAAGGCTGCCGCAGGCAAAGGTCACGGCAAAGGCCATGATCAGCCTGAAAATGGATGCCGTAAAAAAGCCGATGCCGGAACTGGCCTGGACCAGACCTTCCTGAACCAGGTTGTGGGAAATCAGGGTAAAAACGGCAATAAGAATCATATGGTCCATGGCAAAAGGCATGACAGACAAAGCCGCCACCGTGCCGTAAATCCCGGTAAAAAGCCCCACCACCAGGACCACCGCCGCAGAGGCCGGCAGATGGATCAGGGACATCAAAGGTTCCAATAAAAAGTTCAGGTATCCCAGCAGCTTGAAATGCACCAGAAGGGCGGTAAAAAAAGAGACCGGCACCAGGATCTTCAACAGCCAGATCAGTCCGGTCCATCCCTTTTTTATGCCTGTTTCAACACTGCTCCGAACGCGGGCCGGAGCGGATCCGGCATGACCCGGTTCAGGATTTTGGGTTTTCATGGGGCGGGGGATCGATATGCTTTTTTACGGTTTCGTTAACGGTGGCATAGACATCCTTGAAAGACTCATGGATATTGGACGGTGACAGCCGCCCCATCTCAATGAACTTCACAATGATTTCCTTGCTGGTCCGCAGTATCTGTTCATCAATGGATTTCATAAAATGATGAATACCAGAACCCGAAACCGGGGTCAAGATCTGAACCTAAACCGGGGGCAATATTGCCTAAATGTTTTTATATTGCCGATCCCAAGAAAATGCTTATAATAGCCAGTCGTAACATTTTACCAGCAAAGGCGATTGATTTAATGGAAGATCAGACACAGACCCCACAGGATTCAGATATCCACAGACTGACCCTTGAAGACAGGGAAATCATCCTCATCGGCACGGCCCATGTTTCAAGGCAGAGTGCAGAACTTGTAAGCCAGACCATAGAAGCGGAAAGTCCGGACACCGTCTGTGTAGAACTGTGCCACACCCGTCTGGCCGCCATCCAGGATCAGGACCGGTGGCGGAATATGGACATTGTAAAAATCATTAAAGAGAAAAAGGCCCTCATGCTCTTCATGAATCTGCTTTTGGCCTCCTTCCAGAAGAAAATCGCCGATAAGTTCGGGGTCAAGCCGGGCCAGGAAATGCTCAATGCAGTCAATGCCGCCCAGGAAGCAGGTGCCGCAGTCATCCCGGTGGACAGGGAGATCCAGACCACCCTCTCCCGGGTCTGGCGGGGCATGGGATTTTTTGAAAAACTCAAACTGGTCTTTTCCATGGTCTTTTCTCTGGCACAGTCCGATGAGATTGAAGAGGAAGATATTGAAAAGATGAAGCAGGAGGATATCCTTCAGTCTCTGCTCTCCGATGTCAAAGAGTCCCACCCCATTATCGAACGCGTCCTGATTGACGAACGGGACCGCTTCCTGGCTGAAAGCATCAAAAGGGCACCCGGAGAAAAGACCGTTGCTGTGGTCGGTGCCGCCCATGTGCCCGGCATCAAAAAATACCTGGCAGGCGATGCCCCCATTGACCTTGCCGAACTGAATACCATCCCTCCGGCAGGCAATGCGGGTAAGGTTCTCAAATGGCTGCTGCCGGGCCTTATCCTGGTCCTGTTTGCCGCAGGATTCATGATGGAGGGAAAAGGCGCCGGTACGGACATGATCTGGATCTGGATTCTTGCCAACGGTGTATTTGCCGGCATCGGGGCACTGCTTGCCCTGGGCCATCCCTACACCATTGCCTCGTCCATTATTGCCGCCCCCTTAACCTCTTTGAATCCCATGATCGCAGCAGGCTGGGTATCCGGGCTGGTGGAGGCCTTTTCCAGGAGACCCAAGGTAAAGGATCTTGAAGCCATTCCCCAGGATATCACCTCTGTCAAAGGATTCTGGAGAAACAACGTGACAAGGATTCTGCTGGTGGTGGTCTTTACCAATCTCGGGTCCACCATCGGTACCATGACTGCCCTGCCCCTGATGCTTAAACTTCTGTCCTGAACCTTAAGGACGAACCCTTTGTTAATGAAAGATTCTGACAGCCCCGCATGGCTGCGGTGGGGGCTTTTGACCCTCATCTCCCTGACTCTGGTTCTGGCCCTTGAACTGCTTCATCTGCCTGCTGCCCTGCTTTTGGGGCCCATGATCGCTGCTATCGTCCTCGTGGTTTCCGGCGTCCCCCTGACCCTGTCCAATCCGGCCTTCATACTGGCCCAGGGGGTTGTGGGCATGATGATCGCCGATCATCTGCCGGTGGACATCTTCCATGAAATCGCCGCAGACTGGATGATCTTTTTAGCCGGAACCTCCTCCACGATTATCACATCGGCCTTTTTAGGCTGGCTTCTCGCACGATCCGGCCTGCTGCCCGGCACGACCGCCATCTGGGGATCGTCTCCGGGCGCCGCTTCAGTCATGACCCTGATGTGTGAAGATTACGGGGCTGATATGCGGCTGGTGGCGTTCATGCAATACCTGAGAGTGGCCTGCTGCGCCCTGTCCACCACCTTTGCGGCCTGGTTTCTGGGCCATGCCGGCACAGCCTTGCACCATACAGACTGGTGGGGGATCGGTTCATGGACAGGACTTGCAGTCACGGTGATTTTAACGGCGGTATCCCCATTTTTAGGCATGCGGCTTCGCATTCCGGGCGGTGCCCTTGTGCTGCCCCTGATCCTGGGGCTTGTCATCAAAATCACCGGGATCATCCCCATTGTACTGCCCCAGTGGCTTTTGGGACTTTCCTACGCCGTACTGGGATGGGGCATCGGTTTTCGGTTCACACCAAGGGTCCTGCGCCATGCCGCACGGCTGTTTCCTTACATTCTTGGGGCCATTATAATTCTCATCACAGCCAACGGCGCTTTCGGGGTTGTGCTGATGCACTGGGCCCACGTGGATCTTCTCACCGCTTTTTTGTCCACAAGCCCCGGCGGCGCGGACTCTGTTGCCATCATCGCGGCATCCACCACTGTAGACCTGCCCTTTGTCATGGCCATGCAGGTCAGCCGCTTTTTAATGGTGCTTTTAGCAGGCCCCCTGCTGGCCCGGTGGCTGTCAGGAAGCTGAAGCCGGATTCTTGATGTAATCGGCCATAATACCACCCGAGGAAAAGGTGTTCACCTTCCACCGTTTTTTCCGGCACTTGTCTTTTCTTGACAATCCGTCACTTTCTATTTAAACCATATCTTCAGGGCGGTCAGCAACCAGAGGGTCCTTGCAGCCTCCACCCTGGGGCTGTAGAATAATGGCGGTTGATTTTAATCTATTCACTAAGAGGCGGGATATGGACACCGCGGTTCCCCAACTGCGGAACTCCCGGATTCTTTAAAAAAGAACGACCATGTAAATGCCATGGAATCAATTGTATATTTAATTGCACACGATGATGAAATGACACGGGAAATCCGCTGGCTTGCCGCCCTGCTGCCGCCGCCTGTGTCCCTTGATATGCTGTGTGCCATTACCGGCCGGCCGCCGGTCCGGGTCCTTCAGGTCGTTGAAAAACTAAGCAAGACCGGGTATTTGACCCAGTATGCGGAAAAAGGGGCTGGCTACTATTACTTATCCGATTTCAAATCCGCACAGGAACATCTGCTCAGCGAGCCCCGGCGGCACGTCAATGCCGTGGCCAGGAAAGCGGTGGGCGGTGTGTGCCGGTATACCCCCGACAACCTTCGCCGCTGGCTGACCCTGGCCAATATCTACCAGGTGTCGGGCCTGCCGGTTAAGCATTTCAGGGAGGTCATCAAGGCCGGAGACCATTGTCTGGATCTGAATCTTCCCCTGGACGCTGCCGAATACTACCGCATGGCCATAGAAGCGATGGAGTCGGTTGAGCTGACGCCAAAAGAACAGGCCTTTTTCATCGACGCCGTCATCAGCCTGTGCACCTGCCGGGATACGGCTTTATCCAAGGATATCCAGAGAAAATATCTGGAAAAAGCCCGGGCACTCTGCTTAAACATCAAGGATCCTGTCCGGCAGGTCAAGCTGACCGTACTCATCGGCAAAACCTTTATCCGCACAAGCCAGCTGGATGAGACTGAAAAATATCTGGATGAAGCATGGCAGATGGTGGCCGAACAGAACTTTCCCCCTGAAATAAAAATCCAGGTCGCCGTTCTCAGTTCCGAGCTTTACTTTTGGCAAGGCTATATCAACAAGGCCATTGAGTGCTATGAAAATGTGCTGGGCCGCCATGAAGAACTCCCGGCCGATGTGGAAACCCTTAAAAATTTCATTCGTATGGGGTGGAATTACTCAATTGCCGGGGAAACCGGCCGGGGGCTGGGGCTGGTCCGCGGGGTGCGCAAAAAGGCCCGGGAGCTAGGTGCCGAGGATCTGGAACGATACGCCACCCTGGTGATTGCCATCATCCTCTCCGATGCCAGGCGTATCGACGAAGGCGAGGTCTTTCTCAAAAAGGTGTTTGATGCGCCGCCGGATCGCCTGGATCATTATACCCTGTGGCCGGGGTATGGGAAACGCGCCTTTTTTGCCTATTGCCGGGGCGAGTATAAAGAGGCATTTAAATACCAGAGCATGGCCTGGCAGAATGCAAAGGTGCTGGGCACCTGCCATCACAAGGGCGCCGACAATATCGAGGTGATGCTCGGGCTCGAAGAGCGGGGCATGGTTCATCCCGAGTGGAACTTCGACTATGATGTCAAACGGCTGATGAACTGGCCGGATATCTATATGCAGGGGATAGCATACCGGTTCAAGGCCCTTCGGGCATACCGCAAAAAAATGCCCCTGGAACAGATCAAGGCGGATCTGAACAAAAGCCTGAGGCTTTTGACCCGGGCCGGGGCAAAGATTGAACTGGGCCATACCCAGGTCCTTTTGGCCCGGGTATATATCAGCCAGAAAAAAATCACCCGGGCCGAACCCCTTTTGAAAAAGGCCTGGGAGGTGTTCAGCAAGGTCAACCTCAAACTCTATCCCAAAGATCTCAAACCCTATCTGGACAGAGCCTCTAAACATGCCCTCTGGGTCAAGTCACTGCTCAAAGTCAGCAATGCCTTAAGCGATATCCGGGAAAAAGACAGCCTGCTGAATCAAATTATCCGGCAGGCCATGCAGATTGCCGGGGCCGAGCGGGGCGGGGTTTTCCTCAAGCAGCCCAAGGGCCTTGAGCTTTCAGCCAGCAGAAACCTGGAGGTCAATGAAGTATCGAGCAAGGCCTTTGCCTCCCAGATGGCCCTGATCCAGGAGGTGTTTGAATCCGGCAAGGAGATTATAAAAAAGCCCAAAGACGGTTATGACCTCAATGATCTGAGCGCCGACAATACAGGGTGGACCGGCGGCTTCCCCATCCGCCTTAAGGCAAGGGTACTGGGCGTGCTTTTCATGGACCGGGGACCCACCCCCCTGCAATTTCCTGAGGATGAAATCGCACTTTTGCGAATCATCAGCAATCAAGCTGCGATGGCTCTGGACAACAGGAATGCATATGAAGAGATCATCGATTTAAACCAGGAGCTGGAGGCGGAAGCAAACTATTACCGGGACACCTTTGATCTGAGTCCCTTTAAAACACCGATGATCGGTCATTCGGAAGCCTTTCAAAAAGTGCTGGCTTTGGTGCAAAAGGTGGCGGCTTCGGAGACCACCGTAATGATCACCGGGGAAACCGGGGTGGGCAAAGACGTGGTGGCCCAGGCCATCCATCAGCATTCAGGGCGGCGCTCCGACCCGTTCATTGCCGTCAATGTGGTCTCTTTGAGCCCGGAGCTGATTGCAAGTGAATTGTTCGGCCATGAAAAAGGCGCCTTTACCGGTGCCACCCATACCCGGAAAGGCCGGTTTGAACTGGCCAGCCGGGGCACGCTTTTTCTGGACGACATTGACGCCTTTTCCATGGACATCCAGGTCAAGATGCTCAGGGTGCTTGAAACCCGGGAATTTGAACGTGTGGGCGGCTCCGAGACCCTGAAAACCAACTTCCGACTGCTGGCCTCCAGCAACCGGAACCTTGAGGACCTGGTGGCCCAGGGTCTGTTCCGATCCGACTTTTATTACCGGCTCAATGTTTTCCCCATCCACATCCCTCCCTTGCGAGAGCGTGTGGGGGATATTCCCGCCCTTGCCAGGCATTTCATGGATAAGTTTTCCAAAAAAGTGGGCAAGCATTTTGATGCCATTGCCAAACGGGATATGGACGCCCTGATGACCTATCACTGGCCCGGAAATATCCGGGAACTGCGGCATGTCATGGAACGGGCCGTGCTCTTGAGCAGGAGCGGCCGTCTGAGCCTGCCCCCGCTGGATTCATGTGCGGCTCATTGCCTGAACAAGGATGAGCAGATCCTGCCGTTCAGGGAGATGGAGGCGGAACATATCATCAAGGCGTTGACACGGTGCGGGGGGAAAATCAGCGGCCGCGGCGGGGCCGCCGAACTGCTGGACCTAAAACCCACCACCTTGTATTCCAAAATGAAACGCCTGGGAATTAAAAAGGAGGTTTACCGCCAGCACGTTGATGAAGCCCGTTAAACGGCCCGAATCACAAAAAAGAAACGGCCCGGCCCCTTCCCGAAGGAGGGTGGCCGGGCCGTTTACATTGCCATGGGCCGGTAGAAAAGAACAGGCCCGGATGCACGTGTTCAGGTTAGAACATTTTCTTGCTCATGTCATCGATGGCCTTTGACGTGGCATCATACACGCCGGGAAAGGAGCTGATCCCCAGTCCCTGGGTCAAGCATGGAATGAAATAGTGTTTGCCGCATTCGGTACACGCTTTTTCAACCGCTTTTTCAATGGCCTCAACCGTCCAGTCCTGATGGTCCAAGGGCCCTGAATCCAACTGCCCCATGAAGGTAATCTGTTCTCCGTATTTTTTGATCAGCTCCGGGGTGTCGTTGGTGGTCATCACCCCCTGCCAGATGTCAATGCCCATCTCAATCATGTGCGGCACCAGATTGGCGGCATAGGAGTCGCTGTGGTGGACAATGAGTTCGACACCGTTGTCCTTCCAGAATCCGTAGACCTTTTTGTAGGCCGGCAGATAGAACTCTTCAAACATGTCCGGAGACATGAAAGAAGAAATCTGGCTGCCCCAGTCGTCATGATGGAACAGGGCGTCAGGCTTAAGGTATTTGATCACCTCTTTGGCATGGGCAATTTCATACTCGCTGAGGCAGTCAATGAGTTCGACCATGTGTTCCGGCTCTTCATAAAGCCCCATCATGGCATCTTCCATGCCCATGAGGCTGTGGGTCATCTCAAAGGTGCCCGGAGCGTAAAAGATGGCCACGTACTTATCATTTCTGTCCACGGATTCGGCGTGTTTGACTGCGGCCTCCCACTTTTCTTCCGGGAAAATCACCGACGGGACCTTGATCTCATCTTTCCAACGGGTGATGTCCTTAAGCGCCATGAGGTCATCGGTATGCACGGGAAAAGGGCCCAGCTGGTCTTTCGGCCAGCTGTAGGTAATGCCCCATTCATTGACAACGGTCTCTCCGGGCTGGGGTTTGATCCTTCGGGGGGCCTCCAGGATCACTTCCATAAATTCGTATTGGTTGACGAACCGGTCCGGATTTCCGCCTTTCATGGTTTCAATAAGATTCTGTCGTTTGGTCAACATGGCTTGGCTCTCCTTTGGGTTTATGCTGCGGTGACGAGTTCTTTGGCTTTTATGGCGGCACCACCGGCATCAGGTGCATATCCGTCCGCTCCAATCTCATCGGCGAATGCCTGGGTGACCGGCGCCCCGCCCACGATGAGCTTGAACCCTTCAAGACCGCTTGATTTAATGGCTTTAACCGTCTGCCTTAAGGCCGGCATGGTGGTGGACAACAGCGCAGAACAGGCCACCAGGGTGACATTGTCATTGGATTTAATGGCGTCGATAAATTTTTCCGGAGCCACGTCCACTCCCAGATCAACCATTTTAAAACCGGCACTTTCCACCATCATGGTCACCAGATTTTTTCCGATATCGTGCAGGTCACCCTGGACGGTCCCGATGATGCATGTGCCTAAAGATGGGCCGGAATCATCCCCGGCCAAATGGGGTTTCAGGGCCTCAACGCCTTTGGACATGGCTTTGGCGGCAATAAGCATCTCAGGGACAAAAATCGCACCGGCTGAAAACTTCTCTCCCACCACCCCCATACCGTCCACCATGGCCTGCAGGATATCACCGGGTTTGTCACCGGCCTCAATGGCCTCAAGGACAATGCCTGGCAACAGTTTTGTTTTTCCTCTTTCGGTATTCTCTTGTACTTCGGCAAGTTTTGACATAATAAATTCTCCTTTGCTATTTCACAGGACCGAAAAGCCCCTCTCTGTATCCTTCAATATATTCCATGCAGTATTCATCATTGCCCTTCAGGGCTTCGGTGGCGTAGATCAGTCCCATCATATGCTTGTGCAGGGGATTGATAATCGCCGAATCCATGCCGGCCCACATGGCCACCACCAAAAATGCCTGGTTGACAAACTTTCTGGCCGGCAGGTTAAATGAGATGTTGCTGGCCCCGCCTGTGACATGGATGGTGGGATACTGGCGTTTGATCTCCCGGATGACGTCAATAACGGTATTGATGCCGTCTTCGGACGTACAAAGCATCTCCACCAGAGGATCAATGTGAAGCCGGGAAGGATCGATTTTATACTTTTTGGCCTGTTCCATGATATTCCCAAAGACTTTCAGGCGTTGCTCCCCGCTTTGGGGAATTCCGGTGTCATCACACAAGAGAGCGACGCACTGCCATTGTGTATCGGCAATGACGGGAAATACCTGTTCGATTTTATTGCCCTCCATGGACACGGAATTGACAAGGCCGGGACGATTGCAAAATTCAATACATTTGGCGCAGATTTCTCCGTCCGGGCTGTCCACGGCAATGGGGGTCTTTGTCACGTCCTGTACCAGGTCAATCAACCACTTCATGGTTTCCAGCTCAATACTGACGTCTGTGGAGGCGCATATATCAATAAATGCAGAACCGGCTTCAGACTGAGTCATGGCCAGATTTTTTATATGTCCCTCATCTTTTTCCGCAATTGCCTGGGCCACAGAGGGAATAGCCCCGTTGATCTTTTCTCCGATAATAATCATGAACTAACTCCTTTAGTTTTAATGATAAGCCTGTGCTTATATGGTACGGGAGGTCCCGCGGTATTGATTCAATCTTTTTGTCTTTGAGTTATTGTGACTTTGTTTTAAACAGCATTAAAAGAATGCCCCCTAAAAACGCCCCCAGGCCCATGGTCATGGCCACCGTGGGCAAATTGGCTCCAGCCTGCAGCAAGACACCGGCAAAAATCGGTGACAACACGGCACCGGCCCTGCCCAATCCAATGACAAATCCGGTTCCCGTGGCCCGAAGATCCGTGGGAAATGAGATGGCCAGAAGGGAATACAGGCCTGAAATTCCAGCATTTCCAAAAAACCCGGCCAAGCCGGCCAGAAGTTTGATCTGGCCCATATCTGCGGACACCCTGCCGAAAAGGGCCACAAATACACTGGTGAGCATCAGAATGCCAATGGTCAGTTTTTTCAAGTCAATCCAATTGGTCAGTGAGCCGAACAAGGCCGCGCCCAGGGCACCGCCCAGACTGACACAGACCAGGGCCTGACCCGCCAAAGACGGATGAAACCCCATATCTGCAACGATTTTAGGCGACCATTTCATGACAAAGTAAAAGGTGGTGATATGCAAAAAATAGACGAAGGTCAGCACAAGGGTGGTGCCCAGCATAGTCGGTGAAAAGATACCGGCGATGGTTACCTTTTGTTTTCCTGCCGGAATATCAGGCAGGGATTCGGCCGAGGGCAGACGCATCCGGGCAAGGGTCTTGTTTATTTTTTCCAGGGCGTTGGCCGGCTGTTTTCGGGCCAGCCAGTGGACCGATTCAGGGACAAAGAAAAAAACCAGAGGGATGAGGATACCCGTAAGAATCGCTCCAAAATAAAAGATACTCCGCCAGTCATTGCCAGCCAAAAGATGGGAGGCGACCATGCCGCCCAGGGTGCCGCCCAGGGGGTATCCGATCACCATAATCGAAATGCACATCCCCCGGCGCCGGACATTAGAAAATTCTGCCACGACAGCGTTAACGCAGGCCAGGATGCCACCGATGCCCAGGCCCACCAGCACCCGCCACAGGCACAGCTGGGTCACATTGGCGGCCGTGGGAACCAGGAGCATGCCGCAGGTCATGGCGATCAGGCACCCCAAAAGGGTGGGCCGCCGGCCATGCCGGTCCGCCACGCCCCCAAGAAAAAACGATCCAATCGCCATGCCAACAAGCTCCATGGACATGACCACTCCCAGGGCTGCCGGAGTGATGCGCCACTCATTGGCAATACCGGGAGCGGCAAAGCTGATTGAGAGTACGTCAAACCCGTCAATGGCGTTGAGCAGCACTGTAATAAAGACAATAAACATCTGTAATATTCCCATATTACCGCGGTCAATGGTTTCCATTGGATTTTTCATCAAAACGCCTTTCAGGTTTATGGGTTCGAATCTGTAAATACCCCGGCAGTGCCGGAAATCTTTATTTCCAGCACCGCCGGGGCAGCGAATGCCTGATGTTGTGGCAGATCTAGAACATATACTTTACGTAGCTTTGGACCTTCATCATGTCACCCTCGCGGCCGTCCATGACTTCCTGGTTCATCCGGGTGAACCCCAAGGCACATTCGATTCTATCGGATGCCTTCCAGACCAGCATGGTGTGCCAGGCAAAGGCATTTTTGTTGCCCAGTCCTGACAGAACGCCGCTGGTGTAAGCTTTTTCATCATTCTCTGAATACCCGCAGCCGGTAATCCAGTTCACCTTTTCGTGCAGTTTGAAATTAACGCCCGTATTCACGCTCCAGAATTCAATGGTGTCAATCTCGCCTGCGTCGTTGATGCCGGCGCCGCTGTTCAGGCCCAGTGCGGCATACCGGCCGATGCCGTCGCCATAGGTCAGCCCCAGGGTGATTCTGTGGCCGTTGCCGAACCCCACATGGGAGGTCAGAGATCCGGCCCAGGCAATGGTTGATCTACTGTCCATCTCAAACCGCCGGATCAGGACTTTAGGGGAGAGATGGAACCACTTGTTCCCCCAGAAGTATTTAACCACAAAATCGGGCATGGCTTCAGTGGTGTTGGTGACCTTGTGTTTAAACAAGGTGCCACCTTTGGTGAAACCACGGTCCGGATTCTCGGCAGATACGGCCAGAAAATGCCCCTTGTCAAAATTATAGGTAAACCGAATCTGGGGCTGGCGGACAAAGGGTTGCCCCGGGTCTCCGGCCAGGTCCATTACCGGTACGGCACCGGCAAAATCCATGAAGGTGGACCAGCTCTGACCGGCCAGTATGTCGAATTTTTCCAGCTTGACCAGCCCATAGGCATGGCGCAGCCTGAACTGCCGGCTGTTGGACCAGGTATCTGAGGAATAGTCGGAGTCGTAGTTGTAATCGCCCTCAAAACAGGTCAACAAGGCTCCGAAATCCGTCTTTGTTTCGGTTTTCAAAAAAAGGCGACTTTCCCTGGCGGTCATGGCGAACCGGTTCTCATGGTCATAAGGGTCATCCGTGCCGGTCAAAGGCACACTGTAGGCACTGACCTCATCTCCCAGGCCGTTGGGCTTGCTGTCATTGACGGTACCGTCGATGTCGTAATTGGCAGACAGTTTAACGTATCCCCCTAAGTTCACCTTGGTGTTCTTGACGTCAAACTCCACGGCAGATGCAGGCCCTGCGGCCAGACACAGCACCAGACATACGGCAATGCCGGGCCCTGCATTTTTCATAATAAGTTTAAGTTTTTGAACCAACTTCCAACTCTTCATTTTGACTCCCCTTCCTCTCGCTTTTGGTTGTTAATTTGTATTTCTTGCCTCTACCCCGGGAAGGCCTGCATCTTCCTGCCGGGCCGTCCCCACAACGGTTTCAACGCAATCACCACGCAACGGGTTTTCTTACAAGTACTGGGTGCTTAAACTACAGCCACTGGCTGGCAGGCCTTTTACTGGCGCTCGGCAATCTCCTTTTGCATCTGCTGGTGGTTTTCCGGAGTGATGCGGTACAAAAAGACGATGATGATCAGCCCTACTGCGATAAACAGGGCCGGCACCAGGGCAATGCCGTTTTTAATGCCTGACAGAAGTTCCGGTGTCGGGGCCATGTCCGCCACATACCCTGCAGACACCAGGATATTTGTAATCACCACGCTCCTAATGAAGATGGCCGATTTAATGGGAAAGCTGATCAGCGACATGATAAAGCCCCTGGCGTTCTTCCCCGTTTTCCACTCCCCGTAATCCACGGTGGCCGAATACATGGCAACCCCCAGGGTATCCGGCATCCCGTACCCCAGATAGGCCACAAACATCACCGCCATGAAAGAGATGTAATTCATGGGCAGAGCCCAGACGATTACAAGCCCGATGATAAACAGGGACAATGAGGCGATATAGGTGTTGCGCTCCCCGATTTTCTTTGCAATGGGGGCTGTGGCCATGGCACCAAAGAAACTGACCACGTTCAGCCCGGTGAAAAAGATTGCGATGACGGCCAGGTTGTTAACCACGTACTTGAAGTAATAAAATGCCAGGCCAAAGATGATGAACCGGCCCAGATAGCGCCCCAGTTCCGCCAGCATCAAGCCGATAAGCGGGGGATTTACCAGTATCTGCTTGAGCATTTCGCCAATGCTCATTTTGTTTTTGGTTTCGGCTTTTTCATCGGCTTTTGGATGATAGGCATAGTCTTTGGTGAGGGCAAAAAGGCTCCAGTAACAAAATGTCATCAACAGGCCGGAGGCAATAACGGTTAAGGTGCAGCCCAGAGCCTTATTATCTCCGCCCAGCATCTGGATACACTTGGCCCCGATCATGGAAAACACAATGGACCCCACCGCGTTAAACATGCCACGGTTGGAGGCCATGGAAATTCTCTCCTCCCTGAGGGTCGTCATGGAGTTGTTCATGGCGACATGGCCGGCATAGAAAATATTCCAGACCAGGTGGGAGACGATAAATCCAATTGAAATCAGGATGGCGTTCATTAAGGGATCGCCGACTTTAAGAAATTGCAACGTAAAGAAAAACACAGCCACAGGAGGGCCGATGAGCAGCCAGGACCTGTACCGCCCCCAGCGCATACTGCTTTTTTCTAAGATGACGCCTGCGGTGGGTACCCACGCAATGTCAAAAATACTGGTTACCATGAGCACGGTTCCGGCCATGGCCACAGGAATCTTTGCATAGTCGGTCAAAAACGCAGCAAAGAAAAAGATCTCCATATTCACTAAAAGCTGAAATCCGAATGACGGTAAACCATACAGATTAATCACAGCTTTTTTCAGGCGTTTGCCTTGGGCCTCCATAAACGCTTTCCTCCCTTCCTAAGTTACTGACGGTAAAAAAACCGCCAGGTTATTTGAGTTGTTGAGCATGCCGCACGTTGAAAACCAGCATCTCCAGTTAGCAAGACGGATGCCACAGAACAGAATAAAATAACTGCCTGATAATTAATCTATTTTGAGCTCGCCACCGGAAGATTTCAAAAGTGAGCAGATATTTTTATTTCGAAAAATTACTTTATTCCGTCATTTTTTTAATTCGGGCAGAAGAAGATCGAGGGAAAGGATGAATGTTGAAACAGGTGTTTGGGAATTATCCTCCGGCATGGGCGGACTCTGCCCGTTTCTTTTCTTGATTTCAAGGAAGTTCGTGAATATAGTAAGTGTTATTCTTCGTCCTAACTAAATTTAAAAAGCGAATCTACCCATGAAAATCTATGTCGCCCGACAGCCCATTTTTACTGCCCAAAAAAAAATCTTCGGCTATGAACTGCTGTTCCGTCTCGGACTGGAGAATGCGTTCCCTAATGTTGAAGGCGACATTGCAACGGCCCGGGTTCTGGCCAATACCTTTTTCACCTTTGAACTCAACGAAATTTTAGGGGACAAACCCGGTCTGATCAATTTCACCCGGGATCTGCTCATCAAAAGAATCCCGCTTTTTTTCCCAAAGGACCATATCATCATTGAAGTCCTGGAAAATATTGAGCCCGAACCCGAAATCATCCAGGCCCTGCAGGAGTTCAAGCAGAATGGATTTCGCATTGCGCTGGACGATTTTATCTATGACAAAAAATTTAATGAGATGATTGCGTTGAGTTCCATGATCAAGTTTGACCTTATGGCGACCCCGCTTTCTACCCTGGCCCCGATTCTTGAATCCGACGCGATAAAAAACCATCATCTCACCCTGCTGGCTGAGAAAGTGGAAACCAACGAAGAATTTGAACAGGCCAAAGAGATGGGATTCGGGCTGTTCCAGGGATACTTTTTTTCCAAACCGGAAATCCTGTCCAAAAAGGACATCTCCGCCAACCAGATCACAAAACTCAAGCTCATCTCCGAAGTGGGACGCAAGGAAATGAATCTGGCCCTCATTGAGGACCTGATCAAAATGGATGTCTCGGTTTCCTTTAAACTGCTCAAATTCATCAACTCCCCCTATTTTCGGCGCAGAACTGCCGTTGATACGATCAAGGATGCTATTACGATACTCGGAGAGGATGAGCTGAAAAAATTTATCTCCGTGGTAGTGGTCTCAGACCTGAACCCGTCCAAACCCAACGAACTGATCCGGACCTCCATCATCCGGGCCAAGCTGTGTGAACGCTGCGGAAATTATCTAAAGACCGGCTTTACAACCGACGAGCTATTTACCATCGGACTTTTTTCAGCCATGGACGCCATTATGGATATGAACATGGAAGAGATTCTGACCACCATTGACCTGTCGGAAAGGATTAAGGATGCCCTTTTAGGAAAAGACCCGGGATTTGAAAAATTATTCGGCCTTGTGACAAACATTGCCCAGGGCAAATGGGACCAGAAAATCTTCAAGTTGATAGATAATACCAAGCTGATGGAGCGCCTGCCCGAATTTTATTCGGATGCGGTCAAAATGTCCGATTCCTTTTTCAGTATGAACTAAACAAAGACTATCGGTTTGCTGCAAACTTTTGGATGCAGGCCGGATACAACTCCCATTCTTTTTCAAGGCCGTTTTTCTTCACATCCTCCAGGGTGTCGCCGTCCTTGATTTCAAAGGTTTTCTGGCCGATGATCGGGCCGGTATCCTCACCGTAATCAATGAAGTGCACCGTACATCCTCCGATTTTGCATCCGTAACGGAAGGTATCGCCATAACCGTTGGTGCCCGGGAATGCCGGCAAAAGCGCCGGATGGATATTCATAATCCGGTGTTTGCCCGGTTCCGTATTGATCCGGTCGATAAAATAAGGAGTGAACACCCGCATGAAACCGGCCAGAACCAGAAGGTCCATTTCATAGGCAGCCATCCGGTCCAAAAGCTCACGCTCGGCCATCACCCGGGTCTTGATAAAAAATTCCGCCTTTTCCCGGTCTTTTTCAGGATCCACCAGCCGCTGTTTTGACAGGATTTCTTCCAGGTCGAAATCTGCGGGTAAGCCGTTTTCAAATCCGTTTTGGCGGGCCTGGGAAATGATTGCGGCATAGTCGACCACAAAGGTATCAATCCCGGCGGAAGCCGCCCGTTCCAGCCCGCGCACTCCGGGAACATCAGAACCGGTAAATGTAATGTCTGCATCAATATTGCCTGCGGCACAGGCATCGATGATGGCCTGCAGATTGGTACCGCCCCCTGAGATCAGTGTCCCGACTTTTAACTTCCCGGCCATGAATGCCCCCTTTTGCTGGTGTAAGCTATTGATTGGAGTAATTGTTCTGCTCCCCGCAGTCCGGGCAGTACCAGGTAATCCCGTTGCAGGTCAGTCCCCACTGATTTTCATACATACAGGACTGGCACATGGCAAAGCCACACTTGCACTGCCAGCAGAAGGGGAACTGTTCCCCGCAGCAATGGCACTCCTTAATCCTTTTCTGACGCCGGGCTTCCCGCCTGGCCTTGGGATTTTTGCTCATAATATACTTCTCCTTTCCTCAAAAAGATAGTATATATGCCCCTAATTAAAGAATAATTCAATACGCAATTCAAGGAAGCTATCCATGGCGGACCCAAAAACCATTTTTCTCATCGACGGCAGCGCGTTTCTCTACCGGGCGTTCCATGCCATCAGGAGCCTTTCCACCTCCGGGGGGCATCCCACCAATGCCACCTTCGGGTTCACAAGGATCCTGCTCAAACTGCTCAAGGAAAAACAGCCGGAATATGCCGCCGTGTTTTTCGATGTCAAAGGCCCCACCTTCCGCCACAAAATGTACGAGGACTACAAGGCCAACCGCCCGCCCATGCCTGAGGAACTGGCTGTCCAGATCCCGGATATCAAGGCGGTGACAGAGGCCTTGAACATTCCCATCATCCAGAAGCTGGGGTACGAGGCGGACGACCTTGTGGGCACCTATGCCCGCCTTGCCCAGGAAGAGGGCTTTTCCGTGGTCATGGTGACAGGAGACAAGGACTTCACCCAGCTCATTACCGACACCTGCGTCCTCTGGGATCCCATGAAAGACACGGTGCTGGACAGGGCGACCGTCAAAGCGGACATGGATATCGAGCCTGAACAATTTATTGATGTCTTAGGACTTGCCGGAGATACGGCGGATAATATCCCTGGGGTCAAGGGTGTGGGGCCCAAAACGGCCATCAAGCTTGTCGCCGAATACGGATCCATCAAACAGATCTATGAAAACCTGGATCAGCTGTCATCTAAGAAAAAGCTGTATGAAAGCCTTTCCGCGTCCAAAGACATTGTCATGCTCAGCCGGGATCTTGCCACCATTGATCAGGCAGTCGAGGTGAAAGACAACATCCAGGACATGAAGCTGACCGGATTTGACACCCACAAGGCCTTTGAACTCTTCCAGTCCCTGGAGTTTAAAAACCTGGCCACGGAATTTGCCGAGAAGGCCGATAAAACAAAAAAAATCTACAAGCTGATCACCAAGGTTTCCGAGCTTGAGAAACTTGCAAAAGTTCTTGAGAACAAGGGACTTTTTGCCGTGGATACGGAAACCACCTCCAAAAACCCAATGGAGGCCGACCTGGTCGGGATTTCCTTCTCCTACATGGACGATGCAGGATTTTACATCCCCGTGGCCCATACCAATACGGGGGATCTGGAACAGCCGTCCAAGGAAGAAATCCTCCGGATCTTCAAGCCCATGCTGGAAAATCCGGACATCCACAAGGTGGGACAGAACATCAAGTACGATCTCATTGTCCTGGCCCGGTACGGCATCAACCTTCAGGGCGTGGTTTTTGACACCATGATCGCCTCCCACCTGCTCAATCCCGGCACCCGGGGCCACAGCCTGGACCGGATTGCCATGAACCTTTTCGGGTACAAGATGGTGTCCTACGAGGAGGTAGCCGGCAAGGGCAAAACCCAGATTGGATTTGAAGAGGTACCGGTGGACCTTGCAGCCGACTATGCGGCAGAGGATGCAGACATCACCTTCATGGCCTATAAAGTCTTTGAAAAAGAACTCAAAGACCAGGATCTGACTAAATTGATGGATACCATTGAAGTGCCCCTGGTCACGGTTCTGGCCAAGATGGAAATGGCCGGTATAAAGGTGGATGCGGCCGAATTATTCCGCATGTCCCAGGAGTTTGAGAGCGAACTGGTCGAGCTGGAAAAGGGGATCTACGATCTTGCAGGGGAAAAATTCAATATCAACTCCCCTCAGCAGCTCGGAGAGATCCTCTTTGAAAAACTCAAGCTCACCCCCACCAAAAAGACCCAGAAAAAGACCGGATACTCCACGGATGTCCAGGTGCTGACCAAGCTGGCTGAGGATCATGAACTGCCCAAACTCCTGCTGCGCTTCAGGACCTTGGGCAAGCTCAAATCCACCTATGTGGATGCCCTGTCCTCCCTGGTCCACGAGGAGACCGGCCGGATCCACACCTCTTTTAACCAGACCATTACGGTCACAGGGCGCCTGTCCAGTTCCAACCCCAACCTGCAGAATATTCCCATCAGAAAGCCTGAGGGCAAAAAAATCCGCAGGGCCTTTATCCCGAAAGACGGTTGCACCCTGGTGTCGGCAGATTACTCCCAGATTGAGCTAAGACTTTTGGCCCATTGCGCCGAAGATGAAATCCTCATCGATGCCTTTCAAAACGACGAAGACATTCACACCAGAACCGCCTTAGAGGTCTTCCAGGTCCTGCCGGGCCTTGTCACGGCGGAACTGCGCAGCCAGGCCAAGGCTATCAACTTCGGCATTGTATACGGCATGAGCGCCTTTCGCCTGTCCAATGAGCTGGGCATCTCCCGCAAGATGGCCGGCTCCTATATTGACAATTATTTTAAGCGGTACGCAGGCGTTAAGGCCTTCATCGACACTACCATAGAAGAGACGAAAAAAACCTGTACGGTTTCCACCCTGTTCGGCCGGAAACGGCGGCTGGATGACATCCGCTCCTCAAACGCCAACCTGAGAAATTTCGCCCAAAGGGCCGCCATCAACACCCCCATCCAGGGCTCGGCTGCCGACCTGATCAAGCTTGCCATGATCAAAATGCAGGCCGCCATTGAAAAGGCGGACATGGCCTCAAGAATGCTGTTGTCCGTTCACGACGAGATCATCTTTGAAGCCCCTGAACAGGAGCGGGAGGACCTGGTGAATCTTGCCCGGGACATCATGGAAAACGTATTCCCGCTGAAGGTCCCTTTAAAGGTCAACTTCGGATTCGGGAACAACTGGGCCAATGCAGACCATTAAAAAAGAGGAGGCTTTTGTGAACCGCCGCGTCGGCATCGTCATCAAGGATGAACCCTACGCCCTTGAAAAATCGAAAGAGCTGGTCCGGTATTTAGGAGACCGGTGCCTGGTGATTGACACCCAGACCCAGGACAGCCCTGAACTGCCCGACGACCTCATCTGTATCATCGTTCTGGGAGGAGACGGCACGTTCCTAAGCGTAGCCCGGTTTATCGGTGACAGCGGCATTCCGCTGATGGGAGTCAAATTCGGAGAGGTGGGTTTTTTGGCCGAAACCACGGAAGAGGATCTTTATGAGGCTGTGGAGGCTGTTTTCCGAAATGAATTTATCATCCGGGAGCGCTCCAGGCTGGATCTTAAAGTCGTCCGGGAGGGGCATCAGATCATTGATGTGGATGTGCTAAACGATGCCGTGATCAACAAGGCCGCCCTGTCCCGACTGACCTCCTGCGCCGTCTACATTGACGACACATACCTGACCACTTTTCGAGCGGACGGGCTTATCGTGGCCACCCCCACAGGGTCCACCGCCTATTCTCTGGCCGCCGGCGGTCCCGTGGTTCACCCGGAGGTGCCGTCCATCATCCTGACCCCCATCTGCCCGTTTACCCTGACCAACCGGCCCCTTTTAATTCCCGACAACACCCGGGTGGAAATCCGGCTGGAGGGCAGTCCCGAGGACATGGTCCTGACCCTGGACGGCCAGGAGGGATTTGCCATGGACCCCAGGGACAGGATCTATATCAAAAAAAGCCGGAACAACGTCAAGATGCTCTCCTTTGAAGACCACTCTTATTTTAAGGTGTTGAAAACGCGGCTGCACTGGAGCGGAGGCCGGAGCTAAGCGCGTCCATCCTCTTAGAAGCGGCTGTGCCCGCGGGGGGGGTCCCGGATGTGGAATCCGCCCGGACGACGGTCTGTTCCTCCTGGTCGGCTTCCACAAGGGCAATCATCTCGTTTGCCAGACGTTTTAGGGTTTCAGCCATCTGATCGACATCTCCGGCCCCGGTGCGGACGGTGGCCGCCCGGTTTTCCAAATCTGCGATATCTCCGGCCACCTGTGCCAGACCTTCGTCATTTTCTCGGATCATCTCACTGGCCCGGGCTACACCGTTTGAAGCTTCCTGAATATTGCGCGACACTTCGGTGGTGGCAGTGGACTGCTCTTCCACGGCTTTGGCAATGCCCTCCACACTGGCATTGGCCTCGGAAACCACACCGGCAATCCGTTCCATCTCCCGGGCGGTGCCCTGGGTGGCATCCTGAATCTCTTTGACCTGGCTGCTGATCTGGGCGGCAGATCCGGAGGTCTGGACGGCCAGATCCTTGATCTCAGAGGCCACAACGGCAAACCCCCGGCCGGCCTCTCCGGCCCGGGCCGCTTCGATGGTGGCGTTCAGGGCCAGAAGGTTGATCTGCTCGGAAATATCTCCGATGGCTTCGGTGATCTGGTTAATGGCACCGGCAGATTCGGCCAGGCCGGTCATGTGCTCCATGGCGGCCTCGCTCTGGCGGACTGCCTCTTCGGTGATCCGCCGGGTGTTGTCTGCGCTGCCTGAAATATCGGAAATCGTGGCGGTCATCTCTTCGGTGGCAGAGGCGATATTGGAAAAATTCATGGTGGTCTGATCCATGAGGTCCACCATGGCGTGGGAGTTCTGGGTCACCTGCCCGGCAACGCCGGATACCTGGGTGAGGCGCTCGGCCATGCGGGCGGCATTGACGCTCATCTGACTGGAACTGCCGGCCAGGGTGCCTGCGGTCTGGTCCAGCTCTCCGGCATTGGCCTGTACCCCTTCAAACACCCGGGCCATGGTCCGGCCCTGGCCTGCGATCTTTTCATTGGAGGCCATGGCCTCCCAGTACCAAAGATAATTGTCCTTGGCCATGCGGATAAACATGATCATGGAGAAAAGTGAGAGGATTCCCATTCCCACGCCCAGGGAAGAGCCCTGAACCATGGCCCAGACAGAGATGGGAAGCAGCATGGCAAAAGAAAAATTTCTGGACAATCCCAGGTGGGGTGCCAGAGAGGAGGTGGCACCGGCACTCAGGCCGCAGATGATGACCAGGACAAAGAAAAAGGGCCACTCCAAAGGATAAAAGGTGGCCACGGCAAGACCGAACAGCCCCCAGAACAGGCCTGAAAAAAGGGTCATGCCGATGAACACCCCCCGCCACTTTTCAGGCGCGTTGTCATAAATGGCCGGCAGCTTGGCAGCCAGCAAGAGCCTTATGGCAGAGAGAACGAAAATCACCACACCTGAAGCCCAGAGAACCATGGGATGGTCGCCCCTCATGGGAGTCACCGCTGCAATAAAAATAAAAAGGAAAAAATAGGACACAACGGAAGTTGATGCCCGTTTTGCAAGATCCAGAATCTGCGTCTTTCCCATACGGCCGACCAAAGCCCTATCCACGGATTTTCCCATCAGAGACCCCCTTTCAAGAACATAAACGTAACCTTACATAGAAAACAGCGTTTATTACTCTTTCAGAAAATCAGCCGCGAAGTCAAGAAAATTATGAACAAAACTGTCAATTCACATCCCGCCCGGATCATAGAAAATCCATGGGGATGGAGGGTGGGAAAAACCCTTAGCCCGGTAACGGATAGTCGTGATAAGATTTATTCACCCGCATGATATGATCGCCGATCTGTTTGGCCGCCCCTTGTGCATCCTTATTGACGATACAGGCGAAAATCCCCCGATGTTCCTCATAGGTCAAGTCTTCCAAATCCGGGACACCCAGCATATCTTTTTCGTAATCCGTGTGGGATGCGGACAGCCAGTTCAGCATAGCTGAGGAAGCTTCGTAAAGGATGGGGTTGCCGGACATCTTTGCAATGGTCTTGTGGAACTCCATATCGGATTTCAAAAACTCGGGACGGTTTCGCATACTGCGCTTCATACAGTCAAGGTTCTTTTCAAGGGCCTTGATATCTTCTGGGGTTGCCCTTTCAACGGCGAGGACGACCACGGAGGTTTCCAGCACCCGGCGGGCCTCTCTTAAGTGGGATACATTCCGGGCTGAGGAGGATAAAAGATGTCTTGTGGTGGAGTCGATCTGATTGATCAGATCCTTGGCCGTCACCTGCCTGACCCGGGCTCGTCCGCCGTGGCGGATCTCAATCAACCCCATGATCTCAAGGGACTGCATGGCCTCTCGTACCGCAGGACGGCCCACCTGGAAACGCTCCATCAGATCATGTTCCGAGGGCATCAGTTCCCCCTCTTCCAATTCATTGCTCCGGATCATTTCCAGCAGCCGCTCCCGGACCTTATGGGAGAGTTTGATGCGTCGTATGGGTTCTTTTTTCATGTTTAAACCAGCTAAATAAAGCTTTTCTCATAAAATAGGCGTTTTCGTGTTACCTTGATACCATCATCCCATCATTTTGCAAAAGGTTTTTTATTCCCAGCGCACGCCATGAACGGACACCGGTAAAAATTAGCAAGCGCCCAAAAATAATCTTGACAACTTATATGATGAGTATATATGGTGCTGAGTATATCATTATTCTGGTTGTCTGTATACAGGAAAGCAGGACCGGATGATAACCAAAAAGCGCTGCCAAAGGGCCCAAGGCAAGCAAGGCAAGATAAATTTAGACAAAATCGAGGGAGGCAAGACAATTGAAAAAGACAATTAAGGTGTTGATGATTGCGGTTCTGGCTGTTTGTCTGAGTGGATTTTCCGCAGGTGCGGCACAATATGTACTAAAGGCTGGCGACGGAGTACAAAAGGCCCATCCCAGCCATGTCGGCTTGCTCAAGCTTGCCGAGCTGGTCAAGGAAAGAACCAACGGCCAGGTCGAGATCAAGGTGTTCGGCGACCGGCAGTTGGGTGAAGAACGGGAGATGGTGGAAGGGCTTCAGTTCGGCACCGTTGATATCGCCGTGGTCTCCACCGGCGTTCTGGGCGGTTTTGTCGGTGAGATCACCGTACTGGACCTGCCCTTTCTCTTCAAAGACAGCGACCATGCCTACCGGGTCTTTGACGGCCCCATCGGCCAGGAGCTTTTAGGCAAGTTTGAAAAGATCGGAATCAAAGGCCTTGGCATCTGGGAAAACGGCTGGCGCCACCTGACCACCAAAAAACCGGTTACATCCCCTGCCGATCTTAAAGGGCTGAAGCTGCGCACCATGCCAAATGAAATCCACATGGCCGCATTCAAGGCTCTGGGCGCAGGTCCCATCCCCATGGCCTGGGGCGAAGTGTACACAGGCCTTGACCAGGGGGTTATCGATGCACAGGAAAACCCCATCACCGTTATTTATACCAACTCGCTTTGGGAAGTTCAGGACTATGTCACCCTCACAGGGCATGTCTACGGTCCCCATCCCATCCTCATGAGCATGCGGGCGTTAAAAAAACTACCTAAGGATCTGGGCGACATCGTTGTCAAGACCGCAAAGGAAGTTGCAACCTACCAGCGCCAGGTCAGCATGGATCTTGAAAAAGAGCAGATGGAACTGCTCAAGGAAAAGGGCATGACCATCAATACCGTTGATAAAACTCCGTTCATGACCCAGAGCCGGCCGGCCTACAAGATGTTCACCGATAAATTCGGGGAAGATCTGGTCAACCGGATTGTGGCAGAAGGCAACAAATAATCCAAACCCTGCAGGGGGCTTTTCTAAAGCCCCCTTTTTTTAAGGATTTTGTCAATGGATACAAACCCTGTGCATCAGAACTCCGGCGGTTTTTTATCGGGCGCCGCCCGGGCGGTCGACCTGCTTTTCACCGCCGTCAACTGGGTGCTTGTGATCTTCATTACCATAATGTGTGCGGTCATGCTCATCCAGATCGTTTCCCGCTACCTGTTCAACATGCCGCTGACCTGGCCCGAAGAAGTCGCCCGGTACGTATTTATCTGGGTTGTCTTTCTCGGGGCGGCCGTGGCCTCCAGGGCCCAGGCCCATCTGGGAATGGATTTTGCCACGGCCAAGCTGCCTCCGGGCATCCGCCAGGTCTTAGCCCGGGCCATTGAAGTGGTCATCCTGGGATTTTTGCTGCTCATCCTCTATATCACCCCCGAGGTCATTGACGTCACCCAATACCAGAGATCCGCCGTCATTCATATTCAAATGAGCTGGATATACCTGGCCTTTCCCGTGGCCAGCGCCCTGATGATCCTGGATCTTCTCGTCCGCTGGTTCTGCCCTGAGCCCCGGGATTAGCCGCCGGCAACCCTCATCGGAGATTTTTACACCCATGGCAATTATACTGATACTAAGCTTTATCGTTTTGCTGGTGTTACAGGTTCCTGTGGCATTCAGCCTGGCCATCGCCTCGGTGGCCGCACTGATCTGGGAAGGGTTTCCCCTGGTGCTTGTCATCCAGCGCATGGTGGCTTCGGCAGACTCATTCATCCTTTTGGCCATCCCTTTATTCATGCTGGCCGGCAACCTCATGGAGCGAAGCGGTATCGCCCAGGCCATCGTGGATTTTGCCGACTCCCTGGTCGGATTTATCACCGGCGGCATGGCCCAGGTCAACATTCTGACATCCATGTTCTTTGGCGGGATATCCGGTGCGGCCGTAGCGGACACGTCCGCTGTGGGCTCCGTGCTGATTCCCCCCATGCTCAAACGCGGTTATGACAACGGCCTGACCACTTCGGTCACTGCCGCATCCTCCACTTTGGGAGTCATCATCCCCCCGAGCATTCCCATGATCATCTTCGGCGTGGTCACAGGCGTCTCAGTGGGAAAGATGTTTTTAGGCGGGGTGGTGCCGGGACTGCTTGTGGGACTCTGCCTTATGGCCGTCACCCATATTCTGTGCAAACGCCTGGGCTATACGCCCACAGGGCACATGAAGGTCAAGGAAATCTGGGTCAATTTTAAACGCAGCTTTCTGGCCCTGATGATGCCGCCTTTTATCATCGGTGGCATCATGTTCGGCGTGGTGACCCCCACGGAAGCCGCGGTCCTGGCCGTGGCCTATGCGTTTATCGTCGGCGTATTCATTTTCCGGACCATCAAATTCAAAGACCTGCCCCAGATCATCAAAGAGTCGTCCATCACCACCGGCGTTGTTATGCTCATGATTACGGCGGCCTCCTTGTACGGACTGATCCTGACCCAGGAGCAGGTGCCTTTAAAAGCGGCTGAACTGATTTCCAGTATGACCAGCAACCCCTCCGTTATTTTACTGCTCATGGTGGGGCTCTACCTGATTGCCGGCATGATCCTGGACTTAAGCGCCAATATCATTATCCTGGTACCGGTGCTCTACCCCACCATTGAAATGCTTCATATCGATCCGGTGCAGTTCGGCATTATCACGGTCATGTCCCTTGCCGTGGGCCTGATTACTCCGCCTGTGGGCGTGTGTTTATTTGTGGCCTGCGGCATTTCCAAACTGAGCATTATCAAGGCCTCCCGGGCAATTATGCCATACATTATCGCCATTTTGGCCATAATCGGGCTCATCATTTTATGTCCAAATGTGGTATTATGGCTTCCGGAGGTCTTCAGCTGATTTTAAGCCGGGACGTTTCAAGCAACCCAAAGCCCCTGACTTAACCCCAAAAGACACAAGATCAACGCAGTCCTGGCCAAACAGGACACTTAAGAAAAGAGGATTCCATGAAGAAGAAAACAACCATCCCGTCCCTGCCCGCAATGAAAAAGGCCGGGGAGAAACTGACCATGATCACCGTATATGATTTTCCCTTTGCCCGTCTGGTGGACCAGACCCCTGCCGAGATGATTCTTGTGGGAGACTCCCTTGGCATGGTCATCCAGGGCGGTGACTCCACAAATCCTGTGACCCTGGATGAAATCATCTACCATTCAAAGGCGGTCCGCAGAGGCGCCCCCAATACCATGATCATCGGCGACATGCCCTTTTATGAGCTACCAGGCCTGCCCCGAAGGATGCGGTGCGCTCCGCAGGACGTCTGTTCAAGGAGGCTGGGGTTGACTGCGTGAAAATCGAAGGCGGCAGATACTTTGTGGATCATGTGCGGGCCCTTAAAGGATCGGGCATCCCGGTTATGGGACATATCGGGCTGACGCCCCAGAGTGCTTCGGCTCTCGGGGGATTCAAACTGCAGGGAAAAACCAAGGCCGAGGCTGAAGAACTGATCGAAGACGCCATTGCCCTGGACGAAGCCGGCTGTTTCGCCATGGTACTCGAATGCATGCCTCCTGGCGTGGTCAAAAAAATCTCCGAGTCTGTCAAAGCCACCACCATCAGCACCGGCTCCGGCCCCCATGCCGACGGGTTCAACCTCAACGCCTACGATCTTTTAGGCATCTTCGACCAGTTTGTCCCAAGTTTGTGGAGCAGTACAAGAAACTGGACCTGAAATCCAGGACGGGTTCAACGCATTTTACAAAGGCGGTACGGGACAAAAGCTATCCCGGGCCCCAGCATGTGTTCAAGGGCAGCGACGAAATCCAGCACCTTTACCCCCACTGATTCAAGGAGAACGCAAATGACAGAAACAACGATTACATTTGCCGGGTATACCATAGGTTCCGGACAGGGAACCTATTCTCAGCTCGGCACCATTTGTCCAAGATACGGTAAAAAAGCCGTGGTCATCGGCGGCGAAAAAGCCATGGCCGCAGCCAAGCCCTATATCACAGAGGCGGTAAAGGATACGGCCGTTGAAATCACCGGCTTTGAATGGTTCGGCGGGGTCAGTTCCTATGAAAATGCCGACAGGCTCGGAGAACTTGCCAGCGTCAAAGAGGCGGACATGATCTTTGCCTGCGGCGGCGGCAAAGCCATAGACGCGGCCAAGTGCGTGGCCAGGAATCTGGACAAACCCTTTTTCACCTTTCCCACCATCGCCGCCACCTGTTCCTGCATAACGGCCATTGCCGTGATGTACCATGCCAGCGGGGTGCAAAAGGATGTGTTTATCGGCAAGTCCCCTGCGGTTCACGCCTTTATTAACCTGGACATCATTGCCAAGGCTCCGGCACTCTACCTTTGGGCCGGCATCGGCGACACCCTGGCCAAATTTACGGAAGTGCCGTTTTCAGCCAGAGGACACGAGGCCACCATGGCCCACAGGGACGCCCTTCCCCTGTGCATGAGCCCCATGACCGGCGAGCCCCTTCTCCAATACGGCAAAGAAGCCATGGACTCGGTTAATGCTGGCGAATCCTCTTTTGCCCTGGAACAATGCGTTTTGGCCATTACAGTGACAAGCGGCATGATCTCCTATATGATCGATCCGTACAAGTACAACTCCAACATGGCCCATGCCATCTTCTACGGCATGACCGTCCTTCCCCAGATCGAAGAACGGCACCTTCACGGGGAAGTAGTTTCCTACGGCGTGCTTTGCATGCTGATCATGGATGGACAAACGGATCTTTTAGAACGGATTTACACCTTCATGAAGTCCATTGAACTGCCCACAAAGCTTGCCGATATGGAGGTCAAATTAGAGGAGATGGGTCCTGCCATCGAAAGTGCAATCACAAAATACGATATTGAGGTCTCCCCCTACCCGATTACAAAAGAGCTGATGATGAAAGCTGTTGAAGACCTTGAAGCTTACAACAAGAGCAAGGAGAGCTAACATGAGCAACGAGAACCAAAGAGGTCCATTACATTCATCATTGATCACCAAGGGCGTAGACCGTGCCACCCACCGATCCCTGCTCTACTCCATGGGATGGAAGCCCAGGGATCTGGACAAACCTCTGGTGGGCGTGGTCAACTCCTTTAATGAACTGATGCCCGGCCATATCCACCTGAATACCCTGGCCCAGGCCATCAAGCTTGGCATCGCAGAGGCTGGGGGCACTCCGTTGGAATTTCCCTCCATTGCCGTGTGCGACGGCATTGCCACAGGACACCAGGGCATGAGAATGCCCATGGTCAGCCGGGAGATCATCGCAGACTCCGCCTATCTGATGGCCGTGGCCCACGCATTTGACGCCATTGTATTTTTGAGTAACTGCGACAAGGTCACCCCGGGCATGCTCATGGCAGCAGGCAGAATCAACATCCCGGCCATCATCATCACGGGCGGTCCCATGGATGTGGGCAGCTTCAACGGAGAACCCGCCTGCTACACGGATCTTATTGAAGCCGAAGGTCTTGTGGAACGCGGCCAGATGAGTCACCAGGACCTGGCCGAATTCGAGCAGTGCGCCAACGTCGGCCCCGGCGCCTGCTCCCTTATGGGAACCGCCAACTGCATGAATATGCTCACTGAAGCCTTGGGCATGACCCTGGTGGACGGGGCGTTGACGCCCGCCACCTGGGGCAAACGTGTGGCACTTGCCAAGGAGGCCGGCCGTAAGGTCATGGACCTGCACAAGGCCAATATCCGTCCCAAAGACATCATGACTCAGAAGGCCTTTGAAAATGCCATTGCCGTTGACCTGGCCGTCGGCGGTTCCACCAACTCCACCATGCACCTGCCGGCGGTGGCAAAGGAAGTGGGCATCCGCCTGAATCTGGACATTTTCAACGACATGGCAGAAAAGGTACCCAACCTGGCCCTTCTCAAACCCGCAGGCAAATACTTTCCAAGGGATATGTACGATGCCGGCGGCGTGGCCGCCCTGATGGCGGAAATGGAGAAGGCTGGGCTGGTTCACGGGGACTGCATGACCGTTACCGGCAAGACCATCGGTGAAAATATCCAGGGCCGCAGCATTCTTAACACCGATGTCATCCATCCGGTCAGTTCCCCGATCAAAGAGAGAGGTGGAATCACCGTGCTCAAGGGCAACTTGGCAGAGGAAGGTGCTGTGGTTAAATCCGCGGCCGTGGCCTCTGAAATGATGGTGCATACAGGCCCCGCCCGGGTCTTTAACCAGGAGGAACCCGCCTTAAAAGCTATTTTCGACGGAGACATCAAGCCCGGGGATGTGGTGGTGATCCGCTACGAAGGCCCCAAGGGCGGGCCCGGCATGAGGGAGCAGCTGCTGCCCACATCCGCCATCATCGGCATGGGCTTAGGCAACTCGGTGGCCCTGATCACCGACGGACGGTTTTCCGGCGCCACCCAGGGGGCCTGTGTCGGCCATATCACACCGGAAGCCTATCTGGGCGGTACCATTGCCCTGATTGAAGAAGGAGATATGATCCACATTGATATCCCCGGCAAGACCCTGGAACTCCAAGTGGATGAAAAGACCCTTGAGGCCAGAAAAGCCGCCTGGACGTTGCCCGAGGATGTAAAACTGGAAAAAGGATCGCTTCTGGAACGGTACAGAAGACTTGTGGGAACCGCCGTTGACGGTGCGATTTTAGAATAGGAGAGTAAACGCCCCGTACTTGTTGTAACGATCCCATAAGCCAATAACAGCATAGAAACACACGGGTTGCGTAAGGCAATCCACAGCCGGTTGGATCGGCTGTGGATTGCCTTTTTTTATTATGCCTTGATTATGGGAAAGGTGTTGGCCCCTTTGGGCATGATGGTAATGGTGGGCTTTTCTTTCCCCACCCGCCGAAAGGCCAGGGCCAGGGCCTCTTCAATATTTGCGACCGGCTCCACATGGGCCTTTTTCGCCAGCTCAAAATTCTCGGGTTCCGTGACCAGGATAATGGTGCCGCGATCCTTGTACTCCAGCTGTTTGATGGCCAGCCAGCTTGAAATCAGAAAGTTCTTCCTGGCCGCCACCTCCATGGTGTAAAGGTCCTCATTTTCAAACCAGTCAAAAAACTCGGGGGGATCCTGAATCAGGGGACACTCGGCCACAAGAATGGTGGCCCCGCCGGGTTTCATGGCATAGGAGGCGTTGTCAATGGTCTTCTGTGACTGGTAAAGATTGATATCCTTTGGATAGCCGCCGGCACTGGCGATGACGATGTCGGCCTGTTTTTCCACATGAACCCCGTAAATCTCTTCGACCATGCCGCAGGCCTTTTGCCAGGCCGATACCCAGTTCCCGGTGAAAATGCCTGCAATGGCGCCGTCAAGGTTGGGGACGACGTTGATCAGAAAATCCGGCTGCACAAATGCGGCAATCTCCATCATATCCTCGTGCAGGGGATTGCCGTCCGTGACAGCATTGGCGCAGTCGGGGTTGGATCCGCCGCCCACGGTGTCGGTCAGTGCCAGAAGATGGTTCTGCTGGATGGTTTTCAGGGCGGCCACACCGGGGAGAATACTTTTGCGCCCGCCGCCGAACCCGGCCATGTAATGATAAATCACCCCGCCGGTCATGATCACCCGGTCCGCTTCGGCCACAATGGAGTTGACCGAAACTTCAGTCCCCCTGCTGGTCTTGCCCAGATAGGTCATCTCACTGTTCCAGGCATCGTGGTTTACCACCCTAACCCTTTGGCAGACTTCTTTTGAACAGAGTTCGGAGAATTCCGCTTCGGTGTTGGCTCTGTGGGCACCCACGGCAATGATGATGGTGATCTGAGAATCCTTAAGACCGGCCTCGTTGAGATAGTCCAGCAGAACCGGAAGGATCAGGTCGTTGCGCTGCCAGGCCCGGGTGATGTCACTGACCAGGACGGCGACCTTGTATTCCGGCCGGATCAGCTCTTTTAAAGGCGGAGCGTCTATGGGGTGATCCAGGGCCTTTTGAAAGGCGTTGGGGATATCCGCCACAGGGGCCACATCCTTTCCCATGACTTCGGCCAGCACCTGATCCGCCGGCAGTTCAAACTCAATCGTTCCCTTTCCGTATCTCAGCGAGTATTGCTTTTTCATTGATCCCTTTTTCCAAAGTTTGCTGCAGTTTCATAAAAACCCTATCAAAAGCCGGACATGCTTTTGATATGCCCGTGGGAATCGCTTGTCAACGCCTTTTATAGATGGATCAGAAACTTGGGATACCAAAAAAAAATATGAACGGAGAAAAAAAATCCGGCAGTCCAGAGGCTAAGGAAGTGGCTTCCTTTTCGCCCCGGAACTGCCGGAGGAACTTTTACTGATGCTTAGTAGTGCTGGTCCGCGTATTCCACCCAGCCACCGGTTTTCACCAGGGCCTTGTCAAATTCGGAGATGGAAAATTCGGTGGTAAAATCGCCGTTTTGGGACTTAGCCGTGATGGTGGACGCTGCCACATCCACAGCCAGGTCCACCGGGCCTTTAAGGTCGAACAGGGCCTGGATTTTATCATCGGGCAGTTCAATGGCCAGCATGCCGCAGTTGAACATGTTCTGGCGGAAAATCCGGGCAAAGGAGGGTGCGATGACCACGTTGATCCCGTTGACCTCCAGGGCCCAGGGCGCATGCTCTCGGGAGGAGCCGCAGCCGAAATTTTCCCGGGTGACGATGACGGCCACATGGTCAAGATCACGGGTAACGTCAAACCCCTCAAGGTTTAAGTCTTCCAGAAGATGGGGCTTCATGGCGGTTTTTTCGATTTCGGTCAAGTATTTGGCCGGTATAATTTCGTCGGTGTTGATGTCTGCCCGGTCCAGGCAGAGCACCTTTCCTTTAAAGGTTTTCATTGGGCGCCTCCAAAAAGCCGTGAATTTGCAATCTTTCCCTCAATGGCCGTGGCTGCAGCAGTTGCCGGGCTCATGAGATGGACCATGCCGCCCTTGCCCATACGGCCGTTAAAATTCCGGTTGGTGGTGGCCGCTGCCACCTCTCCTTCGGCCAGCACCCCGTTGCTCATACCAAGGCAGGCGCCGCAGGTGGGATTGGTGACGCAAAAGCCTGCATCCATAAAGGTTTTAATAATCCCCTCGTCCAGGGCTTTGGAATAGATATCCGGGGTGGCCGGGGACACAATGGCCCGGACCGTGTCCGCAATATGGTGGCCTTTGAGGACATTGGCCGCCACCCGAAGGTCTTCCAGACGGCCGTTGGTGCAGGATCCGATATAAACCTGATCCACAGGCGTTCCGGCCATGTCCGCCACGGTTTTGACATTGTCCGGCTTGTACCCGAAGGTGACCATGGGTGCAAGGTCGGTAACATCAACGGTCAGGGTTTTGGCATAGACCGCATCGGCATCGGAACGGAACTTGGCATACTCGGCAAGGGCTTCTTCCGGGGTTTCAAACTCATCTTTGATAAAGGGCCACAGATAGTCCACCGTGGTGGCGTCCGGCAGGCAGATTCCGGAAGTGGCTCCGGCCTCCACCGCCATATTGGACAGGGTCATGCGCTGGTCCATGTTCATGGCATCCACCACAGGCCCGCCGAATTCAATGACCATATTGGTGGCACCGTTCACGGTAATCTGGCGAATCACCTCCAGGATGATGTCCTTGGCAAAGACACCGGGCTGCAGGGTTCCTTTGATATCGATGCGAAAGGTTTCAGGCGTTTTAAAGGTGCAGACCCCTTTGAGAATTCCGACCTCAAGGTCCGTGGTCCCGACCCCTGCCGCAAAGGCGCCGAACGCCCCGTGGGTGCAGGTGTGGGAGTCGCCCATGATGACGGTGAACCCGGGCCGGACAAACCCCTTTTCAGGGAAAATGGCGTGGCAGACCCCGTTGTTTCCGATATCAAAAAAATCCTTGATGCCGTGGCGCCGGGCCCAGTCCCGAAGGATTTTGCCCTGCATGGCGGTCTTGGAATCCTTGGCCGGAGTCACATGGTCGATGACCGCCTTGATCTTGTCCGGATCAAAGACCCGGTCCTTTCCCCGGGCCACAAGGTCCTGGATCGCCGTGGGCGTTGTGATTTCATGGCAGAAGACCCGGTCCAGGGAAAGCACGCTCACATCCCCGAAGGGCGAATCCTTCAGATGGGTTTCAAATATTTTTTCAGCAATGGTTTGTCCCATAGATACCTCCCATGGTTAGACAATAAACCCCAGGGTTGGGGTAATGATACCGCCCTTTTAAGAGGGCTATCCGTTCTTTTCCCCGAAATAATCCTCTCCATCCGCCGGGGTAACAATCCAATAGGCCTGAAACGTCTTATCAGAGACATTTTTGATCACATGGGGAATCTGGGAAAAAAAGGAAAGAGTGTCCCCGGCACCGATCTCATACACCTCGCCCCCGTAAATCAACTGGGCCTGGCCTGAAACCACAATCCCCAGCTCCCGCCCCAGATGCCCGTCATCGTCATCCCCCCGCTTCTGGCCCGGGGCCAGTTCCAGGAAAAAGGCGTTAAAGGAGTGGCTCCCTTTGGCCTGGCTTTCCCCGCAGAGCGTTTCGTATTTAAATCCCTTTCGCTCATGAATTTTGCGCTGGTCTTTTTTGACGATCTCCACCTTTGTCATGGTTTCATAGTCTTTAAAAAACTTGTTGGGGGGGACGCCGTAGACTTCCAGCAGCTGGAGCAGGGTGTCCAGGGAGGGGGAAATCCTATTACGCTCGATCTGTGAGAGCAGGCTTGAGCTGACCCCGGCTTTGGAGGCCACCTCTTTGATGGTCAAATGACGTGAATTTCGGATGGCCCGCAACAGGGGCCCCAATTTGATTTTCATACGGGCCGGCTTGATTTCAGTATAGTTAATTTTCCTTAAATAATACTAAATCAACAGAGGTTGTCAACCCCAATTTTTACCCTTGACCTTTGGTCAGGCCGATACTACAAAGCCAGAACAGGAGGAAAACCCAATGCCAAAATCTGCCCCTTCTCAGCCCGCTTCCGGCAAGCAGTCCGTTAAGTGTCAAACGGCTCTGGTCACACGAATAGCATTGTTCCTAAAGATTTTGTCCAAGGAAAATTTCCAAAAGCTTCTGCGGGATACGGCAGGCATGGACATTCCTTCGGAAGGCGATCTTTTAAAGCTGATGATCTCCAAAGCCTATATCAGCCCCAAAGAGGTACCGGGATTAAAAAAAACCTGCCTTAGTTTTGCCAGGGCCCAGACCGATACCCGCTTCGGATCCCTGTGCATTGAATTCGGTTTTCTGACCCAGAGTAACCTGGATCTTGCTTTGGAGGAGCAAAAATTTCTCAGCGAGGACGGCCGAACCATTTTTCTGGGTGACCTTCTGGTTGAGGCGGGTATGATCTCAGCTCAGCAGCAGAAACTGATTCTCCAAAAACAGAAAATGGACCTGAACTTCCAGGAAAACACCCCCCAGAACGCCACCCGGGAAATCCGGGGAAACGGCATTATCCTCTTTATTCCCGAAACCGGCCTGCGCGCCCATGGCCTCAGAGAAAAAACCGTTGCCGGAAGTCCCCTTTCCGTGGACCGCCTTAAGGATTTCCTGGAAGATAACGGCATTATATACGGGTTGAAAAACGACTATGAACTGAAAAAATTTCTCTCCGACGATCTTTATACCGCCCAAAGATTTGAACTGGCCAAGGGGCTGGACCCTATCCCCGGAACCGATGCACAGATCTTTTACCTGTTTGAACAAAACTATCTTACCGCCGGCCATTTAAACAATAACGGCACCATGGATTTTAAGAGCCGGGGCCAGGTCCCCTTCGTCGCTGCGGGCGATATTCTCGCTGAAAAAATTCCAGCCAAGGACGGGCGGGACGGGGTGGATATATTCGGGGATGTGGTGGAATCCGTGCCCCCGATGGACGCCGAGCTTTTATGCGGCAAAGGCGTTTCCCTGTCGGAAAATAACCTGCGGGCCTATGCCGACAGGGAAGGATATCCCAAGCTGAGCCCGGGAGGATCGATCTCGGTAAACGACGCCCACGTGATTCGGGGGGATGTGGATTTTACCACCGGCCATGTCAAATTCAACAAGAATGTCTTTATCACCGGCACCGTTAAAAGCGGATTTAAAGTCGAGGCGGTGGATGTGGTGGCAAGGGCCGTGGATGGGGGTATCATCAGTGCAAAAGGGGATGTCTCCATTGCCCTGGGCATCACCAACGCCACCATAGATGCCGAAGGCAGTGTGTCGGCGGGCTTTGTCCACAGGTCCACCATCGGGGCCATGGGAGATGTGGACATCACAACGGAGGTGGTGGAAAGCCAAATCAGCCTTGAAGGAACCTTTGAAATGTCCAGAGGGAAAATGTACGCCTCAACGGTTTCCGCAAGAGGGGGTGCCAAAGTGTATCATATCGGCTCCATTAAAACCGTGCCCACCATCATTGAAGTCGGCACCTCCCCCTACCTGAACCGGGCCGTCAAAGCTCTGGATCTTGAAATCGATACCACAGAGACCCGCCTGGAGGCAAAAATCGATGAAACCGACGCACTGCAAAACCGGATAAACGAGGTTGAAAGAGAAATTACACGGCTTAACAAGGAGGCTCGGTCCAAAGGCGGCCCAAAAGCCCAGGATCCGGAGGCGTTGAACACCAGGCTTTCAGCCCTGCGCACCGAACAAAATACCCTGGATAGCCAGATCCGGAGCAATGCTGAAGCCATTGAGGGGCTCAAGCAACTTATCAAAACCCTTGTGGAGCGCAAGTTTAACCTTCAGCACAAAATAGCCGCCACCCTTCCTAAGCCCATCCTGGATGTCCGGGGAATGGTACTGAGCGGCACCATGGTCAGAGGCGTCCACTCAAGCACCTGCATTGCCAAGGATCTTGCCCGGGTCCGGATCATGGAGATGATTTCCACAGAACAAAGGGATGGACGGGCCTGGGAGATGATCACCAACCGGTTGTAACCCGGGGATCAGGATTCCTCAAAGGGCTGAAACGACAGCTTGCTCTGCTGGGCAAGCTCTTCTAAAAGCTGATTAAACGACTCAAATAATGCGGTTTCAACCGCCATGTCATGAACCACCTGGCCGCCGTATTGGGCGTCAACAGACCGGGCTCCAAAAGATTTGGCCTGGGCGAGAAAGGTGTCATTCATGGCGTAATCCAAGGTCACCCTCACCATGACCGTCGGTACCAGGCTGACCAAAGGTGCCTTACAGATGGCCTCTTCCACGGCCTGGCCATAGGCCTCGATCAGCCCCCGGACCCCCAGCTTGACCCCGCCGTAGTACCTCGTCACTACCGCGGCCACGCAAGTCATCTCATGGCGCTTCAAGGCATTGAGCATGGGCTTACCGGCGGTTCCGGCGGGCTCCCCGGCATCCGAGGCGTGACTGATCTGCCCGGCATCGCCGACCACATAAGCCCAGCAATTATGGGTCGCCCGGTGATGGGCCTTTGAAACCCGGCTGATAAAGTCCTTGGCCTCTTCCATGGTAGCGGCATAGGCCAGGGAGGCGATGAACCTGGACCGCTTGATCTTGATCTCATTTTCCCGGACAGGGTCGTCTGGCGACTGTCCCACTGAATACAAATAGGTGCCCATGCCCCGGATATAGTACAAATAGCCGGCAAATAAAAGGCTGGTTTCCCGCTGCCCATTAAAATAAATATGGATCTGAGTTATTGGGTCTGCCCAGGCCGGTTTTCGGGACCGAGCAGCAATTGTTCTCCCGGGCCGAAACAGCGGTTGCGGACAATTTTCAGGACAATGACCACCGTCAATGCGGTAGATGCCACCAACATGAACATGACCACAATCTGGTAACGGATGGCCAGGACAGGATCTTCGCCCGACAGGATCTGACCGGTCATCATGCCGGGTATGAACACCAGGCCCACCCCTGCAAGGGCGTTGATCGAAGGAATCATCCCGGCTTTAAGGGCCCCCCTGAAGATGCCTGCGGACGCCTCGCCTGCTGTGGCACCGAGGCACAGCATCATTTCCACTTCATCCCGTCGGGCGCGAAGATCGGAAAACAGCCGGTCCAGTGCCAGACCCAGGGCCGTCATGGAGTTGCCCACTACCATTCCGGCCAAAGGGATAAAATACTGAGGATGCCAGAAAGGCTGTGCGCCCACAATCACCCCGGTAACAACGGATGCAATCAGGGCATACACCATGAGCATGGTTAAAAAGGCCGGCAGCACAAAGGGGATTTTTTGTTCGGCGACATTGCCTTTGACGATGCGGACGGCAAACGTCACCATGATAAAGAAAATCAGGGCCACGATCCAAACCGAAGCCAGATCAAAGATAAATCTGAGCACATACCCCAGGGCGAGCAGCTGGAGCACGCAGCGGGCAGATCCGACAAAAAGCCCTTTTTCCAATCCCAGCCGCCCCCAAATGGAAATCGCGCCCACCACAATGATAAACACGGCCGCAACGGACAATTCCCATGCACCGATATTCAAGGCCCCCTGGGTCATTGGCATACCATCACCTTTCCTTGATCAATGGTTATTTCATAAACAGGGACGGTGTCAGGTACAAAATCATCATGGGTGACCATGACGATGGTCTTTTTGTCCCGGCAGGCCAGAACCGCCATCTCTTCCACTTTTTCTTTGCTGTCGCGGTCCAGGGAGGATGTGGGTTCGTCAAGGAGCAACACCGAAGGGCCGGCAATCAGGGTCCGCAACAGGCAAAGCCGCTGCCGCTGGCCTCCGGAAAGCGCCATACCGGAATCGGAAAGGGATATACCATCAAGCTCAACTTGGGCCAGCATGGCGCAAAGTTCAGGGTCCGCAGGTGGTGTTCTGTCTTGATGAATGCGGAAGGTGAAGGCCTGGAGAAGCACCTGCCGCACAGACAGCCCCTGCGGGACCACAGGAGTCTGCTGCAGGTAGGCCACCTGCTGTCTGAGCCGGGAAGGTTTCAAGGAATTGATGTCCCGCCCCTGAAACCGAATACTCCCGGTATCGGCCTCCTCAAGGCGGCTCATCAACCGAAGCAGGGTGGATTTACCCGCACCTGACGGCCCCCGGACCATGGCGAAAACGCCTTTAGGAATCGTGAAACTCTCCCGGTCCAGGACCGGTTTTTTCCCGGGCCATGCAAAGGAAACAGCATCAAATTCAAAACACGGATCCAAGTTGGCCACCTTTCCCTCTTTTGCTTAGTTTTACACGATTTTTATCTGCTGGGGTTCTTTCTATGCATCCGATCCGAAGACCCGTCCACATTCTATAATAGGTATGGCATCTGCGGAAAAGGTAAAGTAAGATCTTTGTTCCCGGACAAAAGTATTCTCCAGCATCCGGGATATACAGGCTTTTCTCCCCGAATTTTCAAACGGACTTTCTTTCTGTCTTCGGGACTAGTCCGTCGTGGTGAAGGAGGCCAACGCTTCATCCATGCTCGAATATATGGTGAACACGGATATCAGACGGGTTATTTCCAGAATTTTTTGCACGTGTGCGGATGGAGCGGCCAGTACGAGTCGCCCCATCCTGTTTTTCACTGTCGTATAGCAGGATACGAGTTCTCCCAGGGCCGAAGAATCCATGCGGGTCACGTTACAAAGGTTGAGTATGATGTTTTTATATCCGGCGTTCAGTTCACCATGCAGGGTTTCCCGCAAAGCAATATCACATTCGCCTATGGTGCATTTGCCGCTAATGGATATGACCGATATTCCCTTAACATGCGTGGCAGTGACGCTGCCGGCCGCGTCCGAAGCTGTTGGGGATACGGTCACCGAGGCCGCCACGGCCAGTGCTGCCCCCAAAAATTCCCTTCTGTTCATCCCTTCTCCTTGTGAAAAATATTTATTGTAGACGGAGGATAGCAGTCTCCCGGCACCGTGAAAAGAAAGGGAACCCCAGTCATTCGGGGACACCAGGGGATAGGAGGTTGCTTTTTGCCAAGCAAGGTATAGCAAACGATAAAAAGCGAATCAATAGCCTGAAATATGGCCCCAGTCCGGTAGAGCATCCTTGATACAACCCAATAATTGGTCAATTTAAAAAACTGATAATTCTTCAAACCAGGATAAAAATAATTCTGGCACCCATTTGAGTAAGATGTTAAGTCCAATATTGGATATGAAAAAGAGTAAAGAACTCAAAAAAAGGCTATACAGTGTCTTAAAATATAGATGCGCTAATGTTTCAAACAGCGTTTTGTCATCACGCAAATAAAGCGGAAACTATTTAAATTCGTATCGTAAACAACTGATTAAATGAACAAAAAAATTTCTTTTGCCTCAGATATTAAAAACATATGCATTGCTGAGCAATTGATTGATGATATAAAGCAAAAATACAGTTTAGATATGAATAGTTACGATAACATTCTTATTGCTGTTTTAGAAGCGGTGACAAATTGCATTATCCACGGCAACAAACACAATCCAGACAAAAAAGTTAATCTACAATTTGAAGTTACCGATAACGCTTTTCAATTTATCGTAGCGGATGAAGGCCCAGGTTTTGACTACGAATATGTACCGGATCCGACTAAAGCGATCAATATTGAAAAATCACACGGACGTGGAATTTTTTTGATGACTGAATTATCCAATGACATTGCTTTCAAAAATAATGGCAGAAGCGTAAAACTTATTTTTACCCGATAGATAGCTTTTTAAAGCGGTAGTGTCTGCTATCTTTGGAGGCCGCATGAATGAATCCAGAACGTTAAGGGTTAAGGAGAAATCATGATGTCCCTATTCAAAAAAACCGGCTTTTTCTTATGCCTGTCTTTGGCATTAACATGCACCACCAGCCTTGCCGCCCTCTCCGAGGACCATTATGCGGCGGTCCAGTATCATAAGGCGGTTCAGGATGCGGGCATCATCGAACCCGGCGAGATCATTCCCCTGCCCGCCGTAACCGGCCCCCGGGTTCGGGTGGTGACCTGGACCGAATTTGGCGGCAGCTATCCTGCAGGAAAAAACGTGCGCCTTGAATGGGGGGATATCTGGGTCACACTGGACGGTTCTGTCCAGTCCTATTGCAAAAAATCCGGTGAGAATGAAAAGGTAACGGACCTTGAAAAGCTGCTGGGGTTGCCCCCGGGCAGCGGTGCAAAACGTGTATTTGTCACACTTGAAGTCAATGCTGCGGACATGTTCCGTCCATGCGCAGACCCCAGCCTTACCGCCCGCAGGTGTTCCGCAAATTTTCCTGAGAATGTATCCATAGAACACCTGGCCTGGTATGCCAAACAAACGGCTGCAGCCTACCAGACAGCCCCGGGATATCCGTGGACAAGGCTGGGATATACCTACAATTGGAAAGAGGGGAAAAGCGAAGTGGGACCGGCAGAATTTGTCATCAGGAAAGGGGCAGGGGTGCTGTCAGTTTCCGTTGAAGATACCCGAACCTATTGCAGGGAATAAGCACCCTTCCTGACGGCAGGTGCCTCCGCCGTATTCATTTCGACGATTTAAGGCTCCCCTGGGGCAGTAGCGGGTTCGCAACCTTGAAGATTTTCCTGTTCTCCAACCCGGCCCTGGCATAAATCTGTCCAAAATGGTCATTAAAAATTTTCTCATAGGTGCCGTTCTCCATAATCCGCCGGAGCCCGGCTTCGACCCGGCGGGCCAGGTCCGGGCAGGTAGGGGAAACATAAAAGTATGTGGGCAGGGGCACAGCCATCACCAACAGAACAATTAAAACACCGATTAACGATTTTTCCCCCATTTAATTATCCTTTTTTCCAATGAAGGCGGCGACATCATACGGCATCAGACCCTGACCGATAAGTTACAATTGCAATAAATGTCAATTTATTATTTGGAATCACCCCCCGGGCAGGGCTGCAGACTCTTTCCATCATCCATGAAACCTGATAATACCCATGACATTTGATACCGCCTTGATTTGATTGATCCCTGAAGGAGAAAAAATATGACATCATTCCGGCAGCGCGTGATGGAAAGCGCCCAGTTTCTTAAATCCCAGATCCCGGACCTGGCACCGGATGTCGGGTTTCTCACCGGGACCGGGCTTTCGGACTCCCTCCGGGACATGGAAGTGATTCAGTCCTGGTCCTATACGGACCTGCCCCATTTTCCCGTTTCCACCGTGGCCAGCCACAAGGGGCAGCTTGCATACGGAAGGCTTGGGGGCAAAACAGTGCTGGTTTTCCAGGGGCGCTTTCATCTTTACGAAGGTTACTCCCCCCAGCAGGCGGCCTTTCCCGTACGGCTGCTCCAGGAACTCAAGGTTCCCTGTCTGATTCTGAGCAATGCGGCCGGCGGCATCAACCTGAACTTTTCTGCGGGAGACATCATGGTAATTGAGGATCATATCAACCTGACCGGGTGCAATCCCCTTTTGGGGCCGGAGGTGCCCGAATGGGGCTTAAGGTTCCCGGACATGACCCGGGTGTATGATACAGCCCTCAGGCAAAAGGCCATGGGCGCTGCTGAATCCATAGGACTTGACCTGCAGCATGGCGTTTATGCAGGGCTGCTCGGGCCCAGCCTGGAAACACCGGCAGAGACCCGATTTTTGAAGACCGCCGGAGCGGATGCCGTGGGATTTTCTACGGTGATGGAGGCCATTGCCGGGGTTCAGGCCGGCATGAAGATCCTGGGACTTTCCCTGATCACGAATATCAATGATCCGGATGCCCCGGCCCAGACCACTCTGGAGGCTGTAGTAGAAACGGCTGACAGGGCCTCGGAAAAGCTCAATCGCCTGCTGTCCTTCCTGATCCCTGCCATAGGCAGTTAGGACAGAATCTTTCGAATCAGGGCGGACAGTGCCTGAAGTTCCACGGGTTTGCTGATGAGGCCGGCCACACACCGGGGCTTCTCCCGGTTTTCAGCCACATCATCCCCAAGCCCCGTGCAAAGAAGAATCTTTTGTTCCGGCCGGATGCCGCAGATTTTTTTGGCCAGCGACAGGCCGTCCAGATCCGGCATGGTATAGTCTGTGATGACCAGGTCAAAGGCATCCGGACTGCCGGAAAATATTTCCAGGGCATCCAGGCTCCGGGTCAGGCAGGTTACCCGGTACCCCAGGCGCTCCAGAAGACTTGTATGCATATACGCCACAGTGGTGTCGTCATCCACCAGGAGGATGGATTCGTCTCCGGCAAGGATTTCCCCCGGGGCGGCCGGGCGGCATTCATCCCCGCCCTCATGCCGGCTGCAGACCGGGAAAAAAATGGTAAAACAGGAGCCTTGCCCCGGTTCGGACGAAACCCGGATTTCCCCGCCGTGTCCCTTGACGATGCCGTGGACCACAGAAAGGCCGATGCCCGATCCTTTGCCGTCCTCTTTGGTGGTAAAGTAGGGTTCAAATATCTTGGGCAGCAGATCCGGGTCAATTCCCCCGCCGGTGTCCTCTATCTTGAGGCGGACATAAGCACCGGGCCGCAGATTTTCACTGTCTCCTGTGCCAACCTGAATCTTTTTCAGATCCACGGTCAAAGTTCCGCTCCCGGACTCCATGGCATGGTAGCTGTTGGTCACAAGATTCATGATCACCTGGTGAAACTGAATGGGGTCGGCCATGATATAACCGCAGTCATTGTCTATGCGGGTTTCAATCTGAATGGTGGCCGGCAGAAAGGAGCGGACCAGCACCATGGATTCTTTCAGGGTGTCGCAGGCCTTGACCAGGGCCAGCTGGTGCTCCCGCTGGCGGCTAAAGGTCAGGATCTGGTTCACCAGCTCCTTGGCATGGCGGGTGCAGTCCAGAATGGTCTGAAGGCGTGAACGTTCCTCTTCATCCCGGCCGCTGTCCATGAGCAGCATCTGGGCATATCCCGATACCGGGGAAAGTACATTGTTGAAATCGTGGGCAATCCCCCGGGCCAGGGTGCCGATCGCCTCCATTTTCTGGGCCTGGAAAAGCTGCCTTTCCAGGGTCTTTCGCTGGGAGATATCCAGGGCTGTGGCCCGCATTTCCTCAATTCTGCCGTCCATGCCCCGGATGGCGTCAATGGAAAGAATGACCCAAACCGACTCCCCGGACTGCTGGGCCATCTGGACTTCAAGGTCCTTCACCGGCATTCCTTTTCCAAGGGTCTCCCAGATAAACCGGAAACTCTCCTCTGCCTCGGCCTGGCTGGCAAACAGGTCATAGGCGGATTTTCCGATCAGATCCCGCTTTTCAAACCCGGAAATTTCAACGGCCTTTTGATTGCACTGGTAAATCTGCCCCTCCGGGGTCAGGGAAAAATAGGCAATGGGGGCATTTTCATAAAGGTCACGGTATTTTTTCTCGCTCCCATAAAGGTCGGTGTATGCCTTTCTAAGATGGGCCTCCTTGCGCCAGAGCAGCTCCGCCCCGGTTCTTCCCTTGAGTCGGCCAAGGTAGGCCAGAGACGAGCGCTCCACCAGGTGAATCAGCATATCCAGACGCTTTCTCAAGTCTGCCTCACAGACAAAGGCATCCCCCTGAACTTCCACCAGCCGCCGGTCCGCCGTATTAATAACCATGATGCCGTAATCCGGCAGGATAATATAAATAGAGTTGCTGGATTTAAAATGGCGGACAATCCTTGTATCCACCTTGATATGATTTTTGGGCTTTGATATGCGTTGGCCGTTATAGATGAAAAAAGGAATGTAACGGTATCCGGCGTCTTCATCCGCGGGCTGGATGAACTGATCCGTACCCGGGCAGATGACCACGTTGATGCCTTTTTTATAATAGTCTGCGCAGTTTCTTAAGACATAGGCGATGATGCCGTGGTTGTCATGGCGGCGGCCGTCGGGCTCGGTGGTATAGAAGAAAACGGGGCTTAAGCCCTTGGCCGTAATGATGCGGGTTCCCAAAACCTTCAGGACCATCCCGGAAAGCCCCCGGCCGTCGAACCGGTCCATCACCCCCCGGTCCCATTCCGAAGAGGGTAGAAACCTCATCTGGGTGGCATTTGTCCCGTACAAAAGCCCGGTTTGCCTGGCCCCCAAAAGATCCAGGGCAATGGCCAGTATTTTTTTCAACGGATTCTTTCCCCTGAAAAAGTCTTCCTCAATGGTGGCCAAGTTCGGAGATTTCACACTAACCTGCCTTTGCATTCGGGTTATGTTCCGGCCATCAAACCACAGTCCCCCATGGGGGTCAAGGACAAAAAGAGTATAAAAATCCCAGCAGGTTAAGAAACCGCGATGCCCCCCGAGCATCCGCCGGGTACCCCCTTACCGACCAGGGTGAACGCACATAAAAAGAAAGTGCAACATCCAAGCCCCTTCAGGGCGCGGGGTTTTAGTTTCCTCCAAATTTTTGAAGGATTAATTTGGACATCGGCAGCTTGTCTTCAGCATATTTTTTTGTAGGACGCGGCATTATTCTTGCTTTTTTTCCTGTCACATAATAAAGGTCTTGCCGCATAGAAAACAGGCGGCTCTTTTAAGCAAGCCAAAACAGGTAAGGGGCATGACGATGAAGATTCCTTTTAGCAGCGCAACAGGCAGGCCCAGGCTGTCTCCGGTTTCCGGGGGGACCCTGCGAATGACTTTGGAAACAAAGGAGAAGCCTCAAGAGCACAACGCCAAACCGGTATCATTTCAAAATCTTCTCAAACAGATGACAAATCCCACCCAGGCATTGGCCGCAGCACAGGACCCGACCCAGCCGTCTTTATCTCCCCAAGAGGCATCAGCCCTGTCCCAGCGGGTGACAATACAGCTTAACGAAACCCTGATAGACGTCCTTTCTGACCAGGAAGATAAAAATCAACCGGCAAATCCTTACATGAATGAGCTTGAAGATCTTCTTTCCAGCCAGATCGCCGGGAAGGGGATTTTGTCAAAGATCCGTCAGATTCCGTCAGAAACCGGTCAGCAGGGTGTTCCCATCGGAGAGGAAATGTCAGGCAAAAAAGAAGAAGCCCAAACAGTTGACGACCATGGTATTGATAGCATTATCCAAAAAGCGGCCAACGCCTTTGGGGTGGATTCAAATCTCATCAAGGGGGTGATCCAGGCGGAAAGCAGTTTTAATCCCAATGCCGTTTCCAGCAAAGGGGCCATGGGGCTGATGCAACTCATGCCTGATACGGCCAGGGAGCTGGGCGTCAATGATCCCCTGGATCCGGCGGAGAATGTGATGGGCGGAACACGATACCTGAAAAAGCTCCTGGACCGGTATGAAGGGAGCACTCCCCTTGCCCTTGCCGCATATAACTGGGGAATGGGGAACCTGGATACCCGCCCGGGGCAGATGCCCGAGGAGACCAGAAATTACGTCGCAAAAATCACAGGCATTGCCTCAACATAGCAAAATCAGAAAGGTTTCAACTCCAAGGCATTCAGGGCTGAAACTTCTGGTATTGAATGCGGCTTTCAAACAAGTTCGGGCAAGCCTTTATAGACATAGTCAACGGCCTCCTGGCTCGGAATAAAAGGAAAGTTAACAGGGCATCACCCTCTTGATTTTAAGCCCCGTTGTCTGAAAAATGACCCAGATCCCATACCGTGTGTATAGAAAAATGGTACATCATACCATCAATTGATGCCTTTACGAATTGTTTGATCAAAGACTTTGGAGGGCTGCGGGACAGGCCCTGGACCCGGTGTTCGGGTTTCTGGACAGGCGGAAGGCAGCAGAGAAAAAGGATCTGCCCGCCCTGGCCCTGGCCACGATTGTGGCGGTGGTGGCCCAGGACAAGGCCTATTTCTGGGCCGCCGGTATCATGGTCGGTTTTTTCGCCGGCCCCAACCAGTCGGCCAGCCGTTCTCTGCTCGGCCGGTTTGTTCCCCGGGACAAGAAGAATCAGTTTTTCGGATTCTTTGCCTTTTCCGGAAAGCTGACCGCCTTTTTCGGCCCCATGTTTCTGGGGGTATTGCCCCAGGCAGTCGGTTCCCAGAGGGCCGGCATGGCCGAGGTCGGTCTGGACGTAAAATACATGGGGGCCCGGGATGTCCGGGAATATGATGGAGAATCCATGCCGGAGAAAATCGTATTTTTGGGGTCTCTGGGTGCCTTTAAAAAGGCCGCCCGGATTTTGCCCGAAAGCACCCTGCACTGGGAGACACCGGATGGTGGAACCTGGGAGGAGCTGACCATCATCCGGAACGGAATCGCTGGCCGGGTAAAGCCCTTTGCCTCCCGCTGACCCCCAAGACGGTCATCCCAGAACCTCTTTGATGCGTTTACCCAGATCTGTCAGAAAATAGGGTTTCTGGATCAGTCCGGCGCATCCCAGTTTTTTGAGTTCAGCAGCTTCGTCCAAAAGATCATGGCCGCTTGAAAAGACAACCTTTACATCCGGATATAAGGCCTTTAACCGTTTAAAGCACTCCATTCCGTCCATCTCAGGCATGGAAATGTCCAGCAGCACCAGGTCAATTTCGGCCATCTTTTTTTCAAAAAGCGCCAGAGCGGCCAGCCCGTCTTTGGCCGCGAGCACCTGATAGTTCAGACGGATTAAGGTCTTGCTGACCAGGTTGAGCACCAGGGATTCGTCATCCACCGCAAGAATGGTTTCCCCCTTTCCCATAAGCTCCCTGAAATCGGTGGCAAAGGTGGCTTTGGGTTTTTGTTTCCCCTTGGGCAGAAAGAGCTTAAAAGCCGTACCTGAACCGGGCTCGCTGTGGACGTCAATGCTGCCGTTCATCTTTTTAATGTTGTTCCAGACAATGGCAAGCCCCAGGCCTGTCCCTTTCTGGTTTCCCTTTTGTTTGGTGGTGAAAAAGGGTTCGAAAATCCGGGCCAGGGTCTCTTTGGTCATGCCCCTACCGGTATCCTGAATCTCAAGCATCACATGCTCCCCTTTCCAGGGGGAGGGGTGGGAGGACGGATCCTTTCCGGTCAGGGTAACGTTCCGGCAGCTGATGGTGATTTCGCCTCCCGATGGCATGGATTCCGAGGCGTTGATGCACAGGTTCAAAATGGTCTGGTTCAACAGGGTGGGGTTCGACATGATCAGCATCTGTTTTTCAGGCTGCCGGATATTCAGTGTCACCTTTTTGGGCAGGGTATGTTTTAAGATGTTGCCGGCGTCGGAGAGGACCTGGCCCAGATTTGTGACCTCGATTTTATCTTTCTCCCTTCTGCTGAAAGAGAGCAGCTGTTTGACCAGATTGGCCATCTGCTGGCTTGTGGTGATGATATTGTCAAGGTCGGTCTCCACATCCCTGCCTTTGGATTTCATCTTGGCAAAATCGGCATATCCCATGATGGCCATGAGCAGGTTGTTAAAATCGTGGGCAATCCCTCCGGCAAGGGTGCCCAGGGTTTCCATCTTCTGGGCTTCCTGCAGCTGTTTTTCCAATACCGCCCTTTCCTTTGAGGATCTGAACCGTTCCATGGCGTTTTTGATGGTCCGGCGCAGAAGGTCCGGGGATAAATCTCCCTTGACCAGGTAATCATCTGCCCCGGCCCGGGTTATTTTGGCGGCCATCCGCTCGTCCCCCATGCCGGTCAAAACGATGATGGGCCGTTTTTCACCCCTCTGCCGCAGGGCCTCTATCACATCCAGGCCGGTGATGCCGTTCATGAAATAATCCACAAACAGGACATCAATGGGGTTTTTCCCGACATCTGTTTTAAAGTCCTCCCATCGGGTAAAGGCCGTAAAGTCTATGGACCAGCCCGGGATGTCCTCCAGGGTGCGCCTGAAAAGCTCCAGGTCTCCCGGATCATCATCCAGCGCAAAGATGGTTATTTTTTCCGGTTGCATCATATCGATCATTGTCCTTTCGGCGGAAGTTTGACGATCTGGAACCAGTATTCCCTGAGGGTGGTCACCGCTTTGAAAAACTGGTCCGGATCCACTGGTTTGGTGATAAATGAGCTGACCCCCAGTCCATAACTTTCGACGATATCTTTTTCCTGGTTGGAAGTGGTCAGGACAATGGTCCGGAGAAACTTGAAGGTCGGGTCTTTTCTTATCTTTTCCAGCACCTGTTTTCCACCGATTCTGGGCATGTTCAGATCCAGGAGCAGCAGGTCGGGAAAGGGGGCCTTTGCCGGATCGCTGAATGCATTTCTGCGGTACAGGTAATCCAGGGCCTGCTCTCCGTCACAGACAATGTACAATTCGTTGTCGATTTTGCCCAGCTCAAGGGCCCTGCGCGTTAATTCCTGATCTGCCGGGTCATCTTCAGCCAGAAGAATTACGGCCCTTTTTTTATGTGTCAGCATCGGGGTTGTCTTTCCTGTTGAGGGTAAATTTAAAGTGGGTGTAGGACCCCACAACAGAATCCGCCCAAATGGTCCCGCCATGGCGGTCGACCACCTTTTTGCATATGGCAAGACCGATTCCGCTTCCCGGGTATTCGTTGCGCCCGTGAAGCCGCTTGAAGGGCTGGAAAATCTGTTGGATGTACTCGGAGCGGATACCGATACCATTGTCTTTTATCCCGATCACCGGTATTCCGTTTTCCCGGGTGCAGGTCACTTCAATGCGCGGCGTTTTTTTGTCGTTGAACTTCAAGGCATTGGTGATCAGGTTCTGGAAGAGGTGGGACAATAGAATTTTATCGCCCAGAACCTCTGGCAGGTCTGTTTTGACCAGGTCAACCTTTCTCTCCTCCAGGGATGTTTTCAGCATAGACTCGACCTCTTCTAAGCACTGGTTCAAAGAGACCGGTTCCAGATCAATGCCTCCCCGTCCGGTCCTGGACAACTCCAGCAGATCCTGGATCAGCCGTTCCATCCGCTGGGCCGCGTCTGTGATGTATTCAACGTCTTTTTTTGCATTGTGATTCAGCTCCTGTCCCAGATCTTTGACCAGGAGCTTTGAAAAGGCGGTCATCTTCCGAAGGGGCTCTTGAAGGTCATGGCTGGCAATATAGGTAAACTCGTCCAGTTCCTGGTTTTTCTCTTCCAGCTGCTGAATATACTGCCGGTTTTCCTGCATGGTTTTCTGTAACTCTGTCTCTGCCTGCCTGCGTTCGGCAGACTCCAGCCTGAGTCGGTTGACAGCCTGGGACAGTTCCCGGGCCAGCTGGGAGGCAGACTGCTGTTTTTTCAGTTCAAGGTTTATCCTGGATCCGGCCCGGAGTAGCGTAAGATGCCGCTTGGCGAATGCAGCTGCCGGGTCCTGAGCCTGTATTTCTGCCGGGGTCCTGCCCTCCCCGGGATACCAGGTGTGAAGTTGCCTGCTGAAACAGGCCTCCATGACGGAAAGTTTGGCCCGTGCCCCCCAGATCCGGTAACAGGTATAGGCCTGCTGCCAGTAGTTGTGGGCCAGAGCCTCCCTTTGCCGCTGGTTCCAGAAGTAAAACGCCCGTTCATTGGCAACGCCTTCCCACTGGATAAATTTATCTTCCTGGGCAGCGGCGATGGCCCGGTCGTAACAGAGGGCAGCCTCCCCTGGCCGGTTTTCAATTCGGTGAAGCTCGGCAGAAGCCAGAAGTGCCTTGTGGGCGTAGTTTTCAGGGCAGTGTTCAGCCCAGGTTTTGATCTGTTCCAGGGTTTTTTCCAGGGTGTTTTTCCAGGCGATTTTTTGGGGGGCATCGGCGGTGTCATACAGGGCGGACAGCACCAGAAACCGGATAAAGACAAACTCGGGCCAGGGAAGCAGCCCCTGGGTGCCCACGGTAAAGAGGAGGGGGCGGACCTTGCGGGCCAGGGAAAGGGCCTGCTGGTTGTCTCCCAGAAGCATGTGGTAAAAGCATTTGAAAATGGTGTAAATGCATTGGACCTGGGTGTTTTTATTGGCAGACACCCTGGCCAGATAGGTATCGTCGGAAATCAGGGGAATCTCAGAACTGGGGGCCGAGTGAAAGGCTTCAAAGACTTTCAGACCACCCTCAAGCAGGTCAATGGCCCAGTGGTTCAGGCGGGTCCGGCTGAAAACCAGGGACTGCTCCGTGTCGGAGATCAAGGTTGTCAGGGGCATGCCCTGGAAAAAACAACAATACATATTATGGCCGAAGGCGTAAGCCGCATACTGGAGGTTTCCGGACTGGCGGCCGGTGTGGTATGCCCGGGCATAGTCGTCACTGGCGTGGGTCATGTGACGGAACCAGTGCCGGATGGAGCTGCCCATCATCAGGTAAAAGACGCTGAGATCCGAAGGGGATTCGAAAAGGGTGGTCATCACGGCTTCTGACACATCTCCGAAAGCCCTGGCCGTATGGTAATCTTGGCTCACCCAGCAGAGCAGGCCGCCAAAAGCGGTATGGCTGTACCCGATCTGGGGAACCAGTCCGAAGTCCAGGGTCAGGTTGACGACTTTGGGAACAATGACGCTCCACAGGTGCTGGTGGGTCCTGTAGCAGGGTGGGCCCAGGGTGATCAGCAGTTTTGTCACCGTCAGCATCTCAGGATCCGTCATCAGGGGAAGGGTTCTCAAGTCTGAAACCGCTCTGCCGGAGAGCGTTTCCTTTGCCTTTTGGATTTCATGGTCGCGGTGGTGTTCGAACCCCTCATGGGGCAGGGTGATGCCGAACTCGGACAGGGCCCTTCGCCCCGATGAAATGGCATCTTCATATCGGGCCATAAGGGTATAGTGGACGATGAGGATATTCAGGGTTTCGGCCCGCTCCACAGCGGTTGCGGTCCGAGAAAGGGAGTCCTGGATGATCTGTTCGGCCCGTTTACGGTCCCCTTCCAGAAATTCGCTTTCCGCCAGATTCCGGTGAAGTGTCAATGCCTCAGAGTAATGGCTGCGCCAGAACCGGTCGACACCGCCGGGAAGGGCGCAGACAAATCCGTAGGCCGAACGGTTGAAAACCAGCATGGCGTTGAAAGCGGTGGCCTCCCTGGCCCTTGCCGAGGCGGTCATGTTCAGTTCAACCATTGTTTCAAGTTCCCGGGAGTCTGAAATCAGGTCTCTTCCGATATTGAAATGTTCCAGGACCTCAAAGAGCCGGAATGAGATCTCTTCATCTGCCAATCCTTTCAGCATCAGCCGTCCGATTTCCAGGTGGGCGGCCGGTTTGTTTTCAGGATCGATCATCTGATAGGCCGCCTGCTGAACCCTGTCGTGGAGAAACATGAAAGAGCGGCTTTGGTCCGGGGTATTTTTTTCATGTATTTCTAGCAGGAGGCCGTCGGAAATCAAAGGCTCTATCACGCTCATGCAGTCGCTGGGAGGGCACTTGCTGATCACGGCCAGGGTATCAAGATCGAAAAAATTTCCCAGGCAGGCCGCTTTGGAGACCAATCGCCTTTCCTCGGGGCTGAACCGGTCCAGCTGACGGATGAAAATCGCCACGATATCTCCGGGCAGATCCTCCTGGATGCGCCAGAACCAGGTCTGGGATTCAGGGTCAAAAAAGAGAAGGCCTGCACCGTGGAGAAATCCGATAAGGGCTTTGATATGAAAGGGGTTGCCCCGGGTCTGTTCCCAGATGAGGCGGGTAAACGCATCCAGCCTGTCCACCCAGCCTTCCAGGGCGCAGCAGATCATCTGCCTGACAGCATCCTGATCCAGGGGATCGACCGGCACGACTTCCGGAGGGACGGGGTGGTGGTCCATGCTGGCAATCACCGGGACCAGGGGGTGGGTCTTATGCATTTCTTCGTCCCGGTAGGAGGCGATAATCATGCAGAATCCGAGCTGGGAGGAGGTGTGTAGGGCTTTGAGCAGTTCCAGGGATGCCGAATCTGCCCATTGCCAGTCGTCAATGAAGATGACCACGGGATGCTCGGGCCGGCTGATGGTTTTGATAAAATCGATGATGACCTTTATGAATCTGTGTCTGGCCTCTAAAAGGTTGATACTGGTGTCCTGACTGGCAGAGGGATCATCAAAAGCTGCCCCCATTTCGGGAACCAGGCTCAGCAGCAGAAATCGGAGGCTTCCCAGGGCCCTGCGGACCTCTTCCACCAGGGAGGATCCCAGTTCTGCCTCTGACTGCAGGGCGCGGTTCCACAATTTTCCAAGGGCCTGCCGGATGGCGTAATAGGGGGTGTTCTGGTGATACTGGTTGAATTTTCCCGTGACAAAGAGGCCGTTCTCCCGGGCCACCGGCGTTGCCAGCCACTGAACCAGGGCGGTTTTACCCACACCGGAGTGACCCGGAACCAGAACCACCCGGCTGTTTCCGGCACCCACCTCTTTAAACAGCTGCAGCAGTTTTTCCTTGCCGGCGTCGCGGCCGATGAGATCGTCAACAGAACGTAATTTTCCGGGCGGACCCGATGGCATGACAATACCCCTTTTAAGCTGGGTTTTTAACGGCGAAAGATTTCAGAGCGTCGCGATGGTTCGTCATAATGAACAGATGCCAATCATAAAATTACATTAAAATCGGCCTGTTTGTAAAGCGAAACCATGGCCGGGACACCAGAGATCTGCCGGGCAGGGACAAGTGCCCGCAGGGTCAGGGGAATCAGAGATTCTGGGCCGGGACCAGGGTTGAGAGCAGCTTTTGTGAAAAGCCGTCCAGATTCTCAAACAGGATGCAGAACCGGGCCTGGGACCCCTTCCGGGTTTCGGTTAAGAGGGCAAAATAACGGATACCGTTATCGAGAATATGCTTTCATGGCGCCATTCAGGTTTTCATGTCTACATCGGTGGCAGGATCTTTTCCGAGTTTCTGCCCTTTAGGGTATTCCCAAATCCCGGTAGCCGATTGGAATTGATTTTTTCAACGATTAAGGGGATTTCCGGTGGGGTATGCGTAAAATCAGCCTATAAAATACTGTTTACCCCTTTTTCAATCATCCCTCATACTTTTCTTGCCAAAAAGCGTCTTCCTATCCTACATTCTTTGATTCAGCCGTTTTTTTCTCGTTTTTACGTCCGAAAAGTTGATCCAGGAGATATTTTATCTGCTCATTGAGAATCTTGATTTCTGATTGATAATTCTTCTCTTTTCGGAGAAGATCATCAATCATTTTTTGTAGATCAGTGCCATCCTCAGTTGTATTTTCAGCCTTTAAAACCACGGTCGATGCATAGCATAATTGCCTGAAAATACAAAGTAACTTTTAATTAACTGCTGAATATGTTAATGACTTATGAGCCTCCTCCTGGTGGATATCCAGCCCGTCCATCAACCAGGAAAGTTCCCGTTTCCCAATGACCATGATTTCCCTTGATGACATCGGCCATTTTAAGGAATGCTTTTCCAGTCTCTTATGCCATAAGCAGAAGCCATTTCTGTCCCAATACAGCACCTTGATCATATTCTGTTTGCGATTACAGAAGACGAACAGATTGCCGGAAAAAGAGTCCAACTCCATATGCTCGCTGACCAGAATGGACAATCCGTTAATGGATTTACGCATGTCAGTATGCCCCAGAGCCAGGTATACCTTGATGTTGTCCGAAGGAAGAAACATCATAACGCCTGTAGAACTTGCAGGACCTTTGCCAGGGTGTCCTGAGAAAAACGATCCGGAATTTCCAGGCTGAACCTGGAGTCCACCATCAGACGAAGGGGGGAGGACACCTCGTCTTGGACAAAAGGTGCTCTTTGTTCCGAGAAACTCACTGGGAGCACGGCAAATCCCACCTGCCCTTCCTCTTTGAATAGCTTTCTTTTCCAGTAGCCGAAACGGTGGCGACTCAAATCGTTTCTCCTGCAATACTCGGCTTGGCTGAGTCCGGTGCCGTTCCATTTATTCAGATGTTTCTGGTAAAATTGGCATGGGGTATCCCCTGGCGCTGGTGACTCCTGGCAGTTTACCGTTGTGACAATTTTTTCCATGTTATAGCAAGCCTCCTCCGTTGATTGAAAGATGACCCACTATCCTACGGCTCGCCCACAGGCGGAAGATGGGGTTTATAGAGCGCTTACGTTGAAAATTTGACTGGACCTGCATCTTCATAAGTGTTTGCCTCTGTTCTCATGCAAAAGATTATAATAATCGCCGGGTTGGATGCCCTGTCTGGGATGATCGGTTACCACCGGTATGGCAACTAAATATATTAGTATACTAATGCACCTATCAATAGAGAAATCCCTATATAATTTTGGCAGGGAGGTAGAAAGCCGCTCCTTAACATTTTGAAAAACGTTCAAAATATGCCATAACTGGACTATCGGTTATGATAAAGCCTGCATTCCGATAACCGTCGGGCTTACAGACAAATGGAAAAGATTCTCTACATGCTGATCGGGCCGAAAGGTTCAGGCAAGACCTACATTGGCACGCTGATCGAAAAAGAAATCGGCATCTCATTTTTGCGGGTTGAAAATATCTGGCTGGCATTAACGCCTGATGAGGATGGCTGGCACAAGGTTGAACAGGCCATAGACCGGGCATTTAAGGAGTCTGATCTACTGATGGTTGAGAATCTTGGCGCAGGGGAGGGATTTCATCAGTTTCACGATTCTCTGGCGGAAAGGTATCACATCAGACGGATTCGTGTTTTTGCTGATCTTGACATATGCCTGGATCGTGTGATGAAACGGGATAAGAAAAACCATATCCCTGTTTCCGATTCCAAGGTAAAGGAATACAACGAAATTGCCGCACAGGTGACGCTGAAGTGGGCCATGGAAATCAACAACAACGGGCCGGCGTCAGATGCCGAAATCATCGGGGCGTTTAGAAACCTGCACGCAAACCAAGTCAGCTGACGCAAAAAAACGGGCACCTTACCGCAGAGCGGCATGGATCCTCAAGCACACGGGGTTACACATGGGACTCAGATATTTTGAAGATTTGACTGACGGGGCGCATCTCCTCTGCCAGCCTGTTCTGCTGGCCTGTAAATATTTCCGGGGATGCCGAGGGAAATGAACTGTTCTTCCAAAACACTATTGCGGTATGTATGCATCTCTTTGCTCTTCATCTCTCTGCATACCGGTAGGCCGGCACAGGCCTTTCCCCATTCCAAGAAACCGAGTATTCTCGTTTTACACTCCCTGAAGGCAAGGCAGCCGTGGACCCTTTTATTTAACCGGTATCTTGCGGAAAAGCTGGAGCACAGCAAATTATCATCTTACAAACTCGAGATCGAATGCCTGGATCTACTTGAATTTAACACCAAAGAGCACAAGGCAATTTTAAAAGAATTACTCTATTACAGGTATGGCAAGCTCACTCCGGATATCCTGCTGGTTACCTTTGATCCTGCCGTGCATTTTGTTGAGATGGCAAATCTTTTCCCTGAGGCTTCCCGGGTTGTGGTATTGCCGTCTGAATCTGCCGCTACCCATATGGCCAATGCCGTAACACTGCCCTTTGCCTATGATTTTAAAGGCAATATCGAACACTGCCTTGACCTATTGCCGGATACCAAAGAAATCTATGTGGTGGCCGGTAATGCCTTGCTGGACAAAAGAACGGCGAAAAAATTCAGGGATGACACTAAAGATCTGCAGAAACGTGTCTCTTTCCAATATCTGGTCGGCTTGAGTGTAGAGGAGACCCTCGCAAAGGTCAGAGCACTTCCCCCCCGCTCTCTGGTCTATTACCTATCTTATTCGCTGGATTCCGGCGGGAAGACAGTTGTTGCCCGGGATTTCTCTACGCTGCTGGGGCGGAAGGCCAACCGCCCGGTTATGTCCTACTTTGACCTGTTCTCCCTCAATACCCATATCCTGGGCGGCAGGACAACAACGACGAAGGCCTCTGCCTTTGCCGCAGTTGAGGTTATTGAACAGCTGGTCCAGGGGAAGTCCGTCTCCTTTATTTATCCCCCTGCCCCTTTTTTTGAATATATTTATGATTGGCCTCAGTTGCAGAAATGGGGAATCAACGAAAGTAAACTTCCACCCGGCAGTTTAATTCAAAACAGATCCCCCCAGTTTTATAAGCAGTACTACAGACAAATTTTGCTGGGTGCCGCACTGCTTGTCGTTGAATCCTTTCTCGTCATCTATCTGCTGGTCAGCATCAAACGGAGAAAGACGGCGGATCAGGAACGAGAAAAATTGATTAAAAAGCTTAAGCAGTCCCTCAAGGAGATTAAACTGTTACGAAATATCTTACCGATCTGCTCAATCTGTAAAAATATTCGAAACGATGAGGGGTATTATGAACAGATTGAAAGCTATTTTCATAAGAATTCAGGAGTTGATTTTAGCCATACAATTTGCCCCAAGTGTATGAAAGAGCACTATCCTGAAGAATATGCCCAAATTGATTTCGAGAAAAAAGAGTAGGGGGCCAAAATCATCTGTTTTTTTACTTGGATTTTCGAATCAGTTTCTTACTCCTTGTCCTTAAACTGCCATATCCCACTGCCGATTTCAGATCCCTTGGCAATTCAGCATCCAGGTATAAAACTCATGGGGATCATTTTTTTAGGCCTTGGCCTGGTCATTTATGCCACAGCCCTGTATTCCTTCCGCAATTCCTGGAGAATCGGGGTTGACAGAGAAAACACCCGGGGCATTTGGTCTTCTTGCTGCTATTCATGTCTATGGCGATCTCACTGCATATTCAGATTTTGCAGGAGGAGAGGTTTTTAATCCAAACTTTTGGGAATTCTTACTTGCAGTATCAATCCAAGGTGGGTCGATATCTCCACGTTAAATCTTAGCCGGTTTTTTCAGACGATTCGATAGGCCCGGCCAGCGCTTTTCATACGGGGTCACCATCAGATATTTTAGGAGGTTTTGGATAAAATGGGCCGGTTTTCAGAAGGGTTAATAAACGATGAAACGGTTTTTGCAATTTTGAACATCTGCGCCGGGCAAACCATTCTTGATGCCGGCTGCGGAAACGGGTATATGGCGAAAAAATTCTCACAGCTGGTGGGAAGCACCGGAAAAATATATGCCCTTGATCCAGATGGCGGATCGATTGCCAAGCTAAAAAAAGAAGTTGAAAAAACCAATATTGAGGCTTTTGTAGGGGATATTACAAGGCCATCCGGGCTGAAGGCCTCGTCAGTTGATTCGATCTACCTCTCAACGGTGTTTCACATATTCTCAGCCTCTCAGGTTGACGGCTTTGTATCTGAAATAAAACGGATTTTAAAACCAAATGGGCGGCTGGCCGTCGTCAACATAAAGAAGGAAGACACGGGACAGGTCCCGGACCCTGCCCCTCTTACCAGGGCCGGATTGCGCTATATCATGACCCGGTATTTGATGCCCATTCGATCGGGAAGATAAGAGCGTTTGTTTTTCCTTAGCCCTTCAATCCCCATGTCCTGGGCCAGGTTGATTTCCCGGTAGCCTGTGCAGAACTGTTGAGCAAACCGGCTGAACATAAACTGATACACCCCCTTGTACCGGACATCGGCTTTGGCAAAATGAAGTGTGAACACCTCGGGGGTTATGGCCTCTCCTATAATGAATCCCACCGGTTGGTCATCGGCATGGAATATCGCGCCTGTCAGGTGGAACTGCTCAAATTTTGTCAGGGCTTCCCGGCAGGGAGCATAATCGGACTGCCCCAGGCCTGAATTTTTCTGCCAGAGGTCCAGAAGAGCCAGAGGCTGATCAATATTCTCCCCGGACAGGACGTGTACTCCGGGGCGATACAATTTTTCATACTGCTTTACCAGGTTCCTTTTCTTATGGAGTTTCCGGCCCGGGTATTGCTGCATCTTATGGATCGCGTAAAGGTAATCCGAATCTGCCCCAAGACTATGATGCGTCAGCCCGGAATCGGTGAAGACAGGCAGCCATTGTTCGGCAATGGGAAAGAGCATGTGACAGCCATGGTCTCTGGCGACGCGAATCATGGCCCCGGCATAATCTGTATCGGTTCCCGGATCCTTCAGGGGCATCAGATATCGCTGCTGATCGTAGCTGAGGCCTGAGATAAAAAGGTCTCCGTCCCGGGAGAGCACCTCAAACTGATGGGGCTTTCTGAAAAAATAAAGGTTTGAAAAACAGTATTCGGACAAGGGCAGGTGAATGGCTTTTAACAATGGATCCAAAAGCCCGTGGTGGTCGAGGGTCAGCGCGATTTGTTTCATATCAGGTTTCCGTGGCCTGCAAACTGTCGGGCCTGTCAACAGGCGTATTTTTCCGGGCTACCGATGCCATGCCCCGGTTTTTAAGAATCTTCACGGCAAAAATGGGTTTTATACCATAACTTTGCTGGAAACCATAGAAACCCGGCCGAAAAAATTAAAATTTCAGACCGCATGAACCCGATTGCCCCGCTGCCTTGTGCGTCTTGACAAAAAGCGTTTCCCTGCCCTATGATACCGGCTTTGGCCGGAGATTGCAGGCCGTGGTGCGGTGTTCCGCAAAATACTAAGGAATCGTTCACCCGTTCAGATATGACAATTGCAAAAAAATATTTCCGGACAGTTTTGATTTACGAAACACTTATGGCGATCATTTCACTGGCTGTTGCTTTGAAATCAAATTCGACCGTTATCATCTTTCCGACACTGATGGCCGTCAGTTCCGTTGTAAGCGTTGCCTTTGTTCTTTATATTTTACAGATTGCCGAGAAAGGGAATACCAATCTTTATCCATACGGGACAGGGCGCCTGGAAGATGCCATGGCCTTTTTCAGTGCCGTTTTGATGACCGTTGGCATCTGCATACCGCTTCATAGGGTATTTACGGCGTTTTATACCCACACGTATCATGCCCCCCGGTTGGGCTGGGCCAGCCTCGTCCTTCTTCTGGCCGTTCTGGGCCAGACCTATCTGTACTATCTGGCCAAAAAGACCATCCGGAAAAACAAGTCCCCCATGGTTGCTATGTCCTTGAAATGCTATAAGGTTGCCTCTTTACGCGACGCTATAACGTTCTTTGTCATCCTTGTTTTCCTGATTTTTGACAGGACCAACAGCACGCTGATGTTCTGGGTGGATCAACTATGTGCCACAGCTTTGGGCATATATGCCATTACACAATACGTCCCTTCCGTGTGGATCAATTTCCGGTCACTGGTTGATTTTCCGCTATCCCAAGATGATCAGGTCAAGATTATGGGCCTGCTGGCCCAATATTTTGACGAATATGAAATGATCGGGAATATATACAGCACCACGAAGGGGAGTAACCGTTTGGTTGAAGTCGAGCTGCAATTTTCCCCTGAGATGAAAGTAAGCGAATTTATGGATCTTCAAAGGCGTATGCAAACGGACCTCCAAGGCGTTCTTCCCGATGGAAAGCTCAAAATTCTACCGCAAATACCAGCCAGAACCCAATTGACTGCCTAAGGCGCCTGCTGTTTTCGATCAAAACCAATATTCCTCGTTGGAGCGGCGTTGATTTGCCTTCAAGTCCGGCGGTACCTTAAGGATGCTGTTGAGTCAGTTCTCCATGTAGGTGCTGAAAATCTTTTCGTATGGGATTACATGTACGCATCCCGCCCGGGGTTCTGGCGGGCATATGTCATGACCTTAATTTTTAAATACTTGGATTGCGGGGATCTCCATATGGGGTTTGCCAGGGTCCGGTGTGAGGAATGTGGTCATACCCTAAAGGGCAGAAACTGAATACCTCCTGGCTTTCTCCTGCAAACGCAGGCAGTTTTGTCCCTCTTGTCATCAAAAAATATCTTAAATCCAGTATACCCGATAATGATGCTGTGCCCGGCACCAGTATTGCTGTTCAAACCTACGCGTGACCTTCAGGTTATAGAGATTTTCTCAATTTCAATCCCCATCTGCATGCCATCGTTTCTGACGGCTGTTTTTTAAATGGCGGTGACTTTCATATGGCTCCGGGGGTCGTATTGGAAGACTTTGAAGATATCTTCCAGTACGAGGTTCTAAAAATGCTCAAAAAAGAGGGCAAAATAACGGATACCGTTATCGAGAATATGCTTTCATGGCGCCATTCAGGTTTTCATGTCTACATCGGTGGCAGGATCTTTTCCGAGTTTCTGCCCTTTAGGGTATTCCCAAATCCCGGTAGCCGATTGGAATTGATTTTTTCAACGCTTAAGGGGATTTCCGGTCGGGTATGCGTAAAATCAGCCTATAAAATACTGTTTACCCCTTTTTCAATTGATCAACTCGCTGTGTGGAATCGTGTCAAAATACTTCGACAAATCCGCATCAACAACATCTGTGTAGCCATTGCAGAGCAATTGGTGGACCATTTGGATGGCATCCAGAGCACTGCGTTTTGGACGATAGCCGAATGTATTTGGCTCAAGATCTGCCTCAAAGATAGGCTCTATAACCAGTTTCGTAGCGGTTTGAACAACCCTGTCCCTTATGGTGGGAATCCCGAGTGGGCGACTCCCGTCCGAACCAATGCACTGATGGATTATTGCGGGTCGCGACCCCGCATTCGGGACGGGTCTCCCACGTTACCCAGGATACCTTCCTGACATGCTGCCCCCATTACCCCGGTGGATCGAAACGGGCGGATCGGTTACATCCCCGTTCCGCTTCGGCCTTCCCCGAATATTGGGCGGGTCGGCATCCACGACTTTCCTTTCGAGGCCTGCTCAGGGTTCACTCGCGTTGCGGCCTGCCAGATTGCTGCAGCCCTATCGGCTTGCATCTGTGCCCAGAGCTCCAACGGGAAGGTCTCCCTATCCCACTGTCTGGGTAGCTACCGGGATGAACCGATAATTTCCCGGGCGGAACTTTCATCCGCTGGTATCCTACGCCCTCGTGGCGCACCAACATGTTGGGGTCTTCTCCGGCTGGGGCCATATTTCAGGCTTCCTTTTACAATGAAATTGTATGTTCCGGCATACCGGAAAGAGACCTGAAACACAAGAGGACTTCCCCGGAGGAGAACGCGTGCGTAACGCCATAAAAGAGGCGATATCTGTTGACTGTCATGGGAAACCCGTTTGGATGATTACTCGGCCGTGAGTCGCCATACCGGAAAGTAGAGGCTGAAGAGGCTGCCCTTTCCCGGTTCGGTATCCACAAAAATATGGCCCTGGGATTTGCTCACAATGCCCAGAACAACGGAAAGTCCCAGGCCGGTTCCATCTGGTTTGGTTGTAAAATAGGGGTCAAAGAGTTTTTCCATGGCCTGGGGCGGAATCCCGTTTCCCGTGTCCTGGATTTTCAAGAGCAGATAGGGGCCTGATCCGGAAAGGGCCTTTCCCGTGCCCGGATCGGCATCGGTCTGGGTCAGTTCCACCCGGAGAACCCCTCCCCTGGGTTCCATGGCCTGCCAGGCATTGGTGCACAGGTTCATGACCACCTGGTGCATCTGGGTGTGGTCCCCGAGGATATAGGCATCGCTTTCCAGGTTCTCAACCAGTGTCACCGCCCGGGGCAGGTTGCCCTGGATCAGGGACAGGACCTCCCTGACCACCCTGGAGAGCATGATGGGTTCTTTATCCTCATCGTCCTGAAGGCTGAAGGTCAGGATCTGGTTTACCAGCTTTTTGGCCCGGTTGGATGCCTTTAGAATCTTATTGAGCCTGGCCTGGATTCTCTCATCCCCGGTATTTTCAACAAGTGATAATTCGGTAAACCCGATGATGGCGGAGAGAATATTGTTGAAATCATGGGCCACGCCGCCGGCCAGGGTGCCGATGGCTTCCATCTTCTGACTCTGGCGGAGCTGATCCAGGGCCTGGGTCCTTTCCAGTTCCACTTTCTTGCGCTCCAGAAGCTCTGCGGAGAGTTTCGCATTGGCCTCCTCCAACTCCTCGGTCCGCTGCCTGACCCGAAGTTCCAGCAGATCATTCATGCTCTGGAGCTTTCGGCCGGACTGTTTCATGGCTGTGTAATTCAGGGCCAGGTTCCGGCCTTTCTGGATAATGGCCTGTTTCTCGTCCGGTGCGCACACATCGTTGGTTATGATGAGAAGATGTTTGCTGTGGATGACCATGGCGGTGGCTTCAAAGAGGTGTTCCTGGCCCTGGGCGTCTGTCTCAATCCAGACACCGGATTTGAGCCGGTCAAACTTCTGATGGTCCCAGCGTTCCTTTACCTCCTGGATAAAGTTGCCCAGAAAGCTGAAAACATCCTCTTCCAGGGGGAGGCCGTCAAGGAGCTGGGCCGCCTGGGGAATCATATCCATCCAGGGCGGAGGGGTGCCGAAGAGAAAAAAACGGCCCTGGTTATCCATTTCAAGTACGGCAAAATTCAATGCCAGGAAACAGTCTTGGAGAAAATCAAGATAGGGGTGGTCCTGGGTGAGGGGGGAACGGTTTCTGACCTTGCCGGAAAGTCTTGCCAAAACTTTTTTTTGTTCATGAATGGCCAGGCTCAGCTCATTTACCTGTTGTTTCACCGGGGCCAGCATCGCCTCTTTTGGGCTGCTGTCAAACAGGATCAGGCCGTGCCCGGATTCGAGCCTGAAAAGATGGGCATCCACGCAGACACCTGACGGCAGCCTGATGCAGGACAACGCCATTGACTCGGTTTCCAGGGGCAGTAACCCTTCCAGAAAGACCAGAAGGTCAGAGGCCTGTGTGTCTCTGCCGGGGGAATCGATTTTCAGACGGGCAAGATTTCCCCCCCAATGCCGGATGCGACCTTTCTCATCCAGAACAAAATAGGCCAAGCCGTGATCTTTGAATACCCGGCTGCAAAGCGTATCCAGTATCTGTTGATAGTGTGGCATTGCTATGCTTCCAGCATGTCCCGGGTGAGCTGTTCAAAGGCCCGGGTCACGTCTTTGCCTGTTTTGGCGCTGGTCTGTATCACCGGGATCCGGTTTTTTTCCAGATCTGCCAATACCCCGGGCGAAATTTCCCATTGGTCTTTTAAATCTTCCTTATTTAACAAAATGACAGAGGGCACACCGCCGATGGTGTTCTCCGCGATCTGTTTCAGATTCAGGGCGGTGCCGAGGGTCTCCTTCCGGGTACCGTCTGCCACAAAAATAAGGCCTGAAGACCCTTTTAAATAGGAGAGGCGGACATGCTGAAACTCGTCCTCCCCATGGAGATCCCAGATGATGAGGTCCACGGGCTCCCCATCGAGATGTACCTGGGTTTTTTCTATTTTAACCCCTACGGTGGTGTGATACTTATCCGAGAAGATACTGTGCACATACTGCTGGACCAGGCTTGTTTTTCCAACGGCAAATGCGCCCAGAAGGCAGATCTTTTTCTTCATTCCAGCGCTCCTTTTTCAGCAGCTTCAAATGTAACGGCCCGGTTGTACTGCCTGTCTTCTTCCTGTGTTTCCGGTTTTAAAATCAGCTTTGCGGCCACACCGGCAGCCTTCAGGGACCCGGGATCAATGCCTTTGGCAACGCAGAGGGCAAGGATCTTGTCGGCCCTGTCCCGGCTCAGCTTCAGGTTGTAGTCCGCAGTCCCCGAGGAGTCGGTATGCCCCAGTATGGTAATGGGGATCACCCTGCCTGTCACGGCTGTCAGCCGGTTTATGGTGCGGATGGTTTCCACTGCCCGGGCAAGAGTGGTCTCCTGTCCTGCCACAAGGTCGGTGCTGTTGTATTCAAAGTAAATTTTTATCTTTTCAAGGTCGGCCACGCCCCGGACCAGGCCCTGCATATCCAGGTCCACCATCTGGCTGGCATCATATCCGGTAATGCCGGGAATGGCCATGGTCTGGTTGCCGAATGTCTTTATCCAATGATGCCCTGCCTTGCCACGGGCAGAGAGGGTGCCGTTGTCAAGGGTGAGGGTAACCGAGTCGGGAGGGGCCAGTATTTTAGTGGCCCGCTGCAGCACAAACTCCGGATCAAGGCTGTAAAAAGGCTGCCATACGGCCTGGATCTTTTCCGCATCTTTTCCCAGCACCGCCAGGGGATTCCTGACCAGGGGGTCCCGGAGGCCTGTGATCCGGTATTTGCCATGATCTCTTTGTGCGGAAAGGACGATCACCCCTTTTTGATCTTTGATTCTGGCCAACTGCCGGGCAAAGTTTTCCCGTGTTTTGAAGAGGGTATATCCCCAGTACGAGGGCAGAGCGACCAACAGGGCGAGCAGACAATACATCAGGGGAGATACTTTTTTCCTGTTCGCTTTTTCTTGGAACTGAAGCCCGGCGTTCATGGATTCCCTGAAAATGGAAAAGGGAAGGGTGTCACCGTCAAAATCGGTCAGGGCGTTTCCTGCCTTTAAGTGGATCTCCTCAATCAACTCCCGGTAGGAGGTGCGCAGCTCCACCGGCGGGGTGCCTTTGACCACTGCCGCGATAAAGGCCTGTTCTCCTTTTTCGACCCAGACGCTCCTGTCTGACCCCATTCTCAGGGTTTCAAGGTTGTCTTCGGTCTCGGAATGAAAGGAATCCCTTACAAAATCCTGAATGGCCGTGAGCATGCCGGACACCAGATCCGGATCCTGGATAATAACATCCTTTGCCACCACGTGCTGCAGTACAAGGCCGGAATCACTGTGAATGAGAAACATCTGCTCCACCTGAAACAGCAGGGTGTGAAGCATGACCACCTCAGCAAAGGGCTTCCCGGTCCTAACGGCTTCAAACCGCCATTTCAGCCCCTGGATGGAAAGGCTGTGATTCAATACCTGGTTCATGGACTGAATCATCCCCATGAGCGTGGAGGAGATGGCCTTTCTGATACCAGGTCCCAAGGCCGGATAAATGGCGTCAGCAATGGCTTTGGGATTTTTTCGGACCGATTCTTTAAGGGAATCGTCAATGACCGGCTGGATGACCCTGGACAAGTTATCGCCAGTGGTGATGGACAGGGAAATGGCGTCCGGCAGGGACCGGCTGATCTCCTTTGCCCGGGTCATGGGATCGTTCAACCGGCTTTCCACCTGGCTTAGCCGTTTTTCTTCCGGCGCAAGCAACAGGGTTTTTAGGGCATCAAGGGAGGCACTCTTGGATTCTTTTTGAACCATGGGGTGGGAGTCCCTTTATTTTTCGGCTATTCCTTCGTCCCCTGACAGCCGCATGGCAAGGTCCAGAAAAAAGCCGGAAAGATCTGACCGGTTCACCTTTGCATCGTCAAGCTCCCCGGCTGCTGTTTTGAGATTGCCCGAGGCCTGTTCGAATTTGGCCAGTAAGTCTGCTGAGAGTTGTTTGGACTGTTCCAGGATCTGGTCCCTCAGTTCGGAGGATTTTTCAGCCAGGTTTTCCTCCTCCTGTAACAGTTTTTTGTTGAGGGTTTCAAAGGCATCTTTAAGGTCCCTCTGGATCATGGTCTGGGAATCGGTCCGTTCACCGGCTTCATTTTTCAACCGCTGATTCAGATCCTTTAACTCCTGCTTGACATAGTTTTCCAAAGAATCGATTCGCTTTAACATTTCTGTTTTGAGTTCGGCTGCTTCCTGGGCCACCTGGTGTTCCATCCGGGTAAACCGTTTTTCGTAATCCCGGGTCTGGTGGCCGAAGAGGATATCGCGGATTTTGTCAATATTGCCGGCATCCGGCATCTCACTGGCGCCATGGATCGCCTCTGCAACATCAGGAAGATCAGACGGTGTATCCGGCTTTTTTGATACATCCGGTTCTGTCCGGTTCTGGGATTTTGTCATGGCCTGTATCCTTTCATGTATCTGATTGGCAGAAATATCATACTGGAATTGATAGTCTTTTCCCATTTTTATTCAAAGCAGAGAGGAAGTCAAGTAAATGCCGCGCTACCAGTCGTTCTTGGAGGGGGCTCTCAAGGGGCTTGGATATCCCAAGGAAGCATGATCCGGATCCGCCTGTTACTCCCCCACTGGTTTGCGGGAAAGCCATCACCCTGGGCAGCCCGTAAGAAATCCTTGAAAGTGTTCCAAAAAGAACTATTCTAATAGACATGTTTTACTCCTTGACACAGAGATGAAACCATCGCAGCCCAAGATGCACCCGAAGCTGGAACGTATTCTGTTCATAAATTAAGGATTGGCGCCAATGTTACAAAAAAAGATATGCATGGTCGGTTCCTTTGCCGTGGGAAAGACAAGCCTTGTTTCCCGGTTTGTCAACAGCATTTTTTCCGACAAATACCTGACCACCGTGGGTGTTAAAATCGATAAAAAGACGATCCTCGTAGAGTCACAGGAGATAACGCTTCTTTTGTGGGACCTTGCAGGAAAAGATGAATTCCAGGAGCTTAGGACATCTTATCTGCGCGGCAGTTCAGGGTATTTACTGGTTGCGGACGGGACCCGGGCAAATACACTTGATGTTGCTGTTAAACTTCAGCAGGAAGTTGAGGCGGCCATCGGAAAAGTGCCCTTTATTTTCCTTATCAATAAATATGATCTTCTTGATAAATGGACAATTGAGGAATCCGATATTGAGGCCCTGCGTTCAAAGGGTTGGGACATTGTGGTGACGAGTGCCAAAGAGGGATTGTCTGTTGAGGAGGCCTTTTTAGCCCTTGGGGCCAGAATGCTGGACAAGAATAGGTGATTCGATGAAAAACACCACCTTGAGCGATCTTTTTGAACTGCTGGATATCTTGGTTTTAGAACGATCCCACGATGGAACATATGAGCCTGTGGGATCAATTCCGGGTTGGTTTACCCATCTTTTTCCGGATGCGGCGGCCCATGACAGCCCGTTGCTTCCTGGCGAATGGAGCCCGTTTCTGGAAAATTACCTGTTCGATGCAAATGCGTTCTGGGAAAAAAATGAAAGGGGCCGCTCCTTTTCCGGCCCATGGATAGAAACCGACGCTTCAGGATGTGAATTTTCGTTGGAAGCCTCTGCAATCTGTCTTGAAAACACCCATTTCCTTACCATCGAACACCCCAAAGAGGCTTATGACCAGCAGCGTAAGCTGTTCCAGGCGGGAAGGAACTCTCTGCTCAGCAATGAGATTCTTGAACAGGAGGTTCGCAGGAGAACCGCACAGATCAGAAACAGGGAAGAAGAGGTTGCGTTGCGCCTGCTTTCCGCCGCGGAGTTCAGGGATGATGAAACCGGTGCCCATATCCGGCGGATCGGCTTTTATTCTGCCCTGTTGAGTAAAAATATCGGCTGGTCGGTAGAAGATGTCGATAATATGCGGATTGCCTCCACCATGCATGACATCGGAAAGATTGGCATCCCCGATAATGTCCTGCTGAAACCGGGAAAACTCTCTGATGATGAATATGAAGTCATGAAACAGCATCCCATAATCGGCGGAAAGATGCTGGAAAATTCAAATGCCCGGATGATCAATCTGGCACACGAGATCGCACTTTGTCACCACGAAAAATGGGACGGATCAGGATATCCATACGGGATCGCCGGGGCCGACATTCCCATGAGTGCCCGGATCGTGGCCATTGCGGATGTGTATGATGCCCTGGTCCACAAACGGGTTTACAAGCCCCCCATAGCAGAAATCGCAGCCCTTGACATCATGAGAAGTTCCAGGGGACGACACTTTGACCCGGACCTGTTTGATGTCTTCCTTGATTCTCTGGATGAATTCAGGGAAATCGCCTCCTACGACGGGTCGGAGCAATTTCCCGGCCTTTGATCTCACAGGCGATATCAGCCTGTACCAGTGGCCGGTCTTCATGTGCAAGGCCTTGCCCCACATCCGTGTTTGGCCTCCTAGGCCGGGACGGTCAGTCAGACATGGCGGATACGACGGTACAACATTAAGGCGAAATATGGCTTTGAAAAAATGGTCGAGTTCATCTTGTTATGAGCCTTTCACCAGATTCATCAGAAAAAATACAAGGGTTGAAAAGGTGAGTTTTCGTTGACGGATAAAATCTGTTGGATTTTGGCGGTGCTGTTTGATAACTTGTTCAGAATTGATGATTTCTCTAAGAAATTCGATCAATTCGGCACAGATATTGGAAAGCAGCTTCCGCGCCAATGCTGTACGATTTGTTATCAAGTTTCGGCATGATATGCTCCTTTCTTTTTGCTAATTCGCTGTTATTATTAGAATTGAGTATATCATGCCGATCCCAAAAATTCAATTTTTATATATAATTTCAGTACGTTAGTCTTGTTGATTGACCTTAAGTTGATGACATTGATTACGCATGAACTTTTCAACAAGGTGATTAGCTGTAAACTCAAGAGTTCGTCCACGCGCCATTGTATCGCGAGATGTGCCCCAGCCCGAAGATCTTGTAACTAGTAGATTAAACATATTTCGTACCTTCGAAATTCAAATACCGCATTTAGAGGCTCCCTCTATTTGGAATGTAGCGTTTAGCTAAGGGGCGGTAAGCGACTTACCCCGAAATAGATTCATTTTTTATAAGTTTTGATTCAACTTTGGGTTTGGCAAACAGCATAGCCTCTTGCCGTCCCCCTTGAGCGTTGTGTTATGCACCGTTTTTTATATTTCGACATTTCCCCATTTCTCAATATGTATCATTTCTTGTAATGATTTGCGCGGTCTCTCTTTTGGCTTTTCATTAGAATAACCAACTGTAATTATGGCGACTACATATTTATCCTTTGGTATTTCAAGAATTGGTCTAATATCTTTTTGCTCAAAATATGCCACCCAACAAGTTGACAAACCCATTGCTTCTGCCTGTAGAACTAGATGTTCTATGGCAATTGTAGTGTCTCGGATAATTAGTTTAACTTCTGGAGTTGAGCTATTTTCATCTATAAAAATGTCTTCATTATCTTTTATTCTCGTTTTGATGTCAGCAACGCATACAATAAATACAGGTGCTTTTAACATCCATTTTTGTTTGTGACTTACATCAACTATGTCCTTTTTTAACTCTTCTGACTTTACGACGACAAAGTTCCACGGTTGAGTATTGCTCCCGGATGGGGCAAGTCTTGCACTTTCCAGCATCGCTAAAATATTTTCATCTTCTACATGTTTATTTATATATTTTCTAATGCTTCTTCTTGATAATATTGGGTCAATTATTTTCATTTTTTCAATAACAATTAATTAGAGTTGTATAGTTGAGGGTACTTTTCCTGTTTACATCAGCATAACGCCCGGCATAAGGCGCGGCGGCTTTCTGCCGTCGCTCTTAATGCCGTTGTTAACATTTTATTTCTTTAAATCGCTTTGATTCATGAATGACCATTTCAAATAGTGCCTTTCTTGCTGATAAGCACTTTTGAAAATCAATATCAACTTTTCCGATATCATCCTTTTCAATAGCTTGATTTTTCCTTTGTTTATTCACTATTTCTCTTTTATTGTTAAAGTAGCTCGAACAGGCCTTTTCCAAACTTTCCATTTCGCCGACAAGTCCATGATAATAGAGGTTGATATTCAATGAAAGCTCTTGGAATTTTTGGCTTAACGGCGCGACCTTCGTTTCACTTGGAGTTCCAACGCCATATATCGACGCCATGTCACTCTGCAGGGCATTTTCAAATTCAATTAACAAAATCCCTATTGTCTCGATTTTTTCTCGAAGGAAAGACCGAGCTTCCTTTCTCCTCATTAAAAACGATTGAAGCACCTGAACGCCGATAGATCCCATTAGCGCAATAATAGCCCCGATCAATGTACTTATTAACGGCATCCAATTTCCGCCACTTGACGAAACAGTTTTTTGTATTTCTTTCAGCAAATTTAAAATCTCTTGGTCCATAATCGATCCAGAATGTTAACAAGTAATTGAACGATTTCGTTTAGCTGCCGGATATGCGGGTGGCGAATATCATCCCAAGATAATAACCGCATATCATGAAAATCTGGGTGATAAACGACTGAAAATGAAAGTCCTTTATTGATAGCGTATTATCACTTAGACTGAAATAATCACTCCGGACAAAAAAATGCAACCAGAAACATGAATATTGACTGAACAGATACGATCAATAGAGGCTCTTGAAATATGCTTACCTTCCCAGATGAGCCCTAATATAAGCGGTCGCTTTTTCTTCTGACCTCTCCCCCAATATATGGTATCCGGCCATCTTCTGAAATTTTGGACTAAAAGTCAGGAGTTTACCTTGAACTCCCGACTACCCAGATCTTGGGTTATCGGCTTCTTAAAAAATCGTATTGTATATTATTATCCACTTTCTCGGGTACCATTGAACCAGAAGGATTATAATGTATTTTAAAATAATCCAGTTGCTGTTCTTTTTTAGTTGACTTCCGAATAACAAAATCATTAACCTTGGCCCGGTATTTGCTTTTAACTATTTATGGAATCACCTGCTAACTTTTTTGGCATATTAAATTAATTCATCTATTCGATTGGAAAAACACTATGCGTAAATTATTTGTAGTTTTAATGCTTGCCATTTCATTTGCCCTTGCTATATCTCCGGTTCCCTGCCAGGCAGGAAAGGCCTGTGAATGGGGGAGTGGGAATTGGATTTTGAGATGTAAACCCAATTGGTTTTCAACCGGCTGTATTGGATTGCAAAATGTGGCCGGAACAAAGGTCAAGTTTAAGGTGAATGGGGACGGGGATTCCAATAAAGTACGCTATCTTGGGAAAGGCAGTCGAAGAAATGCTGATTTTGACGGTAGCATGGACATCCACACCTGTCAGGTGAAAAAAAATGGAAAGTGGACAGATATTAAATGCTATGATGCATTTGACCGAAAGAGGAACAATAAGTCTGGCGGCGGTTGCGGGTGTGCCTTTTTCAAATGCCTCTAATCCCTTCCGAAACAAGACCGCCAGACTGGCAAAAGGAGAACATCTGACATGAACCCCAGATCCCAGGTGGTTGAAAACATTAAGGACTATTTCTTCTCCTTACAAAAAAAAGAAGGTCTTCTCACGTAATTTTGAATGGGTTTTTCTTAAAATTGGCCACAGCAATTGGCTTATAAAACACAGTTTTATTATTTGAAAAAATAAGAGGGTTTAACGGGCAATCCTCTACCCTACCAGTACCAAAAGTTACAAATACTTGCATCAGTCTGGATTTTCAAAGTGGTAATGTATTCGACTGATATCCATGAGGCAAATGAGTGATTTTAAGGTGTTCAATAATGGTTTGATCAATCGCTTTCTCTCAAATTCGCCGGGCACAATATGTGTGTGACTGGTGATTTTGAATATCCAATCTAAAATCAATCCTGCTCGACCAATATCCTCACCGAGGCAAGAATTACAAAAAAGCTTCATGCCGAATCAACCGGCTTCTGTGAAATTTTGCCTCGGAAAATCTACAACAGGTATAAAGTCTGTCTTCTGCTATCGTTTCTCGACAATTTTCATCAATGAATCGCTTAATTCAGCCGCAGAAGGTCCGGGGCCTGCCCCGTTGCCCTCCTATGTCTTTGGATCAACGCAATTGACGGTCCGCGAAGAAATATGAAACTTTACACAGAGGTTAAACGGATTATCCCTTCAGACATCACATGCAATAAACGGCCTTAGCTCTGCCTTACCGGCGCTACCCTATTGCAAACTTTAAAATCATGTCTTATCAATGTACATGATGCTCCGGGGCCGGCCGGTAACAAACGGAACCCGGAAAACCTCTTTGATACTTAAGGATAAAATATGAGAATTGTCACCCGACCCGATTTTGACGGCATTGTCTGCGCCGTTCTTTTAAAGGAGGCCCTGGACCCGAACCTGGAAATTGTCTGGATGGAACCCAACGATATTCAGTCCGGAAGGGCAAAGATCAAGGCGGGGGATATTCTGGCCAATCTTCCCTGCCATCCGGATGCATCCTTCTGGTTTGACCACCACGTCTCCAACAGCCCGGAAAACCCAATCCCCGGCGCATTTGAGATCGCCCCATCCGCCGCAGGGGTTGTTTACCGCTATTACCAGACCCAGGGCAAACTGGACAACCGGTTTGACGAACTGGTGGAAAACACGGATATCATCGATTCTGCCGACCTGACCATGGATCAGGTCAATGCACCGGAAGATTACCCCTATGTGCTGTTGTCCATGACGATCAAAAACAATGACTTCGGCGACATTGACTATTGGAATCATCTGGTGGAGATGCTCAGGACAGATCCTGTGGACAAGGTGATGCAAGATGCCCAAGTCCCGTCACGCAGCCAGGAGGTCATCCGGGAAAACAAGGCCTTTGGCCAGTTTCTCAAGGATTACACCCGCATTGAGGACCGCATCTCCATCACGGATTTCCGCGGGCTTTCTCCGGTCCCGTCGGGCAACCGGTTTCTGACCTACTCCCTGTTTCCCGACACCATCGCCAGTGTGAGAATCCGGTACAAGGGACCGGACAAGACCCAGGTGCTTTTGAGTGTGGGTAAAAGTATCTTTAAAAAAGAATCCCGTGTCAACATCGGCCAGTTGCTTGCCCGGTACGGCGGGGGCGGGCATGACGGTGCCGGCGGCTGCACCCTGGACCGTCCGGCCCAGGCCCAAATAGATGAAATTGTTGAGGCCATGAAGGCCAACAAGGCTTAAAACCAATCTTTCTAACCTAACCCTTTTTTAGAAAGGATCGTTAAAATGAACGTCATCGTCGATCTTTGCGTGGTCCCATTGGGCGTGGGCCTGTCCGTTTCCAAATACGTGGCCGCCTGCCATGAAGTGATTAAGGCCGCAGGCCTCAAAAGCCAGCTTCACGCTTACGGCACCAATATCGAAGGCGAATGGGATGCCGTATTTGCCGTGGTCAAGCACTGCCACGAAAAAGTCCATGACATGGGCGCACCCAGGATCACCACCACCATCAAGCTTGGCACCCGCACGGACCGGGAACAGACCATGGAAGATAAAATAAACAGCGTGCAGGAAAAGCTTGCCTGATCCCTCACCATTGCCCATAGGAGCCTGTGCATGATCTGGAAAAAAGAATTTACCGTTAAAGACCTGAACGACTTTAGAAGCGGCACCCTGGTGGGACGTCTGGATATCCGGTTTATTGAAAAGGGAGATGACTTTCTGTCCGCCGTCATGCCCGTGGACGACCGTACCCGCCAGCCCATGGGACTGCTCCACGGCGGGGCTTCCGTCGCCCTGGCCGAGACCTTAGGCAGTTCGGCCTCCTACATGACCCTGGAAGAGGGGTATAACAGCGTGGGCCTTGAAATCAATGCCAACCACATGAAAAGCATCTCAGAAGGTGAGGTTATCGGCACGGCAAAGCCTGTCCACCTGGGGCGCAGCACCCAGGTCTGGGATATCGATATCAAAAACCGTCAAGGCGAGCTGATCTGTATTTCCAGGCTGACCATGGCCGTGCTCAGGGCCGGGCAATAACCCAGATTTTTTTGATTTTTCCACCTAAGCGGTGTATACACATCCAGTGTGATAAAAGATATGGAAAGACTTGCTCATGGTATCCTATAAAGTCCGGCAGCAGATGAAGGCCAAACGGGAATCGATCAGGCGCAGCTTCCGCAGGCAGCGGAACAAGAACCGCCTGGCCTCTCCGGGGCCCCATGACTGTATCGTAGTCCTGGACCGTCTCAAACCCACCTTTAACGTGGGAAAAATATTTCGAAGCGCCGAAACCTTCGGCTGCAGGGAAGTTCATCTCATTGATATTGATTTTTTCGACCCGGCCCCGGCCATGGGGGCTTTTCGCTGGGTGCCTGCGGTGTTCCACAAACGCTTCATGACCTGTTATGCCGACCTTCTGGAACAGGAGTATACCCCCTTTATCCTGGAACCCGGCTTGGGAGAACCGATTACGGACACTCCCCTGCCCAAAAAAAGCGCTTTTGTCTTCGGCCATGAAGAGTTCGGCATCTCTTTTGAACCGGATCTTTTCCCGGAAGTCCGGCGGCTGACCATCCCCCAGGTCGGCCGGTCCCAGAGCCTGAACGTCTCCATTGCCGCCTCCATTGTACTCTACGAATATGCCCGGCAGCACGCCGCTGCCGGGATTCAAAATTAAGGAAGAATGACCATGAATCCCCAGAACGTTGCAGATCACATTATTGACTGGCTCACCCATTACCTTGACACCTCAGGCATGGACGGATTCGCAGTGGGGGTCTCCGGCGGCATTGACTCGGCCGTCACCTCCACCCTGTGCGCCAGGACCGGCAAAAAGGTGCTGGCCCTGAACATGCCCATTTTCCAGGCCAAAGACCAGGTCTCCCGCTCGTCAGCCCATATTGCCTGGCTGGAAAAGACCTATGACAATGTCACTGGAATCAATGTGGATTTAACTCCCATGTTTACCCAGTTTCAGCAGGGACTTCCCCAAGATATTCAGGATCCTTTGACCATGGCCAATACAAGGTCGCGCCTGCGCATGGTCACCCTGTACGCCGTTGCCTCCCACCATCGGCTTCTGGTCGCGGGTACGGGAAACAAGGTCGAGGATTTCGGGGTGGGGTTTTACACCAAATACGGGGACGGCGGAGTGGATCTTTCCCCCATTGCCGACCTGCTCAAAAGCGAAGTCTACGCCCTGGGCAAGGTCTTAGGGGTTTCAGAAGATATCATTGCAGCCCCTCCCACGGACGGTCTTTGGGAGGACAACCGCACCGATGAAGGACAGATCGGGGCCTCCTACGCCGAACTGGAATGGGCCATGGGGTTTGAGGCGGATGACAGCCGGACCGAAGCCGACCTTGATGACCGGCAAAAAGAGGTATTGGCCATTTTCCAAAAGTTCAACCGGGCCAACCGGCACAAGATGGATCCCATTCCGGTCTGCCGGATCCCGGAAGCCCTGCGGGGCTGATGCCTGAATGGACATAACCCCTTTTATTGCCGTTCTCCTTTTTGGCACAGGGCTTTTGGCAGGATTCGTGGACTCCATTGCCGGCGGCGGCGGTCTGATTGCGCTGCCGGTTCTGCTGTCCACAGGGATTCCCCCCCAGATCGCCCTTGGGACCAATAAGCTTCAGGGCAGTTTCGGCACCCTGTCCGCCACCATCAACTTTATCCGCAAGGGCAAGGCAAGCCTTAAGGACAACCTGCCCGGCATAGGCGCAACCCTGGCCGGCGCTGCGGCAGGGGCCATTGCCATCCAGATGATCGATGCAGGATTCATCCGGCACATCATCCCCTTTATGCTGCTGATTGTCTTTGTCTATACCCTGATGCAAAAGAACCTGGGCCTGGTGCCCGGGCCCCAGAGAATGGGGCGGCTGGCTTTTTTCATGCTGTTTGGTCTGGGCTTGGGGTTTTACGACGGATTTTTCGGCCCCGGCACCGGCGCCTTCTGGACCGGCGCCCTTTTAATCTTCCTCGGCCAGGACATGACATCGGCCACGGGCACCACCCGGATCATGAACTTCACCTCCAATGTGGTGGCCTTAAGCCTTTTTATCATCGGAGGCAATGTGATATGGTCCGCCGGCCTGATCATGGCGGCAGGGCAGATCATCGGCGCCAGGATCGGATCCGGCATGGCCATCCGCAAAGGCGCCCCCTTTATCCGGCCCATCTTTCTGACCATGGTTTTTCTCACCATCGCAAGGCTGATCTATGTCAACTATTTTTGATCTGAAAAATGGAGGCTGCGCCGATCCTGACGATCTTTTCAAGGTCCTGGACAGCCTGGACATCTCCTATACCACCTGGGAGCATCCGGCCGTATTTACCGTGGAAGAGGCCCGGGAACAGTGTTCAAATATTCCCGGGGCCCATGCCAAAAATCTGTTTTTCAAAGATAAGAAGAGCCGCTACTTTCTGGTGGTGACGTTAGCGGACAAGCCCATCCGGATCAAGGCGGTAGGCAAAACCATTGGGGCGAAGACTCTTTCCTTTGCCAGCCCCGAACGGCTCAGGGAGGTTCTCGGCGTCATCCCGGGATCAGTCACGCCCTTTGCCGCGATGAACATAAAGGATCAGGATGTCCGGGTGATTCTGGATGAGGACCTGATGGCCGAAAGCCTGCTGACCTTTCATCCCCTGGTCAACACTGCAACCACCGGCATTTCAAACACGGATCTTGTAAGGTTCCTGGAGTCCTGCGGCCGCCCGCCCGAAATCATTAAGTTATAGGCTGGGATATCCCGGATCCCCCGTCAAAGACTGTCGCCGTCCAGATTGCCCTCGTCGCCAAAGGGGTCTTCCTCCCCCCCGGACAAAAAGGAGTCATCAACGGGATCGTCCTGCCGGGGCAGCCAGCTGTTGTCCGTGCCGCAGTTGGGACATATTTTTGAATAGGGCATCAGCAGAGCGCAGCAGGCCATGCAGAAGTCCGAAGAAAATCCTTTTTTACGCTTCATGATCCTTCCTCTTAAACATGGAATAATTCATAGTCATTCAATCAACCGGGGCGTGTCTTCAAGGGCCACAACATGGGGCAGCTCCTTGATGAAGAACTGCCGCAGGCAGTAAGTGTAAGCGCCCTGGGTCGGGATAAAAAGCAGGTCATCCTCCTTTATATCCTCGCCGTAATAGGCCATCCCCCAGACGTCGTGGGGGGTGCACAAAGCGCCCAGAATCCTGCAGGGCCGCTCGGTCATATCCGGCCGGGTCAGGTTGAGCACCGGAAAATAATCGGTTTCAAACCGCTCCCATCCCACGGCATTGGTACCGGCATCCGTGATCACAAGGTCATCTTCCTTTTTGTCCACCACCCGGATCAGGATATGGGCCGCATCGTTACACAGCCACCTTCCCGGCTCAAAACAGATCCGGCACTGAACCACGGGGAAAATCCATTCCCGGACCGCACGGGACAGCTCCCGCGCAAAGATTTCAATGGGCACCGACCGGTTCCAGGTATGAACCAGGGGCTCCTTTGTGATCAGCCACTCCCCCTGTTCCGGCCAGTAGCCGCCGCCGATGTCGATAAATTCGCACTGGGACAGCATGGCCTCCGGCAGGGTTGAAAGCAGGCGTCCCATGGCCCGGATCCCCTCCACCTGCCGGGAGGGCTCCATGTTCCAGGACGAGTGGAATTGAAATCCTGCAAACCGCACCCCTGAACAGTTCTCAATCCTTGAATAAAGGGCGGCCGCCTTTTCCGGCAGAATGCCGAACTTGCGCCACAGCCCCTCCGGATTAATATTGATGCGAATCCCTATTTTCATCACCCCCTTGTCAGGGAGAACCAGCGGTGCCAGGCGGTCCAGCTCGCCAAAGGAGTCCAGCAGCAGGGTCACCCGGTCCGGGTGCGCTGCCGCCAGGGCCAGTTCCGGAGCGGTCTTTCCGGGACCGCTGAAGATAATATCCCGAGCGCCTGTTGCAAGGGCCACGGAAAGCTCCATGCCGGAGGACACATCCAACCCCAGGCCGCAGTCCGCAAGGGTCTGGGAGATATAGGGCAGATTGTTGCTCTTCATGGCGTAATAGACCCGGATTTCAGGTAACTCCCGGGCAAAGGCATCTGTAAACCGAGCAGCCTTTTCCCTTAAAACGGCCGGATCCACGATAAAAAGCGGAGATCCGAATGTTTCACCCAGACGGCGGTAAAGGCCTGCCTGTTCGGCATAGGGCTTAAGAAAATCTTGAATCACATCCCCGGGCAGAGGCTCCGGGGTCAACACATTTTCTGACATTGTTCAGGCGACCTCCACATGAATCCGGGAGGAAATCACCCGGCTCCGGGTTTCGGGAAACCCCGGTCCATCAGGCTCTATGATGTAATGCCCCAGAAGCCATGAATCGTAATCCTCCGGCGGCATGGTGATCACATGGCCGGCGGACCGGTTGATGACAATGGACCTTACCCTGGGATCGTCTGCCAGGCTGTCGGTATCCACCCGTTTGAGGACACCTGGACCCGGGGCGAAAATCCGCAGGCCGATGAGATCCCGCTCAGGTTTCTTCCCCAAGAAATCGGGGACCTCGTCCCTGGCCGTATCCAGGGCCAGGCCCAGCATATCCAGTCCCATGGCCTCCCGGATCAACTGGGGCAGGCAGTCTCCCCCGGGCCGGGGTGTCATCTCAATGAGAACGGCTTTGCCTTCCTTGTTCCGGATAAAATCGGCCATGCAGATCCCCCGGGTAATCCCGAGGCTCACCGATCCCCGGAACAGGGTATCCTTAAGGTCATCCATATTCAGACTCTTGCCGGGATCGGCCAAAAGCTGATATCCGGCAATGGTGCCAAAGGGATGGTGCCGGTACTTGATTTTCCGGCAGACCCGGATCAGGGTCACGTCGGTGTCGCCCACCATAAAATCGGCACTGAACTCAGGGCCTTCGACCATCTGTTCTGCCAGCATGAGTTCTATGCGTTTTTTTTGGAACAGGGGATTGTCCGTCCGGCGGGCCAGCCCGTCCCGAATGGCTTCAAAGCCATGGATGACGTCTTCTTGGCTCCGGCATTTGAACACCAGTTCACTGCCGGAGCCGGATAGCGGTTTAAGCACAATGGGGCCCCGGGTTGACACCATAAAGTCCAGGGCGTCTTCGAGCCGGTTGATCCCGAATATCTCAGGGCAGGCCACGTCGTGAGCCTGCCAGATCTCTTTGGACCGGGCCTTGTCCCTGGCATTGTCAACCGCCTTTTTACCGGGGAACGGCAGACCGAACGCCTTGGCAAGCTCGGCGGCCAACCCCAGCCGTTCACAGTCAAAGCAGGCAACACCGGAAAGGGAAAGCCCGAATCGCTCCAGGTGATCGGCCACTGCCGCCCGGACAGATCCTGCATCCTTAAGGTCCGATAAAACCTCTTCCTTGGACCTGGGGGATTCAAATGCAGAGGACCTTCTCACCGGCGGTGCGGTTACAAAAAGGGCCTGGCCGGGGCGAATCCTCCGAATCCAGTCGATATAATCGTCCGTGGTGCCGACCACCAGCACCCGGCCCCTGTCATGCCACAGCCCGGTCATGGATCCCGCCATGGGCCAGGGCCGGCGCATCGGTCCTGCCAAACTGAAACAACGGCCTTTCGGTCAAGTGAAACCGGGCTTTCCAGTTAAAATCCCCGCAGAGAAAATCCACGGAATCAAACTGCTCCTTGCAGGACCGTTCCAGGTGATGAAGATTGATCATCTTGGCAATCCCCGGGAACTCGGGGTTGGTTCCGCCGGCGAGCAGGGTATAGGTGTTTTTATAGCAGGCGCCTAAGTCCACGGCCGCCACTTTACCGCCAAGCTCTATGGTGGTAATCCGCATCATCCCGGATCTTGCCAGAAACCCTGTCAGATTCTGAAAGGAGACCTGGAACCGGGGATCGCTGAAATAGGAGGACTGGGCAAAGGCGTCCAGGTTCATCCGAAACAGATGACCCAGATCGTCTGTGCGGTCAAAGCGATAGGTCACCCCTTGTGCCTCCAGCCGTTTCAAATCCGATTTCAGATTTTTCCGGTGTTTGCCGGAAAAGGAAGCCCAGTAATTCTCAAAGGAATAATCCCAGAGCCGTGGATAAAAAAGATACCCAATCTCATCCCCGCGAACCCGGGACTGGACTTCGTCTCCGGCCGGCAGCAGATACCTTAGATGACAGGGGCCGGGGACCGCTTCCAGCATCCGGGAGAACACCTCATCGCTGGAGGCGATCATCCGGTTCTGCTCGATCCATGTCTTCCCCCGCCAGGTTTCCCCTGGAAAGATGACATAGGTACCGGTCTCTTCGTCCAGGCACAGGGGCAAAAAGCCGGTCACCCGGCCCTTGTCCCGGGCCAGGATGAAATGAAGCGGACGCTGGAAAGCCCGGTGGAAGCTATCCCGCACAGGCCAGAGGTCAAAAAGGCCTCTGGCCGGCCAGAACTGCTCCCACGCCCGTCTGCACTCTTCAGGGGCCGTGAGGATGGTCAGGGTCATGACTATTTCCTGTAGGTCACGTTCAAAGAAGAACGGGACCCACCGAAATATTTCTGGGAAAAGGTACGGACGACTTCAGGATCGTAGGCTTTGCAACTGAACACATCCAGATAGGTGGTATTGGTCAGGTTGGCAAAGTGAGCGGAAATCAGGGAGGTCTCAATGAGCTGTACCATTGAAAAGCCTTCCACCTTTTCATCTTCACCGAAATGAACCACCTGGGTTTCACCGAAACGCTTCATTTCGATCAGGTCGCACAACTCCCTTACAAAGCATTTGATGTATTCGGCGTTCCGGATTTTGCCGGGATCGCAGTCATAGATGTCAATGGCAGAAGCAATGCCCCATACGTCGGGCAGGGCAACGATGTTCTCAGCAGTATTGTTCATTTTCTTCTCCTTGAAACAGCAGCAGAGCTACCACTTGTCTTTGAGCGGATTTTTCCGCTGGTGCTTTTTGTTTTTCTTTTTGGCGTTCTGGTCATCCACATAGTCTTCCCAGTCATAATCCGCGTCATAGTTCTCCCGGAATTTTAAAACTTTCCGGTCTTTTTTCGAGCAATGTCTTCGGGTCATCTTGTTCACCTGTATTTGTTTTCTCGTTCGGGATCTGCCGAGGCAATATTCCCTGTAACTGACACCGCATAAGCAGATGGTGTGCCACACCGATAAAAAACATCTAATATTTTTTTAGCCTTAATTTTCAATATATTAGCTCTGATATCTTTTTTATCCCCCAATCGGTGTAGCCGATCGCTCAAAAACAGGTAATATTTATCCGATTTAAAATTTATTTTCGGATTATAGATACCGATTTATTTATAACATACTAAAATTAAAAATTTATTTTATGCATAAATTTGGAATATTCTTTGACACCCGCCCTTGTAATTATTCGTATTTCAGGCTATCTATGGGATCAAAATCTTAAAATCAGTAATTTAATACCGAAAAGATAACCCCATGCTTATTCGACTCTCATGTGCAGTAAAAGAAAAACTGCTCAGACAGGAACTGGCCCGGCAGATGGAGGACCAGGATGTTCAAATCCGTTTTTTTGACCGCCCAAGGTCCCCCTGGCAGGAACTGACCCGCAGCAGTGCCGACATTATTCTGGTTTCCAGAAGCCTGATCCCCAAGCCCATAGAGGCCAGCATCGCCATCGTCAATCAGCTGCCGGAAAAACCCATTCTCATCATCCTCCACGACCGGGACTCCTCCGAGGAACAGGCCAACCTCATGGCGGCAGGAGCGGATGCGGTCCTCTACTCGGGAACGCCTGTAAACAGTTTGATTGAGGCCATTGAAAGCACCCTGGAATCCCGGCGCCAATATGTCTATATGGACCGGTTCGACCAGCGGGGACGATTCCTGCCAAGGCTCAACGATTTCATCTCCCAGAGCCGCGGCATGCAGCTTTTCTTAGAAGAAGTCCGGCAGGTGGTCTCCTCCAATGCCAGCATCCTGCTTCTTGGGGAAACCGGGGTGGGCAAGGAACACCTGGCCCGGGCCATCCACATGGAAAGCCAGCGCTCCGCAGGCCCCTTTGTTCCCATCAACATGGCGGCCGTACCGGAACAGCTCATGGAAAGCGAACTTTTCGGCCATGAGCAGGGCGCGTTTACAGGAGCGGTCCGGGCCCGACGGGGGGCCTTTGAACTGGCCCACGGCGGCACCCTTTTTCTGGATGAAATCGGGGAGATGCCCCTTTTAATGCAGACCAAGCTGCTCCGGGCCCTGCAGGACTTTGAATTTACTCCGGTGGGCGGAGAAACTCCGGTCTGGGTGGATGTCCGGATCATTGCCGCAACCAACCGGGACATTGAAAAGGAAATCGAAGAGGGCCGGTTCAGAAACGACCTGTATTATCGGCTCGGGGTCATCAGCCTCACCCTGCCCCCCCTGCGGGATCGAAAGGAGGATGTTCCCTCCCTGGCCAACCATTTTTTGCGGGTCATGACCCAGAAAATCGGTCAGGAGGTGAACCGGTTTTCCGAAGAAGCCATGGCCGCCCTGTGCCGCTACAACTGGCCGGGCAACATCCGGGAGCTGATGAACGTCATTGAACGCGCCATCCTCCTGTGCCACGCAGGCACCATAGAGCTGCCGGATCTGCCCGGCACCCTCGCCCTGACCGGACCTGCAGAGTCTGCCGCGGATTTCTTCAGCCCAAACGACTGGGAAGGCATGACCCTGGCGGAAGTCAGAACCCGGGTCATGGGGCAGGTCGAACACGCCTACCTTGAAATGATATTAAAAAAAACAAAAGGCCGGGTGGGCAAAGCAGCGGAAATGGCAGGTATCCACCCAAGGGGGCTTTACGGGAAAATGAAAGCCTTAGGCCTTGACAAGGCCCGTTTTAAATAAGCGATGCGGGATTCGGCACAAATCGCTACGAAATCTACCAAGCTACGCAAGTTAAACATCTGATGTCACAAGGCTTTTAGCCGCGATCGCCAAGATTTTGTTTGACCCGAACCCGCATTTCGCATAGAGTTTCAGTTAAATTGACTCCACTTTACTTAAAAAACAGGTTTTCCCATGAATGACACCCTGGTCAGTGAAAAAACCATTTCCCTGAGCCTGGCCCAGGATATCATGTCCACCAGCGTGGACATTCCATCGATTCCGGGCAACGTTAGAAAAATTTTCAATATGACGCGCCTGCCCGAGTCCCAGGTCCATATCCCGGAGCTGGCCCGGCTGGTGGAATCCGATCCCGGGCTGTTCAGCCGCCTGCTTTTGCTGGCCAATTCGCCCCTTTACGCAGAAATGGGAAAGATTTCCACCCCCAGGGCTGCCATTACAAGAATCGGCATCCAGGAAACGGTAAACTCGGTATGCCTCCACTTCCTTAGAAAAATGCTCCCTAAATTTCCCGATATCGAAAGCTTTTCCTATGCGGATTACTGGTCCTTTTCCTGGGGCTGTGCCGTGGCCAACCGGCGGCTGGGCCATCCCAACCTTGAACTGGATGTATTGTCCGGAGATCTGTATATGGCAGGAATTCTCAGCGGGATGGGAAAGCTGCTGCTGGCCATCCATTTTCCCCATGAGTTTGCCAAATGCATTGAAACGGCCAAACGGCTGGAATGCCCGTTATACCAGGCAGAAAAAGAGATATTGGGCACCACTGACGGGCTGGTGGCCTCACAGGTGCTCAAAAGATGGCATCTGCCGCCGGCAACCTGCGAAGCCGTGGCCTTTTACCGGGAGCCAGAAAAGGCTGATCCCAAATACCAGCTTATGGCAGGGTTAACCCAGTTTGCCTACAGCATTGCCCAGCTTTCAGGTGTCGGGACAAGCGGAGACGGATGTGTCCAGCAATTGTCCCAGACGTTTCTGGGACAAAAAAAAGAATTGAAGCTGTCCCAGCCAAACATTCAGGACGCCCTGGTCAAAGAAATCAAAGAGTTTCTTTTGGCCAGGATGGAAAAAACCGCCATCAACGGTAAATCAAGCGGGGCTAAAGGAGCATCCTCACAAAAAAATGGACTGATCCGCTGGATTCTGGGCTTTTTTTCAAGATAAGATCAGTACAGCTCCGGCATATCCCAGTCCACAGGCATGGTTTTGATTGGAATTTTCCCGTCTTTAGGAGAGTAAAACACAAGATTTCTGGGCGGTTTGGTCAGGCCCGCCCGCTCAAACGCCTCATCTTTGAGCCTGCCGATCGGCAGAGGACTGCTGCTGCAGTCCACCTGTTCATAAAAAATTTCCCCCCATGAATTCAGATAGGCCACGGTGTAATCGTAAACCGACTTTTGGGGTTCGCGTGCGTAAAGATTGATGGATACAAATAACCCGATCACCTTTGATTGTTTTAACAGGAAATCAAAATTCACCACCTGTGCCAAAGGAACGCTGAAAAAGTCATCCATGGCCGTGTAAAGCCGTTCAATGTCATTGGCCCGGACATAGGTGGAGTTCGGCACCAGCTGAATCATATCCTCCCGGCTGTAAAGGCGGTTTCGGATCATCCACAACCCGATTTTTTCAATACTCCGCCCCCGGATCAGCGACTCCTCCTTAAAGCCCTGCTCCCGTGTCCCTTTTCTGAACAGTTCCCAGCCCCCTTTTCGAATGCCCCGGTCCAGATACCGCAAATGAAGCCGCTGATAGAACTGGTCGTTTTCAGCAATGATAAAATTCTTTTCTATCCGCCCGGGCTGCTTTGCAAACTCAATAAACACCTTTCGTCCCAAAACGGTTCTGTCTTTGGGGCTGATCCTGGCACGGTCGTCCCCCTGGCGGGCAAGGCGCTGGCTCACCGCTTTATAGGTATTGATCATATAGGATTTGATATTGGAGGACAAAAGAACCACCTCCCGGTAGTCCCAGTGTTTATATCTGCCGGCCTTGAAGATGGAAAGCTTGTCAAATCCCCATTGGCGGATACATTTTTCCAAAAGTATTTTCCGGTATCCAAACGGAGTGTTCCGCAGCTGGGCTTCACTTTCGATGCCCAGCTTCATAAAAAAACTGGTCAGCAGAAGATCCACGGAATCCGTTGTTTTCAACACCTTGAAATAATTGATCAAACGGTCTACCAGGATATAGTACGGATCATTCTGGGCCAGTTTGAGATGGGCACCTGAATTCATCCATTCATCCTTATATATGTTGCATAAAAGCTTTTCCCTGCCGTACTCGTTAATGTACTTTTCAAGCAGGGCCATTTTCAGCACCGACTTAAAAGGGCTTTTCAAGCCTTTGAACATCTGCCACAGGCAACCGCCGAAGTATTCAGCCGTTGAAATGGCATTGATGTCCCCCATGTCCATATATTTGGAATCCCGGACGGAGTGGACGACGGCATTGCCGATATAATCGTAATAGTTCAGGCTTACGGAACTTGGAAGAACGGCCCACAGGGGCAGTTTTCCAACCACGTGGATCATGGTCCGGTAAAATTCCTCCTTTAGCAACCGGGACTGGGCAGACCCCGAGCTTTCTGTGGAGAACTCTCCGAAATCATTTATCTTTGCCTTATAGATATCCACGATAAAAAATGTGATCTGGGTGCCGAACTTTTCTGCGGCCACCCTCTCAATGATTTCCAGTTTCTTTTGCAGCCGGGAAGGACCTTCGGCGTCCAGTCGGTTTTCATCAATGCAGACCCAATAGTCAATATCCGACTCCGCAGTCTGGGCGATGGACCCGACACTGCCCATGCAAAACACGGCCTGGATGGCCGGAGGCCTGTCAAATCTGGCCCTCACGGTTCTGCCGGCCAGATACCGGTCGGTCAAGGCCTGGGTATCCGGGTCGGGCACGAAATTCCAGATGCCGTAGGGGGTCAGTGGATCGATTCCCGGGTAACCGGGCACCTGGATGTTCTCATGAAGGAGAATGGGAACCAGCCGGAAAAGGTCCACCTGGTCGGCCCTGAAAACATCATAGGCCGTCAGCAGAGAAAGCCTGTTCTGCTTGTAGAACTGCTGCTCACCGTAATGAATAAACTCGCAGAAGATCTCGCGGTTGATCCGGGCCACCGCAGTGCGGTCCAGCGGGGGAAGCATCGTGCCGGAGATCTGGTACTTTCTGGCATTCAAATCAACATCGCCGCTTCTGATGCGGACAAGAGAGCTGGCCGGGAAATGACAGAACAGCGCCTTTACCCCTGAAAAGTCCGCCGAGTTCAAGATGGCCTCTTCAAAGGACAAATCGCAGATGTCAGCCTGGGCAAAACAGGCGCCGGACAGATCGCTGCCGGCAAATTTTGACTGCGATATCCTGGCACCATGGAAATTGGCACCGGTCAAATCCGCCCGGCTGAAATCCACACGATGGAAGGATGCCCCTTCAAAACTACAATTCACAAAAGAGGCGTCTTCCGCATTCACATCAATGAAAACGGTATGGTCAAAACAGGCCTTTTCAAAGTGGGCTCCGGGCATGTCCACCTCATAAAGGACAGACTGCCTGAAAACCGTTCCGGTCCAGTAAGCCCCGGTCAGATCCGTGCCTTTTACCAGGGTATCTTTAAACAGCATCGGAACGGATTCTACGATGCTTCCGCACAGGTCTTCATCCATGAGGACCTCATTTTCAAACAAAACCCAGGCCCCTGCATGGCCCTCCTGCATTAAGGCCGAAAGCTTTTGAAAGGTCGCGGACCGGTCCTCCCGGGTCACCTGGCCGCACCGTATAGTCACCTGGCGGATCTGCTCATCAAAGGCCGTATCAATCCCCACCCGTTCCTGGCCAAGTAAGGCGCCGACCTTCCGGACAAATTCGGTGGCCTCGCCTGAGTCCTGGGATGCGGAAAGCAGCTTTAAAATCCGCTCGGGTCTTTTTTTGATCATGCCGAGGACAGCGGCAAGATTCACGTCGATGTTCTCGCCCTGGTATTCACCGGGGTTGAGGGCAATATCCTGGATAATCAGAAAGGAAAACCTGGAAAATGACGCCGCCTCTTCCAGGATGCCCGGCATCAGGGCGGGATATTTCGTTCTTACAATATTGAGCAGGCGAAAAAGGGGAAATTTTCCCGTAACGGCCATGGCCCGGAATGCATGGAGGGCTTCGGATTCCGAACGCTGGTAAAAAAACTGGAGAATGGGATAGCACAGCCTTGGATAATATCTTACGGGAGAGGCTTCAATCAGATTATAAAGGGCCACCCTCACCCCTTCATCGGATTCGTCGGCCAAAAGGCCGGCCAGAATGTCGTAGGGGATTTGATCCTGGATCATAGCCAGGGCTTTTATCCCAAGGATACGCTGTTCCGGATGGGGGGATTTTATTTCGTCGGACAAAATCCGTCCGGAATTTCTCAGCCGGCTGCTGATATTCAGCAAAAAGGGATCCGGATCCTCCCTTCGGTCAAACAGTTCCGCGTAAAAGCAGACAACCGCGTCCCGGTCCTGCAGTGATCTTAAAATCTGTTTAAAGGCCGGAGCAAGTTTAAGGCGAATCCAGGGGCTGGCTCCAAGATAGCAGCGGACAAACCTCAGGCGGTCTCCTTCGCTGACATCCGGCATCACAGCTTGGGTAAACTCTAAAGAAACAAGATCCCGGCATACCGCCTTAAATGCGAATGAGGCGCCTTCCTGCCCGAATCTAAGCAGGGCTGCAAGCACATATGCCCTGTCCGAGTCCTCCATGGACGCATCAAGCAGGGCGTAAAGCCCGGTGCAAACGGACAGCCCCCGGGCAGACGTTTGGGGTACCAGACGATCCCTTAGTAAATCAAGGCTGCGTTTGGCAAAGTTTTTTAATATCTTCGAAGATGAAACAAGTCCTGCGGCAATGGGCCGGATCGCCTTTTCCGGTGCCAGATCGGGAGCTCCCTTGATAATATCGGCCTTTTCAGACGTTGATAACTCGGGCCACTGAAGCTCGAATCGATCGATATCAAACCTGTCCATTCCAACCTTCCAGGATTCATTTTTTCCGCCGGCCATATGCGATGACGATAAACCGGCCCGGCTCATTCCCCAAAGGGGTTTTTGCAACTAAAGGATGCCGCTGTAAAATCGTGTCTCTCGTTTTGATCAAAATGTCTTCTTATCTTACAGGGTCAGTATAGGGATGGCAATAAGATTGAATTATATGTCTGCGGTGCCACAGCCGGGGGACGGATCCGGAAACCGGGGCGGCTCTTTTTCCATCAACGCCGTGATGCCGTGGACGCATTCCCCGGAGGCGATCAATTGCCCTGCGCATCTGGCCTCCTGTTCAAGGGCCGCGCAAAGCCCCTCTCCGCTTCTGAGAACGGCCAGTGCGGACCGGACCGCACGGGGCCCGTTCTTGCTGATCTCTTCGGCCAGTGCCAGAGCCCCGGACAGACAGTCCCCGGTCTCACAGATCCGGTTGGCCCAGCCCAGGGCATGAGCCTCAAAGGCCGGGACCACTCGGGCCGTAAGGATCAGATCCGCAGCCCGGCCCGGTCCGATAAGCCTTTTTAGACAGGGGCCTCCGCCCCAGTCCGGCATCAGGCCCAGTTTTACTTCGGAAAAACAGATTGTTGCGGAAGGGGCCATCACGCGCAGGTCGCATCGCGTGGCAAGTTCAGCTCCGCCCCCGTAGGCCAGGCCGTTTACCGCCGCAATAAGGGGGACCGGCAGGGAGGCAAAGGCATCCACAGCCTCCCGCATCTTCCCGATCATCGCCCCGGCCAGGGTTGCGTCTTTGGCATTGACCGCATCCAGGAATTTAACGGCCATGGGGTTGTCCAGCCCGACATCAAACCCCGCGCAAAACGCCTTTTCCCCGGCACCGGTCAGGACCACCGCCCGCGGCAGTTCTGCTTCCAGCTTACGGGCGGTCTGGGCCAGGGCTTCAAACATGGCCTCATCAAAGGCATTCTGCTTTTCCGGGCGGTCCATGGTAACGATGGCAACCCTGCCCTTCCGGTCCAGCCTGATCCGCTCTTTTCCCATGTCCGCCTCCTTAAGCCTTTATCCGATGCAGGCCTTTTGTCTTCGATTACTCTCCCCGGGCAGGCACATATGCAAGCAGCACCTCGCCGGTTTTGACATTGACCAGTTTTACGGAGGGTAAAAGGGCATCTTCCGGGGCAACCCCTTTCCTGGGACAGGGCTTCATGGCCTCGCGGCCGGTGTATAGTGCAATTTTTCCATTCAGCAGTCCCCCGATCACTCCGTCTACCTGTATCCCGATATCCTCGGCAACGGATTTGACTTTCCGGTAATGGCGGTCGTCAACATTAAAAATCCTGAAACGCCCCACAGCATCCAGATCAAAGGTTAGGTCCGCAGCCTGCCCTTTTCCGAAGACGTCCTTTTTCACCATGGCCGCTGTCAAAAATCCGTTGCCGGGACCGGCCTTTTTATTCCCCGATTTTAATACAGACACCAGCCGTCCGAACCCTTTTGGAATATGTATTTCCAGCACCGATTCCTTCACAAGATACCGAACCTGTGTCTCCCCCACACTGCTGCACTGCAGCCTTGCACCGCAAAACTGCTGCGACTCTTCAGGCAGGCAGTCATACCAGAAATTGATGACTTTATATAAGAGCACGCGGTGGCCATCAATGGTGCAGATTTCAGAGCCCAGGGCAGGCCCCGTACCCCGAAAAAGGCCGATAAAAAGGACAAGGCAAACAACCGCCCACCTTGCAGTCATCGGAGTTACCGCCGGTCCCGGATAATCTTGCCTTCGGCCATGACCACTGTGGGATGGGCCCCGAGAAAAAAGGGATCCTTGTCCCAGACCAAAAGGCTTGCGGCCCGCCCTTCTAAAATGGAGCCCAGGCGGTCAGAGACCCCGAGAATCCGCGCGTTCCGGCTGGTGATCAGGGCCATGGCATCCACAGGGTCCATGCCCTGGAGAAGAAAATAGGAAAGGGAAAGCCTGAGATGATGGGAGAGGATGACCGGATGGTCCGTCATTAGACCGTAAAAGGCCTCGGAAGCCATCAGGGCCTTTATATTGTTATAGGAGGCGTTCTTTAACTCCACCTTATAGTCCAGGGACCCTAAAGGACCGTAAACCATGGGGATTTTTTTATCCGCCAGGGCGTTGAACACCTCGGTGTCGTCAATGTCGCAACCGTGTTCAACCGATACCTTCATAGGAAACTCCTTGATCAGGTCCAAAAGGAAAAAAAGGTCGTCTGCCTTATGGACGTGGACCTTGGCCATTTTCTCCCCCTGGATGAGACGGAAGATCTCCCATTCCCCCTGTGTCAGCGAGAGCTCATACTCCCGGCGGATCAGGTTAATCTTCTGCCGGTCCCCCTTGTCGATGTCTTTTAAGGCCAGATCCCGTTTGATCCGGGCCTGTTCCTCTTTAACCCGGATGTTGCCCAGATAGTCTTTTAGGATGGCGGCCGCCCCCATACGGGTGGAGGGACGCTGGCCCTTCCAGTCGGTCACGCTGCGGGGGTTGAATCCCAGGGCCATTTTGTATCCCACATCCTTGACCAGGGCTTTTTCCCTGGTTTTGACAAAGTTGCGGATGACCTGCGCCCTGCCCCCGATGATGCTGCCCGACCCCGGTACAAGGCAGGAGTATAGCACCCCGAAATCCACGGCATCCCGAAAAGCGGTATCGTCAAAATAAACACTGTCCAGAGGATTGTTCAACGGCGAGATGGGGCAAAGCGTGTCGTCGGCTTCCGACTCTGCCACAGGTTCTCCCTGGCGCTCCATACCGATATGGGAATGGGCGTCAATAAAGGCCGGGGTCACGATACCGGACAGGTCGGCCTGTGCCCGGGACGGACCCACATCGGCAATGCGGCCGTCTTTTACCACCACCACCTGGTTCTTTTTAAGGGTAATTCCGTCGTAGAGCAGGTCTGCCCGGATAATGCACTTGTCCATGGATTTCACTCTTCTTTTAACTGCGGTTAGAGTATACTATATCCCTTTATACGGATTCATGAAAAAACACAACGCCAATGAGGAGGATGAATGCAAGCCCCGCTTTTATACCAGGTTTCCGAGTATGATTGTGTCCCGACAACCTTGATCAATGCGGTCAGCTATCTGTTTCACCGCAGGGAGATTCCCCCCATGGTTATCCGGCACATCTATCTTTACTGCCTGGACACGGTGGGCCGGGATTCAAGGTTCGGCATCGGCGGTACCAGCAAATATGCAGTCAGGCTGGTGGGAAACTGGCTGAGCGCTTATAAAATGCGCAACTTCAGCGTCATTACGGATTTTTTGGAAAATGAAGCGGTCCGCCTCGAACCGGGCGGGGTCATTGAAACCTGCATTGAAGAAGGCGGGGTAGCGCTGTGCAATATCCTTTTAACCACAAGGGACGAGCATTATATCATGGTCATGGACATGGACGGGGAGTGGGTGTACGGCTTTGATCCGTACCGGCGTCAGGCCGTTCGGGGCATGAAGGGGAATGTTAAACTCCTGGATTCAGGGGATGGCCGCTGCCCCAATGTCAAAATCAGGAAAGAATGGTTCCGCCAGGAGGCGGTAAAGCGGTTCTGCTTAGGGCCGATCGCCCAGAGAGAGTGCCTGCTTATCCGCCGCAACTCCTGACCTTCAGGATTTTTCCTCCCGGATATCCACATGAAAGGCCTCCATGCAGTCGATGATCTCCTCGGACCGCCCCTCGTCGGCAGACCAGATCACCACGTCTTCATCTTTTACCTTGACCAGGCATTCGGGGAAAAAATCATAAAACTGGTCGTCCACCTTGAGCAGCCGCCGCACATCTTCGGGAAATTCCGGGTCCGGAATATGATCGACCACCTCCCAGTCATCGGGGACTAAAAATTCTGCTGTGATGTTTACCGATAGGGTTTTCATAGCCAATCTCCTCTGTTTTTTACGACGATACAGGACAAGGGCCCGGATCTCAACGATTATTTTGACAAAGGCGACCCAAGTATACTATAGGAATAATTTTTTCAACCATCGGGGAGGTGTTATGAATTCTGGAAAGGTGAGTCAGCGGATTTTGGCGTTCATGGAAAAGCGGGAAATGGATATCCAGGGACTAGGTGAGGCTGCAGGTCTGGACCCGGACTTTATCGATACCATGCTCAAAGAAGATGTGTACCCCCCTCTGGGGCCATTGATGAAGATTGCCCGGGCCCTGGGCGTCCGGCTGGGCACCTTTTTAGATGACCAGGGAACAGATGACCCTTATATTGTCAAGGAGGCGGACCGGGCTGCGGAATTCTCCGTTTCCGCCGGGAGCAAAAAGGCGGCGGCCCTGAACTTCTACTCCCTTGGCAAGGGCAAATCCGACCGGCACATGGAGCCTTTTTTTGTGGAGCTCATGCCCGAGTCAGCCGTTGAAAAGACACTGTCCTCCCACGAGGGAGAAGAGTTTATCGCCGTTGTGACCGGCAGCATCGAAGTCATATACGGAAATAAAATCCATGTCCTGAATGCCGGGGATTCCATCTACTACAACTCCATCGTCCCCCATTACGTCTCCTGTGCCGGAGAGGAAAAGGCAACCATTCACGCGGTCATCTACATACCGGAATAGGGGAAAAAAGGATGAATGCAGACAACGCGTTACAGGAACTTACCTTAGGCCAGATTCTGGACAGGACCGCAGAAAAATACCCGGATAATCCCGCCCTTGTATATGTGGACCGGGACTTTCGACTGACCTACCGTCAGTTCAACGAATTGGTGGATGAGATGGCCAAAGGGCTTATGGCCCTTGGGGTGGAAAAAGGTGAAAAAGTTGCCATTTGGGCCACCAACATTCCCTTCTGGGTCACCCTGCAGTTTGCCACGGCCAAAATCGGGGCCGTCCTGCTCACGGTGAATACCAACTATAAGACAGCGGAACTCGAATACCTTCTGACCCAGTCCGAAACCGAAAATCTGTTTATCATCGACGGATTCCAGGACACGGACTACGTTAACACCGTGTATGAACTGGTGCCCGAACTCAAGACCTGCCAGAGAGGACAGCTCAAGTCGAAAAAATTCCCCCATCTTAAACGGGTGGCCTTTCTGGGGCCGGAAAAACACCGGGGCATGTACACCATCCCAGAGATCCGGGCCCTGGCCGTCATGGTCAGCACCGAAGACTATCAGGCCCGCCAGGACAGCCTGGATCCCCACGATGTGGTCAACATGCAGTATACGTCAGGCACCACAGGATTTCCCAAAGGGGTCATGCTCACCCATTACAATATCGGCAACAACGGATACTGGATCGGGGCCAACCAACTTTTTTCCGAAGATGACCGGGTCTGCCTGCCTGTACCCTTGTTCCACTGCTTCGGCTGTGTTTTAGGCGTCCTTGCCGCCGTGAACCACGGCACCTGCATGGTGATTCTGGAAGGCTTTGACCCCCTCCAGGTCATGGCCTCGGTGGAGCAGGAAAAATGCACCGCCCTTTACGGTGTGCCCACCATGTTCATCGCCGTGCTGGAGCACCCCCTGTTCAAAAAATTCGACTTCTCCTCCCTTCGCACGGGGATCATGGCCGGGTCCAACTGCCCGGTCCATGTCATGGAACAGGTCATCGAAAAGATGAACATGAAGGATATCACCATCTGCTACGGCCTCACCGAGGCCAGCCCTGTCATGACCTATACCCGCATTGACGATGATTTCCGCCTTAGGGTGGAAACCGTGGGCCGGGCCCTTCCCCACCTGGAAGTCAAGGTCGTGGATCCCGAAACCGGCGTCGAGGTGGAACGGGGCGTCCAGGGCGAGGTCTGCTGCCGGGGCTACAGCATCATGAAAGGCTACTACAACAACCCCGAAGCCACAGCCGAGGCCATTGACGCGGAAGGCTGGCTGCACTCAGGCGACCTTGGCGTCATGGACAAGGACGGCAACCTCTCCATCACAGGACGCTACAAGGATATGATCATCCGGGGCGGAGAAAATATCTACCCAAGAGAGATTGAGGAGTTTCTCTACCGCATGGACGAGGTCCAGGACGTTCAGGTGGCAGCCGTGCCCAGTAAAAAATACGGGGAAGAGGTCGGTGCCTTTGTCATTCTCAAAAAAGGAGCGGACATTGAGGTCGAAGATGTGAAAGATTTTTGCCGGGGCAAGATCAGCCGGTACAAGATCCCCCGGTATGTCCATTTTGTAGAGGGCTACCCCATGACCGCGTCGGGAAAAATCCAGAAGTACAAACTCACAAAGATGTCCGAAGAAATTTGGCCGGACCGGCGTTAGCCCGCGGCGCAACCCAGCAACAACCACCGAAAAAAGGCCCGGGTATCTGCCCGGGCCTTATGCATCAAGGAAACGAACCATGTCCCTGTTTTCAGACCGTACCCGACAGATGGGAACGGAAAACGCCTTTAAAATAGGTCCGCATATCCTGGCTGCCGAAGCCGCCGGAACGGATGTCATCCGCCTCAACTTAGGGGAGCCGGACGGCCAGCCCCCCCACTGGGTGACGGATACGGTCATAGAGGAAATCAAAAAGGGCAATACCAAGTATTGTGATCCCCAGGGCCTGCCCTCCCTGAGACAGGCCATCGCCCGGGAGGCCGGACAGGTCCGGGGCATTGCCATTCATCCGGACCAGGTCTGCATCCTTCCAGGGGGCAAACCCTCCATTGCCTTTACCCAGCAGTTATACTGCAACCGCGGAGATGAGATTATCTATCCCTCGCCCGGCTTTCCCATTTACGAGTCCATGGCCGGGTATGTGGGCGGCGTCCCTGTACCTTTGCACCTCAAAGAGGAAGAGGACTTCACCTTTGGGCCGGACCAGCTAAAGGAACTGATTACGCCGAAAACCAAGCTGATCATCTTAAACTTTCCGTCCAACCCCACGGGCGGGGTGGCGGATATGGCCCAGCTTGAAGCCCTGGCCGAAGTGATCCTTTCCATCTGTTCTCCGGATGTCCGGGTTTATTCCGATGAGATCTACGAGCACATCCTGTTCGATAACCATTGCCACGCCTCCATCGCATCGGTTCCGGGTATGGAGAAACGAACCCTCATCGCCTCTGGACTTTCCAAGTCCTTTGCCTGGACCGGGGGCCGCATCGGTTACATCATCTGCCCCAGCATTAAAGAGGCCATGGAATTTAAACGCCTGAACATCAACTATTTCTCATGTATCCCCCCCTACAACCAGGAGGGCGCACGAGCCGCCATTGAAGATCCCAGATCCGGGCCTTGGATGGCGGAGATGGCCCTCAAATTCCAGGACCGGGCCAGGAAGGTAGTGGATCAGCTCAACGGGATCCCCGGGGTCTCCTGCCGCTATCCCAAGGGTGCCTTTTACGCCTTTCCCAATATTCACGGCCTGTGTGAAAACCTTGGCATCAGCGATGTTCTTGCCCGGATGCCCGGTGAGAAAAAGCCCTCCCCGGCCTCCATGTTCCAGATGTTCGCCCTGTACATTTACGGAGTGGCAGTGCTGGACCGGGGATCCTTCGGCACCATCGGGGCTGAAAATCAGGAGTTTATAAGGCTTTCTCTGGCCTCCAGCCTCGAAGAGCTTGAAGCGGGGGTCGCCCGCCTGGCCGCTGCCGGATCCGATCCGGAAGGCTTTAAAAATTTTATTGAAAAAAAAGAAACTGCTGCTGTCCCAGAAGGTGTATAGGACCCTGCACATCCGCTTTACCGGCCGCTGCCACAATGCCTGGCGGCCGGTCCATTCCCGAGCCTGAACAACTCAAGGCAAACGGATCCATCGGTGCAAATCTCAACCTATTTTTTCCTTGACATCCCCAATGAAACCTCATAAAAAGTCACCAGTAGTGACAAAAAAATAAAGGGTTGCATGCCGGACAAAAAAGAACAGACGAAAAAACGCCTGATCAAGGCTGTCGGAAGGGTCCTGGCCACAGAAGGATTCCGGGGGCTCGGCGTGAACAAGGTGGCCCGGGAGGCCTGTGTGGACAAGGTGCTGGTCTACCGCTACTTTGGCGGACTGCCGGGGCTTATCGCCGAATTCAGCCGAACCGTTGATTTCTGGCCGGATACCCGGGAACTCATGGGAGACAGCCCGGAAGCGGTAAAGGCCATGGCCCCGGATGCCCAGGTCGCCTATTTTTTCAAGGCCTTTGCAAATGCCCTGCGAAAGCGCCCCATCACTCAGGATATTCTGGCCTGGGAACTTTTGGAAAGAAATGAGTTATCAGAACAGCTGGAGGCCATCCGGCTTCGGACGATTTTAGAATTTTTCGATGATCTTGACCGCATCCCCGATGACGAAACCTTGTCCGCAATTGTTGTGCTCATGGGAGGAGCGGTAACCCATATTATCATCCAATCCAGGATCCATCCGGTGGTCGGGGGAATTGATCTTAGAACCCGGGAAGGATGGGACCGAATCCATGAGGGGATCGACAGGCTGCTCAGAGGCATATTTACCCGGTAAAAATTTTTACCCAAAAAGTCACCGGTGGTGACACTATGTTTAATAAGGAGACTTTTCCATGATTGATTCAGATCTGCCCGAAGTTTATCTTGAGGCGGGATATACCTGCTCCCAGGCCGTGGTCATGGCCAATGCCAAAGGGTTCGGCCTGTCCCGGGAGACCGCCAGCCTGATGGCGGCAGGCTTTGCCGGCGGCCTGTTTCAGGGAAAAACCTGCGGGGCCGTAGCAGGGGCCGTCATGGTTGCGGGGCTGGCATTTGGCAGCAGCACTTCGAAAGATGCGTATTCCAGGGATCGGTGTGCCCTGGTCACCCAGGAACTGTGCGAACGCTTCCGGCAGCGGCACGGGTCCGTTGAATGCCGCAGCATCCTGCAACGTCATGATGTGGATATTAAGGATTCAAAACAGATGCAAAACCTCAGGGCATCCGGACTCTGTTTTCACATCGTCCGGGATGCCCAGGCCATTCTTATGCGTCTTTTGGCAAAAAGGCCTTCCTGATGCGTTCCATGGCCCAGTCGATATCCTTTTTCGTAATGACCAGGGGCGGGGCGAACCGGATGGTGTAGGTATGGGTTTCCTTGCACAGGATGCCCATGGACGCCAGGGATTCGCAGATGGCCCTGGCCCCGCCGGTGGTGCCCTCGTGAAGCTCAATGGCGATCATAAGACCGATGCCGCGGACCTCTTTGATGGCGGGGTTCTCAATTGTCTGGAGTTGTTCTAAGAAATAAGCCCCCATGTCCCTTGCATTGTCCACAAGATTTTCTTCCACCAGGACCTTTAAGGCCTCCCGGGCCACGGCGCAGGCCAGAGGGTTGCCGCCGAAGGTGGAGCCGTGCTGTCCCGGCTGGAGCAGTCCCAACACCTCGGCGTTGGACAATACGGCAGATACCGGATAAAATCCGCCGGACAACGCCTTGCCGATCAGGGTGAGATCGGCCTGGACCCCTTCTTCATGCTCTTCGGCCAGCATCTTTCCGGTACGGCCGAGGCCCGTCTGAATCTCGTCCAGAATCATGAGCACATTCTTTTCCGTACAGATCCTGCGGACCGCTTTCAGATAGCCTTTGGGGGGAATGATTACGCCTGCCTCCCCCTGGACCGGTTCCACCATAAAGGCCACGGTATTGGGGGTGATGGCCGCTTCCAGAGCCTCTGCATCGCCAAAGGGAATGGTTTTAAAACCCGGGGTAAAGGGGCCGAAGTTGTCCCGGGCGTTGTCGTCCGTGGAAAACCCGATGATGGACAGGGTCCGGCCGTGAAAGTTGTTGTCGCAGACAATGATTTCCGCCTGGCCCTGGGGAACGCCCTTGGACTCGTATCCCCATTTTCTGGCGCACTTGATCACGGTTTCCACAGCCTCGGCGCCGGAGTTCATGGGCAGCATCTTGTGGGAGTCGGTCAGTTTGCACAGCTCTTCGTAAAGCAGAGGCAACTGGTCATTGCGAAAGGCCCGCGAGGTCAGGGTCAGTTTCTCGGCCTGGGCCAGAAGAGCCGCACGAATTCTCGGGTGGCAATGCCCCTGATTCACGGCGGAATAGGCTGACAGGCAGTCCATGTATTTATTGCCGTCCACATCCCATACCCAGATGCCCTCTCCTTTGGTGAGCACCACATCCAGGGGCTTGTAATTTTTGGCCCCGAACTGATTTTCCAGGGCGATGAGTTCTTTTGCTTTCATTTTGGATCGTCCTTCCTGATATGCCGGCGATTTCACCGGCATATCCTTGCTTGAGTTTTTCTCCGGAAACAGCTTTTTCCGAAAAGCTATTCTTTTTCTTTATTAAAATGGGTTTGGAAAGGTCCGTCAAACGATTTTAACACATGAAAGACATGATGAAAACTCATGCAACAGATTGCGCAAAGAACGGCTCTGCAGAGGACGCCCTTGGCGCCCTCTTGGCAGTGCGATAGCCCAGGGACTATATCATCTCAATAAAGGCCTGAATCCGGACCCGGAGCTGCTCGGTATCGGAAAGGGAATAATCGGTTTCAATGTGAAGATAGGGCAGGTCCAGCTCATCATTCACCAGTTTCTGGACCTGATAGGCTTCCAAGTTATAGGTATGACAGGCCTGCCAGGTCAGGTCCACCACCCCGTCAACAGAAAAGTCTTTTATCATCTGGCGCAAAAGGGACATGCGCCCGGGGTTGGGACTCATGACGGAACAGGGAACGGCCAGGTACTGCCGGGCCAGGGCCTCGACAGGCTCAAGACTTTCATCCACCTCAAAGACCTGTTTATACCCGCTGCAGTTTTCCAGGGCCACCACACAGGCGTTGGACTTTTCAATGATCTCGATAACTTTGTGGGACCCCATGCCCACGGGGACACCGGTCAAAAGGATTCTGGGCGTCTTGACAGAAAATGGGCTTACCCCTTCCCGGGACATCTGCTCGAATGCGGTGGCCAGCTCTTCCATCAAAGCGATCCCCTTTTCCTTGTCTGCAAAAAAACCGGTCTTGAACAGGATCTCCAAAAGGGTCATCCCGGAAATGGGGGAAGGCTTGGCCCGGGTGACATCCATCAGCCGTTTTTTCGCCGCCCGCTCCCGGTTCATCAGGTTGATGGCGGCCTGAAGCTTTTCTTTTGTGATGGTCCTTCCCGTACGGGTTTCAATCACTTTTTTTAAGTGTTCAAGCTGGCTGATCCAGGGCTCCAAAAACAGTTCTGTATCCTGCTGCTGGGGCAGTTGGAGCACATGGACCGGCTTGATCTGACCCATGATTTCAAACATCTTCTTTTTGCCGTCACAGGTAGTGTCCGCCACGATCATGTCCGAGGCCTTGAAATAGGGGCAGGTCCCGGCAACGGCAAAACCGTAGCTGCTCTTGATCAGGGGGCACAGATTCCGGGGCAGGTCCTCCTCGGCAGCCGCAATGGGCTCATCCCTGGTGCCGCACAGGGGCAAAGGAATGCCGTCGGCAGCCAGGGCGAGTTCCAAAGGACCGTAAAGGCAGTAAAACCCGATCACAGGATTGCCCTTTGCCTTGTGGTCTTCAATATCGATCAGATTCTGTTCCGTCACCTGCTGAACTTTATTTAAAAGTGCCTTGATCATGGGCTGCCGTCCTTATAATGCTTAAGATTATGTATAAAAACTTTAAATATGGCAGACAAAGCGGCAAAGGCAAATTGATAGATACAATAGTGACAATAAAACATGATAGCCACTGGCGATGCTCAGGCCTTATTTCCCTTAGAATACTGCCGCCGCCACTGGCTGAGTTTTTCTCCGGCACCGCCAACTCAAATATCCGCCTTGATTTCCAACCTAAAGGAGTTTAAAAGAATCCTTTACCTTTTTTAACCCATGGATACCATGATGAAACCTCATGCAAACAACGCCGACACCCTGCCCTCCCTGAACAGTCTCAGGGCATTTGAAGCCGCCGCCCGCCACCTGAGTTTCACCCGGGCGGCCCGGGAGCTGTCCGTCACCCAGGGAGCGGTCAGCCGTCAGATCAAACAGTTGGAAGCCCAGCTGGGCATTATCCTCTTCCATCGCCGCCACCGGGAACTGAGCCTGACCGATCAGGGCCGCCTGCTTTTGCCCCAGCTTTCCCGGGCCTTTGACATCATGACCCGGGCCGTGGCAAGGATCCGGGACCAGCAGCAGGACCTGAACCTGAAGGTCCATCCCACCTTTGCCATAAGGTGGCTGATCCCAAGGCTTCACCATTTCCAGTCCATGTATCCGGATATCCGGGTGCGCCTGACCACCTCGGGTGTCAATGTCAACTTTTCCCAGGAAAATTTCGATGCGGGCATCACCCATATGGGAACCGACCAGGCCGGTATCTTAAGAGAGCCTATCCTTGAGGAACGCCTGGTGCCGGTATGCGCCCCGTCCCTGCTTGAAACAGGGCATCCCATCACCTATCCTGCGGATCTGCAGCATCACACCCTCCTGCATAACAATCCGGATTTAAAAGAATGGCAGACCTGGGCGGACCAACGGGAAGTCACCGGCCTGTCCCTGGAGAGAGGGCAGGTTTTTGAGGTGGATGACGCCGCCCTCCAGGCTGCCACGGCAGGGCTGGGCGTTGCCCTGGGAGATCTGTTTCTCGTCCGGGACGAGCTGGATTCAGGCCGCCTGGTGGCCCCGCTGGGGCCCGACCCCATTTGCACGGGGTATTATTATTTTTCCATGCCGGCAGCAAATGAAAACATCCGCGGGGTCCGCCTGTTTGCGGACTGGATCAAAGCGACCCTGGCCCGGGAAACCCGGCCCGATGACTTCAGGGACGGGCCGGAGAGGACAACACCGGTTTAGAGAGCCGAAATCGGACATAGGGGAATTTTCGCATGGCCTGCTCCAGAGGCCCCCTGCCCCGGTATTTCAGCCAGGCAACGGCAACCGCAGCGTAAAGGCAAAAGAGGAGTACGGCGCCGGCCGCGATGGGCAAAAGATTCGAAAAACCGCTCCTGCCGGCCAGCGGCGCCAGGCCGACCAGAATCAGGATATGCAGAATATAAAAAGTCAGGGATGTCCGGCCGGCCGCTGCGATCGCAGTCATCATAACGGCCAAAGGCCGCTGCCATACCCGGATACTACCGCCGGCCGCCCAGTCCGCCATCAGGATAAGGAACAGCCCGGTTCCCATGCCCGAGGCCACTGCCGGCAGGGTGGGCAGGCTTAAGTCCATCCAGGCCCAGTCCGCATCACTGAACTGAGAGATCCCATAGGCCACACTAAAAAGGGCAAAAGAGATTCCGGCCAGAACCGGCCGGTTCTTCCGAAGATTCACACGCCCCAGAAGCATTCCGGAAATAAAGATACCGGCCCAGGGAAAAAGCGGGAAGTATCCGGTGAACAGCAGGTCCGCCAGATTGTCCAGCACCCAGACGCTGCTGCCCGCCTCAATGGGGTCAAACAGGGGCAGCCACCGGATGATTCCCCCGGCCAGAAACAGGCTCCCGGACAAAAACAGGAACCCGGAAGACCGATATGCCAAAAACGCCCCCATGCAGATCAAAACCCCGTAGACATGGAGGATATCCCCGGACCAGATCAGGTAAAGGCATGAGCCGGCAAGGATCAGGAAGATCCCCCGCCGAATCAGATCCCTCTGCCGGCCTGCATTCCAGGCAACCCTGGCGTAAAGGGTGACGCCGGCACCGGAGATCATCACAAGGGCGGCGGCCGCACGGCGGTCAAAAAACGCTGTGGCGAGATCCAGCCAGAGGGGATTGGCCTGGGAGGCGGCCAGCACCCCTCTGAAGTTCAGCACCACCATGACCAGAACGGCAAGGCCGCGGGCCAGGTCAAAGCCCGGCACCCGCCTGCCGCCTGTTACCGTATTTTTTTTCAATATCACGCCCTTCTTTCAAATTGTTGAACTGGTGGGAGCTTAGCAATATGAATGCCAGGGTATTAAAGGCCAGCCAACGCCCCTGATCAGGGAATCCAAAGCTGATTTTCCCTTCTCCTGCGATATATTCGGAGATTCAAATTCCTTTTTTACTGCAAACAAACATTTTCAGGATCTGAGATATCCGGTTTTACCGTTGTTGCTGAAGCGGCGAGCCCTCCGGCAGCGGTGCAAGCGTCAGGCACGGTCATTGCTATGGAATGGAAAACTCTAATGGAGATCGTGATGCATGCTTCTGCTTATGTGACGTTCACCCCGTTAAGATCCATCGGTATAAAAGACACCCTCTATATCAAGCCGGACAATATGTTCCGCCACATCCCTGAAATCAAAGCCGCGGATGTCCTTCTTTTTCCCCGGCAGTGGCAGGTCAACGGCCTGGTCCATGCCCTGGGCAAGGCCATTTTTCCAAGTCAGGCCACCTACTATCTGGGCCAGGACAAGGTAGAGATGACCCGGGGCCTTATGGCGGCCTGCCCCCAGATGGTACCCAGAACAGAAATCTGCCCAAAGCACGGGGTCGATTTTTACAGGCTGGCAGACACCCTGGGCCTGCCCTTTGTCTGCAAAGAGCCAAAGGCCTCCTGCGGCCTGGGTGTGTATAAAATTGAATCTGAAGCGGATTTTCGGTACTATGAAGGCAGGACCCAGGTCATCTATGCCCAGGAACTTCTTGATATCGACCGGGATCTTCGGGTCGTGGTGGTTGGGGATCAGGTCATTGCCGCCTATTGGCGGGTGGGGGACGGGACGGGATTCCATAACAACCTGGCCCGGGGAGGCCATGTGGTCCGGGAGAATATCCCGGAATTTGCCGTGCAAAAGACCCTGGATCTGGCCCGGCAGCTTGGCATCGACTATGCCGGGTTCGACCTGGCCGTCACCCCGGAGGGCATTTATATCCTGGAGTTCAACCCCTGGTTCGGCACCGGAGGGCTACCCTTTGGCATGACCGATCTGGGAAAACGCATTGAGGCCTGGCTGGTCCGGCAGCGGCCGAGCCGCCCCGGCAGGATCAGCGCTTAGGCGGTCTCGCCTGCGCTCTCCCGGTGTTCAGACGCCTCGGTCTGGCTGGTTCCGGTGAGTTTGCAGGCGAACTCGGTGCAGTCCCAGTTTTCCAAATACCCGCTGACCTGACGGCTGAGGCTTTCGCCCACGGTGATTTCCTCGTCCACAATAACGGTGGCGCCGGCATCCTTTAAATCCTGGTAATGGCGGTTATACCGGCAGCGGACCACCAGGGGCAGATCCTGCGCCATCTGCCGGATCGTCCGGATGATCTGGGCGGAGATGCCGGGATCGGGCACCGTGATCACAGCCATGCAGGCCCTGTGCAGCCCTGCATGGTGCAGGATTTCCTCATGGGCGGCATCCCCCAGGTGAATCTCAATGCTGTTTTCCCGGGCAAATTTCCGGCTGGCCGGATTGACATCAATAATCACCGGCTCAAATCCTTCGGTTTTCAAAGTCTGGATCACATGGCGCCCCGCAGGCCCCAGCCCCGCCAGGATGACCCGGCGCCCGGGGACATGGGGAACGTCCTCCCCTTCGGTCGCCTCCGATCCCTTTTTAAGAATGAGGGCCAGCACCCGGTCGCTCAGGGGCCGTGCAAATCCCACCATGTAAGGGGTGGCCAGCATGAGGACAATGGTTACGGAAACAATCAGATCAACGGAAGTCATCCCCATCAGCCCGCGGTCCCGGGCGGCGGTGGCCAGCACAATGGAAAACTCCCCCACCTGCCCCAGAACGATCCCCGTAGCAAGCGCATCCCGCCGGTCCAGCCCGAACCACCTTGTAACGGCATAGATAATCCCGGCCTTTCCCGCGAACACTATCAGGGCCACGGGCAGGACATAGTGCAGATGGGTGGCAAACCACATGGGCTTGATGAACATGCCCACCGAGGCAAAAAATAAGGTCACCATCATGGTTCTCAAAGACCCGATATCGGCCCGGACCTGGGTGGCAAAGGGGGATTCCCCCAAAAGCATCCCGGCCACAAAGGCGCCAAGCGCAGGAGAAATCCCCACGGCATGGGCGGCCCAGGTGGCGCCCAGCCCCGTGGAAACGGCAAAGAGCACGGTGAGTTCGCGGTTGGCGAACAATGCGGTCGACGACAAAATTCTGGGGATCAACTGGTACAGCAGAAAATACAGGACCAGGATCAGGCCTGCCACTGCCGCCAGCAGTGTTCCAACATGGACCAGCAGACTGGTCTGCTCCCCTGACGGTGCCAAAAGACTGATGAGAATGACCAGAGGAACAACCGCCATATCCTGGAGCAGAAGAATAGCCAGGCTGGCCCGGCCGTGAACCGATTCCATCTGTGCCTTGTCCACCAGCACCCTGAGCACAATGGTGGTGGAACTTAGGGCAATCAGGGCCCCTGTGGCAATGGCCTTGGGAAGGGTTGAAAATATCAGCATGATCAGGGTGACAAGGGCCATGGTCAGTACCACCTGGAATGTACCGGCTCCGAATGCCATTTTCCCCATGCGCCGAAGCTGGGCAAAGGAAAATTCAAGGCCGATGGAAAACAGCAGCAGCGCCACGCCAAGTTCCGCCACCTGGCTTACCAGAGCAGGATTATCCAGGACCGGCCCCACAACAACGCCGGCCAGAATATACCCCAGAATCGGGCTCTGCCTGAATTTCTGGGCCACACTGCCAAAGACAAATGCGCATCCCAAAAGCATCACAAGTTCCATGAGTTTGTACCAAATATCCATGATCGGCCTGCCAAATTTTTAAGGTGAATGTCAGAAGATTGCTATTGAGCAATTCTTTTATACGACAGGAATCAAAGGAAGGTCAACCGGACAACGCTTAGGACGCGATCATCCCGTCTCAAATGGGTGTCCGGCTGCGACAGGGCTGTAAAAAATTGATCTATTCAAAGACAGCCGTAAGAGATGAAGCCACGGGACAGGTCCCTGCCTTCTGCGGCTGCTCCCATCGTCAAAAGGGCCTAAGCTTGCTGCGCTGGCCGGGCCCTGCCCCTCCCACATAGGCTGGATTAGCAGATCAACAACACGCATGCCGATGAATTTATGCCTGGGAATGGAATCAAACCTTTTTTCATAGACCTATGGGCTGATACACTTCAAAGACAAGGCATACAGGATTTACCAATAGCCGGCAAAACGCCTGAGTTTGTATATTTTATCTTTTTCCAACACAAATTTCCGACCACAAGATGTAGCGCTGACAAGTAAGACCGAATTCTGTAGACTTATTATTATTGTGGACCTTGGCATTACTGATTCCCTCCCGTGGCGATCATCCGAATACATGACTTTTTATGTTGCCCTTGGCCGTTTCCATGACCCGTCCCAAATAGGGGATGGAACAGCAGCTGTGTTTTCCCCCGTGCAAGCACATAGGACAGCTGGGCGTATCACAGACATCGTTTCAATGCCCCCCGTCCCTTTACTATAAAGCGCAGGAGAAACGAGCTCATCAACAAACCGAAATCCATAGGGAACAGTGGCTCTTGAATAAATTCTACTTACCAGGATCTACGTGAGTCAAGGACATACTTTTCGCCCGAATGTTCAAAGGATGTCTATGACTCACACTGACAGGAATATGATTTAAGTCGATGTTTGAATGCCGGCGACAAAATCTGCCTTGCTGCTCTCCGCCATTGACAGGAAATCCATAATACCAGACCCTATCGAATTTGACACTCGCTACTTTTGTATTCTTCCGCATGACCGTTTCGGCCAGCCGAACATTTCCAAATATGAGAAGTAGTGATATATTGACTTCGAGAATTTGATGGCGTGGATCAACTTGATCTCGTTCATCTTTAGAATTTTGACGCTGTATGGTGCCAAAGAGAGTTTAACACTTTGAGGGCAGGTGGTATTTAAAGCGGTAATGAAGGAATAAAAAAACGGATCAGGATCTGAAGCCAAATGAATGAGAGTGTCCAAAAAAAAGTGGAACATTTCTGTCTGTCAGGATGGGACTTCAACCGAATTGACTTCATGGAACTATTATGCTGTATGGATCTCGGCGTACTCATAACCGATGAAAACGGTATTCTCATTTTTTACAATGATGTCCAAGCAACCATCGATAATATGGACCCATCCCAGGTATTGGGTAAACCCATCACAGATGTCTATAAATACAACAACGATTCGTCCACCTGCATGCGGGTGCTACACCACGGAAAGCCCATTATAAACTACTCCCTTGCTTATCGTTCAGACAAGGCCAATGTGGGCAATACCATCCACAGTGTCTTTCCCCTATTTGAGAATGGAAAAATCATCGGAACCATATGTTTCGTAAAAGACTATAATATCCTTGAGCGGAGCATTCCAGCATTCCTATCGCCTGGAAACAATAATCGCTTTGCCCGGGGAACCAAATATACCTTTGCCAGCATAATCGGTTCTGATCCAGGATTCGTAAACGCCATTCGAACAGCCAAGATGGCTGGCAACTCCCCCTCTCCGGTCTTGCTTTACGGAGAGACCGGAACCGGAAAAGAGCTTTTTGCCCAGGCCATCCATAATTACTACTACCGCGGCAAGGGAGATTATGTGGATGTAAACTGCGCGGCCATACCGGAAAATCTAATCGAAGGTCTGCTTTTCGGTACGATAAAAGGCGCTTATACCGGCGCTGTTGACAGGGCCGGGCTTTTTGAACAGGCTAACGGCGGTACCATCTTCCTTGATGAAATTAACTCCATGCCCCTTGTTTTGCAGGGCAAGCTCTTACGGGTGATCCAGGAGCAGAAAGTCCGGCGGGTTGGGTCTCTTGACAGCATTGACCTGAATGTGAAGATCATCTCCTCAATGAACCAGTCTCCCCAAAAACTGGTCAAAGCCGGGACGTTTCGCATGGATCTTTTCTACCGTCTTGGCGTGATTTTCATCAAGATTCCTCCCTTGAGGGACCGCCGGGTTGATATTGAGGAACTCGGAAGGCACTTTTTGCAGAAGTACAATATCCAGCTGGGCAGATCCTTAAAGAATATTGCTCCTGAAGTCATCGATTTTTTCTGGCAGTATGCATGGCCAGGAAATGTTAGGGAGCTTGAACACGTGATTGAAAGCGCGGCTAATTTTTCCGATCCCGATGAAACCAGCCTGATGCTCAAACACTGCTATTTTTCCAATATTCTGGACAAAGAAGAGCCGGTCTCCCAGGCAACGGTATGCCAGGACTTGCCTCTGCTAGCCGGAACCGTTATGGGACCGGTGCCGATTTTACCTGACAGCCACAATCTTTCCCGGGCCCTGGCTGATCTTGAAGAAAAGATGATCTGTCGGGCTTTAGAACAGTCCATGGGCAATGTCGCATATGCATCCCGAATTCTTGGCATCTCCCGTCAACTGCTCAATCATAAAATCGAAAAAAAGGGGCTCCGCCTCATGGTTGACCAGTATAGAGACAAAAAAAATACCGTCCCTGTCAAAAATATTTTGCATTAACCGCAAACATATTTTCTAAAAGAGCAAATGCATTTGCTCTTTTCCCTATCATCCCTCCCCACCACCCTCAAAATCCAACCTAACCCATTGTAATAACTAATCATAAATTCTTTTTTACCTGCCGGTACACTAATTGCTCAACGGGAACATCTCTGAGGATAAGGCGCCTTTTACATTAACCTTTTATTTTCTTGGAGAAAGTCATGATCGATTCGTCCGCTAAAATTGACCACAGTCTCATGTGGCCCGGTGTTTTTGTTGCCGGCCTCATCGGACTGCTTTTGTCTTTGTTTCCAGAATCCGGCAAAGCCGTTGTTGACGCGTTGTTTGGTATTCTTACCCACAACTTTAAATGGCTGTTTCTGCTCTTTGGACTTTTCTGCGTTCTTTTCCTTGTCTGGCTGGCCTTATCAAAATGGGGAGAGATCAAGCTTGGGGCCCCTGATGACACCCCTGAATTCTCTACCTATACCTGGGCCGCCATGATTTTCTGCGCGGGTATCGGGATTGCTATTGTTTACTGGGCATTCATAGAACCGGTGTACTATTTGAACACTAGCATCCTCCATACGGACCTATCCACCCAGAAGGGTCTGGTCGATGAACTTGCCGGCATGTATGGCCAATTCCACTGGGGGATCACGCCTTGGGCTATCTATGCACTACCCACCTTTCCCATTGCCTATGCCATTCATGTCAAAAAAATACCTGCACTACGTCTTTCCTCAGCCTGCCGGGGCATTATCGGCAAGCAGGCTGACGGCGCTCTGGGCAAATTGATAGATATCGTGGTTATTTTTGCCATGATCGGCGGTGTTGGCACAAGCCTTGGCCTTGCCGTTCCCCTTGGCACAACCCTTGTCTGCGAAATGACAGGCTTGCCCGAATCCTTTTCACTCCAGGTGATCATCCTTCTGGTCTGGACCGCATTGTTTACGGTGACGGTCTGGGCCGGACTGAAAAAAGGGATTGCCAAATTAGCAGACCTGAACACCTATATCGCCTATTTCCTTCTGATCTACGTCTTTCTCATCGGTCCCACCACCTTTATTCTCAACAATTGGTGCAACTCTCTGGGACTTATGCTCTCTGATTTCTTTAAAATCAGCCTCTGGACGGATCCAATATCAAATGGCGGGTTTCCGGAGGGCTGGACCGTGTTCTACTGGGCCTGGTGGGTTGCCTATGCGCCCATGATGGGCCTGTTCGTGGCCCGGATTTCACGGGGCCGCACCATTCGCCAGGTGGTATTTGGGGAACTGGTATATGGGTCTTTGGGATGTTGGGTGTTTTTCGCCATCTGGGGCGGTTACGCCATCCACCTCCAGACTTCTGGCGGACTGGATGTCTATGCCATTCTCAAGGAATCCGGCTGGTCCAACAATGTCACCATCGTGGCCATCCTCAACGCCATGCCCGGGGGAAAATACATTTTTATCCCCGTGTTTACCCTCCTTTGCTCCATTTTTCTTGCCACAACCCTGAACTCCGCGGCCTACACCCTCTCATCCCAGGTCACCCGGCAATTGTCCGGGGACGAGGAGCCCCCTCGCTGGAACCGTACGCTCTGGGGGGTAATCCTCGGCCTGCTGGCTTTAGGCCTTCTTTCCACTGGGGCACTGAAGGCGGTTCAGCTGTCTTCCATTGTTGTGGCTCTACCCTTGATCCCCGTGCTGCTGCTCATGGTTTTCTCCCTTATGAAGTGGCTGAAAGAAGATTATGGCGAAATTCTAAGTCCCCCGGCTAAATCCCTGCCGCTGGATCAAATCAAACCTGTTCAATAAGAAAGCGTAGAAGAAATGAATAAATTAGCAGTATCGTCAGCAATTTTGAACAAGGCCAAAGATCTGGGGGCATCCCTTGCCGGAATTGCCCGGGTGGATGAGCTTAAGAGCGCCCCCTCATTTACTTTTGCTCCGAAAATGCCCGGGGCGGGAGAGGGCATTGGTTCCCGCAAGAATGACCTGGGCTTGAAACCCGGAGAGGTAGCCTGGCCTGAAAACGCCAAGTCCGTCATTGTCATTGCCGTGGCCCATCCGGAAGAAGAACCGGAAATGGACTGGTGGTTCGGCCGCATGGATCCCCCTGGAAATAGAGTGCTGGCAAAGGTATGCCGGGAACTTTGCACATGGATCACTGAGCGTTTCGGAATCAATACGGTCCATCTTCCCTACCACGTGGAAAAAGGCGGCATCTATTTGAAGGATGCCGCTGTCATGGCAGGACTTGGCTGTATCGGCTGTAACAATGTTTTGGTGACGCCCGAATACGGTCCGAGGATCCGCCTTCGGGCACTGACCGTGGACACGACATTGGCGTCCACAGGCCCTCGGCAGTTCAACCCGTGTGCCGATTGCCCGGGACTCTGCAGAACGGCATGTCCACAGAATACCTTTGGTGAAAAAATATATGCTGAGGCGACATTCGGGCAGGACATCCTGCCCGCCAGGGACGGCACCTTCAGCCGTCCTGCATGCAATGTTCAGATGGAACTGGATAATGATGAGGCAAAGGAACAGGAAGTTGAGGGCTTTGATGATCCAGTTAAGATCATTAAATACTGCCGCAGATGTGAATTGGCATGTCCTGTCGGAAAACCGATGAAGGCAGCCTTAATTAGCTAATTCAACCTATTATACTGTCCCCGTCCGGACTTCTTGCATCACCGGAGCCGGGGACAGTTTCCTCAATGTCGGAAACGAATCAAAACCATGATTGATTGCATAGAACTGCGGCGGGAGTGATCAAGTAAAAAACTCAATATCTATGAAGGTCTCTCCTCTATTCAAGAGCATGGGTTTCAAAAATTTTCTTTCACATCCTTCATCCCTTTTGGCAAGGCGACACCGAACCGTTTTTGTGAGTAGATTCCCCCTGGCGCAAGGTTTGTCATGATTATGTTTGCAGCATCTTCGTAGGGAACGATAATCTCAGGCAGATGCTTTTTCATGGTCATGCTTAAAACGATTTTGGAGAATTTAGTCAGCCATTTTGGATAGTCGTAACCCTCTTTTTTTCAAGAGAGTTTTCAGATTTAATCTAAACTACATCATTTTATAGTTTCTTCGGGGCCAAGCTGCTCCGTCCCGGGAGAAGTCAAGGATAACGCCTGTATATCGACACCCGCTTTATCCATGTCATCAATTTGCTTTATCGAAAGTATAGTGAGCCTTTTGTCTATTATCCATCATCAAATCTATGTTGCATCGGTCACAACATATTGTGGCAAACATCACCAAGGAACATTCATGCAATAGGAATTCAACGAATATCGGCTCATTTACCTTTTTGCTATCGCAATGGTGCCAAAGCCAGATGTCTCCGGGTTGGCTAGGCCGGGGTTGGGTGAGGGGGGATGGAACGGCGTAGATGGACGCGGCGTCAGGACGACATAAGGCGCGGCCAGATCCGCTTTTTTGGTCCCCATGGAGGGGGGACAAAAATTTAGTGGAATCCCCCCTTGCGCGACCCCGGCCGGGTTTTCCCTCAAACAACAATGGACATGCCCATACAATCATGGCGATACCATGAGGCAAAAAGAGATTATTCAGGTTGCCGGAGTGCAATTAAACAACCCAATCCATCCGCTTGCACAAAAAACATCCTCGTGAACAAGACTTATGATATGATTGATGCCAATAAAAATTTGGCTCAATAGAACCGGCCAATAGCGATCATGCTGCGATCGCGCTGGGATTGGATAGTTAAAGCGGCTAATTGAAAAAAGGATTAAAGCAAAGCATGTGGAACCAGGATACATATATCAAGGCTTGGAATTTTGCGTCTAAAATACATCTTGGGCAGACGATTCCGGGAAGTGAAATTTCATACATTAATCATTTAGGACTTGTTGCCATGGAAGCTGCGGCGGCAATTGCAAGGGATCCAAACCTCCCAGATCCCGATCTGCTTATCCAATGCGCCTTATTGCATGACGCCATTGAGGACACCCCCACGACATACAAAGAGATAGAAAAAGAGTTTGGGACAGATGTGGCAGCCGGGGTTTTGTCCCTGAGCAAGAACCAGGATCTTCCGACCAAAAGGGCGCAGATGTTGGACAGTCTTCAACGAATAAAGCAGCAGCCCCACGCGGTCTGGATGGTTAAATTATGCGATCGAATCACCAATCTGCAGCCGCCGCCGGATTATTGGACCAATGAGAAGATATTAAAGTACAAAGACGAAGCAGGCCTTATACTGGAGAATCTCGGTGAGGCCAATCGATTTTTAGCCGAAAGGCTGAAGTCGAAAATGGACGCTTATCTCAATTACCTGAAGTAAAAAAGACACAGCGAAGCCATCAGCGCAACAGCCTTTTGGTACAAGAAGCGGCCGGGGGTTATCCGCGCCACTCCGTATCGTCCACCGTGGTCTTGAACTTTGGAACGATGATATCGGGCAGATGTTCCTCTGACACGGCGGCCAGGTCCTGATCCGTGGGCTTGCCCACGAACACGATGCGGTTGCGGGGGCATTTTTTGGTGGCGGTCAGACTGGTCTTGAGATTCTCAATGGTGTAATTGTCGTAGTTGATGGTGGACAGGTTGTTTTCAACGGTGAACATGCCTGAGGCCCGCTCGCAGGCCTTGCAGCCCAGACACCCGACCTTGCATACGGATTTGACGTTCTTTCCGGCATCCAGGTTGGAGCATTCCACCACCAAAAGCTGCTCGCTTTTAAAGGGTGCCATGGTGATGATGTTACGCGGGCAGACCTTGGCGCAGGCACCGCAGCCCACGCACTTGTCATAATCCACCCGGGCCAGGCCGTCTTGCACGTGGATGGCGTCAAAATTACAGGCCTCATGGCAGTCGCCAAACCCTAAGCAGCCGTAGGTGCAGCCCTGGATGCCGGCGACCAGGTTGGCTGCAATGCAGCGTTTCTCCCCCTGATAGGGGCTGCGGCCCAGCCGGTCGTTTGTATGGGCGCCGCAGTGAACCACCGGGCGCCAGGGGTAACTGGCAGTGGCCTCAACGCCCATGACATTGGCCAGATCCTTGGCGCAGCTTTCGCCGCCCACGGTGCACTTGTCAACGGGGGCCGCCTCCAGCACAACCGCTTCAGCATACTCGGCGCAGCCCACATAGCCGCAGCCGCCGCAGTTGGCGCCGGGCAGCGCATCAATGACCGCATCTACCCGCGGATCCACTTCAACATGAAAGGCCTTGTTGGCCCATCCCAATATAAGTGACAGCACAAGCGCCATGGCAAGCATGGTGCCGGCGGCAAGTCCGATAATGACTGAGGACATTATTCCCCCTCTGCAGCACCGGCGGATTTTTCCGGTGCGGGTGTAACAGGTTGCGGATCAAGAATAGACAAAGGCTGGGTTTCTTTTTCCGGTTCGATTTCAGGCGCCTGCGGCACAGCCGGGGCGGCCTCTTGCACAGCCGGGGCTTCAGGTACAGACGTCGCGGCCACGGCAGGTGCCGGGGTCATGGCTTCCCGAAGGCCCGTGTCCACGCCGGTGAATCCCATGAATGCCATGGCAAGGATGCCGCCGACCACAAGGGTGATGGCCGCTCCCTTAAAGGGTTTGGGCACATCGCAAAGCTCCAGTTCCTCCCGGATGCCGGCCATGATGACGATGGCGATGGTAAATCCCACCCCGCCGAAAAAAGCCAGGGTCAGGGCCCGGCCCAGATCCCAGCGGTCTGCCGGGTTGTCCACCCCCACAATATGGCTCATGACGGTCAGACAGGCGAATAGGATGGCGCAGTTGGTGGTAATCAGCGGCAAAAACACCCCAAAGGCCTTGTAAAGGGTGGGGAAAAACCGCCTGACGTACATCTCCACAAACTGGACCGAGGAGCTGATGGCAAAGATATAGACGATGTAACACAAGATCGTCAGGTCCACGGTGGCCGCCTTGTCAGCCGACATGAAAAATCCTGCCACAAGAGTGGTTAAAGGCGCGCCGGGCATGAGGACAAAGGTGGTGATGGTCCAGGAGATAAAGGCGGCAATGGTGATGACAAAGGTCACGGCCGCTCCCATGCCCAAGGCCATGCTGACCCTTCGGGAAACCCCGATAAAGGGGCAGATGCCCACAAAATAGTAGAGCACAAAGTTGTTGATCAGGGCCGCGCCCAGGGCAATCAGTAAAATATCAACTAAATAGGTCATGGTTCCCCCTAGGATTGATTGTTCGCAGCTTTGCGGGCGGTCAGCCAGTTAACGGCGCCTAAAAGCAGGCCAAAGGTGAGAAAGGCACCCGGCGGCAGCACCATGATCACCCAGTCCGGCCAGACCTCCGGCAGGATGGGGAACCCGAACACGCCCCCTGTACCTAAAAGCTCCCGGATGGTAGCGATGCTGGCAAGGGCCAGGCCGAATCCCAGGCTCTGGCCAATGGCATCGGCAGCCGCGGTAAAGGGCCCCTGCTTGGAAGCCACCACCTCGCAGCGGCAGATGATAATGCAGTTCACAATAATCAGGGGGATGTAGGGCCCCAGCGTCTTGCTCATCTGGTAGACATAGGCCGCCAGAAACCGGTCGGCTATGGTCACAAAAGTGGCGATGGTCAGGGTAAACACCACGATTCGAAGGTGGGGCTTGAGCAGGTTGCGGATCAAGCTTGTGATCACGTTGGCGCACAGCAGCACAAAGCCCACGGCACAGGCCATGGTGACGGCGGATTTAAGGTTGTTGGTCACGGCCAGGGTGGGGCACATGCCCAGCAATTGTCGGTAAACCGGGTTTTCAGGCAAAATCCCCTGGATGAACCGCTCGCCGGCGGTGGGTTGATCAGCCATTGTCTTTGCCCCCCTTTTCCATCGCATCCGTCAGCGCCGGACGAATAGCGTCGACAGTGGTGTTCACAAGGCCGGTGACGCTTTTGGAGGAGATGGTCGCACCGGTCACCCCGTCAATTTCATTGGACTTTGTTGCGCCTGTTTTTACCACCACAAGGCCGCCGTCCGCCGGCTTGTCGATAAACTGACCGCGCCAGTCATCGGTAATAATTTTGTTGCCAAGCCCCGGGGTTTCCTTTTGCTCCAAAACAAAAAGCCCCGTTATGGTGGACAGGTCCGGGGAAAGCCCCAGGAGCAGTTCAATAGTATCGGCATAGCCCTGGCCCTTTGTCTTCACCACCCAGCCTTTGAGCTGCCCAAGGTAGCGGGCCTCATACACGCTGTAAAATTTGGTCCGCCCGTCTCTTTGTACTTCCACCTGGCGGGGCCGGATTTCAAGTTCCTCATTGTCCCCCGCCATCTTGGCGGCCAGGGTACGGCCCAGCACCAGTTCAGGCACCTTCTCCAGGGTCTCATTGATTTTATTCTGCTCAATGACCGGGCCTAAGGCCAGCTGCACACCGGCCAGGGCTGCTCCGAACCCAACGGCCAGCACCAGCACCAGCCAGGCCTGCACCAGGCTGTTGGATCGCAGCCCCATACTTTTTTTCTCGCTTATCGCATCCATGGTCATCCTTCGATCTTATTGTCCGCCAAACGGCGTGGGTATGGTCCAGCGGTTAATGAGCGGTGTCAGGGCATTCATGAACAGCACGGCAAACATCACGCCTTCCGGGTATCCGGAAAAAAGGCGCAGCACCATGATGAAAATGCCGGTCCCCACACCGAAGATAAATTTTCCCTTTGGGGTCAGCGGGCTTGTCACAGGATCGGTGGCAATGAAAAAGGCCCCGAACAACACCGACCCGGAAAGCAGGTGATGCAGCACGGTCCATCCGTCATCCGGCCCTAATAAATCGGCCAGCCCGGCCACTGCGGCAACGGCCAAAAGAAGCCCTGCGGGAATCTGCCATGAGGCGGTCCGCCGAATGAGCAGAAAAAGCCCCCCCGCAAGGCAGGCGATGGCGCTTGTCTCTCCCAGGCTGCCGTTTGTGGTGCCTAAAAGCAGATCAAGCAGCGGCGTGACCACACCGTTCATCTTATATGCGTTCAGGGGCGTGGCCTGGGAAATGGCGTCCACGGTGCTGTGGGCGTTTTCATATCCGGATGCGGCAAGGGCGCCGGCAAAGGAGATCATGACAAAGGCCCGCCCCACCATGGCCGGGTTGAACAGGTTCATCCCAAGGCCCCCGAAGATGATCTTCCCGATGCCGATGGCCACAAAGGAGGCGATCACCCCCACGTACCAGGGGGCCGTACCGGGCAGGGACATGGCCAGGATGATACCGGTGACAATGGCGGAGCAGTCCGTCAAGGTAATCTTTCGACCGCGCATCTTCACAAATCCAAGCTCCGCGATAAGGCAGCTTGCCGTGCACACGCCGATCTGAAACAGGGCCGGGCCGCGGAAGACCATCACCGAAGCCGCCACAACAGGGATGAGGGCGATGAGCACATCCACCATCATCCGTCGGGTGCTGGATGCCGTTTGAATTAAATGGGGAGACGGTGATACATGAATCACCGGGTCCGATAGGTCCGTTTCTAAAGCGGTTATATCTTTTTCCTGCATTTGGGTCTCCATGATGCCGCCTACTTTCTGTCCGCCGCCGCCACACGGGCTTTACCCGCACGGATCAACTGGACAAGAGGAATGTGGGCGGGACAGGTGTAGGCACAGCTGCCGCATTCAAAGCATGCCATGATATTGTAGCGCCGTGACAACCGGATATCCTGATACCGGGATGCCATGGCAATCTTTGTGGGCACCAGGCGCATGGGGCAGACATCCACACACTTGCCGCACCGCACGCAGGTGGTCTCCTCGGCCAGTTTCACCTCATCCTCTGACATGACGGTCAGACCGGAGGTGCCTTTCGTAACAGGCGTGTCCGGATCGGAAAAGGCGAATCCCATCATGGGACCGCCGGCAACCAGCCTGGCCGCATCGGGTTTGAGGCCGCCGCAAAAAGCGATCAGGTCCCGGAAGGAGCAGCCGATAGGCGCCAGAATATTTGCCGGCCGGGCAATGCCGCCGCCGGTCACCGTAATGACCCGGTGGGTCAGGGGCTTTTTGCGGATAACAGCCCGGGCCACGGCAGCCATGGTGGCGACGTTGCTGATGGCCACCCCCACATCAGAGGGCAGGCCGCCCAAGGGGACCTCGCGCTTGATAACTGACTGGATCAGGTGTTTTTCACTTCCCTGGGGATATTTGGTTTTGAGCACCGCCACCTTAATCCCTGTGCCCTGGCAAGCCTTTTTCAGAGTTTGTACGGCGTCCATCTTGTTGTCTTCAATGCCGATGGCAATGCGGCTTGCCCCCACGCTGCGGGCGGCCAGGAGCACCCCTGTGACAATAGCCTCGGGGGCTTCGAGCATCAGCCGGTAATCCGAAGTCAGGTAGGGTTCACACTCACACCCGTTAACAATGAGGGTGTGCACCGGTTTCTTGTCACTGGGCGTAATCTTGACATGGGTGGGAAAGGCCGCACCTCCCAGGCCGACTAACCCGGCATCACTGATATCACTGGTGATCTGCTTGGGATCATAGGCCTCAATGCCTGTGGTCGGCCAGTCCCCTCCGAAAATGTCTTCCCATAGGTCCTGTCCCTCAGGCAGTTCCCCTTCGGTCTTGATGGTGACGGCATCCATATGCCGGCCGTTGGACAAAGTTACCCGGGAGGGTCGCTGGACCACCCCGGGTACGGACGCATGCAGGGTGGTGGAGACAAAGACCTGGCCCTTTCCGATCAACTCCCCCCAGGCAACGGCTTGCCGGGCCTTGACCAGCTGTTCGCAAGGACCTCCGATATTCTGATGCAGCGACAGGACCACCTCGCCCGGTGTGGGCAAAACCTCAATGGCAGCCCCCTTGGATAACTTTTTATGATCCGGGGGATGGATGCCATGGGGGAAGGTGCCGTTGCCTTCATATCCATTTAGTTTAAGTGCCATATTTTAAATTTTCATTTGTTTATATTAGTGGTTATTTTTATTGCCCTAAAAAACAAAAGATTTCCACAGGGAGCCCCTTTAGAAACCCGATACTTTGCTATAGTTTTTTTAAATAAGAAAGCATTTTTTTAATAACTAAATGCTAATCTAGGCTAAATAATTTATCTTATCTAAGGGATTTGTCAACTCCAAACGCCAATTATATTCTGAACAGGCTTTTTTGCCGTAGCGGCGTTTAATTGCCAACGCCTTGAACCCCTTTATTGACGGTAAAGATATTCGATGATAAGATAAAATTATACATGCAAAATTCCCGTTCAAATTCAACTGGTTGAGATTTCAAAAGAGGAGGAATGCCATGACGCAGACCGTGCCGCCCAACAAGATTCTCATTGCAGTAGACGGAAGTGAACAATCCTTAGATGCCATTCGATACGCTGCCAGCACCTTTTGCCCGGAAAACACGCAAATTGTGCTTTACTACCTTCAAACCAAAATCTGCGACCTGTTTTCCGATTTATGCAACTACCCCCACTACAAGCGACGTATGACCGGCTTGAAACGCTGGGCCACAGAGCAAAAAACAGAGATCGTCGATATCATGGACAATGCCGTGGTCTACTTCAAGCAGAAAGGATTTCCGGAATCATCCATCTCCTTTAAAACCCCCACCGGATCTTTGGGCGTCACCGAAGACATTGTCAAAGAATCCTATGACGGCTACCAGGCCGTGGTGGTGGGACGAACCGGGAAGTCTGCGTTCAAAGATCTGATCCTGAAAAGCACAGCCACAAAACTGGTCCCGAAAATCAAGCACATTCCCGTCGTGATCGTCGGCGGACACCCGGACCCTAAAAACCTTCTGCTGGCCTTTGACGGGACCCACGGCGCAATGAAAGGGGTGGTCTATGCAGGCTCCCTGATCGACAAGGCCAATCACCATATGATGCTGTACAGCATCATCGGACCTGACGACAAGTTCTGGCCAGAAGACACCCCATCCCTTTATTTCGACAATGCCAAAACCCCAATTGATACGGGCTCCCATGAAATCGGCCCCCACCTGACTGATGCCTGCAAAAGGCTTATGGACGAAGGGCTTGATCCGGCCCAGGTCTGCGTCAAAATCCACACGGCCCAGGGCGAGCGCGGATTTCAGATCGTCCAAGAGGCCAAGGAGTGCCAATGCGGCACCGTGGTGATGGGACGCCGGGAATTGATCACCTTTATTGACGAGTATATTATCGGCCGGGTCTCGGATCAGGTCCTGAAACTGGCCAATATGCTGGCGCTGTGGATCGTGTAAATTCCAGTACCTGTGCCGGTATTATGCTGCTGGCATAATACGCTGCCAAACCTCAGACGCCACCCTCTTTTGCACTGGACTTTGAGGGTGGCGCCCTTTTCCCCCGGGATGGTTAAACCCCATGAGGCTTAAAAAGCATTTACGCCTGTTTATTCTCGTTTCCATTGCCTGGGGACTGTTCTGGGTGGCAGGGTTGCCCGAATATTATCAGCAATACACCGCAGCGTTTATGGCGGTCTTTGATGTCATTATTCTGCCCCCCATTTGTTTTCTTGTTTTCAAAAGTGTTCGAAAATCAAGACCTGAAAATCACTTGCGCAATTACGCTTGGTGGGCGTTTTATATTTCCGTGCCTCTTTTTATCTATGATCTTTTGTACTGCGGGTGGTACCTTGGCAACGGAATACACTTTCTGGCAAAATACTGGTATATCACCGTCTATTACATTGTACCGTGGATCATGCTCATAGTCCCCGCATGTATTCAGGCCGCCGCACCGAAGGATCCTTGATCCCGGTCTCAATCCGGGACAGGAACTGTTTTTTATCCTTTCCCAATTCCCCTTTCAGGCTCAGGTAATTGGAGGCATGGTTGGTGTTGAATATGCAGTTTTTCAGATCATCGTCGGTATGAGCGATCAGGGTATGCAGCTCCTCTAAAATCTGGGTGGAGGAACAGGGCTGAAAGTCTTTATTTATATTCCTGGCAAGGATCTCAGAGCCCGGGGTCATCTCCAGGGTGAGCGGGGAAATATACCATTTTCTCGGGGTTTCCGGGGCCATGCGGTTGATCAGTTTTGCCGACTCCACAGCGTGGCTGCGGCTTTTTTCAGGATTATTGCCGGCCAGGCCCAACAGAAAAATTCCTGACCAGTCGATGCCCGCCCGGTGGCATTTTTGGGCGGCCAGGGCATAGTCATCCTGGGTCGCCCCTTTTTTACAGTCCGCAAGCACCCTGTCATCCCCGCTTTCAATTCCCACATACACCATGGTGAAGCCGGCATCGGCCAGACGTTTCAACTGCTCATCCGACTTCTTGAGGATATCTTTGACATGGGCGTAGGAACTGACCTTTCGCAGATTCGGGTGCTGCTGATAACTGTACTCTGTCAGTTCAATTAACGTCTCTGCCTTTGCCACAAAGGCGTTGCCATCCTCAAAAAATATTTTCTCAACCTGGCCTGCGAACATTTCCCCGGCCTTTCGGATATCGGCCTTTATCGCCTCAATATCCTTGCGCATGGAAAATTTCTTGGTCAGGTACATGGAGCAGAAGGTGCATCTGTGGGTACAGCCGTTGGTCACGCTGATCAATAAGGAATCCCACTCCGAAGGGGGCCTGAATACCGGGGGCTCTAAGTTGCCGACATCCATGTTCATCGATTTGTCTCCTTTTAAAAGGCGTCAATAGTTAACGATGTTCAGCACACCATTATCACAGTCAGCGTTCCGGAACAATGGACGTCTCCAACTCATTTTACAGCTTCCCGGTCCGGGCCTGGATGGCCGTAATGGCAACCGTATTAACGATATCCGGTACGGTGCAGCCCCGGCTGAGATCGTTGACCGGCTTATTCAACCCCTGGAGAACCGGGCCGATGGCCACAACCTTGTCCGATGCCCGCTGAACCGCCTTATAGGTGTTGTTCCCGGTATTCAGGTCCGGAAAGACGAGTACCGTGGCCCGGCCGGCCACCTTTGAACCCGGTAGCTTGGTCAGGGCAACGCCCGGATCAATGGCTGCATCATATTGAAGCGGGCCTTCCATGAGAAGGTCGGGCGCCATTTCCCGGGCCATGGTGGTGGCCTGAACCACCTTGTCCACATCGGCGCCGCCCCCTGAAGTTCCTGTAGAATAGGAGAGCATGGCCACCCGGGGTTCGATACCGAATATGACTGCGGTGCGGGCCGATGCCACGGCGATCTCGGCCAGCTGAGCCGCCGTGGGGTTGGGATTGACCGCGCAGTCGCCAAAGACAAGAACCCGGTCCTTAAGGCACATGAGAAACACCGACGAAACCACCGTGGTCCCGGGCTTTGTCTTGATGATCTGAAAGGCGGGAAGGATGGTGTGGGCCGTGGTATTAACCGATCCGGACACCATGCCGTCGGCATCGCCCATATGCACCATCATGGTACCAAAGTAGGTCGGATCCAGCAACGTATCCCGGGCCATCTCAGGGGTAACGCCCTTGTGTTTGCGCATCGTAAAATAGGCCTGTGCGTAATCGGCCAGGAAAGGGCTGGTCTCGGGCTGGATGATCCGGGCGGAAGGCAGCTTCAGCCCCAGCTCTCTGATTTTCCTGCGGACCTCCGTTTCCCGTCCCAAAAGGGTGATGTCGCAGACCGAGCGACGCAACAGAATATCGGCGGCCTTTAAAATACGCTCCCCCGTACCTTCGGGGAGTACAATATGCTGGCGTGCCTTTTTCGCCTTTTCAACGAGACTGTATTCAAACATCTGTGGGGTGATCCGAACGGACTTTCTTGCAGACAGCCGCTGCCGGAGCTGCCCTGCATCCACACAGGATTCGAAAAGGCCAAGGCCGTGGGCGATGCGCCCGGGATTATCCGGGGTGATCCTGCCGCCCATGCCGTTCAGAATCGCAGAGGCTTCCTGGGTGAGCATCCGGGTCTGAAGGATCGGCATGGGCACCCCCCTCCATCCGTCTATGAGACGGGTGACGGTATCCGGCATGGGCTGGCCGCCAGTGACAAGGACCCCTGCGATATCCGGAAATGCCGTGGAATGCCTTGCGGCAAGACTTGTCACCACAATGCTGGACCGGTCCGCCGGGGTGAGCACCAGGCAGTCTTTTTTGATGTGGCTCAGAAAATTAGGGGCCAGCATGGCAGCAATCACGATTTCTGAAATCTGATTATCCAGGGCCGCCTCGCCATAGAGCACCCTTGCCTCAAAACAGGCGGCCACGTCCCGCATGGTGGGACGGCTTAAGGCTTCGGATTCGGGAATCACATAAATCAGGGTCTCGGGCTGATGAACGGCAGCCCGAAGCGCCGCTTGAAGATCGGCCAGGGATGTTTGCTCCGCGCGGTTGACCAGAACGCCCAAAACGTCACCCCCCCGGTGGAGCAGGCTCTCAAGAGAGAGCTGGCAGGCGGCGGCCACAGATGCGGCTGCCCGCCGGTGCCCGTTTGAAACCACCAGGGCCGGGCACCCTAAATCAGCGATGATGTCGGCGTTAATGTCAAACTCAAAAGACTCGGAACCTGCAGAAAAATCCGTGCCTTCGCACAGAACAAACCGGCACTTGGCCTCCAGGGCCTTGTACTTGTTAAGAATGGTCGCCATCATCTCTGCGCTGCGGCCGGCGTTAACCATTTGTTTGGCCTCATCCAGAGTATAGGCATAGGTTTCCTCGTACCCGATCCCGAGATGAAAATGGGATAGCATAAGGTCGATGTCCCGGTCCTTTTCGCCCTTGGGCGGGTTGATGATGGGCCTGAAAAACCCCACAAGGCGGATATCCTTTAAGAGCAGTTGCATGATCCCCAGAACGATCAGGGACTTTCCGCTCTGGGCTTCGGTGGAGGTGATGTACAGACTGTTTGCCATAGTATCCTCTCTCAAATATTCATCATTCAAAACCCCTTGCCGCACTTGCAGCAGGCAGACAATATTCCGGCAACAGCAAGTTAAATGCCAGATTGGCCCGCAACAATCCTGGGGCCTTTCAAGGATGCCCTAACCCGTGTCTGATCCGCCCCGGGCCGTTTCCGGGATACGGGTTCAGCTCCCGGTCCTGCCCCCCCCAAACAGACCGGTTCTTTTCCATTCTGTAAAAGATCCCGACACAGGACAAGACATTATCGCCGCCAACGAAATATGAATATATTAAATAACTTCAGCTTATTAAGCTTCAATAATTCATATTTGACTTTCTTGGTATGGTCGTTGCTATTCCTATCCTCAGTTTAAATTTTTAACGGGAGGACCTGATATGGCAAAAGTCATCTTCGGGGTCTGGGACGATATGGTCATCGACAACCGTGGAAAAAAGGTGTTTGAGATTGAAGAACACCCGGGATTCAACGGTTTTGACGAATTCAACCCGGGTAACCCGGTCAAAGCGTTTATCGGACCCCACGGGTTTTTCATCTTTGAACCCATGGTTAACCTGCTGGATGCGGCCAGCCAGTATATGGACCGCGTGGCCAGAGAGTCCTGCGGCAAATGCACCCCCTGCAGAGTCGGCACCCAGATCATACGCTCCAAGCTGTCAGACATGGCCCAGGGAAAATCCTGTGCCGGTGCTCTGGATGAAATTGAGGCCGTGGCCGTTCATGTGGCCGCCACCTCCATGTGCGGTCTCGGCCGGACGGCCACCATCGCCCTTTTGCACATGATCAAATTTTTCAGGGAGGAGTTCAAAACACTTCCGATCCCGGCGGTCTGCCCCAGCCCTGCGCTACCTACGTGACCGCCCCCTGCATCGAAGCCTGCCCTTCAAGGGTGGATGTTCCCCGGTACATTGATTACGTCAAGGACGGCAAATTCACCCATTCTCTGGGCATCATTCTTAAAAAATATCCCATGGCGGCCACCTGCGGCCGGGTCTGTGTCCGATTCTGCGAAATGGCCTGCCAGAGGACCCAGGTGGATGAAGCTGTGGGCATCAAGGTCCTGAAAAGATTTGTAGCCGACCATGAACAGGACGTCAGCCACAAGTGGTTCTCCGCCCATACCGTCGCAGCCCCGAAAGCCCCGGATCTTCGGGTGGCTGTCATCGGCACCGGCCCCGCCGGTATCGCCGCCGCCTACCACCTGCTGCTCAGGGGCTTTCCCGTGGACGTGTTTGAGGCCAAGTCCGTGCCCGGCGGCATGGCGGCCACAGGCATTCCCGAATACCGGCTTCCAAAGGCGGTACTGGCAAAAGAGATCAGTATCATCCAGACCCTGGGCGGCCGGATCTTCTACAATAAAAAGATGGGCCGGGACCTTGGACTTTCAGATCTTTTCTCCAAGGGCTACAAAGCCGTGTTCCTCGGAGTGGGCACCCACCGGGGCAAGGTCATGAAAGTCATGGGAGAAGATCCGGGACTTGAGGGGTATGACTTTGGCGTGGACTTTTTACTGCGCATCAACCACGACTATATCGACAAGGGCATTCCCATGTCCCTGGGCGATACCATGGTCGTGGTCGGCGGCGGTAACGTCGCCATGGACTGCGTACGCTCGGCGCTTCGCATGGGCGTAAAAAAGGTCCACCTGGTCTACCGCAGAAGCCGGAATGAAATGCCGGCCGACCCCGAAGAAATCGAGGCCGCCGAAAAGGAAGGTGTGATCTTCCACCTTCTGGTCACCCCCACAAGGATCATCTCGGAAAACGGTAAGGTCAAGGCGGTGGAACTTGTAAAAATGTCCCTGGGCGAACCCGACACCACCGGCCGCAGGGGCGTCACCCCCATTGACGGGTCCGAGTTCGTCCTTGAGACCTGCCATGTGATCCCGGCCATCGGCCAGGAGGTTGAGCCCGGCTTCATCTCCCCTGAAGCCGACCACGTGGCCTTTACCACCTGGGGCACCATCAAAGTCGATCCCAATGCCCTGATGACCACCAGAAAGGGGGTCTTTGCCGGCGGGGACTGCGTCACAGGTCCTGCGACCCTGGTCCAGGCCATGGCCCAGGGAGAAAAGGCGGCCCGGTCCATTGACGACTACCTCACCCGGGGCCGGGTCCGGTTTTACCCTGAAGACCGCATGAGCGAACTTGTGGCGGCGGTCCAGCCCATGACCGCCACAGGGGTTAAGATCCCGGTGCGCCACGAGTACCGCATCAAGATTCCCGAACTCAACCCCGAGGTGCGCAGACAGATCTTCGAAGAGGTGGAAAAGCCCATCTGCATTGAAGACGCCTACCGCGAAGCCCACCGGTGCATGCGGTGCTACAGGGTATACTCCGTCATTACGGAGCAATAAGGAGGATCAGACAATGATCGGATATATCAATGGAAAACAGGTCGAATTCCAGGCCAATGAAACCATCCTCACCGTGGCAAAACGAACCGGCCCATTTTCATTCCCACACTCTGCGGAAATGGCCGACATCCACCACACTCCGGGCACCTGCCGGGTCTGCCTTGTGGATCTGCAGTTAGCCGGCGGCAACAGACCACCAGATCGTCACCTCCTGTACCACGCCCATGGCCGAGGGGGCGGTCGTTTTAACCCGGACACCCAAGGTCCGGCAGATGCAGCGCCTTCAGGTGGAACTGCTCCTGGCAGACCACAACCAGGACTGCGCCTCATGCATCCGGCACGGCAACTGCGAACTCCAGGATGTGGCCCAGTTCGTGGGTCTCCAGCAGACCCGGTACCACTATCCGCACTTTTACGAACAGCGGACAAGGGACCACTCTTCCCCTGCCGTTGCCCGGGACATGAGCAAGTGCATCCGCTGTTTTCGGTGCGTCACCGTGTGCCGTGAAATTCAGGGTGTGGACGCCCTGGTCATCACGGAAAAGGGTCTTGGCACCGAGATCAGCGTCAGGGACGGGCGGCCGCTGGGGCATTCGGACTGCGTGGGCTGCGGCCAGTGTATCCTGGTCTGCCCGGTGGGAGCGCTCGCAGGAAAAAAATGACATCGAAACGGTCACCGATTATCTCTACGATCCTGCTGTCACCACCGTATTCCAGTTCGCCCCGGCCATACGCACCGCCCTGGGAGAGGAATTCGGTCTGCCCCCCGGCACCAATGTTGAAGGAAAAATCATTACTGCCCTGAAAAACCTGGGGGCGGACCTTGTGCTCGACACCAACTTTACTGCGGATCTGGTCATCATGGAGGAGGGCAACGAACTGCTTTCCCGCATGGAAAAGGGCGGGCCTCTTCCCATGTTCACCTCCTGCTGCCCGGCCTGGATCTCCTATGTGGAGAAAAACTTCCCCCACCTTGCCGCCCATCTGTCCACCGTAAAATCGCCCCAGCAATGTTTCGGGGCCGTGGCCAAATCCTTCCTGGCTGAAAAAACGGGTACGGATCCCGCCCGAATGCGGGTGGTGTCCATCATGCCCTGCACCGCCAAGAAAGGAGAGGCCCAGCGGCCCGAATTTGCAGCGGACGGACAGCCAGAAGTCGACGCCGTGCTCACCACAAGGGAGTTTGCCCGCCTGCTCCGGCGGGAGGGCGTTGCCCTGAAAGATCTTGAAGATTCCCGGTTTGACGATCCCTGGATGGGAACCTACTCGGGTGCCGCCGTCATCTTCGGCTCCTCCGGCGGGGTGATGGAGGCTGCAGTTCGAACTGTTCACAAAGTAATCACCGGCAAAGAGCTTGCAGACGTTGAATTCACCCCCGTCCGGGGGGCCGAAAGGATCCGGGAGGCCGAGGTGGACTTAGGGGAAGCCCAGGTCAAAGTAGCGGTCGTTCACACCCTGAAAGCGGCGGAGAAGGTTCTGCAAGCCCTTGACAGCGGCCGGTGCGAATACCAGTTCGTGGAAGTCATGGCCTGTCCCAACGGATGCGCCGGAGGCGGAGGCCAGCCCAGGGACAAACATGCCTATCAGGCCGCAACCCCGCTGCGCCAGGCAGGCCTTTACCACATTGACCGGGAAACCCCCGTCCGCCAGTCCCATAACAACCCCATGATTATAAAGCTCTACAAGGAATTTTTAGGGACCCCACTAGGTCCGCGCTCCCACGAACTGCTCCATACGGGATACCGTAATCGCAAACACCGCGTGATGCATACGATGAAGGAGATCTGGGAGGAGATCGAAGCGTGGGCCTGATGAAACTTTTTTTCTTGCCGGTCCGGCCGTTGGTCTATCTGATGGTTTGTATCGCCCTCGTGCTCAGTTGTCACGGCGGGGCCGGCATTTACTACTCGGGGCAGGACGGTCCGGCAGCTCTGGGGCAGGATACGCCTGCCCCCCTTTTCCCGGTTAAGGCCGCAAATGCCGCAGACATGGCCCCGGCACCCTCTGCCGTGCGGGTATGGGTACCGGCCGTTCCTGCTTCGACGCCGCTGATCTTGGCGCTGTCAACCCAAGCCTGGGCGGAATTTACAATTTTTTCCAACCACGCCCGGGCCCATGCCCTTTTTCTCCGGGGGGAGATTGACCTGCTGGCCACAGGGCTTTCCATCGGAAAAGGGTTCTTTGACCGGGGCGCACCGGTCCGGATGATCAACGGGTATGTGACCGGCATGACCTGGCTTGTTACGGACCGGCCCATCCGGGAGATGTCCGATCTTGCGGGTCTGCCCCTGGTCCTGCCCTTCCAAGGGTCCCCCATCGAACAGGCGACCCGGGTATTTATCCGGAAGGCGAATCTGACCTGGAACCGTGAGATTCCCATCCGCTACCTGCCATTCCAAAGCACCGTCGCTCTTATGGGGAAAGGAGAACTCCATGCTGCAGCCCTGCCCGAGCCATACGCCACTATGGTGACAACCCGGCCTGGGAACTGGGCGGCCGTCAGCTACAAAGACCTGTGGGAGCAATCTACCGGTGGATCCCATGGCTATCCCCAGGTCGGCGTCTTTGCCCTGGCCCTGTGGGCAGAACAGCACCCGGATCTGATCCGGCGGCTGAACCATGCCGTGGCAAAGGCCGTCATTGCAGTTAAAGCAGATCCTCAAACGGCTGCACAACAGATGGCCACCGTGATGAACTTTTCCCCGGAACTGATCCTCACCGCCCTTGTGCGGACCGAATTCAGGCTGATGACAGGAAAAAGCCTCGCATCTGAAGTTTATGCCTACTACAACACCCTCGGCAGTCCCCTGGGGGAACAGTTTGAAGCCTTTTTTTAAACCCGTCTGCGCAAGCCTGGCCGCCCTGGTGCTTTTTACCGGGATCTGGAGTATTGCGGCCAGGTGGTTTCCCCCCTATCTGCTTCCCGGTCCCATAACACTCATTAAAGCGCTGCCGCAATTGTGGGGCCCGTCCCTGAAACAGGATCTTTTCATGACCGCTTTTCGGGCGTCACTGGGGTTTGCTGTCGCGTTTTTCCTGGGAACGGCCCTTGGGATCGTCTGCAAAGCGTTCAGGGCGGCCATGGTCATGGAAATTCTGCTGGCGCTGGTCCAGGTGATTCCCGGCCTGATCCTGGGGATTTTGTTTCTGGTCATTTTCGGTGTGGGAGACACGGCCCCCGTCTGCTTGGTTATCGCCCTGTCAGCTCCGCTGACCGCAGTTCACACGGCCAACGTTCTGGCAAGGCCCCGGCCGGTCATGGAAGATGTTGTCCGCGTCTTTGGCGGCAGTTTCAGCCACAGGATTTTGGACATTTACCTGCCGGCCCTGGTCCCGGCACTCAAATCCAACGCCACTTTGGGAGTGGTCATGGCGGTGAAGATTACCCTGCTTGGAGAATTTCTGGCCTCGGACAGCGGTCTCGGGCACCGTCTCAACGCCGCCCTGATCTCCTTTGACATGACAGAGGTGTATTTCAGTCTGGCCGTTGTCTTTGCCGCCCTGATTTTGTGCCAGATCGGAATCCACCTGATCTGCATCCTGCTTCTCGGCCGGTTCTTCAACCCGGAGTAACGCCATGATACACATCTCCCATCTGACCCGTCAGTTTTCAGATCGCATCGCCATCGACAATTTCAGTCTGACCGTCAGCACCGGAGAGCGGGTCTGCCTTTTCGCCCCGTCCGGGGCAGGCAAATCCACCCTGATCCGGATTCTGGCGGGCCTTGACCGGGACTACACGGGAAAGGTCTCAGTTTTATCGGGCCGGACAACCGCCGTGTTTCAGGAACCGGGACTGTTTGCCCATAAAACCTTGGAAAAAAACATCCGCTATCCTTTAAGGACCGCAGGACTTGCACCCTGTGCAGGGCTGGAAGACCGGTATGCATCATGGCTTGAAGTCACAGAGCTTTACGATGCCCGGAACCTTTATCCATTCCAGGTTTCAGGCGGTATGAAACAAAAGGCCGCCATTGCAAGGGCCTTTTTACTCCGCCCGGATCTTGCACTCATGGACGAACCCTTCAAGTCCGTGGATCCTGAGGCTAAAGCGCATATCATGGCCCATATCAGGGAAACCTGCCCGGAAACCACCCTGATCATGACCACCCACCACAGGGATGAACCGGCTTTAATCCGGGGCCGCGAAATCCGGGTTACAGGGCCGCACCTGTCCGGCACCGGCCTTTGTCAGCATAACAGACCGTCTACAACAGGTTTCTCAGCGCCCGGGCCCGGGCGCTGAAAGACTCACCCTCCCGGTTCCGGGGCCTTTGAAGGTCGATGTCCAAAATCCTGTGATCCGTTTCCCGGTCCATGACCAGGACACGATCCGCCAGAAACACGGCCTCCCTGACATCGTGGGTGACGAAAACAACGGTATGGTGAAACCGGGACCACAGGTCCAGGAGCAGGGACTGCATCTCCTCCCTCGTCTGAGCATCCAGGGCGGCAAAGGGTTCGTCCATGAGAAGAATGGCAGGCTCCAGCACCAGAACCCTGGCCAGGGCCACCCGCTGCTTCATGCCTCCGGAAATTTCTTTAGGCAGATAGCTACGGAACGAGGCAAGCCCTGTCATCTCCAAAAGGGTCTCCACCCGGTCCCGTTTTTTCTTTTTCTTCTTTAACCCGAAGGCGATGTTTTCCTCCACGGTGAGCCAGGGAAACAGGGCATCCTCCTGGAAGACCACACAGCGGTCGGGACCGGGCTTTGAAACGGGGATGCCACCGACCAGAATCCTTCCGGAACTTGGGGGAAGGAATCCTGCCACAAGGTTGATCAAGGTGGATTTACCGCAGCCGCTTCTCCCTATAACGCAGAGAAACTGCCCGCGGTCAAGGGACAGATTAAGATCATCAATGACCGTTTTTTGAGATCCATTGACTGGAAACGATTTTCCCAGATGATCGATTTGCAAAAGAGGCAAAGACATAAGGCAAAATCCTTAAGGCATCCGGGCCGCGCTTTTGAACACGAGGGTCAGCCCCTTTTTCAGGGCAAGGTCCGTGGCCCGGCCCAGAATGGCGATGAGAATGATCCCCACCACGATCATATCGATCCGTCCTAACATCCGGGCATCCATAATGACGGCCCCCAGGCCGTCGGGAACCCCGGAAAGCTCCCCTAAAACCAGGTAGGCCCAGGAGATTCCCAGCCCCAGACGAAGCCCTGTGACAATGGAGGGCATGGCAGCGGGCAGCAGAATGGCAAAGGTGCCCCGGAGCCGGTCCACCCCCATCATGGCCCCGGCCCGGAGCAGGATGGGGTTGACCTGGGAGGCCCCGGATGCGGCGTTGAGATAGATGGGAAAAAAGGCGGCCAGGGCCACCAGGAACACCGTGGTTTTAAGACCGATGCCGAACCAGACCATGGCCAGGGGCAGCCAGGTGATTCCGGGCACCGCCCGAAGCCCGTTCACCGAGGTTCCCAAAACCCTTTGCGCCCAGGCCACCCGGCCGGACCAGATCCCTAAGGGAAGGCCAAAGGCCGCAGCCAGGAAAAACCCAAGGCCCACCCGGGAAAGGGAGGCCAGAAGGTCGCCTACAAAGCGGCCGGCGTAGGGGGCTTCGCCGGCCTTCCCCAGGATATATAGCCGGCCGGTTTCCAGCACAGCGCCCGGGCCCGGCATCAGATACTCCGGCACCCAGTCAAAGGCGGAGGCCAGTATCCAGAAGGCCCCAAAGGCCGCCGGCAGAAGCCAGGGCAGGAGCCGGTTCATCATCAGATCTCTCCTGCATCCTTAAGCCGTTTGACAAAGGAAAGATCAATGAGCTTGTCATAGTCGGGCTGGATTTTGATCAGCCCCAAGGCCTGCATCCGCTGTCCCAGGGCCTTGACCCGGCCGACAAAAGCCTCGTCCATGTCCCAGGCAAGCTCCATATTATTGGACGCCGCCTTAAGCACCTCCATATCAGTGCCGAAAGAGGAGGCCTTTTTCAGCCAGGCGTCGGGATGGGCTTTCAGCCAGGTTGTGGCCTTGGCATGGGCCCGGACCATGTCCAGGACCAGGCCGGGATTTTTCTCGATTGTGGATTTTTTAACCAGCATGCCTGCATTGATGGTCCCCACGGTATCCCCGTAATAAGGATACGAGAGCACGCGGCCGTATCCTTTCAACACCGCCAGAGTGGGAAACGGCTCACCCGAGAGAAACGCATCGATATTGCCCCGGGCCAGGGCCATGCCCATGTCGAAAAAATCCACCCGGGTCAATTTGACATCGGTGTCAGGGTTCAACCCGTTTTTCACCAGGGTTTCCCGAAGCAGGATCTCATGCATGGTGCCGGGAACATAGCCGATCTTTCCGCCTTTCAGATCGGTTACGCTATGGATCGGACCGTCCTTTTGGACTACAAAGGCCGAGCATTTGTTACAAAGGGCTGCCACCACCACCACAGGCTGCCCCTGGGAGGCGGAGTGGATGGCATGGGCCAGGGTGGTGCCGCAGATATCCAGAGCCCCTGCCAAAAGGGCGGTTTTCTGATCCGCAGGATTGGTAAAGGAAAAGACCTCCGCCTTGTCGGTTCCGAACTGATCGTAATAAAAGGGCTGGATGGTCTGGGCGGTCTTCCAGGTTCCGGCCTTAAAGGCCTGGGCCCCGGAGCACATAAAAAGGGTCACCATCATAATGGTACAGGTGCAAACAAACATGCGCTTCATATCGGGCTCCTTTAGGTTATCTATCCCTGGCAGGATTCAATCTTCAAAAATACGTTTAAAAACAATTGGACGGCCGGTCCGGATCCCATCCTGTTTCCACAAAAATCCTTCGGGTTGCCGTGACATCCATTGCCCGTCCCTTTCCCGTATCCGCCTCATTGTCCCTGGGGCTGGACCCTTTTTCGGGAAAGAACAGGTTGCCTCCGGCGATCATGGAAAGGGTGTTGGGCTCGTGGACGCAGTGAGCTTTGGGCACCCGGCCCATGATCAGGCGGCTGACCGCCACAAGCTTTGCCATTTCGAACTCGGTGATCATCCCGTATTTTGTCATGGGGCTTCCGGGGAAATTGACCCGGCGCATCACCCCGGAATAAGTGGCCCGGTATTCTCTGGCCAGAAACATCAGATCCAGGATCTCTTCGATATCGTGCTCCGGTCCTACAGGCTCCACGCAGTTCATCCACCGCAGTCCTACCTCGCCGAAGGTTTTGATGGACTGAATCCGTTTTTCCCGTTTAAGCGGGGTATCCCGGCCTTCACCCAGACGGACGGCATGGTAGGCGCCCACAAATCCCGCGTCTAAAAGCTGCTCACCCTCTTTGTGGGTGATATCCCTTGTATTGGCGACCAGGGGAACGGACACGGCCTTTTTGAGCACCCGGCCGATTTCCAGAAGCTTTGCAAAGGAATAGGTGCCGGTGGTCATGATATTGTAACCGTCCGCCCCTGCCGCTTCTCCCTCCGTTGCCCAGGCCAGGATCTGCTCCTCGGAAAACTCGATGGTTTCGGTGAACACCCCGGCCGCCACGGTAAGGGAACAGAACTTACAGTTCAGGGGACAGGGTTCCAGATTAATGCCGATGTGCAGATGGTTCTCGCCCTTGTTGTTAAAGGTCTGCCGGGACAGCCGGTCGGCGGTTTCCATCAGGGCATAGGTTTCTTTCGTGTGCAGGTCCAGTTGGATCAGGGTTCGGGCATCATCCCGGCTGATGCCATCATCTAACGCCTTGCTCAGTATGGATTCAATTTTCGGTGACAGTTTCCAGCCCATAGGTATTTTAGTATCCTTCACGTTTTTAACGATTAGCTTGTGCTGCCCCCATATCATAAAACCCGGGCAAACACAAAAAATACGGCACGGCAACAGCAATTCTCAATTTGAAAGGAATGCCCTGAAACTTATGCGCCGCACTGCATAGTCTAAACCCAGCGGACGGGGCATTTGAGAAAAACGGGCAATGAAATAAAGGCTCAGTCAACTTTATCCGGTATTTAATTGACTCTTTATTGAGGACGGCTACCCCAACATATTGAGGTCGAAGAGATTTTCAAAAAAGCGTTCAATCATAGACACATTGTGGGGTTGATAGTGGACCCCGAAAACTGGACAATGTGTTAAGGTAAAATATAACGGTCCAGAAAAGGGGAAATCTTGAAACGGAAAAATTACAGTAACGAGCTAAAAAGCAAAGTCGCTCTGGCTGCGATCAAAGGGAATCAAACTGCTATTGAAATTGCACCCGAATTTGGAATCCATGTCAGTCTTGTTAATCGGTGGAAAAAGGAAGCAATAGAGGCCCTTCCTTCGGTGTTTGGTAAAACCCAGGCAAAACAGGCCAAAGCCTCTGAGATAGAAAAAGACCGCCTGTATCAAAAAGTTGGTCAACTCCAGGTAGAACTGGATTGGTTAAAAAAAAACACCGGACATCTTTAATGACCATTAAAGAGAAAAAACAACGCATTCAGCCAAAGCATCCTAAACTCAGTATCCAAAAACAATGCGAGTTGATAGGGTTGCCACGTTCCAGCTATTATCGTGAAGGCTCTTCATGTCAGGAATCGCCTGAAAACATTGAAATAATGAAAGTCATTGACAAGGAATACACGGACCATCCTTTCTATGGCACCCGCCAAATGCGTACTGTTTTGAGGCGGAAGGGTTTTAAGATCAATCGAAAACGGGTCCAACGGTTAATGCGGAAAATGGGGATCCAATCCATTGCCCCCAAGCCGAACACCAGCAAGGCCCACCCCCAGCATAAAATTTACCCTTACCTTTTAAGAAACCTTGATGTTGTCAGGGCAAATCAGGTGTGGTGCACAGACCTGACCTATATCAGGCTTGCCGGAGGGTTCGTTTATTTAACGGCAGTTATGGATTGGCACAGCCGCTATGTCTTATCTTGGGAACTTTCTGTCACTATGGATAGTGAATTCTGTGTATCGGCGCTGGAAAGGGCTTTGCGATGCCATGGGACACCGTCCATATTTAACACGGATCAAGGTTCTCAATACACGAGTCATGAGTTTACAAAGGTTTTAAAGGATAACGGTATTAAGATCAGCATGGATGGGAAAGGCCGGGCCATGGATAATATTTTCATAGAACGGCTGTGGCGCAGCGTGAAATATGAAGAGATTTATGTAAATGAATTTCAATCTGTTGAGCACCTGCGGAAATCCTTAAAAAGATATTTTAACTTTTATAACCATGAACGGCCTCACCAGAGTTTTGGCGGACAAACGCCGGCTGAAATATACTATGGTGAAAATCAGTTGAGGCTGGTGGGTTGATCTGGACGCTCTTCTCAAAACCCGCTCCAGCGGAAGCCAATCCCTTCCGACGGGCAGTGTTTGCGGTGCCCATTCTCAGGGCCTGGCTTCCACTTCCGCTAATTGCCTGGGGAAATCTAAAATATGGCGCTTAAATTGAATCAAAAACTGTCTTGACACTGGGGTCCACTATAGTTTTCTATTCCTCAAAATTTCTAAAATTTGGGATTTTAATGACCTGAGTCTGAGGCTTTTCCACAGCATTCTAATTGATCGTAGGCTTAATGAAGAAAACCTCCATTTGAAATAATTCGTTCTGCATCTCGATCGTAACGATCCGCAACTTCCCGTAATGTAGTTGCCAGCCTTTGATAGCCAACATTTTCTATGTCATTGGCACGTTTTCGATACTTTTTTGCCAATTCTTTTTCAGGTTTGGCCTCCGGATCAACCGTGTGTATCCCTCGTGAGTTAAAAATTCCTGTCCGATATCCATCTCTCAAACTAGAGCGGTTTCGATTATTCATAGCTTCTGCAATCACAGGATGAATCCATAAATCATCAGGGCCACCAGGAGCTTTAACTAACACGTTACCTAATTGAATCATTGCAACATCATAATGCCCCGATTCCTTAACGATTTCTTCTGTCTGATGTAACCAGTCTATAAACAAGTCGGGATTAAATTCCGCATCGTTCTGGGCACCAGGAACAACGCTCCACGTAGAAAGCAAGCGATATGCGTTCGTGGCAAGATTACGCTTTTGCTCAGAAAGCTCTTTTTCGGGCTTCCCCCCCTCTGGACAATATATTATTTGGATAAGCTCACAGAAAAATTTAGGATCTGATGCCAGTTTATTTTCCAATGTTATTGGCGAGCCATCACCATCTCGGTCAAGTAGGGTCACATACGCCCACTCAACATGAAAAAGCTTATTGGGGTCTGTGCTCGGATTTTTCTGTAAAGCCTTGATAAGCTCAGTTATGTGGTAGCTGTCAATAGTTCCAACTTGATCTTCGGATTGGACTAACGCCAACAATGTGTCACAAGCCAAATTCGGATTAATGGTTTTCTTTTTGTGTAAATCGTGCGTAAATCCTTCAATTGCAGCACTCGGACGACCAAATTCGAGCAATTTGACGAGGGCATACTCAAGATCATCATCTGTTTGATAAGGGTTTGCACTAGTGTTTTCCCAATACTCGCTTTCATTATCACCAAGCAATTGGGTGGCTCTATCCCATGCACTTTTTTCAAATGGCATAGTACACAATAGCAGTGCTATTTGTTGAGAGTTCCATTCAGTTTTGTCGATATCATCAAACCACTGCCATCCGACCATATATTTACGACGCCAAGCATAAGCAGCAAGAAAAGACCAGAGTTTTTGATTAGACTTCTCTAAAAATTTTGGCAGCAATTCTGTATCAAAATCATTGTTGCCAAAATCCGATAGAACTTCACCAACACGATGAGAGTTTGAAACTGTATAAACAAATTCTATCACTTTAGAAAGCCCTCCTTCAGCTAAGATATCCGCCACAGCGGCTTTCCTTAATGCAAATAATTTTTCTTGCTCCTCTTTCCAATCCCCATCGCCTTCATAGAGATATGCATCAGCTTCTGAAAAGAGTCTTTTATATCGTAAAATTGGGCTTTTAGGCGCCAATTGCTTGGCTATATCATCCATAGGTTGAAGGAACTCCTCTCCGAGTGACCAATTTGCTTCTGGAAAACGTCGATGTCGAGAAATCAATTTGCATAACGCTGACCAGATGGGCATTCGCTTCTCTTCTGGAAGACTTAAACAGTGTTTTGATGTTAGCTTGTCTTTTAAGGATTCCAAAGCAGGTGAAGGTAGGTGATCAAAAATACCTGCCAAAGAAGCTATCTTACCAATATCAGAACCTGCTTGTTCGACAATCAATTCCGCACAGAAACGGGACTGTTCCCAATATTCGCCATGTGTAACACCTTTTTCCCAATCGTCAGGAATCGTTTTTCTCCAACTCGGTTTATGTGTGCCAGATGTTGTTTTGTGTTGATTTGGCAGCAAGCTTTCAAGTAATTTCCAACCAACTTCTGGTTGCTCTGAACAAATAGTTTTAAGAGCCGCTTGTCGCTTCTGAACAGAAGCCAAGGTATGAGGCAACCACGGAAGGAAAATGTCTGTTAACGAATTACTTGGTCTATTTGCCCAATTCCCACCAGGATCATGAGAGGCGATCTCTGCGAGGACAACTGAAGTTCGGATTAAATAAGCCTCCTCCCATGCAATACCTTCAAGTGCCCATAAAAGACCTGTTATATAATTTCTGCCAAGGACACCAGTATCCTCCTGCTCAAATAGTGTGTCAAAAGGAGATGGCTTGGATGCGATAGCATTTTCCACTATAGCCAGAAATTCATCAGGATTTGCTTCTGAAAGGGTTGGGAGCAAATTATTCAGGCTTCCCCAATGAATCCAATCGCTTTCCTCAAATAACTCCCGTACTGATAATAAAGCAATTGCGTCTGCCTTCCCTATAGAACAATTGGTTAGTGCAGCAGCCCGACTGCCAATAAGTGCTAAAGATTCCGCTAATCCCTTACGCAAGTTGCCAGAATGTGGCAATACCTTGCCGTGAATAGCAGATGCATAACGTTCTTCGATAGGTAATTCGAGGGATGGATCGTTTGTTCGGAGCACATTCAATGCAACTGTTTTGAGAGTATCGAGGTCGCTGTCAAAGATTCTTGTCCCAAATTCTTGCCAGGATTTTGCACGATCCTTGAAGCTCCAAAGACCGTTCTTATAAATTAACGGACAATCATGAACCTGTAGAGTCTCTCGCAGATCGTCTATCCAGTTGTCGTAATCCTCACCTACGATCTGCGTAACTGCTTCAATGTCTGCCTTTTTACTCTCATTCCAACTTCCTATAAGAATAGCAATTGCCAGTTTCCTGGCAGATGGATGTTGGTTCCAATTAGTCTCCTCTGTCAGACCTGTAGGGGCAACTTCAGCATCTTCTTTGGTAAATTCTTGGGGGATATGCGAGACCTGCGTCTCCCTGAAGTGCTCGACAAGATCTTCAGAGAGGGTATCAACAGTAATTGTTCCTGCGTTTTGGTTGAAATCTTGTACTTCACTTAGTATCTGATACCAGATTTTATCCGGGATATCCTTATTGAACTGTGCGATATGCGATTGCAGCAGGGAAGAAACTACACTTCCTTTTTTTGCAAGATCATAACCGAGGAGATGAAAATGCCTTAGGAACTCATATAAATCATCGTCTTCAAGGTCATTCCCGTTATTGGCGGTTTTAAGTTGGGTTCTAAATGCCGCCAGTTTGTTTCTAGTGTTTTCTGAGCAAAAATTTGCTCGTCCTATCTGGGTTAGAAACTCTTCAGCATCTCTAGTATGACGGGCTTGCTCTAATAGAACATTTACCCCATCAGTATCGGTGGCACTGATCGGCCCTGTAATCAGGGCGATAGCATCTTTTCCTTTTGTGAAGACTTCAGGATTATTGAAGTCTGACCAAGCGGCGTGAATAACTTCGGCAAATAATTTGCTTTTAGCAGTGATAGCTATTGAGTTTTTAACCTGCCCAAGCAACCGTCTGCGATCTTTTTTTGATGGGCTTTCAACGAAAACAATCAAGTCGTCTGTAGCATAACCTGCCACCATTCCCTGTAGCTTGATTTCTACAATTGGGTACGCAGGGAAGCATGGAGCGTAACCACCACTGAGCATCAGGGTGACAAATGTCGCTTGGATGTTAGCTTCAAATCTGCCACCACCACCACCGGTTGAAATTGGATTGCTGAGTTGTTTTCCATCCACACTCATCGGTTTAGATTTCCCTTTTTATATGAATTAGCTGATATGGTTTAATGGCACTTATATGTGTCGACTACAATATGGTAAGTAACAAGAAATTCTCCGGATGTCCGGTTATATTGAGTAATTTGATATCTAACCGCATATAATGCGGAATTAAAGGATAGTAGAATCCACCTGAATTGCATAGCAGTATCTCTGACACGTGTAAAGAATATTCAGGCGGGGAAATCCGTTGTGATTGATTTGCCAGATATTCGGGCGGTATCCATGGTGCAAGCAAGTAATACCAAGGTCAACAATCATGGTATCATCAGTCGCTTTTGCCCCAAGCCACTGGCCCACAACATATGGCATGCTGGTATATCCTGAGCCTGTATGCCAAACTCAGCATTATACCCTGTTACCATGACCGCCGTTATGAGGCCATCCTTCATTGAACCTGAAAAGACTAGGCGGGGTTGGGCAGGGGGAGGGGACGAAGCGGCGTACCAGCTGAAGCGTTCATGATCGAAAAGCAGCAGCTTCCCCCCTTGCTTGGCCCCGCCGGGTTATATAGAGAATAGTTGGATAACATACAACAAGAACGAAGCTCACAAGTTCCTGAGAATTATTTTCAAATTGAGAATTGCTGGCACGGCAAAGGCCTGATGCAAACGAATCTAAGATGGTGGAAAAAAGAAAAGGACCGGAGAAGCCTGGGCCAGGCTTTTCCGGTCCTAAAGGGGAACGCTTACTGAATTTCAGTGAATTTGGAACCGGGAACGCCGCACACAGGGCAGGTATCCGGCACACCGGCCTCCACGGTATGACCGCAGACCGGGCAGATGTGAATGGTGGCCTCGGGCAGGTCGGAACCGCCTTTTACGGCCTCAAGCGCTTTGGAGTAAAGCTCATGATGAACCTTCTCAACAGCCAGGGCGTTTTTAAAAGAAATTTCAGCCTTCTTATTGCCCTCTTCAATGGCCTTTTCCAGAAACGGAGGATACATGCTCTCGAATTCGTAGGCCTCCCCGGCCACGGCTTCCACGAGATTTTCTTCGGTGGTTTTAATACCGCCCATAGCCTTGAGATGGGCATGGGCATGAACGGTTTCCGCCTCGGCCGCAGCCCGGAACAATTTGGCGACCTGGGGGTATCCGTCTTTTTCAGCCTTGGCGGCAAAGGCCAGGTACTTACGGTTGGCCTGGCTTTCACCTGCAAATGCAGTGGCAAGATTGTCATTGGTTTCCATAAGTTTGGATCCTCCTTGAATGGTTTGAGTTGTTTTTTTTGAATTGAACAGCCGGAAAAACACCCCCCATACTAGCAAGCATCAAATTTTTGTCAAGTCACTTATAGGTTAATCTGGAAAAACGCCGGTGCCTCTGATATACAGTCACCTGGCATTGCCGGAGGATGATGATACCCAAAAGGCCATGACACAGGCAATCCCCTGTGCCCCTCGGCAGTTTTTCCCAACCATAGGCAGCCCATACCATGACGCCAGCATCACAAACGGTTTCCTCCCCAAGCTTTTTCAGGCAGCTTTTGAACCTGGGCCTGCCCATCACCCTTCAAAACGCCCTGACCTCCTCCATGAACGTCATCGACATCTTCATGGTGGGGCAGCTCAATGAAACCGCCATTGCCGCGGTGGGCATCGCCGCCCAGTTTACCTTCATGTTCATTGTGACTCAGTACGGGGTGCACAGCGGCATTGCCATTTTTACAGCCCAGTACTGGGGTAAGCAGGACCTGTCGAGAATCAAGCATCTGTCGGGCATGGGCATTGCAGCAGGACTTGTCATCGCCCTCATTTTCAGTGCAGGCTCCCTGCTCTTTGCCGACCGCCTGATGACCCTTTTTTCAACGGACCCGCAAGTGGTTGCCTTAGGCGCACGGTATCTGAGCATCGCAGGCTTTTGCTTTCCCCTTTTCGCCCTGACCTTCTGTTTCATGTTCAACATGAGGGCCATGGGCTTTGTCCGGGTGCCCATGGTGGCCTCCATGATCTCCGTGCTGGTCAACGTTATCCTGAACTATCTTCTCATTTTCGGCAAATTCGGATTCCCTGCCATGGGCGTGGCAGGAGCGGCCCTTGCCACCACCATTGCCAAATGCATGGAGGCGCTCATCCTCATTACCATTATCTATGCAAGGCGCTATCCTTTAGCCGGCACCGTAAAGGAAATGATGGGATTTCCAAAGGACTTTCTTAAAAAGGTGTTTACCACCTGCTGGCCGGTTTTTTTAAACGAGCTTGCCTGGGTGACCGGGGTGAGCCTGTACAAGGTGGTCTATGCCAGAATCGGCACCGAATCCATTGCCGCAGTCAATATTGTCTTTTCCCTGGAGGAGTTTCTCTTCATTCCCTTTTGGGGCATTTTCCACGGGGGATCGGTTATGATCGGCAACACCATTGGTGCCGGAAAATATGATGACGCCTTTTCCTGCGGCCGGTTTCTGCTCAGGGCCCAGCTCGCTGTCTCCCTGACTACCGGCATGGCCATGATCCTGGCCCGGGATCTGATCCTCTCCTTTTACCAGATCTCACCTGCCACCCACGCCAATGCCCACGCCCTCATGCTCGTCACAGGTCTGACCCTCTGGGCCAAGACCACCAATTTCACCAATATTGTGTCCGTGCTCAGGGGCGGGGGAGATACAAAATTCGGCTGTTTTCTGGACATGACGGGTGTCTGGGGCATCGGGGTGCCCATGGCCTTTTTTGCCGCCTTTTACCTTAACCTGCCGGTTTACTGGGTTATGGCGCTTGTCACCGTTGAAGAGGTGTTCAAGCTGACTCTCGGCATCCCGCGATTTTTATCCGGCAAGTGGGTCCGGGACCTGGTCCGGGATTAAGCACTGGCCTTCTGGTACATGGCCTCGATCAGGGAGAAATAATTTTCCGAGATCTTTTTTCGCTTCAGCTTCAGGGTCGGGGTGATCTCTCCGGTCTCCACGGTAAAGGGCCGGGGCAGCAGGGTGAACTTTTTAATGGTCTCGAACCGGGCCAATTTTTCAGAATTCATGTCAATGCGCTTTCTGTAAAGGGCAAGCACATCCTTGCGGTTGATCAGCTCCTCCACCGAGGACCAGGTAATGCCCTTGTCACGGGCCCAGGTCTCCAGTGCCTCCATGGCCGGCACCACCAATGCGGAGATAAATTTGCGCCGGTCGCCGATGGCTACGATCTGCTCGATAAAATAGTCTTTTCCCACCAGAGTCTCGATGTGCTGGGGCGCGATATTTTTTCCGCCGGAGGTGATGATCAGCTCCTTGAGCCGGTCGGTGATCCTTAAAAACCCGTCCGGATCGAACATGCCGATATCCCCGGTCCTGAACCAGCCGTCCACAATGGCCTCGGCAGTTTGCTCCGGGTTGTTGTAATACCCCTTCATGACCTGACCGCCTTTGACCAAGACCTCCCCCTCCTCGGACAGGCGAACCTCGCAGTCCGGCACGGGCCGGCCCACAGTACCGAAACGATAGGCGCCGGGCGTGTTGCAGCTGATCATGGGAGAGGTTTCCGTCAACCCGTAACCCTGGCAGATCAAAAGGCCGCAGGCGAAAAAGAACTCCTCAATGGATTTTTCCAAAGGGGCACCGCCGGCGGAAAAAAAGTTCTTGGACCCGCCCACAAGCGCCCGGACCTTGGACAACACCAGTTTATCCAGCACGTTGAACTTCAAAGCAAGCCAGGGGGAGACGGGCCGGTTTTCACTTTTCCGGGTATTGTAGGCGGTTCCGGTCTCAACGGCTTTGCTGAAAAGCGCCTTTTTAAACGACGATGCATTTTCCTGGGCGTTCATCACGGCGGCGTGTATTTTTTCGTAAAGCCTGGGCACGGAGACCATGGCGGTGGGCCGTACTTCCTTTAGGGTATCAATCACCTTTCTGGGATCGTCAAGATAGGTATTCAAGGCGCCTTTGGTATAAATGTAGTAAGACCAGAGCCGTTCGTACACATGGCTTAACGGCAGAAAACACAGGGAAACATCGTCCCGGGTGACTTTAAAATGCCGGTCGAGGGCCCGGAACTGGTGCAGGATATTGCCGTGGCTGAGCATCACCCCTTTGGGGTTGCCTGTGGTGCCCGAGGTATAAACAATGGTCAGGGTGTGGTCACAAGTCAGCTCCGCCTGGCGCCGGCGCAGTTCCGGCTCCGAAGCCTTCGCCTCTCCTGCGGCCATGAACGCCTTAAAAGAGATGGCGCGGCCGTTGGATGCCTCCGCGGCGTTTTCATCGTATGAGATGATCCGTACCGATGGATCACAGGCCTCCGCGATTTTGGAAAGCTGGTCGCCGTTGCCCGTAAAGACCAGGCGGCTGCCCGCATCTTCCATGATATAGGCGGCTTGATCCTTTGTATTGGTGCTGTAGATGGGAACGGAAACAAGGCCAGCCATGATGCAGGCGAAATCCGTCAGGGCCCACTCATGCCGGTTCCCGCTGTAAATGGCCACCCGGTCCCCGGGCTCAAGGCCGGCCCTGATCAACGCGGCTGCCAGGCACCGGACGTTAAGCCCCACCGCGTTGTAGGTCAGCGAAACCCATTGGTCTTGGGCCTTGTATCGCATTGCAATCCGGTCCCCGTGGCGGTCCAAAGTGTCTGTAATGATCTGTCCCAGGTGGTTGTCTGTCATCCTTAATCATCCCATTGCAGTTTTAGTTAACACCCGTTCCTTTTATACGGATTGCCCTGATAATTCAAACCCCCTTGCTGTCTTCGTAAGGGCTCTGATGCAGTCCAAACCAAGATCTGACAGGACTAAGATAGCGAATGTAAAAATTTTGCAAGATTTTTATGAAATGTACGGCGGCGAACTATTCGCAGCGCGTTGAGGAGCCCAAAATATATGATCCGTACCTTTACATCAATAGGGATTGCTGATATCGAAAATTATTAAACTCTTTTAACGACCACTGATCCAGTCATGTATAAACGGATAATACTCTTATCGGTTTATTGGCTTCATCGAAAGTTCCATGTATGCCGGCAAATTTTATTTGCCCGGAAACAACAAAGGAGGCTTCCATGAAACACATCACCAGGGCGTTTATCATTACACTTTTTAGCTGTCTGATCCTGCAAGCGGCGTCCGCGTGGGCTGCTGCTGTTGTCGGAACGGGCGGAAAAACAGGGGTTTACTATCCGGTCGGCAAAGCCATATGCCATATGGTGAACCATAAAGCGTCTAAATACGGTTTCAGGTACGAAGCCAGGAAAAGCAAAGGATCGGTCTCCAATATTAACGCCGTCATAAAAGGTAATATCGAGGTTGGCTTTGCCCAGTCAGATCGTCAGTATGAGGCATACCACGGAGAGGCGGCCTGGCGTTCGGCAGGCGCCCAGAGTGATCTGCGCTCCATCTGTTCTCTTTATTCCGAAGCCATTACCCTGATTGCATCGCAGAAAAGTAATATTTCATCCCTGGGCCAATTGCGAGGCAAACGGATCAACATCGGCAGTCGCGGATCCGGGCAATACAAAAATGCCATTGATGTACTTTATGCCGCTCAAATAGGGTCAAGAGAAATTCACTTGAAAAAAGTGCCCATCGATAGAAACAACACCTTGCTGAAGGAAGATGAGATTGATGCCTTTTTCTATACCGTAGGTCATCCAAACCAAATGATCCTTCTGCTTTCAAGCAGCATGCCTGTTTCAATTATCCCCATCACCGGACACGGGATTGATTCTCTCATCAGCAAATATCCCTATTACACCAAGTACCGGATACCGGGAAGAACTTATCCCGGGACATCAAATCAGTCCGCCATAGACACCATCAGTGTCAAGGCCACCCTAGTAACCTCCAGTAAAATTACTGACCATGTCATATACTCCCTGACCAAAGCGCTGTTTGAAAATTTCAACGAATTGAGAAGCTGTCATTCGGCGTTAAAGAACCTGACCCAAAAGGACATGCTGACCGGATTGTCAGCCCCTCTCCATGACGGGGCAAAGCTTTACTATAAAGAAGCCGGGCTGATTCATTAAACAAAACACCTGTATCAGGCGTTCAAAAGATCCAGGGGACGGCCTTTCATCACCTGCCGGACGGCAGTCGCCCCCGTAATCATGCACACTGCCGTCGCCAGAACGAGGATGCTGAGAAGGTAGGAAAAATCCAGGGCCCAGAGGCTGTCAAAGAAATAAGATGACACCGCCCTTGAAAAGGCGACACTCAACGCCAGGGCAAAAAGGCTGGACAAGAATCCGATGATGCCGAATTCCACCAGGCTGACGGCCTGAAGAGAGAAGCCCCCTGCCCCCAGCACCTTGAGCAGATTCGTCTGATGGCGGTTCTTCCGGGCCTGGTGCCGCGCGATGGAAAATATGGAGACAAGGCCCGCGGCAATGGCCAGCCAGGCCATAAAGTGAACGGACAGGGAAAGGCGGTCCGTTACAGACAAAATGGTGGATGCCGTCTGGGTGACATCGATAACGGAGATATTGGGAAACCGGTCCACCAGGACATTTTTCAGCAATGCCCTCTGATCTTTCGGCACATTGGAGATCGCCCCCAGATAGGTTTTAGGGGCCTCGTTGAGCACCCCGTCCTGGAAGAGCAGAAAAAAGTTGGGCTGAAATGAATTCCACCGGACCTTTCTTAAATTCTTCACCCGCCCTTTCAGGGGAATGCCCTGGACATCAAACCCTATGACATCACCGATCTTCAAGCTGTGGCGGTCGGCAAAGGAAACGGCCACGGAAACTTCAAAGGGGGTATCGCTTCCCCAGACCCAGGGCATATCCGACAGTGGTGCGCCTTTTGTAATGGTTTCTGAGTCGGCCAGGGCCTTTCGATAGGAAAAAATAAACTCCAGCCGCCGCCCCCGCATCCGCCCGGGCCGGCTCCCCTCCCCCTGGGAAGCGGATTTTTCGAAAAAGGGCTGCCCGTTAACAGACAAAATTCGGCCCTGGACCATGGGGGAAATATGGGACAGTTCCCCCGCGGCGTCGCCCATAAAACCTGTCAGGGCTGTTTTTTGTTCCTCCTGGATATCCAGCAGGAAAAATACCGGCAGTTTCAGACCTTCAGGTCGCTGGATCTCCAGGGCCAGGCCCTTCTGGATCTGGGGAATCAGGGCGATGAGAAAAACCCCCATGGCAATGGTCACAAAACAGGAAAGTGAGGCCCAGCGATTGCGAAACAAACTGCGCAGGGCAAGTTTTACCGGAAAAAGGCCCGGCGGCAGCGGCCAATTTGAAAAATAGCGGCAGCCTCTGAAAACCAGGATACCGGCCAGGCTGAGCAGAATCATGGCCAGGACAAATCCCGCAGCAAAGATAAGACCGTCCCTCATCCTGCCGGCCACAACGGCCGAGATCAGGAAAAAGGCGGCAAGGCCCGGCAGATAGGCAAGCCCCGTGATCAGCAGCCTGCTGCCTCCAGGCCCGTTTTCCCCGCCCCCGGCTTCCCGGGACCGCAAAAGATCCAGGGGCTGAACCCGAAAAAGCCGGACAAAAACCGGCAGGCAGAAAATAAGGCTGCCTGCCATGCCAAGCCCCAGGGCAATAGAAACGGTGGAAAGATCCAGGGCCGGGTTAAGGCCCGCCGGGACCAGTCCCTGAAACAGGACGGGAAACGCCGGTAAAAGAAAGGCGGCCCCCCCCAGGGCCAGCAGGGCAGCAAGACCGCCTAAGATCATAAGTTGAAGGCTGACGTAAAAATAGACCTCCCGCCGCAGGGCGCCTGTGCTCATGAGCACCGCCATCTGGTGCTGCTTCATTGCGACCATCCCCCGGAACAGGTAGGCTGCAGCCATGCCGGCCAGGAACAGGGCCACAATACTGACCATGCCCATATAACTTGTCACATACCGGCTCAGCCGCCCTAACTGGCGGTTGGCATCCCGTGTGTCAAAGACATGGACCCTGGGCTGGCCCCCGCTCAAATCAAACAGTTGACCGTAAAGGCGTTGTGTCAGGGCCGGTACATCCCTGCCGTCGGAAAAGGAGAAGAAATAAAAATAACGGATCCGGCTGCCGAAGCGGATCAATCCGGTGCCGTCCAGCTGATCCAGGCCCATGTAGATTTTCGGGGCCAGATCCACGGAGGTTAATGTCTTATCCGGGTCTTCCCTGAAAAAATCAGACACCTTAAAATCCTTATCCCCGATGCGAAGGGGAGAGGTCAGATCGGAATCGGAGCGCAAGCCTAAGGACAGGGCCGTGTCCCGGGTCATGAAAAGCCCTGCGGTATTTTGCAGATCCGCCACTGAGGAATCCTTTTCCAGAACAAACCGGCCGTACAAAGGATATCCGACCCCTGCCGCCATGATCCGGACAAGGCGGGCCGGGGCATTCTGGGGTCGGACCATGGTATAAAAGGCCACAAGCCTTGCCCTTGATACATCCTGCCCCACAGCCTTATCCACCAAAGCCGCCTCTTCTTCGGTCAAAGGAGAACCTGAGGAAACCACCAGATCCGCCGTCAGAATCTCTTTAAGATTTTTGGCCAGATGCCGGTCAATGGATCGGCCAAAGGACTGGACTGCGATGAATCCGGCCAGGCCCACGGCCAGGTTAAGGATAAAAAACGCGGAGAACCCGCGGTTGACCCGGACCTCCTTTATGGCCATGCGCAGCCAGAGCATCAAGTGACCAGCCTGCCCCGGTCCAGGGTGAATTGCGTGTGGCACTGCCCGGCAAGCTCCGGGTTGTGGGTCACCACTAAAAGCCCGGTATCCTCATCCCGGACCAGATCAAAGAGAAGGCCTGCGATCCGTTTTCCCGTGGCGATATCCAGGTTGCCCGTGGGTTCGTCCGCCAGCAGCAGGGAGGGGCAAACGACCAGGGCTCTGGCAATGGCCACCCGCTGGCACTCCCCGCCTGAAAGCTGAGATGGCAAATGATGACGGCGAGGGCCAAGGCCCACCTTATCCAGCATCTCCTCGGTCCGTTCCCGGATATGATCCGCTTTGCCGATCTCCAGCGGCAGGCTGATATTCTCCAGAGCCGTTAAATGGGGCATGAGATGAAAATTCTGAAAGATAATGCCGATCTTCCGGGCCCGGTACCGGGCCAGCCGGTCCTGGTCCATGGGCACCAGGTCCTCTCCGTCCAGGAGGATCCGTCCCGTATCCGGCTTGTCCAGCCCGGCGATCAGAGACAGCAGGGTGGTTTTCCCGGATCCGGACTGCCCCACCACAGCAGCGGTCTGCCCCCGTTCCAGGGAGAAACCGACATTGTCCAATACGCTCAGGCGGCCCGCCCCGGGCTGCACAAATCCCTTGCTGATCCCGTCCAGCTCAAGCATTACAGGGCCTCCTTGATAAAGGGGTATACGGTGTCCGCAATTATCCTGTGGCCCAGGGCATTGGGATGAATGCCGTCGGCCTGGTTCAATTCCGGATGGCCGGCCACCCCCTCCAGAAGAAAGGGAATCAGGGTCAGATGGCGGGCCTGGGCAAGATCGGGATATACCTTGCCAAAAGCCGCAGTATAGTCCGGCCCCAGGTTGGGGGGAATCTGCATCCCGGCCAGGATCACCCGGACCCCGGCATCCTCTGCCATTTGAATGGCCTGATCCAAGTTTCGCCGCATCAGATCGGTAGACAGGCCCCGAAGCCCATCATTGGCTCCCAGGGCCAGCACCATGATATCGGGCGGTGCTTTTAAATACCACTTCACCCGGGAAGGGGCGCTGGCGGACGTTGATCCTGAGATCCCGCCATTGATGACCCGGACCATTCCCGGCGGCATATCAACGTCCTGATCCAGTTTTTGCTGGATCAGGGCCGGCCAGGCCTGATCCGGCATCACCCCGAGTCCTGCAGTCAAGGAGTCTCCCAGCATCAGAATACGGAGATCCGCGGCAAAGGCGCCGATTGGAACACAAAACAGCAGAACGGCGAGCGTTGAGAAAGAAAGCGCCAGCCGGAAAAAATTCATACTTTTTCTTTTCACAAACATGATCTAAATATTGGACCGGCCTTCCTCTTTTTCAAGCATGAGCTTGTTTTTTTCCTGTTTTTCTTTTTTCTGCAGATAAAGAGACTACAGGGGCATGCCCCAGCAACCGTCTCCAGTTGGACCTGCTCCCTTTGAGGGCTTCATATGCGGCATCTTTACCGAATGAGACTTCGCTATTGGTTCACAATACCTCTGAAAAAATTCTTTTCCAGAAATGGGAGTGTAAATATCGCCATAATCAATGAGCGCACACTATGTCCATGCCGTTTCTTAACGCCACATCGATGTAGGAATGTGGCAACGTTAAATTGGTTGAAAGAATCATCAATCTTACCCAGGATCTGAATGTCAGCTTGTGTTTCAGCTCCAATGTTGCTATGTGTCATTTGAGCCCTTACTATTTGATTTTATTTCGTTTTTGCTCGAATTCAACACACACCAAATAGCAGGGCTCTTCAAATATTTTGCACTATAATTTCAGCATGTTATCTGGTTGTCATCGAGCCGTCTGGATGAATCCCGAAAGTTGAGTTATTAAGAATAAACAAGTATTTGATCAATAATTTTAAATAATTATTTTTTGAATAAAGACTTAATTTAAAGAATAAATTCTTATTTTGTCATAATGGGATTACATAACTTTTTGAAGATTAAAAGTTCTTTTTAAAAGGTAGTAGAGGGAACGCCTAACCAGTCGGTCAGGCGGACCGCCGGGGCTTCGAAGAAAGGCGGCCTTGAAACTGGCCCAGATCACCTTGAGGGAGAACCGCCAGGGGATTCTGGGCCTGGCACAGATGCGGTTGGCGCCCAGAATGTCCAGGCGGATCTCAGGGATGCTGGCAGAAATGCCCTCCAGGGTCATGGAGTTTTTTCCTGGGACTTTACGGTCCCGCGGTCTGCGTCGTCAACCTCAGCCACTCCCAGGTCCTCCCGGGTAATCTTCCACTCGACCTTATCCCCCATCGGTGTCAAAGCGGTGGCGGGGATAAAAAACAGCTTTGGAAAACGCTGTGACGGCATGAACCAGACAACTGAAAATTCAACCGGGGATTTTCAATAATTGATGACCTCCCCAGATAGGTTCTGGGGCGGGCTATTTACCTTCATCGATCTCAACGCTGACATTGAATTGGCGAAGTAATTGCAATGCCGAATCAATTTGGGGCGCTGTATCAGGGTACACAAAACCGGGACCCGGTGCGGGCCCTCCATCCAAGCCCAGGAGACGCTCCAGTTGAATGGCGATTCCCAATGCTGTCAAATGGGTTTGTCCTAAAGGATCGACAAGGGTAGCCCGAACCGTTTTAAGAATGTCCCGTTCACCTCTCCCAAGCACCTCGATAGCAAGTTCATGGGGAGCCCCTTGCCCTGGATTATGGAGGAGCGCATGGCGCAAACGGGTAAAACGCCGCCCGCTGATGAGTTTCCAGAGCCCGGAACGCACAAGCATGACCAATGCCTTGGTTGTCACCGCATCATCAAAAGCGATACGCGTTGAAACCGTGCGTGCCCCCGTCACTTCAGGTAAGGTGATCAGATCAGGGGCATCAAAGCGGTACACGTTGGTTGAATATCCCCCGGGAAATGTGACCGAAAGGGGATCGGTATACGGAACGACCTGCCTCCATTCGCCGTTCTGCATTGCGTTAAATGGTGTTGCAAGGCGGTCCATATATTCGACCGAATTGGGACCCGATTTGTCGTGCAACGCATAGAGCACACTGATGTCAATTTGATCAACGGACACCACACGTTGTGCCGCGGCGACGGCAAGCATGGACGCAACGCCAGCCATCCACCCAGAAGAGAGGAACAGTGGGGCGCCAAGATCTTTGCCGGGCAAAGAAGACATTGTCGCATGGACTTGCTCGGTCCATCGGGTAATATCCAGATAAGGAATTCCGTGTTGTACCGCGTCCATGAGCAAATGGTTGTGTGGATCATTCACAATCCCAACTACTGCGCGAGGTTTCAGACCATTCAACGGGGTTTTCTGGTTAATATCGAGGAACAGTGGGGACGCATTGGGTAACTTACGCGCCAATACCTTGGCTTTTTCCGGATTGCGTCCGGCAATATATAACGGAAGGGCCGGATGACGCTGTTGGAGAATCTGAGCGGCTTGTGTTCCAACAACGCCGTACCCGCCTGTGAGGACAACAGCATGTTCATTATTCATAATAGCACTCCTTTTAGGGGTTCTTTTCTAGTTCATAGGAATCGTTCCTATGCTCTTGAACGATACCGTAGCACCTTCCCTTAAGGACAGAGTCAAGAGGTGGATGAAATTTCTTGACAGTTTTTCGCTGAAAGGAGTTCTGTAAACTTTGTAAGTTCTTGTTTTTGCAGCTCTAACCGAGCAATATCGGATGATATCTTTTCAATTTTTTCACGCACCAGGCGCAGGGCAAGATGCCAGGGGAAATTCTGACAGGAGGCCTCTTTATGAAGCAGCGCTTTCATCTCGGACAACTTAAACCCCAATTGTTGTGCTTGCTTGATGATCTGAATCAACTCCACATCCTGCTCATGGAAATTTCGATAGGCGCCTTTCCGTTCCGGAACAGGGATAAGTCCTAAGGCCTCATACAATCGTATCGCTTTCGGGGTGGCTCCGGTTCGTTTCGATACTTCACCGATATACATGCGCTCTTCCTTCCGTCTCATGTAAAGACCTGGTGTGTCGTGATAAAACGTATCGCCATTTTCCGGCGGTGCGCCCTTGCCGATCAGGCTGTTACCCGTCTTGCCCCAAGCTCGATTGCCATATGGCAGCCTTGGGGAAACACCTGTTCCCTTCGCTCTTTTGGGACTGCTGGATCAAAGGCATTTGTCCAGGCATTCGCCGCAGACAACGCATGATATAACCCGTTACCATTACCGGTTCGCCCAAACAGCAACACATAATTTTGATGTTTAGTTTATGCCCTTCAGGGTAGCAATCCCGTAATCCCAAGGCAAGCGCATATTCTCTACCCTAAAGGTCGGAGGCGTGGGATGTCATGTGCGCAGCCCGCCTGGGGGGATGGCGGGCATACGCCATGACCGGTTAAATTTTAAACTGCTGAATCATTCCATTCAGCTCTTCGGCCAATCTGGACAATTCTTTGGAACTGATATTTACCTGCTGGCTTCCGGTCTTTGCTTCTTCCGCGGCCTGGCTGACCAACGTAATATCTCTGGTGACGTCTCCCGCCACCGCTGAGGTTTGGTTCACGTTTTCGTTTACCTCCTGTACCCCCGAGGCAATTTGGCTCACATGGCTTGAAATCTCCTGGGTAGTGGCTGACTGCTCTTCAATGGCGGTGGCGATGGTTGTAACAATCTCATTGATTTCACTGATTACTGAAACAATGGATTCAATGGCGGAAACCGATTCTACGGTCGTGGTCTGAACACCTGAGATCTTCTCACTTATTTCACGTGTCGCGTCTTCGGTCTGCTGGGCAAGGGATTTAATCTCATGGGCAACAACAGCAAACCCTTTACCCGCCTCTCCGGCCCTGGCAGCTTCAATGGTGGCGTTGAGTGCCAATAGATTGGTCTGGGCGGAGATATCGGCTATGGTTTGGGTGACCTTGCTGATTTCCGCCGAAGCCTTGCCAAGCGCATCCACTTTTACTGAAACCTCTTGGGCCGTTTTAACCGCTCCGGTAGTTGTCTGGCTGCCAATGGCAACGTTACTTGCGATCTCATTGATGGTGGCGGTCATCTCTTCGGAGGCAGATACAATGTTTTGAATATTTGCTGCCGTCTGTTCTGTTGCGGCAGCAACACTATTCATGTTTGTGGACATTTCTTCGGCAGCAACAGCCACATTGGTGGATTTTGCTGCCGTTTGATCGGAGGTGTTGGAAATTTGTTCCGAAACAGCTGCCAGCTCTGTGGCGGATGCGGTCAGCGTCTGTGTGCCCGATGCGACATCGGTAAACATTTTTCTTAAGCTTTTGCACATCGTGTTCAAAGAGCGGATCAGCATCCCAACTTCATCTTTTTGATCAATATCGATCTGCTGCGTAAGATCTCCCTTGGCTATTTTGTCGGCGTAATCCACTGCTGCGGATAAGGAAGAACCAATTGGATTGGCGATCAATAATGCAATGATTATTGATAGGACGACAACAATGATAATGGCAGACATCAGAATTTTTGATGTTGACCGGCTCTCCTTTTGTATGATGGCAAAAGAATTTGTCAGCTCTGCAACATGTTCTTCTACAAGCTTTCCAATCAGGGAAGAAATCTTGGCAGCAAAGGGGTCAAATTTCTCCATGAAGGGATTCCCTTCAGCAGGCCCCCCTTCAATATAAGCTTGTGCCATTTTTTTGCCCATATCATAATAATCGTCCAGACTTTTTTTCATTTCCTCCAGAACGGAAACCATCTGGTCTTCACCATGCTTTTTGTGTTCTGCTATGGAAAAATTGATGCGGTTTACCGCATCCTTATAAAATTTTTCAGCCTCTCTATATCCATCGTCATAACCTTCAGCTGCCCGGGTCGCTGAAATATCTGTCAGCCAGCTTTGTATTTGTTCTATATCCCGCTTCATCTCAATATAGTTCAATGCATGTGGCAGAATTTCAGACCCGGCGACAATCGACCTGTCAATTGTGATATTGTTCTTGGAATTGATGAAAAATCCAGCGATAACAAACAAAAGGCAGATCAGGCCGAATCCCAGAAAAAGTTTTGCCTTGATGGATATGTCATGTAATTTATTCAGCATGGTTAACGTCCCTAATTTTATTGACAATTTGTATTTTATATTGTCAAGTAATTGTCAATATATGGTTAGCAAAGCCGGGGATAGTAGCATTGGTTGTATAAGAGCGCAACTTAAAATTTGATATGTTCAGTGGTCTGGAGCTATAGTGGGCCCCAGTGTCAAGACCGTTTTTTATTCAATTTAAGCATCATACTTTTAAATTTCTCCAGGCAATTAGCGGAAGTGGGTGCCAAGCCCTGAGAAGGGCACGGATCTGAAAGGATATGTCATGGTCTCCAACCATTCAGGGGAAGACTATACAAATGCCCGGACCAGGATTGTAGTGGGAAAGATCAGCCTTCTGGACCAGATCTCCGTTCTTAAAAATTTGTATCCCGGAATACAAAAAGCCGTTATCCTTGCTAACGCGGGCATTCATAGATCCGGTAAAAAAAAATTCACTCAAGAATCAACCCCGATCCACCACCTTATTTGCCATGCGTTTAAAATATTAAAGTGGCCGCCAGCAAGGGTTCCAATTCAAGGCGGCAATAAAGCGACGACTCCAGGCGCATAAGCGGCTCAGGCAAAATCTTCCGGAACATTTTGCCTGAGCAGTTATATGATCTCCCTGTCATATTTTTAACTTACTGAATTTATTAACCATAGATACTGGCAGTTTTCTTGCATCGCATCTTGCGAATACTCTACTTGTTAACATATTGAGTTGAAAGGAGTTGACATGCAAATAGGGCCTGTATCGACAAGTTCGGTAACGATTTCAACCCGTGGGGCCTCAGGGCAGACCGCAACACAGATCAATACCGAAGGTTTTACTCTGCAAAAAGACCCTTCGACACCCAGGGATAATTTCAGTTCTGCCGCGCTTAGTGTCAGCGATTATCAAAATCAGCTTCGCCTCCAAGGCTCCCAGGAACAATCTTTTGTGGTAACCAAGGGGGGAACTACAGTTGCTTCCATAGGTCAGGATGGTTCAGCCATGTTCCAGGACCCAAACGTTGCAAAGATATGGGATGACGTTGGGGGCGACATGGCTGCCTTTGCATCGGCCTTAAAAAAAGCGGGTTATGGTTCAAAATCCTATGCACAGGGAACTGGCCCCACCTACGCTGATATCCATCACCGAATCCATGGAGAATCATACGAAACGCTGATAACGCGGCAGACGATAGAATTTTCAAAGGAAATGGCTCTATTAACAGGGCAACAGTCTTTTTTTAGTGCTATCGCTTAAAGCCACGGGGCCTGTCTTTCTCACCGGCCCCTCCCCTAAAACACACAAAAAGTCAGTTCCAGTAGCCGGCTGACGGGATTTGGGAATACCCTAAAGGGCAGAAACTCGGAAAAGTCATAAACCAAATCAGGAATAGGGTCGGAAGTGACAGGTTGAGGCGGATCATGGTTGCGAGTATCCTAAAGCCCAAGATGGCGTAATATTTTATAGTTTTGGGCCATTCATGCCCTTTTCAAGGACAGGGTTAACTTTTCAGGACCTGATCCACCTGCACCGGGTCCATCTTCACAAACCCCAAGTTTGGATCTGGAAACCATTCCAGTTCAAAATTCTCCCCAATGAGCAGCTGGAGCATTTTGAGCATGTCTCCAACCTGCCGGTTCAGGTCGATCACCTTGGGAGAGATGGTCTGCTTTCTTGCGAATGCCAGAAGCTGCCGGGTGATATCCGCTGAGTGCAGGGTCGCCTTGATGATTTCCAGTGCAAAAGGCCTTGGGGTTTGGATTTAAAATCGAAGATGCGTTCCGATGGCTGCAATGCCCCTGTTTATTCATCGCCCCTGTTTTTCCCTTACACATTTAATTGCGGCCTCAAGCTGGTCCCGTCGGGGGGATAGGGCCCGGCAGGTCTTTAAAACGTAATAGGCGCTCTCCAGAACTTGGGAGATACGGGGTCTTTTGGGCAGGGTATGAATATCCAGATATTTATCCAGCGTCTGGGTCCGCCGCCATCCATTGTGATCGGGATAGACGCGCCATATTTTGGACTCCTCCGCCAGGTCCGCCTTTGTACGGCCGGTGGATTCCACCCAGTAATGAAGGGTCCGGTTCATCAGATCAACAATACGTTCAGGCATCGATGCAAGAGTCTTTTTTTGAAGAATCCGGTTCCGGGCAGGGTCTGAATCAAGACAGACATCTTTGATTAAAGCTGTGGCATCATTGATATCCGAAGCGTTGAGTTTACTGAAAATTTTTTTGCGATAATGGTCTGCCGTTTCTTCACTGATGCCAAGCACGGCGGCAATCTGCCCGGTGTCCTCTCCTTTTGATATCCGCTTTAACACATCAATTTCCTGCTCAGACAATATTTTTTTGAGAAGGTTTTCTTTGACTTGTTCCACCGTCAAGACGGCTTCCCCGGAGACAGCGTCCATACATGAGATATTGCCAAGGGTTTCCATATTCTGGTCCGGGGCAAGTTCAAAGAGCATCATGCTGAGCCAGACGTCGCCCGTATCCGTCAATTCAAGCGTAACGTTCTGGTAGTGGACGCGGATCATTTTATTATGGTCGTTTCGCATCCGGTATTCCGCGATCACCTTGTAATTTTTGCGCTGATCAACCGGGAGGCCGGACACGTAATCCCAAACAAAGGCGGATCCGTTTATCATCATCATGGCATCAACAGGAAGCAGTCGGTTTAAGGGATAGGCCAGTTTTTCCCGGTAAACGTTTTCAGGATCGAATCCAAAATAATTAAAAAATTTGTCGGAAAGATAGAGAAAGTCATTTTTTACATAGTCCCAGACGATGATAATCAAATTTCCCGTTGATTCCATCTGTTCCCAAAAGGACCGCAAGCCGTCCGCTTTTGAGTAATCAGGAGCGGATGCAAAAGAGGGGTTCCCGCGTCTGGCCAGCACCAGTTCCCTGATTGCCTTTTCTACAGCTTTAGACATGCATTCCTCTCTAAAAAAACCCTCTTTATGAAAAACATTTCATAATAACTGATCGTAACCGGGGGTATTTAATCTTAGGCAGCCCCCGGTGTCAAGCCAATGCCGCCCGGAGATTCATTTTTCCGCAAAACATATATCTATAATTACAATATCTTTGATCTACTTTAACGGTTTTTAACAATGCTTTTTTCTTGAAGGCCCCCTCTTCCCTCGCGGGTATCACCCAGCAACGTTTCTTGAACCACTTGTGCTTACCCTTCATGGTGGCTGCATGGTGGCGGTCGCAGCCCTGAGGATATCCGGCAGATAAAAAACGATAGTGGCTTGCGGGCTATGCTTGGCATTGGTACCGTTCCAAATCCTGATGCCACGGGAGACTGGCTGTGGCGCATGGGAACGGGGCCTGGACTGAACGGTCTGGAAAAGGTCAATCAGAACTATGTTCGCCGGGCTCTGAATCTTGTCCGTGGATTTGATTTCACCCTTGATATTGATGCAACGCAGATTGTTACTGAAAAGCAAGACGCATTGATCACTGCGGCCATGTAACGGACCTTTTCCCAAATGGAACGTTCGAACCAGGCCCGGTCGTGGCGGCCAAAAATCCAGGCGGCACCGGCATCGGGCACCATTCCAGAATTTTCTTTCCCCAGTACATTCTCATGTCATTGTGCATGAAACAAACCGCCCTTCCTGTTCTGAGCGGAATTGGTGTGGTGTTCTGTACTGAGAAGTCGACCCTGTTCAGGATTCGGTCAGACCATATAATTCGCGTGTTTGGGCAAGGGCAGTATCAAGGCGGTCTTCGTAACCTTTGAACCACGGCTCATCCGGCAGATCTTTCCGGTTGCTGACATCCATATCGCTTTTATTATGGCCAGGGGCTGATTCCAGCGCCTCCAAAATCAGATTCACAAGGGGGTGATCAATGTCGAAATTCTCAGCCGGAAATCCGCTCTCCTGTGTGTTCTTTTCGTAAACCCATTGCAGCGTTGCGCGTTGGTGGGCCCATTTAACATCTGTGGCTTTTTCTTCAAGACTGACCTGATCCATATATTGAATACCCGCTTTATAGGCATGAATATTGTCGCTATTGGATGATGGCGCTATTGCCGCAAACTTGCCCTGCAACGCGATGGGACCATTATAAAAGCCCATCGCCATACCTTGCTGACCGCTCATAATGGATCTGGCGATTTTTTGTTCCTTTTTTGAAAAGGCGTCACCTTCATTGCTCGCCACAGCGTAGAGGGCGCGGCGGTCTAAATCCCCCATAAGAGAATACGACTCTTTCCCTTCAAAATTATCAGTGCCATATGGTTCGCCCTTTTCGCGCATCAGCTGGTATTTGCTATCCAGATTTTCACGGGCGGCCAGTGCGACTTCCTCAAAAGAGCGGTTTTGGGAGAACGGCTGCGCGCTGGGGTCGACTATGCCCAGAGCTAGGTTGCGGGAGGAAAATCCCTCCCGCGTTGGCCTGAATTGCTCAAAATAAGAAACTTTCGCATCCAATGCGGCATTTTGTGTTTTTTCGGCCTGAACCAATTCCCGGGCTTCGGCGGAAATTCCCACCGTGTCCATAGGGGCCGCATTGCTTTCATTGGTTGACTGATCTTGAGGATTAGCATTCTTTCCCGCTGTTTCGTCGGCAGGGTAAGAATTGATCTGCTTGAGTGATCCCTGCGTATATGCGCTTAGGGCGTTTACCATCAAAACCTCCTGGTATTTAAGATCCCGCTACAAAGGCCTTATGCCTTGAGTATAGCACGGGCTTTTTCGTCTTTTTAACTGAGTTTGCAATCCGTGCAATTGCTAATGCAGGCCTTTTGTTTGGCAACACTTTAGAGTCGCCTCTCAAGGTTGCCATGAAGGAAATGAGATGGTCTACACGGTATACCCATATTCAGAAAGGATATCGCTTACCGCATCCTCATCGATATAGCCCCTATGCACTTCGTCAATAATTGTTTGAACGGAACTCTCAGCACTGTTCATTTCGTTGTAGTGCGCATCGTCTGGTGTCAGCATTATATAATCCTCATCTAAATGGCTATATATGAGCTTTATATCATTACCATACTGCGCTTTTAGCTGTCTTTCCACTCCAACGACTCTCATTAATTCTTCTGTTCGTCTCCTGTAAAAACTATCATTTGCTCCTGCGGTTGTGGGTCTGGACATAGGATCCTCAGCCCACTGGCCTGCTGGCCTGAATACATCAATATCCATATAGGTGGATGAGGCCCCCGCCGGTAAGGGACCATAGGCTTTTGATTCGACAACGGTCATCATTGGATCCCCCTTTATGGTCACGGCCGACTCGTTATGCTCATCAAAGTTGGGATCATTTGCCCGGGCAAAGGAAACTAATCTGGAAAAACCATGATTACTCTCTGTTCCGTAAGCGGTTTGCAATAAAGATATGCCCTCCCTGTTATCCAGGCTGTGTCCTGAGGTTAAAACACGTATTCCATTGATATTGATACTCTGGCTTTGTTGCCCTTCCGGTACAGAAGTCTCATATGGTGATGTACTTGCCATCTCATGAGCGATTATGAAAGAGGGCTGATCGGCATGCCGTTCCCTATTCGCTTTGCCCTGTTCTTCGTTTAGGGTTTGCTGCAAGATTGTCTGAAAATCTTCAGCAGGCCGTTCTGCCTTCTGTGTACCGGCGATAGGGGGGGAGAAATAGGATAACCCGCCAATTGCGGAAGTATTATTCATTACAACAGTCCTGTTTCTAAAATTATTTTAAGAGAATTGCTGATAAATGGCCGCCATGCTCTCCAATAAGGCGATCTCCCTGTCATAGGTCTCCGTAGGTTCACCATGTTTCTGTGCCATTTCTTTTTGGGCATAGACAATACCAAGAATATTTTTCTTTTCATTCATCCCGGAATTATACTCTGTTGTTACCAACGACACCTCCCCAAACCCCGCCGCTCTGGCATGTTCTTGCATATGAGCCCTAAATTCTGCACCATATGTTGAAAGCATCATAAGGTCTTTTAATGGTGCGACATTATTGTCGGTCATTTCCTTCACCATCTGATCGACCTCTACCGGTGTCATATTGGTTACGTCATATTTTTTTGCAATATCAGTGAGGGACAAGCTTTCTCCGGTTGGGGATTGCATCTGTTGCGCAATTTGCTGGCTTTCACGGGCTGTCAGGACCGCATTTGAATTCTGTTTAAGAGTATGTTGTGCCGTCCTTAGCATACCAAGCGTTTGCTGATCCCCTCTTTGTTCTGCCTGTTCAATCCCCTCGGATATCATTTCGTATACATTGATGACTTCCGAGTTGTCCAGATTGTGCAAACCAAAGGAAGAGCTTCCGTCAGCTGGTATTTTCATTGCCATTGCCATAAAGGGGAATCCTTGATCCAATGACATATTGCCGCTTTTAATTTGATCATTAACCCAACCCATCATTTGACTGCGGGTCGTCTGGGTCATGTCAATGCCAAAAGAGGTCGATTCAATGCAATTGGCCGTTTTCCTGCAGAGCATGGCTGAAAACGTTTCCGTTTCAGATCCATTAATTCCAAAGGCCGATTGACTATTTTTTACCGATTGCCCGGCAAATTTTTCCGTTTGCACGCCATGATGACCGCTTTCTGATTTCGAATAAGAAAATATATACATGTGACTGTTATTGTTTCCTATTGTGCTCATCATCTCTTCCGCCCTTATTAAGAAAGGTTAATCATCAGTAATGGAGCAGGCTTTAATAGAGCAATCTTTGTGCCGTGTAAGGTGACCCGTGATGCAAAACTTTTTTATCGCTGGTCTCCTTAAAGTCATTTCAATTTAAAAATACCAAGACAAGGTACCCATGAAAATGTCGATCCCGTCATTGGGTTCTTTGAGACTTGCATTGGAATAGTGCAGATACCTGAAGTTGAGGTCTAAATGGCGGAACTTAATTCCCATCCCGATTCGGTCCTCAAAATGCAGATTGGATGACAGGTTCCTCTCTTTTATGAAATAATCGTCGATATACGCTGCACCGATCCCACCTTCCACATAGGGATGAAAGTCCGCAACGCCCGTATTGAACGCATACTGAAACACGGGGGAAAGGGCCACTCCGTTGGTTGTTTCATTATCCGCTTCCCAACGGTTGTAGGAAAGCTCGAAATAGCCCGTCACGTATCCTGTCGGATTTTCAAGCCACTTGACGTTCCAGTCCTTTAACAGGCCAATCCTGTAAATATCAATATCATCCTTGGACGAGCCATATCCCATCGAGACTCCGTAACCGGACAAGTCCTTGGCACTGGCAGCACCGCTGAGCAGAATAAGACAAGCCAGTATCCGTATCATGTGTTTCATCTGTGTTTTTCTCCTGTTAAGTTGATTTTTTTTGTTTATTTTTTTTCTGGGAGAGAATCATCGCCGACATATTCCAGCAAATCGCCCGGCTGACATTCCAGCGCCTCGCATATGGCTTCAAGGGTTGAAAACCTAATGGCCTTTGCTTTCCCTGTTTTTAAAATGGATAGGTTTGGTAAAGCGATACCGATCTTTTCCGCCAACTGTGAAACACGCATTTTCCGTTTTGCCAAGATAACATCCAAATTGACTACAATCGGCACACCCGCCCCCTTTGTCTTCCAATTTTCCGCTTAGAGTTAAACTGTAAAGTCTGCTTCTTCACGCATGACAGATGCACGTTCCATAATTTTAGAGATTAACCAAAAAAGAACGCCAGCGGTTAACAAGTCAAGCTCTGGCATGAACGCATTTATATCCGGCATTTTCGCTATAATACCTTGGGATTTCATGAAAACACCACATAAGGGAACAATCAACGTATCCAATACCGCCATCCCAACCAGTGCTCTGCCGACATTAGCGAAGCAACGGGCATTTTGGACCGTAAAAAAGATTGCCTGGCTGTAGAGCCGGCACAACCGCCAAATCTGGTAGAGGGCAACCAGCCACATCACGGTTTTTACATTTAAGATACCGAAAAGAACCAAGCGATCTTTGACTGCAAAGCTTGAAATCCGTTTGGTCCACAACTCGCCATCGATAAAAAGGGCAATCGGTTTATCAGTGAAAAAGCTCATCGTATCCTCGCCCACTGTCATTATACTCGCGACCAGGATCAAAAGGCTTAGCCAGAACGTGAGCCGCTGGATCTGTGCAGAATCATTTTTACTCATTGTATAACCTCAAATGGTGGTGTGAAAATGGCTGGTTTATTTTTCATGGCTGCAGGAGATATCAAAAATATAATTCGTTTATCAATAAAAATTTATCGATTATCGTTATGGCAAATAGGAACTTTCTTTTTTTAATAGAAAGGCACAGCAAAGAATTAAAAGATTGTCGAGACCAGGGCTATGCCCCAAAGTGTGAAAATTAATACCAGCCGCCTGCCGGGGTATAGTCCATACGTCCCTGGGAAAAACAGGCGCGGATAATGTAATGGGCAAGATAGCCGAGGCTGGCTTTGTCATCGAAATAAATTCTATCTCCGACATAAACATGGAAACCTGAATGGTGCCATGAAAGCATATTCTCAAGTTTCTGACCTTTAGGGTACACATTTGTTGTATGCACTTGCCTTGGGATTACGAGGCTGGTAACCATCCAAGATATAAAGAGGACAAATCGCTGGAGAGGGACCTGGCTTACCGCGCGGCCTCTCGGAAGTGCCTGGCTCAGAAAAATTGAATTTTTTACCAACGCTTTTGGGGGTTAAAAAGGCAACTCAATACATTATACTCTGTCTTTTTTTGAAGGGCCGAGAATCTGCATAACATCGAATTGCTTCTCTGGTTCATATGTCATTCCATGGCCTTCTTCCCAAAGCGTGAATTGTGCCATTCGCCGTGGAATTTCCCGGGGGATCAGGCCAGGGTTGGGTGAGGGGGATGGAACATCTCAGATGGACGCGGCGTCAGGACGACACAGGGCATTCGGGTTGACATCCGCCCTTCCGCGCCTTACCCTGACAGGAAAATTGTTTCAAACCCCAGAGTCAAACCGAAGGATTTTCTATGCAATACCGTACCGTTCCTAAAACCCACGATAAACTTTCCGCCCTTGGATTCGGCTGCATGCGTCTGGCCGCCACAAAGGAAGGCGGCATTGACGAGGATCGAGCCACAACCCAGATCCGCCATGCCATTGACCGCGGCGTCAACTACCTGGATACGGCCTGGCCCTATCACGGCGGGGCAAGCGAGCCCTTTTTAGCCCGGGCTCTTTCCGGCGGGTACCGGGAAAAGGTCCGCCTGGCAACCAAGCTGCCCTCCTGGATGGTGGAAAGCCGTGCCCAGATGGATGAATTTTTAGACAAGCAGCTGGCACGCCTGAATACCGATGTCATTGATTACTACCTGATTCACAATCTCAACGGTCAGGTATGGCAGCGGATGATCGAATTCGGGGTCTTGGACTTTCTGGACCAGGCCAAAAGGGACGGTAAAATAACCTATACGGGATTTTCTTTTCACGGCTGGATCAATGATTTCAAGCCCATTGTGGATGCCTACCCCTGGGAGATCTGTCAGATCCAGTACAATTTTCTGGATGAATTTCACCAGGCCGGCACCGAAGGGCTGGAATACGCCGCATCAAAGGACCTTGGGATCATCATCATGGAACCTTTGCGGGGTGGAAACCTGGGCGTACCTGAACCGCCGGCGGAGGTGGCCGAGATCTGGGCTGAGGCAAAAGTAACCAGAACCCCTGTGGAATGGGCTCTGCGCTGGATCTGGAACCGCCCTGAGGTCACCGTTGTCCTGTCCGGCATGAACGAAGAGGCGCATATCCGGGAAAACCTCGCCATTGCCGAAGCTGCCCTGCCCGACTCCCTGACCCCGGCGGAACTGGGCCTTGTGGGCCGGGCCGCAGCCACATACAAATCCTTGATGAAGGTGGGCTGCACCGGGTGCGAATACTGCAAGCCCTGCCCTGAGAACGTCAATATTTCCGCCGCGTTTGAGGTGTTAAACAAACTTCACCTGTTCAAAAACGAAGCCGAATCAAAATTTCTCTATGCCGTTCGCTGCGGCGGCATCTTTACCGCTTCGGATCCCGGCTTTGCCAGCCGTTGCATCCAATGCGGGAAATGCCTTGAAAAATGCCCTCAAGGAATTTATATTCCCCAGGCGCTGGAATGGGTGGTGGAAGATCTTGAGGATGACAAGACCCCGGATCGGCTGGCCCAGGCCAAAAAGATGCTGAACATGGATTAACTCAAACTGCTGGAGGATCGTCGTGCTCCGAATATTCAGTGAAGAACTCATGGATCCCAATAACTTTGTGGTCACCCTGGAACTTGTACCGGGCAGGGAATCCTTTGGCCGGAACACCGATTCCCTTGTGGGCATTGCAAAGGACGCATTTGCCGACGGCAGGATCTCGGCGGTCTCCATCACAGACAATCCCGGGGGCAATCCCTCCCTTTCCCCGGATGTTTTAGGGTATGAAATCTTCAAGCAGGGCCTGGACGTCATTGTCCACTTCACCTGCCGGGACATGAACCGGGTGGGCATGGAGAGCCGGGCCCTGCAGCTGGCCCGCATGGGAATGAAGAGCATTCTCTGCCTGACCGGCGATTACAGCGGCAAAGGATTCGAAGGCAGAGGCGCCCCTGTGTTCGACCTGGATTCGGTCCTTCTCAACCGAATGATTCAGGGCCTGACCCACCGGATGCTGGCCTCGGGGGATCCCGAGCCCTTTTTTGCCGGCTGCGGGGTATCTCCCTTTAAAACCCTGAAATCCGAATGCCTGGCCCAGTACAAGAAGCTGGACAGAAAAATTGAGGCAGGCGCCGGATTCGTCATCACCCAGCTGGGGTATGATATGAACAAGTTCAACGAGCTCATCCGCTATCATAAGGAGAAAAACGCCCATGTTCCGGTGATGGCCTCCGTATATGTGCTCAATCCCGGAGCGGCCCGGGCCATGAACAAAGGCTTTGTACCGGGCGCCTTTGTCTCGGATGAATTATGCCGGCAAGTAGTGGCGGAATACAAGGACAGGGAAGATGGCAAAAAGGCGGCTATTGAACGGGCCGCCCGCATGGGGGTTGTCCTCAAGGGCTTAGGATACAGGGGCATCCACATCGGCGGCATTCATAAAGATTTTAACATGGTGGGGGCAATCCTTAACCGAATGGAAGAAATCGAAGACCGTTGGCCGGACTATCTCAGCGATTTTTCCACCCGGAAAAAGGGGACCTATTACCACTACGACATAACAGAAAACACCTCCCAGGGCCCGGCAAAAGACACCCCCCGCTTAAAGGAACGGCTGACCGAACATCTGCCCTACCGGGTGTTAAGAACCGCCCACGGGCTTTTCTTTGATAAGAAAAATCCCTTAGCCCCTTTATACAAGACTTTTGCCCGGTGCCTGGACGACCACAACAAAGGCTGGATCCTCAAACGGTGCCTGGAGGATCCAATGAAAATGGCCCTGCTTTCCTGCCAGGGCTGCGGTGACTGCGGTATCCAGCACCTGGGATTTCTATGCCCTGAATCCGGCTGCCCCAAACATACAAGAAACGGTCCCTGCGGTGGAAGCTGCGACGGGTTCTGCGAAGTATACCCGGACCGGCACTGCGTCTGGGTCAGGGCATACCACCGCCTCAAACATGCCAACCGATTGGAAACCTTTATCGCAGACAAGGTGCCGCCCAGAAACTGGGAGCTGAACAAGACCTCGTCCTGGATCAATTTTCACCTGAACCGGGACCACCAAAAATTGCCTTAGCCCTTTGTTAACCTAAGATCTGACCGCTACCTGGCCGGCCCATTTTTATCCTTGCCCGGGAAGTGATTGGGTGATAGGTTTTTTAGCACCCCTAAAAAATGAGTTACAGGCCGATTTATACCCGGCCTAAGTTTTTGGATAAAGCACGATTCTTTTGTTCATTTTCTTAATTCTCAAAAGGAGTCAGGAGGAGAATAATGAGTCTGGTGTTGCGTGGGTTTTCCATTTCGCTTGTCATTGTTCTGATGACCGGCATTCTGCCGGCAAGGGGAGAAGGATTGATCGATCGCCAGGGCCTGATGCTGATTTACGGACGCAGCAACTGGACCAATGTGGGCCCAAAACCCGCAATCGATTATGAATGGACCACGGCAGCCTATGTACTCACCCATGACACCGCGCCCTGGCTTTCTATAGAAACCCGGATCGGAGCCGGATATCTTGAAGCCGATAACGGGGGGGACTGTGTCAGTGCCGAACTGCGGATACTGGCAGATATTCACTACAAATGGCTCTTTGTTCAGTTTGGCACCGGCCTGGCCAGAATCTTTAATGCCGAGGCTCTGCCAGGGTTAGCCGAAACCCGGGTCCATTCCATCCTTTCCGGTGCGGCAGGACTTCGCTTTCCTATCCGTGCCGGGACCACAACCCCCGTGGAGCTCACCCTTGGATACGGGGTGGAACATCTGTCCGCCATTTCTAAAAACGGCTCAGAAGGGGATACGGGTTGGAATGCCGGCGGCCCCAGGATGGCCGTTACCTGGCGGTTTTAAGACAGGTACCGATTAAGAACCGCCATCAGGGCATCCATCGTCACAGGCTTGGGCAAAAAACCGTTCATCCCAGCCCCAAGGCATTTGTCTTCATTCTGTTTTAAAACATTGGCAGTCAGGGCGATAATAGGGACCGGGCTTCTGACTTCCTCCTGTTCAAGATGCCGGATTTTTCTTGTGGCGGTGATCCCGTCCATCACCGGCATCTGGTAATCCATGAGAATAAGATCATACGAGGTGTTGCGGACCCGCTCAAGAGCCTTGCTGCCGTCTTCGGCCAGATCGATCTCCATGCCCGTGGCTGCAAGCATCTTCTCCACCACCTTCTGGTTCACCAGGTTATCCTCCACCACCAGCAACCGCCTGCCTTTAAAGGAAACGGTTCTGGAAGATGCCCGGGATTCTTCTCCAGACTCGGCCGAATCGTACCTTCCGGGAAGGGTCAGTTCAAAGCTGAAAACCGATCCCTTTTCCGGTACGCTTTCCAATTCCAGGGTGCTGTCCATTAAAGAGACCAGCCTGCTGGAAATGGCCAGTCCCAGGCCTGTGCCGCCGTGGACACGGGTGGTCGAGGCGTCGGCCTGGGTAAACGCGTCAAATATGGCCGTCTGCTTTTCCGGGGCAATGCCGATACCGGTATCGGAAACCCGGAACCGAATCCGGAACATCTCACCGGTCCGGCCCAGGCAGTCCACATCCAGCCTGACGCCTCCTTCACGGGTAAATTTAATGCCGTTGGTCATCAGGTTCAAAAGAACCTGACGCAGCCGGCCGCCATCCACCTCCACCGTTGCCGGGCATGCAGGGTCAACCCCCAGTTCACAAAAGATGCCCTTACCCCCGGCAAGGCCTGCCACCATGGCATGGGTCTGCGTGACCAGCTGCTCAAGGTTCAGAGACACTGGCGCAAGTTCCATTTTCCCGGCTTCTATCTTTGAAAAATCCAGGACATCGTTGAGCACGGCAAAAAGATTGTCGCAGGAAATGGTCAGAAGGTCCACCATGCCCTGCTGTTCCCTGTCAAGTCCGGTTTTCCCCAGGACCTGAACCATGCCGATGATGCCGTTCATAGGGGTCCGGATTTCATGGCTCATGGTGGCCAGAAAATCGCTTTTGGCCTGGGATGCCTCCAATGCCTCCCGGGTCCTTTTTTCCAGTTTCTCCCGGGCTGCCAGCAGGTTGCACCGCATGGTCTCAAAATTCATGGTCAGATGCCCGATTTCATCTGAAGACGCCCGGGGCAGTACGGCTGAAAAATCTTCACGGGAAAGCCGTTCCGTTGCCCGGTTCAGCTCGCTGATGGGCCGGCTGATCACCCGGTGCTCCCAATAAATCTGGGTAAGAAACAAAAAGGTCAGGGTCAGGGCCAGGTAAACCTCCAGCTCACGGATGCGGTATCTGGCGTCCTGGTATTCCTCATACCAGTTGGCGCCCAGCTCAATCCGGCCCAAAGTTCTTCCGTTAAAGGATAAAAAATGCTCCAGCGGGATATCAAATTTTTTCACGCTATAAATTTTTTGGGTGTTCATGATCCCGAGGGGATAAATCTGCTTTTTGGCATCATCGTACAAAATCAGATAAATCCAGTCGCTTCTATGCCGCTTCTCCTGGTAGTGGAGGTTGGCATAGAGGGCGGAGTAATCACCGGAGAGCAGGTGCCGGACCAGTTCATTTTCAAGCACAGCAAGCTCGCTGGCCATTCTTTTGACAAAATCGTGCCGTGCATGCTCATAGAACCGAGGCGCCCAGTATAGGTGAAGGACCCCGGCAAACACAAAGAATGCGGCAACAGCCGGTATGATTAATTTTATACGGATACCCATATGCGATCAGCCTTTTCCGCTATGGCCCTTGTAACGACGACTTCGGCGGGATATAAAACCTTTCCAGCTTCATCTCTTTGAGCGGTTCATAATCTTTTGGAACCGCCCGGCCCACCTGAAGGATGGGAATCCTGGCCAGCAAGGCCCGGCCTTCCGCCGTATCTCCCATGGCCATAAAGGCCTTTTGAATTCTTTGGCGGACATCAACCGGCACCCTGGGATGGACAACAATCGGATGGGACGCCACCTTTTGGGTGGTATGAATAATGCGCAGGCGATCCCGATATTGTTCCGGCTGCCGGTCCAGGGTCTTGCGAACCCCTCCGCCCGCAGCGGTTTGCCCTAAAAGGACATTCAGATAAACAGAATCGTGGGTTTTGACATAGACCGGCACAATGGCCAGCCCGAACAGATCATGAAGTTCCTGTCGCATCTGAAGGGACGCCCCCAGAGCATTGGGAGAGGGAAACGCAATTTTTCTTCCATCCAATTGAGAAACGTTAGAAATGCCGCTGTTCTTTTCCACCACCAGCACCCCGTGGAGGGATCGGCCCACATCCCTCACGATGGGGATATATCCCTGGGTTTGGGCCGCCACGATATAATGGTAGGGGTTCATGTATGCGATATCGTATTTCCCCGCCATAAAGGCGATTTCAAAATCGGCGATGGTCGGTGCCCCCGACTGGGCAAAAGAACAGCCGCTCTGCCGTCCCAGGGCCTTGAGAATCGGCTGCCAGATATCGTAGAGCACACCGGTCTCAAACTGCGGCACAATCCCTACGGAAAGCCTGGAAGAGCCGGCCTGCGCCGGCACAATTGCCCCCACTATCCCAAGACCTGCAGCCAGGATTGTGCAAATCCACTTATTCATCCGATGCTGTCCCCCAATTATAGCAGGTTCCGGTTCACCTATAAACGGCGTGTCTGTCTATACGTTTAATCCGCAGAAAAGAAATAAGCGATTTACTATATCAAAATTGGAGAAGAGGAACAACTTCTGACATTTTTTAGGCCCTGCGCTGGGAGGGCAGCATGAAGACCAGGGGCAGGATCGAGATAAACAGGAATGCAAAAATAACGGAGATATCGTTATAGGCCATCATGGTGGCCTGCTGGCGGATAATCCGGTCCACCACGGCCAGCGCCCCTGCACCCGAACTGTCCACGGCAGAGGACAGGCGGTGGAGAAAATCCATATAGTTGGGGTTGGAAGGGGTGATATGAGTGACAAGATCGGCATGGTGAATCTGCTGGCCCCGGGCCACTAAGGTGGCGGCTACGGCATAGCCGATGTTGCCTCCGATGCGGCGGCTTAAGGTGTAAAAGGAGGTGGCATGGGTCATGTCCGATTTTTCCACCGTGGAAAGGGAGGTGGTGCTCAGGGGCACGAACATAAACGGCATGCCGATGCCCATGATAATCAGGGTGGGCACAATATCATTAAAGCCTGCGGACAGGCTAAGACGGGACAGATCATAATAGGCCCAGACAATGACAAAGACGGCAAAACAGATCAGTGCCCGGACGTCGATGTGCCGGTATAGGCGTCCTGCCACGGGCATGAACAAAACCAGCATCGCGGCCCGGGGCGCCAGAATCAATCCGGCCTGGAAGGCGGAATACCCTAAAAGCTGCTGGGTAAACTGGGGCAGGATAAAGGTCGTGCCGAACAGGGCGACCCCAAAGATCAGCCCCATGGCAGATCCGATTGCAAGGGAACGGTTTTTGAGCACCCGCAGGTTCATGACAGGCTCTTTTGCCTTCAGCTCCCAGAATATCAATGCCGCACCTGAAATCAGGGTCACGGCGATGCCGATGCAAATGGTGCGGGACTCCAGCCAGTTTTTCTCCTGGCCCCGCTCCAGGACGTATTGCATGAATGTCAGAGAGACGGTCAGCAACAGGATTCCGATCCAGTCCACCCGGTTAACGCCCCGTTTCAAATAGTCCGGGTCCTCCACAAAGGTGATCACCAGAATAATGCCTGCGATGCTGATGGGGATATTGATGTAAAAAATCCACGGCCATCCCCAGTGATCCGTAATCCAGCCGCCCAGAACCGGTCCGAGGGCCGGGGCCAGCACCACGCCCATGCCGAACAATGCCATGGCCATGCCCTGCTCCTCGGGCTTGAAATTTTCCCGGAGGATGGCCTGGGAAACCGGAACCAGTGCGCCGCCGCCCAGGCCCTGGATGATCCGGTAGACGATCATCTGGGGAAAGCTTGTGGCGGTGCCGCACAAAATGGAGCCCATGGTGAATACGGCAAAGGAGATCAGATACAGGCGTTTGCGCCCTAAAAGCGCACTGCCCCAGCCGGCCATGGAGATGGTGATGATTTCGGCAATGCTGTACCCTGTGGCCACCCAGGTGATGGTGGACAGATCCTGGCTGAACGATCCCATCATATGGGGCAGGGCCACGTTGACCACGCTGATGTCCATGACCGCCATAAAGGCGCCGAACACCACCGTGACAGCGATGATCCACTTTTTAGTTTCCGACTCCCTCACGGACGGGCTCCGTCTGAAGCCTTACCGGTGGGGGGATCAAACGTGGTGATCTGGCCCACCGTCTCGTATCCTGAAGGGTCTGCTGCAATATCGATCTCAGGGACGGCAGACATACCGGGCATCAGGGGCAGATCCCCGTGATCCGAATTGAGGAGAATTTTTACCGGGACCCGCTGGACCACCTTAACAAAATTGCCGGTGGCATTTTCGGAAGGAAGCAGACTGAACTGGGACCCTGTGCCGTGCTGGACGGAGTCCACACGCCCATGGAAGATCCTGTCCGGATAGGCGTCAATGGCGATGTCAGCGGGCTGGCCCGGCCGGATGCGGGCCAGCTGGGTTTCCTTGAAGTTGGCCGTCACCCAGACCCCTTTTGAAACCAGAGCCAGAAGGGACTGACCCGTCTGGACGAACATCCCGGTTTCCGCGGTGCGATTCGCCACAAACCCGCTGGTTTCGGCAATGACCTTCGTGCGGGCAAGGTCCAGCCGGGCCTGGGCCACGCTGGCCTCTGCCTTGTCGATATCTGCTTTGGCAGACCCTGTGCGGGTCCGACTCTGGTCCACCTGTTTGGGACCGGCCTGGGCAGCAAGAAGACCTGCCTGGGATTTTGCCAGTTCAGACCGGCTGGCTTTGAGCCGGGCCCGGGACTGGGCCAGCTGTTTTTGGGCGGTATCCAGGGAGGCCTTGTACTGCTGAATCCCATTTTCCCGGCTTCGGATTTTGTTGCGTGCCGCTTCCAGGTTGGCCCGGGACACATCGGCCTCAGCGGCCATATGCTCCACCTGCTGTTCGGAGACCGTCTGGCTTTCCGCCATTTCCCGGTAACGGGCAAGATCGGACTGGTTCCGGGTATTTTCAGCCCGGGCCGCATCCATGTCGGAGCGGGCAAGGGCGAGATCCAGCTCTGCCGTTTTAATTTCTATCCCGATTTCCCGGCACCGGCTTTCGGCGGTGGCCACCTGGGCCTGGGCCATCTCCACATTGGCCCGGGCCGCGTCCACCGACGCCTGGGCATCACTGAGACCGGACCGACTGGCAATGTCGGACAGATCCACATCCACATCCCGCATGCGGGCGGCGGTCCTTGCTGCGGCAAGCTCTGCCAGTGCCGCATCCAGACGGATCCTGTAATCTGCAGGATCCAGCTCCACAAGGACGGTGCCCTTTTCCACCCATTGGTTGTCCTGTACCCGGACTGCGGTGATGTGCCCCGGCACCCTGGGGCTGACCCGTGAAATATGGCCGTCCACATAGGCGTCGTCCGTGGACTCGTGGGTCATGGCATGCCGGTAGAATAATACGCCGTAGCAAAGTGCGGCCAAAAGGGCTGTGGCAACGCCTGCGCGCAGCAATGTTCGGTTTTGGAGGGATTTTTTTTCGTTCATAACTTCTTTTGTCTTAACGCGTTAAATACAAAGTCCTGAATTTGGACAATCAATTTTTCCACATCCGCATCGGCCCCGGCATTGAGCACGGCGCTTCGGACGATTCCGGGAATGATCCATGAGACCAGCTCCGGATTGGGGGTGTAAAATACATTTTCCTCCACCCCCCGGCTGATGATGGCTTCAAGGACGGCTTTCATCTCCGCTCTTTTGGCCTGCCATCTTTCCATCAGTTCGCCATGGCCCGTGGCGTAACGGCGCATGATCTGATATAGTTCCGGGTGGCGGAAGGCAAATCCCACCATCTCCCGGATGGCATGCTCCATATTTTGCTCAGGCGATCCCTGTTCAAGGCAAATCCGGCTTTGTATCCGTTCCAGCAGTTTTACAAAGCCGATTTCAAATACGGACAGGTATAGATCATCTTTATTTTTAAAATAAGTATATAAGGTTCCCTTACCCACGGTTGCCCGGGATGCCACATCACTGAGCTTTACCTTGTGAAAGGGCTGTGTGCAAAACAACTCCGCCGCCGCTTTTAATATGGCCAGGCGTTTTTCATCATCAAGGACCTGCATGTTTATTCTCCTCAATACTGACCAGCCGGTTCTGGGAGAATATAAAGTGTTCCACCCGAACTGTCAACGCCATAAAAATTTCCTATAAAATCAACTCATTTTATCTTCAGGATTTTCCTGGGGCTGGCCTTTTCCGGGCAGGAAAAAAGAAAGGGCAAAGCCGATGCCGGCCATAATCGCCACAGAGACAAAGGCGAGTCCCACGCCGTCCAGAACAGCGTGATGAAGCACCGCCAAGGCGTCCGCGTCCATGGCCGCCTGGAATTCCGGCTGAAAAATCCGGGCAAGGCTGCCCTGAAGCCCTTCAGACACTCCCTGAGGCAGGGCGAGCCCTCCGGCGGCGGTCAGCCGGGCAAACACCAGGCTGCCGCAGATGCCGACGCCCACAGTTCCTCCCAGGGTCCGGGCAAACTGGTGAAAGGAAGTTGTCGCCCCCAGGTGTTCGGATCCCAGGCTGTCCTGGACGATGAGCAGGGTCGACAGGGTCACGCACCCCATGCCAAGCCCAATCCCCATGAAAACGGCAAAACACCAGAACAGGGATGTCTCATTGGAAAATCCGGTGCAGCACAGGGCTCCGGCGGTCATAAGCAGGGCACCGGCGGCCGAGGCTCTTTTTTTCCCGATCAGGTTAACGGTCCGGCCCATGGCCAGGCTGCCCACGGACCAGCCCAGGCTGAGGAAAAGCATGGCATACCCCACCACCATGGGGGATTGGCCCAGGGCGCCCTGGAGAAACAGCGGGGCATAGGCAAACAGGGAAAACATGGTGAAACTTGCGGCAAAGGCCATGGCGTTGCCCACGGAAAACCCCCGGTTTCGGAAAAATGAAAAGTCCATGAAGGGGGCTTTTGACCGCCGCTCCGACAGAATAAATCCCGCCACGGCCGCCAGGGTCAGACCGGCCAGGGCCATACCGGTAAAAGACTGCCAGGGAATTTCCCTGCCCCCGGTCATGATCAGGGTCAGGCCGCCGAGAACGGCTGTGGTAAAGCAGGTAATTCCGGCAATATCCAGCTGGGCCCGGCCGGGCTTCTCCCTGAACTCCTTGAAGAACAAGGCGATACCGGCAAAGGAAAGCGCCCCGAGAGGCAGGTTCATATAAAAAATCCAGGGCCAGGACAGATAGGTCACGATCACCCCGCCCAGGGTCGGCCCGATCACAGAGGAAAGGCCCCAGACCGCCGAGGCCAAAGACAGGGTTCGGCCCCGCTCTTCTGGCAGGGAAACGTCAGAGAGCACGACATACACCAGGGCGAATATCCCCCCTGCCCCGATGCCCTGAAACACCCGGGCGCCCACAAGCACCGCCATGGACGGAGAGGCGCCGGCCGCAGCAGATGCCAGGGCAAACAGGATGATGGAAATCAGCATCAGGGTTCTTGCCGGGTACACATCCGAAAGTTTGCCGAAAACCGGAAGGCTCACCGCCCGGGAGAGGAAATAAGCGGAGTAGACCCATGCATAAAGCGACATGCCGCCGAGTTCCGCCACAATGGTCGGCATGGCCGCCGTCATGACCAGGGCGTCCAGAGCCCCGAGGAACAGGGCCAGCAGGGCGGACCAAATGATTAAAAACCGCTGGCGCTCGGCAAGTCTTGGGTTCATGCCCGCCCCCTGACCGAAAAGCGCCGGTCCAGTTTGCTGTAGCCTAAACCCTGCTGGGGAGTCACCCGGATCTGGGCCACTACCCGCTCTTTCAATGCATCCACGTGGGAAATGACACCGATCATTTTTCCTCCGGCATTCAGGCTGTCCAGGGCGTCCAGAGCCGTATCCAGCGTCTCAGGATCCAGGGTGCCGAAGCCCTCGTCCAGGAAAAGCGATTCTATGGTGGTCTTGCCGGACACAAGATCCGACAGGGCCAGGGCCAGGGACAGGCTGACCAGAAAACTCTCCCCGCCGGACAGGGTCCTTGTATCCCGGACGGTGTCCGCCTGCCAGGTATCCATCACCTCAAGGCTTAAGGCTTCATCCTGTTTCTGGCGCAGCAGGTATCTGCCGTGGAGACGGGCCAGGCGTTTATTGGCCAGATAAAGCAGATGATCCAGGGTCAGACCCTGGGCGAATTTTCTGAACTTATCCCCGTCTTTCGAGCCGATCAGCCCGGACAAAAAGACCCAGGCATCGTATTGTTTTTTCCGGGCATCAATCTGCTGCAAAAGGCTTTGGTGGTGCTCGCGTAGAGACCTGTCCGCCGACAATTTTTCACTGACTTCACCCTGGCGCCGGTTCAAGGCCTTCACTTGGGTTTCCAGGGTCTGCCGGTCCGACTGCAGCTGCTCAGAATTTTTTTGAGACAGCGTCTGTGCCGTATGGGCGGCCAGCCGTTCCTGTTCCTGTTTTAGCAAAGCACGGATCTCCCCCTCTTGCCTTTCAATGCCCGACGCAAGCTGCTGCAGGCGAAGGTGCTCCTCTTTTTCCAGCAGGGCGGATAAAAAATCAGCCTGGGTCTCAAACCGGCTTTCTGCCAGATCGGATTCCCACGCGCTGCGAGCGGTTTTTATCTCTTCTGCCAGGGTTTCAAGGGCACGGGCTCCCGATCGCAGTTCCCCTTTGAGTGCGTTGATCTGTTCGGCCATCCGTTCGTGTTCCCTGGCGGCGCTGCGGATCTTTTCCTCATTTTCCCGGGCCTGATCAGCCAGCCGGGTCCGCTCTGCGGCAGGGTCCTTTTCCCCGAAAAGGGCATCACGCTTTTGGGCCAGCTCTTTTTGCGTCCCGGCTTTGGCCTGCATCCGCTGCTCAAGGTCTTTGAACCGGGTTTGCGACAGAGCCAGTTCCTTTTGTGCCGGTCCCAGTTTCTCCCTCACCGACCCGAGGGCCAACACCACCTCATCCCTCAGCCTGACGCCATCCCGGTAAGCCTGCCACCGGGAGGACATGTCCGCCACCCAGGCCTGCTGATCTTCCAGCGCCGGAAGTCTGTGTATTCCATCAAGTTTAGCGGCCAGATCCGTTTCCAGCACCTGGCGATCCTCCAGAGCATCCGCCCTCCGGGCCTCCAGATCCTGCGCCTGACGGACCAGGGATTCCCGTTCCTTTGCTCTCATTTCGATGGCGGTATTTTGCGTCCGGATCTCCTCTGTCACATTCCGGATCCTCTCATTGAGGCGTTCTAATTCTTTGGCCAGACGTTCCCGCTTTTCCATGAAGGCATTCAGACGGGTTGCCGCCGCCTCCTGATCCTCAACCCATCCCACGGCCTCGCCCGCCTGATCCGGGCCTAAGGACAGTTCCAGAGCCGCCGCCGTCTGCTTCCATTTTTCCTCAAGAGAGGCAAACATCGCCTGTGTTTCCGCAAGTTCCTTTTCAAGGGAAGTCTGTTCACTCATTCCGGCAGCCCGGATCTTAACCATTCGGGTTAAATTCAGATCTACTGCAGACAGCTCTTTTTCAACCCCGGCCAGTATCGCCACCGTACCTGACGGATCGGTCCGGCCGTAGTCCGCCACCAGGGGATGGTCCGTACTGCCGCACAGAGGACAGGCCTGTCCCTCCTTCAGATGGTTTCGGTGGCCGGCAAGAGACAGGATCCGTTCCTCCAGCATCCGCTTTTCCTCCAGGTCCCGGATCCGGGCTTTCAGAAGGTCTTTTGCGGTTTCAAGATGGCCGATCTCCCGGTCATCCCCTGCCAGGCGCGTTGTAATCCGTTCTATAGTCTGCTGTACCCGGGCCTTCTTTTTCCCTGCCGAATCCCATTGTTCAGCAAGGGATAAAAGGCGGCTGCGGGCCCCGGAGGTCCGGACGAGCGCCTTGTAGACGCGATCAGGGTCGGCAAGCCCAAGGGTTTTAACCTGTTCCCCCAGTTGCGTTTCAAGCCCCCTGCCTTTCGTCTGTAGGCATTCCAGGTCCTTTTGTTTCTCCGAAATCTGCGCCTGGTACCTTACAATGTCCTGATCCGTTTGTTCCCGGGTCTCGGTATTTTCCTTCAGGGCGGCGGCCAGGTCTTTTGCCAGGCGGAAAAGACGGCTGCGCCGCTCAAGCTGACTTGTGGCCCAAGGCAGCAGTTCCCCGATAGACTGCCATGCTGCATGGGTTTTCAAGAAGTCCTCCCGGTCCGCCAGCTGTACGACCAATTGCGACTGTTCAGCATTGAGATCCTCAAGCTTTCGGGCAAAGGATTCCTTATCCCGGCGGCAGTCGTCTGTCCGGGATTTGAGTTCATCGAGGTCCCGGCTCAAAGCGCTGATATCCCGGTCCAGGGGAATTACTTTTTCTGAGATCAGGGTTTCGGTCTGCTCACGAACGGCGGCATCGGATTCCGCGTTCCGCTGCGCCCTGACAAGTGCCTGTTCCGTGTTTGCAAACCGGGTCTCAAGGGTCTGTCTTTTCAGGTTGAGGGTTTCAAAGTCCCGCTGATACGCCTGTTTGCTTTGCTCAAGCTGCTGGACGCGCTCATAAAGGGGGCGGATCTCCATGGCCGGAAGAGACAGGGTATAGCGATCAAGATCACCGGCATGGGTCTGCCTCTTTTGCTCTATCTGAGCCTTACGCCGCTCCAAATCGGCAATCTCGGTTTCCAGGGATATTTTCCGCAAAACCCACTGCTGTTCCGCATCCAGTTGCGCAAGTGATTCCCCCAGCTTTTTTTCTTCGTCATTGAGAACGGCCAGTTCCTGATTCAGTGCCTGCCGTTCCTCATGGCTTAACAGGTTGACCGCCCCGGCCCGGGCCTCCAGATTTTCCAAGGGGATCCGTTCGGCCCTTGTCCGTTCAAAAACCTGCCTTGAAATTTCCCCGTAAATATCGGTGCCGGTCAACTCTTCCAAAAGTTCTGCCCGCTCATTGGCACCGGCGTTGAGAAAGGCGGCAAATCCGCCCTGGGCCAGAAGGATGGATTTGGTGAACCGGTTGAAATCCAGGCCCGTTATGGCGGTCATCTGAGCCAGCTTTTCCTTGGCCTGGCTGGCAAGGATGGTGCCGTCCTCCCGGGAGAGTTCCACCTGGGGCGGCTGGAGCCTGCCGCCGGGACTCATGCGGGCCCGATGCTGATACCAGAAGGCCCGGAAGATGACGCCTTTTACGGAAAAGGTGACTTCGGCCAGGCACTCGGCCGTGTGCCGGGTCATCAGATCATTGCTCCCCTGGGAAACCTGCAGCCGTGGGGTCTGATGGTAGAGGGCCAGGCACAGGGCGTCCAGAATGGAGGTTTTGCCGCTGCCTGTGGGACCTGTAATGGCAAAAAGCCCCTGATCCCTGAAATCCGGGGCCTGGAAATCAATGGTCCACTCGCCTTTGAGGGCGTTGATATTTTTAAAGCGCAGCTTCAGTATCTTCACGCCCCGGCCTCCTTAGTGGAAGCGGGGTTTGTCACCTGTTCCAGGACCTGTTCAAACAGGCCCATCAGCGCATCCTCTTTTTCCTTATCCAGGCTCTCCTGGGCCAGACGCCGCTGGAAAACCTCTTTCGGGCTCAGCTCCTCCAAACGCTCCACCGCCTCGGACGCAAGTTTGCCTAAGACCCCGGTACGCTGCCGCCGGACGCGAAGCAGGTCGGTATTGCAAAGCCCTGCCTCATCCATCAGGGCCTGAACCCGGTCCGTAAGGTCACTTAAAAAATCATCCTCTGCCACCTCGACCTCAAGCCAGGTCCGGGGTGCATCTTTCATCTTGTCACAATCGCCTTCTGCCATGTCGCAAAAGGCACGGCCCACAGTCTTAAGATTTCCTCTGAGGCTGACCAAAGACCGGAACTGGGGGATGGGAAGGGATTCAATTTGGGGGGTGCTGCCGGGACAAAAGTCCACCTGGATCACCTGCTTCTCCCTGGAGGCCTCGTCAAAGCTCAAGGGAATCGGCGATCCGGAATAACGGATATGGGGGCATTTTCCCCCGGACATTTGCTGGGCGCGGTGCAGATGCCCCAGGGCCACATAGTCGGCAGGGGGAAACCCGGCTGCAGGAAAACCGCCCAGGCTGCCGATATAAATTTCCCGTACCGACTCTGATACCCTGCCGCCGATCACGGTCAGATGCCCTGTGACCAGCACCGGTACCGGCTCATCCGGATGGTCTTGTATGAGCGTGTCCTTAAGCTCCTGGGCCAGATCAAAAATACGGGCATAGACGGATTCAATGGCCTGGCCCAACACCTTTTGCTTCTCCTGTCCGGACTGCCCCCCGACACTTTTTAAAAGATCGCTTGGCCGAAGAAACGGCAGGGCGCAAATCAAAAGCCCCGGCGTACCGTCTGGTTTGGGAACGATAATCAGGTGGTCTTCCAATTGATCCGATAGCCCTGCGACCACCCGGGTTTTCAGGCAGGCCAAAAGGGATTTTCCCTCGTTGAGGGTGGCGGCTGCATCGTGGTTTCCTCCCAAAATAACCACCTGGGAGCAGCCGGTATCCTGGAGGGAAACGATGAACTCATTGTACATGGCCCTGGCATAGGACGGCGGGGTGCCGGTATCAAAGATATCCCCTGTCACCACCAGGGCATCCGCGTTCCTTTCCCTGACGGTCTTCCTTAACCAGGCCAGAAAGGCCCGGTGCTCCCGTTCCCTGGTTTTTCCCATAAAATTCTGGCCCAGGTGCCAGTCCGAGGTATGGATAATCCGCATGGGTCCTGTCTGATTCTCCGTCGTCTTTCAAAATTATCCCGCAAATTGCAGCCGCTCACCAAAATGATGATTAAGATACCGTCTCCCTTGTGCCAAGGCAACTGCTTTTCCCCTCCGGATTTTTCACAAAAAAAATCCCGGCACCCGGACAGAATCTGCCGGGTGCCGGGATGGCGTCTTAACTTAAACTGTCAGGACGGATCTATTTGGCGGCTGCAATCGCCTCAGCAATCCATTTGTCCCATGTGGCTTTATTCTTGGCAATCCACTCATCAGCATGACGGTCGACGTCTTTCTGGGATTTTTCCCCGTCATTCATCTTGGTGTTCTGCTCGTTGATGTCAGAAAGGGGAATGGTCAGAAGTTCAAAGAACTTTTTGGCGGCGGGATTTTCGGCCAAAAACTTCTTATTGGCAACCACCCGGATGTCATTGACAACAAACCCGAGTTTGATGGGATCGGTAATGGCCCCTTCAATACCGGACTGGGTCATCATGGCTTCGGCAGGCTTCTGGGATTCCATGGGCTTGATCTCAGGCACGTTGATCCAGACGACATCCTTGCCCGGTTTCAGCTTGAAGATGGTCCAGTTGGGAGCCCAGGTGTAGAAAAAGATGGGCTTTCCAGCCTTGTAGGCGCCCAGGGCAGAGGCCATACCGGCCTCGTAGGAGGCTTTGACCGGATTGATGGCATCGTCCAGGCCATAGGTGTCCATGTGATAGGCAATGGTTTTCTCACACCCCCAGCCCGGAGGGCAGGCGGTCAGGTCGGCTTTGCCGTCGCCGTTTTTATCAAAGGCTTTTTTGACCTCGGGACGTTTGAAGTCGTCCAGGGATTTGATGTTGTACTTTTCCGCATCTTTTTTGGATACCAGATATCCCTGCAGCCCGCCGGCTTTAACGATATAACCGACCTTCTCGGCTTTTTCGTCAAAATTTTTAGGCGTCTGGGCGTTGTGCATGGGGAACCAGCCGTTGCACCAATAGTCCAGGTCTCCCATGGCGACAGACTTGTAAAAAATCGGGTTGGCCAGGTCCTTGGCCTTTTTAACTTTGTAGCCAAGGGCTTCCATGCCCTTTCTTGCTATGGCTTCCTGGAAAAACCCGCTGTTCCAGGTAGCCCGGGCTGGTTTCAAGGTAATGCCTTTGCCGGGCAGATCAGATGCCCAGGTGGCGGAAACAGCCAGAAAAAGGCTCAGGCTGACGATGGTCAGAGTCTTCATTAATTTTTGCATACTTCCTCCTCAAAAATGATTCAGGTCAACTTTATTGTGAATTCTTATTGGCCATGGACTGGGTGATCCGGTCCAGCACCATGGCCAGAAGGACGATACTTAAACCGGCAATTACTGCCAGGCCGATATCCAGGGTGTTGAGTCCCAGGACCACGGGGGATCCCAGGCCGCCGGCACCGATCAGGGCGGCGATGACCACCATGGCCAGGGCCATCATGATGGTCTGGTTAAGCCCGGCCAGGATAGTGGGCATGGCCAGGGGAACCTGGACCTTAATCAGCACCTGCTTTTTGGTGGCACCAAAGGCGAGGGCCGCTTCCACCAGTTCAGGATGCACGCCGCGGATCCCCAGACTTGTCAGCCGGATGATAGGGGGCATGGCAAAGATAATGGTGGCCAGAACCCCTGCCACATTGCCAACGGAAAAGAGCATGACGATGGGAACCAGGTAAACAAAGGACGGGGTGGTCTGCATTGCATCCAGGAAAGGACGCAGCCCCTTTTCAACCGTGTCGTTGCGGCCCGATGCGATCCCCAGAGGGATTCCCACGATACAGCAAAAAAGCACAGAGGCCAGGACCATGGCAAGGGTGGTCATGGTGTCCTCCCACAGCCCTAAAAGACCGATGAGCACCAGGGAAAAAATGGAAAACACGGCCAGGCCTTTGCCGGAAAACTTCCAGGCCGCCAGGGCCAGGGCGATGATGATAATGACCGGGTGCAGGGCGTTAAGCCCTGAATCAAATCCGGTCAGGGTCTGCTCCACCGGCCACTTGACCAATTGAAAGACCTCCCGGTAATTTTCTACCAGCCACTCGACAAAACTGGAGATCCAGACGTCCAGGTTCAGTACTTTATCTTCAAACATATTATGCCTCCACGGTCGCGGCGTGGCCGTTACCGTTTTCTGATTTGTGCAGGGTTTTCAAAAATCTGTTCTTGGACACAACCCCCATGTACCTGCCGGTATCGTCGACCACCGGAACCGGCCAGGGTTTTTCCGCCACATCCGCCAGGATATCCTGCATGTTGTCATCCGTGCTTGCAGCCGTTGCCCCGGGCAGAAAGCAGATATCAATGGGTTCTCCGGTCCGGCCCTTTTCAATGGCGTCGCTCAAGCTGTCCACAGAGACGGTTCCTAAGAACTGCTTTTTTGCGTTGAGGACATAACCGAAGTTGAAATCCTTGGCATTGAGCATCTCCAACGCAGCACGGATGCCGCCTTTCTTGGTTTTAATGATGGTGGGATTGGTTTTTACGGCAATATCGCCGGCTGAGATGACATTGGTGGGGTCCACGCCTCTGAAAAATGCACGGACATAATCGTCCGCAGGATTCTGGAGAATCTCTTCCGGGGTGCCCACCTGGACCACCCGGCCGCCCTCCATGATGGCGATGCGGTCACCGATGCGCAGGGCTTCATCCAGGTCATGGGAGATAAAAACGATGGTTCGGGTCGAGTCCTCCTGAAGGTTGAGCAGTTCATCCTGCATCTCGGTCCGGATCAGAGGATCCAGAGCGGAGAACGCCTCGTCCATGAGCATGATGTCCGGCTCCACAGCAAGTCCCCGGGCCAGTCCAACCCGCTGCTGCATGCCGCCGGAAAGCTGTTTGGGCAGCTGGTCTTCCCAGCCCTCAAGGCCCACCTGGCTTAACGCCTCCATGGCCCGCGCCTTTCGCTTGTCCGCCGGGACACCGGCCAGTTCCAGGCCAAATGCTGCATTTTCGAGGACGGTAAGATGGGGCATCAGGGCAAAGGACTGGAAAACCATGCTCATGTTCGCAAGCCGGAATTTCACCAGATCGTCATGGTTCATCTGGGTAATATTTTGTCCGTTGATGATCACATTGCCGCCAGAGGGCTCAATCAGGCGGTTGAACATCCGAACCATGGTGGATTTTCCAGATCCGGACAATCCCATGATGACAAAGATTTCCCCCTCTTCAATGGTAAAGGAGGCATTGTTGACCCCGACGGTCATCCCTGTTTTTTCCAGGACCTCATTTTTTTCCATCCCCTGCTCAAGCAACTTGATGGCTTTTTGGGGCTCGGGCCCGAATATCTTGTATAGATTTTCTATAACGATTTTTTCCATTCTCATTCCTAATTCTTCAGGGGAAAACCAACCGCCCCCTTTTATATAAATACAACTAAAGTCACCGTATAAATTCTCGAAAAACATATAGTACCCAAAGCAGTTTGTCAAATTGTCAAACCCGCTAAATTTCTAATTTTCAAAAATAACCCATTAAATTTTAATAAGAAAAATGTTAGTATTCAATAGATTGCCGCTTTAAAAAAATACATTGTAAACCCCCTAAAAAACATTTTGGGTTCATTGTATTTTTTGTGCAGATATTGCCCTATGGAAAAATCTGGTTTAAGATAGCACCCGTTTTTTACCCATCTGTCAGATGAAAGGGAGCCATGACAGAAAGCAAAGATATCCATGCCCAGCGGTGCCGGGATCTGCTGGTGTCCATGCGGAAAATCATCCAGGCAATTGACATCCACTCAAGGACCTTGAACAAACGGTTCGGACTGACCGGGCCACAGCTTGTTGTGCTGTTGGAAATCTACCAGAGAGGGCAGATCTCCATCACCCCTCTGTCCAAGGCCACCAGCTTAAGCCAGGCCACGGTGACGGATATTACCAAACGACTGGCAGCCAAGGGACTGATCGACAGAAAAAAGAGGGAAGATGACAGAAGGGCTGTCAGCCTATTTCTCACCGACGCCGGGTTAGAAGTTATGAAAGACCTGCCCTCCCCTCTGCAGGAGACCTTTACCAAACGGTTTTCGACCCTGGAGGACTGGGAGCAGATGATGATTCTGTCCGCCTTTGAGCGGGTGGTCTCCCTGATGTCGGCCGAAAAAATCGACGCCTCACCCATCATGTACACAGGGCCCATTCAATCTGGGGCCCAGGACTGATATATCAGTAATTTGACATCGTCCCGGGCGGTGTGGTACCTTATCGGCCTGTAATGCAGCGGTTAAGGCTGGGGGAGTCGGTGCCACATCACCGGCTGAGAGGAAACTAAAGAACGGCGTTTCGACCCCTGGAACCTGATCCAGTTCACTCTGGCGAAGGAAAGCCATCCATCCTGCCCCTGTCCCCTCCACGTGCATTCACATTGTAAAACCTTTTTTGAACTTAAGGACGCGCCATGCTCCAACTGGCCGGAGCTGCCAAAGTATACGGCAGCCAGACCATATTTTCGAGGTTTAATCTGGACCTTGAACCGGGCCGGTTCAAAATCCTGGTGGGCCCCAGCGGCTGCGGGAAATCCACACTTTTTGACGCCTTAACCGGGGTCATCCCCCTGGACGCCGGCACCCTGACCTGGAAGGGGCAGTCCCTGCCTCATCTTGGCAACCAGGCCGCCTATATGCAGCAAAAGGATCTGCTGTTGCCATGGTTCACCCTCCTGGAAAACAGTCTGCTGCCGGCAAAGACAGGCCCGTTTAATGCGTTGGCATCCGACCGGGAGAAAAACGGTGCCGACCGGGAAAAAGCCCTGGCCCTCTTTCACCGGCTGGGACTTGCCGGATATGAATCCCACTATCCGGCCCAGGTTTCAGGAGGGATGCGCCAGCGCTGCGCCCTGGTCCGGACCCTGATGTTTGAACGCGAACTGATCCTTTTGGACGAACCCTTGTCCGCCCTGGACGCCATCACCCGGCGCGGCCTGCAGTCAAGGCTTTTAATGCTCCAGTCCGAATTTAACAAAACCATTCTCATGATCACCCACGATATTGAAGAGGCGCTGATTTTAGGAGATGAAATCTGTCTTCTAAGCAAAGGGCCCATGGAAATTACAGAGACCTTCTGTCCAGGGCTCACCAAACCCAGGCAATTTGACGATCCTGCCCTTGTCTCAGCAAAGCGCAGGATGCTGGAAAGACTTCAGGGGGACTTAAATTGAACCGGCATTACGTCACGGCCGCAGGCTTAGGACTGATCCTCCTTGCCGCATGGGAGCTGTGGGTCAGGTGGGCGGGCATACCGGCCTTTATTCTCCCGGCACCGTCGGCCATTGCCCGCACCGCCGTTATCAGGGCTGCAATTATCGCCCCCCATGCCCTGACGACCATGGCAGAAATACTGGCCGGCATCGGCCTGGCCCTTTTGACCGCCATTCCCCTGGCCGTGGTCATGTTCGCCCGGCCCGAATTTGAAAAGGGCCTGGCTCCGTTTCTTGTCGCCTCCCAGGCCGTACCGGTTTTCGCCCTGGCTCCTCTGCTGGTCATCTGGCTGGGCTATGGCCTGGCCTCCAAGATATTCATGGCCTGGATCATCATCTTTTTTCCCATCACCATCTCCCTGCTTGGGGGGCTGAAGAGCTGCGATCCTGAATACCGGGTGCTCTTTGACCTCATGGGCGCCACCTTCTGGCAGAAACTGCGCCTGCTATACTGGCCCTGGGCCCTGCCCCAGTTTTTTTCCGGCCTTAAAGTCGGAGTGACCGTTGCCACGATCGGAGCCGTCATCGGGGAGTGGGTCGGGGCCCAGCAGGGATTGGGCTATCTGATGATCCAGTCCAACGCAAGGCTTCGCACCGATATGGTATTTGCCGCCATCCTCTGGCTTACGGCCATGGGGCTTGGACTCTGGATTCTCACAGGCTGGCTGGAACGAAAAATTGTCACATGGAAATATTAACCCTAAATTTTAAGGAAACGCCCATGACTCGAACACGTTGCCATACATTTTGTCACACTCTGGTAGTTCTCATCACCCTGGCGGCCCTGGTGCCGGCAACCGCTTTTTCAGCGGAAAAACTGACCCTGATGCTGGACTGGTTTCCCAACGTCGACCACGCCCCGATCTACGTCGCCCAGGAAAAAGGATACTTTGCCGACAACGGCATTGAGGTCTCCATCATCACCCCGTCAGAAACCAGCGACGCCCTTAAACTTGCCGCATCGGGCCAGATGGATCTGGCCGTTTCCTACCAGCCCCAGACCACCATTGCCGCGTCCCAGGGCCTGGACCTTGCGGTTGTCGCCCCCCTGGTCCGTCATCCTTTGACCACCCTGCTCTTTTTAGACAAGGCCATCAAAACACCGGCCGACCTGTCCGGAAAAAAAATCGGTTACACGGTTCCCGGTCTCATGGATGTCATCCTTAAAGCCTTTGCCGATATCAACGGCATCAAAGACTATACGCCGGTGAACGTGGGCTTTACTATTTTACCCGCCCTGTCCGCCCAAAAGGTGGCCGCCGTCATGGGGCCCTTTAAAACCTATGAAACAGTGGGTATGGCCCAGCACGGAGTGACGGCCCATTTCTTTGAACTGGAAAAATACGGAATTCCCGATTATGAGGAACTTGTCTTTGTGGCGGGCCCCAAGGCGCTGGCGGGCAAAAACGCTGCGGTTAAAGGCTTTGTAACGGCCATCGCCCAGGCGTTCAAAGCTATCCAGGCGGATCCCGATCTGGCGCTGGCCCTGTATCTCAAGGCCGTACCCGAGGCGGATAAAACCATCGAAACAAAGGCATTTGAACTGACCCGGCCTTATTTTGCAAAAGCATTGGGCCATGATGCAAAAAATTGGCAGGCCTTTGCAGACTTTGCCCTGAAATACAGGCTCATTGACACCCCTGTGGACGGGGCCTCGCTGATCCACACCTGGTAATTCATCAGCCCCCGCAATTCATCAATGGTAAAAAGGAGGAGTTTATGACCCTGATACCGGAAACCATTTATGCAGACCTGTGGACCATACGACAGAAAAGCCCTCTCATCCACAACATCACCAATTATGTTGTGATGAATAACACGGCCAACGCTCTTTTGGCCATCGGTGCATCCCCGGTCATGGCCCATGCCATAGAGGAGGTGGCGGACATGGCAGCTATTGCCTCGGCTCTGGTCATCAACATCGGCACCTTAAGCCCGTCCTGGATTGAATCCATGCACACGGCAGCGGCCAGGGCAAAGCAAACGGGCATTCCCATTGTCCTGGATCCGGTAGGGGCAGGGGCCACCTTGTTCCGAACGAATACGGCGCAGGACCTTTTAAACGCATCTCCCCCAGCCATCATCCGGGGAAACGGCTCTGAAATTATGGCCCTGGCCCGGGCAGATGTCGCCACAAAAGGGGTGGATTCCACCTCAGGCTCCGGCGATGCCCTGGCATCCGCCCGAATCTTGAATCAGGCCTATGGTTCCGCAGTTTGCGTCACAGGGGAAACCGACTACATCCTGTCAAAGGATTCCGTGATTGAAGTGAAAAACGGCCATGCCATGATGCCTCGGGTGACGGGCCTTGGCTGCACGGCATCTGCACTCTGCGGGGCATTTGCCGCCGTAAACCCGGATCCGCAAAAGGCGGCTGCCCATGCCATGGCCGTCATGGGTATCGCAGGGCAGATGGCCGCCGATGAATCCAAAGGTCCCGGCAGTCTGCAGATGCACTTTATCGATGCCCTGTACCGGATGTCGGAGTCGGACATTGCAGCCCTTCTGGAACGCTGATCCCATGCACGGCATCTATCTTGTCACAGGAGACTGCCCCTTTCACGATCTTGACTTCGTGGTGGCCCAAGCGGCCCGGGCAGGGGTCTGCGCGGTCCAACTCCGGGAAAAAACAGCAGATACAAAGACCTTTCTTGCCCGGGCCCGACGCCTGAAACAGATTCTTTCCGGCACCGGCATCCCTCTGATCATCAACGACCGGCTGGACATTGCCCTGGCCTGCGGCGCCGAAGGGGTCCATATCGGCCAAAGCGACATGCCCTATGCCGATGCCCGAAAGCTCATGGGTGAGAACGCCCTCATCGGTCTGTCCGTTGAGACCTGGGAGGAAGTGGAAGAAGCCCAAAGCCTGGATCTGGCCTATATCGGAGTCAGTCCCGTCTTTTCCACGCCAACCAAAACCGACACCAAAACCCCGTGGGGACTGGACGGTCTTGCCAGAATCCGGGCTTTTTCCCGGCACAGCCTTGTGGCCATCGGCGGCCTGAATACCGCCAACACAGCAGATACGATCCTATCCGGAGCCGATGCCGTGGCCGTGGTGTCTGCCATCTGCAGTGCAGAAGATCCTTATGCCGCATCCCGGGACCTGATTCGAAAATTTGAAATCAAAGGAGAAAAATAATGCAAACCTATTTTCGCGCCCTGACCATTGCCGGATCCGACAGCGGCGGCGGTGCAGGCATCCAGGCGGATCTGAAGACGTTTTCCGCCCTCGGCGTCTTCGGCATGTCCGCCATTACCGCCCTGACCGCCCAGAACACCCGGGAGGTGACGGGAATATTTCCCGCCCCGCCGGAATTCATCGCCCGGCAGATTGACGCCGTCATGGATGATATCGGCGCCCATGCCGTGAAGATCGGCATGCTCCACTCCCCGCAGGTCATTGAGGCGGTTGCGGACAGGCTGTCCCACTGGCACTGCCCCAACGTGGTGGTGGATCCTGTGATGATCTCAAAAAGCGGGGACAAACTTTTGCTGGACGATGCAGTGGCCGCCTTGAAACAGACCCTCATCCCCATGGCCACCCTGATCACCCCCAACCTTCCCGAAACCTCTGTACTGCTGGACCGCCCGGTGCGAACATCTTCCGACATGCAAAAGGCCGCCCGGGACCTGGCCGATTTTGGACCGGCCCATGTTCTGGTCAAGGGCGGGCACCTGGAAGGGGATAAAAGCTTTGACCTGCTTTACACACCCTCCACCGGCCGGATGGTGGAACTGCCCGGCATAAGGATTGACACCCCCAACAGTCACGGAACCGGATGCACCCTGTCCTCGGCCATTGCCGCAGGTCTGGCAAAGGGAATGGATATGGAGGCGGCCGTTGCCTCAGCCAAGGCGTATATCACAGCAGCTCTTGAGGCCGGAGCAGCATACGCCACCGGTAAAGGGCACGGCCCGGTTCACCACTTCTATGACCTGTGGAAATAACCCCGGAAGGGGAACATCACTTTTGGCCTATACGTTAAAGGTGGACACAATGTCCTTGAGCTTTTCAGCAATTTTGGACAGCTCTCTGGCATTGTCGCTCACCTTTCGGCTGTCCGCCTTCATATCCTCAGCAGCCTGGCTGACGCCTGCAATATCCGCCGTGACGCTGGCGGCTACGGTGGAGGACTGACCAATATTGCCGCTGACCTCCTGAACGCCGGAGGCGATCTGGGCAACATTCTGGGAAATCTCCCGGGTCGTGTTGGCCTGCTCTTCAATGGACAACGTCAGATTGGCCACAATCTCGTTGATGTCCCCGATCACCCGGGTAATGTCGCCGATCGCACCGACGGACTCCCGGGTGGTTTCCTGAATCCCTGCGATATTCTGGCTGATCTCCTGGGTGGCCTCTGCCGTCTGCTGGGCCAACACTTTGATTTCTCCCGCGACCACGGCAAACCCTTTGCCCGCCTCTCCGGCCCGGGCCGCCTCAATGGTGGCATTCAAGGCCAAAAGGTTGGTCTGTTCGGAAATGTCCTCTATGGTTTCGGTGACTTTTGAAATCGCCTGAGCCGCAGCCCCCAGGGCATTCACCTTTTCTGACACCTCGGCGGCATCCCGGACCGCATCCTGAGTGATCCGGCTTCCCCGGACCGTATTTTTTGTAATTTCCTCAATTGATACACTCATCTCCTCGGTGGCGGCGACAATCATGTTGATGCTGGCCTCAGCCTCTTCCGTGGAGGCGGCCACCCCGTTCATATTCATACTCAGCTCTTCGGCCGCAGCAGCCACCGAACCTGAAGATTCTGCAGTTTTATCCGAATTGGCGGTAATGGTTTCGGCAACTGAGGTTAACGCCGAGGAGGAAGAGGCTAGAAAACGGCTGCTTTCAACCACGTCCCGAAGCACCGGCCCCAGGCTTTCAACCACAGTATTCATGGCGGCGGTCAGCTGGCCGATCTCATCTTTCCTGTCCAGGCTCACCGTCTGCCGAAAATCACCTGCTGCCAGGGCTTTGGCCTGTTCCACCAATTTTTTGACCGGATCGGTAATCATGGCCTTGAGTGCCACACCCATGATCAGACTCAACACCACCCCGACCACCAGGAAGACACCGATCAAAATCCTGGACCGCTTACCTGCGGCAATCATCATGCCGGACTCCCAATCCACCATCGCCATCCCGGCCTTATGAACAATCTCCACCCCTGTCTCAAAATCATAAATATGGGTTTTAAAGGGGGTCATCAGCTTGTTGGCCTCCTGGGGGGTGATGGAGGATTCCGACATCACCTTCCGGGTCAGATCGGTAAAACTTGTAATGTAGTTACTATAGGCTGATTTTGTCCGCTGCACCGCGGATTTCACGTCTGCAGGCAGATGGGCGTCGGCCTGGGTCAACGCGGCGATTTTATCCAGCAGACTTCGCGTCTTTTTAGCAACCGCCTCAAATTTTTCAACATACCCTTTTTGTTTCTCAGGCCGGCCGATGTTCAGGAAAAAATCCTTTTCATACCTGCGGTGCTCAAGGGCCATAATGGCAAGCTCCTGGGTCTGTTTGAGAAACATGACATCGTCCTCCACCAGGCTTTCTAAACCGTCCATGGTTGACGATATCCTGAAAAAACCGATTCCGCCAACAACGCCCGTGATCAGGGCTGCGGCCAGGAATCCGCCAATCAGCTTTTTGCCCATGGCCATATGTTTGAAAAAAGAAAAAACGCCCATTTAGCTCTCCTTTTCGCAAAAGGGTCTTATCGTTCATGACAACAGGATTTTAAATTGAACCTGGATAGCATACAGTACAGAATTAAGCGGAAGGATACCAGGCAGAGTATCAACTCTAACAAATCTCTAACAAAAAACCAATGCCTTCTACAAAGGCTTTATTTTTTCTTCGGAATCACAGATGAGCGCTGTTGACGGCCCTTTTCCAATGGCGTTTGCCAATCAATCAGAAAATTTTGAGGCCCAGGCCGCGATATCGTTGAAAAATTTGATGCAGTCCGGCGTTGCCCCGTCCAGGTGCCGAAAATCGGTCATCACCCCGAACCGCCCAATCCGCGTTCAAGGATCCCTGCCTTGTATTCTAAGAAAAAGGCTTTGGCCTGCTCCAGATTCCAGTTCCCCTTAAACGTTAAGGAAACAACCTCTCCGTGAAACTGGATATCGTAACGGCCGTGTGCGGTAAACAACATGCTCATCTGCTATTCAAACTTGAATCAAATGTCAAGGTCCTGGGACAGAATATTCATCTCGCAGGCCCTGCAGTCAAATACCACCCGGAACCGCCCCTTCCCGTTCTCCAGGAACAGGGGACCCTCCCAGTCCGGGGATTTTTTACCGGTTTGGGACGGGCACTGACCAAGGCTGCGCCGGATGCAGTGGCGGGTCGTCATCACGGGGGCACAGTTTTTTGGCAAAGCGGTTTCAAAGGCAGGGGCAATGGTCGTAACCCCCCGGGTTTTATAAAACTGGGCTGCCAGCCTGTTGGCCACATTGGCCCGGAAATCCAGCTCCGATTTTGGGAAGGACACAGGTTCGCGGCGTTCGCAGGCCACACGTCGGTGGTATTCCCGGTGCCGGGTCTCAATCAGGCCCTCTACCAGATCCCTTCTCAACTGGTTCAGGACTTTGGCCTGAAAAAACAGCGGCGGGATCCTGATCTCCAAACCCGTCAATTCAAAGGGGGTGTTTCCCAACCGGCCCAACTGCTTTTCCAGATTTTCACGGGCCTTGTCCGGATTTCTGGCAGGCGCCTTGTCCAGGGTCATATCGATGCAGGATCGGTATCCCTGCTCGTCCTCCCCTTCCAGAACAACGCCCGCCGGCGTCTCTGTCAGGACCAGGGAAAGACCGATACGCCTTTCGGCGGTATCCCCGGCCATCTGCCGGGAAAAGCTGTGGTTAAAATTTCGGTACACCACGGTCCCTTTCTTCAAGGGGACTTTGGTCATGGGTGTTCTGCCGGGGGGGAAAAGCTGCCCCCCCTTCCCGACCCGGTTCACCCGAAGCCCTTGGAACACGCCGGTATCATCCACAAAGCACAGGCCGTCGCCGTTGCTGATCTCAGGCAGTCTGCAGCCGGGCAAAGGTTTTAAGGTAAATCCGTCAGGGCTGATCCGGTCCACCGTCCCCAATGTCTCCCCTCTGGACTTCGGGGTATCCATGGCGTGGATGGGTCCCGTCTTTCTCCGGGTTAGAAAATAATCTGTGGATCCGCGGCTGAAGGTCTTGGCAGGATCCGGGGCAAAGGAAAACGTCACCCGGCCGGCACTGGCCTTTTTATAAGGATTGTCCCCCTGGATCAGGGCATCCAGGCGCATCCTGTAATGGGCGGTGATATTTTTCACATAGGCAAGGTCCTTGAGGCGGCCCTCAATCTTGAACGACGTGATGCCGGCTCCTGCCAGGGCCGCCAGATGGTCCGAACGGTCCATGTCTTTTAAGGAGAGAAGATAACGGTGCTCCGAAAGCACCCGGCCCTCTCCTGTGACAAGATTCCAGGGCAGGCGGCAGGGCTGGCCGCAGGATCCCCGGTTGGCACTTCTGCCGCCGATGGCGGCACTCATATAGCACTGCCCTGAATAACTAACGCAGAGTGCACCATGGACAAACGCCTCCAGATCCACATGGCTTTCGGCCCGGATTTTCGAAATGGCGGCAAGCCCCAGCTCTCGGGCCAGGATGACCCGGCTGAAACCGTTTTGCTCCAGGAATCTTACCTTTTCCGGCGTCCGGTTGTCCGTCTGAGTAGATGCAAAAAGAGGGATCGGGGGAAGGTCCATCTCCAGCAGTCCCATATCCTGGATAATCAGGGCGTCGGCCCCGGCTTCCCAGAGCCGGACAATCAAGGCCCTTGCATCTTCCAGTTCATGGTCAAAGAGCAGGGTATTAAAGGCCACATAAACCCTTGCCCCGTAAAGGTGGGCATAATCACAGAGCAGGGCAATGTCCTGAACGCCATTGCCGGCCGCAGCCCTTGCCCCGAATCGGTTTGCACCGATGTAAACGGCGTCGGCCCCGTGGTTCACGGCAGCCATGCCAAGGGTCAGATTTGCCGCCGGGGCTAAAAGTTCCAAACAGGGCATGGTTTCTTCCTAAAATATATTGTTTTTGCCAATACATATCTCCAAAGTGAATCTGCATTATGAATTTGTCAATCCGTTTTCCCTTGTTTAGGTTTACCAAAGGCAGGCCCGTCCATTTCCGGACATTACAAACCACAATTACCAAAAAAATGTAAGGACACCCCATGAAAAAATTAATAATGGTGCTTATTTCTTTTCTTTTTACCCTTCCCGCATTTGCAGGAGATTACAACTACGTCTCCCAGGACAAGGTCAAAGAATGGATTGAATCCGATACCCCGGTCATGATCGTGGACATTCAGGTGGAAGAAGAATTCCAGGCCCATCACATCAAAGGCTCCATGCCCACCTATTCCTACCCTGTAAAAAGCGATGCTGACAAAGCCAAACTGACCCAGGCCGTGGCCGAAGCCAAAACCAATGACCTGCCCGTGGTCATTGTCTGCCCCAGGGGAAAGGGCGGCGCCAAACGCTGCTATGACCACATGGCAGCCAACGGCATTGCCGAAGACCGGCTGCTCATCCTGGAAAAAGGCATGGGCGGGTGGGAGTATAAAGAGATGGTTGAATCCGAATAACCCTTTGGCGGGGGATTTCTAAGCCCCAGCCTTGAATCAAATTTGCCGGGGTGGTATGGTCGATTTTTTTATTGTCCTTTTCGGAGAAAGACCATGCCGCCCCTGATATCCATCGTTGCCCACACCGACTTCACCAAAGCCGGCCATTACTCCCTGACCATCCCGACCGCCTATATTGATGCCATTGAAAAGGCCGGCGGGATCCCCCATATCCTTCCCTATACAACCCGTCTGGACCTTCTGCATAGGCTTGCCAGCGGCGTTTCGGGATTTATCTTCCCGGGGGGCTTTGATATTGATCCTTCATTTTTCAACGAATCCCCCATCCCGGAGCTGGGGCGGGTGGACCGGGAGTTGGACATTCACCAGATGGCCGTGTTTGACCTTGCTCTGAAAATGAACGTCCCGATTCTGGGCGTCTGCCGGGGGGCACAGGTCATCAATGTGGCATTAGGAGGAGATCTTTTCCAGGACATCAAGGTCCAGGCAGACCCGCCGGTGCTCACCCACACCCAGGAAAAACTGCACTTTGGCACAGACCACGGAATTACGATCACCCAGGGCAGCCGTCTTTATGACCTGTTCGGTCCCGAAATCCAGGTCAACTCCAGGCACCACCAGTCCGTGAGAACGCCGGGAAAAGGTCTGGCGGTCACGGCCCGGGCCACGGACGGCGTGGTTGAAGCCCTGGAGCACGACACCCTGCCCATTGATCTTATCCAATGGCACCCGGAACTCATGCTCAAGACCGACGATGCCATGGCCCCCCTGTTCCAAAGTTTTATCCGTCGGTGCCAGGCCGGCTGAGAGGTAAGGGACCGCCCGCCGAAAAAACGAAAATGAGAATCCGGATGCCCCAGGCCCAGAAAAATTGTAAAAAACGGTTTAGCGGCTTGTAAAACTTTGTAAGGCCGTTGTATGAATACCCAAAAGGATAGCACCATGACACGGGAAATTTTGATCATAGATGACGACCTCAAGCTGATAGACCTGCTGTCGGAGTATCTGCAGGAAAACGGATTTCTGGTTCATTCTCTTCTTGACGGCCTCACCGCCGTTGACACCATCCGCGACAAGACTTTGGATCTGGTGATCCTGGACATCATGCTGCCGGAAAAGGACGGCCTGCAGGTGTTAAGGGAAATCCGGGCGGAATTTGACCTTCCCGTGATCATGCTCACGGCCCGGGGGGACGACACCGACCGTATTGTGGGACTCGAACTGGGTGCGGACGACTATCTTCCCAAGCCCTTTAATCCCAGAGAACTTCTGGCCCGAATCAGGGCCATTCTCCGGCGGGGCGGCGCCAGCGCTCCTGAAAAAGAAGAGCGTCTCATCCGGTCCGGGAACATGACCCTGAACCGGGCGGCCAGAACCCTGGCCCTCGGCAGCCGGGATATTGAACTGTCCACAACCGAATTCAATATCTTAGAAGTGCTCATGCGCAACCCCAACACGGTCCTTTCCCGGGACCAGATTATGAGCATGGCCCAGGGAAAGGATTTCATGGCCTTTGACCGCAGTGTGGACATTCATATTTCAAAACTGAGGGCAAAAATAGAAAAAAAGCCCGCAGCTCCGGTCAGGATAAAAACCGTATGGGGCACAGGGTATATGTTTGTGGATCTTGAATGAGAATCCGTAGCCTCTATACCAAAATCCTGCTCTCCTTTCTGACGGTGCTCATTGTCACCCTTTCTTTGATCTTTCTTCTATTCGGTCTTACCTCCGGAAAATCCTATAAAAATAGGCTGGACCGCCAAACCCTGGCCAAACTCCAGATTTTCAGGACCCTGGTCCAGGAAACCATCGCCAGTCATCCTGCACTTTCGATCCAGGATAACCCGGATCTGGTCAAGCAGTTGAATACCTTTGCCGCCATCTTTGATGTGAGAATCTGGATTTCCGATCCCGGAGGGTCCATCCTGCTTCAAACCTTTGACGGCCCGGCCGATGTTCCCCAGCGAGGCGTCCACCGTGAAATCCGTCACGACAACGGCATCACCCTTTACCACTTTATCCTCCGGTGGATCAAATACTATGCCACCATCCCCATCTACCAGGGAGACCGGGAACTGAGGCTTCACCTCTACTATGACACCCGAAATCCCGGCCCGCCCCACGGCCTTTTTGTCATGGGGCTTTTAGCCATCGGCGGCATCATCGCCCTTCTGGTCATCCCCCTTGCCGGATACATCACCCGCAAGCTGAACCGACTGAACAAAACCGCCCTGGCCTTTGCCGGAGGCAACCTCTCCTGCCGGACCGATATCAGGGGACATGACGAAATCGCCAAGCTGGGAGCCTCATTCAACCTGATGGCAGACCGGCTGGAATCCCTGGTCAACAACACCAAAGAACTGACCGCCAACGTCTCCCACGAACTGCGCTCCCCTTTGACCCGGCTGAGACTGTCCAAGGAATTGATTGCGGACAAACTATCGGGGAAAAAAGAAGGACTACAGATCCAGCGCTACATTGACAATATGGAATCGGATATCCAGCAGCTCGACGCACTGGTAGACCATATGCTCACGCTGTCCAGAATGGATTACCAGGGGCCGGCAGCGGCCAGGGAATGCTTTTCCTTTGCTGCGTTCTTAGATGAGTGCCTGCCCCCTTACCAGGCCTTGATCGACCAGGCCGGTTTAAACCTTGAAACCCGGCTGCCAGGAACGCTGACCGTATTTCAGGACAAATCCGTGGTCAAATCCATCTTCTGCAATCTCCTGGACAACGCCATCAAGTACAGCTCCAAGGGCGGCACCATCACCGTTACCGCATATACGCACGAAAACAAGGACCTGATCTTTTCCGTATCCAACCCCTGCCCTTCTCTCACGGAGGAACAGGCAGCCAGGCTTTTCAAGCCCTTTTACAGAATTGCCGGCAGCGCGGCCCAGGGAACAGGGCTCGGCCTCACCATTGCCCGGAAGCAGGCCAGGATGTGCAAAGGCGAAATTTTAGTGGAAGCCGCGCAGGAAAGTATCCGGTTCCGGGTCAGTCTGCCCGGAAGATGATCTGCGTCACGAAACCCCGGGGAATAATCGAGTCAGTCCAGAAACTTTGCCACAATGCTGTGGCGGGATTTTATCTCATGGATCAGCCGGTCATGGCGGCGCATTCTTTTCAATGCCGAAAAGACCAGATAGCCGCCAAAACCAAAAAGGGCCAGACAGATCAGACCCAGGGGAATCAGGAGGTGGAGCACCTGGATGACTTCGTAATACCGGGATGTGGCAATCAGAAAACTCATGATGGACATGGGCAGGGCCACCAGGGCGATGCCGGTCCGCAGAACGGCCAGGGCGGTCCGCTTCTCCGCCAGGAGCAGCTGGACTTCATTGATGGCCAGGGCACTGGAGACCTTAAGGGGTTCTTCGGTCATGGTTTCACGTCTTCATTGGAGGCGGCCTGGCAATCCGGACAGATGCCGAAAAAATCAAGGCGATGGGTTAATATCTTATAGCCGGTTGCCCGGGCCAGTTCGGCTTTCATCTCTTCTACGCTTTCCAGATCCGGATCCATTATTTTCCCGCATTGGTTGCAGACCAGATGGGGATGGGGGTAGGGTTTGTTTCCATCATACCGGTTGCTTCCATCGGCAAACCCCAGTTCCAGAGCCTGACCCAGGGACTTGATCAACTGGATATTCCGGTATACCGTGGCAAGGCTCATGCCGGAGAAATCCGCCGTAAGCCGGCCAAACACCATTTCCGCACTGGGGTGGTTCTCGCTGGCCGCAAGGATCCGTGCAATGGCCAGACGCTGGGGCGTCAGCTTGTGGTGATTTTGGCGAAGCGCCGTCACAATAGCTTCGAATCGTTGCTGTATATTTGCCAAGGATCTTCCTAAAAATGATAATTGTTTTCAATTACCACTCGTTGCCATAAATGTCAACTTCCACGCCGTCTTCCGCTGCAGATGGGGCTTTTGGTCGGCGAACCCCACCCCTTTTTTTCCCTATAACCATCGCTGATTTCCAACACCTCTTGAAATTTCTTTGCCCCGCCCCTAAACTGATATCCATCCATTGACCCACAACCTGGATGCTCCATGATGCGTATTAAACTGCTCAAGGTTATCTTCATCCTCGGGATTCTGGTCCTGATTCCTATCGCCGGTCGGCCGGCAGAGGATCGGCCGGCAAGGGACAGGATTGTGCTGGCCACTCTGGACTGGCCCCCCTATGTGGGCCGGACCATGGATAACCAGGGGTATGTCACGGCCATTGTTAAAGAGGCGTTTGGCCGCAGCGGCGTCACGGCGGACATCCGGTTCCACCGGTGGTCCAGGGTCATTGGTCTGGTCAAAAGAGGTCAGGTGGACGGCTATTTCCCCGAATATTATAACGATGAGATAAGGTCCTATGCCCGGTTTTCAGATCCCATGCCGGCCGGCCCCTTAGGTTTTTTCAAACGGTCGGATTCACAAATCGAATTTACTGAGCTCAAGGAGCTGAGCCACCTGCGCATCGGCATCGTCAAAGGCTATGTCAATTCCGCGGCATTTGATGCGGCAACCTTCCTGAACAAACACCCGGTCAATGATGATTTATCCAATTTCAGGCTGCTGCTGGCAGGCCGAGTGGACCTGGTGGTGGCAGACCGATATGTCGGTGAGTATCTGCTGGCCCACCACCTGCCCGAGCACTGGGCCGATGTGACCTTCCTGCATCACATTCTGGAACAAAAACAAATTTACCTGTGCATCCGGTCCGGCAGGGATAACACCCTTGTATTCTTGAATACATTTAACCGCGGCCTGCAGGAAATGCAGGCGGACGGCACCCTCGACCGACTCCTGCCAAGCCGATCCCGCCAGACCGCCCCTTAGGGATTGCCGCCAGAACATCACCCCCTTGTAAATATCGATTCCCCTGATTATTTTGTAGGTTTGGTCAACGCTATCCGGCCCCCATACGTTTAAAAGGTTATTCCTATGGACATCCAACTGGTTACCCTTATTCTTGTCTTATCCCTGGTCCTTTTGGTCTGGGGAAAAATCTCCGTGGATAAGACCGCCGTGGGCATCCTGGTGGCGCTGTCCGTCACAGGGCTTTTATCCCCCAAAGAAACCGTGGCAGGATTTGCCAATCCCGCGGTAATCACCGTGGGCGCCATGTTCCTGCTCAGCCGGGGCCTGATCCGCTCCGGCGCGGTCAGTGTGATCACCGGGGCCGTCCTGTCCCTTTCCAGGTCCAGCCGCAAATCCGCCGTTGCCATCGTTCTTGTATTTGTGGGCCTGGCCTCGGCCTTTATCAACAACACCCCCGTGGTGGTGCTTTTCATTCCCATTGTCATGGCGTTGAGCTGCCAATGTGAGTTCTCGCCCTCCAGCCTGCTCATCCCCATGTCCTATATCTCCATTCTCGCCGGGACCTGTACCCTGATCGGAACCTCCACCAACCTGATTGTCAGCGACCTTGCCACGGCCTATGGATTCGCACCCCTGTCCATGTTTGAACTGGGAACCGTAGGCGTACCCATCGCCCTTGCGGGATTAGGGTTTCTCATGTTTTTTTCAGGCAGGCTTTTGCCCGGGCGCAGGGGGCCTGTGTGCGAATTGAACCAGACACACGCAAACCGGTATCTGGCGGAACTGGTGATTCCCGAAGGCAGCCGCCTGATCGGCAGCCGGTCTATTGTGGAAACCGCATCCTCGGACCTGGGCCTTGAAATCATTGAAATCTTTCGTAACGATAAAATCCTGGATCCCTCAAGAATTCCCGTTAACATACAAAAAAACGATATCCTGCTGGCCAAAGGATCGGCTGAGGCCCTTGTAGGAAGCCTGAAAAAAGGACAATTGGTTCCCGTCCTTGGAGAGGAGAATCTTGACTTTGGCACCGGACCTAAAGACGATCTGATTATAGAACTTGTGGTGCCACCCATGTCCGGGCTTTTGCGGGAACCTTTGACCTCCACTGACCTGCAGAACGACCCTGAAGTCCAGATCATTGCCATCCGCACCCGGCGCGCCTACCTGTCATACCGCAAAATCCGTGATGTCCGACTGAAAATCGGGGACATTCTCCTGGTCCGCTGTCCCAGGCTAAAACTTGCAAAACTTAGGCAGAACATGGACGTCATCGTGCTGGAAGATGTCCACCATGCCCTGATCAACCGGGAAAAGGCCAACCTGGCCATGGCCATCTTTGCCGGAACGGTTCTGGCCGCCTCCATCGGCCTTGCAGACATCATGGTCTGCGCCATGGCCGGGGTCTTTCTCATGAGCCTGACCCAATGCCTCAGCCTAAAAGATGCCTACCGGGCCCTGGAGCCTGAGGTGCTGCTTTTGATCATCGCCACCATCGCCCTGGGAACCGCCATGGAAAAAACCGGGGCCACCAGCCTTTACGCCGGCCTTTTTCTCAATCTTTTTAACGGCTCAGGTCCCGGCCTGGTGCTTACGGGTATGATCCTTCTGGCCAGCATCTCCACCCATGTCCTGTCCAACAATGCCACCGCCGTTCTCCTGCTGCCCATCGCCGCCGCCACGGCCCAGTCCCTTGGGGTGGATGCCAAACCCTTTATCATGGGCATCTGTTTCGGGGCGTCGGCCTGCTTTGCCTCCCCCATCGGCTACCAGACCAACCTTCTGGTATACGGTCCGGGAGGGTATCGGTTTTCCGATTACCTGAAGCTGGGGCTGCCCCTGAACCTTTTGGTGGTGATCCTGGCGGCCGTTCTCATCCCCCTGGCCTGGCCCTTTTAAAACAAACCGCCCCGGACAACGGCGTTGTCCGGGGCGGTAAAACCATTGACCCGGTTTTGCCGGGTGCACGGATCGGCTATGATAAAGGCCGGCTATAAAATGATATTGAGGATCCTGCGCAGGGGCTCTGCCGCCCCCCAGAGCAGTTGATCCCCAACGGAGAATGCCGTAAGAAATCCGTCTCCCAGGGTCATTTTCCGAATGCGGCCCACAGGAACGGTCAGGGTCCCTGTGACTGCAGCCGGGGTCAGGTCCCGGAGACTGTCCTCTTTGGTGTTGGGCACAACGTTGACCCAGTCGTTGTTGCGGGCCAGGGCCGCATAAATGTCATCCAGCGGAATGTCCTGTTTCAGCTTGATGGTAAAGGCCTGGGAATGGCAGCGCATGGCCCCGATACGAACGCATTGCCCGTCAATGGGAACGGGATTTTCCGATCTTCCCAGAATCTTGTTGGTTTCCACAAACCCCTTCCACTCCTCCCGGGTCTGGCCGTTTTCCATGGCCCGGTCGATCCAGGGGATCAGGCTGGCACCCAGCGGCACGCCCCAGTTAGCCGTAGGAAAGCTGTCGCTTCTCAAGGTTTCGGTGACGGTCCGGTCCAGATCCAGAATCGCAGAGGCAGGGTCTGCCATGACAGGGGCTGCGGCGTCACCGATGGTCTTCATCTGGGCCACCAGCTCTTCCATATTTTTAGCACCGGCTCCGGAGGCGGCCTGATAGGTCATGGACGTCAGCCACTCCACCCAGTCCTGCTCAAAAAGGCCGCCTAGGGCCATGAGCATCAAGGAAACCGTACAATTGCCGCCGATATAGTTTTTAATCCCCCGGGCCAGGGCCTCTTCGATGACAGAAAGATTCACCGGATCCAGAACGATGATGCTCTGATCGTCCATCCGAAGGGTGGACGCCGCATCAATCCAGTATCCCTTCCATCCGTTTTCATTGAGCTTGGGCCGGACCGCCTCGGTATAGGACCCGCCCTGGCAGGAAACGATTATATCCATTTCCATGAGGGCGTCTATGTCGTGGGCATCGATGAGAGCGGGAACATCCTTTCCCACATCCGGCGCCTTCTGGCCGGCCTGGGAAGTGGTAAAAAACACCGGGGTCACTTTTGCAAAATCATTTTCCTGGATCATCCGCTCCATGAGCACGGACCCTACCATGCCCCGCCAGCCGACCATGCCTACTTTTTTCATGTTTTATTCCTCCCCAGCATTGGTGGATTTTTGAAAATTAAAACCTATTGTATACCCGGTTTTTTCCAAAGATACCATAGGCTTTTTTCCACCATCAAAGAATCAGACCACACCCCGGATGCCGTCCAGATATTCCTTGACCCTGTCCTGGATAAGATGAATCTCTTCAGTTCGAAGCCTGAGCAGTTGATAGGATTTGAGATCTTCCAGCGCAGCGGACTCAACCGCCCTTATGCCGACCCCCATGCTGTTGACCAGGCAGTTGGCAAAATGGACGCACAGATACTCATGGGTAGGGGTTTCAACCCGGTCGATGTGGTTGTGGTACATGGCCACATCCCGGTAGGTCTCCGGAAAGGCCCAGCGCTTGAGCAGCACGGCACCAAACCTGCCGTGGTAAAGATCCAGGGTTTCCAGGATCTCTTCCTCCCCTATTTTTTCCACGGCCTTGTCACGGGCGCTCAACTCTCCGATCACCTGGAGGAGCACCAATTTTCCCACATCATGGGTCAGGCCCAAAGAAAAGATATCTGCCTCGCTTTTCAGGCTCAGCAGGGAATGGATGAACTCTGCCGCACAGGCACAGGCCAGAGAATGCTCCCACAACCGGCCCATAATCCCTGAAAACCGCTTGTTGGAAGAGGTGTAGAGGCTGCGGTTGGAAATAATTTCCACGTACTGCCGGGTGGCGCCCAGGCCCAGGCGGTTCACGGCATCCTCAAGCCTTCCCACCTTGACAAGCCCCCGGTACAGGGCGGAATTCGAAGCGTTGATCAACTTGGTGGAGATGGCCACATCCTGTTTGAGAAAATCAGCCACCTCTTTAAGGTTGGCACCCTTTCGGATCAGCTCGTTGAATTTAACATGAACCTGGGGCAGGGTGGGCAGATTGACCTCCCCTTTTTTAAACCGGGAGACGATCTCCTCCAAAAGGTTGATCTCCCGTTCAGGCTCTGGCTCCACCATGGGGTCAGGCCCGTTGTCCACCGACGCCGCAGGCGCACCGGATTTTTTCAGGCCCCGGACAGCTTTGGGCTTTAAGGCTGACTTTACGCCGGTCCTTTTTTCAAGGTCTTTGATGGCCGCGGTCATTTCCTTGATGGTATTTTTAAGCTCGGCGCGCTCCTCATATTTATTGATGGCATCGGTGATGGCGATGTAGAGGAACTGAAAATAATTTCCCGTTTTGACGATATAGTTAAAGGCCCCGGATCTTAGGGCTTCAATAGCGCATTGGGGATCCTCTGGCGGCGTCAGCATCAAGACCGGCGCCGATCTTTTGCCAATGATGTTCATGAGAAAATCAATGCCGGAAAGGCTGGTAAAATTATGATCAATGAGGATGACGACAAACTCATCCCAATTGAACTGACCGGGATCGGTGATCAAGGTGATCTGAAAATATTTTTGCAGATAGGTCTTGATCTTCTCGGCCTCTGGGGGCTTGCTGTTGGCTATCAGAATCTTTTTCATAACCGGTTTGTGTATCTGCTTTGCACGGGTTATTCCAATCCTGCCACAAGTGCTTCCATTCTGTTCTCTTCTTCCCTTGTGTCAAAAGAGAACTGAATCCCTACGCCATTGACCCCTTTCCAGGCCACCAGTCCTTTAGCGGAAACCGGTTCCGGCTCATTACGAAAGTTCATGATCAACGTGACATGCTGCCCGACGGGCAGATCTTTGACGGTTTCCAGGAAAATGCCGCCCGGGCTTAAGTCCAAAATAAAATCCTGGAAACACTCCGAATCGGTTTCGCAGGTCACCTGCATCAAATAGGGAATCCTCTTATAATTTCGCCGATTCCCGATCTTGGCAAACAGGGCTTCTTTCTCCTGCTCGGACATCGAAAGAATCAACTCAAACAGCTGCGCTGTCACCCCACAGGCTTTGAACGCTTTCTTGTGCGAAGACATTGTCTGTGTTTCCAATAAAATTGCGGTTGTACGACCGGTTTGGCCGGTATTCTCTTTCACAAATCGATAGGATCTGACTTAAGCATTGCCTTGACTGAAGGCTTCAGTCTTATTGTGTATCATACAATAAAATAAAAACATTAACAATCCAAAGTGTTACCCATCAAGGGACCGGACGGACCAGATTTTTATTGAATCCCGGGACCGGGTCTGATACCGCTGTAGCATGGCTTTCGCACCTTTATTCTCCCGCCTCCTGACGGCGGGGCTTATACTCTTCCTGCCGGGGATTCTGTTTTTCCCGGCAACGGCCGCCTTTCCAGGCAGCGGCGAATTCACCCGTTACGACGGGATGACGATCCAGGCCATCCCCCCGGACCCGGAGCGTCGTTTTGACGAAGGCGTTATGGAGGGCGGACGGGCCGTGGAAAAGATCAAATCAGCGCTGGATCTGATCCGGGAGAAAACCCCCGCCCAGTGGACGATTCTTAAGCAACTCAACGCAAAAGGGGATATTTACCTGGTCTACAACCCCAATTATCCTTCAAAGGCCCAGGATCTGGCTCTGGTCCGGGTCGCCCTGTTCATCCCCTTTTATCTGGCAGGCAGCGCCTTGGAGAATCGAAGCCATCTTCCCGTAGTCATCTCCCGCCACGGCATCAAGTGGCCCACAGCAAACCTTTCCGCCGTGATCATCCATGAACTGGCCGGCCACGGCAGTCAGTACCTGGCCGGATTGACCGAAACCGTCCGGATCAGTGAACTGGAATGCCAGGCCTATCTTCACCAGGAACTGGCCCACCAGTCCTTCGGCCTTGACAAGACCGCGCCCGAAATGATCCGGTTCCGGCAGCAGCTTTCAGGGGTGGGGGCAAAAAACGGATATTGCACTCCCCTTTTCAATTACATCAAAAAAAAGTACCCGGAAAAAATAGGGTTGGTCCAAAGACTGAATCCCGATGTCTCAGGATTGTTGCCCCTGCTGGATGAGTTTATCCGGGTTCTGGCCGCCGACGGCACCACCGAGAAAGCGCTTTGGGTCAAACGGCAGATGATGGAGGAAAGGTTCAGGCAGCTTGAATCAGAGGGGAGCGCCCGCCAGCTTTATGCCGCAGGAATTTACCTCCTGGAAGGCGCCGGCTACCGCCAGGATATTGACCGGGGAGCCTTTTTTATCCGTCAGGCCGCCCAAAAAAATCATACCCCGGCCCAGGTTCAACTGGCCCGGCTTTACCGGGACGGCAGGGGCCTTCCAAAGGATTTTGGAAAGGCGTATCTCTGGCTGACCATTGCAGGAACAACCCTTAAAGGGGCTGAAAAAAAAGAGGCCATGGCCCAGTGCCGCATGCTTGAAAAAAAGCTTGACGCAGCCCGGCTGCCGCAGCTTCAATCAGAGGCGCTGCACTGGACGCCGGTCCCTTAAATTTTTCTTTTGACAATACCACCGGGCTTATGATCTATGTGGCTGAGGATTCACACAATGGAGCGATGAGATGAAACTGAGCAGCCAGCTTGCCGGAACCCCGTTGGTTCCATTTTCCACGGACATCAGCCTGAGGCAGACCACCAACTTTGCCGCCGCACTCCAGGAGAGCACCCCCCTTTATTATAATGACGAGTCCTGCGAAGGCACCGTGGCCCCGCCGACCTTTCCGGTCTCGGTGACCTGGCCGATCCTGAGCAATCTGGGATCTTTCATTGAGGACCAAAACTTTCCAAAGGATGTGCTGCTCACCCAGGTCCATTACACCGAGCATCTGATCATTCACCGCCTGATCCGGCCCGGGGACATCCTTGATATCGAAGGTGAAATTGCCGCCATCCTCCCCCACAGGGCCGGCACCCATGCCGTAATCCGGCTCACCGCATCGGACGAACAGGGCGTCCCCGTATTCACCGAATATGTCGGTGCCATGCTCAGGGGGGTAGAATGCGACGGCAGCGCCGGTGCGTCCTCACTGCCGGATCATCCTAAAGCCGAGCCTTTAACGGCTGCGGCCTGGACCTCCCGGGTCAGAATCGATCCTCTGGCACCCTATATCTACGATGCCGGAGCTGATATTGAATTTCCCATCCACACCTCCCCGAAATTTGCCAAAGCCGTAGGGCTGCCTGGCATTATCCTTCAGGGCACCGCCACCTTAGGGATGGCGGTCAAAGAACTGATCGCCAACGCGGCAGGAGCTGATCCTGAACATGTCAGGGAAATCGCCTGCGCCTTTACCGGCATGGTGATGCCGGGCACCGAGATCGAAGTCTGCTGCCTGGGGATAAAAGCCCTTGAGGACGGCACCTTGATCTTTTTTGAAGTCATCAATGCAGAACATAAAAAAGCCATCCGAAACGGGTTCATCAAACTTGAAAGGCCGATGCCATGACACAGCCACACCAGCGCCTCAACGACGTTATCGACTACTGGGCCGCCACCCGCCCCGACCATGCGGCCATGATCCAGCACGAGGATGACAAGACCGTCTCCTACAAAAAGTTTAAATCCCTGATTGATTTTTTCGCCCTGCGCCTGATGGACATGGGCATTGAAAAAGGGGACCGGGTAGCCACCCAACTGGTCCTGGTTCCCGAACACATGATCCTCATGTACGCCTGCTTCAAAATCGGAGCCATCATCGCCCCGCTGGATGTCCGGCTCACCGAGGCTGAAGTGGTCAGGGATGTGAATAAAATCTCACCCAAGGCCTTTTTCTTTTTAGGGAACACTCCGGTCCGGGATTTTCGAAAAGTGGGGCAGGCGGTGAGGCAGGGATGCCCGGATGTGGTCCATCTCATCCAGTTTACCCCGGACCCGGGCCCCGGAGATTTGCTGGACGGGGCCTTGGCCATCACCGACATGATGGATAAAAAGCGCCTGATCTGGCTCAAGATCAAGGACATGGCCACAGGCCGTTTGAAACGGATATTCCAAGAAATTACCCCCAGGACCCCGTGCCTGATCATCTATACCACCGGCACCACAGGCGCGCCCAAGCCCGCCGTGCTCTGCCATGAAAACATCATCGTCCAGAACCGGATTCTGGCCAGGGGATTCGGCACTGAAATTGACCGGAATCGGTTCACCTGCCTGGTCAACCTGCCCCCGTCCCATGTGGGCTGCGTCACGGAAACTTTCATGACCACCCTGTTTATGGGCGGTACCACCGTTCTGCTCAGAATTTTTGACGCCAAGCTCACCTTGGAAGCCATCCAGAAGCACCGGGTCACGGCCCTGGGCCAGATTCCCACCATGTTCCGCATGCTCTGGAACCTGCCGGACTATGACAGCTATGACCTGTCCAGCCTTGAATTCGTAGCTTACGGCGGCTCGTCAGTGGATATCGGATTTTTAAAGCGCATGGCCGCCATGGCCCCCAAGTTCGGCACCGGCATCGGCATGACGGAGAACGCTGGATTCGGCACCTTTACCCCTGAAGGCATTCCTATTGAGGAGATGGCCGGCCAGGTGGGCCGCTGTTTTGAAGATCTGGCCCCAATTTCCATCCGCAAACCCATGAATGCCGACGGCACCGCAGGCGAAGCACTTTCCGACAACGAGGTCGGGGAAATCTGCTACCATCCCCCCATTGTGTTTTTAGGCTATTACAACCAGCCGGAGGCCACGGCATCTGCCATTTCAAAGGAGGGCATCCTCTACACCGGCGACATGGGGTATTTCAAGCCCATGGACGGTTACCGGGCCCTATATCTTTCCGGCAGGAAAAAGTTCGTCATCAAGCAGAAAGGCTATAACGTCTTTCCCGTGGAAGTGGAGGAGCACATCGCTGCCATGCCCGGAGTGGACATGGTGGAGGTGCTGGGGATCAAACACGAACTCTTTGACGAGGGGATTTTCGCCTTTGTCAAACCCGCCCCGGGCCAGACCATCACGCAGGATGCGGTCATGGCCCATTGCAAGGGCATCGCTGCCTACAAACGCCCGGCCCATGTGGAGATCTGGGATCATGACTTTCCCCTGACCCGGTCCACCAAGGTGGACAAGCTGGCCCTGGCCGATCTGGCCGCCCCCATTGTGGCGGAGTTGCGGAAACAGGGTCGGTGGGATGCGGGATAGCGCCTGGCCGCTTTGAAGCGATGAACAGGGCCATAAAATGAAATATACTTTTTTAATCCTGTCTGTCGCCTTCAACGTTGCCTCGTACCTTGTGTACAAAAGCATCTCCAACCGGCACCAGGGAATATTGTGGGTGACGGTTTTCGCATCCGGACTCGCCCTGGGCGCGGTGAATGTGCTGTGTTTCACAAAGGCGCTCAAAGAGATCCCCCTGAGCATTGCCTATCCGCTCTTCTCAGGGGCGTGTATCTTTCTGATGGCCCTGTTGTCCCATATTATTTTCGGAGAACGACTGAGCGCCGTTCATATGGCGGGCGCCGCGGTCATCGTCATAGGCATCGCTTTAATGTCATATTAAAGCCGGACGCCGTGCAAGACGGGAAAAACTGAAAACATAAGAATCATACGCCAAGACCGTCCAGTTCAAGGCAATCTTTAAGCCTCATCTCAAGAGCCTTCACCGTCATTTCAGGGAAGAAGGAAGAAAGCCCCGCCACAAACTCCTGGTGGGGACGGCCCCTTCGGTATTCAGGTTCTCTCGGGGGATGGGCAAGATAATTCTCCATGGCGGCAAGATCCGGGGTGACCAGAAGGGCAGCGGAATAATAGGCCATGCCCTTGGACCGGTAAAAGCAGGATCCCCCGATTTTCCGGTCATCGATGACCAGATCCGAGATGCCGTCCTGGTAAACCCCGCAGATTCCGGCGGCAGAAAGCCCCCGGATCACCCGCTGGCTGGCGCGGCAGAACAGAGGGCCGACATTGCCGAAGCCCTCTGCGGGAAATGCAATGGAAACGATGAGATTTCCGGGGTCCAGAAAAACGGCGCATCCCCCGCCGCGGCGCCGGTAGATGGGGATGCTGTCTTGCTGGATCCGGTCCAGATGAAGTTCGCGGGAAAGACGGCTGCCCCGGCCCGCCACCACGGCCCGGCGGTCAAAGGGATAAATCCGCATCCCGGGCCTCTTGGAGTCTGTCACAGCTTCCAAAAGATCGTTGTCGAATTCAAAGGGGAGGATTCCCTCCTCTTGGACGCCCCTTTGAAAAACCACCCTACCTGGCCTTTTTCATCATATGGACCGATCCTGCAGCCGCCATTTCAGCCGCCTCCATAATGGATTCGCTGAAGGTGGGATGAGGATGGATGGTGACGATAAGATCTTCCAGGGTCGCCCCCATCTCAATGGCAAGGGTGGCTTCGGCCACAAGCTCTGAGGCATACGCCCCCACAATGCCCACGCCGAGAATTACCCCGGATTCAGGATCGGCCAGGACCTTGACAAAGCCTTCGGTTTTGGCCGCACTCCTGGCCCGGCCCAGGGCGGTGAGGGGAAATTTTCCCACATCAACGCGGATCCCCTTTTCCTTTGCCTGGGCTTGGGTAAGGCCGGTCCATGCAATTTCAGGGTGGGTGAAAAGAACGGCCGGCACCGTGACGTTGTCAAAGGCGGACGGCTGACCGTCGATCACCTCCACCGCCACTTTGCCCTCCCGGGAGGCCTTGTGGGCCAGGGCAGGACCTGGGGCGGCATCGCCGATGGCAAAGATATGGGGGATATTCGTGCGGCACTGGGCATCGGTGGGAATCTGCCCCAGGTCGTTGAGTTCAAGGCCGATGCCCGCAAGTCCCAGATCATCGGTATTGGGCCGCCGTCCTGTGGCGGCCAAAACCCGGGCAAACGTCGATTTAACGATCTTGGACCCGGTATCGTCCTTTTGTTCAATGGTCACTTCAAACCCGGCATCGCATGGCTCAATGGAGAGCACCTTCGCCTCGGTGAGCACCGCTTCAAAGGTCTTCTTGCAATGCCGGACCACCACGTCCACAAGATCCCGGTCCGCCCCGGAGAGCAGGGCCGGGGAAAATTCCGCCAGGGTCACCCGGCTGCCCAGGCCCGCATAGGCCTGGCCGATCTCAAGGCCGATGTAGCCGCCCCCGATGACCAGCAGGCTCTCGGGAATCTCAGGCAGCTCCAGCGCCTGGGCCGAGGTCCAGATACCGGCACCGTCTTTGACCATGCCTTGGGGAAGGGTGTTGATCCGTGATCCTGTCGCAATAATAGCATGGTCAAAATTAACAATGGTATTGGCCCCGTCCACATAGACCCGGTTGGGGGTCTGGAATCTTGCATGCCCCTGCACCCTATCGATCTCCCGGTTGTCCACCAGGGAGGAGACGCCCGCAGACAGGGTCTTGACCACCCCTTGTATATGACCTCTGAGTTTATCTGCATCAAAGGAGATCCCGTCGTGAACCAAGCCCATGGATCTGGCCTCGGTCACGTTCTGGGCCAGGTCCACCGCATGGATCAGGGTCTTTGAGGGAATGCAACCCTCGGTGAGGCAGACCCCGCCCAGACGGTCCCGGGACTCCACCAGCACCACATCCTTTCCAAGATCGGCAGCATGGATGGCGGCGGTGTAACCGCCCGGCCCCCCGCCGATGACCAGCACCTGCGTTTCCAGAATCATTTCACCTACAACCATATGGTATCTCCCGTGTGGGTTGCCCCGGCAGCCGGGGCCAAAGTTTGCATCCTTTTTTCACGCGCCAATCAGACCCGGGCCATGAAGTCCAGGCGGCTTTCCAACAGCGCCTTGATATCCCGGACAAAGGCCGCGGCCTGGGCCCCGTCCGCCACCCTGTGGTCAAAGCACAGTGTCACGGGCAAAACGGATCTGATTCGAATTTCATCTTTGCCGTTCTCCGTCATAACCACAGGCTTTTTCTCCACCCGCCCCAGCCCCAGAATCGCGGCTTCCGGGGCATTGATAATGGGAAAGACATGGGTACCGCCGATGGCCCCTACATTGGTCACGGTAAAGGTGCCCCCTGTAAGGTCGGCCACCTCAATCTCCCCCTTCCTGGCCTTGCCGGCCAGATGACGGATGCGATACCCTATACCAGCCAGGCTCTGGCGGTCCGCCTCCCGTATCACCGGCACCATCAGGCCTCTTGGGGTGTCTGCGGCAAAGCCGATGTTGTAGTATTTTTTATGGATGATTTCATTGGCGGCAAGATCGATACTGGCGTTGAACATGGGCCAGTCTTTAAGACCCGCAGCCACCGCCTTGACCACAAAGGCCATAAGGGTGAGCTTGCCGTTCTCTGAATTTCGGGCATTAAAGTCCCTCCGGACCGCATCGATCTCGGTCACATCGATCTCATCCATATGGGCCACATGGGGCATCAGGATACTTGCGGTGGTGGTTTTTACCGCCACCTTTCGCCGCAGGGAGCGGATGGCCTCCCGCTCCACAGGACCGTCGTCCGCCACAGGCTCCCAGGGCACTTCGAGGAATGGGATGCCCTGAAGGGCCTGCGATGCGCCTGCCGGCACACCGGATTCGCGCGCTGTATTCTTTACGGTCTGGTTTTCCCCGGGGGATGCCTTTGTTTCGCCGGGCTTCTGGCCGCCCGTTCCAAAGACCTCAAGATCTTCAGGTGTCACCCGGCCGCCGGGACCCGACCCCTGAACCTTTTGGATATCAATGCCCATTTCCCGGGCCAGGCGCCGGGTGGCAGGAGCTGCGATCACCCGTTTCTCTCCAGCCCCATCGGCAGTTTTCTTTTGTGCAGCGGTTTCTTCCCCCGCAAGGGCCGGCACTCGATCTTTTTTCGCCTCTCCGGCAGCTGCCTTCGTTTCTTGGACCGCTGTTCCCCCGCTGCCGTCATCAATCACGACAAAGACATCCCCCACATTCAGGATATCTCCGGGGGCTCCTTTTAACATGGCGATGGTGCCTGCACGCGGAGAGGGAATGGTGACGGCGGCCTTGTCGGTTTCCACCTCGCACAGGGGATCGTCTTCATTCACAGTGTCGCCTTCAGCCACATGCCATTGAAGCAGTTCCCCCTCGTGAATGCCTTCTCCCAGGTCCGGAAGTTTGAATTCAAACATAGATTCCTCCTAAAATGCCAGGGTCTCCTGGATGGCTTTTGTGATATCCGCCTTGGACGGCAGGTAAAGCTGTTCCCGTGCGAACAGGGGCATGATCACATCATACATGGTGACCCTTCGGACCGGGGCCTCAAGGTACATCAGGGCCTGGTCGTTGATAACGGCAATGATCTCGCTGGCAGGCCCGAAAGACTGCTGGGCCTCCTGAACTACCACGCACCGCCCGGTCCTTTTTACCGACGCCACAATAGCGGCCGTGTCCATGGGAGAAATGGTTAAAAGATCGATGATTTCAGGGCTGAAATCCCGCTCCTGTTTCAGGTCAGCCACCGCCTTGAGTGTATCGTGCATCATGGCGCCCCAGGAGATGATGGTGATATCGTCTCCCTCTTCCAGAACGTTGGCCGTGCCGATGGAAAAGTCCTGCGTTGTAACCTCCTCTTTAAAACTGCGGTAGGAGCGCTTGGGCTCCATGAACACCACAGGGTCCGGATCGTCTATAGCCGCCTGGAGAAGGGGCCCCGCATTGGAGGGGCTGGAGGGAATGACCACTTTCACGCCTGCGGTGTGGCTGTAAAAGACCTCCTTGCTCTCGGAGTGGTGTTCCAGTGCCCTAACACCGCCGCCATAGGGCATACGCACCACCAGGGGAACGGGAAACTGCCCCCGGGAACGGTTTCGCAGCCTTGAAGCATTGCCCTCCATCTGGTGCATCATTTCATAGGAAAAACCGGAAAACTGCATTTCAATGACGGGTTTAAGCCCGGCCACAGCCATGCCGATGGCCACCCCCAGAATTCCGGACTCGGCAATGGGGGCGTCAATGACCCGCTCCCGGCCGAATTTTTCAAACAGGCCGTCGGTCACCCGGAAGACCCCGCCGTTGATCCCGACGTCCTCGCCCATGACCAGGACCCTTTCATCGGCTTGCATGGCGTTGTGAAGCGTGGCGTTCAAAGCCTGTACCATATTGATCTTAGCCATGATCCACCTCCTTTGACAGCTTAGCCAAAAAGGCCTTTCGCTGATCCTCAATAACGCCGTGCCGTGTACCGAAGACATAATCAAACGGGGCATCAGGACGGGTTTTCCTTCCTTCTTCAAATTCTTTGACCGCCGCGTCTATCCGGTCCTTGATATCGGCTTTCAGCTGTTCTTCCCTTTCGTCGTCCCATATGCCTTTTCCAGTGAGGTAGGCTTTAAACCGGATCAGGGGATCTTTTTTCTCCCATTCCTTTACGGTCTCATCTTTCCGGTAGCGGGTGGGATCGTCTGCCGTGGTATGGACCCCCATGCGGAAGGTGACCGCCTCGATAAGGCTGGGCCCCTCCCCGTTCCTGGCCCGGTCCACCGCCTCTTTGGTGGCCTGGTACACAGCCAGAGGATCGTTGCCGTCCACCTGGATGCCGGGCATACCGTAGGCAACGGATTTCTGGGCGATGGTGGCGGATTTGGTCTGAAAGGCTTTGGGAGTGGAGATGGCGAACTGGTTGTTCTGGCAGAAAAAAATCACCGGGGCGTTGAGAACCCCTGCAAAATTCATGGCCTCGTGAAAGTCCCCCTCGGAAGTGGACCCGTCGCCGAACATCACCAGGGCCACGGTATCGGTTTCCCCGCGCAGCCGCGATCCGTAGGCCAGGCCCACGGCATGGGGCAACTGGGAGGCAAGGACAATGGAGATCGGCAGGGTCCGGTCGTTATCCGGGATGACATTTCCCTCCTCATCTCCGTTAAATAAAAACAGGGGGTTGGTCAAAGGCTCCCCCCGCATGAGGCGGGCCCCAAGCTCCCGGTAGGACCCCACAAACCAGTCGGTGTCCCGGATGGCCATGATGGGGGGGCAAAAGGCCCCTTCCTGCCCTGTTCCCACAGGCAGGGTCCCCAGCCGGCCCTGGCGCTGAAGGTTGAGCATCCTTGCGTCCATGAGCCGTGACAGCATCATGGCCCCGTACAAAGAAATCAGTTGGTCATCGGAGAGGTCAGGCACAAGGTCCGCATCCGCTCGGCCGGTTTCATCTAAAATCTCCAATCGCTTTACGTCAAACGACTCAATAGGTTTCAAAGGCATAGAAGGCCTCCTTGGGATAGGGTCTTGGATCAGGCGCCCCTAACAGGGGCAGCGTATACAAAACGATAATCACAAAACTTATTTTGTAAAGAAAGACAAGTAAGGTGCAACTTATAGAGAAACTGCCAACTCAGAATAGAATAATTTTGCCATTATATCAGATAGATAAAAATAAAAAAAGCCGGGCTGCCAAGCGACCCTGCGGAATTCGCTACTTTAAGTTCTGGGCGGCCCAGAGCGCGGCCTGCAGCCGCCGTTTAACGTTGATCTTCTTGAAGATATTGTGCAGATGGGTTTTAACGGTGTGGGGACTGATGAAAAGTTCATCGGCAATCTGCTGGTTGGAGTAGCCGTTGGCAATGAGATCCAGAATCTCTTTTTCCCTGCGGGTCAGGCCCGAGGCATCCTCCTGCCCCTCACTGGACACATATTCGAATTTGCAGTCCTTGCCAAAGGCCAGGGCGGTGCCCCGGTCGGAAATCCTTACCACTTCGCCTTTGAGGGCCACCTTGGCGCGGTCGCCTTTCAAGGCTTTCAAGGCTTCCAAGGGGATATCAATATCAATCTCCAAAGTGGTGCCCACGGCCATGGGTAAATCTGCAGAAATCAGCGCCCCGGATGCGGAGATATTTTCGGTTTTAAGTTTAAGGCTGGCTTTGCCGCTGCCAGGATTATTGACCCTGAGATTTACCGGCAGTTCCAGGTCAAATCGCTCGCTGCTCCGCTTATTTTCCTCTGACATCCCAGGATTCCTCTCGGCTTTAGATTAGTTTGTTTCTAATTATGTAACCCAGGAAACGATCCCATGTCAATCTCATTGGTTCATCAGAACCGCCTTGTCTTTGTCCCAGCCCGATCGGTCCCTTATTTTAGCTGACTGTCCTTGCTGCCCCGGCGGTTGTAGCCTGCCGGCCCGCCGCTTTGCACTTTCTCCAGTTCGGTCTGGCAGTCGATGCAAAGCCGCACCCCAGGAAGGGCCTTTTGCCGGGCTTTTGGAATATCCTCCCCACAGTTTTCGCATTCGGCAAGGCTTTCCCCCTTTGGCATCCTGCTGCGGGCCAAGGTCACGGCATCGTCGATGCCGGCGTCAATCTGTTCCTGGACAGCCCCGTCCTTTGCCCATCCTACCGCCATATGCCGTTTCCTTTCGCCATGATCATTTCAGATTATCCCAGAACGCCTGGCCCTGCTCTTTGATGTCCCGGGGTCTGCTCTGGCCTCCGCGGGATCCGGTCCCGCCGCCTGACGAAGACCGCCCGGTCAGCCTTGCAACCCGCTCTTCAATGGGCGGATGGGTGGAAAAAAGGTTCATCATCTGCCGGCCGGTTAAAGGGTTGACAATAAACATATGGGCCGTGGAGGGATTGGCATCCACCTGGCCCCGGCTGCTGTAGCTTCCCAGCTTGGACAGGGCCCGGGCAAGCCCTGCGGGATTGCCGGTAATGCTGGCGGAAGTGGCATCGGCCAGATATTCCCTGGACCGGGACACGGCCATCTGGACAATCATGGCAGCCACCGGCGCCAGCATGGAAAGCACAATCACCCCGATAAAGCCCAGGCCCCCATCTTCATCATCGCCGGCCCCGCCGAAAAAGGCGGAAAACCTTGCAATAGATGCGATCCACATAATGGCCCCGGCCAGTGTGGCGGCAATGGTGGAGATCAGGATATCCCGGTTCTTGATATGTCCCAGTTCATGGGCAATCACCCCTTCCAGTTCCTCCTGATCCATCAGGTTCATCAGCCCCTGGGTAACGGCCACCACGGCATGCTCGGGATTTCGTCCCGTGGCAAAGGCATTGGGCGCCTGCTCCGGAATCAGATATACCTGGGGCATGGGAAGCCCAGCCTGCCGGGCCAGCCGGGCCACGGTATCAAACAGCCCCGGGGCATGGTGCCGCTCAAGCGGCGTGGCCCGGTACATGCTCAGAACAATTTTATGGGAGTACCAATACGAGCCCAGATTCATGACTCCTGCAAAGACAAGCGCGATAAACATGCCGGTCTGCCCGCCCAAAGCAAAGCCAAGAAACAGGAACAGTCCGGTCATAACCGCCAGCAGCAGTCCGGATTTGAGATGATTGGCCATGAGTATCCTCCGCGAAAAAGTAAAATTGCCAGGGTTATCCCCTGTTTCTGGCAAAGATAATCCTGCCTGGGAAAAAATCAAGATCTTGAAGGGATACGAGTTTCTATAAGAATTGAATACAGATGAGGATTTATTGAAAATTCAAAGAATAATGCCAAGGACCCGGCAGCAGCAGCGCAAGGGGCATTCCGTTTAATTGACAAAGTCCGTCCGTGAGCGTTGCCAAATCGGATCGGGCCCCGGTTATCTATCCTGAACCCGTGCCCCGCTACGACACTCCAGCCCCTTACCCCGCCGCTGCCTGGACACCGAGGTTTGCAGTCTCATTGAACTATGTATTACATCAGAACTATGGATGTTTATGGAAATAACACCGTGTCGCTACAAGATATTTTGGGGTTGATTCGAATCCTAAACCCGAGCCTTTATAGACATAGTCAACACTTTTAACAACCTAAATCTGCGGCTTGTCTGTCAGCATTTTGTCGTTGAAATATAACTATTTATAAAACCCTACACCTCCTTTTCTGAATTTTTACCGTGTTGAGCTTTTGATCCTCTTGGGTTATACTACGCCAAAACAGAAAGGTTTATTTTTCAAAATGACTATATTTACAATAGGTTACGAAGGACTAACGAGTCGAACCTTCATTCAGTATCTAAAGCGGTATAATGTGTCATGTGTCATGGATGTACGGCATTTGCCTTTAAGCCGAAAAAAGGGTTTTTCAAAAACTGCCATGACTGAGTTACTTAATTCAGAAAACATCGAGTACTACAATTACCGCGAGTTTGGAACATCAAAAGAAATGCGGGACCAGCTTTATAAAGATTATAACTACAAAGAATTTTTTAAAAAATATGCAAAAAGTCTTAAGGGCAAAGAAGATTCAATGGATAAAATTTTGGATAAAGTTCATCAAGGTAATAATATTGCTCTACTTTGTTTTGAAAAAGATGCCTATAAATGTCACAGAAGCTTGCTTGCCAAAGCCATAAAAAAAAGAGATGGTAATGGTATCGAAATTAAGCATATAAAACCGATCATTTAGAACAGTTCATTCTGTAATTCCCGAGGAGGATAAAAAATACCAAGTACACAAAAAATATGCCGCCATTGATTCATATTCCCAAGAATAAAGTAAGGCTCTCGTTTCTTAAAATCACACATCCAATTCAGTTTATCGATAATCAACTGTTCCCAATCTTTTTTATTCCTACATTTTCTGTATAATTCAGCGATCTCCCAATCAAGGATGCTCATTTCATGACCGCTACATTCTGAATTCTGGCATTTAAAATTTACTTTAAATCTATATTGGATTGCTTCTAAGTCTTTTATATCTTCGAATAGATCACCCTGATCCAAAATACTCCTTTTTTTGATTTCATTTATCTCAAGCTCATCCTTAGGTCGCTTTTCGATTCGGAATTTAATTATTTGGGATGGTTTGATAATCCCCAAAGAGATATTCTTTTCTTTTTGTAGTGATTTTAGAGTTTCGACATCATCAAACAAATGGGGACTATCGAGGATATATTTACATCTCCTAACCCATTGGGCTTTCCCCTCCTCCCGTTCAATTATTTCAGTCGAGTAAGGATCAACCGTAAAACTTTCTGGTCTATTGTCCTGAGTGCTTTTATTTTGAACATCGATACTGATTAGATCATATTTTTTAAACTGCTTTGTTTCGTTGATATATCTAAAACGGATCGGATAAATTCTTATCATCTCATGTGTATCTTTAAGAATTCCAGCCACGCAAACAGTTTCAATATATTTTTTACTGATTTCTGGGTAGGTTTTTACAAGGATCAATATCTCTTTTTTCATTAAGATCACCTATGCCTAATTATATAATTGATCAAACGGTTAGAATTTAATTTTTATCACGATTTAAATTGAAATATTTTTTCGCTGTGTCCAGACAACGTACGCGAAAAAAAACAAAAACATATAGTGCCACAAAATATACCACGTGACGGGTCATAGTTATACACCCTTTGGATAAAGTGGACTTTCGTTACCATGAGACTTAAGCCAGCTCTTGAATCCATCAATTTCAGGCCTACCTAAATTAATGGCATACTGAATTCCAAAGATTGCAATCACAAAATACATTTCCTGTTCGTCAGTGTAAAGCAATGTGTATTCATGGGGAATGTCATAGGGCTCAGTCCAATCAAAGAATTGGTGGCCTTCTTCATAAATACGAGTCTCATGAAATGGCCACAAGTCTGGGCCATGACCAAACCTGGCAAAATGACGGGCTTCATCAAGAACTGAATTTTCAATGTGGTCAACTGTTACACCATTTTCCATAAAAAGCATTCGAGCGGCGAGAACCTCAAGTCCCATCATCAGCAAGAAGCGGGAAAAAAGACGATTGTCAGGCATGGAAGCGACAGGAAATACGACTGAAAAACGTTGTCTTTGTTGAAGCAATGCCCTAAATTCGCCGTTTTGAGCTTCGTCTTTCGGACAGATGTATTTGTCCCCATCACGAGTTACACCCATCTCCAAATGCATGCCATGCGGAAATGCAATCATCTCTTGAACTGGAACACGATTTCGTTTGCTTGGGATACCATTGCGGTGTCGGGCTTGCATAAAAAAATCGGAGGCCAGAATTGGTCCTTCAACTTTGCTCGCAAAGTAATTGTTACACGAGTCACATACTACTCCACGAGGCAATATGTGTTCGGTATTTCCAAACGATTCAGGAACGATGTGTTCAATTGATGTGAAGGCTGCCGATTTTGATTTGCAGAATATACATTGGTGAGGTACGTATTTCACAAATCGATGCTTACCTTTTTTCCAACAAGTAATTGAACTATTCCGTTTCGCTGCCTGATATGCGGGTGTTAGATATCATTTCAAGAGAATAACCGCATATCATGAAAATCTGGGTGATAAACGACTGAAAATGAAGATCCTTTATTGAAAACGTATTATCACTTAGACTGAAATAATCACTCCGGACAAAAAAATGCAATGAGAAATATGAATATAGACTGCCTAACCCGATCTAAAAAGGATTTTGAAATCTACTCACCTTCCCTCATGCCCACTATATGGTATAATTCATCGCTTTGAAAAAAGTCGGCGTCCCCACACCATATTACTGGTTCAGATAAGTTAGCTGATTATGAATCCTGCAAAGCATTCTCGTTCAAAATCAAACATCACTAACAGTGAAGGATTCAACCTAATCCATAGCCGGTGAGAGTTGATAACAGATCCGGGACAATCACGGGGACTAGCCCGGGGTTGGGCAAGGGGGGTGGAGCGGCATAGACGGACGCGACTTCAGGACAGAAGGGCGCGGCCGGATCTGCTTCTTTTGTCCCCACGGACGGGGACAAAAGATTTGGCGGAATCCCCCCTTGCCCTGCCCCGGGCGGGTATTCACCATTCTTCCGGCCGTGGCTTTTCACTCCTATATCCGACCAACAGCCGTACGGATTGACTCAAATCTATTCAGCCACTACGATGTCTCGGATTTCACCGAAGACATGACAATACTGGTTCGGGTGGTGCCCATGGGGCTGAACCGTGCGATCACGGTTTCAAGTTCACTGACGCTGCTTGTTTTCACCTTGAGGATAAAGGCGGCCTGGCCGCTGACATGATGGCATTCAAGGACCTGGGGTGACTCTGCCGCCGCCTTTTGAACCCGGGGATAGTAATCTGCCGGGGTATTGAGTTCCACAAAAGCCAGGATGGCGGAGTCAGGGTCTTGGGGGCGGACTTTGGTATGGTAGCCAAGAATGATGCCGGCCTCTTCCATTTTCCGGACCCGCTCGGTGACGGCGGGGGTGGACAGGCCTACAATTTGACCTAAGCGGCTGTAGGAAATTCTGGCATCTTTTTCAAGGACCTCAAGGATCTTTTGGCCGATGCGGTCCATGAGCTTTTCAAATTTAAGGGACATGGCTGTTTCCAGCTTCAATTTTTAGGTTAGCGGTCTGTTAAACCAGGATTCCCCCATGTACACCGGTCAAGCATAGAGGATATGATCCGTCTGAAATATTAACGCAACACAAGGACCATTGTATGGTGCTCACTTATTTTTTCAAGGGAATTCTCATCGGCTTTTCAATTGCCGCTCCGGTCGGCCCCATCGGGATTCTGACCGTTCACAGGAGCCTTTATACGGGGTCGCTGGCCGGCCTTGCCACGGGCATGGGCGCGGCTTCGGCCGATGCCGTATACGGATGCGTGGCCGCCTTCGGCCTGACCTTTATCTCAGGCTTTCTTCTGGACTGGAATACCTGGATTCTTCGGGGGGGAAGCCTATTTCTGATCACCCTGGGTCTTCTGTTTTTAGTGCGAAATCCAAAGGCCCCTGAAGAAACCGGTCGCCAGGGCTTTACCACTTATCCTGCCGCCTATTTTTCCTCATTTTTTCTCACCTTGACCAACCCCATGACCATTATGGCGTTTACCGCGATCTTTGCAGGACTTGGGCTGAGCATGACAAAGGAGAGCTATTTGTCCGCAGGTATTCTTGTGCTGGGGGTGTTTCTGGGATCCTCTCTTTGGTGGGTGGCCTTAGCCTTTGGGGTGGGGCATCTTCGCAAGCGGGTGGGGGAGAGTCTGATGAAAATCCTGAGCCGGGCCGCCGGGGTAATTCTTCTCTGCTTCGGGTTCTGGTCCCTGTTTTTGGCTCCGGCCTGAGAAAAGGATCTGCGGCATCAGGCCAGAACGGCGATATCGGCCCAGGTCTCGCCACGGACCAGGTTGCCGTGGTCCGGGCAGGACCTGTTCCAGGGCCGGTCGACCAGGGCGGTTTTAACCTTCATTTGCCCTGCCAGGTACAGGGCCATTTCCATGGAGTCCTCCACAGCCAGATCATAGGATCTTTTTGCCAGTTCCTCTTTGGTAACGGCGATGCTCCGGTCGTTTCCCGGGCGGTTGTACTTGTCCACCATGGTGAATGTGTCAAAAGGAACGTGGTTTTCCCGAAGCCAGGCCAGGGTGGATTCCCGGGTTGCGGTAGGGCGCCCCGTGACAATGTCGATTCTGTGGCCTGAATTCTTCCAGGCGGTAAGTGCCGCCACGGCCCCTTCCACCGCTTCATAGGCCATGATGCAGTCCGGCCGGTGGGCCAGATCAAAAAGATGATGGAATTGTTTTTCTGTCAAATCAAAGGAAACCTTCAGGTCAAATGTCTGAATCCGGTCCAGGGGAACGGCCTGCCCGAACTCTTTTTCCACAATATCAATGTACATCTCAATGGTTTGAGACAGCACATCATCCACGTCTACATAAATATTTTTCAAAGCCGGCCTCTTAATACAAAAACTGCGTTTCACTTAAACGTGACATTTTCTCATGCCCCGGCCCCCTGGTCAACCGGGCGTTTTAATCCTTCACGATTCAGGTGTGGATACCCCTGGCCTGCCGGTTGGATCATTTTCCCCTTGCCCTTCCCCAATGAACCTGCTTGAATACCCGGCCATGAAGATTACAAATTTTACCTGCGACACCCTTACCATCGATTCCTTTGAGGCTTGCCCCGGCCAGGCCTGGTGCATCCTGGGCAGCAACCGCTCCGGCATTGATTCTTTTTTCAAACTGCTGACAGGGCAGTTGCAGGCCCCAAATGATACGGTGTCCCTGCCTGAAGGCTGCGGGATTTTCTCATTTGAGGCCCAGCAGGCCCTTTTTGAAGAAGAGCTGAAAAACGACGATACCGATTTCATGGACCGGCTGGATCCGGGGACCCTGGCCCGGCAGTTCATCGACGCCCCTGAAAAATACAAAGACCTGATTGCCGCCTTTGACCTGGAACGGATTCTAGATCAGGGCTTTCGCCAGTTGTCCACCGGCCAGGGCCGGAAACTTTTGCTGCTCTCCCAGATTTCAAAAGGGGCCCGGTGCCTGCTCATCCAAAGCCCTTACGACGGACTGGACCCTCTGGCCTGCAAAGAGTTGAACAATGCCTTGGGCCTATGCAGAGATCAGGGCATTCTCGTTCTTATCTTTGTCAATAATCCCGAAGATGTCCCGGACTGGGCCAGCCATATCGGTATCATGGATCAGGGTAGACTTGCCTTTGCAGGCAAACGAGACAAGATGCCGGAGGATGTCCTGACCGACAGGGGGCAGGCGGATTTTAAGGCGAACCTCTCCGAGATTCTTTCAGGCACCGCCGGCAAAGCCGACCCAAAAGCCTCAAACCCAACCGCTGTGGAACTGGTCCGTATTGAGGATGGCCATGCCGGCTACCAGGGGAAACCGGTTTTCAAGGGGTTTAATCTGTCTGTTGAAACCGGGGAGCATACCCTGCTCTACGGCCCCAACGGCTGCGGCAAATCCACCCTGCTGCAAATGATCACGGGGGACCATCCGGCCTGCTACCAGAACTGTCTGTGGCTGTTCGGCATCCGCAGGGGCACCGGCGAATCCATCTGGGAGCTAAAGCAGAAAATGGGGATCGTCAGCCATGACCTGCACCGGAACTACCTGGTTCCGGGCTCTGTTCTGGATTGTGTGCTGTCCGGGCTTTATGACTCCATCGGCCTTTATACCACGCCGACTCATGAGGATCGGAAAAAGGGCATGGCCTGGCTGGAGCGGACCAGTCTGGCCTCCCGGGCAAAGACGCCTTTTCGACAGCTGTCCTACGCAGACCAGCGCCTGGTTCTCATTGCCCGCTCCCTGATCAAGCTGCCCGAACTCCTGCTTCTGGACGAGCCCACCCAGGGGCTGGACCGGCCGAACCGCCATGCCATTCTGAATTTTCTAGGGGAGGTGGCACAGGACAAGATCAGCACGATTCTCTACGTCAGCCACAGGGAAGATGAAAACCGTCCCTTTTTCACCCGCCAGATCAATATGTCGGATTTTAAAGCTTAAAAAGGCGCTTCTTACAGTCTTTTCCCGGCCCGGTGCTCTGAAAATCCTGTGAAAAGAGGGATGATCAGGAACAGGGCCACGGTAGAAAGAACGCCTTTCCATCCCCAGATCCCATGGGCATAGCCAGCCGCCGTAATCCCAATCCAGCCGCCCATATAGTAGAACAAAACATACAGGGCATTGGCCTGGCCCTGGCCGTGGGTCAGCTTTGAATTCAGCAGCCCTACGGCCGTGGCATGGATGGTGAAAAAGCCGCCGCACAGGGTCAACAGCCCCAGGATCACAGCCCAAAGCGCCGGAATCAGGAGCAGGCCAAAAGCGCCTGCCAGAACCAGGCACCCCAGCATCATGGTTCTACCCGGGCCCACCCTCATGGAAAACTGCCCGGCCAGGGGCCCTATAAAAATACCCAGGATATAGACCAGATATACCAGGGTAATCATCTCCGTGGAAAATTGAAACGGCGCTGCTGTCAGGCGGTAGGGCAGATAGTTGAAGATGGGGGAAAACATCAATAGCCCGGCCGCCCCGCAGCAGTAGAGAAGGAAAAGATCCTTTCGAAACAGCAGAGCCTTGAATTCAGAAAGCCCGGAAACGGTTTCCCTGGAACTGCCGGAGGCCTTATCTTTGTTCTTTGGTCGAGCCTTTTCCTGACCCGCCCCGGGCAGGATGATCACCGCGAACACTGTGGTCACGGCGATCAGGGCTGCGGCGGAGATAAAGGCGTACCGCCAGTGAAGGGGGGGATGGATAAAGCCCCCTAAAAGCCTCCCCCCAAGGCCCCCCAGCACCGTGGCCGCCACATAGGTTCCCATGACCACGGACAGCTTTTCCTTGGGCAGATTTTTGGCCAGCCATGCGGCCAGGCTTGTGGTCAGGGCCGGAAGAAACAGGCCCTGGAGGAGACGGGCTGCCACCAGCAGGGTGAAACTATGGGTCCAGGCGCAGACAAGCCCCCCTGCGGCGACCATGGTGCCCCCGCCGATCAGGATGGGGTGAATGGGAATCCGGTCCGACAGCCACCCGAAAAACAGGTTGGACATCACAATGCCCAAGATGACAAAGGAAACGGTAAAGGAAACCTGGACAAGAGTGACCCCGAACTCCGCCTCCAGCACCGGGAGGATGGGCTGGGTGATATAGATATTGGTAAAGGCTGCGGTGACCAGGGCACAAACGGCCGCCCCCAGCTTGAAAACACGCTTGTCCATAGCACAAGGGTATAAGGGTTCATCTTGGGTTTTTCAAGATCTTTTCCGGCAAGCCCCGATAAAGTTTCATTCATTCCCGTTGACGAGACAGGCCAGATATACTATCAAACGCCCATGAAAAAGATCTGATCCATATCCCGTCGCAATTTCCGGCCCGAAGAGCTGCCTTTTACAGGCCAAAGCCCCGGGCTGATTTTTTATTCCCGAATCATCCGGTATTTTATTTCTGTATTCAAAAAGGCGCCGGATAACAGCAACCCGTTATTTTTATTTAGGATACGATGATGAAGATTTCAGATCTTTTACCGATCTTAAAAAAACCCGCAGCCTATACCCCGGGAACGGCTTTCATGTGGACCGATCCCCATATTTCGCAACAGCTTTTGAGCATCCATTTAAGTCAGGATACCGATCTTGCCAGTCGAAAATCTGCAGCCATTGAAACAACGTTGAACTTTATCCTTGAACAGAAACCGAACCGTCCCTTACACATTCTCGATCTTGGATGCGGGCCGGGACTTTATACGGAGAAACTGGCCGCCATGGGTCACCGGGTCACGGGTATGGATATCTCAAAGGTGTCTATTGAGCATGCCCGGGAATCCGCCCGGAGAAGCCACCTTGACATCACCTATGTCAACGAGAACTATCTGGAACAAGATTGCGGAGGTGATGCCCGGTACGATCTTGTGATGATGATATTCACGGATTTCAGCGTCCTTGCCCCGCATCAGAGAACGGAATTGCTTGGCCGCGTCCGCAGGGCATTAAAGCCCCAAGGCAAATTCGTCTTTGACGTGCTCAACACGGAATGGACGCCGGAAGATTTAGGGGGGAAAACATGGGAAACCAGTGACGGAGGATTCTGGCGGCCCGGCCCCTATCTTTGCCTGTCCCAGACTTTTGAATACGATACAGACAGTTCGGATATGGGGCTGTTTTTAAGCCAGCATCTTGTGGCAGACGACAAAGGGGAAAAAATATACAGGTTCTACACCCAGACCTTTTCCGATACCGCCCTGGCCGGCATCCTTTGCAATGCCGGCTTCAGAGAGGTGGTTTGCCGCAAAAAGATCCTGCCGGACAGCGATCTTTACAGATCCTCCCAGGTCACTTTCTGCACGGCGGTTAAATAACGCCTAAGAACGTTCCCTCTGGTCAGTCTTTCTTGGAAAAGTAAAGATTGACCAGGGCCAGAACCGAGGTGCCGCAGATCATCAAAAAGGAAATGGCGTTAATCACAGGGGTGCTTCCATCCCGGACCTGGAGGTAGAGGTTGATGGGCAAGGTGGCCTCGGACCCCACTAAAAACAAGGTGGTGTTAAAATTCTCAAAAGACATGAGAAAGGAGACCGCCAGGGCCCCGATGATGGCGGGACGCAGAAACTTTAAGGTAATATGCCAGATGGTTTCAAACCGGGTGGCCCCAAGGTTCATGGCCGCCTCCTCCAGGGTGGTGTCGAACTTTTTAAGCCGGGCTGAGACCACCAGCGTGACAATGGTGGTGATAAAGGAGAACTGGCCCAGAACCACCAGCCAGAAGCCGGGGCGCAGAATGCCGATGTCCCATCCCATCCGGGTTTCGAAAAACAGCCCCAGAGAGTTGGTGAACAACAGCACCGAAATGCCCAGGATGACGCCTGGAATGACCAGGGGGGCGATCATCAGAAAGAACAGGGCCGATTTAAAGGGAAACTCCTCCTGCTCAAAGAGAAAGGCCGCCATGGTGCCCACTGTAGTGGAGAAAATGGATACCCAGAAGGCCGTCTTGAAGCTGACCCAGATGGAGGTCAGATTAATCTCGTCGTGGAAGATGCCGATGCGCTCGGGGCCGGTTCCGAAAAACCAGTCCAGGCTAACCCCTTTCCAGGGAAGGGAGGGAAACATGGAATCGTTAAAGGCCAGGATACAGGTGATGGCCAGAGGGGCGAACAAAAAAACAAAGTAGAGGACCACGTAAAGCCGCAGTCCTAAAGAATACCCCTTGGTCTGGGGGATGCCGCGGATCATTGGACCACCTTTCCCAGACGCTGGCCGGTCAGTTTCAGGGCCAGCCAGATAATGGCCGACGACAGGATCAAAAGAAGAAAGCCGAAAGCCGATCCCTGGTTCCAGTTGAAGCTTGCGATAAACTGGTTGTAAATCTGCTCGGTGAACCACAGGCTGTTTTTCCCGCCCATAAGGTTGGGGGTGAGATAGTTGCCCAGGGTGAGCATGAAGACCACAATGGCCCCGGATACGATGCCCGGCGTGCAGTGGGGAATGATGATCCGCCGGAAAATCGTGATCACGTTGCCCCCTAGGTCATAGGCTGCCTCAATGAGACTGTTGTCAAGGCTTTCCATCACCGACATCAGAGGAACCAGCATGAACAGCATGGAGGTATATACAAGCCCCATGACCATGGTGACGTCGTTGTAAAGCATCTCCACGGGTTTGTCCAAAATTCCGAACTGTACCAGAAAGTGGTTGATCACCCCGCTTTCCCTCAAAAGGATCATCCAGCCGTAAACCCGGACAAGTTCACTGACCCAGAAGGGCATGAGAATCAGCAGGGATAAAAATCCTCTGAACTTGGGGGCGGCCACCTTGGTGATGAAAAAGGCCACGGGCATGGTCACGGCAAAGGTGAGCACCGTCACCAGGACCGAAAATATTGCGGTACGGGCAAAAGTCCGCCAGTAAATGGGTTCGGTGAAAAACAGGGCAAAGTTGGACAGGGAGAATCCCATATCCCCGAGTTCGTTTTCCGCCCTCAGGGACATGACCGCCATGTCGATCTGGGGCAGGATGATGAGCAGCACCAGCCAGAGCAGCACCGGGGTGATGAAAATCACAAGCCCCCAGCGCACGGTGCTGAATCCGTTGCCTGCCGGGCGGATCTTTGCCATTATTCCGTCCTCCGGAACACGGTAACCGTCCCGGGATCCCAGGCCGCCGTAACCGTATCCCCCGGCTGAATATGGTCGAACTGCCGGGTCTGGGGCAGGGAAATCTGCAATTCCATGCCGGTCTGGGGCAACCGGGCCAGAAGCCTTGAATTGGCTCCGTCAAAGAGGATGGATCTGACCTTGACCTCAAACCGGTTCAGATGCTCAAGGCTATTGTCAGGCTCCAGGACCAGGGCTTCGGGCCGCAGGAAAAAGGTGACAGGATCTCCGGCGGATATGCCTTGGGCCTGCGCCGCCCGAAAGGTGTGCCCCTCCGGAGTCGACAGGATCATCCCGGAAGGTTCCAGGGAGGATACGGTGCCGTCCCAGGCGTTGTTCTCCCCGACGAACCTTGCCACAAAAGGAGTCAGTGGGGACGCATACAGATTTCTCGGGGTATCCACCTGTTCGAATTTTCCCTGGTTCATCACGGCCACATGGTCGGACATGACCAGGGCCTCGGACTGGTCGTGGGTGATGTAGACAAAGGTGGTACCCACCTCTTTTTGAAGGGTTTTAAGCTCCACTTTCATCTGCTCGCGCAGCTTTAAGTCCAACGCGCCTAAGGGTTCGTCCAGAAGCAGGACCGAGGGCTCCATCACAAGGCTTCTGGCAATGGCCACCCGCTGGCGCTGGCCGCCGGACAGCTGGTCCACCTTTTTTTTCTCGAACCCGGGAAGCCCCACCCGCTCCAGGATGGCGGCGGTTTTCCTCTGGATCTCGGATCGCTTTTCCTTTTTACGCTCAAGGCCGAAGGCGATGTTCTGGCCCACATCCATCATGGGGAAAAGGGCCAGGTTCTGGAAGATGAGGTTGACCGGCCGGCGGTTGGGCGGGATGCCGGCCATGTCATTGCCGCCGATGGCAATGGTGCCGGAGGTGGGCTCAAAAAAGCCTGCGATCATTCTCAAAAGGGTGGTTTTCCCGCAGCCCGAAGGACCCAGGATGGAGAAAAAATTCCCATTTTCCACCTCAAAGGAGACGTGGTCCACGGCGGTAAACGTGTCGAACCGTTTGACAAGGTTTTGAACGGATAAATCTGGCTGCATGTGCGTCTTTTTAAATAATGAGCCGGCAGCCCTAAGTTCTATAAATCAGAGGCTGCCGGCGTCAGGTTGGCTTATTTTGCTGCTTTAACTTTGTCCAGGACCATGCCTTCGATGGATTCCAGCTTGGCAGGGACCGGGGGATACCATTTGATGTTGTCGATATCCGCATCGGAAAAACTTCTCTCGAAGTTGCCGCGAACCGCAGCATCGGTCATGGCAGTGGCGCCCTTGGAGGCGGTACCGTATTTTTCCTGGTTGGTGAATACGGCGGCGTTTTCAGGTTTCAGCATGAAGTTGATCCACTTGTAGGCGCCATCCACGTTCTTGGCCTTGGCCGGAATGGCAAAGGTGTCGATCCAGCCTAAAGCGCCGCTTTTAGGGGCGATAAAGTCAATGTCGGCATTTTCCTCGTGCAGCTTCCATCCGCCGTTGTCCCAGGCCATGGCCACGTAGACTTCATTGGCCCGCATAGACTGCAGCAGGGCATCCCCGTTGGTCCAGTAGTTTTTAACCAGAGACTTGGCATCCATGAGGGTGTCGCCCACCTTGTCCATCAGCGCCTTGTAGGCCTTGGCATCCCCGTATTTGGCAAAGGGATCGTCACCCATGGCAAAGGCCATGGCAATCAGCGTGGGGCGTTTGAGACGATAGGAGACCCGGCCCTTGTAGTTGGGATTGAGCAGGGCGGTATAATCATTGGCGTCCGGAGCCATTTTCTTGTTGACCACCAGGCCGGAGGTGCCCCAGCAGAAAGGCACGGCATGGGGTTGGCCGTCTACCATGGTGTTCTTTTTTACGGCCTCCAGCATGGAGGTGATGATCTGACCCTGGTTGATTTTATCAAGGTCGATGGGCTGATAGATTTTGTACTTTTCCTGTACGGATGAAATCCGGTCCTGGCTGGGCTGGGCCAGGTCGAATCCGGCACCGCGGGTGGCCCGCAGTTTTGCGATCATTTCTTCGTTGTTGGTGTAGGTGACCTTGACCTCAATGCCGGTCTCGGCCTGGAATTTTTCCACCAGGGCTTTGGGGGCATAGCCCTTCCAGGTCAGCAACTCCAGGGTCTGGGCCCCTGCCGGTACGGTGATCAAGCAGATCAAAGCGGCCAGGACAGCCAAGCAGTTAAACTTTTTCACAATTTTTCTCCTTATCCAAATTATTTAGGGAATACCTCTACTGCGCAAAAGAAACAGACACCCCTTAAGACAGGGGCCCTGGAATCTTCAAACGCCTCAATTGTAAACTCCTGAAGATAACCCGTTTATATTAGGAAATTATGAAAGGAATGAAAAGAATCTTTTCGATCAAAATCGAAAAAAAACAGGCACGCCGAACAGCGCCCGGCCATGCAGATCACATCGCCGGGCAACCCTTTTTACGGCCAATTTAAGGTAAAAGGGGCTATCCGACCATCCCTGCCTGGCGCAGGGCATAAACCACCGCCGCCCGCATGGCCCGGTCCTTGACGCATCGGGGAGCGGTCAGTTTCATGCGGTTGAGCATGGGCTGAACCCCTGCCGGGGGTTTTGAAAAAAAGTGGCGGACAATGCCGGCCACGGTCCGGTACTTTCTTGTGGACACCTTGTCTTTAAGGCCTTTAAGCGCCCGGGCCAGGGTGATCTCTTCGGGGGTATAGTCCGTGCCAAATGGAAAATCCTTGAAATACCCCTCAGCCCTGAAGGGAGCCAGAAGATGATTGATCCGCTCCGGGGTATTGTTCCGGTACTCCGCCGGGATCTGGTAGTCTGCTGCAATCTTGCCGGCCTTTTTGGCCTGGGCCAAAAGTTCTTCCTGGAACCTTGAGTCGGTCACTTTAAGCATTTCGGCAATGACCTCCTGGTCGCATTTTCCCCGCAGGTCGGCAATGCCGTATTCAGTCACCACAATATCCCGCAGGTGCCTTGGGATGGTGGTATGCCCGTAGTTGAACACGATGTTGGAAGACACTTTTCCTTTACTTTTTTTGGTGCTTCGGATCATCATGACCAGCCGCCCGTCGGCCAGTGCATGGGCCATGGAGACAAAATTATACTGGCCGCCCACGCCGGAAACGATGTTGCCGCTTTCAAGGCCGTCGGACACCACAGATCCTAAAAGGGTCACCATCATGCCGGCATTGACAAACCGGCCGTTTTTCCGCTGGAGGGATTTGAGTTTCTCATCCCCGTAAAGCTGGTTCACATATTCCACCCCGGTCATGGAGAAAAGCTTGCGCTCCTCTTCGGGCATCTCGTTGAGCGCCTTATAAAAATCCTTGGGACCGATAAAAAAGGCGCCGTGGCAGACTGCGCCCTCCTTGAGCTTTTGGCCCAGGTGGCGTTCGAGCATGGCCTTTGTCTTCTCATCCCTTAAATCTGCGGCAAAGCTTTCGCCTTTTAGGATGATCCTGCCGTCCATATACTCAAAGGGCCCCTCAATGATGCCGTACTTTATCAGCATCCTGAAATCCGCCTTGGAAAGACGCTCGGAGACAATTTTGCGGTCCACCAGGATGTCCAGAATATCCGGCGGGATCATCTCGGTCATGGCCCGGGTGTTGAGCAGTTCCTGGATGCCGGCATTATCATAGACGCGGCGTTTAAGGATGCCGGCCTTATAAAGCTGGACAAAGACGTCCACCAGCATCTCCGTGGCCCCGTACACCCCTTTTTCAAACCGGCCGGTCCCTCCGATTTTCCGGATCAGGCCGCTGTACCGGCCCAGGACATTCAGGGAATCCAATACGGTCAGGTAAGCGGGATTGTTTTTATGACGCATGATCATAGCCGATGCAATGGCATCCCCGAGTGAGCCGATGCCGATCTGAAGGGTACCGTCATCTTTGATCAGGGAGGAGACATTGAGTCCGATCATATGATCCGCAGGCGCCACGGCGGCCTTGGGAACCGAAAAGAGGGGAAAGTTGTACTTGGGATCGTCCAGAATGATGTCGTATACCGAGGCCTCCATGACCGCATCCCCGTACATATAAGGCAGGTTGGTGTTCATCTGTCCCACGATCATGGTCTTTTTGCCACGGCTGCGGGCTTCGAGCATTTTTTCGAACCCCTCTACGGTCAGATCGGGATTGCAGCTCATGGACACAAGGGTTTTGTCCCCTGAAGGATGGGGGGCGATCATGTTGCCGATGACGTTGAGCCCGTTGTCCACAAGGTCCCGGATGGCATGGGTGTAGTTGCTGGAGATATAGTTCTGCTGGGCATAAGGCGAGTTGAGATAGCCGCCTGCCTTGGTGAAAAACTCCTTGATCTTAACGTTGGACGGCAGCTGATTTTTGCGCAGGTCCTTCATGTACTCGAACTCTACAAATCCGTCCCAGATCCGTTTGACAATGGGATCCAGCAGCCGGGCCTCCAAAGGAGAGGAGGCGCAAGGTTTTTCAAGGGAAAGGGCCGTGATAATGGTCAGATCAATGGCGGGATTTGTCTTGGCCCGAAGATAAAGGGCATTGGCCAAATGATTGGGCTTTCCAAGGGCCAGGGGGATACCGAATACGATTTTTCGCCCCACGGTCTCGATAATGCGGTCCACACAGGCTTCCACATCCCTTAAAAATTGCACTTGTGCGCTTCCCATCATTGCCTCCCCTTTCCCAGGCTGTCATGACCCGATACTTAAATAAGTAATCATTTGCTAACACACAACATACCGGATCTAAACAAAATCGCGTGACATTACAATCGATAAAGGACTGTTTTTAGATTGGTCGAAACGACCGGTGAGCTATAGGTAAAAGACCTAGGTGGGTGTGGTTGTTCCGGGGGATAGGCCTATTGGCCGTCCTGCACCCAGGTCACGGCATGCTTCATTAACTCGGCCGCGGATTTGACCTGCATCTTTTTTTTGATGCTTTCATGGTAGGTGCCGATGGTTTTGACACTCAGATTGAGCATATTGGCGATCTCCCCTCTGCGAAACCCCTGGCCGATAAGCTGGAAGACCTCGAGTTCACGGTTGGAGAGCAGGTTGACCGGATTATCCTCATCACCGCCCCGGCCGGCCACGATCTTGCCCAGGATGGCATCCACCATCCGGGCCGACAGATAGCGCTTCCCCCAGAGGACCTGGCGCACGGCAGAAACCACATCTGCGGTCATCTCCTGCTTGGTGATATATCCCAGGGCCCCGGCCCGCAGGACCCGCTCGGCATAGAGGGACTCATCGTGCATGGAAATGACAAGGATGGGAAGATGGGAATAGTTTTCCCTCAAAAATTCGATCAGATCCAGACCGGAACGGTCCTTGAGGGTGATATCCACGATGGCCAGATCCACCTTAAGGGTCTCCACCATATCCATGGCCTGGGACACGCTTTCAGCCTCCCCCACCACCAGCAGATCATCTTCCTCATCAATAAGCTGGGCCAGTCCTTTACGAAAAACCGGATGGTCATCTACAATAAGTATTTTTTTTCGATCCTGCACCGGACGATCGTCCCCCCTGATTGATTTTCAAGAATATCCAGCCTGGCCCCGATAAGATCCGCGCGGTGCTGCATGATGGTCAGGCCCATTCCCTGACGGGCCTTAGAATCGCCTTGAGGCTCGTCCGGGACAGGTCCCGGGCCGGGCGCACCTAAATCTGTGAGGCCGTCACGGCCTCTGCCAGGTATACCCATACCGGGGATGCCAATTCCGTTGTCCCGGATCTCCACAATCAGGTCCGGCAGTTCGTCAGAAAAAACGACCTCAATCTGCCCGGCCTGCCCGTGCCGGGCCGCGTTATGGGCAGATTCCCTGATAATATAATACATATGGGTCAGGGCTGCGGTGTTGCTCAGTTGCCCCTTGCAGGTTTTATCGTAAATCCTGCAGGAAATACCAAAGGCCTTTTCCATATCCCGGCACATCTGCTGTACCGCCGCCATAAATCCGGTCTCCTCCAGGCGAACCGGAACAAGCCCCCGGACCATGGCCCGGGTCTTCTCAATGGCCTGGTTGACCAGTTCCCTGATCTCGCCGGCAAGCTTAGCATTTTTATGGTTTTCTTTTTCCAGCCGGGACGCCAGAAGGGAAGACATGGCCTCTACCCCGGCCAGATGGGAGCCTAAGTCGTCATGAAGAACCTGCCCCATCTGCTGGCGTTCCTCCTCGGCAACCTTTGCAATTTCCCGCTCCAGCTCTTTTTGCCTGGAGATATCGGTAATGGAAGCCACACTCTGACGGGTTCCCTGGATCAGGGCTACGGTGAGAATACACTCCCGCACGCCGCCGTTGGGCACAAGAATCCTGCAGGGATAGTTTCTGGGGGCGCTTTCAGGGGCCTGCCGCCGACGCCGGTGATTTTCCATGACCCGTTCCCGGTCCGGTTCGGCAATAAGATCGGGAAATTTCATCTTTCCCTGGATGTCTTCCTTGGAAATGCCGGAGATGCGTTCCAGCTCGGAGTTGACCATTGAGATGGTCATATCGTTTTCAATCAGAATGGTGGCGGTGCCGGTATTTTCAAATATGGTCTTATACCGGATATAGGTCTGGTCCGTGAAGATCTCAGATATTTTTTCAGCCTGAACTGTCGGATCCATCTGCCGCTCCCCGCCTATATGTCAATTGTCGCCCGTGACCTTATCAATAAAATCGGAGGATTGCCAGAGGAAAGCGTTTCAAGGCAACACCGTTCGGCAACCGCCCACATGCCCGAATAAACCCGTCTTTCCCCAATGCACTAAAGTCGTCCCGGTCTTCCCGACGGAATTTCACCACGAACTGCTTATAAAATTTATGCTTGAAATCATGAATAGATTCAGCCTAATGTTCAAGCCAACTGAGTTTTTTATCTGCGAATTTATTTTTCAAGGAAACCGTGGATTGAACCTATTAAAACACCCAGAGAATTTAAATGAGATCCATCTACATAGATATCTTCCGTTGTATTGCGATACTGTTGCTCTTGCTTGCCCATATTTCCCAGATAACCGGCAGCCCCTTTGGCCTTTTTTTCGGGATTCCCAATTTTTACTGGGTATCGCTGGGCGGATTTGCGGTGACCCTATTTTTAGTCATATCCGGGGCGGCTATTGAGTTAACCTATTCACAATCCAAAATTTCATTTTTCCATTTTCTGGCAAAACGAGTTTTACGCATATATCCATTATATTATCTTAGCTTGCTGCTCGGCCTTATCGTTTACGGTTTTAAATCCTATTATGTAACCGGACATATTTTCTCTTTTTTTAGCAGACTGTCACCATACGATATTTTTTTAAGCCTCACAGCCGGTTATGCCTTCGCAGGGAAATGGGGCGGCCCGTTTCTTACGACCAGCTGGTTCATTATTCTCATTATGACCCTGTACATTTTTTATCCGTTTCTATCCTGGATTATCAATAAGAGACCGGCCCTTTCATTTGCGGTTTTACTGGGTATCAGTGTCATCTCAAGATTGATATTGGGAAGCCATAACATTCTTCCCTACCGGCCATTAGACTGGTTTCCCCTTTGCAGAGTGTTTGAGTTCTCCCTCGGCATCTACCTTGTTAAATACAGGCCAAAAAACATTCCGGATTCCTTTAAGGTTTCTGCCCCGCTTTCGTCCGTGATTTTATGGATCAGCATGATTTCATTCCCGCTGTTTCTTGTCCACTACCCGCTGATATTTATCATCCCGCTTCTTGCCGGACACGGAATCAGTACAATTTTTGCGATTGTACTTTTTTTATTGATTTCAGTGCTTTTCAGCTGGTTGATTTTAAAACTGGATCAACGCTTTCCACGCTCCGCCCTTTTAAAAAGACTGGAACCGTATCTTTCAAAATAAGGGAGTTTAAATCAGAGATTCCAGGACGTGGACAAGGCCTTTGGGGTCCTTGTCAGTGACAACGCTTAAAATTCGGTCGCCCAGAGCAAAGAGGATCAAGGTGCGGTCCAGGTCCAGGGAAAAAAGCGCGTGGCGGAACTGATGTTTGCCCACGGCCTTTAAATGGCGGGAGGATAAAAAAACGGCCCCGGACGCTTTTTCGGGATTTTTCACATTATGTGCCAGAACGGCGCCTTTGGGGTCCAGCAGGATAAAGCTGATGATATCCTGGCTTTTGAGCAGGCGGGTTAACGTTGCGGGATCAAGCATGGCCACCCTCCAGCAGGGTTTGAATCGGAGACATGACACTGTCGGGCAGGTCCGGAACCTTGGTGATCATGCAAAAAAAGCCGGTCTTGCCGACCCTTAAAACGGAGAGGTGTTTATCGGCGATACAGACCCGCTGCTCACGGATACCGGGAAAAAGAGGGGTGACCGCAATAAGGCTGTTGGCCAGATGCAGTCCCAGCTGAGCCATATCCGAGGGTTTCAGGCTGCCCGGAAGCCGAATGACAACAGGCGGGTTATCCCCTTCAAGCAGGAAGGCGGCTATGATTTCCGGGCAGGTCTGGATGATCCCCGACAACTTTTGTGGGGTTTCAGGATCTTCGGAATGGGCGTAGGCATTCGGATAAGCGCAGGCCGAACAGCGGAACCGAACCACCCCGTCCGAGACGGCATCTTCTGAGAGGTGGTTCTTAGCCCCGCAATCTTCACAAAAACCGATCATTTGATATGTCTGCTCCGGCGCCGGCCAAAAATCTGCCAGAACTTTCGGGGTGCTGCCGGCTCAAATTCTTCTTCCGGCCCGGCTTGTGAATCCGTCTCCGGCTCCGGGTCCTCTTCTGATACAGGATCCTCTTCCGGTTCCGGATCTGCCTCAAACTCGAATTCAGGTTCTGCGTCAAATCCGAATTCGGATTCAACGCCAGACTCAGTCTCTTCTTCAGCCGCGGGTTCAGCAAAAGCCACATCAGTCTCTGGGTCTGTTTTGTCGATGTCATCCTCAACCGATTCAATCAGGCGGGCAGCCAGATCAATCAGCAGGCATTTATCAGGGTCTTCCCGCCACAGGGACCGAAGCTGGGACAGATCGTTTCGGGCCCCGGCCAAAGCATTGGAATCCAGGTCAGACGCATCCAGAAGATTCCGAAGCCTGTCCATGGCAGCGTCCACCGGATCATCCCCGGGCTCGAACAATTCCAGCTTTTCAACGGTCAAAGGTGCCGGGGCCGGCGGTTCAAAAAGCACGGGATCAGAAAACGGCTCCGGGGTCTCATCCGGATCCAGCAGAATCAGCTTTTCCGGGGGGGCTTCTTCCTCTTCCCCTTCAAACAACGGCATGGTCTCGTCAAAATCCTCACCGGAATCATCTGCTTGGATTTCGAATTCAGCTTCTGCTTCTACCTCAGTCTCCAGCGCCACAGGCTGGACCATTGACGGCTCCAGATTAAAAAATTCATCCAGGCGGCTGCTGATTTCAGGGATAGGATCCTGGTCCATCCGATGGGGGACCAGGTTTTCAAACCCTTCGGGATCGTCGGCATCCGATCCGCTGCCAGCGGAATCCTGGCCTGTGACAAGACTCATATGAATGCGGTCCATGAGCCTGTCCGCATCACTTTCCTTGGGGTTAAAAAGATCTCCCATAACATCCCTGTCCTGAGCCTTCGGTACGGAAGCGACACTTCCGGCATCCTTGAGGGGCTGCACCGACGCCAGGGCCGGTTCGGGATCCGCAGAGCTGCCCAGTGGCGTCAGGGTGTGAGCGTTCCGCAATTTGGGAGCCTTGACATGGGAAAGGGCCGGGCGCAAGGCAACCTCATGGGATGGTTGCGGTGATGAAATCTTCTTTTTAAATGCGTTAAAACCGGCGACATCCTGTTCAATCAGCCGTTTTTTGTCCTGAAAGGACAACTCCGAATCAAGGGCGACCTGTTCAAAATGCTCAAACACCGATTGAAGGAAGGAGACAGTGTCCTTGTGGGCGGCGGCCTTTTTCGAAGCCAGATACCGTCCCAGACTGTTGATGATTTTTAAAAACGGATAAAGGGTCTTATGAAACCGCAGACGCCTCATCAAGGCTGAGGTTTCCTTGTCGAATCCCGTAAGGGTTTCATCTGAAATTTCCCAGTCAACGGACAGGATGACCGCCTTGAGCCGTTCCATTTCCTCGGAGTTCACCAGCAAGCCTAAATCAAACTGCTTTCTGAACCTGCCAAAGGCCTTTTGACATTCGGCAAGGGGATGGCCCGTGGGGTCGGCGGCCAATGAAGGGTCCTTTATCACCTCGGCAAGTCCGTTGGACAGGGTCAGCAACAGGTCTATGATCTGCTTTTTCGCCTCAGATTCCTCTATCCCGAGGTATTGACCGGCACTGTGCATCATATTCACTAATTTCACCACAGCCGGAATGGTTTTATTCTCCGTACCGATCCGGGAAAGGGTGCGGGAAAACTGCCCGTACGTCTCCTCCGTAACGGCGGTCTTCATGGATTCAATGATCTGGCTGAGTCGGGTAACTGGGTTCAAGGCAACCCTCCTTGGTTAAGCTGGGTTTGAATGGATGCCAGGGAGACGGAAATAATTTTTTTCAGGGTGGGCACCACATTACCGCCGGTAATGGCACTGGCCTCAAAGGCCGGGGCCTTTAACAGCCCGTTGAGGTCCGCCTCCATGGTCTCCGTGGGCAGAATCGGCGTGCCCTGATCTTTTAAATCCACCTTGTTGTACTGCATGACCAGCGGCAGACTGAACAGGTCAAGATCATAGGTCGAAAGGTTCTCGTAAAGCTGGTTTAACGAATCGATATTTTTCTGACGCTGGGCCTTTTGGACATCGGCTACAAAAACGATGCCGTCCACGCCGCGGAGCACCAGCCGTCTTGTGGCGTTGTACTTGACCTGGCCCGGAACGGTGTATAGCTGGATGGTCACATCAAACCCCCGGATAGGCCCCACATCAAAGGGTAAGAAATCAAAAAATAACGTCCGGTCATCATGGGTTTTCAAACTGACCATTTCCGTTTTGATCCGGCCCTGGTAGGTCTGGTTGACATATTCCAGGTTGGTCGTTTTCCCCCCCCGGCCCGGACCGTAGTATACGATCTTAACCTGGATTTCACGGGTTTTTACGTTGATAAGCGCCACTGGTTCTCCTTATGGGACGTTTCCCTTTTCATGCACCGGCCAGAATCCGGTTGATTTCCTCGGCCACCTTGGCCACCTTGAGCCTTACCAGCCCAAGGGAGATTTTCTTATTGAACATGGAAATCAGCAGCGTCTCTTCGGTGATCTTGCTGAAGTGGATGCTCAAGTCCTTTCCCTTGTGGAACAAAAGGGAAAACTCGGATTCCCCAACCAGTTTGGCCATAGCGTCCACGGCGGCAAAATTGCCTGCGGCCAGGGCGGCAAAAGCCATGGTGTCTAAGGTGGTCTCGCCGGAGTCATGACGGGAGATGGCATTTCCCCCCATGTCCATGTAGATGACATGGGCCAGTCCCGCGGCCATGAGATCGGATTCTATGACACGATCGATTTCATCAAGCTGTTGTTGTGAATACATATTCGGATCCTAATGTTATTTTAAGTGTCGAAGGGTATCGTAATCCGCATCTGAAGCGGCGCGGAATCCATTGACATGCATGGCTTTGAGTACGGCATGGCCGTCAGCAAGCTCCAGCAGAGCCGACCGGATCCCGGCCTTCACCGACGCCGGCAGGGTCGAATTGACGGATAAGGCCCAGTTCGGTAACCAGGCACAGGGGGCCATTACGGTTATCGATCCCGGCGGGATATAAGAATCTGCCGTATGCAAGGCAGACTCCCGGATGAACCCGGCATCAACGTCCCCGATGCTCACGGCGATAATCACATTTTCCTGCTTGTTGGCCGAGGCCTCCTCAATCTCGCAGTCCTTGTCCACATCAATACCGTTCTGGACCAAAGACAGCTTCTGGGATAAAAATCCTCCGGCCGATGTTCTTCCAACAATCATAACCCTTTTGTGCCGCAGGTCGGAAAATCCGTGGATATCACTGTCTTTGCGGGTAATGATGATTCCCCGGAACCGATCCTCGCCCTCGCCTTTGAGCGCCATGGCCAAAACCTCGTGGGCGCCTGCAACCTGGGTATAGACCACGGGATTTTCGTAACCGATACTAATCTGGCCGGACCGCACACGGGTGGCATAATCCGCGAAATCGTCGGTAAGCACGGGGACGAACTTGTCGCCGGTTTTCTGGGACAGATATTCCGCCAGGGGAACGATCATGGCCTTGATCTTTTCCGGATAGTACCTCGGCAGCATGGACAAGGTGTACGAGCCCCCCTGGGCCCCGGCAGTTCCGGAAAAAATAAGGCCTCCTGCACACAGCAGCAGGAATACAATCAGGGGGGATATTTTAGATATTTTCATGATTTTTCTCACAAGTGATTTCATGGGGCAGCCCCGGGTTTCAACTCGCTATCTTTGCATAAGACGATCCATTGCAGAGTTGATTGAAAAACGCATGCGCTCCAGGGATCGTGCCAACTCTCCGATCTCCCCGCCGCTTTTCACTGCAATAGGATGGTCCATTTCCCCCATGCTGATCTTTTCGGCAGCAGAGGTCAGATCCTTAATGGGCCGGGAGATGGAACGCCCCACCCAGATAAATGCCAGACAGCCGCAGAGCACCATCAAGGCCAGAACTTCAAGCAGAGGGATCAGCTGCTTTTCAACGGCCTGTTCCGCATCCTGGGTAAAGATCCCGACATGGGCCTCCCCACCGGTATTCTTAATGGGAACGGCCACATCAAAGACCTTCTGGCCCCCCAAAACAAAGACCTCTTCGTTCTGCGCCGTTCCGGCTGGAATACGATTTCGCGCAGCCATGGACCGGGGGAATCCCTCCTTTTCAATAACGGCTTTAAATTTCGCATCGAAACGGTTTTTATCCCCAAAAATTCCAGCCACCACAATGCCTCTCTTATTGAGAACGGAGACATAGGCCACATGGGGAAGCGCCGCATTCGTCATGGCCATCTGGTTGACCTGGAGGTAATTTTTAACCAAAAGGGGCTGCTCAACCGCTCCGCTGAAAGCCTTGGCAACGGAAACCGTACGAAGGCGAATCTGCTCGTTCATCATGGCGGGTACAAAGGACATGTACAAAAAGGTCACCACCCCCCCGGTAATCAAAATAAAAGAGAGAAACAGTATCTGAAGCTTCTGGCTGATGCTCAGCCCCAGAATGGGCCTGCCTGCCGGGGCAGGGGCAGGTGTCTCGGGCATCGGGGACGGAACCGTCTCTTCCCGGACCTCTTTTTCGGGCGAAGTTTTCGGCCCCATAGAATCCGTATAAGGGCGCGCCACCTCTATAATGGTTTGACATCCCGGGCAAACGCCTCTCATGCGATCCCGGGTAAACTGATGTTCATCGACGTCGAGCGCCTTTTGGCATCCGGTGCAATGGATAATCATTAATAATCTCCCTGATAGATAATAGAGCCCCCACCCAATGCCAAAAGGATGCCAGGCAAAAACAAATTCTTATTTCAAAACGGGGCAAAAGAAGAGACGCCCGTTTCCCTTTTTTCCCATTTCGCAATACGGCAATATTCTGCCGACAGTCTCCGACGAATATTCACGAAAAGGGGAATGAAAAAAAATTATTCTGTTTAAATATCGTCATTAAATCTCCCAGCCGGTCAAGTCCTGGGGGAGCCCGGCCCGATAATTTTCAGCCTTTTCCGGATCCCTGATCTCCTGCATCAGGATCCGGACCAGGTCCTCAAGGCGGTCGGCCCTGGCGGGGCCTTGGCCCAGCCATTGCCTTAAGGCATCCCGGAAGATGACTTTTGCCACCGGCCCTGCCGATTTAAACAGGCGGGTTGACAATGCCTGAAGCTGGGCTGCCACCGGCCCTGAATGAAGCTGTTCTTCGATATATTCAGGCCCCGGAACCTTAGGTGTGTTGCCAGATACTGCACGGCCCTTGATAAAGGCCGGGATATACGGGTCCATTAGGGCGGCCACCTGCCCTTCACTGACACCAGGATCGCTGATGATCACGGCAAAGGCCTGCGCATCTGTCTGCCGGACGGTCACTGTGACAGCGTCAAAGGCAAGTCGGATGTCCTTGACAGGCTCGGTGCTGACCATGGCATAAAGCTGGCTTAAAATCCGGCCGATGCTCTCCAGGTCTGCTGCGGGAAGCTCACGGGCCAGGGCACTTGAAACCACCCCCCGGTCCGCATGATAAATGAACCCGTTCAGGGTATCGGGCAGGGCGGTAAGAGATGTCTGATTCATTGGCGGTTAATCCATCATTTTTCCGGGCCTGAACCCGGGTTTCAGCTTGACCCGGACGTCCAGGCCTTTGATTTTGCCGGCCCAGTAACTGGATTTGTCGTCCAGGTTAATTTTAAGGGATTTAAAACGGCTGTTCAAAATGGTACCCAGGCGGTTGCCCGCATCCATTAACTGCGCAGGAGAGATATCAAGGCCGCCATCGGCCTGCCCGGCCGTATCCCCCCCAGGGCCTTCCACCGCATAGGCTGTCACCCCGGCGGAACCGGCCAGCATTGCCCCCAGTTTCCCGGCACCCAGGGGGGCTCCTGTGCCTGAGGGCCCTTTTTTCTGCACTTCGTGGGATTCATCAATCTGCTGCTGGCTTTCCATCAAAAGGTGCATCAGGGGCAGGTGAATTCCCTGGGTGACCTTTTCAACCCCTTCGCTCAGGTCGATGTCCGGCAGATCCCAGGCCATAATGCGCCGGAAGGCATTGTGTCCCGAATCTGTGAGGGCAGCGGGGTTTCCGGTTTCGGCATTGATCACCTCCCCGTTGACCATGAAGATCCGTCCTTCGTCGCCTCCCGACCTCAAAGACAGGGTACAGGTCTTTTGTTCCAGCTTCATTAGTTGAAGAAACGACGCCAGCGTCACCCCGCGGATAGAGCTTTTGGACTCCCGGTCCTGTCCGGAATGCGCCCGGCTGCTCGCCTCCCCCATGGCCTCTTTGTTCACGGTTGTTTCCTATCCCGTTCTAAAATTTGTTTACGACAATAAATTTGGTGGCTTTTCAATACGATACTCGGCCTATTGTAGCAAAATACATACCATTTGCACAACAAATTCATGTTGACAGGTCTTGTCCTGTCATCCTATCCTTCACTGGTACCGGCACCGCCCGGGAGGCGGGGGATAGAAAGCTTAACTCTTGAGGGCTTAAGGTATGAACACTATGGACCTGAAACAAAAATTACCGGCGGGTCTCAACGAATTCCGCCTTTTGTACAGACAGATTCTGGATCACCGGGAGGCCTTCTGGGCGGCCCAGTCCCGGCGGCTGTCCTGGCATGCGGAATCTTCTTTTGTTGTGAAAGAAGACTTTTCAAAGGCAGAATTTTCCTGGTTCGGGGATGGCCGGGTCAATGCCGCTGAAAACGCCCTGCACCGCATCATCGAACAAGGGAAAGGCGACACCGCTGCTTTGACCTATTATCAAAACGGGAAAGCCGCACAGACCTATACCTTTTCCCGGTTAAAGGATGCCGTTGAGACATTGGCATCAGCCTTTAACCGGGATGGGATCACCCAGGGGGACTGTATTGCCGTCAATCTTCCCAGTTGTCCGGAATTTGTTATCTGCGCCCTGGCCTGCGCCTATCTGGGGATTACTTACCTGCCCATCGGTTGTCATCTGCCGGCCGCCCTGGTGGCCGAAGATGTCAAGGCCGCCCATGCAAAACTGCTGATCATATCCCATTGCAAAGATTGTGAGGATGACCGACCAAAGGCCGACAAGGTGCATGCCCAGATCGGTTCCACAGGGGTTGTCACCGTGGGGGACAAGATCGGAACCTGCCCAACCCTTGCAGAGTATATGGCCGGCGCAGATGCGGCGGCCCCCGCCCTGGCCTATCCGTTATCAGACGATCCCCTCTTTGCCATTTACGAGAACCGGGTGGCAGGAAAGCCTGTGGGAACGGTATTCGGTACCGGGGGATTTCTGGTCCAGTCCCACGCCTCCTTTGACGCCATCTTCAACAAAGCCCTGCCCCAGGACGAACCCTTGCAGATTTTCAACACTCTGGATACGGCTAACGCTGCGGGCCAGGCCTATGGCCTGTGGGGCCCTTTAACTTGCGGCACGGGCATTGTCATCGCCGAGCAGGGATTTGGGTCAGCAACAATAGAAGCCATTCTCAATGACTATGATCATCCGGCCATGATCTGCCAGCCCGGCCTTTTGGTCGACACAAAAACCGAACTTGAGAACACCCCGTTTAATCCGGCAGGCCGGTTTTCCATCATTGCCTGCTGCGGCGATGCCCTGCCCCCGAGACTGGTCAAATTTGCCGACGGACGTCTTGTCCCCTCCCCGGAACGGGTGGTCAACATGTGGGTGCAGAACAAGTGCGGCACAGCTTTGATCAACACCTATCCTCTGCCGGAACTCAACCGTGCAGGCTCTTTAGGATTCGGCGCCCTGGGCATTGAGCCGATGATTCTCAACGATTTTGGCCAGCCCTGCAAGACCAACATCAGCGGCAATCTGGTCTTTAGGCAATCCTGGCCCGCCATGGGCCGGCCCACCTTTGGGGCAAAAAAGCAGTTTATCAAAACCTGTTTTTCAAAATTCACCACCTATTTTCAGACCTTTGACGGCGTCCGGTTTGACAAGGACGGATTTTACTGGTTCATGGGACGGCTGGACGATGTCATTAAAATCAAAGGCCAGGCCCTTGGGACCTCTTTGATCGAGTCCATGCTCATGTCCCACCCAATCGTTGTCGAGGCGGCCATCATCAGTTCTCCGGGCGAATCCGGGCAGTCCCTGGTGGCCTTTGTGGTTCCGGGCGCCCCAGTGTCGGATGAAGAAAAGCTTATCCTTGACATCAACACCTATATTTCAGAAAAAATCGGTCCTTTTGCCGTTCCGGAGCGGGTTGTGATTGCAAGGCAGCTGCCGAGAACCGCCACAGGCAAACTGGTGCGCAGGATGCTGCGGCGCATCGCATCCGGGGATGCCGGGGCCATTGAAGATACCAGCCACCTGGTCAACGCAGAATCGATTCAAGATCTATTGTAAACAAGTAAGGAGTAAGTGTGGAACTTCGTAACCGAGTCCTTGAGGCGGTGGCCGAAATAGGTAAAACAAGCGTATCCATGTCGGCATTTGAACGGCAGCTGTCCGTTTCAAGCGAAGTCTGGCTGGCTGAAGTGGGCGAACTTATCCGCCAGAATCCCCCGGCAGCGGATGTGGCCCTGCTCAAAGGCGAACTGGCTTCGGTGGTCGAGGTTCTGCTCAAGGCGCCGCCCTCCTCCCAGATCAACACCATCCTCGGAGACGCCCTGAGCCTGATGCTGAAAATGGACCGGGTGGGAGGTTCCACCGCCCCCGTACTCCGAAGGCTTTTAGGCCCGCCCCTGGCCGAGGAGGCCGCCGAGGGCAACATGGCCTTCCTGCTGCTCAATCCCGGCACCGTGTCCACACGAATCGCCGTATACCGTGGCCTTTCACAGGTTCACAGAGGAGAAATCCATCTGTCCCCGGACGAAGAAGACGGCATAGAATACCGGGTCCGGGCCGTGCTCACCCACCTTGAAAACGCCGGCATCGATCTGGGATCCCTGGACGGCATTGCCTGCCAGGGGGGATTTTTACAGCTCATCCCCAGCGGCACCTACCGGGTGGTGCCCGAAATGGTCCGGGATCTTGTGGAACGCCCCCTGCGGCCCCACGCCAGCAACATGGGCATTTCCATGGGGCTCAAACTCGCCCAGCTGGCCGGCAGCCAGACTGAAATGCTTTTGACCACCACCGATCCTTTTGTCTGCGACGAGCTGGATGTGGTGGACCGGATCACAGGCTTTGTCAAGATCAAGCGCAGCGGGGCCGGCGGTCACTATCTGAGTCACAAGGCGGCCTGGCGCCTTGTGGCCTCCCTGACGAACAAGGATCCAGACCAGGTGGATGCCGTCACCGCCCATGTGGGCGGCGGCACCTCCCTGGCCGCCCACAGAAGGGGGAAGGTCTCCATGCTCATTGACGCGTATTCGGGCCTTGCCTCCACCAGCCGCAGCGGGGCCATCGACATTGACCGGGTGATCAAATCCATCAAGGCCAACGAATTTTCCATTAAAGACCTGGAACAGGTCATGACCGAGCGCGGCGGCCTGCTCTCTTTGGTGGGCACCAACGATTTCTACGCGATGATCGGCTTTCTCAAGCAGGGGGCTACCCCCACCCAGCGCAAAAAAATCGGCCTGGTCCAGGATTTTTTAGCCCGGAGCATTGCCAGCGGCATGCTGCGCCTCACCTCTGACGGCGCCGATGTCAAGGTCATGGTGGTCACCGGCGGTCTTGCCACCTCACCGGACATGATGCGGCGGGTCAAACGCAATATCAGGGGCCGGTATCCTGTGGTGGTCATGCCCGGATACTTTGAACACGAGGCCCTGGCCGCAGGACAGATCCGGGGCTTTTACGAGCCTGAAACCCTAAAAGACTACGAAACCGAGCGGGACACCCTGGCCCGGAAACGCCAGGCGGAGAACGATCTCATCGACACCCCCATTTTCAAGCGGGAAATCCGGTTCAAGAAAAAAGGCGCGCCCCTGACTACCATCGACGATGTCATTGACGCGGCCTATCTCACGGTAAAGGAAAACTACGCCCCCACCATCGCCATTGTGGGTGCCAACAACGAGGAGGCCATTTTAGCGGCCAAGCGGGCCAATGAGGAAGGTCAGTTCCGCATTGCCAAATTCGTGCTTTTAGGGGATTTTCAGGAGATCAACCAGATCGCCTATGAAACGGATTTGGTCATCGACAACGACAATTACACCATCGTAGACACGGAAACCCCCATTGAAGATGCCATTGCCCTTCTGGACAAGGGGGAAGTCGATATCCTCATGAAGGGACTTATCCACACCGAGGACATCCTGAGGGGCATCATCAAGTACCTCAAGAACACCGGCCAGCTTAAAAAGGGCCAGGTCATGAGCCATACCGCCATCGTGGACATTCCCACCCGAAGCAAGCTGTTAGCCTTTTCCGACGGGGCCCTGAACACCTATCCCGACGAGACCAAACGCATCGCCATCCTTGAAAACGCCCTGAAGGTGGTGCACAATCTTAACATCAAAGTGCCCAAGGTGGCGGTAATCTCCGCTGTGGAAAGTGTGAATAGAAGCGTCGACAGCTCCATAGAGGCCGAGCGCATTGCCGAACGGTTTGCCGACCGGGACGACTGCATTGTGGAAGGTCCCCTGTCCCTGGATGTGGCCATGGACCCGGCCATTGCCGACGAAAAACATTACACCGGCCTGATCAAGGGCAATGCCGATGTCCTGATCCTGCCGGACATCGATGCCGGCAATATCCTGTGGAAAACCCTGACCACCCAGTCCGGCGCGGCGCTTGCCGGTGTCATCCTCTGCGGGGACATGCCCCTGATCCTCACCTCCAGAGGGGATTCGGCCCGCTCCAAGCTGGCCTCCCTCTCCCTGGCGGTGAAATTCTACTTTGACCTGAAAAAAAAGGACGGGGCTTAGACAGCGACCCTGCACCGGAGGGGGGACTCAGGCCTGTGGCGGGATGGCGATCAGCTCATAGATAAAGGCTTCAACCGTTTCACCGCCTTCAAGGCGGACCCGGGTCACGACCCTGCGATATCCTTCGCCTTCAAAGGTGTCCAGGCGCAGCCAATGGGCCGAAAGCTCTTTAGAGATAAACAGCATCCCTGCCACCTCATCACCGCCGTCATCCAGGACAACCCCGGGATAGCCTAAGGCTGCGCCGGCTCCCGAGGCAAAGAACCGCCCACGGACCCAGGCCTGCTGCCAGGTCCCGTTCAGGCCGTCAAGCTCACGGGCGTTGGATTCCCCGGGTCTTAAGGTGCCGTATACAAAAAGTCGGTCGTCCATATTCTGATTTGCCTTAAGCCGTCTTTTTAACTTCCTGACGGTCAATGTACTCATCATAGGACATGAGCCGGTCAATGATCCCGCCGGGCGTCATTTCGATAATGCGGTTGGCAATGGTGTTGATGAACTCATGGTCGTGGGAGTTGAACAGCACGACCTCGGGGAACTGGACCAGACTGTCGTTCAGTGCGGTGATGGATTCCAGGTCCAGATGGTTGGTGGGTTCATCCAGGATCAGAACGTTGGATTTGGCCAGCATCATCTTTGCGAGCATGCACCGGACCTTTTCGCCGCCGGATAACACACCGGTCTTTTTGAGGGCGTCTTCCCCTGAAAAAAGCATCCGTCCTAAAAAGGTTCTGGCAAAGCTCTCCCCTTCAGTGGGCGGGGCGAACTGAAGCAGCCACTGGATCAGGTCGAGATCCTGGTTAAAAAACGCCCCGTGCTCCTTTGAAAAATAGGAGTGGCTGATGGTCACCCCCCACCTAAACTGGCCTTCATCGGCCTGGGTTTTTCCAGACAGAATATCAAACAGCGCTGTTTTGGCCAGGTTGTTGGGGCCCACAAAGGCAATCTTATCCCCGTTATTGACCTGAAAGCTGACATTATCCAGAACCTTTTCCCCCTCAATGGTCTTTGAAAGCCCTTCAACCTCCAGGATGATATTGCCGCAGTCCCGTTCGGGTTCAAACCGGATAAAAGGATATTTCCGGCTGGATACGGGCAGGTCTTCAACGGTGAGCTTATCCAGTAATTTTTTTCTGGACGTGGCCTGCTTTGACTTGGACGCGTTGGAGGAGAACCGCCGGATAAAGGACTTTAACTCCTCGGCCTTGTCCCGGACCTTTTTTACGTCCGCAAGCTTCTGCCTCAAATTCAGCTGACTTGCCTGGTACCAGAAATCATAATTTCCCACATAGACCGCTATCTTGCTAAAATCAATGTCGGCGATGTGCGTGCAGACCTGGTTCATGAAGTGCCGGTCATGGGACACCACGATCACGGTATTTTTAAACCGGAACAAGAACTCCTGGAGCCAGGCTATGGACTGGATGTCCAGGTTGTTGGTCGGCTCGTCAAGCAGGAGGACATCCGGGTTGCCGAACAGGGCCTGGCCCAGAAGCACCCGTACTTTCTCCCCGCCTTCAAGTTCTTTCATCTTTTTCTGGTGCAGGTCTTCGGCAATCCCTAAGTGTTTTAAGAGCACGGCGGCTTCGGATTCTGCCTCATAGCCGTTCATCTCCTCGAACTCTACCTCGATCTCCCCGGCCCTTTCCCCGTCAGCTTCGCTGAAATCAGGTTTGGCGTATAAGGCGTCCCGCTCGGCCATGAGCCGGTAGAGTGATTCATGACCCATGATAACGGTGTCGATCACCTTGTGCTCATCAAAGGCAAAATGATCCTGCCGCAATACGGCAATCCGCTCCTTGGGCCCCACGGAAACGGTACCGGTATCCGGCTCGATCTCATGGGCAAGGATTTTTAAAAAGGTACTTTTCCCGGCGCCGTTGGCCCCGATGAGGCCGTAGCAGTTGCCGGGCTTAAACATGATGTTGACATCTTTAAACAAGACCCGCTTGCCATAGGCAAGTGAGATATTATCTGCAAAAATCATTTGTTTGGGTATTTCCTAAATTTAAAATGGCAAAAGACACGCATCTTGCCGGTTTTTAAGGGAAAAAGCAAGTGGCCCGGCAAAAATAAATTTTAAGACCGGGCAGAGGCGGCTGACATCGGACATTTTGTCGGCACGTCCTCTTATCATAAAACAGCCGCATTGGCCTGATACTTTCCCCTTTTAAAAAGATTTGGAAAAATAGCCGGGCTGGGGTATTTTATCCGGTAAAAATATACGCTTTGGTTAACCGCCTACCGGTATTCACAGGCCTATGACACATCGTTACAGTCATATCGGCCCCCAAGCCTGTCCGCCTGCAGCAAAGGCGTTGATGCCCTAATATATTTTCAACAGGAGAGACACAGATGTTTGATTATCCGTCCTATTTGGAAAAGCTTTCGGCCAGAGAACCCGTGGACAATCCCTTTCTTGACTTTTTAGGGATACAGGTGGAAGAGATCCGTGAAGGATATGCGCGGTTCAGCATGGAAATTCAACCGGAATTTCTCCAGGGCGCAGGCATTATGCAAGGCGGGCTGTCCATTGCCCTGTCAAGCGAAACCGCCGCCCATGCCGTCATGACAACGCTTTCTCCGGGTGAGAATCTGACCACGATCGAACTAAAAAATAATTTTCTTTCCATGGCCCGAAAGGGGCGGCTTACTGCGGAATCCACGGTATTTAAGCGCGGCCGGGTCCTTGTCGTGGTTGACAGTATTGTCAAAGACGAGCAGGGAAACGCCATCTCCCGCAGTACCGCCACTTTAATGATCATTGGCGGCCGTTCGCTCAAAGATGCGGGCGCCGATGGTACCGATAACATCCATTAGCAATTGCGGCAGGCCACGGCCTTGGCTGCCCGCGCACCGCTTGCCAGGGCGCCTTCAAGATAGCCGCCGAATTCATCCGCCGTCTCGGTGCCTGCAAAATGAACGCAGCCGTCCCAAAAGGATTTCTTTCCTCCGGGGGGATGGAACTCGGGATGATTATGGGCGGACCGCTGATCATACTCTGTGGCCGTGAAGGCTTCCTTTGCCCAGTCCCGGTAAAACACTTTGACCGGATTCCCTGCGGCCCCGCCGTAAAGCAGCCCCAGTTGTACCATCATGGCCTGAAGAATTCCGCCTTCATTTTTGCATCTTAAGGCCGGAAGGCTTAAAAACCCGGTCAGGCCATAGGGGGTATCTGTCTTGTTTGATCCGTCGTGGACTTCGCCCAGGGGACCGCAGAGGCTGAACCCCTGGCCGGACAGGTGCAATTCCCGCCAGTCCGCATGGTCGTACAGCGCAAAGAATTTGGCATGCCCGGCCATCCAGGTGCTGGCCCGCAGCATGGCCTGGGCGAGGTCAAAGGGCAGATCAGGGGTAAACAAAACGGAACTTGCGGCCAGACGGGGCGGCAGGGCAAGAATCAGGCGGGAGGCTGCAAACCGGCACAGAGGCGCATGATCCAGCGCCCCTACAATGACTTCCACACCACTATCCTTCCGCCGGACTTCACAGACCGGATGATTCAGGCGGATCACATGATCGGGAATTTGATTGCAAAGACTGTTGATAAGGGACATCATCCCGCCTTCCAGGCGCCACCCGGAAGGATTCATGGGGTAGCCGGCAATGGTTTCCACACCGCCGTCCTTCCCCTGGAAGCGTCCCAGGCCCGTCTCATACTGGGGATAGCCCACAAGCCCCAGTTTCTGGATCAGCGCGGTTATTCTGGGATTGACCATAGGCCAGTACCAGGAAGGCCCAAGATCGGTATAAAAGCCTTTATAAGACGGGCTTAAGATCCTTCCTCCCAGCCTGGCCCGGGCCTCCAGCAGCACAAGGGACTGTTTTTTCTCCGCCAGAAGGGCGGCCGCATACAGTCCGCTGAGACCGCCCCCGATGATGATGGTGTCTACTTCTTTTGTATCTGTTATCATGGTGAACCGCACCCTTTTTCCATACCGTTCAACCGTCTCATCCCCTGAAGTGTGTTATGCGCCCGGACACCGCAAAAATCAACGCATTTTACTTTGCAAAAGGATGTCGGGAAAATCTGCAAACTTAATGCAATGTACGCCAACAATATTAAAAGACCCTCCTATCCTAAAACAATATTTGTATCGACCGTAGTCTAAAATTTGAAGTGATCTAACACAAATATCAGGTGGAGCATGTTTAAACATTTAAGCGTTGGGAAAAAAATGATGGGAGGCTTTATCAGCACAAGCCTCATCACATTCCTTGTTGTTATCATCGGGCTGGGCGGCATTGGTAAAATAAAATCCAATTTCAACACGGCCCTTGAGGCCTCTCCCCTGATAGACGCCGTAATGGAGATGAAAGTCGCCGTGGCCAGGGATATGCGGATGACGATGGAACTGCTTGCCGCCCAGACCCGGCCGGACATCGATACGTTCTGGAACGAGCACCAAAAGCTTGTAAAGACATTTGATCTGTTTGCTACGGCCATACTTGAAGGTGCAAAAACCGAGGAGGGAATAATTTATCCGGCCCAGGATGAACAATTGAGAACCATCGTAAAAGAGGCCGACGGATTTCATAATAAAGAGTTCCAGCCGCGGATTCAGCGAATCCATGACATCATGATACAAAAAGTTTCCGGTGCGGATTTTTCAAAAGACGAGCTTGATACCTATGATACCCAAGCGGATCGGATTGGTGAAACCATGCTGGAGCGGCTCGGCGAAATTGAGACCGTGGCCAAGGGCATCATGAAGAAGGCCCAAAGCAATGTTTCAAGCATTTCATCGTTTCAATTCACGTTTCTTATGATAGCAGGCATGGCAGCCGTTTTGATCTCCTTATCTTTAGGATTGATCATCACCAGAGTCATTACCCGGCCCATTTTCATGGCAAATGACTTTGCCGGAAAGATTTCAAAAGGGGACCTGACCCATAACATTGATATAGATCAGAAAGATGAAATCGGGATGCTTGCGGCGTCACTCAATACCATGAATCAAAATTTAAAATCCATGCTTTCAGACATTTCCCAGGGAACAGACCGGCTGAACGCGTCCTCTTCAGAACTGCTGGCCGTCTCGGAGCAAATCTCGTCCAGTGCGGAACAAACACAAGAAAAATCAACTACGGTCTCAGCGGCAGCAGAAGAGATGGGTACCAACATGAACAGCGTTGCCGCAGCAACGGAACAGACCACGGCCAACATTCAGATGATCGTGGCCGCTGCTGAAGAAATGACGGCAACCATTAATGAAATCGCGGACAACATGGCAAAGGGGCATCAGACAACGGTTGAGGCTGTGAAAAAGGCTGAAACCGTTTCGGTAAAAGTCACCCAATTGGGGAAGGCTTCGGCAGAGATCGGCAAGGTAACCGAGACCATTGCCGAAATTTCAGAGCAGACAAACCTGCTCGCCTTGAATGCAACCATTGAAGCGGCAAGGGCCGGGGAGGCGGGCAAGGGGTTTGCCGTGGTTGCAGCAGAAATCAAGGCCCTTGCCCAGCAGGCGGCACAGGCCACAAGTCAGATCAATGAAAAGATTACCGGCGTTCAATCCACAACCAATGAATCGGTTGACGCCATCACAGGCATCGTGGAAGTCATAAAAGAGATCAATGCGATGGTCACAACGGTTTCTACAGCCATCGAAGAGCAATCCTCGGCAACCCGGGAAATTTCACAAAATGTGAGCCAGGCCGCCTCCGGTGTTCAGGAGGTCAATGAAAACATTAATGAGACCTCTGCCGTAGCAGGCGAGGTCAGCCAGGATATCACCAGGGTCCATCAGGCTGCTGTTGAAATGCGAACCGGAAGCACTCGGGTTTATGGAAGCGCCAATGACTTGTCTAAGCTTGCAGAAACGCTCAACACCCTGGTGGGAAAATTCAAAATTAAAAAATGAATCAAGTTGCCTCCCCGTCTCCGGACGGGCAAAGACTGTAGGTATTTTTCCCCTGGCGTTTGGACCGGTACATCTGACTGTCCGCCGTTTTGACGAGAAGTTCCGGAGAGGTCCCGCTTTCTGGATAAAAGCTGATGCCGATGCTGGCACCGACGGTGGCCGTATGGGGGGAGAGGCTAAAAGGAGAGGAAAAACTGTCGATTATTTTTTGGGCAACGGTCTTTACATCCAAGGGTTTGGCAATCTTTCTGAGAATCACAACAAACTCGTCCCCGCCCAGGCGGGCGGCAAAATCCGAGGCCCTGATGCAGGCGGTTAACCGGCCTGCCGCCTGGGACAAAAGGACATCGCCCGCATCATGGCCCAGGGAATCGTTCACCTGTTTGAACCCGTCGATATCGATGAAAAGCACCGCGAACTTTTCGTTGTACCGTCCGGCATGGGCAATGGTCTGATTCAGGATCGTATAAAACAGCGCCCGGTTGGCAAGGCCTGTGAGGGCATCGTAGTTGGCGGATCTAAAAAGCGCTTCCTGGAGGTGTTTTCTTTTATAGCCCATGCAGGTGAACAGGAATACGGGGATGGCCAGCAGCAGCATGATCACCCCGTTGTAGAGCGTCAGTTTTTCCTTAAACGACTCAAGCTCTTCTAAAATCCTTTGTTCCGGAACATTGGAAACCAGTTTCCAGGACAACTCCTTTTGGATGCCGATGTGCACAGTATCCCAGGTGAATATTCCCCCGGTGCCATGAATCTGCCCTGAAGAAATTTCGCTGATATTTGCCCATGCCCCGGGATATTTTTCATTAAACGTACACTGAGTACGCTCCGGGATCATAAACCCCCAAAGATCATCCTTGACCGGTCCTAAGAGCCAGTATCCGTCCCGGTTGACAATCATCAGGTTCCCAGCGGAGGGCTCATCGCCGTGGGTAATCATGTGGAACAGGTGATTTCCCAGATAGTTGAGGACAAGGACGCCTTTTTTCGTGCCCTTTAAATCCCTCACGGTTAATCCGAACCGCATCACAGGTTTATGGGGAATTTCAATGACCTGATGCTCAACGTTAAGGTCCATGTGGGAAACATAGACTCCGTCGCTTTCCAGTGTCTTTATGAAATAATACCGGCTGCTTTTATTCTGGAGCGCCTCTTCAGGGACGATTTCAGAACGGTTCCCCTGGCAGTTCACCCGGATGATCTCCCTTCCGGAAAGATCGAGGAGACGGACCTGATCGTATTTTTTTTTGCGCCGGGCAAAGGCACAATACTCGTCTCTCAAGAGGCGTTTGGTTTCCGGGTTCCCGTTGGATAAAAAGGATTTGAGAAGCGTCTGGTCAGACAAAAATAAAAGATCTGAAAAAATGCTTTCAAACAGGTGACCCAGCATGGCATTGCGCCCGGCGATATAAATTCGTTCACCCGCCTCAAACTCAACCGTTTCTTCTCTCAGGGCCAGTTGATAGACCAGGTGGGAAATCCCGGCTGCTGCCGCACAGGCGGTCAGGTACAGCAGGATAAAATAAAAGAAGAATTTTTTCTTCATGTCACATTCGTTCCCAAAAAGCAGATGCAGGCTAGTGCGAAATGAATACATGGCAGCGGGATCAGGTTTAATTCATACCCTATTGTCCTCCCGCATGACAAGAAAAATTCTCCCAAAAGTTTTTTTGGCGCTGCGTTAAGGCCCTATCAATTCGGCCAACCACATGGTTAAAGGCGGATAAAAGGAAATGATCGCAAGGTCCACAAGCAGGATCAGCAAGAATGGCAGAACCCGCCGACTGACTTCCCCGATGCTGTCCTCCGATATGGAGGCGGAGACAATGAGACAGATGCCCATGGGCGGGGTGAGCATGCCGATGGCCAGGTTGGCCACCACAATGACACCGAGCTGGATCAGGTCGATCCCCAGGGAGGGGAGCATGGCCGTGATCATGGGAACCAGAAGTATCAGGGACGCTGTGGTTTCTACAAATATCCCGGCCGCAAGCAGGACCAGGTTGACCAAAAGCAGCAGATAGACAGGATCGTCAGTGATGGAGAGCAGGCCGCCGGCCAGGGTGCCGGGGATGTCTTCCATGGCAGCGATCCAGGAGAATACCGAGGCCGTAGCGATGATGAACATGACCACCGCCGCCGTAATGGAGGCCTGGCCGAAGATGGGAAACAGGTCTTTTATACCGATCTTGCGGTAGACGGCCATGGAGACGAACAGGGCGTAAACCACGGCCACGGCTGCCGATTCCGTTGCTGTGAACACCCCGAAAAGGATGCCGCCTAAAATGATGACCGGAGCCCCCAGGGCCAGTACGGCGCGCTTAAAGGTCTGCCAGATCGTCTTTAGAGAAAATTTCGTCTCCGGAGAGTATCCGTTTTTCCAGGCAATGAGGGAGGAGACGGCAATCAACGAAATCCCGATGAGAGCACCGGGCAGAATGCCTGCGGCAAACAGCCGGCTGATGCTGGCCCCGGTGAGAAAGCCGAAAATAATCATGGGAATGGAGGGCGGGATCACCACGCCCAAAGATCCCCCGGACGCCTGGACGGCAGCGGCGAACCCGGAAGGATACCCTGACCGTTTCATGGCCGGAATCAGCACGGCACCGACGGCGGCAGCATCGGCGGCAGCCGATCCGGATATGCCGGCGAAAAACATGGCAGAGACAATGGACACGGCGGCCAAGCCTCCGGGCAGCCAGCCGGTGAGCGCATTGGCAAAGTCGATGAGACGCTGGGATATCCCCCCCTTTTCCATAATGGTGCCCGCGTACATGAAAAGCGGCACGGCCATGAGATGGAAAGAGTCGGTTCCCGCCACCATGCGCTGGATCACCATCATCAGGGAAAAATCCCCAGACACCCAGATGGCCAGAAGCGAGGCACTGCCGATGGCCACTGCAATCGGGGTGTTGATCATAAAGAGAAAAAACAAAGACAGGATCAGCAGCTGGGTGGTCACACGTCCCCCTTCTTCCGGGCAAGGGTGTCAAAAACCATGGCCATGCCATGGATGCAGAAAACCACGCCTGCGGCGGGCACCGCCGCCATGATGACCCATTTGGGCCAGCCCAGGGCCGGGGTGATTTGGAGGCGTACAAAATAAGCAAAGGATGTCCCATACCAGACCATGATCGAAAACAGGGCCAGGGACGCAATATGGGATAAAATAGAGGCGATCCGTTTCCCGGAGAATGGCAACCGCTTCACAAGGCCGTCCACACCGGGATGGGCCCCGTGATAATAGGCTACGGTGGCCCCGAAAAAGGTCAGCCAGACCAACAGGACCCGGGCCAGTTCCTCTGACCAGAACAGGGAATGGTTAAAACCGTACCGGAACAGGACCTGAACCGCCACGATCCCGGCCATGGCTATGCCCATGGCCGAGACCAGAAAACGGATACCGGTGTTGAGCGCCCAGCTTGTTCGGCTGAGCGCTTTGAGTATACTCACGAAAATCAGCGCCCCCTCTATTGGACGGCTGCAAGGATTTTTTCCAGCAGCGCTTTGACCTTGGGATCCGAATAAAGATCCATGTTTTTCAGATCTGCAACTTTTGCCCTGAAGGCGGCCACATCGGGATGTTCGTTAATCTCCATCCCCTTTTCCTTGAGCATGGCCAGGCGGCCGGCGTTCTTCTCCCGGTTGCTGGCCCGCTGGAATTTGGCGGCCTCCTTCATGGCGGTGGTAATCATCTTCTGATCCTCAGGGGACAGGCCGCCAAACCAGGACAGGGACGCCACATCAATATGGGGGGAGTAGACATGACGGGTCAGGGTCATGTACTTTTGAATTTCGTAGAACTTGTAGACTTCCATCACCCAGAGCGGATTTTCCTGTCCGTCGATGACCCCCTGTTCCAGTTCCGTGTATATGGGCCAGGGCATGGGGGTGGGATTGGCGCCCAGGGCCTGCCAGATGGACTTGTGAAGGGCCGATGACATGACCCGGATCTTCAGGCCTTTTACATCGTCAGGCCCTGCTACAGGCCGCTTGTTGTTGGTCAGGTTGCGGAATCCGTTCTCAGAGAAACAAAGTCCCTTGAATCCGGAGCTTTCAAGGCTGTCGAGGATCTCCTGTCCCAAAGGACCGTCTAGAATTGCATCGGCCTGGGCATGGTCTTTAAACAGGAAAGGATAATTGATGACCCGGACAATGGGGTCAAAGGTATCAAAGGGGCCGCCGGTAATCACGCCTAAGTGCACCGTGCCCATCTGGATCTGCTGAAGAATTTCGGTCTCATTGCCGATGGATGCGGAGTGGAATATCCTGACCTTATACTTACCATTGGAGGCCTCTTCCACAAGGGCTTTGAACTTATCTGCCACAATGTTCTGGGCTGCACCGGGTTTGGTCACCACCCCCAGCTTTATCGTCGCACCCCATACCGTTCCCGTCAACATCACCGCGATGGCCAGGGCCATCAAACCTGCTCGTTTCATCTCCCCTCCTTTTAACACCCTTGAACGCCTTGTTATTTATTTTTGAGGCTGCAAACCGCTGTCAGCCTGCCTGCCTTTCATAGTGAAACTTGAGGGCCAAGTCAAGGGAAGGTTTTGGCTTTTCGTGGGTTTCCGGCTGTGCGAAACGAATCATATCCGCTAAACCGTAAAAAAATCTGGAAAACCAGGCTTTGGCCATGTATGATAAGCTATTATTTCGACACCTTAAAATTTCTCTAATCGCTTTCGCCCTTTGCCTGTCGGAACGATCACTCATGGTTTCGTGAATGGGTTACATCCGGTAATGGGGACAACGGCGAAACAATCGGGACAAGGAGATCTATCCGCATGAGCCTCATGAAAAAAATCCTGCTGGTGGGATTGGGTACCATGGTCGCCCTGTGTGTCTGCCTGTTTGCACTGTACGGTCTTGATGATCAAAAAAAATCCGTTGCATCCTTTATTAACAAAGCCCGAACCATCTGCCTGCTTACAGAATCGGTACGAAAAGAAATTGAAACAAAATGGGTCCAGGGAATCCTGACACCGGAACAGATGAGGGAATTTGCCCGGCAGGGCCAAAAGGACCAGGTGCTTTCCATGGTACCGGTAGTCTCAGCCTGGCAGACCGCCTATGCCAGGGCCCAGGAAATGGACTATACCTTCAAGGTGCCCAAGTTCAGCCCGAGAAATCCCAAAAACCAGCCGGATGACATCGAAACCATTGCACTGAATGCCATGACACAGAATGGTACCGACGATTATGTCTATATGGATGAGGCGGCCAATACCGTAAGGGTTTTCCGGGCGGTCCGTCTCACCGAAACCTGCCTTCTGTGCCACGGCGATCCTGCCACCAGCAAAGACTTGTGGGGGAACGACCAGGGCCGGGATCCCACGGGCAGCGAAATGGAAAACTGGAAGACCGGTGAACTGCACGGAGCCTTTGAGGTCATCCAGTCTCTGGACGGTGCAGATGCCCAGATGCGCAGCAATCTGTTCGAGGCCGGTGTGGTGGCCGGAATCGGCATTCTGCTGACCATAGGCATTTTCTTCACCGTTGTCCGCCGGGGCATTACCAACCCCATCGGAGAAATCATCGGCAACCTCAACGAAGGGGCCGGGCAGGTTTCTGAAGCGGCCGGCCAGGTCTCCGCCTCCAGCCAGGCCCTGGCGGAAGGGGCGTCCGATCAGGCCGCCGCCATAGAAGAAACATCATCCGCCATGGAGGAAATGTCGGCGATGACCAAACAGAATGCGGAAAATGCCGACCATGCAAACTCCCTGATGGATCAGGCCGGACAAATCCTGGTCCGTGCCAATGAATCCATGCAGACCCTGACCCGCTCCATGGAGCGGATCAGCACGGCCAGCAGGGAAACCGCAAAAATAATCAAAACCATCGACGAAATCGCCTTTCAGACCAACCTGCTGGCCTTGAATGCCGCTGTTGAGGCGGCCCGGGCAGGCGAAGCCGGGGCCGGGTTCGCCGTGGTCGCCGACGAGGTCCGGAATCTGGCCCTGCGCTCGGCAGAAGCGGCCAAAGATACGGCCGAACGCATCCAGGGCACCATGGAACGTGTGGATGAAGGGGCAGACATCGTCACCCAGACCCATAAGGCCTTTGCCGAGGTTTCGGAAAGCTCCGAAAAGGTGGCCACCCTGATTCTGGAGATTAACAAGGCCAGCCAGGAGCAGTCCGAAGGCATATCCCAGGTCAACACATCGGTATCCCATATGGACAAGGTGGTCCAGAGCAATGCAGCCACTGCTGAAGAATCCGCATCATCGGCAGAGGAACTCAATGCCCAGGCAGAGACAATGAAGAGCCTGATGCGGGACCTGGCCGACCTCATCAGAGGCCGGAACGCAGATGCCAGCCCCGGCAGCCGGCCTAAAAAAACCAACCGACCCAAAAGACTGCTGTTGCCTGATAACCCAAAAAATGAGATTGTACCAGAGGATCATGAGTTTTAAAGGCGGTGCCGGCCTCAGGGGACGAATCCGAACGGCTGGTCCGCCGTTATGCCAAACCAAATTCTCGTATCTGACAATGATTTATCAAACAGGGGGAAAGGATATTGAAGCCCACCGACATCAACGATCCGGAATATTTTCACAGGGTAATTGACTGCCAGTTTGCCTGTCCCGCCCATACACCGGTGCCGGAGTATATCAGGCTTATTGCTCAGGAAAAGTACAATGATGCCTATATGATCAACTGGGAGTCCAACGTTTTTCCCGGTATTCTGGGCAGAATCTGCGACCGGCCCTGCGAACCGGCCTGCCGCAGGGGAAGGGTCGAAGAGGAACCCGTGGCCATCTGCCGTCTCAAGCGGGTCTGTGCCGACAACAAAGAGAACATTCAGCCACGGATGCCCGGCAAAACACAAGAAAAAAACGGAAAACGGGTTGCCCTTATCGGCGGCGGTCCCGCATCTCTGACCGTGGCCCGGGACCTTCTGCGTTTGGGATACCAGATCGACCTTTTTGATGATCAGGCCAAGGCAGGCGGTTTTGTCAGAAGCCAGGTGCCCTCTTTCCGGCTGCCGGAAAAGGTCCTCAATGAAGAAGTGGACGCCATTCTCAACATGGGGGTCAATCCCCATCTGAACACCTATATTTCCAGCATGAAGGACTTTTTAGCCAAAGGGCACGACGCGGTATTTGTAGGCACCGGCGCCCCCAGAGGCCGGGACCTTGAGCTTCCGGGACGGCAGGAGGCCGATGCGTCTATCCATGTGGGCATTGAGTGGCTGGCCGCTGTCCAGTACTTTCATATCAAGACTGCCGGCCCCACCACCCTGGTCATTGGCGGCGGTAACACGGCCATGGACTGCTGCCGCACCGCCCGGCGTCTGGGCGGCGAAAATGTAAAAGTCATCATCAGAGGACCTAAAGAAAAAATGAAGGCCTCCCCCTGGGAAATCGAGGATGCGGTCAGCGAGGATATCCCCATCTTAGAATACCTGTCTCCCAAAGACTTTGTTGTGGAAGACGGCAAACTGGTTGCCATGCGGTTTGAAAATATTGCCGAAGGGGCGGACAACAAAGAGGTGGTGATACCCTGCGACGAAGTGCTCCTCGCCGTGGGCCAGCAAAACGCATTTCCCTGGATCGAGCAGGATATCGGGATCAAATTTGACAAGGGGGGAAGACCCAATGTAGACCGGGTCACCTTCCAGTCCGACCTTCCCCATGTCTTTTTCGGAGGGGATGCGGCATTCGGGCCGGCCAACGTGATCACCGCCGTGGCCCACGGCCACGAAGCGGCCTTATCCATCCATCTTTTCTGCCAGGGCAAGGACCTTAGGGAGCGGCCCCTTCCCCAAACCGGTCTTGCCGGCCAGAAAATGGGACTGAAGGAGTGGATCTACCACAGCCAGGTATCGGATACCGAGCGCCATAATGTGCCCATTCAGCCGAAAATCAAATCCATAAAGGACCGTCTTTTAGAGGTAGAACTGGGCTATGACCGGGAAATCGGCCACAAAGAGGCCCACCGCTGCCTGAACTGCGATGTCCAGACCGTATTTGCCGTGGAGGAGTGCATTGAATGCGACGCCTGTGTGGATGTCTGTCCCACCACCTGCATCAACTTTTTAGAAAACGGGGAAGAGGAGGACTTAAGGGACCGGTTGACCATTCCGGCCATCAATAAAAGCCAGTCCCTGTACGTCTCAGGGCCCCTTCCCACGGGCCGGGTCATGGTCAAGGACGAAGATGTCTGCCTGCACTGCGGCCTGTGCGCAGAGCGCTGCCCCACCGGGGCCTGGGACATGAAAAAGTACACCTATATTACAGCAAAGGCAGGACAAAAATGAAAAAACTGGCCTATGTGAATGATTTTGTCATCCGTTTTGCCAATGTGAACGGCTCAGGCTCCGCCAGTGCCAACAACCTGTTTGCAAAAGCCGTTTTCCGTATGGGAATTCCGGTCAGCCCTAAAAATATCTTTCCCTCCAATATCCAGGGGCTGCCCACGTGGTACGAGGTCAGGATCAGTGAAGCAGGATACCTGGGGCGCCGGGGCGGGTATGATTTTATCGTGGCCATCAACGGCCAGACCCTGAAAAAAGACTATGATGAACTGCTGCCGGGTGGCTATTTTCTATATGACTCCACCCGGTCCTTAGACCAGACCTACAAGCGGGAAGACATCACCCTGATCGGCATCCCCCTCACCGAAATCTGCAACAAGGAAATTGAAAACCCCAAGCTGCGGCCCCTGCTGAAAAACATTATCTATGTCGGTGCCCTGGCCGCCCTGTTTGACATGGAATTTTCCGTGCTCACCGACGCCATTGCCAAGCAGTTTGCCAAGAAACCCAAACTGGCCGAACCCAATATCAAATGCCTGGAAATCGGTTACAAATACGCATCCGAGCATTTCAAGGACACCTGCGATCTTCGTGTGACCGCAAAAAAAATCCTGGACCGGCAGATCCTCATGGACGGGAATACGGCAACGGGGCTTGGCGCCATGTACGGCGGAGCCACTGTGGCCGGCTGGTATCCCATCACCCCGTCCACCTCTGTGGTGGAGGCCTTTGATAAGTTCACCCGAAAATACCGCATAGACGATCAGGGGAAGCGCAAAGCCGCGGTTATCCAGGCCGAAGACGAACTGGCCGCCATCGGTATTGCCATGGGCGCCGCCTGGAACGGGGCCCGGGCCTTTACCGCCACATCAGGTCCCGGCGTTTCTCTTATGAACGAATTTTTAGGACTGGCCTATTTTGCCGAGATCCCCGTGGTCCTGGTGGATGTCCAGCGGGTGGGGCCCAGCACGGGCATGCCGACAAGGACCCAGCAGTCGGACATTCTCAACTGCGCCTATGCCTCCCACGGCGATACCAAACACCCCCTTCTTCTGCCTTCAAGCCCTGCAGAATGCTTTGAAATGGCCGCCGAAAGCTTTGAACTGGCAGAAGGCCTTCAGACCCCGGTGATCCTTGTCAGCGACCTGGATCTTGGCATGAACGATCACATCACCCAGCCTCTGGAATGGGACGATGCCAAAACTTACAACCGGGGCAAGGTCCTGAATCACGATCAGCTTGAAACCCTGGACTGGGAGTGGGGCCGCTACTTTGACAAGGACAACGACGGTGTCTGCTACCGCACCTATCCCGGCACCCACCCTGAAAAAGGGGCTTACTTCACCCGGGGCTCCTCCCACGATGAGTTTGCAAGATACACAGAGGACGGCGCGGCCTACAAGCGGTGTATGGAGCGGCTGGACAAAAAATGGGAAACCGCCAAAACCCGGATGCCGGCACCGGACATCCGCATGACGGATAAAAAGGCCCATGCCGGTGTCATCTTCTACGGCACCACAACCGATTCCATGTATGAGGCCGTGGACCTGCTGGTCAAAGAAGATATTCATCTGAACACCATGCGCCTGAAGGCCTTTCCCTTTCAGGACCAGGTCCTTGAATTCATCCTGGCCCATGAACGGGTTTTCGTTGTGGAGCAGAATCGGGACAGCCAGATGCGCACCCTGCTTATCAACGAGTTCGACCTGGATCCCGGCCGTCTGATTCCCATTCCCTATGTGGACGGCACCCCCATCGACGCCCGGTTCATCTGCCGGTCCATCCAAAAAACCGCCGGGAAAAATCCCCGGACAGACAAAGGAGGCGAATCATGAGTTCCCGCCGACCCGTTTTCAGACATCCGTCCCTGCCGGCCAACGATCTTGGATATACCCGCAGGGATTACGAAGGCCTTGACTCCACCCTCTGCGCCGGCTGCGGCCATGACTCCATTTCCAATGCCATTATCACGGCCTGCTTTGAACTGTCCGTGGAACCCCACCGCATTGCCAAGGTGTCGGGCATCGGGTGCTCCTCCAAAACGCCCACCTATTTTTTAGGCAAATCCCACGGGTTCAACTCCGTTCACGGACGGATGCCCTCCATTGCCACCGGTGCCAATATGGCCAACCGGGACCTGCTCTACATCGGAGTTTCCGGTGATGGGGATACCGCCTCCATCGGCATGGGCCAGTTCGTCCATGTGGCCCGGCGGAACATCAATATGGTGTATATCGTCATGAACAACGGCTGCTACGGCCTGACCAAGGGCCAGGATTCCGCCACGGCGGACAGGGGCTCGGCCAGCCGCAAGGGCCGGCCCAACCCCTTTGAGGCCATTGACCTGTGCGAGACCGCCATCCAGTTAGGAGCGGGCTTTGTCGCCAGGGGCTTTTCCGGGGACAAGGCCCACCTGGTTCCCCTGATCAAGGCGGCCATAAAGCACAAAGGCTTTTCCCTGGTGGATGTGATCTCCCCCTGCGTCACCTTCAACAACACGGCAAGCTCCACCAAAAGTTACCACTGGGTCCGGGACCATATGGAGGCGACATCCACCTTTGATTTCATCCCGCTGCAGCCGGAGATCACCGCAGACTATGAAGAGGGATCTGCCACCACCATCGCCCTGCATGACGGCAGCCTCATCCACCTGCACAAAAGCGATAACTCATTTGACGTCACCAACCGAAGGGCATCCATTGGGGCCATAGAAGACCACAGGGAAAAAGGACAGATTCTCACGGGCATCCTCCATGTCAACGAAAGCCTTGAAGACACCCATGATATCCTTGAAACGACCCAGGCCCCCCTGAACACCCTAACGGAAAAAGAGCTGTGCCCGGGCAGCAACATTTTAGAGGAAATCGCCGAAGGCTACAGATAAGGCTTTGTACACCCTCATTTATGATACAAACCCCATGCCGGCGGGCTCATCCCCGCCGGCATCCCAAATTCAGGACACCTGATTCACCATGATTTCTATCCCTAAATACCCCATTGTTTTGATCCTGTTTTTACTCTCTGCGTTTACCGGCACAGGTTATGCGGGCGACACAAACCCGGCCGGCTATTTTTATACGGGTATTGAATACGGCAGCAGTGCCATGGCCATGAAAATCCATTTTGTCCGGGATATCAGCGGCACCGTTATTGAAAATACCCGGTTCGAGAATGAGTATACCACCAATGAAGGCGGCCTTTTTCTGGGATATACCATACCCTGGAAACGCGCTTTTCTGGGCGTCGAGGGTTCCTTTTACGCCATGGACAGATCCTTTGAACTGTCTGCCGGCTCCAGCCGGTTTGTTAACGAGGAAACCTATGCGGCAGGCTTGACCCTTGTTCCCGGCATCTACATATACAAGGGGATTTCCGTGTTTGGCAGCCTGGGATGGCGCCTGGGATATTTTAACTTTTCAAAGTCCTCGCCCACCTCCACCACCTATGATGTGGATACGTTTTTAAACGGCTATACCTTAGGCGGAGGCCTGGCCTGCGATATCACCCCGCGCATCACCCTGAAACTGGGCTATCGGTATGCCCGCTTTGACACAGAGGAAATCCGGGCCAGCCTGAGCGTCATGAATGACACCACCCGGATCGAGCCCCGGTCCGACACTATTTTCGCCACGTTGCAGTTTAACTTCCGATAGGCGGCCAGGGAAGCGGGCATCCCCACGGACATCAACTGCTTCACCCTGGCAGGCCGAGACCGCATCTGCACCCACTGCAAGGCGGATAGAGCCAGAAAGGCCGGGGCAGGCATCCGGGAAACCGCCTTTTCAGAGGCCATGGGAAGGGTCATGGACGGCTTCTGGATTCCCCTTCAAGGCCATGAGGACTATTATGTGCACTTCGGCAATGACATCTCCGAATTTGCAGATCCCGCAGCCTTTCCTGAGATGACGGCCGCCGGGACGGATTAGGGCAGGGACAGGCTCTCTTTAACCCGGGAAAGCTGAAACAACCGGAAAAAAAATATGAAGACAAGCATATACATCAAACTGATCCGGTATTTTATCGGCCTGATCCTGATCACCTGCCTGGCCTGTGCCGCCCTGTTCCTGACCACCATGGGCCGCCCCATTGCGGGGCAGGCTCATCAGCTGGTGAAAAACCATGTCCATTTTATTGCGGGACAGGTGGAGCACATATTGGTCCAAAGCAATCATAGCGCCCTGAACCGCTTCCTGAATGAAGCCGGCCGGGCCTACGGCATGGACCTTGCCCTGTTTAATGAAGACATGGATCTCCAGGCTGGATTTTTCCTAACCCCCGCCTCTACCCCGGAAATCCGGCCGGAAATGCGCGCCTCGGTTAAAAACAAAGGACGATGGGTGCAATCCGGCCATCTGAGCGGCAGCACCATCTATCTTTTGCCCGTTGCAGGGCCGGGGAACACCGCCTTCTATCTTTACCTTTCCAAAGCTTCAGCCATGCTGATGCCCCTGGTTCTCTTTCTAACGGGCCTTTTGATCCTGTGCCTGCTGCTGATCCTGGCCATTTACCCTTTGGCCAGAAGCTTTACCCGCCCCATCCAACGACTCTCAGACCACCTGGAACAGATGGCTGCCGGCAGATTCAGCGCCACGGATATCCAGCCTGTGCGGGGAGATGAGCTGGGACGCCTGGAAGAGACCTACACGAAAATGGCGGCATCGGTAAAAGAGATGATGGCCGCCGAAATCCGGTCCATGACCGGCCTGGTCAGGGCCCTTTCCGAATACGCCAGGATAAACCTGCCCGAATTCAAACTGGAACTGGAACTGGAACTGACGGATCCTAAATCGCTGATCCGGGACGTGTCCAACCGCAATCGGGACATCATGGCAAAACGAGGCCTGACTATGGGGTTGGATATTCCGGAAAAGCGGCCGTGACTGCGGCTGGACCGGGACCGCATCCTCATCGTACTGCAAAATTTTGTCGACAATGCCATGCAGCAGTCCCCGAAAGGCGGCCAGATTATTCTCGGGGCCATACGAACCAATGAAGGGATCCGGTTCTTTGTATCCGATCCCGGCCCGGGGATTGCGCCGGAGCACGGGAATAAAATATTTGATCCCCTGTTCCGGGCCGACCGCTCCCGCAACCGCCATACCGGCGGTCTGGGCCTGGGCCTGGCCATCAGCCGGAGGATCACGGCGCTGCATGGCGGGCAGATCCGGTACACCCGGGAAAATGAAAGAACCGTTTTCAGCGTAGGTCTTACAACCGATGCCTGACCCGGGGCTTTCCGGACCGGCAGGTAATAATAATTAAAGGAGATCCCTTATGAATCCGCTATACCTTAACATTATCGCCATAGCAGGCCTGACGCTGTATGCCTGCAGCACTTCCCCCGGCCTGTCAAACAGAGGCCTTTCCCCCTGCCCTGACAAACCCAACTGCGTGAGCAGCCAGAGCAGTGACAAGTCCCACGCCATCACCCCGCTGACCTACACCGGCAGCCCGGATGCGGCCTTAAAGCGTCTCGTCACCCTTGTTGCCGCACAGCCCCGGACAAAACTCATCACAGAGGAAGACGACTACCTTCACTTTGAATTCCGGTCTAAGTGGTTCAGATTTGTGGATGATGTGGAATTCTGGCTGCCTAAAGAGCAGCCCGGGATAATCCACATCCGCTCCGCCTCCCGGCTTGGCTATTCGGACCTGGGCGTGAACCGCAAGAGAATGGAACAGATCCGGGAGGTGTTCAGTACCGACGGAAAATGACGACTCAAGAAACAATAGAATGGAACCTTGAGCAGGCTCATTCCAGGATCCACACTGTCCCAATATCTTGTGGTTTAAACATTCAATGGCAAGCACCTGATTACAGAGAGAATGTGAGGTTCTATTTTCCTAACACAAAAATCTTCGGTTTATCTGCAGCATGTTTTTGTAAGCGGATATTCCTGTTTTACGATCTGATCATTTATTTAATTCAACCCCTGCTGCATACTTTCAACAATAAATTTTACTCTACATTTATGTTCTGATCTTCTTTCGGGCACTATCTCATACAATCCTGTCATCATTAACGGTTCAACCATGGCCTGATAGTTTTTAAAGACTGCGGCATAGGTAGTGTTTGATTTACCCATGTTTTGTGTTCACAGGGAAGTACTAGGCCACGAATCCCGGCACGGGTCAAATTCCGACAGGCAACCCAGATCCATCGCCACATTTAAACATGGAGTTAAAAACCCTTAGGTCCGAATTCCCAAGTAGCTGTTGTACCAACCCATTATTGTCCCGTAGCTAATATCGGGCTGTACTGCAAGGAAAGCGGCGGATTCCAGATAAAGTGACGGATTTACGGTATCTTTTTTTGCATTGGTGTTGAGCTGCCCGGATCGGGTGTTGATAATCTGGCTTGGCCGGATCCCTCCCTCGGTATCGTTGAGTTCCAGAATGTTATCGAGGATGTCGTTGAAAATAAAATCGGTTACCCTCACATGGAGCTGCAGAAGCTGCCCGTTGTCATCCCGGTCCGCAGTGCCTGCTGCCGCAATGAGAAAGTTGGTTTTGTTCATGCCGCCGAGATCATGGGTCAGGTCCATGAGGGTTTCCAGGGTTTTTCCGGCAACGGCTGCCCCATGGAGAAAGTGCCGGCCGGACGCCGCCGGTAGGTGGTTGGCTGTGGCGATCAGGCGGTCGAAATTGCCAGAGTTGTTGTTCTGCCCGCTCAGGGCAAGGCCTGCGGCTTTAACCAGGTCCCGTTGCCCCTCCTTGTCAAGGCTGCCGGCAAGGCTGGCAAAGGCTTCGGCCTGGGCCTCGTCCAGCACCGCAATCACATTTACCAGAGTCTGGATCTCATCTTTTCCGGCCGATTTAGCCAGGCTGAAAAAAGTATTTCTGCGGGCCTCGTCCATAGTATCCAGATCCGCCAAAACCTGATGAATCTGGTCGGGGCCGGTGGTCATGAGGGCCTCAAACCGGTCGCCTGAATATGCGGATTTAAGATAGACAAACTCCTGGGCCATGGCGTTCCCGGCCGCAGCCAGCCCTTTGCGCTGTCCGTTTAGGAATTCGGACCTGTCATTGCCTGCCAGACGGTCTGTTTCGGACAAAAAATCAACCATCCCGGTGCTATCGTCGGTATTGGCCGCCGTGAACAAAAAGTTTTCAAGGTCCGCCCCCTCCAGCTCCCCGGCCAGGTCTGTCAGCCGGGGAATCTCATCGGAATGAACGGCAGCCGCGTATAGTAGATAGCTTTTGCTGCTCCCTTGGAGGGTGGCTGCGGATTCCGCCAGAGTTTCGGCCTGGTTGGGACTGTCGGTGGCCGCGGTGAGGAAGCTGGCCAGGTCCGCAAATCCGAGATCCGAAGTAAAGGAAAATATCTGGCCTCCGGATTCAATGGCAAGGGTTTCGCCCAGTTCCAGCACCTGGCCGAACATGCCCTGGGCGTTGACTGCGGTGGCCAGAAAATCCGCCCGTTGCTCAGGTGTCGGGGACAGGCGGGTTACCAGGTCAACCAGTCTTCCAAAGCCGTCCCGACTCTCCTGGGCCCTGACGGAAAGGGCCAAAAAATTCTCCTTTTCCGTTTGAGACATGTCCAGGCTGGTCTCCATCAATATTTCAGCAGTCTCCTCTGCTCCCTGGGAGGCTGACAGAAAATTCTGAGTCGCCTTTTCGCTGAGGCCGCTGAGAAAGGATAAAAGGCGCTCTCTTTCTGCCATGTCCTTTTTCTGGGCAAGGTCCAGCAGGTTTGACAAACCTTTTCCTGCCTTGGCCGCTGCCGACAAAAAAGAGGTCAGTTCATTTTCCGCCAGTTTGTCCATGGTCGAGATGAGCCGATCAAGATCGGCCCCTGCGGTGGCGGCCGCCTCCAGGAATAGGGAACGGTCCTCCTTGTCCAGTTCCAGGGTCTTCCGGGTGAGGGCTGCAACGGCCTCCGGGGATTTTGCCCCGGCTTTGATGAAGTTCTTGAGTTCACCGCCCTTAACGCTGTCATAGGACCGGCCGAGGCTGTCGGCCATGGTGAGAAAGTCGGTGAGGGTTTGCCCCTTGATCTGTCCGACACTGCGGACCAGGTTTTTCAATCCATCTTCAGGGTCCAGGCGGACAGCCGTCTTCAGAAAAAGAGACCTGTCCTCGGTCTCCAGCCGTGACAGCTGGGAGACGACCCCGGCTATATTGTCCCCGGCCCGGGAGAGTGTGGACAGAAAATTGGTCCGGTCATTCCCTGAGAATTCTGTGAGAAGGCTTCCGATCTCTTTCCAGAGCTTGTGCCCGGCTCCGATGTTTTTGAATACGGTGAACAATTGCGTGAGCTCCCCGTCAGAAAGGGGAGCATCCGGTTCGGAAAGGGATTTGGCGGCTGAGGCCGGATCAATTTTGCAAACCACGTCAGTCTGGCTTTTCATACCGGTTTGCGCGGGTGCCTGGGGAACCCGGACATGAACCGTTGGGGTGACTTCTGGTCGAAATGCGGAGGGGTTTGAAATTTGGATGCCCATGGATTGCCTCCTTAGACGTGGGACTAAACATTCATAGAAATAGATAAATATGCGTTAATTATCGGCCCTGGCAGCCCCGGACTTTAGGATTGGTTTATTCTCCCGCATCTGACAGATTTGTTTGACTCATCTGTTGACATCGTAATTATGTTCGAGTTGTATGGGTGCGATATCAACAAAAAGCAGGAGTGTCGCAGAATGGGAAAAAATGGGGAAAAAAAGATGACATTGGCCGCTACATCACGATTGCACAGAATGGCCAGCGTATATCTGGGCAATGCCAATGGGGCAGGGCCGGTCTCTTAAGATAAATGAATTTATCAAAGCCTTATAGTGGAACAGACAACTTCAAACCGCATCACCCTCCCATTTATATCCCTTGCCCCAGACGGTCTTGATCCACCGGGGCCGGGCCGGGTTTTCTTCGATTTTTTTTCTAATCCGACTGATATGCACATCAATGGAGCGGTCATAGGCTTCAAACTCCCGGCCCCGGGAGAGATCCATGAGGCGGTCCCGGGTCACGATCCGGCCTTCAGAACGCATCAGGGCACGGAGAATATCAAACTCCACCCGGGTCAGTTCAACCGGCCGGCCGTTTATGATAGCCCCTCCCCGGTCCGGGTCCAGAAAGATTCCCATAGTGTCACTGCCCCCAGGGGCGGGGACGGTATCGGCATCTTTTTTTTCAGGGCTGTCGCTGCCGGCAGCCTTTGTCCGGCGCAGGTTGGCTTTGACCCTGGCCAAAAGCTCTCTGGGGTTGATGGGTTTGTGAAGATAGTCATCCGCACCCATTTCAAGCCCTACGATGCGGCCGGTCTCCTCCTCCAGGGCGGTGAGCATGATGACCGGCAGATCCCCCTGTCTGCGAATGGCCGTCAGGGTTTCAAAGCCGTCCATTTCCGGCATCATCAGGTCCAGGACCACCACATCGATATCTATGGATTTCTCGTCCAAAAGACGGATACCGGCCGCTCCATTCAGGACGGAGACCACCTCAATTCCCTTTTTGGAGAAATATTCTGCCAGCAGGGTTTGAAACCCCTCGTCGTCATCAATAAAAAAGGATGCGTATATTATCTGGTACAACGGCCAAAGCCTAAAACTCCTGCCAAATCGCCCGGGACGGTGCAACGGCCACCTATCCCTGACGAATTTTTCCGTATACCAAAAGCCCTGCGTAAAACAGAAGGGTCGTGGAAATGGGGGAAAAGGTGCACAGGGCGCGATATCCAAGAATCGAGGTTTCCGAAGCGCTGTGAAAGGGCATCAAGGTGGCAAAGCCTGCTGCGATACAGGCAAGCAGTAAAAGGTAAAGCCGGGTATTGGATTTTTCAGATTTCAATGTAAGTCACCTCCGGAGACGTTCGATTCATACTCTTTTAACACAAGTTAGGTCCATCTAACCACACCTTTGTTAAAAAATTGTGACAGAAGATGTAAATTTTATTTTACATCCTCGCAAACAGCCCTTCTGCCCACATCCCTCCTCTTCAATATCGTTTATTCAAATATGAATTGTGGTTTTCTATTTCTACTTTGAATTTGCCCGTATTCCGCCTTCCCTGGTAGGGATAGGCCAATATATGATGGGAGGAAAAGTCCCTGTCGAACCCAATCCGGGTAAGGGACGCGTTCCCCCGGTAGGGATGAAGCAAATCAAAGGAGAGCATCAATGAGTGAAGACTACACGTCCATGTGGACAGAGCTGGGCCTCGATCTTGAGGCCCACGACGCCCTTTTAAGCGTGCTGGGAGGGGCTTACACCGATATCTACCTGGCCCAGAAGGACCGGCCCGAGGGTATGGGATATTTTGACTTTGTCATGAGTGAAGTCCATGGCCTTCGGATCAAAGAGCTGGTTGAAGAAAAAAAGGCAGGCCGGAAAATCATCGGCTCTTATTGCGTCTTTGTCCCTGAAGAAATCGCCCTGGCGGCAAATGCCACTCTGGTGGGGCTTTGCTCCGGAGCGGATTTTGCCATGGAAGAGGTAGAGAAATACCTGCCGAGAAACACCTGCGCCCTGATCAAATCCGCCTTCGGTTTCAAGCTGGGTAAGGTCTGCCCCTACCTTGAAAGTGCGGATATGGTGGTTGGGGAAAACACCTGTGACGGCAAGAAAAAAGCCTATGAAACCTTGGGCGGCATGGTAAACAACCTCTACGTCATGGACCTGCCCCAGGTAAAATCAGACCAGGGCCGGGCCCTGCTTCGGAGCGAGTACGACCGGTTCAAAGCCGCAGTGGAAGAGCTGACCGGCACCGCCATTACCTATGAATCCCTTAAGGACGCCGTGAATCAGGTCAATGCCAAACGAAAAGCCCTTCACCGCCTCTACAAACTGCGCGCCGCAGATCCCGCCCCCATTTCCGGCCTGGACGCCCTGCTGGCCAGTCAAGTCGCCTTTTACGACAACCCGGCCCGGTTTACCGAATCCTTAAACAAGATCTGCGACGAACTGGAAAAACGCATTGCCGATAACGTCGGGGTGATGCCTGAAAAGACCCCTCGCCTGCTCGTTTCCGGCTGTCCCCAGGCCGTCCCCAACTGGAAACTGCCATGGATCGTCGAAACCTCCGGCGCCGTCATCGTCGGCGAGGAATCCTGCGTCGGGGAACGAGGATACCGGAACCTGGTCGATGACTCCGGCACCACGATGGAGGCCCTGATGGAGGCGATCACCGACCGCTACTTCCAGGTGGACTGCGCCGTCTTCACCCCCAATGACGACCGCCTTGAGCATATCATGGAAATGGCCGCCGCCTACAAGGCCGACGGGGTCATCCACTATGGTCTGCAATTCTGCCAGCCCTATATCATGGAAGCCATCCCCGTGGAAAAAGCCCTTGAAGAAAAGGATATCCCCTGCCTGAGAATTGAAACAGACTATGGCATGGAGGATGTGGAGCAGATCAAGACCCGGGTCCAGGCCTTTATCGAGCAGGTCAAATGAAGCTAGCCGGTATTGACATCGGCTCCCGGAGTATCGAACTGGTCGTGGTGGACGTTAAAGGCGAAATCCTTGACGCCCGCCAGACCGATACAGGCTTTGATCCGATCTCCCAGGCCAAAAGCATCATGGCGGACACGCCGTTTGATAAGATCATGGCCACGGGATACGGCCGGGGGCTTTTTGAAACCGCCTTTGACAATGCCGCAACAGTGACCGAAATCAAGGCCCATGCCAGGGGCGTGGTTCACTATTTCCCCGAAGCCAGGACCATACTGGACATCGGCGGCCAGGACTCCAAGGCCATCGCCTTAGCGGACACGGGCCGGGTGAAAAAATTTGAGATGAACGACCGCTGCGCCGCAGGAACCGGGAAATTCCTTGAAATCATGGCCCGGAACCTGGGTTTTGACCTTACGGACTTCGGCCCTCAGGCCCTGGCAGCGAAAGAATCCCATGCCATCAACAGCATGTGCACGGTATTTGCCGAATCCGAGGTCACCTCCCTGATCGCCAGGGGAGCAGACCGACAGTCCATTGCCAGAGGGCTTCACGACAGCGTTGTCAAGCGCGCCGCCGGCATGATCAACCGGGTCTCCCAGGGGGGCCCAATTGTCTTTTCCGGCGGTGTGGCCAAAAACCCCTGCATCCGGGAGCTTGTTGCAACAAGGCTTGCAAGAGACGTCCTGGTGCCGGAAGATCCCCAGATGATCGGGGCCCTGGGAGCCGCCCTTATTCTAAAGGACGAGCTTTCCGCCATGGCATAAGCTGCCGTCAGGCTCCGGCAATCATATCCCAGAGGGTCCAGCCCAGGATGACCAGGCCGAATGCCGTCACCAGGAAAGAGGATATCCGGGTGATGGCCGCAAACATCCGGTCATCCAGGCGGGCCCTTATCGGATTTAATATGCGGGACAAAAGCAGCCAGAAGGAAAGACAGCCGCAGAACACGGCAACCGATGTTTCAAGGGAGTCCCGCAGGCCGTGATGCCCTGCGGCCAAGCCAAAGAGAGTAAAGAGCACGGCAAACATGATGCCGGTGCCAGGATTTAAAAAGGCCACCAAAAAGGTGGAGAAAAAATTGGCGCTTTTCCCGCCCCGCCCAAGGGTGGGATAGTCAGTCGCCGGTGTGTTCAGGATGCTGTGAAGGCCGTAGAGCAGAAAGAACAGGCCGATTCCCCCCTCCAAAATTGATTTTTCGCGTTCAATCCAGCACGAGACCTGGGTTAAACCGTGGATGACGGCATAGGCCCAGAAGGCATAGGCAAGGGCGATGCCCGAGGCTGAGACCAGCCCTGCAAACGTGCCCCGGGCAAGGGTCCTTCGAAGGCAGATCAGCCCGATGGGCCCAAAGGGGGACGACAAAATAAAACCGAGAAAAAATCCGGGAATCCACACAGCCAAAACTTATCCTCCCTGAAGTTGTACCCCATACCCCTTCCAACAGAAACTCTTTTGCCGAACACCCCATCTGAACATTCCTCCCCTGCGATTGCAACCGCCAGCCAGGGATCTTATCAAGTCCTAACTCCGCCCAAACCCACTCAGTCCTTTCTTCCGGGATATATGCTTTCTTCTCCTTGACACCGCTAAAATTATAGTTTACGTAAACGTTAACTATTAATCTTTCCCCAACGGTGCAGGCACCTATGACCGAAAAAAAAGACCGCGTTTACACCATCTCCCAAATCGCCGAAGCCCTGGACATCAGTACTCGGACCATAAGGTTCTACGAGGAAAAGGGGCTGATCACCCCGAAAAGAACCGCCGGTAACCAGCGCATATACACCCCAAGGAACAAGGCCCGGCTCAGGCTGATTCTCCGAGGCAAGCGATTCGGATTTTCCCTGGATGAAATTGCCGAAATGATCGGGCTTTCCGATGCCGACATGGACGAACGCGATCAGATTCGAAAAACGCTTGCCTTCGGGGAGGCCAAGCTCAAAGAAATTGAGGACCGAAAAAAGGATTTAACGCTGCTGGAGCAGGACCTTCTGGCCACCCGGGAGAAACTGCTTCGCAGGCTTGATGCACTTGATTCATGAACCCTAAACCATCTTGAGGAGGGAAAATGACGGTTTCAGCCATTGTTGAGCGGAATGCAGCACAATACCCGGACAAAATTGCCCTGTGCAACCTGTCCGACACCTTTACCTTCAGTGAGGTCCTTGAAAAATCCAGACAGGCGGCCGCCGTATTCCAGGCCAGGGGAATTTCAAAGGGAGATGCTGTGGCCATCATGGGGCAGAACAGCTTTGATTTTGTCTTTGCCTATTTCGGGGCGCTTATGGCCGGCGCCGTGGTGGTTCCGGTGAATCATAAGCTCACCGCCCCGGAGGTCGCCTATATCCTTGAAGACAGTAAAACGGCCCTGTTTCTATTTGACGGAAGCCTGGCCGATGTTGCCGCCAAGCTGGCTCTTCCCATTTCAATGGCGGCCATTGACAGCCGGCTTCCGGGGCTGCCCTTTTTCTGGGACCAAGCCTCCGGCCCCTATGCTCCGGTAGATCTTAAAGACGACGATCTGGCGCAGATTCTCTATACTTCCGGCACCACCGGCAACCCCAAAGGCTGCCTGCACACCCATGCCGGTGTTATGGCCGCAGGTCAAACCGGCATGGAGGCCATCGGGCTGACCTGCGACGACCGAATGCTCATTGCCATGCCCATCTGGCACTCTTCTCCCTTAAACAACTGGTTCATGGGCATTACCACGGCCGCCGGCACCACCGTCCTGATCCGGGAGTATCATCCCCTGCAATTTCTTCAGGCAGTCCAGGACAGAAAATGCACGGTCTATTTCGGAGCGCCCATCTCCTATTTAATGCCCATCCAGGTGATTGCCAACTTTGACACCTTTGACCTGTCCTCCATGAAGGCCTGGATATACGGCGGAGGGCCCATTGCCCCGGAAACGGTGAAAAAGCTTTGTGCCGCATATAAATCCGATAAGTTCTACCAAGTCTACGGCATGACCGAGGCAGGCCCTACCGGCACCGTGCTCAGGCCTGAAGACCACCGAGACCATGCAGGCTCCATCGGCTGCCAGGCCCTGCCGGGGGCACAGCTTAAAGTCGTTAAGATCGACCATACCCAGGCAGGATCCGGAGAAACCGGCGAAATATGGCTTCGTTCCGGCTCCATGATGAAAGGCTATCTCAACCGTCCGGACGCCACCCGTTCCGCGTTTGAGGACGGATGGTACAAAACAGGGGATGTGGCCCGCATCGACGAAGACGGCTTTTTGTTCATCGTGGACCGCATCAAGGACATGATTGTCACCGGCGGTGAGAATGTCTACTCCAAGGAGGTGGAGGACAAGATCATGGAGCACCCCGCCGTGGCCGAAACCGCCGTCATCGGCACCCCACACCCCGACTGGGGGGAGAGCGTCAGGGCTGTTGTCGTCCTCAACCAGGGACAAACACTCACAGATCGCGAGCTGCAAGCCTTTTTGTCCGAACGCCTGGCCAGGTATAAAATCCCCAGGGCCGTTGATATTGTGGACGCCCTGCCCCACACCCCCTCGGGAAAAATTATGAAATTCAAACTCAGAGAGGAAACTATCCCATGCATAATTATCTGTTGACCCCGGAGCAGAAAGCCCTCAAAAAAGAGGCCCGGGAATTTGTAAAAACCATTCCCCGAGAAGATGGTTCTGGATATGGATGCCGACAAGATCCAGTTTCCGAAAGAATTTCTCCAGGAGGCCGGCCGCCGCAATCTTATGGGATGCCGCTATCCCAAAAAATGGGGCGGAAGGGATATGGACTGGGTCTCCACCTGCATGGTCATGGAGGAGATCGGGGTGCTGGGCTATATTTTTGCCTGCACTTTCGGGGTGGGAGCAGAACTGGTCTGCGACGCCATTATCCTCCACGGCCGGGACGACCAGAAGGAAAAATACGTAAAACCCCTTCTCAAAGGGGACATTTTTGCAGCGGAATGCCTCACCGAACCCCGGGGCGGCTCCGATTTTTTCGGCACCACCACCACGGCAGAGGATAAAGGCGACTATTTCCTGCTCAACGGCCAGAAGCGGTTCATCGTGGGAGGAGAAGGGGCGGACTTTTTTCTGGTCTATGCCCGAACGGATCCGGACGGCCGAGCCCCACAAGGGCATCTCCTGTTTCATCGTGGACCGCAGTCCAGGAGTGAAAACCGAATACATGTACGGCCTTATGGGATGCCGGGGCGGTGGGGCCGCCCGGATGGTCTTCAAGGATGTAAAAGTCCCGAAGGAAAACATCGTCGGCGAACTGAACCGGGGGGTTAACGTATTTAACACCATGATGATCCCTGAACGGCTGGGGACAGCCGCCATGACCATCGGCGCCGCCCTGCCCGCCGTGGACATCGCAACCGCCTACACCTCAAAACGCAAGGCATTCGGCCAGCCTGTGGCCGCCTTCCAGGGGGTCTCCTTCCAGGTGGCGGACGCGGTAATTCATCTGGATGCGGCAAGATCCATGATCTACACCACCGCCCGGGCCGTGGATGAACAGATGAAAACCGGAAACGTCGGTGACAAAAAGGTCCGACGACTGGTCTCCCAGTCCAAAAAATTCGTTACCGAATCCTGCCAGAAGGCGGCACACAACGCCATGCAGGTCATGGGCGGCATCGGGTACACCAATATCTATCCTGTGGAACGCATCGTAAGAGACTTACGTCTGGCCTCCATCTGGACCGGGACCAACGAGGTCATGGCCATGATCATCGCCAATGAATGGTACAAGGAGTACTGGACAACAAGGGGCAAGGAACGCATCAGGGATATGGAGCCGGATGCGGCAGAGGCGGGGGGCCGCTGACGAAAAAATATTTGAAATAGGGACGAGTTCTTTTTTCAAATACGCAATCCGCAGGTATCTGGGATGGGAACGCCGGGTGCTGTCACTGCGCCCGGCGTTCCTTTTGCATCACCCGGTCAATGACCGCCACAAGCTCTCCCTGGGTAAACGGCTTTTTGACGAATCCCGCAGCCGTGTCGGGAATGCTGTCTTCCCGGTTCAAACCGGATGTCAGAACCACGCGGACCTTAGAATTGATCTTTCGCAGAGCCGCATCCACCTCCACGCCCTTCCTTCCCGGTCCGTGGTGACGATCCCATCTCCTATGGACGCAATGGCCGACCGCAGCCAGATCTCCTGATCCCGGATAATTTTGACAGACTTTTGTTTGCGCCAATTGTACCCAAATAGGATCAGGAGCAGGGTTGACACGACTTCCAGCACATCCTCAAGGGGATCAAAATAATTGGAGATCCCCGCATGTTCAAGAAAGTTGGAGGCAACGACAAGCCCGTAAAAGATCAATGCAAAAAATAAAGGGCCTTCACATCGGCTACCATGCGAACCCGCCGGGATCTTACCTCCAGCAGCACCGCGGCTGAAAAAAAAACCGAGCATGGAAAAAAAAACTGAGGATGACGATGGAATTGATCATCGTTTTTCCTTCCTGCCAGAGGAGGTTTCGGGCCTTGAACCGCCGGTGACGTTGATGACAGCCGTGATGAAAATCGCAGCCCCCACAAAAATCATCATGACGAAAATTTCCGTTGACAGGGGCATGGCGAATTCTCTCGTTTAAAAGGGACGTTACTCTATAATGCGTCTTTTTCCCTTCCGGGTCAATAATGCAAAAACAGCTCCCCTGGCGACATATGGATTCGTATTAAAGAATGGGACGGTGATTTATCTGTTCGGTCGCGGTTTATTTTTGCCCTGTGTCAACCGGGCAGGAGCTGTGGGACCTCAGGCACTTTAGCAGAACAATGGCCAGGCTTGTGATAAGCTGGAATACGGCAAACACCATGATGGACCGGTCCTGCTGAATGATGGAATACACCCCCCAGACCAGACCGTCGGACATAGACAAAAGCCAGGTGCCCAGGGAAAGATCTTCAAGGCTGGCCTCCTTCCAGGCCACCCGGACCTGGGGGATATTGGACACCAGGATGGAGACGGGCAAAACAAGGCCCAGCCCCCGGTAGGTCCAGACAAGACCGGCCCCCACAAGGACACACAGCCAGACCGGGGCAATTTTCAGCTCCGATACCTTTCGCCCGAACCTCAGGGCAAAAATCGTCACCAGAAGAAAGACAAACCCGGAGGCGCCGGTGGCCAAAGCGACAAAAGGCTGATGGGTCCAAAGGCCGTACACAGCCCAGCCGAAACTGACGATGGCCGAAGTGGCCGCCGTATCCAGGGAAACGCCTGAAGCGCCCCGGGACCTGAGCAGCCCGATCAACTGGGGCAGCGCCCGGACAAGGCCGACAAAGGTGCCGCAGAGCCCAAGGGCCGATGCCAAATCCATCACAACTCCGATTCCATACCTGGATCCCTCTCCAGAGCCTTTATCACTCTATTTTTTTTGCATAATTGATGGCCATGATCGCATTATATGCTACCGGCGGTCCTTTTCTGTGTCAAATGAATACAGGTCATGGTATCCATGAAAATGACTGCCCCCGCTTTAAGATAAAAACGTTTGTTCTGCGGATATCGGATCTTTAAATATCACCAGGACCCTCGCAATCCGGGCATTGTGTATTATGGTTAATCTACATTAATTTATTTTAAAATAATCATACGATTAGGAGGCTCCATGACAAGAAAAGTTGATGTTGCCATTATCGGTGCCGGCACCGCAGGCCTTACCGCCCAGGAACAGGTGGTCTTGAAAACGGATAATTATGTGCTCATCGATGACGGTCCCCTGGGCACCACCTGCGCCCGGGTGGGGTGCATGCCCTCCAAGGCCCTTATCCACATGGCCGACGATTTTCATAAGACCGGCTATTTTGACGGCTGGGGGATATCAGGGGCCGGCAGTCTTGCGCCGGACCTGTCAAAGATCATGGCCCGGGTCCGCCGCCTTCGGGACAGCTATGCCGGCGGGGTCATTGACGAGATGGCAGGTTTCATGGACAAGGTGATCAGAAAGCGGGCCCGGTTCATCGACCCCAACACCCTGGACCTGGGGGATGAAACCCTAGAGGCTGGAAAAATCATTATCGCCACCGGGTCAAAGCCCTGGATTCCTGAGAAATGGACGCCTTTCAAGGAATTTATCATTGATACGGACCAGTTTTTCGAGCTGCCGGACCTTCCCCGCAAAATTGCCGTATTCGGCCTTGGGCCCATCGGCATCGAACTGGGACAGGCCCTCCACCGGCTTGGGGTGGAAGTCACGGGCATCACCCGAAGGAAAACCGCAGGCGGCCTGACCGATCCTGAAATGCAGGACTATGCCTTTACCCATTTTTCCAAAGAGATGGATATCAGGATGGGCAGCGCCGATATCCTGGGCCGGGACGGCAGCGGTGTCCGGGTGGGCTGGGGAGCCGGAGAAAAGACCGTGGACATGATCCTCCTGGCCACGGGGCGCCGCCCCGCCTTAGGAGACTTAGGCCTTAAAAATTTAGGCCTTGAACTGGATGACAGGGGGATGCCGCCCTTTGACCAGGGCACCCTTCAGGTCGGTGATCTGCCCGTTTTCATTGCCGGGGATGTCAACGGCTTAAAGCCTATCCTCCACGAAGCCGCGGACGATGGCGGCATTGCCGGGCATAACGCCGTAGCCGAACAGCCGGAAAGCTTTAAGAAACGAACACCCCTGCACATCACATTTTCCTCCCCGGATATCGCCATTGCAGGGCTCTCTTATAAGGAGCTGACAGAGCAAGGCATCGATTTTGTCACGGGGAAAACCTCATGGGAGGAATTCGGGCGGGCCATGATGATCCTGGGAAAAGCCGCCGGCATCGCCCGGATCTATGCCGATAGAAAAGACGGGCGCCTTTTGGGTGCGGAGCTTATGGCACCGGCAGGCGAACACATGGGCCACCTGCTCTCCTGGGCTATTGGTGCAGGCCTTACCGCAGCCGATGCCCTTACCATGCCTTTTTACCATCCCGTGCCTGAAGAGGCGCTGCCCTCAGCCCTCTGGCAGATCGTCAAGCAGACTGGTATCAGCGCACCGGCTTTCGGGCTTAAAGAGGCTTAGTCCCAATTCCCGGGGCCTTCCCCTTTGCCGCCCCGGATCAAAACGTGGCGATGGTCTTTCCGGTCTTGCTCTGGCTGTAACCGGGCAGCAGGGTAATCTCATCCCGAAGGGCCCGGCTCTGGACCACATCGAGAATAATCTGGATCCGGGGATCTTTCGCCAGGTCCGCTGGAACCACCAGATCACAGCGGACTTCGGCCAGGCTTACAAAATCCAGGCCAAAGGCCCGGGCCACGGGCCGCAGCCCCAAGGCGGCATCGGCCATGCCGCAGGCAATCATCTGGGCCCCCTGGTTATGGCCCCGGACTTCGGCTGTGTAGCCTGAAATCGCTTCACCGGGAATCGATGCCTCTTCCAGGAGTTCATCCAAAAGAACCCGCAGGGCGGCGCCGGGTTCCCGGTTCACAAACCTAAGGCCCGGCTGGGCCAGATCCGGGGCGGATTTAATCTTAAAGGGGTTTTTCTTTGCCACCATCAATCCCTCCTCCATGACCGAGTACCCCATGACCATGGCGCCGGTTCGGGCAAGCTTCTGACGGGCCAGGGCCACATTGGCCTCCTGTCCCGGGCGGTTGTGCAGGTGGATGCCCGCCAGATGGGTATTGCCCGCCACCAGACGCGCCATGGCACTGTGGGTGGAGGCAAACCGGCAGATCACCCTTAACTTGGGATCGACTCGGGAGGCATGGGCGGCCAGCAGGGGAAAGGCCGGATCACACCCCATGAGCATGATGGTATCCTCCAGGCCCGACTCTGACCCGAAAAATCGAATTTTGCTATCCTCAAGGACGCCGTCTGCAGGTAACAGTCCTGGGGAAAAGGAAAATTGTCCGTCTACAGGATAGGCCACCAGCCGGTCCCGGACACGGATCACCGATACCCTGGCATCCTTGTCTGACACCTCGTCCCCCATCACAAAATCATTGTCCGCCGGTTGGATCTCCTCGTAAAACAGATCCTCCACCCGGCACCCCAGATGGCGGGCCAATTTCAGGGCCACCCCGGTATTGGGCAGGTATTTGCCGGATTCAATGTCGTAAATCCCCTGGCGTTTAATGCCCACAACCTCTGCCAGGGCGGATTGTGAAAGCTTTGCCTGCTGCCGGTAATGCTTGACCCGGTTGAGGATCTGCCCTGCCTTTTCTGCCATGGGTCCCCCTATTTTCAGATTTTTTGTCTGCCCGACACACAAAATGTCGTCTAAAAAAATATATTGACGTTTGTAAAATGCAAGTCTACCATAAACTGCAATCGGGTTCAAGCAGATACCCACCGCCTTACCCTTTAGAGACGGTTCTCTGCACCCAGAGACTGAAACATTTACAAAAGGAGCTCCCATGAAACTGACCTGCCTGAAAACCTTTGCCATTATGATAATTATGGCCTGCCTTCCCCTGACCGCATTTGCCGGTACAGACAGCCTGACGGTGTTTGCCGCGGCCTCCACCACCAACGCGGTAACCGATATTGCCAAATTATACGAGGCCTCTCACCCGGTAAAGATTCGTCTTTCCTTTGCCTCATCCTCCACCCTGGCCAAGCAGATTGAAAAAGGCGCCCCGGCCGATGTATATCTGTCTGCCAATCCCAAATGGATGAACTACCTTGAGGAACGGGACGCCATTGTTAAAGACAGCCGCAAGGATCTTCTGGGCAACCGTCTGGTCCTCATTGCCCCGGCCGACTCTGCCATTGGTGAGCTGACTGTTGACAGCCACCTGGATCTTTCAGGACTGCTTGGCGAAGGACGGCTTTCCATGGGGGATCCCGACCATGTGCCTGCAGGAATGTACGGTAAAAAGGCATTGACCCATCTTGGATTATGGGAGGGGATTCAAGATAAAATCGCCCGGGCCAAGGATGTCCGGGCCGCCCTGGTCCTGGTCGAGCGGGGGGAATGCCCCTTAGGGGAAGTGTATGCCACGGACGCTGCCATCAGCAGCAAGGTGCGTGTGGCCGGTCTTTTTCCCGAAAGCAGCCATCCGTCCATCGTCTATCCCGCAGCCCTGATCACCGACACCAAAGTGTCCCAATCCTTTCTGGCCTTTCTCCAGTCCGATGAGGCGGCACAGATCTTTAAAAAATACGGGTTCAGCATCCGCTAATGTCTTTTTTCAGCCTGACCCCGGCGGAATGGGAAGCCATTGCCTTGAGTCTTAAAGTGTCACTCCTGGCGGTGGGCGCAAGCCTTCCCGCCGGCATTGCCGCCGCCTGGATGCTGTCCCGGTGCAAATTTGCCGGCAAAGGCATCCTGGACGGCCTCATTCACCTGCCCCTGGTCCTGCCGCCGGTGGTCACAGGCTATCTTTTGCTGGTATTTTTGGGCAGAAACGGGGTTATCGGAAGCTTTCTGTATCACACCCTTGGGATCACCCTGGCCTTTACCTGGAAGGGGGCTGCCGTGGCCGCGGCAGTCATGGCCTTTCCCCTCCTGGTCCGCGCAGTCCGCCTGTCAGCTGATACCGTGGACCGGGGGTTGGAAGATGCAGCAAGAACCCTGGGGGCCGGTCGAATCCGGGTCTTTTTCACGGTCACCCTCCCCCTGATGGTGCCCGGCATCATCACCGGGGTCATCCTGGCCTTTGCCAGAAGCCTCGGTGAGTTCGGCGCCACCATCACCTTCGTCTCCAACATCCAGGGGGAGACCCAGACCCTTCCTTTAGCCCTGTATTCCCTGACCCAGATACCGGACGGCGAGGCCGGGGCCGCGAGACTGTGCATCATCTCCGTGGTCCTGGCCATGACCGCCCTGATCTTTTCAGAGTGGACGGCCAAACGCTTTGATGCCATGGTCAAAGGATAACCATGATCGACGTCCATATACAAAAACGGCAGGGCGGGTTTACCGTTGATGCCAGATTTCATGCCCGCGAGGCCGGCGTCACAGCATTGTTCGGAGAATCCGGGGCCGGTAAAACCTCCATCGTCAACATGGTGGCGGGCCTGTCCCGGCCCGACCGGGGCCGCATCCATATCGCCGGCCGCTGCTGCTTTGATTCAAATAAAAAAATCTATCTGCCGCCTGAAAAACGCCGCATCGGCTATGTGTTCCAGGAGGCCCGACTCTTTCCCCACTTAAGCGTACGCACCAATCTGACTTACGGCATGAAGCTTGTCCCCCGAAAAGACCGGTATGTTGATTTTAGAAGGGTGGTGGCACTTTTAAATGTCGGGGGCCTGCTGGACAGAAGGCCCGCCCGCCTGTCCGGCGGTGAAAAACAGCGGGTGGCCATTGGCCGGGCCCTTTTGTGCAGTCCCAAGCTGCTGCTCATGGACGAACCCTTAGCCTCCCTGGATCAGGCCAGAAAAGAGGAGGTCCTCCCCTTTATCCGGACCCTGAGCGACACCTTTAACGTCCCGATTTTATACGTCAGTCATCAGATGGATGAAATCCTGACCTTAGCCGACCGCCTCATTCGGGTGGAAAACGGGAGGGTAGCCTCCTGCACAGCGGTGGAAAGAAAAGAGGAGAACCTCCGAAAAAAGGCGGTTTGAGATCATCACCCCTGTGCAGCCCCCCTGCTTCCGTTCACAGAATCAATGCCGCCCCCCTGAGAAAGGCGGATCAATCATTCCTTTGAATAAATAGTTCTGATGCATTGAAGTTAGGAGACAAACCTGTAATAACAGGTTCTGGAGATTATGCTGATGAAACAATAAATGGATTGTACGGTCAAATACTTAGGAGGAGGTCCTATGTCTTTGGAAAAAAGTTCGGTCCCATCAGAATCAAAGATGTTCGAGGCAGAGCAGGTCTATATCCGGGAACGGCGCAATTGTGCAGGACTTCCTCCTGGGACCCCGCCCACAGACAGCATAGGCCTTGGACTTTCAGGCGGAGGCGTCCGGTCCGCCACCTTTAATCTGGGTCTGCTCCAGACCCTTCAAAAAGCGGGAATCCTAAGCCAGGTGGATTACCTGTCCACCGTCTCCGGGGGCGGCTATGTCGGATCCTGCCTGACCTGGCTAAAATCCCGGTGCCCTGACATTTTTCCCTTCGGCACAAAACGAAAAGACTATAAAAAAGCCGGCGGCAGCGTCCTAACCTGGCTCCGGGCCCACGGCTCCTATCTGACCCCGGGGGACGGCATTAACATCTGGTCCATGATTTCAGCGGTATTGACCGGCATTCTTGTAAACCTGGTTGTTTTGGTCCCGGTGTTTTTAACCCTGATCTCCCTGCTGTCAAAGGAGTTTCTCACATCAGTGGATTACACCCGCTTCATCGGCTGGCTACCGGGTATGGGGGGAGTCTCCGCAAGTGGAAACGACGGGTTTTCCCTGATTTTGTACCTTTCCTGGGGGCTTTTGTCCTGCTTTTTGATATCCATTGTCGTCTTTGCCGTGTCCACAAGGTTTATCCGTCTTCGCAACTATCCTTTTCAACGGTACATGAGAGAGGTTTCCGGTATCATTTTGATGGCCTGCACCCTGATGTTTGTTGCAGGCACCCTGCCCTACGCACACCACCTGCTTGAAAGCGCCAGCCACTGGCTGACCGAGCTCAAAATCGGCGCCATTCCAATCGCCGGTATGGCCTCGGTCTTTGGCGGGGCAAAGGGTCGAAAAAAAGGCAATGAAACCCGGGGGCTTCGGGCGGTACTCATCTCCCTTGGACTTGCCCTGATCGCTTACGGGGTCTTTTTGTTCTTCTATCACTTTGCAGGAGGGAAAGACCCCAAACTTGGCCTTAATATGCTGGGCCCCATGCTGGCGGCCTCTTTATTTCTGGCGTTCATGGCCAATATCAACCAGGTTTCCATGCACAGATTCTACCGCAACCGCCTCATGGAGGCGTACATGCCCTTTTCCATCAAAGGGGCGGGCGAACAAAAGAAAGGCCTGTTTTATCCCTATGCCACCCAAAAGGACATGGACCTGTGCTACCTGTGCGACATCACCCCAACGGACGCCCCGTATCATATCATCAACACCAACCTGCAGACTGTAGGATCTTTGGATCAAAAGCTTTCACAGCGGGGCGGGGAGAACTTTATTTTCAGCCCCAGGTTCGTGGGCTCAACCAGCACCGATTTTGTTGAGACGTCAACCTATATGGGGGGAACGGCGAATCTCGGCACGGCCATGGCGATTTCCGGAGCGGCTGTGGACCCGAACTCCTATGCCACCCGGTCCAGGCCCCTTTCTTTTTTGATGTCCCTTCTCAACGTCCGCCTGGGTGCCTGGGTCAGGAACCCCGGACACAAGGACCTAGACAAAACCATGCGCAATCCCCTGTGGTACTATTACATGTTCAGGGAGATGCTGGGCCGGGGCTTGAATGAAAAATGCCGGCACCTTCACCTGTCCGACGGCGGCCATTTCGAAAATCTGGGGCTGTACGAGCTGGTCCGCCGGCGGTGCCGCATCATTGTGATTTCCGATGCCGCAGCGGACTCCGACTACACCTTTGGCGATCTGGGCAAGGCCATTGAACTGATCCGGGTGGATTTTGGCGCCAAGGTACAAATCGATGTAACCCCCATGATGCCGATCGAGGGCACCCGGATCTCGCCCCAGGCCGTGGTCGGGGGAAAAATCCGGTACGCAGACGGGCAGGAGGCGGATCTGTTTTACATCAAAACCACCCTGATCAAGGGCCTGAGCGAAGACATCAACGCATACAGCCGGAGTAATCCAAGTTTTCCGGACCAGACCACGGCGGACCAGTTTTTCGATGAAAAGCAGTTTGAAGCCTATCGGGAGCTTGGGTACAGCATCGGGAAAACCCTTGTCCCGTTGTGGGATGGTTTAGATCCCCGGAAAAAGGATAATCATGGGTAAATCAAGGTTGTTGCTTGTGAATACAAAATAAATCGTTTATTATAGATGGTTTTCAGGCTCCCTGATATTTTTCCCAGGGTGCCTCCAGAGCACCAGGTGCCCTGCGGCACCGTTTACTTGATAGGACGCAAAACATGAAAATTCTTGTTGGTTATAAAGGCGGATCCAACCTGTCCGAGGATCTTTTGGAACTGGCCATGAGCCGGGCCAAGGCCATGGAGGCGACAGTGGACCTGGTCACCGTCATGAAACAGGGCGGTGAAGAGGAACGACAGAAGATTGCCGAGGCTGAAGCCGACCTTGAAAAAGCCCAGGCCCGGTTTGCAAAAAAAGGGGTGGACTGCAACACTCACCTGCTGATCCGGGGACTTGGCGCCGGCGAAGACCTGCTGGCCTTTGCCAGGGAAAACAAGGTGGATGAAATCGTCATCGGCATCACCAACCGAAGGACAAAAGTGGGCAAGCTGCTCATGGGCTCAACCGCCCAGACCATTATTCTCCAGTCCACCTGCCCGGTTGTGACAATGAGATAACTTACAGCGGATGTTAACCGGCTGCCAGTAACCGGATACTCCCGTAGGCCGGTGTGACGGAAAAAAGCGCGGCCATGGGCAGGTGCTCCCAGCGACAGGACAGGGTCCGAATCACCCCGGCATGGGTGATGACCAGGACATGGCCCGGGGATTTCGTCATCCTTTTTCTAAGTTCCTCAAAAAACGGGGCTGCCCTGCGGAAAAGATCTTCAAAACTTTCCCCGCGGGGCGGCCGGTATCCGTATATATCCTCTCCCCTCAGGTTATAGGCTTCCGGGTATTGTGCCCGGATGTCCTCAAAGCTTTGGCCGTCCCAGTCCCCCAGATCAATTTCGTTCAGCCGGGCATCCACAACAGGAGCGCAGGCAGGGCAGCAAAGAGCTGCGGTCTGAAGGGCCCTGCCAAGGCCTGATACATACACCTGTGAAAAATCAATGCCGCGGAGTTTCGGCTGCCAGGCCCGGGCCTGGGCCCTTCCGGTATCGTCCAGAGGCAGGTCCGTCCGGCCCAGAAAGCAACGGTCAGGCCCCGTGTCCACCTGCCCATGACGCATGAGCAGGAGCAGGGCCCCCTTATCCGAGAATCTGCCCGAGAGATCGGCCGGCAGCCGATTCGACCCGGGACTGTATGTGTCGAGCAATTTCAAGGCGGTGCATGATCCTTTCCCGGGCATGGGGATATTTTTCAGCTTTGCCCAGAAATCGTGTTTCATAATCCATATCCAGGCGGGATCCCCGGCAGATCTTGTCCGCCAGATATACAACCGCAGCCTCCGTCAGCCCCGATGCCGGCAGGGAAAGGTCCATGTGGCTGCCGGCGATCTTTGCCGCCCCGCAAAACCCAAGGGATAAAAGAAAATCCCTGCCGGCCCGGGCATGGTCCGGCAGGGGCCGGCAGATATCGTGGAGCAGGGCTCCGGCATTGATCAAATCCGGGTTCAAATCGGGGAATCCCTCTTGCAGGGCCTGCCACAGGACCCGGGCCGTGGATGCCACAAGTTCCATATGTGCCCTGAGATCCTGTCCCGCCCCTGCAATTTTCATCACCTCCAGGCACTCCTCTGTGTCCGGAATATCCATCCGGCAAATCCGCTCCTTTAATTTTTCATACTCCTTTGGACGGTCCGCATCCATGAGAATCCCCCGGTCCGGCACGAGCACGGTTACAGCACTTTTGCCGGATTTGCCCGGATCGTTGGAAAATAAAATCTGCCTGAGATTTCCGCCGGGGGGTGCAGAAAGAATTTTAGACATAAATGACGCCGGAATCAGGGGGGGATGGCCGGTTCCCCCTGAGAATTCAGGCACGACCACAGCCTCCGGGTTCCGGGAAAACCGTTCAAGGAGGATTGCCAGGGTGGCCGGACGAATCGCGGGGATATCGGCCGGCAGCAGGAAAAAGCCCTGGCAGGTTTTTGGAAATGCCGCCACTCCGGCCCGGATGGAGGAAAACATGCCTGCATCATAGTCCGGATTAAAGACCTCTATTGCACAGGCCTTTTGAATCACGGGCGACAACCGCTCCCGGTTGTGGCCTGTGACAACGAAAACCTCTTTAATACCGGCAGCCTGAAACAGGGAGATGGTCTGCTCGATGACAGTGGTCTTTCCCAGGGGCAGCAGGGGTTTAAACACCTGCATCCGGGATGAGTAGCCGCCTGCGGGAATCAAAGCAAAAACGTCGCGGTGACACGCGCCTTTCAAAGGGGAGTCGTCCGGGTCAACCGACAGCATCTCTTTATTTTTTTCCTGCGGTTTGCCCAAGGCAGGCCCGCTCACAAATCAGCTCCCCCAGGATGCTCACGGCGATCTCCGCCGGGGTTTCCGCCTGAATTTTGGTACCGATGGGAGAATGAATCTCTTCCAGTCGTGAGGCGGATATGCCCTTGGCCATGAGGTTGCCGTAGATCTGATCGCGTTTTTTACGGCTTCCGATCATGCCGATATAGGCGGCATCCGTTGCCAGGGATTGTTCCAGTACTTCCTGATCGTGCAGATGGCCGCGGGTGAGGATCACGATATAGCTTCTGCCGTCCACGGCCAGGTTTTCAAAACAGGTGGCAAAATCCGGCACTACCAGGACCTGGCTTGCATGGGGAAACCGTTCCGGGTTGGCAAAAGCCTCCCGGTCATCGATGACGACGGTGGAAAACCCCACCCTTGATGCCATCTGCCCCAACTCATACCCCACATGCCCGGCGCCGAAAATATAAAGGGTCTCCCGGGCGGCAAAGGGTTCAATCATAAACTGTTCAAGACCGTAGACCTGCCGCACCGGTGCGGGCCCCCGGAACTTTCCGTCCTCCATATCCGCGGCCAGGGCTTTGGGCAGAAGTGGAAGGGGCCCTGCCGGATCCACCAGAAAGGGATCCTCCGGGATACCGCCTGTGATCCGCGTCACCATGAGTCCGGCCTTTCCTGAGGCTTCAAAATCCCGGACCCCATAAAAGACCGCCTCAAGCCCCGGGGAAAAGGGAGGGACAAAACTCCTCAGCCAGACCGTGAGGCTACCCCCGCAGATCATGTCCATGCCCGCCTTGAGCTCCTGGTCCAGGGTGAAGTCCATAACCGCGGAAGCCGCCTTGTCCATCATGCCGGCACAGGCCTCCATGACCCGGGCCTCTACCAGGCCGCCGCCGATGGTGCCTTCTATAGTCCCGTCGGACCGGACCATCATCCGGCTGCCCGAAGTCCTGGGAGTGGACCCTGTGTGACTCAGGATGGTAGCCAGGACAAAGGGCGTTTCTTTTTCGATTTCTTCGATAATCTTCAGGGATAAACCGATCACTTTATAGTTCCTTTTTTACTTTCCGAAACTGCACGCCGGGAACCTGCAGTCTTTGCAATTGGTACAGAATCCGCCGTGGCCCATGCGGATGATATCCTGACGGTCCAGGGTATCACCGGCCAGAATCCTGGGCACGGTAAGATCAAAGATTGAGGCCCTGTGGTACATGACGCAGCCGGGCAGCCCCACCACCGGGACGTTGCCGATATAGGCCAGCATGAACATGGCGCCGGGAAGCACCGGGGCCCCGTAGGTGACAATCCGCCCCCCCGACGCTCGGATGGCGGCCGGGGTCAGGTCGTCCGGATCCACTGACATTCCTCCGGTCACGGCAATGAAGTCCGCACCGCCGGCAATAAGATCACGGATGGCGGACACCGTCATATCCAGATCGTCGGAGACCACCCGCTTTTCCATAACCGCTGATCCAAGTGCTTTGAACTTGGCCTCCACCACCGGACCAAAGCCGTCCCGGATCCGCTTGTGAAAGACTTCGGAGCCGGTGACCACAAGCCCGACCCGGCAGGATACAAAGGGGACCACCCGGATGATGGGGCCGTATTCCCGGCACACGGCCTCGGCCGCCTCCACCTGCTTTTCAGGGACGGTCAGGGGCACCACCCTGGTGCCGGCCAGATCCTCTCCGGCCGCCACTGCACGGTTCGAATGCAGGGTGGCAAAAATCACATCCGGAACGGCGTTAAGGGCATCCAGCCCTTCCACATTGATCTTCAAAAGTCCCTGGATGGCCGCCTTAAACCCCACCTTGCCCTCGCTGGGGTCTGAGATCTCCACATGGGGCCCCAGAGCCGCCCGGGCAATGCGAAGGGCCGCCTCGTTCTCGTGGATTTCGTTTTTCAGCCCTGCCACGTAGATGTTTTCCTTGCCCATATCCAAAAGGGTGGCCACATCCTGGCGGGTAATGACATGGCCTTTTTTGAACAGCGGCCCTTTGAACAAATCCGGAACGATGCGGGTAATATCATGGAGCAGGACCCGGCCCACGGCATCCTTTACCGGAAGGGCCTTTACCTTGTCTTTTTCATAGTATTTCATGGGGTTCCTCTCTTTTAAGCCCCGGGAGACACAAATCCCGGATTAGCCGTTTGCCGACATAGGGTGCGTCAGCCGCACAGCCTGCAATCTTTATATTGCCCAGAGAAAGCCGGCCGCTGTCAATAGCCTTTTTCACCACGCCCGTCCCCTCCAGCGCCGCCCGAATGGCCTCAGGCCCCAGCTCGGAAAGGGTTTCCACAATCAGGGACAGCACCGCAGGCCCGCCGTCCTCATGGATCTCAGCGGAAAAGTCCGCCACCCCGTCCAGGGTAAACAGGGCATCGTCCAGATCGGCCATGGTCAGGATCAGACCTTGCCCTAATCGAACCCCGTCCGCCTGGCGGTTCCGGATCCGGTCCAGCCGCGGAAAAGGGCTGCCGCAGGCACAGGGAGCATCCAGAATCCGGGAAACATCCCCCGTCCGGTACCGAATCAAGGGCATGGCCCGGCGATCCAGGGTGGTTATGGTAATCTCTCCCCATTCTCCGTGGGGAAGGACCCGACCTGACTCGGGCTCCACAATCTCCACCACCAGGTGGGGATAACGGAGATGCAGGCCCTCTTGTGCAGGGCATTGGAGGGCTCCGCCGAACCCGGTTTCCGTCAACCCGTAATGGGAAAGCACCCGCCCCCTGAACAGCCGTTGGATGCGGTCTGCCACAAAGGAACTGACATGGTCCGCCGTCAGGATGATCCATGGAATCGTCACAGATTCCGTCCCGGCCATCCTCTCCGCAAGCCCCAGCACCTGGATCGGCATGCCGATGAGCACCCGGGGCCGAATCTTTCGGATCTTCCCGGCCGCAACCGGGGCATCCGTCATAAGCCCGTGGACAACCGGCCTTGCTCCGATGCGGTCCATGGCCTGCCGGATCAGGTCCCCGGCGGATCCCGGGGTTTCTCCGGGAAGGCAGATCAGCCCCCGGTCCCCCGGTGCCATGAGAACGGATAGACATGCCGCAAAAAAATCCACGGTCATCTCCAGGTCCTCCGGGGTAAACATTAGGCGTTTGGGCCGTTCCGTCGTCCCCGAAGAGGGCAGGGTAAAGATCCGGGACACCTGTTCCTGGGAAACGCAGGCCATTCGCGCCCCGCCGTCCAGAAGATCGGCCGGGAAGGTGAAAGGCAGGCAGGCCAGATCCGCTGTGCCGTTGACACGATCAGGAAAAATCCCCGATAATCGTTCGGCATAAAACCGGCTGTTTGCTGCGGCATGGGCCAGGACCCGCCTCAAAGCCCCGAGCTGAAAGGAGGCCAGACGATCCTGATCTTCTGCCCCGCCCGTATAGCGAAATCCCGCCCGGCGGCAAATCCATTGATCCAGAAAGGGTGTCATGGATGGCCTCGGTACAAAGACATTCCGTCCGCCCGGGTCAGATTGTAGGCGCAGAACGGAATCAGACGGCCGTCCGGGGCCACGGCATGGATACAGCAGCCTTTCAGCCGCGCCAGATCCAGCGTCCAGGCATCCTGGAAGGCCATGCCGGACACCGTGAACATCTCCTGCGCCGCCTGCCGCAGAAACCGGTCCAGGCCGTCCTCTTCCCCATGGGCCGTCTCGACAGAACTTCCCCGCGTTGCCTGTGAGGCCGGGGCCTTCCAGTGCCGGTTCACCGAGGCCCGTGCCTTTTGCGCCCCCTGCTCCGCCGGCGCAGGCGGGCAGCAGGCGCCATCAAAAAGGGTCAGGGGTTTGGGCGGCCGCCCCGGATGGTTGAGAAACTTACCGGTAAAAGAGCATAGGGCATGCTCACAGGAAGAGGGCTTGAAATCCCACCGGCGAAACAGTCCTCCGGTCTGAAGTTCAATTTCTTCCAGGACCTCTGGAATGGAGATCCGCTTCATCGGATCACCGCCTTTGGTTCCATCCTTGCCCTCTGCGGCGACGCCCCCGGGATGGCGGCCGAAGTAGCTCACCGGCTGGAAATGCACCCCCCGCACGGCCGGGGCATGGGCCAGGCCGAACCGTAAGATATCGCCGATTTGATCATCGTTGATTCCGGGCACCAGGGTGGGCACCAGCACCACACCGATCCCGGCCTTTTCACAGGCACGGACGGCCCGCTTTTTTTCCGCCAGCAGCGGCCGGCCCCGAAGGGATTCATACACCGCCTCCGTCACCCCGTCAAACTGGAGAAAGGCCGATGTCAGCCCCGCCTCGCCGAGGCAGCTAGCCAGGGCCTCATCCAAAATCAAGCCGTTGGTGTTAAGCTGAACAAAGGCAAAGCCGATACGCCTTGCAGCAGCGATAATCTTAGGCAGATCTGCCCGGACCGTAGGCTCTCCGCCGGACAGCTGCAGGTTGCACCCCGGACTGACCGCAATCACCTTCTCCATCAGATCCGTCAGCTCATCAAGATCGGGATCTGCGCCCTCCCCGCCCCGGGCGTCGGCAAAGCAGAACCGGCAGTTTAAGTTGCATCTTGGGGTAATGTCCAGGATGGCGGTGCAGGTATGCTGGCCATGCTCCGGGCAGAGGCCACAGTCAAAGGGGCAACCTTTGTCTACAGGGGTCATGCTAAAGCGGTTTTGAATGGGAATCTTAGGCCGGCACCAGTCTTTCCAGCTCTCGATTCCTTGCCAGATACGTGCGGAAAAGGGGCCGTGGTAAGGACAGGTTTTTTCCAGGAAGATCTCCTCTTCCCGGGCGATATACCGGGCCTCAATGCGGCAAAGGCAGACAGGGCAGAGGCTTTGGGTTGCAGGGCCCAAGGCCGGATCTCCGGCCATGGTCATTCTTCCGGGTCCGAAGGGTCGATTCCGTTTTCCACCAGGATGGCCACCAGCCGTTCATGGGCCCGGGCCAGAAGGGTACCGCAGGCCGACGGATGCATTTGGGGATAAAACTCTTCTGTGATCCCTTGGCAGGTGGTGTCTTGGGTCCACTCCCTGAAGCTTTCAATGAAAGCCTCCTGGAGCGCGGCACAGCGGTCCCTGTCTGCCGGCGCATACAGGGCCATGATGCAGATCCCGGCGGTAAGGATGCCGCAGTCACCTGTATCAGAGCCGTATCCCATGCAAAGCCCCCGGGCAAAATGAATCAGGTCCGGATTCTCCCGGCCCATAAGGTCCAGCACCAGGGCCACCATGATCTGGCTGCAGCAATAGCCTTCCGACTTGAGTTTCAATATCTCCAGATTGTCCATGTCACTCCCCTTTTGTTGCTGTCACCATTGCATATCCCGGCTTAAGGCTTCCGGCCCTGCAAGCCCCGGAAAGCCCTTCGGGACAATCCGTTCCGGTCAGCACCTGCCAGAAGCGGTCCAGGCTGCCGTGCTCAAAAACCATCTCACAGGCCATCTCCCGAAGCTTCCGGGTATGATCTTCCACCGCCGTAATCTTAAATCCGGCCTGTTCCATTGCGGCCGTGAGCGCCGGCAGGGTCAAGGCACCGTCCAGGCAGGTGACCGGCGCACCTGCACCGGCCGGGCCCGCATCCCCGGCGGCCTTGCTGTTCCATCCAACACCGGTCTCTTCGGGCAGGACCAGATCCGCCAACACCAGGGTGCCGTTTGGACCTAAGACATCCCAAAAAGCCGCCAGGCAGTCGGCCTTCTCCGGCACCAGAGAGAGGACGCACTCGCAGAAAATCCCTTGAAAACTCCCCGGCCGGAAGGGCAGACGGGGCAAAGCGGCTGCAGCAAACCTGCCTGTCGCCTGCTCCCGGCCAGTGTCCCGGGCTTGGGCCAGCCGGGAAACATCCTTGTCCAGCCCCACGCCCAGGATGCCGCCGAAACTGTCAATCAGGTCCACTGTCGCCCCGAAACCGCAGCCCGCATCCAGGATCCGGTCCCCGGGCCGGAAGCCGCAGGCCGCAAGGGCGGCCCTTGTCAGGGAAACCCCGCCGGGCCTATTTGTCTTCAAGGATGTGCTCAACTTCGGCCATCTTTGTCCGGCTCAGTTTGGGACTGATATATACCGCCCCGCAGTCCGGGCACTGGGGCAGGTCCACGTCAAAGCGGGAGCCCAGGTACTCCACATGGTTCTTGAAAAAGACCAGTTCCTTTCCGCACCCTGCGCACCGAATCTTGGGGTCATGGTCCTCCGAGGGCTTTCCCTCTATAAAAGATTTTGATTCGGCCACCGTCATGCGGTGGCACCAGGCATCCTGTACCCGGAATGACTCGTCCTCCTGAATAAACTCCGCCCAGAAGGTGACGTTTCCGGCCCTTTTGGAGACGATCCTTGTCCCTCGGCCCTTGTGAACGAATCCGGCAGTTTCATCCGCTTTTATCCCTGCAAACAGGGTTTCCAGATCCGATATCAGTATAAACTGGCCTTCCATCGCATCCAGGACCTCATCGGCCACCAAAATCTTTTTCCCTGACGCACTCACAGGGGATGTTGCTGTCCCGGATGCCGAGACACTGCCGGTGATATCCGCCTTGAACCTTATCCGGCTCATTCGCCTCCCGGAGAACCCTTCGTCCGGCCGGGCAGCCGGATCTTTAGTTTCCGGCCAGAACAGATCAAGAATGTGGAGGCAAGCTTTTCCGGTCCGGGCCAGGCGGTCCCGGCACATGGCGCAATAGGCCAGATAAGGCAGGGACGACTGAGCGGCCCGGGACGAGACGATCTGCCGTCCCATATCCGGGTTGGCATTGAAGGTGAGCCCTCCGAAACCGCAGCACTCGGTGAGGTCTGCTGAGGCCTCAAGTTCCTCAATACGGATACCGGCGGTTTGAACCAGGGCCCGGACCGCCGCCTGAACAGCGTCATACCCTCGGGCCGTGCAGGGATCGGAAATCGCCAGGGTCTTTGGCAGTTCTCCATCTTCTGTTTTCTGCGGCGGGTTGTCAGCCATTTTCTCATAAAGTGAGGTTATCTTTTTTTCAGGAAAAATCCCTTCCAGCATCCGGCCGCAGGAGGTGCAGGCGGTTACGATCTCAGGTTCCCCCCAGGCCGTCCACAGGGACAACAACTCCTTTTTCGCCGATTCAGACAACTCCTGCCGTCCGGCCCAGAAAGCCGGAGCCCCGCAGCATCCCGCCACGATCCCCGAGGCCGGATTCACCGCCTGTCTCAGCCATTCCCATGCCCGGGCGGCCTGGGCCGGGGCAGAGCCGATGAGCTGGCATCCGGGAAAAAAGAGAATTTCCGACGCCGTCTGCCCCGGGGCATGGACGGCAAACGCCGCCTGCTCCCCCATGGCATGTGCCATTTCAGCCAGGGCGAACTCATGGGCCGAGGGCGGCATTTTCCCGCTGTCCGCCATTTCCCGCCGGGCCGACAGGCAAAGCTCGGCCATGGAAAAGTCATTGGGGCAGACGTGTTTGCACAAATCGCAGGCCGTGCAGGAGTTGATCATGAGGTTGGCCTTGCGTTCCCCCATGACAATGGAAAGGTTGTTATAAATTTCCCTGGCATACCGCCCCGGAAAACCGCCAAAGGATTCTATAAAAGTGTTGCAGGCCCGGATGCAGCGGGAGCAGTCGCATTGGTGGCAGCGCCCCGCCTCCAAAGCGGCCAGATCCGTATCGAACGGCCAGTCTTCCGATCCTTCGGGTCTTGCGAAATCAACCCTCGGGGCCGGAACGATCCTGTCTGTATCCGTATCCAACCGGGTGTCAAAGGGCCCCTCCCGTTCTCTGCCTGCGGCCATGGAGACCTTGGACAAAAGACGGTCCATGGAAGTTGCCGCCCGCCTGCCCTGGAAGGCGAACCAGACCGGGCTGGAAACCGCGGTGGCGGCCAAGGCATTACTTGCCGATCCGGAATCTGAAAATCCCCCGAAAAACCGGGTGGATTCCCCCTCCCTCAAGGTGACGAAATCCAGATCCTCCGGCAGCTTCGGAGGCGCATCCCCGTCCAGGCCGAAAAACAGGGCGTCGAATTCTCCCGCCTTGTCTTCAAAGGCGTCAAACGAGGTATCCGGGAAAAACAGTGCGCCGAACGCTTTGATACGCTTGATCTCCCCGTCCAGTACGGAGGGGGGCAGCACAGTGGGGGACAGTTGTTTCAGCTTTCCTCCGGGTCGGTTCCCCGGGAAATAGACCCGGACCGGATACCCTTTGAGACTTAAATCCCAGGCCGCGGTCAGAGAGGACGGGCCGCTGCCCCAGATGCCGACGGTCAGGTCCTTTTGGGGCGGGGGAAAATACTTTTTCTGCCGGGACCTGCTCTGAACGCAGAGGCGTTCCAGATCACCGATGGCGATGGGGGCGTCAATGTCCGTCCGGACACAGGCCGCCTCACAGGGATGGTCGCAGACCCGGGCCAGAACCTCGGGCAGGGGCAGACGCTTCTCAAGGACTTTAAAGGCCGGGTCAAAGGCCTTGTCCGCCATTTTGGCAAGAAACGGCTTTACCTCAATATGAAAGGGACAGGCGGCCGTGCAAGGGGGGGGCTCCTCCTGGATGCACCGGTCTTCGAACCGGGTCAGGGTCTGTTTTTCCATAGGCGTATCACCGGAACTTTAAGAGAAAGGACCGCCGGGAAACCTCCCGGCGGTCCGCCGTTGCGTTAATAAAAAATTTAAGCTTTCAGGCCGGCCAGCACCTTGTCCGGGGTGGCGGGCAGGCGCTTGATCCGGACACCGCAGGCATTGTAAATGGCGTTGATGACGGCCGCATGGGGTGAGGTTAAGGGCAGCTCCCCAACACCGGCGGCGCCAAAGGGGCCGTGCTCCCGCGGGGCCTGGACATAGGTCAGTTCTATGTCATCAGGAATGGCTTTGATATAGGGAAAGCCCGCGCCCGCCATGGTGGAATGCTTTTTAATGTCCTCATAGTCCTCGCTCAGGGCAAGGCCCATGCTCTGGGCCAGGCCGCCGTACATCTGACCGTCCACCACCAGCTGGTTGTTGATCTTGCCCACATCATTCACCGCGGTCATCTTGGTGATCCGGGTCTTGCCCGTGGCTGTATCCACACAGACCTCAGCCATGAATACCCCGTACATGTAAACGGAGAAGGGGCTGCCCTGGCCGTTTTCATCACAGTTGGTGGCCGGAGCGGTCCAGGCGCCGGTATACTCCACCGGGATATTTTCGGCCTTCATCTCCTCATAGGTCCGGTAGGTGCCGTCCCCCTTTCTCATGGCGCCCATGAGCAGTTCGCAGGCGGCCTTGATGGCCTGGCCCGTAACCACCTGGGAGCGGGAGCCCCCGGCAGGACCGGAGTTGGGGGTGATGGCCGTATTGTTCATCACCAGATGAATCTGGTCCGGGGCGATGCCCATGGGCCGCAGGGCCTCGTGGGCCGTGCCCAGGGATCCCATATCCGCGCCCTGGCCGTGGTCCTCCCAGGAGTTGAACAGGGTGATGCTGTTGTCCGCGTTGAGCTGGACCCTGGCTTCAGACCCGTCCGGCCCGTCCAGTCCGCAACCGTAGACGCCGATGGAAATCCCCACCCCGCATTTTTCCGCATCCGTAGATTTTTTTGCCGCCGACTTTTTTGCGGCCTCGTACTTGGGCTTTAAGATGTCGAACATCTCGGGCAGGCTCAGGGAATCCGGAGTCTGGCCGGTGGGGGTGGTGGACCCTTCCCGGTAAATATTCTTGTATCTTAAGTCAAAGGGATCCATCCCGATCTTTTCAGCCAGGATATCCATGAGCACTTCGGAGGAGAACTCGCTCTGGGGGGAACCGTAGCCCCTGAAGGCTGAACCCCAGGCGTGGTTGGTGCACACGGTCCTGCCCTCGCCCCGGATATTGGGGATATTGTAGCCGGCCCCGATGAACTGGGCGCCTCTCAGGGTCAGCAGATCGCCGAACTCGGAATAGGGACCGTGGTCCACGCTCCAGTCGCTTTCCATGGCCTTGAGGGTGCCGTCCTTGTCCGCAGCATACCGCAGATTGATAAAGAAGGGGGAGCGCTTGCCCGTGTAGGTTTGCTGCTGACGCCAGGTATAGTTGAGGAATACGGGCTTGCCTGTGGCCATGGCCGCAACCCCGACCAAGGCTTCCATGGTGGGGGAGAACTTGTAGCCGAAGGTGCCGCCGGCCGGATTCTGGACCAGGGCCAGCTTCTCGGGCTCAATCCCCAGGCCCGGGGCGATCATGGCATGATGAAGGTGGATGCCTATGGATTTGGAGTGGATGGTCAGATGCCCGTCTTCCCCCGGGAAGGCAAAGCCCACATCCGGTTCAATGGGCATATGGGGCTGGCGTCCCACGTAAAAATCGTCTTCGACAACAACATCGGCGGCATCAAAGATGGGGCCGGTCTCCTCTCCCTTTTTAATAGGCTGGATATAGTAGACATTGGGGGTGCCCGGATGAATTTCAATGGCATCCTCGGCCATGGCGGCCGGAGCGCTCATGTATTCGGGCAGGGGCTCCAGGTCCACCTTCACCTTGGCGGCAGCCGCCTTGGCGTTTTCTTCGGTATCCGCACAGACAATGGCAATGGCATCGCCGTACTGGAAGACCTTTTCGTCGCAGAGGATGGGGCGGTCCCAGCCGTCGCCCTTGTTCGTCGGAAAGGTAATAAGCCCCGTAATCCGGTTTTTGCCTTTTACATCCTTGTGGGTGACCACCTTGTAAACGCCGGGCATGGCCTCGGCCTCGGCGGTATCAATGGCTTTTATATTGGCATGGGAAATCTCCGCCTGAACCAGGGCCAGACGCAGGGTGCCGTCAGGCATCTTGATGCCTAAATCCGCCCCGAAATCGCAGGTGCCCGTGACCTTGGCCACGGCTGAGGGCCGGGGGTACTTGGAACCCCAGATCCGGCCGTCCTCGGGGATTTTAAACAGCAGCTCCTCCATGGACATCTTGCCGTTGAGCACCTTTGCCGCATCCATGACCGAATCCACCAGCTGCTTGTAGCCGGTGCAGCGGCAGGCGTTGCGGTACTTTTGGAACCAGTCCCGGATATCCTCCCGGGACGGGTCGGGCTTGGCATCCAGCAGGGCCTTTGAGGAAACGATGAAACCGGGGGTACAGAATCCGCACTGGGCGCCGCCGTGGGCAATCCAGGCGGCCTGGATGGGATGCAGCTTGTCCGGGGTCCCGATGCCCTCCACGGTGGTGATAATGGAATCATCCGGCACCCGCTTCATTTTCGTCACACAGGACCGGATCAGTTTGGAGTTAAGGATGACGTTGCAGGCCCCGCACTGCCCTTCGCCGCATCCCACCTTGACCCCGGTAAGATAGAGGCTGTTTCTCAGCACGGTGGACAGCATATCATCGTCATTGACAAAAACGGTTCTTTTGATGCCGTTAACCAAGAGAGTTTTGCTGATCATGACTTCTCCTTAATCTTGAGTGGACGGAAACTAAAAAAGCCTTGAGCGGGAGAGGAATCTAAAACGTGAGCACGCTCGTGACAAACGGCTTTGTATAATACAAACTACCTAACGCCGATGTCATTTTAAGTCAAGTAAAACTAATGTTTGATACGCTTTAAAACATTTAAGTACAAAACCAACTTATACTAACTATAACAAACATATCTACAAAAAAGATTGACCGAAGATTCCATGGATTTTCAACGTCACAACAGGTATGGTCTGCTGCCTCCGGCAGGAAGGAAGCGATTTTAAAATTTCTGCCGGATTTAAAGGAGAAGCACATGCATACCGTATTGATCCCCACGGCCAGCTTTCGGATGGGATTTTATACCAATATCCTGAATCCCAAGACCGCTGCATTTGTCTCCAGCCTATACGCCGCCAGCATCCCGGCCGGGGCGTCACTGGCGTTAGGCATTCTTTGCATCTCAACGGTGTGGGGCATCTCGGCCCTCTGGTATTGCCTTGTGGCTGTTATCTTTTCAGGGGAAAGGCAAAAACGCTTTACACACGCATGAAATCTGCCATAGAAAAGGCGGCCAGTGTCATTTTCATCGGCTTTGTCATTCGCCTGGCCCTGTCAAAATAGCCTCCATATCAGAAGGGTCGATCAACCTTGTTTTAGCCAGGTGCAGATGATATAAATGCCTTTTTCATTGTAAGGATCGACCCATGCCCCAAAAGCGTTCGGCCCCAAGCCCCATGGCCGCCCCCCTGTTCATGCTCACCGCCGCCCTGCTCTTTACCCTGATGAGCACCCTGATCAAGCTTATGCCGGACACCTATACGGTATTTCACATCGGCTTTATCCGCTGTTTTGGCGGCGTTATTGTCCTTATACTCTGTTTTTCAAAGGGGAAGAATCCCTATGCCGGCCACAACATCCCGTTGCTGATCTTTCGGGGCTGCACCGGGTCCACCGCCTTTGTCCTTCTGGTCACGGCCCTGCGCAGCCTGCCCCTGTCCACAGCCACCGTCCTTTTTTACTGCCATCCGGTGTTTACCGCTGCATTTGGCCTGCTCATCTACCGGGAGGGGATCAACCTGTTTCAGACAGTCTGCATCGCAGGCCTTCTGGCCGGGGTTGCCGTCCTCTTTGACTTCAGCTTTACCGGAAGCACGGCCGGCCAGACCATCGCTATCGCCAGCGCCGCCTTTGTCGGCCTGACCTTTACCCTGATCCGCTCTCTTCGCATCCATAACGGCCCGGTCGTCATCTACCTGTACTTTTGCACCATGGGCACCCTGCTCACCCTGCCCTATGTGGTCTTTCATCCCTTCCTGCCGGCAACCCCCATGGAATGGGCCATGATCGCGGGGATCATCCTGTCTTCGCTGGGCGCCCAGCTGGCCATGAACCAGGGCTTTTTCTATTGCAAGGGCTTTGAAGGGGCTGCCTACATGTCATCGGAAACGGTGTTCACAGCCATCGTGGGGATTGTATTCCTGAACGATCCGGTCTCCTGGCGTTTTTTTGCCGGCGCCCTGCTGATTATCGGCAGCGGCCTGGCGCTGGGATTTATCTCTTCAAAGGCAACGTAACCGGGCGGACCAGAATACGCCTGTTCTACCGGACGCAGACGGTGCGCACGCATCACCCGGGAACAAAAAAAGTCCGTATTGTTTTCCCCAAGCCCCGGTGATATAAATTCATCTTTTAAATTAAGGAACCGCCATGTCCCAGTCCATGTCCCGACGGTTTTCCATCAGGAATTCTTCGGCCGGCCCTTTGCTCATGCTTGTCGCCGCCCTGCTGTTTACCCTGATGAGCACCATGGTCAAGCTGATGCCAGAGGGCTATACCGTCCTTCACATCGGCTTTATCCGCTGCTTCGGGGGACTTGTCGTCCTTATTCCCCTCTGCTCCCGGGGGAAAAACCCCTATGCCGGCCATAACATCCCTTTGCTGATTTTCAGGGGGTGTACAGGCTCCCTGGCCTTTTTTTTCGTAGTCACCGCCCTGCGCAGTCTTCCCATATCCACTGCAGTCGTGCTGTTCTACGCCTATCCGGTTTTTGCCGCGATCTTCGGCCTGATCATCTACCGGGAAGGCATTTCGGTGATGCAGATCGCCTGTATGGGAATTTTGGTGGCCGGGGTGGCCGTTCTCTTTGATTTCAGCTTCTCAGGCAGTGCCGTTGGGCAGGCCATGGCCGTTATCGGGGCCGTATTTGCAGGACTCACAGTGACCCTCATCCGGTCCCTGCGCCACCGCAACGGCCCGGCCGTGATCTACCTGTACTTTTGCACCATGGGCGCCTTTTTGACCCTGCCGTACATGATAGCCCATCCTCTTATGCCTGCAAGCCCTATGGAATGGTTAATGATCACAGGCATCATCCTGGCCTCCATCGCCGCCCAGCTCGCCATGAATCAAGGATTTTTCTATTGCAAGGGGTTTGAAGGGGCCGCCTATATGTCCATGGAGACGGTATTCACGGCGATTATCGGCATCCTGTTCCTCGGCGACCCCGTCTCCTGGCGGTTTTTTGCAGGGGCGCTGCTGATTGTGGGCTCAGGTCTGGCGCTGAACGTTGTCTCATCCGCGGGAAAAAAGAGCGCTTAAAGCGGTTCGGATGTCATCCCGGTCCTTTGCAAGCCGTGAAAACTCATCGGATGCCGCGGTATTTCCGGAAATACCGTCCCCCTTTACCAGACGCCAGGCCAGATCCACCAGATAATCATTCACAGCGCGGCTTGCGCTTTCATCCGGATTATCCCAGTACACCGGCGATTCCGGATTTCCTGTCTCACGGAGCACCTGCCGGCAGGCAAAGACCAGGCGGTCCGCCACCTGTGCCACGGCGGGCTCTGAAAAGCGGACCGAAGCTTGGAACCCAAAGAGCCCTGTCTTGGAAAGCCGGTCCTGGGCCTCGAACCGCTGATATCCGGAGGTCCCCGAAAGAACGATCTGGACATGGCTGAGCAGGTTTGCGGTACGGTCCAGGCGGTCCAGAAGGCGGTTTTCGGATAAAAACTCCAGATTGGCCGCCAAATCCGTGAAATCCGAATCCGGAACAAACATCAAAAAGCCGATTTCAGGCTCAATACCGTGGGCCCTGCAAAGGGCAATGGCCCGGGCGGCGGCCTCGGGGCCGGAGGTTTTGTCAATGCGGCTGAGTACCTTTGCCGAACCGCTTTCAATCCCCATAAGCAGGCTCTCAAAGCCGGCCGAGGTCAGGGAGTCCAGCACCGTATCGTCCAGGTCCTGGGGCCGGGTTTCCATGCCGAAGCGGATGTTTAAGGGACGGATCAGATCCATCAGCTCAAGGGTCCGCTGCCGGCCCCGCTGCCCCGGGCCGATGAAGTTGGGATCACAAAAATAAAAGGAGGACACGCCCCAGTCCGCAAGCTGCGCCATCTCTTCTGCAATATTTTCCGGGGAGCGGCCCCGCCACAAGGGACCGTTATTATAAAATGAGGGGACGGGACAAAAGCTGCAATGATTGTAGCAGCCCCGGCTGGCCAGGATGGATACCGTGCCGTTAAGGTGGCTGCGCTTGGGAAAGGCGAACACATCCGGATTTTTTTCCGGAGGCCTGGCCGCAGGAAGGCTGTGGGGCAGGACGTCTGCCGTGGCCAGGCCCTCGATCCCGGAAAAAGAGGCGGTCTTGTTCAATGCCGCGGCCAGTTCCATCAACGTATGCTCAAACTCTCCTACGGCAATGGAGTCCACAGCCGGGCAGGCTTCAATGATCCGGCGGAAAACCAGGGTCGGGAAAAAGCCGAACAGGTTGATGTGGCCAGCGAATCCCGCCGTTCTGAGATCGGCCAGGGAATCGAACAGGGCCCGGGTGTTCTCCCAGAAGTAAACCGCATTAATGCACAAAAGATCAGGGTCTTCTGCCGCTACCGTCGCCAGTGTCTTTTCAAACCGGGCCCCGGGTACGGCATGGTCCAAAAAAACGGTATCAAAACCGGCCTCTTCCAAAACGGATGCGGCATAGCCCCCCATAAGGCAGGACCACAGCGGAGTGTTGGCAATATCGTTGAAATGATCCTTGGAAGGAATACGGGGATGTTCCAGCACGACGATTTTCATAGGGTTTCCTTTTGCAGGGGTATCCCGAAGCGGGAAAAAACGCCCGCAGTATGGCATTTGGCCTCGAACTGGTGAAGGACTTGGCGGTGCGGTTCAGGATTGTGATAGACCGGATACAGCAGGTCCGTGTCCGGATTAAGATTACCGCTGCGGATCAGGCGCCGGGTCAGCGGCGCTCCGGGATAAAGCCGGACATGGTTGAAGATCACCGCCCCCAGATTCCCGGCCGGGGCATGGATGTCAAGGAGGCGGTCCAGCATCTCCCCGCTTCGCGCAATGCTATCCTTTGTCTCACCCGGCAGGTTGATCAGAAAATGGCACATGGTCAGGATCTTTTTTTCGGCCGTAAGCCTTGCCGCCTCAAGGATTGTTTCGCAGGTCAGGTGTTTGTTGAGCAGGGAAAGGCCCTCATCGGTCAGGGCGTCCCCGCTAAAATAGACAGCAGTAAGGCCGGCGTCCATGGCCAGGGAAAGATTGGCGTCGGTAAACCCGTCCTCCCGGAAAAACCCGGTCCAGGAGACATCCAGCGTTTCCTTTATCATCTCCCGGCACAGGGCTTCAAAATGATCAGCCGGTCGGTTGACCACGGAATCGGTGAAGTGAAACAAGTGGATGTTAAACTGGTCCCGCAGGTCTTTCATCTCCCGGACGATGCGTTCCGGCGACCGAAGGCGCATGCAGGTGCCGCCCAAAAAAGGATAGAGGCAATATCCACACCAAAGATCGCAGCCCCGCTTGCCTTCGATGCCCATGGCCGCCACATAGGCGTTGGCCCCGGTATAGTCCGTGGGGCAGAAGGTGGCCGTATCCAGCGGCGGCAGACGATCCATATCCATTTTCTGCTCCGGGGGATTGCCCCGGATCTCCCCGTCTTCACGCCACAGCACCCCCGGTATGGTTGCGGGATCCGCATCAGGAGCCAAAAGCCGGCTGAATACAGGTTCCCCTTCCCCGGCAAGCCCCAGATCGATCTGGGGGACCTCGGCCATGAGGCGCCGGGCAAACAGGGAAAAGGCAGGTCCCCCCGCTATAATCCGGCATTTCGGGACCAGGGTCCGGACCAGAGCGGCTCCCGTCTTAAGGGATGACAGATAGGAGGTCTGCTGGCCGGCCAGGGGGTCAAGGTTTCGAAAGGAAAGTACCGCCGTATCCGGCCTGAACTCCTCCAACAGGGTTTTCAGAGATGCCCAGGGATCCATGGCGATATTCATGTCCAGGCCCTGTTTTTCAATACCGTCAGGGACCAAGGAGGAAAGACGGGAAAGCCCTAGGGGATATACCTTTTCCCCAGCCCCGAAATGGGAGGTGGGCAGTTGAATCAATGCAAGTTTCATAAAAATCACTCCACCAGTAAAAGGCCGATATAGGTTACATACTGCCCCTTTTCCTTCACCGGTTTCAAATGAATGCCAGCGTTGGCGGCCGTGGCATAGACATCAATGCCCGAGCCTTCCATTGAGGGACGGGCCAGGTGGGGAAAACGGCAATTTCCGTCTTCCGGCGGGCAGTCGGGGCAGACGGGGCAGGGGCCGGCCCCCATGGAAAAGGCCTTGTGGAACCCCTCTAAAAAGGCCTTTTTCTCCAAAACGAGCAGAATATTGTGAAAGTCCTTTCCCGGCGGGGTGCCCCGGACGATGTAGGCCCGGGAGTAGCTGTCCAAAAGTTCCCGGGTCCTTTGGTGATCCATCCCATAGGGCGGGCATTGCAGCCCCTTGTCATAAAGGCTGCACCCGGTGCGGCATTTCTGCCTGGGCCAGGGTGCCGTGACCACGTCGGCGGGAGAGACAGGAACAAAAGCCTCAATGGCAAGGTCTGCTGCAAAAACGGCCAGGGGGTCCGTATCCAGGTGTAACGCACCGGTCGCCCGGGCCAGAATCACGGCGGAATCCGTAGACAGGGGCTGGGTCCCACAGGCCGACAGGCCGGCAGCTTCACACCAGCCCATGATGGTTTTGGCCTTCTGACAGGCCCCGTTATAGGTGTTGAGCATCATGGCCAGATCATAAAGGGCCCCTTTCTGGGGCACCTTTCCCTGCTGGTCGGGGAAGTAATCGTGGATGAGCAGCAGACCATCCGGGGCAAGCAGCCCTGCTGCCTTTTCCAAAAGCGCCCGGGCTTCTTCTCCGCCATAAGCATGGAGAAAATTGCCCAGGATGACAAGGTCGAAAGTCCCCTCAAATTCATGGGTCCTGAAATCCCCGCCCACCCGGTCAATGCTCTTCCAGTCCGCCGCATCGGGATAGAGGCGGCCGGCCGCCTCAATGACTTCCGGGATATCGAAAAGTTGTGCCGGCAGGGGGCCGCAGGCATCGCGAACCGACCGGACCAGGGATCCTGCTCCGCCGCCGATATCCAGAACGGGGCCGGAAATGTTCTGGGCCTTTACAAGGGCGGCAATCTCTCCTGCTTTTTGCCGGGCCAGAGTATCCATCGCTCTTACATACCTGAAGTTGCGCTCCTCATAGGAGAGATCTTCTTCGATTTCCGGCGGCTCAAGGGCAACGAATTCGGTAAGGCTTTCCCATTTCGGTCGCATATAGCGGCGGTAGAGAAAGAACTCGCCCATGTAATCGGGTTTTCCGGGCACAAGGTACATCGAGGCGGCCTGGGTGTTCCAGTATTGCCCCTCCCTGCCGTCGATAAGACCTACCGCCTTCATGGCGGTCAGCAGTCGGGACAGGGGTTTGGGGCGACAAAAGACAGCATCGGCCAATTTTTTGCTGGTATCGGCTCCGGCCTCTATATGGCCGAACAGCCCAAGTTCCAGGGCGGAAAACAGCACCTGGGAGTACCAATAGGCCGTGGACAGGTCCTCAAGGAACTGGAAGCCCGTATGGGCTGGATCCTTGTCCGTATGCCCCGGTTTTATATGATCCGCAGCCACAAGTGTTATCCCATCTCTCCGGACAGACGATCTGCCGGAACACCGGAGGGAGAACTGCTTTTTGGAGCATCGTCGAAAAAGGGCCTCAGCCTTTCCTCGGACACAGGCTCCGTCATTAAGGAAACGGCCAGGAACACGATGCCGGATATCAGCATGGCCAAAATCACTCCGTGTCCCATCAGAGCCGGATGAAGACTTTCCAGAAACGGCGGGGCCATAGGCGCCGTTTTAATCAGGTCCGCAGCCACAAGGCCCGTCTGGACGATAAATCCCGTCCACATGGAAGCCACGGCGCCGGCACCTGTGGCCCGTTTCCAGTACAGCCCGCCCATAAGCGCAAAAAAATAGGAGGCGGAGGCGATAAATGTTGCGATGTGGATGGCGTCGATGATGCTGTTGATTAAAAAGGAACCGGCCGTGGCCAGGGCCACGATGGCCAAAACGCAGATCCGGTTGACGGCCCGCATCTGACCGCTGTCCGCTCCGGGCCGGATATGGCGGCCGAAAATATCCCGGGCCATGCAGGAGGCTCCCGACGCGGCAAAGGTATCGGTGCAGGACATGGCGGCGGTGGCCAAGGCCACGGTGCAAAGCGCCAGCAGTATCGGGGACAGGTTCAGGCCCATGATATACGTCAAAAGGGCGGGTTCCGCCTTGGCCATGCCCATGGGAAACCCGGCCTTGGCAATGTCAGGATAAATCAGGTTAAGCCCCAGGGCGATGACGGCGCAACCTCCGAAGACCAGGGCCACCAGCAGGGAGCCCAAAAGCATGCCCCGGCGGGCGCAGCCCTCGTTTTTAGCCGCCCAGACCCGCTGCCAGGGATCCTGCTCCGTAATCCAGCCGGGCACGATGGCCAGCACAAAGATCAACACCATGGGCATGCCGATGGACAGAGGGTTCCACCAATTTTCCGGCGCCCCTGACAGCATCTGTCCGATACTGATGCCCTGGGCCGCGGAAGCCCCGGTAAGAACAGCGACCGCCATGATCAGGATAAAGGCTGCAAGGCAGACAAACTGGACGACATCCGTGGCCAGAACGGCAGAAAGCCCGCCTAAGGTCACATAAACGGCCACGGCCAACCCTACGATAAGGGCGGCCCAGCCAGGGCTGATCCCGTAGAAAGTCTCCAGGACCATGGCAAATCCTTTGATGTCGGAAACGGCAAACAGAATCATGACCACCGTGATGATAAGGGCCACAGGCAGCCGAAGGTTGCCGCCGTAACGCATTTCCAACAATTCTGGCTGGGTCATGGCCGGCAGCCGTTTAATCTTTTTAACGAAAAAGGCGATGACAAAAAGCGCAATGATATTGGGGGCGACAAAGCCCCATACCGACCCCATCCCCAGGAGCATGAAAAACCCGATCACCGCGAGAATGGCACCGGCGGTGAGCCAGGATGCGGCTGCGGAAAACCCGATGGAAATAGTTCCGGCGGAACGGCCGGCCAGCCAAAACGCCTCCGATGAGGTCTGGCGCCTGGAGAAATAAAGTCCGGTGACAACCAAAAAGGCGATATACACAAGGAGAACCGCTAAAAACAGATGAAATGCCTGCATGAAATCCCTCCCCAGCCGGCCGCAATACCCGGGGCCGACAAGACTATCAGCCCGGGGATTTACCGTCTCTCCGGGAGGTTGTATGGCCTTTCCGGATAAGATATTCTGACTCATGGATCGTCCTAATGACTGCGTCTTCCCGTGCGGTTTGGCTTAAAAGCGGACCGTACAGTGACCTTGGCAGCGTTCGTCCCCATTTACAGCGGCGGGTCCGCCCCGGAATTTCACCGGGTTCCCCTATGCCGGAAAGCATGATCACAAGTTTGATCCCGCCCCGTTACCCGGGAGCGAAACCATTTCAGGGGCTATATCACATGGCAGATGAAGATTCAATACGATGATACATTCAATCCGGAGCCGGATACACAATCTGCATGGGCAGGCCAAAGGCGTCCTTTGGCGCCTGATTCGGCAACCCGGCCATGGGCAGGGCGGCACTGACCGCCAGAACCATCGCATCCAGAATGTCGTCATAGGCGAGATCCTTCCTGGGCCGAAATGATGCGGCTTGCTCATAAAGGGCGCTGGCCCGTGGGAAGAACCGGTTGAGTACATTCAGCCGTTCCTTTCGGCCCTCGGGGGTCTTTTTGGAATACGCCAGGGGGACAAAACGATTCAAGGCCAGAAAGGATAATTCCGGATGGGATTCAGATATGCGGTTTCTGTCCGGAAAACGCCGGATAAAATTGTCCACCTCCCGGATCTTTTTCATGATGTAAAAGGACTGCTTTGACAATTTTCGGCCTGTGCAGGCATGATTCACGGCGCTGGCCGAAGCATAGCTGTCTTCTGCCAGCGCCGGCCGGACAGGGGCGGGAAAAATGCTGGCCCCCCGCCGGCCCAACAGCTTTCGGGCCTGGCGGTCGCAATCACGCTCCAAAGGTCCTTCTTCCTTTAGGCCCATGGGCATATCCAAAAGCACCCGGGTCTGGGGCCCCATAAGCTCCGGCAATTGCCCGATACGGGTCAGGATGCCGAATTCCGGCACACAGGACCGGTCCAGGCGGACATAAAACCAACCGGCGGGACAGCCGTCAACACCGATGGTTTCCAAAGGCTTATTTTTCTTCCAGGCTCTCAAACCAGGGCTGGTCCCCGTAAAATTTTTTGGAGCAGGAAGGACAGATGCTGTGGCTGAACAGGGCCTCGGAGTGGGTCTCGATATAGGTTTCAAGCTGCTGCCAATAGCCCTGATCATCCCGGATCTTTTTGCAGGAAGAGCAGATGGGCAGCATGCCGCTCAGCGCTTTGATCTCGGCCAGGGCGGTTTCAAGTTCACCGATCAGTTTATTCTTTTCGGCTTCCGCCTTTTTCTGATCTGAGATATCAAAGACCACCCCCATGATCCCGGCAAGGCATCCGGTGTTATCCTCAAATGTGGATTTATGAAAAATGACGTTCTGAACCTGTTTTGTTTCCCGGGAGAACATCCGGCTTTCATAGACCTGCTTTCCCGGAGAAGCCATGAGTTCCTCATCTTTTTCATGGTACTCCCGGGCCACCTCCTCCGGTGCCATATCAAAGACGCTGCTGCCTAAAATCTTTTCTTTGGACAGGCCCATCATCTCTTCAAAAGCCTTGTTGCACCCGAGATAACGGCCATCCCTGTTTTTATAAAAAAACGGATTCGGAAGGGCCTCCAAAAGAGAGGCTGCAAAATCCTTCTGGGCTCTGATTTCACTGTTCTGGCGCTCAAGCTCCGCCTCATACCCTTTGCGGGTGGCCTCGTAAGCCCAGGCCACCAGGGTAATCAGCCCATAAACCACGAAAAACCGCAGCACCAGATGGCTGTCGTAGACATGGGTCCCCAAAAGGTTTGGCCAAAGCAACAGAACAAAAAGGGACGTCGTAGTTATCCCTAAAAAGACCGTGGCATAAACCAGTTCCAGAAAAATAAAAAATACCAGGGGCAGAATATAGAACCATGAAATATTGTAAGGTGCCCCCGTTCCCGAGGCAAGAATGATCAAGAATATAAGGGTGAGGATAAAGGACCCCAGAAAATAGGTTGTCCTGGGACGCCCACTGCGAATCCCCATCCGACAGCAGTATAAAATCACACCGATTGCCAGGCCGAAGACACAGCCCTGCCACTGGGCTGCGATGGCGTAAAGCAGGGCGAACAGGCCGGCCAAAGGGATACCGATCAGGGTGATAACCTTCAAGGCAAGAATCTTTCGACGTTCATTGGGAGACATGGGCAGGGTCCTGATTTTATATTGTAACGCCCCTCCGGTTGTCCGGAACCGAAGGCGATGATAAAACGCCAACTATCTGGTATCGCTTTGTTATGATAGCTCATACCAGAAAACGGACGATAATGAAATGTATGCCGGATGGTTTTTTTATAGACCAGAAGAAGCCGCAACTCCCCGTTTCGCAGGGCCGGCTGCAGGATTTTTTAAGAGGCCTTAAAGGCTCAAGCGTAGTATTTTTCGTATCGTTTGCGGCAAAAGGATGCATAATCCCCTTTCCGCTGAAAATTTTGGTAGTCAATCTCGCCCACCTCACTGCGCAGTACAAGGAGGGCTGAATTCTGCTCAAGCATGAGTTGGGCGGTGCCGCATTCCTCCGGGGAAAGACGGTCTAAAAGCCCTGCAAAATGAACCGCCCAGGTCTCCCCTACAGCAGGGGGATGGGCCTTGGGAAAAAACAGATTTTTCAATTGAATTTCACCGCCGGGAAAGGGATAAATCAGGTCGACATGATCCCGGGCTAAGGAAACCACCCGTGCCGGAAGCAGCATATGGCTTATAAACCAGGATGCAACGGATGTCACCTGGCCGTAGCCCTCTTCCAGCCCCCTTGCCACAGCCTGGTCCCAATGAAAGCTGGAGGCAAAATGACGGATGATGTGATCCCTGCAAATCCTGTGAGACACGGCCGCAACCTGGGCCTGCCAGATGTAAAAGTCTCGAATTCTGTGAAAGGGGGTATTGGCACCTTCAGGAAAGATGGAAAGCACCCGGTCATAGGCAATATCGGGGGACATCTGCCCCTTAGCGGATAACAGAAGGTCAAAGAGGGCTTTTTCCTCGTCCCCGGACACCGGGCATCCGCAGGTTAAAAGCATCCTGAATGTCAATTCCAGGGCACGGGTTTCAATGCTCAGTCTCATATTGCCTCCGTTTTAAAACCTTGGCCGCACCCTGCGGCCAAGGTACAGGATTGAACTGCTGGCAGATCGCCCCGAAGGATAAAAGCCTTCTAAAAGTTAACCTGCCATTTGATGCCGGCATAGGAGATAACCGACTGTCCGGTCTGCTTGAAATCACATCCGCCGATTTCAGGCGTCAGGAAAATCCCCTCTGCAAGGAAAATTGTGGACTGCAGATAATAGGTCACGGCATCATCCCGGTCCGTTCCCGGGCCATCCAGGGTGGCTGTAGTGTATCCGCAACCGGCTTCCAGGTAAAGGCCCCGTTTGATTTTATACCCGATTATACCCAGATAGGCCATGGCATCCCTGTCTGTAATCTTGGTGCCGTCCCACTGGGCCAGGCCGAACCCGTCACCGTCCAGGTTTCCGGTTCTTGCATTGCCTGTTGTGGACCATAGTTTGGTATTCACCAGGTGGTTGGCGATGTTTCCCACATTCTGCCCCCCCCAGATATTGCCTTTGAGGTAAAAGGCGCCTGCATCCAGCTGCCCGCCGATGCCCAGGACATAGGAGGTAACCTCATGCTCAAGACCGGCATTGCGCACCTCAAAATTCTGATAGCCAGCAGCCAGGGCGATGTGGCCGCTTGAAAAGTTGAATTTATACTTGGCCTGGATTGAGGGTAAAACGGCTGTTGTTGTTGGCTGGCTTGCGGCCACCGGGGTAACATAAACCAGGGTCGCAGGCTGCACAGCGGCAATCTGAAAATTACCGAAGGTCAGTTTGACCTGGGGCTTTCTGTCCCCGTAGAGCATACCAAAGTAACTCATATTGGTATCCCCCTTGTTCAGGCCGTTAATATTGTACACTTGGTTGGAATAGGGAAACAGCAGAGGGGTGTAATTTTGCCCGATGCCCAGTTTGCCGCCGCCGAAATCCCACTCGCCCCAGAGAATCCGGAGGTTGACGCCCCCGCTCAGGGCGCCGTATTCAAAAGCGCCCGTGATGGTATCTGAGACCTTGACCTTGGCCCCGATCCTCGAATTGCCGTACAGCTTTTCTTCATACTGGGTGGTGTTGGGGCCGGTACCCAGACCCAGGGCTGCAGTCCCTGAAGCAAAAGGGTCGTAATCAAACTTGGTGTAAAAGGTTGACACTCTGACAGAGCCGTAAAAATTCCAATCTGCAGCAAGGGCTGATCCATACAGGCATAACACAATGGCGAACACGAGGCTGATCTTTTTCATTTTCCACTCCAGCGGCTAACTTTATCTTAGTTAAGGCAACTGCCCTTTACCCCGAAAGGTGTGAGCTTTTCCTTTACTATCCCATGCCTATGGGGTAGTAATTACTGGACAAGGGCCTTTCGAGTAGCTATACTATACCGACCAGTCTAGCTATTATACCCCCTGTAATTTGTCAATCCCAAAGGGACCTCTATGAAAAAAAAGCGAACATTCGTTAGAGAACTGTGGCTTAAGCAGGGCCTTGAACTCTTGTCCCGGGAGGGACCTGCCGCCCTGTCTATTGATCTGTTGTGCCGGAAAACTCAAAAATCAAAGGGCTCTTTTTATTTCCAGTTTAAAAACCGGGACCAGTATATCAGTGCCCTGCTGGAGTATTACGAGTCCCAATACCCTTTGGAGTCTCTTCCCGAATCCCAGGACACCGAACAGCGCATGAAGTACCGGGCCCATCTGCGGGAGGAGGCGTTCAAAATCCCCTCCAGGCTGGAAATCGCCATTCGAGCCTGGTCCCTGTACGACCCCATTGCCAAAAATTTCCAGGACGGCCTGGATAAAAAACGTCTGGCCTTTTCGGAAAAGAATTATCTGAGGGCCGGATACGATCCAGAAGAAGCCCGGCTTAAAGCCTATAAAAACTATTGCACCTACATCGGCCTCCAGCAGTTGCGAAGCCTCCATTCACAAGAGGAATTCACGGCCCTGGCCCAGAAAATATTTCTGCCGTCCGAGTAAGATTTTCCCGCCTGCCCGGACGATCCAAGACTCCTTCCCCACGGCGGGCGAACACACCCTTCTCCTATACAGAAGGCGGCTGTCCGACCTAACCGAATTGTAATTTGATTATTTCATCCGCACAGGTATACTGCAAAAATTTGACTAAAATTCAAACAATGAACACCGGAGTAACCATATAATGTTTAAGCGATTCAATATCAAACAACGCCTCTTTTTGATTATGGGGCTAATGCTCATTCTTTCTTTAATGAGCATCTATTTTATCATCACGGCCACAGCCAATGTAAAACACACCTCTTTAGACCAGCTGAACCAGATCACACAAACCCTGCAAAAGGAAAAACTCAAGTCAACCACCCACACCATTGCCGTGGCCCTGGGGCAAAACCTGGCAGAACTTAAAACAGAAGCTGAAAAGATAAAAAAACTGCAGGATCTCATCGATCCCATCCGCTTTGAAGCGGATAAAAGCGGCTATTTTTACGCCTATCAAGGGACGGTGAATGTGGCCCATCCCATGAACAAGTCTCTGATCGGAAAAGATTTAAAGGGGATGAAAGATGTCAACGGCGTGTATCCCATCAGAGCACTTTTAAAAGCGGCGCAAAGCGGAGACGGATTCTGTTTTTTCACCTGGGATAAACCCGGGTCCGGGCCGACCTTAAAACTTGGATATGCCGAATTCATTCCCGGCACCCGCATCTGGATCGGAACCGGCCTTTATATGGATAATCTACAGGCATTCGAAAACCAGACCAGCCAGGTGATCTCATCGCAAATGTCCAAGGTCCTCCTGCAGATGGGTATTGCCGGGGGTGTTGTTCTTGTGCTGGTTCTGACCGTCTGCCTGTCTGTGGTCTCCGGAATCACCAAGTCCATCGGCTCCATGCTTGACGGAGTTTCACATGTGGAAAAGGGGGATTTCACCCGCAGAATCGCACTTGCCTCTACCGATGAAATCGGGCAATTGGCCTCTGTATTCGATACGTTCACCGGCACCATGAACCGGACCATGGGAAGCATTCTTGACCAGTCCAGAACCATCAAAACCCTATCGGACGATCTGAATACGCTTTCTTATGACATGTCCGAAGCCGCCAACTCAAGCTCAGCCGAAGCAAAAGATGCGGCAAAGGATGCGGAAGAAATGAACGGTTATATGACCTCTGTTGCAGGCGTCATGGAGACCACTTCCACCAATATCTCCCAGATTGCCGCCGCAACCGAGGAGATTTCAGCCACAATAAAGGAAATTACAGGTCACACCAACACCACGGCATCCACCACAGAAACGGCAACCCATAAGGTCAAAGATGCGGCCCTTAAAATGGATGCCCTCACCACCCGGACCCGTGAAATCAACAGTGTCACCGAAGCCATCCAGGAGATCAGTGAACAGACCCATCTTCTGGCGTTGAACGCGACCATCGAAGCCAGCCGGGCCGGGGCTGCGGGAAGGGGATTTGCCGTGGTCGCAGACGAGATCAAGGAACTGGCCAGGCAGACGGCAAGGGCAACGCAAGAGATTCAAGAAAAGGTAGACGTCATCCAGACAACGGTAACTCAAACCCGCCAGGGCATTCTGGATGTTGAAAAAATCATTCAGGATGCCAACAGCGCCGTGATCCTCGTCCAGTCCTCCGTCCGTGAACAGGCCCAGTCCACCGAGGAGATCAACCAGACCCTGCACGAGACGTCATCAGGCATTGTAGACGTTTCGGCCAGCGTGGACAAAGCCAGCCGCATGGCAGAGGATATCGAACAAAAGATCGCCCAGGTCTTTTCATCGGTCTCCCGGATTGCCGGTGACAGCAGAAAAGTCAGCGGCAGTGCGGATGAACTGAACCGAACGGCTCAAAACTTCACTCAAATGGCAAAGGAGTTTAAAACCTCCCGGCCCGAATAGCCGACCAAAACACAGATTAGGCAGACGGCTTCAGACCGCGGGCCTGGGAAACAGCCCGGCCCGCTCGACGATCTCGGGCACTTTTTCCTCCCACTCAATGGCCATGATGTGAAAGCCTGCGACCCCGTCCACCTCTTTGAGTTCCCGGATATGCTCTACGCAGATATTGACGCCCTCCTGTGCCTGTTTTGACTTGTCCACGGAGGACAGGCGTTTGATGATCTCATCAGGAACATCCATGCCCGGCACACGATTTTTCATGTACTTGGCCATGCCCACGGATTTCATGGGGGTCATGCCGGCCAGGATAAAGGTCTTTTCCGTAAGGCCCCGCTCCTTTGCCTCTTTTATCCAGGTTTTGAACTTATCAATGTTGTAGATACACTGGGTCTGGATAAACTGTGCGCCGCAGGCGATCTTTTTAGCAAGCCTTGGCACCCTTATCTCATAAGGGTCTGCAAAGGGATTGGCCGCCGCCCCGACAAACAGCTTCGGTGGCCGCTTTATATCATCCCCTCCCAAAAATTTTCCCTCGTCCCGCATGTGGCAGACGGTCTGAACCAGCTGCATGGAATCCAGATCATGGACATTCTGGCCCTGGGCGCAGTCCCCGAAGCTTTGGTGGTCTCCGGAAAGACAGAGCATGTTGGGAATGTCAAAGGAGGCCGCTCCCAGGATATCACTCTGCAGGGCCACCCGGTTCCGGTCCCTTGTCACCATTTGCAGTACCGGTTCAATGCCGGCAAGCTTTAAATGCACACACGCGGCCAGAGAACACATCCGCGTCATGGCGGTCTGGTTGTCCGTTACATTTACCGCGTCCACATAATCTTTTATGAGTTTTCCCTTTTCCAGCACCGCGGATGGATCGCTGCCCCTGGGGGGACCGCATTCACTTGTCACCGCAAGATTTCCTGACCGAAGCACCGTTTTCAATCTGCTTACCGCCAAAGATTCGCTCATACTTTTACGTCCTCCCGGGTGATGGTTCTGGGGCCGCCGGCACGATCCTTTGACCAGTCTTTTATAGGAGCTACAACTTCATAATCCTCAAGCCGGTTTAAGGATTTGAGCCGGTCAATAATCAGCTGCCAGGCACAGTCCGTGTCCGGCCCGAGTTCGCACTTTCCGTTGGTGGATCCGCCGCAGGGGCCGTTCATGACCCGCTTGGCACACCGAGATACCGGGCAGATCCCCCCGGTGCGGGCCAGAACGCATGACCCGCAGGCCTGGCAGCGTTCCGTCCAAACCCCTCTGTCCTCGTTGGCGCCCAGGCAAACCGTATTCACCCCGGGCAAAAGCGGCATGGTCCGATAGCGTTCAGCGGCAAACTGCACCCCCACCCCGCAGGCCAGGGAAACCACAGCATCATAGTCATCAATCTGCCCGTTAATTTCTTCTAAATACTCCCGGTCACACTGGCGTTCCAACGTGGCTTCGCCAAAGGTTTTGCTCATCCCTGATGCCGTAAAATGCAGGCGCAGGGCCGAGGCTAAAACCTCCACCTCCTTTTTCCCTCCGGCTTCGCAGACCGTTACGCATTCATTGCAGCCGAGAACCAGAATCCGGTCATAGGGTGTCACTTCCGAAATGATCTCTTCAATGGGCTTTTGCTTTGCAATTATCATGGCGATCCCTTCTTCATATGTCCGTATTTTTTACCGGCCTTTGACCCATCAGGCCGCTGCGACCTCAGGGGACTTTTTAGGGATGGGGCTGGGTCCCAGTTCCTGAATCCTTTCGGCCATCTCCTGGGCGATTTCCGCAAACCTGGGCCCCATGGCAGAAGAAAGGTTGAACATCTCCACCCTTTCGGGGTCCATGTTGATTTTTCCCAGCAGGGACTTGACCCGGTTGATCCTTGTCCGGGCCTGGAGGTTGCCCGAAATAAAATGGCACTCCCCCTCCAGGCAGCCTGCGATCATGACTCCGTCCGCGCCCTCTTCCAGGGCCCTGAGCACATGGATCACGTCGATACGCCCGGTGCAGGGGACCTGAATGATCTTAACCGACGCAGGATAGGACAGGCGCATGGAACCGGCCAGGTCCGCAGCGGCATAGGCGCAGTATTTACAGCAGAATCCTACGATCTGGGGCGAAAATTGCGTTGACATATCTTCTCCTTTCCCAAAGGGTAATGTTCAGGCAAAAAGCGCCTTGGCTTTTTCGTTGATCTGGACATCGGTAAAATGGTTCAGTGTAATAATCTTGGCCGGGCATTCGGCCGCGCAAACCCCACAGCCGTGGCAGAGTCCGGGCTCAATAAACGCCGCGCCGTCCACCACCTTGGGCACGCCGTAGGGGCAGGAGCGGACACAGACCAGGCAGCGGGCGCATTTATCGGGGTTGCGGTTTTCCGCCACCACACCGCCCACCATGATCTGATCCTGTGACAGAACCGTAGCGGCCCTGGAAGCGGCGGCACCCGCCTGGGACAGGGATTCGTCAAAGGGTTTGGGATAATGGGCCAGGCCTGCCAGGAAAATGCCTTCAGAGGCAAAATCCACCGGCCGCAGCTTGGCATGGGCTTCGTTGAGAAACCCATCAGCGTTAATCGGCACCTTGAACAGGTCAAACAGCGCCTTGTTGGCGTTGGGGATAACCGCCGCGGCAAGCACCAGGATATCCGGAGAAAGAATAATCTCCCGGCCCAGGATCTTGTCCTCAGCCACAACTTCAAGGGCGCCTCCATCGGCCTGTGACACCTCAGGCAGACGGGTCTCATCGTAGCGGATAAAGATCACGCCCAAATTCCGGGCTTTGGTGTACAGGGTCTCCCGGGTGCCATAGGTACGGATATCCCGGTAAAGGACCACAATCTGGGTGTCAGGATTGGCCTCCTTAAGATGGATGGCCTTGACCATGGTGTTGGTGCAGCAGATCTTGGAACAATAGGGCCGATCCTCATTGCGGGATCCCACGCACTGGATGAAGACCACCTGTTTTGCGCTGTGGACGGCAGAATCCTTGTCAGCAAGCTCCCGGTTCATGTCCAGGTGGGTGAATACGGCAGGGTGTTGGCCGTAAAGGTACTCTTCGGGCTGATACTCATGTCCGCCTGTAGCCAAAACAGTAGCCCCGTGGTCCAGTGTCTCACCCCGCTCACCAGCCCCTGTCCCCACCCGGATCTTCGTGGTAAAATTGCCCATGATACCTGAGGTTTCTTTAACCTCAGAGTTGAGATAAACCGTGATATCCGGGTGGGAAGTAACAGCTTTGACCATGGTTTCCACATGGGGAACAATGGCCTCACCTGCGGCGGTGGACAGCAGATGGTTGGCCACGCCTCCCAAGTGATCGTCCTTTTCCACGAGAAAGACCTTAAACCCCTGTCCTGCCGCAGACAGAGCCGCTTCCATCCCAGCGGCACCGCCTCCGACCACAAGCAGGGCGCGGGTCACGGAAAGCGGGGTCTGATACAGGGGTTCTATCCAATTGGCCTTGGCCACAGCCATGGAGACCAGTTCCTTGGCTTTTTTCGTGGCCAGATCCGGATTGTTCATGTGAACCCAGGTATTCTGGTCCCGGATATTGGCCATCTCAAACAAGTACTTGTTAAGTCCCGCCTCCCGGATAGTCTCCTGGAACAGGGGTTCGTGAGTCCTCGGCGAACAAGAGGCCACCACGACCCGGTTGATGTTATGCTCCTTGATGACCTCCTTCATCTTGTCCTGGGTATCCTGGGAGCAGGTGAAAAGGTTGTCCTCGACATGGACAACGTTGGGCAGATCCCGGGCAAACTCCCGTACCGCAGGAACATCGGCAATTCCTCCGATGTTGATACCGCAGTTGCAGACAAAAACCCCGATCCTGGGATCCTGGCCGGAAAAATCGATCTCCGGGGGCAGATCGCGGGTCCGGGTCAGGGTATGGCGGGCCGGAGCCAGGGTTTTCGCGGCCGCGGCCGCGGCGGCAGAGGCTTCCATCACCGATTGGGGAATGTCCTTGGGTCCCTGGAAAACCCCGCAGGAAAAAACGCCGGGCCGGGTGGTGCCGATGGGATCAAGATCCGACAGGGCCGTAAACCCGTGGGGATTGGTTTCAATGCCAAGGGTTTTGGCCAGGTCCAGATTCTCGGCACCGGAAACAAGACCTACGGAGAGGACCACCAAATCAAAAATTTCGTCTTTAAGGTCGCCTCCCTCTGTCAGATACCTCAGGCGCAGCTTCTTGTCCTCCGCCTCTTCCACGGTGTGAACCCGGGACCTTACAAACCTCACCCCATGGTCGTTCTTTGCCCGCATATAATAGCGGTCAAACTCCTTGCCGAAGGTTCTCATGTCCATGAAGAACACGGCCGTGTCCAGTTCTCCCGGACTGTGCTCCTTGGCGATAACGGTCTGCTTCACCGCATACATGCAGCAAACCGAGGAACAGTAGCCGTTATCGCAGGTGTTGATATCCCGGGATCCCGTGCACTGCAGCCAGGCAATCTTTTTGGGTTCTGCATGGTCCGAGGGCCGGACCAGGTGCCCCTGGAAGGGTCCGGATGCGGACAGGAGCCGCTCAAACTCAAGGCTGGTCACCACATTGGGGTGGGACAGGTAATTGTAGGCAGCATGGGGGGACGGATCAAAGGGCTCAAACCCCGGGGCTACGATGATGGCCCCCACATTGAGGATTTCTGTGACCGGCGTCATGAAATGATCCACAGCGCCGGCCACACAGGCGTCCACGCATTGATAACACTCGGAGCAGATGCCGCAGGAAAGACACCGGGAAGCTTCCGCTGCAATCTGATCTTCGGTAAGCCCCGGTGTGACTTCGGCAAAGTTTGCCTCCCGGGCCTGGACTGAAATTTTCTCAGGTGCCACCCGGGCCATCCGCGGAACATTCTCAATTTCGGGCTTTTCAAATTCCCAGTTTTCTTCCCGGCCTTCAATAAGATCCAGGCCGTTGACAAAACGGTGGATGGATTCTGCCGCTCTCTTGCCGGAGGCCACAGCATCCACCACCGATTTGGGACCGTAAAAAGCGTCGCCTCCGGCAAAGACCCAGTCAATGGGAGTCTGCAGGGTGAAAGGATCCGCCTCGAATCCTCCGGGAGGTGTCAGGGAGATTCTTTCTTTGTCCGCAAAGGCTGTCTCGGAGCTCTGGCCGATGGCCACGATGATGATATCAGCCTCATGTGAGGCCAGCTTACAGTCATCAAACTGGGGGTTGAACCGGCCGTTTTCATCGAACACCGCCGTGCACTCCTGAAAATCCGCCCCCGCGACCCGGCCGTTTTCTCCCAGAAACTTAATGGGCCCCAGGGAGTTTACAATGTGTACCCCCTCCTCCAGGGCCTCTTCAATTTCATAATCCCAGGCCGGCATTTCGTCTCGCTTTTCCAGGCAGACCATCGTCACGGCATCCGCTCCCAGGCGTTTAGCCGTTAAGGCCACATCCACAGCCACGTTGCCGCCGCCGATGACCATCACTCTGCCGGACAGGGGAGAAGCGTTTCCCATAGCCGCCTCACGCAGGAATTTTGTGCCGGCCAGCACCCCTTCCAGATCCTCGCCTTTAACTCCCAGTTTTCGCGATCCGTGAAGTCCTGTGGCCATGAACAGTGCGGAGAAACCGTCCGATTTCAAACTGTCCAAGGTGATATCTTTTCCGAATTCAACGCCGGTTTGAATGTCCACCCCCAGGGCCTCAATAAGTGCAATTTCCTTTTCCAGTTCCGCCTTGGGCAGCCGGTACTCGGGAATGCCCACAGCCATCATCCCGCCTTTGACAGGCAGTTTTTCAAACACCGTGACCCCGTAGCCCTTTTGGGCCAGGAACCAGGCTGCGGTGAGCCCTGCCGGACCCGATCCGACAACGGCCACCTTTTCCGGTCTTTGTTCCTCTTTTTCCGGCAGCCAGGGATCCTCGCCTTCAAGGTCCAGATCCGAAAGATAACGGTGCAGGTACTGGATGGCCAGAGGCTGGTCGGCATCGCCACGGGTACAGACGGATTCGCAGGGGTGATGACAGACCCGGCCGCAGGATCCGGGAAAAGGATGCTCCTGTTTAAATAATGCCAAAGCCTCTTTGTATTTTCCCTTCTGCATCAGGGCGATGAATCCCTGGATGGAGACATGGGCAGGACAGGTGGCCTTGCAGGGGGCGGTGGACCGTTTGTCAATGGAATAGGCCCCGGGCATGCCCTGGGGATAAAGCTTGAAGATGGCTTTCCGTTTGGAAAGGCCCTGGTCAAAGGCGTTGTCCACCTCCACCGGGCAGGCTTTGGCACATTCACCGCAGGCCGTGCACTTGTCAGGGTCTATGAATCTGGCCTTTTTTTCCAGGGTGACCGTAAAATTTCCGGCCTCGCCGTCTACAGCGGCCACCCTGGACAGGGTGTGAAGATCAATATTGAGATGGCGCCCGGCCTCCACCAGCTTCGGGGAGATCACACACATGGCGCAGTCATTGGTGGGAAAGGTCTTGTCCAGCTGGGCCATGACCCCGCCGATCTGGGGCTGTTTTTCTACCAGGTGGACTAAAAATCCGGAATCGGCCAGATCCAGGGAGGCCTGGATGCCTGCGATGCCGGAGCCGATGACCATGACAGAACCCTCAAGCGTCTTTTTTTCCATAGATATCATCCGTTTTTAAGGTTGTTGGTTTCCCCTCAACAACGGTGAGATCAATACCGGAAAAATCCGGTCAACCAATGGAACAAGAGAAAAAGGGGGGCTCTTGATTAAATGGTTTATATATTAAAATTTAACTTTAATTTTGGGCGCACAGCCCGCTGAACACCTTTCTGAGCATGTCCTGGGGGATTTCCCTGGGTAAGGGATCATAAAAAGGATCCTCTTCGATTACAGGAATGCTGGGGCTGGGGCGACAGTCATTTTCCACGGAGAATACAGCTGCCATGGCCATATCGGCCTTATGGGGCTGCTTTTTGGTAAAATGATCCAGCCAGGCGTCACTGCTGTCATGGTCGCCTACAAACATGACATAGATCTCTTTTTTCTCCTTGATGCAGATCAGCCGGAAGCCCTTGCCCAGGTTGAACTTAAGGCTGTTTTTAACCCGTTTGTCCTTTCTGTACCGCAAAAGACCGGTGCCGGCCAGATCCTCTCCATCCAGCTCAACCTCCAGGGTACAGCCCGGAACCGGGGCATTGCCCCGGATCAGGCTGTCAATGATCTGCCGTGCCCGCTGGGCGGCCACGGCAGGTGCATTGGTTTGCTGGGCCATCTGCTCCAGCTGGCGTTCAAGTCTTGGTGTGATATATACTTGGTCAGCCATGGGTGACAGACTTCCTTATGCGCCGCAGCCGCCGCTGCCGCAGGAACTGCAACACCCGCCCCCAAGATCCAGGCTGCAGTCCAGCCTGAACCCCATGCCTGAATAGTCTACGGTTACGGGAGCGGCCTTTTCAAGCAGCTCTTTGTCCATGATATAGTCAATGCCGTCATGGGTGACGACGGTGTCCTTATCGGTTACCTCATCCAGGGCCATTGCCAGGCTGGGCCCGCCGCAGCCGCCGCTGTTGAGAAAAATACGTACCGGTTGAACCTCTTTTCCTTCAAAATAGGCCCGAACCTGTTCCTGGGCCTCTTTGCTTACGTTGATCATCTAACTTTCCTTCATGTTTACATCATTTAAAATTACAGACCGTACGGTTCAAACGACGGCCCTCATGCAGCCGTTTTAAAAACAGCCCGTATACGAAATCCTGCCTTAAAGCCCGTACTCCGCGAGATCCGGTCCCAGATAGGTCCGTTCGTTTTCCCCCAAGATCCCCATGGACAGGCAGATCATGGTCCACAAATGAACCGTGTGGTAACCGGCCTCATGGAAATGGGCCAAGTCTTCGATCTGAGCATGGCAGTTATGGCAGGGGGTAATCACATATTTTGCACCGGTTTCCATGATCTGATCGAATTTGGTCTGGCCGTAAGCCCTTCGTTCTTCATTATAGCCGGACTGAAGTGCTCCGCCTCCGCCTCCGCAGCAAAAATTGTTGGACTTATTGGGGGCCATATCGATAAAGTTTTCTTCTCCCACCACCTTTTTCACCACATAACGCAGGTCATCGGCCACGGGATCCCCCATGGACTTTCTGATCAGGTTGCAGGGATCCTGGACGGTGAACTTGATATTATCCGTGTTCCAGTCCGAGTTAACCTTCAGCTTGCCCTCCCTTATCCACTGGGCATAATACTGGACAATGCTTTTAAACTCGAAATTGTGCGGGATGTTGAATTTGCGAAGCCCTTCCCAGACGGCGAAAAAGGAATGACCGCATTCCGTATTTATAAAGACCTTACAGCCCAGCTTGTCGATATGCTCGGCCTGGGCCCGGACGATTTTTTCCCAGGATTCGTCGTCGGCCAGAAACATGCAGTAGTTCTCACCGCCCCAATAGTCGGAGTAATAGGTCCAGTCGGCCCCTGCTTTGTGCAGGATCTTCCATAAGGGAAGCAGCTCATCAGGCTCGGTCACAGGTTCCCTGGAGTTCTGATTCAGGGCGAAATAGGCCCCTTCCCGGTCAATGGTAACTTCCAGGTCTTCGAATCCTTCCTGTTCTTCACGGCACTCTTCCGCCAAGTCTTCCACGGTGAACTTGAAATCTTCAAAGGGCACGCCCATTGCCCCGCCGTGGGATTTGACATGATGATCGCAGGATCCCAGGATGCCTTTGGGACGCTCCTCTCTGGGCCACTGGGACCTCAGATAAAAAGTTAAAGCCGGAATATTGATGGACATGGGGCAGACGTCGTAACAACGTTTGCACATGGTACAGGCCCAGACCCATGGATGACGCTCCAACTCCTCATCCATGCCGAAAACCGCCATGCGGATAAATTTTCTGGGATCCATGTCATGCAGACCTGTGGCGGGACACCCGCTGGCACAGGTGCCGCAGGTCAGACAGGCGGTAAGATTACCGTCGGGAATAAGGGCTTTAACCGTTTCCCTTAAGCCGTCGTTTTTATAAGAAATCCTTAATCGATCCAGCATAAATTCATTTCCTCCTGGCGTTAAATAGCAACGTCAAATACAAAGGGGGAAATGCCTTTTTTGCAATGCAGTCCCGAGTCATTGCCCCGAAATCAGGGCGAGAGGATCAAAACAGATCTCCCCCTTTGTTTCTGCACCAGCCAGACACGGGCGGTGCCGACCATACTGACTCATTGTCTGTAGTCGGGGAATCCTGTCATGGGTAACTCCTGTTGGGGGTTGTATTCTTCATATTCTATAGGCCCGGGGCGTCTACATTGCACTATATAACTTCCCTTGATTTCGCAAATTGATTATTTTTATGACGGCAACTAAAATTATTGTTAATCCAGATGTCTATCCCAAAAAATCCGAAAGAAGGCAATCGGTTTTGACAATAAAAAAACTTGCTGGTAGAGTGCCATCCGTATTTACAAACAATCACTTATATATAAGGATTCCAAAATTGCCATGGAAAAATTTTACCGTGTGGAAAAACAGCCCCCCGTCGCCTATGTCTATCTGAACCGGCCTGAAAAAAAGAATGCCATGAACCCGCCGGCCTGGACAGAGCCCCAAAAGATATTTGAAGACCTGGACAAAGATGATGACATCCGCGTTGTCATCATTGCCGGAGAAGGTCCCAGCTTTTCGGCAGGTATTGACCTTGTCTCAATGATGCCTGAGCTGCCCGAACTTCTCGAACAGGACCAAAAAGGGGGGATCAAGTGGCGTCTGCTGCCCAAAATCAAAAAACTCCAGGAGGCCATCTCCTGTATTGAATGGTGTAGAAAGCCGGTCATCGCGGCCATCCACGGCCACTGTATCGGTGCCGGTCTGGATATGGCGACGGCCTGTGATATCCGCCTGGCTTCAGAAGATGCCGTATTCTGCCTCAAAGAGGCGGCTGTGGGATTTGTGGCCGATGTGGGGGTGCTCCAGCGGATTCCCCTGATCGTCGGCCAGAGCCATGCCCGGGAACTGGCCTTTTCCGCCAAAACCATTACGGCAGCCCGGGCAAAAGAGATCCTGCTCGTCAATGAGACCTTTGAAAATAAAGAGGCCCTGATGCAGGGCGCCTGGGAACTGGCCCGGCAAATTGCGGCCAACTCTCCCCTGGCGGTCCAGGCCTCAAAGGATGTCCTCAACTTTGGGGTGGGAAAGGGCATTGATGACGGCCTGAATTACGTGGCCTCCATAAGCGCCAACATCATCCCGTCCAACGACCTGACAGAGGCGGTGACGGCCTTCATGGAAAAACGGCCGCCCAAATTTACAGGAAAATAAAAGCGGGCTCAGGTCAAAGGGTGTCGTTCCCTGTGATGGTATTGGAAGAAAAAATAGATAATACCAATAGTCTTTATAGGGAATATATATATTATCATTTTGACAAACAATTTTTGCTTCTCTACATAACCAATTAAAATTTTATTGTTAATTGGGTAAATTACCAACTACATATAAAGGTTTTAGGGCGAACGGTCTTCATTTTAATTTGCAGATTCAGTTTTCCTCCGACCTGCCACAAACAATAAAATATGGAATGCAGATTTTTTATGAGTAGAACTGATACCCTAATTTAAGGAAAGGATACTGCCATGACTGCCCCTCTTATTTTAAATAAAGGCCGAAAATCTGAGTTCAGAGAAAAAATTATGACCCAAATCCCAAAGGGAGCCAATCTGAACCTATGTCTTACCTGCGGCGCCTGTGCGTCCGGGTGCCCGGCCAGCGGGCTTGAGGACATGGATCCCCGCAAACTGGTCCGTATGGTGGCTTTAGGGATGGATGAGGAATTAACAAAACATCCATGGGCATGGATGTGTTCCCAGTGCAAACGGTGTACGTCGGTCTGTCCCATGGAAATCGATATCTCCGCCATCGTTTTTCAGCTTCGCCAGCTCTGGCCCAGAGACGAACGCCCCAAAGGTATTGTTGGATCCTGTGATATGGCGCTTCGAAACACCAGCGGCAGCGCAATGGGCATATCGGAAGAGGATTTTGAATGGCTCATCGATGATATTTTAGAAGAAGTGCATGAGGATCAACCCGAATGGGCGGAACTTGAAGCACCGGTTGATAAGAAAGGGGCTTACTTCTTCTTGAGCCAGAATTCCCGAGAACCAGGTGTTGAGCCAGAAGAGATGCTTCCCCTGTGGAAAATCCTGCACACAGTGGGAGCCGACTGGACCTATAGCAAACGCGGATGGGGCGGTGAAAACTACTGCATGTTCCTGGCAGATGATGAATGCTGGGAAAAAGTCACCCGGAACACCATTGAATCCGCCATGGATCTGGACTGTAAAGTCTATCTGAACACTGAATGCGGCCATTCCACCTTCTCGGTATGGATGGGACAGAAAAAATTCGGCATTGATACAAATCTGGACATCAGACCCATTGTTCCGTACTACGCCCAGTGGATCCGCGAAGGCAAACTGAAAGTGAGCTCAGACTGGAACAAGGATCTGGGCGTTACATTTACCGTCCAGGACCCCTGTCAGCAGGTCCGTAAAAGCTTTGGAGATGCATTGGCCGAAGACCTTAGGTTTGTCGTGAAATCCTGCGTGGGTGAGGAAAATTTCATCGACATGGTTCCCAACCGCTCAAACAACTACTGCTGCGGCGGCGGCGGCGGATATCTGCAATCCGGATATAATGAAGCCCGGTTGAAATACGGAGAGATCAAAAAGAATCAGATCAAGGCAACCGGTGCGGATTATTGCGTCACCCCCTGCCATAACTGCCATGACCAGATCCATAAACTGTCCGACCACTATGATGATGTCCATTATCACACCCTTCATCTGTGGACCCTGATCGCCTTTGCCATGGGTGTACTGGGAGAAACCGAACGAAAATACCTGGGCGATGATTTGGCGGAACTGAACATGCCCGGTGAGTAGCCTTTTGAAAACCCGAATGATTAAATAAAAACCCGGCCGCAGTATTTTATATGCTGAGGCCGGGTTTCCCCGCAAAGGCATCCGGCTTCAGCCCTCTTTACGGAGCCGGCTGACGGTGTCTTCCCAGACTAAGCCCTTCCATAAACGCCTATATTATCCCCCAACGATCAGACAGATGCGGTGACCGCTTTATGGAGCGCACGCCGTTTTAAGTCGTTTATGGGAAAATATGCCCAGTCTAAAACGATCTTGTTTTTTGCAAGCCCCATATGGTAGAAAAATCAAAAGCAACCTTACCCCTAACCTTCAGGATAAAAAAATGAAAACAAACTCTTTCGCCATTGTCGTGACATTTTTATTTATCACTGCTGCCGGCCTGATCCTGGCCGCTCCGGGAACCGCATCCCAGAATCAGGGACGGGCACAGATGATCCTGGACGGAGGCAAAACCGGCACCGTCGCCTTTAAGCATCATCTTCACCAGGATGTTGTCAAAGACTGCCAAGCCTGCCACAAGGACTTTAAACAGGAAAAAGGTGCCCTTGATGCGGCCAAGGCCGCAGGTACGCTCAAGAAAAAACAGGTCATGAACAAGACCTGTATTGCCTGCCACAGGGCAAAGGAAAAAGCGGGAGAAGCTGCAGGGCCTGTGTCCTGCAAGGCCTGCCATAAAAAATGAGACTGATCCTCTCCCCGACCAAGACCATGGCCGTTGATCTCCCGGACACAGGGATGGCCCAAAGCACCCCGCCATTTGCATCAGAGGCTGTGGGTCTAAACCGGGAGCTTGCACAGCTGGGCAGGGATGAAATCCAGGCCCTGTACAAAACAAGCAAGGCCCTGACCCAAAAAACCCTGGATCAGATCCGTGGGTTTGAAACGGCGGATTCAGGACCTGCCCTTTTTGTCTTCCGGGGGGAGGCGTTCAAAACGTTAGAAGCGCAACGCCTCTCCCGGGAGGATCTTTCCTTTACCATGGACTGCCTGTGGATTTTCTCAGGCCTTTACGGCATCCTGACCCCCCTGGATGCGATAAGGCCCTACCGCCTGGATCTGAACACCCCGCTCAAGCCTGAGGGTAAAAACCTGACCACCTTCTGGAAGGATCGGGTGGTGGCCTGGGCGGCCTCCCAGCTTGCGCCAGATGAGCCGATACTCAACCTGGCCTCGGAGGAGTACGCGGCCCTGTTCCGCCGGTCTGACTTGGAAAATCGGATGATCACCCTGCAGTTTCGGCAGAATGAAGGGGGAAAACTTAAAAACAATTCGGTGCGCGCCAAACAGGCCCGGGGACTTTTTGCACGCACCACCATTGAAAATCGAATCCAAAACCCCGAAGACATTAAACCTCTCACGCCAGAAGGCTATGCCTATTCCCACAACCGTTCCTCTCCCCATGAATGGGTTTTTATCCGCTAATCGCTTTTCTGAGATGACTTGACAATACACGGATCACTTTTATTGTTTGGTATAGCAAATTTTTTACACCCAGAGGACTTTCCACGTGGATGCTGAAAACAACAACTTTGGAAAAAACAACAGCCCCTCCCCTCCCCCCGGCTATGTGACTGACATGGAAAAAGTGGTTCAAACCCTGACCCTCAGGGCAATGGCCGCAGGGAATAACGGGGACTTTCAAACGGCCTTTTTAAATATGGAACTGGGCCTGTGGCTGGCCCAGAGCCTGGAGAAAAAATGCCTTGAAGCGGTGCTGCTCAACAACCTGGGTCTGATTCACACCCTAAAGGGATCCTGGGATCGGGCCATGCTTTTCTTTGACTCGGCCATGGCCATGGCCATCGAATCCTGTCCTTCCAACGACCGGTTTCTGGCCACAATCAGAAGAAATATTTCCTGCCTATTTGATCCCAAGATTGCCGCCCCCAAAGGCCCGAACGACGAATCGATCTAAAGGGTTGCCCATTCGGATATCCTGTCGCTGTAAGTAACCGCCTGCTGAAGAATGCCATGGGCGAGCGCCCCCCTTCTTAGCCCGCCCCACAGACCAATTGCCATGATCATAAAATCATGATAGAACCGCTCTGAATCTTAAAAAGATAGGGACATGGAAACACACCACCGGTTAATCACTTCAGATGCCAGGGATATTGCAGAAATTGACGACGGGATCATTGATCTCATCGTAACTTCCCCGCCCTATCCCATGATCGAAATGTGGGACGCTGTTTTCTCGAAACTGTCCGGAAAAACCGCAGCAGCCCTGAAAAAAGAGGACGGTCCCGCAGCTTTCGAAGCCATGCACCAGGTGCTGGACCCCGTCTGGAAAGAATGCTTTCGGGTGCTTCGGCCCGGCGGATTTGCCTGCATCAATATCGGGGATGCCACCCGGACCGTCAACGATCAGTTCTCCTTATACCCCAACCACGCCCGGATTCTGACCGCAGCCCAGGCAGCAGGATTTACCGTACTGCCCTGTATCCTGTGGCGCAAACAGACCAATGCCCCCAACAAGTATATGGGATCAGGCATGCTGCCGGCCGGGGCCTATGTTACTTTAGAGCACGAGTATATCCTGATCTTAAGAAAGGGAGGGAAACGCATATTTAAGGCCGATGCGGAAAGACGCCGGGAAAGCGCCCTGTTCTGGGAGGAACGCAACCTCTGGTTTTCCGATATCTGGACCGACCTAAAAGGCGACCGGCAGGCCCTGGGCAACGGGGCCTCCAGGAAACGCAGCGCCGCCTTCCCCTTTGAACTGGCCCACAGGCTGATCAATATGTACTCCGTCCAAGGGGACCGGATTCTGGACCCCTTTGCAGGAACCGGCACCACCATGACCGCAGCCATGACTTGCGCCAGGCATTCTATGGGCATTGAACTGGACCCAAGCCTGGCATCGGAAGTCGAACAAAGGGCACTTGCCGCTGTTGAAACCGGAAGAACTGTCACCCGAAAGCGCCTGGTCCGTCATCTTGACTTTGTTCTGGACCGCGCAAAAGCCAAGGGCCCGCTAAAATACCTCAACCAGACATACGGATTTCCTGTCATGACCCGCCAGGAAAAGGAACTGAGATTCCTTCCGCCCGATCAAATACGACAGCAGGCAAACGCCCCGTCCTGGACCGTTTCCCACACCAGCGGTCCTGACCCGGATTTCTGCCGGGACTGGGAAGCGCTGCTTCGCCGGCCGGACGCCATCCCCCTGATCGACGCACTGGCAAAAAAATAGAGCCCCCCTTTCTCCTTGCCTGATTGACAACCCCCGATACTGTCCTAAATTATCTTTTTGCAAACTGCAATTGACCCCATGCTGAACAGGAGACAAAATGAACATTCTATCTTTGCAGGGCAGTGCCCGCAAAAAAGGAAACACCGCCCGGGTTTTGGGCTGGGTTGAAGAGGAACTCAAAGCGCTGGGCCATGATGTGACATCGGTCTATCTTGGCAACAAAAATCTCAACGGCTGTCTGGCCTGCGGCAAATGCAAAGAGACCGACGACAAGCCCGGATGTATTCAAAAAGATGATATTCTAGAAATTCTGGGTCAGATGGTCCATTCCGACGCTGTAATCTTCTCTTCCCCCCTCTATTTTTGGGGCGTCAATGCCCAGCTTAAAGCCGTAATGGACAGAACGTACAGTCTTTATACCGCCTATCACCAGCCCGGACATGCCTCCCTCGTTGAAGGCCAGCGTCATGCCCTTCTCATGACCGGCGGCGGTCCCTGGGACAACAATGCAGAGGCTGCATTCACCGCTTTTTCAAGGATGCAGAATCCCCATAAAACCGTCCATGCAGCCCAACTTTATATCGGCGGCTGTACCACGCCGGCGGCACTGGGAGAGGATGCCCGGGACAAAGCCGTGGAATTTGCCAAAAAACTGGTCGGGGATCAGCCGGGGTAAGCCCTTTTCATCCATTGGATTCCATGGTACACCCAAAGGTGCGGTATACTATTTAGGATATGCGTTTAAATTGAGGAGATAAACCATGACCTGCATAAAAAGACTTTTACTGATTTTCATGGTAATCGCAGGCTTTTGTACGCCGGCGTTGGCCGATTCCTATTCAAAAACCCTTGACGTGTTCAAAAAATCCGATGCAGTTCAGCCTTTTTTTAAAAACTGTTACGGTTACGCGATTTTTCCCACGGTGGGTAAAGGCGGATTTGTCATCGGCGGCAGCTATGGTGAAGGAAAGGTCTTCAAACATGGCAAAGAGACCGGATCCGTGCAGCTGGTTAAGGGCAGCATCGGATTTCAACTCGGTGGCCAGGCGTTTTCCCAAATGATCTTTTTCCAGGATAAGCGGGCCTATGATGACTTTACCAGCGGCAGTTTTGAATTTGACGCCACCGCTTCTGCCGTAGTAATCACCGCAGGGGTTCAAGCCAAGGCCGGTACCGAAGGGGGAACCGCAGGGGCCAGTGCCGGGCCCGCCACAGGGATCCAGGCGGATATCAATTACTATAAAGGCATGGCGGTCTTTGCCCATGCCAAAGGGGGGCTGATGTACGAGGCCACCATCGGCGGCCAGAAGTTCACCTTCACCCCGAAGTAGAACCAGCCGGGAGTTTAAAAAATCCGGTACAACTGCCACAATAAAGGTCCCGCATGGAAGAAAGCCTGATCTATTTTATATACTTTCACCTCGGGACCATTGTGGTGGACCTTTTGGTATTGTCCAGCCTGGGGCATATGGTGTACCAGCGCAGGGAACCCACCTCCATGATGGCCTGGCTTCTGGCCATCGTACTTTTGCCCTATATCGCCGTTCCCCTTTATTTTATCTTCCGAAGCCGCAAACTGCGGCGCAAGGCGAAATCGGATATTCAGCTGGCCTGCCGCAGGGAAATCCCCTCCCCTGAGGCCACCCAGATTGATCTCATCCTCAGAGCCAACGGTATTGCAGGTGCCATCTCCGGCAATGCATTCGCCTTTTTCCCCGACGGCATCAAAGCCTATGAAGTTCTAATGGATCATATCCACAAGGCGCAAAAAGAGATTCTGATATCCACCTATGTCTTTAGCACCGATGAGGTGGCAAAAAGCATCATTGACGCCCTTGAGGAAAAGGCCAGGGACGGGGTGGATGTCAGACTCCTTATAGACAGTGCAGGCTCCCTTCCCCTTTATCTTTCCCAATGGCCCCTGCGGGGACTGAAAAAAGCAGGGGCTAAGGTGGCCTTTTACATGCCGCTTCTGGCCCGGCCGTTTCAGAATTATATCAACTTAAGAAATCACAGAAAAATTTTTCTTTTTGACGGCACCACGGTGCTGGCAGGCGGCATGAATCTCTCCCGGGAATATATGGGCCCGGTTGCCATAAAGCTGCGATGGATCGATATGCTCTTTGAAATCCGGGGCCCCGCCGTTTTTCATTACAGGGAAATCTTCACCCAGGACTGGAACCATACCGCCAAATCCAAGCTCCCCCAGCCCGACAGCCTGCCCGAGGACCAGGGGCGGACCGCCATCCAGGTTGTTCCTTCAGGGCCGGATATTCCTGCCGACGCCTTGTATGAAGCCCTGTTGTCAGCCGTATACGGCGCCCGGGAAAGAATCTGGATTGTCACGCCCTACTTTGTTCCGGACCAGAGCCTGCTCAAAGCCCTGATCGTTGCCAGGCATCGGGGAGTGGATGTCCGCCTGATCACACCGTCAAGTTCCAATCACCTGATCGCTGATCTGGGCCGGTCCAGTTTCATGAGGGATCTTACCGCCAGCAACATTCCCGTATTCCTGTTTCCCGACGGTATGATCCATGCCAAGGCCATCCTGGTGGATGACCGGGGCGTGATGATGGGATCGGCCAATTTTGATCAGCGCAGCCTTTTTTATAACTACGAGGTGGTCAGTTTTATCTATTCCCCGGATGTGATCGCAGAAAGTCAGGCCTGGATGGAGACCCTCATGGACCGGTGCCGGCAGCCCATGGTGCCCGCCGGGCGCTGGCGGCGAATGGGCGAAAACCTCATGCGTATTTTTGCGCCCCTGCTATAGCCATGTTTTCCCCAGCCTCCCCCAATTCTCCCACGGTCCAGTCGCCTATTTTTTTTGAAGATATCCTGGTTCCGGATCAATTTGGCCTGCTGTGCTGGAACGTCCATAAAGAGAACCTGGAAAAAGGCTTTACCCGCCTGGTGAGAGAGTGGGAGCACGTCTTTGGCCTGGACCTGATCCTGCTCCAGGAGGCCTTATTTTATCCAAAACTTTCCACCATTGCCGGATTCCCCTATGTGGCTGCGGCAAACCTTCGAATGAACAGAACCTTTGCCGGAGTGGTGACCGCTGCCCACGCAGACCCACTGGACAGCCGTGTCTTCATGACCCTGGCCAAAGAGCCTTTGGTTTTCACCCCTAAAAACACCCTGCTCACCCTGTACAGGTTTCAGGACAACACTCCGCTTATGGCCGTCAATCTCCATGCCATCAACTTTAAATCCCTGGCCTGGTATCAGTGGGAATTAAGCCGGCTTTACGACCTGCTCAAAGGTCTTAAGGGGGCCATGGTGGTGGCAGGAGATTTCAACTGCTGGCAGCCGGCCAGGAAACTGGTGTTGGACAAATTTGCACAGAATCTGGGGCTTTCCTTTGTCCCGCCGGACAACGGGCGCTATGTCAAAAAATGGTTCGGCTTTCATCTGGACAGAATTTATATTCGAAATTTAACGGTGCAAGAGTGTCTGGCCCTGCCCTGCAAGGGCTTTTCAGATCATAACCCCATACTGGCCAGGTTCAGCAAAAAAGAGTGAGGACTGTGCAATCAAGCCCCTCACAGCTGGGACTCAATGGGAAGGAGCCTGAGAAGCAGGACTCCCAGGCCCTTTAAAACAGAGGTATGAGGGTCCCCGATATGGACTTCCCCGTTCCCGGTTTTGATCCAGCGGATCTGATCCGGGGCGCCTTGGTTTACTCTAAGATCCAGTTTAAAGGCAATGGACGGTACGTTACGATCAAACCAAACGCCCAGATTCCGGCCGATCTCAGGGGAATCCACCACAAGGCCGATTTCCGTATTCTCTACAAAGGATCGGGGATCCAGGTTCAAGGACCCGATAAACACCCGGCGTCGGTCCAGCACAAAGGATTTGGCATGGAGGCTGGCCTTGGAGGCTGCATATTTGCCTTTTTTCGCCTTTCGATCCTTTCGGGAGATGACCCGGTCCAGCTCATACAACTCAACCCCGCCTCGGAGCAGACGCTTTCGGTAGCGGCTGTATCCGGCATGAACCATGGCCACATCGGTGGAGGCTAAAGAGTTGGTCAGCACCCGGACCCGCACTCCTCTTTTGCACAGGGAAACCAGATAATCCGCCCCCTTTTTCCCCGGAATAAAATACGGAGAATAGATGATCAGTTCCTTCTTAACTTCGTCAAAAAGAGAGGCCATGCGGGCGGCAACAAGATCTTCGGCCAGGGTCTGGGGCGGCTCCAGAATCTTTTCCGGAGGATCCTGAATCACCTCGGCACGCCCCCAGTAAAACGGCAGAGTGCCGTGGCGGATCTTGCCTGAGATGTCATCCTCAACAAGGCCCTGGATATAGGCCTTGTTTTTGGCAAGTTGGATCGACTTCTCCAGGCGTTTGCGGACCTTTTCAAGACTGTCCTGCCCGGGCTGTTTTCGGGCCAGATCTTCAACCGGATAGGATAATTTGCAATTCCAGTAAGCGTCAAAAGATGCCGCCACCGTTTTGACTACCGGTCCCACGGCCAGGACATCGAGATCGCCGAACTCAATGGCCGGATCAGCCTCGAAATACTCATTGCCGATATTGCGTCCCCCAAGGATCACGGCCTGCCCGTCTACGACAAATACTTTATTGTGCATCCGCCGGGTAACGGTTCCGAAGCGGTAAATCATCTGGGCCCACCTGGATCCGCCCCTGAAAAAAGGGTTGAATATCCGAATGTCCACATTCGGATGGGAGGAGAGGACCGCCGCCCCCTTGGTCCGCCCCCAAAGGGCCATGTCATCCACCAGAAGCCGTATCCTCACCCCCCGGTCCGCCGCCCGCATGAGTTCATGGATGAACAGTTTCCCGGTCAAATCATTGTGAAGCAGATAATATTGCGCATCAATGCTTTTCATCGCCATTTTGGCCAGGGTGATCCTGGCTGCCAGGGCCTGGCGGCCGAGGGGCAGGGTGATCAGGCCGGATAATCCCTGCCGTGCCTGTGTCATCGGTGAAAAAATCCTGCCGAGAGGCGTATCATGAGTATCATTCATGGCGTTTGACGCTAACCGGGGCTTTGCGTCAGGCAGCCCCGCACATCCTACGAAAACAAGTATAAAAAGACAACAGGACAGTGCCGCCGCAGGAAAAAATGTCTTTCCCAGAACCTGCCCACCCGTTTTTTTTTTGTCTATCTTCTGCTGGGTCGTATGTCCGCTCATTCTTCACCGTGCCGTGTTCAGCACATGCCCATAAAAATTCAAACCGGGTGGCGCGCATGCCGTTGAGTCTTTCATTTGGGATAGCAGGCACCATAGCAGAGCCCCGGCATTTGTACAAGAAGCATCTGGCAGGCTTGTTTTCCGGAAAGGGGAACCCGGCGATTTTTTTTGCGACGAGGCAATCACCGCACGTCCGGTTGTCCAGTCGGTTTAACTAAGGCGGCCTGAACAACAAAGCCCCGGTCCGGAATATTCCGGGCCGGGGCTTTTAACGGATATTTTTTTCAGCGTGCGGGACGAATTTATTCGCCCAGATAGGCTTCTCTGATCTTTGGGTTTGCCATCAAAGAGGAGGCCTTGTCCTCCAGGGTCACCTCGCCGGTCTCCAGAACATACCCTCTGGAGGCGGCCTGAAGTGCCAGGTTGGCGTTCTGCTCCACCAAAAGGATCGTGGTGCCCTGTTCCTTATTAATCTCTGCAATGATATCAAAGATCTGCTGGATAATAATGGGGGCAAGCCCCAGAGAGGGCTCATCCAGCAACAACACCTTGGGTTTGGTGATCAAGGCCCTTGCAATGGCCAGCATCTGCTGCTCGCCGCCGGAAAGGGTGCCGCCCTCCTGGCGCCGCCGTTCCCCCAGCCGGGGAAACAGATCATAGGCATGCTGGATATCCTTTTGGATCTGCTCCTTGTCATTGCGGTGAAATCCGCCCAAAATCAAATTTTCCTCCACGGAAAGGCGGGGAAAGATCCGGCGGCCCTCAGGCACCTGGCAAAGCCCCATGGTGGGCAGTTTTTCCGGGGCGACCTTGTTGATCATCTGGCCGTTGTACCAGACTTCGCCCTTTTCCACGCCAACGATACCGCAAATGGTCATCAATGTGGTGGATTTACCGGCGCCGTTGGCACCGATAATGGCGACGATCTCTCCTGGCATGACCTTGAGGGAGACCCCTTTGAGGGCCTTGATGGAGCCGTATCCGGAGTGGACGTTTTTCAGTTCGAGAATCGGTTGTTCGCTCATCCTTTTTACTCCATTTCTTCGGACCGCTGGCCCATACGTTTTGCCGGAATCAGACCTTCGGGCCTGAACAGCATCATGATCACCATCACTGCGCCGAATGCCAGCATCCGGTACAGCTCAAACCCCCTGAACATCTCGGGCAGGGCAATGAGGGCCGCCGCCCCAAGAATAACGCCGGGGATGGAGCCCATGCCGCCCAAGACCACCATACAGAGCACCATGGCAGATTCCAGAAAGGTAAAGCTTTCAGGGGAGACAAACTTCATACGGGCCGAAAAAAAGGCGCCGGCAAGTCCGGCCAGAGCGCCGCCGGTGGCATAGGCCAAAAGCTTGTATATAAACGTATTCACCCCCATGAGTTCGGCCGCAGTCTCATCCTCTCGAATGGACTCCCAGGCCCGGCCCACCCTGGAAAAATTCAGGCGGTGGACAATAATCATGGTGATGATGGCAAGGCCGAGTGCCACATAGTAAACCATCCACAGTTTCTTGAGCCAGAGATGCTCAAAGGAGAATCCGTCCATAAAGGAAGGCAGGTACAGCCCCGGACGTTCGATACCCATCAGGCCGTTGGGGCCGTTGGTCAACTCCATCCAGTTGTTAAGGATAATCCGGATGATTTCCCCAAAGCCCAAGGTCACGATGGCCAGGTAATCACCGCGCATCCGAAGGGTGGGATACCCAACGATGGACGCGGCAATCGTGGCGAAGATTGCGGAAAAGGGCAGGCAGATCCAGAAGGGCATGCCGTAGTGGATATTCAACAGGGCATAGGTATAGGCCCCCACCCCGTAAAAGGCAATATAGCCCAGATCCAGCATGCCGGCCAGGCCCACCACCACATTGAGGCCAAGGCCCAGGCAGACATAGATCAGCACGTTGATGGCCACATCCTGCCCGTACCGGCTGGTCACCTGGGGATAGATCAGGGCCGCCACGAACAGCATCAACAGCCACACCCAGGTGGGAACGGTTTTGGATGCCTTTGAGCCATTGGTCCACATCCTGGAGATGGGATCGAGCACAGGGGCCAGAGAGCCGCTTTGTTTCATCACGTAGATGATCAGGCAGACAAAGGATCCCGCAAAAATGTAGATCCAGACGTTAAAGGTCCTGGCAAAGGAGAGCGTTCCGTCGGGATGGATGCCCAGCAGGGGCCATAACAATCCCAAGACCCATATCATACCGATTGTATAGGTTTTCCAGACTTTCTTAAACTCTTGTATCATCGACATTCTCACCCATAATTCCGGTTGGTTTAAAGTAAAGCACGGCGATCAGGATAATGAAGGCAAACACATCCTTGTACTGGCCGGAGATATAACCTGCACCAAAAATTTCCACCATGCCGATGATCAGGCCGCCAAGCATGGCACCGGTGATATTGCCGATACCGCCCAGAACCGCAGCGGAAAAGGCCTTGATGCCGGGAATAAAGCCCATGTCATACCGGACAGACCCGTAGTAGAGCCCGACCATGATGCCAGCGGCAGCGGCGAGGCCGGCCCCGATGGCAAAGGTCAAAGAGATGATCCGGTTGGAGCCGATGGCCACCAGCGCCGACATGGTCTTGTCCTGGGCTGTGGCCCGCATGGCCATACCCATCTTGGTCTTATAAACCAGGAAGTTGAGCCCCACAAGGAGCACGATCGTCATGGAGACAATCATCACCTGCAGATAGGAAATACTGATCAGCCCGAATTCCCAGCCGCCGTTGAACAGCTCTCCGGGATAGGGCTTGTCAAACACACCCTGGGTCAGCATGAGGGCATTGGACAAAAAGATCGACATGCCCAAAGCGGACAAAAGAGCGGCCAGACGGGACTTCTTTCTTAAAGGCAGATAGGCCACCTTTTCCACGCCCATGGCCAAAAAGGCACAATATCCCATGGTCAGTAAAAAGGAAAGTCCCAGACAAACCCAGGGGTGGGTCTCCATGAGCCCCAGTCCGGCAAAGTAGGAGAGTATAATCACCCCAACATAGCCCCCTGCGGCAAAGAACTCGCCATGGGCAAAGTTGATCAGCTGGAGGACACCGTAGACCATGGTGTAGCCCAAGGCGATCAGGGCGTATATCCCCCCTAAGGTCAACCCGTTAATTAACTGCTGAATAAAATAATCCATTCTCTTCTTTGTATATTAGGGGTTAGCATGGAAGAGCCGTATGGGACCGTTTAGGATCTATCGTGCCTCATACGGCTCTTGGGATTACTCAAAAGGTTTCTTTTAAGACTACTTCAAGAACCCTTTGTACGGTGACCAATAGGGTTTGTACTCACCGTTTTCGATCACAAATGCAATATAAGAGGAACCGGAGTCCCCGTTTTTCTCATACTTGACCTGCTTGGAGGCACCGGAAAAATCCTGCTTCATCATTTCAGCTTTTACCTTGGCAGGATCAGTGGTGCCGGCAGCCTTAACCGCTCTCAGGTAAGAGACGGTAGCGTCGTAGGCATAGGTACCATAGGCACCGATTTCACCGTATTTTTCGGAGAAGATCTTTGCATAGTTTTTGTATGCATCCGTGCTCTTATCCATGTAACCGAAGGTCACGTAAACGCCGTTGGCAGCATCTTTGGCAACGTTGGTGAAGTTGGGATGGAACATGGCGTCCTGGGAAACGATCTGGGACTTAAGACCCATTCTTCTGGCCTGGATGGCCATCAGAGAACCTGTGGAATGATTCTGCAGGCTCATGTAGAATACGTCAGCACCGGAAGTTTTGATCTTGGTCAGGATGGCGGAAAAATCTTTGTCGCCCTGGTTCACATGGTCATGGGAAAGAATTTCAATGCCCATTTCCTGGCAGGCCTTGTTCACGCCGTCGGCCAGACCCTGGGAGTAAGTGGTTTTGTCGTCAACGATGAAGATGGTTTTGGCTTTCAGGGCCTCTTTCATGAATTTTACGGCAGCCGGTGCCTGGGCATCGTCACGGCCGCACATGCGGAACATGTAGGGAAGACCGCGGTCGGTCACCTTTTCGTTGGTGGAGGCCGGGGTGATCATGATGATGTCTTCTTCGGCCAGTACGTCAGAGGCCGGGATGGTGGAAGAGGAGCAGTAAGCGCCCACAACACCGGTGACACCCAGGTTGATCAGTTTGTTGGCAGCGGCAACAGCCTGTTTGGGGTCACAGGCAGTATCCTGGGGGAACAGCTCAATCTTGTCGAAACCGGGGATGCCGCCTTCGTCTTCAATGACCTTGATACCGGTGAGGACACCGTTTTTGATGTCATTACCGTCTGCAGCATAGGGACCGGTCAAAGGCCCCATGGAACCCATCTTCAGGGTTTTGGCATAGACCGAACCGAACAGGAACGGCACCAGAATCAGGCCCACTGCCATAATAGAAACAACTCTTTTTCTCATCTTTTCCTCCTTAAAACATTATTGGTTGGCTGGCTGACCCAGATATGCCTCGATCACCTTGGGATCGTTCTGAATCTCACTTGGACTTCCTTCGGCAATTTTCACACCATGGTCAACACAAACAATATGATCACACACACCCATGACGACTTTCATGTCGTGCTCCACAAGGAGCACGTCAATCCCGAGGTCTTTGATGCGCGCAATGTCATGCATCAGCTTTGAGGATTCGGAAGGGTTCATACCGGCAGCAGGCTCATCCAGCAGCAAAACCTTAGGTTCTGAGGCAATGGCCCTGGCAATTTCCAGGCGCCGCTGCAGGCCGTAGGACAGGTTGGATGCCACGGTATCGGCATATTCATCAACGCCCATGAACTTCAGGGCATCCATGGCTTTGTCCCGAATCCGTGCCTCTTCCCGCTTCTGGGAAGGGGTTCTTAATATGGAGCCAAAGATTCCTTTGCTGGATCGGCAGTGCCGGGCCACCATGGCATTTTCCACCGCTGTCATAGCGGAAAAAAGACGGATGTTCTGGAAGGTTCTGGCGATGCCCATGCCAAAGATTGCATAGGGGCGGTTGCCCAGAATACTTTCCCCGTTAAAGACCACATCCCCTTCAGATGCCTTGTACACGCCGGTGAGCACGTTAAATACCGTGGTTTTCCCAGCGCCATTGGGCCCGATAAGTCCGACCACCCGACCATTACCTATGGTAAAACTCAGACTGGACAGGGCCAGAAGCCCTCCGAACCGAACACTGATGTTTTTTAATTCTAATTCAGCCATAAAGAAATCATTTAATCCGCTTAAGATTCTTACCTGTAAATCGCTTAAAAAGCGCTCCTATAGCCTATTTGTAGCTTTCTGTAGCCCATAAAGTTTGGGTTGTCAACACTTAAAACCGCAAGTTCATATGGCGGTACAGACCCAAACCGTTGCCCTAAAAGCATGTCCCGACTCCAAATGGTTAGACCATATACTTTTCAGCGTTCGTCCTATTGTATAGGTTAGCCATTTACTTGCATTTACATTCGCCTTGACATTTGTATCAATCCCTGCCACCATGACAAAGACTGACACGAGGAACTTTGGATATGCAATCATGAGACCAGCATTAACCGAAAAACAAAAAAAACTTCTGGACTACATCGCCTGTGCCATCGACACGACAGGGACCGTTCCCAGCCTTCGGACCACTGCGGCAGACCTATATATCAGCCATGCTGCCGTGGCACAAACCCTTAAGATTTTGGAAGACAAGGCCTATATCCGCCGGGAGGGGCGGTACAGCCGCAACATCATCCTCCTGGATGCCCCGCAGGAGCAGGGGAGCCAGAGCCGGCAAATCCCTGTCATCGGGCGGATCACCGCCGGCCTTCCCATCTACGCCAGCCAGGAATGGGAACAGAGCATTGCCGTGGATACGAGCCTTTTCCCCGGGGAAAACCTCTTCGCCCTGAGGGTCCAGGGCCAGTCCATGAAAAACGCCGGGATTCTAAACCGGGATCTTGCCATCTGTCAGCCCCGGCAGTATGCCAGCAACCGGGAAATCGTGGTGGCCCTGATCCGCAACGAAGAGGCCACCATCAAACGGTTTTTCCTGCATCCCGGCTTCATTGAACTGCGTCCGGACAACCCGGAGTTCAAATCCCAGACCTACGGCTTTGACGATGTACTCATCCAGGGCCGGGTCATGGGGGTCATCCGGCCGCCTGATGCCATGGATGAAGGATAGCCCATGCCCGCCACGAACACCACGGTGCTCAATGCCGGAGGCTGCCGCGTCTTCACCGGCACCAGCGGCTACTCCTACGGGGAATGGCTGGATGCCGGGGTTTACCCCCAGGGCACCCACGCAGCCAACATGCTGCCCGCCTACACCTGCATTTTCAACGCGGTGGAACTGAACTATACCTGGTACCAGATGCCCAAGGCCCCGGCCGTGGCGCGCATGATCGAACAGGTGCCGCAGGGGTTCAGGTTTGCCGCCAAACTCACCCGCACCCTCACCCACGAGGTCCACGCCACCCAATGGATCAAAGAAGCCATGGCATTCCGCCAGGGCATTGCCCCCATTGTGGACAAGAAGATGCTGCTGGCCGTCCTGATCCAGCTGCCGCCCTACTTCCACCGGACCCCGGAACGGCGCACCTATCTGGGGAACCTGCTGGACGAGCTTTCCGGCCTGCCCATTGCCGTGGAGTTCCGCGACCCGTCCTGGGCCCATGAACGGGTGGAGCAGGAGCTCGCCCGCCGCCGCATCACCCAGGTCACCGTGGATGCCCCGGCCCTGCCCCGCCTTTTCCCGCGGGTGGCCCGGGTCACCAACCCGGATCTTTTTTATCTGCGGCTTCACGGTCGCAACAGCCAGGGCTGGCGCTCGGGCAAGATGCAAAAGCAGTTTGACTACGACTACACCGAGCAGGAACTTAAGGAACTGGCTGACGTTATCCTGAAAGATCTGTCCCCCGGCGCACAGGCCGGAGCGGTCTTTTTCAACAACCATGTGCGGGGGCAGGCCCCTAAAAACTGCCTGCGCCTGGCCGCTATTCTCAACGGGGCCAACCGCCCCTGATACTGCGAGGCCTGCCATGGTCCGGGACCGCGCCGTTATCCACATCAACATTGCCGATTTTGCCGCCCGGGTGGAGGCCTGCCTCACCCCGTCCTTAGGCGACCGCCCGCTGATCATCGCCCCGGAAGGCGCCCCCAGGGCCCGGGTTTTTGACATGAACGAAGCCGCCTTCCAGGAAGGTGTCCGCAAAGGCATGCCTCTGGCACGCGCACAGCGGCTTCACCCCCGGATTCCGGTGCTGCCGCCAAGGCTCCGCAAATACAGCCAGGTCATGACAGCGCTTTTCAGGCAGGCTGCGGAGCTATCCCCCCAGGTTGAATCCGGCGGCACCGACGGTCATCTCTACCTGGACATCACCGGCACCAGCCGCCTGTACGGGCCCCCGCCGGATGTGGCCTGGCGCCTGAAACAACGCATCGAAAAACAGATGAACCTTTCCCCCATCTGGACCCTTGCCCCCAACCGCCTGGTGGCCAAGGCCGCCTCCAGAGTCGTCAAACCCACGGGAGAATATATTGTGGGCCCGGGGGAGGAAGAAGCCTTCCTGGCCCCCCTGCCCATTGCCCTGATGCCGGGGCTGACACCCGCGGAACGGCGCCTTCTGCTGCGGTTCAACATCGCCTCAGTGTCTCAGGCCCGAACGCTGACCTTAGCCCAACTGGCCGTTCCCTTTGATGGCCGGGCCAGCCTCATCCATGACCTGCTGCTGGGCATCGACAATCGCCCCGTGGGCGGTCAAGGACGCAGGACCGGCGCAGGCCCGGAAAATCGGGACGAATTCATCGAAGGGCCCTCTCCCCTTCGGGCAGAACACGAGTTTGCCGACGACACCAATGACACCGGCTGCCTGAAGGCGGGGCTGGCCCTCATGATCGCCCGGCTATGCGGACAACTGCGGCGGCGCGGAAAAATCGCAGCCCGCCTTGCTCTCACCCTCACCTATACGGATACGCTTATCTGCACCCGGAGCATGAAAGCGGCAACAGCAGATGAATCAGAACTGCTCAAACAAGCATGGGATCTGCTTCTCACCGCCTGGACCCGACGAATCCGGATCCGGCATATGGTCCTTTTCTGCATCCCCCGGGTGTCCGCTCCGGTGGAAGTCTCCCTTTTCGGCCCCCGGAACATATCTCCCCCCCCGCCCACACACCTGCACCGGGCCATGGACAGCATCCGCGCCCGATTCGGGCCCCTGGCGGTCCAGTCCGGCGCCGCCTTAGGCCTAGGTTCCCTGCCGGCCCAGGCTGCCCGGGCTGAGGGTGCCGCCCCCTGTTCCTGAGGCGGCCCGTGATCCCTCTCACCCTCAGATCCCATTACTCCCTGATGTGGGGAACCGCCTCCGTCCGGGCACTGTGTACCCGGGCTAAGACCCTGGGATACAACGCATTGGCCCTCACAGACACGGACAACCTTTACGGGCTGTGGCCTTTTCTTTCCGCCTGCCGGGAGCTGGATCTCCGGCCCATTATCGGGGCGGAGCTCACTGATCCTGCCGCCTTCCACCGGGCCGTCTGCCTGGTTAAGGATATCACAGGGTACCGAAACCTGTGCCGCCTCATCACCGCCCGGCACACAGATCCATTATTCTCTCTGGAAAAGGCCGTTCCCGTCCTGGGAGAGGGCCTTGTAATCCTCACCCAGTCCCCCCGCCTGCTCACCGCCTGGACAGCTCCGAATCATGCCCCCCTCGATTTAGCCGCAGCCCTGCCCCGGCATCCCCTGCCAACCCGGCATCCACTGTGCAGGGCCGCCGCGGCCCTGAAACTCCCCCTAGTGGCCACCCCAGGGGCTTTTTTCCTTTATCCGGAGGATCACCACATCCACGCCCTCACCCGGACCATTGCCCAAAACACAAGTCTGTCAAGGCTTTCGCCGGGAGACCTGGCTCCGAAGGACGCCTTTCTGGGCAGCCCGAACTTTTACGCCCAAAGGTTTGCCATTCAGCCGCAGGCGGTTTCCAACACCCGGGTCATCGCGGAGAAGCTTGAATTTACAGGACCGTCCTTCGGCATTGTCATGCCGCCCTACGACCTTCCGGAGGGCCGGTCCGCAGCCGATCTGCTGCGCAGCAAAGCATTTGAAGGCGCAGTCCGGCGCTACGGCCCCACCCTGCCCGGCCCGGTCGTCCGGCGCCTGGACCATGAACTCTCCGTTATCCGGGAGATGAACTTTTCCACCTATTTTCTGGTCGTCCGCGACATTGTCTCCCAGGCCTCCCGCATCTGCGGCCGGGGCTCAGGCGCCGCCTCCATCGTGGCATACGCCTTAGGCATCACCAATGTCTGCCCTATCAAACACAACCTTTACTTCGAGCGTTTTCTCAACCCCGGCCGCACAGATCCGCCGGACATTGACATTGACTTTTCCTGGGATGAACGGGACGCCATCCTCAATGGGGTCTTGTCCCGGTTTAAAGGCGCGTCAGCCATGGTGGCAAGCCATATCCTGTTCCAGCCTAAAATGGCGGTGCGGGAAACCGCCAAGGTTTTCGGCCTGCCCGAAGGGGAAATCAAAAAGGTCACCGCCCGCCTGCCCTGGTTCTGGAGAGAGGATGCCGCGTCCCCGAAGGATCTGTTGGCAGAAATTAAAAAACGCCCCGAATTCAGGCACATGGACTTTCCCGAACCCTGGCCGGAAATCATGGCCCTGGCCCGGGCCCTGACCGGCGCCCCCAGACACCTTTCCGTCCATCCCGGGGGCATTGTCATTACCCCGGCCCCCATTGACACCTATGTCCCCGTGGAAACCGCCCCCAAAGGCCTTCCCCTGATCCAGTGGGAAAAGGACGGCACCGAGGCGGCAGGGCTGGTCAAGATCGACCTTTTGGGCAACCGGAGCCTGGGGGTCATCCGGGACTGCATCCACACCATTGAAACCCGGACTCAAAAACCCTTTTCGGATTTCCGAAACCAGGATCCCGAAGATGATCTGGCCACCCAGGAAGTGGTGGCCCAAGGGTTGACCATGGGCTGCTTCTACATTGAAAGCCCTGCCATGCGCCTGCTCCAGAAAAAATCCAGGGTCGGGGATTTCAAACACCTGGTCATCCACTCCTCCATTATCCGGCCTGCGGCCAACGAGTTTATCCAGGCCTATCTTAAGAGGCTTCACACGGGGGACTGGGAACCGCTTCACCCGCTGCTGGAAGATGTTCTGGACGAGACCTTCGGCATCATGGTCTATCAGGAGGACGTCTCCCGGGTTGCCGTCCGCCTGGCCGGCTTTTCCCACGCCGATGCCGACGGGCTGCGCAAAATCATGTCTAAAAAGGATAAGACCCGGGCCCTGCAGGACTATTACCGGGCATTTAAGGCCGGAGCCGCCGCCCGGGGCGTCACCCGTGACGACATCACCCGGATCTGGGACATGATCATCTCCTTTTCCGGCTATTCCTTCTGCAAGCCCCACTCGGCCTCCTACGCCCGGGTTTCCTTTCAGGCCGCCTTCCTGAAAACCCATTATCCGGCCGAGTTTATGGCTGCCGTCATCAGTAATCAGGGGGGCTTTTACGCAACCTTTGCCTATGTTTCGGAGGCCCGGCGCTTAGGCGTCGAAATTCTTCCCCCCGATGTCGGTGAAAGCCCCATCCGGTGGCTGGGCCAAAAGGATCGCATCCGGGTCGGGCTAATGGCGGTAAAAGGGCTGAAAACCGCCACCATGACTCATATTATAAAGGAACGAGAAAAAAAGGCCTTTTCCGGCATCATGGACTTTTTATCCCGTATCCGGCCCGGGGAGGACGAGTTCACCGCCCTTTCAGACAGCGGCTGTCTCGACCTCCTCAACGGCAGAAAAAGCCGAGCCGTGCTGATTTGGGCATTTTACGCCTGGAGAAAAAGCATCAGACATGGTCAAACTGTGCACGCCCGCGACAAAGCCGGGCTTTTTAACAACCCAACGGCGGAGGCCTCCCTGCCGGATCTCCCCCCGGATTCTCCCGATGCCCTTCTGCGCCAGGAATTCCGGGCCCTGGGATTTTTGTGCGCCTGCCATCCTATGGCGCTGTTTGCCCGGCAGGTGCAGGCGGTCAGCGGCATCAAAGCCTGCGATATTCACCGTCATATCGGAGAACGCATCTGCGTTGCAGGCTGGCTGATCACCGGGAAGACCGTTAAAACCAAGCATGGGGACCCTATGAAATTTTTAACCTTTGAAGATGAGACCGGGATTCTGGAAACGGTTTTTTTTCCCGGGCCCTATGCCCGATTTTGCCACATCCTGGAGTACGGTCGCCCATATATTCTTTTCGGGAAGGTCAATTCCGACTGGGAGGCCCTGACATTGACGGTGGAGACCTCCCAAAAACTGCCCTTGAATTAACAAAATTGTAATTATATTTTTTCACCTTCTTCAGCTTGGGTTGTTTTTTCAGGGTTTCAGAAAAATCCAAAGACACAACCTACCGTTTTCTTAAATAATTTAGAATTTATTACTTTTTTGACTTTTTTTACTGCCTATGAAATTACAATTTTGAAATTGAAAATTTATTTTTTAGCTATAGGCCTAATTTTGCCACCCTTGCTCTAACCATAAAATCCGCCTTTAATTAAAACCACTTAGTGAGTATCGACACGGTCAATGCTTTGATTGGTACGCCATTTGCTGTGTAGTGTGGACAAATTTGTTGACAGTGAAACTCAACCTGAATGAAAAGGACATAGACGATGCGCAAACCCTGTTTGGCAGCACTCGGATGCATTTTGGCAAGCACGGCACCGGCCTTTGCCGGGGAAGGAACCATCGACTCCGGCGACACCGCCTGGGTCACCATTTCCACAGCCCTGGTCATGATGATGACCCCGGCAGGCTTAGCCCTGTTCTACGGCGGCCTGTCCCGGTATAAAAACCTGCTCAATACCATTGCCATGACTCTTGTGGCCTATTGCCTGGCCTCAGTGGCCTGGGTGGGATGGGGATACTCTCTGGCCTTTGGAGAGAGCAGCAGTCTGTTTATCGGCAGTCTGGACCACGTCTTTTTATCCGGCATCGACATCCATTCCGTGTCAGGGACCATTCCGACCCTGATCTTTGTCATCTTCCAGATGACCTTTGCCTGTATCTCCGTGGCCATCATCCTCGGCTCTGTTGTAGACAGAATGAAATTTTCCTCCTGGATCGTCTTTACCCTGTTATGGGTTACCTTTGTCTACGCCCCGGTGTGCAACTGGGCCTGGGGCGGCGGCTGGATGCATAAGATCGGCGCTCTGGACTTTGCCGGGGGCAATGTGGTCCATATCAACGCGGGCGTATCAGGCCTGGTTCTGGCCCTGGTTCTGGGTAAACGCCGGGGGTACGGTAAGGACGCCATGTTCCCCTCTTCCGTCACCTTCACTGCCCTGGGCGCGGGGTTGCTCTGGTTCGGCTGGTTCGGCTTCAATGCCGGATCAGAACTTGCCGCCGACGGTGTGGCCGCCTCCGCCTTCATGGTGACGAACACGGCTGCGGCCATCGCCGGCCTGGCCTGGCTGTTCACCGAATGGAAGGTCTCCGGAAAACCCACGCTCCTAGGCCTTGCCTCGGGCGCCATTGCAGGCCTTGTGGGCATAACACCGGCAGCTGGCTTTGTCACCCTCGCAGGCGGCTTTGCCATCGGCATAGTCTCAGGCATCCTTGGCTATATCGGCGTGGCCGTTCTCAAGCGGAAGCTTGGCTATGACGACTCTTTGGACGCCTTTGGGATTCATGGTCTCTGCGGCATCTGGGGCGCCCTGGCCACAGGACTGTTCGCATCCCCCTCCGTCACGGAAGGGGCCGCCGGTCTTTTCTACGGGAATCCGGGCCAGGCGCTCACCCAGATTCTTTCGATCCTCGGCACGGCAGCCTTTGCCGCCGTGGCCACCCTGGTGATAATTTTCATCACTAAAATTTTAACCGGTGGCATCAGAGTTGCATCTGATGATGAGTTAGCAGGACTTGATAATGCCCTCCACGGTGAACGGGCATTTGAAATAGAATAAGCCTTTTCCCCTTGTTTTTTTGCCATGGAACAAGGGGGGAAGCTGAAACGGATGGGCCGGGAAGCCTGTAAACGGATTTGCTGATTTTGACCGCTCAACGCTGATGCTCGTTCTCCCTTCCCGACACAGAAGACTACCCATTGCCCCTCCCGGCTCATCCGCTTCCTTATTCTATCAAAAAGAAATATCCCGCCCAGCCTCTTTTCTGACCGTTTTTCCGACATTTTTTTCTTCCCACGTCAATTTAGTTATTGACAGACCCTCAAAAAACCTTTAAAAGAGGTGCTTCTATGGGCCCAGGTAGCTCAGTCGGTAGAGCAGGGGACTGAAAATCCCCGTGTCAGCAGTTCAATTCTGTTCCTGGGCACCACATTTTTTTAGAATGCGCGGGTGTAGTTCAGTTGGTTAGAACGCTAGCCTGTCACGCTAGAGGCCGCGAGTTCGAGTCTCGTCACTCGCGCCATTTTAAAAAAGGCCATGCGTCCCCATCGTCTAGCCCGGTCCAGGACACCGGCCTTTCACGCCGGCGACAGGGGTTCGAATCCCCTTGGGGACGCCACTTAGAGCATCAAGGCTTTCAGCATTTGGCTGAGAGCCTTTTTACTTGGCAGACACAAAATCCGGACAACAAAATTTTCGTGTCATCCTGCCAAGGCTCTTTTCTTCTTAAGTGGCACCATCACTCCTGGTCCTGCTAATCCTTTTTCAAGGGCTTCCCTGGTCTCTTTGAGACCAAGCTTTCTTAAATACCTGTTTGTTGTTGTCGGGCTCTTGTGCCGCAATATGGACTGGATCACAGACACGTCATAGCCTTTGTGATACAAAATGCTCGCTGTCAGGTGCCGTATGGCATGGAATCCAAAATGCTTGACACAGGCCTTCTTGCACAAAGCTTCCATATAATGCCGCCTTTCTTTAAAAGGCTTGCCGTAATACGGTTCACAACAAGTTTTTTTATCCAGGCACAGAAAAACATAGGGTGTTTTTTTGATTGGCCTTTTCTGCCACCACGCCATTAAAGCCTTTCTCAGCTCTGATGTCATGGGTAACCAATCATACTCCCGGGTTCCATCTTTGCGCTTGCTGGTCCACACCCTGATCTGGCCGTTACCAAAATCCACGTCTTCCCAGGTCAAATTAAAGACCTCCTTCCGACGAGCGGCCAGATGGAGATAGGCTAACAGCAATACCTGATCCTGATCCTCAGCCTGATAGTAAGCCTGCCAGAAATCTTCCTCCGGCGGCACATACCTTGGATGACGCTTTTCCGAAAACTTATTCACAGCCTTGAACGGGTTCAGAACCTGCTGGGGGAACCTGTTGGTGTATCTTCGTCCCCACTCCCAGCCTGCCGCAAGGTTCTTTCTGTCTTTATTTGCGGCATTGCCAGAACGGCTCTTTGACTGTTTCATAAGATATTTCATGGCCACGCCCGGAGTCATATCATTTATGTCTGAATCAGGATTCACGGCCTTAAAAAACCGGGCAAAAACACCCTTCTTTTCTTTGTATGTTTTGTCTCCAAAATTGCTTTGAGCATAATCCAGATATTCCTGGGCCCAATCAAACAGGGTCAAGCAGGCCATGACGGTCTGCTCGTTTTCCAGCCTTTCTTTTTCCTCCTTTTCCCACAACACCGCAGCCCGGTACGTCTTCTTTGAGTCGTCCGGAAACAGTTTCTCTTTTCTTTGGCTGCTGACCATTACAGTGGCCCGCCACCTCTTCTTTCCACGTTTCGTTATTAAACTTGGCATCGAGTTTCCTCCGTATAATCTTTTCAAAAAATCTGAATTTGCCGGGAGAAACTTCGATGCCACCCCAGATCCTCGCATACTTGATTACAGTTCGACGGTCAACCTTTAAAAACTCGGCAAGTTCCTCAGGTTTAACCGCACGACCATAATCCTTTTCAAGCGACAAAGGGCTGCTGATCCATTCCAAGTCTCTGGTCATTGGGCACCGGCAAACATTTCTAAAAAGTCCTGCCCTAAAGCGAGAGCCTTTCTGGGCAGGACTCTTTAATTCTCTCCGCTGGTGACTGCTCATGAAATGTGGTCTTAATAAGATCCTTTTCCGAACCATCCCAATGCCGAATACTGTGGCCACCTCCTTTACCAAATATTTTGAGGCCATAATGCTTTCTCATTTTGGTGGTCCTGTGACCGAGTACAACCGCAATGTCTATTGGCAAGAACCCGTCTTTCCTTAGATCCGAGGCGATTTGATGCCGGAAGGAGTATGCAGACACCTTTTTAAATCCAAGCTTTTTTTGAGCTGCGTGCCTGACGTTGTCGCCAAACTTCTTAACCGCTTCGGCACCATTTCCCCCTGGGAGCCTGACGATGTCACGATTAATATTGCGGGCGTTGAATCCATCTCTCAGCAATTGGGCAAGGGGATTCTGGTTGGGGTCAAATCCTATAGTTCTTGTGCGATGCCCTTTAGTAGCAGAAACCTTGGCCCCCTGGATTCTGCACATGACTAAGTCGTTCTCAAAAAAAATTTCAACACCATTTCCAATTTCAGCCGGTCTGCAGCCAGTCAGAGCCATAATAACGGTCGGTAAAACATACTCCTTCCGAACGTTTTGACAAACGGCTATCTGCCAGCCAGACGGCAGACCTTTTATGGAATTGCGTTTGCCGACTCGCTGCTGCCGCCCATGCTTTCTTCTTGACCTCCCAATAGCGGCTTTTTTGATCCGGATTTCTTCTTCTGGATACAAGGACACCTTATTCCGCCAATCATCTATATTAGGAGACTGATCAAAAGAGGGAGCCAACTGCTTTAATATTTTATACAGATCGGCAGCTAATTGGCTATCAACTGATGACCCAGTGCCCTTATAATTTTCGATATATGCTTGGATTGAATAGGCGAGCCCATATTGAAAGGCTGCTTTATATTTGTAGTAGGACCGCTTTGAGAGCATTTGATCGACGGTATAACTGATAAGATCATATTTGCTCTGTTGGAAGACTCGATTAAATATTTTGCTGTACTCTGACCGTGTATTTTGATTTTCAGGATACGCTTCCAGTATCTTTGAAACGTACGCCTCAATTTTTTCCAGGCTGGGCAAATTTTCAAAAGCCCCGCAGCCATCTGTGGACATGATAAAACCTCCATCTATTAAAGAGCCGTGCAACAGACGGCGACACTTAAATTCCGCTTCAGTGATGAGAATAATCTCACCGCTCACAATTTTTTATGGATTCCTTTGTTTTATCTGTCCCTGTTCGATGGCGAGGATAGGGAAGGCCTTTGACTCCAAAACTTGCTTGAATGAGTATATTGTATCATGCCCCTGATGGGGGATGTCAAACCCACCATGCTGATTTTTCATTAATTTTGAACGCATTTCGTTTGACGTAACGAGACTGTTTTGGAGAAATCAATAAGCTGATTTTTTCGATCTGCTGGGTGTTATTGTCAACCTCTGGTTCAGACGTCCTCCCCATGTTACTGTCACCCATTTCTTCGCCTCTGGGGAAGCGTCATTGTCACCCTTTCCTTCTGTAATTTTTAGGCACCAATAAGGCGGCGTATTGTTGCCCTAAAAAAAATAAAAAATTTGATTTCCAAGGAAGATAGGACGAATTTTTTGCGGATCTATAAGCTATCTGGAGTGCAATGGGCTCTTTTGGGCCGACTTGGAGATAATTTGATGAGCTGAACATATACGGGGTGGCACATCAGGTATAGAAGATGGCCGAATATGAATTTTGCTTTTCCAGTGGACATTTTGATATCCGGATAAAATCTTTTTGTTTTTCGAAGAAGCCGCCCCCCCTGAGGGGTGCCGGCATATTCCTCGAACTTTTCAGTCGAGAAATATGATTCGGAAAAACAACTACGAAGTATTTTGGATATCTCTGAAGCCTTTTTTCTCTGCAATTCTAACATATCACATTGTACTGCTTTCGGGGGGCATGCCCATACCGCAGGCAGCGTCGTCATCATCCCGGATCACAAAGAACTGGACCGGTGGACCTTAAAAACCATCCTCAAACAGGCTGAGATATCGGACAAGGAGTTTAACACCAAACTCAGGTGAATCCGGGGGGGCAATTGGCGGCGCTGGTTGGTATGATTAAAACTCTTGTTTAATCCCCATTAAAATCGAAGCAACAATAAAGATAACTCCCACGCATTTTATAATTAGGGGATTTAATTTGGGTGGGTTACTTGTATATTTAACAAACTGGCTACTAAAAAGATAAGCTATGACATTGCTCGCTAAAATATGTAATAACCCCAAATTTAGAATAATGATTGATGAATAAAATTGTTTTACTAATTCATTCTTTGAAATCATTGTTAAAGCTATTAAGGCTATGAATATTGGAAAGTAGACTAATTCTTTATTTTTATGCTTTGGGAACATTATATTCGGGTTCTTATTCATTTGTGATCGCACCTCAACATTTGAATTTTATAGGTTGTTTAATATAAATCGTCAGATGCGGAAACATAACCAGCTAAGTGTACAGTTACCGTATTGACCTGACACATCCCCCTCTGCCCGGGTAAAAATTAGGCCGCTTTTTTAACCTTTTTCTTTGTCTCGGTTTTATCTCCTTTTGGGATACCGTCCAAGAAGGCCTTATATGGTGTCCGGCCTTTCATATTTCGCCCTTGATGAGCCCTCTCATTGTTATAAGAATGAAAGTATCTGTCCAGATCTTTTTGCATTTCTTCAACGGATTCATACCACTTTTTCCGGCCCTGGACCCTGAAGTGCTCATCCAACAGAGTTCTATGAAGTCGTTCAACGAAACCGTTGCTCTGCGGGCGACGGACCTTTGTCCTCCTGTGCTCGATACCTTCCAGCTGAAGGAAAAGTTCATATGGGTGGCGGTCTTCTCTCCCACAGAACTCTCGCCCATTATCGCTTAGCACCGTTTTAACGGGAGCTTCGTGTTTTTCAAAGAAGGGAAGAACATCGGTATTCAGGATATGAACGGCTGTGACCGGCAATTTTGTAGTGTAAAGTCGACCCCAGGCATATCTGCTATGGCAGTCGATAACCGACTGAAGATAGATTTTGCCGACACCCTTAAGCGTTCCTACGAAGAATGTATCAACAGCCACCAAGTCTCCTGTACATGTCGTTTCGATATGGCGCTCTTTGAACTCAGGATCGAACTTTTCCAACAAGCGGACCTGCTCGTCTGTCAACGCGATCTTGGTTTTTCTGGCCTTTTCTTCTAATCGCAAAAGCCGCTGGTGTTTGGTTAAAAGATTGTGCCGGGTCCAGACGCCTCTCACTCCGTTAGAACTGACCTGAACATTTTGGAGAGCAAGCTGCTGGGATACTCTCAGGCAGCCGTGCCCAGGGTGGTCCATGCTGTAATCAAGAATGGCCTGTTCAGTTTCTTTCGGGACTCGGTTTGGATGAGGACCTTTGGGGCCAGGAAGACGGTCCATAAGGCCTTCGGCGCCAAATGTTTGATAGTTGCGACGTATCTCGTAGAACTGTTGCCTTGAATAACCTGAGATACGGCAAGCCCTGCTGACATTATCCAATTCTGCAGCCAACTGTAGCAAAGACAGTTTTCTTCGTGCTATTCTTTCGTCGGTGGTCATTTTCATCTCCTTTCTTGAGTTAATAAAAAAAGTTTGGTCGCTTATTTTATAAACCCAGACAGAGGTGGATGACCACCATCTTATTTTTGGCGGACTGTCAGGTGAATACGGTCGCTATACACGCCGCACCGGCAGATAATTTATCGGGCTTTTGCCAGCGGAGGATCTTTTCACTTTCCCATTGACATTACCCCGGCATATCGATTAAGAGGAAAGCCATTCAGGTACTCGCAAGAGTAGAATAGGGAACCCTGTGAAAATCAGGGACGGGCCCGCCGCTGTAATCGGGGACCAACGCTGCAAAAAGCCACTGTGGAAGCATCCATGGGAAGGCGCGGCAAGTAGGATGAACCGAGAGTCAGAAGACCTGCCTGGATACCATAGGGACGCTGTGCACGGCAATGCACGCCCCCGCATGATCTTCAGGACGGAAAAAGGGACAGCCCTGGATCGTTTACCCAAACGATTCAGGGCTTTTTGTTTTTTAACCCAGCACGAAGGACGCTGAACAGCGACACGAACTGACTATGGAGATACCCTGGCTCATACACAAAAGCTTTGAATCCGCAGTACTGATGTACACCCTGGCCCTGCTCTGCCATCTGCTCTCCCGCAAGACCCCGGCCATTTGCTGCCTGGTTCTGGGACTGATATTAAACGGGGCATCACTCATCCTGAGATACTGGTCCTTTCTCCCCCTGATGCCCCTGTTTCAGGGCCCCTTTTTCCTCCCCTTTGCCATGGGGCTTGTGGGGCTCAGATCCTATGCCGCAGAAGGGGGCAGGCCCTTTTTCCCGGGCCTGGTTCTGGCTGTGGCATGGGCCGCCTATCTTTTTCCCAATGATTTCTACCTGCCCTACCTGCAGTTTAAAACGCCATTTGCCCACGGCCTTTTCATCTTTGCCATCATCGGCAAGGCCCTGTTTCTTCTGGCCGGGGAAGCCGGATTAGGGGTGCTTGTCTCCCCGGGAAAATCAGGAGCGGCCAGGCAGGTGGCCTCAAATCTTTTATGGGGCTTTTTCTTCTGGACCCTGTCCGTATTCTCAGGGGCGGTCTGGTCCTGGCTGGGCTGGGGATCCGCCCTGGTCTGGGATGATCCGGTCATCGCCGTCTCCATGGCCACCTGGCTTCTCTATGCCCTGCTGCTCCACCTCCATCTGACCCGGTTCTCTGCCCCGGCGACCAGAGCCGCATTTATCACCGCCGGGGCCCTTTGGATCATCTGCCTCGGGGTGGTGCCGGAACTTGGGCCCTTCAGGATGCCGGGTTGGCTGCTATGAAGCATTTCACCCGCATCTGGCATCTGGCCGGAAACATTTATCTGACCATGGGGATCATCGGATGCATGGTTGCGGACCTGGTCTGGGGCTATGGTAAGCTGAAATCCCACATGGATGTGTTTACCCCCATCAATGACCGGGGATTTCTGGCATGGGCCGCCACCTGGGGCAGCGAATCCCTCAGCATCACCCTCTGGCTCTTCATCCTGGTGGGGCTGATGGCCCTTTTATCCGTCAACACCTTTGTCTGCACCACCGACCGGGTCATCACCCTGATCCGGTTCCGCCACCGGTTTAAAAGTGCCTGGAGGTTTTTCCTTAAATTCGGTCCCCATGTCATGCACTATGCCATGCTCATCATGTTCCTGGGGTATCTGGTCTCCTATCTATACTCCGGCACCCATCTGGGCAAGGTCCTTCTGCCCGGAAAAACTATTACCGTTGACCGGGTATCGATCACCCTGAAAAAACTGGACATCGACTATTACGAGGGGGACCGGATGCCCCACTTCCAGAAGCGGGCCATCGCCGTCAGTGCCGCACTGGAATTTTCAGACGGTGAAACTCACAAGTCCGGCGTCCTCTCCTATAACCGTCCCGCCCTTTTCAGGGGGTACAGCGTCCACCTGAGGGGATTCAAGCCCCGGTCCAAATCTTCGGGTATGAGTACCGGCCGCAGATATATCACCATTACCGTAAAAAAAGACCCGGGCATGAAGTTTTATTTCGCCGGCATGGGGTTCTTTGTCCTGGGTCTGTTCATGTATACCGGAGAAAAAATCTATTCAAAAAAGCCGGCCAAATACGCATCTGAAACACCTGGCAGCTTCAAACGCCGCACAAGGGAGGTTTAATGAAACATCCATCTATTTCAGTCATCTGCATTTTATTCTGCCTTTTCCTGGCCGGGGGATGTTCCCGGGATCAGCAGGCGGAAAACCAGCCGGCCAAGAAAAAAGATATTGCCGAAACCACCTTCATGAGTATCGGCAGCTTTTCGGTCACCCGTCTTGCCAACGGCACCACCCGGGTCAGGGACGGGGCAGGACGGGACCTGATCCTGGTCCCCAGAGAGATGGAGATCCCCGAAGGCATTGATCCGGCCCAGGTGGTCCGCACCCCGGTGCGCCGGGTGGTGGCCTACGGCTCTTTTGACATCGCCATCCTCAAAGCCTTGGGGGTGCTGGAGGATACCCTGGTCGGGGTGACGACCCCTAAGGAAAAATGGCTGATTCCGGAGGTGCGGCAGGGTATGGAGGCTGGAAAAATTGCCTTTCTCGGGGACTACAGCGCCCTGGACTTTGAAAAGCTCCATCAGACACAGCCTGAGCTGGTCCTGACCTGGGACATGTCCATCATCCCCATTCTTGATGAGATGAAGGTGCCCTGCGCCGTCACCACCACCCCTGTGGCCATGTGCCTGGCGGCCCGAATGAAATTTATCCGGTTCATCGCCCCCTTCTTTAACCGGGAGGCCCGGGCCAAGGATTTTTTCTCCCGGGTATCCAATGCCCTGGAGCAGATCAAAATGGATACGGCCAAAGCCGGGGTGAAACCCCGTGTCATGTGGGGGGATATTTACGAAAAACGGGTATTGGTGGAGCCGGGAAACGCCTGGGTGGGGGAATTGGTGGAACTGGCCTTAAGCGACTACCAGTTTGAGGATGTCTTCGGCACCTCCTGCATTGAAATCTCCCTGGAGCGGTTCCTGCACTCGGGCCAGGATGCAGACATTTTTTTCACCTATAGGACCCCTGAAAACGGGGCCACCTCCAAAGCGGCCCTGGCCCGTGCCAATCCCCTGCTGGCAGGGATCAAGCCCTTCAAGGACGGACGGGTCTACTCCCCCCTGCCCCACTATAGCCAGTCTGGGGACAAGCTGGATAAGATCCTGACGGACATTGCCGCCATTCTCCATCCGGAAAGCTATCCCGGGTACCAGATTCAATTTTTCAGAGAACTGCCGGACACGGATCCGGCCCCGTCCTCATAACCTGTCAGTCCAAGGAGCGACACCATGACAACAACCATTGCCCCTTCCGCTGAATTTGACCTCCACCGCAGGCTGATGCAGCAGAGGCGGACGATCAGCTATACTGTTTTCGGGCTGATTCTTGCCGTGATCATGGCGGCCAATATCATGAATGGATCCGTCAACATCAGCCTGTCCGACCTTCTGTCTATCCTATTCAGCGGGGATGACAAAACCATCAACGGGTTCATTGTCTGGAAGATACGGCTGCCCCGGGCCATTGCGGCGGCTCTGGGCGGGGGATATCTTGCCGTGGCAGGGCTTCTCCTCCAGGTCTACTTCCGCAATCCTATCGTCGGCCCCTTTATTCTGGGAATCTCCTCGGGAGCCACCCTCACCGTCTCTGTGATCATGCTGACCTCTCTAACCATGGGTATGACGGTGCTCAACCCCTTCATGGCCACCCTGGCCGCCTTTGCGGGGGCCTACGGTGTCATGCTCATCGTAGTGGGCATCGCCGGCAGGGTGAAAAACGCCGTTACCTTGCTCATTGTGGGCCTGATGATGGGATACCTCTGCCATTCGATCACAGCCATCCTCACGGCCTTTGCCGAAAAGGAAAAGATCAAGGGATTTGTGCTCTGGCAGCTGGGCAGTTTTTCCGGCTTCCGGTGGACGGAGATTGAAATCCTGATCATTGCCGGCGGCCTGATCTGCGTTCTGGTCTACGCCCTGTCAAAGCCGTTGAACGCCTTTCTTCTCGGAGAGGACTACGCCGCCTCCATGGGGGTGAACATCAAACTCTTCCGCCTGCTCATCCTCCTGTCCTCCTGCGCCCTGGCCGGAATGATCACCTCCATGGCAGGCCCCGTGGCCTTTGTGGGCCTGGCGGTCCCCCATATGGTGCGGCTTTCCTTTGGCACTTCGGACAATAAAATCCTGGTCCCGGGCTGTCTCATGGTGGGAGCGGTGGTCACCAGCCTCTGTGACTTTGTCGCCCGCATGGTCTTTTCCCCGGTGGAGCTGCCGATATCCGCCATCACGGCCATGTTCGGCGCCCCCATTGTCATCAGCCTGCTCATGAAGCGAAAGGTGGGAATGTCATGAAAAACAGCCCTGTTCTGGCCACCCGGGATCTCACGGTGGGATACCCGAAAAAAGAGGTGCTCACCTCGGTGACCCTCGACTTTTATAAAGGAGAGTTCATCTCCCTTCTGGGGCCCAACGGCGTGGGAAAAAGCACATTGCTTCGCACCCTGTCCAATTTGCTACCCCGGCGGTCCGGGGAGATTTTCGTGCAGGGAAAGGCCCTGGAAGGCTATACCCCGGACGCCCTGGCCAAAACCATGTCCGTGGTGCTCACCCATAAATCCGTGCCCCCCTTGTGCCAGGTCTACGATTTTGTGGCCACGGGACGCTATCCCCACACCTCCTGGACCGGCCGCCTGGGAGAAAAGGACGATGCGGTGATCCAGGAGGCCATCTCCCTAGTCCATGCCCAGGACCTGATCATGAGGGACATGATGACCCTGAGCGACGGGGAACGGCAAAAGGCCCTCATTGCCAGGGCCCTGGCCCAGGAGCCGGACATCATTCTTCTGGACGAGCCCACCATGCACCTGGATCTCAAGCACCGCATGGAGGTGATGAGCATTTTAAAGGACATGTGCCGGGCCAAGGGCATCTGCGTGGTGGCCTCCCTCCACGACATCGAGGTCGCTTCACGGGTCTCGGACCGGGTGGTCCTGATCCGCAAGGGGGCCATCAGGGGATTCGGCCCTCCCGAAGACGTCCTGGAAGAGGAGACGGTATCCAGCCTCTACGACTTTTCCGATGCCCGGTTCAGCCGGCTTCTGGGCAGCATTGAATTCAGCAACCGGACGGAAAAAGACCGGATCTTTGTGGTCGGGGGAATGGGGAGCGCCTCGGTGTTGTACCGGCTCCTGTCCAAAAACGGATATCCGGTCAGCACGGGTATCCTTTTAAAAAACGACGTCGACTTTCATGTGGCCCGGTCTCTGAAGCTGACCACTCTGGCCCAGGATGAGCTGGGTCCGGTTTCCGGGTCCAGCGTGGACAAGGCCCTTGACGCGCTGATAGACTGCAGTGCTGTGGTGGATGCCGGTTTTGAAGCCGCTCCCCTCTCCTGTGAAAACTTAAGGCTGATCTCTGCAGCCCGGGACCTTGGCAAACCCGTATTCCGGCTCAATGGCATCCCTGCGTCTGCAAATGGAAACGGACCGCGGCCCGAGGTGCCGAAGGAGATGACCGCAGATACCGAATCCGGCCTGATGCGCCTGATCGAGCGGGAAATGGCCCAAAGCCGATGATTCCTGCCCCTGCCTATCTGATCCTCATGCTCACAGACCGGTGCAACCTGGCCTGCAGGTACTGCTATCTGGGCCAAAATAAGCGGTCTGTCAAGGACGGGAAAGACATGCCGTTTGACCTCATCGACCGGGCCGTATCCCTGTGGATGGGCAACCCAAAAAAATGGCGGATCCAGATCACGGGTGGGGAGCCTTTCCTGGCCCGGAACGCCCTCGGGTACGCGGCAAAAAAAATCAGGGAGATCAGCACCACTGCCCCGGTTTCCGTCCAGACCAACGCCACCCTGCTGGAGGACCGGGACATGGACCTGATCAAAACCTTCAACCTGGAAGTCGGGGTCAGCCTGGACGGGGATCCCGGAATTCAGGACGGGATCCGAGGCAAGGCTGCGGAAACCTTCAGGGGGATCAAAAGACTGGAAAAGGCCGGGATCCCCTTCAACGTGACCTGCGTGGTCTCTTCGGCCAACGCCGACCGGCTCCACCGACTGGTTTTGGCCCTGGGCGGCTTCTCCATGGCCGGGGGCATCGGGTTCGATCTTTTGGTCCATAAAGGCCGGGCCAAGGAAACCGGGATCGTCCAGGCCTCCCCCGGCCAGCTTGCCCTTGGCATTCAAAAGCTGAAATCGGCCCTGAAACTGGTCAATGCCGGCCGGAAAACGTCCCTGGTCCTCCGGGAAATGGAAAAGATCAAACAGGCACGCCATGGGAGAACCCCTTCGGCCTTCTGCCATGCGGCCAGCGGGAAAAGCCTGCTGGTGACGCCGGAAGGAGACCTTTATCCCTGCTCCCAGACCGCCTTTGACCCGGCTTTTTACCTGGGCAGTCTGACAGAGGACAAAAAGACCGGCACCGGAAAACGGCCGGCCTGGCCCAGCCTGAAAGAACGGGCCCAAGGCCTGTGCCCCTCCTGCAGCCTGGAGGCCTGCTGCCCGGGAGAATGCCCCAGCCGGCTCCACTACGGGAATGCGGGGGATACCCCCCTGGCCTGCACCCTCTACCAGACCCTGGCAGACAATCAAACAAACCGCTCAGCCCACCCAAAGGAGGCATGATGAGAAAACAATTCTCTTTGGCCTATTACGCAGCCGCCGGCATGGAGATCCCCTCCCTCAGCGCCGGAGCCACCAAGTTCACCGACGATGGCGGCAACATCAAGGTTCACGCCAAAACAGGTACCCAGCTCTTTGATGAGCGGCAGATCCAGGCCTTTTCAGCCCAGTGCATGGAGATGGATATCATCATTATTTCCCTCCACGGCGGCCGGGAGTCCTGTCCGGCCTTTGACGCCATTGAAAAGCGGATGGCAGAACGCAGGAACGAGGGAAAGCCTCTGCCCTGGCTCCATGTCCAGCCCACGGGCGGGGACGAGGATGCCCTTGAAACGGCCAGGGCGTTTTCCACCCGGTTCGGCACCCCGGCCTGGGACATGGTATGCAAATATCTGCGCCACGGAGGGGCCATCAACTTTACCAGCCTGCTCTTTTACCTGGAATCGGAGCTCCACGGCCTTTCCAGACAGGTGCCGGAACCCGTGGTTCTGACCTATGAAGGGCTGTACCATCCCGACATGGAGGGGATTCCCGAATTTAAAGATTATCTCGACCAACGGGTGGATCCGGACAAACTCACCGTGGGGATCTGGTTCAACCAGGCATACTGGCTCAATAACAACCTGGCCTATATCGATGCCATGATCCGGGTGGCCGAAGGCGCCGGTGCCAATGTCATCCCGGTGTTTCATTTGAGATTCAAGGATGTATCAAGGGGCAACCAGGGGGCGGAATATGCAGCCAAAACCTTTTTCATGAAAGACGGAAAACCCATTATCGATGTGCTCCTCAGCCCCAACATGTTCTCCCTCACCCTGATGGATCCCGACTGCAAAGCGCTGTTTGCCTCCCTCAACGTTCCGGTGATCCAGGCCATGATGACCATGCAGCCCTTTGAGAGCTGGAAGGCGGAAGTTCAGGGCATGACCACCATGGAGGTCAGCTTTTCCGCGGCCCAGCCCGAGTTTGACGGGAACCTGATCACCGTGCCCGTGGCCAGCCGGGAACAGGACACAACAGACCCTCTTACCGGCGCTTTGATCCCCAGGTACGTGCCCATCCCCGACCGCATGGAACGGGTGGTGAACCTCGCCCTCAACTGGGGGCGGTTGAAAAAGAAGACCAACGCGGAAAAAAAGGTCGCCATCGTCTTCCACCACTATCCCCCCAGAAACGACCGCATCGGCTGCGCCGCAGGGCTGGACAGCTTTGCCAGCGTCAACGCCCTGCTGGCCCGGATGAAGGAGGAAGGATACGGGGTTGAAACCGTTTATGAAGACGGGAATGCCCTGGCCCATGAGATCCTGTCCAAGATGACCTGTGACCAGCGCTGGCTTTTGCCCGAGCAGATGCATGAACGGTCCGAAGCCACCGCAGGCCCTGAGGATTATCTGCCCTGGCACGAGGCCCTGCCCGAGGCGATCCGGGAAAAACAGACGGCGGACTGGGGCAAAAGCCCCGGCGACCTCTTTGTCCATGACAACCAGATGCTCTTTGCCGGCACCATGAACGGCAGCGTCTTTATCACGGTGCAGCCGCCCCGGGGGTATTTCGAGAACATCGACAAGATCTACCACGACATGTACCTCTCCCCGCCCCACCACTATCTGGCCCAATACCGGTACATCAAGCACGTGTTCAAAGCCGACGCCGTGATCCACGTGGGCAAGCACGGGTCTCTGGAATGGCTGCCGGGCAAGGCCCTGGGGCTGTCCGAGGAGTGTTATCCGGATCTTGCCATCATGGATCTGCCCAATATCTACCCCTATATCATCAATGACCCCAGCGAAGGCACCCAGGCCAAACGCCGCTCCTATTGCTGTATCATCGACCACCTCACCCCGGTGTTCACCAACGCGGACCTGTATGAGTCCCTGGCCGAGGTGGACAACCATGTCAAATCCTACGTTGATGCCAAGCGCGAAGACCCGGCCAAAATGGAAATCCTCCGCCCCATGATCTGGGAGGCGGTGGCCGAAGCCAACCTGGACCGTGACCTGGACATCACCCAAGCACAGGCGTTCAAGGATTTTGACGCCTTTCTTGAAAAGCTCCACGACTATCTGGGGGAACTGTCCGATACCATGATCAATGACGGCCTGCACACCCTGGGGCTGGTGCCCGAAGGGGAACGGCTCACCGAGTTCCTGGTTCAGCTCACCCGGGTGGCCAACGGCAGCGTCCCCTCCCTGCGGGAGGCCCTGGTGACCGCCCTTGGTTATGACTATGACCATCTTCTGGAAAACCGGGGCCGGGTCGTGGATCTAAAGACAGGCATGACCGGCAAGGCCCTCATTGAACAGGCCCATACCCTGGCCCTGAAGCTCGTGGGCGCCATGAACGATGCCGGGTTTGAGAGCGATACCGACCATCTCGCGGCCGTTGCCAGAGATTTTATCGCTTCCCCCGATCCCGATACCCTGAAAATTTTAGGGTATCTGGCCGGTTCCGTGGTCCCCAATATCCGAAAGACCACCGAGGAGCTGGACGCCACCCTGGCGGCCCTTGACGGCAGCTTTGTCAAACCCGGCCCCTCAGGTGCTCCCACCCGGGGCCAGGCCGATATCCTGCCCACGGGCCGCAACTTCTATTCGGTGGATCCCCAGAAGATCCCCACCCCTGCGGCCTGGGAGGTAGGCAAACGCCTGGGGGACGCCCTGCTCCAGCGGTACCAGGATGAAACAGGGGCCTATCCCAGAACCGTGGGCATCATCGTATACGGCGGCGCCACCATGCGCTCCGGCGGGGATGACATCGCCGAGATCCTGTACCTTATGGGCGTCAAACCTGTCTGGCACCCCACCAACGGCATTGTCAAGGGCCTTGAGATCCTCCCCCAAAGGGACCTGGGCCGCCCCAGGATAGACGTGCTGCCCCGGATTTCAGGCTTCTTCAGGGATTCCTTTCCTTTGCTGGTGCAGCGGATCGACGAGGCCGTGGCCATGGTGGCCACCCTGGACGAGCCCCTGGACACCAACATGATCCGGCGCCACGTCCTCAAAGACATGGAAACCTATAGAATCGAGGGGATGGACGAGGAAGCCGCATTCAGAGAAGCCTCCTTCAGGGTATTCGGCTGTCCGCCGGGTACATACGGGGCCGGGGTTACCGAACTGGTTGAATCCAAGAACTGGGAGACCCAGGAGGATCTGGGCAATAATTATATAAGGTATTCCAGCCATGCCTACGGCAAGGGCAGTTACGGAAAACAGAAGCCCGCTACCTTCAGAACCCTTCTCTCCCGCATGGACGCCACCGTGAAAAACGAGGACTCCCGGGAGTATGACATGATGTCCTGCACCGACTACTACAACTATTACGGCGGCCTCATCGTGGCGGGAAAGACCGTCACCGGCAAATACCCCGTCTCCTTCATGGGAGATTCATCAGACCCCAAACGGGTGAAGATCCGCACCACCGCCGAAGAGGCCAAGCATATCCTGCGCTCCCGCCTCACCAATCCCAAGTGGATAAAGGGCATGATGCGCCACGGCTACAAGGGGGCCGGAGACATCTCCCACATGATGGACGTGGCCCTGGGATGGGATGCCACGGCCGAGGTCATGGAGGACTGGATGTACGCTCAGATGGCCCGGGCCTATATCCTGGATCAGGAGGTCAAGGAGTGGATGGAAGAGGTCAACCCCTACGCCCGCCAGAATATTCTGGACAAACTGCTGGAGGCCATTTCCAGGGGCATGTGGCATGCGGACAAGGACATGGAAGACGAACTCAAACAGGAGTACCTGGACATTGAAGGTGAAATTGAAGCACTCACAGAATAGACCGGATCGGTCAGGCGGACCGGATTTGGATCAGGCCGGTGACCAAAGCCAGAATCAGGGCCGGGCCGGCCGCCTCTTTCCCTTTTCAGCCGTCATCGGCCAAGAGGACCTCAAGCTGTCGCTCATTCTCAACGCCGTTAACCCCGGCATCGGCGGCGTGCTGATCCGGGGGGAAAAGGGCACGGCAAAATCCACCATTGTCCGGGCCCTGGCCGACCTGCTGCCAAAAATCACCGTCCGGCAGGGCTGCGGCTTCAACTGCAGCCCGGATGACCCCGTCCAATGCCCGGCCTGCCGTGAATCAAACGGAACCGAGACTCTCCTGACCCGGCGCAAAAAGGTCATCACCCTGCCCCTGAACGCCACCGAGGACCGGGTGGCCGGGGGCCTTGACTTTGAGCAGGCCCTAAAGCAGGGAATGCGGGTGATGCAGCCGGGCCTTCTGGCCCGTGCCCACCAGGGCATTCTTTACGTGGATGAGATCAACCTCCTGGACGACCATATCGTGGATATTATCCTGGATGCTTCGGCCAGCGGGGAAAACCGGGTGGAGCGGGAGGGCATCTCCCTGTCCCACGCCTCCCAGTTTCTTCTGGTGGGGACGATGAACCCTGAAGAGGGAGATCTGAGGCCCCAGCTTCTGGACCGGTTCGGCTTCTGCGTAGAGGTGACGGCGGAGACCGATCCTGAGCAGCGGGTGGAACTCATGGTCCAGCGGGATGTATTTGACCTGGATCCCCAAGGTTTCAGAGAGGCCCATGAGGCTGACACCCGGGAGTTGTCCCTGCGCATTGAAAAAGCAACAGAACGTCTGCCCGGGGTCCGGATGCCCAAACATTTGCGAACCTTTATTGCCGAACTCTGCGCCAGCCACCATGTGGCCGGGCACCGGGCCGACCTTACCATTGAACAGGGCGCCGTCGCCCACGCCGCTTTAAAGGGCCGCAACGAGGTCACCGTTGAGGACATCCAGGCGGTCTCCCTCTTTGCCCTGCTCCACAGAAAACAGGAGGAGAGCGATCCCCCGCCGCCGCCCCCGGAGCACCAGGACCCTGAAGATCAGGAGCCGCCGGAGAACGAAGAGGACGAGGAAAAAGAGGAGGAGCAGGACGAATCCCCGGACGAGGAGGCTAAGGAGCTGCCGCCCGAGGAGCAGGACCAGAGCCAGGAAGAGGCCCAGCCCGAAGGCCAGGATGACCGGGAGATGCCCCCCCCGCCCCCGGAAGATAAAGACGATGACAGTGTCGAGACCCTGTTCGAAATCGGGGAGCCCTTCAAGGTCAAGAAAATAGAAAGCTATAAAGACCGGACCCTGAGACGGGGATCGGGACGACGGTCCCGGACCCGGGTCAGCCAGAAACAGGGGCGGTACGTGAAATCCACCATGAACAGGGGCCGAAAGGACATCGCCTTTGACGCCACCCTGCGGGCCGCCGCCCCCTTCCAGAAGGACAGGACCGTTCCAGAAGGCCTCTGCGTGGCCCTGACCCCGGCCGATGTCCGGGAAAAGATCCGTGAGAAAAAAATGGGCAATTTCCTGCTCTTTGTCGTGGATGCCAGCGGCTCCATGGGGGCCAAGGGCCGGATGACCGCATCCAAGGGGGCCATCCTCTCCCTGCTGCTGGACGCCTACCAGAAACGGGACAAGGTGGCCATGGTCTCCTTCAGAAAAACCGAGGCTTTAGTGAATCTGCCTGTGACCTCGAGCATCGAGCTTGCGGCCCAGCACCTGGCCGAAATGCCGGTGGGCGGCAGGACGCCCCTGTCCGCAGGCCTGGACAAGGCCTACGGCATGATTAAAAGTGTCCAGTACAGGGACCTGGCCTCCCGGCCCATCGTCATCATCATCACCGACGGAAAGAGCAACCTGGCCCTAGGAGACGGTAAACCCGTTGAGGAGGCCATGATGATGGCCGCCCGCATGGGTGAGGACGAGCGGGTCACCTATATCGTGGTGGACACGGAGGTTCAGGGCCCGGTCATGTTCGGCCTGGCCAGGGACCTGGCCGCCGCCGCCAACGCCCGGTACTATAAAATCGATGACCTCAAAAGCGACACCCTGGTCGACCTGGTTAAGGAAAACCAGTAGCACAATGCCGACTATTTTATAAATTTTGTGATCCAATCACTAAATAAGGAGCAGAGACTTATGACACAACACTTCCCCTTCACCGCCATCGTGGGCCAGGACGACATGAAGCTGGCCCTGATTCTCAATATTATCAATCCCACCCTTTCGGGGGTCCTGATCCGCGGGGAAAAGGGCACGGCAAAATCCACCGCCGTCCGGGCCCTGGCCGAGATCCTGCCCGTAATCGAGCATGTAAAGGACTGTCCTTTCCGCCTGGCCGTCACCGAAACCGGCGCCGTCTGTAAAGACTGCATGATCACGGCCTGTCCCGGCCAAGGTGAAAAGGCCCCGGGGAAACTGAACGGCGGGCAGATCGACACCGAGCAAAGCGGCATCCGCGTCATTGAACTGCCCGTGGGGGCCACCGAGGACAGGGTGGTCGGCACCATGGACCTGGAGCATGCCCTGAAAAAAGGGGAGAAACGTATTGAACCCGGCCTTCTGGCAGCCGCCCACCGAGGAATCCTCTACGTGGACGAGGTCAACCTCCTGGACGACCACGTGGTTGACGTGCTCCTGGACTCTGCGGCCATGGGGGTCAACACCATTGAGCGCGAAGGCGTCTCCTTCTCCCATCCGGCCCGGTTCACCCTGGTGGGCACCATGAATCCCGAGGAGGGGGAACTGCGTCCCCAGCTCCTGGACCGGTTCGGCCTCTGCGTGAATATCGGCGGGATCCGAGAGGTGGAGGAACGGGTACGGGTCATGGAGTACCGGGCAAAGTTTGACGAGGATCCGGAAAACTTCGTCCGCCGATGGGAAGAGGCAAGCCGCGAGCTTTCCCGGCGGATCGAAAAGGCCACGGCCCTGTATCCGGACGTTGACATTCCACGGGAACTGCTCTTTGAAATCGCCTCCTACTGCCTGGATGTGGGGGTGGACGGCCACCGGGGGGACATCATCATGCTGAAAACCGCAAAAACCCTGGCCGCCTGGAACGGCAGAACCACAGCGGAGCCTGCCGACATCGACACTGCGGCCAGGCTGGTGCTTCCCCATAGAATCCGGAGAAAACCCCTCCAGGAAATCGCCCAAGACATCGGTGCGGTCCGAGAGGCCAACCGGGCCCGAAATACGGCAAAGGTGTAGCCCATGACCTCAATCTCCATTGAACATCTAAGTAAAACCTATCACAAATCCCGGGCCCTGGACCAGATCAGCCTAACCGTAGGCAAAGGAGAACTCTTTGCCTACCTGGGCCCCAACGGTGCCGGCAAGACCACCACCATCCGGATCCTCACGGGCATGACCCGGTTCGACACCGGCACCTGCCGCATCAACGGATTCGACATCCAAAAGGATGAGGCCCAGGCCAAGGCCCAGTATGGCTTAGTCTCCCAATCCGTTAACCTGGACCAGGAACTGACCGTCAGGGAGAACCTGCTCATCCACGGCCTGATGTACGGCATGGCCCTGTCTGCCATCAAACGCAAGACCCTTGAGCTTCTGGAATACGTGGAAATGTCCGACCGCCTGACGGCACAGGTCAAAACCCTGTCCGGCGGTCTCAAACGCCGCCTGATGATTGCAAGGGCCCTGCTCCATGAGCCATCCATCCTCTTTATGGATGAACCCACCGTCGGCCTGGATGCCGCCATCCGCCGTCGAATCTGGGCTCTGATCCGCAAAATCCAGGCCGCCGGCACCACCATCTTTCTCACCACCCACTATATTGAGGAGGCCGAATTCCTGGCCGGCCGGGTGGCCTTCCTTGATAAGGGCAGCATCGTTACCCTGGACACCCCGGCCAACCTCATGGCCGCCATCGGGGCCTGGGCCATTGACCGCCTCACCACAACGGGCATGGAGACGGTTTATTTTAAAGACCGGCAGGCGGCAGAGGCCTTTAACCACGACAACTCCCAGCAGTACACCCTGCGCCGCGTTAATCTGGAAGACGCCTTCCTGGCCATCACGGGCAGAAAACCCCAGTCGACCGCCTCCGGTAACAGCGGGCATGGCCACAGCACCGGACATGGGAACGGTCGCGGCCACCATACCCACCGGGGCACGCGTGCCCATTGAAAGGAATCCCAAATATGCTACGCAGTATCATTGCCGTTTATCTGAGGGAAATGCTGATCCTGAAACGAAGACTGAACCGCCAGATCCCCTCCTGGTCAGTATCCCCCCTGCTCTATCTCATTGCCTTCGGCTACGCCGCAGGCGGGTCGGTCCGAGTGGACGGCCATTCCTATATGGCCTTTCTCCTTCCGGGCCTCATGGCCATGAGCAGCATGACCCAGTCCTTTGCCATTGCCAGTGATATCAATATCGCAAGATTTTACTGGCATATCTTTGAAGAATTCCAGGCCGCCCCCATATCCAAGGCCGCCTATGTCACAGGGGAAGTCCTGGCCGGCATGACCCGGGCGCTAATGTCCGTGACGGTGATCATGGTCATCGCCCTTGTATTCCGCGTGGACCTGCACTACAACCTGGCCTTCCTGGCCGGGATCCTGCTCAACAGCTTTGTCTTTGCATCCCTGGCCGTTGGACTGGCCATGGTGGTCAAATCCCATGCGGACCAGTCCCTGCTGACCTCCTTTGTGATCACCCCCATGGCGTTCTTGGGGGGCACTTTTTTTCCGGTGGACCGCCTGCCGGAGTGGGCCTCCTCCATTCTGTCCTTCCTTCCCCTGACCCACGCCTCAAAGGCCATTCGGGACGCCTGTCTCAACAGCAGGGCAGACACTGGTTCCTGGGTAATCCTGCTGGTCACAGGTGTCGTCTTTTTCATCCTGGCCGTTTCCCTGGTGGAAAAGGCGAAAGATTAACGGGCCGGTCATCCGCCCCCAAAGCATTACAGCCCCCCGGTTGAAACGGTGGACAAAGGGGACATGAAAAGCATCTGTGTATACGGGCACATGTTCAACGTCACCACCTGGGCCCGGCCTGTGAGACCCTTGCCGCCTGGATTTACCGCCTTCACCATGGACAAAAAGGCCGTTTCGGAATTTCGGTGGACCACGGTGGATGAAACCGTAAAAAAAGGGGGCGTACTCACCCTCATGGATGAGGCAGCCTGCCGCCGGCACTGCAGATGGTTCAAGGGAGCAGCACCTGTGGCCGTCCTCACCCATATCCGGAATTCAATGGTTTAGGAGACAACAATGACCAAGCTGAAAGACACGCCGCCTCAAATGACGGACCTTGGCCGGAAATACTGGCGGTTGGAGCAGGGATTTAAAGAATACCGGGTATTTTTAACTGCAGTCGAACTTGGGCTGTTTGACCGGCTCAACGAACCGGTCTCCGCCGGATACCTGGCTGAACAGATGGAAATCCATGCCGGTATGACCGGCAAATTGTTAGACGTACTCACCGCCTCAGGGTTTGTCGTTAAAACCGCAGCAGGATATTGCAATACAAAAGAAACAACTGCCTTTTTAACCCGCGGCGGCGCCTTTTTTTCCACCGGTTCTATTGCCTATTTAAAGCAGAATTACCGCAGATTTTCCGGCCTGACCCAGCGCCTCACCAAGGGCCCGGAGCCAAAAGAAAAGAAACCGCACACCTACAAGCCTGAGACAATCCGCGCCATGGCCAAAACCTGCTTGTTGGGACGGCTCCAGGAAATTGTCGGCATTATCGCCGACCTGCCCGGGTTTGAAACCGCCCGCCGCATGATGGATATCGGAGGCGCCCACGGTCTCTTTGCCATTGCCATGTGCCAGGAGAACCCCGGGCTGTCGGCGGTGGTATTTGATCAACCCTGTGTCACCGAAATCACCACCGAATACATTGCTGCCCACCATATGCAGGGTCGTGTGACCACAATGGCCGGCGATCACGGTACAGACCGGTTCGGAAGGGGGTTTGATCTGATTTTTGAATCCTTTACCTTTTTCGGCGACACGCCCAAACTTGCCGGCTATTTCGGCCGTATTCATGACGCCCTCAACCCGGGCGGGCTGCTGGTCAGTGTGCGCAGTGTCTTAGAGGACAACCGGCAGGGACCTTTGCCTACACTGCTCTGGGCCTTGGGCGGTGCCATGGCGGGAGAGGAGGAAAAACACCACACAAGATCAGCCCTGTTTACCATTTTAAAGGAGGCCGGATTTTCCGGGATGCAGCGTATTGGCAAGTCCCCGTCTCCTGAAGGGGATTACCAGATGATTACAGCCCGGAAACCATAAGTTGACTGGGGGGTTTGAACAATGAAAACAACCCGGATTATTAAAAAGGATATTCGCCGGTACTGGTGGCTGCCGGGGGCGGGACTCACGGCCATATTCTGCCTGGAGCTGATGGCCCTGTATTCCCCGCAGCTGATCAAAAGGGCCGTTGACCTGCTGGCTTCCGGTGAGGCCGATACCGGGCGCCTCCTGGGCATCGGCGGCAGTGTTGTGGCCCTGGCCTGCGGCGTGGCGGTCCTGCGGGCCGTGGGACGGCCGTCCCTGCTGGCCTTTGGCTATATGATCGAGCGGGACCTTCGCCATCACTTTTTTTCCCGCGTCATCGGCCTGTCCGGGGACGGCGGCAGCCGTGCGCCTGCCGGAGATATCATGGCCCGGGCCACCTATGATATCAATAATATCCGCCTGGCCTGCGGCTACGGCTTCCAGGCGGCGGTAAACTCGGTTCTGACCCTGGCCCTGGCCCTGGCCTATATGATCTTCATGAGTCCGTTGCTGACCCTGCTGGCTTTTCTGCCCATGGTGGCCATCCCGTGGCTGACCACCCGCCAGAGCAAACGCTTCCACCACTGCCACCGGGCCATCCAGGAATCCTTTTCCGCCCTGACCGAAGAGTCCAGGGACAGTGTCAGCGCCATCCGGCTCATCAAAGTGTTTAACCTGGTTTCGATCAAGGACAGGCAGTTTGACCGGCTGGCCCGGCGCCACCTGGACAATAACATGACCCTTGCCCGGGTCTCGGCCCTGTATCTGCCGGTGATGACCCTGATCACCCATCTGAGCCAGGCCGTGGTATGGGGGCTGGGCGGGGCCATGGCCGTCACGGGGATGCTGAGCGCCGGGGATATTGTGGCCTTTTCCGCCTATCTGGTCATGCTGAGAAGCCCCCTGGTGTATTCCGGTTACCTGATCAACCTCTACCAGCGGGCCAAAAGCTCCGCTGCCCGGGTGGATGGTATCCTGGAGGAACCGCCGGGCCGGGCCCGGGTCTGCCGGGCGGAAAAAAACGATCCCCGGCCCGGGGTGGGAGGTGACATCCTCATCAAAAATCTGTCATTTACCTATCCCGGGGAGAACCGGCCTGCCCTGGAAGACATCAGCCTTTGTCTGCCGTCAGGCGCGACCACGGCCATTGTCGGCCCTGTGGGCAGCGGCAAGTCCACCCTGCTGCAATTGCTGACCCGTATCCAGGATCCTCCCCCGAACAGCATTTTTATCGGGAACACCGACATCCTCCACATCCCCCCCGGGCAACTGAGATCGCATATGGGGATGTCCGTTCAGGAGCCGTTTCTGTTTTCCGATACCATTCGTGAAAATCTGCTTATGGCCCGCCCGGCGGCAAGCGAAGGGGAACTCTGGGAAGCGGTTGAGGCGACGGGCCTTTCCAGGGAGATCCGTGGGTTTCCGGAACAATTGGACACCATCCTGGGGGAGAGGGGGCAGCGCCTGAGCGGCGGCCAGAAGGCCCGCCTCTGCCTGGCCCGCACCATCCTGCAGGAATGCCCGCGGCTTTTGCTGGACGATCCTTTGTCTGCGGTGGACAACCGGGTGGAGGCCCTAATCCTGGACAGCCTGTCGAAGCGCATGGGGGCAGGCTGCCTGATCGTCAGCCACAGGCCCCAGTCACTGGCCTTCAGCCACCGGATTGCCGTTCTTGAGGAGGGCCGCCTCAATGCCCAGGGCAGCCATAAGAAATTAATTGAAACCAGCCGTCTTTACAGGCGCCTGATGCACACCCAGCATCTGGCATCTCGACTGTCGGAGGGCATATGACCAAGTCCGACCAGGGGACTGCCGCAGGGTTGAACCGGGGGCTGATCATGCGGATGGCAGGGTTCCTTGCCCCCCACCGCCGCCCGGTCATCATTGCATCCCTGCTGATTCCTCTGTGCATCGGCCTGGAACTGAGCCTCCCGGTGGTCACCCGTACGGCCATCGACCGGTATCTGGTCCCCTGTCATGTACACATTTACTTGAACAGGTTGGACAGGCCCTTGCAGTCCGCCCTTTTCAAGGCCCTGCCTGAAATCCGGAACCCGGCCGGGCAGGCAGAACTGTTTATCGCGGAGCAGGACTGGCGGGCGCTGGACCCGGTCCTTGCCGCCAGGCTGCGGGCAGGGGGCGGGATTGATGCCCTGCGGTACTATGCCGCACCGGCATCGCCGGAAAATGACGCCCTGGCCAGCCGGTATCCCGAACGTTTCATGCGCCGGGGATCAATTCTCCTCATTGCGGAAAAGAATCTGCAGATACTTGCAAAACAGGACCTAAAGCAGTTACGGCGGACAGATGCCCGGGGGTTGATCGCCATGGCCGCATTCTTTTCCGCCCTGGCCGGTGTCCTGCTGGCGGCCTCCTTCGTGCAGACCGTCTATCTTGAGCGCGCCGGGCAATTGATGATGAAGGATGTCCGGGCAGCTCTGTTTCACCATATCCTGACCCGTTCCCAATCCTTTTTCAGCGAGAATCCCGTGGGGAGACTGGTGACCCGCATCAACAACGATGTACAGAGCATGGCCGAGTTGTTCCGTCACATGGTGACGGGCCTGTTCAAGGAGCTGTTCCTGTTCATCGGCATCACCGCCGTGATGGTTGTCCTCAACGCCCGTCTGGCCATGGCCTGCATGGTCATTGTCCCCCCCATGGCTTTGCTGGCCTGTTTTTTTGCCAGAATCTCCAAACGGATCTTTCACCGGATCAAGGCTTGCACCGGGCAGGTAAATATGGGGCTGCAGGAGAGTATTGCCGGCATCACCACCATCAGGCTGCTCGGCGCAGAGGGAAGGGTGATGGAAAAACTGACCCGGACGAACAACCGGTATTTGAGGGCCGGTATGGCCCAGATCAGGATGTTTGCCGTATTTACCCCCCTCATGGAGCTTATAGGCAGCCTGGGCATTGCCCTGATTATCTGGTACGGAGGATCAGAGGTGATTCGTGACCGCCTAAGCCTCGGCACCCTGGTGGCCTTTCTGACCTATATCCAGATGCTGCTGGGCCCCATCCGGGCTTTAAGCGACAAGTATAACCAACTGCAGGGTGCCGTGGCCAGCACCGAGCGGATCTTCACTCTGATGGACGATCCCCGGAGCCTTCAAATAAAAAGCCCCCCGGAGGCCGGGGCCTTAAATAAGGGGGATATCGTCTTTGACAGGGTCAGTTTCGGCTATCACCCGGACAAAACTATTTTTAACCGGTTCAACCTGGTCATCCCCCAGGGGCAGACCATTACCCTGGTGGGGCCCAGCGGCGGCGGCAAAAGCACCCTGGTCAACCTGCTGCTGCGCCTGTATGATCCCCTTGAAGGTGTTATCCGCCTCAACGGCAGCCCCCTGACGGCCATTGCCCCTGAAGACCTCGTCGGGCAGGTCACCCTGGTCAGCCAGGAGATGATTCTCCTGGCCGCCGATCTCCGGGAGAATATCCTCTTGGGCCGCAGCGGGATCACCCCTGCCATGGTTGACCGGGCTATTAAAATCAGCGGCGTGGATACCTGGGTGGACACCCTGCCCAGTGGCATTCATACCCGCGTCGGGGAAGGCGGCCGGACCCTCAGCCAGGGGCAATGCCAGATGCTGGCCTTGGCCCGGGCCCTGGCAGGTGATCCGCAGATCCTGATCCTGGACGAGGCGTTCAGTCAGATCGATCCCGAAAGCGAGCAGTTGATCCAGTCCCGCCTGCCCTCAATCATGGCCGGCCGCACCTGCATCACCGTGGCCCATCGCCTGGCAACGGCCCGGTATTCCCAACGCATCCTGGTCATCCGGGACGGCCGGATCATCGAAGATGGGGAGCACCAGGCCCTGATGAATGCCCGGGGGGTGTATGCAGACATGGTGGCATTGGAGAACTGCCGTGGTTAAAATCCGGACGGCCGGATCATCTCAGCGGATCAGGCTTTTATTCCCACATGGACACTCAACTTCGAATACAACAAAAACACCAATCAATAACAGGAGGTTACACAGATGAAACCCCAAGAGATCGAAGACTTAAGCTTTAAAATCATCGCATCGGAAGCAGGAGACCATGGATTTAACAATGAGGAGTGGCCGGTGGTCAGACGGATCATCCATACCACGGCGGATTTCGAGTATTTAAACGCTATCCGGTTCAACAAGGATGCCGTAAAAAAGGGCATCGAGGCCATCCGGTCGGGATGTGCCATCTATACGGACACCAATATGGCCCGGGTAGGAATGCGGAAAAAAGAGATCGACGCCTTTGGGGGAAGCGTCCACTGCCTGATGTCCGATCCGGATGTGGTCAAAAAAGCGGAAAAGGACGGCACAACCCGGGCCGTTGCCGCCGTGGACCTGGCCTGCGGTCGTTTGAATAAAGGGATATACGTGGTGGGGAATGCCCCCACAGCCCTGCTCCGGCTCATCGAAAAAATAAATTCAGGAGAGGCATCCCCGGCCCTTGTGGTGGGATTTCCCGTTGGATTTGTCAACGCCGCAGAGTCCAAGGACGCCCTGATGAAACTGGATATTCCCTATATCACCAACAAGGGGAGAAAAGGGGGTTCCAATATCGGGGCCGCCGTGATTAATGCCCTGGCGATTTCGGCGTTTTCCAGCTCGAATTAGAGCGCTGACCCAAAGGGTTTCTCATCGGAAACCTTCGCACCGGGCATAACTTCAGCATAGACCTTTCCTGTAAAATCCCAGCGTCCGGGGCTGGGGTTTTATGCCTTTATCCTTTTTTCTGTGCAGGCTTAAGGATTCCAGATATGTTGCCGGTTCAAGTGTAAAGGGCTTTAAGAATGAAGCGGCGACAAACCAGAGGTACGCGGAAAACACAACATTTCCAAGGACTTACTCCGTTGCCTCCTCGATCTCGCCTTCAATGTCAAGAAAGGCCTGGCGCAGTTCCTTCAATGTGTCTTCATCGGCATCCCACATCCCCCGGCCGGCGGCCTCCAGCAGCTTGTTCAGAATATTGTTCAGGGCATAGGGGTTAACGGACTTCATCCAGTCCTGCATCTCTTTGTCCAGGGCCACCTTGTCCGCGAACCGCTTGTACATGAAATCATCCACCACATCGGCGGTGGCGTCCCAGCCCAGGATGATGTCCATAGCCTTGGAGATGTCTCCTGCCCCCTTGTAGCCGTGGCGCTTGAGACCCTCCAGCCAGACGGGGTTGAGCAGCCGGGCCCTGAAGATATGCCGGGCCTCCTCGGTGGTGGTTCTCACCCGTACCTCGTCGGGATCGTTGCTGTCCCCGGCCACGGAAAAGGGCCGTTTGCCCTGGACGGCATGAACGGCGGTGATAAGGCCGCCATGATAGGAGTAAAAATCCGTGCAGGACATCATGTCCTTTTCCCGGGTGTCCTCGTTTTTCACCGTTACCGACATCCGGCCCAGGGTCCGGCGGAACATATCCTTCGCTTCGGTGCCGAAGGTATTCTTGCCGTAGGCATAGGAGGACCACTGGATATACATCTTGCCCAGATCGTCAGTTTCATTCCAGGTCCCGGCCTCGACCATCTGGGCCACCCCGGTGCCGTAGCTGCCCGGAGGGGATCCGAAGATCCTGTAGGTGGCCTGGCGGAAGGCGTCTTCATCTGCCATGCCGCCTTTTGTCAGATCCGCCGTATCCCGTTGCACATGGCGGCGGATGAGGTTGGTTTCCAGGGGCTCGTCCAGCACCGCCACCATCTGCACCGCCGTGTCGATCAGATCCATCAGCAGGGGGAAGGCATCCCGGAAAATACCGGAGACCCTTGGCGTAACGTCGATTCTGGGCCGGCCCAGGGTCTGTGACGGGATGATGCGCACCCCTTTCACATTGCCGGATCCCTTCTGCCATACCGGCTCCGCCCCCAGAAGATAGAGGATCTGGGAGACATCGTCCCCCTTGGAGCGCATGGTGGGGCTGGCCCAGAGGATGATGCCCACATTGTCCGGATATCGGCCCTCGTGGGCCTCCCGATATTTGTCAATCAGGGCGTCGGCCAGTTTCTTTCCCGTCTCCCAGGCCGCCGGGGTAGGGATCTTCTGGGGATCCACGGAGTAGAAATTCCGCCCCGTGGGAAGGATATCGGCCTGCCCCCGGGTGGGGGCACCGGAGGGGCCTTCGGGAACGAACCTGCCTTCAAGGCCGTTCAAAAGGAGATCGATTTCATCCGTGGCCTGTTGAATGCGCTGCAGGAGGTCACAGGCCACGTAGGCCAAGGTCTGCCCCACGTCCTCCGGCCGGGAGCCCAGGTGCCGGTCCATGATTTCGGATAGGATCTCTTCCAGGCGCTCCTCTCCGGACATGAGCGGCAGGTCCGAGGCCAGGAGATCCTCTATCATGGACTCACAGATCCCCTGGGCCCGGCTCACCCCCTTGGACAGGGGATCGGCGTCTTCATCAAGGCCCAAGGCCCGCATCACCGACTTGCGCAGGGAGGGGACAGAGCCGTTGGCAAGACGGGTCATCTGGGCCAGGGTGGTGACCAGCCGGCCGCCTTCTGGGGGCTGGCCCAGGACATGGAGGCCGTCGGCCACGGCCGTATCCCGGATCTCCTCCAGGTAATGGTGCAGGGTTTCAAGGAAGCCCTCTTCTTTTGCCAGGGCCTCCTCCTTTGTCAGTCCCAGTTCCTCCAGGATATCCGCCCCTTCGGCCTCTTTGACCATCATCTCCCGGAGCAGGGGCAGTTTACCCGGATCCTGGGTCCGGGCATCCCGGTACTCGTCCAAAAGATTGTCCAGCCCGGCCAGCTCATCGTAGAGGCCGGCCCCGGTCTGGGCCGGGGGCATATGGTCGATAATGCAGGCAGATGACCTGCGCTTGGCCTGAGTCCCCTCCCCCGGATCGTTGATGATATAAGGGTAAAAGTTGGGCAGATCCCCGATAGCCAGATCGGGATAGCATTCGGGCCCCAGCCCCACGGCCTTGCCCGGCAGCCATTCCAGGCTGCCGTGCTTGCCCACGTGGATGACGGCGTCGGCACCGAACACCTCACAGATCCACCGGTAATGGGCCAGGTAGTGGTGGGGCGGGGAAAGGTGCATATCGTGGTAGAGTTTATCGATCTGCTCAAAGTATCCCCGGGGCGGCTGGATGGTCAGAAAAAGGTTGCCGTTCCCAAAGCCCGGGAAGAACAGCCGGTCCTCATGGACGAAGAGATCACCGGGCATAGCCCCCCAGTCCTCTGTCATTTTTTTCTGCACCGCTTCCGGCAGGGCCGTGTGCCAGGGCAGGTAGTCCGCAGGTCCTGCATCGGCCTTTGCCCTTTCGGCCATCTGCTCGGGAAGCAGCCAGCGGCGGTCACAGGTCATGCAGGACAGCAGGGCGTGGGCCAGCTCGTCCCCGGTCTCATATTCGTGCTCTACGATATAGCCGTTTTTCCTCATCCCCCGGATCAGGGCGGCCACCCCGGCAAAGGAGTCCAGGCCCGAGGCGCATCCGATGCGGTCGTTCCTTGGGGGATAGTGGTGGAAGACTATAGCGATTTTTTTATCCCGGTTGGCGATGCGCCCGAGGGACGCCCAGTTCAGGGTCAGGCGGACCAGGCGGGAGATGCGCTCGGGCATGGGGACATACTTGTTGATGGCCGCCCCGGTGATGGGATCGATCCCCACGGTCTGCTTGGAGGCGGCCGGCACCCCGATGATCACCCCGTCCAGTTCGGGCTGGGCCACACAGATGGTGATATCCACATTTGTCAGTCCCTGATCGCTGTCTTTCCACTCCTCAACGCTACGGCTGGTGGTCAGCATCTGGATCACCGGGACATTGAGGCCGGCCAGCAGGTCCTTATAGTCGGGGGAGGCGGTCTTTAAACTGAACATCACCGGGTTCAGCAGAACATCGATGATCGGCTTTTCCCCGTCCATGAAAAATGTCCTGGCGGCGTAATCGGCACCGCGGTTTCCCAGGAGGCTGTCCTTGAACCGGGTGTGAAAGACGCAGATCACATTGGCGCCCTGCCCCTCCAGCTCCCGGATCGTAGCGTCGATATGGGCCTTGTTGTTGGTGGACCAGAAGTTCTGGTAAAACCAGATCCCCACGGTGGGCAGGTCCGGGTCAAAGGCGGCCAGCCAGGCGGCCCTGTCGGCAATCACCCCGTGGTCAGGATGGTAGAGGCCCTCGTTGGGAAGCTTTTCAGGGCCTGTGGCCGGGGCCTCACCGTTGCCGGTGAGATGGACCAGAAGCCCGAGCATATTCTTGAGATTTTCCACACCGCCGTAACGATAGTATTGGCTCAGGGTCTTCCAATGTCCTTCGGCCACCCCGTCGGAAAAAGCCTCCACCATTTCCAAGGAGTCGGGATTGCTTCCGGTCGGCTGGATATGGAAATAGGGACAGTTTCCCCCTGCGGCCCGCCGCTTGTCCAGAGCCGAAATAAGATCATCCCAGGCCGGACAGGATTTCTTCCCGGCCATCAGGGACACCACAAGGGCGTCGGCCCTGAGGGCCGCGGAGATAAAGGCGGCCTGCTGTTCCGGGTTCTCCTCAAGCTGGGTCCGGGTCCTTGCATAAATCTCCAGGGGGATATTCCCCTCCTCCGAAAAGAGGCGGAGTGCCTCGCTCAAGTTGGGAATCTCGTTGGATGTGACGCTGAAGTAAACCAGTTTCATGGAACCCTCTTATATCTTTCACCGGGACTGTGCCCGCTGTCTTTTGTGTTCAGAACCGCCACCTCATCCCGACCATCCAGGAAAAGGGTTCGGCCGGATACCCGTCCAGTTTCAGGTAATCCGTGTCAAACAGGTTCTCGATTTCCAGCAGGAGGGTAAATTTACCCACCCCGTACTCGGCTTTGAAATCCCAGATCAGGACCCCCGCCACTTTTTCGGTGTTGGCGCTGTCGCTGTAGGCGTTGGAAATGGCCGTGGCGGTCAGGCCCGCACTCAGGCCCTCCAGAGGACTGGCCTCCAGGACATTGATCCACCGGTGCTGGGGTTTTGCCGACAGCCAGAGTCCGGTATTTTCATCCTTGGCCTCAAGATAGGTATAGCTGCTCTGAACGGATACCCAGTCCAAAGGTTTGACACTGATCCCTGCATCCACTCCCTTGTAGGTCACCTCACCGAAGTTCTGGTACTGTCCAATGCCTCCGGTTCTTACATAGGTAATGCGGTCGTCGATGATGTTATAGAAGGGGGACAGGGAAAGGGAGAATCTGTCATCGGGCTCCCAGGCCAGGGTCAAGCTGACATTGGTTGCCTTTTCAATGGTCAGATCCGGATTGGGAATGGTCGTGCTGGTCTCCCGGTATTTTTTGGTGAACGACGGGGCATTGACGGTCCGGCTGAGGGAGAGCTTTCCTGAAATGGCGTCCCGTTTATAGGTTAAACTGACCTCGGGGCTCAGGCTGTTGTCGTATTCGGAGTAATAAATCCCCCGCAACCCGGTGTGAAGGGAAACAGGCAGAAAAGAGAAGCCAAAAGCTTTGGTGACATAGGCAAATGCCTTCTCTTCTGTTTTCTCATCAAATCCTCTGGAGGCCGCCGTGGCATGCTCGACACCGGCCCCCCAGTTAAACATCCCGGCGAATCCCGCGTCAAAGGGGGAGGAGACCTCCTGTCCCAGGCGCAGCACCCTAAGATAGGAGTCCAGGCTCTTGTCCGGATCCCGGGTCTCCTTGTTCCCCCAATTGGCCGTGGTCTTGGCTTTGAAGCGCTTCCACTTCAGGTTCACCACCCCCGAGGCCATCTGATCTTTCCCCCTTGAATTCGGCGTCGGATAATCCGGCAGGCCCGGATTTCCCTTTTCTTCCTGCCAGTAGAAGGCCGAGGCCCCGATTTTAAGGTCTCCGGTGGTATTGGTGTTCATCCGGGCCTCAATGCGGCCCTTTTTCTTGTCTCCGTTGCGTTCCCTGAAACCGTCGGTTTCGTAATACCCTGTGTTCAACCCCACCCCCAGGGCACCAAACGTCCTGTTGACCGAGGCTTTGGCCTCCCGGGAGGCATGGTTCCCGGCCTTTACCTCAACACTGCCCTGGAGCCTGTCAATTTTTTTGGTGGTGATGTCGATGACGCCGCCGCTGGCATTGTCCCCGTATTCCACCCCGCCCTTCCCCCTCAGGATGACGATTCTCTCCACCTGGTCCAGCTCCACCACATCCCAGCGGACCCCGCCGTAGGTGGAGGTCAGATCATTAATGGAGCGCTGGTCCAGCAGAACCAGGACCTTGAGGGATCCCCGGATGGAAACAGAGAGATCCGTGGCCTTGATCCCCGGCACCTGGTTCAAGAGTTCATAAATGGTGCGGGCCGAACTGGCCCGTATCTTTTCCTCGTCGATAATGAATTTATCATCCTGAGCTGCCAGAGCAGCTGGGGGCAGAAAAAAGAAAAGCAGCAGAAGCAGAAGATAGCCTCGAGTGAATGGGTTCATCCTGTGGTTCCTGTAGATAGCTGCCGCCTGGACCTGATGGGGATCAGTAGCGGGCAATTGTTAAAGGTGTCCTGTTCCATACCCACGACAATATCGAAAATCCCCTCCACGGTATCCCGGCGAAAGACCTCCTTCGGCCTGCCGTTCAGGACCATACGGCCCTTTTTAAGACCGATGATCCGGTCTGCGAATCGCGCCGCCTGGTTCAAATCGTGAAGCACCACCAGGGTGGTGATGGAAAGCCTTGTATTCAGGTCTTTCACCAGTTCCAGGACTTCATACTGAAAGCTGATATCCAGGTGGGTGGTGGGCTCATCCAAGAGCAGCAGCCTCGGCTTCTGGGCCAGGGCCATGGCAATCCAAGCCCGTTGCCGCTCCCCGCCGGAGAGCCGGGAGACCGGGCGATGGGCAAGGTCTGTCAGATGGGTCAGGGCGATGGCCTCCTGCACGATTTCCCGGTCTGCTTCCCCCATGCGCCCGGTCCACCCCAGGTGGGGAAACCGTCCGTATCCCACAAGGTCCTCCACCGTGTAATCATCCGGGGCGGACGGGGCCTGGGGCAGAAAAGCGATCTGTCGGGCCAGGGCCTTTGGGGAATATTGTCCGATGGTTCTTCCCTCCAGACGGATCTCCCCCCTGTGAAGGCGAAGGTTCCCGGCTACGGCCTTGAGCAGGGTGGATTTGCCCGAGCCGTTGGGGCCGATGATGGCGGCCAGTTCCCCTTTGCCGATTCGGGTACTCACCGACCGGATCACATCGTGGCGACCGGAATAGCCGAGGCTGATATCATTGATTTCAATCATGCTGCCTAACTCCTCTTGAAGTTGGACCGTAAAAGGTAGAGGAAAAACGGTGCCCCCAGCAGGGCCATGATGATGCCCACGGGAATCTCCACCGGATCCAGGGCCACCCGTGCCAGGGTGTCGCAGACCATCAGAAGAAAGCCCCCGCTCAGGGCGCTGGCCGGCAGGAGAAATCGGTAGTCCGATCCGATGATGAACCGGGTCATATGGGGGACGATCAGCCCCACGAAGCCGAGCAGCCCCGCCACACTCACCGCACTGGCCGCCAGCAGGGCTGCCAGGGCGATAAAGGCCAGGCGGTTCTTCTCCACATCCAGTCCCAGGTTCTTGGCGGTGTCATCCCCCAGGAGTAGAATGTTCAGGCGCTTGGCCAGAAGGCACGACAGAACAAAGCCCCCCAGGGCATAGGGCAGAATGATGTGGAAGTGCTTCCACGACCGGGCTGCCAGCCCCCCCACCATAAACCCCAGGACACTGTGAACCCGCTCGGGATAAAAAATCATCAGGGCGGTAATCCAGGCCCCGAGAAAGGAGGAGACCGCCACACCGGCCAGAATGAGCCGGGTGGGCCTCAGCCCCTGCTGCCAGGCCAGGGCATAGATGAGTACGGTTGTGGCCAGGGCACCGGCAAAGGCGGCCGGAGTCAGCAGATGAAAGGCACTGGGCAGGACAATAAGAATGAAAATCCCGGCCAGGCCGGCCCCTGCGGAGATCCCGATGAGATGGGGGGAGGCCAGGGGATTTCTCATGATGCCCTGGAGAATGCAGCCGGACAAGGAAAGACATGCCCCCACCAGCCCCGCCACCAGGGTCCGGGGCAGGCGGATATTGAAGATGATCTGGTAGTGAACCCCCGAGGACTCCCGAAACAAGGCGGCGAAGATTTCAGACAGGGACAGGGGCAGGGCTCCCATCCCTAAACTGAAGACAAAGGCACAGAGGCAGAGAAACACCAGAAGCACAATGATCATCAGCCGCCGGGCGTCCCGGCCATCGGAACCCCTCATTTTCCGTTCCCGTAGAGCAGGTCCGCCAGATATGCCAGGGCATCGGGAAAGGCGGCGTTGGGTTTGTACAGGAAATACTCCTTGGGCAGGACAAAGAACTGCTCCTCCCGGATGGCCCTCAACCCGCCCCAGGCCGGATTGCTGGCAAACTCGGTTTTAAGGCGGTCCGTACACTCGTTTACATCCCCCATGGTGTTCAGGAGGATAACATCCGGATCCAGGCTGACAATGTGCTCAAGGCTGAACTGAATCCGCGTCCGGTTCCCCGTGGCGAACCGGGACGGAATGATATTTTCCGCCCCCAGCATGGAGAGCATCACCCCGGTCTGGGAGGTTGAAAGCTCGCAGGAGACTGAGTTGGCTGTGGTGAAAACGATGAGTGCCCGGGGCCGGGGCTTTTCCCGCACCGATTCCCGGATGGCCGAAATCCGCCTCTCCATTCCGCCCAGGGTCCGGGTCACCCGGTCCTCGGTGCGGTTGAGCTTGGAGAACAGGCTTAAAATCCGGCTGTAATCGTAGAAATTCACATAGTCCAGATAGGCGTATTCGATCCCGTTCTCCTCCAGTATGGGAATCAGCCGCTTAAAGGCCGGCAGGTTGGAGGAGATCACCAGATCCGGCTGCAGGGCAATGATCTTCTCCGCATTGGGATTGTTGAACGTCCCCACCTCGGGAAGACCCAGGGCCTGGTCCGGCACGTTCAGATGCCCGGCGCACCTGGCCATGGCCGTTCCCCCGGCCTGATACCAGAGTTCCAGCAGAGAGGTCAGCAGGACCACCACCCGTTTCGGGCCCTTGGTCAGCCGGACCTGTTTTTCGTCCGGCAGGGCCCAGAGCAGATTTTCATCGGTTTCTTCAAGGATCCGGTCCTGAATAGCCTCTCCGGCCGGGGCATGCCCCGGCACGGGCTCCGCAGGCATGCCGGCAGCAGTTGCCGGCATGCCTGCGGAGAGGGATATCAGGATGAGAAAGAGAACCCCAATGGGTCTGAATCGATCTGACCTCATGCTTAGAACCTGTAGGCCACGCCGAAACCGATATACCGGCCGTCCTGGGGGTAGAGAGACCTGGAACTATTGGTGTACGGATATCCTGAAGAGTTCGAGATGCGGTCCCATTCCCTGTCAAGGATATTGGTGCAGGCCACATAATACTCAAAGCCTTTAAAGGCCCATGTAACCTTGGCATCCAGGAAGTTGGCCGCCGGCATCGTATAAAGGTTGTTATAGTCTTCATACTGCTCTCCGAATCCTCTGAGATCCAGGGCGATGGTCAAAGAACCGTACCGGGTATCCTTCAACGGATAGAAATCCAAGCCAAGGGTATATTCATAATCCGGCACCATGTTTACCGTTTTACCGGACAAATCAATGGTGGATTTTGTAGAAGAACCTGTTGAAGTGCAGGCAACTGCAGAACCTTTGTCCCATTCCGCATCAATGGTGGAAAAACTGACTCGGTATCCCAGCCAGCTTAAGGGACGGCCGTCCACTTCAGCCTCAACACCTTTATGGATACTGGTGCCGCCATTCCGATAGCCTTTAAATGTGTTGCCCTCGTAATAGGCGACGATTTTATCCTCCACCTCGGTATAGTACAGAATCAAGCTGTAGTTGAATGCTTTGGACATCTGGTGCTTCCACCCGGTTTCAACGGTATTATAACTTTCAGGGTCCAAGTCTTCGGGGCGGGTATGGTCGTTGTTCTTTCCCATATCGGTCGTATAGTATCCCAGAGGGACATAATACTTGGAGTGATTCCAGGTAACGAACATATTGGCATTGTCCAGGATATTCACCGACGGGGAGATGCTCCAGTCAATATCATCTTTATAATTGATGCTGAAGGTTTCAGGCGTCCGGTCGGTAAGCTCGTAGGAGACGTTGTTATACCGCAGGCCGGATTGAAGACGAAAAATATTCCAGGCCACCTCATGGTTCAGGTTGATGCCGATGAACTCTTTTTCAGCATCAATATCGTTGGACAGCTCTGCACTAACGGCACTCGTAGCATAGGGATAGGAACGGTCCTGCTCAAAATCACTGAAACTATAATCCACACCTATAATTAGAGTATTGGTTACCGTTTCTCCTCTAAACACTCTGCCGGCACTGGCCTTAAAATCGTAGCGGTCCTCAACCCGGTCATCGACATAGTTTCCGGATTTTGAGGCTGAATACTCATATTTTTTATAGGAATACTCCTGGTGATCCCGGGTATATCCTACTGAAGAATTGACCAGCCAGTCGTTCTTGTCATAGTCCAATTTTAGAATGGTATTGAAAAGATTTTCATCGGTCTCGTTAGGCGGTACCCAATCGCCGCTGCCGTCTGCAGCGGTATTGTAACCGGAGGAGGTCCGGTCAGCTTCAGCCTGCCAATAGGGAAGGCCTCCAGAATATTTGAGAAAAGATTTGTTATATCCAGTGGTCCAGTCAATGCGGCCGCCGTCAAATTTCCATCCGATCTGGCCGTCCATGCTCTTGATATCTTCGTCTGAGCCCCGATATCCGTCTGTTTCCTTGGCAAAGGCGGAAATGCTATAGTCGGTCCTGTCCTTTTGCCCTGAAATACCGGCATTGGCCTTGGCGGTATTCCATGATCCGTACTCGGCCGCAACCTGACCGCTCAACGCCTTCTCCCCATCCCCGCCCTTTTTGGTGGTGATTAGGATCACACCCCTGCTGGCATTGACTCCGTATTTCGCCGGGGACGGGGATTTAATGACTTCTATTTTTTCAATAGTGTCCAGCGGAATCGTGTCAATCTTGCTATAGCCGCTACTCCCCACATTGATGGGACGACCGTCCACATATATTTGGGGGCCTGAAGACATGGTTGATCGGGTGCCGCGGACGCTGAAATAGGTCTTGGATGAAGACTTCTGGTTGACCACCCCCGGGATGGTGGAAATCAGGTCGGCCGTGCTACTCTGGCCGGAATTAGCAATATCTTTTGCCGTGATCACGTGGATAGAGGCATTGGTGTCCAGCAATTTGGTCTTCTGTCCGGAATTGTTGACGACCATGGTCTCCAGCACCGTAGTTTCCTCAGAATCCGCCCAGGCCGGCAGGCAGGCCAGGCAGCTTATCATCAATACGGCGACTAATACTTTCATCTTTTTTACGGTTTTCATCTCTCTCCTCAAAAACAAGCTTGTCTGATGCCTGCTGCCCGGAGTCATTCCAGGGGTGCAGGCCTTCGTTAAATGTTTTCTTGGACGGTAATAAACGATTGGTTTTCTGGGGCGGGCATAAAAAAACCCGGACCCAAAAAAACATGGTGATCCGGGGATGTCCCTTTCTATCCGAGGGGATCTGCACACGGCCCTTGTCCACGGGGCTTGTGCGGCTATTTTCAGGCAGGTCTTCTGACTTTTCGGTTCATCCTAATTGCTGCGCCTTCCCGGACTTAAGTCCAGTGGCATGATTGCAGCGTTCGTCACCGATTACAGCGGCGGGCCCGTTCCGGAGTTTCACCGGATTCCCGTATTATGCCGGTTCGGCACCTGAAAACACTTGATGGCGTCGTATAAATCTGCCGTCTACTGCGTTATGGTGTCTGATCAGACGCTCGACATACTTCATGTATGCCTTCGCCCCTGCCCAGCCGCCATGCCTTGTATACGAAGATTTTTACATAGCCATGGATACAATTTTATAAACACTTACAAATCGTAAAAATTACTTATTTTAACTTCTAACCATTGTCAAATATTTTTTCACCCTCCTTGTAAACATCTTGCATTATAGCCATTAGCACAGAGATAGCCGCCCCTTGCATTCCCTTCGCATTATAATCAGAATGCGAAAAAGTATCGTCCTGAAACCGGCTCCGTCACAGAGGAATCACGTCCAGGGCCGCAGAGATATGGTCACAGAATATCCTTGACACCGCCTCTATATGGCCGATGCCACGGTCCACCACGGACACGGTAATGCCGTGCTGCTCAAAGACCTTCTGCCAGGAGTCCTCCTCACAGGTCAGGTCTTCCTTAAAATGCACGCCGGCCACCAGCATCATGGGGATCAGGCGGACCTTCTTGAATCCGGCGGCCTTTACCCGGAAAAGCGTATGGTCCAGGCCGGGGAAATCCTCCACCACCCCCACAAAGACCCGGTCCCCGAACGCCGCCTTCATCACGGCTTCAAAGGCGGGGTAGACACTCCAGGCCGGGTGATCGGTGCCGTGGCCGACCAGGACGGCGGCTTCGGCTGGGTCCTCCGGTAAAAGGCAGGAAAGCGCCCGGGCGGTTTTCTCGTAATCCTCGTGCGAGGTCAGGAGGGGAAGGCCCATGGCAGAGCGGACCCCGACGCTGTCCCTTTCTGCGACCAGACGGTCAAACTCATGGCCACAGATCAGATGGAGGGACTGGAAGACCACCCAGGGATAGCCTTGGCCGGCCAGGATTTCCGCCATTTCCAAAGGATCCTTGAGATCCAGCTTCTTTTTTTTCTTTATGGCATGCTTCACCATCCGGGAGGAATAGGCCCAGTGGATGGGATTGTCTGGAAAGGCCTTTCGGAATACAGCCTCCATTTTTTCGTAGGTGGAGAAGGCCTTGGCCGTGGTGCCGAAGGCCGTCAGGATCACAGGGATATCACTGGCGTGCATCTATTGGATCTCCTTTGTATCGTCTGGGAGTTGGGACAGAGGGCGGCCGGTCTGGGATTTCAGGGCGGTATAGGCCCTAAGGTCCTCCCGGTAGGCCATGATCTGTTCCAGGTCCTTTTTCAGTCTGATCATATTCTTTCCCGGCGTCCCCTTGCTGCCATGCTCTGACAGGGCACGGTTGATCAGGGAAAGGGCCTCGTCCGGCATATGGGACATGACCAGAGCCTGGGCCTGTTTTTCAAGGATGCTGAAGCTGAACCTGCCGGACAGAATGTCAGCGTAGACCCCGGCGGCCTTTTCCGGTATGTCCAGGGTCAGGTAGAGATCGCCGGCCAGCTGCTTCTCCTCGGGGCTCATGGGGGTGAGGTAACCGTAAACCAAGAGATCTGCCAGAGCCTTGGCCTGGTCCTTTTCCCCATTTCCGGACTTCAGGCGGATATGGGCCAGGGCCTTCCACCACTTGGATTCCAGAGGATCTGTCCGGGTGAGGCTGAGGGCAAGGGCCAAGGCCTCTTTGTCCATATCCAGATTCAGATACTGCTGCAGGAGAATCTCCTGCCATTTTTTCCGATTGGGAGGCTGGGTTTTTTCCGCCAGCTCCTCAATATAGGGCAATGCCTGTTTATACCGGTCCAGGGAAAAGAGGATATTAACCAGTACCTCTTTCCAGGCCAGGGTCACAGCGTCCGGGTGTTTTTTGAGCAGGGTATCGAACAGGACGAGGGCCCCTTCGGCCTCATCACATTGAAACCGGCAGATGGCGGCGAAGTAAAGGTGGATGGCCTGGGGAGATTCTGAGTGGTCGTATCCCTTTTCAAAGCCATGGGCCGCCCCTTTGAAATCTTCAGCCTCATAACAGCACCGTGCCAGGTTGAGCCAGGCCTCGGAAAATCCGGGATCAGCATCCACGGCTTTTTTATACGAGAAAATCGCCTTCTTCCCTGCCCCGGCAACGCCCTTGTCCATGGAGAGCATGGCAAGATAATTGCCCAGGGTGAAATAGAGGTAGGGATGATTTCCCTTTTCCGACTCGGCGATGAAGGTCTCCAGGGTCTTAACCGCCTCCTGAATCTGCCCTTCTTCAGCCTGGGCCTGGGCCTTGTTGATGCACAGCGCTGCGGCCAGGGGCAGTTGCCTGCCCTCCCCTGCCCCAGCAGCCGGGGCCACAAGCACTGCGGCCACCATCCCTGCCAGAACAGCCACAAGGAGTCTCTTCTTAACCGTTATTCTCATTCGTCCCCCAGAGTGAATTTTATCGTGGTCCTGGCCCGGGCCGCCACCGGGATTCCCTCCACGGTGGGGGGCTTGAACTTCCATCGGGAGACGCAATTGATCACGGCGGTGTCAAATATCTCTTCAGGCATAGCCGCCACAATGGAAATATTCTCTACCAGCCCCTGCTTGGTGACGTTGAACTCCACGGTAACCTCCCCTTGGATTTCCCGTCTTCTCGCCCGTATGGGATAGATGGGCGGAACCTTCACAAGGGCCATGAGGCCGGAATCCAGCTCGGAGATGTCGTAGAGGTCCTTGAGGGACGGGGCGTCCATGGAAAAATGCTCCAGAGGGGGCATGGCCAGGTCCATCGGGGCCGCAGGCAGCTTGGGGTTGATGGCGAAGTTCAAGCGGGGCTTGACAGACAGCTTTTTCTTCAGGAGTTTAGTCTCCTGGGCCCGGGGCCTGGATTTTACCGGTTCAGGCGGCTTGACCTTTGGCGGCTCTTTCCTGCGGGGAGGTGTCTCCGCCTTTTTGACCCGGATCACATTCATTACGGCCGGGTTGTCCAGCTGATCCGGGGCCTTGGGGACCTGCCGGATCAGGCCGGGCATAAGGCCAAAGAGCATGAGATTCAGACCCAGGGCCCCGATGAGGGCCAAGCCCCATCCCAGAATCCCCCCGGACCGGCGACCAGGCCGGCCGGAGACATGGGCAGAAAAGGCATTCATCTTCTACTCCGAGTCCCGTTCGGCTGCGATAGAGACATTCTCCGCCCCGGCTAGCTTGCAGGCGTCCATCACGTTGATCACAAGTCCGGTCTGGCTTTCCCGGTCCGCCACAATAACAACACTGCCTTCGGGGTTTTCCGCCAGGGCCCGCTCCACATTGGCCCGGACCGCCCGGACATCCACCTGCCGGCGGTCAATGTGGACGGTGTTGTCCCGGGTAACCCCGATGAGAATGGTTGTTTTGGCCTTGCTCACGGCGGTGGAGGCCGTGGGCCGGGAGATATCCACCCCGGTCTCCTTTAAAAAACTGGTGGTGACCAGAAAAAAGATCAGCAGAATAAAGACCATATCAATGAGCGGTGCGATATTCAGCTCAAGGGTCTTGGCATTTGCCCGTCTGGCCGCAGATATGTTCAGCATTTCATCACGTCCTTGATAATTGTCCTTACAAAAATCGTTTCAGATACATGCCGGTGGCGGCGATGCGGTATTTAAGGTTGTTGGCCCGTTTGGCCAGGAAGCTGCCCATGTAAAGCCCGGGAATGGAGACCATCAACCCTGTCTGGGTGGTGACCAGGGCCACGGAGATCCCGCCGGCCATGGCCCTGGCATTTCCGGTGCCGAACACTGTGATCACGTCAAAGGTCCGCATCATGCCGGTGACCGTGCCGAGCAGCCCCAGCAGGGGAGCCACGGCGGCCAGCACCTTTATGGCGGCAAGATAGGCGTCCAGGGAGGCAACCTGGCGGACCACGATTTCATCCAGGATATTGTCGTCCAGCACCGGGTCCCCGCTGCGCTCGGTTAAGAATTCCCTGACCAGGAGGGAGTTGGCCCCCCGAAAGTTATCCGGGGGCATCCGGTTTTCCCTGACCATCTCCCCGGCGGTTTCCCTGGGGATGTTCCGGACGTGGAGGCGGCGGAGAAAAAAGATGCGGTTGATGATGAGCAGCCACATGAAAAAGGAGACGATGAGGATGGGCCCCATGACCACGCCCCCGGATCTCATGTACTGCTCAATGGAAAAGAGCAGCTCTTTTATCATGGCCGTCAGCACTGATTTGACCAGTTTTTGAACATCATGTTGACAAAGGCCACGGACTTTTCCTCCATCCGGGAGATCTGGATCTCCACCCGGCGGCTTAAAAAGGTATGGGCCAGCATGATGGGGATGGCCACGGCCAGGCCCAGCATGGTGGTGACCAGGGCCTCGGAGATGCCGCCGGACATCATCCTGGGATCGCCGGTGCCATAGTAGGTGATCACGTGGAAGGTGTTGATCATGCCGGTGACCGTGCCTAAAAGCCCCAGCAGCGGGGCGATGCCCGCCAGGATGCCCAGGGTGGACAAGAAGCGCTCAATGGCCGGAATCTCTCCCAGGATGGCCTCCTGGAGGGCATTCTCCACCTCGGGGCGGGTCCGGTCCTTCAGGACCAGGGCGCTGAGCAGGACCTTGGGAATCAGTTTCTTTTTCCTGCTCTCCAGGAGGGTTCTGCATCCCTCCCAGTCTTCGGCCAGGGCAAATTTGCGCAGGTGGCCCATGAGGGCCTCGGCGTTGATCTGCTTTCGCATGAAGAAGAAGACCCGCTCCAGAAGGATCAGGACCGCAATGCCGAAAAGCGCCAGGATGGGCCAGACAATGGCGCCGCCCTTGGGCACCTGCTCCACCAGGCTCAGTTCATGGACCATCTGCCGGATGGCCCCGCCCTTTGAGATATCCATGTATACATCGTCCCGGTCTCCGGCCAGATACCCCTCGATATTATCCTGAATCCTGGCAGAAGGAAGCCTGGACAGGGCAAAGTAGCGCTGACTGGCATCGGAGTAGAGCAAAAAGCCGATCTCCTTATCCAGGCAGTAAATGCCGGTGAAATTGCCCAACAGGAGAATATCCGCCTCCTTTTCCCTGCCCTTCCGGTCCACAACGGACCCCTTGGCCAAGGAGACCTGTCCGGACGCATTGATCTCCGAAAAGAGCAGGTCCGTCATCTGCCCCACATCGTCCATGGTCGGAAATCTCTGGGATTGGATCACAGGCTCGATAAATTCGCTGCGTCCCGGATTCAATCCGGACTGGAGGCTCTGGAGGATCAGGGCTTTGAGATCCTTGGCATTGGACTGGACCCCCCCCCGGAACTCCCGGTTGACGGCGGCGGTCTCCTCCAGGTCCTTTTTCAGCCCCGCATTTTCCTCCCTCAGGGTCTCAATCTCTTTTTCGAGGGTCTCGTTGGCCTCGGAAAGGCTTTGGATGTCCGATTTAAACGCCGAAATCGCCTGGGTCAGCAGGGCCCTGTCATTGGAGATCCTCCGGAACAGATCCGCCGCCTCCTTTTTGGCCGCTGCGGCCTCGGCTTTGGCCTTCTCGGCGAGCTGCTGCTTCTGAAGCTCAACGGACTGATGGGACTGCCTCATGTCCTGGCCCCAGGCGGTGCCGGACATCAGGACCATGATGAAAAACGTCGTGAAAGCGATCCGGATATTCATTGGACACCCCCTTTCACGACCAGGCGGCCAAGGGGCAGGGGCAGAAGCTCTACCGGGCGGCGTTTGCTGCCGATCTCCACCGCCGATCGGATGGCCGGCAGCATATGATCGGGAAGGGATTCCCACCGGGATTCCCCCGGATTAAACACGCCGCAGACCGTATTGTCCAGGGAGAGAAAGAACAAGGAGACCCGGCCGAGACGGAAAATATTGCCAAGGATGCCCTCGGAGGGACCGTCCCCCAGTACGATTTTGTCCTGGTATACCTCAATGGTGGAGCCGTATTCGGCTTCAATAAACAGGGCCTCCATCACCTTCCGGTACTTTTCCGAGAAGGTGATGCCCGGATCCTTGAGCACCTTGTCCAGCCGGACCAGGCGGACCTCCCGCTCCTCTTTTAAAAACGGCGGATCGGAGGCTACCACGGTTGAAAGCCGGTTGTAGACCTTTTCCAGCAGGGGGATCATCTCCGTACGAATACGGACGGACTCCCTTTTTTGAAGGGCCAGCTCCCGGTTGTCCTGCTCCAAGGCTGTCAGCGTCCGGGACAGGTCCTCATGCGCCTGTTCAAGGGCCTCTTTCTGCCGGGCCAGGGTTTCGTACGCGACGATCAGCTTGGCCTTTTCCACCTCCCAGCGGTCCAGATCCTTTTGGGAAGTCTGTCTTACTGCAATCGCCTTCCCGACATTTTTTTCAGCCGCAGGCCCTGTGTCGTCGGCCGCCGTTGCCAGGCAGGCCCCTGTCAGGAGAATCAATTGCAGCAGTATACTCACCAGGGCGGGCCGTCCTGCCCGCCAGCCTGTTATTCGAAAGGGTGCGCCAAGTCTCATCTTCATTTTCCGTTTCAGTCAAAATCCGTTTACACTCCAAAATAAAAAAACTCCGGACCGATTGTACAATCGATCCGGAGTATTCCCTTTTCTTTATCCAGACTTCAGCGAATACCGTTTTGGCCACGAACGGTGTTCTATTTATGGTTCAGGCAGGTCTTCTGACTTCTGGTTCATCCTAATGGCTGCGCCTTCCCATCATCTTTGAACAATGACAGTGGCGGAGTGCAGCGGTCGTCCCCATTACAGCGGCGGGCCCGTTCCGGATTCTCACCGGATTCCCTATTACCCCTTGGTGTGGGCACCTGAATGCCCCCTTTTAGAAGGCCGCCTTAAAAAAGTCAACCCTATTTTTTCAGCGGACATAGACTATGTGTCCTGTCGTGGAAGGTTTTCAGGCGGCGCGGGATCCAACCGCAAAGTACCCGAAGAGTCCATTTTTCACGCAGACATCGAAAAAACCTTCGATCTGGGGAACGCTGGTCCACACGGTTTCTGCCAGGAGGAATAACGATCGCGGATCCCTGAGATTCTGGCAATTTGATAAAGGCATCACAATCATAGCATTTTCCGTATCTGGATCCCCTGATAGTTCTTTCAGGTATCCCAAACGGATAGCTTTGCCCGTTTTACAAATCTTTTATAAACCGTTTGCCAAGGCCTGAATTCTTCTTTAGGTATGTCACGCCATGGAGAACCCGTTTTCAAAATCCAGAGGATGCCGTTCAACATCAACCGACTATCTTTCGGAGGCCTGCCTCTGGTGCCTTTCCGCGCTTCATCCAAATAAGGAGCAACACTTTCCCATTGCTTATCTGTTATGTCATGTCTGCTCATTCGGAGCACACCAGTACCTATAAATTCAAAAGTCTAGCAGATTTTAGAAACAGCCCCTAACAGAATATATTCTATCAGATAGAATCTGATCTGCTCGATGAACTGACATGTCACAAGGCTTTATTGCTTGGCAAAATCGGTGCCGCTCTTGCAATACCGAGGGCACCTTCCCGGCGATGGACGGGACAATCGGTGTATATGCCCACCTTCTGCCAGGCCCTACAGAAGAATAAAAAAAGCTATCGAAACTTTGCCTGACCCTCAATCTCAGGAGGCAAAATCAAGCCGAAGCGTTTCAGCTGAATGCGGTTGAAAAAAAACTGCCCCTTTTCATCGGTGATGGGGGGAACCTGCCAGGGAGATTTGCCCTCTTCTAAAATTTTTCTGGCCATCACACCTGCCATGTAGCCATGATTCCGGCCGAATACCGTATAGGCGCCGGCAGCCCCTTCGGGACCGACCACATAATCCTGAAGAGAGAACAGCGGGACGTTTGCATGGGCGGAGGTCCATGCAACGATTTGGGTATAATCCACATTGGTACCATCCTCCCGTTTTACCGCGTGAAAGGTGGGGATGACGATCAAATCCGCGTTTGTCCCTGTCACAAGATCCTGCCAATGGGACCAGTCCCGGGCAATGCGGTAAATGGTCTGGATGCCCACCACCCGGATCATCCGTCTGCCTTGAAAAGTCCGTAGGACAATGGCGTTGCTGGTGGGGCTGTCGTCCAGCAGGACCAGGGCCTTTTGCGCCCGGGGCATAATCTGCTTTAAGTATCGGAGCCAGGGAAAGACCGGGAGGCGCTCAAGGATGCCGGTGGCATTGGGGGGATGCTGACCTGAAAAATAGTTGCGGGGATTATGGTTGATCCCGAAATACACCACGGGAATGTCAACGGCTTCAATCCGTTTTGCCAGCAGACGCAGGCTGTTGTCATCCCCGATCATCAGCAGATCGGGGCGGATAGTCAAAACGGCCTGCCAGGCTTCATCCGCCTTTTCCGGGAACATAGCCCCGGAGATTCTTTTGGTGTCCATATAAAAGGTTCTGATATCGTATCCCGGTCCCAGGGCAGAGAGAATTCCCTCTTCGCACTGTGCGGTCCATTCCAGTTCTTCATGATAGCTTTGGATAATCAAAACTGACTTTTCCGGAGCCGCTCCAAACGCCCCGCCAATGCCCACAAGTAAAATGCAGATCGTCGCTGCCGAAAGCTTCATCGCAAGTTCCTTTATCTATTCATTGTCCGCCTGAAATCCTCCGGCAGCCCGGTCCCGGATCAAGGTCAAAAATTCAGACGCCGGCACAGGCGGACTGATCAGGAATCCCTGGATACTATCGCATCCCTGGTCCTTCAAATAGGCCAGCTGGTCTTCGGTCTCAACCCCCTCGGCAATGACCTCCAAATCCAGATTGTGGGCCATGGCAATAATGGTCTTTACAATGGCGGCGTCATTGGGATTGGTCAGGATATTCCGGATAAACGAAATATCAATTTTCAGTGTATCCAGGGGAAGCTTTTGAAGGTAGGACATGGAAGAGTATCCCGTACCAAAATCATCCAGGGAAATTTTTATGCCGTGATCTTTAAGGATCTTAAGATTCCGGACGGCCCGGTCCGGATCCACCATGAGGGTGGTTTCCGTAATTTCCAGTTCCAGGCATTCCGGATCAAGTCCGGTTTTTTCAAGCACGGATAAGACATTTGAGACAAACCCCTCATGCCCGAACTGCTTTCCCGAGGCGTTGACCGCCACCCCCACCCTGCCCATGCCGGCATCCTGCCATGCCCGGTTCTGGCTGCAGGCGGTTTCCAGAACAAAATTACCAATGGGAATGATAAGGCCATTGGCCTCTGCAAAGGGAATAAAAACCATGGGGGAAACAAAACGACCGTCGTCCCGCCGCCACCGGGCCAGGGCCTCCATACCGGTGATCAGCCCCTTGTTCAGATCAACTTTCGGCTGATAATAGACCATCAGCCCCTGACGGTCGATGGTCCGTCGCAGCTGGGTTTCAAAGTCCAGGAACTCCAGGGAGGCCTTGTTCATGGACTCGGAATAAAACCCAACATCATTTTTCCCCTTTTTCTTCACATGATCCAGGGCGGCCTCGGCATTTCTGAAAAGCATGTCGGCCTCGGCCCCGTCATCCGGATATATGACGGTGCCAATGCTGGCAGAAAGAAAAATCTCATGGCCTCCTAAGTGATAGCTTCGGGAGAGTTCTTTAAGGATGGCCTTTGTGGTGCGGCCGATTCCGGCAATGGACTCCACATCGTTGAACAGGACAATGAAATGATCCCCGCCCATTCGGATGACCTGGGGGGGCGGCCCCGGTGTTTCCTCATCTCCCGGAAAGCCCGCCAGCCGTTCTGAAACCATTTTAAGACAGGCGTCGCCCAGTCTGTGGCCCAGGCTTTTATTCACCCGGTTGAAATTGTCGATATCCACCAGGGCCAGGGCAAATTTCTGCCCGTTTCGGTTCGCACGCTCCATGGTACTTTGGATGGATGCGTAAAAAAAGTGCCGGTTGGGCAGATCGGTCAGGCTGTCGTAAAAGGAGAGAAAATGCACCATTTCCTCGGTTTTTTTCTCTTTGATGCCCAGGGCCAGCTTATCACAGACCGAGGCCACCCGGTCCAGGATCTCATCATTGAGGGCGGTCTTTGAGAACATACCCATGACACCGACCAGTTTATTTTTGACGACCAGAGGATATCCGGCAAAGGCGGTCATGCCCTCCTTTATGGCCCACTCCTGATCGTGGATATGGGGATCGCCGATGACCTGGTTGGTCAGCAGTGGGGTCCTGTCCCGGGCGATCCTGCCGATTTTCAACTGACCGATGGGAATGAACTGGTGGCCCCCTTTGATATGGGTATACATCCCGGAACTGGCCATTAACTCGAGAATCCGCCGCTTATCATCAAAGACCCAGATCCTGGCAAACGCCACATCAAGACAATCAACGATGGCATCGGTACATCGTCCCAACAAAGTTTTCAAATCGCTTTGCTGCACCAGGATGGAACTGATCTCCGCTGCCATCAGGGCATACCGGGTCTGCTCTCTCACCTGTTCCTCAAGGGAGATGTTCTGGAGAATAATCCGATCATGGTATTCTTTTATTTTCAGACAGGAGTTGATCCGGGCCAGAAGATCCGCCAGGCTCACCGGCTTGTTCAGCAGATCCGTGGCGCCCAGTTCCAGGGCCTTGAGTTTCAGTTCGTTGTCCATGGCACCGGTGAGCATGATGACCGGGACGGCCTGAAAGGATGTGTCCGCCCGAAGGTGTTCCAAAAGATCAAACCCGGTTTCGCCGGACATTTTTATATCGCTGACAATGGTATCCAGAGAATGCTGACGGATAATCTCAAGGGCCTCGGACACATTCCCGGCAAAAAACAGACGCCATTGAGCCTCCTGCCGCGCCAGCAGACGCTCAATCGTCCTGAGGAAAAGCGGTTCGTCATCAACAAAAAGGATCTGTTTCATGTATCCCCCGTGGGAATCGCCCTGAAGCTGCGCCATGTTGTGGCAATCTTCCTGCTGTTTTATCCGGCACGACGCTTAGGAGAGCCGCACGAAATAATCCGGGCGATTTTAACCCCGATTTCAAAAATTATTTGAATTGAGAATGTTATATTAAAATACCACGGATAAATAAAAATTTCATGGGCAAAGAAAATCTGCGCTTCAGCGTGTTCCGGTTGACTCCCTTTCCCATCCGGTTTATCAAAGGCCAATGGAAATTTCATCTTCAGACATTAAGGCATACCGGGAGCTTCAGCAGCATCTGAACCGTCTACCCGTGGGGTTTCCCGCATCCGCTTCCGGTGCGGACATCCGGCTGCTCAAGCATATTTTCACCCCGACCCAGGCCCGGATTGCCGCCCGCCTCTGCCTTGACCCCATGAATCTGGACCAAATCTTCAGCAATACCGGCGACTTGGTGGTGACTCGCAGCCAGCTCCGGGAGGCGTTGACAGCAATGGTCAACGCCGGCGGCCTTGAAGTTAGGATGATAGACGGGAAAAAATACTTTGCCAACATCCCCCTGGTGGTGGGTATGTACGAACTCCAGGTCAACCGGCTCACCCCTGAATTTATAGAGGACTTTAAAACCTATACCGCTGAAAAACCCTTTGGCATCTCTTTTTTAAGCACCCGCCGGCCCCAGATGCGCACCATTCCGGTCCACAAAGCCATTACTCCGACACTGACCGTGGCCGATTATCATAGGGTTGCCTCCCTCCTGGAACGGGCAGATCCCCCCTTTGTCATCCTGCCCTGCATCTGCCGGAAGAAAAAGAGCCTTCAGGGGGAACCCTGCCAAAAGACCCAAAGAATCGAAACCTGCCTGGCCATGGGCCATGTGGCACACACCTTCATAGAGATGGGAGTGGGAAGGGAAATCTCCCTTCAGGAAGCCCGAGACATCATCCGGAAAAACCAGGATGAAGGCCTGGTGCTCCAGCCGGGCAATGCCAGAAAGACGGATTTTATCTGCTCCTGCTGCGGCTGCTGCTGTTCCATGCTGGGGCTTCATAAAGAACTGCCCCGGCCCATTGATTTCTGGGCGGCGGATTTTAAAGTGACCTTAGACAAAAGCCTGTGCGTCGGCTGCGGCAAATGCATCGGTCGATGCCAGACCCTGGCCCTGACCCGGGGTGAAGCGACTCTGAATGGCAGGCAGGAAAAACGGCCGCCCAGGCTGGATCCGGCCCGGTGCATCGGCTGCGGCCTCTGTACGCCGGTCTGTCCGTCAAAGGCCCTGACCCTGGTCCCCCGAAAAAACAAAAACCGTCCCCCGGCCGACCGGGACGACCTGAACACCGCATTGACCCCGGGGGGGCCTTTAAGGAAAGCCGCCACCGTTGCCCGTTTGGCAAAGGGCATTCTGCTGACAGGGGATTTAAGGCTGCTGCGATCCGATCCGGACCACTAACCTTCTTTCCTTTTCTCTTCTTTCATCTCCCGGTACCAGTCCCGGTCGCCGTATAATTTATCCATGCAGTCCGGGCAGAGGCAATGGCTGAACAGGGCCGAAGAGTGCTTTTCAAAGTACCGCTCCAGCAGGTCCCAATACCCCCCATCGTCCCGGATCTTTTTGCAGGAGGAGCAGATGGGAATCAGGCCTTCAAGGGTTTTCACCTCATTGAGAGCGGCATTAAGCTTTTCAATGAGGGCCTGCTGGGCAAGTTCCGCCTCTTTTCTGTCCGTGATGTCCGTATGGGTGCCGGTCCGACGCAGGGGATTTCCCTTGTCATCCCAGGCTGAGACCCGGCCCCGGCCCAGGATCCATCGGTAGGAACCGTCCTTGGCCCGCATGCGAAACTCCAGGGACCAGCCGGCCTCCTCCTGGATTCTTCGATCCACATAGGCCACAGTCCGCTCCCGGTCTTCCGGATGAAGCAGGCCTCTCCATACATCCCGGCTGGCGGGCAGCTCGCCGGGCTCATATCCCAGCATGGTATAGTACCTGTCGCTGAAATGGGTCTCTCCGCTGACCAGATCATAGTCGAAGATGCCGTCGTTGACCGCCTCTATGGCCAGGCGCATCCGCTCCTCTTCCGCCTGCATCTGTTTCAGTTTCGCTTCCAGTTCCCTTACCCGGGATGCCGGATCTTTCTTACGCGGAGGCTGTGCCATGCTTCGTTTAAAAAAGGATGCTTTCCGGCACGCTATCGGCCCTGGCCGTTCCCGTAAGGACCATGGCCTGCTCCAATTCGGTTCGGATCTGGTCGATATAGGCAGTCACCCCGTCTTTTAGGCCCCCTATGGCTGCCATGGAAAAAGGCCGGCCGATCATCACGGCATCCGCCCCCAGGGCCAGCAGCTTGAGCAGATCCCCGCCGGTTCGGACGCCGCCGTCGGCCAGAATGGTCATATCGCCGCCGACGGCATCGGCAATTTCCGGCAGCACCCGGGCCGCGCCCGGGGTATGGTCCAGCACCCGGCCGCCATGGTTGGACACCACAATGGCATCGGCGCCGGCGCCGGCGGCCGCCCTTGCATCCTCAACCGTCATCACGCCCTTGAGAATAAAGGTCATGCCGGTTTTCTTAACGATTTCTCCCAACTTTTCAGCGGATTTGGGAGAGACGGGCCGCCCCATCTTCTTTAAGGTAATCAGGCCTGCGGCATCAATATCCATGCCGATAATGGATGCCCCGCTGTCCCTTACCTTCTGAACCTTTTCATCGAACTCCTGGTCCTCCCAGGGCTTGATAAAGGGAATCCCGTGGCCGTCCGCAGCTTTTATCTGTGCAAGACCCGTCTCATGGATGAAATCCGGCACCCCGTCTCCGGTGCACCCCATAATGCCGCAATTTTTGCAGCCCATAAGAATGGCGCGGATATAGGCCTCTTCGGAGATCTTGCCGCCCATGTTAAAGGAGACACCGCCGATGGGAGCGGCCATCAGGGGAAGAGAAAACTGCGTTCCGAAAAGAGAAACCGCTGTGGAAGGCGTTTTGACATCATGGATCAGACGCATGTTGAACTGCACTTCTTTGAGGGCATCAAGGTTGTCCTTGAAGCCGGCAGCCGTCCCAAGTCCCCCCATGCCCGGGACCTCCCCCACGCAGGCTTTTCCGTTACACTCCGGGCAGACCCTGCAATACCCTTTCATCAATTGCCTTGCGTTATCCCATATTTCTTTCATCAAACTTTCCCCTTTTCACACTAGCTTTTCTGTATGTCTCAATTGGGACGGCAGCATCATGCCTCTGCCCGTCCGGTTTCTTCTCCTTCGGAGATGCAGTACATCAGATGCCGGGGTTCCTTGGCATCCCCAACAACATAAAATTTAACATCCGTGCCTTTCTCCAGCTTTTTTGCCTCCCGGACCGGCTGGTGCTTTTCTGAAATCACCACCGCATCAAACCCGGTCAGCTCATAGGGTTCCCCACCGCTGGAAAAGGAAACTCCGTCCCTGGAAAATCCATGGACGCTCACCCTTTTATACAATTTCACCCCGTTCTTTTTCAACCGCTCCCTTAAATAATACCGGTCATTGGACGACATTTCCTCTGCAAAACTTTTCTTTCGGTTGAGGACCACCACCTCACAGCCTTTTTCCGCAAGGGTATCCGCCGTGATCAGCCCGGTCATCCCTCCGCCGAGCACAATGACCCGCCCGGCCCCGTTCACTCCGTTTACAAACACATCCACGTTGGTAAGCAGGTCCATCGACGTTTTAAACAGCCCCTTGATCACGGGCATGTCCGGCATGGAGCCTGTGGCCAGGATCACCTGATCCGGCTTGAATTCATCTATGATCTGCCGGGATAAAGGCGTATTGAACCGGATCTCCACACTCAGGCGGTCCAGTTCCTCGTTAAAAAATCTTAAAATATCACCCAGCTCCCCGCGCCCGGGGGCATGGGACGCCATGGCCAGCAGGCCCCCTGTGGCAGGGCTTTGCTCGCAGATCATCACGGTATGCCCTTCCATTGCGAACATCCGGGCGGCAGCCATCCCTGCGGGACCCGCCCCGGCCACAAGGATTCTGTCCCCAGTACTGCCCGATTTTTTCTCCGGAGTCTTTTGGGACGCGGCCTCAACCAGTTTATACTCTCTTCCGACATCCGGGTTCACCACACAGGATCCGGGCTCTTTGGCCAGCACCGCGTGGATGCAGCCCAGGCAGCATCCCACGCAGGGCCTGATATTGGAGATCCTCCCGGTACGGGCCTTGTTGGGATACTCGGGATCCGCCAGAAGGGACCGGCCCAAGGCCACCATATCCGCCTTGCCCTCCCGGATCACAGCATCGGCCTGGACCGGGTCCTTGATCCGGCCAACCGTAATCACCGGGATGTTCACCACCTTTTTCACCGCCTCGGCCAGATGGATGAAGCAGCCCTGACGGGTGTACATGGACGGAATGGTCAGTTCGGTCGAGCCGTAGACCCCGCCGGAGATATGCAGGTAGACGGCACCGGCCGCCTCAAGTTCCGGGGCCAGTCGTACCGTGTCTTCTATGGTCCAGCCGTTTTCAATATAATCGTTCCCGTTGATGCGGATCCCCACGGGGAAATCCGCCCCGGCCTTTTCCCGTACCGAGGCCAGCACCTCCTTGAGAAACCGTGTCCGGTTCTCAAAGCTGCCCCCGTATTCATCGATTCTGATATTAGAATTCGGTGCCAGGAACTGGTTGATCAGATAGCCGTGGGCCCCGTGAAGTTCCACCAGGTCAAAACCGGCCTCCCGGCAGCGCCGGGCCGATTCCCCGAAGCAGTTCACAAGCTCTTTTATCTCAGAAATTTCCAGGGCCCGGACTTCGCCCTTAACCACGGCCGGTGCAGGAATCGCAGAGGGCGCCACCTTTTCCGGCAGATAGGACTGGCGCCCCCCGTGCATAAGCTGGACCCCGAAAAAGGTATCATGGGCTTTAACGCGTTTCACCATTCTCTTGAGGGAAGGGATACAGGAATCGTTGTACATCTGGGGCAGGTCCGGCAGTTCCTGGCCTCCCGGATGGACGGAGCCGCCGCCCACCAGCATCATGCCAACGCCGCCCTTTGCCCGGGCCACAAAATATTCAATGAGCTGATCCGTGACGTGGCAGTTTTCATCCACCCCGAAATTGATACTCATGGCGGACATGAGCAGACGATTTTTCACCTCCATGTTTCCGACCTGGACAGGACTGAAAAGATCCGGCAGCATAGGCGCAACTCCTTTTAAACATTGAATTAATGAACGTGAACCCGCGATAATTTCCTCACTATATGCGATCCCTTGCAAAGGAAACAAGCCTTTTTTGGCTCCGGGGGTTGAAGTTTGTTTCCCGTGACGTTACACCATAAACACCATGACAGATTCACCAGAACACACAACATTTACCGACAACCCGCAGATCGAACTGGCCGATGCCTTTGTCCGTCTCACAGGCGCCCATGTCTTTCTGACCGGCAAGGCCGGTACCGGCAAAACCACCTTTTTAAAAACCCTTAAGTCCGACTGCCACAAGCAGATTATGGTGACGGCCCCCACCGGTGTGGCCGCGGTCAATGCAGGTGGCGTCACCCTGCACTCCTTTTTTCAGCTGCCCTTCGGCCCCTGCATCCCCGGCCAGGAAAACCGTCAGGGGGACAGCCGCCGCTTTTTCAGATTCTCAAAGGAGAAAAAACGCCTCATCAAAGGACTGGACCTGCTCGTCATTGACGAAATTTCCATGGTCCGGGCAGATCTTCTGGATGCCGTGGACGGGGCTTTGCGGCGGTTGCGCCGCAATGACCGGCCCTTCGGCGGGGTGCAGCTTCTGCTCATCGGAGATTTGTTCCAGCTGCCGCCGGTGGTCAAACCCGGAGAGTGGCAGATGCTCCAGGATTTTTATGCCTGCCCCTATTTTTTTGCCAGCCGGGCTCTCTCCGAAACACCCCTCATCACCATCGAACTTGAAAAGATCTACCGCCAGTCCGATCCCGACTTTATCAAACTGCTCAACGCCGTCCGGGAAAACCGGCTGGACAACGATATCCTGGCCCTGCTGGACCGGTGTGCCGCAGCCCCCAAGCCGGAACATGGCGCCATTACCCTGACCACCCATAACCGCAAGGCCGACGATATCAACCGGGAGCGCCTGGCCCGGATTGACGGTATCCCCGAGATCCTGCCCGCCGAAGTGGAGGGGGATTTCCCAGAAAGCGCCTTTCCCACCCCTGACCGCCTCACCCTGAAAAAGGGGGCCCAGGTCATGTTTCTGCGCAACGACGCCTCCCAGGACAAGCTCTGGTACAACGGGAAAATCGGGCGGGTCAGCGGCTTTGAAAACGGCAAGGTTCTGGTCACGGACCCTGAACGCATATCCGAACCCGTGGCCGTCGAACCCGTGGCCTGGGAGAACATCTCCTATACCGTGAATGAGGAAGACCAGACCATCAAGGAAGAGGTCATCGGGACATTTTCCCAGATTCCCTTAAAGCTGGCCTGGGCCGTCACCATCCACAAGAGCCAGGGCCTGACCTTTGACCGGGCCGTGGTGGATGCCAAGGATGCCTTTGCCCACGGACAGACCTACGTGGCTTTGAGCCGCTGCCGCAGTCTTGAAGGACTGGTCCTCTCCTCTCCTGTTCCCAGGGGCGGTATCGGGGTGGATCCTGCCGTGTCTGATTTTATGGACGGTGCCGTCCGGGAAGTGGCGGAATTGTCATCCCTGCTTGAAACCGCCCAAAGGGATTATCAGCAGGATCTTTTAATGCAGTGCTTTGACTTTTCAGCCATGCGCGGCATGTTCTACTACTTCATGCGCCTGGCCTCCACCCACCAAGACAGCGTCCGCGTGGCAGGGCTGTCCGATATCGAAACCTTGAAATCCGAAGCCCGCGACCAGATCTTTGATGTGGGAACCAAATTCCAGCGCCAGCTCCAGGGAATGATAACGGACAAGATTCTGCCCGATGACGATCCCGGCATCAAAGAACGAACGGCAAAGGCATCCGGATGGTTTACGGAAAAAATAGACGCCCTGTTTTCTCCCCTCCTTGTAAAGGGCCGGGTGGAAACAGACAACAAGGCTGTAAAAAAACAGATGACCAGCGGCCTTGAAACTCTTTGCCACGAGATCCGGGTCCGCCTGGCCGGCATCCGATCCTGCGCCAACGGATTTTCCAGTGAAACCTATCTTCGCGCCGTCTCCTCCAGCGGCATGACCGCCGAGCCTTCAACGCCCAAGGCGGCCTCCGCCCCGGACTATACCGAGCTGGATATCGATCATCCCGAATTGTTTAAGCAGCTCAAGGACTGGCGGACCCGGCAGGCCAAAGCCTCAGGGGTTCCGGCCTTCCAGATCCTTCACCAGAAGGTCCTGGTTCAGCTGGCCGTGGCCCTGCCCGAAGATGAGTTCGCCCTGGCCAAGCTCAAAGGGGTGGGCCCCAAAACCCGGGAAAAATACGGGGAGGAACTGCTGGATATCGTCAAAGCCTACCGCAAGGAAAAGGGGATTAAGCAGGTTATTCTGCCGGAGCCTGCACCTGCAGCCAAGTCCTCTACGGCCGAAAGCAAAACGAAAAAAAACGCCTAAAATAGATACCCGTCAGGTTACCCTGGCCCTGTTCGACCAGGGCCTTGATGTCCAGGCCGTGGCAGACGAACGGGGCCTGTCCCTGTCCACCATTTATACCCATCTCAACACGTTTATCGAGCAGGGCAAACTGCCCCTGGACCGGGTGGTTCCCAAGGACAAGCAGGCAGACATTGAAACGGCCCTGGATCAGGGCCGCAGTCTCAAAGAGGTTAAGGATATTTTGGGGGCCCAAGTCTCCTATGGGGAAATCCGGGCCGTGATCGCCCACAGGAACGCCGCCTCTTTTCAGGAAAAGCACACGGATTAGCCCCTAAAGAGGTCATGGAATCAGCGCCGGTAGAGCTGGGAAACCAGCATCCCGGCAAGGATCAGCATACAGCCGATTTTTCCCCGGCCCGTGAGCATTTCCCCCAGAATCAGCCAGCCCCCGACCGCCGCAAAAACCGATTCCAGGCTCAGGATGACGGCGGCATGGGAGGCCGGACTTTTCTGCTGTCCGACCACCTGGAGGGAGTAGGCCACCCCCACGGACATAATTCCGCCGTAGAGAAGAGGGATAGCGGCCGCCCGGACACCTTCCATCTCTATAGGCTCGAAAACGGCTGCGGTTACAAGGCTTAAAACCGCGCAGACCAGATATTGAACCAGGCAAAGATACAGGGCCGGCACCCGGCCGGAATACCGGCCCACCACCAGAAGGTGACCGGCAAAGCAGGCAGCGCAGAGCAGGACCAGAAAATCCCCCCAGGCCATGTGCATCTGTTCCGTGACACTGAGCAGGAACATGCCGGTAACGGCCAGAAAGGCCCCGATCCATGATCCGGCAGAGGTTTGTTCCTGTCGCAGGAACACGTTGAAAAAAGGGACAAAAACCACATAAAGTCCTGTGATGAAGCCCGCCTTTCCGGCTGTGGTATAGACCATGCCCACCTGCTGGAAGGAAGCGCCGGCAAAGAGGAATCCCCCGCAGAGAATCCCGGCCCATACCAGTTCGTTCATAGGGACAGACCCTTTTGCCGTGCGGTTTTTTCCAGGGTCATTTCGGCCGACAAGCAGCAGCGGCAGCAGCGACAGCCCGCCCAGAACAAAGCGGATACCGTTAAAGTAAAAGGGACCGATATGGTCCATGCCCATACGCTGGGCCACAAAGGCAAAGCCCCAGATGGCTGCGGTAAGCACCAGCAGGGCGTCGGATTTCAGGGTTGTCAATTTGTTCATTAAAAAGGTCCGAATCGAATGGCCACCGCTGCCATGAGAAATGCCATGGAAAGCAAAAATATCCCGGCCTGCATCTTCCAGGTCCACCGCATCCATTTGGGATAGGAGACCACGGTAAAAGACAGGCCGATGAGCAGCAGGGCGTTGGTGGGAAAAATCATGTTGGAAAACCCATCCCCCAGGTCAAAGGCAAAGACGGCGGTCTGCCGGGTCAGCCCCACCAGATCCGCTAAGGGGGCGATGATGGGCATGACTAAAAATGCCTTGGCCGAGGCGGATGAAATAAAAAAATTCAAGGCCAGGGTGAGCAGGTAAATATAAAAGCCGGCCTGGAAGGGGTTGGTCCCCTCAATGGCCGAGGAGGCGTAAAACAGGATGGTGTCCATGACATGGCCCCGGGTCATGATGTGGGGCACGCTCATGGCCATGAGGATCAGCAGGATTCCCGGCAGCATGTTCTTTGCCCCGGCACCCAGGACACCGAACAATTCCCTCCAGGAATAGCCGATGATCCGGCCGGCGCCGGTGCCGCCGATGAGAAAAAGCAGGGCTACGGCGGGAAAAGCCGCGTCCGACGGCAGGGCCGGAATGAGGCCGGCCGCCACCATGAAGACGATGGCAATGCCCATACAGCCGCCGAACCAGACTGCGGCGCGGACCCGGGACGGATCGCTCTGTCCCTGCTCTCCCAGAACCTGGGCGGTGCTGAACCGGTCCCGGATCCGGTTGTCCGCCTCAAAAACCGGGGAACGGGAGGGGTCTTTCTCTATTTTTTTGGCATAGCCTCTGACAAAGGTATAGCAGAGCACATAGGTGGCGATGAAAAACAGGATCCGGAACCAGGCACCGGAAAACAGGGGCAGATCCGAGAGATCCTGGGCCACGGCAATGGTAAAGGGGTTGGTCACGGCGGCGGAGAACCCGAAGGTTAAGGCCAGCATGCTCATACCAAGGCCGGTCAGACTGTCCCATCCCAGGGCCAGGGACAACGGCACCAGGATCACAATGAGGGGCACCAGGGCCTCGTACACCCCGACAAAGGCGGCCAGGAACATCATCACAAAAATAATGATGCCCATGAGCCTGTACTTGTTGTCCCGGAACCGCCGTACCATGGCGGCTAAAAGGGCCTGCAGCACCCCGCCCTGCTCCAGCACGGTAAAAGAGCCCCCCAGGAAAATCATGAACAGGGACAGCACCAGGATCATGAGGCGGTTGTCCCCCCAAATCACCTCCACAGGTGCCGTAAACCACCGCCAAATGGGAAAAGAGATCCCTTCCAGGTAGTGAAAGGACCCCGCCGCCACGGCCATGCGCCCGTCGGTGACCACCCGCTCATAGGCCCCGGCCGGAATCCAGCGGGTGAGCATTCCTGAAAAAACAATGAGCAGCATGAGAATACCGAATGCGGTCAAAAAGGGTTTAACACCGATTTTCAGCATGGAGTCCTGGGCCTGCGTTGCAGTATTCTCGCTCATCTGTCTTCCTTTTTAAAGGCGGCTGAACAGCCGAAGGTAAAATGCCAGTCCCTTTTCAAGATTCTCAAGGGAAACCTTTTCATTGATCCCGTGGATAGTGCCCACATCGGCCGGAGTCAGGACCAGAGGGCAGAACCGCAGGACCTGGTCGGTCAGGTCTGCATAGTATTTGGAGTCGGTGGAGCCGTTGACCAGAAAGGGCGTGGTCACGGCGTCAGGATGGGTGGCGGCCAAAACGCTACGGATCAGGTCAAAGCCTGCCCGCGTTGCCCGGGACGCCGGGATGGGATCGTTGGAGGGCCAGTGGCCGGCATCGGCAACGCTGAGAGACGAATCTTTAAGAACCTGTTGATGCCTGGCCTTTATCCCGGCCATGGTATCGCCCGGAAGGATTCTGTGGTTGACCAGGCAAAATGCTTCGCCGGGAAGGATGTTCTCCTGTTCTCCCGCTTTAAACACCGTCACCGCCTGGGTGGTCCGGATCAGGCTGTCCGTCACACGATTCTTGGAAAAAACCAACCGGATCAGGGAAGAAAAAAACCATAGGTTGGCAAAGATGATCCCGAGGCCCGGCGAGACAAAGGGCACGTAACGTTCCAGCATCTCCCTCATTACCGGGTCCAGGCGGCTTTGCAAGGGCCGTTTTTCCAGCCGAACGATCCCCCTTGCCAACCGGCTGACAGCCGTCCCCTCCCGTCCGGGCATGGAGGAATGGCCGCTCTCTCCTGTGGCCCGGATTTTAAAGGTGACAAAACCCTTTTCCGCCATCCCGACAAGGGCCGCAGGCTTCCCCTTTAAAAAGGCCATCTGATCCTTGGTAATGACGCCGCCCTCATCCATGATAAAGTCAAATTTGAGATGCTGCTCCCGAAATTGTGATGAGATGACGCCCGCCCCTTCAGGTCCCCCGATTTCCTCGTCCCCGCCAAAGGCGAAATAGATATCGCACTGGGGCTGAAATCCTATGGCAATAAGGGATTCTGCGGTCTCCATGTAAAAGGCGATCATGCATTTGATATCCAGGGTGCCCCGCCCCCAGAGGATGCCGTCCCGTATTTCCCCGGAAAAAGGCGGTACCTGCCAGGTTTCATCGCCTTTTTCCTCTGCCGGCACCACATCGTAATGGGCCAGAAAAAGCACCGGCTTTTTTCCGCTGTTTTTTCCCTTCCACCGGTACACCAGGCCGAATTCGGAAATCACGGTCCGCTCCAGGGTGGTGTGGACCTTAGGATAGAGTTCTTTTAATTTGTCCTGAAACCGGACAAACAAAGCCGGATCCCGTTTGGAGTGGTCTGTCCAGGAGACGGTGGGAATTTGGATCAACTGGCTGAACCGCCTGGAGAACCCGTCGATATCCGGTTCGGCAAACCCAGCGGGCAAAGACACGGATTCGGGGGCTCGGCCATAGCACCTGCGCACAAAAAGATACCGGGCCGCCAGGATCAGTCCGAAAGCTGCCAGTACCAACAAGACAAACAGCGATGACATATCAATTTCCCCCAGGTTGAAATCCATGTAGCTATAGGACGGCACGCCCCCCTTTGTCAAGCCGGGAGACTACCGGTAAAATTCGCCTTAAGAAATTGACCCGGAACTTTCGGCAGCTTCTTCTAAAAGCTCAGATACCAGCAGGGCAAACGATTGTCCTGCTTTTTTCCGGTTCGTCACGATCCGGCCCCGGGCCGCCCTGAAAAACCGGGCACAGCACTTGTGCCGGGCCGGGGTGAGACCCGAAGAGATCCCCTGCTTTACGCCAGCCGGGCCGGACTCAGCATCCTCAAGAATCCGTCTTCCATGGGCCCGTTTGACAATATGGGAATAGTAGAGCACAGCCCGGTCCAAAAGGATGTACAACAGCTGGATATTTTCATTGGGGCCGACCTGAAGCTGGTCTCCCCCGAGGGTTTTCTTCCGTGCCAGGTTGCGGATGCCCAGCATGGCGGAACCTGCACCGATGGCCGTGCCGATGGCCGTAAATATGCCGAAGGAAAGTCCTGCCGCGGCTGTATCCGCCACAGCGCCTACAGACCCGCCGACCACGGCACCGGCAGCGGTGAGCTGCCCCCGGGTCAGGCCGAGCAGCTCCCAGGTCCGGCCGGAAAACAAATCATGGCGGAGTACGGAATAGTCCGGCAGGGGGTAGTCGTAGAGACGGTGGCGGAAAATCTGCCGAATCTGCCGGAAAAGGTCTTTTTCAATCCCTCGGATCCCGTCCTGGTACCGGGTGGTCAGGGTCTCCTTCAGGGTGACGGGATCGGTACCGGCACGGATCTTCTCCGACACAAAAAAGCTCAGGGCCGTTTCAATGCTGTGGATGATATGGGCACAGGCCAGGCGGTTGCGTTTCTCCCATTCCCCCTCAAATGCCCGGATCACATCGGCGATGGCCGACTCCTGCTCCTGGTCAATGGCCTTGAGGCTTTCCAACATCCGGATCCGTTCAAAAAAATCGGCCCGGTTGGAGTCAAAAACCCGGACGGCGTTGAAATGCTTTCGGAACTCCGCCTTCCAGTTTTCCGTATAATCCGGGGTCCTGCGTTTGGAGTTGATCACCGCCATCCGGGGACAGCCCGTCAGACGCAGGATTTCCATTTCGGCCAGGTCATCTCCCCGGACCGGCCTTGCACCGTCCACCACATAGATGATGCCCGCCCCTGCGGCAACAGGTCCCAGAAGCTCGCATTCATCGCTGAAAAAAGGATCGGTTCTGTGGGTCTCTATAAAACGGTTCAGACTGTCCGGCCCCGGATTTTCCCTGAACCAGGCCAGGGTCTGGCGGGGCACCTGGAAGCCCGGGGTATCGACAAAGGAAATAATGGGATTCTTATCGATCATGACCGTGTACTCCCGGGAAAGGCTGGTCTCCCCCGGGACCTGGCTTACGGGAATCTGGTCGTCCTCGGTCAGGGTGGAGACCACGGAGGATTTTCCCTCGTTTGGGTGGCCGAGTACGGCAAAAACAGGAATTTTTTGATGATCTGACACAGCGTTCATGACCGAATCCGCTCCAGGAAAAGGGAGGGATGCCCAAGGCGGGACACGGCCTCCTTCCATACCTTGTAATTCATGTCGTCTGACGCTACGGCAGGCTCACCGTCTCCGGGCGTCCCGGTCAGAAGGATCCAGACCGGACTGTCCGGAAAAATCTCATCCTTAACCCGGGTATAGTAATGGAGCAGGCCCCGGATGGGAGGCTGCCAGACTTCCTGAACAAAGATCACGGGAGCGTTCTTCTGAACTGCAGCCAAAGGCCAGAGGACATTACCGTCCGGGTCAAAATCAAGGCTCACGGCGATGCAGTCCCGGACATTTACGCCGAGATGCTCGCATACCAAATCGGAGATTAGGGTGACGGCTTTTTCCGAAAAGACCGGTTCCGGCATCAGGACCAGAGCACCGTCTTCCGTGGTCCCGTTTTCGGACGAATAAGGAACGGCGCGATTGTCGGCAGCAGGGGCTTGGCTATCCGGCCTTGGCGGTTCAGGGCGGTTCTTAGCCACGGTGACCTGCCGGTCCCGGATCCGGGTGTTCATTTCCGGGGTCCGCATACGCACCAGAAGCCGCCTAAACCGGGGCTGATCCGTATCAATACGGGCCAGTGCCAGAGCCCTTCCCCGAAAGGCCAGGCCCGCCACGACAAGGCGCAGCAACACCCCGTAGGTTAAAAGTCCCATAGCCAGAAAGGACCACCAGGCTGCAAGATGGGCAGAGGAAAGATGAGCGATCCCCTCCTTGAGGATAATCCGGCTGCCCTCGATCTGCGCAAGCCCGGGCAGGGCGGAAGGAAAAGCCCAGGACCATGGCAGGGCCAGCCAGTGCACAAGTGCCTGGACCTGGCTGCCCGAGGTCAGCAGGGTGGACTGCCACCCAAAGGCCAGATCGGTCACCGTCACCCGGAACAGGGTGCCGCCCAGAGCACCGCAGGAAAATCCCAGGGCAAAAAGGGAGGAAAGGATAAAAAAGGGCCAGACCATGAGGCGGCCGTGATTCTTGTGGATCGTTTTCATCAGACGGCCGGTCTCATGGATCTGCTTCAGGGTCTGCCCCCCGGGAAGTTCACAGGCCCGGTCATAGAGCCGGCCCAGCTTTTTAAAGAAAAGACCGGACATCAGGGCGTGGATCAGCGGCGGGCGTGGGCGCCTTCCGGCCGTGGCCGTGGCCTGCCGTGCCATGACCCCCAAGGCAGCGCATGAGACCAGGGCCTGAAGCAGGATGAAAACGGTGATGAACACGGTCACATTCACGGGGTGATCGCCGTGGTAGGCCAGAAAAGAGTAAACCGTTAGCAGGCCCAGGATCAGACCTCCGATAAACAGTCCCCGGGCCGCCCCGCCCGTAAGAGAGGCAAAAAGCCGTCCGGGCAGTATTGCCTCAGGCGAGGTCTCGTGAAAAAAGAGAAGGCGGCGGTAGGAGAGCCACTCGCGTAAAAGTTCGGCGTCGGAAAGATCCGGGGCGCTAATCTCCTTGAAAATCTCCCTGTCCCGGACGTTCAGATCGTATTCCCCGGGCTGACTGTCCTGCTCATCCAGGTCAAGAAAAAATGTAAGATCGATGATATCTCTTAAATTTAAGGCCATTCAGAACTTTTAGCAGATCACCGCATTTTTCACAATTGCCTTTGAAAACCCGTCCAGCAGGGCCGAACGGATGGTCCACCGGTGCCAGTAAAGGGGAACATTGTAAAGCTCTCCCGGGCAGACATCGATAAGATCCCCCGTTTCCATATGGGGGGCCGCCTGGAGATCCGGCACCATGCCAAACGCCAGGCCCGATAAAATAACGTTCACGAATTGATCGGATGAGGGGACATAATGGGCCGGGCTCCCCGAGGCAAAATCCGGACCAAACTTTCGGGAAAGAAAGGAGGCATGCAGATCGTCCTTATGGTTGTAGATCACGGCCGGCGCATGGGCGAGGGCCTCTGGGTTCAACCCTTTGGGAAAGAACCGTGCCTTGAACGTCGGAGTGGCCACCATGCGGTAGACCATGGTGCCAAGGTACTGCACCCGGCACCCCTGGACCGGCTCAGCCTCGGAACTGATGCAGCCCATGACATGACCGTCTTTTAACAACCTGCGGGTCTGGTCCTGGTCATCCACGGTAAGATCCAGCAGCACCCCGTTTTTCTCCAGAAAAGGGGCGATCGCCGGGGTAAACCAGGTGGCCAGACTGTCCGCATTAATACCAAGGGGCAGGGTTCTGAAGCCCTGCACCGCATCTTTGTCCATCTGCCTTGCCAGATCTTCTTCCAGGTGCTGGACCTGGATATAGTGATTAAGCAGGGCAGTGCCCCCCGGGGTGGGCGCAGGCGGCAGGGTTCGGGTTAAAAGGACCATGCCGGTCAGATCCTCCAGCAGGCGGATCCTCTGGGAGACGGCGGACTGGGTGATGTTCAGCACCCTGGCCGCACGGTCAAATCCGCCTTGCCTGACCACCTGTGCCAATGCTTCCAGAAGTTTATAATCTAGCATAGTCTTCTTTTAGCACACCCCGGAGCTTTTTCAAGATCCGTTAATGATCAGGCGATGCCCTCCTCCGCCTGGGTTGATACGTAATCCACCTCCTGGACCGGGAGAACCTCCCCGGCCTCGGTCAGGGCAATGGAGGTTTTTGCCACCCGGCCCAAAAGCTCGTTGTCATCGGATTTCAGATCGAACGGAGATGCGATCCCGGCCAGGTAGATGGCCCCGATCCCGGCCTCTTGAAGCCCGGTCAGGGTCATGCCCTCATCGCCCTGCTCCCAGAGGAGAAGATCGTCGAATATCGCGTCGTTTTCATCGATCCACTGGTTGTGGTCCAGGTCGTACTGGGCAAGTTCGGCAAACCCGTCCCCTGTGGACGGTCCGAACAATTCGCTGCCGTCATTGATCACACCGTCCCCGTTCAGGTCCAGAGCGAGGAATCCTGTGCCCGATCCTGGCAGGGGAAGCATCTCAGCCTCCCCGTCCATATCCAGGTCAAAGGAAAACTGTCCCCCGCTGAGCATAGGGGCCGACGCGTCGGTCCGGATCACCAGGGGATCAATCAGGGCAAACCCCGATGTGGTCTGCTCCACCACATCCTCTTGAAAGTACTGCCGCGCCATGAGCAGATCCAGGGAAAAGTCAATCTCCCGGTTGTCGGCGGTTTGCACCGTTCCGGACGCGGTCACCGTTGTCTGCTCGGACTCCTCATAGGACATGCTCACCGTCCGCGTGGACTCCCAGGCCTGAAACACCGGGGCCCGTGATACCGGCATGATAAAAATCTGCTCCAGTTCAATGACGTTAAAATTCTCGTCCATGGACAGCTGCTCCCGGAACCCCGCCATGACATCCTCCATGATCTTGCGCATGGCGGTCAGCTCCGCCTGGAACTGTTCGCTCAAGGATACCGCCTCCTGGTCCGCAAGCGAAATGGTGATCATCACCGGGCTGGCCCGGTCCGTGACCGCCATCCGGCTGTCTACAAGCGACACAAACGAAGATTCCTGCGAGATTTGGGTGGTTTGAGTTGATGAATAGGTTCTTGACGAGGAAAGGTCTAGGGAAAAGGCATTGATTTTCATTCAGCCCCCTTTTCTTTCAGCCGGCGGCTTCATCCTCTTGAGTGGCTGCCGGGAAAAAAGATCACCGGCTCCGTCCTGGCTGCCGGCCAGGCCCCTGTCAACAGATGACAGGTCCCCGGACACTTAAAAGCAAGACCCGTACCCCCGTCATATCTATATGATTTTAAAGAAAAACCCCAAAAATGGCTGCCGGATCACCCGGGGCATACCAGGCATTTTCTTCCCCCGGCAGGGCTGTTTTTACCGGGGGACGTTCCAAAAGAATCATTCCGGCAGGTGTTTTTTTACCATAATCTCCAGGGCCTCATAAGGCTGCGCCCCCACCAGGCGGTCCGGGCCCATGTAAAATGTCGGCACGGCCATAATTTCCCTGGCCCCGGCCTCTTCCCAGTCCCGGTCCACGGCGGATTTAAAAAGGCGCTTGTCCAGAACCGTCCCGGCTTGAGACCTGTCCAGGCCCACCTTTTCTGCCATGTCCAAAAGGACCTCCCGCCGGGCCAGATTCCGGCCCTCTACGAAATAAACCTTAAAGGCATGGCTGTGGAATTCATGGCCCCGGCCTTCGGCCTGGGCCCAAAGCCCCAGTTCCTGGGCAAGACGGCTGTTGTAGGTCATGCGACGATCCCCGAAGGGCAGGCCGAACTGATCGGCGGTCTGTTTCAGTTGGGCCATGGCCTTTCCCACATCCATAATCATGCCCTTTTTGCGGAAGAGGTCTTCCAGGCTCATGCCTTCATCCGGCGTATCCGGATGAAGGGGGAAGGCCCGCCATTTTACGTCAATGTCATACGCTGCCTGAAGTCTTTCAATACGCCCGGTAATGAAGTAGCACCAGGGTCAAACGTAATCCGAAAATATTTCAAGTACCTGGGTGTCAGCCATGGGATTCTCCTGATTGGTTATTGCACCTGTTCACTATAACCACCTTTATCCGGGTTGCAAGGGATCAGGACCTGAACTCAACGCCCATACCATAAAAATTATTAATACAATATTATAAAGATTAATTTTACTTCTGATCCGGTCTGCCCTATTTTGTGCTGTCAACAACACACAGACCCAATAAAGAGGAAAATCATCCATGCTGCTTGCCTATCTGAAGGGAATGGGAACGGGTGCCGGGCTTATCATTGCCATAGGGGCCCAGAACGCCTTTGTGCTGAGTCAGGGCCTTAGAAGAACCCATACCCTGGTCATTCCGGCTATCTGCGCCCTGTGCGACGCTATCCTTGTAACGGCCGGAGTGGCCGGCTTGGGCAGAATCGTGGCCACCACTCCCGTCATTACAAAAATTGCCGGAACCGGCGGCGCCATTTTCCTCTTTTTTTACGGCCTCAAGGCATTTTATTCAGCCTTTGGCAGCAACCGCCTTGAAGCGGACTCGGCCGGTCCCATGTCTCGGAGGACCGCGGTTCTGGCTACCCTTGGCGTCACCCTGCTCAATCCCCATGTCTATATCGATACCATCGTCCTTTTAGGCAGTATCTCGGGACAATTCCAGGCCCCGGCCCACCTGGCCTTTGGGGCCGGTGCTGTAAGCGCCTCTTTTCTCTGGTTTTTCATTCTCAGTCTGGGGGCGGGATTTCTGGCGCCTTTGTTCCGGACCCCACGGGCCTGGCGAATACTGGACGCCTTTGTGGGAACGATCATGTGGAGTATTGCCGCCTCCCTGGCAAAAAGCCTGTGACCGCTCTAAACGCAAATAATCTTTATCAAAAAAACAACCTCGCTCACACCTTGACAGCTTAAAAAAAAAGCAAAGCCTTGACACCCTGACCAAGACTGATACTTTATGGGTATCATCATTAAACTTACTTCTGTCCGGAATTCGTCTTGCTGCCTGCGTTATCCTCTTCTCTTTTCCCGGATAGCAACAAAATGACAGGTCAAAATGAACATCGAGAAATTTCGCGTTGTTAGAACCTTTTTACTCGTGTACATCCCTTTAGTGTTGGGGGCAATCATAGTCTCCTGGATGGTTTATCATTTTCATTTCATAAAAACCCGGCAGGAAATCCTTTTTTCCAATGAAATTACCCTGGTGAATCTCCAAAAAACCTTTGTCCGGCATATGATTAAATCCGTGATTGCGGACATCAGCATCATCACCGAGGATTTGAACATCGAAAACTATGATATCAGTTCCGAAGCCGGAGTTGATCACATCATAAAAAATTTTTTAAACTTCAGCCGGTTCAAGGGCATTTACGACCAGATTCGGATCATTGACGCCAGTGGACACGAGCGCATCCGGGTTGACCTCAGGGGAGAGAAGCCGGTGACGATCCCGAAAGAAATGATGCAGTTCAAAGGGAAACGATATTATTTCGCCGAAACCATGAAATTGAACAAAAGAGAAATTTATATGTCTCCTTTTGATCTCAACGTGGAAAACGGTGAAATCGAAAAACCTTTCAAGCCCATGATCCGTTTCGGTCAGGTGTTATGGAGCCGGGACGGGAAAAAACAGGGGGTCCTGATCCTCAACTACCTGGGACAAAACCTGATCCGGGAGCTTTCGACCATATCCTATCAATCCCCCGGCCACCTGATGCTGGCCAACGCGGAAGGATATTGGATAAAATCCATGAATCCCGAAGAGGAATGGGGATTTATGTTCCCGGAGCGCAGGGACAAAACAATTCAACATGACTACCCCGCCCTCTGGAAAAAGGTTAAAGCCCAGGACAAAGGACAGGTAATGACGCCAAAAGGGCTGTTTACCTTTGAAAAAATTTACCTGCGCAGTGACACCATTGGTGCCCCGGCGACTCAAGGAATTTCAGGAAACAAACGCTGCCTGTTGACGGACACAAACTGTTACTGGTTGATTTTCTCCCATGTCCCACCCGAATTTCTCAGCAGGGGACGTATCGATTTTCTAAGGCTGCTCATATGGATTGATCTAATTTTTCTTACACTGCTGGGCGGCTTAACCTGGCAGTTGATCAAGGCTAATCACCGCCGCAAAGAGGCCGAAGGCGCCTTAAAAAAATCCCACCAGGATCTGGAAAAAAAGGTTGCGGATCGAACCCGGGAGCTTCAGGAGGCCAACCAGGCGCTCACCAAAGAAATCCAGGAGCATAAAATAGCGGTCCAGACAAAGCAGAAGATGGAAGCCCAGCTCCGGCAGGCCCAAAAAATGGAAGCCATTGGGACTTTGGCCGGGGGGATTGCCCACGACTTTAACAATCTTTTGACGCCAATTCTTGGATTCTCTGAGATGATCAAAGCGGAAATAAAACAGCCGCATCCCATGGCAGGGGATATTAATGAAATTATCAAGGCGGCCAACCGGGCCAAGGAACTGGTCCAGCAGATTCTTGCGATCAGCAGACAGACCGAGCGGGAGGTTAGGCCTATCCGGGTAGAGCTGGTAGTCCAAGAGGCTCTGAAACTGCTGCGGGCAACCATCCCCACCACCATTAAAATAGAAACACAACTCCATACGGAATGCCCCCCGGTTATGGCAGATCCTATTGATATTCATCAAATTATCATGAATCTGTGCACCAACGCCTATCATGCCATGCGGCAAAACGGCGGTGTCCTCACTGTAACTTTAACCGAAATACAAATAGGAAAGGCCTTTGAAGCGGAGTCTACTTTATCCGCCGGGCAATACACCCTATTGGAGATATGCGATACCGGTACGGGCATCCCCAAAGACTGTGTGGATAAGATTTTCGAACCCTATTTCACCACAAAGCAGCAGGGGGACGGCACCGGTCTTGGTCTTGCGGTCATTCACTCTATCGTCCAAAGCCTTAAAGGCGGCATCTGTGTTAAAAGTGAGCCGGGCCATGGCACCTGTTTCAGTGTTTACCTGCCCGCAACCACGTCCCCGGACGCCGGGGGACAGCTGAAAGAGGATCAGCAGGCTTATGTAACAGGAACAGAGCGGATCCTGTTGGTGGATGATGACATCTCTGTGCTGAAAATTGAAACCCGGATTCTCGCCGGACTCGGTTATCAGGTCACAGCCAAGGGGGCAAGCAAAGAGGCTTTGGAGGCATTTGCCCTGGCACCGGACAAATTTGATCTCATTATAACCGATATGACCATGCCGGATATGACCGGTATTGATCTCATCCAGAAAATTCTTGAGCTGAGTCCCGGAATGAAGTCCATTCTCTGCACAGGATACAGTGACTCAAGGGCCGTGGAGGTTATAAGAGAAATGGGGATCAATGCCATACTAACCAAGCCGGTTACCCTGGCCTCTTTTGCACGGACGGTCCGCCGGGTGATGGATGAGACTTGATACCTGCGGTATCAGGGCAACCAATGCCCGTTCAATCACTTTTTTTGCATGGGTTTATCTGAGGGGCTGACAAAAGCTGAGAGCCGGGCCAACAAGTGCCCCGGAATTTTTTGGATCGGTAATCCGGGGCACCTGCGCACCGTGCTGCATGGGAAAAAGGGTCAGAACCCAGGGTAGTTTTCCGGAGCCGCCTCTTCGCCGAAGTCCATAAAAGAATCCGGATCGTTTGTCCTAAGGGCAGTCTCAGGGTTATCCCACGCGTCGTTGTCAAATCCGCAAACCGAACAGATTCTGCTACGGGGAGACAACAACATGCCGCAATCCAAACATAAATCTTTCGACATTGTTTCCTCCTTTGCCAAAATTGTTAGCGTTTACGAAGAATTTGGATGGACGAGTTCCAATTCCAAGATAAGTTAACATAATACAGTCCCGCCCGATGTCAAGGGGCCGGAAAAATGCCTCCACCCATCACAGAGAATTTCTGATAAACACCCTGCCAAAGCCTCGGCAATAACTGCAGATGTACCGCCCCTTTCTGCCCCACCCCCCGCAGGCAGGACAGGAAAGGCTGACCAGCAGCCTCTCCCGGGCGTCAGAACTGGCAAGGGGTTCAGTACAGTCTTCCTCCGGAATCAGGGGCTCAACAGGAGTATGGCTCCGGACGCGAACCGGCCTGTGAGATGATGTTCTGCCTTGATACCTGAAGGACCGGTCGTGACACTGCCGCTTAACCGGGTCCGAAAGCACGGAATACGCCTCCTGGAGTTCCAGGAACGGAGTGTGATTTTTTCCGTAGTGGTCCGGATGGAACACCTTGGCCTGTTTTCTGTAAGCCTCTTTGATTTGGTCCGGGCTGGCGTCAGAAGGGACTCCCAGAACAAGATAATAGTTTTTCGCCATGGGCTCACCTCTTTTGCATCAGGATTTTAAGGCCATGCCGGCCTACAGTTCTTCCATGCATTGGCCTTTCCGGATCATGACCTCAAGGTCTTTGATCTGCCTGTTGAACAACGTCATCACCGTATTGATTCCCTGGCAGAGAGTATCGTCTTCTCCCACAAGCTGCCGGGCTGTTTCCGTCAACTCCCGGCCCTTTTCACCCACCTTCTGCATCTCACGGAGCAGCACTTTTCTGTTCTCATGCCGCTTTTTTTCAGCATCAACTACCGGACGAAGCTGCCGGATAAAATACTCCACCAAAACATCCCTGGGAAGCTTATGGGTTCTGGCAAGGGCCTCCAAGGTGGACAGGGAATTCTTGCTGAGTACAAATGTTTTCTGCCTGCGTTTTTTTTCCTCAGTCCTGTATTTTTGCGCCTGATCCGCGATCCGCCCCAACCGTTTTTCATCCTCCACCAAATGGTCAAAAATAGATTTTTGTTTAACCCCCAGTTGACTGGAGACGACACTGAGAAGATCAATACTCTGTTTCGGAAGGGTAAAAGTGGCCCTGACCGACTGCATGCCTTTGAGGGCATCCAATGAAACACCGTTGGTTTTCGACTCATTTATCATGGTGACCTCCTTTTACAAATTAAGTTTAACATAAACGCGTCTCATTACTTAGTCAATAATTTCTCGAAAAATAATGCGTTCAATATTGACATAAAACTAATTGTGCATAGATTTGGTTCAACTGGTCGGGACATCCCGGTATGAAAGCGATAACTCCCTAATATAAGGAGGCGGAACGATGTACGCTAACAGGAATGAAATCAACAGAATGTTCGGAGCCATGGATCTGCTTCGAAGCAAGATGAACCGGATTTTCAACGAATTTAACTATCCTTTGGGGTCTTCTATGGCAATGGCCTCGGAATTTCCAAGGACCAATGCCATAGAGCATGAAGACCGCTTTGAACTTCAGGCGGAACTGCCCGGACTGTCAAAACAGGACCTTGCGATCAAAGTCCAGGGGAACTACCTTGAAATTTCAGGGAAACGCTCTGTAAGCGCCCCTGAAGGCTATAAAACCCAGCGAAACGAACGGGGAGCCAGGCACTTTTCCAGAAGCTTTACCCTGCCTGAAAATGTGGATGCGGACAAAGTCGACGCCCTGTTAAAGGACGGTATTCTTCATCTGACCCTTCCCAAGCTGGAAACCGCCAAACCCAGGCAGATTACCATTCATTAATAACCGGGGAAGACACCCATCAAACGTATAGTTGACAGGAGGTTATCATGAGCAACGACATTATAAAAAAAGAAGAAACCGCAGTAGAAAAAGATACCCATCTGAGAACGGCGAGGCCGGTCGTGGATATCTATGAAAACGACGATGAAATTCTGGTATATGCGGACATGCCCGGGGTTAAAAAAGAGAATATCTCGGTAAACATTGACAACGGTACGCTTTCCCTTAAAGGGACCCGGCACCTTGACACCGCCGGAACCTCCAACTGGGAGGAATTTTCAGATCTTGCATATATCAGGGTATTTTCAGTGCCCCAGAGCATCAATGTGGATCAGGTGGCAGCAGAGCTTAAAGACGGTGTGCTCAAGCTGCACCTGCCCAAATCCGAAGCGGCAAAGCCGCGCCAGATCGAGATCAAAGCGGCCTAGGCATTGCAATCGCCGCCCGGCGGAACGGGCCTCGTCCCATTCCGCCGGTCCCTCTTTCCATTGAAACCGACAACGGCAGCAAAGGAGGATGCCATGAAACAAAATAAATTTGCGCCAGGCAATTGGCAGTCCCTTAAACCGTCACTTAACCGCGTGAAAGCATTTTTAAACAGCATTGTTCCGAATTTTAAGAAGTGGGTACCCAAACAGTTGCCCTGGACCAGCCCCCATGCCACACCCTATACCTATACCCTGGATCTTCCCGGAACGGATAAAAGGGATATTTCCCTTAAGGTGGCCCGGGGCCGGCTCATTGTGAAGGCTGAAACCAGACTGTCATCCAGGCGGGAACGCAACGGTGTCCGTATTCTTGAACACGCATGGGCAGAATTTCACAGGCACGTTGCTTTACCGGGTGACGCAGACGAAAAAAAGATCAGTGCCCGTTACAAAGAAGGGAGACTGACCATAACGGTTCCCAGAAAAAAACAACGCCAGGCTAACGATTGCCGCGTGCGAGTCAATTACGCATAATTATTTGTTTTTAAAAAGAAAATTAAATTAAAAATTAAATTAAACCACCCCATTGACACGGCAGGAACAGGTCTTAATTTTGGCTCAAATACCAGATGATTTTGTGGGAGCCATGGGGTTTGGAATGGAAAAATGCCGGATCTTTTGCACCTCTTTCATGAAACCTTTGGCAGCTTCCTTCAAGACTCCCGCAACAATACAAACCGTTAAATCATAAGGAGGACGACATGTTTGCAAGACTCAGCGATATGGACAGATTGTTCGGGACTATGAACCTTCTCCAGAAACGTCTGGACAACCTTTACAACGACTATGGCAGCGTTCCCGCGTTCAGAGGCGAAGCTGACGAGGTGGCCCCCCGGACCAATCTATATGAAAACCAGGATCACTTTGAAATCAGATCAGAGGTGCCGGGCCTTAAAAAAGAGGACCTCAGCGTCAGAATCCAGGGCAATTATCTGGAGGTTAGCGGCACCAGAGTCTCTGACGCGCCGGAAGGGTTCAAAACGCACAAATCAGAACGGGGCATCGGGTCCTTTTCCAGAAGCTTTACCCTGCCCGCGGATGTGGACGCCGCCAAAGCGGAAGCAACCCTCAAAGATGGTGTGCTGTATCTGACCCTTCCCAAATCAGAGGCTGCCAAACCCAAAAAAATCACGGTCAGCTAAAACCGCCCCGTTTTTTTAATATCCCAAGGAGGTGTGTGATGGAAAACAAACAGGATATCGCCAAAAAAGACGACAATCTCAGCAAAAAGGAAAAACAGTACTATGAGGCTGTTCCTGCTGTGGATATTTATGAAAATGAAGATGAGATTCTTCTCCACGCCGACATGCCCGGCGTCACAAAGGACAAAATCTCTGTGGACATTGACAATGGCACCTTATCCATTGCCGGAATCCGGGAACTGTCGTCCAGGGGCACGCCGGCCTATGAAGAGTTCTACGATTTAAAGTATGTCCGGAACTTCAGCGTTCCCCAGACCATTGATGTGGGCCGGGTGGAGGCGGAACTTAAAGACGGGGTGCTCAGGCTCCACCTGCCCAAATCAGAGGCGGCAAAACCTAGGCAGATTGAGATAAAAACAGCGTGATCCGGCCCGCGCCCGGATTCCCGCCGGGCCGTTCCCAATCGTTAAAACGATCATCTTCCCGGGACGGATTTTTTTTCAACCCATTCCGTCCCGGGCCTTCTGTCCTTTCAGGTATTGCATGTTCATGAGTTTGATTGTTTAATGGAGCAAATCCAACCGGCTTTGAAGGGCAACGCCATGAAAAAGAAAATCAGACAGACTCTGCGTTCCATGACCATCGGGACAAACAGGGCGGATGCAGAGACCAAGGCCCTTGAGATCATCCGCATGGGACAGGAGGCCACGGACATTCTCATTGAGATGGGCTGGGACGCTCTGAAGGGCAGCATCCAGGGAAACAGGGAACTGCTCCGGGCCATCAGCTTCACCCTTGCCGTTTCCCTGGCCCGGAAAAAGGCTCCAGCCCCCCCTCCCGATGATCCCGGAATAAACCTGCTCATCAAATTTGCCGCCTTAGGCTTTAACTCCGCTCGGAACGGCCTGATCCATCTGGGGATCAGCCCCAAAGAGATCTGGCAGCGCCACCTCATGGCACTGCCCCTGGCCGAGGGACTTGGCAAGGACAAAGAAGTCTCCTTAAGCGAAGCCCTGGTTGAAATCGAACTCAGTCAGCACATGGAAGGCCAGAAGGGCCCGGCCAAGGACCGGTATTGCTTGGGAGGGGATGCAAAATACAGAAAGGATCTGTTCCGCATCGGCAAAAAAAGCTTTGCCCTGAGAAGCACTAAAACCCGGTAGACCCAGGCCGCCGGGATGGATGCCGCAGAAAAACCGCCGTCGACCTCAAGCGGCCTAATTTTCCTATACATTCTTTTCCCTCTTGAATCGAAACGTTATAAAGGGTTTTCTTGACCTCGGTCCAATTTTTTGAAACAATTGTATTATTTCGTGCATAATCGCCTCTGTTGATTTTTGTTTCTAATTAAACACGATCTAATATAAATGTCGATTGTACTAAAAACAGATGAAACCGCTTCTGGACATTCTCAGCGAGTCTTACGGCCTGAGTGTTCCGCCTTCTCTGGTCGGGGCTTTTGAACAAAAGGTCCGAGCACGGATGTCCTCTCTGGGGATAAAGGACTGCCAGGCGTACGAAGATATCGTCAGGTCGAATCGCAGTGAGCTGCATAGAATCGTAAGTTTTGTGACGGTCAATGTCAGTCACTTTTTTCGAAATCCACTGGTCTTTGAGACCCTCTACCGCATCGTCCTGCCCGAGATGCTCCGGAAAAAAAAGGAGGATGGCTCCCTTGTATTCAACGTCTGGTCCGCAGGGTGTGCCAAGGCAGAGGAGCCCTATTCCGCTGCCATCCTATTGAGGGAGCTGATGATACAGATGGGGCTGCGGTTCAATGTCCAGATTTTTGCCACGGATATTGACAGGGAGATCCTATCACAGGCAGGGGTGCAGGGTTACGGTCCGGACCAGGTTAAAAACGTTAGATACGGATGGCTTAATAAATATTTTCATTATCGCGAGGAAAAATTTTGGCCCAGCAACGAGATCAAGGAAATGATCTATCTGTCCTATTACGATATGACGGATACCAAAACCTACGTACCACCGGAAAGCGTGTTCGGAAACTTTGACCTGGTCCTCTGCCGGAACCTGCTGATCTACTATGCCCAGGAGCATCAATATTTGATTTTCGATAAGCTGTACCGCTCCCTGGCCGACCGGGGATGCCTGGTCCTCGGCTCTGCCGAATCCCTTCCGGCGGCGTATAAACGCCGCTTTTCGAAACGGGATGCGCACTGCCGGATCTATATGAAACAAAGCTGAAGACCCAGCTCCAAAACAGAAATGAGGAGTGCCGATCCATGAACATCTTAGCCAATATGACCGTTAAAAGCCGCCTGATCATGGCTGCCTGCCTCCTGATCAGTTTTTTTATCGCCTTTGGGATAGTTTCCGTCTGGCAGATGAACGCATTGGGAGAACTAACCGTCCGGCTCTACAAGCACCCGCTGGCGGTATCCAATGCGGCATTGACCGCCAAGGCCGGTGTCATCAGCATCCATTGCAATCTCAAAGATATTTATAATGCGGAGTCAACCCCGGCCATCGCCCTGTCCATCCAGAAGATACAGACCGAAGAACGCAATGTATATCAAGCACTGGATCTTATCAGCCTCAGAATCCTCGGGGACGAAGGCAAACAGCTCGTCGCTGAAGCCATTGAAATGTTTTCCAATTGGAAACCGATCCGGGTGGAGGTGGAAGAGATGGTGATCCGACAGGGTGCGCCCTCCACCGACATGATTACTCGGGAAAAGGCGGCGGCGTATTCCGACCGGCTTGAACGGAAAATGACAGATCTTGCCCAATACGCCCGAAACAAGGCAGACGGGTTCATGATCGATGCGAAAAATGTCAAAGGGCAAATCGTAAACAGCCTCATCATTTTTACCGTGTCAATGGCAATCATCTCTCTGTTGATCGGCTTTTTGATTTCCACCAACATCATGTCCAGTCTGGGCATATTAAAAGAGACCATGGCACGGATTACCAAGACCGGGGAACTGGCCAGGGTTTCCCTGCCTGGAAAAAACGAAATTACGGAGATTGCCGAGCACTTCAACCGTGTCGTCGACCGGCTTCACAGTCTGTTCTGGGTTGGGGACGGGGAGAATCTGCTGAACCGGGAGTTATACCAGGATCTTTCAGACGATGACGTGATGGCGGTTGGGTTGACACAGACCGCCCGCTATGTAGAGGCCTGTGCAGGCGCCCTTTACCAGTATGATGCCGAAGAACGGATGCTGGAATTGTCCGCCTCCTATGCCCTGGTGGAACGGGCTCATCTGGCCAACCGATTCACCCTGGGAGAGGGCATCGTAGGACAGGTGGCCAAAGAGAAAAAAGCCATCCTGCTCAATCATATCCGCCGGGAGGAGATGGTCGGTGAATCCGGCACCCTGAGCGAACCCCCTGCGGTTATTTTTGCAGTTCCGCTGCTCTTTGAACACGATATCCTCTACGGCGTGCTGGAAATCGCATCGTTCAAGCAATTCAACGAACACGAGAAAGCATTCATCGAGTCTGCCGCAGATATCATCGTCACCCTGATGCACACCTCCGGCCAGAGCAGAAAGATCAAAATGCTTCTCAAAGAGGCGGAAGAGAGCAACACGGTCCTTCAGGATCAGGCAAAAGAGCTGACATCCATGAATGAAGAGTCCCGTCTGCAATCTCTTGAACTTCAGGAGCAGAACCGGGAACTTGAGACCCAGCGGCTGGAAATCGAGGAGGCCAACCGGCTCAAGAGTGAATTTTTATCCAACATGAGCCATGAACTCAGGACCCCCTTAAATTCCGTTAACGCCTTAAGTCGTGTCCTGATCCAGCAGGCCGCCGATCGAATGTCCCAGGAGGAGCTGAACTTTCTCAGGATTATCGAACGCAACGGAAAGCACCTGCTGTCACTGATCAACAACATCCTGGATCTGTCCAAAATCGAATCCGGTCAAGTGGAGTTGAGTATCACCCGTTTTTCCCTTCCCAGTCTCATCGACACAATCCTGGAGGATGTCAGTCCCCTGGCCGAAGAAAAGGGGTTGATTCTGGATTCCGATCTGGGCCCCGGTCTGCCGGAAATGGAAAGCGACGAGCCAAGGGTTTTCCAAATCCTGCAGAACATCATAGCCAACGCCGTGAAGTTCACTGAAAAAGGCTCCGTGCATGTCCGGGCAAAATTTGAGACCGGCATGTTCTCCGTCCGGGTGACCGATACCGGCATCGGCATTTCAGAGGAAAACCTTGGCTCTATTTTCAACGAGTTCCGCCAGGCGGACGGAGCGTCCACCCGTCGGTATGAAGGGACTGGCCTTGGGCTTTCCATCGCCTATAAAGCGGCAACCCTTCTCGGCGGAACGATAAAGGTCCAGAGTACAAAAGGAGAGGGGAGCAAGTTTGTTGTCTCTTTGCCCCAAAAACTCCATGGGCACAGCGCCGCATCTCCGGTAAGTCTTGCCCCTTCCATCCCCCGGTCGCAGTCAAAACCGGCCCAAAACAAGCCCCCCTCCCCCCGAAAAACAATTCTGATTGTGGACGACGATCCGAAAATCCTGGCCTTTATGGCCAGGGTGTTCCGTGACGAAGGATACGGCACCCTGGTAACGACGTCCGGGCAGGAGGCCCTGGACCTGGCCGCCGCCTATCAACCCTTTGCCATCACCTTGGATGTGATCATGCCGGAGATGGACGGATGGGAAATCCTGAGTCGGCTGAAAAACAACCCGGTGACGGCACATATCCCGGTCATTGTCGTATCGGTTTCCCAGGACAAGGAGACGGGATTTGCCCTGGGGGCCATAGGCTATATCAGCAAACCGGTGAAGCCGGAACTGCTCCTCAATGAGATGAGGCGGGTTCTCGGTCAGTTGCCCCTTTCCGTCATGGTGGTGGATGACAGTAAAATGGACAGAGAGAACACGACAAAAATCCTTGAGAAGGAAGGAATGGAAGTCATTACGGCGGAAAACGGCGAGGCCTGCCTCTCGCTTCTGAGCCGTCAGGAACCTGACCTCCTGATCCTGGACCTGGTCATGCCTGGAATGGACGGGTTTGAGGTTCTGGAGCAGCTTCGGTCCAAGTCCAAGTACGAAGAGATTCCGGTGATCGTGGTTACGGCAAAAGATTTGACCGGGAGGGAAAAGGCACGGCTGGAACAACAGGCCTCTTCGGTCCTCTTGAAACGCCCCCTGACTGCAGACCAGCTCGTTGAAAAAATCAAAGCCATACTGCAGGAGATTCAGGAGGAACGCGGACCGGCCGGGCCGGTAGGGGACAGGGACCGGCTCCTTCTGGTGGAGGACAATGATGCCACCGTCGTACAGGTTCAAAAAGCCCTTGAGCCGCTTGCCTACGCAGTGGATCTTGCCAGGGACGGAAGAGAGGCCCTGGCGTACATGGAGCACCATCGGCCAATCGGGATCATCCTGGACCTGATGATGCCACACGTGGATGGATTCGAAGTTCTGGAGACCTTGAAAAATTCACCGGAGACCAGAGAAATTCCTGTGCTGATCCTCAGTGCCAAGGAGCTGACCGTCGCTGAACGGGACCGGCTCAATGCCAATCATATCCACCAGTTCATTCAGAAGGGGGATGTGGATAGAGCCCAGTTGGTTCACTGTGTCCAGGAGATGCTTGGCCTTGACTCCAAAGCCCCCCCGGCAGATCCTAAGTCAGGTCCTGAACCAGATCCTGAACCGGTATCTGTCCCGGTGCATCTGAACCGGAGCATCCTGGTCGTGGAAGACAACCCGGATAACATGGTGACCATAAAGGCGGTGCTGGGCCGGGAATATGAAATCGAGGAGGCCGTGGACGGAGAGACCGGGCTGAAGAAGGCCGGTGAATTGATGCCTTCATTGATTCTGCTGGACATGTCCCTTCCCGGAATGGACGGCATGTCGGTCTTAAGCCGCCTGAAATCCAACCCGGACACCCGGGATATTCCGGTGATCGCCCTGACGGCCCAGGCGATGAAGGGCGACCGGGAGCGTATGCTTGAGGCCGGTTGCCATGACTATATTTCCAAACCCATTGATCCGGACAGGGCCAGGAAAACCATCGCTAAATGGTATCCAGGGAGGTCAGATGAACCGCATACTGGTCATTGATGACAAAAAAGATAACCTTGTGGCCATTCAGGCCCTCTTGAATCTATACATCTCGCCCTGCGACGTCATCACGAGTCTGTCAGGCCGTGAAGGCATCTCCCTGGCCGCCTCCCAAAAACCGGACACGATCCTGCTGGATGTTCACATGCCGGAAATGGACGGATTCGAAGTCCTGACGGTGCTGAAAAACAACCCCGGCACCGCATATATTCCGGTTGTGATCCTCACCGCCATGAAAACCGCCCCCCGGCATCGGGTCAAAGCGCTGGAGATGGGAGCGGAGGCCTTTTTGACAAAGCCCATCGACGAAGCGGAACTGGCCGCCCAGGTCAAGGCCATGCTGCGGATCAAAAAAGCCGAAGATCTGATGCGCCAGGAACAGCTGATGCTGAGAGATGAGCTGAAAGAAAGGGTTAGGGAACTGGAACGGGTGAACGACCTGCTGGTAAAGGAAGTGGAGGAGCATAAAAAAACGGGAAAAGACCTGAGACAGAGCGAAATTCGGTTTCAGAAAGTCTTCAACAGCCAGCTGGAGGCCATTTTCATCTTGGAAAACAGTACCGAAGCCAGGATTCTGGACTGCAACTCCGCCGTAGGCTCAACCTTTGGCTACGACCGCAGTGAACTTGCGGGCAGCTCCATGGAGTCTCTCTTTGTCAGCACACTCCAGAAACAGGCCTTCATGGACATGCTGGGACCGGCCCTTCGGGAAACCGGATTTCTCAAAGAAGTCGCCTTTTCCATGAAGCGCCGGGACAACACGGTTTTTCCGGCGGAAATCACCGTTCTGGAGATGCGCAGCGAAAACGGAAGAAAGGGAAACTGGATTGTAACGGTCCGGGACCTGACGGAACGCAAGCGCTTAGAGGCCAGCCTCCAGCAGGCCCAGAAAATGGAGTCCATAGGCACCCTTGCCGGCGGCATTGCCCACGATTTCAACAACATCCTCTCCCCCCTGATCGGATTTGCAGAGATTCTTCAGATGGACCTGTCCCAGAACGACCCTGCACAGGACAGCATTAAGGAGGTGTTAAAGGCGGCCTTCCGGGCCAAGGAACTGGTCCGCCAAATTCTTACCTTCAGCCGGCAGAGCAGTCAGAAGCACCTGCCTTTAAAATTGCAGCCCATCCTCAAGGAGGTGACCAAACTGCTCAAGGCGTCCATCCCAAAAACCATTGTCATCAAAACGATAATCGACAGGGACTGCGGTCTGGTCAAGGCCGATCCCACGGAGATCCATCAGATCGTCATGAACCTGGCCACCAACGCCTACCACGCCATGGAGGAAACAGGCGGAACCATGATCATCTCCCTGAAGGAGGTCTGGGTCAGCGGCAACGATCCAGAATTATCCGATCTCAACGCCGGTGAATATGCCTGCCTGGTGATTGAGGACACGGGGACCGGAATCGATCCGGCCATCATCAAGCGGCTGTTTGATCCCTATTTCACCACAAAAGAGACTGGCAAGGGAACAGGGCTTGGGCTTTCCGTCGTCCAGGGGATTGTGCAGAAAAGCCACGGCCAGACCCGGATCGTCAGTGAGCAAGGCAAAGGGACCCGGGTTGAGGTGTTCTTTCCCGTGGTAGCTGAGACGACAGACCATCAAATCAGCGAGGAGAACCGCCCCCTGCCCGGAGGGAATGAGCATATTCTCCTCGTGGATGATGAAGAGGCCATAACCCGTTTTCAGGCCCGGATACTGAAACGGCTGGGCTACCAGGTAACCGAATGTACCGACAGCAGGCGTGCCCTGGAGATCTTCAAGACCAATCCCGAGGCCTATGATCTGCTCATCTCAGACATGACCATGCCCCATCTGACAGGGGAACGACTGGCGGCAGAACTGATGACCCTTCGCCCGTCCCTGCCGGTGATTCTCTGTACCGGTTTCAGTGAGCGCATATCGGTTAACCAGGTGAATCGTATGGGGATCAAAGGATTTCTGATGAAGCCTGTGGACCGGATTGAAATGGCCTGGACCATCCGCCGGTGCCTGGATGCGGTGCAGGCGGCAGATCAGGTGCCCCCATGAGCAGTCGGTTTTTCGGGGTAATGGCCGCCGGGATGGATGCCGTATGAATCCGGTAGCCTTGGGACCGCAACGTCAACGCCCGCACGGCGTCCACAGCAAGGCCCCCGTCCATCCAGGCGGCAAGATTGCCCGAATCACAGGTCCTAAGGTCGTGGCAGCACGGCAGCACCGCCACCCGGGCCCGGGATGCCGCGGCCAGCGACAGAATCTCATCGGTCAGGCTGCCGCAGGCATGGGCGGAGACCACAAGATCGTCGGCTGTCAGGGTCAGGGTCCTGATATCCCGGGCCTCATAGGTCACCCGCTCGGCTAAAAAAGGCCAGGTCCGGTTAAGGGAATCAAAAAGAGAAGCCGCGCTCTTGGGTATCCGGGTGTCCACTGCCAGGGCCGCTTGAGAGTCCCGGTCCAGAATCATCATCACCATGGCAAGCAGCCCGTGTCCGCAGGCCATATCCACCACCCGTCCCCCCCGGTATCTCCTGCGGACCCGCCGGGCCATTTCCCATGCTTCGTACAGCTCTTTTCTGGGCAGAACCCCGGCCCGGCAAACGGCCCTGGCGATCCTTTCAAAAAGGGTCTGCCCGGGAAAAAGGGATTCGTGCCGGGGCATGAGTCTGTTTTTGCTGGAAAGGATCACAGGTTTTTTCCTCATCTTTTAATGAATTTTCCCCCTTCCGGAGGAGAAAAAGTTAAGTTTCAGGCGGAAATTGGCATTTTCCGACAATTTATGTATAGTGCAGCTTACAGGTTTTAACAAGCCGTACCGATGAGGATATGAGGCCATAATTGTAACGCCATGCGGTGGAATACGCCCTGATGAAGATTTATACCAAAATCCTGTTCACCACCCTTCCCCTGGTTTTTGTACTCCTCTTTGCTACGGTGGGTACCACCTACCACTTTTTCCGTTCAGCCCTCCTGGATCTGGGAGGCACCTGGCTGGACACCCAGCTGTCCACCGCAGTGGACATTGCCAAAAGCCAGAATCAAATGCTGCGCACATATGGCCTCGAAAAAATTGCGGCCAGCATCATCAAAGCCAAGATTGATACCGCAGCCCAGATTGCCGATATAAGGGTCGGAGAAAAAGGCTATGTCTTTGCCGTAGACCACAAAGGCTCCATTGTCTTTCATCCCAACAAATATTTGGTGGATACCGATGTCAGCCAGACCCCCTGGTTCAAACAAATCGTCAAGGACAGCGGCCGCCTTGTCCTAGATCTCAACGGCACAAGAAGCTTGGCCCGATTCGCCCGGTTTGCCCCCTGGGACTGGTATCTTCTGGCCGTGGACCCCATGACGGAAGTCTACGGGGTGTCCAATCGAATGCTGCCCTATCTCTATGCCATGGGGATTGTCGGCTTCCTGGTTCTTTCCATGGCGCTCATGCTGCTGACCCGGCGGCTGACCCGCCCCTTAAAGGCCCTGGTCCGCGGCGCCTCCGCCATTGGAAAAGGCAACCTGGATACCCGGATTCCCATCCAGTCCAAAGATGAGTTCGGTCAGCTGGCCAGGGAGTTCAACCATATGGCCTTCCAGCTCCAGGAAACCCTGACGGCCCGCCAATACAGTGAAGAGCATTTCAGGGCATTGATTGAAAACACCAGCGACCTGATCTGGATCCTGGATCAGCAGGGCAACTTTCTCTATGCCAGCCCCTCCACCACCCGAATCCTTGGTTACCCCATAGAAGAGCTGATCGGGCAGAGCCTCTTTGATTTTATTCATCCCGACGACCGGTCAGGTGTCCGCCAGCGTTTCCAACTGAGGACAAAATCCCTGATCAAAGCCCAGCCCACATCCCACAGGTTCCGGCATAAGGACAACTTCTGGTGCACCATAGAGTCTGTCAGCAAAAACCTGCTGGAGCATCCGGCCATTGGCGGCATGGTCATCAACTCCAGAAACATCACCAAGCGAAAACAGGCAGAACTGGCCCTGAAAAAATCCCACCAGGAACTGGAAGCACGGGTGGAGGAACGGACCCGGGAGCTGCTCCGCCTCAACAAGACCCTGAACAATGAAATCCTCATCCGCAGGGGAAAAGAGGAAGAACTGGAACGGGCCAACCAGGCCAAAAGCGAATTTCTGGCCAATGTGAGCCATGAAATCCGCACCCCTTTAAATTCGGTGATCGGATTTTCAGAACTTCTGACCACCATGATCACCGAAAAACAGCAGACTGTCTATCTGAAGACAATTACCAAGGCCGGCAAAAATCTGCTGGCCCTGATCAACGATATTCTGGACCTGTCCAAAATGGAGGCCGGCAAACTTCGCCTCAACACCGGTCCAGTTTCCCTGACCGCCCTGTGCCGGGAAATCCGCCACCTGTTTAAAATGAAACTTGTGAAAAAAGGGCTCTCCTTTTCCATCCAGGTCCATCCCGATCTCCCCCAGTCGCTTATTCTGGATGAAATGCGCCTGCGCCAGGTGATCCTCAACCTGGTTGACAATGCCATCAAATTTACGGAAGACGGCACGGTCGGCATTGAGGCGGAGGCCTCCCCGTCTCAGACCACCCCTGAAACCCATGTGGATCTTTTCATCCGGGTCCGGGATTCGGGAATCGGTATCCCTGTTGAAAAACGAGAGGTTGTCTTTGAATCTTTCCAGCAGGAATCCGCCGGCACCAGCCGCAGGTTCGGCGGAACCGGCCTGGGGCTGTCCATATGCCGCCAGATCGTCACCCTTATGGACGGCCGGATTAAAGTGACCAGTGAAAAAAACAACGGCAGCTGTTTTTCCATCGAAATTCCGCAGGTTGAAATCGGCCAGGACACGGACCTGGACCTGCCAAAGGGGCAACTGGACCTGAACACCATTCGCTTTTCCGGTGAGCCGGTGCTGGTGGTGGATGATCAGCCCCCCATCCGGTTCATGCTCCGGGAAATACTGGAAAAACTCGACCTTTCCGTTATTGAGGCCTCCAATGGGAAAGAGGCCGTGGGAACCGCAGCGGAAAAACAGCCAAGGATCATCCTCATGGATGCCAAAATGCCCAAGATGGACGGCCTCACTGCGGCCCGGAAGTTAAAAACAGATCCTAAAACCCGGGACATCCCCATCTGCCTGATGACCGCCTCCATGCGGACCTCTTCCAAAAGCGGTAACGGCCAGGAGTCCTTCATGGCTCTTTTGACGAAACCGATTATCATCAAGGATTTGATTCAGGTCCTGGCACGGGTTCTGCCGGGCAGAGAAATCTCAGACGGAGACACGCTGACTCCCCAGGACCAAAGCCCCCTCTTTCACCTGAATGCGGACCGCCTGGATCCGGAACTGGCCCGGCAACTTGAAATCAAAGTCCGTCCCGAACTGGGCACGCTTTCAGAAGGGATGAAAATCTCTGACATCAGCCGTTTTGCAGAACAGATCATTGATCTGGGATCGGCATTTGGAACCCCTGAACTTGAAGACTTTGGCAGGGCGCTCCTGGATCAGACACAGACCTTTGATATTGAAAAAATCAACCTCAGCCTGAAAGCTCTGTCCAGAACCCTGGAGAAACTATCTGCCTGACGCACAGGATTCGCGTGCCAGCTCCATGGCCTGCCGGATCTCTTTGGCCAAGGGTTCCGCCGCGCCAGGCAAGACGGTTTCCAGAGCCGTAACAGCCACCCTGTCGCCGATCCGTCCCAGGGCCCAGGCGCACATGGACCGCACCCGCTCATCCCCGTTTTCCTTAAAACAGCGGACAAGATCAGTCGTATACATGGGATCCCGGGTATTGCCCATGACCCTTGCCACATTCATCTGCCACTGCCAGAGCCGGTCCGGTCCCATGTAAAACATATGCGGCCAGACCCGGGTTTCAAAATAGGCCTTGTCCATATGCAGCAACGCGGGCAGGTTAAAATCCTCGGCCTTGGCTGCCGCCCGGGGGTTTTCCGGGAGATCAGCGGCCAGCCAGGCGGCGTTCCTGGGGCAGACATTCTGGCACCGGTCACACCCGTAGACATACATGCCCATAGGCTCCCGCAGCTCCAAAGGGGTCAGTCCCCGGCCGAAATAGGTCAGATAGGAGATGCACCGGCCCGGATCAATGGTGCCGTTTCCCTTTAACGCCCTTGTGGGGCAGGCTGCGATACAGGCGTTTTTACACCAGTCCGGGCATCCCATTGCCACACTCGGGCTGCCGGGTTCAAATTCCCGGTCCACCACCACGGCGATCGGCAACACCCAGGAACTTTTCCGGGCCACCTTATTGGAATAAAACAGGCAGTTCTTCCCAAAGGTGCCCATTCCGGCCCGGGCCGCCGCCACCCGATGGGGCAGGTTAAAGGGAACCTTGGAATCAACGCCTCCCTTCCGTAAAAAAGACCTGAAGGCTTTAATGCGCCGGGACAGCCCGTCTTTGGTCACCCGGTCATCGTCCAGGTAACACCGGCCGAAGTGTCCTTCCATTCGACGGGGAAAGGCGTTTCGGAAGTAGCCCTCCATAAGCACGATGATGGTACGGGCCGAAGGCAGGATGTTTGTGGGATTTACACCGTCTAAAAGCTTTAACCCGGCCGCCTCCGCCCAGGCGTATTCCTCCCGGCGTTTTTTGAGAAACTCAAGGTGAGAGTCAAAGGGCTCTGCCGTGGTAAATCCCACATCCTCAAACCCGAGCTCATGGGCTTTGCTGATAATATCGTCCCTTGAAATGCCCATTAAATGACTCCGCGCTTTTGGGCCAGCATAAGCATCTGCTCTCCCATGGTTTTAGGCGGTGTTCTATAAGCATCCCCGGATTTGGGCACAAGGGCAACCGCATCTGCAGGGCAGGTGGGCACACAAAGCCCGCATCCGATACACCGGCCTTCGTCCACCCGGGCGATGCCGTCTTCATCCAGGGCCAGGGCGGTCATCTGGCAGCGGGAAAGACAGGTTTCGCACCCCGTGCAGGCGTCGGCATCCACTTGGGCAACATAGTTGGAAAAGACCAGGTCCGCCGGCCGGGGGGATTTGTTCAGAGCCCTGAGCACCCCGCAGCAGTCCCCGCAGCAATTGCACATGCCCGCCGGATTCTGGGAAGTGGCCGGCTGGGTCACAAGTCCCGCATCCCTGCAGTCCGCAAGAATCTTCTCCGCCTCTTCCAGACTCACCTCCCGGCCCATACCCCGGTCCAGATAATACGCGCCCATGGAACCGAACATGAAACAGGCTTCAAGGGGTCTGCCGCAGTCCTCGTCCAGCAGATCCGCAGTTTTACGGCAGATGCAGTCTGTCACCACGATGGAGGGTTTATCCTTTAAGATCGCCAGGGCATCCTCATAGCTTGCCACCTGGTGGGTAACCTCAACGGATTTCTGGACCGGAATGGTCCGTAGAAAAAGGTCGGCACCTTTTTGCATGGCGTCGTCAAACGCCTCGTCAAAATACTGCCGGGCCATGGCGGCAAATTCAGGTGCCAGCGTTTTCACCTGGAACTCAAACAAACCGTGGACAAAGGGAATGGCGCCGTATCTCGGGGTATCTCCCTTTTTCAGACGAAAGAGCAGTCCTGCGTCAGCCATACGGTCCAGCTGCTCCCCCACCTCAACCTTTGGCCGTCCGATGCGGTCACTAACGGCATCGGCGGTTTCCAGCATAGGAGTTAGCGCCGTAAAAATCCGGGCGTCGTCCTCGGAAAACAAATATTTTAGGATTTTGATTTCAATTCCAGATTGGGTTTCGGGAAACCCCATTGAGTACTGGTCCAGCTGCTGCTGCAGCCTGCGATAGAGATCTGCTGCCATCTTCCCTCCTTCATAGAGTTGTTAATGGATTTGCACTTTCCCTTTTAACCATTGACACCAGGGAAAAGAAAGAGGCATATATGACTAAAAACAGGCGAAATCAGACAGGAGGTTCCAATGCCACACATCACCCTTCTGGCCTATCCAGGCTGCTCAGCTTCGGGGATTACAGGTATCATAGACGCTCTGGCCATGGCCAACCTCTGGCACCAGGTCGGCGGTCAGAAGAAAAAAAAGCCCCTGTTCAGCTGGGACATTGTCTCCCGGGACGGGAAGCCCCTGACCGGCAGAAACAGGATCGCCATCATCCCCCACGGCCCCATCCATGGAATAGACCAAACAGATATCCTTGTTCTGCCGGCCTTTCAGCCTCCCTTTGATTTTCTCGGTGAAGTGCCCGAAGAGATCCAGGCCTGGATCCGACACTGGCATGCCAGACAGGCCCTGATCGCCACCATCTGCACCGGCACCTTTTTCCTGGCGGAAACCGGGCTTCTGGACGGCAGAACCGCCACCACCAACTGGTCCTTTGCCCGGTTCTTCAAAAAACGCTTCCCAAAGGTCAATCTCAAACCCGAACAAATCCTCACCGAGGACCATGGTCTGGTCTGCTCCGGGGCCTCCACCGCCTACCTGGACCTCTGCCTCTATCTCATAGAAACCTTCGGCTCACACGCCCTGGCAGACCGCTGCGCCAAATCCATGCTTGCCGAACGGCACCGCAGCGGACAATCCCCCTATGTGGTATTTGACTATCAAAAGGATCACGGGGACAGGAAAATCATGGAAGCCCAGGCCTTTATGGAGGACCATTTTACCGAGACGATTTCCCTGGAGGAACTGGCCTCGGCCCTGGGAATCAGCTCCCGCCATTTCAAGCGCCGGTTTAAACAGGCCACGGGAGACACCCCTTTAGGGTACCTTCAGCAGATCCGTATTGAAGCGGCCAAAGCCCGGCTGGAAACCACAAGGGAGGCGGTGAATCAGATCACCTGGCAGGTGGGTTACGAGGACAGCAACTCTTTTAGACGCCTGTTCAAAAAACACACCGGTCTGTCCCCCAGGTCATACCGGGAACGGTTCACCCGGACAGGGGGCAGCAGGCCCAGCTAAAGGACCTGACAGGAAAGGCGAGCCCGCATCATTGCCCCGGATATTTCACCGGAGGGTGGCCCTAATCGTCGTCATCCGAGGCCATAATGGTCTCTATATAGGACTGGATGGACCCCAGCTCTGCAAGATAGCTGTCCAGGGCCGTGTATTCAGCGGCCATAATTTCGTATTTTTTTTCAATACGCTCGACCTGGGTCCCATAGGATTCCTCCAGACGCTTGAGCTTGCCTTCAATGCCGTCAATTTCGGTCTGGATATAACCGTCGCCCAGAGCATAAGCCCCGAGTGCGTCGTTGAGGAGATCGCCCAGCCCCGTAGCCGTATCCGTTCCCAGCAGCAGACCCTGAACCTCTTCATAATGATTGGACAACACATCGGCCAGGCTCTTCTCATTCAGAGTCAGGGTGCCGTCTTTTTTCAGTTCAACACCAAGGTCCAGCAGACAGGTCATTTCCCCGCCTGAGTCAACAGCGCTGGTGAGGAGGCCGGCAAGGGAAGTTTTCAAAGTCTTGACCGTGGAGCTGCGGGCCAGAGGGCCCCAGGATTCCTCGTCCTTGTCGTAATCATCGTTTTCATCAATTTCTTTGATGAGGGTGTTGTAGGTTTCAATCAAACTGGTGATGCACTCTTTCACAGTGTCGGTCTTGGCCTCCACCTTAAGGGTGGTCGTCCCCGTGGAGTAGAGATTCAGGATGACCCCGCCGATGATATCGTCCAGGCCTTCGTTCTCCTGGCGCTGGTAGGAATTGCCGTCCACCGTGACCGAGGCGTTCAGGGAGGAATCCGCAGGGGTAATCTCCCGGGTTTCGGTAAATCCAAGACTCCTCCCAGCCGTGCAGGCTGCGTCTCCCCAGTTGATGGCGACAGAGTCCAGGGTGCCGGCTTCGCTGATGCTCATCTTCCCGGTATCGCTGTCAATGGTAACGGTATAGTCCGCGCCCTCGCCGTCCTTAGTGGACGCGGCTTCAAGGGCAATTTCAACGGCTTCGGCCAGCGCCTCGGCCGTCTCGTAATCCCCGTTTTCTATCTCTGCGGTGACAGTTCCCCCGCCATTCTCCGAAAATGTAATGGTGTTATTGGTGTCATCCACGGTTAGGGCGGTATCAAAGGAAATGGCCTCATCCCCCGTCATGATATACCCCCGGCCTCCTGCCTCGTTGAAAGATAGGTCGTCGGGGGAGCTGAGCATAATGATACGGCTGTCCTCACCGCTGTCATCGGCGGTCAACACCAGCTGATAGGGAGTGTCTCCGATACCCGTATCAATGATGGATGCCTTTACCCCGGGGTTGGACTTGTCTTCGTTGATCCGGTCCACAATGTCTTTAAGGGCGGAATCCGCGGGAACCGAAATGGTGTATGCCTCGCCTCCCTCTCCGAGTTTAAAAGAGATTTCCTTTACAGGGGCGGAGAACCCGATTGTGGTGTCACCGGAAACGGCAACCCGGTTTTCCTCTCCGGACCCGCCGGAGGCCGCCTCAAGGGCAACGCTGACCGTTCCGTCGCCCTCGGTGACCAGGCTGGCTGTAACCAGGGGATTGCTCCCATTACCCATATTATCGGCGCTGGTGTTGATGGCATCCACAAGCGCTTGTGCCGTCATATCACCGTTGGCTGTGATGGAAAAAGTCCGGGGCTCCCCTTCATCACCAAAGGAAACGGACAGAGTCTCTCCGTTTGCCAGTACGGTGTCTGTCCCGGCAAAGGTTTTGGTGGAGGCCAGGCGGGTTGGCACATAGACAGAATCTGTCTGTGAGGAGAATCCGTTGGACACATAGGTACTGTAAGAGGCCAGACGATTGGTGATCACCCGGGTGGTACCGATATCGGCACCGTCAATGGCCGATGCCGTGATCTGGGATTCGTCGGCTACCGTCACCGAGCGGTAGAGGTAGTTTGAGGACAGGGACAGGGACAGGGCGCTGGTCTTCATGGATAGCAACTGGTTCAATACCGAATTCAGCGCATCCTCAACACCTGTATGTTTTTCAATATTGGCAAGCTTCAGATTATTGATGGCTTCATCTGCCTCCCTCTGGGTATCCAGCATTGACTGCAGATCCAGTGAAGACCCCATTCCTAGCGAAGTGATTGTTCCGGTTGCCATAGACGGCCTCCTTTATTTGGTCTCCGGCAATTTTTGCCGACCCTTTTAGCGCTTCATATCGTATGTATCAAAGGAGGGCTTTAGCCTTGGAAAAGGCCCAGGTACAAAGCGTATCAAATGATTAGTTTCGATATATCCACCAAGAGAATCACCCACAATTCTTCTTTGAAAAACCAAAAATCTGATACTTTTTCATCCAAAAGATATCCAGACCATTCATCCCTTACCCAGAGAAACCAATTACTTTGTTTTTTGTTTATGCTAGGTAAATTATTCCGTTGCAGCCTATGGCAAGATTCCTTCCAGGAGAGGCTCTTTGTATCTTTTTATGCAAAAGTATCATGGGTTTACTTCCAAAAAGACGAGTCCAGCTTTCGTTTCCCGGACGGACAAGCCGACGTTTTCCCTGGCAATTCCATATCAACCCCTTGTTTTTCACTGAAAAACACCACTGAAATTAATCCCCTGATACACCCGCCACCTCTTTGCCCCCCCCTTGCCCCACGGCACTCTTATTGATGGTGAAAAGGTGCAGCAAAGAAGGTTTTCACCCGAATGAAACACCGAAACCCAATGAATAATAAAGGAGATAAGGAGGGGGCATGTCAGACAACAGCTCTTCAATTATAAGTTCCCTTGTATCCGGTTATACCCCCTATGAAAAAGAGGATAAGTCGACCGGTGACAACGGGCTGGGTCCCGATGATTTTTTGACCCTTCTGGTGGCCCAGCTGAACAATCAGAACCCCCTGGACCCTGCAGATACCGACCAGTTCACAGACCAGTTGGCCCAGTTCTCCCAGCTGGAGCAGCTGATCAACGTCAATGACAAGCTGGATGCAATATTCGACGGTGCCAACGGCTCCAACCCCGGGATCAATGCCATGGATTATGTCGGGATGCAGGTCACCGGAACCATCAATACCATGACCGTGGAAAACGGCAGCGTCACAGCAGGGTATTATAGCTTGGACGAGACCGCGGATGTCTATGTGCTTGTCTATGATAAAGACGGAAACCTGGTTAACACCATAGACGAGGGCCAGGCGAATTCAGGATCATATCTGATCACCTGGGACGGCTCCGATTCTGAAGGGGAAGCCGTGGATGACGGCACCTATACCTATGTGGTCATGGCCAACTCCGGTGACGGGTATGAAGCGGTCTCCTCCACCCTGACCGGTTCCGTTGACTCGGTGGTCTTTATCGGCAACACCCCCTATCTGGTCATCAGCGGGGTGCTTATGGACATCTCCTCTGTGACCTCGGCTACGAATGCCCCGTCCAACGCCCCGGACGCGACCTCCATTCTGGAATACCTGGGCAAGACTGTCAGCTCCTACTACCCCATTGTCCAAGTTGACAATGGCACCGTGTCCGGAGGGGATCTGACCTATTATCTGGAAAACCAGGAAGGCGTTACCATCACCATTTACAATGCCAACGACGAAGCCGTTGCCACCATTGAAGTCGATTCCGGGGATACGGTTGCCGGAAACAACTCTGCTCATTGGGATGCCCTGAATCAAAAGGGTTACGGCGTTTCCGACGGGCTCTACTACTATACGGTAAAAACTGAAAGCGGAGCTTCTGTCACCACACCGGTATCAGGGGAGGTAACCTCCATCACCACCGTAAACGGCATCCAATACCTGACCCTGGGCGAGTCCGGACGGCTGGTCTCTTTATCCAACGTGAGGACCGTCCAATAAGTGCAACCATTATACAAAAGATAATTTAAGGAGCACCCCATGTCTTTAAGCAGTTCACTTTATACCAGCACCAGCGGCCTGGGCAACACCAGTGAAGCCCTTCAGGTTGTCAGTAACAATATTGCCAACATCAATACAATGGCCTACAAAAAGGGAAGCACAACATTTGCGGACACCCTTTATCAGAGCATAGGGACCCAGTCAGGCTCCGCCCAGGTGGGGCTTGGTATGTCCGTGAACAACGTGTCCCAGGACTTTTCCGTTGGGTCTGTTGAAACCACCACCAACTCAACAGATCTGGTTATCAATGGGGACGGTTTTTTCATCGTCTCCCAGGCCGGCTCGGAAGAGACCTACTATACCCGGGCCGGAAACTTCTCTTTTGACGAGAGAGGAGCCCTAGCCACCCCCTCTGGATACATCCTCCAGGGATGGGAAGTGGACCCGAAGACCGGGGACAAAGTCGGGGCTGTTACCGACCTCATTCTTACGGCTTTCACCTCCTCCCCGGAAAAGACCGAGGAGATGATCGTCATTACCAATCTGAACTCGGGTAAAGACTCCAACACCGAGACGCTGTCCAATGTCTACGGGTATGATGCAGATGACGAGGATTCCTCTTCAGTCTCCTCTGACACCTATGAGTACCCGACCGTAGTCACGGTGTATGACTCCCTGGGATCAGAACACGAACTCACCATCTATTATGATAAAAAATCCGACACCACCTGGGAGTACGTCATTGTCTGCGATGGGGCCGAAGATGCCCGGAAACTGCTGAAAGGTACAACGGCCCAGGGGCTCCTTGCCCGGGGAACCATAGAATTTTCCGAAAGCTCAGGCAAAATCGTGAACATGACCATGGAAGAGCTCTCCGGCCGGGTGGGTAATGTGGGAACCAAGGGAGCCAATGAGGTGGATGACATCAACTTTGAGATCAAGGATTCTGATGCCATGCTCGTGGACGGATACGGAATATCCATGACCTTTGACGGAAATGACTGGGTGCTGGGTACCGCCGGTCTGCCGGAAAATTACAAGAATGCAACGGTCCTCTATTCCGACGATCAGGAGATCCAGATCGTTTTGGACCCCTCCAGCAGCGGCGGTGACCAGGAGGCGGACCTGGTCATCTCACTGGATGAGATGGCCATGGCCGGAGACACGCTCAGCTTTGACATCAACGACGCCACAGACCTCCATGTCCAGAAACTTGAAACCATCAGATGCAGCAACGAAGCCTATGGAAAGACCGAAACAACCGTCAACGCGGCCAGCGTCATGACCACCAGCGTTGAGGATGTCAGCATCGTCTGGAACCCTTACACAGAGACCTGGCAGTGGAGCAACCCGAAAGATGCGGCCGCATCCGGCACCCTGGTTAAAGGCGTTAATACCAACGCCTCCTCGGCGGTCAACATCACCGCCTCGGCCATAGACATTGCCAACGCCGGAGGCCTGACCATGAATCTTGAGGATATGGACCTGCGATACAACGCCATCCTTGGATCCTGGGACTGGAACGAAGCCCTGAGGGACGACGACATCTCAGATGTTACCACCTCCCTGGCCGAGGACAACGAGGTCACCATGAAAATTGTCGCCTCCGGGGATGAAGGGGCAGTGGCCACGACAAGCATCAACGGCATCGTTCTGGAGTGGGACGGCGCCAACTGGGCCGTCATTGATGACGGCGGCCTCAACGTGAATATTGTGAGCAGCAGCGATACCGGAGTGGAAATATCGGTTTACGACACCGACCCGGCCGGAGCCTCCACCATCCAGTACACATTTGACTCTGCCCTCACCACGGCCTCCGGCCAGACCCTCTCCTTTGACATTGATCCCTCACCGCCTGCCGAATACGGGAATGCGGAAATCGTTGCAACGGCAGATAACAGTGTTGCCATAGATTTTGACGCCGACGGCACCACCGACCTGACCATCAATGTCACCTCCGGGGCCACCACGGCTCTGGCAGGAGGGGAGACCCTCAGTTTTGACGTGGACTGTGACGTTCCTCCGGCAGAATACGCCAATGCAACCCTTACCGGAGATGACACCCGGGCGATTATCGATCTGGACGGTTCCGGAAGAGATGGCGATGATGACGATATTGTCTTTACCTTTGAAAACGCCCTGTCAGGAGGGGAGGATACCGATCCTCTGAATGACAGGAGCGTTATCACCTTTAACATCGAAGGCTCCACCGCATGGAGGGAAGTCACCTCGGACGAGGCAAAAGAGACCGGATACTTCCAGTTCACCACGGATTTTCTGGGGGGTGAGGACGGATCCACGGAAATGGATATCTCATTTAACATCGGTTCGAAATGGGACGGCAACAACTGGGTCAACAGCTCCCTGTCCACCACTCAGTGGGGCCGGGGCTCCTCCACCACCTACCAGGATGCCGACGGCTATCCCCCCGGAGATCTGACCGGGGTGCAGGTGGCTTCCGACGGCACCGTCTACGGCACCTACTCCAACAGCCAGACCATCGCTCTGTTCAAGGTGGCCCTGGCCGATTTCAACAATGCCAACGGCCTGAAAAGCGAGGGTGGCAACCTTTACTCTGAGACCACGGACAGCGGTTCGGCCATCACCAATGCGGCAGGCGAAAACGGGCTGGGGGAACTGACTTCCTATTCCCTTGAGATGTCCAACGTGGATATCTCCGACGAATTTGTCTCCATGATTGAACTTCAGAACGCCTACGAGGCCGATGCAAAAACGATCACCACCGTGGACGAGATGATGGACACGGTAATTTCCATGAAACGATAGGGAGGACCGGATATGACGCCTTTATTTAAAACGACCAAAGAAACAGACGGATTTGATGCACTTGAGCGAAAAATGATTCGAACCCTGGCCCTTCACCAGGAGATGAAAGCGCTTTTGGAAGCAGAATACGGGGCGGGCTTAACCTACGATGAAAAAACCCTGGCCAAGCTGACCCTGAGGAAAAACAACTGCGTCAACCGGTTTGAGTACCTGGTCGGGGCCATCCGGGACCAAATGAAGCGCATGGCAGCCAAGCCCCTTGCCCCCACTTGCCCCAGGACTCTGGCCAACCGCCTGCGGGCCATTCCCGGCTTAACACCTGAACTGGAAGAGCGGCTGCTGCCTCTGGCCCGAAAGCTTGAAGAGGAAAACCGGGCACTGATAAAGGCCTCCCGCAGGAACACTAAAATGCTCAGGGGAGTCATAGACCGAATCTGGGCGGTGTACCAGTACACCCGCCAGGGACAGATGGGATGAGCAGCCTGAGCGCCATACTCAACTCGGCCGCCTCCGCTCTGAGCACTTACCAGTCCGCCATCAGTGTCACGGGTCAAAATATCTCCAATGCAGACAACGAGGATTACAGCACCCAGACCACGGAGTATTCTGCCAGCAATTCGGTCTCAAACGGCAAACACATTTACGGCACGGGGGTGAAGGTATCGTCCATCACCAGGGAGATAGACCAGCTACTGGAAAACCAGCTCACCACAGAGCTGTCCACCCAGGCGGCCCTGAAGGAAGAGGTCTCCTATATAAGGCTCATCGAAGACCTGTTTACCGAAAATACCGACGACAGCCTCAACACCCTCCTGGACAAATATTGGTCTGCCTGGGAGGACCTAAGTGACACCCCTGCCGTGACAACGGCCCGGAACGAGGTCTATGCCACAGGCCTGCAACTGGCAGGACGGTTCAACGCCATCTGCGCAGATCTTGAAGGGATGGTCAGCGACCTTAACAGGGAGATCACCACCGGCGTCACGCAAATCAACACCATCACCGCCCAGATTGCCGAACTGAACCAGGCCATTATTGCTGCCGAATCTTCCGGGGCCAACGCCAACAACCTTTCCGATACCCGCAACGCCCTGGTGGATGACCTGGGCCAACGCATCGACATTGACATCACCATTAAGGAGGACGGATCCTATCTCATCCTGGCCGCAGGCGGCCTGCCCCTGGTGGAGGATCAGATCTCCCACGAACTTGAAGTCCGGGACAACCAGGTGTACTGGTGCGGGAACTCCGGCAGTGACTATGACATCACCGACGATATAGAGGGCGGCAGACTGGGCGGATGGCTGACCATGCGGGATGAAATCGTCCCGGAAATCCAGGCCGAATTCAACGAGCTGAGCGATGCCCTGATCTGGAGCATCAACTACCAGCACTCCCAGGGAGCGGGCCAGACCTTTTATACAGATTCCATGGAGGGCACTTACGCCACGGGCAAGAGCGGATCCCTGGCCAGCCTCTACTTCGGCGATAAGATCGACTACTCCCGGGACTATGCCATGGTCATTAACGACGGGGCAGGGAATACCCAAACCGTGAATGTGGACATGGGTATATCCCGAGCGGCAATCTACGACATCCAGGGTACCGGCAAGGCCAAGGCCACCTATGAACTCACCGTGACGGACGAGGGAACCCTGGGAAAGCAGGCCATAGCCCAGAGCCGGACCGGGGGAGGTGTTTCCTCGGCCGCCAGTATCGCCGCCGCCCTGAATGCGGCCCTTAGCGAACAGACCCTCACGATTACCAGCAACCGCGGCACAGAAACCATTGAGATCCGTGATTCCCACTCCGATGTCCGCCGCAGCGCCGCAGACATCGCCGACTCTCTCAACGATATTGATGGTATTACAGCCACCGCCTCAGCCACAGAGGCGGAATTCTCCACGGCCGGACTCTCCACGGCCGAGGACGGGGATACCATTGGCTTCACCCTCTATGTAGACGGTCAGGAAACCACCGTGTCATTTACCGTGGACAGCGCTAAAGGAACTCTGGACGATCAGCTTGAAAAAGCCCTGGAAGAAGCCGTTGAGAAGATCAATGAGGAAAACCGGAATACAGACCTCAGGGTGGACGGCACCACCGTTGAGAGCGCCTCGGGCGCCACCATCGGCATCGGGGACTTTGAGGTAAAGGACAATGCTGCCGTGACCTTGGGCAACTATACCGATTTTGACGCAGGAGACACCCTGTCGTTCACTGTAAAAAACGGCTCCCAGTCCGTAACCGTTGAAGTCAACCTGAGCGGCGTGGACACCACAGACGATGCTGCTATGGGTAAGGCCATCTACGAGGCCCTTGAGGAGCAGCTTTCCGACGCATCGTTTTACCTAAACCTGGACGAGGCCACAGGGGACATCACCCTGGCCACAGCGGACGGGTCTGCCCTGTCTCTGTCCGCCGCTTCCGGGGATACAGGCTCCGATGCCAGCATCACTGTAACCCCCCTGGGCACCAGCACCACCACAGGTGACAGCCAGCTGGATTTTAACGGGTCTGATTCGGAGACCATCACCCCGACGGTTTCAACCGCAGATTATATCGGATTTGCCTTGGCCGGATGCGCGGACAGCAGCGTCAGCGGCGCTTCCGCCCAGGTGGGGGAAAGCGGAGGCGCCTATGATACGGCCGCCATCGTAACGGGCAGTATCTCCCTTGTCATGGAGCCGGACATCTCCCTGGCATCCGACGATGACACGGCCACCGGGCTCTTCGGCACCAAGGGGGAGGCCGGCAAAGCCGGCAGCATGATCACATTGGGGGGATCTGACGGCTATGCCGGCTTTGACGATGGGGACGCCATCTCCTTTGAAGTGGACGGGATTACCATCTCCTATACGGTCACAGATCCCGGAACGGGCCTCTCCGATGCCGATCAGGCCGATCAGCTATACGCGGCTCTGACCGCCGCCCTTCCCCCGGACGCTTACGAGGTGATCCGCAACGGCACCAGCGTAAGCATTGTAAGCACTCTCGATTCTGACACTCCCATTGAAATAACGGATTTTACCGATGCCACCGGCAACAATGCCACCCTTGCCGTATCCACGGGTACGGCAGCCTCCGGCATTAAGGATCCTAAGACCGATACCCTGGTGTCAGGGGATGCCCTGCACAACTCGACCACCGCCGCGGTATACGGGGATTCCGCCCTGATCTACTGGAGGGAACTGGACAGCAACGGCAATCCCACAGGAGAATCCGGATATGTGGAGGTGGACCGCCCCGGCCAGGTCGGAATCACCAACGCCGACGGGGATACGGTTTTAAGCTTCAACATCTCCGAAGGCAACCTTACGGCCGGCAACACCCTCAGGGTCAACACCGATTCCGAAGGCTCTGCAGATGTGCTGGAAGCGGCAGCCTCAGGAACGGCCAACTCCATTGCCGACACCTATGAGTTTACCGTCACCTGCGGGGGCACCCTGCCGGACAGCAAAGAAACCATCATCATTGAGTGGACCTCGGATACCGGCTCCGGCTCTTTAGAACTTGAGAGCTCTGAAGATCCCAGTGTACCCGTCACCGTGGAGGTGGACGGCATGACCCTGACCCTGACCTCGGGCACCCTGATCGAAGGGGATGTCTTTTATATCAGCACGAACGAAAACGGTAACCCCGTGACGGAGAACGGTGATGGATCCGGCACCGTAACCACCCTGTCCGACTGGCACTGGACCCTTTCCTCCTTTGCCGACGAATTCAACCGCAGCGCCGGCGGCCTCACCGCCTCCGTTACTGACGACAACACCCTGGTTCTGGACACCAACAAGGACTATTGCGCCGTTGATGAGGTCTCTTACACTCAAGCATACGGAATCAGCAAGGAGAATACCACCATCACCGTGACCAACTATACAGCCCTTGAAGTTGAGGTGGACGGCCTCTGCTTTGTGCGGACCGGCGGCGCCTGGGAAGTGGCGAACGATCCCACCGGCGGCACCATCCAGATCATTCCCCAGGGCGGTGATGATGGCGGGTTTTCCGTGGACCTGGACGGGGACGGGGTCGGAGATATTGAAGTCCGCTTTGACCAGCCCGTCACCGGAGACGGCCGCATTGAGATGGATCTGGCGGCCACGGAGTCAGAAGATTTCTCCTATGCCTTTGCCGGCAGCGAGAACGGGGACAGCGGTCTGGCCGCAGCCCTGGGGCTGAACACCTATTTTACCGGGACCGATGCCGCCACCATGGGCTTAAATGAACTCCTAAAGAACGGGGAGTACATTGCCTCGGGCATCATAGACAGGGAAACCGGGGAGGTGGCCTCGGCAGACAACACCAATGCCCGGGCCATGGCCGAAACCCGCTATAAAGAACTGGAAATCAGGGACTGGGACTATACCCGGGGAGAAGATGCCACCGCCAGCCTGACCACCACCAGCCTGGACGGCTACCAGACCACCCTGATCTCCGGCATCGGTGTGACCTCCCTGGGGGTGAAAACCTCCCTGGATTATGCCAAAACCCTGGTCTACCAGCTGACCACACAGCGGGATTCGGTCTCTGCCGTCTCTCTGGACGAAGAGATGATCAACCTGACGGCCCAGCAGCAGGCCTATTCCGCAGCGGCCCAGCTGTTGACCACCGTGGATGAGATGTTCCAGGCCCTGATTAACATCCGATAACCTTGACCACAGGAGATCTGCCATGAGAGTTGCCACCCTTACCACATACAAACAGGCCACCTACCAGCTTAACCGCCTGACCACTGAGCTTGCCCAGGCCAACGAACAAGTGAACACCGGCCTTGCCATCAGCACGGCCTCGGACGATCCCGGCGGCATGGCCCAGGTCCTGAGCATGAGTTCTACCCTCTCCGTGCTCACCCAGACCCAGGTCAATATTGAACAGGGCCGCAATGTCCTGACCAATGCGGAAACCGCCCTGGACTCCATGGCGGATGTCCTGACCGAGCTGAACCTGCTCGCCTCCCATCTGGCCAATGCCTCAGCCAATACCGGTGACCGGGCCGATGCCGCGAAAAGCATGCAGAACTACCTGGACCAGCTCTTGGACCTGGCCAATACAAAAGGCTACGGCGGCTACGTCTTTGCCGGGGATGAGAACCAGGTAGCGCCCTTTTCCTATGACGATGCGGACAGCCCCAGGGACGTGCGCTATTTGGGCAGCGCCGACGCCCTTATGATCAAGACCGGGGACGACACCGTCATGTCCCTGGGCTTGTGCGGTTCTGATCTGTTTTACGAAGATAAAATCAATGTGGATGCAAGCAATAACGCCCTGGTCTTCCGGGAAAACCCGGGTACAGCCACCGAAGATATCCTGACCATTGATGTTACCGTTCCCAGCGGCCGCTATACCCGTGAGGAACTGGCCAGCGCCCTGGAAACCGCCATGAACCAAGCCTCTGTTGAGCAGGGATACGCGGTTGCCTATGAAGTGACCTATAACCAGGACTCAAACACCTTTTCCATAGGCACTGACGGCTCCTATGACGGGGAGATGACCACCACCCTTCTGGCCCAACAGGAGGATACCCCCCGGATATCGAACTTGGACGTCAGCGGCGACGGGGAATATGACGACGTGGAGATCGACATCATATATGAGGACAGCCTCACCGAATTCACCCCGGAGCCTGAAGGCACGTCCCCCCTGACCCTGACCTATTCAGAGGCGGACAGCGCCTGGAAGGTGGAGAACGATCCAGGCTACGGCATGGGCAAGACCATCCAGGCCACGGGCAGCATCTTAGAAATTGATGTGGACGACGACGGCATCACCGACATTGCCATTGACCTGGGTGATGCCCCCGAGGATGGGACCATGGTCTCCTTTGACATTGTTAGAGGATGGGAAAACAACAGCATCCTGCCGGACCTGGGATTTGACTCGGACACGGTCACCATTAAACAGGTCACCAGCAACACTGCAGTGGCGGATTCCTTTACGGTGGTGGCCGGAAAAAACAATACCATTGACTTTACCGAAGTCCCGGTCAAAGGCGGCACCACCTCCACCCAGCTGACAGCCGTCATAGAGCCCGGGACCTATTCAGACCCCCCAAGCTATGCCAGAGCCGTTGAAAAGGCTCTGGAATCCGCTTCCGCCCAATACGGCAACCGGGTCAATTACGAGGTGGCCTACAACCCGGACAACCAGACATTTACCATTAAAGAGGATACAGATACCGGCCGCCAGCTTTCCTCCTTCACCCTGCTCTTTTCCAGCGGCACCAACAGCGACAGCAGTGCCGCAGAAGATCTGGGTTTTACCCTGGGCAATGTCTCCTCAGCCCCGCAGGAGGGAGAAGAGGCGACCTGGGGTATTTTCGATACCGTTCTGGACCTTGAACATGCCCTGGCCTCAGATGATGTAGATGCCCTCCAGCGGGCCATGATCCGCCTTCAGAACCACTATGAAAGCATCTCCTCAGCCAAATCCTCAGTGGGCAGAATCTACGACAGCCTGACCCACACCTTCACCCTGGCTTCAGCCAAGGAAACCACTCTGACCATCCAGCGCCATGATGTCCAGAATGCCGATTCCGTGGCCTCAATCATGAGGCTCAACGCGACCCAGACCACCTACCAGGCGGCCCTTAGCTCCACCGCAAAGATCATGAACATGAGCCTGGCCGATCATCTATAACCGCCCCCCACTCTTATCCTGTTTCAGGCACAGCATCTCACTGTCCCTCGGGGATAAGCCCGTCACATAAAGCCCCCCCTGCGGCATCTGTCGCAGGGGGGGCTTCCTTTTGGTCCGAAACCAGTGTGACGGACCGTTAAGGGGGTATTAAGTCCAGGCCTTGAACTACTGCAGCAGGCTCATGACGTTCTGGGAAGAGGCGTTTGCCTGGGCCAGGGCATAGGAACTGGTCTGGGCCAGGAGGGAGAGGCGGGTGTAATTGGCCGTCTCTTCGGCAAAGTCAACGTCCCGGATAGTGGACTCCGCAGACTGGACATTGGTCCGGGTCACGGAGAGGTTGGAGATGGTGGATTCCAGCTGGTTCTGGACCGAACCCAGAGAGCTTCGGGTGGCGTCCAGATCCTCCAGAGCCGCCGATGCAATCTCAATGGCAATCTGGGCATCCTCCTGGGTCATCACCGAGATATCGGCCAGGGTAAGGTTCTCCTCATCAGAGAGGGCCACGTCCCCTGTGTCTTCATAGGCGACGATCAGTTCAGATCCTGCGGCAATGGAGGATCCTTTCTCAAGGGTCATGGCCTCGGACAAAACCGTATCCTTCTCAAGATAAAGGTCCTGGGTAAGAACAGTACCGGCTTCAACAATGACGGTATTGCTTGTACCAGTGCTGTCTACAATGTCAAGTTCCATATCCTGATTGATCGTCGTGCCGGCTTTCAACAGCGTGTCCGCTCTCAGAACACTGCCCTCCTCAAGGGTCATGGCACTTTCCAGCTCGGAAACTGCGTCGACAGTAAGTGTCCCATCCACCGTGGATCCTTCTGCCAGAATGGAACCAGTCATAAGGGTGGAGCCTCCGGCCAACTCAGTCTCTTCATCCGTAACAACGTCGCCGGAGACGATGATATCAGAGCCGATGGTTGACCCGGAGGCCAACTGCGATCCAACCGAAAGAGAGGATCCGGCCTCAAGGGTCATGCCCTGGGTTATAGAGGCAGATGTGAGTGTGACCGCCTGATAATCACCGGCGGCGACTGCCGTAGTAAGGCTACTTGAGTCCTTAACGATGGACCCCGCTTCTGCCTTAAATCCTGTAAGAGTCGTACCGTCAATCTTAAGCTCCTGATCAAGCGTCTGGTCTCCAACAACAGTGTATGTGGCGGCAGCCAGAGTATCTCCGGCCTCAATGGTCCCCTTATCCGTGACAAGGGTGGGGCCGTTATAGGTACCCGCTGCACCAATGGTTATCGTGGAACCGTCTGTCATGATACTCCCCGCGGCCAGTGAATCCCCCGTACCGGCCTGAGTCGTAGCCGCTTTCAAAACGTGATCACCAGAGGTTGTCCCGCTCAAGTCCGTCGTAGTCGGGGTTGTATCGTCGTAGGTATAACCGATCTGGGTATCCGCCCCGATCTCACTGCCCGAAGCCAGGCTTGACCCGGCGGCGATCTCAGAGCCTTCGGCCAGGGTCATATCCGAAGAGAGGGACAGGTCTGTGGTCAGGGTTATGTCCGCAGTCAGAGCATCGCCTACGTTATAAGTGATTCCGTTGTTTGTAAACGTCTGTTGGACCACAGTGCCCTGGGTCATGGTTGTGCCCTCGGCCAGTATTGAGCCGGCCGTAATTGTAACATCCTGTTGCTGTTTCACCGTCGTCTGGTTGCCGGTGCCTGCGGTAGTTTCACCGGCCACAACAATGGTTCCGCCCAATACGGTTCCCTGGGACAGGGTGGAGCCGGCAGCAAGGGTGGAGCCCTCAGCCAGTTTATAATCGGCCAGAGTATCCAGCTCATTGGTCGCAATGGTGGTATCCCCGCCGAGCACGGTTCCGGCAGCCAGGGTTGAGCCATCTCTGATGGTGGATTCGGCAGCAAGGGTGCTTTCGCTTGTACTGGTAAAATCAGCGGTCAGTTTAAGCTCATCCCCGGTGGTGGTGGTGGTGGTGCCCTCGATATTAAAGGAACTGGATCCGGACTGGGTCAGGGAGATATACCCGACAGTGGACAAATCCTCTGCGTCCTGTTCACCAAAGACCTCACCGGAGTCTCCGGACAGATAAATGGCCCGGCCGTCGTTGGAAGACAGGGTCATGGTCCCGTCATCGTTGATGGAGGCTGAGACCCCGGTTTTCGTGCTCTGATCGTTGATGGCTGTTATAAGGGCTCTTTTGGAATCGCTGCCAGAGACATTAACCGAGCCGATGGTCACCCCGTTTATGGAGAAATCCGAGCCGGTGGAGCCTTCCTGGATGGCGGTCTCGGTGGTGCTTTCCACCACGGCATTGGCGCGGATGCCGGTAAGGTAGGAGACCGAATTAATCTCGTCGGCCAGAGCGCCCATGCCGTTTTCCTCCTTATTGTTCATGGCGATCTCAACGGATTTCAGAGACACCTCCTCCCCTGTGGAGGCCGAGGTAATGGTCAGGGCGATTTCACCGCCGGTCTCACCGTCCAGTTTCAGGGAGGCCGTTGAAATATGGCCGCTCTGGGAAGACTGGGTTGAGCCGATATTGATGGTTGCGGTGGTATTGGCGGAATCCCCCACCTGGACTTGCTTGTTGGTGTAAGAGCCGCTGAGGAGCTGCTGCCCGTTGTAGGTGGTGTCCTGGGCAATGGAGTCCAGCTCTTCCAAGAGCTTGTCAATATCGGCCTGGATGGCCGCCCGGGTCTCAGAGGTCTGGCTTTCCGATGCGGCCTGGATGGCCTTGGTGCTGATGGTATTGACAATGTTGATGGACTCTTCCAGGGCGCCGTCAGCCGTCTGGACAACGGAGACAGCCTCATTGGCATTCTCAATTCCCTGGCCGATGCCAAGATACTGGGCCTTAAGGGAATCCGCAATGGCCATGCCCGAGGCGTCGTCTGCTGCCCGGTTTATCCGCAGGCCCGTGGAGAGACGCTCCAGGGAAGTGTTCATTGATTTGTCATTGGACAGCATGTTCTGGTGGGCAGTCAGGGCGGCGACGTTGGTGTTCAGTGTTAAACTCATTTTTTTCCTCCGTGATAGAATTTCAATGGCTGCGGCATCAATGCCGGGCCGGGTGTGTAATCGCACCGAAGCCTTTCGGTGTGCCTTGTACTTGGCGGAAGCTACCCGCCGGGATCGATCCGTTCCTGGCTTCCCTATCGTGGCGCTGCGAAGAGATCTTTAAGAAAAAAAACTAGTCAAATCTGACATGGCTAATAAGTATCAAATGATTAATTCATATTGAATATAAAGGGCAACAACGCAACTCAGACTTTTCTAGAAAATAATCCCGTGAGACTTATTTGGAAGGAAAAAATATTTTGCAGAAATCCCCGCTGCCTGCTCCGGGCTGGCAGGTCCCAGGCTGACGGATAAGGGGCGCTATTAGGCCGCCCAGATTTCGGGTTTCAGCCTGAAGCTGTTGGGGAAATGGCTGTAGTGATTTTCCAAGGCCTGCTGGGGGGTCTGCTGCTTCAGTGCCCCAAGAGGGAAGCCGGTGTTATAACGATATACGGCCTCAGACAATGCCGGGCCTTGTGAACGGGACAGGCCCCAGTCAAAGGGACTGACCGAGGCCATGAGATCTGAAAGACCGGACTTCAGGGCGTTGACGGTTCTGGGATACGGGGCTGGCAGATGGTGGGCGATCATCTTATTGGACCGGCACTGGCTTTCCACAATGGTCATGTGCTGCCGGCCGGCGGTAGGGTACGGGGCCTGGGTCAGAATGACAGGATCCTGGTAGATGATGCCCAGGATTTTCAAAGGGAAGTCCCGGAGCTGACGGTAAAGGAACTCATGGCCTGAAGCGGCGATCCTCACGTTCAGAGTTTTAAAGGTGCAGTCCATGAGGCTGTGAAGCTGGAGAGGCCGGGCCGGGTCCTCCCCGCCAGGAAGATGAAAACAGGTATAGTATAAATAGGTGCCGGTATAGTCCTTGAGATCATAGGGAACGGTTTTGCGCAGGTTCACCAGCCGTGAAATATGGTACCGCTTCAGGCACCGGTTCAGGCCGGCCCTTGAGCAGTTGATGTTAAGAAAAGACCCGATAATCCTCTGGAGATCGTCCAGGCCGGCCCGGGTGACCAGACGGCAGAGAACGATTTTGATCTCCTCCATTGGAGAAAGCGCCTTGTTCAGCTGCTTGGGGGTATGGGAGCGGTCGTAGACACTTGAGCGGTTGCGCCACCGGCGCACGGTGGTTCTGCTGACGCCGATTTTATCGGCCAGTTGGGCCACACTGAGGTGGGGGCTGTTTTGAATCACCGCCCTCTGGGCCGGAGTGGTGGTGGCATTCTTATGAAGGTGAATTTTCATTTTTGCTAACCTGTCAGCTAAAGGTTTTTACCGATTTTCCGAAATAACTAATCAGACGAAACAAATGCAGAATACGGGCCCGGAATAAATACTATTTGATTTCAAATAATTACAAACAAACATTTCAAGAAATTACGCTATGGGAGAATGTATTTTTCTCCCATAGCGTAATTTTGACGAAAATTCTCAAATGGCGTAAAAATAAATCACTGGGTTTTTGCGCCTCATCCGTTAGTTTATGTAGAATCACCCAAAGATGCAGTGAGAAGGAGCGATGCTATGCGATGCAAGGATGCACAAAACGTATTAAACGCCTGGATTGACGATGAACTGACCGAAGAAAAGAGGGCGGCACTGGAGGATCATCTATCCACCTGCAGGATCTGCTCTGCTGAAGCAGAGGCCATGTCCCGCCTGAGCCGCTGCCTGGAAACCCAGCCCAGGCTCCGGCCATCCCGGACTCTTGATAAAAGGATCATGGCCAAATTCATGGAAGAATCCGGAGCCCGAAGTATAGCCTCTTGGTGGACAAGCCTTGACTGGGAATTTCAAGCTGTAATGACGGTAAGCGCCATCATCGGCCTTTTCATCGGTTTGCAGCTGGGAGGGGACTGGACCGGATCCCAGTTGTTGAACCAGTACAGCCTCTCCGGATTCCTCTTTTCTTCAGGAGATTTATTGCTATCATGGGCATGACTACATTTAAAAAAGGGCTATGGGTAGTGGTGCTTTTTTCCCTGGCACTCAACGTTGGCTTCGTTTTCATGACCATCCGCTGGAAATTCATGCCCCGGTTCACACCGCCACGTCCTCCCCTCGTTCAGGGCGGGTCCGGCACCATTTCCCCAGGCGGACAACCTCAATTCTTGGACATCCTTGACAGAATAGATCTCACCGAGGATATAAGGGAAGAGGTAAAAGAAAACCTGATACAGATGGTTAAGGATCATCGCAAATTTCTCGTTCAGCTCTCTCAAAGAGAAAAAAGGATTCTGACGCTGATCGGGCGGCCGGGGGATCTGACGATGGAGACAGTGTCTCCCCTGATTGAATCATACAGCCGTGCCCGGAAGGAAAACGAACTGAAAACAGCCAGGCATATCATTGAAATCCGCAAACTGCTGGGACGGGAGAGAAGTGTCTACCTGATTTCGGAGTTGAAAAAAGAATTTGACCAATTTGACAAAAGGCTACCCGAGGATAAACCGCGAGATTGATTTTTTCGACCCCCTATAAAAAAAAAACCGATGCTGACCTGATTGACCTGATCTCAAAGGGGGACCGGGGGGCATTCCGGGAGATTCTGAACCGCTACCAGAACGCCGTATACGGGTTTGCCTTCAGTTTTATCCGGGATCCCCAGGAGTCCGAAGATATCTGCCAGGAGGTTTTCCTCAGGCTATACCGTACTGCGGCCTCCTACCACAGCACCGCCGCTCTGCGAACCTATCTGTTCCGCATTGCCCGGAATCTGTGCATCGACCATACCCGGAAGATGCGGCCGAGCCCCATGTCCGCCCCGCCTGAAGCGGCCTACGTCAAGACGCCATTAAACGCCCTGTGCTCTGCAGAGCTTAGAAAAGAGATTAACCAGACCATGTCCAGACTTCCGGATAACCAAAGGGTCGCCCTCTACCTTCGCCATGAGCAAGGGATGAGTTACCGGGAAATTTCCGAAACCCTGGGGGTGACGGAGCATGCGGTTGAATCTCTCCTTACCCGGGCCAGAAAAGCCTTTCGAAAACGTTTCAAACGCGCTTAACCCACCCCCCGTCCCCCCCCATCATCCCGCCCGGATAAAATAGTTCGCCGGGATTTCAAGCCTCATTCGTTTGGTTCAGTAATAGGAAATTAATTTCTGAATTTTGAGCGCAATTGAGGAAAACACCATGAGCGGAGCAGCACAAAACAGAGCAGAAATTAGCTTGGAACCATCCCGGCTCATCCATCGGGTATCATCCCCCAACAACGGTTTTCAATCCGGAGGCTCCAGTATTTCCGGCAACCCCGCGTCAACGGTGTAATACCAGCCATGTACCAGGGGGCTATCGATCCCATAGAAGTGAAGACACCTCAAAGGCATTTCACTCCTGAATCTGTCATTGGAGGAAGTCGGGGCCTTGCCCCGGTGATGGAGCAGGTAGAGCTGGTGGCGGAGATGGACACGTCAGTGTTGCTCACCGGAGAAACCGGTGTGGGAAAAGGCCTTGTTGCCTCTGTTATTCACAGCATCTCGGCCCGGCGGAACGCTCCCTTTGTGGATGTCAACTGCGGGGCCATCCCCGAAACCCTTGTGGACAGTGAATTGTTCGGCCATGAAAAAGGGGCTTTTACCGGGGCGGCCATCCGGAAAGCCGGCCGGTTTGAGCGAGCCAACCACGGGACCATATTTCTGGACGAAATCGGAGAACTGGCACTGGCGGCCCAGGTCCGTCTGCTCCACGTCCTTCAAAGCAACAGGATCGAACGGGTGGGGGGGGCCACCTCCCTTCCCCTTGATCTGCGGGTCATTTCAGCCACCCACAGGGACTTGGATGCCATGGTTTCCGACGGCAGGTTTCGGGAGGATCTTTTATTCCGCCTGAATGTCTTCCCCATCCATATCCCCCCCCTGCGCCGCCGCAAATCCGATATTCCGGACCTGGCCCGGTATTTTGTCCAGAAAAAGGCTGATCGCCTGAACCTTGCCAAGCGGCCCGAGATCGGCAAGATGGGGCTGGCCCAATTGTCGAATTACCATTGGCCGGGCAATGTCAGGGAGCTTGAAAATATCATTGAACGGGCCATGATCTGCTGTCGGAACCGCAAGCTGGATTTCACCGGGCTCATTCCGGGAAAGCACAGGGGGAATTGCCTGCCCCCCTATGAAGCCTGTGAACCCAACACATTCCTCAGCCTGGAACAGGTAAACCGCCTTCACATCAAAAAGGCCCTGGTCTCGTCCGGGGGGAAAATAAACGGCCCCGGCGGGGCTGCCCAGCTCCTTAACATTCACCCCAACACCCTGCGCAAACGCATGGACCGCCTGGGGATCCGCTACGGCAAAAAACTTGAGGATCCAATGCATTAGGCCCTAATGGGGTCATACACCCGGCCTTTTATTCCGGCCGGAATTGTAAAATTCTTATAGCGATCCCCACGGCGGCTAAGTCTTTTCACCACCTACGGAATTCTTTGCGCCAGACACCCTGTAATCTATGAGTACGAAGTGACCACTTCGGATCTGCTCAAAGCCACGCAGGACTCACCGAGGGCTGAATCCGGGGATATCGGGACCGGATAGAGCGACAGGACAGCTACCAAGATCAGGACTTTTCTTTTAAGGGAAAAATACAGTCCCGGATCCATCCCCACAGGGTATTTCCCGCCAGGAACTCCCGTTCCGAGGCTTCAAGGACCCGGGTCATCTTTTGGGTATCCGAATACCGGTCCTTACGGGTGATCATGGGGCGGTCCGGATCCAGCTGTTTGACCACCCGGGCCGGATTGCCGGCAGCCACCACATTGGCCGGAATATCCGAAGTAACCACGGCACCGGCGCCCACAATGCTGTTCTTCCCGATGGTGACGCCCTTGCAGACAATGGCCGAATCCCCGATCCAGACATTTTCCTCCAGCCGGACAAAGCTTTTTTCCGTCGGGGGCAGGGACCGGTCATAGATGCCGTGCCAGTCCGAATCCGTGATATAGGCATGGCTGGCCAGCATGCAGGAATCTGCAATTGAAATGGAGTTGGATGCGGAGACCCGCACCCCGGGGGAGAGCAACACATGGTCCCCGATACAAATCCCGTCGATATCCTTGTCTTCGGACCAGACCGTCAGACGGGTCCGCTTGTCCCGGCATCCCAAAAGGGTGACATGGCTGCCGATGGAGATGGGGCCGCCGAAAAGCTCAATGTGCCAGGGTTTGACAATATAGGCATGGGGGCCCAGCGAGGCCAGCTGGGGTTCCAGATACCGCCGGACGTAAAACGCCATGATCCGGTACCAGGCCTGTTTGACATAATAGGGCCGTTTATCTTTGATCATCCAGCGTCCCCTATGAAAGCCCTTTATAGCGGTACCCGTCCCATTGGGTATGGGAAAACATCTGTCCTGCCGGGGTCAGCCCGTACAGGGCGTCCGCCGCCATCAGGGCCACGGCATTGGTCCAGGAGATTTTCTCCTCGGGCCAGATCACCATGTCCGGATAGGTATAGCCGCACCAGAAGGTCTTGTCGTCATAAACCCGGTCCTGAATCCAGGAAAAGACCATTCTGGCCTCCTGGTCCCGGCCCATGGCATGCAGAGAGAGGACCAGCTCAGAGGTTTCGGCAATGGTGACCCAGGGCCGGTCTGAAACACAGCGGCAGCCCTGGTCCTCTATGACATATTTGGACCAGTATTTATCGATTCTGGCCGCTGCCCGCTTTCCCCGAAGCGCCCCGCCGAGGATGGGATAAAACCAGTACATGGAAAACCTGGATTTGGAGACATTATAGGTGTGCATGTTCTCCTGAATGGATGTTTCCAGGCGAAAAAGGGCGGCCTTCCATTCGGGGACGTCCCGGCCGAGGACGGCCGCGATGGTGATGGCGCATTTCAGACTCATAAAAATAGAGGATGATCCTGCCAGAAGAGACATGGGATCGGCCTTTCCTTCGGGACTCTTTGCCCAGTAGATTTCTCCGGAGTCGGTCTGAAGGCTCAAGGCAAACTCAATGCCCTTTGCCATCACGGTCCAGTATAAGCCAAGCTCTTCGGCATCCCTGCGGATCAGATATTGATGGAATAGCCCCACGGCCAGGTAACAGGCCATATGGGTTTCGGTGGTTCGATCCAGGGGCTGGCCATCCTGGTAGGATGAAAACCAGGATCCGTCAGGATTCTGCATGCCTGCCAGCCAGTCCAGGGCCGCCCGGGCCTGGGCCTGATATCCGCCGATGTTCAGCCCCATGATGGATTCCACCAGATCCCAGGGGTCGGTCTTTCCATCGGTGTGCCAGGGGATATCCCCGGTGTCCGTTTGAAGACCGGCAATAAAACCGGCAACTGAAGATATGTTCAGAGGCGATTCAAGGGCTATTTTAGCAGGTATCCTGTGCATTGTTCCCTCTTGGGTTTCTTAAAGTCCTTTATAAAAGCAGGATCACACTATCAGACCCTTTTTATTTTGACAAGTGCCGCCAGGATTAATTCATGAATATTAATTCATCTTGATTTTTTTTGATATACCCGGGCATATATTCCATAGCATCCAGTCAATTTAATACCACAACTCATTGAAATTGAATACCAATCGCCCTAAAATATCCCGGGTGTTATAAAAATATTTTCCCTTGACAGTTTTGGCCTGCTTCTGCTAATCAGCAATGAATGGTCATTCATAATATATGAAATATACCCGAACTTTAGGAGGAAATCATGGTAAGAAAGATCAGAAAGGCTGCAGTCATCGGGTCCGGAATCATGGGAGGCGGGATTGCTGCCCTTCTTGCCGGTGCCGGTGTTGATGTACTGCTCCTGGACATCGTTCCCTTTGACTTGACAGACGAAGAAAAAAAAGACCCGGCCGCCAGAAACCGCATTGTTCAGGCGGGTATGGACGCAGCCCTGGCCTCCAAGCCTTCCCTTTTCTACAACAAAAAAGACGCCGCCCGTATCTCCATCGGCAACCTGGACGACGACATTGAAAAACTGGCCGAGTGTGACTGGATTGTGGAAGTTGTAGTTGAGAACCTGAAAATTAAGAGAGCCCTTTTTGAAAAGGTGGCCAAGGTTAAAAAAGAAGGCGCCATCATTTCCTCCAATACTTCGGGTATCCCCCTCAAGGACATCAGCGAAGGATTCTCCCAGGATTTCAAAGAACATTTCATGGGCACCCATTTCTTCAACCCGGTCCGCTACATGCATCTTCTGGAGCTGATCCCCGGTGCCGAAACCAAGCAGGAGATCCTTGATTTCATCGCCGCATTCGGCGAAAAAAACCTGGGCAAAGGCATTGTCTGGGCCAAAGACACCCCCAACTTCGTGGGCAACAGAATCGGTGTTCAGGGCATTGGCGCCTGCATCCAGTTCATGGTTGAAGACGGCATGACCATCCCCGAGGTGGACGCCCTGTTCGGCCCGGCCCTGGGCCGCCCGAAAACAGCCATTTTCAAGACCACCGACCTGGTCGGCCTGGACACCATGTTCCATGTGGCCAAAAACTCCTATGACCTGTGCCCGGACGACGAGCAGCGGGAAACCATGAACCTGCCGGACTTTGTCAACCAGATGGTTGAAAAGAAAATGCTGGGCAACAAAACCCAGGGCGGATTCTACAAGACAGAACTGACCCCGGAGTGGAAAAAACTGCGCAAGGTTCTTGATATTAAAACCCTGGAGTATGTGGACCTGGAACGGCCCTCTTTCCCCTGCCTGGATGAAGCCAAGAAAAAGGCCACTCTGGTTGAGAAGCTTGCCTGTGTGCTCAAGAGCGATGACAAAGGGTCCAAGTTTGCCTGGAAATGCATGGCCAACGCCTTCCAGTACGCCGCCAACCGCGTGCCCGAGATTGCCGACACCATCGTAGAAATCGACAACTCAATGAAATGGGGCTACAACTTTGAAATGGGTCCCTTTGAAGCCTGGGATGCCTACGGGGTTGCAGACGCTGTTGAAAGAATGAAGACCGAAGGCCTTGATGTTCCCGCCAATGTTCTGGCCATGCTGGACAAGGGTGCTGCCACCTTCTACAAACTTGAAAACGGTATCCGCTACTATTATGATTTCGCCGCTGGCGAGTACAAGGCCGTTCCCGTATCCAAGACCATGGTCTCCATTGCCGCTGCCAAGGGCAACAAAAAGACCGTCATGGAAAACGCCTCTGCCTCTCTGGTAGACATCGGAGACGATGTTTTCTGCGTCGAGTTCCATACCAAGATGAACGCTATCAACGCCGAAATCGTGGACTCCATTGCCGAGTCTCTGGAATATGTGGATAAAAACGGTTGCGGTCTTGTCATCGGCAACGAAGCCGGCGGCATGCCCGGCGCCTTCTCCGCAGGGGCCGATCTCTCCTACGTCTCCAAGCTGTGCCACGACAAAAAATACGCTGAAATCGACGCCTTCCTGGAAAAAGCCCAGGGTGGAATCCAGGCGGCCAAATACGCTAAATTCCCGGTTGTGGCAGCCCCCTACGGCATGGTCCTGGGCGGCGGCTGCGAAACCTGCCTGGGTGCCGACCGCATCGTGGCCCATACCGAACTTTACATGGGCCTGGTTGAAATCGGCGTGGGTCTTTTGCCCGCCGGCGGTGGCTGCATGAACCTGTGGAAAAAACATGTGGACGCTCTGCCCGGCAAGGTCGTTAAAGACATTGACCTGGCCAAAATCTTTACTGCCGTGTTCATGAAAATCGGAATGGCCGCTGTTTCCATGTCAGCCGCCGGCGCCCAGGGCAACGGCTTTCTCGGCCTGTCCGACCGCATCGTCATGAACCGTGACAACCTCATTGGTGAGGCCAAAAAAGAGGTACTCAAGATGGTGGACGACGGGTATGTCCCCCCCGCGAAGAAGGGCCTCAAGGTCATGGGCAACGCCGGACAGGGCATGGTTCAGGCCGAATTGTTCAACATGCTCAACGGCCGGTTCATGAGCGAGCACGACGCCTTCCTGGCCAAGCGCATCGCCTATGTCATCTCCGGCGGTGACGTCAACACCGGCACCGAAGTTTCCGAAGAGACCATTCTCAAGCTGGAACGGGACGCCTTTGTGGATTTCTGTAAAGAGGAAAAAACCATCGCCAGAATCGACCACATGCTTAAAACCGGCAAGCCGCTTAGAAACTAGGCAGAACTTAGGAGGACTTTAAAATGAGAGACGCATATATTGTACAAAGTGTACGGACACCGGGTTGCAAGCAGAAAAGAGGGCTTTTCAAACAGACCCGGCCCGAGGAGCTGATCTCTTTCATCATGAAAGAGGCCGTGGAAAGAACCCCCAACCTCAAACCCGAAGACCTGGACGACGTCATGCTGGGCTGCGCCTTCCCCGAAGCGGAGCAGGGCCTGAACCTGGGCCGTATCGCCCCCCAGATGGCCGGATTTCCGGACAAGGTGTCCGGTGCCACCGTCAACCGCTTCTGCGCCTCCGGCTTGGAAGCCATTGCACTGGCCTCCATGCGGGTATCTGCCGGCTGGTCCGACGTCTGCATGGGTGCCGGATGTGAGTCCATGACATTTGTTCCCATGGGCGGCAATGTACCCCGCCCCCATCCGGAATTTTCCAGAACCTATCCCGAGATGTATATCTCAATGGGTATTACGGCTGAAAACGTGGCCAACCGCTACAATGTGTCCCGGGAAGACCAGGACGCCTTTGCCGCAAAATCCCAGGAAAAAGCAGCCGCAGCAAGGGACGCCGGCAAATTCACTGAAATCGTGCCCACCCCGGCCTATAAATACGTACTCCAGGCCGACGGTACCTATAAGAAGGAATCCTTTATCGTTGAGCATGACGACGGCATCCGCCCGTCCTCTCCGGAAGGCCTTGCCAAGCTGAGAACCGTATTTGCCGTTAACGGCAGCGTGACCGCAGGCAACTCCTCCCAGACCACGGACGGGGCCGCCGCCACCATCATCGCCTCTAAGGAAAAGTGCGATGAACTGGGTTTGACCCCCATTGGACGCCTGGTGACTTACTCCACCGTCGGTTGCAAGTCCGATGAAATGGGTGTGGGCCCCAAATATGCCATCCCCCAGGCCCTGAAACAGGCCGGGCTGACCATTGATGACATTGACATTTACGAGATCAACGAGGCATTTGCCTCCCAGGCCCTGCACTGCATCAGGGAACTGGACCTTGAAAAGTACATGGATAGGATCAACATCCACGGCGGAGCTATTGCTTTGGGCCATCCTCTGGGATGCACCGGAGCTAAACTCACAGCGACCTGTCTCGCCAACCTCAAAGAGGTAAACGGTAAATATGGGGTGGTCTCCATGTGTATCGGAGGCGGCATGGGTGCTGCGGCTGTATTCGAAAGACTATAGCCGGATATAACCTCCTTGTTCGTTAAGCCAAGGCAGCCCCTCCCTATCCAGGGAGGGGCTGCTTTGCGTTTTACGGACGGGCACATCCCCGGATCATCCATCCCTACCCGAGGGTTTCCCGAACCTTTTTCAGCAGATCCCTGTTTGAAAAAGGTTTCTGTATAAACCCGCCGCCCATCTGGTCAATTTCCGAACGATCCAGCACATCCGCCGTATATCCTGACATGAACAGCACCCGGATATCCGGCCGGTCTTTTCTGATGATGGCCGCCAGGGCTTTACCGTTAATCTTGGGCATAATCACATCGGTGAGCAGCAGATCAATCCGGTCATTGAACCGGCCGGCAAGTTTAACGGCTTCAACCGGGGACTCGGTTGCCATGACGGTATACCCCTGCTTTTCAAGGGTGGTTTTGACCATCAGGAGAATGGCAGCCTCGTCTTCGACCAGAAGGAGGGTCTCAGTACCCGCCTGGGTTTCTTCATTGCTGGCGCCTTCGGTCTCCGGCACCTGGCGGCCCTCATCCCTTGGCAGATAAATGTGGAACACCGACCCCAGTCCCTGCTCGCTGTAGACGGTGGTAAACCCGTGGTTCTGACGGACGACGCCGTAAACCGTTGACAGTCCGAGCCCTGTTCCCTTTCCCTTTGCCTTCGTGGTAAAAAAGGGATCAAAAATATTGGGCAAAACATCTTTGGGGATACCCGTCCCGTTATCGGTCACCGCGAGCATGACAAATTCTCCGGGCCGGGCATTGGGATGGGTTTCACAGAACCCTTCATCAATCCGGATATTGCGTGTGGCAATGGAAATCCGGCCGTCGCTGCCGATGGCGTCCCTGGCATTGACACAAAGGTTGACCAGAATATGGTCCAGCTGGGCCGGGTCCATTTTCACGGACCAGACCGCCTCGCCTGGGGTCCATTCAAGCTCGATATCTTTACCGATGAGGCGGTTGAGCATTTTCAACATCCCATCCAGTGCCTGGTTCAAATTGATGACACGCGGAGAGACGTCATCTTTTCGAGCAAAGGCTAAAAGCTGGCGGGTCAGAGTTGCCGAACGGTCAACCGCCTGGGTAATCTCATGGATATACTCTTTGGCTTTAGGGGATAACCCGGCCTCGGTGTGGGCCAATTCGGCATTGCCCCGAATCACCCCCAGCATGTTGTTGAAATCATGGGCCACCCCTCCGGCAAGGCGGCCGATGGATTCGATCTTCTGGGCCTGATTCAGTTGCTCCTTCAGCTTGGTCTGCTCTTCCACGGCCTCTACCTTTGCGGTAATATCCCTGGCAATGCCCAGAACGCCGATCAGCTTTCCGGCCGCATCGAACACGGGAGCCTTGATGGTATCCAGTACAATTTCCTCCCCGTCCGCCCCCGGCATCCGCTCCTCATTGTTCAGGACCTGACCGGCGTCAAGGACCTTCCGGTCCCGTTCCCTGAAGAACTCGGCCAGATTGTCTGACCAGAAGTCGTAGTCTGTCCGGCCGATGATGTCTTCAACCCCGGCACTGACAAGGGAGCTGAACATTTTATTGCAGGAGAGAAACACCCCTTCCGGGTCCTTAAGCCAGATATAGTCCGGAATGGTATTGACCAGAACGCGAAACCGCTCCTCACTGTCCTTAAACCGCCGGACTTCATTTTGAACCTCTTCATAGCGCAGCCTCAGCTCTTCCAGCATTCTGGCCATGGAACGTCGCAGCACCTCCATTTCTCCGGTAAACGGCCTGGGCGGTTCAGGGGGGGGATCGGAGGCACCGGCACTGGCAGATAACGCATAGGCCTCAAGTTCTTTCAGAGGAGAGATCACCCCCTTGGACAACACCGTATAAACGCTTAGAATCAAAACCAGATCCAGCAGCACCATGGTTCCGGCAAAGTAAACTCCCACCCGAAAGATCTCCCTGTCCAAGAACTCAGTGGTGGCCCACAGGGTAATTTGGCCCAACGCCTCCCCCATATATTCCACAGTCCTGCTTGCAGAGATCACCCCATCCCGTGACTGCAATTCATCGGGGACGCGGTCTACCGGCAGCCAGTCCGGGTTCCGGCTGCGGCCAAACCGGTGATCCTCGGACGAAACAACCACCCCGGTAATGATTCTATTGTTCATGACCCCGTCAAGAACTGTATTGATCTGCTCTGTATTATAGTGCCACATTGCCCCGGAAATCGCCGTTTCAAGCTGCACGGCCTCCAGGGTCACTTCCTGTTTGAGCCGGTCAACGGACCGGTTCCGGTATACCCATGCATTGCCCACGGCGGACAGGGTCAGGATCAGTGTCACCCAGAATACCAGGGAGACAAGCATCTGTATGGAAAGCGATCGACGGGTCATGGGGCTGGTAAATCTACGGTTTTAATAATATTGGGAATAAGAATTTTTTCGCCGGCAAGCCGCTTTTTCGCCGGATAATCCTCCTGGCCGCTTAACTCCCGGCGGCCCCCTGCGATCCTTCGGGCAAGGTTGGCATCATGCAGGTCCCCCATCAAAAAAAGGGTGCCGCCGCCAGGCCGGAACCGCTTCGCCGCACGGGCCATGTCCCTGCCAAAAGCGACATTGTCTATGCCCACATACCCTCTGGAAACGGCAGCGTCTTTGGATTCAAACGGAGAGTCAAATGAAATTACCGGTACACGGACCTCCTGGCGCACGACTTTTGCCACCGCATCGGACAGGATAACGGATACGGCAAACCCTGAAAATGTCCTGGCGCGAGCAGCCGTTTTCAAGGACAAGGCCTGACGCCTTGCGTCGGCAGGCCCCCTGGCGCCGATGAGAAAACACCGGTCTTTGTTGGTTTGCGCCGCTTGATTGCATCCTGTAACTGTATCTGAGAAATTATCATCATCCAGGCTTTTGCCGAGCAGGGCATAGTCCCGGCAGTAGGCCTCACCGGCAATTGCCGGCAGCAGGGCAAAGGCCAACAGCGTCATAGCGAAAAAATGAACGAATGATTGTTTCATATCCACGAAAAAACCTCTTCTGAACTTTTTTTGGCAGCCAGGCGTTTGGATGAACTGAAGATGATGATGAACGAAAAATACAACCTATCTGTGGCTGCGCCGCCGGTCCGTGCCGCTTCGTCTTTTCAGGCCTGTTCTACGCTCCAGGCCTGGAGCCGCCGCCGGAAAATACCGGCGGTCTTTAAGTTTTCGCCGCCCACCCCGGTCTGCCTGATGACCAAAGATACCCTTTTCTTCCATAGCGCACCTCCTTGTAATTTTTCTCGACATCAGGATTTATAGTTCCATAATATCAAGGAATAATGGTGAAAACAAGGATCACGCATTCCAGCGTTCACACTAAAGCTCCGATCTTTGAAAGCCCTTATCAGGAAGGGGGCTTACCGGTCCCGGAAAGACGGGCCCAGGCAGCGTCGAATCTCTCTTTCTCCTTTAGAAAAATGTTAAACGCCTGCTTTACCGCCGCAGCGTCCCCATCCCTGGCCAGGCGTTCCAGGTCGGCCGCAGCACGGGAAAGGTCGCCGGCATAGAGGTTACCGGCACCGCCTTTAATGGCATGGGCGTTTTCGGCAATCACGTCCAGTTTCCCAGAGTTTGCCGCCTCGGACATGATAGAGAGCTGGCGGCCGGACTCCTGGCTGAATTCCTCAACAAGGGCCATGGCTTCCCCGGTTTCCCCGTCAAACTCCCGGACAAGGGCATCAAAATCGAGGACATGACCGGCTTCCGGTTTTTTCTCTGCCTCGGAAGCTGCCGGTGATGCGTCATGATTCCGCCATCTGGAAAGCTTTTCCAACAACTCCGCCCGGCGGATGGGTTTGGAAATATAGTCATCCATTCCCGCTTTCAGGCAGGCGGATCGGTCCTGGGTCGTGGCATGGGCAGTGAGGGCGACAATGGGAACCCGATGGGTGGTGCAGGTTTGGTCTTCATACTCCCGGATCTGCTTTGTGGCCTGAAACCCGTCCATCTCCGGCATCTGTATATCCATCAGAATCAGATGAAAGTCCGACCGTTTAAATGCCTCAACCGCTTCCCGGCCGTTGGCTGCCAGTTCCGCACTGAACCCGGCATTTTTCAAAAAGGTCATCACCACTTTCTGATTGGTGGGATAATCCTCGGCGACCAGAATCCGGAAGGCGGCGGCAGCGGATTCATGGCCGGCATCCCGGAAATCCGACTCCAGATCCGCCTCTTTTTCCCGGTCAAAGTTCAGGGTAAACCAGAACAGGCTTCCAAAGCCTTCGCTGCTTTCAAGGCCCAGCCGCCCCCCCATCATTTCCACCAACTGCCGACTGATGGTGATGCCAAGACCGGTCCCGCCGTATTTCCGGGTGGTGGAGCCGTCTGCCTGGGAAAAGCTGTCAAAAATGATCTCCTGTTTACCCGCGGGGATGCCGATGCCGTTGTCCTCCACCTCAAACCGAAGGCGCACCCGGTCCGCGTCAGGCGGCCCCTGTATACCGACGCGGAACCGTATCATGCCGCCTTCATGGGTAAATTTCAGGGCATTGCCCACCAGATTGACCAGGACCTGCCGCAGGCGGACGGGATCCCCGATCAGTCTGGGCGGAATATCGGAAGACAGCTCTGCCCTAAAATCAATTTTTTTCTGCTTGGCCTGGAAAAAAAAACTGCTGGAAAACTCGTCAAACAACCCTTTGATGTTAAACGCCACCTGTTCGATGGTCAGCTTGCCGGCCTCAATCTTTGATACATCCAGGATATTGTTGATCAAAGCATTCAGAGCCTTTGCCTCGGTTTGAACGGTATTGAAATACACCGTCTGCTCCCGGTCCAGCCGGGTGTCTGATAACAGCTCTGCCATGCCGATGATGCCGTTCAGAGGCGTTCTGATTTCATGACTCATATTGGCCAGGAATTCACTTTTCGCCCGGGAAGCATCCTCTGCTTTATTTTTGGCCAGCTCAAGGGACTGGCTCATCTTTCTGCGCTCCTCCAACTCTTTTTGAACACTCATGTTGGCCCGGGCCAGATCGTTCATCGCCTTTTTGATATCCGTGATATCATACAGAATCCTCAAGCCCCCCCTGGCATTTCCCATGGTCCCCCGGATTCGATGAACGCTCATATCAAAAATTCGATCCCGGACCACCAGTTCCTCCGTCTCGCCGTCCGCCCCGTTGTCCAGAGCATTGGGAAGCCCTCCCATAGCCGATAGCAGATCCGGCCAGGATTTGTTCTGGGCAAGGTGGCGTTCAAATCCCAGAAGGGTTTCTGCCGAGCGGTTCAAATCGATAAGTTCGCCTTCCAGGTTAAACACGAACACCGGATGGGGGGAAAACTTATAATAGATGGATCTGGCAGAGGCCAGATCCTTCACCAGAGCCCTGGAAAAAATGCCATAGGCCAGGAAGGGTCCCACCAGGGCCATGGAAATAGGAATGGGATCTACACCCTTTGGGAAGAAGGAGAACACATAAAGCACATAGGTCACTCCCGGAATGGCCGTGCCGAAGATCATCCAGACAAACGCCCGGCGCATGCCGTTCCGGTTTTGAATGGCCGATTTTGCGTAAAGCGCAACGGACACGACCAGGGCCAGGATTGTCTCTGCAATGTGAAAATAATAGACCGGGCCGGGCTTGAGTAAGGCATGACGTTCTCCGTCCAGGAAGAGCACCGCCACATCCCGGTAAAAAAACGGCAGGGCCGGATAGGCCCAGTTGGACAGGAGGACCACCACCCCGGGAACCAGCACCAGATAGACCCAGGGACCAAAGGGGCGGGTTTCGTAATAATAGGTGCAGTGGACTGCAATCAAGGCCAGGAGGCCGGGAATAAACGGCACCCCGATATATTCAAACTTCAGCCAGAACAGGATGCCCGGCACATCGGTCTGGATCAGCTCCTGGGAATACCCGAAGGAGTAGATAAAGGTGCTGAGCATCAGAAAAAAATAGAGACGGGCCCGGATATTGTACATCTGGTCCCTTGCCGTCCACACGGCAATGGACAGAGCCAACATGGCGGCGCAGATGGTCAATGGCTGGAGAATTGTATTCATTATCCGCCTATTTAACCACCCTCGCTCATGTTTTTCAATTCTTATTGACAGGGGAGGCCATTATCCTCAACCCCCTGCCTTTATCATACAGCGGTTCGCTCGACCGCCCCGATTTCCAGCATATCCCTGAGATATCTGCCCGTATGGGACGCCGCCTCCAGGGCTACATCTTCAGGGGGCCCCGCAGCAACGACCCCACCGCCGGCGCTCCCGCCTTCCGGCCCGATATCGATGAGCCAGTCCGCAGTCTTGATCACGTCCAGGTTGTGCTCAATAATCACCACGGTGTTGCCGGCCTCGGTGAGGCGCTGGAGCACACTGAGCAGCATGCGCACATCCTGGAAATGAAGTCCTGTGGTGGGCTCGTCCAGGATATACAGGGTGTCGCCGGTATCACGCTTGGAAAGCTCCCGGGCCAGCTTGATCCGCTGGGCCTCCCCCCCGGACAGGGTGGTGGCGGCCTGCCCCAGTTTGATATAGGACAGCCCGACATCCACCAGGGTATCGAGGATGTTGGTAATCTTGGGATGGCTTTCAAACAGTTCCCTGGCCTGGATGACCGAAAGGTCCAGGACATCGGCAATGGAATGGTCCTTATACCGGATCTCCAGGGTGGATTTGTTAAAGCGCTTGCCATGGCAGACCTCGCAGGGCACAAACACATCGGCCAGAAAATGCATCTCCACCTTGATATAGCCGTCCCCGCAGCAGGCCTCGCACCGTCCGCCCTTCACGTTAAAGGAATACCGTCCCTTCTTGTACCCCCGGGCCTGGGACTCGGGCAGCAGGGCGAAGAAATCCCGGATATGGTCGAACACTTTGGTATAGGTGGCCGGGTTGGAACGGGGGGTCCGGCCGATGGGTTTCTGGTCGATGTTGATCACCTTGTTGATATGGGACAGCCCCGTAATCTTTTTATGGGCGCCCACGGGCATCTGGGAGCCGTTGAGGCGGACGGCCAGTGCCGGATAAAGGATCTGGTTGATCAGGGTGGACTTGCCCGCCCCGGAAACCCCGGTCACGGCGGAGAGCAGACCCACGGGAATTTTGACCGTTATATCCTTGAGGTTGTTCTCCTTTGCCCCCACAATCGAAATCCACTTGTTTGCCTTGGGAGCCCTCCGGGTGTCCGGAACGGCAATGGTCTCCCTGCCGCTTAAAAACCTGCCTGTGGGAGAGACCGGATTGGAACGGATCTGGGGCGGTGTGCCCTGGGCCACGACTTCGCCGCCCAGATGGCCTGCCCCGGGTCCGATATCAAGAATCCAGTCCGACTCCTCCATGGTCTCCTGATCATGCTCCACAATGAGCAGGGTGTTGCCGATATCCCTCAAGTGTTTGAGGGTGGACAGCAGCTTGATATTATCCCGCTGGTGAAGGCCGATGGAAGGTTCGTCCAGGATATACAGCACCCCGGTCAGTTCCGATCCCACCTGGGAGGCCAGGCGGATGCGCTGGGACTCCCCGCCGGACAGGGTGGGGCCGGACCGGTCCAGGGAGAGGTAGTCCAGGCCTACATTGACCAGGAACCCCAGGCGATCCGAGATCTCCTTGATCAGTTCCCGGGCGATGATCTCCTTATTGCCGGACAGTTTCAGCTCCCGGAAAAATCCATAGGCCTCTTTCACGGTCATGGAGGTGATATCAATGATGGACTTTCCGTTGACATGGACATGAAGGATCTCGTTTTTGAGGCGTTTGCCGTGGCAGGCCGGGCATGTGGAGGCGGTCATGAACTGGGCGTAATATTTTTTCTGATGCTCGGACTGGGTGTTTCTGTACCGGCGCATCAGGGTATGGATCAGGCCCTCGTGAGTCCGGGAGAATGTGCCCTGGATCTTGGAGGAGTTCCAGTCCACGGTCATCTGCTTGGTCGCTGATCCGTAGAGCAAAAGATCCCGGTCCTTTTTGGGCAGTTTTTTCCAGGGGGTATCGAAATCAATCCCCCATTGTTCCTCCATGGCCAGCAACTGGCCCTTGCCCCAGGAGTTGTCATTGTTGAACCTGGGGTTTTTGATAAAATAGTTCTTCCAGGGGATCACCGCCCCGTCACGGATGCTCAGGTTCGGGTCCGGCACCACCTTGTCCGGATCCATGGCCAGCAGGGTGCCGATGCCGTTACACTCTGGACACATGCCCAACGGGGAGTTAAAGGAAAAAATCTGAGGGATGAGTTCCGGATATGCCACACCGCAGCAGGACCTGGCCTCGCTCATCTTAAGGTCCTCCCGGCCCAGCATATGGACGATGAGCTGGCCGTTCCCCAGTTTCAGGGCCGCTTCCACGGAATCGGTGAGCCGCTCCTCAAACCCTTCGCCAGACTTGACCACCAGCCGGTCCACCACCACCTCGATGTGATGCTTCTTGTTCTTTGCCAGGGTCTGGACATTGGCCAGATCCTGAACAACCCCATCCACCCGGACCCGGGCATACCCCTCTTTTTTCAGGTCTTCCAGTCGGTCCCGGTGCTCCCCTTTGCGGTTCTCCACAATGGGCGCCAGGATAAGGATCTTGGAGCCTTTGGGCAGATCCATGATCTGGGAGACCATGGCCTGGGCATGGCCCCTGCCCACCTTTTTCCCGCACTTATAACAGTACTGGGTTCCCACCCGGGCAAAAAGCACCCGCAGGTAATCATAAATTTCGGTAATGGTGCCCACGGTGGACCGGGGATTCTTAGAGGCGGCCTTCTGCTCAATGGCAATGGTGGGAGAAAGGCCGCGGATAGTCTCGTACTTGGGTTTTTCCATCTGCCCAATAAACTGCCGGGCGTAGGAGGATAAGGACTCCACATACCGCCGCTGGCCCTCGGCAAAAATGGTGTCAAAGGCCAGGCTGGACTTGCCCGACCCCGAGACCCCCGTCACCACCACCAGCTTCTTTTTTGGGATCTCCACATCAATGTTTTTGAGGTTGTGCTCTTTGGCCCCCCTGACGATAATCCGGTCCAGTTCCTTGGAGGACGGGGCCAGAGGGGCAGGGATTTCGGTATCTGATATCGTTGTGTTGCGGGATTCTGTCATCTGTCTCACTTTATTTCAACCCTGTGGGGCTGCCTTACATTCCGGGTCCATGGTCATGATCTCATCATGATAATCACCCCGGTTCAAAAGTAAAGTCAGCCCGTTTTCCTATACGGTAAATCCGGAGCCCGACGCCATTCTCAGAAACAGGTCCGGCCGTTTCAAAATATCCTGGGCAGGTCTCCTGACGTGAATACGGTGCATTGACCCCAAAAAAGACATTACGGCATCCATCATTTCATGAATCGTAAAATAACTGTTCCACACCCGTCTTTTTAAGGGTATATGCTGTCACAGATCAGATGATGGTAGGAGACGGCTATGACGGCCTTGATTATTTTTCTTGTAAGTTATCTGGGAATCGCTATGGGGCGCATCCCCGGCCTGGCCGTGGACAGGGTGGGCATTGCCATTCTGGGGGCCATCGCCATGGTGGTCTCGGGCGCAGTATCGCCCCAGGAGGCGGTGCGCTGCGTTGACTTTCCGACCCTCTGCCTTTTGTACGGGCTGATGATTATTTCGGCCCAGTTGCGTCTTGGGGGGTTTTACACTGCAGCCGCGGAAAAAGTCCTTAGGTTTTCCCACCGCCCCCGTTTGTTTCTTCTGGTGAGCATGCTTCTTTCCGCCTTTCTATCCGCTCTTCTCGCCAATGATATCATCTGCTTTGCCATGGCCCCGATCCTGGCCGGTTCACTTAAACGGGCCCGGCTGAATCCGATTCCCTATTTGCTGGGCCTAGCCGTATCAAGCAACATAGGGTCTGCAGCCACACTGATTGGAAATCCACAGAATATGCTCATCGGCCAGGTGGGACATCTCTCCTTTGAGGCCTTTTTTGTCTGGGCCTATATACCGGCTTTTATTTCCCTGGCAGCTGCCTTCGGCATTATTGCCCTGTGTTATCGGCATACGCTGCAGTCTGAAAAGGCCGACGCAATGGATGACAGCGGTATGAACTGGCCTCAATTTAACGGATGGCAGACCGGGAAAGGAATCCTGGCGGTGGTGGTGCTGATCGGGCTATACCTGACCGACATCCCAAGGGATCTGTCCACCTTGTCTGTGGCCGGGGCCCTCCTGCTCAGCCGGAAGATGAAAAGCCGGGATATGACGGCGTTAGTGGACTGGCACCTGATCACTTTGTTCGGAGCGCTTTTCATCATCATTCACGGCATTTCCATAGCCCATCTGCCGGAACGGGTGCTCGATTGTCTGTCCCGAAACGGCTTTGAGCTGATGCAACCGGTTTTTCTCACAGGCGTCTCCGTGGTCCTGTCCAACCTTTTCAGCAATGTCCCAGCCGTAATGCTGGTCATTCCATGCCTGGATCCAACCCTTCCCGAACCCTGGTATATCCTTGCCCTTTCAAGCACCTTTGCCGGCAACTTTTTTCTTTTGGGCAGCATCGCCAACCTGATTGTGGTTGAAAAAGCCGCAGCCCACGGTGTGGAGATCTCCTTTAAAACCCACGCCAGGATCGGCATTCCCGTAACCCTTTTGTCGCTGCTGGTGCTGATCGTATGGACATGGCGGTAGTATGGGGTCACCGGACCTGCTCTACGCTCCAGAGGGTGTCCTTCTCTCCTGGAAAATCTTTTCGCAACTGCACTTCCATGCGGACCTGCCGGTCCAGGCGCCGTGGAAATCCAAGTCGGACGATGCCTGAAGGGGTGAACCATTCGGAATTGCGGATAAATTGTCCGCTGTTTACTTCGGCAAAGAAAGCCGGGCCGAATTCCCCCTGCTCATAGGTCCTGGGGATGCCGTATTGGCGGGTCAGCAGTGCCTGCAACTCTTTGTACAACTGCTCGATGGTTTCCGGTGTACCGGTATTGCCCAGGTCCACAATCACAGCGGTAATCTCGATCCTGTCCCCGGCACCGGTTAAAAGGGCAAGGCGCTGGCGCTGGTATATTGAATCAAAGAAACGGGTTTCATATACATGAACATTTCCTGTTTTCACCCCTTTTCCGACCCCGGCCTGGTTCAGCCAGCCCTGGGCCTGGACCATTGCCGTTCCGGGCGGCAGCCCTGTGATGACTTTGCCGGTATATGGAATGTCCTCGGATTCCGAATCCGAAGCAGCCAGAGGCGCGGTTCCGGTTTGAGGGGCAGAGATTTTTCCGGACAGATCAAAAGTGTAGTCGTAGGTCAGGCCGGCCATGTAGTCCGTCGTATACTGATCCCGATCAGGATCGCGCTTGTTGAAGCTGCCCTCCAGGCGGAGGGAATGGGGACCTGTGGTGAAGGTATATGCCATGCTGCCCCCCTGGGTCATGACCTGCCCGCTCACGGCCGGCTGAAATTCACGGTAATAGGCGGACAGATCCAGCCGGTGGCCCTTTTGCCCCATCGTGAGGCCCAGGTTGAATCCGGGCTGGTCGTTATCCCCGTTATTGGGGGCTTCTACGCCCTGAAATGTAATCCCTGCGTTCAGACTGCCATTCATGCCTTCAAATACAAACGGATGCCCCAGGTTGATCCCCAGGGACCGGGTGATATTGGTTTTTTCTCCGGTGAGTTCATTTTCGGTGTCCTGGTACCCGGCGGTAAGGCTTGCCGTCAGGGCCTTGATAAGGGTGGTTGACAGGGTTGCCGACACAGACCGGTTTTCCGACTGAAAACTCAAATTTTCATCCTTACTTCTGTTAACAAAGGTATCCAGGTTCATATTCAGGTCAGGGAAAAGCTGGGTAGGCATTGCGCCGGACAATGTGGCCCCGAACACATGGGTGTCAGTGGCATTGCTGGTGTCCTTATTATCCTGATAATACTGACGCCGGAGTCTCAGGTTCAACCCGTTGTTGAACAGATAGCCGACATTGGCATCAATGGTCTGCCGGTCCTGGCTCACCGATGCCCCTTTGGGCTGATACCCCTGGGAGTAGTCTTCATATTTTAGATTGTAGTTCACAGGAAAGGTTTCATGGCGTCCCGACACTTTCAGAAAGAACGCATTGGCCACCTTGTCGTTATTATCGGCATTGGCCCCCGTGGTCTGGGGATCCCCTTGAAACTGGGTGAATTCCGAGTCCAGTTCCAGCCGGTTCCCGGACAATTCAAAGGAGTGATTTAACGCCACGCCGCCAACGGCCTGGTGAAGCTGCGGAGTTTGGGTATCCGGGTCGGACTGGGTTTTGTTTGCCGTCCAGTTGAACATCAGGGCCGTTTTTTTCCACTGCATGAGCCAGGAGCCGCCATAGTAAGAATCCCGGGTCAAAGAGTCCCTGTAATCCCTGGCAGAACCGTCTCCACCAATCACCTGAATCCCGTGGTCGGCGCCAAACCACCTTTGGGTCGGCTGGAATTCCAACTGTCCGCCTTTAAGGGATTTTTGAATGGTCCTGGGCGTGAAAAACCCGTAGTGGTCTCCGATTGCCAACCGATAGGGCAAAAGGGTCTCCCCCTGCTCCTGGGACAGGTTGAAACGCTCAATGGTGAACCCGTCTCTGTTGTACCGGTATTCGGAGTCATTATACACACCGGAAATATTTCCCCTGATCCGGTTGTAAGGGGAAACGTCCTTGGTCACATTAACGCTCAGATCATTATAGGTCTTTCCGAACTTATGGGCATAGGCGCTGTTGTTCGGGTCCCCTTCGGAATCGTAATAGTTGAAATGCAAACTGTTGCGGCCGTAGATCCGCCAGCCGTCCATGAAAGTCGTATTCTCTCCGGCCAGGACAACGGTAAAGGGCCATGCGACAAGAAACAGGACAACTATCAGGTATGCTGTATATGGTTTCATGAATTTTCCCGCAGTGATGATCTTTTGTGTTTGGTTTCCGTCCGTATTCTATCCGAAAGGGATTTACGGCAGCCTTTCGGTAATTTCAAAGATAATCTCATTGGTGCCGGGGGTGGAAACACGCCCGGCGCTAGCATCTTCAAACTCGCTGCGGGTTCTGGCAACGGCAGAGACCTTGGATACCCGGTTCCAGGAGCCGTCGGCATTTTCCACGACATACTGGTCCAGGACCTGAACACTTTCCATGGCCTCGATTCTCAGGGTGGTGCTGTACTTCCCGGTCTGGCTCATGGCGTCCCCCAGCCGGGACTTGTCGTAAAACTGATCCGATACCAGGTCTGAAAACCGCGAGGTGTTCCAGGCCTTACTCAGCTTTTCCAGAGCCCCTTTGACCTTGTCCGGGTCCACAGCCTGGGCATTTTGGGTGCGTCTGGCGTTTTTCGGCAGATTCAGATTCCGGTTTACCGGAGTGGCAATACGGCGAAAGGCACGCATCTCCCTGGCCATTGGCCTGTCCTGAAAAAATACCGTCGCCATGCAGACCAGAAGAAAAATCATGGCAAGAGGTTTTAAAAGGCTCTGGGGTGTTGTCATAGGGCTATAACTCCTCCCGGCTGTTGATAAACCACGTGATCTTGGTAAAGTTGAACGTCTTTCCTGTACCGGCATCCAGAATGGTCGGGGGCACGCCGGTCACCTCCATGCCATACCGCCACATCTTCCCGCTTGCGGTATGCTTAATGGTCATGGAGTGGGTCCCGGACGCCAGGGCCCAGGAGGTTCCGCTCAAAGCAATCGCCCCGGCCGGAGGGGAAAACATGGTATACCCGGAACCTGCGTTGGTGGCTAACTTGACCGTGCCCGCCGCCTGGGTGCCGCTCTCCGGGTTGGTAATTCTGAAGGCCTCGGTCATACCGGCAGGCGCGGCCGGAACAGGATCATTGTAGGTGATGAACAATGCCTTTTCACACTCCCCGGTAGTCGGGTCCTTGAACAGGATGAATCCCCCGTTGGTGCTGGCGCCCTCAATCCTGCCGAATGCGCTGTTGCAGCCGGTGAATGTGTTGGCGTGGCTGCCACTGCCTGTTGTGCAATTGTTGTTGTCCACACAATCTTTAAGCGCCTGGGGGGTATCATAGGTCTGGCCGTCGGTGTTGAGCACGGGGTTGTCCGTGTTCAGGGGATTGTGGCCTGAAATATTATGAATATCCACGATCTTGACGTCGGTGACTTGGGGTTGTGAACCGGTGGTGTCCGCAGGTTTGTTTTTCAGCTGGACCCGGGTGGTGGCCGAGACCTGGCCTCCCGCAACGAAAATACCGGCGATGGCATCGGTCCGGATGGTGGCGGTGAAAGTGGATTCTCCTTCTTCCCCCTCCTTGAGATAGTACCGGCCCTGGCTGTGCTGAAGATGGGCTGGAACAATGCCTTTGCCCGTATCAATTCTCACCCCTTTGCTGCCGCTGCGTTCAATGGCGATATGTTTAGCGATCCCTGTCGCCCCATGGCCGGTGGAGGCAAGGTCAATATGCTCCTGGGTGCCGTCTTTGTAGTTCACGGTCAGGCCGGGCTGGCTGATCCGGTAAGCGGACTGCTCTTTTTCCAGAGGAAAGCTGATATTCTGGTCTGTTGTGTCAAACGCCAGAGAGGAGACCTCCGGCCGGGTAGGATAAAACATCTCCTGGAATTGATACACATATTGGAAATCCGCAGGGGAACCGTCTTTCCTGACAATTTTCCCCTTCAAGCCTATCAAGGGGTCGAGGGACTTGTCCTGGCCGTTGTACTGGAAAACATAGCTGGCCTCATTGTCCTTGAATGCCGAGGTCGCGCCGTTGGACCACTTGACCCTGTACCGGTTCATGTCCACCCCGCCCAGGGCCCTGAATTTAAAGGCCACCCGGTCCCCCTGGGCCAGAAAATACGCCTGCCCGTCAATCTTGCCGCCCCAGCTGTTGTAGGCCTGCCGCGGCATCCCGCCGTCCATAAAGTCGACGCTGGGCATGATGTTGGAGACATGGATCTTAAAGGAGGCGGAATAGTCGGGTTCGTAGCCTTCTTGATCATAATTCATCAAATCGTTCAATATTCTCGCCTGGATCGGACTCTGGCAGGCCGTTCCCGGAATGATCACCCGGGCCTCTGCAGAACTGTCCTTAAGACGGCCCGCCGCGATGGCCTTGATGCGATTTTTTTCAATGGTTATTAATTGAGCGCTATATACGTCCGGTTCCCATTTGAACGGGATGCCTGAACTCACCGACCGCTTTTCACTGCCCACCGTATAGTCCAGAGTTGGCAGGACCTCGATCTGAGATCCTGCCACCATATCGATGACATCATTTGCTTTAAGTTTGCGGCCGTTGTACAGCAGGCTTATGCCCTCAATTGCCACGGGAATGAAGGTGAATTCCGCCGGTTGCCCGGTGATCCGATCCCTGGCCGCAATATCCCCTGTGATAATGGTCGGGACCAGGCCGCAGGGGTGCCCCTTGTCCACATGCTTTACCTCGGTGACCCCTGACGTTTTCAGGCTGACCTTCATGCTGTCGCTGCCGTTTCCATCATAGAAAATGGAATTCCCCACGGTCCTGCCGTTCACGATCTGGGGCGTGGGGGGAATCAGGGCGGCACTCACATTCCAGGCAGAGGCAAGCCTGGGGATGGAGGAGGATCCCAGACCGCTGCCGTCTTCTAAGTTATACGTGCAGGTCTCCATGGATTTTGACAGGTAGGAGGCGGTCACCTCATAACTGACACCTGCTGACAGGCCGGTAAAGGTTGGAATCGACCCCAGAATGCTGGCCGTACAGGCATTATTTGCAATATACCGGGTGGTGCGCCGGGAACTGCCGGATCCTTTCACATCCAGGAAAAGAGACTGGACATAATACACTGCCCCGCCTTTTTCCGGCAGGTTTTCAAAGGCTGCGATCTCTTGTTTTACGGCTGCAATTTTTTTCTTTGTTTCCTCGGTCTCCTGAGCGATAGAGGCAAGGCCAAGACGCATTGAATCGCCGCCTTCAAGCTGCTCAATCTGATCTTTAAGCTGGGATATCCGGCCGTTGATTTCAGCCACCTCGACATGGGAGACTATTGCGTTTTTCCAGGCATTGAAAGGACCTTTCAGAGCATTGAGCAGTCTTTTCTGCTTTTGCTCAAGCCGCTTCACGACTCTTACATCTTCATCCCTGTTCAGGCGTTTCAGCCAGGGCTGTACTTTTTGGCACCGCGAAATCTGGGTTTCGATCGCGTAAACGAGTCCGTCAAAGGGGACGTCCATTGTCCTGGTGACCTTTTCGCCTTGGAAGAACTCTTCTTGAGAAGGTGCATCCAACAACCAGGGGTTTACCCCGCCAGAAAGATTGCCACTATATTTATAGACATTGTCCGGAAAAATCTGCATTCTGAAGAAATCTTTGTTAACAGGATCAAATCCGATGTCACTTGAAGGGACCTGCCGTTTAATCGCCTCTTTCAGGGCATCCCATTTATCAAACCTGTTCTTTGATGCGATTGATTCTTTCTTTTCCGCCTCAGCCAGAAGAGGGGCAATTGCCTTAAGTTGTGCTCTGGCTTTTTTCAGCTTTTCCAGAATCTTTTTTTTCTCGGCCTCAAGCTCGGCCAGATAAGCTTCATGCTGTTTCAGGGTCTGGGTAAGGTTGCTGAAAACCGGCTGGCCTTTTTGGGCCGGGTCCGTCTGCTGGGCAGATGCTGTTCCCGTACCGATGAAGAAAGCCAGCAGGACCGCCATCACCCATGGCACCGGCCGGCGATTTTGATAGGAAAACATGCGAGTTTCGTCCATGAACCTGTCCTTTTCCAAATGATTCCCAATCAGCGACTCAAACGCGAGAGATGGGAAACCTTATCGCTAAAAACAAAGTGTTAAGAATGAATTTCACCCAATCAGCTTTTTTTAACGATTTCAATAGGGCAAATGCCCTATGAAGGCCTTGCTTTTCTAACCGGCCGGATATATATGAAATCATGCTGACAGCCCAGCTTCAAAAATTTGTTTCAGACCTGATTCATCAGACGCACAAAACCAAGGCGCCCCTGTTCAAATCCATGATCATGGAGGGGCTGAACCGCCTGATCCCCTTTGATATGGCATTATGGGCCAGCGGCCATATTGACGGACTCCAGGTGAACAACACCTATCTGTACAACCTGCCCGGAGAATTGATGACCTCCTGGGAGAAAATCAAGCACCAGGACCGCCTGCTTCAGGGGCTGATCCGGACCCCGGGAAAAACCTTTGACGTGTACGATTTTTATACCCGCCAGGAAAGGGATATACAGGCAACATACCAGCAGCATTCAAAAATTTTTAAGATCGAGAATGCCATTTCAACGGCAATTCCGGATCCGGATACAGGACTGCTGGAAATTATGAGCCTGTATCGAAGCGCTCCTGAAGCCGCTTTTTCTTCCGGTGAAATTCAATTGAAAGAGTTTCTTTTTCCCCTTTTGACCTCATCCTGGCACCAGAATCAGATCCGCCATGTTATTGCAAGGGCCAAGAACGCCAGTGGCGACGTCACTGCCATTTGCGATAAAAGATCATGGATCCGGCATGCTGAATCTGATTTTGCAGGGCTTGTCCGGAGACAATGGCCCGGGTGGTCGGGTCCCGTGCTTCCGGAGGAAATCGCGAAATGGTTGAATCAGGATACCCGGCATCGGCTCAAATTGTCACACCTGACATGCAGAAAAGAAACACTGGATGATATGATCCTTGTCCAGGTCAGGCGCACTGACGCTCTTGGCCTTTTGACGCGCAGGGAGGAGGAAGTTGCGGAATCCTTTGCCATGGGACTGACCTACAGGGAAATTGCTGTGGAACTCGGGGTGTCTCCCAATACTGTCCGCCGTCATATTGAAGCCATATACAGAAAGCTCCAGGTCGCATCCAAGGTGGAACTTTTCCAGTCGGTTGTCGCCAACAGGAATTTACACTTTTAGAGGCAAGCCAAGACCAGCATTCAAACGCGGAACGCGTCAAGATCAGACCTCTTCAGGAATTCCGGGGGCATACCAGAGGTTAAACGGACGGCTCCGGCCCGATTTGCACCTGTGGCCTGACAAATGCGGTGGAATGGGGTATAGTTCTGAATCAATCTTTAACCGGCAACAAGGAAACCCACATGAGTTTAGATGCTGACCGGAAAATTCAAATGCTTCCCAGGGGCGGGCGGCTGATCCATGCCAAAACCGATCTTATCCAGTTCGGCGTTCCCCCTGAAACCATCAAGGACACCATGGCGTCCCAGGTACCGGACACCTTCATCCTCCCCCGGGGCATGTTCTCCATGGATGCCGGCATCTCCCTTGCCGAGCTGGAGTTCCCCATTTACTACAACTTTTTTTTCAAGCAGAAAAAAATCAGGGTCATCTGTACCCCCCCCCAGCGGCGGCGCCTGGAAATCATGCTTCGAGAAGCCCTTTTCGGCCCCGAGCACCTTGACTATAAAGACGAATTTATAAACGGAGCCGAGACCCCGGGATTCCCGGACCTCAGGGCGGAGATGATCAATTTCCGAACCATGCCCATCAAGGGAGAAACCCGGTTGCTTGAGCTTGAGGATGTTGTTGAATTTTTGATTGTCTCACCGGAACACCCGGTGCAGCTGCAGGGGGTGACCGTCCGCATCCAAAAGGACAACACCATTACCATAGAAGAGGACGGAGGAGAAATCGCCCGGTTCGAACCGGACCTTTCCCTGGTACCGGAAGTCAAACCCTTTGAAGTCACAGCTGAAGTTTTTTATCCCCCGCTTTTCGGCGTCACTACCTTGGGCGCCGGCCACGGATTCGCCCCCAACGCCATGACATCGGGGATGATCATCTGGGTCAACCGGCGGGGAATACTGGTGGACCCGCCGGTGAACTCCACTCCGGAACTGGCCCGCCTCGGCGTGCCGCCAAGAATACTGGACAGCGTCATCCTCACCCATTGTCATGCGGACCATGATGCCGGAACCCTCCAGAAAATCCTTCAGGAGGGCACCATCACCCTGTATACCACCCCGACCATTTTCAGCAGTTTCCTGAAAAAATCCGCCGCCCTGACCGGTATTCCAGGGGAACTGCTGGAAAAAGCCGTCCGGTTCAAGCCCATGGTCATTGATGTCCCCGTCAATATCAACGGCGGACTCTTTCGGTTCAATTACTGCCTGCACTCCATCCCCACCATCTCCATCCGGGCCGATTACGGGGGGAAAACCCTGGTTTACAGCTCAGACACCCACAATGACCCTGAATTCGTAAACCAGCTTTTTCAAGCGGGTGTGGTCAGCCAGGGGCGCCGGGACTATCTGAACAACTTCCCCTGGGACCGGGATCTGATCTTCCATGAAGCCGGCATCCCCCCCCTGCACACTCCCATGGCCACCCTGGCCGGCCTGCCGAAATCCATCCGCAGCCGCCTTTACCTGGTCCATGTCACCCAGGATCTGATCCCCGAGGGCAGTGATTTAAAAATCGCACCCACCGGGCTTTCCGCCACGGTGGAGCTTCAGGTCGCACCCTCGGATTACTGCCGTTCCATTGAAATCCTGGGCACCTACCTTGACCAGCCCCTGTTCAGGGGCCTTCCCCAGGAAAAGGCCATGGAGTTTTTATGCATGGCGCAGACAAAACATTTCAAACCCGGGGAATCCATCTTCCGCCAGGGAGATCCGGGGGAGCACATGTTTTTCATCATGACCGGCCAGGCCGAAATCTTAAAAGAAGGAGATTCCGTAACCACCCTGGGGCGAAGTGATTTCTTCGGAGAAAAATGCCTGTTCGACATGCCGGACAGAACCGCATCGGTCACCGCCGTCAGCGATGTCAGGCTCATCACCGTGCACAGGGACGATATGCTGGCCTTTATCCGGACCACCCATGTGGAGGCCTCCCTGACTCATCTGGCCACCGTCCAGAACCGTTTTTTAAGAAAGCAGTTGAACCTCAACCCCATTTTCCGACCCCTTACGCCCTCACAAAAAACCGGGCTTTTCCAGATCCTGACCCCGGAGGAAAACCGGGAGAATGCCTCCGGCGGCGTCATCCCCCACAGCGACCTGTCCCGGGCCTGCCGCCTGATTGTCCAGGGAGAAGTCCGCATCTGCCGGGACCGGTCACAGGTCGCCCGGCTGGGGCCCGGGGGATTTATCGGAGCCTGGGCCCTTTTCAGCGAAAAGGAACCGCCCGTCTTTACCTACGAAGCCCAGCCCGGAACAGAGCTGTACAGCCTGGACTGCCGGAAACTGGCCGCATTTGCCCAGAACAATCCCGGACTCTATTTGAAGCTCTACGCCTATGACTATTGATCCCTTTCATTTTGAAACCGGTGTCTATCGTCCCCCGAGCGAAGGTGGGAGCGCCTCCCTGCTGGTCCGTTTTACCCGGAACTGCCCCTGGAACCACTGCACCTTCTGCGCCATGTACAAAACAGAGAAATTTGAGGTCCGCCCCGTTGGGGAAATTTGCCAGGATATCAATGCCATGGCCGCCCTGGCAAAGGCCTTGACAGAGCAGTCTCTTCGACTGGGCCATGACGGACGTGTCACCCAGAGCTCCGTTCTGGCCCTGATGGAAAGATACCCCGGCCTTGACCGGCATCCCGGGGCCGCCATGCTGATCAACTGGCTGGCCTCAGGGGGAAAAACCGCCTTTATCCAGGACGGAAACTCCCTGATCATGAAGCCAGACGACCTCATCGCCGCCCTGACCCACCTGAAAATCACCTTTCCCTCCATCACCCGGATCACGACTTACGCCCGGGCAAGGACCCTTTCCCAGCGCAGCACCGACACCCTGACCGCCATCCGCAACGCAGGGCTGGACCGGGTGCACATCGGTTTGGAAACCGGGGATGATGCCCTGCTCAAACAGATTAAAAAAGGGGTGGATGCCCAAGGGCAGATCAACGGGGGGCAAAAGGCCATGGCCGCCGGATTCCAGGTGTCAGAGTATTGGATGCCCGGCCTGGGAGGCAGCGAGATGACCCAGCAGCACGCCGCAAACACCGCCCGGGTCCTCAACGCCGTCAACCCCCACTATATCAGATCCCGGCCCTTCCGGCCCATCCCCGGCACGCCCCTAAACGAGCAGGTTCGCTCCGGGCAGATCACCCCGCTTTCCCCCAGGGGCCAGCTTCTGGAAATCCGGGGTATGGTGAAGGCTTTGGAGGTGACTTCAAAGGTCTGCTTTGACCATGCCGGCAACTTCTGGCGCACCAAGGCCGGGGATCTGGTCTTTAGCCATGACTATGAGGGGTACAAATTCCCCGAAGAAAAAACCGCCCTGCTGGACCGCATTGAGCAGGGGCTGGCCTGGGAGCAGCCCGAATCCGCCCCGTTTATCAGCCTGTAAGCCCGGAGCAGGTCAGGCAGGTGCGCTCTGATTCTTCAGGCCCAGCAGACCGAGACCAAAGCCGATAAAAACTGAGCCTGAGATTCGATTCATCCACCGCTGTCCCCGTCCCTCCAAAATGCCAGAGCTGACCCGCCGGATACCCCAGGCCCAGGCCATGAGCGCCAGAAAGGAAAAGGCCATAAACGTCAGGGTCAGGATTAAAAACTGGGGAAGGACCGAAGATCGCGTATCCATGAACTGCGGCAGCAGGGCGGTAAAAAAAAGAATGGCTTTGGGGTTTGACACCGCCACCAATACCCCCTGGCTAAAGAACCTGGCCGGGGTTCCATTCCCCTTTTTTGACGCTGCAGCCGCCCCATGTACCGTAAGCGTCACAGGCCGTGCCAGCCACTGGCGAAGCCCCAGATAAATCAGGTACAGGGCGCCGCAAAATTTAAACATTCCGAACAGGACGGCGGAGGTTTTAAGCACCGCTCCCAATCCCAGTACTGCCCCACCGGAAACCAGAAAGAGGCCCGTGATATTCCCCAGCGACGAAAATAAGGATGCCCGAAGGTCGCGTCTCAGGCTGTTGGTAACCGACAAAAGGACAGCCGGCCCGGGACTGGCCACGCTGATAGCCGTGATGCCGCAAAATAATATCCAGGTATGAACACTCATGAGTCCTCCTTCAGGTGCAGGGGAAGTTCTGCCAGATCCTCCGGGGCTCCCAGAATCCAGTCCGGGCTGGCCGTTGATAATTCATCCCGGCTGCCATACCCCCACAGTACCCCGGCAGAGCGGATATGATTCTGCCGGGCAGCGGAGATGTCCCCCTCCCGGTCCCCGATCATTATGGATTGAGGGCTTATCCGTCCCTGGTTCAGCAATGCCCGGATCTGATCCCCTTTGCGCACCCCCGTATCCCCGCCGCTGATGAAATCGAAATAGGGCTCAAGAGCAAAGAGGCGAATAATTTTTCCTGCGAAATCCTCTCGTTTGGCGGTGCACACAGCCATCGGGATGCCCTGGCGGTATAAGGTTTTTACAATTTCCGGGATGCCCTGATAAAGAAGATTTTCCGCATACCCCTGCCGGCCAAAATAGTCTCGGAAGCATTCAACCAGCGCCAGGATATGGGTCTTGTCCTCCCTGCCGGACAATTCCCTGAAGGTCAGGTCCAGGGGCGGGCCGATAAACCGGGAAAGTTCGCCATGGGACCGGGTCTCATAGCCAAAGGCCTTCAGGGCATGGTTAATGGATTTGGCAATGCCCTCCAGAGGATCGCTCAGGGTGCCGTCCAGATCAAAGAGAAGATACGCCTTAGAATTCATGTCTGCCTCCCGGTCTCACTTAGGTTATGCCGGACTTTAGCCTGAACCTCACCTTGAGGCAACCCCATGCTAACACAATTATGATGAAATACCTCGTGCACCTTGAACAAGTTTGAAACAAACAGCAAAGAAAAGGATGGCATATGCGCCCCAAAACCCTGATCACCCAGTGGGTTCATCCGGAAATCATTGATTTTCTCTCACCGGTTACCGATGTGACGGCCAACATGGAACGACAGGCCTGGCCAAGGGAATACCTCCTTGAACAGGCCCGGGACGCCCGGTCGGTCATGGTCTTTATGCCGGACATGGTGGACGAGGCCTTTCTTTTGGCCTGTCCGGATTTAAAACTCATCAGTGCGGCCCTCAAAGGCTATGACAACTTTGATGTGGCCGCCTGCACCCGCAGGGGCGTCTGGTTTTCCATGGTGCCCGACCTGCTCACCATCCCCACGGCGGAGCTGGCCATAGGCCTGCTCATCGGCCTATCCAGAAATGTGCGGCCCGGCGACCGGCAGGTCCGCTCCGGGGACTTTAAAGGATGGCGGCCGGTGCTCTACGGACAAGGCCTGGACCAGTCCGTAGCGGGCATCATCGGCATGGGAGCCGTAGGTCAGGCGATCACCGGGATGCTTTCCGGCTTCAACACCCGCGTCATTTACAACGATATTCGTCCCATCCCGGAAAACACCTTCACCGGAATGGCCCCAAAGGCCGTTTCCCTGGACCGCCTCTTTTCAGAGGCAGATTTCATCCTGGTAGCCACGCCCTTTTCGGAGGCCACCCGCCATATCATCAACACCCGGGCCCTGGAACGGATCCGCCCCCAGGCCATAATCGTGAATATCGGCCGGGGATCCTGTGTTGACGAAGCTGCCGTGGCCCGGGCCCTGGACGAAGGAAGACTCGCCGGCTATGCCGCGGATGTCTTTGAATTTGAGGACTGGGCCCGGCCGGACCGGCCGGACAGGATTCCCGATGCCCTGCGCACCTCGGCAAAAACCCTGTTCACCCCCCACCTGGGTTCCGCCGTGGACCGCGTCCGGTACAATATTGCCATGGAGGCGGCCGTCAGCATCCGGGATTATTTTGAAGGCCGGACGCCCAGGGGGGCCGTCAACCGGATCTAACCCCCTTGAACCTACCGATACGCCCTTTGTCTTATTTTAGCGACCTTCCGGCCCGGCCGGATGCCCATAAATTGACTTCATCAGAAAACAGGCTTATCTTTGTTTCATGTTAACAACCATTCGTCATAAGCCTTATAAGAAACAGAACATGAAGCCCTACTCAACATATGCCCTCCCGGCCCCAAATCTTAACGGATATATCCTCACCCTGACAGCCCTGCTGACCCTTGCCGCCTGCCTTTTAATCACCGCACAGGCAAAGGCCACCGCCCTGAGCGACTTTAACCTGATTGCCCTGAGGAACGTTACGGGCGGAAGTGATGTGGAAGGGCGAACCCTTGTCTTCGGAGATGTAAACGCCAACGGATCATCAATAGATTTCAGCACAAAACACGAGTCGATATCTGATCCGACAGGCACCCGGGGGCTCGACCAGAATGACAGCCTCATTGTGGGGGGACAGCTTAACGGCAGTCCAACCCATGTCGGGTATGGCAATGCAAGGATCAAAGGGAGCGATACCGGAGCAATCCTTGACATGAACGATAAGGCATCAAATGCCACTTACAACGATGGAACGGTCCAGGAGATTCTCGACACGGTCACGGTCGAGATCAACGATACCATCACCATGCTGAACGGCCTGACAACAAACTCCTATGCCGATACCAGCGACATGAACTACACGGCGTTCAACCTGACCCCGAGCGACGACAATATAGCCGTATTTGATCTCTCATCTTCATTCTTTAATCAGGGCAGCAGGATGGGCATTAAAGGCGATTTGTCCGCAACCGATCTGATCGTTATCCGGGTGTCGGGAACCAGTGTGAATGCCACCGGCGGCCTGAATCCCAAGAGTCACGAATTCGGGCAGGATGCGTACCAGCAAAAAATCATCTGGTACTTCCCCAACGCCACGGACCTGGCTTTTGTCAATGGCCTGGGCGGGGCCATTATCGCCCCCAAGGCAACCCTGAGATTCGGCAACCCCATCGAGGGCACCGTAGTGGCCAACGATATTGTTCTCGGTTCCGAAATCCACCTGCCCTCCCTGGACAGCCCGGTTCTGGATACACCGGCGGCCAATCCCGTGCCTGAGCCGGCTACGGTTCTGCTGGTTGGACTGGGAATTTTAGCGCTTCTGGCAGCGGCACGCAGGCAGTCAGTCCTGGCAGCAATGGCTTATCGCTCTCCCTTACGGGGCCAGAAGGTCATGCGGGTCCTGCCGTTTTAGTTCCCGCTCAGCAGCAGTTTCTACCGCTTCAAATGGAGAAAGCCCATAGAGCGCCTTCTCTGCCCGTCTTTCCGAGTTTTCCCATACCGTCCAGGCGTTGCCAGCGGGACGGAGAACAGGCATAGCAGCCAACGGATATAGCGTTTCATCATATTTCCCCCTTTACATTTCGCAATCCCGAAGTGCTTGAAGTTTAGGTGGTTTTCACCGGGAAAAACAGATATAGAAACCGGTATAAAAATGGGGGATACTCTGAATGGGAGCGCATCAGATAAAGGGCAAAAAGGAATTCCGCTATCAAACCCTGGCCAGGCAGCTGGCCGGACAGATCAGGGACGGGGTCTATGCCGGCGGCGCAAAACTGCCCTCGGTCAATCACCTCTCCCGAAAACTTGAGTTGAGCCGCAACACCGTGTTCCGGGCCTATGTGGCTCTTGAGGAAATGGGACTGGTAACCGCCCAGCCAAAGTCAGGCTACTACGTTAAGGCCCGGCCGGAAAAACGACCTCCTGTAAACCGGCAATTACCGGTTTATGACGTGTACAGGGATCTGCCGGCCATGGCAGATCACACCCGCGCGGCCATCAAAAATCCCACCTTTGTTCCCTTTGGCCAGGCCACGGTCTCTCCCGAGCTTTACCCCGGCAGGAAACTGGCTAAAATCCTTAAATCCATTTCAACCCGGGAGGTGGAGCAGCTTATCTCCTATGGGCCGATCCAGGGGAACCCCGTTCTGAGGCAACAACTGGCCGAACGGATGCTGGGCTTAACGGACCGGATATCCCCGGATCAGATTCTGATCACCAACGGCTGCATGGAAGCCGTTACCCTCTCCCTTATGGCCGTGACCCGGCCGGGGGACACCATTGCCGTGGAGTCGCCGACCTATTTCGGGTACATGCAGATTTTAAGGGAACTGCGCCTCTCCATTGTCGAAATCCCGACATCGCCGCAGGCCGGTCTGGATCTGGACGCATTTGAAACGGCAGTGGATCAGCAAAAAATATCGGCCTGCCTTACCATCCCCAACTTCCAGAATCCACTGGGAGGCATTATGCCGGATGAACACAAGGCCCGTCTTATCGATTTTACCAACAGGCGGGGGATACCGGTGATCGAGGACGACGTATACGCAGAACTTCACTACGGCCAGTCCCGGCCGGGTCTTCTCCAGGCCTTTGACCGCCGGGACCAGGTCATGACCTGTTCATCCTTTTCGAAAACCCTAAGTCCGGGCCTTCGCATCGGATGGGTCATGGCAGCGCCTCCCTTGCTGGACCGAATCCGGCAGATCAAGTTCAGCATTTCCATGATGACCACGAGCCTGGATCAGTTCGTCCTGGCAAACTTCATGGCCGGAAACGGGTATGACCGCCACCTTCGAGCCCTTCGCCGATCATTAAAAAAGCAGGTTTGCCAGGGAGCCGATGCCGTTGAAAGGTTCTTTCCCCGGGGGACCGCAACCCGCATACCTGACGGCGGCTTTGTGCTATGGGTCCGGCTGCCGGATCAGGTGGACAGCCTGACGCTGTATAAAAAGGCTCTGGCTGAAGGAATCGCCCTTCTTCCCGGCGCTCTGTGCTCTTTTTCCGGCGCGTTCAGGAACCATATCAGGATCAGCTGCGGATTTCCCTTTAACCCGAAGATTCAAAAGGGATTCCAACGCCTGGGGAATTTGACCCGACACCTGATGACATCCTGAGTACCGCCCGGGTTCTGAGAACCGCCTCAATCCTTAGCCGAAAGCCACGCCGACGGCAAACAGCAGGCTGAACACCAGTGACAATTTGGCGGTTCCGGCCAGGACGGCGTTAAGCGGCTTCCCTCTTTGTTCCGACACCGCGCAAAGCAAGGGAAAGACCAGGGGAAACGCGGCCAGGGGCAGCAGCACTGGCCAGGGATAGACGCCGGAGGCAAACATCAGGCAGGGTATCAAAAAGGAGCCCAGCACGAGGGCAACGTATTCCGTCCGCGTCCCGGCCCGCCCCAGGATGACAGCCAGGGTCCGCTTGCCGGCCCGGGCGTCGGTTTCAATGTCCCGCAGGTTGTTCACCACCAGGATAGCGGTGATCAAAAATCCCACCGGCAGGGAGGCGGCAAAGGTTGAAAGGGAAAAGGCCCCTGTCATCAGGTAACCGGTACAGCAGACGGCCACCGGTCCGAAAAAAATAAATACGAAAATATCCCCAAGACCGTTGGAGGCAATGGGATAGGGGCCGCCGCTGTAGCAGACCGTGCATATGGCTCCGGCAGCCACAACGGCCAATATGACCGGGCCGCCGATGAAAATCAGGAAACTCCCCGGCACCAGGGCCGCCCCTAATGTCAGAATGAAGGCGTTTCGGACGGCTGCAGGGGAGATCAGGCCGCTCTGGGTCACCCGGATCGGCCCTTTTCTGTCCAAGGTGTCGATCCCGGCTTTAAAGTCAAAATAATCATTGGCCAGGTTCACGGAAATCTGAACCAGCACGGTTCCTGCCATGGCCGCTATAAAAATCAGGAAAGAAAAGTCTTTTGTCGGCACGGCGCAAGCCGCCCCCACCAGGATGGGGCCCAGGGCTGCCGGAAGGGTTTTGGGGCGGATGGCCAGCCACCAGTTTTTAAAAGTCATGGTCTATTGTCCAAAGGGGTTTTAAGTTGTTGCTTCATGGGCAAATAGGTCAATCGCCTTTTTTTGTCAAGCCGTGAAAAAATAAGCCATTCGATGGGTTTTTGGATTTTCCCGCAAAAAGCAAAAGAAAATGCCTTGACAACCCCCGGTCTCATCTTTATTTTAGACGGCCTAGTCAGTTTTTGACTTTAGAGTCATTTTTTAAACCAACCGGTCAAAGCATGGCCGAAATCGAGACCATATGAAAAAATGCAGTAAGAAAAAAGAGCTCATGGACCGTATGATTCGGGAAGAAGTGGTTAAAACCGTTCTCGAACTCATCGAGGAAGACGCCGCCCTCACCATGGACGAAGTGGCCCTTCGGTGCGGCGTGGCCAAGGGCACCTTATACAATTATTTTAAAAACAAAAAAGACCTGCTCACCTATGTCCATGAACAGGTGATTCTTCCCATTAAAAAGAACTCATACCTGTTTAATGAAACCAACACCCCGGCGGAAAGAATCCATGCATTTGTGGACCGGGTATTTGAATTCCAGCAGGAATTTCCCCTTTACTTTCGGTACATTCAAAGTCAGCGCTCCGCATTGGAGGCCTCTGATGAAAGAATGATCCTGACCGTTCTGCCCTTAGTCAAGGTCTGTGAAGCCGGAATTGCCGAAGGGGTATTTATTGATGTGGACCCCTATGTCATGGCCGCAACCGTCTTTGGCACGGTGGTCGGTACCATGGAGTCCTTAGGACACAGGGCCCAACAGGTTCAAGATATGGAAACGCTTAAAAAGGATGTAATTTGTCTGCTGGACAGACTCATACTCAAGGAGAAAGACAAGTAATGAAAAAGATCGTTTTGCTTGGATGCATTGCCGCAGCTCTCGTGGGCGGCGTTTATTTTTGGTCCGGCAGCCAGGAATCCAGGGCCCAGGCCCAGGAAGAGAAACAAGCCGTTCAGCCTCCGCCGGTAGGGGTGACCGTTTACACCGTTGCCCCCCATGAGGTGATTTTCACCAAAGACCTTCCCGGACGGACCTCCGCCTTTCAGGTGGCTGAAATCAGACCCCAGGTGACCGGGATCATTTTAAAGCGCCTGTTTACCGAAGGCAGCCTGGTCAAAAAAGGGCAGCAGCTCTACCAGATCGATCCGGCCACCTATCAGGCAGCCTATGACAGCGCCGCTGCCAGCCTGGCCAAGGCCAAGGCCGACCTCAAGGCTGTGGAACCCAAGGTTAAGCGCTACACCCGCCTGGTTAAAATGGGCGGGGTCAGCCACCAGGAGTATGACGATGCCGTTGCCGCCCTGGAACAGGCCAAGGCCGGCGTTGCCGTTGCCCGGGCCCAGCTGGCCACTACCAAGATCAGCCTGGACTACACCAAGGTATTCGCCCCCATTTCCGGCCGCATCGGACGGTCATCCGTAACCGCTGGCGCCCTCGTGACGGCCAACCAGACCGTCGCCCTGGCCACCGTCCAGAATCTGGACCAGATCTATGTGGACGTCAATCAGTCCAGCGATGATATCATGATCCTGCGCAAGCACATGAAAGACCTGGACCGCAGCCCCGAAGCCAGCCTGTTCATCGGCAAGGCCTCCACCCCCTACCCTGAAAAGGGAGAAATCCTCTTCTCCGATGTCACCGTGGACCAGGGAACCGGCATGGTTCAGCTTCGAATCCTCTTCCCCAATCCCAACGATGACCTTTTACCCGGCCTGTTCGTCAAAGCCCGGGTGGAGCAGTTCAGGAAAGAAAATGCCATCACCGTTCCCCAGCAGGCCGTAATCCGAAGTGCAGACGGATCCGTATCCGTATGGACCGTGGATGCCCAGAATATCGTCCAGCCCCGCAAGATCACCGTATCCCAGGTGGTCGGCGATCAGTGGCTGGTCACAGGCGGCCTTGCACAAGGAGACCGCGTGATTGTGGCGGGCATCCAGAAGATCCGCGCCCAGGCCAAGGTCTCCCCCGTGGAAATGGAATCCACCAATAGATAATCACAGGAACCTTATAAGATGTCGAAGTTTTTTATCAACAGACCCATATTTGCCTGGGTAATCGCCATTGTGATCATGCTGGCCGGCCTCTTTGCCGTTTTGACTCTGCCTGTGGAGCAGTATCCCAAGATCGCTCCCCCCAGTGTCCAGATCAGCACCAGCTATCCCGGAGCCTCGGCTGAGGTCCTGGAGAACAGCGTCACCCAGATCATAGAACAGAGCCTGACCGGTATCGATTACTTAAGATACTTTTCCGCATCCAGTGAATCCAGCGGCCGGCTCACCATCACCCTGACCTTTGAGCCGGAGGCCAATCCGGACATCGCCCAGGTCCAGGTCCAAAATAAGGTGGCCACCATTAAAAATCTCCTTCCCCAGGAGGTTCAGACCCAGGGCGTCACCGTAAAAAAGGCGACCAAAAGTTATCTGCTTGTAGCCGGGCTTTACTCAAAAGACGGCAGTATGAGTAACGCCGATATCGCCGACTACCTTAAGTCCAACATGGCAGATCCCGTCTCCCGTGTTCAGGGAGTGGGCGACATCAACGTGTTCGGCGCCCAGCATGCCATGCGCATCTGGCTCAACCCGGAAAAGCTCAACTCCTTTTCCCTGATGCCGGCGGATGTCATTGCCGCCATCAGGGCCAGAAATGTGGACGTCACCTCGGGCCAGTTAGGCGGATCCCCGTCGATTCAAGGCCAGCAGCTTAACGCCACGATATCGGTTCAGGCTAAATTGAAAACCGTGGAAGATTTTCAGCAGATCCTTATCAAAGTTAACCCGGACGGCTCTCAGGTCCGCCTGAAAGACATTGGCAGGGTGGAGTTGGGCGCCGAATCCTACGGCGTGATCTCCCGGTTTAAAGGGATGCCGGCCTCAGGCATGGCGATCAGCCTGGCCACCGGGGCCAATGCCCTGGATACCGCCGACCGGATCAAGGCTAAAATGGCCGAACTCCAGACCTTCATGCCCGAGGGGTTGGAGATTGTTTACCCTTACGACACCACTCCTTTTGTCCGGCTCTCCATTGAAGAGGTGGTCAAAACCCTGATAGAAGCCGTTATTCTCGTCTTCTTTGTCATGTACCTGTTCCTGCAGAACTTTCGGGCCACGCTCATTCCGACCATTGCCGTGCCCGTTGTTTTGCTGGGAACCTTTGGCATATTGTCGGCCTTTGGCTTTTCCATCAACGTGCTTTCCATGTTCGCCATGGTTCTTGCCATCGGGCTTTTGGTGGATGACGCCATTGTTGTGGTGGAGAATGTGGAGCGGGTTATGGGGGATACAGGCCTGTCTCCCAAGGCGGCCACCGCCAAATCCATGGAGCAGATCACCGGGGCTCTTGTGGGCATCGCCCTGGTGCTGTCAGCCGTTTTCGTTCCCATGGCTTTTTTCTCCGGCTCCACCGGTGCCATTTATCGTCAGTTCTCATTGACCATCGTGTCGGCCATGGCCCTGTCCGTTCTGGTGGCCATCATCCTGACCCCGGCCCTGTGCGCCACCTTTCTCAAGCCCGTGGCAAAGGGCCACCACGAAAGCAAACGCGGCTTTTTCGGCTGGTTCAACCGCAGCTTTGAGCGGGGAAAAAAGATCTACGGCAGAAGTGTCCCGTACGGGGCCACCCGGGTGCTGCGGTTTCTGGTCGTCTACCTTTTAATCGTCGGCGGGCTGGTCTCCTTGTTTAAGACCATCCCCACGGGCTTTCTGCCCGACGAGGACCAGGGCCGGCTGATGATGATGATCTCGGCCCCTCCCGGTGCCACCATGGAACGGACCATGCAGTCTATCAAAAAAGTGGAAGAATACCTTCTCAACGAAGAGGCTGAAAACGTGCAAGGCTTTTTCACCGTTGCAGGATTCAGTTTTGCAGGCCAGGGCCAGAACGTGGGTATGGGCTTTATCGAGCTTAAGGACTGGGAGAAACGGACCCGGCCGGACCAGACGGCCCAGGCCGTTGCCGGAAGGATCATGGCCCGGCTTTACAGCATTAAGGATGCCTCGGTTTACGCATTTATCCCGCCGGCCATCACCGAACTGGGCAATGCCACAGGCTTTGACCTCCAGTTGGTGGACCGGGCAGGCGTGGGCCATGAGGCCCTGATCCAGGCCAGGAACATGATGCTGGGCATGGCTTCCCAGAATCCCAGACTGGTCGGCGTCCGGCCGAACGGCCTGTCCGACGTGCCCCAGTATAAACTGGACATTGACTATGAAAAGGCAGAAGCCTTAGGGGTTTCCACCTCCGACATCACCAGCATCCTGTCAACGGCCTGGGGGTCTACCTATGTCAATGACTTCATGGACAAGTCCAGGATCAAGAAGGTGTATATGCAGGGGGACGCCCCCTACCGGATGGTGCCCGAGGATGTTAACCGCTGGTATGTCCGGAATCAGGACAACCAGATGGTGCCTTTCTCCTCTTTCAGCACCGGGGAATGGTCCTACGGCTCACCCAAACTGGAACGCTATAACGGCACCTCTTCCATGGAAATTTTGGGTGCCCCGGCCCCGGGGGTCAGCTCCGGAGAGGCCATGGCCATCATGGAAGAGATCGCCACCAAACTGCCCGAGGGCATCGGCATGGAGTGGACCGGTATTTCCTACGAGGAACGGACGGCAGGCTCCCAGACCCCGCTGCTGTACTCGGTCTCCCTTCTCTTTGTCTTCCTTTGTCTGGCCGCCCTTTACGAAAGCTGGTCCATCCCGCTGTCAGTCATCCTCATCGTACCCTTGGGCATTGTGGGTTCGGTGATTGCCACCAAGTGGGCCGGGCTGAGCAATGACGTTTATTTCCAGATCGGGCTGTTGACCACGGTGGGCCTGGCCGCAAAGAACGCCATCCTCATCGTGGAATTTGCCAAGGATCTGTACGAAAGGGGCAGGGATCTTGTCACCTCGGCAAGGATCGCGGCTGAACAGCGGCTGCGGCCCATCCTGATGACCTCCATGGCCTTTATCCTGGGCGTAACCCCCCTGGCCATTTCCAACGGGGCCGGATCCGCCAGCCAGAACGCCATCGGCATCTGCGTAATCGGCGGCATGCTGGCCGCAACAACCCTGGCCATTACCTTTGTTCCCCTGTTCTTCATCCTTATTGAAAAGCGGGGCGAAAAAAAGAAAAACCGGGCCGACGCCGCCCGGATTGAGGAGGTGACCCATGTCGAATAAACTTGTTTCAACCGCACTGGCCGCACTCCTGCTCATGACGGCGGGATGCTCCTTTATCCCGGCCTATGAGCAGCCCAAGCTGCCCGTTGAAAAGACCTGGACCCAGGAGGACGGCCAGGCACAGGACCCGGCTGCGGGACAACCCTCTGCAGCAACGGCAGAACCCCTTGCCTCGAATATGGCCTGGCAGGCGTATTTTAAATCCGATACCCTGCAGCAGCTCATCGGGCTGGCTCTGGACAACAACCGGGATCTCAAAGTGGCCGTGCTGAACATTGAGCGGGCCCGGGCTGCATACAGAATCCAGGAGGCCAATACCCTTCCCGTGGTTGCCGGTAACGCCGGCTTAAGCCGCCAGGGCATTCCTGAAGACAACTCCAGCACCGGCTATGCCTATACCAGCGACACCACCATGTCGGCCAACCTGGGGGTCACCGCCTTTGAACTGGATTTTTTCGGCCGGGTCAAAAGCATGAATGAAAGTGCTCTGGAATCCTTCCTGGCAACGGAAGAGGCGGCCCTGAGCACCCGGATCGCCTTGATCGGACAGACCGCAGACGCCTATCTTTCCCTGCTGGCGGACAGAAAACTGCTGGATCTTGCCAAAAGCACCTGTCAGGCCCAGCAGGAGACCTATGATGTGGTCAAACGCCAGTTTGAAGTGGGATCCGCCACCCAGCTGAGTCTGGCCCAGGCCGCCACGTCCGTTGAAAGTGCCAAGGTCTCGATTGCCCAGTATACACGGCTTTTGGCCCAGGCGGAAAACGCCCTGACCCTTTTGGCCGGCACCTCGGTAAAGGCGCTTTTGAATGTGGGAGAAACCATAGACGATATCCGGTTTATGGACAACCTGCCGGCGGGCCTTCCCTCTGATGTGCTGCTGGCCAGACCGGACATCCGGGCGGCCGAGCATCAGCTCAAGGCCGCCAATGCCGATATCGGAGCGGCCCGGGCGGCGCTGTATCCCACCATCAGTCTGACCGGTGCCCTGGGCTTTGCCAGCCAGGGTTTAACCTCGCTGTTTGACACGGACAGCCTGTCCTGGAACTTTGCCCCGGCCGTTACCATGCCCATATTCAACCGGCAGGGCCTTAACGCCAGTCTGGAGGCGGCCGAAGTCGGCGAAAAAATCGCCGTGGCTTCCTATGAGGGAGCCGTGCAGACAGCCTTCAGGGAGGTGGCGGATCAGCTGGACGCAAGACGGACCTACAGAAAGCAGCTCGACGCCCAGAACGCCCTGGTCAAGGCCACCCAGGACGCCTATGACCTGTCCAAGGCCCGATACGACAACGGCGTGGACAACTTCCTGACGGTTCTGGACTCCCAGCGGGCGTTGTTTTCCGCCCAGCAGGGCGCCATCACCATCCGCCAGGCCTACCTTAGCAACCTGGTAAACCTGTACAAGGTGCTCGGCGGCGGCCAGATCTAAGCCGAACCCTTCCGGGGCCGGTCCGTTTGGGCCGGCCCCATTTTCTTTCCCCCCTTGCAATTTTCCAAAACTGTCCCATGGTTAAGAGATGACCAAAGTGCTGACATATGCTGCAGCGGCACTTCTGATTCTCTGCCATCCTGACGTCAGCCGTGCCGCACCCCGCACCGTTTACGCGGATACCCTCAACGGGATGCCCGTGAAGGTGGACTTGATCGCCCGGATTTCCGGAATTCCCTGGGGCATGGCCTTTTTAAACCCTTCGGAACTGATATTCACGGTAAAGGCCGGAAAGATCGGTATTGTCCGTCTTCCCTCAGGGGAAATCACCTGGCCTGACGCTGACCTTCCCCCCATCACGGACCGGGGACAGGGCGGTCTGCTGGACGTCGCGGTTCCGCCGGGGAATACCCCTTGGCTCTATTTTACCTACAGCCGCCCCACAAACCGGGGCGCCGCCGTTACATTGGCCCGGGCCAGGCGTTCGGGAAACACCATCACGGACTGGCAGGACCTTCTGATCACCCGTTCAGCCACAAACAAAACCATCCATTACGGCAGCCGCATCACCTTTGACGACCAGGGCCATCTTTTTTTCACCGTAGGGGACCGAGGCGTCCGGCCCAATGCCCAGGATCTGTCCGTCCATGCCGGCAGCGTCCTCCGGGTGAATTACGACGGCAGCGCTCCGGCGGACAACCCTTTTGCCGAATCAGAAACGTCGCTTCCGGAGATCTTTTCCTTTGGGCATCGAAATCCCCAGGGCATCTTCTTTGACAAAGAGACCCAAAGGTTGTGGGCCATTGAACACGGGCCCAGGGGCGGCGATGAAATCAATCTCATTCAGGGAGGGCATAACTACGGATGGCCTGTTATTTCATACGGCAAAGAGTACTGGGGCCCGGTTCAGGTGGGAGAGGGAACGGCCAAGGAGGGGATGGTGCAGCCGGTGAGGTATTATGTGCCGTCCATTGCCCCTTCAAGCCTTCTGGTCTACTCGGGCAAAGCCTTCCCCAAATTTCGGGGCAACCTGTTTGCCGGGGCCCTGAAACTGACCCACATCAACCGGATTGTCTTGGACAGCGCCGGAAAGCCGATCAAGGAAGACCGGCTGCTGGAGGATCTTGACCGCCGCATCCGCGCCCTGGTAGAAGGCCCTGAAGGCTGGCTCTACTTTTCATCGGACGCCGGAGAGATTTTCAGGCTCCGGCCGAAAACACCGTAATGTCGCCTCGCCCCTGGCCTGGCCGCTTTAAGGGGTCCCTCTAACGCCAATACAGCCCCCTATTGAACCTCACCGGTCATGATCATCCGCCCCAGATCCCCTGGGTCCAGATTGCGGCAGGCGCATTCCCCGGCCTTTTTCCCGCCTTTTAAAATCACGGCCCGGTCCGCCACCTCGACAATATCCTCCATGGTATGGCTGATTAAAAGCACGGTCACGCCCTGGTCTTTAAGCTGGGAAATCAGATCCAGGACCCCCCGGGTCTCTTTGACCCCTAAGGCGGCCGTGGGTTCGTCCATGATGACCAGGCTGGCCTTCCAGCGCAGGGCCCTTGATATGGCCACGGCCTGGCGCTGGCCGCCGGACAGGGTGTTGATCCGGACCTCGGGATCGGTCATCCGGGCGTTGAGCCGGGACAGATACCCCAGGGCCTGTTCCTTCATCCGTTTCTTGTCCAGGACCCGGATTCCCGGAATGAGGCTTTTTCGGGTCAGCTCCGCTCCCATGAAGACATTTTCATACAGCTTCATTTCAGGGGCCAGGGCCAGATCCTGGTAGGTGGTGGCGATGCCCCGGGCCAATGCCCGGGCCGGAGAGGAAAAGCAGACCTCTTCAAACTTAAAAAAAAGCGAGCCCCGGCTGGGGCGGTCCGCCCCGGAGATGATCCGGATCAGAGTGGATTTGCCGGCGCCGTTGTCCCCGCACAGGGCCACGACTTCGCCCTCTTTGATGGAGAAGCTAATGTTCTGCAGGGCCTTCACCGCCCCGAAGGACCGGCTGACCGATTCCAGTCTTAAAATCTCGTTCATGGCAGAAGATCCTTTTGCCACCGCCGGACTACCAGGGCCATTTGCCGGCTTCCGGCACGTTGGTCCGGTCCACGAGAACGGCATCCATGAGCATATAGGGGCCTTTGACCAGATCCTCCCGGACAGCCTCTTTTTTCAGGATCTTATCCATGGACTCAACCGCGGTCTGGCCCATTTTTTCAAAGGGAATGGCCACGGTGGCGGTCATCAGGCTCTCGGGATCCTTGATCCTGCGGAATACCTCCTGGCCCCCGTCAACGGAAACCATGACCACATCTCCTTTTTTCACACCCTGCTGGGTGAGGATGTCGTCGATGATAAAGGCCTGGGCGTCAAAGGAGGCCCACACCCCGGCAAAGTCGCCCTGGTTTTTCAGGATCAGGGCGCTCATGCCGTTTTTCACATCCTCCCGCCAGGACTTGGTCCGGGCCATGGTATGGGAGCCCACCACTTCAACGCCGGAGTTCTCAGACAGCACCAGATCCAGCTCCTTTCCCCGGATTCTGCAGGGGGTGTTGCTTTCGAAGCGCTGGGTTAAGATCTTTCCTTCGTAGTTCATGCTGCCCAGAAGATAAAGGGCGGCCTGGGCCCCGACCTGATACTCGTTGACGGTGATGTCGAAAAGGGTGTGGGCGCTGGAGCCGCTCATGATGGTGATAATGGGAATCCCGGCCTCCTCGGCCTCCTGGAACTGGGCGTCGAACTGCACGGGCTTGCTCATGCACAGGATGATGCCGGCCACTTTTGCCTGGATCAGGTTTTCGATCTGGGCCGCATGCTCGGCAAGACTGCCCCTGGAGTTGAGCAGGGTCACCTCATATCCTAAGGCATTGGCCGCTTCAACGGCCTTGTTGGCGGCCCGGGCATGGGTTTCAGAGGACATCTGAAAGGCCACAATCCCTAAGGTTTTCTCCTGGGCGAACCCGGGAACCGTCCCCAATAAGACGGCCAGTACAACCAGTGTCAGAATACGCAACGTTTTGTTTTTCATCTCTTCTCCTATGGGTTCAATTCCGGTTTAAGCTAAACGTTAAAGGCGGCCCGGGAAATGGTGCTGGCCGACAGGCTGACCGATCCGATAATGATCAGCCCCAGGACAATATCCTGTACATAGTAAGGGGCGCCCATGAGGACCAGGCCGTTGCTCAGGATCCCGATGGTCAGGGCGCCGATAAAGGAACCGCCGATATTGGGCCGCCCCGGTTCAATCATGGTCATGCCCAAAAGCACGGCCGCCATGGTGGTCATCATGAAATCCGCCCCGCCCGCAGGAGATGCGGAACTCAAAGAGGCGGTGAGCAGCACCGCGGTGATGCCGGCAAAGGTTCCCGACAGGGTGAGTCCCACAAATTTCATCATTTTTACCGGAATACCGGACAGCCGGGCCGCCTCATCGGCCTCTCCGGTGAATATCATGTGCAGCCCCAGGCGGGTCTTTTTCATCACAAACAGACAGATCCCGGCCAGCAGCACCATCCAGACGGCCAGCATGGGAATGCCCATGACTTTACCCCGGCCCAGGAATAAAAAGCTTTTGGGCCACCGCCCAACATAGGCCACCCCGTCCGTGATCCAGAAGGCGATGCCGTTGGCCACCGAGGAAACGCCTAAGGTGGCGATCAAGGAGGGCACTTTCAGCCGGGTGACGATCAGGCCGTTAATGGCCCCGGCAACGCCTCCGGTAAAGATTCCGGCGGCGACGGCCCACCATACGGGAAACTTGTGAAAGATCAACCCGCCTGAAATCACCATGCAAAGGGAGCAGACGTTGGCAAAAGACAAATCCAGCTCCGATGTGGTCAGGGCAAAGGAAAACCCCATGGCCAACAGGGTCAGATAGGAAATCTGCTTGAGGACAGTCAAAAGGTTGAGAACGGTGAAAAAGTGGTCGGCGGCAAGGCTGAAGAATAAAAATACGCAAAGCCCTGCCAGCGCGGTGCCGTATCTGGCGACGAACGCCTTGATGTGTCTGTCTTGCTTCATGTGCTGCTTTCCGGATAAATATCCCGCCCCGGTTTGTTTCTATTCATAGAAATAAAAAGCAGATTAAGCCAGATTAATTATGAGAAATCAAGTCTTTTCTAATCCTTCGGAAAGGTGTTGCAGATCCTGATGAAAGGTCAAAAGCGCTTGGGAGACTTTTTTCCAATGGGGATAGAGGCGGTCAAACAGTGCGGCCATATGAGGATCAGGGGAAAACGTCCGGTCGGTGACGGCAAATCTGCCGCATCCCTCATCCAGGGACGAAAGTTCCCCTATTCCCCGCATGGATAGGAGAAAGGCGCCGGCAAGGCCGGCCTCTTCCACGTTACGCCGCACCACCGGCAGCCCCAGAACATCGGCCCGGATCTGGCACCACAGATCGTTTGAGGCAGCCTTGCCCGAAAGAATCACCCGGCCGTCAAAGGGCTGCCCGTCAAAAAGGGCCTTCAGAAGATAGCGGTTGGCCATGGCCACCCCTTCGATCACGGCCCGGGCCATATCGGCCCTGCGGTGTTCCCGGCTCAGGTTCCAGAACACCCCACGGGCATGGGTGTTCCATATTGGCGCCCGCTCCCCTCTCAGATAAGGGATGAACAGAGGCGCATCGGCAGATCTGGAACGGGAGGCAGCCTGCACGACAAGGTGGGGAACGCCTTCAGGATCTTCCGGGGTCAAAAGGTTGGCCAGCCATTGAAGGGCATCGCCGCCGGCCTGGCTCGGGCCGCCCACCTGGAATCTGTCTTCGCCCCAGGGCAGGGTGACCAGCCCCTTGCGCCAGACTTTTTCCGCCGTGATCAGGCCGGTGACCTCAGAGGTGCCGGATACGGTGTAGATCTCATTTTCAATGACCCCGGTGCCGGTAACGGCGCACCAGGTATCCATGGCGCCTGCCAGGACAGGAACCCCGTTAAGGGCGGCCAGAGAACCGGTCAGGCCCTGGCAGGTTCCGATCCGCTCCCAGGGCCATTTCAGTTCAGGGAACAGGTCCGGACAAATGCCGATTTTCTCCATCAGCGCCTCATCCGGCTCAAGGTCGGACGTCCGGAGGATCCTGGCCAAAGAAATCCGGTCCGAGGCGGTTCGGCCGGTCAGCTTAAAATTGATGAAATCCTTGGGTTCCAGCACCCGATGGACCCGATCAAACGCGGCAGGATGATTGCGCTTCAGCCAGAGGACCCGGGCCAGGGTATGAAAGGCGTTAAATTCGCTCCAGTACCGGCCGGCCCCTGCTGTTTCGGCAATGAAGTCTCCCTCTCCGACCGCCCGGTGGTCCGGCCAGAGGATGGCCGGATAAACCGGCATCCCGGATTCTTCCGTGAAAATCTGGCTCCGGGTCATGCCGCTGCCGCAGACGGAGAGAACCTCGGACACTTCCCCGTTCCGGTCCAGCAGCGCAGCCGCCATTCGCTCAAAGGCCTTCCACCAGATCTCAGGATCCACCTCACAGCCCCCCTCACTGTCCATCTCCATGGAAAGGGGCTGTCTTTCGATGTCCAGAAGGGTGCCGGCCGTGTCAAACAATGCAAGCCTTAAGCTGCTGCCGCCGAGGTCAAAGGTTAATATGGTCTTCACGTTGTTGTCCTGCCTGATAAAAAAGTTGGATTAAACCATTAGGGTCGCAACTACCGGGCTGACCGGATGGTTTCCAGGCCGGTCCTGGCCTGGGCCAGCCCGGTGCCGATGCGGTTGATCTGGAGGATGAAAGAAGAGGCGTTGTTCCGGCTGTCCAGGGGGAACCGGTCAAATTCTCCCCGGGTCCTCATGGCGCCGATGCGGACCATGAACCGGTTGAAGCAGGCTTTGAAATCAGGATCTTCCCCGGATGCCTCCCCCGTCCTGGCATAGCCTTCCAATTGCAAAAACTGCATCTCAACCCTGTCCATCAGAGCCTCCAGATCCGGGCGGATGTCCCCCCTGAACACCCCTGTGGAGGCCTTCACAATCGAGGCCAGCGCGGTCAGGGTCCGGTGGTTCCGGGTAAAGATATCCACCAGGTTCATCAACTCCTGGCGCTGGGCCGATATGAGGCCGGGCTCGATGGCGGCATCGGTGCACTTTTCAGCGCAGGCATCCAGCATCTCCCTGGCCGCAAGCCTGCCGGACAGCAGGTTGGCAGAGTCGGGATGTTCACTGAAATAGGCGCTTCGAAGCGCCTGGAAATGCCGGTGCTGTGCCCCAACCAGGTCCCCGATAGCCGCCCGCAGATTTTTCCGGGCAAAGTTGGGCCAGACCAAAAAAGAGGCGGCAAGGCCGATGGCAATACCCAGGAAGGTATCCAGCAGACGTTCTGCCCCGCTCTGCCAGGTATGGGGAAACGCCGCACTGAGCACCAGCACCAGATCGGCGGTGAGAAAAACGGTAAAGATCAGATAATCGCGGCCCTTGAAGTAGAACATGAGAAACAGCATCACAAAGGCCAGCACGGCCACACCGGCTCCGGGCAGGGGAAGATAGGCCAGAAGGATCCCTGCCACGGCCCCGACCAGGGTCCCGACCATGCGCTTCCAGCTGATCTGCAGGGTACCGCCCAGGGATGGACGCATGACCACAAGCACGGTAATGGGCACCCACAAGGCATGGGAAAGCCCCAGGTTTCTGACCATGGCAACCGCTGCCGTAATGGCGACGGCGGCCCGCAGGGCATGCCTGAAAACCGGAGAGGAGAATTTCAGTTCTGAAAAAAGTTTTTCCATGGGCCTAGCTGCCATCCGCATCTCCCTTCAGCCGGAACCGTGTTTCAGCCAGGCTCATCATGTCCTGAAGGCCCTGCACCACGTTCTTCAGCTCGTAAACCGCTCCCCATGCTTCCATGAAATGATCCTGGGACGCCTCTCCCTGCTGATAGCCTTTCATGTCCACCAGGGTTTCCTGAATCCCTTCCACCACAGAAAACAGACGGTCGAAATCCGGACGGACATAGCGCCCCCCCTTCATTTCGGAAAAGGCGTCAAAGGCCTTGCCGATATCCCAGGAACCCTCATAAAAGGCGGCTTTAAGGTCTTCGAAATCGTCTCTCCCGTCTCCGAAAGCGATATGCCCGAACAGCCCGACCAGGGACTCGTAAAGCCGGATCAGACCGAAGTATAGAAGCCCGGCCCCTCCGGATGCAGCACTGCCTTTGAGGGGGTCGATGTTAAAGCTTTCCATGAAGGTCCGGTAGCGGCGAATGGCGGCAATGGCTTCGGCACTCAGATAGGCCAGGTTCTCATCGCTCACCCGGGGATTTTTAATCCGGGCGCTAAGACCGTCAAAAAAGGTTCCCATGTCTTCCACCGCCAGCTTGGCGGATTTCAGCAGCACCCGTTCCGGGTCAAAGGGCCACAGGTAAAAATTCACCAGAAAAGACAGCAGACCGCCCCCGGCAATCCAGGCCGATCGCATCAGAGCCGGGACAAGGGGGGCCGGATCAAAAAAAGAGATCAAAGAGACCACAAGACAGCCGATGCCCAGAATGGAGGCGGAGACCCCCATGGAAGCCACAAAAAAACAGGTAAAGCCCAGCAAAAAAACCAGGCCCAGCCCCCAATACCCCGCCCCGCCCGTGACCCCAGCAACCGGCACCGCCACACAAACCATCCCTAAAAGAACAAGGGCATACATCTTGCGCCGGCCAAAGGTGCTGCCGGTCCGGAACATGACGGTGCACAGCGCCCCCACAAGCCACCACAACAACCCCTGCCCTGTAAGATTCAGGGCCATGCCAACCCCCAGGGCGGCCAGGCAGCAGACCGTGGCTTTTCCGGCATATTTTGAAATGAACAGTCCCGGATCCACCGGGCGGATGAATTTGATGTACAGCCGATAAATCGCTTTTGACAATGATGCGGACATAAGGCGGTTCATAGCGCCAGGGAATTAATAGTGGGGCGGCTTTTCATTGGCCGGTCCTCCAGCGCCGGATGAATTCTTGACATGATCATCCAAAAGCCCTGCCAGTTTTTCATAACGTTTTTCAAGTTTTGTAATGACCAGATCCTGCTGGAAAACCACATCGTTGAGCTCCTTGAGGGTCTTTTCCTGATAGGCCAGCTTGGTCTCGATCTCTATTAAACGGTCTTTATCCAAATTCCACCCCTTCATGATTTTGGTTGAACCCGTATTTTAAACCATGATCCGCAGGGGTGCAAGCAGGTTAAAAAAGGCGGGCCGCCAAGGGCAACGGCAAAACAAACTCCTAATCCGAACCGCCTTGACAACAGGGTCAAGCCTGCCTACTAGTTTATCCATAACCAATCCGGGCAGCGGTCGTGCCGCCCGATCATACAAGGAGGCCCATCATGAGTGCAAAAAAAATTTTAATGATTGTCGGTGATTATGTGGAAGACTACGAAGTCATGGTCCCTTTCCAGGCCCTGCAAATGGTGGGACATACGGTTCATGCCGTCTGCCCTGACAAAAAGGAAGGCGAATTCGTGAGAACGGCGGTTCACGATTTTGAAGGCGATCAGACCTACAGCGAAAAACCCGGCCACAACTTTACCCTTAACGCCAGTTTCGATAAAGTTCAGGCACAGGATTATGATGCCCTGGTTATCCCCGGAGGAAGGGCGCCTGAATATATCCGTTTGAACCAGACCGTCATCGGCATGGTCAAGCACTTTGCCGAATCAAAAAAACCCATTGCCGCCATCTGCCATGGGGCCCAGCTTCTTGCTGCGGCCGGCGTTGTCCAGGGCCGCTCCTGCTCAGCTTACCCGGCTGTGGGACCGGATGTTGACGGTGCCGGCGGCACCTTCATGGATATCCCCGTGGACCAGGCCCATGTGGACGGCAACCTGGTTACTGCCCCGGCATGGCCCGCCCATCCCCAGTGGCTTGCCAAGTTCCTTGAAGTCCTCGGTACAAAAATCGAACTCTAATCTCCTGCCGCTTTTTTGGTCCATGAAAAAGGGTCCCCGGTAAATCCCGGGAGACCCTTTTTGCCGACTGCAGGACCGAAGCCTATTTAATCCTGGCGATATTCTCTTTCATGACCGTGCAGGTCTTGTTGAAACGCGCCATTTCGTCGTCCGTCAGATTCAGATCGATAATTTCCTCCACCCCGTCCTTGCCCAGGACACAGGGAACACTGACAAACATACCCTCTTCCCCGTAATGGCCGTCGATGAGGGTGGAGGCCGGGAAAATCTGCTTTTCATCGTGGAAAATGCAGCTGATCATCCGGGCTGCGGTGGAGGCAATCCCGTATTCCGTGGCTCCTTTGCCTTCAAAGGTGACCCACCCGGCCTTGGCCACTTCAGCGCTTAAGGCCTCTTTTTCCAACGTAAACCTGTCAGGATCTTCCGTTTCCAATTCGCTCAAGGGTTTTCCGCCGAAGGCCACACAGGACCATGCCGTGAACTGGCTGTTCCCGTGCTCACCCAACTGATAGGCGGTGATGGATTTATGGTCGAATCCGGTCTCCCTGGCAAGGACCGCTTTAAGCCGGGAGGTATCCAGCCCCGTTCCCGTGCCGATCACCTGATTTTTTGGCAGGCCGGAAAGCGTCCACACCTGGTGGGCGATGATATCACAGGGATTGGTAATGTTCAGCCAGATCCCGTTGAAGTTGTTTTCCTTTAAAACGGGGACAAAGGTGCGGATCATGCCCATGCTGACCTGAAGCTCGTTGAGACGGTCCCCGCTGCCGTCAATGGTCCCCACACAGTTGACGATAATGTCACAGTCCGCCAGATCCTTATATTCACAGTTATACACCTGAACGCGATGGGGCATATAGCAGACCGCATCAATGAGATCCTGTCTTTCACTGACCACTTTTTGCTTATTGATGTCACAAAGGTAAAGCGCATCGCAGATGCCCTGCTGGGCCAAGCTGTAGGCCACATGGGCCCCGACGTGGCCGACACCGACAATGCCGACCTTTCTGATTGAAATAGACATACAAAGATTCCTTCACATTTTCCGCAATTCATCCAAAACCACAATTCACACAATCCGCCCGACAGATCGGGCATTGCCACTGGTTATTATTACCACGTTCTCAAATGATGCAAATCGACCTTGCAAAATCAAAGGACTTGATCAATGGATTAAAGATGCAATTTTAAATGCCTGAACAGGCTGTTAGGATTTTCCGGCAATGCCATGTGGATTTCTTTCAATACCACTTGGCCGATGAAAAAAATCCGGAAAAGTTCAGCAATGGACTATGGGGTTCAGGATGTGATTTCCGCCTCAGGGCCCTGGAGGTTCAATTCAAATTGATGGCAGCGGATGCCGTGACTCCGGAACTGCTTGATGAGCTGGGTCCTGATATCGTTGCCCAGTTCCCAGGCGTCCATGGGGGAGTCGGCCCAGGCCGCAATCCAGCATTTGAATCCTTTTTCCTCCATCTCCATGATCCAGAATTTGGGCTCCTCGTAATCGGCAAAATAACTGCTCTCCGAGGCGGATTTGACGGCCAGTTCCTGGACCAGGTCCAGGTCTGAATCATAGGCGACAAAAAATTCCACATGGGTCCATTGATAGGCGTCGTTGATGGTGCAGTTGACGATCTCCTTGGACAGCATCCTCTGGTTGGGAATGATATAGCGCCGCCAGTTCCAGATTTTGATCACCGTGTGGGTTAAGGTGATGTCCTCCACACTGCCGTAGTAATTGTCCACAATAACCGTATCCCCGGTCCGGATGGGATGGGAGAAAGAGATGACAATGCCGCAGATCAGATTTTCAATAAAGGGGCGGGCCGCCACACCGATGATGATACCCGAGGAGGCCACAAAAACCGATAAAAACGCCGCAGGCATCTTGCCCAGAAAGGGATAGACCAGAGCGACGACCCAGATGATCACCAGGGAGAAAAAGCTTACTTTCCTGATGATGGAGAACCGGCTCTCAATGCTGTCCACGGCCGTTTCCCGGGCCTCCCGGATCGGGTTGTCCACAGGGGTACTGGTCTCCACGCTTTCAAACTGCTTGAATTTCTTGATCCGGTGCTTGCGCCGTCTCTCAGTCCGGTTGATGCGGCGGTCACTCCACCAGATAATCAGTATGCCGCAAATCCCAACGATTAGAAGATAGATGGCCACGCCCTGATTGATCATTGTCCTCCCCTGCGGTTGAGCCCGTGAATCCGGACGAATTTTGATATTTAATTTGCCAAAGCCAAAGGGACATTACCAAAATTTGGCATGAAACGATACCCCCGGACATAATCCAGGCCCCCAATTATTCGGTCCCCTTCAACCTTGAGAACTATCCCAGAGCCACATCAAGAATCATCATCACTGAAAACCCGACCATGGTTGCCATTGTCACCGTATCAATGTTCTCGAACTTTCGCTGGGATTCAGGGATGAGTTCTTCCACAACCACAAAAATCATGGCGCCTGCAGCGAAACACAGGGCATAGGGCAAGAAACTCTGCATCTTTAATACAAACAATGCGCCGAACACCCCGGCCATGGGCTCCACCACTCCGGAGGCCTGTCCCATGAAAAAACTTTTCCACTTGGGCATCCCCTCCCGTCTCAGTGGCATGGAAACCGCTGTGCCCTCGGGGAAATTCTGAATCCCGATGCCAACGGCCAGGGCGATAGCCCCGCCGATGGTTGCCGAAGGAAGCCCCGCCCCGACAGCGCCAAAGGCAACGCCGACGGCAAGGCCTTCCGGAACATTGTGAAGGGTGATGGCCAGCACAAGAAGGGTGCTTCTCTGCCAGGAAGTTTTAACGCCTTCAGCCTTATTCGTGGCCAGGCCGGGATGAAGATGGGGTAAAAATTTGTCGATGGCCCGCATAAAAATACCGCCGCCCATGAATCCGATGGTGGCGCTTAACCATGGCGTCTGGCCCAGGGTCTCTGCCATGGCGATTCCCGGAGACAGAAGAGACCAGAAACTTGCGGCAATCATAACGCCTGCGGCAAACCCCAAGGTCGAATCCAGAAATTTATGATTTATCGTCTTTGTAAAGAGCACAATAGCCGCCCCTGCGGCGGTCATAGCCCAGGTAAAAAGGGTTGCAAAAAGCGCCTGGGTTACCGGGCTGAACTGCAGCAAGAAATCCATCATTTTCCCCCCTGCGAAAAATTAAATTTTTAAGCACGAATTATATCCAAGAAAACCGTGCGAGCACAATGGGATTTTTTCGGAACTGGTGCCGGTGTTCCCATATTGCCTAATGCCCCCCAAATCTGGTATGAAATCCCTATGAAAAAAGAATACGATCTTGCCTATTCCAGCTGTCCCAATGACACCTTTATCTTCAAAGGTATTGCAAAGGGGCTGATCCCCTGCCGGGAAATGGATTTTCACATTACATTGGAAGACGTGGAAACCTTGAACCAGCATGCGGCTGCCGGACGCTACCATGTCACCAAACTCAGCTTTGCTGCGTTGGGAAGCCTTCTGGACAAATATGCCCTGCTGCGGACCGGATCCGCCCTGGGGGAGGGGTGCGGGCCCTTGCTCATCTCAAGACCGGGGCAAAAGCTTAATGACAGCCAAAGCCCCGTGATCGCCGTCCCCGGCATGGGCACTACGGCCTGCCACCTGTTCCAGTTCTACATGGCCGACAAATTTCCCGGCCTTACCCCTGAAATCCGGCCCATGCCCTTTGAAACCGTCATGCCGGCGGTGATTCAAAAAGAGGCGGATTTCGGCGTCATTATCCACGAAGGCAGATTTGTCTTCCAGGCCATGGGTCTTGAGATGAAGGCCGATCTGGGCCAGTGGTGGGAGGATACGACCGGACTGCCCATCCCCCTGGGCTGCATTGCCGTGCGCAGGGATCTTGCCCTGGACGAGGCCTGCCGCATCCAGGACCTTATCGGCCGGTCCATCGACCATGCCTTTGCCCATCCTGAAATGGCCGCCGATTACATCAGGGCCCATGCCCAGGAACTCGAAGAAACCGTCATCCGCCAGCACATCGCACTCTATGTGAATGCCTATTCAAAGGATATCGGAGATCGTGGAACCCTGGCCGTGACCACTTTTTTTGACCATGCAACAAGGGCAGGCCTCATGGCTTTGCCCGACCTTCCCCTGTTTGCCTGCTGACATGGACGGTATGTCTGACACGCCGGCAGTCTTTATTGACCGTATATCCCAGACGATCAAAGCCCACCGCATGATCTGTCCCGGCAGCCGGGTGCTCATCGGATTCTCAGGAGGACCGGACTCCATAGCGCTTGTCAGGGTGCTCATGACGCTTGCCCCCCGCCTTGACATTACCATCGGCCTGGCCCACCTCAACCACGGCCTGCGGGGAAAGGCGTCCGACCAGGATGAGGCCTTTGTCCAGGAATTCGCAAGGGCCCATGCCATTGACCTGGATGTGACCCGGGTCGATGTCAAGACCCTGGCAAAAGAGGGAAAACACTCGCTTGAAACGGCCGGCAGAATCGCCAGGTATACGTTTTTCAAAGAAGTCTCCCAAAAAAAAGTGTATCATTTCACAGCCCTGGGGCACCACCGGGACGACCATACGGAACAGGTGCTGCTCAACCTGATCCGGGGCTCAGGACCTTCCGGGCTCAAAGGGATCGCCCCGAAACGGGAGGGCGGCATCATCCGCCCCCTGATCCGGGTTTCCAAATCAGAAATCCTGGCCTATCTTGAGGCCATTGACCAGCCCTTTGTCACCGATGCCTCCAATACGGATCCGGCCTTTCTGCGAAACCGGGTCCGCCACCGGCTCATTCCTTTTCTTGAAGCGGATTTCAACCCCGATATCCGGACCGGCCTGGACCGGCTCAGCCGGATCATGGCCCTGGAGGACGATTATCTTGAGAGCCGGGCCAGCCAGACGTTTCAGGCTGCCGTTTCACACCGGACCGAAGGGGAAATCACCATCGCCGTTCAGGCTCTGACCCAGAGCCACGGGGCCCTGGCGGCAAGGATGGTCAGACAGGCCGTCTCCCATGTCAAAGGGGACCTGAAACGCATCGCCCACCGGCATGTGACGGATGTCCTTGAACTGGCTCAATCTTCGGAACCCGGAAAGCACATTGATCTGCCCGGGCAGGTCCGGGTCTACCGTGGCCGCGGACAACTTTGCTTTAAAAAGGAATCGCTGCCCCTGCGAATCTTGGGGCAACGGGAAAAAGGCCCTGATACCAAGGATCACCAGCCCTGATCCTGGGATGAAAAGGGAAAAACTTTCCCTTGTATAATCTTGTTTTGTGTTTATATATATTTAAGTTTATCGGGAGCTATTAATCCAAAGAGAGGAAAAACATTGAATCAATTTTATAAGAACATCTCATTATGGCTGGTCATCGTGCTCATGATGGTTATGCTCTACAATATCTTCAACCAGCAGCAGACCGGTCAGTCCGATATCGGATACTCAGAGTTTCTCTCCCTCGTGGAAGACGGCCGGGTTCAGAGCGTGGTGATTCAGGGCCGGGATCTGTACATTACCGATTCCTCCGGTGCCCGTTACAAGAGCTTTGCCCCGGATGACGGAGACCTCATCCATATGCTGCGGTCCAACGGGGTGGCCATCAAGGCCAAGCCCCCGGCAGAATCCTCCTGGTTCATGTCCCTGGTGGTCTCCTGGCTGCCCATGATTGTCCTCATCGGGGTATGGATCTTTTTCATGCGTCAGATGCAGGGCGGGGGCGGGGGCGGAAAAGCCCTGTCCTTCGGTAAAAGCCGGGCCCGTCTCATGGACGACAAGGGGGAAAAGGTCACCTTCGCCAATGTCCAGGGCATTGACGAAGCCAAAGAAGAGCTGACCGAGGTGGTGGACTTTTTAAAAAATCCCTCCAAATATACCCGGCTGGGCGGCAGAATCCCCAAAGGGGTGCTCCTGGTGGGCAACCCCGGTACCGGTAAGACCCTTCTGTCCCGGGCGGTTGCCGGAGAAGCGGGCGTTCCTTTCTTTACCATCTCCGGTTCGGACTTCGTTGAAATGTTCGTGGGCGTTGGTGCCTCCCGGGTCAGGGATCTGTTTGCCCAGGGCAAGAAAAACGCCCCCTGTATCATATTTATTGACGAAATAGACGCTGTGGGACGTCAGCGGGGCGCAGGCCTCGGCGGCGGTCACGACGAACGGGAGCAGACCCTGAACCAGCTTCTGGTGGAAATGGACGGATTTGAGGCCAACGAAGGCGTCATCCTCATGGCCGCCACCAACCGGGCCGACGTTCTGGACCCCGCCCTGCTCAGGCCGGGGCGTTTCGACCGTCAGGTCGTCGTGGACATGCCCGACATCAAGGGCCGGGAAGGCATCTTAAGGGTACACATGAAAAAAAGCCCCCTGGCCAAGGATGTGGATCCGGTCACCCTGGCCAAAGGCACCCCGGGATTCTCCGGTGCCGACCTTGAAAACCTGTGCAACGAAGCGGCCCTGCTGGCGGCCAAGCGCGATCATGAAAAACTGACCATGCGCGACTTTGAAGATGCCAAGGACAAGGTCTACATGGGGCTTGAAAGAAAGTCCAAGGTGATCAAGGAAGAAGAGAAAAAGACCACGGCCTACCACGAGGGCGGTCATGCCCTGGTGGCCCGGTTCCTGCCCGGCACCGACGCCGTGAACAAGATCACCATCATCCCAAGAGGCAGAGCGGCCGGTGTGACCTGGTTTCTGCCGGAAGAGGGGGATTTCAAGTACAAGGATCAGCTTGAAAACGAGCTGGCCATTGCATTCGGCGGCCGGGTGGCCGAGCAGATCATCTTCAAGCGGATCTCCACAGGAGCCTCCAACGATATCAAGCAGGCCACCAAACTGGCCAACCGCATGATCCGTTCCTTTGGCATGAGCGACAACCTGGCCCCCCTCTCCTATGAGGACCATGACGACAATATCTTCATCGGCCGGGAGATGACCCAGGCTAAGAGCTACTCCGAGGCCACAGCCCAGAAGATCGACGCGGAAGTCGCCACCATGATTGACAGGGCCTACCAGACCGCAAAGGATATTCTGGAGGAGAACATCGACATTCTCCATGCCCTGACCGATCTTCTCCTCGAAGAGGAAACCATCATGGGCCCGGACTTAGATGACCTGATCGCAAAAATGCGCCCCGAATTCAACTTCCACGGCCGCCGGAACATCCGCACGGAACAGAATTTTGAAACCGAGGAAGAAGAGGAAGACGCCGAGGAAGCCGTATCTACAGAAACACAGGAAACCGTTGATGCGGAAGTCACCGAGGTGGAAGAGGCTCCGGATGATGCCGACATTGTGGATTTCCCGGGGTTAAAACCGGACAAGGATGAGAAAAAAGACCCGGAAGACAAGGAGTAAAAATGACGTCTTTCTCCCTGAATTTCGGCCGTTTCACCCTTGAACTTGGATCTTGTTCCTGCATCATGGGCATTCTCAATACCACGCCGGACTCTTTTTCCGACGGCGGCAAATTCAATACCCTGGACACGGCCCTTGCCCACGGCCGGGAGCTTGTGGCGGCAGGCGCCGGCATTCTGGACATCGGCGGGGAATCCACCCGCCCCTTTTCGGAGCCGGTGCCCGAGCAGGAAGAGCTGGACCGGACCATTCCGGTCATCGAAGCCCTGTCAAAGGAAATTGACGTGCCCATCTCCATTGACACGGTCAAGTCCGGCGTCGCCCGGGAGGCGATCAAGGCCGGGGCGGCCATCATCAACGATGTGTCCGCCTTTGAGATGGACCCGGCCATGGCGGATGTGGCTGCAGAAACACGCGCCCCGGTCATCCTCATGCACATGAAGGGGACCCCTGAGACCATGCAGGAAAATCCCAGCTACGATGATCTCATGGGTGAGATTACCGATTACCTCAAGGCCCGGGTGGCCCTGGCCCTGGACAAGGGCATCTCAAAGGACAAGATTATCCTGGACCCGGGCATCGGGTTCGGGAAAACCGTGGGCCATAACCTGGTTCTGATCAAAGAGCTGCAGCAACTCCTTGACCTGGGCTATCCGGTACTCATGGGACCCTCCAGAAAATCCTTTATCCAAAGTGTCCTCACCGACCCCAAAGGGGAAAAGGCAAGTCCCAGGGACACCCGAACCGAAACCGGAACCCTGGCCGCTGTGGGGGCCTCCCTGATGAACGGGGCCCATATCGTCCGGGTCCATGACGTGGCCACCGTATCGGCCTTTACCCGGGTCATTGATGCGATCAGGAATGCCTGATAGCCTGACATTAAAGGCCCTGGCTATCCTGGGCCTTTTATTTCTCTTTCTTCCCAACTGCACCATTGATCCCGTGGAAACCGATCTCCTCCTTCCGGTGGATTTCTCCAATGTACCGGACGATATGGTGCTGACAGCATTTCATACGGACAAAATAGAAATACGGATCAAAGGGGATCCCCGGCAGATCGAACTCCTCCAGGCAAAAAACATCACCTATCCGGCAGACCTTTATACGGACCTGGAGTTTGATCCGGCAGGGGATTCGGACAGCATTGAAACCGGCACCTATCTTTTACCGGTGGACAGAAACCGCATCCCCCTGGACCCTGCGGTCACGGTTCTGGAAATCAGCCCCTCTTTTCTAAGTGTCCGCCTGGAGAAAAAAATAACCCGGACCTTTAAAGTCAGTGTGCCTTACACAGGGGAACCCGCCAAAGGCCATCTGGCACTGGCACCCACCTCGGAACCGTCCTATATCGACCTGACAGGAGCTCAGTCCCTGATTGAGGGCCTGGACATCCTGAAAACCAAGCCAGTGGATCTATCAGGGGCCAGCGAAACCTTTAAAAAAGAGGTGCCTCTGGACCTTGAAAGTCCACTGATGTTTTCCCCGGACCAGGCCATGTTTATCGTTACCGTTCCCATCCAGCCCGAACTCGGCGAGCGGACCATAGAGGCCCTTCCCATCCGCCTGATCAATGCTTCAGGCAAGGTCAAAGTAAAGCCGGACACGCTTTCCATTGTCATCAAGGGCCCCGTGGACATCCTGGGCAACAAGGGCCTGACCGAGAACATCCATGCCTTCATGGATCTTTCCGGGCTTTCCCCGGGAATCCATGCCCGGCATGCCTGTATTGACCTTCCCGTAAACCTGATCATGACCGGGGCCTCCCCCCAGGTCTTTACCGTTAAAATCGAATAGAACTTCATCCCAAAGGAGAACACCATGCTGCTGGTCATAGATGTGGGCAATACCAATACCGTTATCGGTGTTTATGAAAATGATGTGCTCAAGGAGGACTGGCGCATCAGCACCGTCCGGGAAAACACGGCCGATGAGTTCAACATCCTGGCCCGGGCGCTGTTTGCAGACAGGGGCATTGATCTTGGCAAAATTACCCGAACGGTGATTTCATCGGTGGTGCCCGCCTCGGTACGGATTCTCAATGCCTTTTGCGAGCGGTATCTCAAACTCACACCGCTGTGGATCAATCCCGTAGCGGTCAAAAAGCTGATGCCTATTCTCTACTCCAACCCCAACGAGGTGGGGGCGGACCGGATTGTCAACGCGGTGGCCGCCTATGACGCCTATAAAACCGCTTTGATTATCATTGATTTCGGCACGGCCACCACTTTTGACGCCATCTCCGCTAAAGGAGAGTACCTGGGCGGAGCCATCTGTCCCGGGGTGATGATCTCCTCAGACGCCCTGTTCAGGCGGGCCTCCCGTCTGCCCCGGGTGGAAATTTTCAAGGCGCCTGAAAAGGTGATCGGGGATGATACCATCGAAAGCATCAAGTCCGGCATCATTTACGGGAATGCCGCCATGGTGGACGGCATGGTGGCCCGCATGGCCAAAGAGATGGCAGTAGAACCCAAGATTATCGCCACCGGTGGACTTGCGCCCCTGATCGCCGAGGTTTCCAACACCATTGAACTGGTGGACCAGTCCCTCACCCTTAACGGCCTGAAAATCATCAGCCAGGCCATGTAGAGGAGGCCCTTTCCATGCAGGCCCGGCAATCCGGAATTAGAACCCTGCTCTTTGTCTTTCTGGCATGTCTGCTGTCCCCTGCGGCAGCCCATGCCCTGACCCCGGATGAGGTCTTGGTCGTGGCCAACCGGAATGCCGCCAAAAGCTCTGGACTTGCCTCTTTTTACATGAAGCGGCGGGGGATTCCAAAAAAGAACCTGGTCCTGGTCTGGGTCACGGACAATGAAACCTGCTCCCGGGATGCGTATAACCGGAAAATCGCCCCCCCCATCCGGCGGTTTCTGGCAGCCCATACCCATATCCGGGCCATCGCCACCACCTTCGGACTTCCCATCCGTATCGCCCCTCAGCCGGGCGAGGCCGGCACACGGACTACCGGGGCGGCACTGGACTCCGAACTCGCCCTGGTCATGAACGGGGAATACAACCTGCGGCACTGGCAGCCCAATCCCTTTTACTACGGATTTAAAGACCGGAAGATCTCCGTCTCAAAAGAAAACGTCATGATGGTGGGCCGCCTGGACGGACCTGACGCCGGCACGGTCAAGAGGATGATTGTCGACAGCATGGCTGCCGAAAAAAACGGCCTTTCAGGAAAAGCCTATATTGACGCCCGCTGGCCCGCTCCGTCAAAGGGAAAGAAACTGTCTGGATACGCACTTTACGACGCCTCTTTGCACCATACCGCCGACTTTCTCAGAGAAAAAAGGGACATGACCGTTGTCCTCAATGATTCCCAGGATCTGTTTCGCCCGGGCTCGGCGCCCGACGCCGCCCTTTATTGCGGATGGTATTCCCTGACCAACTACATTGACGCCTTTGACTTTCAGCAGGGAGCTGTGGGGTATCACATGGCCTCCGGGGAGTGCACCACCCTTAAAGGGGACAAAAATTTGTGGTGCAAACGTATCCTTGAAAACGGGGCGGCCGCCACACTGGGTCCTGTGGCGGAACCTTACATCCAGGCGTTTCCCGTACCCGAACTGTTCTTCAACCTGCTTTCCGAAGGCATTCTCACCCTGGCCGAAGCCTATACGGTGAGCCTGCCCTATCTTTCCTGGCAGATGATGCTGGTAGGAGATCCCCTGTACCGGGTCAACCTTAAAACCCAATCCAAAGAAACCCCATGAGACTGATCCGGCTTTTCAAACATGACCTGGCCAGGGAAATCCTGGAATGGACCGAAAAAGGGCTCATCACCCCGGACCAGGCCCAGGCCATCTGCAGCACCTACGGCATGGACCTGGACACCATCTCCCGTCACCGCAGGGCCTATTGGCTTTTAATCCTTCTGGGGTATTTATTCCTGGGCCTGGCCGTCATCACCCTTGTCTCGGCCAACTGGGACCAAATCCCCAGAGGCGTGCGCATGGGCGGCCTTATTCTGATCACCCTTTTCACCCAAGGCACAGGGCTTTACAGCCATACCCGGGGACGGGAAACGGCCGCCACCGGCCTTTTCTTTCTGGGATCCCTTTTTTACGGGATCTCCATCATGCTGATCGCCCAGATCTATCACATCGGAGAACATTTTCCCGACGGCACCCTGGCCTGGGCTTTAGGTGTTCTCCCCCTGGCCATCATCCTTAAAAGCCGCGCCCTCATGCTCCTGGCCGCAGGCCTGGGATCCATCTGGTTTTTCCAGGAGGCCGCGCTGGGATATTTTCCATGGCTCTTTCCCCTTTTCCTCGGCGCTGCCGCCTGGCACCTGATCAAGTCCGGTTCCTGCAAGATTCTATTTTCCATGCTGATTGTTCTCACAGGCCTGTTCTGCGAACTCTCCCTCTCCTGGTTTTTGGGCGGATGGGACCACCTGGACTTTGACCTGGAAAACCTTTTCTTTGCCTTTGGATACGGCCTGTTCTGCTACGGACTGGGACGGTTTCTTGACAGCCGGGAACGGCCGGATTTCAAGGATTACGCAAGCCTCATCACCGCATGGGCCTTAAGGCTTTTCGTCCTCTCGCTTTTCATATTCAGCTTTGAAGCACCCTGGGAAGAAATCCTTGTCCAGCCCTGGCAGATGCCCGGCACGGCCCTGGCGGCAGCGGTCGTCATCAGTCTGGCCGCCCTGGCCCTTTGTTGGGCCGGCCGGACTGCCGGACATTCCCCGCTTGCTCCCGGCCTTGCCGTCCTGCTCTACCTTGGGACCATGGCCGCAACCGTGCTGATCTCTGACCGGGACGCAGCCCTGTGGTTTTCCGTGGCTGACAATCTCATTCTCATCATCTCCGGCGTATGGCTTATTGTCGAAGGGGTCCGAAAGGGGATCTCCCACTATTTTTTCCTGGGCGTGGTGGTCATCCTGGCCCTCGGACTTATCCGGTATCTTGACCTGGTGGGGGACTATGTCGGAGCGGCTGCCCTGTTCACCGTGTTTGCGGTGATTCTACTGGTGACGGCCCGGCTGTGGCGCCCCCGGGTTAAAACGGCAACTGCTGAAGAGGATAAGGCATGATGAACCGGACAACAAAATTCGCCAACCGGCGCACCGCAGCCATATGTCTGATCATTTTTCTCCAGGCGGGCGTACTGGCCATGGTCTACATGAATGCGAAAATCCCGGCCTGGACCGGTCAGATCATCCGCCTGCGCACGGTTCCTGTGGATCCCAGAAGCCTTTTCAGGGGTAATTACGCCCTCCTTCGATACGATATTTCCAGGATTCCGGCAAAAGATGTCAATAGGGCCGGAAAACCCCGCCGCAACCAGAGGGTCTATGTCTCCCTCGTTCCGGAGGCTGACGGAACATACCGGTACGGCGGTGTCGGATTTGAACCACCGGTAGATGGGGCCCCCTATATCCGGGGGCGGATCAAGAGCCCCTCCTTCACCCGTTCCGGCAGCTACCGGGTGGCGTATGGAATTGAGGCGTGGTTTGCCCCGAAACAAAAGGCCGTGGCCATTGAAAAAAAGCTGGCCAAAAAGGGAATCGCCGAAATCTGGCTCACAGAGAAAGGAAAGGCGGCCCTGAAAGGCATACAGGCGGATGAAAATTGAACCTCTGCATTTAATCTTTCCCCAGTGGCAGGGCTCAGGGAGAAACAACACCCTTTATCATGCCGCCCGGGCGGTTCCCGGCATCTGCCCGGAACTTGACGTCACCGTCGTTCCGGTTCCGGAAACCTGCGCACTTGCAACACGGAACGCAATCCTGGGATATGACCATATTCGCTCCCAGATGGAGGATGCCGGCCGCCGCATTCAAAAGGCCGCTCCCAAATGCATTCTGACCATCGGCGGAGACTGCGGAACCGAAGTCATGCCCGTATCCTGGCTCAACAAAATTCATGACGGAAGGCTGACGATCATCTGGCTGGACGCCCATGCCGATCTGAACACCCCTGAAACCTCCCCCTCGGGCCATTTTCACGGAATGCCCCTGGCCGCCCTTCTCGGCCTCGGAGATACGGATATCTGCCGCACCGCATTTTCATACATCTCTTCCGACCAGGTCATCCTGGCCGGCCTGCGCAATCCGGATCCTGCGGAAAGAACCCTTGCCCGCACCATGACCCTTGTTCCGGTAGACGCATTGCAGGCGGGCGCTGAACGCCTTGCGGCAGCCGTCAGAGAAAAAGGCCATCCGCAAATCTATCTGCATGTAGACCTGGACATCCTGGATCCCCGACGGTTTCCCCATGTGGGATGCCCGGAACCGGGCGGACTTGCGCCCGACACCCTCATACAGATTTTAGAAGATCTTACGGATGAATTTCGCCTTGCGGGACTGGGAATCATGGAATTCACCCTGCCGGAGGACGGCAGCAAGGGCGGGACAAACAGTCTTGCCTATGTAAAGCGCTTGATCGATCTTTTCAAAAAAGCGGCGTAACAACCGGTCATAAAATCCCCCGGCAGAACCCTATAACGCCTCGGGCAGATAGATGTAAAAACAGGTCCCGGCACCCGGGCTGCTCTCCACATCAATGGCACCCTTGTAATTTTTAATGATGCCGTGGACAATGGAGAGTCCCAGGCCGGCATTTTCTTTGCACGTTTTGGTACTGAAATAGGGATCAAAGATATAAGGCAGCACCTCCCGGGGGATGCCAGGTCCTGTATCCTGAATCCAGATCCGGATAAACCGCCCCGGAGCAAGGCCCAGGGCCAGCTGGGCCGGGGCCGCCTCAATCTCATACCGGTCCGCACCCACAATGATGATTTTCTTGTCCATTCCCTCCATGGCGGAGGCGGCATTCGTAACCAGATTCATCAGCACCCGGCGGATACGGGTTTCCTCGGCAAGGACAAACAACGGGGTGAGCCCAATATCCCAGGAGAGATGCAGGTCCTTTCCCAGGGAGGCATCCAGCAGTTTAAGGGTGTTTGGGATAATGGCCCCAAGATCCACTCTTCCCGTATCGTGGACATCCCCGTGGCCGATGGTATAAAGCTGCCTGGCCAGGGCTATGGCATCAATGGACGCCTGCTCCACCTGCTTAAGATACCTGTGGGCCGGATCTTCTTTGGGCAGGGTTTGCATCGCCATGTCCGTATAGTTGCAGATCACGGTCAAAAGGTTGTTGAAATCATGGGCGGTTCCCCCGGCCAGCAGACCGATGGACTCCATTTTACTGGCCTGCCACAGCTTGGCCCTAAGCTCACTTTTTTCCTTTTCAGCCCGGATCCGGGCGGAGATATCCCGGCCCACGATCAGAACCTGCTCCTGCCTGCCGGCATGACAGACCCAGGCCAGGGAAATTTCAACGGGGATTCTCTCTCCTTGGCCATTTACCATGGAGACCCGATGACTCCGGTCAAAAAAATCATCCTCCGATACCTTGGCCATATCAAATCCCGTGAAGATGTCCCAGATCTTCTCCGGGGGTGTCCCGTCATATCCCCCAAGGGCCAGGCCCGATGAATTGATATAGGAAATCCGGCCGGCCAGACTCACGATGACAATGATCTCCTGAGCCGTCTCCGCCAGGAGCCTGTACATGGCTTCGCTCTCCTTTAAGGCGCCCAGGGTCTTTTTATGGGCCGCCACCTCCCGGGTCAGGGAGACCTGTGACCTTGAAAGCGCCTCGACCTTTTCAGCCAGCGTATCGTTGGCCAGTTCCAGGTGATGGTAAAGCGTATAACTTTCCAGGGCATTGGCGCAATGGGTCATCAAAATGGATAAAAGCTCGAAAACCGCCTCAGGCACCTGCCTTGCACTGCCAGACAGAACGGCCACAAACATTCCCCGGACCCGTGACACCGTTGTGAGTACATGGAAAAGATAATGGGCGCCAAAATCCGGGGTGCTTGCCGTGACCGGGGTTTTCTCCATAACGGCCCGGGAAAAAGTGGCGTCATTGATAAACTGCTCGAGATCAGACGCAATGGACGCCCTGAAGGACATCGGATGGCAGTCCGCCAGCAGGAACTCTCCAGAGGCTTCGTCTACGAGATAAAAGGCCGTCGCTTTGACCTCAATAAGCCGGCCGGCCTGCTCCCGGCAGGTCTTGAATATGGCCCCGGGATCTTTGAGCTTATTCACAGAGACCTGGAAATCGCTTAAATTCCGGATCATCTCAAGGGCCTGCATCCGGTGACGGTTTTCCCCTTCAAGATAGGCCAGCCGCTGCTGAAGGTCCATGCCTGACTCACTCATAAAAAAAACCGTACGGCCTCCTTTAACTGCCGGTCCGTCTGCCGGATCACCGGTTCCAGAGCCGACACGGAAATCTTCATGCATTCCCAGGCCCCGGTCTTGAGTCTGGGAAGAATAAGCTCACCCGAGAACCCGATGCCCAGAGCCGTTGTCAGCCAGTTGGCAAAATAGACCACCGCTTCCTCTTTGCCCAGATCCTGGCCGTCCGAGGCATGGTGGTGCTCAATCAGAGCCGTAATCTCAGGTGAAAACTGCCAGTGCTCTGCCAGGCGGCTGCCGAATTCGGCATGGGTGAGTTGAAAAAACAGGGGTTCGGTTTTATCCAGGGACAGTTTGAGTTTGGCGGCCTTGGACAGGGCGGCGGCGGCCGCTTCGGGAAAGTGGCTGAAAAAAACCAGGCGGCCGATATCGTGGAGAAGACCGCCGATGAACAGCCTTTCACCGTTGATACCGGAGAGATGGACCGCCAGATTCCTGGCGATAAAGGCGCATCCCAGGCTGTGCAGCCAGAAGGCCTCCATGTCCAGAATATTCTGGGGCATGCCCTTAAAATAGTTCATCACGGTGATGCCCATGGCCAAATCGCTGATTTGCCGGGTTCCTAACGCCATGGCCGCATAATGAAGGGAATCCACCTTTTCGCAGATTCCGTAAAAGGCGGAGTTTACGATTTTCAGAAGGGTGGCTGACAGACTGGTATCCTTGCTGACAATCTCGGCAATATCCTTTCCCGAGCATTTAGGATCATTGACGGCTGCTGTAATCTCCGTGTAGATATTGGGAAGCGTCGGCAGTGTCAGGGTGTCGGAGACAAGGATTTGCGGTGCGGCAGACAGATTTTCCGGTATGGGGTCCTTTTTCCTGGCACTAAAAGCCGCAAGCCGTGCCCGATGGGTTGAAAAGACTTCGGGATTGGAAGTGAACCACTCCCCGCAAAGGTCATGGATCTGCCGGACATGCGGTTTTGCCAGATTATTATCACTGAACCACCGGGCCATGAAGGCTGTGACGTCAGAAGAAGGCCCTGAATCTGCCCCTTTTTCCCTCTTCGGTTCTGCCGGCTCAACATCCACCTCAAGGATCCCCCACATTCGAAGAATACGGATCTCCTTTTCTGAGAGCACGGTGCCGACCGCCATCAGATGACGACCGTCTCTGGTTTCGACCTCCCGGACCAGGATCATCCCCGGGATGGCCTTGAATACGTTGACCGTTTGCATGGCAGATGCTGTCCGCTAAATTAGTCTAAACAAATGAAATCAAGTGTATATAAAATTCGAACCCAGGTCAATTCTCCGCCTTTGTCACATAAGCTTTGCCCCGTTGCCCACCGGGGCATCGGGCACAGCCAGAACAACGGCTCCGTCTTCACGGTGAAAGCCTGTGATCAGGCATTCCGACATGACGGGCCCGATCTGTTTAGGCGGGAAATTCACCACCCCCACCACCTGCTTTCCTATGAGTTCCTCTTTTGTGTAGAGATCTGTGATCTGGGCGCTGGACTTTTTGATCCCCACAGGTTCGCCAAAGTCCACCTTCATCCGGTATGCCGGATTCAGGGCCTCGGGAAAATCCTTTACCTCCACAATGGTTCCGATTCTCAGCTCAACTTTTTCAAAATCGCTCCACTCAATATAATCCACCTATGATACTCCTGTTGTTTTAGGGTTGCCGTTTCAATTTATCCAAAGGTCTGCAATACTCCGGATAATACTTTTTTAAGCATTCATCGCAGATGCCGTGACTGAACGTCACCTCGGAGTGTGCGTTTAAATAGGATTCAATCTGGTTCCAATACCCCTTGTCATCCCTTATTTTTTTGCAATGCGCGCAAATGGGTAAAAAGCCCTGAAGCGTTTTTATCTCCTTGCCCGCCTGGATCAGGTCCTTTTCCAGCCGCTGTGCATTGATAATAACCAGACCAAGGGCAATGAAAATCAAACCGATGGACCCTGTCATCATGCTGATGCCCTGTATCGTGCTGTTCTGCATGAAATCATCCATCTGCCCTGCGGAGGACAGGGTGAACACCGCTCTGAACAACAACGATACAATGACCCAGATAAAGGCGGCGGACAAAAACCGATTTTCCTTACCCAGCAGGAGGGAAACCTGTTTCCGGTTAATTGAGATGCAGCGCAGGATGATGCCTGTGAGGATAAATGACAGGATGAAAATGCGCATTTTCAGATTCGGGGAAAGGTAAATAAATCCCCAAAAACCCAGGGCCAGAACAAGAGGCGCCAACAGATCCATCCAGACGTTCTGCCGGCCTCCCGTAAAGGAGACCAGGCCCCGTGCAATCATGGTAACGCAAAGCACGATCAGCACATTCGCAAGAACGATGGAAATAAAATCCGGAAAAATATTTCGCAGGCTTAAAAAAACAAACCCCATAAAATTAAGCAGATAGGCCATGGTCCACTGCCCGAATCCGGGATAGGTTTTACGATTTTTATAGATGTATACCAGGCTGATAAAAAGACAGGCCGATATAACGCCGGTGAACAGCGAAAGCGTTCTTATGTCAAAGAAAATAGCCATATTTTTAATATTTTGCATTTAAAGGCATCCTACACGAGCTGCGGTAAAAAAACAAAAAGAAACAACAGCGGATCATCTGCCTTCTGCAACCACTTTAAACGCCACCATGTCACAGTTTCCCTCCTTGTCGCAAACGGCCAACTGGTAAGTGCCGGGCTCCGGCATGGACAGGGCGGGTCCTTGAGTCAGCGCCTTTCGGTTGAGAAACCAGTACAGCTTTCCTTTGCCGCCGACGGCTTGCAGCGGCACCGTGACATGGCCGCTGTCCCCGGGCTGGCGGCGAAGGATACTGCCATCTGCCACGGAGACGATACGGATATCCGGCACGGCTGCTGCGGCAAGATCCGGACACCGGGGTGAGGGGGAAGGCATCCGCCCGGACCGCCGCCACTGCGCCGGGATAAAAGGTTCTGCTTCCCAGGGCCAAAACGCAAAGCGGTGCTGTCTTGTGCCGCCGCACAGGGGTGAGGCTCTCAGGCCCTTTTCATCCAGCCGGAATGTCTGAATCAGAGGCGCGGCCAAGCCCTGGCTGTTGGTCATTGTCGGAGGAATCTGGTGATTCAGTATCCAGGCGTTATGAATCCTTGCACAGGCCCCTTCTGGCAGGCCCTCCTTTTCCAATTGGTTCCGGGAAAGACCGGAGGGCCAGCAGATCACCTCCCGGGTCACTGACGATGGTGCGATACCCGGCCCGGGTCCTCTGTCCAGTCCCTCAAGGATGGCGGACAGTAAAGGAACCGCCGTCACCGCCCCGTACTGGCCGGGGGACGGGGATCCGTCCGGCCGGCCAATCCACACGCCGGCGATATAATGGCCTTTCACCCCCAAGGCCCAGGCGTCACGGAAACCGTAAGAGGTTCCGGTTTTCCAGGCCACGGGCCAGTCTCCGGAAAGCCGGGCGACGCCCTCCTGCCCCGGAAACGGCCTGGAAAGCATTTTGCGAATAATAAAAGCGGCTCCCGGACTGATGAGATACCGGTCCGACAAAGCATCGGCCGGTGTCAGCCGGGGCCTGGCCGCCATGCCGTTTCTGGCCAGCGCCGCATAAAGCGTCACCAGGGATTCCATGTCCGTGCCCACACCCCCCAGAGCCATGGAGAGGTTGGGCCTGCCTTCGAATATAAAGGCGGCCCCGGCATGCCTGAAACGATCGTGGCATTTCCCCGGCCCCAGCTGCTCAAGCACCTGAACCGCCGGCAGATTCAGGCTGTCTTGCAGGGCTTTTTCAACGGTCACAGGCCCTCGGAAGCCCCCGGTAAAATTTCCAGGATCGTAGGATTTTCCGATCCTCGGCGTATCCAGCAGCATCGAGTGGGAATGAATCAGCCCTTCATCCAGGGCCAGACCGTAGATAAAGGGCTTAAGGGAGGATCCCGGGGACCGGAACGCCCGGATCATATCCACCTGGCCCTGCCGGGCCTTGGCGTAGAAATCCGCAGATCCGGCATAGGCCCTCACCGCCATGGTCCGGGCATCCACAACCATCACCGCCCCGGACTGCCGGGGAGGAAGCCCGGCCACGTACTCCCGGAGGACTTCAGCCACGTGGCGCTGCAGATCCATGTCCAGAAAAGTTGCAATAACCTCCGCTCCGGGATGCGCCTGCCTGAGCCTTCGGGACGCCAGAGGTGCGGTCATGGGTGCGGGAAACCGGAACGGAACCACAGGCTCCTGCCGGGCCAGGGTAACTGTCTTTTGTGACCAGAGGCCAAACTGCGTCATCCGGGCCAGGACCTTGTTCCTGGCTGCCGCCGCCCGCCCGGGATGGCGGTCCGGACGATAACGGCTCGGGGCCTGGGGAAGCACGGCCAAAAGGGCGGCCTCGGCATGGGTCAGATCGTCCGCATCCTTGCCCAGCCAGGTATAGGCCGCCGCACGGACCCCCTGAATATTGGCGCCGAAAGGGGCGTAGGTCAGATAGAGGCTTAAGATTTGCTCTTTGGTCATGCAGGCCTCCAGCTGGATCGCCCGGAGGATCTGAACCAGTTTATTGACCATCGGGGGACGGTCTAAGGCGTCTTCCGGCCGGGACAGAATCCGGGCCACCTGCATGGTCAGGGTGGAGCCGCCTGAGACCACCCGGCCGTTCACGGCGTTCTGAAAGGCGGCTCGGGCAAGGGTCAGGGGATTGACGCCGAAATGATGATAAAACCAGCGGTCCTCGTAGGCCAAAAGCGCTTCAAGATAGAATGGGGAAACCTCATCCGGCCGGGCCGGAAACCGCCATACTCCTTGGGCATCGGCAAAGGCCCGCAGGGGAATCCCCTTCTGGTCCACAACCACAAGGGCTCCCTCCCCCCGGCTCAGGACCGGAGGAAAGAGCAGGTTCAGCACCAAAACAAGGCCTGCCAGATGAAGGGCCAGGGCAGCCGCGGCCCAGGCCCATCCCTTGAAAAGAGCGGCCATTCCTAGTCGGGCAGGACCACCGTCATACGGTCGGGCGTGCGCCCCACACTCCGGATAAAGGGCCGGTACATGTCTTCAACAACCGGGGCCGGTACCTTAAATTCTCCCGGGCTCACAACCCTGGCCCCGTAGAACAATCTCACGGCCTGGCCGGACCGAAGTTCCACTGCCGCGGCAAAGCGGTCGTCTCTGAACTCCCTGTGGGAAGTGACAAAGTCGTTCTGCCAGGACATCACCGTCTTTTTATCCACCAGAATGTCGTCAATAACAAAGGCTCCGGATACATTGGGATCTTCCAGCTCCACCCCGGCCGGAAGCATGTCCACCACCAGGGCGTTGGGCATTCTTTTTTTCGGGGTGACCTTCAACTCCACAAGATACCGATCGCCGGAAGCCACCTGTGTGATATCCAGGGGTTTGCCGTTGATATCCAGAAAACGCCGGGTGACATCCACCCCGTGATTTTCCGCAGCCGGCTTGGCATTGGGATATCCGGACAGAAGGATATGGGCAAAAAGATCTTCAGTACCGGTATTCTTAACGGAAAAGCCTCCGGCAGCCGTCCCCCGGACAAAAAGCGCCCGGCCGGTTTTCCTGCCGGACATGGGAGCTTTGCGGCCTGCCACGGTCAATTCCGCCTGCCACGGGGATCCTGGCACCTCACGCCTGGCCGCTCCGGCCATGACCAGGGCATTGCGCTCCTGGGTGGACAGCCACTCCCGGCCGGACAATTCCTGGTTGAGTTCATGGACAAAAAGGGCCCTGTTTTTGTAGTCCGGGGCATAGGTCGCTAAAAAGTAATAGGCCATGGCAAAGTCCCGGGTATCTGAACCGTAATCGCCGACATAGATCTCTTCGTCCCGGGCGGTGCGGATAGCCCGGTCAAAGGACGTTGAGGCCGTGTGGCTGTCCCCGGCCAGGGTCAGAGCCGTACCGGCATGGACAAAGGCCAGGGTCCCCTTGCCGTATTTATCCACATAGGCGGCCACAGACCGGGCATCTCCCAGGGTCAGAGAAGACAGTTTTGCCAGGACAAAGGCTGCATAAGCGCGGGTCGCCGCCCGGTAAGCGTCTCTGTTTGCGTATCCGGGATAGGGAATCCGGCTGGGCTGGCGGACATAAATCAACATCCGCTGGACCGCCTTTGTGACAGCGGTTTTCGGCACCTCGAATCCTGCTGCATGGGCCAGGATGAAAAAATGACAGGCATAGGCGCTCAGCCAGGCGCTTTCAGGGCTTGAACTGTTCCACAGCCCAAAGCCGCCCGAGCTTTTCTGCTTCTCCAGCAGGCGCTGGATCCCCGTATCGATCTTCGCGGCGGTTTCCGCACGGCTCCCGGAGGAAACGCCGAGATCCGCCAGATCCTCCCGGCTCAGCAGCACATGGGGAAAAAGACCGGACACGGTCTGTTCCAGGCAGCCGTAGGGATAGGCAAAAAGGCTGGACACATGATCGGCCAGGTCAATCGGCGGTTCGGGTCCTATATTGGCTGAGACCCCGATGGTACCGGCCACAAGCCCGTCCAGGGCCGCCGGGTGCAGGGCAAAGGTCTCGCCCGGTGCAACAGTTTTGCGATAAATCCGGGTAACGGCGGGATAGGGGGGTCTTGTTTCAAGGAACCAGGACCGCTCAATCGTCCGTTCCTTGACCCGGCCCGTATCCGGGTCCGCCGCCTTGAGTCCTGAAATGCGGCAGGTCAGGGTCGCCTGTCCCGGGGAGGCCGCGGCTATCAGGGGCAGCTGCACCGTTTCCTTCTGGTTGGGGGCAAGATCCAGGGAAACAGGGGTATCGGCTTCAAACCCCACCGGGCCTGTGGCGGAAGGCGTCAGTACCAGGTGCTGGGGCGTGTCCGTAAGGTTATGAATTTCCACGGACATCCGGCCGGAGTCGCCGGTGGCCAGAAACCTGGGCATCACCGCCTGGACCACCAGGGGGGAGGCCAGTATCATTTCCCGGTCTGCGGAGCCGAAATCCGTATCCGTATGGGCCACGGCCATGAGGCGGACACTGCCGTCAAACTCGGGGATGTCCAGGGAGAACGTTGCCTGACCCCGGCTGTCGGTACGAACGGCCCGGTGCTGGATGGACAGAATTCGAACATCTGTGGCCGGCCGGTCCCCGCCCCGGTTCAGCACCGGCGCATCTCCGCCGAAACGCTGACGGGCGTAACCGCCGTCGTTGGCCTCTATGAGTTTCTGGTAAATGTCCTGCAGCCGGGGCGAATAGGCGCGCTCCTGGAAAAAATGATCAAAGGGCGACGGGGTCTTAAATCCCGTCAGGTTCAGGACCCCCAGATCCACGGCAGCCAAGGTCACCCAGGCCTCTTTGGGCACCTTTCCGGCTGCGGTTTTCAGGGTCACAGGAATCGTCAGCGCCCGGCCCGGCTCGGTTTTGGCCGGGGCATCAATGGCAATTTCAAGCCTGCGGCCCTGCCGGTCCAAGGGAAGTGGGATCAGGCCCACGGACCGCTTTGGAAGGTCGTGTGTTTTGCTCTCTCCGGGACGGACCACCAGAGCAGACACGTAAAGATCGTGGCGCTGCCATGCAGGATCGATCTTGATATCAAACACCTTGCCCTCCGGCGGAACGCTAATGGGCAGGGTGAGCAGGTTGTCGCCCCCGTCCACAAAAAGATATCCGTCTCCTCCCTCCGGAGCCTTTACCGTAACCGTTGCGGTATCCCCGCCGTTGTAGGCCGGTTTATCCAGAGTCAGATCCACCCGGTCGGGTCGGTTCATCTCCCCCTGCCCCCGGGATTCTCCCCGCCATCCGGCCCAAATCCGATAGGCTGAAGTCAGGCCGGTGGCAGGATTTTTGATCTCCAGCCGGTAGCCGCCCCACTCCACCGGGACATTTACCTTGGCCGTTTTCCCGGCCTCAATGTCCAGGGTAAAGCGGTCCACCGGATAAAAGTTGCTGTTGGAGCCCCAGTGCCACTCCCCATTTCTATACTCCCAGTAATACTCCCGGTGCTCCCGGATCACCACCGCTTCAAGGCCCGTTGCACCCAGGCGGTTACCGCCGGTATCCGATGCCATCACCTCAAACTGGGCCACGCTGTCGTTCGGCACCTGCCCCGGGTCGTCTCCGCCTGAAAGGCTGCGGATCCCCACCAGGGTCGAAGCCGGCCAGACCTGCCAGGACCAGTTGCGGACCACAGGCCGCCCGCCGGAATCGTAGAGGCTGACATTCGCCGTGACCCAGTGGGGAGAAGTAATCCGGCTCCACTGGTTCGCTATGGGCAGCGCCGCCCTGCCGTCCTTATCCAGCCGGACGTCGTCGGTGGTAAACGAGGTGTTTAAAAGATCACTTTCAGCGCCGAATTCATAACCGGGAAGCGTCTCTTTGAACAGCTCCCGGGCCGGTTTGATATGGATCCGTGCATTGGCTCTGACGCCTGAGGCGGGGGCGCCGTAAAGATAATCCCCTTTCAGAGTCACGGAAAGCGGTTTGCCGGGATCGGGGACGGTCTCATCCCCGCCGGCAAGTTCCAGGGCCATGCGTTCGGGCAGGAACTCGGCCACCACAAAGGGATAGGGGGCCAATTTTCCGGTGCCGTGGGTCAGCTCGACCTTCCACTTGCCCGTCAGGGCGTTGGCGGGAAGGCTGAAGGTATGGTGATAATGGTTCTGGGGACCGGGCTTCCAGCTGAACTCCCGGACCATTCTACCGTCGGGCTGGATCACCCTGGCCTGGATCGGCAGCCCCGGCGTTTCCCCGCCGTCCTGGTTCCGGAGCAGTCCTTCCATGACCACGGTTTCCCCGGGACGGTAGATGTCTCTTGGGCCGTAAACAAAAAGGTCCACCGGCCTGAAAGGCGCCGTGCCGGTCTTGAACTCCGACAGATCCAGCTCCGGCACATCCATGGGCATGAGGGTGATATGGGGTCCTTTGACCACGCTGACCAGGGAAAGATCGTCAAAGGCTCCCCGGGCAACGGCCTGACCCTGAGCATCGGTCTTTATGGAAAACAGTTCTTTGCCCTTCTGGGTATATCCCTTAATCTCAGCGTCCCCTGCCGGGATCGCAGAGGAAAGGCGCTGGACAAAAAACCGGATATCTCCCTCATACACCCGGGCATGGACGCCCAGGTCCGAAATGGTGAACCAGGTGCTGTTGTATCCGTACTCGTATTGTCCTGCTCCCCGCAACACGGCAAAGTAGACCCCCGGTGTTTTCAGGGCCTCGATATGGGTGATGGGGATGTTCACCTGGGAGCGCAAATCCTTTTTGATATCCAGGTCCCACCGCCCCGAATAGACCAGGTCCGCGGCACGGTTCAAGTCGCGGCTCTGGTAGTAGTGAAGATAGTCTTCCGACCAGAACCTGTTTTTAAACTCCATGACCTTGTCAGGTTTGATCCGGAAAAAATCAATATCAGCCTGGCCGATATTAATGCTGTCCACGGGCAGTCCCCGGCTCAGTTCCGAGGCCAGGATGAATCCCCGGCTGGAAAACATGAGCATGGGCTCTGCCGCACGGGTCTTCACTTCATACGTCACAGGCGCAGCCAGGGATTGCCCCGAAGCGGACCGCAGCCCTTTACTCACCTCAATCTTATAGGTGGTTTCCGGCTCCACCTGGGAAAAATAGACCACCTGGGGATCTTTGGCCAGGATCCAGGCCCCGTCCACAGCCGCGCCGTCTCCGGTGCGGATGGAAAAGTACGGGGCCAGATTCTGCCGGGCATCCAGGGCGGCCGAAAAGGTCACGGCCACTGCATTTTCGCCGTCCACCGTCTGCTGCCCGGCAAACCGGGCCTCAAAGCCGGCAGTTCCGGCAAAACTTTGTGAAATACAGACGCACAGACAAAGGACCAGATAAACATATCTCATGGGATTATCCTTCAGGAAATTTTGGGGTCGATGCCAACGGACAAGGCTTATTTTACCCTCCCGGGCAGCCGATATCAACCCCAAGTTCCGTCGGAAGAAACCAGCTCACCTTTTTAACGGGGGCACGCCGCAAGAATCGGGTGGCCAGTGCCTCCGGCCCCTGGTATAAGGGAAAAAAGTGTTGTGACGATCAAGGAGACACCCATGGATTTTCAGCAGCTTAAGACCCTTTCAAGGGATTACCGGCGCATTGAAGCCGCCATTGACTATATTGAGACCTGCAGAGGGGAACAGCCAACGCTTTCTGCCATCGCAGGCGCCGTCGGACTCAGTGAATTTCACTTCCAGAAACTGTTTTCAAGGTGGGTGGGCATCAGTCCCAAACGTTTCCTCCAGTTTCTGACAAAGGAGCATGCCAAAGCCCTGCTCAGGGCTTCCGGGAATATTCTGGATGTCACCTATGACACGGGCCTGTCCAGCCCGGGACGCCTCCATGACCTTTTTATCTCCTGTGAAGCCATGACCCCGGGGGATTACAAACGCCGGGGGCAAGGGCTCTCCATCCGGTACGGATTCACGCCGTCCCCCTTTGGATCCTGCATGGTCGCAACCACAGACCGGGGCATCTGCGCCTTAAAATTTGTCAGAGAAAAAGGGGAAAAGGATCTTTCGGCATGGCTGGCAGAACTTTGGCCTTTTGCGGAACGGATACGGGACGACGACCGGATCGGGCATCTTGCAACGGACATTTTCGCCGCCGGCATCCCGGATCATCCTGCGCCCCTGCATCTTTATGTTAAAGGAACCAACTTCCAGATCAAGGTATGGGAGGCCCTGACCCGTATTCCTTTAGGCCATGCTGTAACCTACGAAGATATTGCGCGGCACATCGGACATCCCGGCGCGGTCCGGGCCGTGGGAACGGCCGTGGGCAAGAACCCCATCCCCTTTCTCATCCCCTGCCACCGGGTCATCCGGAAGACGGGATTCTTTGGAAACTACGGGGAGGGGCCGGCCAGGAAAAAGGCGATTTTAGGCTGGGAATCCGCCCCCTGTTACCCGCAAAGCTCCGGGAAGAGCCGCCACAGTGCGCTGCCCTTTAATTCAGCTTAAGGGTGGATAGAATATTGACCGGTCCTTTAACCTGTTTTTCCTTGACCATAATCGCCTCGGTCTGCTCCCAGGCCTTAACGTCGATCTTCCCAACGGGCAATTCTTTGGAGGGTTTGACCAGATCCCGGGTGGCCGCCAGCTGCATGGATCTTATATCATTCTGGGTGCCCTTGTCCTTTTTCGCGATTTCTTCCAGAACCCGGGCATCATTGGCTGGATCCATGGCAAATTCCCATCCATCAAGCAGGGCTTTTACAAACGCCGCTACAATCCCCGGATGCTCTTTAACCATCTTCCCGGAAGTGACCACGGAGTTGGCCACAAAGCTGACACCGAAGACCGCGGGGTTAAGAAAGCGTACCGTCTCCCCCTCCCGGGCCAGGCGATCCTCAAGGATGACGCCCTGGGAGTTTCTGTATACCGGCCAGATCTCAACCTTTTTGGTTAAAAACGGGGTGAAGTCGAACCGGACGCTTGAAATTTTGACATCGCCCTGTCCCAGGCCGGCCTTGGCCAGAAGGGTGTTCATGATGGTCTCATCGTTGCCGCCGAAGGTCACCCCGATGTGGTGGCCCTTAAGCTCGGCAAGGGTCATAATTTCAGGGATTTCAGCTCTGTAGATCCACTGCATGGGATTGACCTGGAAAATCTGGGCCAGCACGACCACATCCGCCCCCTTGTCCAGGGCCCGGATCACCTGGTCGGCCGAGGCCACACCGAAATCGGCATACCCAAGTTCCAGCTCTTTGATGGCATTTTTCTCAGGCCCGCCTTCCTTGACGTCCACGTCCAGACCGGCCCGGTCGAAAAAGCCCTGCTCCTTTGCCATGATATCCCCGGCCACACTGGCGTTAAACAGCCATTTGAGGCGGTAGCTGAGTTCGATGGTTTCGGCCCCTGCCTGGGAAACAACGCCGGCCAGGATCACAATGGCCGGGATAATCAATGCCCGATAAATAAATTTCATATCAATTCTCCCCCCCGCGGTGCGGACCATTTGTTTTTTACCTGTTCGCCAATGGTTTCCAGCAGCCCCTGGTATACGGAAATCAGGATCCCGATCATGAAAAGGGCCGTCAGAATCTTTGCCAGATCGCTCTGGTAAAGGGCGATACGGATACTATAGCCGATGCCGGCGTCTGCCGCAATAAACTCCGCCACAATGGTGCCGGCCATGGCCAGGGTGGCGGAGCCTGCGATCACCGTGGTCAGCTTGCTTAAATTTTCAAAGGCCCGGATCTTCACCTCCAGCTGCCAGCGCATGCGCCCGGTGGTCAGATAAAAATGCTCTATATCCTTCACCGGTGAGGCCATAATCCCCAAAACTGACAGCAGCAAAGGGAAATAGCAGATCATGGAGGCGATGAGCAGCCGGGATAAAAATCCATCCCCCAGAAGGATAAAGATGATGGGGGCTAAGGCCACAATGGGATAGGCCTGGATATTATAGGCCATGACCTTGATAAAGGAGCCGACCCAGGAGGATTTGCGGCCCAGGATGCCAACGGTAAAGGCCATGGCAATGGAGATCATCTGCCCCAAAATGGTGACCGACAGGGTATTTAAGCCGTCAAAAAAATAAATAGACGCCATGGATCCGGCAGTGCTGGCAATCAAATCCGGGCCGGGAATGACATAGTCTGACAGCCCGGCGGTATATTTGACCCCCATGAGAAGCCCCAGCCCCAGGCAGTATACGATAAAGAACTGATAGATCCGTCTAAACAGCATTCATGATCTCCAGCATGGCCCGGTCCAGGCGTTCCCCGTCCGGCCGTTTTCTGGTTCCGTCAGAATTTTTTTTCTCATCCAGCCCCCGGACCACACGCCCCCCGCGGCAGGCAGCGGACCGTCCCAGGATCAGGATATCCTTGCAGAACCTGGCCACCTCGGAAAGGTTGTGGGAAATATATAAGAACAGCTTGTCCGGGAAGCGCTCCTTGATGGTCAGAAGAATCTCCTCCCTGAGGGATTCATCCACATTGGCCAGGCTTTCATCCATAATAAGCAGGTCAAAATCCTGAATCAGGTAGCGGATCAGGTTCATCCGGTTCTGCTGCCCCATGGAAAGCTGGGAAAACCGGGAACCCAGCACCGGCCCCACCTCAAAAATCCGGATCAGATCAGCCTTGAGTTCCTGATTGCCATCGGGGCAGACCTTGTCCAGGTGGCTGCCCGTGGCGGACCAGCCCGGCAGACGCTCCTGGTTGTATGAGTAAAGAATGGTCTTGATCCCCGCAAAATCCAGGGTCTCGGCCGTGCCGTTGGCCTGCCCCCCGCCGGCAACCAGCCGGGCAAAAGAGGTTTTACCCACCCCTGACGGGCCGAACACAGCATTGAATCCGGGGGCTTCCATAGAAAAGGTAAGTTGATCCAGAACAGGCGTGTCTGCTCCGGGATATGTAAATGTCAGGTTCCTGCACCCAAAGCGCATGGTCTCTCCAGAGCTTGTATCCTCAAAGTACCTTTTCAATACAGGGTTCAGCCCCAAAAATCAATGAATTCTCGCCCAAAGCCCCGGACCGGACAGGTATGGAATCCATTCCGGAGGAGCCGGCTATGGCACGACGTGTTTTCAGGATCTCACAAAGGATAAAAGCCGCGAGTAGTCATGGTCATCGGCATCCTTCAAGGACTGAATATATGCCTGCCGGGTCTTTGTGGCTTCCACAAGATTTTTTCCACCCCAGGAAAAGGGAGGCTTTCCAAATATTTTCTCAAGGATCAAATCAGCGACAAATCTGGAATGACGGCCATTGCCATTTGAAAAAGGGTGAATGGCCACAAGGCGATGGTGAAACCTTGCTGCAAATTCGTCCGGGCCGTAAGCGTTGTACGCCAACCACCCGTTAGCCTCTTCACACAAGGCATACACTTCGGTTTCTATTAAATGGGGCAACACCCCAAGGTTTTTTTCAGTCTTCCGGTATTTGCCGGCCCAGGCCCAAATATCAGCAAACATTTTTTTGTGAACGGTGCAGAGAAATTGAGGGGTAAAAAAATCTTTATGACGAAGTCCCCTGGCCCAGATCTGAGCCTGAGAAATATTCTGAGCCTCCCAGAAATCCAGCTGCCCCCGGCTGGTAATATGCGATAACTTCAACCCCTTGATTTCGTCCGGCTCAAGAGGTGTTGCATCTTTTTCATATTCGATCATGGATCATTTCCAAACAGATCCGGATTCCAGGATCTGGTCTATTATTTGGTTCAGCAGTTTTTCTCGTTCACTATCCGGTATATCTTGAGCCTCCAGGCTCATTGTCTGCATTAGCTTGTCATATTCTTTTGAGGCCTTTGAAAACGCTTGCTGCTTCACCGTATTCTCCAAACTGCTTCGGGGGACAAATCCATATACAAATTCGCAATCTAGCCCATCAGCCACTTTCTGCATGGTTTTAACCGTAAGATTGCCTTCAATTTCATCCTGTTCAATTTTGGATATTCTGGATTTATGAACCCCGATTCGATCTGCCAGAGCTGCCATACTCATACCTAAAGCCGTCCTTATCGCCCTTATCCAACCGGCATACGGCCTGTCAACTTTGGCCAGGCCAGAGAAAGGTTTAAGGGAATGGGTTAATTGTTCCCGGATGATTGAATATTTATAATTTTGTTTCATTTGCCTACTTATATGTATACTTTTATTGCAATTAAATCTATATATACATAGTCTAAAAATACTTGTCAATCTATATATATGTAGACAATCTTTCCCTTACCACCATACTTCTCAAAAATAATCATTGCATTCCATATAGTTGTAGGCTGAGATGCACGATGCTGGGTTGCTCCTATTGCTGCTCAGATTCGAAAAATGATTGAATATCCTCAGATCCCCTGGTATAAAGGTTCACAGTCTAAAAGCCGGCGTAACTCAGTTGGTAGAGTAGCTCACTCGTAATGAGCAAGTCGTCCGTTCAAATCGGATCGCCGGCTCCATAAAATCCGCACCATTCAAGGCGTTTTGGTATTTTTGCCAAAACGCCTTTTTTATTTATTTCCCTTTGTCTTGCACCCCAAAAGGCGGTAACTTCGCCCTAAATGCGTTCCATTTTTTTGATGAAAATCACATTAAATCTGACTTCGCGGAAGGCGTAAGGCGGTATTTACGCATCCCTGGCCTCAGCGATGACCTCGCTTACGGATTGCCCGACAAATGCCCCTCGTTGCGCCTGATTTGCACCAATGGCCAGGCGCGCTTTTAATGCTTCAAGCTTCATGTGCTGTACCAACTGTTCGTTTGTTTCCCAGAACCGCAAAGCATCTCTAATCACTTCACTTGCATTGTTGTAATAGTCCTGATGCCACTTTTTTCTTAACGCTGTTTTCAAGCCCAGGGGTTAATGAGATATGCATACAGATCTCCTTAATTGTGGGTTGCTTTACCAACAATAACAAAATCACAAACATTATCAATCTTTGTAGAAACCTTTAACAGCGCGCATCTTGCCCGCCCGGCTTAACCGGCTGCGTTGACAATCGGTACAGGAACCCCTATTCTTGCGGATAATAAAATTGAACTCACAGGATCAAATATAAAAGGCAACGCCCCGCAGAACACAATTTTCCCCCTCATTTTCAACTTAAATCATTTTGGGAAGCCGGGGTGTTAAACGGGAAGGCCTGGTGCAGGAGAAATATGAAAACAGATCAACCCAATGCTGTCAGTGAAGCGTCGGTTCTCTTTGTGGTCTGCGTGGCCCAGTTTCTGATGCCCTTTATGATGTCCTCGGTGGGTGTGGCCCTGCCGGCCATCAGTCATGAATTTTCCGCCACCGCTGTCCAGCTGGGGATGATCGAAACCGTGTATGTCCTCGGGGCCTGCCTGTTTCTATTGCCGGCCGGGCGTATGGGGGATATCAGGGGAAGGAAAAAAATCTTTATTGCCGGCTTTGTGGTCTTTACCACCGCGACAGTCGGCGCGGCCAATGCAGGGTCAGTCTCCATGCTCATCTTCATGCGGTTTTTCCAGGGGGTGGGCTCGGCCATGGTCAATGCCTCCGGCTTTGCCATCATCACCTCGGTCTTTCCCCCGGCCAGGCGGGGGCAGGTCATGGGGATTGTGGTGGCATCCGTTTACCTGGGTCTTTCCCTGGGCCCGACCACGGCAGGCCTTATCGTCTCCCACCTGGGCTGGCGGTGGATATTCAACTTCACGGTTTTGATCCAGCTGTCCGCCCTTGCCATTGCATTGCTTAAGCTTAAAGGGGAATGGGCAGAGGCGCGGGGGGAGGCCTTTGACTGGGCCGGGACCCTGATCTACATCATCTCCCTGTTCTGCCTGATCTACGGCGCCTCCCGCCTTGAAACCACACCTGCTGGAAAATACCTTATGGTGGCCGGGGCGGCCGGTCTGATCCTTTTCTTTTTTATAGAACACCGCAGTGCATCCCCGCTTCTGGATGTCAGGCTTCTGGTGTCCAACCGGGTCTTTGCCTTCAGCAACATCGCCACCCTGATCAACTATGCCGCCTCGTTCGGCGTCACCTTTTTTTTCAGCCTGTATCTGCAGGTGGTCAAGGGAATGTCCCCCCAGCACACGGGCCTGATTCTTGTCTGCCAGCCCGCGGTTCAGGCGGTGCTTTCCCCCCTGGCCGGCCGTCTGGCCGACAAAACAGTCCCCGCCCGTATTGCCACGGCCGGGATGCTCATGACGGCCGTGGGCCTTGGCATTGCAGCCTCGGTGACCCAGGGCGCGGCCACGGGAACCATCCTTTTCATGCTCGTGCTCCTCGGGATCGGTTTTGCCCTGTTCTCGTCGCCCAACATGACCTCCATCATGGGCAGTGTCCAGCCCAGGCATTACGGCATCGCCTCCAGCCTGGCCTCCACCATGCGGACGATGGGCATGCTGTCCAGTATGACCATCATCACCCTGATCTTTTCCGTTAACATGGGCCAGCAGGCCGTCAGCAAAGAAACCCAGGCGCTGTTCCTTCACAGCATGCACCTTTCCTTCCTGATTTTCTGCGGCCTGAGCCTTGCGGGAATTCTCTTTTCAACAGCCAGACTGGAAAGCCCCTCTGAACGCAGTTAGCAGCATTGCCTGATGCCTGATTCAAGGCAAAAACGCTTGGCTCAAATTCAGGGCCTGCCTTGTATTCTGATGCATTTTAACATAGGGTAAAAGAAATTCGCACCCATACCCTGCAGGCATAAGTCTGCACATAGGAATTGTCATGGTTTTTTCAACGGATCCCCGTTCCTTGTACATCGCCCTGGCCATTGTCGCCGTTTCCCTGGCGCTGTGCATGGCCTATTTCATGGTGTCCAGAAAGACCTATCCGGGCCTCAACAAATGGGCGTTCGCCTTTGTTTTAATCACGGTGGGCACCCTGCTTATCAGCCTGCAGGGTTTTGCCCGTGACCTGTTTACCATTGGCGCGGGAAACGCCTTTATCGTCTATGCCGCATTTACGGTCTACGAAGGGTTTGCCGATTTCGCAGGGCGCCCGGTCCTGAGGCTGCCCCATATGACTTTTCTGGGCCTGGATGTTCTCGCCCAGTTTTTTTTCATGTACGCCGTACCCTCCATATCCATGAGAATTGTTCTGTTTTCAACGGTAACGGCCGTATATGCGGTGCTGTGCACCCGAATTCTCTTCAAGGAAATCATCTCCCAGTTCGGAAAAACCAACTGGATCCTGGCCCTTTCCCTGGCCTCCCTGGCCATCGCCTTTACCGCCCGGGCCATCTACCATCTTACCGTGCCGCCGGAGGCCCAGGCCCCCCTGACCGATGCAGCCTCCCTGACCCACCAGATCACCCCCCTTGCCACCATCGGCTTCATGATCCTTGTTGTCTTCGGCCTGATTCAGCTGAACTACCAGAAGCTGGAGGCGGAATTCACCAAAAGTTACAATGAGCTGAAAGAGGCGAAGGAGGCGGCGGAAAGTGCCACCCGGGCCAAGTCAGAATTCCTGGCCAATATGAGCCATGAAATCCGCACCCCCATGAACGGGGTGATCGGCATGCTGGAACTGCTCAGTGATACCCGCCTGACGCCCGAGCAGACGGAGTTCTCGCGGACCGCCCAGCAGAGTGCGGAATCCCTTCTCAGCCTTATCAACGATATTCTGGATTTTTCCAAGATTGAGGCCGGCATGCTCACGGTGGAGGCCACGGAATTTAATCTGCATGGCGTTGTAGATGCCCTGGCCGATATCCTGGGGTTGCGGGCCCATGCCAAAGGCCTTGAACTGGCCTGCCTCATTGATCAGGATGTGCCGGAAACGCTTTTAGGGGATCCGGGAAGGTTACGGCAGATTCTCACCAACCTTGGGGACAATGCCATAAAATTTACCAAAGCAGGAGAGGTCTTCATCCAGGTCATCCGGAAAGAGGAAATGTCCGGCAGGATCTGCCTGGAATTTACCGTCCGTGATACCGGTATTGGTATTCCAAAAAATCAGATCCCCCGTCTGTTCGACTCCTTTACCCAGGCCGATGCCTCCACCACTCGTAATTACGGAGGAACCGGCCTCGGTCTTGCCATTTCAAAACGCCTGGTTGAGGTTATGGAGGGAAAAATCCGTGTTGACAGTCGCCTTGGTGAGGGTACTGCATTTATATTCACAGCCTGGTTCAGTCTGCCAAGCCCCTGCCGAAAAAAACAGGACACTGTCCTGAACATGACCGACCGAAAGGTCTTGGTGGTAGAGCCCTCCGCCGGAACCCGCCAGGTCATTACCACATATCTTCACGCCGAGGGATGCCTGTGTATAGAGGCAGAAACCGGGACCGAAGCCCTGGCCGCCTTAAAGGACGGTCCGGCATGGGACCTCATCCTCCTTTCCGACACCGCGCCCGATATGTCCGGCAGTGCCCTGGGCAAAGCGCTGCGCAAGGCCCCGGGCATGCAGGAAGTTCCGCAGATTCTCACCGCCGCAGCCAAGGCCCGGGCAGATGCCGTCCGGAATTATCAGGACGGATTCCAGGGGTTTCTCTCTAAACCGGTTAAACGGCAGCAACTCTTGGAGGTGGCCGGATCTGCCATGGCGGCCGGGGACAAAAAGCCATTACCCGGTCAGGTCTCGAACGCATCAGAGCAGAAAGACCCTCCCCTGGCGGATGCCGCCCCGGATCAAAAGACCATTCTCCTGGCCGAAGATAACAAAATCAATCAAAAGGTTGCCGTCAAATTGCTAAATGCCCTCGGCCATGAAGTGGTCTGTGCCGAGAACGGGCAGAAGGCGGTGGACCTGTACCAGTCCGGGATGACCCGGTTCGACCTGGTGCTCATGGATATCCAGATGCCGGTCATGGGGGGTGAAAAAGCCACCCGGGAGATCCGGGCCCTGGAAAGGGAGGCCTCCGCCCCCCGTATTCCCATCATCGCCCTTACCGCCAACGCCATGAAAGGGGACAGGGAGCGGTTTCTTTCCCAGGGCATGGATGACTATATCTCAAAACCTGTAAAAAGCCGGGATCTGGCCCGGGTCATTGCCGCCCTGTAGCCATCAGTCCAGCACTTTATAGGTGCATAGCTTGCAGGTGACGTCATCCTTGTCAAAGTACTGGGCGTCCTGCATGCCTAAAAGCTCCCAGGCGTTTTCCCTTTCCAGTTCAATCATGTGCTCCCGGTAGCCGTACGCCTCGTAGGCCCCCTCCCGGATGGTGAAACAGATCACTCCGCCGGGGCGGGTAATTCGGACCAATTCGTCAAAGGCGTTGGCCTTGACATGGCCGTAGGTAAAGGTGCCGGTGCAAACCACGGCATCGTACTGATTTTCATCCAGGGACAGGGGCTTGCTCAAATCCGCCTGGATATGGTTATTGTAGACTTTTTTCTGCCTGGCCTCTTCAAGCATGTCTGCCGAATAGTCCAGGGCATCCATGCAGGCGTACCCCATTTTGGACAATTCCTGGCCCACCAGGCCTGTGCCGCAGCCGGCATCCAGGATGCGGCACTTTTTGCTTTCCATAACCTCATCCAAAGCCCGGGCCGATTCGATATGGGCCCGGTAGCCGTAGTCCCCCACCGTATCCTTTTCATAATCAGACGCCCAGTCCTTGTAGGCGTCCATGAGTTCCTCGTGGTTTTTAGCCGTATATACCTTTTCCAATGTCTCGTTGTGACTGATCATATGTATCTCTCTTTGATTTTAATTGATGACTGCCCTACGCCGGATTGACCTGGTAGGTGAAAAACTTGGCCGTGACATCTTCTTTGACCAGATAATCGTCTTCAACAAGTTCCTGGAGGGTCCATTGATTCTCAGCTTCCATCTCCAGCATCTTACTCCGGTAGCCGTACTCCTGGTAAGCCCCGTCCCGGACTGTGAAGCAAACATACCCGCCGGGCCGGGTGACCCGGACCAGTTCGTCAAAGACATGGGGTCCCACATGGGCGTAGGTGAACGTGCCTACGCAGATGGTGGCATCATAGGTATTATCCGGGATTTCAAGTTGTTCATTCATGTCCTGCTCCATCAGGCTGTCGTACACGGACTTTTTCCGGGCTTCAGCCAGCATGTCCCTGGAAAAATCCATGGCATCCATCCGGCAATAGCCCATCCCGGAGAGGACCTCGCCCACCAGGCCCGTGCCGCAGCCGGCATCCAGAACCCGGCACTCCCGGGTATCCAGGTGACTGTCCAGCTGACAGGCCGCCTTTTGGGGCCCCACATACCCCATGACATCGCAGGTATCTTTGTCATAAAGGTCGGCCCAGTCCTTATAGGCGACTTTCAGTTCTTCATCATTTGTGGCTTCATACGTGGCTTCCCACAGTTTAGGTGTCTGTTGCATGTGACCTCCTTAAAATTAAAAGGTTCTGATTAAACGGCCTCCTTAAGGGCATAGGCTTTGTCTGTCCGCTCCCAGGGGAACTGTTCCCGGCCAAAATGCCCCAGAGCAGAGGTCTGCCTGTAGGACCATCCTTCAGGGCGGGTCAGGTCCAGATCCCGGATGATTCCGGCAGGCCTGAAGTCGAGAATCTCGCTGCGCTCAAGCACCTCCTGAATCCGGGAAGGCGCCACGCGGCCGGTACCAAAGGTCTCGACATTGATGCTCAGGGGGCTTGCCACGCCAATGGCATAGGCCACCTGAATCTCACATTTCTCAGCCAGCCCTGCGGCAACGATATTCTTGGCCGCATACCTGGCATAGTAGGCAGCGGACCGGTCCACCGTTGAGGGGTCCTTGCCGGAAAAAGCGCCGTATCATTGTCGATAAGCCCTGTGGGGGACAAAAGGTCCTTTGAAACCTCCACCAGGCCGGTGCAAATTTTCTCCAGGGGCAGGTCATCGGTCTGGTGGGACACCACAACCGAGGTGATCCGTTTGGGGATCCCTTCTTCATGGAGCACGGAGACCTGGATTTTGGCATCGGGTCTCAGATAATCAATTTCCCCGCTCTTGCGAACCTCCTGGAGCCGCTCCAAAAGGGTATGGCTGTAGTGAATCGGGGCGGGCATCAGGGACGGGGTGGTCCTGGTGGCATACTCAAAATCATCGCAGCAGAACTTGAGTTCTTTTCTGTCATATCCGATGTCCCGTATCACTCCCCTTGCCACGGCCTCGGGATCCACTTCATCCCAGCCCCGGCAGGTAATCTCTCCGATATTGGCCATGAAATTCGTGGTCACCGCCGTCTCGCAGGCGACCCTTGATGCCGCATCCTTTGACAGACAGGCATCCAAAATGGCGTCTGACACCTGGTCGCAGACCTTGTCCGGATGGCCCTCACTAACAGATTCGCTGGTAAATACATGATCCGCTTTCAATTTGCTCATATTCGATCTTCCTCTCGCGGGTTTCCTTTTGTTATCAGGTTCTGGGGTACAGGGCCCTGCCGTATACAGGGGATGCTTATCAGGGCGGCCTCAAATCCGCATGTTAAATTGCAACTGGCGTACCACCGCCATGGCAGGAAATCCGTTCTTATTGATTTCATTCAACATCCGGCCCAATTCATAAAATAACGTCCGTAAGGATTCCCTAAAAATAACCGGGGCCGCCCCAAGAATGAGCAATAAACACACACGCCTTACTGAATCTTAATAATAGTGTGCATATTTTTTACAGTAGATATTTCCCCGCCTTTCCCACAGTTAAAAAAAATACCCAACCGCCACTTGAACTGCTTCTTTTTAAATGTTAGTTCATGGAGCAATATGGCAAACGAATCCATCATACTGAAATGATTTAAAAATATATGTGCATATTTTTTACAGAATATAAAAATTTGACACGATTCATACCGACGAAAGGCCCCTATGGAAAAACCTGACCTGATCCCGATCAAGATTTTGTGCGTGGACAAAGAGACCACGCTTGCAGGGCAGGTCAAGTCGGTTTTTGACGACGACCAGATCTCCATGGCCTATGAAAAAAAACTGGATGCCGTGGTGGACCGGTTCGAAAGGGACTGGTTCGATCTCATGCTCTTTTCCTCGGCGGTTGCCCGCAACCACCATGCCGATGCCCTGGACCTCATCCAGCTGATCTCGGCTAAATGCCCCCAGACGCGGATCCTCTTGTTTTCCCCGCCGGGTTCCCTGAAATTCGCCAACCAGGGGTTGCGGGCCGGTGCCTATCACTACACCACCCTTCCCATCAGCAACGAGGAACTCAAACTGCTCATCGGCTCGGCCATGGAAACCCAGCCCCTGCTGGGGCCCAATATGCTGCTCAAGGCAGAGACGGAAAAGACAACCTTTGAGCGGATGGTTGGGCGCTCCACCGCCATGCAGAAGACTTACCGACAGATCCGGCAGGCTGCGGCCACGGATATCCCGGTGCTGATTTCAGGGGAAACCGGCACGGGAAAGGAGCTGGCCGCCCAGGCCATCCATGAGCTGAGTCTGAGATCCGATGCCCCGTGCGTCCCGGTGCACATCGCCTCCCTTCCGGGAGATCTTGTGGCCAGTGAACTCTTCGGCCATGAAAGCGGGGCCTTTACCGGTGCGGTAAAGGCCAGGAAAGGCTGCTTTGAGATTGCGGACGGCGGCACGGTTTTTCTGGATGAAATCGGGACCATTGATCCTCAGATGCAGGTCAGCCTGCTGCGGCTGCTGGAGACCAACGAATTTTCCAGGATCGGCAGCCAGGAAAGCCGGCAGGTCAGTGTCCGGGTTATTGCGGCAACCAATGCCGATCTCATTGAAGAAATCCGCCGGGGAAATTTCAGGGAGGATCTGTTCTACCGCCTGGATGTGCTGAATATTGAAATGCCGCCCTTGCGGGAGAGAAACGGCGACATTCCCCTGCTGGTAAGCCATTTCATCAAACATGCCTGCGATGATTTTAAAAAACAGATCCGGGGGATGTCCTCGGACTTTATCAACTGCGTGGAATCCTACCCCTGGCCCGGCAATGTCCGGGAGTTGAAAAATGCCATCCAGCGGGCCGTCGTGTCAGCCTCTGAAGATATCCTGCGCACCGTGAACCTGCCCAGCCGGGTCAGCAAGTATCAGGACAGGGAAACCACACTGACCCTAAGGGTGGGCATGACCATGGCGGATGTGGAAAAGGAACTGATCATCCGGACCCTGGATCATGCTGCAGGGAACCGGTCCCGGGCCAGCGAGATCTTAGGCATCTCCCGGCGGGCCCTGTACAACAAGATCGACCGGTACGGTCTGGGAAAGAAAAACCAGGCATAAAAAAACCGCCCGGGAGATCCCGGGCGGCGCCAAAGTAGCGTATGACCGGAAGGCTACAACCTGAACAGGGCCAGGGGGCTTGGGCAGAGACGGTCGATGACGGCAAGATCCTGTGCACTGCAATAGCCTTTGGACACCCAGCCCTCATCGACCCCCTTCTGGGTAATCACCTGCAGATGGGTGTGGTAGAACCAGTTGCCGTTCTCATGAAAATCCCCGATCCAGGCAAACGTCTGCCCCGCTGCAAACCGGGTGCCGGGTGCCGGCAGTTTTTCCCGGTTCAGATGGCCGTAAAGGCTGTAAAAGGTGTCAAACAGGGGAGAGTCATGGCGCAGGAGCACATTGCCCCCGTAGTTGCCTTCTCCCTCCTCGTAATCACTTGTCTGAACGACAGCGTCCAGCGGGGCGCAAAGCGGGGTGCCCAAGGGAACGATGACATCCAGTCCCAGGTGGAAATAGCGCTGCTCCTGCCGCATCTGGGGAAACTGGGATAAAACCGCCTCCCGGTTTTCCAGATAGGAGGCCACGCCCCAGGTAAACCGATCCTTCATGGACGCGTCCAGCCAGGCCTGGAAGGCCCGCTGGTCCAGGACATCCACCTCGTCGAACACAGGGGACCCCACAGACATGTCCGTTACAAAGGGGGCGCCCAAAAGCCCTTCAAACAAAGGCTGAATATTTACCTCCGGGTGCCAGGCAATATATGGGTATCTCATGGTCTTTTTTGCCTTTCTTAGGATATGGGAAAATCGTTGGTCTTGAGCAGCCCGGTCACATTCACCACGGGGCAGCCGGCTTCATCCGCCTCAACACCTGCGGGAAACTCAAACCCTTCATCCAGGGCCTTATAATACGCCAGGTTAAAACAGCCAAGGGTTAATTTCACCCCGTCTCCGGTCCGTTCCATGGTCGAAGTCAGGCCATAGTCCGCCTCTCCCAGGGGGGTAGCAATGATGTATCTTGGGATCTCCCGGCCGGAACCCTCCCGCCGGACCTTGGTGGCCATGTCAATGACGTCATAGGAGTCCACGGGGAATTTGGCATTCCACTGATTCTGCAGGGGCAGACCCGCCACGTAGAGGTGGTGGAACTCCATGGCGGCGTTGCGCAGGGCATAGGCCATGTCATGGACCGCTGTATCGGAATCGTTGAGCCCGCCCAGCAGAGGCATATTGGCATAGACGCTGATCCCGCGGTTATTCAGGCGGCGGGTCAGGTTTTCATGGGCCGTTGTGATCTGATCCGCGGCCAGGGCCCAGGTCTCGATCTCCAGGCGCAGGGGATTGACCACAGCCAGGTGGTTAAGATCCCCCAGAGTGTTGATCACGGTTCGGGTGTACTGCTCAGGGGCGAGGACAAAGGCCGGGGAAACCAGGCGGGCACTGTTGACATGGGCAATCTTTTTCAGGGCGTCCACCAGGCCTGCCACCTTGCACAGGTTGTCCGTGACTTCCCCTGAAATGACCACATCGGTGATCCGGGTATCGGCCTCAATATAGGCCAGGGCGGCATCGCCTGCATCGGGATCGATTCTCACCCGAGTGACATGGAGGCGGTCCAGGTCCGAAAACCCTGTGTCCACAATGGAGTAGGCCGTCTGGCAGTCCGCAGCAAGGGCGGCGGCCAGGCGGGATTTTTCCTCTTCCGAGGCCGAAGGGTTTGCTGCAGCCTCTTTTTTCGGACGGTTGCCGATGAAGTACGCCTCCTTTCCCATCCGGGCCATGTACTGGATATCAATGGTTCCCTCGGCGTTGACCCTAATATTGTCCAGCTTATTGGCCAGGGGGGCAAAGGCTTTGAAATACTCCGGGGTGTAGGGCGTTCGGATCCAGATAAAATTCTCGTTGTCCGCCACCTTTTCCACAGCCCAGCCGCTGGAAAACCAGTCCATCTTGCCGATGGGTGTGGCCGTGCAGATCCTGGGAATGGCCCGGTCCGAGAGATGGGCCCGCAGGTGCAGGGCGATATCGATCCCGTCGGACAGGGGTTTCCAATAGATGGAGTTGCCGTGGATCGGGCTGCAGGGAATATAGATATAGTGCATATCCGCCCCGGCCCCTCGCAAAAGGTTGAACAGCCGGACCAGTTCGGGACCTGCGTCGTTGCAGTCGCTTAAAAACGGGGTCTGGATGTAGACGGCAATGCCGTTTCTGACCAAATCGGAGATGATCTCCAGGCTTTCGGGAGAAACCTCTTCGGGATGGATGAAATGGGTGGCCACCTCCATGCGCTTGCCGTGCTGCTGAAGCTCAAAGCTCTTCTGTTTCAGGTATTTGAGATAGGCGCTTTCCTTTTCCAGGAACAGGTCCGGGTAATAGGCCACGGACCGGGTGGCCAGGCGCAGGCTCTGGACGTGGTCCACCTCCATAAGCCCGTCAATGGTGGCGGCCATGTTGGCTCGGTTCATGAAAGGATCGCCGCCGGTGACAACGATCTCCTTGATTCTCGGAGAACTCTGTACATGCTGCACTGCCTTTGCGACATCCGCCGGTGTCGGGTTGGCCTCATTTCTGGCATCCTTGTGCTTTCTAAAACAGAACCTGCAGTAGACGGGGCAGCTCATGTTTAAAAGGAAAATCACCCGGTTCTGGTACATCTGCTCTAAAAGGCCGTCGTGGAACTGACCGATCCAGGTGTTGGTGTGCCCGATGGCGTCCAGCTCCTCCACAAAGGGAAGGTATTGGTAGGCCACATCCCGGGACACCATCATCTGGCGGATGGTGTGGCGGGAGATGCGCACCGGGTATTTTTCGATTACCGCCTGGATATCGGCCTCCTGCTCCGCCGGAATCTCCAGGTTGGAGGCCTTTGCCAGTTGTTCCGTGGTTTTGATGGACACATAGCCGTGTCCCGGGATCACCTGTTCCAGCAGGGCCACCAGAAAAACAGACGGGAGCAAAACCTTGTTCAGGGAAAGATCATCTCCCCGGCCCTGCCCGATCTGGCTCAATACCGTTTTAAAAAATCCCTCCGGATCTTCAGCATATCCTGTTGCTGCCAGCAGCCGCAAAAACTTTTGCTCACCATCCCCTGTGCCCAGCATCTGCTCAAATTCCTTGCCGCAGAACTGAGCATTCCCGAAAATCCCCAAAAACTGCCTTGCCGTGCAAATCAGCCGGGACAGGGGAACGTCCTCCTGCCGGCCGGCAAAACAAAATTCAACCCTGATCAAGGATTCTGTCTGTGTCACGCCTACACCTCTTTTGCCTTAAAAATGTAAAATACAATATGCTCCGGCAAACCATACCCCAAAAGTTTTCCCAGCACCTTTTCCTCCTGGCCGGACGGCACCCGGACAACCAGGTATGCCATGGAAAGGCCGGGATCCTCTACCTGCTGCCAGTGCATGCCCTGGTCCTCAAGAAAGGTGTAAACAGGCTGGGACGAGTCTAAAAGAGGGTCTGCTCCGAAGCTTTCATCCTGTTCAAAAATTATATAGCTGACCTTAGGATCCAGTTCCTGCTTGATCTGCAGGAAATCTCCCTTTTCAGGTCCGGAACCGGGTCTTATGTCTGCCATGGCCGATACCGGCTTATCCGCCCAGAAGCCTGCAGTGGTAAGGGTCCACCTGGACAAAAACCGAATCCCCCCGCCTGAAAGGAGACCGTTTGACAAAGTTGATTACATGGAGCACCTGTTTTGAGGGCAGTTCCACAAAATAGCTGACCTCCCCGCCCATGTAACTGCGGTCCACGATTTTTCCGAAAAAATAGTTCAGCCCGGGCTCCCGGACCATCTCCGTCTCATGGCCCAGGGTCATCTTCTGGGCCCGGATCACTATCTCGGCCCGATTGCCGGCGTAAAAGTCTCCGGCCGGGTTGACCAGAGCCAGGCTGTCATCGGGCAACGAGACTTTAAGATAACCGTTTTCTTCAGATTCCACTTTGGCGTCGATAAAGTTGGAATGCCCCAGAAAATCCGCCACAAAATGATTGGCCGACTCGTTGTACACTTCTTCCGGCGTCCCCTCCTGCTGGACGACCCCGTCTTTCATCACCACCACCTTGTCGGACATGGACAGGGCCTCGCGCTGGTCATGGGTCACAAAAATGGTGGTCACGCCAAGATCCTGCTGAAGGTTATCGATCTCGCGTCTCATGTCCTCTCTCAAGTTCTCATCCAGAGCGGATAACGGCTCATCCATGAGCAGCACGTCCGGTTCAATCACAATGGCACGGGCCAGAGCAATGCGCTGCTGCTGCCCCCCGGATAACTGGGACGGCATTCGCTCTCCCACACCGGGAAGGCGCACGGTATCCAGAGCCTTTTCCACCTTTTCCCTCATCTGGCCTTTGGGCAACCCCCGATATTTGAGACCAAAGGCCACATTATCAAATATGGTCTTATGGGGAAACAAGGCGTAATTCTGGAAGATCATCCCCAGATTCCGCTTGTGGATAGGGGTATCGTTTATCCGTTTGCCCTTGATAAAGATATCCCCGGAAGATGGGGATTCCAGGCCGGCCAGCATACGCAGCAGGGTGGTCTTGCCGCATCCCGAGGGCCCCAGAAGTGTCACCAGAGACCCTTCGGGAATCTCAAGATTCATTTTTTTAACGGCCTGAACCTTGCCGAACCGCTTCTCAATATTAGTGAATTTCACAAATGCCGGATCTTTTGCCAAAATGCTTTTCTCCGCTGTAAAGGTTGGCCGCAGCCCGGGCCCAAAGCCTCCGGGCTGCGGCGGTTGGTCATGTACACTAAAGCCGTCCGCGCACCGGCAGCGGCTTTACTTGGCGTAATTTTTTTAGCCGGCCATAACCCGGTCCCATTTTTCGGCCCAGTCCAGCTGGTGGCTGTTCCAGTAGGAGGGATCGGCAAAGAGATATCCGTCCAGCTTGCCTGTGGGGTCAAAGGCCGGCAGTTTTTTCACGTCGTCGGGCATGGCCACCTTTGAGGGGTCCAGGGAAGACGGATAGTTCTGGCCCTGGGCCACGGCAATGGCGGCGGCGGGTTCCAGCATGAAGTTGAGCAGCTGCTGGGCCACACCAAGGTCCGTCCCCTTGAGCACATACATATACTCCATCCAGGAGTAGGTACCGTTGGGAGACAGGTAGCCGATGGGATGGCCCTGTTTCTGCAGTCCGGCCACCCGGCCGGACCAGGCCACAGTGGCATCAATCTCGCCGTTGGCCAGAAGACTCATGAGCTCGGCGCCGGAAGACCAGTATTTTTTCATCAGGCCCCGCTGCTCTTTAAGGGCCGCCCATAAGGCTTTTTCGTCCTTGATATCGTTGGGGTTCTGGCCTGTGTAAAGCGCCGCGTACCACATATTGGTCCGAAAATCTCCGCCCCAGGAGCCCAGCTTCCCCTTTAGCTCCTTGTCAAAGAGCAGGCCGACACCGAGTTCCTCAGCCTTTTCCTTGGAAATCTTTTCGGTGTTGTAGGCAATGCCGGTCTGGCCAAGGTCATAGGGGACGGCGGACAGGGTTCCCTTGGTGATGCCCCGAAGGGTATCGGTCATCTTGGTCATGACATTTTTCAGATTAGGAATCTTGGACTCGTCCAGAACCACGCCAAATCCTAAGTCCGTATACCGGGCATAGTCGTATACAGCGCTTAAGTGGGCGATATTGAACTCCCCTCCGGGCGGATAGGAGGCCTTGACCTGGGTCAAAAAGGCGTCCATGCCGGTGAAGGCGGCGTCAATCACCTTGATGCCGGAGGCCTTGGTAAAAGGATCAAAGGCAAATTTGCGCAGGGCTTCGGAAACAATCCCCCCCCAGGAGTGGCAGGTGATGGACTCTTTTCCGGCCAGGGCTTTTGATACCAGGCCGAAGGGGCCACCCATCAGGCCAAGCGTCGCCCCTGCAATTCCGGCGAATTTTACAAAATCCCGGCGGGAAATTCTGCCGTCCTTATACGCCTCATGGACATCTTCAAATCGCTTTTCTAAGTCTTTCATCATCTTTCTCCTTTTCTATATCAGTGTTGAGGCGGTTCCATGGCCTTTTTTGCCACGGAATCTGCCGTTATCGGTATTGACTCTTCACGATGCCTTGGTCCCTTTGGCAAAATGCCGGGACAGCCAGCCTGCGCCTAAGGGAATGGATACGGTGAGGATAATCATAACCGCGCCCAGGGCGTTGATCTCAGGGCTGATGGAGTTTCGGAGCATGCCGAAAATCTTTACCGGAACCGTCTGGTTCTGGGCGGTGGCCCAGAACAGGGTGGCGGTGACATCGTCAAAGGAAATGGTAAAGGAAAACAGCATGCCCGCAAATATGGCCGGGGCCAGCAGGGGAAAGGTGATCTCCCGGAAGGTCTGGAAGGGATTGGCCCCCAAAGACAGCGCCGCCTCTTCATACTCCCTTTTAATGCCCACAAGCCTTGCCTGGACAATGAGCAGGACATAGGGCAGGGTCAGGACCACATGGCCGATGAGCAGAAGGATAAAACTTTTGGGCTGCTGCAGCCACCGGATGAACAGGAGCAGGGCCACGCCCAACACCACCTCGGGGATCATGATGGGGGCGATGAGCAGGGTGTTTAAAAAGTCCTTGCCCCTAAAGTCATACCGGATAAAAGCCATGGCCGCCGGCACCCCGATGCCCGTGGACAATACTGCGGTAAGAGATCCTAAGACCAAAGAGTTTTTAAAGGCGTCCAGGATGGTGGAGTTATGGGAAAGCTTGACAAACCACTTGAAGCTGACCCCCTCCATGGGAAAGGAGCCGAACTGCTGGGGGTTGAAGGCCAGGATCACCACCGCCACAATAGGGGTGAACATCCAGACATAGACCATGAAGGTGTACAGTTTTATCAGCGTCCATCCGGAGAATAGATTTTTCATATTGTCTTATCCGTTGCTCAGGGATTTAAAGATCTGGTTGATGCCCATGTACCGGTTATAGGTATAGACGATGATGATCAGCAAAATCAGCAGGATGGCTGATATGGCCGAGCCAAAAGGCCAGTCCAGGGTCCCGATCACCCGCTTGAAAATCAGATTGGCGATCATGGCGTTGCCGGGCCCGCCTAAAATCATAGGGGGAAGATAGGTGCCGCAGGTCAGGACAAAGACCAGCAGGCAGCCTGCGGAAACCCCCGGCAGGCTCAAGGGCAGGGTCACCTCCTTAAAGGCCTGCCATTCGGTGCAGCCAAGACTTTTGGCCGCCTCGGCAAGGCTCTTGTCAATGCCGTCCAGGCTGACGTAGATATTTAAAATCATGAAGGGCAGAAGGTATTGCAAAAGCCCCATGATCACGGCCCCTTCGTTGTACAAAAGAGGGATGGGGCTTGAAATCAGTCCGAACTTTATGAGCAGATGGTTGATCAGGCCGGAGTCCCCCAGGATATTGATCCAGCTCAAGGTCCGGATGATAAAGCTGATCCAGAAGGGCAGCATGACCAGCAGCATGAGATAGGGTTTGAGCCGGCTTTCGGTCTTGTAGAAAAAATAGGCCGGGACATACCCCATCAAAAGGCAGAGCAATACGGTTTCAAGGGCCACCCTCAAGGTGTTCAGCAGAATTTTCGGATAGAAAAAGTCGGCAAAAAACTTAGCATAATTCCCGAATTGAAATGCCGGGATATCCTGGCCGGACGGGGCTCGCAGCCAGAAAGAGTAAACGATCACAAAGCAGACCGGCACCACGAGAAGCAGAAATACGGCGGTCAGGGAGGGCGACAGCAAAAGCCAGGGTTTCCACGCCTTTTCTCTCATCTTTTTTCCTTATCAGGTTAATCCTTGCACAAAACACAGCATTTCTATGCAAAGTTACAATTCCTGTGCCGGAACAAATTTTAAAAATCTAACCCTTTGAGGATAAAGGCTTTATTTTTAAGAAAGAATCAAATAACAGGTTTGAAAGATTCAAAAGTGAATCTGAAAATCTTGCCCAACTTATTGATTTTACAGTTATAAATCAATAAGATTCAAAATTAAATCAATACACACAAGCCGGAAATACCCATATATACTGGGAGTTGCTTAAATTTTGATTCTATTTTGAATCACCCATCCGGATGCCGTGTTTTTTGAATTTGCGCACCACGGTCGGCTGGCTGATGTTTAGAAAGGCTGCAGCCTGACGGGTATTGGCACATTGGGAGGCAGCCTGTTTGAGCATTTCGCATTCGACGGTGTCCAGGCGCTCCCGAAGATCGGTTGTGCCCCGGGAAGTTCCGGCGGCGGTCCTGGAATTTTTAGCCCCTTGGTTCAGGGCGGCGATGAGATAATCGTCTAAAAATTTTTTATCACACATGACCACAGCCTGTTTCACCGTATTGATCAGCTCCCTGACATTGCCGGGAAAATCGTAGGCTTTCAGGGCGTCATACCCTTGGTGGCCGATATAGGTCTTTCGCCTGTACTTTCGGTTGTACCGCTTCAGGCAGGTCCCCACAAGCTCCAGAATGTCTTCGGGGCGTTCCCGCAAGGGAGGGATGGACAGGGTAAAGGTGTTGAGCCGGTGGAGCAGGTCCAGGCGGAACTTTTTAGCCTTTGTACGTCGGTCCAGATCCCGGTTGGTGGCGGCGATCACGGCGCAGTCTATTTTTTTGGGCCGGGTGCCGCCCAGAGGCATGATCTCATGGTCGTCCAGATATTTGAGCAGCTTGGCCTGGACACCGGCAGACATCTCCCCGATCTCGTCCAGGAAAAGCGTGCCGCCGTTCGCCAGTTCAAAGAGCCCCACCTTTCCAGTCTCCCGAGCCCCGGTAAAGGCGCCCCGGGCATAGCCGAAAAGTTCGGCTTCCAGCAGGTTCTCGGGCAGGGCTGCGCAATTGATCTGGATAAACGGTTTTTTACTCCTTAGCCCATTTTTGTGGATGAATTTGGCCAAAAGCCCCTTGCCCGCCCCGGACTCTCCCTGAATCAGGACGTTGGAGGCATCAATCCTGGCAAGTTTCATGGCCAGGTGCAGGGTCCGCTGCATGGAGGGGCTTTCTGCCACGATGCGGTTGTCCTCAAGCTCCTTCAAGGCCAGTTCAGCCAGCTCCTCCCGCATTTTTTCAGACTCCTGGCGGGCCTGGTACAGCTCCCGCCGCAAATCTTCAATCAGGGAGATATCCCGCTCGTTCACCACCACATATACAATGTTATCCTGCTCGTCAAACACGGGGGTGCCGGTGACCAGCAGGGTGTATCCGGATCTTGGGGTGGTCTGGATGAGACTGACCTGACGCCGGGTTTCTAAAACCTCCTGGGTGGCGGAGCGGTTGATCTGCCGCTCGGTGAGCAGGGATTTCACCTCCCGGCCCAGTACCTCTTCAGCCCGTACCCCGTTGAGCCGCTCCGTTGCCCGGTTCATCTTGAGGATCCGGCCCTGGCCGTCACAGATCATCAGCCCGTCTGCGGACCGGTTAAAAACGGTCTCCAGATATTGCAGATCAGTCCCCATAGACAACCTGCCCGTTGAACAGAGTCATCGTGACCCGGACATCAGCCAGGTCATCCGGATCCATGACAAAAATATCCTGGTCCACCACCGCCATGTCCGCCAGCTTGCCCGGGGTCAGCGACCCCAGTTCCTCTCCCCGTCCGGACACCTGGGCCGGGGTTAGGGTATAAGCTTTCACGGCCTCTTCCACAGTCAAACGATGCTCGGGATACCAACCTTCCACCGGGGTTTTGTCCATGCGTTTTCGGGTGACGGCGGAGTAGATCCCGGCTAAGGGGCTGGGATCTGCCACCGGGGCATCGGAGTTGAGCATCAGGGGCAGGCCTGTGGCGGCGATGGCCTTAAAGGCATAGGCCAGCTTTGCCCGTTCTCCTGCGCACTGGTCGATCATGGAAATATCCAGGCTCATGTTGTTGGGCTGGCAGGATGTGGCCAGATGCTTTAAAGCGGCCAGCCGCTTTAGGTCCTCAGACAGGATCATCTGGGCATGCTCCAGGCGGTGGGGCAAATGGCAGCGGCTTTGCCTTTGGCCTTCGACCTTTTCAAAAATGGATATCATCTCCTTGCAGGCCCGGTCTCCAATGGCGTGCACCATACACGAAAGACCAGCCCGATCCGCCTTTTCAACGCCCCGGGCAATCTCCTCCACCGGGGTCAGCGGCATGCCCACGCCCCCGTCAAGATAGGGTTCGGTCATCCAGCCGGTACGGGCGCCCATGCCGCCATCCGAAAAGTATTTCACCCAGCCGATTCTCAGAAGGTCGTCCCCGAAGCCTGTGGTCAGCCCCATGTCACAGGCCTGGTCAAGGGTTTCCCCGGGCAGGGAAACAAAGACCCGCAGCTTCAATCGACCCGACCGGTTAAAGGCCTGCCAAGTGTAAAGGGAGCGGGCTCCGTCCTCTCCTCCCATAAGACGAATATCGTGGATGCCGGTCAGTCCCAGGGCATGGAGCCTTTCCATGGCCGTTTCCATGTTGTCTAAAAGCCGATCTTCCAAAAGCTCAGGCATACAGGCTGAAATCAAGTTGGGGGCCAGTTCCTTGAGGGCTCCTGTGGGTTCGCCTGCGGCATCCCGAACCACCACCGCCCCTTCTGGAGGCACAAACGCCTTATCGATTCCGGCCAGGTCCAGGGCCTGGGAGTTGGCCACGGCCAGGTGGCAGTCACAGCGCCAGATGCATACGGGATGATCCGGGGCCAGGCGGTCCAGGTCAGCCCGGTCGGGCATCCGGTTCTCCGGCCACTCCGACTCATTAAAGCCCTGTCCCGTGATCCACTCCCCCTTTTTGCAGACTTGGGCCCGGTCCCTGATCATGGATTGCATATCGGAAAAGCTTTTGGCGTGCTGCAGTTCCAGGGCGTTCAGGTTTTCAGCCCAGTTGAAAAAGTGAAAATGGGTATCCCAGAATCCGGGAAGGACCAGCTTTCCATCCAGGTTGATGCATTGGGTGTCGGGGCCTGCCAGGGCGAGAATCTTCTCATCCGTGCCCAGAGAAAAAATACGTGTTCCGGCAACGGCCAGGGCGGTGGCCCCGTCGTACCGACTGTCAACGGCATGGCATCTGCCGTTATGTAAAATCAGGTCGGGAATAATCATATCAGGTATCCGTTTTGAAAGGGGTCGGTTTCTTCAATGATGAACTGATGACAGCCGGTGATCCAGGCCCTGCCCCGAATCCGGGTCACATAGGCGTCATATGGGCCGATGCGGGTTTGGTCCACAAGTTCGGCTTCAAATGCCGTATCCAGCGGGCTTAAATTTTTATAGGGCGTATGCATGGCAAGCAGGCCTTTGTGATGCAGCAGGGCCAGTTTGGCCGCCGTGCCGGTACCGCAGGGGGAGCGGTCCATGTGGCTCTCCCCGTAGACCACCACGCCCCGCCCCCAAGGGGCGTCTTTGGAATGGTCTGACGTGTAGAATTCGGTCACATCCACGGTATTGACATCCGGCCGCTCCGGATGCCTTACCTCAAGCAGGGCATTTGCCGCATCGATGATCTTCATGCCCAGATCGATAAGCCGTTCCCGATTCTCCATTGTGGGAGCCATTCCTAAGCGGTCCGCATCCACCATGGCAAAATATCCCCCCGTGCATACCAGATCCAGACAAACCGTTCCGAAACCGGGCACGTCAACTGCAAGGTCTGTATCCTGTACGAAGGAAGGCACCATGTTGATGGCGACAGAGACCACCTGGCCCGTTTCAACACGGGCCTGGGCATCCATGATGCCGCTGGGGGTATCCACCAGGACGCGGGTTTCCCCTTCGCCAAGATCCAGCGCGCCTGTCCGGGCCAGGGTAACCACGGCCCCGATGGTGGCGTGGCCGCAAAGATAAGGGTACCGCTTTGCATCCATGTAGATCAGGCCAAATGCGGCCCCCGGGGAGACAGGCTCAGTCACCTGGGCCGCCAGGATATCCCTGGACCCCCGGGGCTCCTGGGTGACCAGGCACCGGACCTGATCGTAATTGGCCTTATAGTAAACCAATTTTTCCATCATGGTTGCACCGGGAATCTGCCCCGGGCCATCCACGATCAGCCGGGTGGCCTCTCCTTCGGTATGGGAGTCAATGGTGGTAACAAGGAGGGGGGTTTGGGAAAAGACGGATGCGGTATCCGCAGAAAAGGTCATGCCGTAGATCCTTGAATGCTTCGGGTTTACCCGGAACAGCCAACGTATCTTTGGTTATGCGGTACCGGGGGAGTTGCTCCACAGAAGTGTTAGCACTTTAGGCCCTGAAGGATCAAGGGATTATTTGATCAGAGACAAGCACGGGGACGGTCTTACAATCAGGCTGCAAGCCCGATGATGTAAGAGGCCAGGTTACAGGCAAAAGAGGCCGTAAAGGCCCGCCGCCAGGAAAGTTTCCCCGAATATCTGTATATCAGGGTTTCCACGCCCACGGCAAAGGACTCCGCCCCCAGCATCACAAAGGTGCCCATGAGGGCGTAATGGGTGATGATAAGCCACAGCATGGGCAGGCTGACGATCTGGGCTGCAAAGACACAGAGCAGCGACCGAAGCCACCCGGGCCGGGAAGACCGGAATACCCTTTTAACAAGGATCAGGAAGACAAAAAGCTCCAGAATAAAGGTGGCGGCAAAGGCATATAAAAACAGGTGCGGCACATAGTTGGGTGCCTCTTTGTAAGCCGTTTCCCCGATTTTCTCGAAGGCCAGTCTGCCGCCCGCAATCTTTACCCTGAAATACAGGTCCTTTCCGGCCAGATCCGAGGGCCTATGCACCAGTTTCACCCCGGACTCAAGCACCTGTCCGTCTCCCCGGATAATGGCGGGATCACCCAGAAGGTTCAGGCCGTCAAGCCCGCCTGCCGAATCAAACAAATCCTTTGGAACGGCCAGAATTTCAAGGCGGTTGAGCTTGTATCCTTTTTCCACCTTTCCGTCAGGGCCGATCACCCCTTTTTCCCTGATCTGCGGCCCCAACGTTTCCAGCTTCACAAATACCCGGTCCTCAAACTCGGCCAGATTGGTGAGGTTGGCCCTGACGTATATAGCCTTCATATCCTTCGGGATAATATCCGCCCGGCAGGGGCTGGCCACATACAGGGCGCACAGGAAAAAGGCGAAAAGGGAGCGTTTCATATCCGGCTACACCAGGAACAGGGAGCAGGCCAGAACGGCGAAGATCACCCCGGCCACATCCGCTGTCAGGGCGGCGGCCAAAGTGTGGCGAACCTGTTGAACCCCGACGGCACCAAAGTAGACGGCCATAACATAGAAACTGGTCTCGGTTGAGCCCTGCAGGGTGGACACCAGAAACCCGGTATAGGAATCCGGCCCCACGGCCGGGTCATTGATGATTGACGCCATGATGCCGTAGGCCCCGGACCCGGACAGCGGGCGCATCAGGGCCATGGGCAGGGCATCAGCCGGCAGTCCCAAGGGTTCGGTTATTCGGCCGAGCAGTCCGGTGAGAAAATCCATGCCGCCGGAGGCCTTGAACATCCCCACCGCCACAAGAATGGCCACCATATAGGGAATGATGCGCAGCGCCACGGCAAACCCTTCCTTAGCCCCGTCCACAAAGGCTTCATAGACCTTGACCTTCCGGACCAGACCGAAGAGCAGAAACCCCACCATGAGTCCGGGCAGGATCCACGGGGAGGCGGCTGCCCCGTAGAGCACGGCAGCCGGTATCATTGCGGCCAAGGCCGTCAGCGCCAAAACCGATACCCAGAGGGGATAAGCGCCGGTGTCGGCAGGAATTTCCATCTGCTGCGTCTCTTCGACTTTGACATCAGGATTATTTGTCTGCGACAGTACTCCGCCAGCTCCCGGTCCGGGATCTTCCTTTGAAAACCGCTGGTACAGGCGGGCTGCAACAATGGCCACCATGGTAGATCCGATGGTGGCAAATAAGGTGGTGGGCAGAATGGCGGCAGGATCTGCCGAGCCTGCTGCGGCCCTCAGGGCGATAACGCCTGTGGGCAGCAGGGTGACCGAAGAGGTGTTGATGGCTAAAAAAAGAGCCATAGCGTTGGTGGCCCGGCCCTTGACGGGATTCAGGGTATCCAGGGCCTGCATGGCCTTGATGCCGAATGGGGTGGCGGCATTGCCCAGGCCCAGGGCATTGGCCGATAGGTTCAGGATCATGGCCCCCATGGCCGGATGATCCGGCGGGACATCGGGAAAGAGCCGAATCATGAGGGGACGGATCAGGCGGGAAATGATTTTAAGCATCCCCCCTTCCTCCACCACCTTCATCAACCCCAGAAAAAGGGTCATCACTCCCACAAGGCCGATGGCAAGCTCCACTGCGCTGCCTGCGGAGTCCACCATGGCAGAAGAGAGTTCGGCCATGGGCTGAGCCCCGGACGGATTGGCGAGCAGCCCCAGCTGCCGGCCGCCTGCAAAGGCCACGGCCAGAAAGACAATGGCTGAAAAAACAATATTCATGAAACGATCTCCCCAGATTAAAGGTGCCTAGCACTTACCATGTCCCGGGACGGGGATCAAGCCGTTTACAGGCCCTGCAGGGAGGTTGCCGCTACCGCCGGTAACGAATTTTACCTGCCGGCCTCCCGGACCGGTTGTTTTCCGACGAAGGGCCAGAACTTATTGGCCCACCAGGTGATTTTTGAAAAAATACCCGGATAAACGTGCAGTTTACCTTTTTCAATGCCTTTGATCGCTGCTGAAACGATTTTTTCGGAAGAATCAATAAAGACCGAAGGTACGCGTTTGGCCCGCTTGCTGCCGATCGCAGATTTGGCCGTCTCAAGCCCAAGGTCCCGGACATTTTGAGCCATACGGTGATCCGTAGGTCCGGCCTTAACCTCAATTTTTTTGCAGAGGCAGTTTTTCATCTTCCCGTTCACTTGGGTTTCCACCCTGAAGATGGTGTCTTCAGAGTTGTTAAAGGAGACCAGATCAAAGGCCTTGCCGCTGATACCAGGCCCCATTGTCCCTTTTACCTCCACAACAATGAATGAGAAGAAACCGAATCTGTTCATCGCGGATCAAACGGCCGTGGGCCTGTGCATAATCCTTGATGACGGCGGCAAAAGGGAAACGACCCGGCCTCCGATAAAATCGAAGAGACACTCACAGCCCCCGTTTTCAGGCCACGAATCCACTTTACAAAGGGGATCCTGAAATTGGCCTTCATATTGCACTCTGACCTGAAGTGTAAGACGGGGTGCCCGTAGGAGCCCCCCCCCATCAATCTCCAATGAAAAAGAAAAAAATGATGAACAACAAGATACTCTTATATGTTGATGGTATTGACGAATCTTTAGCCGTTGTCCGCTACGCCGCGGATGTTCTTTCCGCAAAAACATGTGAACTCACCCTGCTTCATGTGATGAACAGAGTTCCCGAAGCCCTCCTTGACGGGAAACGGATGCAAAATGGCTTGAAAAGATAGAAATAAAGTATTTGAACAAAAGCAGATGGATTTTATCTCCCGGTTTACCGATGAATGCAGCACCATTTTCTTAAACGCCGGTTTCCCTCGGGACCGTATTGGCGTTCAAATCAGCAGACCGAAAAAAGGGATCGCCAGAGACATTGTGGCCGAGGCCCCAAAAAATATGATATCCTGATCATAGGAAGGGGAGGGAAAAGCAATGGGGCTTTACCCCCCCTCGGAGGCGTTGCAGGCAAGATTATCAGCGCGTCACTGCATCCCGCGCTATGGCTGGCAGGCCATGTGCTGCCCGAGCACAAGGATATTCTGATCGGCCTTGACGGCTCGGAAAACTCAATTAAAGCGGTAAAGCATGCAGACCGGATGGCATGTGAGTCTTCTCGCGGGATCTGCCTGTTCAGTGCTGTAAGAAAAGTAACCCTGCCGTTTGGCGAACTTGATGGACCGTTTCAGACGATTGGGGAGAAAAAGCCTCAGAAGAGATGGCCAGGGCCCACGCCTTGTGGATCGAGAATTAAGCCGATACCTGAAATGTACAGAAAACAGCGCCCAATGCTTTTGGCTAAAACGCTTGGGCGCTTTCTGCAATCATGGGCTGAATTTGTTCCGCCAAAGCCAGGACCGCCTCCGGGGTCATGCCCAGGATTTGAAGCGACGGCAGGGTGGACAACCGCGCAACAGACCCTTCCCGATCATTACGGTTTAAGGCAATGGTTAAATCAATACCCTTTTCCTCATCCTTTTTTCTCTGGGCCTCTTTGGCATCTTTGCTGAAATCGGTTTCACCGGCCACGCTTGCCCGTTCGCTTTCAGCCGCCCGTTCAGCAAGATAACCGAATCCGATTTCATAGGCCAGATGATCCGCCAGGTTCACGATGAGTAGTTCGGTCTCCGCTCCCTTTTCAAATGCGTTCCAGTGATGAAACTCAGCCACATGGACAAAGGGCTTGGAAAAACGCATTTTTTTGAGCAGCACCGCACCAAAGGTGGTGTGGATTTCATGCACCGCCAGTTGAAAGCGCTTGTCCGATATCGCCTGCTCCGGATACATGTCCACAAAGACCTTCATCAGCAGCATTTTACCGATGTCATGGATGATGCCCATAAGAAAAATATTTTCAGCATCCTTATTTCCGAGGGCTTCTGCAATCTGGCGGCCCAGAAACGCCACGGCAAAAGAGTGCACCCAAAGCCGGTCCATCTCCTTTTTCAAGGATGCGTTCTGGCTGTCAAACAAATTTTTAGCCGCCACTGCGGAAATCACCCCCTGGGTGGTTTTCAGTCCCAGACGCAGAATAGCGGCGTTCAAGGTATCCACCGTATCCATACCTTTATATAATGGAGAATTGGCAATGGAAATCAGCTTGGAGGAAATGATGATGTCCTTTTTAACCACAGAAGCCACCTCTTCTAACGCCGGCGGTTTCTCCTGCCCCAATAGGGCCTGGACTTCCTGAATCACCTGGGGGAATACCGGAAGGGAAATCTTTCCTGCGTAAAACCGATTGATGACATCGGCTACAGCCGCCGTCTGGAGCTGGTCGGCCTGGGTTTTATTTACCGAGTCCTTTGTCTCGAACCCCATCTTCTCAAGGTTCTGCAGCAGCTGGTAGCGACTGACGGGCTTGACCAGATACCCGTTGCATCCCAGGCGGATACAATCTTTTATGGTGTTCATGTTCATCCTCGCGGTGACCATGAGTATTTTTACCCGCTCCTCTTTGGGGATCTTGGCTTCGATCTCCTTTCTGCGGATATGCTGAAGCATATGACGGCCGTCCATCCCCGGCATGGATACATCCAGGGTAATCAGATCAAAGGGGCTCTGGGCCTTTTCCAATTCCTCAAGGGCCTGTTTGGAACTGTCCACAGGCACGCAGGTCCCCATGTTTTTAAGTTTAGAGGTCAGAATGGTCCTGGAAATTTTTTCATCGTCTACGATGAGTATTTTCATCTTTAGTGTCCCTCTATTTAGGATTGTCTCCCCCGTCAGTCGATGACGGGAATGTCCTCCATGACATCCTGCTTTTCTCCGGTCCCTCCGGGCATCATCACTGCATGGGAGGTTTTCCCGTCCACGAGAATCTTAATGGGATGGTCAAACCGGATATGTTTCAAATACTGGGTTTTGCCCTTACAATCCTGACACGAAAAATAGGTATAATCAATAAAATCATCCCCCCTGTCCGTAACGGTAATATAACAAATCCCAAGGGAGGTGATGTTCTGGAAAAAATGGGACCCCTGGGAGGGATCGGCCCGAATGCTTTCAATGGTGGTTTCCACCATCACGCCCACATTGGAGATATCGTTCCAGCCGACGGGAATGCCCAGCCACCGGTCCGATGACCCCCAGCGCCCCGGCCCGATGAGCACGTATTTGTCCCGGCTTTGGTTGAACATGGCATTGATCTTATTGATTTCGCCGGCAATCTCAACTGTTTTTGCCGGGTCAAAAGTCTCCGGGTCCACATAAACGAGGTCCCGGATCTCTTCGTACTCGCCGTTGCCCAGGGACAGGGATGAGTGACAGAAAGCTTGTTTGATATCTTCAGGGGAGATTTCCACCCCGAGATTCTGCTTGTACTGCCCCATGGGCCGGATCTGGAGCAGGGCGAATTCCGGGCGGCAATGCCCCCCCACAGGCAGGTTCACGGCAAACTCAACCTCCACCGAGGTCCCCATCCACCGCCGGCCCATGGCGGTGACCTCGGTGAGGATTTCGGCCAGGGGAAAGGCGTTGTACTTGAGCACATTGGCAAAGGTCAGCACGGGAAAGCCCCTCTGCGAAAACGAATCCCTGATCCGGTTGTCCTGGGGATAAAAGGTGGAGGAAAGGGACTGGACAACCGGATGGGTTCCGGCATCGCTTAGGTCCAGTTTGACCAGGGTGGGGTCGGTGGATGTCCCGAAAAAACTCTCGTGATCCGGGAACTCATCCATATCCAGGGCGTAGAAATACTTCTGGGAGTTCTCCAGGATATCGTCCACAATGGAGAACTGAGGCAGAAACTGAGGATATTTGGGACAAAACCGGAGTGTTTTTTCACCCTCCATAACGATTTTCCCAAGCCCCAGTGCGATATGGGCGATCCCCTCCTCGGGTTTAAGATGAGAAATGGGATAAAAATTATAGGACTGGGCCACCCCGGCAATGGCCGGATAAAAGTAATTTTTGAACTTCACCCCGGTCAGCTGCTGCAGGACCACAGCCATTTCCTCGTCTTCCGTGCGGTGCATGGTACTTCTGGCATAGGATCTCGGGGCTTTCATATAGGTGGAGGCATAGACCAGTTTGATTACCATGATCAGACGTTCCAGCCGCCGCTCCAGGCTGGGATCGCAATTGGGCAGCATATAGGTCTTGTAAAGCCCTGCAAAGGGCTGGTAATGGGCATCTTCAAACAGGGAGGACGATCGGACGGCTATGGGGTATTTCACATTCTGCAGATAGGCGTAAAGCTTGAGCTTGAGCTGATCGGGAAACTTTGCATTCATGAAGTGTTCTGCCACATCGGCATCTTCCAGCTCTTTTTCAGACTCTAAAAGCTGTCCCAGGTCGTTCTGCTCAATAAAGAGTCTGAACCCGTCTGTCGCAATGACAAAGGTCTGGGGGATGGTAATGTCCACATCGGGAAATTTTTCTTTCAGCCCGGGATCCTGCTTGAGCTGATGGGCCATGAAGGCAAGCCCCCTTGCCTTTCCGCCCAAAGAGCCGCCGCCGATTTTCAAAAAATTGGTATCCGCATCAAACCGGTCCGAGTCAAACTCAATCACAAGACCCTGGCGGCTGCCCCGGCGCCGGGCCCGGATGCTGTCGATGAGAAACCGCTTCAAATCCCCGGCATCGTTAAAGTCCTCAATGGTATAGGGCTTCAGGCTCAGGGCAAAATCAATCTCACTGCGGGCCAAAAGCCAGCGGGAAAAATCGTTGTGTTTGGCATGGGCCAGAACAGACGCGTCAGGGATTTCCGAAAGCACCTTTTCCATGGCCCGAAGATTGGAAGCCCTGGCAATCTCCTGGCCTTCAGGGGTTTTAAACACAAAGGCCCCGAATCCAAGCTGGGTCACAAAAAAAGTTTTGATCTGGTCGTGGAGGTTGTTTGAATTTTTATTAATAAAGGTTGCCGGAACGGTTTTGGCCTGCTCCCGGTTTTCCTCCTCGGTGCTGAGGATCAGTACGGGCAGATCAGGGATTTCCGATTTAATCCGGGTCAAAAGCTTGAACCCAGCCTTGGGGTCCTCCTGGCCGTCTTTGGGGTAGCGCATATCCGTAAAAACGGAGAGCACATAGGGCCTGTACTTCTCGTACAGGGAGATGGCATCCTCATAGTTGTGGGCCACAAGGATCTTGGGGCGTCCGCGCATCTTCATCAGACGGTGTTCCTCATTGATGGATTCATCAATCACCGACTGGGTCTGAAGCACAATATGCTTGTACAAAACCGGCAGAAAAGAGGAGTAATGGTAGGGAGAATCCTCCACCATGATGATCACCCGGACTTTGGCATTCCGGGTGTCAAAGGCCACATTCTTTTCATCCTCGAAATTTTTAATGATGGCCAAAAGCAGGTCGGCGTTTCCGTTCCACATGTAGGTACGGTCCACGGCCGTGCCTTCCTCGGCACATTTATACTGGTTGATATCACAGGTGTTGTGAAGCAAAAGGTAAAAGGGCAGGTCCGAGTGCCTCTTTTTCACCTCTTCCCCGAATTCATACACATCCATCCCGTCCAGGCTGGGCATGGCCAGGATCAAATCAAACCGTTTTTTTTCTAAGAGGGAAAAGGCGTCTGCCGCGGAAGAAACCCAGTTCAGCTTGGGGGGTTTGGACAGGTTCAGCCCCTTGTACTCATTGATAATGCGGTTGGACAGCCGCCCTTCCTCCTCCATGATAAAGGCGTCATAGGGGCTTGAGACCAAAAGGATCTCTCCGACCTTGTTGGCCATCAGTTCATGGTAGATTTTAATGGACGGTGCGTCATCCAGTCTGTTGATGGAGTTCATGGGTGGCCTCTTGTCATGGTTGTGGGCTGAACCGGCCATAAATCTCCGAGGATTGCTACAGCCCCATTTGCTTTTCAACCCTGGCAATTTCCCGGAGCAGATGTTCCCGCTCCTCGGCTGTCAGGTCCGGTCTTGCCAGCTGCTTGTTCAGGCCCAGAAGGATCATCTCCTCCCGGTAGTCATTGCAGGTATAGGTCGACGTCGTTGGTTTGGACTCGTTCACAGGTATCCCCTTTTACTTTCCCCTATCAACTCCAGCTCAAAACAGATCGTACTTCACAAGTTTTCCATCCAGGCCGCCGATTTTAAGGGGCCGCTTCCAGGACGGGGCCAGCGGAACCTTTTTAATAAACTTGGGCTCTCCGAAATAAACAAAGGCGGTGCATCCCTTGCATTTTTCCTTGAGAAAGCCACCCAGTTCCTTATAAAAAAGGTTCATATCCTGATCCTTGCCCAAACGGATGCCATAGGGGGGATTGGTCAGGATCACTGCATCTTTGATGGGGTCAAGGTCTTTGAAATCCGACTGGCAAATTTCCACCTCACCGCCGAAATGAAGGCCCATAAGGTTTGTTTTCACGGCATCTACCGCAACTTCTGAAATATCGCTTCCCCGAATCAGTCCCGGGGTCAGGGGGCGTACCTTTGCATCCGCCTCTTCCCTAACGGTCTGCCAGAGTCCCGCATCAAAATCCGGCAGCCGCTCAAACCCAAAGCTCTCTCTGAAGACCTGGGCCGGAATCTGGCAGTAGTGCATAAGGGCCTCACACAGCAGGGTGCCGGAACCGCACATAGGGTCATACAGGGGGCGTGCGCCGTCCCACTCACTTAAGGCCACAATGGCGGCGGCAACGGTCTCCTGCATGGGTGCTGTCACCCGGGCCTCCCGGTAGCCGCGTTTGTGCAGGGGACCGCCGGACAGATCCACGGCAATGGCCGCCCTTTCCTTGTGGATATGAACGTTTAAACTGATCCAGGGATTGTCAGCATCCACCGACGGCCGGCGATTGGTCCGGTCTCTAAAATAATCGGCAATGGCGTCTTTTACCCGCAGGCCTGCAAAATTGGAATGGGTGATGCTGGACTCGGATACATTGGCAACAATGGCAAAGGTCTTTTTGGGGGTTAAAAACTCCTCCCACCGGACCGTTTTGGCAGCCCGATAAAGATCATCCTTGTCGCGGCAGTCGAACTCCACCAGCGGGGCCAGCACCCGGGAGAGCAGTCGGGCACCATAAACAATGGCATACAGCTCCTTTTTAGCAGCGGTGAACCACACCCCTCTGAACACCTGCTTGATATTTGCGGCCCCCAGCCGTTCAAGTTCCGTCACTGCCAGGTCTTTTACGCTTTCAGCCACCTGGGCAAAATACCGGGATTCCTTTTCATATACATAGGCCAGCTTGGCCAGTTTCCGGGTCTTTCCCCGGCCTTTTTCAAGGATGGTTCTCTTTTCTGTGTTCAAGGATCTTTCCTAAAGAATTTTAATTTACCAATCACCTTGCGCATTTATACCAGGTTTTTGCCGGATTTAAAATGGTAAACAAGCGCCAGACCTCTTAGGTTAAGGCGTTGGAACAAATAAGAAAATGCTTTCTTATAAAAAATTTCTATGGCACTTTTCATTGAAAACCCCTATGGGGTTTTATATTAGAATCGGAACAATCAATTTGATCTGTCTGTGGCTCCCGCTCTATGTAAAACTTGGCACAACTTATGATACGAAATCATAAACAAAGCATGGAGGTGCGATGAAACATCAAGATTTCTACAAACGACTGGAGGAAAAAGGAGTCACCAGAAGGGACTTCTTAAAGTACTGCACCGCTCTTACGGCAACCATGGGACTGTCCTATTCCTGTGTGGGCCAGGTGGCGGAAAAAATTGAAAAAGCAGCCGCACAAAGACCCCCTGTGGTCTGGCTGCATTTCGGGGAATGCACCGGCTGTTCCGAGGCCTTCCTTAGAACCCCGGATGTGGGAGGGATCATCCTGTCCACCATTTCCGTTGAATACCATGAAACCATCATGGCGGCCGCCGGTCATCAGGCCGAAGAAAAACCTGCACAACGCCGTTAAAAAATACGACGGCAAATTTGTCTGCGTGGTGGAAGGCGCCATTGCCACCAATTATAACGGAGCCTACGGCAAGGTTGCCGGACGCACCTTCCTGGAAATCGCTCAGGATGTGATTCCCCATGCAGCCGCTGTCATCGCCCTTGGCACCTGTGCCGCATACGGCGGTGTGGCTGCGGCTGAGCCCAACCCCGGCGGGTACAAAGGTGTGGCCGATGTGCTCGGGATTTCCCCCATCAACCTTCCCGGCTGCCCTACCAACCCCTTGAACCTTTTGGGCACCATTGTAAAATACCTGAACAACGAAGCCATGGAGCTTGACGATAACGGACGGCCCATGTTTGCCTACGGTGAAACCGTACACGACAAATGTCCCAGACTGCCCCACTACGAAGCAGGCAATTTCGTCTCCGAATTCGGCTCCAAAGAAGCGGAATTGGGATACTGCCTGTACGAAATGGGCTGCAAGGGACCTGAAACCTATAATAATTGCCCCACTGCGAAATTCAACGATTCCACAAGTTTTCCCATCCAGGCCGGCCATCCCTGCATCGGTTGCAGCGAACCCGACTTCTGGGATTTTATGACACCCTTCTACGAAGAATCTTAAGGAAACTTGAATTTTCACAACGTTTTTATATGAAAGGAAATTATTATGGGTAAACGTATCCTGATTGATCCCATTACCAGAATAGAGGGCCACCTTCGCATCGAGGTGGAAGTGGAAAACGGCAAAGTCAAAGACGCATGGAGCTCCGGCCAGATGTTCCGGGGTATTGAAGTCATGCTCCAGGGACGGGACCCCCGGGACGCTCACCATTTTGTCCAGCGGTCCTGCGGGGTGTGCACCTATATCCACGCCCTGTCCTCAGTCCGGGCGGTTGAAGCGGCCTGCAATATCACCATCCCGGAAAATGCAAGGCTGATCCGGAACCTGCTCCACGGCACCCAGTATCAGCATGATCATATTGTCCATTTCTATCATCTCCATGCCCTGGACTGGGTGGACATCGTCTCCGCTCTTTCTGCGGACCCTGTAAAAACGGCCAAGCTGTCCGAGAATGTCTCCGGCCGGCCGGGCACTTCCGAATACTTTAAAACCGTTCGGGACCAGCTTTCCGCCTTTGTCAACTCCGGACAGCTGGGGCCCTTTAACAACGCATACTGGGGCCACTCTGCCTATCACCTGACCCCGGAAGCCAACCTCATGGCTGCCTCCCATTACCTGGAAGCCCTTAAACTCCAGGCCAAGGCTGCCCGTAACCATGCCATCTTCGGCGGCAAGAACCCCCATCCCCAGGGTCTGGTGGTCGGCGGTGTCACCGCCATCCGCGACCTGACGCCGGATAGACTGGATGAATTCACCTCCATCTGGAAAGAAACCCAGGACTTTGTCAACGAGGTATATATTCCGGACTTGCTCGCCGTAGCCTCCTTTTACAAAGACTGGGGCGCTATCGGCGGCAACAACACCACTTACCTTGCCTACGGCGACTTCCCCCAGGCCGGTGTGGATGATGACCTGCTTCTGCCCGCAGGCGTTCTTGAGGGAGATCTTACCCCCAAGGCCCTGGATGTGGACCAGATCACAGAAGACGTGACCCGCGCCTGGTACGAGGCCGGCAGCGCCAAGCCGCCTTTTGAGGGAGAGACCAAGCCGATCAAGGGTGAGGTGGAGTACAACACCGATGACAAGTACACCTGGATGAAGGCCCCCCGGTACAGAGGCAAATCCGCAGAGGTTGGTCCCTTGGCCCGGGTTCTGGTCGCCTATACCAAGGGTCATAAAGAGGTTAAAGCTCTGGTGGATCATGTCCTTAAGACACTGGACGTTCCGGTGGATGCACTGTTCTCCACCTTGGGCCGTACAGCTGCCCGCGGGCTTGAGACCGTTGTGGTCGGCAATGCCATGGAAGGCTGGATTGACGAGCTCAAATCCAACATTGCCAAGGGCGATAAGAAAGTCTACCAGCCCTGGACCATGCCGGACAAGGGCAGAGGCTACGGTCTCAACGACGTGCCCCGCGGCGCCCTGGGCCACTGGATCAATATTGAGGGCGGCAAGATCAAAAATTACCAGTATGTGGTTCCCTCAACCTGGAACCTTGGACCTTCCGACGGTAAAAACCAGAAGGGCCCGGTGGAAAATTCCTTGATCGGCACCCCCATTGCAGACCCGGAAAAACCCCTTGAGGTTCTCAGAACCGTTCACTCCTATGACCCCTGCATTGCATGTGCCGTTCATGTCATTGATCCGCACACCAATCAAACCTATGAGGTCAAGGTCATCTAACTCCATGCAGTGACCTGACAGGGCCCGGTGTAATGCCGGGCCCTGTCTTTATTTTTTGGGAACCTTTATGACAGAACAGAAAAACACAGCACCGGACAATATCACGGTCCTTGGAGTGGGCAACATTCTCTACCAGGACGACGGGATTGGCATCCGGGTGATCGAAAAACTGGAAGCGGAATACGACTTTCCCGACGATGTTCTCATTGTGGACGGGGGCGTCCTTGGCATCAACCTTTTAGGGATCATCTCCAATGCCGGAAAACTCATTGTGGTGGACACGGTCCTTAACCACGGGCAGCCCGGAGATCTCCACCGTCTTTCCCATGAACAGATTCCGGACCGGATCCTGGCCAAAAACTCCCTGCACCAGGTGGATCTCATCGAGGCCCTGACCCTGTGCAAAGCCTTAGGTCATGTGCCCCGGACCACCATTGTCGGCATTGAGCCCAAGCAGATGGATCAGCTTGAGGACAAACTCACCCCGGTAATAGAAGCGAAAATAGAGGACCTGACCCAGGCCGTTCTGGCTGAAGTCAAAGCCCAGGGCGGCAGTTTTAAGCCCAAAACCTAATCCTTAATCCAGGTCGGGAATGGCGTACCCTGCAGCCATCAGCCATTCTCGTGCCTGACCTACCTCATCGAAATACCGGTGTTTATAGGTATCAATGGCACAAAACATTTTATCGAACTGCCATTTTTTGAGTTCGGATCCCCCCGGAACAATAGCGTGGTGGGTCAGCGTGCCTGTCAAAAAAAGAGGGGGTCACAAACCCTGAAATGATCTCTTCTATCCCAGGGATTCCCAGTTTCCATTAGCTGGCGTCGTGAAGCGCACACCACGATTTTTGACTAAACTCGGACAGAACCAGTTCCTTGAGATCGCTGACAAAGGCCCTGGCGGTTTGTCATCCCAATACCCGAAGCTTTTAACGTAAAGAACGTTCGGAAACGCTTTTAACTGGTAAAACCCGGATTCAGATTCCAATTTCTCCCCTCCCCGTTACTTAATCGATAGCGTTGATAGGCCGGAGTACAGGTGAGCCTCACCATTGGCGAATATAAGCTTGAGCCTTCGCCTATCGGATCACGACCTCCACCCGGCGGTTTCTCGGTTCCGGACACGCCGTCGGCCGTGGGGATCAGCGGATTGCCCTCGCCGTGGGACTCCACCACAATGCTGGCCTCCGGCACCCCGTTTTCCATCAGAATTATAGCCATCTGCTCGGCACGGACTGCGGCAAGCCGTTTATTGACTGCAGCAGGCCCCACCCGGTCCGTGTGTCCGGAAACGCTGATCTCCACCATTTTGCGTGCATTGATACTGTCTATAATCCTGGCAATCTTCGCCCTTGAGTCCGGCGTTAAAACAGCCGTCCCGAACTCAAAGTTAAGAATATAGGAAACCGGCGGCAGGGGCTGGGCGGCCAGCGCCTTGGCAAACTCGGCATTCACCTGAGCTTTGTCCATCACCCCGGTTTTTCGGGCCGGTTTTTTGCGGTTCGTGGCCTCGGCCGAGTCATAGGCGGTATCCAGCATGACCGTCTCGCCTCCGGCCGTCACGGACAGCTTACCCACACGGCCGTCCGGCTGGGGCAAAAGCACCACCCGGGTTTTTGTCCCGCATCCCAAGCCTAAAAGCGCGCCCATCAGCAGCACGATAACCACCTTGATCTGAATTCGCTGAATCATTGGCATCACTCCTCCACTTTAATGGCCAGATGGGTTCCCCGGATACCGATGGTGGCCGTCGGAGTCCGGAACTTTACCACCTCCGGATTTACTTTGCCGATGATCCCCGTAAGATAGGTCATCGTTCCCTTGAATATATCCGCCACAAATGAAAGATGACCCATGGCCGGGTCGAATTCAAACTGCGTCATGGAAAGGCGGCTGTTTTCCCCCATGGACAGCAGGGCGTTGTCCTTGAATATAATCCCGAGGGAACTGTCTTCCCCTGTTTCAATCACATCTTCAGCCATCATACGGATACCGGGTATCACCTTTATCCGCTCGCCATTTCGCTCTATCACCGCATGACCGGACACATTTTTAACCCGGCCGATAAACATATCCTGTTCACCGGCCAGAGCGGCAATACTTCCGGTCAGAAGTACCAGCGCAATCACCATCGCAACAATTTTCATTCAGGTTACCTTAAACAGTCTTTCTCAGATCAGGATTACGCGCCGGTAATCTGCGTTCCGATCCCCAGTACATCCGCAATATTTGCGCAAGGATCAACAACCGGTTCTATCAGGGATTTCGGGCAGGTCATAAGGGTGGAAATACCCGGGCCGTGGCCGGCCAGCTTGCAGTCGGAGTGGACCACAATACCGATGCTTACAGCACCCTTGACAAAGGCACGGCCATAGGAGTTGTCATGATCCATGAGGGCCACAAAATCTCCGAACCGCATCTTATCCAGGTTACAGGCCGCAACGGTTTCAGGATCCGAGGTCATGACATCATAGTCCCCGGCCCCAACATGGGCCCGCCCCACCCCGGATCCCATGCAGGGTGCAGGGACAAGGGTGGTTACAGGAACCTTGAGCGTGCCCCGGTCCGTGACGGTAATGTCCATTTTCTCCAGCAGGCAAGGATCCAGGTTAAAGAGCTTGATATCGGGATAGTCTGTCAGGGCGAGGCCCTGTCCCTTGGCCCGGATCAGAATCTTGTCCTCGTAGCTCATCTTTTCCTTCACCTCGCGGGGAAAATCCACAATGATATGTTCGGATCCGCCGTGGTGGCCGATGACCACCCCGGTCTCGCCGCAGGCCTCCCCGGAAATAAGTTTTGCCTCATTGCCCACGCAGGAGAGCAGCTGCAGGGAATTATTGGGAAAATCGTTAGGTTTTTCCGCATTGGCCGTGCAGGAAACCCCGGGTTCGATATGATCGCCGGCCAGTCCGAAGGCGGAATCCCCCACCTGGACATTCAGGGTGATTCCCCCGATGCCGGGCAGTAAAAAGGGGATGCCGCCATGATCCACCTTCCATCCAAGCCCCACCCGGGGCATGCCCGGCTTGCAGGCCAAAAACATTTCAACCACTTTATCTTTATTTGTGTTCAGCATACGCGCCTCCATTATTTTCTACAGGTTTTAACTTAATTAAAAAAGGAATGGCGAAAAGCCCCGCCCCTGCTGCAATCAGGAACATGGCATCCAGGCCGAAAACATCCCCTATCGCCCCGACGACAACCACGGCAACGGACCTTACGGCAAAGGAAATCATCATAAAGAGACCGTTGGCCGCAGAGGGGTTGTCCTTTGCCGTTTCCTGGACCAGGGCCAGCATCACAGGTGTTGTGGACAGAACTGTGAATCCTGTGATCAGAAGCATGGCAATTTGAAGCAGTCCCGATGAAAAGACAAATACCAGAATGGCCGCAGGGGCCGTAACCAGAGCCCAGAACAGCACCCGCTGGCGGCCCAGGCGATCCGAGAGAATACCGGCGGACAGGATCCCGGCCACCCCGAACGCCTCATAAAGGGTCAGGGCCGCGCCGCCGTACCAGAGGCTGCCGGTGGCCTTTTCCACATATACGGTAAGAAACATCCCCATGGAACCGTGCATGCATGCCCGGGCCGTCAGAATACCGGCCAGAGGATTGAGCACATGGCGGGTCTCATTATAGGCATCTTTCAGGGAGCCGCGCTTTTTCAGCCCATCAGTGTCATTGGATTTTTCCAGAGTCAGGTAGAGAACCCCGGAAAACATAAGGGCCAGAATCATCACATAGTGAAAATTGGCCAGGCCCAGCACGGCCACGACGCCTACGGCAATTACGGGCCCCAGGGTCCGGGCCAGCTCCCCCCCGGTCATAAAAAAACTCATGCCCCTTCCTTTAAAGTCCCCAGAATACCTGGCCACCAGCACCGGCGCAGGCACATGGAACAGGGCCACCGAAATGCCGGCCACAAAGACCAGGACCAGCAAAAGTGCGTAGGAGGGGCAGACGCCTAAAAGGCTCATTGGAACGGCCGTAAGGGTCGGGGCCAGGATGACAAGCCACCTTGCAAGCCCCCTGTGATCGGCAAAAAGGCCGATAAAGGGATTGGCAAGGGCCGGGATCTGCATCACCGTAGATAAAAGGCCGGCCTGGCTCAAAGTCAAAGAAAGCTTTTCAATGATCAGGGGCAGCAGCGGAGATAAAAAACTGGTGTACAGGTCATGAATAAAGTGAGCAGCGGCAACCACACCCACCCTGGGCGCGTCAAAGGATTTTTCCGTCATTTATACCTTCTTTGAATTTGTTTCGATACAAAAGGTCATCGCCTCGTCAAAAGGCATGGGCCTGGCAAATAAAAATCCCTGGATCTGATCACAGCCGTAGGCCACAAGCTTGGAAAGCTGTTCTTGGGTTTCAACCCCTTCCGCCACAACGGTCAGTCCCAGGTTTTTTGCCATCATAATAATGGTTTCCACAATTTTGTCATCCGCCCCGTCCCGGGTCATATCCCGGACAAAGGACTGGTCGACCTTTAATGTGGAAATAGGAAACGTCTTTAAATAGTAGAGGGAGGAGTACCCGGTCCCGAAATCGTCAATGGCAATGGAAAGCCCCTCATCCACAAAAATATCCAGTTTCCGAACCGTAGTTTCAAGGTCTGTCATCATGATGGACTCCGTGATCTCCAGCTCCAGTAAACCAGGCGCAAGTCCTGAGGCGGAGAGCTGCGCCATAACCCTGCCCACAAGATCCTCCTGCCCGAATTGCAGGGGAGACAGATTCACGGCAAGAATCAAAGGTTCGGGCAAGGCAGCATTGATCTGCCGGACTTCCCGGCAGGCGGTTTCCAGAATCTGGTATCCTAAGGGAATGATCAGGCCGGTTTCCTCGGCCAGGGGAATAAACTCCCCGGGGCTGACCATGGAACCGTCAGCCTTCTGCCAACGAACCAGGGCTTCCACCCCCAAAACCCGTTCCGCGTCAGGGCTGAGCTTGGGCTGGTAATAGACCTTGAACTCTTTTTTCTCCAGAGCCTGGCGGAACTCCTGGACCAGATTCATCCTTGAGGCTGCCGCCGCACTCAGCTCCGGGGTAAATAAAGAGTACTTGTTTTTACCCTTTGCCTTGGACTGATACATGGCCACGTCCGCGTTCTTTATCAGGGTCTGGACATCACCGCCGTCCTCAGGATAAATCGTGATCCCCAGACTGAAGGTGACCGGAATTTCGGTCTCCTCTATGGCAAAAGGTGCCTGCATCCCGTCAAGCAGGCGGTCGGCCAGATCCGGGACATCCTGTTCGGAACGGATATCCCGGGCAATGACCAGAAACTCGTCACCCCCCAATCTGGCAACCGTATCTTCATCCCGGACCAACCCCAAAAGCCGCAGGCCGAACTGCTGGAGCAAAATATCCCCTGTGGTATGGCCCAGGCTGTCATTGACATATTTAAAATTGTCCATGTCCAGGAAAAAGACCGCCACCCGCTCATTCAGGCGCCGGGCGTGTTTCAGGGCCATTTCCAGTCGGTCCTGGGCAAGATAGCGATTGGGCAGACCGGTCAGGGCATCGTAGAAGGCCTGGTGCTCGATGGCCTCCTGCTGGGATTTCATTTCTGAAATATCATGGAAGACCGCTACATAATTGCAGGTGTTTCCCTTGCGGTCCCGGATGGCAGAAATACTTAAGATCTCGGGAAAGGCCTCCCCGTTCTTCCTTCGGTTCCAGATTTCCCCGGCCCAGTTTCCCTCGGTCAGAATGCGCTCCCACATCTGTTTGTAGAAGGCGGCATCATGGCGGTCGGACTTCAGCATCTTGGGATTTTGGCCTAACGCTTCTTTCTCCGTATACCCTGTAATATCGGTAAAGGCCCGGTTCACCGCAATGATCGTTCCTTTGGCATCGGTGATGCTGATCCCCTCCATGGCATTTCTAAACACCTCGGCAAAGAGAAGAAGCTGACCCTCTGCAAGGCCCCGCTTTTCTATTTCCTGCTGGAGGCGCCGGTTGGTATCCTGGATGGCATCCATGTACGTGTTGAAATGCCGGGCCAGTTCTCCCACCTCCCCGAGTCCGGTTTCATCCGCCCGGATATCGAAGTTTTCTCCGCAGGACTGATTCATCTCCTCGGCCAGCCGGGCAATGGGCCGGGTCAAGGTTTTTCCCAGGAACAGGGCGGCCGGCAGCAGCAGGGCAAGGATCACGACCGTGGTGGCCATGATCAGCCCCCGGATCCGGTTCAAGCGGGCGGTGATCTCTTTTTCATGGAAATAGGACCCCACATACCAGTCCAGTTCCGGAATATACCGGTAGAAAATCAGTATATCACCATGGTCGTCGCCCACATGGATCGGTCGTTTCAGCCGGTTGTTCTGGTCCGCTTTCATGGTCCTGAATATTCCCTGCCAGGCACGATCCAGACGGTTTGCCCCGCCGTGGACTGAACTTTGGGACTGCACCAGAAACTGGCCCTGGTTATCCAGGAGAAACACATCCCCCGTCTCTTCGGAGCTAAAGGAGAGGATATCCATTTTAAGGGAGTCCAAAAGAAAAAGGGAGAGGAACTCCTCTTTATAGCTTGACACGGAGACGATCAGATCCCAGGGGGCAAAATAGCTCATATAAAGGGCTTTATTCCGCTCCCTCGATTCACCGGGATTTTTCCATTGATACTCCAGGTATCCGTTTTTTTCGGCCACCTGGGTTTTAGCCAGCCATTGAGAGGAAATATCCCGGCCTTCCAATTGTTTATCCGGATGGATGCGCAGCACGCCTTTTCCGTCAATGGCATAGATATACCCGGTATCTCCGATGGGTTGACTGAGCAGAATCTCCCGGGCCAGGTTCCAGGCCTGGTCCTCTGAAATCCGGCCGGCCCGGGTATCCTGGTAAAACTTTTCAAGAATCGCCACATTTTTCTCAGCAATGCCCCTCAGATACGATCTTATGGTCGTGGTCAGGGTGGTGGCGAGCATATGCTGAATGCCGTTGGCAGAGGTGGTCAGAGCGGCGGCCACCTGTTGCTCGACATTCCGCTTCACCCGGATCTGAATCATCACCCCTGTGACCAGAACCGAAAGGGTCACGGCCAGCCCGACCCAAAACATAAACTGATACCGGAGGGATATGTTTCTAAAGGGTTTCATGATCCTACAGCTTTATTTGTCTCCCAAAGCAACGGTTAAAATCTCCATGGTCCCGTAAGCGGTCATGTCGCACTGGATGGGGGTGATGGAAATACAGTTTTTGGACAGGGCATGCTCGTCCGTTCCCCGGTCCGGGATGGCAGGGGCAACACCGCCGTACCAATAATAGGGCTTTCCTCTGGGGTCTTCCCGGCTGTCCATTGTATTGGAAAAATTATTGGCCGCCTGGCTGGTGATCCGGACGCCTGAGACCTGATCCATTGGAATGGCGGGCCCGTTGATGTTCAAAAAGACGCCCCGGGGCAGGTCCAGGCCGGCCATCTTTCCCAGGTGTGTACCCACAAAGCCTGCCATGCCCTCAAAATCCATGACGTCCCCGTACTGGACGGACACCGCCACTGCGGGCAGCCGGTTTAAGGCCCCCTCCCGGGCGGCCCCCGCCGTTCCGGAATAGTTGATGTTGATCCCGGTATTGCTGCCGGCATTGATACCGGAAATTACCAGGTCAGGCCGGCTGCCGCAAAGCTGTGAAAGCCCAAGTTTCACGCAGTCGGCAGGCGTTCCGGCTACGGCAAAACCGCGCCCTCCGCCGTTAAGTTCCACTTCATCGACACGAAGGGGCTGGTTCAACGTAATCCCGTGCCCGATGGCGCTGCGCTCGCGGTCAGGGGCAGCCAGCACCACATCATGATCCCGGCACAGACGATGGTACAGGGCCAGGATTCCGGGGGCCCTGTATCCGTCATCATTTGTTAACAATATCTTCATATCGTTCTTTCGATTTTATTCCAAAAATTCAAAAAATAATGACAGTCTAGGGGGTTTTCGTTCAAAGGTCAAGATGATCCCCGGGCAAACCGCCACAACATCTAATGTTAACTGCGATCCGAGGCCACATTACGGGCATAGGTTTCCCGGATCCGGGTCGTAGCCGCAAGGGCCACAAGGGCAAAGACCATCATTGCCCAGAATCCGTTCCTGTAATCGGATGCCGCGTAGACCCGGATACCGTCCGAAAGGGTGCCGGACCAGCTTGAGTCTGCAAGGAAACCGAACAAGGGTTGCATGATGGCGGTCCCTACAAAGCAGCCCGTGTTTACCACTGAAACCGCCATACCGGACAGGTCCGGATGGATGATCTCTTTAGCCGCAGCAAAGGTCAGCACAAAGCTGGCCCCGCAAAAGCCCATGAAACCAAAGATCAAAAATCCCTGGACTCCCGGCTGCCAGGGCAGCCAGACCAAAGCGGCCCAGGAAGCGGTATATCCCAGGCAGCCCAGAACCAGAAGGGGCTTGCGCCGCCGGATTTATCCGAGAACCACCCGAAAAAAAGAGAGGCCACAGCAAAGCTCAGCAGCATTACCGTCATATGATCCGCCGCCCGGGTCCTTGTCAGACCGTAAACATCCCTTAAAAAAGGTACCCCCCAAAGCCCCATGAAGGAGTAGAGACCGCCGATCATTCCCAGTTGAACCCAGAATCCCGGCCAGATGGGGATATATGAAACCACAGATTTCAGACGGGAAAGCCAGGAACCGGACAATCCGCTTGCCCCTCCCGATCTCGAAGGGGAATTGGGCGGATCAAATCCCATGTCCTGGGGACGGTTCCGGACCACGAAAAACCCCAGAACGCCCAGGACAAGGGAGAGGCATCCGATTCCTAAAAATATGGTCCGCCACTGGAACAGGGTCAGCATCCAGGCCAGGGGGCCTGCGGCGATTACCGATCCCAGATTACCGAAGAGCAGGGTCAGCCCGCTCATCATGGCAAAGACCTTTTCATGGAACCACACCGAGTTGTTTTTCATAATACTGACAAAGACCACCGAGACCCCAAGTCCCACCAAAAACCGCCCCAGGCAGGCCATCTCAAATCCCGGCGCCAACCCAAAGCAGATAGAGCCGATGCCGGCCACAAGATTGCCTGAAATAACGGAGGTCCGGGTGCCCAGGGTATCGGCAATCACCCCGGAGGGGATCTGCATCAGGGCGTAGACGAAAAAATAAATGGCCGACAGGGTGCCCAGTTGGGCACCGTCGGTTTTAAAATCCGCCATAAGGAATTCCGAGACCACCCCGGGGGCCATGCGATGAAAGTATACCAGAATGTAAGTTAAGATAAGAATGACAAATATGGACCATCGGGCCAGTTCAAATCGGGTTGTTGTAACCGGGGCTGCTGCAGCATGAAAATTCATGGGATTCCCTTTCATTATAGCGGGTTCAGGCCAAGTTAAAAAATTCCATCCCCATTTGCAAGAAAAACCCGCGGCAAACCGGCACATGGATTGCAATGACCGTTTATACCCATTGCACCCCATGGGCAAAACAGGGTACAATTTAAAGAAATTACAAAATGGAGACCTTCAATGAAAGACCTGATCATCCGTGACGCCACCCATAAAGATATAGAAGGAATGCTGCCCCTTTTAGAACAGCTTTTTGCCATTGAGGCGGATTTCACCTTTGACCGGGAAACCCAGGCCAGGGGCATTGCCATGATGCTGGACGGCTGCGGCAAACACCGGGCGGTAAAAATCGCCTTGCATGAGGACCGGATCATTGGCATGTGCACGGCCCAGACCCGCATATCCACGGCACGGGGGGCGGTTTGTTCCATTGTGGAGGATCTGGTGGTGGATGCAGAATTCAGGGGCCGGTCAATTGCCCAGAACCTTTTGCAGGCCATCCGGCAATGGGCCCAGAACAAAGGGATTAATGCCCTGTCCCTGCTGGCGGACAAGAACAACACCCGGGCACTTGCCTTTTATCAAAAACAAGGATGGGCCGTCACGGATCTCATCTGCCTGGTCAACCCCCTTTAAGCAGGGGGGTTCACGGGCCTAACTCCCTATATTTATAACGTTCCTCCGCCTGCAAGCGATCTCTATGAAAAAAATGCTTACTTAAAAAAGTAAATTACTTTTTTGGACTTTTTAAAACTCTTTTTTGTAACTTTCTGCGTTTCCCTTCCCTGATCAGCCCATTCAAACCACCGGCGCCATTAAAATTTAAAATTTTATTTTAGAATAATATCGGTAGGTTAAATCTTAGTCTGCATTTTTCAATTCTTTGTGGAATACCCGTTGCATTTTAAGCTGTCACGGCGAACCGGCAGTTCCCCGGCCATTTAAAATGAAAGGATCAGAATAATGAGAAAAGTAGCAATTTACGGTAAAGGCGGCATCGGCAAATCCACCACCACCCAGAACACAGTTGCAGGACTGGTGGAGGCAGGTAAAAAAATCATGGTTGTCGGCTGCGATCCCAAGGCTGACTCCACAAGACTCATGCTCAATGGTCTCGCCCAGAAAACCGTTCTGGACACCTTAAGAGAAGAGGGTGAAGACGTCCTTTTGGAAGATGTTCGTAAAGTCGGCTACGGCGGAGTTCTGTGTACCGAATCCGGCGGACCTGAGCCGGGAGTTGGCTGTGCCGGCCGCGGTATCATCACCTCTATCAACCTTCTCGAGCAGCTGGGCGCCTACTCTGAAGACCAGAACCTGGACTATGTTTTTTATGACGTACTCGGCGACGTTGTCTGCGGCGGATTTGCCATGCCCATACGTGAAGGCAAGGCCCAGGAAATCTACATCGTCGTATCCGGTGAAATGATGGCCATGTATGCAGCCAATAACATCTGCAAGGGTATCGTTAAATTTGCCCAGGCCGGCGGCGTACGTCTTGGCGGGCTGATCTGCAACTCCAGAAAGGTAGACAACGAGCTTGAAATGATCGAACAGCTGGCCAAACGCCTTGGCACCCAGATGATCCATTTTGTTCCCAGGCACAACATGGTTCAGCAGGCAGAGATCAACAGAAAAACCGTGATCGACCATGCTCCGGATCATCCCCAGGCCGATGAGTACAGAGCGCTTGCCAAAAAGATTGACGAGAACACCAACTTTGTCATTCCGACCCCCATTGAGATTGAAGAACTGGAAGCCCTGCTCATTGAATACGGTATTGCAGCCTAAGCCTTAACCCTAAGACACCCAGAAGGAAGACTTAAATGAAAATAATGATTAAATCCATTGTCCGCCCCGAAAAAGTAAACGCAGTTATGGCCGCCCTCATGGAAGCCGGGTACCCGGCTGTCACCCGGATGAGTGTTGCCGGGCGCGGAAAACAGCGGGGCATTAAAATCGGCGAGATCACCTATGACGAGATCCCCAAAGAGATGCTGATCTCCGTTGTGGATGAAAAAGATCGTGAATTTGTTCTCAAAACCATTATGTCCACCGCCAAGACGGGGGAAAAAGGGGCATTCGGCGACGGTAAAATCTTTGTTTCTCCGGTGGTCGAGACCTACACCATCAGCTCAGGTATCAAGGAAGAAGATTTCGAAGCCCCGGCTGAAGAGGTGGCATCATGAAAGAAGTCATGGCCATCATCCGCATGAACAAGATCAACCCCACCAAAAGGGCACTGATTGATGCGGGTGTCTCTTCCATGACCGCCATGGAATGCCTTGGCCGGGGTAAAGGCCTTGTGAACATCGACCTGCTCAAAGGTGCGGAACAAGGATATGAAGAGGCAATTGTCCAATTGGGACAAAGCGACCGCCTGATCCCCAAAAGGGCCATTTCAGTGGTCGTGCCGGATAAACTGGTTAAAAAAACAGTGGGCACCATTATCGATGCCAACCAGACCGGCAAATCAGGAGACGGGGTGATCTGGGTCCTTCCCACGGAAGACGCCATTTCAGTCAGAACCACCGAGAGCGGCGATGCCGTGCTTGACGAATTCTAAGTAAACAAAAAGAGATTAAAGATAGGGGTGTAACCAATATGACAGGCGAAAGAACCCATACCGTTAACCCGGAAGAGATCAAAAAAGAGATCCTGGCAAAGTATCCGGCTAAAGTGGCCAGAAAACGCGCCAAACAGATCATGCCGGTCCATGAAGACGGAGCCGAAGGCCTCCAGGTCGGGGCAAATGTCAGGACCGTTCCGGGAATCATTACCCAGAGAGGATGCTGCTATGCCGGCTGTAAGGGCGTTATTCTCGGCCCCACCCGGGATATCGTTAACTTAACCCACGGCCCCATTGGCTGCGGCTTTTACTCCTGGCTGACCCGGCGGAACCAGACCCGGACCGCCTCGGACCAGGAAGACAACTTCATGACCTATTGCTTTTCAACGGATATGCAGGATGAGGACATCGTTTTTGGGGGGGAGAAAAAACTCAAAGCTGCCATCCAGGAAGCATACGACATCTTCAAACCCAAGGCCATCTCCATTTTCTCCACCTGTCCTGTGGGGCTCATCGGCGACGATGTGCACGCTGTGGCCAGGGAAATGCAGGAGAAACTGGGCATCACCATTTTCGGATTCTCCTGTGAAGGATACCGGGGCGTCAGCCAGTCCGCCGGGCATCACATTGCCAACAACCAGATCTTCAAACATGTGGTCGGCCTCGACGACACCGTCAAGGACGCCAAGTTTAAAATCAACCTTTTGGGCGAGTATAACATTGGCGGCGACGGATTCATTATTGAAGAACTGCTCAACAAATGCGGCATTGATGTTGTCTCCACCTTCAGCGGCAACTCCACCTTTGACCAGTTTGCAAACTGCCACACCGCAGACCTGAACACGGTCATGTGCCACCGGTCCATCAACTATGTAGCGGACATGCTGGAGATCAAATACGGTATTCCCTGGATCAAAATTAACTTTATCGGTGCCAAGGCCACGGCCAAAAGCCTGCGCAAAATCGCCGCATACTTTGAAGACCAGGAACTCATTGACCGTGTGGAAGAGGTCATTGCAGAAGAGATCGCACCGGTTGAAGCCAAGGCTGAAGAGGTTAAAACACGGTGCGAAGGCAAAACCGCGATGCTCTTTGTCGGCGGTTCCCGGGCCCACCATTACCAGGAATTGTTCAAAGAAATCGGCATGAAAATCCTGTCCGCAGGCTACGAGTTCGCCCACAGGGATGATTACGAAGGCCGCCATGTGATTCCGGACATCAAGATCGATGCAGACTCCAGAAACATTGAAGAACTTGAAATCGAAAAAGATGAAGCCCGGTACGTTGCCAGAAAGACCCCTGAACAGATGAAGGCCCTGGAAGAAGCAGGTAACCCTTTTAAACAGTATGAAGGCATGCTGCCGGAAATGCCCAAGGGCTCCCTGGTTGTTGACGACATCAGCCAGTTTGAAAGTGAAACCCTCATCGAAATGTACAAACCGGACATCTTCTGCGCCGGTATCAAGGAAAAATACGCCGTCCAGAAGCACGGCATTCCCATGAAGCAGCTGCACTCCTACGACGTCGGCGGCCCTTATGCCGCATTCAAGGGGGCGGTCAACTTTTACGAAGAAATCGACCGCATGCTCAACGCCAATATCTGGCAGTACCTGGAAGCCCCCTGGCAGGAAGCCCCTGAGCTGTCCGCCAAGTACGTCTGGGAATAGGCCATAAATTACAAAGAAAAAAGCACCAGGAGAAAAATATGCTGCTTCGACATACACCCAAAGAAATTACAGAACGCAAATCCTTGACCATTAACCCGGCCAAGACCTGTCAGCCCATCGGCGCCATGTATGCGGCATTAGGCATCCACGGATGCATGCCCCACAGCCATGGGTCCCAGGGCTGCTGCGCCTACCACAGGTCCACTTTGACCCGACATTACAGAGAACCTGTTATGGCGGCCACCTCCTCATTTACGGAAGGCGCTTCAGTATTCGGCGGCCAGGCCAACCTGGTCCAGGCCATCGACAATATTTTTACCACCTATGACCCGGACATCATTGCCGTTCACACCACCTGTCTGTCAGAGACCATCGGTGACGACGTCAACCAGATTGTAGATAAGGCCCAGAAAGACGGCAAGATTCCGGCAGGGAAATATGTGATCCATACCTCCACACCGTCTTATGTGGGCTCCCATGTCACAGGCTTTTCCAACATGGTCAAGTCAATGGCTGTTCAGCTTGCTGAAAAAACAGGCAAGACCAACGGCAAATTCAACATTGTCCCCGGATACGTTGAGCCCTCAGACATGGTCGAGATCAAGGATCTTGTCAAAACCTTAGGTATTGATCCCATCATGTTTCCGGACACCTCCGGCATCCTGAACGGACCCCTCACGGGCAAGTACTCCATGTACCCGAAAGGCGGCGCCTCCATCAAGGATCTCAAGAGCACCGGCGACAGTCTCGGCTCCATCGGCCTTGGCACCCTGGCATCCGCAGATGCGGTCCGGTCCCTGGACACCAAATTCAAGGTGCCCTGCCAGGTACTGGACCTGCCCATCGGCCTTCTGGCAACCGACCGGTTCATCGACACCCTGCGCACGGCAGCAGGCGTTTCCGTACCCGATGCCATCAACCAGGACAGAGGCCGCCTTCTGGACGTGATCTCAGACATGCAGCCCTACCTGTACGGTAAAAAGGTAGCCCTGGCCGGCGATCCGGACCAGCTCATCCCCCTGACCGAGTTCCTGGTCACCATCGGCATGAAGCCGGTCCACATCGTCACCGGAACCCCGGGCAAGGCGTTTACCGCACGCATTAAGGAAATCACCGCCCGGTTCGGTGATGAGATCAACGTCAAAGGCCCCGGCGACATGTTCACCCTCCACCAGTGGATTAAAAACGAGCCGGTGGATCTGCTCATCGCCAACACCTACGGAAAGTACATCGCAAGGGACGAGGATATCCCCTATGTCAGATTCGGGTTCCCCATCCTGGACCGCATCGGCCATTCCTACTTCCCCACGGTCGGGTATAAAGGCGGCCTGCGCCTCCTGGAAAAAATTCTCGGTGTTCTCATGGACCGCCAGGACCGGGATGCCCCCGAGGAAAGCTTTGAACTGGTAATGTAAAACCCAAGTATAAGGAAAAGATAAAATGACCTCCATATCGGTTTTAGAAGCAAGGGAAAAACAGATCTTCACAAAGGGAACCAACAAACCCTTTGACATGAGCTGCGAGACCAAGAGTCTGGCAGGTGCGGTGAGCCAGCGGGCCTGTGTATTCTGCGGGTCCCGGGTGGTGATCTACCCCATTGCCGACGCATTGCACCTCATCCATGGTCCCATAGGTTGTGCCTCCTATACTTGGGATATCAGGGGCGCGCTGTCTTCGGGGCCTGAGCTGCACCGGATGAGTTTTTCCACAGACTTGTCTGAAACCGATATTATTTACGGGGGCGAGAAAAAACTTGAAAAGGCTCTTTTGGAGCTGATCGAGAAATACAGCCCCAAAGCTGCCTTTGTTTACTGCACCTGTATCGTTGGTATTATCGGCGACGATGTGGGTGCCGTATGCAAAGCCGTGGAACAAAAAACAAAAATCCCCGTGATCCCTGTCCATTCCGAAGGGTTCAAGGGGACCAAGAAAGACGGGTATAAAGCCGCCTGCGACGCCCTGTTCAGCTTGATCGAAAGAAACCAGAACAGGGAGACCATCCCGAAGTCCATCAATATCCTCGGGGAGTTCAACATCGGCGGCGAAACCTGGATTATCAAAAAATATTACGAGGCCATGGGTGTCAAGGTGGTCTCGGTGATTACGGGCGACGGCCGGGTCAATGATGTGATGCAGGCCGGCCGGGCCTGTCTCAACGTGGTCCAGTGTTCGGGATCGGTCACCCATCTTGCCAAAGACATGGAACGCGAGTACGGCATCCCCTTCATAAGGGTTTCCTACTTCGGCATAGAAGACACCTCGGACGCCCTGTACAAGGTCGCCTCCTTTTTCAAGGACGACCCCGAAATCATGGAAAAAACAATGGCCCTGGTTAAAAAGGAAGTCAGCCGGATCATCCCGGGCCTGGAAGCTAAAAAAAAGGACCTTGCAGGGAAGAAAGCAGCACTTTACGTTGGGGGGGCCTTCAAGGCTTTCTCCCTGATCAAGGCCCTGAAAACCATCGGCATGAGCGTCGTTCTTGCAGGCTCCCAGACCGGCACCAAGGAAGACTATGAAATCCTAAGGGAAATGTGCGATGACGGCACGGTCATCCTGGATGATGCCAACCCCCTGGAACTGGCCAAGTACGCTGTGGAAAAAGACGCGGATCTGTTCATCGGCGGGGTAAAGGAACGCCCCATCGCCTACAAGATGGGCATTGGGTTCTGCGACCACAACCACGAACGCAAAATCCCCCTGGTGGGATTTGAAGGCATGGAAAACTTCGCCGAAGAAGTTCACTCCACTGTCACAAGCCCGGTATGGGATCTGGTTCCCAGACGCGCCTCAAGAAAAAAGGAGCTTTAAGATGACACAAGCAAGACCTGCCAAACCCTATACTGCGACCCAGAATGCATGTAAGATGTGCACCCCCCTCGGGGCGGCCCTGGCCTTCCAGGGGATTGAAGGGTGTGTGCCCCTGCTCCACGGCTCCCAGGGATGCTCCACCTATATGCGAAGATATCTGATCAGCCATTTCAAAGAGCCTGTGGATATCGCCTCTTCCAACTTTACCGAGGAGACCGCCGTGTTCGGAGGCGGGGCCAACCTCAAGCTGGCTGTTGAAAACGTCACCCGCCAGTACAACCCCAGCATGATCGGCATTGCAACCACCTGCCTGTCCGAGACCATCGGTGATGATGTCCCCATGTTCCTGGCAGATCTGGGGCACAAGCTCAACAACACGGAACTGGTCCATGTATCCACCCCTTCATATACCGGGACCCACATGGACGGATTTCACCACGCCCTTGCCGCCGTTGTGGACCGCTTCAATCCGGCAGGCAAAAAGGCGGTATACAAACCCAAGAAGAAAAAACGGATCAACCTGTTTCCCGGCATGCTCTCCAACGAGGACATCCGGCACTTCAAGGAAATCCTTGATGACTTTCATGCACCCCATGTGGTCCTCCCCGATTACAGCGAACGCCTGGAAGGCCCTTCCTGGAAGGAGTACCAGGCCATTCAGGAGGGAGGCACCCCCATTTCCGAAATTGAAAAAATGAACGTGTCTGCCCACAGCCTGGAACTGGGCGCGGTGCTGGCTCTGGGCCAGGAAAAACCGAAATCCGGCACTGCAGGCAAGTCTGCAGGCGCCATTCTCCAGGAGCGGTTCAACATCCCCTGCACAAGAATGCCTATTCCCATGGGGGTGAAGGCCTCTGACAAATTTTTTGAGGCCCTGTCCGAAATCACGGGCAAGCCCATCCCCGAAAAATATCAGAAACAGAAGTGGCGTCTGGTGGATGCCTATGTGGACGGCAATAAATATGTGGCCAAAAAACGGGCCGTGGTCTACGGCGAAGAAGATTTTGTGGTCAGCATGGCAGGATTCCTGGCGGAAATCGGGATCATTCCCGTGCTCTGCGCCTCCGGCGGAAAGAGCGGATTCCTGCGAAAGGCCCTGGAGCAGATCCTGCCGGAGAATGTCTTTTCACAGGTGACCATCCAGGACGACATGGATTTTGCCCGCATGGAAGAACAGGCCCCGGCCCTTTCCCCGGACATTGTCATCGGCAACTCCAAAGGATACCAGATGGCCCGGCGCATGCAGATCCCCATCGTCCGGGTGGGATTCCCCATCCACGACAGGATCGGCGGTTCCCGCATCCTCCACATCGGATACAAAGGGGCCCAGAATCTGTACGACACCATTGTCAACGCCATACTTGAAACCCGTCAGACCGAGTCATCCGTCGGCTACTCATATATGTAAGGAAAGACCCATGAACCTTGAGAATCATCCCTGTTTCAACTCCAAAGCCTGCAAGAGCTTCGGCCGTGTTCACCTTCCTGTTGCCCCGGCCTGCAATATCCAGTGCAACTTCTGCAACAGAAAATTTGACTGCGTCAACGAAAGCAGGCCCGGCGTTTCCTCTTCCATTCTCTCTCCGGATCAGGCCATGGATTACCTGGCCGAGGTTGTGGAGGCCAAGCCCAACACCGCCGTCGTCGGTATTGCAGGTCCCGGAGACCCGTTTGCCAACCCCGTCCAGACCATGACCACCCTGCGAAAAGTTCGGGAAACCTATCCGGACATGATGCTCTGCGTGGCCTCCAACGGTCTTGCCATCGGCCCCTATATTGATGAACTGGCCGAACTCAACGTCACCCATGTCAGCATTACAGTCAACGCCGTCAACCCTGAAATAGGAGAAAAAATCTACTCCTGGGTCCGGGATAAAAAACGGACCATCGGACCGGAACTCGGCGCCCGCCTGCTTCTGGAACGGCAGCTTGAAGCCATCAAAAAGCTTGTGGAAAAAAAGGTGCTGGTCAAAGTGAACTGCATCGTCCTTCCCGGGATCAACGAAGACCATATTGAGAAAGTCGCCAAAACCATGGGAGAGATGGGCGTCACCATTTTCAACTGCATGCCCTATTACCCCAATGAAGGGTCCAACTTCTCCCATCTTGATGAACCCTCCGCCTCCGAAATGAAGCGTATCCGTAAAAAAGCAGGCGGCTATGTTTCCCAGATGACCCATTGCAAACGCTGTCGCGCGGATGCCGTGGGCCTTTTAGATGATCCTTTAAACACCCATCTCATGGACCGGCTCAAGTACCACGCCACCAAACCCATCCCCTTTCCGGCCATGCCGGCAGCAACGGGGAAAACCGCGCCCAGATCCCCTGAAGCTTTGGAGAAAAAATACGTGGCCGTCGCCTCCAGAGAAGGCGTGCTCATCAACCAGCACCTGGGCGAAGCCAAAGAGTTAAGCATTTATGATATCAACGGCGACATCCCGGTTATGATTGAAAAACGGCGGCTGCCAGACCCGGGCGGCCAGGACATGAGATGGTACGGCGTGGCCAAAACCATTGAAGACTGCCATACCCTTCTGGTCAGTGGTGTGGGCCAGAATCCCAAGGCCGTTTTAATGAAAGAGGGGATCACCATTTTCGAAATCAACGGCATGATCGAAATGGTATTGACCTCGCTTAAAAACAACGAAGACCTGTCCCATCTTATCGTCCGTGAAATGAAATGCGGCGCAGCCTGCCAGGGGACCGGAACCGGATGCATGTAATCCCCGAAATCTTTGGGGAAAAAATAACTTTTTAACCAAGACTTGAACGGAGAGAAGAATGGAAAAACCTGAAAAACACATCATTGTCTGCGGCAGTTTCCGGCCCAACGGAGACCCCAAAGGAAAATGCCACCGCAAGGGCTCTCTGGATTTTCTGCCCTATATTGAAAATGAAATCCTGGACCGGGGCCTTGATGTGCTTGTCTCATCCACCTGCTGCCTGAAACAGTGCGACGACGGCCCTGTGATGGTCGTTTACCCGGACAATATCTGGTACGGCAACGTGGATTCGGAAGATGCCATTGATGCGATCTTAGACGCCCTGGAAGACGGCGAGATCGCCACGGACTATCAGCTGGCATGATCCCTTCCAAACGCATATGGATGGTGGACACCACCCTCAGGGACGGAGAACAGACCCCGGGCGTGGTGTTTCACCCCCTTGAAAAAATTGAGGTGGCCTGGGGGCTGTCCGACTGCGGCATTGATGAAATTGAGGCGGGCATCCCGGCCATGGGGGATATGGCCTGCCAGGAAATCATCGCTCTTTCCCGCTTGAACCTGTCCTGCATTTTATCCTGTTGGTGCAGGGCGGTAAAAGAAGAGATCATCCTTGCCGCAGGCTGCAACACCCCGGGCGTCCATATCAGTTTTCCCACCTCATCCATCCTGCTCAAAACCTTTGGTAAAACAGAAGGATGGGTTCTGGACAACCTTACGGACCTTGTCACCTTCAGCAGGCAGTATTTTGACCAGGTGTCGGTAGGCGCCCAGGATGCCACAAGAACGGACAAAGGCTTTTTACACCGGTTCGCCTCCCGCTGCCATGAGTTGGGCGTCCACCGGCTGCGCATTGCAGATACCGTGGGCATGGTCAGCCCGGTTCAGATCATGAAAACCATTGGGGATCTGACCACTGCCGTGCCGGGGCTGTCACTGGAATTTCACGGCCACAACGACCTTGGTATGGCCACGGCCAATGCCGTCTCTGCCACGGATGCCGGTGCCGACAGCCTGAGCGTCACCATCAACGGCTTAGGGGAACGGGCGGGCAATGCGCCCCTTGAAGAGGTGGCCATGGCCCTGTTCGGCCTGGGGGCAAAAAGAAGCAAGCTGAAATTGGAACGCCTGGATGCCCTGTGCCGGATGACAGCCCGGTACTCAGGCCAGCCCATTCATCCGTCCAAACCCATTGTGGGAGACCGGGTTTTTTCCCATGAATCCGGCATCCATTGCGCAGGACTGCTGAAAAACCCCTCCTCCTATCAGCCTTTTGACCCTAAAACCGTGGGAAGAAAAGGGGCCTCCCTTGTCCTTGGAAGCCACTCCGGCACCTCCATTATCTGCCATCTTCTGGGGAAAAAGGGGATTGTGATCAATAAAGATCTGGCAGGAAAACTGCTCTCCCGGGTCCGCAGGGAAGCTGCCGAACACAACCGCCCCGTCAGCGCGGAACGCCTGGAAGCCATCTATCAAGAAATGACCCTTTAGAGACTGCTATCCCCTTCAACAAGCTCCCGGATGGACTCAATGTCAGCCAGAACCTTTTCCCGGCTGACATCTTCCCATCCCTGCTCCTTGAGGCGGGTCAGCTCTTTAAGAAATCGTCCAACGGCCTGGGTATATTTAACGGCATTGCCCAGGCCGGTGGTTTCCCGCCCCTTTATCTCGCCGCTTTCCCTTCGCATTTCCTGAATTTCGTTATAGGCCTTGTTGATGGACTTTTCCCCGGACTTGACCTCTTCTCTGATGCGCTCATCCCCATGGTCCAGAACCTTTCTGGCCTTGTCTACCTTTCCGGCGCTGATGCCCAGTTCTTTGGCTCGCTCCTGGTTCAGCACCTTCCGGCTCTTTTTGGCCCCTTCCCCCTGTTCATCCCCATGGATATCATCCAGGAGGGCCAGGCATTTTAAGATGTCGTCATCCGCCATATTCCGGCGGTTCCGCTGGATATGAAAGCTGTAAAGGATGGCATCGTCCTCGCTCTCAAATGATTTTCTCACCACGGGTACCGTTTCAAGTCCCAGATCCCGGGCCGCGGTAAACCGGGTATGCCCGTCCACCACCAGTCCCTCTTCCTCCCAGACCACAAGGGGGAAAACCGGGTCAAACCCGTTGGCCTCCATATCCTGGCGGATGGCCGCAAGGGTATCTTCTTTGATGGGGAAAAGGGCGTCAAAAGGTTCCCGGGTCTTCAACCCGGCGGTTTCGGCTGTCTGGATCTCTATCTGCATTGCTGTCCTTTTATAAATCTTTTGGTTTCTAAGGGATTTAAAGCGCAGATTTATACCTGAATCCTTAAAAATCTTCAACACTCCCGTTGTTTTCTTCGCCGAGGTTTTATGGGTTGAATGCTTTGAAACTACAGTTGCCCTTGCTTCTTAGACGATGGAAAAGATATTATCTATGACAGTGGGTCTTCACATTTTTTTGTAACGGCATTTGAATACGCGGACAGATGAAACCTAAATAAGAGTTGCGATTAACGTTTCCTTCAAAAAGGCATCACGAATTCATGATCACAATCGTTACCGGACATATCATCGGCGTTCTACTGCCCGTTTTTATTTTTAAGAATATCGGCATCATCGGCTCAACTTCCGGTGAGAAATCCATGACCTTTCTGCTGCTTATCGGCCTGATCCTTTTCATAGAATATCAACTCTTTCGCAGCGTCAAACACGGGGTGATCTACTTTAAAGGACAAGTGGATGACTTTGACGAATCCAGATTTAAAAGCTGCCAATTCTCCTATGCCATACTTGGCGGATTCACGGTGGTTATTCTATTGCAAAATTTGCTGTAAGATCGGATTGAGACCCTAAGACCAATAATGCTTCTCTGTCTTTGAAGCGACTCTCCCTACGGGTACAGATAGTCGAATCGCTCAGCCGTCTGCTCTGTTATCTGCCAGAGAATCTTTTTTTCTCCGGAGGCCAGCCGGGCCTGATAGTACCGGGGAAGGCCCAGTTTCCGGCTGAACCTGTCCCGCTCAACGCTGAATACGGATCTGTTCAGGTGACAATGGTCCAGAATCCTGTCGATCCAGATATCTGAATTCAGACACAAATCCTCATATCGGACAAAAAGACAAGCCTCGGAAAGCACCGGGTTTTCGGACACCGTCCGGTAAAGGTGTTCGTACACGGATCGCCAATACCTGGCAAAGGCTTCAATAACGCATCCTGCGTCCCACAATCGCCGAATCTGACGGATCTCTGCTGCATCTCCTGTATGGATAAACTGCATCTTCTCACCAAACTCATAATGTCCAAGGGCCTTGGCAATTTTCCACCACCTGACATCGTGACGGTATAATCTTGAAAGCCTTTGATGCTGCTTGAGATAGGACACGGCATGGGTAAAAGGGTGCCGCACCAGGATAAGAATGCGGGGAGATTCGAATACGCCCTGAAGATAGGGCAGCCGGGTCACATGGTAGTTAGCCTTGGCCAGGTAGCGGCGCTTGCCCCGGGCCAGTAGCAGCTTACCGAGCTGACAGCGGTAAAAACGATTGAACCGGCCATCAAGATGAGAGCGCCCTAAAAGACCTGGAAATACTTCATCATGGATCCAGGGGAACTGACTCAGCCAGAACACCTCTTCCACGGCCTCAGGCAAATCCGGTGCCATCATCAGGCCATCCCCGTGGGGCCGCTCCTGGCGATCCGCCAATCCCTTGAAAAACCGCTGTCCAAAACGATGCCACATATAGGGCAGGTAGGGCTGCATCATATCCGCATAACAAAAGGAGGCGGTTTCATCATGACGCGCCAGCAGCTCAAGAGTCACAGTCGTACCGGAACGGGCCAGACCACAGATAAAAATCGGATCATCCACCCGGGGAATCCGATCCCCGAGGATCCGGGTTTCCAGATCAGCTAACAAACCAAAACTTCTCTCCCATTTTCGCACCGGCAGTGATGCTGCCCAGTGAAGCCCCCATAACCGGGGAAAAGGGGATGGTTTTAAATATTGGATTCTCATTTGCCCCCTTAATAAACAAAAGTTAAAAGCCCCGTCTGGACGCCGCCTGCAGGACAGGCAAACAGAACCCGGTCCCCCCGCGAAAGTCTGCCGGCCTCGGCAGAAAGGCAAAGGCCCACGGGAAAACTGGACGAGGCAATGTTACCCAACCGCTTGAAATAGGAAAAATACTGTTTTGGCGCATTGGGAAACAACGGGGAAAACCCGGGGATGACTTTTTTGTGCAGATAGTCACCGATATCATGGAATAAAAGCCGGTCAATTTTCTGTGCCGCCCACGTGGGATCTTTTTTCCGCCTTTCCATAATCAGTTCCAGGCCGGCAGACGCTGCCGTGTCAAAAAGCGATTTGGAATGGGAGGCGAGCCGGTATCGTTCCCCCACCTGGTGATTCAGACCGATATTACAGACAGAAAACGTATTGTCTACGATATGGCTTGAAAGATCAAAATGATAGGGTCCAGCCGTGTATTCAGGGTCACATGTGGCCTCCATCACCACAGCACCGGCAGCATCTCCGATCGTCAGGCTGCCGAATTTCCAGGCCAGATCCTCCGGGCGGGTGCAGGTAAAATCAGCCCAATCAAAGGTACGCTCCCCGGAGGCGATAAGGACCGTCTTACATACTCCTGACCGGATCAGGCTGTCCCCGATCTGGACCGATTTAATAAAGCTTGTACAGGCATCCTGGGTATCGATGACATTGGCATTTAATGCGCCCAGCCCGTGGCGAAGGACATGGGCGGAAGCCGGTTCCACAAAGGCCTTGGACATGCCGGTGAAAATCAGATAATCGATCTTTAAAGGATCGATGTCGGCATCCGACAGGGCCCTTTCTCCTGCAATCCGTGCGATATCCGTACAAAACTGATCTTCCCGGCACCAATAGCGGGTGCCGCAACCGGCGTGCCCAAGCTTTCTTTCCGCTTTGGCCATAAGCGTCACCATTTCCGAACGGTTGAGATGGGGTCTGCTGTCCGCCTCCAGACGTGCCAGTACATCAGCATTGGAAATTTCCCGCTCCGGAATATAGTGCCCCGCTCCCGTAATTTTCGCTGCAATCGACATCATCGGCTCCTTTCAGCACAGGCAGACTCAAGCCAAGAAGTCTGCGCCGAAAGATAAAGACTTGAGTCATCGTTCGAAGAAATTAAAACCGGCGCATCTTGTTCAGAGGCATATCGGATTGGGAAAAAATTAGGAAATCTTTTTTGTAAATATAAACCAAGGTCTTGATCGTGCCCGGGATAGAACGGCTTAAGCCGGGAAATCCGCAGGAACGGATATTGACTTATAGCAGGTTGCGTATTATGGATTTAAGAAATAGAGCTTCACTGATTTCAACAGGAGGCGTTTCATGGAAAACTCAGCATTTCAAGCATTTGTCGTCAGGGAAACAGAACCCAAAACTTTTGCCGGCACCATAGAGGAACGGCAGATTCAGGATCTTCCCCAAGGAGACGTTCTCATCCGGGTGGCCTGGTCCTCCCTGAACTTCAAGGACGCACTTTCCGCAACCGGGAACAAGGGGGTAACCCGTAAATACCCCCATACACCGGGAATCGATGCGGCCGGCATCGTTGCGCAAAGCACCTGCGACGATTTCCAGGCCGGGGATGAGGTGATCGTCACCTCCTATGATCTGGGCATGAATACGGACGGGGGATTTGGCCAGTACATCCGTGTCCCTTCAGACTGGGTGGTTCCCCTGCCCGACGGTATGACATTGGAGGAGAGCATGGTTTTCGGCACAGCCGGATTTACCGCGGCCATGTCCGTGGAGCGCCTGGTGCCGGGCGTTGGCAAAGAGATGGGGCCGGTACTGGTCACAGGCGCCACCGGCGGTGTCGGCTCCCTTGCCTGCGCCATCCTGTCACACTTAGGATACGACGTAGCCGCCGTCTCCGGCAAGCCGGACGACGGATTCCTCGCATCCCTCGGGGTCAGGGAGGTCATTTCCCGGGACGCATTCCTGGAGAACGTCGAGGCCCCCATACTCAAACCCAAATGGGCCGGTGTCATCGATACTGTGGGGGGAGATATCCTTACCACAGCCATCAAAGCCACCATGGAAGGCGGACTTGTCACCTGCTGCGGCCTGGTCGCCTCGCCAAAGCTTTCCCTGACGGTATTTCCCTTTATCCTCAGAGGGGTGACTCTGGTGGGCATCGACAGCCAACACTGCCCCATGCCCCTGAGAAAGGATATCTGGGAATGGCTGGCCAGGGACTGGAAACCCCATCTTCCCGGGGAAATGATCACCCGGATTACAATGAACGATCTGAATTCATATATCGACGAAATATTAAAGGGCCGGCTCAAAGGCCGAACCGTTGTGGACATGCAATAGCAAAACCGGCATGCCCGGTACAAAACACGTCAACATCAACCCATAAGGAGAATATCATGAGCACACCTCAGCATTGCCCTGGATTTGAAAATTTTAAAGAGTTAAAGTCCTTTACCTGCAAATGCCCAAAGTGCGATGCAGCCAAAGAGATTTTTTCCGACGAGTTTGAAAAAACCCATAAATGCGACAAATGCGGCGAAGAGATTGATTTCACCACCTGCACCTACGAGGCCGGATAAGGCCGTTGCCCTGGGCGTCGGACGAAAGCATCTGACGTCCCAGGGCGTTTTTATTGAACAGATGGCCGGGTCCTGGCCTGCTGTCCCATCACCGTCGGGCAAGATCATTTGACCAATTTATCTGCCGCCCGCCGCAGAACATCAGGAGCCGGCCCGGAACCGGCAGGGGCGTACCGGCATCCTTTGTCAAGCCGAAAAAGGGCGTTGCTGCAGAATTCGCAGGGCCCTAACGTGCGGGCAAGGCCGCCGTGCAGAGGATCAAAAGCCAGGCGGCCCGCGTTATACTCGCTGTGAAGCCCCTCCCCTAAAAGATCCACAGCATCATACTTGCATGCCGATAATGCCTGCCAGGCCGATTCTCCCAGGTCATCAGGGCCGGGGGCCCCTTCCCTGTCAATGAAGACCAGGGTCCGGGTTTTGTTGAAATTCTGGGTGGTAAAGGAAGAAAGCTGATCGGCCTGCTTTGGAAACGCCTCTACAAAAGCATCCCATTGCGCCTTGTCAAACCGGCACTGGGGATCAAAATTATCGGCGTAGGAAAAATGCGGAGCAATTAAGATCCGGGCGTCCAGGCCGCCGCCGGGGATATCCGCCTTCAAACGGAAATTGCCCCTGCTGCAGGCCTTGAGGATCTCAAAGGTATCGCCGTCTGGTGAAAGTTGTGGTTCAAGATTAAGTTTAAAACGCTGGTAAAACATGCCATAGGCGCTCAGCCCTGCAAAGACGACCACGGAAGGACGTGTCTGGAGCAATTGCTGGGCGAGCCAGCCACGTTTATGGACGCACTCTTTTACGATGCCCTCCCTGGCCTCATCCGTAAACCACGCCCCCCATCCCGGACTGGCGCAGGCCACCATGTCCGCCTGGCAGACATCCTCTCCCAGGGCCAGGTTCGCCGATGCCAGGGGCTCTCCGGCCAATTCCTTAAACCGGGCCAGAATTTTGCGAAATCGCGTATAATAACCGATTTCCTCCTGAATCAGCGGCGTTTCTTCCCCGGCGGGAAGAAAGGGTATTCCGGCGATCAGATCTCCTTTGGAAAAACAGGCCCCCCGGTTTAAGAAAACCTCATAGGTCCTGTCAAGATTCAGGGTGCTGTCCGGGCCATCCTCATAATATAGTTCCAGGGTGACCTGCTCATCTCGTTTTGACCGGTTGGCGCTTTTCAGACAGCCGCTGCCTTCTGCCGTAACAGCACTGCCCTGCTTAAGGTGGTCCCGGATGAATTCCAGGGTGAACCGCTCCTGGCAGACGGAACGGTAACGGAAGTATTCCGCATATTCCCCGATATCGTCAAAGTAGGGATAGGCCCAGGTCGCCCCGTCAGCTCCCGGCCAGAAGGCCGTCAGGTTCGGATTAATGCCGATAGTCATCACCGGAGCCTTCCGGCAGCCGCTCATCAGTTCCGGAATCTGAAAACGGCTGCCGCTGCATACGGCATCAATAGTGCGTCGCTCATTTTCCTCCATCAAGCCGCCGGGATAGTCCCCGATCCGGTCAAAGGCCGGAAACGGGCCATAGTGGCGATTGAACCACTGGCAGGCATGGTCCGGGCCGTCATAGGCGGTACGCATGCCCCGGCAGGTCATCACCTCCCAGGCCAGCTGGACTTCCACGGATAAGGGTGTTTTTGTCAGGGGGATGTTCATATGGACCTCCTTTGGATAGAACGATCAAAGAACGGCCAGCGGGACAGCATCCGCCGGCCGGATTATGCCGGATAAAAGCGGACTCACCGACTTGAATGTGAAATTGATGCTGCCGTCTGCTGAAAAGAACCGGAGCCCTGGCCTTGGAGGATTACAGGAAAAAAGGCCTGTCTCTTATAAATCAAAACTGCCGGAAAAATGCAAGGGTGTGCAACCGCATTTACAAAGAACCGGACCGGCCCCGGGGGGTACTGGATTCCGGGAGAGGGCCTCTCCCCTGTTTTGCCCCCGGATCAGCACATCTTCCGGGCGGCTGATCCAGGCGCATGCGCCAGATCTCTCTGTGAATCTGCCACACCGCCCGGATTACTGAATTTTGCATCAGTCCGGAAATCCCGTATCCTTCGGTCACATGGGGTGTCATCCACAGGAAAATCAGGTGTTTTGGACATCCCCCGACCAGCTTTGTCTCGGCCAAGGCCATGGCAAGTCCCTGAAGCTCATCAAACCGTTTGACCATCCACTGGACATGACTTTCAAAGACCGCCTGATCCCAGACATGAAGACTGCCGGGCTCTCCGGAAAGATCCAGGGCTCCTGCGATCACAGCCAGGTCCGCATCCAGAAGATAGGTAGAGGCAAACCGGGTATCCCTGCCCATATATGCAAAATCAATATCATCCCCAGTAACGGTTTCAGCCATTTTTTCAAGGACGGTGCAGCCCGCACCCATATCCCCCTGAAGAACATCCCCAAACCCCATAATGACAATTTTTCTCACGTTATCCTCCACGCCGGCCTGATACCGGCGGCTAAAATTGAACTTTATAATGGGCGAACAGGCTGATGCCGGCCTCCTTGAGTTCCATACCCCGGGAAGTGGCCAAAAAATTGCTGTAATCTTCGTCAAATAGATTGGTCACGCCGAAACCGACTTCATGGTCCAGGGCCAGGGCATGGAATTGATAGCCTGTGCTGATGTCAACGGTCTGCCAGTTCTCCGAGGCTGCTGCGCCGGAAGGAACCCGGTCCTGGGCATCGGCCCACTCGTGGCTCACCTCCCACCGCCAGCCTTTGAGGGCAGAACGGGGTTCAGGCTCCCAGGCAAGAGAAACCCGGGTATTTAAAGGAGCGATAAAGGGCAAGGCCTCCCCTGTGGTCCGGTTGTCGCCCCGGGTCCAGGCCAGACTGGCCTGGATGCTGACGCCTGGGCCCATGAGCCACTCCCCGGATAACTCAGAACCAAAGATCCTGGCCCGGTCTATATTTCTCATCTCAATACGGGTGGCACTGGCCTGGTATTCCGTAATCATGTCCCGCAGACGGTTATAAAAAAGCGTCCCGGAAATTCTCAGCCGGTGGGACACATAGTGAATTCCTGTTTCAAAAAAAAAGGACTGCTCCGGATCCAGTTCAGGGTTGCCAAAGAGGCTGATCCCGCCGCCCAGATTCACATACTTGAACCGGTCCATGAGATCGGGGGGGCGATAGCTGGCCGCGGCAAGGGCTGTGGCTGAAAAATCGTCAGCAATCCGCCAGGTCATGCCGGCCTGGCCCTGGAAACTTTGGTCCTCTTCGGTATCCCCTTTGCGGACCATTGTGACGGGCACGGCAGAAGACGGCGGAACAATCCAATTGTAAAGATCGTCGCTTTTGACCCGGGTGACGTCCATGCGCCCCCCCAGGTTCAAATCCACTGTTTCGTTTATCCCCCAGGTATCCTCTGCAAAAATTCCGCCCACCATCTGGGAGACGTTGCCAAGGCTGGAATCAATCCCCACCAGACCGTTTTTAAAGCGCCTGATCCGTTCGGTATTGTCTATCTTCCACGCCCAGATCTCAGCACCCAGCACAGGCGCATGCTTCCCAAGGAAAAGATGGTTGGTCCAGTTCAGACCCCAGGTGGTGTGATCCGCTCCGGGCTCTGCCGATGCAAGGGGCATGGAAGAGGGAAAGGCGTCCAAAAGGACATTGCGGTCCACCTCCTGGAAGAAAAGATTGATCCGGGACCGGTCCCAAATAGCGCTTTCCGGCGTGAGCGTATGGGAAAGGGATCCCAGAATCCGCCGGGTATCGGGGTAAGTGGCATCCGGTCCCTCGGTCAGGGCCAGCCCCTTTCCCGGAATGCCGATATTCCGGCCCTCCATGACCTGAATATTGACCCGGGTTTCATTGCTGCCGTTCCACCGGTAGCCGCTGCCGAACCGGCCGAAGACATCTCGAAACTGGCTGTTGTGAAGTACAGTTTCCCCGGAACTTTTGCGCCCCCCATAGTCCCGGTATCCGCCGGAACCCAGAACCCAGGCGTTGGGGCTTTCAAACATTCCAAGGCTGTAGGCACCGTATCCGGCAGGATTGGTAGAGCCCCGACCCTGCAACTCTCCCCGGGCCCTGGGCGCTGCGGCATACTCCCCCTTGCGGGTGATCACATTGACCACTCCGCCCATGGCTCCCCAGCCGTATAAAGAGGAAATCGGCCCCTTGAGGACTTCAATGCGATCGATGTCATCGGGATTGATCAAACCGAAACGGGCATTGATATCCGTTGCCGTATTCACCCGGCAGCCGTCGATGAGAAAAAGCACATTGTTCCGGCTCAGTCCCCGGATATTGATGTCTGATCCCCAGGGAGAGTCCGTTGTCTTTTCCACCCCGGGGATGATCCGGGTGATATCGGTCAGGCTCACCGGCGCAATTCGGCTAATGTCCTCGATGGTCACCACACCGATCCCGCCGGGGGTCTGGGAAACGGTCCCTGCCGTTCCCCGGGCCGTCACCACAATGGGATCAAGGTCTGTTTCAGACTCCGCTGCCAGGACGCATGTTGCAGATAAAAAAAGGGGGATTAAAAGCAGACTTAAAACAAAGGGGGAGCGTCCGAGAATAGGGCAGGCAGATTTCATCATCTTTTATATCAGCGGCAGGCCCTTGCGGGCCCGCCGCTGTCCATCTTTTTTACACGTTATAAAGAAAGCTGAAAGCCACTGTCTTTCAGCGCCTTGATCCGGCTGCTTCTGTCCACATAATGGGTATGAAGCAGGTGGTGTGACATGTGACCGCAGGGCCCGCCATGCAAAAAGCCTGTCTTATCATCGTAGAGCTTTTTAACCATGGGGTTGTCCTGGGATTTGCGAATCTTATAAATCTTGGCATCCGCCTGGTAGACGCTTTTCTGACGCGCCCCCACAAAATCGGCCTTGCCTGAGGCCGCCACGGCAGTTACGGGCCGGCCCAGGGCAACAGCACCTGCGGCCAGGCCGGCCGCTTTGATAAATCCCCGTCTTGTAATCTTAATGCGTTTCATATCAGTTCTCCTTTCTCAGCGGTGCGCCGGTGCATACGGTGGTTGAGGGCCACCCGGATATCACGGGCAAGACAAGCCTCGCGCACATCGGGGTCCAGAGGTTGGCCGCCGCCGTTAACGCATCCGCCCGGGCAGGTCATGATCTCAATGAAATGATAGTCCGCCTTTTTGGCCCGAACCTGATCACAGAGCTTTGCTGCATTTTTCAGGCCACTGGCCACCGCCACCTTGACGGTCCCGAAATTGGGGACCTTGATCTGGGCCGTATTAATTCCCTCCCGGGTACGGACAAGTTTGATATCCGGATCCTTCAGCGTTTTGCCGGACAGTTCTTCATAGGCCAGCCTCAAGGCAGCCTCCATAACGCCGCCGCTGTTGCCGAAAATGGTAGCCGCCCCCGTGGACTGCCCCAAAATGGGGTCCGGATCCCGGTCTGGCAGAGCGTCAAAATCAATGCCGGACTGCTTGATCATATAGGCCAGTTCCCGGGTGTCGATCGTGGCATCAATATCTCGGAACCCGGAATCGGCCATCTCGGGACGAAGTCCTTCATACTTTTTGGCAATACAGGGCATGATGGAAACCGTGTAAATATTTTGCGCCCTGGTATGGGTCTGTTCAGCGCCGTAGGTCTTGGCCAGGGGGCCCAGCATGCCGATGGGGGATTTACAGGTGGACACATGGGGCAGAAGATCCGGGTAAAAGGATTCCACAAACTTGATCCACCCCGGACAGCAGGAGGTGAACTGGGGAAGGGGCTTTTCCTTGTCCGGGTGGGCCACCCGTGAAATCAGCTCCGTGCCCTCTTCCATGATGGTGACATCGGCCGTGAACTCATTGTCCCATACATAGTCGAAGCCAAGCGCCTTAAGCGCGGCGTGCATTTTACCGCCGGCGTAAGTGCCCACAGGCTTTGAAAAACATTCTGCCAGCCCGTAACGTACGGCAGGGGCAGGCATGGAGACCACAACGGTGTCCGGATCCTTGAGTTTCTCAAAAATCTCTTTCACATAGCTGACCCCTTCGTAAATGGCACCGTAGGGACAGTTGACCAGGCACTGACCGCAGTTCATGCAGGCTGCCGGGTTGATCACCTGGCGGATTCCCTCATCGTTAATGGGCTGAATGGCACCGGTGGCACAATGGGATTCACACTCCCCGCAGGCCTGACATTTGGTGGCATCGACCTGGACAAAAAAAATGGTGTCCGGGTCGGCACCCTTAGGCGGCGCGTTGTTGGCGTAATAAACCTTTTCCATTTCCTGCATAGGTGTTTACTCCTTTCTCTAAAGGGTGGTTGGATTATCAACTGCATCTTCAGCAGTCAGTTTTTGATTAAGGGGGCGAAAAACCTCATCCATTGTGCTGCAAAGCCGCCTGGACTCGTCTTCGGAACCGGTGAATCCGGACCAGCATTCCCAGGCATGATCTTCGGGCCGCAACCCGCCCCAGTTGTGGGCAGAGAACTGATCCGTTCCCTCGTGGTCAAAAATATGGGAAAACAATACAAGATGACGGATCATCTTTGCTTCATCAGATTCCCCGCCAAGTTTTTGATAGGTGGGAAAAAGCTGTTCCCTGACCGCAGGATACAGATACCGCTTGAAATCCTGCAGCCGCCGGGGAAGGCCTGCCATGATCCAGTTGTGGTTTTTATGAACCAGTTCATTGCGAAGCCGGGCCTTGTGGTCCCTGATGGAGGATAAAATTTTTTCTTTGAGCCCGCGGTCATAGTCTTTTCCTTTCGGGGGCAGGTATCCCGTGCGCCACGCATCTAAGCTATCTATAATTCTGTCCCGGAAGGATTTGTCGGAAACAGCTTCTTCCAACGCTTCCGGATCCGGCATAAGATTCTGATCAAGGTCCAACAGCCGCTCCTCTACGGAGAACTCCCAGGCCCGGCCGGAGCGTTTGTCCGAAGTCCTATTTTCAGTAAGCCAGGCGCATTGAAGTTTAACCTGGGCCCATTGATCCCCCAGCACTCTGAAGCCGGCCGTTTCCGTGACAAAGGGCCGGGTTTTGAACACCCCCCTGGCATGAAGATCAAATACACAGGGAACCTTGTATTTGGGCTGGTAAATAATAAAAAAACCGTCTGGAATTTTCATGGCGACACTCCCCCTTTCCCCCAGCCTGCAACCGCCGGTTCAGCACCGGCATCAAAATTACAAGGCAAAGGATAAGCACAGGAAGAAAACAAGAGACTCGAAGCCAGGCTTTTACCTACGATTTGACACCATTGGATCATGGTGCTAAAGGAAGGAATAAGCCTTGTGCCACCCCTGAATTAAGGGCGTGAGTCGGGGTTTGCCCGGGGAGGGCGGCACTGGATCTTTGAGCGGACCATTGTGCTGCCTTCCCCCTCTTTTTTTGTCTTCAAACCTGATTATTTTTTATTTAAAAAACGCTCCTTTTCCAAAAAAACAAAAAAAGCCAAGAATTCCTGTTTTAATTCAGGCCTTCTTGGCTTATCTACAATTACAACATCAGCGGAACAAATTGTGGTGCAATTTCAATCGCACCTGCTTGTGGATTGTTCATACTTCAAGGGTTTGGCTTTTGTCAAGCCCAAACTTATCTCTTCTATCCCATCTGAATGCAATCGCTCACTTTGGGTTGACATGACATTTGGAAGCTGGCATAACCTTGAATAGCAGATACCAAGAAGGTATTCATACAGTTAAGAAATTAAGCCTCATCGTAAAACTCAAATAAGCCATGAAGGACAAATGCCATCTTCACGGCTTTTTGTATTCAGGAAAGGGGTTATGCCTAAAGTATCTGTTTGTATCATTGACGGCCAGGGCGGCGGGATCGGTGCCGCACTCATCTCCTATGTAAAAGCTGCATTCGGAGAATCCCTGGAGATCATTGCCCTGGGCACCAATGCCATTGCAACGGCCCAGATGCTCAAAGCCGGGGCAAACAAGGGGGGCAGCGGGGAGAGTTCCATCTGCTACACCATTCCCAGAGCAGATTATATCCTGGGTCCCATCACCGTGACCTGGGCCAATGCCATGCTCGGAGAAGTGACACCTAAAATTGCCGAGGCTGTCCTTGCAAGCCCGGCCGTAAAAATCCTTCTGCCCTTTTCCAAAGAGCGGGTGGAGATTGTCGGCGTCGTTAAAGAACCCCTGCCTCACCTGGGGCAGGCGGTGTTAGAGAAGTTAAAGGAGATGATACCCCATGTGTGAAGCAAACGCCTATTGGCTCCAGGACGATGAAGAGCAACTGCTGCTTGAGTCCGTGGATCTCGTAGAACCCGAAGGTGTCGATACCTGGCGCATCGTGGATATTTTCGGAGACCAGAAAATCGTCAAAGGCCGCATTAAGGCCATGAACCTTGTAAACCATAAAATCGTATTTGAGCAGGCCTGATCCATCAGGGAAACGCACCGCTTCCAGATCAGCGCCCTCCCGTGAAGAAAAGCAAGAGACCATGAAGGCCCTTTACTATTAAAGGATACGGGTCTTTGTGGCCTTGCTCCTCTGCCATTCTCCTCCTTTATTCAAAACAGGGCCTTGGGCCCAGAAACGTCCATATCATCCGAGGATAAAAAAACATCCACAGACCGGGGAAGCCAGGCCCAGGCCGCAAATCCCCAGAACGGAAAAAGCCAGGGCGGCCATGCTCAGCACAACAACGGCCCCGGACAGGACCACGGCAAGCAGCATCCTAAGCAGGATGACAGGGATCCTAAAAACCCGCCCCGCCCCCAGGGATAATTCGCGATCAAGGGGAGCCTAAAGGCCCATGGCCGTTAGATTGGGGATCAGGATTCCGGGGTCAAACTGATCTCAAACTCCTTCATCTTTTTGTAGAGCAGGGTCCGGTGGATGCCCAGCAGACGGGCGGCTTCGGACTTATTATAATTGGCCCTGGCCAGGGCCTGGTAAATGGCTTTGATCTGGGCCTGATTTTTAGCGGTTTTCAGATTGGACTTACTGACCGTATTTTTTTCCCTTTTCCCTGAAAACGCCATGGAAAAGGGCAGGTCCCCCTTATAAATCATGTCGGCATCCGAGGCGTACATGGCCCGCTCCAGAACGTTGGACAGCTCTCTTACGTTGCCGGGCCAGTCATGGTGGAGCAGTTCGCCGGCCGCCTCCTTTTCGATTCGTTTTTTGGGCAGGCCGGCCTCCCGGGTCATTCTTGAAATAAGATGTTCGGCAATGGGAAGGATATCCTCCCGCCGCTCCCGCAAGGGGGGAACTTCAATGGGAATAACGTTGAGGCGGTAGAACAGATCTTTGCGAAAGCGGCCCTGGGCCATGAGGGCGTCAAGATCCTGATTGGTGGCACAGATCACCCTGAAATCCGGGCGGATAATCCGGCTGCCGCCGATCTTTTCAAACTCCTTTTCCTCTAGAACCCGTAACAGCTTGGGCTGCATTTCAAGGGGCAGATCCCCGATCTCATCCAAGAAGATAGTGCCCCCGTCGGCCAGCTCGAACTTTCCCGCCTTTCCTCCGGCCTTGGCCCCGGTAAAGGCCCCGGATTCGTAGCCGAAAAGCTCTGACTCCAGAAGGTCTTTGGGAATCGCGGCGCAGTTGATGCGGATAAACGGATTCAGCCGCCGACGGCCGGCCTGGTGGATGGACTGGGCAAAGAGTTCCTTGCCCGTGCCCGAATCCCCTGTAATCAGCACGGTGGAGTCGTTCATGGAAGCCTGGCGTGCCTGATTTTTCAAATAGAGCAGATCCCGGCTTTTCCCGATGATGCTGTCAAAGGTATACCGGGTGGATCTTAAGTCCAAAAGCTCTTTTTCATAAGCCTTGACCTTGGACTCCAGCAGGGACAGTTGTTTGGCAAGATCCGTCACCTCGGACACATCCTTGAAGATCACCTGGCCGTAGACCCCGACCAGGCGGCCGTCCCGCTTCATGGGGATGCGCTGGACCACCATGTCCATGCCGTTGATATGCTGGGACTGGTTGATCTCCGCCATTCCGGTTTCAGCTACAATGTGCATCCTTGTATTTTCAAAAACCTCGGTGCAGTGCTTTCCGATCTGTTCCTGCGCCTCCACCCCGAGGAACCTGCCGTAGGGCCCGTTCATATGGGTAATCCGGCCTTCAGGATCAATCACCGTGGCCCCGTGGTTGATGCTGTTGAAAATCATCCTGTACATTTCAAGCTCATCCATCAGGGCCTGGCATCTGGCCTGCGCACTTTCTGGTCCGGGTTCGGTCATATCCCCTCTCTTTTGTAGAGTTTCCTCGACTGTATACAATTGTCTACATGTATACAATTGGATACAGATTTTTCAATAGTTTATTTATCTTAAAAAGTCGAATTATTTTTTATTCGCATCTAATTTCAGGGTGTTAGCATTCATCGGCTCCTGAATCCCCTTTATGGTCTGAAATTTGCTCATTTTTTAACGCCGACAGCAAAACGGAAGAATCCATTAACCTTAAGAAACGGCCCAGCCGTTCCCATGAAAGGAGCACCATGGAAATCAAGGAACCCGACATTCAGCCCTATGAGATCCTCAGTCTGAACGATGAGAATTTTAACACGGACAACGTATGTATCATCACAGGCGCCGGCAGCGGCATCGGACGGGCAACAGCCATATCCGCCGCCAAGAACGGTCTTTTCGTCGTGGGTCTGGATATTGACGAGGCCGCCGGCCAGGCCACCTGCAAACTGGCACAGGCCCATGGAGGAAAGATGGCCTTTATCCCTGCGGATCTGTGTGATGATGCCGCTGTAACCCGGGCCGTAGAAGAGACGTCAAAACTGGGGCAGATCAAATACCTGGCAAATGTGGCAGGTATGCAGCACATCGACGCGGTTGAAAATTTTCCCATGGAAATATACGACCGTATGCAAAAGATCATGCTCAGAGCTCCTTTTCTCCTCTCCCAGCTGGCCATTCCTCATATGAAGGCCTCATCCGACGGCAAAGGGGTCATTGCCAACATGTGCTCCATCCACGGCCATATCTGTACCAAAAACAAACCGGTATACAATCTGACCAAATTCGGCCTGCGGGGCCTTTCCCAGTCCATTTCGGCCGAGGGCGAAGGAAAAATCCGATCTTTTACCGTGAGCACCGGATTCGTCCAGACCCAGCTGGCCCTGAACCAGATTGCGGCCCAGGCGGAACAGCGGGGCATTACCAGAGAAGCGGTGGTCTCTGACGTCATGATGGGCAAATCCCGCGTCAAGGAGATGATGACCCCCATTGAGGTGGGCAACGCCATTGTCTTCGGGATGTCACGTTTTTCCGCCTATCTTGTGGGCGGGGACCTTCTCTTTGACGGCGGCATGGTGAAGACATACTAAATCTAAGCGGAGGGACAAAACAGAATGCAAGAACTTGAGAGAGGGAAAGGCCCCGTATTCAGCAACCCGGACCCGGACGCGGCACGGGCCTTTTTCCGGACAAAAAGCCGGATCAAGACAGACAAGACCATGTCCTTAAAACGGGCGGTAGAAACCTTTGTCCATGACGGGGAATATCTGGGGATCGGCGGTTTCGGCGCCAACCGGACCCCGGTTGCAGCCTGCCATGAAATCGTCCGCCAGAAAAAGAAAAACATGGGATTTGCCGGGCACACCGCTACCCATGACATGCAGATCCTGTCTGCCGGAAAGGTATACAACCGTATTGATGTCGCCTATGTGGTCGGCCTGGAGGCCCGGGGGCTTTCCACCACGTCGAGAAAATACCTGGAAAGCGGGGAGGTGGTCATCAGCGAATGGACCAACTATGCCCTGTCCGTCCGCCTTCAGGCGGCTGCCATGGGAGTGCCCTATCTTCCGATGCGGGGCATGCTGGGCACGGATACCTTTGAAAAAAGCGGGGCCGTAGCTGCGCCCTGCCCCTTTACCGGGAAAAAAATGACCCTGGTACCGGCCTTGAGCCCGGATGTGGCCTTTATCCATGTCCATGAGGCTGACATATACGGCAATGCCCGGTTCGAGGGCATTGCCGTGGCCGATCTGGAGCTGGCCAATGCCGCAAGGCATGTGGTCGTTACCTGCGAACGTCTGGTCCCCCATGAAGCATTCTGCCGGGCGCCCCATAAAACCCAGATCCCCTACTTCATCGTGGATGCCGTATGCGAGATCCCCTTTGGTGCCTATCCCGGCACCATGCCCAATGAATACTTCAGCGACGAGGCCCACCTGAAAGAGTGGATGACCGTTGAAAAAGATCCCGATGCCCTGGCCGAATTCCTGGGCAGGCAGATTTACGACTGCCCGGATTTCCAGGCCTATATCGATATCAACGGCGGAATGGAGAAAATGGCCCGGCTTCGGCGCCAGGAATTCATGATGACAACGGAGGAAGGCTGATGACGGACTATAACCAGATGGAAATGATGATTGTGATCGCAGCGCGGGAACTTGAAAACGGGGCCACCGTCGGGGTGGGAACCGGTGCCCCCTGTGCCGCAGCCATGCTGGCCCAGAAGACGGCATCCCCGGATCTTGTCATCATGTTCGAGGCGGGCGGCATCAGTCCGGAACTGCCTGAAATGCCCATTTCAGTAGGAGATTCCAGAACCTTTTACAAGGCCTCCATGGCAGGGTCCATGTCCACCATCATGTCTTCCTGCGCCCGGGGCTTTGTGGACTACACCTTTCTGGGCGGCGCCCAGATCGACATGTACGGGAATCTCAACTCCACCGTGATCGGGAACTGGGATTCTCCCAAGGTCCGCCTTCCCGGTTCAGGAGGGGCAAATGACTTTGCCTCCTTCTGCTGGAAGATGATGGTCATGACGCCCCAGGACAAACGGCGGTTTGTGGAAACCCTGGACTTTCTGACCACTCCGGGCTGGCTTTCCGGCGGGGATTCCAGAGAAAAAAGCGGGCTTCCGCAAGATGCCGGGCCCTATAAAATCATTACCAATATGGCGGTGATGGATTTTGAGCCCGATTCCAAGCGGATGCGGGTGATCTCTTTGAACCCGGGATTCGCCTTTGACGATGTCCAGGACAATTGCGGCTTTGAACTGCTCCGCCTGGCAGAACTTCCAATAACCCCCGCACCGACAAAAACCGAACTTGCCATCCTCCGGGATCAGGTGGATCCGGGCCGGGTGGTGATCGGACGGTAAGGCCCTTAAATCTGTTGTTGATTCACGCCCTTTTTTTGCTTAATATGAGCGAACATTCTTCCCCGAGGAGGCGCGATGAAACAGCAGATTTATTTTTGGTCCTTTGTCCTGTGGCTTGCCGGTTCCGTTTTTCTGCCCGCCTGTAGCAAAACCCCCGGGAATGATCTTCCCCTTGCCGTATCCAAGATTTCCTATCCGGACGCCCGGTTTCTGGTCCTCTCGGATCTGCACTTCTATGACACAACTCTGGGCACATCGGGAACGGCTTTCCAGGCCTATATGAACCGGGACAGAAAACTTCTGGCCCAAAGCTGCGAAATCCTTGAAACCGCCGTTAAAAAAATGACCGGGGAAGCGGCGGATTTTATTCTGGTCTCCGGGGATCTGACCAAGGACGGAGAAGCCGTCTGCCACAGGGGAGTTACCCGAAGGCTGCGCCCCTTGCTCGCATCGGGGAAAAAGGTGATCGTGGTACCGGGAAACCATGACATTTCCAATCCGGAGAGCCTCCGGTATACCGGGGACAAGACCCAGCCGGAACCCAGCATCAGCCCTTCGGAATTTGAACAGATCTATGGTGATTTCGGGTACAACGGCGCCCTTGCCCGGGATTCCCACTCCTTAAGCTATGTCACAGAGCCTGTAAAAGGCCTGTGGATCCTGGCCCTGGACTCCAACCGGTACCGGGAGAACCACCCGGGAGAGGAGCCGGTGGTGGGCGGGGCATTGTCAGATGGGACCCTGGCATGGATCGAATCGCAGCTGGCCGAAGCCCAAAAAAAACACAAAGCGGTGATAGCCGTGCTTCACCACGGGATCATGGAACACTATCCGGCCAACGAGCGCTTTTACAGCCAGTATCTTTTGGATGATCATGAAACGGTATCAACACTTTTGGCCTCATACGGCGTGCGCATGACATTCACAGGGCATTTTCACGCCCAGGATATCACCTATACCGATATACCTTTGAACAAGACCCTGGCCCACCGCCTATTTGACATTGAAACCGGATCCTTGGTCACTGCCCCCTGCCCCTACAGGCGGGTAGGGATTTCCGGGGGAAAGGCCCGGATCGACAGTGAGTTCATCACAGCCATCCCCTCCATGGGTGACGCGTTTAAAGCTCATGCCGCAGACAACGTCTTCAACGGCACCGTGAGACTGGCCAATGCCAAACTGACCCATTTTAAAGTGTCCAAAACAGAGCAGCCCAAAATCAGCCGCCAGATCTCCGCAGCCTATGTCACCCATCTTGCCGGGGACGAGGTCCGCCCGGAAAAGCCCATTGACACTGAGGGCTTCGGCCTCTGGCTTCGGTTCATCGCCTGGTATCAAAAGGATCTGATAGAAGGCTGGGTGACGGACCTGCCTCCCAGTGACAACGCGCTGACCATTGATCTTGCCACAGGCGCCGTGGAGTAAAGCCCGCATCCTGTTTACATCAGCTCTTTTACCCGCTTGACCGCGCAGAACTCCCCGCACATGGTGCAGGTCCCGTCTTCGCTGACCGCTGCGCTTTCCTTGTAGGCCCTGGCCTTTTCAGGATCCATGGCAACGGCGAACTGGGCCTCCCAGTCCAGGGCTTTTCTGGCCCGTCCCATGGCATCGTCCTTTTCCCTGGCTCCGGGCAGATTTTTGGCCAGGTCTCCTGCATGGGCCGCGATCCTTGAGGCCATGATCCCCTCTTTTACATCTTCAGGAGAAGGCAGGCGCAGGTGTTCTGCCGGGGTGACGTAGCACAGAAAGTCTGCACCGTGCATGGCAGCCATGGCCCCGCCGATGGCCGAGGTAATGTGATCGTATCCGGGGGCGATATCCGTGACCAGGGGGCCCAGTACATAAAAAGGCGCATTGTGGCAGAGCTTTTTTTGAAGGGCCATATTCATCTCAATTTCGTTGAGGGGAACATGGCCCGGGCCTTCAATCATGACCTGAACATCCTGTTCCCATGCACGTTTGGCAAGTTCTCCCAGGGTGATCAGCTCCCGGATCTGGGGGGCGTCGGTGCTGTCTTTGATGGCACCGGGTCTCAACCCGTCACCGAGGCTGATGCAGATATCATACGTCCTGCAGATTTCAAGCAGGCGGTCAAAATCCGCGTAAAAGGGATTTTCCCGGCCCGTTCTTTCCATCCACTCGTAGAGGATGGCGCCTCCCCGGCTGACAATGCCGCATTCCCTGGGATTTTCCTTCACCGTTTGGGCCGCCGCCATATTCAGGCCGGCATGGATGGTTAAAAAATCAATGCCGTTTTGTCCGTGGATTTCCACCGTTTCGAACCAGTCGTCCAGAGTAATCTCTTTGGTGGGCTTTCCCGTCCGGGTCAGGGTATCATAGATGGGGACGGATCCGATCATCACGGGTATTTCACTGACCAGCCTCTTGCGGAAGGCCTCGGTGTCTCCTGAGACGCTCAGGTCCATGATGGCATCGGCCTTGTACTGCACTGCCATCCGGGCCTTATTCATCTCCGCCTCAAAAGAGCAGACATCCTTTGACACCCCGAGATTCACATTAATTTTTGTTTTCAGGCCGGCACCGACACCGGCGGCGACTATGGTTTTATGATTTTTATTGGCCGGTATGGCAATCCGGCCCGCAGCGACGCCGGCCATTAGATCTTCAGGCGATATGGATTCTGTCTGCAGAACCTGCTTCATCTGGGGGGTTAAATTCCCTTTTCTGGCCGCTTCCATCTGAGCTGTGGTCTTGTCTGTCATGGGATCTCCTATAGGTATTACCAACGTTGAAATAAAAAGAATAGCAAACGGAATCAGGCCATCAGGCTGCGGATTTCCCTGATGCGTGTGCCGATATCCTCTGCACTGATAATTTCGGTTATCAGGCAGATGGTCTTTGCCCCCCGGGCTGCCACGTCGCCTATATTGCGGCGCTTGATGCCACCGATGGCCACAAAGGGAAGGGTATGGACGGATGCCACATGATCGATGAACTCAAGGCCCACGGTGTCACCGACATCCGCCTTGGTTTGGGTGGGAAACACGGGCCCGACGCCGAGATAGTCCGCCCCGTCCCGGACAGCCCGGGCCGCCTCATCGGGAGAATGGGTGGAGCACCCCACCATAAGATGGGGATAGGCCTTTTTTACAGGAGCCACGGGAAGATCCTCCTGTCCCAGATGGACCCCGTCCGCCCCGCACAAAAGGGCGATATCCAGAAAGTCGTTGACGATAAACGGCACCTTGGCTGCCGCCGTGATCTTCCGGATCTCAAGGCATTGGGCCAGCATCTGCCCCCGGTCTTTATTCTCTGCTTTTTCCCGGTACTGCAGGATGTCAATGCCGGCATCCACCATAAGCTGTGCGGTTTCAACATTTGAGCGTCCCCGGGAAAAGGCCTCCCCAAGGATGCCGTAGATTCCGTCAGGAAATTTAACTTTCATAAAACACCTCCGGTAAATAGATTATCACCGGGGAAAACTGGTTTGGAATATACGGGCAGGACGATAGAATGGATGGTCTTTTAAAATTTTCCACTTTCCCTACGCCGGTATTAACCGTATCAGGTTCCAAGGGTTGAAGGATCATCCTTCTCTCAGCTGGACAGCACCCCCAGTGAACAAAAACAGATATTATCCGGTCTCCGGCCGTCTGTCAAACGCCAATCAGAATCCGGGCCCGGAAAGCGGACAAAAAAATCCCCCCTGTCAATTCAGAATAAAACTGGCAGGGGGGAGGATAAAATCAGACGTGTCCGCCTAAAAAGCCAGGGGGTTCATTTCTGGAACTTGCATGGGCCACACTGGGGCCGGCAGATGTCATACTGTATGCAACGGCGTTAATTTCCGCCTGCCTTCTGGCCTCACCTTCAAAAACCAGATTTCTGCATTCACCTTCGCACTGGCCGGTAATATCTCTTGACGGTATATCTGTCATAGGTCACCTCATCTTGCTGTGAATTTATTTTAAGCATGCAGTGTTCAATAGAACAATTCAAATTAGGCATGCATAACAAAATACTAATCACATCTTAGCCATCGTCAATGCTTGTTTAAAATATAGAGGCGACTGGGGAAGGGTTTAGGCGGTTTCTTCCAGGGCAAAAACCCGGACAGGGGTTTCCTTGCCTTTTACCCGGGTCTCAGGCATGGCGGAAAAAGGATACCGGTCTTTTACAGAAAGAACCGCGGCCTCGCTGACCAGGATATCGGTGTCAAAATCCCGGGTCAGGTCCTGGATTCTGGAGGCCAGGTTCACCGTATCCCCGATCAGGGAATAGGTGGAGCGGCTGGCACTGCCGATGGTGGCGGCCAGTACAGGGCCGGTATGAATCCCCACACCGTGGGCCACCCTGGGCAGGCCCCGGGACTCAAACCGGCGGTTGAGAAGTTTCAAGCGACGTCGCAGATCCAGGGCGGTTTTAACCGCGTCGTTCACATGATCTTTCGTAGGCACCGGCGCCCCGAACACCGCTTCCACTTCATCACCGATGAACTGCAGGATAAGCCCGCCGTTTTCCTCAATGCCCTTTGAGACTTCGCTGAAATAGGCGTTAAGCATGTAGATCAGATCCTTTGCCGGGGTCACCGCCACAAGAGGGGTAAAATCCCTTAAATCGGCAAACAGGATGGTAGCCTCCTTTCTCTCGCCGTTCAAAGAAACCCTCCCGGACAAGATTTCATCCCGGATACGGCGGTCCACATATTTGCCAAAGGTATCCTTGATCAGCTCCCGCTCCCGCAGCCCCCGGTTCATGGAGTTGAGCATCTCGCCTGCAAAGCCGATCTCATCGTTGGTGTACACCCCGGCGGTCTGGGAGAAGTCCCCCTGCTTGACATGGGCCATCACCCGGATGATCTCCGCCACCGGACGCCTTACATGGCGGAGGACCAGAAGGGAAAGTACGATGGCAATCCCCATGAAAATAGCGCTCTCCACGATCAGGGTATCTTCAAGCCGCTGTACCAGTGAGGGCAGGGTCATGGCATCGGTGAGCTGAAGGTGCCGGAACCTGTGAATGGTCAGGTGGACAAAGGCCAGGGGTACCAGGGAAACGGCAAAAATCAAGGCGGTGAACCGGACCTGAAGACTGATGGATTTGACTCCGGTTACTTTGGACAGGTCCCCTTTGGGGAAAAACAAAGGGATCCGCGTGTGCTGGGACACATGCTCCACCCAGAAAAAGGCGATGGTCACAGCGATAAGTCCGCTGCCAAGGCCCACCCGGATCCCGCCGGGAGAACCGATCATCCAGAACATAAACGATCCAACGGCCCAGGCCACCGCATCCATGATCACGATGAAAAAAGGCCCGTTCAGCACCCTTCGCCGGGCCCATTCCATACTCTTTTCCGTGGGGGTGCGTCCGAGGTGAAAGGCACGGAGACTCTCTCTTACCGGTTTTTCGTACCAAATCGTTAACGCGGACATCACAAGGGCGCACAGGGTGCCGTAGGACAGGTCAATGTAATGGGCCATGACCACAAGCTGCTCCGAGGAAGCAGCCGCCCGGTTCATGAAAAAAACATTGGCCATCCAGTCTCCGAACAGCAGGGCAAGGGCGTTGCCGATAATCACCTCATTGGCAACGTAATGGTAGTAAAGCCTGTTTTTAATCAGCTTTTTCGGATTTATGGGAATTTTTCTTTTCAGCATATTTTGTCAGGGAACTATTGACCAATCCCCTTGTTTTGTAAAGGGTTTTATAAAAATTATTGACCCGCGCCCCCAAAGGGGTATAGGCTTTGAACCCGTAATTTTGGTACTGGATTTTCAGCCCACGGAACACGGTGAAACTCCGTGACGGTCCCGCCGCTGTAATCGGAAATATCCGGTCCGCATACCCACTGGTCAGCCCCACAGGTGACCGGGAAGGCGCGTACCGGGTTTAATGCCGGAAGTCAGAAGACGAGCTGAAAAATCCTTTTAAGTGTGAGGCCTGATGGCAAAGGGTTTTGCAGGAACTTGCCTGCAGATCCTTAATTTTCGTGCAGGCCACTATCATAGCGAGGAAACTATGACGACACAGCTTGAACATGCCCGCAAGGGTTCTCTTACCAAAGAAATGGCCTTTGTGGCTGAAACCGAAGGCCTGTCCACCGATTATATCATCCAGAAGGTGGCTGCAGGGGAAATCGTCATTCCCTGCAATCCCAACCGCCCCGACCAGAAAATCACCGGAATCGGCACAGGTCTGCGGACCAAAGTCAACGCGTCCATCGGCACCTCATCGGACATCTGCGACGTTGACCTGGAAGTGGCCAAGGCCAAAGCGGCAGAAAAGGAAGGAGCGGACACCCTCATGGAGCTTTCCGCAGACGGAAACATGGACGAAGTCAGACGGGCGGTCCTGTCCGCCACGAACCTTCCCGTGGGCAACGTTCCCCTGTACCAGGCCTTTAAAGAGACCATCCGCAAATACAGAAACCCGGCCAAACTGGACCCCGAATACCTGTTTGATCTCATCGAGCAGCAGCTTGCCGACGGCCTTTCTTTCATGGCCATCCACTGCGGCATTAACCTTTACACCATTGAACGTCTTAGAAAGCAGGGCTTTCGATACGGGGGGCTTGCCTCCAAAGGCGGCACGTACATGGTGGCCTGGATGGACATCAACAAAAAGGAAAATCCCTTATATGAACAGTTTGACCGGGTCTGCGCACTGATGAAAAAATACGATGCCGTGCTGTCATTGGGCAACGGGATCCGGGCCGGCGCCATCCATGACAGCCACGACCGGGCCCAGATGGCAGAGATGATCATTAACTGCGAACTGGCCGAACTCGGGCGGGAAATGGGATGCCAGATGATGGTGGAGGGACCGGGCCATGTGCCCTTGGACGAGATCGAAGGCAATATCATGCTTGAAAAACGTATGTCCGGAAATGCCCCCTACTATGTCCTGGGCCCCATCCCCTGCGACACCGGGGCCGGATACGATCATATCACCGCCGCCATCGGTGCGGCCTCTTCCGCAAGGTACGGGGCAGATCTCATCTGCTACATCACTCCGGCCGAGCACCTGGCCCTGCCCTCGGTGACTGACGTCAAAGAAGGGGTCCGGGCCACGCGCCTTGCCGCCCGCATCGGTGATATTTCCAAATATCCCGACCGCCGGGAAAATGAGAAGCAGGCCGCCTTAGCCCGTCGTGACATGCGCTGGGACGACCTTGAAAAATACCTGCTCTTTCCTGAAGTCGCCAGGGGAATCCGTGAGGAGCGGGCACCGGAACACAAGGAAACCTGCACTATGTGCGGGGACTTCTGTGCCATGAAAAAAGGTATGGAAGTGTTTGAAAAGGATATCAAAGATAAGAGGTAAACCATGTCACTGCTTGAACAGACCATTGCCGCCATCCCGGCCGAACTGGACCAGGACGCCTATGCCGCAGCCAAAGAGCGCCTGGCCAACCAGGCCAGGCCTGCCGGCAGCCTTGGCATCATGGAGGATATCGGCGCCCGCATTGCAGCCATCAAGGGCGCCATTGACGTTAAACTGACCAATAAACGCATCATTACCTGCGCCGGAGATCACGGGGTCGCTGAAGAGGGCGTCAGCCTGTTTCCTGCCGAAGTCACCCCCCAGATGGTGCTCAACTTTGCCGGAGGCGGGGCCTCGGTCAATGTCATAGGCGGTCATGCCGGTGCGGTTGTCAAAGCCGCTGACATCGGCGTCAATTACGATTTTGACCCGGCCCTTCCCATCTTCCATAAAAAGGTGAGATACGGTACGGCCAATTTCACAAAGGAACCGGCCATGACCCGGGAGGAAGCCATAAAGTCCATGGAAGCGGGCATTGAGATTGTGGCCGAACTTGAGGCGGAATCGCCGGTGGACCTTCTGGGAACCGGAGACATGGGCATCGCAAACACGACTCCGTCATCGGCAATCATTGCGGCCTTTTCCGGCATCCCCGTAGAAAGCCTCACCGGCAGGGGAACGGGCATAAACGATGCCAGTCTGACCAATAAAATTGCTGTGATTAAAAAGGGGCTCTCCCTTCACAAGCCGGATCCCAAAGATCCCATTGATGTGCTTTCCAAGGTGGGAGGCCTTGAAATCGGGGGACTGGCAGGTCTTGTTCTCGGTGCTGCCGCCAGGGGCATTCCCGTCATCTGTGACGGTCTTATTTCAACGGCAGGCGCTCTGATCGCCTGTGAACTGGCCCCGGCGGCAAAAAAGTTTCTCTTTGCCAGTCATAAATCCGTTGAAATCGGCCATAAGTATATGCACGACCGCCTGGGGCTCGACCCCCTCATTGACCTGAAATTCAGGCTTGGCGAGGGTACGGGCGCCGCAGTGTGCATGGAGCTCATCGATCTTTCCACAAGGATCCTTGCGGATATCAAAACCTTTGAAGAAGTGGGCGTTACCCAGGCGGACTAGCTTGACACCCTGGGAGAAAATGGCCGGAAATCTTCCCGGCCATTTTCTCCAGTTATACAAAGCCGGACGGGTTACGGCCCGAAGGCAGAGTATTTACCGCAGGTTTAAAAAAAAGGGGCGGCGGCTATTGAAATCCACAGGAAACATCTGCATATTTAACGAAAGCCGGGGAGAAAAGTTGCCTTCTTTTAAGGGGAAACGAACCGGCCGATAACTTCATCTTTACCACGGAGGCTCCTATGGAGATCAAATTCAATAAACACAAACACAGTCACTCCCATTCCCATGACCACGACCATGAGCATGAACACAGCCACGGGGGACACAGCCACAGCCACGCCCACGGGCATAGCCATTCCCATCCCCATGACCATCAACACAGCCATGAGGGAAGCGATCACAGCCACGAGCATAACGGGGAACACGGCGGGCATGATCATACCCACCCCGATCATGACAGCCATTCCCATGACGATCATTCCCACGATTAAGGCCTGATTAACAGATATTAGCCGTCATCCTGTCGATCACGGCGCACAGGTCATCATAGCGCTCGGCCATAGGTGTAAAGAACCTGGGGAAAAGGGTATTGGCCATGGAAAGCGTGGCAGGCTCCCCATCCGGCACCACAAGAATCAGACGGCTGTCTTCAAGAAGGGCGCCAAGTTCAGTCAGCTCCTCCAGGCGCCCCTGGGTCTCGGCAAGCAGAAGAAGAACCTGGCCGCCGCAGCCTGCGGCAGCCTTTTGTAAATGGGCTTTCAGAGCGCTCAGAGTCTGAATCCGCAGCAGGGACTGCGGCAACTGACAGGCAGAGATGCTTTCCCAAAGCTGCCTGCCGCGCTCTCCCGACGCCTTATGGACAAATATCGCTATTTTCACATTACTCCTTTTGTACAGGCCCAGGCCATCGGCTTAAGGCTCGGTTCTCCTTTCATGACCTTATTTCCTCTAATTTCTTACAATTACCATGCCATGGAAGACTAAACCAACAACATACTGAAATAAAAGAAGCTTTTAACACTTTCCCCTTTATCCCGTCCTTAAGAAATCTCTGACATTTTTTTTAAGGGAACTCGCAAAAAAAAAGCGCAACCCTCAATACACAAAAGGGATCTGCCTTTTTTAAGAAAAATATGAGTGTATGAAAAAAGAGAATCAGGTGCTGCGGATTTGATATTTTTTCAAAAGTGAGTAGAGATGGCCTGTGGAAAGACCGGACAGACGGCATGCCTTTTTGATGTCCCCTCCGGTCTGCACCATAAGATCTTCTAAATACCGCGCCTTTGATTTTTCCACATAGTCTTTCAGGTTCATCTCTTTTACCGGTACCCGGTCCTGACTCTGAGGCATGGCAGCGCCAGTCGCTTCCCGGGCCTGAATCTTGCTCTTGATATTGCTGGCCCGGATATGCTCCGGCAGATGAGCGGGGAAAAGAATCCCCTCATGGCCGGCATCGCTGCAGGCATGGTCAACGGCATTAAGCAGTTCCCTGACGTTCCCGGGCCAGTCATAATACTCCAGTTCATCAATAATCGCCTGGGACAGTTCATGGTCAAATCCCCCGTAAAGGGATTTTTTGCGATCCATATGGGACTGGACCAGGGTCAGAATATCGTCCTTGCGCCGGCGAAGGGGAGGAATCTGAAGCCTTGTGGAAGAAATTCTGTAATAAAGATCCTCTCTGAATTCCCCGGTCTTGATCATGGCCAAAAGGTCCCTGTGGGTGGCAGATACCAGCCGGAAGTCACAGGAAACCTCCTCTCTTGACCCCACGGGCCGGACCCTCTTTTCCTGGAGGGCCCTTAAAAACTTTTTCTGGATGGACAGGGACAATTCCCCGATTTCGTCAAGAAACAGAGTCCCCTTGTCCGCCAGTTTGATCAGGCCTGTCCTGTCGGCATCCGCACTGGTAAAAGAGCCTTTGACATGTCCAAACAGGATGCTTTCCACCAAATGGTCCGGCAGGGAGGCGCAGTCCACCACCACAAAATCCCCGGAGTTTCTGGCGCTGTGCTTATGGATCGCCCGGGCAAAAAGCTCTTTACCCGTGCCGGTCTCGCCTGAAATGAGTACGGGAATATCGTTTTCAGAGGCCTTTGACGCAGCCACAAGACAGGCTTTGATCTGGGCGCTTTCCCCTTTTATCCTGCCCTGTGAAATCATTTTTCCGGGACCTTTGGCCTGCTTTTGCTCCCTGAAAGTCAAAGCGCGCATCAGGGAAAATTTGTATCCCTTAATTGAGCCTCCCTTCTGGATATAATCCCACACCTTGAGACTCATGGCCAATTCCGCACCCTCAGGATCACTGGCCCCTGTCATGATGATAATCTCAGGCGGGTCGGGGCAATCCTGAATAATACCGATGGCGTCCAGGCCGCTGCCGTCAGGCAGGTTGACATCTAAAAACACCACATCAAACCCGGCCTTTGAAAGCCGTCCCAGCCCGTCGCTCAGGGTCTGAGCGGAACTTGCATCATGATCCATGGCGATAAACTGAGCCTCCAGAAGCCTGCACATCTGAACTTCATCATCAATGATAAGGATTTTCGCCATGGATTCTAAGTCTCCGGATTTTTTTTCGGATTTGTCGTCGCAACCCGTTAAAAATGACGATAATTTATCGGATAGGGCCACCTTAATCGAAATAATTTCATTATGCAAAGGAAAAGTTGGTCGGGTTTATCTGCTTGACCCAATCCTTTCAGCAGTGGTAATTTTTAAATGATACAGACTGCGATAAGGAGGTTTACCATGGCTTTCCACAAGGGAGACAAGATAGAGGTGTTTCAAAAATCCAAGGATGAGGCTTGGGAACCCTATATGGATGATTTCTTAGGCGCCCACGGGTTTGTAACAGACCCGGATACGGTGATCAATGATCCTGATGCCCTGATTGAGGTCAGCCTTCAGGGAAAAGGCACCCACCGACTGCCCCAGGACTGCCTTCGGCGGATTGAATAGAACCCGGAGACTTTTTTATCGGCGGAAGACGCGTTGAATGCGTCTTCCGCCAAATTTGCCTATTCCGGGTAAAGCAATTCGGCCAGATGGGCCACTTCAATATCCCGGCCCTGTTTTAAGGCCCCGCCTCGAAGCTGGAGTACACAGCCCGGACATTCGGTGACCAGCAGATCCGCCTTGGAGTCTTCCACATCCTGGAGTTTCTGGGTGAGAATCTCGTTGGACACGGCCGGAAAATTGGCAGAGAAACTGCCGCCGAATCCGCAGCAGGTCTCTTCTTCTTTTGTCGGCACATAGGTATTTCCGGAGGCGTCTATAACCTTTTTAGGCGCGGCCTTTTCTCCCAGCCCCCGGCACAGATGACAGGGGGAATGAAACGCCACCTTCCGCCCTCCGCCTTTTCCAGGCTCGAGTCCGACCACATCCGCCATGAACTGGCTGTAGGAAAGAATCTTATCGCCAAAGGCGGCCGCCTGTTCCGGGGCATATTTTTTCACCAGTTTGGGCACCCCGTGTTTCAGATGGGAGGCGCAGGAGGCGCAGAGGGTGACAATATAATCCACCTTTTCCCCTGCAAAGGCATCCAGGTTCTGAAGGGCCACATCCCGGGCGGCAGCGGTTTCCCCCATGCTCACCGCCGGCAGGCCGCAACAGGACTGGCCCATGGGGAAGGTGACGTTCACCCCGGCCTTGTAAAACCCTCTCATGGCGGCTTCAAGCTGTTCAGGATAGACGAAATCCTGGACACACCCGGAAAACAACGCAATGGTGTACGAAGGAGATGCCACCTTCCGGTTCAGTTTCTCAAACCGGTCTCTGAAAGGTTTTTCTGCAATCGCCGGAAGACGCCTGAAATTATGCTCGGCCGAAAAGATCATGGGCAGATGACGCAGATAGGGCACCCCTTTTTCCTTCATCGGCCCCTGGGCCAGTTTTGCCGTCCGAAGCAGGGTGTGGAAAAGTTTCCGGTTTTTAAGCACCTTGCCCAAAAGCAGGCTCTGGAGGGGATGGCCTTCCTCGTCCTGGATCTTTGCATGGATATCCTTGATCAGGGAAGGCAGGTCAATGCCCCCGGCGCAGACCGCCTTGCAGGCCCCGCAGTTGGTGCAATTCTGCACCAGGTTTTTGGCATGCTCCCTGCCATGGAAAAAATAGGTGGTGATCAGGCCGATGGCCCCGATATAGATATATCCCAGCTGGTGGCCTCCCACCATGCGGTAGACCGGGCAGACATTGGCGCAGGCCCCGCAGCGCACGCATTGAAGAATCTGGGCAAATACGGGATCCTTTGCAATTTTGCTTCTGCCGTTGTCCAGAAAAACCAGATGCATTTCCCGCTTCCCGCCGTCCGCAGTCTTGCACTCCGAAGGACCCGTGATCCAGGTCACATAGGAGGTAATGGCCTGGCCCGTGGCATTCTTGGGCAACACCTTATTCACGGCCAGGGCCTCTTTGATGGTGGGCAAAAGCTTGTCAATTCCGGCCAGGGCCACATGGACACGGGGCAGTGTGGAGACCAGGCGGGCGTTGCCTTCGTTTGTGGCAATACCGATGGTGCCGGTTTCGGCAATCACATAATTGGCACCGGTGATCCCCATGTCCGCCGTGACAAATTTTTCCCTCAGCTCTTTTCGGGCCACCTTGACCAGGCGCTGAATCTCAGAGTCCTGCTCCTTGCCTGTGACCGATGAAAAAAGATCCGCCACCTGGTACCGGGACAGGTGGATGGCCGGCATGACCATGTGGGAAGGCCCCTCATGGCGCAGCTGGACAATCCACTCGCCAAGGTCGGTTTCGGTCACCTCCAGACCTTCGGTCTCCAGCCACTTGTTGAGGTGGATCTCCTCAGCGGTCATGGATTTGGATTTAACAATCCTTCTGGATTTGGTTTTCTTTGCAATATCCGCAATGATCCTGTTGGCATCTTCGGCGGTTTGCGCCACATGGACATGGATGCCCTTTTTTTCAGCCTTAGCGGTGAATTCCTTGAGCAGGTCGTCATTTCGAATCACTGCATCCGCCTTGACATCGGCCACTGTTTTGATCAGCGCCTCGGTATCCATACCGGCAAAGGCATTTTCCCTTGAGGTCCTGTAGGCCACGGCAAAATTGTCCATGGCCTTGCGCAAGAATTCATTGGAAATGGCATCGTCCAGCCGTTTTTTATAGTTTTTCAAGCTTTCTTCTGCCATTTTACGCCTCCTCAACCAGCATGATATGCAATTCCAGGGGACCGTGAACCCCCATGGCCAGCACCCGTTCAATGTCCGCCGTCCGGCTGGCCCCAGTAATAAAGGCCATGTAACTTCCCGCTTCGCGGGTCAGGTCCGTTAACTCCTCTTCCATGGCCAGAGCGGATTCCCGGATCCGGGATGCCGGCAGAATGGCCGCATGAAACTCGGAGAGCATGGTTGAAAGGCGGGTTTCCTCCGAAGTGGAATCCAGCACCAGGGTGCCGGTGTCGGCAATTCCGAAATCCATGAGGGTGACGCCCATGTCGATGCCCCAGGGATATTGGCGCAGCCCCTCTTTGACCAGGGTGATCCCTTCGGCTTCGCAGAGTTTTGTTAAGGATTCAAAGGCTGCTGCGTCAAGATTCGGGGCAGCCATAATCCGCTGGTCTTTGTCAAAGGATGATGACGGCGTCATCTGGGGTTCCAAAGGAGGTTTGCCCTGACAGAGGGCCACGGCCTTTTCCAGGGCGGCACCGATGTCCGGCACCGGATAAACCTTTGCGGACACGAGTTGCGCCTTTTCCCTAAAAGTGTTAATCATTGTTTCTTCTGCCATCGTACCTCCTTTGTGCATTGGTAAAGGAAACTATTTTACCACATTTTGCCCAAATTATCTCTCCTTAGTTTTAAGCCCCGAAGAAAATGGCCGGAAGCCAGGTTACAAGCTGCGGGAAGATACACAAGAGTGCAATACTGACGATCTGAAGCAGCACAAAGGGGATGATCCCTCTGTATACATGCATCATCGTATACCCCTCAGGAGCCACCCCTTTAAAGTAGAACAGAGCATAGCCAAAGGGCGGGGTCAAAAACGAGGTCTGCAGATTCACGCACATGAGAAGAGAAAACCAGAGCGGATCAAAATCCAACTCCATGGCAATGGGCATGAACACCGGAACGGTAATGAGTAAGATAGCGGCCCAGTCAATGAACATCCCCATGATAAAGACGATGCCCATCATCAGAAACAGGATCAGCCAGCGATTCATACCAGAGCCGATGAGCAGGTCCGCCACCACATCCCCGCCGCCCATGCTCAGAAAGACGGTGGAGAAGAATTTTCCCCCGATAAAGAGCATCATGACCATGGACGTTGTTCGCAAGGTGGCAAAAGCGGATTCCTTGAGCACGGTGAGGTTCAATTTTTTATTGAAGAAGGCCAGGATCAGGGCGCCCAAGGCACCTAAGCCTGCGGCTTCGGTCGGGGTGGCCACACCGGCCAGGATGGTCCCCATGACCGCCAGAATCAAGGCCAGGGGCGGAACCAGGGATTTCAGGGTCATGGCCCACTTCTGGGCTGCCGTATAGCCTGAAGCCTCTTTCTTGGAAATGGGGGGCCCCAGCTGCGGATTGATGTTGCACCTGACAAAGATATAGAGAAAATAAAGGCCGGCCAGAACCAGCCCCGGAAAGATCGCGCCGGCGAACAGGTTGCCGACCGAGGTTTCCTTCATGCCGGTAAGCCCGCCGTAAACCACCATCATGATGGAGGGCGGGATAAGAATTCCCAGGGTACCAGAGGCACAGATGATGCCCGCAGTCAGCTCTTTCTGGTATCCCTTGTTAATCAGGGCAGGAGTGGCTAAAAGCCCCATGGCCACCACAGAGGCCCCGATGATACCGGTGGTGGCCGCAAACACAGTGCAGACCACGACCACGGCAAGGCCTAACCCCCCTTTGATCCCGCCCAGCACAACGTAAAGGGATTCGAACAGGGCGTCAGACACCTTGGATCGATCCAGGAGCTGGGCCATGAGGATAAACAGCGGGATGGCCACAAGGGTATAGTTGTTCATCAGCCCCCAGGTGTTGTTAACAAACATCTCAAACAGAGCAGGTATGGCAAACCCGTTGTCAATGAGGCCGAACAGGGCGGCGACCGCCGCAAGGGTGTAGGCCAGGGGATGACCAAAGGTAATGGCAAGGATCAGGGTGCCGAACATGGCCAGGGTCATGAATTCAAGACTCATGGGTAGATTCCTTAATTTTTAAGAGCGTTGATATCTTTGATCAGGTTTGCAATTCCCTGCATGAGCAGAAAACCAAAGCAGACGGCCATGAGGATTTTGAAGGGCCAAATGGGCGGTGCCCAGGAGGTGGAGTTCACCTCTCCGCCCATGGTGGAGACATAGGCGAACTTAACCGACCAGATGGTCATGCAGGCCATCACCGGCATGAACAGGACAAGGTTGGTGAGAACCCTCAAAAGAGTCTGTGCTTTTTCCGGGGCCAGGGCGGTAAAAATATCAACTTTTACATGGCCGTCATACACATCCGTATAGGCCAGGCCGAACATATAGTGCAGGCCGTAAAGAAAAGTGGTGGCTTCAAAGCCCCAGGTGGTGGGGGCGTTAAAGGCATACCGCATGAACACCTCATATACCACCACAATGAGCAGGGGGTAGATGAGCAGGGAGGTGATGTCTCCCTCTTTTTTGACAATCCGTTCCAGGGTATTTGATACGGTTTCCAGCATGGATGCTTCCTTTATCGAAACGTTTGTAAAAAAGGACCCGGCAGCCTTTTGTTATACCGGGATTGTTTAGACATAAGGCTGCCGGACCGCGTATTCCGGTGCGTCTATACCAAAGGTGCAACGCGTTCGGAATTCAGGGGGTTATTCAAAGTTTTTTCCGCCGATATAGGTTTCATAGGGCCAGGGAGCGACACCGCCGCGGGCCTCTCTCCAGTCCGCATACTCTGCGATAAAGGCTTCCTGGGAATCCAGAAGCTTTTTCACGTCCGGATACTTTGCCTTGACTTCTTCCAGATACTTTTTGGTGGTCTTTCTGAACTCGATACGGGTTTCTTCGTCCATGGTCACGAACTCAACCTTTTCCTTGAACATACGGATGGCCTTGGCATTCAGGTTGTTGATCCAGTTGTAGGACCAAAGCTGGGTCTCTTTGGCGCAGATGTCGATGATCCATTTTAAGTCTTCGGGCAGCTTTTCATAGGCATCTTTGTTAAAGAAGAGGGCACTCTGACAGGCAGGCTGATGAACACCCGGGCTGATCACGTACTTGGTGATCTCGTCAAAACCCATGGGGTAGTTGATGGCCGGTGAGGAGAATTCAGCCGCATCAATAACACCGCGCTCCAGGGCGAGGTATACTTCGCCACCGGGCAGGGGAGATACGGAGGCGCCCAAGTTGTTCATGATGTCCATGTACCAGCCCGGAGTCCGGACGCGCATACCCTTGAAATCCTGCATCTTGGTGGCTTTTTTGTTTGAAAAAAGACCCATTTCCTGGCCCACCTGACCGCCGGGGAGGGCAAAAAGGTTAAACTTGCCGTAAATTTCCTGCATCATTTCCAGACCACCGCGTTCGTACAGCCAAATGTTGTAGCCTTCAGCATCCAGTCCAAAGGGAACAGAGGCCAGGGCCACGAAGGCTTCATTTTTACCCTTCCAGTAGCCCGGCCAGTCATGGCCGACCTGGGCGGCACCCTGGCTTACAGCGTCGAAACTCTGCATGGCAGGGACCAGTTCGCCTGCGGAAAACGGCTTGATATCCAGGCGGCCGGCAGAGGCCAGGCGGACGCTGTCGGCAAAATGGGATGCAATGTCATAGAAGAGAAGGCCTTTGGACCATGGCATGACCATTTTCCATCTGATTTTTTCGTCCGAGGTTTTGAACGACACCCGTTTTGCAACCTTATGCCTGGGGTCCTCTCCGAATTTCTCACGTTTGCCGGCATAGGCGTTACCGAAAACAAAGGCCATTGCCACAAGGCAGGTGACCAGAATTGTCAATTTTTTCTTCATGTTTTCCTCCGTCCTTTAATTTGCCTCAAGGGTGAACACACACGCACTTTAATCATCTGCTTACTTATCTAAACCTTGTAAGAACCCTATAAAATCTGCGAACCTCCTTCCCCGGACCCTGTATCAGGACAGGGTACTCCAGCAAACCAATTCCAAAAAATCGAACTCTTTTACCTTAAATATTTTTGGTATGACCAATACTTAAATCGCATAAGAATCCATTGTCAAGAAAAAAATAAATTTGTTTGTTTTTTATTTACAGTTTTGATATACCAGCATTTATGCTGTAATTTCAGATAGTTTAATTTCGTTTCGTTTTCTGCCAACAAAAAGGTATGACCATGACACGAACGATCTCCACACAAACCACTTGCCAAAGATCCAAATTGGTAATACCAATACTAAACATCCCTAAAATGTAAGGAAGGATCATGATCACCAAATCCATAATCAATTCGCTTACCGATATCCTGGGCCCTGAATACGTATTAACCGACACCGAGGACATGATGACCTACTCTTACGATGCTGCGGTTCTCGATCCCAAGATGCCTGCAGTTGCCGTCATGCCGGGCAGCACCGAGGAAATGGGCCAGGTTGTCGGCGTCTGCCATGAAAACGGCATCCCCCTTACCGTAAGGGGGGCCGGCACCAACCTCTCCGGAGGAACCATCCCCCAGGGGGCGGGCCTTGTCCTTTTGACCGGCCGGCTGAACCGGATCCTGGAAATCAATGAGGCCGACATGTACGCCGTTGTCCAGCCCGGGGTTGTCACGGCCAGCCTGGCGGCAGCCGTGGAGGCCAAAGGCCTTTTCTACCCCCCGGACCCGGGCAGTCAGGCCGTATCCACAATCGGCGGCAACGTGGCGGAAAATGCAGGGGGGCTTCGGGGACTCAAATACGGGGTCACCAAGGACTATGTCATGGGACTGCGGTTCTTTGACGCCCGGGGCCGTTATGTAAAAACCGGATCCAGAACGGTGAAATGCGCCACCGGATACAATATTACCGGATTAATGGTGGGATCCGAAGGGACCCTCGGAGTGATGGATGAAATTACCTTGAAACTGATCCCAGCTCCCCGGGCCAGACGCTCCTTGGTGGCGGTATACGACACCATTGACCAGGCATCCGAAACCGTGGCCGCCATCATTGCGGCCAAAATCGTGCCCGCCACCCTTGAAATCCTGGACAACTTCACCATCCGCGCGGTAGAAGATTTTTCCAAGGCCGGCCTGCCCGTTGATGCGGCAGCCCTTCTGCTTATTGAAGTGGACGGCCACCCGGCAGTGGTCAGCGAAGAGGGGGAAAAAGTTGAGACGCTGTGCAAAAAGATGGGCGCGTCTTCCGTAAAGTCCGCAGCAACGGATGAGGAACGGGACAAAATCTGGGCTGCCAGAAGGTCCGCCCTGTCCGCTCTGGCCAAACTCAAACCGACCCTGGTGCTGGAAGACGCAACCGTTCCAAGGAGCAAAATCCCGGATATGGTGAAGGCCCTCCAGGAGATCGGCGCCAAATACAAACTTGATATCGGGACCTTCGGTCATGCAGGGGATGGCAATCTTCACCCCACCATCCTCACGGACAAACGAAATGAACAGGAGTGGCACAGGGTGGAAGCCGCCATTGAAGAGATCTTTGACAAGGCGTTAAGCTTTGGTGGCACATTGTCGGGCGAACACGGCACAGGCATAGCCAAAGCACCTTTTCTGGAAAAAGAGGCCGGCTTTTCCTCCATCCTCTTTTCAAGACAGCTGCGGGCCGCCCTTGACCCCAAAAACATTCTTAATCCGGGAAAAATTACCGGGGTTAGTGAATAAGTTTGTATTCCCGACTTTACCGAAGATGAAAATGGAGATAGAACCCTAAACATTATGGCAAAGATGAATGAACTGGCCGAACAGGTCAAGGAACTTGAAGATCAGCTGGTGACCTGCATCCGTTGCGGCACCTGCCAGTCTGTCTGCCCTTTGTTTGCGCAGACCCGCAAAGAGGCTGATGTGGCAAGGGGAAAGTTAGCGCTTCTCACCGGGCTTATGGAAAACATGTTTGATGATCCCCACGGGGTGGATGAGCGGCTGAACAAATGCCTGCTCTGCGGATCCTGTGCCGCCAACTGCCCTTCCGGGGTGAATGTGCTGGAGATCTTTATAAAGGCCCGGGCCATTCTCGCCGACTACAAGGGGCTTTCCCCGGCCAAAAAGCTTATATTCAAAAAAATGCTGGCCAATCCCGGCACCTTTGACACTCTGGTGGCCTGGGCCGGGAAATTTCAGGGCATATTTACCAAACCCGACGACAACGCCCAGGGCACCTCATGCGCCAGACTGGTATCCCCCCTTTTGGCCAACCGGCATTTTCTTCCTCTGGCATCCACCCCCTTTCATAAAGAGGTGCCCGAGCAAGGCCTGAGGAAAAATGGAAAAACCCTTAAGGCCGCCATTTTTACCGGCTGTCTCATTGACAAAGTCTTTCCCAACGTGGCCAGGGCCACCCTAAAGGTATTGGACTACCATGGCGTGGGCGTCGTCATCCCTGCCGGCCAGGGGTGCTGCGGGATTCCCGCCCTGGCCTCGGGCGACCGGGACTCCTTCACGAAACTTGTAGACCACAACCTGGCCCTGTTTGACAGGGAGGACTTTGATGTCCTTGTTACGGCCTGCGCCACCTGCACCTCCACCATCAAAAAATTATGGCCGACCATTTACAAAGGCTCTGATTCCGGCACACGGGCCCGGCTTGATGCCCTTTCCAAAAAAACAATGGATATTAATCAGTTCCTGGTGGACTGGGTAGTTCCAGACCTGGGAGCAGACCTTAAAAGCGACGGAAAGCAAGGAGAGACCGTTACCTACCATGACCCCTGCCACCTGAAAAAATCCCTGGGGGTGGCCTCCCAGCCAAGACAGGTGCTTAAGGCCGCCGGCCTGACCCTTAAGGAAATGGCCGGGCCCGACAAATGCTGCGGTATGGGCGGCAGCTTCAACGTCTACCACTACGACCTTTCCTCGTCCATCGGCAAAATCAAACAGCAGACCATTCAGGACACCGGATGTACGACCCTGGCAACGGGGTGTCCGGCCTGTATGATGCAGATCTCAGACATGCTTGCCAAAGCAGGGGCCAACATCAAGGTCCGGCACCCCATGGAATTGTACGCCCGGTCGCTTGACCTGGACAAATAACCGAAAGGAGGACAGAACTTATGGATATCAAAGAGCCTGATATTGCCAAAGAAGACATTCTTTTTCTGAATGATCCGGATTTTACCCCAGCCAACATTTGCATTGTCACCGGCTGCGGCACCGGCATCGGACGGGCCGTTTCCATTGTTGCAGCGGCCAACGGCCTTACCGTTTTCGGCCTGGATGTTAATGCCGAAGAAGGGGAAAGAACATGTAAAAAGGCTGCAGCCCTTAACGGGAAAATGATTTTCCAGCAGACCGATCTGACCGATGACGCAGCGGTTGAAGCGGCTGTGGCAACGGCAGCCTCCAAAGGCCAGATCAAATATCTGGCCAATATTGCAGGCATCCAGCACATCGACAGTGTGGAGAACTTTCCCATGGAGACCTACGATCTCATGCAGCGCATCATGCTCCGAGCCCCCTTTTTTCTGTCCAAACTGGCCATCCCTCATATGAAACGGTCCGCTGACGGCTGTGGGGTCATTGCCAATATGGCCTCTGTCCATGCCCATATCTGCACTAAAAACAAACCGGTGTACAATATCACTAAATTCGGGCTCAAAGCCCTGAGCCAGTCCATCTCAGCCGAAGGCGAGGGCAAGATCCGTTCCTTTACGGTCAGTTCCGGATTTGTCAAAACCCCCCTGGCCCTGAACCAGATCGCGGCCCAGGCCGAGCAGCGGGGCATTACCCAGGAGCAGGTCATCTCTGATGTGATGATGGGAAAAAGCCGCGTCAAGGAGATGATGTCGCCGGTTGAGGTGGCCAATCTCTTTATCCATGGCTTTTCCAGATTCTCCAAATACCTTGTGGGCGGAGATCTGCTTTTTGACGGTGGCATGGTGCTCACCTATTGAAAAAAATCTTGATATAGGCACCTGGATAGTTAATATTGAAAATTTTAATATTTGAAGAGAGAAGAACAATCCGTCCATGACCGTACCCATTAAACCCATAAAACCCAAACGGATTTCTGACCAGGTTTTCGATCAGATCCGGGAACTGATTTACCGGGGCAAACTCAAGCCCGGTGAAAAGCTGATGACGGAACGGGAACTGGCCCAGGCCATGAACGTGAGCCGGACCACTATTAGGGACGCCATCCAGCGACTGGTGGCCATGGGATTAATCGTACAAAAGCAGGGCCAGGGGACCTTTGTCAAACCCTTAGACGATGTGGTGGAAAATCCCTTGGCCAAAGCCATGGCCACCCAGGACGCCTCCTTAGAAGATCTGCTTGAAGTCCGCATGGGCTTAGAATGCAACGCCGCCGCTCTGGCCGCCACCCGGGCCGACGAAACCGATATCACCGCCTTGAACCAGAGCGTCCGTGAAATGGAAGATGAGGTCAACTCGGGCCGCCTGGGAACCGAGGCGGATACCGCCTTTCACATGGCCATTGCCTATGCAGCCAAAAACCCGCTGCACATCCTGATCATGCGCAACTTCTACGACTATCTCTTCCACGGCATCGGCAAGAACTTAGCCTGCCTGTACGAAGAACCGGAAAACATCCAGATCATTTTGCGCCAGCACCAGATAATTTTAGACTCCATCATGTCTCGGGACCCGTATAAGGCATACTCCGCCATGAAAGAGCATATCGCCTTTGTCCTGAAATTTTTCAAAAACCGGCCTGGCCAAGGGTAAAAGGATCTGTCATGAAGCGCCAGCTTCCCCAGCGATTTGCAGACCGGGCCTCCGTCAACACCATACGCGAAGTCTTTGAGTACATCCGCCAATACCGGGATAAAACCTTTGTCCTTAAAATCGAAGACAGCCTGATCGACCACTCCCTGTTTCCTCTGCTCATGAAGGATGTAATCCATCTGCACGGCATCGGTATTAAAATCATCATTGTCATGGGAACCCGGGCCACCATTGACAAATACCTGACCCAGGCCGGTCTGACCACCCGGATGATTTCAGGTACCCGGATCACGCCGAAAGAAGCCATGCCCCATGTCAAACTGGCCGCAATGGAAGTGGTCCAGGCGGTGATTTCCCATTTATCCGCAGGACGGGCCAACGGCATCATGGGCAACTGGATCCGGGCAAGATCCCTGGGCGTTGAAAACGGAACCGATTACAGCTATACCGGCCAGGTGGAAAAAATCCAGTCCGACATCGTCCAAAAACTGCTTGCCCAGGATTTTATTCCGGTGATTTACAATATCGGCATGAACAGCACAGGCGATTTCTACAACCTGAACTCTGACCAGATTGCCACCCAGATCTGCATGGACCTTCCCGTTGAAAAGCTGTTTTTCATCCGGGCAAGACAGGCGATTCCGGCAAAGGGCGTGGAAATTCCCCCCGGCAGCCAGGTCCATCCCGAAGGCCATATCTTTTCCAACATGGACGTTGGCCATGTCGGTTTCATGCTGGACCGGAACCGGAAACACCTGGCCCAGGAAGACCGGTCTATTCTCGGCTATGCCGGAACGGTCCTCTCCAGGTCCTGTGGGGTCAGCCGGGTCCACATCATTGACGGCAGAACGGAAGGCCGTCTGCTCCAGGAGGTCTTCTCCAGCATCGGCGGCGGCACCCTGATTTACGGCAACCAGTATGCGGACATCCGCCAGGCCACCCTCAATGACGTGCCCGAAATCCTCCACCTGCTGGAGGACCATGTCCGGCGGGGAAACCTTGTCAAACGCTCGGCCTCGGACATCAAAAAACAGATACAGGCCTACCACATCTACGCTGTGGACCATGCCGTATACGGGTGTGCAGCCTTGTACGAGCTTGGAAACGGATGGGCTGAAATCGGTGCCGTGGCCGTGAACGACGCGTACAAGTCCCAGGGCATTGGCCGCGGAATGATCCAGTATCTCATTGATACGGCAAAAAAAAGAAAGCTTGCCCGGCTCTTTCTGCTCACCACCCAGGCGGCAGACTGGTTTTTTGAGTTCGGCTTTGTCTGGGGCACACCCGAAAATCTCCCTAAAGAGCGCCAGGTCACCTACAATTTAGCCCGTAACTCACGGGTGCTGCTTCTCACCCTTTAACCCTCTTTTTTTCGAAATCCCGCAGGCCTCCTCGGTCCCACAGCCGGAAGGTCAGGCGGCAATCCGTCCGTCCTGAACCCTTATGCTGCGGTGGGCGTACGCGGCAAGCCCTGGGTTGTGGGTCACCATGATAATGGTATGGCCCTCCCGGTTCAGCTCCCCAAGCAGGGCCATGATTTCTTCTGCAGTTGAGGAATCCAGGTTCCCTGTGGGCTCGTCCGCCAGGATAATGGGCGGGCGGTTAACAATGGCCCTGGCAATGGCCACCCTCTCCTGCTCTCCTCCGGAAAGCTGGTCCGGCAGCCGGCCGGCCTTTTGCCCGAGCCCGACCCGCTCTATCACAGCCATGGCCATGTCCTTTTTAACCTTTTTTTTCCGGCCGGTGATGGCCATGGGCAGGGTCACGTTTTCCAGTACCGTCAGATAGGGAATGAGCTGAAAAGACTGGAAAACAAACCCCATGTACTCACTTCGAAAATCCGCCCGCTGCTCGTTACTCAGGGCATACAGATCCAAAGAATCCACCAGGACCTGTCCCTGTGAGGGCCGGTTCATGGCCCCGAGAACTGAAAGCAGGGTGGACTTGCCCGAGCCGGACTGGCCCATGATGGTGATAAATTCCCCGTCATCAACGGCAAAATCCATGCTGTCAATGGCTGTCACCTGTGATGAGCCGGATGAGTAGGTCTTTGAAAGCCCCCGGATCTCAATGAGATGGGACACGTCAAAGGCTGTTTTTTCACTCACAATCGTGTTCCTTTTATATTTTTTTGCCGGTTACAATGCCCTGAGGGCATCACTGGGATCCATCCGCCCTGCCTTGCAAGCCGGATAAAGGCTTGCCAGAAGACTTAAGGCCGCGGCCATCAAAAGGCACAGCCCTCCCAGGGAAAAATTGATACCGGAAAAACTGCCGTCTTCAATTACCAAGGGGATGATCCCCCAGGCAGTCACATTTCCCAGGGCAAACCCGAGAATACCCCCGAAGATCCCGAGGACCAGGGCCTCTAAGAGAATAATCTGCATCACATGGGTCTGACGGAATCCAATAGCCCTGAAAATACCGATTTCCCGGGTTCGCTCGTTAACCGATCCCATCATGGTCACCATAACCAAAAGTCCCCCGACACCGATCACCAGAATCGAAACGCCCAGGGAAAAGGATTTAAACAACTCTATGGACTGCATCTTTGACATCACCGCCTGTTTCATGGCCGTAACCCTGGCATTGGGGAATTTTTCCGCAATCTGGAGGGTCATTTCAGTGATGGGGCATCCCCTGCAAAAGGCTGCAATCTCAACCATGGAAACCTTTCCCGGTTTTCCAAGCACCGTCTGGGCAGCATTCATATCAGAAATTACGGCATTGTCCTCGGACCCGCCTGTGGGCAAAAGAACACCGGATACAGTAAAAGATCTGCCGCCCATCTCTACACGGTCTTCGGGAGCAAGCCCTAAAACAGCCGCCACCGAGGAGCCCAGCAGAATCTCATCCGAATTTTCAGGAAAACTGCCTTTTTTCTGCCACCAGGTCTTCAGGTTCATTTCATCCTTGAAAATAACCCCCATGAGCAGCACCTTTTTTCCATGGATTTCCACGGGTCCAAGAACTTTTGGCGCCACAACCCCTAGGTTTTTTGCATTTTCAATGGACCGGATCTTTTTCAGATTTTCCTGGGAAAACTCCGTAACCCTGTAGTCGACACCGCCGACATCAATCCCCCCGTAATTCAAAGATAAATGTTCGGTTTTGGGTACCATGACAATATTCGCCCCGAACTTATTGAGCCGCTCCTCGATCTGGGCGGTCATGGTTTCCGTTATGGACAAAAGGGTCACGATGGTGCAGATACCGATAATCAGCCCCAGGGCCAGAAAGACCATCTTAGCCTTGCGTCTTCGGATGTTGCCGAAAGAAATATTGTAAAGCTTCACAGCGCCCCCTCCCGCTCTTCCTCCTGGGTTGCCATGCGTTGCCGGTGCCCCACGGTGTTCAGCAGGGCAGCCTTTAAATCCTTTTCCTTAAACAGGGAGGAAAAGCCTTCCGGGCGAAGCACCCTACGGTCATAGGTGATAACCAGTCTCGTGGCATGGGAGTCGGTGGATGCGGTGGCAACCCCTTCCATCCCAGTCAGTTCGCCCAAAAGGCTTCCCGGCCAGGTCGCGCCTTCCTGCAGACGAAAAATGGCATCGTCAAGGTGCCGGGTCTTCATGTATGAAACAGCCTTGGGAAGGCTCAGGCCCCCAAGACCTGCCACAACAATGCAGGAGACAACCAGGCAAATCGTGCCAAAGGACAGTCCCCGCCGCCTCACCCCTAAAACCTTTTCCCGTTTTTCCCTGTACGTTTCAGGATTCCAGGACATGGGGCCTCCTTATTTTCTGAATTCGCACAGCCAGGCATTGTCGTTGATGTCGGCCATGTCGATCACAAGCTGATCGTTTTCCACCTTCCGGGCAAGGGGCGCAGGGTTGCACCCGCCCTTGACCTCGTTGATGCGATCCGAGGCAAAGCGCATGCCACAGTTTTCACAGACCATCGCATCCCCGTCCTGGACATAGCCTTTGCCGGATCTGTAACAGACGTCACAGGCATCAATTGCCGCCCTGACAATGCCGTCACGGCTTTTCAAAACAAAAAACTCCACCATCACGCCTTTATCGCTTTTCACCTTGTAATAGTAGGCTTTTCCATCGGAAATATCAGCCAGGGCAATGGCAATGGTTCCGTTTTCAGGCGTCAGGGCGGCAAATTTATCTCCCATGCCGAACCAGGCATAAACCGGTTCGGCAAGAAAAAGAGCGGTCAAAAAAACGGCAGGGGCTATCATTTTCATCTTAAGCATCATCGTGTCTCCTAAATATCAGTTTTGGATTCCGCGGCGGCCGCAGGAGGGACTATACACCCGCCTTGGGTACCAGGGCATTGGGCTGTTGAAGACGCAGGCGCCCCGCCGCAGCAGCTTGCGCCATACCCCCCTCTTTTGGAGCGCTGGTAGGCAAAGGTCTGCTTTTGCGTTAAGGCCTCGACGGAATCAAGCGTTGCCGGATACCCGAGTTTTGTTACGATTTCACGGATTTTCTCTGGGGAAAGGGGGGCTGAAAAATCCACAGCCACCATTTTGCGCAAAAGGTTGGCGCCCATTCCGGAAAACCCTTCCACAGGCTCCAATGCGGAACTGATCTTCGACAGACACGCCCCGCAGGTGATGTTCTCAACCTTGAATACGGCCCGCTGCACAGTTGATACCGCCTCTTTTTCCGGGGCTGCCGTAGCTGCCACCAGTGCTGCGCCGAAAACCATCGCAAGCCCTGCGATGGTCAACATTGTTTTTTTTACCATTATCCGGTCTCCTTAATGTGTTAAAGCACAAAAACTGTACATAGGATATCAAGGAGCATGCCAGGGGATCGCACGGGACAAAGGATAGAGATAAGACCCCGATTATTCTAATTTTTCTTTGGTCCTATCTGAAGGCCGGCTCAGGGACGGCCCAAAAAATGTATAGAGTATTCCACACCCCTTGTAGAATATTCTACAAAAGCACGAATCGCAATGCGGCTGTCCTGCAGGAAAAAAGAGAATCCCCCGGTCCGGATCACGGGGAGAGGGGATGGGAACCGAACCGGGGGATAGTCGGCAGAGGAGATCTGCCACGCAAAGTGTCTTTTAAAGCGACAGGACAGAGTCAATGTCCAGGATGAATTTAAAAATTTTTTGTTAGAACGGCATCACCAAACCATTAGGATATGGTGAACCAAGACATTACAGCCCGTACTTTTCCAGGCGGTAAAGAAGAACATGGCGCGGAATCTTGAGCAGCCTTGCAGCTTCTGACCGGTTCTGACCGGACTTTTCAAGGGCCTTGATCACATAGGCCTTTTCAACCTCTTCCAAAGAGATACCATCGTCAGGAATCACGGGATCCAAAAAAGGAGAGGCGCCTGCCATACCGGGAAGATTCAAGTCCTTTGCCCGAATCAGGGGGGAACGCCTTAAAATAATGCACCGCTCCACAATATTCTGCATCTCCCGGATATTGCCGGGCCAGTGATGGGCCCTTAGCAGACCTAAGGCATTATCCGAAAACCGGACATCACCGGGGGCATCGAATTTTCTTAAGAAATGGGCCACCAGGGCCGGTATATCCTCGGGCCGCTCCCTTAAAGGGGGAATGGACAAAGGAATCACCGAAAGCCTGTAGTAAAGATCCTCTCGAAACTCCCCTGCGCTGATCCGCTCCTGAAGGTCCAGGTTTGTTGCGGCAATGATCCGGATGTCAACCTCATGCACCCGTTCCGCCCCCACCGGCTGGATCTGACGCTCCTGTATGGCTCTCAGCAACTTGACCTGGACATCCACGGCCAGCTCCCCGATTTCATCCAGAAAAAGGGTGCCGCCGGAAGCGGCCATAAAATGCCCCTTTCGATCCTTTACCGCGCCGGTAAACGCCCCCCGGACATGGCCAAACAATTCGGACTCCAGAAGGGTCGACGGTATGGCAGCACAATTTACCGCCACCATGGGCCCCTGGCTCCGGGATGAGTTCTGATGGATCAGTCGGGCCAGCACTTCCTTTCCGGTCCCGGACTCTCCGGATATCAGGACGGTGGCATCGGAGCCCGCAGCTCTTGATGCGGTCTCCAAAAGTTCCTTCATGGCGGAGCTTGCCGATACGATCCCTTCGGTTCCGGTCAACCGGGCCACCTCCCGGGTAAGCATCCGGGTTTGGGACCGAAGGCCCCTAAGCTCCAGGGCTTTTTCACAGGACAGGGTCAGGGTGTCCCGGTCAAACGGTTTGGTGATGAAATTAAAGGCGCCCTTGTGCATGGCCTGAACCGCCATCTCAATGGACCCAAAGGCCGTCATGATAATCACCGGTACATCCGGGCAGATCGCCTTGATCTTCTCCATGAGGTCCAGGCCGTTCATGTCCCCAAGCTTTACATCGGAAACAACCAAGTCCGGCCCGGAATCGGCAAACAGCTTCAGACCCCGGCTTCCGGAGTCTGCCGCATAGACTTTAAAGCCTTTTTCAGTAAGGTTATACTCGGTTACCCGCCGCAGACTGTCATCGTCATCAATGAGCAGAATGGTTCGGCTCATAAAAAATTTCCCCCTATTTTCTGGGTCACCGCCTGGGGAAGGCGGATAAAAAAGCAGGCCCCTCCCAGATCAGACCGGTCCACGGAAATCAGCCCCCCCAGGCGCTGGACAATTTTCTGGGAAATGGAAAGGCCCAGTCCTGTCCCCCCTTCCCTGAAGGTGACAAAGGACTTGAAAACCTCATCGTACAAGGCTTCATCCACCCCTGGCCCGTTGTCTTCCACCCGGATATCCAATCCATTTGCCCGCAGGTCCATGGCAATGCGGATCTTACCCTCTTTTGCCACCGCCTCCACCCCGTTGAGCAGCAGGTTCATCACCACCTGGGTCATCGCCGCTGCCGGGACTTCATATGCCCGGGCCGGCCTTTCGGCACAGACCTCAACATCAATGGATTTCTCCCGGATTTTGGGGGCCAGCACCTGAAGGATCTGATCAATGACCTTTCCCATTGGCCCGGGTTCATCCTGCGCCTTTCCCTGCTGGCCCCTGCAATAGGCCAGGACATCTTCCACGGATGTGTTCAGCCGTGAAATTTCAGCTTTCATGATCTCGACGAATTCGTATTTGGGATGGGACCTGTCCACCTCGTCGGCCAGGATTTCCGCCGCCCCTTTAATGGATGCCAAAGGATTTTTGATCTCATGGGCTAAAGATGCGGATAAATGCCCCAGAACCGAAAGTTTCCCGGCCCTCCCCAGCTCCGCCTCCGCCTCCACCAGTTGCCCAGCCTGCTCATGCAGGCGCTTATAGGAGACAGACAACTGCTCGGACAGCCGCTGGTATTTATCCCGCAAAAGGCTCTCTCGGCTGGAAATCGCACCGATGACAAGGCCGGCCATCAAATAAAAAAACATCTCCGAGAATTCGGAGTAATAGGTTTCAAGCCCCTGGTACCAGAAGGTGAAAAGATGGGGGATAAAAGACAGGCAGGACACGCCTGCCATGAACAATCCGCCCCGGACACCAAAGAGGATGGCGCCGATTACAATGGGGAAATAGGACAGCCGCCGGAAGCTGTCATGGATAAGGATCAGATGACCCGGCGTCAGATAATGCCCGGCACCGATGGCGGCCACCATCACCAGCATGGCCGCGAATACGATTTTTTTCATCCGGGGTGTCATGGGCTATATTATGGGTATTCTTGCCGCCCATGGCAACCAAAGCTGCAAATTTATCCTTATGCTTTTTCCCGGAGTTTATTCAAGACAGCCGGCAGCATCCGCCCTGCACCTTTTGCAATGGTGCATCTGGGGCAAAAACGCCTGGGCCGCACGGCGCAAATAACGAATTTTTTCAGGTGAAGGCGGTGTGATTCCTTCCATTCTAGTGCCCTCCACCGGAATCAGGGGCAAAATATTCATCAGATCCACCCCCATAGAGGCAAAGCGCCTGGCCATGATCAGGCTGTGATCCATATTGATATCCGGCACCGCAACCGTATTGATCTTCACCGTAATTGCCTTTTCCTTGAGCCGGGAAACGGCCTCAAGCTGACGCTCGATGAGAATCCCGGCCCCCTCCTGCCCCGCAAGGACCTTTCCCTCTTCCCTGACCTCATCAACCAGAAGGGCACCGATACCGGGATCCAGGGCATTCACGGTCACAGTGACGAAATTTACGCCAAGGCCTTTGAGATCACTGACGTAGGGTGCCAGATTAAGGCCGTTGGAGGAAACACAAAGGGACATTGCACTGAACCGCTCCCGGATCAGCCGAAAGGTTTCAAGGGTGGTTTCAGGATCGGCAAAGGCATCCCCCGGTCCTGCAACCGCCGCCACGCTCAGGTTGGGCATGGCCTTTAACGACTCGGTAAGCCGTTCAAGGGCCCGAGCCGGGGAAACCACCCCCTTTGATACCCCGGGTCTGTTTTCATTGACACAGTCATAATCCCTTCGACAATAGGCGCACTGGATATTACAGCCCGGAGCAACGGGGAGGTGAATCCGACCGTACCTTTTTTTATCTGCGCTGAAAAAGCAGGGGTGGTGGACACCGGGAGTCCTTTTCAGGATCTTCATCCCCGATCCTTTCCCCGGCCGAAACGGATGGCATCCACAGGGCAGCTTCCCATGCAGTCACCGCAGTTAGTGCAGTTCTTTTCCCCCGGGCGGGTGCCCATATCGCAAATCCTGAGGCATTTGTCACAATCGTTGCAGTCGGCAGTTTTATAAAATTTAAAAAGCGAAATCCCTTTGACCAGATCCAGAAGCCCGCCTGTAGGACACAGAAACCTGCACCAGGCATTGGCCAGGACCAGGCCCAGGGCCAGGCTGCCCAGGACAAAACAGGTACGGGTAAGCCAGAAAACACTGGCATGCTCAAAGGTCAGGCCTGTGGACTTGATAAACTCACCCACCCGGATGGGAATGGCCTCCCTGGGCTGGCCGAGCACAAGCCATACATAGAGAACCAGCAAAAGTCCGATAATCTTCCCGTAAGGGGCAAGGCCGGCAATGGCACCTCTGGCTCTGAACTTTACAGGGGCAAGCTTTGCTGTCATCTGATTGAGCAGCCCCCCCGGACAGGCCCATCCGCAAAAGGCCCGGCCAAAGAGAAGAACGGATATCGGCAGCAGCAGCCAGAATCCCCAGAACATGGACATCAGTCTGCCGGGGCAGGTGATCACCGGGCAGTTCTGGCAGGAAACATAGGGGACCACAAAGGGACAGCGGAAAATTCCGTAATAGGACCACTCCCCCATAATCAAGAGCCCTGCCATCTGGGTCAGCCGCCGCCACAGGGTAAGTCCCGCAGCTTTAGTCCTTGTCATTTTCGCCTCTTGAACCGTATTAGACATCCTTTACCCCCAGTTTTTCAGTCATCTGCCTTCCCTTGTCCGAAATGGCGGGAATGAATCCGGCCTCTTCAAAAAAGCCCTGCCCCTCCGGAGAACGGATGAACTCAAGATAATGCTCGGAAAGTTCCCGGTCCCGGGCCGCCTCCATCACGCCGATGGTAAAGGCCAGGGGAGGGGGCGGGAAATAGGTTTCAGGAATATCGATGATCTCGGCCTTGTCCCGGAAGGCGGGCAGCCGGGTCACCCGGTACTCAACGATGGAAACATCCCCCTTTCCTTCAATCAGAGACTCCATGGAGCGCTGTACACAGGTTCCCTTGATGACGGCGTTGGCCATGGCCTTGTCCAGGATTCCCGCCTTTTTCATCAAGCCGGTTACGGCCTGGCCTCCTGGAGGTGACGCCTCAGGGGAAACGATCACGCGGATTCCCGGTCTGGCCATATCCTTTATTTCCTCGATGCCTGCAGGGTTTCCCTTTGGCGTTACCATGACGTACCGGGTGTAGCAAAGGGGTTTGAAATAACTCATTTTCCCGGCCTTTCTCAGCTTTTTTGCAAGCCCCAGGACCCGGCCGCCAAAAACGTCAGTGGTGGCCGATCCCAAAAGGGATTTGCCAAGAGCTGCGGCAAATGCACCGGTATAGGCGACTTCTGGGCCGTGTTTTTCCTTATACCGCTGGTTGGCCGGAATGAAAGCTTCGGCCAGCCCCCCGCAGGACCAGACCTGAAGGGATTTGCCTTCAAATTCTTTGGCCAAGGCCGGTTGGCCGGAAAAAAAGGCTGCGCCCACGGCAGCCATGGCAGAGGTCTTCAGGAATCGGCGCCGGTTCGCACACGCTTTTTGGTCGGCGGCCTTTTGGGTATTGTCCATTTTTTTGTCTCCTAAAGGTCACAAGTAAAATGGTCAAAATAAAAAAAACATCAAAAGACAGCCAATAGTTTATCCGGATATAACTTTTATATTTTGATTAAGATTTCCTATGCACAGATCATTCCATTTTACAGACCCCGCAAACCCTGATAGGTTGGATCCATGTTTTCCATGCATACCTATACCCTTTCCCGGGAGCTTGACGCAGGCCCTGCCGTGGCGGATGTTACCCAGGACTTAAAGCGCTGCCTGGCAGAATCCGGGGTAACCTGCGGCATTGTTCAGCTCTTTGTCACAGGTTCCACAGGATCGATCACCACCGTTGAATACGAATCCGGCGTGGTGGAGGATCTAAAGCGCTCCATAACCGAGATGGCGCCGACGGAGCGGGTTTACGCCCATGAGATGGCCTGGCAGGACGGTAACGGCCACAGTCATGTCCAGGCGGCCATTATAGGACCTTCCCTGTCCATTCCCGTAAGAAAGGGCCGGATGACCCTGGGCACCTGGCAGCAGGTGGTGGTCATCAATCACGACATAAGTTCTAGGACCCGGAAGATCGAAGTTACCATCCAGGGCAGTTAACGCCCCGGGTCAGCCCCGCCCTTAAGTCCACTGTCCAGGTTTTATGCCGGGCCTCCCCTTTAAAACTGCTTTTCCGTGATTAGCTTCTGTGGTAGATTTGTGATGTCTTTCTTTACCCATTCCCTGATTTCATAAAGGTGACCCCTATGAAAAAGAATCGTATTACAACCACTACGAAAGCTGCTGAATCTTTTAAAACGGATCTTCTTGTCTATCTGGCCATCGGCACGGACAAAAAGATGCCCCTGTGCCCTGAGGCGGTTCATCCCGAAGTCAAACAGGCATTTGACATGGGAGACTTCAAAGCCGATGAAGGGGAAACGCTGCTGTTTTATCCCAAGGCCGCCCAAAAAGACGGTGCCAAACGGATTCTGGTTCTGGGTGTTGGCGACATTAAAAAGGAAAAGGACAGATGCTTAGCCCTGGACCGCATCAGAGAAGCCGGCGGCAATGTGGCCAAAGCGTGTGAAAAGGTAAAGGCCAAGGATGTGGTGATCCGCCTTCCGGAAATAAAAACCCTATCTCCCGGCCTGACGGAAATTGCCCTGGCTGTCGAAGCCCTCTGTGAAGGAGTCATCCTGGGCGACTACCGGTTCGTAAAATATAAGGAAACCACGAAGAAAAAAGACGACTACACGGGCCTTTCTGCCCTGCGCTTTGTCTGTACCGAAAGCCTGACCGCGGTCCGGCAGGGGGTTTTAAGGGGCCGCAACGCCGCCTTTGCCGCTTGTGCTGCCAGGGATATGGCCAACGAGCCGGGCAACGGATGGACATCGGCTGATTTTGCAACCTGGGCCAAGGTGCTGGCCAAGGAAAGCGGTCTTGCCTACCGCTGCATTGAAAAAAAGGAAATGGAAAAACTCGGCATGGGAGGCATCCTGGCCGTGAATCAGGGGTCTGCCGTCTCCCCCAGGATGATCATCCTGGAGTACCGGCCTGAAAATGCAACAGATACCGTGCTTTTGGTGGGGAAAGGCATCACTTTTGACTCCGGCGGCATCAGCATCAAGCCCGGTGCCGGTATGGAGGATATGAAGTATGATATGTGCGGGGGGGCGGCTGTTTTGTCAACCATGCAGGTCGTGGCCGAAGAAAAACCGAATGTGGCCGTGGTGGCCATTGTCCCGGCCACGGACAACATGTCAGGTGCCAACGCGATCCATCCCGGTGATATTATCCGCCATTTCAACGGGGTGACCTCCGAGGTCATCAATACCGATGCCGAAGGCCGGCTGATCCTGGCCGATGCCCTGGCCTACGGCATAAAAACCTATTCCCCCTGCTGCGTCATCGACACCGCCACCCTTACCGGCGCTGTCATCATCGGTCTGGGCCACCATTACACAGGCCTTGTCTCTAACAGCGACGCGTTGTGCGCCCGTCTGACCGAAGCAGGATGTCTCGCAGGAGAACCTTTGTGGCGTCTGCCGTTGAACAAGCACTATGAAAAGCAGATCGAATCCAAGGTGGCCGATATCAAAAATGTCGGCGGCCGGCCGGGCGGCACCATCACGGCGGCGGCCTATCTGTCCAAATTCGTGGGAGATCTGCCCTGGGCTCATCTGGACATCGCCGGAACCGCCTGGGACTTCACGGAGAAAGCGTATATCCCCAAAGGACCTTCCGGAACCGCGGCCAGGACGTTCATCAACCTGATCCGGAACTGGAAACCGGGCAAATTTAAGTTCTGCAAGTCCAAATAGAGGATAAAAAAATGTCCCAGGCAGTTGAAGAGATGGTGTCCCAGGTCTCAAAGGTCATCCTTGGAAAAGAGCGGGAAATCCGCCTGGCCCTGGCCTGTTTCTTTGCCAGGGGACATCTTTTGATCGAAGACTTTCCCGGCATCGGGAAAACCACCCTGGCCAAGGCCCTTGCCCGGTGCATGGGACTTGACTTTCAGCGCATGCAGTTCACCTCGGACCTTTTGCCAGGGGATATCCTGGGCACCTCGGTCTTTGATCAGAATTCAGCGGCGTTCACTTTTCATCCCGGCCCGGTGTTCACTCAGGTTTTTTTAGTGGATGAAATCAACCGGGCCACCCCCAAAAGCCAGAGCGCCCTGCTGGAGGCAATGGAAGAGGGACAGGTGACCATTGAAGGGCAGACCCGCCCCCTGGACCCGCCCTTTTTCGTTATTGCCACCCAGAATCCCTTAGAGCAGGCCGGTACCTTCCCGCTTCCAGAATCCCAGATGGACCGGTTTCTCATGCGCATTTCCCTAGGGTATCCGGACCGGGCTGCGGAGAAGAACATCCTGAAAGGAAAGGGCAGTTCACAGATTCTGGACAATCTTTCCTGCTGTATGGAAAAGCCCGAAGTCCTTCGGATTCAAGACGAGGTGGAACAGGTCCACCCTTCGGACACCTTCCTGGACTACCTCCAGGACATCCTTGAATTTACCAGAAAATCCAGCCACTTCCAGATCGGGCTCTCCCCCAGGGCCGGCATTGCCCTGCTCAGTGCGGCAAAGGCCTGGGCCTATATCCAGGGCCGGGACTATGTAATGCCCGAAGATCTCAAAGAGACCCTGCCCTGGACTGCAGGACACCGCCTTTGCACCAGCCGGGATCATGCCCCTGTGACTGCCGAGCGCATGGCAGAAATCATCCGCGAAGTTCAGGTTCCCGTCTGACCCCAAAGCGACCCGTCCATGGAACTGACCCGGAAAGATATCTCCCTGTTTCCCACCCAGCACGGCTTTCTTTTCCTGGGCATCCTGACCGCCATGCTCCTGGGGTCGATAAACTACAACAACAACGCAGGATTTATCCTCGTCTTTCTTTTGGGCAGCATGGCCCTGATCTCCCTTGCCCTATCCTATAAAAACCTGCTGGGAATGAGGCTTACTCTCGGCCACCCGCACCCTGTGTTTACAGGGGATACCGGCCGTTTCCCTGTGGAGGTGACTGCCCCCCAAACCCAGGGCCAGGCCCTTTCCCTTTACATCGGTAAAGAGGGGAAGAACTGGGTTGATGTACCCTGCCGCAGCACTGTCGTTGTTGAGGTCCCTTATACCCCACCGTTCAGGGGATTTCACACTCCGGCGGCCATCCGGCTTGAGTCCGTCTACCCCCTGGGCCTGTTCCGATTGAAGGCCGTCATTCCCAACTACCTGGGCATGGTGGTTTATCCCGCCCCGGATCCCGGGGCTTTTGATCCAAGACTTTCAGGAATCAGCACCGCCGGGGATGACGCCAGTGATGCCAGGGGACCGGATGACTTCCAGGGGCTGTCTCCCTATACCCCCGGAAGCCCCGTGGGGCATATTTCATGGAAGACCCTGTCCAGGGGCAAGGGGCTTTTCATTAAGAACTTCACCACAGAAACCGGGCGGGAACTGCTCTTTGACCTGGAAAAGATTTCCGGAGACGATCTTGAAAAAAAACTGGCCCAGCTGTGCAGGGCCGTTCTGGATGCGGAAAAAAACGGGCTCAATTACGGCCTTAGGCTTGGGGCTTCCCAGGAGAGGGCGCCTGGATGCGGTAGTTCCCACATGCACGGCTGCCTTAAGGCATTAGCCTTGTACGGAGAAGAGCCATGACAAGGGAAACCGCCCAGACCCTTCCCATCATTACGGCGCTGATTATTGCCATCGCCCCCCATACCCTAGGCCTTCCTCTCTGGATCAACCTGTGGTGCGCCATACTCTGGGGCTACATGCTGCTGCGCATGAAAACCGGCTGGCCCCTTCCCGGCCGGATTCTTCGCTACACCCTGACCCTTGTCAGCATCCTGGGGCTTTTGGCCACTTACCGGGTGCGGCTCGGCGGAGATGCCTTTGTCGGGCTTCTGGCGCTTATGGCCGCCATAAAACCCTTTGAGATGCCCACCCACAGGCACCGGATGATCACCATCCTTTTAACCTATTTCATCATCATCACAAGCCTGTTCCGGTCCGACTCTCTCTTTATCCTGCTTTACATGCTCTTTTCCGTTTTTATCACCACCACCGCCCTGATCCGGATCAATACCCCGAGCGGCAGTTTCAAAACGAGTGCAAAACTTTCCTTTTTAATCCAGGCCGGTGCCCTGCCTCTGGTTCTGCTTCTCTTCCTGGTATTTCCCAGACTGCCGGGAAGCCTTGTAGGCCTGGAGGATCAGACCACGGCAGCCACCGGTTTTTCCGACCGCCTTTCCCCGGGAAGCATATCACGGCTGATCCAGGATGAGACGCCGGCGTTCAGGGTGGAATTTGAAGGCAACATTCCCCCGGCTCAACAGCTCTACTGGAGGGGAATCGTGTTCAACGCTTTTGACGGCAGAACATGGACCGCCTTACGGGACGGGTTTCCTGAAGCCCCGACTGCCCGGAAAAATCCGGATGGGGCCATTTCCTATACCGTGGTAACGCCCCCCCACTTCAGTCACCGCCTCATGGCCCTGGACCGGCCGGTACAGGGGCCTTCGTGGTCCAAAATCTTTGGGGACGCAAGGTTGGTCTCCCTTAAAAAAATCGTTCAAAAAACCGCATATAACGCCGTGTCCGTTCTTCCTGACAACTCAGGCCGATGGAACCTGCCGGTTCCGGGCGGGCACCCCCCTCCCAGGATCAGTATTTCAGAGCAAATCCCCAACCCGGGCGCACGCAAACTGGCCCAGGCACTTGGAAAAGAGTCAGCCACGCCGGAGAAAAAAGCCGCCGCCGTTCTCTCCCTTTTCAACCGGAACGGCTTCTCCTACTCCACCCGGCCGCCCCGTCTGGGCCGGGCCCCGGTCGATGAATTCCTCCTCAAAACGAAAACCGGTTACTGCGAGCACTATGCATCGGCCTTTGCCTATATGATGAATATTATGGGCGTACCGGCCCGGGTGATTGGCGGCTATCTCGGCGGAGAACTCAACCCTTTTGGCAATTATCTTATCGTCCGCAAGGCCTATGCCCATGCCTGGGCAGAGTACTATGATCAGGCGTGGGGCTGGGTCCGGGTGGACCCTACTTTGGCGGTAAGACCCGACAGGATAGCGGTTCATCCCGACGGGACGTTTGTGCGCAATCAAAAAACGGCGCTCTCCTTTCTCCATAAAACCCGGTACATGATGGATGCGTTGAACCTGAAATGGGAAACCTGGTTCACGGGATACTCCCTTGCCGAGCAGATGAACCTTTTGAACCTGCTTGGACTTGCCCAAAAAGGGAAAGGGGCCGGAACGCTGCTCGCCCTGTTAACCGCCCTGACTCTGGCCGTATTTCTAACTCTTTTGACAATTGCCATGAAGTTCAAAAGGGACCCAAAGGATCCTGTAAAGCAAGCCTATGATCTTTTCCTTAAAAAAATGAACCGGGCAGGGCTCAGCCCCGACCCCGGCCAGGATCCTATCGAGTTCTTCCGGACCTGCATGGATAAAAGACCGGATCTTGCCTCCCGCCTCCAAGCCATTATGGATTTATACGTAGATCTTAGGTATAAACGGGATACCGGGGCCCTGCCCCGGGCCTTTGCCGACAGCATCCGCAAATTAAAAATCCGGCAACAATAAAAGAGAAAAGGACGCCATGTGACACCCGTAAGACCCGGTATAAACGCCCAGACAATTATAGAAATCCGAAAAGCCCTTGCCGACTGGTTTGCGCGTCATCAGCGCAAGCTGCCCTGGAGGGAAACCTGCGACCCATACGCCATCTGGGTTTCGGAGGTGATGCTCCAGCAGACCCAGGTTAAAACCGTGATTCCCTATTTCCTGGATTTTATAGCCGCCCACCCCACAATCCGTGCCCTGGCAGAAGCCGACCTTGAGACCATACTCAAATCCTGGGAGGGATTAGGATATTATGCCAGGGCCAGAAACCTGCACAAGGCGGCGGGCATCGTTACCCGAGATATGGGTGAAAGGGTTCCGGATAATTACAAGGCATTTCTTTCGCTTCCCGGGGTAGGGAACTATATCGCGGCAGCGGTCCAGTCCATTGCATTTGGCCGGCCTTTTGCCGTGGTGGACGGCAATGTCAAACGAGTGCTGGCAAGGTTGTTCACCATTCATACACCGATAAATACCCCAGGCGCTCATAAGGCCTTTCAGGATACCTCAGACCGACTTCTGGACAGGGAGGATCCCGGAACATTTAACCAAGCTCTTATGGAACTGGGCGCTTTGGTCTGCACCCCGAAATCCCCCCGATGCGGGGCCTGCCCATTGAGTCAAAACTGCAGGGCTTTAGCAGAAAACCGGATCAGCGATTTCCCCGTAAGGGTTAAAAAGGAAAAAGTCCCCACCCATCCTATTGCCGTGGGGATCGTAAGGAACGGGGAAAAAGTTTTGATCACGAGAAGGAAACTTAACGGTCTTTTAGGCGGGCTCTGGGAATTTCCGGGCGGCAAGGTAGAAAAAGGGGAATCCCCGGAAAATGCCTGCGCAAGGGAAATCCTTGAAGAAACCGGGCTTTGTGTCCGGGTGGACACGAGGCTGACCCGTATCAAACACGCCTACACCCATTTTAAAATCGAAATGGATGTGTTTTACTGTACTTATCTTGGAGGGGAGGTTTGCCTTGAAGGCCCCATAGACTACGCCTGGGTCAGCCCCTCAGAACTGGAAAGCTACCCTTTCCCTAAGGCAAACCTTAAATTTCTGCCCATGATCCAACACCCGGAAGAGGAGAGATCCCTTGGCAAAAACGACAAAAAGAACCCCTGAGCAAAGAATCAGACAGGTCACCCTGGCCGGTCTTTTAGCCAACATCCTGCTCTCCTTTATCAAGCTTGTCATCGGCATGGCGGGAAACAGCCAGGCCGTGGTTGCCGATGCCCTTCACAGCTTTTCCGATACCTCATCGGACCTGGTCATCCTCATGGGCGTTAAATACTGGTCCGCCCCTGCCGATGACTGCCACCCCTTTGGCCACCATAAAATAGAATCTTTTGTGACCATCGCCATTGCCATCGCTCTTTTGGGGGTTGCGGGCGGGATCGGATACAACGCGGTGATTTCCATGATGGAGCCGTCCAGGGTCCTTAAACTCTCCTGGATGGTATTTGCAGCCCCGCTGCTTTCCCTTGTGGTAAAGGAAGCCATGTTCCGTATCACCTACAGGGTGGGGGTGGAGACATTTTCCTCCTCGGTCAAGGCCAATGCCTGGCACCACAGGACAGACGCCCTTTCCTCCGTACCGGTCCTGGCGGCGGTCACAGCGTCGCTGATCAACCCGAAGCTCGGGTTCCTGGATCAGGTCGGGGCCATGGTTGTCTCCATATTTATCATCAAGGTGGGGCTGGACATTTTCATGTCCGCCATCCGGGAGCTGATGGATGCCGGCATGTCCGAAAAAGAGGTGCTCGGCGTAAAAAAACAGATCCTTCATATGCCCGGGGTCAGGGGGGTTCACAAAATCAGAAGCCGGGCCCTTGCCGGGTCTTTCTACCTTGATCTCCACCTGGAGGTGGATGGCAGCCTGACCGTTTCACGGGGCCATGATATTTCAGAGCAGGTCAAAGAGTCGCTGATCTGCAAAAATCCCCGGGTTATCGATGTGATGGTTCACCTGGAACCTTTTGACACAGACGGGAATCCGGCTTAAGACCAGCTAAAAAGCCCCCGGTTCTCTCAATACCACGATAAAACTCAAAAGGGCACCTCCTAAAGAGAGAACACAGGGGCTATATATACGATAAGGCCAACCATAACGGATGTTTTAGGAGAATACAAATTATTTCCCAAAAGAACCGCCACTTCATGTTTACAAGTGTTTGATAATGTAATATGGTGGCCGGACAGTAGAGACAGCAAGCCGTTTCAAGGGCACCTCCAACTGTTTTTACTTCTACCGAGAGGGCTTGGATTTTTTTCAGGCCCTCTCTTTTTTTATACGCCCGGAGGGTTCTCCCCTTTCCTTCTATGCTGCAGGATTCCCGGGAATAAATCCGGGCCAGTTTCGCTCTTATGGTAAAAAACCGCGGGTTCTCTCTCTACCCAGGTGCCACAAAAATACCTGCAGTCGTTTGCATTGCCAGGTTTGCTGATTACCTTAAAAGACAAGGAGGCAAAGGCCAGGAATGAGTCCATGATCTTAAAAAAAAGTGCATCAAAACAGCGATTTAAAGAGCTGACATACCCGCATATGAAGCTTTTGTATAACGTTGCCCTCAAATACACGGGTAATGCGTTTGACGCAGAGGATATTGTGCAGGAAACTTATATGATGGCCTTTAACAAGTTTGACCAGTTAAAGGACCCGTCCAGTTGCAAGCCGTGGCTGCTGAGAATTCTGCGGAATAATTTTTTGAAAAGCTGTCAGAAATCAAAGGCCCGGCATCGTCTTCTGGAATCCGAATACGTCGAATATCTCAAGCAGCAGATCCGGGCAAAAGATGCAGAGACACTTATGGTAAAGCAGGCCAGTGACCGAGTTGTCAACGAGGCCATAAATAAGCTGCCCCTAAAATACAGGGAGGTGCTTGTGCTTTACTACATGGACGAAATGCTTTACAAAGATATTGCCCAAACCCTTGATATCCCCATTGGAACGGTGATGTCCCGCCTGACCCGGGCCAGGGATGGCTTGAAACTCGCCCTCCTAAAACAGATGAAACGGGCGGGGGACAATATTCTGGATTTTAAACGGCCTCAACAACAGCATGAATTGTAAAGACTTCCAAGACTGGCTTTCAACACGTGATATCCATGAGGCGGTCCTGCCAAAGGAGGCTGCCAGGCACATGGCAGAGTGCGGGGAATGTGAAATGCTTTTTCACTGGGATACCCGGCTGGAAGACCAGTTGAAAAAAGGGATGGCTATGGCCCCGCTGCCAAAGGGACTTTCAGAGCGTATTTCAGAATCCCTGGACCACCCAGTCCCATCCGGCCTCCATTCATCAAGACCGTCCAAAACAACGAAAGCCGCAGGAGCTGCCATCGCCTGCCTGATCATTATTCTGGTGGCAGCCTATTTCCCCTTTTCCTCCCACAGGGCCCAGTCCTTTAAAGACCTGAATCAGATCAGCCGCCAGGCAGTCCAGGGTCATCTGGCAGGGAACCGGCAGATGAACTTCACGGCCCAAGAGGTGGGAAAGGCCCTTGAACTTCTGACAAAACAGCTTGGTTTCAAAGTGCTTTTGCCCAACCTGGAGCCTTTTGGATGTACCCTCCTAGGAGGCCGCCTCTGTGCCATAGGCGACTGCAAAGCCGCCTATTTTGTCCTTGAAAAAAACGGGCGCTCAGGCTCTTTATTCATCATGGACAGTGGGTTCCTTTCCGAGGATATTGCCGACGGCAGCCGGTTCAACACACGGATAAAAGGATGTGAGACCTGTGTATGGAAAGACAACGGCCAGGTCTATGCAATGGTTTTTTAAGCTGCCTGAGGGCCTGTCCAGAAACCGTCTTTATTCTTAATATACCCAAGGGACATCAGAACCTTATAAAGATAGACATCCAGAAAGACCAGAGTGGACCGTGGAAACGACCTTCTGGCCAGATCCCGTACCCGGTCGGACGGGTAGCGGCACAATTGATCATAGGCTGCGTCAAAACAAAAAGGAATATCCATGGACCGGACCACCTCAGCGGCAATCGAGTAGAGTTCCCTGTGCCGGGCCTGTATATCCTGAAGAACTTCCATGATATTCCGGGTTCCTGTCACGGGCGGAAAGTGGCCCTGCAACAGGAGATTCACCCCCTCCCGTTCCACAAATTCCCTGATCCGGGAAAGCGTTGCGTCCACTTTACCGATATCCCCGAACTGAATATCATTGCCATTGAGAAAATTTAATGCATCGCCTGTAAAAAGGACCTTCCCCTCTTTCAGATAGAAGATCAAGTGGTCGTCCGTATGCCCAGGGGCGTCCATTGCCACAAGATCATCATCCAGAGCCCACCCGTTCGTTGTCAAATTGTCCATAAGAATCGGTACCAGGTCTTCGGGCTGAAGATACCGTGCCCTGTCCCGCCCGGAATGAATCCGGCCGATCTGCCGAAGAGAATACGCGTAACTGACGAAAAACAGAAACATCAGAGGCAATTTTTCACTCAGCTTCTCCGACGCGTTCACCAGCCAGACAAGCCAGCCCGGAAACATCCGAAACCGCCTGAGCATTCCGTCAAGGTCAAGACGCTTTGCCATTTCAAGGATCTGCCCTGTGCCGTTGGTTCTCAAATACCGGATTTTATCTTTAAGGGCATGATGGTAATAAATGGTCCCGTGCCGGCCGGCAATCGTCCCGTTATTGGCCGTATGGTCGTTGTGATAATGGGTACACAGGACATGAATCTGCCTGGCCGAATCCAGAAATTCAAGGAGTTCTCTCCGGCGACGGGCGCCAAACCCCGGATCCACAACATACTGGCAGTTCCCCCGGCAAAAGACATAGGTATTTGCCCCGTTGCTCGGCCGCCCGGGTTTTCGGGCATCACTGAACATGGTGATACCCTGGCGGGCCAATTGCTCTTTGGCCCTCAGGCTGTCCGGTTCAGGGGCCGCATCAGGTGCGGCGGATAAAAGAGTCATGACGCTCACCCTCTAACGAAACCTCTAAAAAATCAAGGAAAAAGATGGGGCTTGTTCCCAAGAGCTGACAAAGAGAATCCCTGAAATCTGTTCATCCCTTTGCCCCTTTCATAAAGGATCAAAATAATGACACTTTATCTGGATTTTTTGTACCACATTGTGATATAATGTTGTCCGTATTTGACCATTTGGAGACACACCTATGAAAATCGTATCCATTGCCGTAAGCACCCAGAAAGGGACCACAAAAACCTGCGTTGACCAGGCGCAGCTGATAGAAAACCACGGTATAAAGGGAGATGCCCATGCCGGAGACTGGCACCGCCAGATCAGTTTTCTGGCGGCGGAAAGCATTGACCGGGCTCAAACCGAGGATTTCAAACTCAACTTTGGCGATTTTGCCGAAAACATCGCCACGACGGGAATTGACTGGAAAAACCAGCCTGTGGGAAGCCGATTCAAACTGGGCAAAGAGGCCTTGGTGGAAATCACCCAGATCGGTAAAAAATGCCATCAAAAATGCGCCATTTTCTACCGGACCGGGGACTGCATCATGCCAAAGGAAGGGGTCTTTGCAAAAGTCCTCAGGGGAGGCAGCATCCGCAAAGGAGATATTGTCGAACCCTTGGCCTCAGGGACCTTGAAATAAACCTGCCGATCCGTTAAAACAATTCTTTACTATTCAAACACACACAAATTTTAACGAAAGGCAGCATCCCCATGGGATATAAAATAGAACTTACCGATGCCCCCAAAGGCTATACCTTTGACCAGGACAAGATCATCTCCCCTGAAGAAACCGTTAAGCGGTTCAAGGAAAAATCTGCAGCACTGAACCTGGATATCTTAAGCCAGACCCGGCGTATCGATAACGGCCGCCTGGATATCCCCGTTTTTTTCAGCGAATGCGGGGTGGATGCAAAAAAGGTGACCGGAACCAACAAGCAGATGGGCAAGGGGGGCACCCCCTCCCAGTCCGAAGCCAGCGCCGTCATGGAACTGGCCGAACGGTTCAGTTTCTTCTCCTTTGTCAATGACGAAGACAACTTCTTTTACGCCACAGCCAAGGAACTCGGGGATGAGGCTATGGACTTTGACCAGATCGTCAAATCGGTCCATGACAATGATGCCGAGGCCCAAAAAGTTAAATCCATTTTTTACAACCTTCCCTTGAAATGGACTAAAGGCTGGAACCTGACCCGGAAAAAAGAGGTGACCATACCCTTTAACTGGTTCTATATGATCAACGAGTTCAACGGCCCAAGTGCCGGAAACTGCACGGAAGAGGCGTTGACCCAGGGGATATGCGAACTGGTTGAGAGGCATACCTCATCACTGGTCAGCCATGGAGAAGTGGAGATTCCTGGCATCCGTCTTGACTCTTTTACAGATCCCCTCGTCCGGGAGATGCTGGCCAAATATGAAAGAGAAGGCATAAAGGTGTATGCCTCTGACTTTTCCCTGGACACCGGCATCTCCACCATCGGCGTTCTGGCCTGGGACCCTGCCACATTCCCTGAGATGAGTGAAATCGTCTGGACCGCAGGCACCGCCCCGGATCCTGAAAAGGCCATGAGCCGGGCCCTCACAGAGGTCGCCCAGCTGGCAGGGGATTTCAACACAGGTTCCAACTATGTGGCCTCGGGCCTGCCCAAATTCACCGATATTAATGACGCGGCATTTATTACCCATCCCAAGACCATGGTCAATGCATCAGACCTGCCGAATCTCTCCTCTGACAACATCCGGGTAGAGGTGGAAAACCTGGTGAACACCCTGGCTCAACGGGGCTTTGAAGTCAATGCGATTCGCACCATGCACCAGGGGCTGCAAATCCCGGCCTTTTATGCCATCATCCCGGGCGCCCATTTCCGGGAGCGGGCCGATGCGGCGTCCGTGGGCATGTTTTCCGCCCGCCTCATCACCGAGAGTTTTGATCCCCTCCAGGCGTTAACCCGCCTGGACGCGCTTGAAGCCGCCCTGCCCGGAAAATACTACACAAGTTTTTACAAAGGGCTGATGCTTACGGCAATCTATGACCACGAAGAAGCGGCGCAAGAATTTCAGGCGGCCCTTGACCGGGATCCGGCCCGGCTGAACCTGCCGGACATTTATTCCCATTACAGTGCCTGTCTGAAAGACCTGTCCCGGTTCGACCAGGCCCTTGAGGCCTGTGCCAAGGGATTGGAAATTGATCCCCAGCGCCCGGATATCTACAACACGGCCGGGGCCTGCTATTTCATGACCCAGCGATTTGAGCCGGCCATTGCCCAGTTTGAAAAGGCATTGGAGGTGGATCCGTCCCTGGCCATCAATTATGCCAACATCGGGTCCTGCTACCGGGAACTCAAAGAACCTAAGGTAGCAGTAAAATATTATGAAATGGCTCTGAAGGTGGATCCGTCCATTGACTTTGCCCGGGAAAACATCGAGAAACTGACAAAAAATTAACACGTTTCCGGCGGGACCGGGTGACGCCTTCCCAGCCCCGCCATATTGACGGCATCTGTTTAATCTGCCATAACATAAGCCGACATAAACAACGTTTCTTCTCTCTATTGACGGATCCTACATAAAGATTTATGGACAGCTTGCTATACACATGCACGGGACTCTTTGATGCTTTCCGCGCCTTCTGGCACAGGGAGGAGACTCACAAGACCGTCTCCTTTGCCCTGATCCTCATCTTCCTGGTCAGCCTGGCCGTGATTGAACTCAACCGCCAGGGGATGCTCCCCGGCGCTTTGGGGGCCCAGATTCCCAAGAGTCATTACATGGCCATTAACCTGGCCTTTCTTCTGGTGCTGTTCATGGAGATCCTCTCCATGATCTTCACCCTGCCGCAGTCCATGTCCCGGGCCCTTGGAAAACAATTTGAAATCCTGGCCCTGATTTTTTTGAGGGATGCATTCAAGGAGCTTTCCCACCTGCCCGAGCCTATCTCTTTGGAGCTGCACTTTGATGTTCTCTGGCATATTCTCTCATACGGATTCGGAGCCCTGGCCATTTTCGGCCTCTTGGGGGTCTATACCTTTTCATTGAAAAACCTGGACAAGGCAATGGCGCCCGGCCCTTCCCTGGACCGGTTCATTTCTGCCAAAAAAAGTGTTGCTCTCTGCATGCTTTTTACCTTTTGCGGCATGGGGCTGTATAACGCGTACCTTATGCTTGCAGGCCTGCCGACCTTTCATTTTTTCCAATCTTTTTACACGGTGCTGATCTTCTCCGACATCCTCATGGTCTTTATCGCCCAGACCTTTTTACCCCAGTTCCAGGCTGTTTTCAGGAACTCAGGCTATGCCCTGGCCACCCTTCTCATCCGGATTTCCCTCACAGCACCCCCGTATTTTAGCGTGCTGATCGGGCTGGCCTCAGTCATTCTGGCCCTTTTACTTACCCTGGTTTACAACCGGTTTTACGCATCCCAAGGGAACTGACACCCATGTTTAAAAAACGGATACCCTCCTGGAAGAAAAATACGGTATCAACGGATACCGTGCTCAAAAAAATTGAACCCGGCATGCATATTTTCATCGGCACCGGAACCGCCGAGCCCAGGACGCTGGTCAACGCGCTGATGAGCTCCGAAGGCCACCGCCTGGAAGATCTGACCTTAATCCAGCTGCTCAGCTTCGGGGACGCCGTCTCTTACAAAGCCTTAGAATCCCACCGTTACAGGCTCAAGACCTTTTTCTCAGGCTGGGTCTCCGCTGAAGCCATTACCCAGGGCCGGGTGGATATGATTCCGACCCGGTATTCAACGGTACCGATCCTGATGAAGGAGGGACTCATCCCCATTGACGTGGCATTTATCCAGATCACCCCGCCCAATGAAACGGGATTCTGCAGCCTGGGGCTCGGGGTGGATGTCGCAAGGCGCGCCATGCGACATGCCGATCTGGTGGTGGGAGAAATCAACGAAGACATCCCCTTTACCCTGGGGGACACCTTTGTTCACATTGATGAGTTTGACATGCTGGTAGAGGCCACGGTGCCTCCTTTCTATTTCCCCAGGTATCCTGTGGAACCGGTTTTTGACAAAATCGCGGAAAATGCCGCCTCCGTCATTGAGGACGGTTCCTGCATCGCCTTTACCTACGGCCCCATTTACGAGGCCCTGCCTAAATATCTGTCCCAGAAAAAAGATCTTGGCATCCATACGCCGTTTTTCAGCGATGCCCTGCTTGAGCTTGTGGAAAGCGGCGCAGTCAGCAACCGGTACAAGGGCATGTTCAAGGGCCGCTCCCTTACCACCTATGCATTAGGGTCCAAGCGCCTGATGCAATGGCTGGACAAGAACCCCATGGTGGAATTCCAGTCCATTGACAAGGTGTTCAACCCCATGCAGATCGGAAGGAACCGACGGTTTGTCATGGTGCTTCCCGTCAGGCGTGTGGACCTTCAAGGACGGGTAGCCCTTCACTCCAGTTCCGCCAATATATCAGCGGGCCCGGGCCAGATCGTGGACGTCCTCAACGGGGCTGAAATCTCGCCGGGGGGATATACCATTGTGGTCCTGCCCAGCCGGAACAGAGAAGGGATTTCCAATATCCGCCTCTTCCTGGACGACACCCCGGATCTGCTCAGTATTCCCGAATCCGTTGACCTTGTGGTCACGGAACACGGGGTGGCCCATCTGCGGGGCAGAACCTTAAGGGAGCGGGCCCAGGCCCTGATTGAAATCGCCCACCCTGAAGACCGCCCCGGTCTTGTGGACGGGGCCAAGATGGAAAACCTGCTCTATCCGGACCAGATGTTTCTGGCCGATTCCGCCCATTTCTACCCCAAGGAAATCGAAAACACCCACACCTTTAAAAATAATCTCCACGTCAGATTCAGGGCCATCCGGCCCTCGGATGAAGAGCAGATGCGGCGCCTGTTCTACAGGTTTTCCGACAAGGCCATCTATTACCGATATTTTTCCCCCATCAAATCCATGCCCCATGCCAAGATGCAGGCCTATGTCAATGTGGACTACCGGGATGTCATCTCAGTCGTTGGCCTGACAGGGGATCCGGACAACCAGACCATTATTGCCGAGGCCAGAATCGCCAAATACCCGGATAAACCCTTTGTTGATATTGCCTTTGTTGTAGACGAGGAATACCAGGGCTTTGGCATCGCCACCTTCCTCTTTCAGATGCTGGCAAGGCTGGCCAAGGAACGGGGTGCCGTCAAAATGACCGCCGATGTCCTCTCTTCCAACCGGGCCATGCTCAAGGTCTTTGAAAAGGGAGACTACCCTGTGACGGCCAAGCTGGAGGGCGGTGCCTACGCCCTGAGCATTGATCTTGCACGCACCACAAAAGAAAGGAGGATTGATGACTGATAAAACACATCTTTTTGTACTCTGGACCAATGACAATCCTATGACCGCTGAAAAAATGGTCTTCATGTACACGGTGAACAGCCTGGTTCACGGCTGGTGGGAAAAGGTCACCCTGATCATCTGGGGGGCCACAGCCAAGCTTGCCGCAGAGAATGAAAGCATCCAGGAAATGATCAAAGACGCTGTTGCAAAAGGGGTTCACGTTTCAGCCTGCAAGGCCTGCACCGACCAGCTGGGCGTGACAAAGACCATTGAGGCCCTGGGCGTGGAGGTCAAATACTGGGGCACCCCGCTTACAGAAATCCTCAAAGCAGAAGAGACGCTTCTTACCGTGTGACCTTCAGGTTGCGTGTGACCTTTAGGTTACGTGTGACCTTCAGGATATGCGAGAACCGCCATGGCCCTAACATTCATCTGCCCGAACAAGGACCCTTTGCCCTGGATCAAGGCATTAAAAGCCCTGGACCCCGGCCTGGATATCCGCATCTGGCCTGATGATCATCCCAGAGAAGAAATTGATCTGGCCCTGACCTGGGCCCATCCTGCAGGTGTACTTGCCCAATACCCCCAACTCAAATGCATTTCCAGCATGGGCGCAGGTGTCGATCACCTGCTCTCCGACCCGGATCTTCCCGAAAAGGTACCCCTTGTCCGGATCGTGGACCAGAACCTGGTCCGGGACATGGCCGAATATTTAACCCTTTGTGTCCTTTTTTATTTCAGGCAGTTTGACGGTTATCAGGACAGCCAGTCACAAAAAAAATGGCAGCCACTGGCAGCCGGGCAAAAAAAAGAGTTTCCCGTTGGGATCATGGGCATGGGACAGCTTGGGACTGCTGCTGCCAGGGCGATTACAACCCTTGGCTTTCCTGTTGCAGGCTGGAAAAACAGCCCTGGCACCGTGTCCGATATACAGATTTTTACGGGAAAAAGTGAACTGAACGCTTTTCTTTGCAGGACCCGGATCCTGATCTGCCTTCTGCCCCTGACCGCTGAAACCTTCGATATACTGGATTTATCCTTGTTCTCACAGCTCAACAAAGAGTTCTCCCCTCCGGGAAAAGGGATATTGATCAATGCGGCAAGAGGCGGGCACTTAAAAGAGGAAGACTTGATACCGGCATTTGACAGGGGATTTTTGTCCGGGGCCTGTCTGGACGTATTCAAGACCGAACCGCTTCCCTGCGACCATCCCTTCTGGGAGCACCCGGGAATCCGGATCACCCCCCATGTATCCAGCCTGACCCGGCCGGAATCGGTGGCTCCCCAGATCGTAGAAAACATCCGCCGCATTGCGGCCGACCGGTCCCTGCTTAACCCTGTCAGCAGGGCAAAAGGATATTAAAGCCTGACCGTAGACTCTCCTGAATAGGCCACAATCCGGTTTCGGCCCCCTTCCTTTGCACGGTACAAGGCCGCATCCGCCCTCTGAATCACTTCACTGCCCGACTCGTCCAGCCGGTAAAGGGCGGTTCCCATTGAGGCCGTGACCCGGCCGATAAGCGCTCCAGTATCTTTGACCCGCCACTCTTTTCCAACAAGTACGGACTTTATCTTTCCGGCCACAGCCCTGGCCCCTGTTTCGCCGGTTTCCGGCAGAAGGACCAGGAACTCCTCCCCGCCGAACCGCGCCACAAAATCATTGCCCCGGGTCTGTTCCTTCAAAATAGTTGCCACCCCCTTGAGCAGACTGTCGCCAACCAGGTGGCCGAAGGTATCGTTGATCCGTTTGAACAAATCAATGTCCAGCAGAATAACGGAAAAAGGGGCATTATTCTGACGGGCCCGGATTCGTTCCAGCTCCATGCGCTTTTCAAGCCCCCGACGGTTGGCAAGTCCTGTGAGACCGTCTGTCATGGCCTGCTGTCTTGCATCATCAAGCTCTTTTTGCAATTGTTTAAGATCAGCAGAAGAGACCTTCATCCTTGTCTGGAGGCGGTCGCCGGAGTTGATCAGGGTGCGGGTCTCCTCCAGCATCCGGTCAATAATCTCCCGAATCCGGCCCAAATCTTCAACGGTTTCAAGTTCACCTGCCAGGTTGTCTAAAATCTTTCCATGACCGGCCAGGTCCCCTTCGGTTTCGGCCACATGGGAGGTGATCTCCCGGAGCATGAGGTTCACTTTGATCAGCAGCCTTGCAATGACCAGTCTGTCTCCGTCTGTCACAAATTTCTGATACAGGACCTGAACTTTCTTGCCGGTCAGGGGCTCGCCCGATTCAACGAGTTGATCCAAAACCCTTTTTAACTTGTTGTTCTTCCCTGACACCGCATCGTACCAGACCGTATAATTCACCGGATTGGCCATTAAGTTATGCTTTGCCAGGCTGGTCAAAGTCAGTCTCAGGTATTCCCCTGCCCGGGCCGTATCTTCAGTATACATATATGAATCTTTCATTCGTTTAAAAAATTAGGGCGGCATCCCAGATTCCTGCCCAGTTGGCCGCATCCTGCGGAAACGGACCGGCCCTTGCTCCAGCGTTTGATGACAAAGACCCCCTCCCGGGTCAAGGCCTGGGCAAAGGCGTGCATCTCCCCGTCGTCCGGGCTGTCATGCCCGAACCCCTCAATCGGGTTGTAAGGAATAAGGTTAAGGCGGACCGGAAGAGGCCGGATAAAGTCTGCAAGGGCTTTTGCATGGTCCATGGAATCGTTCACCCCTTTAATAAGAATGTATTCAAAAAGAAAGGTGCCCCGCTGGCCTAAAGGATAGGCCATAAGGCTGTCTTTAAGCGCCGCCAGGGGGTAACGATTGTTCACAGGCATCAGGGAGGACCGGGTCAGGTCATCGGGACCGTTTACGGATATGGCAAGGCGGATCCCCGGCAGGTTCATCTCTGCCAGCCGGTTGATTCCGGGCACAAGTCCTGCGGTGGACAGGGTAATATGACGGTGGGCAATATCAAATCCCCGCTGCTCTTTCATCACGGCCACCGCTCCCATCACCGCATCAAAATTGTCAAAGGGCTCTCCCATTCCCATGAAGACCACATTTTTTACAGGCTCTCCCAGGGTGTGCCGGGCGTTGTACACCTGGCCCACGATTTCGGAAACCGTCAGGTTTCGCCTGAACCCGATTTTTGCGGTGGCACAGAAAGCACAGCCCATTTTGCATCCGACCTGACTGGATACGCACAACGTTTTATACCGGTTCATGGGAATGACGACCGACTCCACCATCAGGCCGTCTTCAAGGCGGGTAATGAACTTGGTCAACCCCTCCTCTTCAAAGGTGTCGGCCACCTGGTCTAAGGGCACCCGCACCCTTTTTTCCAGGGCCCTTGCAAGTCTTGGGGAATTTACAAATTCAGGGGCGGACAAAAATGAGGGATTACCCTTTTTGAACACTTCCCGGTACAGGGCCCGGGCATGGAAATCCCCCTTGCCGAACTCGTGTTCAAATGTCCGGACCAGACGATCCAGAGTATATGTTAATAGATTTATCATAGGTTGTTACGTCTAAAAATCTGGCTAATTTATCATAAAAGATCGGGAATAAAAACCGGGAATTTTCGAGTGTAGGGATTTACGAAATATATTTTCGAAAAAAACGGATTTTCTGTTATATAAACCAGATACCTTTATCCCACAGCAAGGAGAGACCATGGCGCTGGAAGACTGCAGATCCATTGCGGGAAGGTCCCTGCCGGGCAAAGACCTGATTTTCATCTGCGGTCTTTGCCTGGCGCTTTTAACCCTGCCTCCCCTCAAAGACTGTGCACAAGCGGCACCCTCTGGAAGCGGCTGCACGGCCGCAGGATGCCACGCAGACATTCTCCCCATTGTCCCGCCGGACCTGCCCATGATGAAACTGATCCGCCAGAACGGATTAAGACATAAGGACATGGACGGGTGCGTGATCTGCCACGGCGGGGACCCGTCCGCCTCGGACAAGCAAGACGCCCACGGCCGAATCCCTAAAAGCCTTTTACGTGCCCCCGGTCCCAAAGCTTTTTATCCCAACCCCGGCGCCCTCCACATCGCCCAAAACACCTGCGGGATCTGCCATCCGGGATATGTATACCGGGTCGAACGCTCTTTGATGAACACCGGTGCAGGAAAAATTCAGGGTAACCTGAGTACCTGGGGAGTCCGCCAGGGGGATACGGTCACATGGGGGAATCATGACATCGACGATCCGGACGGTCCCGTGCCCTCGGGCACCACCCTGGCCTATGAATCCTATATGGCGGAATTAAAAAAAGCCGTTCCCGGTCCCTTCCCGGACAGGCTGACCCGTCTTCCTCTGCCCTCTCTCAGGGAAGTTGAAGCCGAACCTGCAAAGGCCGCCTTTATCTTTCAAAGAAAAGAATGCCAATCCTGTCACCTTAAGGTTAAAGGGCGTCAAATACCGGGCAATTTCAGGGGAACCGGCTGCGGTGCCTGCCATATCCGGTACGGTATTGACGGTATATACAGAGGAAAGGATCAAAGCATCCCCAAAACCGCCGGCCATATACTGACCCATCGCATTGACGGGAACAGGAAAACAGGCGGCATCCCGGTATCCACCTGTCAAAGCTGCCACAACCGGGGAAAACGCATCGGCACCTCTTTTGCCGGCCTGATGGAATCGGCGTTTCCCGGCGGGTTCGATAAAGAAGGCACCCCACGTCCTCCCCGCCACGGCACCCACTATATCCCGGTAAAAGAAGACCTTCATCACAGGGAAAAAAGCCGGAAGGGGAACCCCGAAGGCGGTCTTCTTTGTCAGGACTGCCACACCAGCATGGATGTCCACGGGGACGGAAATCTTAAGGGCACCACCCTGGCCCAGGTAGAAATCGAATGCACAGACTGCCACGGCACCCCAGAAAAATTCCCCTGGGAACTTTTTTTAGGCCACGGAGATGAATTCGGATTGCCCGGGGCAACGCCCAGGGGAACTGCCGCAGCACGCCTGATGTCCGGCCAGCAGTTCGGTTTTGACTATGACGGGGCGGACGGTTATCTACTCTCAGCACGGGGCAATCCTTTAGGCAATGTGGTGCGCATGGGCAACAGGGTCATTGTTCACTCGGCAGCAGGAAAAGACTTTTACGTCCCCGTACTCAAAGCCCTGGAACAGGAAGAAACCCCAGACAAAGGGCGGATTGCCATGGCTGCGGTGCCCGCACATCTAAAAAGGCTGGAATGCTATACCTGCCATGCCGCCTGGGTACCCCAGTGTTACGGCTGCCACATCAAAATGGATTTCAGCGATCCCTCCGCCAAGGGGGTTGACTGGATAAGCGTATCAAACGATCCGGACCAGGCGGAGTCTGCCGTGCCGCCCCCCACACTGTCCGGCCGTATCGAAGAATCCCTGTCCTATGTGCGATGGGAAAATCCGGTGCTGGGCATCAACGGAGAAGGGCGGGTGTCCCCCCTGATGCCAGGATGCCAGGCGGCATTCACCGTCATTGGCACCGCGGGACAGGTCCTGTCAGCAAGCCTTCTGCCGGCAAACCCGCCGGAGGCGAAGGCAGCCGGTCAGACCCACATCCCCCTGGCCATGGATATGGCTCCGGCCCAGCCCCATACCTCCGCCGCCACGGCCAGGTCCTGTGAAAGCTGCCACACTCTGCCCAAGACCGTCGGGCTTGGCATTGGCGGCGGACAATTCAAAGCCATGACATCTGCTCCCTATGATTTTTCAAAACTCATCGACTCCGAAGGGACACAGCTTGTCACGGTGGGCAGCCACTGGCCCGCCAGTCGGGCATTCAACAAACCGGAAATGGAAAAAATTCTTAGAACCGGCACCTGTATGGGATGCCACGGGGCAGGACAGCCCCCGAAACAAAAGCGTTCCGCAATCAAGGCGGATACCCGGGAAAGTCACAGGATCTTGATGGAAACCATGCTCAAACAACTCGGCCAGCGGCACGATAGCCCGTCCCCATAAGTTTAGCCCACAGCCCGTATTTACGATGCTGTCAGACTTTAAACCGGCCCAGAATCTGGGTCAGGCTCCTCGAAAATTCGGTCAGGGTGGACACACTCCCGTTTACACGGTCTGTGCTCTCCCTGATATTCTGGACATTTCCATCCAGGCTGGCCAGATCCTCGGCCACTCCGGATGAGACGGCCGAGGATTCGGAAATACGGGTATGGGTCTCATGGATCCCCTCAACGGTCTGGGCGATATTACCGGTGATCTCCCGGGTGGTGACAGACTGCTCCTCAACGGCCGCGGCAATGGAGGAGACAATGTCGTCCACCCGGGCGATGATACCGGAAATCTGCCGGATTTCATCCACCGTATCCCGGGTGGATTCCTGGATTCTGCCGATCCTGTCCGAAATATTGCCGGCGGCTTCGAAGGTCTGCTCAGCAAGGGCCTTGATCTCATTGGCCACCACGGAAAAGCCTTTACCCGCCTCTCCGGCCCTGGCCGCTTCAATGGTGGCATTTAATGCCAGAAGATTGGTCTGCTCTGAAATTTCAGTGATGACCTCGGTGACCTGGCCGATCTGTCTGGCGTCATCCCCCAGATGGTCCACCTTTTCAGAGGCATTCTCTGCCGTCGAGACGGCCGTTGCACTGATCTCCCTGGCCTTTCCGGCATTGCCGGCAATCTCATGTACCGTGGCATTCATCTGCTCCATGGCGGCGGATACCGAATCAAGGCTTGAGGAACTCTGCTCGGAACTTGCCGCCATCGCGGCAATGCTGTCATTCATCACCTGTGAGGCCTCGGCCACGGACCCCGCCCGGCCGGACATCTCATTCACTCCGGAATCCAGATCACTGGCCACCCGGGACAGTCCTGACGACGCCTCGTTCAAGGTGGTTACCCCTTCGGTAATCCGGGTAAACACCTCGGCCAGCTCCCCCCTCATCTCATTGATGGCACTTACCATGGAGCCGATCTCACCCCTCTGCTCAATCGCAAGGCTCTGGGTAAAATCCCCTTTGGCGATTTCCTGGATAAAGCGGTCTACCTTTTTCACGGGTCCTGCGATTTTACCGCTGACCAAAAAACCCAGAAGAACCGCGATCCCGATGCCTATGGCAGTGGCGGCCCATATCAGGGTCGCCACCCGGGACTTTTCCTCTTTCACGTCGTTTTCTGCCGTGTGGATCAGTTTCTGAATCTCCACAATGGAACCGTCCAGGCCTTTGGAGACCGCCTGTCCGCTCTCAATGGTTTTTTCATCAATGGTATCTAACAGATTATAATCGTATGCTTCGGCTGAAAGCTGTTTGTACATCTGCTCGTAAGCCACCTTAAAGTTGGGAAGAAAGTTTTTTTCAAACTGGTCCCCGGAAGCGGAAATCAGTTTTCGCAATTCGGGATTACCGGCCCGGGCAATGGTTTTCGTCCCTATAACCCCGCCGTCGAGAATAGCGCCCTTGAAAAGATTGAACTGCTGGACACTTTTTTCATGCTCTTTCCAGACCGTCTCAAGTTCATCCGTATCAAGGGCGGCCATCAGGCGCATCACCGCCATCAGATCCTGGGCCAGGGTTAATTTCATATTAACTGCCGACTCAATCAGGGGGGCGCAATCAATTACCGTATTGAACTTGGTTTCAAGATCCTTCATCCCGATAAAACTTGTGACACTGACCACAGCCGTGATGGAAGCAATGGCGAGAAATCCTGCCATCAGGCGTCCCCGAAGTGTTTGCAACATCTTCATACACCCTCCGATCCGATTTTAAGATTGCATTGGCAATCTTCATTGATACGAGGCGTGCCTTTAAATGTCAAGGTGTTGCAGGCAGATGGCAGATGTTACGCGTGCAGACAGATGCCGCCTGCATGGCATTACATACTGACGAAAAACATTGTTTGTCTGTTCTTTAAAATTACCGGATTGAAGCCAGTTTCACCAATTGCTCCATGTCAGGAGCAAACCCCACACCATTGCCGTCCGGCAGCTTGACAAAGCCGTTGGCCGGCATGATAGACTCTTGCGGTGCAAAATCATAAAAGGTGGTGTGAAACTGATGCAGTTCGACATGGACGACCGCTTTGCAGCAGGCTGCCAATTGCATGGCAACCGCCTCTGCAAAAAAAGTGGATGAGCATTGTAGTGTTACGGGCACGTCATATTGCCTTGAAAGCGTAAAAAGGTTTAAGGCTCCTGTAATACCGCCCACTGCAATGCAGGAGAATTGAAGGATGCCCAACGCACCCCGCCCCAGCAAAGACCTGAAGATTTCAAGACGGTTTTCAGCTTCAAAGGCGATGACCGGGATGCCGATATCCCGGTTGAGCCACACCATTGAATCCCAATCTTCCGCGGGAAAAGGGGCTTGAATCGCCGATACCCCTACCTTTTTCCAATGGGGAAGCCATCGGTTAACAAGGTCCCTGTTCATCCCGTAAACCGCATCGATAATCAGGGTTGTCGCAGGACCGATGGCGTCCCGGGCGGCATAAAGCCTTTCGATATCACTTTCAAAGGACAGAGCACCGGTTTTCATCTTCACAATCTTGTGCCCGCATGTGACATGGCCGGCAAGCTCATCTCCAAGGTCTTTGGCGGTCTGATTTTTTTTATAGAGCCCGCTGCTGGCATAGACCGGAACCAAAGGATCGGCATCGCCGATCAGGGCGGAAATGGGTTTGCCTGATCGTTTTCCCGCAATATCCCATAAGGCGATATCAACTCCGCTCAGAGCTGCAGCCGTGATACCGTGGCGGCCGGAAAGCGCTGTCGTTTTCCAGATAGAATACCAGATCGTATCAATGGCATCGGCGGGTTGCCCCACCACCTTTGGAGCGATTTCCGTTTTCAGGAACTCAACCAGTGCCGCGGCAGACTCATCAAACGTCCAGCATTCGCCCCAGCCTGTGAGGTTATCGCTGCAGACCAGTTCGACAAAGACCGCCTCTTTTTTATACCAGGTCATCCGGGGATTGGAAGCGGTCCCGTCCATGTGCCTTACGTGCAGATAGATGTTGATCTCTTGGATCGTGATCATATCGCTCTATTGGCACTCTTTTTCAAGCAGTTCATTGTACAATTGCCCGAGCCGTTTTGTCACAGGCCCAAGCTTTCCGTCTTTGATGGTGCGGCCGTCCACGGATGATACCGGTTTGACGCCGCCGAAGGTTCCGGTGACAAAGGACTCATCTGCTGCGTATACCTCCATAAGTGAAAAGTCTTTCTCATAGACCTTGATCTCATTTTCGCGGCACAGTTTGATGATGTTGTCCCTGGTGATGCCGTGCAGGCAGTATTTACCCGTTGAGGTCCAGACCTCGCCTCCTCTGACGATAAAAAAGCTGGTGGAATTGCAGGCGGCGACAAATCCGTGGGGATCCAGCATCAAGCCTTCATCGGCTCCGGCCTTGGTGGCCTGAATACAGGCCAGGATGCAGTTAAGCTTGCTTAACGGATGAAGCTTGGGATCCATGACGTCCGGTTGTCCTCTTCTGACGTGAACCGTAAAAAGGTTTAAGGGCTCATCCGCTCCGGTTGTAATTTTATACTCTGGAATGATGACCAGGGTCGGGCCGCCGATATTTACCCGGGGGTCCTGGTAAGGCGTGATCTTCATCCCCCTTGAAACCACCATTCTGATGTGGACATCGGTTGTCATGTGATTGGCTTCAAGGGTAGCATAAATGGCGTCCAGAATCTGCTCGTCCGTCATATCCAAAACGATGTCCAGGGCTTTCGCGTTTTCATGCAGTCTTTGCATATGCTCTTTGACAAAGGCAAGTTTACCGTTATGAAGCCGAAAGCTTTCCCACATGCCGTCACCCAGAAGAAAACCGCTGTCAAAAACCGAGACCTTAGCCTCTGACCGATGAACAATCTGCCCGTTTACATATATTTTAACGTTCTCGTTACGCTCATCTGTTTTAAATGTATGTGTACCGCTCATATTAATCCTCTTATTATTTTTTTAAAGTCTTTGCTGCCGTATGACGCGAAAGCGTGATCTGCTGTGATAAGGCCCAGATCAGCATCTGTTACTGGCAAAGACAAATGCCCTGTCAATATGTCTTAAGCAACAGACCGCTGCAAATGCCTTTTTCATGGCATTAAAGGACACGTATCTTATTATCTTTCATATAATCCACCGGGCAGAACCCGAAACGATTTAATCTTCGTATGGCAGTTGCTGCATTAAAAAGGCGGCGGCTTGATCTTTTGCCCCGCCTTTTTAATACAGCCGACTTAAAAACCGAACGCGATTATTCTTAGTTTCTATCCAACAGGGCCTTGATGTTCTTTGCATTCCTTGCATACTCAGATTCAATAAAGACCCTTGTTTCCTCAGCATCCAGATAGGCCGGGGTCATACCCAGTTTTTCAAGATCAGATACAAACCCTTCTGAAGCCGTCACTTTCTCAAGGGCGCTCTCAAGGGTTGTCATAATGTCTTCGGGAATATCTTTCGGTGCAACCAGGGTGATGAACTGGCTGTAAAATACGTCTTTGCCCGATTTTGTGACCGAAGGAACTTCAGGCAGTTTGGCCGAAGACTCCGGTGCCAGGATGGCCAGGGCTTTGAGATCATGTTTTGCAAGAACGCCTGCGGTGGTTGTATAGACTGCCACCCTTTTTGCAGCAATGGCCTGAAGCGCACCGGCATCCCCTTTAAAAGGAACATGCTTTACGTCAACATCAAAGCTTTTGAAAAGATCTTTGCCTGCAAAATACGGCACGCTGCCAGCCCCTGCCGAGGCCCAGTGATATGTTCCCGGATTTGCTTTCATATCCGCAATCATTTCGTCCAGATCATTCCATTTGGCATCTTTGCGCACAAGGACAAGATAAGGATCGTAACTTGCTCTTCCGATGAACCGGAAGGACTCCAAAGGATTGTAGGGCAGTTTTCTCATATGGGGGTGCATTACCAGCGGCGCGCTTGGAATAACGCCCAAGGTATAGCCGTCCGGCTTGGCAGAAACAACGGCTTTACAACCGTTCATTCCGGCAGCGCCCACAATGTTTTTGGGGGCAACCGTCACATCCAGCACCTTTTCCAGCTCTTTGGCAAGCACCCTTGCCACAATATCGGTTTCCCCGCCGGCTCCAAAGGGGATAACCAGAGTGACACTCCGGCTTGGGTAATCACCTGCCAGGGCGGTGCCCGCAGAGAATAACGTGATCAGTAACATTAGAAACAACTTTTTCATAATAGATCTCCTTTTGTATGGGATGACAAACTGCTTTATTTTTTGGCAGCCTGTAAAAATGATTTGATAATCGGCATTAACAGGAACATCGCCGCCACAAGGAACAAAACTATGGCCAGAGGCGAGCTTCCGACATAACTGACAAGGGACATATCCCCTTTATAAATGGCAGCCTGGCTCATATTAAACTCAAGCTGAGGGCCCAGCACATAGCCAATGAGCAGCGGGGTAATCGGGAAATCGTAAAGCCGCATGCCAAAGGCGACAAGCCCGATGGCCAAAGCGACCGGCACGTCGAAAAACACACCGCTTGGAATATAAACGCCCACAAGAGAGCAGATCACAATTAACCCAAGCAGTACGGGGGGCGGGAAATTGATGATACGGCCAAACAGCCTGACCACAATATAAGATGCCGGAATGATGAGCAGGTTGGCAATGATCAGCAGAATAAAACAGGAGTAAACCACGGTTGGGTTGTCCGCCATAAGCCGAACGCCCGGAACAATGCCGTGAAGGGTCATGGATGCCAGCATCAGGGCTGTGGCAGGCTCCCCCGGTATCCCAAGGGCCAGCGTCGGAATCAGGGCCCCGCCTGTAATGGCATTGTTGGAGGCCTCAGCGGCAATCAGGCCGTCGGGCTCACCTTTTCCAAAGTTATCTCCCCGGGGAGACAGTTTTTTGGCCGTGGTATAGCTGACAAAGGTGGATGCCGTAGCGCCGACCCCCGGCAGGATTCCCAGACCGATACCGATAAGAGAGGACCGCAGTAAATTGGAAACCCGGCCCTTCCATTCTATGAGTTTCGGAAAGATAATTTTTTTACACCGGACAGGGGATGCTGTTTTTTTGGGCCCGCAGCTCGTGAATGCGGACAAACACTTCGGCCAGAGGGAAAATGCCGATGACCACCGGCATCAGGGAAATGCCGCCGGCCAGATTTTCTGTCCCGAAAAGAAAACGCATTTCCCCGCTGACAGGATCGTTGCCGATGGTTGCCAGCAGAAGCCCGCCAAGTCCCATTAAAATGCCCTTGACCTGGTTGCCTTCGGATAAGGAGCTGATGCAGGCCAGTCCCATGCAGATCAGCCCTGTAATTTCAAGGGGACCGCCATATTTCAACGACAGCTGTGCCAGCTGAGGCGCCGCAACCATAAGTGCCAAACAGGATAAAAGACCGCCAACAATGGAGGCTGCCGTGACCCAGCCCAATGCCTGTGCCGCCTTTCCCTCTTTTGCCATGGGATACCCGTCCATGCCTGTAGCAGCGGACTGGGGGGTGCCCGGCGTATTGATCAATACGGCCGAGATGGACCCGCCGTAAATTGAAGAGCCGTAAACTCCCATGAGCAGAGCAATGGCGGAAATAGGCTCCAGCTGCAGGGTAAAGGGCAGGCAGACCACAATGGCGACACAAGTACCCAACCCCGGCAATGCACCGATAATGCAACCGAAAACAACACCGATAAACAGGACAACGATGACCTCAGGTGAAAAACTCATGGACAATGAGGCTGTGATTTCACTGAACATTATTTACTCCCCATTACCCGAAAAGGGCCAGGATGCCTCTTGGCATGGAAATTTTTAAAAGTTCTTCGAATACGAACCAGAACAGGAATGCAATGAGAAGGGCTGTGGGAATAATCACCTTTGGATCCCGCATGCCTTCATATATAAAAAAAGCGATCAAAAAAAGAAAACTTGCAAGTGGTAAGCCAAGGACAGGGAACAGGAAGAAATAGGCGCCGATGAGAAGGGCCACAACAAAAATTGCCTTTTTGCTTTTTGACAGGTCAACGCGCACCTTTGTTTTCTTACCGGTGATAAAATAGACAAGGGACATGAACAGCCAGGCATATACCAACCAGGTCGGGTAGGCCATTGGGGACATGACAAGGGAGTCGTCCTGGAACCCCGGTTCAAAGGTAACAGCTGAATAGAGAAAAACGCAGCCCACAATCATAAAGACAAGCGCGATCCCTCGATTTCTGTTGAGAAAGTTTTGCATGAAACACCTCCGTAATTCTGACACCAACATGAATGTCAAGTAATTGATACATTGTATATTTTATCCAGTCAACTCAAATTTTAAAAACGGGTAAATCTTTTAATTTTAAATATTTAAATCTACCAATTTGTAATTTTGCATATCTTTCGAGTTGACATTCAATAACAATGGTTGTTATGTATGTTTATTCGAATACGTTGGGGATTCAACGCACCTTTCCCCCGCGCGGCCATGATTTGAAACGGGTCCTATAAGATATAAGGAGATTAACAGGTTGAGTGCCGGACACGAGAAATACAGACAAGATCTTGAAACACTGCGCGCCTTTCTAAAAAGCAAGCCCCGTGATCTTCTTTTGCTTGAATTTTTATTACAAAAAAACTGCACGGCCAAAGCCATATTGAAACTAAAGGTAAAAGACCTGTTTTCCTGCAAGGAAAACAAGCCCCTGCCGCTGGAATCCGGCAGTCAATCGGAATGGCCTGTCATAACCGCATCCATAAAAAGCAGTTTCAATCAGCTTCTGATGCAGTCGGACATAGAAAAAGACGATCTTCTGTTCAAATCCAGAAAAGGGGACAACCCGTTAACCGCGACCAGCGTTTCCCGTCTGATTCGAACCTGGCTGACAAAATTGGATCTTTTACACTACAAAGGGTTACAGGATCTTAGACAGAAATTGGGGCCGCTGACACTGTCTGCCCCCCAGTCCCTTGAGGATAAAACGGGCAGCGATGATCGTGCCTGTGCCTTTGCAGCAGTAGAGCACGAATCCATCCATCAAATCGTCTACAAACGCCTGCTTGAAAACATCATTGCCGGTTCCGTTCTGCCGGGTCAAAGATTGTTACCCAATACCATTGCCCAGCAGATGAATGTCAGCACAACGCCTGTCAGAGAAGCCTTGAACAGGCTTGCGGCCAAGGGATTTGCCACCCATCACGGAAAACGGGGATGGGTGGCATCTGAATTATCCAGGATAAAGTTTCAAGAAATTTTTCAGTTACGGGTCCTGCTGGAATGCGAAGCCATCGAACTTGCCGCGACCAGGCGGACGAAAAAGACGCTGCAGGAACTTGAAAACGCCCAGCATCAATACGAGCAAGTGGATAAGGACCGGGATCCTGTCAAACTGTTTGAAGCCAATAGAATCTTTCACATGCTGGCGTACAAAGATGCAGGTTCCCAGATGATGCAGACCATCATCGATCAGCTTTGGGACTTGAGCAGCCCCTATTACCAGATATTATTCCGGCAATCGTTGGTACCCAAACCCACAACCGGGATAAATCACCATGTCAACATTGTAAAGGCAATCGCAAACAAAGATCCTAAGGGTGCCAGATACTGGCTCAAAGAGGACATCATCAAACCGGTGGATTTTATCAAAAAACTGATACAGATGTACCCGAAATCAATCGAGTGACATCCCCCCTTATTCCTTGCCGTCCAGTTCCTTTCGGATGGCAACGGAGAACTCTTTGAGCCGGACCGGTTTCAGGATCAGATTCCGGATCCCCATCTTTTTTGCCCGGTCACGGTTGATGGTTTCGGAGTATCCGGTCAAAAGGATCACAGGCAGGCCGGGCCGGATAGCGATGAGCTTTGCACCCAGTTCATCTCCTGTCATACCCGGCATACTCATATCCGTCACCACCAGATCAAAGGCATCGGGATCCTTGCTGAAAACATCCAAAGCCTCCTGCCCGGATAGCCTGGATGTAACCCGGTAGCCCAGTACCTCAAGGATCTGGCGCTCCACATTAATCACGGATTTCTGGTCATCCACAAGGAGGATATGCTCACAGCCCCTCTCCACCCTTGCCGGGCCGGCCAGGGATACCGGCGCCTTTCCACCGGCCGAGGCCGGAAGAAAAACACTGAACCGGCTGCCCTGACCCAGAGTGCTTTCCACATGGATGCCGCCGCCGTGGTTTTGAACGATGCCTTTGATCACCGCAAGCCCCAGACCGGTTCCCCGGCCTTCGGGTTTGGTGGTAAAATAGGGGTCAAATATCCGGTCCATGGCCTGGGGAGATATCCCCACCCCGGTGTCACACACCGAGTACCGGATATAAAGACCGGGTTTTAAATCCATCTCCCCCAGAAGACTGCTGGTTGCTTCAAGGGTGACAGGCTCCAGGGAGACCTTAAGGCTGCCGCCGAAAGGTTCCATGGCCTGAAAGGCGTTGGTCATCAGATTCAGGGCCACCTGGTGAATCTGGGTGGCATCTCCCAGCACCGGGGGACAGGACGAATCAATCTGCCGGTCAAGCATGATATTTTTCGGCATGGAAGAGGCCATGAGACAGCAGGCTTCATCAATGATTCCCGGCAGGTTCAAAGAGACCAGTTTCCGGTTTTCCTGGAAACTGAAGGCCAGGATTTGCCGCACAAGGTCCCTTGCCCGTTCACCGGCGGCCACAATGCCTTCAACGTGTTCGTTTCCCCTTCCATGGGCCTCTAACCCAAGCAGTTCAGCATGGCCGAGGATGCCGGATAAAATATTGTTAAAGTCGTGGGCAATGCCCCCGGCAAGTGTGCCGATGGCCTCCATCTTCCGGGCCTGTTGAAGCTTGCGCCAGATGGTCAGCTTTTCAGCCTCAGCCTGTTTTCTGTTCAAAATATCCCGAATAACTGCAATGGCATGGGGTTTGCCGTCCAGGGGGATGGTGACCATTGAAATCTCTGCCGGGATCTCCCTGCCGCTTCTGTGGGTGATGGAGATTTCCGTGGTTTTGACTTCCCTGAAATCCGAGCCGTCCCTGAAAAGTGAAAACAACGTGATGTCCCTGTCGTTGAACTGGCGGCAAAAGGGGACAAGTTCCTGGATGTGGCGTCCGAGGGCTTCGTCCCGTTCATAACCGAAAAGCTTGGCTGCTGCCGGATTCCAATAGGAGATTCTGCCCTGATCATCCTTGATGACAATGGCCTCGTTGGCCGTATCGGTGATGGCCCGGTGGATGGTTTCCTTTCTCCGCAACTCCTTTTTATAAGTCGCAACGGCTGTTTTCATTTCAAAAAAGCTGTCTGCCGTCCGTTGAATTTCACCGAAAAAACTGTCGATCTTCGTCCCCTGGGAATAATCATCGCGCTTTATCTTTCTGGCCTCCTGGTCCAGGGCGTAAACCGGCTCGGTTATCCGCCGGGCAAATATCAGCCCCCCGATGGTGGCCACCACTGACGCCAAAAACGTTAATACAAGCGTCATTCTCTGGTTGGCCATAATAGCTCCAAGATAATCCTCTTCGGGAATATACACCCCCACCAGCCAGGATATTTTCTGGCCGTTGACCCGGGTGAACATGGTGTAATAGGTCTTACTCCCAGCCTCAAACGAGGCAAACGCTTTTGTTTTAAGCGCGCTGGGCCAGTCCTGTGCAAGGCTTTTGCCCACCGCCTCATAGGCCATTTTGCACAAAGGGTTTTCAAGCTCGGTCAGCCTGGGCAGACGGATATTGGAATTGCCAGACTCTTCTTGTTTAAGCATGCGGGACAGCCCGGGAAAGGCGATCAGCTCCGTATTCCGGTTGACGATAAAGGCCATCCCGGTTTTTCCCACCCGCAGCTTGCCCACAAACCCGGAGAGCACGTCCAGCTCAATATCCACCCCCACAACCCCGCGAACATTTCCGGCCTCATCGGTAAGCGGCCCTGCCGTTGTGATGCCGGGTTTCCCGGAGGAAAAAAAGATATAAGGATCGGTCCAGACAATACTTTTTTCCTTAACGGCCTTTTTATACCAGGGACGGGTTCTGGGATCATAGGTGTCGTTGAAGTCGGTTTTTTTTTCAATAAGATTGTAGTCTGCATCCCGCCATAAAAACCGGGTCGTCCGGTTTCCTTTAGCGTCATACTCAATGAGCTTAAACCGGAATGTTCCTTTGGCAGGATCAGGTTCCCGGTTCACATAATAAAAGGCGCCTTGCGGGGTCGCAAAATAAATCCCGGCAAACTGGGGGTAAAGGTTTAACTGGTCGCAAAAGTACCGTTCAAGTTTTAAATTTTTATCCGTGTTGACAATTTCAGAGGCAATGAGCCGCTCGGTGAGGTGGGCGGCTCCCCTGGCCATGGAAAAAAAATTGCCGGTCTCCTCCAGGGTCAGATCCAGAATATTTTCCATGATATCCCGGGTATGATCCAGCATGACGCTGCGCGAGGAATAGATGGAAACCGGCATGATGATCAACTGGGTGCCCCAGATCAATAGAATGCACCCGAGAATCATCCCCCAGCGTATGGATAGTTTCAAATCCTGTCTCCTTTGGCCTTGCTCATCATTTGTCTAACTTACAATCCCCGCCCTATGCTTGTAAAGATCATAAACGCGTCGGCGGCATCCCATTGTCAGTCTTGTATTCCCTGCAAATCCCGGCACTTCCATTCTTTTTAATTTCAAGCCATTATATATTGACAAATAACACCCCTGGTGTGATATTTGTTGTTTTCTTAAATATTTGAGGAGACCATGAAAGACAAGAACGGCAAACAAGGATACCGGTTTGAAACACGGGCCATCCATGACAGTATTGACGCAGGTCAGTGGCAGGGAGCCACCCAACCTCCCATTTACCAGTCCGCCGCCCATATACACGAAACCGCGGAGAATTTAAGCCAGACCTTTGCCGGCCAGACCCGCGATCACATATACATGCGCTTGAGCAATCCCACCAACCGCCACATGGAAGACAAACTGGCCGCGCTTGAGTCCGGAAAGGCCGCCGTTGTTACGGGGTCCGGTATGGCGGCCATCAACAATGCCTGTATGACCCTGCTTCGAGCAGGGGACGAGTTTGTGGCATCCAGCTCCCTGTTCATGTCCACCTTTGCCCTGTTCACCAACATCTACAAAAAATACGGGATCACGGTGCGGCTGGCAGACCCCATGAATCCGGAAGCCATTGCCGCCTGCATCAACGATAAAACACGGTTTGTCTACCTGGAAACCATCACCAACCCGGGTATGGAAATCCCCGATATCAAAGCTGTGGCCGACATCGCCCACGACAAAGGGGTTCCCCTGGTCATGGACAACACCCTGGCATCGCCCTGGCTGTGCCGCCCTCTGGAACTTGGGGCCGATATTGTCATCCACTCCACCACCAAATACTTCAGCGGTCACGGGGCCTCTTTAGGCGGGGTGATTGTAGACAAGGGGGAGTTTAACTGGGGCACCGAAAAATTCAGCGATTTTTCCCCCTTTGCCGGCAATGATCCGTCTTTGAGTTTTCTGACCCGGATGTTCCGGGAGTATCACGTCAACTTCGGCACCACCCAGGCCCCGTTTCACTCCTTTTTGACCGCCATCGGGCTTTCCACCATGGGGGTGCGCATGGAAAAGCATATGAGCAACGCCATGGCCGCGGCCACGTTCCTGAAAAATCACCCCAAGGTGAAATGGGTGAACTATCCGGGATTTGAGGATCATCCCTGCCATGACATAGCCCTGCGCCAGTTCGAGGGCAAAGGATTCGGAACCATGCTCACCTTCGGGCTTGCCGACCAGCAGGCCTGCTTTTCCCTGATTGACAACCTTGAGATGATACTGAACCTGGCCAACCTGGGAGACAGCAAAACCCTGATCATCCACCCCTACTCCTCCCAGTATGTCAACTTTCCCCAGGAGCAGCGGGATAAGCTTTCAGATCCATCTCTTATCAGATTTTCAGTGGGTATCGAACATCCGGATGATATCTGTGAAGATCTGGATCAAGCCCTGGAGAAGACCGAGTAAACCCATGAGCGAATACACCGGACATGACCAGGCCGGCGCCACCATAGGCCTGGTGGAAAAACAATTTTTCACCTTCAAGGATGAAGATGATCCCATGGCCCTGGAAAGCGGGGCGACCTTAGGCCCCATCACCCTGGCCTATGAGACCTGCGGCACGCTGAACGCCGATAAGTCCAACGCCATTCTGGTCCTGCATGCCCTGTCCGGGGATTCCCATATGGCAGGGTACTATAAGCCCGAAGATCCCAAACCGGGATGGTGGGACAACATGGTCGGCCCCGGCAAGGGGATTGATACGGATAAATACTTTGTGATCTGTTCCAATATCCTGGGGTCCTGCGTGGGCTCCACTGGACCTGCCTCGACAAACCCGGCCACGGGAAAGCCCTATGGCACCGAGTTTCCCATGATCACCGTAGGCGATATGGTCACCGCCCAAAAGGCGCTGATTGACCACCTGGGCATCCCGCGCCTCCACGCGGTTGTTGGCGGATCGGTCGGCGGGATGCAGGTTCTGGAATGGACGGTACGGTATCCGGATATGGTGGCTGCCGCCGTGCCCCTGGCCACCACCTGCCGCCACTCCGCCCTGGCCATTGCATTCAACGAAGTGGCCAGGCAGTCCATCATGGCCGATCCCAACTGGAACAACGGGGACTACTACGGAAAAAACAAACCGGACATGGGCCTTGCCATTGCCCGTATGATCGGTCATATCACCTATCTGTCCGATGAGTCCATGCGCATGAAGTTCGGGCGCAAACTGCAGAACAGAAGTGCGCTAAGCTTTGAATTCGGTGCCGAATTCCAGGTGGAATCCTACCTGCAGTACCAGGGCAACAAATTCATTGAACGGTTTGACGCCAACTCTTTTTTATACATCACCAAGGCGGCGGACTATTTCGACCTGGCAAGGGAGTATGGCAAGGGCTCTTTGGTCAATGCCTTTGAAAAAGCCCGGGCCAAATTCCTGGTGGTCTCCTATACGTCGGACTGGCTGTATCCCACCTACCAGTCAAAAGAGATGGTCAAGGCCATGAAAAAAAACAACCTGGATGTCTCCTTTTGTGAAATTGACGCCCAGTGGGGCCATGATGCCTTCCTTCTTCCCGACCAGCGCCTGGACAGTCTGATCTCGGGCTTTTTAAAGGGGGTGACGCCATGACAGACGACCTGCGGTACGACCTTAAAATCATCGCCTCCTGGATTAAACCGGGAACCCGGGTGCTGGGGTTAGGCTGCGGTGAAGGAGAGATCCTTTACTGGCTGAAAAATCATAAACAGGTCCTGGAACGGGGCATTGAAATCAAAGAGTCCAAGGTGGTCAAATGCATTGAAAAAGGCATTTCCGTGCTCCAGGGGGATATCAATGAAGAGCTTGAAGATTACCCGGATAAGGCTTTTGACTACGCCATCTGCTCCCAGACCCTGCAGCAGGTTTACGATCCTGTCACCCTGATTTCCCAGATGCTCCGGGTGGCCCGCAAAGGCGTGGTCAGCTTTCCAAACTTCGGCCATATCAATGTCCGGTATAAGCTGGCCACCACCGGATGCGCCCCAAAGACCCAGGATTTGCCCTATGAGTGGTATGACACCCCCAATATCCGGGTACTCAGCCTAAAGGATTTTAAAACTTTTGCGAACCAAGCCGGCTTCAAGATCTTCAAGACGGCGGCCATCAACACCACAAACCAGAACAGACAAGGCAAACGCGTATTTGTTCTCCCCAATCTATTTGCCACCTACGGAATATTTCTAATCGGAAAGGACTAAGACAGATGGATACGGATTTCGGCACCAGGGAAATCGTTGATAAAATCATCCGGATCAAGCAGGATCTGGGCAACGAACTGCTCATCCTCACCCACCATTACCAGCGAAAGGAAATCGTGGATTTAGGGCACCACCGGGGGGATACCTACGCCCTGGCCCGGCGGGCTGCCAGGGATGAAAATGCCAAATTTATCGTATTCTGCGGGGTCCGTTTCATGGCCGACTCCGCCGCCATACTGGCCAAGGAAAACCAGGTGGTCCAGATTCCTGATCCCGGTGCCGGCTGCTGGATGGCGGACATGGCAGCCGAAGACGTGGTCAAAAAAGCATGGGTCGACGCCATAAAAATCACAGGAAAAAACGCCATCATCCCCATGGCCTACATCAACTCCCACGCCTGTGTTAAGGCATTTTGCGGGAAGAACGGGGGGATTGTCTGCACCTCCTCCAATGCTCAAAAAGCATTTTCCTGGGCATTGAAACAAAAGAAAAAAATCTTTTTTATCCCGGACGAACACCTGGGAAGAAACACAGCCCTTGCCATGGATATCCCAAGGAACCAGATCCTGGTCTGGGATCCTGAAAAACCCCTTGGCGGAAACTCCGAACAGGCTTTGAAACGGGCGCAGGTCTATTTGTGGAAAGGCAACTGTACCGTGCATACAAAATTTTTGGCAGAGCAGGTGCTGTCCATGCGTAAAAAATTTCCCCAGGCCCAGGTAGTGGTCCATCCGGAATGCACCAATGAAGTCGTGCGCCTGGCCGATGGCTGCGGGTCCACAAGTTTCATTTCCCGATATGTTGCCGAAGCGCCTTCCGACAGCACCATCATCGTGGGAACGGAAATCAATCTGATCAAACGCCTGGCTGTGGAGCATCCCGACAAAAAAATTCTGCCATTAAGTGACGCGTTCTGCCCCAACATGCACAAGATCAATCTTAAGAATCTTTTGCACTGCCTTGACAACATCGGCAAGGCCAATGTTGTCACTATTGATGACGCCATTAAAAAAGAGGCTTTTATCGCGCTGTCAAAGATGTTAGATCTATAAAATCTGTCGACCCGGGACCGGGGCAATCGCCCTGGCCCGAATCCGGTGGAACACATATAGTGAACAGGAGGTGGATATGAGTAATTGGACTCCCGGCACCCTTCTGAAACTCTCTGGCTCCTATTGGCAGACCTGCACGCTCCACGCCGCGGTAAAACTGGACCTTTTTACCCACATGGGCTCTGAACCGGTTCCTGGTCCGGACCTTGCCACAGCCCTTTCCCTTGACCCCCGGGGCCTTGCCACTCTGCTCAACGCCCTGGCCGCCATGGATCTGGTAGAAAAAACCGGCGAGGCCTATGCCTGCACCGAGCCGGCCCGTAAATTTCTGTCAAAGGATTCCGAATCCTTTATCGGCTACATGATCCTTCACCACCACCATTTGGCCCAGTCCTGGGTAAACATGGACCAGGCGGTCTCCAAAGGCGGTCCCATCAGGCACTCCGACGGAAATTCTGATCCAAAGATCCGGGAGAGCTTTCTCATGGGCATGTTCACCAATGCCATGGCCATCGCCCCTGAAATCGCAAGAATCATAGACCTTTCCCATTGCGCAAGGCTCCTGGATCTTGGCGGTGGGCCGGGCACCTATGCCATCCACTTTTGCCTGGCACGGCCGGGATTGAAAGCCGTGGTCTTTGACCGGCCGACCACCCGGCCCTTTGCTGAAAAAACCATTGCCAAATTCAAGCTGCAGGGACAGATCTCCTTTGTTCCTGGAGATTATACCCGGGGCCCGCTCACCCTGGGGCAGACCTTTGATGCCGCCTGGCTTTCCCATATCCTCCACGGCGAAGGTCCTGAAATGGCCGAACAGATCATCGAAAAGGCCTTAAAGGCCGTTCATCCCGGGGGAACTCTCTTCATCCACGAATTTATCCTGGACGACTCCTGTGACGGCCCCCTTTTTCCTGCGCTATTTTCCATGAATATGTTCCTGGGCACACAAAAGGGACAGGCCTACAGCCAGGGGGATCTTTTCGGGATGCTGAAACGGCTGGGGGTCCGGGACATTCACCGCCTTGATTTTTGCGGCCCTACACAATCGGGAATCATCTGCGGTAAAAAGGGGGGATAGCAGAGGCCCGCTGTCAGCGCAGCGTGCGAAAATGCAAAAGATTCCAAGCCAAATATTTTTTTGACGGCGCGCACCGGTTAATGTATACTGTGCACCAGCCTTGAAATCCATTACAATTTGTTCATTTTCCTGTTGAATACCCACTGGCCGTCCAAAGGTTACGAAATTCGCACCAAAAGATCCGGGGTCTTATATTCTTTGCGAACTTGGGTCCGGACTCAAACTAGGAAAGGAGCAGGCATGAAAGATCAGGCATCACAGGTTTTTCTTCAGCGGGCCCGCGTGATCACCATGATCCGGCGTACCGCGTTATTTTGTTTTGTCATTGCCCTGGTGTATTCTCTGGCAGCCATCGTTTACTCCACCCAGGTCATTTACAAAGTCAAGCTCAACTATGCCGTCATCCTTGAGCAGTTCGGGGGGACCCGCCAGGCGGTCACCGATGTGGGCTGGCATTACCGCCTTCCCTTTTTCACCCGCCTTGAAAAAGAAGTGCCCCTGATGAACCAGAACATATACCTGGGCGGCTCCTCCGCCCCCATCAAAATCATTTCCCAGGAAAATGTGGCATTGTGGACATCCGCTTTGATGACCTTTAAAATCAAGGATCTTAAAAAATGGGGCATTGAAAATCTCTCCCCTGAGACCCTGCTTCAAGGGGACTTTGACGGCATTGCCAAAGATATCCTCCAGGGCAAAGAGGTCAATCACCTCATCTCCCAGCGGGAGAGCATTAAAGAGGAGATATTCAAAGCCCTTAAGAAGCGCCCCATCAACCAAAACGGCCCCACCCTTGAAGGCAAATACGGCATTGAAGTGGTCAGCTTCGTCCTGAACGAGACCCGGTTCGGAGACAAACTGGTGGAAGCCACGGAGGAAAAGAAACGCCGCCAGCTCATCGCCGAGGCCGACAACTATGCCGCCGACCAGGAAGCCGATAGAATCAGAAAGCTTTACAAGGCCTACCTGAACGGTATCCGCTCTTTAAACCTGGCCCTAGGAGGGGCTGACGGACAGCCGGTCAGCCCGGACCTGCTCTCCTTTCTCTCCCAGCAGAAATGGGCCACAGCCTATGAAAAGGACCAGAGTGACAGAAAGACCTTTGTCCTCCATGACAGCGGCCAGACACCCGCCCTGACCCTGCCGTCCTTTACCCGGCTGCCGGTGAAAAAAGAGGCAAAAGAGGCCGCGGAGAAAAAATCCACCCAGACAACACCCTAAGCGTTTTTGCCTCAGGAGGCGACCATGGCCAAACGCATGACCAAAGAAAAAAAGTACATCACCCTGCCCGAGGAGACCATCCGGAAAATGGACTCCATCGTGGCGGGATGGAGTTACGATACCAAAGCCTTTGTCCGCTCCCGTCTGAACCAGTACACCCCTCCCAACCCTTTGATATCCTCCATAAAAGAGGGACTTTACCTGCTTTTTTTTATGCGCCGCAAAAAACGGCAGATGAATGTCCTGAACAACCCGTCCATTTTAAGGGACTGGAAAAAAAGGTTTCTCTATTCCGGGGAGACCAACCCAGGCGCCTCATGGAACCGAATCATTGAAAAGGAACTGACACGCCCGGAACTTCTCTATCTGATCGCCGTTTTGGACAGAGAGCTTACCGATCTTCACGTCCCCATGGAATTGGAAGAGATGTTCGACAAGATCTACCGGGCCCATATCAGAAAAGAGCATATTGAAGATCCCAATGTGCCCAAGGCCCCAATTTTACTGGTGGAAGGCTCTTCCGGCTCAGGCAAAAGCGCCACGGTGAGGGAGGCCCTTGAAACTGTAGTGTTTAGAAATGAAGTCATCCCCACGGTGGACTGGAAAAAGAAAAAAGAGGAGATCCTGGCCAATCACAGCCTCTTTGCGTCCTTAGAAGAGGTGGACCCGGAATTCGCCATGAAAATCGCCAGGAAGAGGAAACTGGCCTTTTACCAGCGCCTGGCGACCATCCCCGTTCTCAGAAGGATATTCAAAAAACGGATCATGGGCAACCTGACCAATTTTGAGGAGCAGGGCATTGAGGTGGACGCCTCCATCATCACCCCAAACGATTACCAGACTGCGCTTTCCGGGGAACCCGGCAACTATTTCAAACGGGCCATGGGTCAGCTCAAAGTGACCTCCATCCGCCATGTGGAAGAGGCCCACTCCGCTTTCGGAAAAACCGAAAGCAGCCCCGGGTCAGGCGGAGCGGAAAAGCAGCAGCGCACCCTGATCGATACCACTAACATCGTCCTGGACGAAATCATAGACGGCCGACGGGACTGCTTTCTCATCGCCACCACAGACCAGGCCCATCGCTTTGACTCCGCCATTTACCGCCGCTTTGTGGAAAAAGGCGCCATCATCGATATCTCCAAATTCTGGATGAACAAGGACAACCTGAAAAAAATCATCTTTCTGGAAATCAAGCGCCACCAGATCCCCACCAACTACACTCCGGAATCCGGGGAACTGGACCGGGCCGCCGAACGGATCTACGAGGTGTTCAAGGAGCGCAGTCTTAAAATATCTCCCGCCTATGTAAGAAAACTGATTGAATCGGTCATCAATATCCGGGGGGATTTCATCGTGGAATTTCTGGACAATGCCGTTCTGGTGCGCTCTGCCTTCCAGCTGGTGGCAAAAAATGTCTACGGAGAACTGTACTCCAAGGTGGTGGACCGCATGGACCGGAATGTCTCCTGGGAGGAATATGTGGGGGACATAAAAGATAAATTCTCTGAGATGGCCAACAACTGCTTTAACTACGGGGTCAGCGAGGACAAGGGCGTGGTCCTGACAGGCCCCCCGGGTTCAGGCAAGACCTTTCTGGTCAGAACCTGGCTGTCCTCCAACCTAAAGGTCCATGACATCGCCACCTCCCCGTCGGCGCTCCAGGACCCGTCCTCCCCCGTTCACGGGGCGGTATCCAATCTGGAAAAGGTCTACGACATCGCCAAGATGGTGGCCCCCACGGTGATCTTCTTTGACGAGGGAGATGCCCTGGCCCCCAAGCGAAGCACAACCGGCGGTCAGCCCTCGGACGCCCTGACCAATAAATTTTTGAATATCATTGACGGAGAGATTCCCTTAAACAAGGTGTTCACGGTTCTCACCACCAACCGACTGGATATCCTGGACCCGGCCCTGATCCGGTCCAAGCGTTTAAAAACCCTTGAGATATCAGGCCATATGCGGCAAAAGGACATCTTTGACATTATCAAAAAGCAGTTCGACGAAATCCCCCATAAACGGGAATTCGAGGTGGAAAAAATCATCGAGACGGCCCAGGGCATCTGCAACACCCCTGCGGACTACTCCTCCTTCACCGAAAAAGCCATAGCACTGTGCTCCACCGAGTATAAGGTGCTGCTCAAGCTGCGGCACCTTGAAAAATCCACCCGGCAGGAGAAGTTCGACTTTGTAAAGCTCAACTTCAAGACCATCCTGGGAATCTTAGATGCGGTAAAGGCCCCGCCCCTGCTGAAGTCCAATATCAAAAACGATCTGCAAAATTTTGTCACCCATTACGACCAGATTCTGGAGTCCGTCTCCCACGTGACTTCCGAAGAGACCTATCCCCTGGTGGAGACCCACCTGGAATCCGCCCGCAGGGAAATCTCCTCAAGTCCGGTGAGAAAGGGCAGTATCCAGCTCAACGAATTTCTCGAAACAGAGTTGAGCAAGGAACCCCAGGTGGGCTTTATCATCGGAGTCGGTGCCAATGACATGACCGGGATGCTGTTGCCCATCGCCACAAGCCTTACCGGAAGAATCCAGGCCGAGCCGATCATGGTGACAGGCGCGGTTTCTTCCTCCGCCCCCAACGCGGCCCAGCTGGACATGGCGGTTCAGATGACCAAGCAGTCCGCCCACGAGGCCCTGACCATGGTGAAAAACTATATCCAGGAGCTGACGCCGGACATCAGTATTCCCTGGCTGTTTGGGGATTTTCTCCAACGCTACACCCTTCACCACCAGCTTTTATCCGCCTCCTACAATGTAGGCGGCCCCTCGGCCGGCTATGCCCTGGCCCTGAACACCCTGTCGGCGCTGCTGCGTCTTCCCTTATGCATTGATTTCGGCATCACCGGGGCTCCCTGGACCAAAGGGGTGAGAAAGGATGAGGTCGGGGGATCGGTTATTATCGGCGGCCACCGCAAAAAAACGGAAAAAGTATTGTTATACCTGCGGCGCATGTACATGCCCCTGCAAAACTACAAGGATCTTGAGCCGGAATTTCTCATCGGCTACTGGCAGCGGGACAAGGACATCATTGCTGTCACCCATTTTGCCGATCTCATGCCGGAGGTTCTTTTCCTGGACGATGGACACAACCGGATGAGGGAGGATCTCATTGAAAAACGGATCACCTACAAGACTGAAAAATACTATGCCAAGGATCATACCCCCGAGCTCAAGGAGGAGATTATCACCACCAAGCAGAAGATGAGAAAACGGGCCGAAGATGAGATCCTTCGAAGGGTCCATGCCATACGGCTCTACCTCCAGGATCCCAACCGGGAAAAATACATCTCCCACGAGCAGATATTTAATACCTATATGGAACGCTGATCCGGTTAATGCCCCTTTTACCCAGCCGCCTTTGCCGCCGCTTTCCGCAGCAGTTCATTCACACGGTTGACATACTCCATATTGCCACAGGGCTTGGACAGATGATCAACATATGGATCTTCCTGCTTAAGCGCTTTGATAGACTCAAGGAACTCTATATTGCCGGAAATAAACAGGACGGGAATATCTTTTTTCAGGCGGCGAATGTGGGTATAAACGTCTTTTCCATTGAGTTTTCCGGGCAGGACGTGATCCAGGCTCACCAGATCATAGTGATTTTCTCCAAAAAGCCTTAAAGCCGCCTGGCCGCTGGAAGCGGTATCCACAATATGATTCAAAGGGGCCTCGGTCAGCATGTGCTGCTGAACCAAAGCGATGGCCGGCTCATCCTCAACGAGCAGGATAGAACGCCCGGACAGAGGACGTACAGACTCAAGATTTGTTTTTTCTTCAATGGTCAACCGCTTTTCGATACGGGGCAGATCAATGATCACCCGGGTCCCGGCCCCCTCCTCAGACTCAACCCGGATCCGCCCTTTGTGCAGTTCAATGTATTTTTTGACGTTGGCCATGCCGTATCCCGTCCCTTTGATTCCTTTTGCGTAGGCGCCTGTGGTATCCTGGCTGCCTTTCAGGGTAAAGGACGGCTCAAAAATAGCCTCATCAATATACTCTTTAGGAATTCCACATCCGTTATCCTGGATTTCAAACCGGATGCCCCCGGAATCGGGCAGGCTGATCCTGAGGATGATTTCAGGCATGGGGGACCTGCCCACCGCATGAACGGCATTGTGAACCAGGTTGACCAGGGTATGTTCGATCATCCCGGGATCGGCCATGATGTCCACATCTTTATCCCACTCTTTTTTAATGGTGATCCCATCCAAATCGGTTTTTAATAAATCCAGTACAAAATCAATTTTTTCATTTAACAGGAACCACTTCCAGTTCGGCTCATGGCTCTTGGCAAACGCGATCAGGTTCTTTGTCAGATTCTTTCCCCTCAGGGTCTGGCTGACGATGAGTTCAAAGGTTTTCCGGTCTTCTTCATCCCTGCATCGGGTAAGGGCCAGTTCCGAATGCCCCATGATAATGCCCAGAACATTGTTGAAATCATGGGCCATCTTCCCTGCGATCCTTCCCACCAGGGCCAATTTTTTATTCTCACCGGCCGCGATCTGAGCCTTTCTTTTTTCAATTTCATTTTGTTTCTGGACGGTGATGTCGCGGGTTACGCCCAGAATACCGGCGGGCTGGTCCTGCTGGCCCCGGATGAGGCGCGCATTGACACTCGTCCACAAAACAGACCCGTCTTTTTTGCGCTGCTCTGCCTCAAAAATAACAGGCTGCCAAACCTTGGCATCCCCTTGACCCAGCAGGTCCATTTTTTCTGATAACAATTGATGAACCCGTTCCAATGATTCAGGAGACAGGATATCCTTCACGGTTTTTCCCATCATCTCCCGGGCCGTATATCCCTGCATTTGAAAAACAGACGGACTGACATAGGTAAATCCAAGGTTCATGTCCATGGTCCAGATCACATCGGCCACGTTATCCGCCATGAGCTGGTACTGCCTTACACTGGTATTCAATCCCCGGAGCAGGGAAGAGACGGATACTGCCGTAATGGCGTTGAGCATGATAAAATTGACAACAGCGGCCACTGCGGCCGGTGTTGTTTTAAAAAAGGGAAATTCGCTTCCGATCATCCCCTTTGACATCAGAACGGCTATAAGGGTCAGGGCCAATGCATTCATGAAAATGGCGGCAACGGCCGCCCGGTTGCCCAGAAGCACCCCGGCCAGCACGGCGAATGTGAACAGCCAGATGGGACCGCCGCTGAGCGGCCCCACCAAAAGGATCACGGCAATTCCGATGCAATAGGCCGCCATCGTGGCAATCCCGGCCCTCACTTCAAACCGAATATGGTGAACACAAATCAGGATCAGCCACAAGACAAGGCCTGCAATATCTGCAATGGCCAGCCCCCATACATTCTGCCGGACCGCCAGCATGACGCCGGCAACCAAGGCGAAGATGCCAAACACAAGACCGGCCAGCATCATGGACGCCAGTATGGATACCCGCCACTGGTAAAGGCTAGACTGCTCCGTTGAATGCGGCCATAAAAACCGGTTCGTCAACAACCGATGGAGCCTTACAACCCTGAAAATTTCGTCCTTTTTATGTTTTTTATTTTCCAACTCAGACACTGCTTTTTTAAATTGACCCGTTCAAAAACGATACACTAAACCCGGGAATAAAACAAAAGATATCGCAGCGGGACTATAAAGACGGTATTGCCATTGGCAGTCGTTGCCCACATCACCTCGGTAAAAACCGATCCCCTCTTGGATACCGAGTGGAGCAAAGCCCCGCTCGAGGGCCTACGACATGACCGGGATGCTTTATCCCGTCGCCACCAGGCAGAAGATGGGAAAACGAGCGAAAGACGAAGTCCTTTGAAGGGCCCATGCCATACAGTGATGTGGTCAAGTATTTGAAGCTTGTGTGGGTGCGTGCATTTAAAATTTTTATCATGGATAAACATATAATGGAGCGCGTTCAAGGCATAGACTTGCCTCCTATACTCCCTGTCGCCCAAACGTTCCGGACTCTCAAACCAGCGTCACATCTTTCGAAAAATCAAAAGCCTTTGAATTATTTTCGAGAATGGTGCAGTAATCGACAATTAAGCGAGACATGTCCCTACGATGACTTTGACAGGCAATCTTTTTTTCCTCTGCTGTTATTGTTTTCCCGTCGAATCCTTCTCTCCAGCAGCCGACCTGACACATTGGCAGGCACCAGCAGGATCGGCACTCATCTTTGCCCAACTCTACCCAGTCATGAAGCAATCGATAAACGGCGTCGCTATCCACTCCCGCATTGACATCCCCGATCCTCAGGCTGTCGAGTTCCGGCAGCCTCTCACAGGGAAAGTACCTCCCGTCGGTACTGACATAGATTCTATTGATACCGGGAATGCATGTGGACAGAAGACAGAACTGATCCGGAAATTCCCTGCGGTCAAAATCGTTGTGACAATAGCGGTGATGCCTTTTATGAAACTTTAAAAAATCCATGGTGAATAACGGATAGATGAAGTTGTACCGGCCGGATTGATAAGTTTCCATATTCATTCGCCCGCTGGTCAATAAGTCGATATAATCATGATAAATATCAGCGTACGATGAAATCTTACCCTCAATGGGTTTGAAATGGGCGGCACCATCAATATAACTTGAAAAGGCATGCAGCTTCTTGAACCGCTGGAAAAGGGGATACTTTGTATAAAATTTGTCGATCTCTTTTAAATCAAGAGGGGGAGCGAGAACACAGTTGAAGCATAATAGGTATTCGTCAGCGTAAATTGGATGCCTGTCGATGAATCTGCTGACATTGTCGATAATCGTCTGCCATGATGGCAGTCCTTTCGCATTCTTGCGATACCGGTCATGTAGATGTCTTGGACCGTCCAGACTGACTACCAGTCTCACTCTGTTCTCTGCAAGGAAGTCGGCGGTCGCCCCTCTAAGCAAGGTGCCGTTGGTAGTTATATTAAACCAGGTCTCATTATCGAATGACCTGGCATACTTGATCGCCCGGGTAATCAGTTTCATATTCAAGAGAGGCTCGCCTCCGTAAAAGCTGATCGTTGGCCGCTCCGACTTACGGCAATGGGCGAAGTAGTCATCCATGGCTTTCTTGGCGATCTCCCAGCTCATATCCTGGTCCCGCCATGCATGACGGGCATGATAATTACCGCTGTAAATGCAATAATCACATCGAAGATTACACCGGTCCGTCACGATAAGTGTAATATTCTTTCTCTCATCAGCCAGCATCTCCCTGATATCATCTTGAGAATAATGGAGCGCTATCTTTGGCCGTTTCCGGCTTATATCTCCCCCCGCCTCTATGACGGCGATCTCATTGATGGCGTTGGATATCTCCGCTTCGGTAAAATTACAGGCGTATTTGCGGATTATTTCCGCTTCGCTCAGATCACAGTAATCATCAATTACGCTCCAGACGACCTTGTCGACACTATAGATATGCATATTGCTGACACTGAACACATAGTAAGACTTTTGTGTTTTGAATTTATGGATGAAGAAACCATTCATTGATTCGCTCCCCTATCGGCAGCCGCAAAAGAGATGACCTCTAACATGATATGTGAAGATGCTAAGTAATTATGATGTCTACGTTTCTACAGTTATCGCGTTACTTTTGAACTTATTTATAGCATCCTTCTTGGCATCATTGATTCTAGTCGTACTGTTGTTCGCACTTCCTGCGCAGGCACAAACGCAGCTACCGCAGACGCACTTTTGGCTGTCTTCTGATCCCCCGCCTTTTCCTTTTGTGGATGCATCCATGAAATCGGTCTTTTTAACCATGACAATTCTCCTTTCTTTTAAGGTTTATTTAGTTCTTAACATCGCTACGCTTCACAGGCCACAAAAGGGATGCAAACTGAAAAGCGAAGTACGTTTTACACTCAAGCTGTTGATACCAAGGCCGTCCAACATTTTCGGTCCCTTTTCAAACGTTTGTCCAAGTAAGCCGCTACGCGGCAGGTACTCCTTTCCGTGACCTTTTGCTCAATGCAAATGGTTCATGGTATCTTCTTACCGGATTGCAGGTCGGTATCTTCTACCCGACAAGGTTAAAGAAGAAAGGAAGATACCATGAGCGATTTGATCAAACGTTTCAAGGAAGACCTCCAGTTAGCCGGATATGCTAAACGGAGTATCCAGTCTTATAGCAGCGCTGTGATAAAACTGCAGCGCTTTTACAATGAACGGCTTCACGATATCACCGAGGAACAGCTCCGTCAATATTGGCTTTGCTGCCAGAATGAGTCTGGCTGAAGTCAGAAAGATCATCTATGCATTGCCCACGATTCAAAGTCATACCTTCTATTTGACGTTGTATTCAATGGGCCGGCGGTTGAGGGAAGCCACAAGCCTCCAGGTAAAAGATATTCTTTCCGACCGGGGGCTTGTACATATTCACTGCGGCAAAGGTTCCCAGGGCAGGATGGTCCCCCTGCCTAAAATCACTGACCTTGCATAAATATTATAAAACCCATCTCAATCCCAAATGGATATTTCCCGCCTTGGGCCGCAATGGCGGGAAGAATGCTCAATACGCCAAGGAGCATGTTAGCAGCAGCGGGGTTCAAGGCGTCTTGCGGTCGACTTTGAAACGCCTCAAGTTTAAAAGCATGTCCACCCTCATGTATTCCGTCATGCCTATGCGACCCATCTGCTGGAGGCTAACATCCCCATACGTCATGTTCAAAAAACCCTGGGGCATAAAACGCTTGAAAGCACCATGGTTTATCTGCACGTGACCACCCAGGCTCAAGTTGATTCCAACGATAAGGTTTCCAAAGTCATGCAGGGGGTGCTGTCATGAGTGCTGTTCAAAACATTTTCCAAATGTATGGGGCCCGATATCTGGCCCTGTATGGCGATCGGATGCCGCAATCGCGTAAAAAGACCATCCGGGATATCATGGCCTGTCGGAATGGCGTCTTTGGAACGATGGTGTATGAATGCCGCGACTGTCGAAACCTTCATTTTATCCAGGCTTGCTGCGGCAACCGCCATTGCCCAAACTGCCAGCACGGCAAAGCCGATCAATGGCTTAACCGGCAAATGAAAAAACTGCTGCCAACCCATTATTTCCTGTTAACTATCACGCTTCCCCAGGGCCTTCGGAATGTTGTCCGGTCTCACCAGAAAGTGTCTTATAGAGCGCTGTTTTCATGCGCCAATGAATCACTGAAAAAATTGGCGCAGGATGTGCGGTTTATCGGATCTGACCGAATCGGATATCCGGCCATCCTTCACACATGGGGCGGGATGCTCCAGTACCACCCTCACTTACATCTGATCATCCCCGGAGGCGCTTTATCTGATAACAACCAATGGCTCCCCTCGCGACAAGATCTGTTTGTCCATACAAAACCTTTGGAGGTCATTTTTAAGGCCAAATTCAAGAATGCCATGAAAAAGGCTGGGTTGTTCGATAGGATAGATCAAGCAGTCTGGCCTCAGCCATGGGTTCTTGACAGTCAAGCCGTGGGGTTTGGGCATAATTCCCTGCGTTATCTTTCACGATATGTGTTTCGGATAGCCATCTCCAACAATCGTATCCAAAGCATTGAAAACGGTATCATTAAATTTCTGCACAAAAACCGGGAGAAGAGAAAATGGAAACTTACGTCACTGGATGCCATGGAGTTCATCAGACGATTTTTGCAGCATGTTCTTCCCAAAGGCTTTATGAAAATCCGGCATTATGGATTTCTTAATCCCAACTTTGAATTGCCTATCGAGAAAGTCCGAGAACTGATTTCATTCATCCATGATGTTTTAGCTTTATTGGTTGAAAGCCCTGAACCTGAAATCCTCGGGATTAAATGCAGCCATTGTGGACAGGCCTTGGTAACTGAAAACAGCGTGAATTTTGTTTTTGGCCCCGCAGGGAGGACTCTTTTCTGAAATTTTCGTTTCATCCGGCCTTTAATACACCCGACAAAACGTGAATCTTTCCCCTTAAAGATCTGCGGCTTCTTGAACCACAAGATTAGCGCCGGGCCTCGTGCCTCGGCACGGTCACTAATCCTTCATTTGTTAGAGTTTTATCTATTTTTGTACATCCATCTTGTTGCAATAAAAGCACTATTGATCTGCTTTATTGCTTTTTCTACTGTATATTGAACTATATAATTCTTTGAATCCAATGGCTTTTTTTGAATTTCGTCTGTATCTAATTTGTTTAACAATGGCAAAGCTCTTTTATCTCCAATTTGTCCGAGTGCCCATATCGCTTTATTTTTATCAAAATATGAAAATTTATCCGATTCTATAAGTGCAACCAGTGATTCAACAGTATCAAAACCAAAGTTACTTTTCGCTTTTGCGGAAATTTCTGATACGCTTTGGTAAATAGTATAGAATGAATAAACGACCGAAAAAGTAAAAGCTAATCCAATAATAGTAATTAATATTAATATTTTATTTTTCATTTATTTTCTCTAACGCTGGCCTTCACCGAGCGGGCGGCGAGCCGCGACGCAGGCCAAAACGCGAAAAAGGTTGAAAAAAGACAGCCTCCAATGAAGGCGCGCTGTTAGCCCGTCCGGTGCAAGGGCCTTGTTCTGCGATCTATTTTTTTATAGTGTCTGAATCCCTGGAGCGATCACGCCTGCTCCTTGGCAAGCTCGGCATGGTCTATTCTCGTGCCGGTCATCACCGTTACCACGGCAGTAATTGCATTTAACAGGGTTATCGTAAGGTATCATCATACGGCCTGATCCTCCACATGCGCGGCAAGGCATATTTTTGTGTCTATCGTCGCCATTGCCTCTGCAATAGGCACATGTAACAAGTTTTCCCATTTGTTTTTCCCCCAGAGTCGATTTTTTTATGCAGAACGACAAGGCTCACAGGTGCCGGTCTCGGAGCGCAGCGTAGAGATTGGCATCCTTGTGCAGCCGCTTGTTCTGTCAATCTAATTTGACCCTTTCATATATTCATTCATTGATTGGACCAATTTGAGCGGTAATTTGTGATAAAGCATGAATTCTTCTCTGGAATCCATGAAATCGTTCATCATTGGATTAGCGGTAGAAATCTCAACCACTTTTTCAAAATCATACAACGCTTGCTGCCTTACATCAAAGGGATCACTTGAACTTAGCACATTAAGAGTCTCCATCCCAAGATCATAAAGCCAAGGCATTCCATCCTTCAAGAAACTTAATCCAATTAGAATTTCAGTTTTTGAATTTTTGTTCATAATGCGCATCATTTTGTCTAAAAGCATTGGATGTAAGCGCCGTTTATTCTTTTTGATAGGATCAAAACGAATATTTTTCTCAATACGGAATGGCAGATCTTGAAACATGACTTTTATTTCTTCAAAAAGTCTGGCTGAAGAGTTATCACCGTTTTCAACTTCACCTTTAGCTTTCTTTATGGAAGGAATGCTATTGTTGGTCTGTTTAAGTATTTCGGTAATATTTTTCTTAAATTTTCCCACCTGAAACTTTATTGTTTCTTCATCAGGCTCAGAGTTTGGGATTCGATCAACTAACTGAAAAACTAATTTGGTTAATGAATCTTCATCGTCACCACAATTTTGAAATTGCGCAAACGGACCAGATGAGGCATCTTTGAGCGAAATTCCTAACGCAACGCCTAGAATTGGTGTCTCTAATTTACCTTTAGCCATTCCAGCCTCAAAAAGAATCCAAGGCCTATCAACACTTCTTTCTGTCAAAAGGCAAACAACGTCAGAAGCCTTTTGAATGTTCTTAATAATTTCAGGGTACCATTCTACACCATACTCTATACCTTGATTACCTTTTCTGTCAGACGTTCGAAAAGATTTTAGAACACCTGCGCTAACACTTTTTAGGAGCGCACTGAAAGCCTCCGCCAATTCTGCATCTCTGGTGTCGTGGCTTATAAATACAAGAGGATTCATAGTTTCGGCTACATCATCTTTTTGTACTTTTTTGTCATCAACCATACGCACTCCTTATTGTAGTGGTCTACTTGAAACAGAACATTTAATATGTAGATTCTATATTTTGTGAATATTCTCCCAATATCCTGTGACGCGCCAATTTTGTCAATATTTTAATTACGCTTTTATCTCAATATGTTATAATAGCTTCGTCAACCTTTCATTCTGCATATTAATGCCATATTAAATGATATGCAGAATCTATATAAGTATGGCAAAAAAATATCAGTCCCATGAAAGCGTTTCAAAATTACATATTGAACAAGCGCCTTGCGTCCAAGAAGACTGCGCCCTACTACCTTTCCTGGGTATCAAAATGCTATGCCTTTGTTAACAAAAAAACCGATCGGTCATTGTCGGAAAAGAATGTTGAATCATATCTAAAGCACATCGCGCTTTCATCCCAGGACTGGCAGGTAGAGCAAGCCCGGGATGCCATTGCAACATATCTTTATTTTTTAAGGGCAGGGGAACCTGAGGACTGCGTTCATACAGCAGATGCAGACGCTTCATGGAAAAAAGCGGCAAATACCATGGTTTCCGTCATGCGGCTGAAGCACATGGCGTTGGCCACGGAAAGGGCCTATCTTGGGTGGGTTCGCGCTTTTTTTGTCTTTGTAAAGAGAACGCGTCCTGAAACACTGAACAACAATGACTTCAAGGCTTTTATAAGCCACCTTGCTGTGGACCGGAAGGTGGCCCGCACGACCCAAAACCAGGCCTTTAATGCCCTTTTATTTTTTTACAGACATGCCCTGGACAAAGAACCGGGAGACCTTGGCTTAACACTGCGCTCCAGAACCAAAAGGCATCTGCCTGTTGTATTGTCTACCGGGGAAGTTCAGCAGTTGTTTTATCATATGGATGGCATAGGCCGGCTCATGGCCCGTCTGATATACGGCAGCGGAATGCGTTTGAACGAATGTCTGCGGCTGCGGGTCAAAGATCTGGATTTTGAGCGAAACTGCCTCATTGTCAGAAGTGGCAAAGGAGACAAAGACCGGCAGACGTTGCTCCCGGAGCGGGTGAAAAACGAACTTCAGGCTCAATTGAACCGTATCAGAGAATTACACCAAAAGGACATGAGAAATGAAACCCTGGCTGGGGTCTTCCTGCCCGGTGCCCTGGAACGGAAATATCCCGGAGCCGGCAAAGAATGGGCCTGGCAGTGGATTTTTCCCTCCCAGGGACTCTCAGTTGATCCCCGGACCGGAATTGTCAGGCGACACCACATTCATGCCAACACCCTGCAGCGCCAAGTAAAAAAGGCTGCCCGGAAAGCCGGACTTTCCAAAAAAGTCAGTGTCCATACCCTGAGACACAGCTTTGCAACTCACCTTCTTGAAAATGGCTACGACATCCGAACGATTCAGGATCTGCTAGGGCATGCCAGTATTCAAACCACCATGATCTACACCCATGTCGCCCTGAAAAACCGGATGGGTATTATCAGCCCCCTGGATCAATAGCGTGCCACTATCCTGTTGACAGGTTTAAAGAAAAGCCCTATAAAAATCGTCACACATAATGAACATCCTATATCCTATTTTGAGACAGGTTTTACCATGGAAGAAAAAAAGTATTATAAAATCGCCTCCCTTGAAAAAGGTATAAAGATCCTTGAATTGCTGGCACAGCACGGGGAGCTTTCCGTGTCTGAGGCGGCAAGGCTCATGGACACCAACCGGGCCGGCAGCCACCGGTTCATCAATACCCTTAAGGACTTGGGCTATGTGGAAAAAAATTCTTCCAATAAATATCAGCCCACTTTGAAAATCATGAACCTGGCCACCAAGGTCGCCAACCGCTTTGAGATCCGGCGCATGGCCAAGCCTTATATGCACAGGCTGTCCATGATGTTCAAAGAGACCATTAACCTGGGGCTGTTCAAAAATCAGGAGATCATCCACATAGACAAGATCGACAGTCTGGAAGTCCTGAGAATGGACTCGGCTCTGGGGGATAAGGCCCCGGCCTATTGCACGGGACTTGGCAAATCCATCCTGGCCTTTTTACCCGAGCATGAGCTGTCCCATTACCTTTCCACCAACGATCTTTCCCCCATGGCCCCTAATACCATTACGGATAAAGCAGAGTTTTTGGCCGAGCTTTCCCGAATCAAGCAGAACGGCTACGCCCTGGATGACGAGGAGATGACCATCGGCCTACGGTGCATTGCCGCGCCCATTTTTGATCACAATGCCTATCCGGCATACGCCATCAGTATCTCCGGCCCTGCCATGCGCCTGACTCACCGGGCATTAGAAGACATGAAAGAGGTGCTGCTCACCGCCTCCAAGGAGCTGTCCCGGGCCATGGGCACCCCATGATCCTATAATTTTCTCCCTGCACAATTTAAAAAAAATTCAAAAATCCTTGACAGGCGTCAGGGATTTTTTTTACTTCTATATCTGTCACACATAAAAAACATGCGTCACATATTTTGTGACAACTCCAGATTTGATTGAAATGGAGGCCATAGACATGGCAGGTGAAAAATTAACCCGGCGGGATCTTCAGCAAATGACGCATGGTGACGGACAGTTGAGGATCTTTTCCGGCCCAGCAGGGGCTTTTCAGGCCTTTACCCCTAAGTTTGTTAAAAAATATGAAAACCTTGCAAAAAAACCATCCTGGCGTTTTCAGCTGATGCTGACGACGTGAGACAGGGACGGTTCCCCGCCCCGGAACATCCCTACAAGATGGTGGATAGCGAATTTACCAAATTAACATCAAAACTTAAGTAAAGGACAAAACCAAATGAGTGACAGAATTACCCAGATCAGAGACTTCATGACCCAGCACGGCATCCCCGGACAAGACGGTTACGCACTTGCGCCTTCCGGCAAAGCCTTTCCCGACGGCGCCAACTTCAGAATAGAGATTGCAGGGGTTGAGCGGGCCACCACCATGGAAGCCATGATCAAAGAGGCTGAAAAACGCAAGGTTGCCATCCACCGGGCCATTGCTACCGTAGGCGGCTGCACCTACTGCGACTTTGAAGAACTCAAGGCCATGGCCCAGATGGCCAAAGACGCCAAGATCGAAACCATCATCACCGTGGGTCACCGCAAGGGATGGGATGTCGGCGCCAAGGAGATGAACACCAGAGAAGGCTCCATGCAGGGCTTCAGGCTGCGGGGCTCCGACAATATCTCCTATCACATCGCCGATATCATGCGGGCCATTGACGCAGGGTTCAGGGGCTTTCTGGTCTATGACGAGGGCGTGCTTTTTATCCTCAACAAGATGAGAGAAGAGGGCATGATCCCGGCAGAAACCATCTTCAAGTTTTCCGTTTTCGGCGGCTATTGCTCCGCAGCCGGCGCCAAAGTGATTGAGAGCATGGGCGCCAACTCCATGAACCCCATCTCCGATGTGTCCCGTCCCATCCTGGCCTCGATCCGCCAGGCTATCAACATCCCCCTGGATGTGTACACCATCGTGGTCAACTCTTTTGGCGGCAACTTCAGAGCCTGGGAAGCCCCCGAAATTGCAAAGGTGGCCTCTCCCTGCTACTTTAAATTCGAGCCCGGCACGGCAGAGGACGAGATTTACATGCCCTGGATCAGCGAGGACTGGCACATCAACTTCATCAAAGAAAAGGTAAAGATCGCCTCCATTGTCATGGAAATCATGGACAAAATCGCCCCTGAACTGAAAACCTCGCCCCAGGGCCCCGCCGACCTGGTGCTGACAAAACCGTAAGCGAGAGTGACGACCATGAATATTGAATCTTTATTTGCCAAACGGAATACCGGCGTTGAGTGGTCCGGCATCCGGATCATGTTCGCCATGGCCGACGAGATCGACGGCATCGTGAACTTAGGGATCGGCCAGCCCGACTTTGACACCCCGGAGCACATCCGGGATGCGGCCAAGGCAGGCCTGGACCAGGGATTCACCCGGTATCCCCCGGCTGCGGGTTTCCAGGATTTAAGAAACGCCGTCGCCGAGAAGCTTGCACGGGAAAACAAGATCATCGCCGATCCCGAATCCGAGATTTTCATCTCTGTGGGAGCCATGCAGGGCATCTTCAACGTCATGCTCCACCTGGTCAACCCCGGGGACGAAGTCATGGTGGTGGATCCCGGCTATGACTATTACTCCCAGATCAGACTTTTCGGCGGAGTCCCGGTAACGATTCCAGCCCGGGAGGAGAACCGGTTCAAGATCGATCCCGCCGACGTCAAAGCGGCCATCACGCCCAAGACCAAGGCGATCATCCTCAACACCCCGTCCAATCCCACGGGCGCCGTGTTTGACCGGGAGATTCTGGAGCAGGTCGGCGCACTGTGTCTTGAACACAACATCGTCATCATATCGGACGAGCCCTATGAGCATATCCTGTTCGACGGTAATGAACATGTTTCCATTGGCGCCCTGCCGGGCCTCAAGGATATCACCGTCTCCATCTACACCCTGTCCAAGTCCTATGCCATGACCGGCTGGCGGGTGGGGTATGTGGCCGGGGCTTCGGCCATCATCGATGAGATGGAAAAGCTTATGGAGCATATGGTCTCCGGCGTCACAGCCGTGGCCCAGCGGGCGGCGCTGGCTGCCATCACAGGTTCCCAGAAATGCGTGGAAAACATGGTGGAACGCTACGCCAAACGCAGGGATCTGGTCCATGACGGCCTCAACAGCATCCCGGGGATCTCCTGCATAAAGCCGGAATCCACCTTTTACGCCTTTCCCAATATCTCGTCCTTTGGGATGAGCTCCTGGGAGTTTGCAAAATACATGGCAAAGGAACATCGGGTGGCCGTCGTACCCGGCTCCATCTTCGGAAAAAATGGCGAAGGATATGTGCGCATATCCTTTGCCACAAGCTCCGACAACCTGAAAAAAGCCCTTGAACGGCTGGCCACGGGTGTGGCGAAATTATGAGATTGACCCACCGGGCCCGGCCTTAACGCCAGGCCCGGTTTTTTTAGGAGAAATGATGCCTTTATTTTCAACAGAAGAATACTTAAAACGGATCGAAGCGACCAAGGCGGCCATGGCAGCCCGCGGCATCGAGCTTCTGGTGGTCTGCGACCCTGCAAACATGAACTATCTGACCGGCTATGACGGCTGGTCCTTTTACGTACCCCAGGCCGTTCTTGTCATCGATGATGCTGAGGAACCCGTCTGGATCGGCCGGATGATGGATGTGAACGGAGCCAGACATACGGCCTTCCTCAAAGAGGAGAACATGGTCGGCTACCCGGAAAACTATATCCAGACCGACCTGCGCCATCCCATGAACTTCATGGGCGACTTTATAAAGGAAAAGGGCTGGGGCAATAAGACCGTGGGCGTGGAATCCGATGCCTACTACTACACGGCCAGGTCCGATGCCGCTTTAAAACAGACCCTGGGAAGAGACACCCTGATTGATGCCAACCTTCTGGTCAGCTGGGTTCGTCTGGTCAAGTCTGATGCCGAGATCGAGATCATGAAACAGGCCGGTAAGATTGCCGAAAATGTTATGGCAACAGCGCTTTCCAAGCTCGCTCCCGGCACCCGGGAGTGCGATGCCGTGGCCGCCGTCTACCAGGCCCAGATGACAGGAACCCCGGAATTCGGCGGGGACTACGCCTCCATCGTTCCCATGATGCCAACGGGCGAGAAAACCAGCGCTCCCCATCTGACCTGGACCGATGAGCCGTACAAGGCTAACCAGGCCGTTAACCTGGAGCTGGCCGCCTGTCGCCACCGCTACCACTGCCCCATTGCCAGGACCGCCTTTATCGGCGGCACCCCGCCGGACAAACTCCAGCGCCTGGCCGACATCACCGTGGACGGCCTCAACCTCACCCTTTCCGCCATCAAACCCGGCATGACCGGCGAAGATGTGGAAAAGGTCTGGCGGGCGTATATTGCAAAACACGGCTTTGAAAAAGAATCCCGCATCGGCTACTCCATGGGGCTGAACTATCCCCCGGACTGGGGAGAGCACACCGCATCCCTGAGGCCCGGAGACAAAACCGTCCTGGTTCCCAACATGACCTTTCACATGATTTGCGGCATGTGGATGGACGATTTCGGATTTGAATGCTCCGAATCCTTCAGGGTGACGGAAAACGGGGCAGCCACATTTGCCCAATTTGAACGCAAACTCTTTGTCATCGAATAGGAACGGGCGTATGGACCCAATTCAGAGGCGACTTCAGGAACTCACCGAAGAGGTAATCGGCCTGCGCCGGGACTTTCACATGCACCCGGAACTGGGGTTTGCCGAAGTTGAAACCGCCGGCAAGATTGAAGCCTATCTGATGGGGATCGGGTATACCACCGAACGCATAGCCGGCACAGGGGTCGTGGCCGTCCTTGACAGCGGCAGACCCGGCCCCTGCCTGATGCTCAGAGCCGATATGGATGCCCTGCCGATCACCGAGGCCAACGATCTTCCCTATAAATCCGTCCATGAAGGCGTCATGCACGCCTGCGGCCATGACGCCCACATGGCCATGCTCCTGGTGGCCGCCAAGGTTCTCATGGAAATGCGGGAAAAGCTTCACGGAAAAGTCAAACTGGTGTTCCAGCCGGACGAGGAGATTGCCGGCGCCATCAAGATGGTGGAAGCGGGGGTCCTGGAAACCCCCAAGGTGGACGCCGTTTCCGGAATCCATATCTGGAGTATGATCCCTTCAGGAAGGATCTCCGTAACCCCGGGCGTGGTCATGGGAGGGCTGGACGTCTTCACCGTGACCGTAAAGGGCAAAGGAGGCCATACCGGCTATCCCCACGAAGCCATTGACCCGGTCCTTCCCGCCGCCTCCATCATCCAGTCGGTCCAGGCTGTCCAGACAAGGGAAATGGATGCCCAGCAGCCCACCATTATCATGTTCGGAAAGCTTACCGCAGGAAACAAGTCCAATATCATCCCAGAAGAAGTCCGCTTGGAAGGGACCATCCGGTTCCTTAACGCTGTGGACCCCGATGATCCTCAAAACCCCACAAACAGGTTTATCCGAATCTGTGAATCCATCTGTGAAGCCCATCGATGCACCTGCGAAATTGACATCGTGCATGAAAACATCCCGCTGGTCAACGACGGAAAGATGGTGGAGCTTGCCCAAGCTGTGGCCGCCGATGTCCTCGGCAGCCCGGAATTCATCGACCAGAGCCGGTACATCGCAAGCGAGGACTTCAGTGAATATTCCTCCCGGGTGCCCGGAGTGTTCACCTTCTTAGGCTGCGCCAGCAAAGAAAAATTCACCGATTTCCCCCATCACAACCCACGGTTCAACATTGACGAAGCGGTATTGATAAAAGGAGCAGAACTGCACGTAAAAAGCGCTTTGAAATTTTGCGCAACCCCATAATAACCCCAAGGAAAAGGAGTGCACCATGAAAAGACGTCTGAAATCAAAAGCCATCAAGGTATTGATGCTTGCCAGCGCCATGCTGATCGCTGCGACCTGCCTGTATGCAGAAGAGTGGAAGTATGCCATGGGTGAGGGGCCAAGCGACCCCCAGGGCATCTATGCCACAGCTTTTAAAAACTTTATCGAGGAAAATTCCAGGCATACCATTAAAATCTATCCCGTGGGCAGCCTCGGCGAGGAAACGGACATGATGGAGCAGACCAAGGCCGGCATCCTCCAGTTCCTGGGACAGTCCACAGGCTACATGGGCGGCACCATCCCCGAGATGGACCTGTTCACCCTGCCCTATGTCATGCCCACGGATACCAAACAGCTGGACTATTTTTTCAAGCACTCCAAGGCCATCAACGAGATGCTGCCCCCCATCTTCAACCAGCACGGCCTTGAACTGCTCTCCATCTTCCCCGAAGGCGAAATGGCCGTCACCACCTTTGAGCCCTTCCACTCTCCTGCAGACCTTAAGGGAAAGAAGATGCGGGTCATGCCCGGATCTCCCATCCTGGTTGAAACCTACAAGGCCTTTGGCGCCTCCCCGGTTCCCATGACCTGGGGAGATCTGATCGGTGCACTTAAAACCAATATGGTCGACGGCCAGGAGAACCCCACCGTATGGATCGAAGCCTATGACCTGGACAACCTGACCAAGGTGCTGACCTATACCGGCCACGGCCATTTCAACGCCTCCGCCTCTGCCAACAAAAAATTCTTCGACGGGCTTAGCGGACGGGACAAGAAACTGGTCCGGGCAGCTGCCGAACACGCCCACCAGGTCATCTTGGAAGAAGCGGAGAAACTTGATGCATATGGTATCGGCCGCATCGTCAGAACCAACCCCGATTACAAGATCGTCACCCTGACCGAAGCGGAACGGGCGCCGTTTAAAAAAGCGGCAAAAGCCGTCCAGGAATCCTTTGCCTCAAAGAGCGATTCCAACAAAAAACTGCTGGATCAGATGATGGCCGATCTTAAAGAGGCTGAAACAAAGACCAAGTAATCCCAAGTACGCCAAGGAACGGCAAAATGGACCGCCCGGCGCGGTCTGTTTTGCCGTTCGGGAGAAACCATGGACGCATCAGAAAAAAAAAGCGGCAATCCCATTCTAAAAGCTGTCGACTTCATAGACAGTCTTATCAGCAAACTTGAAGGCGTTATGCTGGCCTTGGGCGTTGTTGCAATGACCGTGAATACCATTGCCGCTGTCATCAGCCGGTTTGTTTTTAACAGCGCCATTACATTTACCGATGAACTGAACGTGATTTTCATCGTTCTGGTCACCTATGCGGGCTTAAGTTACGCCGCCCGGAACGGCCGGCATATCAGGATGTCCGCCATTTATGACGCCATGCCCGAACGGATAAAAAAAATCATGATGGTGACCATGACCGCGGTGACCGCAGCCTTTATGTTCTTTTTGTCTTTTTACTCATACGCCTACATCGTCGAGGTGTATGAGAGCGGCCGGATCCTTCCGGCCCTGGGCCTGCCGGTATTTTATATCTACCTTTGGGTGCCTGTGGGCTTTGTCATGACAGGGCTGCAGTATGCCTTTACTGCCATCAAGAACCTGACCCACGAAGATGTCTATCTTTCAACCCATGTCAAAGACGGATACGCGGACACTGAAATTGAGATTTAAAGACATGAAACGGTTAAACATACTATTGGTATTATCGGTGATCTGCCTTTGCCTGGTCCCATCGTTGTTTGCGGCAGAGTCTGCCCGGGTCGTGATTGAAGAGACCGACATTGCCCAGAAAACCATCCTTTCGGTATACGGTTTTGCCGAAGGGGTCGAACCCTGGGAGACCGTGCACATCACCCTGGAGGATAAAACGGGCGCCACCGTTAAAAAAGCGCCTGAAATCAACAAAATCGGCAACTGGGGAGCTGAAGGCGTGGACATCAGTTCCCTTTCCGACGGCCCTATCTCCATTGTTGCAACGGTAATGAACGACCGGGGCACGATTGTAGCCGAGACCAAAGCGGAAACGGTCCTGGACAGAAGCTTCAGCCTCATGGATTTTTTGAACCGGCACTTTGCCACGGCCATCTTTATTCTGATGATCGTGCTGCTGCTGCTCGGATTTCCCATGAAAATCCCGCTGATCGCAGGCGCCACCCTCGGGGTGTTTTTACTGTACGACGGAGATCTGTCCCAGACCCAGTTCATGATCCAGCAGATGATGGCCGGGATCCGGCCGGCAGCCCTCATTGCCGTTCCCATGTTCATCCTGTCCGCCGATATCATGACCCGGGGCAAGTCCGCCGAAAGACTGATTGCACTGGTCATGGCCTTTGTCCGCCACATCAAAGGCGGGCTTGCCGTCAGCACGGCCGGGGCCTGTACCATCTTCGGCGCCGTCTCCGGCTCCACCCAGGCGACGGTGGTGGCCATCGGCTCCCCCCTGCGGCCGGAACTGCTCAAAGGCGGATACAAGGACTCCTTTGTTCTGGCTCTGATCATCAACTCCAGTGATATAGCCTTTCTCATCCCCCCCAGCATCGGAATGATCATCTACGGCATTGTGGCAAAGGCATCCATACCCGAATTGTTCATTGCCGGCATCGGACCGGGACTGCTGATTCTGCTGCTCTTTTCCATCTACAGCGTCATCTATGCCTATGTAAACGACATCCCGACAGAACCCAAAGCCACCTGGAAGGAGCGGGGAATAGCCGTATACCATGCGCTGTGGCCATTGGGATTTCCGGTCATCATTATCGGCGGCATCTTCGGCGGCATCTTCAGCCCCACAGAGGCCGCAGCCGTGAGCGTCGGCTATGCCATCCTGCTGGAGGGCTTTTTATTCAGGACGATGAAGTTCAAGGATTTTTATGCCACGGCGTTGTCCACAGGCCTTGTCACTGCGGTGGTTTTTATCCTGGTCGGTGCCGGGGCCGCCTTTGCCTGGGTGTTGTCCTATGCCCAGGTGCCCCAGCAGCTTTTAGGGATGATCGGCATTGATGAAATGGGCAAATACGGGGTGCTGTTTGTCATCTCCGCCGCCTTTTTCTGCGGCTGCATGTTTGTGGATCCCATTGTGGTGATTCTCATCCTGGTTCCGATCTTTGCACCGGTGGTCAGAAACGTGGGACTGGATCCGGTGCTGGTGGGAACCATCATCACCCTCCAGGTGGCCATCGGTTCCGCCACACCGCCGTTCGGATGTGATATCTTCACAGCCATCGCCATATTCAAGCGGCCCTACCTTGAGGTGATCAAGGGAACGCCGCCCTTTATCTTTATCCTGCTCAGCGTGGCTGTGGCCATGATCTTCTTTCCGGAAATCGCGCTTTACTTAAGGGACATTGCGTTTAGATAAATGGAAGATATTACACTCAAATCCGTGTACCAGGCCCGGCAGCGCATTGCCCCCGTGATCCGGAAAACCCCTCTGGTCAGATCCGCTCTGTTGTCTGAAAAACAGGGCGGCGAGGTCCGGCTGAAACTGGAAAATCTTCAGGAAACAGGGTCTTTCAAACTTCGGGGGGCCGCCAACGCCCTGCTGGCGCTCACACCTGAACAAAAACAAAGTGGGGTACTGGCCTTTTCCACGGGCAACCACGGAAGAGCCGTGGCCTGGGTGGCCAGGGAAATGGGCATATCCTGCACCATCTGCCTGTCCCAACGGGTGCCGTTCTACCGGGTGGATGCCATGAGGTCCTTTGGCGCCGAGGTGGTCCAGCAGGGGGCCAGCCAGGACGAGGCCTATGAGGTCGCCCTGACACTTGAAAGAGACAAGGGCTTGACCATGGTCAAGCCCTTTGACGATCCTTATGTAATCGCGGGCCAGGGGACCATGGGATTGGAAATCCTTGAAGACCTGCCTTCCATCGACACCCTGGTGGTGCCGGTCTCGGGAGGCGGTCTTGCCGCAGGAGTCGCCCGGGTGCTGAAGGCGGCGGATCCCGCCATCACCGTCGTCGGCGTCTCCATGGAGGTGGCCCCGGCCATGTACCATTCCATTCAAGCGGGAAAGCCCGTGGAGGTTGAGGAAAAGGACAGCCTGGCCGACGCCCTTTTAGGCGGCATCGGCCTGGACAATCAATACACCTATCCCATGGTGGAAAAATACCTGGACCGCATCGATCTGGTCTCGGAGGCGCAGATTGAAGCGGGCATGGCCTTTGCCCATGATCACCAGGGAGTTCTTATTGAAGGGGCGGCGGCCGTTACCACAGCCTGGCTGCTCAGCCACAAAAGCCCCGGCAAGACCACCGTGGGCATCCTCTCCGGCGGCAACGTGGATAAGGATATCCTATATGAAATCCTCGGCCGCCATAACCGGCAATAGGATTTTTCCCTTTACTTTATTTCAGGAGAACACCCGTGCTATTTGACCCAGCCGAATACCGGCAGCGCATGGACAAGACCCGGGCCGCCATGGCTCAAAAGGGCCTGGATCTTCTCATCATCACCGACCCGGCCAACATGAACTACCTTACAGGATACGACGGATGGTCTTTTTACGTCCACCAGGGCCTTATCGTTTTCCAGGATCAGGACCAGCCCCTGTGGTTCGGACGGATGCAGGACAGCAACGGGGCCAGGATCACCACCTGGCTGGATGAGGATCATATCCTGGGATATGAAGACCACTATGTCCAGTCCCGAACGATCCACCCTTATGATGTGGTGGCAAAGATGATCCAAGACAAAGGGTTCGGCACTAAAACCGTCGGTGTGGAAAAGGACAACTACTATTTTACCGCCCGGTGTATGGAGCATCTGACCAAAGGCCTGCCCGATGCCACCATCCTGGACGGGGAGCTGATCGTCAACTGGGTCAGATGCATCAAAAGCGACCGGGAGATTTCCTACATGAAAATGGCGGGGCAGATCCTTGAAAAGGTTATGGACACCGCCGTCTCCATGATCGCTCCCGGCGTCCGGGAAGGGGATGTGGCAGCAGAGGTTTATAAAACCATGATCAGCGGGACCCCTGAATTCACAGGCGACTACTCTGCCATCATTCCCATCATGCCTTCGGGAAAACGAACGACCACAGCCCATCTCTCCTGGACCGACAGAAGGTACCATAAGGACGAAATCGTTCTGCTGGAACTGTCCGGCTGCAAGCACCATTACCACGCGCCCCTGTCTCGGACTGTTGTGACAGGAAAACCAACGGCTGAAATGGAGGCGGTCTCCAAAACCGTCATAGAGGGATTGAACACCGTGGTGAACTTTATCCGCCCCGGCATACCGGCACAAGAGATTGAAGCCTGCTGGCGAAAGGCCATTGAAGGCTCCAGGGTGGTCAAAGAAAGCCGCATCGGGTACGCCTTCGGCCTGAACTACCCCCCGGACTGGGGGGAACATACCATCAGCCTTCGGCCCGGGGACACCACCGTCCTTGAACCCGGCATGACCCTCCATGTCATGCCCGGCATCTGGACGGACACCCTGGGGTTTGAATGTTCCGAGGCCGTTTATGTGACAGAAAAGGGGTGCGGCACCTTTGCCTCGGTCCCCCGCAAGCTGTTTGTCAACCGGGGATAGCCCCAGTATCGGGATCAACACAGAACCACCATGGAATACAAAAGAAACAACATGACCCAGGTGTCCTACGGGGAGGCCGTCGGCATTCTTCTCTTAGATTCTCCGGTTCCCTTTATCCCGGGAGATACGGCCAATGCCACGTCCTACAACTTTCCGGTCCGGTTCAAAAAGGTAGAAGGCTTTACCGTTTCAAAGGCCCTGGCCAAGGACCCGGGGGTATACCCTGCCCTCCTTGCGGCGGCAAAGGACCTTGAAGCCAACGGCGTCCGGGTCATCACCGGGGACTGCGGATTTATGGCCCTGCACCAGGAAAAGCTTAAAGCGGATCTTAAGGTGCCCGTCTGCCTGTCCAGTCTGTTTCAGATCCCTTTTATCCGGGGGACCCTGGGCCGGGGCAAAAAAATCGGCATTATCACGGCCTCCGCAGACAGCCTGACTCGGGAGTTTCTCCAGGAGATCGGGGTGCCGCCCGGACCTGAACCCGGCGTTACGGATCTTGTGATCCGGGGGGTTGAAGACTGCCCGGAATTCTTTTCAGCCGCCATTGAAGAAAAGGGAACCCTGGACGATGTCCTGGCCCGGAAAGAAATCGCAGACAAGACTAGGCGGATTGTCCGGGAAGAGGACATCGGCGCCATTCTGCTCGAGTGCAGCCTTCTGCCCCCCTACGCGGCGGCCGTGCATAAGGCAACGAACCTTCCGGTCTATGACTATCTGACCCTGATCAACTATCTTTTTTCCGCTGCGGTTCCCCGAACCTATGCGGGCTTTATGTAAGGAAAATTCATATGAGCGTTCTCATCCTCACCGAAAAAGAACTCCGGTCGGTCATCGGCACCAACCTTGCCGCCATTGACGCCGTTGAACAGGCCTTTGCCTGGCTGTCCCGGGGCAAGGTCTGCCAGCCGCCCATCATGCACATTGAAGTGCCCGAGTTTAAGGGGGATGTGGATATCAAATCCGCCTACGTACAGGGGGTGTCCCGGTTCGCCGTCAAAATCGGGGCGGGATTCTTCAACAATGCCGCTTTAGGGCTGCCCTCATCCCCGGCCATGATGGTGGTGATCAGTGCCGAAACCGGGATGGCCGAAGCCGTACTCCTGGATAACGCCTATCTCACAGATGTCAGAACGGCTGCGGCCGGGGCCGTGGCCGCCCGGCATCTGGCTCCGGAAACGGTGACCTGCGCGGGAGTTGTGGGCGCAGGCGCCCAGGGCCGGTATCAGATCCATGCCCTGAGACATGTCAGGGCCTTTGAGCGGGCGATGGTATTTGACCGGAACCAGGAACTCGCACAGAAATACGCCAGGGAAATGGCGGCCGAACTCGGGCTGCCGGTTGCCGTGGCACAGGATGTAGAAACCCTGATCAAAGAAAGCCAGGTCGTTGTCACCTGCACTCCGTCAAAACAGGGCTATATTGAGCAAAAGTTTCTCCATCCCGGCCTGCACATCACAGCCATGGGCGCCGACCTTCCCGACAAGCAGGAGATCCGGTCAGATGTCTTTCAAAAAACGGATCTCATTGCCTGTGATATCCGGTCCCAGAGTTTTTCCGTGGGAGAATTGTACAACGCCCAAAAGGAGGGGATCGACATTGATCCGTCCAGCGTCCTGGAGCTGGGAGAAATTATTTCGGGGCAGGCGTCAGGAAGAAGCCACCCGGACCAAATTACAATCTGCGATCTTTCCGGAACCGGCGTCCAGGACACCGCCATTGCCGATCTGGCCCTGAAACTGGCCATTGAAAGGGGACTGGGCACGCCTATTGAGGGTTAACACCAGGTGCCGACGCGGGGTTACACCGGCCATCGCAAACCCGATATTCCATTTAAATTCAGCAATATATATTTCCTATGATTTATTTTTAAACAGGATCTTACGCAATCACGTTTAAAAATTAAACATTTTACGGTTTTTCTCTCAATCCCGCCAAGCAACCACCTGAAATAAAAACAAATTTTATCAAGGCACACTCTTTGCTCATCACTTCCGGGTGAAAGAAATTTTTACCCTTAACTATGGAGTGAATATGTCCTGGTATATCTATCTACCAATTGCACATCAAAGTATTTCCCTGCCTCTTGTCATCGGACTCGGATTTATCGTCGGACTGCTTTCCGGGCTCTTCGGTGTCGGCGGCGGCTTTCTTTTGACGCCCTTGTTGATCATGTTCGGCATCCCGCCGACAGTTGCCGCAGCGTCCGACTCCAACCAGATCGTGGCCGCGTCCGCCTCCGGGTCCTACGCCCATTACCGGCTGGGCAACGTGGACCTGAAAATGGGGATCTATCTTTTAATCGGCGGTATTGTCGGCGGAACCTGGGGCGTTCACATCATTAAAATTCTAAGGCAGATGGGGAACGCGGATTTTCTCATCAAAATCACTTATGTTTTGATGCTGGGCTTTGTGGGCGGTTATATGCTCATTGAGAGCATTCAGACCCGGCAGAAAAAAAAGGTGGTGCAGCCGGTGGCCGAGCCCCCGAAACAATCGGCCTATGCCAGGATGATCCAGTCTCTGCCCTTCCAGACCGAATTTGTAAAATCCGGGGTCACCCTGTCCCCTGTGGTTCCCTTGTTTTTAGGGGTACTGGTCGGCATTCTGGCCGCCATCATGGGGGTGGGCGGCGGATTCATCATGGTGCCGGTCATGGTTTACCTGCTCCGGATGCCCATGCATGTTGTGGTCGGAACCAGCCTGTTTCAAGTGCTTTTCACCTGCGTCAACGTGACCATCATGCAGGCCTATACCAACAGAACCGTGGATTTCATCCTGGCCCTGCTCCTTCTGGTGGGATCCACTTTCGGCGCCCAGATCGGGGCTCGTTTAAGCACCCGACTCAAAGAAGATCAGCTCAAGATCTACCTGGCCGTTATCGTCCTTATCGTTATGGTCAAGATGCTCTACGGCCTTGTTGTTCCGCCGCACATCCTTTTAGCCTATCACGGAGGTCATTAATCCCATGAAATCAATACGCTTTGGCATACTCATCACCTGCTTTTTAGCCATTTTAAGCCTCGCAGGAACGGCGGCAGCCGCACCAACGCCCGCGGGTCTGAGCTTAAGCCCCAAAACCATCAGCATCAACGCCTTTTTTTCCGGGGAAAAACTGACCGTCTCAGGACGTATTCCAACATCCCAGGATGTGATCATTGAAATCACGGGAAAGGACACGGAAAGCGCCTTTGACCTGAAAGGCAAAATCGGACCCTTCTGGATGACCAAGGGCAACGTCACCCTTAAAAATCTACCCGAGCTCTACCTGCTGCTCATGCCCCAGGCAGACATTGTGGGAACTGAAATGCACGACCTGGGTCTGGGCATGACCCATCTGGCAACAACCCTCTCAGCCGACGGCAGCGTTGAGGTTCCGGACAACATCTTTGATCTGTTCTCCGCCCTCAAGGAACACGAGGGGCTCTACGACGAGGCCAAAGGGGCGGTGACCTATTCAGACGAAAAAGAGGGGACAAAACAATTTACCGCAGTGTACAAGCTGCCGGCCCTGATCACCCCCGGCACCTATCATGTCACGGCCACGGCCATTGATCAAGGCGGTGTAGAAGGACACATGGCAGCCACTTTTCAGGTCCGCCAGAAGGGCTTTGTCAAACTGGTGACCCACCTTGCATCGGACAGGCGGATCGCCTATGGTGTGACTGCCGTGGTGATCGCCCTGTTTGCAGGAATTGTTATGGGCATCATCTTCAAACAGAACGGAGGCGCCCATTAATGACGCTGACCGACCGCATACCTGCCTGGATAAACCGCCTGGTTTTCCGCCACAGGCAGCCTGCCGTATCCTTCACCGACCTGTTTACCCGATTCCAGCAGATTCTGGAAGACAACAACAAGGCCATGGAGGTGATTGCAGATATGGGCGACAAGCTCAGCGGTCAGTATGTGTTTGACAGCCACTACTTAGAAGAGCGGGTGGCCGTGCTTGAAAAAATCGTGCTGCGAAGCGCCTACAACTTCAACTTCATTACCGAAAACCGGCATTCTGAAATCTACAGCCGCATTGAAACCATGGCCAGACAACTCAAAATGGAATTGTCCGGTCAACTGGTGATTCCAAGCGGCTGCACCGTTCTGCCTTTGCAAGAGGTCCGGGAGGTCATGGATGAGGTGGTCGGCAATAAGGTCTTTAACCTGTTCAGGGTCATGAATCTTCCCCGGGTTAACGTGCCGGCAAGTTTTGTTGTCTCTATCCGGGGATTTAGAAAATTCATGGCCTTCAACAATCTATACGATAAAATTGAGGGCCCGCTCAAAGCCCTTGAACAGGGGGAGAATGCAGATGCCGTTGCAAATCGTATCCAGCTTAAAATCCTCAACGGGGATATCCCTTCTGATTTGAGAAAAGAAATCCTTAAGGCCGCAGAGGCGGTTCATGCCAAACATCCGGAATCCAGGCTTTATTCTGTTCGCAGCAGCGCGGTGGGAGAGGACGGGGCCTTGAGCTTTGCAGGACTCCATGATTCATTTTTAAACGTTCCTTTCAGGGATCTTCTGTCCAGTTACAAAGAAGTGGTGGCCAGTCTCTACAATGCGGAAAGTCTCACATACAGGCGCTCCAAAAATATTCCGCTGACCGACATGAACATGGCGGTGCTTTACCAGGAAATGATCCAGGGCCGGGTTTCCGGAGTGGTTTATACCGTGGACCCCAATTTCCCCATGGGAAAAGCCTGCATTATCGGGGCGACCTGGGGGCTTGGAACCCGGGTGGTCCAGGGAGATGCCGCCGTTGACACCTATACGGTGTCACGGATCCCGCCCTATGAGATCATCGACACAAGAATTAATGAAAAGGAGACGGAAGGGCTCCCGGACGAGGACGGGAATCTGGGTTCCCAACCCTGCCTGACCCCGGAACAGGCCTCGGCCATTGTTGAAACGGCCCTGATCATCGAGCGGTACTTCAAGCGGCCCATGGATATTGAATGGTGCTACACCCCGGATGGCCGCCTGATGATTCTCCAGGCAAGGCCGCTGGGACTGCATAAGGAAGGCCAGGCCAGAAGCCCGGAACTCACGGCCCTGCTGAAAAAACAAAAGGTCCTGATCAAGGACGAGGGGATCATCGCCTACAGAGGGATCGGCGCCGGACCGGTCTGGGTGGTGGACGAGATGGGGGATCTTTCAAAATTTCCCACAGGTTCAGTGCTGGTGGCCCGCTACGGCATCCCGCTGCTTGCAAAAGCGCTGCCCAGGGCTTCGGCTGTGATCACGGATGTGGGAAGCCCCACCGGCCATATGGCGACGGTGGCCAGGGAATTCGGCATCCCGACCATCGTGGATGCCAAGGAGGCCACCCAGGTGCTGACCACAGGGCAGAAGGTCACCGTGGATGCAGACCGGAACGTTGTCTACCAGGGCCTGGTCAAAGAGTTGCTCCATCACCACCTCATTGAGCGGCCCCTGTTCGAGGCCCGGTATGAATTCCAGATTCTGCGGCGGCTTTTGCGGCGCATTGCCCCCCTGACCCTGGTGGATCCGGAGGACACCAATTTTGCAGTTAAAAACTGCCAGACCTTTCATGACGCCATCCGGTTTATCCATGAAAAATCTTTAGGCGCCCTTTTAAAAATCGCCAGTAAGCCCTCCATGCTTCTGGCCAGGGGCGGCAAACGGCTGAAGTCCGACCTGCCCTTGAACATGATTCTCATTGATATCGGCGGCGGGCTGGATGACACCGTGGGCAAGGGGGGCCAGGTGCTGCCCGAACAGATATCCTCCCAGCCCATGAAGGCCCTTTGGCGGGGGTTGAGTTCCGAAAACATCTGGGAGAGGAATCCGGCAGCCGCCGATTTTAAGGGCATCATGTCCGGCGTCACCCGGACCCAGGCCGTGAGCTTAACCGGGACCACCCTGGCAGGGCTGAATATTGCCATCCTAGGAAGCCACTATATGAACCTGACCCTCCGGGTGGGATACCACTTTACTGTGGTGGACGCCCTTGTGGGCAGCTCGCCTGAAAAAAACAGCATCTTTTTCAGGTTTGTTGGCGGGGCCACGGATTTGAGCCGCCGGTCCAGGCGGGCCACGCTGATCGCAAGCATCATGGAAAAAATCGGTTTCAAAGTGGAGGCCAACGGCGATCTTGTGATTGCCCGGGCGGCCAACGCCACTGCAGAACAGATCAAAAACTGCCTTTATCTGACCGGCCGGCTCATCGGATTTGTCCGGCAGCTGGACGTGCTCATGAAAGAGGATTCTAGCGTCAACTTTTATTTTGAGCGGTTTATGGCCGCTAACACCACCGCCCTTACGGGTGAACCAACGCACAAGGAGTCTTTAAAATGAAAGAAAATTTCAGCATTTGTATTCTTGATGACGAGCCCATCGTCGGAGACCGCCTGCAGCCGGAACTGGAGGATGACGGATATGAGGTGGAGATATTTACGGACAGTGCTTCGGCCATCCGCAGGCTGGATGACAGATGCTTTGACCTGTTCATCACCGACCTGAAAATGGAGGGGGTTGACGGAATGGGCTTTCTGGAGCAGGCAAAAAAACGCTGCCAGGGATCTGAGGTGATCATGATCAGCGGATACGCCACCCTTGAGTCTGTCAGGGCATCCTTTGTCAAAGGCGCCTATGATATGATCGCCAAGCCTTTCCGCATTGACGAAATCAGAACCTGTGTCAAAAAGGCTGCCAAACGGGTCAAAAAGGCCAAAAAATCCAGATAGCAAGAGACTCAATCATGCTCAATACTCTGGTAATGGTCGAAGACAGCCCCGCCTCGGCAATCGCCATTGAGGCCGCCTGCCGCCTGAATCAGGACAACTGCGTCCGCCCCATCTTCACAGCCCCCCACGCCAATCATGACCTGGCCATCGGGGCGGGATGGGCGTGGAAAACCTGGGAAAGGGAAAGCCGACGCTGGGCAAAAAAGGATGTGGAACATCTGATCGGCGTGCACCGGGAACAGTTTTCCAACCTGAAAACGCCCCTGGTGGTTTCCGGCCGACCGGTGAAGGCAGTGATCCATTGTTTTTTAAAAAACGACCATGATCTCATCGTCGCCGGCGCCCCTTTCAGGGGAATGACTCCTGAAACCCTGGCCCGCCGCTTTCAGCGGGAAATCCGTCAGACTGCAAGGGATCTGCCCCTTTGGATCGTTAACGATTTCCGGCCGGTAAAGACCGTCACCGCCCTGACCGATGGAAGTTATCCGGCGGAAAAGGCCCTGGGATTCCTGAACCGCATGGCCTATACACTCAATGTGGATATCACTCTGGTGGGAATCAATGAAACGGAGCATCCTGCCGTTGACAGGGCGGAACTCAACCTTGAACGGGGCTTTGCCATTTTAAGGGAAAAACGGATTGATGCCAAAGGAATGGCACTAAGAGATAGGAATCAAGGCGGATTCAAGGCCAGGCTCGCCCAGACAGACCTTCTGGTACTTCCCTTTTCCTCACCGGCCTGTCTGAGCCTGTTCAACAGTCCCGGAATAAATTTTCCCTCAATGCTCTTTTATCTCAGCGGGGATAAAACTTAGAGTCCCAGGTTATACTTTTTCATCTTCCGCCAAAGGGTCGTCCGGGTGATGCCAAGAATGGAAGATGCCTTTCCCCGCTGGCCGTTCACTGATTTTAATACCTTCTCAATCAGGTCCTTTTCCGCCTCTTCCAGGCAGGGATAGTCCGTCTCAGGGGTGATGGGATCGCCAAAAGCCTTGACCACCTGGGCAGGCAGGTCCGCAAGATGGATGTGGCTGCCCTCAGCCAGGGCGATGGTCCGGGCGATGATATTTTCCAGCTCCCTGACATTGCCCGGGTAGTCGTACCGCTCCAGAGCCTTTTGCGCCCGGTTTGAAAACCCCTTGATATTCTTTTTATAGTTTCCGGCAAGCTTGTGGAGGAAATGATCGGCCAGAAGCCGTATATCCCCCTGGCGCTCGGTCAGTCTCGGAATGGAAATGGTCATGACGTTGAGCCGGAAAAAAAGATCCTCCCGGAATCTGCCGGCTTTAACCTCGTCCTCAAGATTTCTGTTGGACGCGGCAATGATCCGGATATCAATATCGGTGGGGCGGGTCGCCCCCAGGCGGAGGATCTGACCTTCCTGCAGCACCCGGAGCAGTTTGACCTGCATGTCAGGGGGCATGTCCGCAATTTCGTCCAGAAAAACCGTTCCGCCGTCCGCACTTTCCAAAAGACCGGCCCTGGTCCGGGTCGCCCCGGTAAATGCGGATTTTTCATGACCGAACAATTCATTGGCAATCAGATCCGGTGAAAAGCCGCCGCAGTTCAGAGTAACAATGGGCTGCCCCCTTCGATTGCTGAGCCGGTGAATGGCCCGGGCCACCAGTTCCTTTCCCGTGCCGCTTTGGCCCTGGATAATCACCGGGCAGGTCAGAGGGGCGACTTTTTCAACCAGCCTGTACACTTGGTCCATTTCCGGACTGGCCCCGATGATGCCGTCCCTGCCTGCATTTTGCAGGGTCAATGCCTGAAGGGTTTTCATCTCGCTTTTCATCAGAATCTTTTCAATGACTCTGGAGATGAGGCTGTCAAATTCCTCAAGGCGGATGGGTTTTGTCAGATAGTGAAACGCGCCGGCCTTTATGGCCTCAATGGCGGAATCCACCGTGGCATATCCGGTAATCACCACGACTTCGCAGGCCCGACACCTAGTTTTCACCTCTTTTAAGATCTCAAGTCCGCTCATCCCCGGCAGTTTCATGTCGGTCACCACCAGTTCATAGGGGGAAAACCGGAAGCGCTCCATGAAGGATTCACCGTCCAGAAAAAAGTCCGCTGAAATCCCCTGGTCGGTCAGGTGTTCCTGGAGCCGCCTGGCGGTGATTTCTTCATCGTCAATGATGGCAACCCGGATTCTCTGCCTATCCATCATCGCCATCCTCGGTTTTGGGGGGAAGAGATACGGTGAACACGGTTCCCTCGCCCCGGGTGCTTTCCACCATGATCACACCGCCGTGTTTTTTGACAATGCCGTAACTGACAGACAGCCCCAGTCCTGTTCCCTTTCCCACATCTTTAGTGGTGAAAAAAGGATCAAAGATATGGGGCAGGTTTTCCTCGGGGATGCCTTCACCGGTGTCCCGGACCGTTACCGAAACCTTACCGCTGTCATCTAAGTCTGCTGTGACGGTGAGAGTCCCGTTCTCGCTCATGGACTGGATGGCGTTGATGACCAGGTTGAAGAAAACCTGCTGAAGGGCCTGGCGATTGCCGTTGATCATGGGCAGATCCTGCCGGATCTGCCTTTCAAGGGAAATTTTTTTCATCACCAGTTCATTTTCCGTGAGCTTGAAAATTTCCTTTAAGAGAACGGCGATATCCACATCCTGCATCACCGACACCTCGGCCCGGGAAAAATCCAGCAAATTTTTGACAATGCCGCCCGCGCGGATGGCCTGATCCAGAATATCCTCCAGCAGCCGGGCCTTTCTGTCTTCTGGGATTTTGCGTTTGCCTACCAGGGAATCAACGGTGAGAATGATATTATTGATGGGGTTGTTCAGTTCATGGGCCACGCCGGACACCAGGGTGCCCAGGCTGGCGATTTTCCGGCTGTGGATAATCTGTTCCTGCCGGGCGTCGAGTTCCTCCACCATGCGGTTAAAGGCAAATACCAGGCGGTCCACTTCGCTTTCGATGCGCCGGGGATGATGAATGGGGCTGAAATCCCCCCGTCCTATATTTTCAGTGGCCCTCTCTAACAGGACCAGGGGTCGCACCAGCTTGCGGTTGATTGCGACAAGCCCGATGAAAAACAGGCAGATCATAAGGCCCGAAGATGTCATTGGAAGCCATATGGCCCGCCATGCACTTGCGGCCACATCCTGGCGGCTTTTAAGGGAAATGCCCTTGACCAGTTCGATCATCTGACTGCCCGAGGTTCTGATTTGCTCCTCATTTTCTCTTCCCGGGCCCTTGGCTTCTTCGGTCAGCAGGGAAACTGCGGCACGGTAGGCGTCAAAACAATTGCCCAGCTCGGCCATCCTGTCTGCCATGGATCCTGAATCCTTGGCGGGCGGGTTCATCTTTGCGTAAATTTTGTGGGCTTTGTCATAGAAGTGCAGGGTCTGGTCCAGATTGTCTTTTCCCTGGTATAAAAGAAAATTTTTTTCATACCGACGCATTTCCAAAATGGCATCGTAAAGATCCTCAATCACCTCCAGATCCATGGTGGCTTCGTTCATTCCCCGCACTTCAAGAAAGACCAGGGAAAGAATAAATACCCAGAAGATCATGCCGACGCAGGCAAGACAGATGGCTTTCTTCTGAAGGTCATATGTCGACCATTTCAGATTCATGAATTCGGGCCGGCTCCTTTGGTTTTTCGGGTCCAGAATCTTATGCAGCAGAACTTACGGTCTCTCGCTTGTATAGTGGATGCGTCAAGGCATGTCAAGAAATGGCCGCATTCCGGACAGCGCTGCGGATAGCAGACCCACCCAATGCCCGGTGCCCGCCCCCGGTCTGAACCCTCGTACCGGCCCGGGGTTATCGGGGAGCCGGAAGCCCTATGGGATGCTTGTTTTCAGCCTTTTTGCCGGTCCCGGACCGCATTGCCCGGCCGGACCGCGTAAGGGCGACAATGTCGTTAACAATGCCCTTCAGATAAACGGCCTGTGTATTCATCTCATGGGACGACTTGGCGCTTTCCTCTGCTGTGGCGGCATTCTCCTGCACCACCTTGTCCAGTTCCTGGACGGCGCTGGAAATTTGACCCAGGCCCTGGGACTGCTGTTCCGATGCTGAAGATATTTCTGCAATCATCACCACGGCGCTCCCCGTTTTTTCAAGCACCTTGCCGAACTCTTCATTAACAGAGGTCAAAAGGGCTCCCCCCCGGTCGATATTGGTGATGGTCTGCTCAATGAGGCCGGAAGTGCTTCTAGCCGCCTCCGCCGACCGGATGGCCAGCTGCCGGACTTCGTCGGCAACCACGGCGAACCCGGCCCCGGCTTCTCCGGCCCGGGCCGCTTCCACTGCGGCATTAAGGGCTAAAAGATTGGTCTGAAACGCAATTTCATCTATCGTCTTAATAATTTTAGAGGTTTCCCGGCTCGCGGAGATGATCCCCTCCATTGAGGCGGTGAATTCCGCCATTGAGGCATTGGTGGCTTTCACCAAGTCCGCGGCCTCCTGCATCAAGACATTGGTCTCCTTGGCATTTCTCTCGTTGGTTTCAGTCATTGCGGCAAGCTCGGTCAGGGCTGCGGAGGTCTGTTCTATGGATGCGGCCTGGGAGGAGGCCCCGTCCGCCAGAAGGGTGCCCGATCCGGCAATGGCGTTGGATCCGTCATTGACGATATCCGCGCTGCGGTTCAGGGACCGGGTAATGGCGTTCAGCTTCCTGGAAATACTGACGATCACAAGTGTTGCAACCAGGATCATAATGACACCGATGGTAACGGCGCCAAGCTGGGTTAAGATCAGGGTCCGGATCTTTTCTTCGGACTGGGTCTGCATCATGCTTACGGCCTTATTCATGGCCTGGAGCAGGGGCACATTATTGGAGATGATCCACTGGATAAGGTTTTCGTCCCCATGCCGGCCCTCTAATACCAGATCAAGATTTTTGGAAAAGGTTTTCCACAGGGTGCCCACCGTTTCAAGCTGGGACAGGGCCGGCTCTTCGGCAGCCGGACAGGTTCTAAAGGTTGTTTTGGACAGGTTCAGCCCTAAAGGCGCATCTCCGCCCCGGGTCAGGGCGGAAAGCGTTATATCAAAAACCTTTTGGGTACTTTTGACCTGGGCTGCAGCGGCTGGACCAGGTACGCCATTTTTTTTCAGGATATCCAGGTAAATCATCAATTCTTTTGTCATCTTCTGGGACAGCATCCGCTGCCGGCCGGCCAGATTAATCACCAGGCCGTCATCCTTCTGGTTTGAAGTGGCCTGCCAGGTCACGCCGAACATGCCGGCCACAAGCAGGACGCAGACAATGACGGGAATCATCAGTTTCTGCTGAATACTCACGATATACTCTCCTTGAAATAATACATTGTCATTTAAGAATACGGTAAGAAAGAGGCGCGCGCTGCATTGCGAGATGTCGCAGGAAGTTTATTTAGAATAACAGATGGACCGCTCTTTCGCAAAGATGAATTTCGCATCCCAGAAAAACCATTGCGTTTTGCAACGCCACAATTTCATTTCGCAACAAAATTTAAAATTCTCATTGACACCTAATATCGAACTGAGTATACACTCAAAAAGAATGAGTAACCACTCAAATAAGGAAATGATGAATAGAAAAAAAGCCATACTTGACGCCGCAACCATTTTGTTCTCCCAGAACGGGTTCAAAGAGACCTCCACCGCAGACCTGGCCAAGATGATCGGGGTGGCCGAAGGAACCATTTTTTACCACTTTAAAAACAAGAACACCCTTTTTCTGGCAGTTCTCAAAAGGACCCGGGAACTGATTCTTGAAGAGTTCGAGTCCTACATGAACACCCATAGATTCGACAACGGCCTGGACAAGATCGAAAACTCAGTGGCCTTTCACCTCTACCTGGCCGGAAAAATGGAAAACGAATTTCTGCTGCTTCACCGGTACTACCCCTATCAAATGGCCGAGGTGCTCCCAGAATGCCGCAACCACCTTGAAGCCATCTATGACTGTCTGGTGGACATTTACGAAGGGGCCATTGAGTCGGGGCAAAAAGACGGATCCATCAAAAAAATGCCTTCAAGAAAAACCGCTTTGATCATTTTTTCAATGGTGGACGGCATTGTCAGATTTAAGACTTACAACCTTTACAACGCCAACGCCCTGTTCAACGAACTGGTGTCAGCCTGTGAAGGGATATTGAATATGGAAAAAACAAATTAGAAAGGTACACCAAAAATGTTAACTAAAATCTTGCCGTTTCTCGAATGGTTTAAAGACTACTCCCTGGCAAAATTCAGGATTGATTTTGTTGCAGGGTTGACTGTTGCGCTGGTGCTGATCCCTCAATCCATGGCCTATGCCCAGCTGGCGGGGCTGCCGGCCTATTACGGACTTTATGCAGCCTTTCTGCCGCCCATGATCGCGTCCCTGTTCGGCTCAAGCCGGCAGCTGGCCACAGGCCCTGTGGCCGTGGTCTCCCTCATGACGGCGGCATCCCTTGAACCCCTGGCATCGGCCGGCAGCGAGGCCTTCATCGCCTATGCCGTCATGCTGGCCCTCACCGTTGGCGTGTTCCAGCTCATGCTCGGCGTCCTGCGTCTGGGGCTGATCGTTAACTTTCTATCCCATCCCGTTGTCAACGGCTTTACCAATGCCGCGGCCATTATCATTGCCTCCTCCCAGCTCTCCAAGATGTTCGGGGTCTATGTGGACAAGGCCCCCCATCACTACCAGACCATCATCCGGGTGGTGGTGGAAGCCTTCAACTATACCCACTGGCCAACGCTTGCCATCGGCATTCTCTCCATTGTGATCATGGTGGGGCTCAAACGGATCAACCCAAGAATTCCTTACGTTCTGGCAGCCGTTGTGGTGACCACACTGATTTCCTGGGGTACGGGGTTCGAACACAACCACAGAGCGGAGATCTCCGCCATCCAGGATCCTCAGGTCCAGGAACTGGTTGCCGAATTCAACACCACCCTTGAATCCATTAAAAAAATGAGTGTGGAGCGGACCCAGGTGACCTCCCAGATGGAAAAACTGGACCCCCATGATACCGACGGCCACCTGGCTGCAACTTATGAATCCACCCTGCTCACCGCCCATATCAACCACGCCAAGCAGGAGGCGAGCAGAATCCGGACCGAGCTTAGAAAAATTCACTACGCCGCCGTAAAAGACGGAGACAAAATCCTGTTTGTACCCAAGGACAGCAGTTCATCCCTGCCCGCCCTGGACGACCGGCTTTACCGCATGAAAATAGGCAATAGCTCAATTGATACCGCTTCTCTGCTCATGACCGGCGGCGGCGCCGTGGTCGGCGTCATTCCCAAAGGACTTCCCGGCCTGGGCATGCCCAAGCTCACCCTCGGCATCTTCCTGCAGCTGCTCCCCTTTGCCGTCATCATTTCCCTTCTGGGTTTCATGGAGGCCATTGCCATTGCCAAGGCCATGGCTGCCAAAACCGGCCAGCGGCTGGATCCCAACCAGGAGCTCATCGGCCAGGGCCTGGCCAACATCATTGGTGCCGTGGGCAAAAGTTATCCGGTATCCGGTTCCTTTTCAAGAAGTGCGGTCAACCTTCAGTCCGGTGCCATTTCAGGACTTTCCAGCGTTATCACCAGTTTAATGGTCATCATCACCCTGCTCTTTTTCACCCCCTTGCTCTACCACCTGCCCCAGGCCGTTCTGGCCTCGGTCATCATGATGGCGGTCATCGGGCTGGTCAATGTGTCAGGTTTTATCCATGCCTGGAAGGCCCAGTGGTATGACGGGGTCATCTCCGTGACCACCTTTGTGGCCACCCTGATTCTGGCCCCCCATCTGGAAAACGGTATTTATATCGGTGTTTCCCTTTCCCTGGGAGTTTTCCTGTTCAAGGCCATGCGGCCCAAGGTCGCCTCCCTTTCAAGGGGAGCGGACCAAGGATTCAAGGATGCCTGTGTCCATGAACTGGAGAGCTGCCACCACATTGAAATGATCCGCTTTGAAGGCCCCCTTTTCTTTGCCAACGCAAGCTATCTGGAAGACGAGATCAACAAACGCATAGAAAAGGATTCGGAACTGCGCCACTTCATCATTGCGGCCAACGGCATCAATGACATGGATGCCTCGGGCGAAGAAATGCTGGGCCTTGTGATCCAGCGCCTGAGAAGCGCCGGATACGGGGTCTCTTTAAGCGGCGTCAATGATGCGGTTTACCAGGTTCTTAAACGAACCCATCTTTTAGAAGAAATCGGGGAAAGCAATATTTACCCGACCATGGAAAAAGCGGTTGAGGAAGTTTATGAGCGGACCCATCAGGGAACCCGGGAAAACGAATGTCCCCTGTTGACCACTTGTCTGGCATCAAAATAAATGAATCGAATCCAATATAAAGGAGACCTTCCATGTCAATCATGACATTTTTCAGCGGATCTTTTTGCGGTAACACCTCGATTATCCAAGATGTTATCAAAAAAAGCGACTATAGCCTGCTCTCTGACAACGACCTCACAGCAGAGGCCAGCCGCCTGTCCGGCATCCCGGAAAAAAAGATTGTCCGGGCCTATATGAGCAAACCCTCTGTCTTTAACAAATTCACCCATGAAAAGGAGCGGGCCGTTGCCTATCTTCGGCTGGCCCTTGCCCAGTCCGTTTCCCGGAGTAACTGTCTCATTGATGGATTTTCCGGCATGCTCATCCCGGCGTCTGTCACCCATGTTCTCAGAACCTGCCTTATTGCGGATAAAAAAAGCCGTGTTGAGCGGGCCATGGCGGACAAAGGTATTTCGGAAAAAGAGGCGGAAGCCCTGATTAAAAAGGATGATGAAGCCGCCAGCATCTGGTGCGACAGCCTGTTTAAAATTCAGGATCCCTGGGATCCTTCCCTGTATGATATCGTCGTGCCCACGGATAAGATGGGCGAGGCAGAGGCTGTCTCTCTCATCCTTGAAAACCTTAAAAGCGAGGTCATCCAGCCCACAAAGGTATCCAACAAGGCTGCCCAGGACTTTATCCTGGCCGCCCAGGTGGAAGTGGCCCTGGCCAAGGAAGGTCATGCCGTGGGCGTCAGCGTCAGGGACGGATTTGTGACGCTGACCATCAAAACCAATGTCCTGCTGCTGGGACGGCTTGAGGATGAACTCAAAGCCATTGCCGGCGGCGTTGACGGGGTCACCTCCGTGGAGACCCGTATCGGAAAAGGATTTTACCAGGCGGATATCTATAGAAAGTTTGATTTTGAAGTGCCCTCCAAGGTTCTCTTGGTCGATGATGAAAGGGAATTTGTCCAGACCCTGTCCGAGCGTCTGCAGATGCGGGATGTGGGCTCTGCCATTGCCTATGACGGGGAATCCGCTCTGAACCTGGTGGAAGAGGATGAGCCCGATGTCATGATTCTGGACCTGAAGATGCCCGGCATTGACGGTATCGAAGTCCTGAAAAAGGTCAAAGCTTCCCGTCCCGAAATTGAGGTCATCATCCTCACCGGCCACGGCTCTGATGCTGACCGGGAAATCTGCATGAAGCTGGGCGCCTTTGCCTATCTGCAGAAACCTGTGGATATCGAGGAGTTGAGCCGGACCCTGGAAGCGGCAAACGCAAAGATCAGGACACAAGAATAAAGCGACGAGTCCGAGAAGGGAAAACCGATGACATCGCCATACAAGGATAAAAGCCCCGCACAGCAGGCCGGGACCATACAGCAGGGAAAAGTCATGCCTCATCTGGCAGGAGAATTTATAAACTACAGGCGCATCTGGCTGCTGTCGTTTATTCTCACGGCCCTGTTCGCCCTTGTACCGGTGATTTTCTTTGCCCTGATCGATTACAACCTCACCCAAAAATCAATGGAACAGGATGCCGAAGCCAGAGCGTCCCGCCTGGCCTCGAACACCTGGCGTTCTGTTTCATTTTTTTTGGATGAACGGCGCAACGCCATAGACTATGTGGCCCGTTCAAACACGCGGGCTCAGTTGAGCAGCTCCGAGCGCCTGGCGTCCATTTTATCGGACTTACGGTTCAGTTTCGGCGGGTTTACCGATATCGGCATCATCAATGCCGAAGGCCGCCAGGAAGCCTATGCAGGCCCTTACAATCTCACCGGAAAAGACTACAAGGGGCAGGCCTGGTTTCAAGAGACCATGACCCATGGTGCTTCGGTCAGCGATGTGTTTATGGGGTACCGAAATGTACCCCATATCTCCATTGCCATCCGCCACCGGTCTGCCAACGGCGCCGCCTGTGTGGTCCGGGCGACCATAGAGCACCAGCTTCCCCGGATTTTCTCCCAGTTGAAAACCACCCACAGGGGAGATATTTTCCTGGTCAATACCAAAGGGATACTCCAGACCCCGTCCCGGTTCTTCGGCAAGGTTTTAGAACCCCTCGGGGTGGCTCTGCCCCCCCAGACCGATGAAACAAAGACACTGACACTGAGCTATGATGACGCAGAAGAATTCATCACAGCCTATCGCTATATCCCGGAAACCCCTTTTATACTCATGGTGGTAAAGTCTAAACAGGCCATATTTGCCCCATGGCACGAGGCCAAAGCAGAACTGATCAAATACCTGGGGTTAAGCATTTCAATTATCCTGGTATGGATCTGGGCCGTGACCGCGTATATGGTCCGACGGTTAAAAAACCTGGACCGGAGAAGGGCCAAGTACTTTCACCTGGCAGAATACGCCAATAAAATGGCCTCTGTGGGCCGTCTGGCCGCCGGGGTGGCCCATGAAATCAACAATCCTTTGGCCATTATCAACGAAAAGGCCGGCTTGATTAAGGACATGGCCCAGTTCAAACCCGAGTACAAAGAGGACATCCGTCTGAATGAATCATTGGATGTCATCCTGGATTCGGTCAAGCGCTGCGGCAGAATCACCCGGCAGCTGCTCAGCTTCGGACGGCAGACCAAAACCGTTCCCGTTCCCATGAAACTTAAGGCGGTTCTGGACGAGGTCTTGATCTTTTTGACCAAAGAAGCAGAGCTTCGAAAAATAAAAATCAGCATCGATATCCCTGAAAACCTTCCTTCTGTGATTTGTGACCATGGAAAACTTCAGCAGATCATGCTAAATATAATCAATAATGCCTTTTCAGCCATGTCCGCCAGGGGCAGCCTGACCATAACCGCCCAGGACAGGCCCGGAAACATGATTGCCATGAGCATTGCAGATACCGGTTGCGGTATTTCAGAGCAGCACCTTCAGGAAATATTCGAGCCTTTTTTTTCCACCAAGACAGAATCCGGAGGAACAGGCCTGGGGCTTTCCATCACCTACGGCTTGGTCCAGGAACTGGGGGGCCGCATTGAAGTCAAAAGCCGGGTGAATGAAGGCACTGAATTTACAGTATATCTGCCGACCAAACCAAAGGAGGACAAGGATTAAGGCGATGAAGGTACTTTTGGTAGATGATGAAAAAGAGCTGGTATCCACCCTTGCCGAACGTCTTGGATTCCGCGGCATTGAGGCGGACTGGGCTGCCGCTCCCCAGCAGGCCATTGCCCTTCTGGAACAGGGCCGTTATGATATTGCCGTATTGGACGTACAAATGCCGGGCATGGACGGGTTTGAACTCAAGGAAAAGATGGAAAGCCTTGCGCCCCATATGCAATTTATCTTTATCACGGGCCACGGCTCTGAGGAATGTTACCATATCGGCTGCTCCAAGGCAGGAGAGGCCTATTATCTTGTGAAACCTGTGGATATTGACAGTCTGGTTGAAAAACTCAATAGCCTGAGAAATAAAGGAGAGGCATAAATGACCCGGCCTGTAGAAAAACTGATTCAGGAAGGCGGTGTCAGCTACTTTGGTGCCATGACGGCGTCCGTCTCCCATGAAATAAAAACTGCCTGGCCATCATGAATGAAAATGCAGGGCTCATGACGGACCTGATCCTGTTGTCCCAAAAGCGGCCACCCCTTGATACTGAACGTATCCAGTCCATCACCGAGCGGATTACAGGCCAGATTAAACGGGCTGACACCATCCTTAAGAATTTAAATGTGTTTTCCCACAGCATGGACAAGGCGGTTCAACCGGTTGACCTTTGCGAAGCGATTGGGTTGGCCGCAGAATTAGGCAGGCGAATCTGCGAGAACCGTCGGGTCACAGTGCATACCCCTGATTTGGAAAACCCCGTTGGGATCACCGCCCCGTTTTTCTTTGTGCTTTACCTGATCTGGATGATTGTAGAACATGCGGTTCACGCACTTCCATCCGGATCCATTCTTGATATCACCGTAATTGAAAAACAAGGATGCCCCACGATTTTATTTTCATCCGAGGCGCCATTCGGATCCCAGGTTGAACAGGCCCTGGCCGATTCAACCGCCCAGCACCTTCTGGCCCTCACAACGGCCAAGGTTGCCGTTGACAGCAACATACAATGCGTAGAACTTTATTTTCGGTCTTCCCCGGCCGACGCATAACCCATTGCCATCACCACTTAAGTCAAGGAGACTTGCCATGAGCGAAAAAGTATTAATAGTAGACGACGAATTGGAATTCATTGATGCCCTGGCCGAACGGATGTCCGCAAGGGGAATGAGCGTAACCAAATCAGGATCTGCAGTAGAGGCCCTGGACCAGGTCAAAAAGAAATCTTTTGACGTGGTGGTTCTGGACCTGCAGATGCCTGAGATGGACGGCCTTGAGGCATTGAAGCTTCTCAAGGCACAAAAACCCGAAATTCAGGTGATTTTACTTACCGGACATGCTACAGTAGAAAAAGGCATTGAAGCGATGAAGCTTGGGGCGATGGACCTGCTGGAGAAACCGGCAGACCTGTCCGTATTAACGGAAAAAATTCGTAAGGCCCAGGCGAAAAAAATGATCCTGGTGGAAAAAAAGGCTGAAAAAAGAATCCAGGATATCATGGAGACAAAGGCCTGGTAGGCAAGCGCATGCTCGCTCCTGCCCGGGAGTAACAGATTGAGAATTTTAATCATCGGCGCCGGGGAGGTGGGATACAACATCGCCAGCCGCCTGGCATCGGAAAACAAAAAAGTCACCGTCATAGACAAAGATGAAGCTGCCATCAGGCGACTTTCGGAAAACCTTGACGTACAATCTATCCAGGCCTCGGCCACAAGCCCCAAAGCCCTGATCGAGGCCGGGATAAAAGAGTCTGAAATCCTTCTGGCTGTCACGGACAGCGATGAGGTAAATCTTGCCACCTGCCTTCTGGCAAGCCATATGGCCCCGGAAATAAAAATGCTGGCCCGGGTGAGAAACGCCGAACTGGACGATTTTCACCAACGGTTCCGGGAGGCCGCACCCCATATTGACACCATTATCAACCCTGAAACCGAAGTTGTGAGAACCATCCGGCGGCTGATGCATATTCCCGGAGCCGTTGATGTCGGGGATTTTGTCGAGGGAAAAGTCAGCTATGCAGGCCTTCGCATCTCCAAGTCATCGAAAATGGTGGGCATGTCCATGTCCGCCTTTTCCACCCGGTTCGGCGAGGACCATCCCCTGATCGCCGCCATTCTCAGGAACACCCAGGTTATCGTTCCGCGAGGGGATACAAGATTCCATGCCGACGACCTGATTTACATCATCTGCGAAAAAAAAGACCTGGAGCGAAAGCTCAACCTCTTCGGACTGGGACACAAGCCTGTAAAAACCGCCCTTGTCATCGGCGGCGGGCGCATCGGGGAGCGGCTGGCCAGAACCCTTGTGGATGACGGGATCAAAACCAAAATCATTGAGCAGGACCTGTCCCGGTGTGACGAATTGTCACGGCAGATCAACGGGGCACTCGTCCTCCACGGCGACGGATCTGACCAGAGCCTGCTTCTGGAGGAAAATATCGGCCAGACTGATGTGGTTATCCCCGTGACAGACGATGATGAAACCAATATCCTGATCTCCCTTCTGGCCAAAAGCATGGGCGCCCGGGACACCATCACCAAAATCGGAAAGACAAACTATCACCCCCTGCTGCCGGCCATCGGCATCGACAAGGTGGTCAGCCCCAGGCTGTCGGCCATCTCCTCCATCCTTCAGGATGTCAGAAAGGGAAAGGTGTTGTCCGACATCTCCATTTTCGGAGAGCAGGGAGAGTTTATCGAGGCCATGGCCCTGGACCGGTCCAGCATCACCGGCAAGCCTATCAAAAAGATCAGCTTTCCCAAAGGCACCCTGTTGCTGTGCGTCATCCATGAGGGCCAGGTGGTCATCCCCACGGGGGAAACTGTGGTGGAGCCCGGCAATCGACTGCTGCTGTTTGCCGTCAACCATGCCGTTAAAAAACTTGAAACCCTTCTATCCGTTAAATTTACGAGGGGAGAATGAACTGGCGGTTTATCGGACGGACCATCGGGGTTCTCCTGGTCCTTTTAGGACTTTCCATGGCTGCGCCTCTGGGCGCAGCCCTTCTATATCATGAAGGCGCCACCCTTTTATTTCTTGATGCCATCGGCCTGACCCTGGGGGCCGGGCTCATCCTGATTTTTGCCTCACGGCACATGGACCCCACCGCCTATATCAGCCAGCAGGCCGGTATGGCAACCGTGGCACTGGCCTGGGTGGCCGTCTGCCTGTTCGGGGCCCTTCCCTTTTACCTGAGCCCGGATTTTACAAGTACTGCCGATGCCGTATTTGAATCCGTATCCGGATTCACCACCACCGGATCCTCGGTAATGACCCAGATTGAAGCCGCCTCCAAAAGCCTGCTGCTCTGGCGCAGTTTGATCCAGTGGCTGGGGGGCATGGGGATCATCGTTCTTTCCCTGGCCGTGCTGCCATTTTTGGGCGTCGGCGGCATCCAGTTATACAGGGCGGAGGTTCCAAGCCCTGTGCCGGACAAACTCACCCCCCGGCTCAGCGATTCCGCAAAAATTCTCTGGATGGTCTACCTGGGATTCACCCTGGCTGAAATTGTCATGCTCTTTGCCGGGGGCATGGGGATCTATGACGCCATAAATCACGCATTTACTACCATGCCTACAGGCGGATTCTCCACCCGGAATGCCTCTGTTGCCGCTTATAACAGCGCCTACTTTGACTATGTCATTGTCCTTTTCATGGTCCTGGCAGGCATTAATTTCTCCCTTCACTACCAGCTTCTTCGGGGACGGCCATTGGTCTTCTGGCGGGATTCGGAATGCCGCTTTTTCCTGAGCCTTACCCTCATTCTGACCCTGGTGATGACCTGGGATCTTTGGGGTGGGGTATACGAAAGCGTCACCGATGCATTTCGGTATGCAAGTTTTCAAGTCGTCTCCATTATCACCACCACCGGCTATGCCACGGCAGATTATGAAAAATTTCCTGGATTGAGCCAGGTATTACTGCTAATCTGTATGTTTATTGGCGCCTCCGCCGGTTCCACCGGCGGAGGCATAAAATGTGCCCGGGTCATGGTCTGCTGCAAGTACTGCTATCGTGAGGTGTTTAAAATCCTGCACCCCAGAAGTATCAGCCAGGTCAGTATCAACGGCTTTCCCGTATCCGACGCACTGATCCGAAGCATAATGGGATTTTTGGGGCTGTATCTGGGGATTTATCTGATCTCCACCATTCTGCTGGCCGCCATGGGAGTGGATATGATGACCGCCATCGGGGCCGTAGCCGCCTGCATCGGAAATATCGGACCGGGGTTCGGCAGTGTGGGGCCGGCAGAAAATTTTGCCCACCTACCGGCTGCAGGCAAATGGCTGCTATCCTGGTGTATGCTGGCAGGACGGCTGGAGATTTACACCATTATCATCCTATTTGCACCGGAATTCTGGAAAGGATAGGCAGTATACATGGCTTTATCAATCAACGATCTGACAAATTATTTCGGTGTCGGTGCGGATACTGTAGAGCGCTGGGTGCGCCAGGGGCGGATTCCGGCCTTCCGCCAAGACGGAAATCTTCGGTTCAGAAAAAAGGATATCGACAAATGGGCTGCCAGGCAGAATATCCGGCTCAGGCGCTCTGACAGCAGGGAGGAATCAGTGGAAGAACCCGTTCCATCCCTGATCCAGGCCATCAAAAACGGCGGGATCTGCTCAGATATTGACGGCAGCGACAAGGAGGCGGTCCTATCCGCCTGTATTAAAAAAATGGACCTGATTCCCCAAGACTTTAAACAGGACCTTTTGGAACGGATTAAGGAAAGGGAAGAGGCCATGTCCACAGGCATTGGAAACGGCATTGCCATCCCTCACCCCAGAGAGCCCCTGTCCTATCTGCCCAAATCGGCCGTTGTCACCTGTTTTCTTAAGTCCCCCATTGATTTTAAGGCCCTGGACAGCCGGCCGGTTCACCTGATTTTTTTCCTGCTGTCCACCTCGCTTACCCATCACCTGCCCCTGCTGTCATCTTTGTCCAGGTGCCTGAAGGACCCAAAATTTCTCAAATGCCTTGAGTCACGGCCCGATTTAAACACCTTAATCCAGGAATTAGAGCCGTTGGGCATGTAATCTCCCGCGACGTTTAATCATTATGTCACTTGTTCAAAATAGAATAACCCTTCCCCTTAAGCGGGCCTTTAAACTGGATGACCGCCTGCTGCTTATCCTGGCCGGATGCGCGGCCGGCATCTGTTCCGGTCTGGCTGCGGTCTGCCTGAAACTCTCTTTGGAATGGGCGGTTGAATGGTTCCATCACCTGCGACCCCATCTGTGGGCATTTGTGCTGCCGGGAGCCGGGGCGCTGCTGTCCTCCCTGTTCTTGAATAAAATGCTCCGGGAAGCTCCGGGGCACGGGATTCCGGAGGTGATTTACGCGGTTTCCCGATACGGGGGGCTTTTAAGATTCAGATCCAGTTTTTCCCGGCTGGTGTCCAGTTTTCTGACCATCGGCAGCGGCGGCTCTGCAGGACCTGAGGCCCCGGTGGTCATGAGCGGATCCGCCATCGGATCCAGTATTGCCAAGATATTCAGCCTCAATGAGCGGCAGCGGATCACCCTGGTGGGATGCGGCACCGCAGGGGCCATTGCCGGCATATTCAACGCCCCGATCACAGGTCTTGTGTTTGCAGCCGAAGTCATCTTGGGAGAGTGGAAGATTGTCCATATCATCCCCATGGCCGTGGCTGCCGTGGCCGGTGCTGAGGTTTCCCAGGCGCTCATTCCGGATCCGGTATTGTTCAACCACAGCCCCTTTCAGGTTGGGATCAACGATACCTTTGCCTGTGTGAGCCTTGCCATCTTTACGGCACTGGTGTCCGTGCTGTTTACCAAGGTCATGGGCCAGTCCGGAAAACTGGTGGGAAAAATCCGGCTGCCCTCGTGGATTAAAGCCTTTATCGGCGGCTGTGCCGTCGGCCTGATCGCCCTGCAATTTCCCGTTGTTCTGGGAGAAGGATACGCCTACATCCAGTCCATGATCTCAGATACCTTCTCCATGGGGATTGCCTTGACCTTTGCCGCCCTTCTGGCCAAAATTTTTGCCACCGCCTTTACCCTGAGCTGGGGCGGATCCGGCGGCATATTTGCGCCGTGCCTGCTTTTGGGCAGCCTCACCGGTGCCCTGTTTTTCCAGGTCTCCCACACCCTGTTTCCCAATCTTGCACTGGCCTCTGCCGGCGCCTATGCCCTTTTAGGCATGACAGGGCTGATCAGCGGCGTCATGCAGGCCCCGCTGACAGGAATTTTTCTTATCGTTGAGGTCACCTCCGGCTATGAGACCATTTTGCCGCTCATCGTTGTCTCCTCTTTGTCCTCCACCCTGAGTCACTATATTGAACCGGCCTCCATTTATTTTAAGGACCTGATCCACAAGGGGCAGTTTTTAAGACCGGGAACCGATGCCCGGATCCTGACAGACCTCAATCCCAATGAACTTCTGGAAACCTCTTTTAAGACGGTCACCCAGAACATGCTGTTCAGAGAATTCATTAACATGATCAAGCACTCCAGCCAGGCGGTCTTTCCGGTTCTCGATGAGAAAAGCAACCGGTTTCTGGGGATCATCCGAATATCGGACATCCGTCTTTATGCCCTGGATCCCGCCATGTACGATATGATTTTTCTCAACCAGGTCATGGACACCCGCACCCCGACAGCACCCATGTCAGGAGATCTTAGAGATGTGCTTGAAATCATGGATGCCCATGGGTTGGATACCATACCGGTTGTGGATCACGGCAAATTTGCAGGGATGATTTCAAAGGCAAGGATACTTGATCTGTATCGGCGGGAACTCATGATGCAGACCAGCCACCATTAACCTAAAATTTTGCACAAAGGAAGGACTTATGGATTACAAACTTCTGCATATTTTCAGGAACACGCCCTTTGGCAGGGAAACCTTTCTCCAGTCCCTGTATTTTTGCAATACCATCCAGGCATCCCCGGTGGTTTATATCCCCAAAAGTGACAAATTTCTCTTTTACTTTTCCAACGATGTCATCCAGGTGGACCTGGATTCAAGTTACCTGACCGATCCTTCTACGGCAGAGGAGCGGGCCCGAAATCTTATGGCCGACCACGGCATCAAAGAGATTTTTTTAACCCCAAAAAATTATACGGCATCCTCCCTGCCGGATCTGCCCACCCATTTTGACTTTTTAACCTGTCCTCGATCGGTCAGCGATATGTCCTCCAAGATCGGGCTTGGCCATATCGGCCCCAAGGTCAGGCGCATCATCAAACATGCCACCTTCCCCATCCTCTTAACCAGCCCGGTGTTCAAACCCTGGAAGAGCATTACCGTTCTTTTCGGGGGATCGGACAACGCCGTTAACGCCCTGAAGCTCGGGCTTAAACTCTCCCTGGCCTCAGGCTTTCCCTTGGACCTTTATACACTGATGGAAGGGCGGGACCAGGAGTTTTACAGAGACAACGCCAAAAAGCAGTCCTTCTGGGAAATGGCCGAACCCAGAATCAGGAAGTGGCATTTCTGGGAAAAAAATCAATTTGATCAAATGCTTTACGACATCCCCCACGACGCAATGCTCGTGATGGGGGCGTACGGACACGGGCCCCTAAAGGATATCCTATTTGGAAGCAAGCTGGAACAGATCCAGTCCACCCTGGGCAATATCATGATGGTGACAGGCCCCCAGAGCAGCATCCGGCTCAGATAAACAACCCTAAAAATTAAAAATAACGGAAAATATAAATGACCTCTGATTTAAACAAGGGAACCTGCTGCGTCTGGGCGGGGGAGGATAGCTATCTTCTCCAGGGCGCCACCCAGGTTCCGGTGGTACACAGTGTATCCTTTGGCTACAACGATGTGGATGAATGGCAAAAGGTGGCCCTGGAACAAAAACCCGGCCATATTTACACACGCAATACCAACCCGACCGTGTCAGTGTTTGAAGAGAAGATAAGGATTCTGGAAAAGGCCGAGGCTGCCACCTCCGCATCCACAGGCATGGGAATTATTTCCAATACCCTGTTCGGGCTGCTATCCCCCGGGGACCGGGTCGTATCGGCAAAGGATACCTACGGCGGAACCAACAGGCTGTTTACAGAGTTCCTGCCTAAATTCAACATTAAGGCCACCCTCTGCGATACAACGGATCATGCGGCCATTGAGGCAGAAATTGCCAGGGGCTGTAAAATACTTTACCTGGAAAGCCCGACCAATCCCATGGTAAAGGTCATGGATATCGCCCGGCTGGCAAAGGCCGGCAAAGACGCAGGCGCCATCGTGGTCATTGACAATACCTTTGCTACCCCCATCAACCAGAATCCCATTGACCTTGGCGTGGACATTGTACTCCACAGCGCCACCAAATTCTTGGGCGGCCATGCCGACGCCTTAGGGGGCGTGGCCTGCGGCAAAAAGGATCTGATCAAATCCATCTATCATTTCAGGGAGATCAACGGGGCGACCCTGGATCCCATGTCCGCCTATCTGCTGCTCCGGGGGATGAAAACCCTGGAGCTTCGGGTCCAACGGCAGAATGAAAACGCCATGGCCGTGGCGCAGTTTCTGGAATCCCACCCGGCCGTGGAAAATGTCTTTTACCCGGGCCTTGAATCCAACCCCGGCCATGATATTGCAAAAAAACAGATGAAGGGATTCGGCGGCATGCTCAGCTTCATGCTCAAAGAAAACACCTTTGATGCCGTAAAAAGATTCCTGCCCCGGCTCAAACGGGCCCATGCCGCCGCCAACCTGGGCGCCGTGGAAACCATTGTCGGCCCTCCCGCCACCACAAGCCACGTGGAATGCACCAAAGAAGAACGGGCCGCCATGGGGATTCCCGAGAGTCTTATCCGCTATTCCACCGGCATTGAAAACGCTCAGGACCTTATCGCAGATTTGGACCAGGCCCTGAGAGGGTAAAAAACAGCGGCCAATCTAATCCTGCAGGCCTTTTGGAGGCCCCAGGATTTCCGACCAGACCACGGCCTGCTGAAGGGCATGGGGCGGCAGGACCGCCCCCATGCCAATTTTTCCGGCCGACGCCCCCGGGACAGGGGAGGGCTTTTTAACCCGGACCGGTTCCCGGTCTCGTCGTCTCCGGTCTGATTTTTTTGATTCCGCAACAAAAGGCTCCGGCTCACTCAATCCGGGGCCGGGGTAAGACGGTTTTGAACTGGCGCCAGGGGCGGTGGCTTGTGCCGCTGACATCTCAATGTCCGTATCGGCCTTATCCCGGTCATCCAGGAGATCCCAGATGGTTCCCCCTTTTGACTCAGCCGCCTTTCCCGCCCTTTCCATACCGCCTCCGGCCGGATTTCTCTGCTGCCCGGCCTGCGTTCTGGCCTCCTGGACCTGGCGCTCCATCTCCCGGAGCATGTCACGAACCTTGTCTCCCAGTTTTCCAGGCAGAAAACTTTTTTTATTTCCTGCTGAAGAGGCCTTTTTCTTTCTGCGTCTCAGGATGGACGGCAGAATAAAGAACACAAAGGCCAGGACATAAATGATCAGGGTATCTGCATCCATGGGCGCCCCCTATTCAGACATGGGAGAATCGCTTTCCGGTGTTGCGATTTTTTCCCGCATCCTTGTATCGGCTGAAATATTCTGCATCTTGTAATAATCCATGATTCCAAGGTTACCGCTTCTGAAGGCCTCTGCCATGGCCAGGGGGACCTGGGATTCCGCCTCAACCACCTTGGCCCGCATCTCCTGCACCCTGGCTTTCATCTCCTGTTCCTGTGCAAAAGCCATGGCCCGCTTTTCCTCAGCCTTGGCCTGGGCAATTTTCTTGTCGGCCTCTGCCCTGTCGGTTTCCAGTTCCGCTCCGATGTTTTTGCCCACATCCACGTCTGCAATATCGATGGAAAGAATCTCATAGGCGGTTCCGGCATCCAGACCTTTTGTCAAAACGGTTTTGGAGATGGTATCCGGATTCTCCAGCACCTCTTTATGGGTTTTGGCGGAACCGATGGTGGTTACGATACCCTCTCCGACCCTTGCCAGAATCGTCTCTTCACCTGCACCGCCCACAAGCCGGTCAATATTGGCCCGAACCGTAACCCTTGAGATGGCTTTGAGCTGGATGCCGTCCTTGGCCATAGCCGCAACCAGCGGGGTTTCAATCACTTTAGGGTTCACCGACATCTGAACCGCCTCCAGCACATCCCGGCCGGCCAGGTCAATGGCTGCAGACCGGTTAAAGGTGAGCTCAATATTGGCCTTGTCCGCAGCAATGAGCGCCTTGACCACCCGCTGGACATTGCCTCCGGCAAGAAAGTGCGACTCCAGGCTGTCCGTTGGGATATCAATGCCGGCCTTAACCGCCATAATCTTGGACTCGACGATCAGCTTGGGCGGCACCTTCCGAAACCGCATGAAGATAATATTGAACAGCCCGACCTTGGCTCCCGATACCAGGGCCTGTACCCAGAGCCCGATATAGGAGAAGGCAAAATAAACCAGTACCAGTCCGATGATACCGATGATGATAACCGCGATATACATGAAATCCATAAGATTCCTCCTTGATAAAAATCCTTATCCTAGGACTCGGTATCGAGTCGATTGACAATAATCTGATTGCCGGCAATTCGGACAACCCGAACCGTTGTGCCGGCTTCCATATAATCTCCATCCGTCACCACGTCCAGACGCTGCCCGTCAATGAGGGCTGCACCGGAAGGCCGCAGTGCGGTAATGGTTTTTCCTGTTTTATCCAGATGACCGGCCTGATCCGGGGAGGCGGACACCACCCCGTCTTTCGAGGAGAGTTCGGCTTTTAATGTCAAAGGAGATCTGGCCAGAATTTTAAGCCCCAGAATCAAAACCAGAGGAAGGACCAGGATATCCCCCCCAAGAAAGATCCAGAACACCTGGGATGAAATCGTTGTGCTGACAAGATATAGGGAATAGGAAATCACCCCCAGGGCGATAACGGACAATATGCCCATGGAAGGAATAAAGACTTCGGCCACCACCACCAAAAGTCCTAGGACCTGCAGCAGAACGGGAAACAAATAGGGCTTCACGGCACCTCCTGTGCATTTTGAACGATGACATGATTCTGTGATACCGACACCACGACAACGGCCTGATCCGGTCCGATAAAATCCCCCTGGGTAATGGCGTCCACTTTTCTATCCTTGATGCGGATCTTGCCCGCAGGCCTCAGGGACGTAAGAGAAACCCCCGCATCCCCTTTGGAAACGGTCATGGCCTCCTGGGACTCGGCCCTGGCCCCTTCGAGGCTTGCCGACAGATAGGGGCCTTTAACAACGGTTGAAATCCGGGTAAGGACAAAACGAATCAGGAAAAATGAGACAAGGAATGCCCCCAGAAAACTGATCGTGACCCGGCCGGCGTTTTTCAGCATAAGTCCGGATTCCCAGGGCAGGTCCGGGTCCGGGAGGACAAATCCCTGGAAGGAGAGAATCAATCCTGCGGCAATGATCACCAGCCCTGAAATTCCTGCGAGACCGAAACCGGGCAGGACCAGGACCTCCACCCAGAGGAGAAGAACGCCGATGATCAGGATAAAAAGTTCGGTATAATTGGCCAGACCCACCAGGTACTGGTTAAAAAAAACCAGACCGAGACAGAGGATACCCACAACCCCTGGAATCCCGAATCCCGGGGCTTTGATTTCCGTATAAAGGGCACCGATGCCGATAAGCATGAGAATAGACAAAAAGGGCTGCAGCATCCGGACAAAGCCTTCCGACCAGGATTCCCCAATCTCCTGCCGCTGCCGGCCGGAAAGGCCAAGCACCGAGAGGGCCGATTCGAGATCTTTGACACTGGCTTTGGAAAATCCCAACTCCTGCGCCTCTTTATCATGCATGGTCAAAAGCTGTCCCTGGGGGACAATGGTTTTTTTGAAGGTGACCCGCTCCTTTTCCCCCGAACTCAACTCCCCAAAAGCTGTTTTGTCAATATACCGGGGCTGATCATCCATCGTTATCCGGTACACCTCCATGTCCTTGGACACCATGGCTTCGGCCAGAACCTGGGGATAACCGTTTCGCCGGGCCAGGGTCCTGAACTGGGCTCTCAGAACGGTCTGCATCTTCTCTCCGGCCTCTTTCATTCCCTCTCCCGTCTGGATCATGGGGGCACAGTCCCCGATCAGGGTATTTTCCGCCATGACAATGGTGCCGGCGGACAGAGCGATCAGTGCCCCTGCGGAAATGGCCCGCTTTTCAACAAAGGCAATGGTCTGCTCCCCGGAAAGGGAAGACACGGATTCAACGATGTCCAGGGCCGCATCCACCCGGCCGCCAAAGGTGTCCATCTTTAAAACGACGACGGCGTCCTTGTCCTTTTTGACTTCGGACAGGGCCCGCTGGACATAGGCGGCCATGCCGGGGTCCACCGTCCCTGCAACCGGAAGGACATAAACAGTCTTCTCTTTGGCCGCTGAGCCGCCGGCCAGGCAGAAGAAAAAGATGAGACAGAATCCGAAAATTTTAAGTTGTGTTGTGTTCATCCGTACAGACCGCCGGTATTTTGGATTAGATGATACATCACACTATATCACGATTCAAACCAGATCAAATATGAATTCTTAAAAATCCGCTTTGTTAAATAATGATGACCCGGTGTCAGGATATATTGCAATTTCAGCGAAAACAGGATAAATTTTGCATTTGTGTGATCAAAAGAGCGTCTTTATCCAAACCCTATCAAATAAGGACAATCATTTTATGCGGCCCGGTTTCTGGAAACAGCTTCCAAAAGCGAGCACCCTTGGGATCTGCCTTGTTCTGACGGCCCTGTGGTCTTTGGGCTGCTCTGTCAAATCCGATCTGATGTCCCATCTTTCCCAGACCATTCTCAACAACAATGATCTTGAGATGGTGGAAGCCGGGGCCCCGGCCTATCTGCTTATGGTGGACAGCCTCATCAGCCAGGATCCTGAATCCGAAAAGATTCTGTCCACAGGGGCCAGGCTCTACACCGCCTATGCCGATGTCTTTGTCACGGACAAGGAGCGGTCTAAAAAATTGTCGGACAAGGCCCTTGGGTATGCGGAAAATGCCCTCTGCCTGGCCAACGAGGAGGGCTGCGGCCTGCGAAAGCTCCCGTTTGAAGCGTTCAAAACCAGAATATGGGAAATGGATGAAGACGATCTGCCCTACCTTTTCGGCATGGGAAATGCCTGGGCCTCATGGATTATGTCCCACAGGGACGACTTCAACGCCATCGCCGATCTTTCACGCATCGAAGCCGTCATGAACCGGGTGATTGCCATTGATGAGCACTACCAGGACGGCGCAGCCTATCTGTACCTTGCCACCCTGTCCACCTTTCTTCCACCGGCCCTGGGGGGCAAACCCGAGCAGGGGAAAATATATTTTGAAAAGGCCATTGAACTGTCCGGCGGCAAAAATCTCATGATCAAGGTCATGTACGCCAAGCTCTATGCGAAAATGATATTTGACCGGCCCCTCCATGACAGGCTTTTGACCGAAGTTTTGGAAACCGACCCCAATATTCCCGGATACGTCCTGATCAACACCTATGCAAAGCGGTCCGCGCGGCAGCTGATGGACGAAGCAGATGATTATTTCTAACCTGATACGGAGACCTAACCCCATGTCCTTTAAAGGCCTTGTCCTTATCCCCCTGGTCATTGTCATGGCCAGCCTTCCAGCCTGGGGCCAGACCCTGAAAATCGCCACCATTTCCCCGGAAGGATCCATGTGGATGGAAAAAATGCGCGAGGGCGCCAAGGCGGTTGCAGATAAAACCCAGAACCGGGTGAAGTTCAAATTCTACCCCGGCGGCGTCATGGGAAATGACAAGGCCGTTTTAAGGAAAATCCGCATCGGCCAGCTCCACGGCGGAGCCGTGGTTGCCGGAAGCCTGTCCGGTTTTTTTCCGGGCAACCAGATCTACTCCCAGCCGATGAAGTTCAGATCCCAGGCAGAGGTGGATTTTGTCCGGGAAAAGATGGATGATTACATCGTCAAAGGACTGGATGATGCAGGCTTTGTCACCTTTGGGATCTCCGGCGGCGGATTCGCCTACATCATGTCCAAAGAACCCGTTGAAAGTGTCGCAGACCTCAAGGCAAGAAAGGTCTGGGTTCCGGACAATGACCAGCTCAACCGGGATGCGGCAGGGACCTTCGATATCACCCCCATCCCCTTGCCTCTGGCGGATGTCAGAACCAGTCTTGCCTCCGGACTCATTGACACGGTGGGTACCTCTCCCGTTGCCGCCATTGTCCTTCAATGGCATACGGAGATTAAATATGTCACCAACATCCCCTTAATTTACCTGTCCGCCGTTCTGGCCATTGATAAAAAACAGTTCAACCGGATTTCCCCTGAAGATCAGGCGGTTGTTCGTGAAATCATGGGCCGAAAGTTCCATGAAATCGATCTCCAGAACCGGGAGGACAATACCAAGGCCATTGCAGCGCTTAAACAACAGGGGATCACCTTTATTACCCCCAAGGGCAAGGACCTTGAAGAATGGCTGGAACGGGCAAAAAAGGCCTCTGAGATGATGGTCTCTTCCGGAGATATTCCTGCAGAGCCGATGAAACAGGTGGATGCGCTTTTAAAAGCGTTCCGCCAGAACGCAGCGGCACAGTGAGGATGCGCCAATGCTCTCCCGCCTGATCAAGGTTGTCAGAACCGCTGAAGATGCCCTTCTGGTCATTCTCCTTCTGGTTATGATCTGCCTGGCTGTGCTCCAGATTTTCTTAAGGAACTTCTTTGACTCAGGTATTGTCTGGGGGGACGCCCTGGTCCGGGTCCTGGTTCTCTGGATCGGTCTTACCGGAGCCATGGCCGCCTCCCGGAATGACAACCACATCAAGATTGATGTGGTTTCCCGGTATTTGCCCCCATCTCTTCAGCCCTTTTCCCGGCTTGCCACCTGTCTGTTCACAACCGGGATCACGGGGCTTATGGCCTGGCACAGTGCCAGATTTGTCCTCATGGAAAAGGCGGACGGCATGATTGCCTTTGCCGGGGTGCCGGCATGGATCTGCGAAGCCGCTATCCCCGCAGCCTTTGCTATAATCTGCCTTCGGTACCTGCTGTTCTGCATCCGGCAGGTGAAGGAAATGATGGCCTCGTGATCTTTGCCGCAGTAATCATACTCATTCTCGCAGCCCTTTTGGGCGCGCCGCTTTTTACCGTCATCATCGGAGCGGCCATGTTCGGATTTCACCACTCTGAAATCGACTTATCGGTCATGGCCATTGAGCTGTACCGGATCGCCGACACTCCGATCCTGCTGGCCCTCCCGCTGTTCACCTTTGCAGGGTACCTGCTGGGGGAGACAAAGACCTCCCAGCGACTGGTCCGACTGACCCAGGCATTCCTGGGATGGATGCCCGGGGGACTTGCCATAGTATCCTTTGTGGTCTGCGCCCTTTTCACCGCCTTTACCGGAGCATCCGGCGTCACCATCGTGGCCTTGGGCGCTCTGCTCTACCCAGCCCTAAAACAGGCCGGATACCCGGACAATTTCAGTCTGGGGCTGGTCACCACATCCGGCAGTCTTGGACTGTTGCTGCCCCCCTCTCTGCCCCTGATCCTGTACGGCATCATTGCCCAGCAGATGAGCGAAGGGGCAACCATCTCCATTGAGGATCTCTTTTTGGCCGGCATTTTTCCGGCCCTGCTCATGATCCTCATGCTTTCGGCATGGAGTCTGTGGGCCAACCGGCACAATCCGGCTCCCCTGACCCGCTTCTCCGTTAAAAACTGCCTGGCCGCATTAAGAGAATGCATCTGGGAAATTCCCCTGCCCTTCTTTGTGTTCACAGGAATTTATTCGGGATTTTTCGCCGTATCCGAGGCTGCTGCCGTTACGGCCATGTACGTGCTGGTTGTAGAAATGTTCATCTACCGTGAAATCTCATTCTCCCGCCTGCCGGACATTATAAGGGAATCCATGGTCATGGTGGGGGGGATTCTTCTCATTTTAGGGGTTTCTTTGGCTTTTACCAATTTTCTCATTGATGCCGAAGCCCCCATGAAGCTGTTTAAGATCTGCCAGTCCTTTGTGGCGAACAAACTGGTCTTTCTCATCCTGCTCAATATCTTTTTGCTGCTTTTGGGCGCGATGCTGGATATCTTTTCGGCCATCATCATCATGGTTCCCCTGATGCTGCCCGTGGCCCTGGAATACGGTGTTCACCCCGTTCACCTGGGGATAATCTTTCTGGCCAATATGCAGATCGGCTATTTTACCCCGCCGGTGGGTATGAACCTGTTTATTGCAGGCTATAGGTTCAACAAACCCATTGTGGACATTTACAGGGCCACCATCCCTTTTATGCTGGTCCTGCTGCTCTCGGTACTCATCATTACTTACTGGCCTGATTTAAGCCTGTTTCTTCTGCACCAAGCTGTTGTTTAAAGCTTCTGCCCCATTCACTGAGGCTTTGGAGCACCGGCACGATGGTCCATCCGAACTCGGTCAGGGAATACTCCACCTTGGGCGGAACCTGGGCATACACCTTCCGGCCCACAAGACCGTCCCGCTCCAGCTCGCGCAACTGCTGGGTCAGCATCTTCTGGGTGATATTCGGCATGGTCTTCTTCAACTCCCCGAACCGGAGAAGCCCGGCGTTGGAAAGATGGTACAAAATGACCGGTTTCCATTTTCCCCCGATCACCTGGAGGGTTAATTCCACGGCGCAGGAGTAGGTTCGGTTGCCCTGCCGCTTTAACTTGCAGTCTGTCATCTTTCAAGTCCCTTCTCTTTAAACAATAGTATATTTTCAGTAACTACCATACAAAAAAGTACCTTCTTTCTTTTTCTACCATACCGATATAAAAGATGCAAAAAAATTGAACAGCCGAATCCGGCCAACATTAAAGGAGTATCTCATGGACATAGAATTCACAGTGGATGCCAGCCGCTGCACCGGCTGCCAGGCCTGTATTAAAGAGTGCCCGATCAACCTGCCGATTCTGGCGGAAAACGGCACCCCGACCGTTAAAGAAGAGGATAAGGAGGCTTGCATCGGCTGCCAGCACTGCATGATGGTTTGCCCGACAGGCGCATTAAGCGTTATGGGACTGGATCCCCAGGCCTCTGACAAAGTATCCCGGGACCTGCCCGCCCCCGGACAGATGGCCCGGCTGATCAAGTCGCGGCGGTCCATCCGGCAGTACAGAAACAAGGCCGTTCCCTGGGAAACAATTTCTTTTTTACTGGAAACCGCCCTGCTTGCGCCCACTGCCGTAAACAACCGGAAGGTGGCATTTACCGTGGTGGACGAAATCGGCACTATGGACAAACTGAGGAAGGCGACTTACAAGGCCATGCAGGTAAAAAAAGAAAACGGCGGGGCCTTGCCTGAAAAGCTCGAACACCTGGACAAACGGTTTCGTGAAAGCCCCCACGGTTCGGATTTTATTTACCGGGGCGCCCCCCACCTTCTGGTGGCATCCGCCTCCGAGGACAGCTATTCCGGGGAAGTCGACTGCCTGATTGCCCTGTCCTACTTCGAGCTTTTAGCGGCGAGCCACGGCATCGGCACGCTTTGGCTGGGTTTAGCCAAACTGGTCTTTACAGAAATCTCCCCCGGACTGCTGACCGACTTAGGCGTTCCTGCCGATCATACGCTCGGGTATGTGATGGCTTTTGGGGAGCCGGCGGTCAAATTTCCACGGACATTCCAGGCCGAGGCCCCCAAAATCAACCGGGCAAGACTCTAAGACGAGAGTCTAATTTCATTTCCCATACGCTTAGGGCTACAGCGCCAGGTGGGTGTCATAAACGGCAGCCACCTCCCGGGCCCGGTCCATGAACAGCGCCTCATCCACCCGGGCCGGTTTTTCCTGGAGGGTGAGGCGGTGCATGACCTGGCGCATGGTCACGTAAGCCTCCTGAAGGATCTGACTTTCTTCGGCGGAGACCAGGCCTTCAACGCTCAATCCCTCAATAAGCCGGATATTGTCCGTCCAGACGATGACATCCGGATAGTCATGGGCGTGTTTCAAGGCCAGGTACTGTACCAGAAATTCAATATCCACTATGCCCCCCGGGCTTTGTTTGAGATCAAATATCCCGGGTTCCGTTTTGAGGCGCTGAGCCCGCATTCGCTCCCGCATCTCAGCGACCTCTTTTTTAAGGGTCTCCGGATCTCTTTTCAGGGTCAGAACCTCTCCTCGAATATCGTTGAACTCCTTTATCAGTTCGGGATCTCCGGCAACGGCCCGGGCCCGGATCAAGGCCTGGTGTTCCCAGGTCCAGGCCTGATCGAAAAGGTACTCTTTAAAGCCGTCAATGTGGGAGACAATGGTGCCGCTGTCACCGCCGGGCCGCAAGCGCATGTCCGCTCCGTAGAGGGTGCCGGCCGAGGTGTGGACCGTCAGGGCGTGGATAATCCGCTGCCCCAGGTTGCCGTAGAACCGGATGGTTTCGATGGACCGCTGGGCGCCACGGGTATATCCGGAATCGGCCCGGAATAAAAAGACCAGGTCCAGATCGGACTTATACCCCATCTCAAGGCCCCCGACCTTGCCGTAGGCCAGAATCAGAAACCCGGACCCTTCAACGGCATCCGACAAAAGCCCTTCGGGCAAACCGTATTTTTCCGTAACGATCCGCCAGGACGAAGTCAGAACCTGGGCCAGGATGGTTTCAGCGATATAGGTTAGATGATCGCTGACCTTCATCAAAGGATAATTGCCGCTCACATCGGCGGCTGCCACCCTCAGGGTGTTCACTTGGCAGAAGATGTTCAACTCCTCCAACAAAAATTCCAGCTCCCCGGGAGGCACCCGCTCCATGCGGCGGTCCATCTCCCGCTCAAGATCCTCGCGTTTGGGCGGGGCGTACAGGGTGGCCGGATGCATCAACTCATCCAGCAAAGCTGGATGGCGGCTTAGAAAAGTGATGATCCAGGCGCTCTTGCTGGCCAGGGTCACCAGGGTCTCCAGTGCCCCCTTGTTCTCAATCAGCAGGGAAAGATAGCAGGTTCTGCGCTCAATGGTAATGATCAGATCCACCAACTGGATGAGTACGGTTTCCGCATCCTCTGCCCGTCCTGCCGCCTTGACGAGCCGTGGGACCAGGCGGTTCAGCTTCTTCCTGCCGCTGGGGGTCAGGCGCTGGGTACTGGGATGTGCGGCCAGATTTTTAAGGATGGAGACCACGCGCTCAGGATCCTCAAAGCCAGGAATGGACACCGCGTCCGTTATAAATTGAGGCGCGTTGATATTATCCCATATCCGGCTCAAATCACGGCTTCGGCCGTCATCCTCAGTATCGGAAGCCCCCACCAACAGCTGGGAAAAATGGCTGTGAACAAGGGTCTGAACCCCTGAAAGCGCCTCAAAAAAGACCTCAAATGTTTCATACCCCATGGCAAGGGCCAGGACTTCGCGCATCTCAGGATCCTGCGGGATGTCATGGGTCTGCCTGTCCTCGTACTCTTGAAGCCGGTTCTCCACCTTTCTTAGAAAACAATACGCGGATGTCAGGTCTTTGCAGGTTTTACCGTCAATGCACCCGCTTGCAACCAGCAGATCAAGCACCTTTAAAATGGGTCGCTCCTGAAGTACCGGTTCAACCCCACCGCGAATCAGCTGAAAGAGCTGACCGAAAAATTCAACCTCCCGGATACCGCCGGCACCCAGTTTGATATTGTGCTTAAGCTGAGCGCTTTTAACCTGCTGGGCAATCCGCTGCTTCATATCCCGGAACGAATCAAAGGAATTATAATCCAGGTACCGCCTGTAAATAAAGGAGTTCAGGCACTTTAAAACCGCTTCGCCGGCAGCAAGATCGCCGGCCACGGGCCTTGCCTTAATCAGGGCGTACCGCTCCCACTCCCGGCCCTGGGCCTGGTAATAGTCCTCCAGGGCGGCGCAGCTCATAACCAGAGGTCCGCTGTCACCATAAGGTCTGAGCCGGGCGTCCACCCGGTAGAAATGAACCCCTTCCTTAGCCGTGAACATCTTTAAAAACGCCCTGCAAAGTTTGGTAAAAAACTCGTGATTGGAGATGGGCGACTCCCCCGTGGTATATCCGTCTTCCAGGTAGGCGAAAATAAGATCGATATCCGAAGAAAAATTCAATTCCCAGGCCCCGAGCTTGCCCATTCCCAACACAACGATCTGCTGGAAATTGCCGTTGGCATCCACCGGCGTGCCCCACTGCCGGCACAGAGACTTGTAAAGAAAGTCAAATGCAGCCGAAATGCAGGCCTGGGCCAGATGGGACAGGTCGGCCATGGTTTCGTCAAGATCTGCCCGTCCGGTCAGGTCCCGCCAGGCAATACGCACCACCTCGTAAAGCTTGAAATCCACCAGTTTCTTTCTAAATGAGATCGGATCATCGGCCCCAGCACCATCCAGAAGCCGGTTCAATTTATGCGAAAGGGTATGCTCGGAATACCGTTTTTCCAAATCAAGACTCTTGGAAAACCCCGAGAGATCCTGGGGGCAGCGGGTGAAGTGGTCTGCGGCAAAAGGGCTGCACAGCATGACCAGATAAAATTCAGCTGAAGAAAGAATGGCGGGATCCACTGGCACCCCGCTTTCCTCAATACTCCCGGAAAGGGTTTTAAGACGCTCAATGAGCGTTTCAAACAAAATGTGGGAAATGGATGGAAAAACCGCGCGGATCTGTCGTTCTAAGGCATTGGGTGTCATAGGCCGTCTTTTCGAATACGGGGTTAACTTTTTTTGGGAAGTCTACCCTGACAGGGCGGCAAAATCAATTCTAATCCAGGTTCAGCAGCGGCAAAAGGTCTTAGAGGGAGATGGCAACCATGACATGATCCTTCATGCCCATGGCAGACGCATCAGAAATGGATTTGATCTTCACATTCCGCCGTTCGGCAGGAATATCGTTATCTTCAAAGTGAAAGGTCATGGGCAGGGTTTGCCCCGGTATCAGGCAGTCCAGGGCCTGGGAATCCTTTTTAACCACGACAAACAGAGGTTCTTCACTGGTTTGCCGCAGCCGGAATTGAAAATAGATTCGGGGCGTTTCCAATTGAAACTCGGCGCTGAAATATTTTTTTTCAGACGCGCCCTCTTTCTTGACGCCCCATTTTCTGACAAAGCCCATGGTCTGCTCTCTATCGAATTTGAATTTAAGACCGGCCGGGACAATTATCCCTGACAAGCCGCTTTAAATTTTACCTCCTCTCTTTCTTTCATTTTTTATGCCAGCAGGCCACTCCCCGTTAAACCGCTCTAATGACAAGGGTTTCTTTCCCCAAAAGGGTTAGCACCCCAGAGAGACACCTGGTGATATATCGCCAGATTCATGATTTAACAGCATCTCGACATGACCCCGTTTCCGTTATATGCCAAGAAACGATAAAATGGAATTTGCCGCCTGACGGCCCTGGGCAATGGCCGTCACCACCAGATCGGAGCCCCGGACAGCATCGCCGCCGGCAAAAACCTTTTCATTGGCGGTCTGGAAGGGCAGGGTGCAAGCGTCGGGGGCCAGTATTCTTCCTGTCTTTTCATCGATTTTCACCCCCAGGTTTTCCAACCAGGGCAGGGGAGTCGGCCGGAATCCAAAGGCCAGAATAACGGCATGGGCGGGGATGACCTTTTCGGACCCGGGAACGGGAACCGCCTTGCTGCGCCCCCTTTCATCGGGTTCACCCATCTGGGTTTTCACCACCTTTACACCGGTGGCCCGCCCTTTTCCATCAACGGCTATGCCTGTGGGCTGGACGTTGAACAAAAACTGGGCGCCCTCATCCGTGGCATTCTCCACCTCCCGGGCGGATCCTGGCATATTGGCCCGGTCCCGACGATAGGCGCAGACTGCGCTGGCAGCCCCTTGGCGCAGGGCGGTTCTCAGGCAGTCCATGGCCGTATCTCCGCCGCCTAACACCACGACATCTTTTCCCTCAAGGTTGATGTAAGGGTAGGCGTCCCTTCGGCTTTTCATCAGATGGTCCGTATTGGCGATCAGGTAGGGCAGGGCCTGGAACACCCCGGCAGCATCACCGTTCTCAAACCCTCCGGAGATGGCGCCATAGACCCCGGTCCCGACAAAAAGGGCCTGGAAATCAGAGAGAAGCTGGGCTGGATCCGTGTCCCCTCCCACCTCGCATCCCAGACGGAACGCTACCCCCATGGATTCGAAAATCCGGCGCCGCCGGACCAACACCTTTTTGTCCAGCTTGAATCCGGGGATACCATAGCACAACAGCCCGCCGATCTCAGGATGGCGGTCATATATCACTGGCGTGACACCGTTTCGGACCAGAACGTCTGCACAGGCCAGCCCTGCAGGCCCTGCCCCGAGCACAGCCACCTTTTTTCCCGTGGCAGTCACCCCGGACAAATCCGGTACCCAGCCCATGTCAAAGGCCGTGTCCACAATATATTTTTCAATGCTGCCGATGGTCACGGCACCGAAGCCCGTATTCAGGGTGCAGGCTCCCTCACAGAGCCGGTCCTGGGGGCAAACCCTTCCGCAGATTTCAGGCAGGCTGTTGGTCTGGTGGCACAGTTCGGCCGCCTCAATGATCCGGCCCTCATTGGCCAGCCGCAGCCAGTCCGGGATATAGTTGTGCACCGGGCATTTCCATTCGCAATAGGGGTTGCCGCAGTTCAGACAGCGGTCCGCCTGCATGGCCATCTGGGATTTTTGAAAGGGTTCATAGATTTCCCTGAAGGTCTGGCGCCGCTCGTCCAGGGGTTTCTTCCTCGGGGTCACCCGATCCACCTCGATAAACTGATAAATATTTCCGGTCATAAAAACCTCCTAATTCACAACGGCCAGGATCTCTTCAGGGCGGGTACCCCGGTGACCCAGCAGGGTGGACATGTCACTGGTTTTGGGTTTGACCAGCTTGAACTGTTTTGCCCACTCCTGTTCAAATCCGGCCAGAATCCGCTGGGCATGGCGGCTGGCGGTGGCTTCCCAATGGGCGTTGATAATCCCCCGTAAATGTTCCTGGAACACCGGGTAATCCCCAAGGGAGACGACCTCTACAAGCTCGGGGTTGGTCCGCTGGGCAAGCCGCCCCTCACGGTCGAGCACATAGGCAAAGCCGCCGGTCATCCCCGCCCCGAAGTTGACCCCGATGGGCCCTAAAATGGTAACCACTCCGCCGGTCATATATTCGCATCCGTTGTCTCCGATGCCTTCAACCACGGCGCGGGCCCCGGAGTTTCTGACGGCAAAGCGTTCCCCTGCCATGCCAGCGGCAAAAAGCCGGCCGCCGGTGGCTCCGTAAAGACAGGTATTGCCCATGATCACCGCCTTGTGGGATTGATAGGCCACCCCTTCGGGAGGCCGGATCACAAGTCTGCCGCCTGCCATGCCTTTGCCCACGTAATCGTTGGCATCTCCGGACAGGATCATGTGGAGCCCGCCGGCATTCCAGGCCCCGAAGCTCTGGCCCGCACTCCCGGAAAAGTTTAATACAACCGGGGCGGATTCCATGGCGGTATTGCCGTGGGTTTTGGCAATGAGTCCTGAAAGCCCGGCGCCGACAGACCGGTCCATATTTCGGATCTGAAAAACGCCCTCTCCTCCGGTCCCACCGGCCACCGCGTCTGAGAATTGTTCAACGATCTGCCGGTTCAACTGTCCCTTATCCGCCAGGGGATTGGGTGCGGTATGAAACCTGGCCGACCCGGCAGGGGGCTCCGGGGAAACCAGAAGATCCGACAGATCCAATTTGTTCTGCTTTTCCGTCATGCCGGCCACAACTTCCAGCAGGTCGGTGCGGCCAATCAGATCCCTTATATCTTTGACACCCAGTTCGGCCATGAGGGTCCGGGTTTCCTTCACCAGGAAGGTAAAATAGCGGATGACCTTTTCAGGCAGCCCTGCAAAATGTTCTCTTCTCAAGGTCTCGTCCTGGGTGGCGACCCCGGTGGCGCAGTTGTTCAAATGGCACAGACGCAGGAACTTGCAACCTAATGAAATCAAAGGCCCCGTTCCGAATCCGAAGCTTTCAGCACCAAGGATGGCCGCTTTGACGATATCCAGACCGGTTTTCAGGCCGCCGTCCACCTGTAGGCGGATCTTGTGGCGCAGGCCGTTGGTCACCAGGGCCTGCTGGGTTTCGGCCAACCCCAGTTCCCAGGGGCTGCCCGCGTATTTCACGGAAGTCAGGGGACTGGCTCCTGTGCCGCCGTCGTATCCTGAAATGGTAATCATGTCCGCATAGGCTTTGACCACGCCGCAAGCAATGGTGCCCACACCGGGTTCGGAAACAAGCTTTACGCTGATCTGGGCCTCCGGGTTCACCTGTTTTAAATCAAAGATGAGCTGGGCCAGATCCTCAATGGAATAAATATCGTGGTGGGGCGGCGGAGAAATCAAGGTGACCCCTGGGGTGGCGTACCGCAACGCCGCAATCTGGGGCGTCACCTTGTGCCCGGGCAGCTGCCCGCCTTCGCCGGGCTTGGCCCCCTGGGCCATTTTGATCTGGATGACATCCGCACTCATCAGATACCCGGGTGTAACACCGAAACGCCCGGACGCCACCTGTTTAATCCGGGAAACCGAGGGACTGTTGTACCGGACGGGATCCTCCCCGCCTTCACCGGAGTTGGAATACCCCCCCAACCGGTTCATGGCAATGGCCAGGGCTTCATGGGCCTCCTGGCCCAGGGCGCCGATGGACATGGCCGCCGTGTCAAAGCGTTTGAAAAATTCGGATTCCGGGACGACTTCATCCACAGGAATGGCCGCTCCCTCTTGTTTTTTCAGAACCAGAAGATCCCGAAGATGGGCCGGCGACCTTAAATTCACCGTATCGGCATACCGTTCATAATCGGCATAGTCCCCCGAATTAACGGATTTTTGCAGAGACTGGACCACATCCGGATTATAGGCATGGTATTCCTGGCCGTGGATGTAGCGGAACAGGCCGCCGCGGGCCAGGGGAAGATACGCCTTTTCCCAGGCCGGTCCGGACAACGACTGCTGCTCCTTTTGAAAATCGGTAAAATCCGCGCCGCTGATCCGGCTCTCCATTCCTTTAAAGCACAGAGACATAACGGTTTCACAAAGTCCCACCGCCTCAAAGCGCTTGGAGCAGCGGTAGGAGGCGATGGTGGAAATGCCCATCTTGGATAGGATCTTGAGCAGACCGTTGTCAATGCCCCGGCGGTAGTTAAGAATGGCCTTTTCCAGGGATACGGACAACTCCCCGTTGTGGTGAAGTTCGCCTAAAATGTCGTAGGCCAGATAGGGGAACACGGCAGTAGCCCCGATACCGAACAGCACGGCAAAATGATGGGGATCCCTGACCGTGGCCGTTTCCACGATGATATTGGTATCACAGCGGTGGTTGTTTTCCACCAGGGCCTGCTGGACGGCGCCCACGGCCATAACCGCCGGTACCGGCAGGGTGTCCTTGGAGATGTTCCGGTCAGACAGAATGAGCAGGACCGTGCGCTCGCTCACCTTTTTTAAAGCGGTTCTTACAATTTCTTTCACCGCATTTTCCAGCCCCACCTCGGGCCGGTAGTTCAGATCAATCACCTCGTGTTTATAGTATTGAGGATCCAGGGCTAAAAGCTGATCCAGATCCGATTTCACCAGAACGGGGGAGGGCAGCAAAAAACGCCAGGCATGGCCCAGGGTTTCATTGAACACGTTGCGCTCCCGGCCGATGCAGGTGGCAAGGCTCATGACATGGCGCTCCCGCAAAGGATCGATGGGCGGATTGGTCACCTGGGCGAACATCTGCCTGAAATAGTCAAACACATTTCTGGGTCGGGCGGACATCACGGCCATGGGGGCATCATCCCCCATGGAGATCACCGGTTCCTTGCCCATGTTGCCCATGACCCGGATGACCTCCTGGACTTCCTCATTGGTGCAGTTGAAGATTTTCTGGTATCGGATCAGGGCGTCCCGGTTCTGCCGGGGGCCGGTCAGCGCAGCACCGTCCAGTTCCGAGGCGGGTTTCAGAGAGCGGCAGCAGTCTTCCATCCACTGTTTATACGGATGGCGGGATCTCAGCTCCCGGTCAATGTCCCAGGAGGTCCAGCGTTTTCCCGTCAGGGTGTCCACCACTAAAAGTTCACCCGGACTGACCCGGCCCTTTTCCACCACCTCGTCCGGGGTATAATCCCAGATCCCAACTTCCGAGGCCAGGGTGATCCAGTTATCCCGGGTGACCACATACCGCGCCGGACGCAGGCCGTTTCGATCCAGGCCGCAGGCGGCAAAGCGGCCGTCGCTCATGACAATGCCGGCCGGCCCATCCCAGGGTTCCATGTGCATGGAGTTAAAATCGTAAAAGGCCCGCAGATTCTCATCCATGTCCGGATGATTCTGCCAGGCCGGAGGAATCAGCAGCCTGAACGCCCGGAACAGGTCCATGCCGCCGGCAAGCAAAAGTTCCAGCATATTGTCCAGGGAAGACGAATCCGATCCGGTCTCATTGACGAAAGGCGCGGCATCGGCCATGTCCGGCAGCAGGGGGGAGTTCAGCTTATATCCCCTGGCACGGCCCCATTCCCGGTTGCCCGTGATGGTATTCAGCTCCCCCGTTGTGGGCAAGATAGCGAAAGGGCTGGGCCATGGACCATACGGGCAGGGTGTTTCGTAGAAAAACGCTGGTGAAAAAGACAGACGGCCGAGGCCATCCTCAAGTCCCCCAGGTCCTCGAAAAAAAAGCGGCAGGTCCTTGGGACGGCAAAGGCCTTTGTAGACCACCACCTGGTTGGAGAAACTTGCCACGTAAAAATCCGGGTCATGGGCCAGCTTGTTTTCGACGCGCCGGCGGGTCATGAAACAGTCGCCGTTCAAGGTCTTTTGCTCCCCAGCCAAACGGCGCGTTGATCAGCACCTGATAAATCACAGGAAGGCTTTTTCTCGCAATGTCTCCCCAGGACGTCCGGGTCCACCGGCACCCGGCGCCAGCCGGCTACGGTCAGGGTTTCTTTTGCCAGCTCCGCCTCAATCTGCTCCCGGGCAGCCTCTTGCAGATCCGGCTCCCGGCTTAAGAAAAGCATGCCCACCCCGTACCGGGAGGCCAGCTGCCAGCCGGCCTTTCTGGCCACATCTCTGAAAAAGGCATCGGGTTTTTGAAGCAGAAGGCCGCAGCCGTCTCCGGTTTTGCCATCTGCACCCACCGCGCCCCTATGGCTCATTCGGGCCAGGGAATGAATGGATTCACGGACCAGCTTATGGCTGGCTTCGCCTTCCAGATGGGCAATCAGACCGAATCCGCAGTTGTCCCTGTCCAGTCGGGTATTATAAAGGGTCATCTTTCTTCCTCCTTGGTGTTACATCATCCCTGAAACGGATTGCAAATTATGATCCATTATATCTTTTTTTTGGAAACATGGGAATCGTACTTTAAAAAATTCTACAGCACAATTATTTGAAATCAATAAAAATCCCTTCCCTTGCATGGGATCATTTTCCGGTCCCACAGCCGCACTTTTTTAAAAAAACCGGCCTCTTTTTTACCATTTCACCTTTGAAATCGACAATTTTGAAACATCTATCCACACTTTTGTTTAAGATTTTATCAATCATCATAGAATCTCTTTATTTTAAGCTCCTTACCCCATCCGGCAGCTCCTTTAAATCCGAGGGACTGAATTTATAATGAAGCCGATTCAGTAAGAAAGATCCTTTTGCACACGGCCTGAAGAAAAGGCCGAATGCCCCTTTAGTTACAAAAACGCACCTTTTTCTTTTCACAACCGACCCGGCAGTATTCGATTTTTTATGTCCCCAGGAAGGGAAACCGTGCTTGATAAATATCTCCTTTTCATGATATTTAAACAGGTTCGATCCATAAAGAATGTAACCGGCGGGAGCTGTCATTTGACCGAGATCCGAATAAGGAAAACCGGCAGTGGAGAGAGCCCGGCACGCATACACGCACAAAAATAGTGTACAGGCAGGTGTAAACAAAATTATGAAAGCATTATTAGCTCTGGAAGACGGCAGGACCTTTCCCTGCAGAAGATTTACAGGTCCTGGGGAATCGTCGGGCGAAGTGGTCTTTAACACCAGTATGACCGGATACCAGGAGATTCTTACTGATCCGTCCTACTACGGCCAGATGGTGACCATGACCTATCCGCTCATCGGCAAATTACGGGGTCTGCCCGGAAGATGTTGAGTCCGACCGGGTTCAGGTGGCCGCCTTTATCATCAAAGAGTACCAGGCCTTTCCCAGCAACTTCAGGTCCACAGGAACCCTGGCGGACTACCTGACCCAAAACAATATTCTGGGTATCGAAGACTTGGATACCCGGGCGCTGACCCGACATCTTCGAAAGTCCGGCGCCATGCGGGCCGTCATTTCCACCAAGGACCTCAATCCGGAGTCCCTTGTGGCCAAGGCAAAGGCGATTCCCTCCATGGAAGGATCTGACCTGGTCGGCTACGTGACCTGCCAAAACGCCTTACTTCTGGAAGGACAACCAGCCGGATGTTGTGGATGCAAACCTTCTGACCGGACCGGATGTCTGGCGGAACCGGGGGAAAAAGCACTCGGTTGTGGCCCTTGACTTCGGCATTAAGTACAATATCATCCGCTGCCTGGAACGGGAGGGCTGTGAGGTGCTTGTGGTCCCGGCAAAAACCGATGCCGCAACCATTTTGGCGCTCAAGCCCGAAGGCATCTTTTTATCCAACGGTCCTGGAGATCCGGAACCTCTGACCTATGCCGTTGAGACCATCAAGGCTCTTTTAGGCAAGGCCCCCATTTTCGGTATCTGCCTTGGAATGCAGCTTTTAGGCCTTGCCATGGGCGGCAAAACCTTGAAAATCAAATTCGGACACCGGGGCGGCAACCAGCCGGTAAAGAATATGGATACAGGGAAAGTGGAGATCACCTCCCAGAACCATGGATTTGCCGTAGACCTGAACAGCCTGAACAAGGAAAATGCCATCCTCACCCATATCAACCTCAACGAGGACTCCCTTGAAGGCCTAAAAGACGATAAAATACAGGCCTTTGCGGTGCAGTACCATCCGGAAGCCTCCCCCGGCCCCCACGATGCCGCCTATCTTTTTAACCAGTTTGCAAAAGTGATTGAAAATGCCAAAGCGTAACGACATCCACAAGATCCTGATCATTGGGGCCGGCCCCATCATCATCAGCCAGGCCTGCGAGTTCGATTATTCCGGGACCCAGGCCTGTAAAGCCCTTAAAGAAGAAGGGTTTGAGGTCGTCCTCATCAACTCGAACCCGGCCACCATCATGACAGACCCCGAAACCGCAGACCGGGTCTATGTTGGAGCCTGTCACCCCCGAAACCCTGTGCAAAATCCTTGAAATCGAACGCCCGGATGCCGTGCTGCCGACGCTTGGGGGGCAGACCGCCCTGAACACCACCATCGATGCCGCCAAAACCGGAATCTTTGAAAAGTACAACATAGAACTGATCGGCGCCTCCATTGATGCCATCAACAAGGCTGAGGACAGAGAACTTTTCCGGGACGCCATGAACAAGATCGGGCTGAGGATTCCAAGATCCGGTTTTGCCACCAATATGGTTGAGGTGGAGCAGGTCTCCGAAGAAATCGGCTTTCCCATCATCGTGCGCCCCAGTTTTACCTTAGGAGGAACCGGAGGCGGGCGTCGCCTACAACTTGGAGGAACTTGCAAACCTGGCCAAGGCGGGCCTTGATGCCTCTCTGATCACCCAGGTCATGCTGGAAGAATCCGTACTGGGATGGAAAGAATATGAGCTGGAGGTAATGCGGGATCATGCGGACAACGTGGTCATCATCTGCTCCATCGAAAACGTGGATGCCATGGGGGTTCACACCGGCGATTCCATAACGGTTGCCCCGGCCCAGACCCTGTCGGATAAGGAATACCAGGACCTCAGGGACGCCTCCATTGCCATCATCCGGGAGATCGGGGTGGACACCGGCGGCTCCAATGTACAGTTTGCCGTTAACCCGGAGAACGGGGAAATCATTGTTGTTGAAATGAATCCCAGGGTGTCCAGGTCCTCGGCCCTTGCCTCCAAGGCCACGGGCTTTCCCATTGCCAAAATTGCGGCAAAACTCGCCGTCGGGTACACCCTTGACGAGATCCCCAATGACATTACAGGCGAGACCATGGCCTGCTTTGAGCCGTCCATCGACTATTGCGTCATCAAGATCCCCCGCTGGACCTTTGAAAAATTTCCCGAAACCGACGATATCCTGACCACGGCCATGAAATCCGTCGGAGAAACCATGGCCATCGGAAGAACCTTTAAAGAGGCGCTGCAAAAAGGCTTACGCTCCCTTGAAATCGGACGGTCCGGTTTCGGAGCCGACGGCAAGGATCCAGCACCGGCGTCCGTGGCAGGCAACGATCTTGAGTACATGCTCTCCACCCCCAACTCCCAGCGCCTGTTTTACATCAAATACGCCATTGAACACGGCATGCCGCTTCCTTTGATCCATGAGCTGACCTCAATTGATCCCTGGTTCCTCTATCAGATGAAACAGATCGTGGATCTTGAAAAGCAGCTCAAGCTTGCCGGCCAGGACCTGCCCAAGGATCTTTTTGAAAAGGCAAAAAAATACGGATTCTCCGATAAGCAGCTGGCTCATCTGTCAGGGCTCACCGAAAAGCAGATCGAACAAAACCGCAAAGACATGGGGCTTGTTCCGGTATACAAGCTTGTGGACACCTGTGCGGCAGAATTCCGCGCCACAACCCCCTATTATTACTCCACCTACGAGTCCGAATGCGAGGCCAGGGTCTCGGATAAGAAAAAGGTCATCATCTTAGGCGGTGGTCCCAACCGTATCGGCCAGGGCATTGAGTTTGACTACTGCTGTGTCCATGCCTCCTTTGCCTTAAGGGAAGAGGGCGTGGAATCCATCATGGTCAACTCCAACCCGGAAACCGTTTCCACAGACTACGACACCTCGGACAAGTTATACTTCGAGCCCCTGACCCGGGAAGATGTCCTTCATATCGTTGAAAAAGAAAAACCCTATGGCGTTATTGTTCAGTTCGGCGGACAGACCCCGCTGAACCTGGCAACGGACCTGCAGAAGGCCGGGGTCCCCATCATCGGCACAAGCCCTGAAAGTATTGACCGGGCCGAAGACCGGGATCTGTTCCAGGCCATGCTCAACAAGCTGGGCCTGCTCCAGCCGGAAAACGGCATTGCCCACTCCTACGACGAGGCCCGTTCCGTGGCCCGGGAAATCGGATATCCGGTCATGGTCAGACCCTCCTTTGTTCTGGGCGGCCGTGCCATGAAAATCGTTTATGATGAAAAGGATCTGGAAGCGTACTTTGACCTGGCGGTCCAGGCCTCCCCGGACAAGCCGGTTCTTATTGACAAATTTCTTGAAGAAGCCTTTGAGCTGGATGTGGACGCCATCTCCGACGGAGAAGACACCATCATCGGCGGTATGATGGAACATATTGAAGAAGCCGGCATCCACTCGGGTGACTCCGCCTGTGTGCTGCCCCCCTATTCCATCTCCCAGACACACATTGACGAGATGGCTGACGCAGCCCGGGCCATTGCAAAAGAGCTCAACGTCAAAGGCCTGATGAACATCCAGTTCGGCATCATGAATGACAAGGTGTACATCATTGAGGTCAACCCCAGAGCCTCCCGGACCATCCCCTTTGTTTCCAAGGCCATCGGTGTTCCCCTGGCCAAGCTGGCGACCAAGGTGATGCTGGGCAAAACCCTCAAGGAACTCGGCGTCACCCGGGAAATTATCCCGCCCTATTACTGCGTAAAAGAGGCGGTCATGCCCTTTGACCGGTTTGCCAAGGTGGACCCGGTTCTGGGACCTGAAATGAAATCCACCGGAGAGGTTATGGGCATTGACCATGACCTGGGTGCGGCAGTCGCAAAAGCCCAGTTTGCCGCCGGCCAGAAACTGCCCAAGGAGGGAACCGTATTCATCTCCGTCCAGGACAAGGACAAGGATGCCGCCCTGCCCGTAGCCAAAAGTTTCCATGAAATGGGATTCACCATCATGGCCACCAAGGGAACGGCAGACTTTCTTGAGGAAAAAGGCGTGCCGGCGAAACGGGTGAAAAAAGTCTCCGCCGGAAGGCCCCATGTCGTGGATGCGGTCAAAAACGGGGAGGTTCAGCTGATCCTCAACACCGGCGCTTCCAGCCAGACCCAGCGGGATGGCTACGAGATCCGCAGGGCCGCCATCAAGTACAAGATACCTTACGCCACAACTACAGACGGCACCAAGGCCATCTGTAAGGCCATCCAGGCCATGAAAAAATCCAATCTGACGGTGAAGCCTCTGCAGCATTACCACCAGGAAACCAAGGACTCGGAATAAGACAAATGGAAAAGATCCTTACCCCCAGTGAACGCCCCAAAGATGAATGCGGTGTCTTTGGCCTTTACAAACACCCTGAAGCGGCCAAAATAACCTATTTCGGCCTCTATGCCCTCCAGCACAGGGGCCAGGAAAGCGCCGGCATTTCAGTGAACCGGGGCATCAACGACAAAATCTTTTCCCATAACGGCATGGGGCTTGTGCCCGATGTCTTCAACATGGAAGACCTTGAGCGGATTGAAGGCGGATCTGCCATCGGCCATGTCAGGTACTCCACCACGGGTGACTCCTGCCTGGCCAATGCCCAGCCCTTTGTGGTCAACCACCGGCACCGCTCCTACGCCCTGGCCCACAACGGCAATCTGGTCAATGCCCATACCATCAGAGAGGAACTGGAAGAGGCCGGCTCCATTTTCCAGACCACCATGGATTCCGAAGTCTTTCTCCACCTGTTTATCAAAAACCTGATTAAAGGCGACATTGAGAATGCGGTATTAAAAGCCGCAGCCAAGGTTGAGGGTGCATACTCCATCGTAATTCTCACCTGCAAAGGCGAGATCATCGGAATGAAGGATCCCAACGGATTTAGGCCTCTGGCCCTGGGCAAGCTCAACGGCCACTATGTCCTGGCATCGGAAACCTGCGCCTTTGATCTGATCCAGGCCGAGTTCATCCGGGAGCTTGATCCCGGCGAGATCGTCATCATCAACGAGGACGGCATCAGATCCATCAAAAACCCAAAGGCTGCCGCTCACAGGTCCCTTTGTATTTTCGAATACATCTACTTTTCCCGGCCGGACTCCACCATTGCCGGCAGAAACGTCTATGAGATGAGAAAAGCCCACGGACGCCGTCTGGCACAGGAATCCCATGTGGATGCAGACCTGGTTATGCCCTTTCCCGACTCGGGCAATTACGCGGCCATCGGATATGCTGAGGAGTCGGGGATTCCCTTTGAGATGGGCATGATCCGGAACCATTACGTGGGCCGAAGCTTCATCCAGCCCACCCAGTCCATGCGGGACTTTGCCGTCCGGGTCAAGCTCAACCCCGTGCGGGAAATCATTAAAGGCAAGGACATCATCATCATCGAAGATTCCATCATCCGGGGAACCACAGCCAAGACAAGGGTCCGTGCCCTGCGGGAGCTTGGGGCCAAAAAAATCCATATGCGGATCTCCTGCCCTCCCCATAAGTTCCCCTGCTACTATGGTATTGACTTTTCCTCCAAAGGAGAGCTCATTGCCGCCCAGATGCCCTTAAAGGAACTGACCGAATACCTGGAACTGGATTCTTTGCACTATCTGTCCATTGAAGGGATGCTGGAGGCCTCAGGGGTCAAGAATCCGGAACAAAACTTCTGCAAGGCCTGTTTTGACGGTACATACCCGGTCCCGTTCGATCCCAACTTCACCAAGCAGTGCATGGGATAAAATGAAACGTCAGACCGTTGCCTTTTCAAGGGAAAGCGCCAACCTGTTTTTCCACATCCTGACCCGGTGCAACCTACGCTGCGCGCATTGCTATATCAATACGGAGCAGCACGGGCAGACCACCCTGGATTTTGCCACCATCGAATCCTGGCTGGGGGTGTTTTCCCATAAGGCCCGGCAGACCAACCTGATCCTTTTAGGCGGAGAACCCACCCTGCATCCGGATCTGGCACGGGTCGTGAAACTTGCAAAAGCCTTACGCTTCAAGTCCATCACCATTGATACCAACGGGTATCTCTTCCATGACATCCTGGATAAAATCACCCCAGACGAGGTGGATTTCATCAGTTTCTCTCTGGATGGTGCCACGGCGCAGACCAACGACGTCATCCGGGGGCAGGGCTGTCATGCAACCGTTCTTTCCGGGATAAAACGGGCAAGATCCAAGGGGTTTTCATGCTCCATGATCTACACGGTGTCCGAAAAAAATATCCACGAACTGAACCAGATGCCGGACCTTTTAAAGACTCTGGGGATTTCCAGGTTTTTCATCCAGGTGATCGGCATGCGGGGCAAGGCCAGCAAATCATCGTCCGGTTCTCCCCAAGTCTGCAGGGAAACCTGGCAGGACCTGATTCCAAAGGTAGCTGAACACATCGCAGGGCTCGGCATCACCGTGACCTATCCCAAAGTTTTTCTCGAACCCGGGGAGACGTTTGAATGCGCGGGAACCGTGGCAGACAATTATTTTGTTTTTCCCAACGGCCGGGTGTACCGGTGCCCCGTATGCGAGGATTTTCCCCTTCACGCCCATGAGATCTTAGAGAACCGGCTGGTGGACCGCCCGAAAATCAATGAAATCGATCTTTTCAGTCTGGACATCCCCGAAGGCTGCGTCATGAACAAAATGATCCAGCCTGGCAATCTGGTCTATGACGATACGGGCAGACCAACCCACAAAATTGCCTGTTGTATGCTCAAAGAAGAACTGATGCCTTAATCCCGCGAACCCTCTGCACAGGCGAACCATTGACAGCCTCACAGCATAAAGCCTTAAACCGATTCCTAAATCACCTGCCCCTTGACGGGGACGGGGGAAGAAAAAGAAAGCTTACTGCCATGCTACTCATCGCCGGGGTCATGGCAAACCTGCTCCTCCTGAGCCAGGACCTGGTTGTCTGGAACCCTTTCGAACTTGGCATTGACATCGCTCTTTTGATTCTTTTCTCTGTTTATTTCATTTTGCTGAGAACGGTGAAAAAGGCGGGGATCATATACAGACTCTCTGTGGGCAGCCTGCTTATAGGATTGCTTATAGTGGCCTTTCACAGTGCAACCTATCAAAGCAAAACTCTGCTTCTCATGATCTTTCCTCCCATCTACCACATCCTTTTTGGCAACAGGGAAGGACCGGTCTGGAGCGTTTTGACCCTGCTCGCGATCTTTGCCATCGTGGCCAATAATTTTGGAAACGACTTTCATCAGACCCTGGAATTTGTTTCTAAATACACCATAGCCTATGGCAGTATCTCTGCAATTGCCTTCATCCAGGAATGGGGAAGAAAATTTTATTTCGACAGATTGTCCCAGGAGAATAAAAAACTAAACCAGGCAAACCAGAAGATCAGGCGGCTTTCTGTCATTGATACCTTGACAGGACTATACAACCGCCGCTTTCTTGATGAGGAGCTTGGCAAGCTGTTTCATCAATTGATGAAATCCGGTCAAGCCCTTGCCTTTATCCTCTGTGACATTGATCATTTCAAAGCCGTGAATGACCGGCACGGCCATCAGGTCGGGGATAAAATTCTGAAACGGGTTTCAAAAACCATGTCCGAAGCATTGCGGCGGGACACGGACTGGATTGCAAGATATGGGGGAGAAGAGTTCCTGATTGTTCTTCCTGCCACAACGTTGGACACCGCAGGGGAAGTTGCCGAACGGATCCGAACCCGCCTGCACAAACCAGGTGACGAAGAACAAGCCCAACTCCCCCTTGTCACCGCAAGTTTTGGTGTCGCAGCGATATCGGACCACCGGGACATTACAAATTATGAGACCTTGATCTCAATGGCGGACAAAGCCCTTTACCGTGCAAAACAAGCCGGAAGGGACAAGGTGGTTGCCTTTAACGAAAATTTAGCTGCCAAGTAAAAGAAAACTCGAATTTACCTCCCGCTTATATTATTATACACTTTTTTAACCCATTCATGGAGCATCGCCCGTGGCTAAGTACCTTCTGAATTTCGACGACAGCAAAACCCTTTTGAATACCTATCACATTGAATCCCAGGGCCATCAGGTCTACTCTCTTTCAAAGGCCCTTGAGGCTGGAAAAACGCTGGGGTACCCCCTTGTGGTAAAGCCGGTTTCTTCAAAAATCATTCATAAGTCGGACCAGGGAATGGTTTTCCTAAACCTCAAAACCCCTGAAGCCCTCGAAGCCGCCGTCAACTCCATTGAAACTGCCATGGGCGGATTCTCACAGCAGGAAAAAGAAGGCATCCTGATTCAAAAAATGGCAGACAAGGGATTTGAACTGCTCGTCGGCGCCAAACAGGACCCGGGGTTCGGCCCGGTCACCATGGTTGGAATCGGGGGCATTTTTGTAGAATTATACGCCGATGCCGCCATGGGCATCGGTGTGCTGTCCAAGCCGGATGTGGAACGAATGCTTGAAGAAACCCGGGCAGGGCAGGTACTCGCAGGATTCCGGGGTCAGACCTTTGACCGTGATGCCATTATAGAACTTGCCATGCAGATTTCCAGGCTCATGGCGGATAACCCGGACATCGTGGAGCTGGATTTGAATCCGGTCATCGTATATGAACAAGGCTATGCCATTGTCGACGCCCGGCTGATAAGAGACCCGGACCATCAACCGCCGCTGTCCGAAGATGTCCGGGACTGGAAACGGTCTTCTGTGGATGCCATTTTCAATGCTAAATCCGTGGCGGTGATCGGCGCATCAAGGCCTGGAACCCAGGGCGGCGTCATCCTGAAAAACTGCATGGGAATTGAACGCCTCTATCCGGTACACCCCAAACTTAAAACGATTCATGGACTGACCTGCTATCCTTCGCTTCAAGACCTGCCTGAAGTTCCAGAAGTCTGTGTGTTTGCCGTCAGTTCGGAACGGACCGTTACCATATTTGAAGAATTCTGCAAGCTCGGCGGCAAAGGCGCTATTATCTTTTCCGACGGGTTTGCCGAAATGGGGCGCCAGGATCTTGAAGACCGTCTGGTTGAACTCAGTGAGACGTATAAAGTGGCCTTCATCGGCCCTAACTGCATGGGGGTCATTGACAACTTTTCAGGGCTCAACACCAACTATATTCCGGTGCAGCGCTCCGTTCCCCCGACACCCTCCAACTGCGTCGGCGTGATTTCCCAAAGCGGGGGAATCGGCCTCGAACTTCTCGAAATGTTTGGCGCAGATAACCAGAACCTTGGCAAATGGGTCTCTATCGGTAACGCTGCCACCACCGGTGTACCGGAAATCCTGGCGCACATGGGAGAAGACCCCAGAATCAAAATCATCGCAATTTACCTTGAAGGTGTGGCTGACGGTCTCAAGCTCATGCGCATCGGCAGGGAGGTCGCCAAAAAGAAACCCGTCCTTATCATCAAAGGCGGTATGGGCGGTGGAGCCCAGGCTGCCCTTTCCCACACAGCATCCCTGGCAGGCAGCCACGAAGCCTTCAAGGCCTGTTGCGTCCAGGCGGGATTTTACCTGGTAGAAGAACTCACCGAAGACCCTAAAATTCTGGTTAACGTGCTCTCCATTCTGACCAGTCAGCCGAAAACCTCCGGGACCCGGATTGCGGTAGTCAGTGTCGGCGGCGGGGCCGGTATTCTTTTAGCCGATCAGGTAACAGAAGAGGGGATGACCCTTGCAGAGTTTGCTCCGGAAACAAAGCAGCGGATGCAGGCCCTTATCCAAAAGAACCTGAAGCCGGAACAATTGCCCATAAAGGACAAGGTGCTTAAAAACGTCGGCAACAACCCTATTGACCTGTTTGGAAACTGCAACGATGACCGGCTGATCGAGTCTCTTCGAATCGTGGACCAGGACCCGAACACCGATGTGGTCATAGCCGCCATTTATCTGCAGGTCCCCCTTTTATCGGAATACCTGCCCGAGCGACTGGTGGAACTCAAGCAGGAGATGAAAAAGCCGCTGATCATTTCGCCCAGAGGATTTTCCGAATATGTGGACCGATGCCGGACCTATATGGCAGATAAAAAGCTGCACACCTATACCGTACCCATGATGAAACCGCTGCGCATCGCCCTGAACATCTGGAAAAAATACAATATTTCATTTTCCGACTGACGGTGGATGCTGTGCACCTAAAAACATGAAAGAATCCCTTATGAACCCTTTTGAGCTGATTAAGAATTTTCCGATCCGCTACAAACTGCTTTTCATTTATGCCTCGTGTTTCATGGTCATTATCAGCCTGTCCAGCCTCATTATTTATTCCATTGTCAAACAAAACGTTGAAAGCAATATTGAAAGTGAACTGAAAAACTCCACCTCTGCCATCCACAATACCATCATCACCGCCGTGTCTGTTTCCATCAAAAACAGGCTCCGCGGTGTTGCTGAAAAAAATTACGAAATCATCCAGCACCTCTATGAACTCAGCCGCCAGGGAAAAATTTCAGAATCCGAGGCCATTGAACGGTCTTCGGATGTCATTTTAAGCCAGAGCATCGGTACCAGCGGCTATGTCTGTATACTTGACGGACGCGGTCGTGTGATCAAGCACCCGAAAAAATCCCTGGAGGGCCTGGATATTTCCGATCATAAATTCGTTCAGGAGATGATTGCCATCAAAGACGGATATATCGAATACGAATGGCAGAATCCGGGAGACGAACATCCAAGACCCAAAGCCCTTTACCTGAAATACTTTGAACCCTGGGACTGGATGATCACCGTCTCAAGTTACCGCAAGGAATTTTTAAAACTTGTGGATATCAATGATTTTAAGGAGGGGATTCTCAAGCTTAAATTCGGTAAAACCGGATATTCCTATGTCATGGATACAAAAGGAAATGTGATCATTCATCCGGAACTGACCGGTGTAAATGTTTACGCTGACAAACGGTTTTCAGGTCAATTTTTCACCGAAATGCTTGAAAAAAGAAACGGGAAACTGCTCTACCACTGGAAAAACCCCGGAGAAACCCGGTATCGCGAAAAACTGGTCTTCTTCAACTATATTCCTGAATATGAATGGATTGTGGCGTCCTCCTCCTACCTTGATGAAATCCGTTCCCCCTTGTACGCCATAAAACAGATAATTATCATTGTGGGGATGGCCGCCCTGGTCATTTTTATCCCGATCACGGTCTTTTTAAGCGACACCATTACCAAACCTATCCACTCGCTGATCAACCGGTTCAAAGAGGATATTGCAGGAGGCTTTACCAATCGCGGCGTTGTGATGGAATCCAAGGATGAAGTTGGGCAGCTGGCCTTTTACTACAATTCGTTTATGGACCGGCTGGCTACCTATGACAGAGATCTTTTATCTGAAATAAACGAGCGAAGGCAGGCTGAGGCGGCACTGACCGAAAGCGAGGAAAAGTACAGGTCTGTCATGGAATCTGTCCCGGACCCTATTGTCGTTTACGACATGAACGGCAGGGTCACCTATATGAATCCTGCCTTTACCAAGGTATTCGGGTATACCCTTGAGGATTCCTTCGGGAACAAACTTGACCATTTTGTACCCAAGGCCAACTGGAAGGAAACCATGGAGGGTATCCGGTCCATTCTGAACGGAGAAATCATCCCCAGGCTTGAAACCCAACGGAAGGCCAAAGACGGTCGGCTCGTCGATGTGACCACACGGGGATCCGTATATAAGGATAAAAACGGAGAGCCTTTGGGAACTGTTATCATCCACCGGGATGTCTCAGAGGTCAAGAGACTGGAAAAGGCCATAATGGAAACAGGAGAGAGGGAACGCCAGGCCATAGGAAATGACCTCCATGATGATCTTTGCCCCCACCTTATCGGCATTGAAGGGCTTGTAAAGGTTCTCAAGCGCAAAGCCGGCGATTTTTCCCCTGATGTTATCCGTCTTTCAGATCATATTTCAGAACTGATAAAACAGGCCATTTCCAAAACCCGGGGCCTTGCCCGGGGGCTTTGTCCCGTCTATTTCAACTACGGCCTGGAAGCAGCGTTAGAAGACCTTGTGGCCAATACCAGGATGATCCACGATGTAGATTGCCGCTTTAAATCCCAGGACGGTATCAATGTCGACAACCACATGGTAACTCTGAACCTTTATAACATTGCAGGAGAAGCCGTTCGCAATGCTGTAAGACACGGTCATGCAAGTAACATTCTCATTACCATGACGCTTTTGGATGGCCAGTTTTGCTTCACCATTGAGGACAACGGTATCGGCATCAATACCGCCAGAGAAAAACAGGATATTTCGTCCAGAGGCATGGGCCTGCGGATCATGAATTACCGGGCGAAAATCATCAGCGGCTCCCTTGAAATTTCTCAGAAAAAAAAGAAGGGAACCATTGTAAAATTGACCATGCCCCCGGCCGCTTTGAATGAACCGGATTCTGACCCGGAATTTGCTGTATAATCACTGGCATTCCCAAACTAATAATGGTAGAGGTAAATAACCTTTACTTTTTTATACATACGACAGGATATGCCCGACAAAAAGAAAATACTGCTCGTTGAGGATCATCCTATTTTCCGACTTGGCCTTGCCGAACTCATCAACCAGGAAGATGACCTTGAGGCTTTTGGCAGTTCAAAAGATGTGGACTCTGCCATAATAGAGATAGAATTGACCTCTCCGGACCTGATTATCGCCGATATCACCCTTAAGGCATCCGACGGTATCGACCTTGTAAAATATGTCAAGCAGAACCACAGGCAGATCCCTGTGCTTGTTCTTTCCATGCATGACGAATATCTTTATGCCCAAAGAGCCTTATCGGCCGGTGCCCGTGGCTATATCATGAAGCAGGAGGCCATGGAATCGGTGGTCACAGCCATCCACCATGTCCTTGAGGGTAAAATCTACCTCAATGACAAGGTCAAAGAATATATCCTGTCCTCCATGTCAGACACTCCTCAGACCCGGGATAAAACCCCTATAGACCGGCTCACAGATAGAGAGCTTCAAGTATTCAGGCTGATCGGACGCGGATTTTCATCCCGGGAAATCGCCGAACGACTGTTTCTCAGCATTAAAACCATTGGCACCTACCGGGAACGCATCAAAGAAAAACTTTGCCTGAAACATGCAAACGAACTGGTCCGCTGCGCCGTTCACTTTGAAAAAACAGGACAGATCAGCACCCAGGTATAACCGTCTTATCTTCTTGCTATCTTTTTGTAGGTTCTTCCACCTACCGTTCATAGGCAACGATCCTATCCCTTCAGAATCAAATCCCTACATTTAAAATCGGATTTTGGCCGATTGTCTAATATCCGGACCTTTACTATTGCATTTCTATTATTGATTTACAGTTCAGGTAACAATGGACGACTGGGCGATGCCCCTGCCCAATGCACCGCAACAACGGATATGTCAGGGGCTGTTTTTTTCGTACCAGCATGCTGAAGTCCGGCAATCGGGTCTGCGGCTCTCCGGCACCACGGTCAGAGGCAGGCACCCACTTTATCCATATTTAACGAAGGAGTTTATCAACATGAAAGAAAAGCTCTACAAAAAGGAGATCACCCTCACCATTGTTTTCTCTGTGCTGCTTCTTTTGATGGGTCATTCTGCATCAATCTTTGTTCTGTTTCCCGTGCTTCAGCAGGGAACGCTGTGGGGATTTCCCGTCCAGTACATCATCCCCATTCTGCTCGGTTGGTTCGGCATTGCTGGGGTATGCATTGTCATGGCTGTTGTCTGCAATAAATTTGACGATGAAATGGAAGCGTATGTCAGCTCCCTGCCACCGGAAACTGAAACCGATGCGGAAACCATCAATCAATAAGGAGGAATTATGCCTGCAGAATATGCATTAAGCAATGTATGGATCGGACTGGGTATTGTGGGTATCCTTTTTGCCATCTTTTATTATGTTGGGTATGTCTCCTCCCGCAAGACAACCTCTGATGAAGATTTTTATGCTGCTGGATTCTCCATCGGCCCCGTAACCAACGGGCTTGGAATGGCAGCGACCTGGGCATCTCTTGCGACCTTTCTCGGCGTTATCGCCCTGATCTTAAAGCTTCAGGTTCCCTTTGTCTATCTTTGGATCCAATGGGCCATTTCCATCCCGTTGCTCACCCTTCTTTACGGAACCAGCTTGAGGAGAATGAAGGCCTTTACCCCCGCAACATTTATCCGCCAAAGGTATGGGAAACCAGCCACAGTGATTATCGTGTGCTGGATGATTCTGATCATGGTCATGTACGCATTGGGACAGATGATCGGTCTTGGCCGCGCCTTTGAGCTGCTTTTCGGAGTGCCCTACAATACGGCCATTGTGGTTGCCGGCCTTGCCACCGTCGGATTCATCACCGTGGGCGGTATGTACGGTGCCTCTTATAACGCTGCATTCCAGATGGTGGTTATGACCATCGCCATGGTTGTTCCCATGGGTGCCATTATGAAGGCGCTGGGGTCATCCGGCTGGTGGTTTCCCCCCCTTGCCTACGGAGATATGGTACCGGAAATGATCAAAGCCATCCCCACATTTTTTGACATGAAGTATGATTTCAGATGGTACTTCGCCCTTATTCCGGCCTTCACCTTAGGACCGGTAGCCCTTCCCCATCTGGCCATGAAGGTGTTTACCTCCTCTTCCGTTAAAAGTGCCCGGTGGGCGGTTGTATGGTTCGCCATCTTCTTGGGGCTTTTGTTCTCCGGCACCTATGTCGTAGGTTTCACAGGCAACTTTTTTACCGCCACCACCGGTAAAGTCATTGAAAAGGCAGATCAGACCCTTTTGATTCTCAATGTATTTTACAACCCGACTCTTGTGGCCGCATTTGTCATGGGCGGCGCCGTTGCAGCAGGTCTATCCACCATTGGCGGCAACCTCATGGCCATCGCAGGCCTTGTGGGATCGGATCTGCTTGGCATCATTGCCCCGGATATGAACCCCTCCAAAAAAATGAAGTGGGGATACGCAGCGCTTGCCATGGGAGGCATCGCAGCCATCCTCATGGCTTTCAAACCGCCTAAGTTTTTGGTCACCTCCATCCTGTGGGCATTCGGCCTTTTGGCTACAACCGCAACGCCGGCCATCCTGCTCGGAGTGTGGTGGAAGGAAGCCAATAAACTCGCCCTGATCGTCTCTTCTCTTTTCTGCGGCTTTCTCTATATCCTGATCTCTCCGCACGTGGTACCCTCAATCGTCGTTGGAAAGGGGCTTGTGGCCGCTTTAGGCATGTCCGGAGGCATGGTAACCATTCCTCTAAGCTTTGCCCTTTTCATCATCTTGTCCATCACCTTCAACCGCATGGCGGTCCTTAAATCTTTTGCCCCGACCCTGGCGGACAAACGCGTTATCGACCGAATCCACGGATGGGGTGTTGATTATGAAGAGACCCGGTACAACGGAATCACTGTCCCCGTTATCATCTCACTCATCTGCGTTGCAATCTTTTGCTGGGGACTTGTTCCATGGACTTAGGCTCCCTATGCCAAAAAGGTGTTACCTCCCGGGGTTTGACCTGACCCCATGCAGTGCCCGGAATCTTTCCGGGCACTGCCCTTACCAAGAATGTCGGGAATACCGGCGATCACAATGGAAGAGACCATGAACTATCTTTCCGCCATGGGCAATATGCTCACCTTTACACCGTTTGAGGCACCTTCGGACAAGCAGCTCAAACAGCTTCAATTTTACTGCATGCTCAACGTGTTGATTTTAGGATTGATTTACGGAAGTTCGGCTGCATTGTTCAGCCAGAGCCTGCTTGAGGGAAAAGCCATTGCTTTTGAAGAGATCAACCGGCTTAAGATCATCATTGCCGGCATTCCAGTGGCTTTTTTTATCCACGCCGGCGCCGCTCTGTTCATATGGGTGTTTCTCAAAGCGTTGGGAGGAAAATCCGACTTTATAACCTCTTATTTTCATATCGGAAGTGCTACCATTTCCCTGTGGCCCCTGGCGCCGTTTGCCGCAGTACTGCAACTTGGAAACAGATCAGGCCTGCTGCTGCTATTTACGGCCGTTTTCAGCATCTATGCTTTTGCCGTTAATTTTCTTGTTATTAAACAGGTGTTCCGCCTTTCCATTATTCGCATGACCCTGGCGACCGCCGTCACCCTGATGTATATCACCTGTTTTCTTTATCTGTGGGTCTAAGTCATTCTTATTTTTGGGACTTTTTCTTCTTTTTCCCCTTGGATTTTTCCCACGCTTCATTGGCCAGGATTAACTCCCGAACAGATTCCGGTCCGTCGGACACATCCACGGTAAAAGAATACTCCTTCTTGCTCACGGAAACCGTTTCAATACTCTGATTCAAATAGGCTTCTATATCTGAAAGCAGTTTCTTTTCCTCCGGGCTGCAAAACGACAAAGCCGTTCCTTTTGACCGGCCGCGCCCGGTTCTTCCAACCCTGTGGACATACACCTCTTTTTCTACCGGCAGATCATAATTAATCACATAGTCTACGTTGGGGATATCAATACCCCTTGCGGCCACATCTGTGGCAATCAGTATCTGGGTTCCTCCCTGCCTGAAGTCCGCCAATGCGGCCATCCGCTCCTTTTGATCCTTTTCCCTGTGAATCGTCATAGATGAAATATTCGCTCTTGCGAGCGCCTTGCAGACCCGTTCGGCCCGGACCATCGTTCTGACAAATACCATCAGTTTTGCATCCGGATGATCGTGGATAAACCGCCGAAGAAAAAACCGCTTGTCATCCATATCCGTCTGTAGAACATAATGGGAAACGTTCTTGGATACCGGATCGTCCGGAGAGACTTGGATTCTTATGGCATTAGACCGGACTTGAGAAAATGCCAGTTTTTTGATTTCCTTATTGATGGTGGCTGAAAAAAACAGGGTTTGATGGCGGTGTTTTAATTTTTTTTTGATCGCCTCAATATCTTTGATAAAGCGTTTATCGAGCATCTGATCAGCCTCGTCAAGGATCAAAACGCGAACCTTGTCCAGTCGGATAGCCCCCTGGCTGATAAGATCAAACATTCTGCCCGGGGTGGCGATCAGGATATGGATACCATCGGCCAGGGCCTTGATCTGGCGGTCCTGTTCCACACCGCCGATAACAGCAAACGGTGTCAAAGACATATTTTCGCACAGCGCTTCAAAAACCTTGTGAATCTGGATGGCCAGTTCCCGGGTGGGAACCATGACAATGCATTGAATCCCCCGAGCTTTTCCAGCTCCTTTTTCTTGAATCCTCTGGATGACCGGCACGGCAAAGGCGACAGTTTTTCCAGTTCCGGTTTGAGCCACGGCCAGGACATCCTCCCCCTTGAGTGCGGAGGGGATTGCCTTGAACTGTATATCTGTGGGGCGTTTTAAACCCAGCTGGGTCAAATTTTTCTTCAGGGTTTCTGATATGGGGTAAGCGTCAAATTTCATGGAATTCTTTCTGTTATTAAGATTAACAATTACAATACTGATCGTGCATAAAAAATACAAGCCCCTAAGACTATTGTATTCTCCCCTGATTCTGTTTTATCACACCCTTTCAATTCCTATCCGGCTTGTTCCAGGTTTCACTTGACACCATCGGAACAAACGGTTAACTTGGCCAGTTATCAGGTGCTGCCCAGCAGTTAAAAGGGAATCCTGCTTAATTCAGGAACGGGCCCGCCGCTGTAGCCGGGGATGAAATTCACCATACCACTGATGGTTAACCATTGGGAAGGGGTGAAAGGTAAGAGGATCCGGAAGTCAGAAAACCTGCCTGATACAAGCCATCCAAGCCCCCGATACGGGGTTTTGGATGGAAATACACAGGATAAATACGGTTCCGGTACAAAACAAACGTTTGTACCGGTTTTTTTATGCCTATTGGGGAACGTTCTGTTGTTTCACGTGAAACTAAAGGAGCAGATAAGTGTCCGTCAAACCCTGGAGAGTGTTTTGCCATGCAAAGACCTTAGTGCTGGTTTTTTCTGCGGTTCTGGTATTCTCTATCCTCTTGTCCTTATCTAAAGGATATGTCAACATTCCTTTACAAGACATCATTGCCATTCTCACCCATAACCTGTTTTCCTCCCATCCGATCTCGGAGGTCTTTACGGCAATTGTTTATGATGTCCGGCTTCCCAGAATTCTGACATGTGCCTGCGTCGGTGCCGCTCTTTCCATCTCGGGCGTACTTTTCCAGGGAATCCTGCTAAATCCTCTTGCGGACCCCTACACCTTAGGCGTATCTGCCGGAGCAGCTTTCGGAGCCAGTATCGCAATTTTATTAAATCTATCCAGCAACCCTGTTTCCATACCATTATTTGCTTTTATCGGATCATGTGCCACCTTGTTTTTTGTGATTTTTCTTTCCTATTCCAACAAATTACCATCCAGGGGACTTTCCTCCAACAACCTGATCTTGTCAGGAATTATTGTTGCCGCCATACTTTCTGCCGGCATCAGTTTTTTAAAATTCGTTGCCAATGAGCAGGTATCGGTAATTATATTCTGGCTTATGGGCAGTTTTTCATCAAAAAACTGGGCAAACGTCTGGCTGGTGGCGGCTTTTCTTCTGGCGGGATACCTTGTTTCCTTTTTTTTTGCCAGAGATTTAAACCTTATTACATTGGGAGAAAAATCAGCTGCCAGCCTTGGGGTAAACCTGAAGCAGGTGACTTTCATTCTCTTATTAACAGGATCCTTGCTTGCGGCAGTCTGCGTTTCGATCTCAGGGGTGATTGGATTCGTCGGGTTACTGGTTCCTCACATGGTCAGAATGCTAACCGGACCGGACAACAGAATCTTGCTGCCTATTTCCATGTTAGCCGGTGCTATTTTGCTGTTATGGGCCGATACGGTAACCCGGGCTTACCTACCCCATGAAATCCCCATTGGTGTCTTAACTGCACTTATCGGCGGCCCCGTATTTTGCTGGATATTTAAACGGAGCCGAATGATTTAATGGCTCTGACAATGAAAAATATTAATTTTTCGTATCCAGGGCAGCCAGTACTCCAGGATTTGTCCTGCCAGTTTAATCCGGGTCAAATCCACGTGATTCTTGGGCCTAATGGTTCCGGAAAAACAACCTTATTAGATGTTTTGGCCGGATTATCAACCCCGGATAAAGGCCAGGTTCAATTCAACAATGTGGCCTTATCCTCCCTGTCAAAAATCAATATTGCACGCAAAATTTCACTTGTTTCACAAAATTATGAGATTCGCTTTCCCTTCTCAGTAAAAGAGGTTGTTCTAATGGGACGGCATCCTTATATAGATCGATTTTCCAACCCCTCCGACAAAGACCTCAGTCTTGCAGAGGACGCCATGACTCTGACGGGAATTTCCCACATGAAACATAAAAACGTGACTGAGCTTTCAGGAGGAGAAAAGCAACGCTGTGTTTTTGCAAGGGCGTTGTGTCAGGATACACCGGTTATTCTTCTGGACGAGGCGTTTTCCAGCATGGATATCCATCATACCATGCATCTGTTGAGGATCTTGAAGCAATCCGCAGCCAACCATAAAAAAACCATTATAGCCGTGCTTCATGATATCAATCTTGCCGCTTCCTGGGCGGACACCCTTTTATTCCTTAAATCCGGCGAAATCATTAAACATGGCACAACTGAGGCGGTACTTACTGAAGCGACAATCAAACAAGTTTTTGATGTCACGTCCAGGGTCGAATTCAATTCGTATTCACAGTCACTTCAGGCGTTTTTTAAGGCATGATCCTGTTATGAAACCGGCAACCATAATAAGGATGAAGAGCCTTTCGCCAATCCAGATTACAGCATTTGCCTTTTCAACCCCAAATTTCAAAAACCTCAATGAGCCACTCATTTATATGGGTCGCTTTTTGATTGAGAGCATTTTAAATTCAGATAGTGTTAACCAATTAATAAATAACTATACAGAGGATAGATTATGACCTTTCCAGGTAAATTATACGGGGTGGGTGTCGGCCCCGGAGATCCTGAACTGATCACGGTAAAAGCGGTTAAAGCCATTGAGTCTGCAGACATCATATTCACGGCAGCCTCAAGCAAAAATTCATACAGCCTTGCAGTTGAAATAGCCTCCCCGTATATCAATAAAACAGCCGCTATTCGACAGCTAAAATTCCCGATGACAAAACACAGCGATACCGTTGAAGCCGCCTGGATTTCAAATGCTAAAGAAATTTCCAGCGAACTGAAATCCGGAAAAGTTGTTGTGTTTTTAACTCTGGGTGACCCTACAACATACTCTACATTTGGCTATATCCTAAAGAAAATGGCCATTGTCATGCCGGATGCAGATATAGAGACTATACCGGGCATCACTTCCTTTCATGCGGCATCGGCCAGATTAAACCGAATTCTTGTTGAGGGGGAGGAATCCTTGCTGGTAACGTCTGGCGCCTATGGTGGAGATCGGATCAGGAAAGCCGGAAGCGTAGAAAATATTGCGATTGTCAAAGCGTATAAAAACATTAAAGATATCAATCAATCATTAAAGGATACAGGCCTGTTCAAAAAAGGTGTGGCGGTTTCAAAATGCGGCCGGGATGAGGAAACCATCATTAATGACCTTGAGGAGTTAGAAACCCGCGACCCTGATTATTGGACCTTGATTCTTGCCTCGAAATGAAGAAAAAACCATTTAAATATACATTTTTAGGGGTCTCCATACTCTTTTCAGTTCTGGTTATTGTGATTGTCGGGGTGTGTTTTAAGCCCCTTTCATTCCACACTATTGTCCATCGCCTGGCGTATCCGCTATTGCGGCTGATGGGATTTATTGCATTAGGTCTTTTTGCAGGACAAACCATTGAATTCCTTGGCTGGACCAGGCAGTTCGCCATTGTCGCACGACCGTTATTTCGATTTTCTAAGATAGGGGATCATTGCAGCGCCGCCTTTACAACCGCCTTTTTTTCAGGTGCTGCCGCCAACGCAATGCTTCTTGAGTTTTATGAAACCGGTAAAATTTCAAAGCTTCAACTATTTCTTTCAAACTATATGAATCATTTCCCGGCATTTTTTCTCCATCTTCCAACAACAATGTTCATTGTTCTACCACTTACGGGAAAAGCTGGAGCCATCTATTTTCTTTTAACCTTTTCAGCCACCTTACTCAGGATTGGCCTTTGCCTATTTGCCGGAAAGATAGTTCTTCCACAGGAACAGGGTGCCGAACCGGACGTTTCACAATCCCCAAAAACACCTGCCGTACAACCTTGGCCTTCAAGGCTATCCAGCTTATACAAGAAAGTTAGCACGTCTTTACCCCGCAGAATTCTCAATATACTGGTCTGGGTGCTGCCGATATACTCTCTTGTTTTTGCGCTTTCTGAATCCGGTTTCTTTAAGACCATGAATGCAGCCCTGTCCAGCCATATAGCGCTTCAATTCATGCCGATTGAATCCCTGTCCGTTGTTATTTTAAGTTTTGCAGCGGAATTCACTTCAGGCTTTGCAGCTGCAGGCGCACTGCTAACCGCTGGGGTTTTAACTGTGAAGCAAACCGTTGTGGCTTTATTGCTTGGAAATGTTATTGCCTTTCCGATCCGTGCGTTAAGACACCAATTACCAAGATACCTTGGCATTTTTTCGCCGGCACTTGGACTTCAGCTTCTGATGTCCGGTCAAATATTCAGAATTGTCAGTCTTATTTTTATCGGTATTATTTATTATTGGGTGGCCTGAATATGAATGATTTAAATATCATAGGCATTGGGATGGGACCCCGGGACATCACCTTGTTTCACATGGAACTTATCAAAGCCTGCGACCTTCTTATCGGTGGACCCCGGCAACTTGCCCTTTTTGCAGATCTTTCCAAAGAAACCTATACCATTACTGCAGATATCCCCGCACTGGTCCACAAAATTCAAACAGACCTGCCCACACGAAAAATAGTGGTGCTGGCCTCAGGGGATCCCTTATTTTACGGGATTGGGTCAACCTTATCACGGTACTTTCCAAATGAATGGATTCGGATTCATCCCAACGTATCAGCCTTCTCAGCCGCGTTTGCTAAAATCGGACTACCCTGGCACGACGCTAAAGTCATTTCCCTGCACAGCGCTCAACCGGAGCATTTGAATGTTTCTTCAATCTTTAATGAAGAAAAACTGTTTTTCCTTACCTCTCCCAGGATGGGGCCGGCTTATATTGCCGATCAACTCAAAAAATCAGGAAAATCCAACTTTCGGCTTTGTGTATTGGAAAATATGGGGGACGTGAAAAACGAAAAAATTTCCTGGTTTTCAGACTGCGACTGCGTTATTGAGACCAACTTTGCCGATCCCAATGTTGTTATCTTAACGCAACCCAAAAGGCACGCGCCCCTCTCCCCGACACGACCTGTTGTTTCACATGAAACATTCCTTGGAATGCCCGAAGACGCTTTCCGACATTGTGACGGACTGATAACAAAATCTGAGGTCCGGGTTCTGAGCTTATCTAAATTAAAATTAGTAAGAACAGACCATGTTGTGTGGGATATTGGCGCCGGAAGTGGCTCCGTGGGCATAGAAGCTGCCATGATGCTCCCGGATGGAAAAGTTTGCGCCTTTGAAAAATTTCCCGACCGAATCCAAGACATTGCACACAATATTAAAGCGTTCAATCTCACCAATCTGTTTGTCCATGAAACAGTTTTTCCGAAGAATATAAATCAGCTTACGCCTCCGGATCGAATATTCATAGGCGGTGGCGGCAGAGGTCTGAAGCAGGTAATTTTTTCAGCGGTGGAGGTACTATTGCCTGGAGGGGTTATTGTTATAAACACCGTCCTTATTGAAAACATGACCACCGCTATGAAATCCCTTTCTGATTTAGGCATATCGCCAGAGTTGACCCATGCACAAATCAGTCGCTCCTGTTCTATTGCAAACGGCACCAGGCTATCGCCTCTTAATCCCGTATGGATAATTTCCGGCATGAAACCATTGAAAAGGTAACTAAAATGACACAGACACTTCATCCGATTATTTTTGTGGGCGCTGGCCCGGGCGACCCAGAACTTATAACCGTTAAAGGCATGAAGGCTTTGCAAGGTGCAGATTTAATCGTTTATGCTGGCTCCCTTGTTCCTGAAGCCCTGCTATGCTGGAAAAACGATTCTGCAACTGCGGTCTCAAGTGCGAGATTGGATTTGGATCAGATTATAAAAGCCATGTCAGATGCGGTGGCCTTAGGCAAAAAGGTGGTTAGGCTTCATACCGGAGACCCCGCACTTTACGGTGCTATTCTGGAACAGATGAAAGCGCTTGATGCGTTGGGCATTGCCTATGAAATTATTCCCGGGGTGACTGCTGCATTTGCCGCTGCTGCAGCTATACAAATGGAGTACACCTTGCCCGAGGTTACTCAGACTCTGATTTTGACTCGAATGGCAGGAAGAACCCCGGTGCCCGAATCAGAGGATCTCGACCGTCTGGCAGCGCACCAATCCTCCATGGCCATTTACCTTAGCATCGGCCTGGTTGAAAAAGTCCAAAAAACGTTAATGACCCATTACGGGGAAAAGAGCTTGTGCGCCATAGCATATAAGGTCAGCCATCCGGAACAACGCCTGATATACACTACAATTGAGCAGTTGGCCTCTACCTGTAAAGAAGAGGGAATTACCCGTCATGCGTTAATTTTAGTGGGCAAAGCAGTAGAAGCCGCAAAAATGAATCCTGAGCTGATGAAATCCAAACTGTATGACCCGGTGTTTTCACATGGATACAGAAACAGTAAAGAATCTTAAGCCTGTCAACATAGCCATTTGGGCAATTACTCCGGCAGGGATACAACTTGGACGCAGGCTTAGCTCCAAATTCGAGCAGAGTTCCCTATACCTTCCGAGAGGAGAACGCACCGGCGAAGACAACGGCATACCCGTTTATTTATACGACCGTCTTTTGGAAAAAGTTCAAACCGAGTTTTACTCTTACGCGGCACATGTCTTTATTTTTGCAACAGGGATAGCCGTTCGGTTGATTGCGCCTCTTTTACAGTCAAAGACAAAAGATCCTGCGGTAATCGTTCTGGATGAAAAAGGATACTTTGCCATCAGTCTTTTGTCCGGGCATATAGGCCGGGCAAATGAGATCACCCAAAAAGTGGCTGCCGCCATAGGAGCCACCCCTGTTATTACCACAGCCACAGACCTCAATCATCTACCCTCAATTGATCTTCTTGCGGCAGACAAAAACCTTGTCATTGAGACCCCGGGAAATATCAAACACGTAAATATGATGTTCATAAAAGGGCATAAGGTATCTGTATTCGACCCAATGGATAGCATCGTATCGGAGCTGTCCGAGACTATGATAAAGAAAGAAAAGAGCTTTAATCCCTCCTCCCATCTGATATGCACCTGGGAAACAAATAAGGTTTCACGTGAAACCTTGATCCTGCGGCCGCAGGTATTGAGTATTGGCATTGGCTGTAACCGGGGGACTTCCGAAGAGGAGATCCTGACCTTAATAAGGTCAGTGTTTCAGAAAAAAAAGTTAAGCGAACTTTCGATACGGTCAATTGCTTCCGTCGACATAAAAAACAATGAAACCGGGTTAATCAAAGCGGCAAGTTGCCTGAATCGCCCTCTGGTTTTTTATTCGACGGACCAATTGAACCGAGTCGATACCATAGAAAACCCATCAAAAATGGCAGAAAAATACTTAGGAGTTAAAAGCGTATGCGAAGCTGCGGCGATTCTGGGGGCCAACAAAGGAACATTGCTGGTGCCCAAGCAGAAAACAAAGAATGTAACTCTGGCGATAGCGGTAATGAAATGACGTTGTTTGTAGTCGGCACAGGTCCTGGCAATGAAGCACACATGTCTGAACGGGCAAAGACGGTAATAACTGAGGCCGGTTGCGTTGCAGGGTATACGACATACATCAAGTTAATTGAACCACTGGTTGCAGGGAAAAAAATCATATCGACAGGAATGATGAAAGAAATTGACCGGGTGGAACAGGCGATTGAGACGGCCCTGTCAGGAACTTCCTGTGCCCTCATTTCAGGAGGAGATCCGGGGGTATATGCCATGGCCGGCCTGGTGTTCGAGTTGTGTGCAAAACGGGGAATTAAAATTTTAAGACCCGGTTCGTCTGTGGACAGCCTGAAGGATGGTCTTCAGGTTGAAGTCGTACCGGGTATCCCGGCTCTGGCCGCGGGTGCAGCCCTTGCCGGTGCTCCGCTGACACATGATTTTGCATGCGTTTCCTTAAGTGATTTGATGACGCCATGGAAAGTTATAGAAAACAGGCTTAAATACGCGGCTCTGGCAGACTTCGTGATTGTTATTTACAATCCAAAAAGCAAAAAGCGGGACTGGCAGCTAAACGCAGCACGGAAAATCATTTTGGAACATCGCTCTGAAGCAACGCCTGTGGCGGTAGTAACAGGGGCAATGAGAGAAAATCAGGAAGTTGTGTTCACGACCCTTGGAGAATTGGCTTCCGCAGAAGTTGGGATGCAGACGGTTATTTTTGTCGGATCAACGTCTTCGATGAAATACATGGACTTTCTTTTTACCCCAAGAGGCTATACTCAAAAATACGGTGCCTGATTGTTTCGGATGAATTAAAAAAAACAGTCACCATCACCGATAAGGAGCAGATCATGAAAGGATACGTCCAGGTTTACACCGGTAATGGAAAGGGCAAGACCACTGCGAGCCTGGGGCTGTCACTTCGGGCCCTGGGTGCGGGGCTTAAGGTGTTTATTGTTCAATTCATGAAGCAGGGTGACTATTCTGAAATTAAAGCATTGGCCAAATTTGACGGAATCCGTGTTGAGCAGTATGGCGCGGGAAAATTTGTCAAAGGGAATCCCTCGGAAGAAGAAAAAAAAGCCTGTGCCGAAGGCTACCTGAGACTTTGCAGTATATTGGAATCCGGAGAATACGATCTGGTTGTGGCGGAAGAAGCCAATGTGGCATGTATGTGTGGACTTATTCAAGAAAAACAATTGCTTCATCTATTATCCATTCGTCCATTCCACGTGGAACTTGTATTTACAGGTCGAGGTGCCCCCCAAGGGTTATTGGATCAGGCAGACCTGGTTACGGAAATGACTGAGATTAAGCACTATTTTAAAAAGGGCGTTGCTGCCAGAGTAGGAATTGAAAAATGAAAAAATCAATTGCAGTTTTAGGCACTGGATCGGATGTCGGAAAAAGTATCGTGGCTGCCGCCATCTGCAGGTTTTATTCCGACCTGGGAGAGGCTGTCGCGCCCTTTAAGTCCCAGAACATGTCGAACAATTCAGGCATTACGCCTGAAGGCCTGGAAATGGGTCGTGCACAGATTGTCCAGGCAGAGGCTTCAAGAATCGCCCCCCATGTGGATATGAATCCCATTCTTTTGAAACCCACCGGAGAAAAACAATCACAGGTAATCTTGAACGGACGGGTATATGGGAACCAAACCGCAATGGATTATCATAAAAATAAAGGGTTTTATTTTGAAAAAGCGTGTCAAGCATATGACCGCTTAAGAGAAACGCATGAAAGGATCATCCTTGAGGGAGCTGGTTCCTGTGCAGAAGTAAACCTGCTTGACGGCGATATTGTGAACTGTGCAATGGCCGAATATGCAAATGCTGATGTCATATTGACCGCAGATATCCATCGAGGAGGCGTTTTCGCACAGGTTGTAGGCACCCTGGCCTGCCTTCCCGACAAATATAAACGCCTGATCAAGGGGATTGTAATCAATCGTTTTAGGGGGGATATCAATCTGTTCAAGGACGGATCCTCCTGGATTGAACAAAAAACCGGTATTCCTGTACTCGGCGTATTACCCTGGTATTCGCATTTTAAAATAGATGCTGAAGATTCCGTTGAAATAGAATCCTGTGACAGTCAATTGCCATTGGATCCAATTAAACCTGCAATCGGCGTCATACGCCTGCCGCATATTGCTAACTTTACGGACATTCATGCCCTGAATGATATCCCCGAAATTCAGGTCCGGTATATCGATCGTCCCGGACAATTGAACCGTTATAAGGCATTGATAATTCCAGGATCGAAAAACACCCGGGAGGACCTGGACTGGCTTCTACAAAACTTTAAAACCCCGTTAGCCGACTATTTAAAAAGCGGAGGACATCTTTTAGGGATCTGCGGAGGATACCAGATGCTGGGTCAGACGGTGGAAGATCCCACGGGATTAGAGGGCCTTCCAGGGACCACGCCTGGCCTGGGCTTTTTGCCGGTAAAAACCATTTTAAAAGCACCAAAGACCACAACGATAAGTGACTTCCAGTGGCAGGATGTAACAGGAAAAGGGTATGAGATCCATATGGGTATCACCCAGGTTTCCGGTGGATCTGCTTTTATTGACATTTTATCGCGTAATGGAATGCCCTGTGTCGAAACGGATGGCTGTATCCGGGAGGATGGACAGGTAATCGGCACTTATATTCATGGTTTTTTAGATGATCCGGGGCCCTGTGAAAAATGGTTGAAAACCATTGGGATTAAGACCGAAACCATCAAGGCTCTGCCAACCGTTAATGATAAGAAAGAAAACGCCTACTCCCTTTTGAAACAACACTTGGAGGCCCATATCGATTTAACCAGGCTCCAGGGCAAATAAATCTATTCATTTACATTTCACGGGGAATTGACTATTCTAAATAAAAATTTCCCAATATTTTAAATTGTTGACAGTTGGAAAAGGATTCGTGTCCAGACCTGATCAAACGCCGTCATTAGCAAGCATCGCCTTTCAATACGGCACCATTACCAAACACCAGTATCAACAATTCTCCGCTTTTATTTCCGGGCGAAAATTTTCAGTTTCAAAAGAAGCAGAACTCCTTATGGGCCAAGGGTTAGCTACCCGTTACCAGGTGGGGTTGCTGAAATTAATCCGTGATTACCAAATCATCAGAACCAAAGGAGAAATATTCGGACGAATCGCCTTGGAAAAAGGGTATGTCACAGAGGCTAATTTAAAAAAGGCCATGGCCATTCAGAGGAATGCTTTTCGTGACTCACGCTTGAAAAAGCTGATCGGTGATATTCTTGTTGATAAAAAAATTATTAGCGAAGATCAAAAATTGCGGGTCTTAAGAGAGCAGACCCTTCTTGAACAAAAAATCAGGGCCCCAATTTTAAAGGATTCCGCCCCTGAAAATTCAGAAACTGAAAATGATGAGTTGGGCCTGAGCCGATATGAAAAAGAATTTTTAAAAATAAAGGCCCTGGATGAAGATTTTTCAGCGGCTCTGCTTGAAAAAGGGATAGCACAGGAAGCTGACGTTACAAAGGCCCGGCAGGTGCAGGAGGATGCATTTGAGCAGGAAAACACCATAAAGATCCTAGGAGATATTATGGTGGATCTGAATATGATCTCCCAGGAGGAAAAAGAGATTATATTCAAAGAGCAGGGGCGCTTGTCTGATTCCGGAGAAACTGAAAGTTTCACACTCAAGATCGCCCCGGATCAAATGTCCGCCTGGATTCATCGTGAATCCAGCGAGAAGACAATTGGCCTTGCCGATATCAAAGCCGCTATAAAAAAAGCTGGGATTATTGACGGTATTTACCCAGACTCACTCATCCAGTGTGCCCTGGAAGAAGACAGCGGCATTACCATGTTTCCGGTTGCTAAAAAAGATTATTCCCAGCGGATCAGAGAATCCTGCGGCCTTGTTTTATACTTGTCGCAGGGGTTATCAGAAACCGGAGAAAAAAAGAAAGGGGATCTTCTATCAGAAGAAACAGGAGACAATAAGCCTGGTCCAGTTACAAATATTTTAGGAGAACCTTCTGAGAAAATATCGAACATAGATTTTACCATTCGCTGCGGCAGCGGCGCCAGGAGATCAAGAACCGGCAAAAAGCTATTGGCAGCCAAAACGGGTCAGCCCGCACTTTCAGTCGAGCGATTGCTGTATATACATCCGGTTATTCATGTTTTGGAAGACGCCGACCAACGATATGGTCCGATAGAGGCTTATGCCAATCTGAACGTTTCGGGAACAATTACCGGAGCGTATCCGATTACAGCAGGCCATGTAAACGCCAAAGAAATCAGAGGCGGACGCATCGTATGCATCGGCAATGTTACCTCAGATGTTGGCATAACAGACGCCGTAATTCGGGCCCAGGGTGATATTAAAGCAAGATATTTACACAATTGCCGCATCGAGTTGTTCGGGAATCTCTACATTGAAAATGAAATTTTTGATTCGGACATCAGATGCTCCGGTAAAATTGACAGTCCGAACTGCAGAGTGGTGTCATCACGCCTGTATGCAAAACAGGGAATCACTCTTGGCGGCATAGGTTCCGAAAAGACCGGACCTTGTCTACTTTCCTCGGGAACGGAGCATCATCTATTCTCTCAACTTCTCCGATTGACCGAGGAAATAAAAGAGGTGCAGCAGGCCTTTGATCGGTTGGAAGAAACCAGGCAAAAAAAAGCGCATGACGCCAAAAGAACATTTGAAAAAATGATCGAATTAAAAATTTTCCATGACAGGGCCAAGCAACTCAAACTAAACCTGATCAAGGATTTAAAATCAAAGGGACCCATTTATAAACCGGAAAAGAAAAAAAATATCGTTCTTCTGATAGAGAACTTTGAAAATCGAATGAAAAAAGCGGTACAGCGATTAAAAGAGCTCAATCACTTAAAAAAGAAACAGGATAAAAGCGTTGAAAAACTGGACGAAAAACTAACCCGGTTGACACCGGTTGTCGAAAAGCAGGTCATCGGGCTGAAACAGATCATATATGCCTACTTTGAATGGGCCCGGTTTCAGCCGGGAGATACTCGAATTGATATCCGCGGCAAAGCATATGCCGGAACGACATTCAAAGGTGTCTGGTCAATGAGTACGCTGGATTTGGACCAGGAAAATTTTATCCTCCGTGAAAAAGACAGCGGTTCCGGCAGTTATGAAATGACAATGGATTAAGCGTATTCTTGCGATTAAAAGCAGCTTGTATGCAACCGTGTATAACGAGCACCTTTCGGGGTCAGTTGGCTTTGGTACAAATGGATTGCTGAGACCTTAAACCGGTAATTGTCTAAATCGATTCCAGACTCCTTAATGATGGTGTCAATGCATTTGGGCGAAGGAAACGATTTAAATCTTGCAATGGTAATATGCGGCGTAAACGGTTTATTTTCTGTTTTCTTTATTATCCTTTCATTCAATAATGAGCGTTCAAGAGCGTTATACGTCCCCTGAAGCTTAGACACGTCCCCACAAATCCCACATAAAATTATTGCACGGCGTTGGTTTTCAGGAAACACCCCTAAGCCTGAAGTCTTCAGATAAAAGCCGCCACGGGGAACACTTTTTTCCATAGCGGATATAATCTTTTCCAAAGCCTTTGGAAAAACATCGCCAAGAAACTGAAGGGTGATGTGCAGTCCATTTTTTCCTGGATATCCGGCCCTAAAACCGGAATAGGTTTTTATCCGGCTTTGAACCTGAATAAGGCGGTTTTTTAACTCTTCGGGTAAGGAGATTGCAATAAAGCATCTTATGGGGTTATCCATTGGCTTTAAAGCCGAGTAAGACGCGGTATGGACCCGGTGTTCCATGGGGAACAAAAGCCACGCGATCGCTGTCGTTGAGTTTTGTTTCCAGAGGACGAACCTTTCCGTTGATAAAGACAACCTCAACATCCGTGGCCAAAAGACCGACCTGATCGATGAGCTCCATTGCGGACTGGCCCTCTTTGATGGTCATTTTAACATTGGAAAAAGGAATATTTTGGGCTTTTAATTTTTTCTGTAAAAAGGAAAACGCGTTAAAAGTGATCTCCGGCATGTTTTCTTCTCCGATTGCTAAAGGGTTCGTTTGCTGATTCTATCAAAGAAGAGGCCGAATGAAAACGATCGTATCATATTCGATTATACCGGTTGAAAATGGATTCCCTAATGATCTATACTCAACGCCATGAAGCTGAGAATTATCATTATGATCCTGGCTGTTTTCGCGTTTTTATCTGCTTCCACCGGCGGCTGGCTTTATTATTTTTCATACCGGGAAGCCGCCTATGAAAAAGCAGAGGCCGATGCCCATTATCAGTTGACCCTTCTTACCGGGCAATTGTACTCCAAATTGTCCGAACATATAAAATCAGTCAAAGCACTTGCCGGTTTGAAAGTGCTCCGCCATGCCCTTGAAGAAACAAATCTTGAAACCATTTACCAGGCCAACAGGCTGCTGGATCACTATACACAGGCAATGGATCTTGATGTCAGCTACCTGCTTGACGCTGATGCGGTAACCCTTTGTTCGAGCAACAGAAATGACGCCGACAGCTTTGTAGGCAAAGATTTCTCCTTTAGACCGTATTATCAGAAAGCTTTGCTGGGGAAGTCCGCAACCTATCTGGCCCTTGGCACGACATCCAGCAAACGGGGCGTTTACTACAGCTACCCGGTTATGGATACGGACCATAAAAAGATTATTGGCGTGGCTGTATTTAAAGCATCGGTGGAATGCCTTGAGGATGCCCTTTTATCCAAATCTTCCGATCTTCTCCTGCTGACAGATCCAAACGGGCTGATATTTATGTCGAACAAGTCGGATTTAAGGTTTAACCTGCTTTGGCAATTGGACGAGGAGGCGGTCAGTGCCATTACAGATTCAAGGCAATTTGGCAACGGGCCATGGCCCTGGACAGGATTTAAACGGCTTTCCAACGGCCGTATCCTTGATAGCTCAGGAAAGCAGTACCTCATGTCAAGCCTTGAGGTTGTCAATTACCCAGGATGGCAGATCGTTTCCTTGAGAGACAAAAAAACGATACAAAATCAGGTTACCGGTCCTTTTATTAAAATTATCGGCCCGGTGGTGGTTTTTATCTCCGTTCTTGCAGGACTTTTGGTTTTTGGTCTCTACCAGATGGCATCCCAGGAACTCAGCCGCAGAAGGGAGGCTGAAAAGCAACTTAAAATCAGTGAAAAAAGATATAGACGAATCTACCACAAAACCCCGGTTATGCTGCATTCCATTGATACCGAAGGACGAATCATCCATGTATCCGACCATTGGGTGGAAGTTATGGGGTTCAGCCGAGAAGAGGTCATTGGCCAGCCCCTTACCCGGTTTTTCACGCCGGAATCGAAAAAATACGCCCTCACTCAGATCTTTCCAAGGTTTTTCTCGTCCGGTTTCTGCAAGGATATTCCCTACACCTACGTTAAAAAGAACGGGGAAAAAATGGAAACCCTTTTAAGCTGTTACGGCGTCCGGAATGAAAAGGGGGAGATTACAAGATCCCTGGCGGTAAGCGTCGATGTCACTGAAAAAAATATCGTGCAGACTGACCTTCAAAAAGCCAAGGAAAAATTATCCTCTTACTCCCTTGATCTGGAGCAGCAGGTAAAGCGCAGAACCGGACAGTTGGAAAAAGCCCAAACCAGTTTGAAAGAATTGTCCAAAAAAATCATTGCCTCCCAGGAAAGGGAAAAAGAGGCGGTGGCAAGGGAACTTCACGACCACCTCGGTCAGGTGCTCACTGCCCTGAGGATTGATGCGGTTTGGATAGAAAAATTTCTTCAAGCTGTTGATGCAAAGGCAAGCTCGCGGGCGGAAAAAATGACAACTCTCATCGATGCGACAATTCAGGATGTCAGGGACATGGCCTATCGTCTGAGACCCAGAGTTTTAGATGATTTGGGTTTAAGTGACGCCTTAGAATCCCTGGTCTCGGATTTTGAAAAACGGACCAATGTCTCCTGCGCCTTTCGCCATGACCCCATTCCTGAGATTGACAAAACCCTTGCCACCGCCCTATACAGAATCGGACAGGAAGCGGTAACCAACTCCGTACGTCATTCTGAGGCCGGCTCCATTTTAGTGGAACTTCGGTGGGAAGACCCGGAAATCATTCTTGTCGTGGAGGATGACGGCTGCGGGTTCAGCCAATCCGAAGAGGTTGTTTCAACGGGATTTGGCCTGGAAAGCATGAGGGAGCGGGCCAACCTGGTCGGAGGAAATTTTAGCATTTTTTCAAAACCCGGAGAGGGAACCATCGTCTCATGCCGGGTCAAGGCGGCTTAATCCTATGATTAAAGTATTGCTTGCAGATGATCACAGTATTGTAAGAGACGGGTTACGCAGGGTCCTTGAGGACAGCTGTGACATCAAGGTTATTGCAGAGGCGTCTGATGGCGAAACTGCATTTGACAAGGCCATGTCAGAGCATCCGGATGTGGCTGTTATCGATATTTCCATGCCGGGAATGGACGGACTTGAAGTGGTATCAAGGATGTCAGCCTATTGCCCCGAAATTCCGGTGCTGATCCTTACCATGCACGAGGAGGAACAATACGTAATAAGGGCCATTGAATCCGGTGCCATGGGATACGTGACCAAACAATCGGCCCCGGAACAACTGGTGGCTGCCGTGAAAAAAATTCATTCCGGAGGCCGGTACCTCACTGAAAAGGCGAGCGAAGCCCTGGCGCTTAGGGTTTTGAGGGGAAACAAGAGCAAGAGTCTGACCGAATCCTTGTCCATGAGAGAGCTTCAGGTGCTCAGAAAACTGGCGACAGGAAGCAACAACAGAGAAATTGCAACCGCCTATAATATCAGCGTTAAGACTGTGGATACTTACAGGGCCAGGATATTAAAAAAACTGAATCTGAGAAACAACGCCGATCTGTCGAGATATGCCATTCAAAACAGTTTGGTCGAATTCTAAGCCGGGGACACGCTATCGTTTGGCATCCGGGTGGTTCAGGCGATCAAAATTGGCGAAAATCTTGTTAAGGGTTTGGCGGCAACTTGCCATCTCTTCCTCAGGCATTCCGGCTTCAGCTTCATCAAGCATTTCCTCAACAAAACCGATCAGGTCCTGTTTGATGGTCTTGGCCTTATGGGTCAGGTAGACCAGTTTACTGCGCTTGTCATTCCGGTCCGGCACCCTTAAGACAATATTCTTCTTTTCAAGAACATTTAAAAGCCTTGTTATGGCAGCCTTATCTTTAACCGCAGTTCTGGCCAGTGCCTGCTGTGTCTGACCGTCCTGCCGGTATAAATGGACCAGAATACTCCATTGCTCATAACTGATACCCAGGCCTGCATCCTGAAATTTTTTGGACAACCTTTTCATGATGGCTCTGGATGTCCGTCCCACCAGATAGCCGATGGAAGAATCAATTACCCGATCAAAATCATCCATAATCTTTGATATACCCTTTTTCTTTGGAATCGGCAGCCGCCACCGCGTGTTTGGGGGTTTACTATGACGTAAAAGACTAAATTGTGCAACTGGAAGATATTTATCTATCCTTCATGGTCTCGCCCAGAGTCTTAATTTTTTCAATCTGTCTGATGAACGCATCCACAATATTGGGATCAAACTGACGGCCCCGGCCTTCCAGGATAATTTTTACAGCATCCTCATGGGTGAAGGCCTTTTTATAGGGACGAACGGATATCAACGCATCATATACATCAGCCAGGGAAACGATCCGCGCGCTTAAAGGAATATCCTTACCTGATTTCCCGTAAGGGTAGCCTGTGCCGTCCCAGCGCTCATGGTGATAATATGCAATATCCTTTGCAAGGGTTAAAAACGATCGGGTTTTAACCTTTGAGGCCACCTCGGTGAGGGCATCTCCGCCGATGGTCGTGTGGGTCTTCATGATTTCAAATTCTTCATGGGTTAAACGGGCGGGTTTAAGCAAGATGGCATCCCTTATGCCGATTTTACCGATATCATGAAGAATGGAGGACTGGTAAATATCTTCAATATAGTCCTTTGTAATGTAATCCCGGTATTGGGGTAGCTGCGCAAGATCCTCTGCAATGATCCTGACATATTCTCTGATTCGCTCCAGGTGGGTGCCGGTTTCCGTGTCCCGATACTCAGCCAGTTTTGCAAGACCCAGTATCAAGGCGATTCTTGAATTCTTAAAATTTTCATGACTTTCAACCAGGCTGGACTCCAGCTTTTCTCTGACCTGAATTTCATTGGTGAGTACCGCATTCATACGAATGAGATCCTCGGTCTGATTGCCAATGGTCTCAAAGGCGTTAGAGAACCTGTGGGAGAGAACAAAGGCCTGGGAAAAAACAAAAACAAACATTCCTCCCTGGAACAGATAGGCGGTATGGATGATGCTGTTGGCATGAAGAATATCGTTAATTATGGAAACCAGGAGACAGACAAATCCGAAAACAATGGCCCAGATTCCCTCTCTTTGCTTCACTGTTGCCCGGAAAAGAACGATGATCAAATAAAGGACTCCGAAAAGGGTCACAACTTCGTAACCGACAACCGTGTGTGAAAAAATCCTTGCAGGAGAAAACAAAACCACCAGTGAAAAAAGGCCCGCAAGAATTTGAAAAATCCTGACGATGCAGGGCTTGATTTCCATTGGAAACAGGGAGGACGTGAACATCACAAAAACGGGAAATGCCAGATAAAAACTTAAATACTCAAGCTTTAATAGCAACTGCCATGGCAGTTGAGGAATAAGAGTGTGCAGGTAAACCTCGTTTGTCACAAGGGCGCGCAGGGTAATCAGCAGGCAGAAAATGCCTAAGTAAGCCGGGGGGGAATAGCTTTTTCGCAGAATATAAAGACTGATATGATAAAGCCCCATGATAAAAATAGCACCGATCATGAAGATGTTCATCGACAGCCGCAAGGTCATTTTTTTATTCAGCTCTTGTTTAAGGCCGAGAATAGGAGCCGCCCATAACCCGCCGAGCCGATGATGAAAGTTGGAAACATGAAAAACAACATCAAGACAGGTACTTTTCGGGGGAAGATCGACAATGACATGCCGGTATTCCGGAGCCCCTTTGTCTGCAGTCTGTGATACGAGTCCGACTTCCTGAACTAGCTCGCCGTTAATGTACAGGCGGTAGGCCGTCAGTATGTTACGCAGATAAAGGCCAAGTTCCCGGGAAGGATGAGAAACAAGGATACGAAGGGCATATGTGGCAAATCCATCACTCCCTGTGGGTTTGGTCTGTTCGGAATAACGATTCCAGGACGATGGCACCTGCACCATGGTGCTCAAAGCAGGATCGACGTTAAAACCGATTTGTGACCGGGAAAGAAACTGATTCCAGTAAAACCGCCACGGTCCGTTAAGCGGCACGGTTCCCTGTTCATCAAAGTCCCATTCCCTCAAATCCAGGACACCGGAGGTGGTGTTGACGGATGGGGATGCGTGGGTCATCTGCGGGGCGAACAAAGAACAGCAGATAAAAAAAAGAACCCAGCAGATCATTGATCGTCCGCGATATAAGCAAAACAGGGGGCCCATAATCCACCTGAAAAAGGGTCAACAAAACCTGTCTATTATATCATTGCTTAGGAATGCGGGCAACACGACTAAAAAAAAAGCACCCGGCCGCCGGCAAATGCTGCCGGCGGCCGGGAAATTCATAGCGGATTCAGGGTTTAAGAAGATGCTTTCCGGCCTGATCCCTTTTTAAACCAATTGAGCCAGATGCCGGAGAGAAACCAGGAGTAGGCCCAGGTGGCGAAAATAATAGCGATAAACGCCTTGATAATATCCATGGAACTGCCGTCAAGGGAAAATCCGGGCACGTATCCGAACAGCAAGGGCCCAAGATAGAGAAACTTGGCAAATTTAAAGGATGAGAACGCCGTCCTCCACATGTTTGCCTTGGCGATGGTCGCCCCTGCAAAGGCGGCAATACAGACCGGCGGGGTGATATTGGAATCCTGGGACAGCCAGTAGACGATCATATGGGCTGCGATTTCATTTACCCCGAGATGGGTCAATGCCGGCACGGCAACAACGGCTGTAATCAGGTAAGCTGCCGTCACAGGAACCCCCATGCCAAGCACCAGGGATGCTAAGGCAACCAGAAGAATCGTCAGCAGCAGGGAGCCTCCGGCAAGTTCGATCATGATGTCGGCAAACGTGAGCACCAGACCGGAAAACGTCAGGACCCCGATAATGATGCCGATAACCCCGACCGTGGCCCCGATTTTCAGACTGTTTTCCGTCCCGGAGCGGGCTGCTTCCAGAAAAAATCCCAGCCCCGGTTTAATCCTGCCTGGATTTTTAACATAGACAATGATGGCGGCGGCCAGGCCGGCCACAGCCCCTATCCATAAGGGTATCCCACCGTCTTTGCCGCCAACGGCAATATTGATCAGGGAGATGATGAAAACACCGGTTACGATAAGCGCCATACTCAGGTCCATAGGGGCGTCCTTGTTAACCCAGCTGATGAAGATACAGGTCACAAGTCCGATGATGGCGGAATAGCCCGGCGAATAGCCGGTAAGCATCAAAATGGTAATGGCGATCAGGGGGATGATGTAGAACCACTGCTTCTTAAAAATATAAAGGGCTGAGTGCTCGGATTTCTCACCGACAATATTATCTTTTTTCGCCTCGTAATGGACCATACAGAACACGCTGAAAAAATACATCAGAGCCGGAAAAATGGCCACCAGCATAATCCTGGAGTAGGGGACCCCGGTCAGCTCTGCCATGATAAAGCCGCCTGCCCCCATGATGGGGGGCATGAACATGCCGCCAATTGAGGCTGCGGGCTCAATACCGCCGGCAATGTGGGGCTTGAACCCGGCCTTTTTCATCATGGGAATGGTGAACATACCGGTGGACACGGTGTTGGCAATGGCAGAGCCGGAAATTGACCCGAACAGGCCGGAGGCGATAACCGAGACCTTGGCAGGTCCCCCTATTTTATGACCGACAGCCGCCAGTGGCCAGTCAATAAAAAATTTCTGGGCCCCGCATTTTTCCAGAAAGGCGCCGAAAAGCACAAACAGGATCACATACGTGGCCAAAACATTGGCCATGATCCCGAAAACACCATCGCTTTTGTAAAAAATGCTGATACAAAGCTCGGTAAAGGGGGCACCCGCATGGGAGATCAGATCCGGGGCCATATATCCGTAAACCCCGTATACCAGCATCAGCGCACCTAAAATGACAAAGACATTGCCCACCACCCTGCGGGCCAGTTCAATACCGATGAGCACCCCCACAATGGCAAAGCACATATCAGTGAAGGTTTCTGCCCCGGTCCTGTAGTTAATGGTTTCAAACATGAAAATCCAATACCCGATGGAAGCCACAGACGCGAGAATCAAAAGATAATCGATAATTCTGCCGACTTTGGTTTTGGACTTGTACAACAGGAAGACCAGGATATAGGTAATAATGACATATATCCCCCTGTGATATTGTGTGGCCATAGGTTGCACCACCGCGGCCCAGGAATAGAAAATGACCAGAACAACCGAACAAAAATCAAATAAAATCTGTTCGGCGCGATTGAGTTTTTCGTACACGGCTTGCCTTCCTGTTTAAGGGGTTTAAGTGAATACCTGGATACCCTTTTTCGGGGACAGGGACTATACCGATTTGCAAAGGCCTGTCCCCGAAAAAGATTTATGTCTTACAATACGCCTTTTTCCTTCCAGAATTTTTCAGCACCCGGATGGAACGGGGTAACAATACCATCGGCACCGGTCTTCACGGCCATGTGCTTGAAAGTTTTCTTTTGGGATTTCATATGGGCCAGACCCTCGTCGGAGTAAATAAGGGAAAGCATCTTGTAAACGGTATCAGCAGAGACCTTTGAATTGGCGACCCAGAGGGCGGAATCCTGGAATGACGGGGTGTCATAGTCAACGCCCTTGTAGGTATTCGCCGGTACGGCCAGTTTGGCAAAATAGGGATATTTGTCGTAGAACCCTGCGGATTTGGCATCGGCATCCAGGTCCACCAGGGCGATGTCATTGGTCTGGGCGGCCATGATGACAGCACCGGACGGGAAGGCTGTGAATAGCCAGAAGGCATCAAGCTGATTGTTGCCGAAAGCCTGGGCAGCATCGTTGTAACCCATAGCGTTGCGTTCGATCTTATCCCAGATGCCCATGTGGGTGAAGAACAGTTCGCAGTTGGCAAAGGCGCCGGAGCCGGCATTGCCCACACCGACTTTTTTGCCGACCAGGTCTTTTACACTTTTGATGCCGGACCCTTTGCTGACGACCAGCTGTGCAGGTGCGCCGTAAAGCCAGGCAACCGCCAGAACGTTTTCATATTTATTGGTATCGTTTTTCATCATGCCGTTGCGGCCAAGATACACATGGCCGGAGTAAACAACACTCATCTGCTGCCGGCCGGCATCGGTTTTTCTCAAGTTCTCAACGGAACCGGCTGAAGACTGTGCCTGAACTTTGAACTCCTGGACGGCTTTCATGGGCTTGAACACCTGAACAGCATTGGCAACGACCTGGAAGGTACCACCGGCCGGTCCGCCGCCGAAAACAATCCGTTCCTTTGCAAAAGATGCCTGGCAGAACACCATGGACAGCATGGCAATAAAACCGATGACGAATACGCGTTTCCCTTTCATACGATCCTCCTGTTAAATAATTATGAGAAATTACCGCTTTTACCCGATAGCAGACTACCAAGTCCGACGGACAGGATTCAATTGGAGGATTTCTGATTCTCTTGTAGTAATTTTTCTTACAGACGGAGCAAGGCCTCGAAAAAGAAACGAATCAGAGCAACATACACGGCTCTAAAATTCTTTCACCCTTTCACAGATTTGCCCTGTCTTTATCAGATCAAGAAACTCAGATCCCAGTTCAAGGCTGAGTTGTGCGGCAGCGTCCCAGGTCCTGAACCGTTGAGGATCCCGACCCTGGAACCGGATGAAATCCTTGCGGTCGGGAATTCGTTTAAAGGGAAGCTTTCGGACAAACGCATCGGAAGGGCTGACCAGAATGGTCCTGTCAAGCACCTTGCCCCGGGCGCGCCTCCAGGGCAGGGTCTTGTCAAACCAGCCCGGGATAATCCAGGGATAGAAATGGGGATACAAAATAAAGCCGGGCGCCTCTTTTTTCAGGGAGACCACAGGGTGATAATCCAGAATGCCTCCGTCTCTATACATCCCAGGCGGACTTGCCGGAATGTCTCGGATCCCGGACATCACGACCGGAATGGAGCCGGATGCCAGAAGGGCCTGCCTGAAATTTGTCCGGTCCAGGACCACTTTATCCGTTCCCGGACCGCTGAAACGAACAGGAACCCGTACGCTTGCCGTCCCGGTGTGAAACAGCGTGCGTTTAAAAAACAGCCTCTGGGTTCTCTTGGAGAAGAGATTCAGCCCGAATCCGGCGAACATGCCGCCTGTCTGGGCGGATAGGCTTTCCATGGCCATGGGCCCCTTGCACCGAACTGCGGAAAACCCCAATTGAATGGAGGGATGGTTCAATATCTCTGCGACACGGTCCGGCCCGAAGACCCTGTCCAGTATCTGAAAGGAGACTTCGGAGATTTTTTCAGGCGTGATATTGCCCCGGTATACCTGGGCGATATAGGCGGCCTTGAGCTGATCATAGGCCCTGGCCGGATCGGCCTGGGCGCCTGCCGCCAGGGTCCAGGCCCCGATGGAGGTACCGTACAGAAAAACCGGTTGGGAAACATCTTGAAGCCATTGGGAAAAAATCGTCCGGTACAGACCGTAGATGCTCAGCCATTTGGCCGCTCCTGACGCCCCTGTAACCACCCGGATATCCGCAGGAGTAAGGCCCTGCCTGCGGATGTGGGCCAGGGCGGTTCTGCCGGCCCGAATTTCCAAAAGTGCTGTCATAAAAAATCTCCTGCCTCCCCCTGGCCGTCAGTATCACGGGCGGTTATACCGTTTTCAAATTCAATATGGTGCAAGACCAGCCCAGACGCCGGTGCAATGGCTTTAAGGGGGGCGTCATGGACGCCTGAAAGACTTTTTTCCAATGCGGCAAGCCCGATGTCCCCCCGTCCCAAAGACAGAAGCTGCCCCATCATCAAACGAACCTGGTTGCGCATGAAGCCTTTGGACCGGACCTTGTACACCCAGGTTTCACCGGGCAAAAAGCCGGCCGCCATTTCACGATTTTCCTCTATCCGGCTTAAAATTATCCGCCGCCGAACCTGGGTCTGCGCCCGGGGTTTTGTGCAGTACTGCCTAAAATCATGTGCCCCTTCAAACAAAATGGCGCCCTGCTGCATCCGATCGATATCCAGCTGATCCGGAAAGGGCGCCAGAAAAGGTGCGCAAAAAGGATGCGCCTTTTGCCCGAAGGAAAAATAATAATGGTAGGTTTTTGTTCGGGGGCTGTTGATAATGTTGAAGCCCTTCGCCGCGATCTCTCCTGAAAGGATGCGGATATCCGGCGGAAGGTTTTGGTTGAGACCCGCCACCAGGGCTGCGATGTCCGTTTCTCCTTCAAGGGTAAGGCAAAAAGCGGAGTGAAGGGCTGAGACCATGGCATCGGTCCGGCTGGCCCCGAGGATCTTGAACTTTGACGCCCCCAAGATCCCCTCCAGGGTTTTGATCAGCATGAATTCTACGGTTTTCACCCCGGGCTGACACTGCCACCCGTGAAACCGGAATCCCAGATATTGAATATGAATCAGATAATCAGTCATGGTCTGCTTCTGGCACATACCAGTCCCGGCGCGGCCTTGGCAAGCAGATTCATTAAATTTACTTGACTTTGCCCCAATACTTGTCAGGTTATCCTTAACCACACCACCGGGATTTTTAAAAAAATCCCTTGCTGCCAGGAGGATATCACCATGCTGAAAAAACTGAAAAACTACGGGCTTAGCTTTACAGCCTCCGCTGTAAACCGGCTGGATTTCGTCCGCCTGATGGCCCGGATTGCAGAGAGTGAGCCGGGCCGCCCCTTTCTGGAAGCATACCAGGGCCTTCCAAAGGACTGGGAGAATGCAAAGCAGATCTCCAAGCTGGCAACGGATCTGACCCTAAAGCAGTTGCAGGGGGAAAACCAGACCGTTGACCGGGAGGAAATCCGCGATCTGGTCAGCGACATTCAAATCCAATATGACCGGGATATTCACATTACCGCTGCGGCCGCCATGCGGGTGGTGCTCGGGCATTTTTTCGAACACCCGTTAGAAACCCAGCCTTTTGTCTCTGCCGACGGCCGGGATCTGCCCCATATTGAAACCTTGAGATCCTACCGGGAAAAGGGGATTGGTGTGCTTTACCTGATCAACCACAACTCCCATCTGGACGAATTTATCTTTGACAGCCTGATGCAGGATTTAGGACTTGGACTGCCGGTATTTGCCGCAGGCCAGAACATGATGGCCATTGAAAGCCTTGCAAAACTGCTCATGGTCGGATCCTACGTGGTGTTAAGGAAAGGGGCATCCCGCCACCAGATGGCAGCATTGTACAATTACTGCAGCGCTTTAAGCCGGATGGGCGCCCAGCAGGGAATCTTTCTTGAAGCCTGGCGGGGAGGGGCCAGAACCCGGGACGGCAGCCTGAGATACCCGAAACGCCTGGTGGCGGTCAGAGGTGCTATCGATACGGACAAAGACCTGGTCATCCAGCCGGTGGCTCTTTCCTACTCGGTGGTGCCAGAGGATATGATGATGTGCGCCGGAAAAAGCGGGAAAACCTGGGTCAACGGGGTCAACCCGTTTAAACTGTTCATGGACCTGCCCCTTCACCCCAAAAGTTTCTGGCACAGGGCCCTGAAAGGCATCTATTCCAGATGCTATGTCTCCTTTCCGGAACCCAAGCTGTTGAGCCGGCTCAACCAGGAGTGGCAGCAGGACCGCCGGGGGACTGAATTTGACGAATTCGTGGCCCTGGATGCCATCACCCAGATTGCCCGGACTAAAAAGGTCATGGCAAGCCAGCTCACCGCCCGGGTGCTGACCCGGGCCGCACGGGACCATTCCCGGGATCTTGAAAAAAGTTTCAGGGAAGAGACAAAAACCATCAAGATATACCATAGGCAGACCTTTGGCCAGGCTCCTGATTTCGAAGACTTCATTGTGGAAAACACCCCGGCTGAGGTTCTCAAAGACGGAATCAAAACCCTTAAGAACAGAAAAATCCTAAGTCGCTGGAGCAAGGACACCCTGGGCCATCCTGCCGTGGAAAATGAAAACGGACTGGGCTATTACGCCACCCATGGCGACCGGCGCCTGTATTCGCCAACAGCCGACCAGAACATCGTGGTGGTGGGGGCGGGCAACTGGGGATTTGCCCTGGCAGACCTTGTGGCGACCCAGCTTCTGGAAGATAAGGCTTACAGCAACGCCAGTATCACCATTTTTGACTCCCGGAAAAAACTGGTCCGGCACATGGGAAAAGAGCGACTGGGACCGGGACGGTTCCAGGATCACCGTTTAAAGAAAAACATCTTTGTCACCCATGACCCGGCCAGTGCCTTTCGAAAGGCCAGCGAGGTCATCATCGCGGCACGGCCCGAATCCTTCGAGGCCCAGATGCGCGAGATCATATCGGTATCGGAGCAGCCCCTCAAAGTGATTGTGGCCACAAGGGGATTCATCCCCGGCACCCCGATGCTTCCCTTTCACATGGTCCAGAATCTCATGCTGGAATACCGCAGGACGGATATGGATGTCCTGACCCTGGCAGGCCCGATTGAACCGGATGATCTAATTGAATCGGAAACCGTTACCGGTGTGATTGCAGGCCCTGCACCGGTCAACGCGGAAATGGCAGACCTGATCTTCGGACCGGATATTTCAGGAATCATGTCCACGGATCCCATAGGCGTTCAGGCCGCCGACATCCTGGCCCGCATCTATGCCCTCGGCGTCAATCTCCTTGCGGTTTGCCGGCCGGGTAAAAAAGGGGTCGTCAAAGGCCTGCTGTTTGCCCAGGCCTCTGAAGAGGCCCGGGCCCTGACCCTTGCCATGGGCGCATCTCCTGCCACGTTCACCGCCGGCAGCATTCCCTGGACCGCGACGTTTATCAGCCTGGCCGCAGACGGGCCCTTAATGGAGCTGGGAGAAAAGCTGGGATCGGCCATTAAAAAAGGAAAGGACCCCTCAAGGGTCTTAAACAAGCTGTCGGACAAGTGGCGCCAGAAGGACAACTCCATCCAGATCATGGCGGACATGGCATCGGCCCTGGACTGCGGCCGGAGGCGGGAAGTGGATCTCCCGCTTTTAAAGGAAGTCTGGTTTCTGTTGGCCAATGACAAGAAAAAGGCCGGCCAGGACAGGTAGCCTTTTTTAGCGGGTGACGATCTTGAAATAATTATTTGCAGGCTCTTCAAAGTGAACTTCTGAAACCGACATGGAGGTTCCCTTGGCGGTCACATCCAGTTCATAGTGAATGACAAATGTGACCCGGGTGCCTTTGGCCGCCACGACATTGTTCATCAGATGGGCCTGGCCCTTGCAGTTTTTCGCTCCCATGTCCCGGATGATATCTTTTTCACAAAGCAGTTTGAGTTCATTCTCCCAAGCCACGGACATGCTCATGTTAAACCCTGCCCTGCCCCCATTGGAGTTGGTGCCGATCATCCCGTCATAGGACAGATATACGTCAAAAACCGTATCATCCTTTAGGGTTTCGCACTCAATGGTTTCCTCCCGGACCTGGAAGACCTTTCCGGGGGCGTCGTATCGGATGACTCCGACAAAAAAATAACGGGAAACAATACCATAATCCTGCACTTTGGTACTCGTGGAAAATTTGTTCCGGATAATCCATCCGGAGGAGTCATTGATTTTAAGCGTCTGTTTCTGCCGCTTTACTAAAAGATCAAAGGAACGCTTTTTGGCCACCTGAATCTCGGGGCTGATCACGATGTTATGGGAGGGCAGTTTTCCGGCAGAGCCGTATAACTTGGCATCCTGGGAGGGGCCCAGAAGAACGGGATCATATTTGCCGGGTTTTGCCATACTTCTTTTGCCTTTTCGTATATTGTTTGCCTACTTTACCTATATTGCGCACAAAATAAAATCAGGTAAACCCTTAATTTTTAAATTTTTTCCTCCTTTTTCCGGGCACCCTATTCCCTATCAGAATTTTCAACAGCTTGCGAACATTTCGTGATCCTGCCGACAGTTTTTTTCATCTGCCCCCCTTGACAAGCCCGGAAAACCATGATTACTGAACATATGTTAATTATTAAAGTTCCATGAGTTTCATCACTAAAGGGGCTGTAATTGAGGCAAACTTTTTCCGGCAAGCGCATCTATATCACCGGCGGTTCCAGCGGCATAGGTCTGGCCCTGGCAAAGCGCTTGGCCTCACTTGGAGCCCATATCCTGATTATCGCAAGATCCCTTCAAAAACTTGAGCAGGCCCGCACCGTCATCGACCGGGAGAAACGATCCTGCGACCAGCAACTCTTCACCTTGGACATGGATGTAAAGGATTCTTTTCAGGTGGCCAACAAAATGGCGGTTGCCGTCAAAGATTTCGGGGCCCCCGACATCCTTATCCTGAGCGCCGGAATCAACACGGCAGCCGATCTGTTTGACAACACAAGCCCCCAGGCATTTGAACATGAGATCGCCGTCAATGTCGGCGGCGTCCGGAATCCCATCCATGCCCTGATCGGCCCCCTAAGGCGAAGCAAGGGACATATCGTCATCATCTCCTCTGCCGCAGCCCTTTTCGGCATGTTCGGCTACACCACCTATGCCGCATCCAAATCGGCGCTCACAGGCTTTGCAGAAAGTCTGCGCTACGAACTTACGCCTGCCGGCGTATCAGCATCCATTGTCTATCCCCCCGAGGTGGACACCCCCATGAACGTCAAAGAGGCTAAAACCCTGCCCTTCCAGGCCAGAGCCGTTAAAAACATGTCCGGCTGCCTCTCTCCTGAATTTGCAGCAAGGCAAATTATAACCGGCATGCTCAAAAAAAAGTTCATGATCATTCCCGGCCGGCTGACCCGATTTTTATACCTGCTTCACAGGCTGACCAACGGCTGGCTGACCCGGCTGGTATCGGACGCGGTTATTAAAAGGGCAACGAAAAAAGGAGGCGTATGACAGACAAGACAAGGCAGCGCCGGGTGATCCTGCGCCGCTGTGATGACTATACCCCCGAAACCCTTGAGGCCATCATCACTGAAAGCGTAAGGGAACTGGGACTGGTTCCCCGGGGCCGGGTGCTGATCAAGCCCAATATCGTCACTGCGAACAAGGGGTATATTCACCATTCCTACACAGAACCTGCCATGATCCGGGCCATGGTCCAAAGCCTGCGCAGCGGATTTGGCGCCGATCAGATCACCATCGGCGAATCCGGAGGCATCGGCATGCCCTCGCGCATGTTCTTTGCTGAATCCGGCATCGCTCCCCTTGCAAAGAAGCTTAAGGTTCCTATAAAAGATTTCAACGAGGAGGCCGTTAAAACGGTACCCCTTGAAAAGGGAAAATGCCATAAAACAATGGAGGTGGCAAAATCCCTGTACGAGGCCGAGTTTAAAATCTGGATGCCCAAGCTCAAGTTCCACATTGTCACGGATCTCACCAACGCCCTGAAGCTGAATATCGGGATTCTCAACCACCGGGAGCGGTTCCTCTTTCACGACGACCGCCTCCACGACAAAATCGTGGATATGCTGGAAATCGGCTGGCCCCATCTTGTGGTCTCGGACGCCATCACCATAGGCAGAGGGTTTGAATCCAGCCCTTACCCCGTTCATCTCGGAGTGGTGATCATCTCCAACGATCCTGTTGCCTGTGATGTGGTGGCGGCAAAAATCCTGGGATATGATCCTGCAAAGGTCCGTCATCTTGCCGAGGCCCGCGACCGGGGGTACGGCTCCCTTGATCCGGACGATATCCGGATTTCAGGGGACATCACCGTAGAAGAACTGCACAGCAGGGTAAAGGATGTGGATTCCCCCTTCCAGGATCTGCAGCAGCTGGATACGCCCATCACCTTTTACGAGGGCACCAACCGGTCCTCGGGCAATATCTGCGACGGCGGTTGCATCTGCTCCATCAAAGGCGCCCTGGGCACGGCGGAAAAACGCTCCCCCGGCACCCTGAAACAGGCCAAAAAAAGCCGCCCTGGTCATGGGATATTATCAAGGGGACGTCATCCACCCCCATGGACCTGTTTTTCTCATCGGCTCCTGTGCCGGGGTCAGCGGACGGCTTGAGGCAAAAAAAGTCATCCGGATCAAAGGGTGCCCCGTACCGGTAAAGGACCTGATGATCTCCCTGCTCATCCGGCTTGGGGTAAAAAGTCCGGTGTTTGACGTAAGAAACCTGACCCTTTTGATCTGGCATTCCCTTATATCGGCCTGGATGAAACTGACCATCCCGTTTAGAAAATCAGCGCGGTTTGATTCCGAATAATCTTCAAGGAGGTGTGACATGCCCTTAACCCAGCAGGAACTCACGGCCTTAAAAGAGCGGGCCGTTCAAATCCGGAAGGATATCATCGACACCACCGTGGCTGCCGGCGGCGCCCATATCGGCGGTGCCATGAGCATGGTGGAGATCATGACCCTTCTGTACTTTAAATACTTAAATATCGATCCTGAAAAGCCGCTGTGGGAAGACCGGGACCGGGTCGTGGTGTCCAAGGGACATGCCGGCATAGGTGTTGCCCCGGTCCTGGCCAACAGGGGGTATTTTCCCAAGGAAGAGCTGTCCACCTTCAACCAGTTCAAGTCCAGATTCGGCATGCATCTGGACTCCTTGAAAGTCCCCGGCGTGGATGTTTCCACAGGGTCTCTGGGGCACGGGCTGCCCATGGCGGTTGGGCTGGCCCTGGGTGCAAGACTGCAGGAAAAACCCTGGAAAACATACTGCATTCTGGGAGACGGGGAGTGCAACGAGGGAACGGTCTGGGAGGCTGCCATGGCAGCGGCCCATTACAAGGTAACCAACCTTGTCACCTTTGTGGACAGAAACCGTCTTATGATGGACGGCACCACCGAAGAGGTCATGGGCCTTGAACCTTTTGCCGACAAATGGACGGCCTTCGGTTTTATCGTCAAGGCGGTGGACGGCCATGATTTCATTCAGCTTTCCGCTGCCATTGATTTTGCCCTGGCCCAGAATGAAGCCCCTGTGCTCATCCTCTGCAACACGGTCAAGGGGCGCGGGATCGGTTTCATGGAAAATGAAGTCAAGTGGCATTACGGCAGCATCAACTCCACCCTGGCGGATCAGGCCAGGCAGGACGTTGAAAAACTCAATTAACGACGGAGAACTTTCATGGCAAAAGAAATCACCGGTACCACCTGGACCGTATACGACTCGGACACCCTGACCCAGGCGGAAATCTATGGGCAGGTACTCTGCGATCTTGGCGATGTCCATCCTGAAATCGTGGGGCTTTCCGCCGATCTTGCCAACTCCACCAAAATCGGCAACTTCGGCAAAAAGTTCCCCGACCGTTTTTTCAACGCCGGCATTGCTGAGCAAAACCTGTTCGGCATGGCCGCAGGCTTGGCCAAATCGGGCCTGACCCCCTTTGTCTCCACCATGGCCGCCTTTACCACCATGCGGGCCGCAGAGCAGGTCAGAACCGATATCTGCTACCAGAATCTGAACGTCAAGATCATCGCCACCCACGGCGGTACCTCATTCGGTCCGGCTGGCTCCACCCACCATTGTACAGAGGATATCGCCATTACCAGGGCCTTTCCCAACATGACCGTCATTGTGCCTGCAGACGGCATTGAAACCGCCAACGCGGTCAAGGCCAGCATGGCTCATGAAGGACCGGTGTACATCCGCATCGGCAGGGGCTTTGAACCGCCATATTACAAGGACGAAAATTACGGGTTTAAGATCGGCAAAGCCGTTGAAATCAATTCGGGGACGGACCTGACCATCATCGCCGCCGGTATCACGGTGCTCCAGGCTGCCGAAGCCGCCCGCATCCTCAAAGAAACCGACGGCCTGTCCGTTCGGGTATTGAACATGCACACCATCAAACCCCTGGATACGACAGCTGTGCTTAAAGCGGTGGAGGAAACCCGGCGGATCATCACCTTTGAGGACCACAATGTTCTGGGGGGCCTTGGATCTGCCGTGGCTGATGTGATTGCCGCTTCCGGCAAGGGCTGCGCCTTTGAAAAGGTGGGCATCCCGGACTGTTACTGCATTGTGGGATATCCCGAAGATCTCTACGCCCATTACGGCCTGGATGCCAATGCCATGGTGGACAAAGTCCGCGAAGTCATGGGACGGGATTTTGAAGAGGACGAAGACTGGGAAGACGAGGTGTAGCCATGGCTATGACAAAAGAACGCATGGCCTCCCGAATCCTGCTCAACGCCGTCCTTCCCGTGGCCCGGGTGGTGGTCGAGGACGTCCCGGCCATGCAAAGAGCCTTTGAGGGTGTCACGGCCAGCTTTCAGATCCAGGCAGGTAAAGGGGAAGAGGCGGTCGGAGCCGGCCTTCAGGTCACCAATGGTGCCGTGGAATGGTTTCCCGGAATCAAAGACGATCCGGACATCCGGTTCTCCTTTTCAACCCTGAAGGCCATGAACGCCTTTCTCACCGGCGGCCTGGCCCTGCCGAAAATCCGTGGGCTGATCCGGCCGTTTTTACTGATTAAATTTATCCGCCTGTTGCTGAGCCTTAAAATTCTCATGCCGGACAACCGCCCCAAAGATCCAGCCAAAATCCGGCTCAAGGTCAAAATGGTCATGTACATGATCACCACGGCCCTGTCCCAATACAACAAGGCAGGAGACCCGGATATGGCCAAGTGGACGGGAATTCAGCCGGACAGAATCTACCAGCTCTCCTGCGAGCCGGAGGGGATCGCAGCCTTTCTGCGCATCAAGGCGGGCAAATCAAAGGCCGGCAGAGGATATTACAAAAGAAAGCTTGCCTTTGTGCACATGAAATTCAACACCGCGCCCAACGCTCTGCCGGTGTTTTTAGGGGATGTGGAATTTGTGGAGGCGGTGGCAAAGGGCTTTGTTGCCGTGGAAGGCTCTCCTGAGTATGCAGCCAAGCTGAACGATTTCATGCAGCGGATCCAGGCCCTCATTACTTAAGATCGGTCACTTAGGTAAATCCCAAGGGTTGCCCGTCCGGATCAATCCATCAGGAGATTCTGCTGAACAAAGCCTCATAGGCGGCCCTTGCGGCCTTTTCTACGGCCTGCTCCGGCCCGGACACCATTTCGGCCAGAAGCTGGTTGTTGTATAAAGAGACCAGGCCGTGAAGCTGCCCCCATACCAGGGTCATGAACAGCTGAGGCTCCTCGGGGATGTTAAATCCGCCCTCTTTTAAGGCCCTTGTGCACTCAAGCATCAAAGCAACGCTCTGTTCGCTGGACTCTTTTTCCTGACGGGCCAGGGCTTCAAGGGGGGTTCCCACATAATGGGCAAACTTAGGGGTGGGCATGTCAAACATGACGGCATAATAGTTGGGCTTAAGCAGGCCGAAGCGAAGATAGGCCAGCATCATATCCCATATTCTCCCGGGCAGGGGCCTGTCCGTCTCCCAGGCTGCTAAAAGATCCCGGTACAAGAGCGCGCCTGCCCGCAGGCGGATGGCAATATTGATCTCATCCTTTCCCGCATAATAATTGTAGATATTGGCCGCTGTCATCCCGGCCCTTGCGCCGATTTTCCTCATGGACAGGGCCGCGTATCCCTGGTCATTGATGATCTGGGCGGCCGTATCAAGGATTTTTTCCCGGGTTTCGGCGATCTGGGCGTCATTTAACGAGGCTCTGGGCATGCTGCTCCTTTTGGAAACACTTCTTAATCCTAAACCGTTACAGGTTATACTAAACCCTGTCCCTGCATTCAATGGTTGTAAAAAATGAAGACGGAGAGGCCTGCTCTGCCAGACAAACCTTGTAGGTTCGCAGACCTACAAAATACGAGCAAAATTACCTACCCCGCCCTACAGCCCCGCCTACAATTAAAATCGGATTCCTACCGATTGTGGAAAAGCCCCAGCTTTATGACACTATGCTCCGGAAAAATACGGCGGCCTGCCGTAAAAAAAGCACCTAAACTTCAAAGCAAGTCGGCTAATGATAACCTTAAAGCGGAGGATGGACATGTCGTTGGAAAGCTATTACAGAGAGGCAATGGCACTGAATGAAATCCGGGAGATGGAGCAGCGCGAAATTGAAGCCCAGGCGTTCTTTAAAAAACTAAACGCAGCCCAGTTGCCAGACAAGTTCAATTGGGCGGCTGAAATCTTTGAAGGCATCCACGTCAAGGAGCGCGGCGACCAGATGGCCCTGATGTGGACCGACCTGGATACGGACGCTGAACAGCAGTATACCTACAGTCAGCTTGCAGCCAACGGCAACAAGCTGCTTAACTTCCTTCGCAAAAAAGGGGTGGAAAAGGGCAATAACCTTTACATGCTCACCCCCATTGTTCCGGAAACCTGGTTTGCCACCTTTGCCGGCATCAAGGGCGGGCTTGTCACTGTCCCCACCGCCACCAGCATGACCGAAAGGGAGATCCAGTTCCGGTTCGAAGCCTATAAACCGGATGTCATTGTCTCCTTTGAGGGCTTAACGGATCTGGTGGACGATGCCCTGAAAAAAGCCGGCCATACCCCCAAGGCCAAACTGGTCCTGGGCCAAAAGGACGGATGGCTGTCCTATTCCGACGTCGAAGAAGAAGCGGCCGAGGCGCAGGCGGCGGATGTGGCCAGTGAAGACGTGCTGTTCTGCTTTTTTACCTCAGGCACCACAGGCCTGCCCAAACGGGTGGGGCACAGCGCCGTATCCTATCCTCTGGGGCATCTGTCCTCCGCCGTGATCATCGGCCTGGAGCCCGGGGACGTTCATCACAACCTGAGCGCTCCGGGCTGGGCCAAGTGGGCCTGGTCCAGCTTTTTCTCCCCCCTCAACGTGGGGGCCACGGCCACCGGCTTTAACTTTACGGCCCTGGATATTGAAAAATACATCGCAACCGTTGCCAGATTCAAGGTCAACTCCTTTTGCGCACCGCCCACCGCCTGGCGGGCCTTTGTCGGGCTGGACCTGTCCAAATATGACCTGTCCCCCATGAAATACTCCCTGAGTGCGGGCGAGCCTTTGAACCCCGAAGTCATTGACCAGTGGAGGGAAGCCACCGGCACCGAGATCCGAGACTTCTACGGGCAGACCGAATCCACCGCCATGATCGGAAATCCCCCTTGGATGGAGAAAAAGATGCGGCTGGGCTCCTTTGGCTATCCCTCCTACATGTACGATATCATCCTGGCCGACGACGACGGCAATGAAATAAAAGAAGCCGACGTCACAGGCCACATCGTCGTGCGCCTGAGCAACTGGCGGGCCATCGGTCTGTTCCAGGAGTACATCGACAATGAGGCCAAGACGGCTGAAGCCTTCCAGCACGGCCTTTATTACACCGGTGACAAGGCCTCCTTTGACAAGGACGGGTATTGGTGGTTTGTGGGCCGTTCCGACGATGTGATCAAGTCTTCCGACTACCGGGTGGGCCCCTTTGAGGTGGAAAGCGCTCTGATCGAGCATCCGGCAGTCATGGAAACCGCAGTGGTCGGCGTCCCCGATCCCAAGCGCCACCAGCTGGTCAAGGCCTTTGTCATCCTTTCCAGGGGCAATGAGCCCTCCAAGGAACTGGCCCTGGACCTGTTCAAGCATACCATAGATGTCCTGGCCAAGTTCAAAATCCCCAGAATCATCGAATTTGTGGACGAACTGCCCAAGACCATTTCCGGCAAAATCCGCCGGGTGGAGCTTCGGGAGAATGAAGCCTCCAAATCAGGTGAGAACCCCAAGGAATTTTTCTATCATCAGTTCCCGGAACTCAGTTCTAAAGGCAAATAACCCGGACACCGTGCAAACACAACGGCCTGCAGCGCAGACGTTCTCTGCTGCAGGCCGTTTTTATTTTGGAACGAAAAAAAGCCCCGGCTTAACAGCCCCCTGCCAGGGGCAGTTCTCCTCCCGAAAGTCGGTGGTTGATATCCTCTATCACCGGCAGCACATCCGCCGTCCGGTTCAGGATATAGTGGGCCCCGGCCGCTTTAAAACGATCCTCGATCTGCCTTGTCCGGCGGGCGCGTTCCACCTTTGGCAACGCCTCAAGATCGGCCGAACCCAGCCCCATCTCGTTTCCGGTCTCAACGATGCCCACGGTCCACATTCCGGCGTTCAGGCCCTCTTCAATATCCGCCACCGTATCCCCAATCTTGACCATGGCCTCCATGGGATAGACATCTAACTTTATGGCGTTCAGGTAACACATCCAGGGGTAGGGCCGTCCTGCAGGGACATCCGAAGAACAGACCACGGCATCCGGCTCGTACCCGCTTTCCTTTGCCAGGGGAACCAGGACATCCATCATCTCTTTGACATAGCCGGTGGAAGAGCCGATTTTGATCCCCATCCCACGAAGCCTTGCCATGGTGTCAATGACACCGGGGATGACATCGGCATGACGGCAAATGGCTTTGACCATGAGATCGGCGGTCCGGTCGTATAAATTGTCCACATCCGCTGCTTCAGGGAGGCTGCCGAATTTTTTCTGCCAGGCCGTTTGAACCGCAGGCAGCCCGCACATCTTCCGGATATGTTCTTTTTTCGCAAGCCCCATGAACTGGCGCGCCTCGGCCGCACTGACCTTAATGCCCCTTTCCCTGAACACCGCGACAAAAACCGCAGCCGGGCCCATGCATCCGAAATCAACGGCTGTACCGGCCCAGTCCAGTACCACAGCTTTTACAGGCCCGGTATAAGGGGTCTTTCTGATAAACAGGCTCATTGGTTTTCCTTTTTCTAATGTCCGGTCTCAAGTCTCATCCTTGATGATTAGCGCCGGATTACGCAAAGGTTAACAAACCGTGAACAGATTGCAACCCAATTTAAGGGCATGAAAGGATTCGGATTAGAAAATCTGGGAGGGAGATTCAAGGATTCGGGAGAGGCGTTCTCCCTCTTTTGAGTTGGCTTTATAGAATTCTAGGCAGCGCCTGAGCATGTCCAGCACCTCGTCATGGGAAAAAACGCCATGTACCTCCATACCCAGGCGTGGATGCCGCCCCAGACGCCCCCCAAGCAGGACCCGATAGCCATCTGTCACCGTTTCAAGGGTGCCTTCGGGGCAAGCCTTAACACATTTTCCGCAGGCCATGCAGGACGCAGTATCGATTCTTGGGGCGCCATCCATCAGGCGCACAGCATCATCGGGACAGGCGGCCACACAGCTTTCACAGCCGGAACAGGGGGTATCCGTTATCCCGGGAACCGCCGCCGCAATCACGCCGAAATCCGTGATCTGGGGCCGGGAACAGGCGTTAGGGCATCCGGAAATAGAAACCCGAAATTCATGATGGAATTTAAGATCCCCCTTCACCCGGGACTTTAGAAAGGAGAAAAGATCCGCATCTACCATAACCGCCTCAATATCAGAGGCCAGACGGGTGGCACCCCCAAGAGCATTGGGACAGCCCTCCCCGACGAAACAGGCGGAGACATCATAGCCTTTGATCTGGCTTTCCATGCCGCCTTTGGATAAAAATTTGCGTTTAAGGGTCCGGACATCATCCAGGGTTACCCGGTCCCTTCCCTTGTCCTTTACAAAGGATTCCAACTTCTTACGGACCTTTTTGCGGACAAAGAAAGGGACCTGTCTGACCGCCGTGTCGGCATCGGCTTCCCAGATCACGACAAAACCTCTCCTCTGGCGGACACCACCACCTCCTTAAAGGGAAGATCCATGCCGGATTTTTCCAGCGCCTTTTTTATGATCATGGGAAGCCCCGAACAGCAGGGAACCTCCATGATGACAGCCGTCACCGATTTGATGCCGGATTCGGCAAAGACCTGGGCCAGCTTGTCAATATACATCTGGGCATCGTCAAATTTGGGGCAGCCGATCATGACCGCTTTCCCGGCAAGAAAATCCTTGTGAAAGGAAGGATAGGCCACCGGCACACAATCGGCTGCAATCAGCAGGTCTGCATCCTTCAGGAAGGGGGCGCCGGAGGGCACCAGACGGATCTGAACGGGCCAGTGGCCCAAGGCGGAAGGCCCGCCCGAAGCGGGGATCCCTGGTTTTCCGATCCCGCCGGGCATACCGGGACCTGCCATGGGAAAGGTCTTCACGGCGGCAGAAGGGCAGCCGCCTTGGGCAGGAGCGTCGGAAGTCTTCTGGCGGCTCAGCATCTCATGGACCGCCTCTTCGTCAAATTCTTCAGCCTCTCTTTCCACAAGTTTCAACGCCCCCTGGGGGCATTCCCCCAGGCAGGCGCCCAGCCCGTCGCAGTATTTATCGGCAACCACTTTGGCCTTGCCGTCTATAATCCGGATGGCGCCTTCGGCACATGAAGGAACGCAATTGCCGCAGCCGTCACATTTTTCTTCATCGATTTGGATAATTTTACGGGTCACTTTCATTTTATATCTCCTGCAGGCCCGCCCTTTTCGGCGTCCTGTTGTATGCGGGGTCATTGTCTTAAGGGCTTTTGGTCCATTTTTTACATCAAGGTCTCTTTAGCCAGCACTCTGCCGGCCGGGGTTAAAAAAAGACGGTTTATTTTATTTGAAAATTCGGCCGGGTCCACGCTGTTTTTTTTCTCACACGCCGCCATATGGGTGAGCATGTCTGCATCGGAAAGAACGCGAAGATCCAGCGGGGCATCCGGTCCCGGCCTTTTGGCATCCGCGGCTCCCAAACCGGAGAGAAGTTCGTTTACCCCTTCAGCCAAAGGGCCTTTAGCGCCCAGGGTTTCCAAAATCTGGCCCGCCGCCTCAGGTCCGATGTCGTAAAGGTAAGACGCGCAGAGAACCACGGGGAGATTGGCCTGCTCCTCTTTTCCGATGCTTTCGGCAAATCGGGCCCGTTTGGAGGCCTGGCCGATGCCTTTAAAATCCTGTCCAAGATGCCGCTTAACCGCCACGGCCACCCGGTCCTTGAACAAATCGTCCCGCTGGGCGACGAATTCTTCGGGAAGGGTGCCAAGGCATTGTTCTGCAAATTTGCAATAGGCGGCGCAGCCAAAGTCCATTTTGGGATTCACCTGTTTTTTGCCGCAGCCGCCGCAACGCCTCGTGGCATCGTCCTTGAAAAACTCCATGGGATGGCCGCACTCAGGGCACTGGGTCTCGAATATCGCCTCTGCATTCCAATATTGTGTATCCTGTCCGGGGCATTTCATGGTGTCACCTTCCTTTTCCCTTTTGGCGTCTGGTTGCCAATGGGAGGGGCTGCCGGGCAGAAGGATTCTGCCCGGCAATGGTATCTGTTTTTTTATTTACCGGCCATAATGGCGGCCACATCCGCCTCGGGCTCGGTAATGGGTTTAATGTCAAAGTTTTCCACCAGCACCTTGAGTACGGCGGGGGAGACAAAGGCCGGCAGGGAGGGCCCCAGACGGATGCCTTTGACTCCCAGGTGGAGAAGGGCCAAAAGCACGGCCACAGCCTTCTGCTCATACCAGCCGATATCAAAGGACAGCGGCAGGTCGTTAATGTCCTCAAGCCCGAAGACCTCTTTGAGCTTGAGGGCGATCACGGCCAAAGAGTAGCAGTCGTTGCACTGACCTGCATCCAGCACCCTGGGAATGCCGCCGATATCCCCGAGATCCAGCTTGTTGTAACGGTACTTGGCGCAGCCTGCGGTCAAAATAACGGCATCCTGGGGCAGGGCCTTTGCCACCTCGGTAAAATAATTTCTGCCCTTCTGGCGGCCGTCGCACCCGGCCATGACCACAAAGCGTTTGATGGCGCCGGCTTTCACCGCATCCACCACCTTGTCCGCAAGGGCCAGGACCTGATTGTGGGCAAAGCCGCCGACAATTTTACCGGTCTCAAGCTCCTTGGGGGGAGCGCAGGTCTTGGCTTTGGCAATGATTGCGGAAAAATCCTTGGCACCTCCGGCAGGCCGGTCCGCAATATGGGTGGCGCCGACATAGGAGGGCACCCCTGTGGTGTAAAGGCGTTCCAGGTAGGTGTTGGTCTTTTTCAGAGGGACCAGGCAGTTGGTGGTCATGAGGATGGGGCCGTTAAAGGCTTCAAACTCCTCGGTCTGATGCCACCAGGAGCTGCCGTAGTTCCCTTTGAGATGGGCATACTTCTTAAAGGCCGGATAATAGTTGGCCGGCAGCATCTCCCCATGGGTATAGACATCCACCCCGGAGCCTTCGGTCTGTTTGAGCAGTTCTTCCATATCTTTAAGATCATGGCCGGAGATCAATATTCCCGGATTTGTGCCCACACCGATGTTAACCTCAGTGAGTTCGGGATGGCCGTAGGTACTTGTATTGGCCTCGTCCAAAGCGGCCATGGTGGTCACGGCGACTTCCCCGCATTTGAGTACCAGCCCCACCATATCGTCGACCGAAAGATCTTCAGTGGTGGACGCCAGGCCCTGGATCAGAAAGTCCCAGATTTCCTTTTTCTCCACCCCCAGAACGGCCGCATGGTCGGCATAGGCGGATACGCCCTTAAGCCCTAAGATTAAAAGTTCGCGCAGGGATCTGACATCTTCATTCTCGGTGGCCAGCACCCCTACCGTTTCAGCCTTGGCCTGGAAGGCGGCTGAATCGTTGGAATACCAGGTGGCGCTTTCATGGAGCCCTGAGGCGATTTTATCGCCGGCAGCCGCGGCCAGGTCTTTTTTAACCTTCTGAGCCCGCATGATCCAATCGGTCAGGTTCTCGTCGTTGAAGTTGGCGTTGGTAATCGTAGTAAACAGGGCCTGGGCGATAAAAGCTGCGGCGGATTCGGGAACCGCTACACCGGCCGCCTTTGAGGCCTTGGCCAGGACGGCAATACCCTTGAGGTTAAAAATCAAAAGGTCCTGGAGATTGGCGGTCGAATTCTCTTTTCCGCACATGCCCTTGATGGTGCATCCCTGGTTTTTTGCGGTCTCCTGACATTGAAAACAAAACATGATCTTTCCTCCTGTGTCGGTTATGATGTTAGACAATTCGTCTTTACTTCCTGGCCTGAACTTACTATAGACCGAAGGAAGAAAACCTTGACCTGGATCAAGACGAAACGATTTTTTTTGTTTTATTTGAATTCAGATACTTTTTTTACAGCCCCGGGAGACAATTTATCATTAAACTGCTGAAATCCATACCTCTTTTTTCAGGGCTCACCGAGGATCAGCTGGGCAGACTGTCCGGTCTTGCCCGGGAACTGTCATTCTCCAGGGGGGAAATCATTTTCCAGGAAGGCGAAAAAGCCGGCGGTTTTTATACGGTTGCCAAAGGCAAAGTCAAGGTCTTCAAGCTTTCCTTTGAAGGAAAAGAGCAGATCCTCCACATTTACGGTCCGGGAAAAACATTCGGCGAAGTCCCGGTGTTCGAGGGAAAACACTTCCCGGCCGCATCCATGGCCTTGGAACCTTCCGTCATCCTGTTTATCCCAAGACAGGCCTTTGTGGATCTGATCACCGATTCCCCGGCCCTGGCCATGGGCATGCTGGCGGACCTGTCCCGACGGCTGCGGGCCTTTACCGTCCAGATCGAGAACTTAAGCCTCAAAGAGGTGCCGGCCCGGATGGCGGGCTACCTGCTCACCCTGGCCCGGGAGGCGGAAGATCAGACCGGCAGCCCCCCGGACCGGGTCACCCTGCCCATATCCAAGGCCCAGCTGGCCAACCTCATCGGCACCACCCCGGAAACCATCTCCAGAATCCTGAAAAAAATGGCCGAGGCCGGCTTGATTCAGGTGGAGACAAAGGATATCCTCATAGAGGATCTTAACGGGTTGGCCGAGGTGGCCGAGGTGGGAAAACTTTAGATCCGGCCGCTTTAGCCCTCCCTGCACAGACCCGCCTTTTTCGCCTAACCTTTGTAACCTTGCCGGGAGCGCCTCCCATGAAAAAATATAAACCCTGTACCGTATTCGGCGAAAACCTTGATCCGGCGGCCGTTGAACAGATGAACCACGCAATGACCCTTCCCGTTGCCATGAAAGGGGCGCTGATGCCCGATGCCCACAAAGGATACGGGCTTCCCATCGGCGGGGTACTGGCCGTTGACAACGCGGTCATCCCCTATGCGGTCGGCGTGGACATCGCCTGCCGGGTCAAGCTGTCCGTCCTCCCGATCCCATTTGACCGATACGAAATTCTGAAAGGTGCCCTTAAGACCGTCCTGGACCGGGAGACACTGTTCGGAGCAGGGATGGAATACAAGCGACCCAAACCCCACAGCGTCATGGACCGGGACTGGGACTTCTGCCCGGTAGTGGCCGGTCTAAAGGACCGGGCCTGGCGGCAGCTGGGTACCAGCGGGTCCGGGAACCACTTTGCTGAGTTCGGCAGGCTCCGCCTGGAAACCCCAGGGTTCGGTCTTGGAACGGGTGACTATATCGCCCTGCTTACCCATTCCGGTTCGCGGGGAACCGGGGCCGCCATTGCCCGGCACTTTTCAGACCTTGCCATGAAGCAGCATCCAAATTTGCCAAAAGAACTCAAGCACCTGGCCTGGCTGCCCATGGACTCTGAAGAGGGACAGGTCTATTTTCAGGCCATGACCCTGATGGGCCATTATTCGGCGGCCTGCCACGATATCATCCACAGGGATATGTTCGCGGCCCTGGGCGAAACCCCGGCCGCAACGGTGGAAAACCACCACAACTTCGCCTTTAAGGAAACCATCGGACTGCGTCCGGCCATTGTCCACCGCAAAGGGGCGGTACCGGCGGCCAAAGGGGTTGTGGGAATCATCCCCGGCTCCATGGCGGATCCCGGCTATGTGGTCCGGGGCAAAGGCTGTGAAGATGCGCTTCAATCCGCAGCCCACGGTGCCGGAAGGGTCATGAGCCGCACAGCGGCGTTCAAACAATTTTCCGCAAAGGATCTGACCCGGGTTCTGGCGGAAAAAGGGGTCACACTGATTTCTGCTGGACTTGATGAAATACCCATGGCATATAAGGATATAGACCAGGTCATGTCCCAGCAAAAGGGTCTTGTTGAGACAGTGGCCACATTCCAGCCGAGACTGGTGAAGATGGCACCTGGACAACGACATAAAAAGGGTAAATCTCGCTAACTGCAACACCCCCTCACCCATCAACTTTTGCCAAGGAGGACAATATGGGGAAATTATTGAGAATTAACACAAAGACAAAGACCTTTGTCTTTGAAGAAACGCCGGAGGCCTATCTGGGTCTGGGCGGCAGAGGGCTGACGTCCAAGATGATTCTGGATGAGGTGCCCGCCACCTGCCATCCGCTAGGAAAACACAACAAGCTGATCTTTGCACCCGGCATCATGGCCGGTTCCCCGGCTGCCGATTCAGGCCGTCTTTCCGCCGGAGGTAAATCGCCTCTCACCGGCGGCATCAAGGAGTCCAACGCCGGCGGCCTGGTCTCCCAGAAGCTGGCCAAGCTGGGCATCACCGCCCTGATCCTGGAGGACAAGCCCGACGCCGATGACTATTCCATGATCGTCATCAACAAGGACGGCGTGGAAATCCTGCCTGCAGGCGGCCTTGTCAAAAAGGGCAACTACGCTGTTATGGAGGAACTCTGGGCCAAGTACGGAAAAAGCACCGGGATTCTTTCCATCGGCCAGGCAGGGGAACAATGCCTGAAAGCCGCCTCCATTCACCAGGCAGACATGAACGGCCGGCCGGGCAGAGCCCACGGCCGCGGCGGACTGGGTGCGGTTATGGGATCCAAAAAAATCAAAGCCATCGTTGTGGATGACAGGGGTGCCGGCCGGGTTGAAATCAAGGACTCCGAGGCATTCAAAGTCGCCAACAAAAGGTGGGTGGAGATGCTGCGCAGCCATCCGGTCACAGGCGAAGGCCTGCCGGCCCTGGGGACTGCCGTTCTGGTCAACGTCATCAACGAAGCCGGAACCCTGCCCACCCAGAACTTTCGAAAAGGACGGTTCGACCATGCCCAGGACATTTCCGGTGAAACCATGGCCGAAACCATTGAAAAACGCGGCGGCATCACGACTGAGGCCTGCCATCCGGGCTGTGTCATCAAATGCTCCAACGTTTACCACGGCAAGGACGGCAAATACCTGACCTCCGGCTTTGAGTATGAAACCATCTGGGCCTTTGGCGCCCACACCACCATCAAGAGCCTGGACGACATCGCCATGATGGACCGCCTCTGCGACGATTTCGGCCTGGACACCATCGATATGGGTGTGGCCTTAGGCGTTGCCATGGAAGGGGGAATGATCCCCTGGGGAGACGGACCGGCGGCTATTGACCTGCTCTCAAAGGTTGGCGCCTATGCCCCCGAAGGAAAGATCATCGGCAACGGCGCCCATTTTACCGGCGAAGCCCTGGGCGTTTCCCGGGTACCCGTGGTTAAAAAACAGGCCCTTCCGGCCTACGATCCCCGCTCCTGCAAGGGCGTTGGCGTAACCTACGCCACCACCCCCATGGGCGCAGACCATACGGCCGGCTACGGCGTAACCGCCAATATTCTGGCCGTGGGCGGCTCTGTGGATCCCACTAAAAAAGAGGGCAATGTGGAACTGTCCCAGGGTCTTCAGGTGGCCACCGCCGCCATTGACGCTGCAGGGCTGTGCCTTTTTGTGGCCTTTGCCGTTCTCGACAACGAAGACGGCCTGCCCACCATCTGCCAGATGATCAATGCCCAGTACGGTCTCTCCCTGACACCGGACGATGTCATTGAGCTGGGCAAGCAGATCCTCAGAGATGAAAAGGAGTTCAACAGACGGGCCGGCTTCACCCCTGTGGATGACCAGCTTCCCGAAATGTTCATGGATGAATTCCCGCCCCACAAGACCACCTGGGATTTCTCCGATGAAGATCTCCAAAAAACCCTTGATTTCTAAGTAAAAAATAACGGCACAGATTACTGGGGAGGCCGCTGGCCTCCCCAGTTTCTCCCCGCCCCCTCCCCCTGCCGCCCCAATCCGTGAGACAAGCCGTATCATTTTTCTTGTATCTCTGGCATTTTTCTGATAGCCAATGCCGGCATGTACAAATGTTTTAACAACTTTACTTTACCCCCCAGGTACAGGGCCAGGCCGGCCTCTGTTGCGGTTCTGATCTGCCTTGGCCTTTTATGGTATGCCCCCCTCCTGAAAGCCGAAACCCTGAATGCCGGCGTTGAGCCCTGGACGCCCTGGATTATCAAAGAAGACGGCAAGTACACGGGGATTACGATTGAAATTTGCACGGAGGCGTTCAGACGGACGGGCCACCATTGTCATGTCATGGAAGTGCCCACCAAGCGCAGGGAACTTTTAGAGTGGGGCAGATCCGTTCTCGTGGAGCCCGGATGCGAAAAAAAATGGCGGTCCGGTAAAAAAAAGGTGTCCGCCTATACCATTGCCTATATCCAGACCCGGAATGTCATCGTGACCCGGAAGGGGTGCGTTCCAAAGACGACAAGTCTGTCCTCCTTTTACAACAGCACCATCGGGGCCAATCGCGGATATTTTTACACCGACGGTCTCAGCGAGGCCTTTGACAGCGGCCTGATCAAAAGGGACGACTGCGGCACAGGACACCTGCTCATATCCAAACTGATCAAAAAAAGGGTCAACGCCATCGTGGCGGACACCTATGAATGGCACTACTGGATGAAAAATCTGGGGCAGGATCCTGCAGAATTTGAAGAAGCATACACCTTCAGCCATTCCAACGAATTGAGAATCCGGGTTCATAAAAGCAAAGCCTACCTGATCGGACCGTTGAACCGCGCCCTGATGCAGATGCAGGCCGACGGCACCATCACCAAAATCCTCAGGCGCTTTCTCGTCCAATAACCCCAATTTTCAGAAGTCTTCTGCAGCGGGACCTGTCCGGCATCACAGGACTTTTTCCTGCCCGGCAGGACAAACCGGTGCAACCGCGGGGATTATCTCACACAGCTGTCACCCCATACCATGCCGATATCATTGACATAATCATAATTCGCCTCCACTGGCACATCCTTTGCTCATAGCGTCTTTGGAAGTTAATTAATAATCGGTTATTAACGGAGGCGGTATGACAGCAGATGCGGTGAACCAGAGAAGTGTTTTACAAAAGCTTGGACTCGTGCTGGGTCCGGTTTTATTTTTTCTCGTCCTTATGCTGGACATTGATCCGGCCAATCCCCTGGTCGACCGGATGGCTGCAGTGGCTGTGCTCATGGCCGTTTTATGGGTCACTGAAGCCGTTCCCCTGGCTGCCACCTCCCTGATCCCCGTTGTTCTGTTTCCCATCCTGGGTATCATGAAGGGAAAAGTCGCTGCCGGCGTCTATTTTAACTCCACCATTTTCCTTTTCATGGGCGGCTTTCTCATCGCCCTGGCCATGGAAAAGTGGAACCTGCACAAGCGCATCGCTCTTTTCACCGTAAAGACCATCGGCGGCGGACCTTCCCGGCTGGTTTTCGGATTCATGGTGGCCTCGGCCTTTTTGTCCATGTGGATCTCCAACACCGCAACGGCCGTCATGATGCTGCCTATCGCCATGTCCATCATCATGAAAATGGAAGAGCAGTTTGACCTTAAAGATACCCATAACTTCACCCTGTCCCTGCTCTTAGGTATTGCCTATGCGGCCTCCATGGGCGGGGCCGCCACCCTGGTGGGAACGCCTCCCAACCTGGTTCTGGTCAGAACCTTTGAACAGACTTTTCCCACGGCATCCCCCATCTCATTCGGCGTGTGGATGATGATGGCCCTGCCCCTGTCCGTTGCCATGCTGCTGACCATATGGGTCCTGCTCACCCGGGTCTTTTTCAAGGTGCCGGCCAACCTTTCCGTGGATCACAGCATCATTGAAAAGGAATACAAAGCCCTGGGCAGCCTATCCCCCGAAGAAAAGCGGGTGCTCATCGTCTTTTTTGTTACCGCCTTTTTGTGGATTTTCAGAAAAGACCTGAATTTGGGGTTCATGACCCTGCCCGGCTGGGCCGGATTTCTGCCCTACCCCAAGCTGATTGACGACGGCACCGTGGCCATCGGCATGTCCGTGCTGCTCTTTTTCATGCCCACAAAATCAAAGGATGCAAAATCCGCAGCCATCCTGGATATGGAGGTCTTTTCGAAACTGCCCTGGGGCATTATCCTGCTTTTCGGCGGCGGCTTTGCCCTGGCAAAGGGGTTCCAGGCTTCTGGGCTTTCCGTTTTCATCGGTTCCAAACTAGGGATTTTAGAAGGGACCAGTAATATCTTCATGATCGGCGGGATCTGCACCATGCTGACCTTTCTAACGGAGCTGACCTCCAATACGGCCACCACTCAGATGATTCTGCCCATCCTGTCCTCCATTGCCGTAGCCATGAAAACCAACCCCCTCATGCTCCTGATCCCGGCGACCCTGTCCGCCTCCTGCGCATTTATGATGCCGGTGGCCACCCCGCCAAACGCCATTGTGTTTGGCAGCGGCCGGGTTAAAATATTTGAGATGGTTAAAGCAGGGATTGTGATCAATTTTATCGGGGTTATTGTCATCACAGGCCTTTTCCTTGCGGTGGGAACCTTTGTGTTCTCCATTGATCCCAATGTCCTTCCTGAATGGGCGCTGCTGGCCAAGGGCTAAACGACTTCCAGCCCGGGAAGACATAAAATACCCCGGGCCGGCAGACAACACTGCTGCTGTCCGCCGATTCAGGAACAAAGGGGTGCCATGGCATTACCGTTACCCGACGATCCCCCAAGCCTTGGCACCCCTTTTCCATCCTTTTATCCGTTCAGGCCTTTCATTCCCTCAGGGGTATACCGTTCCCCGACAACGGCATCCATATGAAATACCGATTCAAGGCTCTCCATTTCATCGGCAGTCAGCCGGATCTCTGCAGCTCGGATATTTTCCTTCAGATACCGGATCCTTCGGGTGCCCGGTATGGGGACAATATCCTCGCCCTTGGAAAGGACCCAGGCCAGGGCCAGGGTGGACAGGGGGATATCCCGGTCCCGGGCAATGGGAATCAGGGCCTCAACAAGGGCGGTATTGTGATCAAAATTTTCCCCACTGATCCTGGGCAGGTACTGACGCATGTCCTTTGCATCCAAGGTCAGCTTTTCCCGGGTCAGCGTCCCGGTGAGCATGCCCCGCCCCAAAGGACTGTATGGGACAAATCCGATGCCCTGTTCCCGTAAAAAAGGCAGAAGCGCCTCTTCAGGTTCCCGGGTAAAAAGAGAAAACTCGGACTGGACACAGGTGACAGGATGGACTTTATGGGCCCGGGCCAGGGTTGCCACAGAGGGTTCGGATATCCCAAGGTAGCGGATCTTGCCTTCCCGGACCAGGTCGGACAGGGCGCCCATGGTCTCCTCGATGGGAATCCTGGCGTCGACGCGGTGGATATAGTACAGGTCAATGGTTTCAAGCCCCAGACGGTTCAAAGAGGCCTCAACGGCGGAACGGACATACTCCGGCCGACCGCAGATCTCTCGCTCGTAGGATCCGGGCCTCCTGACAATACCGAACTTGCTGGCAATAAATGCCCTCTTCCCCGTCTCCCTCTGCCAGATTTTCACCGCGCCTGCCACAAGTGCCTCATTGTGTCCGTCACCATAGGTATCGGCCGTATCCAGAAAATCGACGCCCAAATCCAGGGCGGCCCGGATAACCGCCCTTGCAGCAGCTTCGTCCGGCCGCTCCCCGTAAAACTCGCTCATGGCCATACAGCCCAGCCCCATGGCCGAGACCCGGGGGCCTTGTTTCCCCAATTGTCTTTTTTCCATTCTTTTTTCCTTTCAGCATCGGTTGCCTGGTCCTTCCAGGTTCGGCTCACTATACTTCGGGAAACATGAGGCTTGCATCCGGATAAAAGACAAATTAATATGCAATATGGACATTTCTATTCCAATGGAACCCAAAGAGAATTCAACACCTCTTTTTACCCTGGAGGGACGCTTTGAAACGGTCTCCACCAGGAAACAGCATACCCACGACTGCCATCAGCTGCTGCGGATCCGTTCCGGCACCAGCCTCCTTGAAGAAGCCGCCTGGCAGCAGCCCCTGTTCAGCAATATGACCGCCTTCATCCCGGAGGGCATCCCCCACCGCTCTCTGGTGCTGGGCGGGCCGGTTCACTATAAGTCCATCTATCTGGATAAAAAGCTGTGGCCGGTATCGGGCAGCAGAATCCGAATTTTCAACATGAGCACACTGGGAGCCGCCCTGTTTGACCGTATTGCCCTGAACCGGAAACACGAAGAAGAGCGGGAATTTCACCTTAAATGCCTGGACCTTCTTTTGACCCTGCTGGACCGGGAAATGGCCAATCTTTCGGACATCACCCGGGTTCCCGTCCCCCAGGATAAAGACAATCTCACGCTGACCGCGTTCATCAAAAATCATTACAGGGAAAAGCTGACGTTGGAGGATTTTTCCAGGGCGGTTCATTACTCCCCCCGCCACCTGTCACGGCGGTTCAAGGCGGATCTGGGACTGAGCATCTTCGAATACTTAAGGCTGTATCGAATTTTCCGGGCCGCAGTGATGCTGTCCACATCCGGGGAGCCCGTGACCCAGGTCGCCTTCTCCGTTGGCTATGACACCCTGTCCTCATTCTACAAGGACTTTAAAGGGATTTTTACCGTGTCCCCGGCTGTATTCCGAAAACGGCGGGCCGGTACGGGTCTACCTTGAAGTGATGCCGTATTTTTTGAGCAGGGCATAAAGCCTGGAACGGGAAAGTCCGGAGACCCCGCAGGCCGCTTTGACATTGGCGGATCGTTCCATGAGATCGGAAAGGTACTTTTTTTCGAACCGTTCCAGCATGATTTCCCGGTACTCCGCCAGGGGCGGCATGGATCCCGGTCCGTAATATTCATCTGCCTGGGCAGGGGCCGGTTCCGGCCGGGACAGGCCTGAGGTAACCACCGCACCGGCCCGGGGGGATCCCCTGGCTATCTGAAGATGGCCCTCATTATTTTGAGTTTGCCCTTGTAGGGCGGATAGATCAGGGGCAGGTCCAGCCAGGTGGCGGTGGGGGCCTGGTACATGGCCTTTTTGTGGGAAAACTGCGTGAACCCGTCAAAGCCGTGGTAATGTCCCATGCCTGAGCCGCCCTGGCCGCCAAAGGGCAGGTAGGGGTTGGCCAGGTGCTGGATGCAGTGGTTGACGCACCCCCCGCCAAAGGGGATCAGCGAGACCAGTTCATCCCGGATCTGCCGATTCTCGGTGAACACGTAGAGGGCCAGTGGATGCTGGGGCAGGGCCCCGATGGTCTGGTAGACCTGGTCCAGGGTTCTGAAGGTCATCACCGGCAGGATCGGGCCGAAAATTTCCTCCTTCATCACCGGATCATGGAGGTTCACGTTGGTCATGACCGTGGGATCGATGTACCGGGTGGCCTCATCATGGTCCCCGCCGATGACCACCTTTTCCGGGTCAATGAGGGAGACCAGGCGGCGGTGGTGGGCCGCATTCACGATGCGGCCGAAGTCCGGGCTCTGGGACGGGTTGTCTCCGTAAAGGGCCCGGATCCGTTTGCGCAGCTTGTCGATAAAGGGCTGCGCCACATCCTGGTGCACCAGGACATAATCCGGGGCCACACAGGTCTGGCCCGTATTGAGAAACTTCCCGTAGGCAATGCGCCGCACCGCCGTATCCAGGTTGGCATCATTGTGGATGATGCAGGGGCTTTTGCCGCCCAGTTCCAGGGTTACGGGCGTCAGGTGCCTGGCTGCGGCCTCAAGGACAATCCCCCCCACCCGGGTGGAGCCCGTAAAAAAGATATGGTCGAATTTCTGGGTCAGGAGCATCTGGGTTTCTTCCACCTCACCAGGCACATAGGCCACATGCTCGGGCCTGAAGCAGTCGTTGATGAGATCCTGGATTACCCGGCTTACGCTGGGGGTAAGCTCCGACGTCTTGACCACTGCGGTGTTGCCGGCGGCAATGGCTGCGATGAGCGGGGAAAAGGTGCTTTGCATGGGATAGTTGAAGGGTGCGATGATCAGGTTCACGCCCAAAGGGGTGTAGCGGACCTTGCTGGTCCCGGGCAAAAGGTAAAAGGGGGTCATCTTCCATTTGACGCCCATCCATTTCTTCAGGGACTTCATGGTCCGGGTCAGGTCATGGCGGATGATCCCGGTTTCCGTGATAAAGGACTCATAGACCGGTTTGCCCAGATCTGCCTTGAGGGCGTCATGAAAGCGCTGCTCATGGCGGCAAACGCCCTCCTTGAGGGTTTTCAGGGCGTTGAGCCTGAACTCATGGCCCAGGGTGGCATGGGTGTTAAAAAAGGCGCGCTGGTTCTCGACGATGTGGTGGATCTGGCTTTGGGTGATCATGATGCCTCCTTATCACCTTCATGATTTGAATGTCCTTCAGGAAGAAACGATTGTTATTCCTTCTCTTTTGAATAGAGATCGAATTGCTTCATAGTGTTTCGAACTGTAAAACTCTCTTAGCTTGGATAGAGGCCCCGGCTTGGCAGGAATGCCGAGTTGGTCACATTTATCGATCCAGATCGGATTGTTTCCCAGCAGGGACGCTTTTTGAACCCCGTGTCTGGTGTAAAGACCGATAAGCTCCGCAATTTGGGCATCGCTGTCCGTAATCCCGGGTATCAACGGCGTTCGTGGTAGAAAAGTCACTTTTCCGGAGGCTGCTTGCCCACAGAGCCATGCAAAATTTTCCAGTACCAAATCGTTGGAAATGCCGCAGTGGTCCTGATGCTTTTTCCGGTCCACAATTTTGATGTCCATGTAGATGGTATCAATCCACGGAAGGATCAAGCGTTCAAAGCAGTCCCTGTCAAAATGACCGCAGGTTTCAAGCAATGTGTGCAGCCCCTCTTCCTTGAATCGCCTCAGGAGCGCAGCGGCAAATTCCATATACATGGTCGGCTCTCCGCCGGAAAGGGTGACGCCGCCTCCCGAAGTGTCAAAAAAGGATCTGTAGCGCAGCACTTTTGCCACAATTTCATCCACGGTCATTGCCCTTCCCACCTGTCTCAAGGCGTCGGCAGGGCAGATTTCCACGCAGGCGAAGCAAAGGGAGCAGGCCTTCCGATCGATAAAAAACGGATGGTTCCCGGAGATGGCCTGTTCCGGGCAGATTTGGGCACAGGAGCCGCATCCGATGCATTTCTCCCTATCCCAGGACAATTCTGCCGTGGTCCTTTGACTCTCCGGGTTCTGGCACCAGCTGCAGCTAAGAGGGCAGCCCTTGATAAAGACCACCGACCGAATCCCGGGTCCGTCGTCCAGGCTGTGCCCTTTGATATCGATGATGAGCGGACGCTTCATTGGTCTATAATCCAAACTCGCTGCGACGGATCAACTCCAGCTGAAGGTCCCGCTGCAACTGGACAAAATAGCCGCAGTAACCCGAAATCCTGACAAGGAGATCCGCATAGTGCTCCGGATTGGCCATGGCGTCCTTCAGGGTGTCTGTATCGACCACATTGTACTGGATCTGCATCCCCCCTTTTTCAAAGTAGGTCTGGACGTAATCCGCCATCCGACTGATTGTCTGATAATGGGTGTCTTTTGCCGAGGGGACGACCCGCACGTTAAACGCGATATTATTGTCCAGGGTTGTGGGATCCAATTGGGCCACATCCAGCAGATTATCCAGAATATTGTTCGATGCACTCGAATGAGGTGTTAACCCCGGCGTAAAAGGCTCTCCCTTGAGCCTGCCCGAAGGCGAGGCGCTGGAAACCCTGCCGTAAACCGAATGATTGTTCATGGTCCACCATCCGGTTGCATAATGGCCGCCTCGGTAGTTTCTGTGATTCCTGTAATAATCGTTGCACATTTTGGTGACCCGATTTGCCATGGCCACTGCCTCTGGATTTCCGGAACCAAAGCGGGAAACCTTGTTTTTCACCAATGCATGAATCTTTTCAAATCCGTCATAATTGCTGTCAATTGCCTGCTTCAACTCCGAGAAGGTCACGATCTTTTTATCAAAAACCAAGGTCCTGATGGCCATCAGGGAATCCACCACGTCTGCCAGCCCTATAATGGCAACACCTGTCGAATTGTACTTGGCACCCCCTCGGGTCATCCCCCTGCCGTTTTTTATACACCCCTCGATGGAAGCCGACAGCAAAGGCGCCGGCATGTGTTTCTGGTGGATGATCCCCAACTCGTTATTGCCGATAACAGATTGCTCAATGATGAACCAGCTCTGTTCGTCAAAGGCCGCCCAGAAATCCTCGAAGGACCTGAAATCGCCTTTGTCGATCCGCCCTGTTTCCGGGCCAAGGCGCCAGTTCACCAGCGGATGACAGCCGTTGTTCATGGCCATCTCAAACGGTGCCATCAGGTTGACCTCCAGTGAGGATGTTGCAGAGCAGTGCTTTCCCGGGAGGGAAGGCTCAACACACCCGGTGGGAGTCCAGCCCCGGATATCCTCCACCGCCCAGTTTTCGTTGGCACTCAAGGCGGTGATCATGGCGTCATCGCTGTGAATACAGGGTGTTGCGCCGGTTGTGTAGTTCACTTCGCAAACCCGCTTCAAAAAATCACGGCTGTTGACACCGGTTTTATAACGGGCATGGCAGTTCGGGTCCTGCAAGGCCAGCATTTCGATTACCTTGAGGATGATATAGGACATATCATTCACGGCGTCGGTTCCGTCCTCTTTAACACCCCCTACCGTAATGGTCGTGTTCGGCGGGGCGCCTGAGTTCTGCCATTCCCCGATTTCCGGAGATGCAATCAAGTGACTGGCCAGTCTGAAAAACAGGCATCCCATAATCTCGATAACATCTTTTATATAGGCTTCCCTCTCGCTTTGTGTTTTCAAGGCCGCCATCTCGGCCTCAAAGAAGGGTTGCAGAATTTGATCGAGCCTTCCCAGCATGGGGCCGTCGTCCATATTTTCCAGTCCCAGGCAAATATGCATAATCCAGAGGGTTTGAACCGCCTCAATCAAAGTTCGAGCCGGATATTCAGGGACATGTTCAAGCCTTTTTGCCATCTTCTCCAGTTCGACCCTGCGTTGAGGATGCGATTCGGCTGCCGCTTCTTTTCGAGCCTGCTGTGCCAGGTTCCGGGCATAGGCCCTGGCGGCATCCAGACCGATCTTCATGGCGTTAAGGGTGTTGACCTTCTCCTCATCGGCATTGGGGTCGTTTCTGAGTTCAGCATCAATCGTAGCTTCCATCCCTTTCAGGCCCTTGAGGACAAAATTGTCATATCCCGGACTGATTTCGCTTTGAGACACAAATTTCCAGAAGAAGATCGCAAACCAGCGGTCCTGGATCCGTGCCGGTAATGAGTTGTCAAAATCCTTTTTCCACCATTGCAGTAAATTCCGGTCCGCCCAGAACGGCAGAACGTGGTGATGCATGACCCGCGCAGTTTCCTGGCTTATCTTGTGAGGTCGAAGTTCCCGTTTGTCTATTGTTTTCAGCTCCGGCCACATCAAATGGCCCATTGTATGAGGGTGGGTTACGGTCCCGGAAACCGGATTCGGGGTATAGGTTCCCGCCAGCAAATCGTTTTTCCGAATCAGGGCCTGCCGGTTGGACATCAGGTAATGGAAACTTTCCGCTCTGCGCAGATTGGGCTCCCATTCTTCGCCTGATTTTTTCGTTTCATATCCGTTCTCAATAAAGAAATCGGTCAACAGCTTTCCGTACTCAGCCGTCAACTCTGTTTTGGTGTGAAACAACTCCTTACGAAATGTTTCGACCCGTGGAAAATCCTCCAGACCATATTCCTGCAGATAGGGATTCTCCAGCCATTTAACGCCGGGATCTTTATTCTCTGCTTTCAACCGCTGCGCAAGCCGTTTTTTCTTTTCAGCTCTTCCACAGGTCGACACCCCTTTCGCGGCTTTCCTGGCCAGACTGCGATTTTCGCCAATTGCCTGCTTCTGGGCCTTAAACTCATCCTTTAAAAGGACAACATTCAGCAGGTAAAAGAAATAATAGCCCAGGGTCATATTGCCGTGAATCCACATCCGACCTTCCAACATCATGGCATTGGCCTGGTTCTTGCCGGCGTTGAGGTAGTTCATGATGCAATTGGCCGTTTGAAAACAGAAGGTTGCATCGACAGTGGCCGGTATGGAATCCTGGATGACCATCGTTCCATCTTTAATCAGGACGCCAACCGCCACCTTGCCGTCCATGGATTTAAAAACGACATGGGCATTAATCCAGCCCTGGGTTCCCATCAGCTCTTTTTGAAGCTCCGCGCTGTGGTTGTATTTGGCGGCAATAAACCGAAGAAAACCCAACAATAGCCATTGCACATCTCCAAACACTTTCCCGAAAACATACCGGGAAATGCCCGATGCCATTTTGGGATAACCGGCAAGGCGGTCGAACGTCGTCATCTTGGGTACCTGCTTCAAATTCTCAAATTTTTCGGAAAATGCGGATTGCTCAATGGTCTCTGTTGTCATCCTGCCCTCCAAGTTAAATAGTGGATCAAAGGTTTTTTACCTGGAATTGAATGTACTGATTATTATATATCAATGGTGAAATAGATAGATGAAGACAGGACAAAAGATATGAAATCAGGCCAAAATCATGCTTCGGAAAAAGTTGTCCCGGCCGCTGCGGCACAGTGGTTAGTGAAAACTCTGGAGAGGATGGAACTTCCGCTGAAAAAAATACTGCACGGCCTCCGCCTGGACAAAAAATGGTTGCATCACCCCGATGCCGTTATCACCCCTGCCGATTACTTGAAAATCGTAAAGAACGGGTTGACGCTCAGTGGCGATGAGGCCCTTGGACTTAGAATCGGCAGGGAACAGAATTTAACGGGACTGGGGTTTTGGGGGTATGCCATCATGTGCAGCCATACCCTCAAGGAAGCTGCGGATGTTGCGGTCCAGTATTGGAAGGTGTCAGGCAGCCTGGTAGACATTATCCGAAAATCTGAAGGCGATATTCAAATCTGGGAAATCCTGCCGCCATACCCGTATAAAGAACCGTCCCTTTGGAAATATGCTGTTGAGGAAATGCTGTCCACCTGGTACAGTTCAACCCGTTTCCTTGCCGGCGGAAAACTTCCTTTGACAAAAATCCATCTCTCCTATCCTGAACCCAGATACAGCCGTCTGTACCGGGAAATGTTCGACTGTCCGGTATATTATGACCGCCCCATTGATTCTGTTTCCTTTCCCGTAGAGCTGCTTGATCTTAGCATATCAATGAGCCATGACCAGATGGCCGAGGTTTGCACCCAGCGGTGCGAGGAGTTGGCAGATAAATGGGGAAGAAGGGATGAACTCATTGAATCCATTCGGACAATCGTGACGTCTTCTTCGTTCAGGGACAGGAGACTGGAGGACGTTGCCAGACAAATCGGCGCCAGCGGCAGGACCCTGCGGCGGAAATTGAAGGAGCAGGGTACGACCTTCCAGAAGGTTCTTGACGAGACACGGGCCGAATATTCAAAACGCTACATTGAAAACACCGCCCTTACAATTGAACAGATAGGCGATCGAATTGGATTTTCAGAAGTCACGAACTTCAGAGCGGCTTTCAGAAAGTGGACAGGGATGACGACCAGAGACTACCGTGAAAAAGCCAATGGAAAAGAGTATTAGTCAGCAGCAAAAGTACGGTGGCAGCCCTTGTGGCAAAGGAAATGAAAAGACAGGGGGGCAGGCTGCTCCGCTGGATAGGGTCAGGATGTCATTCCGGAAAGCTGGGCCTGAATCTGATCTCTGACGATCTTTCGGTACGCCATGAAGTGTTCCAGCTGGGCCAGGACACTTAAAAAACTGACCAGTCCGCCCGGATTTTCCTTAAGGATGCAGAGCAGGCGCATCCAGAATTTTTTCCTGCAAGGGTATCGGATGCCCAGGCGCCACAGGAGGATAAACATGGCTTTGATGTCCTGGGCTTTGATTTTATTGTGCTCACGGTTTTTCGGCGGGAACCTCACCTTTCCTAAAATTTTGTAACAGCGGTATACCCTGTCGATGTAGGCGGCAGGGTCGTATAGCTTCCAGAAGCCGTCCATGAATTCCCTGGCGATTTCATCCACCGGGCGGGAGGGCCTAAAGTTGATCAGGGTGCTATAACTGATGTCCCCGGACCGGTCCGACAACCGTTCTTCCGCCAGGAGGCGTTTCTCAAGGGCGGTTCCGGGCAGGACCTGGAGCATGCTGAAGGCGGCGATGGGGATGGCGGCCTCTTCCACAAAGGAGACGATCCGTTCCCCGGCCCCCGGGGCTTCGTTGTCGAATCCGATGATGAAGCCGGCCATGACCCGGATGCCTGCGTCCATGATCTTCCGGACCGAATCCTGTAGTGCATCTCTTGTATTCTGGGTTTTGCCGGTAAGCTTGAGGCTCTCCTCATCCGGGGTTTCAATGCCCACAAATACCGATCCGAAGTTGCAGAGCACCATGAGGTCCATGAGGTCCCGGTCCGCGGCCAGGTTCACAGAGGCCTCCGTGTTAAAGGAGAACGGGTATCCCTTTTTCACCATCCAGGGGTGAAGTTCGTTGAGAAGTTCCTTTACCCGCGTCTTGTTCCCGATAAAGTTGTCATCCACCAGGAAGACCATGTCCCGCCACCCCAGGTCATAGAGCAGGTCGAGCTCGGCCAGGACCTGGGCGTTGGACTTGGTCCTGACCTTCCGGCCGTAGAGCACGATAATATCACAAAATTCGCAGCTGAAGGGGCAGCCCCTGGAGAACTGGACCGGCATGACCGAATAGGCATCCATGTCCAGAAGGTCGTAGCGGGGAAGCGGGGCCAGAGACATGTCCGGCTTTTCGCCGTCAGCGCTGAAGTGCCCCGAAGTCTGCCCCTGCTTGAGGGCCCGGACCAGGAAAGGGATAGTAAGTTCTCCCTCGCCCCTGACGATGAAGTCGGCACCGGCCGCCTCAAAGTGTTCCGGGGAAGATGAGACATAGGGACCGCCGACGGCCACCGGCTTTCCAAACGCCCTGGCGGCCTTGATCTGTGCCGTGAAATCCGCTCTCTGGGCAATCATCCCCGAGATCATGACCAGATCGGCCCGGGCCCACTCCTTCCTTGAGACCTCCCTGATATTCCGGTCCACCAGGGTGACCTCCCAGTCCTTGGGCAGCATGGCGGCAATGGTGATCAGCCCCAAGGGGGGCATGAAGGCTTTTTTCCCCTTCAGGGCGATGGTCTTGTCAAAGGACCAGAAACTTGGGGGAAACTTGGGGTAGAGCAACAGGATATTCATATGGTGGCCCTGGTCTTGGGAAGAGAGGATGCGATCTTTCCTCCCGATTTCAGCCCCAGGGCTGCAGCAAAGACAGCACACGCAGGGTATGCAAATGATGGGTTCAATCGCCATCGCACATTTCCAAGCACTTTCCCGAAACCATACCGGGAGATGCCCGATGCCATTTTGGGATATCCGACAGGGCGGTCGAACGTCGTCATCCTGGGTACCTGCTTCAAATTCTTAAGTTTTTCGGAAAATGCTGATGGCTCAATGGTCGCTGTTGTCATCCTGCCCTCCAAGTTAACTATTGGATCAAAGGGTTTTTACCTGGAAATGAATGTACTGATTATTATATATCGATGATGAAATAGATAGATGAAGACAGGACAAAAGATATGAAATCCGGCCATCAGTGATTCTGAGCAGAAATTCCATTATTCCATCCGACGAGACATCACGCCTGCCGAACAGGGGAGTAGGAATCAGGACAATAGCTTATAAATGATCAATCCTTCATCCTTTCCCTTTACCTTGACCGGATCCAACTGTTTGGTGACATAGGAGCCGGTTAACAAGTTCTGAGTGGTTTGGCTCAGGAGGATGTCCGTCTCATATGTTTTGGCCAGTCCTTCAATGCGGGATGCGGTATTCACCGTATCTCCGACTAGGCCATAGGACATTCTTTCCTGGCTACCGATATTGCCGGCAAGCACCGCTCCTGAATGGATACCGATCCCGTGTTCCAGGGGGGCAACCCCTTGTTTTTCAAGAGTCATGTTTAATTTTGCCAGCCGTTCTCTCATTTCCAGGGCCGTTTGTACCGCCATTTCCGGATGATCTTCAAATCCCACGGGTGCCCCGAAAACAGCCTCGATCTCATCTCCTACATATTGAAGGATAAGTCCCTTGTGTGCTTTAACGGCCAGAGTCATTTCATTAAAATACTGATTTAAAATTTTTACCACCTGTCGGGGATGATTTTTTTCCACAAGCCCCGTAAAATTCCTCAGATCGGAAAAAAGCAGTGTTACCCTCTTCATCTCGCCTTCCATGGAGATTCTTCCGGACATGATTTCATCACGGATTTCCTCTCCCATGTATCGGCTAAAGGAATTCCTTTCCCGCTGGCTTTCATTTAGACTTAGAATCATATCATTTATCCCCTGGGCCACATCCCCCAGCTCGTCATTAGACATGATTTCAATCTGGGAATCCAGGTCATTCTGCGCAACGACTTTAATGGCCTTTTTTATCTGAAGCAAGGGCGTTAAGACGCTTTTTGCCAAAAGATAGGCCAAAACCGATGCAATGGTCAGTGAATCTATGGAGATAAAAAATAACTCCCAATAAAGGGAAAAAATTAACTCGCTCCGGGTAGCAGTATCGGCCAGGTGAAGCTGTTGAATTTTTATAACAACGGTGGTGGCAATAAGGGGAAGTGGAATCAATATAATTCCCAGGGCAACCAATAGAAACCTTTTTCTGACGCTAATTTTAAACCCATGCTTGACCTGGTTTAAATTGCCCTGGGGAAAAAATTGGGGGATATAAGGACGCCAGGCATCCTCCAGAACAAAAAAAAGAACCAGGCAGGTCACCCCTCCGCCAAGAAGAATAATTCCTAAGAATTCCTCAGGCAGAGCACCAGACCCGGTGTGGCCAGATTAAATATCTTTGCTGTGATCACGGGTTGCAGAAACCCGAAAGTAAAACCGGCCAGATTCCATCCCAGAAAAGAGATCACCGTAATGACAAATGGATATTGAAGAGCCTCTCGTTGAAGATGGTGAACTATGGATGGATCAAACTCAGAAATGTCCGCCGACCTTCTGCAACCGCATACAGGGTTTTGCCCGATTTGCTTTTGAAAATGCCAACCCCAGTAGGATCAACACGGCCATACTTGTCAGGAAAAACGTTGTATCATAATATCCTGGGATGGCTGGATTGTTTTGGATCGATGGCAGAAAGAATTTAAAATATAAAAAAGTGGAACATCCCCCAGCATGTTTCCCGCTACCAGGAATAAGCCTATTTTTTTCATAGTGCCTTTTTTTAGCAGTCTGTCAATGGTATCGGATAGGTCATCCCGGCCTTGTTCTCTGAGCATAGGGATCAGGTATCCGCCAATCACCAACATCCCCTTCATAAGGAACTGAGCCGGGTATCCAGAGTATTGGGCATTGATTCAATCTCTATCGTGGTAATATCACATCCGGAACCAAACCGGAAGCATCCATGGGAGACCCTTAAAAATCGGTCCCTCGTGAACACTTACGTTTACGCCCATTCGTGCTCCTACTCAGAGGACGTTTACAAGATGGCTTCAGATGCCAAAAAATTGCTAATCGCGACCGATGCAGACCATGCTGAAGTGTTGACGTGCATGATACGAAAGACAAAAAAGTAGTATAATTGGAAATTAAAAATCCTTAAACGGCTGGCCGGTACGGGTTTACCTTGAAGTGATGCCGTACTTTTTGAGCAGGGCGTAGAGTCTTGAGCGGGAAAGCCCTGACACACGGCAGGCGGCTTTTACATTTCCAGATCGTTCCATGAGATCGGAAAGGTACTTTTTTTCGAGCCGTTCCAGCATGGATTCCCGGTACTCCGCCAAGGGCGGCATGGATCCCGGCCCGTAATATTCATCTGCCTGTGCGGGGGCCGGTTCCGGCCGGGACAGGCCTGAGGTAACCACCTTGACCCTCAGGGTCTTGGGCAGATGGGCGGCAAAGACGGTGGGATCGGCTAAGGCGTCGATGACGGCATGCTCCATGGCATGGGCCAGTTCCCTTATGTTTCCCGGCCATTCATAGGCCTGGATCACCTCCAGAAAATCACTGGAAATCCCCTTGTAACCGATTCCCAGCCGGTCGCAGCAACGGTCCAGGTAATACCGGGAAAGCTCCTTGATATCCTGGCCCCGATCCCGCAGGGGGGGCAGGTCGATGTGCAGAGAACGCACCCTGTATAGCAGGTCTTTTCGAAACCGCCCCTGCTCAGCCATTTTCTCCAGGTCCCGGTTGGTCGCGGCAATGAGTCGAAAATCGCTTTGCACCTCCTCTCCGCCCCCAGAGGGCGGAACCGTTTCTCCTGAAGAACCCTGAGCAGGGTCTTTTGCATGCCCAAGGAAAGCTCTCCGATTTCATCCAGAAAGAGGCTGCTGCCGTCAGCCATCTTGATCAGGCCGCGGGTATTGGCATCTGCCCCGGTATAGACCCCTTTTTGGTGGCCGAACAGCAGGTTCTCCGCCAGGTTCTCGGGAAGGGAGGCACAGTCCACCGTGACCAACTTGCGATCCGCCCGTTCGGAATTTCTGTGTACGGCCCTTGCAAACAGCTCTTTTCCCGTTCCGGTCTCGCCGGTGATCAGGACGTTGGCCTCACAGGCGGCCGCACGGGCGACGGCATCCAGCGCTTTTTTCATTCTGGAGCCTGACCCGATAATATCCTCACATTTCAGGCGGGACACCTGATCGCCCCTCATGGCCCGCTGGCGCTCCTCGCGGTACTGGAGCGCCCGGGAAACGGTCAGGGAAATATCCCGGGCCGACGCGGATTTTTCTATATAGTCCCAGGCCCCGTTGTTAATGGCCAGTTCCGCGCCCCTGGCATCGCCAGCCCCGGTGATGATGATCACCTCCGGAGAAGGATCAAGGGCCTTAAATCCCGGCAGAAGATCCAATCCGTTGCCGTCGGGAAGGCCCACATCAAGAAGGATCAAATCGATATCACCTGCCCCGGCCGCTTTGCGGGCCTCGGCCGCCGTCGCCGCCGTCACCGCCTCGTGGCCCAGGCGGGATACGATCCTTGTCACGGCATAGCAAAAATCCGTATCATCATCGATGGCCAGAATCTTTCTGACAAAGGCTTTCTTATCCATGGCTCCTCCTGTCCAGCACCTGCCTGATGACCATGCTCATCCCCTTGATGTCAAATGGCTTGGAAACGGTCTCATCATATCAGCCCTTCAAGATCGTAGGGCTCATCCAGAAACATGTCATCCTTTTTGTTAAAAAAACCCGAGCAGAGAATAATGGGAATATTCGGCCGGATCTGCCGGATATCATGGGCCAGTTCCACACCGGTCCCCCCGGGCATCACCCGGTCCGTAATGACAAGATCGAACCGGTCCGGATCAGCTTGAAACAAGGATAGAGCCTTTCGGGCGTTCTCGGCGGCCGTCACCTGGTATCCCAGACGGGAAAGCATCTTTTGACCCGAATAGATCATGTGGGCGTCGTCGTCCACAAAAAGGACATGTTCGGTGCCGGTAAGCGTGACCGGCGCATCCACCGTTTCCTCTTCCACCGCTTCAGCCTCTGCCATACAGGGCAGATAAATATGAAAAACCGTGCCGCGGCCCACCTGACTTTCTGCAAAAATAACCCCGTTGTGCCGGCGGATGATGACATCGCTCATGGCAAGCCCAAGCCCTGTGCCGCCCGTGTTCATATGGGTGGTATAAAAGGGATCGAACATCCGCTCCAGCACGTGTTCCTCCATGCCGCATCCCGTATCCGTGACAGACAGATAAAGAAAGGGGCAGCCGTTTTGGCGGCCCAGAGCCTCCACCGGCTGCCGGGCGGTATCCACCCGGTCCAGAGTGAGGGTCAGGGTGCCGTCTGTGCCGGACATGGCATGCTCGGCATTGAGCAGCAAATTCATGATCACCTGGTGAATCTGGGTCGGATCCGCCAGGATAAAATCCTGCCTGGAACGCACGTTTACCGCAAGGTGAATCCGATCCGGCTTAAAGGTGTTGAACAGGTCCAGGCACTCCAGCAGAATTCTGTGAAGCTTGACCGGTTTATGGCGGGTATTGCGGCTGCGGCTGTACTCTAAAATCTGTTTGACCAGCTTCTTGCCCCGGGTGGCGGCCATCAGGATATGCTTGAGGTCTTCGTGGGCCGGATTGCTCTCGTCCACATCGTCAATGGCCATCTCACTGCAGGTGGAAATGGCACCAAGGATATTGTTGAAATCATGGGCAATGCCCCCGGCAAAGGTGCCCAGGGCCTCCATTTTCCGAACCTTCTGCAACCGGCTTTCAAGATCTTTTTCCCGCTGAAGCCCCGCATCGATCATCCGGATCACAGGCGTCACGGATATCCTGGCCACAAGCCAGGCAATGCCCAACACCATGATCACCATGGTGGCACAGACCAGAACCATGAATTTCTGGAATTTATAAAGCTCTCCGAAGGCCTCTTTTTCCTCCTGCTCCAGAACAAGGCGCCACCCCAAAAAAGTCTTCCGGATGGTGCTGATCTTGGCGATACCGTTCTCATCCTTGTAAGAGAAAATATCGCCCTGGCCCTGAAATTGAGAAAAGGCCTGTTCCGCCATGCGGCGTTCCTCAAGAACAACCTGTTTTTTAGGGTGGGCAATGACTTTGTTTTCCTCATCCATAAGATAGGCAAAGCCCGAAGCGCCCAGTTTGCCAGTCCGCCACAGACCGGGAGATGCTCTCCGTGGTCATGGCGGCGGCAATCACCCCTGAAAAAATACCGTTCCGGAAAATGGGCAGGGCCAGTACCAGGGGCCGGCCGGTGGGAGGTCTTTCCGATAAGAGTCTGCCAGGACAGGGGCCGGCCCTGCTTCAGGGCCTTGAAGTACTCCCGGTCCGAATAGTCTGTCAGGGCGCCATGATCGCTTCTGGCGATATTTCTTCCCTCCCGGTCCAGGGTAAATGCCAGATAGATCCAGGGATACTCCTGGGCAATGGACTGAAGCACCTGGGTCTGGGATTCATGTGACATCGCCATGACCTCGGGCTGGATGGCGGCGGTTTTAAGCACCCGGATATTCTTATCCAGCCACTCGTCAATGTGGGCTGCCAAAAAATCCGCCGTCTGGGTCATCAGCGTCTTCTGGTCCACCCGGATGCGGCTGGACACTTCCGAATAAACGGAAACAAAAAGCAGGCTTAAGCCTGCCACAGCAACGATCAGCATCACCACCAGCAGTTTGGGATATCGTTTTACGTTCAAACCCTAACGCCCCTTTGACTGCATATTCAAAACTGTATGTCCTTTTTTCTCTGGCTCTGCTATAAATAAAATTTGTCAATTTGCCGCGGCGTTCCTACTATTTAATTAATAACGCCATTGCGGATGATAACAATTACTAAAAAAAAGAAGAAGTGTCATGAACATATTTCCATACCCCTCAGATGATGCTGAAAAAAGAGTGCAGGATACCATAGAGCGGGGCCTGGGCTTTTCCCAGGCAGACCATGACAATGTCCAGGCCTATATCGACGATGTGAAAAAAAGAGGCGATGCCGCCCTGGTGGAGTATACCAACCGCTTTGATTCAGCCGCCGTCACCATCAAAAATCTCACCGTAAGCCAGGCGGAGTTTGATCAGGCCATGGATCTTTTGGAGCCCGAATTTTTACGGGCCCTGGACCGATCCGTGGAGCAGCTTACGACCTTTCACCAGAAACAAAAGGAGAACTCCTGGATCGACACCCCCAGAAACGGGGTGATGGTGGGCCAGATGGTCCGGCCGGTTCAGGCCGCAGGCATTTACGCCCCCGGCGCCAAGGGCGGAAAAACCCCCCTGGTTTCCTCGGTCCTCATGGGTGGTATCCCGGCCCAGGTGGCTGGGGTCTCCTCAATTACCCTGACCACGCCGCCCATGGAAGACGGCCGCATCAACCCCCATATTCTGGCCGCCGCCCGGAAGGTCGGGATCACCAAGGTCATCAAGGCCGGTTCTGCATGGGCCATTGCAGCTCTCGCCTACGGAACGGACCAGGTGCCCAAGGCTGATGTTATTGTGGGGCCCGGCAATATCTATGTCACCCTGGCCAAAAAGATCGTTTCCGGGACCGTGGGCATCGACATGATTGCAGGACCCAGCGAGATCCTTATCATCGCGGATAAAACGGCCAATCCGGAATTTGTCGCCGCCGACCTGCTCTCCCAGGCTGAGCACGATGCCATGGCCTCGGCCATTCTGGTAACAGACTCAAAGGAACTTGCGGACAAAACCTCCGCCGCCGTGAAAAAACAGCTGGAAACCCTCTCCAGAAAAGAGATTGCCGAAAAATCCATAGAGAACTTCGGGGCAATCATGATGGTGCCGGACATCGAAACCGGCATCGAACTTGCCAACCGCCTGGCACCCGAGCATCTGGAAATCGTTGTGGATTCCCCCTTTGACTACATCGACCGCATCCACAACGCCGGCGCCGTCTTTGTGGGGCACTATACGCCCGAACCCATGGGAGACTATATCGCCGGCCCCAACCATGTCCTTCCCACAGCCGGAACGGCCCGGTTCTCCTCGGCTCTCAGCGTGGAGCACTTCACCAAGAAGACCAGCCTGATCCATTATTCAAAGGACGCCTTCCAGAAGGAGGCCGACGATGTGATCACCTTGGCCATGACCGAAGGCCTGGATGCCCATGCCAACTCCGTTAAGGTAAGAAAAAATCTTAACTAAAATCCCAATCGCAGGCTGATAACACGATTTGCCGAGAAGCAACGTTTCAGGTGCGACACAGGATACCAAAAAATCAAAAGGCCCCTTTCCCGGCAGCATCAGGATAAGGGGCCTTTTTGTTTATTCGGCCAGGATGACCGTTTCGACTCGTTTCTCTATCGGGCTTCATCAGATGGCATCTCTGCGGTTTCTTCCTCTTCCTGCCTGGGATCCATGTGCATGGCCACCGCAGAGGTCTTTTTCATGATGACAAAATCCACCTGTTCCTCGGCCGGGATAATCGCAACGGTCTCGGAGGTCCTCAACACCAGGGTAAAGAGCCCGAACAGGAGGCTGCAGGCGGTGAAATAGTAGTAAAGCCCAAAGGCGGAACGGGTCTGTTCCATGAAGGCTGCCGAAAGCATAGGTCCAACGACGGCCCCCGCACTGTAGACCAGGAGCAGGGCCGAGCTGACCCGGACCACGTCCTTGGGTTCGAACACATCATGGGCCCGGGCCACGGAAACGGGGTAGATGGCGAACAAAAGGCCGCCAAACACGGGCGTGGCTCCCAGAAGAAGGGTTTCGGAATTCTGGCAGGCAACCGCCATGAACAAGGCGACCGCGGCCAAGGTCAGCCCCAGGCCGGGAAGCAGCAAGGAGCGGTCAATCCGGTCGGACAGGGCGCCCACCGGCCATTGCAGCAAAAATCCGCCCAGGATGGTCAGGGTCATGAACCAGGACAGATGGGAGAGGGGCAGTGCGATTTGATGGGCGAACACCGGGGCCATGGCGTTGAAGCCGGAAATCAAGAGGCCTGCGGCAAAGGTGCCGGCAAGGCCGATGGGTGTCTTCCGGCAGATGGTTGAAAACCGGATGCCCTCGGGTTCGGGCAGTTTGGGGTGGATGCTCCGGGTCAGCGAGATGGGGATGATGCTCAGGACCATCAACACGCCGATCACAAGATACAGGGTCTGGGTCCTGTCGTTGGCGAAGTTGAGCATCATCTGCCCGATGGCGCCGCCCAGGTAGCACACAACCATGTAGAAGGCAAAGACCCGCCCGCGAACCTTGCCGTCGGCGCATTCGTTCAGCCAGCTTTCAATGACCATGTACAGCCCCATGTTGGCAAGGCCGCTGACAAAGCGCAGCACGGTCCAGAGGGGGACGGACAGGACGATGCCGTGGATCAATACCGCTGCGGTGCTGGCGGCGGCAAAGGCGGAAAAGGCCCGGATATGCCCCACCGTCCGGATAATGGGACCGCAGACAAAGGCGCCTGCGGCAAGGCCCAGAAAGTAAACCGTCATGACCAGACCCGTGGTCTGCACGGGAACCCCGGCCATGGACAGGCGCAGGCTCAGGTAGGTATTCAAGAGGCCAACGGCCGTTAACAGGAAAAAGACGGAGCCGTACAGGGCCAAAAAAGGTTTAAGCAGATTCAGGACGGAATCGTCTTCCATTATCGGTGTTCCTTTAATTGAAGGGTTTATACCGGGCAATCTGAGTCTTCTCCTTCAATTGTCAATACGCAAAAAAAACGACCGCCAAAAAAACTTCGGACTTGCGGCAGATCCCCTTCGTTTCTCCCCATGAACGGGGTAAAAGATTTAACGCAATCCCCCTTTTTAGATCGATTTCTGCCGAATGTTAAAGGGACTGGCTGCTGACCCGGTTCACCGGGACAAGGCCTGCGGCGACACGGGAAATATTATCGGCAACCCCCTGGGCGATACCCTGCATAGAAAGATCCGTGGCACCGCCGATATGGGGGGTGGCCATGATATTGAATTTAAATAAGTCGTCTTCAGGATCGGCTGGTTCTTGCCAGAACACATCCAGCCCTGCCCCTGCGATGCGTTTTTCTTGCAACGCCGCTTTCAACGCCTCGTAATCCACAAGCCCTCCTCGAGAGACATTGATCAGGAACGCGCCGTGTTTCATGCGGGAAAACGCCTGCCGGTCGATCATCCCGAAGCTGTCTTTGGTCAGCGGCAGGGCCAGAACCACATAGTCCGACGCTTCCAAAAGCATATTCAGTTCATCCGGCCCGCCGGCCCAGGCAAGTCCCAGCTCTGCCTTGGCCTTTTCAGGGTTGGATTGTTTGATCGCCATGATCTTTACGCCGAAGGGTTTCAGACGTTCAACCAGTGCCTTGCCGATGCCCCCAAGCCCGACAATCCCCACGGTACGTCCCTTGAGCGCCATGCCCATGGGTGCCCCGATGATCCGCCCCTGAATGGACTGCCTCATGCCGTCAATATCACGCGATAAGCCGATCATCATGTAGACCGCGATTTCCGCCACGGAATCCGCATTGCCGGAAACCCCGCTTGGCACATTGGCCACGTAGATCCCCTTTTTTTCGCACGCGTTTATATCCACAAGTTCCACCCCTGCCCCGCACTGCTGGATCAGCTTCAGCCGGTCTGCGGTTTCAAGTATTTCTTCTGTGACCTTTGACATGGTGGGAATCAGAATATCAATCCCTGATAAATCCTTGATGCCGAACTCTTTTTGGGCAATGAAGTCATGGCCGGGCAAAAGGGTTTTAACCCGACCCAAAAATCCGTTCCAGGCATCGCTATGCGCTGCAAACAACACGTTCATCGTATGGCTCTTCCAATCGCTTTAAATTGACAAAAACAGCATCAAGCCTACACGACATTCCATTCGCGCACCATAAAATTTTTGCTCTTTTTGAATCATAGGTGCTGGCAGAATCAGGATGATCCGAGACTTAGGTTACCGGCATTGATTCCTAAAGATGTTTCTCTTGTATTCCCATAGATCAATCAAAAGATTACCCCGTTATCGTGGCTGACGGGCCATATTTTTGATTCAGGCCTGGTTCCCTCCGGGGTGGCGGATGGTTTGCCTGTTAACAAAATTTGAAATGCCGAGAATGATCAAAACAATGGCAATAATACAGGTGCACATGGCATTGGCGCTGGCAGTCCAGCCGTCATTGTCCAGCATGATGATTTCGATGGCTGACAGGTGAACCGATGCAGATACCAGAAAGATAACCGCACTGATGGTGGTCATGGAGCGCATGAAAAAATAGGTGAAGTTTTGAAAAAAAGCGACCCGGGCCAGGGGAAAAATGATTTTGAAAAATGTCCGGATGGTGTCCCCCCCAAGGCTCATGGACGCTTCCTCAATGGAGGGATCCAGGTTTCGTAAATTGGAAACGCTGGAAAGGACTCCCAGTGTAAAATTACAAATGATAATGTTAATGACGATGATCCAGGGTGTCCCGTAAAAGAAAAACCAGGGCCGGTTAAAGGCCAGGATGTATCCCAGCCCCATGACAAGACCCGGTATGGCCGCCGGCATGACGGAAAAAAAGTATAGGGTCTGCTTGAAAAAGGGTTTTCGGGTCTCCATGGCATAGGCGGCAACAAGGGTTAAAAAGGCGCCTGCAATCCCGACAATGATGGATATCCAGAAGCTGGTCCATATGGCGGAATATCCGCCGATGGACGGGAAGGTATAATGGGCCAGGGTCAATGTCCAGTCATAGGGCCAGACTTTCACAAAAGAGCCGATAATGACCGTGGCAAAAATGAGAATAATGGATGCCGAGACAAGGGTCGAGTAGGCAAAAAATCCTATTTTTTTTATGGGGGACGACGGCGGAATAAAGGGTCGGGCAGCCCCGCTGATCATTGAAAAGGATTTTCTGGATATATAATAGTTCAACAAAAAGGCGATCATGGAGGGGACCAGCAGAATGATGGCAATGGTGGCGCCCAGATCAAATCGATACAGGTTGGTCACCTGGGAATAAATCTCGGTTGCCAGCACGTTGTAATTTCCGCCGATGACCACAGGATTTCCAAAATCGGTAATGGTCAGATTAAAGGTCAGGGCCGCTGCACTGAAAATACCATACTTGGCCGAGGGCAGCGTGATTTTGGTGAATACTTTTAAAGGAGAGGCCCCCAGGCTTTCCGCGGCTTCATCCAGCCGGATGTCCACGGCCGACAGGGTGGTGAACAGAATCACAAAGGAATGGGGCAGGCAATAAAGGATTTCGGAAACAATAATGCCTGTAGGGCCGTATATATTCCAGCCCGTATGAAGCAGGTGGGAGGTGATCAGTCCATTCCGGCCGAACAGATAAATCAGGGCCAGGGCCTGCATGATAGAGGGGGCAATCAGGGGCATCATGATGATGGACCTGAAAATGGTCTTTCCCTTAATGGTGGTCCTTGTCAGGGCATAGGCAAATAAAAATGTGATGATGGTTACAAAAACCGTCGTGACAATGGAGATGTAAAGACTGTGCCACAAGGCATTTAACGTATAAGCGGTGGTAAAGTACTTGTAAAAGTTAGCCAGTGTAAAGGTGGAGAAACTGACGATCCCGTCCTGGAAAAAGCTGAGCTGGAGGATGCTGAACAGGGGAAAAATCATGAAAAATGCCAGGAGCAGTCCGATGACAAGGGTGACTGCCGGTACCACAAATCGATCGACCTCTAATCTGAGGGAGGGGACTTCATAGGATTGGGCGGAAGTTGAATTCATATTTGTACTCGTTGTCAAAGGGTTAGACTGTAAACTTATATCCCGGCCGGTTTTTCTTCATACAGGTGAAAGCTGTCAGGGGGAAAATGCAGCTTGATTTTGTCCCCCTGCCGGAGCCTCAGCCGTTCAAATTCCCCTTCGGTGATGTCCACATTCATCTCCACCCCGTCCATGATAAAAGTGATCTGAACCACGGCTCCGAGAAAGGTGATAATATCGACGGTGGCTTCAACGATATTGTCTTTTTCGACCTGTTCCATATCGGTAAGATCCGATACCATTTCAATTTTTTCCGGCCGTATGGCCGTGCAGACTTTTTCCGGTTTTATCTTTTCCAATCCGTTTATCTTAAAGACCTGGCCGTTGATTTTCACCCCGGATCCATTCTTGCGTCCCTCTATAAAATTTGAGGTCCCGACAAACCCTGCCACAAAACTGGATGCAGGCTTTCGATAGATTTCCCAGGGGGTTCCAACCTGCTGGATTTCGCCATCACTCATGATCACGATCCTGTCGGCCATGGACAGGGCCTCTTCCTGGTCATGGGTGACATAGATCATGGTGATGCCCAGATCTTTTTGCAGCCGTTTGATAACCGTTCTCAGCTTAACCCTGATTTTGGCATCCAGGGCGCTTAAGGGTTCGTCCAGAAGCAGTACCTTGGGCTTGATGGCAATGGCGCGCCCCAGCGCCACCCTCTGCTGCTGGCCGCCGCTGAGCTGTGCCGGATAGTGGTCCTTCCATTCAAAGAGCCCGACCAGGCCAAGAATTTCGGTAACTCTGCTTTCAATCTCTTTGGCGGGCATCTTCCGCATCTTTAACCCAAAGGCGATGTTTTCCCGGACGGTCATATTGGGAAACAGGGCATAGGATTGAAAAACGATGCCAAATTCCCTTTTCTGGGGGATGATATGGTTAATGATTTTCCCGTCATAGGTCAGTGTACCGGAACTGGGCTGTTCAAAACCGGTGATGATCCTCAGCAGCGTTGTCTTACCGCATCCGCTTGGCCCTAAAAAACAGAGGAATTCTCCGGGTTCGATATTTAAATTTACATCCTTTACCGCAATAAGGGAGCCGAAGTTTTTATTGATATTTTCTAAAACCAGTCGTTGGGACATGAGGGTGCCTTTGTTGAAAAGCGTTCTGTGAGGAAAGCGGCAAGGGGGCGCGCCCCTTGCCGGAGATTGTCCTATTTTAAGAAGAGGTCTGACCAGGTGGTCAGGATTTCTTCCCGATGTTTTGACTGCCATGGAAAGTCCATGGGGGCAAGGTTAACCGAGGCGATGGGGGGCAGATCTTTTGGACCGCCAATACCCGGATAACTCACACCCAGTTTGAACTCGGCATAGGCTTTCATGGCATCTATACTCAGGGCCCAGTCGAGAAATTTTTTGGCCGCTTCCTGATGTTTTGTACCGGAAACCAGGGCATTGGCCTCAAGTTCAAAGCCGACGCCTTCTGAGGGCAGTGCCATTTCAACGGGAAATCCCTTTTTCAAAAGGGAGGAATACACATAGGCAAAGGAGCATCCCACACCGTATTCACCCGCAGCCGTTAACTTGGCTGGTTTTGAGCCACTTTTGATATATTGCCCCATGTTCTTGTCCAGCTTTTTGAGGAAGTCCCAGGCCAGGTTGTCTTTAACGGATTTGGTTTTATAATCCGGATCCATCATCACCAAAAGGCTTGCCACCTGAAGGAATCCTGTGCCGCTGCTTGCGGGGTTGGGCATGATGAGCAGATCTTTATACCCCGGGTTTAAAAGGTCATTCCAGCCTTTGGGCATGGGCATATTTTTGGATTTCAAAACAGCTTTGTTGCCGACAAATGCGGCGGCATAAAGGTCGATGGCGGTCCAATATCCGTCGGGATCTTTGAAATTTGCCGGGATTTTATCCCAATTCGTGGGCTTGTAGGGCGTGAGCATGCCGTTCTCCACAAACCCCGCCATGTTGGTGACGGCCCATCCCCAGATCACATCCACCTGGGGATTTTGTTTTTCAGCCAGAATCCGGGCACCAAGCTCCCCCGTTGACAGGCGAATGGCCTTGATGTCCAAGTCCGGAAGCTGTTCCTTTGCCAGGGCCAGATACCTGACAATTTCATCATTTTCCAATGCGGTATAGACGACAACCGTTTCTTTGGCCATTGCAGAGCCCATGATACAACATAGTGCAAGAACCGATGTTATGATCGACAGCCAAGTTGTTTTCATACATTTCTCCTTTTTTTGAGTAGTCGTGTGCCAAATCCCTGTCCGGACGGAGCCGATACCGTTCTAATCATCCCTCCCGGAATGGATTCCGGGGCATTTGGGTGTTTACCGTGCCGTGTCCGATCGTTAATAATGTTAGGAAAAAATTAGCAACGATCATGCCAACTATTTCCCCATTTATTCACACAACGCCCATAGGCCTTTCAACCAGGGGACCTGCCCGCAAATCAGCATCAAAATAAAAGGCTAACCAGACTAAACACGTAAATGCAGAACACAAGACATACAATAGTGTTATTTTGTCAACTGAAGATCCTGACTTAAGTACATAATTGAAACTTTTCTAAACATAAATACGCAATGGACAAGCTGCAGATGTCTGCGTTAAGTGCGAACTATGTATAGCATGGATTGCGTTTTCAATGAGATGTTTCCCCATATATTGCAGGAGTATTTTCACCAAGAGAAAGGGATTGGGCAGGCCAGGGGTAAGAAACTCCGAAATGCCTGCCTGAACCCTGAGACGATACAGGGTTCAGGCGGACAAATTTTTTATGCGAACACCCGGGTCATACCGGCGGCATCCACTCTTGTTTCAATGGCGCTGGTGTCTGTGGTGTAAAGCCCGAGTTCCTTCATGCGGTTAAAGTATACGGAACCTGAAAATGTATATTTAAGGCTTAAATCCTTTTTTTCCATCATCTGGATTCTGACCTGGGAAATGGCGTCTCCCACGCAAAGGCTTTCAGGAAGGACAAGGGGATCACGACCCTTTAACAGGCCTGCAGCATTGTAGCCGGCCAGGGTGCCGGTGCAGATGGCTTCGGTGTGGCCCACAAGAAGTCCTGCTTTTTCGCCGCCGCAGAAAAGATTTTCAATGCCCGTGACTTTAAGGGCGTCGTCCCTGGGCGACATGCCGATATACCGGACGGAATTGCCGATTCCGCCGGAATAGGGGTCTTCAAACCTGGCGTTTTCAAGCCCCTTTACCCTGCGAAGGGCGTCCAGGGGAAAAAACGGGGTCATGAGCTTGGCATGGCCCGTATCCAGCAGGATGATATTGGCCTCAAACTCTGCAATGGCATACTGCTGGCAGGCTTTAAGGGCCAGCTTTCCCTTGAGCTGCTGATCGGGATCAAGGGAGACAAGGGCCACCCCGTTTTTAGACAGTTCCTCCCGCAGGTCCGGGGACAAGGACTCCTTGTGCAGTTTGCAGGAACCGCTCAAAGCCCCGGTCTGTTCCCCTTTTCTGCCGTCCATCTCCGGGACCCCGGCCTTGGCGGCAAGGCTGACCCTGCCCCCGAAGGTGTGGCAGCGCAGCACGCACATGGCGCACCCGTTGCCATGGGTATGGCAGTTGCGCACGGGGCCTGCGGTGCCTGTTGTCTCCACAACCGCATCGGCTTCAAAAAGAGATTCCCGGTCATTATGCTTTACCCATACCCCGGTTATCCTCTGATCGGTCAATTCAACATTGACCACCCTGGACTGCATCCGGATCTCAATGCCCTGTTCGGTTAGAAACCTTTTGATCACAGGCTCCATGGTGGACACATCGTAAAGATTGGCGTGATTGTGCCCGGGGAAATTAATATTTTTATGGACCAGGTTGGAGTCAATCACGTTGAAAAGCTCGCCGCCGCCCATGGCAATCATCTCATCGGCCGCTGTGTAGCGGCCGTTGTTTCTCATGATGCCGCCCACAAGGCCTGTGCCTAAAAGCATATCCGTACGTTCCAAAAGGCAGACATCCGCGCCCTGTTTTTTGGCGCTAAGGGCCGCAGCACATCCGGCCCAGCCGCCTCCTGCTACAATTATTTTCATGAATATTATTCCTTCGGTTTTATATTTTTCCAGCCGGTGATGCGCTTTGCCATTTCCCGGCCGTAATTTCGAATCTGTTCATTTCCGAACTGCTCAAGGGGAACGGCGGTCATCCGCTCTTTGAACATCTCAAGCCTTAACCCCGGCAGTTCATGGCCAAGGGCCATCGCAAGGGGCACCCCGTTTTCGTAAATTTCCTGGGAATGGGAATTGCCTGCGATCAGAGTCAGACCCCGCTTCCGGACTTCAGCGGCAAGCTGTGAGTCCTTGCTCACCCGGCTGATGGAGACAACAAGGGTGTCTGTGTCAGGATAAAGATCCAGGGCCCGGACCAGATGGTCACGGGTGAATCCGGTATGGGGAAACACATGCAGAATATGATTGACGCAGGCTGCAGGACTGCCGCTTAATATTTCAGGGCAGGGAAGCAGGGAGGAGGTTTCCATGGTATGGCACGAACAGATACGGGCCTTTGCCCCAAGCACCTGCTGTTCTGTTTCATACCCCATAAAGGCGTTCAGGCGCCGTATGATGTCCTCTGCACGGCAGACTCCGGGCAACGCCCGTCCTGACAGGACAATGTTGCCCACAACACCGGCAAAGGCATGGTGAAAGTCCGTCACCTCATGGCCGTGGAGATACGCGATGCCCGGATGAAGACCGTGGAAGGGCTCGTGCAGTTCAAACAGGGCAAGGCCGTAAAGTGAAAGATAGCCTTTTAACGGCACGCCCCCCGAACTTGCGGCATCCGCCACAGGGTGATGGACGATCAGGGCATCAAGGCCCATGGCTCCGGCCAGTTCAATCATGTTCTCCGTCAGCGTCATGCCCACGCCCACAGAACAAATGGGCTTGTCCGGGTCCCCCGCCACAAGGCCGGGTGTCTCCAGTACAGACTTTCCTTCAAGGCCTGAGGAGCGCTCCAGTATGAAGGGATGGGCTCCGGCCTTTTTCGGTGTGCCTGCAGGAGGAATTCGCCCGCCTGTAATTCTGTCCAGAGCCTTTTCAACCTCAGCCGGGGTGACCCCTGAAAATGGTGTTTGCATATCTGTCTTACCTGCGCTTTGACTGGATAAACCGTTCAAGGGAAAAGACCATGCCGTACATGATGGTGGAAAGCACCGCCAAGATGGCAATAGAAGTCATCACCAGGTTCATCTGAAAAATCTGGCTGCCGTATACAATCAGGTAGCCGAGCCCCGCCCTGGAGGACTGGAATTCACCGACGATCACCCCGACCAGAACCAGGCCGATGGTGGCTTTAAGGGCCGCCGTGATGGTGGGCAGGTTTCCGGGCAGCACAAGCTTTAAAAAGATCTGGATCTTTTTTGCCCCCAGAACCTGCAAAAGCTTTATCTTGTCGGGATCTGTCTCCCTGAATCCGGAATAGATCATTAAGGTTGTGATAAATCCCGCTATAGCTATGGCAATGCCGTAGATGGAAAGACTGTCCCCAAGCCAGATGTAAAAAATAGGCACAAGGGCGATCTTTGGCATGGCATTGGCCACAACCATGTAGGGATCTAACACCCTGTAAAGAAAGGAGGACCACCATAACGCCGCTCCGACCAATATGCCAAGAAGGGTTGATACCAAAAAGCTGATGCCAACCTCCATGGTCGTCACCCAGGTGTGGTGCAAAATGGTCCCCTGCTGGTTCATATCCGAAGAGTGAAGCATCTCTATAAAGGTCGGCCAGATGGCAGAGGGGTAAGAGGTGAGCATGGGGTTGACCAGGTGTGTTTTTGCAGCGATTTCCCAGACCAGAAGGAACACAGCAAAAATCATGACCTGAGTTCCCCGGATGGCCCATTTTTCCATGCACTGTTTTCTTAAGTATTCACGGTATCGCCTGCTGGGCCCCTCCTGGGTCCTGTCCTGTGCCGGCGCACTGCCGGCAAGTCCTGTAAGTTTTGGCCTGCGGGCAATGGAGTTATGCGTGAGCGGTGCTGACATTGGTATTTAGCTCCTGCCAGATGGTTTGAAAATAATGGCCGAACTCCGGTGTGTCCCGGGAGTCCAGGGGGGAGGGCCGGCCGCCTTTGGCGCTTGGAAAGGTGATGCTGTGGTCTGCCATGACGCTCCCGGGCCTGGCACTTAAGACCACGACCCTGTCGGACATGGAGATGGCCTCGGAAATATCATGGGTGACCATGATCACGGTCCTGCCCTCCTGTTTAAGGATCAGGCCGATCTCCTCTGTCATGGCCAGACGCGTCTGGTAGTCCAGGGCTGAAAAAGGCTCGTCAAGGAGCAGGATTTCAGGCTGGGTGCACATGGTCCTTGCCAGTGCTGCGCGCTGGCGCATCCCGCCTGACAGCTCGCTTGGAAATTTATCCTTGAACGCTGAAAGCCCGTACCGGTCAAGCAGTTCACTGCCCCTTATTTTGGCCTCGGCCATGTCCTGGCCCTGGATTTCAGGACCCAGGAGGACATTGGCCAGGATGGTCCGCCATTCAAAAAGGGTATCGTTCTGGAGCATGTATCCCACCCGGCCAAGGGTGCCGTTTAAAGGGCGCCCGTTAATGAGCACCCGGCCTTTGGTGGGCTTGATCAGGCCTGAGATAATGGACAAAAGCGTGCTTTTACCGCACCCGCTTTGGCCCACGATGCTGACGAAATCTCCGGGCCGGATGGTCAAATCAATGTCCTTGAGCGCCTCGACCTCACCGGCATCGGAGAAATAGATCTGACTGATCCCGTCTATTGTCATGGCCGGCACGTCAGGTGTCATGGCAGACGCCACCCCCGGGTCCGTACTATTTTGCATCTGCCATGGCCTTTTGGGCAAACCGTGTTTCAACAATGTCTTCGTACTTCACACGGTCGGACGTTTTGAGAAGGCCGCCTTCAACCAGAAGGTCCTGAAGCTTGTCAATGGCCTTTTTCTCTACAAGAGGATTGGTTTTAAGGATGTGAAGGCTGCGGTATCTGTCCACGGACTGCGCAATCAGGGCGACATCAATTTTCGGAAAAAATGAGGCCACTTCCTTTGCAATCTGATTTGTATCGGCCGTCATGGCATAGGTCTGGGCTTTTTGGATGGCATTTGTCCAGGCCTGTATGATTTCAGGATTTTTACTGATGAATGACTGGGTGGCCATGAACGCCGTGTAATCGACATAGCCGACTTCCCGGCCGACGGAGGTGACGTAATGGGCCGTTCCATTGTCGATCATCTTGGAGACATCCGGCTCAAAAAAGGTGGCAAAATCCCCTTTGCCCGCAGCAAAAGCGCCGTGACGGGCAGGGGCGGCAAGGTTGGTCAGAATATCCACATCCTTTTTGGGATCGATCCCGTTGGAGATTAAAAGATGCTCAAAGAACAGGGCAGGCATGCTGCCCATCCGCCAGCTCATGATGGTTTTGCCTTTAAGGTCCTGCCAGGCGAAATTGTCAATCTTCTTTCTTGAAACAAGCATGGACCCGTCCGTTGCGGTAAGACCGCAGAAAATGCGCACCTTTTCCGGGGATTCGCCTTTCTGGATGTACACGGCTGTTTCAGGCCCGACAAGAACGATATCCGCGTTCCCGGAAAGAAGCGCTGCCGTGCCCTTGTCGCTGCCCCAGGAGGTCTTCATGGAGACGTCAAGACCCTGCGCCTTGAAATACCCCTTGCTGAAGGCAAGGTAACTGGGAAGGTAGAATACGGAACGGATCACCTCTTCATATTTGACCTGCGTCAGGCTGCCGGCTTTTGCCGGAAGGGGTGAAAGCATCAAAAGTCCTGCGGCCAGAACGGCCAGTGCCGCTGCCAATCTTCTGCCCGTCCCGATTTTGTCAGTCCAGCTGTTCATTCCTCTTCTCCTTTTTGATGTTTGTTTTATGCCGGTCTTCGGGCCGACGTTAAAAGTTGCTGCACTCTTCTTTAAAAGAAAAAATTAAGCTTACATTTTTGTCAATAAAATGTAATTACATATTGTAATTTTTAATTACATCGTGTTTAATTATTCATTCACACAGGACCTTGTCAAGTTTTTTTTGCTGGGGTAATAAATGATCCCATGAACAGGATACCCAAAAAATTCGCATCAAAGGTGACCCATGCTCAACACTGACAAAGAGCCCGAACAAAAAGCCAACCTTCCGGAAATTGCCTACCAGGGCATCAGACAGATGCTGTTCAACAACGACATCTGCCCGGGACAAAAGATTTCATACCGGGATCTTGCCCGAAAACTGAACATGAGCCCGACGCCGGTAAGTCAGGCATTAAAACGGCTGGAGCACCAGGGGCTGGTCCACCATGAAACCAACCGGGGGTATTGTACCGCCCCGATGCGGGCCCAGGAGGTTGAAGAGCTTTTTGAACTCAGAGAGCTAATCGAAATATCCCTTCTGCCGAGAATTATCGACAATATCAGCAACGCCTCCCTAAGGCAGCTTGAAAAGATAATGGAAATGAATAAGACCTCCTCGGAGGAGGAACGTGTCAACCAGCGGCTGCTCACGGATAGAAAATTTCACCTGGCCATGGCACAAATATCAGGCAGGGTCACCCAGATACAGATCCTAGAACACCTGTTTGACCTGCTCTACATAAAATACCGGGCAAGCCTTTTGTTTGCCGCATCCAAACGGTCTGTGGGTTATCTTCACCAGGATTTGATCACAGCCCTCGGCAAAAGAGACCTTGCGGCCTGTAAAAAAATCATGGAAACCCATTTTCAATCCATAAAAAAATACGCGGTTGATGCAGGACTGCACGAATAGATCAGGGGCTTGAAAAAAGTGAAGGCCTTGCCGGGGATGGCCGGGGTATCCTTAGCGGATCAGAGCTCTTCCAAAGCCTTTTTCAACGTCTCAATGGAAAAGGGTTTGGAAAGCGCGGCTGAGAATCCGAAATAGGAGAAGTTTTCCATTGTGGGATCATTGGAGTAACCTGAGGCCACAATTGCCTTGATCCCGGGGTTGAGATTGCTCAATTTTTCCATGGTTTCCACTCCGCCCATGCCTTGTTTAACCTCAAGATCCAGGATCACTTTTCCGATAATCTTGCCCTCAACCAGGCAGGACCGGTATTTTTCAACGGCTTCTTCTCCGGTCCGGGCCAGCACAGGCTCATAGCCCAGCCGCTCCAGAATTTTGCCTGTAATCTCAAGAATCATGGCATCGTCATCCATGAAAAGGACCAGGGGTTTTCTGGCTGCCGGATGGACCGCAGCAGACTCTTCTTCGGCTGGTAGGGACTTTGTGGCCGGGGTCTTTGGACCCTCTTTCTGGAAGACCGGCAGAATCATATCCACCCGGGTGCCCTGGCCGGGGCTGGAATCGATGCGGATGGTGCCCTGGTGGTTTTTAACAATAGCCCAGGCAATGGAAAGACCTAAGCCGGTGCCCTTGCTCTTTCCCATGGGTTTGGTGGAAAAATAGGGGTCAAACACCTTTTCAATGTTTTTTTCTGAAATGCCCCGCCCGTGATCAATGACGGAAACCAGCACCATGCCCTGTTTTTCGGGGTGCCCCATGGCTTCAACCCTTACCGGCTCTTTTGTATCTGACGCTTCAGCCGCATTGATGACAATGTTTCTTAAGGCCTCCTGGAGCTGATCCTTGTCCGCCTCCATCACCGGGGGAAGATCGTTAATTTTCAGGGTATAATCCAGTCCTTTTTCCTTCTTCAGCGGTTCCAGACAGTCTTCAAGAAACCCATGGGTCTCAATATGGGACTTGATCCGGATCCCCCCGCCCTTTGAAAAAATCACAAATTTTGAGGCCAGCTCCTTGGCCTGGAGAATGGACTGCTCCGCATCGGCCAGGTATTCCTTCACGGGATCGCTGGCTGCGATCATCTGGGCCAGGTTGATATTGCCCAAGGTAATGGACAGGGTGTTGTTAAAATCGTGGGCAATACCGCCCGCCAGGGTGCCGATGGCCTCAAGCTTCTGGGAGCGGATCAGCCTTTTTCTGGCCTGGAGCAGTTCATTCTCCGCCCGCTTTTTCTCAATGGCCACGGCAATGGTTTCCGACACAAAACCCAGCAGTTCCACATGTTCCTGGGTATACTGAATGGGATTGGTGTAGCTTTTCACGGCCATCACCCCGAGTATGTCATCCTGGATCATCAGCGGGACCCCGAGCCAGTTTTTCGGCAGACTGCCGTGCACCCGGCCTTGTCTTGCCTGGTCCATCAGGTCTTCCTCGTCTAGAAGAACCGGCCTTTTAGTCAGGATCACATCCCCGGTCAGGGACGGATTGTCCTTAAAGTTGTGAATCCATTTGGGGGCCAGTTCCTGCTCCTGATCCCTGCGGAAGACGTATTGGATGGCATTTTTCTCTTTGTAGTAAACTGCGATAAAAAAGTTGGTCATGTCCATGAGGCTGGACAAATGGGTGTGGATGGCGCCGTAAAGCTCCTTGAGGGTTTTACTGGTATTCAGGGCCGTGGCAATATGAAACAGGGTTTTATTGACCATTTCCGCCCGACGGACTCTGGCCACCTGGCTTTCCAACCGCTTAATCTGCTGTTCAAGATTTTGATAACTGGGCTTTTCACTCATGAATGGCACCTGTAGAACGCTTATCTCTTTTTAGCCTGATGACGCTTGCTCACCGCCACCGATGTTTGCCGTGGGGAGCCTGGTAATCGGCTGTGCGTCGTGTCGCCGATGGATACGGATGCGGTTGCCGGGCAACAGGAACTTAAAGGCGGCCCAATGACACAGCTTTTGAATGTTTCTATGATATCGAGTCTGCATATTATCAAATTATTTCTTTTTTATATACTTAATTTCTTAAAAATTTATTGATTTTATTATTCTTATGACAAATCCCACGAGAACCGTATTATTCATTGACTAAGACGCTGAATTTAATCTATATATATCGTTTGTATAAATTTTTGACAATAACCTTAATGGTATAAGATTGACAGCATATGCAGACCATACGCGGTTTTAGAGATATCCTGCCCGAGCAGATCCGGCTCTGGCAGAAAGTTGAAAAAGAGGCCACCACCCTGTTTGAGGGTTTCGGTTACCGGGAGCTTCGCATTCCCGTGCTTGAGAAAACCGAGCTTTTTGCCAGAAGCATCGGCGAGGCCACGGATATTGTAGAAAAAGAAATGTACACCTTTGAGGACCGCCGGGGGGACAAGCTCACCTTAAGGCCTGAGGCAACCGCCTGCGTCTGTCGGTCCTATATCCAGCACAAGCTCTACGCCTCGGACCCGGTAAGAAAATTTTACTTCATCGGTCCCATGTTCCGGAGGGAAAGACCCCAGAAAGGGCGGTACCGTCAGTTCTACCAGATCGATGCCGAGGTGTTCGGTGTTGAATCCGCCTTTATCGATGCCGAACTGATCTTTCTGCTCAATGAACTTTTCAAACGCCTGGGCCTTACCGGACTGTCCGCTCATATCAACAGCCTGGGCTGTCCCCAATGCCGGCCGGCCTTTCAAAAGGCACTCCTGGATTTTCTAGGCGAACGTAAGGAGGTCCTGTGCGAAAACTGCCGGCGCAGGATCGAAAAAAATCCGTTGCGCATCCTGGACTGCAAGGTGGAAACCTGCAGAGAGGCGCTCAAAGGGGCACCTGCCACCGTAGATCACCTCTGCCCGGACTGTGACGATCATTTCCGCATTGTGCAAGCCGCCCTTAAAAAACAAGGCGTGGAGTTCCACGTGGACAAGTCCCTGGTCCGCGGCCTGGACTATTACACAAGGACGGCCTGGGAGATTCAGACCACAAGTCTTGGGGCCCAGTCCGCCGTTGCCGGCGGGGGTCGTTACGACCGTCTGGTGGAGGAGCTGGGAGGTCCGGCCACTCCGGCCATCGGTTTTGCCATCGGATTTGACCGTCTTGTTGAGGTTATGGAACAGCTGGCGGGGATTCCCGAAGAACCGGGTCTGGACCTTTTTATCGTTTCTTTAGGAGACAAGGCCCTGGAAAAAAGTTTTCACTGGTCCTGCGAGCTGAACCGCTTAGGCATTAGAACCGAAACCGATTTTCGGGGTAAAAGTATGAAAGCGCTGATGAAGCGGGCCAATAAATTATCCGCCGCCTTTGTTCTTATTGCCGGAGACGATGAACTTGACCAGGGAAAGGCTGTATTAAGAAATATGGAGACCCGGGAACAGACCGACATCGGCCTGGACACTCTTTTGCCTGACCTAATGACTCTGATAAAACAAAAATAACTATAACGACTGTTAAGGAAAAAACCGTGACTGATTTACTTGGAGATATGAAGCGTACCCACACCTGTTCCGAGCTTCGGGACACCCACATTGATCAGGAAGTGGTGCTCATGGGATGGGTCCAGCACCGCAGGGACCATGGCGGTGTGATTTTTGTGGACCTAAGAGACCGGGAGGGAATTACCCAGGTGGTATTCAACCCCGTGATCTCGGAGGCCGTCCATGCAAAGGCCCAGGAGATCAGAAACGAATTTGTCCTGGGCGTTCGGGGCAAAGTTTCGGGCCGGCCCGGGGATATGCTCAACCCCAATATGAAAACCGGTGCCATTGAAATCCTGGTGGAGGAACTGCGCATCTTCTCCAAAGCCAAAACCCCGGCCTTCCAGATTGAGGACCGGGTGGAGGCGTCGGAAAGCATCCGGCTGCAGTACCGTTACCTGGATCTGCGGCGCAACCAGCTGAAAAACAATATCCTGGCCCGGCACAAGGCCACCATGGCCGTGCGCAACTTTTTGGATGGCAAAGGGTTCATCGACATTGAAACCCCGTTTCTGACCAAAAGCACCCCGGAAGGCGCCCGGGATTACCTTGTTCCCTCCCGGGTCAACCAGGGAGAATTCTACGCCCTGCCCCAGTCCCCCCAGCTGTTCAAGCAATTGCTCATGATTGCAGGATTTGACCGGTACTACCAGATCGTCAAGTGCTTCAGGGACGAGGATTTGAGAGCCGACCGTCAGCCCGAATTCACCCAGATCGACATGGAGCTTTCCTTTGTTAACGAAGACAAGATCATGGAAATTGCCGAGGGCCTGATCAAAAAGATATTCAAAGAGGTCCTGGACCTGGATTTTCCCGAGGCCTTTCCCAGGATCACCTATGCCGAGGCCATGGACCGCTACGGCCTGGACCGCCCCGATCTCAGGTTCGGTCTTGAGCTGTGTAATGTCTCGGACATCGTGGCCAATGCCAATTTTAAAGTATTTGCCTCTGTGGTGAAAAACGGCGGCATGGTCAAAGCGGTCAATGCCAAGGGATGTGCGGACTTCACCAGAAAACAGATCGACGAGCTGACAGAGTTCGCCGCAATCTACAAGGCCAAAGGCCTGGCCTGGATCAAGATTAAAGAGGACCAGTGGCAGTCTCCCATTGCCAAGTTCTTCTCAGATGAGGAAAAAGCCGCCCTGGCCGAACGCCTCAACCTTGAGCCCGGTGATATTGTCTTTTTCGTAGCCGACCAGACCAAAATCACCAACGAGGCACTGGGACAGTTGAGAAACGAAATCGCCCGCCGCCTGGGACTCATCGACGATAACGAGTATAAATTCACCTGGGTCACCCACTTTCCCATGTTTGAGTACGATGAAACGGAGAAACGCTACCAGTCCCTGCATCATCCGTTCACCATGCCTGTAGAAGCCGATCTTTCCAAGCTGGAAAGCGCCCCCCTTGAAGTGAACTCCCGCGCCTATGACCTGGTTCTCAACGGCATTGAGATCGGTGGCGGCTCCATCCGTATCCACGACTCCGCCCTTCAGGAACGGGTGCTCAAGGCTTTAGGTATCAGTGAAGACGAAGCCAAAGAGAAATTCGGCTTCCTTCTGGAGGCTCTGGAATGCGGTGCACCGCCCCACGGCGGCCTCGCATTCGGCCTGGACCGGCTGGTGATGCTGCTTTGCAAGGAAGATTCCATCAGAAACGTCATTGCCTTCCCCAAGACCCAGAAGGCGACCTGTATGCTGACAGAAGCCCCGTCCAAGGCGACGGCATCCCAGCTCCAGGAACTGGCCATCAAGGTGGTGAAGACGGAAGAATAAATAAAACAAAGGGCCCGGAAAGACTTTCCGGGCCCGAACCGATCTGTAAAACCGCCGGGAGATCCTCCCGGCGATTTGTTTTCAGGATATTCGTTTTGGGTATGCTTAAACGGCGCGGGTTACGCCCCTTTGCGCTTCACATGGAGAATCGGGGTGTTAAAGACCAGGGCATTGACCTGTTCATCCCGCTTCACCTTGAGTTCAAGGGCGTCCTTGTCGATCTCAAAATATCTTGAAATCACATCCACAATATCGCTTTGAAGCTTTGTCAGGGTGGTATCGTTCACTTCCAGGTTATCGTAAATCAAAGAGAACTGGAGCCGCTTTTTGGCTTCGTCACTGGATTTTTTCTGTCCTGTAAAGCGTTTTAATAAACTTTGTAGCATGCCGTTCTCCTTATTTTAACCCGAAGGTTTTGCCGATCTTGCTCCATACACTTTTCTTGTCGCTTGGCACCTCAATGGGCAGATCTGCCTCTCCGTTCAGGCGGCGGGCAATGCGGCGGAAGGCGGAACCGGCCTTGGAGTCGTTCTGCAGCACCAGGGGGGTTCCGGTGTTGGAGGAGATCAATACCTTTTCATCCATGGGGACAAGGCCGGCAAGCTCTATGGAGAGGACTTCCAGCACATCTTCGTGGCTGAGCATCTCGCCTCTGGCCACCCTGGACGGCTCAATACGGTTGACGATGAGCCGGGGCGTGAGGGATTTGGCGTAAAGCAGACCGATGACCCGGTCGGCATCCCGGACGGCGGACACATCCGGGGTACAGACGACAAGTGCCTCATCCGCACCCACGGTGGAGTTTTCAAACCCCCTTTCAATCCCTGCCGGAGAATCCATAATCGTATAGTCAAACTTGGTTCTAAGCTCATCACAGACCCGGGCAACGCCAGAGGAGGTCAACACATCCTTGTTGTCGCTCTGGGAGGCGGGGATGAGAAACAGATTTTCGATTCGACGGTCACGGATGGCGGCCTGTTCGATTTTACAGCGGCCCTGGACCACATCCACGATATTGAACACAATGCGGTTTTCAAGGCCCATGACCACATCCAGGTTCCGCAGGCCGATATCCATGTCCACAATGGCCACCCGGTTTCCCTCCATGGCCAGGGCCGCCCCGATGGATGAACTTGCCGTTGTTTTGCCAACACCGCCTTTTCCTGACGTTACGACAATGACTTTACCTTCCAAATCACACCTCAAAAATAATGATGATTAAACCGCCTCCGGCCAGGGCAGTCGCCTGAACGGGCTTTCTTTCATATAGTCTTTTACCACAATGGACTGGTTCTCCACACAGGCGAACTCAGGCATCTGGGTTATAGAGTTTTCGCTTCCGGTGGCGCTAATGCCGCCTATCTTAACATGGCTTGGGGCAAAGCCGAGGGCAAAGACAATCGCTGCTTCGTCTTCCGGATACCCGGCATGGACCTTTCCGGCCATTTTTCCAAGGACGATAATATCCCCGCCCGCAGTGATTTCCGCGCCAGGATTCACATCCCCGGTAATGATCAGATGCTTTCTGGCGTTGATCTTCTGACCGGAACGCACCCGCCCTCTGAGCATGAGGACATCGCTGCGGTGGTGGTTCCATCCCTTGGACAGATCCCGCTGGCGGATCCGTTCCGTTGGCACCGGACGTTTCTGGGGGGAGGTCACAATCCGTCCCAGATCAAAGTTCGCCTCAAGGTGCGCCTTGATCCGCTGTACAAGGTCCTCATGCCCCCGGGCATCCCCCACATCCAAGGTGACGTCGGCATTTTTTGCCAAATGTTTAAGATTTTTAATCAGTTTAGAGATTTCTGTGATCAGAACCCCTTCCGGATGGGAAGGGTCTATGGTAATCCAGAATCCGCCGCCGGCCCCCTTGAGTTTCACAGGGGCGGTATTGTCAAAGTTTATCATGCAATCCGTGTATATAAATCAATTTCAATCAGTTCAGGGGACTATAGGCAATCGGTCATACGGTGTCAAGCCATGAAACATTCTCCCTGATCCACGATTAAAGCGCCATTTGCCGGTGGCCAGGGTGCGAGTCAATTTCCTGATGGTTATTGCTCCAGGATCTCGCGAATTTTATGGGAAAAATCAATGACCGAATACGGTTTGAGAATATACCCTTTGCAGCCCTGCCTGAGCATCTCCTGAGCCTTTTCATCAATGGCGTAGCCTGTGGAAAGCAGCACCTTGATCTCCGGATTCTGTTTTTTCAGCTTTAAAAAGGTTTCAAGACCGTTCATCTCCGGCATGATCATGTCCAGCACCACCAGATTAATTTCATCCCTTTTTTCTGCGTAAATTTTGAGGGCCTCTTTTCCGGAATTGGCGGTGATGACCTTATAGCCAAGCGCCTTGCAGATCTCCCGGCCCACGGTGAGGATTCGCTCTTCATCATCCACCAGGAGGACAAACTCATTGCCCAGGATCAGTTTGTCCTGGGCGGAAGGCATGTCCGCATCTTCAAGGGGTTCGGCCAAAGGAAGAATAATGGAAAAGGCCGATCCCACCCGGGGCGAACTCCATACATCAATGACGCCGTTATGATTTTTGACGATCTTTCTGGCAAAGGTCAGTCCAAGCCCCCTTTTTTCCGGGTACTTTTCATGATCAGCAGAATAAAACGGTTTAAAAATCCGGGCCAGGGTCTCCTTGTCCATGCCGATACCGGTATCGGTGATGGTGACTTTTACAAAATGGCCGCTTTCCACCCCCAGCTGCTCTGCTGTCCCGTTAAGAATGGCGGCGGACTCTGTTAGCACTGAAAGCTTGCCCCCCCTGGGCATGGCCTGGAGCCCGTTTTGGATGATGGCTGAGATTGCCTGGTTCAACTTATCCCGATCACCGTTTATGACCAGGGATTTTGAGTCCAGGTTCACATCCAGAATTATCCGTCGACCCTTAAGGTTCAGGTTCTCCATGGCCGACCGGACCAGGCGGTTGATATCCAGGCTGGTGCTGTAAAATGCATCCACTTTGGCAAACCCCAGAAGCTGGTTGGCCATCTCAGAGCCCTTATCAATACAGGAGAGGATCTCTGTAATATGCCCGTAAAGGGGGTCGGAGGGGTTGACATTGCTCATCATCAAAGAGGCATGCCCCTTGATGGCGGCCAAAAGGTTGTTCAGATCATGGGCGATCCCGTTGGCAAGGGCCTCTACTGCGTCTGAGGATTCGTCCCTAAGATTAATATACTCCATTACCCACCTTAAGTTTTTTGCTATTGGTTAATCCAGGGAAATAATGCCTTCTTGAATGGCGTATTTGGTCAGCCCGGCAACGGAAAAAATATTTAGTTTTTTCATGATATTGCGCCTGTGGGTTTCAATGGTTTTAATGCTCACCCCAAGTTTTTCTGCAATATCGCGGGTCTTTTCCCCTTCAGCCACCAATTGAAGAATTTCCCTTTCTTTCTTGGAAATTTTATTGAATTTGGGAGGACAGTTCCGGCTGCCATTGTGCAGCACCGGGTCATCTACATACATCCTTGCAATGGCGGGCGTCAGATAAAAATTGCCCCGGATCACGCCCTGGATGGCATCATAAATCTCATCAAAGGCGGATTCCTTCAGGATATAACCGGAAGCACCCGCAGCAAACATCTTGTCAATAATGCTTTTTCCTGAATGCATGGACAGGGCGATCACCCGGGTATGGGGCACCTTTTCCCGGATGCGCTCTGTGGCTTCCACCCCGTTCAAATCCGGCATGGAAATGTCCATCATCATAATATCCGGCTCCAGGGCAACAGCCTTTTCAACGGCCTCCCTGCCATTTTTTGCGATATCCAGGACCTTAATGCCTTTGTTTTCTAAAAGGCTTTTCAACCCCTCCCGGATAATCGCGTGATCATCCGCTATAATAACGTTTAGCTGCATAACTTGTTTACAATACCCGGATTAATTTGGACAGAGTCTATACGGAAGAGGGGTGAAAATCAAATATAAATTTTCATTTTCAATTGACAATTTATTGAATCTGAAAGCAAAAATCATCGCCTTAGGTTCCTGCGCATGAGAACATAGATGACGGACAATTTGTACGAGGATCTGAAAACCGGACTGTTTTGTCAAAGGGTGGCAGCAGACGCTTGAGAGTGTGCTGCGGCCTTTTTTATTGCTCAAACCCGGTATTGCTGATACAACCTGCTTCGGAGGATGCCATGGGTATCGCAACAAAACACAGACAGCAAAGGCGAACAAATTCATATAGTTGTCCTTTTCAAAAAGAAAAGAAGACAAGACATCCGGACCTGTTTGCCCCAAGTCATGACGAAAATAAACGCCATCCATAACATCGTGAAAGAGAGTCTATGAAAACTGTTACCGTCAAAGGACTATGGAAGGACTCCCGCATCCTGGTGGGAGAAACCCTCTCCAATGCCCAAGAGTACATCCCCCGGGGAGCCGATCCTGTCATTATCACCGATGAAAATCTTTTCAGGCTGCATAAAGATGCATTTCCCAAGGGACGGATCCTTACCATAGGCACCGGGGAAAGGATCAAGACCCTTGCCACGGTTGAAACCCTGCTCAGGGAGCTGATCAATCTGGGATGTGATCGATCAAGCTTTATCCTGGGCGTCGGCGGAGGCATTGTCTGCGATATTGTAGGCTTTGTGGCCTCGGTGTTCATGCGGGGGGTGAGATTCGGATTTGTCTCCACATCCCTGCTCTCACAGGTGGATGCCAGTGTGGGCGGTAAGAACGGGGTCAATCTGGATGCCTATAAAAATATGGTGGGCGTGTTCAGTCAGCCGGAATTTGTTATCTGCGACATTGACATGCTCCAAACCCTGCCGAAACACGAGATTTCAAACGGCCTGGCAGAGATTGTAAAACACGGGCTGATCAAGGACCTGGCCTTGCTGGAATTTATCGAAGCCAACGCCCAAAAAGCCCTGGACCTGGATCCTGAAACCATTTTCCGCCTGGTGGCAGATTCCGTTGAAATCAAGGCGGCCGTGGTGGCAGCGGACGAACGGGAGGCTGGTGAACGGCGAAAGCTGAATTTCGGCCACACCATCGGCCACGCCATTGAGCGCCTTGAACAGGGTGGCCACGGCCGGGCGGTAGCCGCCGGTATGGCTGCCGCAGCCAGGTTTTCCCAGCACAAAGGAGACCTTGGCCCGGACGATGTTAAAAGAATTGAAACCCTGCTCCTGAAACTGGGACTGCCTGTCTTGACACAGTTCCCGGCCGAAGAAATTATCAATGCCGCCTCCAGGGATAAGAAAAAAGAGGGCAGCGATCTGTACTTTGTCTTTCTAAAAGCATTGGGGCAGGCCCGGGTAGAAAAGATCGGGTATGCCGAACTCAACGACTTTATCCGGACCGATATGGCATAGGCCGTCGGGTAAGATTTACGGCAGGATCCGTTAACGGCGTTCTGCCACCAGCCGGAATCCCAGATAGTAGGCTTTTAACCTGGGGATCATTCGGTCCCCGGACCGGCATTTTGACCGGGAGACATTATCCACAAACGAGCCGCCCCGGACCGGTTCATCCCGGGCGCTGCTCCTGCGCGGATTCCGGCACCATTCCCGGACATTGCCTCCCATGTCGTAAAGCCCAAGCGTGTTGGGCGCAAAGCTTGCCACCGGTGCGGTTTTGCCCCGGAGGTTTCCGGTATCGCACCCGCCGCAATTGGCCTGAGGCCGCCCATCTTCACGCCCCCAGGGAAAGGGCTGTTTCCGGCCCCGGTTGGTGCATGCAAATTCCCACTGGACTTCGGTGGGCAGGGAAAAGATCATCCCTGAGTCCCTGTTCAGGCGCCGGATGAATTCCTCTGCGGTGTCAAAGCTGACCTGTTCCACCGGCAGATCATCCCCCTTGAAACGGGACGGATTGTTACCCATGATGCGTTTCCACTGGGCCTGGGTGACCTCATGGACTCCCATCCAGAATCCGTCAGGACAGGCACGCCCCCCCTTTGCGGCAGGGGAAGAAAAACACCGGCCGGGGATCCAGATAAAGGCCATGCCTGTTACAGGTTCTACAAACCGATCCCCTGCGGCAGGGCCGGAGACAGCAGGAGACGGCCCGCTGCACTCCCCGGAGAATTTCCAAAGCTCCAGTTTATTCCACAACCGTTCGGCCCGGCGGACCGCTTGGTCATCGCCTAAATCCAGAGCGATCTCCCTTGCCCGCTGAACCCAGCATTTGGCTTTAAAGGGATCTTTGAGCACGCCTTTCCCATGGAAATAGGCGGCCCCCAGGTCTGCCATGGCTGCCGGATCACCCTGGTCTGCAAGCCGGCTCAATTCAACAATATCAACGTTCTGCCCGGCCAACGCCGGCGCTGTTATTCCGGTATATCCTGTAAGGAGGGTTGCAGCCATCACGATCAAAAAAAATCTCATATTCCATTCCCGCGTTCAAATTTTCATAATTTTTTCATGGCACTATACCATAACCCGAGCGGGCGGAAAATGACCGGTCCAAAAATCTAAATATTCCCCATTGACAAATAGGATTAGATCCTATTTAATACACCAAACGATTAAGCAAGAGAGTTTGAACATGGAAGCATTTTACAAGATGTGCAGGGAAAACAATTTAAAGATCACTCCGCAGCGAACGTCGGTGTATAAGATTCTGACCTCGACCACCACCCACCCCAGTGCGGATCAGATCCACAAGAATCTGAAAAAGGATTTCCCCAACATCAGCCTGGATACGGTAAACAGAACCCTTGTGACCTTTGCCAATGCCGGGATGATCCGGGTTGTTGAGGGACACGGCGATCCCAGGCGGTTCGATCCCAATGTGGATGATCACCACCATTTTTATTGTTTATCCTGCCATGGCATCTTTGATTTCCAGGACAAGACCCTGGACAAAATTTCCATTTCCCCTGAAACACAGGCCAAGTTTACCATTACCGGCAAGCGGGTCTGCCTGACAGGGTATTGTAAAACATGCAGTATGCCGTCCGGCTATACGGCACTCTAAATTTATCGAGTCAACCCACGGGCCCGGAGGCCCTAAATACTTAACGACAACCAGGAGGACCACATTATGGCAAGTCTCAAAGGCACCAAAACCGAAAAAAATCTTTTAACCGCATTTGCCGGAGAATCCCAGGCCCGTAACCGGTACACCTATTTTGCAAGCGTTGCCAAAAAGGAAGGGTATGTCCAGATCTCAGACATTTTTACCGAAACCGCCAATCAGGAAAAAGAGCACGCCAAACGCCTTTTTAAATTCCTGGAAGGCGGTGAAGTCGAGATTACCGCTGCCTTCCCCGCCGGTGTCATCGGAACCACCCTTGAGAACCTCAAGGATGCTGCAGCCGGGGAGGAGTACGAATGGGAGCAGATGTATCCCGAGTTTGCCGTTGTTGCCAAAGAAGAAGGCTTTAACGAAATTGCCAATGTCTTTAAGAGCATTGCTGTGGCCGAAAAGCAGCATGACAAGCGGTACAAGGACCTTGCAGCCAATATTGAAGCCGGCAAGGTCTTCAAGAAGGACGCCCCTGTAACCTGGCGCTGCCGCAACTGCGGTTATGTCCACGAGGGTGCCGAAGCCGTCGCCACCTGTCCCGCATGCAACCATCCCCAGGCCCATTTCGAAGTTCTGGGTGAGAACTGGTAAAAAAAGATTTTTCCTATCGGATCTGCGGGTCCATGCCCAGGATTTTTCTTCAAGGGCATGGACCCATTTCTATGGGCAATAATTGACAAAGCCCGAAGATCAACATATATTTACAGCAATTTTTAACTTCAGACTTAGGAAGAAACCATGGCGGACAATATTCTAGATCTTACAGACGAATCCTTTGAAGAACTTGTAACCTCGTCAGACAAACCCCTGATGGTGGATTTCTGGGCGCCCTGGTGCGGCCCCTGCAAAGCCATTGCCCCGTCCGTTGAGGCCCTGGCAAATGAATATGGAGATAAGGTCACCTTTGCCAAGGTCAATGTGGATGACAACCCGTTGAGCCCCAGCAAATTCGGTGTTCAGGCCATTCCCACCCTCATTTTCTTTAAAAACGGCGAAATAGCCGAACAGATCACCGGGATGGTCGCCAAAGAAAAGCTTGAAGAGACCCTGAAAAAAGTCCTGTAAGGAGCCTGACATGACCGATTACGATCTTGTCATTATCGGTGCCGGTCCGGCCGGTCTTACTGCGGGGATCTATGCGGCCAGGGCCAGGATGAATGTCCTGCTCCTTGAAAAAGCCGCTCCCGGGGGACAGATCATCGTCACCGACTGGATTGAAAATTATCCGGGATTTCCCGAGGGCATCAGCGGCTTTGACCTGGCGGAAAAGATGAAAAAGCAGGCCGAAGATCTGGGGCTCAAAATCGAGATGGCCGAGGTAAAAGCCTTGAACCTGTCCGAAGACAAAAAAGAAATTGTCCTAAAGGACCGGTCCATAACGACCAAAGCCCTGATCCTTGCCTCCGGAGCGTCGCCCAGAAAACTGGGGATCGGTGAAGACCGGTATATGGGCAAGGGCATCTCCTTTTGCGCCACCTGTGATGCACCCTTTTTCCGTGACAAGACCGTTGTTGCCATCGGCGGCGGAGATACAGCCGTGCAGGAGTCCATTTACCTGACCAAATTTGTTAAAAAGGTGTATCTGGTCCACCGCAGGGACGAACTGAGGGCCACCAAAATCCTTCAGGAAAGAGCCTTTGCCAACGATAAAATAGAAATGGTCTGGGACACCGTCGCTACCGGGGTAAACGGATTTTTCGGCATTGAAGGGGTGACTGTCAAAAACGTTAAAACCGGGGAAGAGTCATTACTCAAAGCGGACGGTTGCTTTATCTGGGTGGGCATTTTACCCAATACCGAGTTCCTCGGAGACAGCGTCCAGACTGACGAGTGGGGATTCATCATTGCCGATGCTAAAATGCAGACCAATGTCCCCGGGGTATACGCGGTAGGAGATGTCAGGGACACCCCCCTGCGTCAGGTATCAACGGCCGTTGGCGACGGCGCGGTAGCCGCGGTTTGTGCAGAACACTATATTGAGAATTTATAAAATGAAAAAAATCCTTGTTATCGGTGCCCTGTTTCTGTTTCTGTGCGGATGTTCCATGTTTGATAAATCCACCCAAATGAACAAGACCGCCCAGCAGCTGGCAGCAGAAGGAGCGGCGGCATTCATGAACGAGGATTACAAAGATGCCGTCAAAGCGTATACGGACTTAAAAGACTGGTATCCGTTCTCAAAATACGCCATCCTGGCAGAGTTGAAGATTGCCGACTCCCAATTCCACCTGGAGCAGTACGACGAGGCCATTGTCGCCTATGAAAGTTTTGAAAAACTGCACCCCAGAAACGAAGCGGTCCCGTACGTCATTAACCAGATCGGTCTGTGCTGGTTCAATCAGATCGATACGGTGGACCGGGATTCCACCCCGGCAAGAAATGCCATGGCCCAGTTTCAACGCCTAAGCCAGCAGTTTCCCGACAGCGAATATGTCAAAGATGCCGCAAAAAACATTGAGACCTGTATCAACAACATTGCCGGGCACGAGCTTTATGTAGCTGACTTCTACAACAAGACCAAAGAGTACCAGGCCGCCTTGAAACGGTATGAGTTCATTGTCGAGAATTACCCCGGCACCAGCCAGAGTAAGACCGCTCTTGCAAAAATTCCGGACGTTTCCAAAAAGGCAGAAACCCAAAAAGAATCCGAAAAATAATTTTCCTTTACTTTACCCGGAAGCTGGTGTATTTATATCGGGTTAATATTTTGATGAAGCGTTTTTCTTTAGGAGTATAATCATGTCAAAACAATGCGCAGTTTGCGGAAAAAAACCAATGGTCGGCAACAACGTCAGCCATGCCCATAATCTGAACAAGAGAAGATTCAACCCCAACCTCCAGCGGGTCCGCGCAGTGATTAAAGAAGGCTGCGTTAGAAAAATTGATGTGTGCACCTCCTGCATCAAGGCAGGAAAGGTCACCAAAGCCTCCTAACAATTGCTGCTGCCGGCAGTCGTTTCTCTGCCAAGACAAGCCGTAGCTATTTGTTCAGTACGATATATCAGGATCGGATATGGATGCGCTCCATGTCCGATCCTTTTTGTCGTTCCCCCCTGGGCATGATAAAGGCGGCATCTGCTGCGTTGTCTTCTGCCCTTCCTCCCTGCGGAGTATGGCTTATACACCTCGCTCGTCATGGCTTCGGCGCCTTGCACTTACCACCTTTATCATGCCCAGGGAAATCTGACCTCTTTACAATATCTTTGAGGCCAGTTCTGCCAGTTCGGAGCGCTCGCCCTTTTCCAGGTTGATATGGGCGTAGAGCTTTTGCCCCTTCATTTTCTCTATGATATAGGCTAACCCGTTGGTCTGGCTGTCCAGGTAAGGGTGGTCGATCTGGAAAATATCTCCGGTAAACACAATCTTTGTGCCCTCCCCTGCCCGGGTGATGATGGTTTTCACCTCATGGGGCGTCAGATTCTGGGCCTCGTCCACGATGAAAAAGACCCGGACAATGGACCGCCCCCTGATATAGGAGATGGGGGTGATCACGATCTTTTCCTCTTCGATCAGCTCTTTTATTTTTTTACCGGACGCCCCGTTTTCATTAAAATGATTCTGAATCACGGATAAATTGTCATACAGGGGCTGCATATAAGGGTCCAGCTTGGAGGCAACGTCTCCGGGCAGGAATCCCAGATCTTTGTTGCTTAAGGGGACTACCGGCCGGGCAATGAAGATCTGACGGTAATACTGCTTTTTGGCCAGAGCCGCGGCCAGAGCCAGAAGGGTTTTTCCCGTACCCGCCTTTCCCGAAACCGTTACCAGTGAAATCTCAGGATTAAGCATGGCGTTCAGGGCAAAGGTCTGCTCGGAGTTCCTCGGTTTAATGCCGTAGCAGATCCTGGGCTGGATCAGGCGCACGGTTTCGCTGGTGCCGTCAAAAAAGGCCAACGCACTTTTGGAGCCGTTTTTAAGCACCACATTCTCATTTGCAAAAAATGAGGCCTCGTGGCCCAGGGTGGATGGCAACGCCTCATAGGGTTTCTGGTAAAGGGTGTCCAGCACCTCGGATTTAATATTTTCAAGAACCTTGAGCCCGGTGTACATATCGGAAATATTTTCAACGCACTGGGAGTTGTAATTCTCCGTTTTCAGGCCGATGGAGCGCGCCTTGAGCCTTAAGTTCACATCCTTGGTGACAAAAATCACATGTTTAAATTTTTTCTTTTTGGCAATGGCGTAAGCAATGTTGAGAATCCGGATATCGGGGGTAATTTCGTTAAAATTCTCCTTGATGATAGGGTCCAGAGGGGTGTCCAGGCGGATGGCAATGGTGCCTTTGCCATTGTCAATGGGCACGCCGCCGTTCAGCATCTTGTCACTGGACAATGCATCCAGGGACCTTAAAAAATCCCGGGCATTGCAATTGATGACGTTGTTGCCCTTCTTGAACTTGTCCAGCTCCTCTATCACCGTGATTGGGATATAGATGTCGTTGTCCTTGAACTGATGGATGCAGCTGCTGTCATGAAGGATAACATTGGTGTCCAGAATAAAGATTTTTTTCATACATTTCTCCGCGTTGGTTTAAAACTGCTGTAGCCGAAAAGGGCCATGGTGGAAAAAAAGGGGATGATACTTGGGCTTAGAAGGGCCTTGCCGAAAGATTCCGGCTGAAGGAAAGGATCTGGTAAATAGTGGGCGTTTACCATGCAAACCCCGGGTTGGAGGTTAATCTTCGGGCAGTCTATTTATAAGCTGCCAGGGTAACCATAGATCATTTTGCAGCTGCTGTCTACCTTAAAAAAATCTACCCTTCCCAAGTTAGGATTTCATTGGGAAATTGTTTTAATCCTTTCTGACCACCCGTTTGACATCCGTTACCTTTTTAACCCGCCGGATGTCGTTCATCACAGAGCGAAGCTGATCCGAGCTTTCCACCATTATGGTAAAGTAAAACATGGCAATACCCTCGTCGGAGGTATCGGTCTGGGCGTTGAGGATATTGATCTTGGCCTTGGATATTACAGCGGCAATGTCCGCTAAAAGCCCGTGGCGGTCATCGGTTTTGATCCTTATGGAGGCCGGATAGGACTCTTTAAGGTCAGAGGCCCACTGGACGTCGATCTTTCGCTCAGGGCTCATTTTCATGACGTTGAGACAGCTTTTCCGGTGGATGGTGACCCCCTGGCCCTGGGTAATATAGCCGGCAATGGGATCGCCCGGCAGGGGGCTGCAGCACTTTGAGAACCGGACCAGGATATCGGACAGCCCCTTGACGATGATCCCCGTATCAGACCGTCCGGATGACCGCCCTGCCAACTTCTTGCTCGGCAGGATCTCTTCCTTGATCTCTTTTTCCTCAGCCTCCGGTTCCACACGGTTGAATACCTGGCGGGGTGTCAGTTTGCCGAACCCCACGTGGGCGATGAGGTCATCCACGGTTTTAAATCCGTAGACATCGGCAATGGCCATGATTTCACCGCTTTTGACAAGGGAGTTGAAACTGCGGCCGTGTTTACGGAATTCTTTTTCCAGCATCTCTTTGCCCAGGGTGTGGCTTCTCTCCTTTTCCCTGGCATTGATAAAGGACCGGATCTTGGTTCTGGCCTTGACGGTTTTGACATAGTTGAGCCAGTCGCGGCTGGGCTGGTGTCCCTTGGTGATGATGATCTCAACCGTATCCCCGGTTTTAAGCTCATGGGCCAGCGGCACCAGCTTCCCGTTCACCTTGGCCCCGGTGCACTGGGCCCCCACCTCCGTGTGGATCAGATAGGCAAAGTCCACAGGGGTGGCTTTTTTGGGCAAAATTTTGATTTCTCCCGCCGGGGTGAAAACATAGATCTCTCCGGGGTAAAGATCGATGCGGACATTTTCCATGAACTCTTCAGGATCCTTGAAATTGGCCTGGTTTTCCACCAGGTTCCGGATCCAGGCAAAAAGTTCGCCTGTGTTCTCATCGACCTTGGTACCCTCTTTGTAGGACCAGTGAGCGGCAATGCCGGACTCGGCGATGCGGTCCATTTCCTGGGTCCTGATCTGGATCTCCACCCGCTCCCCCTTGGGACCCACCACCGTGGTGTGGATGGACTGATACATATTGGGCTTGGGGTTGCCGATATAGTCCTTGATCTTGTAGTAAATGGGTTTCCACATGGAGTGGATGGCCCCCATGGCGGCATAGCACTGGGGCACGGTTTCGAGAATGATCCTGAAGGCGATGATATCGTAAACCTCGTCATACTCCAGGTTCTGGGAGAGCATCTTCTGGTAAATGCTGTAATAGGCCTTGAACCGTCCCTTGATCTGGCAGGGAAGCTCCATCTCCTCCATCTTGTAATGAAGGGCAGTGGAGACCTCCTTGATATAATCTTCCTTTTCATCCTTGGCCTTGTTCACCAGGGCCCGGATCCTATCGTGCTCCTCTCTTAAGGTGTAGAAAAAAGCAATTTCCTCAAGCTCGTGCTTGATCCAGAAGATCCCGAGACGGGCGGCGATTGGGGCGTAGATGTCCAGGGTCTCCTGGGCGATGGCCGCCTGTTTTTCAGGGCGTTTATGATACTTTAAGGTCCGCATGTTGTGCAGACGATCGGCGAGCTTGATGAGGATAACCCGGATGTCGTCGGCCATGGCCAGGATCATTTTGCGCAGGGATTCCGCCTGCTGGGCAGCCTTGGTGGACGAGGGCAGGGCGGAGAGCTTGGTCACCCCCTCCACGATATGGGCCACCCCGGGTCCGAACATTCTTGCGATGTCCTCTTTGGTGGCCGGAGTATCCTCTATTACATCGTGGAGCAGGGCGGCGGCAATGCTTTCCATGTCCAGGCTCATACAGGCCAGGACATAGGCCACCTCCAGAGGGTGGGAAAGATAGGGTTCCCCGGACAGACGAACCTGCCCCTCATGGACCCGGGCGGAGTAGATATAGGCGCGTTCGATCAGCGAGACATCGGCATCGGGACTAAAATCATAGATTCTGTCCAAAATATCACTGATACGAATCATTGGTGCTTTTCTACCCTCCGGACGGGTTTAATAGGCCTTGGCAAAGAGAACCCTTCGTTCACTGGGCTTGCCGCAGCAAATACAGGTCCCGGCTTCATCCGGGCTGTCAAAGGGGATGCATCGGATGGTAACGGAAAGATCCTTTTTAATTTTTTCCTCACAGTCACCGGATCCGCACCAATGGGCCATGACAAAGGCGCCGTTGGTGTACCCCTTGGCCTCTTTATACAGCGTATAGAATTCTTTGGTGTCGTCAATGGAAAAGGTATTTTCCTCACGGTATTCCAGGGCTCTTTGAAACAGGGTATTCTGGATATCATCCAGAATATCGCAGACGGTGTCTATAAACTCTGATCTGTCCATGCCCGCCTTTTTACTGGTGTCCCTGCGGGCCATGAAAACCGCATTGTTCTCGATGTCCCGGGGCCCCAGCTCAATGCGGACCGGGATGCCCTTTTTCACCCATTCCCACCCCCGGGCACCGCCGATATCCCGGGCGTCGATCTCAACCCTGACCGGGCTGCCGTGGTAGGATTGGTTTTCAAGGGCGGCCTTGAGTTCATAGGCGCTGTCCAGAATCTCTTTGTTGTCCGATCCCTTTTTCACGATGGGCAGGATCACCACATGGGAGGGCGCCACCCTCGGCGGAACCACAAGGCCGTCATCGTCGGAGTGGGTCATGATCATCCCGCCGATCATGCGGGTGGAGGTGCCCCAGGAAGTGGTCCAGGCATAGGCCTCCTGGCCTTCTTCATTCTGGAAGGTGATATTGGAACCCTTGGCGAAGTTCTGGCCCAGAAAATGGGAGGTTCCGGCCTGAAGAGCGCGTCGGTCCTGCATCATGGCCTCAATGCAGGTGGTGTCGTCGGCACCTGGGAAACGCTCGGATTCGGATTTTCTGCCCCGGATCACAGGCATGGCGAGATGCTCTTCAACAAATCGGGTATACACATCCAGCATCATCAGGGTCCGTTCCTCGGCCTCTTCCCGGGTGGCATGGGCGGTATGGCCCTCCTGCCAGAGGAACTCACTGGTCCTCAGGAACATCCTTGTGCGCATTTCCCATCGCACCACATTGGCCCATTGGTTCAAAAGGATGGGAAGATCCCTATAGGAGTTGGCCCATTTAGACATGGACTCGCCGATAATGGTTTCCGAAGTCGGACGGACGATAAGGGGTTCGGCCAGTTCGCCTGCCGGTTTGAGCCCCCCTTCTTCTGCGGCCTCAAGCTTGTGATGGGTGACCACGGCACACTCCTTGGCAAACCCTTCCACATGCTCGGCCTCTTTTTCAAGGTAGCTTAAGGGAATAAACAATGGGAAATAGGCATTTTTCACCCCGGTCTCTTTAAACATGGCATCCATCTGTCGTTGTATATTTTCCCAGATGGCATACCCCCAGGGTTTAATCACCATGCACCCGCGCACAGGGGAGTTCTCCGCCATGTCAGAGGCCTTGATGACCTCCTGGTACCATTGGGGATAGTCCTCTTCCCGGGTCGGGGTAATGGCTGACTTAACTTTCTTTCCCATTTATCTCCTCCGCATCCTTTTTTTCTTTTATCATCAGGTCAATTTCATCCAGCAGCTCTTTTACCAGGCTGTCCTGGTCAATTTTACGGATGACTTTTCCCTTCTTGAACAATATGCCCTTTCCATCTCCCCCGGCAATGCCGATGTCTGCCTCCTTGGCCTCGCCCGGGCCGTTTACCACACAGCCCATGATGGCAACTTTAATCTTTGCAGACCGTTCAAGCAAGGCTTTTTCTGTCTGTTCGGCAATTTTGAACAGGTCAATGCGGCACCGCCCGCAGGTGGGACAGGAGATCAGTTCCGGCCCCCGCTGACGGATCCCAAGCGCCCGTAAAATTTCAAATCCGGTCCTCACCTCTTCCACAGGATCCCGTGTCAGCGAGACCCTTAAAGTATCGCCAAGCCCCTCGGCCAGAAGCATACCGATGCCGATGGCAGACTTGGTGATGCCGGCATAAAGGCCGCCCGCCTCGGTAACCCCGATATGGAAGGGAACATCGGTCAGGGGGGCCAGAATCCTGTAGGCCTCCACCGTCCGCTCCACATCCGAGGCTTTAAGGGAGACCTTTATATCATAAAACCCCAGTTTCTCAAGGATCCGGATATTGGACAGGGCGCTTTCCGCCATGGCCCTGGGTGTGGGCCCGTATTTCTTTTCGATCTGCTTTTCAAGGGAGCCTGCATTAACGCCCACCCGGATAGGCAGATGAAGGGCCTTGGCACAATCCACAACCGCGCGGATTTTTTTTTCTTCCCCGATGTTCCCGGGATTAATGCGCAGGGCGTCCACTCCGGACTCGGCCGCAGCCAGCGCCAGACGGTAATCAAAATGAATATCTGCGATGAGGGGGATGTTAATCTGATCTTTTATCGACTTTAACGCCTTTGCCGCATCCATATCCGGTACCGCCACCCGGATGATTTCACACCCCGCTTTTTCCAGGGCGAAAATCTGGCCCACGGTGGCGGCCACATCCTGGGTCTGGGTGTTGGTCATAGACTGCACCGATACGGGGGCGTCGGATCCTACAGGCTGGGTTCCGATCCGGATCTGTCTTGTTTTGCGCCGTTCCTTAACCAAGGCCATGGGCTTTTCCTGATATCACGGGTTATAAACATGAACTGCCTGCACGGGGCCATCCCCGGTGCAAGCAGCAAAAATCACAACTGAAATGGTATCACATCGGCAGGCTTTTTTTCAAGATGCCTGTGATTCGGAGCTTAAAAAACAACCCTGCCGTATCCAACTGACAAGCAGGATACGGCAGGATGTAATTCAGGCAAAAATTCTTGCTATTTTTTGGTATACCGCCATCCCTGGGCGTCCATGCGGTTTATAAACTCCACAAGGTAGTCCACAAGGGCGGTTTTCATTTTTTCTCCCTTTTCCGGGGTCGCCTTTTCAGGGGCGCCGCTGGCACCGAAATCGGTGAGTTCGGAAAAATTCCATACCAGTTTGACATTGCTGTCCATGTCCGGAATCATGCCCTTGGCCCGGCTCATGTCACACAGCTCCGGGAACATGGCAAGTCCGATGGATGTTTCCCCTTCCCCGCCGTGGCCAAGGCCGTTCCAGACCTCAAAGGTATCCTCGGGGATCAGGTTGCCTGCAGTGACCCACCAGGCATCCAGAACAGCCAGACAAAAGTCCGGATGCGCAACTTTTATCTTGCGGGCGGCAATCTCAATGGGGGCGATATTGCCGTCATGGCCGTTGATGATGACCACCTTGTTAATCCCCCAGTGAATGATGGAGGCCAGCATCTCTTCCACCACTTTTATCAGGGTCTCATCACTTAAGGAGATGCACATGGGTTTGTGGCTGTAGTGGCCGCTCATGCCGAACCACAGGGGCGGTGCCACAACCGTTTTTTCCAGGCGCTCTGCAATGCTGCGGGCAAGGTCGTAACTGACCAGGGAGTCACAGCCGAAGGGCAGGTGAGGCCCGTGGCTTTCCGTGGACCCGATGGCCAGGAGCACCTTGTCTACCGCGGCCTCCTGAAAAGAATGTTCGTTCAGTTCTTCGAGCTTAACGGTTTTCATAAAATCACTCCTCTTACAGATCTCTTACTTTCCGTTGGGGTACCAGATTTCCTCAACGTTGTACTCGCCTTTTTTAACAGAGATGATAGAGACCCCTTTTACCGGAACCCCGCTGGGGCGGGTGTAGGAAATTTCACCGGTCACGGCCTTGAATCCCATGGTTTTGGCCAGGGTTTCCTTTAAGACTTTGGGGTCGGCAGAGTTGCCTCTGGTAATGGCGTCGGCAATCAGGGCAACGGCATCATAGCCAAGGGGAGCAAAGGCGTTTTCCGGATCCACCCCGTACTCTTTCTTATAGTTTTCAATAAAGTCGGCGACTTCAGGTCTGGGGTCGGCCCTGTAGGTATGGGTTGCAAAGTAAACGTCATTGGCCAGCTCTTTTCCGGGAACCGATACGATCAGCTCGGTATCAAATCCGTCCCCGGACACGATGGGGAGGGTTAAGCCATTTTCACGGATCTGTTTGGTGGTCAGGCCGGCTTCGTTGGGGATGGAGGAGATAAAGATGGCATCGGGTTTGGGGGATGCATTTTTAAGTCTTGCGATCTGGGCTGAAAAATCCTTATCCCCCATCATGAAAAAATCTTCGAGAACCAGGTTCATGCCCAGTTCTTTAGCCCGCTGCTTGTAGAATCTTGAAAGGGTTTTGGTAAAGTCCATGGAGTTGTCCGTCCATACCACAAAATTTTTCACCCCAAGGCTCTTAAAGGAATAATCTGCAATGGCAAAAGACTGGTCGTCGTCCCCAAAAGGAACCATGAACATGCAGTCGCCGATCATCTTGGGCAGGGTGGGCAGAGTGGCGCCGGAGGTGACAAAGGGAATGCCCTTTTTCTGGAACATGGGGGCGGAGGGCAGAACAAAGGCGGGGTCGGAATGGCCGATGCCTGCGATCACCCCTTTGCTGAGCAGTTTTTTAGCGCCGATGGCCGCCGCTTTCTGGTCGGTCTTGGCATCCACAGAGATCAGTTCAAGCATCCTGCCGTCGAGCAGGCCGCCTTTTTCATTGATGAGCTTGACGGCAAGCTGGGCACCCCGAAGAGAGGGGGTGTCAATGGAGGACATGCCTCCGGTAAGGCTGTACAATGCACCGATTTTAATCGGTTCGGCACTAAAGCCCGGGGATGCGAGGGCCAGAGACATCAGGCCGAGGATAATAAGCTGTAGACATTTTTTCATTTTCAATCTCCTTTGATTACCCGTTCAGGTTGTTGTTTACCCAGGATAAATTCGGGCTCGCTGCTGCCGAATATACCGCCGGGCCTAAATATTAAAATTGAGATCAGTACCAGGGAGGTGACGATCTCACCCACCCCGTAAATACCGAAATTTTCTTCCAGGGGACGAAACGCCTCCTTGACCAGGGTAAAGAAAACAGCGGCAAGGGCCGAACCTGTAATGCTGCCCGTTCCTCCCACCACCACCATGACCACAAGGTTAAAAGACATAATCAGAGAAAACGAGCCCGGGGTGACCGCCGTGATCAGATGGGCCCATAACCCCCCTGCAATGCCGGCAAAAAACGCCCCCACTACCAGGGCGAAATTGCGCATGGCAAAAAGATCCACCCCAAGGGAATTGGCAGCCATTTCATCTTCACGCATGGCCAGAAGGGCGCGGCCCAGGGATGAAAACTTGACCTTCCAGCACACATAGAGGGTGATCAGCACCCAGGCCGCCACCCAAAAGACATTGGTGAAATCCTCCAGCCCGTTGAGCCCTAAAGGTCCCCGGGTGATGGATTCAAAGTTGTTGAGCAGTACCTGGACAATAATGAGAAATCCCATGGTGGCCACGGCCAGGTAATGCCCCTTGAGACGCAGGACGGATATCCCGATCAAAAGAGCCACCAGGGCGGCCAGGCAGCCGCCGGTCAAAAGGGCGGGAAAAAAGGGCAGGTGAACCGAGGCCAGCCACAGGGGGAGATCGGGAAGAAACAGGGGCTTTTTGTCCGGGGAAAAGGTTAAAAGGGCTGTGGTATATCCGCCTATGGCCATGAAGGCCGGATGCCCCAGGGAAAAAAGCCCGGTAAACCCGTTGGTCAGGTTCAGGCTTGAGGCCAGAACAATATTGATTCCGGCAAAACAGACAACGGCAATAAAATAATCGTTGGAAAAGGTGTTGACCCAGAGGCTCAGAACGGCCATGCAGGCGGCCAGGATGGCAAAAAAGATCAGGGGGCGTCTGCGGTTCATTAGGCCCGTTCCTCCATATCTTTGCCCAGAAGGCCGTTGGGCAGGGCGATTAAAATCAGGATCAGGGTGCCGAATACAAAGGCATCCCGGTATGACGAATAAATGGGGGGCAAAAATCCCACAAAGGCCACTTCACTGATGCCTAAGATAAATCCGCCTAAAATGGCGCCGGGAATGGATCCCACACCGCCGATCACCGCTGCTACAAATGATTTGAGCCCGGGAATATATCCCATGAGCGGGTCGATCTGTCCGAATTTGCCCCCCCACATGAGCCCGGCAATACCGGCCAGGCCCGAGCCGATGGCAAAGGTGGCCATGATGGTCCTGTTGATATTGATTCCCATGAGCCTTGCCACATCCAGGTTTTCGGCCGTTGCCCGCATGGCCATTCCCAGTTTTGTTTTTTTCACCATGAAGATCAGGGCGGCCATGAGACATACGGCGCTGGCAAAGATGACCAGGTCCACCACCCTGAAGCTTACGGGTCCTGCCTGGATCATGGCCTGCATGTACTTTGGAAAGCTGAAATTCCTGGGCTGGGCCGTGAGGACTAAAATCCCAAGGTTCTGAAGCATGATGGAAATTCCCAAAGAGGCGATAAAGCCCGTGACCTGGGGCGCTCCCCGCATGGGGCGGAAACTGATCCGTTCAATGAGGATGCCGGCAAAACATCCTACCAGTGCCACAGATACCGCCACCAGGGGAAAGGGAACAACATTGACACTTTCCATGAGGGCCAGTGTGGTAAACGCCCCGATCATTACGATGTCCCCGTGGGCAAAATTGATGAGGCGGACAATGCCGTAAATCATGGAAAACCCAATGGCCACAAGGGCGTACATGCTGCCCAGGATCAATCCGTTGGCCAGTTGCTGAATGAGATATCCTGAATCCATTATCGGCCTCCCAGAAACGCTTTTTGGACACCGGGATCGCAGGCCAGGTCACAACTTGCCCCGGAGAGCAGCACCCGCCCTGTCTCAATGACATAGGCCCGGCTGGACAGTTCCAACGCCATGACGGCATTTTGTTCCACAATGAGGATGGTCACCCCCTGCTGGTTGATGGTTCTGATCATGTTAAAAATGATTTCAATGGCAAGGGGCGCAAGTCCCAGGGACGGCTCATCCAGAATCAGAAGTTTCGGCCGGCTCATCAGGGCGCGTCCCAATGCCAGCATCATCTGCTCGCCTCCGGACAAAAGACCGCCGGCCTGGGTCAGGCGCTCCTTTAGAATGGGAAACATGGAAAAAACCATGTCCATGTCTTTTTGAATGCCGGTGTCAGATCGAAGATAGGCGCCGATCAGAAGGTTTTCTCTTACCGAAAGCTGGGAAAAAATTCCCCGGCCCTCCGGGCAATGGGAAATGCCAAGCCGGACAATGTCTTCGGCGGCCATATTTGTGATATCAATGGCCGCGTCTCCCTTTTCAGGGGTATAAGATATCCTTCCCCGTGCGGGGTGGAGCAATCCTGAAACCGTCCTTAAGGTGGTGGTTTTTCCGGCACCGTTGGCACCGACCAGGGCGATGATTTCCCCGTGGTCGACAAAAAGATCCAACGCCCTCAAGACATGGGTTTTCCCCCGGTAAACATCAATGTTTTCAATGGTCAGCATCTTGTTTTTCCTTTGGGCTGCCCAGATAGGCCTTGATTACTTCCGGGGACTTTTGGATTTGTTCCGGGGTTCCCTGGGCAAGGACCCGGCCCTGGTTCAGGACCTGGATTCTCTGGCACAGGTTCATCACCATGTGCATGTCATGTTCAACCACCAGGATGCTTAAAGGATAGTCTGAATGAATTTTTTTGATGGTCTCCATGAGGGTCGCGGTTTCCCGGTTGTTCATCCCGGCGGCCGGCTCATCTAAAAGCAGCAATTTAGGGCGGGCGGCCAGGGCCCTGGCAATTTCCATCCGGCGCTGGTCCCCATAGGGCAGATTTTTGGCCGGCTCATTTAGAAAATCAATCAGGCCCATGATTTCGGCAAAGGTCCGGGCCTCCCGGTCAATCTGTCTTTCCGACCGGCGGAATTTTCCGGTATGAAAGAGGGTATGGATCAGATTTTTGCCCTGGTGCATGTGAAAGGCTACTTTGATATTGTCCAGCACACTCAAATCCTTGAACAGCCTGATGTTCTGAAACGTCCTGGCAATACCGGCCTTTGCCGTCCGGGAAGGGGAAAAGGCCGTGATATCCTTTCCGTTAAGACAAATCGTGCCGGAACTGGGTTTTAGTATGCCGGAAAGCATGTTGAACACAGTGGTCTTACCGGCGCCGTTGGGGCCGATAAGGCCGACCAGTTCATTGGCGCCAAGGCTCAGGCTGTAATCGGATACCGCCTGAATCCCGCCGAACCGCTTTTCAAGGCCGTCCACATCTAATACTGAATTTTTTGAGGGCACCGGCCTCTCCTTAGATTTTTTGCGGATTGATTTTTCCCCCCTTGCCGCCAAGGGGGAAACGCACCTTGAGTCAAGGGGCTGGCTTTGAACAATGATTTAAGATAGAGGCCCGGGACTCAAAAGTAAATATAGGTAAAGCATTAAATATATATAGGTAAAAACTATATATTTAAGAGATCTGCAGGGCTGGAACGTGGGAATTCCTAAGGATCTATTTTAGTGTAATTTCATTAAGATAGACAGCCAGATTGATCTTTTTTCCGATCAGGCCCAGTTTTTTCCTCAGGTTTTGACGATGGAATGAGATGGCAGGTTCTGAAATGTTAAGGATGTTTGAAATTTCCACATTGGTCTTTCCGGTTTTGATTAACGCGGCCACATCCATTTCCCTGGGGGTCACACCGGCGGCCCTGCGGTACAGACGGGCTGAGAATCCGGATGTGATTTCATTCAGGTTGGAGGCGATCACATCGGTCAGGGCTTTTTGCTGGGGGGTCAGACCGGTTTTCTCCAGGCGCCTGAGACTGGGAAGAATCAGGGCGTTGATCTGGGACACAACGTTTTCCTCAAGTTTTTCCCTTTCCGAATTGCGATGGTCCAGCAGCACCTTGAGGGCGGTATTGGATTCTTCAAGCTTGACCGTGCGCCGGTGCACCAGTTCTTTGAGATTGCGCTTCATCCGGGTCAAAGAAAGGTGCAGCTTTACCCGGGCCAGCACCTCCAGGGCCTGGAAGGGCTTTGTAATATAATCCACACCGCCGGCCTTAAAGGCCTGGTTTTTTTCAATGGAGCCTGCCAGGGCAGAGATAAATATGATGGGTATCCCCTTTGTCTCCGGGGTGTCTTTCAATTTCCGGCAAACCTCAAGCCCGTCCATGTCCGGCATCCTAATATCCAGAATAATGAGATCGGGCCGCTTTTTTTCAATGGCCTTTAACGCCAGATGCCCTGCCCGGGCCTGTCGGACCCCGAACCCCTGGTCCGAAAGGATGCTGGTCAATAGTTTGAGGCTTTCCAGGCTGTCGTCAATGATCATGATGGTGTAGTCCCCGGGCACCAGGGTTTCTAAAACCCCTCTGTCTATCTTCATTTTGCAGGCCTCTTTGTTTTGGGTGGATCCAGCAGCCCCAGTATCGTATCAAATTTGAATTCATTGGCCAACGCGGCAAGGGTCTCGGCTGCCGGTCCGTTACTTTTTCGAATCTGATCAATGCAGCCAAGGGTCTTTGCCTGGTTTAACTCCGCGGCCGCCATTTTCAAGCGGTTTTTCAACTTTAAAGGCACCCTTGCCAGATCGGTGGGTTCGGGTTCCTCCCTTAACGGTGCCGTATCCCCGGGTGCATATGAGGCATAGGTATAGGTCACCCCTATGTACCGGCGGATTTTTTCCAACAATTTTACCTCATCCAGCGGTTTGGGCATAAAATCGTCAAATCCTGCCGAAAGCATATGGGTCCGCTCCTCTTCAAAGACATGGGCTGTCAGCGCGATGACAGGGACCGATTTACCATGATCCCCGGCTTTTATCTTTTTTACGGCAGCAAAACCGTCCATTACGGGCATCCGGATATCCATGAGCACAAGATCGGGGGCAAGGCGATAAAAAATATCCAGGGCCGCCTTTCCGTTTTCGGCGGTATGAACTGTAAACCCAATGGCTGTAAGCAGTTTGCTTAACACCCGAAGGCTCAGTTCATGGTCTTCGGCAATGAGAACGGTGCAGGGGGGCTGGCCCGGGGCAAGTCCTAATGGAATACGGTCCGGTGCAGGTGCCTGAATCTTCCCCGGATCCGGAATGCCCACGGGCAGTTCAAAGTAAAAGACCGACCCCTTGCCGGGCTCACTTTCAACCTTGAGGTCCGCTCCCATGACTCGGAGGAAATGACGGCTGATGGAAAGTCCCAGGCCAGTTCCGTCCGCGGTGGTCCGGCGGTTTCCGGCCCGGGCAAACCGGTTGAATATGATCTTCTGGTCTTCGGGGTCAATCCCTTCTCCCGTATCCCTTGTTTCAAACCGGAGAAAGGCGCCGGGGCCGGCCGGCAGATTGCCGTTGCCTTTTTTATCCTGTTCCGGGCCGGGGCCCCCCCTTGAGACCTTGAGAAGAATGCTCCCTTTTTCCGTATAGTTGATGGCGTTTCCCAGCAGATTTCCCATCACCTGCCGAAGTTTGGCCTTGTCCGTTAGAATATACCTGGGAAGATCGGGGGCCTTTTCCAGGGTGAATGCCAGGCTCTTTTCGGCAGCCCCCTGCCGGAACATGGCCGCCATATTTTCAAGGAAATGATACAGATCAAAAATTTCAGGACAAAACCCTGTTTTCCGGCTTTCAATCTTTGACAGGTCAAGGACGTTATTGATCAAGGACAAAAGCTGGTCACCGCTTTTATGAATCAGCCTTAAATTTTCACATTGCTCGGAAGTTAAGGATGCATCGCGTTCCATGAGCCGGCTGAACCCCAGGATGACATTCAAAGGCGTTCGCAGCTCATGGGACATGTTGGCCAAAAAGCGGCTCTTGTCTCGGTTGGCTGCCTCAGCAGCCTTTTTAGCCCGGGCCAGATCCCGGGTTCTTGAAAGAACCTGGGCTTCCAGGGTGAGTCTGGCATTCTCAAGATCCTTGTAAATCTTTTTCAACCGTGTCCCGGCCTGTATAAAGGTCCGGCTCAAAAGCCCGAATTCATCGGATCTTTTATTCAACGGTTCCAGGTGACGCACATTGGGATCAGGATCCCCCTCCCCGGACAGGGCGTTGAAATGCTCTGCGGCGTGGGTGAGCACCTCCAAAGGCTGGGAAATATTTTTTCTGACCACAAGAAAAATGATGAACAGGGCCGCCATCAGGGATCCTAAGCCAAGGACCAGGCTGAACAGGACATCCTTTGTGATTTGATCTTTGAACAGGGCTTTGTAATACACCGAAGCCAGGTACCAGTCAGGCCCCTCAATCTTGGTCACGGCAATGACTTCATCATTTTTGCGGTTTTCAATGATGGCGGGAAAAACACAGACTTCCCGGATTTTTTCATAGAGAAAAGTAAGGGCGGGATCATTTGCCATGTCCACGGTAAACCTCGGGTTTCGGCTGGAGATGGTTTCCGCAATTTTATAGGGGTGGACGATAATGAACCCTTCCTGATCCAGAATGATGCTGTAGGAGGAGACCGCACTGTCGCTTAAGTTGCGGTTGAAAAAATCACCGCACTCGATATCCGTGCCGATGGTTCCCATGGGTTTCCCGTTGAGTGTAATGGGAAGGGCGGCCGAGATCATCCACTGCCCTGAAAGGGAGTCAAAATAAAATCCAGTCCACAATATCTGCTGATCCGGATGTTTTTTTCTGTGCGGGGCCAAAATCCAGTTCCGGCCGGAAAAATTCCCCGTTATCCTTGCCCCCGGCGAAATGCCAGGCCAATAGTTCAAAAAAACGCCTTCAGGCCCAACAAACCATAAGTTGACGAACCTGGATCGCCAGGCCGGCCCGTATTTGAAAATCAGGTCGTGGGCCACTCCGATCCGCCGTTTGATTTCTTTGGTGATCTTAACCTCAGGTTCCAGGACGAGGCTCATGCCATGTTCAAATCTTCCATCCTGGGTCCAAACGCCGTCAAAATACTTTTTAGCAGACTTGTGGGAGCCGTCTTTTTGGGATTCCAGATGGGCGTTAAACCAGTCCGTAAAATCCGTTTTTGGGGAATTTTCATATTGGAAACAAAATTCATTCTTCAACCGGATCAGGTTATCCCGGGCCAGGCTGAAGAGTTCACTTTCCCGCTTGCCCCGCTGGACGATGTATTCCTGGAGCTGGTCGTGGAACTGGGCCTGCATCTTCCGGGTAAGGTAATGATTGATGATAAAGGTGATACCGATGATAAGGGAGGCCAGCAGGACAAAAAGACGGATGATGAGGGTCCGGGAGAGGGGAATCAGCCGTCCCTGGGTCCTGTCACGATTTTGGCTTCTGCCGCCCTGCCCGTCAGAAGGGAGGATGTTATCCTGGATATTTTTTCTCACCAGCCATTTTTAAAATAAATCGTTTCACCTGTCCAGTTTTCCCGATACACAGGTTCAATCTGTAAGCCGGGAAAGCGCCTCGATAATCCGGGGAAACCCTTTCAACGTATCCGGCAGGCAGGCCATTTCAAACTTGCCCGCCTGGGAGTGCACCGTCTTCCCCCAGGCGATCAGAGGCTCATATCCGTAAACCTCACCCAGTTCAATAATCTCCCTGGAAAACGCCTCTATCTTATTGATGATCATAATCTCACTTAAGTATTTCCATCGGTCCAGGAAGGATTGCTCAAGAACAGCAGACAATTGGCGCAGTTTTTCAAGTGCTTCGGGAGAGTAGTCCCGAAGCTTTGGAGCAGGCGCTTCTTTTGTCTCCTCCGGCTGGGCCGGGGCCTCATTCAGCCATGTCTCTCCCTTGTTTCCGGGTTTAACATTGGGAACACAGATGATAAAGGTACTGCCCAGGCCCGGGGTGGAATCCACATCAATGGTTCCCCCCATGGCATCCACCAGTTTTTTAACAATGGACAGGCCAATCCCTGCCCCGCCGTAAATGTCGAAATCCTGACCCTTTTGCTGGCTGAACCGCTCGAAGATCCGTTCCTTTTGATCCGGGGCGATACCAATGCCGGAATCTGTGATCGTAAAAGAAAGCGCTGACCACTTATCCCCCCGGTCAAACCTGCTGTACTGTACCTGAATTTTCACAAACCCCTTATCGGTGAATTTTATGGCATTTCCCAGGACGTTGATCAGCACCTGCCGGATCCGGCTCCTGTCAAGAACGATGCTGCGGGGCACCCCGTCATCAATCACCATGTAAAATTCAATTCCCTTGAGTTCGGCGGTTTTGGAGTAGACCTTATGCACCTCGTTTAACAGATCCATCAGATTAAAGGCGGCATATTCAAGGCTGAATCCTCCGGACTCCGCCTTTGACAAATCAAGGATATCATTGAGAAGGGTCAGCAACGCACTGCCGGCGGACTGAATGGTGGACACATAGTCCCTTATATTCTCATTGGGGCTCTCTTTTGCGATCATCTCTGAAAAGCCGAGGACCAGGTTCAAAGGGGTCCTGATTTCATGGCTCATGTTGGCCAGAAATTCCCCCTTGGCCTGGCTTGCCGCCTCGGCTTTTTCCTTTTCAGCCTCAAGAGTCAGGGTCCGCTCCCGGACTCTTTCTTCAAGCTTTACCTTGTTCTTCAACAGCTGGTTTTCCACCTCGACCTGTTTTCTCAACAGTTCGGATTTCATTTTATCAATGGCCCGAAGCTGATCCACCACCTGTTTTTCCTGCTCCAGCTCTTCACTCTGGGCCTGCATTTTCTTTTTCGCCTCTGTTCTGGCCGTCCGCCAGATGCCAAAGCCGAGCAGGGCCCCGGTTAAAAGGTATGCGGCATAGGCCCAGGGCTGCTTCCAGGGCGGCGAATCCACCTTGACACGAATCGCTGTTCCCTCTTTGTTCCAGACCCCGTCATTGTTGCTGCCGAACACCCTAAGGATATACTCGCCGCCGGGCAGATTGGTGTACTTGCCATAGCGAAGGGATCCGGTACGATTCCACTGTGTTTCAAACCCTTCAAGAAAATAGGCGTACCGGTTGTTTTCCGGCCGGGTGTAGCTTAAGGCTGAAAATTCAAACTCAAAAAAATTGCGCTGCCACGGCAGGTGGACGAAGGTCAGGATTTCCGGGGCCGGGGCCGGGATGAGGGATTTTCCCCCCTGGGTTATGGAGGCAAGCTTTACCGGCGGCACATAGGGATTTTTCTCAATTTTTTCCGGATGGAACCGGTTCAATCCGGACAGACCGGAGAACCACATCTCCCCGTTCCGGGTTTTCAAGGCTGCTGTGGCAAAAATGCTGAACTTATCTCCTTGAACGCCGTCCCTGGCCCTGAACCGGTCCGTGACCTTCCTGGCTTTAATGTCAAAGACAAACAGGCCCTTGTCCGATCCCAGCCAGAGCCTGCCGACTCCGTCTTCCAGAATGGCCCTGACAGCCAGGGTGTCAAGTCCCTGGTCTTTTGTCACCGGGGTAAAAAGGGTCTTCTTCAGGTCAAATAGATGAAGCCCCCCGTCTTCGGTGCTGACCCAGAAGTTGCCAAAGGAATCCTCGAAACATTCGTTGATGCTGTCCCCTTTAAGTCCGCCATTGCCCTTCCTGAACGTTTCAAAGGTCTCTGTCTTCCGGTCAAACCGATTCAAACCCGCTTTGGTCGGGATCCACAGGGTGCCGTCCCTGCCCTGAAACAAGTTGAAGACCACATTGTTACTCAGGCTGCCGGGCCTCTCCTGGCGATGGGCAAACCGACGGAATCCCCCGGTTTCCGTATTAAACCGGAACAGCCCGTTTTCCTGGGTGCCGAACCACAGAAACTTGGGCTGGACGCTGTCCTGAAGGATGGCCCGGGGCGCAGCCCCGGACACAAAGGGATTTTTGTGGCGCGCCACAATGGTCTTAAGGTCTCTGTCATACAGGTTCAGATTCCCGCTGCCGGACCCGATCCAGAATCGTCCCTGATCGTCCTCAACCGCCCCGTAAACAGATGACAGATCCGCATCTTTTTGGCCGGGAATGCCGGCAGGTTCAAAATCCTGTGTCCCGGGAGCAAACCTGGCCAGGCCCCCCTTACCGCCACCGGAGACCCATATACCGCCGCGGCGGTCCTGGTACAGCATAATAATGGATTTTGACCCCAGCGACCGCGTATTCCTCGGGTCGTGACGATAAAGGGTAAACTGGTTGGCATAGCGGTCCCAGGCATCCACAGGTCCTGTGTTCTCCGTGCACCAGACAATCCCCTGGCGGTCCTTGAAAAAATCCATGACCTTGTCGCCGCTAATGCTTAAGGGACGGTCCGGATCATGCCGGAAGGATGTAAACGTCCCGGAGTCTTTGTGAAAAATGTCCAGCCCTTCGGGAGAGGTATAGGAGTGGGCAATCCAGATATTCCCCCGGCCGTCGTCCATCAGGGAGTAGATATAGTCGCTGGCCGGACCTGAGTCCTCTTCATGGCGGTACTGAACCAGTTCAAGGGTTTCTTTATCCAGGCGGAACAGCCCGCCCTTGGCGGTGCCGATCCAAAGATATCCCCGGGTGCCCTCAATGATACTGTTGATGCATCCGGGCCCTGCATCCTCGGATTGAGATCCCCCGCCGGGAAAAATCCGGAGAATCCTTCCGGTTTCCTTGTCCAGACGGTTCACCACCCCCTCTTTGGTGCCGGCCCAGATGTTGTTCTCCCGGTCAACAAAGACGGTAAAAATATTCTTGTGGCTGAGGCTGTTCGGATTTCCGGACTCCGGAAGATAGACCTGGAACAGATTCTCATCGGGGTGGTATACGTTGAGCCCCTCCTGGGTGGCCAGCCAGATCAGCCCGTCCCGGTCTTCGGCAATTGTCCGGGGGGACCAGTTGAAAAAATCAGAACTGATGCTGTCGGGATCATCTGGGTCATGCCGAAAGTAGAGGAACTTGTTAATTTTTTTATCGTAGCAGTTCAGGCCCCCGCCCATGGTTGCGGCCCAAATCCTGACACCGGAACTGTCGGCAAACACACAGGGAGCAAGGTTATTGGTCACGGATCCCGGTCCCGCCACAAAGCGTTTCAGGGCATACCCGTCCCACCGGGCAACGCCTTCGGAGGTGCCGATCCATAGGAACCCGTCCCGGTCCTGAGTGATCCCGCCATTATAGGATCCCGTGGTAAACGGATGAGAAAAAACGATTCGCTCGCGGCACCCCCCTGTTCCGGGCAAACACAAAACCAGGTTCAGGATCAGGACTAACAGCCATTTTCCCGCAAACCACTTCAACAATGCAAATCTCCGCTGCCTGTTGTCTGCCCAGAAGATGCCTGGGGAGGATAATAGGTCAGCCGGCTCTGGCTGAGCCCGTTCCGGATCAGGGACTGCAAGAATCCCACAGCGGTTGTGGTGGGGTCGATCACCGGGGCAGGCGCTCCCTTTGCCTTGAGAATCTGCGCTACGTTTTGGGCCACATCCAGCATGCCGGTGCACCCCAGAACAATGGACTGGGCCCCGTGGGTTTCAACGGCATCCAGTCCCACCTCAACCAGGCGCTGGGTCAGCTTTTTCTTGTCTTTGAGTTCCTTGACCGGCATGCCGATGACGGGCATGGAGGCGACATTTTCTTCCATGCCGTAGTCCCGGACCAATGTGCGGTTCATGGCCACCACCCGGTCCAGAACATTGATAATGGAAAACCGCTGGGAAATCATATTGGCCGTCATCAGGGCGGCGCCGAATCCGCCGATCACCGGGATATCAACGATCTCCCGGACCACGGGCACCAAAGGCTCGCCAAAGCAGTCGATGAAAATCCCGTTAAAGCCCTCTTCCTGAGCCTTTTGAGCGATCTTCACAATCTCGGGGCCGGCCAGGTATTCATCATACCGGCTTTCGATGGACTGGGGGCCTGCAGCCAGATTTTCAATACTGACGGTGCAGTCCGGTGCCGTGACCGTCGCAACCTCCGCCTTGATCCCGGCGTTGAATTCATCCGTGGCTGCCGGAACGATGAGCTTGATCTTCATAGATCACCTTATTTAATAAAGGGTCAGGTCAAATCCTCGATAGGAACATATTTGCCGTAATATCCGACGTTCTGGACACCTTCTATAAACTGGGCCTTCAGATAAGCATCGGTTCTGAGGCGTTCATCGGCCCGGATGCCCACAATATAAACCGGGTCTCCTTGTGAAAGATCGGCATTGGACAATGCCTGGCCGGCCTCATTCACATAGGAGATGGAATCCGGCGCCATGGCCACAGGCCTGTCCGTATCCGCATCCCAGGCAATCATATTTTCGTTCTGGTTGACGATATGAAGGGTCTTTTTCCCGTCCTCAAAGGTGAGAACTCCCCGGTCAAATCCGCCGGATTCCGTCTGGACGATCCGGGTCAGCTTGCCCTTAAAAATGAGGGAAACATCTTTGCCCAGAACCTTTTCCAGCGCCGTCATGGGATCTTTTTGTGTCCGCAGGGCCCGGCCCACAGCCAGGGCCCTTGCAACGGTTCCCCAGATCAGAGGGTTTTTCTGCTCAATATCCGTTTTCCCCATGGCCCATCCGGCCACTCCGGCGGTTTGATCAAACTCCCCGGGCACTGAAATAAAGGGTCTGGCCAGATTTTCAATATCTGTCGGCGTTTTTCCGTAAAGGGCGGCCCGGGCGTCGGGTTCATCAAAGGCCTTCGCCGCCTCGTTGGCAATGGTGAAGGGGGAGATGGGAATCGGCTGGGAAAAGGTCAGCATGGCCAGGGTGGGCACCGCCCGCCCCGCCCCGTCGGCATCCAGTATGGGCAGCCCCATTTTCACGGCGGTCAGCATGGCGATAAACGTGTTGACCGATCCGGTTTCAATGGCAATGCTGAAGGCGAATTTTGTTTTAAGGGTTAGCTCCAGAAGATCCCAGGCCCTGAAGGCAGAGCCGTGAAACCCAATCTCCTTAAGGGCTTTGGGCGACCCCATGCAGGCGACAACCGCCCCCTGGCTGCCGGCTTCCACTTCGTCCCGGCCAACGGCCGTGACATGGTCACTCAATTTCAAAATCTCAGGGATAATCCATTTCGGGGCATCAATGGTACCCCCGCCCCCACTTGCCAGCAGGCAGGCCCCGTTGGCGATATCCCACAGATCCTGTTCTTTCAGCTTCATCATGGTGATATACTCCTGTTTACAGCGAATCTAAGATTTCAAAGCAGGCTCCTCGAATGCTTCCCCTGTACCGGAATTGATCTTCACAGGCATGACGCCTCCCGATTGAATCCCTCTAATGGATCCGAAAAAAACGCTATCACAAAAACAAAGGCATGACCAGTGTCTATCCCATGGGGCACCTATTTTGGATAGTGAATCTGGCCTTTTTGATTGACCGGGTCCGGTGGGGGCCGCTATGATGGAGATCTCCATAAAATTCACAGCCCTGTCATCAGCGCAAAGGAGCAGCCGGCCATGCAGAAAAATATCCTTGTGGTGGAAGATAATGCAGAGCTTTCAAAGCTTTTGTTTCTGCATCTGTCGGATCAGTCCTGGAAGGTGGATCTGGCCCGGGACGGGAACGAGGGATTTAAAAAGGCTACAGGCGGCATTTACGATTTAATTATTCTGGATATCATGCTCCCCGGCATGGACGGAATCGATATTTTAAAAGCGTTGAGGGGTAGGGGCCTTATCATCCCCGTACTCATGCTGACCTCAAAATCCTCGGAAATCGACCGCATCCTGGGTCTGGAACTGGGGGCGGATGACTATATTACAAAACCTTTTTCCGTACGGGAACTCATTGCCCGGATCAAGGCGGTTTTCCGCCGCCTGGAAAACCTGGCCGCCATGAAGGAAAACTTGTCCGAGCCCCGCATCCAGGCGGCAGCCCTTGCCATTGATCCGGAAAAAAGAAAGGTTACCGTCTCAGGAAAGCCTGTGGCCCTGACCGCCAAGGAGTACGATCTTCTCTACTTTTTTGCCCGCCATCCCGGCCGGGTGTATACCCGGTCCCAGCTCTTAGAGAGCGTCTGGGGCTACGGCCATGACGGCTACGGCCATACGGTCAATTCCAACATCAACCGCCTGCGGGCAAAAATTGAAGCAGACCCGGCCGATCCCCGGTATATTCTGACCGTCTGGGGCGTGGGTTACAAATTCATGGAACCGGACGGGACGGATGTTTAACTCCCTGTACTCAAAAATCGCGGCCGGCCTGGCAGGGCTTTTCCTTTTGGTAGGCCTGATTTTTATCGGGGTGACGGTCTTTTCAACGGACATGTACCAGCAGGAGGTCAACCAGAAACTGAATTCCGGCCTGGCCGCACAGATTGTAAAAGACAGAATTCTCATGGAAGACGGCCGGGTGAACCAGGAGGCCCTGAAGAATATCTTCCACATGCTCATGGTCATCAACCCCGGCATAGAAATCTATCTTCTGGATAAAAAGGGCCGGATCCTTACCTTTTCCGCCCCCCGGGACAGTGTCAGACGCGAGGTTGTAGACCTTACCCCTGTGGAGCAGTGGCTTGACGGCCGCCTGTCCCCGCCGGTTCAGGGAGACGATCCCAAAAGCCTGACCCGGAAAAAGGTCTTTTCCGCGGCCCCCATTGAACAAAACGGCACCCTTGAAGGCTATCTTTACGTCATTTTGGGGGGGGAGGAGTACGATTCCGTTGCCCAGAAAATCAAAGGAAGCTATATCCTCCAGCTCTCGGCCTGGATGATCGGTGCCGGCCTCCTCTTTGCCCTGGCGGCAGGACTTGCGCTCTTCGGCCTGCTCACAGGACGGCTTAAACGACTGGCCGCCGTCATGGAGGCTTTTAAGGGAGGGATGGCCGGAACCGTCCCGAACCTTCCCCGGAAAAGAATCCAGGGTCCCCCCGATGAAATCGACCGCCTGAGCACCACGTTCCGGGAGATGGCCGCCCGCATAGAGGCACAGATGGCTGAGCTGAAGGCCTCAGACCGGATGCGGCGGGAGCTGGTGGCCAATGTCTCCCACGACCTGCGCACCCCTCTTGCCACCCTGCAGGGCTATATTGAAACCCTTCTCATAAAGGAGAACCAATACACCCCGCAGGAAAGACGGCACTACCTTGACATGGCCATCCGCCACTGCCGCCGCCTCAACACCCTGGTTTCGGACCTGCTGGAACTGGCCCGCCTGGAATCCGCCCGCATGGAACTTTTGCCCGAGAATTTCAACTTAAAGGAGCTGATCCAGGACATCTGCCAGAAATTCACCCTTGCTGCAGAACAAAAAGGGATCCGGCTGGTCACGCGGTTCGAAGACAATCTGCCCTTTGTTACCGCAGACATCGCCCTCATCGAACGGGCCATGGAAAACCTTATTGACAATGCCCTGCACCACACCCCGGAAAACGGGCAGGTCTCCATTGATGTTTCCGGGCAAACCGAGGTTATCGTAAATATTCGGGACACCGGCCCGGGAATCCCGGAGGAGGAACTGCCCCACATCTTTAAACGCTTCTATCAAACCGGAAATTTTAAACAAGACAGGGCGGGGCATACGGGACTCGGCCTTGCCATTACCGGAAAAATCCTTGAACTGCACAGCCGGCGGGTCCGGGTTGAAAGCAAGCAGGGCAGGGGCGCCTGCTTCTCATTTTCCCTGCCCAAGGCCCCCTGAGGCTGCCCCTTCCCCCCCCGATTTAACGCCTTTGAATCGATTTCTTTTTTTTGTGATAAACTTGTGATCTTTGACGGATTCTTCAGCGATCTTATCTTCTTAACATACGGGTTAAGACCCCTTAACCCTGAAAAAGGAGATATGACATGAAACCGACACTAATCATTACAGCCATCGCCGCCCTGTTTGTCGCCGCTGGATTTTACGCCTTTGCCGGCATGGAGGATGGGATGACAGAACAAATGAACACGACCATGGGCAACGATGCCATGGAGAACAACACCGAAGTCGCCACCTTTGCCGGAGGATGCTTTTGGTGCACAGAATCGGATTTTGAAAAGGTGGAAGGCGTGCACAAGGTGATCTCAGGCTATACCGGTGGCCATCAGCCCCATCCCTCATACCATGAGGTGTCCATGGGAGGCACCGGTCATACCGAGGCGGTTCAGGTCTACTTTGATCCGAAAATCGTCTCATATAAAGCCCTTCTGGACTACTTCTGGCGTCATATTAATCCCACGGATGCCGGAGGACAGTTTGTGGACCGGGGCAATCAGTACCGGTCGGAAATCTTCTACCACACCCCCGCCCAGAAAACCCAGGCCACAGCCTCCAAAAAGGCTCTGGAAGCCGCCATGGTCTTTGACAAGCCTATTGTCACGGCCATTACAAAGTTTGGGGCCTTCTACCCTGCCGAGGAATACCATCAGGATTACTACAAAAAAAACCCGATCCGCTACAAGTATTACCGCTGGAATTCCGGCCGGGATCAGTTCATTGAAAAGGCCTGGAAACAGGCGGATATGAAAAATAAGGACATGGATACCATGGAAAATGACAAACCGATGGAGAAGAAGATGGACACCATGGGCAAGGCCGACAAAAAGTCCATGTGGAGCAGGCCTTCGGATGCCGAGATCAAAAAAATGCTGACCCCGGAACAGTACAAAATCACCCAGAAGGAAGGGACCGAACCCCCGTTCCGCAACGCCTTCTGGGACAATAAAAAGGAGGGAATTTACGTGGACATCGTTTCCGGCGAACCCCTTTTCTCCTCCACGGACAAGTTCAAATCCGGCACAGGCTGGCCCAGTTTCACCCGCCCCCTGGAGCCGGCTCACATCGTTGAAAAAAAAGACCGAAGTCTGTTCATGGTACGCACCGAGGTCAGAAGCCGGATTGCCGACTCCCACCTGGGGCATGTCTTTAATGACGGGCCTGCCCCCACGGGACTTCGGTATTGCATCAATTCCGCGTCCCTTAAGTTTATCCCAAAGCAGGACTTAAAAAAACAGGGCTATGGAAAATACGAACATTTATTCTAACCCGAATGTCCTGCAGGGACCGGAAATCCGGCGGAAAAAAATCCCGGGAAACGCGGTTCTCCGGCATCCTTAGCAGGACATTATCGCCCATATGCAAATTTACATTTTTTTACAACTTACCCCTATACAATAAAATTTCAATAGGATAGCATCGGGCGGATTCCATACAATTTCCTGCAGAAAATGAATCTGCCTCAATCATTTTCTCACATTTTTCTGCAAGAATGTTATGAGTCCCCCTTGAAATAAGGGCCATAACGCATAGGTTTGTGTATCGTTTCATTAACCATAAGGATCGAAGAATGGCCGCACCGTCCCAGAAGAACCCGACCATCCGCCGCCGGCTGCTGCGCTTAGCCTGGCATTCCCTTCCCTTTACTGCCACCCTGGTAATTATCGCCCTGGTGGTTCTGCCCCTGATGCAGAAGATCGAGGCCAAAAAGGCGGATCTTGAAAAGCAGCAGGCCATGGCGGGCCAGACGGAACAGGCCCTGGTCAATGTGGTGACCCTGACGATGATCCCCGGGCCGGTTCAGGAAAAAATCAGTCTGCCGGGGGTGGTCAAACCCTGGATCGCCTTGAATGTGGTGGCCGAGGTCAAGGGCAAGATTATCTCAAAAAATATCGAAGAAGGGGCCAGGGTCAAAAAAGGGGATATCCTGGCCGTCATTGACAAGCGGGACTACCAGCTCAACCTGGACTCGGCCCAGGCCTCCTATGAAACGGCAAAATCCAATGAAAAACGGCTCTCCGCCCTGTCCCAAAAAAACTTTGCCACCCTGTCCCAGCTGGATGACGCAAGGTCTCTTGTCAGCACCACGCAGGCGGCCGTGAATCTGGCCAAACTCAACCTGGAGCGCTGCACCATCCGTGCCCCCATGGACGGCATCGCGGACCGGGTCTTCATTGAATACGGCAACTTCCTGGATGCCGGCGAGCCTGTGGCCACTGTGCTGGAGATGGACCGGCTCAAGGTGGAGGTGGGCATTCCCGAATCCGATGTCGCCGCCGTCCGCAGGCTCTCCCAATTTGAGATGACCTTTGACGCCCTGGACGGGGAAACGGCCACGGGCACCTATCACTACCTTTTTAAAACCACGGATTCCATGGCCCGGCTCTACAGCCTTGAAATCAAGCTTGACAACCCGGGCCTGCGTATCCTGCCGGATATGTTTGCCAGAGTCTCCATTGTAAAAAACCGGGTGGACGCAGGGCTGGCCGTGCCCATCTATTCCCTGGTGTCCCAGAAGGAAAAAACCGGGGTCTTTGTGGAAACCCAGGGTAAAATCAGCTTCAGGCCGGTGGAAACCGGGTTCCAGGACGGATGGAGAATCCTTGTCAAAGACGGCCTAGTAGACGGAGAGCATGTGGTGGTGGTCGGGCACAGGATCATTGAGGACGGAGAACAGGTCCATGTGACCCGGACCATTTCCGATGTAAAGGAACTTGTCCAATGATTCTCTCCGATGTTGCCATTAAAAACCGGGTGTCTGTCCTGGTTCTCGTCGTCATTATTGTGGGCATGGGGCTATATGCCTATTCGGTTCTTCCCAGAGAGAGTGATCCAGACATCACCATCCCCTATGTTTTTGTCCAGACCGACTACCGCGGGGTCTCAGCCACAGATATTGAAACGGCCATCACCATCAAGATCGAAAAAAAGCTCAAGGGCCTGGACAAGGTCAAGAATATCTCCTCTGTCTCCTCCCAGGGCTTGTCCCAGATCAACATTGAGTTTCTGCCCGGAACGGACATCGACGAGGTCTTAACCCGGGTCAAGGACAAGGTGGATGAGGCCAAAAACGACCTGCCCACGGATCTTGAAAACGATCCTCTGGTCTTTGAGGTCAACTTCTCTGAAATGCCCATTATGGTCTACTCCCTGGCCGGGGATGTGGGGCCCAAGGCGCTGAAGAAAATTGCCGACGACCTCAAGGACGACATCGAGGCCATCCCCGGGGTGCTGGAGGTGGATGTCACCGGCGGCCGGGAGCGGGAAATCCGGGTGGAGGTGGATACGGACAAGCTGGCCTATTACAGGATCCCCATCACCGATCTCCAGACCGCCGTGGTCACGGAAAACCAGAACACCTCCGGCGGGGCTATCACTTTAGGGGACGGCCGGTACCAGCTCAAAGTCCCGGGGGAATTTGAAACCCCGGAGGAGATCCTCTCTCTTGTGGTGGCCACCCACGACGGAAGACCCATCTATCTTAAGGATGTCGCCAAGGTCTACGACGGTCTTAAGGATGAAACCTCAAGATCAAGGCTCAACGGAGCCTCCGCCGTCAACCTGTCCATTAAAAAAAGAAGCGGTGAAAACATCATCGCCATCACCGAAAAAGTCCATGAGGTGATCAAGGAGGCCGAAAAAACCTTTCCCAGGAACACCACCATCACCCGGCTCATGGACAAGTCCGACGATGTCCGGGCCATGGTGGCGGATTTAGAGAACAACATCATCTCCGGACTCATCCTGGTGGTCATCGTTCTTTTCGTGGCCTTAGGGATTAGAAACTCCTTTCTGGTGGGACTTGCCATCCCCTTTTCCATGTTCCTGTCCTTTGCCGTTCTCCAGGCCCTTGGTATCAGCTTAAATATGGTGGTGCTCTTCTCCCTGACCCTGGCCTTAGGCATGCTGGTGGACAATGCCATCGTGATTATCGAAAACATCTACCGGTACATGCAGCAGGGGGTGCCCCGAATCGAAGCGGCCATGAAAGCCACAGGAGAGGTGGCCTGGCCTGTCATCGGCTCCACCCTGACCACCCTGGCCGCCTTTGCCCCCATGCTGTTCTGGCCGGGGATCATGGGGGAGTTCATGGGGTATCTGCCCCAGACCCTGATCATCACCCTGTCCTCCTCCCTGTTCGTGGCCCTGATCATCAACCCGGCCATGTGCGCCTTTTTTATGAAGGCCGGTTCAAAATCCGCCGGCCTGAGCGCCGCAGATCTTGAAGCCCAGGGGGAGCAGCCCATTGAGATCAAAGGCGTTGTCCTAAAAAGCTACCGGCAGATCCTCACCCACTCCCTGCGCCACAAAATCTCTGTAATGGTCGGCTCCTTTGGCATTCTGGTCATTCTTGTCCTCATATGGATGCTGCGCATCGGCGTTGAAAAACCCATAGAATTTTTTCCCTCCATTGATCCCAAATCCGCCTACGTGAACATTGATGTCCCCGAAGGCGCGGACATCGCCTACATCGACCGGACCGTCCAGCAGGTGGAAAAGGCCATTGCGGGAAAGCCGGATGCGGACTACGGGACCGCCATTGCCAAACAGGAACACAAAAAGGCCGACGGTACCACCTTCATGGCCCCCACGGACCTGAACAATATCGAGCATATCTATACCCGGGTGGTCCAGAATGCCGGGGCATCCATCTTTGATCAGAACCTGCCCAACCACATCGGCATCCAGTTTCTCGAATTCGAGGACAGGACCTCCCCCACCCGGGCGGACTTAGATGAAATAAGGCGCCGGGTGGCCAATATTCCGGGGGTGAAGATCACCGTGGATGAGCAAAAGGAAGGGCCTCCCACAGGCCCCCCCATCAACATTGAAATTTCGGGCCCAAGCTTTACCGTGCTCAGCCGCATTGCCGAACAGATGAAAAAAATCGTGGAAAAGGTGCCCCATGTCAAGGACATCCGGGACGACTACCAGGGGGGACTGCCCTCGGTCCAGGTCAATATCGACCGGCAGCGGGCCGCACTCTTCGGCCTGACCACCTCGGCCATCGGCACGGCCCTTAAAATCGCCTACAACGGCCTGGATGTCTCCACCTATTACGAAGGGGATGAGGACTATGACATCACCGTGAGCCTGACGGAGTCCGACCGCCATGTCACCGATATCCTCCACAAACTGATGCTTCCCGCACCCTCCGGGGAGATGGTCCCGCTGACCACACTGGCAACCATTACCTATAAAGGGACCATCGGCGATATCGTGCGCAAGAACCACGAGCGGGTGGTCACGGTCCAGGCCAATGTGGACGAGGCCAAGACCACCGGCACCGTGGCCCGGGAAAAGGTCATGGCCCTGATGAAAAAACTGTCCCTGCCCCCCGGATACACCTACAAGTTCACCGGAGAAGACGAGGAGCAAAAAGAATCCCAGGAATTTTTAACCAATGCCTTTGTCCTGGCCCTGTTTTTGATCTTTCTCATCCTGGTCACCCTGTTCAACTCCGTGGTCCAGCCGGTGATTATCCTGACATCGGTGATTCTGTCCCTGGGCGGGGCGTTCTGGGGTCTTTCCGTGATCGGCTCCCCCTTTGGCGTCATCATGACCGGCGTCGGGGTCATCTCCCTTGCCGGGGTTGTGGTGAACAATGCCATTGTTTTAATCGATTATACCAACAAGCTGCGGGAAAGCGGCATGGCCATACGGGACGCCGTCATTGCCGCCGGTGCCACCCGGCTGCGGCCGGTGATGCTCACGGCGATCACCACCATCCTGGGACTTTTGCCCATGGTCACCGGCATTTCCTACGACTTCCATGTCATGTCCATGTCCTGGAGTTCCGAATCCAGCCAATGGTGGCGCTCCATGGCCATCGTGGTGATTTTCGGGCTGCTCATCGCCACCATTCTCACCCTGGTGGTGGTCCCGACCCTGTACGCCATGATTGAAGAGACAAAACTCAAGGCTTCGTCGGCGCATCAAAGGCTGCGCCACTTTTTTCTGGGTCAGTCGGAATCGGATTCCCCGTCCGCCTGATGCAAGCTTAAGTTAAACCGCCTTGGGCTTGCACACGGATTTTTTAGATACCCCGGGAGAGCCGCATTTTTTGCAGACATAGGCGGCTAACGTTTCTTTGGGGCGGCAGACAGATTCGGCGCTAAGGCTTTTTGCGCCGCAGTCTTCGCAGATATAAAAGCGTTCAGGCTTGTTCGTCCCTTTGGTTTTGCAGGCTTTTTTAATCTTCAAAGATTTGTTGTCACAATGCGCGCAGCTGGTTTTGTCCATGATTTCCCCTTCCCATCCGTAAGGCATGCCTAATATTTTCCATATCAATAAATATTAGGCATCTGCTATGGCCTGTCAATCCATGGAAAAAATTCCCGATTCAGCTCCGGCACCGCAACCCGGATTTCAGGGCTTTCGGCCAGCCCCTCAAGAAAGGGGGCAATATCCACCGTCTGGGAAATCGGAGGATAAAAATCGTCATGGTGATGGGGGATCACCATGGCGGGGGAGAGACGGGCAACCATGGAAAGACCGATTTGACAGATCCTGGAATGCCCCTGAAGGGGAACCAGGAGCAGATCCAGGGGCCCAAGTTCCCTAAGCTGTGATAATTCAGGATCTGTGGCGCCGGCGCTACCGAAGAAATGAACGGTCTTTTCTTCCGCCTCAATCCGAAAGCTTAAGACCTGTCCGCAGGGATAATTTGTGAACAGAGGAACAATATCCAAAAGCCTTCGGCCCACCCGGATCAGCGTCTTTGCCACAAGCTTGAGATCAAACCGCACATGGACGCTGTAAAAGGCCCGGACCCGGAAGGGCCCCGCTTCAAAACCCTGGCCGTTCTCTTCCACCACCTGTATCCTGTCCTGCTCCATCCCGTTTTTAAGCAGCATCTGTGCCGCCTGGGAACTGCAAACCACCCGGGCACCGGTTGCCCGGGCAACGGCCGGGATATCCATGAGATGGTCAAAATGGCCGTGGGAAACAAAGATATGCGATACCGGCCCCAAGCCTTCCGGGCTCAGGTCCTGAACCGGTCTTGCACTGGGGTTTCGACTCAGATAGGGGTCAATCAGAATCGCGTTTCCTTCAGCTTCAAACCGGAATCCTGCCGTGCCCAGCCATTGCAGTTTCATAGACGCTCCCTGTTGTTAAAATTCAGACTAAGTCTTTTAACCTGGCAAATCATGATTAGGTTGAACTAAACACCAACCTTAAACGGAAAGGACAATCCCTATGCCCACAGCCAAACGCGTATCCGCACAAGAGGCCAAGGCCCGTGTCAATTCCGGCGGCAGCCTTCTGGTCTGCATATATGATGACGAAAAATTCGCCTCCCAGGCCCACCTGGAAGGGGCCATGCCCATGAGCGAATTCCTTAAAATGAAACCCGCCCTGCCCCTGGATACGGATATCATCTTTTACTGAGGCTGACCCAACGATAAGTCAGCGGCAGGTCTTGCCGTTCAGTACACTCAAGACGGATATACCAGTGCCAGGGTCCTGGACAAGGGCATTGCCGGCTGGAAAGATGCCGGCTTCACCATCCTTTAACCCTTTTGCCGTCAGGGGGACCCTGAGCCTTGGGGCTCCCCTGGCCGGCCCTCAGTAAACTTGGCCAGATCAAAATAGATGCTTCCCACCACCACCCGGATCCTTATGCGCAAAGGGATGCGGCGGTCATCGTCGCTGATCCAGACCCGGACCGTGGGATCCTGGCTCTTTTCAAACACCCCTGAAAAATGGGTGACCCAGGGCACCACCACGACGGTCTCCCAGGTGCCTGACGGCAGAGTCATGCGTTGCCTGCCCACCACGTCCCCCATCTGCATAAATGCCTTTTTTCCGTCGGTCACGGGAAAGGACAGGGGGGTCGTAGCCATATCCAGCGTGCGAAGCTTGAAAAAACTGGCCAGGGGATCCACGCTGCCCGCAGGAATTTCAATGGGGTCCCGGACCTCGTCAAAATTTGTATAAACCGCCCGGTCCGGATTTTTAAGAAAGGAGACCCGGATCTGTTTTTTCTTTTTCCCGGTGCCGGTATAGGCATAGGACAGGGCGCGGGAAAAATCCCGGGTCACGGCACTCTCAAGCCGGTCCCGGACCTTGAAAAACTTGTCCAGAAACCGGTTGGTTTTCATCTCAAGTTCAAACCGCCAGGCCGCGCTGTCCCCCTTTTCCGGAAGCACCCGGATCACCGCTTCACCGGCTTTGTACATCTGCCATTTGACATCGTATCGAATCTCTTCACCCGGGGCAAAGGGAAAAGCACCGGCAAAAGAGATGCCGGCGGAAATAAAAAGGCCGCTGCAAAGGAGCATCAGCACCATCATGCAGCGGCCGGAATGTGTCATTGAAATCCTTTCTGGCTAATCCAGGGATTCTGCAACGGATACCGTCCGGTCTCCGAGCATGTTGACATAGGAGGCCATCTCATTGTCGTACCAGCCGTAGATCACGGCCTGGGTGACCTGGACACTGCCGACATGGTCTTTAATGCTCTCCAGGATCTCTTTGTCCAGCCCAGGAACCTGGATCTGATCCAGGTTGATGGAAATGGCGCCGGTCCTTGTATGGGTCTCATGGCCTTCGATAACAGCGGCGGCCCGGGGAGTGCCCATGATGTCCGAGGAGACGTTCTGCTTGTTGGTGAAGACCAGATAACCGTTTTCATTGCGGGCGGCGGCATCCGCGTAGATCTGATTGATCATCTCCCGTCTGATGGGCTTTTCGTTCAACGCCTCCTGAAAGTTCATCACCAGGATGATCAGGGAGCCTGCGGAGGTGGGGATCCGAACGGACTCGGCAATGAATCCGATGGTGCCCATCTCCGGGATGACCAGCTGCAAGGCCTTGGCCGCACCGGTGGTGGTCAGGATAATATTATTCATGATGGAGCGGTTCTTGCGCAGATCGGTCTTTCCCGTGCCGGGCAGGCGGTCCAGCACCTGCTGGGAGCCTGTGGCCGCGTGAACGGTGGCCATGGACGCGGACAGCACCCGGTCGATGCCGAAGGCGTCCAAGAGGGGTTTGACCATGTGGGACAGGCAGGTGGTGGTGCAGGAGGCGTTGGAGATCAGCACATGCTGCATGGGATCATAGTCTTTATCATTGATCCCCATCACCGTTGTCACGGCATCGCCGGGCATGGTGGCGCCCTGTTTAAGCTTGAAGGGTGCCGAGGCAATAACCTTTCTGGCCCCGGCTTCCAGATGTCCCCTGATAGCGCCCTTGGCGTTGTCCGCGGACAGGTTGGGGTCCAGGAACTGGCCTGTGGTGTCCACGACGATCTCAACATTGTGGTCCGCCCACTGGATATCCTTGGGGTTGCGGTGTTCTTTGAGAATTTTGACCTTTACACCGTTCACGAGAAGGGTGGAAGTCTCAGGGTCCACATCACTGATGGCGGGTTTTCCCTGGAAGCCGTGGAGAAAGGCCTCAAGGCGTCCGTAGGTGGAGTCCCGCTCAAGGTAGTGAACAATATCATCCATTCCGGATCCCACTTTACGGCCCACATTCACCACGATTTCATCAAAATATTTTCGTCCGGCATGGTGCCACAGGGAAAGCTTTCCGATTCGGCCCAGTCCGTTGATACCCAAAATTTTCGGTGCGTCCGTATTCATTTTTTTTCCTTACAGGTTTGATCGGTTAAATGGTGTTCACCCGGATCTGGCCCTGGTAGACCGCGCCCCTATATCCGTTAATGCTGATATAGTCCCCGGTGGTCATCTGTATACCGTCCAGTTCGCAGGTTCTTTCCTCTTCGTTGCAGACCAGGTTTTCACACCCGACCACGCAGGTCTTTCCCAAATTATAGGCCACCACCGCCGCATGGGAGGTCATGCCCCCCCGGGCCGTGAGCACGCCGTCGGCGGCATCGATTTCCAGGATATCATCCGGAACCGTGTCGTTGCGGACCAGAATAAGTCTGGCCTCGGGATCCTGGCGCCTGAATCCGTCAATCTCCTTTAGGGTAAAGACGATGCGGCCGCTCATTGCCCCGCCGGATACCCCGATGCCCTGGCCAAGGTAGGCCTTGTCCAGCACGGACTGATCCGCATCAAACTGGACCACTTTCTTTCTGTTCCGAAGCGAAAGGTCCCTGGCCTGAAGGATATAAAGATCCTGGGGTTCGCTTCCCTCAAAGGTGAACTCAATTTCCTGGGGGTTCCACCTCCCCTCGTAGATCAGATCCATGACAATGGATTTGAGCCGGTCATAAATCTTGGGGAACCGGGTCTCAAGACTGATCTTGGTGTCCCTTTTTTCATACTCCCGCTGGAGTTCTGAAATGGGCAGGGTCTTTACCAGACCCGATACCACATCTTCCCCCTGGTTGCCAATGGTAAAATCCCCCCACAGCCGGATGGTATCCCCCGGCATTTTAGGGCTGTGGGTGAAGACGACCCCCGACCCCGACTCCCGGCTCCGGTTGCCGTAAACCATGGCCTGGACGGTGACGGCAGTGCCCCAGTCATCGGAGATCCCCATGATCTTTCTGTAATCCTTGGCCCGCTTGGAGTTCCACGACGAAAACACCTTGTGGATGGACAGATAAAGCTGCTCTATAGGGGACTCGGCCAGGGCCAGGCCGGAGTCTGTGACCAGCTTCTTATAGGCCAGGGCCACGGTCTTCATCTGCTCCCCGGTAAAGTATCGCTTGAACGTAATCCCGGCCCGCTCCTTGAACTGACGGATCACCTGGTCAAAGCTGTCCCGCTTGATGCCGAACACCATGCCGTAGGCCTGCAGGAACCTGCGGTAGGAGTCCCAGGCAAACCAAGGATTGCCGGACCGTTCCGCCAGACTTGCGGCGATATCCTCGTTGATGCCCACATTTAAAAAGGAGTCCAGCATGCCCGGCTGGGAGATGGAGGAGCCGGACCGCACCGACAGCAGCAGTGGATTTTCCGGGTCCCCGAACTTGGCCCCCGCCTTTTTTTCAAGGCTGGCCAGCATGGCGTTGACGTTCTGCTTGAAGTTCACCGATGCCGGGATATAGCTGTCAATGAGATTCAGGCATTTAAACACCTCCGTGGTCACAATAAAGCCCTTGGGCACAGGGATGTCCATCTGGGCAAGTTTGATGAGATTTAAGCCTTTGTTGCCAAGGTAGATGATATTGTGGCTGAACCGTTCCTCCTCGTCAATGGAGGTGACGCTGGACTTGGGATCATAGTTGAGCAGAGCGGAAAGCTCATCCTGGGACAGCCGCTCGGACTGCCGGAACAAGGTATTTAAAATCCGGTTTAAAAAGACGTCCAGCTGCTGGAGTCCCAGGGAGGTGGCAATGCGGTCCCGAAAGAAGATATCCGCCACCCGCTGGTCCAGTTTTTTGGCCATTTTCCGGGCCATCTCCCCCTGGGCCTGGCCTCTGCCCCCTGCCCGCTCATAGCCCTTGGGCAGGTATTTTTCCAGGATCTTGTCCCGGCCGATGCGGGTCTCGATGTTGAGCAGGTTTCTGGAATGAATGGAGTTGAAATGGTCGGACACCGCATCTGTCACCGCCCGGGTAAACCCTTTGAAAATGTCCAGGTACTGGGTAAAGGAGCAGGTGGTGATATTCACCGAGTACTTTAAAAACTCCATCTGGGTGTCAAAGTTCTTGGAGACGATGCCGTCCAGGACCAGGGCCTGGCGGAACAGCCTTAAGACTTTAAATATCCTCACAAAGGTGGGCTTGGTGATCAGGCGCAGGTCTATGCTGTTGATCAGGTCTTCAAAGAGCACGTTGACCACGCTTTCAATGCGCAGGGTCAATCCCAAGGCATTGAACTTGGCCTCGTTGTAGGAGCCGTACATGGAGGGGATGTCCACGGCAAAGTGGCGCTTGTGGTAAATCACCTCGTTCACGGGAAATTCCTCCTTTGACAGGATGATCTCCTTGAGTTCGGCCATATAGGCCAGCAGGTGCTCGATCTTTGTTTCCAGATGGGAGTCGGACAGGGACTGGATAACCCCGGCAGGGTCGGGCATGCCCTCGGCCCTGTGGGCGGCCAGATAGGTTTTAAGCTCCAGGTTGTCGGTTCCGTATTTCTCGTTGAGCAGCCGGTAGAACCGCAGGATCAGTTTGGACCGCTTTTTATCCAGATCCGTGACCCCGTCCACGCTGTCCACAATGGCGTCCAGGTCCTCGATGGGAACCAGCAGAAAACGTTTGGGCGCGTCGAACTTTTTATAGGCCATGGCCTGGAAAATGGCGGAGGGTCCGTCCACAAACCGGCCCTTTGCCTCGATTTCCTCGAAGATGGACGGGGGCACATAGGGGCGCAGCGGTTCTTTGTCCCTCGTCTTCCAGAAGGTCATCACCTCCTCGATAAACTCCACAATACGGCTGGAACTTTCCACATGGCATTGCTTGCGCAGAAAGTGGATCAGACGGTCCCTTCTGAAACAGGATTCGTCCAGGTCCGTTGAGATATCCCGCAGATCCCCTTCGGCACCGATCTCGTTGAAAAAGGCCGGCAGCAGGCGGGCCAGCTGTTTGACCAGGTTGTAGACCGGGGCAATGTCCGCGTTGAGAAACTTGGTGATGTCCCGGAAAAACAGATCCGTGTCCCGAATAAACACCCCGCCCACGGCCAGGGAGGTAATCAGGGCCGAGAGCAGGCGCTTGGAGTTTTTAGGATGTTTGGCCACCAGGTTGAGAAAGACCCGGATGTTCTTGACATGGGCCATGTTGCCCTTGATCTGCCAGTCATCGCCGGTGCCCCGGATCATGGGAAACTGAAAGCCGTGGTCCACGGCCCGGTCAATGTAGTGGTTGATCAGCTCAATCTCATCGGTTTCATACACCGCATCTCCGATCTTGTGAATGCATTCAAGAACCGTTGCAGGATACCGGCCCTTATGCTCCTTGAGCAGGGCAAAGGTCTGGTCCACGATGGGGATGTCCTTTTTATAATGCCGCACGCCGATCAGGCGGATCAGGGTCCTGTGGATATCGCCCAAAGCCTCCCGGTGGATGGCGGACAGCCCCGGGGCATGGATGATGTAAAACAGAAAGGTCAGCTTCAGGTATTTTCCGTAGGTCCTGCCGGAGGACACCGCGATAATCCGCCGGGGCAGGTCCCGGAACAGCTTGACCACCTCCCGGTGCCCGGGCAGGGCCACAAGGGCCGCAAGCGTATCCGTTATATCGGAGGTATCCTTTTTTAGGGCGGCCAGTTTCTCCCCCCACTCCCGGATACGCTGGTGAGAGACCTGGTCCAGCAGCTCGCCCATCTCCCGGCTGATCCGCCACTCGTCAATATTTTCGCGCATCCACTCCACAGGGTCGTCCTGGGAGAGCCAGAAGGCAAAAGAAGCAGAATAGTACCGGACCAGAAGCGTGCTTAAGGCCGCTGCAAGGGAGGACGGCAGAGCGGCATTTTCTCCCTTTTCCAAGAGCATTTTTGCCAGTTTGTCCGGCTGGTAAAAGGAGGACACCACATAGAAAAAATCTGCGTCGCAAAATCCTGTCACCCGTCGGACTTCCTGTTCCATCAAAGGGAAGAATCCGGGCAGTTCGCCTTCGGCCTCCTTGGCCATGTGGTGGAGCACCAGCATCAAATTGTCCGCCGAAGCGGTTCTGACCTCAGGATCCTTTGAGGCCTCAAACGCTGCGGCAAAGATATCACAAAAAAGGGACAGGGCCTTTTTTCCCTGCTCATGGGACCTGTACTGGTGGAAATAATGAAGGGCAAAGTGGCGGGACTCTGCCACGATGAAGCCCCAGTTGCGGTAGGGGTGGGAAAGCTCCTTTAAAAAGGTTTCCAAACGGTTCAAAATCCCCACATATCCCTGGAAAAAATCCAGGAGCAGTTGGTACCGGGCATCAATGCTCACCTCGGCCCGGGTGTCGGATAGGTTGACCTCAAGGGCTTTTGATTTCAAATTGTCCTCTTTAATTCCTGTCAATTGATTTTCTTGTGCGGGCGGCACTGCCAAAATCGCAGGCCTAAAATTGCTTTTCTAAGTCTATCACTTTGACTTAGGTTTGCAAGTATCCTTGACATGCCCCCTGTTTTTGAATTAAAACCTGCGCTCGCAGCACCAAACAATTAGACCATTCTGCATCAACCTTTAATCCCATAACACAAACTGCTGATGGAAAAAATAAGTCCAGACACCTGTTCCCTTGAGGCGGCAGCCCAAAAAATCGGGGTGGGATCCCATAAGTTTCTGGAGATCATGAACACCCATCCCGACATTTTCAAAGGGGTGGATACGACGCAGTCCCCGGGCCGAATCAACGTTTCCCTCTCCTGCCTTGACGCATTTGAAGCCCTGTATGAAGATGCCTGTCCGTTTTCCGAAATCGTCGGGCGGCTCGGGGTCTCTGTCGACCGTATCCAAAAGGTGACGGCCGGTACAGGTCCCAGGTTTCTTTCCCGCTCCTTCTCGTTTCAAGAAACCTGCCCCACATCGGGCAGGCCCATTGTCCAGCGAAGATTTCCCAGAAAGGATGCCGAAGACTTCATTGAATACTGCCAGACCCGGGGGATATTCAAGTTTCTTGAACCCAGTGTCCGGGTGACCCTTTTTACCTATGCCACTATGAAAAAAGAGGAGCTTGTTTCCGCCTCCAAAGCCTACCGGTACAAGGATGCCGTTGAAGACGGCTTTCACCCCCAAAGATACAAATCCTCCGGCATCGCACCCGGCACCTATGTGGGAAAACTGGCCTTTAAAGTCTGGGGGGGGCGATCCGCGATTCAATGCTTTTTTGTCCTGGAAAATGACGACTGTATCTGCCTGAGCGCCTTCAGGCCCCATGCCACGCCCTGGAGGGGATTTACCCCGAAAGACGGGCGAACCGATTTTTCAAAGCCGGGCATCGAATGCACCTGTTACAAGCTTTCTACAGGGATTACGCAAAGCGGCGGCGTTTCATTCCTTTCCGCCTCGGTTTTAAATCGTCCCCACGCGTAAACTCCCCCTTAAGGGTGAATCGCCGGGAACCGTCCCTCCCCGTCGTAAGGGTTTTTCAGCGCTATCGATGCGCCTTTGGAAACCACTGCAGAACTTGCCCTGATTTTTACTGTCTGCGAACATGTATTTCCAGTAAAATCTATGCTATGGTCAATGCCTGCAGGACTGCGCCAAGGGTCTAAATCGTGTCTGCGCAGGCCTTGCCGGCCCTAAAACATGTTAGGATAATTTAACCGAAGGATATGTCCATGATGTCCAAACTGAACAATCTTTCCATTCGTCCCAAGCTGGTTATTGCCTTTTTACTGACCGGCATTCTCCCGCTGATCATAACCGGATATTACGGAGCCACCCTGGCCAACAAGGCCCTGGTAACAAAATCCTTTGATCAGATGGCCTCCATCCAGTCCATTAGGACCGCCCACATCGAATCGGAGTTCAGCCAGCGCCTCCAGGCCCTGCGGCAGCTGGCCAAAAGCGCCCAGATGCTGACCTTCAGCCAGGGACTTCTCCAATACTACGACCGGGACGTTAACACCTCTGCCTTTGTGGCCAACTCCCGCAAACGGCTGACCCAGGACAACAAGGACCATCTCAAGCGATTTGCCGAGGCCTTTGGGTGCCATGACATTAAAGTCATCGGCCGGGACTACGGCCGCATCCTGTTCTCCCTCAACAGCCCGGACATTGAGGGGGAGCGCCTGAATCAGACCACCTGGGCCGGTACCAATCTTCAACTGGCCTATAAAACCGTTCTCACAACGGACCAGGGCGCCATCATCGATTTTGACCCCTTTGAGCCGGACGAGGGTCGGGAAACCGCATTTTTTGCCGAGCCGGTCATCGATGCCAACGGCCGGATCATATCCATTATCGTGGTTCAGCTCCGCCCGGATTTCATCAACCATTTCATGGGGGCCCGGCAGGGCATGGGCCAGACCGGGGAATCTTACCTGCTCCACTACAACCGGCTGGACAAACGGTTTGAATTCAGGAGCAATATCCAGACCATGGGGGGCGGCGCCTATGTGGTCGGAGCCAGTCTCGGCCGCACACTCAAATACTGGGACGATGCCCTGGAAAAAGGGTATGACGGCGGCAGCGGATTCTACGCCGACTCCGCCGGCAACCAAGTTCTGGTGGCCTATAACAAGTTGAACATCAAAGGTCTGAACTGGTTTCTCATCTCCAAAATAGACCTGTACGAGGTGGAAACCACCGTCCGCCAGATCCTGAGCAAAACCCTGGGACTGTCCGCCATCCTCATCGCCTTTATCGGCATCGGCGCCTATCTGCTTTCCAGAAGCATCTCCAAGCCCATTATAAAGGCCGTGGAATTCTCCCAGCAGATCGCACAGGGAAAATTTTCCACCTTCATCAAAATCCGGCAGCGGGATGAGCTGGGAAAACTGGCCGGCGCCCTGAACCATATGGCCCGGCGTCTCAGAGAATCCGAATGGCTGAAAAAGGGCAAAGAGGGCCTGGACGACGCCATGAGAGAGGAACTTTCCGGCAAGCAACTGGCCCGGCGCTTCATCACCTTTATCTGTACCCACATTGATGCGGATATCGGTGCCCTGTACGTCCATGAGGAGGGCGAACTCAAGCTGGTCTCCGCCTATGCATTTACGGACAGAAAGAAAAACTTCAACCGGATCCGCATCGGAGAAGGCATGGTGGGCCAGGCAGCCAGAGAGCAGCAGACGCTTTTTTTCACGGATATGGAGGATGACGGCCCTGGCATCAACTACGGCATTGGCGAAAAACCGGCCAAATCCTATATGATCGTTCCTCTGGTCTTTAAAGAGGAACTCATGGGGGTCATCCTTTTAGGATGCCAGCGCGATTTTACCGAACTTGAAAAAGTCTATATTGAGGAAATCCGGGAAAACGCCGCCATTCTCATGAACACCACCAACTCCAGGAACACCATCCATCGCCTTTACGAGGACGCCCGGAACCGGCAAAAGGAGCTGTCCGAGAAAAACACCGTTTTAGAGGAGCAGACAAAGGCGTTAAAGGAATCCGAATCCGAGCTCCAGGCCCAGCAGGAAGAGTTGCGGGTGGTCAATGAGGAGCTGGAGGAGCAGACCCGGGCGCTCAAGCAAAGCCAGTCCGCCCTTCAGGAACAGCAGGAGGAACTCCAGGTCACCAACGAGGAACTGGAGGAAAAGGCCCAGGCCATGGAGGAGCAAAAAGAGCGCATCCACGCCAAGAACATTGAGCTGATCCAGGCCCAGGAGGCCATCCAGACCAAGGCCCAGGAGCTGGAGGTGGCCTCGAAATATAAATCCGAGTTCCTGGCCAACATGTCCCATGAGCTGCGCACCCCGCTGAACGCCATTCTTATCCTCTCCCAGCTTCTGGCCGGAAACCGGGACGACAACCTGAGCGAAAAGCAGATTGAATCGGCCAATGCCATCCACTCATCAGGAGAGGACCTGCTCACCCTGATCAACGAGATTCTGGATCTGTCCAAGGTGGAGGCGGGTAAGGTGGAGCTTGTACCCGAAGAGGTGGAGGTCTCCTCTTTGATCGCAGACCTGGAGCGGATCTTCAGAAACATAGCCGAGGAAAAGGGCACCGGATTTAAAATCAACCATTCGCCTGAGATCAGCGATACCCTCTACACCGATCCCCTTCGTCTCCAGCAGGTGCTTCGAAACCTGCTCACCAATGCCTTTAAATTCACGGAAAAAGGCGAAGTTCGCCTGGATATTTTCAGGCCCACACAGCAGATGTGCATAGAAAGCGGGCTGGCACCGGAAAAGGCTGTGGCCATGGCGGTCAAAGACACAGGCATCGGCATTCCCAAAGAGCAGCAGGCCGTTATTTTCGAGGCCTTCCAGCAGGCCGACGGCAGCACCAGCAGAAAATACGGCGGCACGGGCCTTGGCCTGTCTATCTCCCGGGAACTGTCCAAGCTTCTCGGGGGCAGCATCCACCTGGACAGCCAGGAGGGCAAAGGATCTGTATTCACCATTGTCATCCCGGAACGCCTCCCAGAACAGGAGACCGAACCTGCGGCCGGTTCAACGGCACCCGCGCCCCCCAACGAAAATACCCCCCCCCCGAAAGCCGACGTTCATCAGGCTTTGCCTGAAACACAAGTCAACGCGGCCAGACAATTTATCCCTGATGACCGCAAAGACGTTGCCGCCGGAGATAAAAGCCTGCTCATCATAGAGGACGATTCCAACTCCGCCAAGATCATGAGGGATTTTGCCAGGGAGAGAGGATTTAAAACCATTATTGCCGATGACGGGGAAACCGGCCTGCACTTTGCCGATTACTATAAACCCAGCGCCATCATCCTGGACATCGGCCTGCCCGGCATTGACGGCTGGACCGTCCTGGAGCGGCTGAAAAAAAATTCGGAGCTGCGGCACATCCCGGTCCACTTCATGTCCGCGGCGGACAGCAACCTGGACGCCCTGCGCAAAGGAGCTGTGGGCTTTTTGACCAAGCCTGTGACCCTTGAAAAGGTCGAGGACACCTTTGGAAAGATTGAAAACATCATCACCCGGCCCGTGAAAAAACTGCTGGTGGTGGAGGATGATGCCATTCAGCAGCAGAGTATCAAAGAACTCATCGGGGACGGGAACGTGGACGTCGTCATGGCCAAATCAGGGAAACAGGCCTTTGAGACCCTGACAACGGACACCTTTGACTGCATGATCCTGGATCTGGGCCTGGAGGACATGTCCGGATTCGAGCTTCTGGATAAGATCCGCCACAACCCCGCCTGCGCAGGGATTCCCGTTATTATCTACACCGGAAAGGAGCTGAGCCAGAAAGAGGACGAACAGCTGCGCCAATATACGGACAGCATCATTATCAAGGGGGTCCGCTCCCCGGAGCGGCTGTTGGAGGAGTCTGCCCTGTTCCTCCACCGGGTGGAGTCCGACCTGCCCAAATCGCCCCAGGAATCGGTCCTGCGGATCCATGACAGGGAAACCGTGCTCAGCGGAAAAACCGCCCTGCTGGTGGACGATGACATGAGAAATGTCTTTGCCCTGACCTCGGTGCTGGAAGACAAAGATCTCAACGTGATCATTGCAAGAGACGGGGAGGAAGGAGTGGAAAAAACCCGGGCCCATCCTGAAATCGACATCATTCTCATGGATATCATGATGCCGAAAATGGACGGATACGAAGCCATAGAAGAAATCCGCAAAACCCATAAAGACACGCCCATCATCGCGTTGACCGCCAAGGCTATGAAAGGTGACAGAAACAAGTGTATTGAAGCCGGGGCCAATGATTACCTGGCCAAGCCCGTGGACACGGATAAGCTGATTTCAATGCTCAGGGTGTGGCTGTACGCATGACCCAAGAGAACGAAGCCATAGAGATCCGCCTGCTTTTGGAGGCCATCCATCTCAAGTACGGGTATAATTTCAAGGATTATGCCTCGGCCCACACCAAGCGCCGCCTGAGAAACCGGTTGGAGATGAGCGGCATGACAAGCTACCTTGACATGGCGAAACGGATTCTCTGTGACCCGGCCTTTTTCAACACCCTGCTCATGGATCTGTCCATCAATGTCACCGAGATGTTCCGGGACCCGGAGTTTTACAAAAAAATCCGCCAGGAACTCATCCCCAGGCTGAAAACCTACGCATTTATCAAGCTGTGGCATGCGGGCTGCTCCGCAGGCCAGGAGGTCTACTCCATGGCTATCCTCTTAGAAGAGGAGGACATGAAGCAGCGGGCCCAGATCTATGCCACCGATTTCAACGAGCTGATCCTGGCCCGGGCAAAACAGGGGATCTATCCTTTGGAGACCATGAAAACCTATACGGCAAATTACCTGAAAGCCGGCGGAACCCGGACGTTCTCAGACTATTACACGGCTGATGATGAAAACGTGATCCTAAGAAAATCTTTAAGTGAAAAAGTGCTTTTTTCCTCCCATAATCTGGTCACGGACGGAGTCTTCGGGGAAATGCATCTGATCTTCTGCAGGAATGTGCTCATCTATTTTAACCGCAAACTCCAGAGCCAGGTGCTCAAACTCTTCTACGACAGCCTCATCCCGGGAGGATATCTTTGCCTGGGATCCAAGGAAAGCATTAAATTTACGGACATGGCAGACCAATTTGAGCCGGTGAATGAAAAATTAAGAATATTCAGGAAAAAACGCTGACAGACACAGACACCATAATGGATCTCCGGCGTATTTTAGCCGTTGTCATGGGCGCCTCCGCAGGGGGGCTTGAGGCCTTGAATGCCATCCTGCCCGGCCTGTCCGACCATCTTGAGCCCGCAGTGATCATCGTCCAGCACATGCGGGCCGATGCCGATGATTTTATGGTGCAACACTTTGACAAAAGATGCCGGCTCAGGGTAAAAGAAGCCGAAGATAAAATGCCGATTGAGAGTGGAACCATTTATTTTGCCCCCCCCAATTACCACCTGCTGGTGGAGGAGGACAAATGCTTTGCCCTGTCCACGGCAGAACGGGTTCAATACTCCCGGCCGGCGATTGATGTGCTGTTTGAAACCGCTGCCGATGCCTATGGCAGCAGCCTTGCAGGGATTATCCTGACCGGGGCCAACAGCGACGGAACAAATGGCCTGCGCAGAGTCCGGCAGGCCGGAGGCCTTGCCATTGCCCAGTCACCTGAGACCGCGAAGGTTGCGGTCATGCCACAGTCCGCCATTAAAGCCGGCGTGGACCTGGTATTGGACCTGGAGAAGATTTCACCCTTTATGAACCGATGGATTCGGAATAAAGCTTAGGCGGACCAGAATGGAAAAACCCTCTATCCTCATTGTTGACGACAAGCCGGAAAACCTGTTGACCCTGGAACAAGTCCTGGAATCCCCGGACCTTGAAGTGGTTCGGGCCGAGTCCGGCCACCAGGCCCTTGAAAAAACCCTGGACTATGATTTTGCCCTCATCCTTTTGGATGTCCAGATGCCCGTGATGGACGGATACGAGACCGCCACCCTGCTTCGCGGAAATAAAAAAACCAAGCATATCCCCATTATCTTTGTCACCGCCGCCAACAAGGAAGAGGCCCATGTGTTCAGAGGCTACGGCTCCGGAGCCGTGGACTATCTGTTCAAGCCCATTGCCGCGGATGTCCTGAAAAGCAAGGTGACCATCTTTTTAGAACTTCACACCCAGCACCAGCTTTTAGAGATGAAAACCCGGGAACTGGACGCCAAGGTTGCCGAACTGCAGGCCCTGCGGCGGGAGTTGGAGGAGTCCAACGAAAAACTGCGGCAGCTCTCCTCCCTGGACGGCCTCACCGATCTGCCCAACCGAAGGTTTTTCGATGAGACCCTGGTCAGGGAGTGGCAGCGGGGACGGCGGCGCCAGACGCCGTTGACCTTGATCATTGCCGATATCGACCATTTCAAGGCCTATAACGATGCCTACGGCCATGTCATCGGAGACGACTGCCTGAAAAAAGTGGCCGCCGGTCTGGGCAGAAGCATTCTCCGGGATGTGGACACCATCGCCCGGTACGGCGGGGAGGAATTCGCCGCCATCCTCCCGGAAACCGACGAGGAAGGGGGTATTCTCATTGCCAATCGGATGCTCAAAACCATCCAGGACCTGAACATCCCCCATGAACAATCCACAACATCACACAGGGTCACCATCAGCCTAGGGTTGGCCACGGTCATCCCAAGCGAAGACACCAATGCCACCCGCCTGATCCAGTCGGCGGACCGGGCCCTCTACCTGGCCAAGGCATCGGGAAGAAACAACTTTAAAATCGATTGATATCCGGATAGGCTTCAATTGGTCACGGATTATTCCGCATTGACCAATTGAATCTCACAGGACAAGCGCCTCTTTGTTGGCCCGGATCATGGCCCGAATATCTTCCACATAAGCCCTGCCCCGTTCAGAATAGGCCTGCATTGCCGTGGCCAGGGTCATGGCATCAGGCGCCTTTCCCTTTTTACGCATCTTGGCCCGAAGTGTTCTCAACGCCAGATATGCCTTGTGGGTATTGATATTGCGAAGATAGCTTGCCACCGATTCGTCGGGAGAGGCAAAAACTTCAACCTCCCACTCCTGCCCCGGTGAACGGTCTTCCGGAACAATCCCGCAGCCCTTGGACGTGCAGTGCTCGCCGAAAAAATTATTCCCCTCCCTGGCAAACCGTGAGGTGCCCCAGGCCGATTCAATGGCGGCCTGCACAAGCACCAGCGAAGCCGGCACTAAATCCACCCGCCGCAACAGCGTCTGCCAGGCCTTTTGCCCGGGGTTTGCCTCATCCAGCTCCACCCCGTAGGCTTGGGCCAAATCCCTAAGCCAGGCCTGGTCCCACCAGGCCACCTGCCCCTGGGGCTGGGACCGGTTGTAGACCTTGAGCAGCCTTTCCCGCGAGGCGAGAATCTTCTGGTTTTCCGTTTTCACGATGGGACCTAAAAATTCGAAAAACTTGGCTTTTTTGCTTTGTGTATCCTGAATCGAACCAAAATCAGGCACCGGGGTTTTCTGCTTCTGCTCACAGGAGAACAGCGTCACAACCACCAGGAAAACGCCTAATATCACCTTGCCTGTCTTTGCTGCCATTTTATTGTGCTTCAATATACTATTCTTCACTCCATCACGTTCTTCATTCCGTCAGGTCATATTTTGTGTAAAACCTAAGATAAAATATAAAAAAAGCAACCGCTTTCAATTGCAGCGCTTTGTTCTCAATGCCAATGTAAATGCAATATGCCCGGAAATGATTGATTTGTGAAAAACCTTATTTATTCAAAGACAGAGGAGAGGCACGGGGCACGCCCCGGATCTTCTGCGGCTGATTGACAGTCAGTGTTCCCAAATACGGCAGGCGGCCCGAATCATGGCATTGATCATAGCCTCATCAGCCCGACTTTTCCTAAAAATCAGGTATAAGTCAATACTTGCCACCCTGTCCATCAGGATCGACACCCAATTTCTTTCCGCCGCTTCGTAGGCCTGGCCTTCCAGCATCAGTCCAAGGCCCGCCCCGGATGCCACCATTTCCGTAATGGCATCCTCATGATCCACCACAATGTTTTTTTGTGGCAGCAGATGGGTAGGCTGAAATATAGTTTTGATGATGCGGTTGAACGGACAGGAATCGTGGGTCCATATCCAGGGAAACGCTGCAAGTTCCTTTAAATCCTTACCCGCCAAACGATCTTTCCACTTGCCTGGGGCGACCACAGAGATATCGAAGGTTGACAGATGTTTTCCTGCAAGACTGGGACTTTTTGGCGGTTCAAAAACAAAGGCTATGTCCAGAATTCCGTTCAGTACCTGATCATGGGCATCAAGGGAATGACGCTGGAAAAAATGCAGGTTAAGCCCGGGAAATTCTGCCTTCAAGACCGCCATTAAGTCGGATATTTTAAGAAACCGCGAGTCAATATTGAGGCCGGTACGAATGGCACCGGTGATATCTTTTTTTAACTGATCCGCCTTGTGAAAGACCGCTTCCGCAGCCTGTACGGCTGCAGAAGCCTCCCGGTTGATGGCCCTGCCGTCATGACTCAATCTCATGCCTTTGGGGGTGCGGATGAAAAGGGTGAGACCAAGCTCTTCCTCCAATGCCTTAATATGGGCGCTGACACTGGGCTGGCTTATGTGCAGACGCTCGGCCGCCCGGGTCAAATGCTGGGATTCAGCCACAGCCAGAAAGGTTTTGAGATGATATAATTCCATTATCAACACCCCGCTATGCATTCTTACTATTTTCTGATCTGATTACCACCGCGCCTACATTTTTTCAATCGGATATCCTGAACAGGGTCATTGGATATTAATATTTGAACGGGAAAGGCCGATCGCCTAAACTTTTACAAGGTTTAAATACCTATAATCAATTCATAGGAGAAAAAATGATGGAACAGACATTGAATGTGGGAATCATTGGGGACTACAATCAGGACTTGCGTTATCACGACCTCACAGAAGGCGCTATCAACCATGCTGGAGACGCCCTTCACCTATCCACCCTGTCCAAATGGATTCCCACCCGGTCGTTGGACAACAAAGGAGGGAAACAAATACTGGAGCGATTTGATGCGCTATGGGCTGCCCCAGGAGATTACCGAAGTATGCAAGGCGCGCTTGAAGGCATCCGGTTCTCCCGGGAAAACAAGGTCCCTTTTTTAGGAACCTGCGGTGGATTCCAGCACGCTTTGCTGGAGTACGCCCGCAACGTTATGGAAATACACGACGCGGAGCATGAGGAAACCTCGCCGGATGCACCGGTGCTATTCATAACCAAGCTCTCCTGCTCACTTGCAGGAAAGGTCCAGACCATAAGGATAATGACAAATTCACAGGCCTACAGCGCGTACAAAGAAACAAGGATGACAGAGCATTTCGTATGCAATTTCGGCATCAACCCGGAATTCCGCGAAAAAGTCGAGAAGAGCCATCTGAAAATAGCAGGGGTAGATGAAAACAATGAAATCCGGCTGGTAGAACTGAGGGACCATCCCTTTTTCATGGCAACCCTTTATCAACCTCAGATTTCTTCAAGCCCGGACAATCCCCATCCGTTGATCAAAGCGTTTTTGGAAGCGGCGCTTTCAAAAAAAGAGAATACATAATCTTGCGCCTCAGGCGTTACTCAGCGGGGTGCCCCTACGCCCTGGGGATTAAGGGTAAAGAGAACCCAACAGTTTGTCTATCATCTATCGCTTTTTATCAAAAAAATCAAAACACAACATATTGAGGTCTACCCCTTTTCATCGCTGGGAATGATTGTACATTAAACTCATTCAAAAACACTATCCCCGAAAATTCAAAATAGCGGAACATCCGCTCTTATCAATAGCCTTAAAATTTGAACCCACTTTTCCTCTCTTCGCAACCGTACAGATCCTGGATCACCAAGGGGGCTAGCCCGGGGTTGGGTGAGGGGGGTGCAGCGGCGCAGCCGGGCGCGACTTCAGGACAGAAGGGCGCGGCCGGATCCGCTTTCTTTTGCCCCCATGGACGGGGACAAAAGATTTAGCGAAATCCCCCCTTGCCCTGCCCCGGGCGGGTTTACCCTCTGCTGATTCCGGTGTGTAAAAAATTCAATGGGTTGGCCCTTGACAAGGATAGGGACTTGCTTATCTTTTCCGTCTTTTATATGATATCGGATACGCTGTCGCATTTCGCCTGAAGGGCGATACGAACCCTTTAGGGCACAAGCACCCTGAAGGGCACAAGCAACAATCTGATAAACCAAAATTAATCGGTTCAAAACAATTGGGAGTTAGTCTTTCCCGAATTTTTATTAATTTAAGGAGTGATACCCATGAACAACGATCCTTCGCAGTTTACCCTGTACAGCGGCGGCCACAAAGGCACGGAAGCGGCATTCGGCCGTATGGCACAAAAATACGGCGTCAAGGAGGTGACCTTCTCCTTTGACGGACATAAACTGGAGCGGGACGCAGGCGTCAGGGTGCTCAATCAGGAGGAGCTGGAAAAGGGCAATATATCCATGGACATTGTCTCCACCCGCCTGAGCCGGTCCTTTTCAAAGGGCAACAAGATCCGCAAGGTCATCCAGTCCATCTTCCACATGGTGAACAACGGATATCAGGTCTTTGCCGTCGGCTGGATCCTGCCGGATAAAACCGTTAAAGGCGGTACCGGCTGGGGCGTGGAGCTTGGTAAATTGTTCAACCGGCCCATCTTTGTCTACGAACAGGACCGCAAGGAGTGGTTCTCCTGGGTGGACAACGAATGGCAGCAGGTGACTCCGGTGATCCACCATAAAACCTTTTCCGGCACCGGAACCCGGAACCTGACCGAGGATGCGGAAAAGGCCATTGAAGACCTTTTCCAGCGCAGCTTCAGCTAAAAGATTTAAACGCCACCCCGGCCGCGGCCATCTCTTTTAACGCGGCCCGGGTGGTTTCTTCCCCCACCCCCCGGCACAGATCCGGAACCAGATCCACCTCAAACCCAAGGGATCGTGCATCCATCGCTGTAAACTTGGCGCAGAAATCCGTGGTCAGCCCAAACACCATCAGCTTTTGTATGCCTTTATCCCGGAGCAGGTCTCCAAGCCCCGTGCTGTGGCCGCCGTCATCAAAAAAGCCGGAGTAGGAATCATACTCGGGATTCATCCCCTTTTGCACCACCGCATCAAAGAGGGTGTTGTCCACCAGGATCTGCGCATTATCGCTGTCCTGGACGCAATGGGGCGGCCAGAGGATCTGCTCCCTGTCTCCTAAGTCAATGGTCTCAAAGGCGGCTTTTCCCTCATGGTTGGTACAAAACGAAATATGATCGGCCGGATGCCAGTCCTGGGTGGCGATGACAGGGTATCCCAGCGCCTTGAGCCGAACGGTTTCAGCGGTCACCGCGTCCAGAAAGGCCTGATCGGTGCCTGCCACGGCAAGGCTGCCGTCGGCAAGCTGGGTAAAGTCCCCCTGAACGTCAACAAGGATTACGGCGGTGTTTTTATCTTTTGCGTCCTTCATGCTTATGCTTTGGTTCTCCTTTTAGGCGATCTTATCCCATGCTCAGCCAGACCCCAAAGGTCAAACTTGAGAGGATGGTGGATATGGATATGGCCTCCACTGCAAAATCTGGATCCCCCCCGATCTCTCTGGCCATGACATAGGCCAGGGTCGCCGTGGGCGAAGCCAAGATAATCAGGCCGGGCAAAAAATCCGATCCGTTTATAGAAAAAAGATGGAACAGGATCATGCCAATGCCCGGAAGGGCAATCAGTTTGAGAAATGCAGATGCCATCACAGGCTTCCACAAGGGTTTGAGTTTTTCAAAGGACAAAGAGGCTCCGATGATCATCAGGGCCATGGGAAGGGCCATGCCTTTGATGATAACCAGCGCTCTTTCAAGGATCACCGGCATTTCAAGGCCGGACAAGGAAAAAAGGATGCCTGAAAGGGCCGACAGGATCACAGGATTTGTCATGCTGGTCTTTATGACAACGCCGAGCCCTCCGTCATGGCCATCCTGGCTGTGGTACTGCAGAACAATGACCGCCAGAATATTTTGAAGAATCATGACAAAGCCTGCAATGATGGATGCCCTTGCAAGCCCCTGCTCTCCGAGATAATAAAAGGCCACGGCCAGGCCCACATAACCTAAATTTCCGTGGAACGAGGACTGGATAAAGGTCCCCCGGGCCTTGTTTCCCGGGGAAAACCGACGGCTCAGGCCCCAGGCGACCGCTGTCAGCAAGAGGATGGAAATAAGGGAGATCACGATAACGGACAGGTGAAAATGCGTCCTTAAGGTGGCCTTTGAAATCGCGTTGAATATCATGGCCGGGATGGCAAAATAATAAATCAGCCGGTTGGCCTGGCCCAGGAACTCCGGTGAGAAAAATCCCTTATGCTTGGCCACAAGGCCCAGCAGAATCACCATGAATATGGGTACGATGGTGGTGATAATATTCATCGGTTAGAACTTTCGGATCAGCAGCACGCCTGCGCTGATGAAGATAATACCGATCAGGCGGGGCAGGTTAACGGTCTGGACCGGGATGCCGAACACGCCGAAATGGTCCATGATCACGGTAATGACAAGCTGGCCCGCCACGACCAGGCTGAAGGTGAGAGCGGTACCCAGGCGCGGGGTCAGGATGATGGTGGCGGTGACATAACAGGCCCCGAGAAGCCCGGCCCCCCATATGGACCAATGCAGGTTGGCGCCCTGGCGGATGGCGCCAAAGTCTATCCGGCAGGCCAGGGCCACGGTCAAAAGCCCGAGGGTGCCGACCATAAAGGAGATCAGAGCCGCGTAAAGAGGATCATTGATGGTTTTTCCGATTTTAGCATTCATCCCGGCCTGGATGGGCCCCAGCATGCCGGCGGCAAAGGCCAGGAGCATGAGCAAAAGTTTCATATAACGCCTTTCATTTCAAATCTTGAATCCCATCAGTATAAGACTTCATGGGGCCCGGGGCCATAGAAAATGCGAACCTTTTTAAAATCTTTGTTGACAGATCAGGGGGAAGACCCCAGCTTGGCAAGGATTGAGAGTATACAAACCATGAGGAAAAGGATATAAATAGAACCCGCTAAGATACGCTAACCCAGGAGCTCGTATGATTCAGAGCATTTTTGATAACGACCTATATAAATTTACCATGCAGCAGGCAGTGCGCAGGCTATATCCTGACGCCGAAGCCGAATACCGGTTCACCAACCGCGGCAGCACCCGATTCCCCGCCGGCACTGCCGAGCGGGTCGAACAAAAGATCGCGGCCATGGCAGAACTGGCCCTGACCCCCGGCCAGCGCAGCTGGATCGAAAAAACCTGTCCCTATTTTGATGCCGAATACTTGGATTATCTGTCGGCCTACCGGTTTGCCCCGGGCGAGGTCCGGGTGTCCCAGCAGGGCGGAGAACTCCATCTCACCGTCCGGGGCCCCTGGCACAGGACCATCCTCTGGGAAGTCCCCATCATGGCCCTGATCAGTGAAACTTTTTATATCCTCACAGACCCGGCCGTTCTCAGCCGGGAAGAGGCCAGAAAAAAGAACCGGTCCAAGGCGAAGTTCCTTGCAAAACAGGGGCTGGAATTTGCCGATTTCGGCACCCGCCGCAGGTTCTCATATGAAAACCATGATCTGATGATCGGGGATCTGCTCTCGGTGGACGGGCACACCTTCACCGGCACCAGCAACGTCCACCTGGCCAAAAAATGGGACATTGCCCCTGTGGGCACCATGGCCCATGAATGGGTCATGTTTCACTCCGCCCTCGGGGGATACCCCAAGGCCAACGCCCTGGCCATGGATGCCTGGAAGAAAATCTACCCCGAGGTGCTGGGCATTGCCCTGACCGATACCTATACCACGCAAAACTTTCTGGAAACCTTTACCCCGGACCGGGCCACCCGGTTTGCCGGGGTGCGTCAGGACTCCGGGGACCCCGTGGCCTTTGCCGAAAAATTCATGGCCCATTACCGTGAGGCGGGAATCGACCCTGAAACCAAAACCATTGTTTTTTCAGACGGTCTGGATGTGGAACGGGCGGCCGCCATTCATGCGGCCTGCAGGGGGAAAGTCCTGGACGCCTACGGTATCGGAACCGGCCTGACCAATGACATCGGTCCGGCGCCTTTGAACATGGTCATCAAACTGTCCGCCTGCCGCCCTGACAGCAACGGGCCATGGCAGAAGACGGTGAAACTGTCCGACGACAGGGGCAAGCATACCGGGGACAAAAATGAAATTGAAAGCTGTCTTGTCGCGTTAGGGATATCACAGGCTTAAGATCGAAAAAGAGTTAGCACCCTTTTGATGACAATGCGTCCTGCCGGTTGGCCATCCAGGCTTCAAAATCCAGGAGTTCCTCACCTGGAATCAATGCTGGGGAATTTTGGGCATTTTCGGAAGGGGGGCTGCCGCCGTCCCGGGCTCCCTGCCGGAGCAGGGATTTTATCTGGGACATCTCATCCAGAATCAGGGACATCTTCGCTTCAAGGACAGCCATCCGGTCCTCCAGGGCCCCCTGGCCGGTACCTTCCTCCTGCGGCGATGAGCCCTCCGAGTCTTGCGTTCCGGGCAGGGTCTTCCGGGAATCCGGCCCGGTGAGTTGTGCCAGACACTGGTCCCAGAACACCTCCACAGGGATGTCCTCATCCCGCCTGAAATCCTTGACCAGTTTCAGGGCCACGGAGCGGATGCAGCGGGAGGCCGGGGTATCCGGAAAAAGGATAAAGAAGGGAATCTGGGAGACTACGGCAATGGGGACGTTTGCGTCCCGGGCCACGATGCCCAGGGGGGAAATGGAAATCTTGAGAAACCGGTGCACGGTTTTTTTAAGCTTGGCATAGGCCTGCTTGGCCGATGCGGCGCTCCGGACCTGGTTGATGACCACCCGGACTCTTGGCATGGGGGTTTCCCTGGACAGCACCTTGAGCAGGGAATAGGCATCGGTCAGGGAAGTGGGCTCGGGCGTGGCCACCAGAATCATCTCCTGGGACGCCCGGCAAAAGGACAGCACCTGGGCGGATATGCCAGCGGATGTATCCAGAATAAAATAATCATAGGCGGCAAGGTCCAGAAAGGCCCGGACCAGTTCCGCAGCCTGGCTCCGGGTCAGATCCGCCAGTTTTTCCACCCCGGAACTGCCGGGGATGATATCAATCCCGTTGTAATCCCGGATCATGATGTCCGAAAGGGCCACCTCCCCTTCAATAACCTCTGCCAGCCCCTTCTCCGGGTACAGCCCCGTAAGAATGTTCACATTGGCCAGGCCCAGGTCGGCATCGAACAGGCAGACCTTGTAGCCTGCAGCCGACAGGGACAAAGACAGATTCAGGCCGATGCTGGTCTTTCCCACCCCGCCTTTGCCCGAGGCAATGGTAATCACCTTGGCCATCAGCTTGTCTCTCCAGTTTCCGGGACGGCCAGCACCTTAAGCCCCCCTTTGTCCGTCTTCAGGGAAAACCGGATTCTCGGGGTTTGGGTCCGGGCTGCCATCCGGCTGTGATGGTGGCGGATGAATTCCAGAAAATGGGCCTGCCGGCCTTCATCCACTGTCAAGTTCCCGTCCCCCTGCACCCGCTCATACCGGTTAAAAAAGGCAATAATCTTGTCCTCTTCAGCTGCGGGGTCACAGATCACCATGGAGGATTTCATGAGCAGGGAAAGGTCCACCGGCTTTTTTTCCCCTTTCCAGGGGGTGTCATAGAGCAGCCGGTAAAACCAGGTAAAACCGGCAAAAGGGATAAACACCGGAGTGAACCGGTACTGGGGAAAGGCAAGATCCAGATCCCGGAGGAATATCAGATTTGAGGGGTCGGTAATCCCGACAAGAAGAGAGGCACCGTTAAACTGCAGGGGAATACAAAGATGCTCCTCAGCCGCCGACCGGCCGATGACCTGGGCCAGCCGGCCCCGGCCTTCCTTTTCAAATACGATATCGCTGACCGATCGGAACGGAATATAAAACAGGTCGAACAGGACCTGCTGGAGCAGGGACTTTTTCATCACCTTTTGATCCAGAAGAAAACTGACCAAAGGCATACCCTCTGCCTCAGCCTGGGCTGAAAGCTGGTCCAGCCTGTCCCGGGAAACGATATCCTCATTGACAAGATGCTGGGCCAAGGACAACAATTTTCCATGGTTGTGAAGGGCGCAGTAAGTGTCCATGGGGGTGATCAGGCTCAGGTCGCAGAGCACCATGCCAAAGAGGCGCTTGCGGTTTCCGGCCTGCCGGTTTTTTTCCTGGATACCCAGCACCTTGTCCACATCACTTTTGCAGATCAGGCCCTCTTCTACCAGAATGTCTCCGGCCCTGCGGCGAGAGACCCGGTCACGCAGCGTCATGGTCGGCTCCGCTGCCAACGTTTTTATCCGGGGTCATGGGCAGAAAAACGGAAAAACAGGTCCCCTGGCCCGCCCGGCTCTCACAGGTGATTTTGCCCTTCATCTCCTTGACAATGGAGTGAACAATGGCAAGGCCCAGGCCGCTGTTGTTGCCGGACTTGCTGGTGTTGTAAGGTTCAAACAGCCGCTCCCGGATATGGTCCGGAATCCCCGGTCCGCTGTCCGCAATCCGGATCTCGACCCACCCGGGCAGCCGTTTTTTCTCATCGATCACCACCTTGGAGGAACCTGGAATCAGGACGGTGGTGACATGGATGTCGCCCCCGTCTTCCATGGCCTCGGCCGCATTCTTCACCAGGTTGATCAGCACCTGCTTGAGCCCGTTTCCATCCATTCTCAGGGCGGGAATCTGCCCATCCGCTTCAACGTGGGCCTGAATTTTTCTGGGCAGGAGAATGGATTTTTTTAAGACCTCCATGACCCGCAGGCACGTCTGGTTGATATCAACGGTTTCCAGCCCTCCCACCTTGGGCTTGGAAAAGCTGGACAACCCGTCCAAAAGGCTGGAAACCCGGTACAATTCCTCGCCGATAAGGGACAGTTCCTCCTGAACCGGATGCTTGTCCGGCAGCTTCAGGCTCAGGGTCTCTATGTAATTTTTGATGATGGCGATGGGGTTGTTCACCTCGTGGATAACCTTGTCGGTCAGGGCGGCATAGGCCTCCATCTTCTTTTCATTCACATCGCTGGCATAGGACCTGTGAAAGGTTAAGTTTTCAAGACAGATGCCGGTCTGGGTGGAGAAAAGATCCAGAAGTCCCCGGTTCCGGTCCAGGGTGCCGGAAAGGGCCTTGTCCACGCCGATAGCCATGGTTCCAAGGGGAACGCCTTTTGCGATAATGGGAATGCAGTACAACCCTTTGGACTCCATCAGCCGGATAATCTGGGCATCGGAGACGGCAAGCTTGTTCTGCTCAAAGCTGTTTTTAACGGTTTTCTCAACAGCAGCCTCCGCTACCAGGCTGTCCCGGTTGTCCAGGGAGATGGCGATGCTCCTGACGATACTCAGGTGCCGGTCTTCGGGATGACAGGTGCCGGTCAGCATTTTCCTTTCCCGGTCCATGAGAAAGAAAAAGACCCTGGGCACATGAAAGAGAATCTCAAGCCCCTTTTGAACGGCATCCAGCAGGGCGGTTTCATCGTTGGCCGCCACCAGGGAGGTCAGGGTGCCGAAAAACAGGGAGTGGTCCTTGATCTCCATGACAATTTCCCGCCCGGCGACCGTATCCCCGGGATCGTCCGGGGCAAGTCCCATGCTTTTGGCCATTTTGTCCGTCTCTTCCTGGGCCCGGGCGTGGATCTGCCCCAGGCGCAGCAAAGACGAACCGAACAGCTCCCCCAGATCCTCCATGGCGACATTCGGTTCCGCCTTTGCCAGGATATTGGCCGTGTACAGAATCTTGACATGGGCAAGTTCCCCCCGGATCCGGTCCAGGGTTTCGTTGATAAAGAGCACGGCGTCCGAAGAGATGGGGTTGAGCTGCCACCGGGTAAACAGCCAGGAACTGACCTGGGGGGTGTCCACATTAAACCGCTGTTTTTCCGCATCAGCCAGGTCCTTGCCCGCTCCCGCATCCTCGAGCACCTGGGCATAGATTTTGGGAAAATGCCGCATGAGAACCAGGCGGCCGATATCGTGGAGAAGGCCGGCCAGGAAAAACTCATCCGGATTGGGGTGTCCGGTTTCCGCGGCCAGATACTGGGCCACTAGGCCGCATTTGTAGGAATGGGTCCAAAATCGCGGCAGATCGAACCCGGGAAGGGCCTTGGATAATTTAAAAAAATGCATGGCACAGGAGCTGATGGCCATGTTCCGGATGGTGTCCATCCCAAGGTAAACCACTGCGGTTTTAATGGTATTGACCTGGCGGGGCAGATTGATATAGGGAGAAGAAATTATCTGAAGCAGCTTGGCGGTCAGCGCAGGGTCCGTGGAAATAATACGGGTCAGGTCCTCAATATCTGTTTTTTCGCTGCCGCAGGCTTTGATCAATTTAAGCATGACATGGGGAAGCTTTGGAAGCTCATCCGCCCGCTGCAGTCTTTCAAAAATATTTTCCATCGCCAGTATCAGTCGCCAATTGGGAAATTCTTGCTTCTGTTGGGCTCGTATCTTGTCTCTATAGGTTTTTTAAAGCGATAAATCAATACTTTGAGCAAAAAACACCCCAGTTCTTTGCTGGCTCGAAAACCAGGGCCGCAAAAAAACCCGGCCTCCGAAAAAGGAGGCCGGGTCAATGCCAGAGATCATGGCGGCAATCCTAACTTCAGATTTCCTTGGGTTGGCAGAGTTTATCCGGCTCCGTGGCCAGGCGGCCGCAGTCGCTGCAGGAATATTTTAATTTGGATAATTTGGGCTTGCAGATATGCCTGGCATCAAGGGATGATTCCCCGCAGTCCTCACAGACATATGCCTTTTCCAGGGAGACCGGCGCGCACAGGTGCCCCGGGTCCTTGGCCACTTTACCACATGTTTTGCAGGCGGTTAATTCGCTCATCCGTTCCTCCATGGTATTTTCAGATTATAGCTTTACCCGGCGAAAATGATTTCATGAAAAGCGTTAAAATCAAACCCTTTGTTTTGATCTTCAATATTTTATTCAACACCGGGGTTTAAAAGCTGAACTTTGTATAATATGATCAGCGGGCAGGGGCCTGTCAACCCGGCCATGCGCATAACCGCTTTAAATAATAAAGGAACGCCCATGTTTACCCTGAATGACCTGTTTGATATTGCCGCCAGAATGGAAAAAAACGGAAAGGCTGTGTATTGCAGGGCCATGGAAGAAACCTCCGACAAGGACCTTTTGGACCTTCTGGCATGGATGGCCAACGAAGAGGACCGCCACCGCAAATGGTTTTTAAACCAGAAAGGGATCGCCGCCAAAGGGGAAGAGGACCTGGAGTCCATGATTCCGGATGTAATCCGGGAGATGATGGGGGAAAACAGCCTCTCTTTGGATGAGGTGGATTTCAGCCAGATCCAAACCCCTTCCCAGATGCTCAAAACCTTTGTCATGTTTGAAAAGGATACCCTCTTGTTTTACGAATTTCTGGAAACCTTTGTGGACTCGGACGAAGCGAAACAGGGGCTGAAAAAAATCATGGAAGAAGAAGCCGCCCATGTGGACAAACTCACCCTCATGATCGATTCCTGCTCCGATTCCTGTTAAAGGATTTCATTGAACCCTTTTAAATCGTGATTATTTTGTTAGGCAAGCCTTAAACGATAATAAAAGGACTGCCATGACACCCCAAAGACCCGCTTTAAGCCTTGAATCCCTCTTCTTTGACAACCGGTTTGTCCGTAATCTTCCCGGTGACAGCGAATCCCAAAACTTTCGCCGTCAGGTGCCCCGGGCCTGCTGGTCCAGGGTGCTGCCCACCCCGGTAAAAGCACCGAAGATGGTGGCCTGGTCAAAGCAGGCAGCCGCCCTCATCGGCCTTGACGAGGAAGCCTGCCGGTCTGAACAATTTACCCGGGTCTTTACGGGAAACGAGCAGCTTTCCGGAATGGATCCCTTTGCCATGTGCTACGGCGGCCATCAGTTCGGCAACTGGGCCGGGCAGCTGGGTGACGGCCGGGCCATTAACCTGGGCGAGGTTGTAACCAAAGAAGGGGACCGCTGGATGCTCCAGCTCAAGGGGGCCGGTCCCACCCCTTACTCCAGGACCGCAGACGGCCTGGCCGTTCTCAGGTCTTCCATCCGGGAGTTTCTCTGCTCCGAAGCCATGCATCACTTAGGCATTCCCACCACCCGGGCCTTGAGCCTGACTCTCACAGGAGAGCCTGTGGAACGGGACATGTTCTACGACGGTCACCCCAAAGAAGAGCCCGGGGCTGTGGTCTGCCGCCTGGCTCCCTCATTCACCCGGTTCGGAAACTTCCAGATTCTGACCGCCCGGCAGGAAACCGATATCTTAAAACAGCTTTTAGACTACACCCTTGAAACGGACTTCCCCCATCTGGATAACACCTCGCCGGACCGCTACCTTGCCTGGTTCAGGGACGTCTGCAATAGGACCATGGATCTTGTGGTCCACTGGATGCGGGTGGGATTTGTCCACGGGGTCATGAATACGGACAATATGTCCGTCCTGGGCCTGACCATTGATTACGGTCCCTACGGCTGGCTGGACAATTACGACCCCGGCTGGACCCCCAACACCACCGACGCCGCCGGCCGCAGATACGCCTACAAAAACCAGCCCGGCATCGCCCTGTGGAATCTCGCCCAACTGGCCAACGCCATCCTGCCCGTCACAGGGGAAACCGGCCCCCTCCAGGAAATCCTGGATGAGGCGGTGAAATTCTATGAAAGCCGGTGGAAGATCATGATGGCGGAAAAACTCGGGTTCCGAAAATTTGATCCCGGATCGGATCTGCCCGTCATCACCGAGACCCTCAACCTGCTGGCTGAGGCTGAAACCGATTATACCCTCTTTTTCAGGGGGCTTGCCGGATTCGATCCCCAAAAGCAAAGAGAGGATGACGCCCTGCCCGGATTCTTGACCCGGGCCCTTTACGCTCCGGAAACGGTATCGCCGGAATATAAAGAAAAGGCCCGCCGCTGGCTGACGGTTTACGCCCGGCGCATTGAAAAAGACGGGACACCTCCCGCTCTTCGCAAAGAAAAGATGAACCGGGTGAACCCCAAATTTATTCTCAGAAATTATCTGGCCCAGCAGGCCATTGATACGGCGGAACAGGGAGATTTTTCAGGAGTCTGGACGCTTTTGGACCTGGCCCGTCGCCCCTACGAATCCCAGGAAGGGAAAGAAGCGTTTTCAGGAAAACGCCCGGAGTGGGCCCGGCACAAACCGGGATGTTCCATGCTCTCGTGCAGCAGTTAAGCCTAAAGGGGCGGCAGTATCAGGCGGGCGAATCCAGCACCTGGCGGACGGCCCGGGCCATTTCGTTAAAAGAGGTGGGTTTCATCAGATATCCTTTAAAGCCCATTTCCATTGCGATCTCTTCGGTAATATCCGCATTAAATCCGGTGCACAGGATAATAGGAATGTCCGGACGGACTTCCATCATCTGCCTTGCCATCTTGTCTCCGGCCATCACGGGCATGCTCATGTCTGTAATCACCAGGTCGTACGCTGCCGGATTATTTCGGAACAGGTCCAGAGCCTGACTGGAATCCGTTTCAATGGTCACCCGGTATCCCAGGGCGTTGAGGCGATTCTTGGCCACATCCACCAGCATAATTTCGTCATCCACCATGAGAATATGCTCGCAGCCGCCCCGGGCAGACTCCACATATCCTGTGGCAGCCGGTTCGGGGTCCCTCTGGATCACGGGAAGAAAGATATCGAACACCGAGCCTTTTTGGGGTTCGCTTTTCACCCGGATCTCGCCGCCGTGGGTTTTAACAATGCCGTGGACCACGGCCAGGCCCATTCCGGTTCCCCGGCCCTTTTCCTTGGTAGTGAAAAACGGCTCGAATATCCGCTCCACCACATAGGAGGGCATGCCCTTTCCCGTATCTTCCACCCTGAGGACCAGATAGGTGCCCCGGGCAAGGCCGGGCGGGAATACTGACGGGGGTTCGGAACAGGTGTCATCCACCACCGCCTCTTTGATGGAAACGGTCAGGGTTCCCCCGTCCGGATCCATGGCATGGGCCGCGTTGGTGCACAGGTTCATGACCACCTGATGGATCTGGGTGGAATCCCCCATAATAACCGAGCGGCAGTCCACATCCGCCAGAATCTCAATGGATTTGGGCAGGGAGGCGTTGAGCAGTTTTAAGGCCTCGCTGACAATCAGGTTGACCTGGATGGGTTTGGATTCGGATTCCGACTGCCGGCTGAAGGTCAGAATCTGGGAAATGAGATCCCGGGCTCTGTTGGATGCCCCGAGCACCTTGCCCAGATTGGCATACAGGCGAGAGCCCACCCCCGCCTCCATCTGGGCCAGTTCCGTGTATCCGATGATGGCGCCGAGAATATTGTTGAAATCGTGGGCAATGCCGCCTGCAAGGGTGCCGATGGAACGCAGTCGTTCGGATTCGGACACCTGCTGCTCCAAAAGCTTTTCCTTTTCCAGCCGTGTCTGCATGGAGTTGAACAGCATGGCGTTTTCAATGGCAATGGCGGCATGGTGGGCAAAAATGCTCAACAGCATGGCATCCTCCTGGGTGAATACCTTGCCGTTTTTCTTATTGACCACCTCAAGAACCCCGATAAGCTTGCGCTTGGATTTCATGGGGACGCAGAGCAGCGATGTGGTTTTGATGCCGGTCATGTCATCCACCCCGCCGTAGAAGCGCTCGTCTTTTTCAGCGTCCTCCACCAGAAGGTATTGCTCATTCTCGGCCACCCAGCCCGCCACTCCGGCGCCCGGGGCCAGGCGGATGTCTTCCAGCTGATCGGCATTGGGGCCGGTGGGAACCGAAAAGACAAGCTCTCCTGTTTTTTCATCCAGCAGCATGAGGGTGGAGGCCACGGAGTCCGTGACAATATTGGCATACTTCATGATCATGGAAAGCACATCCACAAGATCGGTGGTGGAGTTGATGATAAACCCCACTTCCAGGGCCGTGGCAAGCTTGTGGCTGTCCAGGCGGCCGAGTTCGGTGGCCCGTTTGGTCTGGATGTCCAGGGCCGGCTGAAGCTGGGATTCGGAGATGAATCCCTTGCTGACAAGAATTTTTCCCAGGCGGGGAACTGGGCAGGACAGTTTTCGTTCCCGGGAGATCAGGGCGGTTCGATCCAGATCCGACTCCGGTAGTGTATCGTCTATAAATTCTTTCTGGTATTTGAGGGCCTCATCCAGCTGATCCCGGGTAATGGTGCCCATGCTGACCAGCAGATCACCCAGAAGGTGGGAGTTGAGGTTCATGCCCTTGCCCTTTTTTACGTTCGCCATCGGTTGACAGTATAAATTTGCCTTTGCAGACGCGTGTGCTGCTAATCCGCACAGTATTCATGCAAAAGCCTATCAAGTCAAGGGGTTTAACTTGAAAAAAGTTAGTCCTGCCTGTGCACCGTAAGCTGGGGAAAGGGAATCTCCCAGCCGTACCGGGTGGCCGCGTCCACACACCAGCGCTGGATGGCCCGGTTAAGGCGGTTATACAAGGGCGCCATCTTGCCCGTAAAGTCCGCAATGACCACAAGATCCAGGGAAGAGGCCCCGGCATTGGCAAATTCCACCCGAAGGTTCAGCAGATCTTCCTTATACCCTTCCGCCTCAATCTGCGCTTCAATATGGGCGCTCAACTGCCCGGGCACTTGCCCTGTGGCCGAGGCCTGGAGATTATAAGAGATGCCAAAAAGCACCTTGAGCCGAAAATTCATTGAAAGATTCAAGGGGGACAGGGACAGAAAATCTCCGGTCTGGTAGGTTTTCCGGGCACCACCTCTCTGGACCAGTTCCACCATCTCGTGGGAGAGGCTGGTCACACATCCCCTGACCCCGTCCGAGAGAATGACCCAGTCGTTTTTCCGGCAGGGAAACCAGGACTCCGACGCCTGAAAAGGACGGGAAGTCTTATCCATCAGCGCCTCAATGGGCAGCCTCAGTTTGATCCCCAGATCGGGGTTTTCCAGGGTGGAATGCAGATTGATCTGCCGGACCAGCCAGGGCACCCCTTCGTACATCATCCGCTCCCCCTCCCGAACCGCGCCGATATTGAGCATGAGCCGGCTCTGATGAACAAAGCCGGGCAGGGTGTTTTTAGCGGCCCAGGCCACCCCCAAGAGAAGGATAATGGCCAGGGAGAGCAGAACCCAATCCTCGAATAAGTAAAAGACCATAATGACGGCCAACAGGGTGAACAGCACGGTCGAAACCCGGTACAAAAGCTGAACCACCCGGATATGAAAGGGCCGGTACGCCGCATTGTACCCCGGAATCATCCGGATAATAAACCGGTAGGCAAGTCTCAGGATCAGCACCACGGCAATACAGACGATCACGGCGATAAAAAGGAACATGCCCCGGGTCTTGAAAAAACGTTTGACAGACTCTCCGGTGCTTTCAATCAGCGAGGTCTCCGCCCGCTCCATATCTTCCAGCTGCAGACGGATCAGGTTGAGCTTATTTGTAATCTGGCTTTCCACGCCTTTATACTCGGGTAAAAGTTCCTTGATCTCCTTTTTGAGTTCAGGATCTTTTACCTGTGTCACCAGGGATTCGATCCGCTCCCGGGCCTTTGTGGCCACCGGCACAAGCTCCTGATAGCTTCCAAGCTCATCCCGGAGCCTGGCCTTCTGCCTGGCCTTTACCGTCATGCGTTTGAGTTCCACAATGCCCGGCTCCACCAGGGAGACCACTTCATCTTTCCAGTTAAAAGGCTCCGCCTTTTTCTGGGTAAACCGCCCCACATCCACGCCGGTGGCAATCCGCTCAAAATCCAGATTAGCGCCGGCCAGATTCTTGTCCAGCTCGGCAATTTCCGTTTCAAGCTGCTTTTTCTCCGTCTCGGAGTCGGCTTTTTTCATCAGGCGCTTTTTTTCCGCCATCCGGGTTTTCAGATCGGCTTTCATCCGGACGATGGCCTCCAGCATTTCCAGGGTGGACTGCCCGTCATCCTCAGGAACGGACGCCGCCTCCTGCCCGTCAGGTTGGGCCGGATCCGCCTGCTTTGCGGAAGATTCCCCGGTCTGGGCGAAACCTTGCGATGTAAACCCAAACACGACCAGGATAAGACAGATCATCATTGATTGAAGCGCTTTGCGTGCCACAGTATCTCCTTTGGTTGAAGGATGGATGGACCAGGGATCCAGTCTAACACGATTTTTCAAAAAATCTCAAACTCAAGATTGCTAACCGTTACATTTTCATGCCCGGCCCTTATGGAGTGTAAAAAATCCATCACGGGGCAGGCACGTCACGTGACGTTTTCTATCTAAAACCAGCCATTCCATATTTGGTAAGAAGTTTGCACTTGTTTTTTAGCGTCATTCGTGTTTTTTGAATCAGACCATTTAAGCAAACAGTTTGTAATCATGACCTTAATCAAACCCCATTCTCGAATGGATGCACTTCAGGTTTTTTCTTAGGAACATAGACCCGATGAACATTGCAATCATTGCCCCGCCTTACCCTCTGGAAGAAGCACCATCGCCCCCTCTGGGCGTCACCTATGTTGCGGCTGCATGCCTGCAGGCCGGATGGGATGTCCGCATATTCGACTATATCGTACACCGCTACACCCGGGACAAACTGGCTGCAGCCCTGGATGTTTTTTCACCTCAGGTTGTCGGCGCAACATCCGTGACAATGAACTTTAAAGCTGCGGCTGCCATCATCCAGGATGTAAAACACTATAACCCTGATATTATCACCATGATGGGCGGGCCGCATGTTTCCTTTGACTGGGCTGACACCTTAAAAAATTATCCTGAAATTGATTTGATTTTGGTCGGTGAAGGGGAAGAAACCCTGGCCGAGCTATTGCCTGTTATCCATGACCGGGCTGCCTGGGACACGATTAAAGGGATTGCCTTTCGCAAGGAAGGGAAAATACATTTTACAGGTTCCCGGGATTTGATTGAGGACCTGGATTCTCTCCCGGTTCCGGCGCGTCATCTTCTATCCGTATCGCGCTATCTGGCCCTGGGATTTCCGGTCAGCATTATTACCTCCCGCGGCTGTCCGAACAAATGTATTTTTTGTCAGGGCAGGCGCATGGTAGGCTTTAAGGTCCGTTACCGCAGTCCCGGCCTGATCGTGGATGAAATTGAGGAGATCCTTTCCTATGGATTCACCCGCATCAATATTGCGGACGATCTTTTTACGTCCAGCAAAAAACGGGTGCAGGCCTTTTGTGACGAACTGAAACGTCGAAATATCCAGCTGAGTTGGAGCGCTTTTGCCCGGGTGAATACCGTTGATCACGACCTTTTGAGCATCATGCGTGACGCGGGCTGTGATGCCGTAAGTTTTGGCATTGAATCGGGCAACACAGAGATGCTTAAACGTGTCCGGAAAGGAATTACGCTTGACCAGGCCCGGAATGCCGTGCAGGTCTGCAAAGATACCGGTATGACCGCCTATGCCTCCTTTATGATCGGGCTGCCGGGAGAAAGCCCTGAAACCATTGATGAAACCCGCGCTTTTGCAGACAGCCTGGGTATTGATTACGGGTTCCATCTTCTGGCGCCTTTTCCAGGAACAACGATACGGGAAGAACAGCAGAACTATGATATCGAATTTCTTACGGATGACTGGGATTTATACGATGCCAATTCTCCTGTTGTACGAACCTCAAGCTTATCAGAGCAATATACCGCTGAATATATGAAAACGTTTGATGCCTGGCAAAATGAACACTGGAATGAACTTTTAAAAAAATACAAGGCCGGAACCTGCAATGATAATGAATACCTTCGTGTGGCCGGCCATAAACGCATGCATCTGGTCTTTAAAATTCTGATTTCCGATCTTATTGAACAGCACGGTTTTTTCCTGAATGGCAATTCAGGAATTCAAGCCCTGGCCGATCGCCTTACCCAAGAAACCGGCGAAGACCACGCAATGGTGTACAAGACTCTTCAATTTTTTCAACAGGAAGGATACATCCGGCAGACCAAGGCAAATAATGTGACGCAATGGTATTGGGCCCGGAACAACAGATTTGATTCACAGTCCCTGTGCAATGCATCTGAAGAATCGCTGGGCGCCCTCAAAGCTGAAAGTTAGCGCCGCCCCGTGCCCGGCCCTGGCCGGTTTCCCCCTCAATCGAAGGATACACCTTTGCATCACCAAGGCGTTAAAAACCGCCTTTGGTGTCAGGCTTTACGCCCGGCCCCTTGACAGAAGGCAGTAGGCTGGATAAAACCCTAGAAGCCGACAACCCGTATTCATTTTTTATCTGGACATGCCTTGAAACTTTTAACCAAAGGAAGCCTGGTAAGACAGAGAATCCTGCTTCTGGGCGGAGACGCCCTGGCCGGACTGGCCATTCTTTTTCCCCAGCTCACCCAAGGACCGCTGCCGCCCAGAAGCCTTTGCTTCATCCCGGCGGTGCTGCTCTTTTCCTTTTTGTGCGAAGTTTATGTCCCGGACCGCCGCTCTTTAAAGGAACGGGTGCTCAGATCCCTTCTATCGGTCGTTTTGTCCCTTATTGTGCTGGGGTTCATTCCCGGAGACGGGCACCCCTTTTTCCAGACTCTGGTTGCGGCGCTGGGCTTTTTCCTTGTGCAGACCCTTTGGCAGGCCCTGTATCACAAATCCAACAACGCCCTGTTCTTTGCGGAGAAACTATTGGTCATCGGCACGGGGGAATTTGCCCTGAACGTGGAGCATCTGATCGCGGACTCCCCGGGGAAATACGAGCTGGCAGGCTATATCCGCCCGCCCATGGACCCTGTCACCGTGCCGGAGGAAAAGATTCTGGGAGACCTGGATCAGATCGTTGACATCGCCCGGATAACCCAGGCCCGGGCCATTGTCATCGCCTTGACCGAGCGCCGGGGCAATCTGACAGCAGCAAAGCTTGTGACCTGCAAGCTCATGGGGGTCAGGATACTGGACTATCCGTCCCTTTACGAGCTGATGACCGGGAAAATCCCGGTGGAGCATATCAATCCCTCGTGGCTGGTCCAGAGCAGCGGTTTTTTGATCACCCCCTTTATCCGAACCCTGAAAAAAATCCTGGATCTGTTTTTCTCCTCCCTGCTGCTTTTAATCTGCCTGCCCTTTTTCCCGCTGGTCGCCCTGATGATCAAACTGGACTCTCCAGGGCCCGTATTTTACTTTCAAAAGCGGGTGGGCCTCAACGGCAAGCCCTTTACCATATATAAATTCCGGTCCATGGCCATGGACTCGGAAAAGGGAACCGGGGCCTCCTGGGCCAGCGAGGATGATCCCAGGATCACCAAATTCGGGGCCTTTATGCGTAAAGCCCGCATTGATGAACTGCCCCAGCTTTTCAACGTGCTCAAGGGAGATATGAGCTTTATCGGGCCCCGGCCGGAGCGGCCGGAATTTGTCGCCCAGATTTCAAAAGTCACCCCCTATTACGAGGAACGCCACGCCATCAAACCGGGCATTACCGGATGGGCCCAGGTCATGTACCCCTACGGGGCCTCCCTTGGCGACTCCGTTGAAAAACTGCGGTATGACCTGTACTATATCAACAACCTCTCCATGTTCCTGGAGCTTTTAATCGTTTTTGAAACCATCAAGATCGTCCTGTTCAGACGGGGCGGCCGCTAGGACGCTTATGAACCAGGTTACAACCCATAGAAGCCAGAGACTGTTCCTGGAACTGGGCACCGCCCTGCAGCTTTCCCCCGACGATCCCGACCGGGCGGTTTCAGGGGAACTGATTGGCATGCGGGTGGGCCAGTACCTCATTGTCCGGGTATCGGAAAAAAACTGGCACAAGGCAACCCCCGTTCCAGATGAAAGCCTTCAGGTCCGGTATATCCTTTCCGACGATGTTCTGGGATTCAAAACCAGGATCCTCCGCACGGTTCAAAATCCGGATTACCTGATTTTTATGGCCTATCCCCAAGATGTGGAAAGCTGCAATATCCGCTCTGAAAAGCGGGTGGAGTGTTTTCTGCCGGCCCGGATGATTCTGGACAATCACCCCATGGACATCATTGTCATCAACATCAACAAAAGCGGTTGCCTGGCCCAGGTGGAGCACTGCCCCAAACTGGACTGCTGCCGCCTGACGCCGGTGACCATCAAGCTGCCCTACGGCCAGTTCGACACCCTCACCCTTGAGGGGGATATCCGCACCGAGACCCGAAAAGGCAACCAGGCCAAATTCGGCATCCTATTCCAGGACCTGGACGGCTTTTCCAAAAAAGTGCTGGCCACCCTGGTCCCGGCGTTGAAGTTCTAAGGCGTCCCGTTTCCCGGAGCCGCCGTCAGGAGCGGCCCAAAAGGGCGGTCACCCTTGCCTCAATTTTTCCCTTAAGGGCGGAAAGCGCCTTTGACTCCCAAGCCTCCGGGCCGGCAATCTCCCAGAACATGGTTTCCTCAGGCAGGAAAGGAGCAGCCCGTTCAAATCCTGCGGCCGATCCTATAAAAATCGTCCGGCCCGGCCAAACCCCGGCAATATCCTTAATACGATGCACTGCCATGTATTTCACATCCAGACCGGCATCGGCCATTGTTTTGATCATGCCGGGATCGGCCTCTGCCGGCCCTTCCATCCCGGCAGCCTTTGCACGGATTTTTCCCCCCGAGATCTCCATGGCAAAGGCCGCGGCCATCACGGCCCTTACGGCACCGTTCCGGGAGACAAAAAGAATTTTTTCACAGGACTTGAGTGGGCCAAGCAGCCCTGAGACCGCCTCCCGGATCTCCCGCTCCAGCCTTGGCCGGGCAAGAATGTCTCCGGCAGCCTCAATCCCTTTATAGGTCAGGGCGCCCGCATCCTGTGCGGATATGGCATCGAAAAAGTAATGGGCCGTCAGGTTCACCCCGTCAAAGAGCCTTTTTCCGGCCGAAGCCCCCACGGAGAGCAGAAAGCCCTGGCGGGAAAACCTTGCCGGATCCTTAAGGCGCAGTTTATACCGCCGGCCCCAGAACATCTGGCACCGGTCGATAAAGACCTTGGCCTGGGCCGATATTCCGTAGAAAAAGACCGGAGAGGCCAGGACCACCACATCGGCCTGCCGGACCTTTGCGTATCCCATCTCCTCCATCTGATCCCTGATGGGGCAGATCCCCTTTTTCTCGCACACGGTAAGCTCTTTGCAGGGCCGAATGTCCAGATCCTGGGGGCGGATAACCTGCGTTTTTGCCCCCGCCCGTTCACATTCCCCTAAAAACGTGGTGAGCAGATGATCGCAATTGCCCTTTTTTCTCGGGCTTCCCTGGATGCCGAGCACGTCCATGACACCTCCTTGATGCAGGTTTTTTTACCGCCCTTTATGGCATTTATTCGACCTGCCGGGCCGCAGCCATCCCTTTTTCTTCATCCACCGTGGCCAGGATCAGGGCGCCGACGATAAAAAACAGGGCCACCACGGCAATACCGGCCCGCTGCGAGCCAAAGGTCTGGGTGAGGATTCCCAAAAGAAAGGGGCCGAAAAAGGCGGTGAGCTTCCCGGAAAAGGCAAAAAAACCAAAAAACTGATTCTCCTTTTCCTTGGGCACGAACCGCCCTAAAAGTGACCGGCTGGCAGACTGGTTGGGGCCGGCAAAAAACCCCACCATGATGCCGGCCACCCAGAAAAGGGTTTTATCCGGCGCCGCCACAGCCAGCACCGTTGCCAGGGCGAGAGCGATATTGGAGGCCTGGACCGTCTTTTTTCCTCCCAGGCGGTCGTCGCAGAACCCCATAATCAGGGCGCCTGTGCCGGCGGCCACGTTTAAGACGATGCCGAAAATCATGATCTCCTGAAAGGTAAAGCCGAACGTGCCGGCCGCATAGATGCCGCCGAATGCGAAAATCGTGACCAGGCCGTCGTTGTAAATCATCCTTGCGATGAGCAGTCTGACGATTTCCCGATAGGCCCTAATTTCCCGGAACGTGGACCGCAGATCATGGACTGCAGCCCCAACCACCGAGGTCATGGGCAGTCTTTTTTCATGGCGTTTCGGCCGGGATTTAACCAGCATAAAGACAGGGATGGAAAAAAGGCCGAACCAGACCGCCACCAGAAGGTTGGTGGCCCGGATATTGGCCCCGGCCTCCTTTGACAGCCCGAACCAGGGGACCTCGGGGCTGACGAAGCCTGCCATGGCAATGAACATGGCGGCCAGGCCCCCGATATACCCGACCCCCCATCCTATCCCTGAGACCCGGCCGATGGTTTCGGGGGTGGAAATATCCGGCAGCATGGCATTGTAAAAAACCATGCCCAGTTCAAAGGCCACATTGGAAATCACAAACCAGACCAGGGCCATATACACCTGCCCCGGCATGACATAGTTGAGCATGGCCGTGGTTACCACTCCCACGACTGTGGATAGAAACAAAAAAGTCTTTCTCAGGCGGCTCTGGTCGGCCACCGCCCCGAGCAGAGGAGAGATCAGGGCGACCAGGATGGCGGTGATCGTCACCCCCCTGGACCACAGCGCCGTGCCGGATATCTTGTCCGGGGCCACAGCCGAGACAAAATAGGTGGCATAGATAAAGGTGACCACCAGGGTGGTATAGGCGGAGTTGGCAAAATCATACATTACCCATCCGAAAACCTGTCGCCTGTCCAGCGGGTACCGGGTGTCGCTCATTGTTCTCTCCTGAATCAAAAAGGCGGGCAAACTCCCCGGTAGATCCGGGGCATGATATTCTTTTCTTCCTTCCAGAGGGTGAACCCCTCTTCCGGCAGGCCGGGGCGGACTTTCGGCAGGCCGGGATGAGCCATCAAATATGCGGCAAGGCTCTGCCGCCCCCCCATTCCCTCCGCCGCCAGGGCCATGACAGCCAGTGCCCCGGCCACCGCCTCTGCCGCCATGGCGTTGATACGGGTCTCATTTTTTTCTTCGGTGCAGGGGTCAAAAAAAGCGATGTCGCCGGCAAAAAAGGGAAGGGCCAACCCTTTGGAAAACGGATAAGCGAGCCCGGTGGCCTTGCCCGGCAGGGGGCGGCCGACCCGATTAAATCCGGCCATGATCGTTTTCATCCACGGGGCAAAAAACAGGTATTGAATCCAGGTATGCCATTGAAGGGCCCGGCGGGCCTGTCTATGACTTTTGGCCCGGAAAAGATCCGCCAGGAGATCTGTCAGCGCTGATCGCGGAATTTCGAGACAGGCCACCCTTTTACCCAGCCAGTGGTCCCTGCGGCCGTCCTGCCAGAAGTAAAGGTCCATGGCCGTTTCAAACTGGCGGTGGCGGGCGGTGGCGCCGGGATGTATCCCGTCCATACCGGCAAAATAATAGACCATGGGATGGAAAACCGTGTCTGCCATGATGTGGCAGATGGCCCCTGCGGCCAGGGCCATTGCCGGCAGGTCTTTTTTTCCGCCGGCCAGCCTGCGGTCCAGAAATTTGAGTACCGGAACCAGGGCCTGCCGGTCCGTCCGGTGGAAGGGGGCGCTCAGGGCCTGGATATTTTTTGCCCCCGGCCCTGCCATGCAGTAAAAATTGATATCCGGCGTCACGCCGCCCAGGACAAAAAGGGCGGGATATTTTTCCACAGCCTCACGGAAGGGAGCATGATCCTCTCCCAAAGCCTCCCCTGTCATCCGGGTCATGGTAAAATGGGCGATTTCCTTGGGCATTTGCACTCCAGATATCGGGCGGTCCCCGGTTTCAATTGTTACGCCATGGATAAACTCATAACAGATAAATTCCCGGGATGCGAGGGGTTAAAGAGAAATTCATAGGTGCACCGCAGGAATCAGACCATCATCTTGTTGATCACGATCCTGTGGGCCTTGCCGAATTCCATGATCTCTTCGGGTTTGAATCCGCCTGTCTCATAGGTGCTCAAAAAGGCGGGCACCGACAGCATATATAGAATATAGGACAGGTGACCGGAGTAGCCTGTGATGTCCAGCTGCTGCAGCTGCCTTATGGTTTGGTCCGCCCGCTCCATGACCGTGCGGCTCACTGCGGCGGGCGACTCTTTCGAGCAGATATGGGCGGAATAGATTCTGCGGCAGGCAAAGGGTCGTGCCTCATAGATCATGCAGGCCTTGTTTTTCATCAAAAACGGACAGGCAAGGGCCTTTCCCGCCTCCCGCTGTTTGATCTCCTTGCGGAACGCCTTGGTCAGGGTTGTCTGCCGGCTTTTGGGCATCTTTTCCATTGCCGCCCGGATGGCCATTCCCTCAAGGGTGGTGATATCAATGCTTCCGGCCGCCTCGCAGCAGAAACTGCAGCCCCTTGAGCAGGCCCGGTTCTGCGTTAAAGCCCCTGTATCGGTTTCAAATGCCGTGTATATTTTTCCAAGCTGTGCTGTTTTTTCTTTCATTTTTCCCCGCTTTGCTGTCTTTTGTTAAATCCGGCGCATTATCCATCTTTTAGGGGATGACTACAAGTCCCTGTGCAGCATCAAAAAAACGACCCGGTTCCGGAAGTAAATTCTGCCAAGCCTCAACTGGCGGGTATTTTGTGAAACAAAATTCACACTTTTATATTGACACACATTAATGTGTTTATTTATGTATACATAATAGTTGGAATTGGAAGGATCTTGTTTTGGCCGGTAAAAATCTGGATGACTATGCCTATAAAAAAATCATAGAGCTGATTTTAAAGGACCGGTTCCGGCCCGGAGAGTTCATCCTTGAAACCGAGCTTGCAACCGCCTTGGGGTTAAGCCGAACCCCGGTTCGCCACGCCCTGGGCCAGCTTGTGGCCGAAGGGTTTTTAGACAAAAAAAAGAAAAAGGGCTGCTTCATCCCCCTGCCCAGTCCCAAGGATGCAAAGGATGTCTTTTTCATCCGAGAACACTTAGAGGGACTGGCCGCCGAGCAGGCGGCGGGCTGCGCCACAGATGAGGATATTGCTTTTCTTGCCGACCTTCTGGAAAAAGAAAAAAACTTAACCCTTTTAAAGGACGACGAAGTCAAGGCGGCCAGCCTCTCCCTGAACGAAGCCTTTCACATGGGCATCGCCCGGATCAGCCGCAGCCCCTATATTGAGCAGTACAGCAGACACAGCTTCTGGCGCTCCCACACCTATATCTGTTTTTTTGACCGCTCCTATATAGGCCTGTCCCCCGCCCCCCAGACGGTGGGCCCCAGGCAGCATATCGACATTGTTGCCGCCATTGAAAAAGGAGATGCCTCCAAAGCGGGAAACTTAATGAGAACCCACGTCCGGACCACCTTTAAGATGCTGTTCGAACGATTATAGAACCATAGAATGAAAGACGAATGATGAAAATACTGATCTTAGGCGGATGCGGCACCCAGGGCCGGACCGTCATTTACGACCTGGCAAAGGATCCTGAAGTGGAGCAAATCATCTGTGCGGACCAGAACTTTTCCGCCCTGGATGCCATCCGATCCTTCACTCCCATGGAAAAAGTGTTAACCGAACCCCTGGATGCCGGGAAAAAAAGCAAATCTTACCACCCTGTTCAGGCGGGCGGATATCGTCATCGATTTATTGCCCAGGGATTTCGGGGAAAGCGTTTACCAGGCGGCCATTGAAACGAAAACCCCTGTAGTCAACACCAACTATGCAGGAGACCTTACCCGGTTCGATGCGGAGGCAAAAGCGGCCGGCATTGCCATCATGCCAGAATGCGGCCTGGATCCCGGCATCGACCTTGTCATGTACGGAGATGCCCACAGACGGTTTGACACCCTGACCCGCATCGACTCCTACTGCGGGGGATTCCCCGAGAAAAAAGCCTGCACCAACCCGATCAGCTACAAGGTCTCCTGGACCTGGCGCGGCGTCCTGGGCGCACTGAACCGCGACGCCCGGGTGATCCGGGGCGGCAAAATCGTGGATATTCCGGCCGCCCGCCTCTACGACGAGGACCAGATCCATCCCATGGACTTTGCCGGCCTTGGTACCTTTGAAGCCTATCCCAACGGGGATGCCGTCCTGTTCACCGACATGCTGGGCGTCACCGATACCATTGCCCAAACCGGGCGCTATTCCCTGAGATGGCCCGGCTGGAGCGCGTTCTGGCGGCCCTTGAAAGAACTGGGATTCACCGGTACAACCCCTGTGGAGGGCATCGGATGCTCCCCCTTTGATTTCCTGGACAAATTACTGGGGCCTAAGCTTACATATCAAGCGGATGAAAAGGATCTGGTGGCCATGATCAATATTTTTGAAGGAATCATGGACGGTAAAAAGACCCGGCTCACCGCCACCATGCTCATTGAACGGGACCTTGATACGGGTATCATGGGCATGAGCAAGGGCGTGGGATACACCGCCGCCATTGTGGCCCGGATGCTCGCCAAGGGCGAAATCCAGGACAAAGGCGTGCTCTCGCCGATCTTTCACATCCCGGTGGCCCCCTTTATGGCGGCTCTTAAGGCCCGGGGCATTCAAATCAACGAAGAAACCATGGTGTTAGACTAATTTTTTGGCACCTTAACATTAAAAAAGAGGAGAAACACATGAAACTCAAACCCTTACTGCTGGCTCTCATCCTGGCGGTCCTGGTCACAGGCCTTTGTTCCGCCGGGACCCTCACCGACATCGTTAAACGCGGAGAACTTCGGGTCGCGGTACAGTCCGGAAATCCCCCCTACGCCTTTATCGATAAAAACGGAGTGCCCGCAGGCTCCATGATTGACTTCACCCAGGGCATGGCCGATGCCATGGGCGTTAAACTCAAAGTGCTGGACTTTGACTGGGACGGCCTGATCCCCGCCCTTTTGTCCGGCAAGGCCGACATCCTGGCCGCCGACATGACCCCCACCCTGAAACGGGCCCTGAAAATCTCTTTCTCAGATCCCTGGATCGAAGTTCAGCCCTGTGTTTTCACCAAAACCGGCGCCGCCTTCAAGACCCTGGACGACGTGAACAAATCCGATGTCACCGTAGGCGTTCTCTTAGGCTCCACCGGTGAGAACATGGCTAAAAAATACCTGCCCAACGCCAAGATCAAATCCTACAAAGGCGGCGGCCGGATGATCCTCCAGGCCCTGATTGCAGGCCATGTGGACGCCGGTGTCAACGACGATCTGGCCGTTCTCACAGCCCTTCCCGACTACCCGCCCAACTCCGTACGCCTTCTGGACAAGCGCCTCGGCACCGGCAAAGATCCCCTCTCCTTTGCCGTCCGTCATGAATCCGTAAACCTGTGGCAGTGGATCAACCTTTACTTTAAAACCATCCGTGCCAACGGTCAGTACGACAAAAATATCTTCTACTGGCTGGAAGGTTCGGACTGGAAAAAAGAGCATTAATCCTGGTATACAGGAGCATTAATGAAATAAGGGCCGGCGCCTTTTTTAAGGCGCCGGCCTGTCTTAGCACTGGATACCGCTTATGCTGGCAGATTTTAACATCAGAGTGATTATGGAGTACCTGCCCCTGTTCTTTCAGGGCCTGGGCTCCACCTTTACCATTTCCATTGTCTCCATTTTCCTGGCCCTGGCCGCAGGGGTTCTTGCCTGTGCCTGCAGAATCTGTCCCTACCGGTTTTTAAAAATTCCGGCCGTAGCCTATATTGAGCTTGTCCGGTCCACGCCCTTGCTGGTGCAGATCTATTTTTTCTACTTCGGCCTGCCCACCCTTGGGGTGAGAATCCCTGAAATCCAGACCGGCATCCTGGCTTTGACCCTCAACTCCGGCGCCTATGTGGCCGAAATTATCCGGGCCGGCATCTCTTCCGTAGACCAGGGGCAGATTGAAGCGGGCATCTCCTCGGGCCTGAACTATGTCCAGCGCATGCGGTTTATCATCCTTCCCCAGGCCCTGGGGGTCACCATCCCGCCCCTGCTGGGCCAGGCCATCGTCCTTGTCAAAGACTCCGCCCTCTTATCCCTGATCTCCGTGGCCGAGCTGACCCGGGCAGGTCAGACCATGACCTCGGAACGGTTCATGCCCACAGAAGCCTTTTTCACCGTCGCCTTTTTCTACATGTGCATTTACTTTATCCTCAAGGCTGCCGCGGACTGGTCCCAGAAAAAGCTGATCTTCAGGGAGGTGTACTGATATGATGGCCTTTTACTTTTCAAAGCTGGTAGACATCCTGCCCTTCTTTTTCAAGGGGCTTTGGATGACGGTCCAGATCTCCTTTCTCTCCCTGATCTCCTGCACCGTCCTGGGATTCATCCTAGGGATTTTTCGCTCCGGAAAAAATATCTGGATCAGGCGCATCATCGGCATTTACGTGGCCTTTGTCCGGGGCACCCCCTTTGTGGTCCAGGTCTTTATCATCTTTTTTATTCTGCCCGAGTGGGGGCTTCAACTGGAGGCCTTTCCCGCCGCCCTTTTAGCCATGACCATCATGGGGGCAGGCTTTGTCTGTGAAATTGTAGCCGGCGGTATCGCATCCATTTCCAAGGGGCAGTGGGAGGCGGCCACAGCGTCGGGCCTGACCCTGTTCCAGCAGCTGCGCCTGGTCATCATTCCCCAGGCCATGAAGGTTATTCTGCCACCCCTGGTGGGCCAGTTCGTGCTGCTCATCAAGGACACCTCCGTGGTTTCGGTCATCGGGGTTATGGACTTAACCCGGGTGGGCTGGGTCACGGTCATCCGTATCCCCGAAGGCCTCATGGTATTCTCCCTGGTCGGCCTGCTCTACTTTGTCATCTCTTACCCCCTGATCCTTCTGTCCAACTATCTGGAGCGGAGAATGGCGATTTAACTCAATTTATTAGGGTACATGCAATGGAAAACATCATAGAATTCAACAGCGTCAACAAGTGGTTTGGAAAACTGCATGTCTTAAAGGACATCAACCTGACCGTGCCCAAGGGAGAGGTCCTGGTGGTCTGCGGCCCCAGCGGATCGGGCAAATCCACCCTCATCCGGTGCATCAACCGCCTGGAGCAGATTCAGGAAGGGATGATCACGGTCAACGGCATGCCGGTCCACGACCATTCCGCCAACCTGACCGCATTGCGGGCCGAGATCGGCTTTGTCTTCCAGCAGTTCCACCTGTATCCCCACATGAGCGTGATCCAAAACATCATGCTGGCACCGGTCCATGTCAAAAAGGTCCCCAAGGAGCAGGCCCGGCAGATCGCCATGGAAAAGCTTAAACGGGTCGGGCTTTCCGAAAAGGCCGATGCCTACCCCACCCAGCTGTCCGGAGGCCAGCAGCAGCGGGTGGCCATTGCAAGGGGCCTTGCCATGTCCCCTGAAATCATGCTCTTTGACGAGCCTACCTCCGCCCTGGATCCTGAGATGATCGGCGAGGTCCTGGACGTCATGGCCGATTTGACCTCCGAAGGCATGACCATGTGTGTGGTCACCCATGAGATGGGGTTTGCCAAAAAGGTGGCCGACCGGGTGCTGTTCATGGACGAGGGCCAGATCGTTGAAACCGGAAAGCCCGATGAATTCTTCGACAATCCCAAAACCGAGCGGGCCGCCGGCTTTATCTCTATGATTTTGACACACTAGTGCGTGGTGACAGATGCGAATCCGCACAACGCCCACAACCAACAAGGAGCCCCACCCATGAACATTGATACGCTTCCAAGGTTCCCCCTGGCGGACTTTCCCACCCCGCTCCATCACCTGGAACGGCTGACGGCAGCCCTGGATGGTCCCCAAATTTATATGAAACGGGACGATTTAACCTCCCTTGGCATGGGCGGCAACAAGACCCGGAAACTGGAATTTTTAGTGGGGGAGGCCTTAAAACAGGGAAAGGACACCCTGATCACCGCCGGCGGCATTCAGTCCAACCACTGCCGCCTCACCGCCGCGGCCGCCTGTCGGGCCGGGCTGGACTGCCATATTGTGCTCAACGTCCCGTCTGGCGAGCCTTGCAAGCCTCCGGAACAGGCCAGCGGCAACCTTCTGCTGGACAAAATTTTCGGCGCCACCGTCCATTACTGCACCCGCCCCGAACGGGACAGCCGCATGAAAGAAGTGGCTGAAGCGTTAAAAGGGCAGGGAAAACACCCCTGCGTTATCCCGGTGGGCGGTTCCAATGCCGTGGGGGCCGTGGGCTATGTCCGGGCCATGATGGAGCTGTCCGGCCAGCTGAAAACGATGAATATAGCACCCGATGCCGTTGTCTTTGCCACAAGCTCCGGCGGCACCCAGGCGGGACTTACCCTGGGCGCAAAGCTTACCGGGTTCAAGGGAGAAATCCTTGGCATGAGCATCGACCAGACCAAAACCGGGGATGCCCCTTTTCCTCCCATTTTAAAGCAGATTGCAGACGAGACCGCCCGGAGGATCGGATCGGACCTTTATCTCGCTGAAAAAGACTTTCACCTGGACTGCAACTATCTTGGAAAAGGCTATGCCGTTCCGGGAGACCTTGAGTTTGACGCCATAAAGGCTCTGGCCCGGAATGAGGGCATCCTTCTGGGACCGGTGTACACCGCAAGGGCCATGGGCGGGCTTTTAGACCTCATTCAAAAAGGAATGTTTACCAAAGATCACACCGTGGTGTTCTGGCACACCGGCGGCAGCCCGGAACTCTTTGCCTGGGCAGAACACTTTTAACGTCCTGCCTCAATTTTTGTGCCGGTCCTTGGTCCGGCACAACCTGCAGGATACACTGAAAATGTTCCGACATAGGACCTGACCCCGACCGGATCCCGAATATTAAATTTTAGTTATGTAAAAATTTATATCTTGATCTTTTTTTAAAGGAGGTATACCCTCCAGACGCTTTTTAGCCATTATCCCCCTCAGAGAGCGGGGCTACCCCAAACCCCAAAAATAAGGAACGTACCTGTGAAAGACGACGACCCTGGCAGTCCTCACAGTCAACTGTCGCCAAGATTTTTTCCAATTGCCGGCCCATATGGGTTCCGCGCTGAGGAAATCCGGACACAGCTTTCGTTCCCGCCTTTTTTGATCTGATCCCTTAAGGCGGCGGCCTTTTTCTTCTGCCCGGATTCCTGCCAAGGAACCCAAGGCTGAACAAGGAGGCACCGCAATGTACAACGCAACACTTCGGTCAGCGCTTGACCATACGGAAATAAACGGTCCGAATGCCCGGACCCTCCACGATTTTAAGACCCTGCATCCCGGTGATGTAGCCGAAGTCCTTGAACTTCGGGACATGACTGCCCCGGATATTATTGATACCCTGATGCGTCTGGGCAGCCGCAGGGCTGTAGAAGTCTTTGGCCATCTTTCGCTTCCCACCCAGAAAAGCTGCCTGGAAAGCCAGCCCCACACCCGGATGATGCTCAGGCTCATTGAGCAGATGGACCCCGACGACAGGGTCGATTTGATCAAGACCCTGGAGCCGGATGTATTCGAGGCGATGATACCCCTTATTTCAAGGGCAGAGCGCAACGAAATCTGCCGCCTGATGACCTATGAAGAGGGCACGGCAGGGGCTGCCATGACCACGGAATACGCCAGTCTTCCGGCCGGAATTCCGGCACGAAAAGCCCTGGACCAGCTCCGTCTTCAGGCCCCCAGCCGGGAGACCATCTACTATATCTATGTCACGGATGCGGACCGAAAGCTTACCGGCATTCTCTCCTTAAGGGACTTAATCCTGAGCCGTCCGGACAGCCTGATCGAAGAGGTCATGGAAAAACAGGTCATCTGTGTGCCCCATGACATGCCCCAGAATAAGGTGGGCGCGCTTATTTCCAAGTACGATTTTCTGGCCGTTCCCGTGGTGGATGGGGAAAACCGCCTCTTAGGCATCGTTACCGTGGATGACGTCATCGACTTCATGCAGGCCGAAGATACCGAGGATTTCCACAGGATCTCCGCTGTTGTTCCCTTTGAGGAAAGCTACTTCAAACGCCCCATGAACCGCCTTTTTCTGGACCGGTTCTGGTGGCTGGCCCTGCTCTTGTTCACCTCCCTGCTTTCCACCACCATCATGGAGCTGAACTCGGATACTTTAAAGCAGATGATGGCCCTGGCCTTTTTCATCCCCATGGTCACCGGCACCTGCGGCAACGCCGGCACCCAGTCCGCGACCATGGTGATCAGGGGACTTGCCCTGGGCGAAATCTGCACCCGCGATTTAGGAAAGGTTTTTTGGCGGGAATGCCTCATGGGCCTGGCCTTAGGGGTCGCCCTTGGCATCATGGCCTATTTCAGGGTCTCTCTGCAGGATCATAACCTGCTTTTAGGCTGCATTGTTGGAGCGGCGCTTTTCGGAACCCTTTTGACGGCAAACCTGACCGGGGCTTTGATGCCCATCATTCTCAAACAGCTCAAGCTGGATCCGGCCCTTGTTGCAGGGCCCTTTATCGCAACGGTCATTGATGCCGTGGGCATCTCCCTGTACTTCGAGATCGCCTTGGTCCTGCTTCGCACCTTTGGACATCATTGACGAAAAGTTTACCGGCCTATCACCGGCAACCGACATAAAGCAGGGCTTTTTTCCGGGACCCTGATGGTGTAAAAAACCCCATCGATAGGCTCGGAAAAGGCCCTGGACCACCGAAAATTATTCCGGATGATTCGTAAATTGCCATCCGAATAAATTTCGGATATAATTGTAAGAATTACGAATCATCCAAAAACAAATCAAATATAATTCGCAAGGATATTAAAAATGAAAAAGCTGACACAGCTGTCTGTGCTTGTGGTGGAAGACGCAGGCATGATGAGAAACCTGATTGTAACCACCCTGAAAAAAAATGAAATCGGGAACGTAACCCAGGCAACCAACGGAAAACAGGCCCTGGATATGGTTTTGCTCACGCGGCCGGACTTGATTATTTCAGACCTGAATATGCCGGTTATGAACGGGATCGAGCTGCTGGGCAAGCTGCAGCAAAACAAGGAATACAGGAATATCCCCTTTGTCGTGCTGACCTCCCAGACCAATGATGCCACCTTTAAAAAAATCATGGCCATGGGGGCTGCGGACTTCATCCGCAAGCCCTTTAACGAAGAACAGTTAATGGTCAAACTCAACTCTGTGGCCGAGTGGCTTTAACCATCCAAGGCCTATTGCCGTTATTTATTCCCAGCAGGTCCGGAAAAGCTGCCTGTACTGCTGCTTTTCCCGGTCCGGCCGGACTGATACGGCAAGGACATCAAACAGTTTGCCCAGCTGCTTCACCAATTGCTCCGTGCGGGCATTCTCGTAAACAAACAGAACCATCCGGCTTTCGCCGGTCTCCCCCTCAGGGCGGCAGAGAATCCCCTCCAGATTGAAGTTGCGACGGGCAAAGAGCCCGGTGATCTTTGACATGACGCCCGGATGGTTCCGGACACGAAGTTCAATAATGGTATCGTACATGATTTAAGCCTCCTGAATCATTTCAAGGTTGGAGGCCCCGGGAGGGACCATGGGGTAAACATTGGCGGTCTGATCTATGGGAACCACCACAAGGGAGGGGCCTTTAAACGCCAGGGCCTCGTCAATGGCAAAGCGGTCAGCCCCGTTAACGCCCGCATTAAAAGTCCGGATGCCAAACCCCCTGGCAATGGCCTCAAAATCCGGAGACCGGCTGAACCTGGAGGCAAATACATGGGTGCATAACAATTCCTGCTGCTGGCGCACCAGGCCCAGATGCCCGTTGTCCATCAAAATGATGGTGACGTTGAGATCGTTTTCCGAAAGGGTGGCAAGCTCCTGGAGATTCATTAAAAAGGAGCCGTCCCCGGTGATGCAGACAATCTTTTTGTCAGGATTGGCAAAGGCCGCCCCCATGGCGACAGGCATTCCGAAACCCATGGTCCCAAGGCCCCCGGACATCAGCAGGGAGTGGGGTTGCCTGACCGGATAGGCCTGGGCCGTCCACATCTGATGCTGCCCCACATCCGTGGCCGTAATGGCCCCCTCCGGGGCCTGATTTCCAATGTAGCGGATAATGCTGCAGGGATGCAGGGGGTCGGCGATCTTATCCGCCTTATCCTGCCCAGGTGTTTTCATGGCGGCAATCTGCGCCTGCCAGTCACCGCGATCCGCCCGGTCCAGCAGGGGGGCAAGTTCGGACAAGACCATTGCCGCATCCGCACAAACGCCTAAGGATGCATTGCGGATTTTATTGATCTCGCTTTCATCTACATCCACATGAATGACACCGGCATCACGGCAGAAAGCCTCAAGCTTTCCTGTGGCCCGGTCATCAAAGCGAATCCCAAAGGCGATGATCAGATCGGCTTTGGCCATGGCCCGGTTGGCAAGGGGCGTTCCGTGCATGCCCAGCATGCCTAAAAAGAGGGGATCATCATAGGCCATTGTGCCCAGTCCCATGAGAGTGGAGACAACCGGAATCCCGTTCTTTTTGGCCACCCTGCGTAAAAAAGGCGCAGCACCTGAGGCTGCCACCCCGCCACCTACATAAAAAACCGGCCGCCGGCTTCTGCGGATCATCCCGGCCATTTGTTCAACGGCCCCGGCATCATGGCATTGAACCGGCACTGCCGCACCCGGTTCCGGCCAGTAATCAAAAACGATCTTCCGGGTCTGTATATCCTTTGGCACGTCAATAACCACAGGTCCGGGGCGGCCGGACAGGGCAATCTCAAAGGCCTGGGGAATGACAGTTAACAGCTCATGGACATCCTTGACCAGAAAGTTGTGCTTGGTAACGGGCAGGGTAAGCCCGTACGTATCGACCTCCTGGAAAGCGTCGGTCCCGATCAGAGAGGTGGCCACCTGCCCGGTAATGGCCACCATGGGAACGGAGTCCAAATGGGCGTCTGCCAGGGCCGTAATCAGATTGGTGGACCCAGGGCCTGATGTGGCCGTGCATACGGCCGCCTTCCCCGTGGTCCGGGCCATACCCTGGGCCATGAACCCGGCCCCTTGTTCATGCCGGGTTAATACGTGTCGAATCGGGCTCTCACACAAGGCATCGTAGAGGGGCAGGGTGGCCCCTCCCGGTATCCCCCATATAATTTTTGTCCCCTGTCGTTCCAGCAATTTTACAATCAGTTGTGCACCGTTCATTTCCATGTTCGCCTCCAATGAGAAAAAGGGCCTTAAAAACAAAAAACCCCCGCCAGCTTTCGCCGGCGGGGGTTTGTATCTTAGTATCAAAGAGTCGCTCTACATGCGCTCCCTCCGGCATTGGGTTCGGCTCACCAGGCCGACGCCTACCACCACGCTGACAACAACAGATACGACGACCTGACGGTCGATGCTGTTTTTCAGATTGTCAGTGGTAAAGGAGTTCATAAGCTTGTCTTTTGTTACCTTTCAAAAAATTAATGGAATAGGGGTATTCCAATTTAAATTCAAAGTCAACGCTTTTTTGGAAAAGGGCTGGTATGGAAAATTGTGATTATGGAAATTAGTTGAAGTCCGGAGAAGAGATCTTTTTCTATAAGCTTCACTTTGAAATTTGACTGTAATCCGATCTCCAGGTAAATTTTTTTATTCTTTTACCCGCCGAACTCACAATAATTTCTTGTGACTTGCTTCAGGATATACAAATATCTCCGCAATGTATTTTTAAGATAGCTTAGCCGTATTTTTCTTAGGAGTCAAAAACTCCCAGTGGGCTTGGGTGGATGTAACCACCGACCTCACCCAAATTATAATCAGGCCAGGTGTGCGATCTGACCAACTGAGCTGCGGATTATAATAAAACTGCGCAAGGGTAGGGCGGGATCATCGGTGCAAGATGGCTTGACAGCCCTTAAAAACACAAAACCCCAGCCGTTGATAAACAACGACCGGGGTGGTATAACTGGGTGCCATCATCAGGATGATGGTGGGCCTGGGTGGATTTGAACCACCGACCTCACGCTTATCAGGCGTGCGCTCTAACCAACTGAGCTACAGGCCCTATTTTTGAAGCTTTTTTACTTCACCTGCTTCGTTTAAGGCCGTTTGCGGTAGAAAAACTACAGCTTCACATCCTGCGCCTTGCATCTGAAGTAAAAAAACATCAAAAAGCCAAGGGAATAACCTTAAGTCCAAATGAAAAATCCACAAAACTTAAGGAAATAAAAAAAGCCCTGACCCTGTAATGATGCAGGATCAGGGCTTTTTAAAAAATAATCCGGCGGCGTTCTACTCTCCCACGAGGTCTCCCGCGCAGTACCATCGACGCTAAGGCGCTTAACTTCCGAGTTCGAGATGGGATCGGGTGTGGCCGCCTCGCCATTGCCACCAGATTAAATTGGGCGGATCTGGAACTTCTGATAGTTTCTCGCTACATGTCCCATGGATCCTTTTCTGGTCTAATTTGCCGTAGTATATCTTGCATATGTTC
>CAXXER010000001.1:0-1350000 GCA_963677255.2 uncultured Desulfobacter sp. | reverse complement strand
GGTTGTCAAGTCGTATTTAGCCTTATGAGATGGTCCTCACAAATTCCCACAGAATTTCTCGTGTTCCGCAGTACTTGGGAATACCAAAAAAGAGACCAATTATTTTCGCTTAAAGGACTGTCACCTGCTATGGTAAAGCTTTCCAGCTTTTTCAGCTAACAATTGATTTTTTGACTCTTCGAACCATCCGAAACTGATTCAATTGATATCCCACGACCCCGCATACGCAACGCTTTCGGGCTTGACACGTATGCAGTTTGGGCTGGTTCCCGTTCGCTCGCCGCTACTTGGGAAATCATTATTATTTTCTTTTCCTGGGGGTACTAAGATGTTTCAGTTCTCCCCGTTGGCTTCCTTACACTATATATTCATGCAAGGATGACACAGTATTAACCGTGCCGGGTTGCCCCATTCAGAAATCTCCGGATCAAAGGGTGTTTAGCCCCTCCCCGAAGCTTATCGCAGCTTTCCACGTCTTTCATCTTCACTTGACACCAAGGCATCCACCGTTTGCTCTTAGTAGCTTAGCCACTATATCCACAAATAAGTTTAAACGCTTTGATGCGAACCCGAGAACAAAATCTTTTGTTCTCAGCCAGATCAGATCAATCCAACGATTAATCCTTTCTGTATATTTTATCAGTTATCTTTTACAATAACTGCGCAATTGATATTTACTACAACAAATTGTCAAAGAACAAAGAGAGTGCAGCTACTTAAATTCACTGCCGCGCCCGCTTGGCGGGATTTGATCTCTCAAAGTTGGCCAGTGAAGCGCAAAAAAGCGCTTTTAATAATATCTTTCCTTTGAAAGGAGGTGATCCAGCCGCTGATTCCTCAACGGCTACCTTGTTACGACTTCACCCCAGTTATCGACCATACCTTAGGCGCCTGCCCCCCCGAAGGGTTAGCCCAGCGACGTCGGGTATAATCAACTCCCATGGTGTGACGGGCGGTGTGTACAAGGCCCGGGAACATATTCACCGCGGCATGCTGATCCGCGATTACTAGCGATTCCAACTTCATGGAGTCGAGTTGCAGACTCCAATCCGGACTGAGATAGGCTTTTGGGATTCGCTTCCTTTCACAAGGTCGCTGCCCTTTGTACCTACCATTGTAGCACGTGTGTAGCCCTGGATATAAGGGCCATGAGGACTTGACGTCATCCCCACCTTCCTCCCGGTTGACCCGGGCAGTCTCGTTAGAGTTCCCACCATTATGTGCTGGCAACTAACGATAAGGGTTGCGCTCGTTGCTGGACTTAACCAAACATCTCACGACACGAGCTGACGACAGCCATGCAGCACCTGTCTCTGTGCTCCCGAAGGCACTATCGGAATTACCCGATATTCACAGGATGTCAAACCCAGGTAAGGTTCTTCGCGTTGCGTCGAATTAAACCACATGCTCCACCGCTTGTGCGGGCCCCCGTCAATTCCTTTGAGTTTTAGTCTTGCGACCGTACTTCCCAGGCGGTACACTTAATGCGTTAGCTTGGGCACAGCAGATTTTAATATCCGCTACACCGAGTGTACAACGTTTACTGCGTGGACTACCGGGGTATCTAATCCCGTTCGCTACCCACGCCTTCGCGCCTCAGCGTCAATATCGGTCCAGAGAGATGCCTTCGCCATCGGTGTTCCTCCTGATATCTACGAATTTCACCTCTACACCAGGAATTCCTCTCTCCTCTCCCGTATTCAAGTCTTGCTGTTTCAAGTGCACTTCCAGGGTTGAGCCCCGGGCTTTCACACCTGACTGACAAGACCGCCTGCGCGCCCTTTACGCCCAATAATTCCGAATAACGCTTGCGCCCCCCGTGTTACCGCGGCTGCTGGCACGGAGTTAGCCGGCGCTTCCTCCACTGGTACCGTCAATACAACATTCTATTAAAACATTGTAACTTCTTCCCAGTTGACAGAGCTTTACGACCCAAAGGCCTTCTTCACTCACGCGGCGTTGCTGCGTCAGGGTTTCCCCCATTGCGCAAAATTCCTCACTGCTGCCTCCCGTAGGAGTCTGGACCGTGTTCCAGTTCCAGTGTGGCTGATCATCCTCTCAGACCAGCTAACCATCGCAGCCTTGGTAGGCCTTTACCCCACCAACAAGCTAATGGTCCGCAGACTCATCTCCAAGCAATAGCTTCCAAGGAGAGGCTATCTTTCATTCGACCACCTGTGTGATCGGACTTCATCCGGTATTAGCCAACCTTTCGATTAGTTATTCCAGGCTTGAAGGCAGATTATCTACGTGTTACTCACCCGTGCGCCACTCTACTCAGGACTGCAAGCAGTCCCTTTCTCGTTCGACTTGCATGTGTTAAGCACGCCGCCAGCGTTCATTCTGAGCCAGGATCAAACTCTCCAGTTATAATCCTTTACTAAAACTTTTAAGGTCTGACCGTTCGCCGGTTAAGGCTTGCGGCCATTGTCTTAGACCCGCTCTTTCTTGCTTCACTGACCAATTTTCAAAGATCAAAAAAAATCTCCCCGGAGTCGATCGTGTTGCCGTCTCCCCCGTGAAGACCGGCGTAATATGCATGAATTTAAAGACAGTGTCAAACCCTTTTTTGAAAAAAGTTTCTCTTTTTTATTAACCGTCTGTTTTTACATTTCAAATCATTATATTTTAAAATCAAAAAACCGGCAGGGCAGGAAAACTGCCACTGATACTTTAGTCTGTTTCCCTATTTTTCTTTTCCGGGCCATGGTAAAAAAATCTTCTTTACGGGAGGAAAAAGTCATGCCCTTTGTTTATTCGGACGCCTCGTCCGCCATTTTGTTATACCGTTCAGGTCTCTTTGAACAGGCCGCTGAAGTTTTTTCCCTTGTGCTGACACATTCGGTTTTTAAAGAACTTAACCGTGACGGTTATCCCGGGGCAGAACTTTTCCGGGATATGGCCGCTTCCCGGCAGATTAAAATTTTACCCGCCTTCCCCGGTTTAACATCAGGGCAGGGCATGAACGGATTTTCTGGCATGCACAAAGGCGAGCAGGAAACCATTGCCCAGTATCTGGGACCGGACACGCCTTTAAGATCGTTTATCCTTATGGACGACGGACAGGGGGCCAGATTCTGCCACCGCCACCGCATTCCTTTTATTAATGCACTTCTGGTTCCAAAAATTTTCTGGTATTCTGGCCGTATGAATGAAACCTGCGCCAGGGGGAAAATGGAAACGCTCACACAGCTCGGCCGTTACAGCAGGCAGGTCATCTCCAAAGCCGCGGCGCTGTCACAAACAGACCTGGCTCATTTTATCCCGGTTAAAATCAAATGATAGCAACAATAGACCATACCCTTTGGAAACGAAAAGCCATGGCTTTTGCCGTCCGCTCGCACCGCCACCTCTGGGGAAAAAACAACGAAGACCCCTTAAGCTTTCTCTATCTTAAAGGCATATCCAATAATCTGGCAAAATCCCTTTATCTTGGCTGGAACAAATTCGGTCAAAAGCGCCCCCTGGCAGGCTGGGGATTAGAAGGGGAGGGGGAGTTTTTCATTCCTGCCGGCATTGTATTTCCCCATATAAAGGAAAAGGACCTGTTGGCCCTTGTTATTATTCCCATGACCCCGCCTTATGATGCGGTTCCCCTGCCGGGAAGCGATCCTTGCCCCATTATCCTCAATCCCTCCGGGGCGGCTGATGATAAAACCAGCAATGATCTGCTCCAGGCGCTTTCACTTCTGGAGGAAACCCAGGACACCCGCATCACCATTCCGCTTCCCGGGTAAGGGATCAGAGCACGGCATGGGCGGACATCAGTTTTATAAATTCCTTTAAATAGGGGGGCTGCCGGCTTGACGAAAGCCAGGAGGCCCGCCAGGTCAGCCGTTTTCCGGAAGGCGTAAGGGAGCAGGTGCATAAGGATTTACTCGACAGATAGGGCTGGACAAACCACCGGGGCAGAATCCCGACCCCCAGTCCCGCAGCGATCAGGTCCACCATGGCTTCAGGATGAGCAATCTTCATATAGCGGCGGGGCCGGATGTCCCGGTTCCGCAGGAATCCTTCAAAGAAATAATGGGCTTGCTTATCCACCAAAGCGATGATGTCTGCCCCGTGAAAATCCTCCAGCGCCATAAACGACTTGACCCGCATGGGATCGTCCGCTGACATGACCACCACCACCTCATCTTCAAACAAAGGAGCGGACTCAATCCTGGAATCCTCTCCTTCTGCAGCGGAAACCGCAATATCAACGGCCTCTGAAATCAAATCGCCTTCCGGGTCCAAGGCATTTTGGATCTCGATATCCACATTGGGAAACCGCTCCTGGAACAGGCCCAGCACCCGGGGCAGCCACATGTAACAGAACAGGCAACGAACCCCTATTTTTAACTCTCCCCGCTCTCCGGTCACCATTCTGGCAATGTCGAGTTCCGCCTCTTCAACCTGGCGGATAATGGCATCGGCCCGGGCCAAAAGCACCTTTCCCGCCCGGGTGGGAATCATCTTCTTTCCGGTTCTGTAGAAAAGATCCGTACCCAGCCTGGTTTCGACCTCCTTGAGCTGCTGGCTCAGGGCGGACTGGGTGACAAATAGGTTTTTAGCGGCCCGGGTCATATTCCCGGTTCCGGACAGCATACGCACCAATTTTAGATGTTTGATATCAAGAGTATCCATTAGGTCATCTAATTGATTTTATAAAAATAATTAATTTTACTTATTTTTATTCCAGACATAGGGTTATTGTCAATACCAACCCGCATAACAAGGAGGTTCCCATGGCACCATTGATTCAAACCGCCGTTCCTGAAACCGCTGAAGGAGATGTTAAAAAAGGGTTTGAACTCTTTGAAAAACGGGGCATTGATATGCCTGTTCCCCTGCTTCTGACCACGGCAAGTCCCGGATATTTCAGTATCATGCTCAAACGAAATATCTATTTTTCCACCCATCCTAACTTAAGCCCCGCTCTTCTGGCCCATATCCGGTATTTTATATCCTCCCGCATGGCGTTTGGGTTCTGCACCGGGTTCAACAAATCCCTGATTCTTAAAATGGGAATGACTGAAGCACAATTTTCCGTCATGGGGGATGATCCGGAGCAATGCCTGCTGGAGGACCGGGAAAAACACTTGCTTGTCTTTGTCCTCAAGGGTGTCGCAGACCCGCAAAGTGTGGGCTCACAAGATATCGCTCTTTTACACCAGGACGGGTGGACGGACAGCGACATCGTGGATGCCCTGATCCAGGCGGTGGGGATGATGGATCACAATATATTGATGCGAATCCTTAAGTTTTCTTAAAATTCTTCTCGGGTTCCGCCCTCATTGCGGGGGCAGAACCAGGGCTTTTCTCCTGCGCTTCAGATTGACCACTACAATACCGCTGACAATGCAGACCACTGCCACAAGCAGATGGGCCGTTACAGGTTCGTCCAGAAAGATCACCCCGAAGGAGACTCCGGCCAGGGGGATGATAAAGACAAAGGAGTGAAGAACGCTTGCGCCGAACTTTTTGAGCATGGTATTCCAGGCCACAAACCCGAAGCAGGCCGTAACCGCTCCCATATAAAGGACGGAGCCCGCCACCTTCGGGGTGATCTCCCCCACCATCCCCCCGTCCAGAAACCAGCCGCAGGTAAAAAAGGCGGGGATGGCAATGACCGTTTGAAACAATGTGATCTGGACGGCATGGAAATGTTCGTTAATCCGCTTGATATAGATAGCGGAGATCGACCAGCAGGTCACGGCCGCCACAACGATGATATCTCCTTTATATACACCAGCTCCCAGGCCCGGGCGGTCAAAAAAGAGAATCACCACCCCGGAAAATCCCATGAGAATGCCAATCCCCTTTTTCAAAGTGATCCGGTCACCGGGGATAAAGAAATGGGCCAGAATCAGTACCAGAAAGGGCAGGGCATTTGAAATAATAGCGGCGTGGGAGGCTGTGGTATGGGCCAGGCCCAGATGGAAGCCGCCGACCTGGAAGCAGAAGATCAGGTTCTGGACCAGAATGAGTCGCCATTGCATTCGCGTCAGCTTCAAAGGGATGTTTCGGTACAGGGACCAGCAGATCAAAAGCGCTGAAGCCAGGCTAAACCTGAGTCCCGCAGCCGTAAAGGTGCCAAGGCCTGTGTAGCTGAACTTCATGGCCACCCCGTTTCCGCCGAAAAGCATACACAAAAACACGGTTAAAACGGCGCCTGCCAGAGTCATATCGGCGTTTTGGGCATCGGGCGAATTCATCATCCGGTCCCGGAGTCAAAGGCGCAGCTGCCGTTAAAATCCAGGATGATGATTCTAATGTTCACCGTGGTTTTAGCAAAGGCCACAGCAGTTTCTTTGATTTTACCCCCTACAAAGGAGACCAGGTCAGGATAGCCCGGATAAATATAGGAAAAGGCATGCCGGGCCGTATTGGCCGATGCGATTTTTTCTGAAAGCGCCTGATTTCCGGTGATCTCCTGCGCCCACTTGGAGAGGGTTTTTAACGTCAGTTCGGATTTGGCCGCATGGGTATGCTCAAATCCCAGGGCCATTTTAACCGCCTTGCCGAAAAATACCGTATAGGTAATTTGATAAATCTTGTCCCGTGGAGTCGCACCGCTATCGCTGCTGTCGGTACTTTCATTGCCGCCAAGGGGCTTTGAGTTTTCATCCAGGACCGCATCGATACCGGCCTTGAAAAAGTCTCCTGTCTGGATGAAGGCCATAGGGGGATGTTCCGGAAAGATTTCCATGGCATAGCGCTCACTGCGGCGGCCTGTCGTAAAGATCAGATCGGTCACCCCTCCCGCCCGGGCCACGGAGATCCCGGACCGGATGGTGGCGATATAGGCGTCATGGGACAAGGGCCTGACAATACCGGTGGTGCCCAGGATGGAAATCCCGCCCAGAATACCCAGCCTTTCATTTAAGGTTTTTTTGGCCAGTTCCTCCCCTTTAGGGACAAACACCTCCACATGGACATGGTGGCGGAAGGGCATGACCAGCTGCTGATAGACCTGGTATACAGCTTCCTCAATCATCTGCCTGGGCCCCGGATTGATGGCCGGTTCCCCCACAGCGACTTCCAGCCCCGGCTGGGTCACCTTTCCCACCCCCTCACCGCCGGTGATGGTAATGCCGGGAGAGCCTGTTTTCAGGGTCAGCGTCACCCCGATTTCCGCCTTATGGGTGATATCCGGATCATCACCTGCATCCTTGATCACCGAGGCCCTGCAGCAGGTATTGGACAGATTTTCTATGTGATGGACATCAATCCCCCGGGTCTCCCCGGTCAAAAACCGGATCTGCACCCGGGACGGGTGCCGGCAGGTCAGCAGGCTCATCAGTGCGGCCTTGACCGAGGCAGCCGAAGCCGCCCCCGTGGTAAATCCTTTTCTCAATTCTTCAGCAGCCATGGCCCACCTGTTTTCTGAACATCGCGCAGTGGTCGACAAAATGCCGGGCAGCCTTAGGATTGCTGCCAAAGTGTACATGAAGGTAGGACCCCAGGGTCTGATTTGTCATGAATCCCTTGAGCGAAATGTCCTGCCCCGCCCTGGAGGAGACCTGGTAAACATTTTCGATAAAGGCATTTCCCTCATCGCAAATGGCTGAGTAATGGAACTCATGACCCCGGATTTTATCCCCGATCTTTCCCAGAAGGGTATCCCGGGTCAGGGTGATCTCCCGGTATCCCAGGGATCTGAGCCGTTTGGACATCTGAATCTTAAAATCAAAGATTCCGCACATCCTCTGACGGTCTTTTCCCTCCATATCCGACAATTCCCGGCACAGAAACATGAATCCCCCGCACTCCCCGTAAATGGGCATGCCTGAGCGGCTGGCCTCCCGGATCTGCGACAAAAGGGTCTCTTTGGCCGCCAGGGTGCCGGCGCTGAGTTCCGGGTATCCGCCCCCAAGATAGAGGCCGTCAATATCCTGCGGCAGACAGTCCGCCTCCAGCGGTGAAAAAAAGATCAGTTCCGCCCCGGCCGCTTCAAGTATTTTAAAATTATCCGGATAGTAGAAACAAAAGGCCCTGTCACGGGCGACGGCGATTCGGGCCCTGGGACCTGCATCCCCGGCTGAACCATTTTCCTGCGGGCCTTCAGGCATCTGCCCCGCTTCCCCGATCTCCGGCAACCCGGCCAAAAGACCGTCCATATCGATATGTTCCTCCACCATGGACGCCATCAGGGACAGGGTGGAGGAAGGGATCGTCATCTCATCCGCCGTGACCAGGCCCAGGTGGCGCTCGGGCATGACGATCTTTTCATTTTTGGGCAGATATCCCAGGCAGGGGGTGGTGCAGTTCTGTTCCACGGCCTGTTTAAGATATTGATAATGGCGCTCACTGCCCGCCTGGGAAAAGATGACTCCACAGAACTTCAGGTCAGGATCAAAGGTTTCAAATCCTCTGACAATGGCGGCAGCGCTTCTGGCCTTTCCCTTGGCACTGACTACCAGGAGAACGGGAAGGTCCAGCATTTTGGCCATATGGGCGGAGGAGCCTTCTTCGCTCAGGGCATCATACCCGTCAAACAACCCCATGACCCCCTCCACCACGGCCAGGTCCTTTCCCCGGACCTTTTTGCGGAACAGGGCCCGGTTGTACTCTTCAGGCAGCATCCAGGAGTCCAGGTTGTGGCTTACGGCACCAGATACCTTGGTATGAAGTCCCGGATCTATAAAATCCGGGCCTATCTTAAAAGGGGCCAGTTTAACGCCCCGGGCGGCCAGGCACGCCATCATGGCAAGGCTTACCGTTGTCTTTCCGGTACCCGATCCTGTGGCGCCAATGACAAATCCTTTTGCCATGGCTTATGAATTCCGGCCGGCAAATGCTGCAATGGAAAGAGCGTTGATGACCGCAGCCGCGATATTGGACCCCCCTTTTCTTCCCTTGTTGGTAATATAAGGGATATCCAGTTCCATGAGGGCGTCCTTGGATTCCGCGGCATTGACAAAGCCCACGGGAAATCCAACCACAAGTGCGGGAGAGGCCTCACCCGCCTTAATCTTTTCTATGAGCCGGAGCAGGGCAGTTGGTGCATTTCCCACCACATAAATGCCGTTGTCCAGACGGTCGCAGACCTTATCCACAGCGGCCACGGCACGGGTTGTCCCCTCTTTTTTCGCTGTTTGCGCCACCCCGGGATCGGCGATCAGGCAATCAACACTTCCCCCGAAGGTCCCGATCTCCATTTTTCTTATCCCCACCCGGGCCATATTGGTATCCGTAAAAATAGCGCACCCCGATTGAATGGCGCGGATCCCCTTTTTCACAGCGTCTTGATTGAACCGCACAGACTCTAAATATTCAAAATCCGCGCTGGTATGAATGATCCGTCTGACCACAGGCCATTGTTCATCGTTGAATCCATGGTCCCCTGCTTCCGATGCAATAATCTCAAAACTCAAGTCCTCGATTTCCTGGGGCTTCATCTATGCATATCCTTTCTAAAGGCTGTTGTCTTGTTTACATCAGAAACTTAGATATCATTATTCACAATGCTTTGGCAAACACTGTAACACGGATAGACAAGGGGAATCCCGTCCGGATCAATTAAATTTTTAAGGAAGATCAAGACCTGACAGGGTCAGTTGGAAAGGCTGGATTCCAAATCTTTATCCAATGCCTTTATATCGGGAGCAGGACGGGTCGGTAACCTGTGGCCCGGGGGGGTATTGATGACCGGCTGGACCAGGGGATCTTTCATCTGCCAGCCGGAATTATCCCAGAGGTGGGCGCGGGCCTGCTCAGATCCGTTGTACTCGACGGTGCCGATGGGAAGGGCGCGGGTTTCCCTAGGCTTGCCTTCCACCTTTTTTCCTTCAAAGAACAGCACACCGTGGCTGCCCTGGCTTCGGGTACCCTTATTGGTGATATATAGATTGAGCACCCAGTCTGAGGCCTCATAAACCCAGTCTGCCCTGCCGGTAAATTGTGAAGATTTGCTCTCCCGGATGTCAACTTCAGATGCAGATGGATACGGCCGTAGCAATGCATCTTCGGCATTGCCGCCTGCAAAGCAGGTGGCATATAATCCGATCATTAATACCACTCTTACAAAGCCAAAAAAATGCGCCATGCATTCTTCTCCTGATAAAAGCCATTATACCGCCGGTAAATCTAACTAAATTAATTGGGGCAATGAAGTCAAGTTTAAATGGAGGCACATTTCTTTTATTCCATGGCGGACTGAATGATCATCACCGCCTTTTCCACAGAAAGGGTTCCTGTATTGAGTATGAGATCATAGTTGGCAGGATCCTGGGCATCGGAATTAAGATACCGTCTGACAAAGGCGATGCGGTTGGCATCTGTGCTCACCATCACTTTAAAGGCATCTTCAGCATTAAGGTCTCTGTTATGCTGGATAAATTCACGGCGCATGGTATCCGGTGCCACCAGCCTGACCCTCAGGGCATTTTTCAGGGCAAAATTTGCCCCCCGCCCCAGAATGACGGCATTTCCGTGTTTACCGATGGTGCTGAGCACTTTTAACAGTATTTTTGAATACTCATCGGGCCACAGATGATGGTTGTGAACCAGATCGGCAACAAGATCCTCTACAATGTTCATGCCTTTTTCATCCAAAGTCTCCAAAAGCACCCTTGAGTTCTTTGTCGTCTGGATCATGGCTTCCAGGATTTCATGGTGGAACAGGTCATATCCGGTTTCTTGGGCAAGTTTTGTTGCCACTTCCTGCCCCCTGCTGCCGCATTCCCTGGAAATTGTCACCACCCGGCAGCCGATTTCCGTCTTCTGCTGCATGGGTTTGGACATCTGCCAGCGCTTCATTTGCTCGTCAATAATTTTATGAATGGACCGGTTCATCTTACCCCCCTTTCCCCTGCCGGTAAAAGGCAGAGATAAAAAATTATAAATATCATTCATATAATAAATAATATTTATAAAAATTTCAAACCGGACCGGCTTTTATCTTACCCCAGGCCAAGGCTTTTTCGGATAACCACCCCTCTAAGGCGTGCCAACGGTTTTAGCCCTGTAAGAATAAGATCTTCAAGCTTATCCTTTGAAAAGGTTAATGCGGTGCAGCCCTCCTTTGTTACCACGTAGGTATCTGAATGCCTGAATCCGCCGACGTCGGGAATATATATCCCAGGCTCTATGCTGACCACCATATTCTGCTCAAGTATATCCCGGCTCCCCCGGGCCAGGTAGGGGCCTTCATGATTGCCGAGGCCGATGCCATGGCCTGTACGGTGAAGTATGTATTGATCCAGGCCGTTTGACTTTAGATAGTCAAACACGGCCTCGTCCACATCGTGGCAACTGACTCCGGGGCGAACCATGGATGCGGCCATAGCCCGGGCCCCGGTCATATGATAAAACAGGTCCTGTTCATCGGAGGTGGGACAATGATGGAAATAGGTCCGTTCCACCTCCGCCCCGTACCCGTTCACCCTGAGATAGGACAATGCAACCAGCGGTCCTTTTCCCATGCGGTCTTCCACCTTTGGAATACCGTGGGGTTGAGCGCTGAAAGGGGCCGGCCACGAAGCCATAAGAAAAGAGGATGCCACCGGATCATAGCGGGTTTCACGGATGACCCTGGCCTGGACCGCCCGGGATCTTGAAAAGATTTCAGCCACCGTGGCCCCTTTATAACTGGCCTTTAAAATTTCTTTCATCCCCAGATCCGCCCAGGCGGCCGTTTCCCGAATCGCCTCAATTTCCCCGGGGCTTTTTACCATGCGCATGTCACTCAAAAGGCAAGAGGGTGTAAGGCTAATCCCTTTGATCATCTCCGTGGCCTGTACAGACAGTTCCGGCTCCACCCCAATGCAATTTAAGTTTGCTGCGGTTTCTATAAGCACTTCTGCCCAGCCCCGGACTGCGGGAAACTCGTCGTAGGATACAACCCGACCTATGCCTGCCTTTTGCATATGGGCCTCTTCCAGTTTCGGAACAATTAATACCGGCTTTTTTTCAGGACGAAATAATATGAAAAACGGGCGCTCCTCCGGCACATAGGCAGCACCGGTCAGATAATAAATTCCCTCTGTAGATCCCACCAGAAAGCCGTCAAGTTCCGCTGTTTTCACCAAAGACTCAAAGTCAGAACGCCGCTGTTCAAGCTCTTTTTTGGTAATCATTAACGTTAATCCTTTAATTATAATAAGTTTACTTAATATTATTAAGTAAACTTATTATAGCTTAGGATTTATATTGTCAATAACCGGCAATTCAGATATAAAACCCCCTATGATCACAAGACGGGAAAAACTCAGACACGCCACAATCGATGAAATAAAATCCATCGCCTGGAAGACGCTTAAGGAAAACCAGCCGGTGACCATCCAGCGGATTACCCGGGAAATGGGAATGACGGCCCCGGCCTTTTATACCTATTTCAAAAACAGGGATGATTTAATGGAGCAGCTGGTTTGTGATGCCTTAGATTCATTTTACCTCGCCCTTAACACCCCGGATAAAAAAAAGAATACCGGGCTGCGTGAGCTTTTTATTCGTTACAGGGAATGGGCCATAGCCCACCCGTATGCCTTTTCTCTTTTTGCAGGAACTCCGGTTTTCGGATTTGATGCCAAAGGATATCCGGAAAAAGCAGTAAGAATCTACAGGCTTATTTTAAATTTTTTTCGTAAGGCGGATCAAAAAGATTTGATAGCTCCGGAGATCAAAAAACAGGATATTAAGAACTTGGACCCGGCTTATGTTGATGAACTGACATCCATCCGGGACCAGATTTACCCGGATCTGGATATTTCTTTGCTTCATTGCGCCATCACCCTGATAATCCAGGCACATGGATCCATTTCAATGGAGCTGTCTGCCCGGTTTAATACCATGGTAACGGACTGGAAAATCATTTACCGCGCCCAGATTGATGCGGCATTAAAAGGTATGGGGCTGTAAAAACAAACCCCCCGCTGCCGGCGAAATCGGCAGCGGGGGGTAAACAGCAAAATTATCCTGAACAGGATAATGGATTAATCATCCCGATTAATAGTCCAGGGAAGACACCTCCAGGGCATGTTTCTGGATAAAATTTCTCCTGGGTTCCACCTCTTCGCCCATGAGCAGGGTGAAAATTTCATCGGCTTTTTCCGCATCTTCAATATCCACCTTGAGCATGATCCGTTTTTCAGGATTCATCGTGGTCTCCCACAGCTGGTCCGCATTCATCTCACCCAGACCTTTGTAGCGCTGGATATTGATCCCCTTTTTGGCCTCTGACATAATAAATTCAAACAGGGATTCAAGATCATCAAGGGTATTAACGGTTTTCGCATCGGCCTGTTTTGATGAAACGGCAAAGGGCGGGCAGTTAAACTCCTTTAATTTTTCATAGGCCAGACGCATTTTCTGGTAATCGGAGGTGCTCAGTATTTCCCGTCCGACCCTAAGCAGTTTTGCCTTGCCCGAGGCGTCGAACACATCCATTTCATAGATGTTACGCTCTTCGTCGAATTCGATTTCCCCAACGGTGCACCCGTCTTCTGACAGTTCTGCTGAAAGATCTTCAAGGTTTTGCCGCTCTTCAACGAACCGTTTGGACGATACCCCTTTTTGAATCAGCTTGAACAGCAGCTCGGTATCATAATCTCTCTTTCTTAAACGATTTAGGGCATCAAAATATTCAACCATATTGAGCAGCAGCTGATAAAAATCATCTTCTGTCAGCGCATCTTCATGGCCGTTTAGCACCAGCTGCTTTTGTGAGGCAATCCGGCGGATCAGGTAGGTAGCGTATTCCTCTTCGTTTTTCAGGTACACCCCGCTCTTACGGGATCCCACCCGGAACAGCGGCGGCTGTGCAATGTAAAGATAGCCCTTGGAAATCAGGTCCGGCATCTGGCGGTAGAAAAAGGTCAGCAGCAATGTTCTGATATGCGAGCCGTCCACGTCGGCATCGGTCATGATCACGACCTTGTGGTAGCGGATCTTTTCAATGTCGAACTCCTCCCGGCCGGCCCCGGTGCCAAGAACAGTGAAAATATTTTTAATCTCATCGCTTCTTAAGACCTTGTCAAACCGGGCCTTTTCCACGTTGAGAATCTTACCCTTAAGCGGCAGGATGGCCTGGAACCGCCTGTCCCGTCCCTGCTTGGCGGAACCGCCTGCAGAGTCGCCCTCGACCAGGAATAACTCTCTTTCCGCCGGGTCTGCATACTGGCATTCGGCCAGTTTTCCGGGCAGGGAGGAGTCCAGAAGAGTACCTTTTTTCCGGGCCAGTTCCCTGGCGCGTTTAGCTGCATCCCGGGCCCTTGCGGCATCAACGGCTTTTGCAATGATCTTTCTGGCCACCCCGGGATTTTCCTCCAGGTACTCGGACAGCTTCTCATTGAGCAGAGACTCGACAATGCCCTTGACCTCGTTGTTGCCCAGCTTGGTCTTGGTCTGCCCTTCAAACTGGGGCTCCATGAGCTTGACCGAAATAATGACAGCCAGGCCCTCTCTCATGTCATCCCCGCCGATCTTGATGTTCTGCATGTTCTTGGGCAGGTTGTTGTCGCCGGTAATATAGGCGTTAACCGTACGGGTCAGCGCCCCTTTGAACCCTGAGACATGAAACCCGCCTTCAATGGTTCTGATATTATTGGCAAAAGAGTAGAGTTTTTCCTTGAAGGTGTCATTGTACTGGATGGCCACCTCAATCTGGACATCCTTTTTGTCCCCTTCAATGTGGATGGGCTCATGAAGAGGGGTGCAGGACCGGTTCAGATACTCAACAAAGGAGACGATCCCGCCTTCGTAAAGAAAATCATCCTTTTTAGCGGAACGCTCGTCCTCAATGACAATTCTGACCCCTTTGTTCAAAAAGGCCAGTTCCCGCATGCGCCGGGACAGGATCTCATAGTCAAACTCGTTGGGGTTCATAACGGTAAAATCAGGATAGAATATGATTTTCGTTCCCTTTTTATCCGTATCCCCTAAAACTGTCAGTTCGGTGAGCTTATGCCCCTTGGAGTAAGTCTGATGGTAGATTTTCCCGTTTTTGTAGACCTCCATGGTCAGGTGGTCGGACAGGGCATTTACAACGGAAATACCCACGCCGTGAAGACCGCCGGATACCTTGTAGGCATCCTTGTCAAACTTGCCGCCGGCATGGAGTTTGGTCATGACCACCTCACAGGCCGGGATATGTTCGGTCTCGTGCATCTCCACCGGGATCCCCCGGCCGTTGTCCTCTACGCTGACCTTCATGTCCTCGTGGATGGTGACAAGAACCGTATCGCAGTGGCCGGCCATGGCCTCGTCAATACAATTGTCCACCACCTCGTACACCAGGTGGTGAAGTCCTTCCATATCCACATTTCCGATATACATGGAGGGGCGCTTGCGAACCGCTTCCAACCCCTCAAGTATTTTAATACTGCCGGCGCCGTAGTCTTTTGTTACTTCATTATTACTCATGATATATGCATTGCCATTATTACACAAACAAGGTTTTCATCATCAAGTGCCTTGATGATGCACGGGCTCTTACTGTCTTTTATATTCAAGGCCACAATGGAGTCTTCAAAGAGATTCAATGCATCCATGAAATACCTGGGGTTGAAGGCGCTTTTAATCTCATCGCCGGAAAATCCCACCATCATCCGTTCCTTGGACTCTCCGATTTCAGGGTTGGTGATGGTGACGATGAGTTCGTTTTCCACAAAGTTGAGAACCACGCTTTTATAATCATCAGAGGTGAGAATGGAGACCCGCCGCATTAATGTTGAAAACAAGGTCTTATCCACCTCCACCGGCATCATCCCTTCGGTGTTGATCACCGGTTTATAATCCGGATACTCCCCGTCCAAAAGCTTGATCATGATGGATTCATTGGCCCGCTGGAAGATAAAGTGATTGTCCTTTACCCCCACGCGGATGGCGTCGGCATTGGAATCGATGAATTTTCCCAGTTCAGACAGTCCCTTTTTAGGGATAATGACCGCATTGCCCTCCAGTTCCAGATCCCCTTGAAATTGTGCATCAAAGCTGTGAAGCCTTCTGGAATCCGTTGAGACCACCCGAAGTCTGGGGCCCTGATCCGTGTCGACTTTTTCAATAAGGGATCCTAAAACATAGATCCGTTTCTCATCCCCGCTGTATCCTACAACAGAAGAGACCGCCACCATCTTTTTAAGATCTTTTGCAGCCACTTCAATGAAGCTGACGTTTTCAATCACCGGGGTTTCGGGAAAATTTTCATAATCAGAAGAGACAATGTGATAGATACTGTCGCCGGTTCCGATTTCCACCCAGCGGTTCTCCACCTCATTAACAAAAATTTCATTCTCGGGGTATTCTCTGATGATTTCAAAGAACTTCTTGGAGTTGATGGACAAGACCCCTTCAACCTCTACTTGAGCCTCATAGGTGCCTGTAAATACTGTTTCCAGGTCATTGGCTGTGATGCTGATCTGGGAGCCAAACGCCTTGATCAGTATATCGGAAGTAATGGTTAAATTGGTCTTTCGTCCTGTAATCCCCTGAATCTTTGATAAGATTTCGAGAATATCCTTTTTGTTAAACGAAAATTTCATTTAGATTCCTTTTCCTTCAATTTGTATATCCCTGAAATTTTATATCAAAACCTTTTAATTATCAATTAAAAAACCCCGCTGTTTTATATGAATAATCTTTTAAAAAAAGATAATAACAATAATAAGGGGGATCTAAATGTTCATAACTATATAATTAACTGAATTTATAAAGTTTTTTTAAAAGCCCGGTGTTTAAAACCCTGTGGAGATCAAGGATAAAACCGGGCATGTTTTTCAGCCAAAAAAATCCGGTTCAAAACCCTTGGGTTTTAAACAATTTATAATCATGAATGAACCCAGTTTTTAATTGCTTGAAATTCTTTAGTTTTCCATGTGTCTGAACTTCTTTTCTCAACATATTTTAAAAACAGGGTGTCAATAACTTCGATAACTTTAAGAATTAAATAGGTTTTTTCAATGATCATGCCCTCCATTTCATCTCCTGAAGCAGAGGTATCAATGGACGGGGGCTTTAAACCGGTCAGATTAAAGCTCTCCCCCTTGATGCTGAATTTAAACTCATCCTCTCCGATTTTGCATAACAGGTTGATATCCGTAACCCAGGCTCCTTTTTTAAGCGCGGTGGTGCCTTCTTCAAGTCCTGCCTGATCTCCTTTGATGGTGATGCGTTCCTTGGACTTGTCCCCCAGGTTGTTTTCAAGGACCAGGGAATTGCCAATGTCAAAACGGATGGGGTCCTTGGCACTGATCATCCCTGTGATGTCCTGATCGGTTTCAATGAGATACCAAAGCCAGGTTAAAAATTCATTTCCTAAAAAGCTGTACTTATTATAAGCGGTTGCAATATCAAGCATGGGGATCCCTATTATTTAAAGGTTAACGGAGACAGGGCCAGGATACGGTCTTTTTGAGTCTCATTGAAACGGCCCAGTTTTTCTACCAGGGTATAGGGGAAAATTCGGATGGCCTTGTGATTGAACGATTTAAAAAACAGGGTTTCAAACAGCTCGTTGGCGGCTTTCTGGGTTGAAAACAAGAACAGCTGTTTGTTTTCATAGTCCCATAGCACGTCATAAAGGCTTGGGATGGAGGGGATCTTGTGCATGAGAATATCCATCACCATTTCCTTTATTTCGGATTTTTCATTTTTTGAAATCATATCCCGGCCGCTTTCGGCTTTTTTCTTTTCGATTTCAATGGCCATATGCTTTTGAACCAGTTTGGCAGGAATGGATTTTTTATCGATACGCAGAGAAAATGAAAAGTAGGTGCCAAATAGAAATGAAAACGATTCGAAATCCGGGTTATAAGGACTTTCAATGGGCGTCCACCCGGCGATGATTTCATCGTATTCACTTTCAATTTTTGGAATGGCGTTTTGAATCAGCCCTTCCCGAACCCCTTCCATAGTACTGCCGTCAAACTCCCCTTCTATGACATATCGGCTCAAAGAATGGGTGGATGAGATTAACCCCATATAAACTCCTTTAGATGAATGATATAAACGGACAAGATTAGGCCTTCTGTTTAAAACGTCGCATATTATCATAAGTAAAGATAAATGGATAGGAGGATCCCATAGCGCCGGGACTGCGGCTGCCGGTCAGATCCACGTAATTCCGGATATAGGGCCCCATGCAGAAGTTAAAAACGGTATACCGCAAGGTCCATGGATTGACCTGACCAGGCTGATTATGGATGCCTCGGGAATCCAGGATTATCTTATTGAACTCTATCCCTGGGCCAGGGTTTATAAGACGGCCTTAAAACAGGAAAATACCTTGATCCTGCCCCTGGCGCGGACACAAAACAGGGAAAATCTGTTTAAGTGGGCGCGTCCTGTGGAAAAGACCAATCAGACTGCGCCGCATATGTTTTTGAATGGGAGTTTAAAGATCTTTTTCTGGATCTCTACGCAGCATTCAGCCAAAATACGGATGAAAAAGATCGTTCAAAAGGTGGGTGAGGGGATTAGCCATTAAAAAAAACCGTCTTGAATCAAATTATCAACCGATTAAACAGGATATCCGATTGAAACGATAAGGTATCGTGATATACTTCCTCCTTTTTTGTGATGTTTTCACTTCACTGAAATTGGAAAGTGTTCATGTTCATTCAGACCGGGATAACCGTATTTAACGCCATATTTCAACTGTTTATCATCTCCCTTGCCGCAGGCATTTTAACCCGGAAAGGCGTTGTTAAAGGAGAACAGGTATCGGCCCTGTCCGATGTGACGGTAAATGTATTCCTTCCCTGCCTGATTGTGGCTAAAATTCTGGTTCAGTTCGATCCTGAGACCCTTCCTTTATGGTGGATCATGCCCCTTTCCGGTGCCATCATGGTCGTGGCCGGGCTTTTTTTATCCGGGCTCTTTTTCAAATTCAGACGCGAAAAGCGGCCGCTGATGACGCTGGCCTCCATGCAGAACGGTATTTATATTGTCCTGCCCATCGGCCAGATTCTTTTTCCCGATCAGTTCGATGTGTTTGCCTTTTATTGCTTTTTACTGGTACTCGGGCTCAATCCTGTGGTGTGGAGCCTGGGAAAAGTCATGATCTCGGGCAAGGCAAATACCGATATTCGATTAAAAGATTTCGTCACCCCGCCCCTGGCAGCCATCTTTTTTTCAGTGGCAGCGGTATTTTCAAACCTGGTTGCCTATATTCCTAAAAGCATCATTGCCTCGGTGGATATTTTGGGGAAGGCCACAGTCCCTGCAGCGGTTTTTGTCCTGGGCGCCACCATGGGGACCATATCACTGAGGCAGATGCCTAATCTAAAGGATATCCTGGTGGTTGCCCTGGTGAAGTTCATGCTTATTCCTGCCGGAACCTTTGCCGTGCTTTATTGGGGTGGGATCTACGAGTCTCTGCCGCTATTCTGCAATATGCTGATCATCCAGGCATGTGCTCCGCCGGCAACCAATCTGATTCTTATTGTCAAAAGCTATGGCGGAGACAGCCAGGCTATTAGCACCATGATGCTGGTTCTTTATGGGTTGAGCATTTTAATCATGCCCATGTGGATTTCAGCGTGGTTGGCTCTGATAAATTAGATTTATTAAAAAAAAATAATTCACAAAGCCAAGCCAAGTTTTCCTTATTTATTTACAATACTTTGATTTTATTGTATGTGAGACACGTTATATTGGGATTAATGAAAGTTCTCATTACCAGACTACGAGGTGAAGACTATGAAGAAAACAATGCAGACCATCGACGGAAATACTGCAGCGACCCATGTGGCCTATGCCATGAGCGAGGTTGCCGCTATATATCCGATTACCCCTTCCAGCCCGTTAGGAGAAATTGCCGACTCCTGGGCTGCCAAGGGGAGAAAGAATATTTTCGGTCAGGTTCTGGACATCAAGCAGATGCAGTCCGAAGCCGGTGCAGCTGGAGCGGTTCACGGCTCCCTTGCCGCAGGCGCACTGACATCGACCTTTACCGCATCCCAGGGGCTGCTGCTGAAAATACCCAATATGTACAAAATATCCGGCGAGTTACTGCCTACGGTTTTTCATGTTACCGCCCGTTCCATCTCCGCCCATGCCCTGTCCATATTCGGAGACCATCAGGATGTAATGGCTGCCCGCCAGACCGGGTTTGCCATGCTGGCGTCCTCATCGGTTCAGGAAGCCCAGGACCTTGCCCTGGTTGCCCATCTGGCCACCATTGAAGCCCGGGTGCCCTTCCTGCATTTTTACGACGGGTTCAGAACCTCCCATGAGATCCAGAAAATCGAGATGATCGATTACGAGGATATGGAGAAGTTGTTCAACTATGAGGCTTACAGGGAATTTAAAAACCGCGCTGTGAACCCTGAGCATCCCGATACCAGAGGAACCGCCCAGAACCCGGATATCTATTTTCAGGGCAGGGAGGCCGCCAACACGTATTACCTCAAGGTTCCCGCCATTGTTAAAAAGTACATGAAAAAGGTGAGCGACCTTACCGGCCGTACCTATAACGCCTTTGACTACGTGGGCGACCCTGAAGCAGACCGGGTCATCGTGGCCATGGGCTCCGGCTGTGAAGCCATTGAAGAATCCATTGAAAAACTGAACAACGATGGCGAGCGCTTAGGCCTTGTAAAGGTTCGGCTCTACCGTCCGTTTGACACCGAAGCCTTCCTCCAGGCCATGCCGGCCACCGTGGAAACCGTGACCGTTCTGGACAGGACCAAGGAACCCGGTGCCATTGGCGAGCCCCTGTACCAGGATGTCTGCACTGCCTTTATGGAATACGGCGAAGGCCCCCAGATCGTGGGCGGCCGCTACGGTCTCTCCTCCAAGGAGTTTAACCCCAATATGGTTAAGGCCGTGTATGACAATATGAAGTCCCTTGCCCCGAAAAATCACTTTACCGTGGGCATCGTCGATGATGTCACCCACACCTCTTTGGAAGTGGAAAAAGGCTTTGATCCCGCACCTGAGGGCACCATTGCCGCCAAGTTCTGGGGCCTGGGATCAGACGGAACCGTCGGCGCCAACCAGTCCGCCATCAAGATCATCGGTGACAACACCGACAAATACGCCCAAGGCTATTTTGCCTATGACTCCAAGAAGTCCGGCGGCCTGACCGTTTCCCATCTGCGGTTCGGGGATGTGAAGATTAAAAGTACATATCTGATTGAAAATCCGGATTTTGTTGCGGTCCACAAGTCCAACTATGTGGAACTCTACGATGTGCTCAAGGGCATCAAAGAGGGCGGCACCTTCCTGCTCAACTCCGAATGGTCTCTGGAAGATATGGAAAAGCATATCCCCGGTAACGTCAGAAAGACGATCTGTGATAAAAAGCTGAACTTCTACAACATCGACGCGGTCAAGATTGCCGGTGAAGTGGGGCTTGGCAACCGCATCAATATGATCATGCAGACCTGCTTTTTTAATCTGGCCAATGTGCTTCCCGTGGATCAGGCCATTGAGCTTCTCAAAGAAGACATCAAGATGAAGTTCGGCAAAAAGGGCGACGCCATTGTCAACATGAACATTGAAGCCGTTGACAAGACCCTGGACAACCTGGTCAAGGTGGATGTGCCCGAATCCTGGAAGGACGCCGTAAAAGAAGCGGTTGAACTGGAACCCGCCACGGACTTTGTTGAAAATGTCATGAGAGAGATCGGCGCCCAGAGAGGCGATGATCTTCCCGTATCTGCATTTTCCGATGACGGTGTGTTTGAGCAGGGTACTGCCCAGTACGAAAAACGCGGCGTGGCCATCAACGTGCCCGAGTGGATTCCTGAAAACTGCATCCAGTGTAACCAATGCGCCTTTGTCTGCCCCCATGCGGCCATCATTCCCATTGTGGCCTCAGAGGAAGAGCTTTCAGGTGCACCTGAAACCTTTGCCACCATTGACGGCAAGGGCAAGGGCATGGACCAGTACAAGCTTCGCATCCAGGTCAATCCCCTGGACTGCCAGGGCTGCGGCAACTGCGCCGATATCTGCCTGGCAAAGGAAAAGGCTTTGGTCATGAAACCTTTAGCCTCCCAGGTGGATGTGGAAAAGGTCAACCATAAGTTCTCCCTGACCGTTCCTTTTAAAGCGGACGTATTAAAGAGGGAAACCGTTAAGGGCAGCCAGCTGTGGAAACCCTTGCTTGAGTTCTCCGGTGCCTGCGCCGGCTGCGGCGAAACCCCGTATGTCAAAGTGCTCACCCAGCTTTTCGGGGAGAGAATGACCATTGCCAATGCCACGGGCTGCTCCTCTATCTGGGGCGGATCCGCTCCTTCCACTCCCTATTGCACCAATGCCGACGGTGAAGGACCTGCCTGGGCCTCCTCCCTGTTTGAGGATGCGGCCGAGTTCGGTTACGGCATGATGCTGGCCACAAACTCCAGAAGAAAGACCCTGGCGGCCAAGATGGAAAAAGCCCTTGAAGTTGCCAAGGGAGACGTTAAGGAAGCCATTGAAGGCTGGCTGGCTGGTAAAGACAATGCCGAAGAGTCCAAAAAGTACGCTTTGATCCTCAAACAGCTGCTCAAAGATGAATCCGGTATTTTAGGCGAGCTGTATGCCGACCGCGACCTGTTCGTTAAAAAGTCCCACTGGATCTTCGGCGGTGACGGATGGGCCTATGATATCGGCTTCGGCGGCGTGGACCATGTCCTGGCCTCAGGGGATGATATTAATATCCTGGTCATGGATACTGAAGTTTACTCCAACACCGGCGGCCAGTCGTCCAAAGCCACCCCGACCGGTGCCATTGCCAAGTATGCGGCCACCGGCAAGAAGATCGGTAAAAAGGATATGGGCCGGATGATGATGAGCTACGGGTATGTGTATGTCGCCTCCATCTCCATGGGCGCCAACAAGAACCAGGTCATGAAGGCCTTCCTGGAAGCTGAAGCCTACCCCGGACCCTCCCTGATCATTGCCTATGCCCCCTGCATCAACCAGGGTATCAGAAAAGGCATGGGCAAATCCCAGCTGGAAGGCAAGCTGGCCGTGGATTCAGGTTACTGGCCCCTGTACCGGTACAATCCTCAGCTGACAGCCGAAGGAAAGAACCCCTTTACCCTGGATTCCAAGGCTCCGGACGGAACCCTTCAGGAGTTCTTGAGCGGTGAGGTTCGCTTTGCCGCCCTGGAAAAGAGCTTCCCGGAAGAGTCCAAACGCCTCAGATCCATGATCGAAGGGGAAGTCAGTGATAAGTATGAAATGCTGAAAATGATGTCAGAGGCCGGAAAAGAAGACAAGTAACCGGACCTTATAACTCATAGCACAACCCAAAGGGCTGGAAGCGCCGCTTCCAGCCCTTTTAATATTTAGTCTCACAGGGCAAGTTTTGTCCAGAGAATCCAGGGACAAAAAAACTTTACATCACAGGCTTTGTTTACTATTTTGCGGGGCAAGTTGAATCTGATGTGTTGGATACGTCAAATGATGGAAGCGGTATGGATTTGGCAGGTAGTTTGAAAAAAGCGGGCTTTGGCCGGGGATACGGAAAAATAATTTTTATTTCCAGCCTCATGTTTGTCCTGGTTTCCGCCGTTCCTGTGGTGGATACAGGGACCCACACCTTTCCTTGTAAAAGCGTATCCGATTATATTACCCCGGTTCTCATGGCTTCCCCCCAGGCCCGGACCATATCGGGCCGGATTAGGGGTGGGCAGACCGCCTCATCCCTGTTAAAAGATTATCTTCCCTTGAGTACCATCTACGACCTGGATACCCGGGCCAAAAAAATATTTCCCCTGACACGCATCCGGAAAGGCCATCCCTATAAAATTGAAGTGGTGGAGGATACGCTTGTCTGCTTTGAATATGAGATTGACGACCAGGACCGTCTGCTCATCCAGAAAAAGGATAACTGCTTTTCCATTGCCAAGGTTCCCATTGAATACGAGGTTTACCAGGAGGTGGTTGCCGTGGATATAGAAACCACCCTGTCCGAAGCGGTAAAAAGGGCCCATGAAGGCAGATCCCTGACCTGGAAACTTTCGGATATCTTTGCCTGGGACATTGATTTTATACGGGATATAAGGCCAGGTGATACCTTCAGGGCGGTGGTGGAGAAAAAATACCGGGAGGGGAAATTTGCAGGGTACGGTGATATCAAAGCCGCTTTTTTCACCAACCAGGGCCGAAGCTGCCAGGCCTTTCTCTTTGAAGATGGAAAGGGCCATAAACAGTATTACGATGAAACGGGCCACTCCATTGAAAAGGCGTTTTTAAGAGCGCCGCTGAATTACTCCCGCATCTCCTCAACCTTTTCCTATAAGCGGTTTCATCCCATTTTAAAAAGATACCGCGCCCACCCCGGCGTAGATTACGCCGCTCCCAAGAATACCCCGATCAAGGCGGTGGGAGACGGGGTTATTGAGTCCATCTACTACACCAACACCTCGGGCCGGCAGATCACCATTCGCCATGCCAACGGATATGAGACCTCCTATTTTCATATGAACAAGTATGCCTCGGGCATGGCCAAAGGCAAAAAGGTGAGCCAGGGAGACATTATCGGCTATGTGGGGCGCACCGGCCTTGCCACGGGATATCACTTGTGTTTTCGCATGCGCAAAGACGGCAAGCCTGTCAACCCCTTAAACCAGCCTTTGAGAAACGCCAAACCCGTATCGCCGGATCAAATGAGGGACTTCAGGCTTCTGGCCGGAAAATATACCGAGATGGTCCAGGCGTATCAGAAACTGGCCAGTTCCTCCTCTTCCGAATCATGACGCAGCGGGAGGTGAAAAAATGACCCATGACAGTCGTTGAATCCTACCGTTGTCCGGGTAACCCTATTGGAATTCTGGTCACAGATTTTCCAGGTGATAGGATCCTCTGCATGAATCCTGAAATGGAATCCATTTGCGGGATCAAACGTGCAGCGTTCAGGGAAACGGATTTCATAGACCTCTTTTTTAAAGAGGGCGGGCAGCTCTTTGATGAAAATCAGACGCCCTTCTGCACGGATCTTTTCCGCAAACACCTCTTATCGGCATCTCAAAACGGCGAGTCCAAGGCCGTTGATCTCATTTTCCACCGGCCGGACAAAAAAACGCGAACCGTTTCTATGACGTCGCACAGGATTCAGGGTCTTGCAGGTGAGCCGACCAGCATCATTACCCTGTTTCAACGTGTTCCGGAAAAGACCGATGTGATACGGGCCATGCAACTGATGCAGCAAGAGATAGAGAAAAAAGCCTGTGATCTCAAGGCGATGAATACCAAGTTGGAAACCATTTACAATGCATCTTCCGAAAGCATCTGGGTGTGCGACGGCAACGGCATCGTCATCAGCATTAACAAGGCTTCGGAAGCGCTCTGGGGTATTGAGGCCTCGGAAGTGGTTGGAAAGCATATCGATGATCTGCTCAAGGCAGGACTTATAGACCAGTCCGTTACCCGTCAGGTTCTTGAAACAGGACAACAGGTGAGCCTGATTCAGTCTGCCTTTAAATCAGGACAACAGTTTTTGCTCACCGGCACCCCGGTATTTGACGACGCAGGGCGTATCAGCATGGTGATCATCAATGAGCGGGACATGACGCAGCTGACAATACTTGAAGAAGAGCTGAGGCAGGTCCAGAAAGAGAAAAGCCGGATCAAGGACGAGTTGAGTCAGCTGACCTTAAAGGAACTCAAGGAGCATGAAATCATCGCCCATTCCAAGGAGATGCAGGCCGTTCTTCTGGCCTGCCGGAAACTGGCCCACTTGAATATCTCCAGCATTCTGATCCTGGGAGAGTCCGGTACGGGCAAAGGGCTTTTGGCCAAGTACATTCACAGCTGCAACCCGTCTTTGACAGGCCCCCTGGTTAAAGTCAACTGCGCGGCCATTCCTGAAAGCCTGCTTGAGGCAGAGCTTTTCGGGTATGAGCCAGGCGCCTTTACCGGTGCCAAGGGCAAAGGTAAAATAGGGCTGTTTGAAGCTGCAAAGAACGGCACGCTATTTCTGGATGAAATCGGGGAGCTGTCCCTGTCGCTTCAAGCCAAACTGCTCACCTGTCTGGAGGAAAGGGAGATTCTTCACATCGGCGGCCTTTTGCCGATCAAAATCCATTGCAACATCATCGCTGCTACCAATGAGGATCTAGGCTTAAAGGTGGCGCAAAAGCGTTTCCGCCAGGACCTGTACTTCAGGCTCAACGCCTTTCCCCTCATTATCCCGCCTTTAAGGAACAGGCCTGAAGACATCATGGAACTTACCCTGTTTTTTCTGAAACGGTACAATCGGATGTATAAGCTGTCCAGAAATATTTCCGTCATGGAGCTCAACCGGATTCAGTCCTACGCCTTTCCGGGTAATGTCAGGGAGCTTAAAAACTGCATTAAAAGGGCTGTGGTCATGGCAGACAAAAATGCCCTTGAGTATGTTGTCATAACCCCGGGAGCCGCAGTTCAGCCGACAGATCCCCGCCTTGAAAAAGGCAAAGCCTGGGATGCAGGCGGATTCAACCAGCAGGTGGCGGCCTTTGAAAAACAACTCCTCACCCGGGCCCTTGACACCTGCACCTCCACAAGGGCGCTGGCAGCCCATCTGGATATGACCCAGTCCCAGGTGGTCAGAAAGCTGAAAAAATACGGACTCACCCGAAAATTAAAGGAAAAAAAGGAAGGGTGTTCTGAATTTTAATGAATCGAAAACGGTTCATATTGCAATTATCTATTTGATATTAAAGAGTAAATAACGCTTATACGATATGAGTCACTTTCAATTCTATTAAAAATAATATAATTTTAAATAGATATAATATTTTTTGATTTGATATCGACTCAATTTTGCGGGGATGCAGGTTAACCTGTAGAACCCATGGGAAACCAGATTGCCCTGTTTGACTGATATTTCCATCCTGTTTGCAAGATGGCACAAATCCTGCTGTCACCTTCATCAAAATAGCCGGTTAAAGCCGGATACCGCTATGTATTAAGACAAGGAAAGAACAGGAAAGGAAGAAAAGATGACGCGTATCGATGACATTCAAGCGCTTCGCACCCAGGTGATCCCCAACGGCCATGCCAGCGGCACCACCTGTTATGTTGAATCGGCCAAAGGGGCCATTATCACGGATGTGGAAGGCAGAGAGTATATTGATTTTGCCGGGGGCATCGCCGTGATGAACGTGGGACACAGCCATCCCAAGGTGGTTGAAGCGATCAAAACCCAGGCTGAAAAATTCACCCACACCTGCTTTATGGTCAGCCCCTACGATGTAGCGGTCCGCCTGGCCGACAGGCTGTGCGGGATTACTCCGGGAAGTTTTGAAAAAAAAGCGCTGTTCGTGAACTCCGGTGCCGAGGCCGTAGAAAACGCGGTGAAGATCGCTCGGTACTATACCAAAAGACAGGGCGTGGTTGTTTTTGACGGCTCCTACCATGGCCGGACCTACCTGACTATGGCCATGACCAGCAAGGTCAAGCCTTACAAGTGCGGATTCGGCCCTCTGGCGCCTGAAGTATACCGGGCACCGTTCGGGGATTTTAAGGCCTTCAAAGAGTTTTTTATCACGGGTATCAACCCTGAAAATACAGCCGCCGTTGTCATAGAACCCATCCAGGGAGAGGGCGGTTTCATCGCGCCCCCGGATGATTTTCTGCCCCAGGTGGCCCAGTTCTGCAAGGATCACGGTATTGTGCTGGTCGCCGATGAAATCCAGTCCGGAATGGGCCGTTCCGGAAAAATGTTTGCCATTGAAAATTGGGGTGTTGAGCCGGATCTGATGACGGTGGCCAAGAGTATTGCCGCCGGTATGCCGCTCAGTGCGGTTGTGGGCAGAAAAGAGATCATGGATTCCGTCCATCCCGGCGGCCTGGGAGGCACTTACGGCGCTAATCCGGTGGCCTGTGCTGCGGCCCACGCCGTTCTGGATATATTTGAAGAGGAAAACCTCCTGGACAAGGCTGTGGCCTTAGGCGACAAGCTGACCCGGACCTTTGGCGAGTGGGAAAAAAAGTATAGGGCTATCGGTGAAATCAGGGGCATCGGCGCCATGCGGGGATTTACCCTGGTCAATTCAGACGGCAGTCCTGCGCCTGAAAAGGCGGCAACCCTGTCCAAATACTGCTATGAAAACGGCCTGATCACACTGGTCTGCGGCATTCAGGGAAATGTGATCCGGGTGCTGATGCCCCTGGTCATCGAAGACGGTCAATTGCAAAAAGGGCTGGACATCATGGCGGCCGGCCTGGCAAAAATATCGGAAGCGGTCACACAATAATTAGGTGAGGAGTATACCATGATTAAATTACAGGATCCGGGCCTGTTCCGTCAGGCCTGTTTTATCGGCAACGAATGGGTGGATGCGGATAACGCAAAGACAGTCGATGTAACCAATCCTGCCACAGGGGAAGTGCTGGGAACTATTCCCTTTTGCGGCGCCGATGAAACAAAGCGGGCCATTGACGCGGCCAATGAAAGCCTCAATGCATGGCGGTCGAAGACTGCCGGGGAGCGTGCGGCTGTCTTAAGGCGCTGGAACGACCTTCTGATGGAGAACCAGGAGGATCTGGCACTCCTCATGACGGCGGAACAGGGCAAACCCCTGGCCGAATCCCGCGGCGAGATTGCCTATGCCGCTGCATTTTTTGAATGGTTTTCCGAGGAAGCCAAACGGGTCTACGGTGATGTCATTCCCCAGACCGTCTCCTCACAGCGCCTGGTGGTGATCAAGCAGCCTGTGGGGGTTGTGGCCGCCATCACCCCCTGGAATTTTCCCAGCGCCATGATTACCCGAAAAGCCGGAGCCGCCCTGGCTGCCGGCTGCACCATGGTTGTCAAACCGGCAACGGCAACGCCTTACTCCGCTTTGGCCATTGCCGAACTGGCCCAGAGAGCCGGGGTGCCCGCAGGGGTTTTCAATGTGGTAACCGGCTCATCCTCAGCCATCGGAAAAGAGCTGACCGCCAATCCCATCGTCCGGAAACTGACGTTTACAGGCTCCACCCAGGTCGGTAAAAGACTGATGCGCGACTGCGCCGATACTATGAAAAGAGTCTCCATGGAGCTGGGCGGAAATGCACCTTTCATCGTGTTTGACGATGCCGATATTGATGCGGCCGTTGAAGGGGCCATGGCCTGTAAATATAGAAACTCAGGCCAGACTTGCGTCTGTGCCAACAGGCTCTATGTCCAGGCCGGTGTCTACGATGAATTCTGTAAGAAATTCACCGTGGCGGTGGAGGCGCTCAAAGTGGGCAACGGGATTGAAGAAGGGGTTCAGCAGGGCCCGCTCATCGACATGTCTGCCGTTGAAACCGTGGAAAGTCACACCGAAGATGCCGTGAGCAAGGGCGGACGGGTGCTGACCGGCGGCAAGCGCCATGCCCTGGGCGGTACCTTCTTTGCCCCCACGATCATCGCGGATGCCACGGATGAGATGCGGGTGGCAAAAGAGGAGACCTTCGGTCCCCTGGCCCCGGTGTTCAAGTTCATGACCGAAGAAGAGGTGATCCAAAAAGCCAATGACACCGAATACGGCCTGGCCGCCTATTTTTTCACCCGGGATATCGGCCGGACCTGGCGGGTGGGTGAAAAGCTGGAATACGGGCTTATCGGCATCAACTCCGGTATTATATCCAACCCGGTCGCGCCCTTTGGCGGCGTCAAGGAATCCGGCAACGGAAGGGAAGGGTCCAAATACGGGCTGGACGATTATCTTGAAATCAAATACATGTGCATGGCAGGTATTTAGGTAAATCTACTGGGCTGTCAGGAGGCGTTCTTTCCCGGTTCTGCCGGCAACGGCATGTTGGAACAGGGGCAGAAACATTTAGGATAACGGGCACAAATGACATTGAAAACCAACATACTTCTGGTATCGGTGCTGGTGGCTATTATCCTCTCCCTGGCAGCCATCACTTACACCTATACCCGGGTGATCAGCAAGCACACCGTTGAGAGCCATCAGCAGGGAATGGCCAAAGAGGCGGCAAAGATCGCAGAACTGTGGCTTCACCAGCGGTTCAAGATCATCGCCTCTCTGGCCGCTACCCTGGAGGCCGAGCCTCCGGCACAGAACCCCGGGACCCTGAGGCTGTTGAATATGGCCATGAAGGCCGCGGATTTTTCAGACGTGTACATCGGCCTTTCCGACGGCACCATGATCGACGGGGCCGGCTGGGTGCCGCCGCCGGACTATGATCCCCGGGAAAGACCGTGGTACCAGCGGGCGGTTTCCGAACAGCGGCTGACCCTGACCCGGCCCTACCTGGACATGACCACGTGGAAAATGGTCATTGCCGTGGTGACGCCCCTGACGCGGAACGGAAAATTTATCGGGGTCTTAAGCTCCGATATTATCCTGGACACCCTGGAGGCCAATGTGATGGACCTTCGGATCGGGCAGTTCGGGTATGCCTTTATCATCGACAGCCAGGGTACGGTTTTGGTCCACCAGAACAAGAGCCTTTTAATGACCACCCGGATCCAGGAATCCGATCCGGCATTGGCGGATTTCGGCACCTATTTTTCTAAGAGAAACTCAGGTTCCTTTTCCTACCGGGACCGGATGCTCAGCTTTCATAAGCTGGCCGGTACGGGCTGGTATCTGTGCACCAATGTGGACCGGGCCGAGGCCCTGGCTTTGGCCAAGAACAAGGGCATGCTCTTTGCCATGGGCATGATTTTAAAGATTTTGGGCATTATCGCTCTGCTCCTGTTACTGACAGTGGGTGGGTTTGCCCTGATTCTGATGATTTCCAGGCACAGGTTCGAGGCCATCGTCTTGGGCAAGGACAAGGATTTAAAAGGGGAAATAACCCGGAGAAAAGAACTGGAGACCCGGTACCAGACCCTGTTCAACATGGCCACCAACGCCATTATGCTGACCCAGAACGGGGTATATATCGAGTGCAACAAAAAGGCCATGGACATGTTCGGCCTTCCCAAAGATCAGATTATCGGCCGCTCCATGATGGACCTGTCCCCCGATACTCAGATGGACGGCACCACGTCCGCGCTGAAGCAGGGGCAGATCGGACAGGCGCTTTTAACCCAGAAACCGGACGTGTTCAAATGGACGTTTAAGCGGTCCGACGGCACGGAGTTCCCGTCGGAAATCGGCCTGAGCACTCTGGAACTGGACGGGGAGATGATCACGGTGTTCAGTATCTGGGACATCTCCAAGAGGGTGAACGCCGAACAGAACCTGCGCCAGGCCCAGAAGATGGCGGCCATGGGTGAGATGCTCTCGGCCATCGCCCACCAGTGGCGCCAGCCCTTAAACGCCCTGTCCACCTATATCGCCTCATTGACACCGGCCTTTTACAACCAGATGATCTCGGCTGAATTCATCGACAAACTGGTCCGGGGGGCGGATTCCCAGATTCAATTCATGTCCAGAACCATCAACGACTTCAGGGAGTATTTCAGGCCCTCGAAGAACAAACATGCCTTTGATGTGGCGGACTCCATTAAAAGCGCGGTCAAGCTGGTGCGGCCACAGCTTCGCCAGCATGCCATCACCCTGGATCTGGACCCGCCGGATTCTGCCGAGCCCCTGCCGGTTTTCGGGTATGAAAACGAGTTTGTCCACGTTCTGGTCAACATCATTTCCAATGCAAAAGACGCCATCAAAGAGCGCCAGGCGGGCTCCCCTGAAAAAGAGGTCCACAAACTGATCCAGATTACCGTGACCCGGAAACGGGACATGGTTCTGCTGACGGTCAAAGACACGGGCTGCGGGATTCCTCCCCACCTGGTCGACAAGATATTCACCCCCTATTTTACAACCAAGGGGACGGCCACGGGAACCGGCATCGGCCTTTACATGGCCAAGATGATTGTGGAAAAAGAGATGAAGGGGCAGATCCATGTGGAGAACCTGTCCATCGGCGTGATGTTCGTGATCTCCCTGCCCCTTTCAGCCGCCCTGCCCAAACCCGCAAAGGAGCTTCATGCTTAACTTCAGCCATTCAAAAATTCCTGTGGTACTGGTGGATGACGAGGCGTCGGAACTGGATGCCTACGGGTTTTTGCTCACCTCCATGGGGGTCAACCAGGTGATCCCGGTTCAGGACAGCCGCCGCTTGAACAGCGTTGTGGCGGACCTTCCCGTTTACGTCCTTTTTTTGGACCTGAACATGCCCCATAAGTCCGGCAGGGAGGTGCTAAAAGAGCTGCGGGCCAGCCAGCCTCATATCCCCGTGGTGATCATTACGGCCAACTCCGACATCGAGAATGCGGTGGACTGCCTCAAACAGGGCGCCCATGACTACCTGGTCAAGCCGATCAACATGAACACCTTTGCTTCGGCTCTCAGGAACGCCCTTGAAATCTGCGCCCTGAGAAACGAGGTCATGAGCCTCAAGGGGGTTTCCTTCAGCAAAACCCTTAAAAATCCTGCGCACTTTAAAGAGATCATTACGCAGAATGCTGCCATGATCGGAGTGTTCCAGTATATCGAGTCCATCAGCGCCAGCCGGGAACCCGCCCTGATCCTGGGGGAAACCGGCACGGGCAAGGAGTTGATTTCCAGGGCCGTTCATTCGGCCTCAGGACTTGAGGGGCCCTTTGTGGCGGTGGATGTGGCGGGCCTTGACGACACGCTTTTTTCCGACACTCTGTTCGGGCATTGCAAGGGGGCTTACACCGGTGCGGATAAACAGCGGGACGGCCTTGTGGAAAAGGCTGCGGGCGGTTCCCTGTTTCTGGACGAGATCGGCGATCTTTCCCCGGCCTCCCAGGTCAAACTGCTCCGGCTGGTGCAGGAGGGGATCTATTATCCCCTGGGTTCGGACAAGCCAAGGACCTGCCGGGCAAGGATCATCTCCGCCACCAATAAGACCCGCAGCGCCCTTCTTTCCGGGGACCGGGATCAGTTCCGATCGGATCTCTTCTTCAGGCTATCCACCCACCTGCTCCAAATCCCGCCCTTAAGGGAGCGCAAGGAGGATATCCCACTGATCGCTGCCTATTTGAGAGATACGGCGGCAAAGGATATGGGAAAGCCTGTGCCTGAGATCGGAGAGGATCTGAACGCTCTGCTCTGCGGTTATCCTTTTTCCGGCAACGTCAGGGAGCTGAAAACCTATCTCTACGACGCCGTGGCCCAGTGCACAGGCACGGTTCTTTCGGCAGACAGTATCCGGGACCGTCTGGACGGAGCAGGGCTCCAGCAGTTTTCTGACCCGTCTTCTTCCGTTTCGGCCGAGCCCCCAAGTCTTGAGGGGTTGATGGGGGGATTTCCCACCCTGGCCCGGCTGACGGCGTACGCCATTGACCAGGCCCTTGAACGGACCCGTAATAACCAAAGCCAGGCCGCCCGACTTCTGGGCATCTCCAAGCAGGCGCTAAGCAAGCGCCTCAAAAATCGGGATGAATAAGCCTTTAAAGTCAACCTTAGTTGACAGCGTCAATTAAAGTTGACTTAAAGGTTGACCCCGGACGTTAACCCCTTCCTTCTTTGAAGCATCCTTTCCAATAAAATTTTGAATCCCCGCTGTCTTTCCTTTGATATTTGCATCCTGATAAAAGGTAAAATTGATTTAAAATCAAACAGATAGAGTTGTTGCCCTGTTTGCGGATACCACACTGGTACAGGCCTTGCTCTTTGAAGCCTGGCAATCGTGGACGGCAGGTTCCAGGTTTTGGACTGCCCAACTTAACATCCGACAAGGAGGAGAAAATGAAGTTGAACCGTTTATCAGGCGCCCTGGCTGCCGCAGGATTTCTGCTTTGCAGCCTGATTTTCGCCGGCCCGGCTGCAGCCGATGCCCCAATCGTTAAAATCGGAAATATCATCCCGCTGTCCGGCCCCTCGGCCTCCGTTGGCCAGCAGGGCAAAAACGCAAGGGAAATGGCCGTTGAAGAGATCAATGCCAGCGGCGGCATCAAATCCCTTGGCGGCGCCAAACTTGAAATGCTCTACGCCGATTCCGAGTCCAAACCTGAAAAAGGCGTGTCCGAGGCCGAGCGCCTCATCAACACCGAAAAAGTAAACGTGCTCACCGGCTGCTGGAACTCTGCCGTGACCTATCCTACCACAGCCGTTGCCGAACGCTACGGCGTGCCCTTTATCGTTCCCGTATCTGTTTCCGACAAAATCACGGAACAGGGATTTAAAAATGTGTTCAGGATCGCCGCCAAAGATTCCTGGTGGACCCGTGACCAGTTTGCGTTCTTGAAAGACATGGAAAAAGAGTTCAATACCCCGGTGAAAAAGATCGCCTTTGTCTATGAAAACGGCGACTGGGGAAAAGGCTTTGCCGGTCAGTGGAAAAAACTGGCCGCCGAAGCAGGCTATGAAGTGGTTCTGGATGAACCCTATCCGTCCACTGCCACGGATTTAAGCCCTGTGGTCCAGAAGATCAGACGCTCCAGAGCGGATGTTCTCATGCTGGTATCCAATGCGGCGGACGCTATTCTTTTAACCAACACCCTGGCCGAGTACAAGGTAAAGCTCAAGGCCATCGTGGCCTCCGGCGGCGGCCATGCCGATCCCTTCTTCATCAAGGCCGTGGGTAAAAACGCCCAGCACATCTTCGATATCGTTGAATGGGAAGCCGATGTCAACAAGCCCGGTGCCAAAGAGGTCAATGCCAAGTACAAGGCCAAATACGGTTACAATCTCACTGGAGAAGCCGTTGACGCCTATGTGTCCATGTACGTGGTCAAAGACGCCCTGGAGCGGGCGGGCAGCCTGGACAAGGACGCCATCCGCAAAGCACTGGCCAAAACCAACCTAAGCGGCGGCCCCGGCATGATCGTGGGATATGACGCCATTGAGTTCGATGCCAGCGGCCAGAATTCCCATGCCTCTTTGGTCATGGTTCAGATCAACGATATCGGCAAGGGCCTTGAAAGAATTTCAGTATGGCCCAAGAGCGCCAGGCGCGCAGGTTACACCCCGGTCTTTCCCAAACCTTAAAGCCAATCTGACAAAGGCGTTCCCTTTGAAAAGGCGCAAAACATTTTTAAAGGGAGCGTTTTTAAAGTCCGGAGATATGAATGATTTATTTTATTGAAGATGCGATCAACGGAATCCTCATGGGATCCATCTACGGGCTCACCGCCCTGGGGCTGACCATTATCTTCGGGGTGCTCAAGGTGGTCAACTTTGCCCACGGTACCCTTTTGATGGTCAGCATGTACGTGGCCTATTGGACGATTACCCTGACGGGGCTGCATCCCTATCTTTCCCTGATCATCGTGGTGCCGGTCATGTATGTGTTCGGCTATTATCTCCAGGACATCGTGATCAAGCCCATATTCAAGGCGGAGAAGGATGTTAGGGAGCCCAGCACGGTGATCATTGTGACCACCGGGGTCTGGTATGTCCTGGACAACCTGACCCTGATGCTGTTCGGCCCGCAATACCGGTCGCTGCACCAAAATCCCCTCCAGGGAAAAATGCTTGAATTAGGAGAGATGTTTATCTCCGTTCCTAAACTATGGGGCGCTGTGACCGCTGTGCTCACCGCCGTGGCCGTATACTATTTTTTCCAGAAGACACGGACCGGCCGGGCCATCAGGGCCTGCAGCCTGGACCGGGATGCGGCAAGCCTTTCCGGCATTAACCAGTACAAGATCTACAACATGACCTTTGGTATCGGAACCGCTGTGGCCGGCATCGCCGCCGTCACCCTGGTCCCCTTTTACAACACCTTTCCTTCCGTGGGTGTACTGTTTGATATCAAAGGATTTATCATCGTGGTTCTCGGCGGTCTTGGCTCCATTCACGGCGCCATCATCGGCGGCATTATCGTAGGACTCATCGAATCCGTCGGCCCCCAGTTCATGACCGCCACCTGGACCGAAGCCATTGTGTACGGGCTTTTCCTTCTGGTCCTCTTTGTTAAACCCTCAGGATTGTTCGGAGTGAAATATGACTGGTAAACCCGTGACAGGCATTGACGGCAACGCCGCGGAAAACGCTCCCGTTTCCCAGGACGGCTTTAATCGGCCGGCCCTGGCCCGTCAGGTCCTCAAGGATACCATCGGCAAGGTGCTGCTGGGAGCGGTGCTGCTTGTCGCCCTGGCCCTTCCCCTGGTGGTCAGCAGCCCCACCTGGCTGCATATCATCGTACTCATTTTCTTTTACGCCTACATCACCACATCCTGGAACATGGTGGGCGGGTTTGCCGGGGTGCTTCCCCTGGGCCATGCCGCATTCCTCGGCATCGGTGCCTACACCTCAACGGTGCTTTCCCTTCAGTTCGGGGTCAGTCCCTGGATCGGTATGCTCATCGGCGGTGTCTTTTCCATTGGTGTGGGCCTTCTCATCGGCCTGCCCACGCTTAAGATGCGGGGCGCCTACTTTGCCCTGGCCACCATCGCCTTTGCAGAAGGGCTCCGGGTTATGGTGGAGAACCTTGATTTTATCGGCCCGTTCAAACTCAACGGTCCCAGGGGACTTCAGATTCCCCCATTGAATACCGGGCTTTCCCACTTCATGTTCAGCTCCAAAGTGCCCTACTATTATATCATCCTGGGCATGCTTGTGATCGTTCTGGGATTGACCTGGATCATTTCAAGATCCAAGCTGGGCTATTACCTGACCGCCGGCGGAGAAGAGCCGGAAGCCGCCCAGGCCCTGGGTGTGAACGTCTCCCGGGCCAAAGTGATCGCCATGGCGCTGTCCTGTTTTTTTACGGCTCTGGCCGGCACCTTTTACGCCCAGTTTTCCTTGTTCATCCATCCCAAGAGCATCATTTCCCTTGATATCTCCTTTGAGATCGCCTTTATCGCCCTGATCGGCGGCCGGGGATCCATTGCAGGGCCGGTGCTGGGGGCGCTGCTGCTTCGGCCGGTCAGTGATCTGTCCAGAATTTACTTCGGAGATATCCTGCCGGGGATGCATCTTGTCATCTACGGGGTGGTTCTGATTCTGGTCATGATTTTTCAGCCCCGGGGACTTCAGGAGCCCCTGACCCGGATTTACGATAAGGCGGTGAACCGTTTTGCCGACGGATTCATCAAGGATGGTGCCAAATGAAGCTTCTTGAATTAACGGATGTCACCAAACAATTCGGCGGACTCACGGCTGTGGATTCCCTGAATCTCTCCCTGGATAAAGGCGAGATCCTGGGAGTTATCGGTCCCAACGGCGCCGGAAAATCCACGGCGTTCAACTGCATTGCCGGGGTCTTTGCCCCCACCCGGGGCAAGGTGGCCTTTGACGGACAGGTCATTAACGGCCAAAAACCCTGGGACCTGTGCAAAAAAGGGCTGGCCCGGACCTTTCAGATCGTCAAGCCCTTTGCCTCCAAAAGCGTGCTTTACAATGTCACGGTGGGGGCGTTTGCCACCACATCCCGCAGGGCGGAGGCCGAGGCAAAGGCCATTGAGGTGCTGCGGCTGCTCAACTTCGAGGACAAAAAAGACGCCAAATCCTCGGATTTGACCATTGCGGACCGAAAGCGGCTGGAGATTGCAAGGGCCCTGGCCACGAATCCCAGACTGCTGCTTTTAGATGAGGTGATGGCGGGACTTCGGCCGGCCGAAGTGGATGAAATGGTGGAGATCATCCGGTTTTTACGGGACCAGGGTGTGACCATTCTGGTCATTGAGCATATCATGCGGGCCATCATGGCGCTGTCCGACCGCATCGTGGTGATTCATTTCGGCAAAAAAATCGCCGAGGGCTCCCCCAAAGAGGTGGCAGCCGACGAAACTGTGATCAAGGCTTATCTGGGAGATGAATATGGGGTTTCTTGAGGTTGAAAACATTGATGCAAGCTACGGGGATGTCCAGGTCATTTTTGATCTGTCCATGCGGATTGAAGAAGGTGAGGTGGTCTCCATTATCGGCGGAAACGGGGCCGGCAAGTCCACCCTGCTTCGCACCATCTCAGGACTCATGAATCCGACCCGTGGACAGATCCTCTTTAACGGAACCCCGATTCATGCCCTGCCGCCCGAAGAGATCGTCAACCAGGGTATCGTTCATGTGCCCGAAGGCCGCAGGCTGTTTTCCCTGATGACCATAAAGGACAATCTTACGGTCGGTGCTTACAACAAGGCGGCGGACAAGCATAAGGATGAAACCCTGGCCCAGGTGTATGAGATGCTGCCAAGGCTGCGGGAAAGGGAGAATCAGATGGCCCTGACCCTGTCGGGCGGGGAGCAGCAGATGGTGGCCATCGGCCGGGGCCTCATGGCAAGGCCCAAGATCCTGATGCTGGACGAGCCGTCTCTCGGGCTTGCGCCGGTCCTTGTCAACAGCATCTTTGAAACGATCCGTAAAATTGCGGATCAGGGCACCACCGTACTTTTGGTGGAACAGGATGTGAACCATTCCCTGCGTCTGTCCGACAGGGGATACGTGCTGGAGCACGGCAGAATCGTCATGGAGGGAAAAGCGAACGACCTTTTGGGTAACCCCCACATCAAGGAGGCCTACCTGGGTATCTAAACTCCCATTCCCAAAGTCCGGAACGGGGCGGCAAAAAATCTTTTTGATCCTTTCGCTGCCCCTTGCGGATTTTTCCTGCCGGGTCTTTACCCTTAAAAGACCCGGAAAAACCTCAAAGCGTATTACAAGCTTACCTTGTCTTTCGTATTGAAATTAGTCTTGAAATCCTGAACAAAATCAGCCTAAGGTCCAAGTCAATTAAATTTCGAAAAGCTGGGAAAAATTAAGGGTGGAGAGGTACCCTGGAGGATCAATTTTCAGCCACGGTTAACAGGAAAAGAAGATTTCATGCAAATAAGAGCCTATAAACCAGAAGACCGGGAGGGGATTGCCGCCCTGTGGAAACAATGCAACCTGACCGTTGCGTGGAATGATCCATTTAAAGACATCGATCGGAAAATCAATGACGCTTCAGACCGTTTTCTTGTGGGGCTGATGGATGATGAGATTATCGCAACGGCGATGTATGGCTATGACGGGCACCGCGGCAGTGTGAACTATCTGGCGGTGTCACCGGACCATCGGAACAGAGGATTTGCAAAGCAATTGATGGCATGTGTTGCATCCACCCTGACCGATATGGGCTGCCCAAAGATCAACCTGATGGTCCGGGAGACCAACCTCGACGTCATCCGGTTCTATGAGTCAATTGGCTATAAAAAAGAGCCCGTTATCGTGATGGGAAAACGATTGATCAGCGATTAAGAGGCCGCGCGGTTCCAACCCATTGACATTTCAGTCCTTACAGTCTAACGTTTTGAAACATTTATTTCGTTGACGGCAAAGCATAGTCTGCCATATTCCGGATCCAGGGCCCCATCGCCCCGGCATTTCTCTGTCGTGAAAAACGAAAACCTGTAAACCGGAGCTATACCATGCGTTGGGAAAAACTGGGTTTCGTTCTTATACTGATGATGATCTCTTCCATCCCCGGGATGGTCTTTGGCGGTCCGGTCCAAAGCGGTTTTGATCTCAAACCGGCGGAACGGGCCTGGCTCAAGGCCCATCCTTTTGTCCGCGTCGGCATCATGCCCGAATGGCCTCCCCTGGATTATGTGGACCGGTTCGGGACACCCAGGGGGATTGGCGTGGATTATCTGAATCTTCTCAATACCCGCCTTAACGGTGTTTTGACCATTGTTCCCATGCCCTTTCCCCAGGCAGTGGCAGCGGTTAAAGCAGGGCAGCTGGATGCCCTGATGGACATCACCCCGAGAAAGGACCGGGAAGCCTGGTTTAACTTTACAAGGCCCTATATCATCATTCCCCATGTGGTTGTGGGCCGTGTCAACGGCCCTTACTTCAGGACGGAGAAGGATCTTGCGGGAAAGACCCTGGCCCTTGAAAAAGAGTTTTATAATGTCGGGTATTTTAAGCAGAATTATCCGGAAATTCGGATTAAGGAATATCCCAGTACCGCTATCGCACTGGGAGCCGTCGCCAGGGGCGAGGCCGATGCCTATGCTGGAAACCGGGCCGTGGCCATGTATCTCATGGAAAAAGAATTGATGACCAACCTGAATGTCCAGGGCCGCCTGGACAAACCTGCGGTCCTGATTTCCATGGGGGTCAGAAAAGACTGGCCCCGGCTGACCGCTATCCTGAACAGGGCGTTTTCGTCTCTGACCGTGGCAGAGGAGCGGCAGATCCGGAAAAACTGGTTTGACTCTGCTGCCCCGACAATGACCGCATCTGAGCTTCCCGTCCCGGTGGCATTTAACGGGGCGGCGTTTGTATTGAAAAGCATCCTGGCGGTGTTTTCCCTTATTCTGGTGATTGTGTTCATGGTGTGGATGGCCAGGGGCCGCCCCAAAACCCTGTCCTTAAGGGGGGTTTTTTTCGGGGTTTCCCTGGTGTTCACAGGCATGATCCTGGCCATCTGCGCCTTTGCACTGCAGCTTCTGCATATGGAAAAAAAATTATCACAACTCGAAGCGGGCAAATATCAGGCCTTGAACCTGGCCTATGAATTAAAGCAGTCGTCGGATGATCTGACCCGGTTTGCCCGGATATTTTCCGTCACCGGGGAGTTCAAGTTTGAGGCCTATTACAGGGATATTATCGACATAAGGGACGGGGTCAAGGCCCATCCGGGAACCCGCATCCCTTCCTATTGGGACCATGTGGCTGCCGGAACCATAGACCTTGACGAAACCGGTCAGATTTACAGTATCTCGGAAAGAATGGAAGAACTGAACCTGTCCCCCGGGGAAAAGGCCGCACTTTCCCGGGCCATGGCGGATTCCGATGCGCTGATTCAGATGGAAGCCGCTGCCATGAATGCGGTGAAAGGATTATCAAAAGATGATGAGGGCAATTACACCCGGGTCGGGGAACCGGACCGGCAGCTGGCCCGTCATCTTCTCAACGGCCCGGCCTATTACCAGGCCAAGTCGAAAATAATGACATCCATCGACAGATTCACCGCTCTTTTGGAAAAGCGGACCGGCAATGAGGCCAATCTGCTTGAGCGCAAGGCAAAGGCCTTGCTGATCGCCGTCATTGCCCTTACATTTTTGACCATCCTGTTTGCCGTTTTTGCCTTTTTTCTGCTCAAGCGCAGGATCATCACCCCTGTGTACCGGCTCAAGTCATCCGCCACCCTGCTCAAGGAGGGAGATTACGCCCACCATATTGATATGGAAACCGGAGATGAATTGGGAGACCTTGCCAGAACCTTCAACGCCATGGCGGACAGCATCCGTGAGCGTACGGCCCGGCTGAGCAGCATCATCGACACCGCCATCGACGCCATTGTTGTCATTTCAAGGGACGGTCGGATCCGGGAGTTCAGCCCGGCAGCGGAAAAGATGTTCGGATACAGCACCCGGGAGATTCTGGGGCAGAACATTTCCATGCTCATGCCGGAAAGGGAGCGGGAAAGCCATGACAATCATCTGGCGCTGACACCGGGAAAGTCAAAGATTCTGGGCAAACGCTTTGAGACCCGGGGACGGGCAAAAGACGGGACCATATTCCCCATCAGCATTTCCGTTTCCGAAGCCAGGCTGGGAGCACAGCGGATGTTTACCGGGATTATCCGGGACATCACCGAGCGCAAACGCATTGAGCAGGCAAGGCGGTCCTCTCTGAAGATGAACCAGATGACGGACACATCCGAGGAGAGGGAAATTCTGACTTTTGGCCTTGAAACCTGCGTCAGCCTGACGGGAAGTCAATTCGGGTTTTTCCACTTTATGGGGCCTGACGGCATAACGGTTGACCGCCAGATCTGGTCCCGGCAGGTGAAAAAGGGCTGCACCATGGAACGCGCCTCGTTTCATTGCGATCTGGATCAGGCCGGGGTTTGGGCGGACTGCCTTCGGGAAAAGGTCCCGGTGATACACAACACCTACGATGTTAAACCCTTGGGGATTCCCGAAGGGCATCCTCCCCTGGAGCGCGGGCTCTATGTCCCGGTTATGGACAAGGACAAGATCGTTGCCGTATTGGGGGTGGCCAACAGCCCCCAGCCCTATCTTCAATATGACATCGATATCATCTCCATACTCTGCACCAACCTTTGGGGAATCGTGAGGCGGAAACGGGCGGCCAAGCAGTTAAAAGAGAATGAGGAGCGGCTCAACCTGGTTCTTCGAGGGGGGAATCTTGGATACTGGGATGTGAATCTTACGACCCGGGAGACCATTGTAAACAAGCGGTGGGCGGAGTTGTTCGGATACGGTCTGGACGAGGTTAAAAATTCCTACAAGGTCTGGAAGGAGAGCATCCATCCAGATGACCTGGATATGGTGATGGCCGCCGGGAGCGACTACCTGTCCGGCCGCACCGGGTCCTATGAGGTGGAATACCGGGCTCTGACAAAGGATAAAGAGACGCGGTGGCATGTGTCCAGGGGCGCTGTAATGGAGAGGGATCCTTCGGGAATGCCCCTGAGAATGGCCGGCACGGTTCTGGATATTACGGAAAAAAAGGGGATTGAAGAAGAACTCAAGCGGAACATGGCGGACCTGGAAGAGGCCAGGCAGGAGGCTGAGATGGCCACCCGCGCTAAAAGTGATTTTCTGGCCAATATGAGTCATGAGATCAGAACGCCCATGAATGCCATCATCGGCATGAATCACCTGCTTTTGAAAACCGAACTGGATGCCAAGCAGCAGGATTTTGCAAGGAAGATCCAGATGTCGGCGAAAAATCTGTTGGGCATTATCAACGACATTCTTGATTTCTCCAAAATCGAGGCCGGCAAGCTGACCATGGAAGCCATTGAATTTGATCTTAATGAAGTCCTGAACAACCTGTCCGGCCTGGTGGGGATGAAGGCCCAGGAAAAAGGCCTTGAACTGCTCTTCTTCCTGGATCAGGCAGTTCCCACGGATCTTGTCGGCGATCCCCTGCGGCTGGGGCAGATCCTGCTGAACCTGGCAAACAATGCCGTGAAGTTCACGGCAACAGGCGAGATCATCGTAAAAATCGAACTGGCGGAAGAACGCGATGGGGAGGTGCTGATCCGGTTTTCCGTCTCCGATACCGGGATCGGCCTGACAACAGAGCAGCAGGCAGGGCTGTTCCAGTCTTTTCAGCAGGCTGACACCTCAACCACCCGAAAGTTCGGTGGGACCGGACTGGGGCTGGCCATCAGCAAGCAGCTTTCCGAATTGATGGGAGGACAAATCGGGGTGGAAAGCAGCCCGGGAGAGGGCAGCACTTTTTTTTTCACCGCCGCTTTAAAAGTCCGGGAGGCATCCAAAAAGGAAAAAGAGATAATTCCGGAAGTGCTCAAAAGGATCCGGGTGCTGGTGGTGGATGACAATGCCTCGTCCAGAACGGTGATGCGCTATTATCTGGAGGGGTTTTCCCTGGATGTGGCAGCGGTTTCTTCAGGGACGGACGCCCTGGACCGTCTGGTTGCGGAACAGGGTAAAAAGTCCTTTAACCTGGTGTTTATGGACTGGCAGATGCCCGGTATGGACGGGCTGGAAACGTCCAAGGCCATCCTTGACCATCCCGAAATTGATCCGCCGCCCAAGATCATCATGGTGACCGCCTATGGCAGGGAGGATGTCATGAAACAGGCCGAAGACCTGAATCTGGAAGGATTTTTGCTCAAGCCCCTGACCGAATCCATGGTGTATGACGCCATTTTGAGTGCCTTTGGTGAGGCCGTGGGTGAGGGCCGGGGATTTGGACCGATGGAAAAGATGCCCGAAGGATTTGACGCTGTGCGGGGGGCCCGGATCTGTCTTGTGGAGGACAACGAGATCAACCAGCAGGTGGCCTCAGAGCTGCTCAGGGGAGAGGGATTTTTCGTGGATATTCTGGATAACGGACAAAAGGCGGTCTCCTTGATCACAAAAGGCGGGAGCGGTTATGACGTCATTCTGATGGACCTTCAGATGCCTGTCATGGACGGCATCGAAGCCACGGCACTCATCCGGAACTGGGAAAAGACTGAAGGCAGATCACCGATACCGATTCTGGCCATGACGGCCGATGCCATGACCGGGGTCCGGCAGCGGGTCCTTGATGCCGGAATGGACGATTACCTGACCAAACCCATTGAACCGGAAAGCCTTTTCAAGGCATTGGCGGCCTGGATTCCACCGGCAGACCGGCCGCTTCCCGAAGGGTTTGGCGCCCCGGCCGGGGAAAAAACTGCTGAGAGACAGACCCTTCCGAATATACCCGGGATTAATCAGACAACCGGCCTGGTCCATGTGGGACATAACCCGGGTCTGTACATGGCGCTGCTCTCAAGGTTTTCAGAGGACTTCAGGGGATTTAAAGCCCAAATGGAAGCGCTTTTAAAGGCCGAAGATCTTTCTGCTGCGGTCCTATCCGCCCACACCCTGAAAGGGGTGGCGGGCAATCTCGGGGCAACGGCCCTTCAAAAGGCGGCGGAATCCGTGGAAAAGGCCCTGAAGGGAAGGGACGGTGAGGCCTTGGATGCGCAGCTTTCCAGCCTGTGGCCAACCCTTGAACTGGTGCTGACGGGACTTGAGGAAAACCTTGCCGGCTTAAGTTCCGGAGCGCAGGAGCCGGACGGAGTTGAAGGCGAGGCAGACCCGGGCCAGCTGATCCCGCTACTGGTGGAACTTCGGGATGCGGCTGAAAAACGGGCGCCCAGACCGTGCAAACAGATTATGGAGAAGATTTTCAGCCAGCCGCTGCCCAGGGATTTAAAGCCCCGGTTCAAGGAAATGTCAGAGCAGATCCGGCGGTACCGGTTCAAAGAAACTATGATCCTGGTTGACGCCATTGAAAAGGCGTTAGGCGGACAATCACCGGACTGATGGGGCTCTCTTATCAGTCCGGCCTTATATTCCCCGCCTCTTTTAAAATATCCTGGGCAAAATATTTGAGGCTGTTGTAAAAGGAAAAGACCTGAACCAGGCGCTTCAGGCTGAACCGGGTGGTCAGCCCCTCCTTTCTGATCGCCATCACCTTATCGTCAAGCTCGCGGATCATCGTGTCCAGTTCTTGAGCGGGGCAGTCCGGATCATCTGCAACCAGGGCCTTGAGGGTTTTCCCGCTGATGTGGGCCAGGTCCATCAGTTCCCGGGACAGGATGATTTCATGGCCCCGGCCCTTAAGGCTGTTGAGTATCCTTGCCATGGTCCTTAAGTTTTCAGCGGCCCTGGCCATGAGAAGAACCTTGGGCTGAAAATTTTTGCCCAGGTTGTAGATCCTTGTTTCATGGCGTCGGATGCTGATAAAAAAGGCGCTGTTTTTCCGGACGGCATCGGTGAGTTCCTCCACAGGCCCTTCTTCAATATTCTGCTGCCCTTTGTTAAACGCGCTGACAAGCTGGGTGCACAGATCAGCGCAGGTGGCGGCCTGATCTTCCATGCGCTGCCGGAGCATGTCCGCCTTGCGCCGGGGCAGGACCAGCACCGAGACCAGAAAGGCGCAGAAAATGCCGATGGCGATTTCAAGGACCCGGTCCCATGCAAAGATCAGGATATTGTCATCGGCGGATGCCGTCATCATGACAATGACCAAAGTGATGGCGGCCATTCGGAATCTTGTTCTGTACCGGGTGAGCAGGGTGCAAAACGCCACGGAGACAAAGAGAGCCGCCCCGACCCACACCGGAGTTCTGGGGATGAACACCATGACTGCGGCCGCAAGGGTTGCTCCAATGGCGGTGCCGGAGAGCCGGTAAAGGCAAAGCTCAATGGAATCGGCCACATAGACCTGCATGACAATGACGGTTGAAATCACGGCCCAGTGGCCGAATTCAAGGCCGAAGCCCAGGGTGATACTGTAAGCCAAAAGGGCGGCCAGGGCCGTTTTAAGACCGTGGATATAGTGGGTAAGTGACGGTTTCATGGTATGGCTTGCTATAATTTGGGGTTCAAGGCCTGGAACGGGAAGCTGCCGTTTATGAGAAATCGGTTTGTCATCCGGCCTGTTTTTTGGGTATAAAATCAGGAGAAGGACCGGAGCCGGTCGATCACCATGGAACATCTCCTCGGGTAAAAAAACGAGAATCACTTTACCGGGATTTATTGAAAATGTCAACTAACCACTTGAAAATAAAAAGTAAATATCCGCTAAGGAACCCTTTGGAACCGGTCGCGGTAAAAGGAGCTGCGCAAAAATGGGCACACCGTTGCGAAAAAAAGCGGCACAGGGGCTTGTCCCCGGGCAAACCTTTACCCTCACCCGAACCTTTTCCCTGGAAGAGACCCACGATTTCGGGGCGTTGACCAAAGATTACAACCCGGTGCATTATGATCAGCGATGGACCGATGCCAAGGGATTTCGCGGACTGATCTGCCACGGTCTTCTGGTGGGGGGGATGGTCTGCGAATTCGGGGGCCAGGTGGGATGGCTGGCCTCGGGTATGGAATTCAAGTTCATGAAACCGGTTTATGTCAACGATACCGTTGAGTGCCGGATCAGGCTGACCCGCCTGGATGATGCGGGCAGGGCCGAGGCTGAAGGTAAGTTTTCAAACCAGCACGGAGAGCAGGTGGCCTGGGTGAGGCTCAAAGGCCGGCTGCCCAATTCGGGGGAGCGTCAGATCCTGGAGGACATGACCGCCGAGGGAGATCCGACCAACGGGCTGGTCTAACTCCGGGCCAGGGGGCTGTGAATCAAGTTGCCTTTACCCCTGCTTTGGGGTAAACTGATCACTATCCCTTACGAATTCTTTTAAACTCATTTTTCACAGAGGTGCGATGAGATGTCCAAGGCCCGTGACATGCTCAGAAAAATGAAGACCATGAAAACCCTCCCCAATGTTGCGGTGCGTCTGACCCGGATGATCCATGACGATACCTCAAGCCTCCAGGAGTTTGAGGAGGTGATCCGCCTGGATCCCACCCTGGTGCTCAGACTGCTTAAACTGGTCAACAGCCCGTATTACGCCCTAGCCTCAAAGGTGGAGAGCATTGCCGAGGCCGTGGCTTTTGTGGGCATGGATAACCTTCGAAACCTCATCGTTCTGGATATTTTTAAACACATCATTCAGTTGAAATCCGACCGGAAGGACGGGTTTTCAAGGGTCAGGCTCTGGCAGCATTCCGCTGCGGTGGGGGTGACCTGCCAGATGATCTGCGAACGGATTTTCGCGGAAAAAGGGGAAAATGCCTTTTTGGCCGGGCTGATCCACGATATCGGACTGATTATCGCGGACCAGGTGGAACCCGATTCCTTTGAAAAGGCCTATCTGGAGTGTATCGCCGGGGGAGAGCATATTACAGTGTGCGAAACCCGGGTCATGGGGTGTGACCATTCGCAGATCGGAGGGGAGGTGGCCAGGGACTGGAATCTTCCCCCGGAAATCCGGGAAGGGGTGGCCCGGCACCATAATTCATCAGACAGGATTGATCCCAAAAGTCTGACCGGTGTGATCCAGCTGGCAGAATACTTAACGGACCGGCTGGATATGTCTCCGTTTAAGGGGATGGTCAAAGCCCTGCCCCAGGGACTGATCAACCATATGTACAAGAATATCGACGAGTATAAGGCTGTGGCGGCCGATCTTCCTGAAATTATAAAAAAGGCGGACGAAGTGTTCGGGCTGGAGCAGGATGAGTGACCTGGACGCCATATTCAAAGATTTGGAGCCTGAAGAGACCCTGTTTCAATCCTTTTGTGATTATATGCGGGGCTTTTTTGAGGATGCCAGGCCCTTTCGCCTGGTCTCCGGTGCAGGATTCGGGGAATACGGTGAGCCGGTTCCCGGTCTGGATCCTGCCGGGGAGGATGCCCTGCTGGAAAGTGCCAGGGATGCGGCAGGGGAACCGGTTTCCCGGGGGGCTGGCGATTCCCTGACTGTTGCGGTCTGGGTGGAAACGGCCCAATCCTGTGTCTTTTTGGAAGCCCGTTCCTCTGACATTGATCTGGTAAGGTCCCTGGGGCGGATGGCAAATAAGGGATTTGAAGATCACCGCAAATCCCTGGAGCAGGAACGCCTGCTCCGGACCCGTAAAAACCAGATGGCCCGGGAAAAGGAGATCCTGGTGGCCAGGAACCGGGAAATCCTGGCCCAGAACTTTGCCCAGCATGAAAAATATGCAAAGATGCTGGAATCGGAAATCCAGCGGCAGACCAGGGATCTTGTGGCGGCGAGGCAAAGCGCCGAAGCCGCATCAAAGGCCAAATCCGAATTCCTGGCCAATATGTCCCATGAAATCAGGACCCCTATGAACGGGGTCATCGGCATGCTTGAAATCCTGTCCGAAACCCGCCTGACCCGGGATCAGCAGTCCTATGTGGAATCCACCCGTCAAAGCGCTCATTCCCTTTTGACCATCATCAATGATATCCTTGATTTCTCAAAGGTGGAGGCCGGCAAACTGGATATTGAGCAGATTAACTTCAACCTGGCCCATACCCTGGATTCCGTCCTGGATGCAATGGCCCCAAGGGCCCGGGAAAAAGGTCTGGAACTGGCTATGATCGTAGCGGACGATGTGCCCCTTCCCCTTATCGGGGACCCCAGCCGGATCCGCCAGATCCTTGTGAACCTGGTGAGCAATGCCGTGAAATTTACCCGTGAAGGTCATATCCTTATCCGGGTGTTATGCGATGAAAAAAAAGACAGGTCCTTTTGCCTGCGGTTTGAGGTGGAGGATACGGGTATTGGCATCCCGGAAGAAAAGATCCACCTGCTGTTCGATCTGTTTTCCCAGGTGGACAGCTCCACGACCAGAAAGTTCGGCGGCACAGGCCTGGGCCTGGCCATCTCGCGGAAGCTGTCCCGCCTCATGGGCGGGGATGTCGGGGTGACCTCCCGGTTTGGAGAGGGATCGACATTCTGGTTCACCCTCAAGGCCCGGAAAGAGGCCGGCAGCAGAATCCCCAGCCGGTTTCCGGAAATCGCCCCCCTCAAGGTCTTGGTGGCTGAAGGCTCAAGGGTTCAAAGGCAGGTGCTGGCCCACTATCTTGAGGCGTTTTCCTGCCGTCCCACCGTCACGGAAGATGCCCCGTCAGCCCTAGCTGAACTGGAATCGGCTAAAAAGGCCCAGGAACCCTATGACATCATCCTGGTCGATGAGGGGCTTTCCGGGATACCGGGCAGCAGGCTGTGCAGGGAGCGGCTGGGAAAATTTCCTGAAACCACGCCTATTCTTGTGCTTGACGAGAATCTTCCCGGTATCCGGGATAAGTACCGGTCCAGCGCCTCCTATTTTCTCTTTAAACCGGTAAAGAAAAAGGATCTTTTTTTATGTTTGAGACTGGCCTCCCGGGTTCCGGTCCAGCAGGTGGACGCCCCTGCCAAACCGCCGCCCGAGCCTCCGGCAAAGGCCGCGCCGCCCGACAGGGTCAGGTCCCTTAAAATCCTATTGGCCGAGGATAATCTGGTGAACCAGCAGGTGGCCACCCTTATGCTCAAGAGTGCCGGTCACAGGATCATTGCCGCAAAAGACGGCCAGGAGGCTGTGGATCGCTACAGGACAGAAGCCCCGGATCTGATTCTCATGGATATCCAGATGCCGGTGATGGACGGGGAAACCGCCTGTAAAAAAATCCGGGAACTGGAGGCGGAAACTCAGACCCACATTCCCATTGTCGCCCTGACGGCCAATGCCATGAAAGGTGACCAGGAGCGGTACCTGGCCTCGGGCATGGATGCCTACCTTGCCAAGCCCATTCAAAAGGAAACCCTGCTGGACATCGTCCACAAGCTTATTCCTTGATCTGAAAGTTTCACCGTGTTAAACCTTTTTTAGTTTATTTAAATAGAATTAAATACAGGAGACGTCCCCACAGATGCCGGCCCAGATGGAAACCAAAGTCAAGGAAGAGGTGGCTGCCCTGAATCTGGGCAATAAAATCCGGAATCTGCGCAAGCAAAGGGCCTTAACCCTTCAGGAAGTTTCCGATCTCACCGGGTTGTCAAAGCCGTTGCTCTCCCAGATTGAAAATAATATCGCAGCGCCCCCCATCGCGACTCTGATCAAGATATCCACAGCCCTGGGGGTGAAAATTTCCCATTTTTTTCAGGATCAGAGCATGGACGACCGCATCGTGGTGGTCCGCAAAAACGAGCGGTACAGCGTGAAAAAGCTCTTCCACCATCAAAACGAGACCCGGATCGGGTACCGGTGGGAATCTTTGGCCTATCCCATGGTGGGCAAGCAGATGGAGCCGTTTGTGGTGGAAATCGAACCCCGGGAGGAGCAGGAGCTTCTCTTCAATGACCATAAAGGGGAGGAGTTTCATTTCATTCTGGACGGGATCGTGGAGTTTCGCAGCGCAGACCAGGTCCACCACCTGAAAAAGGGGGACAGCCTCTACTTTGACTCCAGCATTCCCCATGCCCTCCGCGGCATCGGCGGTGTGGCCAAGTCCCTGATCGTTATCTTTGCCCCGAAATAATCGTCGTCGCCGGGCTATTTCACGCCTTTATTAATCTTCTCCCGCATCTTTCTGCCAGAGTTCCCGCACGGCCTGCACCAGGGCCGACAGTTCTGCCTGTTTTTCCCTTTGGGTCTGACAGGCCAAAAACAACTGGGTGGTCAGTCCGTCGTGGCCGGTCCATATAAAGACCTTGCCCTCCCGCTCAAGGGCCCGGGCCTCTGACCGCTCAAGAACGGTGGCGGCAATGCCCCGGCGGATCATGGCCGCCTTTGTGATGTCATCGTTGGCTGTGACCGGATGGGTCAGGCGCAGGTTTTTTTCGGACAGGGTCTGGCTGACCCTGTCCAGAAGGGGGCAGGGATTGGCCGGCCATATCCAGGGCAGGGCTGCGATGCCTTTCCACCCGGCAGTTTTAAATTCTGCTTCAAAGGATTTGGGCACGGCAACGTCAAGATCCACCGTTGAAAGAAATGTCATGGAAAGCCCGGGTACGTGATCACGGCGGCCAAAGACAAACCCCAGATCCATCTCCCGGGAGGCTAGTTTTTTAAGAATTTGCGGGGTGCTGGAGGGAACCGCCTCAAGGCAGAGGCCGGGATGACGGGTAAAGAGCAGGTGGACCAGGGCTTCAATGCGGAGAAATCCGGGATCCGCGTTAAGGCCCAGGCGCAGGTTCCCGGTCAGTTTCCCCTGAAGTCCTACCGCCGTTCTGGTAAAGCTTTCGGCGGCGTCGAGGATCGCTTCTGCTTTTTCCGCCAGAGCCCCGCCCGCCTCAGTTAAAACCATTCCCTTGGGCGTCCGTGTAAACAGCGTCAACCCGGACTGCTCCTCCAACTGCCGGATATGGGCAGATACCGACGGCGGGGTGGTGTTGAGAACCTCCGCCGCCCGGGTCAGGTTGCCGGTCCTGGCCACGGTGACAAAGCTTTTGATTTGATGCAGTTCCATTCTATAGCTTATACACCGGCGCCTGAAGCCGTGGCAAGGGTTCAGGCTGGGGCAGGCTGGGCAAGTATGTTTCGCTGTTGAATGAAACAGCATGCTGGAATGACTGAAATGAAAAGATCTTCATATAGGCAAGGCGGTATTCGGTATTCAAATAATCAAGAAAGCAGTGCCTAAGAAATTCGTAAGATAAGACATCAACGCGGCCGGGGCCGGCGCAAGGGGGGCGCCGCTAAATTTCAGCCGGACGTCCTGTCCGGTTTCAAGGCGGATTATTAACGAAGGACGATAAAGAAACGAAAAAGGTGGTTAAAAAAGCAGCATAATCTTGTCCGATTGAGGGAAAGTTCCGTTGAAACGATGTCTATGATACGCACAACTCAATACTCCCAACTCTTGTATGTTTCATTTTTATTCTTCATATCTTCAAATAACCACACCATTCGATCAAGGAACCAGCTTTTACCAAGATACGCCAGAGTTACACTTAAGACTGCTCCCCATAGTGAGTAATAAACGATTGACCATATAGCGAGGAGTAATCCTGCTGAGGATATTGTATTTAAAATGTTATATAAAGGTACATTGTGGTGATCTGGAATGTTCACCTTATCTCTATTCAGATAGACCCGCTCACCAAGAACTGCCTTGGAAGCCCAATTCTTTGTTGATTTTGGTCTTTTAAACACAATCGGATTAAAAAACATCCAAGAAATAGATAGAGTCCCAGGAATCAGACACCACCAACCAATCCATATCCTGCTCCAAAAGGCAATAATGATGATGGGTAGAACTGAATACCTAGTCCAAACACTGATAGGGTTTGCATGTTTCATCCAATTCTCATCTGTTAAATAGAATATTCTTGCTATTTTTCTTTCTAATGTCATTGTTGTCCTGCCGCGGAGATTGAAACAATCCTTATGGGTAAATACCATTTTATAGTGGAATATTAAATTGAACTAAAGTTCTGCTAAATCCAAGGTCATAATAATAAATATGTGTCTTTGACTTGCCCCCTTCTTGAGTACAATCTGCAATGTTAGGAAGGTTCCGAATTTTCAGAATATTCTTGTTGTGTACCATATCCTCTGCTATTTTTCAAATACCTGCCCAGGAGATAGGGCTACGCTGGGGAGCGACCCGAGCACTGCGGCAGGTGCCAATACGGATGGGCCATGTTCATAATTCATATTCAACAGAACAAGCCTCCAGCCTCCAGGATTCAGGTTTGCCTTACGACCCGTTTGGATAAAGCAAATGGCAACGAAAGCAGAAAATCGGTAGATAAGGAATCAAAGGCCTGACAAGGTCTGGGAATTTTATCTTACGATCCAAAGGAGAAAATAAATGCAAGTTGTCAATTTAAAGCAAAAAGCGGACATGATCACCGAACTTCACGAATATAAAAGCGTCGCCCAGATGAACAATATCCAGTTCAAGCTGGTCAAGGCTCACCGGGAATTTATCTGGCATAAGCACCCGGATACGGATGAGGCCTTTGTGGGCCTTGAGGGGCGGTTTAAAATTCATCTGCGGGACCAGGTGCTGGAAGTAGGGCCAGGGGAGATGGTGGTGATCCCGAAGAATGTGGAACACAAACCTGTGTTCGAAGAGTGCTGCACCCTGATGCTGATCGAACCTGAGGGCACAGTGAACACGGGGGATGCCGGCGGCGGTCTCACCGATACCCGGGTGGAGGCCATCTGATGGGCAGGTAAGGGGGGCATCGTCCCGATTTTAATTTGTGCCGATAAAAGGGATGAATTTTACGCCCGAATGGTTTAAAACCTCTTGATTTTGAGTTTTATTCCCAGGGAAAATTTGGGATAAGTATATCAGGAGGAGGCATCATGTATCAGGCGCTGGACAACTTTGAAACCCCGGACCGCATTCTGGACCTGGCCGATTCGGCCAAAAGGTTCCTGGCACGTTACGGCACTTTGGCTCTCATGGAAGGGCCATGGGGGCAGCTTTTGGCCGAGGCCCCGCCGAATGCGCGGTTTGACGCCCTGTTGGATGCCGCAGGGTTTCCCGAAGATCCCGAAGGATTTTTTGCTGCGGTTGCAGGGCAGATAAGGGCCGCCAAAGGAAGACCGGCCAGGCTTTCTTTCAAAGGGAAACCTCTGCCCCGGCTGCTGGTCTACCATTTGCTTGAATCCGCCATGCCGGGCCAGGCGCTTTGCACCGTAAAAAGCGTTGCGCACCTGACCCTGAAAACCGGGATCCGGCCGGAAAATGCCGCGGATATGGAAGAGGTTCTGGAAACCTACCCGGTGCGGCTTTCGGCCCATGTTATCCGCCAGTCCATGGTCTCTGAAGCTGTTGCAGTTCAATATCTCCCATTTGAAGATGAGCTGGATCCCACAGGCCATGAGCTGACCTTTGACGGCCATTTCAAGCAGGGCCCCATGGAGCAGATGTACCAGAACCGGGTGATCTTCCTTCTGGATATGCGCTGCCCGGTCTACTGCCGTTTCTGCTTTCGCAAGCATAAAGCCCTTAGAAAGGAGGCCTCCCCCGGCGTTGACGCGGTCAGGGCGGCCGTGGATAGGGTCGATGGCAATTCAAAGATCCGGGAGATCCTCATCACCGGCGGAGAGCCCCTGCTTAACCGGAAAAATCTTGAAGCCGCAGTTGACGGTCTTCTTGAAATACCTCATGTAGAGGCCATACGCATTGCCACCCGCTCTCTGGCTTATTACCCCCATCTTTTTGACCACCACGGAGGGCAGGTCCGCGCCTATTTAAAATCCGCACATGACCGGTGCAGGGATCTGGGCAAGCGCCTGGAAATCGGGATCCACATGCTCCATGCAGATGAGATCTCCGTTCAGACCCTTGAGATCATCGCCGACCTGACCGCATCGGGCATACCGGTTTATGTCCAGACCCCTTTTCTAAAAGGGGTGAACCACGAGGGACCGGATTTGGGAGATCTGTTTTGCCGGCTGCGCCAGGCCGGGGCCCAGATTTACTATATTTTTACCCCCTGCCATCCCATCCACGGTACCCGAAAGTATTGGAGCCCCATTTCCCTTTCTTTTAAAGCCTATGCATGGATGCGGGAACATATCTCGGACCGGTGCATGCCCAAGCTGTGCACGGCCACCCCTTTAGGAAAGATGGAGTGGTTTACCAGCGGCTGGGCGGTTGAGAAGGATGCTATGGACAAGGATCATATCTGGATCAGAACCCCATATACCCGGAAGTATTTTACCGCTGTGACCGGAGACGCGCCCCTGCCCGTGGAAAACCGGGAGAATGCCGGCGGCACCCTGGATGTAAAATGCCTCATTGATATGGGCGACGATGCGCTTTTTCTCAGGGATGAGGGACCGGCTGCCGGAGACGTTTTCCCGGCAACGCTTAAGGGGGCAAAAGGGACCCTCTCGGCAGGTGAGATCCAGGCCCGGTTTTTTGAACCGTCACCCATTATGGAATCGATACGGGATACGGGGGGTGAGGGGCTGGATAGGGTGCACCGGACCCGGTGCGTGCTGACTCTGGATTCCGAAAAAGATCTTTCCGGGGCAGCGGCCGATTACCTGGCCGCCACACCTGAGATTACGGACCTGATTGTCAGGATTCCCGCCTCTTTTTCCGACCGCCTTGACGAAGAACTTGCGGCGGTGGTGCAGGCGGTGGAGGCCGTTGCAGGGTGCGGAAACTGCCGACACATCCGCCTGCAATGGGCCGCGCTTCAAACGGTCCCGGAACAATTTCACCCGGACCATATTGCAGCGCTTCGTACCCTGAACCGATTTGATATCGCCTCGCCTTTCCGCCTGGAGTTTGAAACCTGGTGGCTGGCGGCGGACCAGATCACCCAGGCCCACAGCCTTCTTTTTTCCGCCATCACAGATGCCGGCATGGGCGTCTATGCCAACACCGCCCTGATCCTGGGGATCAATACGGATCCTGAAACGGCAGAAAGCCTGGTCCATGAGGTTCGACGGGCCGGTATGGAGTTCCATCACGTGTACACAGGCGGGCTCAACATCCAGAAACGCTATAATGGAAACGATTGCATTCCTATGGCGGATGTGGTGGCCCTGGCCTCCCGGATCCGGATGAACTGCACCGGCAGGGAGGTCCCCCTTTATGTGGCATGGACCCCCGAAGGGGACAGGGATTTCGGCCTGGGGTAACGGCCGCAGGGCCGCCCGGACCTAATTGTCAGATAACGCCACGCCGGAAAGCCCCTTCTTTTTTCCCTTTTTATCATACTCCAGCAGGAAAAACAGAACCGCTCCGACAATAAGCGCCATTGTGGGCCCGGACCAGAAGGCGCTGCCCCAAAGCTTGGTATAGTTGGCCGAAACAAGGGCTGCTGCCATGATGCCGGCGATGCCCCGCTGGACATTGGTCTTGCACAGGGTCAACGCCAGATAGATACACAGGTATCCCTGGATGAGCAGGGTCAGTCCGAAGCCGATGAGCTTGCCCGGCAGGATGATCTGAACCAGAGGATGAAAGACCATGGCCAGGCTCATTCCCCAGAAAATGGAGGTGGCCCCTCCCCAGTATGAGGGTTCCTGTTCCGGGGTGGCATGCTTGTACCGGTTCACCACCAGGGCCTGCCCGCCGGTCCACTGGGGGCCGCACAGCGGCAGAAAAGGGACAAAAAGACCCTGAAAGATATTGCGGATGGCCGTGATGATATGGTTTCTGGGGATTTCAAAGACAATTTTTTCATCGTCCCGGGCCTTATTGCAGTCGTCAATCATGGTCTCCAGCACCAGGATATCGCCGAAGGCCAGCACGTAGGCCACAATGGCCAGGGAAAGTGCTGCGACAAACTGCCCGGCTGACGGCATACCGATGCCGATGGCGGAGAACGAGGTGGCCAGCTCCCCAAAGGGAACATCAATGATCAGACGGTCAAATATGCCGGTCGGGGGCGGGATCTCTCCGGTCATAAGGCCCACGGCATACCCGATGATAAATCCGGGGGCAATGCCGAAGCCGGCCACCCAGGCGAACAGATTTGATTTTTCCCTGAATCGTAAGGCCCGGGATGAAAAAAGGATAAAAAAACTGCCCAGGGCCGCAATGCTGAAGGCCACCGGCATTTTTCCCAGAAAGGGCTGCCCCGGATTGAATACCCGCATCAAAGAGGCAAAGCCGGCTCCCAGAAGAATTCCGGACCGCATGGACACGGGAAAGTGTTTGATGACCCACCTTGTAATGCCGGTGGTGCCGAGGACAAGGAAGATGACCCCCACAAGCACCTGGAGGGCGATCAGCGCCTGGATCCGCTCCGGGCCCGGATCAAATCCCGTCAGGTAGGAAATATAAAGGGGGATGCCTGCGGTAATCCATCCGCTGATGGAAGGGTCCCCGAATGTGGTGTGAAGCAGGTAAAAAAAATTGTTGATGACAACCATCAACACCGCGACCTCCAGGGGGATACCCAGGACCTTGACCATGGCGGCGGTGATGCCTAAGGGGATACAGCTGAGAATCGCCCCCTGGATAAAATCCTGATATTCAACCCTGTAATGGACAAACGGAATGCGCAGCTTTAAGGGTCCTCCTGCATAGGGCAGTTCCTGCCCCTTTTTCTGCATAGAACTCATAGTAAAATCTCCTGGTAAAACAATGTGCCGTTGATGTCCCGGGCTATGGGGACAAAGGCCGGCCCGGATCAGCAAAAACCGCTTGTGTTCCGGGCAAAACCCTTTGTAATCAACTGTCGTAAAACGCCTAAATTTAGAAGGGTGGCTTAGGCTACGCGGTATGCATAGTAAACGATATTGATTTTATCAGAAAAATCTTTGTTTCCCGGAAGGTACGGCTGGGGATCTGAAACAAAAACTTCTTCCCAGACCTGATCTGTCTTGATGGTTTCAAGATTTTCCTGGAATTTGGGGTCATCAATCATATCGGTCCTATGGGTGAAGATGACCATGCCGCCGGGTTTGGTTATGCGGGCGAATTCGCGCAGGACAGGCGGGACATCTTCAATATAGGTGAGCGTGCCGATGCAGATGGTATTGGCAAATTGGTTGTCGTCATACTTGAAGGGGCGTTCGTGCATGTTGACAAGATCAACCGTTTCGTACACGTTCTTTTCCATGGCGACCTTTGCAAAATCGGGGGTCAGATCGAACCCTATAATGCTTTTGAACCCGACTTCTTTCAGCGCTTCGCCGGTCAGCCCGCTGCCGCATCCGGCATCACAGACGGTGCCGTCAAGCGTGCTGTATTTTTTTAACAGCTGTGCGGTCTGCTCCGGGGCGTCATACCCATAATCTCTGATGTTCTTGTCATAGTCGGTGGCCCATTTGTTATAGTATTCTTCAACTTCGGAAGCTTCCTGGCTGCCATCTGTAAACCACTGGTCTTTTCCGCATGTCTGTTCTTGCATAACGACTCCTCAATAAAGGTTAGCGAACCTGTCGTCCGCCTTTACGTCAACAGGGGAGTTTTTCCCCTTAAAAATATACACTATCGTAACTTTATTTTGACGCTACATCATTCTAACAGCACCTTTACCTAACCCGTTTCCAGGCAGGGGTCAAGGAAATTTATATAGTATTCGATATATTTTTTATTGCTAAAAAAAGAAAAATCGGTTTGGGAGTATGGAAAGGGACGCGATGTTTGGATTTTTGCTATTAAGGAGCGAGTTTAAAATTTATTGAAATTACAATTTGTTGATTGGATAGATGAAAGATTTAATGATAGTGGCTTTGCCAGATTTTAAGGTGAGGTGGTAAGATAGTGTGCAAAATATTTACATTGAACCCTATATATGTTTAGGCCTAAAACACCGCCTTCCGGGTTTCTTAGGATCGCTTTTTCTTTGCGTGCGGTCTTCTTCTGTCTTTGATCGCATCTAAAAGGGGGAGAAAAGGTGTTTTAAGTCGCGCTCTTCCTGCCGGGCAGAGGGGCGTCGGTATATTTTTCACGAACCGCTATGATCTCCTCCCGGCACCGGGCGGCCACATCGGCAAGATAGGGATCAAAGGTCTTTCCCCGCTCTTCCTTGAGGTAGGAAAAGACTTTTTCCAATGGCCAGGCATCCTTGTATACCCGTTCACTGCTCAAGGCGTCAAAAATATCGGCCAGGCAGGTCAGGCGGCCGGCGATGGGAATTTCCACGCCTTTGAGCCGATTGGGATATCCGGTGCCGTCCCATTTTTCGTGGTGGGTCAGGGCGATGGTGGCGGCGGTTTTCAGCAGCCTGCGTTTGGAGGTGGAAAGAAGCTTATGTCCGATTTGTGTGTGGGTTTTCATCAGTTCCATCTCATCCCGGGTTAGCTTTGCAGGTTTGAGGAGGATCGCATCGGGAATGGCCATTTTGCCGATATCATGCATGGGAGACGCCTTTTTAATCAGCTCGATTTCCTGTTCCGAATACCCTGCTGCCCTGCCAAAGATGCCGATATACTCGGCGACACGGATGACATGATAGGCGGTTTCCTTAGACCGGCTTTCCACAAGCTCTCCTAAAAGATGGATGATCTCCTGCTGGGTTTCCTTGAGTTCCTGGTTCAGGTAGCGGTTGTCAAAGGCGACCCCCACATTGCGGGTAAAGATGTTGAGCAGGTCTTCGTATTCCTTGTCTATGTCATTGCCGCAGCCTTCCAGGTAGAGGATGTGGTGCTTTTGGGTCTGGGTGGGAAAGTACCCCATAAAGTTATCATCGCGATAGGTGCTGGCCTTTTTTTCCAGAACGTCACCGATTTGCTCGGCTATTTCAGGGGGAAGGACCAGGTTTTCCGGTGCCTGGCCAAGGTCGGCATATTTTCCCGTTGCCGCGATAAACTCGTATTCTCCCTCCGGGGACTTGGCTAGGGTAAAGCCCTGGCTTCTCATATAAAAGGAGTTTTTAAGGCGGAACAGGGCGGAGATCTGGGTGAGGACCCCCTGGGCCAGCTTTTTAATGGACTGCTGGCGGAATAAATCTCCCGAGGCTTCGATGATATACCGCAGGCCGATGCGATTTCTCTCAATGGTCTGCATATCCCTGAAGGAGCGGATGGCTGTATACATGGCCGTAAAAAGCCTCTGGGTGGTCAACTCTGTCTTCTGCTTGTAGTCATTGATGTCATACTCCACAATGACCTTTCGTTCTGGGGCCTGGCCGGGCTGACCGGTCCTGAGGATAATCCGGACCAGGTTGTTTTTAAGGACCTCCCGGATATGCCTTGCGCAGGTAAGACCTGCATGCTGGGTTTCCATAACCACATCCAAAAGAACCACTGCGATGTCTTCGTGGAGTTCCATCAGGCTGATGCCCTCTTTGGCGGAATAGGCGGACAAAAACTCAAGGCCGGCCCCTTCAAAGACAAAATCGTCCAGAACAAGCTTGGTCGCGGAGTGGACCTCCGGCTCATCGTCTACGATGAGAATTTTCCAGGGTTTTTTGTCCGGGGCGGTCGGCGGGGCGTCCTCGCCTTCCGGCTTGAATACCAGGGTTGAATCGTCCATTTGGGTCTCCAGATTTTTCGCAACGGTCTTTTGTCTGTTTAGAAGATTTAATTATTTTAGATGAGCCCGGAGGTCGAGTCAAGCAATGGATGGATTCCTGGATTGATAGCGGCATTTAAATGAGCCGGGGCCGTATCGGATCGGGGCCCCGGCAGTGTTATCCCTTATTTTTGGATCTTGAACACCTTTTCCAGAATGTTTTCCATGGGGCACAGACCTGTGAAGGCGGACTGGAAAAGGTTTAAGCCTACAAAGGCGGTAAACAGATACCAGTACGGGGAGACCCAGTGTCCCAGGGCCAGGGACAAGAGGATGAAAAGGCCGGCAATGGCCCGGATGTATTGTTCCATTTTCATGATACACCTCGCTGTTGTTTGTTATATACGGCAAAATAGGTCACCGGGATTACCACCAGGGTAAACAGAGTGGATGCGAAAAGCCCGAATATCAGGGCCCAGGCCAACCCTGAGAATACCGGATCCAGGGTGATGGGAAATGCGCCGATGGCTGTGGTGGCGGCAGTGAGCAGAATGGGGCGCATTCGAACCACCCCGCTCTTAAGGATGGCTTCCTTAAAAGCGGTGCCCGAGGCCACCGCATCCTGGATAAACTCAATGAGGACCAGGGAGTTTCGGATGACGATGCCGCCCAGGGCGATCATCCCGATCATGGAGGTGGCGGTGAAAAAAACCGGATTTGAAAAGCCGCCCACGGCATCGGGAAACAGGTTGAGGATAAAAAATCCCGGCATGATGCCCAGGACCGTCAAGGGGATGGCCATCATGATGAGCATGGGCATAAAGTAGGAGCCCGTGTTGATCACCAGGATGAAATAGATGCCGATGAGGGCGGCGGCAAAGGCCAGGCCCATGTCCCTGAATACCCTCAGGGTGATCTTCCACTCTCCCTCTCCTGCCCAGTTCACCCGGATGCCTTCGTCAAAGGGGATGGATTTCAAGGCCTTTTTCATGTCCAGTACGGCTTCCCCCGGTGCCCGTCCGGCCATCTCCGCCGTCACATAGACCACCGGCTCCATGTTTTTGTGATAGATCGGCGTTGTGTTGACGGTTTTCTGGACCGTGGCAAGTTCTGCCAGGGGAATCAGCTTGCCGCTTCTTGCGCGGATGGAGACGTTGGAGACGGCCACAAGATCCGAGCGTTTGTCCCGGGGAAGGATCACCCGGATCCACAGGGGATTTCGCTCCTGCTCCACGTGGAGGCTGGCCGGGGTTTTTCCGCCCATGGCCGTATTCAGGGTGTCCAGGATGGTTTTTGTATCAATCCCGTGCAAGGCGGCCTTTTCCCGGTCGATGCGGACATCCACCCTTGGGCTGGGATCCTCGCTCATAACCTGAATATCCGTGACAAAGGGCTCTTTTTTCATAACGTCCTTAACCCTGTCCGCCGCCGCCAGAAGGTCTTCATAAGACGTGTCGTAGGATCCGTAAACTTCGGCCACCAACGTTGCCAGCACCGGCGGTCCCGGCGGCACCTCCACCAGCTGGAGATCGGCATGGTGCTTTTTGGCGATGGCCTCAAGATCCGATCTTAAGCGCAGGAGGATGGCGTGGCTCTGCTGTTTTCGCATCTCCTTCGGGGCCAGGTTGACCCGGATGTCGGCCAGGTGGCTGCCCTTGCGGATGAAGTAGTGACGAACCATGCCGTTGAAGTCCATAGGGGAGGCGGTCCCGGTGTAGGAGACAAAGTTGGTTACTTCGTTGACCTGGGACAGATAATCCTCAAATTCCCGGACCACCCGGTCGGTCTGCTCCAGGGAGGAGCCCTCGGGCAGGTCCAGGACGATCTGAAATTCGTTTTTATTGTCAAAGGGCAGCAGCTTTAAGGGGACCTGACGGAATACCGCCAGGGCGCAGGAACCGGCTAAAAGGATCAGGATGACGGCGGCAAGGCCCCATCGAAATGATCTGTGGGTTAAAAACGGGCTGAGGATGCTCCGGTAGATCTTTTCTCCGATCCCCTGGCGCTCATCGGATTCTTTTGTGCCCGGCTTCATCTTTTTGAGCAGGTGAAAGGAGACCCAGGGCACAATGGTCAGGGCCGCCACCGTGGAAAAGGTCACGGTTAGGGGCACGTTCACGGCCATGGGGGCCATATAGGGACCCATCATGCCGGTGATAAAGAACAGCGGCGTAAAGCAGACGATGATGGCCACAGTGGACATGATGACGGGGGGCAGCACCTCCTGAACCCCGGTGAGGGTGGCGTCAAACGGCTTTTGCAGCCCCATTTTTATATGGCGCTGGATATTATCCACGTTGGTGATGGGATCGTCCACCACAAGGCCTAAGGAGAGAATCAGGGCAAAAAGGGTGACCCGGTTGATGGTGTAGCCAAATACGTAGTTGACGAACAGGGCAAGGGAAAAGGAGATGGGCACGGCCAGGGCAACGACCACAGCCTCCCGCCACCCCAGGGTAAAGGCCAGGAGCACCACCACCGAAATCACGGCGAATGCAAGGGAGCTGAGCAGTTCATTGACCTTGCCGTGGGCGGTTTCCCCGCTGTTCCGCGTGACCTCCACATGGATATCGTGGGGGATCACGGTGGATTTCATCCCCTCTACGGCCTGGAGAATGTTTTCGGCCACCTTCACCGCATTGGTTCCCTTTTTCTTGGAAAAGGCGAGGGTGACGGCGGGATAGGATTCCCGGGACGTTATGTCATCCCCTCGATTTTCCTTAGCAGACCTGTGCGCCCGGTAATATCGGGAAAATCCGATACGGGTATAGGTATCCGCCTCTTTCGGGCCGTCAATGATTTTTGCCACATCCTTGAGATAGACCGGTTTTCCGTCCCGGCCGGAGATGACCAGATTCCCCACCTCGTCCAGGGTGGTGAGAAAGGAGGAAGAGGTCAGGGTGACGGACCGGTTGCCCTTGTTGAACACCCCGGCCTGGGTACTGGCGTCAGCGCCCTGCAAAGCAGCATTGATCTCTTCCAGGGTCACTTTAAAGCCCTTCATCTTTTCCGGGTCCACCTCCACCCGGACCTCCCGTTCCCGGCCCCCGACAATGCCGGTTCTGGAGATGTTTTCCAGGCGGGAGAGGCGGTTGGCCACCTCTTCGGCCACCCTCCGCAGCTCATGATCCGAATACTTGGGGGAGTAAAGGGTCAGGGTAACGATGGGGACGTCATCGATTTCGATGGGCTTGACCAGCCAGTTGGTGACGATGGGCGGCACCCGGTCCAGGCTCATTTGAATCTTGTTGTGAAGCTTTAAAATGGAATTTTCTCTGTCCTCGCCTACGAAAAACCGCACCGTGACCATAGCCTTTTCCCGGGTGGCGGTGGAGTAGACATACTCCACCCCGTCAATTTCCCAGAGGATCTGCTCCAGGGGGGTGGCCACCAGCTTTTCAATCTCCTGGGGGCTGGCGCCGGGGGCATTGACGTAGATATCCGCCATGGGCACTACGATTTGGGGCTCCTCCTCCTTGGGGGTGATGTAAATGGCAAACGCCCCCAGGCAGAGGGCGACCAGGACCAGGATGATGGAGAGCTGGGACCCTAAAAAGGTGCGGACGATCCGGGTCAGGATGGAATCTGCTGAATCGCTCATGGCCTAATATCCTATGGTTTCATTGCCGTTAAGACCTGCCAGGACTTCGATTTTATCGTCAAAGGTAAGACCGGTTTTGATATAGACCGGCTGGAAGGCCCCGTCTGTCGATTTGACGTTCACCATTTCAAGCTGGCCCACCCGGATGACGGATTCTCTTGGGATCAGCAGGGTCTCCTCTTCGTCCACGGGGATGAGCAGCCGGCCGAACATGCCGGGAAAGATGCCGGGGGTGTAGGGCAGGGCGGCCTTGACCAGAAAGGTCCGGGTCTCCGGGTCCGCATAGGGGACGATTTCTTCGATGGTGGCCTCCACGGCCTTTGCCTCTGTCTGGATTTCCACTGCATAGGACTTTCCCTGGATGATCTTGTGGATAAGGCCCTCCCGGACCCGGGCTTCCAGCCTCAGCGAGCCGCTGGTTTGGATGACGAGCAGGGCTTTTCCCGGGACGGCCAGATCCCCGGGATCGACTAAGCGCTCCACCACAACGCCTGCGGCCGGTGATTTTATGCCTGTGTATTCCAGGGCGATTTGTGCCTCTTTGACCACCTCCTGGGCTTTTCGGATGCCGGTTTTCGCGGACTGGGTTCCCTCTCGGCTGCGCTCCAGCCGGGCCTTGGCCTGCAGATATGCGGCCCGGTCGATTTCAAGCTGCTGGGAGGGGACCACGTCTTTTTCAAATAAGGTTTTGGTTCTCAGATAGGCGGAGCGGGCCTGGTCCAGACCGGCCTGGGACTCTTCCCCGGCTTTTTCGGCCTGGGCCACGGCACTTCTTGCAATGCCCAGTCCCTCCTTGGCCTGTTCCAGGCGGGCGGTGAGCTGGCGGCTGTCCAGTTTGACCAGAAGCTGCCCCGCCGTCACCCGGTCACTGGCCGATACATTGACCTCCAGCACCTGGCCTGAAACCTGGGATTCGATACGGGTTTCGGTGAGGGGGCGGATGGTGCCCACGGCCGACTGAGTCCTTTGGATCAACTTTTTTTCAACCCCAAAGGTCGTTCGGACTGCGACCCCCTGGGTTCCTGGATCACCGGTTTTTCCCGGCGGAATGGTGTCGGCCTCGCAGGCAAAAGCCGTTAACGATAGTAGAAACACAATGAGAAACTTGTTCATGGCAGCGCCCCTTCTAAATTTGGAATAAGTGGGATTACCGGAAAATATGGGAACAAGTTAAGCCCATTACAAGGCGGCGTCAACCCTTGTTAATGTTTGATCATATCCGCAATCTGGAACGCCACTTCCAGGCTCTGCTCCGCATTGAGCCGCGGATCGCAGGTGGTGTCATAGCGATTGTGAAGCTCGTCACTGACAATATTTCTGGCGCCGCCGACACATTCGGTCACGTTTTTACCGGTCATTTCAAGGTGAACCCCTCCCGGGATCGTGCCTTCGGCCCAGTGGATTTCAAAAAATCGGGTGATCTCTTTTAAAATGTCGTTAAAATTGCGGGTCTTGTGCCCGGATTCCGATGTGTAGGTGTTGGCATGCATGGGGTCGCAGCTCCAGACAATATGATACCCCTCTTTTTTCATCTCCCGAAGCATGGGAGACAGCTTTTTTTCAATGGTATTGCATCCCATCCGGGTAATCAGGGTCAGTCTTCCGGGCTCATTTTCAGGGTTGAGGGCGTCAATGAGCTGCTTGATATTATCAATATCGTGGTCCGGGCCGATTTTAACCCCGAGGGGATTGAGCACCCCTTTTAGAAATTCGACATGGGCCCCATCCACCTGCCGTGTTCTCTCCCCGATCCAAAGCAGATGCGCAGAGCAGTCATACCAGTCCCCGGTGGTGGAGTCGATCCGGGTTAGGGCCTCTTCGTAGGGCAGCAGCAGGGCTTCGTGGGAGGTAAAAATCTGGGTTTGATTGATCTGGGGAATATCCGTGGGAATCCCGATGGTGTTCATGAATTTGATGGCCTGATCAATCTGGGCGGCCAGGCGGGTATAGGACCGCCCCATGGGGGATTGAACCACAAATTCCTGGTTCCAGGCCTGAACCCTGTGAAGGGCGGCGTATCCCCCCCGGGTAAAGGCCCGCAAAAGATTCAGGGTGGATGCGGCCAGATAATATCCTTTGAGCATGTATTTGGGATTGGGAGTCCGGTCCTTGAGGGTGGGAGCGGCTTTGTTGACCATGTCTCCGCGATAGGATGGCAGTTCAACGCCGTCCACAAGCTCCGTATCCGAGGACCTGGGCTTGGCAAACTGGCCTGCGATCCTTCCCACCTTGATGGCCGGTTTTCCACCGGCATAGGTCATGACAACGGCCATCTGCAGCAATACCTTCAAGGTTTCCCTGATGGTGGGGGCCGTCACCTCGGAAAAATCTTCTGAACAATCCCCGCCCTGGAGCAAAAAGGCCTCCCCTTTTGAGGCCTTGGCCAGAAGGTCCTTTAGCGTTCTTATTTCACCGGCAAATACCAGCGGCGGCAGCAGCGAAAGATCACCGGTGACTTTTGAAAGTTCCTTTTGATCCGGCCAGTTGGGTTGCTGAAGGGCCACATAATTTTTCCAGCCTGATTTTGTCCATCCGTTGCTGTTTGCCATGGTCTATACCGTTTTATCCTTTTTTATGATTTGGTCAGCCCCTTTACACGGTCTTTTAAAATTTCAAACACGTTGCGTCCCGTGTTTTTTGCGATGACATGGGCGTCATCGACAATTTTTCCGGCCTGTGCGGATATAAACGCCTTGTCAGGGACAGGTATCCCGGCTTTTTCATACTTCCAGACCAGCAGCTTTGTCGCCGCAGCGATCTGTTGTTTCCGCACAAAACCGTCTTTACCAAAAATTGCCATGGGCGCTTTCCCTTTGATTCGGTCCGTAAGGGGGTGTCAGGGCTCGTAAACTTCTTTTTTATCCGCATAAAGCCATATCACCAAAAAAAAATTGTGTAAATCAATTTGGAAATTCAGGGTGATGGGTAAGACGCATTCTCCGGGGAAAACCCGCCTGGGGTGTTCCGCTTTTTTGGGCGAAAATGAACGGCATGGGCATCCTTTATTTGACAAAAGGGCTAATTGGCTGTAATAACGACCATTTTTGATGTTGCGTTATGCGTCACCCTTATTTTTGAGGAAACATAGGATTATGGAAAACCGCGGCCCTGCGCAGACAGACCCGGAGCATGAAAAACAGATACTTGCCGACATTCAACGGTGCATTCAGGTGCTGGAAACCCTGGCAGATCAATCCGAGCTTTTAGCAAGACTTTCTGAAGAGGAGCGCATTGCTTTGGTCAAGGCCGCCGGAAAAATATCCCGGCCGGACAGAGCTGAGATAAAAAAGCGCAATAAAGATAAAAAACGGCAGGTCCGCCTTGCCATCGTCGAAAAAGAGCGGCAGATGAGGGCAACCACCGGTATCAGAAAGGCCCGGGAGAATGCTGTGTTTACAGCCCCCCCAAGGCTTGAAGGGCCTGCGTCTGAAATTGTTGAAAGGGCCGAACACCTCAATTCCCCCCGCAACTGCTATGTCTGTAAAGCCCCGTTCACAGCGCTTCATCATTTTTATGACAGCATGTGCCCCAAATGTGCCGAGTTCAACTATCAAAAACGGTTTCAGACCGCCTCCCTTAAGGGCCAGGTCGCGGTCATTACAGGCTCCAGGCTGAAAATCGGGTACCAGGCCTCGCTGATGATGCTTAGGGCCGGCGCCCGGGTCATCGCCACGACACGGTTTCCCAAAGATTCAGCCTTACGGTTTTCCAGGGAGGCGGATTTTGACCAATGGGGACACAGGCTGCATATTTACGGGCTGGACCTGCGCCATATCCCCAGCGTGGAACTGTTCTGCGATCATATTCTGCAGACCTATGGGCGCCTTGATATCCTGATCAATAACGCCGCCCAGACCGTCAGACGGCCTCCGGGATTTTATGCCCACCTGATGGCAACCGAGCAAGGAGCTGATTCTGCCATGCCCCAGCAGGCTGCAGCGCTTTTAAGCCATTTTCAAGACTGCGTGGCACAATTGGAATCCGGCCGGAACCGGAATACGGACGAAGAAAGCGCACTACCGGTCTCCTGGAACGGCACGGCCGCCGGGATCGGGTTGCGGCAATCTGCTAAGCTGTCCCAGATCCCCTATTCCCTGGACCACAGCCTGGATAACAGCCAGGCATTTCCGGAGCAGGCCCTGGATGCGGATCTGCAGCAGGTGGATCTTCGAAAAACCAACTCCTGGCGGCTGAAGTTGGGGGAAATTGATACGGCGGAAATGCTGGAAATTCAGCTGGTCAACAATGTCGCCCCCTTTGTTCTTTGCAACCGGCTGGCTGAAATGATGAAGCTCGATTTCACAGGTCAAAAGCATATTGTCAATGTATCGGCCATGGAGGGCAAATTTCTGCGCTTTAAAAAGGGCAGCCGCCATCCCCATACCAATATGGCCAAAGCCGCCTTAAACATGCTCACCCACACGGCGGCCGAAGACCTTGCCAAACACGGCATATACATGAATGCCGTGGATACCGGCTGGGTTACGGATGAGGACCCGGCTGTCCTTGCCCGGTTAAAAGAGGAACGGCACGATTTTCAGCCGCCCCTGGATATTGTGGATGGGGCGGCCCGGATCTGCGATCCTTTTTTTCACGGTATTTTAACGGGAACGCATTGGTGCGGAAAATTTTTAAAGGATTATTTCCCCATCGACTGGTAGGCTTAGGCTTTCGGCCTTCCGGAAAACTAAACTTGATTCCAATTCCGATCCTGGAACTATATTTTCACGCGTAACAATCGGTCCCGATCAAAATTATATTCGCTAGCATATTTAAATTCTCTGTTCTATCCATGGAACACGGGCTTTGCCAATTTATTTGAACTTTGTTAAGTATTTTTTGGACCTGCTTTCGGAGTTCAAGATATATCAATATAGTTCAACAGAAAAATAGTTCTGATTATCCAAATCATTAATTAATGTTGCCAGGCATTAAAAAATCGGAAAATTTAAGGGTTTCCCTGATTTACACGATTAGCTCTTTTCCTATATGATTCTCAGAGTTCGTCAGAAGAGAATCGATCAAGTGCCCATTATAGAGATTTATGTAGCCGGAATGATGTTAGTTTGACGTTTCGGACGACAGTAAAGCCAATATATGAATAAGGAAATCAAAAGCAATAGTAACAGGGCTATAGCAAAGAATTAAATCATAAATAAATTTTCTGCTATTTCGCAAAATAATACAAGACATGGTATTAGGGATGTGCTATGTCCGTATCTATCAGTTTCGGATTGAAAGTAATAAAATCTGTATCCCGTCGATAAATTGGTCAACGTTCACCCGGTTGGCCTGTCCATAAATATCAGTTGAAAAATAATCACAGAGGACACATGCAAGTAAACGGCAGGACGTCTTCGGTATCAAAAAAGCATTTTTTCCAACAATCAATCTATTTTGTTCCCGGGTTGTATGGATTTAACCGACTAACCTTTGAGAGAATTTAATATGATTTCAGTGGAAGACTTTGGCAAGATTGGATTGACCGGAACGCCTTACCGGGTACCGTTCGTTTTAACACTCATTGTTGTTTTATCATTTGTCGTTTTTCCAAAGTATTCGTCGTTTAGTCTATCGTCTTTTAAGGATGATATTGGAGGGGCACAGGCGTCTGAACAGCCGTCTGGCACACAAGGGACTGACGGCTCTACCAGTATGACCTCATCAGTGCAATCCACAGTCACCTATAAATATGATGCACTCGGCCGTTTGACTGAGGTCGTTTATCCCGGCACATCTTTTCCGGGAGATATCATCGCCTATCAGTATGACAGCATCGGCAACAGAGAGTACCATGCCGTACTTCCAGAGTATTTTATCGACATTGATAACAGTGGAGCTGTTGATCTTCAAGACGTAAGCATGATCCTCCAGATTCTCTCTGCAAGTCCGGTTTCCGGCATAAACGCCGCCGCCGATGTTGATGGTAACGGCAAATTAAGTTTTGAAGAAATTTTAACGAACCTTCAGAAATTATCCGGGTACAGGTAATCCATTGTTTCGGATTAACAAGAAAGGCACGTTCCCATGCGAATTTTAAATGTCTCTGCCCAATTGACCAGACCAGGGTTTATCAATTATCTGACGTTTTCCATGCTGTTGACTCTGGCCCTTTTGGTGTTGTCGTTTCGACTCTCTTACGCAGATGTCAACGGTCCGGGATGGAAAACAACTCAATTTGGACATGTGACCCCGGAACATGCCCGGGCGCATTACCAAGCGCTTGAGCAAGCCCAGTCCTCCATGCGGCTTCAATCTGAGGCAGATTCTGCAGCAGAGGCTTCCCCGGAAATCAAAGAGCTGGCCCGTGCCCTCCAGAATGATCCCAAACTGATTTACGAATATGTCCGCAATCATGTGGACTATGTTCCATATTTCGGGTCTTTAAAAGGCGCTGCATTGACCTACCTTGATGGGGCAGGAAACGATTATGATCAGGCTTCACTGATGATTGCCCTGTTAAGAGAAAGCAATATAGATGCCCAATATATATATGGGAGTATGACAATAAGGGCGTACGGTGATCCTGATAACAAGGATGTTCAGCATTGGCTGGGCACAGATGCAAGTGATACCGTCATTGGGCAGATTTTGAGTAACGGAGGAATACCCTATTCACAGCAGTCCCCAAACTTGAGCATCACCCGGGTTTGGGTGAGTGCGACCATCAACGGGCAGACATATCAGTTTGATCCGGCCTTTAAAAGTTACAGGGAAATTCAGGGAATTAACCTGTCATCGGCCATGGGCTATAGTAATGCTGATTTGCTGACCGCAGCTGGAGGTGTCAGCGGGACGGATTATGTTCAAAATCTCAATGAGTCAAATATCCAGTCCCAATTGACCGCCTATGCCGCCAACCTGCACCAATATCTTAAAGCCAACTACCCCAATGCAACCATGGAAGAGATCATTGGGGGCAGGCAGATTATTCCGGAATACCTGACCGGCTTCAGTGCTTCATTATCCGGGATGACTCCCCTTGCGTATTGGGATGAAATTCCTTCCAGTTACATTCATACGGTCAGAATTGAACATGGCCAGATTGATAAAACCCTAAATATCAACGAGCTTTCGGGGAAGCGTTTGTCACTGACATATAAAAGTGCCGATGCAGATACAACTGCGGCTGCTCAGTCTTCTTTGCAAAGCCTCCAAAGTTCCCCGGCATCTGAAAACATTATCCTGCCGCAGAAAACGGAGGTTCCAACGGTCTCTATTGCTGCCGGGACTTATGAAACAGAGTCGGAGGATACCTCAACTTGGGACTTTGGCAAAACCTATCCAAATGGATACACCAGCCGAACTACCGAGCTTATCAACTCGAATTCAAGCACAATAACAATAGTTGTCAGCCTGGCAAGCAATCCCCAAAATGCCTATTCTTTTGAAACAGGCGGCGGTAGCCACGATCTGGCCCCCGATTCATCCCTTGCCATAGAACTCCGCCTGAACGGTTCCGGCCAATCTGCTGGGACTAAAACAGGCCAGCTTAGAATTGAATGCTGGCACAACTCGAACAATTTCGCCACAAATATCATCAACCTTACCGGTGAGGTTGCCCATGAACTGCAACTAAGCGGTTACGGGATGAATGTCACAAGTTACCTGGATCAGTCCCTGTCCGGGACCTGCCGGATTCAAAATGACGGAAGCCTGCCTCTGACCATAAACAGCATGACCATCACCGGCAGTGATGCCTCCCATTTTGAGTTTGTCAGCGGCAACGAATCCGGAACAATTGCTTCAGGAGCCTTTCGAGACATTCAGGTCGAATATCTGGCCAACAGCGTGGGTAATCATGATGCTGCCATTACACTGACCCTTACCTATGACAGCCTTTCATATTCTCCTGTTACACTGGGCCTGGCCGGGGAAACCCTGGCAACTCCGCTGGCCCAATTGTGGCTGGACGATACATTGCTTGAAGAAGAAACAGAAATTTTGGCCGGGCAGGACATGGATACCCTCGTTATTACGGTTAATCATCCCTATGCCGCAGCAAGCGATACTGAGGAGGAACCTCCTAAATATACGGTCAAACGGGGCGCATATTACACCATTATCTATGATTTTGGAGCAAGCCAAGAGGGAGGAGTGGTTGAGAAACGCCAACGTCAAATGACAGAATACCGGCAGGAAGGAAAATCTGATACCTCCCGGGAGGTTGTCACGGAAACCCTCAATGTAATGGGCATGACATGGATGAGAGACACCGCCTTGAACAAGAGTCTGCTTGCCGAAATTGCAGGGGTTGTGTCCCTCTATCATCACAGGTTTGGTATTGTTGCCCAGGAAGAAGGGTATTATATTGACGTTAAAGACCAGTTGAACAGCATCGTGTCACGGCATGGGGATACCACGGCCCAAGACGCTTATTTCAAGGCAACAAACCACATGGCAAGCGCTCTGGAGCACGGGGTGCTGGAGCAGATGCAGATGGACAGGCCGGCAGTGTCCACCGTAAAGCTTTTGCAGATAGCAAACAGCAGTGGCAATAAGGTTTTTGAGGTGACTTCGGCAAATTATGATTCCATAGAATCCCAGCTTCAAAATTACTCTGACCAGGACCTGTCATCATTTGAACAGGCTGTGGATAACAACAGCACCCTGTTTCTGCCGGCCGATGGAAATATCCCCCTGCTGTCATGGTCTGGCAAGGGATATATCCGCTTCACAACTACCGAAACCTGGAAAAGCTGCGGTATGATCATCGGCGGGGACTACAACGGCGGATACGGCGCCGTGGAAGCACTGGTGGATGTTGCTCAAGCCCATGAGGAAGTCGTGGAAGCGACAAGGCCGTCGGCCACTGACTCCAAAGTGCCCAGTGAAGATCCCGTGGATATGACCACGGGGCATTTCATGTACTCCAATACGGATCTCTCCCTGTCCGGAGGCATGGGCGGGATCTCTTTCAAACGAGAGTATTTCGGTGAAAATCACCATACGGACAACGGACTGGGCTATGGCTGGTCCCATAATCTGGACCTGGCCGCCAAGGTCTTTTCAAGTTCCGGGATGGGACTGGGGCAACGCCTGCCTCTGGATGCTGTCGGGCTTCTGGCCGTTTCAGTGGCAACCCTGGATCTGATGACCGATGATACCGGTGTCAAAGAGTGGATGACCGCCGCCCTTGTTGCCAAGTGGGGAATGGACACGCTGATTGATAATGCCGTGAGCATTCATATCGACACGGACTCCCTGACCTATGTAAAACTGCCCGACGGCAGTTATTCGCCTCCCCCCGGTATAACTTCCGAACTGGTGCTTGAAAACGGCGCATACTGCCTGAACGAACGATTTGACAGATTCGTCCGGTTCAATACGGACCGCAAGGTTTCCACGATCACCGATGCTGACGGCAACAGCACAACATTTACCTATTCCAATGGCAAGCTGCACAGTGTCAGTGACGGCTTTGGCCATACATTGACGTTCAGCTATACTGATGACCTGCTTAATTCAGTCTCCGACAATGCCGGGCGCAGCGTCTCCTTCGGCTATACGGACAATGACCTTGACACCTACACAGACCCGGCCGGAAAGGTCTGGCACTATGGCTATGATGACGGGCACAGGCTCGTGACCCTGAAAAACCCCGAGCAGATCACCACGGTTACAAATACCTATGACAGCCTGGGCCGGGTCAAATGCCAGACCGTTCCCCGGCAGACAGGCACAGCCACATATAACCTGTATTTTGGCGGATACCGTAATGTTGAAGAGGACAGCGAGGGGAATCAGACCATCTATTATTATGACGGCAAAAAGCGGCTCACCGAAACCGAGGATGCCCTGGGGCGAAAAACCGTCCATTCCTACGATGGCCAGAATCATATTGTTGAGACCACAGATCCCGGAGGGAACCTGACCCGATACGTTTATGACGGCAACAACAATCTGACCTCGGTCATCAATGCCCTGGACGAGGAAACCCGGTATGTCTATGATGACGATTTCAGGCTGGACCATGAGATCGATCCGCTGGGTAACATGGTTCAATACGTTTATGACGATGAGCACCACCTGGAGACTCTCCGGGGCTGGCCTGAATCAGACTCTCCCATTGAAACCTTCACCACCTATTATCCCAATGGCCAGGTGCATACAAAAACCGACGGCAACGGGGTGGTGACAACCTATGCCTATGATGTCCTTGGCAATCCCGATACCGTGGCAACGGCGGATTACCCGGCCATTGATTACGGATATGATACCGCCGGAAGAATGGTCTCACTGACAAATCAGGAAGGGGCCATTACACGTTTTGACTTTGACAACCGGGGGCTCTTGCAGACCCGGACCGATCCGCTGATGAAAACATCGCAGTTCACCTATTATGCGGATGGCCGCATCCATACCCGGACAGACCGGAACAACAGGGTGCTGACCTACACGTATACCCCCTCGGGGAAAGTGGAGACAATCACCTTTGATTCTTCCCAGACCCCTGTCACATACACCTATGATGCCCGGGATAACTTAACTCAAATCCATGATCAGACCGGGGCCACAACATATACCTACTACAAGGATAACCGTGTCAAAACCATTACCGGTCCCCACGGCATCACCATTACCTGCCAGTACGATGCTGCCGGCAACCTGGAATCCCTTACCTATCCGGGCAATAGAACCGTTACGTAAAGCTATGATGCCCTGAACCGGCTTAAAACCGTGACTGACTGGCAGGACCGCACCGCCACCTACACCTACGATCAAGCCGGACGCCTGACCGGCCTGACCCAGTTTAACGGCACTGTGGTGGAGTACTCTTACGATAATGCCAACAGGCTGACCAGCCTTTCCAACCTGACCCAAGAGGGCGGAACCGTTATCTCCGGCTACAGCTATACCCTGGATAACGACGGGAACCGGGTCAGCATCACCCAGATCGTGCCCCTGCCGCTCAAGGTGAGCACCACCATAGCGGGCTATACTTATAATGATCAGAAGAACAGGCTGACAATAGCCGGGGACAATGCCTTTACCTATGATGATGAAGGCCAGCTTCAAACCGCCTATGGCAATACCCTGGCGTTTGACCAAGACCACCGGCTGGAAAGCATCTCTTCAAACGGAGCCGAAAACTGCGGTTTTGAATATACCTCATACGGCCACAGGATCGCGGCGTCCCGGAACGGAACAACCACCCGGTATATCCATGACCCCTCCGGCAACCTGCTTGCCCAGGCAGATGAAGACAACACCATCCTGCAATACTACATCTACGGCCTTGGCCTTTTGTCCATGGTGACACCGGCCGATGACGTGTACTGCTACCACTTTGACGGCTCCGGCAATACAACCGCCGTTACCGATACGGATAAAACCGTTGTCAACAAGTATGCCTACTTCCCCTTTGGCAGAATCTCAGACCAGGAGGAAACCGTTACTCAACCGTTCAAGTTTGTTGGCCAACACGGCGTCATGGCCGAACCCAACGGATGGTATTACATGCGGGCCAGATACTATGATCCGGTTACAGGGCGGTTCATCTCTCAGGATCCGTTGGGGTTTGACGGCGGGGATGTGAATTTGTATGCTTATGCCTCAAATAATCCTGTTATGAATATAGATCCCAGTGGAGAGATAAATATATGGGGAGGTATCGTTGGAGGCTTAGTTGGTGGTGCCGGAGGAGTTCTCGGTGCTATGACCAGTGGAGATCTATCTGCTCTCAATCTTCTTAAAGGTTTTGCCGGAGGAACTGCAGGCGGATTTATTGGCGGTATGGTCGATGTTTCAGTTGGAGTGGGTGCCGGCATAGGTGCTGCAATTTCAGCGGGTGCTGCAGCAGCAATGGGCGAAAATTTAGGAGGTATAATTGGAGCAGGTATAGGCGGAGGTATAGGTGGTGCGTTAGCAGTTTACACAGGAGGTACTTCTGGAGTTGCTATAGGTACTTGGGTTGGCGCATCTCGCAGTATTGCGTTCGGCATGTTAGGTAGTAATTTGCAGAAACAATTAACAATAGAGCCGGTTAAAAATAATATTACAATACAAGGGGCTGCTAAATAGCTATGATGTTGAAAAAATATCTTTTAGTAATAGTTGCGTACATAATCACGCTTTTAATCATTACAGCAACAACGTTTGTAGTTGTGAAGATTTTTTCTCCATTTATTATAGCAACTATAATGGAAAATTTTGAATGGCTCCCTCAACATTCTTTAAAAGCAATAAGAATAATTATAATTGCAGCTATTTATATCGCAGTTATAATTTGTTATTCCATTGTTTTTTTTAAAACATCCATAGGGCTTAAGGCCTTAAATTGGTTTATCGTTGTTAATAAAAATGTGGGTCTCACATTTATCAAGGAAAGCAATAAATAAAAATGATAGAATCGCAAGAAGTTAATCAGAATAAGGTTTTGGTATCCATGTACAGGGTAACAAGGCTTCTCCAACTGGGTGAAACGACGGCCAGAATCATATTGTTGAGACCACAGATCCCGGAGGAAACCTGACCCGATACGTTTATGACGGCAACAACAATCTGATTTCAGTCATCAATGCCCTGGACGAGGAAACCCGGTATGTCTATGATGCCGATTTCAGGCTGGACCACGAGATCGACCCGCTGGGGAACATGGTTCAATACGTTTATGATGATGAGCACCACCTGGAGACTCTCCGGGGCTGGCCTGAATCAGACTCTCCCATTGAAACCTTCACCACCTACTATCCCAATGGCCAGGTGCATACAAAAACAGACGGCAACGGGGTGGTGACAACCTATGCCTATGATGTCCTTGGCAATCCCGATACCGTGGCAACGGCGGATTACCCGGCCATTGATTACGGATATGATACCGCCGGAAGAATGGTCTCACTGACAAATCAGGAAGGGGCCATTACACGTTTTGACTTTGACAACCGGGGGCTCTTGCAGACCCGGACCGATCCGCTGGTGAAAACATCTCAGTTCACCTATTATGCGGATGGCCGCATCCATACCCGGACAGACCGGAACAACAGGGTGCTGACCTACACGTATACCCCCTCGGGGAAAGTGGAGACAATCACCTTTGATTCTTCCCAGACCCCTGTCACATACACCTATGATGCCCGGGATAACTTAACTCAAATCCATGATCAGACCGGGACCACAACATATACCTACTACAAGGATAACCGTGTCAAAACCATTACCGGTCCCCACGGCATCACCATTACCTGCCAGTACGATGCTGCCGGCAACCTGGAATCCCTTACCTATCCGGGCAATAAAACCGTTACGTACAGCTATGATGCCCTGAACCGGCTTAAAACCGTGACTGACTGGCAGGACCGCACCGCCACCTACACCTACGATCAAGCCGGACGCCTGACCGGCCTGACCCAGTTTAACGGCACTGTGGTGGAGTACTCTTACGATAATGCCAACAGGCTGACCAGCCTTTCCAACCTGACCCAAGAGGGCGGAACCGTTATCTCCGGCTACAGCTATACCCTGGATAACGACGGGAACCGAGTCAGCATCACCCAGATCGTGCCCCTGCCGCTCAAGGTGAGCACCACCATAGCGGGCTATACTTATAATGATCAGAAGAACAGGCTGACAATAGCCGGGGACAATGCCTTTACCTATGATGATGAAGGCCAGCTTCAAACCGCCTATGGCAATACCCTGGCGTTTGACCAAGACCACCGGCTGGAAAGCATCTCTTCAAACGGAGCCGAAAACTGCGGTTTTGAATATACCTCATACGGCCACAGGATCGCGGCGTCCCGGAACGGAACAACCACCCGGTATATCCATGACCCCTCCGGCAACCTGCTTGCCCAGGCAGATGAAGACAACACCATCCTGCAATACTACATCTACGGCCTTGGCCTTTTGTCCATGGTGACACCGGCCGATGACGTGTACTGCTACCACTTTGACGGCTCCGGCAATACAACCGCCGTTACCGATACGGATAAAACCGTTGTCAACAAGTATGCCTACTTCCCCTTTGGCAGAATCTCAGACCAGGAGGAAACCGTTACTCAACCGTTCAAGTTTGTTGGCCAACACGGCGTTATGGCAGAACCTAACGGGTGGTATTATATGCGGGCCAGGTACTATGATCCGGTTACAGGCAGGTTCATCTCCCAAGATCCTTTAGGGTTTGACGGCGGGGATGTGAATTTGTATGCTTATGCCCTAAATAATCCAATTACCTTTAACGATCCAACTGGTGAATTTATTAATTTGGGAGCTGCTGGAGTAGGTGCAGTAATTGGGGGAGCTGTAGGGGCAGTTAATGCACTGTTCAACAATGGTGATGTGTTGCATGGGGCTGCGTATGGTGCTGGTGTTGGTGCCCTTGCAGGCTTGTCATTTGGGACCTCACTTATCGCAAATTCTGCAATAGGCGGAACTATAGGCGTTGGGACGGACTATTTAATCCAACGCCGCTCAGATCCTAACAAAGATATTAACGTGACATCACTGGTTATCAGTGGAATATCAGGAGCAATAGGTGGTGGCGCAGGTGCCGCTGCTCTTAAAGGCAGTGCATCCTTAATTGATGCAGTGATTGTGGGAGGAAGCTTATCCGGTGGAGTCTCAACAGGGTTAAATTATGCAACAAGCTCTGATCCCAATATGGTACCTTACAATTCTAAATGATAATCAAGAAGATCTTCTATGGACGAAATTGCATTAAATACACCTGAATTACTTATTTTTGCTTATGCGATAATATCTGGAATATTAGTAGGCTACTATTTGGTTCTTCTAAATAAACTCCAAAAATATTGGTTACTCAAGAGGACAAAAAACAAATGGTTTAAAATAAAGGAAGGAGGATTTAGAGTTATACTTTCAATTGCTTCTATTTATTTTGTTTTTATTATGCCAATGGATTTGTTACGATACTTGGGTGTTGAACCCAATCACACGAAAAAACTGTATGATTTATATTTCTATTGCGTCGTTTTCTGTAGCCTCGTCTCAATTTTTGTTTTAATAAACTAAGAAAAATTCAAATCAAAAAAAAACCATAGGAGCTTTGTAAACACCCTGGCTGACATTCTGCACTGTTTCCAAGCTATTGCTTACAATCCGCTATTGCCTGAGCTAAAAATTTGAAAGAATAGCACAGTTCCCGTCCTTAGAAGTATAGAACATGTTAATTTTTCATAAAAAAACTACAAGGCAGTCTTGATTCTAATTTATAAAATCATCTAATGTGGTCCCAGTTGCAAATAATTGGGGATAGAGCGATTATGAAATCAGGCTGCTACACCTACTAGGTTACGGCTAAAATCTAACAGAAAAATTTTTTTAAAAGCTTTAAAAAATCATTTTCCTGGGGATGATGAAGGAAATTGATAGAAATTTACCCGCTAAAAAGTGGAGTTTTTATCCCAAATCACCCGTGGGGAATTCACCTTAAATGTTTAATGGGCCCATCTTACCGGTAATCCTTATAATTGATATTGTACCTGGCCGCCTTGTAGGAGAACTTTCTCACCGTGATGTTGATGAGCTTGGAGGCCTTGTTGATATTGCCCCGGGTGTTTTTCAGGGCATCCATGAGGATCTCTTTTTCCAGGTTGGCCACGGCGTCTTCCAGGGACAGGGGCAGGGTTTTTGACTTGGTCCCTGTCTGAAGGGTGGCCGGCAGATGATAGGAGTGGATGGCCCCTTCGTTGCACAGGATCACGGCACGTTCAATACAGTTTTCAAGCTCCCGGACATTGCCCGGCCAGTGGTACTCCATCATCATGTCGATGGCAGGGGTGGTGATTCGTTTGATATCCTTGCCGTGTTCCTTTCTGTATTTTTCAAGAAAGTGATCGGCTAAAAGGATGATATCGGTCTTTCTCATCCTAAGGGAGGGAATATAAATGGGAAAGACGTTGAGCCTGAAGTAAAGATCGTCCCTAAATCTGCCCTGCTGGACCATTTCCTCAAGATTGGAGTTGGTGGCCGCCACAATCCGGACATCTGCCTTGATGGGCTTGTAGCCGCCGACCCGTTCAAATTCCTTTTCCTGGAGCACCCGGAGCAGCTTGACCTGGGCGCCTAAGTCCATGTTTCCGATCTCGTCCAGGAAGATGGTTCCGGTATTGGCCAGTTCGAACTTGCCCTTTTTCTGGTGGGAGGCACCGGTAAAGGCGCCTTTTTCATGACCGAAGAGCTCGCTTTCGATCAGGTTTTCCGGGATGGCCGCGCAGTTGATCTTGATAAAAGGATTCTGGTTCCTGGCGGAGTTGTAGTGGATGGAGTTGGCCACAAGCTCCTTGCCCGTGCCGCTCTCCCCGCGGATCAGCACGGTGGCCGATGAGGAGGAGACCTGGGAGATCATCTGCAGAACCTCCCGCATTTTGTTGGAATTTCCGATGATGTTGGCAAAGGAGTATTTGTTTTCCAGCTCGGATTTGAGCCGGATATTTTCCGTTTTAAGCTGCTCTTTTTCCACCCGGATGGTTTCGATATTGATGACATGGTGGGCCACCATGGCCGCCACCACCGAGAGCAGTTTTTCCCCGGTCTGCAGGCTTCGCTTGCCCTCGTAGGGGCGGTCTGCGGAAATGGCCCCCACCACCCTTGTATCTTTTTTGATGGGCACACAGATAAAGGAGTAGTCCTGGCCCTGTCCGGCTTCCCTGGAGTGGGTTTTGTCCAAAAAGAGGGGCTCTTCACTGATGCGGGGCACTACGGCCGGCTTTCCTGTCTGGATCACTTTTCCGATGATGCCTTCTCCGGGCAGGTATTTGATCTGACGGGTTTTTTCTTCGGAAATGCCGTGGGCCATTTCGATGCGGATTTCCCCGGTTTCCGTATTGGTCAGGAAAATGATGCCTCTGATCAGGTTCAGGGATTCTGAAAGCACGCTGAGCACTTTGAACAAGGATTTTTTCATATCCATGTGTTGGTTCAGAGCTTCGCTGATTTCATACAAAAGCGATATTTCTTCAATGGACTTCATAGAGGGTATTTTCGGTATAACCTTTTGCATTCTGTTTATACTATTTTTTTTTGGCCATCTGCCTGTTATACTGGGAATTACATGTTTATGGAAGAAAAATCAAACCCTAATAAGGGATAAAACCGACCCAAGACGGAGGACAGCGTTCAAAGAATGAAGGCAAAGGACCGGATAAACCGGAAGGAAACCATAAGAAACAGAGATGCTTCCAAGACTCTGGAGGTGCTCTATGACATCTCCCAGGCGGTTTCCAGCGCCCAAAGCCTGAAGGCTTTTTATCAGGTGGTGCATCAATCTTTGGATAAAATTCTCACGGCAAACAATTTTTATATTGCCCTGCACGACCCTGCCTCAGATTCCATCAGTTTTCCCTTTTATGTGGATGAAAAGGATGAAAATCCCGGGGAGATTTTTGACTTCAGCCAGACCGCCTCCCTCACGGGACGGGTGATCGCCACAAAACAGCCTCAGATTTTCTTTGAAAAGGATATCCTTGCCTTGGCTGCGGACCGGAACCAGGCCCTTATCGGGTCGGTGTGCAAGGTCTGGCTGGGAGCGCCTTTGACCACCCGGGACCGGGTGATCGGGGCCATTGCCATCCAGAGTTATGATTCAAAACAGGCCTATGTGGAAAAAGATCTGGACCTTCTGGCCACCATGGCCCAGCACATTGCCCTGGCCCTGGAGAGAAAGGAGTTTGACACAAGGCTGCAGGATCAGCAGACCCTTTTGGAAACCATATTGGAGTCCTCTCCTGTGGGCATCTGCCTGGTGGAGGATCGGATATTCAAATGGGTCAACTCCCAGATAGTGTCCATGTTCGGGTATGGGGAAAAATCCGAACTCACCGGCAGGGACAGCGCCCTGATGTATCCCAATGAAGCCGCCTTTATAGAGGCCGGTCAGATTATCGATCGGCAGATGGATCTTAAGGGGCGGGTGGACTTTGATACCACCCTTGTGCGCAGGGACGGCAGTTGTTTTAAAGCCCATGTCAGCATCACCGGATTCGGGGAGGAGGAAGACCTGGACCGGAAGATCGTGATTCTGGCCGATATTTCACAGCTGGAACTGGCCCACCAGGAGCGGATGGAAAAGGAAAAACTCCAGGGGGTGCTGGAGATGGCCGGGGCGGTCTGCCATGAAATCAACCAGCCCCTTCAGACCATTTTCGGTTATATGGAGCTGTTTATGGAGCCGGAAAACATTACACCTAAAACCCTGATCCAGGTTAAAGAACAGGCCGACCGCATCGGGGACATTACCCGTCAGCTTGCCAAGATTACCCGGTATAAAACCAAAACATATCCCGGCAATACCACCATTATGGATATATGGGGCGCATCCGGTTAAATCCGCGATTTTTCCTTGCTAAATAAAAGGTTTGATGGAATAATGCGCCTTTATTTTGGCTATCTTGGGACGGGAACGCGATGGACGGAAGGCCAGCAAATTCACAGAGTCGCTTGGATAGGACCGTTACGGTTCTGTTCGAGATTGCCAATGCGGTGTCCAATACCCGGAACCTGACCGAATTGTACCGGGTGATCCATCGGTCCCTGGCCACCATTCTTCCCGTAAAAACCTTTTTTATCGCCATTTGCGATGAAGCTGGAACGACCCTCCGGTTTCCCTATTTTTCAGATTCAGTTGAGCTCCCTGCCGACAAGGTTTCTGTGGAGGATTTTCCTTTTATCCGCCGGGTCATCACGTCCCGGTCACCGGCTGTATTTGCAGAAGAGGGCGCAGGTACCTGGCTGGGAGCCCCCCTGATTATAAAGAATCAGGTGATCGGTGTGATGGGAATCACGGACAAGGGGCCGCAGGCGGCCTACAGCGGGGAGGATATGAACCTGCTTAATTCGGTCTGCCGGCATGCAGCCCTGGCCATTGAGCGCAAGGACAGTGAAAAAAAAATCCATGAGCATCGCAAGATCCTGGAGAAGATCCTGGAGTCTTCTCCTGTCGGCATTGCCCTGATCCAGAACCGGGTGTTTAAATGGGTGAATACGGAAATGGTGCGCATGTTCGGCTATGATTCAAAGGAAGCGTTTGAAGGCCAAAGTGTCCTGATGATCTATAAGGCAGAGGAGGATTTTAAATTTGCCGGAAGAACGGTTTATCAGGGCCTTTATTCCCAGGGAAAAGTGGACTATGAAATGAACCTGAAGCAGGCTGACAACACCCTTTTTCCCGTGCATGTCCGGCTGAATTCCAGCGGGGAGGACGATCCAACGTCCTGGACCATCGGAACCTTTTCCGACGTTTCCCAGCGAAGGACTACAGAACGGCAGACCGTGGAGCGCGAACGGCTCCAGGGGGTGCTGGAGATGGCCGGGGCGGTCTGTCATGAAATTAACCAGCCCCTGCAGGCCATCATCGGATATTCTGAACTGCTGGATCTGGAGCCGGATCCGGAACAAATAGACAACAGCATCCGGGCCATAAGGTCCCAGGCCGCCCGTCTGGGAGAAATAACGGCGACCCTGGCCAATATTACCCAGTATAAAACCGTGGCATATCCGGGAAGAAATAAGATTGTTGATATCTGGGGGGCAAGCCCCCAGTTCTGTAAGGGCTCCCGTTAGAGAGCGTCTGGTGGGGGGGCGAAGCTTTTCGGGGGCGGTTCGGCAGGCACCAGGGCGTCCAGGTGCTTTTCCACAAAGGCGCGCAGGTTGCGGTCTGGATCCAGGCGCTCCGAGTAGTAGTTGAGCACCCACCATAGATGGTTGAGCTTGTCCTTGTCCTGCTGCCACCAGCTGACACTTTCTCTGATGGCCTCCGGGGATTCGCATTCGGTGTTGATTTTGACATAAAAGTCGTGGCACATGGTCCGGGTAACAGGTTTAAGGCCCAAGGCACTGGCCGTCTTTCTATTAATCACTCTCTCCTCCCCTGAGTATCGCACCTAAGTCGTAAAGATTATATAAAAAACCCCTACATGAAAGAAAACTCGTTGTAAAGGCCTGGAGAAACAAAAAATAATATTAGTGGTGAAATGGGATCGATTACTTGTATTTTACAATGGTCTGTAATTATAAGAGGATAAGTTTTTAGCCTTAAATTTTGTTACGCTTTTTTAAGTTGCATCGGGCAGGGGGGATAGGCTATCCTTGGCCCCGATGCGTTAAAAAAACAGGTGAAAAAGAATGGAAAACGCTTTCAGCACAGATAAAATTACCCTTGTCCTCGGCGGATGCAGAAGCGGCAAGAGCCGGTACGCCATGGAGCGGGCCGATGCCATGGCCGTGGATGGCAAACTCTACCTTGCCACCTCCGTGCCCACCGATCCTGAGATGGAAAAAAGGGTGGCACGCCATCAGGCCGAGCGGGGGCCGGGATGGCAGACCGTGGAGGAGCCCGTACTCATTGACGAGTCCATTGCCGTGGCCGGAAGAACCGCTCGGGTGATCCTGGTGGACTGTCTGACCCTGTGGACCTCCAACCTTCTGTTCGACCAGAAGAACGAGGCGGAAATCATGGTCTCGGTGGATCTGCTTTCAAAGGCGCTCAAGGCCTGCCCCTGCCCGGTTATACTGGTCTCCAACGAGGTCGGCTACGGCATCGTCCCGGAAAATGCACTGGCCCGGGAGTTCCGTGACATGGCCGGCCTGGTGAACCAGAGGATTGCCGCCGTTGCCGATAAGGTCTTCCTCTGCGTTGCAGGCATTCCGGTACAGATCAAGCCCGGACCCGGAGGGACGGCTTGAAGTATCAACACCTTTTCGGCCCTGTGGCTTCCAGACGCCTGGGCGTCTCTTTGGGCGTGGACCTGGTGGTTCACAAGGTCTGCAGCCTGGACTGCGTTTACTGCGAATGTGGAAGGACCACGGAGCTGACCTGCGAGCGAAAGGCCTGGGTTCCGCTGGACCGGGTAATCGCTGAGCTGGACCACTACTGGACCCATCAGGACGATCCCGATTACATCACCTTTTCCGGTTCCGGAGAACCGACCCTGAATAAAGACATTGGGACGGTCATCGCCCATATCAAGCGGGTAAAACCGGATATCCGGGTGGCTGTGCTCACCAATGCCACCCTGCTCTCAGACCCCAAAGTCCGAGCGGACCTTTCCCAGGCGGATCTGGTGGTGCCCTCCCTGGACGCCGTATCCCCAGAGGCGTTTCAAAAGCTGAACCGGCCCCATTCAGGGGTTTCGCCGGATCAGGTCATTTTGGGCATTGAGACCTTTACCCGTTCATTTAAAGGAACGGTCAACCTTGAGATTTTTATTCTGCCCGGGGTCAACGACACCCCGGAGGAGCTGGCGCAGCTCAGGCGGGCGGCAGGCCGCATTGCTCCGGATATGATCCAACTCAACTCTCTGGACCGGCCCGGCACTGAAGAAGGACTGCGCCCGGCGGACCGGGAGAACCTGGAGCGGATCCGGACATTTCTGGGGCCGGACAGAACAGAGATCATCGCCCGGCTGCCACAGGCGGACCGGGCCTCAAGAAAGACGGCCGACCTTGAGGCTGCCGTTATAGAGACCATTTTAAGAAGGCCCTGCACCTGCATGGATCTGGCCGCTATGCTGGGGGCGGATGCCCCGACCGTCCAGGCCCTTTTGAACCGACTTGAAACAAAAGGCGAGATTCTGGCCCGGCAGGGGGAGCGGGGCCGGTTTTACCAGACCCGGAAAGAATCGACCTGAAACGAGTATACCTGGAAAGAATTAATGGAAGAAAACGCGGATAAAAAAGGGATGTTTTACGACCTGAAAGCCTGCCTGGCCTTTATTACCATCCTGCCCATGGGAAAAAATCCCGGGTACTCGCCGGTGGGCATGATCCGGTTTTTTCCCGTGGCCGGCCTTATCATTGGACTGCTGCTGGCCCTGGTGGACTGGGCCGCCACCCTTGTGTGGCCTCTGCCTGTGGCTGCCCTGGTGGATCTTTTGTTCCTTGTGGCCGTTACCGGGGCCTTTCACCTGGACGGTCTCGGGGATACGGCTGACGGCCTTTTCAGCCACCGGGGCCGGGAGCGGGCTCTGGAAATCATGAAGGACAGCCGGACCGGAATGATGGGGCTGGTTGCCGTGGTAATGGGTCTCATGATCAAACTGGCGGGGATTTGGGCTGTAAAATCCACGGCCTCTCCCTTTCAGGCGGCAGGCATATTCCTTGTGGTTCCCTCATTTTCCAGAGCGGGCATGATCTTCGGGGTAAAATTTTTAGACTACGGCAGAAGCGGCCCCGGCACTGGAAAAGACCTGTTTGACCGGCCCGTAGGCCTTAAAGATTTCACCTACTGTCTGATCCCCCTGGCCATTGCCCTGATTCTGGGTTATAAGGGCCTGGTGATCCTGGCCGGGTTCGGCCTTGGATTGGCGTTGATATTACGGTTTTACAAAAAGACAATGGGCGGCATTACCGGTGACATGCTGGGGGCCATGACTGAACTCATGGAGGCCTGGCTCCTTCTTTGCGCCGGCACCCTTCTGGTGTAAGGCGGCCCGGACGGGGATACATCATGATTCAGGGACACGGCGGCAACAGGCTCAAACTGGCAGAACGGCTGAACTGCTCACCAGAGGATATCATAGACATGAGTGCCAATCTCAATCCTCTGGGCCCTCCGGACTATGTCCACACCGTCATACGGGAAAAAATATCGGCCATCCACCGCCTGCCAGAACCCGATGCGATCACCATGGCGCAGGGCTTTGCCCGGTATCACGGCATCGATCCCTCCAGCGTTCTTGCCGGCAACGGCACCACCTTTTTTATCTACACTCTGCCCATGGCCCTGGCCCCTGAAAGGGCCCTGATCCTGGGGCCGACCTACTCGGACTACCAGGACGCCTGCGGAGCCGCCGGCGTTTCTTTTGATCTGTGCGCAGCCACGGCGGAAAACGGATTTGCCCCGGATCTGGATGCGGTTTCGGCCATGGCGGGCCAAGCTGATCTGGTTTTTATCTGCAATCCTAACAACCCCACAGGCGCTTTGATCCCGAAACCGGATCTCAAGACTCTGATCCTGGCACATCCCAAAACCGTCTTTCTGGTAGACGAGTCCTATCTGCCCTTTGTTGAGAATGCCGAAGCGCTTTCCTTTGCCGGGGATACGGACATTGACAACCTTCTGGTGCTTTCTTCCATGTCCAAGATTTTCAGGATCCCGGGACTGCGCACCGGTTTTATCTCAGGCGCCCGGCCCCTGATTGAAAAGCTGGCCGCCCATTACCAGCCCTGGAGCGTCAATTCTCTGGCCCAGGAGGTGATCACGGATATTTTTAATCATCCGGAGCGTATCGCGCCCTTTTACGAAGAGACCCGGGCCTTTATCAACGCGGAAAAGATTCGTTTTCTGGAGCAGGTCGAGGATCTTTCCGGCATCCGTTTTTATGACGGCGCCACCTATTTTATCCTGGCGCAGCTTTCCGGAACGGGGGCGGCGGATTTCTGCGACAAAGTGGGAGAGGACCGGATTCTCATCCGGGACTGCACTAATTTCAACGGCCTTTGTGACCGCTTTGTCCGGTTCAGCCTAAAGGAGCGGGGTACCAACGATATGCTTGCCCAAAGCATCCGGAAGGTTTTGTCCCGTGGATAGCCTTTGGGGGGAGGTGTTCAGCATTTCCTGGCAGGTGCTGGCCGCAGCGGTGGTTCTGGACCTGACCCTGGGGGATCCGCGATGGCTGCCGCACCCCATCATCTGGATGGGAAACAGCGTCTCTTATTTTGAGCCGGTATTTCGAAGACTGGCAAGCCCTGTGGCCGCGGGCCTTGTTTTTTCCCTTACTTTGATCACCGCTGTGTTTGTGATGTCATCCCTGGCCCTGGCTCTGGCCTTTGCCCTCCACCCCATCGCCGGAACGGTACTGCAGGCCGTGCTGCTTTTTTACTGTTTTTCCGCAAGGAGCCTGGCCCGGGCGGCCATGGATGTGGCAGCGCCTCTGATCAAAGGGGACCTGCCCCGGGCTAGAACCATGGTGGGGTATATTGTGGGAAGGGAAACCGCACGGCTGGACAAGGAGGGCGTTGCCCGGGCGGCGGTTGAAACCGTGGCGGAGAACTTTGTGGACGGATTTGTCTCCCCTTTGTTTTTCGCCCTGATTTTTGGCGTCCCCGGTGCCATGGCCTATAAGATGGTCAATACCTTAGACTCTATGGTGGGGTATAAGAACGCCCGGTATTTTTTCTTCGGCCGGGCGTCGGCCCGCATTGACGATGCCGCCAACTTCATCCCGGCGAGAATCGCTGTACCTGTGATCGCCCTGGCTGCGTCGATCTTTTCACCCGGCCTTGGCAGGCGCTCCTTTTCAACGGCCCTGACCCAGGGTCGAAACCACAAAAGCCCCAATGCCGGCTTTTCCGAGGCTGCCTTTGCAGGAGCCCTTGGGGTCCGCATGGGCGGTCCCAATGTCTATCATGGTAAAATGGTGGACAAGCCCTATATCGGCGAAGCGTTCAAAGAGCCTGCGCCTTCGGATATTGCCCGGTCGTGCCACCTGATGCTCTTGGCAAGCATTTTGACCGCCATCGTGGCCTGCCTCGTTCTTTTCTGGATTAGGGGGTAGCGATGGAAAGCATCAAACGCCCCTTCAGGCTGGGCACCACATCCTTTATTTACCCGGATCATATCATTCCCAATGTGAGAAAAATCGGCGGCCTGTTTGATGAAATCGAACTGCTGGTTTTTGAAAGCCTTCCAGAGGAAGTGGTCCCCTCAAAAGACGATGTGGCCGAACTAAAAGGGCTGGCCCTGGATCTGAACCTGACCTACAATATTCATCTGCCTGTGGATGTGAGTCTGACTTCAGAAGCCGCCCGGGACCGGCAATTCTCCGCTGACACCCTTAACCGGGTACTGGAGCGCTTTGCCCCCTTGTCCCCCACCTCCCATACCCTTCACCTGGACATGGACAGGGAAACGGATCTGTCCGATCCGGATCAGATCCGGGCCTGGGAGGACAGGGCCCGTCACGGGCTGGACCTGCTGGACCTGCACCGGCCGGAGGATATCTGCATCGAAACCCTCTGGTACGATCCTATCCTTTTTGAATCCATGGTCAGGGATTACAATCTGTCGGTCTGCGCGGATTTAGGCCATCATTTCAAATACGGATACGATCCGGCCCGGACCTTTGACATGTTCGCGGACAGGATACGGATTGTTCATCTCCACGGCGTGGACATGGACCACAGTCCGCCAAAGGACCACACGGGCCTGGACTGTCTGCCTGACACCCTGTTCGGGCAGGCGGCAGAGTTGCTCAAACCCTTTACGGGCACGGTTTCCATTGAGGTGTTCGGCCTGGCACAGCTTAAAGCCTCCTTGAATCGACTGTCAGCCCTTTTCCCCTCCGATATCCCCCTTTTGTAATCCCTTTGGACGGTCGGTCTTCACTTACAGGCTGATGACAGCGGCATCACACGACATATTGATGAACTCTGCGGCCGTGGCCATGCGCGCTCCGTCAATGAGGTCATCTTCTTTGATCTGGCGGGCCTTGGCACAGGGGGTGCAGACCAGGATCGGCACTTCGTGGGCCTGAAGATAGGCTAAAAGGTCATCGGCCACATCGCCAGTGGCGGCCCTGACATGGGTGATGATCCCCTCTTTGGCGAGATATACCCCCTCATCCAGCAAAAACAAGGTGGTGTTTTTCCCCTCTTTATGGGCGATGGTGGCCAGGTGGATGGCCCGGGTCGCCCGGTTGGTATCGTTGGTTCCGCAGGACAGTGCAATGACGACGTTGTTGGTCATGGGTCTCCTCCTTTTGGGTTATGGGATAGGTGTGCCGCCGTATGGGTATGAATGATCCAGCGCCCTGCGCACGGCAAGGGCTAAGGTCGTCTTATCCACCGGCTTCATAATAAAGTCGAAGATGCCTATTTTCATCGCCTCCTCGTTATTGATCTGGTCGCTGAACCCGGTACACATGATAATCGGGATATCCGGGCGAATCCCAAGAAGGTGCTTGGCAAGTTCTGCTCCTGTCATATGAGGCATGGTCATATCTGTGATAACAAGATCAAAAGATTCCGCCTGGATTTGGAATTTGCCCAACACGTCAACACTGCTTGCCGATGCGGTGACCTGATAGCCTAAATCCCTGAGTATCCTTTTGTTGATTTTGGCAATTTTTTCATCGTCATCAACAACAAGTATTCTCTCGTTGCCTTTGGGCAGTTCAGATAGCGTCCTTTGGGGGAGAGATTCGGTTTCCGCCGTAATGGCCGGCAGATAGACATGAAAGGTTGTTCCTTTCCCCGGCGTGCTGTCCACAGTAATATCACCGTTATACTGTTTTACAATACCATGGACCACTGCCAGGCCCAATCCGGTGCCCTCCCCCTTTGCTTTGGTGGTATAATAGGGATCGAAAATTTTTCCCTGAATATGTTTAGCTATGCCCACGCCGGTGTCGCTGATACTGAGCTTCACATATTCTCCTGCCTGAATATATGCAATCGCATCGTCGTTTGATTCCACTACGGACGCCAGTGTGATACTCAAAACCCCTCCGTTTTTTCTCATGGCATGATATGCATTGGTACATAGGTTTAAAATAACCTGATGGATCTGCGTCGGGTCGGCTAAAACGGATTTGCAATTGGGATCCAGATCTTGTCTGATCTCAATGGTGGTTGGTATCGTGGGCCTTAGAAGCTTCATAACCTCTTTGATAATCAATTGGATTTTAAGCGGTATCAATTCTTGATTATCCTGCCGGCTGAAGGCAAGGATCTGACTGACAAGCTCTTTGGCCCGGTTTGCGGCTTTATGCACCTCCTGTAGATCCAAGACGCTTGGACTGTCCGCCGGCAGGTCTTCTATAACGATATCTGTATATCCTACAATGACACTCAAAAGATTGTTGAAATCATGGGCAATACCGCCTGCAAGCGTACCAATGGCCTCCATTTTTTGTGATTGGTTAAGCTTTAATTCAAGGGTTCTTTTTTCTGTAATATCTTTTGCCATGCTGACAATTAATTTATGGCCGTCTGAGGTTTCTCCCAGAGGGGCTGAGCTGAAATCCCAAATGAGTGTATTCCCATCCCGGTCTTTTATTTTTATTTCCCCCTCATCCACCCGATTTTCAATAGAGGAACGCGGGGCTATTTTTGATGGGGTGTCTTCAAAGTTTTTTCCATATGCCCTTTTGGCCCAATCGCGGATGGTTGGAATTTCAGTGACTTCGTATCCGGTAAGTTCAGTCCATGCCTGATTGATCATAATGATACGCCCGTCTTGGGTATGAACCATAATTGGAAATGGGGAGTTGGCAAAGAGGCTGCGAAGCTGACCTTCACTCTGGGAGAGTTCTCTGGTCCGCTCTGCGATTATTTCTTCAAGCATATTGTTTGCCTCTTCAGCCTCTTCCTTGAGTCTGATCGCGGTTCTCTTGGCCTGATGCATCATACCGCCCATCAATGAGATAAAAACGGCGTTCAGTGAAAATACGAACAGCCCCAGCCAATCGCCGGGGTCGTCAATGAACGGCCGCCCGGTAAAGGACCAAAATAAAACCACAAAAACAGAGAGAAAGGTGGCAAAGAGACCGGATCGTAACCCGGAATAAATGGCACATATCATTACGGCGGGATAATAGGTTACCCATGGAATGCGCAACTCTAAAGCACTGAGGGGCCATAGTCGAAGAGCGGTTGAGATGAAGACAATGAATAAGGAAATTACATAGGGCCTGGCCACATTGTCTATGCGGTTTTTAAGTTTTTTTCCAAAGGGCCTGTCCATGGTTGTATCGCCCTTTTTTTAGAGGAGCGGAGATGGAGGCTTCCCTCTAAAAATATGAAACTTTGACAATTCAGACGAGGAACCTGCCTGTGACGGTTCCGGTATATTTTTATCTCTATATCATCGATTACCAACCATTTGAAATAATAATTTCATTGCTCTATCTTGGCAATGCTCAGGTTGCCCGCCGAAGGGTTCGGGGCTTGCCTGTTTTCGGGGAAAAAGGCCCGTCCGTCAGGGACAAGCGTCCCTGACGGACGGGCGGGTGCCCGGAGCCGGGTCTTTCGGGGCGGCCTCCTGACGATCTATTGATCGTAGGTGGCCCGGATATCCTTTTTGCTGATCTTGCCCACGGAGGTTTTTGGAATCTCAGCGTCCAGGATAATTTTGGAGGGCACCCCGTATTTGGGAATCTGTCCCTTGTCCACAAAGGTCATGCAGAAATTCTGGATATCCTTATCCGTGACCTTGCCCTGGAAGCCGTCCCGGAGCACGATCATGGCCAGGGGACGTTCTCCCCATTTTTCATCTGTAACGCCGACCACAGCCACCTCAGACACCGCTTCATGCTGGGAGATGATATCTTCCAGTTCCAGGGAGGAGATCCATTCTCCGCCGGTTTTGATGACATCTTTGAGCCGGTCGGTGATTTTAAGGTATCCCTCTTCATCAATGACGCCGATGTCGCCGGTATGAAGCCAGCCTCCGGCCCATAATTCCTGGGATTTTTCCTTATCCTTGATATAGCCCTGGGTCAGCCAGGGAGAGCGGACCACCACCTCGCCGGCATGGGTGCCGTCATGGGGCAGGGGCTTGCCGTTCATGTCCACGATTTCCAGTCTCACATTGGTAACGGGCAGTCCGGTTTTGCAGCGGATCTCCACCTGTTCCTCTTCACTCTTTTTCATAAGATGGGGCTTGATATTGGCCACGGTGAGCAGCGGGCAGGTCTCGGACATGCCGTAGGCGGAGTACAGGTTGATGCCGTGTTTAAGCGATTCTCTGCAAAGACCCTGGGGCAGGGCGGAGCCGCCGATAACCACCTTCCAGGCGGACAGGTCCACCTGGTTGATGACGGGACTTGTGACCAGCATATTGATGATGGTGGGCACGCAATGGGAGAAGGTGACCTTTTCCGTAAGGATGAGTTTGAGCAGGACTTCGGGCTCATAGCGTCCCGGGTAGACCTGTTTGGATCCCAGCATGGTCATCAGATAGGGCAGGCCCCAGGCATGGACATGGAACATGGGGGTCAGGGGCATGTATACGTCGCCGGAGTTGAGATTGGCCTGGGCCTCATAGGCGCAAAGCCCTGACATGAGACCGTAGGTGTGCAAAACGATCTGGCGGTGGCTGAAAAACACCCCCTTGGGCAGACCGGTGGTGCCGGTGGTGTAAAAGGTGGTGGCCATGGTGTTTTCGTCAAAGTCCGGGAATTCGTACTCGGCCGGGGTGTCGGCCATCAGGGCTTCGTACTCCCCTGTAAAGGCAAGGTCGGTGTCCGGGCGTTTGCCCGTGTCGGAGAGGAGAATTACATTCTTAACGGTTTCAAACCGGTCTTTTACACCCGCCAGAAGCGGGACGAAATCCTCATTGACCAGGATGACATCGTCTTCTGCATGGTTGATGGTGTAGATGAGCTGTTCCGGGGTCAGGCGGATGTTGATGGTGTGAAGTACCGCCCCCATCATGGGAACAGCAAAAAAGCACTCCAGGTACCGGGTGGAGTCCCAGTCCATGACCGCCACAGTGTCTCCGGGCTTCACCCCCAGCCGGGTGAGCATGTTGGCCAGCTGCTTGACCCGCTGACCAAAGGTTTTATAGGTGTACCGGGTCTGATCCCGGTAGATGATCTCCTGGTCCGGCGAGTAGATCAGCGGCGTCTCCAGAAGGTTTTTTATGAGAAGGGGATAGGCGTACGCGTCTGGGGTCGGGGTGATAAGTCTTGTTTTCATGATCTCTCCTTAGGGTTAAAGGTGACGGATGCTTAAAAAACGATGCATGCCCTGTGACTGCTGCTACCTGTCATAGGACATAAGGGACAAGGAAAAAAGAGGGCCGCTCCCTAAAAAGGGGTATGGTAATTGCGCAAAAGACTGTAGGGGATTTGCCTACATCGCTTTGGAAGTAACGGATTAAACCGGCATATTTTTGATTTCAGCAAGCATCCATTCGATGTGTTTTGTAATGGATCCGGCTAAATAAGAAGGCAGGTTCAAAAGGATGCATGAATGCCCGTTGAGCGTCCGGATTCAATTGATTTCCAATTTTCCGGAATAAATCCTTACTGCATAATGGTGCGGTGCACGATCGATGAACTGGTGAAGCGAGCGAAGCCGGCCGGTTGCGGCGGATTTTACTTCAACAGGCACAAGCAGGGTTTCATATTGAATTAAAAAATCCACCTCAGCATTGGATTGTTTTTTTCCCGGTTCCAGAATAGCAGCGTCGACAATGCAGATGTTTTGGCTGCCAAAAGTTCCTGTCCGACGATATGCCCTGCTATTTTTCCCTGATAAACGGAATCAATCGCATTTGCCCCAAATAATTCTTTTTGAAAGCCAGCGAAATAATTTAGCATACCAGTATCTAAAACCTGAAGCCGAGGTGACGTTTTTATGTTTGGCAGCAGAGGGGGGCTGACAGCGGATGACGGGTATAAAAGGTAAATCAGCATCGCTTTTTCCAAAACTTTTAATGCTTCACTCATCTCCCTTGATCTGTAATTGGAGTTGCCAAAGCCCTGGAATTTGATCCTGGTGCCCGCTTCATAGAAGGCATTCATAAGCTTTGCGATTTTCGTATAACGGTCAGGGCTTATTGATAGGACAAAATAAGAATTTAACCATTATCCCCTTTGAAAATACCGGTTTCAACCCAGACCACGGCACACCGGACAAGCTCGCTTGCATTGGTCAGGCTCAGTTTTTCCTTGATCCGCTCCCGGTAGGTGCCAACGGTTTTGATGCTGATATTAAGCTGCATGGCGATCTGCTTTGAGGAAAGGCCTTTGCCGATGAGCTGAAAGATCTCCAGTTCCCGGTCGGAAATGGAGGCCAGGGGGGAGGACTTTGCCAGATCGGGCTTCTGCCTGAAAACGTTGAGCAGGCGGCTCATGATCCGGGGACTGACATGGATCTGGCCGGCCAGGATCTGGCGGATGGCCGTGACCACCTGGTCCGAGGCCTCCTGCTTCATGATATACCCTTTGGCCCCGGCCAGAAGGCAGCGTTCGGCATGCAGCGCCTCGTCGTGCATGGACAGGACCAGGGTTGCGCAATCGGGATAATGATCGCTGATCTCCCGGATAAGGTCCATGCCGTTGCTCTCCTTTAAGGACAGATCCACGATGGCAAGATCCGGCCGGCAGGACTGCACCAGAGAAAGGGCGTCGTCAACGGTTTCCGCCTCTCCGCAGACCCTCATGTCAGATTCATGGTCGATCATTTCCTTGAGCCCCATTCTGAATATGGGATGGTCTTCAACGATCAGGATATCCATTGGGTTTTCCCTCTCATTTTTGGTGATTGTCCGGCCGGGGCAGGTCCAGAATGACCCGGGTGCCGCCGGACGAATCGGTTTCAAAGGATAATTCTCCCCGGATCCGCTGGGCCCTGAAGGACATGATTCTGACCCCCATGCCGGAGCTGTTTGCGTTAATTGTCATGCCGCAGCCGTTGTCGGTGACGCTTAAGCGGATGCGGCCGCAGGGCTGGGCCAGGCCGATGCGGATGGTGGTGCAGCAAGAATGCTTGACTGCATTGTGAACGGCTTCGTGGACGATGTAATAGGCATGGGTAGCCAGGTGGTTGTCCTCAAAAGGCTGGGCAAAGCCTGCGTCATCCTCCCGGTCTACGGTACAGGTAATGTGAAAGACCTTTGCGATATAGGCGGCCAGTTCTTCAAGGGAGGTGTCAAAGCCGCGGTCCGTTAAGTTGACCGGGAAAAGTCCCCGGGATAGTCCCCGGGTCTTGTCAATGGCATCGGAGATGAGCTGCCGGATGCGTTCGGTGCTTTGGGCCTCTTTTTCAGGGTCAGCCCCTGGGATTTCCAGCCTTTTTTGGAGCATCTTGGCCATGACCTCAATGCCGATCAGCTGGGGGCACAGATCGTCATGGAGGGCCATGGCGGTTTTCTGGCGCTCCCGCTGGCTGATGTCCAGGATTTCCTGTTCCAGGCGCCGGGAGTCGGTGACATCTTCAATGGCCCCGAGCAGGCAGGTCTCCCCCCAAAGGTTGATCCACTCCCCGGATACAAGTCCGGTCCGGTGTTCCCGGTCCCGGGTCAGAAATTGGATTTCCCTGTTTTTAACCGAGTACCGGTTTTCAATGTCCCGGAACAGTATCCTTCCGTCCTCTTTGGGATCAAAGAGGGAAATGGTGAAAATTTCCCTGCCGACAAGATCCATGAGATCAAACCTTGTGATGTTTAAAAAGCTGTCATTGACATTGATGATCCGCCGGGTCTTGAGGCTGGCGATAAACAGGCCCGAGGGCGAGAACCTGAAGGCCTTGGAAAACATTTCCTCGGTCAGGCCCAAAGCCGTTTCCTTTTTCTTTCTCTGGGCAATCTCCTCCTCAAGTTCCCGGCTGTAAACCAAAAGCGTGTCCATGAACCGGTTGAAATACCCGGCGAGCTGGCCGATCTCATCTTTTCCTGTCTCCTGCATGCGCAGGTTGAAGTCCCCGGATGCGCCTTGATCAAACCGGTCTTTCAGGGTACGCAGGGGCCGGACCACCGAGGCGTTGACCCATAGGGACAAAATGCTGACAAGGATGCAGATCAAAAGGACAATGGCGATGACAACCGTTTTGATGGTGGTCAGGGGGGCATAGATTTCATCCAGGTAGGAGGCAGAGGAGACGATCCAGTCGTACTCGGGGATATAGTTGAAAATCACAAGTTTTTCCCGAGGCCGGGTTTCTCCGGGGTTTTTCCAGGAATAGACCGCTTTTCCGGTTTTCATCGCGCACATTTTCCTGGCAAAAAACTGCACATCCTCGTCTCTTCCCTCAAAAACGTTGCCCGTCAAAAAGGGATGGACGACGAGATTGCCCCCGCTGTCGGTGATATAGGCATATCCGCTTTTTCCGAACTTCATGGCCAGGATGCTCTCCCGAAAGTCTTCCACATTGATCAGGGACTTGAACTCTTCCCGGTAGGACGAGGCGGAGATAATCCAGTCCCAGGGCTCAAAATAGGCCATGTACATGGCCTTGGGTCTTAAGGTTGTCTCCCCCGGATTTTTCCAGCGGTATTCCAGGTAGCCTGTTTTCATCTCAATCATCTTCCGGACAAAGGCCTTTTCCGGATACCGTTTTCCCCGGACTCCGGGATTGGGGTGCTCCGTTGCAATGGCGTTGGAACTGGCGCAGAAGATATACCCGGTCCTGCCGATGGTCTGGGCGTACATGATCCTGCGGCACAGGGCCTTGGCCTCTTCTTCGGAAAAGGCCCCGCGGCGGTAATCGTTGTATACGGACCGGACAATCTCCAGATTTTTTTCGGCCACGGCCCGCAAATGGTTTTTGATTGAGGTGGAGGCGGCGGTTTTGACCATATTCAGGATGCCGGCGGTGGCATTGGTCAGCTCGCTTTCAATGTGGGCCTCAAGGGTGTGCTCCACATGGACAAAGATCACAGCCCCCCCCGCAAGGACTGCCATGAGCATGGCCAGGGTATAGCCGCCGACAAGTTTGGTTCGGATGCTTAAGGTTTTAAAATGCCGGGAAACGCGTTTCATGGGAGAGCGGATGAAACCATGGTCTGCCATGGGCGTTTCCTTCGGCGTCAGAGGGTTAGGGAGTCAGGTTCAGTTTGTCCGGTTTATATGATCTGCGATGAGGTCTTCAAGGGCCTTTTGGGCTTTTTGGGATGCAGCCCCCTTTTTTTGGGTATTTCTGAGCAGCTGCCGAACCTGTTGCCGTTCCATCCCGGGAAATGCCTCCAAAAGGTCTTCAATGGCCGACGGGTCAAGGGAGAGCAGCCGCTTCAGCCAGAGCCCTGTTTCTTCATCGTCCTGGGGTTTGGGCGCGGGAGTCTCGTCCAGGCTGTCCAGTTCTAACTGGATAGTCTCAGGGTCCGCATCCCGCATCAGCACCCCAATGTATTGCCGGTGGCGCCGGGCCGCCACATTGGACGTGATGGATTTGCCCTCGATAAGGGCCTGCCGGAGCTTTTCAGGCAGGTCCATGGTCTTGATATGATGAAGGGGCAGGCCGGCCAGGGTCTGTCCCAGCTCCTGGAGGGCATGGGCCTCTTTTTTTCTTTTTGTTTTGCTTATATAAGGGGGTTCGTTTTCCATTTCAACAGCATATCCTAATAGTGGGTTGGCGGTCAGAATATCCGGTTTTTTCTAAGAAATCAAATTGATCCGCAGTCCCGGAAAATTTTGGGATGTGTAGCTTACGGCAAGAATAATATTCACAGGGGAACGTCATGTTTTACAGAATCATCAATAAGAAGATTTCAGTCAGACTGTCCGTGCCTAACTTCAGCCGGGAACTGTTCGCACTGACACAAAGGAACCGCGCCTTTCTCAGGTATTGGCTGCCCTGGCTGGACCGGGTTCAAGCGCCTTCGGACACCGAGGCCTTTATAGAACTCCAGCTGGAGCGCTTTGCCCGGGGGCAGGCCCTGCACGAGACCCTTTTCTACAAGGGCAAGATGGCCGGTGTGCTGGGGTGAAATCTCATCGACAGGGAAAACGGCATCGGCCACATTGGTTACTGGCTGGGACAGGAGTTTACTGTAAAAGGGATCATGACGGAGGCGGTGAAGGATTTGATCGATATCGGTTTTAGGTACTATCAGCTCAGAAGAATGAATATCCGCTGCGCCGTTGACAATACCAAAAGCCGCGGTATCCCGGAACGGCCGGGCTTTGAAAACGAGGGCATTATCCGGGGGGCGGAAAAGATCTACGATACCTACAACGACCACGTGATTTACGGCCTTTTGCACCCGTAAAAAAGCTGCCGGAACGAAATGTCAGGAACCGGCCAGATCTCGGGTCCGGACAAAGGTTTCCTGGACGATGAAGGCATCGGTACTGGCCCGGTGCCGGCTTAAATCTAAAGTGCTTACCAGCTCTTCCTTGGTGGCGTGCCAGATGTCCATCTGAGCCTCTGTGAGGATAAGTTCCAGGGGGCTGACAAAAAAGTTCCGGGACACAGCAGCCTCGGTAAACAGCCGGGTGATCCAGGGCTTGTCAACGGACCAGCCGTCCGTGTAGACCGTCGCCCCGGAAAGCATCCGGTTTAAATCCTTTGCCACCCGGGTCAGGGGCTTGCCGTGACGCTGCAGATTTTCTCGGGTGATATGATGAAGCTTTTGGGCCGCCTGATCCCAGTGGGTCCAGTCCGGTGCCGGTATGATCAGGCTGCAGTATCGTGAGTCAAGCTCCAGGGCCAGGCCGACTTCAATAGGATAGGATCGGCTGCCGAAACCTGAAGCTTCGACATCCAGGATATAGGGTCGGAAAAGGGCTTTTCTTGCACCTGCCATGGCATCACCTTTTTACGGGGGGGGGACCTAAGGGTAAGATACCGGATTGAATGGCAGAAAGCAATATGGCAACCCTGGCGGAAACATAGAAAAAACCCGGGCCGGCGCAGTGGCCGGTCCGGGTTTCTCAGACAGGGAGGTTCAGGTTCAGTTCAGGTCAGCTCAGATTCAACTTTTTTGGGCTCAGCTCAAGTCCGGTTCAGATCAACGTCAGCACAGTATCCGCTCAGGTATCCCCTGTCATCATTTAAGCTTATCTTCTTAAATCATCTCAATGGCGCAGGCCATGGCCACGCCGCCGCCGCCGCAAAGGGTGGCCATCCCCAGGGATTTGCCCTGTTTTTTCATGGCATAGATCAGGGTGGTCATGATCCGGGCGCCGGTGGAGCCTACGGGATGACCCAGGCCGATGCCGGAGCCGTTGACGTTGGTGATTTCCCGGTTCAGGCCCAGTTCCTTTTCGCATCCAAGGTACTGGGCGGCAAAGGCCTCGTTCACCTCGATGAGTTCGAAATCCGCGATGCTGAGCCCCGATCTTTTCATGAGATCCTTGACTGCCGGCACGGGGGACAGGCCCATGATGGTCGGATGGCAGGCACCCATGCCTGAGGCCTTGATCCTGGCGATGGGGGTCAGTCCCAGCTCATCGGCCTTGTCTGCGGACATGATGATCATGCCGGTGGAACCGTCATTCAGGCCAGAGGCGTTGCCGGCGGTGACTTTGCCGGTTTTGGGCACAAAGGCCGGGGGAAGGGCGGAAAGCTTTTCCATGGTCATGCCGGGTCTGAAATGCTCGTCCTTGTCAAAGATGAGGGGATCTTTCTTTCTCTGGGGCACTTCAATGGGGACGATTTCATCGGCAAAACTGCCGTCGTTGGTGGCCCGTTCCGCATTGTTGTGGGAGCGCAGGGCCACCTCGTCCATCTCTTCTCTTGAGATGTTCAGGTGCTGGGCTACAAATTCCGCCGTATGGCCCATGATATAGGGTTTTCCCATGAAGTAGGAGACCGGTGCTTCTGAGGTGTTCAAGGGGGTCGTCTCATCTAAGGGCATGACATGGGAGCCGCAGTGCAGGGCATGGATCATGGCGTCCACGAACTGGGTGTCCTGGAGGCGGCAGCCCCACCGGGCCTTGGGCACGGTATAGGGAACGCCGGACATGTGCTCCACGCCGCCGGCCAGAATGATGTCGGCCATCCCCGCCTTGATCATGGCGGCTCCGGAAAGCACTGATTCCATGCCGGAGATGCAGACCCGGTTGACGGTGACGGCGGGGACGGTATCTGGGATGCCGGCCATCAGAGCGCCTACCCGGGTGGTGTTCAGGGTGTCATGGTGCTCCACGCAGGTGCCGTAGCGGACATCGTCAATGAGGGCGGGATCAATGCCGGCCCGTTTGATGGCCTCTTTCATGGTGACACTTGCAATGGTGGCCCCATTGAGGTCCCTTAAGGTGCCGCCGAAAGCGCCGATGGCAGTACGGCAGGCTGATACAATCACAACATCTTTCATGGTTTATCCTTTTAGATTTATAATTATCTGTATTTTAGTATTTCTTTTTTATTCGGGCCTTGTTTGCATTTTATTTGGATGCAAACGCGGCCTCGTCAATGCCCATGACACTGTCGTCCAAGGCTTTTACCGCTTCCATTCTTCCTGCGGTAACCGGCAGAACGGCCGAAGTGAAATACCGGGCTGAAGACAGGATCCCTTCATAAAAGGGGACATCCTTTTTCTTGGGCTTGTCGGCCAGGGCCCGGGCGGCGATCACGGCCCGCCAGACCAGCATCCAGGCCATGAGTACATCTCCTGTGACATGCAGGAAGGGATGGGCCTGGGCAAATGCAGTTTCTACGGCCCCTTCCCCTAAACGGGCCCCAAGGGTTTTGGCGGTTTCCATGAGGCCTGTAACCGCCGATTCCAGGGCGGCGGCCAGGGGCTCAAGCCCCTCGGTCTCTTTTGCCGCATCAACGGTTTTGTTCACCTCTGCGATGAGATCGGTAAAGGCCTTTCCCTTGTTCAGGCCCAGCTTTCGGCCCAAAAGGTCCATGGCCTGGATGCCGTTGGTTCCTTCATAAATCTGGGTGATCTTGCAGTCCCTGAGCAGCTGTTCCTGGGGATATTCCTTTGTAAAGCCGTAACCGCCGAAAATCTGCACCCCGTCGGAGCACAGTTCAAAGGCCCGGTCCGTAATATAGCCCTTGGCCACGGGGATGAGCACGTCGATAAGGCCCTGGTATTTGGCGCGGTCCTCCTCGGTTTCCGCCACCTTGACCATGTCTTCCATGAGCCCGACATAGTAAAGAACCGATCGCATGGCCTCTGTATAAGCCTTCATGTTCAGCAGCATGCGCCGGATGTCGGGGTGCTGGATAATGGGAACCCCGGGGGAACCTTTAGGGGCGGTCAGCGCTGCGCCCTGGACCCTTTGTTTGGCGTAATCCAGGGCGTTGAGATAGGAGGCCGAGGCGCAGGCAAAGCCCTGCATGCCCACATGAAGCCTTGCCTCGTTCATCATGACGAACATGGCGCTCATCCCTTTGTTTTCCTGGCCCAGGAGCGTGCCGATGCATTTGCCTTTGCCGCCTAAGGCCATGGAGCAGGTGGGACTGCCGTGGATGCCCATCTTCTCTTCAATGCCGGTGCAGACAATGTCGTTGGGCTCCCCTAAAGACCCGTCGTCGTTCACCCATATTTTGGGCACGAGGAACAGGGAGATGCCGGCGGTGCCTGCAGGGGCCCCTTCAATGCGGGCCAGGACCGGGTGGATGATATTGGGCACCAGATCATTCTCCCCGGAGGAGATGAAGATCTTGTTGCCGGTGATGGAATAGGTGCCGTCGCCGTTGGGCACGGCACGGGTGGTCAGCGCCCCGACATCGGAGCCGGCCTCAGGCTCGGTGAGCAGCATGGAACCGCCCCAGACCCCGGTGTACATTTTCTTAAGATAGAGCTGTTTTTGCTTCTCGGTTCCGAATTTTTCCACCAGCTTGCCGGCGCCGTGGGCCAGGATATTGTGGAGCATGAAAGGGTAGTTGGCCCCGTTGAAATAGTTGTTGGCGGCAAGGGCCACGGGCGCGGGCATGCCCTGGCCTCCCCATGCTGGGTCATCGCACATGGCGATCCATTCGCCTTCGGCAAAGAGCTTGTAGGCCCGGTGAAAGGCCTTGGGCACGGTTACGGTGCCGTTGTCAAAGGTGCAGCCTTCCTCATCCGCTTCCTTGAGATAGGGCAACAGTTCCTTGATGGCCAGGTTCCTGGCTTCGGAAACCACCATGTCCACGGTCTTTTTGTTAAAGTCTTCGAATCGTTCGTACGTTGTTAAGTTCTCCACGTTGAGCTGTTCGTGGAGAACAAAGTCCACATCCCTGCGGTCTGCAATCTGCTGTGCCATAGGTCACCCCCTTTATTTGGTGTAATCGTAAAAGCCTTTGCCGCTTTTTCTGCCCAGATACCCTGCTCTGACCATCTTGCGAAGCAGGGGGGCGGGCCGGTATTTGTCCTCACCAAGCTCACTGTGAAAGCCTTCCAATACCAGGAGCATGGTATCCAGGCCCACCATATCGGCCAGGGCAAGGGGGCCTATGGGGTGGTTGGCGCCCAGGGTCATGGCGTTGTCAATGTCCGTTGGAGAGGCGATGCCTTCGGCCAGAACGAAAATGGCCTCGTTGATCATGGGGCACAGGATGCGGTTGACGGCAAAACCGGGCGCCTCTTTAACCTCGATGGCGGTCTTGTTGATCTTGTCCACAAATTCCTTTGCCATGGACAAGGTGGTGTCCGAGGTGGTGAAGCCCCGGATCAGTTCCACAAGCTTCATCACCGGTACGGGGTTGAAAAAGTGCATGCCGATGAACTGATCCGGCCGGGCCGTGACCGAGGCCATTTCCGTGATGGAAAGCCCGGAGGTGTTGGAGGCGAACAGCGCCTCTTTCTTGCACAGGGCGTCCAGTTCCTTGAAAACCTCTTTTTTGATGGCCATGACTTCAATGATGGCCTCAATGACCAGATCCGCATCCTTTGCCGCAGCGGCAAGATCAGTTGTGCCGGTGATCCGCCCCAGAACCTCTTCTGCCTCGTCTGCGGTCATCTTTCCTTTGGATACGGCCCGGTTCAGGTTGCCCCGGATGGTGGTCATCCCGTTTTCCACAAACCGGTCTTCCATGTCTCGAAGGCTGACCTCAAACCCTGCCTGGGCAGCGCATTGGGCAATGCCGGCGCCCATAATGCCCGCCCCGAGTACGGTGACTTTTTTCATTTCCATAATCAATCTCCCTTTTGAAGTTTTGATTCAAACAGTTAAAGGCAAGTAAAGGCAAGACCTGTGCCAGGGATGTAGAGCCCCAAGGCACAGGGGTTTTTAAATGGGCAGTCAGTGAATAAATAAAATTCTGTTCTATGGAATAGTTTTTCTGCGCTATTTTCCGGTTTTTAATTTTTCTGTTCCATGGTACAGATGGCCATTCGGGCTCAATTTTAAGGAGGGGAATATGGGGACCTATGTCATTGATGAAAAAGATTTTTTCAGGGAAGCCACCTTAAGGCTGTGCTCCAGCCTGGACATTGAGCGGGCCCTTCACCTGTGTCTTGCCTATGTCAGCCAGTTCATCCCGGCCGGACAGATGGGCTTTTACATTTATTCTCCGCAATCGGGCGTGGTGGAAACCGTTGCCATTGCATCTGCTGAAGGCGGCCGGGCCGTATCCATCAAAATTCCCCTTTCCCGGGAGGGACGAAACCACATAGAGAGCCGGCAGATCGACCGGGTCCGGCTCATCGACCACCTGGGAGACGATCCCATTACAGGGCCTGTGGCCGACCGCTTCAAAGTCTGGAATACCTCTGCCGTGGTCATGGACCTGGTCCTGGAGGGCACCATGCTGGGTATCTTTTCCGTATTTGACAACGGAAAAGAAAAATTTACTTCGGACCATATGGCGCTGTTAAGCCTTCTGGACAAGCCCTGCGCCATTGCCCTGACCAATGCCCTGCGCTTTAGAGAACTCAACAATTTAAAAGAGCGCCTGGCCGATGACAACCGGTATTACCAGGCCGAGCTGAACCGCATGGCCGGGGAAACAGTGATCGGCGCGGGGCGAGGTCTTTCCCGGGTCATGGAAATGGTCCGCCAGGTTTCCCCCCTGGAAAGCCCGGTGCTGCTGCTGGGCGAGACGGGTACGGGAAAGGAGGTGATTGCCAACGCCATTCACAACCTGTCTTTGAGACGCAAGGGCCCCTTTATCCGGGTGAACTGCGGGGCCATTCCGGCCGCTTTAATGGATTCGGAGCTGTTCGGCTATGAAAAAGGGGCCTTTACCGGGGCGGTTGCCCGCAAGCGCGGCCGCATTGAACGGGCCCAGGGCGGCACCCTTTTTTTGGATGAAATAGGGGAATTGAGCCAGGAGGCCCAGGTTCGTCTGCTCCGGGTCCTCCAGGAAAAGGAGATCGACCGGGTGGGGGGAACCGAAACCATCCGGGTCAATATCCGGATCATTGCCGCCACCCACCGGGACCTGGAAGATATGATGGCTCAAGGAAGGTTCCGGGCGGATCTTTTTTTCCGCCTCCGGGTCTTTCCCATTGCCATCCCTCCCCTGCGGGATCGGCGGGATGACATCCCCGCCCTGGTGGAGCATTTTATCGGCAAAAAAGTTAAGGAGATGAAACTGCCCGGGATGCCGGCGGTGCCGGACGGGATCATGAAGGCGCTTTGCGCCTGCCCGTGGCCGGGAAATGTCCGGGAGCTTGAAAATGCCGTAGAGCGGGCCATGATCCTGGATCGGGAGGGGGAACTGCACTTCAATGATATTCTGCGGCAGGGACCTGCCCCCGGGCCTGTTCAAGGAAGTCCTGATCCGGGATCTGTCGCCTTGGACGAGGTGGTGGCCGACCATATTGCGAAAATACTGGAGGGGTGCGGCGGCCGGGTGGAAGGCCCCCACGGCGCGGCGCGGCTTTTAGAGATCCATCCCTCCACCTTGCGCAAGCGCATGAAAAAGCTGAATATTCCCTTCGGCCGCGGCATATTCAGGTAGACTCCTAACCCTTTTCCTCATCTTTCACCTCGCTATACCAATTTTCACCACTGTATAATTTATCGAAACATTCCGGACAGACACCGTGGCTGAAAGAGGCTTCAGAGTGGTTTTCGATATACGCTTCGAGTTGATTCCAGTAGCCCTTGTCATCGCGGATTTTTTTGCAGGTGGAACAGATTGGCACAATACCTTTTAAGGTTTTAATTTCATCCTGGGCCAAAACAATACTCAAAGAGAGTTCGATCATTCTCTTGATCTGCTTAATCAGCAGGATATGAATGTTGTTGTGCGCGTTTTGTTTATTGTCAATGAAACATATCGTCCCGAACAATTCGCCATTGGGTTTTTCAATGGGCATTCCCAAATAGGAGACCATGCGTAACTGGACGGCGGCGTCGTTCTCTTTCCACTGAGGGTCATTCAGTGCATTTGGAATCAGGTTCAACGTCCGGCTCTTTAAGGTATGCTCACAATACCATCCTGAATTCGGAAATTGTGAGGTGCACGATACGGAATAAGGATTTCCCTCAGTCTCACTTGAAAGAAGAATTTCAATTTCATTGCCATCAACACGGGTGATCAGCCCCGCCGGAACATCTATCATCTCTGCCGCTTGATTTAAAAAGGCCTGCCATTCTTTTAAAACGTCTTTTGTAAGTGTTTCCCGATTAAAGAAATTTTCATGCATCTTTTTCAGGTCCCCGTTGTTACGATAAACAGAACGCTGTCACATCATTTCGCCGGATGCTGTGGTCCTGGGCTGTTATTGGACTCACCAAATTTATTGGATTTACTTTATGGGATTTGGTTATAAGATTAATCTGTCATCAATTCAAGCCCAAAGCGAGTTATGTGCCGGACAGAAAACAGCCGTTCTGATATCCTGGTTGTACGGCTGGGGCTGTCCTTGGCCGGGTGTAAAGTCAACTACCTTCTGGACACTTGGCCTTCTCGGCGCCTGTTTTTTATTATGCGGTTTTTTTTCCATTTCTGCTTTAATTTCTATGCCCATTTGAAACGTTTCAAAAGGAGGTCGTCCCTGGTTTCGGTATCCCCGGTGCGGAGGCTCAAAGTTATAATAATATAGCCACTTGTCGAGGTCTTCTTGTAAAGCTGAAACAGACTCATACAGCTTTTTTCGGAAGGCGGTACGGAAAAATTAGTCCAAAATTGTCCTGCTAAATCTTTCCACAAATCCGTTTGTCCTTGGGCTGGCCACCTTTGTTTTTCGGTGGTTGATATCATTGAGTTCAAGGAATATTTCATATAAATGGATCGTTGGCCGGTTTTTGAATTCAGGATTTGCCTTTTCCAGCAAACGGATCTGAGCTTCTGTTAATTCAAAATCTTCAGACAAAGATTCTTCAAGCTTTAGCCGGCGTTTGTATTTGGTTTCCATGCCAGCCTTTTTCCAAACATTTCGGATCGTGGTTGCGCAGACAACAAGGCCTTCGAGAGTATGCGGATCAGCAATCCGCTGCTGGCCAAAGGCAGGATTTTCCAATGAAAGTTCAATGATGGCGTATATAAGCATCTGCTTGGCCTGGTTGCGGGCTGGGGTTTTCTGGACGATTCCCACGCCTGGTAAGATCGGATGGTGACGCATACTGGTGGATATCCGCTCTCCTTCGCCATATTGATGGCGGCGAGGTGACCATAAAAGGCTTTACTTTGGAGGGGATAGCAGATACTAAAAAAGAATCTGACCTTTTCCAGGGGTCCATATCGATAATCGGCAACGGCTGACAGGTTTCCCCAGGTTTTCTAAACCGGGCCGAATAAGTCAGCAGGGTGAATCCAGATGAACCCTCAAATTTTCCAGACAAACTCAAAAAACGGTTACAGCCAAATCCAGCCTATGAAAAGCCGGTCCCTCTATTTTTTCCCAAGGATTCGGCATAGAGGTTTCTACCCGGTTAGCCCAGCAAAGAAGTTGGAGCAGATTTGCTGTAGCTTGTTCCAGGGGCCGTGCCATGGCCGGTCAGCTTAAGGTTTTAACGGCAGAGGCAACGCTGGATTTTATGGGTAAATAAAATGGGGTACGGAGGGGGGGCTATGGCTCAGATTCAAAATAAAATCATGCGGTTGGCGATCATTTTTGTTCTCATTTTGCAGTTTTTTTATATCCCACCGTCCATGGCCTCCTGCGTTGAGAGCCCCTCCAACCCCTGCTATTACCGTTTGGGAACGCCAGGTTTGAATGCACCGATAGCCATAGATAAAGAGAACAAGGTGCATATCGTATTTTTAGAAAATCAATTGCTTAAACATGGCGTATTCATCTCCGGTGAGTGGCAAACAGAAATTGTAAGATCCGTTCCTGGTACATACAGTTATATTTCACTGGCCATTGATGGGGCGGAAAATATCCATGTCAGCGCCTATGACCAGGCTAACGATCTCCTGCTTTATGCTAAAAAGGTTGGTACGGAATGGACGATTGAAAATTTGATTGAGGATCAGAACAAGGGGTTGAATTCTCATCTTGCGGTAAGCCCGGAAGGCTCCGTGTTTATTTGCTATACCGGAAAAATTGAGAAAAAATTGTATTTAATCACAAATATAAGCGGTACCTGGGTATCAGAAATATTAGATGATCAGGAACAAACAGGGTTGGATGCCGACATTGTAGCTGACAGCAGTTCGAATATTCATTTGGCCTATAAAACCGCCCAGGGCCTATGCTATTTAAACAATTTGAACGGTTCCTGGAATGGGCAAATTATTGAATCAGGTGACTTACGCTCTCCTTCATTGAAAATTGATAAATCAGATCACATGCATATCAGCTATCAGAAAATAACCACAGAATGCAGCCCGTATGATTGCCGGACGAGTGAAAATCTTTTTTACGCATCAAATAAATCAGGAGACTGGATTCATGAAATAGTGAATGATTACGAAACTGACGGAAAGGATTCATCCATTGCCGTTGATGAGGACGGGTATATTCATATCATTTCAAAAGATTATGATGATGTACGTTATTCAACCAACCGCTCGGGAGCCTGGCTCACCGGAATTGCTGACGACGGCCTTTCATGTTCTGACAGGGCTGTCAGCTTTGGAATTGATAAAAACGGCAATGTTCATTTTTCGTATCTTGATTATTCTGATGTCGATCCTAGTGGAATTTCCCAGGATGAGCCCGTGGTCACATATTTGAAATTAAAAACTGAAAGCTTAATTCTTCACCAGCCGCTTTATGCTAAACCGACAGGGTCAGAATTCTCCTGTTATGAATATTTTTCGATCAACGGTACCAACATTGTTTCATACAAGTTTAGTTTGGACAACGGTCCGTATTCGGAAGAAAGACCATTGGATTATGAAATAAAAATAGACGGCCTTAAAAAAGGCCCGCATTCTCTTTCAGTGATTGGCAAGGATACATCAGGGATCTGGCAGTCCCCAAAAAGCGGCGATTCCTATTCATGGACAACAGATAACAGTTTCTTTGAATTCGTTACACTAGGGGACACGAACACAAGCAATGGTGGGGCTGTGATTACAAATGATGCCTCAGGGGCTGTGCATATCATTTATTTTAAAGGAGACAACACCCTGAGATATCAAACAAATATTTCAGGGCAATGGGTTGAAACCATCGTTAAAACAGATGTCGCCCCATCACAAGATCTGGCAATTGCAGCAAACCCCAATGGAAAAGTTTATATTGCGTTCATCAATAATGGATTATTAACCTTGGTTTCAAACATTTCAGGTGCCTGGACGACTGAAACCCTTGGAGATTGCGAGGCATATGTATCTATGACAACAGATACTGAAGGGGAGGCTCACATCGCCTATTATTCTGATGACACCCTCTATTATGCGACAAACCCGTCCGGGACCTGGGAAAAGGAAATCATTCGCAGCGTATGCTGCGGGATCAACTATATTTCTATTGCTGCAGACAGGTCAAACAATATTCATGTCTGTTCCGGAAATACAACAAACATGTCTTATAGTAAAAAATCGGCAGGGGTTTGGGTGCACCAGGGTGTTCTTGATTATCTCGTCAAAGCTGACGGCGACATCGGATTCGATGTGGATCGGTCTGGAAGCGCCCATATCGTATTTTATGATCCTGGCGATAACAGACTTAAATATACGAATAATGCAACCGGAGAATGGGCCACTGAATCTATCAGCTTCGGATATAGCATCAGTTATGACCCGAAAATAAGGATAGATAAAAACAATCATGTTCACATTCTGGTGACAAATTGGCGCCAGATCAAATATATCACAAAGCTGGATGGAGACTGGCGGATAGAAACAATGGATTATGATGCCAATTTAAAGGCTACCCAGTCATTTTCATTGGATGATTCGGGGCAGATACATGCTTTGTACCGTCTTGGATGGTATAATACATTGAATTATGTAAGGGGTTTTACGCCTGAATCGGACAATGATCAGGACGGTATCGCCAATTATCTTGATGACGATCCCTATGACCGGATTCAGGGGGATTTAAATGGGGACTGGAAGGTAGATGGATTGGACCTGGATGTCGCGCTGAAATTCTTGGCCGGAGAGGATTATGAAGGAATTTTTTCAGATAATGCCATATCCAAGATAGAAGTAGGTGAGGATAAAAAAATTGCTTTGGAAGAGTTGATATTTATTCTAAAAAAGGTATCGCCTTGAGTTTAAAACAAAATGATAAAAAAGCGCCCCGGCGAACCGAGGCGCTTTGACGGATAGGAACTTCCTTTTTTAACGGGAAGGTACAGCAAAGAATTAATAGATTATCAAGACCAGAAATATGTCCCCAGCCTGAGCGACGGTTAGGGGCTGAAACACCCTCTCAAAGAAAAAGATCGAAATCAAGCATGAGTGTCACTCAAAAAAGAGCTGAACAGCTATCTTTTTGGCTGATTTTGAGCATACTCCACCGCAAATTCCCCAAAGCGTTAAAAACAATGCCAGCCGTCTGCCGAGATATATACAGATCCCTGACAGACAGAGGCTGGCAAGTAACCCTGGCATCACCCCCGGCATCCATTCCCCTGAGCAGGTTGACGGCTGGAAAAAGGTTACAAAACGGGTTCACGAGAACGGCGGGCTTATTTTTCTGCAGCTCTGGCACACCGGACGCATGTCCCATAAGGTCTTTCATGGCGGAAGGGCACCCTTTGCCCCATCGGCAATTGAAACCCCGGACGGAACAACCGTTTGGATTGCGGACAAAGACGGCGACCATTCCCAAAGATGCATACCGCCCATTGAAACGAGTCTGTCCGATATCCGGGATGTTCAGGACGCTTTTGTCATGTCTGCAGAAAATGCCAGAAAGGCCGGCTTTGACGGCATAGAACTGCATGGCGGCAACGGCTACCTCATTGATCAGTTTTTAAGAAAGTCCTCCAATAAAAGAACCGATGCCTACGGGGGAACGGTTGAAAATAGGGTCCGGTTCCTGGTGGAAATCGTTGAAAGGCTGGTGAGTGTTTATCCGTCTTCCAGAATAGGGGTTCGATTTGCCCCGCACAACCAGACCCGGGGCATGGATGATCCAGATACCCCTGAAACCGTTCTTTTGGCCATAAAAAAACTGGCGGCCCTGGATATCGGCTATGTTCATTTCGCAGAGGTTGACTGGGACGCAGAACCAGACGTGCTCGAAGAATTTCGTGCCCTGGCAAAGGGCCATTTTCAAGAACCTGATTATTGTAGCCGGCAAGTATACCCAGGAAAAAGCGGACTGGGTTCTGGACCGCAACTATGCGGACCTGGTCGCCTTTGGACGATGGTTCATCGCCAATCCGGACCTACCGGCTCGCCTGAAAAACGGGGCCCCCTTATCCCCTCTGGATGACACCCGGTTATACGGTGGCGGCAGAATAGGCTATACGGATTACCCCGTAATTTAGCCCGCGCGTACCCTTTCCGGTATCGGAAAGGGTGCTGTTTTATCAGGGAATGATTGGAAACGCCGTTGTATAATGAAGGATGCCCACGGCTCTGCGGTTTGTCCCTGTGCATGCGCCTGGTTTCACATGCCTTTTGCGGCAATGGCACCTAAAAAGCAATCCAAATACCGCCTTATCAAAACGATAATTCAGATATGCCTGGCCAGGGCAAGGTCGCCCTGGCCAACAAGCGGATCGTCCATGGCCCCCGCATAGGCACTCTCTTTTAAAAACAATATTGAAAATAAACTCCAGCGCGGCATTCCCTCAAGGGCAGAAACTAAAAATTGGGGGAAATCAAGTTTACCCGCAGATGCCATAAGTTCTCAAAAGGTTAACTCCGCCCGGAGTATTTGAGGCGCCCAAAATTTGTAAGAATGCGGTTATGCTTTTCAGGGGCATGGTGTAAACTGAATGCTTATGGGGGGAGGCTATCGCTGCAGCCCTTCTGTTTTGGGGCCAACTTAAAGTGTGCAAGGAAAAAATACCATGAAAATTGTCAACCGTGTTGAGGATGTCATCAATTCAAAGGTGCTGCCCCCCGGCAGCGTGATCTATTGCTCGGGCAATTCCGCCACGCCCCAGGTGTTTTTAAGGCAGATGGCACAGGACAGACAGATTACCGATGTGCAGATGCTCAGCGTCCTGCTTTTGGGAGACATTGCCGAAATTTTCACGGAAGACGCCTGCGCCAGGATCACCCACCGCATCATATTTAACGGCCCATACTCCAGAAAGGCGGTCAACGAGGGCCATGCCAAGTACCAGCTGATCCACCTGTCGGACATCCCAAGGCAGCTTCGCGACTTTCTTTGTCCCAATGTGGCCATGATCTCTGTGGCGGGTCCGGACAACGGGGGCAATTACAGCCTGGGAACGGCGGTTGAAGGGGTCCTCCAGGCGGTCCGGAGCGCCAGGGAAAACGGCGGGGTCGTCATCGCGGAACGGAATGCAAGGATGCCTTTCATCCTGGGCACGACTATTTCGGAAAAGGAGATCGACTTTTTGCTGGACACGGATTACGATTTGCCCGTAAGCCCGGTCAAGGCTCCGGATGAGACTGCCATGCGGATCGCCCGGATGATCTCGGATCGTTTCATCCAGGACGGCTGCACCCTTCAGTACGGGATCGGAGAGGTCCCTGAGGCCGTAACCCAGGCTATCATTGACAAGGGGGTAAAGGACCTTGGAATCCGCACAGAGCTTTTTACCGATGCCATGCGGGTGCTTGTGGAAAAAGGCATCGTGAACAACCGTTATCTGAACAGCCCCTTTTCCTGCTCCACGCTTTTTTTGTCCGGCAATGCCGCAGGGTATGAATGGATGGACTTTAACAGCTCGCTCCAGGGCCGCCCTTCGGACAAGACCAACAGCGTCATCAGCCTTGCCCGTTATCCCAAAATGGTGGCCATTAACAGCGCCATCGGCGTGGACCTCCACGGCAACATCTGGGCAGACTCCCTGATGGCCCGAAAAATTTACAGCGGAGTGGGCGGGCAGGCAGACTTTCTGCGGGGGGCATATCTGTCCCCGGGCGGCGTTCCCATCATTGCCATGAAATCCGTCACAGCCAACGGGGTCTCCAAAATCGTGGACAAATGCCCTGAAGGCATTACCACCACAGCCATATCCGCCGATCCCGTGGTCATCGTGACCGAGCATGGGGTCTTTGATCCCAGAGGGTTGAGCATGACCGAACATGCCGTGGCCATTTCGCATCTGGCAGAGCCTTCGGCCCGGGACGACCTTTTGCGCCATATCTGCAACAGCGGCGAGTTTCATCGCCCCTTTCCGGGCGGACTGAACGGGGTGCCCAAAGGGTTTTACCCCTATGATTAGCCCTGTGGTCCTTCATCGGTTCCTTGACAAAACGCGTCTTCGAATCCTATATCGTGTTCTCCTTGATCTGTTCGTTGAGCTGCTCCAGATGGAATTGCCGGGCTTCGAGTTTGACCATCATCATGCCCACAGCTTCGGCGATCTCCCGGATATGGCCCGGGCAGGCCGCCTTGGTAAACGGCATGACATCGTTGGAGTAATTTGCCGTTGACAAACCGGGACATATGACCCGCCCCATATTCGGCAACGCCCCGGGAAGTCAATGAATAGTGGCCTTTAAGGTCACACTCGATTTTGTGTTATTGAGGCCTTCGTCTTCGAGCGTGAAGTATAACTATGTATCTTGGGTTTTCCGGTATTTTTGGCCCTATTTTAACGGTTTTTAACAGTAATTTTTCCTTTGTTTTTTGCATATTACAGAATAATTCATTCTTATTTGAAATAATTTGAATTTTATATTTTTTGATCTTGCATAGAGGAGGAATTATTCATGGTGGCAACATCCAATCATCCCCGCATGTCCTTGGCATATAATTGCATCCTGACCGTTGCCATATTGATTCTGGTCCAAACGGGTTTGGCAACGGGGACCACAGCGCAGGCTGTTGATTTTACCTTTATTGCCGTAAGTGATCTGCACATCGGGTATCCAGTGCCGCAAAAGGACAAGGAATCCTTCCCCTATGATCTGAAGGAAAGAAATAAAAAATACGCATCTGTGATAAACGATATTGAAAACTACAAGTGGCCTTCGGGGAAAAAAGTCAACCAGGTCAAAGGCGTTGTCATTGCGGGAGATATCACCGAAGGTGATACCCGTAGAACCCGGAAGAAAAAATTCACTTGGGAGGATGAAATGCTCCGGCATGAAGGGCAAATGCATGACTTTGAATCAATATACGGAACCCTCAAAAATCCCCAAAAAAGTTTAAAATATCCGGTATTTGAGGGGTTGGGAAATCACGACTTTACAATTCTCAATTACAAAAATACAAAGTTCATTGACGAAGAGTCCCTAATCAAAACACACCCCGTAATTAAAAGACTTCATGAGAGAAACGAGGCACGACCAAAAGACATAAATCTTTCTGTGGATCCCTTATACGGCATCCATTACCACTGGTATTGGAATGATGTATTGTTCATCCACCTGAATAATATGATTCGCGATAAAATGGCTTATGAATACAATGGCAAAAAGGGCATCATATACGATAATCCCGAACCAGGCTTTAAAAGGCCGATGGGAAATTTCAAGGCATTTAGCTATCTTACAGAAACGCTGAAAAACAAAAAAAAGAGCACAAAGGGCATTGTTATAATTTCTCATTATCCGCCTTTTTTACACCCGGTAGCGGATCAATTCCCATTGTTTTGCAACCTGACGCACTTTTCAAAACTGCAAGTGCCTGTACTCATCTTAAGCGGGCACAAGCATCACTCAAGCATGACAATGTGGGGAAATGTGTATCCATCCCTTGTTGTGGGCTCCCCCATGACACCAATGGCCATGACGTTAATCCGGTTTGATGGGAAAAAGTTTTCCGCCATGGATATTAACATGCAAGAGGCAATTAAAAGGACAGAGTCAAAAACAAAAAATCGGGTTCTTCCCGGATATACCATTTTGTAATCCAGGATACGGATGAAATGAAGAAATGATCCTCCCCGCCCGGCTCTTTGCCGTCCGGAGAGAAAACGTCATCAGCCGCATGGCGGAAAGCTGCGCGGAAGTGGATTTCGACGGAAACAAGACGGGGTGGACTTCCTGGTGCCATAGCCCGCTGAGCCCGCCACAGGCTGATGATGGCATATTATTAGGGTTTCCCCTGGGGGTGGCAATATCTCAATACCACACGATTTTTTCGGCACGGCCACTCAGATTTCCTGGGACGCAGAGCAATCCTGCGCCAGAAGTCACGCAACCGTCGAGATATAAACTGAGATCGCAGATACATCCCCCTGGCCATATACCTCTCGATTTCCTTTATTGTTACTTCGTCGTTTTTGAATATTAAATTCGGTGGATTTGTCTTCATGGAACCTTCCCTTTCACAAATTTATGTACATACTTATAGGTACAATGCTTCATTTAAAAAAACACCCTGCCCGGCAGCCACCTGTCGGTGCTGCCGTGTTCAGGGTGTTGGGTTACAGAGCGCGCCCCTGAGCAGGGCAATGGTTCCCTGGGCGGTTTTTTCGTACCACTCCGGGTCCTGTAAGGCACGGCTCAGCGTGAGCCCGCCCTGGATTGTTCCTATAATGGCGGCGGTCATCTGCTCAAGAGGCACCGTGGTAGTAATTTCACCTGTCGCAGATGCCTGCTCCAATGCGTCCAGAATCCGCCGCTCGACATGCCTGAAATAGAGTTCAATGGGCTGCTGCAACTCGGCTTCGGAAATGGCCGAATCCCAAACCATCCGGCCGATCCGGCAGCCTTTCAACCTGTCCTTCGGCTGCTGTAATATGCGTTCGAGCCTCTCCATTATCGGGCCGGAATGTCCGAACAATTTTTCAAATTTGGCAATCCGCTCATTCACGACGACTTCCATCGCCTTTGCCGCAAGGTCTTTCTTGCTCTTGAAATGATGGTAAAAACTGCCCTGGCCCGCATTGGCAAGGGTTTGAATTGCCTTGGGACTGGTGGCGTCAAACCCCTTTTCCCAGAGCAGTGTCTTTGTGGCCTCGATTAAATTGTCATATGCTGTCGTCATATGTACCTACTAATAGGTACAATGTGTTTGTCAAGGATTAATTTCGTGTCATGGGGAGGCTTTATTCCGGCGGGACGGCAAAGGCGGTCTTGATATGCTCAACCAGGGAATCCACCACACAATTGTTTGATTCAGGGTTCCGGTTGAGCAGAAAAGAGGCGCTGGGCAGGGGCGGAAGCCCCTCTTCAGGGTGGAGCAGGCGCGCTCCCGGCGGTACAATGCTTTGACTCATGGCAGAGACGGCCAGTCCGGCAAGGATGGCGGCGGTCACCCCCATCATGCTGGGACTGGTATACGCGATCCGGTAATCGATGCCGGACTGTTCAAGGGCGGATAACATCCAGCTGCGGCAGTAGCATTCCCCCGGGAACACTGCCAGGGGCAGCGGCCGTTGTTCATGCTGGCAATGCTGATCCGATGTGACCCAGACGGTCGGTTCCTGCCGAAGCAGCATGCAGTGTTCAATATCTGCGGTGGGAGAGGAGGTCATTGCAAGGTCCAGCTCCCTGTGCCGCATTCGTTCCAGAAGGTGGTGGCTGGGTTCACAGGTCACCTCTACCTGGACCTTCGGATGTGTTCGCGAAAATCCGGCCAGTATTTCCGGCAGGAACCGGGAGGCATAGTCATCAGGCAGTCCGATACTGACCCCGCCGCTCAGTTCCGGACGCTTGAGCACAGACACCGCCTCCTCGTTGAGTTTGAGGATTTTGCGCGCGTATCTGAGCAGGGTCTGGCCGTCGGACGTCAGTTGTATATTTCTGGAATCCCTTGTTAGCAGCGGTTTTTCGATAAGTTCCTCAAGCCGTTTGACCTGCATGCTCACGGCAGACTGGGTCCGGCCGACCAGATCCGCAGCCTGGCTGAAACTGCCGCTGTCAGCGATGGCCGTAAAGGTCCGCATCAACTCTATGGGAATATTGGTGATCATAACCTCTCCTTGGATCTATCAAACATTCTGATACATGACATTAAAACAATTCATTTGATTGATCAATGCTTTCTTCTTACATTGGGATTGTTCTTCACGACAATCTCAAAAAGGAGGTCAGCAATGATACTTTACAAGGAATGCAGATACCACGAAACCGATTACCGTATTTTCAACGCGGCACAGCAGTTATGGTGTCAGGTCAAGCAGTTTGCATATCGCTTTCAGCGGTGGGGAGAAATACAGGGTCAAAGACGCCAGCTGCTCTCCATGAACGACAGGATGTTGAAAGATATCGGCATCAGCAGGGCCGATGCCGTCCGGCTGACAAGTTCTCCCGGTTTCCTGGAAGTCATATTCAAAAAAGATTCCGGGGATGTCTCAGAATAACTGACCGGGTAACAGGCCGCAGTAGATGGATACGGTCATGGTGTGGATGGAAAAGGCCATGGGGATGGAGATATAAAATCAGCGGTTTCACCCATTTCGAAGGTGCCGATCCGGTGTGCTCCGCCTCCGGCACCTTCCAGCCGATGATGATGTTAGGAATCAGGTAGGCCGACAGCACGTTCCCGTCCCAGAACAGCATGGAGCGGGATGAAGAAAAATGTTCAGGGCCCGCGCCGACTGTCCCAGAGGAATAAGCACGTAGGAGAGACACATGATGATCGCCGCCACCGCCAGAAAATCCCCCAGAATGGTGATCTTTCCAAAATAGTAAGGCCGTCCGTTCCAGCGACTCTGATATTTTCTAACCCGGTAATTGTTTATGACTCAGGGGTGGCGCCGTTTCAGATGTCATTCGGCTTAAATTCGGGTGTGGAGATGTGAAAAAGGATATTTCAGAAAAGATTAAAGGCTGGATTCGACCCAACTGATATTCAAATCTTGAAACTGCAAGAATTCAAATCTGGTAATCGCCTGACCATGGATTATAAAAATAAAAGAGTTGATATCGGCACCGGGATTAATGAATTGGAAAGAGAGTGGCTTTTCAACTATGTCCAGTCAAAATATACGTCCTGACGCCCCCTCGTTGCCGCTGGGGCTGGTGCTGACTGGCGTTTGAAAATCCATCTCTCCACCTTGCGAAAGCGCATGAAAAGGCTTAACCCCAACGTTTTAAAAAATCATTGAGAAAGTTCTTATCTTTCAGGCAGCCTTCTGCATGGCCTCAAGGAAATGTAGTAAATCCTTTTTCACAGCCTGGTTTGAATTCATTGTCAGCGTCAGCTTACCGCCTGGTCTGGTAAAACGGCCAGCCCTCTGGATAATCCGGTGCCTGATCGTATCCAGTTTTTGGAATCTCCATGCCGAGGGGCGTTTGGGCTTTGCCCTGCTGGACGCCGGGTGAGCGATCATCTGAATCTCTTGAGAGAAATTGTGCGCCATCATTGATGAGAAGGTGAATATCTGGTTGGCAACAAGCCTCTTACATGGAATCACGCTGAGAGCAGTATCGTTTTTTGCATTGCCAAAGATTGCCTCCTGGGACCCACGGCCATTATGGAACAGCACAACGGATTTTGCTGACTCCGTTTTATTGGTAACAACGACCTTGTATTGGTATTCCCGGTCAACCGGTTCAAACAAATCCAGTTGGAGAGGCCCTTTGATTGCTTTTTTGTATTTTTTCCTGGAGAATACAAATCGAAATTCCGTATTCCAGGACTTGGGCTTCCACTGGGTCTCAAAACAGGACCATTGATCATCAATGTCTGTCCAGGAATCACAGGTTTCTATCAGCTTTTTGAGTTCAGTGAATCGTGCAAAGGGAACCGATGCCGTGAAGCGGATTTTTTTGCCTGCCATCAGCGAGATGATATCCTGGTTGAAAAATGCACCGTCCATGCGAGCCTCAAGGATGCTGCCCGGAATTTGGGAACGCATGTGATAAAAACAGTCTTTCATAAATTCAGCAGCGCCATTAGAGTCATGGACATTCCCCGGTCGGTGATGCATATCAAAAAACTGACCGGTCTGGGCAATGGTACAGAACAATGGATAATAACTTCGAGCCCCTTTTTTGACCTTATTGAATCCAATAGCCGAGCCCTCGGCATGGCCCTTGGTAGAAAGAACGGAACCATCGAAATCCATGGTCAGCCTCGGAAATAGTTCCCGCTGCAAACCGCTGATGACATAGGATCTGGATAATTTGCGAACATTTTCAACGCTTCGGTCATCCAACAGGGCCAGGCTTCTGGAAATAGTAGAGACATCCGGAAGCCTCTTTAAGCCCATCAGACGAAGGATCATCGGGTCCTCCCGGTAATAATCAATTTCCCTGATTCTCCTGAAACCCAGAATCAGATGGACGATCAGCAGCAGTACAATGATGTGATGGCCAAAGATGGGAGACAGCTTTAAATGGGAGAAACAACTTTTCAGTTTGTTTTTCAATCCCAGCCGTTTGAATAGCATCTGAAAAATCAGAGAGCCGGCAAATGATGTCAACTGTCTTTCCTCAAAATTGATCTCGGGAATCTTATGGAATTTAGCATAAATCTGTGCTTTACTGGACTTCACTTGAGGTGGCCTCCTGAATTTGGTTTTTTGAGTTGTCGCAAATTCTATATAGCCTTTATTCATGAGGCCCCTCAACTTTTATCGCACTCCAATTTCAACTTTTTTATACAATCCCGGGGTTAACATTCCCCATGGGCGCAATGCCTGAAATCAGATTCTGAATAGAGGTTACGTATGCAAAAACAAAAGGTATCAAGGCCGGTTATGGAGCTGGGAGTTCTCTTTCTGGCAGCCGCCCTGGCCTTTTACCTGTCCGGCCAATACGATATTTTAGAGACCCTGGTGAATTTTTCCAGGACCCACGAGGCCCTGGAGCTGGACGAGTTCCTTCCGGCATCTGCCGTGCTCTGTCTTGGGCTGCTGGTTTTCGTTTCCAGACGGTGGCAGGAGATGCGGAAGATGGAGAAGACTCTCAGATCCAGGAACCGGGATCTGGAGGCGGCAGCCGGAAAAATCAGGACCTTGGAGGGGATGCTCCCCATCTGTTCCGGATGCAAAAAAGTCCGGAACGAGAGCGGCAGATGGGTCCATGTGGACGCTTATGTGGAAGCCCACTCAAAGGCGGTTTTTTCCCATTCCATGTGTCCGGACTGCATGGAAGCCTTTTACGGAGATGCCGAATGGTTTAAACGGGGTGAAGGCACGGAAGAGGGATGATACCTGCCGCCATTAAAACTAGGGGCAGCCTGAGCTGAGACCCGAAGGCTTTTTTTCTGCGTTGATTTTCACCGGGACCGTACTATATATAAATTAAATAATTTGCCTGTAAATACAGGAAATCCAAAAAAATACAAGGACAAGCATATGAAACCATGGTTAAGGACAATCGGGCTGGTGCTGGCAGTGGCAATTCTCTTTTTCGGCCCAGGCTGCGGGAAAAAAAAGGTGGACCGGGTTGAGGTGGATCAGACCATTGATCTAAGCGGCCATTGGAACGATACGGATTCAAGGCTGGTCTCCGAAACCATGGTGGCCGATGTCATGGAACGGCCCTGGGTGGCCCGTCACAAAAGTGAGCACCAGGGCCGGGTGCCGTCCGTGATCGTGGGCACCGTCCGCAACCGCAGTGACGAGCACATCAACACCCAGACCTTTGTCAAGGATCTGGAGCGGGCCCTGGTCAACTCCGGCCAGGTGGACCTTGTGGCCTCCAGCCAGGAACGGATGGAGATCCGGGAGGAGCGCCAGGAGCAGGCCGCCCATGCCTCGGAGGAAACCGCCAAGGAAGAGGGGCAGGAGATCGGTGCCGATTATATGCTCCAGGGGGATATCAATACCATCTCGGACCGGGTGGACGGCGAAGAGGTTAGGTATTACCAGGTCAATCTGGAGCTAATCCATATCCAGTCCAATAAAAAGGTATGGCTGGGCGAAAAGAAGATCAAGAAAACCGTCAAGCAGAAAAAATTCTGGTTCTAGTGGGCAGAATTTTTTCTGCCGGGTTGTGTATCGCCCTGGCCCTTATTTTTTCAGGCTGCGGCGGTCATGTGGCCTATGACAGGCTTGAAAGTCTTATGAGGGCAGGTGACTGCTCCCAGGCGTCTGCGTTTATAGAGCAAAGCCGGGAGGATTACCCGGATAATGCCCGCCTGCTCTGGCTGCTGGATTCGGCTATGGTTCACATGCATTGTCAGCAGTTTGATGCGGCCCAGGACGCATTCCGGCAGGCTGAGGGACTGGCCCAGGATCTGTGGACCACCAGCATCTCAAGGGAAACGGCCTCCTTTTTGACCAATGATTATGTTCTGGGATACCGGGGGGAGGATTATGAGCAGGCCATGATCCACATGATGTCGGCCCTTTCCTATGTGGAAGCGGGAGAACCCGATGAAGCATTAGTGGAATGCCGCCGCCTGGATTCTTTGCTGACACTGTTCAACGACCGGTATGATCATAAAAACGTTTACCGGGAAGATGCCTTCGGCCGGTATCTTTCAGGTTTTTTGCGGGAGGGTACAGGGGAACCGGACGGGGCCTTTATCGATTATAAAAAAGCGGTTGAGGCCTATGACGATTTTTCGGCTCAGTATGGGGTAGGCATGCCGGCGTCTTTAAGGCAAGATCTGTTCCGGGCGGCCAAAAAGGCGGGGCGTCTCAACGATGCCAAAGCGCTCTTTCCCGATTACCGGGACCCTGAGGATGACAGGGAAAAGGGGATGGTGGTCTGGATCCGGATGACCGGCCGGGTGCCGGAAAAAACCGAAGACCGGATCATGGTGCCGACGACTGCGGGCCCCGTGACCATTGCCTTTCCCAGATACGAGGCGCCGGAATTACCGCCCCCGGGAGAAACCATGACCCTGACGTCCCAAAGCGGAGAAGTGCTGCACGTTCAAAGCGACCTGGCCTCGGACTTAGGTGCCATTGCGGTGAAAAATCTGGAAGACCGCAGAATTCGGGTTGCGGCCAAGGTTGTGGCCCGGGCCGCAGCCAAGCAGGTGGTGATCCACCAGGCCACCCGGAACCGGGACCCCGATGTGGAACAGGCCCTGAAGGTGGCCCTGAACGTCGTCAATGCCTTTGTCGAGCATGCCGATACCCGGTCCTGGCTTACACTGCCGGGACAGATTTATATCGGCAGGGCCCGGCTGGCCCCCGGCGCCTGGGAGGCGGAATACCGCAAGAGCGGCACCCTGACCGCTGAAAAGGTTCTGGTGAAGGCCGGGCAAATACATTATATTATTATTAATGATATCTGGTGATAACCGATTTCGGGGGATCCATGATCAGGTTTTTGAAAAGAAAAAAAGGGCTAAGGGCTGATCTGGCCCTGTTGGGTCTGATACTTATCTTTATCATTGGCTGCGGCAGGCCTCCGGCAAAGGTGGGGTCTGACACCCCGTCTTTTCCGGAAGACCGGTTCCTGACCGCACAAGGGTCGGGGCGAACCGATATGGATGCCCGCCAGCAGGCCCTGGCCCAGCTTTCTTCAATTTTTGAGGCCCAGGTGTCTTCGCAGTTTTCAAGCCGGACCCAGTCTCTGTTGACCCAGGAGCAGGCAGAGGAATTTAAGACCGAGATGGCGGCCCGGGTTGATGTGGACTCAAAGGTTCATCTTCAAGGCGCTAGAATCGGCAGGTCCTGGCAGGATGAGAGCAGCGGCAGTTTCTACGCCCTGGCCGTTCTGGACCGGATGGATGCCGCAGAAAACTGGGCGGCCCGGCTTTCGATCCTGGATGCCGGAATTGAAGGGGCGCAGGTCTCCCGGCAAAGCGCGACAGGCCCCCTATCCCAACTGGCGGCCTTGAACCGGATCGTCTCCCTTTCAGGGGAGCGGCAGATCCTGGAAAGCCGCCTTTCAGTGGTTGATTATCCGGTCGCAAGCCTGTCTGAACTGACGGTGGATTTAGGCGGGGTCATGGCGGAACGGGCGACGCTGATTGCAGGGCTTCGGGTCTTTGTCTCGGTTGCCGGAGAATACGGGCAACGGGTTTCGGACCTTCTTGTCCAGGCTCTGACCGGCAAGGGCATTGCCCTGTCGCAGGATCCTTCGCAGGCCAATGTGCGGATTCTGGGGGACATCCAGATCACGGATCTGAATATCGGACATCCCAGTGCCAGGTTTGCCCGGGCCTATGGCAATGCCCTGGTCTTTGAGACCCGTCCCCAGACTCTTTTTATTCAGATCAATGACAAGGTTCGAAAGGGAAATTCTGATATCAATGAGGCCCGGCGTATGGCCGCCGATGCCCTGGGCAGCCGGCTGGCCGAGCGGCTGGTCCAGTCCCTGGGATATTAAACTGGTTAGGAAAGGAAGGGGCAGTGAAGGATAAAAAATTTTTTGTCAGAAGAATGCGGCTCACGATTCCATTGATTTTTGCGGCGCTGTTTCTTGTTTTCGGCTGCGGGAGCAAGCACATTGACAACGATGCCATGGAAGAGGAATTTGAGAATGCCCCGGAGTGGGTGCTGCTCGGCCATGATCCCCAGATGTTTTCTGCCGTGGGATCTGCGAGGATCGGAAAGTCCGGCATGCAGTTTGCCAAGACTGCTGCCCTGGCCCAGGCCAGAAATGAACTGGCCCGGCAGATCGGTGTAAAGGTGCAGTCCGTGGTGAATTCCGTCACCCGGCAGATGGGGATTGGAGAGGGGCAGACCGCCGATCAGATGGGCCGCCAGGTCACCCGGCATGTGACTGAAGAAACCCTGAGCGGGTCGCACCAGAAGGATATCTGGATTTCTCCCAGCTCAGATCTTTACATTCTGGCGGTCATGGATGAGGATGCTGTAAAACGGTCCGTGCGCAATCAGATGCTTTCAACCCTTAAATCGGACCAAGAGCAGTGGGAGACGTTCCGGGAGTCAACGGGGGAATCCGGCCTGGACCGTGAAATTCAAACCGAGTTTTAACGTATCATCCGGAGGGAGACATGAAGGCGATTCTGGCAGAGGTCGGGGAGGACCCCGGCCGGGCAGGGATTAAAAAGGGCGCCGTTGAAGAGGACTGGCCCCTGGTGTGCCAACGGTTTAACGATGATGTTGAACGGGTCTGCGATGCAGAGGATGTGGCAGGCTTTACCGGGCTTTACCGGTGCTTTGACGATGACAACAAGGCCGTCTATTACCTTGTGGAGGAAGGCCGTCACCTGTACCGGATGAAACGAAAGACCTTTTTGGAAAATATCGGTTATCAAAAGGACAATGCTGCGGAGTAACAGATGGCCAAAACCCTGAAAACAAATCTTCTGGACGATCAGATCATCACTATCCTGAAGAAGTTCATGATTTTCAAATCCCTGTCCACGGCCCAGATCCGGAAAATCTTTGAGATGGAGTCGAGAGGGTACCGGCAGCCCATTGCCAAAATTCGCCAGTACGAGCCCGGTGAGGCCGTTATCCGGGAGGGAGAGTTTGACTGCTGGTCGTTTTGGGTGGTCAAAGGGGCTTTTAAGGTGGTCCAGGACGGGGCGGCCGTTGTCTCCTTTTCCAGTCCCGGTGAAATTTTCGGCGAAATGAGTGTGCTTGAGGGAATCCCCCGAACCGCCTCTGTTTTGTCCATGACAAAAGGAGTCTGTCTGGGCATTGACATGTCTGTCATTGAGAATATGGAGGATGCCCATATCCGGGAGACCATTAAAAAGGGGTTTTACGCGGTGATTCTTAAACGGTTGGAAAAGACCCGGGATAAGATGGACGAAGAAAAAAGGAAACTGGAACTCAAGTATGAAGGTCTTCTGGATTTTGAAAAACGCATCAGGGAAAAGGCCGGACAAGGGCGCTGAGTCAGGATAATCGACCGTCTATGGCCTTGCGGATTTGTGTTGCAAGGCGCTGCTGGGAGTAGGGTTTTTGTATGAAACGGATGCCCTCTTCCAAAATTCCGTTATGAACGATGTGATTGTCCGTATGCCCGGATACGTAAATGATCGTTAATTCCGGCGACAGCTTTAGCGCAGCCTCTGCAAATTCCTTTCCGCTCATTTCAGGCATAATCAGATCCGTGACCACCACCTGGGGCAGGTCTCCGCCTTCCCGGACCCGGACTTCAAACCATTCCAGGGCCTGTCTTCCGTTCAGGGCCTTAAATACCGTGTACCCCAAGGACTTCAGGGCATTGGCTGCAAAGTTGAGCACCTCCGGATCATCTTCCACCAGCAGGACGGATTCACTGCCGGACAGGTCCTGGCAGACTTCCTGCGCCGCCGTAACCGACCGGGATTCCTCCGCTGTCACGGGCCAGTATATTTTAAACATGGCGCCCTGGCCCGGCTCTGAATAGACCCTTATGGCCCCGTGGTTCTGTTTGACGATGCCGTAAATCATGGCCAGTCCTAAGCCGGTGCCTTTATACTTGGACTTGGTGGTGAAAAAGGGTTCAAAAATCCGTTTCTGGGTTTCCCGGTCCATGCCTGTACCGTTGTCTGATACAGAGAAAAAGATGTAGCTTCCTTCCTTTTCAAGGTCCAGGCGATCTGCCGTCTCGCGGTTGAAACGGGTCTGGCCCGTCTCAATGGTCAGCCGTTTTTTGACACGGGTATCCTCGGGAAGGGCGTTTAAGGCGTCCCTGGCATTGATAACCAGGTTGGTGAAGATCTGTTCTACCTGGGCCTGGTCTGCGGAAATGGGGCTGATCTTATTTTCCAGGATGGTTTCCACATGGATATCTTCGCCGATAAGCCGCCTCAGCATCTGGTCCATGGCATTGATGGTGGTGTTGATGTCCAGGGACTTAGGAGAGAAAATCTGCTTTCTGCTGAAGGCCAGAAGCTGCCGGGTTAAGTCTGCCGCCCTTCTTCCTGCATGGGCGATGGCGGTGAGTTTCTTTTCTAGGGGATGTTCCGGCTCCATCCGGTTCAGGATCAGGTTGGCATAACCGTTGATCACGGTGAGCAGGTTGTTGAAATCATGGGCAATGCCCCCGGCAAGGGTGCCGATGGACTCCATTTTCTGAGCCTGGAGCAGTTGCTGCTGCATCTCTTCTTTTTCCCTTTGGGCATGCTTTCGTTCGGTGATGTCCCTGGAGATGCCCAAAAGCCTTGACCCGCATCCGTCTTCGCCGGTCATGCAGGAAACCCGGACTTCAATCCAGCAGAGAGTTCCGTCGTGGTTGATCTGCTGCAACTCCATCCCCTCAAGGCTAAGGGGCTGTGTGCCGGTGCACAGTTCCTGGGCGGTTTCTCTCTTAACCTGGGCTTTAAACCGGTCCGCATCCTCCGGTACCAAAAGGTCGGTAAAGGGGGTGCCTGAAAGGTCCTCCGGCTTAAATCCGCTCATTTGCTCTATGGAGGGGCTGATGTAAAGGATGGACAGAGTGAGATCCAGCATCCAGATTACATCGGAGATATTTTCCGCCAGCAGCCGGTAGCGGTGTTCGCTCTTTTCAAGCTCCCGGATTTTCTGCTGAAGCTGGGGATAATAGCTCTTCTGGACCGATCGTTCCCCCAGTCCCATGAGGTTGGCAATGGCTGCGCTTCTCTGTTTTTTTCCCGGGCCGCTATCGGCCTCGGGGGACGGCTCAGAGGGCTTCTTCATAAATAACCTGGATATCTCTTTTTCCTGCTGACCTGGGATTGGTCAAAAGGCAGGCGTCATTCAGGGCCTTTTCAGACAGGTGGGGAATGTCGTGGGGTCGGACATTGACCTGGCCCAGGCTTTTGGAGATGCCAAGATGCATGCGCATGCCCCGGACCTTTTCAAACAGGGCCTTTTTTACCTGAAGCCCTGTCATTCCCCGGGTATCCACCCCCAGGGTGGCGGCAATGATTTTGAATTTTTCAGGGGCCGCATCAAAGTTAAAATTGATAACATGTTCGAGAAGCAGGGAGTTGCACTCCCCGTGGGGCAGATCTAAAAAGCCGCCCAGGCTGTGGGCCATGGCATGAACCGCTCCGAGCACCGCGTTGGAAAAGGCTAAGCCCGCCTCCATACTGGCCATCATGATATTTTCTCTGAAATCCATGTCATTGGGGGCCTTTGTGATACCGGGCAGATACTGGTTCAAAAGGCGCATGGCTTCCAGGGCATGGATATCGGTCATCTTTGAACTGGCCGTGGATACAAAGGCTTCCACGGCATGGGCCAAGGCGTCCATGCCGGTACAGGCGGTCAGATAAGGGGACATGGTCACCGTGGTTTCCGGGTCAATCAGAGCGATATCGGGGATGACGATCTTACTGATAATGGCGATTTTCACCTTTTCATCGGTGTTGTTGATGATGGCGAACTGGGAGACATCGGCGGAGCTTCCTGCCGTGGTGGGGATGAAAACCATGGGCGGCAGGGGAGATGCGATCTGGTCCACGCCTTCGTAGTCCAGTATGGACCCTGAGTTGGCCGTGACAATGCCGATCCCCTTGGCACAATCCATAGGGGAGCCGCCGCCCACGGCGACAATGGCGTCGCAGCCGCTGTACGCATAGAGCCTTGCGCCTTCCATGACCTCATGGTCTCTGGGGTTGGGGGAGACGTTGTTATAAATCACAGGGTCTATGCCCTGCTCTAAAAGGCTTTGTCTGACCTGCTCGGCCCAGCCCGCCTCCGTGACGCCGGGGTCGGTGACAATCATGGGCGTCCGGATATAAAATTTTTTGCAGTACTCCCCGGCAAGGAAGCGGGAACCATTGCCAAAGATAATCTCCGGGGCGACGAATTTCCGTAAATTTTCAACAGAAACAGCCATTTTTTCTCCAGATTGTGGGTAAATACCTTGCGGCGATCGTAAGATATACGATAGCAATTTTCGTCCGAATGATCAAGGCGAAGAAAACGCGGCCAAAAGATTACAGGTTGAACGCCGCAGCCCATTGGGAAAACCGTCTGGCATGCCCGGGTTCTATGGTTTCAAGTTCCTGAATAATTTTTCCTGGGGTCATGATCAGATCCTTTTTTTCAGGGCTTTTGGAAAAATATTTATCCGCACAACAGATGATTTTTTCCTCATCGGTGAGGGGGACCATCTCCCTTGGGGGCAGGGGCAGGCCTGCTGCCAGAATATTGTCCAGGGTGATACCGGCACCTGTATGGCGTTCGGCCACCAGGCCAAAGGCCGGGGCCAGTCCTAAACTGTCCAGCATCTCCCGTCCCAGAACCCCGTGGCAGATGTAAGGCTTGTCGCCGCGGCAGCCGATGGCCGGAGCATGGGTTTTGATGATGCCGATGTCATGGAGCATGGCGGCCCGTTCAATAAACTCCTTGTCCAGGGACAGATGGGGCAGGCCCGAGGCGATGGCCATGGCTTTGTCAGCCACCTGCCGGCTGTGGTCTGTGAGAAGGGTGAACAAAGGGGTGTTTTTAGGGTAAAACTCCCCGATAACGTCTAAAGGATCAATCATTTTTGCAGCTTTTTTTTGTGAAGATGTTCGGCAGGGGAAGGACCGATTTGCTTTCAAAGTGCATCTGCCGGGCCTGACGTTGAAGGGTTTGGATCCGTTTTTCGGCTTCAGGATGGCTGTCAAAGTAATGCCCTGTGATCCGGCGGATGGAAGAATCCGCCTTGGGCTGCACTGCCCTGAAAAACTCATCGGCACCGCCCACATGACCGTAGGCGCAGTTCAGGACCGTCAGGGCTTCTTTGTCCGCCATGGCCTCCCGGTCCTGGGAGTACTGGGCCATGCCGAATTGTGCCGAGGGTGCCAGAAGCCGGGTGATGTCCGATCCAGCCCCGGTCAGCAGGGCGGAAAGAGCGGTCATTACAATGCCCCGCCCCATGCCCCGAAGATGGTCCCGGTGTTTGAAATGGGCCAGTTCATGGGCCAGGATAAAGCTTAAGCCGTTTTCCGACGAAACCGTATCCAAAAGCCCCGTAAACACAACGATGCGTCCGCCGGGCAGGGCCATGGCATTGGCCGTGTCGGAATCCATCAGAATCAATTTTAGAGGATAGGCAATATGGATGCATGATCTGAGACGATCGGTCATGCGCTGGAGCTCGGCCTGGCAGGCATTGTTCTCTCCTGCCGGGACGGGGCCTGCGGAAAAAATTTTCGCCTCCATCTCGGGGGAAATATAGGTGACGGCCAGGTCCACGCCCAGGCCCAGGAGCCAGAAGGCGATCAGAAGGGCCGCTGTTATTCCTGAGAAAAGCAGGAGAAACTCCCTGACGGGTCGGTCGTGGGACACGTTGTCATTGTGACTGGGAAGAACGGGTTTGTAGTCCATCGACCTAACTCTGGAAAAAGACAGCCGTGCCGTAGGCCAGGACCTCAACGGATCCAACCTGCTTTTTTCTGCCCTTGGAGATGGATGAAGTTTCCAGGCGGATGTTGATGATCTGGTCTGCACCGGGGCAGGATTCTTTCATGCGTAAAATTGCCTCCCGCCTCCCCCTGTCAAGGAGGGTTTCATAGGACTGGACACTGCCGCCGAAAATGTTGCGCAGGCCGGCCAGGATCCGTTTGAAATAATCCACGGAAATCACCACGCTGCCCGTTGCCAGCTGACAGTGGTCGATCTTTCGGCCGTCCCTGAGAACCCGCTTGCCGGAGGTGGCCGGCATGGACAGCCACTGGGCCTCCCGTTCGGCAATGGACCGGTAATGCTTTTTTTCCGCCCGGCGGCCGAAAAAATAGCCCAGGGAAAGCAGTATGGCAAATATGAGCAGCTGTTCCATGGGACTTACTCCACAAAGACGGCTGTGCCGTATACGTAAATCTCAGCGGCGCCGGAAGCCACGGAAGAGGTGGAAAAACGGACATTAACCACGGCATTGGCCCCAAGCTGTTTTGCCTGGGATTTCATCCGTTCAATGGCCTGGTCCCGGGATTCCTGAAGCAGCTCGGTATACCCTTTAAGCTCTCCCCCGAAAATATTTTTAATGGCGGCCATGAAATCCCGCCCAAAGTGCTTGGCCCGGACTGTGCTGCCGGAAACGACACCATAGCAGGTGGTGATCCTTTTTCCGGGCACCTCTTCCGTATTGGTAATGAACATGTTCTGTTACTCCTTATTGATGGTGACGAAAGAAGTCCGGAAAGGGGCCCCGGACTTCTTTTATTTCTAGCAGGATTTTTGCCTTTTGTAAAGCAGGCGCCCGGAATGCAAATGCCCGGTGAGAACGTCCCCAGTGCAGGTTTAGGAGGAATGAAACCCGGCCATAAGAGCCCTATGGCTATTTTCCCGACAACAGGACCCCTTCCACCAGTCCGTCCAGGTCTCCGTCCAGGATCCGGTCCACATCCCCGATTTCCATGTCCGTTCGATGGTCTTTTACCATGCGGTAGGGATGGAGGACGTAGGAGCGGATCTGACTGCCCCAGGCAATATCGTCCTTGCCGTCGTGCAGGCTCTGTTTTTTTTCGTCCTGCTTTTGCTTTTCCAACTGATACAATCTGGATTTCAGCACCTTCATGGCGATATCCTTGTTCCGGTGCTGGGAGGGTTCCTGCTGGCACTGGACCACGACCCCCGTGGGCAGGTGGGTGATGCGGACGGCCGAAGATGTTTTGTTGACATGCTGGCCTCCGGCGCCGCTGGCCCGGTAGACATCAATGCGAAGGTCCCCTTCGTCAATGTCGATCTGGATTTCATCCTTGATTTCCGGGTAAACAAATACTGCGGCAAAGGAGGTCTGGCGCTTGCCTCCGGCGTTAAAAGGGGAGATCCGGACCAGGCGGTGGACTCCGGACTCCACCTTCATAAACCCGTAGCAGTTTTCCCCTGTAACGTGGAGGGTGACCCCTTTGATTCCGGCTTCGTCCCCGGGCTGGTAATCAATGACCTTGTATTTGTATCCGCGTTTTTCAATCCATCGGGTATACATGCGAAAGAGCATTTCGGCCCAGTCCTGGGAGTCCGTGCCGCCGGCACCGGCGTTGATGGAGACGATGGCGTCTCTGGCATCATCCTCGCTGTCCAGTGTGATATCAATGGAAAATTTCTGGACCTTTTTTTCCAGGGCGGCAAGCAGGGCTGCGGCCTCTTTTTCCCCTTCTTTATCGTCCTCTTCTTTGGCCAGTTCCATGAGGATATCCACCTCTTCGATTTCGGTGAAAATGGTCTGGCAGGTTTCGATGAGCCCGGAAAGGGAGGTTCGTTCTTTTAAGAGGCGGGTGGCCTGGTCGGCGTCGTTCCAGAAGTCTTCTTTTGCAATGAGCATTTCCAGTTCACGCAGGCGTTTTTCCTTTATAGGGAGGTCAAAGATACTCCTTGAGCTGGTTGGCTTTGTCGGTAACGTTGGAAAGGGTCTGTTTCAGTTCTACGCTCATGGGTGGGTCTCCTATAGAAATTTTTTAAAGCCTTTTACCACAAAAAACAGGAAAATTGCAAGTATTGCGGCCATGCCCAGCAGGTCGCCGTGGCGGGTAAAAAAAGAGGTTCGGGTTAACGCCGGCACGGTTCGAACCAATCCTGCGGCCTCAAATAACCCTGTGGCCGCCTTTATTTCCCCCGTGGGAAGGATAAAGCCTGAAATACCGGTGTTGGCAGCCCGGACCAGGGACCTTCGGGTCTCCACGGCCCTTAGAACGGCAATGGCAAAATGCTGGGTGGGAGCAGCGGTTTTTCCGAACCAGGCATCGTTGGTGATGGTGGTCAAAATATCCGCCCCGTTCAGGACAAATTCCCTGGCAATGTTGGGGAAGAGAATTTCAAAGCAGATGAGCACGCCGGTGGAATGCCCTCCAAAGGCCAGGGGCTTTTTCCCGGTGGTGCCGGGGGTGAAATTGCCGGCCTCTTGTGTAATTTTTTTCACGAAAAAAAGCAGATCCTGGAAGGGGACGTACTCACCAAAAGGAACCAGATGACTCTTATCGTAATATCCTGTTTCAAACCCCATGGGGTTGAGCATATAGGCCCGGTTATAGTAACGCACGGTTTCTCCGTCGAGTTCCGCGGCGGGACTTCCGATGAGAAAGGGGGATCGGGCTTGTCGAACGATGTCATCCACCTGGCTTGAAAAGACGGAATCCCTGCCATAGTAGAAGGGCAGGGCCGTTTCCGGCCAGATGATCAGATCGGCCGGGGCCGAAGACCTGGACAGGGTGCCGTATCGCTTCACCGTTTCGGTCTTAAACGCCGGGCTCCATTTTTGGCTCTGCTCAATATTGCCCTGGATCACGGCGATTTTTACGGGCGGGGCTGCGGCGATTTCTTTTTTAACCTGCGGCAGGCGATAGATCCCGTATCCCAGTGCCAGAACCGGGAGAATCAGGTTGCAGACCAGGGCAACCCATGTCTTGTTGAATCGCTTCCGGTTCCGGATCAGGGGCCAGGCTGAGGCGACAACGCCGTTGCAGACCACAATGACAAAGGAGATACCAAGGACCCCGAAAAGGTCTGCCATCTGAACCAGCAGGGGATTGGTGTACTGGCTGTAGCCCAGCACTCCCCAGGGGAATCCTGACAGGGCGTGGGTGCGGACAAATTCCAGCCCCACCCAGACGGTGGCCCCCCACAAGGGTTCCAGGCCGGCCGGGCCACGGGTCCTTGCCATGATCCATGCGAACAGGGCGGGATAAAGGGCCAGATAGAGGCACAAAAGCACAAGGGTGGCCAGGGCCAGGAAGACGTTCAATCCGCCGTAGTTGGTGAGGGTCGGCACCAGCCAGTAGATCAGGGAGATAAAATGGGTAAGCCCTGCAACAAGGCCCGCTTTGAAACCCTTTGCCGGGGGAAGCGTCCCAAGACAGATCCACAATGGCACAAGAGCAAAAAAAGACAGCCAGAAAAGGCCCGCGCCAGGGAACCCCAGGGTCAGGAGGAACCCGCTGGCCACGGCTGGAAAGTATCGTACAACAGGAGAAAGCAATGTGTGGGCCATAGGGGCATTCCGAATATTGTCCAGCGTCCTTGGGGCGCTTATGGTTAAAATCAACTCCTTTTAACAGGTTGCGCTTTCTTCGTCAATTTGAGCCAATGAAGAAACAGGCTTCGCAGGGTCTGATAAACCCGAAAATAAGGAAAAAATTTCCGGGTTTTTGGAAAAAAAATCTGATATAGTTCGCGTGACCATTTCAAAATCTATCAATTTTGGACAGGAAAGACATCTGGCTTATGGGAGTGCAGGATTACAGCACAGGGCAAGGGTCGCCCCGGGATAATGATGGGCTTGGGGGTCTCAGTTCAGGGGACCTGACCGCCAGCCTGCTCGAAGCTCCTGTCGGTATCTGTGTGGTCAAAGGCCGCATCATCGAATGGGGCAATCCCGCCTTTTACAGAATGCTTGGCCGGCCCCAGGGCAGCCTGGAATCAACGGATATCGCAGAGCTGTATCCGACCCCTAAAGAATTTTTTAGGGTGGGCCGGGGATTGGAGACCCAGGTCAGGCAGTTCGGGACCGGTATGGTGGACACCCGCCTGCTGCGGTCGGATGGCACGGCCTTTGACTGCCGGGTGAGGGCCGCACTGCTGTATCCTGGAAACGCCGACTCTGCCATGGTCCTGTATGCCAGTGATATCACAGAAATTAAATCCCGGAGAACCCAGCAGCAGCAGGCCCAGAAAATGGAGGCCATCAGTGTGCTTGCCGGCGGTATTTCCCATGACTTTAACAATCTGCTCATGGGGGTTCAGGGCCACCTGTCCCTGATGCGCATCAATGTCGACAGCCCGGAAAAAATCGCCTCGCATATCCAGCAGATCGGCAAACTTGTGGAAACCGCGGCAGATCTGACCTCACGGCTGCTGGGATTTGCCAGGGGAGGAAAATACCAGATTTCGGTGCTGGATATCCACCAGGTGGTCTCCGTGGCGGTGAACATTTTCAAGCCTGCCCACAGGGATGTTACGATCCTGGAAGATTTTGAATCAGAACTTCTTGCGGTGGACGGTGACAGTTCCCAGCTGGAAAAGGTGATGCTCAACCTTCTGGTAAACGGTTCCCAGGCCATGGTGGATTCGGGCACCATTCATGTGACCACCCGCAGGCTTTATATTGATGAGGATCACGGGTATCCCTTTGAGGTGACCCCGGGGCCCTACGCTGAAATCAGCGTGAGGGACGAGGGTATCGGCATGGATGAGGAGACCCGGAAAAGGGTATTTGATCCCTTTTTCTCCACCAAGGAAATCGGAAATCAGAAAGGCCGCGGCCTGGGCTTGTCTACGGTCTACGGCATTGTCAAAAATCACGGCGGGTTTATAACAGTGAACAGCAAGAAAGGCCATGGGGCGGATTTTCGGGTTTGCCTTCCCTGTTCCCTTCATTCCCCGGAGAAGGCCCCGGATTCAGAGGAAAACACCCTTGAAAAAATGCCTAAAGGTTCAGAAACCATTCTTTTCGTGGATGACGAAGAGGAAATTCTCAACCTGGGCAGGGACTTTTTGAAAAAACTGGGCTACCAAACCCTGCTGGCCAGAAACGGAAAGGAGGCCATAGAAATTTTTCAGCGGCACAGCCATGAGATTTCCCTTGCCGTTCTGGATCTGATCATGCCGGAAATGGACGGCAAAGAGGCGTTTTGTGAAATGCGCAAAATCCGGCCCGACATAAAAGTGCTTGTCTCCACGGGCTTTAACGTGGATGAAGATGTGGAGGCCCTGCTGGATCAAGGATGCCACGGGTTCCTTCAAAAACCCTTTTCCATGCATAAATTTTCACAGACCATCCGGGAGATTTTAGACTGTACCGACACCTGCCGGCCGGGTAAATAGGTCAAATCCAAAGGGAAAACCGAATCGTGGCTTTACATTGGGCCTTTCAGGTGATATTTTTATCTGGTTATCAGATGATCGATTTAACGGTAAAGGTGCCGCAGTCAGCCTATCAGCCAGCGTCATCGGGAGTTATATATGGAGCATATCAAAATTCGGTTTGGGGAAGACATTGAGAGACCTGCCACCGGAGAAAAATCCTTTGAGGAGATGTTTCAGTCGGTCAATCCCATGTTCTGTCTTTCAAAACGGGTGTGGAAACCCCAGATGGATATCTTTGAAACCCGTGAGGAAATCATTATCCAGGCTGAAATGGCCGGGGTCCGCAAGGACGATATCGTGGTGGAGGTTTCCAATAAAGCGGTTAAAATTTCAGGGGTCCGCAAATGCAACCAGCCCGACCCGACGGCCACCTACCGTCTGGCCGAGATTCAGTTCGGCCAGTTTGAGCGGGTGCTGTACCTGCCCTCCGTCATAGACGTGGAACGGGTGTCTGCCACATTTTCCGAGGGGTTTCTTCAACTGACCCTCGGCAAGCTCCTCAGGAGGAACATCAAACAAAAACAGAATGTCTCCATTGATTTTCTTTAAGGAGTGCGAATGGATGAATTAAGACATCCCGCCACCCCCATCAGCACAGACAACATTCCGGACAACCTGCCCATCCTGCCCATTGTGGATACCAACTTGTTTCCCAAGATGGTCCTTCCCCTGGTGCTTATCCAGAAGGAGGCCATTGACCTTATTGACGAGGCCATGGCCGGCAGCAGGATGCTGGGGCTTTTGCTGTCCAGGCGGTCGGATATCGACACCAAGCACACCTCCGACGATCTGCACCGCATCGGCACGGTGGCCATGATCCTGAAGATGTCCAAGATGGAGGATGAAAGGGCCCAGCTGCTGATCCAGGGGCTGAACCGCTTCCGGGTGGTGGAGTTTTTGCCGGGTAAACCCTATATGCAGGCCAAAATCAAGGTCCTGGAGAGCCGGAACGAAGACCGAAGCGTTGAAAACCGGGCGCTGATGGCCAATATCGTTGAGCAGTACGAAAAGATCGTGGACCTGTCCCCGGGGCTGCCCTCCGAGATGGGGCAGATGATCAAGTCCATCCAGGAACCCAACGTGCTGGCGGACATGGTGGCCTCCACCATTAACGCCCCGGTGACTGAAAAGCAGAAAGTCATTGAGCTTTTGGATGTGAATCTTCGGCTTAAAAAGGTCACCCGCCTGGTCAATGACCAGCTGGAGATCCTTGAGATGGGATCCAAGATCCAGAACCAGGTCAAAGAGGACATGGACAAGCGCCAGCGGGAGTACTACCTTCGCCAGCAACTGAAAGCCATCCGGGAGGAACTGGGCGAAACCGACGACGAAAGCCTTGAGATCCGGGAGTATCAGACCCTCATCGATGAAAAGGAACTGCCGGACGAGGCCAGGAAAGAGGCCGAGCGCGAACTTCTGCGCTTAGGGCGGATGCACCCGTCCTCTTCCGAGTATGTGGTGGCCTCCACCTATCTGGACTGGCTGACCTCCCTGCCCTGGAATGAAACCTCAAAAGACCGGCTGGATATCGGCGAAGCCCGGCGGGTCCTGGACCAGGACCACTACGGCCTTGAAAAACCCAAGAAACGGATTCTGGAATATCTTGCCGTACGCAAGCTGAAAAACGACTCCAAAGGCCCTATCCTCTGTTTTTCCGGACCCCCGGGGACCGGCAAGACCAGTCTGGGCCAGTCCATTGCCAAGGCCATGGGTCGAAAATTCGTCCGCATCGCCCTGGGCGGAGTCCGGGATGAGGCGGAAATCCGGGGCCACCGCCGGACCTATGTGGGGGCGCTGCCCGGACGGATTATCCAGCACCTAAGAAAGGCCGGGACAAAAAATCCGGTTTTTATGCTGGACGAGATCGACAAGGTAAATTCCTCTTATCACGGGGATCCGTCCTCCGCCCTTTTGGAGGTGCTGGACCCCGAGCAGAACAACACCTTTATCGACCATTACCTGGACGTGCCCTTTGACCTTTCCGACGTTATGTTTCTGACCACGGCCAACGTGCTGCACACCATTCCGGCGCCTTTGCGGGACCGCATGGAAATCCTGGAACTCAACGGGTATACCGAAGAGGAAAAACTGCGCATCGCCACCCGCTATCTGATACCCAGACAGCGCGAAGCCAACGGCCTTAACGCCAGCCATATCAAGATTACCTCCGGCGCCGTTAAAACGATCATCACGGGATATACCCGGGAATCGGGGCTGCGGAACCTGGAGCGGCGCATCGGCGCTATCTGCAGGGGCGTGGCCGCCAAGGTGGCCGAGGAAGAGGTGGAATCTTTGACCATCCGCCAGAAGGATATCCACGATTATCTGGGGCCTGTGCAGAACATGCCGGACATGGCCACAAGGATCAATACCCCCGGGGTGGTGGTGGGCCTGGCCTGGACTCCCTTTGGCGGCGAGGTCCTCTTTGTGGAGGCGGTGGCCATGAACGGGGGCAAAGGCCTGACCCTGACGGGCCAGCTCGGAGATGTCATGAAGGAGTCCGCCTCCACGGCCTTAAGCTTTATCCGGTCCAACGCCGCCAACCTCTCCTTAGAGGAAGAGTTTTTCAGAACCCATGACATTCACATTCATGTGCCCGAAGGCGCCATTCCAAAGGACGGCCCGTCCGCCGGGGTGACCATGCTCACGGCCCTGGCCTCTTTGATCACCCAGCGAAAAGTCCGCCCCCGGCTGGCCATGACCGGTGAGATTACCCTCAGGGGCGAAGTCCTGCCCGTAGGCGGCATCAAGGAAAAGGTTATCGCCGCCCACAGGGCCGGGATAAGGAGCCTGATTCTGCCCCAGTGGAATCAAAAGGATATGGAGGATGTCCCTGACCATATCCAGTCGGCCATGGAAATCTTTTTCACCGATAAAATGAATGATGTCCTTGATATCGCACTGACTTGAGCCCATGAGATCCTTTTTTCTATCCGTCATTTTTCTCGTTTTTACCGGTATAAGCCTTGTTCTGTCCGGCTGTTCCAGCAAATACAATGAGCCTTATCACAGGGATAGCACCCCGGCCCCCGCGCCGAGTTCGTCAGGGAAAAAGGCGCCGGCCACCCAGCGCCCTTATACGGTGGCGGGCCAGCGGTATGTGCCCCTGGCCTCGGCCCACGGCTATGCGGAAACCGGGATCGCCTCCTGGTACGGCAGAAAATTTCACGGCCGCAAGACCTCCAACGGGGAAACCTATAACATGTACGACATGACCGCTGCCCACAAGACCCTGCCCATGAACACCTGGGTGAAGGTGGAGAACCTGGACAACGGCAGGCAGACCAAGCTGCGGATCAACGACCGGGGCCCCTTTGTCCGTGGCCGGATCATTGATCTGTCCTATTCGGGGGCCAAGACACTGGGGGTGGTGGGACCGGGAACGGCCAGGGTCCGGGTGACGGCTCTAGGAAAGGCTACCTCCTACGCCGGTTCGGATAAATCCCAGCCCGTGGCCTTTACGCCCGTGGACTATTGGAAGGGCAATTTTACCGTCCAGGTGGGGGCGTTCAAGGTTAAAACCAATGCGGAGAATTACCGCCTGAAATTGTCCAAGACCTATATCAACGCCCATATCGTGCCCTACGAAGATGACAGAGGCCAGTTTTACCGGGTTCGGATCGGAAAGTTCAGCCGCCTGGAAGATGCGGTAAAATTCGCACAGCAGCTGCTGACAGAAGATTTTAATGCGGCCTTTGCCGTGGGCGAGTAAAGAGGGGATACAATGGACGCGCACCGCATCGTCTTTTTGGATCGGGACGGGGTGATCAATGAAGATTCCCCGGCCTATATCAAAAGCCCTGAAGAGTTTCACTTCATTCCCGGCAGTCCTGAGGCCATCTCCCTGCTCTGCGACCATGGATTTGAGGTCATCCTGATTACCAACCAGTCTGCCGTGGGCCGCAAGATGATTTCCGTAGAGACTCTGTCCATGATTTTCGACAAACTTAAGGCCGGCGTGGCAGAGGTGGGCGGGACTATCAAGGATATTTTCTGCTGCCCCCATACGCCGGACGACAGCTGCGACTGCCGTAAACCCGCCCCCGGCCTGATCGATCTTGCCGTAAGCAAGTACGGCTTAGATCCTGCCGCCACCGTTATGGTGGGGGATTCCGCAAAAGATATCGCATGCGGCATGGCTGCCGGCTGCGGAAAAACCGTGCTGGTGGCCACGGGCAACGGCCCTGCCGCCCGGGCGGCCCTGGCACAAAAGGATATCGTGCCGGACCATTATGCCGAAGATCTGCTGGCCGCAGCCCGGTGGATCATTGCCACCCGCTGACCGCTGCCTTTGCCATGATCACCGTCAAAGGCACCCTCTCCCGGCTGACCTACCAGAACCCGGAAAATCATTATACGGTGTGCCGTGTCCGCATTAAAGGGCTTCACGAGCCCATCACCGTGGTGGGCCATCTGGCCGGGGTGGCTGAAGGGGAGCAGATTGCCCTGAAAGGCTCCTGGACCTCCCATCCCAAATACGGGGACCAGTTCAAGGCGGAAACCTATGAGGTGACCCTGCCGGCCACGGTGTCCGGTATCCGAAAATACCTGGGATCCGGCCTTATTGCCGGCATCTCCGCCGCCCTGGCCGACAAGATCGTGGACACCTTCGGCGAGCAGACTCTTGATATCATAGAAAATGAGCCGGAAAAGCTTCTGGATGTCCACGGCATCGGGGCCGGCAAGAAGAATCTCATCGAAGCGGCCTGGAACCGGCACCATTCGGTGCGGCGAGTCATGCAGTTTCTCCAGGAGAACCAGATTGCCGGGGCCCATGCCGGGACCCTGCTTAAGACCTATGGCGCAGCCGCCATGGAGATCCTGGAATCCGACCCCTACCTCATTGCCCGGGATATCCCCGCTTTGGGATTTTCCGCCGCCGATACCCTGGCAAAGGCCCGGGGCATCGCGGCGGAAGACGAGCGCCGCCTTGCCGCCTGCCTGATCTGGCAGCTTCTGCTCTACGAACAGGATGGCCATGTGTACGGGGAAAAGGACGCCCTGATCCGGGACTGCGCCCGGACCGCCCGGGTGGATGAAGCCCTTTTCGAGCCGGTGCTGGAAAATCTTGACGGCGGCGATGAAATTCGGGTGGACGCGGGGGAAAAAGATTGTCAGGACCGGGTCTACCTTGCCCGGCTATACCGGGCGGAAACCGGCATTGCCGGCCGGATATCGGCCTTGCTCTCCATGCCAGTGCCGAACCGCCCCATGGACGGGACTCAGATTATGGAGTCTGTGCTGTCCACCATGGCGGTGCGGCTGTCTGAGGAACAGCTGGATGTGGTCAGCCGGATCCTGGAAGAAAAGGTGTCGGTCATTACAGGGGGGCCGGGTACGGGAAAAACCACCCTGGTTCGGGCCCTGTGTACGGTGTTCCGGCGGCTCAACCTTAAAGTGGTCCTGGCCGCCCCAACAGGCCGGGCCGCCCGAAGACTCTCCGAGGTCACCGGGAAAAAGGCCTTTACCCTGCATAAGCTTTTAGGCTTTGACCAGGACAGCGGCCTTTTCGGCCGGAACTATACCAACCCTCTGGATCTGGATCTTTTTGTGGTGGACGAGGCCTCCATGGTGGATACGGAACTGATGTACCGCCTGACCGAGGCCATGCCCCCCATGGCCACCCTGATCCTGGTGGGGGATACCTTTCAGCTGCCCTCGGTGGGCCCCGGCAATGTGTTGTCGGATATCATCGCCTCAAAGCGGGTGGCGGTGTTTTCTCTGAACCGGATTTTCCGCCAGGCCGAGGAAAGCCCCATCATCCGCCATGCCCACGATATCCGCAACGGGCAGCTGCCCGATGTCAAGTCCGCAGGCCTGAGAAATCCAGCGAATTTTACTTCATTGAAAACCGGGAACCTGCCAAGGTGGTTCAGACCATCTGCGATCTATGTGCGGAACGCATCCCCAAGGCTTTTCCCCACATCGAAGAGGTTCAGGTCCTCACCCCCATGCACCGGGGGGAGGCGGGGACCATCAATCTCAACCAGCAGCTCCAGGCCGTGATGAACGACCGCCCCGGCGGCATTGAGGCCCGGGGCACCCTGTTCAAGCCCGGGGACAAAGTCATGCATCTGAAGAACAACTACGAAAAGGAGGTGTTCAACGGGGATATCGGCCGGGTTACCGCTGTGGATAAGGACCAGGGAAAGCTTGTCGTGGATTACGACGGCAGGCAGGTCCCCTACGAGCTTCTGGAACTGGATGAGCTGACCCTGGCCTATGCGGTTTCCGTTCACAAATCCCAGGGCTCTGAGTACGACGCCGTAATTGTCGCCCTGACCATGCCCCACTTCCCGCTTCTCCAGCGCAACCTGCTCTACACCGCCATGACAAGGGGCAAGCACCTGGTGATCATCGTGGGATCCTCCCGGGCCCTTGAAACCGCATTTGAGAACAACCGCACCGATCTGAGGCTGTCCGGCCTCAAGGAGCGTCTGGCCGTCAAGGAAACATAGCGTTCCTGCTATACCGACGATCATCATCAAAACGGGAGAAAACCCGGCCGGGGCCGCGCAAGGGGGGATTCCACTAAATTTTTGTCCCCTCTCCATGGGGGCCAAAAAAGCGGATCTGGCCGCGCCTTTTGTCGTCCTGACGCCGTGTCCATCTACGCCGTTCCATCCCCCCTCACCCAACCCCGTCCTAGTCCTCCGGGAATCGCCGCCCCTGCCAATATGATTTAGGCAAAGAAATGATTGCATGGCAATACTTAGAAAACCTAGAATTCTTACCTCAGAGATTCAAGCGCTGCTCCAGCTTGGGGAGCCAACTTAATAAATTTGCCTAAAGTGTCACAGACGTATTCTTCGCAAGCGGCACAATGTTCAACATTCTTGGAAATACAGCACTGACGGATTTCGCAATTGGAGCAGTGAAAAAATTTTGTACCATTTGACTTGCAGCCGTCACAATTGATCTGATCCGGGCTCATTTCGTGCTGATACATCTTGGACCATATTTTAGCCGTCTCAATTTTTTTAGACTGACTGTTTTCAATTGTAGCCAGATATGCATCGCATTTGGAACAATCTAAACCGCAGTATGCAATCATTTTATCTCCTTGTTTTTTCAAAAACCAAATGCTTTGGAACGGCTGCTCTATGCCCCCCGGGTTGGCGGCAGCGTTTTGTTCGGCAATATAAATTTAGGGGATCCATGTGATAATGCCTTCATCCGAATTCTCCTCTTTCCATTGCCAAAAGGAATCAATATCTTGGATTCCGTCTTTAATGACAGCTTTATAAATTTGTATTCCCATGACCTTTTTTCCATTGGGGATACTGTTTTTTATCTTGAGAATGTTGTCCCTCATCTCTATGGTTAGAACCTGTGAAATACGCTGGGCAACCTTTTCAAAATACCCGGCATAAGGAGACTCAGTTAAAATATGAATCATATCCATTTGCCAGGAATTGCCGTCTTTCCCTTCGTAGATAGCATGCCACTCAATGCATTTATCTTCTGCTTCAAGCAGGTTTCCATAATGTATTGTTTTAATACGTTTGTTTTCTGCAAGTTTGGATATTGCCGAAAAACTATCTGAAAGCTTGAATGGTGTCGTATAGATATGAAAATCAATATCCAGATGATTTATCAATAGCCCCATTTTAAGGGACCCGACTAAATTAATGGTTGCCCCAATTGAAGACCATATTTCAATAACATTTGTATCGTTAATGATCTCCCACGCATTTTTTTGCCTTGATTCCGCAATTTCAAGAATTTGTTTCATAGCATTTTCTCAGTATCCGTTAGAAAGCCAAAGGTTGCTATTCATCCGCGTGGCTTTTTGCGTCGGCTGAATTCGCTTTATTGGCATTTGCGCGTAACTCTGCAATCTTTTTAAAACCTATGTCCTCTTGAATATTTAAAAAATTAAAAAAATCCTTACTATCAATGAAATAATTAATAAACCCGCTACCTTTACCCATATCTCTTTTTCCAAATAACTTGTTTTTGTGTGGGTGATTTGCCAGATTTACACTAACTTTTGGTTCTACCGAAGCTATCTTTCTTATTCTTCTCATACTTTCAATGAAGGTGTTAGCAAGATCAGGATTTTTGCTTGAAGGGCTATGCCCCCCAACCATAAATGCTCGATATGATTTCCCCAAATTTTTGACCATAAAATCTATAGATAAGCAACCTTTCGTATGGCCCGGTGTTATATAGAAAGTAAATTTTGTGTCACCAACCATCAACACGTCCCCATCTCCTACAAATCTATTGACTTCTGGAGCTTTAAAAGATCCTTCCCCTTTGCTTTTTTTAGACTGTTTTTTGGCCAATTGATACTCTTCGTCAGACATCACAACCTGACTCCCATAAAGCCGCTGTATATACTCTGCATTCCCGACGTGATCTGAATGGCCGTGAGTAACCAATATGTATTTGATATCAGCTGGATTTAAACCGACCTTTTTTACATTTCCAGGAATCCATCGACCGTAAGGACACTCTAATGTTTCGATTAGAACAAGCCCCTCTGTTGTTTTAACTAAGTACGAGGACCCCCATTTATCCCCAACATAAAATACATTATCAAACATTTGAAAAGGTTCTATGTAGCCATTCTTATCACTTTTTTCCGGAATAAATTCTTCTGCAAATGTTGCAGGGATATTAAATAAACATATTAAAATGAAGATCTGAATGAATTTCATGTTCCTCTCTACTAAAAATGCCAATGGGGCCCTCCCCGGTTCGGGCTGAAGTGTTTGCAGCGTCTTGTCATACCATTATTTATTTGATGATGTTGCCAGCAGCGCCCCAAACCCAACAAATAAAGATCCGCTTATTTTATTGAGGATTTTGATTCGTCCCGGTTTTGATATCCATCCTTTAGCACGATCGGCTACCATTGAATACAACAATAAAAATGAAAATGAAAAAATCATTAGCATGGCTATAAGAGCCGCGAACTGTGGATATAATGCGCTTTGATGGTTTATAAATTGGGGAAATAAAGCTGTAAGAAAAACAATCGCCTTTGGATTACTGACGGCCACTAAAAAAGCCTGGCAAAATAATTTTTGAGATGAAATACTTTTCTTTTCAGAAAACTCATCACAAAGTTCAAAAGCCGTATGTTTCTGAAAAATCATTTTAAGCCCCAAATAAATTAAATATGAGGCGCCCAAATATTTAATAATGCTGTATACGAGAGCTGACATTTTCAGTATGGCACCTAAGCCTGTAATTGCGATAACGCCTAAACAGAACAGGCCGATAATATTTCCTAATGCAGCAAATATGGTTTTCTTCCACCCATACAACAATGAATTTGTGGTAATGAAAAGTACGGCAGGCCCAGGTGTTGCTGTCGCTGCAAAAACGAATGTTAAATACATTATCCATAGTTGAGCTGTCATTATATTTCCCTCTCCAGAGATTGTTTCTGATGTATAACAGTATATTAGACAGAATGGGCCAATATGGTGATAGGCGGATTCTAATCTATATTTCAAGGGTAAACAGAAATCCCTTGAACTCATGAGTATTGGAATATCTTGACTGACCCGGGAATTGCAAGGAGAAACATCAGGATAAATCAATACCGATAAACGGGTATCGCACTCAGATCCTTTGCCGGTTCAAAAGGGTTCGATTGGATCCCCGGGGCATCAGTTCGCCGGCGATGTTTGGAACTATATCGGTTAATCCAACCTCGGAAGATCCGGGGCCTGCCCTTGCCTCTGATTCAGTCTTAGAATAAAAGAATAATTTTAAGACCCTGCCGCCCCGGCGGCTTTTGTTTTCCATGCGACGGCCTTTAAGATTTCACATGTTAGGCTTGCAGCGCTTTCCGGGACATGGTACCCGTAAAAAGACAACTGCCGGCCATCCTGCAACGTGTTCATATTCTGATTAAAGGAATCCACAATGAAAAAATTCTTGATACTGATCATCGTCCTTCTTGCTATTGCCGGGGCCGCCCTGCCCTGGGCGAACGGTCTGGTGATGGAAAAAATGGCTATGCAGACCATCGCCGAGGCCAACCGGACGGCTGAGGAAAGCGGCGCGGATCTCCGGTTTGAATTGGTCTCTTACCACCGGGGATACGCACAGACCCGGGCCGAATGGAAGATGGTACCCGGGGCCCTTTGGGCCGGGCACGGAGTCAAAGAGGTGGTGTTCACCGAATCCGCCACCCATGGGTGGACCGGGATTTCCTCCCAAACCAGTCTGGAGAAAAATGTCTGGTATGCGGACTGGATCGCAGGCCCCATGAAGGGAAAAAATCCCCTGATCGTTGAGACGCAGTATTCTGCATTCGGCCCCATTGTCACAAAGATTACGATGACACCGTTTACCCTGACGTCCGGGGACAGATCTCAAAAGATAGGCGCTCTGGATATTTCAATCACCATGGACAAATCTTTTTCAAAGCTGTCCTACGAGGGGTCCTGGGAGGGGGTGTCGCAGGACGCGTCCAACCGGCTTGGCCCTTTGTCCGTCCAGTCTGAAATGGAACGGGTCTCCGGCCTGATCTGGCAGGGCAAGGCCAAAGTGGAAGTGGCCCGGTTTGCCGCGGAAGATGCCAAGGGGGGAATCGTCGTTTCAAACCTGGTGTTTCAAACGGATACAGCGGCGGATAAAGAGGCCGGGAGCATGGATATTTCAGTTTCGGCAACGGCTGATGAGATCAAGGCGAACGGCGAATCCCTGTCCGCATGGTCCCTGGGCCTGGGCCTTAAAAAGATGAATATGGAGGCCCTGGAGGAATTGTCCCGTATGTATGCTGAGATGGCGGGCCGGATGGCGCCGCTGCTCTCCGACCCTGAGATGTCTGCTGAAAGGCGGGCCGCTTTGCTGCGGCCGCTGATGGTGGAAAACCAGATGGCACTCATCTCCCAGTTTGAAAAGATGTTGAAAAAGGGATTCGGCCTTAAAATCGCCCCGGTGGACATGACCCTGCCCCAGGGCCGGATCCAGGGTGATTTTTCCATTGAATTGCTCAAGGACATGACCCTGGCCGGATTTTTTCCGGTGATGTCCCGGCCCGAGCTTGCACTGGATATTTTTTCCCTGGATTCCGATATCCGCCTGCCGGCCGCATTTTCACAGATGCAGCCCAATCTCACCGTTCCCCTGTTTGCCGGGATGAAAACCGGGCTTTTCGTCATAGAAGGGGAGAACCTTCATCACCGGGCGCAAACCCGTGACGGCCAGCTTTACCTTAACGGGGAGGTTTTGGCTCTTTAACCGTTACAGTGCAAACCCGAAAGCGCCGGGCAGCCACATGACCGCCTGGGGAATATAGGTTAAGAAAAGCAGCACGGCGATGACCGCCCCTAAAAAGGGCAGAAGGGCCACCGATACCCGTTCAATGGATATTTTTCCGATATTGGCCGAGACAAACAGGCACATGCCCACCGGCGGGGTGGCAAGACCGATGACCAGGTTGAGCACGCAAAAGACCCCGAAGTGCAGGGGATGGATGCCCAAAGATTCCATGAGGGGAAGAAATACCGGCGTCATGACCAAAAGGGCCGGGACCACGTCCAGGAACATGCCCACCAGCAACAGAACGATATTGACCAGCAAAAGGATCAGGTACTTGTTGGAGGTGATCGCCAGGACAAGCTCCGCCACTTTTTCGGGAAACATTTCCACGGTAAGGATAAAGGAAAAAAGAGAGGCGGTGCCCAGGAGGATCATGACACCGGCGGTGGTGATCGTGCTTTGAACCAGAACCCTGACCAGCTGCCGGGGGCTGATGGTCCGGCGGATGAGCACGCCGACCACAAAGGCGTAAAATGCTGCAATGCCTGCGGATTCCGTAGGGGTTGCAAGGCCTCCAAGAATACCGCCGAGAATGATGACGGGCATGAGCAGGGCAAGGGAGGCGTTTTTGGTCGCCGTAAGAATATCCCTGAACGACACTTTTTCCTCAATCCGGGGCAGGTTGAGCTTTTTGGCTTTAAGGGCAATGACCGCCATCTGGGAGACGCCCAGAAGAATGCCCGGTACGATCCCGACCAAAAACAGCGCTCCCACGGACAGGCCGGTCATGGAGGCGTACACCAGAAAGGGGATGCTGGGCGGAATCACCGGGCCCACCGTGGATGAGATGGCGGTCACGGCGCAGGTGAAATCCGGATCGTAACCGTCCTTGGTCATGCCGGGGATGAGGATGGAGCCCACGGCGGCGGTGTCAGAGACCCCGGCCCCGGTCATCCCCGCGAAAATCATTGAAATCAGAACATTGGCATGGGCAAGCCCCCCCTGGATCCTTCCGACAATGATCTTGCAGAAGGTCACAAGCTCCTCGGTGAGGTTGGCGGCGTTCATCAGATTTCCCGCCAGGATAAACAGGGGGATGGCGGTAAGAAGGAAGGAATCCATTCCGGTAAACATCTTCTGGGCTACCAGAATGAAGGTAATATCCTTTATCAGGACGTAAAAAATTGCCGGAATTCCTAAGGCAAAGGCCACGGGAATACCGGTAAAGGCCAGCAGCATGAACAACCCGAACAACGCCCAGATCATAAGCAGATCTCCTTTTCCCCTTTAAAACGCAACACGGCAGCCAGCATATCCATGACAATATAGGGCAGGATGACAATCCCGCCCACCGGGATGCCAAGATATGGAAAAAACATTGGAATTTGAAGGCCCAGGGATGTCTGGTGCCAGTTTTTAAGCGTAATCTGGGTGCCGCCGATGATCATGACAACCAGAAACAGGCAGAGCATCAGGTTGCCGGAAAGATGCACCCAGAACCAGGCCCGGGAGGAAACCCTTGTGCTTAAAAAATCAATGCATGGGTGTTCTTTTACCCCGAAGGCCGCAGCCGTGCCGAGCATGGACACCCAGATCATGGTGTAACGGACCAGTTCCATGGTGCCCATATAGGTCTTGCCGAAAAAATAACGCCCCAGAACGTGGAAGACCACGGCAAACATGATCACGGTCATGCCGGCGGCCAGAAAGACGCAGATGGTTTTATGCAGTCCCTTTAAAAGGATATTCCCCCGGGCGTAAAGGCTCTTGAGCCCGTCATTTTTTCCGGTCATGGGTTCCCCCTTAAAAATACAAATGGAATCAAGTGACCGCCTGATCCGCCCAGGATAGGGGGGATCAGGCGGGTGGATTATGAAGGTTTACAGCAAAAAGGGAATCAGTCCGCCGCAGCCCTGATTTTTTCCACGATGGGTTTCCAGTCAGGATGTTTTTCAAACACCTGGTCATAGACGGTGGCTGTGGCCGCCATCATGGCCTCGATATCGGGATGGTATTCCACGGTCATCCCGTTTTTAATGGCTTTTTCCAGGTGCATGTCTTCGGCGTTGCGATAGACGGTGCGGCCGTATCTGCCGGCTTCAAGGGCGGCTTGTTTCAGCACGGCCTGGTCTGCAGGGTGAAGCTTGCCCAGGGTGTCGGGGCTTGTGAGCAGCATGGTGCCGGCCCAGATGTGCTGGGTGATGGAGACATACTTTTGCACTTCATGAAGGGAGCGGGCGGTGATCACCCAGTTGGGGTTGGACTGTCCGTCCGCCACCCCGGTCTGAAGGGCGGTGTAAAGCTCGCCGTATGCGATGGGAATCGGATTGGCGCCCAGAGCCTTGATGGTGGCGATTCTGACGGGGGATTCAATAACCCGCATCTGCAGGCCCTTAAAATCGGCAGGGCTTTTGAGGGGGCGTTTGGAGTTGGTGATATTGCTGTTTCCGTCAACGGAATACCCGAGTCCGATGAGGCCTGAACTTTCTTTCATCTGAAGCAGTTCCTGGCCGATGGGGCCTTCAATGACCTTGTCCAGGTGGGGGATATCTTTAAACAGGAAGGGCAGTTCCAGAAGGTCAACCCGGGGGTCAAAGGCACCGATGGGGCCCATGGTGACCAGGCCGATTTCAATGAGGCCGTCGCGGACGCCTTCAAGGATCGCACGGTCATCTCCCAGCTGGCGCTGGGGAAAGATTTTGATCTTGATGCGGTTTTCGGTCCCTTTTTCGACCAGTTCCTTGAATTTCAGGGCGGTGGCCTGGTAGGGACCGTCAGGGTCGGGTTTTACGCAATGGGCCAATTTAAAGGTCTTTGCCGAGGCGAGCCCTGTCATGGATAAAAGACAGAGTGCGCCAATTGTGATCAACAGCGTTTTTGCCAATCTTTTCATACCGTTCTACCCTCCGTTTTTTAAGTTGTATTTGGCCGGGAATACTCTCCTGCCGGTTTGTCTATCTCCTTTTTCTCCTTAAACGAAATTCATTCATAATTTTTTTAGTATACCACCAGTATTTCCATGTCAATATTTTTTATATTAATTAAAAATTTCAATTTTGTACTCCAATAAAAGACCAAACAGGATACAAAATTGAGATTGCCGGTTTGAATTCCTTGTAATGCGGTTTTCTATGAATTACACTGATGGCCTGACACAGACATACCAAACCCACAGCAGGCATTTTTATGAACATTGATATTTACAATCAATTGCGGGAACGCATCCTGTTCCTTGAATATGAACCCGGGCAGATTTTTAAGGAACTGGATCTTGCCGACACCTTTAAGGTCAGCCGCACGCCCCTGCGCACAGTGCTGTCCCGGCTGGAATGGGAGCATCTTGTTAAAATTCTGCCGCGCACAGGGGTGCTGATAACGGAACTGGAGCTGAACCGGATTACCGATGTGTTTCAGGCAAGGCTTGAGGTGGAAGAGGTGATCGGCCGGCTGGCGGCCGAAAGATTTATGCCCGGGTCTTTGTCGGTTTTTGCAACCCTGATCGAGGACTGCGACCGTCTCCTGGACCATAAAGACCCCCGGGCGCTGGCTGAGATTGACGGCCGGCTGAAAAGCTGGTTCAGCCGGGAGGCCGCCAATCAATACCTGACCGAGGTTTCAGAGCGTCTGTACACCCTGACCTTTCGGCTGTGGTATTTTAATATGGTAAGAATGAACGCAAACGACTGGCGCTGTGAGGTGATGTCCGTCAGGGAGGAAATCCGGGAGCTTTCAGAACTTTTAGGGGAAAACGATCCCCAGCGGGTCGGCAGTGTTTTAAAAAATCATCTGACCAAACACACGGCCCGTCTCCGGGAAAATTTTCTCGGCTTTTCCGTTTCCAGGTAGTTTTTGTTTTCTGCCGTCCCGGCTCCGATTTAGTCCAGTGAATTCCAGAAGGTTGCCGCTAAGGGAGAATACCCCTTTTCCCTGGCCTGGATATCCAGGCCGATCATTCCCATAGCCGCTACATCCATGTTCACCGGGTCAATGTGCTGGCGCAGATCGACGGTTAAAAGATACGATTTGCAGGCGTTGCAGACGTTGACCCGCTCCCCCTCCCTGACCGGTCCGTTCTGATCGAAAAAATATTCCAGACTGTCATGGTCCTTGTTGTCGCATTTGGGGCAGGCGTTTCGGTTGAATCGCCATTCATGGGCGCAGCACGGGCATTGAAGCCAGCGCTTTCCCCCTTCTCCGATGAGCCCTGCCACAGCGGCAAAAGACCCGCAGATAGGGCAGTAGCCGTGGAGCCATTGATGATCCTCTATCAGGAAGGAAAGGGCTTTGGCCTGGACTTCCATAAAGGGCTCTGCCATCTGGGCCAGGGCAAATTTAAACACCTCGGAAGGGATGCCGGCCCGGGCGGCCAGGTCGTCTATTTTTTTCGTATCATCATCCACAAAGGCTTTAACACAGTCCTCCGGGGCAATGCTGTCATCTTCAATTTTTTCTTCAAGGCGCTCAACATCATCTTTAATGCCGGCAAAGGCCTCTGCCATGGGAGGCAGAATCATCCGGGCGGCCTGTTTGAGCTCCGGGTGAAAGTCCATCAGCCCTGTGAGTGTGAACAACGGTGCGCCCTGGGAGAACCGGACCGGGTCAAAATCCGGGAAATCCTCTTTTTTAGCTTCAGGGACCGGCAGGCTTTCTTTGAACTTCGCCTTTGCGACCAGCAGGGGCCCGAAGGCTGTGACAAGAGTGGCCAGGGCTGGCCTGCGTGCGGTCAGGGTGTCAAGGGCATCCTGTATCCCCTTGGACGATGTTTCGTGGCAGATCCGTTCATTATTTTTCATGTACATTTCCTTAGACCGGTAAAGGCCGCCTGACAAGGCTGCATACAGCCTGCAGACGGCCTCTATCCGAAATAAAGGGCGGATTAGGCCCTGAAACCGTTAAATTTTAAGGCCGGCATTGACCAGTGGTTTGGCAATACTTGCAAAAAACTGTTTCCGGGTCAAGGAAGAGGGAACAGGTTTTGCCTGGGCCATCACATAATCGGCATAGAAATCGGGGGCATCGGTGATCAGATAGATCACGTTGACATCGTTCTCATCCACAAGCTGGGCCTTGGGAAACTGTTTTTTGACCTGGGCCAGCCGTTCATGGGCCAGGGCGATCATGTCAGCTCTCTTGCCGAAATTCATGGTGCCGGTGGGGCAGGTGGCCACGCACATGGGCAAAAGCCCGTTGCTGACGCGGTCATAGCAGGAATCGCATTTGACCACAGCGCCGGTGTCGGGGTTTCTGCGGGGGATGTCGTAGGGACAGGAGTCCCGCATCTCGCCGAAAGCCTCCTCGGAAAGCCCCGCTGTCTTGGCCGTATAAAGCACGGCCCCTGTCACCTCATCCTGAACCACCGCCCCTTCGACATAATCATCGGCAATGGACTTGCAGGGCGGTTCGGTGCAGTGCCGGCACTGGTCGGGGAAGAAGTTCCAGACCACCTGGTTCCTTTTATTGTCCTTGAGGTGCTCCCTGAACCGGACCACCTTATAGTTGAAGGGGTTTAAATCCGGCGGATTCTGATGGGTCCCCTTTTGTTTGGTTTCAATTGCCGGAAGGTTGTGCCACTCCTTGCAGGCCACCTGGCATCCCCGGCATGCAGTGCATCTTGATACGTCTATAAAAAAAGCATTGGCCATGTTGTATTCTCCTTATTTGGGACGGGTGGGACGGGCCCACCCGTGCTGAAATCCTAAACGAAAAGGCGGTCTATACTTCCAATTCCTTAAGGGCGCCGGCCTTTTTCACATTGACCAGGCAGGCCTTGTACTCAGGAATTGTGGTATTGGGATCTCCTGCCGACGGGGTCAGTCGGTTGGTGGAATCTCCCACGCCCTTAGTTGTCCAGCCGAAACAAAATGGCATACCCACTTCATGGACGGTTTTCCCCTGGATCTTGAACGGCCGCATTCGAACGGTGACCATGGCAATGGCCTCCACCCGGCCGCGGATGCTTTCGACCACGACGGGCTCACCGTTTTCAATGCCCTTTTCCTTGGCAAGCTCCGGGCTCATCTCAACGTAGAGCTGGGGCTCGGCCTCAAGGAGAACCGGGGTGTTACGGGTTTCCCCGCCGCCGCACCAATGCTCGGTCATGCTGTAGGTGGTCAGGACGATGGGAAAATCCGGGTTGCCAGCGCCGCACAGCTTGTCCATCTCCCCGTCCAGCACAACCGCGCAGGGGTTGTTGAGCTGGCCTGAGAAGGGATGGGTCTTGACCGGTGTTTCAATGGGTTCGTAGTGCTCCGGGAACGGGCCTTCGGCACGACCCGGGCCGAACAGCTGGCCATGGCCTTCCTTGTGCATGATAAACGGATATTTGCCCTTGCCTGAAGCCAGCGGCGGCCATCCGCCGTCGGGTACGTCCCCGATCCACTTTGCGCCGTCCCAGCGGATAACCGCCTTGTCCGGTGCCCAGGGCTGACCGTTCAGATCCACAGAGGCTCTGTTGTAAAGGATTCTGCGGTTGACGGGCCAGCACCAGGAGTAGTTGGGGTAAAGGCCGATCTTGGCCTGTTCCGGGGTCTGGGACAGATCCCGGCGTTTTGACTTGTTGACCTTTTGGCCGAGGGTCTCCTCAGTATAGCCGCCGGCGTACAGCCAGTTCAAAGAGACGGTGGAGCCGTCGTCTTTCAGGGCGACAAAGCTTGGGACCTGCTGACCTTTTTTGTACAATTTTCCCTTGATGGTGGTGTCCTTGGTGAACCAGCCGTTGCACTTCTGGGCAATCCGCTCGGGATCATAGACCTTGGGAAAATCCATGTTCAAAAGGGGCTCAGGATAGGTGCCGCCTTCTTTTTTGTAGAGATCCTTGACCGCGTTGGTGATCTTTACGGACATGTCGCCAAGGGCCAGGCTTTCGCCCTGGGGCTCTGTGGCCTTATAATGCCACAGCTGCCAGCGCCCGGAGTTGGTGATGGAGCCGTCCTTTTCCGCCCGGTTGGCCGAAGGCAGGAGGAAGCATTCGGTCTTGACTGAGGAAGGATCCACTCCCGGCCTATGCCAGAAGTCTGTGGATTCGGTATGGTGCACCTCTGCAAAACAGGCCCAGTCCAGATTCTCCATGGCCTTTCTGACCTTGTTGGAGTTGGGAACACTCTGGGCGGGGTTGGTGCCCCAGATAAATCCGCCTTTGATCTGTCCTTTGTACATCCGGTCGAAGATATACATATAGGAGTAATCTTCCCCTGCATCGGCCTTGGGAATATAGTCATAGCCGAATCCGTTGGCTGCGGTACCCTTGTCCCCGTACCAGCCCTTGAGCAGACTTGTGATATAGGCGGGCTTGTGCTGCCACCAGTTGGCGGAAAAAGGATCGTGACTCACCGGGGTGTTGGCCTTGTTATAGTCGGCCAGCGTCTTCCAGTGGGCCTTGGGCATGGGCAGGTAGCCGGGCAGAATATGCCAGAGGATACAATGATCCGTGGATCCCTGGACGTTGGGCTCCCCGCGAAGGGCTTCGATGCCGCCGCCGGCAACACCGATGTTGCCGAGAAGCAGCTGGATCAGGGCGGAGGCGCGGATATTCTGGACGCCGACCGTATGCTGGGTCCATCCCAGAGCGTAGCAGATGGCGCCGGCTTTGCCTTTTTTGCCGGTTTCGGCAAAGGTCTGCCATACCCTGAGCAGATCCTCTTTTGACACGCCGGTGATATCCGATACCTTGTCGATGGTGTACCGGGAATAATGCGCCTTCATAAGCTGGAATACCGATTTTTTATCCTCAAGGGTCTTGTCCCGCAGAGGCACGCCGTTCTTGTCGGTTTTAAAGGTCCAGGTTTTCTTGTCGTACTTTTTTTCGCCCGGCTTGTAGCCTGAGAACATGCCGTCTTTGAATTCAAAGGCGTCGCTTACGATAAACGAAGCATTGGTGTATTCGATGACATAGGGGGCAAAGTATTTTTTGTTTTCAAGGATGTAGTTGAGAAAACCGCCTAAAAAGGCGAGATCGGTCCCGGACCTCAGAGGCACATGGAAATCGGATCTGGCCGAAGTCCTTGAAAATTTGGGATCCACGTGGATGATTTTGGCGCCCTTGTCCTTGGCGCGGAGAATCCACTTGAAGCTGACGGGATGGTGTTCGGCAGCGTTGCTGCCCATGATGAAGATACAGTCTGAATTTTTAAGGTCAATCCAGTGATTGGTCATTGCGCCGCGTCCAAACGACTCTGCCAGAGCCGCTACCGTTGCGCTGTGTCAAATTCGGGCCTGGTGATCAAAGTGGACCATGCCAAGTCCGCGGATGGCCTGGTGAACAACGGCGCATTCCTCGTTGTCCATGATGGAGCAGCCTAAGTGGAAGATGGATTCCACGCGGTTGACCGTCTCCCCCTTGGCATTGACCCTCTTAAAGTCTTTGTCCCGGGTTTCCTTGATTTTCTTGGCCAGGCGGTTCAGGGTCCACTCCCAGGATTTTTCTTCCCACTTGTTGCTGTGGGGCGCCCGGTATTTGGGCTTGAGCAGGCGGTGGTGGCTGTTGATCATGGACAGCTGGGCCGCGCCTTTGGCGCACAGGGAGCCCTCGCTGACCGGATAGTCCGGGTCTCCTTCGGTGCTGACGATTTCCCCGTTTTTAACATGGGCGATGTAATGGCAGGTCACGGCACAGAAGGGGCAGATGGACACCACCTCCTTTGCGCCGTCAATCTTCATGCCGGCGGCATAGGTTTTTACCGGCGAAAGATTGATTCCCAACTGCCCCAGGGGCAGGACCGCAGCCCCCATTCCGGCAAGTTTCAGAAAACGACGACGTGTGAATTTCATCTTTTTCGAATCTCCTCTTTAAATAAGGTTAGTGTCCTCCGGCACCGCGGCCGATGTGTCTGCAACGCATAACGGTCGGTGGGCCATTTCCAAAACGCATTAAACCGCTGGGGGCGAAGGTGCTTATTTTGGAGGTGCCCTTTTGATGTAAAGACAAATAAGCCTCACCCCTGCCGCCCAGTGGTTTCTTAACTTGAAAAAGGCCATAACACAGGTGGGTTACAAACCGGTTACAAAACAAGAATCAAAGGGCTTCGATCCTGCGGAGAATGGCCATGGTTTCAGGGCCTGGCGCGGCATCCAGCTCCGCTGAAAGCAGGGCCTGGCATCTTTCAAAAAGATGAACGGCGTCGCTTTTTCTGCCGGCGTCCGCATGAAGGATCATCAGGTTCTGGTATGCGGTTTCGTGGCAGGGATCCATCTTGAGAACCGTCTGCCATGCATTCACCGCCGCCTGCCACTGGTCGAGATCTTCATGGATGGCCGCCTTTTTTTCAAGGAGGGTGATGCAGTTCAGACGGAAAAATTCCCTGGCGTTTCCCACGCCTGCAAGATCGGGATCTCCTGCAAAATAATCTCCCCGGTAAAGGGCAATGGCCCTGTCATAGTCATCCAGAGCCTCGGCGAGAAGACCCTTGTCCTCATGGGCGTGGCCGGCGTCGGCCAGGGCGGAGAAAAGCCGGGTATCGATTTGGACCAGATCGCGGTCCAGGGAGACCCGCCCTCCGGTATAATTTAAATACACGTTGCCGAAATCCTTTGACGGGGCGGGATCCAGCGCCTTGCGCAGCCGATGGAGATTTACTTTGAGGTTTTTCTCGCCGGCGGCCTCCCCGGCATCCGGCCAGAGGGCGTCGATGAGGATCTCCTTGGGGATGTCGCTCCCTCCCTTGAGCACCAGTATTTTAAGCAGCTGCATGGGTTTGGGTCCGCCGAAAACCGAGGCCGGGAGGGCCTGGTTGTTTATTTGAACGCCGAAAAATCCCAGGGTGTTGATCATGAGCTTGGGCCGGGTGAGTTTAAAAAGGGCGGACAAACGTTCTGCCGCCTTAAGTCTTCGACTCCTGGGCAGCGTCCCAAGGGTAGCCTCAATTTCATCGGCGACCTGTTGCAGCAGATCCTTTTCCTTGAACCGGGCCAGGAAATCCAAAAGTTTTTGGTCTGAAACAATTTGTCCGGTACCGGCCAAAACCACTGCCCGGGCAAGGAGGCGGTCATCAATGAGGGGGAAGTAGCCGTAACCGCTGGCCAGGGATTTTTCCAGGCCGGCCTTGAGGTGGGCTTTTGCACCGGTACGATCCCCGGTCTCATGTAGCAGCACCCCGAGGCACAACGCTGTCTCGCTGCCGCCTAAGCCGGCGCTGATGGATTGAAAGTAGGCCAGCACCGTTTCAAGCGCCTCTATGGCCGGACCGTAATCGCCCCGGTGAAAAAGGGCGATGCCCAGGATCTGTCGTGCCATGGACAGGTGAATATCTCCCCGACGGGACCGGTTGAGTTCCAGAATCGCCTTTTGCGCCCAGTCGGCCGCCTCGGTGTAGCGGCCCCGGCCCAGGGCGGCGACCGCCTTGATCCGGTGGGAAATGCCAAGGTAAAAGTCGTTGCCGTCCAGAATTGAAAAATCCGAGAGATGATCCGCCGCCTGGACGGCCTGATCAAACTGGCCGGTCTGGACATGGTAAATGGCCCGGGCTTCCACGGTGCCGGGATAAAGAAAGATCAGGCCGAACTTGTCGATGTCCGCCTCGGAGGTGGATAAAAGTTCGTCGGCCAGGGCCATGTTTCCGTTTTTAAGGGCGAGGTCCGCGTTGGTGAGGGCTTTTAAGGCCCGGTATTCGGGATACAGGGTAGGGGAGGTCCGGGTCTGGTCCAGCATGGCCCGGGCTCCTGCAAGATCTCCGGATTTTACAAGTCCAAGCGTCTGTATGATGGAGGCGTTGATCAGAAGGTCGCAATTATTGATATGCCGGGCCAGCAGCGCCGCATTTTTACAGGCGGAAAGGCCCTTGGGGATATCGCCGCTGCCCGTGATATATCCCAAGCCGATCTGCTGCCACAAAAGGGTCCGGGCCCAGGAGTACCGATGCCTGCCTTTCAGCTCTTCCAGAGCCGTTTCTCCTGCCCGGATCCATTTTAAAATGACCGGGGACGGCTGGCGGATGAACACGGCCGCTTCAATGAGATAGGCAAGGCTGAGCAGCTGGCCCCTGATATCGCCTTTTTCCCGGAACAGGTCCAGGGCGCCGGCAAAGGCCCGAATGTTGTTTTTGCCCCCTTTGATGCGCCGGGACATGGTGTGGTAGAGAATAAGCCAGGGATCTTGTTCTCTCATTTTTTCCGGCAGGACGTCAAGCCACTCCGCCAGCCGGTCAATACGGCCGGTGATGGCGAAGTCCGTTCCCTTGAACCGGATGATCCGGGCGATATCGTCAAAGCAGCCGGCCTGCCTGAAATGGAAAAAGGCGGTTTCGCAGTCTCTTTGTTCAAGGTAGATCTGCCCGGCTTTTTTGTTCAGCGCCGCCACCTTTTTTTCGCCGGCCGTGGCCATAAGATCGGCAAAGAGAAAATCTTTGAACAGGGTGTTGTACCGGTAAACCGGAGGTCCGCAGGAGTCGTTTCTGACCTTGCGGATGAACAGGTTTCGCTGTTCCAGATTGGCCAGCACGACATCAGGGCGGACCGTATCAAAGAACCGGGAAAGGATCCGGGTGTCCAGTTCATCGAAAATGGCGGTTTTCATCAGAAAATCGCGAATTTCAGGTGCCAGGGGCCGGTATATCTCATCGGAAAAATAGGAAAAGGCCTCGGAGGTCAGTTGCTCCGGAAGCCCGGTCAGGGTCCGGGCCTGGCGGATGGCTTCGGAGACCAGGACCAGTCCCCCGGCCCAGCCTTCGGTGGCCTTGAGAATTTTTTCAATGGCCTCCCGGCCCGGTCGCTCCCTTTCCTGGGGCAGACGGCCGGGGGCTTTAAAAAAGGCCATGGCCTCTTCAAGGGTAAAGGCCAGATCCGCATTGGTCAGGGTCAGCACCTGCCGGTTCATCTTGAACCGGGACAGGTTAATGGCGGGCAACCCCCTGGAGACCAGAAAGAACCTAACCCCTTTCGGGCTTTCCCGTATCAGGCCCTGGATCAGGGCAAGCGCCTCCTCTTTGCCATCCAGGGTTTCCATGTCGTCAAATACGATATTCAGCGGGGCCTGCCATCCGGCCATTAACTGCCCCAGCATGTCAATCTGCCGGAGAAGGTCGTTTCTGGATCCTAAGGAAATGTGGGGGGGAAAGGCCGGGTCTTTGCGGGCAGGCGATCCCGGGCTGCGGGGCAGTTCCCGGATCAGCCGGTCAAACAGCAGGCCGTGGTCGGCGCTGAACCGGTCCATATGAAACCACAGGCTTTGTTCCGGGCAGGTTTTAAGGAAAGCGGCCACCAGGGTCGATTTGCCCTGGGCCGCCTGGCCGGTGACCAGGACGACACGGTAGCGGTCGTGCTGATCCAGCACCTGGTGAAGCCTCGGCCGCAGCAGGGCGTCGGCGGTCTCCGGAATATGGCCGTCCTGTATCACCGTCCGACCGCCGAAAGTCTTGCCCGGCCCAGTTGTTTTTCAGCACGGGCCAGGGCCGTATTCAGGGCGGCCCGTTCCACGGGTTTGCCGATAAAACCCGATGCCCCGAGATCCCGGGCGGCCATGGCCAGTTCCGTATCTCCGTGCCCCGTGATGAGGATCACCTGGCAGAACGCATCCGATTCCCGGATCTGCCGGAGAACTGCAAGCCCGTCCATGCCCGGCATGCGAAAGTCGGTGAATACGATATCCGGCGCCTGGGCTTTGAAGCGTTCCATTCCCTGTTCTCCGGTCTCCGCAGTCATCACCTCATGGCCGTAGGCGGTCAAGAACAGTTTGAACATAGCCAGGGTGGGCCGTTCATCATCTATGACCAGAATTTTCATGGGCAAGCAACTCCTGTGTTTGTTTCACGCCTGACAATAAATGAGGTGCTTCGTATTGTCAAATGTGACATAGCGCACGCGCGGTTCTTCCGGGGCGAAATCCCCCAAAGGGTTTAAAAACGGGAACTGACCGAAAAAGCAATTGATTTGGCCGCTGGATTTTTTTATACAGAAGAATCCACATCCCCTAACGATAACTTTTTTATGATACGAGGAACGCTTTATGAGAAAGATGCAATCGGTGTGTTTGGAAGTTTTCGTCCTTTTTTTCCTGTCGTCCACCGTCTGGTGCTGGGCCGGGCAATCCCCCTGGGACCGGCAGCTTCCCTTTGAATCCGCAACGGTGAATTACAAGGTCTCCGGTACAATGAACGGGGAAAAAACCATCTATGTGAAGGATTTCGGCAAGACAACGGCGGAGTATTCCTCCGTGACCATGAAGATGATGGGGATGACCCGGAACCAGGAGGAGATCATTATTACAACGCCGGAGTGGGTGTATTCGGCCGATCTTACGGAAGGCAGCGGAACCAAGCAGCTCAACCCTCAAAAATGTATGGCAGACGAGTATAACAATCTGTCCGCGGCCGATCAGAAAAAGGCGGTCAAGAATGCAGAGGCTATGGGCGTCAGCATGGTGGACGGCATGGGCGGCACCGTGGAAGAAAAAGCCGCCACCCTCCTTGGCTATTCATGCGACCGGGCCACCATGATGGGAACCACCGCTTATACCATTTCAGGATCGGATCTCCCCCTTAAAATCGAAGGCCAGGTCATGGGCATAACGATCAGCCAGGTGGCCACCGAGCTTAAAACCGGCAAAGCACCGGCGTCTAAATTTGAGCTGCCCCAGGGTATCACCTTTGAAAACGATCCGGACACCGACCGCATGATCAAAGAACAGGCCCGGAGCATGATTCAGAATCTGGTTGAAGGCAAGAATCCTTCCGAAGGCAGCTCCCCCGGAATGCCGTCGGCAGCCTACGATCAGGGTGAGGCCCAAGATGAGAGCGCTGTGGGCGATATGGTGGAAGAGGATGCCAAAGACGTGGGCGAGGCTGCCCACCAGGAGGCCAAGGATGCCACCATTGAAGAGGTCCGCGAGGGCGTGCAGAATATGTTCAAAGGTCTTTTTGACTGATACCGTATTGTTTTAACATTCTTTGCCATGCTTTGACGGGCATAAAACATGGTGAGGCTTTGTGAATCATTTACGGGCCGTTGAGCCTGGTTGCTGCGATTGTTGCCACGGTCTCAACGTCCTGTGTTTTTTTATAGAAGCTCTAATGCCTTCAAAAAGGGACTAATCACAGGCAGAGGGACAGCAGGGAGGCAACCTCGTGGCAGAACCCGGCCGGGGCCGGGAAAGGGGGATTCCGTTAAATCTTTTGTCCCCGTCCATGGGGACAAAAGAAGCGGATCTGGCCGCGGCCTTTGTCGTCCTGACGCCGCGTCCATCTACGCCACTACATCCCCCTTACCCAGCCCCGGCCTAGTCCCCGTGGAGTGCCAACGGCTGTAATCGGTGTCCGCCCCTGAGAAAGAGTTTGTTTTTGAAATTAGATCTCAAAAAGGCTTCTAATTTTACCAGATCCAACCAATCTAGATAATAATTTAAAATTATGTTGTTCAAACCGAACTCGTCCTGCAATGCAAGCTGGATGAATCTTAAGATGTTCAGCCAATTCAAGCACATTCTTTTTTGTAGGATTTATTTTTGCATTAGAAGCGGACCATATTTCATTCGGTATTAAAGACTCCATAGCAAGAGAATCTGCTTCGTCCTCAATATCGTTTTGTTTCCCTCCTTCAAGAGTTCTAACATCCATATCATCTACAAATAAATTCTGGTTTGCTTTACCAAGGTGCAATACGATATGGGCTAATTCATGAAGAAGACAAAACCAAAAATTATCAATCCGATCATATCTCAACGTTAATCCAACAACGGGGGTCGAATCTTCAAGTAATAATGCAGCCCCATCTAAATATGTTTTTGGAAGATGTCGCTCTACGATTAGATGGATTCCATGTTTTCCCAGAAATTCTTGAGCAAGCAAAGGGCCTTCTTCAAAGAAACTCAATTTGGCAATCTCTCTTAGACTGTCAGCTGTGAAATTTGCGGGATCAAATTTTCTCTGTAGAGTATTTTTTTGAGCAAGGGCCATTATTCTCATACACCAAGAATTAAGTGCATAACTATTCGTTTTTGCATTCGTTCTGTTTCCGGAATTTTCTTTAAAGCAGGCTTCAATTGATAATCCGTTTGGGCAACAATTCTTAATAAAAAGACGCATAGCCTCTTCAGCTGAATCTTTTAAATTTTTTATTGGAGAAATCCATCCTCTTTTTGACATTTCTTTCAATGGGAAAAGATGCCATTCAATATTGGGTATAGCCTTGGGAAAACTTTCACCTGTTTTTTGTAAGAAGATTTCAGCAGGTATCCCTAAGTTTTGATGAAGGGACCTCATCATTGAAAGAGTTAACGTCCTCTTTTTATTAAGGATTTCAGAAACTTTGCTCTTGCTTCCAATAAAAGGAACTAAACCTTGTTGATTGATACCTAACTGTTCCATCCTAAACTTTATTGCATCTATTGGTTCTGGTGTATCCATTGCAAAATGTTCGTCTTCGTAAAGCTCAACTAATGTGGCAAGCAGTTCAAGTTCTTCCGCTTCAGGTGTGTTAGCTTCGGCATCCATCAGGGCTTCAATGCGGGACAGAACTAAACTATAGTCTTCATCTGTTTTTATAAGCTTGTTAATCATTATATTTCCTCCGCATTAATTTTATCGTATTCCTTATGAGTTCCCACAAACCTAATATAACCAGTTTGTGCTGGGAAATTGATTTTTACCACTAAGCGGTATTTATTCCCTCCTAAATTAAACACAACACGGTTTCCTTTTAAAATACTGGCTGAACCGTATTGTGCTTTAATTTCGGTCCATGATTGCCAGTTTGCTCTTTTTGCTTCATGCCACCATGCGTCAATAGGTCCTTTAGCGTCCTTGCATCCTTCTCGCTGACAAAATTTTAACAATTGAGGTCTGGCTATAATATGCATAGTTTGTTAATAATACGTTCCCAATTTTATGTCAATGAAAAGTTCCCAAAACAGGAACTATGTTTCGTTGTTTGGTCACAAGATGATGTGAGGATCTGTTTATTCTCTTATTACCCAACCCAGTTGGACAGGTTGGGATGAAAGCCGAAAATCAAGATACTTGGAGAATAGGCTGATTTTATATGCGATTTCAAGAATAAACTTTATACAGAAGTTAAGGAGCCAGATCGACGGTAAGCGAATCGGAGTGCCCCTTGCCCTGCCGTGGCCGGGTTTACTCTACATACAATACCAAACGATTGTGCCAGCATTTCCGTGTGAAGGTCTTCAATGAATTCAGTTCGCATCGAGGTCTCTATCCAAGATTGATAGCGCTTTACACCCCAAATTAATCCTGCTATCCATTTTTATGCGGGCACTTTTTAAGTGACATCGTTTGAATTTAATGTATGAACCGGGGGGTAAATACCATGAGAATGCTGGCGGAATTTTTTCCGGAATTCGGACAAATGCTTGATGAAATGGATGCGCTTTACAAGGACAAGCGCACCATTGACGAAAAAACCTATCAGTTTATCTGCTTTGCTCTTTCGATTAAAGCACGGTCAAAACCCTGCGTATTAAAGCATTTCCAGGGCGCCCTGGAGGCGGGGGCAACCGTGAAGGAGCTTGCCTATATCCTTGCCCTGGTTATGCGGGAAGCCGCCGGAGCCGATGACTGCTGGACCCATGATGTGCTGGGCGACTGGAAAGCGATTATCGCAGGAAATATTAAATGTGACTGCCGGAAGTGATGACAGGGTTTTCTTGGGCATCCATGATTTCGCCAAGGATCAGGGCCAGGTTGTCCCGGGATACGGGGATGTCCTGAAAGTAGCGTGACCGCAGTTCCATCATGACAAGGCCCTTGTATTCTGGCAGCAGAATGTCGAGGATCTCCTTGATGGGTAAAGATCCCCAGCCCACGGGCATGTGGTTGTCGCCCCGGCCGAATGGCAGCTGGTGGGTCTGCTGTTTTTCCCAGTGATGGACGGTACCGCCGAAGTTGTCGTGGATATGGGTGTGGACTACCAGGTTTTTTACGGATTGTACCGCTTCCAAAAGGTCAAATTCGTAAAAGCGGGAGGTCATGAACAGATGGCCGAAGTCCAGGTTGATTTTCACGTTAGGCCGGTCGATCTTCAGGATCTGGTCCTTTAGCTGGTTCATGGATTCGGCGTAGCTGTATGGGCTGGCCGTGGTGTAGGGCCGGGCGTTTTCAACGGCGATAATCACATCCGGGTATTCGTGGGAAAGGGCTGAAAGGCGCTGGGCCTCCTGATCCATGAGATTTTGTTTTTCTTTGGGGGTCATGTCCCGTTTGGCTGAGCGGTTAAACTGTTCTTCGGGATAGAAGCGGCCCCCATGGTAGACCACGCATCTTGCCCCGATTTCCCGGGCAAAGGCAAGCGCCGCCCCCAGAACCCTTGTATGCAGGTCTGGATCGTCCTGATCCATGAGGTTCACAGGATTGGGGCCGTGGACGGAGTAGATAAAGTCGAAGTTTTTGAGGATCGCCTTTACCTCGGCCATGCGCCGGGGAGAGAGTTCCCCGTTGAGGATCACGTCCAGGCCGTGGACGGGAAGCTCCACCGCCTGCAGTCCCATGTCCCGGATCCGGGTCAGATCCGAGATCAGCCGGTCCATTTGCCCGTCAATTCTTACTTCGTCAATTTTAGTGCCGATGATATTCATAGCAAAGTTTTGCCCTTATTTTGTGTCCGATAGAAAATCAGTGATTGGACGAAAAATTGCCCAGATGCAAGGCGTAAGCAAAGCTGAAACCGGAGCGTACTTTTGTACGTGAGGCTTTCAGCTTTGTGAAGCAACGTCGCAGATGGGTATGTTTTTCGTTCAATCACTAAATAAACCGCATCCGGATCTTGCTGCACAGATGGTCGATGATTCCTACGGTAATAATGATGATAATCATCATGGTGCATACCTCCCGGAACAGATAGCCGTTGAGTTTGTCAAAGATCAGAAAGCCGATGCCGCCGGCCCCTACGAATCCTAAGATGGCGGCGCTTCGAACATTGGATTCGAACCGCAAAAGGGTGTAGGAGACAAAGGACGGCATAACCTGGGGCATGACGGAAAAGGCGATGGTCTGGGCGGCGGAGGCGCCGGTACTGGTCAAGGCTTCCACCTGGCCGGATTCAATGGCCTCGATCTGCTCGGAAAAGACCTTGCCTAAAATGCCGAAGGTATGGATCCACAGGGCCAGGATCCCCGCATAGGGGCCCAGGCCGATGACGGCCACAAAGATCAGGGCCATGACAAATTCGTTAAAGCCCCTGCAGGCGTCCAGCAACCGCCGTACTCCAAAGGAGGTACTGCTCCTCATGGACCTTGATTTTAAATCCTCGCCGGGCCGGATGATTTCCAATGTGTTTTTGGCGGCGAAAAAGGAGACGGGAATGGCGCAGACGAGCGCCAGAAGCGTTCCCCAGATGGCAATGGCAATGGTTTCAAGAAGCGCCGCCATATAGCCTTTGATTTTTTCAGGAGAGGTTTCCGGCGGGAAGTATCCCCCCTGTTTTTCCTTCAGGGCATCCTGTTTGGCCGCCTTTCTAAGGGTTTTCATCTGTTCGGGCGTCATGGATGCCAGAATTTCCTTTTCCTTTTCCAGCCGCTCTTTTTCCATATCCTGGAACCCGGGGCGCTGGTCAAAGGGGACATCCCTGTACTTGTTGGACATATACTCCCGGGCCCGTCCCGTAGCGTCGATCTGTGGGGCCCGGTTGATCTGGTTCTGGACATATTCCCGGTCAGCCGGACTTAAGTCCCGGCCGAAAAGATACTCTTTGGCATGCCCCCGGTTTTCCCAGACCTTGTAGGGGCTGATGCCGCACCAGACCCAGGTGACGGCCAGGACCACCAGGCACAGGGCCATGAGGTTGAAGCGCCGGTAGTCCGATCCCACCTTAGGCGGCTGGATCACCTTGCGAAAGGCATGGGGCTGGTCCAGCCGGACCTCATCCAGATAGGAGCGAAAGATGATAGGCAGAACGCAGAGCATGAGGGTGCCCAGAAGGCACCAGATCAGTCCGAAGCCTAAGCTTTCCACCGGGTGCAGCTGAAGAAGGCGCTCTCCGTCCTTGAGGTTGACCATTTCAGTCCAGGGCCCGTTCAGGCTGAGCGACAGGGCTCCGGAATCCGAAAAAAAGAGATTGGCGATGAGCACTGATAGAGCGGTTACGCCCGCCAGGCCCGGATAGAGGAGGTCTGCGGCGCGGGGCTTACGGCGGGTGAGGGTAAGACCCGCAGCAATGGCTCCGGCCAGGGGAAAGACCAGAAGGTATCCGTATCCGAGCATGGCCAGGCTGTAACCTGAATAGTGAAAGGGACCTTTCTCCACCCAGGGCAGGATAAATCCTGCGATGAGCATCAATCCCGCAGCAAGGGTCGAAGATTTATATCCCTTTTCCATTGTTTAGTTTCCTTTTTTCTCCTGGAGTTTGGCTTTGAGGCGCTTCATGTAGCGAACCACGTCATAGGTGGTGTCGCTGACCGGGGCGTAGCCGCCGTTCTGAAGCTTGTCGATGCCGGCCTTGTCAAAGTTGAAAGACATCAGAGCGCCGGTAAAGGCGGCCTTGAGGCTTGCGGGCAGATCTTTTCTGCCGGCCATGGGGGCGCCGGGGATCAGCTCGGAGGTCCAGACGATGTTAAAGTCGTCCTTGGAAGCGGCGCCTTTTTCAATCATCCGGTTCAGGTCGATGTTGTTGGTGGAGGCCACTTCGATTTTGCCGTTTTTCACGGCCAGAATGGAGGCGCCGTGGGAACCGGAAAAAGAAACTTCGGTAAACAGTTTTTCCGGCGGGGTCTTCAGGTCGCGGTAGAACAGCACGCTGGGAACCAGGCATCCTGAAGTGGAATTAGGATCGGTAAAGGAAAAGGTATGGGTTTTGTCAATGGCCTGGTCCAGGGTGGTGATCCCGGAACCCTTCTTGGTGATGATGATGCCGTAGTAGCCTTGGGCACCGGTCTTGTCCAGCTCCAGGGCCAGGGCTTCGGCACCGGCGCGGGCTGAGGCCTCCACGTAGGATTTCGGGCCGAAGTAGGCAAAGTCGATGTGCTTGTGGGCCATGGCGGTGATGATGCCGGCATAGTCAGAGGCGGAAAAGGGCTCGACCTTGATGCCAAGGGTTTTTTCCAGATGGTTCATGAGCGGGGCGAACCGGACCTGGATGTCGGCCCCGCCTTCGGTGGGGATCAGGCCGACCCGGATTTTATCCGGCCAGTTCGGGGCGGCGCTTACGCTGCTGACGCTGGCGCCTGCGGTCAAGGCCAGGCAGAACAGAGCAATCACAAGTTTTTTTACAAGGTTCATTTTTTTCTCCTTAAAAAATAATGGGGTAATGGAACACGGGTTTTGCAGTTTTGGGTTAACTTGGGTTTTAAGATTTATGCGGCAGAGGGCTTTTTTTCCGCTGCCTCAAGGATGGAAGCGGCAGAACAGACCGCCGCTTCATACTCCTTGCCGTAAATGGTTCTGGCAATATCCGGGGTAAAGTCTTCCACGGCGCCGTCAAAGACCAGACGACCGTCGTGGATGCCGATGATCCGGTCGGCATACTGCTGGGCTAAGTCCACCTGGTGAAGGTTGATGAGGACCGGGATGCCCCGGGTGTCGCAGATTTTTTTAAGGATGCCCATGACCCGGTGGGAGCTTGCCGGATCCAGGCTGGCCACGGGCTCGTCCGCCAGGACCACCCGGGGCTCCTGGGCCAGGGTCCGGGCGATGGCCACCCGCTGCTGCTGACCGCCGGAAAGGCTGTCCGCCCGCTTGGGGGCCAGATGGGAGATCCCCACCTGGGTGAGGGCGTCAAAGGCCTTCTGCTTTTCGGTTTCCTTGAAGATTCTGAATATGGAGGCCATGGACCACAGGGGATTGGCGCAATGGCTTAAGCGGCCGGCCAGGACATTTTCAAATACCGTCAGCCGGGGCACCAGGTTGAACTGCTGAAACATCATGCCCACATCGGACCGCAGCTTGAGAAGCGCCCGGCCCCGGCAGCGGGTAATGTCCTCCCCGTGGATTCGGATTTCCCCGCGGGTTCTGGGGATGAGGCGGTTCAGGCAGCGCAGCAGGGTGGACTTGCCTGCGCCGGAGGGACCCAGGATGGCCACAAGCTCCCCCTGTTTTACACAAAATGAAACATCATCCACGGCGGTGACCTCGGCATTATAGGCCTTGGTCAGGTGGGTGACGGTGAGGATGGGAGCGGTATTCATAAGTTTCTCCTTATACGGCCCGGGCCATGCGGGGGGCTTCGATGGAAAACACCTGGCGCCCGTTGACAAAGGCCTGGGTGATGTGGGCCCAGGCATGGTCCTGGTTCACGATGAGAATATCGGCCGGCGCACCGGGGCAAAGCCGTCCCGGTCCGGTCTCGGGATGGATATAGCGGCCGGGGCCCGAGGTGACGGCGGCCAGGCCTGCCGCGGGATCGTTGAGCAGTTTGCCGGCCTTAAAGGCGGCCTGGAACAGGGATTCGGGATAATAGTCTGAGACCAGGCCGGTCAGAAGGCCTGCTTCAAGGACCTTTGAGGCTTTGAGGTTGCCGCTGGAAGAGGCGTCCCGGATCAGATTGGGAGACCCCATGAAAATTGCCATTTGGGCTTTTGAGGCCTGCTCGGCTGCGGCCATGGCCACGGGAAATTCACTGGCCCCCACCCCAAGGGATTTGACAAGGTCCACCTTTTCGGGGGTGTCGTCGTCGTGGCTGAGCATGGGAATGCCGCAGGATGCAACCTTTTGGGTCAGGGCCGATACCATCTGCCAGGCATTCGTGTGTTTATCCTGTTTTTCCAGCGCTCTTGTTTCAACTTCCTCCCGGGTCAGGTCGTACTCTGCCAGATGATAGGTCATGTACTCGGCCAGGGATTTGAACTGGCCCTGGCCCGGGGTATGATCCATGACGGAGACAAGGTCTACCAGGCCTTCGTCCAGAAGCTCCAGGATGATTTCAAAACTTTTCTTTGATCCCACCTCGTAGCGGACATGGGTGTTGTGCCGGACCAGGGACTGGGGAGAATCGTTAAACGCCTTTATTTTTTTAATACAGCCCGCAGCGGTTTCAGGGGACCGCAGGCCAAGCTCGTTGTCGGCAAAGCTTAGTGCATGGAAAAAGCTTGTGATGCCGCAGGCGGCCAGGTGCCGGTCCAGGTTGAGCAGGGCGAATTCGATGTCAAAGAAGACCCCTTTGCGTTTTTCAATGGAGCGTTCCAGGCTGTCGGAATGCAGGTCCACCAGGCCCGGCATAATCAGGCTGCCCAGGGTGTCGATGACGCGCAGATCGCCGGAACATTCTTCTCTTTCCAAAAGGGCGGTTGTCTCCTTGCCCCTTTTTTCATCCGTTACGGTGGCAACCTTTCCCCGGCGCACCAGGACCGAGCCCCGGGGGATGAGTCTTGCACCGTCAAATACGGGGCCGCCTGTGATAAGAAGCGTCATGCGCTGGCCTCCTTTTTTTCCGGCCGGGCCATGGCCACGGTCAGGCCGTTGATTTTTTTCTGGTCTGTCTTGTCGTGGAAGACCCCGATGACACAGGTGCCTTCATCCACGCTTTCGCGTATCAGGTCGATGACGGTCTGCTTGTTTTCGGGGTCCAGGGAGGCCGTGGGCTCGTCCAGGAGCATGACCGGGTAGGGAGCGATAAAGCCCCGGGCGATGTTGATGCGCTGCTGTTCCCCCCCGGAAAAGGTGGTGGCGGACAATTGCCAGAGGTTTTCCGGGATGCGCAGGCGTTTGAGCATTTTTTTCCCTTTTGCTTTTGCTTTGGATTCGGCTATTCCTCTGGCCACAAGGGGCTCAATCACCGTGTCCAGGGCGGAGACCCTTGGAACCACCCGCAGAAACTGGCTCACATAGCCGATGGTGTGGCGGCGGATTTCATACACCAGAGCCGGTTCGGCCGTGGCCATATCCACAGTCTTTCCTTTGTGCCGGATCAGAATTTTGCCTTCCGGGGTCTGGTAGCCTGCGTAGATCATGCGCAAAAGCGTGCTTTTCCCGGCGCCCGAAGGCCCTGTGAGAATGCTGGCGCAGGAGGGGTAAAATTTCATGGAAAACCGGTCCAGCACCCGAAGGCGGGTGCCGCCCTGGTGGTGGAAGATAAAATCCTTGTTCAGGTTGATCAGGGTCAGTATGGGATCCGTTGTCATATTTAAAGGTCTTTTGCCTTAAGGTTTTAAAATGGATGAGACCAGCAATTGGGTGTAAGGCTGCCTGGGATCGTCCAGGATCTGGTCGCTTAGGCCTGCCTCCACGATTTGCCCATTTTTCATCACGTAGAGCCTGTGGCTGAGCAGTCTTGCCACGGCCAGATCATGGGTCACCAGGATCATGGACAGGCGCAGGCCTGACACAAGTTTTCTGAGGACGTCGATGAGCCGGGCCTGGACCGAGACATCCAGGCCGGATGTGGGTTCGTCCATGAGAATGATTTTAGGGTCTGTGACAAGGTTGGCGGCAATCTGCAGCCGCTGTTGCATGCCGCCGGAAAAGGTGGCGGGCATATCATCAATGCGCTCGGGACCGATTTCCACCCGCTCCAGCCAGTCCACGGCGATCTTGCGGATCTGTCTGTAATTTCTCATGCCATTGGCCATGAGGCGCTCGCCGATGTTGCCCCCTGCCGAGATGTTCATGCGCAGCCCGTCCCGGGGGTTCTGGGTCACAAAGCCGGTCTGGGTCCGGGCGATTTTGCGCAGCAGGATCTCATCGGCCTGGATCAGGTCCAGGAAGCCGTAGGAAGAGTTGAAAAACACGGAACCGTTGGTGGGTTTTTCCGTGCCGGCAATGCACTTGAGCAGGGTGGATTTGCCCGACCCCGATTCGCCCACAATGCCGATGACCTCGCCTTCGGCCAGTTCAAAGCTGATGTCGTTGCAGCCGATGCTCCTGCCGTAGAATTTGGACAGGTTCTGGACCTTGAGCAGGGGCAGGTTCCGGGTATTGGTGGTCATGAGGCCTCCTTGCGGGGGTTGCAGTCGGTTTCCCTGTTCCTACAGAACTCGGTATCGGAACAGACAAAAAGCCTTGTTCCCTTGTCATCGGTGAGGATCTCATCCAGAAAGGAGGTCTTTGAGCCGCAGATGGCGCAGGCCTTTTTCCACTTTTCCTGCTCAAACGGAAAATCGTCAAAGTCCAGGCTCACCACATCGGTATAGGGGGGAACCGCATAGATCCTTTTTTCCCGCCCCGCACCGAAAAGATGGATGGCCGGGGACTGGTGAAGTTTGGGGTTGTCGAACTTGGGGTTGGGCGAGGGGCTCATGATGTACCGGTGGTTCACCAGGACGGGATAGTCAAAGGACAGGGCGATGCGGCCGTGCTTTGCAATATCCTCGTAGAGTTTGACGTACATGGTTCCGTATTCGCTAAAGGCGTGCATCTTGGCCGCCTCCGGCCGCCGGGGTTCGATAAACTGCAAAGGATCCGGGATGGGCACCTGGTAGACCATGATCTGGCCGCAGGTCAAGGGGGTTTCCGGAATCCTGTGCCGGGTCTGGATGATGGAGGCCTTAAGGGTGTTTTCGGTGATGGCGATGCCGGCGGTTTTCCTGAAAAAATCCTTGATGCTCACCGCATTGACCGTATCATCCGAGCCCTGGTCAATGACCTTGAGGGTGTCGGCCTTTCCCAGAAGGGAGGCGGTCAGTTGGATGCCGCCGGTGCCCCATCCGTAGGGCAGCGGCATTTCCCGTCCGCCAAAGGGCACCTGGAATCCCGGAATGGCCATGGCCTTGAGCACGGCCCTGCGGATCATCTTTTTGGTCTGCTCATCCAGGTAGGCAAAGTTATACACGGGACGTAACCTTTCGTTTGGTTTTGGCGCTGCGGCCCTTGTTCTGGTTGCGGATAAAGACCAGCTCAGACTGAAAATCCACATAATGGGGCAGCTTTAAGTGCTGGACAAAGCCCGAGGATTCCACATTGTCGCTGTGGGCCAGGATGAACTCCTGGTCCTGGGCCGGATATCTGATTTGGGCCCCGTCTTCTCCCGCCCGGGTGAGGGAGCGGTCCAGCAGGGCCATGGACATGGCCTTGCGTTCGTTCTGGCCGAACACCACCCCGTATCCGTTTTCAAGGCCGGCCTGGGTCTCTTTGTCTCCGTTGCGGCGGTTGACCATAAAGCACTCGGTAAGACGCACCTCTCCGATTTCAATTTCAAACCCCAGCTCCGGCGGGGTGTAGACAACCGATGCATGGCCCACCCGCAGCTCGCCCAAAAAGGGGTGCCGGTCCAGGCCGAATCCTCTCTGGAGGGAATAGGCCGAGGCCAGCAAAAAGCCCTCATCCCCCCGGGCCATGTTCTGGAGCCGGATCTCGCGTCCGGCCGGAATGCTTAGGGGATGACGGGTTAAGTCCGGCACACTCTCCCCGATGAACTCCTCCTGAACGGCGGGCATCAGATCCTGGCTGACCAGAAGGTTCCGGACCCAGGGAATGAATTTGTCATCTAACGGGCAGGTTTCAGGGGACCCGGTTTCCAGGTGGCCGGAATCCGCCAAAGGAGGGGCGCAGGCCTGCGGGGCCTCTTCCGTCTCCCGGCCGTCAAACTCAATCAGCCGGTGGGTGTAATCGTAAGTCGGTCCCAGGATCTGCCCGCCGGGAATATCCTTGAATATCCCTGAGATCCGTCTGAAAAGCCGCATCTTCTCCGTTGCAACGGGTTTTGAGTTCCCGAACCGGGGCAGGGTGGTCCGAAAGGCCCGGACCAGAAAGACCGCCTCTACAATATCGCCCTGGGCCTGGCGGATGGCTGTGGCCGCCGCCAGGGGATCGTACAGGGCGCCTTCGGCCATGACCCGGTCCACGGCCAGGGCCATCTGATTCATAATCTGGTCCACCTGGATCCGTTCAAGAGATTCATCCCCCCGCCGGGCCTTTGCCACAAGACGCCTGGACTGTCTGACTGCATTTTCCCCGCCTTTTACCGCCACATACATCAGATCACCTCCATGGCCGTGGTTCTGGGGATGGCCGTGAACTGCCGGTCGCAGACAAAGATCATGTCAACCCCCAGAGGATACTCCCGGGTCATCTGCGTTCTGTTGGCAAAAAAGTTTTCCCGCATCCCTTTGAGGTTGAGAAAGCGTTCTTTGGCGATTCCGGGGCCTGTGAGCCGGAGCCGTCCCCTGTCGTCCATGCCCCGGGTGTGGATAATCAGGGTGGTGGACCTGTCCGGGGATTCAATCGTGCCCGGGTTGAACTGATCCGGGGCGTCGAACTTTCCGTAATCGGTTATCAGGGCAAAGGCCGCCTGGCTGCCGCTATATGTATAAGGAGCGCCGGTATGGAACCTGAGCCATTGCACGGCGGCATTCTGATTTTCAAGGTCGGTCCAGAAGGGGGTTTCAAAGTCCATGAGGGTGAGAAGAATGGCGCCTGCGGCATGGTGGACCGGGGTTTCGGGGGCAAGGTCGCAGGACAGCTCCATAATCTGCCCCGGTGCTGCCATGGCGGAAAGAACCTTGCGGAATACCGCCTGACTGTCAAAGGTCTGGGAGGAAAAGCCGGGTTTCATTTTTATTCCCCCCGCTTCATGGTGAAAAATTCCACTTTGGAGGCCTGAACCGCCTTGGCCTCACGGTTTTGACGGTCCTGTTTGATCTGCCGCAGCTCCGGGACAAGGGTCTTTTGCAGGTGGGGTCCTATACCTTTTGTCTGGAACAGGGCGTCGAACAGGGCGGCGAGTTCCGCATGGCGCAGGTCCGAGCCCATGACCATGGCATAGCCCATGACATCGGCAAGTTTTAAAATGCATCTGGACACGGTGACTTCCCCCAGGTTGAATCGGGGTCCTGCCCCGTCCTGGCGGGCCTGCATCATGATCATCCCGGTTTCCGGTGGCACCATAAAGGCTGGGGCAAGATCCAGGTCAAGGTCCTTTTTCCTGTCTTCAAGCCATTGAGGGGCTGCAGATCCCAGAAGGGAGATCCATTCCCTGCGCGGTTCAAAATTTTTCTGGCTGTTTGTCATCCCAATCATTGATTTCCAAGGTTATGGTTTTGAATAGCCAAAGATTTATCCTGCCAGGATTTGGGTGATATTAATGAATTGTTACCAAACGGTTATGATCTGCTGGGCGCGGGAAGACAGGTTTTGCAGCGGCTTATAAAGTCCTAACAAAGAGGGGAGACAGACGTCCTGAAAGAACCTTTAATTGACAAAAATTTATGCCCGGCTATTATATATCCGGCTGATATTGTGTAGAATTAGCCACAATTTTGTAAAAAAGAAGGAGACAAGGGGCGTATCAAAACACGGTATTGACGGCCCGGGGAATAGCTTATGGGAAGTTCCATCCTGGATAATTTCTGGGTGATTGTTTCAGCGGTATTGGTATTTTTGATGCAGCCGGGCTTTATGTGCCTTGAGTCCGGGTTGACCCGGGCCAAGAACAGTATCAACGTGGCCATTAAAAACCTGGCGGACTTTGTGTTTTCCGTCATGGGGTTCTGGCTTGTGGGGTTCGGGTTGATGTTCGGTTTTTCCCGGGCGGGCATTATCGGCACCACCTGGTTCATGCCCGAATTCGGCGGCAGCTTCCATCTGATCTCCTTTTTCCTGTTTCAGACCATGTTCTGCGGCACGGCAACCACCATTTTTTCCGGTGCTGTGGCCGAGCGGATGAAATTTTCCTCATACCTGCAGGTGGCGGTGCTTCTTTCCGTCTGCATCTATCCCCTGTTTGGCCACTGGGCCTGGAACGGCATTGACGCGGGGCCTGCCAAAGGCTGGCTCGGGGCTGCGGGCTTCGTTGATTTTGCAGGCTCCACCGTGGTGCACAGTGTCGGGGGATGGATGGCCCTGGCCGTGCTTCTGGTCATCGGTCCCCGAAAGGGCCGGTTCACTAAAGACGGCAAACCCGTTGACCTTTGCGGCAGCGATGTGCCGCTGTCGGTTCTGGGGACGCTTCTTTTGTGGATCGGCTGGGTGGGGTTCAACGGCGGCAGCACCCTGACCCTGGATGTCCGGGTGCCCGGCATCATTGTGAACACGATCATTGCTGCGGCCGCAGGCTCTGCATTCTCCCTGCTTCTGGGGTTCGGGATCTACCGGATCTCCAAAATATCCTTTTTAATCAACGGGTCCCTTGGCGGCCTTGTGGCCATTACCGCCTGCTGCCACTGCGTCACCATCTTTGAATCCATGATCATCGGCGTTATTGCCGGAGGGGTCTGCATTATCGCAGATGAAGTCCTTTTGCGCTGCGGTGTGGACGATGCGGTCAGCGCCGTGCCGGTCCACCTGTGCTGCGGCATCTGGGGGACCCTGGCCGTGGCCCTGTTCGGGGATCCGGAACGCCTGGGCACGGGTTTGAGTTTCCTGGCCCAGCTTGTGGTCCAGGCCGAGGGCATCCTGGCCGCCTTTGTGGTGGCCTTCCTCATTCCACTTTTCCTCATCCGGCAGCTCAACCGGATGGCGCCTTTGCGGGTGTCGGCAGAAGAGGAGGAGATCGGGCTTAATATTTCCGAACATGGGGCCAAAACCGAAACCGCCGATTTTTTCAGGGTGATGCAGCTCCAGGAAGATACAGGAGACCTGTCCCTTCGGGTTCCGGCCGATCCGTTCACGGACACCGGAGTGATCGCCGGCCGCTACAATAAGATGATGGATGCCCTGCAGCATATGGGAGAGCGGTTCCAGCAGCTTTTTGACGGGTCTCCCCAGGCTATCATTGCAACGGACGCCAAAGGAACGGTGACAAGGGTGAACAGGGGATTTGAATCCCTTTTCGGGTATCCGGCCGCCGGGGTGGCAGGCTCCCATAATCTGGATATGATCGTGCCAGAAGATTTGCGCCTTGAAATGACCACCCTGCGCCAGACCATACTCAGCGGCAAGGCCGTTGAAAAAGAGACCTGCCGCGTGCACAAGTCCGGCAAGCTCATCCCGGTGTCATTCCAGGGATTTCCCATGGTCATCAATCACCTGATTGAAGGGGCCTTTTACGTCTACCAGGACATTACAGAGCGAAAAGCCCTGGAGGACCAGCTTTACCGCAAAGCATTTTACGACAGTATGACCGGGCTGCCCAACCGGGTGTTGTTCATGGACCGGCTCAAGCAGGCCCTGGCCCGGCAGAGGCGCAAGGAGGCCCTTCATTTTGCCGTGTTCCTCATTGATCTTGACCGGTTTAAATGGGTCAATGACAACCTGGGGCACCAGGCCGGGGATGCGCTTTTGGAGGAAGTGGCCCGGCGGTTTTTAGGCTGTGTTCGATCTGTGGACACCGTGGCCCGTTTAGGGGGAGACGAGTTTGCCGTGCTGCTTGAGGATATCACCGATACCCGGGAGATTATTCATGTGGCCCGGCGCATACGGGACGAGTCCGCCCGGGCGTTTATCGTGGAGGACACGGATGTATTGATCAGTGCCAGCATCGGGATTATTCCAGACACAGCCGGGTACAGAAAGTCCGATGAGGTGCTCAGGGATGCGGATATTGCCATGTACCGGGCAAAGACCACAGGCAAGTCCAGATTCAAGGTGTTCAGCAGCAAATTGTTCCGGATGACCCATGATGCCCAGAAGCTGGAAAACGATCTGAAATTCGCCCTGGACCGGGACGAGTTCACCCTTTATTACCAGCCCATCGTCTGTGCGAAAACAGAAAGGATTAAAGGCTTTGAAGCCCTGGTCCGGTGGGAGCATCCTGAACGGGGTCTGATTGGGCCGTCGGAGTTCATCCCCGTTGCCGAGGATACCGGGCTGATCTTCGACATTGGCCGATGGGTGATCGAAACCGCCTGCCGGCAGCTTAGAACCTGGCAAAAAGAGATCAAAGGGGCTCAAGATCTGGGGGTTTCGGTGAATATCTCCATCCAGCAGTTCAGCCACAATAACCTGGAAAAAATCATTGATACCGCACTTAAGGATGCCGGGCTGTCCGCGCGGGATCTTGTGGTGGAACTGACGGAAAGCGCGGTCATTGAAAAGCCCGAATCCGTTATCGGCCATCTCAACCGGCTGCGCCAGCTGGGGATCCGCATTGCCATTGATGACTTTGGCACGGGGTATTTTTCCCTGGCCTATCTCAAGCATTTTCCCCTGGATTTTTTGAAGATGGACAAGTCTTTTGTGGACGGCATTAATGCCGATCATGAAAATCTTGAAATCGCCCGGGCCATCATCACCCTGGCCCGGAACCTCGACCTTTCGGTGGTGGCAGAGGGCATTGAGCGCGACGATCAGCTGGAAACCCTGCGCGGCCTGAACTGTAGCTTTATCCAGGGCTATTACTATTCACGGCCTGTTCCGGCGGACCAGATGGCGAAGATGCTCAGGAAAGATCCGCAGCTTCGGGCCGACCGGTGCCTTAGATAAGGGGCATTTGCCTATGACCTTTCTCCGGGAGCGGCCCCGGCCCGCATCATATCGTAGAATTCAACCGGCGAGATATTGTTCTCCGCAGCCAGTTCCTTGAGTTTTCGGTCCCGGTCGATACGCAGGCCTTTTTGCCTCAGGGTGGTGAGCAGGGCGGCAAGGTCCAGGTGGTATTCGTCACAGAGCTGGACCAGGGTTTTGTTGCCGGATCCCGGCGGCGGCACCTCGGGCATGCCCCCGGATTGGGCGTGAGGTTGTCCCGCAGCAGCCATGATGGCGTAAAGGGCCTTAGGGGTCATGCCGTTGGCCTTGGCCACATCCAGGGTGATGGCCTGGGGGGTGTTAAATTTTATTCCGGCGGCTGTCAGGGCGGCAAGGCTTTTTTGGGGGTCCAGCCCTGTCTTTTTGGCCAGGGAGACCAGAGGGGCCAGCTCTGCATGGCCGAAGGGGGGCTCCCCGTATTTGACGCTGGCCGCATCCTTGAAGGACTCGCTGAAATCAAGGATACTGGAAAAGGGCGGCACCATGAAATAGGTGCCGACCAGGATCAAGATGGTTATCCCCAGGGCCATGTTGAACTCTCCTGTGACCACCACGACTTTTTTAGCCCGGTTTTTAAGGTAGGTGATAATGGGCTTCCAATTGTAAAAAATGTGCAGAAAGATGGCGGCAAGAAAGAGGACGCCCAGGTTGATGTGCAGGTCGGTCCACTGGGTCTTGGACAGGCTCCAAAGCCGCCAGTCCGACCAATAGGCCACCCGTCCTGCGGGCACGATGTACAGGATGACGCTGGTTAGAATAAGAAACACAAACGAGATCAGCGCGGTCAGTGATGTAATTCTGCGGATATTCATGGAAAGTCTCCCTATTTGTCAAATCCCGGCTATCTCAAGGATGTCGGGCACAATATCGGTCCAGCCCAGGGGCATGAGATGAACCCCCTGGCACATGGCTTTCACCTCGCTCAAGAAATTGCCCGTCATTTCGGCCGCCTTTTTCCTGCGGTCCTCCTTGGCGACGGAGCCAATGGCTTCGATCCAGCTTTGAGGCACGGTGATGCCGGAAACGTTTTTATTCATGAACTGGCTCATTTGCGGGGATTTGAGGATGACCACCCCCACCTGGACCGGTATATCATATTGATGGGCTTTTTCCATAAAAGATTGAAACAGCCCCACATCGTATACGGCCTGGGTCTGGAAAAACTGGGCCCCGGCATCCACCTTTTTTTTCATCTTTAAAAGCTGCAGATCCAGGGGCTCGAAGTTGGGATTGACCACGGCGCCCAGCGCAAGGTCTGTAGGATGTTCCAGAGCGGCGCCTGCAAGGTCCCGGCCGGCGTTGAGTTCCGATGCAAGATGGGTGAGCTGAACTGAATCAAGGTCAAATACCGGCTTGGCCTCCTTGTGGTCCCCAAGCTGGATATGGTCGCCGGTAAGGAGCAGGACATTGTCGATCCCCAGGGAATAGGCAGTCAGAAGATCGGACTGCAGGGCCAGGCGGTTACGGTCCCGGCAGGTGAGCTGGAACACGGGCTCAATCCCGTTTCGTTTGAGCTGGACACTGGCCGCAAGAGACCCCAATCGCATCACCGCAGACTGATTGTCCGTGACATTGACGGCGTGGACGTGGCTGTCCATGGCCCGGGCTTCTGTGGCACAGGCCGGTTCAAAGGATTTATCCCGGGAAAGCGCCCCCTTGATGGGGCCGATTTCTCCGGTGACGACAAAGGTATTCTTGTCAAACAATTCGGTCAGTTTCATATGTTTCCCCTTTAGTCCTGGTTGCTGATGGTAACGGCTCCTGCGGCAGAGGTGAAGGTGGCCTCGGTTGCACTGACCTTCAGGGTTCTGGGGCGGCTGCGCCGGGCGTTGTTTTTAGGGGGCTGAAAAGGGGCCAAAAGGTCCAGGCGGTCCATTTTTTTAAGGCGTTCGTATATCATGATCCAGCCGCAGGGCCGTTCCGGGTCTACTTCGCAGGCACCGTTTTCCGCCCCGCCGCAGGGGCCGTTGAGCAGCTGCTTGGAGCACAGCGTCATGGGGCAAAGCCCCCCTGTAAATTCGATGACGCATTCGCCGCACAGGGCGCAATACTCTTCAATGTCGGTGTCGGAGACGGTCTCTCCGCCGAAAATCGTGTCACAGCCCGGATGGACCATGCCGCCGTTTGTGGCGTCGATCACCGTGTGCACGCCCTGACCGCAGCCCAGGACCAGGAAGGCGTCTGCCTGGCGCACCTGGTCCCCATAGTCTTCGTTGAGCACCTTCCGGGTATGGGACAACTTGCAAAGGGACATGCCCTGGGGGCCGGGAACGGTATACCCCACCACTTTGATCCCCCTCCGTTCCAGGCGTTCAGCCATTTTTGCGGTTTCATCCTCCCCGCCGGAGTGGCATTTCCAGGCGCAGTTGTTACACCCCACCACAAAAATTTTTTCATGGGTCCGGATGTGTCCTGCAATTTCGCCGATTGGTTTCTGGATGGTTGCATGCATGATGGATGGCCTCCTTGTTGCTGATGTGGTCCTGGGTCTGGCAAGGGGGAATCGCAAGGTATATGCCACAAGAATGGATAAAAGAAAGCAGACGTGAAAAGTCCTTAGGGCCTTGGGCTTTTAGAATTTTGCACAGTTGGGGACGCTGCGGGAAGAGGGGATAAATACGTTACCCATAACGTCACCTTAGGTTGCGGGTAACGAAACCTCAATAACGGGCCGGTACGGCCTGCGGCAGGGGCCTTTTATGGTGATATGAAACTGTCATAATAACCAGAAAAAGAATGTGTTTTCAGGTTATTATGACACGGTTTTGCCTTGGAGCTTTCGGGGGCCTTTGGCAGCCTTATACCGGCGAAAAGACACCCAGTCCCGTTACCTTAACGCCGGGAACCTTTTGCGGACGCGGGAGGTGCAGGCAGGCCCTGTGGTCGGGATGGGATAAAAAAATGGGAATAAATCAGGCTGGCATCATACCTGCAATAATGAGAAAGCGTTATCTGAAAAAAGTAAATTTGCCGTTTACTTACCTCCATAAATTTTTAGATAACCGCCTCACAGCGAACCCGGGACAGTTTACCGCCAGTTACTGTCCCGGGTTTCGTTTTGAGCCGCGCTTCTTAATAGAAACAGGCGGGCGTCGGCCCCAGTGGATCAGGGCTCGGTGATAATTTGCTTTAAATCAATATGGTATTTTTTGATACGGTTCCACACCGTTACCCGGTTAATTTTGAGCAGCCGGGCCGCCTGGGTCTGGTTGCCGCCCGCGGCCTTAAGGGCTGCGATAAGCTGGGCTTTTTCATCCAGAACCGGACCCGAAGCACCCTGGGAAGGGTGGGCGGGGGAAGGGGATGTCTGCGTCAGGGCGGCCGGTTTCGGCCGGACCAGCCGCCGGGGCAGGTGGGCGGTCCGGATGGTTTCCCCCTCGCAGGTGACAAAGGCATACTCCATTGTGTTTTTCAGCTCCCTTACATTGCCCGGCCAGGTGTAGGAGATCATCCGGTCCATGGCCTCGTTGCTCACCCCGGCAACCGCCTTGCCGGAGCGTTCATTGAGCCGGGTGATATAGGTGTTGATGAGCTGCGGGATGTCTTCGATACGCTCTCTTAAGGGGGGCATGACAATGGGTATGACATTGATCCTGAAGTAAAGATCCTCCCGAAAGGCCTTGTGGGCGATGAGTTCCTCAAGGTCTTTGTTGGTGGCGGTGATGATCCGGACGTTTACATGGATGGGAGAGATATCCCCCACCCGTTCAAAACTGCCGGACTCCAGGACTCTTAAAAGTTTGGTCTGAAGCGATATGGGCATATCTCCGATTTCGTCCAGGAAAAAGTCGCCGTGATTGGCCGCCTCGAACCGGCCCACCCTGTGGGCGTAAGCCCCGGTAAAGGAGCCTTTGGCATGTCCGAAGAGTTCACTTTCCAGCATGGCCTCGTTCAGGGCGGCGCAGTTGAGCTGGATAAAGGGCGCATCCTTTCTGGCCCCGCACAGGTGGATGGCATTGGCCACAAGATCCTTGCCGGTACCGCTTTCCCCTGTAATGATCACAGGGGCCTGGCTCTGGGAGGCCTTTCTTACCATGTCAAACACCTGCTGCATGGGCCGGGATTTTCCCACCATGCCGAAAAAATCACCGTCCCGGTCGCAGTAGCGGGACAGGATCTGAACCTTTTGGTCCAGCCGGTCCAGCTCCGAGATATCGGTCAGGGTTTCCACGACCCCAACGGTCAGCCCCGCCTCGTCCCGGAGCACCGAGGCATTTTTAAGCACGGGAAGGTAGCTTCCATCTTTTCTCTGAACCAGACACCGGCATTTTTTCATATCCTGATGTCCCTCATCGAACAGGGCGCACCAGGCCGATCCTCTGTCCGCCCCCATGATCTGTTCACAGGCATCACACCCTAAGGTTTCGCAGGACATGCCGATGGCTTCCTCCGCCGTATAGCCGGTCAGGGCCTCAAAGGCGTTGTTCACCATGAGGATGGAGCCTTCCGGTCCGATAAACATGAGGCCGTCGTTAATGGTATCCACGATTTTCTTCCAGAATATGTTGACTTCATGCTCGTCCATAGAACCCTCCCGAGGTGTCGTCATGGTGTAAAGGGTGTTTAAGCACTGTTTAAATAGTGTTTAAAATTTTAACTATATTTTCAATATCCCCGATCCTCTGTCTTCGTCAATAATAAAAACAAACGGGAAGTATTTCATTGAATCCAAATGGTTATGACGGTGCCTTCGATTTCTCCTCATTCCGGCACAGGCGTTGCAAAATTTTATCCACAGACCCGGCAGAACAGGATTGGAGGAGGGGTATGGCAAAAAAAATAAGACTAAACTTAAAGGGGATCATCTCTCCTCTGGATCTGCTCAAGTGCAAGGCACGGCTTACCGCGATGGAAAAGGGAGATCTGCTTGAAGTTCTTTTAAGGGACCGGGAGGCGGCAGATCGTCTGGCCACCCTCATCCGGCGCTCCGGGGACGAACTGTGCAATGTGACACAAGGGCAGGACGAAATCTGTCTGTGCATCAGAAAAGGAACGGGAGCAAAATCTTAAACCACGCAAGGAGGGATAATGGAGTTGGACAGACGACAATTTTTCAAAGTGATTGGTGCGGCGGGTGCCTCCTCAGCCCTGCTGCCGGCTCCCGGCCGGACTGCGGCCTGGGAATCCAAGGCGCCACCGGATGCATTCGGGTGCCTTGTGGACTTAACCCGGTGTATCGGATGCCGTAAATGCGAGGAGGCCTGTGCCACGGTCAATGATCTTCCCGCCCCTGAGCGACCGGACTGCCAGTGCACGGTATTTGAGCAAAACCGACGACCGGACCATGATGCCTATACGGTGGTGAACCGGTATTTTACCGGGAAACAGGACAGCTTTGACAAGCCTGTGCCCACCTTTGCCAAGGTCCAGTGCATGCACTGCCAGGATCCTGCCTGTGTCTCGGCCTGCATTGTGGGGGCCCTGACCAAGGACGAAACCGGGGCGGTGCGCTACGATGCATCCAAATGTATCGGGTGCCGCTACTGCATGGTGGCCTGCCCCTTTGAGATTCCGGCCTATGAGTACCATAACCCGGTTACCCCGAAGGTGAGAAAATGTACCTTCTGCTATGACCGGATCTCCAAGGACGGAGGAATGCCCGGCTGTGCCACCATCTGCCCCACCGAGGCCATTACCTTTGGCAAACGGGATACCCTGCTGGCCGAGGCTAAAAGGAGAATCAAGGACAACCCGGCCGATTATATCGAGCATGTCTACGGGGAAAAGGAGGTGGGCGGCACCTCATGGATGTATATTTCAGGCGTGCCCTTTGAACAGGTCAACCTGCCAGCTCTCCCGGAAACCCCGTCCCCCAAGCTGTCCGAGACCATCCAGCATTCACTTTTCAGCTATCTTTGGTCCCCCATCGCCCTGTTCGGAATTCTGGGCGCGATCATGTTTAAGAACCGGGGAGACAAGGATGAGGCTGACGGAAAAGGAGGTGACGCATGACACCGGCCCCTTTGAATCAATCTAATAAAAAGTTCTGGACCCCTGGGGTCTGGGTTCTGCTCTGTTTCATGGTTGCGGGCTTCATTGCCATTGTCGCCAGGTTTACCGGGGGCATCGGCTATGTGAGTAATCTGTCCAACGCCCGGCCCTGGGGGCTCTGGGTCGGGGTGGATGTGGCCACGGGGGTTGCTTTGGCCGCCGGCGGCTTCACCACGGCGGCCCTGGCTCATATTCTGGGGCGGCATGCCTATGAACCTGTCACCCGGCCGGCCCTGCTCACTGCGGTTCTGGGTTACACCTTTGTGGTGCTGGGGCTGCTGGTGGATATCGGCCGGTCCTGGGCCATCTGGAAGCCCATGTTCAACTGGAATACCAACTCGGTACTCTTTGAGGTGGCCATGTGCGTGATGTGCTACCTCAATGTGCTCTATCTCGAATTTTTTCCCATTGTGGCCGAGCAGTTCAAAGGCCGGGTCAACCTTCCCGGAGCCCTTTCCGGCCTTAATGCCCCTGTGGAGATGATTCTGTCTGTGGGGGACGCCATCCTTTCAAAGATTATGTGGATTTTTATCATCCTGGGGGTGGTGCTCTCCTGCATGCACCAGTCCAGCCTGGGATCGCTTATGCTGGTGGCCCCCACCAAACTGCACCCCTTATGGTACACCCCCATGCTGCCGTTGATGTTTTTATTGTCTGCCATTGCCGTGGGCTATCCCATGGTCGTCTTTGAAACCACCATTGCCACTTCGTCCTTTAAGCTGGACGGGGAGATGAAGGTGCTGACGCCCCTGATACGGAACACGGTATTCCTTTTAGGCCTTTACATGGTTCTCAAGGTGGGGGATATGCTGTATCGCGGCACCTGGACCTATCTTCTGGACGGCACCTATCAGACCAACGCCTTTTTGGTAGAGCTTGTCTGCGGGGTGATCCTGCCCTGGGCGTTGCTGTTGTCGCCAAAGGTCCGGCAGTCCCGGGCCGGGATCTTTTTTGCCGCCGCCCTCATTGTGGGCGGGGTGGTGCTCAACCGCATCAATGTCTTTATTACAGGGTTTTCATCCCCGGTCAGCGACGGGTCTTATTTCCCGGCCGTGGGTGAATTACTGGTCACCTTCGGCCTTGTGGCGACATTGATGTTTATCTACAGGCTGGCAGTGACCTTTCTGCCAGTGTTGCCCTGCGCAAAGGAGGTCCAGTCATGATGGCAAAACGAGTCTATATCGCGGCCCTTTTCTTTACGCTCACAGCCTTTGCCGGTACGGGTGCATGGGCGGCCGCCGATGCCTGGGAGGCCCCGGATCAGGAACGGGCAAAAGAGCGGGCAAGGCAAACCGTGCCCTTTATAAAGGACTATGTGGACGACTGCGAGATCACACGGCGGCTTTGCCTGATCGATGAGGGCATCTCCCTGGACGATGTCCAGGATGTCTATTTTCTTTTAGACAGCCCCATCATCAAAGCCCGGGAGGATCATTACACGCCGGTACGCTTTGCCCATAAGCGCCATGCGGCCTTAATCGACGACTGCAGCAAATGCCACCATTTCCGGCCGAAAGATAAAAATGCCCTGGAAACCACAAGGTGTTCAGCCTGCCACCAGGACAGCTTCAATGCGGATCATCCCGAGCGCATCGGACTTAAGGCCGCCTATCATCAGCAATGCATCGAATGCCACAGGGAAGAGGCCAAGGGCCCTGTGGACTGCAAGGGCTGCCACCTGGAGCAGGTGCCGGATCACAAACAGCTTGTAACGCTTTCCGACAATCCTGAGCCCTCCGAGGTTACGGCTGAGTGCCTTCGCTGCCACGATGCCCAGGGCGAGGATATGCTCAAAACCGCCCACTGGTTGTGGCGGGGCCCCTCCCCCTACACCACGGGGCACCGAAAGGACATCCTCCACGGCAAGATGACGGCGGTGAACAACTACTGCATTGCCGTACCCAGCAACGAGCCCCGGTGCACCAGCTGCCATGCCGGTTACGGCTGGAAGGACGGTTCTTTTGACTTTACCGATAAAACAAAAATAGACTGCCTGGTCTGCCACGACACCACGGGCACGTACAAGAAAGATCCTCCCGGTGCGGGCATGCCCAAAAAAGAGGTGGATTTAAAGCATGTGGCTGAAAATGTGGGCCATACGGGGCGTGCCTCCTGCGGCTCCTGCCACTTCAACGGCGGGGGCGGGGACGCCATCAAGCATGCGGACATGTCCCGGCAGCTGCTCCAGCCGGACCGCAACTGCGACGTTCACATGGGCGGGTATGACTTTACCTGCGCCGAATGCCACAAGACCCGGAACCACAAGATTGCCGGGCGAAGCTCCTCCGTGGCTGCGGCTGAGGGCAAGGTGGCCTGCACCCAGTGCCACGGGCAGTCCCCCCACTACAGCGGCGGGCTTCTGGACCATCACCTGAACGATCACGTCAAGGCTCTGGACTGCAACGTCTGCCATGCCCCTGTTTTTGCCAAGTGCAAGCCCACCAAAACCTGGTGGGACTGGTCCAAAGCCGGCGATAAAAAGCGCGAGGTGAAAAAGGACAAGTACGGCAAGCCCGATTACTTCTGGAAAAAGGGGGAGTTCAAGTGGGAGGAAAGTGCTGTGCCTGACTATGCCTGGTTCTCAGGCTATATGGACCGGGTGCTTATCGGCGATCGTGTCGATATCAACGCCGATGTCATCAACCTGACAACCCCTGTGGGCAGTATCAAGGATTCCCGGTCCAAAATCACCCCCTTCAAAATCATGAAAGGGATCCAGGCCGTGGATGCGGACCATGATACGGTCCTTGTTCCCCATCTCTTCCCCAAGAACAAGGAGGACAAGACCGCCTATTGGAAAAATCTGGACTGGGACAAGGCCTTTGACGAAGGAATGAAGGCTACCGGCCTCACATACAGCGGCTCCTACAAGTGGAAGGAGACCTGGATGTACTGGCGCCTCGACCATGAGGTCATGCCTGCCGATATGGCGCTGTCCTGCGTCCAGTGCCATGAGAGCCTTGCGGGCGATCAGACCTGCAACCGCTGCCACCAGGACAACCGGAACGTGGATTTCAAAAAAATCGCCCACAAGGGCACGGATTTTTCCTATATGAAGTCCCGCGGCCGTGATGTTGAGCACCTGATTGACAAGACCGACTACATCAACTTCAAGGCCCTTGGATACAAGGGGGATCCCATTATCCACGGCGGCCGGTTCAAAAAACTGCCCATGGGGTATGGCGGGACCGGCCTGAAAAAGTAGTACCCCTGCCCGGAAATAAGGGCTGAACCAAGCTGAAAAGGCCCGGATCAGGATTTTTGTCCTGCTCCGGGCCTGATAAAACTCCGCTATTGCCCACGTGCAGATACATCCGACAAAGATCTATGGCACCGGAGAGCTGGATCAAAATTCAACTACTAAGGATTTCTTAATAGTTCAAGCCGAAGGCAGAAGCAGGGTCAAGCGGCGGCTTTGTGAATCTCTGGTAAAAAGAGATGCCATCGATCAGCATCGGTTTGAAGAAAATGCCACTGATCCGGAAGGCCTCCCAATCGCCTTCCCTGGCGCGGACATGGGGTGGGGCTTGTGGAATATCATGGACCGGTAAAACCCGGATCAGGCCAGGTGCCTGTTCCGGGTTTTAAAGTTGGACGACTTCAGCCGGCCGGGAAACGTGGCAAAAGGGGCCTCCCCCCGCTTTACAAGCTTTATTCTTTTTTAAGGAACTCCAGGTTAATCACAATATCCACGGTGTTTCCCACCATCAGATTTCCGCTTTCCAGCACCACATTAAATACGATGCCGAAATCCTTCCGATTGAGCTGAGCTGTGACATGGGCCCCTTTGCGGGTATTGCCCCAGGGATCTTTTTCATTGGCGGCCAGGCCCTCAACGGCAAGTTCAACGGTTTTGCTGACGCCGTGCAGGGTCAGGGTGCCGATCACTTTGTACCGCCCCTCCCCCTGGGGGATGATCGTTTCGGAGGTATAGGTCATGGTGGGATATTTTTTTACATCAAAAAAATCAGGGCTTTTTAAATGCGCATCGCGCTTGTCCACCCCGGTGTCGATGGAGTTGACATCAATGGTGATGTCAACGGATTTGGGGTGACGGCCGTCCTTGTCAAAGATGATGTGGCCTGTCACCTTATTGAAACTGCCGGTCACCCGGCTGATGGCCATATGCTGAATGGAAAAATCAGCTGAGGTGTGATTCGGGTCCACGGTCCAGGTCTGTGCAAAGGCTGTGGCTGTCAGTGCGGTAAATGCTAAAATGATATATGCAATGATGTGTTTCATGGGGGTTCTCTCCTATTAGTTGAGACGAAAAGTGTTTGTGGTGTTTTTATTTGTTTCGCCTTGAACACTAATATAGGGCCTGCTATTGTGCATATCAACACCGGCTTTTTGCCAAAGAGGAATGCAAAAATGCACAACAAGATGAGCTGGGATGATTATCATTATTTTTTAAAGGTTGCGCGCTTAGGGACGCTCAAAGCCGCGGGCGAGGCCTTGAAAGTCAATCATTCAACAGTACTGCGGCGGATCAACGCCCTTGAAAAAAAGTTGGAGGCACGGCTTTTTGATCGTTTTAAGACCGGCTATGTGCTCACGGAAAACGGCCGGGACATGTTCGAACACATCCGGCATGTTGAAGAGCAGTTTTTTGCCATTGAACGAAAGGTCAAGGGCAAGGATGTCCGCTATGAGGGCAAGATAAAGATTTCCACCACAGATACCCTGGGGCAGTTCTGGCTGCCGCCCTTTGTCAAAAAATTCAAGGCCCTGTATCCCGGCATCGTTCTTGATATGGACATCAGAAACGGCTTTACCGATTTGACCCGGAGGCAGGCTGATATCCTCATCTGCGCCTATAACGATCACCCTGATTACATGATCGGAAAAATCCTGGCCCCCATCGAGGTTGTGCTTTACGCCGCCAAAGATTACATTAAAACTCACGGACGCCCTGAATCCCCAAAGGATCTGGCCTCACACGATATCCTTGTTTTAAATGAGGAGCTTACCGGGGTGGCGTTCAACGAATGGGTTAAAAGCCATGTGCCGGCCGCTTCCATCACCATGAGCTGCAACATGCTGACCAGCCTTTTCAGCTACGCCCGACAGGGCCTTGGGATTGCTCCGCTTCCCGTCTATGTGGGAGATCAGGATCCCTCCCTGGTCCGTGTGATGGCGGTTCCCAAAAAGTTTCATCACAAGATATGGATGCTCACCCATCCGGACCTGAAAAACACCCAGCGGATCAAAGCCTTTATGGGGTTTATGTATGATCAGGTGAAAGCCGGCTTCAAATGATCTTTTTTTTGTATGCTTTCCCCGGATCGTTACCTGGCATCAATTTATTTAAAAGAGAGGGATTCCATGGATTTTAAAATAAAAAACAGGATCGCACTGGTCACCGCATCCACCAGGGGACTTGGCAGAGGATGTGCACAGCAGCTTGCCGCAGAAGGCTGCCGGGTGGCCATATGCTCCAGGAACAGGGACGAAGCAGTTTCGGCTGCCAAAGAGATCTCCGAACAGACCGGGGCTGGGGTCATCGGATTTGCAGCGGACATGAGCCGCTCCGAGGATATAACGGCCCTTTTGGAATCGGTACGGTCGGACTTGGGTGATCCGGATATTCTTGTTACCAATGCGGGCGGGCCTGCCCCAGGTACCTTTGCCTCCACCCCTTTGGACCAGTATGAAAAAGGCCTTAACCTGAACCTTTTGAGCGCGGTCCGCCTGGTCCATTCTGTTGTGCCTGCCATGCAGAAAAAAGGATGGGGCCGGATCATCGCCATTACCTCCACATCCGTCAAGCAGCCCATCGGCAACCTGCTGTTGTCCAACACGGCCAGGGCAGGACTCACGGGCTTTTTGAAAACCGTATCAACGGAGCTCGCCCCGGACGGCATTACAGTGAACTCCATTCTGCCCGGGCTCCATAAAACAGATCGAATTGTTCAACTGGCCGAGCACCGGGCAAAAGAAGAGAACCGGCCGGCAGAAGACATCATCGGCGAAATGATGGCACAAAATCCCACAAAAACCCTTGGCGACCCTATGGATTTCGGGGCCATGGCAGCCTTTCTTGCCAGTGAGCAGGCAAAGTACATCACAGGGCAGGCCTTCTTAATTGACGGCGGCAGCTTTCCGGGGCTGATGTAATATGGTTTTATGATATGAAAATCAGTGCGGTTTGAAAGACGGTCGTTGAGGGGCAGCCCTGCCTGTGAACCAATTTGCCCGGCAGATTACATACCGCTTTTCCATTGTTTTTTAGCGTACTGCTTTACCAACGTTACAAAATCTTTTTCAATCTTTCTGGGCTTTCTATCCAATAATTGTATTAAGCTGATTTGGTTTTTTTCCCCTCTGTCTTTTATTCGAATTTCAGTTAGCTGGCCCTTTTTTACATACGCTTGTGTCACCTTGCTTCCAAAAACACAAAGACCTAAACCACGACAAGCACAATCCAAAACACCGAGGCCATTTTCAGAGATCATTTTTTTTCTAATATAGGGGGGTGTTTCTCCAAACTGATGATGGAACCAACTTTTTATTTCTAACGTATCCTGCCGTATGGACAAAAAATCCTGCTTGCAAAGCTCGATATATGATAATCCCTTTGTTAAATGGCTTTTTAAGTATTCAGGGGAACAGACCATAACAATCTTTTCATCCGCAAGAGGCTCGCAGTTGCAGATGGAGAAAAAGTCGTTTTTTAAATTTACTCCGCCGAATACATCAATCAATGAAATGTCAAGATGCCCGGAAAGAACTTTTTGGCTCAATTCATTTGAGTATGCCAGGGTTAATCGAATCTCAACATTGGGATGTTTTTGGCTAAACGCTTCTATTATCTCCGGCATATGAATTGTACCGATGGCTGGAGGGGCCCCAATGTTAAGAATTCCGGCGTGGCCGGAGGAACTTGTAGCCAGGGCGTTTACATGATGTGAAATTTCGTCAAGGTGGGTGGAAATATTTACTGCCAATTCATGTGCCGTTGAAGTTGGAATAAGGCCTTTGGGCGATCGTATGAACAGAGTGACGCCTAATTGCCTTTCAAGTTGTGACAGATTCTGGCTAATTGCGGAACGGGTTACATTCAGCGTTTCGGATGCTCTCGATGTATTCCCGCATTCATATAACGTTTTAAATATGGTTAATTTGTTCAAGTTCATTGTTAAGCAATTCTAAACAATCTGGTTAGAAAATATCGTTTTGATTAATCATCCTTTTCTGTCATCCTGTCAAGCAGGTATTTTTTGAACGGAATCGCTGATAATTTTTTATTAATAGAGATAAAGATGAACGGCGCTGCCATATTGGGATTGGTTGGGACAATCGTTGGAATGACCCGGGCCCTGCCCCAGCTTTTGGGCTTTTTTCGTTCCGGAAAGGCAAACGGAGTTTCTCCGGATTCAGCCGCAACAAGTTCACTTGTCAGCGTCGGCGGAGCCGTCTATGGCATAATGACACACCAAATGTTCCTTGGCCTGTCGGCCTCGACCTCTGCACTCATATTTGTCTTGATCACCATTTTATCGATCCGCTTTGGAAGAAGCGTTGCCGAATTGCGGGTCGCCCCTGTTTGGTTGATTGTCATGATCGTTTGCTGGTTCGCTTTCGGGGTGACGGGTCTGGGTATGATGATTCCCGTGAGCGTTTTAGCTTCAAATACCCCTCAGGTGATGGTTGCTTATCGTGAATCCAATCTATCGGATCTGTCGTTAAGCACCTGGGCCTTAAATTTTTCCGATGGGCTGGTATGGAGTGGCTATTCCCTCATACAAGACGATAATTTTCTTTTGCTGTATGGTGCGTTTCAAATGGCAACAAGCAGTGCTATTATTTTTTTCAAGTTAACCAAAAGATATCGAAGCAAACATTATCCCATGCCATCTTGAGTTTATGTTGATCTCATCCTGGGTCGTTTTATCGACACCCTATGGTGGCGCTACCGTTACATTTGTGGGTTGCGGTAACGGTAATGTTTCAAGGCTTTTCTCCCTGTTATTCGCTATCGTCTATTAAAAATAATCCGTTATTTAAAATAGATATCAAAAAATAGGCGTGTCCCTAAACGCTCAGGTACGGATATTGTTACTGACAGGCACATTTGTTTAATGTGAACGGAACCTGTTAATACTGCGTTACCTTAAAGGAGCTGACATGGAAAAAAAGAAAATTCTGGTGATCGGCGGCGTTGCCTGCGGGCCCAAAGCTGCGGCACGGATCAAACGGCTTGAACCCTCTTACGACGTTACGATTCTTGAAAAAGGAGAGCTGCTCTCCTATGCCGGCTGTGGCCTGCCCTTTTATATCTCAGGGCAGGTGGAAAGCCATAATGAGCTTATGGCCACGCCCACAGGCGTGGTCAGGGACACCAATTTTTTTAAAATGGTCAAGGATATCCAGGTGAAAAACCACACCCTGGCAGAGTCCATTGACCGGGAGAACAAGGTGGTCAAGGCCCGCAACCTTTTGTCCGGCGAGCAGAATGTTTATCCTTACGACAAGCTGGTCTTGGCCGTGGGCAGCAAGTTCAACAAGCCCCCCATCCCTGGCATCGACCTTAAGGGGGTGCATTTTCTTCAGACCGTTGAGGATGCCAGAAAGATCCGGAATGAAAGCGGGAGCCTTGCGGGAAAAAAGGCCGTGATCATCGGGGCCGGCCTCATCGGCCTTGAGGTGACCGAGTCCTTTAAAAAGCAGGGCATGGAGATTACCATGATCGAAATGGCGGACCGGGCCATGGGAGGCCTGCTTGATCCTGAAATCGCCTTTCATCTGCACAACGAATTAAAGGCCAACGGCGTGGTCCTGAAAACCTGCGAGACCGTCCAAAGCATTCAGGGGGATGATCAATGGGCCGCCCGCAGCGTAGTGACGGATCAAGGGGAATATCCGGCCGACCTGGTTCTGGTTGCGGTGGGCGTCCGTCCCAACGTCCGTCTGGCTGAGGATGCCGGGCTTGAACTGGGGCAGACCGGGGCTATCCGGACCGACGCGGCCATGAGGACTTCGGATCCTGATATTTTCGCCGGCGGCGACTGTGTTGAAAATGTCAATATGATTACCGGCAAGCCGCTTTATGCCCCCATGGGATCCACGGCCAACAAGCACGGCCGGATCATCGCCGATAATATCTGCGGCATTGCATCCGAATTTAAAGGGGTGGCCGGCACCGCCATCTGCAAAGTGTTCAACATCTCCGTGGCCAGGACGGGATTGACGGAAACCGTGGCAAGGGAATTGGGGTATGACTGCATCACAGTCCTCAGCCCGGCCCCGGACAAAGCCCATTTCCTTGATGAGGCCAAACTGATCATCATCAAGCTTGTGGTGGACCGCAGCACCGCCCGGATTCTGGGGGCCCAGATCATCGGGCCCGGCGAGGTGGCAAAGCGCATGGAAATCGTTTCGGCCAATATCGCATCGGGCGGCAAAGTCACGGATATCGCCCAGTATGACCTGGCCTACGCCCCGCCCTTTTCCCCGGCCATGGACAATATCATTACCGCAGCCCATATTGCAGAGAACAAGCTGAACAACCGGGGCAACTCCCTGACCCCTGTGGAAATCAAGGCCAAGATGGACCGGGGCGACCAGTTTATCTTCCTGGACGTCAGATCCCCCCAGGAGTTCGAACAGATGCGTATTGAGGATGAACGGGTCAAACTGATCCCATTAGGCAAATTGCGGGAGCATCTTAAAGAGCTGCCGCGGGACAAGGAGATCATTCCCTTTTGCAAGATTTCCCTGCGCGGCTATGAGGCCGAGCGGATTCTGGCCGGAGAAGGTTTTGAAAAGGTGAAGTTCATGGACGGCGGCGTGGTCTGCTGGCCCTATGAAAAGATCGTGAACACGTAAGAAACATAGATCCGCAAAATGATATCCGGGTGCGCCGGTGGATCCTCCACCGGCGCACCCGGATTTTTGTTACCTGCCCCCTCTCTTCTATCCTTGCAGCCTGAACGCCCAGCTGTTTCAAACTTTTCTGAGGCCTGGCCTTTTTGTTAATATTCTTCTTGAAATTGTGAACACATTCAGCCTAATGTTCGGTAACGCTGATTTTCGATTCTCATCCAGCGTTTCTTTATCTGAGTTGGATCTCATTTGATTTCTATGGGGGTGCAGAAAGCACCTGTCTTAAGTTGCTGCAACGGTTTAAAGCGCGGGCCCAAAAAAATTATAATGGATGCAGGGAGGAGGTGATAGCTGTATCGATGATCTGTTCCATAGTTGAGGTATGAACCCCTATTTTAAAAAATTAAACAAGGGAGAGACAGATGGACATACAATTGACATTTATAAACCATTCCAACGATGCAAATAATTCGGAAGTCGTTATTTTTCAGAAAAATACCTCCTCAAGCTTCGAGGATAATGCGCTGGCCTGGAAGGTTATAAAGAACTGCGGCAGAGGGGATTACCATCCGTTTTCATATTCCCAGGGTTTCAGTGTGGCCGCAGCGGATTCCTGGGGAAATCATACGCCGCGAATCCCTGCGAAGCCAGGAGAAGTATTCGCAATGATCAAAGACGCCTCAGGCGATGTTCTGGCTAAGTCTGGAATTCCGGCAGCGGACCCCCATGAAATTGAAATAAGAAATGAGCTTTCACAAGGCTCAATTGACGCAATTGTTTATAAATCAGGCAATATCTTAGCTAAGAAAGATAATTTGTCCCCGGATCAGAAAGCCTTATTCAATTTTAAGCCCTCAATATTCATAGGCGTGGTTTCCCAGATGGAGGAAGGGGACTCAATCGATTCGTCGGTGCAAAGTTCTTTTGATACGGAAATATCCCTTCTCGGCATTGCCAGTGCCGATATTGTCATGCGGGGCGGCGGCTCCGGTAGCACGTCAACGGCGTTTACATTTTCTCTGGAGAATATACGGTACGCTTAAATTTATATTCACTTTGATCATGAAAGTTCTATCGTTAGCCGGATTGTTTTTTACCCGGCTAACGATAGAACGGTATTATCTGACGTCATCCGCCTTCACCCGGTACCAGGCCGCCACCATGCAGGGCAGCACAAACAGGGTGAGCAACGTGGCACCGAGCAGGCCGCCGCCGATGCTCACAGCCATAGGGCCCCAGAAGCGGTCCACGGCCAGGGGCAGCATGCCTAAGATGGCGGCGGCGGCCGTGAGCATGATGGGACGGAACCTGAGTACCGCAGCGTTAATGATGGCGTGATACCGGGTTTCCCCTGCGGCCAGCTGGCGGTCGATCTGGTCCATTAAAATCACCGAGTTTCGGATAATGATCCCGGACAGGGCCAGGATCCCCAGCTGGGCTAAAAATCCCATGGGCATGTGAAACAGAATCAGCGAGGCCATCACTCCCATAATCCCTAAAGGCGCCGTAAGCAGGGTCAGGATCATGTTGGGGATGTTTTTAAGCTGGATCATCAGGATGATGACGATGAGCATCCCCATCACCGGGGCCATCTCGAGGATATAGGCCGTGGCTTTTTTGCTCATCTCGGCAATGCCGCCGACCTCGATGGAATAGCCCGGGGGCAGATCTTTCCGGACCTGGGCCGTGGCGTCATAGACGCTTAATGTGGCGTCATTTCCGGTTACACCTTCCACGGTTTCCGCCTGAACGGTGATGCAGGGCTGCAGGTTGCGCCGCCAGATCAGGCCGTCTTCCGCAGCAAAGCTGATTTTAGCAATCTGCTCTAAGGGGATGCTGCGGCCTTTTCCCAGATGGATGGGCAGGGTGCGCAGCAGGGACAGGGAGTTTCTGTCCCCGGCTTCCAGGCGCAGTACAATGGAAACTGTGCGGTCCTCTTCCCTGAAGTCACTGACCGGAATCCCCGAAAGCTGGGACTGCAGGGCCAGGGCCAGATCCGAGCTGGCGATGCCAAGGCTTCTGGCCTTGTCCTGGTCAATGGCCAGGTGGATCTGCTTGGTCTTTTCATACCAGTCGAAATTCACCTTTCTGATCCTAGGATCCGCAGCCATGACCTCCCGGATCGAATCTGCGATCTTCCGGACCTGATCGTGATCCGGGCCTGCGACCCTGAGCATCACGGGATAGGGTTCCGGTGGGCCCAGCTGAAGGGTTTCAATGTGGCCCCTGACTGCGGGAAATGAAGATGAAAGAAGCTGCGAGATCTGTTTTTCAAGGGCTTTCCTGTGCTCCAATCCCTTGGCCACAATAACGAACTGGGCAAAGTTGCTCCGGGGCAGGATGGGATGAAAGGTCAGGATAAACCGGGGGGCGCCGGCACCCACGTAGTAGGCAAAATGATCGATGTTGGCGTTGCCTTTGAGGGCTTGGGCAAAGCGCTGGGCCTCCTGGTCGGTGGCCCCAAGGGCGGCGCCTTCCGGCAGGGTCAGTTCCACCACCAGTTCCGGCCGCACCGAGCCCGGGAAAAATTCCTGTTTGACGAATTTAAAAGCGTAAATGGATGCGGCAAAGCCGGTCACCGTCAAAACAAGCACGATAACCCTGAAGCGCAGACAGAAGACCAGCACCTTTTTAAATCCTCGGTAAAAGGCCTTGTCGTAGATGTCCCGGTCCTTTTTTTCATGCTCTTTCTTTGGACTGGCCTTGATCAGGTAGGTGCCAAAAAGCGGGGTCACCATGACCGAGACCACCCAGGAAATCAGAAGGGAAATGGTAATCACGGGGAAGATACTCTTGCAGAACTCCGAGGACATGCCTGTGGCAAAGCCGATGGGGGTGAAGCCGGCGCAGGTGATCAGGGTGCCGGCCAGCATGGGAAAGGCCGTGACCGTATAGGCGAATGCTGCGGCTCGGGTCTTTTCAAAGCCCTGTTCCAGCTTGACGGACATCATCTCCACGGCAATGATGGCATCGTCCACCAGCAATCCCAAAGAGATGATCAGCGCCCCCAAAGAGACCCTGTGCAGGTCAATGCCGGCCATGTACATGGCAAGGAAGGTGGCGGCCACCACCAGGGGGATGCAAAGCGCCACCACCATGCCGCTGCGAAGCCCGAGGCTTAAAAAACTGACCACCAGGATAATGGCGATGGCCTCGGCCAGGGTTTTAACGAACTCGTCAATGGAGTCCTTGACCACCCGGGGCTGGTTGGCCACCTGGTGGATGGAAAGGCCTAAGGGGAGGCGGTCCTGGATCTGTTTGAACGTGGCGGACAGCGCGTCTCCAAGCTTGAGGATGTTGCCGCCCTTTTCCATGGACACGGCAATGCCGATGGCAGGCTCCCCGTTGTAGTACATTTTCGGTTCGGGCGGGTCGGCATAGTCCCGGGTGACCTTGGCAATATCCCCCAGGCGGAAGGTGCGGTCCAGAGCCCTTATGGGCAGGTTCCGCAGATCTTCCACCCGGTCGAACAGGCCGGTGACCCGGACATAGACCCGGTCCTTTTCCGTGCGGATCATGCCCGAGGGGGTCAGTGTGTTCTGTTTTTTGATCACGGCTGCCACCAGCAGGGGATCAATGCCCAGCCGGGCCAACTTAGCCGCGTTCATTTCAATGTAGATCTTTTCGGGCTGAACCCCGATAAGCTCCACCTTTTTAACATTAGAAAGGCCCAGGAGAATCTGCCGGATTCTTTCGGCCTGGACCCGCATCTCTTCGTAGGAAAAGCCGTCGGAGGTCAGGGCGTAGAGGTTGCCGAAGACATCGTCGAACCGGTCATTGAAAACAGGTCCCACAATGCCGTCGGGCAGCGTGTCTTTCAGACTGTTGACCATGTTCCGGGCCTCAAGCCAGGTGGGGCGGATCTGATCGGAATCCACCTCCTCTTTGAGGTTGATGAAGATTACGGCCTGCTGGGCCCGGGAGTAGCTTTTTAAAAAGTCCAGACCCGGCAGGTCCTGCAGTTTTTTTTCGATCTTGTCCGTGACCTGAAGTTCCATGTCCCGGGCAGAGGCACCGGGCCAGCCCACCCCCACGATCATCTGGCGGATGGTGAAATTGGGATCCTCCATCCGTCCCATTCCCTGGTAGGCATAGACCCCGGCCAGAGCGGAAAGAAAGATGAAAAACCAGATCAGCTGCCGGTTGTTAAGGGACCATTCGGTCAGGTTGAAGTGTTTCATTTGTCTGCCTCGGTGCGGACGGCCTGGCCTTCCATAAGCTTGTGCACGCCGGCGGTAACGATTTGATCGCCTGGGGAAAGCCCCTTTGAAACCGTTACCCGGCCGTCCTCTGCAAGATCGCCCAGGGTGACGGGCTGCCGCCGGACCTTGTGGTTCTCAATGACCCAGACCGTGGGGGTGTCCCCTGTCTGGTAAACGGCGGATACAGGGATCAGGATATGGTCGTCCCGGCGGCCCTTTTCGGGCAGGGCCGTGGCGGTCATGCCCAGTTTCACCGTGTCCGGGGGATCGGTAATGGTGATCCGGGCCTTGTAGGTCCGGGTGACAGGATCGGCCACAGGGGAGACAATGCGCACCGATCCGGCCAGAGTCAGATCGGGAAGAGCCCAGAAGCTGAGTTTAAATCGGGCGCCGGGCTGAACGGCGGACACCCGGTTTTCCGGCACATCGATTTCCACCTCGCGCAGGGGCCCTTTGACCATGATGACCACGGGCATCCCCGCTGCCACCACCTGGCCGGCTTCTGCCCGCACATCCAGGATCACGCCGTTATCATCGGCGTTCAGGTTGCAATAGGTCAGTTGGTTTTGGGCCTGGGTGTACTGGGCCTTTGCCTGTTTGAGCAGGGCCCGGGCCGAGTCATGGCCGTTCTGGTAGCGGTCCAGCTCCGCCTTGCTCATAAAGTCTTCTTTATAAAGGGCCTTGAACCGGCCAAGCTGGTCTGCGGCAAGGGAATACTGGCTTTTTGCCGCAGAAAGCTGGGCCTTTGCCGCAAAGACGGCCTCTTTTATATCCTTGGCATCCACCTGCATGAGAGGTGCCCCTTTTTTAACCCTGTCCCCCGGGTCCACATGCCGGGCGATGATTTTGCCCGGCACCCTGAAGCCTAAGGCCGCCTCATGCCGGCCCCGGACTTCTCCTGCAAAGGGGGGATCGGCAAGCGCGCCTTTCGGGCGGACGATCTGGCTGCTGACCAGCGGCGGCTGCTCCGGGGCGACCTGTTCATCTGTCGCAGAAGAGTTGCAGCCGGTCAGTCCTGCCGGAAAAAGGGCTGCTACAATAAGGGCAAAAATAAAAAAGCGTCTGCCGAAGATCATGGGGTTTGTTCCTTTCCAATGGCGCGTTCCAGTTCGGATACGGCAATGTTGTACATACTTGTGGCCTGGATATAGCTGGTCCTGGCCCGGGTCAGGGAGACTTCGGCGTCCAGCCGTTCCAGGGAGGTGCTAAGCCCCACCCGGTAACGGGTCCGGGCGGCGTCGAGAACCTCTTTGGCCGTATCCAGGGATGTTTCGGCAACGTCGATGGCGGCCCGGGCGGCCTGGGCGTTTCTAAAGGCTTTTTCCACCTCCAGGCGGACGCCCCGGGTGAGCTGCTCCCTTCCGGTTCTGGCCTTTTCCAACTGGTGGCGGGCCCGGGCGATGCGATGCTTGACCCGGCCGTTGTTGTAGAGGCTCATGCGGGCCACCACGCCGATCTGTGCCGACGGTTCCTGGTTTTCAGGCTCAAAGTGGTGGGCGCTGCCCACAAGGGCCACGGTCGGCAGGCGCTCGCTTTTTTCCAGGACGATCTGCTCTTCGGCCATGGTGATCCGGGCGTCCATGGCTGCGATTTCAGGCCGGCTGTCCATGGCTTTTTGAATACAGCTATCAAGGGTGTCGGCAATAGCCGGAAACCGTTTTGGGGCCACAAGGGAAAAGTCTTTTCCCATATCCACCCCCAGGACATAGTTGAGGGTGGTCTTGGCCAGGGTCAGGTTGTTGTCGGCATAGAGGCGCTGCTGGGTCAGTTCGGCCAGCTTTTCCCTGGCCCGCAAAAGATCCAGTTTGGGCACGGTGTCCATCTTATGGTAGGCTTCGGCCTCCTTGACATGCCGGGTCATTGAGGTCACAGCCTCGTCCATGGCCGCGGCGGTCTGCCGGGTGAGCAGGGCGGTGAAAAAGGCCTTTTTTACGGCCAGGACAAGGTCGTTGCCGGAAACGGTAAGGTTTTCTCTTTCCTTGTCCAGGTTGGCCCGGGCCAACTGCTTTCCCGCGGTCAGCTTGTTGCCCGTATATAGGGGCTGGGTCAGTTTCACCCCGTAGCCGTAATAGGTGCGGCTGTCGTCGGGTTCGGCCTGGATCGGAACCTGGCCCATGGTCGCCTTGGACAGGGCGTTATTGAGCCGGACCAGCCCCTGGTTGAGCTGCACAAGACTGGGCGGCTCGTTGTAGCGGTAGATGCCGGTTTCAAGGTTCAAGCTCGGGCCGAATTCGGCCAGGGCGCCGGCCACCCGGTCCTGGGCAACAGCCACATCGGTTTGCGCCATGCGCTGGTCAAGGCTGTTTTCAAGGGCGATCTGCACGGCATGGTCCAGGGTCAACGGTTCTGCAGCCAGGACGGTAAATCCCTGTGCGAGCAGGACAAAGACAATCGTAACCATAATGGTTTTAGGACGGTTCATTAAAAACCCTTTTTGAATCAATGGTCGTATCAAATGTTATTCTAATCGTTCCGGAGGATTGAAAGATGATGCGCTGAATCGGTCTTCAGGGTTGAAGGGCCGCCAGTATCATCTTCTGCACTTCGGGCACCTGTGTGTCAAAACTGTGGCTGAAGGCTGCACTTTCTGTGTCCTTCAGGATACTTTTGATCTGGTCCTTAACGGGCAGGCTCAGGGTGTGCAGCAGCAGGGACCCTAAAACCATATTGTGAACGGCCAGGGGGTCTGCCTTGGCAAACACGCCCTTTTTAACCCCGTCCTCAATAATGTCCCGGACGATTTTAAGGGTCCGGGTCACATCCTCGAGAACGGCATCGCTGAAATTGGTCCAGCCGGTAATGACTTCCCGCATCATGATCCGGGTAAAATTGGGGTGATCGGACAGGGTCGCTGCGATATGGGCGATAAAGGCGTTGAGCTTTTCCTCGGGCTTTTGTTTGGACAGCACCGATTCTGTAAGGCCCTGTGTCCGGTCTTTGTATATGTCATGGATCACGGCTTGGTAAAGGGTGCGCTTATCTCCGATCCGGTAGTAGAGCATGGCCTTGTTCATGCCGGCCTCCCGGGCGATATCGTCCAGGGTCGCCCCGTTGAACCCCAGGGTGGCAAAGACGTTCAACGCGGCATCCAGAATTTTTCTGATGGAATTATCCCGTCTGTCAGATTGAGGGGTATCTGCCATGTCTGCCTCCCTTTTCCCGGTCCGAACCGGATCAACTCAAAAGTTTAACTCATTGGTTAAACTAATCAGTTGTGTGGGCGTGTCAAGCCGTGTGGTTTTATTTTTATTCGGGGAGTCGGTTCCGGGTCATCCCGTGGATAACAGCATCCAGAAAGAAACCCCGATAAGCATGCTGCCAAAGACAATTCCCTGGGCCCGGGCGGAGTTGCCCGATGCAAGTCTGCCGATGAGAACGGCTCCGCCGGCCGCCCAGGCCAGGGTGGCACAGGTGGTCAGCCCGGCCAGTCCCGAAGCGAGCCAAATCACCCGGAAGACGGGATCCGATCCCTTGTCCAGAAACTGGGCGAACATGACCATGGTCACAGTGACCACCTTCATGTTGAGCATCTGCAGGATGACGCCATCCAGGAAGTTGGGAACCCGGCCCGGTCCGTCATGGGCCGGCAGTCGTGGCAGCCTGAAGAACTTTGAGGCCAGATAGATCAGATAAAGGGCGCCGGCGTATTGCAGATACCGGAATAACCCGGGGTATAATTGCAAAAACCTGCCTGCACCGAAACCGATGAGCAGGGCTTGAACCAAGACCATGAGGTTGATGCCGCAGATAAAGGGCAGGGCCCTTAAAAAACCGAACCGGGCGCCGAGGGAGGCCATAGTGATATTGGCCGGACCCGCGGAGAAAATCAGGGGCACCATCATTGCCAGCCAGAGGAAAACGGTGTTGTCGGTCATGGGTGGTCTCCGTATTTGTATTTTAGTGTATATACACCGATTCGGGCAAAAAAATTATGCCGGCCGCAGCCGGGCGATCAAGCGGGTCAACTCCCCGATCAGGGTCAGGATATCCGCATCTCCGATCCCTTGGAAGAACTCCCTCTGGGCCGCCTGCCACAAGGGCCGGGCCTCTTTTATCTTTCGGGTTCCCAACGGGGTCAGGGCGACTTGTTTCATTCTCTTGTCCGGCCCCTGCCTAAGGAGGACCAGTTTTTTTGTTTCAAGAATTTTAAGGTTTCGGGTGCAGGTGGTCCGCTCAAGAATGATGTCATCGGCCAGGGCCGTTATGGCAACGGGACCCAGCCGTTGTATGGCCAGAAGCATGGTGTACTGGGTTACTTTGATGTCAATGGGGGCAAGATGGGTATCATACACCTTGGTCACCAGTCTGCCTGCCCGCCTCAGGTTGCCGCACAGGCAAGGGCTTGTGGCTGCGATGTCTTTTTTTTCTTCTCTCATGGGATCAGACGCCCTTGACGGTTTTGATTTGTCTTTATATAGGTGTATATACACTTTTTTGAGAGTCGGGTCAAATTTTTTGTGAGGGGGACCTTTTAAAGGTTGGCAAATCTACAGATAAATTGCCCCTGGCAATGGCCCTGCTCATTCATCAGGCAGGTTTTGGGGGCCGGATTCATGTCAAAAGGGATGTCAAGGCAGATCAGCCAGCATTGAATCCGGTAAAGCACCCCGCATTGGTAGCGTTCCGCCACGTTCAGACGCTTGACGCCGTTATAGGCAAAACATCCCTTTTCATTGAACTTCCAGGAAAGGATGTCAGGCGCTTCAAACCCAATACTCACATTCATGAATTCGGGGATCAAAAGCTCCTGGATGTCGCAAAAAAATGTTCTAAACCCCTCAAAGCTTTTGACCTCATCGGGGGTTTTTCCCAGTATCTTCAAAAATCGCTTAACCTCAATATCGGCCATGGCCTTGATGGCGGATTGGTTTAGGCGGTTTGCCGTGTCAATGCCCTCGCTAAAAAGGGTCTGGGCAAACCACATGGCATCGTGGGTCATCCAGGATTTTGTGAGCAGGTCTCTGATTTCTGCCGGGGTCAGGTTTTCCATCAGGGGCATGGCATCCTCCTTTCTTTTTACCAGCGGGTGTTGATCCGGGTCAGGCTCCGAACCAGCTGCTTTTTTTCGGCCACGGGCATATCCTTGTATATCCGGGAGAGCAGTTTGTGGCTGATCTGCATCAGGTCGGGTTTTAATGCCTCTCCCTCCGGGGTCAGGAAAACCCTGAAACTCCTGGAATCCTGGGCGTCTCGCTCTTTTTTTGCATAACCAAGGCAGACCAGCTTGTCCACCAGGGTGGTTACCGTGGATTTTTTGCGGTCTACCCTGTCGGCCAGTTCCTTCATGGTGGGGCGGTCGCAGATAAAAAGGGCGTAGAGCAGATCCCCGTGGATGGGCTTGAGAGCCCCAAGGCCCCGGAGGGCCAGCTCTTCTGTGATCAGGCGGTTGGCCTTTTCCCTGATCCGGGATACCAGGGAAACGATATGATCGGTTTCATCATTCATGAAAGAAAAATAGTCCGATGTCGGACTATTGTCAATAAGGGGGGGGATTTTTAAGGTTAGGGGACTTAGCGCTCTTTCCGGCCAGCGCTTTGGATCATGGGCGAGCCGCGGCCTGGGCCAGCAGCAGGGCTGATTTAATCCCGTTTTCCAGGACAGCCTCCCGCTGCCTGTCATCGGTGAGTATTCTTGAGATCTGGATGGCCCCTACCATCAGGGATGCAATGGACATGGCCGTCCGGTGCCTTTCTTCCCGGGGAAGGGTTTGAGGAAGATAATGGTCAATCATGTCGATAAATGCTTGGATGAGGTCGTTGATGACGGCGTTTGATTCTTTTGGGCGGCGGCTGAGTTCTGGGCCGATGGCGGCGATGGCGCACCCGTTTTCCGGTTTGTCCCGGTGGGCCGGATGAAGATAGGCGCTGACAAGGGCGTTGAGGTCATCCCCGTTTTTTTTTGCATAGGATTTCAGGCGGGACAGGCTTTTTTCAAGGGCATGGGCAAGGGCGGTTGTCACCAAGTCTTCCTTTGATTTGAAGTGGCTGTAAAAGCCGCCATGGGTCAGGCCCGCCTCTGACATTAATCCTGCAATGCCAACGGCATGGATGCCGTCCTGCCTGAATCTTCGGGCTGCAATGTCAATGATTCGTTTATTGGTTTTTTCTCTGTGATCCTTGGTATACCGCATGGCTGATTTCCTGCACTCTCCGGGTTTGTTTTTAAAGAGCATACCCCATTCTTTTTAATATGTCACTTGACATATAATTGCCCGCTCATTTATATTATGGGCATAATATAAATGAGCGCCATTGATTAAAGGCGTTTCAGGGGCAAAATAAAACCCATGAATTGAGGAGTGTGAAATGAAACTTGAGAACCATCCCAGTGTGATTGCCTACAGACAAAGAAACGCATCTGCTAAACCGGACAGGGTTGCCAAAGCGTGGGTCAAGCAGCTTGCCCTTGACGCCGGGGCAGATGATGTGGGCGTTATTGATGTGAATACTGATGCGGTGGCGGATCAGAAAGCCGCTATTTTGGAGGCCTTTCCCTCCGCCAGGACCCTTATCAGTTTCATTATCCGAATGAACCCCTCCCAGGTTCAGTCCCGGGACCGTTCTTTGATTGACGGTGAGTTTATTGGCGTTGAAAAAACAGCGCTCCTGGTTTCAAGAAAAATGGTAAGGCAGCTGAGAAAACACGGGATATCCGCCGTCACCCCTGCCGAAGGGTTTCCCCAGAATATGTCGGAATGGCCGGGAAGAATGATGACAATCTCCCATAAGCCGGTGGCCCAGGCCGCCGGGCTGGGAAAGATCGGTCACCACAGACTCCTGATCCACCCGGAATTCGGCAGCCACCTCTGTCTTGGAACCATTGTCATGGATACGACCCTGGATGGCTACGATGCCCCCATCGATTACAATCCCTGTATTCATTGCAATCTTTGTGTGAGCACCTGCCCGACAGGGGCGATTGCCAAGGACGGCAGTTTCAATTTTTTTGCCTGCCTCGTCCATGCCTACAGGGACCGGCTGGGGGGATTTTTGAGCTGGACCGAGGCTCTTGTGACCAGCCGGACCATGGAGGAATACCGGGAGAAAAGAGATGACAGTGAAAGCCTTTCGGTGTGGCAGGCCATGACATACGGCGGCGGCTACCGGTGCGGCTATTGCATGAGCGTCTGCCCTGCGGGAATCGACCTGATCGGCGCGTATCTGGATCGGGGCAAGACCTATGTCAGGGAGGTTGTCGACCCTTTGAAATCGCGCCGGGAAAATATCTATCTGCTTCCCGACTCTGACAAGGCGGCCCTGGCCCGCCGCTTTCCGAATAAAACCGTGAAACCGGCATAGACTGTATTTATTCTGATACAATATAAATCTGCATTTTGATGCGAGTGATAAAGGCCGACTTACTGGAATGATATCGTATATCTAATTCTATTTATTGATTAAAAATTGTTTGCTTTAAATGGACGGCCTTTTGTGCTCTACAAATAAAGTTGTAGAAAATCTTTGACCTTGATGGCTTTTTATGGTTCAATTTGAATTATCCACAAGGTCTTTTTGGACTGTCGCAGGCAAGATTATCCCACCTGGACTCCCCTTTCCGCTGAGCAAGCTGTTTTGAGAGGCTTTTTAATCCTTAACTCAAAAGAGGTTGTCATGGAATTTATTTCAGGCGTTTTTTTTACGGGGGTTTATCTGTTTTCCATAGGATCGCTGTGCTGGTGGGTTTACCTGGCCTATGCCCATGACGGAGTATTGGCCTATGGCTATTTATCAGACCAAAAATCCATTCATGTCCTTAACCCGACTTTATCCTCAGTGGCGAAAAAACACCTTGAGCTGGTCTCCATTCTCGTGTGTTTTGTCCTTTTCCTTGTGGCGCTGTGCTATGGGTTTTCCTATTATTTTTCATGGATTCCGGACCGCTATCATCTCACCCTGGGAGATGGCTCCATGCTTCCCCTTTCCAATGTGTTAAGCTGCCTTGTGGGGATCTGCTCCTCCTTAATCTTCGGCAAATGGGTGTTTACCGGGATCTGCGCCTATTGGGAACGGAAGGCCCTGGCCGAGCAGGCGGATCTGTACTTTGATATCATCCGGGAGGGGGACGATGTTGATGCCCTGGAAAAACTAAAGCAGAAAACACTTCAAAAAATAGAGGCCTTAGAGGAGAAAAGGGCCTTTTCCCCTGGTGTCGTGAGCAACCGCCTGGAACTCTGTGTCCGGGTAATCGATTGCCGGATAAAGGATATCCGGTCCGGCAGGGGCTAAGCAGACTTAAGTTTCTGATAAAGAAAAGAGAAAGCGGCAGGCGATGGATTGTCTGCCGCTTTCTTTTTTTAATTTTTCTATTGTCTGCTTGAAAGGGCTGTAAGTTGGTCAGTGAGCAGGCCTTTGAACCGGTCCAGGGTGATGGGGTAGGCCTGCATGGGAATACCCATCCAGTCGCAGTATTCCAGAAAGGCTTCAGGGTCCTCGGCCATATAGGTGTCCAGGTATCCGATGCCGTCCAGCACTACGGCGCCTCCGGTATGCCGGGGAAAGTTTTCATTGGCGTTGCCCTTGTCCCAGCCTTTAAAGACCTGGGTTCTGTACTTCACCCAGCCCGGGGTCATGAACCAGACCGGCTCCCCGCCGGCAATTTCCTGCCTGATATTCGCCATTTCCTCGTCGCTGGCCAGCATGCCCATGCAGTGGGAGGCTTCAATTCTTGCCACATGAAGGCCCTGTTCTTGGATGATGTCCTGCATCAGCCGGGTGGGGTTGTCCGGGTTCACATAGCAGTACTTTCCGCCATAGACCACGATGACGTCCCTGACCTGCTCCTTTGCTTTGGTGATGAATTTTATAAGCTGCCGCTCCAGTTCGAGAATATCCTGATGAAGGCCGGGGGTGGTGTAAAAAAGGTGACGGGTATCCAGAAAGCCTTCCGCCTTGAGAAAGTTCAGTTCCGGGCTCATGGTGCCGCAGGCTACGATGGCGGTATTGGAAAATGATGTCATGGTGAATCTTCCTTGATTTAAATGGTGATAGGATCACGCGGGCCGGGCTACAAAAACCGGCACGGTCGAGGTTTCGATTACGCCTGCGGCGGTGCTGCCCACGAACAGATCTTCAAAGTCCTTATGGCCGTGGGTGCCCATGATAATCAGATCAAAGCCGCCCTCTTTAGCCGTGTTTACGATGGTGTCCACAGGATTGCCGGCCTTGATAATCACCCGGTCTTCGGACAGGGGGCACCAGGGCACCTGTTCCAGCACTTTTTGTGAGGTTTTTCGGATGCGTTCTTTAAGCTGTCCTTCGGCCCTATGCACCTCTGCCTCGTTAAAGGATTCCTTTGTCTCCTTGTTCAGGTGGGACGCAATGTTCACACCGGCCCCGGCAGCGTATCTCTCCAGGACATCGGGGACCACATGAACGGCCCAGACGTCTGCCTTGTACTGTGCGCCGATGCTGCAGGCGTACTGCGCAGCGTGGCGGGCGGTATCCGACATGTCCGTGGCAAAGAGGATTTTGTTGAACCGGGCGGGGGCAAATGCGGGAGTCTCTTCAGGGATCGCCTTTTCCGCTTCAGGCTCGGCTTCAGGGATTTCAGGTTCGGCCGGTCCGAAAATCCGGTCGGTGAATTTGACATACCAGGCCGCAGACTGGACCTGGATGATATAGGCCACGGCAACCACCAGGGCGGCGCTGGCCCCTTCCTTGCCAAAGGCGTTGATGGCAATGGCAAGGGCGATGGACAGATTCCGCATCACAGAGCCGTAGACCAGGGCGATGGCATCCCCCCGGGGCAGAAAGAATTTTCCCACCAGGCTGGAGAGGACAAAATTAAAGGCATAGATGATGAAAAGCGGCACCAGGATATACAGGAGCATGGCCGGAGCGGCGGCAATGGCCGGGGCCTTCAGGGCCATGGCGATGAAGACGATGCCGATGACACCGAGGGTGGACAGGGGCGGAAATTTGGGGCCGAGGGCCTGCTTGAAGCGTTTGGGCCCGTATTTTTTAACCAGCTGCCTGCGGGTGAGATAGCCTGCGGCCATGGGCAGGAATACGATGAGAATGATCTGCTTCATCACTGCGGCCAGATTGATCTCAATGCTGGCGCCCATAAGGACCTGGACGTAGAATGGGGTGGCAATGGAGCCCAGGGTCAGGCCGATGACGGTCATTTTCACGGCGGCTTCCAGGTTCCCTTTGGCAAACCCGGTCCAGGAAATGGTCATGCCGGAGGTGGGCACCAGCCCTGCCAGCAGCAATCCTAAAGCCATATAGGGATTGTCCCTGAAAAAGATCAGGCCGATGGTCCAGGCCAGAAAGGGGACCACGGCAAAGTTAATGACCTGGGTGATGACCTGGGCCTTCATGTCCCCGCCTTCGAAGACCTTCTGGATATTGAGGGTCACCATCATGGGATAGACCATAAGAAAGGTGAAGGGGATGATATAAGCCTTGAGAAAGGCGGCGTTGAAGAGGACGCCGAAGACAAAGCCTGCCAGCATCATGACGGGGATGGCAATGGTCAGGTTCTTGGTGATTTTCTGTAAGAGTTTCCACATGTCTGCAATTTTTCCTTTTTATTGGGCGTTGTGAACGGTTACGCTTGGAAAGCGGTGGGCGTCGGTGTGGGGCAGGAACTGGGCCCTTGTGAATTCGTCCATAAATCGGGCGTTGCTGGAGAAATCCACATAGGTCATCTTGTTGCAGATGTCGATGGACTCCCGGCGAAATTCTCCTGAAAGCAGGGCCATGTATGCCCCGGCAATGGAGGAGTTGCCCATGTAGACGAACTTGTCCCGGTCCATGTCGGGTAAAAGCCCTATTGACACGGCTTTGTCAATGTCCAGGAACTGGCCGAAACCGCCGGTGATGATCATGCGCTCCACCATGGAAAAGTCCATTCCGATCTCTTCCAAGAGCACGGTGAATCCGGCATAGACCGCGGCTTTGCTCAGGGTGAGGCTGCGGATGTCGGACTCCGTGAAGATGATGTCCTCATCCAGGCGGGCCTCATCCCCGGAGGCCAGAATAAAGGCCGGCTCCCCGTTGAAAAGGGTCATTCTGGGATGGTCGAATGATAGGTTGAACTTGCCGTCCTGGCCGATGACGCCTTTGGCCATCATTTCAGACAAAAGGTCGATCATGCCCGATCCGCAGATGCCCCGGGGCGGCTTGTCATCCACGGTGACGTACTCGGGATCAAAGGTGCCGGGGGTCAGGACGATCTTTTCAATGGCCCCGGATTCGGCCCGCATGCCCCAGCGGATCCCCCCGCCTTCAAAGGCGGGGCCTGCCGAGCAGGCCGCGGTCATGAGAAATTCGCTGCTGCCCAGAACGATTTCGCCGTTGGTCCCCACGTCAATGAACAGGGTCAGGGCGTCGCTTTTATGCATGCCGGTGTAAAGGACCCCTGAAACAATGTCTCCGCCCACATAGCCGGCAGGTCCCGGCATGACAAATACCCCGGCGGTTCTGGCCGCTTTAAGGCCCACCTCCCGGGCCAGGAGTACGGGAAATTCGGATACCGTTGGAATGTAGGGTTCCCGGCGGATGTAAGTGGCGTCGATGCCAAGCATCAGGTGCACCATGGTGGTGTTCCCCGACACCACGATGCTCTGGATCTGTTTGTGGGTCTGTTTTAAGGGAACCAGGGCCCTCTCGGTGAGGTTGTTGATGGTGGACAGGGCCATTTTTTTCAGTTTCTTGATCCCTTCTTTTTCGGCGCAGACAATGCGGTTGATCACATCATCCCCGCAGGCGGCCTGGCTGTTATGGCCCGAGGCGGCGCTGAGGATTTTGCCGGTGTCCGTATCCACCACATAGACCACGATGGAGGTGGTGCCAAGATCCACGGCAAGCCCCAGGGCGGGGACCGCTTCTCTCTCGGGACGGACATCCATGATCTGGGTGGAGCATTTTTTTTCAAGCACCAGGGCTCTGACGTTCCAGTTGTCCTCCCTCAGGGTCCGGGTCAACTGCCGCATGAGGTGAAGATCCGTGCTCATGGAAAAGGTGCTGCATCCCTGCTTGGCAAGGCCGCGCTTGAGGCGGTCCAGATCAGACACCGTATCCTCCAGGGTGGGGGGCGAAAGCGTCAGGGAATAGCTTCTTACCAGAGGATCGATATTTTCGACCAGGCCGAAGAGCTTTTCCGTGGCCGCCTTTCCCATGCCGGCCGCCTTGAGGTTTTTTTCCAGGGTCTCTTCGGGGATCCGGACGGCAAGATCGGACAGGATTTTGGCCTGGCAGGCCAGCACCATCCCCCGTTTCTTATCCTTTGGGCTCAAAAGGCTTGTTTCGGGATGGTCAACCTCCCCTGCTTCGACAATGAGCTTGCACTTGCCGCAGGAGCCGCTGCCCGAGCAGGAGGCGTTGATATAGACATCCGCCTGTTGAGCCGCCGTCAAAAGATCGGTCCCCTGGGGCAGGCAGACTTCCCGGTCCCCGGGAGAAAACCGGACGGTGACCGTTTCGCAGGCGGCCGCTTCTCTGTTGTCAGAGTCACCGGCCGCGGGAATGTCCAGCGGCGGGGTTTCCTTAAACCCTTTTTCAGACATGAAATGGATGGGACAGGCGGACCGGAATTTACAGTAAAGCTTCGGGTCCCGGCATGCCAGGCAGTCCTCGCAAAGGTAAATATCGTGTTTCATGCAGTGGTAACTGGTCTCGGTCTCAGGATGATTGAGGCATCTGCCCATGGTGGGCCTCCTTTGGCTTTGGTTGAGCATCCGGTATCAGGGAACATCACAGCAGCGCTTTTAATCCGTCTTCAAGGGCGGACTTGGACTGCAGCCCCACAAAGCGCTTTTTTTCCTGTCCGTTTTCAAAGAAAATCAGGGTGGGGATACTGTGAACCATATAATCCGTGGCCAGCTCCTTTTCCCTGTCAATGTCGATTTCCACGATGGTGGCGCGGCCGTCAAAGGTGCGGGCCAGGTCTTTGATGACCGGGGCCATGGCCCGGCAGGGGGCGCACCAGGCGGCGCTGAAGTCCGCCACTACGATTTTTCCTGAAAGCTGGGATAAAAATTGCGCTTTGTCCATGATTCCCTCGTCTTTTGTTGAGCATCTGTTTTGGAACTAACGAGAGTAATAACAAATATCATGCCAGGGCCGGAAAGATCGCGGGGCGTTGATTTAATTTGCTGATATTAAAGATAATATTAAATTTATGGGCTTGAAAATTTTTGCAGGGATAATCGTTTTATGTGTCAGGTGGCGTTACACCCGGATAAACGTAACGGTACGAACCGGCGGACATTCATTTGGAAACCCCAGTCAAGACAGCGATATTTTCGGAATATACACCTGGCACGCCCCTTGCTGTTACCTTCGGTACCGGGATAACACATATGGACGCCTCCCGGTAGCCCCGGCCGTGATTGCCGGCGTTGAGGCTCTTTATAAAAGGAGGCTGGGAAAATCGTTACACGGGCGCTGCTGTCGTTACTGTTGACACAAGCAGTAACGTTACCCTACATTAAAAGAAACGCAACCTGGGAAAGGGCTTAGACTATGAAGACACATGAACTCTGGAATGTTCATTTTTTAAATCAGATCCTGGACACCATGGCCGAGGGGCTGTTCACCCTGGATTCCAGCGGGGTGATCACCTCCTGGAACAAGTCCATGGAGCGGATCAGCGGCTATGAGGCCTCAGAGGCGGTGGGGCATACCTGCAGCCTGATTGAGTGCAGCCGGTGTTTCGGGAAGATGTGCCCGGCCGATATTGAGGCCTGCGGGGTGATCAAGCATGGGAAAACCGAGGCCAAAGAGTGTTTTATCCGGCACAAGCTGGGGTATGACATTCCGGTGATTAAAAATGCCCGGCTGGCCTCGGACGACGACGGCCGGATCATCGGCATTGTGGAGACCATCACCGATCTGACCGAGCTTAAAAAAATCAAGGAGACGGCGGAAGAGGCCCAGCGGAAGCTGAAAAAAGCCTACAGCCTGGGCAGCATTATCGGCAAGAGCGCGGCCATGCAGAACGTATTTGATGCGGTAAGGGCCGCAGCAAAAAGCCGGGCCAATATCCTGATCACAGGGGAGAGCGGCACGGGAAAGGAGCTTGTGGCCGGCGCTATCCATTACCTGGGCACAACGGCGGACAAGCCCATGGTCACGGTGAACTGCTCGGCCCTGTCCGAAACCCTTTTGGAAAGCGAATTGTTCGGCCATGTGAAGGGCGCTTTTACCGGGGCTCACCGGGATCGCAAGGGGCGGTTTGAAGAGGCCCACGGCGGCACCATTTTCCTGGACGAAATCGGCGAGCTCACCCCGTATATGCAGGTCAAGCTTCTCCGGGTTCTTCAGGAGCGGGAAATAGAGCGGGTGGGGGATTCAAAGAAGATCAAGGTGGATATCCGCATTATCGCGGCCACCCACAAGGACCTGTTTCAGCTCACCCGGGAGGGCGAGTTCAGGGAGGATCTTTTCTACCGCCTCAAGGTCTTTCCCATCCGGGTGCCACCGCTTCGGGAGCGGCGGGATGACATTCCCCTTTTGGTGAGTCATTTTATCGAAAAAGGCAACCTGCGGGAGGGCAAGGCGATCCGCCGGGCCGGCAGCGAGGCCATGCAGCGGATTATCGACCACCCTTGGATCGGCAATGTCCGGGAGCTGGAAAATGCCATTGAACATGCCTTTGTCCTCTGCGACGGTGATGAGATTAGGGTCCGGGATCTGCCCGTGGAGATCCGGGAGCCCATGCAGATGGCATGCTATGAAAGCGCTTCCCGGCCGCCTGCCTCTGCCCAGGGCCGCAATCAGAAGATTACCCGGGAGGAACTGGTCCGGCTGCTGGAGGAGTGTCAATGGAACAAGGCCGAGGTGGCCCGCCGCATCAGCCGCAGCCGGACCGCGGTGTGGAAATATATGAAAAAATGGGAGATCCCTTTGCAAAAATGATGGCTTCTGCCTAAATCACCCGGCACCGCAGATCGTGGAAAAGGGATTCCAGGTCCTGGCCGCTTCTCTCAACCTTGTCCATCTGTTTTTTCACAAAATCCCGGCTCAGGGTATTGTCAAGATCGAGCAATCGCTGGAAATATCCCAGCCGCCGGCCCAGGGTGAAAAGCTGCTGCTCTTCTTTTTCCAGACCCAGGAAGCGGTCCATGATCCCCAGAAGCCGCTCCTTCTCATCCGGAAGCTGTCCCCGGATCTCCAGCAGCAGGTCAATGGCGTGGTGGTTGGCATAGTGGCTGGTGATGCCGGTAAGATGCTCCAGCATCAGGCGCTGCTCAGCGATCATATCGGCTTCCGGCATAAGAGTGAATTCCCCTGCCTTCATCTGGGCGTCCAGGGCCGAGTCCGGCCGGACCCCGATGGTGAGCAGGCGGATCTGGTCCGGATTCACCGCGTTAAGGACCCGGGCAGTTTCCAGGGCATGATCCCGGGATAAGGCCTGTCCCCCGAGACCCAGAATGATGAACTCGGTGATTTCCATTCCCACCTCTTTCCCCATGGTTCCGGATTTGATGATGGAGTCCGGGGTGATTCCTTTTTTTACCAGTTTAAGCACCTTTTCAGATCCCGACTCCATGCCGCAGTACAGCTTGTTCAGGCCGGCATCGTATATTTCCTTTATGGCAGCAGGGGATTTTTTCACCATGGTCTGGGCCCTGCCGTAAGAGGAGATGCGGCGCAGGGAGGGAAATGCCTTTTTCAAGGCGGACAGAACCGCAATCAGGTCCTTTGTCCGCATGACAAAGCTGTCCCCGTCCTGGAGAAAGCAGGTCTCAAAGGGATGGCCGCCGAAATACTGCCTTGCATTGTCAATGTCCCTGAGAATCTCATCCACCGGGCGGATGGAAAAAGGAAAGTCCTCGTAAAGGGAGCAGAAGGTGCAGCGGTTCCAGGGGCAGCCCCGGGTCGTCCGGATCAGCAGGCTGTCCGCTTCATCCACCGGCCGGATGGGGCCTTGTTCAAATGGGGGCATGGGCGGTTACTCTTTCTTCAAATGGGTTTTTGCCAGATGTCTGTCTTGCAGGTCTTACGGGTCAATTTTAAGTATAAGACCTGGCATTGGCTTGTAAAGGTGCGGGGAGCTGGTGCATAGATAAACGCTTTTAGGATAAAATTGGGTTGACAATGCCCTATTTTTCATTAATATTGCCACCTGAATTTTGTCAAGAAGACAAGTATTGATGCTTGAAGGCATTTTGTTTTTTAAAGGTTAAGTTAAAAAAACGATCTGTTTTCAGGCTTTTTTTTTGCCTGTTCTAAGGTCTGTAATACGGCATGGAGTAACAGCTCCGGCCACACATGAGGAAACAGAATATGGAACAGATGCAGGACAATGGCGCCGAGGATGGCGAACCGCTCTTTGGAGCAAAACCTGGATGTTTATCAGGTCTGTAGTATGGCAGGGCCGCTTCACTGGAGCCGTTGGCTTGTCACCTCCACCCTCAAGACCTGTGTCGTGCTTGTCGGTATCACTTTTATCTCTTTTTCCCTGCTCCATTTTTCACCGGGAAATCCGGCTGAGATCTGGCTTTACGGCGGGGACGGAAATGTGGGACAGGTGTCGGACCGGGCATTGGCAGAGCTTGAAGCCAAGATGGGCCTTGATAAACCCTTTCCCATACAATATCTCAACTGGCTGGGCCGGTTGCTCCACGGCGACCTGGGCACCTCAATCACAACGGGGCGGCCGGTTGTCCTGGAATTGTCAGACAGAATCCTGCCCACATTAAAACTTGCAGGGCTCTCACTGGGTATCACCCTGCTGGTTTCCATTCCCCTTGGACTCTATTGTGCCAGCCAAAAAGACGGGCGCATAGACAACCTTGCCCGCGTGTTTTCCTTTTTCGGCATTTCCATGCCCTCCTTTCTGGTATCCCTTCTGCTTTTATATGTTTTTTGCATCCGCCTGGGCTGGTTCAGCGTTGTCGCAAAACCGGGCATCAGCGGTATTGTTATGCCTGTTGCCGTATTGACCTTCCAGTGTACGGCAAAATTCACCCGTCAGATACGGGCCGTTGTGCTGGAAGAGATGAACCGGGATTACGTGACCGGGGCCGAGGCTTTCGGGATCAGCAGACACCGGATATTGTTTTCCTATGTGCTGCACAATGCCATGCTTCCCATTGTCACCTGGATCGGCATCTATTTTGGCATCCTGTTGGGAGGGGCTGCTATCGTTGAAAGTATTTTTTCCTTACCGGGACTGGGAAAACTGGCCGTGGACGCCGTTGCTAGGCGCGATTATTTTGTTATCCAGGGGTTTGTCCTCTGGGCCGCAGCAACGTATCTCATTGTAAATTTCATGGTTGATTTTTCATATTCCCTGCTCGATCCGAGAGTGGCCAGGACAATAGGATCGAAGCGATGAGATACGGGCGGTCCTTTTTTCGTAAAGGGGGCAGGATTACCTCCCTGAAAATTTTGATATTTATTATTTTTCTCTTTTTTCTAACCGCATCCCTGGCTCCCGTCCTGGCCCCGAATCCGCCGGACAGAACCGAGCTCTCACTTTCGCTGCAGGGGCCGAGCCTGCAATTTCCCCTTGGCACGGATCACCTTGGCCGGTGTGTGCTCTCCCGCCTTCTGTGGGGTGCCAGCGCATCTTTGTTTTCAAGTATCGGTATCATTGGCATCGTCTTTTGCCTGGGGACATTTTTGGGCGTGATCTCCGGCTATTTCGGGGGGGGGCTGGACAGCGTGATTTCGAACACCGTTACAATTGTCCAGGCGTTTCCTCGACTCATACTTGCCATTGCCATTGCAGGGGTCCTTGGTGTGGGCATCGTTAACACCATCATTGCCCTCAGCCTTGTAAACTGGACGGAATACGCAAGGCTGGCCAGAAGCATGGTGCTGGGCATCAAGGAAAGGACCTATATCAAGGCGGCCAGAATATGCGGGGAATCCCACCTGGGAATCATCCTGCGTCATGTACTCCCCAATATTTTTCCCTCCCTCATTGTCAGTGCCAGTCTTGACATATCGGTGATGATCATGGAGGTCGCGGCGCTCTCTTATCTGGGGCTGGGAGTGAAATCCTCAACGCCGGAATGGGGGGCCATGATGAACCTTGGGCAGGCCTACCTCCAGACCGATCCGAGGCTTGTCCTGCTGCCCGGGGCCGCCCTGTTTTTCACGGCAGCTGTTTTTAATCTTTTTGGAGACAAGCTCAGAGACAAATTGGATATTTAACAAATTAAAAAAAGAAAGGCGCAATATGCGAAAATCCACTATTTTTTATAGCATCCTGATTCTCGTTGTATCTTCCATTTTTTTCATGGGCTGCAACACCGCCGATAAGGTCGGCGAAGAATCCAATTCAAGTAAAGAAAAACCCGGGCAGTCGGCAGTGTTCGCAGATACCCAATGTCCGACCAACCTGGATCCGGCGGTGAGTTGGAATTCCTGGTACACATCGCGGTACGGCATCACCGAGACCCTGTTCAAACTGGACGGCCAGTTGGTTGCCCAGCCCTTTCTGGCAGCGTCCTATCGGTCAATTGACCCCACCACCTGGGAGATTATTCTCCGGGATGATGTCAAGTTTCAAAACGGTAAAAAGATGACTGCAGACTCGGTCAAGCGATCCTGGGACAGGACCATGGAAATCAATCCCCGCCTCAACGAACTCTTATTCATCACATCAATTAAGACTAAGGGGCAAACCCTGACCATAAAGACATCCAAGCCTGTTCCGGCATTCATTTCATGCCTTAGCGAACCGCTTTCCGGGGTGATCGATGTGGATTCGGGGAAAGCCTTTGAGACCTCACCCGTGGGAACGGGGCCCTTTTGTGCCGACGCTTATGTCGTGAAAAAAGAAGCCAAGGTCAAAAGGAATGAACAATACTGGGGGGGGAAACCTGCACTTGAATCGGTGACGTTTAAGATTATTGCCAGCCCCAGCGCCTTGGCCATGGCCCAGCAGACAGGGGAATGTCAGCTTTCCGTCTCCATCCCCGCCACAAGCCTGAGCCTGTTTTCAGATTCGTCCAAGTACCGGATAGACGGCGTTCCAGGTTCCAGAGGGCAGGTAATCTTCATAAACCACGAAAATATGTTTCTCAAGGATATCAATGTCCGCAGGGCAATCAGTATGGCCATCGATAAAAAGGCCTGTGCCGAGATCCTGAACAAAGGCGCCTCCATACCGGCAAATGCACTGTTCCCGGATTTTATGGCCTTTGGCGGAAAAGGGCTTAAAGGGTATGACTATGATTTGGAAGGGGCCCGCCAACTCCTCTCCCAAGCCGGATACCAGGACCTAGACGGGGATGGAATACTTGAAAAAGACGGGAAAAACATTGACCTTGAGATCGTCACTTACAGCACAAAGGCGGAATTGCCGTCTCTGTGCCAAGAGCTGTCCTCCAAACTCAAGGAGATCGGCATAAGGCTCAGGGTTGAGGTCTATGAATCCGTGTCAGCCTATCAAAGAGGAGCGGATTTCGATCTGATGATGATCAGTTTTACAATGGCTCCCACAGGAGACCCCCAGTATTTTTGCGACATTGCATTTAAGACCGAAGGAAGCGCCAACTACGGGCATTACTCAAACCCGGGGGTCGATGATCTGATCGACCGGCTTGACAAGGAGTTTGACGTGGAAAAACGAGTCGAGTATGCCCGCAAGATCCAGCAAAAGATACTGGATGATGCCGGCTATATTGTGGTGGGTCATGCCAAGTTCATCAATGTGATGGGCATCGATCTGAAGGATTTCAAGACCAATCCGTCGGAATACTATCTATTGGACCACAGAGTCGCTCTTGGGGCGGAATGATCTTTTCATGCTGCTCACCGTTAAACATGTAAATATTTCATATGCCGGGATCCCGGCAGTCAGGGATGTCGGGTTCACCGTGGCCGAGAATGATGTCATCGGCATTGCCGGGGAAAGCGGATGCGGGAAGAGTACCTTGCTGCGTTCGATCATGGTGCTTTTAAAAAGGGATGCCAGAATTGACAGCGGGGCAATCCGATTTAAGGGCAAAGAGCTGACCCGGGCCTCCAGGAGCAGTTTGCAGAAAATACGGGGCAGACAAATCTCCATGATATTCCAGAACGCCGGCCTGGCAATGGATCCGATCAAGACCATTCAGCGGCATTTCTTTGACATCGCATCCGCAGGCCGGGGGGGTATTTCAAGGGGGCAGGCCAGACAGAGGGCAATTGGCCTGATGGAAAATCTCAGGTTGAGAAATCCGGAGGGGTTTATGAGCTGTTATCCCTTTGAGGTCAGCGGTGGAATGCAACAGCGAATCGCAGTTGCCATGGCCATGTTTCATTCCCCTGACCTCATCCTTGCGGACGAGCCCACCAGTGATTTGGATGTCACGGCCCAGGCCAGGGTTGTTAAGATGCTGGGCCGCCTCAAACAAGAGGCCAGGACAGCCATGGTCATTGTCAGCCATAATATTGGGGTCATTGCTCAGCTGGCCGATAAGGTCGGCATCATGTACGGGGGCAGGATCGTTGAGTGGGGCACCACCAGGGATGTTTTGGACACCCCTTCCCATCCCTATACTCAGGCATTGATCAATGCCATTCCCAAGATGAACGGCGCCCTTCCCGGCGTCATACCATGGGATTTGTCAGACCGCTTAGTGCAGAGAGTCGGATGCGGTTTTGCCCACCGGTGCTCCTTTTCAACCGGGGCCTGTCATGAAGCCCCGCCCAAAAGGCAGACCCTTTCTTCTTCCCACTGGATACGTTGCAAAAGAAGGGCAAAAACCGGGGGGGCGGCAAATGTCCCTGTTTGAGATCAGAGAATTATGCAAGGGGTTTGTCAGGGATAAGAGGCGGTTTTGGGCCGTGGACCATGTCAGCCTTGATATAGACAGGGGTCAGTGTATGGGGCTTGTCGGGGAGAGCGGCTGCGGTAAAAGCACCCTTGCCCTGCTGGGTTCAGGCCTGATGAAAAAAGATGCCGGAGAGATCCGGTTTATGGGAACCCAAATTTCCAGCCCAAGACAGATGAAAACCCTGCGGCACAACCTGCAGATGATATTTCAGAATCCGACAGATTCCTTTGATCCCCGATATACCCTGATGGAGAGTGTCAAGCAGGGCATACGCTTTTTTCCCAATGCCAACCGCGCCGAGCTCAACGCCCTTGCTCAAGAGGCCCTGGCCTATGTCGGGTTGCGCCCCGCCTATTTTGACCTGCCCGTCAGCCGGTTGAGCGGCGGGGAATCCCAGCGGGCCGCCATTGCCAGGGCGATCATTTCAAAGCCGCGGTTCATCATCTGCGATGAGCCGACCAGCGCCCTTGACGTATCTGTCCAGGCCCAGATTGTCCACCTGCTGCACCGGCTGGTACAAGAAAAAGAAACAGCCCTTTTATTTATCACCCATGACCTGGCGCTTGCCTCCAGCATTTGTGACCGGATTTCCGTAATGTACCAGGGGCAAATAGTCGAATCCGGTCCGGGAAAGAAGATACTGGACCGTCCCATGCACCCATATACAAAGATGTTGGTCTCATGCGTACTCCCCCCAGGCCTTGGACAAGGATATCAATTGCCTGACTGCGAAAGGGTCCGCGTCCAGCCCATTGACGGCTGTAAATTTTATGAATACTGCCCTGGACCGGTTTTGGAATGCGCCAGTCAAAGACCGGCGTTAAAAAAAATTCAGGGAAGTTTCGATCGGATGACCGCCTGTTTTCTGAGACCTGGCAGGGGCTGCTAAATACATCGCTTGATTTAGGGGTTTCATCCCTTTTTTTATATGCTGAGTTGACCGGGTTGCCACTGATTTAGGGCGGTGGGCCCGGATTTTTTTATATGCTGAATTTGAAAGGAAAAAAAATGAAAAGAGTTGTAATCTGTCTTGTTGCCCTTGTTCTGTTTTCCGGAGTTGGTCATGCTGCAGACTGGAATTTTTACGGATCTGCCCGAGTGAACACCTTCTGGTCACAAGAAGATGTCATCGGAGGAGCGGACGGTGATACCAATTTTGACCAGGTGCTTCTGGCCTGTTCCCGTATCGGGGCCAATGCCAAGGTCTCTGACGAAGTGACAGGTGTTTTTGAGTACGGTGCCTACCAGGGAAAGGTCAGCCTCAGGCACCTGTACGGTATCTGGGACTTCGGTGCCGGCAAGCTTCTGATCGGTCAGACCGACATACTGGTCCGGTTTCCCGGCTCATCCCAGGTCTTCCAGGAAGAGAACGCTCTGGGAGGGACCGGCGAGCTTGCCGGTTCCCGCGCCCCGCAGTTGCGATTGACCTTTGGCGGGCTTCAGCTTGCCGCAGTCAGGCCTAAGGTCAACTACTTTAAAAACGGCAACGAGACCATTTTGGGAATTGATTTGAACGGGGACGGAGATATGTTGGATACGGACGTGGACTATACCACCTCTTCAGACACCCAGGTTGTTATTCCCTCCATCCAGGCGAAGTACACCTTTACGGGTAACAATTGGGACCTGGGGGTGGCCATGGGGTATCAGACCTTTGATATTGATACCGCATCAGGATCGGATGATGTGAATTCCTATGTTCTGGGCATCGGCGGATCCTTGAGTTTTAACCGGTTGACCCTAAAAGGGAATCTATACGGTGGTCAGAACGTTTCCAACCTGTCCAATGCCTATGGAAAGGCGATCGGGACCCAGGCCGGTTACGCCTACTATAAAAATGGCAGAGTCTATGATGTCGATGCCGTGGGATATAGTATCGTTCTGGCCTGCTCTCTGAATGATTCCATCCGCCTTGAGGCGGGTTACGGCCATTTGGCGCTTGATTGGGATGGGGATGATACGGCCAGCCTTCCGGATGACAATGTAAGTTCTTATTACTTTCAGACACCCATTACCCTGGCTTCTGGGGTTTTCCTGGTTCCTGAGATCGGTGTGGTTGACTACGAGGAGACGGGGCAGAACAAGGTCTCCTATTGCGGTATGAAGTGGCAGTTTAACTTCTGATCAAAAGGGGTATCCATAATTGCCCGATCATGAATGAAACAGCCAGAAGGAGAATCCTTCCGGCTGTTTTGCCTGGGCAGGGGATGATAAAAAAAGGCTGTACTCTTCTCAAGCAAAGTGGACCCCATGGGTCTCTGCTTTCCATGCCTTCATCCAGCCATCCTTTTCTGAAAAAAATTGCGTAAATAGAAAAATTTAAGGCCATAAACCTGCGGGAGCTACTGGCCAAGGCATCGCCTTTAAGGTCGGGAGGCCCCCTTATCGGCATTAATGAAACCCCTCTTCAGGTCCTAAAGGGCCAAGGAAGTCAAAATCCTACATGTGGGTATACAGGGGCGGTCCCCCTGACAAACCCGTTATTTTGTTTGAATACCACCCGACCAGATCTGGTGACATCGCCTCAATTTTTTTGCATGGCTATCAAGGTATAGTCCAGACGGACGGGTATGGTGGATACGACTTTCTGGATAATAAAAAAGATATTCTTCATGTTGGGTGCTGGGTACATACCCAAAGGAAATTTAAGGACGTGACAAAAGCTGCAGGCAATAAAAACAGTGCCACAGGAAATGCCGGTTCTGCGTTGAAGCACGTCAGCAAGCTTTACAAAATAGAGAAAGATGCCCGTGAAAATGGGTCATCACCGCAGCAACTCTATGCGCAAAGGCAGTCTTTAGCCATTACACGCTCGGCCAATGGCACAGGCTTACCCATTATACAAAAGACGGTATCATCAGGCCGGACAGCAATCTTCTTGAAAACGCTATCCGTCCTTTTGTGGTGGGCCGGAAGAAATGGCTTTTTCCTGATACAGTTCAAGGCGCCAGGGCCAGCGCACTCATCTAAAGTTTGATTGAAACGGCCAAATCAAGTGGGCTGGAGCCCTGTTGGTATCTGAAATATTTGTTTGAGCGCCTTCCAGAGGCAATGACGGAAGATGATTTTAGGGCATTGCTTCCTCATAGGATCGATAAAAATTTGATCGCCAGCCCTGTCTCATCCTGAGTGGGGTTAAAACACCGCTTACTGTCCTGTACTGTGCCGGACCGGATAAATCAGCAGGGTGAATCCAGATGAGCACTCAAATCTTCCAGGCAAATTTTAAGACTGTGACAGCCAAATCCAGGCTATGGAAAGCAGTTTCCACTACTTTTACCATAGGAATAGGTACCGAGGCTTCGCCCGGTTAATGTAACAAATAAGTTGGAGCAGACTTGTTGTGCTATTTTTTACAACATAACTGTTGCGCGCGCAACAGTTATGTTGTAAAAGTATTCCAAATACAATGAAAAAGGAGCCAAGTATATGCAGCAACACCGTTCTATAGGAAAACAGATCAGTACAATTTCAAGATGTTTGGCCACAATCGTGGATATAAAAATGGCCCATCTTGGGCTGAGCGCTGCTACTATTCCAGTAATAGGTTATCTTTACGATAACGAAGGTGTGCATCAAGACGTTCTGGCCGAGGCTCTGCAGTTTGATAAAAGTTCTGCTACAAGGTCTCTGGTTCGTTTGGTCAAGGAAGGATACGTAACTAAAACCGTTGATTCCGCAAACAAAAGACGCAATATCATCCGATGCACCGAAAAGGCCCGAGCAGTCAAACAAGAGATTTTTCATATACTTAAGAGCATTACAGACGATGTGTTTTTAGATTTCAGCGAAGAAGAAATTGAACAATATTTCTACTTAACTCAAAAAATACATACTAATGCAATGAACATGCTCAGGGAGATAAAATGATCCGTATTGCTGTTCTTTCCCTTTCATTGCTTACTGTTATGTCCGGAGCGGCTGTAGCCCCTGCTGTGGCGGATATTATCGCCTATTTCCCCGATGCTTCACCCCTTATAGGAAAGATGGTACTCACCACGCCGGCTTTAACCATTATCCCGGTAGCGTTGATTACCGGAGTAATGAGCGGGAAGGTTTCCCAAAAGCGGCTAATATACGCCGGCATATTGTTCTATATCGTCGGTGGCACAGGAGGGGGCTTATCTCATTCTATTCCGTTTTTACTTTCGATGAGAGCTGTACTCGGAATCGGGGTTGGCATTCTTATGCCGCTTTCAACCGGCATTATTGCTGATTTTTGGTCAGGATCTGAAAAAACTAAAATTATGGGCCTGGCCTCAGCATCAAACAACCTGGGAGGTATCATTGCCACTCTTTTATCCGGTTTACTTGCTGCCATCAGTTGGCGTGCATCCTTCCTGATCTATCTCCTTGGCATACCGGTATTGATATTGGTGTTGTTTTTTATGCCTGAACAAAAACCAAAACAGGCACAAGACAAAAAGACTGGACAAGGTGCTGTTTTTCTTGGCTTCTACATTGTGTGGGGGCTCGGTATGTTTTTGCTTATGGTCGCATTCTATACCGTTCCGGTTAATATCGCCCTGTATATCCAAGAAAACCACCTTGGAGACTCACGCATGGCTGGTTTAGCTATGGCCGTACTGACAGCTTCATCATTTTTAATCGGTCTTGTCTTTGGTCGCCTAAACAAATCTATAGATATTTGGCTACCAGGGTTGAGCCTCGGTATATTTGCCCTCTCTTTTTACGGGATATCAGCCTTTCCATCATTGATGCCCCTGTTTGTCTGTCTTGTTCTCAATGGTATCGGTTTGGGAATCTTGGTACCGTTGATCATGAACGGTGTGACCAGAAAAGCAGAACAAACATCAGGAACAGCGGGTACTTCGGTGGTCACTGTTTTTCTTTTTGCGGGGCAGTTTGCGAGTCCCATGATTGCAAGCTGGGTGTCTGCTCTCTTCTTAGGACCTGGCATATCGAATATCTATTTGACTCTTTCCTACGGGGCCGGAATGGCAACAGTATTTGCCATATTATTTACCTTTTATGTCTCAATCAAAAAAAACAACCAATAAGACCTATAGGAAAACTCATGGCCGACAATACTCCCCCAATTCCGGACATCTCAAGGCTGTTTATAGGAGCTGTGAGTGAGTTTGAAGTGAAAACGGTTTTTTAAAAAAAAGTGCAGTTTTGCCGGACGAATCACACCCTTTTAACGAGATCATGACCCTGTTGGATGGCGAGCTGAATCTCGAATTGGATACAGGCACTAAAAATTTTTCCGGGATTGGCCCTGAAAAAGTTGCCCGCCGGTACCCTTCATGTGACGCGGGCGAGAAAAGGAATATATAAAAGGAGATTGATAACAATGGATAGCTTTATTTCCAAAGAATTAAATGGGAGATTTGAACCGATCATTATGTGCCGTAGCAATGAAAAACCATTCGAGGCTACCCAGCCAAAGCAAAACGAGCATGGATGCATGATGACATACTTTTCACAAGTTGTTGCGGAGGGAAAAACAGTTGTATTTGATCGTAATACCTGTTGCTGTGGAGGAGCTGTGGCGGGATTAGGATTTGGCAACGGATACACTGCAACATCCATTAGTGCCGAGTGTTATGCCGCCTTCTTTACTAAAGGCCTCCGGTCGGCGAACGACCCTGAACAGTATCAAGAATATATTGCCAAAATGGACGAGCGTAGTAGAAAATTATTTATTGAGGGGGAGTATTTATATTCTTCAAGGGATGATGCCTATAAATGGATTACCGAAGGATTGCCTATATATGATTTTCCAGAGAGATATGTAGTACTGAAACCACTCGTGGCGCTGGATTTAAATGAGGTGCCACAGTCTGTTATATTTACAGTTAATCCACTAGAACTTACTGTTTTGCTAATGTTGACAGGTTCGATCCCTGGGGGGAACAAAACGGCTATTACTCCTACCCCTCAAAGTGCTGCTTGTCAAGTAATTGGCGCGCATGTTTTCCGACAAGCTGAACTCGAAAATCCATGCGCCGTATTGGGACTGTTTGATTTGTCTGCGCGACTCAATACAAGGAAATGGATTCCTGATGAGTATATGACTTATACTGTTCCATGGAAGCTATACTTACAACTTGAAAAAGAAGCTCAAAATGGTATTTTCCAATCAACTCTTTGGAAAGAATTGATATCCCAGAAAAGAAAATAGATTTGCAGAAAGGGCTTTTTGACATCCATGATCGACTTGGTAAACTGGAAAAAAACAAGAGCCGTTTCTTCAGCTCGATCGGCTTATTAATTTGGGAACGATTTCGGCCGACACTTGAACAAATCCGAAAACAAAAGGCCCCAAAAAGTCCTGGTCCCAAATACTATGACGTTGTTCTGATGTTCAAAATCCTTATCATCCAATCCCGTTATAACCGTTCTGATGATGTCATCGAATTTCAGATTCTTGACCGACTGTTCGTTTATGCGCTTTCTCAACTTGACTTTGGGAGATCGTGTTCCTGATTACTATGGCTACAAAAATCACATCAGCGTTGATGTGAAGAACAAATTCATCCGCAGCTATGCGGTTACAAACGCCTCGGTGCATGACCGCAAAGTTTTCGAAGAATTCCTGGATGATTCCAACAGTAGCCGGGAGTTTGATTCTCAGGACAATTGGCCTTGCGAGAGCCAAGGCAAAAATCGGCCTCCGAAATCTGACTTACAACAGGACTCGATACAAAACGTTGGTCCATAATGGAGTCTGACGGGATAATGAAGGTAAAAGACAACCTGAACGAAGTAAAAAAATTGCTTGTGATTTGATTGGCGAAAACGAGCAATACACGTCAGAGAATAAAATCCTTCAAGAGCAGGTAGAAGCACCCCAGAACAGGCTCTTTAATCGTAAATCAAAAAAATACCCAAAGATGAAGGTCAACTCTCCCTCTTTGATATGCCGGAGCCCGAGCTTCCTCATGTAGATGTTGTTCATGAACTCAGCGAGGAAGAAAGGCGGTGTAGCCGTGGCGGCCTCAAAGGTCGCATCGGACAGGAGGTCGGTGATTCTGGCGAAATTTTTTGGCCATGTGCGAACCGGGAATTTCGCCGCTGGGGCTGACCCTTTGAGAGAGCGATCATGGTGGATTTAGACCAAAGCGTTGAGGGGTGGGGCTCTGAAGAGGTCTTGACAATTTTTTGACGGAGCAGTAAAAAATCAGGATCATGTAAAAACTCTTGAATTATGCGCTCCATGGTGTTGGTTCATTTTTGTATATCTAGTTCCCATCGCGCTTTGATAAAAAGATGGAAAAATGAAGGGAAAACAAGATGCGTACAAAAATTTCGATCGCTTCGACCATCAGCTGCATGTTGGCCGCCACCTGCATCATGCTGTCTGCAATTATTCTTCTCACCGTCAAAGTGGAATCAGACGAGGCTGCCCTCGATTCTGCCAACGTCCTTTTTCAGGAGATTGTTGATAAGACAACGGCAAAACTCGACCAGTTCATCCGGCCGGTGGATCAGATGACCCGGGTCATGGCCGCCACCCTGGGCCCGGAGGCGGACGGGACATCCGATTCAGGCCTTTACCGGAATTTAAATGCGTTCAAGGCGGTACTGGACGCCAACGAGCAGATCATGTCCACCTATCTTGGCTACGATAACAGCCACTTTTACCAGTTGATTGCCGTTAGGAACAACGCCTATATTATCAATGCCTATAATGCACCGGAACACTGCGCCTATATTGACCGGATCATCTGCTGTCCGCCGGCACAGGATCCGGCCCGGACAGAGACCTGGCGGTATTTTGATGCCAGCCTTAACCTGCTTGCGACCCGGTCCGACACCACAACTTACGATCCCAGGGTCCGCCCCTGGTACGGCAACGCCCTGATTGCCGAGGCCAGTATCTTCACGGCGCCTTATGTCTTCAGCAGTTCCAGACTGCCCGGTATCACCTGTGCCCATAAACTGGACCGGGGAAACGGGGTGCTTGGAATGGATGTCAGCATCGCCGGCCTGAGCGAAATCCTGGCCCGGCAGCAGGTGGGGGGCACGGGTCGCGTCTGGATCATGGATACGTCCGGCAGACTCATTGCCGTCCCTGGGACAAAATGGGAGGCTGCCGGCGGTGAGATGCCGAATTTTCTTGGGGCGGCGGAGGCATCAGACCCTGCCATCCGGGCCGTGTCAGGCCATCTGACACGGTCTGAAAAGTCGTCCGGGCAGACCTTTTTTCTGGATATCGGCAATAAGGCCTATATGGCCAGCCTGACCCCGGTACAGGCAGGAACCGGACTTCATCTGGCCATTGCCTCGGCTGTGCCGGTCAGCGATATCACCGGCTATATTTCAAAGATGATGATGCGTATCCTGCTGATTTCCTTTGCCGCCCTGGCGCTCTTGATCCTGGGATCCCTCTATGCCGGAAGAAAGCTGTCCCGGCCTGTACTTGCACTGGTCCGGGAGGCTGAGAAGATACAGAAATTCGACTTTTCCCCCTCTGCCCCGGTGACCACCAGTGTGGCCGAGATTCACAGCCTGGGGGAGGCCTGCAGCATCATGAAGGAGACCATACAGTCCAATACCGAACATCTGATAAAGACCCAGGACCGGTTGAAAAAACTGGTGGACGGCGGGCTTGCCCTGACCGCTGAAAAAGACCTGTCAAAGCTGGTCAGCATGATCTTTGAATCGGCCATGAACCTGTCCGGTGCCGACGGTGGGGTCATGTATCTCATGGACGGGGAAAAACTATCCGTGGAGTTTGTTGCCCACGGGAACCGGGTAATCCCCCTCGGTATCCTGTCAGACACCGATGCACCCCGGGTCATGGTCAGCCCGGCCCTTACCCAGTTTCTAACCCGGGATTCCGTATTGTACCATGCCTGTGAGGCCTTTAATTCAAGAACCATGATGATTCGGCAGGAAAAGGCATTGTCCCTTTTCCCGACAGATACGGACTGTTTCCCAAAGGACTATGGTATCGATTCAGTGATCTCCGCTCCGGTCGTGACCCGGGGAGACAAGATCCTGGGCGTCGTTCAATTGTTCAACCCCCGACAGATTAACACCCAAGATTCAGAGGATAAAAATACTATTACGGATCTGCTGGCCTCCATTGTCTCCCAGGCGGCGGTCGGACTGGACAACAGGAATCTGGTCAACTCTCTGGAGGAGTTGTTCAATGCCCTGATCAAGGTCATCGCCGCCTCCATAGATGCCAAATCCCCCTATACCGGCGGGCATTGCACAAGGGTGCCCAAACTTGCAGAGATGCTGGCCGGCAAGGTTTCTGAAAGCCGCCGGGAACGGCTAAAGGCATTTACGCTTTCGACCAAGGAGGAGTGGCGGCAGCTTCATATTGCCGCCTGGCTCCATGACTGCGGCAAGGTGACCACACCGGAGTATGTGGTGGACAAGGCCACCAAACTTGAAACCATATATGACCGGATCCACGAGGTCCGCATGCGGTTTGAAGTGCTGCTCAGGGATGCGCAGATTGACTATTACCAAAAATGCCTTGAGGGCGGCCGGGACCCGGAAACGCTCAAAGAAGAGATGGAAGAAGAGATCCGGAAGCTCCAAGAGGAGTTTGACTTTATCGCCCAGTGCAATATCGGCGGTGAATTCATGTCCGAGGATAAAAAGGAACGGATCCGGCAGATTGCCAAACGGGAATGGACCCGGCATTTCAGCGACGAAGCCGGCATCGGGCCCTTGGCGCTTGAGCAGAGAAAGACCGGCACCCCGCCTGAGCTGCCGGTTCAAGAACCCCTGCTCAAGGACAGCCCTGACCTGCGCATTCCCCGTGAGAAATCCTACGAGCATATCAAGGATATCTACGGCAACCCCATTCTGGTGCCGGAAAACGAGTATGACCGGGGGGAAATTTATAATCTGTGCATTGACCGGGGGACCCTGACCGCGGAAGAGCGGTTCAAAATCAATGAGCATATGCTGGCCGGTATTGAGATGCTCAGCCAGATCCCCTTTCCCGAAGATCTGGCCCGGGTGCCCGACATTGCCACCGGCCACCACGAAACCCTTACTGGCACAGGCTATCCGCTTAAAAAGAGTCTGGACCACCTTTCCGTGGAGAGCCGAATCCTTGCCATTGCCGATATATTTGAAGCGCTGACCGCCTCGGATCGCCCCTATAAAAAGGCGAAGACCGTATCCCAGGCCTTGAAGATCATGACGTTTATGCGCAAAGACAAGCATATTGATCCGGACATATTTGACATCTTCCTGGAACACGGCGTTTACCGGGAGTATGCAAAAGACTGCCTGGCGCCGGAGCAGATGGATATTGATGATATTTCAAAATTTTTGTCCCAAACAGAGACCCGTGAGGAGAAAGATCATGGCAATGATTGAATGGAATGACAGTCTTTCCGTCAATATTGAAGAAATCGACCGGCAGCATAAGACCCTTGTGGATATGGTCAACCGGGTGCACGACATGATGTCGGGCGGTACAGCTGACCATGCCGGCATCCTGGAAATTCTGTCGGACATGGCCGCCTATGCGGTGGAGCACTTCAGCACCGAAGAACGGTATATGGACCAGTACGACTATCCGGCCGCCCCTTTGCATAAGACCCGGCACAGTGAGTTTGTCGCCAAGGTGGCCCAGGTGAACAAAGACCTTGAGGCCGGTACCGGCCAGACCTATATGGAGGTGCTCAATTTCCTGACCGACTGGCTGGTGACCCACATCAATGATACCGACAAGGAGATGGGCGTTTTTTTAAATCAGGCCATGTCATCCTAAGCCCGTCCGGTCGGCGGTTCGCATTACAATGAGGACCCATGCCGTTGCTGGGCCGGATATCATCTGTTTTGAGGGGGGAAGGCCGTACCCGGCCGGAGCCTGGGATCTGATGTCGCCCTGGCCAGCATCGCCGCCATCCCTTCTTGGGTTTCATAGACTCTGCCCCATAATTTTTCCGCCAAAAGCATGGGGGCGATTTTCTTATTGCACTCCGATGCTGGTCCCGATGGGGATCCCCAGGGGGGGGCTTCCGTTCGAATCCTTCACTGCCGGCTATGAGATTCTTGCTCATTTGCAGTTTGTACTGGCCCGTCATCTTGCCGTCAGACACCCGGAATGTCGAAAATTTGTTTTCTCCAACAACCTGATTTTATATTTTTTCTTGACATATTAAATGCCATCAATATAAAGATCAAATAATATAGATATTTATATTTAATGCATTTAATATTGTCCATGCCATTGATGAGGAGGGTTTATGGAGAAGAAAGAAGATTATGGTCTGGTTATTTTTAAGGCGGGCACGCCTTTGAAAGCCAAACGCAGGGGGCTGTTCTTTTTTGCAGTGCTCAGCTTGATCGTCCTGTGCCAGGCCTGTTACTGGGCCTTTGCCAATAGCGTTGCGCCCATTATCCTGGGCATGCCTTTTGGCATGTTTACCGTTGTGGCCTTGATTATCCTGGAGTTTATCACCCTGCTGGCCATGTACCTGACCGAGCCTGAAAAGGGGGATGCCAAATGAGCTGGATGATCACCATGGCCGTTATTATTGCCTACCTTTTTATTGTGTTTTTTATCGGCTCCTTTGCGGGCCGGGGCCGGGACAGTTCAGTCAAAGAGTATATCACTGCCAGCTCCAGCCTGGGATTTGTGGTGCTGTATTTTCTCATGGGAGGGGCCATCTTTTCCGCCTTTGCCTATCTTGGGGGACCGGGATGGGCTTATTCAAAGGGGGCGGCTGCGTTTTTCATCATGGGATACTGTGCCCTGGGCCTGGTGCCCTGGTGGCTCTGGGGGCCCCGGGCGGCCCGGGCCGGAAAAAAGTTCAACTATGTCACCCAGGCCCAGTTGTTTGCCGGACGGTTTCAATCAAAGGGACTGTCAGTGATTGTGGCATTGGTTTCAATCCTGGCTTTCGTTCAGTACATCACCCTTCAGATGAAGGGCAGTGCCTATGTGTTTGAGGTGGCCTCGGGCGGCCGGATTCCATTTTGGGCCGGTGCCGCCATCGCCTATATCGTGGTGGTGGCCTATGTCTTTTTCGGCGGGGTCAGGGCCGTGGCCTGGACCAATGTATTTCAAGGGGTGTTCATGGTGGTGACGGCCTGGGTGCTGGGCCTTTACTTTGCCTATTCCCTGTACGGCGGCCCGACAAACATGTTTACCCAGATTGCCGAAAAAATGCCCACCCATCTTCTGGTGGGACCGGGTACAAAATGGGGTATATGGAATATGCCACCGCTGTCATCGTTTCCGTGCTGGGGTTTTCCATGTGGCCCCATCTTTTCATGAAGGCCTATACGGCGGAAAGTGAGCGGACGTTGAAACGGACCATTGTCTGGTATCCCACCTTTGCCATTTTCCTGGTGCCGGTTCTTTTTATCGGGTTTGCAGGCATCATGCAGGTGTCCCCTGATGTGCTGGGGGCACCCGACCGGATTTTGCCCTGGATGTTCGCCAATATGAAGTTCAGCCCCCTGGCCGTAGGACTGGTTCTGGCCGCTGCCCTGGCCGCAGCCATGTCCACCCAGGATACCATCACCCATGCGGCGGGCTCCATTTTTGCCCAGGATCTGGTCCAGGCCCTGAAAAAGGAACCCCAGAGCGAGGCTCAGGCCACCCTCTGGATCCGGGTCTCGGTTGTGGGATTCGGTCTGATATCCTATCTGGTGGCCGTGTTCGGCGGGCAGACTCTGGTCTCCCTGCTCCTGGGATCATACGGTTCAATTGTCCAGCTGCTGCCCCTGACCGCTGCCACCTTTTTCTGGCCCCGGGCCACCAAAGCCGGCGCCATCAGCGGTGTTCTCACCGGTGTTGTCTTTAACTACCTTATCGTTTTGAAGCTTATTCCTAAATTCGCGGGCATCCATCCCGGCCTTCAGGGGCTTTTGCTCAATATCCTGGTACTTGTGGCGGTGTCCTATCTGACCGCGCCCATGGATAAAACCCATGTCCGTCAATACGTGGACCTGTAAGCGGCAGGTCGGGAGAGGGAAATGAACCCGTTAAAATCAATCGTTAACCGGTATAAGCCGCAGATCTTTGAATTCCGCCACGGGCTTCACAAGATTCCCGAGCGGGGGTTCTGTGAGGTTCGCACCGCCCGGTATCTGGAAGGGGCGCTTAGACAAATGGGCCTGGCGCCTGTGACCGGCATCGCCCAGACCGGACTGACCGCTGTGATGGAAGGGTCAAAATCTTCAGCCGGGGAGGGCAAAACCCTGATGATCCGAGCGGATATGGATGCCCTGCCCATTACGGAAGAGACCGATCTTGAATGGGCCTCCACCCATGAAGGGATGATGCATGCCTGCGGCCATGACGGCCACATGGCCATGGTCCTGGGGGCGGCCCTGGTGTTAAATGAGATCAAAGACCGGGTGAACGGCCGGATCAAGTTTTTGTTCCAGCCGGCAGAGGAGGGACCCGGGGGGGCCAAGCCCATGGTGGAGGCCGGCGTCATGGAAAATCCCCATGTGGATTATGCCCTGGGCGCCCATCTTTGGCCCGCTTTGGCCCAGGGAGAGATCGGCATTACGGCTGGGCCCTTGATGGCGGCCATGGATTTTTTTGACCTGACCATTAAGGGGAAGGGCGGTCACGGGGCCATGCCCCATCTGTGTGTGGATCCCATAGATACGGCCGTCCAGGTCATCAACGCCCTTCAACGGATTTCCAGCCGGCAGATGAATCCCCTGTGTCCCACGGTTGTCACCATCGGCAGCATCACCGGGGGATCTTCCCATAATATCATACCGGATGAGGTCCATCTCAAGGGCACCACCCGGACTATGGACCGGGAGATCTGGGAGTCCTGGCCCCGGCGGATCGAAACCGTTGTGAAAGGGGTCTGCCAGTCCATGGGGGCTGAGTATTCCCTGGTCTTCCAACCCGGATACCCGCCCCTGGTCAATGATCCTGACGTGGCCAGGCTGGCCGGGGAAGCGGCCGGACGTGTGGTCGGACCGGATAGGGTCAGGCAGCCTGATCCCACCATGGGCGGCGAGGACATGTCCTTTTATCTGGAAAGGGCAAAGGGGTGTTTTGCATTTATCGGAACGGGCCGGCCCGGGGATGCCCCACTTCATAACAGCCGGTTTGACTTTGATGAACAGGCCTTGCTTACCGGGGTGGAATTCTTCTGTGATGCCGCATTAACCCTTTTAAGCTGACCCTTCCGGCGTGATTTTACAGGGCCGACTTCCAGGTGTAAATACCTGAGGCGGCCCTTTTTTTATGCCGTTGCCCGGGCATGGAGCCCGGCCAGATATGCGGCCGTATCCGCGGGAGTTTGATAGGCGGGAAGCACCCCTTTTTTTACGATGGCAATATCCTTTTTAAACTGCTGGATAATGACCGGATCTGCGGTGTGGAATCCAATGATCTGTCCGTTGAGGCGGCCTTGAAGCAGGGACATGTCATGGGTGTAAAAAAAGATGCGGCGGGTGCCGCCGTCTTTTTCCGAGTGTTTGAGCAGGCAGTTGAAACTGGTGTCGATCTGTGTCAGATAGAGTTTGAACCGAGGATAGGCCTCTATCATCTCCTTGATGTTGAGAATATGTTCGGCCCGCAGCTGCCGCTCCTTTTTATCCTTGCAGGTAAAGATATAATTTTCCAGGGCCTGTTTGCTGATATAGTGGCGCATCTCATACAAGGACAGCTGATGGATGAGGTTTTCCTTTCGGGCCCGGCCGATGGCCCGCCTCAACTCCTCATGAATCGGATGAAGGCAGGCATCCTTCCTCTTTTGAAGGAACATTAACCGCAGGGCCTCCGGCTGGAGAATGACCGAGGGATGGTTGGTGTTTATTGTCTTGGGGCCGGGCAGGCTCTCCGTGGCCAGGAGAAGCAGTTCATAGCCAAAAAAGTCCCGGACGGCGTGTACGCTTTTGGAGGGTTTTTGCTTTTTTGCGTTTTCAATGAACAGGGGAATATCGTCCATGTTCAGTTTGGACCGGTCAAAAAGGGTGAGCATGTCATCGATGCCCTCCAGGGGCAGGCCCACAGCCGTTGAGAATTTAAGCAGCTTGTTCCGGCTGACATTCACGATGTTGCCCTGTTCAAGATCCCTGATATAGGTGTTGGTCAGCCCTGAAATATTGGCGATCTGGTTTCTGGGAATCATGCTTTTGGCAACGGTGTCCCGGATGAATTCGGCGGTTTTTTTCTGTTTGTCGGTCATGGCTTATGGTACTCAAAACAGATTTAAGGGTAAAAATACCCGGTATATGAATGTTAACCCGGAAGAGGGGTGTCAGACAATCCATATCCCGGGTAAAACGCGATTATGCCTGATGTTCTATCAGACAAACTTTTTAAAAACCATACTTTTTATGTCAACCGGTTTCGCCGTGGGGCCGGTACCGGCCAGGCCGATATGGAGGTGCTCAACCTCCTGCCCCGTTGAGCAAAACTTGAAGTTTTTCATGGTCTTTTTAGTATTTATTGCAATATTGTTAAAAATTATCAAATAAATTTGAACCATATCGTCATAAAGGTATTGACTCAATTAAATTTTGCACACATACTATGCGGGAATAATAACTTTTCCGGGAAAAGATTGCGTAAATGGAAAAATTTAAGACCATGAACCTGCGAGAACTACTGGCCAAGGCATCGCCTTTAAGGTCGGGAGACATTCTGGCAGGCATTGCGGCAATAAACGAAGAAGAACGGGCAAGGGCGCAGATGGTTCTGTCAGATGTGCCGCTGTCACGGTTTTTAAACGAGCCGGTTATTCCCTATGAAAAAGATGAGGTGACCCGGCTTATTATGGATGAGCATGATTCGGCCGCGTTTGCACCGGTACAAGGATTTACCGTTGGTGAACTGCGGGACTGGCTGCTCACCGATGAGGTGGATGGCAAGATCCTGCGGCAGTTGAGCCCGGGCCTGACCCCTGAGATGGTGGCCGCTGTTTCCAAGCTCATGCGGGTGCAGGATTTAATTTTGGTGGCGTCAAAGTGCTGTGTAAAAACCCGGTTCAGAAACACCGTGGGGTCACCCGGTACCCTTAGTGTCCGCCTGCAGCCCAACCACCCCACGGATGATCTTTTAGGGATTGCCGCATCCATCCTGGACGGGATCTGCTACGGCAGCGGAGATGCCATGATCGGAGTGAACCCTGCAACGGACAACCTTGAAAATATCAAAGCGCTGCTCTGGATGCTGGACTCGATTATCGACAGATATAACATTCCCACCCAGTCCTGCGTGCTGACACACATTACCACGACCATTGAGGCCATCAACTCAGGGGTGCCCGTTGACCTGTGCTTTCAGTCCATTGCCGGAACCGAGGATGCCAACCGGGGATTCGGCATCAACCTTGCCCTGCTTCAGGAAGGCTTTGAGGCGACCCGTTCCCTTAACCGCGGCTCGGTGGGGGACAATGTCATGTATTTTGAGACGGGCCAGGGCAGTGCGCTGTCTTCCAATGCCCACCACGGCGTGGACCAGCAGACCATCGAGGCCCGGGCCTATGCGGTGGCGCGCAAGTTCAGCCCCTTTCTGGTCAACAGCGTTGTGGGCTTTATCGGGCCTGAATATCTTTTTGACGGAAAACAGATCGTCCGGGCGGGCCTGGAGGATCATTTCTGCGGTAAGCTTCTGGGACTGCCCATGGGAATGGATATCTGCTACACCAACCACGCCGAGGCGGATCAGGACGATATGGACGTTCTGTTGACCCTTTTGGGCACTGCCGGGTGCAATTTTATCATCGGGGTTCCCGGCTCCGATGACATCATGCTCAACTATCAGTCCACCTCCTTTCACGATGCCGCCTATTGCAGAAAACTGCTCAATAAAAAGCCTGCGCCTGAGTTTGCGGCATGGCTGGAGGGACAGGGACTTTACGACCGGCAGGGTATGCTCCGGTCCATCTGTGAAACCAACCCCCTTTTAATGATGGCCCCGGCTTAAGTGCGGTCAACACCTGGAGCGTAAATTCATGATGGAAAAGAATAGTAAATCAATTGTAACCCAGGATCTGTGGCAGAAACTGACCCGGCATACGGATGCCCGCATATGCCTTGGCCGCGCGGGAACCAGTATTCCCGTATCCGAAAGCCTTAAGTTCAAGCTGGCCCATGCAAGGGCAAAAGATGCCGTTCTTCAGCCCTTTGACAGGGATGGGCTTGCAGGAAGGCTTCAGGCGGCATCCATCCCCTGCAGGCTGCTGTCCTCTGCCATCACCAATAGAAGCGAATACCTTACCCGCCCGGACAAGGGCCGGATGCTTGACGGCCCGTCCAGGGAAAAACTGGCCTGTGAGGACAAAGAGTGGGATTTGGGGATTGTAGTGTGCGACGGCCTTTCCACCCGGGCCGTCCATGAAAACTGTGCGGACCTTATCATCTCCTTTAGGCAGGCTGCACAGGCGGCGGGCTATCGCCTGCCTCCGGTACAAATCGTTGAAAACGGGCGGGTGGCCATTGGGGATGAAATCGCCGAACGCCTGAAGGTCAAACTGGTCATCGTTCTTATCGGAGAGCGGCCGGGCTTAAGTTCCCCCAATTCCCTGGGCATCTATCTGACATATAATCCACGGGTCGGGATCACCGATGAGGCCAGAAACTGCATTTCAAATGTCCGTGAAAAAGGCCTGCCCATCCCCCTTGCCGTTCAAAAGCTCTCCTATCTTGTCGAAAACGCCCTGGCCCAAAAAAAGACCGGCGTTATGCTTAAGGACAAGATGTCCCCCAACTACATCCCCTTTGGTGTGTTACCCAAAGTGGCGGTGTGATCCTAATGGATGTGTCGGAATGGGCCGGAGAATTAAAGCAGGCCCTTTTCCTCTAAAAAGCCCACGATCCTTGTGGCATGGCCTTCGGCCATGGTGCCGCCAAGGCTGACGGCCACCCCGACGCACTCCAGAATTTCTTCAGCGCTTGCCCCAAGATCCAGGGCTTTCTCCGTCTGGTACAGGATACAGGCCCGGCAGCCGCTGACGGTAGCCGCTGTCATGGCCATGAGCCGTTTGGTTTTTGCATCCAAGACGCCGTTCTTGTAGGCTTGTTCGGTCAGGGCGTTGTGGGCCGCGGCAAAGCCGGGGCTTTTTTCCTGGCAGCGCCTTGCCTGGTCATTGATCTGTTTGAGTATGCGGGTCTGATTTTCCGGCATGGTGTCCTCCTCAACATTCGGTTAAGATTTATTAAAGCCTATCTTTGCCGTTCCCGGATGGCAAACAAATTGATTTGATCCGATTCATCAGGAATTGTTATGGGGATTTTCCCTGGCAATCTTACAAAATCGTCTGCATTTCATTCAAAATTGTGACTAACCCGGGCGGGAAATAAAATTATTTTGAATTTTATACTCATAACTATCTGATTTTAAATCACTTTTTATTGGTATATGTCCCTGGCACCGCAATTGCAGATCTATGATGTTAAGGAGGACGGTTATGACCATTCAACATGCAATAGATTTTATAAAGCGGGGGCAGACCGATGAAGACCTGCGGCACCGCCTGGTGAAAACTCAGGGAAAAGAGGCCCTGGAAGCCGTTCTTGCAGGGGAGGATCTTACGTTTTCCCAGGGCGAGTTTGAAGAGGCCTATTCCCTGACCCTGTTCAAATGTCAGGAGGAAGGTGATGCCCACGCGCTGATGGCCTTCCGGATGTGGTGGAATCTTCTGTCCAGGGCTGCCGATCAGGAGTCTGCCCAGCCTGTGGCGCAATAGCAGCAGACCTTCTTTATAATTACAGGAATGAATGATGAGCGTTCAAATTGAAGCAAAAGCACCGTTGGTGCCGGACTGGAAAACCTGGTTGAATAACGGGGAAAAATATTACCGCGCCGCCTGCCCGGAGGGGAAGAAAAGCAGGTTTCTGCCGGATCTTCAATATAATCTTTTGTCCATGTCCCTGGAAGGCTATGTCATGGCCATCGCCGATTTCCATAACACCCTGCCCTATAACCATACCTACACAGACCTGATGGGGATTTTAGAAACCCTGGTCCCCCTGGACCCTGATCTTAAGGCCAGAATTCTGAAGCATGAAAGCATCCAGGATATCTGTTCCATTGAGGATTATCACCGCAGCCATCCCACAGAGGATGCCCTGGCCGACTTAAGATCCGCCGTGGCAAGTATTGGATCGCTGGCCCGCTCCGTCTGCGTTCCGTCTTGATTTGCCATTTGCAAGGCCCCTTTTTTCAGTGTAAGATATTTCAACCCAAATGATTTAGATCCCGTCCGCCGTTCCATTTGCCGTAATTTAGGTGAAGGACGGCGGCATTTTGTACTCAGCAGTCTTTCAGGGGGCTTATGGCTGAAAATATCACCTATGACGCGCTGGTTCGGCAGGTTGAGGCGCTGGAGACGGTCAAGACCGCTCTGCAACAGTCCGAGTCCCACCTGCGGACGCTTGTGGATACCATCCCGGACCTGGTCTGGCTCAAGGACCCCGACGGGGTCTATATCTGCTGCAATAAAGTATTTGAATTGTTTTTCGGAGCAGATGAGCCTGAAATCGTCGGAAAGACGGACTACGATTTCGTAGACCGTGACCTTGCCGATTTTTTCCGGAAAAACGATTTAAAGGCCATGGCCCTGGACGGGCCGGCCGTGAATGAAGAGTGGCTCACCTTTGCGCGGGGGGGATACCGCGGCCTTTTTGAAACCATTAAAACCCCAATGAAAGACAGTGAGGGCGTCCTTATCGGTGTACTGGGCATTGCCAGGGATATCTCCCGGAGAAACGAGGCGGAAATCGCTTTAAAGGAGACGGAACAGCGGCTGCGGGAGGCCCAGGAGATGGCCGGCCTGGGGTTCTGGCGCTGGGATGTGTCCAGCGGTGAGGTGGAATGGTCAAAGCAGGTCTACAAAATTTTTAAGCTGGATCCGGGAAGTTTTTCTCCCAGTATCGATTCCATCCTTGCCCTCTCTCCCTGGCCGGAAGAGCAGCAGATGGGAAATCAGCTCATCCAGAAGGCCGTGGAGAGCCGAGAACCGGGCAGTTACGAACAGCGGTTCCTCTTTCCGGACAAGAGCACGGGGTATTATTTTTCCACCTTCCGGGGGGAGTACGATGAGCGCGGTCAATTAAAGTCCATTAAGGGCACGGTCCAGGATATCACCGAGAAGAAGCGGGCCGAAAAAGAGCAGGAAAAAATGGAGGCCAAACTCGGGCAGGTCCATAAGATGGAATCCATCGGCAGGCTTGCCGGCGGTGTTGCCCATGATTTTAACAACATGCTGAGCATCATCATGGGCAATGTGGAGCTGGCTTTGGACGAAGTGGACGCTGACAGCCCCGTCAGGAGAATGCTCGATGAGATTTATACTGCCTCTGAACGTTCCAGCAGCCTGACCCGGCAGCTTCTGGCCTTTGCACGAAAGCAGACCATTGAGCCCAGGCTGCTGGACCTGAACCGGGTGATCGATGATATGCTCAGAATGCTCAAACGTCTTATCGGGGAGGATATCGATCTGGTATGGCAGCCCCAAAAAGACATTGAGTCTGTTAAAATTGATCCCTCCCAGGTGGACCAGGTACTGGCCAACCTGTGTATCAATGCCAGAGACGCCATCGGAGGGGTGGGAAAGGTCACCATTGAGACCGGGGAAGCTGTTTTTGACAAGATGTACTGCAGGGACCATCCGGGGAGTACCCCGGGCCGTTTCGTCATGATCTGTGTCCGTGACAACGGTGCCGGAATGGACCGGACCACCCTGGACAATCTTTTTGAACCGTTTTTTACCACTAAAAAAGGCCAGGGCAGCGGGCTGGGCCTGGCAACGGTCTACGGCATTGTCAAACAGAATGACGGGTTCATTCATGTCTGCAGCGAGCCCGGAAAAGGGGCCACATTCAGGCTTTACTTCCCCTCCCATGAAAGCCCTGTGGCACGGGCGCCCGAAAAAAAGGACAGCCCGATCGTGCCCGGCCGCAGTGAGGTCATTCTCCTGGTTGAGGATGAGGCCGCTATATTGAATATGACCCGGGCCATGCTGGAGCGCATGGGATATCAGGTGACGGCTGCTGTCGGCCCTATTGAGGCCCTGGAGATGGCCAGGACCCTAACGGCCATTGACCTTTTGATGACCGATATGGTGATGCCGGAGATGAACGGAAGGGATCTGGCCCGCAACCTTATCGGGCGCTATCCGGATTTAAAATGCCTGTTCATGTCCGGGTACACTGAAAATCTCATCGCCCACCACGGGGTTTTGGAACGCGGAATTTCATTTATCAGCAAGCCGTTTACCCGCAGGGGCCTGAGCGAGAAACTCCGGGAGGTTCTGGCGGGACCGTGAGGTCAGGAAGGCTCCCGTCTTAGGGGACTGATGTATGGCAATCGCCTCCCGGAGCCTCGGTCACGTAGGCGGCCAATTCCTCGCTGCTCAATTCACCGTCGCCGTCCGCATCTGCAGAGGCAATCATTTCTGCAGACAGTGCGGTTTCCTAAAGGGTGAGTACCCCGTCGGAGTTTGCATCGCCCTGGTCCATAATCTCCGTGGCATCCATGGGCGGAAGAGGGGGAGGGATTTCAAACCCGCTGGTTTCCTCCGTTCCGGATGAAGTGGATGATGTATAGGACGAGATGAACGATGAGGCGTAGGTGTAACTGGATCGGATACCTTTAATTGTCACAGGGCTCTCCTAAAACTCATTGAGTTACGCTGTTTGGCAGCCTATTTTAAATTTTTTTGGGAGGCAAAAGGTGCCATATAGCTTGCCCCCATCCGATAAACAAACAAAAAAGATGCCGAATGGGTGGTGTTTCAGATGTCTTTAATTTCTTGTCCCATGGGATTAGTCTGTTATTTTGAAGCGCTGCCGGGAAATTCACCGATGATCCTCTGAATAAAGGGAAGGCTTGACCGATTGATCCGGGGGGGCAGGTAAATTTCCACTGATGGGGGGCAATCAGATGAGACCTTTTTTATAATGTTTTTTAGGGGGCTGGCCAGACGGCATCCTGCATCTATACCGGATGAGAAGTTTCTGCCGGGTCCGGAAAAACGTCTCCTCCCTGATGAAAAGAAATCGCAGCGGACCGGGGTTCGAATTCAATGTCTGGGCGGTTTCTCTGCAATTTTTACCGATTTGTCCGTCCCCCGGGTTCTTTAACGGTAAAAAACAGGCCATCAATGAGCGAAGTGCTTTCCCTTGACTTGAATAGTGTTTCCATGGATACTGAATCTGCCCGCGGCGAAATTTCTTACGAAAAAGAAAGCATCATGACCAAGGAACTTTCAAAAAAATCGCTTATAAAACGGATTCAGGAGCTGGAGGCGGCGGCTTTGGAAAAGGACCGGCATGAAAAAATTAATCAGGTCCTTTTTAAAATATCCAATGCCGTGAGCACCACAAAAAGCCTTGACGAACTCTACCGCTCCATTCATTTTTCCCTGGGCCGGATCATCGATACCACCAATTTTTTTATCGCCCTCTATGATCGGGAAACGGATGCCGTGGTCTTTCCTTACTGCATCGATGAGATCGACGGGCAGCTGCCGCCGGTGACAGGGATCAGCAAAACCGGATCTCTGACGGCACGGGTTATTTGTTCTGGAGTCCCGCTTCTGCTGGATAAAAGGGATATCATCGCCATCAGGCATGAGAGCGGTGCCGTTGCTCCGACCTGCACCCCGTCGGAAATCTGGCTGGGGGTGCCCTTGAAAAGCAAGGCCCGGATCGTGGGGGTGATGGCCGTACAAAGCTATACCCGGCCGGGACTCTTTGACGAAACCGATATGGCGGTGATGGTGGCCGTTGCCGATCAGGTGGCCCTGGCCATTGAAAAAAAACGGTTTGAGGAAAAGCAGCTCCAACTCATTGAAAAGCTTCATGCGGCCTTAGAAGAGGTCCGGACCCTCCAGGGCATTTTACCCATCTGCTCCAAATGCAAAAAGATCCGTGACGATACGGGGTATTGGAACCAGATAGAAGTCTATATCCAGAATCACTCCAAGGCCATGTTTTCCCATGGGCTGTGCCCGGCCTGCTCTGAAGCGCTGTACGGCAATGAACGCTGGTACGTGGAACTGAAAAAAAAACAGGGAAAAGACGGCGTTTAATTTGCCCGGGCCTTCTCAACTGTCCTGAATAATGGTGCAATTCTGCGAAAAATGCGGCCCATTGCCTGGCAACGCCTTGCCAGCACCAATCAAGATATTGAATTGTATACCAATACCTGTTAAAAAAGGGGGTTTAATTTTTAAGGGATTTAAAGAGACCATGCATTACGAGGGAATGATCATCCGGCCGCCCAGCGAGGCCAACAGCATCCTGATCCAGGTGACCCTGGGCTGTTCCCACAATAAATGCACCTTCTGCGGCACCTTCAGGGGTAAGCGCTTCAATATTAAAAAAGATGAGGTGATCTTTGAGGATATTGAGTTTGCACGAAACCACTGCCGCCGCCAGAACAGGATTTTTCTCTGTGACGGAGACGCCCTGATTCTGCCCCAAAAAAGACTTGTTCCCATTCTGGAGAGAATCCGGGACCGCCTGCCCTGGGTGGAGCGGGTCGGGGTTTATGCCAACACCAAGAGTATCGGCATGAAAACCGACGCGGAACTTCTGCAGCTGCGGGAGCTGGGGGTCAAAATTGCCTATATGGGACTTGAGTCCGGAGATGACCAGGTCCTTAAAGAAATCCGGAAAGGGGCCACCTCGGAAAAAATGATCACCATGGGACGGCGGGTCAAGGCGGCAGGAATAAAGCTGTCCGTCACCGTACTTTTAGGGCTGGCCGGGGAGAAAAGGTCCCTGATTCACGCCCGGGAAACCGGCCGGGTGCTGTCACAAATGGACCCTGACTTTGTGGGGGCCTTAAGCCTCATGCTGGTCCCGGGCAGCGAGCTGCATGAGGCCCATCAAAAGGGGCAGTTTACGCTTTTAGGGCCCGATGCCATGCTCCGGGAGTTAGGCGCCATGATCGCTGCCACCCAGCTGTCCGACGGCCTCTTCCACGCCAACCACGCTTCCAATTACCTTCCCATCCGGGCGCATCTGCCCCGGGACAGGGAAAAAACACTTGAACTGATATCCCAGGCCCTCAAAGGAAAAATCGCCCTGAAGCCCGAATCCATGAGAGCCTTGTAATTTTATTTATTATCTACAGGAGATAGAACCGATGGCAGAAGCCAGCAACACCTTAGACCAACTCACCGTAAATACCATCCGAACCCTTTGCATGGACGCCGTCCAAAAGGCCAATTCCGGCCATCCCGGCGCCCCCATGGGCCTGGCACCTGCCGCCTATGTCTTGTTTAAGCGCTTTTTAAAGCACAATCCGGCCAATCCCTCATGGGTCGACCGGGACCGCTTTGTCCTGTCCGGCGGCCATGCCTCTTCCCTGCTCTACAGTCTGCTCTATCTCTTTGGCTACGGCCTGACCTTGGATGATTTGAAATCCTTCAGACAGTGGGGTTCCAAAACCCCGGGCCATCCGGAATACGGCGACACCCCCGGGGTGGAGACCACCACAGGGCCTTTGGGCCAGGGCGTTGCCAATGCCGTGGGCATGGCCATTGCCGAGCAGCACCTGGCCGCACGGTTCAACAAGGACAGCCTCAAACTCATTGACCATTACACCTATGCCATCTGCGGCGACGGAGACCTTATGGAAGGCGTGGCCCAGGAGGCGGCTTCCATGGCAGGTCACTTGGGCCTTGGCCGGCTGATCGTTATCTACGACGACAACAATATTACCATTGAGGGCAAGACCGATATTGCCTTTACCGAAAATACCCGGGCCAAGTTCGAGGCCATGAACTGGCACGTGGTGGAGGTGGAGGACGGCAACGATCTTGCCGCCATTGAAAAGGCCATCCAGGCCGGCAAGGATGCCGTGGGAAGGCCCACCCTGGTCAAGGTGTCCACCCATATCGCCTATGGCAGCCCCAACAAGCAGGACACCCCGGATGCCCATGGCGCGCCCCTGGGAGAAGACGAGATCAAACTGGTTAAAAAATTCTACGGCGTGCCCGAGGACAAGACCTTTTTCGTTCCCGAGGACGTGCTGGAGGAAAGCCGCAAGGCGCTGGGATTCGGCAAAGGATATGAAGCCTCCTGGCAGGAGATTTTCGATGCCTATAAGGCCAGCTATCCCGAGGATGCAGGCATGTTTGTGGATGCCATTTCAGGCTACCTGACCCAGGGCTGGGACAAGGATGTGCCGGTGTTCAGAACCGAAGACGGCCCCGTGGCAACCCGGGCCGCCTCCGGCCAGGTGCTCAACGCCATTGCCAAGAACCTGCCGGCGCTTGTGGGCGGGTCCGCAGACTTGGCCCCCTCCAACAAGACCTATCTGAGTTGTTCCGATGAATTCCAGAAGGGGAACCGGGCGGGGCGCAATATCCGGTTCGGCGTCCGGGAACATGCCATGGGCGCGATCATGTCCGGCATGTACCTGCACTCCGGTGTCCGTCCCTTTGGCGGCACCTTCCTGGTCTTTGCCGATTACGTGCGGCCGGCCATCCGGGTGGCAAGCCTGATGAAACTGCCTCTGATCTATGTGTTCACCCATGACTCCGTGGCTGTGGGCGAGGACGGCCCCACCCATCAGCCTGTGGAGCATGTGGCATCCCTTCGGGCAATTCCCGGCCTGACCGTATTCCGTCCGGCCGATGCCAACGAGACTGCCGAAGGCTGGAAAAAGGCGCTGACCACACTGGATTCCCCCACCGCTCTCATCCTCAGCCGCCAGAAACTGCCCACCCTGGATGTATCTTACAAGGATGGGGACGCCTCTTTCGGTGCCTACACCATCAAGGATGCGGGAAAGGACGCCCAGATGCTGCTCATCGGCACCGGCTCCGAAGTCCATATCTGCGTGGAGGCGGCCCGGATTCTGGAAAAAGAGCACAACATCAAGGCTTCCGTTGTCTCCATGCCGTCCTGGGAACTCTTTGAGAAAGCCCCGGCCCCCTATAAGGCCCGGATTCTTCCCGAAGGCATTAAAAAACGCCTGGCAGTGGAAGCGGGCATCTCCATGGGCTGGCACAAATATGTGGGCGCTGAAGGCGATGTCATCAGCATTGAGAGATTCGGCGCCTCAGCCCCCGGCGGCACCGTATTAAAAGAATTCGGCTTCTCTGCGGAAAACATTGTGGAAAAGGCTTTGGCTCTGAAATAGAAAGCCCTTTCGGGACCGGCGCATCCGGCCCCGGCACACAGAGCAAAAAAAAGACCGGCATCCGGTATCCGTTATGGATGACCGGATGCCGGTTTTTTTGATTAATGACCGTTAAGGAGAGATTTCATGCTAATTTCCGTAAAGACCCGCGCCCGCACCCAGATGATCGATATCACATCAAAGGTCCGGGAGGCGGTTCAAGCATCCGGCATCCGGGACGGCCTGGTCCATGTCTACTCCATGCATACCACAGGCGCCATCACCATCAATGAAAATGCGGACCCGGCTGTGGAGAGGGATATCCTGTCCTGCATCAACAAAGTCATTCCCTTTGACGACAATTTTTCCCATATGGAGGGTAACTCCGCCGCCCATATCAAGGTCAGCCTTTTCGGACCGTCAGAGATTATCCCCCTGGAAAACGGGCGCATGGTCCTGGGAACCTGGCAGGGCATCTTCTTCTGCGAATTTGACGGCCCCAGGAGCCGAAAGGTCAATGTGAAGGTCATGGAGGGCTAATCCTTCGGAAAATATTCGGGTTCCAACGGCGCTCCCTTGGCATGGATGGTGTATGCTTTTTCCCTGCCCGATTCCCTGGCAACGCTGATGAAATATTTGCCAGGGTTAAGTCCCGCAGTTATTTTAAAGTTTTTACCGTGCCCTTTATCGGACTCGGAATAGATGGGGCGGCAGAAACTGTCTTTGAGGACGGCTTTTGTGTCAGCCCTGCCCGTTGTCCACAGGGTCAGCCGGGTCGGCCGGGTCAGGTTGATGTGGAACACATCCGCATCCCCTGGACGCTGGAATTCTCCGGCAGCGGACGACCCCATGAAAATCTCTGTGGTATGGCCGCAGTCATCGCTGTGATCGTCTCTTTTTCCCAGGTCTTGGGGCAGGGCTGACGCGCCTGTTACAGTTTCCATATCCCCGGCTTTTTTACCCGGCTTGAACCGGACATACATATCGTATTTTCCGGTTACGCCTCTGGGTGAAAAAACTTTGATGAACCAGTCGCCGGGGCCCAAGGTGGCGGCTTTGCTGGTGTCAGATCCTAGCTCAGGGATACCAAAACACAGCCCATCGATAATCTCGATATGTGTGTCCCGCAGATTCCTGACAGATGCGGTCAGTTTTCCTTCACGTTTCAGGCTGATTTTATAGTAATCGATTTCCCTTTGGGTTTTCAGCTCTCCGCTGATCAATGCATTGGCCCGAATTTGCCGGAATTTTTTTTCACATGGATTATCAGAGGCCAGGACAGCAAAGGGCAGAATGAAAACAACACAGAAAATAACCAACAGTCTTTTCATTCTCTTCTCCTTTACTGGGCCTGTGCAAGACTGATTTTGATGGCATTGCTTTCCTGGAGGCTCTGATCAAGCAGGTTCTGCAATACACCGTTGTCAGCCCTTGCCTTTAACTGCTTTTTCAGATGGCCAAGGTTTTCTTTTGCCGTGTCAATCTTTTTCAGTATATCGTTCCGGTTCAGAGATGATGCCACTTCATGATATCCATTGAGACGATTATTCAGTGTTGAGATATGCCTTTGGGTGGTCAGGGGATTTCCCACTTTGAATCTTGCCTGATCCCTTTCAAACTGTTCCTGCAGCTGTGCATCTGTTAAGCCTGCATATGGATTGCCGCCTTCTTCTAAGTCTTCAGGATCCTGCGCACCGACATTGGCGTAATCCACTGTGGACGGCGGGGCTCCGGCCTGGTCCGGCGTTTGCGCACCCTGCATCTGGGCCAGAGCCTCCTGCATCTGTGCCATGGCATCGGCCTGGGCTGCCGCAGCCTAGGCCTGGGCATTTGCCTGCATCTGAGCCGCCATGGCCTGAATGTCCTGTGTATTCTGTGCGGTTGGTACTGTTGGCGTTGCTGTTTCCCGCGCCGCCTGTTCTGGCGGGGTCTCAACTACTGCAGGCGATGCGGCCTGAGGCGCTGCCGTGGATTGGGGGGCTTGTTCGGGCGGCGCTGACGCCTGGGGTGCCTGCGGGACCTGATCCTGCGGCGGAGGGGCGTCGAAATCACAGATTTTTTTAAGTTTTTGCCCGGCCTTGATTTCAACGATACCAAACTTCAGCGTGATCACCGAATCTCCCCAGGAGTCCTCTGCGCTGACATCATAATATCCCGGCTCAAGCACATAGGTTTCCGGCCTGTCGGGATATGTTGTTCCCCAGCCTCCGCCCATGGTTTTGCCGGTCGAATCCTTGACCATGACACTGGCATGAAAGGGGTTGCCATTTTTGTATGTCCAGACCGTCAGCTCGCCTGTGTCAAAGGCCGCCTCTTTTTCTATCACCTGCCCTGCTGCAAGGGTCTCCGTGCCGAGTTCTTTTTTTGCATTGGATCCCCATGAGTCCTCTGCAACAATCCGATAGGTTCCCGGCATTTTATTAAAAGTGACAGGACGGTCTTCGTAGCTGGTTCCATACGCTTCATTGCCGTTTGCATCGTATAGGATGGCTCTGGCATGGGCGGGCTTCCCATTCTTGCTGATCCGGACGATGATTTTGCCTGAATCAAAAGAGGCTTTTTTTTCGATGGTCTGACCGCTGATTATGTCAACCGTTCCTAAATCCAGTTTGGCCTGGGTTCCCCATGCGTCTTCGGCAACAATCTGATATGTTCCGGGCTGCAGGTCATATCTTGCAGGTTTATCCGGAGCCGTGGTTTTAAATCCTCCCCCCATGGTTTCCCCTTGCATTGTCGAAACCGTAACTGTTCCTTTGAACGGCTTCCCGTTTTTCAGGTTCCATACCATTAGGGTGCCGCTCCCAAAGTTGACGGTAATTTCCCGCAACGCTTTATCCGTAATCTCTATATTTTTTAACTGCTGCTTGGGGCGGCCTTCCTGTACCCATTCGTCCGTAACCGTTACCGTATAGGTGCCGGGTTTGACACTGAGCAGCAACGGCTTTTTCTCGGATGAAAAGCGCCTGGCAACGGCAGTGCCCGTCTGGGGATCACTGACGGTGACATCCGCTCCAATGGGGTTTCCATTCAAAAATACGGAGACTTTCAGGTTTTTGGTCACGGTTTTTTCAATCACCGTATTTAAGGCCTCTTTGAGTTTGCCTGCGTCCTTGGCCGGGAAGTACTCCCCGCCGCCGGCTTTGGCCATGCATTTGAGCTGTTCTTCGGTTTGACCGCCCACATCAAAACCGACCACATGCAGCCTGAATTTGATGCCCAGGTTTGCAAGTTCGGCCACGAAGTTGCAGGGCTCAGGGTCGCAGGTCTCCTCTCCATCGGAAACCAATAGAATTGTGGTTTCATCCTCCAGGTGCTTTATGGCCTCTGCTGTCTGGCGGATGGACCTCACCATCGGGGTTTTGCCTTTAGGATTGAGTGCATTGACCTTTGCAAGGAAGGCTTTGGTGTCCAGCGGGCCGAGGGGGACAAGGGTTTCCACATCGTCGCAGTCTCCTTTTCTGCGATGCCCGTATCCCACAAGGCCGATATTAATCTCTGCAGGCAGGTCGTTGACAATCAGATCCATTGCCTCCTTGGCAATGGTAATTTTGGCCTTGCCGTTGATCTGCCCCCACATGGAACCGGATGCATCAAAAATCAACATGAGATTGCTTTTTCCTGCCGCATATCCCATAGACGCTGCACCTAAAACAACAAACAATGCCAGTACGAATCCCCAGGTGAATCTACGCATAACTTCCTCCTTAATTCACGATCCGTTTTTTGTTTTCAACCTGCTGGCGAAAACAACTTGCGATATGGACGACACCGCTATGACTGTTTGAAATTGTGATTGTTTTGAAATTTATTGAAGTTATGGATTAATGTCAATAACAGTTGGATTTTCGTAGTCCGGCAGGTAAGAGACTCCTGTTCGGCCGGTTCAAGTCCTTCAGGAGGTCAGGGGCAGGTTCCTTTTGTGTGCCGGGCGAAATTATGGTCCCAAAATAGTTGATAACTTTGTTTAACAGATATTTGATTTTCTGGTAAAACCTTGACGGATCTGAAATTGATTTGGATACGGCACTCCTTTTTTAAGGTGTGATCTGTTTTACGCTGGAAACCATTGAGAAAGAAGTGGTACGACTTCGCTCAAGTTCGTGACCATTATTATGAGGCGAATATGGAAAAAGAAGCGAGTAAAGGATTAATCATCGCAGGCTACATTTTCTCCGTTTTAGTCTGTTTCATCGGGTTGCTGATCGGCATCATTCTGATCAGCTCCGATGGCGATAACGGGTATACCTATAGTGAGGCCTCAAGAAAACACGGTAAAAGAATGATCCCCATAGCAATTCTTGTGGCCGCCGTGTTCATCGCCTTTCAATTGATGTAAAAAAAGACCCATTGAAACCAACAGGCGGTTCCCGGATTGACCCGGTTGGCTTACGGGAGTCGGAAATTCAATGTGAAGGTGATGCTGAGACGGGCCCGGGTTAAGTTTGCCGGGCCCGTACCCCTAGTCCACAATAAAGGTGTCGACAATAATTTTCAGTTTTTCAGCCATCTGCTTTAACTGGGCGGCACGGTCTTTCACGGTATGACTGTTGGCGGTCATCTGTGTGGAAGACGCATTTACACTTGAAATATCCTCTGAGATCTGGGTTGCGACCACGGAACTGCGGCTGACATTTTCATTGACCTCCTGTATTCCCATGGACAGCTGTTCAATATTGCTTGAGATTTCCCGGGTGGCGGCAGATTGCTCAGTCACGGCGGCGGCGATGGTTTCGATCATTTCCCCGGCGGTTTCGATGACCTGAATCACCTCATTGATGGAGGTGGCTGTGGCGATGGAAACCGTTTGAACGTTTTCAATCTGGGTCTTGATATCAAGGGTTGCCTCTGCGGTCTGGCTGGCCAGATCCTTGATTTCGTTTGCCACAACGGCAAATCCCTTGCCCGCCTCTCCGGCCCTGGCCGCTTCTATGGTGGCATTAAGCGCCAAAAGGTTGGTCTGGTTGGAAATATCGGTTATGGTTTCGGTGACCTGTCCGATGGATTTGGCCGCATCAGAAAGGTTTTTGATCATTTCCCCTGCCTGACCCGCTTTTAAGGAGGCCTCCTGGGAGGTTTCGCGGGTTTTTTCCGCATTCCCGGCGATTTCATTGATGGTGGAGGTCATCTCTTCTGCTGCGGAGGCCACGAGGTTGACGTTTTGGGAGGATTCTTCCATGGCTGCAGCGACACTGTTGAGGCTGGTGCTCATCTGCTCCGAGGCGGCTGAAACATCGTCTGCCTGGTCGGAGGTTTTCTGGGCCCCGGTGGCCATGTCGCCCGATATCTCCGTCAGTTCGTTGGATGCCCCGTCAACCCCGATGGCTTCTCTTGCAATCCTTTTAATGATGTCCTGAATTTTTTCCAGGAAAAGGTTGAGCCACTTTGCAAGCTCTCCCAATTCATCTTTTGAATCAATATCCACCCGTTTGGTTAAATCGCCTTCCCCCTGGGCAATATCCCGTACACCTGAGATGATCCGTTTCAGGGCCCGGGTGATACCGATAATAATGACCAGACACAGGCTGGCGATCACGATGAAAACCAGGCCTGCAATCCCAAGCATGCGAAAACTCATGACATTGACCTTCTCGCTGATGCCCGATTCCATAGCGGTTGTGTAGGCTTCGATATTATCAAGATAAACCCCTGTTCCGATCCAGAAATCCGTTCCGGGGATCATCTCCGCGTAGCTTAACTTGGGCACGTCTCCGGCACCAGGCTTGGGCCAGATGTATTCAATGAAGCCCCCGCCGGCATGGGCTTTATCCCGCAGCGCCCGAACCAGATAAACGTCATTTTTATCCTTTAGATTTCCAAGGTCTTTTCCCTGGAGCTCTTTTTTGGGGGGCAGGGCCACATTGGTTGTGCCCCGGTATACGAAATAGTAACCGGACTTGTCGTTTTCGAACCGGATGTCGTCAATGGCCATGCGAATGGCGTCTATCTTCTGCTGTTCTCCGTCCAGGGCCTTGATACTCTGGCCTACAGCCAGGGCTGTTGAGTGGGTGGCCACCTTTAATTTGTCCTTTTGATCCTCAAGCATGACTTTGGCCACTCGGGAAACAGCGATATCCCTGACGTCGTTGGACGCATTGAGCGAAGACCAGACCATGCCGATAAAAAGAACAAATACCAGTGCAATAATCAGGTACATCCGTTGCTTAATAGAAAAGCGATTGAGCATTTTCCCTTCTCCCTATTGAAAGAAATTATGAATATTTGCAAAAGCGTAAAAAATGGGAAAATATTTATCACTTTTTATTATTTATTGCAATTTGCATCGTCGCATTTGTTGATGAAATTGATAGTGGAATTTTTTATCTAATCATCATTTTCCAAGAGGCTTCGAATTTCTTCGGGCAGTCCCGGACTTTCAACAACGATAAGACAATCCTGGTCGGAAAATTCCAGCCGGCAGGCATGGAGGGCCATGCGCGAAAAATTTTTCTGTTCCGCCAGAAAGGAGAGGGCCCTGGGGGATCCGTATCGGCTGTCTCCAACGATCGGGTGGCCGGAGAGTTTTGCATGGCGGCGGATCTGATGCTTTTTTCCGGTGAAAAGCTCAATGTCTAAAAGGGCGTAATGAGGGGTTTGGCTGAGGACCGTGTACCGGGTTCGGGCCGGCTGCTTTTTGCCCCGGCCGGCCGGATCTTTTCTTCCGCCCGCCTGTTTCGTCAGAGGCCAGGCCCATTCCCCGGTGAACTGGTCTTCGGGAAAATTGCCATGGACCAGGGCCTGGTAGCGTTTTTTCATCTTTCCTTCGGCGAACCCGCCTGACAGTCGGGACAGGCTTTCTTCGGTAGTGGCCAGAAGGATCAGGCCCGAAGTTTCCCGGTCCAGGCGATGCACAGGCTGAAGCACCTGCCGGTCTTTAAAGGCAGGCAGGTTTGAAAGGATCGAAATCAAATCCCTTCCGGGATCGTTGTGAACACTGATGCCGGAAGGCTTTTCCACGCAGATCCATCCGCTGCCCTGCTCAATGACAGCAATTTGTGTCATCACCTGTTTTTCCCCCTTAATTAAAATGAGTGTTATTCTACCGGAATCCCTGCTTCCGGTCAAAGAATTGGCGCCCCGGCCCTAAAGCCGGAGCGCTTTTGTATTATTCCCGCCAGTGCTCCGGCCGGTCAAGCGCCCGGGCGCATTGGACTTTGCCTGATATTCGGCCAAGACAGCTGCCGTTCAGGTCCGTTACCATCCAGGCCCCGGCATCCTTTTCCGGGATGGGATAAGGGGCGGTGAAGCCATGGACCCCGGCTGGGATGAACCCGGCCTTGGGATAGTACCCGGGATGGCCCAGAACAAACACCAGGTCCACTCCGGATGCCTTGAGGCGTTCAAGCCCCTCCCGGATCAGGGCCTGGCCCACGCCTGTGCCCTGGGTCCTGGGCAGAACGGCCAGGGGCGCCAGAAGCCTTACGGATACTGCGATGTCCGTTCCGGTCAGCAGGGCTTTGGTGAACAGGATGTGCCCCATAAGCCCTTTTTCGTCAAAGGCGGCCAAAGAGAGTCGGGGGACGGCTGTTGTGTCTTCAAGCAGATCTGCCACAAGCGTTGCGATAACAGGACCTGCCTTATCGCCGAAAGCGGTTTCATGGATTTTTGTCAACGTTTTCTTGTCTGATGATTCTGATATGTTCAATGTCTTATGTCCTTATTAAATAATAGCCGTTTTAACGTCGCGTAAATAATGGGTTTTAATATGCAGTTAAAAGAGATGCTGCCGGAAGATGCAACAATAGGGCAGACAGCTGACTTGGCTTCAGCTGCCCGGCGCGGGACGCCTTTAAAAAGCCACTGGCAGGGGCCGGCAGCTAGAGAACAATATCCATCAAAAATCTAAACAAAAAAATCCTTTACCTTAGGTTCGACGCTCAATTACCATGGCCTGCGCAAGGTGTCAATATCCGTTAGTTTTTAAGGGTCATGTCCCCGTTTTCCTTAAATTCGAACATCGGTCCCCAGGCGACTTCCCAGAAATAGCCGTCCAGATCGGCAAAGTAACCGCTGAATCCGCCCCAGAACGTATCCTGGGCCGGTTTTACGATGGTGGCACCGGCAGATTCCGCCCGTTTCATTATGGCGACGACCTCGTCTTTGCTGCGGGCATTGTGGGCAAGGGTAATCCCGCTGAAGCCGTTACGGGTTGTCGGAACATCGGGGGAAATATCCCGGGCCAGTTCCGCTAAGGGATAAAGGGCCAACCAGGACCCGGGCAGTTCGATAAAGGTGATGGCATCCGATGAGGTGTTGGGGGCGGTGCCCAGAACGGCCCTGTAAAATTCGGTAGCCTGGGGCAGATCTGCCACGCCGAGGGAAACCATGGTAATTTTGCTTATGTTCATTTTACACCTCCTTTATGGAAAAACGGACAGAATGGCCCGGATGTTTTCCTGGTTTTTGCCGAAATCAATGAGGGTGGTTTTTACCTTGGAACGACTGGAAACCGCAATCCTGGTCCCGCCGGATTCGGTCTGGCGGATCTCTGCTGTGATGGCCTCTCCCCAGCTTTTCCAAGTCTGTCCGGCTTCAGCCTCAATCCGGCCGGCCTCCCGGTCCTCCATGGTTATTTCGCATTTTTTTACCCGCTCAAGCCCGTCCAGGACCAAGTCAAAGGTCCGGTCCGGCTTCATGGGAAGCGTCATTTCCTGGGAAAAAGCCGCCTTGTCAGATTGGCCGTCCAGGCCGGCCTTTTTTCTCGCGATGGCATTGAGCAGGCCGGCGATGGTGCTGACGATCAGACCGAAGCCGGCCCCGGCCTGAAGGCCGATTTTCAGGGCCCATTCCGGGCCCAGGACCGGCCATTGGAGCAGTCCCATGATGATGCCGAAGGGGATACCTGAGGCGAAAAAGACTTTAAGGAATAAGTTAACAGCAGGGAGCATTGAGATTCTCCTTTAAAGGGGTTAATCCAGGACCGTGCCTTTGGCCTTGGGAGCCGGTTTTGGGACGGCGGACTGAGGGCTGCCGGAGCCGCTCAGGGCCGGAACACCGTCTCCGGGGCCGATGCGTCTGCCGTCCAAGGAGACAAAGGCCTGTTTCTCTGCGGGAAAGGGCTTTGGCTTGGGCAGCTTCGACACCGGTGTATCCAGCAGGTAGGCCAGTTTTTTGGGGGTGGCGTACAGGGGCGCAAAATACGGGGAGAGTTCGGTTATAAAGCGTCGGGTGACGGGATGGAGTTTTCCGCAGTCAAGCAGAATCCGGTAGCCGGCATCCGGCCCCTGCTCCATTGCCGTGGCCAGGGCATTGAGAATGGCTGTGGTTTCCTTGTAAGCATAGGGCAATACATCTGAGGGAAATCGTTTTTGAAGACTGGAAATTTCCAGGGCTGCCGCCCGTGTCATGGCCGGGTGTCCGGCGTAGGCGGCAAGCATCCCGTAGTGCGCGAGGCGGCTGACTGCATAGCCTGCGGCCGCTCTGTTGCTAAGGCCGGTCACGACCTGAGATGGCGTCTGGAGGACAGTGTTATTCCGGATCACGGTGACAGGTATGCGCGTTCCTGAAGGTGGGGCCTTAACTGTATGAAGATATTTTTTTAAATCTGCCTGGTTTTTAATCTGCCATCCGTCGATCTGGGTTACGATATCCCCCAAGCGAACGCCGTCGCTTCCAACGGCAGTGGCCTGGGTCACCCGGAGTCCTTTGGGATCATCGACGCCGGAGAAGTCCAGCATAACGAGTTCACCCCGGGAGACCAGTGCCCTGTAGTGGGAGAGAACCACCTCCCCCTGGAGGTGCAGGGGAACCCCTTTCATATCTTCACGAATCCTGGTGATGTTTCTCCTACCGGAAATTTGGGTGCCTGCGTAGGCCAGGGCTGCGGCATACTGTTTGGCTCCGGCCTCAAAAAAACCGGCCTGGAAAAGTTTTATGCCCTCATCCAGTTCCCGGACCGCGGTGAGCCTGGGCGCGTTGTCAATGAGTTCCGGATGTTCGATCAGCCGTTTGGCTTCGCCATAGGACAGTTCTCGGTCCCAGACCACCACATTGTCCATGCGGCCTAAAAACTCACCGCCGAAAGAGGGGCTTTTGCCCAGCTGGACATAGGGCCAGCCCTCCCCCGGACGGGCGCCGTTGGCCGTGATAGCCTCAAATTTTTGGGTTTGGGTGTAGAGGCTGGCCTTGCCTGTGGCAGCGTTCCAGGTGGCAATGGCCAGGTGCCACCGGTTCTGGGGCAGCTCGATCCCCCCGAACCATTTCACCATGGGGCCTGCCAGAGAGGTAAGTCCCTTTATTTCTTTGAGGTTTTCATAGGTTATAGATCTGTCCCAGTTGCCGTTGTCATGGCAGAAGAGCACCCCCCATTCCCGTTCGGGCATGAACTGCAGAGCCACGCTGAGCTGGGGCATCTTGGAGGGATTGATGTCCATAAGCAGTTTGATGAAATCGTCCTTGCCGTCAAAGAAAAGGGCCCGGCCGTTCTTTGCCAGGCAGTCCTCGGCAGGGACTGGGCCATGGACCTCCGCCCTGATATGGTTGGGCCCGATGTCCTCGGCATCCCCGTCCAGGGGAAACCAGGCGTAAAGGCCGTCAAAGACCGTATCCTCCTCAAACGGGGCGATCCCGGGGCGTTGGGCTGCCGTGGCTTTTACTTTGGGGGCTGCCGGTGGGGCACTGCCGGCCCAGCTTTGGGCGAAGGTCTGTGCTCCGGGTTGAACCTGCTTTCCGTCCAAAGTCAGGTAGGCCTGTTTTTGGATGGGAAAAGGAGGCACCTTCGGCAGGTCTGAGACCTCTTTGCCCAGCAGGTAGGCGATCTTTTTAGGGCTGGCGAACAGGGGGGCATAGTATTTTGAATTATCAAGGATATAGCGTTGATCAAGTCTGTGGAGTTTGCCGCAAGCCAAAAGCGCTTGGTATGCGGAATCAGGCGCCTGCTCCATGGCATCGGCAAGAGCGTTTAGAATTGTGGCAGTCTGCCTGGCAAAAGAGGGGATTAAATCCGCGGGAAATTGGTTTTGGACCGAAAAAATCTCCCTGGCCGCAGCCCGGGTCAGATCCGGATATCCGGCATAGGCGGCCAGCATTCCGTAATCCATGAGTCGGCGTATCCCGTACTGGGTGGCCATATGGTCTTCGTGGCCGGCCACTGTCCTGTGGGGAACCTGCTGGACCGCCCCTTTCCTGAGCACCGTGAGCGTTACGGTTTTGCCCGGTGATATCCCTTTGAGAAAGTCATCCATGTCTGAGATGGTTTTAACGGGCCTGCCGTTCACCTGGGTGATGATATCCCCCTGGTAGAGGCCCTCGCTGTTACGGGTCACCCGGACGCCCTTAGGCGAATCCAGTTTGTGAAAGGTTGTCTTGGTCCTTTTTCCCAGGGAGAGCAGGGCGCGGCAGTGGGAAAGAAAGACTTCTCCCTGGATCTTGAGGGGCGCCCCTTTCATGATTTCCAGCATTCGATCGGCATTATTCATCCACAGGGCGCTTGTACCGGCGCGGGCCAGGCTCTCCTTATATTTTTTTGCACCGGCCTCAAAAAACCGACCTCAAAGAGTTTTTTGATCTCTTTTTGTTCTTTAATCATCTCCAGCATGGGGGAATTGTCCAGTATTTCCGGGTAGTTCAGGAGGGTTGCCACTTCGTCCTCGGTAAGAATCCGGTTCCAGACCACGACGTTGTCCAGGCTGCCCTTAAAAGGCGCCCCAAAGGTCTCGCTTTTGCCGATCTGGGTAAAGTGCCAGCCAGCCCCGGGATTGGCCGTCTTGGCGGTGACAGAGTGAATTTTGTCGGTTTTGGTATGGACGCCGGCCTTTCCCCAAACCGCATCGTAGGTGACAATGACAAGGTGCCACTGGTTCAGGGGGAGGTTAATGCCGCCGAACCATTTCCCATCGGTGCCGCCATTGACGTACAGCCCTTTGTACTGATCCTGATTCAGAAGGCCGAAACCCCGGTCCCAGTATCCGTTGTCGTGGCCGAAGAGCACCCCTGTCGACTGTTCGGGCCGGCACCACATGGCCACGGTCATCCATCTCATCTCAGAGGAGTTGATGTCCATGTCCAGGTTGACGAAGTCATCCTTGCCGTCAAAGTGCAGGGCGCCTTTGGCGTTGCCCAGGCGGTCAACGGCGGGGACGGGGCCTTTGACCTTGGCGGTGAACTTGTTGTACCCGATGTCGACTGCATCCCCGTCCAGGGGAAACCAGGCGTAAAGGGCGTTAAAGATGTCATCCTTCTGGAAGGCTGCGGCCTGGGCAGGGGAAAAGATGGCCAGGATAAACAATGAAGCTGTCATAATCACAAGTCGGTTCATATGGCTTTCCTTTTTAACCGCCGGGGTTAATCGCCCCTTTTTTTCTTCTCAGCCGCGATTTGGGCCTTAAATTTTTTCTCGTAAAGCTGAACCTGTTCGTAAGATCCGAAAACAAAGTTGATCAGGTAATGATTTTTTCTGCTGTAGGGCGAGTTGTAGGCAAACTTCCAGAACACTCTTTTTATCTCTTCGTGTAATTTGCTCTGGAAATCTTCTATCTCATTGTAATTATTGTTCAGATCATACAGCCCGAACCGGTAAAAATCATCCTGGGAGGACTGGGACAGATACCAGTTTGGAATGCCGTTGAAAAAATTGGGAAGGCCCGATCCCGGAATGCCTGAAAAATAGCGTACAGCACCGGAGCCCATCTTGTCCATTTGCTTTTCCATGTTTTGAATTACCCACTGGAGGGTTGACTGCATCTTTTTTTTGCCCCGAAGGATCAGCGCCTGTCGGCTGGGACCGCTGGGCGGGGGCGGGCCGGCATGGCTTTGATTTACATGGCCGGAACTCAGTGTTGGTGGGCTTGCGGGCGGAGATGCCGTAACGGGAACCTCCTGAGCCGGCAGGATAACGATCGGCTTTTTGGGTTTGGCAGCGATGATTTTTTTGCCTTGGCAGAATTTTGAGGGTGGCCGATCCCAGGGCCAGTCTGCCCGCTGAATCCGTTACCTGGACGTCAAGGCGGGTGCTGAGCGGGGCATTCTCCGCAACCCCCGTAACGGTCCCTTTTAAACTGCCCGGAGTGCGGCCGGCACTCAGGCCCGGCCCCGTATCCAGTGACAGGGTAAAAGGTGCCGTGAAATGGCCCGGCACCGTTACGGAGAAATGGTCTGGTTTTCCGGAGGACAGGGTGGGCGGCAAAAGGACGGCCGCGGTGTAATTTTCAACACGGAAGGCCTGGGTCACGGTGCGCAGCGCCCCGGTCCCGTCAGAAATTTTGGCGGTAAACTGTGCCGCCTGGCCGACTTTCATGGCATTGCCCGGTATGGTGAATCCGACCCGGTAGGGCCGGGATTCCCCTGTTCTGGGACGATCCACGGTGGCGCTGTCTATAATCCGGCCGCCGGCGGTTTCGGCCGTCAGAGTGACGGTCACCTTTTGGGAGGGATCGGCCAGATCGTAATAAACGTAGAACAGGGGGGCTTCTCCCGGATGAAAAACCTTTTGGGGCACCATTTTTTCCCGGTCCGCCGTGATCAGGGATTTGATAATTTTCATCCTGTCCTTGAGGTGAATTTTGAATTTGGCCTGGACATTGACCTTTGGATCGGAGACCAGTTGGTGGGTCAGGGCGACGATATAGGCACCGTCGGCAAACTGGTCCGGCCGGAACCGGAAGATGGATTTGATTTGTTTTTTGTCCGCCGTCTGAGAGCGTTCCCTTGTCATTCCCGGGATGGGGCGGCCCTGGTCGTCATAGACCTGCCAGACCAGGCGGGTGAGTGCTGAGGGATCGTTCTGGGGCAGGGGCACAACCGCGGTAAATTTCAGGGTATCGCCGTTCTGAACGGCCAGGCCTTTGAGCGGGGTCAGGGTGTTGTCCCGCTCTCGGAACCCCTGCACAGTGAAGGGGGAAAGCTCAACGCTTTGTTGTTTCAGGGTAAAGGAGGCGGCCCGGTGGGCCAGGATTTTATCCGGGGTTTTGCCGGCGGCGTCAAACAGGCGCACCGCCACCGTGCAGGTACCGCCTTGAAGATCCCCGGAGTCCAGATTCAGGACGTTGGCCTTGGGATCGTCGGCCTTGGCATATTTATACCGCTGGCCGTTGACAAGCCATTCCACCCGAGCGGTGCCGGGCCAGATTCCCTGGCGGACCACCTGAAAGGCAACCGTCTCCCCTAAAGGCAGGTAATCCGGCACGGGTTCCGGGGGGCCGCCGTTCCGGGAGAGCAAGAGTTGTCCCAGCCCTGTTTTCTCGGACATTTTAAAGGCCGTCCGGATAAAGTCGGCCTGGAGACCGGAATCGGCTTCAAAAAAGCGGAGCACGACCTGATAGGTGCCCAGGGGAAATTCTCCCACGTTAAAGGCGGCCCTGGCTGCATCGGCGGATGCGGCCAGGGTTTCCTTGAGCCTGGTGACGGTTTTATCCGGTGCGATGATCTCCCATCTGGCCCGGTATTGGTCCGTCCAGGACGCAGTCTTTTCCGTATTCAGGACCACCTCATCCCCGGGGGCCAGGACCACGTCGCCTGACGCGATGGGGTGTCGGTTCACGGTAAAGGCGATGGCGGCCAGATCTACTTTCCGGCTTCTGGCCAGGAACTGGTCCAGTTTATCGGCCTGTAGATTCAGGGCGGCTTCCCTTGAAAAGGAGGCCATCATATTGTCGGAAACATCCGAAGCGGTTTTGATTCCCTCTTCCACTGCGGTTTTTCCGGCAATGAGGGGATCTAAGGTCATGGATCTGGCCGTCCGGTAAACAACCTTGGTGCTGATCCGGGCCATGCGGGTGACAGGATGAGTCCTCCAGTCTCCGTACTCCCCGTGGGCCATCAGGGTCTGTGTATAGTCTTTTTCCTCTTGGGCCACCTGCCAGCCCCGGTCCAGGGCCTCTACCACAGGGATGGGGGAAAGCTCTATTGCGGCCAGGGCCAGGGTTTTCAACGCCTTTTGCCCGGCCGAGTCTTTTGTGTCAAAGTTGATGAACAGATGGTTGCCCTGGCGGGCGGTGTCCAGGGCCGCTTTAATGGAAAGCAGATCCCCTGCAATCCCTGCGGCCTGGCCGGCCCCGGCAAGGGAGAGTCTGGCGGCGAATTTGGGCCGGGTGGGCTGGGGCTCGGCCAGCTTCAGGGATTCGATCTGCCCTGCAACCTTGCGGGTGATGTCGGTGAGGGTGTTGATCTCCGGAGATTTGAGAGCTGCAATGTCAGCCCTAAGCTTTTTGATATCCGTCCGGCTGGTGCCGTCCACCTTTCTTATCTCGGCCATGGCCGATTCCAGAGCCTTAGGCATGCGGCCAACCTCAAGCCCCTGCCTTTTATAGCCTTCCCGGAGGTCGTCCAGAGCCTCTATTCCTTTTTTAAGCTGGACCGCCCCTTCTATTTCGTACATCTCAATGCGGTCTTTTAAGACCGCCGTCTTTTCCGGACCTGCAGCGGTCAATTGTTTTTCCAGATTTTTTGACCGTCGCAGTTGTTCGTCCGCCTTTTCAAAGTACATGCGGGAAAGCCCTTCGGGATCGTTGAGCCGGGAGAACCCCTTTTTTGCCCGGACTACATTGGGGCAGGAGATCACCGTTGTTTTGCCGTTAACCTCAAAGGCCCGGATGGCACTGACATCGGAATAGTCGGCCGAAGCCTCCATATGGAACCTGTCTGTTGGCAGTTGACGGAAGGTTTCGGCATGCTGCTTAATGGCCGCTTCCGGGGTGGATGAATCAACCTCCATGCCGGTGTGACGGGCAAATTCCTTATAGTAGACATCCTCCCATTGCCTTACCGGCACCTCGATCCAGCGGTCCATCTCCACCTCCACAAGGACCCTGACATCCCGGTCCGTGTTTACGGCAGTGCCGTCTTTTCCCGGGGTGCGAAAATCATGGGTTAGGATCCGCTTGCCTTGGTATTCGGGCAGCTGGGAGAGATGGTCGATGACCGCCTTGTCCACGGGCTTGTATACCTTTTGTTCCAGTGTCTCGGTAAATGCGGCGCGATCCGCTTCAGAGCCGAATTCCTTGAGGTCCCGGGTTTTCCGGGAATCTGAAAAGGTTTCCAGCACGGTTGAAAGGTCGTTGAAATCCTGTGCCGGGGCAGTCTGCCAGGACAGGCAGATGAAAAGAAGAAGGATCGGAAAAAGGCGGCGATTCATATCATTCCCCCTTTTCCCATAAGGAGAGCAGGTATTTGACCTGTTTGATCCTCCCGTCGCTCCGTTGGTGGTTGGCATCCTCCTTGCCGCCGTAAAAAAACATGAGGTTCAGGTAGCCGATGGCATCCTTTCGGTCTCCCTTGGCTTTCATGAGTATGGCCGTGTTGATAAGCTGCCACTCCAGCCATTGATTGCCGGTTCCCTCCTGCGGCTTTGTGTTGATCAGAGAATGGATATAGTCAAGGCCCGCCTGAATCCTTTTATCGGCAATATAGCAAAAGGTGAGCTGGGAGAGAACGGTACCTGTGCGCATGGCACGGGAACCTTCAATGAGGATCTTGAACTGCTCAATGGCGGACCAGTACCGGCCCTGTTCCATGAGGACCTGGGCTAAAACAAGCTGGGCCCGCCCGTTGGCCGGGTTGCTCTCTACTGCACGGACAAGGGCGTCAGTGGCAGCTGCCAGAGCTGAGGGTTCGGTTTTCAATTCTGCCCGCAGCATGCCGAGCAGCAGCCATGCCTCGTCGGAATCGACCAGCAGTTCTGAGGCAGAGTGGGCGTATACCAGGGCCTTGGAAAAATCTTCATCCCTTTTATTGTCGAGCCAAGTCTTGTATAGGGCGGCTGCATGCTGCAGCCGGAATCGCCCCAGTTCAAAAAGTCCGTCCGCCTCCGGGGCGGGGCTGATTTGATCTATAAGGTTTTTTTCATCGCCAAGGGGGGAAATGGGATTTCCGGGCCGGGCCGGGAAGGGCAGCAGGATTAAAAGGGCCAGGGCAAGTATGGTTCCGGAAAAGACCCGGTTCATTGTCAGCTCCTGTGTGTGTGTCGGCTGTCCGGCCCTTTGGCAGGCCGGCCGCCGGAGAATGTCAGCCAGTATCATACCTGTTGGGAAACGGAACCAATCATAAGGCACTTTTCTTTATATTGTCAATATTTAGGTGGTTTTTTACATAGATTGCGGGCGAAGATTGTTTTTTGGGGTATCTGAACCATAAAATCAAAAAATTGCTTGTGCAGAATCGTTAATTCAACAGTGGCGGAAATGGATGCGATTCGCTTTTTTTCACCCGGTGTCCTTTGGGTATGCGATGCCATTTTTTAAGGCGGCAGTATGAAATAGTTTTCCATTTATTTCATATTTGGGAAGTGGAAGTCACAGAAAGTATAAAAACGGATCAGGGAAACCCTTAGAAAATTAAAATAATTGCATAGGCCCTATGAAATCAGTGGGTTGCTACTTTACAGAGCCGGGAAGATAGGATAGGTGTTTCATGCAAGGCAAGCGTCTGCTTAAATTTCGCATTTTGCGATTGGCGGTTGTTTTTTATTCCATATTGCAATCTAAAACAGAGGGTCAAAAATGATTCGTTCGGGACAGAAAAAAAGGGAGCAGAGAAAAAGAGTTTATATTAAAAAAGGATTCCAGAACCGGTTTCTTATCCGATATCTTTTAATTCTGGTTTTGGGGGGGATCTTTTTTGTGGCCCTGACGCTGTTTTACACCCAGGGAACTTTGACCACCTCGTTTGCAAACTCCCGGTTGAGTATTCAAAGCACGTCTTTTGCGATTTTACCGTCCGTGGTTTATATCACGGTATTGACAGTCGCTATTATCGGACTGCTGGCCGGGGTGCTCACTCTTTTTATGTCACATAAAATAGCCGGCCCCATGTACCGGTTTGAAAAGGAAATTCAGCGGATTGCCAGAGGGGATTTAAAGCAACCGGTTAGAATCCGCAAGGGAGACCAGCTTCAGGAGCTTTCTAATTCCTTGAATGATATGATTGATAATCTCTCACAAAATTTGATTGATATCCGGTCGGAGTTGGCCCAGGCCGCAGCAGATCATAATTTATCCGAAGACTCCCGCAAAAACTTTGTTAAAATGAATGAATTGATAAACAGCCGGTTTAAACTTCAAGGGAGCTGATTTTTCTACAGGCCAAGAGAATAACATGATTCAAAGAGTTTATCTCATTTCAGCGGTCTTTCTGACTGGAATCTGCCTTGCGGGATTTTTTCCGGGCGTTATGGGATGCTTGAGCACCTCCAAAACGGCACAGACCGATATTGCCCTTCAGATAAATGATTGCAAAATAACGGCTGATGAGTTCGATAAACTGATCCGCTTTGAAACCTCAGTCGATCCGGAAATTGAGATGACAAATGAGGTGTGCAGCCAGTTTGTGGAATATTTAATCCGAAAGGAATTAATGATCCAAGAGGCATCCCGGCTGGAGCTGGATCAATCGGCATCCTTCATTCGTGCCATTGAAAAATACTGGGAAGCCACACTGATAAAGGCGCTTTTAGAGTTTAAATCCAAAGAGATAAAAAAAACGGTGCTGGTTACGGAGGATCAGGTAAAAAAGTCGTTCGACAAAGGGGCCTCCTTGCCGCCGGACACACCGTATGAACAGGCCGGCCCTCTGATCCGTAAGCAACTTGAATCCTGCGCAGTGCAAGCGAAAATGGACCAATGGATCCGGGATCTGAGGGCCTGTGCGAATATCCGGGTAAACAAAGAGCTCATGCCTACCTTAAGGGTCGACCAAAAAACAGATTAAACCTGCATCAGATCCTGCAGGCATCGTCTCCAAGGGTTTTGATGTGGTCAATCACCCCCATAAGATCGGTTTTCTCCAGCCTTGCATTGTTAATGACCATGCGTAAAAAGCAGGGACATTCAGGCGACACAGCGTAGTTTATCATAGCCCGGCCCTGCCTTAACAGGCCGTTGTGGATGGCCACGGTGAGTTCGGATAAAACCGCCTTCTCTTTTTCGGAGGCCTCCTCTATGGCAGTCAGATGCCTTAGCTGCTTTGGCAGATACCAGAAACCGATATTCCAATAATCCGGGGTGTCGTCCAGAATCAGGAACGCGGGGTTTTCTTTTACCAGAGCGATAAAGTCCTTTGCCAGGGCAAACCGTTTTTCAACCTGCCGGGCAAAATAGGCTTTGCCTTGGATTTTCCACATGAGCCAGAATTTGAAGGCATCGGCCCTGCGCCCGCATTGAGGGGTCTTTTCCCCCAGGTTGAAGGTCTCCTGCGCCGCCTCCCCGTGAAACAGGTAGGACGTGTCCGCAGCCACCGTATCTGAAAAATTGACCCGCTTTTTCTGGAGCAGCACCGAGCAAAGCACCGGTGCGGCAAGGGCCTTGTGAAAATCCCAGGTCACGGAGTCGGCCGTTTGAATTCCGTAGGCCTTATCTCGGAAACCGTCGGCCATCAGTATCGCCCCGCCCCAGGCCGCATCCACATGGAGCCAGATATCCTTGAACCCGGTTGTAACGGAACGGATTTGATCGATGGGATCAAAGGCGCCGAGCACTGTGGTGCCCAGGGTCGCGCAGACCATGAAAGCAGATTTCCCCTCTGCAGTCGCCTGGCGGATTTTTTCATCCAAATCGTCCGTGATCATCCGGCCTTTGCGGTCGGTTTTGACTTTAACCAGTGCCCCCGGCAGGAACCCCAACAGGGCTGCGGCCCGGTCAAAGGAGTAATGGGCCCCCTCGGAGACAAAGCAGGCCAGTTTATCCTGTGTCATCCCCTTGTTCCGCTTCAGAAAACGGACCCGGGCCATGTGCATGGCCAGCATGTTGGAGTAAGAGCCTCCCGGGCAGAAGATGCCGTCGCTTTCTTCCCCGTAACCGACCACCCGGGATAGGGCCCGGACGGTTTCGATTTCAGCCAGGCTGAAAAAGGGGGAGGCCTCATAGGCATGGACATTGGTGTTGAGAAGGGAGATCAGAAAATCTCCGACCAACCCCACGGGATCCGGGGCTGAGTAAAAATAGCCCAGATAGATCGGGGCCTGGACATCCGGGGTGTAGCGGGCAGCAGCCTCCAGGATGTCCGCAATGGCCCCGGGGCCTTTCCCTGTCTCAGACAGCGTAAAGTCAAAGGCCTGCCTGAGCCGGTCCGGGGGCAGATGATCTGTGCCTGTGTTTTCCCCGGACCGATAGGCATCTAAAAAGGCCGTGAACAGGCCGAGTATCTCGTCTTTCATTTTCTGCGTACCGTTGTTTCTTATTCGTTGGTGAACCCGATCAACTCCTGGCAGAAGGCCTCAAGGGCCTGAACCATATTCTGTTCGTCCGCCTCGGTGGGGGCGCCCTGCCATTCGTAGTGCCCTTGCATATCCCAGCCGGATTTTTCGATCTTGGCTTCAAAATCCCTCTGGGCCCCCCCAACCCAGCCGTAGGAGCCGTAACGGAAGACTTTCTTGTTGGTGACTTTTTTGAGCAAAAGTTCGTCAATCACATGGGACATGGGCGGAAAGATCTTATACTCATAGGTGGGCATGCCGAAAATCAGGCCGGCGGACTTCCAGGCACTGGCCAGAATATACCCGATATCGTCCCCTGGGGCCTGGAACACATGGACCGGGATTTTATGTTTTCTGATGGTCTCCACGGCCAGGTTGAGCATGGATTTTGTGCTGCCGTACATAGAGGACCACACCAGGGTGACTTCCCGCTCTGCCGGGCCTTTGCTGTATTCGGCATAGCGTTTGTAATGGCCGATGATCACCCCGGGGTTGTCACGCCAGATAATCCCGTGGGACGGGCAGATGATTTTGACATCAAGGCCGGACAGCTTGGCCAGCCCCTTGAGGACAAAGGGGGAAAATGTGGAGACGATATTGGCGTAGTACCGAAGGGCTTCGTTTTCGAAAAAGGCATGTTTTTCCTGGGAGAGCTGGTCATCGAAGATTGCATCGTCCTCAAGTTTGCCGTAGGAGCCGAATGCGTCGCAGGAAAACAGGATGCCCCGTTTTTTCTCATAGGTCATCATGGTTTCCGGCCAGTGGATATTGGGGGTGTCAAAGAACTGGAGTTCATAGTCTCCGACCGTGAGGGTCATGCCGTCTGTAATGGCCACAGCACGATCCGCCGGCACGCCGCCAAAGGCCTCAAGAAGGGGAATCGCCTTTTTTGTGCAGTAGATGACCGCCTTGGTGTTTTTCTGACAGAACTTTTTCAGCCAACCGGAATGGTCCGGTTCCATATGATTGACAACGATGATATCAATATCCTCCACAGCCAGGGAGGCGCCTTCCATCTGCTCGGTGATGGCCCGGGGAAAATCCATGATATCCTGGGTCAGATCGATCAGGACGTTTTTTTCCGCTTTGATCAGATAGGCGTTGATGGAGATACCGTGGGGGATGGGCCAGATGCCCTCAAACAGGTAGTTTTCATCTTCAATATTCACAGCAAGACGGTAGATGTCGTCTATTATTTTCTGAACGTTCATTTTGTCACCCTCCTAATGGTGCCTTGGGTTTTTATAGGTTAGTATGAAAATGCCATGTTTGTTCGGTAAAAGCAATTTGCCGGAGCAATTTTGCCCTCCGGTGAAAAGATAAAAAGTATTGACTTATTTATTTTTCTTGATTTTTCCATCGGATTTTCGCATAGTGGGATTTATGAGTGGCCCCTTTCCTGAACCACCCTGTACAATCCCGACAATGCGCCAGTGCAATAATCCCGGAATGCCTTCTCAAAATTCTCAGCCTTTGAACCCATGCCCGAGGGGCCGGATTTCCCGTTTTTTTCGTTATTCTTTGTGACGGATGCCGGGATTAAAGACAAACGCCTGGTTAAATTCAGGGGCGGATTTTTTAACCAAATGTAAGAAGGAGGATTGAGACAATGGGGGGAATGATCAAACGGATAATTTTAGGTGCTTTTGTGTTGGGTTTTCTTGCTGGAAATACCTGGGCCGGGTGGTTTTCATTTGAGCCGAATATTGTCATTCTCGACGGAACGGCCGTGGCAGTCAATCTTGAAGACATTGAGGAGGAAACCGCCTTTCTGGAAAAAGGAGCGGCCGAGCAGGCCGATCAACTGATCAAGGAAGAAAAGGTGTATCTCATTCAACGCGGCAAGGATATGACCCGGGTTAAATATGTGAAACACGAGAAGGACCGGGGGCACTTTTTTGTCATGGTTCAGGATGAGAGCGGCAGCAAGCTGTGGGCCAATATGGCGGGCCTTGCCTGCGTGGATAAGGGGGGCAAGCCAAGGCCGCTTACGGAAAAGGATCTGGACAGCGGCTCCCTTGAACCCCTGCCGGAGACGGTTCAGTAATCAACCTTTCTGCCGTCGCCGGATCATTTCGGCGGCGGCTTTTTTCGGTATTCTGAAGCGGTCCTGGCCTATCGGCCGGATTTGTCCCGGTAAAAGGACTGGATTTGCTTCATATCCTGGGCAATGTCGCCCTGTGGGATAAAAACGGGGCCAAGCCCTCCGGTCCTTGTTTTGTAATCCACATAGCCGCAGACAATGGGGACATTCGCCTGTTTGGCAATGTGATAAAACCCCGTCTTCCATGATGCCCCGCACCGTCGTGTGCCTGAAGGCGCTATGGCGATGACGAGCCGGTCATTTCGGTCAAATTCTTTGGCCATCTGAGACACCGTGTTAAGCGATTTGGACCGGTCAATTGGAATCCCTCCCAACCTTTTTAGCAGGGACCTGAAAGGGGAGATGAACAAGGTGTCTTTTCCCATCCAGCAGGCCGCCATCCTGAATTTGAACACCATGAGCAAAAAGAAAACAAAATCCCAGTTGCTGGTGTGAGGGGCGCAGACCAGGATAAATTTTTTTAGATCCGGGACCCGGCCTTTTGTTCTCCAGCCGAAAATGAACAGCCCGAGACGGCCGATCCTGCTGAGAACGGATTGAAAGACAGGGCTGCTAAGTAGGGTGGGCTGCATTCATCTTTCCTAATGTGACCTTTAAAAATTTTGTAAGGTAGACTGTTTCGGGAAAAAGAGGAAATGCTTTGGCGCGTTATTTACAATAAAAATACAAAATTCGGCGGCCGGAATGAAAGATAAACCACGGACATAACATCGGTCCGATCCGGCATATATTCATAGTGGACATCTGCCCCTATCTTGGGTATGGTCTTTGTCAGTGATGATGTCTAACCCTCCAAACCCATGCAGGAAGACCCTATGGAGATTCGACAGGCCCAACGCTCAGATGCCGATATTCTGGCCGGGATTGTAAAAGAGGCGAACAAACCCGTGGCGGCACAGTTCGGCCTGACCTTTGACAATGCCCCGGCACATCCCTCTTTTTGCACCAGAGAATGGATCCTTTCCGGCATGGACCGGGGGGAGGTCTATTATCTAATCACCTTGCAGAAAGAGGTGGTTGGATGCGTGGCCTATGAGAGCCCGGAGCAGGAGATTGCCTACCTCAACCGCCTGGCCGTTCTGCCAAAGGCCCAGGGACGGGGAGTGGGAGCGGCCCTGGTGGCCCGGGTGGAAGAAAAGGCCCGGACCTGCGCAAATAAAATCATCAGTATCGGGATCATCAAGGCCCATACCCGGCTGCGGCGCTGGTACGAAGGGCTTGGGTTTGCACAGGCCGGGACAAAGGCATTTGACCATCTTCCCTTTGATGTCCTGTTCATGCGCAAGGAGCTTTTCTGAGGATTTTTGGCTATGGGTGTAGAAGAGACATTCGGTAAATATGCCGCCGTATACGACGAGGCCCGGCGTAAGTTTATCCCCTGCTTTGATGATTTTTACGCAGTGGCCTTAAGGCTGCTGCCCCGGGAAAACCCTTCCCCACGAATTCTGGACCTGGGAGCCGGCACCGGGCTGGTCTCTGCCATGGTGTTGGAACAGTATCCCAATGCCCTTGTCATGCTGACCGATATCAGCGATGCCATGCTGGCCCGGGCAAGACAGCGGTTTGAAGGAACGGACTGCAAGGTGAATTTTACAGTTACGGACTATACCCGGCATCTTCCCGAAGGCCCCTTTGACGCCGTGGTCTCCGCCTTATCCATCCATCATTTGACCCACGAACAAAAAGCCGATCTTTTCCGGCACATCTACCAATATCTTGCGCCCGGCGGCATCTTTATCAATGCAGACCAGGCCCTGGGGGAGACCCACGAAATTGACACCTATTACAGGGAATGCTGGTTTGAGAAGGTTCAACGGGCGGGGGTGACGGATGAGGAGATGGCCGGGGCAAAGGAGCGGATGAAAGAGGACCGGATGTCTACCCTGTCGGATCAGCTGGATTGGATGAAACAGGCGGGCTTTACCCGGGTGAACTGCTGGTATAAGTACTATAATTTTGTGGTGTATTCCGGGACAAAAGCGTGCGCCCTGATATAGGAATATGCACTACCCCAAGGAGAACATAAGATGAGCAAGACCCCCAAAATATTGGTGGCACGGATCATTCCCAAGATCGGTATACAGATGCTTGAAAAAGAGGGGCTGGATCTGACCCTCTGGGAAGAAGACCGGCCCATGACCCCGGAGGAGCTTGAAGCCCGGGCAAAGGGCCATGACATCCTTCTTTCCACCATCACCGAAAAGATTTCAAAGCCATTTTTGGCGGCCAGTCCCCAGATCAAAATGATCTCCCAGTTCGCCGTGGGCTATGACAATATCGATATTGCCGCGGCCACGGCTGCGAAAATTCCTGTGGGATACGCGCCCAACGTGATGACAGAAGCCACGGCGGATATTGCCTTCGGCCTGATGATCGCTACAGCCAGGAAGATGTTTTACCATCACAAGACCATCCTTGAAGGCGGCTGGGATTATTTCAGGCCCACGGGGCACCTGGGAATGGAACTGACCGGTAAAACCTTAGGTATCATGGGAATGGGCCGTATCGGCATGGCCATGGCCCGGCGGTGCCGCGGCGCCTATGGTATGAAGGTAATTTATCACAGCCGCAGGCCCAACCCCGATGCGGACCGGGAGCTTTCCGCCTCATGGGTGAGTTTTGAGGATCTTCTGGTCCAAAGCGATGTGGTATCCGTACATACGGTGTTAAGCGACGAGACCCGGGGAATCTTTAATGCAAAGGCCTTTGGGCAGATGAAAAGGCAGGCCCTGTTCATCAATACGGGCAGAGGTCCCCTGCACAACGAGGCGGATCTGCAAAACGCCCTGGAAGAAGGAATGATCGGCGGTGCCGGTCTGGACGTGACCGATCCGGAACCCATGGCAAAGGACAACCCCCTGCTTGCCATGGAAAATGTCTGTATTCTTCCCCATATCGGATCGGGCACAGTCGAGGCCAGGGACGGCATGTCCGTTCTGGCGGCCCGAAATATTATCGAATATCTGAAAACCGGCCGGCCAGGGCATCTGGTCAACCCGGATGTGTTAAAAGACTAAAAAGGAGCGGTGCAGGTGAGATCATCGAAAATTATTCATACGGTCAGCTGCCATGCCGAAGGCGAGGTGGGGGACGTGATTGTGGGCGGGGTGGCGCCGCCACCCGGAGAAACCCTGTGGGAGCAGAGCCGCTTCATCGCCCGGGACAAGACCCTGAGGAACTTCATGCTTAATGAGCCCCGGGGCGGTGTCTTCCGCCATGTCAACCTCCTGGTCCCGCCCAAGCATCCCGATGCCCAGATGGGCTGGATCATCATGGAGCCTGAGGATACGCCGCCCATGTCCGGGTCCAACTCCATCTGCGTCTCCACCGTGCTGCTGGAATCAGGGATTTTGCCCATGACAGAACCTGAAACCGTCCTCACACTTGAGGCCCCGGGGGGCCTGATCCGGGCGACAGCCCAGTGCCGGGACGGCCATGTGGAGAAAATGAGCATCACCAATGTCCCCTCATTTGCCCATAAACTGGATGTATCGCTTGAGGTGGAGGGCCTGGGCACCCTGACCGTGGATACGGCCTACGGCGGAGACAGCTTTGTCATCGTTAATGCAGAGGACTTGGGGTTTGAAGTCCGGCCGGACGAGGCCAGAGAAATGGCGGAAACCGGGATCCGAATCACCAACGCTGCGACCGAGCAGCTGGGCTTTGTCCATCCTGAAAATTCGGACTGGGCCCATATCTCTTTCTGTCAGATTGCCGCCCCCCTGACCCGGGAGAACGGGGTGCTGGTGGGCCGGAACACCGTCGCCATTCAGCCGGGCAAACTGGACCGCTCCCCCACGGGCACGGGATGTTCCGCACGGATGGCGGTGCTGGCAAAGCGGGGGATGCTCAAACCGGGGGACGCCTATATCGGAGAGTCGGTGATCGGCTCACGGTTCCACTGCCGGGTGGAAGCGCTGACAACGGTGGGGGATCTGGATGCGGTCATCCCTGTGATTTCCGGCCGGGCCTGGGTGACCGGCACTCATCAGCACCTGCTGGACCCTGCCGATCCCTGGCCGGGGGGCTATAAAGTCGCCGACACCTGGCCGGTCGTGAGGACAAAATGATCTCTTTTTGCGGAATGGACTGCGAGCATTGCGATGCCTTTGTGGCAACGAAAACCTGCGACAGCCGGCTCAGGCTGATGGTGGCCCAGGACTGGTCCAAAATTTACGGGCGGGCGTTTACGGCAGAAGAGGTCAACTGCGGCGGCTGCACCTGTGTGGGCACCCATGGCATCTACTGCGATACCATGTGCCGGGTCAAGCCCTGCTGCCAGGAAAAAAAGCTGCCCCACTGCGGGTATTGCGATGCCTTTCCCTGCGAAAAGCTTGAAGAGATTTTTGCCTTTTATCCGGATGCAAAGCAGAGAATCAGGGAGTCCATGGAAGAATCGGGCAAGGATTAGTTGAGGTCTTCGGACTCGTTTTTTTTCACCGGCACCTTGAGAACGGGGACCCCTTCCTTTTCAAGGAGTTTTTCCTCCTCTTTGGTGGTGGTGCCCCGGATATTTTTATACTCAGTTGACCCGTAATGCATCTTTAACGCCTCCTTGGCAAAGGAGGACCCTACATTTTCATAATTTTTTTCCACGAACTCGGCCACTTTCTCGGTGAATTCGGCCAGGGCTTCCTGGGTGGCCTGAAGGCTTTGGGGATTTCTGGCAGATCCCTGGGAGGACGAAGTCCTGACCGCAACGGCAGACAGCTTCGGGGTCACGGAGGAGGTTTCACAGACCGGGCATTGGATAAGGTTTTCTGCCAGCTGCCGGTTCAAATCTTCCCGGTCGTCAAACCATCCTTCAAATGTGTGCCCGTTCAGACACTCCAGGTCATATACAATCATAGAAATGCTTTCGGTTTCTGCCACATTTTGTGCTCAAGTTCCCTGCCTCTCCCGGATTTGCCGGGAGCCGCCGTCCGGCAGGAGCCGGACAGAGTTCAGAGCATAGGCTAGTTCCGTGAATTTTTCAATTGGGAAATGCGGTCCATCTCTCTGCCTGAACGGACGCAGGGAAACAGGCTGTTGTTGGTCAGGCCGGGATGGGCTGTGATATCAAATTTTGCCCCGGCAACGGCCTGTTTCCACATGGGGGTATGGGGAATCGGCGTGTAAAAGGCCAGCACCGGCAGGATTCCATGATTCCGGACCAGCGCCATGGAATGGGCCACATCTTCCAGGTCCTGATCCGGCAGGCCGCACAGCAGGTAGGCGCCGATTTGATCCGTTGTAAATCCGGCCTGTTTCAAGTGTCGGATCGCCCGCTCGAACTCTTCCTTTCTCACCTTAACGTCATGGGCTCTGGCCTCCCCGAAATTGGTGGTTTCAAGGCCCAGCCGGATGGTTTTGAAACCGGCTCTAAACATAAGATCGGCGGCCTCAAAGCTGATCTCCCGGATGTGCAGGGCGTTGGGGGTATGAAAGTTCAGATCGTGACCGGCCCGGATCAGCATCTCCATCAGGGGGAAGGCGTGGTCTTTTGCCGCCACCAGCAGGGCATCGTCGTAAAAGGGGAAGTTGATCACGTTGTACCGTTCATGCCAGTGCATGATTTCCCGGAATACATGGATGGGGGAGCGCCGTCGCATCCGGGGTTCCAGAAAGGAGGAGGCGCAGTAATCGCAGTGAAAGGGGCAGCCCCTGGATGTCAGGATAGGGGCATAGGCGATTCGGTGCTGCAGATCCAGGGCGGCAAAGGGGTGCTCATCCAGGTTATCTGAAACGGAAATCCGATCCGAAGGAAAGCCGGTATACCGTTCCACAAGCGGGCCGAGGATCTCTTCCCCGGGCCCCGGAACCACCTCGTCAGCCCCTGAGTATTTTTCTGCATGATCCGTGCAGAGGCTGGCATAAATGCCTCCCAGAACCACGGGCACTCCGGGCAGGGCCTTTTTGACCAGGGCAATGGTCTCGGCAACCCCTGAGGCCCAATAGGTCATCAGCGATGTAACCAGGATCAAGTCGGGCCGCCCGGTCTGGGCCAGGGCGTTCAGATCCGTCTCTGCCAATTCCTGCGGAATGCCGTAGCGGGAAAAGGTCCGTGTTTCTTCGGGGATCTGTGCTGCCATTTGTTCGGGCAGGGGGATAGGGGTTTTTAAAAAGGGGCCCCGGCCGTCCCAAAGGATTTTTCCAAGGGCGGGCAGGCCTGGGTGAAAGCGGCTGGTACAGTCCAGAAAGCTGACCTTCGCACCGCTTTGCCGAAGCTGTGATGCAAGGGAGAGAAGGCCTATCGGCCTGGCCCAGAAATCAAAGGCGGCAAAGTCGTGGATCCATGGATTGACGCAGAGAATATGGGGCGGATCAGTCTTCAAAGTACTTCATTGAGGTTTTTTTCAGCTCCTGCCGGGAAAAAAGCAGGGTATACCTATCTTCTTTCACCGCAGAGGAGATCTTTTCCACGATGGCGTGGCACTCTTCTTCTGTGGCACCGTGGACCATGGTGTAAAGGTTGTTCTCCCAGCCCGGGGCGGGGTCTCTTCGGTAGCAGTGGGTCACTTCCCTGAAGGAGGCCATGATGGGTCCCACCTCTTCCACCCGCTCTTCGGGGATCTGCCAGGCCACCATGGCGTTGGCCTTGTATCCGGACTTCTGGTGCTTGAGGGTGGCACCGAATCTGCGGATCATGTTCCGGTCGTTCAGGTCCCTGAGAACAGTGAGGAACTTTTCCTCGGTTATCCCGATTTTTTCGGCCATCTCAAGGAAGGGGCGCTTGACTACCGGGATATCGGTCTGGAGCAGGGCAATGATTTTTTTTTCAAGATCGCTTAGCTGGGTCATAGACTCATAAATTATCGTTCGGGTTGTCTTCGTCCCGGGCCTTAAGGCCCGGGCAGATGAATGGATTTAACATACAGGATTCAATGGAGAATATAAACCCCTATTTGATGTCGGGGGACTGGCCTGGGCTTTGAGGACTCTCAAATGGTTTTTCCCACCGGGAGACAAAGGCGTCTATGGTACCGTCCCGGTGCATTTCCTTGAGGATGCGGCCCACCTGGTCTACAAGACCTGCATTTTTGCTGTGGAGATAATGAAACACTTGAACCCGGTCGATGGCTGGGGTGAGGCGGATGAGTTTGTTGTCTATGCCTTTGTCAATCAGCAGGGTGTCTATTTCCCGGGTGAACAGGGTAAAATCCGCCTTTCCGGAGAGGAGAAATCCCAGGGTTTCCTCCGGGGTTTTGACAAAAAATGCGGACAGTCCGTTGGCCTTGATACATCTGTCAATGTACTTTACGGCAAAGGGCGCCACCATGGTATAGCCCTTTGGAACGCTTTGCCAGCCGTCAACGGTGAACCGCTTTTCTCTGGGGGTAAAGATAAAGACATCCAGTTCGAAGCAGGGCACATCCACCATGATAAGATTCGGAGCGATGCTTTCGATCCCTTTAACCCTGAACAGCTCTCCGTCGTAAATTCCCTGGCCGGCATCCGTCAATGAACGCTGGATGTATTGTTCAACTATTTGTATTCGAAATCCCAGCCGCTGGTAGGCCTGGGTCATCACTTCAACAATGGGAGCCTTGAAATGGGCGTCCTTGACCGTGGTAAAGGTCAGGACAGGTTCGGCAAAAACGGGGAACGGGCTGACGGCAAGGCAGAAAAATATCCATGCCGCGGCCCGCTGTCTGACTTGTTTCATTGTTGCTTCTACTATTCCTTAGGCCGGAGCCCTTTCCGGGAAAAGGCCGAGGATAGCCGGCTCTGAGGCCTCGCACATGCCCCGCTCGGTGATGAATCCTGTGACCAGGCGGGCCGGGGTGACATCAAAGGCGTGGTTGGCGGCCGCACTTACTGCCGGCGGTACCAGGACCTGCTTGATCTGACCGTCGCAAAGTCCCTGGATTTTCCGGATCTCTTCGGGGTCCCGTTCCTCAATGGGGATATCTTTGATCCCGTCGGTGATCTCCCAGTCAAAGGTGGAGGAGGGCAGTGCCACGTAAAAGGGGATGTTGTTGTCCTTTGCAGCCAGGGCCTTGAGATAGGTGCCGATCTTGTTGGCGACATCGCCGGCCCGGGTGGTGCGGTCCGTTCCCACAATGACCAGATCCACCATGCCGTGCTGCATGAGATGGCCGCCGGCGTTGTCCGTGATCACAGTATGGGGGATGCCGTGCTTGCCCAGCTCCCAGGCAGTGAGTCTTGCCCCCTGGTTCAAAGGCCTTGTTTCGTCCACCCAGACATGGATGGAAACCCCTGCGTCAAAGGCTTTGTACATGGGGGCTGTGGCCGTACCGTACTCCACGCAGGCCAGCCATCCGGCATTGCAGTGGGTGAGGATGTTGACAGGTTCCCCGTTCTTTTTCTCTGCAATCTCCTTGATGATAGACAGTCCGTATTCCCCGATTTTTTCACAGTTGACGGCTTCTTCTTCGACCACTTCCAGGGCTTCGGCCAGGGCGGCTTCCACCCGGGCATTGTAATCGGATTGCTTCAGGGCGGCTGCCATGACCCGTTCCACTCCCCAGACCAGGTTGGTGGCCGTGGGCCGGGCCGCCTTGAGGCGGGCGCATTCGGTGGTGAAATAGGCATCATCCGCCCCGTTGTTCCCCTCCTGAACCAGGGCGACGTAGGTGCCCAGGGCTCCGGTGGCCCCGATGAGGGGGGCGCCCCTGACCACCATCTCCTTGAGGGCGTAAATGGCCTCGTCCACTGTGGTGATATCCATGATGATCATTTCATGGGGCAGAAACCTTTGGTCAATAACCTGGACGGTTCGGGTTCCGTGGTTAAACCAGATGGGTCTCATGTCTTTTCCGTCAACCTTCATATTGTTGTTCTCCGGGGATCTTAAAAGTTCTTGATGAAATGTTCCGCTTCTGTAATGGACAGATTCATGTCCGCAATCAGGGTTCCGACCTCTTTTTCTATGGACAGGATCTCTCCGCTTAATGTACCCACGGCACGCGCGTTGAGATTGTGCTTGAGGTAGAGCACATAATCCTTGAGCTTGGCTAAGACCGGATACATGTTTTTGGTGGACTGCTTCATGGCGGCGTCAAGTTTTCTGTATTTGGTTTTGGCGTCGGCAAGGGAGGCCCTTGAGGCGGATTTGAGTTTCGTGTCGCTGATTTGGTTGATTTCGGTCTGCCATTCGGAAAACAGGTCTTGGGCCACGGTTTCCACCTTGGCAATGCGCTTTTCGATCTGGCCTGCCCGATCCTCGCAGTCTTCATAGCTGGACTTGAGGCGGGAGTAAAAGTCCTCCAGATTGCCGCCGTCAAAATTATATAATTCCTTGATCTTTGTCAGCGCATCTTTGAACTCCTCCTGGGCCTTGGTCTGGCTCTCCTGGACATCTTCCACATTGTCTTTGAGCAGGTGGCGTTTTTCTTTGCCTAAGGTTTCCATGGCGGAGTAATAGGCGCTGGTGCATCCGGCGGCGAAAAAAAGGAGGGCTGCGGCAATTAAAAGCCTTGTATTATAGCGTATAAAAGGTGTCATAGACGGTCTCCGAATAAAATGTTTATCAGGGTATGGTCAGCCCATTTATAGCAGATCGTGAGGATTTAATTAACCGTTTTCTGGTCCGGACAGTCCGGTTTTATTTAAGGGTTGCAATGGCGGGATGGGGCGGTTCGGGCGGTTTGGCTCAGATAGTTTCACGGCCGTGCCGGGGACGGATGAAGGCAGTCTTGTCCCCCGGCACGGCCGTGGCAATGGTAGATATTTTTTAATAGACGATACGCAGATCGTTTTTGGCCTGCCTGCCCACATAGGCAGATGCTTTCTGCTGCTTTAGGATGCAGGCGGCTTCGATTTTGGACTCGGCCCCGGTGATAGCATTGGGGCCGCGGTCATAGGTCCACCGGTTCAGAACGGTATCCATGGCTGACGCCAGGATCTCTTTGCCCAGGGCGGTCCTTGTGACGGCCGTGGTCCAGCCGTGGGCCGCCCCTATGCCGCCGAATGAAATATCGGCATATTCCGCGCCAAAATCCGTGCAGTACCGGCAGGCTTCCCGCTTGACATGGTCCAGTTCATCCAGGCTTACGCCGACGGTTCTGCCAGAAGAAAGAGTAAAGAGGAACTCGTCTTTAATGTTGATCTTTTTCACATCGGCATACCGGAAGCGGTAGCGGGCCTCCACGGAGGTGAAGGCTTCGGCGTCAAATGAAAAATTGCCGGAGCAGAAAAGGCCGAAAACATAATCCACGGCATCGGAGGGAACGATTTCTAAGGCCTGCATTTTTCTTAAGGTATTCACCTGGCAGGGGGTGCCCACAAAGGCCAGGCGCTCCGGGATGCCGCCGGCCTTTTTAGAGAGCAGTTCAAGGGAAGGCGAATAGGTGCTGTAGGTGTCTGCCAACTGGGCCAGACCGTGGGAGGTGTGGAAACAGGATCCGGCCGAGTCCAAAAGGTCCTGGCGGGTGGTGGCAAGGAACGGCACCCTGCCCGCCTCGGTGGCCTTTGATACAATGGCACCGTTGATCCTTCCGGTATCGAAAAGATGTAAAAGGATGGCGGTAACGACCCCACCGTCGGTGCCGCTGCTGCGGATTGTTTCATCCATGGCCCGGGAGATGGACAGGCCGATCTGACGGCCAAATGGGGCTGTCCAACCTGCGTTTTCCTTGATCGCCGGATCAAGCTCTCCCGTTTCCGGGCAGATCATGTAGCACAGACCGCAGTCAAGGCAGTTTTCGATTTCACGAAACCGGGGCTTGCCGGTATTATCCATCTCAAGTGCCCCGAGATTGATGGAGGAGCAGAAGGTGACACATCCCCCGCATTGATGGCATCTGCCCGGTTTCTGAACGTCCTGGATGAGGTTGAAAAAGGTTTTGTTCATGCGCCCTCCTTTACGATTGTGTTGGCATATATCAAGCGATGTACTGCCGTGGTTCCGAAAAGCGGTCAATAAATTCCAGGTCAGAAGGGGAAATAGAAGATGATAATTGTAGTCTAAACCAGAAGGCCGGGTATTGTAAATGCTAATCTGTAGCAACTATAAAAGGCGGTCCCGGCAGTGTCCCGGCCTGATGCATGCCGCAGGCCAAAGGGTCTGTTTAGACGCTGCCATTTTGCGGTATAACCATTTAATTTTTTAAGGGTTTCCCCGATTGACCTGCCGTATTTGTCCTGATACGGAGTTAGGAACTCATCTTGAGACCAATTGATTTTCCCGATCGTTTGATCCCCTCCCTGCTTTGATGAATTTGACGATGGGCGCCTCTAAATACAGTTTCATTGTTTCGTCCGGAAACGGTTTGGGGTTCAAAACCGTTGCAGGGGCCTTAAGCATGATTTCGTAACTTTAAAACTTAAAAAAAGGAGAGACAAATGCCATACCTGATTACAACCTCAAGGTACCCCAGTGATAAAAATGTTGAAGTTGCGGAAAAATATTTAGAAGCCATGCAAAAATATCCTCCTGATGAAAACTTGGAAACGGAGGTGGTACCGGCAGCGGTTAAATCAACTCACAAGGGATTAAAAATAACGATGATTTCAGCGGTAAAAGAAGGAAAGTTCGAACAGGCTTATAATCGCAGGGTCCAGTATATGGTTCTTTTTCAATCGATTCAGGGTTTTGAATACACCATAGATGTGAATATGACGGTGGTTGAGGCATTGGGCGTTTTGGGAATGAACCCGACAGAATAATCATTTCTCGCCAGTCCCGCTTGCCGTGCACCTTTCCTGATGTCGAAGGATTGAGCCAAGGCAGGATTTTTTTGTCCTGCCTTGGTTTTTTTTGGCTTTTCCTGTCTTCTCTCAGGGGGCTTTTTCCCCGGGTTTATTCACAAGCAGGCATTGACATTCCCACGGGAAGCCCCTTAAAACAAGAAAAATTAAATTTCAGTCCGATGACAGGAAGGGGTCATGGAAGAAAAATATCAAAATGCGACGATCAGCCATGCAGGTTGACCTGATCCCGGAAGAGAAGGACGCCCTGGGAAGGATGCTGGCCGACTACCTGGCCGGAGATCAAGGGGCGTATGTGGAAGTGGCCTCCACTGTTCTGGATATGGACAGGATGGGAGGCCGGACCATGTTTCGCTCTCTTTCACAGATGGGCGACATGGAAAGGCAGGGCCTGGACTGCTGCCTGGGCCGGGTATTGGATGTGGGGGCAGGCAGCGGCTGCCACAGCCTGGTGCTTCAGGAGCGGGGGGTGGATGTTACGGCTATGGACATCTCCCCCGGCTGCGCGGCGGTGATGGCGGCCCGGGGGGTGAGAAAGGTGCTTCATGAAAGCCTGTTTTCCCTTGGACAGGAAAATTTTGACACCCTGCTCATGCTCATGAACGGCATCGGTATCTGCGGGACCATTGAGGGGCTGAACTATTTTTTTCAATATGCAAGGGATCTTCTGGCCCCCGGTGGCCAAATCATTGCCGACTCCACGGATATCAGCGGCGGGTTTACCTGTCTTCCCCTGGCAGGCGGGGATTCAGAGGCCTCCTATTACGGGGAAACCCAGTTTTCCATGTCTTATAAGAAGGTTGTCGGAGACCCCTTTGACTGGCTCTATATTGATTACGCCACCCTGTGCTTTTACGCAGAATTTCATGGGTGGCGGTGCCGGCAGATCGTCCTTGGGCCGGACGGGAAATACCTGGCCCGGATTTATTGATTTTGAGGCCGGGATGATTCTACCGGCGCGATTTGTTTGATTCCTTGGGAGGATGTTTTTGAAGAAGTCCCGTAAGGGGACCCTTTTTTGCCAGGATTTTACACTCTGCCTTTTGACTTACAACATTACCAGGCGTATAACCCATCCATGCTGACGACCAAAGATCTCATAATACGCGAATCCATCAAACTCTTCTATGAGAACGGCCTGAACAAGACTAGTCTGCGGCAGATTGCAAAGGCCTGCAGGATTGCACATCCCTCCATTTTTAACCATTTCAAAAACAAATCCGCCATTGCCGACGTGATGTTTTACCGGTATCTTCGAGGATTTGTTCGCATGACCCTGGGCTACATTGAGGCTGAAGGACTCGATATGACCCAGAGCCATGAGGCAATGGTTTTCTACTGGGCGGCCAATTATCACTATGTCAAAAGGGACCGCCGGTATTTTCAATTTCTCAAGGAACACGCCATTCTGCCCAAGGCCAATGACTTTCTGGTCATTACCTATTTTCGTCAGATATTGAGAAACTTTATATCGATTCACTACAACCGGCCTCTGGAAGTTCAGTATCTTTACATCCGCATTATCACCAGCACGCTACTGATCATTTTCCAAACCCATTACGAGGGCCTTATCTCCTTGGAAACCGCCATGACAGAGCATTTCCGACATTTTTACACCACCTTCGGTATTGAGCCGGGTGTGTTGCCCGATGACATCTCCGCGTTTTTAACCCGCCTGGACAAGGAAACATATCTGAAGTTTGACCTGTTCAATGATGTACTGCTCACAGATTTCGGCAGACCATACAAGAACAGCGACATCGATAACCTTTTCGCCTGATTCCCTGGAACAGGGCATTACATCGTATTATAGCCCGGCAGGCGTAGAGGGACAAAAAGGCCTCTTTTTATCGAAAAAACTACCATGGTCGTTTTTTATTGACAGAACCACATATTATTGTATAGTGACACTACCATGGTAGTTCTTTGAATGCCTCGCTAGTACCGGCGATGCCCATTTGCCAAAAAATTTAACCCAGAGAACTACCGTGGTAGCAATTCCTGGTAAGACGGTTCGGTATCAAATGAAAGATCCCTGCCGTCAAACCAGGGATTCAATCATAAGAACGAACCACTCTTGATGGAAACTATTATTCCAGAACCTAACTGACTTAGAGTGGTTAAGGCGGTGAAGTCTCCCGAAAGGTGCTTCACCGCCCTCCTTTCAGCGGTATTCGGGAAGACCGTTTGAGTGGAGGCTTGATCCTGGTTCCCGGATGGTTATATAATAGGCATGATTTGGTTGATTTACGAGGAGGAAACCCATGCCTGCTTTTACCGAGATCAAGGACAAATTTGAAGTCCAGGCCTATGCCAAAACCGGCAAAATAGACCGCAACGCCCACCTTCCTTTTTCCGGCTCCCCGCGCAAGCACCCCCACGATCCAGACCGGATTATCCTGGTGGCCGACCCCTTTACCCCCAGCACCTTTTACTATGAGTTCAAGGTCAAGGACATCGGGTTTGCAGAAGAACTGGCAAGCATAACCAACATGGAGGGGGAGTCCGTGCCCATGGCGCGGATTTGGGTGCGCAAAAAAAGTGTGGGCATCCGGTCCACCCCCTTTATGGTGGAGGATCTTTCCCGGGTGTCTTAACCCTGCATCATCCGGCCATAAGGCTTTTGATAAAGGGGGCGGTGGCGTCCACGCCTTTTTCCTCAACCTCACGGATGGTCTGGGAGCCGACCACAGCAATGTCCGCAAGCCCCCTTAAAAAATCGATGTCCTGTTTTTCCTTGACGCCGAAACCTACGGCCAGGGGCAGTTGCGTGCCTTTCCGGCAGCGGCCCAGATAGGCGGCAAGATCCTGGGAAAAGTTTGTTGTTTTTCCGGTCACCCCTTTTCGGGCCAGGCAGTATATAAAGCCTGACGAGACTGCATCAATCTGCGCCATGCGGGCATCCGGGGTTTCCGGGGAAAAGATGTAAATGGGGGACAGATCATAGGCGGACATGGCGGACAGATATTCCCCTGCCTCCTCCGGAGGAAGGTCCGGGACGATGGCGCCCTGCATGCCGATCTCCTTCATCTTGGCGGCAAAGGCATCCATGCCGTACTTATAAAGAATATTAGCGTAGCTCATGAATAAAAAGGGAATGGAAAACTCCTTTGCCACTTTTTCTGCGAAGGCCAGGCATTTTTCTACTGTGGCGCCGGTATCTAAGGCCTTCTGATTTGCCTTGAGAATCACCGGGCCGTCGGCCATGGGTTCTGAAAAGGGGATCTGCAGTTCCATGAGATCCACGCCTTCATCCGCCATCTGGCGGACAATCTCATAGGAGGCCTCAAAGGATGGGTATCCCATAACGATGTGGGTCATGAGCAGGATGTCCTTTTCCTGCCGCCGCTGTTTTATATAATTTTCAAGGTATCTTGGCTTAGTCATCAGTGTATTCTCCTGCTTTTTTGCGGATAAATTGCTTCCACTTGGGATCGCCGATGGCATCGGCCACGGTGAAGATGTCCTTGTCGCCGCGGCCGGACTGGTTGATGATGATGATCTGGTCCTCTCCCATTTTGGGCGCCTCCCGGAACGCACCTGCAAAGGCATGGGCAGATTCGAGGGCGGGAATGATGCCTTCCTTTGCCATGGTCAGCTTTAACGCCTCAATAACCTCGTCGTCCGTGGCAAATTCAAACCTTGCGGTTTTGTCATCGTGCATCTGGGCCAGGATGGGGGATACCCCCACATAATCAAGTCCCGCTGAGATGGAGTGGGTCTCTTTCATCTGGCCGTCGCTGTTCTGGAGAAAATAGGTCTTGTACCCCTGGGCAATGCCGGGACTTGCATCCTCTGCGCACAGGCGGGAGGCGTGGCGGCCGGACTCGACGCCTTCGCCGCCGGCTTCCACGCCAACAAGCTCCACAGGGTCGTCCATGAATCCTTTGAACAGCCCCATGGCGTTAGAGCCCCCGCCGACACAGGCATAGACCCGGTCGGGAAGGCGCCCTTCGGCTTCAAGGATCTGTTTTCTGGCCTCCATGCCCACAATGGACTGGAACCAGGAGACCATCTCCGGGAAGGGATGGGGGCCGCAGGCTGTGCCAAAGGCATAATGGGTGGTGTCCATATTGGTGACCCAGTCCCGGAAGGCCTCGTTGATAGCGTCCTTGAGGATCCTTGTCCCGTCGGTAACCGGAACGACCGTGGCGCCGAGCTGCTCCATCCAGAAGACGTTGGGCCGCTGGCGCAGGACATCCACTTCACCCATGTAAATAGTGCATTCCAGGCCGAACTTAGCGGCCATGGTGGCCGTGGCCACGCCGTGCTGGCCGGCCCCGGTTTCGGCGATCACCCGGGTTTTGCCCATGCGTTTGATTAAAAGGCCCTGGCCCATGACGTTGTTGGCCTTATGGGCGCCGGTGTGGTTTAGATCTTCTCTTTTGATATAGATTTTGGCCCCGCCAAAGTGCCGGGTCAGGTTCTCGGCAAAGGTTAAAGGGGTGGGCCGGCAGGAGTAGGTGGACATCAGTTTGACATACTCCTGCCAGAATCCTGGATCGGCCTTTATTTCCTGGAAATGGCGGTCCAGTTTTTCAAAGGTGGCCACCAGGATTTCCGGTAAAAATGCCCCGCCAAAGGGGCCGTAGTACCCGCGTTTTTTCATGTGAGAGTCTCCTTATTTATTCACTGCCCATGATGGTCTGGGAAAAGGCAAACCGGTCGGTCAGGCAGAAAAGGGTTGAGAAAATGGCGCCCGGGGCGTTGGAAAAATTCAGTTCCCGCCGGACCACCAGGATTTCTGTTTTGGCGGAAATCCTCAGGATTCTGGCCCGGGCCGCTCCGGGGGTTTCCACCTTGAACTGCTGGGTTCCGCTTTCAGGGGTCAGGTAATACTGCTCCAAGACCACCTGGGCAAGGGACCGGTTGCTCAGGTCCACGGCATCAATGCCGGAAAAAAGGTCTGGGTCCAGGAAGATTTCTTCTAAAAGAACAGGGTCCTCATCCACGAGGGTGAGGCGGGACATGGAAAAAGCGGTGCCGCCGTGGAAGGGGTTCGCCACATCCCCTGTTACCGGGGTTTTGTCCATGGGATATATGATCCGGGTTTTGGTGGAGATGCCCTGGGTTGAAAAGGCCTGGGAGGTACCGGCCAGAGAAAAAAGATCGACGCTGGGCGACGGTTTTTTCACAAAGGTGCCGGCGCCCCTCCTGCGCTGGATCAGACCTTTTTGTACCAGAAGGTTCATGGCCTGGCGTACCGTGGGCCGGCCGATATTGTACTGCTTGGCCAGGCCGATTTCCGAGGGGATCATCTCTCCGGGACCATATACCCCGGACCGGATTCGGTCCTGGAGAATCTCGGCCAGCTGGTGGTACAGGGGTATGGGGGAATTGGGGTTGAGCATAGGGCCTCCATCAGGTTTATGACCGGAGGGTAAAAAATATTTGTTAAGTTGTCAAGACATTTGCCCGGTTCCTGGAATTATTTTTTTGATCCGGGGGGCAAGTTTGCTATACTGCGTATAGCTGTTCCACCCTTTCAGCATACAGGACATATGAAAAAAATAGGCCTGACAACCGGTATTCCCCCATTGATCATCATCGGGGCGCTGATCGTGATTTTCCCCATTTTCACCTTCATGACCCTGGACCGGATCAACCGCCAGAAAGATCGGAATGTCAGGTTACTGCTGGAAAAGGGCTCGGCTCTTGTCCGGGCCTTTGAGGCGGCCTCCTATACCGGCATGGCGGGTCATCAATGGACGGAAGACATGATCAAAAACCTTCTGGTGGAAACAGCCGCACTGCCGGATATAGCCTATCTTTTTGTGGTGGACCGGGCAGGTAAAATCCTGATCCATGACGAGCCGGGAAAGGCGGGGCTGCACTACGGGGAAAACCTGAATCTTGAATCGGTGGTTAAGGACAACCGGACCGGATGGCGGATTGTGGAACAGGAGGGGGGGGAAAAGGTGTTTGAAATGTACAAACCTTTTGCCCCTTTGGGGTCGGGTCGGTCCTCCTGGGGGGGGCGAATGGGCATGATGGGACGCGGGCACATGCATGCCAAGGCTGTTGAACATGCCGATTCGTACAAGAATACGATCATTTTTTTAGGCCTGGACATGGAGGTGCTTGTCCAGGCCGACCGAGCCGATACAAGGCATGCGGTGATGATGGCGGCCGTGCTGGCCCTGATCGGATTTTCCGGATTTGTCCTGGTTTACATGGTACAACGGGTGGCTCAGGCCCGGTCTTCTCTGTCCAGGATGCAGGTGTTTTCAGAGAATCTGGTTGAGAATATGCCCATGGGACTTTTGGCCTCGGATACCGAAGGGCAGGTGGTTTCCGTGAATCCTTCGGCCTCTCGGATTCTCAATCTGGACCCGGGAATGGATCCTCAAAAGTTGACAGAGGCCCTGCCTGAAACAATCCGGGACCTGATGGCCCCGGTGCCTGAAAATATGAAGGTGTCCGAGCGCGAGATCCGTCTTATGTCCCCCGGCGGCGGGGAGATGGTGCTCGCGGTGGTGACAAGCCCCCTCCGCGACAGGGAAAACGGTGCCCAGGGCGGACTGCTCCTTTTCAGGGATATAACGGAGTTGTCCCGGCTCAAGGATGAAATGGAGGAGAACCGTCGCCTGGCCGCCATCGGGCGTCTGGCTGCCGGGGTGGCCCACGAGATCAGAAACCCCTTAAGCTCCCTTAAAGGCTATGCCTTCCTTTTCAAAGAGGTGTTTGATAAAGGATCGGAAAATTACGGGATCGCCGAGGTGATGATCAATGAGGTGGACCGGCTTAACCGCGTCGTCAGCGAACTTGTGGAACTGGCTCGCCCTGTTGCTGTGTCCAGCCGCCCTGTGGACCTGTCTAAACTGGTGGAGGAGATCGCAGGCCAGCTCTCCTTCGAAAAGGGCGCCGAAGAGGTGGAGATTAAAACCCGTATCGATTCCGATCTGCCTGAGGTTAACGCCGATGCCGACCGGCTCCGGCAGGTGCTGCTCAACCTGGGGCTTAACGCCATCGAGGCCATGGATGACGGGGGGCATCTTGATATCGGGCTGTCCCGAATGGACGGGGAAGTCGCCCTTAGTGTGTCAGATACGGGATGCGGGATGACCGAGGAGCAGCGCCACGAGATTTTTCAACCCTATTTTTCAACCAAACTTTCCGGCACGGGACTGGGGCTTGCCATTGTGAACAATATTGTCAAAGCCCATAACGGCCGGATCGAAGTGGAAAGTGAACCGGGCCGGACCCGGTTTACGGTTTTTCTGCCCCTTTAAGGAGGGGGTGCCATGGCGAAAGCTGCTGCCATATTGATCGTGGATGATGACGCAACCCACCGCAGCATGCTCAAGGCCCTTTTGGGCAAATGGGGGTATGCTTTAGAAGAGACCGACGACGGTCAGGGGGCCATCGACAAGGTCTCGCAACGGGCCTATGATCTGGTGCTCATGGACATCAAAATGCTCAAGGTCTCGGGCTTGGTGGCACTGGCTGAAATCAAGAAGATCAATCCGGCTATTCCGGTGATGATCATGACCGCTTTTTCTTCTGTGGATACGGCGGTGGAGGCTTTGAAAAATGGGGCCTATGACTACCTGACCAAACCGCTGGATTTCGAAAAACTCAAGATTACCATTGAGCGGGCCGTGGAGCATACAAGGCTGAGGCAGGAAAATACCCGGCTAAAGGATCAGCTGGGAAAAAACTTTGATGTCAGCAATATCATCGGCAGTCACAAATCCATGCAGAAGCTGATCCAGACGGTATCCCAGGTGGCCCGGACCGAGGCCACGGTGCTGGTCACAGGAGAGTCCGGAACGGGAAAGGAGCTGATCGCAGGTGCCATCCATCACAACTCCCTAAGAAAAGACGGGCCCTTTATCAAGATCAACTGTGCGGCCGTGACTGAGACTCTTCTGGAGTCCGAGCTTTTCGGCCATGAAAAAGGCGCCTTTACCGGGGCGAACCGGCGAAAGGAGGGGATGTTTTCCCTTGCGGACGGTGGAAGTCTTTTTCTGGATGAAATCGGGGAAACCTCAATGGCTATGCAGGCCAAACTGCTCCGGGCCCTCCAGGAAAAGGAGATTACACCGGTGGGAGGCGACGCCCCCATAAAGGTGGACACACGGATCATTGCTGCGACCAATAAGAGCCTTTTGGATCTCATCGAACAAGAGGAGTTCAGGGAGGATCTGTACTACCGGCTCAACGTGATTCACCTGAGAGTGCCGCCTTTAAGGGATCGCCGGGAAGATATCCCTCTGCTGGCCCAGCATTTTCTGGCCGTGTACTCGAAAAAGAACAATCTGCCGGTGAAGGGATTCACCCCCCAGGGAATGGACCGGTTGACCGGGCATTCCTGGCCCGGCAATGTCCGGGAGCTGATGAACACCATTGAGCGAAGTGTGATCCTGTCGACCGATGACTACCTGGACCAGGACGATATCCGTATAGAGGAAAGCCCCGGCACCCGTGAGGATGACAAGGCTTTGTCGGGGAATTTTTTGGATAAAACCCTCTACGAGATTGAGAAGATGGCCATTCTCAGGATGCTGGATGAAACCGGGAACAACAAGAGCGAAACTGCCCGCCGTCTTGGCATTGCCCGTCGTACCCTTCATCTCAAGCTCAAGGAGTTCGGGGTGATGCCCTGATCGGACATGACGGCCTTAGAGCATCTGCCGTTTTTTCTCGAACTCGTCAGTGCCGATTTCACCGCGGGCCAGGCGTTCTTTTAATATATCAAGAGGTGTCCGTTGGATCCTGCGGTTGTCCGTCAGCCCCAGAATCCAGCGAATCAGGGAGACAAGGATCACAAGCACAAGAATCCAGAATATAATCATGGTCCAGCCCATGAAGCCTGCACCGCCCATCATGTGATTTCCGGGACTCATGCCGTAGTCCATGCCCCAGCCCCAGGCGGCAAAGACATTGCCGCAGGTAAGAATAAGAACTGCGCTTGCTAAACCTGTTAAACAGATAAGTTTTTTCATGTGTCCCTCCCTGTTTGCCCTTGGTGCATTCAGGAAAATCCGGGGTACGGCCCAGCCGTGCCCCGGTGTTGTTTACTTAGAAGCAGCCGCGTCCGTAACCCATACCGTAGGTGTCGCCACCAAACTGCTTGCGCATGCTGGTCATGTGATCAAACCGCGCTTTGTCAAACTTTGAGGAAATATCGAGCAGCTCTTTTTCAAGGCGGTCAATGTCAGCCTGGTTTTTTTCAGGATTTGCATATGCCTGTGCCAGATCAGCCCGCTTCTGGCTATACTCAGCCCTCAGGTCTTTGGTGTCTTCAAAAAAGGCATTCATTTCGTCCTGCATTTTTTTCTGGTCTTCGTCGGAGAGGTTGGCCCAGCCGTTGTGGTATCCGTTCATCATGGGATACCCGTCCATCATGTGATTGCCGCCATATCCGCCCATCATACCGTACCCGCCACCCATGTGGTATCCGCGACCGTGGGCAAAGGCAATACCGGTTATCAGAAGAATTGCGCCAAGAATAATAATGGTTTTAGTTGAATGGTTTTTCATGTGTCTGCTCCTTTATTGCTTTTAGGGTTGTTAAAAGATCGTTTTTGATCTTTGTGTTCTGACGTAACTATATTTCAACTACCGTGCCAAAGAATTAATATATTGAAAATAAAGAAGATATTGATTTTTTGATAGTGATGTGAATTTTTTATTTCGGCTAATTCTTAGTCAGAGGGTGGATAAAATTTAGTCAGTGAAAGGCAGGCGTCTAAAAAAAGACGCCCCGGGCAGAAGATCTGTCCGGGGCGGGATCGGAAGAAAAAATTATAGGTGGAGTGGTTTTAGGGCGGGTCTGCCCTTTAGGGTACAAGTACCTTTTCAAGTTTTTCCACCAGAAAATCCATCTCCTGGTCGTTGATGACCAGGGGCGGAGAGATGCGGATGGTGTGGCCGTGGCTGTCGTTGACCACAATACCGTGATCCAGAAGCTTATGGCAGAACTCCATGGCATTGCCGTCCTTAACTTCGATGCCGATGAAAAGCCCTAAGCCCCGGACCTCTTTAACATAGGGGGAGCGTTTGGCAATCTCTTCAATCCGGGCCTTGAGGATTTTGCCCTTGGCTGCGGACTGTTCGGCTAAGTTTTCCTCTTCAAAAACCTTGAGGGCGGCGGTGCCGGCCACGCAGGCCAGGGGATAGCCACCAAAGGTGGAGCCGTCAGAGCCTTTGGAAAAAATTAAATCCATGATACGGGCGTTGGTGATGAAAACGGACAAAGGCACAAGTCCGCCGGACAGGGCTTTGCCCAGGATCACGCCGTCGGGTACGATGCCTTCGTGTTCAAAGCAGAAGCGTTTCCCGGTCCGCCCTAAGCCCACCTGGATCTCATCACAGACCAGAAAAAGATCGTTCTTATCGGACAATTCTCTCAGGCCTTTTAAAAATCCCTTGGGGGGATGGAGCATGCCGCCCTCGCCCTGGAGGGGTTCCACCAGGATACCGCAGGTGTTGGGGGTAATGGCCTTTTCAACGGCCTTGATGTCCCCGAAGGGTACGGAGACAAAGCCGGGGGTCAGGGGCCCGAATCCTTCACTGTACTTTTTGCTGGAGGAAAAGGAGACCACGGAGATTGTCCGGCCGTGAAAGTTGTTGTCAAAAACGATGATTTCCTGCTTGCCGTCGGGGATGCCTTTTTGCTTATAGCCGTAATAGCGCATGGCCTTGATGGCGGTTTCAACGGATTCCACTCCACCGTTTTTGGGCAGGACCTTGTTGCCGTGGTTGCCGAATCTGGGGCCCATCTGGGGAGCGAACCGGGCGGCCTCGGACAGGAAGATGCCCAAAGGGTCGGTAAAAACGACGTTGGAGATCACCGAGGCATAGTTGCCGATGAGCGCATCCATGACGGCATTGGTGATGGTGGGATGGTGATGTCCCGGGTTGGCTGCGGAATAGGCGGCCAGGCAGTCCAGGTATTTTTTGCCCTTGTCGTCGGTGAGCCAGCAGCCCTTGGCGTGACGGACCACCAGGTTGATGCGGTCGTAATGATGGGCTCCATAGTTTTCTTCCAGCCCGAAAATGGTGTTGTCCGGTTCATTGGAGAACCCGTCAAAATAGTGAATTTTTCTCATGCTTGTCATGGCTCACCTCCTTTACATATCCTGTTTTATGAGCTGGTATATTTTTTTTTCCCTGTCGTTCAGGGTTTGATTTCTGTCCAGGGTTTTTTCTAAGAAGCAGTGGTAGAAGTCATGGCGAAGGCTGTCCCGGTTGGCCACGATGAACCATTGGTTCCTTGTCCAGTTAATGGGGGAGTCATCTTCGTTGCCGGCTTCGAAAATGCCCACCAGGGCCTCTTTTTTATCCGTGATGATGTCAAAAGACCGGCCGCCGATCTTGGCGATCAGGTCTTCCTGGCCCGGATGGGTGACCTGGATGTCAAACCTTTGGGGAATCTGCCCCATGGCAATGTAGCGGATGGCAACGCCCCGGGCCTCCGCCGCCAGCAGCGGTTTGGCCAGATGCGCGTCCGCCTCGGGGAACAGCCGGGCGTAGATTTCCTTTTGGGCGTTCCGGATCATGTCTTTTGCCTTGGCCATGACATTGTCATAGCCGGTCAGGGTCCAGACATACTCAAAATCCTGCTTTTGAGAGGCTTTTGCGATTTCCCGTTCCAGGGCCGTTATATTGGCGTCAAAACCTCTTTTCAGGCGGCGGATCAGCTCGTCCGAGGGCAGGGGGGCATACTGTCCCGGCTCCACCTCGATGACATATCCTTTGGCCGTCAGACTGCGCAGCACATCGTAAATCCTGGACCGGGCTATGCCCGACAGCTTGCTCAACTGGGATCCGTTCACCGGATGGCTGGCCACAAGGCTCATATAACAGGCGGCTTCATACTGGGAAAATCCCAGTTCCTTTAACCGATATTGATCGTCCATCGTTTCTCTCTCTATGTTGCTACCATAATAGCAACATAGAGCCGCGCGCCATCATTGTCAAGCGGGATTTTGAACCGGACCTTTATTTGCACAGGGGTTACGGGTTTATTTGCAGGACAGACCTTGACCGGCCTTACGCGCTCCTGTACCATTCTATACTTTCACCATCGGGTAACCTGGCCTGGCAGGTCGAGGCTGCTTAAAAAAGGGGAGCCAAGATGGCCCAGCTTTTTTCCATATTCATCAATGTCGTCACCCCGGTGTTTATCCTGGTGGGCCTGGCCTATGTTCTGGGGCCCCGCCTGGGGATTCAGTATCGCTCCTTGTCCCGAACGGCCTATTATTTATTGATCCCGGCGTTTATTTTTAACGTCCTAAGCCGGGTTCGGGTAGACCTTGCAACGGCCGGACAGATGGTGACCGGCGTTGCGGCCGTTTATATTGCCACAGGCTTTCTGGGGCTTTTGGCGGCCCGCCTTATGGGGTACGGCAAAGAACTGGCCGTGGCCTTTTTTATGACCTGTGTGTTCGGAAATGTAGGGAATTTCGGCCTTGCGATGACGCAGTTCCGGCTGGGGGAAGGGGCCATGGACAGTGCGACGATATACATGGTCACAGTGAACACCGTAAGCTTTATGTCCTGCGTCCTGGCGGCCGCCTGGGTTCGCAAGGGGGGCTTTTCAGCGGTAGTCACCCTGTTTAAAACGCCTGGGGTGGTGGTGCTGCCCATCGCCCTTATTTTTCCCCTTACCCAGACCCTGCCGCCGGTGATGGTTCAGCGGGTCTGCGGCCTTCTCGGGGATGCCATGATCCCTTTGATGTTACTGGTCCTTGGGCTTCAGCTCCGCGAAGCCGGCCGTCTGGAATGGGGGCGCCCTGTGATGGCGGCCTGCCTGGTCCGGCTGGCGGTGGGGCCTTTGCTGGCCTTTGCCCTGGTTCCTCTGGTCGGGCTGACCGGAACCCCGGCTTCGGCAGGGATCCTTCAGGCCTCCATGCCGCCGGCGGTACTGACCGCCGTTATTGCCATGGAGCATGATGTGGCGCCCACCTTTGTGATATCGGTTGTTTTTGTTGGCACCCTGGTCAGCCTGATCAGCCTTACGGTGGTAATGGCGTTGCTTTGAGCAATGGGTAGTTTGAACCGATTACTGGTAGCTGTACACCTTATAAACCGTAGATGCGCCTAACAGGGCATCGATTCTTCCCTCAAGATCTGCGCGCTCTTGATTTTTCAGCCACCGCTCCCAGTCGCCCCTGGATTTCCAGGTGCTGATCACCAGATACTCATTATTCTCATCTACATTTCTCAGGGTTTCTCCTGAAATATATCCAGGCTGCCGGTTGGCCATGTTTCGAAGTTCGATCAGCATCTCAGAAAGCTGGGGCAGCAGGGCGACATCCATGCCGCTGGTCAGTCTGGGAATCCGACGGGTCGAGATCACACGAATAATCATTTTCATCCCCTTTGAAAGATTAAATCTATTGTCGTTTAATACCGTTGCTGTTCAAATCCTTTTATCCGGCAATGGTCTTGAGGGTCAGCAGGACCCCGGCCGCCACGGCAGACCCGATCACGCCTGCCACGTTCGGTCCCATGGCGTGCATGAGCAGCATGTTTTGGGGATCCGCATCCATCCCCACCTTCTGGCTGACACGGGCGGCCATCGGCACCGCAGATACGCCGGCCGAACCGATCAGCGGGTTGATTTTACTGGTTGAGAAGAGGTTCATAATTTTGGCCATAATGACACCGGAGGCCGTGCCGATGGAAAAAGCGATGGCGCCCAGCAGGAGAATGCCCAAAGTGGACAGGTTCAGAAAATGTCCGGCTGAAAGCTGTGCTCCCACCCCCAGTCCCAGCAGGATGGTAACGATATTGATCATGGTGTTCTGAACTGTTTTGGACAGGCGTTCCACAACCCCGCATTCCCGCATCAGGTTCCCGAACATGAAAAACCCGATGAGCGGTGCGGCCGATGGGAGCAGGAACACGCAGATGCCCAGGGCTGTAAGGGGAAAGATGATTTTTTCCACCTTTCCCACATGGCGCATCTGCTGCATTTTGATTTTTCGCTCCGCCTGGGTTGTCAATGCCCGCATGATGGGGGGTTGAATCAGGGGGACCAGGGCCATGTAGGAATAGGCTGCCACGGCAATGGAACCGAGCAGATGGGGAGACAGCTGGCTGGACAGGAAAATTGCTGTGGGGCCGTCCGCGCCTCCGATGATCCCTATGGATGCGGCATCCAGGAGATCAAACTGGATGCCCGGGACGAATTTGCTCAACAGCAGGGCCCCGATCAGGGTGACAAAAATGCCGAATTGTGCTGCCGCCCCAAGAAAAGCGGTTTTGGGGTTCGCCAGCATGGGACCGAAATCGGTCATAGCGCCGACCCCCATGAAAATCAGCAGCGGAAACACCCCGGTTTTAATGCCGACCACGTAGATATAGTACAGGATCCCCCCGGGATCGGAAATCCCGGCCAGGGGTATATTGGACAGGATGGCGCCAAACCCCATGGGAACCAGTAGCAACGGTTCAAAATTTTTAGCAATGGCCAGATACAGCAGCAGCAATCCCACGCCAACCATGATCAGACGGCCGATGCCGTCAGTCCAGCGGCCTGAGGAGGGGAACAGAAACCGGTATACGCCGGTGGTATTGCCGAAGTTTTTGATCATTTCCGTCATGGGCGGCAGCTTAATCTGACCGTGGCCGGCAGAAGATCCGGGGGATTCGGATGCTGCCGGTGCACCGGCGTTTGATACAACAGGAGGAATCACCACCGGGCAGACCAGTATGGCAAAGATACAAAAAAGGATCGCTTTTTTGATCATCATAACACCGTCCTTTACTTCAAGGTCGCGATCAGTTGACCGGTTTGCACCGTCTGTCCCTTTTCAACGTCCAGGCCTTCAATGATCCCGCCTTCCGGCGTTGTTACCGGGGTCTCCATTTTCATGGCCTCCAAAATCACCAGAGAATCTCCTTTGTTCACCCGATCCCCAACCGCTACCAGCACCTCGTAGACATTACCCGGCAGCTGAGCCCGGACTTCCACAGCCGGTTTTGCCGCAGCCTCTTGCCCTGCCGGCGCAACCGTTTGAATGGATTGGATGGCACCGGTTTCTTCTTCCACCAGTACCTGATGGGTAATTCCGTCCACCGTGATTTTATACTGGGCCGGTCCGGACACAGGCGCATTGTCCGGGGCTTTTGGAGCGGCAACTGCTTTGGTTTCGGCTTCAGTGCCCTGCGTTATTTTACGGACATTGATGGGCTTTGATCCTTTAAGAAAGTCCAGTCCCTTGTTTCCGCCGGCAGTGGCCAGTGCCCCAACGGTAAAAATATTCTCGTCGGTCACGGGCAGGCCTTCCTTTTCCAAAAGTTTTTTGGCCTTGGGAATTCCCGGTTCCAGGACATCCAGTGGATCACCGTCAAATACCGGCATGCCCAACTGTTTTTCCGCTATAGCGACAATTTCAGGATCCGGTTTAACCGGAGTGCGGCCGAAATACCCCAATACCATTTTGCCGTATCCATCCGTGATTTTTTTCCAGGGACCCTGGGTCACATTGGCATAGGCCTGCTGAAAGTAGAACTGGGAAACCGGGGTGACAGAGGTGCCGAACCCGCCCCGGGCCACGCATTCGGACATGGCTTTGATCACCTGGGGGTAGAGGTGAAGTGTGCCGGTGTCCCGCATCATCATGGTATTGGCCGTAAGCGCCCCGCCGGGCATGGGGGAGAGAATGACCTCCGAGGAGACCTTCTGGGCTTCGGGTGGGAAAAAGTAATCCTTAAGACATTCCTCCTGTACCCGGTTGGCCTCTAAAATCTTTTTAACATCAATATCCAGGGTATAATCCGTATGTTTGAGCGCATGCCACATGGACAGCAGATCCGGCTGGCAGGTGCCCCCGGACAGGGGGGAGCGGGCCAGGCAGACGCCGTCGCATCCGCCTTCTATGGCCGCCCTGTACTGGGCGATGCCCACGCCTGCGGTTTCATGGCTGTGCATCCACAATGACGCATCGTCTCCCATCATGTCCCGGGCGGCCTTAAAGGTATCATACACCTTCTGAGGGTTTGAGGTGCCGGAGGCGTCCTTGAAACAGATGGAGTCAAAGGGAACCCCTGATTCCACAATGTCTTTCAGGGTTTTTAAGTAAAAGTCAGGATCATGAGCGCCCGAGCAGCCTAAGGGCAGCTCCATCATTGTCACCACCACCTGGTGATGGAGTCCTGCATCTTTAATGCACTGACCGGAATAGACCAGATTGCGGACATCGTTTAAAGCATCAAAATTACGGATATGAGTGATGCCGTGCTTTTTAAACATTTTTGCATGCAGATCGATCATATCTCTTGGCTGGGCAGACAGCGCAACCACGTTGATCCCCCTGGCCAGGGTTTGAAGATCAACGCCGGGGCCGGCCGCTGCACGGAAGCGGTCCATCATGTCAAAGGCAGATTCCCCGCAATACATGAACAGGCTTTGGAACCGTGCCCCTCCGCCGGCTTCCAGATAGGTGATGCCGGCTTCCACAGCCGCTTCCACCGCCGGTAGGAAATCATCGGTTAACGCCCGGGCGCCGAATACCGATTGAAACCCGTCCCGCAAGGATGTATCCATGAATCTAATCTTTTTCATTATACTGGCCCCTTTTTAATTTTCAGCAGATTCTCTTATTAAACCGTGCTCGATGGGCAGCAATTGCTGCGCTGATAACCGCAGCAAGCCGCTGTTCGTCTATTTTAGAATGTTTGAGTCTGTCCGTTCTGGACGACACCGCATCCTGTTCTTTTTGGGTGTATGGTTTTAAAAGCCAACTGGAAAGATTCACGATCAGGACCAATAAAACGAGAAACACAAAAACCACAGTCATGCCCAGCAAAGCCAGTTTTAAACCTTCAATAATCATTGTTGCTTGCCTTTATTAAAGTTTAGTTCCTGCACTGCATTTGAAAATCGATTTAACTCCAGTTTCCCTTGTGTCTTGTTTTTTCCCTAAGATAGCACCTAAAAGGATATCAATAATAGTATTTTTCCCAGGTTTTTTGGGCTGGGCGCCAGGAATGGAACACCCAAGGCCGAACAAGCCGGTTAAGATTGATGCCAAAGCGTTCTCGCATAGATATATTGGGCGGTTATGATTCGAATCATTCTCCTTGATGGCGATCCGCATATGCCTGCCTTATGTGTAATTTCATCGTAGAGGATTCCGATTTTTACCGGCATTGACAATTTCAGGCCCATATGTGCATAGTAGAAATTTAAATTAAGAGACTTCAAAGATCCAAAACCAAAGGAGTGACGATAATGGCGGGTTTAAACAAGGTAATGCTTATCGGCAATCTGGGGCGGGACCCCGAAATCAGGTATACCCAGGGCGGCACTGCAGTGGTAAATTTTACCATTGCCACAAGCGAGCAATGGAGTGACCGGAACTCTGGGGAGCGCCAGGAGCGGACCGAATGGCACCGCATCGTGGTATTCGGAAAGCAGGCGGAGATCTGCGAAAAATACCTGTCCAAGGGCAGTTCTATCTATATTGAAGGGCGCCTTCAGACCCGGAGCTGGGAAAAAGACGGCCAGACCCATTATACCACTGAAATTGTCGCCTCCAACTTCCAGTTCCTCGGAGGCCGTGGCGGCGGTGACCAGGGCGGCGGGGGATACGGCAACCAGGGCGGCCAGGGCGGCCAGGGCGGCGGATATCAGAACTACGGCGGTTCCGGCCAGGGCCGTGGCGGTCAAAGCCCGAACTCCAACAATTATCAGGGCCATTCCAGCCCGGGAATGACCGGGGGACCGGATGCCATTCCGGACGACGATATTCCGTTTTAAAAAATACCTGAGATAAAATTAAATAAATTCAGTTTTTTTTAAAGGCGCGGGAGCCAAGGGCTTCTTCGCCTTTTTTATGTTTTCTTAGGGGCGGCCGAGTGTTCGAGGTCAATGATGTTTGAGGTGAGATAGGGCTTGGTTTTGAACTGGGTAATGTGGGTTAAGCTATGGGTGAGCCGTGACAGTTTCTGGGTGGCCTGGTCGATTGCGGCCAGAGCATTTTCTATCTCTTCATCCAGGTCGCTTCGGCAGGAGAGAATTTCGTTATATCCCATGATCACCTGGAGGGGCTGGCTCAGTTCGTGGCTGATGCCGCCGGTGGTTTCAAGGACGGCGGAAAGCTTTTCCTTTTCCAGGTGCTCCTGCTCGTAGCGCCGGGCCTGGGTCAGGTCCTCAATGGTTAAAAGGATGGCGGTGTCCTTTTCCAGGGTCAGGGGAAAGGTGGACAATCTGAGCAGCCGGTTCCCCTTGGCATCAAGATCCATGGCCGCCTCAATCCTTGCCTGGGGCTGCCCGGTTTCAACGGTTCGGGTAAGGGCTGCCCTGAGGTAGCAGGAGGAGCAGTTGAGGCCAAAGCCGCAGCCCCGGGCATTCTCATGCCGGTTTGTGCAGCCCAGGACTTCGGCACCGGAGTGCCCCAGGATCTGGTCTCCTGTTTTCCGGGTAAATATCAACGCCGCATTGTTGGCAAGGATCACATAAAGGTTCGGGTTAAAAACCATCACTGCCACTGGCAGCATGTTGAGGATGTCCTGGAGGCTGTCCCGGGTAAACGTCTTGAATGGCTCAGCCATTTTTCCATCGCTCTATTTTTTCAAACGCAGCCTGGGCGGCTGCCATCAGGCTTGCCATACTCACCGGCTTTTTAAAATAATCGTCAAACCCGGCATCCCTGCAGTCTGAAAGTTCGAACAGGGAGGCATAGCCTGTCAGGGCGTATAGAATGGCGGTGGGCATTTGTTTCTTGATGGCCCGGCACAGCTCAATGCCGTTCATCTCCGGCAGGTTCAGATCCAGAAACATGACATGGATTTTTTCGGTTTCCAGAAGGCTTAAGGCCTCCTCTGCGCTGGCTGCCGTTTTCACAGAGAACCCTTTTTTTGAAAAGGCCAGTTTGAACATGTTCAGGATACTGGTTTCATCGTCTACGACAAGGATGGTTTTTTCACTCATGGGGAATTTCCTGTGATTAATTAAATGGTTTCAGCCAGCTGGAATACGCCATGGATGTCCAGGATCAGTCCCACACGGCCGTCGGCCAGGATGGCACCGCCGGAAAAGCCCTGGATTCCCTCCAGGTTCCCGCCAAGGCTCTTGATGACATATTCATCTTTTCCTAAAAGCTCATCAATGAGCAGGGCCTTTTGTTCGTCTTTGGATTCCACCACCACAACCAGGCCGTCCCAGATATTTGTCTCCTGTTTATCTTCAGAGTACAGCTGGTTCAAGCGGACAACGGGGATCAAATGCTCTCTTTCCTTGATCAGCTCCCCTTTGCCCTCTACGGTGAAGCAGTGCTCTTTTTCAGGTTTAAAGGCCCGCTGGATGGCGGTTGTGGGGATAACGTAGCGCTCCTCACCCACCCGGACCAGCATACCGTCGATGATGGCCAGGGTCAGGGGCAGGCTGATAGTGAACTTGGTACCCTGGCCTTTTTGTGATTCGATTTTTAAATGGCCCCTGAATTTTTCAATTCCGGATTTTACCACATCCATGCCAACCCCGCGGCCGGAGACATCGGTAATCTTTTTTGCCGTTGAAAATCCGGGCCGGAGGATGAGGTCAAAGACCTGGGCGTCGGTGAGCTGGTCGGATTCGGATACCAGGCCGTTCTCAATGCCTTTTTCAAGGATGCGGTCCCGGTCCAGGCCCTTGCCGTCGTCCTGAATCTCAATGATGATATTTCCGCCCTTGTGGTAGGCGGACAGGTGAATGGCGCCCTGCTCCGGCTTGCCTGAGCTTTGCCTGAGATCCGGAGGCTCTATACCGTGGTCCACGGAGTTGCGGATCATATGGACCATGGGTTCATAAAGGGCATCCACCACATTCCGGTCGATCTCGGTCTCCTCCCCGCTCATGGTCAGGTTAACGGGTTTTCCCGATTTTCTGGACAGGTCCCGGACCAGGCGGATCATTTTCATGAAGGTGGCCTTGATGGAAATCATGCGCATGGACATGGCAATATGCTGCATATTGGAGACGATCTGCCCCAGCTGAGTGACGCTTTGGACCAGGGAGGGATCCTGGGAGACCTTCTGCCTGAGCATGGACTGGGCAATGACCAGCTCTCCTGCATAGTCCACCAGGTCGTCGAGTTTTTCCGTATTGACCTTGACCTGGGTGGCCACACTCCTTTTTTCGGTTCTCTGCTCCATCAGGGCCTGGGCGACCTGGGCTGGCTGGACCTTTTCCGATTCCACCAGGATTTTTCCAAGCTTTTTATCCGGGGCGGATTTCTGGGTTTCCAGGGCCTGTTCCAGGCTGTTTTCGTCAATGGCGCCCTGGGAAACCAGGATTTCTCCGATGGGGGCTTTGACCCCTTTTGTCATCTCAATTTGTATGTGCTGCAGCTTGTCGCGCAGATCCTGGATTTTAAGGTCATTGTCCGGCAGCCGGACCCCTTTGGCCGCCCCTTCTTTGACCCTGGCCACCAGTTTTTTGAGCATGTCCACAGATTCCAGGATGGCGTCCGTGACCACATCGTTGATAAGGAATTCTCCGCCTCGGGCCGCGTCCAGAAGGTTTTCCGTGGTATGGGCCAGCTGGTTGATCCGTTTAAGTGATAGGAATCCGGCCACACCTTTGATCGTATGGACGGGTCTGAAAATATTGTTGATGATTTCCGTATCCGAGGGGTCCTGTTCCAGTTCTATGAGATGCACTTCAATGGCATCCAGGTTTTCCTCGGCTTCGGTGACGAAATCCAGAAGGATTTCCAGGTCTTCATTTGAAACCGGTTCCGGTTCTCCCTGGGGTTCGGCGGTTTTTTCAGGGGCCGCCTTCGCAGATTCTGGTACAGGTTCGGGGGCATGTTCTATTTTTTCAGCCGTTAAGATGGAGGAGGTGAGAATCTGGATCACATCATCGGTTTCAAACATGAACTCCTGGCCCCGCTGCTGGTGGCGGTTCAGGGCCTCCAAAAGTACCAGAGCCTCCTCCAGGGGCTTGGTATAACTCATGGTTTCCAGGGTCATATGGTTGACATAGGCCAGGCATGCTTCTGCCACCTCGATAAAGGTCTGGGAGCCGGTTTTTTTTGCCGCGGCGGTCAGATCCCCTAAAATAAGGATCATGGCTCCGATATCCGGTGTTGCCCCGGGGCAGAATTCTCCGATAAGGGTTGAAAAACGTTTCAGGAGATCAGAGATATCGTCAAGCACAGCATTTTCTTCCAAGATGGTTTCCTCCAAAGGAAATTTTAGGTCATCATTAATTGGGATTGCACCGGTTGTCCAGGATTTTAACCAGCTCGGAAGTTTCCGGTTTGGTCACCCAGTTTTCGGCTTTGACCTTTTGGCATTTGGCTTTCATCTGGTCATTGATCAAAGAGGAGAACATGACCACATAAAGGTTTTCCAGAACGGGATCCTGCTTAATGGTCCGGCAGAGGGTCAGGCCATCCATTTTGGGCATTTCAATATCCGTGATCAATACGGTTTTTCGAATCTCTTTGTCTCCCTTGTTTTTCAGGTAGGTTTTAATGTGGGACAGGGCCTGGTCGCCGTTGGGAAAATCAATAATATTTTCAAAACCAGCGCCTTTAAGGGTGGCCACCACACGCTTTCTCATGGTGGGGGAGTCCTCTGCAAAAAGAATCTGGAGCTGGTCCCTGGCCAGGGTTTGTTTTTTGTCCATCAGGTCGTCAGCCACCTCTTCCAGGATCAGATCGGGAAAGATTCCGGCCAGGATATGTTCCAGATCGAGAACCAGGACCTGGGAGTCTTCCACTTGGACCGATCCTGTAAAGCAGGCGTTGTTTTCAAACAACGCGTCCAGGGGAACAAAGTCTTTCCAGGACAGGCGGTAGATCCGCTTGACCCCCTGGACTTTGAAGCTGTTCACTGAATTGTTAAACTCAGTGACCACAACGATTTCGCGGTCAAAGGTCTGGGTGAGCTGAATGTCCAGAATCTGGGACAGATCCATAATGGGGATGGTATTTCCCCGGTAAAGGTACATGCCCAGGACCCCGGAAGGGGATTCGGGCAGGAAGGTTATTTTTTCCGGGTCATACTTCTGGATGGACTGGACCTTGGCCACATTCATGCCAAAGGACTGATCCCCGACAAAGACGGTGAGCAATTCCATTTCATTGGTGCCTGATTCCAGGAGTATGCCGGTATTATCTGCAGTTTTCATGGGCTAATCCTCGTCGTTTGTATTTACTGGATAATTGTCCGGTTGTCCAGTAAATCGCTGATGAAACCGGGCAGGGGTTCCGATGCCGCAGGACTGCAAATACCGGAAACAATGCTCAGAATACAGGGTGGGGCTGTGGATCGGCAGATGATGTTAACAATATGGCATTTTTTGTATTCCCCCAAGTTGTGGCTGAACAGGCGGCTCTCGGTGTCGCTCCATCCCGTGGCCAGAAGCTCAGGGATCTGATCTTTTTGAATGATGGCCAGTTCCTCTCCTGTTTTTGTCAGAAGTTCCGCCTTTGGATATCCCAGCGCCCTGGATAAGGATGGGGTGGCATCCAGAATCCGGCCGTCGTCCAGGCTCAGCTTTGCCATTGGAATTTTCTGATGCTCAAAAAGATGTTCAAGGGCCCGTTCGATTTTCAGGGGAGACAATGGGGCATCCGCCGCTTTCGAATCCCGGGAACGGTTCATTCGGGGGTGTTTCCGGGTAAGGACATAGACCAGAAAGAGAACCAGGCTGGTCAATGCCAGGGTGGTGATCAGCACCGGCTGTACCGCGGCATGGGGCTGGGCCGGCCACGCGGCCATGACATCAGCGGGCATTCCCGCAACCCCCCAGAAGAGGATGCCAAGCCGCAGAATCAAACCGGACAATAGTGTGAACGCCTCTCTCATCTTATCGCCCTTGAGATCAAAATGCGATCGTGTTTTCCCTGCCGGAATAGCAGGCAAGGCATATTTGAATAAATTTGAATTGAAATCGCTTGAATACGGTCAATTACTCCGCCAATTTATCATATTGGAAAAAAGGATGCAAAAAAAATATCCTTTCCGTTAAAAAAGCGGGGTTATCTTTCCTGGTATTGTTTTCGCCATTTTTTCGGACTGATATATGCCCTGCCCAAAGACCAGATGCCGGTATTGTTTCGCCGGGCCTCTTTTTCCGCCTGCCGGAATCCGGCGATATCCAGGGTCTGGGGCAGGCGGCCCCGATATACTTCGGCCAGGCCCTGCCGAACCAGGCGCAGGTTGATATTTTCCCCTTTGAGGAAAATCTCGGCCAGAATTCTGTTGTATCCGCCGATGCCATGTTGCTTGAGGATGACCGATTTGTTCAGAATCCATCCGGTTAACGCCTGTTTGGCCTCTTTGGCAAAGGGTTGTTCCGGCATTTTTTTCCACCGGGATTCCGGGCAGTCAATGCCGGCCAGCCTGACCTTGAAAGCGATATCCTTTCCCTTCACCCGGACGGTGTCCCCGTCATAGATTTTTATTACCCGGCATGAAAAGCCCTGGGGCAGGGTAATGCTTTGCTCTTTAAGGCGGGTGATCTGGCCCTGCGGCGGCGGGGCGATATTTGAGAAATGCCGGATTCCCTGCTCGTCTGTCCACATGTAGAGATCTCCGGCAACTGCTTGGGAAAAGAGCAGCAGAGCAAGGACAATTGCAATACCGGTTATTTTAATCCTGATGGTCATGGCAGCGCTCCGGACCGGTCAGGGTGGTTCAGATGCGGTTTTTGAGTTGGGAAGGGCCGGCCTGAGTGATCAAAGTATAGAACAACGCGTCCGCCATGACAATGAAAGATGCCAGGAATCTATCTTTGGGACGGCCCAAGGTCATATCGGTAGAACTTTTTATCCACCGCCATGACGGGAAAGGTTTCAGGCAGATCTGTTTCTCCGATTTCCTGGAAGCCCTTTTTTTCGTAAAACCTGTGGGCGGCAAGGAATTTCGGAGTTGTGCCGAGAAAAATCTCTTGGAGTTCCTTTTCCCGGGCCCAGGACAGAAGTGTATTCAAAAGGGCTGTTGCCGTTCCCTTTTCCCTGCCTCGAAAATTCCTGTGGACAAACATCTTGCGCAGGGCGGCCTGATGCCCGCCGATATCAACCAGGGCAATGGTACCTACCACCCGGCTGGCCTGGCAGGCGGTCCAGAAGTTGCCGCATCCTTTTTGGTAAAATCCCCGGATATCGGCCAGGTCCGGCTGGTCTTCCTCGGTTATGGAGAGGTTGAACTCCTCTTGCTGGATGGGGAGAATAAGGTCGATCACCGCCCGGGTCAGGCCAGGGGAAAAGGGGCAGATTTTAATCACGAAACCCTGCCAATCTCTATGAATAAAGGACAGACATGGCCTGCCGAAGCTCTTTGATGGGAATCTGCCCCGGGGCTGAGGCGTTTTTCCCGATGGCAAAGGTGACGTCGGACCCGAATACCCCGCCTGAAATTCTGGAGACCGCCCCCATCTCTCCCATGGACATGGTCACCATAGGGATCTTAACCCGGCCGTTCCTGGCGGCCATGGTCGCCTCCATCATAGTCAGGACATCCTCAATTGTATTGGGCATGACGGCAAACTTGGCGATATCCGCTCCAAGGTCCTGTTCTTCGGCCAGCTTCTCCATAATAAAGGTTTTGGACGGTGTCTTTTCAAAATCATGGCAGGAGAGGATGACCTTTGTGTCAGAGGCTTTGGCCGCCTTGATGACCGAATTGATGAAGTCCTTGCTGTTACAGGCCTCGGTATCCAGAATATCCACCAGGCCCGTTTTCATGGCCTCAAGGATGAGGTTCAGGCGATCCTGCTCGCAGATGGCCTGCATGCCGCCTTCCGCATCCGTCCGGCAGGTAAAAATCACAGGAACCGAACCGATAACCGCCTGCAGTTCCTTTAAGGCAGAAATGCATTCGGGAATGTCCAGAACCTTTTTAAAGCCGTCAATGCGCCATTCGATAAGATCCGGGTCAAGGGGCATGAACGCGCTGGCCTGGGCCAGCAGATCCTCTTTTTCCTCCGCAACAATGGGCAGGCAGATCAAAGGCGTTTTCCCTCCGATGATCGTATCCTTCACTTTTACCGTTTGTTTGCTTTCAAGCCTCATACATTCCATCCTTACATGTGTTAAACCGCTTAGGTGACCCCAAATTCTTATGCTAAAAAAGCCTTGAGGTCAATGGCCAAGAGCGGCGGGACTTTTGATTCATGCCAGGAACGGTTTTTAGAAAGGGCGACGGGGTGAATCTAAACTTTTGAGCCGCGATTGACTAAAATGACCCCGGTGAAAATCAGTGCGCCTCCGATAATATGAAAGACCCTGAACGACTCGTTAAGGAACACTACCGATATAATGGTCGTAAACACCGGGATCAGGTACTGGAAAATGGCCACCTGGTTTGCCGAAACTTTTTCCAGGGCGCTGTGCCAGAATTGATAGGCAAGCACCGAGGGAAAATGTTCAAACAGAAGATACATAAGACATGGATCCATCTGACATTGGCAATCCATTCACCTTTGTTGGCGGTGGTTTCTATCACCAGCAGAGGGATTGTGGCGATAACGCCGCCTGCCATAATCACCGTGAACATGGCCTGTGCGGGAAAGGGCGAAGCCTTTTTTTATAGATGATCGTGTGAAGGGATCAGCAGATAATGCTGCCGCATCATAAACAGATCGCCCCCATTGATGTCAAGGTCCGCAATTTTTTTCAAGTCCCCTTGGAACATGATGCACAATACGCCAAAAAGAGAGAGCAGGAACCCAAGACTCTGTTTTCCGGTAACCGGGTATCGGTACATTAAAAAGCCGCACAGGGCGATCATGACTGGATTGAATGCATTAATAAAGGCGGTGTTAATGGTGCTTGTGTATACGACAGCTTCGTATACGCTGATCGAATTAAGGCAGGATCCTGTGATGCCAAGGATCATGAACAAGGGCCAGTGTTCCTTGATTTATCCTTTGATGCTGCCAATCTGTTTTGTATGGCGGATCATGAAAAAGATCAGAGGAACGAGCCAGCGCAGAAAGCTGACAGCCACCGGCGGGATAACGCCGGCAAGCACCTTGCCCAGAACGAAATTAAAACTCCAGAACAGGCTTGCCAAAGAAAGCAGGATATTAGGGGAGATGCGCATACCATGCCTAAGACTTAAACTTCAAAGCGAGTCCTATTAAAAGAAACTTCGTCTTTTACTGTAGGATTTATCCGCGCTTCTCAATAAAAATTTAATCGCCGGACAGGTAAACGCAGTTTTAGCGGCAAAGGCCTTTTTACATCAAAGATAGAACCAGCCCTGACCAATGCTTGCAGGTCTTCTCCCAGATGAGGGAAAACCCCAGTTGTCGGTAGACTGCCACAAGATCGGCCTGCTCCCAGTCCCTGAGACCGGACAGGACCAGAGAGGCTTTTGGCATAAGGCTTTCTTTGAACAGGGGGGCCAGCTGCTTTAGGGTGGGGTATCTTAAATTGGCGCAGATTAATGCTAAGGAAGGATCCTGAAGCGGCATATAATCATCAATCACGGTGATGCGTTTTTCAAGGCCGTTGTCCGTCACATTCTTCCTGGCCTCGCTGACGGCATTGGCATCTATATCCCAGGCCGTGCAAACTTCCATTCCGGCAAGGCAGGCGGCAATGGCCAAGACGCCTGAGCCTGTGCCTACATCTCCTGCCGTTTTTCCGGGAAGCGGGCCCGGCATGCTGAAAAACAGATGGTCCAGGGCTTCCAGACAAAGTCTTGTTGTGGGGTGATGGCCTGAGCCAAAGGAGATGCCCTGATGGATGGAAATGGTGAGAGGTTTTGGTCCGGGCGTAGTTTCAATTTCCGGGGACGCCGCATACCCGGGGGGCACAATGTAAAACCGGTCCGTAATCCGGACCGGTTTTAAAAAGCTTTCCATGACATAGGTAGAACCGTAAAGCGCCTGGTAGGCAACTTTGCGCTCGTTCACCAGGGATTTTAACATCTTGCGGGCCCCGGCCGTGGGAACCCCGAGATGCTCTGATATTTTTCCGATATAGGCCCTGGCGGTCAGGTTTTCTTCTGATTCTGCCAGGATGGCCACAAGGTCGTCCGGATTAAAGGGAGCCATACCCCTCTTTCTTGAGCAGTTCCGTATACCAGGCGGCAAATTCGTACATCCCAAGGACTCTTTCCTCGTCGTTGATGATGCCCAGGCACATTTCAAGGGCGCCCTGGGCATAGGAGTTGGAATACTCCTCTGCGGGAATGGCCGAGAGAAATTCTCTGATCAACTGCTGGGAAGTTCTTTTGGTTTTGTCCTTGCGGATGTCGATGGGGTCCTTGGGCTCCTGGAAGGGGTCCCATTTGTCATAGCCCTTTTTCATGATCTGTTTCTGGCCGCGTTTGCCCATGGCATCGAAGATGGCCTTTTTACGCTCCTCAATTTCGGCTTTGCTGAATTGTGTCTCACCCATTTTTTTTGACTCCAAGGTAGTCCTCGTTAAAATTGGTGACCATGGCCATGGATACGGGAACCAGCAGCTCGTGCATCCGGATTTTTTCCGAATTGATGTCACGGACAAGCTCCGCGGATAAAAGCTGAAGCTGGGTGTATATTTTGTCCATGTTCAGGGTGGGATAGGCCTTGCCCTGGACAAAGTTGGTCCGGCCGCAGATATGGCTGGCGCCGGCCGTTGAGGTGGGCATGCCGTAAACCCTGCAGGTAATGGGGCGATAATCGTACATGACGCACAGATCGTTTGTTCCCAGCAGGGGACAGCGGACCCGCTCCTGGGACATGCGTCCCACCACTTCCAGCTGCTCGGTTCCCTCCTTGACCTTTTTGTAGGCGTCCCGCTTGAGCTTGACCAGGGCCCGGTCGGTCTTATCGGCAACGGCAATGAGATCTGCTTTTTCAGTACCCGTAAAGTTCTGGTTGAATTTGTGGTTGATATAAAGGGCTTCGATGAGGGTGAGATCGAAAATGGCATAGCAGCAGTCAGAGCATTTTTCCCGGCAGAAGACCTCCTTGGGATACTCCTGTTTCACCCGTTCAAAAAGTTTATCCACCATCTGAACGATGGCCTCGTACTTGACAAAATGTTTTTCTAAATCTAACGCCATGGGGTTTCCTTTATTTTCCTATGCAGAAGTTGTTAAAGATGGCATCCAGTATATCTATAGAGGCGGTTTCTCCGGTAATTGTTCCAAGGGCCTCAATGCTGTTTCTGACGTCCAGTGCCAGGGTTTCTTCCTCCTGGCCCGCCAAAAGGCCCGAGCGGGCCGCTTCAAGATGGCTTAAGGCCTGGGTCAATGCATTCTTATGCCTCAGGTTGGGAACAACGGCATCCTTGTCCAGATCCAGGTTTCGGATGCAGGTATCTGCAAGTTTTTGTTTAAGGGCCGTGATGCCCTGGTTCATGAGCGCGGAGATCCTGACAACTGGAATGTTGGCCAGATCCTCGGGCAGCTGAGGCAGCTGTGCCCCTTCGGATAGATCCATTTTATTGACTACAAAAAGGACCTTTTTGTCCGGGTCGGGAACCACCTTTGAAAACCGTTTCCGGCTGAAGGGTTTGCCCGGCTCGGTCATGTAGAGGATGATGTCTGCCGCCGTGATATGATCCCGGGCCTTTTCAATGCCGATGATTTCCACCAGATCGTCGGTCTGGTGGATGCCGGCGGTGTCCACCATGACAAAGGGGATGCCCTCAATGTTCATGCCCTCTTCAATGGGATCCCTTGTGGTGCCGGGTACAGGGGTGATGATGGAGCGTTCCTTTCCTAAAAGCCGGTTCATGAGGCTGGATTTGCCCACGTTGGGCTCCCCTGCTATGGCGACCCGAATGCCGTCCTTGAGGAAGCAGGCATCCTCATGCTGCTGGATGAGCAGGCGGCAGTTGTCAAGAACCAGGTCAAGGTTGGCCATATCCTCCCGGGAGACGGTGAACTCTTCCACGTCGTCAGGAAAGTCAATGGCCGCCTCCAGCCGGGAGAGAAATTCGGTGAGGATCTCCCTCATCTCCTGGATCTCTTCGCCAAGAAAGCCCAGGTTCTGGGAGGCGGCAAATTTCAGTGAGGAGGCGGAGCGGGCATTGATGATATCAGCCACCGCTTCGGCCTGGGTCAGATCGATGCGGCCGTTTAAAAAGGCGCGTTTGGTAAATTCTCCCGGTTCTGCAGGGCGGGCCCCCAGGGAAAACAGCAGGTCCAGGATCCGTCTGAGCACGATTGCCCCGGAATGGGCCTGGATCTCTACCACATCTTCTGCCGTATAGGATTTCGGGCCTTTCATGGGGATGACCAATACCTCATCCACCACATCGCGGCCATCCATGATATAGCCGTGGATGACCTGCCGGTTCTTTTCGGAAAGGCAGGTCCGTTTTTCCGGTTTTAACGCAGTCCGGTCCCGCTCCCCTGAAATCAGCTTTCCTGAGATATCAAAGGCTGCAGGGCCGGAGATGCGGATGACGCCGATTCCGCCGCTGCCGTAAGGGGTGGCTATTGCGGCAATTGTATCTGTCATCTATCGTTTCGTTTGGTCCGTCTTTTTCCCCGGTAGGAGCTGCGTTTTTTGGGAAAGATCACCAGGCGGCGGTAATATCCATCCCCCATGCTCTGGGTTCTGACCTGGCTGTCATCTTTAAGTGCCAGGTGCACGATCCTGCGGTCCTGGGCGCTCATCTGATTGATGGTGGCAGGCCGCCCGGTCTTTTTAGCTTTTTCCGCCATCTTAAAAGCCAGCTGACGCAGGTTGGCCTTCCGGGTTTCCATATACCCTTCAATATCCACCTTGACCCGGACCCGGGCTTCGCTCTGGCGGTTGATGATCTTGTCCACGAGAAACTGCATGGCATCCAGGGTCTGACCCTTGCGGCCGATGAGGATGCCGGCATTGCCTCCGGTGATTTGGAGCGTGAGGCGGTCGTCTTCGGTAACCGCTTCGATGTGGGCATCGTCGGTGATCAGGTCCGCCATTTTCTGGAGGGCTTCGATCCCAAGGTCAATGGACTCCTGGGAAACCGGTACGGGTGGGGGACCTTCGACGTCCTCGTCTTCGTCCTCGTAATCCTCTTCGTCCTCATCCCCGTAATCGTCTTCGTCTTCCTCATTTTCTGACACCCGTGTGGTGTCCCTGGGGGCGGGGGTACTGTCCCAGCGGCCTGCATCCTCTTCTTCTTCCCCGCCATCCTCGTCTTCGAAAGATTCCGGTTCAGGGGGCTGAGCCTCTTTGGCCGGAGTCTCCTCCCGCTGGGTTTCTTTTTTGCCAAAGGCCTCATCCACGATGGAGCGGATGCCTTCCATTTCCTCTGCAGAGGTATCGCTTTGCTCCGGTTTGGGAAGGCTGACTTTTATCTTGGCGTCTTTGCGACCGACAATACCGAAAATACCGGAGGTTCCTGCGGAAACGACCTCATACTTCAGGTCGCTCTTGGATATGCCCAGACTCGAACAGGCATTTTTGACAGCAGCATCAACGTCTTTTCCGGTAAATTCCTGGGTTTTTTTCATATGGCCTCCTTAGGCAAATTTCTTCTGGGTATAAAACTGCTGTCCCATGGAAATGATATTGTTGACAAACATGTAAAGAACCAGGCCGGCCGGGAAGTTGATAAACAGGACCGTCATGAAGATGGGCATCAGCATCATCATCTTGGCCTGCATGGGATCACCGGCTGTGGGGGTCATTTTCTGCTGGAGCAGAAAAGACGCGCCCATGAACAAGGTCAGCACAGGAATGCCGTAAGGCGCCTGCATCATGGGGATGGCAAAGTCAAAGTGGAAGAGGCGGTCAGGACCAGACAGGTCCCGGATCCATCCGACAAAGGGGGCATGGCGCAGTTCAATGGCCATGTAGAGCATCCGGTACAGGGCAAAGAAGATCGGCATCTGCACCAAAAGCGGCAGGCAGCCCGAGGCCGGGTTGACCTTGTAGGTCTTGTAAAGACCCATGATCTCGGCGTTCATCTTCTGCTTGTCGTCTTTGTACTTCTCCCGGATTTCCATCATCAGGGGCTGGACCTTTTTCATCTCGTTCATGGACTTGTAGCTCTTGGTGCCAAGTGGCCAGAAGATGAGTTTGATGATAATGGTCAGAAGGATAATGGCTACGCCGTAGTTGGGAATAACGCCGTGAATGAGGTTCATACCCATGAGCAGCGGCTTGGCAATGATGTCGAACCAGCCGAAATTGATGGATTTACTCAGCAGGGTATGGGTTTCGCTCAGGACCTTGAGGCTCTTGGGACCCATGTACAGGGTATAGTCGTAACTGCCCTGTTTTCCTGCATCCAGCCGGTCTAATTCCTGGATAAGGGTATTGGTGACAACATCCCCTTTATGGCGCAGTTTAAGAACGGCGTTAACAGGTTCCTGGGGCATGACTGCCGTGAGAAAATACCGGCTGGTGTAACCGGCCCATCCAACATTGCCCGTGTAGGTGTCCTTTTCATCCAGGTCCTTTGGGTTGATGGTGGTGAACTTACCGTCGATATAAGCCAGAGGGCCTTCATAGGCAAACCGGGAACGTTTCTTGATCTCTTCGTGAAAGGGGCCCGGAACAGTAATGGCCAGGTTGTCGTTGAGGGGGGTGTCAGAACCGTTCTGGATCACCACCTTGCAGTCAATCAAATAGGAGTCGGCCTTAAGGGTGAGAACCTTTTGCACGGTGACGCCGGCGGGGTTGGTCCAGGAAAAGGTCAGCACCTTTTCATCATTCTGGGCGAGGGTGAGATCCGTGTCTTCGGTGTCGGCCCGGAATACGGCATTGGACAATCCCTGGATGCTGCCTTTTTCCGTGTCCAGGGTAAACACCCCGGATTGAATTTCATTTGTGACCAGCTGTTTTAGAGGGGAATTTTCCTCAATGGTTTCCTTGTACTGGGTCAGCTCAAGGCTTGTGACCGCTGCATTGTGCTCGGAAATTCGGATGTGGTACAGGGGCGTGGATACGGAAATGGTACGAAAATCTGCTACAGCTGAGGCTGCAGCTTCCGGAGCCTTAGCCGTAAAGTCACTTACATTGGACGGGGTTGCCTCAGGTTCTGGGGCCGCAATCTCCTGGGTCTGGGAATCCTGGGGTGGATTATCGAGCTGGGGCTGGGGCGAGGTGAAAAAGAACTGGTACCCGACAAGAACCAGAATAGACAGCACCACAGCTAACAATAATCGTTTTTGCTCATCCATCTTCTCTCCTAAAGTTAATCTCTAAATTAAGGTTGCTGGAGAAGAGGAAAGCAGTGATGCGCAACAGGTCAAATTACGGGACCGGATCATATCCTCCGGCCCGGAACGGATGACACCTAAGTATCCGTTTCAGGGCAAGGAAGCCACCTTTCAGGCAGCCGTATTTTTCAACCGCTTCCAAAGCATAACTAGAACAGGTGGGATAATACCTGCAGTTGCGCCCCAGCATCGGTGAAATCAAAAGTTGATAAGATCTGATAAATATTTTCAATAGCTTTTTTGCCATTATTTGGCCGCCTTTTGGGACTTCGCTATTTTGCTGAAAAGTGTATCAAGGGCTTCAACAATCTCTCTGTTGGACAGCGAGGTCAGACCTTTCCTTGCAATGATATTGATATCGTTGACTCCGGGGACCGAAGCCTTTGAGTGTCTGAAATACTCTCTTGTTATCCGTTTTATTCTGTTCCGCGCTACTGCATTCCCCACTTTTTTTGATACGGTAATTCCAATACGATTGTTTTTTCCTGCCCCCGCAAGGACAGCGGCTATAAATGAGCCGGTCCGTATCGTTCTGCCATGCTTTGAAAGCTTTAAAAATTCGGCCCGTTTTAGGAGCCGCACATCTTTGGGTAAACTAAAGCTGCTCAACAAATGTCGTCAGGTTAGACGGTGGTCAGTCTTTTCCGGCCCTTGGCCCGTCTTGCGTTAATGACTCTTTTGCCGCCGGGGGTTGACATTCTTTTCAGAAATCCGTGTTTTCTGGTTCTTTTCCGGTTGCTTGGCTGAAATGTACGTTTCATAAAATTACAATCCTTACTAAATCCGGCTTTTTACGCCATCGGGTTAATGGTTAAACAGTATAAAACACAGAATTTTAACGAGTTAGCTTGAGAATGTCAAGTCAAAATGAATCCCAGCCGTACGGACCCAATGGAATCTGTCCGGCCAGGGTTCGGTCAGAGCCGGTTCCGGTAAGGGCTACCGGATTTCCGGGAGATTTTCGCCTCGTCAAAGGAAGCCATCTGGTCCATGAGGCAGCAGGCCGTGTCGGCGAGATCCATGGCCAGGGCAGCCCCGGTGCCCTCTCCCAGGCGCATGGCAAGATCCACCAAAGGATCCAGTCCCATATGCTCCAAAGCGGCGGTATGGGCAATTTCTACAGATTTGTGACCGGCAATGAAATAATCTGCAATGTCCGGGTTCAGCAGATGGGCGATGAGCCCGGCTGCCGTGGAGATGACCCCGTCCAGAACTACGGCGCAGCCGTGGGAGGCTGCGGCCAGGGCCGCTCCGGCAATGCCCGCGATTTCAAAACCGCCCATGGCGGAAAGGATGTGAAGGCCGTTTCCGGGATCCGGGCTGTGAAGGTTGAGTACCCGCTGGATGACCTCTGCCTTATGGGTCAGGCCCTGGTTGTCCATCCCTGTCCCCCGTCCCGTTGTCCGGTCCGGGGACAGGCCTGTGACCGCCGAGATAATGGCAGAGGCTGCTGTGGTATTGCCGATGCCCATCTCTCCCAGACCCAGGATATCCACGGGGGATTTTTTCCGGACCGATAGAAAGGCGTTCACCCCGGCCTCCAGGGCCTGGACGGTCTGGGCTTCTGTCATGGCCGGCTCCAGGGCCATGTTCCGGGTTCCCCGGGCCACTTTAGACCGGATCAGGTTCGGGTGGGGGGGGAACGTTTTGCGGACACCGATGTCAACTATGGTTATGGGAATGCCCATCCGACGGCACATGACGTTGATGGCGGCCCCGCCGTTGAGATAGTTGTCCACCATCTGCCCGGTGACCTCTGCGGGAAAGGCTGATACACCTTCCTCTGCGACGCCGTGGTCCCCGGCAAAGACAAGCATGGCCTTGTCCCGGATCCTTGGGGACAGGGTGTTCTGGATCCGGCAGATCCTCACGGCCAGGGGTTCAAGCCTGCCAAGAGCGCCTAAGGGTTTGGCCTTATCATCCATCCTGGATTTGGCCCGGGCGGCAAGTTCCGTATCCAGAGGGCGGATGCCCTTAATGGCCGACCATAGCGTCGGGGCTTTCCGGCAGAGGGTTTCAGCCCGGTACTGGGACGGATTCGGATGGTCCAACGCCTGCGGTACCGTGATTTTTTCCGGGGGGTGACTGCCGGTGCCGGTAAAGTCCAGGATATATTTGAAGTGCTGTCCCGATAACACTTTGGGCATAAGCTTTGGGGCCTGCTCCGGCCGCACCACCGCCTCGATGAGCCGGCGAAGCTCCTGGGCATGGGAAATTAAGAAGGGAACGGCGTTTTCAATGTCGGACCGTCTCATACCGTAGCCCCCGGTGATACTGGCCTCCCTGTAATGGATGAGATTGAGCAGGTTGGTTTCCATGCTTTCGTTCTTGGTGATTCCAGAGAAAAAGGAGATGTGGCCGCCCTTGTCTACCTTGGTGACGGCCTGGCACAGGGCGGCATAGTCGGGACAGGCGTTGATGACAAGAGGAAAGTGGCTCTCAAAGGTCTCCTGGAGACAGGCAATACCCCAGGCCTCAAGGATGGGGGTGATCTTTTGCATTTTGGCGGCATCCTTTTCCAGGATGAGAGGGGAAAGGCCGATATGTCTGGCGTAGAGAGCGGTGATCAGGCCCATGGTTCCCCCGCCGTAGATGAGCAGTTTTTTCCCCGGAGCCAGGGGCAGTTTGTCAAAGGCGTTGATGACGCAGGCCACGGGCTCGGCAAAGCAGCCGGCATGGGTCTCAAGCGCCTCCGGGACGGGGATGAGGCTTTTGAGGGGCAGGACCGCCCGGTGGGCAAATCCCCCGTCTGAATGGAAGCCTGTGATCTGCATGGTATCGCATAGGTTTTCCCTGCCGCCTCGGCAATAGGGACACTGTCCGCAGCTGTTGCCCGGCCAGACAATATAGCGCTGTCCGCCGGCATCCCGGACCACCATCTCATGGCCGAGGACCCGGGGAAAGATAAGGTCCCTGTGGCCCTGGTCCCACATCTTGGCATCGGTGCGGCAGATGGCGCAGGCCAGGACATCCACGGCTCTGAAGTCCTGGGCAACCTCAGCGTTTGGGTCATCGGCCAGGGGGTCAATATCAAGCTGCCGGATGCCTCTGAGTACCATGCGGATCATGAGAGTTCCTCTTCGGTGAGTACCAGCTTTTTGACGGATACCGCCTCAAACCCCTTTGCCCGGATCTCCTGTTCAAGGCGACGGACATGCTCCATGCGGTCCATGGGAAATACCGAGGCTTTGTCCAGATCGACTTTGAAAAGACCCTCGGGTTTAACCCGGATGTATCGGGTGCCTGTTTTGATGATTAGAAGTTCCATGGCCGTCCTTATGTTTAGAAAGGGTCAGAATAAAACGTTCAGGTGATGATTCAGCCCAGGGCATGGAGGGTGGCCAGACCTTTTTCCGGCTCCCTGTTCTGGGTGGCGACCCATTTTTCAAGCGTCTCAAAGGCCCGGCCCGACTCCATAATAGTGGCGGCCCTATGCATGCCCTCCTCCACGGTGTCGGCCCGGCCTGCGGCCAGGAAAATCAGGCCGGCGTTCAGCATTACCGCCTCTTTTCTGGGGCCGGATTCCCGGTTGGCCATGAGGCGGGCGAATCTTGAGGCTTCAGTTTGCAGATCCGGCTCCGGCCGCAGGTCATCCCCGGATGTGGGGGTCAGGCCCAGGCCTGCCGGGTGAATGGTGAATTCATCAATGTCCGTTCCGCGACCATCCGGGGCGGCAGAAATTCGGGCGCAATAGGTGGTGCCACAGACTGATGCCTCATCCATACCAAGGCCGGTCTCTCCCACTTCTCCGTGGAGAACAATGGCGCTCTGATAGCCGATCTCCGCCATGACCCGGGCTACCGGCAGGATCATTTGCCTGGCATAGACCCCCCGTACACCGGTGGCAGGAAGAGCCGGATTGGCTAAGGATGCGGCGATGTTCAGGGTAGACCCGAAGAAGATCTGGGAGAGGATGCGTCCCAGGGCATTGGGGTGGATCATGGGGCTCATGCCGTTGAAGAGCCCCAGTCCTGCGGTTTTGATGCTTTGGGCTACCAGAGCTGCCGGACATTCCACATCCACCCCCAGAGCCTCGGCCATGTCAACGGTGCCGCAGGACGAGGTAATGGCCCGGGCTCCGTGTCTGGCCATGGGTACCCCTCCGGCAGCGGCAACAATGGCTGCTGCCGTGGAAATATTAAAGGTCTTAAAAGAGTCCATACCCGTGCCGGAGTTTTCAGTCACGGCCAGGCCGAGGATCACTTTTGTGGTGTCCATTTCGTATATGGCTTCCCAGGCGCCGGCCACTTCTTCTGCGGTTTCCCCCTTGGCCGTGAGGGCGGCGAGAAAGGCCCCCTGCTGGAGGTCGGTGGTCGTATTGCTTAGGATGGCGGTAAAGGCGTCAAAGGCCTCCTGCCGGGAGAGATTTTCCTTGTTGATCAGGCGGGTAATCACCGCACCGAATGCTCTGTCATTTTCTACGGACATAGGCATCCTCCTGAAACGTCGTACAGGTTTCTTTTCAGGATCGTGTTCCAGCAGGCATCCCTTTGTCATTTCTGCGGGCAGGCTTTCCGGCTTTGGATCATCCAGACGCCTGCGCCTTCCCCCGGTCTATCGAAGTGGCATTTCGCAGGCGCTGTCCCCGGTCACGGCATCGGCTGGCATGCAACGGAATTTCACCGTTTTTCCTTTTACCCCGGCCCGGTCGTACGGGCGCAGGCACCCTGACAGCATCGGGTAAATATAAAGGACAAGTCCTTGATTTGTCAACAGGACCTTGCCGTGGCCGGGCATTTTTAGAACCGGGAGTGGAATTTCAAAACCAGATCCCCGCAACGGTCTATGGCTTTTTTAAAGGTCTCCCGATCAAAGGAAACACGGTTGAGGGTCACGGAGAGGCTGTCCCCCTTTTTATCCACCAGGGCGTACTCCGCATGGGGAAGGAGTTCCGGCTTGGTTCCGGCGACGTATTCCCTGAAGGGGAGGCCGACGCTGCCCGGGTTGACGATCAGGATCCCCTGGTGCTGGCGCATCATTTGGATATGGGTGTGACCGCAGCCGATCAGTTCGGCAGATCTTTCCTCCAGCATGATATTAAGGTCGTCCGGTGGGGTAAAGGAGAGCAGATCCTCCATGGGGTTGGAGGGCGACCCGTGAAAGAAGATCCAGTCCGACCCATCGGCATTGGAATGGGTTTGAAGAGGGGTAAATCTCCTGATGAACTCAAGGTCAGCCGGGGACAGCTGGTCCCTGGCCCAGTCCACCAGGTCGATAATCCGTTGCACCGCCGTATAGGTGTGAATCAGTTCTTTGTCCAGCATGAAGGCATCGTGATTGCCGAGGATACAGGGGCAGTCCAGGGCCTCTATCATATGCAGACAGGCCACAGGCTCAGGACCGAGAGTGGTGATGTCACCCAGGCAGACGATGCGGTCGGCGCCGGTTTTTCGAATATCTTTTAGTACCGCTTCAAGTGCTGTTGCATTGGCATGGATATCGGAAATCAGAGCAGTTCGCATAGTAGAAGCATTCCTTAAAGTTATGTTGGCTCCACGGTATCAGAAAAGATACGGCTTGACAATTTCCTGATTCATATCTTTAAACTTCGTTCAACCCTACATGCTGCTTGCCTTCCCCTGCCGCTGCTGCTATTCTTTTCCCATGTCTGTTTTCGTTATGATAGCGGTGCTTTTTGCCGCCTTGCTCCATGCCTCATGGAATTTTTTTGTGAAAAGCAATGCCGACAAGCATCTGAGCATGAGCGCTGTGGTATTGGGGCATATGCCCTTTGCCCTGGCCGCCCTTACAGTCGCCCCGATGCCGGCCATAGAATCTTTGCCGTTTATTCTGGGCGGGGCCCTGCTTCACACAGGATACCAGATCTTTTTACTGGCCGCCTACCGTGCGGGGGATCTGTCCCAGGTCTATCCCCTGGCCCGGGGGGCTGCGCCTCTGATCGTGGCGGGAATTTCTGCAGCTTTTCTGGGGACGGCGTTGTCCGGGGTGGAAGTCCTTGCAGTTTCAACCATCGGCATCGGCATCATGAGCCTGTCCCTGGTCCGTCAAAACGACGGGCTTTACAATGGTCGGGCTGCGGGATTTGCCCTGACCACTGGCTGCTTTATCGCCTCCTATTCACTGGTGGACGGTATGGGGGCCCGGGCCGCGGGAACGGCCCTGGGGTTCTATGGCTGTCTTTCTTTGCTGAACGGCGGTATATTTGCCTGCATTATGCGGTTTGTCCGCCCGGGAACCTTGACGGCGGTGATGGGGCGCGGACTTAAGATAACCCTGCTGGCCGGTGGGGCCTCATTTGCCGCCTACGCCATCGTGACCTGGGCATTTACCCAGGCCCCAATTCCCCTGGTCACGGCCCTTCGGGAGACCAGTATTATCTTTGCCCTGCTGCTGGGGGTGTTCGTCCTTAAGGAGCGTGTCGATCTTGCAAAGGTGATTGCCACGGCCACAACTCTGTTTGGGGTATCTTTGATGCGGTTCAAAGGCTAAGGTGTTTCAAACCAAAAAAAGAGACAGGCGGCGCCCAATCAACCCATTGGGTTCCATCGTCTACGATTTCCAAGGATCGTACCATCAAATTCTTTCGTGTGACTTAAGTCACGGACGCCCCGCTGTTCGCCTGGTAAGTTGATGGCATGTTCATGGTTCATGCCGGGCGAATTCCCCCTGGACCGGAATGTATTCCAGACTAAGGAGGCTTATAAATGAGTGTTCGTATTGTAAAACTTGGTAATGACCGTATTGACGGTGAAGGGCTTCGGATCGGAACCGTCCGGCGCCCGCCCCGTGGGGTGCCCAAATCGGAATTTTCATCAAAGAATTTTTACGACGTCTGGCTGCCGAACCTCTCCCCTGTTCCCGCAACAATGAAGATGGGGCAGAGTGCGCAAACCCAAAAGGAGTGGCAGGCGTTCAAGCACGCCTTTAGAAAAGAAATGGCAAGGCCCGAAAATTTGCGGATTTTAGAACGTTTGGCCGCCTTGTCGAACCGGACCGATTTTTCTGTGGGGTGTTATTGCGAGGATGAGAACCGTTGCCACAGGTCTGTTTTGAGGGAGCTGCTCAAAGAGAACGGTGCAACGTTGGCCTGAGGCTCCCTTGCCTCTGAAACCGTGCGCTTCATTGTGGTGCAGCAGACTTAGGAGGGGATTGTTTTTGTAGTATGGAATCTCTTCCCGGGGCCATTAAGAATACCATTTTGTTTAGCATATACTTTTTATATAGTAAGCCCGAATCAAAAGAAAAATCAGGGTCAAAGATTGTTTTGTGTCTGTGGTAGATAGTTTTTTATCCTCTGTTTGACAACATGGTATAAATTCAATGGGAACTCGGGCCCAAAAGGCCGTCTCGTTATCAATTGCTACGGGGTAAGTGTAAGGTGTATCATCGCGTATTAAAGATTTTGATTGTAACTGAAACGCATCAGCTTGAAACCATTCTTTGCGGGGTGGCACCGGCTGAAAGATTCTCATATGAATTTTCTTGTTGTCCGGATATCAATGGCATCGACCTGAAAGGATATGGCGTCATCGTTCTTGATTACGAAAGCGCTGAGGCCATATCACTTGAAAAAATTGTTGCGGCTAAAGATGAGCAGGCCCTTGTTGTCGGTTGTTTTTCAGCCGAGGGTTTTTCTGTTCTGGCAGACCAGTATCCGTTTTTCGACAGGATCTGGATCACCCCCCTTGTTGAAGAAAAGATCCGGTCCTCTTTTGCAGGGATCGTAAGCCTTATCAAAGAAAAGGAAGATTCGGCGCTGACCCAAAAATACTTAGACACGATGATCGACAGCCTTCCGGATCTGATCTGGTTCAAGGATGCAAAAGGGGCGCATTTAAAGGTCAATAAAAGTTTCTGCCGCGCGGTAAACAAATCTAAGGCCCAGATTGAAGGTCGCGGCCATTACTATATCTGGGATCTGGAACCGGATGAATATGCCCAGGGGGAATATGTTTGCCTGGAGTCAGAAGAGATCGTGCTCAATCAAAAGGAGACCTGCCGGTTTGACGAAACCGTGAAATGCGGTAATGAACTGCGAAAATTCAAAACCTACAAGTCCCCTATCTTCGACACCGACGGCAGCGTCATTGGCACTGTCGGATTTGCCCATGATGTGACGGACCTGCAGAACCTTTTGATTGAATTGAATATCCTGGTCGAAAGCCTGCCGTTTGCCGTCATGATCACGGACAGGGACAGAACCATTACCAGCGTCAATCAGCGGTTCCTTGACAACTTTACGATAGACCGGGCAGAGGTGATCGATCAACCTGTTGACTCCCTGCTTGATGAAACTAAGACCTTTACCCGGAGCAAAAAATGGAGCCTTGAGCAAACCGAAGAAAATATCCTCCTTATTTCAGAGAACAAGGTCTTGAGAATTCAGGAAGAAAAGCTTTTGGATACATTCGGTATGCTGGCTGGCTATATCCTGCTTTTTATGGATACGACCCTAGAGCATCGCCTGCGTGAGGAGAAAAAGAAGCTTGAAGATGCCATTGAAAAGATAAAGAAGTTGAGCGGTCTGCTCCCCATTTGCGCCTCCTGTAAAAAAATTCGGGACGATAAAGGCTATTGGAAACAGATCGAATCCTACATCAGCGCCCATTCAGAAGCGGAATTCAGCCATGGGATGTGCCCTGAGTGTTCCGAAAAGTACTATGGTGGCCAGAACTGGTATAAAAAATTAAAGAGCCGGAAAGAGCCATAGCCCTATCGGCCTGCCACTACTTGGCCAGGGTTTCGAAGATATGGTACTCCTCGATGTGGTAGTGGGGCTCCGGATAAATGGCAATGGGTTTTGAGAACTGGTTCTCCAGGGAGGAGATCAGGTGCTTTTCACTGCCGTGGAGAAGCTGGGCGATTTCGGGATGTACTTTTACGGTGAAGCGGTTGCCCATCATGTCTCCAGCCTCTGAGACCAAGTCCCGGTAGATCTTGTGGCAGATGGACTTGCCAGAGAGCAGATGCCCGTTGCCGTTGCAGTAAAAACAGGGCTCGCACAGGGTGCGGGTCAGGTTGCGCCGGGTCCTTTTCCGTGTCATCTGGACCAGGCCCAGTTCGGTCAGGGGCAGGATATTGGTCTGGCTCTTGTCCTTTCTCATGGCCTCGTGCATGGAGGTCATGACCTTTTCCTTGTGGGCTTCCTTTCTCATGTCGATAAAATCGATGATGATGATACCTCCGATGTTCCGAAGGCGGATCTGGTAGGCAATCTCTTTAACCGCCTCCAGGTTGGTCTTGAGGATGGTCTCGTCAAAGTTGTGCTTGCCCACGTAGCGTCCGGTGTTGACGTCAATGGCCACCAGGGCCTCGGTCTGCTCAATGATGATATAGCCGCCGGATTTGAGCCAGACTTTACGCTTCAAGGCTCTGGCGATGTCGCCTTCTATGTTGTAGGCGTCAAAGATGGGTTCCCGGCCCTGGTAAAGCTCGACATGGAGGTTGACGTCGGGCAGAAGTTTGGCCAGAAAACTTTTAACGTTGTTGTACTCGGTTCTCGAGTCAATGATCAGCTTGTCCGCCTCATCTGCCAGAAGGTCCCGCACCGCCCTGAATGTGACGTTAAGATCCCTGTAGACAAGGGCGGTTGCAGACATCTTCTTGCTGCGGGCCAGGATATCTTCCCAGGTGTTGGTGAGAAACTCCACCTCTTTTCTCAGGGTCGCTTCGTCAATGTCCCGGGCCTGGGTCCGGAAAATATATCCGAAGTTGGTTTTACGCATGGTCTGCAGCATTTCCCGCAGGCGGGTCCGTTCTTTTTCATCGCTGATCCGTTTGGAGATGCCGATGTGGTCCACCGTAGGCATGAGCACCATATAGCGTCCTGCAAGAGATATATGGGTGGTGACCCTGGGGCCTTTGGTGCCGATGGAGGATTTGGCCACCTGGACCAGGATCTCCTGGCCTTCGGTGAGCAAGTCCTCAATGCAGCATTCCGGGGCCTGGGAGGGCTTCCAGGAGCCTGCGCGCTTGGCTTCTTCCTCCTCGCGGGTTTCAAGGTCCTCACCCTCCTCGGATTCCGTGTCCTGCTCCTGTTCAAGCTTCTTGCACAGCCTGTATGAGGCGGTGTCCAGGACATCATCCACATAGATAAAGGCGGCTTGGTCAAATCCGATATCCACAAAGGCGGCCTGCATGCCGGGAAGGACCCGCTGAACACGGCCTTTGTAGATATTGCCGGCGATGCTGGTATCGTCCCTGCGTTCAATAAAAACTTCCACAATGGTGCCGTTTTCAAGCAGGGCGACCCGGGTTTCATGGGGGGCGGAATTAACAACAAGCTCTTTTAGCATAGATCTTTACCTATCTGCGTTTGATGATTCTGGCGGCTTGGATACAGGCGTCCGTCAGTCCCAATGCCTTGATCAGGATTTCCGAGGGCCTGATGGTTCTCTCTCCTACTTTTTTAAGGACCATGTCTACTGACTGGGACGGGGGCGTGTCTGATATCGCTATTGAAACCACCGTTTCCCGAAGATCGGTCTTTCGAATCTTACCTTTTTTACTGATATCTTCAACAAAAAACTGGTCCTGGGCCAAGAACGCGTCCACTCGGTCCTGGTCCACGCAGACATCTTTGAATTTTGCCGTGTACCGGGTCTTTGACGGTGCAGAGCCTGATTTTTTATGGAGACGGCAGTCGATGAGATCAATACCCGAAGGCAGCTGGGGGGAAAGCTTTTCCATGATCTCTTTGGGGCGCAGTCCCTTTTCAAGAAAGATGAAAAGGGTTTCGTCCTCGCTCTCCATCCCTAAAGGCAGGGCATTATCAAAGGACAGACGCATGCTGGGGTTAAACCCTTCGGAATATTTTACAGCAAATCCTGTGCGGCGAAACGCACGGCGGAAAACCGTGGCAAGCTCCAGATGACCGAAAAACCTTGCATCGTCAAGTTTTGAAAACCGGATGTCATACTTGATGAAATCGTCTGCGGAAAGATGCCTGGGTGATGATGCCTCAGGCGCAGGCCCTGGGGTGTCAAAGTGGAGCACGGGCTTTACGGTTTTAAAATCGCAGATGCCGCAGCCGGTGCAGTCCGCCTCCCGGCAGTCCGGGGTCTGGGCCATGGCCTCTGCCCGATTCATCTCTTTTTCCAGGAATTTTCTGGAGATGCCGGCATCAATATGATCCCAGGGCAGGGGCTCGCCTGCCTCCCGCTGCCGGGAGGTGTAAAAAACAGGATCAATGCCGGTGGCCTCAAAGGCCTGCTCCCACATCCCAAAGTCAAAGTGGTCGCTCCAGCCGTCCAGGCGACATCCCAATTCAAAGGCTTTCACCAGCAGGGGGGCAAGTTTCCTGTCCCCCCGGGCCCAGACCCCTTCGAGCAGGCTCATCTTGGGATCCTGCCATTTCAGATTCACCTTTGGGTGGCGCAGGATGGTTTTGAGGTAGTCCAGTTTTTCCCGGGTCTGCTCCAGCGTCATCTGGGCATGGGTCTGGAAAGGAGTGTGGGCTTTGGGGATGAAACAGGTGGTGGAGACGTTAACGGTCTTTTTGCCCTTGGCATAGGCCGATGCCATCTCTTTGGCCAAAGTGGAGATGCCGTCGATATCCTCCATCTCCTCAAAGGGAAGTCCCATCATGAAGTATAGTTTGATGTTCTTCCACCCCAGGGCAAACGCATTCTCCACAGTGTTACGGATGCTGTCCTCGGTGAGGTTCTTGTTGATGATATTGCGCAGACGCTGGGTGCCGGCCTCCGGTGCGATGGTGAATCCGGTTTTGCGGACGGTTTTTATGATTTCCATCAATTCTGGGGTCAGTTTCTCCGCCCGGATGGAGGGCAGGGAGATGGCGTTGCAGGGGCCTAAGTGCGGGGAGAGCAGGGCCTGCATGAGTTCGGAAAGCCTTGAATAGTCTCCGGTACTCAAAGACAAAAGGGAAATATCCGCATATCCGGTGGCCTTCAGGGATTGCTCCGTGATGGTGAGCAAATCCGCTACCGAGCGTTCACGCACGGGCCGGTAAATCATTCCGGCCTGGCAGAACCTGCATCCCCTGGAGCATCCCCGGGCAATTTCAAGGCGCAGCCGGTCATGGACCGGTTTGGCAAAGGGCACAATGGGGGTGACAGGACAGTTATCGATGGTCAGTTCGGGCAGAATGGCCCGTTTTATCCTTGTGTAATCCTCAAAAACCGGGGTAAGGACCTGGCGGCCCGCCTCATCCCATGACGGGGTGAAAAAGGAGGGCACATAGACCCCCTGGATTCTGGAGAGTTCCTTTAGCAGGGATTTTTTGCTGCCGTCCCCTTCCCGTTTAAAGGCCATGACGGTATCGGCAACCTCAAGAATGGTCTCTTCCCCGTCTCCGATGACAAAGGCGTCGAAAAAGTCCGCCAGGGGTTCGGGGTTATAGGCACAGGGGCCGCCGGCAATGATCAGGGGAAAGGTATCGTCCCGCTGCTCTGCGTAAAAGGGAATGCCGGACAGGGCGAACAGGGTGAGAATATTGGTAAAGTTCAGCTCGTAGAGCAGGCTCACCCCGATAATATGAAAATCATTTAAAGGGGTCCGGGTCTCCATGGAAAGGCAGGGGACCTTTTTCTCCCGCATCAGAGCCTCCATGTCCGGGGCAGGGGTGAAAAAACGTTCGGCTGCGATGTTCTCCCGGTTGTTCAGGATGGAGTACAGGATCTGGAGCCCGAAGTGGGAAGTTCCGATTTCATACAGATCGGGAAAGGCCAGGGCAAAGGTGAGCTCGACCTTGTCATGATTTTTTCTGACCGCGTTGATTTCCGTGCCGGCATACCGGGTCGGGGTCTGGACCCGGGCCAGGATCTCTTGATAATTAGTGCGATGCATGATACTGATTTTACGGTTAATTTAACCCTAAGAGTTCCTATTATAAAGGCTGATTAAAATTACTAAATATATTATTTTTTTATGGAAATTGCAATGAATAGAACAAAAATCAATACCTTGACGGCCCTGGACAAGAGTCCGGGCCAGGTGAAGATCATGGGCTGGGTCCGGACCAAGCGGGACTCAAAGGAATTTTCCTTTCTGGAAATCAATGACGGCTCCTGCCTGGGTAATATCCAGGTCATTGCGGAAAAGGACCTGACAAACTATGAAGAGGTGCTCAAACTGACCACCGGATCTGCCGTGGCTGTAAACGGCGACCTTGTGCCCTCCCCGGGCAAGGGCCAAAAGTGGGAGATACGGGCCGTTTCGGTGGAGGTGATCTCCATCGCCCCTGAAACGTATCCCCTGCAGAAGAAAAGGCACTCGGACGAGTTTTTGAGGACGATTGCCCATCTGCGGCCCCGGACCAACAAGTACGGCGCCGCCTTTCGAATCCGCTCGGAGATGGCCTACGCCATCCACAAGTTTTATAGAGACAGGGGGTTTCGCTATCTCACCGCACCCTTGATCACAGGATCCGACTGCGAGGGGGCTGGCGAGATGTTCCGGGTGACCAGCCTGGATCCTTCCGCGGTGGCAAAAGCAGGGAAGATGGAATTTGACAAGGATTTTTTCGGCCAGGAGTCCAACCTTACCGTTTCCGGGCAGCTTTCCGCTGAAATGTTCGCGCTGTCTTTGGGGGATGTCTATACCTTCGGGCCCACCTTCCGGGCGGAAAATTCCAACACCAGCCGCCATGTGGCGGAGTTCTGGATGCTGGAGCCGGAGATGGCTTTCTGCGACCTTGACGGCAACATGACCCATGGAGAGGACCTTGTAAAGACCCTGGTCCGTCACGCCATGGAACACTGCGAGGAGGACATGGCCCTTTTTTCCAACTTTGTGGACAAGAGCCTGCCCGCCCTGCTGGACACCCTGATGAATACCGAGTTCGCCCGGCTGCCCTACACCGATGCCATCGGGATCCTGGAGAAATCGGGAAAAGCGTTTGAGTATCCGGTTGCCTACGGCATTGATCTGCAGTCCGAACACGAACGCTTCCTGGCTGAGGAGTATTTTAAAAAACCGGTGTTTCTCATCAACTATCCTAAAGAGATCAAGCCCTTTTACATGCGCATGAACGAGGATGAGAAAACTGTGGCGGCCATGGATCTGCTGGTCCCGCGCATCGGAGAGCTGATCGGCGGTTCCCAGAGGGAGGAGCGCCTGGACCGCCTTGAATCCCGAATGAACGAGATGGGCATGGATGCGGCTCCCTATTGGTGGTACCTGGACTCCCGGCGCTACGGCACCGCGCCCCATGCAGGATTCGGCATGGGATTTGAGCGGTTTTTGATGATGATCACCGGCATCACCAATATCCGGGACGTCATTCCCTTTCCCCGGACCCCGGGCAGCATTGATTTTTAAATATGACGCAATCAGAATCTGCTAAGACCAGCCCCGGGCAGAAAGCCTGTGGCTGGTATTTTCATTCGGGCGCGGCGGAAAAAATTCTCAAAGCTGGGGAAAAGGACGAGACAGCGGTTCGGCTTTCCCTGGACCTGGGCATCTCGGAACAGGACTGGCCGATCCGGGACGGCGCTCTGGTGCTGGACGGGGAACAAGAGATTCGTCTGGACCTGTCATCCCTTGAGCCGCTTGTTGGGGCGGAGAACAGGATTTTTCTCCATGACGGAAGCGTTCTGGCACCTTTAGAGGTCCGGGCGGACGGGTATTATAAACTGGTGCCCACGGATTCTGTGCCCACCCTTGAGATCAACGGGGTAAAGATGCACAGGTCCAAGGATATCGATCCCGCCGAGGATGCCCGGGCCAAGGCCGCCCTGGTGGTTGCTCCCGGGGATATAGTGCTGGACACCTGCGGCGGCCTGGGGTATTCTGCGATTTTCGCCGTAAAGGCGGGAGCGGCCCGGGTAACCTCCACGGAGAAAAGCCGGGCGGTCTTAAGTCTCAGGGAAAAGAATCCCTGGCTTAAGCCTGGAGCCTTCCCCTGGCTGGATCAGGATGCCGCAGGCCGGATTCTTCTTGAGCACGGGGATATTGTCCGGCGGATTTCGGAATTTGACGATCGCAGCTTTGATGCGGTGATCCATGATCCACCCAGATTTACCTCCGCCACGGGCGACCTTTACGGCGGGCTGTTTTACGGGGAACTTTTCCGGGTGCTGAAACCGGGCGGACGGCTGTTCCACTATACCGGCAGCCCGAAGCGGATCAAAAACGGGAATCGGTTTGTGGCCAACGCTCAAAAACGGCTGGAATCAGCCGGGTTTGCACAGGTTGAGTTTAACGATTTCCTCCAGGGCCTTGTGGCGGAAAAAGCCGGAGGCAAAAATAAAAAAAGAGTTAGGAAAAGACCATGATTACCTTATTGGATTACGGGGCCGGCAATGTCCGCAGCGTGATCAATGCTGTGGAAAAGATGGGGGGAACCCTCAAACTGGTTGAAAAACCTGAGGACATCCTCTCCGCTGAAAAAATTCTCTTCCCGGGGGTGGGCAACTACGCCTCCATGATCCAGATCATGCATCAGAAAAACTATATCGCGCCCTTAAGAGAGTACCTGGCCCAGGACCGTCCCTTTTTCGGGATCTGCCTTGGCATGCAGGCCCTGTTTGAGGGCAGCGACGAAGAGCTCTCCCCCCTTGAGAGCATCGGGTTTTTCAAAGGACGGGTGGAGCGGTTTAAAACCGGTCTTTCCGTTCCCCACATCGGGTGGAACGGTATCAATATCAAACAGGACTCTCCGCTTTTGGACGGGATTGATCCTGCGACCAAGTTTTATTTTGTCCACTCCTTCCACCTTATGCCCAAAGATCCTGAGGTGGTTCTGACCACCACCACCTACGACTATGAGTTTGCCTCAGCCGTGCAGAAGGGCAATGTCATGGGCACCCAGTTTCACCCGGAAAAAAGCGGCGCCGCCGGCATGGCCCTGCTTAAAAATTTCATCTCCGCAGATTCCTTCACCTCAAGAGGTCCTGTGGACATCAGGGGCGGCGGCCTGTCCAAGCGAGTGATCGCCTGCCTGGATGTCCGGTCCAACGATGCAGGGGACCTTGTGGTCACCAAGGGGGACCAGTACGATGTCAGGGAAGAAGGAGATGTCAGAAATCTGGGTAAGCCTGTGGCCCTGGCCGGAAGGTATTACGAGCAGGGGGCGGATGAAATCACCTTTCTCAATATTACAGGATTCAGGGATTTCCCCCTGGAGGACATGCCCATGCTCCAGGTTCTGGAAGAGACCTCAAAGAAGGTCTTTGTCCCTCTGACCATCGGCGGCGGTATCAGGGAATTCACCGATGCCAACGGTAAACACTACTCCGCTCTGGATGTGGCGGCAAAGTATTTCAGGTCCGGGGCGGACAAGGTCTCCATTGGATCCGATGCGGTGTATATCGCCATGGACTATATTGCCACCGGCAAAAAGACCGGCAAATCCGCCATTGAACAGATATCCCTGGTATACGGCGCCCAGGCCGTTGTGATCTCCGTGGATCCCAAAAGGGTCTGGGTGAATGCCCCGGACGATGCCCCAAAACACCATGTGGTTGAATCCCCGGAGGCCGGTCCCAACGGGGAGCGATACTGCTGGTACCAGTGTACGGTCCAGGGCGGCAGAAAGGCCATGGATCTGGATGCCGTGGCCCTGGCCCGTGCCTGTGAAGAACTGGGGGCAGGGGAGATCCTGCTCAACTGCATCGACAAGGACGGCACCAATTCGGGATTTGACCTGGCGCTTGTCAATGCGGTGCGCAACGCCGTCACCATTCCGGTGATCGCCTCTTCAGGCGCCGGATGTGAAGCGCATTTCTTCGAGGTGTTCCGGGAGACAAAGGCGGAAGCCGCCCTGGCAGCAGGCATTTTTCACCGCGAAGAAGTACCGGTTCAGGCGGTAAAATCCCATCTGGCGGAACAGGGGATAGCGGTGAGACAGGCCTGAAAAAAGGCCTAAATGGCCGGGGCTCCCAGGTGGTTCATGGCGGCTTGGGCGATGTGGTCAAGGTCGATGCTGCGGTCGATGCAGCCGGTTTTTACCGCTTCCTTGGGCATGCCGTAGACCACGCAGGATGCTTCGTCCTGGGCGATGGTATAGGCACCGGCCTCCTTCATGAGCCGTATGCCTTCGGCCCCGTCTGCGCCCATGCCCGTGAGGATGATGCCCAGGGCGTTGGCCCCGGCATACCGGGCCACGGAGTCAAACAAAATATCCACCGCAGGTTTCTGGTGATGGACTCTTGGTCCGTCAACCACTTGCACGTAATATCTTGAGCCGCTGCGCCGCAGGCGCATATGAAAGTTTCCCGGTGCGATCAGGGCTTGGCCGTTGAGCACGGAGTCTCCGTCCCGGGCTTCGGCCACCCGGATTCGGCACAGGCTGTCCAGACGCTGGGCAAAGGAGCTTGTGAACTGAGCCGGCATGTGCTGAACCACCACAATGCCCGGGGCATTTCTGGGCAGCCGGGTCAGCACCCGGCGGATGGCCTCGGTGCCGCCGGTGGAGGCACCGATGGCGATGAGCTTCTGGGTGGTGGCGGACAGGGCCTTTGAGGTGACTGCCGGAAGAGAGGCCTGTAAGGCTGGTATCTCTTTTACCCGGGCTGTGGCAGCCGTCTTGATTTTTCTGGCCAGATCCCGGGCCATTTCCCCGACAGAGTATGCAGATCCGGGCTTGGACACCACATCAACGGCTCCGGCGGAAAAGGCGTCCATGGCCATGACACTGCCCTTTTCGGTGAGAGACGAGACCACGATGACGGGCAGAGGATAGTGCTGCATGAGTTTGTGCAAAAAGGTGATCCCGTCCATTCGAGGCATTTCAATATCCAAAATCACCACGTCGGGCTTGAGGCGGACAATTTTTCCCCTGGCCACATAGGGGTCGGGGGCGGTTCCCACGATGGTGATTCCCGGAATGCTCTCAAGTTCCCGGGACAGGACTTTTCTGACCACGGCGGAATCGTCTACGATGAGCACTTTTATCTTCTTCAAAAAAAGGTCTCCGGGTCAATTCAATTTGACATGAGCCATCACAATCCCATTCCCCGATGTCAGGGCCACCGATTCATCCACATCATAAGGGCCGGGGCAGCCGACAATCTGAGGAATGCCAAGGCCCATATAAACGGTTTCGTCCACCCGGGTTAAGGCATTGCCCGCCACCATGTTCAACGCCTCTTTCAACGTGCCTTCGGAGTACTCCCTGGATCGGGTTTCAGGACCCTGGCCCATGAAATTTTCCGTCATGGTCTCCAGAAGGGATTCAGGAATCTCAAGGAAAATGGTCCCTGAGAACTCCCCGGAAAAGGTGATGGCCGAGGCCAGGGTGTCATTGGCGCGCTTGGCCTGTCCCTGGGAAGAATCCATCTCCTCGAGGGTCATGAAAAACATGGTTTCCATGACTTCAAAAATCGAATTGGTCACCTGTGTCATCAATGTCGTCTTCATCTGGTGGTTCTCCCAATAGTTCAATTAACAGGTCCCTGAGCTGTTCCGGTGAAAACGGCTTTTTTACATACCCGGCGGCACCCTGGTTGATGATCTGGGTTACCTTTTCAATACTGCCCTCGGTGCTGACCACGATCACCGGCGGGCAGCCTGTTGATGGGGTTTCCTGAATGGTTTTGAGCAGATCCAGACCGTTCATCACCGGCATGTTGAAATCCGTGATCACCAGATCTGCTTTGTCCTCACCCAGCACTTTCAGAGCGGCTTGTCCGTTTTCAGCCTCCAGAATCCGGGCCGCCCCGTATCCTGCCGCCCGGATGGTTTTTTTTAAAACCCCTCTCATGGGCAGGGAATCATCCACAATTAAAATAGAAGCACTCATATGCGTCAACCTTCCTAAACCGGGTGTTTCATTGTCATACCACCTTTAAAAAATCCTCTACCTCCTGGATCCTGCAGGCAAAGTCAGCAATGATCCGGGATAGGGTCTCGGCCGTGATGTCGATGGCGTCCATGGCCTCCTGGTGGAACCGGTAGGCAAGGCCGTCCGCCCCGACCCCCATGCCCATCATCATGCAGATGCAGTCGGCCAGGTAGACCACAGCCACATCCTTGTTCTGCCGGACAATATCGCAGCAGGGCAGGTGGTGGTTTCTTATGATATTTACCATTCTGGGCGAGAATTTCCACATCTTTGCGATCATGCCGCCCAGCTCGGCGTGGTCCACGCCGATCACTTTTTTTTCAGCTTCCATGAAACTATAGTTTTCTTCTACGACCAGGGTTGAGATTTTGCCGAAGGCATCCTTGACAAAGCGGTCCAGGACCGTTTTACCGATGTCTTTGAGCAGGGCTGCCGTATAGATGGTGTGCTTGTGGGGGATTCCGATCTCTTCTGCCATCTGCCGCGCAATGATGGCCGAGGAAACCGAATACTTCCACATGGCCCCTTCCTGAAGATCGTATCCCTGCTGCCGTCCGGACAGGGCCCGGGCTCCGGATTTGACCAGGACAAGATCAATAATCTGATCCGTGCCCAGAAGGCTGACCGCATCCTTGATGGTTTCCGCAGGCTGTTTCAGTCCGAAAAAGGCGGAGTTGCTGGTCCTGAGGACACTGGCGGTCAGGGCGGGATCGTATTGAATGATGCCGGCGATCTCTCCAATATCCACGTCAGGACGGTCCACGGCCTCCAGCAGGGGTTGGACAACCGCTGGCACCGGGGTCAGGTTTTTGATTTCCCTGATAAGGGTCTGGATGGCGGTCATATCCGTTCCTCTCCCTTGCCTGAGGTTTTCACATAGATATGGCCGGTGGTAATTTCAAGCCGGACGGTCCGGTTGACGTTGCCACCCACCAGTTCCCTGTCAATAAGCACATTATTTCTAAAGAGCATTTTTTTCAAAGCCATGTAGTTGCGGCGGCCGATATTGAAAAATCCTTTCTGGTCAAGGATTTCCGCGCCTCCGGCAATAAAAACTTTGATTCTGGGTTTTTTCGCCCCAAGGGTATAGGCCTGTTTAAAAAGCCGTGGAATTCCCGTATCGGCAAACATATAGGGCTTTAATTTCGCCTTTTCCGCGTCAATGCCGGAATCCGGGAGCATATAATGGAGGATTCCCCCGGCCTTGGCCACGGGGTCGTAGATAACCAAACCGATGCAGGACCCTAAAGAATAGGTGATGATGGTGTCCCCTGGCTGATTGCTGGTCTTCATGTCTGCAACGCCGACAATATGTTTCATAGGGCAAAAAATCCTACCGGCCGCGGGCCCGGTTCACGGATTTAAAAAAAACCGTTACCGCAGTTGGATACGGGTTGTTGCATGTATTTGCTGTATAACAGGTGCTCGATATTTCTGAATACCCTTATCATAGGCGATCTGGACGGATACTGTCAACATTACGATTCACATGCGCCGATAGGGTTTTATCTGACCCCGGCAGATTGCGCCGGGATCATTGCAGCCCTGAACAGTGCCTCTTGTCCGGTCCGTTTTAAAACGTTAGGACTATAAAATGAGAACCGGGATCGGATTGTTTCCAGGCAGAACGCATTTAAATCGTCCTGCCCGTAATGTTTTCAAGGCAGGTGGTCTTGTTTGAAAATCTGCAGATTCAAATTAAACGCAAACCGTTTGTGGGCAAAAAAAAAATCAGAATTCACCATGGAGGACCCACTCCTCGCTGCCGTCATTTTTTTCTTCGCCGTTTTCATTTTTTGCCGGCTCACGATTGATGCTTTCAATTTTCCAGGGTTTATCTCCGATATAAGCGGCCAGTCCGCCGTTTTGAGCGTCCGGGGTTTGTCCTTTTACCGGGATGCGGGCCTGTTCTGTCATACAATCTCCCAAAGTTGAAGATTAATTGCCGGCTAAAAAATACCACATCTGTTTAAATTTTGGATCTTCCACCATGTTTCTTTGCCAATCGTTCAAGGCGTTAATTTGCTCATCATAGGTCGTGAGCAGTGCTTCTTTCCCTTTTCCATCCAACGCTTTCGCCGCTCCTGTGCTTGTATCTTCAATCTTAACATCACCTTTTGCAATTGCCTTTCTCAGCTTTGAGAGACCGGCCACCGAATCTCTAAGCTCGTTTCTATAGCTCAGGACACGCTGGAAATCGGCAATTGCAGTGAAATTCTTCTTTTCAGTTTTATACGTCTTATGCGTTGCGGTGTCTGTTTGGACAATATATTTCGATAAACTTTGAGGCACCTTTTTTAATAGCGCAGATGCATTCAAAGAATCATATATGTGACCGGCTTGTTTTCTTATCTCCTCAGTAACTTCTCCGTCTGAACGAAGCTCTGATATTTTTTTGATAAAGTTGGTTGGTCAAAGAAAATACAACGTCCGGGATTTGTCCTTTGTTGAACTCAGCGTTGTGGCTTTGGCAACGATGGCAGAGACTTCAGGGTCGTCAGTCAATGCCGCCGCCCCACCGTTGTTTGCCAGAATTTCAGCCGCTTCTCCGGATGCAAACCATTGAGATACTCTCAGGCCTGCCTCGGCACCAGGACCGGCGGTGGTCGAACCTTTGCTTTTCATATCTCCAAGCAGTTTTGCAATGACGGAATGCGCTTTGGGAAGAATCGTAAAGGTCTTCCCATTATTCCGGCTGTCTTCCATAATCGGGTCCAACAGCACCTCAGCCCGCTTATAACCGATCACAAGATCTACAGGGTCTTCGGAACTCGGACTTACGGCAACTTCAAGCCCAATGGTTGTGCCTGTGCTGAAGGCCATTGATCGCTCGACGTTGGCACAACCGGAAATAAGGATAACCGCAAGCCATAACAACAGGTTAGAAATCTTTTTCATTTTTCTTCTCCTCCTTTTTTATGTTGTTTATTAATGATTTCCTTTGCCATTAGGTTTGCTTCATTTCCAAAGGCTATTTCTGCCTGAGAAAGTTTGATCCTTGCATTTTTAAGATGTTTACATTTATATAGAATCGATATCTTCAAATATCCCAGTATTAGCCCATCTGTCAGGATTAGAACTCCGGCACCTCTTAAATCAACATAAGGTATGAGGTCTTTTTTTGCCTTGTGATAGTCTTTATATGCACCGATTCCCAAATAACCCGATCCGACCGCCAGCGGTTTATATCCTGCACATCCGCCCAGTAAGCTTGCCAGGAAAAATTGTGTGCTCAGGGCAGCAATGGCAATGAAGCCAGAAAATTTGTTTTGATTCGTGCCTCTCAATATTGTTAAACCCCTTGATGCATTGCATTATCTGGGCAGTGATCCGGCAAATTGGTCTCGGTCGGAAACAACAAGGATTGAACAGTTTAGTTAAGCAACAATGCTGCTGATATGTTGCATTACAAAAGAGAAATCGAAGATCATGATGTTTGAGTGCGAACCGGCTGAAGGATGATCTTTTTTGAAATTTTGAAACAGGGCTTAACTTGGCAAATAAAAAATCGTGGCATAAATTGGGGGATTTTTTTTCTTTTCGGTAAAAAAAACATTGACAAGCGTGTGATAATAAAAATAGATTGAACGTACGACCGAACAATTTTTAGCGGGACGGGGCCAAAAAAATCAGTTCTAAACGGCGTCATGGGAAGATATGGGAAGAAAAAGCAAGGCAGATCAGCGGCGGGTGGAAATTATGGCGGCCTTTTACCATTGCGTCATCTATGACGGAATGGCCGGGGCATCCATACGAAAAATAGCCGCACGGGCCGGGGTGCAGCCCTCGGTACTCCACCATTATTTTTCCGGCAGGGATGAAATTATAGAGGAGGCTGTGGTCTATTTTACGGACCGGATATTCGAGGATTTCAGGCGGCAGATGGCCCGGCCGGATTCGGCCCGGGGCATGGATATAGAAGAGGGCATGGCCTTTATTTTCTCCAAGGGCATGATCAATGATGATTATACCGGGTTTTTCCTGGAGTGCTGTGTGGCGGCCCGGCACAATCCCCGCGTCAAGGCGACATTGGCAGACCTGTTCGCAAGGTTCCGCGCTGCCATTGAGGCGCAGCTGTCAGCCCTGGACGGGTATACGGCTTTGCCAAAGACCCAGCGGCAGCTTCTCTCCTCCGCCATCGTGGCCCTGCATGAGGGGATGGAGCTTCAGTGGTTTGCCGACCCTGACAGCGTGAGCCTGGAACGGGCCCGAACCCTGGCCCGGGACCTCATCGGTTATTTTCTTGAACGGGGATCACACGATTGACAGAAGGGGGATCCCCGCAGCTGACTTAAGGAGGCGTATGGATTGGAATCACCAGTACCGGCAGTACCGCAGCTGTTTTAAGGGAAAAAGATTTCCCCTGGCCTTTGTGGATCTGGACCGGTTTGACCGGAATGTCGCCTATGTGGCCGCCACCCAGAAGGGAACGGGTAAAACCATCCGGGTGGCATCCAAATCTATCCGCTGCGTTGATTTGCTCCGGCGGATATTTGATCTGGGCGGTCCAGCATACAAAGGCATCCTCGCCTTTACCATGGAAGAGGCCTGCTTTCTCATTGATCAGGGATTTGACGATATCGTCGTGGCCTATCCCACGGTTCAGCCTTCGGATCTCGATCTGTTCTGCACCTATACGAAAAAAGGCATAACCCTTTCTCTTATGGCCGATTCCAGGACCCATCTGGACACCCTCTCCCAGGCAGGGGTTAAGTCCGGGGTCCGTCTGCCGGTCTGCCTTGATATGGACATGTCCTTTCGGCCGTTCGGGGCGAAAGTTCACCTGGGGGTTCGAAGGAGTCCTGTCCGCACCCCGGAGGATCTTTTGGCGCTGGCCCGATATGCCATAGGACTTTCCGGGATCCGTGTGGCGGGTCTTATGGGGTATGAGGCCCAGATCGCCTCCCTCAACGATGACCTGCCCGGGCAGGGAGTGAAAAACCGACTGCTGCGGTTGTTCAAAGGATGGTCGATCCGGGAGTTGACCCGGCGACGGGCGGGGCTGGTAAAGGCTATCGCCTCCCTCGGGGTTGATCTGGAATTTATCAACGGCGGTGGCAGCGGAAGCCTTGCGTCAACGGGAAAAGACCCTGCGGTCACCGAAGTGGCTGCCGGATCCGCTTTTTTTGCGCCGGGGCTTTTCACCTATTTCAATGAGGTGGCCTTTGAACCTGCAGCCTTTTTCGGCCTCCAGGTGACAAGACTGCCGGCTGCCGGCATGGTGACCTGCCTGGGCGGGGGATATGTGGGATCAGGGGAGGTGAATCAAAATCGCCTGCCCTGGCCCGTGATGCCCCAGGGGTTATCTTACCTGCCCATGGAGGGGGCCGGAGAGGTTCAGACCCCGCTTTTGCTGCCCAAGGACGCTCCCGAGTTGAAGCCTGGGTACCCGGTTTTTTTTCAGCATGCCAAAGCCGGGGAACTGTGCGAGCGGTTTAATTCTCTATATCTGGTTCAGAACAATGAAATCGCAGGCGCTGTCCCCACCTATCGGGGGCAGGGCATGGCATTTCTCTAATGTATTAGGAGGTCATGTGAAACCCTTTCAGATTTTCGATTTCATTATCGTGGGGGCGGGCATATCCGGCCCCTTTATCGCGGATGAGCTCTGCCGGGCAGGCGCCAGCTGCCTGATGATCGAGGCGGGCCGGCAGTACACCCGAAAAACTTATCCTGACAACGGCATGGACGGCAATTCCCAATTGTACTGGTCCGGTGGTCTGGAGCTGGGTCATGACTGTAACATCGCCTTTCTTCGGCCCAAGGTGGTGGGGGGCGGCTCCATCGTGAACCAGGCCCTGGTGGACCGGTTTGACGATGATGCCCTGGATGCCTGGCGGTCCCAGTCCGGGGTGGCGTTTTTCAATACCGCAGATATGGCCCCCTGGTACGACAGGGCGGAAGGCTCTATTGAAATCCAGGAGATCCCCGCAGAGTTCAGAAACAAGAATGCGGAAATTTTTGATGCGGGATTTGCCAACCTGAATTTTCAAAATGCCCCCCTGAGGCGGGCCCAGTCCAACTGCCGTCTGGAAGAGGGTAACTGCTGCATCGAATGCCTCAACGGTTGCCGACTGGGCTCCAAGCAGAGCACCCCTGAAACCGTTCTTAAAACGGCCCTTGAAAACGGCCTTGTCCTGGTGCCTGAAGTGGAGGTGACACGAATCACGGACCGCCATGGGGACTGTACGGTGGAGGGGCTGGACCCTAAAGGTGGCAAGGCGCTGTTTCGTTCAAAGCATATCATCCTTGCCGGCGGGGCCATCGGCAATGCCCGGCTGCTGCTCAACTCGGGATTCGGGAAAAAACTGCCCCACATCGGTAAGGGCTTTTTCTGCCACCCCCAATTCATGAGTTTCGGTGTTTACGATGAAAAGATCAACTCCCATAAAGGGGCGTTTCAGGCCTTTAAATCAGATGACAAGGGATTTCGAAAAGACGGGTTCAAGCTGGAAAACGTTTATGCCGGACCCGAGGGCATCGCACTGCTTGTGCCTGGCTTTGGAAAGGCCCATCAGCAGGCGATGGAAAAACTCTCCCATTTTGCATGTATCGAGGTCTGCACCCGGGATACAAACCCGGGGCGGATCCGGGTCAACCGCAAGGGACGCGCCCTGATCCGAAAAGAGCAGAACGAAGAGGATAAAATGCGGTACCGCCGGGGGGCCAGGGTCATTGATGATATTTTCAGATCCACGGGCGCCAGGGAGATCATCCACGGACGGTTCGGCATCGGCCTTCATCTCATGGGCTGCTGCGCCATGGGCACGGACTCCGCAACCTCGGTCGTGGGACCGGACTTCAGCCTCCACGGCTATCCCAACATTTTTGCCGCCGATTCAAGCATTTTTCCCATTGCGCCGGGGATCAACCCGTCTTTGACCATCATGGCCCTGTCCAAACGGGCGGCGGACACCATCATCAAGGCCCGGAGCTGAGGATCCGCTCTTGTATCTGAAACCGTGTAACGACATAAAATAAGGAATATGCTATGGGTTCTTCTAAAGTCGTTTCAAAATATTTTTCACAAAATCAACTCAAAGGGCTTGAAAAAGCAGGGGATATCCTGCTGCCCGGGACCGATTCCATGCCGTCTTTTTCCGAGACAGGCAGTGTCTGTCACATGGACCGAATGGCCGCTTTTCTGTCGAAGGATGATCTGTCAGGGCTTCAGCTGCTGCTGTCCATGTTCAGATGGATGCCGAAATGGAAGATCCGCCTGCTGTTCAAACTTTGCAATGTCAGCCGCCGCCTGCCGGGCTTTCTGGGCGCAGGACTGCGCATGATAGAACTCGGGGTCAAGGGGACGGTGTTTTCCCCTTATTACGCCAACCTGACCGGTCCCGGATATGACGGCCCTAAAGTCCACGATGTCATTGACTGGCATCCCAAGCTGGCCCTGAGGCCGGAGGAACTGCCGGAGAAAGCCATGACCGTGACCCTTGAAAATCCGGACACAGCAGCTGTTGCCGCCATTTACGAACGGGCCCGCAAGGCCCAGGCCGACATCCGGGACTGGGGGGTGAAAAAGCGGCTGGAATTTATCAGCGCTCTTAAGTCCGTGATTCTGGACAACCAGGAAATGATTCTTGACCGTCTCCAGGCCGATACGAAAAAATCCCGGTTCGATGCCATCACCGCAGAGATTTTCGGGACCCTGGATTTTCTGGATTATCTGGAAAAAAATGCGGTCAAATATTTAAAGGACCGCAAAGTTGCCACCCCCTTTGCCCTCATGGGAAAAAAATCCAAGGTCTTTTTTGAGCCTTTAGGCACCGCACTTTTGATTTCCCCCTGGAATTATCCCTTTTATCAGGCCATCGTCCCCATTACCCAGGCTTTTATCGCGGGCAATGCTGTGGTGTTCAAACCGTCTTCGGCCACCCCTTTGAAGGGACTTGTGGAGGCGCTTCTGGCACGCGCGGGGTTCCGGCCCGGGTGGGTCCAGGTGGTTTACGGCAGCGGATCAACCGTGGGAGACGCCCTGGTGGACGGAAAACCGGATAAGATTTTTCTAATCGGCAGCCAGGCCGTGGGACGTCATGTCATGAAGAAGGCTGCGGAACATCTCATCCCAGTGGAACTGGAACTGGGGGGCAAAGATCCCATGGTGGTTTTTGAGGATGTGAATATCAACCGTGCTGCGGCCGGGGCGATCTGGGGGGCGTTCACCACCACGGGCCAGTCCTGCACCTCGGTGGAGCGCCTGTTTGTCCACGAATCCATCTATGGTGCATTCAAGGAAAAACTGGTGGCCGAAACCCAAACGCTCATCCAGGCGACGGACAAGGACGGCAGCGCGGACATCGGCCCCATGTGCACGGCCGATCAGGTCAAGGTGATTGCCGCCCAGGTGGCCGATGCAAAGGAAAAGGGTGCGGTGTTTCTTACCGGCAATGACTGGGACGGGGAATCGGCATCCATTCCCCCGATGATCGTGGAGGGGGTGACGCAGGATATGCGTATGGATAAAGAGGAGAATTTCGGGCCTGTGCTGCCCCTTTACTCCTTTTCTTCGGAGGCCCAGGCCATTGAACTGGCCAACGATCCTGAGTTCGGGCTGTCGGCCTCGGTCTGGTCAAAGGACCTTAAAAGGGCGGATAGGGTCGCCCGGGCCATCTATACGGGCAATGTTTCCATCAATAATGTGATGCTTACCGAAGGCAACCACGCCCTGCCCTTCGGCGGGGTGGGCAAAAGCGGGTTCGGCCGATACAAGGGGGAGTTTGGATTTTACGCCTTCACCAATATCAAAGCGGTGCTGGTGGATAAGGATTCAAAGAAAATGGAGGCCAACTGGTTTCCCTATACTGCCAAAAAATACCGGATATTTTCCGATCTCACCCGGGCCCTGTATTCCCCCGGACGGATTTCAGGATTGTTGGGGGGAGCGGTTCACGGGATTCGACTGGAAACCTATACCGCCAAACTGGCCAAAAGGGGCCGGCAATAGGGTCGGGGTCTGCCTAATTGAGGGCTTCGTCCCTTAAGGTTTCTGTCTCCTGGGGCTGGCAGACCTTGATCAGGCCTGGCATGACCGTATTGCGGCCGTTACGCTTGGCTTTGTAGAGCATGGTGTCCGCATCCTCGATGACCCGGCTGATGTCGGTGTTGGGGACCAGTTCTGCAACGCCGAAACTGGCCGTGACCCGGATGGTGGTCTGGTTAAATGGGATGCTGAGTTTGGCGATCCGGCTTCTCAGGCGGTTGGCCAGTTCCATGGCTTTGGTCCGGCCGGTTTCGGGCAGAATGGCAATGAACTCCTCTCCGCCGTACCGGGCCAGGATATCTCCCTGGCGCATGCTGTCCCTGACCAGCCGTGACACTTCCCGCAGGACCTGGTCTCCGCAGAGGTGGCCGTAGGTATCGTTGACGGATTTGAAATAATCCAGATCGAACATGAATACGGACAGCCTGCTGTTGTACCGGGCTGAGGTTGCCGCATGGCGCCGCAGCTGGGTTTCAAATTCCCTGCGGTTGTAACAGCCGGTTAAAGGATCCAGAACGGCCGCATCCTTTAAGTTTTCCATCTTGATCTGCGTGGACAGGGCCGCAGCCGACCCCTGGAGAATCAGGTGCACCACCTCGTCGTGGAATTTTGTCAGCCCCTTTTCCGGCATCATATAAAGTCTTGCGTAACAATTGTCTTCTTTCAGATCGTAATGGACCAGGTTGGTCAGGCTTAAGGCTTCATGGTGTTCGCCCGGTTCAAAGGTGTGGTTCAGGTAGGTCAGGTCCTTACGTGACAGGCTTGGAAAGTCCTTAATAATAATGTCCTCCAGGGCCTTTTTATACATCCTGGGGTCCAGCCAGACATCCATTCCGGCATCCTTTTTGACCACAAAGGCAAACAGTCGGTAGCCCAGAATGTCTTTGAGGCAGTCTGCCACTTCATTGATGATTTCCGTGGAGGAGGATTTTTTGTTCAGGGCGACGATATGGCGGCTGAGCTTGTTGTGGGCATCCGCTCTCTGCTGGGCAGCTGTACGGAAGACCAGACCTGCTATGGCTGATTTTATGGCCGTTATTTTTTCCAATGTCAGTTTCATCTCATATCCTTAATTCCATTGAAGACCTGAAATAGAGCTAAGCAAAGGATGTGCCAATACGATCGGTTGGTTTTTATGCTTAATTATTTTGGTTGGTTATGGTCTTTAAGGTCTTTTGGACGCGATCTGAACCCGGAAAAAACTGCAGGGAATCCCGACGGCCCTGTGTCAACCCATTGACACAGGGCTGTCGGCAAATATTGTTTTAAAGGTTGCCTTTGAGGCCGATTTGCTCGGCCACGGGCCGCATACCCTCAATGACCTCGGTGATGAGCTCCGACAGTTCCATCTCTAAAAACTCAGCACCGTTGAGGATTACCTGGCGGTCAACGGCCGCGGCAAAGCTTTTGTCCTTGAATTTTTTACGGACGGATTTGGCTTTAATGTCCAGGATGCTTTTGGAAGGTCTGACTAGGGCGGCACTGGCCACCAGCCCTGTCAGCTCGTCAATGGCGTACAGGGTTTTTTCCAGCATGGTTTCGGGTTTTACATCGGAGCAAAGGCCCCATCCGTGGCTGACCACGGCCCTAATATACTCTTCTGGCCAGTTGTTTGCTTTGAAAATTTCAACGCATTTGACACAGTGCTGATCGGCAAATTTTTCATAGTCAATATCATGGACCAGGCCGATGACCTGCCACTTTTCTCTGTCCTCTCCGAATCGGTCGGCAAAATGCCCCATCACCGATTCCACGGACAGGGCGTGGCGGATGAGCCCCTCTTTTTGTGTGTAGGTTTTAAGCAGGGCAAAGGCATCTTCTCGGGAGGGGATGAAGTCGGTCATGGTCTTTTCCTTAAATTTATTGCATTTTCATTTGGTTAGGGTACAATCCACATACCTTTTAACCCGTGAGAAGTCAATGGATGATATGGCGGACAGAACAACGGTTTTCACAGAGGATGAGGGCGGCACGCGAAGGGTTTACAGACTTACCGCCGCCTGGGCGGGGCTGCTGATTCTCGGGGGCCTTAGGGTTATTTTTCTGCCCCAGGCCCTTTGGGCCGATTTGCTGTTCTGGGGGATGACCCTTGTGATGGCCGTCATCACCCTTTTTGTCCTGTACCAAACGGATCAGAATCTTTGCCGGTTGTCCTTTCTGGTGGATCAGGCAAACGAGATGTTCTGGACAGTGGATGATTTCCTTTGCATTTCATCGGTCCATGGGGCCGTGACGGACATTACCGGAAGAGCGCCGTCGGATCTTGCCAAAACCCCTATAGTGGACCTGCTGTCCCCGGAAAAAGCCGGGGACCTGGAAAAAGCCCTTAGAAAGGAAAAGGGGTTTTCAATGGAGACGGCCTTAAAGATCCCCGAGGGGAAGACCCTGGCGGTTGAAATCTGCGGCATGCCGTCGCATTTTGGCAGCACCCAAAAATTTTCCGGGACCATCCGGAACCTGCAGGCGGTCAAAGGCCAGGAGCGGCGGATCAAAGATATGAAAGTCAAGCTGGACCGTTCCGAGAAGCTCAAAAACCTGGGACTTTTGGCCGGCAGCGTTGCCCATGACCTGAACAATATCCTCTCAGGCATTGCCACCTATCCTGAAGTGCTGCTCATGGATTCGGGCCTGGATGCCAAAACCCGTCAGGGCATCGAGATGATAAAGGATTCAGGACGCAAAGCCTCCTCCGTGGTCTCCGATCTTCTAACCATTTCCCGGGGGGCACGGGCCGATCGGCAGGTCCTCAACCTGAACACGGTAATCCAGCGTTACATGGCAGCCGCGGAATTTGAAAAAATTGAGCAGACCTACCCGGATGTGGAGATTGAGGTCTGCCTGGAACCGGAACTGCTCAATATGCGCGGATCTTATATCCATATTGAAAAGGCGGTGATGAACCTCATGCTCAACGCCGTGGAGGAGACGGCGGGAAAAGAGGACGGCCGGGTCCGGATTTCCACAACCAACCTTTATATGGATGACCATGAACATGAGGGACTTTGCGCCGGAGAATATGTGGTGCTCCGGGTTGAGGACAACGGTTCCGGCATCCCAAAGTCCTTCCGGGATAAAATCTTTGATCCCTTTTTTACCCGAAAAGAGATGGGCAAAAGCGGCACCGGCCTGGGGCTGACCGTGGTGAAAAACGCGGTGGAAGACCATGGCGGCGGCATTGGCCTTGTCTCTGACAACGGCGGGTCACAATTTGAGCTGATTTTCCCGGGAATCCGGGACGCGCTGCCAAAGTCCGAAGATACGGACTCCTTAGATGAGATCAAAGGCCATGGGGAAACCATTCTCATTGTGGACGATCTGCCCAGCCAGCGGAAGATCGGCGCCACCATCTTAGGCAAGCTGGGATACACCGTATACACCGTGGCAGACGGCATGGACGCCCTGGCCTTTGTCAGAGCACAGCCTGTGGATCTTCTGGTTCTGGACATGATCATGGCACCCGGTATCTCCGGGCTTGAAACCTATCGGCGCATCAAGCAGATCCGTCCGGATCAAAAGGCCATTATTGCCAGTGGACATTCGGAATCAGAAGATGTATTAAGGACCCAAGAATTGGGGGCGGGAAGCTTTGTTAAAAAGCCGTATACCATTATGGATATGGGCATAGCCGTAAAAGAGGAATTGGAAAGATAGTGGAAATCTTTGAGACAAAATCCGATATGCAGGCATGGTCGTCGGCAAAGAAAGCTCAGGGCCGGACCATCTCTTTTGTTCCCACCATGGGATTTTTGCACCAGGGGCATCTGTCGCTGCTGAATATTGGCCGGCCGCTGAGCGATGAACTGGTGCTCAGTATCTTTGTTAATCCCACCCAGTTCGGGCCCAACGAGGATCTGGACGCTTATCCCCGGAGCATTGAAAACGATCTGAAACTGGCAAAGGCTGCCGGCGTAACAGCGGTTTTCCTGCCCGGTCCCGATGAGATGTACGGCATGGATTTTCAGACCAAGGTCTATTTGGAACACCTGCCCAACTATCTGTGCGGGCGTTCCCGGCCGGTACATTTCGGCGGTGTGGCCCTGGTGGTCACCAAATTGTTCAACATTGTCATGCCCGATGTGGCGGTTTTCGGTAAAAAAGATTATCAGCAGCTTCAGATCATCCGTCAGATGATCCAGGATCTGGATTTTAATATCAAACTCATCGGTGGGGAGATTATCCGGGAACCGGACGGCCTTGCCATGAGTTCGAGAAATGCCTACCTCACCTGCGAGCAGCGCCAAGCAGCTCTTTGCCTTTCCCGGGCCCTTGAGGCCGCTAAAACCCTTGTGGCCGGTGGGCAGACGGATTCTCAAACCATCAAAGACGCCATGGCCGAGATCATCAATGCGGCGGAGCAAACCGCCATAGACTATATTGAGGTCTGTGACCCTAAAACCCTGGCCCCTGCGGACAGCATCAACGGGAACGTGGTGGTGGCCCTGGCGGTTCAGGTGGGAAGGACCCGGCTCATTGACAACGCCCTTATGGGCCCGTCACAATAATCACCCGGCACTCCTTTAAAAATCGGTGACGTTCAGTCACCTTTTCTATGATCTTTGCATCTGCCATGCTGATGACAATATGACCGCTGGTGCTTCCCTCCTTGCGCAGGGCCGTAAATACCAGCGGGTTTGAACCGATTCGCCTAAAGTTCATGGCATCTTCCATATTGCAAAGATAGGTACAGACCCCGTACTGGACGGCAAACTCCCGGCTGATGAAAACCGAGGAATACAACTCATCTCCGGCCTCACTGACAATCACCGGGTAGAGAATGGGGTGTATCGAAAGATTTCTGGCATCGATGATCAGGCCCGTGTAGGGGATCTGATTGAGCTTGGGAGACACCGCTGCCTGGGTTCCGGATTTCCCGGGTTTTGAATCCTTGATTTTAGGAATCTGACGGATGGATTCGGGCAGGACCAGTTGGAGGAACCCTCCGAACATGGAGGCTTCCACCCGGATGTCCACATCCAGGGCAGAGGTGTAGACCTGCCGGACGGTCAGAGCGTCCTGGGCTGTTTTTTCCATGCCGGCCAGAATCTTATCATGGGTGGAGGCGTACTGGTCGACCCGAAGTTCCGGGGTAATGGGAATTTGTTTTAAGATTTGGATCAGCCGGGCCGTAGCCTGGGCCCTGGCGGAGCCGGGGAGGGGGAGCAGGCTGCCGTCCGGCTGTTTTTCCGGGGCTGCCGTTCCCGTTGCTGTAATCTGTCCGGTGCTCCAGTTGATACTGCCGTTTTCAAAGGTCTGGGTACAGTCGGAACCGGGCTTGCCTTCAGCCCTCCCGGTGCAGGGCAGAGACAGGGCTGCCAGGAAGAGCAACAGGCACAGGTGGCGCAAAAAGATCATCGGCCCTCCTGGGAGTGTTCTGATTCGTCAGCTCCCCGGGGAACAAAATTTGCGATGATGAAATCTGCTATGGGGGAGATATCCTCGGGCCCGAAAACCGGGACATGGGGCCGGATATCCGTGTCTGTTATAAAAGCCACAAGGTTTGGGTCCTCCAGAAACAAAGGTGCAGGATAGGGGCTTGCCTTTCTGAAGATTTCAATTTTGGGCAGGGGCTGGGCCTTAAATCCTTCTGCCAGGATGAGGTCCATATCCTTTAAGTAGTCCAGCATCTTTGCTTTGGCAGGCCGCGGATCGTCCTTGACCATTGCCACCCTCGTATCCGTGGCCACCAGGGTGGCGGCGGCCCCGGCCTTTCGGTGGCGCCAGCTGTCCTTTCCCTTCTGATCGATTTCAAATCCGTCATGGGCGTGTTTGACCGAGCCTACGGCAATGCCGCGGGTTGTTAATTCGGCAATAAGTTTTTCCATTAAAGTGGTTTTTCCGGAGTTGGATTTTCCGGCAATGACAAGTATATGGGGTGACGGCACCATTGGGTTCGCCTCTTTGGGTTAATGGTCAAAGTTCAGCCGGGTGATAGTCTCACCGTTTTTGTGCCGGACACGGACCGTGTCCGCGTAAGAACGAATCAGGTATCCCGAGAGCTGATCAAAGCAGTCGGGATGGTCCAGAAGGCTTGCTGTTTCCGGGGCCTTCTCCGGGAGTTCCGGCCCCTCCCCTTTATGGGTCAGGGTGAGGGTCAGGGCCAGTTCATCAAAGTGGGCCTGGATCTCCATGGGTTGCCCGGGAGATCTTCTTGAGAGCAGTTCGGCGTATTCATTGGCTGCGGCGCAGGCTTTTTTGATGATCTCGGGCCGGGCTGCCCAGGCCCTTCCCTGGTTTTCCAGAAATCCGAATATGAGTTCCGACGTCTTTCCTGCACCGTCAAGAGACAGGGTTGCAAAGGACTTTATGCCGATCCTGAAAATAAGGTTGAGCAGCACCGCCACCAGGGTGGAGGCGGACAGGGACGAGGCAAAGACCGGCTGGATCCATGCCGGGACATGGGAAAAGGCTTCGGGAACCAGGTCCACCATCAGGCCGAAAATAATGGACAGCCCGATGACAAATGTCTTACGGGCATCGATCATGCGGGACATGACAATCTGAAATCCGGCCACCACCATGAAGCTTAAGGCAAAGACCAGGGTGGCCCCGATAACCGGAGCGGGCATGATGGCGAACACGGCGGAAAGCTTTGGAAAAAAGGAGAGCAGGATCAAAAAACCACCGATGGAAAAGGCGATAATCCGGCTGGTGACGCCGTTGGCAATGGACAGGCCGATATTGGTGGATGAGGTGGACTGGCCCATACCCCCGAAAAGACCGGCACAGAAACAGGCGATGCCGTCAGCGAGGATGCCTTTTTTTATATTGGGAATATCCGGACGGGTCCAGCCGGGATCGTTGATTTTCTGGCAGGTGGTCAGATCTCCGATGCTTTTCAGGGATGAGCAGAGCATGGCGATTACGGTGGGCAGGACCATGGCAAAGGAAAAGCTGAACCCCGGATGATGGCTGAAGGGAAACCAGATCAAAGGCGATGCCATGGCATGGCGAAGATCTTGGGGACCCAGAACGCCTAAACTATAGGAGATGACATAGCCGCAGATCATGCCGATGAGGATGCAGAACAATTTGATATTTCCCTTGGTCCAGATGTTGAGCCCCACCATGATAAACAAGGTGGAAAGCCCGGCCGCAGCCGCCTGGCCGTCATAGATTCCGTCTTCTATGCCGAACAGGTTTTTCCCGGCCACCCGGATGACGGACAGTCCCACCATGGCCACAATCACTCCGGTGATCTCCGGGGGAAACAGGACCCTGATTTTTTCAAGGATTCTTGAAAACAAGCCTTCGATCATTCCGGCGAACAGGGTCATGCCCATGACAAGGGAAAGCCCCCCTGTTTTCACGCAGAGCATGGATGCGGCCAGAAATGAGGGGCCGCAGACCGAGGGGCACAGATACCCTGATCCCACAGGGCCCTTGCCAAGGGCCTGGACCATGACTCCAACCCCGCCGGCCAGCATGGACATGCTGACCATGAATTGGCTCTGGGCCTCGGATCCGCCCATGGAACGGATGAGCAGAACCGGGAAGACAAAGCTGATGGCAATGATACACACGTGCTGGATGCCGAGCAGGAGGGTTATGGGGACAGGCGGAGTCTCGTTTAGGCCGTATAGCTGGTCAGATGGTTTCATTGTTCGCTTTCAATTTGTAAGCAGGCTTGAATCTATGGAAGATTTTGGCCGTAAAAATACTATAGGCTAGACCCAAATCCCTATGGTTGTCAACCCTGGGGTGGCTCCTGAACCATTGAGACCTCGACCCTGTTCCGGCCCCGTCGCTTGGCCTGGTAAAGGGCTGTGTCAGCCCGTTTAATCGGTTCATCAATGCCCTCGGCATCCAAAGCCGCTTCAGCCATGCCGATGCTCACCGTGAGGCTGACCGTTCCGCCGGTATCCGTTGAAATTTCAAGGGCGGCCACGGTTTCGCGGAGGCGCTGGGCTGCGGCCATGCCTTGATCGGGACCTGTATCCGGCATGAGCAGGATGAATTCCTCCCCTCCCCACCGGGCAAAGATATCCATACTCCGGCTTTTTTGACTGCAGGCTGCTGCAAATCTACGCAGAACCCTGTCTCCGAAATCATGGCCCCAGGTATCGTTGATTTTTTTGAAAAAGTCGATGTCAATCATCAGAACCACGGCGGGTGCTTTTTTCCTGGCGGTCCGTTTTGCCTCTGCTTTTGCCAGCTGGAAAAACCGCCTGCGGTTGTATACTCCGGTCAGTTCATCTATGGCGGCCAGGGTGTCTAGCTTTCTGGCTTTTTTAAGCAGTTCTCCTGCGGATCTTGCCATGTCTGCAATTTCATCCCGCCCCTGCACGGGAAGAGGGACGGGCTTCCCTTCTGCAAAAGCTCCCTGGCTCATGGCCCGGCTGATCATGCTCAACCGGTTTCCAAATCCCCGGATGATAATTTTCCAATGCAGCAGGTAGAGGATAAGAATGGCAAAAATGAGCCCTGCGTTGGTGAAGTTGATACTCTGCTGTTCCCGCGTAAGAACCTGTTCGGCGTTTTTTCTGAACCGGGTTCTGACCCCTTCAATATACTTTTGTGTCAGCTGTTTTAATTGACCGGTCAGGTCATCCAGGGTGGTGATAAAGCCCCCGATTCTTTGATTGATGTCCAAGTCACCCTCTTTGAGTTCAATCAGATGGCCCATATGCTCGGTGATGTGATCCAGTACAGCCCTGGCATGGGATTGCGTTTTCAGGTTTCTGATTTTGGAGATTATGCCGGCATTTTTCCTGTGGAATTCGGCAAAATCCCCCTTTAACTGCCTGATATTCAGAGGGGAGGTGGTCGGCAGACTCAATGCGTCCAGCAGGGGCATCGGGCGCGACAGGAAACCGGGGGAGTCACTGTCAATGCCCCGGTGGGCTTCCAGCGCAGCCAGTTCTAACAGATGGCGCTGGATTTCCTTTGAGACCCCCTGCTGATCAGATGCCATTTTAAGCAGCCGGGCCCTGAGTTGGAAGACCAGTTGGGCCTGGGCGCGGATCGCCTGGTTAAGGAAATTTAAGGAAACGATGTCAATGCCGTTGTCCTCCCGGGTGATGGTTTGGGTCAGCTCTGTCGTCCGGGCCAATGCCTTTTCCAGATCACCGTATACCTGGTCCAGCCTGTTACGGACAACGGCCCTGGACAATTCCTCGGAATAGTCTTCCACCTGGGAGGCGGCATGCTGAAGGTCATTGATTCTCTGTATTTCCGGTATGATGGTGTCAGTAAAAAAACGGGCTGTTTTAAGGTGGCGTTTGGAGAAGTAAACGGAGAGCATCCCGCTGCAGGTTATCAGAATTACGATGAAAAGAAAAACCGCTGAAAGCTTGGCCTGGATGGAGTATAGGCGTGGCAGCTTCATGGGGCTAATTCCTCTTCCAGCTGTTGAGGTAGGCTTGACGGTAGCCGTTGGCCGGGTCAAAAATGCCGATAGGATCATCCCCCGGAGTCAGGTCCTTTTGGGTGATGATACAGGCCGGGGTGGTATAGCCGCTGGGAGGCTCCCCCTGCATGAGCCGGTTCATCTCGTCTACAAGCTGCCAGCCCTGGAGAATAAGGGGTTCGGGAACCGTCGCCGTCTGGTAGCCTCCGTAGGTGATCCGCAACATGGCAGAGGGGCTGCCGTCCCCTGCGGAAATATTGGACGGGGGGCCTTCAGGCTGCCGGCCGTCCATGACCAGGGCGGCCATGGCATGGTCAAAGTAGAGGTCGTTGATGGCCAAAGAATACTGCCATCTGCCGCCGTATTCTCTGAGCAGCCGCCGGGTGGTGTCCGGCATCAGGGCGGCGGTCCTGTCAAGGGACAGGTCAACCACTTCCAAAAGCGTGCACCCTTTGCAGTCCTCGATCATCTTTGCCATGGTCGCAGCTTTTTTCTGGGCAATGGCAAAGTGGCTGTCCGTAAAAATGACCACCCCGGCCTGACCTTTGGAATCGGCGATGACAAATTGGGCGGCCGCCCTGGCCACGGTAACGGAATCGGTGGCCACGTTGACCTGGACCGGTGTCCCCGGAATGGGGCCTGGATCAGGGGCTGCATGCCATCCGATGACAGGGATGCCAACCCGGGCCAGGGGCGTTATAAACTCAAGATTTTTCAGGGCATCCACACCCCCCAGGACAATGCCGTCAGGCCGGAGCGCAACGACTCGCTGAAAGACGGTTTTACGCAGGTCTTCCCTGGATCCGATGTCAAAGAACCGAACCTCCCATCCCATGCGCCTGGCCGCTTCTTTCACCCCTGCGCCAACGCCAAGATTTCCTGCATTGCGCAGGTCTTCGCCGATAAAGGCGATGATTTTTTCGTCAAGGCCCGGCGGCCCCAAAGGTGGCAGGGCCCAGTCCCGGGTGGGACCGGATGAGCCCCCGACAGCACACAGCCGCGCAAGAGCGATCACTGAGAGAATGAATAATCCGAGAGTTAAAGACCTGAATTGCTGCACTGTTAAAGCCAGGCGCACAAACCCTCCTCATTGTCGTCTGTTTCCGGTTCGAATTTTTGAGAATCAAATGACGAAATTATAGCATAACCCCTCTGTTATTCAAGGCCATCAGGCGGGTTTTGTCCCCATGGCCCGGGTTTGGCCTTGCAAACCGGTCGAAATGAGGGTATGAGTATTTTTCTCAATAAGTTATGGGTATTGAATGAAATTTTTGGACAAAATATGATGAAAATTAACAAAAACTTGGCATTGATTGGAATGCCGGCCGTGGGCAAAAGCACCGTTGGGGTCCTTTTGGCCAAGAAGCTGGGGTTTGCCTTTCAGGATACGGATATTCTCATCCAAACCCGAGAGGAGATGACCCTGGCCCAGATCATTGAGGCAAAGGGACTGGAATCCTTTTTGGATATTGAAGCCGGTCACCTGCTCAGCCTGGATTGCGACAGCTGTGTCATTGCCACGGGGGGATCGGTAATTTACCGGGATGCGGCCATGGCCCATCTGGCACAGATGGCCACCATTGTTTACCTCAGTGTTGACCTGTCCGTGCTCATGACCCGGCTGTCGGACCTGTCCGCCCGGGGGGTGGCCATTGATCCGGGCCGGGGCGTGGATGATCTTTACAAAGAAAGAACGCCTTTGTATGATAAATACTGCCATATTAAAATAGATTGCAAAACCCTGTCCCCGGCTGAGGTGGTGCAGGCCGTCTCAGAGGCGCTGACCGGCTAAGACAAGGATACATGGCGAAAGGATTGTCTATGGGTGAGATGCTGACCACCAAGGAAGTGGCGAACTTCCTTCACGTCAATGAGAAAATGGTATATTCCCTGATTTCGGAAAAAGGGCTGCCGGCCTCCAAGGTGACCGGAAAATGGCTGTTCCCCATTGATCTTGTCCGGCAGTGGGTGGAGACCGGAACGGAAAACTATCCGGAAACGGCCCAGCTTCCCCCCTACCATGGGCTGGTGTTGATTTCAGGCTCCAACGACCTGCTTTTGGACCGGTTGATTTCCACCTTTAACCTTAAACACCGGGAACACCTGGCCATGTTCGGCATCACCGGCAGCATGGGCGGGCTCCAGGCCCTGCGCCAGAATCTGTGCCATATTGCCACAAGCCATCTTCTGGCCGACAACAAAGATTACAACTTTCCCTATATTAAAGATGAAATGGTCCAGGCCCCGGCTGTGGTCAACCTGTGCCTTAGAGAACAGGGCCTGATGGTTGAAAAGGGCAATCCCCACGGTATCGGCTGTGTGGCGGATTTGAAGAAAAAGGGGGTTAAGGTGGTCAACCGCCTGCTGGGCACCGGCACCCGTCAGCTTTTTGACCGGGAACTGAAACAGGCCGGTATCCGGGGAGAAACCCTGTCCGGATACGACAACTGCGTGGCCAGGCACATGGATGTGGGGCTGGCGGTTCTATCGGGCCGTGCCCATACCGGACCCGGCATCCGGGCGGTGGCCAATCTTCTGGATCTTGACTTTATCTCCCTGGGCTGGGAGCGGTTTGATCTTTTGATTAAAAAAGACCGGTTCTTTGACCAGGGCATTCAACTGTTTCTCTCATTGCTCAAGGGCAAGATGATTCAGCGTGCTGCCGAGGAATACGGAGGGTATGACCTGGCCTATACCGGAAAGATGATCTACCCTGAAACCGAATCCGAAGGCCATGAAATCCACGCAGCCCCGCAGGATTCTATCTGATCCGAACCTCGTTGACAAAGGGGGCGACCAGGCTTTTGAGCTCCGTCATTTCGTCATTCGTGAAAAAATGGGACCCGTCTTTGGGAAAGTCTGGATCCAGGACCGCCACATTCTGGGAGCAGGGCTGGAGAATGTACAGGGCGGCACCTGAGATCAATGCCCCGATTTCAGGCATGATCTGCCGGGAGACAAAGGGCCTGGCACAGGTGGTCCGAAATTCGTATGCCGGGGCGGCGGTTTTAATCAGCGCAACGCTTTCGCGGATGCGATCCACGTCCTTGTCCCCGCCTTTCATGACCTCTGGGTAGTGCGCCAGGTCGGTTTTGATGTCCATGGCCAGATAGTCGACCAGGTTCCGGTCAAAAAGTTCGGTCAGAACCTTGGGCCGGGTGCCGTTTGAATCCAGCTTGATCTTATAACCCATCTGTTTTATCCGCTCGCAGAAATCCACCAGATCTTTTTGCAGCGTGGGTTCCCCTCCGGTAATGGCCACCCCCTGGAGCATGCCCCGCCGCTTTTCCAAAAAGGCCATGACCGCTTCCGGATCCCATGCCGATGCCGTCACTTTTCCTGCGGCAAGTTCCGGGTTGTGGCAATAGGGACAGATGAAATTGCAGCCGGGTGTAAACACCACGGCTGCAATCTGTCCGGGGAAATCAATGAGGGAGTTCTTCTGAAATCCGCCGATGTTCATATGGGGTATCTGCCCTTAGGAGGCGGCCTTTTCAGGCGCCTTGTCCATGCTGATTTTATGGGTGTTGTAGGTTTTTCTCATGCAGAACTCGGTCTGTTTGCCGTTGTTCCACTGGCCTACGGGTCTCAGATACCCGACCACTCTGGAGTAAACTTCAGTTTCCGCGTCACAGGTGCCGCATTTTGCATGCTCCCCTGAGATATAGCCGTGGGAGGGGCAGACGCTGAACGTCGGAGTCAGGGTAAAGTATGGCAGGCGGAAGGTATTGGAGACCTTTGAAACCACCTGTTTGACCACTTCGATGTCGCTGACCTCCTCACCCAGGAAAAGGTGCTGGACCGTGCCGCCCGTGTACTTGGTCTGCAGGTCGTCCTGAAGTTCCAGGGCCTCGAACAGATCGTCTGTATAGTTGACAGGCAGGTGGGTGGAGTTGGTGTAAAAGGGATCAGATCCGTTCTGGAACTCTTCCTCATTGGCGCAGATGATATTCTTGAATTTATTCTTGTCCTTGTTGGCAAACCGGTAGGTGGTGCCTTCGGCCGGTGTGGCTTCCAGGTTGAAGATCTCGCCGGTCTCGTTTTGAAGGGCTTCGATCTTGCCGCGGATGTGGTCCATGACACGGACTGCAAATGCCTGGCCCTTTGCCGTGGCAATGCCGAAATCCTCTCCCATGAAGTTGATGCAGGCCTCGTTCATACCCAGAATACCGATGGTGGAAAAGTGGTTTCTCCAGTAGACGCCGGTGCTCTCCTTGATCTTTCTTAAGTAGTACTTGGAGTAGGGATAAAGGTTGCCTTCGGTGAATTTTTCAAGGATTTTTCGTTTGATACTCAAAGATTCCGCAGACAGGTCGATAAGTTCGTCCAGGCGGTCCAGGAAATCCGCCTCGTCCTGGGCCAGATATCCGATTCTGGGCAGGTTCAGGGTGACCACGCCGATGGAGCCTGTCAGGGGGTTGGCGCCAAAGAGGCCGCCGCCCCGTTTTCTCAATTCCCGGTTGTCCAGGCGAAGGCGGCAGCACATGGATCTTGCGTCTTCCGGCGACATGTCGGAATTGACGAAATTGGAGAAATAGGGAATGCCGTATTTGCCGGTCATCTTCCAGATGTTCTCAAGTTTGGGATTGGACCAGTCAAAATCCGCCGTGATGTTATAGGTGGGGATGGGGAAGGTAAAGACCCGTCCCTTGGCGTCGCCTTCCATCATGACCTCGGCAAAGGCTGCGTTGATCATATCCATCTCATCCTGGAATCCCGCATAGGTTTCCTCTTTGTATTCGCCGCCGATGATGACGGGGGTGTCCTTGAGGGTGACGGGTACGTTCAGGTCCATGGTGATATTGGTAAACGGCGTCTGAAAGCCCACCCGTGTGGGGATGTTGATGTTGAATACAAACTCCTGCAGGGCCTGTTTCACCTCTGAGTAGTCCAGGTCATCGTACCGGACAAAGGGGGCCAGCAGGGTGTCAAAGTTGGACATGGCCTGGGCGCCGGCTGCCTCGCCCTGGAGGGTGTAGAAAAAGTTGACAATCTGGCCCAGGGCGCTTCTGAAATGCTTGGGCGGAGAAGACTCCACCTTGCCGGCGACCCCTTTGAATCCTTCAACCAGAAGGTCCTGCAGATCCCAGCCCACGCAGTAAACCGAGAGCAGGCTTAAGTCATGGATGTGGATGTCCCCGCTGTAATGGGCATCCCTAACCTGCGGGGGGTAGATCTTGTTGAGCCAGTATTCGGCGGTTATATCCGAGGAAATATAGTTGTTCAGGCCCTGGAGGGAGTAGCTCATATTGGAGTTTTCCTTTACCTTCCAGTCCATCTGGCGGATATAGGATTCCATGAGACCGACATTCTCATTAATGGCGATTTTACGGATCTGGTTGTGCTGCTCCCGGTAGATGATATAGGCTTTGGCGGTCTTGTAAAAGGGGGAGTCCAGAAGCACCCGTTCCACAATGTCCTGGATGTCTTCAACTTCCGGAACAGGCCCTAACTGAAGATCCCTGGCAAGCGTCAGTACCCGCATGGTCATTTTCTTGGCCTCTCTTCCGTTAAACTCTCCGGTTGCTTCGCCGGCCTTGACCAATGCGTTGGTAATCTTGGAGGAATCGAATTCAGCTACCCGTCCGTCACGTTTTTTGATTTGCTCAAACATGTGTTCTCCACCTCTTGAAATCTGATTGAAATTAGCATATCTTTTTTAAGCGGCCAAAGGAGTCCATTGTGGATCTCTCATTGATGAGAACCAGAATTAACGCAACATGTAGTTTCTTGTCAAGAGAAAAAAACTATATGTTGTGGTTTTAACACGGGGATAACAAAAAAGCAAATGCAACTGGACCAGAATCCTTTCTTCAGAAAGACCATAACGCCCTGGTATGATTCAAACTTTGCCTGCCGTCTGCTGATCGCCGCTATGCTTCCCGTTTTCGCCTTTGCTATGGGGGGTATCCTGGTGGCCGGCAACGACCCTGGGTTTTTGCCGCACACCTGGTTTCCCTCTACGCTCGGCACCCTGTCCGGGTTTCTGGCCCTGAAGGTCTGGCTCAGGATGAGGGCACGGGCCCGGCACGAATAATTAATTTTTAAATTCGTATACAATTTCAATGAGATGGTGGAGGATCTTTGCGGTCACCCCCCAGATGACCACATCCTCGTATGGGTAGGTCAACTCCATGATGGAGGGCTTGCGCCCGGCATAGCCTTTGTTGCAATGGGTTTTTACCAGGTGGGCAAAGGGAATGGTGAATACCCGTGAAATTTCCTGCCGGTCAAAGTCAATGGTGTCCGACTGATTCCAAAGCCCTGTAAACGCCTGAATATCCCTGTTGTTCAGGGTTTGAAAATGGCCGATGGATCCGAAGACCTCGACGTTGGAAGAGCTGATGCCCATTTCCTCTTTAAGTTCCCGAAGGGCCGCCGCTCTGGGCGAGGGGTCTTTTTCATCCACATGGCCGCCGGGAAAAGCCATCTGATTTCTCCAGGGGTACCCTTCCCGGTCGGCCTTCTGGATGAAAATCATCCCCGGGGCCTTTTCAGGGGTAAAAAGAGCAATCACCGACGTGGCCCGGTACTGTTCGGGATCCGGAGAGCGGGGGTGGTCTGCGTGTTCAACCGCCGCCTGGATGGATGTGAGACTGGCTTCAGTGAGCATGGATGGCATCCTTATTATTACGGGTTGGGAAAAAAGATACCGCCAAAGCAGGGGGTTGTCAAATACAGGTCGCCCTGTTTTATGGCGCCAAAGGCGAATCCCCATGGGTTGACATTTTTACCCGTTTCATTTATCGTTAATAGACGATTAAGCATGGGGAACGCGATGGATCCGGAAAACCTGTCCAGAATATTCAAAGCCCTGGGCCACCCGACAAGGGTCAAAATTGTTGAACACCTGATAAAAATTAATACCTGTATCTGCGGTGACATAGTCGATATTTTTCCCTATTCCCAGTCAACCATCAGCCAGCACCTTAAAATACTCAAAGAATCCGGTATTGTCTGCGGCGAAGTGGAAGGTCCTAAAACCTATTTTTGCGTGGATAAAAAGGTACTGGCACAGTTCAAAGAATATATTAACGCACTATGAGGACGAAAGTGATGAAGCCATTGGGGAAAAATGATGTCAGCCTTGAAAAGTACAGGGGCCTTTCAAGCACCGGCGTTCAGATCATGCCCTCCATGGCGTCTCTGCAGGACGCCTGTACGGAGAATGAGCCCGTACCCCTTGCCGCCAAAGCCCGTGCCGGTTTTAAACTCTGCTCGTTTGTAGAAGATTTTTTAGCCACCGAAGCCTGCGATGTCCCTGTGATCAAAACCCGTCTTGGAAAAGACGATCTGTTCTCAAGTTTTTACGTGCGTCTGGGGATTTCCCGGCACCGCTATTTTGTCAGCCCGGGGCTGTATGCCGTTGGAAAACCGGACAACAATTCAGAGGTCCTGGTCACGGCCAATTTCAAACTGACCTTTGACATTCTCCGAAAGGAACTTGCCGGCGTCAATGCCTGGATACTGGTTCTGGACACAAAAGGGGTTAATGTCTGGTGTGCTGCAGGCAAGGGAACCTTTGCCACCCGGGAGCTTGTTTCACGGATCAATGCCGTATCCCTGGAAAAAATAGTCTCCCACCGGCGGCTGATTCTGCCGCAGCTCGGTGCCACCGGCGTTTGTTCGGCAGACGTAAAAAAACAGTCCGGTTTCAGGGTCATTTACGGGCCGATCCGGGCAGAAGATATACGCGAGTTTTTAAATAAGGGTAAAAAAGCTGATAAAAAAATGCGGCAAGTCACCTTCTCCTTGTACGAGCGGTTTATCCTGACCCCGGTTGAGATTCAGATCCTGCTCAAACCCAAGCCGATGGTCATTGTTCTGCTGGCGCTCTTTTTTCTGTCAGGCCTTGGGCCCGGCATATTTTCCATTGACGGGGCATGGCAAAGAGGGCTTTTAGGGTTCTGGGCAATGGTCTCAGGTATTCTTTCCGGCGCAGTGCTGACGCCGATACTTTTACCCGCCATCCCTGTCCGTGCGTTTGCCCTTAAAGGCATGATTGCAGGAAGTGTCGCGGCCCTGATTTTTTTGATTTTGGTTTCGGCCTCGATCAGCACCGGCGCGGGCCGGACCGCATTGTTTTTGCTGAGCGTGACCATCAGCTCATATCTGGCAATGAATTTTACAGGGGCCACGCCTTTTGCATCCCCCTCCGGTGTGGAAAAGGAAATGAAGCAGTATATTCCGGTGCAGTTGGCAGGGCTTTTACTGGCCACGGGACTGTGGATCTATTCGGTTTTTTACCCGTAGGGAAAGTTACCATGAACGGATTTAAGTATTTGGAAGATGTCTCCACCCTGGCCATGGACCCGGATAAATGCATCGGCTGTACGTTGTGTACCCAGGTGTGCCCCCACGGGGTTTTTGAAATGGAAAACGCAAAAGCGGTCATTTCAGACGTCAACGCCTGCATGGAGTGCGGTGCCTGTGTGAACAACTGCCCGACAAAAGCGATCCGGGTCAGCCCGGGGGTTGGCTGAGCCTCCTATATTATCCAGGTCTGGATAAAAGGAAAGGAAAATGCATCCTGCGGTGACGGCGGCTGCTGCTGAAAAAAGGCGTCTTCCCTCAAAGCGATCTTAGCCGGGCCGCTTTCACATACTCGGTTAAATAAAGGATATGGGACTTCATGGCGGCGTGGGCCTTGTCCGGCTCCCTGTTTTTAATCTGCCGGATGATATCGTCATGCTGCTGCAGGACGCTGGCCGGATATTCTCCGTAGAGCTTGTGCAAAAGGTCCTGCTCCCCGTGGAACAGATAGGTGCTGAACGAGTTGATAATCACCGTGTGAAAGGGGTTCTTGGCGGCCAGGGCGATGGACATGTGAAATGAGGCATCAGCCCGGGTACCGGGACGCCCTTCATCAAATGCTTGGGCCATCTGTGCCGTACTTTTTTCCATGGCCAGGATATCCGCCTCATCCGCCCGGACAGCGGCAAGGGCGGCGGCATAGCATTCCAGCCCCATTCTCACCTCCAAAAGGTCCATAAGGTCCGGATTCCCGGGATCGGCCGCATCGGCAAAGAGAAAGGCGGTTGACGCATCATGGGTGGCGATAAAGGTGCCCCGCCCCTGCTGCTGCTCCACCAACCCGATGGCGGCCAGGCGTTTGACGGCGTTTCTGACACTGGCCCGGCTTACCCCCATGGTGGCAGCCAGTTCCCGTTCAGGCATGAGTTTTGATCCGGGGGCAAGCTCCCCGCGGTATATGAGATCACGGATCTGCTCAAAGATCTGGTCCGAGATTCTTTTCTGTTTAATGGGCGTTAACTTGGTCATATTCTGTACTCAGATTTTTGTAAAAGGCCTTTTCGATCTGTCTGACCCGTTTCCGGCGTTCAGGCGTCAAGAAGATGTGAAACAGGGGATCGTTCTGATCTTTCGGGTGTTTCATCAGGTTCTGCTCAATGAGAAACAGCACCTGGACCGATACGTCACAGGCCGGGTATCCTTTGTCATCCAGGGGAATGGTGTCCCCTTTTTTTAATTCTACAATATTATTGATATCCACCAGTTTGATCCCGCCTTCAGGCGTCAGGATAAGATTGCCCACCCCGGCAAGATCCGGTATGTATCCGGTTTGGGCCACCAGGCGGCGGATTTTTTTTGTAAAGCTTGCAATATTTTCCACAGCCGTTCTTGTCAGGGCTTCAATATTCTTTTGCTCAGCCATGGAGGAGAGAAGTCCCCGCAGGCTTGCCACACCGTTGAGACGCCAGGGATCTAAAATTTCTCCTTCAACATACTCCTGAAGGCCGCAAAGCAGGATGCCGCAGGCACCGTGATCTGCCCTGTAATCGGCAATGAACTCCTCTGACCGGGCAATAAACCTTGGGCCCAAATGTTTGAGTAGCAGCTGGTAGCGCCCGATTTCATCAAAGATTTGCTCTTTGCAGGTAAACCGGCTTCTGAAAATTCTGAACATTTTTTTGGGGACTGCCCGGGGGAAAAGGCGGATGCCGCCCGCCATGACACCGGTGCTTTCCCGCTCAACAGCCTGGGAGTCCAAGACCGCAAAAATATGGGACCGCAGGCCGGACCGGTAATATTTTCGGAATCTATAAATGGTTGAGGCCTTGATAAAATTGAGCCGGCGGACCTCCCGGCCGGACAGGCCGGCCTGGTCCCTGATATCCCAGAATGTCATGGCGTCAGTTTATCAAAGACAGGGCAGACAATCCAGTATCCGGATTTTTTATTGCCCGGGGCCTGCAAATCCGTTAGGAATAAAACCCATGGATAAACATGACAAGCAATACCGCAGGACAATCCCGGCAGGCGCCGCCCACAAAAACTCTTTGGCAGTAAAGGCCATAGCAGGCACCGTGTTTCTTTTTCTGCTTCCCCTTTTTTTTACCGTTTCCCCGGCCGCAGCAGGGAGGCCGGTGCTGGCCTGTCCTGAAAAGGCGGCCCTGGGCCAGCCCTTCCTGGTCCGGCTGACATCCGAGGACCCCGTGGACCGCATTGAGATCTCCTGGATGGGCGGGACCCTGTCCCCATCCATCTCCTCCTGGAACAGTCGTTATGTAGGGCTTGCCATGCTGGGAACCGATGTGCTGACGGACAGGGAGGGAAGTCAGCCCCTTGAGGTGACTGCCGTCATCCGGGGGGAAAAGGTTCGTCTCATCCGAAGGGTACGCATTGTGCCCAAATCCTACCCCCGGCAGGACCTGACCCTGCCCCCCAGTATGGTGACCCCGCCGGCGGATGTGCTGGAACGGATCAAAAAGGAGCGGGCGCAAACCCTTGCCGCCAAACAGAGCCGTTCCCCCAAAAGGCTGTGGACCCTGCCGCTGCTCCGCCCTGTGCCGGGCAAGATCACCAGCCTTTACGGGTTGCGGCGGTTTTTAAACAAGAAACCGAAAGATCCCCACCGGGGGCTGGACTTCCGCGCCCCCCAGGGCACTGAGGTGCGGGCCCTGGCAAAAGGCCGGGTCGTATTAACCGGCAATCACTATTATGCCGGCAACTCCGTCTATGTTGATCACGGCAACGGAGTGGTCTCCATGTATTTTCATTTGAGCCGAATCCAGGTTTCCCAGGGACAGACCGTTGGACGGGGAGAGGTCCTTGGCCGCTCCGGTTCCACCGGCAGATCCACAGGTGCCCATCTGCATCTGTCCGTCTCGGTCCAGGGCCGTCTGGTGGACCCGTTGCCCCTTTTAACCTCATCTGCGGACGCCCTTCTCTCATCTCCCTGATTTTTCCTTGTGACGCAAACCGGCCGGCCGGAGCTAAAAAGATGGGCGAACCCCGGCTTTGGCGGGAATTACAGGCATAAAATATCCTGACTTTGAATTTTGGATTCGTGCCTTGACAATTGGGTTTTTGCGACAATTATTTATGGAAACTATTCAATTGTAACCAAAAAATATATGTGTAAACAGGAGTTACCATGGGAGCAAAAAAGACCAGAAAGTTCAAAACCGAAGTCCAGCAGTTGCTGCACCTGATCATCCATTCTCTTTATTCCAACAAGGAAATCTTTGTCAGAGAATTGATCTCCAACGCGTCTGACGCCATTGACAAGGCCCGGTTCAAAGAGCAGACCGAGCCGGAACTCTTTGCCGACGACACCGATTATCATATCCGCATAAAAGCGGACAAAGAGGCCAACACCTTTACCATTTCAGACAACGGCATCGGCATGACCTTTGACGAGGTTACCGAGAATATCGGTACCATTGCCCAGTCCGGCACCGCCGCCTTTATGCAGGCCCTGGAAAAATCCAAAAACGAGACCGGCCTTTCCCCGGAACTCATCGGCCAGTTTGGTGTGGGCTTTTACTCCGCCTTTATCGTGGCTGACAAGGTTCGTCTGGACACCCGGGCACCGGGCGAGGAAAAGGGCACCCGCTGGGAGTCCGACGGTAAAGGCGATTACACCGTAGAAGAGATTGACAAGGCCGGCCGGGGCACAGAGATTACCCTGTTCCTGGGCGAGACCGAAGAGGGTGACCAGGACTTCACCGACGAATGGGTCATTAAAAATATCGTTAAGAAGCACTCCGATTTTGTCACCTATCCCGTGATCATGAATGTGGAGAAGTCCGAGCCCATCCCGGAAGAAGAGCAGATCAAGGATTCCGAGGGCAAGCCCGTGGGCGAGACCTTTCGCAAGGTCCGGGAGGACGAGACCCTAAACTCCATGAAAGCCATCTGGGCCAAGGCCAAGGAAGATGTCACCGAGGAGGAGCACAAGGAGTTCTACAAGCATATCTCCCATAACTGGGACGACCCTTGTGAAATCATTCACAAAAAATTTGAAGGCGTCACCGAGTACGATGTGCTCATGTATCTTCCCTCCAAAGCCCCCTTTGACCTGTTCCGCCCCGAGCGCAAGCACGGGATGCAGCTTTACTGCAAACGCGTCTTCATTATGGACGACTGCAAGGAGCTTTTGCCCGAGTACCTGGGGTTTGTCCAGGGCGTTGTGGATGCCCCGGACCTTAACCTCAACGTTTCCCGTGAGATCCTCCAGGAGGACCGTCTGGTCAGAAACATTCAGAAAAACCTGACCAAGCAGGTCTTTTCCGTTCTGGAAGGCATGGAAGAGGACAAGTACATCGAATTCTACGAGGAGTTCGGCCAGGCCCTGAAGGCCGGCATCCCCACCGACTTCAATAACAAAGAGCGCCTGGCCGCTCTTATGCGGTACAAGACCACGAAATCCGGCGACAAGTACATCTCCCTTGACCAGTACATTGAGAATATGAAGGAAGACCAGAAAGAGATCTACTATCTGACCGGCGAGAGCCTGACCTCCCTTGCCAACTCTCCGTTGCTTGAGGCACTCAAGGCCAAGGATTTTGAAGTCCTGCTCATGGTGGATCCCATTGACGAATGGGTGACCCAGTCCCTGCCCGAGTACAAGGAGAAAAAGCTTAAGTCCGCTGAAAAGGGTGATCTGGACGTCGAGAAGGTGGATGACGAGAAGAAAAACGAATACTCAGCCCTTCTCTCCTTTCTCAAGGGTAAGCTGGAAAAAAGAGTCAAGGATGTGGTGGTCTCAAGCCGCCTGAAAGATTCCGTCTCCTGCCTGTCCGGCGATGACTACGGCATGAGCGCCTACATGGAAAAGATCCTCAAGGCATCCGGCCAGAAGACCCCCGAGCAGAAACGCGCCATGGAAGTCAATATCAACCACCCGGTCATGGAAAAAATAAAGTCTCTCTTCGAGTCCGACACCACCAACCCGGTGCTCACGGACTATGCGGACCTGCTCTATGACATCGCCGTGATTTCAGAGGGCGGAAAGCTGGACAACCCGGCGCGGTTCTCAAGCCTTCTGGGCGATCTGATGGCCAAGGCCATATGATCGTATATTTAGAAACCCTTGGCTGTTCCCGGAACCAGGTGGACAGCGAAATCATGCTTGGCAAGCTGGCTGCGGCCGGACACCGGATAACCCGGGATCCGGCCCGCGCTTCCGCCATCATCGTGAACACCTGCGGATTTATCTCAACCGCCTCCGACGAGGCGGTTGAGGTGCTTTTGGAAATGGCGGAATTCAAGAAAACCGGCGCCTGCAAAAGGCTTATCGCCACAGGGTGTCTGGCCCAACGGTACAAGGATGATCCGGATCTGACGGCCAGTCTGCCCGAGGTGGACGCCTTTTTGGGCACGGCCGCCTGCGAGCAGATTGTCGATGCCGTGGAAAACGGTGAAGCCCGTGCCCTGACGCTGTTCCCCGATCCCAACTCCCGGGGCTTCCAGAATCTTGCGGAGCGCCGGGAATTGATGTCGGAGGGGTTTGCCTATATCAAGGTCTCCGAAGGCTGCAACCGCCACTGCACCTATTGCATCATCCCGTCCCTGAGAGGAAAACAGCGCTCCCGCCCGGTAAAGGATATCTGCACCGAAGCCGCAACCCTTGCCGATCAGGGCGTTAAAGAGATCATCCTCACCGCTGAGAACACCACGGACTGGGGCCAGGACCTGGATCAGAGCCCGGGGTTCGAGACGGTTCTGGAAAATCTTGCAAAGACCCTGGCCGACCGGGCGGTCTGGATTCGCTTTCTTTACACCCATCCGTCCACTCTGAGCCGGAGTATGGTAAAGGCGGTCCGGAACCATGGCAATATCTGCTCCTATTACGATGTTCCCATTCAGCATGCGGCCTCTTCCATGCTCAAACGCATGGGCCGGCCCTACACCCGGGAGGATCTGACCGAGCTTTTTAAAATGATCCGCAAAGAGGATCCTTGCGCCAGCCTCCGGACCACGGTCATCGTCGGGTTCCCAGGTGAAACCCAGGAAGAGTTCGAAAGTCTTCTGGCGTTTATCAAAGAGGTCCGGTTCGACCATCTCGGCGTATTTACCTATTCGGATTCAGATGATTTAAAAAGCCATCATTTAAAAGACCATGTGGATGAACAGACGGCGGAACTGCGCCAGGACACCATCATGGCCGTCCAGGGTGAAATCTCAGAAAGCTTGAATCAGCGCCATGTGGGGCAGGTTTATCCCGTTCTGGTGGAAGAAAATCCGGAGGAAGGCGTCTTTATCGGCAGAACCCCTTTCCAGGCCCCGGAGGTGGACGGAATGACCTTTATTTATGCCGACGGTCTGGACATAGGCACCGTTGTTCAGGTAAGAATAACCGATGCCTATGAATATGATATTGCCGGAGAGACTGCGTGACCAACGATATTAAGCAGCAGATTATGGGCCTGGCCGCATCGGACCTTGAAAAAGTCGAGCAGGCCCTGACCCAGAATCTTGCTCCCAACCTGGACCTGGTAAGGCAGATCGCCTCCCACCTGCTCTTTGCCGGCGGCAAGCGTCTTCGCCCCCTGCTCATGATCCATGCCGCCCGCATGTGCGGCTATGACAAGGGCTTTGAAATCCTTTTTTCCACTATTTTCGAATACCTGCATGCCGCAACCCTTCTCCACGATGATGTGGTGGATGGTGCAGACATGCGCCGGGGCAAGCCTGCCGCCCACACCCTGTGGGATGCACCCAAGGTGGTGCTTACAGGCGATTTTCTTCTGGCCCAGGCCCTGGATATTGCTGCCCGGACCGGTTCCCCCCGTGTGATCTCCGTGATCGCCCACATCACCCAGGCCATGTCCCAGGGGGAGATCGACCAGATGGAAAACAAGGGGCGCACCGACTTAACCGAAGATGAGTACAACACGGTCATCGAACGCAAGACCGCCGTCCTCATTGAGGGCGCCTGCCGAAGCGGTGCCCTTGTGGCCGAAGCCTGTGAAGAAAAGGAAACCGCCCTGAAGGATTTTGGCTATCATCTCGGTATGGCCTTTCAAATGGCTGACGACCTTCTGGACTATACGGCCACAGCCGATCAGCTGGGGAAAAATCCCGGCGCGGATCTTCGGGAGGGCAAGCTGACCCTGCCCCTGATCTACAGTCTTTCCCGGGCCGGCGAGTCTGATAAAGCCTACATCCACAAGGCCATGGCCATGACCGGGTTTGATCCCAAGGTCTTTGAGGGCTTGAAAAAACGCCTTGAAGATCTGGGCGGCATCGCCTATACAAAGGAGCGGGCAGAGTACCACGTGGCATCTGCCAAGGCCGCTTTGCAAATTTTTGACGCTTCTGATTCAAAGGTTCTTTTGAGCCTGATCGCTGATTACGCAATCCTAAGAAAGGTGTAACATGATGCGCAAGCAGTATATACGATTCCTGATGATCGCCCTTTTGGCCTTATTTGTATCTGTTCCGACCGCAGTGCCGAAAGCTTTCGCTGCGCAGGCTGCAGATGTCCTGACCGGGGTGACCACAGGGCAGGTGAAAATTTATAACGAAGATATTCCCGGAGCCAAGAAACGGGCCGTTGACCAGGCTCTGGAGCTTGCAGTCCAGAATGCTTTTTCCTCCCTGGTATCCCGGCAGGTGTTCGCCTCCAACCTGGAGTTCCTCTATGACCGCCTTGTGCCCAGTGCTGCGGAGTATGTGGCCACCTACCGGGTGTTGAACGGCATGGCCCATAAGGACAGCTATGTGGTGGCGGTGGAGTCTAAAATCGACCAGTCCCTGGTCCGCCAGCGCCTGGAAGAGGCCCGGATCATCCGAACCGGTCAGGAAAAACCCGTGGTCCTTTTGCTCATTGCCGAGCAGACCCCTGAGGATCTTTTGCCAAGGTTTTGGTGGGGAAACAATCCGGAACCCTACACTTCCCTTGCCGAGGGCATCATTAAACAGGAAATGGCAGGAAAAAGTTTTCCCCTGGCCCAGGGGGCTTCCGGCTATCCGGATCCCAGCTTTTATGCCATCAAATTTCAGGGAATTTACGACATCAAGGCGGCTATCGATCTTGGCAAGGCTATGAAAGCGGACATGGTTGTCCTGGGCAAGGCCGGCGCCTCGGAATCCTTTAACCGGATGGGCGACGCTAAAGCCTTTGACGCGGTGGTTGAATTAAGAGTCTTTGACACGGCGTCTGAAAAAGAGGTGCTGCAGGTTAAGGCGGACGCCACAGCCTCCAGCCAGACGGAACAGCAGGGCGTAACAGCCTCCCTGACCCAGGCCGCCGGAAAAGCGGGCCTTGACCTTTCAGAGAAAATAGACACCTTCTGGTCCCAGAACCTGAGAAAGGAAAGCCATTTTGACGTGGCCGTGGAAGGGGAAAATTTTCTGCCCCGGTTCATCGCCTTAAAGCAGCGGTTCAAGGAGATCCGGGAGATTGTCAACATGCAGCCCAAGGAGATCGGCTCATCCAGCGCTGTCATGGAGATCCTGTACAAAGGTAGCCCTGCACAGTTTGCCAATGCCGTTCTTTTAAAGACCTTTGAAGGGTTTGGCCTTGAGATCTCCGATGTCACCCCTGAAATGGTGACCATCCGTTTTGTGGAAGAGGGCGCGATATCACCTGTGCCCGGCGGCGATCAGAATTTGCCCCAGGGAGAAAATCCCATGGAATAGGCCATGTTTTGCTTGACAGGGCCAGGTCTCTTTGATAAAAGAATCTGATCTTTGAAGGCGCGTAACTCAGTTGGTAGAGTGCTACCTCGACACGGTAGAAGTCAGCGGTTCAAGTCCGCTCGTGCCTACCATAAAAATTAAGGGTTTAGGAGAAATCTTCTAAACCCTTTTTTGATTTTTGTGCCTAATCTGTGCCCGGTTTGATTTTTTTGTGTCTAATTCTGTGCCCAATGTCAAAATTTCGTCTCCCACCCCAATTACCCCTCCTTCAGACTATTAATAATAGTCCGGGGTCCTCCTTTCGGTCGTGGGGGGATTCAGATATTTAAGTAGTCTTCAGTGAAAATAAAATATTCTTTCAGAAAATGCGACTGTGGTCTCCGCTTCAGCGGTCATGGAATCTGTTGCTGTATCATACCATACACCGTTAATCTTTTTTTCATTTGTTTTTCCTTTCGTTTGTAAACAGTAAGGGGCCATCTAAAATATTATATGCGTTTATAGCGGTCGTTCTGACAGAAAAGCTTTTATAGAAGGGGCTCCGCTAAAAAATTAGGGTTGGGATAGGTACAAGGGGAGTTCAAGTAAATTGACTATATTTTCTTGATTTCACAGCGATTAAGCGATATCGAGGTGTTGACACGGTTTGTAAATAGTAAAAAGATCGCAAATATGGCTCTTGTCAAAATAATTGTCAGGATTTGATATTAAATTTTCTTAAAATGGTCGTTCAGTCAGCCGTTCAAGATCAACGCTTTCAAAAGAGGTTAAAATGACATCTTTGTATGATGGTATCGAGAGCCTATCCCCCTCAATGGCATGCGCTGCCAAAACAGTATACGCAACATTTGAAATACTCAGGGAGTCAGATGGGAACTTGCCTTCAAAAGAGGTGATGAATCAAATACCCGATAAGGTCACTTTAACGGATTGGGAGAAAGATCGGTACGAAAAAACCGGGTATATCAGATGGCAATCCATCCTGCATTTTTATACAATCGACTGTTCCAAGGCCGGGTACCTTAGAAAGCAAAAAGGGGTGTGGTATCTGACACAAGAAGGTGAGAATGCCATGAAAATGGGCGCTGTCGAGCTTCTGAAGACAGCCTCAAAAAAATATCGAAAATGGGATAAAATCCGTAAATCTGAAAACGAGGCGACGCCAGAAGAAGAAATCCCAGAAGAAAAAATACAAAAGGCCACCATTGAACAACTCGAAGAAAATGCCATTGACGGGATTAAAGAATATCTAAAAGACCGAAACCCTTATGAATTACAGGATCTGGTAGCGGCAATACTCCGGGCCATGGGATACTACACCCCATTCATCTCTCCCAAGGGTAAAGACGGGGGGATTGATGTGATTGCATTTCAAGACCCTTTGGGAGCAAATGCGCCAAGAATTAAGGTCCAAGTGAAACACAGACCCGATACAGCCATCCCGGTTGATGAAATTCGATCCCTGCTTGGGCTTCTGAATAAAGATGGTGACATTGGACTGTTTGTGACCTCTGGAAGGTTTACATCAGATGCCGAACGATTTGCCAGAGATTCCCACATCCATGTCAAACTGATTGATGGGGATACATTCATCAGCCTGTGGAAGGATTTTTATTCCAAACTTTCCGATGAAGAAAAGAACCTTCTGCCATTACAACCGATTTATTTCTTAGGAACCAATGAATAAGGCGAGGACCATGTTTTGACTGAGATAAATAAAAAAGATCTTAGCGAACGGGATATTTGTACAAAATTCATCACACCGGCCATTCAGAAATCCGGTTGGAAACAGTCTCAATTCAGGGAAGAGGTTAAGCTGACCGATGGCCGGATTATGGTCAGAGGCAAACTTGCCTCCCGTGTTAAGAATCCAGTCGCTAAAGGTGGACCTAAACGGGCAGATTACGTCATTTATGTCCAACCCAATGTGCCTATCGCTGTTGTTGAAGCAAAGCGAAATATTTTTGAGGTAGGCCATGGTATGCAACAGGCATTGTTGTATGCGGAGATGCTAGATGTCCCATTTGCATTGAGCTCCAATGGTGATGGCTTTCTGCTCCATGATCGGACCGGAATAACACAACCTGCAGAACGTGAAATCGATCTGGATAATTTTCCGAAATTTGATGAATTGTGGTCTGTATATAAAAGATGGAAAGGTATTGAGGATAAGGGCTCAGAAGATTTGATCCGCCAGCCCTATCATACGGACGGATCTGGAAAATCAGCGCGATACTATCAGCGAGTTGCCATAAATAGAGCGATTGAAGCAATCGCACAGGGCCAACAGCGGCTTTTGCTTGTCATGGCCACAGGCACCGGCAAAACCTATACAGCATTTCAAATTATCTGGCGCTTATGGAAAGCCAAGAAGAAAAAACGGATTTTGTTCCTTGCCGATCGCAATATTCTGGTTGACCAAACCATGCTGCAGGATTTTTCACCTTTTGGTGAGGTCATGCACAAAATCACAAATAGAGAAGTCAAAAAGAATTATGAAATATACCTGTCTTTGTATCAAGCCGTGACTGGAAATGAAGAATGGAAACAAATTTTCAGGCAATTCCCCTCGGATTTTTTTGACTTGGTCGTTATTGACGAATGCCACAGGGGAAGCGCTGCCGAAGATTCTGCTTGGAGAGTCGTGCTGGAGTATTTTAGCACTGCCACCCATTTAGGGATGACAGCGACGCCTAAAGAAACCAAAGATACATCCAATATTCATTATTTTGGAGAACCCATTTATACCTACTCGTTAAAACAGGGGATTGAGGATGGATTTCTGGCACCGTATAAAGTCATTCGTGTGGTCACCGATGTTGATGCGCTTGGGTATACGCCTGAAAAGGGAAAACTGGATAAATATGGAAAAGAGATAGAGCATCGACAATACAATACGTCGGATTTTGATCGGAATATGATTTTGACCCAAAGAACGGAATTCGTAGCCTCAAAGGTCTGGGAATACCTTAAGAATACCGATCCCATGGCTAAAACCATTGTTTTCTGTGATGATCAACCCCATGCAGAACGGATGCGCCAGGCCTTGGTTCAGCTTATCCCACAAGCGGCTCACAACAGGCGGTATGTGATGAGAATCACGGGGGATGATAAAGAAGGAAAGGCACAGTTGTCCTATTTCATTGACAATGACGAGCCGTATCCGGTAATTGCTACAACGTCAAAGTTGTTAAGCACTGGTGTTGATGCAAAGACATGTAAGCTGATTGTATTGGACCAGAGCATTAACTCCATGACAGAATTTAAGCAGATTATTGGTCGTGGAACCAGGATTCGGGAGGATTATCATAAGCTTTATTTCACTGTAATGGATTTCAAAAACGCCACGCGCCTCTTTGCTGATCCTGAGTTTGACGGTGAGCCGGTAATGATTTATGAACCAAAGCCGGGCGATCCGATGGTTCCGCCTGAAGAGCTTGAAGAAACGCCGGAAGAAGATCAACCGCCGGAAAATTTTGATGGATATGATGAAATAGAGGATACGGGTGACGAAGGGGTTGCGGAAACGCGGAAACGATGGGTTGTTGAAGATGTTGAGGTCAATCAAGGGGTCTTAAGAGAGCAATACCTGGATGCAGATGGGAAGCTGATCACCGAAGATTACCGTGTTTTTTTGAAAGATGAAATCAAGAAAACCCTGCAACACCAATTTGGCTCTTTAAAAGCGTTTTTAAACCAGTGGAGCAGCACTGAACGAAAGAAAGTCATTATTGATGAACTCAAAGCGCAGGGTGTGGATATTGGTGTTTTGAATCAGGTGATTCCCAATGCGGAGCAATTCGGTATTTTTGATTTAATCACACATATTGCGTTTGACCAGAAACCGCTGACCAAAAAAGAGCGGGCCAATAATGTAAAGAAAAGAAACTATTTTGGAAAATATGGCGGGCAGGCAAGAAAAGTCTTGGAAGCACTTCTGGATAAGTACGCGGCCAATGACATCATGGATATAGAAGATCCCAAAATTCTGGAATTGCCGCCTTTCAATAAAATGGGAACAAAGACCCATATCCGGCGGGAGATCTTTGGCGGGCTTGATAAATATTCAGAGGCCTTAACAGAGCTTGAACAGGCGATATACGACAGTTTAAGCGCATAGTAATTTTAAAATGAAAGTATAACATGAGTTTAAGCAGCACAATCAAAAGCATTCAAGACATCATGCGAAAGGATGATGGCGTGGATGGGGATGCGCAGCGCATCGGGCAGTTGACATGGATGCTTTTTCTAAAGGTGTTTGATCAGCGAGAAGAAGAGTGGGAAGATGACTTTGCGGACCGGGGAGAAGCCTATGTTTCCCCTTTACCTGACGCATGCCGCTGGAGAAACTGGGCCAAGTACCTGCCCGGTCCTGACGGCAAATTGGCGCCGCAAATTGCAGCAAGCGACCTGATTGCCCATGTGAACAACACGGTTTATCCGGGATTAAGAGAGATCGACCTGGACAGCATAGATGATGAGGACACCTGCGCCAAGGCAAAGGTGGTGCGGGAAGTATTTGTTGATGCCAACAATTACATGAAATCCGGCCCCCTGATGCTCGGTGTGATTGAAAAACTGGACGAAGCCATTAATTTTCATGATTTTAAAACCCGGGCAAACATGGGGGATCTGTATGAAAAAATCCTGAACGATCTGAGAAGCGCGGGCAATGCCGGTGAATTCTACACCCCAAGGGCTGTGACCCATTTTATGGTCCAGATGGTCAACCCAAAACTTGACAAACGGGAAACCGTTCTGGACCCTGCCTGCGGTACCGGGGGCTTTCTCACCGCCGCCATCGATCATTTCAACACCCAGATTTCAAGAAAATCCAGCGCAGAGGATAAAAAGGCCATTGAGTCCGGAATCCGGGGCATTGAAAAAAAGCAATTGCCCCATCTGCTGTGCACAACCAACATGATGCTCAACGGCATTGACGTGCCCTATCAGATCGAACATAAAAACACCCTGGCCAGACCCTGGAATGACTGGTCCAATCATGACAAGGCAGATTGTGTCATCACCAATCCCCCGTTTGGCGGTATGGAAGAGGATGGCGTGGGCAACGATTTCCCGGCGGATGTGCGCACCCGGGAAACCTCGGATATGTTCCTTACCTTGATCGTTAAAAAACTGCTTAAGGAAGGCGGCCGCGGTGCCATTGTTCTGCCCGACGGCAATCTTTTCGGAGAAGGGGTTAAAGCCAAGATCAAGCAACTTTTAATGGAAGAGTGTAATTTGCACACCATTATCCGGCTGCCCAACGGGGTCTTTAACCCATATACCGGCATCAAAACCAACCTGCTTTTCTTTACCAAAGGTAAGCCCACGGAAACCATCTGGTATTATGAGCACCCCTATCCTGACGGGTATAAGAGTTACTCCAAAACCAAACCCATCACCCTGAAAGAGTTCCAGGCGGAAAAAGAGTGGTGGGGCAAAGAGGAAAATGATTTCGCCGACCGTGTCGAAAACGAACGCGCCTGGAAAGTGGATTTCAAATCCCGCAAACAGGCAGCCGAAGCCAAGGCCAAGCCTCACAGGGACAAGGCAGAAGCCCTCAATAACCAGGCAGCCGAACTGGAACTTGAAGCCAAAGAGACCAATGGCGATGAAAAAGAGGACTTAAAAAAACAGGCCAAGACACTCCGTCAGAAAGCCAAGGATGAACAGTCAGCCGCGGATCGGATTTTCTGGCCCATTTACAATCTGGACGAAAAAAACCCCAACACACCCGAGGCCCAAACCCATGATCCGGATGATTTGCTGGACAAGCTCAAGGCCCTTGAAAAAGAGATTGCAGAAACCGAAGAACAATTGAAACAGGAGCTGGCAGAAGCGTTTGCCCATCATTTTGAAGAGGAGCAGGCGTGACACCGGAAACATTTTTGAAAGAGTTTGGTGCCATTGCCAAAGCACCTGGCGGGGTCCAGCGCTTGCGGGAGATGATTCTGCAATTGGCTGTGATGGGGAAATTGGTGGGGCAGAATCCTGCGGATGAATCCGTAGACATTCTTCTTGCTAAAATAGAGGCAGAGAAAAATGCACTTATCAAATCTAAAACTATAAGAAAGCCTAAGAGGGTAGATCCTTTAAAAGACAAACAGCAATATCTAAATATCCCTGCTTCTTGGCGATGGGTCCACCTCCAAACGGTTGGTAATATTTTTAATGGCAATTCTATTAATGCCAAAGTTAAGGAAGAAAAATATTCAAACCAGAATGAAGGTTTGCCATTCATTGCTACAAAAGATGTTGAATACGGTTTTCAGCCTTTAAATTATGAGAATGGTGTAAAGATTCCCCGTAATGAACCAAAATTTAAAGTGGCTCATAAAAATGCTGTGCTTATTTGTTCAGAAGGTGGGAGTGCGGGAAAAAAATGTGGTATCACTGAACGCGATATATGTTTTGGTAATAAACTCTATGCTATAGAATTGTATAGCAGTTTAGAATCAAAATTTTTTCTGAGTTTGTATCTTTCTTCATCTTTTTTGACCCAGTTTCAAAAGAGGATGACTGGGATTATTGGTGGAATATCTCTGACAAATTTTAGTACTATTCCGGTCCCTCTTCCACCCCTCGCCGAACAAAAAAGGATAACAGCCAAAGTAGATCAACTCATGGCCCTGTGTGACCGTTTAGAGGCGCAGCAGCAGGAACGGTCAGCCCTGGTGAAGCAGGCTCGTATTTCAGCCCTTAACGAACTGGCCAATGCCCAGGGAGGGGAAGCGCTACAGACCGCATGGAAACGGCTACAGGACCATCTGTCCATGCTCTTTGACCATCCTGATGATGTGGAGGATTTGAAAAAGTGTATCCTTCAAAATGCGGTCATGGGAAAGCTTGTTCCTCAGAATCCGGAGGATGAACCGGCAAGTGAGTTGTTGAAACAAATTGCTGAGGAAAAAGCTGCTTTGATTGAAAAGGGGGAAATTAAAAGGCAGAAGCCCTTACCAAAGATTCGGGAGAATGAGAAGCCATTTAAAATTCCAAAAGGGTGGGTATGGTGTCGAATAGGTGATATTTTAGCCATAAAACATGGCTATGCCTTTAAAAGTAAATATTTCAAAGAAGATCCCGGACAATATGTGTTAGCAACACCTGGAAATTTTTTTGAAACAGGAGGATTTAGGAAGCGAGGAAATAAGACAAAATATTATGAAGGCCCTATTCCAGATGAGTTTATTTTTAACCTAAATTGAGCGATTTCGACCCTAACCTATGGTTGACGGCAAGCCCGAGGTGCAGCATCAGAACACTGATGGTAAGTCGAACCTTTTCCGTGCTGAACTTGTCCACAAATTGCATAACCAGTATCGGATCTGGCCAGTTTATGGGACTTATAGACGCAATTCACCAGCGATTCGCACAGCCCTTCAATTTTTTGTATTTCTTATGTGATGGCTGGTGCCATCCGGCAACGTCTTAGTAGCTCTGGCAGTTTGAGCCGGTCCAAGCAGGTTTGGCTCACCTTTAAAATGGTTTCTTTACCATGGAAAACAATTTTACCGGCAATATCGATCATACGTCTGCGAACCGTATTCGCATAGGCAGAGACGGAGATTACCGGGGCACTGACGTCCTCTTTAAAAGATTCCATCAGGAAATGACCCACCAGCATCGTGTAATACCAGGCGGAGTTTGCAGCGAAGCGCTTGAAAGGAAGCTGTTCGTGCCCAAAATCCTTCAGCGCCCGGTTGGCCAGTTCGTCACTGCCACGATCATGATAACAAGCCACAATTCCATTACTTGTCAGATACCCTTGGGCACCGGCTCTCTCCAGCATTCTGTCTACCGCTTGATTTTGGCCGATATTGGTAAAAATCACAGTATCAGGACAAAATCCGGGAAGATAAAGCTGTTGCTCTTCATCATGGGTCAACCGGCAAAAGATTGCTCGTCGGAACCTGTCCCAACTTTTCCGACAGCATCCAAACTCGACATACTCCCACACCTGCTCTTTCTTTTTCGACTTAAACCGCTTCCAGGAAGAGGGTTCCCAGTTCCCAGCCATATTCTTTATATCCTTGTAGATTCTTCCTCCGCAGATATAACCGATTTGAAGAGCCTCGCAGCGCTTGAAGATTTTTTGGTCGAAGAACCCACTGTCCATCCGGATAATGATCGGCACGTCCCAGCGATAATGGCGCCGAATCATGATCACGATGTGCAGGATCATCTTCTGCACGGTGTCACCGTGGTTGGAGTGCCGATCTCCGCTTCGGAATACAGCGTCTACTATGAATCGGCCCCAGTTCATTTGCAATGGTTGAAAGCCCTTCTTCTTTTTGTATGTCGGCTTAACTCCTTGGCGACACACAGCATCATCGTTGTCCATCACCATGGTATCAATACCCAGTTCAATAATATCGGGCCTCGTTATCTGAAGACGCCAGAGGAAAAGCTTTTGGAGCAAACGCCGGAACAAAAAGACTCTCGTCCAGGAAAAGGCTTTGAAAAATCGTTTCATTTGGTGAGAGGAGGCCATGGATTCCATATCTGTCTCAATGCTCCCGGCGTATCCTTCATCTTGCCGAATCTGATCAAAATAGGTCAGGTGGCGGCTTGTACCGTCAAAAAAGAAACACAGTATCTGTTTATACATTTCGCAGATAGCCAAGCCCTTACTGCTTTTCCGGATACTGCCGAACCACCTTTCAATGTATTCAAAGATCCGAATACGATGAAGATAAGCGACAAACAGTGTCAGCCCAGCTCTTCCGGTCAGCCGGTCCTGAGTTGCCTCAATACGTTGTATTTTGCGTTCCCTTTTATGGTAATTTTTGCTACGGTTTTTCATGAAGTCCTCCACCTGTTGGGTGCTGTATTGTTTGTGATGACTTTGGTAGGTTTTTACAAACATTATAACACGTTACTCACTGGCGTTGGACTTCATTCTTTTAGGAATCGCTCAACTTAGGTAAAATATATTATGATTTAATGATTGCGATGACTGAGCAGGCGGCAGGACTATTGGGCAGTGCCGCTTGTATACCCAACGATAATAAAAAATATTTGCATAACCAACGGCTTGGAAAGCTTATTTTTTCCGAGAACTTAATTTCAAAAGCATATGTTTTTTGGTATTTTAACAGCCCCTATCTTCGACAAAAGGTATCAGACAGCTCAACAGGTATGAAAGTAAAACATACATCGCCAGACAAAGTCTCAAATATTTTGATATCTCTTCCTCCTTTTACAGAGCAAATTCGTATCGTCCGTAAAACACAGTCCTTACTATCCCTTTGCGACCAACTCCAAAAACAATTGGAGAAATCCCAAACCATCGCAGAACAATTAGCCCGATCCATAGTCGAAACCATCACCGGCCAATCCACGGAGGAACAGGAAAAAATGAAAGCCCCCAAAACCGAACTGGTTTCCAAACTCAAACTGGTCAAAAAGCCCGGAGCAAAAGTCCATGCTCCCTTAAGCGCCATTCTGGTGAAAAATAATGATGAGCTTTCCGCCAAAGCCCTTTGGAACACATCCGGACTTGCCATTGATGATTTCTATCGGCAGTTGAAAACCGAAATGATCAATGGCTGGATCGCAGAACCGGAAAAGGCCCATGTCCGGATCACTGACGGCCAAGGGAACGCCCAATGAAAATCCTCCACCTTCATATTGAAGCGTTTCGGAATTTAAAGGATTTTACCATTGCGTTTACCCCGGAAGGGACAAATGCCGAGGATGAGCCTGTCCGGTTCAGCAGTCACGCCATCATCGGGCAGAATGGGACGGGGAAATCCAATCTCATAGAGGCGATCATCATGATCTTTCGGGATCTGGATCTGAGAGACAAGCCTTCCTTTGCATACACCCTTCAATATGAAATCCGCGGCCGCATTGTCGATATCAAGGCTCTGGCCAATGAAACCCCGTCTGTTACGGTTGATGGTAAGAAAAGCTCGGCCACGGCTGTGAGCAAGGATGAAAACGGGCTGTTGCCCAAAAATGTGTTTGCCTATTATTCCGGTAAAAACGATAGGATCGAAGAGCTGTTTCACCGGCATCAAAAGAAATTTTATGATGATCTGCTCAGCAGTGAAACCATACCGCTGCGCCGTCTTTTCCTCTGCAGAAATGTTCATTCCCAGTTTGTGCTCCTGGCCTATCTGATCGATAATGATTCACAAGTAAAACGGGTTCTGGGAGATCTGGGGATTCAGGATCTGGAATCGGTCTTGTTTTCTCTGAAGCGACCCTATTGGTTCGGCAGCAATCCTTCAGAAGCGATTCTGAAAAACGGGGATAACCGTTTTTGGTATGCCCGGGGTAAAGTGCGGGACTTTCTTGACAAGCTCTGGCAGTTTGCCGTGGCGCCCATTGACAGCGAGGAGTCCCGGACCATAGATTTCAGGGACCGGAAAGAAAAATTTGAATTGCTTTACCTTTTTTTGCCGGATGAAGACGCCCTGCACAGTCTTGCAGGATCATTTGAAAGTGAGGCAACGTGCGAACCATTGCCGGTCATTTTTTTCAAGTATCTGGAAAGCACCTATATCTCCGATCTGATTGACCAGGTAACCATTAAGGTCAAACACATCAACACAGATGGAGATATTTGTTTTCGTGAACTTTCCGAAGGGGAGCAGCAGTTGTTAACTGTGCTGGGGCTCATGCGTCTGACCCGGGAAGAAGAGACCCTTTTTCTTCTGGATGAGCCGGACACCCATCTCAACCCCATCTGGAAGCTTCGGTATTTTGACGACATCGAACAGGTTCTCGGAAAGGATACCTCCTCCCAAATTCTGATCACAACACATGATCCCTTGATGATCGGAAGCTTGAAAAAAGAACAGGTGCGGGTTTTAAATAGAAGTGATGATGTGATTAATGCAGCGACTCCGATTGAAGATCCTCAGGGAATGGGGGTGTCTGGCCTATTGAAAAGTGACATGTTTGGCCTGAGATCCACCCTTGATGAGCCAACCCAGAAACTGTTGAACGATCGGAACCGTTTGATTGCCAAGGCCGGTAAGGAAACGCTTTCTGCCGGTGAAAAAGAACGGTTGGAAAAACTGCGGGTACGCCTGGATGATCTTGGGTTCATGTATGAGAGCAGAGACCCCATGTATCAGTTTTTTATTGAAAAAATGTACGAAGCCCGCCGCACGCCCATAGAAGAACTGTTTTCAAAAGTAGAGCTGGAGGAACAGGAAATCCTTGCTGAAAAGATCCTAAAAGAGATGGTTAAAAAGGAGAAGCAGAAAAGCATTTCAGATTTGGCAAAGCAACTGGATGACGGGGAAGAATCATGCGAAGAGTAGTCATCACAGGCAATCCTCCTCAAGACTGGGTTGAAAAAGCCAATGACATAACAGAAAAGCTTAAGCAGGCTCCAAATGCCGAAGCCCGGAAGCAAATCATCGAAGACAATGACGGTTTTTGGAGGGATACACGGATTCGCGATTGGCTGCTTGGGCAGTTTCACAATAAGTGCTGGTACACAGAAGCTTTGGAATCCGTTTCAGCTTACCATGTGGACCATTTTCGTCCCAAGGGTAGAATCACCAACGTAGATAAATCCAAGGAAGACGGATACTGGTGGCTGACATTTGATTGGAAAAATTATGTCATTGCCGGTCAGTTGATCAACACCAAAAAGAGTGACATGTTTCCGATTTTAGAATCACCTCGTGCACATGTCAGCTGGAGTGCGGCTCAACTTGATACCGAAGCCATTGTGCTGATCGATCCGAAAACCGATGAGGCAAGGTTGATTTCCTTTGAGATGGATGAGGAGGATAGCTGCATTGCGGTTCCGGCAGGCGGAATTGATGAAGAAGATCTTTTCAGGGTCGAAAAAACCATCGAAATTTTTGGTTTGAACAGGCTTGTTCGTCTGAATCACAAACGCGGCTTAACCTGGCGGAGCTGCGCAATGAAAATAGCAGATTACCAGAGTGCTGCCTCATGTTCCGAATTCAGGCATCAGAAAATAGTGATGCAAAAGCTGGCAGTTGACGACCTTAAAAAATTTATTGGTTATGAGACGGAATTTTCTTCTGTAGCAGAGGCATGTATTCGGAAATACGCCCCCGAACCACTAATGGCAAGGGTTTTTGAATGATTTATTGCGGTCTGCCAGACGCTGGATTCGCAATAACACCGACCGGTAATAATTTTACTTTTTAAAATCAAGCTTGACAAAAGTATCAATTGATACCAAAATCTATGACAAGACCAACACATAGAGAGCTGACTAAAAAATTAAAGGAAGCCTGGGCTTTTATAAAAAGTGAACAGGTTTTTATCATCAACCAGACCGCGTTGGCAGTAGATGCACTTGAACTGGAATATTCATTAGAAGATGACCTGTTGGAGGTGCTTAATGAACTGCTCGAGAAAACAGACCCCGCGCTTTACACCGGAAGCAGGCCACCCCAGAGATCCTATGAAGATGCGATTTCAGGGTTGGATCTGTTCGCTTTTGTGGTGGAGATAGAACGATTTTCTCAACCCGTTTACTTTAAGTTCTCCGTTTCCGAGGATGCGCTCTGGCTGGTGTCGTTGCATCAAGACAGAAAATAACAAGGAGGTGCCGTGAGTGTAATTAATTGCCCCAAGGGCCACGGGACCATGGAACCGCAAAAAATAAATAGAACTGTCCCTTTTAAAGGGATCGATGTGGATATCGTTGAAGAGGCCTTTGTTTGCCCGGTGTGCAATCTTTCCGCAGGGACAGTGCAGTCTGCCGGAAAGATCCAGCAGATCATTGCGGATGCGTACCGGAAAAAGACCGGTCTGCTCACCGGTGGGCAAATTAAACAGCTGCGCACTGAAAAAGGAATGACTCAGGCGGATCTGGCAAAGGTTAGCGGCTTCGGATTGGCTTCCATCAAACGGTGGGAGACCGGTGCCATACAAACACAATCCGCGGATAAAACCTTACGAATTCATTTGCTCAATGAATGTACTGAAAACAATATGACAGGAAATCGGGAGTTTTCTATTCCACGGATTTTATTGGTTTTAAAGGCGTTTGAAGCGGCTTTATGCAGAGCGGTGTTAATCGAAAATGATAAAATGCTGTTTGCCGCCAAGTATCTTTGGTATGCGGATATGCTGGCAAAGAAAGAACTGGGAAAAAGCATAACCGGCGCTACATACGCCAAATTGCCATATGGCCCGCAGCTGAACAATTACAACGATCTGTTGGATGAAATCCGAAACGCGGATGTTTCAGAAGCTGAGGCGCTGACACCAAAAGAGATGAATATTATACGGCGCATTGCAGAAACCTTCCCGGAAGACAGGATGGTTTATGATGCTGCCCATTTGGAACCGGCATGGTTGGAAACCAGAATTGGGGCACCCATTCAGTATTTTTGGGCGGACAAACTCATAGCAGAAATATCATAATAAGATTTCACTAACCTCCTATTGCCCAATGGAAAAAGTTACAAAGGGCCGGAGGGGAAACGGAGAAACAAAAAAGGATTTCAATGGAGATCCTATCGGGAATCGAACCCGAGTTTCCGGCGTGAGATACAGTGATCTGTCCTGAACGAAACTTGACTTGACAGTGGTCACAATCCCCTGGCCTTTTTTATTCCCCTTCTGCCGTCGGTTCGCAGGTAGCATGGGGAGCCGGGTCTATCAAGGACAAGCCCTGCGGGTACTCACTTTGTTCGTATCCTTGACAGGCCCGGCGCCCCATGCTGTGCAAAAAATTAGCGACGGCGAAGGGAGCGCAACGTCACGCTCCGGCTCAGGGAGCTGGATTGTCGTTTACACTGCTGTCTGCATTTTTTCAATATTTTTCTGATTATACAACTCTTTACCCTCTATGAAGGTTTCCATCGGAGTCCTCCCTTTACAGCGTTTACCCTGGTGGGTACGGTCATTGTTGTACTTGTTCATGAACTCATCAAGGTCGACCTGCAGAGTCTCCAAATCCTGGTACAATTTCTTTCGGAATGCAACCCGGTAGAATTCATTCAGCACCGTCTGATGAAAACGTTCACAAATACCGTTGGTCTGGGGGCTTTTGACCTTGGTTTTGGTGTGTTCGATATCATTGAGCTGGAGGTACAACTCGTACGGATGTTTATCCGCAGAGCCGCAGAATTCCGTCCCGCGGTCAGTCAAAACTCTCAACACCGGAACTCCATGCTCTTCAAAGAATGGCAGAACCCGGTCATTCAACGTGTCTGCAGCCGTCACCGGTATTTTTCCGGTGTAGACCTTCGCAAATGCTACTGATGAATAGGTATCCACAACCGTCTGCTGATAAATTCGTCCGACCCCTTTCATATAACCAACATAGAACGTGTCCTGGCTGATCAAGTAGCCTGAGTGTTCCGTTTCGATTTCATCAGGATGGCTTTCTCTTGCTCTTTTGGCTGTTTCAAGAGCCTGGATCTGAGCTTCTGTATAGACGATGCCTTCCTTGGCGGATTTCTCTTCGAGCGCAGCCAAACGTTTTTTGAAGGTCTCAAGATCGTGCCTCAGCCATATACTGCGAACACCTCCGGATGAAACAAGAATTCCATTTTTCCGCAGTTCATTGGCTGCCCTTGCCTGACCGTATGCGGGATACTCATAGGCCATGTTAACCACGGCCTCTTCAACTTCCGGAGCGACACGATTCTTGTGGCAGGGCTTGCGCCTACTCTTCTCTTTTAAGCCTTCAATGCCGTGCTCATCATATGCCTTTTTAATATCGTAGAAGTGCTGGCGAGATACGCCATTTATTTTGCAGGCTTGGGATACGTTCTTGAGGTATTCAGCGAGTTCAAGTATGCTCAATTTGCGTTTGATCAGTTTTTCTTGGGTGGTCATGTTATTCTCCTTTTTAGGATTAATTGGCGTTAATCCAGGGAATATATGACCACCCTTAATTCTGACAAGGTGTCAACTCAAGTTAGTCCTCTGGCAAGTGATCTTAAGCGTAGACTTCTATCCATATAAATTGCTTACTCATATTTCCAAAATACCTCAGACTATCCCTGTTAATCACGTTCCTTAAATTCTTACCTTTCGATTTATTTTAGTCTGCGTGATGCTGACCGGGGCTTTCTGAATGCGGTTGAATTTGATGGGAGAGCATACTCTTTTTTTGCCTTTTCCCAACAGTATTCGCAACACCTAAATTCCTGATGAGTTGTTCAGCAGAATCCACAAAAAAAGCAGACCTGGAAATCCCCCTGGCTTTTGCAGCCCTGTCAATCCTGACAAGTTTATACTCAGGCACCGTGATATTTACCCTCTGGGTCTTGGGAGCTATGAAGGCAAAATCAATATCAGCAAGATACAAAAAGCTGTCTCTGGTATACAGATCTGAATCTAAAAGGTCTTCCATTTTAGAGGGAGCCGGAGGTTCAGATATGTCTTCTCCGTTATAATATAATTCTACCGCTTCTTGAATATTGAGGATGGCCTCCTCCTGGGTATCACCATATGCAAAACATCCCGGAACATCAGGTATGGTCACCCCGTAACCGGTGTCATCGTCCTTATGAATAATTACCGGATATTTCATTTTACTTTCTCCATTTTAATCCTGCCATTCTATAAATATTCCTGGCTGTCCCAATAGGCAGATCTTTTTGGGGATGAGGAACAAGGTTCATCCGAAAATTGCGTACCTGAGATAGAAGTCACCACTGGGTGGGAATTGATATGAAAATGATTTTAATGCTTGAAATAAGGATGTGGACATGATCTTTTTCCAATTTTTTTGTGTTAGCCGCACAAAACCGGAGAAGCAATCAATGTCCACCAGTTTCATATACCACGCCTTTGGCCTTCGTGACTACTTTTATAAAACAACTCGTTTCGTTGGAGGGATGCTCACCTTCGAAATCGTTCCCAAACCAGAGGCAATAAAATGCCCAGAGTGCGATTCCAGAGCTGTCATCAAAAAAGGGACTATAAGACGAGATCTCAGAACAATACCAGTTGGTTCAAAGCCTGTAATTCTGAGGACTGTTATCCAAAGGGTCTGGTGCCCACTATGCCAATTTGTCCGGCAAATCAAACTATCCTTTTCTCAAGAGGGTAAGAGTTATACACGGTCTTTCGAACGGTATGTTCTGGAACTTTCCCGATTCATGACGATCAAAGATATTGCTGCCCACCTCCGCATCAGTTGGGATACCATAAAACAGATTCAAAAAGTTCATTTGCAGAAGCGGTACCGGACCGTTCCTCTGAAGAAGGTTCGGCAGATAGCCATAGATGAAATTTCCATAGGAAAAGGACACCAATATCTGACCATAGTGATGGATCTGGAATCCGGCAGGATACTTCATGTTGGTGAAGGCAAAGGCGGTGATGCGTTAAAATCCTTCTGGAAAAAACTAAAGATTGCAAAGGCCAACATCAAAGCGATTAGCATTGATATGTCCCCAGCCTATCTGAGTGCTGTTGTCGAGAATATGCCTGACTCAACAATCGTTTTCGATAGATTCCATGTGGTGAAACTATTCAATGACAAGCTGTCTGAATTCAGGAGGAAATTATACAACCACATGTCGAACTCAGAGGATCAAAAACTGATAAAAGGTACCCGCTGGTTGCTACTAAAAAATCCGGAAAATCTTCTTACAAAAAGAGGAGAAGTGGAGCGACTTGAGAAAGCTCTATCAATTAATCAGCCGTTATCCACAGTCTATTATATGAAGGAAGAACTCCGGCAGATCTGGAATCAACCGAACAAAATTACGGGTGAGAAGGTCCTCCATAACTGGGTCAATCTTGCCAATGCTTCAGATATTCCTATGCTCAAAAAATTTGCAAAAACACTAGCGCTCCACAAGATTAGGATTCTCTCGTATTACGACTACACAATTTCAACAGGGCCTTTGGAGGGAACCAACAACAAAATCAAAACAATGAAGCGAAAAGCCTATGGATATCGAGATTTTGAATTTTTTAAGCTGAAGCTTTTGGACCTTCACAACAAAAAGTACGCATTAATCGGATGAACCAGGAACAATTACTATCTTGCCATTTTCATGCTTGAATTTGTGATGATCACCAGACACTTTAACCAATACAAATGCAGCATTTTTAAGTTCTTTTATGATCTGTCTACTGTTCATATATTATCAATACACACTATACACATAAAAATCAACTGGTAGGTACCGATTTAAAAAAAGTTTTGGGGGTGCATGTCCATTCCAAAACAGGCTTGACTGGTATCTTTGTTTTCCCTTTATTTGATTTTCCAGAATTGAAAAATAATTTAATAGCATGGACTACTATCAGGATAGGGAAGGCTTTTCAGCCGAATGAGCACCCCGGACTATCCCTGTGACTCCTGCCCCGAAAAACATTTATACTTCAAATAAGTTTATACATTGTTGACACACAGCTATTTGTGTTCTAAATTGTTTATACAATGTTTAAACTTCTTATGGAGGGCAAAATGACAGAGCTGGTTATTAAAAAGTGGGGCAATAGCCTTGCCGCCAGGATACCGAAAGTAATCGCTGATATGATCCAGCTTGAAAAGGATCAGACCGTTATCATTGAGGCTAAAGACGGCAGAATCATTATTACCCCGGTTCAGAAGAAAAAAGAATATTCTCTTGACGAGCTTTTAAGCCAATGTGATTCCAAGGCGGTTGATTTGGATGCCGAGGATAAGGCTTGGTTGAACGACAAGCCTGTTGGAAAGGAATGGTAATGGCCAAGCGATCTGAAAGCAAACCGTATATCCCTGAGCGGGGGGATCTTGTCTGGACAGACTTTGACCCGGCAGCCGGCCACGAACAAATGGGACACAGGCCTGCTCTGGTACTTTCTCCTGCGGTTTTCAATAAAAAAATTCTTCTAGCCGTGGTAGCTCCGGTCACAAGTCGTGTCCGGGGGCATGGTTTTGAAGTCACGCTAACCGGGGAAAAGATTTCTGGTGTTGTCCTCTGTCACCAGGTCAAGACAATTGATTTTGTGGAAAGAGGTTTGAAATTTGCGGAAAGAGCTCCGACCGCTGTGGTAGCTGAATCCCTGGCTAAAGTTAGGGCGATTTTGTCGGAATAAGTGTGGACTTTTACCGCTTCGGATCTGATTTACTATCAGCCCTCTCCCCCGGACTATCCCTGTACTTGAACGCCAGAGGGAAACCACTCGAGGACGGTAATTCTTTCATATTGGTAACCGTCTAAAAATGGGGCCGGTCATCTTAATATTCCGTGCTATTCTCCCTATTGTAAATTGGTTGAAAAAATTATCGATCTTACCGACAGAATCTGTATGCCGGCTTGTGTTTCGGCATCAATATTGTTATGAATCATTTGAGTCCTTACTGTTTGATTTTATGGTGTTTTTAGGCGAATTCAACATACATCAAACAGAGGGGCTCTTTAATATTTTATAGGATAATTTCAGAGCGTTATATCTGCATTTGGGTTTGCGCAGGTCAATCCTGAAAGTTGAGTTGATAATTTGTAATCAAAACAAATGGAGCATGTGATGCGGCATAATGAAATCGCACAAGGATATCTCAAGCACCTTAATCTACAGAACCGCAAATTAGATTTCAAATTTTTAAGTGATGTTATTGCACGGCATATAGCAACTTTTGCTTTCAGCAGCGTTGGCTGCTGGCTTGGTGATAATCTGTCTCTTGATTTTGAATCTCTATATAAGAGAATCGCTGTTGACCGGCGCGGCGGGTATTGTTTTGAACAAAATGGTTTGCTGTATGGGGTTTTGGAAGAGCTTGGATTTTCGGTTTCCCTCTATCTGGCGCGTGTAATTTACAATCAGGATATACACCCCGGATTAACACACCGGATTACAATGGTCGAATATGATGGAGAACGATATATTCTGGATGTAGGTTTTGGGCCTCTTGGACCCAGGATTCCGGTTTCAATGTCAGGAAAAGAGTCCCAGGGCGGTGAAAAAATCTTCCGCATTGCTGAGGGCCGGCCTGGCGAGTATCACATGCAGGTCTTAAAGAAAGGGGAATTCTTTTCTTTATATAGGTTTGAGCTTGCACGTTATGGCCAATCCGATTGCGAACTGGGACATTTCTATTCACATCGACATCCTGATGCCGCTTTTGTAAATAATTTAGTCGGCGCTCTTATCCTGGAAAGCGAGACCCGATCCCTACGCAATCTAGAGTATTGGGTTACTCAGCAATCCGACACCCAGATTCAAAAAATAAATAGTTCAGAACACCTCTGGCGGATACTTGTTGGAGAGCTTGGCATTCAGGTCACTGAAATAGAAAGCTGTCGGTTATATGAAAAATTAAATGCCTCATAGGTTTGTTTCCAAGACGCAGCATCCACGGCCAAAACCACTCAGGCCGCGGTGCCCGTTTTAGACGAAGCGTCTACCCTTTCGATCTTCACACCGCAGACCTTGTAATCCGGTGTCTTTGACACCGGGTCAAGGAAGGTGCCCAAAAGTTCGTTGGAGTTGGCGGCCACAAAATGGAAGTCCATGAAAGCCGCCCCCCGGGGCACCACATCCCCGACCTCAGCAACAGCGGACACAGCTCCCCTCCGGGAGGAAACTTTCACCATCTCACCGGCCCCAACCCCCAGTTTCGCTGCATCTGCCGCATTGATCTGGACCCTGGGCTCATACATCTCCCGGTTCAGGGAGGGGCAGCGGCCCGTCATGGTGGCGGTATTGTAATGGGCATACCGACGGCCTGTGGTCAGGATCATGGGAAAGGCCGCGTCAGGGGCATCCTGTGAGGTCCGGTGGGGAATGGCGTGAAATCTGCCCAGCCCCCTTGTGAACCGGCCTTTGTGAAGATAGGAGGTGCCCGGATGATCCGGCGCCGGGCAGGGCCACTGGATACCCAGGGTTTCAATGCGCTGGTACGATATGCCGGAAAAGGAAGGGGTAAGCCCGGCCATTTCGTCAAAGATCTCCCCGGCTGTATTATAGTTCATGGAAAGCCCCAGCCTTCTGCCCAGTTCGGCAAAAATCTGCCAGTTGGGCCGGGCCTCTCCGGGCGGTTCCACAGCCTTTCTCACCCGCTGCACCCGGCGCTCACTGTTGGTGAAGGTCCCGTCCGCCTCAGCGTAGCAGGCCCCGGGCAGCACCACATCAGCCATTTTGGCCGTGGCCGTCAGAAAGATGTCCTGAACCACCAGAAACTGCGCCGATGCCAGCGCCTTTTTGACGTGTGCGGTGTTGGGGTCCCCTTCCACGGAATTTTCCCCGAAGATGTACAACCCCTTCAGGGAACCGTCGATGAGCCCGTCCATAACGTCCGGGATGGTTTTTCCGGTATCCGGAGAAAGGGGCCGGCCCCAGGCGGCCTCGAACTTCGTCCGCACCCCCGGATCCACCACGGGCTGGTAACCCGGATAGACATTGGGAAGGGCCCCCATGTCACAGGCGCCTTGGACGTTGTTCTGCCCTCTCAGGGGGTTGACCCCGGAAGAGGGGCGGCCGATGTGACCGGTCAGCATGGCCATATTGCCAAGGGTTTTCACATTGTCCACCCCGTGGGCATGCTCTGTAATCCCCAGGGTGTAGCAGATGGACGATTTTTCTGCCCTGGCATAGGCTTTGGCGACCGCCTTTATGGTCTCTTCAGAAACCCCGGAAAGGGATGCCGCTCGGGAGGCCGGATAGGCCATGATATTTTCTTTAAAGACATCAAAATCCTCGGTTCTGGATTCAATAAAGGCCTTATTTTCCCAGCCGTTACACAAAATCTCATTCATGACCCCGTTGAAAAAGGCAATGTCAGACCCGAATTTGAGCTGGACATGGATATCGGCCAGGCGGGAGAGCTGAATTTTCCGGGGATCAACAACGATGAGAAAGGCCCCCCTTTCCTTGGCCTCGAACATGCGCCGGGCAATGAGGGGATGGGCTTCAGTGGTATTGGAACCAACTACCAGAAGGCAATCTGTTCCGGCAATCTCTGAAATGGCGTTGGTCATGGCCCCACTTCCAAATGCAGCGGCAAGACCTGCCACTGAGGGAGCGTGTCACAGACGGGCGCAGTGATCGATATTGTTTGTACCGAACCCTGCCCGGACAAGCTTCTGGAAAAGGTAGTTTTCCTCGTTGGTACTCCGGGCACAGCTGAAAGCCCCCACAGCGTCCCCGCCGCACTCCCCGGTGATCCTGGAGAAGTTGGAAACCACCGTATCCAAAGCCTCGTCCCATGAGGCCGGGACCAACTTGTCGTTTTTCCGAATCAGGGGGTGGGTCAGCCGGTCCACTGAATGTACGAATTCATGGGCATTCTGCCCTTTGATACACAGGCTTCCCCGGTTCATGGTCTCTTCTTTGAGGGGAAGGGTTCCCACCAACCTGCCGGCCATCACTTCCAACAGCATCTGGCAGCCACACCCGCAATAGGGGCAGGTGGTGCGCACGCAGTTATACTCCATAAAAAGCCCTTTCTTCTGATCAGCAAAAAAAAGGGATTGGATATCACACCCTTTTGCGCTATGTCAATATCGACATAGCGCCATGGGCAAGGACAGCAAACAGTTAAAAAAATGTTATTCCATTCAAGATCTTCTATAAGAATATGGCCCATGGCAAACGGTTTATAAACGATTCGCCCTCTGGGCCAAACCATCTGTCTGGGACAAGCGGCTTGAAGCGTTGGCCAAGTCCGCTCGTGCCTACCATAAAAATCAAGGGCTTAAGGAAAATATTTCCTTAAGCCCTTTGTATTTTATGCGCCCGTGGGCGATACACAGACTATAACGCAGCAACGTGTTAGCCTGCCAATTTTGAGGCGATCTGGGCCACATGCCTGCCCTGGAACTGTGCCCCTTCCAATTCGTTTTCGCTGGGCATCCTCTCTCCTGATCCGCCGGCAATGGTCGTCGCGCCGTAAGGGGAGCCGCCGGTGATTTCGTCAATGCGGGTTTGCCCCTGGAATGCGTAGGGAAGTCCTACGACAACAAAGCCATGGTGCAGCAGTGTGGTGTGAAAGGACAAAATCGTTGACTCCTGGCCGCCGTGCTGGGTTGCGGTGCTAGCAAAAACACTTCCGACTTTTCCTACCAGGGCTCCCTGGGCCCAAAGCTGTCCTGTGGCATCCAGGAATTGACGCATCTGGCCGCACATATTACCGAACCGTGTGGGGGTGCCGAAGATGACGGCATCGGCCTGGGCCAGTTCGTCCACTGTACAAACGGGGACGTGGGCAAAGGCCTTCTGGGCCTCGGTTGCCCCCATTTTTTCAAGGACTTCGCTGGGAAGGGTTTCAGGGACACGCCTTAATACAACCTCTGCCCCTGCAACTTCCTTAGCGCCTTTGGCAATGGCTTCTGCCATTGCATGCACATGCCCGTAGGTTGAGTAGTAAACAATTAAAACCTTCATGGAACACTCCTCTTTGTTATTATGATGTTGGGGGACCACTATTTTTCAAAGATAAATATAACGCCTTCATCTTAAGCATGCAGGACCTTTTGCCCGGAATACGGTCTGACGCGAATGGATACGAGGCGAAACGTCGGCCCGGCCTGGGAGTAGAGAAAAACGTATAGGATTCAATTTAATCACTTTGCCGACGGTTTCAACTGACCCTGAAGAAAAGAATGGTTAACGGTAATTTCTCAATGCGACCCTATGCGATAGTTTTTTCTCACAGCCATAGGGTTTCCAGAGACCGTAGCAAAATGTTATCTTGCCGGGGGACTGGGCAAAGATCTTAAATCCGGGTCCTGCTCCGAGGACAGCGGGACTGCGCAATAAAATTATTGCGGTGCCAGGTTTTTATTGCAACGATTCCGGGAGTGCTGCCGGCCCTGAAATCCCTTGCCCAGGAAATGATCTGACAACAGACACGGTTTTTCGCTTCAAAAAGGGATTTTGCCTCAACGCCGGAAACCTGTCAGAAGAATATATTTTTTTAACGGCGAGATTCGTATTTGTTTTTAGCGGGTTACCTTTTATATTTCCTTGACGTTCAGGGCGGACGGCTTACCTGGCATGGTTATGGCTAGAAATTGAATCCCAAGATAGAAATAAACGCCATTGGAACCGGATTGACATGTCATCGGAGCCTTGGCGCAGGAGACTTCCTTAAGGAGAATAAATATGGCTAATAGTTCTGTATTCAGCGTCTGTGGCATGTGCACAGTGCGCTGCCCCATTAAAGTGGATGTTGAAAACGGTCAGGTCGCCTTTATCCAAGGCAATCCCCATGTCCCTGCCATGAAAGGGGCGGTCTGCCCGAGGGGCGCTGCGGGCACAGCCCTTCTGCATGACAGTGAGCGTCCCCAGACCCCGCTGATCCGTGAGGGCAAAAGGGGGGAGGGCAAATGGAGAAAGGCCACCTGGGACGAGGCCCTGGACTATGTGGCAGACCGGTTAAAGGAAATCAAAAAAGAGCACGGCGCCCGGGCCATTGCCTTTTCCGATCGGGGCGGTCCCTTCAGGGATTTTCACCGGGCCTTTCTCAAAGGCCTTGGCACCCCCAATTATAACAACCATGACTCCTCCTGTGCCAGAAACGTTCAGCACTCCGCCCTTTCTCTGACCAATATGGGCCGCAAGGCCGTGGCCTATGATTTAAAAAACTGTAAACATGTGGTCCTCCAGTTCCGCAACATTTTTGAAGCGGTGAACGTCCAGGAGGTCAACAACCTCATGGACGCCATGGAAAAAGGCTGCAAGATGACGGTTATCGATATCAGAGCCAATATCTCAGCAGCCAAGGCCAGCCGGTTCATGCGCATCAAACCCGGCACCGATTACGCCTTTAACCTGGCCGTTATCCATGAACTGATCGCCAAGCGCCTCTTTAATAAGGCCTTTGTCGACCGCTATATAGAGGGCTTCAAGGACCTGGAGCAGTTTGTATCACCCTATACCCCGGAATGGGCTGAAAAAGAGACCGGCATCCCGGCGGAAAACCTGCGCAGCTTTGTGGAAGAGTTGGCCGCTGCCGCCCCGTCCGTGATCTGGCATCCCGGATGGATGGCTGCCCGGTACAGGGATTCTTTTTACATCTGCAGGTCCATCTATATTATTAACGCCCTTTTGGGCGCCTACGGGGCCAAGGGCGGTCTTCCCTTTGTCAGCAAGCCAGGGGATGTGGGGGCCAAGGGATTGAAATCCTTCATGGACCTTTATCCCAAACCAGAAGAAAAAAGGGCCGACGGGGTGGGCTGGAAGTACAAGCACTTTGAACAGGGCCCGGGTCTTGCCCACCTGCTGTACGAGGCCATAGAGACCCAGGATCCCTATCCCGTTAAAGCCTATATCGCCTACCGCCATGATCCGCTCATGGGGTACCCGGAACCCGACCGGCTGATGAAAAAATGGGACAACCTGGACCTTTTGGTCTCGGTGACCTTTTCCTGGTCTGACACGGCCTGGTATTCCGACGTGGTGCTGCCGCTTTCCACCTATCTGGAGCGCGAATCCATCATTGCCACCAAAAACGCTCTCAAACCCCAGTTCTTTGTCCGTAAAAGGGCGGTCCAGCCCCGGTACGACTCCCTGGCCGACTGGGAGATTATCTCCGGGCTTGCCCGGCGCATGGATCTTCCGGAACTGGTCTTTGACCGCGTGGAAGACCTGTGGAACTTCCAGCTGGAAGGTACCGGCGTCAGCATTGAGGATTTTGATGAAAAGGGCATGGTCACCCTCTGCGACAAGCCCGTGTACAAGGATTTTGAAGAGTACAAGTTCAAGACCGATTCGGGCAAGATCGAAATCATCGCCAAAAAACTGGAAGATGCAGGATTGCCCTCCTTAAAGCCCTACGAGGCGCCCAAAGCACCCAAGGAAGGCGAGTTCCGCATCACCTTTGGCCGCTGCGCCCTGCACACCCAGGGGCATACGGTGAACAATGCCCTGCTCAACGAGCAGATGCCTGAAAATACCCTCTGGATTAATACAGAGGCTGCCGCCAAACTCGGGATTGCCGACGGGGACACGGTGGTGGTGGGGCAGAACGGCTACACCGAGTCCATCAAAGCCCTGGTGACCGACCATATTCATCCTGAGGCCGTGTTTGTCATTCACGGTTTCGGCCATCGGCTCAAGGTGGAAAGCCGCGCCTTTGGCAAGGGCCTTGCCGATAACAAGTTCATGGCCGGAGGCCTTGATAACTGGGATCCCGCAGGCGGGGCCATTGCCTATCAGGAGCATTTTGTGACGGTATCAAAGCCCTAATTCAACCCCCATTCGTTTACCGTCGCACCGCCCCGGTCTGTCCGCCAGCAGACCGGGGCGGTTTTTTTTTGTGGCAGGTTACCGGATCAGGGCCGGCAGCCAGGGGCCTTGAGCTTTAGGTTTTCCCGTAAGCTGGGGCAGGAAGCGGGAGAAAAAATAGACAGGGGGGATGCACAGAACAAGGCTTGCCAGGGTGATGACCGCCCCGGAGAGAAGCATCATGCCCGGCTGTCCTGAAAAATGGTCAAATACCCATTTGGCGGCCAACGGGTTGATGTAATGATAAAAGATGCCGTTCAGGCACATGAGAATCAGGGTGTGGGATCCCAGCCATGTCAAAAGCCCTGCCTGCGGGGTCAGTCTTGCCAGAAAGAAAACGGCCAGGGAGCCTGCCGCAGCCGTGACGGGGAACCAGAAAAGATGGCCGTGGGCAGCCATCATAATGACAACGGCGTTGTTATAGTTGAAGTTGAAAGGGCCCCGGTTCAAAGAAAAGGTAAAAAGAACGGTCAAGGCCAGGGCAACCGCACAAAGGGCGCAGAGGGGCCTTGAGACTTGCCCTATAAGGAACCGCTTGCGCCGCAAAAGAATCCCTGCAAGGTAAAAGGCGTACATGGTCACGGCCTCGTGGGCAAAGAGCACATTGAAAAGCCGTCCTTTGCCAAGATTCACAAAATCCCCGTACAGGTTCAGAAAATAACCAGCCAGATAAAAGATGAGGATGGCTGCACCAAGCCTGGCATGGGATCCTAAAGATTCCGGGGCGGTCAGAACGAGTCTGGCGGCAAAAAAGTGCAGGATCTCAATAGAAAAGATCAGCAGCAGAAACCAGGACGGCACGCAGAACAGAGGCACCCCTAACGCTGTCATTTTAAGCCCTGTGAGATAGCCTTTAACGGTGGGCAGTTTGATAAAGAGAAAGTCTCCGGGAAAGATCGCAGCCAGCATCATAAAGAGCAGGGTGAAAAAGGCAAAGGGCAGCAGCCTGGAAAAAAGGTGGTCGGTCAGATAGGGGCCGAATAAAGTCTTCGGTTTTTTTTCCTGCGACAAATCCTGAAAGCACCACGAAAAGCACCATGTGAAAGGCATTCACGTATCGGTAGCAGGCCGCGGCAAATGGATCGTTAAGCAGCATGACCCGCTCGATGAAATGGCCGAAAAATACAAGTGTCATGGCATAGAGGCGGGCGATATCAATATAGTGGATTCTGTTGTCAGATCGAATATCCGTCATGAGCTACGTCTCCATATTCCGGTTGAATACAGTATCAAACATCGTAAAGGTAATGGCAGGTCCGGCATCCCTCAGGTGCCTCGGGCATGGCATCGATAGCCTTTTGAAATGCCTGGCGAAGCCGGTAAAGGTCATGGCCCAGATCCGCCCTTGCCAGGGTCATGTCATGGGCTGCCACCCTTTGTTCCAACTGCCTGCAAAATGCCCGGCAGATTTCTCCCTGCCAGATCTCTTCCAGGGATTTATCCGGCAGTCTTCCAAAGGTGACCTGCGGCAGGTCTACCGGCTGGCCCAGAAAGGTAGAAGGTCCTCCGACGGCCAGGTTGATGCAGGGGGATACGGTCCCGTCGTACCGGATGAAAAGAGAGGTCCTGGGATCCTGGGTGCAGACGGGCATCTCCTCCGGGCAAAAGGAAAAGGCTTCAGTTTCAATCCCCTTTTTCCGGCCCCGGCGCATGGCCGCTTTAAGCGCCTTTTTCAGACGGGAGGTCTCCTGGGTCTCCTGGGCGGAGAACAGGCCCAGCCCCTTTCCATGGTCCCCCCGGATCACATCGCATTGCTTGAAGTTCACCCGGCCGATTTTAAGGTCGCAGGCCAGGTCGATGATGGCATCCATCTGGTGCCTATTGTGCGGCATGATGACGAAATTGATCAGGGTCCTGGGAGCGCTTTTGGCCGACATCCGGGTGATGGTTCGGATATTATTGCAGACCCGGTTGAAATCGGAGTCTTTCCGGATGTGCTCATAGGTGGCCTTGTCCGCCCCGTCAATGGAAAATCCGATCCAGGTCAGGGAGACATCGCAGAGTGCCTGACAGATATCCTTTGAAAGGTTCAGCCCGTTGGTTAAAAATCCCGTTTCGCAGCCCTGGTCCCGGGCATTGCGGATCCAGTCCAAAAGAAGGGGCTGGAGCAGGGGCTCACCCCCGCCGGAAAAATCCACGGAAGTCACCTGGGAAAGGTTTGGCACCAGGGCGTCCCAAACCGTTTGCTGCATATGGCCCTGATGCTTTAAGTGACGGCGTTCTCCGGTCCAGGGGCACATGATACAGGAAAGATTGCAGGCAAAAGAGGTCTCAACCTGCCAAAGCCGCCAGGTCTTTTGGGGCTTGACCGGGGGCGGTCTCATACGGCGCAAAGCCTTTGGGCGGCCTGTATCAGGGTCTCATCCTTTTTGGCAAAGCAGAACCGCAGCACCCGGCTGTCATCCCCTTTTTTGTAAAACACCGACGGCGGAATAGCGGCCACCTTGTGGGTGACGGTCAGTTCTTTTGCAAATTCAACGTCGGGCTGATCACTGATGGCGGAATAGTCCAGCATCTGGAAGTACGAGCCGTGGCAGGGGATCAGTTTAAACCGGGAGCCTTGAAGCTTTGAGGCGAAAAGGTCCCGCTTTTCCTGGTAAAAGGCCCCAAGATTCAGGTAACGGTCTTCATACTGGAGAAATTCGGCATAGGCCATCTGGGCCGGGGTATGGGTGGAAAAGGTCAGGTATTGGTGGATTTTCCGAAATTCCCGGGTCAGGGTTTGCGGTGCCAGGCAATAGCCCACCTTCCATCCGGTGGCATGGTAGGTTTTGCCAAGGGAGCTGATCACAAAGGCCCGGCCGGCGAGTTCCGGCCGGGAGGAGATGCTCTCATGCTTTTTTCCGTCAAAGATGATGTGCTCGTATACCTCGTCACTTAAGATAAAAATATCGTATTTTTCCACGATGCCGGCCAGGGTGTCCAGGTCCCGGGAGGTCAAAACACTTCCCGTGGGGTTGTGGGGGGTGTTGAGGATGAGCAGCCGGGTGTTGGGGGTAAGATGGCTGCGGATTTTTTCCCAGTCCACGGCATAGTCCGGGGAGGCGAGCCGGACATGGACGGGAACGCCGCCGGACAACGTCACGGCCGGGGCGTAGGCATCATAGGCCGGGTCCAGGATGATGACCTCGTCTCCTGTGTTCACCACTGTGGTGATAGCGGCAAAAACGGCCTCTGTCGCTCCCGAGGTAACGGTGATCTCTGTTTCGACGTCATAGGCTGCCCCGTACAGTTTCTTCTGCTTGTCAGCCAGGCGTTCTCGCAGGGGCAGGACCCCGTGGGAGGGGGCGTACTGGTTAAAGCCCCGGGTCATATACTGGCCCACAAGGTCGATAAGGTCCTTTGCCACATCAAAGTCCGGAAACCCCTGGGACAGGTTAATGGCCCCGTGCTGGTTGGCAAGGGCCGTCATCTGGCTGAATATGGTGGTTCCCACATCGGGAAGCTTGGATTGAAAGGTCATGGTACGCCGTTTTCCTTGTGTCCGGTGGTTGTTGTCGTCAATGGGTTGCCGGTGTCAGCGTCAGCACGGAGACTTTGGCCTTGTCAATCTCTGATTTGTCCGTGAGCTGGGGCCGGTACCTCCCAGACAGGTAGAGCCGGGCCTGATCGTCAAAGTAGGGATCCATAAAGTATCCGCTCTGGCCTGTGGGGATGATGCCCAGAGAATGGGCGGGATCCGAGAAGTCAAATATGCGCCGGGTGGAGGGGTTGATATACACTTTGAACGGCGGCGGCGAGAGCTGGAACCCCTGGTAGTTGAGGACATCACGGGACCCTTCCACCTGAAAGGGCCCGATATTAAAAATCCGGTTCAAAGGCTTTTGCCGGCCAAGCGCATGGACATATTCCACCGTATGAAGGCGGCCCCAGGTCCAGGCGTCAGGATTGTTTCCGGCAACGGCGCAGAGTCTTTCAACAGTCTTTTGCCAGGCCTGCGACAATATCTGTTCCCGGGATTCTTTTTCGGGGGTGTCTCTGTTATCCCACCAGGGCGAGTGCTCAAGCCCCAGGAGTTTGGGTATCCCCTTATCCGGCAGGCGGGTCCGCAAAAACGCCTTGAAGCGGTCTTCCCCCAGTTCATCTTTGAACAGGGCCTCTATGAGGTAATAATGAAAGGTGTAGAAAGCGGCCGCTCCGCGGGTTTCAAGTCGATGGAGACCGTCCCAGTCCCTGAGTTGTTCAAAGGCCGCCTTTGAGATAGGATCCTTTCGAACTGCGGGAAGGGTGGCTAAAAGGGGGAGTGCTTTTTCCTTTATTTGAGTGTAAAAGGCCGATGCTGTATCCAGTTGAATGGCCTGCATGTCTTTGGGCGTCCAGTGATCGGGCTTTTGCTCCAAAAGGGCTTCAATGCGCTGGGCCCGGTTTTCAATATTGTAATACCCGGGAACGGTGCCAGTGCCGAAATCCTGGGGCTGCTGGTTGGCCGAGACAATGATGCCCGAGGCGGGGTTGATGAACTGGGGATTGGCGCTGAAGGGCAAAAAGCCTGTGTAATCATTGCCCGGGTCCGATCCATCCTGGATGAAGTTGGGATCAACATGGGAGGGCCGCATGGGAAGTTTGGCCACGGCCCACCATCCGATGTTGCCCCCCGAATCGGCCATGACAAAGTTCAGGCCAGGGGCATAGATTTTTTCAAGGGCCGCCGGGGCGTCAAATACCGTATGGATGAGGGAAAGTTCGTACAGCCCGTTGATCATGTCATTGCGAAGATCATGGAATACCCAGGATACGGCCACAGGCTTTGTTTCATGGTCCAGTATGCCCATGGCATCATTGATAATGGGTCCGTGCCGGGAGCTTCTGATTTTCAGGATGAAATCCTTCTCCCCTTTGATCCGTATGGTCTCATGTTCGATCTTAAGGTCGGTCCATGCGCCGTGATCCAGGACCTGGTCCGGGTTGTCCGGATTGGGGGTTTCTGTGAACAGGTCGACGTCGTCATTCTGGAACATGGTCAGGGACCAGGCGATGTCCTGGTTATAGCCGAGCAGGGCCATGGGAACACCGGCCAGAAAATGGCCGTAAAAGTTAAGGTCCGGAGTGACCAGGTGAGCCTCGTACCAGACCGAGGGGTTTGCATGGGAAATATGGGGATCCCCCGAAAGAATCGGCTTGCCCGATGCGGTCCTGTTTCCGCGGACCGCCCATGCGTTGCTGCCTTCAAAGCATCCCACAGGGGAGTGAGTGGTTTCTATGTCGGCCACCAGAGCGGCCATCCGGGCCAGGGAAGCATGGGTGCCGGAGGTTAAGGGCTTGGTGGGGGGGGCATCGCTGAGCCCGTAATCCAGATCGTTAAGATAGGGACTGCCGAACTGATCCCGGATATAGGTGAGGACGGGGTCTGTCTTGAATCCGCTGGCAAAACTATAGGCCATGTAGCCTGCGACACTGACCACATCGGAAAGCGTAAACGGTTCTTTGGGAATCCTTAAAAGATCAAATTCAACCGGAGCCCGGCCTTTTTTGATAAAGTGGTTGATGCCGTCAAGGTAGGCCAGACTCGCCTTGAATGCCGGGGTGGTTTTATCCGCTTTTGCCGCATATTCGTCCCCGAATTGTTTCAGCCTCAGGGTTCGAAAAAAGATATCCGTGGATTTGAGTTTGGGGCCAAGGATTTCAGAAAGCTCCCCTCTGGCAAGGCGCCGCAGCAATTCCATCTGGAACAGCCGATCCTGGGCGTGAACATATCCCAAAGCAGAGTAAGCATCGGTTTGGTTTTCGGCATAGATGTGGGGGACGGCAAATGCATCAAAAAGGACGTTTACGGGGGCGGTCAGCCCGGGAAGAGATAGGGTGCCGGACCTGGAGGCTTTTTTGACGTTCAGGTAAAAGAACCCCAACCCCAGTGCGATGAAAAGAACAATGACAATCCCTAATCCTGCTTTCCTCAAAATCCAGCCCATAATCCTTTACACCTTTGCAAATTGATAATTGGCCTGCTCTAAAGAAAATATCTACCCTGGCGTAACCTAAATCGGGACGGAATGAAAGCAATTTTTCATTGTGTGGAGGGCGAAAAAGGCGGGGCCGGGCTGCCCGGGTGCAGCGTTTTTATGGCAGGGGGAGCTTAGAAGCCTTTGATATACTCCATGTCCTTGACCTGGCTGTTCTTGCTTCCGATGACTTCAACCTCAATTTTGTCCTGCCCGGGCCGGTAATAAAGGCGGCCGTTATAGGCGAAGACCACCTCAAGAAAGGTGGTTTTATTCTTTTTGCCTGAAAAGACCTTGCGCTTGATGATGACCTTTGACGGATCAAGGTTCAGCTGGTGGATGATCTCTTCGGCTTTGATCTGCTGGCCTTCCTCCAGGCTTAAAAAACCGTCAATGGCCTTTTTGCTGATCAAAAGGTTTTTGTACAGGGCGGCAAAGCGTTTGGACAGATGGTCCGCCTCATTGCGCTTTGCCTTGCCTCCTTTTTTTTGAGTGGTTTTCTGGAGGGTGGTTTTGAGTTCCTCGATCTCCTCCTGTTTCTCCTGCTTTAACTCAATATAGGCGTTGAGCTGCTCTTCAAGGGAGACGATCTCCTGGAACATCTCCTCCTCGTTGATTTTGGACTTTCTCTTGTTTTCCGAATATTTTTTATTCAGGGACTTGATGGTGCCAAACAGCTTTTGCCGGTCCGCCTCAAGTTCCTTGACGATTTTTTCGTGGCGCTCTTCCTCAAGCCTGCGGTTCTGGCCGGCTTTTTTACTTCCGATGCGGTACATGACAAAGAATACAGCAATGGAAATGGCTGAGAATAAAAGTAATATCAGGTTGGCCAGCCTGGAGCCGTGGGGCAGCTTAACACTGACGATCACGTTCAGGCCTGCATCCATGATATCGAAATTTTTCTTGGCAATAATCTGGGGGGACAGGGCCTGTTTTCCAAAAATCGTCTTCAGGGTATCGGTGTTTTGAAAGCCTTGACCAGAAGAGACGGGGTCGTACAGGGGGAAAATGATTTTTCCGCGTCCGGTGACTACCCGGATGTCAACAAGGAGGCCTGCACTCTTAAGCGCCCGGGTTTGTTTCAAAAAGGCTGTAATATTACGGGCCACCTGCTCTTCGATGAGAATGCTTCCGGCAAGCAGGGCTTCAGAATCCCCGATGATGCGGTTTTTAACGACGCTTTGGTAGTGTTGTTTCAAAAAATGACTGCATCCGCTGATGGTGGCGATATACAGAATGGGGGTCAATACCAGGCAAAGGATGGCTGTTTTCAAAGGAAAGTATTTCATGGATGATTTAGCAGGGGGGCCTTTAGGGTATTTATTGTAAATATCATTATGGGTTCCGCCGGGGTCAGACACGCATACTTCTTTTTTGATATTTACCAGTCCCGGAAAGCCAAGACAAGGGCATAATGGGAAAGCTTGATGTTAAAGCCGCATCAATTTGTCTTCCGGGCCCTGACCGCAGCCTCCTAAATTAAGAAATTTTAAGCGTTTTGAAAACCTCCCGGGCGGCTGAAATCCCGTTTAATGCTGCGGGAAATCCTGCATACACGGCCATCTGGATCATTATTTCCACAATCTGTTTTTTTGAGCACCCCAGGTTCAGGGCGGCTGCAATATGCACCTTAACCTGGGGCCACATGGTGGCTTTGGCCACACCTGCGGCGATCATGGTGATTTCTTTCCACTCGGAAGGCAGGCAGGGCCGGGCAATCACATCACCGTAGGAAAAATCCAGGATAAAGTCCCCCATTGCCGGGGCAATGTCCGAAAGGCTGTCCAATACGGCCTGGCCTGATCCTTTGCTGGTCTGGGACAGGGCCTTAAGGCCTTTTTTTCGACGGTCTCCTTCGGGACTGTCCGGAATTGAGACGGTAACGCCCCTGTCTTGAAAAACCTGTCTTGCCGCGCTGATCGCGTTGAGTCCTGCAGGAAAGCCTGCAAATACCGTAACAAGGTAGATCACTTCAATGATCTCTTCAGGCCGGATGCCGATATTGAGCCCTGCTCCGATGTGAAATTTTAATTGCGGCTCGGCATTGCCTAAGGCTGCAAGGGCTGAAATCGTTGCGACCTGCCGTGATTTAGGATCCAGCCCGGACCGGCTGAACACATCTCCATAGGCAAATTCGACAATGAACCGGCCCATATCCGGTGCAATATCTGCCAGATTTTTTATGACCTGTTCCGATGCCTTTGCATCAAGGTCTTTTAAATGCTTTAAACCGATTTTGTACCGCAGGGTTTCTTTCGCAGATGTCAATCGCATATCTCCTGATAATTTAGGTTTATTTAAGCTGTGAGCGGCGCAAACCGTTTGCCGCCCCATGTGAAGAAAATAGTAATGCCTTGTTAAAGATACGTCCAATATATTTTAAAGCAGTGATTGATATGATATATGTATCAATTATGGAGCTGAGACAATTAAGATATTTTGCGGCTGTGGCTGAAGAGCTGCACTTCGGACGGGCTGCCCGGCGCATGAATATTTCCCAGCCCCCATTGAGCATGCAGATCCGGAACCTTGAAGAGGAACTGGGACTCAGCCTTTTCAGAAGAACCAGCCGCAGTGTAACGCTGACCCCTGAAGGCCGCCTGTTTTACGATGATGTCAGTAAGATTCTCAAACAGCTTGGCACTGCCGTGGACACCGTTCAAAAAGCCGCGAAGGGTCAGGCAGGAAGCCTTTCCATGGCCTTTGTCTCCCCTGCCATGGACACCTTTCTTCCGGCTGCCGTCCACAGTTTTCGCAGGCACCGGCCCGGCATTGTACTGTCGTTTGAAGAATTAGCCACAAATGATCAGTTAAAGGCGCTGCGGGAGAGCCGGATTCAGGTTGGATTTTTGCGCCTGTTCCATCATGACTTAAAGGATCTTCGCACACAGGTGATCTGGACAGAGTCCTATGTTGTGGCGCTTCCCAAAGGCCATCCCCTTGGCGGCAAAAGCCGCATCAACCTTTGCGATCTTGAAGGCACCCCCATGATCATGTACCCCCGTGCCAGCCAGCCCGCTTTGTACGATCGTATCATGGGGATTTGCCAAAAGGCCGGATTTGCCCCTGATGTTTCCCAGGAGGCCATGACAAAGCATACCACAACAGCCCTGGTGGCAGCGGGGATGGGGGCGGCTATTGTTCCGGCATCTTCTGAAAATTTTAGAAAGGACGGTATTGTTTACCGGCCCATCAATGATGCGCTGCCGAGAGTCGAAATTTCAATGGTATGGAGAGCGGATGAGGAGTCTGCTGCCCTGAGCTGCTTTTTAAACCATATGGCTACAGCGTTTCATTGCCCGGGGGGATCCTGCCCGACAGGGCCAGGACGGTTTGGGCCATACCGGCCAGGTCATCCAGACTGAGCACGGACATGTTTCGTTCACGGGCCGCACAAAGGGCCTGCTCATTCAGGGTATCAAGGGTTGTAATGGCCCGGACACTGTTCACATCCATGTCCATGAACAGCGGCGGGCGGCCTGTCTCCTGCCGCCAGATTTCCAGTTTTGGCCAGGGGCCTGAGATCCAGCCTTCGATGAGAACAATGTCCAGATGTTTAAAATAGGTGTTGATCAGGGCGTCAGGCCGGGTCTGTTCCGAGGCTGGCAGGTAGATGGCGGCCATGGAGGCGGTGACCATGGCCGCAGGGCAGGCGCCTGCAGTGCGGTGAACATGGGAGTCCTTGCCGGGCTTGTCCAGTTCATGGCCGTGGCTGGAGTGCTTGAGGGTGCCTGAGGCAAGGCCCTGGTTCGTGAAATGGCGGACCAGCCCGGCCACCAGGGTGGTTTTTCCGGCGCCGGGCTGGCCGATGATGTGAACCGGTGTCATGATCTGGGCTCAGACCGCTTTGCCAAAGGGGCATTGGGGAAAGCGGCAGACCTTGCAGTTCAAGCAGAGCCCTCCGTGGCCGAGGCTGGCAAGATCCCGGGCCCCCGGGGTCTCTCCTGCCATGAGTCTTGGGAAAATCAGGTCAAAGATGGTGGTCCTGTGGTAGAGGCCGCAGGCGGGCAGTCCCATGATGGCGGTATCGCCCTTGTATCCGAGAAGGAACATGGCCCCGGGCAGCACGGCCGAGGAGTAGTGGACCTTGTCAAAGCCTGCCGCCTGGATGCCCTCTTTGGTGACATCGTCGGGATCAACAGACATGCCGCCGGTGGTGATTATGATATCGGTCTCTTTTGAAAGGTAGTCCTTAATCTTTTCCGTGATCATCTCCCGGTTGTCCGGCAGAAAACAGACCTCCACAATTTGGGCACCTACCGCAGCGGCTTTCTCTTCAATAATGGCCTGGAATCTGTCCTGGATCAGGCCGTTGTATACCTCGTTGCCCACGATGGCCAGGCGGATTTTCAAAGGATTGAACATCTTGACGCTGAAGATGGGGTACCTTTCTTTTGCAAGGGCGACGGCCTCGTCCAGGGCGCTTCGCTCAATGACCAGGGGGATGGCCCGGGTGGCGGCGAGACTCTGGTTTTTGGCCACAGGGGTATTGGTGTGGATGGAGCCGGCCATCACATCCTGGATCATATTAAAGTCGGTCAGCGCCTCGACATTTACCTTGAAAAGGCCGGGGTAGGCGGCCCGAAGCTCGAGTTTGCCCTCGTGGGGCTGGGCGGAAAACTCCACCCCGGGCCCTGCCAGGGCCGAGGCCAGTTCGAAAACGGCATCATCCTCATGGACCTGGGTGTCGTCGAGATCCAGGACGTAGAGGTTGTTTTTTCCCATGCGCATGAGGCGGCAGATATCCCCGGCCGACACTTTGTGTCCTTTTTTAAAGGCCGGTCCCTTGGATTCGCCGGGAATGATTTCGGTCATGTCGTGGGCGATGGTCATGCCTACGGCCTGGTCTACAGGTATGGTTTTAAAGGGTATGATGTTGTTTTTGCCCATGGGTCTTTCCTTTGACGGGTTCAAAATAGGATCCTAATGCACAGGGTCGGCAGAGGATTTTGTTATTTTTTAAAATTTCTCTTTTATCCCGGACCACCTGGCCGCAATTTTCACATACGGCCTTGAAACGGGTGGGGCCGGGGAAATCACTGGCCGGAACGGAAACCTTGACCTCGGTGACGTCAAAAAGATCCTGATCGTCCATAATTTTATAGGCTTCAAGCTGCTGGCGCCTGGGATTGTCAATATGGGGCATGAGGGCCGGGGCCAATTCCCTTGCCGTTTCGGTGGAGACGATGCGAAAGGCCTTGCCCGTCGAAAGGTTCACAAAGGTGGCCGCCATGATGCCGTTGTCAATAAATTTGAGCGAGCGTCTGCCCAGCTTGACTCCGGTGACATGGGCGATGGCGTCCGTGGCGCACCGGTCCATCTCCACGTAAACGATGATTTTTTTGATCTGCTCCCGGGAGCTTGGGTCGGTAAGACCTATGAGGCGGCAGCCCAGCATGGCCATGCGCACCCCCACCACCTGGCCGGGGCAGATGTGCCCATGGGCTTTGGCCGCGCCTTCAAGAAGGGTTTCAAGATCCTGCATACGAACGTCCTTTATCTCGTCATAAAGTTACCTTATGTTAAGCTCAACATAAGGGTAATGTGGAAAATACCAGCAAGTTATGTGCCGTGTCAATACCTAATGGACACTGGTAAAAATAGCCGGTTTTTTTACCGCCAGGGACATTGGGGGTGTACTCGAAAAGGCAAGACCGCTATAGTATTTGGTAAACCTTAATGCCAAGGAAACCAATGAAACTTCGATCTTTTCAGATGCTGGTCAGTGAGGACGGGGAAATTATCATGGGCAAGGGTCGCCTGGATATCCTTTCTTCCATTGACAAGACCGGCTCCATCAACAAAACGGCCAAGGCCCTGAACATGTCCTATAAATCAGTCTGGTCCAAGATTCGCTCCACCGAGGCGCATTTCGGACAGCCTGTGGTTCATGCCGACCGGGTCACCGGAACCGTGCTGACAGAGGCGGGCCGGGACCTGGTTTGCCGCTTTAGGAAACTGACACAGCAGTGCCGGGATGCGGATGACGCTATTTTTGACCAGGTCTTTCCCGGGGTTTCCTGAAGCCCCGGGAGGATCCTGCAATAAAAAAGGTGCGGTGCAATATTTTTACTGCACAGTTCCGACTGCCCGATGCCATGGCAATCCCCCTGCCAAAGGGGGTTTTGGCCAATCTGCCCGGCCTTCCCCAAAACGCATGTCATTTCTCCCTTCTTTGATCTTCTTTGCTTTGTCTTAATTGATACCCTTTTATTTCAAGCTCTTATCTTAATTTTTCCTGTGTCGGGGCGGCCATGGCATGGTTATGGCTTTATATGGTGCCCCAAAAGGATAGTGTGGTTTTACCTTATTGACAGATCCGGAGGACTGTATGAGTCAATATTACCTGTTTCAGGATACCAGAAAATGTATCGGGTGCCGTTCATGTGAAGTGGCATGCAAGGCCAACAAAAACCTGACCCGGGGCCCCAAGCCCTGCCAGATTATCGAGGTGGGCCCAAAACTCATCGCCGATGTACCCAAACGCTCTTATATTTTTATGCCCTGTTTTCACTGTGAAAATCCCTGGTGCGTCTCTGCATGCCCCACAGGTGCCATGCAAAAAAGGGCCAAGGACGGCATCGTTTTTATCGACAAAGATCTTTGCGTGGGATGCAAAACTTGCGTTTCCGCCTGCCCCTGGGGCGCCCCCCAATGGGATCCGGAAACCGGGAAGGTGACCAAATGCGACTATTGCAAGGACCGTGTTGATAAAGGACTTGATCCGGCCTGTGTGACGTCCTGCACCACAGCCTGCCTGAAGTTCGGCCGGGTGGAGGAGATGACCCAGATTCGGCGCCAGCGCCATGCTGAATCTGTGGCAACCTTTGAAAACGCATCCTTTTAACCTGATAAGGTGGTGACCATGGAAATCTGTCCGGTTCGGCAAACCATTGAGCTCCTGGAAGATCAGATCGGCCCCCAGGGTCTGCCCGATCCCAGGGGACAGCGGATATCCGAGCAGATGATGATCCTGGCCGAGGAGATTGCTGAAGGGGCGGCAGGAGAGAGTCATCTTGCCGCCATCGAATCTCTGCTTGATGAGTATGAGGCGGATGTAAGCCCTGCGCCCACAAAGGCTCTGGGCAAAAAAATCCGGCAGATGATCACGGATCACAGGGAAGTTTTTCAATCCCATATTGAATCCCGGAACTGCCCCACCTCCGACTGCTCAAAACTGGCCCCGTCTCCCTGTCAGATGGCCTGCCCTGCGGGTATCGACATCCCGACCTATCTTTCTCTCATTGCCCAGGGAAAGGATGCCGAGGCCATTGAGGTGATAAGACGGGACAACCCCCTGCCCTGGGTCTGCGGTCTGATCTGCACCCGGCCCTGCGAGATGATGTGTGTCCGAGCCAGGATCGACACCCCGATTTCCATTAAGTTCCTCAAGGCCTTTGCCGCGGAACGGGCCATGTCCGACCGGGCCTATGTCAATCCCACACCCAAGCCTGCCAACGGCAAAAAGGTCTGTGTGGTCGGTGCCGGCCCCGGCGGTCTGTCCTGTGCCTATTATCTGGCCCTTTTAGGATACAAGGTCCGGATCATCGAAGCTTTGCCCGTGCCCGGCGGAATGATCATGGTGGGCATCCCCAGATACCGGCTGCCCCGGGAGGTCATCGACCGCGAGGTCGCCATGATCGAGGCCCTGGGGGTGGAGATTTCCTATAACACCCGATTTGGAAAAGACATCACCAAGGCGGAGCTTGAAAAGCAGGGGTATGAAGCCTTTTTCCTTGCCGTCGGCGCCCACAGGGCCTGGTCCCTGGGGATTGAGGGAGAGGATGATTTCCCCAAGGCCATAGAAGCGGTCGCCTTCTTAAAGGATGTGGCCTTAGGCGAGCACCATGCCCCGGGAAATCACGTGGTGGTGGTGGGCGGCGGCAACGTCGCCATTGACGCGGCCCGGACCAGCCTTCGCCTGGGCGCTGAAAAGGTGACCATTGCCTACCGGCGTTCCCGTGAACAGATGCCTGCGGATATCGAGGAAGTGGAGCAGGCCGAGGAAGAGGGCATTGAGTTCGCCTTTCTGACCGTTCCCAAAGCCATTGTGGGCGAGGGGGATGAAATTACGGCGCTGTCCTGCATCAAGGCGGAACTCAAAAAGAAAAAAGGCTCGGACCGCCTGGCCCCGGTGCCCATTGAGGGCTCGGATTTCAATATCCGGGCCGATGCGGTGATCGCCGCCATCGGTCAGTATGTCGATGACAAGGGGCTTGAGGCCTTTGACAAGGTCTCCTGGAGCCGGCGCGGCACCATTGAAGTGAACCACGCCTCTATGGAAACAAAAGAACCCGGCGTTTTTGCCGCCGGTGATGCCGTATCCGGACCTGCCACGGTCATTGAGGCCATCGGCGGCGGAAAGCGGGCGGCTGACGCCATTGACCGTCACCTTAAAGGGATGCCCCAGCCCAGGATGCCCCGGGTGCCGGTGCGCCATCATACCGAACCTGTCATTGAAATGTCCGCCAGCAGGAAGATGACCCTCAAACAGCCAAAGATGCCCATGCTGGCCATTGACCGCAGACGGACCATGTTCCAGCAGGTGGAGCTGGGCTATGACGAGGAAACCGTCCGCAAAGAGGCCAGCCGCTGCCTGCGCTGCGACATCTGCCGCCGCTGCGGCCAGTGTGTGGAGATCTGCCGGGACAAGATGGGCATCAATGCCCTGCGCCTGGGGTACCTGGAGTTCGACCGTCAGAACCCGACGGATTTCAGGGCCACGGCGGAAAACTGTATCACCTGCGGGGCCTGCGCCGCCAACTGCGAGAATAAGGCTCTGGTCCTGGACGAAAAAGAAGGCCAGCGACGCCTTTTGCTCTGCGGCACCGTGCTCAACAGCCAGGCGATTCAGTATTGCGAGGACTGCGGGGCCAAGCTGGGTTCCGTGGAATATATCCGCTTCATTGACAAGAAAACCCGGGATGTGGCCCAGGCCAATTCAGGACGGCTGCTCTGCCACGAGTGCCAGCGGAAGATCGGCGCCCGGGCCGGCCAGCCCAAAGGCCCCATGACCCTGATATAGAAGGGAGACAACCACCCATGCAATTGCGCAGAGGAGATAAGATAGAGGTGTTTCAGGCGTCTTCGGATGAGGCCTGGGAGCCTTACATGAATGACTTCATCGGCTGTCACGGCATTGTGACGGACCCGGATACCATGGTCAACGATCCCGATGCTCTGGTTGAGGTCAGCCTGGAGGACAGAGGCACCCACCGCCTGCCCCAGGATAGCCTCAGGAAACTCAAAGGGGTAACCCCATGAAGATCAATGAACTGGCTCAGCCTTGTGACCTGCCGTTTATTCCCGGGGACAATACCGTGGCCGACGCCATCGATCTCATGTCGGCAAAGGGGATCACGGCGGTGCTCATCGGATCCTGCGACAAGACGGCAGGTATTTTCACCTCCAAGGACCTTTTGCACTGCCGCCGGGATTTCCCCGAAAGGGACATGCTCAGTCTAAGGGTCGATGAGGTGATGACCCAAAAGCTTGTGGTGGTGCAGCCTGAGGATACGGTGGAGCAGGCCATGGCCATGATGATTAAAGCCGGCATCCGTCACCTGCCCGTGATGGAGGGCCGGCGGGTTTCAAGCCTTCTGGGGTTAGAAGACCTGGTTCGAAGCCATGTAACGGCCCTGACCCAGGAACTGCATTACTTAAAGGACTATATTTCGGATTTACAGGATGCTGCCCATGATTGAAATTTTTATTAATGACGAACCGATCCAGGTCGAGGAGGGGACGACGGTCCTTCAGGTGGCAAGGGCCCACAAAATTCCCATTCCCCACCTGTGCTTCCACCCCGCCTTGAAACCCTCGGGTTCCTGCCGGCTTTGCGGGGTTGAGGTGGCCTCTCCCTCGGGCCGTCAGACCGTCATGCTCTCCTGTATTCTCAAAGCCAAAGAGGGACTGAGGGTGAAAACCGAGTCCGAACTTGTAACGGCTGCCCGGGAAAAATCCTTTAAAAAACTGCTGGAACTGGCCCCGGACTCGGACCGGATCAGAACGTTGGCCGAAGCCTTTGACGTATCTGTGCCCGAAAGGCCCAACGGCTGCATCCGCTGCCGGTTGTGCGTCAGGGTCTGCAACGATGTGGTGGGGGCCCATGCCATTAAGATGGTGAAAACGGATTCAGGACCCAAGGTCGTGCCGGGAGAGGGGACCTGTATCGGATGCGGTACCTGTGCCAACCTCTGCCCCACAAAGGTCATGCAGATCCGGGACGAGGGCAATGTAAGAATCGTCTCCGTCAAAGACGAGGTGATCAGCCGCCTGCCCCTGGAGCGGTGCGAAGCCTGCGGCAACCTATACGCGACACAGGATTTTCTCACCCACGTGGTTGAGCACATGGAACCCCATCCGGACACAAAAGATCATCATCATTTGTGTGCCGCCTGTGCCAAGCTCATGTCTGACCGGGCGCTGGCCGAGCGGCGAAGATTCCATAAATGAGAGACAAGGAGAAACCATCGATGACCCATGCAAGCATCAAATCCCTGGGAAGTGGTATCGGCGGCGCCATTGTGCTGGGATTGTTTGCGTCCACCTTTCTCACCGTTGAAAAGGCCGTATTCATCATGCCGCTGTTTTTGGCCTTTACCGGCGCCATGATCGGTTTTCAACTGGTGGAAATTTTAAGGGAGCATATCAGGGGACGGTATCTTTTTCCCTTTGTCATAGGCTGCGGCCAGGGGGCTGTGGTTTTTTCCATCGTCAATATTTCAGGACCGCTTGCCCTGGGCACATATCTGGGGCTCTCGGTGGCGGACCTGATTGTATATATCGCTGTATCAGGCATTACAAGTGTCCTGGGAGCCAGACTGGCTGCCAGGTATTTTAATTTATTATAGTTGTAAGGAGAATCAAATGAAGAAGACGTGTTCTTTTCTGGCCGCTGTCGCTCTGACCGTTATGATATCGGCTGCGACGGCATTCGGAGCCAACACGGCTCAGGTCAGTGCACCAAGTTACAAGGCCGGGGATGTGGTAGAAATCAAGGGGCAGATCGAGCCGGGCTCCGACCTGTACCTGACCCTGTCCGAGGAAAAGATGTTCGCTCCCCAGGACACCAATGGCGTTCACGAGGTCAAAAAGTTTAACGGTCTTGTGAAAAAGGGTCTTTTTGACAAAGACACTGCGATTCCGCCCCTTTACTATCTTATCACCAATGTGCCGGAAAAATTCGGCAAGGTTGAGAAGAAAAAATTCGGCGGCCCCTCTGTTATTCTGGGTAAGGGCAACGGCATCTACTCCACCACCATGTTCTACCTGAATAAGAAATTCGAGGATGTGGATCCTGCTGCCCGGGCCATGATGGGCCCCATCCAGTCCTCCAAACAGTGGAATTTCTTGAAATGGGCCAATGAAAACGACTACGGTATCAACACCATCGTCAAAGAGGGCAACCGCCGCGGCAAGGTCGTGATCTTCTCCAAGACCGTCATTACGGATGAAGCTTCCGGAAATTACTGGGACAAGGGCACCAAGATCAACCTGGACAAGAACACCGGTCAGTACACCGTGACCTTCAAGTCCTTCCGTCATACCCCGCCCAACACCAAGTTTGACGTTTATGTCAACGGTAACAAGGCTACTTCCTACACCATTGAAAAGAACGGGTTCTGGCTTTCCAAGGGCTTTCGCTACATGAACCCCTTGTGGATCGTAATCGGCGCGGTTCTGGTCGGCACCTATTTTTCAATGATCGGTGCGGCCGGCGGCCTTCTCATGGCGGCTTTCCAGGCTCTGGTTGTCAACACCATGGGACCTGTGGGCATCAACGCAGCTAACGTTCTCAAGCCCTCCAACATGGCCCTGACCCTGTTCTCCCCCTTAGGATCTTTTTACCGGTATGCCATTGTTGAAAAACGGGTGGCCTGGCCTGTAGGCCTGTCATTCGGCGTGGGTATCTTCATCGGTTCCATCTGGCTGGGCAAATATGTGTCCGCCGTCCTGCCCATGAAGGCTTACAAAGAGTGGCTGGCCGTTCTCGTTGTGCTCATGGGCATCAAGACCCTTCTTGAAATGACCCCCAAGGCCATGGAAAAGAGAAAAAACATCAAAGCCATGACCAAGAAATTCAACGATGAGATTGCCAAAGCAAAGGCCGAAGGCCGTTCCGCTGAAATGGGGTCCATTGAGCCTGTGAAAACCGGTCTTACCGACTACCGCTTTAAATTCTGGGGTGAGGAATTCAGGATTAATCCCCTGCTGTTCGCCATCCTCGGCGTGGCCATCGGCGTGGTTTCCCGCTCCTTTGGTATCGGCGGCGGCTTCCTGCTGGTTCCGGCCATGACTACCCTGGGTGCTCTTCCCATGTACGTAGCCGTGCCCATCTCCCTGATCGGCACCTGTTTTTCCAGTATCGGCGCCTTCTTAGGATATCTTGTCACAGGCTATCTGCCGGACATGACGCTTGCCATCGCCATCATCATCGGCGGTTTTGCCGGCGGCATGCTGGGTTCCCGTGCCCAGAAGATGTTCTCTGAAATGTCCTTGAAGATTATCCTGGCCTGCACCCTGTTCTTCCTGTTCTTCCGGTTCTTTAAAATCGAGATCTGGATATAGGACGAACCCTCATGTGAATAACCTTGAAACCCGTGGATTCAGGGCCTATAATCGGGCCCTGACCACGGGTTTTTAACTTAAGGCAAAGGGATGCCATGGACGAATTTTTGGACCAGGCCTGGATGTGGATTTCCAACGGCCTGGAAATACTGGCCCGGGGCCTGGATATGCTGATCGCTCCTGTGGAGACCCTGGGGCCGGCCGCAAGCATCTTTGTCCTGGCCCTGGTTACGGTGGGGATAACACGGGTGCTAAAGCGGATCTTCACAACCAGGCGCCACGCCGAACTGGAATCCGAGTTCAGGCATTGGCAGGCCGTCCGGGAGGAGGCCATGAAGGCCGAAGACCGGGAAAAGGGCAAGGCCCTTGCCAAGAATATCGACCAGGCCGAACTCAACAAGGCCTATTACGATTATTTTTTTGAAGGATTCATGACCCATATGTTCACCACGGTGCTGCCCATCCTGCTGACTCTGGCCTATCTTTCCCGGACCTATACCAAAGAGGGGCTGGCCGCCAAGTTCGGCAACGCCTGGATATTTTCCATCGGACAGGCAGATCCCTTTCGCATGGGCACCCTGTTCTGGTATATCCTCTGCGTTTTATTATCCATGACCATTTACGCCCTGGCCGGCAGGGTATTGAGAAAAAAAGACCCGCAACCATGATCGATCTTCGGGACAGATTCAGCTCGCAGTTTTTCCGCATCAGCGGGATAGGGCGGGTCTGTGCCGCGGTCTTTGCGGCCTTGGTCTTTGACATAGGGATTCCGGCCCAGGCCCTTGCCATCCAGCTTCACCACGGCAAGGAAGGCATCATTGTCCACCAGGTGGGGCATTTGATTTTCTTGCTGTCCATGGTGGTGCTTATCTTCATCATTACCGGACGCCAGCTTAACAAAGAGTACGGCTGGAAGATGATCCTGATCTCCGCCATCCTGTTTTCCATCTGGCATATCGATACCATTGCGGCCCATTTTTTTGATAATCAGATCCGGGCGGTCTCAATTGAGAACCTGTCTCTCTGGCAGGTCAAAATTTCGGCCATGTCCGGATCCCAGTTGATGGTGCATTTTTATCACGCGCTTAAACTGGACCATTTGCTCTGCGTGCCTGCCATTTTCTTTTTTTACCGGGGGCTTGTCAGCCTGGTGAATGCCGAGCGCCTGAAACAGAAAAGCCGAGATGACGACGGATTCGGGGAGGACGGGGCATGATCTTTTCCTCCCTCCCCATACTTCTTGTGGACATGGCAGGCTCCGTGGCCATGGTGATCATTGCCCTGCTGGCCCTGAACAAGGCAAGGCAACTGCGGGAACTGGATACGGACAATGCCATTTTCCTCTATCTTTTGTGGATCTGCATGGGCTTTACCATTTTTGCCGTTTCCAGGTCCTTTTCCCACATCCTCAAGCAGTTTCTGGTGCTGACGGCAAACCCGGATGTCTGGCAGGTCATCAGCCCCTATACCGGAGCGGTAAATACCATCTCCTTCATGCTCGTCGGCCTGATCACCCTGTTTTTCAATCAGAGCTGGAAGATCAACGAGAAGATTTTAACCTCCAGAAGAAAGATGGAACTAACCCACATCAAACTCAAGAGCCTGAACCAGACCCTGGAGCAGAAAGTGGTGGAGCGAACGGAAATGCTGACAAGCTCCGAGCACAGGGCCCGCAGGATCTTCGAACAGTCCCTGGACACCATCATCATGACCGATGATAAATTCTGGATCTCGGAGATCAACCAGGCCGGCCTGACCCTGACCGGATATAAGAAAGAGGATGTGGTGGACAAGAAAATGGCCGTGGGTGACGTTATGGCCCATGCAGGGGAATGGCAGCGCATCCAGGATCTGCTCCATGTCCATGAGTTCGTTCTCAATGAGGAGACCGACTTTTTAAGGCGGGACGGTTCCAAGGTGCGGGTCCTTATTACAGCGGGCGTGGATTACGGAGCCTTTGGCTGCAAAAAAACCTTTCACTTCATCATCAAGGACATCAACGAGAAAAAGCAGATGGAGCAGCAGATCGCCCAGGCCGATAAACTGGCCGCGCTGGGGGAGTTGTCCGCCGGTGTGGCCCATGAGATCAACAATCCTCTGGGAATTATTCTGGGGTATACCCAGTTGATGCTCAAAGAGAAGACCGGTGTGGAAGAGGATCTTAAAACCATTGAAAAGCATGTGAAAAACTGCAAGGAAGTGGTATCGGATCTTTTAAGCTTTTCCCGGAAAGGCTCCAAGGAGATGGGGCTTGTGGATCTGCATAAGGTGGTGGACGGAGTGGTGAAGTTTTTAAGAAATCATACGGATTTTCGAAAGGCCGATATATGGGTCAGCCTTCCGGACAAAGGCCCTGTAACGGTGAGGGGCAATGCCCAGGAGTTGAACCAGGTCATGATCAATCTGATGATCAACGCCTGTCACGCCATTGAGGCTCGGGACGGGGGTACCATTGAGGTGGCTGTGGCCCTTCTGGGCAACGATCAGGTGATTATGTCGGTGAAGGACAATGGGAGCGGTATCCGCCAGGAGTACCTGTCCAGAATTTTTGACCCCTTTTTCACCACCAAGCCCGTAGGCCGGGGCACAGGATTAGGGCTTTCAGTGGGGTACGGCATTATCCGCCGCCACGGCGGAACCATTACGGCCCGGAACAGAAAAGGGGGCGGGGCAGCCTTTGATATCCGTCTGCCCCTGGATGACGGGAAAAATTTTCCGGAAAAGGAGGCTTAACGCATGCGCCCGCATATCCTTGTAGTAGACGATGAAAAAGACATGACCCGCCTGCTCCAGCGCACCCTGGAGCCGGAACTTTCCTGCCGGGTGACCATGGCCTTTTCCGGAGCCATGGCTTTGAATGTCTTAGAGCAAACCGCCGAGCCTTTTGACCTTGTCATCAGCGACATCCGCATGCCTGAGATGGACGGGTTCGAACTTTTGGGGGTGCTGAAAAAAAGCTATCCGGATCTTACCGTGGTCATGCTCACCGCCTACGGCAACATTGAATCCGCCGTGGCCGCCATTAAAAAGGGGGCCTATGATTTTATCTCCAAGCCCTTTGAGCAAAGTGAGATTATTTTCAAGATCCAAAAGGCCCTTGAACGCAGCCGTCTTCTCAATGAAAACAGGCGCCTTCAGGAGGCCCAGGGCAAAGGGGCCATGCCTCTGATCGGCCAGAGTTCGGCCATGGAAAAGGTCTTTGAAAAGATCTCCCTTGTGGCCGGCTCCGATGTCACGGTTCTGATTACAGGCGAATCCGGTACGGGCAAAGATCTGACGGCCCGGTCCATCCATGCCTTAAGCCCCAGAAAAGACAAACCCTATATCCCGGTGAACTGTCCCACCATTCCCGAGCATATCCTGGAAAGTGAACTCTTCGGGTATAAGAAGGGGGCCTTTACCAATGCCTACCGGGATAAAACAGGACTCTTCCAGGAGGCCCACCAGGGCACCATTTTTTTGGATGAAATCGGGGATGTGGGCCCCTCCATCCAGACCAAGCTTTTGCGGGTCATCCAGGAAAAGGAGGTCAAGCCTTTAGGGGATACCAAATCCGACAGGGTGGATGTCCGGATCATTGCCTCCACCAACCAGGATTTAAAGCAGAAGATCGCAGATAAGGAATTCCGGGAGGATTTTTTCTACCGGCTGTCAGTGATTACCATTGAACTGCCCCCCCTGCGGGACCGGGTTACGGATATTCCGCTTCTTTGCGATCATCTTTTGGCCAAGCATTGCAAAAAGCTGAATAAAAGCCCCAAGCGGCTGTCTGACAATGTCCGGGACCTGCTCATGAAGCAGCACTGGCAGGGCAATGTCAGAGAGCTTGAAAATGTCCTGGTCCAGGGTATCCTCTATGCCGAAGGGGATACCATCAAACAGGCGCATGTCCCCATTGGCGGGGCAGAGGACAACACCTGTGACGGAAAGCTGGACCCCGAAACCCGTCAGATGCCTTACAAGGATGCCAAGGAACGGATCCTGACCCGCTTCAACCACAATTATATCGGTGCCATGCTCACCCTGACCTCTGGAAATATCACCCAGGCGGCCAAGCGGTGCGCCATGGATCGTCAGGCCCTGCAGCAGATCATGAAGCGCTATAATATTGATCCCGAGCATTACCGGGGGTGAATTTTCCCCTTAAGTTTTTATATTTGACAAAAGCCAAGTTATCATCTACCCATAAACAGGTTATCAACTGAAGTATGAGGATTATCCATGCACTATCTTTTTCGATTCCGCTGAAGCTGTAGCGGGGTCTGCCCGGCGGGCAGATACGAATAAAGATTTTGGATGTACCTTGACATCCTTCTTCCTGTCTTTTTTTAAGGGGCATCTTTGCTGACCCCCCTAATCAGCCAAATTTATAAGGGCCGGGCCTTGTTGCCGGACCCTGAGTAAAAAAAGGTCCCCTGGAGCTATCGGTTTTTCGGTAGGCTTTCGGGAATAACCGTTTGAATAAGGAGATAAGAATGACCCCTCCAGCGATCAATACCTGGCGCGGGAATTCCCATGATTTCGACTGGTCCGCAAAGGACTTGGGAAAATGGTTCCCCGGGAAACCGCCCAAAGCCGTCATGGGGTGGAACGGTATCAAGGTCTGGGATGAGACCCTGGACCCGGCCGCACTCCTGGCCGCCTATCTGGACAAGGCCGCAGAGGAATCCTGCGGCCAGTGCACTCCCTGTCGCCTGGGTACGGCTCAGATGAAAGACCTTGCCAAAAGGCTGTGCCAGGGACTTGGCACCCGGGAAGATCTGACACGGATCCGCTTTCTGGCAGATATGATCAGCCGCACGGCCCGGTGCGACATCGGCCGGACCCTGGCTGCCCCGGTTCTGGATCTCATGGATGCCTTTGCCCCTGCGCTTGAGGCCGTGGCCGACGGAGACCGTGAAGTTGAGGGCGGGACATATGCAGCTCTTGTCACCGCCCCCTGCATCAGCGCCTGCCCCTCCCATGTCAATATCCCGTCTTATCTGGAGAATATCCGCATGGGCAGATGGTCCCAGGCCATGGACGACGTCCGGCAGGACTGCCCCATGCCCGGCACCATCGGAAGGGTCTGCGTGCGCCCCTGCGAGGCGGTATGCCGGCGCAAAGACCTGGATGAGCCCCTGGCCATCAAGGGGTTGAAACGGTTTCTCGCAGACCGGGAAATGGAAGGAAAACTCACCTCCCGGATGGCCCCGCCCGAAAAGCAGCATCCTGAAAAGGTGGCCGTTATCGGCGCCGGCCCTGCCGGCCTGTCCTGCGCCTATTATCTGGGCGTTTTGGGATATGAGGCAACCATATTCGAGGCCCAGGAAGGCCCGGGCGGCATGGCCGCATACGGCATTCCGGCCTACCGCCTTCCCCGGGATGTCATTGCCCATGAAACAGCTCTTGTGGAGAAGATGGGGGCCACCATCCGGTATAATACCAAAATCGGCCGGGACCTCTCACTTGAAGACCTGAAAACTCGGGGGTTTGAGGCGGTGTTCGTCGGCACCGGCGCCCCGGGAGCCTCCAGCATGCGTTGCCGGGGAGAGGATCAGGGGTATCAAAACTTCATGCCCGGGGTGGAGTTCCTGGCCCGGGCTGCCCGGGGAGAGAAACCCCTGACGGGAGATCGGGCCGCTGTCATCGGCGGCGGCAACGTGGCCATGGACTGCGTCAGAACCGCCCGCCGCCTGGGATTTTCCGAGGTCAATCTGATCTACCGCAGAACAGAAGCTGAAATGCCGGCCGATCCCCTTGAGATCAAAGAGTCCAAGGAAGAGGGGGTGAATTTTCACGTCCTCATGGCGCCGGTGGCGATCGTGGCCGACGATTCCGGAAAGGTGACGGGCCTGACCTGCCTTCGCATGGAACTGGGGGAGCCGGACAAGAGCGGCCGGCGCCGTCCCGTTCCCATTGAGGGCTCCGAGTTTACCATGGAAATCGACGCCGTAATTCCGGCCATCGGTCAGACCTGTGCCGTGGATGAATTCCTCCCGGCCAACGAGGGGGTCATGAGCGAATGGAACACCATGGTGGTGGACCGGATAACGGGCCAGTCCAAAATACCAGCCCTGTTCGGGGGCGGGGACTGCGCCACGGGACCGGACATTCTGATCCGGGCCCTGGCCGCCGGAAAGAACGGGGCCCGGGCCATTGCAAAATTTCTTGGCAAAGGATCCTGCCGGCCCGAGTCCGAAGAGATGATGGCGGCGCTGTCCGAGGCGCCCTCCCTGTTTGCCTCGGATCCGCCCCTGCCCTATCCGGGCTGCACCATAAGAAAGGAACCTGCTGTTCTGGACCCGGAACTTCGGGTGAGCAGTTTTGATGAAGTGGAGGCGGGACTATCCCCGGCCCAGGCCAGAGAGGAGGCCAACCGGTGCCTGCGGTGCTACCGGATTGTTGTCGCCGCTCTGTAATCCTGTACGTTTAAAAAAGAGGAACTCATATGCCCATTATCCATATCAATAACAATGAGATTACCTTTGAAAAAGGCCAGACCATACTGGAGGTGGCCAGGGAAAACCAGATAGAGATTCCCACCCTCTGTTATCTTGCCGGATGCACACCGACGGGTCAGTGCCGGATCTGCGTGGTAGAGGTGGACGGATCCGCTGAACTGCTTCCCGCCTGTGAAACCCCGGCAGGAGAGGGGATGAAGGTCATGACCCACAGCCCCGCCGTTATGGCGGCACGAAAAGCCATCATTGAGATGCTGGTGACCTCGGGGGCCCATAACTGCCTGGTCATGGAAACCGGTACCTATGCCTGGAGCTCCAACCAGATGTCCATGATGGACCAGCCCTGGCACGACGGCCTGTGCCCCTCATACGGGGACTGTCGCCTCCAGGATCTGACCATCGAGTACGGTGTCAAGGTCAAAGAGGAAAACCTGCACTGGAAGGGCCATCCCCTGGATGACGCCACCCCGGTCATTGTCCGGGATTTTTCCCGCTGCATCCTCTGCGGCCGGTGCATCCAGGCCTGCAATGACGTCCAGGTCAACCTGGCCATCATTCCGCCCTGGGGACGGCGGGCCGATTATCCCAACGGCTGGTATCCGGCAGCGGATTACGAAGCCTGCACCCATTGCGGCGAATGCGTCCAGGCCTGCCCTGTGGGCGCGCTCTTTGACAAAAAATCTTTTGGCAAGGCCCCGGCCAACGAAGTGGACCATGTCCGGACCACCTGCCCCTATTGCGGGGTGGGCTGCCAGCAGGATCTTCATATCAAGGACAATAAAATCGTTAAAGTGACCGGAGTGACGGACGGCGCCCCCAACAAGGGCCGCCTGTGCGTCAAGGGACGGTTCGGCTATGATTTTATCTATTCCGACGAGCGCCTGACAACGCCTTTGATCCGAAAGGACAAGGACGGGGAGCTTGAGCCTGCCTCCTGGGACGAGGCCCTGGACTATACGGCGGACCGCTTAAAAGCCATCATAGAGGAATCCGGCCCCGATGCCGTGGCAGGTGTTTCCTGCGCCCGGTCCATCAACGAAGATTCCTATCAGATGCAAAAACTTTTCAGGGCGGTGTTCAAGACCAATAACATCGATCATTGTGCCCGCACTTGACATGCGCCAACCGTCGCAGGTCTTGCGGCATCATTCGGTTCAGGCGCCATGACCAACTCCTTCGGGGAGTTTGACAGGGCAAAGATGTTTTTTGTGATCGGGTCCAATATGACAGAGGCCCATCCCGTGGCCGCAACCTTTTTAAAGAATGCGGTCCAAAACGGGGCGTCCCTGATTGTGGCCGATCCAAGAAAGCACCGGCTGGTTGATTTCGCCGATATCCATCTGCCGTTGAAGGTGGGCTCGGATATTGCGCTGCTCAACGGGCTCATGCACGTCCTTATCAAGGAGGAACTTTACGATAAGGATTTTGTGGCAAATCATACGGAGGATTTTGACAAGCTTTGCGCCGTGGTGGAAGCCTATCCCCCTGAGCGGGCGGCAGAGATTGCCGGCATCCCGGTGGATACCATTATAGAGACGGCCAGGAAACTGGCCTCTGTAAAGCCCGTGATGGTTTGCTATACCCTAGGGATCACCGAGCACACCTGCGGCAGAAACAACGTGGTCTCGGTGGCCAACCTCCAGATGCTTTTGGGCAACATGGGCGTGGAATGCGGCGGGGTGAACCCCCTTCGGGGGCAGAACAACGTCCAGGGGGCCTGCGACATGGGCGCCCTTCCCAACGTCTTCCCCGGCTACCAGCCCGTGGTGAGCCCGGAGGCCCGGAAAAAGTTCGAAGATTTCTGGGGGGTGAAGGATCTGCCGGATAAAAACGGTCTCATGATTCCCCAGATGATGGAGGGCCTGGTGGATAAAACGGTCCGGGCCTTTTACATCTTCGGGGAGAACATGGCCAACACCGAGCCGGATATCCATAAGGTGGAGCATGAACTTTCCTCGGCCGAGTTTCTCATCTGCCAGGATATCTTCCTTAATGAAACCACCCGCTTTGCCGACGTGGTCTTCCCGGCAGCGGCCTGGAGCGAGAACGACGGCACCTTCACCAACTCGGAACGCCGGGTGAGCCGGGTGAGAACGGCCAGCCCCGCTCCGGGAGAGGCCCGGCCCAACTGGTGGATCTTCCGGGAGCTTGCCAAACGCTTCGGCCATTCCTGGAAATCGGTCAGCGGCCAGGAGATCTGGGACAATGAGATTTCCTGCCTGGCCCCGGCCCTGGGCGGCATCAAGTTCGGCCGCATTGAAGGCGACGGCCTGCAGTGGCCCTGCCCCACGGAAGACCATCCGGGAACAGGATTCCTGCATAAGAACGGCACCTTTGCCAAGGGCAAGGGAACGTTTTTGCCGGCCGAGTGGACCCCGCCGGCAGAAGAAACCGATGAGGACTATCCGTTTGTCTTAAGTACGGGAAGACGCCTATATCATTACCATACAAGGACCCAGACGGGCCGCTGCGACGGCCTTAACGACCTGCTGGGCGAGGAAACCGCCGATATTTCCCTGGCCGATGCCGAACGCCTGGGCTTTGAGCACGGGGAGTATATCCAGGTGTCTTCGCGCAGGGGCAGTGTCCGGGTGAAGGCCAATGTGACAAAAGAAGTGCCCGAGGGCATGGTCTGGATGGCATTTCACTTCAGGGAGAACAACGCCAACTGGCTGGCCAATGCGGCCTTTGATCCCTTTACCCAGACGGCAGAGTACAAGGCCTGTGCCGTGAAGATGGAAAAGATTCCCAACTGATAAAGGAGAAATAACCGGTAAAAAAAAGACCGGTTAACATGACAGATCTAAAAAGAACCGGCTCCGGGGCATCCCCGGGGCCGGTTTTCGTTTCATGGATGGGAACGGCAGTAAATCTAAATTTTTTGTTCCACCTTTTGAAAGCAGGGGGCGCACAGCTTTTTGCCTTCAAACAGGCGGATGCGCGATTCCATGGTGCTCTCGCCGCAGGCGTCGCAGACGATACTGGTCAGGATCCTGGCCGGGCGAACCGGCGGGGCATCGATGTCCTGGACTTCAAACAGGTCCTCAAGATCGGCATCCATAAGCATTTTCATGCGTTCTTCCCGGTCCATGTCATGGCCTGCAGGGCTGTCTTTGAACAGGATTCTTGCGCCTTTTCCCGTGTCCCGGTTGAAAAAGGTAAAGGCGGATTTGCCGTAGTCCCGATGCACCAGGTTGCCTTTGCCGAAGGAGCATCCGGTCAGAAACTGGATGGCGTCCACGGCGCACATATCCGTTTCGGTCACACACAGCGTGTTGGCGGTGGTATGGATATCAAGAAGGTTTCTGGCAAGTTCCGATACCCTAAATCCGATGGTGAGTCCCGGGCAGTGGTGGCCGTGAAAGTCAATAACAGCGTCAAGGGTTTGTTTATCAAGTGCGCAGGGCATGGGGTTCTCCTTTAATTTATTTGGGTTAAGCTGCGGTTACCGTTCGGGACATTGAAGATCTTGGCACCACCATGGGCTGGCCGTTGTGATAGATCATGTCCACTCCGACCCCGTAGACCTTTTGAATCAGATCCGGGGAAATAGTTTCAATGCTGCCGGTTCCAAGGATCCTGCCGTCCTTTAAACATAGATATTGATCGGCATACTGCAAGGCCGCATTTATATCGTGCATGGTCATGATGACGGCCATGTCATGGTCCAGAGCGATGTGGCGGATCAGCCCCAGGATATCGGTCTGGTTTTTCAGATCCAGGGCGGCTGTGGGTTCGTCCAGGAGCAGGATGGGGGTTTCCTGGACCAGGGCCCTTGCAATGGAGACCTTCTGGCGCTCGCCTCCGGAAAGCCGGTCCAGGGTTTTAAGGGCCATGTCCGAAAGCCCTAATCGGGTCATGACGGCATCGGTTTTTTCAAGATCCCTTTTTGAGGGGCGGAACCCCAAATGAGGAATGCGTCCCATGAGTACGGTATCAAAGACCGTGACCCGGCCTCCTTCCGGGGCCTGGGCCACATAGGCCATATGCCGGGCGATCTGCCGGACGCCCATGGCGGAGATCGGTTTATCCGCTACCCGGACCTCTCCGGATTCCGGGGTCAGGATCCGGTTCAAATTCTTGAGCAGGGTGGTTTTTCCGGCGCCGTTGGGACCCAGGATGACCAGGATTTCTCCGGGAACGGCGGAAAAGCTTATGTCCCTTAGAACCGGGCGGTCCGGGTAGGAAAAGTTCAGATGATGAATATCAAGCACGGGGTCCTCCTTTGATAACCAGATAGATGAATACGGGCGCCCCTAAAAATGCGGTGAAGATGGAGACCGGCAGCACATGGGGCAGCAGCACCAGGCGGGCGCCGATGTCCGAGGCCAGAAGGACGAGACCCCCTGCGGCCATGGAGGCCGGGAGCAGAAAACTGTGATCATCCCCCAGAAGACGTCGGACAATATGGGGGGCCACAAGGCCGATGAAGCTGATAATCCCCACAAAGGAGATGATGACGGCGGTGGACAAAGAGGCGGCCATCATTCCGGACAGCCGGACCTGGGTCACCTTAATCCCTAAGCCGTGGGCGGTTTCATCCCCTAAGCCCATGGCATTGTAGGAGCGGGTGTTGAAAAGGAAGAAGACCATGATGGCGGCGGTAACCGGCATCAGGATGTATAGATCGTTCCAGTCCGCCCGGGCCAGATCCCCGAAGGTCCAGAAGACCATGGCGGCCAGCTGGACATCGTCGGCAAAGAACTGCAGGAGCATGGTGCCGGCGGTGAATAAGGATCCCAGAGCCACACCGGTGAGGATCAGGACCTGGGGGGAGCCGCCTTTACGGCTGGCGATGAGGATGATAATCCCGGCTGTTGACATGGCAAAGAAAAAGGCTGCCCCCACGGTAATGGCGGGATTGGAGATGGTCACGGCATCCATCGATGAGGAGGCCATGGCCCCGGACCCCAGGATGATGACGGAAAAGGCGGCCCCGAACGCGGCGGCATGGGAGATGCCTAAGGTGATGGGAGAGGCCAGAGGATTTTTCAATACCGACTGCATCACGGCGCCGGATGCTGCAAGCCCGGCGCCGGCGGTTACGGCGGCCAGGGCCTGGGGGAGCCGGATCTGCATGAGGATGAGCTGAACCCTGCGGCTGCCCTCACCGAAGAAGATCAGATCAAGGATTTCTTTGGGGTGGATGGGCACGGCGCCCAGGCTGACGGCGGCGGCAAACAAGGTGGCCATGAGCAAAAACATGGCAAGGGTGGCGGTCCGTTTGCGCCGGATGTACCCGGCATAGGCGTTGGGAATATGGCCGTGTTCAAAATGCATAGCCCCTCCTATCGGGTTAAATCCACCCGGCCAAAGGCCATGTTTTTAAACAAAGCGTTCATCTCATTGAAAACCGGAACGCCCAGAAGGAATCGGTAGATTTCATCGGCCCGGGCCGCCGGGTCAATGTCACGGAACCTTTCCGGGTAAAGGGTTTTCCCGATGTACCAGGCATCGGCCAGGATGGAACCGAAGTTGCCCGTATACCAGTTGTAGGGCAGAAGCGCGTATACTTCTCCTTCATCCACAGCGGTCAGGGCCTGGAAAACCGGGTCGGTCTTAAGTTCAAACAATCCGCCCTGATCTTCGCCCATCTGCAGGGTGGACAGATCCAGGAAGAGAACCTTAGGATCGGCAGTTAAAAGGGTTTCCTTGGAGAAGATGGAATGCCGCAGCTGGCTGTCCTTTGGCAGGCCCCGGGAGGCAATGTTTTCCGCATTCACCAGGGCAAAGGGCGGATAAAAGGGTTCGGTGGAGGCAAAGCCGTGGGGGCCCTTAAAGGCGATACCGCCGACAAAGCAGGTTTTGGGCTGGGCCACATTCCTTGTCCTTTCGGCCAGTTCTTTAATTTCCCGGTTAAAAAATTTGATTACGGCCTCGGCCCGGTCCGGGACATCCAGTGCCTGGGCCATAAGCCTTAGAGCCGTATAAAACTGCTCCCGGTGGCGGCTTAAATCGCCGTAGTCCAGAATCACGACGGGGATGCCGGTTTTACCCTGAAGTTCCACCGGATCATGACCCATGCTGGCGTAGGTCTTGAAGATCACCTGGGGCTGGACGGCAAGGCCCAGGATTTTTTCAGGATCATCATGCCCCCGGAATCCGCCGAATACGGGCAGGGCCTTAAAGGCCGGCACGGCCAGGGCATAGGGTCTGGCGTCAAACTGCTCCTGTCTGACTTCAATGTCATCCACGGCCACCACACGGTTCTGGACGCCAAGGTAAGTGGCCAGCCTCAGGCTGCCGGGGCCCGAGCAGATGATCCGTTCCACTTTGTCCGGCAGGGCAAGTTCTCTGCCGGCGGCATCCTTGAGGGTCTTTTCTGCAAAGGCCTGTGCGGTGAAAATAAGGGTGAACAGGCATGCCAGGATGAGTATGAGCTGCCGCTGTCTATCCGATTGTCTATCCGGTCTTTTATGCATGGGGACGGTCTCCAAAAAAATAAAAAAGCCACGAAAGTACCGTTCCGGAAAAATCCGGAAATCAGCCTCCGTGGCTTTGGGTTTTAATATGTTGGGTTGGCGCCCTCTGTCTGCGCCGGTTTTTACGGTTTTGCCTTCAGGCAGAAATTATCCCATCATTAGAGGAAACCGTTGCGCTTGTCAAGGAATGATCCCTGGACCGGTTACGGCCTTAGGTCACACGTTTTGTGCCGCAAGGGTCCTTTGCAGGTTGACCTCGATCCAGTCCGCAAGATTGGCCACAAGCCCTGCCACCTCCCGGCCCATGGGGGTCAGGCTGTACTCCACGTGGGGCGGTACGACAGGGTGGGAAACCCTGCTGACAAAGCCGTCATCGCACAGGTTTTTAAGGGTCTGGGAGAGCATTTTCTCGCTGACCCCCTCCATTCTGCGCCGCAGCTCGCTGTACCGGTGCGTGCCTTCTTTTAAGGCGATGAGGATCAGCACTCCCCACCGGCTGCAGACATGACCTAAGATCTGCCTTGAGGGGCAAGGAGAGGCAAAGACGTTTCCCCGTTTCATCCGGCCGGTGAGACCGGTTTCCAGAGACGATGTTTCAGTGCTGGGTTCAATTTTTTTCATACTTACCTTTTTGTACGTACTTTCTTTTAGTTAGTGTGCTGATTATCCTATATCCAGTGATTGACTTCAACCCCAAAAAAGGAGAATTAAAAATGATCGCTGTTACAGGAGTTTCCGGCCAGCTGGGACGGCTGGTGATAGAAAATTTACTTGAATCTGATGACCCTTCAACCCTTGTTGCCATCGTGCGCAACCCTGAAAAAGTTCAGGATCTGGCTGACCGCGGCGTTCTCATCCGCAAGGCCGACTACAATGACAAACCCGCTTTGCAAGATGCGCTTTCAGGGGTTGAAAAACTCCTGCTTATCTCGTCCAGTGAGGTGGGACAACGGGTGCCCCAGCATGCCAACGTAATTGATGCGGCTCAAAGGGCAGGTGTCGGCTTTATCGCCTATACGAGCATCCTCCATGCCGATACCTCGCCCATGTCCCTTGCCGTTGAGCACAGGGAAACCGAAAGGGCGATCGCCGAATCCGGCATTCCCCACGTATTGCTGCGCAATGGCTGGTATACGGAAAATTATGCGGCAAGCATTCCTTCCGCCCTGGAACACGGGGTGATGCTGGGGGCCGCAGGAGACGGCAAAATCTCTTCGGCAGCCAGGGCCGATTACGCTGCGGCTGCGGCAGCCGTGCTCCTGGCCGAAAATCCTTCCGGGACCGTCTATGAACTGGCCGGGGATCAAGCCTATACCCTGGAGGCGTTTGCCGCACAGATCGGCTCACAATCGGGCAAGGATATCCGGTACGAGAACCTACCTGAGGTGGAATTTAAGGCTGCCCTGGCAGCGGCCGGCCTGCCCGAGGCGGTTGCCCAGCTTTTATCGGAATCGGATACGGGCGTTTCCCGGGGCGGGCTGTTTGATGACAGCGGGACCCTAAGCCGGCTGATCGGCCGACCCACCACTTCGTTTCAAGATGTTATAAAAACTGCTCTGGCCCAGAGCTGAACACTATATAGATAAACAGGTAGTGCCGGCCATTTCCGCCGGCACTACCTGCCACCCCGCAATCGGCCTTACCTGAAGAAAAAGCCTTCCCAAACCTGCGCCTCACAAATCTGCTTGACAAAAAAAAGAGAGATATTTAAATTGTCGGACAGTTAAACGATTCGACATAAATTAAATAGATACAGATATTTTGGAGCAGCTATGGGGTTGAACTTTACCCGGATGACGCCTAAAAAGTCCTACGAGCATGTCGTGGAGCAAATTGAACAGGCCATATTTGACGGGGATATCCAGGCCGGCGAACGCCTGCCTGCGGAGATGAAGCTCAAGGAAACCTTCAACACCAGCCGGGGCACTATAAGAGAGGCCCTGCGGGTCCTTGAAAACAAGGGGCTTGTGACCATTCGCCCGGGCGTCAAGGGCGGGGCCGAGGTCCAGCCGGCCAATACAAAGGCCATGCAGGACAGCATTTCCACAATGATCCGTTTTCAGCAGTGCTCCCTGGAGGACTTGGCCGAATTCCGCGCCTTTCTTGAAGGCTATGCCGCCCGGAAAGCCGCAACAATATCCAATGAAAAACAGATCCAAAAGCTGAACCGTATCCTTGCCGACATTGAGGCCCATTCCGCAACGGGACCTGATAACTGGGATGAATTCCACCGGCTGGACGCCCTTTTTCATCAGCATGTCGCCTACATGGCGGACAACCCCCTGCTTTTGGCCAATCAGTCCTGCATCCATGAAAATATCCACGTCTACTTTAAAGCGTATCTGCCCTTTTCAAAGGATCTGCTTGAGCAGGATGTCGATGACCTGCGCACCATTGCCCGGGCCATTACCGGGGGGAACGCCCGGGAAGCGGAAGATGCGGCCATAAAGCATGTGATCAAATTCTCGGAACTGATGGAGTCTAAAAGGCCATGACCGCCCAAGGATATATTTTTGACATTAAAAAGTACGCCATCCACGATGGGCCCAATATCAGAACGACGGTATTTTTTAAGGGGTGTCCCCTGCGCTGTGCCTGGTGCCATAACCCCGAAGGCCTGACCCCCGGCACCCAGCAGGTCTGGAAATCTTCCGTATGCCTTGGCTGCGGCCAGTGTATCGAACAATGCCCCGCCCATGCCCTGGGCGCCGAAAAAAACGGCATCTTCAGAGATAAGAAGTTGTGTACAGGCTGCGGCCTCTGTGTGGATACCTGTCCGGCCCTGGCCCACGAGGCTGTGGGGCGTAGCGTTGATGTGGCAGATGTGATGGCGGAGATCAAAAAAGATATCCCCTTTTATGACCAGTCCGGGGGAGGGGTGACCTTTTCCGGAGGCGATCCTCTGTTCCAGCCCGAATTTTTGTTAAACCTGCTTGAGGCCTGCAAGGCCATGGACCTCCACTGTGCAGTGGATACCTGTCTTTACACCCAGACCCGGCTGCTGGAAAGCATTGTCAAACTCACCGATCTGTTTCTGATCGACATCAAGCATATGGACAGCCGTATCCATGAAAACGTCACGGGAAAACCCAACGGCCTGATCCTGGACAATATCCGGTTCCTGGCGTCAACCGCAACGGATATCCGGTTTCGCATTCCTTTAATCGACGGGGTCAATGCCGATCCTGAAAATATAGACAATACAGCCCGGTTTATTGCCGGGGTCCGGGCGGGAAGCCGGGTGGATCTTCTGCCTTACCATGACATGGCACGGACAAAGTATGAAAAACTGGGCATGGCATCCCAGGAAAAAGTAACCCTGCGCCGCCCCACAGATGAACAGCTTAAGCGTTGCCAGGCCCTGGTAGAGAACCATGGCCTTTGCACCACCATTGGAGGTTAAGCCCAAGATGAATCCAAGAGTACAATACTTACGCAATTTAAGTTTTACTGCCGAGCCCGCCATTTCCATTGAACGGGCCCTGATCGAAACACGGTTCTACAAGGAAAATTTAGGCAAATATTCTCTGCCCATGCTGCGGGCCAAATTTTTTGACACCCTGTGCCGGGAAAAAACCATTTATATCGGGGATCAGGAGCTGATCGTCGGGGAGCGTGGGCCGGCTCCCAAGGTGGTTCCCACCTTTCCGGAGCTGACCTGCCACTCGGCCGATGACCTGGACACCCTGAATACAAGGGCCATGACCCGGTATAAGGTGGCGTCCCAGGACATCGAATCCTACGAAAAAGAGGTCATTCCCTACTGGCAGGGCCGGTCCGTCAGAGACCGTATCTTCAGCCAGGTGCCCGAAGCCTGGGAAAAGGCCTATAAGGCCGGGCTGTTTACCGAATTCATGGAGCAGCGGGCTCCGGGCCACACCGCCCTGGACGGCCGGATTTACCGCACCGGCATGGCCGATTTTAAACGGCAGATCCAGGAGCGCATTGATGCCCTGGATTACATGGCCGACCCCGAGGCTTCGGAGCGGTTTGAGACCCTGTCCGCCATGAAGGTGGCCTGTGACGCCATGATCGTCTTTGCCAGCCGCCATGCGGATTTGGCCGAAGAAATGGCCGCCAAAGAAACCGATGAAGTGCGGCGCGAAGAACTGCTTAAGATTGCAACGGTTTGCCGCAAAGTCCCGGAACATGCGCCTTCCTCCTTTCACGAAGCCATCCAGATGTACTGGTTTGTCCATCTGGGGACCATCACCGAGCTTAACGGCTGGGATGCCATGACCCCGGGGCACCTGGACCAGCACCTGGCCCCTTTTTACGAAAGAGAAATTGAAGCCGGCACCCTTGACCGGGATGCGGCCAAAGAGCTTTTAGCCTGTCTGTGGATCAAGATCAACAACCATACGGCCCCGCCCAAGGTGGGGGTCACAGCCAAGGAAAGCGGCACGTACAACGATTTTACCCAAATCAACCTGGGCGGGCTTAAAACCGACGGCACGGACGGCACAAGTGAGGTTTCCTTCCTGGCACTGGAGGTGGCCGATGAACTGGCCCTGCTCCAGCCCCAGCCCTCGGTGCACATCAGCAGCCAGACCCCGGAACGGTTTCTTTCGGCAGCCGCCCGGGTCATTAAAAAGGGCTACGGATACCCTTCCGTATTCAACACCGATACCGTGATCATGGAACAGATCGGCATGGGAAAATCCGTGAAAGACGCAAGGGAAGGCGGCACCAGTGGCTGCATTGAAACCGGGGCCTTTGGCAAGGAAGCCTATGTACTCACAGGCTATCTGAACGTCCCCAAGGTTCTGGAAATCACTCTGAACAACGGGGTGGACCCTCTTTCCGGTGAGAGGGTGGGCATTGAAACAGGTGATCCCGAAAGCTTTACCTCCTATGAGGACCTTTACGCGGCCTTTGAAGTCCAGCTTACCTATATTGTGGATTTAAAAATCCGGGTGAACAATTACATCGAGCGCATGTACGCCACACATTGTACGGCCCCGGTATTGTCCACGGTGATTGACGGATGCATTGAAAAAGGCCGGGACTACTATAACGCAGGCCCCAAGTACAATACGAACTATATCCAGTGCTGCGGCATCGGCACGGTCACAGACAGCCTGTCCGCCATCAAAACCCATGTGTTTGACAAAAAAACGGTGTCCATGAAAGCGCTTCTTTCAGCCCTGGCCAATAATTTCAAAGATGCGGAACCCTTGCGGCTGACCCTTTGGAACCGTACGCCATTTTTCGGCAATGACGACGACAGGGCCGATGACATCATGAAACAGGTCTACGAAAGTCTTTTGTCCGGCATCGACGGCAAACCCAACACCAAGGGAACGGTGTACCGCCTGAACATGCTGTCCACCACCTGCCACGTTTATTTCGGCAAAATGCTGGGAGCCACCCCCAACGGTCGATTCGCCCATACCCCGGAATCCGATGGCACGTCCCCCTCCCACGGGGCGGACAAAAAAGGCCCCACAGCCGTGATCAAGTCCCTGGCCAAGATGGACCAGGTTAGATCCGGCGGCACCCTGCTCAACCAGCGGTTCCTGCCGTCCATGCTTTCGTCGGACAAGGATCTGAAAAAAATGACCGGCCTGATCCGCACCTATTTTCGCCTTGGAGGCCATCATATCCAGTTCAACGTGGTGGACACAAGCACCCTGCGCGACGCCCAGAAACATCCGGACGACTACCGCAACCTTCTGGTCCGGGTGGCAGGATACAGCGATTATTTTGTGGATCTGGATAAAGACCATCAGGAGGAAATCATCAGCCGGACCCTGCAGGAGGCTATGTAGGCATCCCCCGCCTGTTCAGGGGGATCGTGTTAAAGCTATTGATATCTTTGATAAAAGAAGGGATGGAGCAGGGGGTATCTTAATTGGGGGATGATTGACGTTGTGACGGTGGGTTGCACCGAAGGAGGTGAATCGGCGGGCTTGGGAATGGAAGATACCCCTTCTCCATGGATGGTTTTGCTGCGGCGATGAAAACCGTACCCTATACGGTTATTTCAAGGCCGACCATGACGGTGTTTCTCGTTCCGCAGGTGCCGGCGGCATCCCTGATATACCGGATTCGTGTGGCAAGATTCACCGGCGGAATGGTGTTGTCCTGATGATAAAAGGTCATGGGCACGGTGGTTCCGGTTTTAAGCCGCTCCAGGGCCTTGGAATCTTTTCTCACCAGGGCGAACAGGGATGCGGCAGCGCCCTGTCTAAGCTTAAACTGAAAAAAAATGGCCGGGGATTCCAGCCTGAACTCGGCTCTGGCGTATCCTGGCAGGTCTTTTTGTGATGGATCACTTGCGGTCATAGATAAAGGCCCTTTCCTCAAGTATGCCGGTATTGCCCGTCAGATTCCCTATCGTATGGGAAAGCCAAACAACCGGCGGATCAAATATTCTTAAGTGTCAATGTCAGATTCTAAAGAGCAAAGGCTGTGCCAGAAAGACAAGTACCCGGATTCATGATTTTATCGGTCTTTTCTCTAAATTTTTGTGCTGGTAAAGTTACGAAAACCACCGCCCGGGTTACGATTTTTGCACGGTCAGGGAGATCTTGGACAAAAGGTGAAAAAAATGGAACCCAGGTGCAATTCCCGTAACCGGGTCTGGGGGATGAAAAAGCGATGTTTTAATATAATTTGTTTAAATTCAACAGGTTGTATTCTTGGCACACCCCTTGCTCTTAAGGCTGGGCACTGGAGTCAAATCCGTTTCATTGACAGCAGTAAAGGCAAAAAAGAATTAATACCTAAGGAGACAACAGATGAAGATTAAACAGAATTTGACCATACTCATTTCCGCAACCATGATGGCCGCATCTTCCATGGCCTATGCCCAACAGCCCTCGGCAGGCGATGAAACCGCCGTGGAGCAGGCCACAGCCCAGGTCCGGGTAAAAGGGCTTGTTGAAAAAACCACAGACGGGGTCTTCCTGTCCGACGGGAACACAGTCTATGCGCTTAAAGGGGAAAAGGATCTGTCACCCTATATCGGCAAAACCGTTCTTGTCATCGGGGAGGGAACCTCCTCTGACCAGGGCATGGATATCCTAGTGGAGCAGATCGTAGAATTAAAGTAGCCCCAAAGGACTCCAGATGATCGAAGGCGGCCCTTTTGCGGGCCGCCTTTTTTTATGGGCGGGCCGATTTATCCAGACTTATACTGTCCCGGGTCGATGTCGTATTTTTTAACTTTATAGTGGATGGCCCGTTTGCTGATATTCAACAGATCGGCCGCTTTTTTCTGAACCCCCCGGGTTTCTTTTAATGCCCGGATAATGGTGCTCTTCTCGCTTTCCTCTATGGAAAAACCGTTCTCCGGCTCTAAAGATTGTTCCATAGGAATGTTGGAGTCGATTTGAAGGTCGTTTGGGGTAATGGTCCGATCCCGGCAGAGGATGGCTCCGGCTTCCACCACATTTTTCAGCTCCCGGATATTACCGGGCCAGGTATGGGCGCAGAGTATTGCCATGGCTTCCGGCGAGATACGGATGCCGTCTGCCCCGGCAGCCTTGGCCGCAAAAAAAGTCGCCAGGGCGGGGATGTCTTCTTTGCGCTCCCGAAGCGAGGGGATGGTCAGGGCAATGCCTTTGAGCCTGTAGTAGAGATCCTGGCGGAAAGTGCCGGCCTGGATATCTGATAAAAGATCGGCATTGGTGGCGGAGATGACCCGGCAGTCCACGGAAGATTCGCCAATGGCCCCCACCTGGCGGATTTTCCGGTCTTCAAGAAACCTTAAAAGCCTGCACTGCATGTCATGGGAGATGTTCCCGATCTCATCCAGGAACAGGGTACCTGCGTCCGCCGCCTGGATCAAGCCGGTCTTGTCCTTGACCGCATTGGTAAAGGCCCCTTTGACATGGCCGAAGAGTTCGCTTTCCAGGATGCCGGCCGGGGTTGAGCCGCAATCCACAACGATGCAGGGCCGGCCTTTCCTGCCGCTGTGGTCATGGATGTACCGGGCGATGCGTTCCTTTCCCACCCCGCTTTCCCCAAGAAGCAGCACATTGACCTCTGCCCGGGCCACTTTGGTGACCATGGCAAAAAGGGTCTTCATGGCCGGGCTTTTTCCCCAGTAATAATCACCTTCAAAATCCTTTGGGCAGGCGGGAACGGGACCTGCCAGGCTAAGGATCTGGTTGATTTTTTCAATGAGGGTTTTGCCGTCAAAGGGTTTGGAGATGTAATCCACTGCGCCCAGCTTGATGGCGTCCACGGCATCGGGAATGGTGCCGTAGGCCGTCAAAAAGATTACGGGCAGATCCGGCAGGCGTTCTCTGATCTCTGCGAACAGCTCCATACCGCTTTTCCGGGGCATTTTAATGTCGGAGACCATCAGGGCCACAGGCGTCCTTTCAAGGATACGGACGGCTGTGGCTGCATCAGCCGCTTTAATGACGTTAAATCCTGCCGCTGAAAGCCTTGCGTCCAGCACTTCAAGAATATTGGGATCGTTGTCCACGATCAAAATGTTTTGGGAAGGGGTCACGAGGGATTCCTCTTTTCCTGAAGATCCCTGTCAATGCTCTCGATTTCCTTGAGTTGAAACTTCAGGTCTTTTAGGGTCTGTTCCAGAATTCCGTTTTGCATACCGGCCTTGTCTTTTTCCTCTGAGAGCCGCCGGATCGTGCTGTTCTGCTCCGTCAGCCTTTTTTCCATAAGGCGGACGCCGTTTTGTACACCGGCAAGCAGCAGGACAGGGTTTTGCTGCTGGAACCTTCGGGCGTCCGGAAACCGTGAAAGGATTTCCAAGGCTTTTTGAAAGGAGGGGATGTCTTCAGCCGCTGCCATGGCAAGGCAGATCAGACCGTACCGGCCGGCGGCCGATGCATCGGGGCTTTCTGTCTGGTCGGCAAGGGCTGCGAATTGCGCTTTTGCTTCGGGAAAGTTGCCGGAGGCAAAGGCCCTTGTGGCCGTATCAAGGCGACGGCTGTTATTGCCGTAGAGGCCTGCGGTGCCGCAGCCGGTGGCCACTGCGCATAAAAGGACTGCGGCGGCCAGGGGGGAGAATCTTTTTATTTTAAAGGCGGTCATGTCATCATCCTTTGGGTGTCAGGCGGATTGAATACAGGGCAGGGAAAAAGAGAATGTACATCCCCGGCCGGTGTTGTTGGTGACGGCAATCTCCCCGCCGTGGGCCTGTACAATGCGCTTGGCAATGTTCAGGCCCAGGCCCATGCCGTCGGCGTGGTTCCGGACTTCCGGGGTCCGGTAGTATTTTTTAAAGACAAGGCCCTCTTTGCCGGGAGGAATCCCCGGCCCCGAGTCTGAGATGCTGAATGTCAGATGTGCGGCGTTCCGGGTTAAAAAGATCTTAATGTGGTCATCTTCCCCGGAGAATTTAATGGCGTTTTCCAAAAGGTTGATCAGTACCTGGAGGATCTCGTCGGGGTTGGCCTGCACCCTGGGGGCCTTTGGCCACGGGGTGACCTCCAAAAGGACCCGGGCGGTCGCAGCCTGACTTGCAAGGCGATGGACCGCTTCCTCCACCAGCATGTTTGGATCTGTAGCCTTGGTTTCGCCTGCCCGGGTTTCAAGGCCTGCCGCATCTAAAAGCCGGGTTAAGAGGGCGGCGATGCGGGCAGTTTCTTTGCCGGCAATGCTGAGAAATTTTTGCTGCTGTGGGGTGACAGGACCCAGGATACCCTCTGAAACCATATTTACCGATTCTCTCACCGAGGCCAGGGGGGTTCGTATTTCATGGCTTAATGTGGCGATGAATTCGGAGCGGATTTCTTCATCAGCCAGAAGCTGACGGCTCATGTCGTTAAACGCCCGGGTCACTTCACCGAACTCGTCGCCTGACTGAACCTTAATCCGGTGGGAGAAATTATCGTTGGAAACCTGGGTAAGGCCCGCTTTGAGCCGGTTCAGGGGGGCAAGCATGGACCGGCTGATAAAAAGGATGCCGAAAAGCCCGACCATAATGGAAATCCCAAAGCCGATCATGCCGTTGTGGACAATTTTTCGGCTTAGGGTATTAATTCGGATCAGGGCCTTGTCGGTGAGGGCCTGGTTGGCCTTCCGGGCTGCGTCAATGTCAGCGGACCACTGCAGAATCATGTCCCTGGCCGCCCACCCCTGTTCTGCGGTCGATACGGCCTTTGGCCGGATAGGCCGGGTATAGGAGCTGTAGGCGGCATCAATGGTCTGCCATACCGGGGCGTTATCCAGGGCCCGTATGGAGGATAAGGCCCCTTTGTAGGTATTCAGGGCTTTATTGAAGCCGTCGACGTACAGGTCTTTTTTAAGCAGGCGCAGTTTTTTTTCATTGACCTCCATATCCAGCAGGGCATCTTCCATGGTCCTGGACAGGGCTGCGGTTTGGTTGTTCACGCCCACGATGCGTCCGGATAACGAGGACATGTCCCTGACCTTGAACAGCAGGTCAAATACGGTGCCGTAAAAAATCAGGATAAAAAGGAGAAAGAAGAAAAATAGCTTTTTTGCAATTCTCATGGCGGTGTTTCTGGCAATGGCTGAACGGTGCCAAGGACGGCATCTGCTTTCCGTATCCAAGTATTGCAACCGTCCTAAAAACTTTCAGGATTTACCATTTCAACCGGGCAAAGTCAAATTTGCCTGGAGTGCTGACGTCCTTATAAAGGACTTTTATCCGTCAATTGGCGGCACAGGCTACACCTGTGCACGCCAAGGTATTGAAATCATATAATCGGCAATGCCCCAGATTTCCTTCCGGATACGCCACCCCTTTTTTAAGGAAAAAGGTGACGGCATTACCGCCATAAAGCCCTGCCGGGATGGTCATTTCTTTTAAGATCACATAGCCGTTACGAAAGCCGGGTTTATACACGGAAAGGGGCCGTCCCTGGGCCACGGGGGGCAGTTGTTCATGGGTCTGAGCCGTTTTCAGCTTTGCCCATTCGAGCGCATCTTCGGCACTGGCCCGTCTCAGGACTCCTTTTTGAACCAGATCGTTGAGTCCGGCATGGCCAGCAAGGGGCATGGCCTTGTCAAAAAAACTGTCCGGCGGGGTGTCCTTTGAGGTGTAAAGACGGTCCTCCCGGGTGAGGCGGCTTCCAAAGACCAGCTTGCCGCGACTTGCAAAATGGACCATGGTCACATCCCGTTCAAATATTTTTTGGGAAAAGGGGTTCACCTTTTTCAGGTTTTTTTCAGTGATGTAAATATAGCCGCAGGGGCCCTGGTTGTCATTGGAGCTGCTCAGAATGGGGATGCTGTCCGGCAATCCTGCCACCACCTGCCTGTGATATCCTGTGGCGACAACGGCTAAAATCCGGGTGCCCCGGGTCCAGACAATGTTCCAGACCGACGGCTCATAGGCGCCGAGGATCAGTGTCACAGGGTAATCGGGAGAATTGACAACGACGTCGAACCGGGTGGCGGTATGCCCGCTTTGATCGATCTGCCGGTTCAGTTTGTCTCCGCTGTATGCCCCGCCGCAATAGATCCGCATATCCTTGGGAAAGGTTTGGTCGAATTTGCAGATCCCCCGGATCCCCTGGAGTTCGGCAAGGGACGCGCCCGTGTAGGGGACAAGGTTTTCACTGGCTGTTCGGATCTCAAGAATTCGTGATTTGTATCCCTCGATCAGGCAGGCAGGGGAAAGGGCGGGACATGTTTTACTCCTATGGGCGAGCCATTTTTTTTGGCCCTTGACCCATTTCTCTATTTCATCGGGCTTCAGGCTTTTTTGTAATTGAGCATAGTATTCGGCCATCTGCTCATCCAACTTTGAGAGGGTTTCATCCGAACAGATTTGTTTGTTAATGGGCGTATCGGGGGCTGTGCAGTCAAAACTGGCGCAGAATACCGCACCGGGGAAAAGGAGAAGAACAGCCATCACAAGTCGAATCATTTCTAAAAGGCCTTGTTTTTATCTGCATTGAAAATTGATACTCAGAGTCGCGCTCTGAAACTTAGTTTTGATGTGCCGGAAGAAAGATGCAAGATGCCTGCCACCTCTTGCATGAGGCATCATGCCTGTGACCCGTGTATTACAGAAGGCTGTCCCCTGCCGGGATAACCCGGCAGGGCCGAATTCTACCAGGGAAAACTGCGGTATTTAGCGGGGAGTTGCGGTATATCAACACCTAGTACATCAGATGGGGCAGAAACAGGATGATGGCCGGGCAGAGCATGAGGATGAAAATCCCGATGACAACGGCCATCAGAAAAGGGGTGATGCCCTTGAAGATTTTTTCCAGGGGGATCTCCTCTTTGAGTACGGATTTTGCCACGCCGTATACCACGTAAACGTTGAGCCCCACAGGCGGGGTGATCACGCCCATTTCCGTGACCATGACGATGATGATGCCGAACCAGATGGGATCGTATCCCAGTTCCAGAACCACCGGAAAAAAGATGGGCACCGTCAGGGTGACAAAGGCCAGAGCGTCCATGAAGCAGCCGCCTAGAAAATAGATGAGGATGATCACGCCCATGACCAGGATGGGGGCCATGTTCAGGCCAGAGACCCAGGAGGCGATTTCAAAGGGGATGCGGGTGACGGCTAAAAATTTGCCGAAGATCACAGCCCCTGTGATGAGCATGAGCACCATGCAGGAGGTTCTTAAGGTCTCTAAAAGGGATTTTATAAAACCTTCCCAGGTGATCTGCCGCCTGATCACCGCAATGACCAGGACGCCGAATGCCCCGATGGCCGCAGCTTCCGTTGGGGTGAAAAGCCCGTAGAAAATGCCGCCGACAACCAGGGCGAAGATGAGCAGGGTTTCTCCCAGCCCTAAGATGGCCGAAAGTTTTTCTTTTCCGGATGAAGCCTCCCCGGCAGGGCCCAGGTCCGGATTCAGCCGGCACCGGATATAGATGGCCACGATAAAAAGAAGGGTCACGAGCAGGGCGGGGAATATGCCTGCCACAAAAAGCTGGCCGATGGACTGCTCCGTTAGGATGCCGTAAATGATCAGGACCACGGACGGGGGCATGATCATGCCGATGCCGCCGCCTGAAGCCACACTTCCTGTGGCCAGTTCATCGTCATAGCCGAATCGCTTCATCTCGGGCAGGCCAACGGTGGCCATGGTGGCGGCGGTGGCGGGACTGGATCCGCAGACCGCGCCGAAAGCAGTGCAGGCAGAGACCGTGGCCATGGCAAGTCCGCCCCGGATACTGCCGAAAAAGGTGTATCCGGCATCGTAAAGGCGCTTGGAAATCCCGGAATTGAATCCCAGCTGTCCCATGAGGATGAATAACGGCACGGTGGTCAGGTCATAGGAGGAAAATGTTTCATAGACACTTCTGGATAAAAGGACCAGGCCGGCGTCCGGGGAGATCATTAGGGAAAAGCCGCCAAAGCCCACAAGGGCCATGACAAAGGCCACGGGCATCCGGGTCATGAACATGATGAGCATGACGGCCACGCCGATAATACCGATCAGAACGGGACTCATTTTTACAAGGATTTCCTTAATTGATTGACAGTATCAACGATTCTTTTGAGGATGGTCAGGGCAAAGACAATAAGGCAGGCGGCCAGAACATAGACGATGATGTGCATCGGGAATTCCAGGTTCATGGAGACCTCGCCGGCCCCTTGAAGATCTGCGGCATAGATGAACATCTGCCAGGCCACAACGGAAAACAGCATAAACGAAAGGCTGCGGGTCATGATTTCAAGGATGAGTCTCAGCTTAGGCGGCAGAAGGCGGACCAGCACTTCCACCCCCACGTGGCCGTCCATTTTGTAAGTGTCGGGCAGAGCTGCGGCCATGACGACAACGGCCAGAAAACCGACGATTTCCACGGAGCCAAAAATCGGGTGCTTGAAAATCCGGCCCGTGACATCGGCCACGGTGAGAAGCATCATGGCGGTGAGGGCTAAGGCGCCTGCCGTGCGCAGCAGGGTGCCGAGCCGGTCTATGAGGGCTGAAACCATGGTCTATCCTTTAAATTTTAGCCTTCTTTCATAGATAATCCGGCAGCCGCGGTAACGGCTGCCGGATATCGGTTTTACAGGGTCTGGTAAGGGGTCTTACATGCTGGCTTTGATAAAGTCAACAATGGCCTGACCGTCCAGGCCTTTCTTATTGGCCTTTTCAATATATTGATCAATAACCGGAGCTGCGGCCTTAGCCCATTTGGCAGATTCTTCGGCAGACTGGGCAATGACGGTACCGCCTTTTTCCTTGAAAAAGGCCATGCCCTCTTCATCCGAGGCATCCCAGGCCTGGGCATGTTTGAGGGCGTATTCCTTGTTCAGGTCTGTGATGATGGCCTGCTGTTCCGGGGTCAGTTTGGCCCATGCGTTTTTGTTCATGAAAACGGCAAAGGTCGTGGTATAGGCGGTGCTGAAGTTCTGGACCATGTAGTGAACGACTTCGCCCAGTTTCCACCCCTTGTTGGACTCAACGGGATGGGAGGAACCGTCTACAACACCTTTTTGAAGCATCTGATAGCACTCTCTCATGCTTTTGCCCACGGGAGAGGCTCCCAGGGCGGCCTGGACCAGGCCGGAGGTGCCAGTGCCCCGAAGCTTGAGGCCTTTTAGGTCTTCAAGGGTATGGATGGCTTTATCCCGGGTATGGATGAGGCCGGGGCCGTGGGCGTGGAGGAACATCATCTGGGTGTCGGAAAATTCTTTGGGATGGAATTTTTCCAGCACGGCGTTGGCAACGGCCGTGGCCTGGACACCTGAGGTATAGCCCATGGGCAGGTCAATGGCAGATCCTAAAGGAAATCGTCCCCTGGAGTATCCCAGGGCGGTCATGCCGATATCGGCAATCCCCTGGACCACGCTGTCATAGGTCTGGGGCGCCTTGGTCAGGGTGGAGGCAGGAAAATACTGGATGACGACTTCCCCGTGGGTTTTTTCTTCTACGGCCTTGCACCAGCCTTCGGCAAGCTTGCTCTGGATGTGGGTGGGGGGAAAGAAGTTGGCATACCGCAGTTGGGTTTTTGCCGCAGCCGTGGACACCAGGCCCAGACAAAGGGCCAGGGCCAGGAAAAGCGTGGTGGATCGTTTCATCTTGGAACCTCCTGCCTAAAGGTAAAATGTAAGCTATAATATGACTAGAAAACAGCTAAAGTTAATATTCTATACTATCCAAGCCCTGATTCCTGTCAAGGGAAAAAAGCCAAGGCCCTTTTTGAAGTGGTTGAACCGTCAACTTTCCTTTGTTAAAAAGGCTCTTAGGCGATTGGATTTAGTGAGATTTTAAGAAGCTTGAAGCTGTTTTGAAGCTGTTTTGAAGCTGTGCGGCGCGACTCCTGGTTGAAGGCCGTCCGTTCCGGACCGGTGAAAAATTTTTTTCCACCTAAAACCGGGTTTAATTGCAGGGTCAACAAAAAGGACCGGGTTGAGATCACCTGCGATATCCTGTATAGCTTTGTGGTCAATTCCAGACGGGAACCTTCGGGTTGCCGTTATTTTTTGCAGGAGGCTGAAAAGGATGATCGGGCTTGTTTTCTTAGGCGTGCTGTCCGGCGCTTTTTCCAGCTCCACCTTTATTCTCAACGAGGTGATGAGCCTTGGGGGCGGGCACTGGATATGGTCCGCATCCCTTCGCTACGCCTTCATGGTGATCTTTTTATGTCTTCTGATCCTTTTTCGGGGCGGTCCTTCAAAGCTCAAACAGGTCATAGGGCTTTTCCGGGAGCATTGGCGGTTCTGGACGATGGCCGGCAGCATCGGTTTCGGGGGGGGGGTACGGGCTGATCTGCTTTAGCGTCGACTATTTCTCGGGCTTGGGTGATCGCCGCCACCTGGCAGTTCACCATCGTGGCCAGCCTCTTTGTCCTCAAAGGATTCGGCAGACCCGTTCCCGGCCCCATGGGGATTGCCGGGCTGCTTTTAATCATGGCGGGGCTGACCTGCTTTGCCCTGGTGCGGGACTCATGATTCTTCGGTGAGAATCATGAGGGTCAGATCGTCCCCACGGCGGTCAAGCTTCTCCTCGCATTGATCCATTATCCATTGGGCCTGGGCTTGAATCCCCATCTTGCCGGACTGGACCAGCCACCGGATAAATTCCCGGGAGCCCAGGGTCTTGCCGGGGTCTTTTTTGAGCCGCCCCTCTAAAAAACCGTCAGAGTACAGAAAAAGGCGCCGACCCTTGAGAGAGCGGGTGTCGGTTTTAATCTCGACCTGGTCCAGGATACCCAGAGGCGGGCCGGAGGCCGGAATCTGGGAGAGCCCCTTGCCGCCCGTCAGAAGGGGCGGGGGGTGTCCCATGTTGACAAGGGACAGCTTGCCGTCCTTTATTCTCCCGGCGGCCAGGGTGACGAACATGCCGCGCACGGCGGTTTCTTTAAGGGAGCGGTTCAACTGGGCCATCACCTCTTCTAAGGGATGGCCGGAACGGGAGAGCCACCGGAACAGGGCCAGGGTTTTGGTCATGAGCAGGGCCGCTGCCGTTCCCTTTCCAGAAACATCCCCCAGGCAGAAGACCCGGCTGTTGTCGTCAAGGGTCATGTGATCGTAAAAGTCTCCGGAAAGATGGCGGGCCGGCAGGTTGAATCCTGCAACATCCGGCATCCCGGTGAGGTCCGGCAGAAGGCCTGCCTGAATTTCCCTCGCAGTTGCAAGCTCCGCATCCAGCCGGGCGGCATATTCATCCCGCTCTTTTAAGGTCTGCTGGAGCTGCCAGGTCAGCTCCTGGAAGTCCAGGCTGTCTTTGGCCAGTTTCTGGCCGGCCAGGTTCAAAATGACGGAAAAGTCCTCCCTGGGCGGGCGGGGCAGTTTCATGGCTGCGGCCGTGGCATCCACCTGTCCCGGCAGGCGGTCCAGCAGGGTATGGAGGGGGGCTGGGGAGAGACCGAAAAATTGTCTTCCCCGCTGTTCCAGAACAGTCAGGGCCCGGGGCTTGTCCTGGCTTGTGAAAACGGCGTTGCAAAGGTCTGCCAGGTGGGCCAGGGCGGTTAGCTTCTCCTCCCGGGTTTCAGGTCTTGTGTTTTTGTCCGTGAGGGCGTGATGGGAGCCGATGGCCCGGGCGTAGGAGGCGGGCAGATGCCATTTTTCCGTGAGCAGCCGGCCCATGCTGTCGTGGGTGGTCCGAAAGAGCGCCTCCTCCATTTTCAGGCGTCGGTCCGGCAGATTGGCCCGGAGCAGTGGCCAGCGGTCCGCCTTAGCCGGCTCCATGGCAAAGAGGACCAAAAGGCCGATGTCCTGGAGCATACCCGCTGAAAAGGCCTCTTCCACGGGGCCGTTAACCATCAGTCCCAGCTGCCGGGCCGCCACCCCCCGGAGGACGGCATCCCCCCAGAACTGATCGATGTCAAGGTGGGGGATGGATTTTTTGGACAGGGCCTCTTTTACCGCAAAGCAGAGGACCAGGCTTTTGAGCTGGACCATCCCCAAGGTCACCAGGGCATCGGAAAGGGTGGAGATAGGATGGCGGAATCCAAAGGAGGCGGAGTTGACCAGTCCCAGAACCTGGGCCGTCATCGCCGGGTTAAAAGCGATGAGCCGGGTCAGTTTGCCGATGTCGGCGTCTTCTTTGAGCACATACTGGATCAGCTGCATGACCTGGCCGTCCGGCATGGGCAGATCTTCAGGGCGGATATTCTTGTAAAAGTTCGGGGTCACGGGCGCAAGTCTCTTAAAGGGGAAAAAGCGTTTTGGCCTGCATCAGCCTTTTGGAAACGGTTTGCCTTCCCAGGCAGGCCAGGGTGGCCATGAAATCCGGGCCCTTGGCCTGGCCGGTGAGTGCCACCCGCATGCCGTTTACCAGGACGGCGGCTTTGATATCCAAGTCCTTTAAGTGTCCCTTAAGGCAGGCTTCAACGGTTTTGACGTCAAAGGAGGCAAGCTTTGACAACGCCTTGCCCATGGCCGGTAAGATGGGTTCAAGTTCCGGGTGGGCCAGGATGTGGGTGGCAAAAGCCTTTGGATCCATGGAAAACTGGTCATTGAAAAAGGCCCTTCCCGGTCCTGTAAAATCGGTGATCAGATGGAATCTGTCCCGGATGAGGTCAAGGGTGTCCATCAGCCAGCCGCGTTTCTCCCCGTCAAAGGCCGGGTCGTAAAGATCTGCCGCCTTGAACAGGGGCCGCAGTTCCTCCCAGAGCCCTTCTATATCCATGGCCCTGAGGTGGTGGGCGTTGATGGCCAGGGCCTTGGGATCGGTGATGAACCTTGGATTTTCCTGATGGATGTTGAACACAGCGTTGGCCCGGCTGATGCCGCCAAGGTCAAAGGCCTGAATCAGCTCCTCTTTGGTAAAGGTTTCCCTGGAATCACTGGTCGCCCAGCCCAGCAGGACTAAGAAATTGACCAGTCCCCAGGGCAGAAAACCCTGTTCCCGGTAGTAATGGATGGCCACCTTTTCTCCGTGGCGTCGTTTGGAAATTTTGGCCTTGGACGGATCCAGGGTCAGGGACATGTGGGCGAACACCGGCAGGGGCGCTTCCAAGGCCCTGTAGATGAGAATCTGTTTGGGCGTGTTGGCAAGCCCGTCCTGGCCCCGGATCACATGGGTGACCCCGTCTCTGATATCGTCGACAGCATTGGACAGGACGTAAAGCGGGGTCCGGTCCGATCTTACGATGATAAAGTCCGATAGATCTTGGTACTGCTTTTCGATCCGGCCGTACACCGCATCCTCAAAGACTAAGGCGCCGTTTCCCTCAGGAATTTTAAGCCGGACGGACCATGGGATGCCTGCGGCCTCTTTCTCCCGGATCTCTTCGGGGGTAAGGTGCCGGCAGGCCCCGTCGTATCGATAGGTTGTTTTTTCGGCCCTGGCCTGCTCCCGTTTTTCGTCCAGATCTTCTCTGCTGCAAAAGCACTTGTAAGCATGACCGCAGGAAAGCAACCGGTCCACAGCTTTCAGATGATAGCCGATCGCCTCACTTTGAAAGTTGGGGCCTTCATCCCAGTCAAGGCCCAGCCAGGTCAGGCTGTCCACAATACCCTGAATGGAGGCCTGGGTGGAGCGCTGCGCATCCGTATCCTCGATACGAAGGATGAATTTACCCTGGTTTTTTTTTGCATAAAGCCAGTTGAAAATGGCGGTTCTGGCCCCGCCGATATGAAGATAGCCCGTGGGGCTGGGCGCAAATCTGACAACAACCTTTTCGTTCATGGACGCCTCCTTAGGATCGGTCCCGGGACCATACACCGGAACCGGGAGGGAAATCAAGCCTCCCCGATCCGCTGCTTTAAGGCGACAACCCTGTTAAAGGCTTCGTCAATCCGGGCCATGGAGAGCCTGCCGTCTGTCAGGGCCTCCTTCACAATAGCGATGATCTTGTCCGGCAGGTCTTCATCCGGAACCCGGGAACTGCCCGTGAGCACCGAATTTTCGTCGTGCCGGATCCCCTGGGCCTTTGCTGCCAAAGGATTGTTGGAAAACAGCAGAAGATCCAGGCCTGCATTCAGGCCTTCCACCACGATGTCCTCCAGGGTATAGCGATGGAGGATGGCGCCCATGTGAAGGTCGTCGGGGATGATCAACCCTTTGAATCCTATATCTTTTCTCAGGCGGGAAAGCCATTTGCCGGAAAAACTGGCCGGGGTGTTAGGGTCTTCAATGCTGTGGATCACGTGGGCGGTCATGACGCTGTCCACAAGGCCTTCCTGGATCAGCTTCTCAAAGGATTGCAATTCCTCTTCAGACCACGTGGCCGTCACATTCACCAGTCCTTCGTGGGTATCGCCCCTGGCCCGCCCATGTCCGGGATAATGCTTGATGCAGTTGAACACCTTTTCCTGATGCAGCCCTTCCACCATGGCCCCGGCAAAACGGGCCACCGTCTCAGGATCTTTTGAATAGCTGCGCTCAATCCCCCCGATCACAGGGCATTCCCCGTCAAGATCGACACAGGGGGCAAAGTTAAAGTTAAACCCGAATTCCCTCAGCATCCGGCCCATATTCCGATAGTGGCGGACCGCCTCCTCCCGGGACAGGGTGAGGGCCACCTGTCTGGCCGATAAAAAGTCCTTAAACCCTTTGTCCGCCCCCAGACGCTGGACCTTTCCGCCCTCCTGGTCCACAAAAGTGAACAGAGGAGCAGGGTCTGCTGAATCCTGAATCGCATGGGTCAGGGCTTTTACCTGCTCCGGGGTCTCAATATTATAGCGAAAGAGGATGGTACCCCCGATTTTCCCCTGGCCGGCCTGGGACATCAGCTTTTTTACGGAAGGATCTTTGGATGATGTTCCGTGGAATCCCACCACAATAAGCTGCCCGATTTTTTCTTCAATACCGGAGATCATGATGTTCTACCCTTATTTTTGAGGCGGTTTTCGACAGTGGACCTGCCCTTAGAATAAGGAATCTCAGGGTGAATTGTCAAGCGGCGGCCATAGACCCCGTCACCGGGAAAAAGGAAGGGTGCCGCTCCAGATCATGGGAGCCATTTCATCCGGGGCTGTGGGACGGGCATAGTAATACCCCTGGGCTTTTTCGCATCCCAGGTCGCCGAGGGTGGCCGCCTGTTCCGCCGTTTCAACCCCTTCGGCCACAGAGGCCAGGCCAAGGCAGCGGCACAGGGAAAGGATGGATTTGACAATCTCCAGGCTCTCCTCACTGGAATCCATGGCGCGGACAAAGGAGCGGTCGATCTTGATCTGATCAATGGGGAACTGCTGCAGATAGGACAGGCAGGAGTACCCGGTGCCGAAATCGTCGATGACCAGGGAGAACCCCTGATGTCTTAGGGTTTCCATTTTTTCCACGGCAGACCTCGTATGTTCCATGAGCAGGGATTCGGTGAACTCAAGTTTGATGTCCGAAGAGGAGATTCCTGCTGCCTTAACGGCCTGCACCAGGCCGTCCACAAATCCGGGCTCCAGAAAGTGGCGGACGGAGATGTTGATGTTCATGGTCAGTTCCGCATGATAAGTTTTATGCCACTGGGCAAGCTTTTGGCACGCCGCATTGATGATCCAGTCGCTTAAAGGCAGGATCAGGCCGGTTTCTTCGGCAATGGGGATAAACTGGTCCGGGGGGATCATGCCCCTGTCCGGATGGGGCCAGCGGATGAGGGCTTCAAAGCCTTCCAGTCTGCCGGTATCCACCCGGACGATGGGCTGGTAATGCAGCATGAGGTTTTCTTCCTCCATGGCCTTTCTCAACTGCGCTTCATAGGTGACCGATGTCATGAGGGCTTCATGCATCCGGGCTGAAAAGAATTTAAACTGGGCCCGGCCCGAGTCCTTGGCGTGGTACATGGCAAGATCGGCGTCCCGGATCATCTGGTTGGCATTTTCATAGGGGGGCGCGCCAAAGACGATGCCGATGGAGGCGGAGATGCGGACATCGTGGTCTTCTATGGTGAATACGGATTCCGCAGCCTTTCTGATGCGGGCGGCAATGGTTTCGACCTCGGCCTTATCCCGGATGTCAGCCAGGAGGACGGCGAACTCATCCCCGCCCAATCGGGCCATGGTATCCTGGGATCTCAGATGCCGCCTGATTTTGCCTGTAACCAGTTGCAGCAGGGTATCCCCGGCCTGGTGTCCCAGGCTGTCGTTGATGCTTTTGAACCGGTCCAGGTCAATGAGCAGGACGGCAAATTTAAAATCGCTGTCGGTTTTGCTTTTTTCTATGGCGCAATCCAGGCGCTCGGAAAACAAAAGGCGGTTGGGAATGCCGGTGAGGGCATCGTGGAAGGCCTGGTGCTTGAGCTTTTCTTCAAAGAGTTTGCGCTGGGAGATGTTTTCGTAAAAGATAAACACCCCCTGGACCCGGTCATCTATTTTTACGGGGAACGCCATGGCCGAGACATGGATTTGAAATCCCGACCGGTGAAAACACTGGGTCTCCATGGAGACGCTGCCCCGGTTCAATGCTTCCAGGATAAGGGTCTTGTGCTCATCCTTAAAGGACGGGTTTACGGAAAAACTGCCGGTTTCCCGGTTGATGATGTCCGAAGGAGTGTATCCGACCAGGTTGGCAAAGCTCTTGTTGGCATTGATGATGCGGTTGTCCGGTCCCACCAGGATGATGCCGTGGGGGGAGTTCATGAACAGTTCCCTGAAATAGGCCTGGTTTCTTCGGGCGGATTCCCGGCTGGATTCCAGGGTTTTTGCGGTCTGGTCCAGCTTTTTTTTCTCCTGGGCCAGGGCCTGTCTGGAGGAGGCCACCTGGCAGGTTTTTTGGGCCACCATCCGGGTCAGCCGATCCCGGTAACGCTTGAGTTCGAGCTGGGATTTGATTCGGGCCAGGGTGACAGCGGAGTTCACAGGCTTTCTGATATAGTCCACCGCACCGACATCAAAACCTGTTGCTTCGTCTTCCTCATCGCTTTTTGCCGTGACAAAGATCACCGGTATCTTGGCTGTTCTTTCATCGGATTTAATTCTTCTGGCTACCTCGTATCCGTCCATGCCCGGCATCATAATGTCCAGGAGAATTAGGTCCGGCGGGGTAGAGGATAGAATGTCCAGGGCCATGGGGCCGTTTACGGCCACGCTGATATCGTATTCCTGCATGAGGATGGCGCCCAGGACATCAATATTGGCCGGGGTGTCGTCCACGATGAGGATGCGCTCTTTTCGGGTATCGGTAGTCATCATGGTTTGCTGTCTGCAATGGATTGTTGCGAGGCAAGAGCGGCGTTAAGCTGCTCAACGGTTTTTTTCGCAGAGGTGAAATCAAATCGGTCGGTCTGGGTCCGGAGCACAAAGGCGTCCTTCTCCCACGGGGTGCCGGTGAGGGTCTGTGCAATCTGTTTTGAAAGCGTCTTGGCTGATAGGCTGTGCTGGCCCAGAAGGGAGGCCAGCTCGACCATCATTTCAGGAAGACGGGGATCAAGACGTTTTTCCTTGGGAGCTTCAGTCATTATTTCGTTCGTTGCCTCCGCGGATAGTTCTTCCCTTTCCCTGTCCAAAGCCGTTTCGGATTTGTCCTGCAGAACGCCGGATGGGGACAACACGTCTGAGGTCAGGGGGGCGGCCATCTCCAAAGACGGTTCGCAGGGGGGCATTTTGAGTACAAAGGTAAAGCAACTGCCCTGGTCCGGGCAACTCTCCAGACAGATATCCGAGCCCATAAGGCAGATGATTTTCCTGGAAATGGCAAGGCCCAGGCCGGTGCCTCCGAATTTTCGTGTGGTGGATCCGTCCGCCTGGGTAAAGGGCGTGAACAACTCCTTTTGGGCGGCTTCATCCATGCCGACTCCCGTGTCCCGGACGCTGAAGCGGATGTGGTCTGCCGCATCCGCTTCCGGCCGGGCAGCAAGACAGACCTCCCCTTGTTCTGTGAACTTGAAGGCATTGGACAGAAGGTTGACCAGAACCTGGTGCAGGCGCAGGGGATCCCCTGTGACGGTTTCCGGGACATCGGATGAAATATCCAGGAAAAATTTGACCGCAGACTCCCGGACCTGACCCTTGAAAAGGTCCGCCGCCCCCTTTAAAATGTCCCGGAGCCTTATGGGGATTGCTTCAGGAACCAGTTTTCCCGCCTCCATCTTTGAAAAGTCCAGGATATCGTTGATGATTTTTAAAAGGGATTTGGATGCGGTGTTGATCACGGTAAGATGTTCTGACTGTGCCGGATCCCGGTTGGCTTTCAGGGCCAGATCGCTCATACCGATGATGGCGTTCATGGGGGTTCGGATCTCGTGGCTCATGGTGGCCAGAAACTGGCTTTTGGCGAGGGCCGACGCATTGGCCGCGTCCCTGGCACGGACGAGTTCTGCATTGGCCATTTCCAGCTCACAGGTCCGCATCTGGACCCGGTCCTCCAGTTCGGCCTCCCTGTATTCGATCTGACGGATCATCCAGTTCATGTCCCGCATCAGGGCCACCACTTCGTTCTCATCCCCGGTTTCGCTGGGCTCGTTGGGCAGTGAAAAGTAGGTGTAATTCCCCTTTTTAATTCGGGAGATGGCTGATGAAATCCGGGCCAGCTGGGACATGAATACCCATTTTAAGCTGAGAAGATAGGGGGTGCAAAAGGCCAGAAAAATGGCGGCTGCAACCCCGACCCCAAGGGCGCCTTGAAACGCTGGCGTGTCATACATGGGCGTGTCATAGGCAAAAAGCATGATCCCGGAAAGGGGAAGAAACATGTATGCGGCAATAACGAGCCTGAATTTTGTCTTTATTTTGAGCATAGCTTATCCTTTTTAAGGGCAAGCTAATAGCACAAAAAGTTAGCCATAGCAAACTAAAAATAAGAATATAGATTAAGTATGGGCAACGATTTTTGTGATGGTCTGACCGAGAAACGACAGTTCGGGAAAGGAAGGTTCCAGGGCCGCCCCTTTGAGAGCGGCAGAAAAAAGTTCGGGACGGTGGGGCAGGGACCCCAGGATATCAAGCCCTTTGAGTTCGCCCTGCACAGCCGGTATCATCTGTTTTGTCATATTGTTTAAAATGAGGGAAAAGGGCAGGCCAGCCTCTTCTGCGATGCGGGCCATGCGGGGGGCCATGGTCATGGATTCGTAGGACGGAGCGACAATGGAGATCAGATGGTCGCACTGGCTGTCCAGCCGGCGGCCGAAGTGCTCAAGTCCTGCTGCGGTATCGGTGATCAAAAGATCTTTTTCTGACAGATCAAGGGCGGAGAAAAAGCTGCGGAAGAGATTGCCCATGGGGCAGGCGCAACCCTCGCCGAAATGCTCTATTTTTCCGGTGGAGACCACCCGGATGTTCCCTTTTTTTGCCACGCAGTCTTTGGGCAGGCTGTCCGGGGTAAGTCCCTTTGAAAACACAGGGGGCCCGGCCATAAGGCCGCTGCCGGAAGCGGCTTTGAGTTTGTCTTGAAAGCCTTTCTTTCCCCCCAGGTCCGCCATCAGGGTCCGGGGCGCTTCAAGGCCCAGCATCCGGTACAGACCGAGGTTGGACTCATCAGCATCCACCACCAGGACGTTAAAACCCCTACGTTCCATTTCCATGGCCAGCAACGCTGTGACCGTGCTTTTTCCCGCACCGCCCTTGCCGCAGATCATCAGTTTCATTGAATCTCCCCTTTGTCCGCCCCGAAGACCGGTCCGCCCCAGAATAGGGGGCCGATGGCGGATATTTTTCTAAGCTTACCCCAGGTCCGGGTCGGATTCAACCTTGAAGACACTGATCATTTCCCTGAGCTTGAAGGCCAGATCGGACAGCTGGGCGGCCTGGTCATTGACCTGGCCGCTTCTTTGGGCCATGGTGGTCTGGATGGAGTTGACCTCGGCAAGATCCCTTGAGATTTCAACGGAGACCTGGGAGCTTTGGGAAACACTGATATTCATCTCCTCAATGCCGGCAGAGGCCTGGGCAATATTATCGGCCACATGGGCTGCGGTGGCGGACTGCTCCTCAATGGCGGCGGCAATGGAGGAGACGATGTCATTGACCTGGATGATGATCTCCGAGATATGGCCAACCTGGGTCACCGTGTCTTCCGTAGAATTCTGGATATCCTGAATGGTGGTCCGGATATCCTGGGTGGCATCCCCGGTCTGTGCGGCGAGATCCTTGATTTCCGTGGCCACTACGGCAAATCCCCGGCCGGCCTCGCCTGCCCGGGCCGCCTCAATGGTGGCGTTCAGGGCCAGCAGGTTGGTCTGTTCTGCAATGTCCGTGATCACCTCGGTGACGGAGCTTACCTTTCTGGCGGCAGCTCCCAGACGGGCCACCTTTTCCGTGGCGGTTTTAACCCCCTGGTTGGCCGTACCGGCAATCTCCCGGGCCTGTTCGCAATTGCCGGCCACCTCGCCCAGGGTGGTCCGCATCTGCCCTGCGGCATCAGCCACCTCCCTGACATTGGATGAGGCCTGGCCGCTGACGGCGGCCACGGATTCCATATTGGTGCTCATCTGCTCTGTCGCTGCGGCTATGGTTGAGGCCCGGCCCGTCAATTGGGTGATGTCATCACTGACCCGGGCTGCGTTGTCCAGAACCTGTTTGGCCTTTTCCGTCACGGTTTCCGCATTGCCGTTGATACCGCTGATGATCTGGTTCAACCGTTCTAAAAAGGCATCAAACCAATTGGCCAGGACGCCGATCTCGTCCGTGCGGTCCAGGTTGAGGCGCCGGGTGAGATCTCCTTCCCCCTGGGCGGTGTCCTTGAGCCCTTCGGATACATTTTTAATGGGGACCACAACGATAAAATGGAAAAGCAGACCCATGAGCACAATGGCTGCCACGGAGCAGACCAGCCCCATCACCGCGATGACCAGGGTGATGCTGGATTTGACGTCACTTGCCGCAGTCTTGAGAATCCCCTCGGTTTTGCGGATGCCCTGCTGGCTGTTTTGCGTCACTGTGTTAAGATTCCGGGTTACATTGTCCATCATCTGCCCGGAACCCTCTTCCAGAGCCTGGGAGATCAGCTGACGGTTATCCCGGTTCAGCCCTTCAAACCGCTTGTTCATCTCTTGGATCAGAGTGAGTACCGAGTCCCGGTTCATGCAGATGACGGTTTTACCCACCACCGTTGTGAAATATTTCATGGGATACTCAAACACCATGACGCTGTCATCTTTCCTGGAGGCTTTGATGATCCGCTCCACCGTGCTTCCCTTTTCTCCCGATTTCCTGAACTGTTTGAGTTTGGGGTCCGAGGGGTTGAAAAAGCCGGGCAGGTCAGCACCGTTTTTATCAAAGAACAGGGCATAGACAATTTCGTTGGTGGCGGCCGCCGCCTTGGAGTAATTGATCAGTTCGACGTAGTTTTCCTTCATGATAATGCCCGGAACGGCGCTTTGAAGCAACGCGGCAATACCCTCTGCATTTTTAAGCAGCAAAGATTCCATGGCCTCCTGGATATGCTGCTGTTCTTGATCGAGTTTTTCCCGGGTGGCAGTGGAAATGGTTCCGGCGGTATGGGCCTTCATCTCTCCCAAAAGTCCCTGAATTCCATCCTTAAGGCTGCCAAAGGACCGATTGGTCTGTTCGCCGGTTTCCACAAGCGCCTTTTCGACCCGGGTGCTCATCCCTAAGAGCAACTTGCCCTGCCTGCTGAGAATTAGAATGGAAAGGCTGGAAAAGGATAGGGCGAGAACGACGATAAGAGCAAGTAATAATTTGAGGGTCAGGGACCGGTTTATCAGCGCATGCATGGCAAAGACTCCTTGAGACAGAAGTTGAGCGGTTCGATTGAGCACCGTTGGACGCAAGAACTTGAATTTTAGACAAATAAACTTCGTGTCACCATAGCAGCCCTTTTATGCGAGATCAATTTATAAAACGTTAAAATAAGATAAAGATTTTCATAAAAATATTTATTTTTATGGATTGGATTCAAAGCACAGAATTACTAGGCAGGTGAAAAACGCGACCGGTTTATTTCCCGGCTGAATCCGGCCAGGGTCGGCCGGGAAATGATCGCAAGGTATTTGAAAGGTGGCTATTCGCCGGCGTTGTAGGTATAGCTATAGGGCGTTTGCGCGTGGCTGAGCTGCCAGAGATCCTGAATCGAGTTAGCCGATTTTGTGGCCGCGTATTGGCTGGCCAGGGAGAGCAGGTCTGACTGACTGGTATCTGAGTCCATATAATCGACAAGGCTGATGGAGTTGGATGTCAGGGAGTCCACATAGTCCAGGACCTCGTTGTTTGAACTTAAGCCTGCAAACGCCTGAACAAAGGTGTCATCCTCGTTGAGCTGTTCTTCCAGCTCATCTTTGCCTGAAAAATCCTCTTTTATTGTGATGTCGCCGTCACTATCCAGGCTGAGGGTGACCTGCTGATCCGGTGAAATGCCAAGGCTCTCCATGGCCTGGGCCAATAGGGTATTGACTGTTCCCTCCTGGGTTTCGGCTGCAGCCTGAAAATCGGACAAAGTGAGGTTCCCTGTGGCGGCCAGGCCGTAATACTCCCTGGCCTGGGCGGTGGCGACCTTGGAGGAGAGGCTGACGGTGTCTCCTGAGCTTTTGACCGTTGTTTCTTCTGTTGTGGAGTCTGAATCTGTAGTTGATTCCGAAGTCAGACCGGACAGACCGGTATAAGAATTGAGTGTGGTATAGAGCGAGCCTGTTATGGATGTCATGAAATCCCCCTCCTTTAAAGCGTTGATAGAAAGCTGATGGCTCAAAGTTGATGCCTTATCAGTTAATGTAACAAGTTTTATGCCAGGGTGGGGAATAGGATTTTTATGCTTTTATAACAGGGGGATAGGTATTTATTCGATGCGGTGGAGCCAGAAAAATTTACCGGCCGCAGGAAAGGGGATGGAAAAAACTGCCCCCTGAACGAGGCAGGTGCCGCCGAAAACCTTAGCGGTTTCCGGCGGCGGGAGGGAATGGCCGGATCAGCCTGCCTGGGCCAGGTTTTTGTTGACCTGCTCCCAGTTGATAATCTCAAAAAATGCTGCAATATAATCCGGACGCCGGTTCTGGTATTTGAGGTAATAGGCATGTTCCCATACATCAATGCCCAGAATGGGGGTCAGGCCCTGGCTTATGGGGCTGTCCTGGTTCGGGGTGGCAACCACGGACAATTTGCCCTGATCATAGGTGAGCCAGGTCCAGCCTGAGCCGAACAGAAGGGCGGCCTTGGTGGAAAATTCCTGTTTGAAATTGTCAAAGCTGCCAAAATCCCGGTCAATAATTTCTTTGACATTGCCTTCGAGGGCCACCCCTTTTTTAAGGGTGGGCCAGAAAAAGCTGTGGTTGGAATGGCCTCCGCCGTGGTTCCTTACGGCGGTACGGACATCCTCAGGGACTTTTGACAGGTCTGAGATCAGCTCGTTCACCCCGAGAGAGGCCAGTTCACCGTGGCCCTCCAGAGCGGCGTTGAGTTTGTCCACATAAGTCTGATGGTGCTTGGTATGGTGGATTTCCATCGTTTTTGCGTCAATGTAAGGTTCAAGTGCATCATAGTCATACCCGAGGGATGGAATAACGTGTGACATAGATCCTCCTTAAAATATATGAAAGGGCTGATTCAACGGCCCTTTATCGTCAATTAACAGGGCGGGGCTGCCCTGTTGTTCATAGCTATAAACTAAGAATGATTCTCATTTAGTCAAGGCAGGAATGATAAAGTTAGGCGCAGCTTTTTGACCTGTTAAGGAAGGATAATTCTGACATAGCCCCCCCGGCCATATCCAAAGGGAAAGAAAAAGCCTCCGTACAGAGTGGAAATTCCACTGTAGAAGCGTTTCAGGGGGATTTTGTAAGGTCGGGGCTGGGACCAGTCCACATCCAGAACAGTGACTTCTCCTGATGCCGGGTTAAACCCGCCCACGGGAGAGATGTGGGGAATGTTGAGTTCCGGCAGAAAGCTGCCCTGGTCAAAATGGGCGATAATAAGGCTTTTGTCCCGGACCTGGAAGTCAAGCAAGTGGGTGATCAGGTTTTTTTGTGCCTGCCGGGCCTGCCGTCCGCCGGTAGCATGGATGACTTCGACCCTGGCAGGGATGCCGTAGGCTGCAAGGCTTGCCCGGGTGACCTGGCCGAGGACGTCCAGGGGCAGACCCCGTTTTCCCCGGTGGCCGCCCGGCTCCATGCGCTCTTTCCAATGGGCCGCCCTTACCGTTTCAAGAAGATCTTTCTGGGTGACAAAGCCGGCCCTTGCCGGATGGTGGCGTTCCAGCAGAGCATTGATGGCCGAAGCTACCGAGGCCACGGAGCACGAGGATTCGTGGAATTGCTTGACATGGTGGCGGAAAAGCCCCGCCCTCAGGGAAGACCCTGAAGTATCCCTGGCGTCGGGGTCAAAGCGGACAGCCGGCCCTGGTCCGAATCCGCAGGTCCTGGTAAGGCGGTGGATAAAATACCTCAGGGTGAGAAAGCTGTGCATGGTATGGCGGTATAAAATCATCATGGTAACCATCCAATATCTGGCCTAACAGCGGAATGTCAATAGCGGTACAAGATTCCTTTTCCTCTGCTGCCGGGTTTGTTATAAAACAAAGAGACCTTACATTCCCCATCGGGTAAATTCAAAAAAATTACAAAGGCCGGTTCGGCATAAACATAAAAGATGAAAAATGACCCTTGAAAATAAAGAAACAGCAAGACCTCTGGCAGATTCATTCGGCACAGCCGCTTACGGCGGTGACGGCTGGTCCCCCAGAACCCGGTCCCACCGGGAGGAACTGGGCCGTCTCTGGTCCGCCTGCGGCATTGACAGTGAATGGCGCCCCTTAAGGCAGATCCTGGTTCACCGGCCGGGAAAGGAGGCCGATATTGCGCCGGATCAGGTCAATGCGCTGCAGTTTGCAGAAAATCTGGACCTTGAAAAGGCCTGCGCGGAGCATGACGCCATGGTGGAAACCTACCGCAGCCACGGGGTGACCGTTCATTACCTGGATGCAGGTGCCGATGCCACCCCCAATCTGCTTTACTGCGCCGATCTTTCTGCCATGACCCCGGAAGGTGCCATCCTGGCCCGGCCCGCTTCAACGGTAAGGGCGGGTGAAGAGATCCGGGTGGCAAGAACCCTTTCAGCCTTAGGCATTCCCGTTGTCCGGATCCTCACGGGTCATGCCGTATTCGAGGGCGCGGATCTCATGTGGGTGGACGAGAAAACCGCCGTGGCTGGCAGAGGGCTTCGGACCAACCAGGCCGCCATTGATCAGATTACCGAAGTTCTGGGGAGTATGGGCATTGCCGTACATGCCTTTGACCTGCCCTGGGGCTGCATGCATTTTATGGGAATGATGCGGCGGGTGGACTGTGACCTTGCCTTTGTCTGGCCCAGAAGAACCCCCCATGGCCTGGTGGCCCTTCTGGAAAGCCGCGGCACAAAGGTTCTCCCCCTGGCGGACCTGGATGAAGCCATGGGAAATATGGCCTTTAACTTTGTGGTCCTGGGCCCAAGAAAGATTATCCTGCCCGCCGGCAGCCCGAACACGATGGCAGCCTATGAAAAGCTTGGAATTACGTGCATCCCCGTGTCCGTCAATGAACTGAGAAAGGCCAACGGGGCTATGGGCTGTATGACCGGTATCCTGGAGAGGGAAAAGGCATAGGCCTTTTCCCATGAGGCGCTGCCGCCGGGATTTCCCAGGTTTTAAAAGGGCAGGGTGACCTTGGCCCAGATACTGTGCCGGTCCGTCTCCTCCCCGAACTCCCCCGCATAGGAGAGTTCCGTGATTATTCCGCCGCCTGGATCGATGTTGAGGGAGGCGGAAAGGACGGTGGACAGGTCGTTTTGGATATGCGAAACCATGAAGGGATCATTGCCGGGCATGGTTTCCCTAAATGAGATTTCATTATCTGAAAGCAGCTGCCGGAAGCCGAAAGCCGCCGACGGGGTCAGAATGACGCCGTCAGCATCCAGCCGGGTCATCCATCTGATATCGGCAACCGCCGAAAAGGCCTGGGTATCCACGCCGTCACAGGCTAAATTCCAGGCTGCATCCGCAGTCGACGTGATAAATCCCTGGCGGTGGGACCACAGGTGGCGCAGTCCCGCCTCAGGCATGATCACGGTTCTGGCCGTTTTAAAAAGGTAGCCTCCCATAAGGCTCGCTTCAGTTCCAAAGGTTTTGTAGTCAGCCGTTTCAGGCATTTTAAGATCCAGCCCGGTTCTCCCCTGATAATGGCAATCTGCGAGAAAACCTGCCATGCGCAGGCGAAAGGCCCATCGGTTATATGCGCCTGAGGCAAAGAGACCTGCGGCGAACAGATCCTGGGTTTCTGAGTTTCCCTGCATATTCAGCCCTGAATAGTCAACGTTCGTCCGGGTCAATCCCACAAGGAACCCGTATTTTCCAAATCCGCGTTCCCGTTCCAGGCCGATGGAGGCGCCAGCGAGGGTGGCGTTGTATCCTGTGGGAGCATCCTGGGCGTGAAGAATCGTGTGGTGGGGGATGAAAACAAATTGCCAGTCCCGGTCCGGTTTAAAATATCCCAAAGGGGCGTCGCTTGCCACAGTCCCTGCATCGGCAACGAGGACAGCGTCTTTCTCCGGAGACGGGGGGGTAAGTTCCCGGGCTAAAAATGAGGTGGCAATATGCTGGTTCTGGACGGTATCGATCTGGTACAGGGTGCTCGCGGTGAGCCCGGTGCTGGGTGCAAAGGCTGAAACGGCATTATTTCCGTCATAGGTCAGAGAAACGGTATCGTCCGCCGCAGAAACCGTGCCCTGGGTGTTATAGGCGACCACCACATTGGCATTGGCCGCCTTTGCTGCCGTAAAACTTCCGGTAACCGTGCCTGTACCGGCCGTGTCAAAAAGGGTGTAAGGGTGATCCCATTGGAATCCGCCTGCCGAACTCAGGGTCAGGGTGGCGGCGTTCAGGTTCAGAGAGGCTCCGTTGTCCACCAGTATGGAGCCGGCGCTCCCGTCTCCGTCCAGGGTCATATTGTAGCGGTTTTTTAGGGTGGTGGTGCCGGATGCCACATAAACCTCGTAGGCCCGGGTGGCGGCAGACGCTGTGATCATACCGGTCTGGATCAGATCCGTATCTGCAGATAATTGAATCCCGTAGGCGTAAGCATCGGCTGTGATCCCGGCGGCGGTGCCCCCTGTGGCAAAGACCGAGATATTTCCCATGTTTGTGACGGATCCGGGTTTTAACGAGTATATGCCCCGGGCCGTTGCATAGGCGGCGGCCCCTGCCAAATTGACCGTACCGCCGGTCGCCGAGACAAAGATGTTGCCGGTGTTGAAGATATCCCCCGTGCTATCCCCGTAAATACCAGAGTCATCGGCATAGGCGAAGCTTCTGTTGGCAGCACCGGTACTGGTTATTGTACCGGCCGTTCCGGTGATCGTGATATCCCCGCTGTTTCTAATATCTGCCGACCCTGTGGCCTGGAGCCCTACCGCAAAGGGATAGGCATCCGCGTAATCGGTTGTGGAAACAGACCCCCCGGTGGCGAAAATTGTTATGGCGCCGGTGTTCTCAAGGTCCCCCGCCCCTGTGGCCCGGATGCCGTAGATTTTGACGTTGGCAAAGCCTACGGATGCGGTCACTGAAGCACCGCTGGTCACCGTGATGGAAAAATCTCCGGAGTTGAAGACAGACGCGCCGGTATTGATGCCGAAGGTGCAAAAGGATTTATCCGCGCTGGTTTCGGAACTGTCAGCACCGGTACTGGTGATGATGTAGTTATAATAATTGGAATGGGATGCGCTCAGATTCAGGCCGTATACGGAATTGCCTCCGAAGGTTCCGCGGTAATCCTGGACAATGGATGTGGCCAGGGCCGGGTGACAGAAAAGCAGGATGGCGGCCGTTGTTACCGTCAGGGCAGATCCTAATTTGCGAAAACAAAGAAAAAATGGGTGAGCAGGAGCAAAGAGGGGCATGATTCGGATTCCGTATGAGCAAGAGATTATTCTTTCTTTGCCTGCTTGTCCTCCAAGGAGGGCCGGCGCAGGCACTGGTGTTGAAAGATCAAGAGGCGGGGGCCAGCCAGGACCGGCCACCTCCGGGAAACGATATTAATCTATACCACCCCATTGATTAAAACAATTATTATGTAAAATTTTTCTTAATTTAATAGAGAAAGAACGGCACTGCCGGCCGGCAGGATTACAGATCCCTGTGAACGATCTGTCTGAAAAAAGATCAGGTTTCCGGGATGGGATAGCTGCCCGACTCCAGGGTGAGGACGAGGTTGCCGTCGACCTCAGTGATCCCTTTGGACAGCTTGAGCAGGGCCCGGGGCGTGAATTTGATCAGATGATCCGGCATGCGGATATAAAGACTGTCGTCCCGGATAAAGAGTGTTAACGGATCCAGCAGCAGTGTTTCTCCGGTATTCAGGAGCAGGTGAGCGGAGTTTTTTGCGCTGATATCGGCCACGAACAGGGCGGTTTCCTCAAAGGGAAAGTAGACCTTTTCAATGGCATGCTCCATCTCCTGGCTGAGAAAAAATCCTTGATCGTCCCGCTGGATTGAGCGGTTGAAATACTGAATGATTTTAGGATGTTCAAAGGGGCCGTGTTCGTTGTGCCAGACCCCTTTTGCGTCCATCCAGAAGACAGCCTTGTCCTTGGGAATGATTTTTGTGGGTTTTGTCTGGGGTGTCATAGGCCCTGTCTTATCTTAAAACAGGGCCTATGACAAGGCTTAGCAACGCTGCAGTGTATTTTCCTGATGCGTTGATAATTTGGGGGCTTAACCCTTGAAGAACAGCGCCTTGACAATGTGGCTGACCATGGCCGGGTTCTCTTTGAGCCTGCGGGTGGAATAGCCGAACCAGTGCTCGCCGAAGGGGACGTAAACCCTGACCTTGTGGCCTTCATCCACAAGGCTCTGGCGCTGTTTGGGGGTCACGCCGTAAAGCATCTGGAACTCGTAACGATCCTTGGGGACATTATACTTTTGGATCAGTTTTCTGGCCCCTTCAATCACCGGTTTGTCATGGGTGGCGATGCCGGGATAGACGCCGTTCTGGAACATGAACTCCAGGTCCTCAAGATAGTGGGCGTTGATCTCCTCATAGGCTTTGTAGGCAATGGCGGCCGGTTCCACATAGATGCCCTTGCACAGACGAAAATTCAAGTCCTTGCCGCCTTCCATGAGATCCAGCATGGATTTGATGTCGGATTTGGTTCGTTTCAGGTAAGCCTGGAGAACGAGGCCGACATTGTCCGGATACTCGGCCTTGATCCGCCTGAAGATTTCAATGGTGTCATCTGTGGTGGGGGAGTTTTCCATGTCGATGCGGATGAAGTTGCCGAATGAAGCGGCTGTGGCAACGATATCCTTCATGTATTCGTAGCAGGCCTCCTTGTCCAGCAAAAGGCCGAACATGGTGGGTTTGATGGAGTAGTTGCCCTGAACGTCGGTGGCTTCAACCGTCTTGATCAGGTTGATGTACTCGTCCCGGTTGGCCTTGGCCTGATCCATGGTCTCAATGAATTCGCCCAGAATATCCAGGGTGACCAGGGTGTTGTTCCGGTTCAGCTCCATGGCGGCGTCAATGGCGCTCTGGGTGGTTTCGCCGGCAATGTAGCCTTTTGAAAACTGCCAGATCAAAGGCTGGGGCATATGGGGCAGGATGTTGCTGATCAGTTTGTGTAGCATGGTTTTTTCCTTATATGTTGGTGCGTTGGTGTCAATGTACTAAGGGTCAATTTTAATGGTTAAACCATTAAGAATCAAGTCCAATGTGAAGGACATATAAAAAAATTTTAACCGCCAACAAAAAAGGCCCGGGGCAAATGCCCGGGCCCTGAATTCTGGAAGGGCGGATTTTAAAAAAAAGCCCTGCCGGCCGGTCAGCCGGTGATCACATAAAGGGTCAGGGCCCTTGGACCGTGGGCCCCGTGGACCATGACAAGTTCGATGTCGGCCGTTTTGCTGGGGCCTGAGACAAAGACCATATGATGGGGCAGCTCCCCTTTGCTTGCAGGATCCCATTTGATTAGGGCGTAAAGTTCTTTTAAGTCGAATAGAAGTTGTTCCAGCCGGATGACGGCCACATGGACGGAGGGCAGAAGGGAAACCGATCGTGCCTCCCCTGGCCGGGATTTCATGACCAGGGTGGCGGTGTCGGCCAGGCAGTAATCTGCCGAGGTCACGCCGATATAGGCGTCAATCACCTTCTGACGGATGTCAGCCCGTTTTTGGGCCTTTTGTGTATCCGTGGATTCGCTGCCGTCATAGGCCGCCGTGGACACCGGAATATCCTGGTCCTTGAGGGTAGCCTCAAGATCCAGCGCCTTTACCAGGGGATGATCCCATTGCACAAGGCTTTTTGCATCTCCCCACTCCGGGGCGGTTTGGGCCACAAGCTCGGCAATGGCGGCGCTGGCCTCTGCCGTATTTTTTACGGGAACAACGTTGAGGTTTAAGGGCTTGCCCTCTTCAATGAGCCGGTCCAAAAGTGCAAGCTGATCCTCGCGGCTCCTTGCTCTGACCGTGTCTATATGTTTCGCCTGGGCGGCGGAAAGGTCCGTATCGGCAGAGGGGTTTGTGAAAATGGCTGCCTTTCTGGCCTCGATATCATCGGTGCCTTTGCCAAGACGGGTCCTTAAATTGTGAATAAATGATTCCTGGTTGGTCTGCATGGGCTTATTCCTTATCCATTTTTTTCCATCTTTCCCTGAAAGGTTTTCCCGATACGGGACGGATATCCCTGGAAACGGTCCATCCTGCGCCGAGGCCCGGCATCTTGGAAACCATCCCGCGGTTTTTCGGGAAGAACTTCTGGGCCGCTGCCCCGAGTTTCAGGGCGGTGCGGTAGAGCGCTGGATGCCCGGCCAGGAAGGCAAAGGCCTGATAGCCCATGCGTTCGACGCGGCTGACAGGTGTGGTATCCCAGGACGGATCTCCTTCGGCCAGGCGGAAGCGAAGTTCCCTTAACATCCGGGGCAGATCAATGTTTACGGAGCAGGCCTGTTGGCAGGCGCCGCAAAGGGATTCGCCCAGACACAGATCCTTGGCCCGGTTCATGCCGACCATCAGCGGGGTGAGGACTGCGCCGATGGGGCCGCAATAGGTGGCACCGTAGGAGTGGCCGCCTATTTTGCCATATACCGGGCAGGCATTCAGGCAGGCTGAACAGCGGATGCAGCACAGGATTTCTCTGAATGCGGGGTCCGCCAGGATCCGGCTGCGGCCGTTATCCAGAATCACCAGGTGAAATTCTTCGGGGCCGTCGGGGAAATCCGGGCCGCCGGGACCGCCGATATAGCTGACGCATCCCCCCAGCTTCTGGGCTGCCGCGCCCCGGGAGAGAAGACGAAACAGGATTTCATGGTCTTCCAGATTGGGGACCACCCGCTCCATGCCCATAACGGCGACATGAACCCTGGGCAGGGTGGTGGACATGCGGATATTGCCCTCGTTGGAGACCAGGGAGATGTGCCCGGTCTCGGCACAGGCCAGGTTGCAGCCGGTGACCCCCATGTCGGCGGTGAGAAATTTTTCCCGCAGGGCCTTTCTGGCCGCATGGGTCAGGGTGGGGGGATCTTCGGTGTACGGGATGCCGATCTTTTCGGCAAAGAGTTTTCCTACCTGCTGCCGGGTCTTGTGGATGGCCGGAGCGATGATGTGAGAAGGCTTTTCCCCTGCAAGCTGGATGATGTACTCGCCCAGATCGGTTTCATTGACCTCAATGCCGGCGGCCTCGAAGTTCTCGTTGAGGCCGATCTCCTCGGTGACCATGGACTTGCCCTTGACCACCCGCTTGACCCGGTTGGCCCGGGCTACCTTGAGGCAGTATTCCACGGCTTCCTCTTTGGTCTTGGCAAAGAAGACCTTGCCGCCCCTTTTCTGGATGGTCTCGGCGAGGGTTTCAAGAACAATGTCCAGGTTGTTGATGGTTTTTTCCCGGATTTCGTGGGCTTTTTTGCGCAGGTCCGGGCCTTCTGGCAGGTTGCGGTAGGCGGCCTGGGTGCCGGGGCCAAGGCGCCCCTGGACATTGGAAAGGGCGGACTGGAGGATCTCATCCTTCATGGCCTCTCGGCCGGCCTGAACGTAGCGTTCGGTATTGACCTCGCTCATGAAATCACCTCCCGGGAGGCCAGAAGCTCTGCGATATGCATGACCTTTACCGAATGGTTGTTCCGGTTGAGATACCCCTGAATGTTCATCAGACATCCCATGTCGCAGCCCACCACAGCATCGGCACCGGAGTCCAGGATGTTCTGGGCTTTTTCTTTGACCATGGCCGTGGAGATATCCGGGTATTTAGCGGAAAATGCCCCGCCGAATCCGCAGCAGGTGTCCGATCCTTTCATCTCGATAAATTCCACCCCTTTAACCCCTTTGATCAGCTTTCTGGGCTGGACGGCAATCCCTAAGGTCCGCAAAAGATGGCAGGAGTCATGGTAGGTGATTTTACCGTTGAATGAGGCGCCGATGTCACTGAGTCCTAAAACATCCACCAGGTATTCGGTGAATTCATAGGTCTTTTTACCGACGGCCTTTGCCCGGGCCAGCCAGGACGGCTCGTTCTCGAAAAGTTCCGGATAATGATGGCGGACCATGGCCACGCAGGAGCCGGACGGACAGACAATGGTGCCGGAATTCTCGAAAACTTCGATAAAGTGTTTGGCTGCGGTTCTGGCCTCGCTGCGGTAACCGGAGTTAAAGGCGGGCTGGCCGCAGCAGGTCTGGTCCGGGGGGTAATCCATGGTAAATCCCAGCCGTTCAAACACGGAGACCATGGCCTCTCCGGCTTCGGGATACATGCCGTCCACAATGCACTGGACGAACAGGGTAATATGCTTGTTAGATGTCATTTTGCGTTCACCGATATGGTTTTAAAATGTTGCGTATTGAGTGGTGCGTAATGAGAATTTCATCACGCACCACTCATCACGCATCAGTTGATCAGGTGACTGGGCAGCCAGGTGATCAGAAAGGGAAAGATAACACAGAGCAGCAGCGCCACCACCTGCATCCCAACAAAGGGAAGCACCCCTTTGTAGATATCCGTGGTCTGAACCTCAGGGGGGGTTATGCCCTTAAGGTAGAAGATGGAATATGCAAAGGGCGGTGTCAAGAAGGAAATCTGCAGGTTGACCATGACCATGACGGCAAACCAGACCGGGTCAAATCCAAGCTCGGCAGCAATGGGGGTGATCAGGGGAACAATGATGAACAAAATACCCATCCAGTCGATGAACATGCCCACCAGAACCAGCAGCAGCATAATAGTGGCCATGATGCCCCATTTGCCGAAGGGCAGGTTCAAAAACAGGCTGGAGATGACATCATCGCCTCCCAGGGCCACGAACACCGATGAAAAGAATGACGCGCCGATGGCGATCATCAGGATCATGCTGGTGATGGTCAGTGTCTGGGTGCAGGCCTCTTTTACTGTGCCAAAGGTCAGCCGTCCGTAGCAGGCGGCCAGCAGGATGCTGGCCACAACGCCGACGGCCGCAGCCTCGGTTACGGCGGCAATGCCGAAAAAGATAGAGCCTAAAACTGAAAAGATCAGCATGGCCGGGGGCAGAACTGAGGTGACCAGCAGCCACAGCTTCTGTCCCAAGGGCACGTTACGCTCGTCTTCCGGCATGGGCGGACCGTCCTGGGGCCGAAAATAACAGCGGATGGCAATATAGACCATATACAGAAGGCTGAGCAGGATTCCCGGTACAAGGGCCCCTAAAAACAGCTTGCCCACGGAAATCTGGGCGATGGGACCGTAGATGACGATCATAATGCTGGGGGGGATCAGAATCCCCAAGGTGCCGCCGGCGCAAACACTGCCGCAGGCAAGGGATTTGTCATAGGAGCTTTTAAGCATGGCCGGCAGCGCCATAAGGCCGATGGTGACCTCTGAGGCCCCCACCACGCCGGTAGCTGCGGCAAAGAGGGCTGAGATGGCAATGGTGCTGATGCCAAGTCCGCCGCGCATCCCGCCCCAGAGCAGGTGCATGGCCTTGAATAATCGCTCGGCCACCCCGGATTTTTCCATGAATACCCCCATGAAAAGAAACAGGGGAACCGCCAGGAGGGTGTAGTTTTTCATCAGGCCGAACAGCCGGGTGATAAACAGCCCGTATATATCGCCCCCCATGGTGCCGAAGCCAAAAATCATGGCCACCCCGCCAAGAACAAAGGCGGTGGGAAAGCCCAGGAAGATGCCGGTGAAAAGACCACCGAACATCAATAGGACCAAAAGTTCTGGAGAATCTGGCAGTATCATGCCGCACCTGCCTTTCCAGCCCCGGCCGCCTCTCCTTTAACCAGGATGATCAGGCTGCGGCAGAACTCTGCAACGCCCTGGAGCAGGAAAAGTCCCACGCCGATGGGCATGACGGTTTTAAAGGGGTAGAGAATGGGCTGCCAGTATCCCTGCATGGAGCGCTCCCCCACCTGCCAGGAAAAGGCCACGTAGGGAAACAGGGCGTAGAGGATGCCTCCCCACAGGGGAAAGAACAGCAGCAGGAAAAAGACAACGTCCACTGCGGCCTTTGTTCTGGGGGAAAACCGGCCGTAAAAGATGTCGATGCGGACATGCTGCCGGTGCTTTAAGGTATAGGCCTCTCCCATGAGAAAAAAGGTGCCCCCGATCATGTAGCTTAAATCGAAAACCCATTTTGTGGGGGCGCCGAAAACGTACCGGGCAATGATTTCATAGCCTAGTATCACAGTGAGAACGATCACGAGCCAGGAAATGATCCGGCCCGTGATTTCGCTTACAGTATCTATAAATTTAAAAAACATCTGCCTCACCAGATGATGGCTTACTCGTAATCGGGCGTCATCAGCTTTTTATAGTTGTTATATCCTGCGCGGAACTTACGCTGGGAGGCAAGCACCTTGGCAAAGAAGGGATCGGCTGCCGCCTTTTTGTCCATGAGAACCTCGGCTTTCTTAGACAATTCCTTCTGGATTTCAGGACTCAGATACTGGATTTCCACACCCTTTTCCTTGAAAAAGGCCAGGGCGTCGATGTCCTTGTCAATGCAGTGGATCAGCATCTTCATAGTGGTGGCCTGGGCAGCGGTCTTTACGATTTCTTTGAGATCGTCGGGCAGCTTGGCCCAGGAGCGCTTGTTGATGGTAATGTCCAGAAAGGTGCTGGGCTGGTGGATGCCGGGTACCAGAAGGTACTTGGCCGTTTCATGGAAGGACAGATCCCGGTCCATGGAGGGGATGCTGAACTCGCCTGCATCCAGAACGTTGCGCTGCAGGGCCTCGTAGATTTCCCCTGCGGGCAGCATCATGACGGATGCCCCGGCTTCGGTGAGGATTTCGCCCCAGTAACCGGAGGTCCGAAATTTCAGGCCTTTGAAATCCTCCATGGTCTTGATGGGCTTGTTGGACCAGGCCAGGTTTTCTGTGGGGATGATGCCGCAGATGGCGGAAAATCCAAGTTTATAGGGTTCGTACAGTTCTTTGTATAACTGCATTCCCTCGTCTTCGTAGATCCAGGTCAGGTAGGGAACGGCAGCCATGCCAAAGGGGATGTAGGCGAACAACGGCGCTGCGGGAAGCTTGCCCATCTGGTAGGCCGGGGAGCAGTGGGCCACGTCAATGGTGCCCATGCGCACGCCGTCGGTTACCTCCAAAGCGCCCATGAGGACCCCTGCGGAGTAGCTTTTAATGACCAGCCTGCCGCCGCTCATGGTGTTGACAGAGTTGGCGAATTCATCGGCCGCCCACTGGATCATGGTGCCTTTGGGCCAGGATGAGGCCATTTTCCACTTAATGGGTTTGTCTGCAGCAAAGGCTGTCAGGTTGAAGCTTAAAGCCAGTGCCAGAGCCAGGACAAGGGTCATCCATCTATTTGTCTTCATCTGTGTCTCTCTCCTAAACTGCCGTTAACGGGATTGCAAAATGTAGGATACCTTAAAATAATTTAAAAATACTAAAACAGGCTAAATACCACCATCCCAGAACGGTGTCAAGAATTTCGCAGACTTGCAGGCAGGCCCGGCAGGCAAGACCTGCCGGGCGGCAGGGAATACACAAGTGATGGGACCGACAGCCGGTCAAAGCGGTTAGAACGTATAGGCCAGCCCGAGGGAGACATTCATGCCGCTTCCCATGGCATCAACGGAAAGCTGGGTATTGTCCACCTGTTTGAAATGCTGCCAGCGGTACATGACTGTCCCGGTTAAAAACCATCTTGGGGTGAAATAGTAGGCCGCGCCCCCGCCGACATTCACGGTCCATCCCTCAAAGGTCTCATCGGTCAGTACGCCGCCGGTGTACATCCTGTTGTTGTCAATATCCAGCCAGGTCCCCCCGGCCCCGAACAGGACAAAGGGCCTGAACCTGTCACGGGCAAGGACATCCACTTTGATATTCAGGTCCACCACATTGTATACGGCATCCTGGTCTCCCATGGCAGTGACCACCGTGTGGGTTTCATGTACCACCCGCTGCCAGGACACTTCCATGGCCCAGTTTTCCAGGCGGTACCCGATAAAAAGGCCGCCGCCGAAGGCGCTGTCGATTTCAGGGACATTATTCACGTTTCCATTGCCGTAATAGTAACGGGAATCATCAAAATCCTGGCCAATGGTGTTGTGTACCACGGCGGCTCCGATATAAACGCCTTCTTTGAGCATAAATTCAGAGGACTCCGCCCAGAGACTTGATACCGGAAACCAAAGCATGAGAAACAGGATCGTCAGTACCACTTTACACCGCATACGCACACTCCCTTGATTTGTTGATTAGTCGGACAGGTTCTGGAACGTCGGCTTTATTGAAGACAGCCATGTCCAATGAACCCTTTTTTATCGCTTGTCGCGTCAAGATCGTATTCAAGGGCAGTTAAGCATTGCCCGGATAAAAAAGCAAGTGTTGCCGTGGGTTCTATCCGCAGGGGCGCTCTTTTGAACAGGCCTCTTGAATGAGTTCTCGTTGTGTGATAAAAAGTTATGCATGGCATACTATTTTTAATATAAAATAAAAAGTACCTTAAATATAAGGAGACTAAACCATGGAAAATAGATACGGCACCACCCAGGACATGATTATTCAGGAGGTGGAAAACAACGGCAAAGCCCAGCTTCTGGCCATTGACAGCAAAGGCCTTTACCTGACCACACAGGAACGGGTCGGGGGCATGGTGGCGGATGTCAACCGCTACGGTGTCCCCCGGGAGGAGATCAACCGACAGCTTGAAAGCCTGGGGCTGGACCCTCTGACCCTGTTCAACGCCAACAAACATCTGATCAAAACCGATACCGGAACGGCCACGGGCGGCAAGAGCCTGAACCCTATAAAGGCGTCCAAACGCCGGATGTAAAAATCTGATTCTGTCTGCCTGCCCAGGTCATGGGGAAGATACCCGGCCGGGGCCGGGCAAGGGGGATTCTACTAAATCGTTGGTCCCCGTCTTTCCCCAATCCCGGCCTGGCCCCCTTGATGGAGCAATGCCGCTGTTTTATCGCTGAGGATTTTGGTTGTAAGGATTCGCGATGATGCCGGTGGGAATGTTTATGCAGATTTCTGATTTTCCGGATCCGGTCAAGAAAGCAAGTGCTTAATGAGGTTTCCGATTTCTCAAAATATTTAACGCCTTCCTGGCGGCGCAGCCGCCAGGAAGGCAAAGCTCTGCGGCTTGTCCGCAGACTGCTATTGTTGGAATTTAGTATCGTTTCCCCAGATTTTTGCCAGATTTTCTTGAGCCGTAAATCAGAAGATTGTGCTATCCGTCATTTTTCCTGACACTTGAAGATAGAATTTTGAAATCTTTGGATTGTACGAGTGAGCGTGACGCTGCCAATAAGGGTTCTGGAGGGGCAACTAGTTTTCTGTGGGCTAAATCGAGCCAACCACCAGCACTTGTGACTTTCGCAGCCAACTTATTATCGGATCGCAAAAACTCGTGTCTAAGTAAAAAGCGGCTACCATCTTCCGATAGGCCGGCTAAAGATATTGTGACACGAAATTCTTCTAGCAAAAGGATCTCTTTGAAATATTCAATTTCATCTTTCATAATGACCGGGCCAATCTTCAGGCGCATGAACTCAGTCATAGGGTACCCATGTTCGGAGAAATACATCATCCGAACATCTGCGGATTTATCCAGAAAGGCAGTATTCCTCATGTGGGAGTTGAAATCCATATCTCCCCAACCAGCAATCATTTGTTTTTCAAACACTTAAAACCCCCTAACGCCAAGCCTCTTATACAGAGAAGAAACAGTTATGTTGAAATTACCTATGCACTCATTTGTGTTACAATATCGGACAAAAATAGATAAAGTCAAGATAGCGCAGCAACACCTGTGCTAATTCAAATGGAAAATAAATTGACCTTCGACGCCCCTGATCTAAATTTTGCTTTTGATCGTAAAGAAACTTATTACATAGTTAACTTGATTTCCCATGACCAGGCTTTGGGGAGATGGCCGGTCAACCGTAAAAATAAACATAGTAATGTAGAAGCATTCTTTTTGGTCCAGAATGGAGATCCCCCCACATGTTGTGGTTAGAACGGCATCAAAAAAACCGAGCCTTTATAGACATAGTGTAGGGTTTAAGATTCCTATCTGAATTTAGGATTATACAATCTTGAATTAAGTATTCTGGCCCCGGAACTACTATGACCATCCGGAAACAGCTGCTGTGTGATACGAAAGGAAAAAACGTTCAGTGAGGAACTGATCTTTAACTGTAACCTAAATTGAGCGATTTCGACCCTAACCTATGGTTGACGGCAAGCCCGAGGTGCAGCATCAGAACACTGATGGTAAGTCGAACCTTTTCCGTGCTGAACTTGTCCACAAATTGCATAACCAGTATCGGATTTGGCCAGTTTATGGGACTTATAGACGCAATTCACCAGCGATTCGCACAGCCCTTCAATTTTTTGTATTTCTTATGTGATGGCTGGTGCCATCCGGCAACGTCTTAGTAGCTCTGGCAGTTTGAGCCGGTCCAAGCAGGTTTGGCTCACCTTTAAAATGGTTTCTTTACCATGGAAAACAATTTTACCGGCAATATCGATCATACGTCTGCGAACCGTATTCGCATAGGCAGAGACGGAGATTACCGGGGCACTGACGTCCTCTTTAAAAGATTCCATCAGGAAATGACCCACCAGCATCGTGTAATACCAGGCGGAGTTTGCAGCGAAGCGCTTGAAAGGAAGCTGTTCGTGCCCAAAATCCTTCAGCGCCCGGTTGGCCAGTTCGTCACTGCCACGATCATGATAACAAGCCACAATTCCATTACTTGTCAGATACCCTTGGGCACCGGCTCTCTCCAGCATTCTGTCTACCGCTTTATTTTGGCCGATATTGGTAAAAATCACAGTATCAGGACGAAATCCGGGAAGATAAAGCTGTTGCTCTTCATCATGGGTCAACCGGCAAAAGATTGCTCGTCGGAACCTGTCCCAACTTTTCCGACGGCATCCAAACTCGACATACTCCCACACCTGCTCTTTCTTTTTCGACTTAAACCGCTTCCAGGAAGAGGGTTCCCAGTTCCCAGCCATATTCTTTATATCCTTGTAGATTCTTCCTCCGCAGATATAACCGATTTGAAGAGCCTCGCAGCGCTTGAAGATTTTTTGGTCGAAGAACCCACTGTCCATCCGGATAATGATCGGCACGTCCCAGCGATAATGGCGCCGAATCATGATCACGATGTGCAGGATCATCTTCTGCACGGTGTCACCGTGGTTGGAGTGCCGATCTCCGCTTCGGAATACAGCGTCTACTATGAATCGGCCCCAGTTCATTTGCAATGGTTGAAAGCCCTTCTTCTTTTTGTATGTCGGCTTAACTCCTTGGCGACACACAGCATCATCGTTGTCCATCACCATGGTATCAATACCCAGTTCAATAATATCGGGCCTCGTTATCTGAAGACGCCAGAGGAAAAGCTTTTGGAGCAAACGCCGGAACAAAAAGACTCTCGTCCAGGAAAAGGCTTTGAAAAATCGTTTCATTTGGTGAGAGGAGGCCATGGATTCCATATCTGTCTCAATGCTCCCGGCGTATCCTTCATCTTGCCGAATCTGATCAAAATAGGTCAGGTGGCGGCTTGTACCGTCAAAAAAGAAACACAGTATCTGTTTATACATTTCGCAGATAGCCAAGCCCTTACTGCTTTTCCGGATACTGCCGAACCACCTTTCAATGTATTCAAAGATCCGAATACGATGAAGATAAGCGACAAACAGTGTCAGCCCAGCTCTTCCGGTCAGTCGGTCCTGAGTTGCCTCAATACGTTGTATTTTGCGTTCCCTTTTATGGTAATTTTTGCTACGGTTTTTCATGAAGTCCTCCACCTGTTGGGTGCTGTATTGTTTGTGATGACTTTGGTAGGTTTTTACAAACATTATAACACGTTACTCACTGGCGTTGGACTTCATTCTTTTAGGAATCGCTCAACTTAGGTGTAAGCAAATAGAGATATCTGAGTGAAACAGAGGCATACGAGAGGGGACTCTGACGCTAAGGGATAGCTCAGTCGGTAGACGGATGCCTGTTCAGGCCTGGTGGCATATGCTGTTAGGCCTACCTTTAATCCTGCACAGGTATAATAGCTCAACATTTTGTTGGGATAACAGCGCGCCAATCTACACTTAAATCTGGAACGATCCGTCAAAAAAAAAATTTTTCTTGCATTTTAGGCTGGGGTAAGAATACTATCCAAATATCCTAATTCATTATTTCGAGTACCGCTTGACCTCGCTTTCGTTCAAACTCATCCTGCTTCCATAAGTATAAATATTCGGATAGTTAAAAAATCCACCTGAGAAATAGGATTATGACATATTAGAACTGTTGGAGGTAGATTTATACTTTACTTCTCACTCGTCGTTGATGTCATATTTAGTTTATTTCATTTCAACAAACCGATATTCAATGGAGGAATAGGATGGATAAAGGAAAAAAACAAGTTGTACACCAATAGATATGTGGTCAGATGAGGCTGAACCTTGGATTACTAAAGACTCTGGAGATTCATTTTTAGAAAATGCAAAAGACTATTTACGCTTTGAGAAAAGAAAAATCCCAGGGGTATGTGACGGAAGCTATAAATCATAATTTTTAAAAACTTGGCATTCGTCAAGAGAAATAAAGGCAACTATAAAAACTGTATGCAATCACATTATGGCAGAAAAAGATATGAGGAGATTGGTATTATGACTAATGAAATTGCTTCCTGGGAGATCGCTTTGAAAAGTGGTCAAATTATTAATATAAAAGGAGGATGGAATGACAAAAAAGATCCAAGCGAAGATAACGAAGTAGATGAGAGGCTATCAATTGTTAGTCTTAACAAATTAGTAGCGGATTTCGAAAGTTTCATCACTGAGGGGACTTCGCCTACACTACAACAGAGATATCGGTATAACTCCTCCGGTACTACAAAATATGGGTATCTTTATATTGATGTGAAAGAAATTGCCTGTATAACACAATTATACGGATGAAATTCACAAATCAACGCAATTAACCCCGGTTCATATATCGGTTCTCATAGATGCGTTCCGTCTGAACTATATGGAAAACCGTAATTCCATGAGTAGTTCTCTACCCAATCGGAAATTTCTTTTGAGAACCACTATAATTAACCGGAGTATCCAACAAAAAATAAGGAGGGAAAAATGACAGAAAATCAGATACAAGATGGCGGTACTTATGTTATAGACGATCGTGGGCATGGAAAACTTCCATTAACACTTCAGCCTCACAAATCTTTTGAATTTTCTGTGAAAGATGCTACTGGCCAACAAAAGTATTTTATTATAGATTTGATTCACTGTAATCCAAACGAAGAAGGTGTTGGAAGAACAGAAATAAATTGGGAAGTTAATCTACAGTGGTGGGAAGGAGCCTGGCAAAAAGTCGTGACAATAACAAATAGCAGCCGGTCAGAGCAAAAAATTGAAGTGCTGATACAAGATCTTCCTTTTGAATGAACTGGTAGATAGGCTATCGAAAAATAATATATCAATCGACCCAAAGAGTCAGGAACTGCGGTCATCTTGCCTCTATTTGTAAATTATAAATTGCCGAGTGTTCGTATCGCACACTCGGCAATTTATATAATTTTCCTTTCCAGAAAGCGCCTACCTACCAAAAAACTACTTTTAACCGCGCACTTTATCAGAAGAAAATGTCCTGCCTCCCTGCCTGTCAATACTCCCCCCCCCCCCCCCAGGTTGATGGCGTCACCATCAATGTCGGACACCAGAGACAGAAGATCGAAAGAAACATATGACAAAAGAAAATCCATGGCCGTTTGAGAAATGCCAAGGCGTTCAATAATGGTATAATTCCTCCCCTTGATGAGAAACAGACAGGTCACAACATACGGTATGGGCGTTGATTTGAGAAGACAGCCCGCCAATCATATCTATTGGACAGTATTTTTGCAGTCGGCTGGAATGCAATGGAATTTTCAATCATTTGTCGGAAACGGTGTTGAATTGTAATGGGTGTATGCATGGCTGCGCTGTGCAAGCCTGGATGTCCAGGCAGCGGTTGGGTAAGGGGCTGCAGCGGCTTATCCGGGGGCAGCGTCAGGACGACATGGCTGTGCCCGGATCAGCTTTGCCGAAGGTCAGGACGACCTTCGGTGAAAAAGCGGAATGCCCCTTGCCCGGCCGATGCCGGGTCTGTGCTGCTTAGTCCGGGCTTGGGACGTCCTATCGCTATTACCCATCACGGGCAGGTTCCGATAATTTTACCGCCCCAATGCCCGTTGTTGCGGCAGGTCTGGTAGCCGTTGCCAAGGCAGAAGGTGGCTCCGGCGGAAAACTCATGATCGTCCCAGACACAATAGCAGGTTGAGCCTGCCCCGGCTTCCTCTTGTTTTTTGGGTTTGGGTTTTCCGGTGTAGCATTTTCCAATGACTTTTCCGCTCCAGGCTCCGTTGGATCTGCAGGTAATATAGCCGTTGCCCCGGCATACAATGGCGCCGGGAGAATACTTGTGCCCGTTCCAAACGCACAGGACGCAATCGCTTTCAGCGGCGCCAAGGTTCGCAGGTTCCCCGGTGAATGCATATGGGGAGAGCAACAGCCCCCCTGCCAAAACAATCAAAAAAAGAGGTGTGGTGAATCGTTTCACGTTTTTCATGTCATCTCCTTTCTAAAATTAATGGCTAATGCGGCATCGCATCATTTTTGAGGGATAGCCTCGTATGATCAGGGCCAATCTTAAACGGGCAGGTTCATAAGAAAGTGATCGATGAAATGGGATGATATCATAACCAGAATCAAGAGAGCGGACAGTGTCCAATCTTTAATCTAAGAGAAGACCGGAAGTTCCCTGATAAAATAGATACTGGGACAATATCCTTTTATCTACCCGGAATGCAAGGACAAATTTGTTTTGACGGTATCAGGCCAAAGGGGCGGTTATCTTTGCTGTGCCTTTTATTCCGGAAAGATTTTTCCCGGGTTCAGGATCTGCCCCGGATCAAACAGATTTTTTATCCCTTTTTGCAGCGTAATGCTTTTGGGGGACAGCTCCATGGCCAGAAATTGCTTTTTGGCAAGGCCGATGCCGTGCTCGCCTGAAATGGTGCCGCCCATCTCAATGACCCGGGCTAAAAGGGCGGTTATGCCTTTTTCAACCCGGTCCATATGGTCGCGGTCCGGGGCCGTGATGTTCAGGTGGATATTGCCGTCTCCGGCATGGCCGAAGGCGAAAATGGTCAGCCCGTATTCTTCTTCAAATGAGGGAAGCGAATCCACCAGGTCGGCGATGGCGGTCAGGGGTACGGCCACATCTTCGGAAACATACAGCGGGGCGAAATCGTGGATTTCCAAGGAGACCTGACGCCGGACCGCCCATATTTTTTCGCGTTCCGTTTCGGAACCGGCCGGAAGAATATGGGCGGCCCCGGCTTGTTTTGCAATGTCTGCGATGCCCCTGATGTCATTTTGAATCTGATCCTCAGGACCGTCGATTTCGATGATCAGAATGGAGGGGCGGTCCCCGGGAAGGGTCACCGGCAGCATGTTGCCGACAAGGGAGAGGCATTTATAATCCATGAATTCAATGGCGGACGGGATATATCCTTTTCCCATGATTTCGGAAACAGCGTTCATGGCCGACACCATATCCTCAAACACGGCGAGCATGCCGGCCACGGCCAGCGGGGCGGGCAGAAGCTTGAGGGTTAAGGCCGTGATAATGCCAAGGGTGCCCTCGCAGCCGACCAGAAGATTGGTCATGTCATAACCGACAACGCCTTTGCGGGTCTTTACCCCCGTCTGGATCAGGCTGCCGTCGGGCAGGACCGCTTCCAGCCCCAGTATATAGTCCCGTGTGGTGCCGTATTTGACGCAGGCCGGACCGCCTGCGTCAGTGGCGGCATTGCCGCCGATGGTGCTCTTGTCCATGCCGGCGGGATCCGGCGGATAGAAGAGGTTCACAGCGGCAGCCCGGTCACGTACGTCCTTGCTGATGGCCCCGGCCTCCACCTCCAGGATCAGATTTTTTTTATCGATACTTCGGATGTTGTTTAAGCCCGTCATGGAAAGGACCACCCCGCCCAACGCCGGGAGGCAGGCGCCTGCAAGGCCGCTGCCCCCGCCTCTGGGGGTGACCGGAAAACGGTATTTTCCTGCCAGGATCATCAGGTCCTGAATCTGTGCTACCGTCTTCGGGCAGACTACAAGTTCCGGGGTGTGGCGGATTTCAGATGCATCGCAGTTGTAGGTCTCAAGCTGGTCAGGATCGCTGATCACGCAGTCGTGGCCCAGCTTTTCAATAATAATCTCCCGGATTTCCGGAGTGATCTTTTGGTAGGGTTTCATGATGATACGCTGTTTTCTTTTTTGATTAAACTTTACCAAATCCGGGGATATGGACGGCCTTTTCGATTCTTTTGAGCAGGAAGATAGCCATGGAGACCAGAACCAGGTAGTACAGGCCGATGATGGCAAAGACTTCGGTAAACCGGAAATATTCGGTGGCAATGGTTTTGCCTTCTCCGGTGAGTTCCATGCAGGTGACAATATAGGCCAGAGAAGAGTACTTGATCAGATAGACGATTTCATTGCCGCATCCGGGCAGGGCCTTTCGCACCGCCTGGGGGATAATAATCCAGAAAACCGTCTGCAGGGTGGAGAATCCTAAGGCCTGGGCGCCGAAATACTGGTTTTTCTTGATGGAGAGAAGCGCCCCCCGGACATATTCGGACTGGTAGGCCCCGGAGCAGAGGATAAAGCCTGTGACGGCGGCAAGGTACGGGGTGAAGTAAATACCGATATTGGGCAGCCCGAAGTAGAGGACGAACAGCTGGACCACCAGGGGTGTGCCCCTGAACAGGGCGGCATAGGCGTCAAAAATTTTGCGGACCCAGATATTGCCAAAGGTGCGAAGCGCGCCGGCCAGAACCCCGATGAGCATGCCGCCTACCGCTGCGGGAATGATCAGGGCGACACTCATTACAAGCCCCTTGTTCAGGGCCTGGAACAGTTCCTGGTAAAAGGGGGACACCTTACATCTCCTTTCCGGCCAGGGTGTCCAGCCGGTCGAAAAAGGCCTGGCTCCGGGTGCCCGGCACCAGCAGCGCATCCGGGGTGCCCTGTTCCACCACCCGGCCTTCCTCCATGAACAGAATCTCATCGGCCAGGGTCCGGATCAGACTGACCTGGTGGGTGGCCATGATCATGGTCATGCCCTTTTGGGCCAGGCTCCGGATCACATCGATCACCTCGCCCATGACTTCAGGATCCAGGGCGGAGGTGGGTTCGTCCAGCAGCAGGACCTTGGGATCCATGGCAAGCGCCCTTGCAATGGCCACCCGCTGTTTCTGACCCCCGGACAGTTCCGCCGGATACAGGTCCCCTTTGTCCGCAAGCCCGACCTGGGCAAGTTCGCTCATGGCCCGCTCCCTGGCCTGGGCTTTTGCCATTTTTTTGATTTTGCACAGGGCGATCATGACATTTTTTTCGGCGGACAGATGGTCAAAGAGGTTGAAGTCCTGGAAGATCATCCCCACCTGCTGCCGGTACCGGTAAAGGCTTTTTTTATCGGAAATATCAATGGGTGTATCTTCCAACCAGACATTGGCCGTATCCGGTGGCACCAGGCAGTTCATGCACTGCAAAAGGGTGCTTTTCCCCCCGCCGGAAGGGCCGATGAGAATTTTGATTTCCCCCTTGTTCAGATGGACATCCACGCCTTTGAGAATGGTGTTGCCGTTAAATGATTTGGTTATATTTTCCACCCTCAGGATCGGGCTTTTGGCGGTCATTATTACATTCCTTCATTGGAATAGCCCGGTATGCGGACTGATTTTTCAAGTTTGGCAAGCGCTTTGACCCCGGCCCAGGTCAGGGCGAAATATAAAATTCCTGCAATGATGTACAGGGGAAGATGCTGATAGGTCCTTGAGGCCACAAATTTTGCCCGGGCCATGATTTCCGGCGCCCCCAGGACAAAGGCCAGGGCCGAGTCCTTGAGGACGATGGAAAACTCGTTGGACCAGGCCGGTATGGACAGGCGCAGCACCTGGGGCAGGATAATAGATGTAATCGTTTGGAAATCGGACATGCCGATGGCGCTGGCCGCTTTAAACTGCCCCTGGGGCAGGGACCGTATGGCCCCTTTGAAGATATTGGCCTGGTAGGCTGCCGTGGTCATTCCCAATACGATCATCACGGCGGCAACGGCACTGATGTTCAGGCCGATGTAGTTGAACAGGCCGAAATAAAACAGGAACAGCAGCACAAGGATGGGAACGCCCTGGAAGAACCAGATATACAGGCCGATTGTCCGCTTGAGGATCCTTCCCCCGTACACCTGTCCCACCGCCATTGAAAGCCCTAAGATAAGGCCGATGAACATGCCGCCGATAACGATGACGGCAGTGATCATGCTGCCCTGAAGAAGATAGGGCAATGCGTCCTTTATAATGTTTAAACTGTCCATAGTATCCTAAAGTAACAAAGGAGGAGATGAAACACCACCCATCTCCCCCTTTGCAGTTCAGCTATTTTATATCGTACTTTTTGATCAGCTCTTTCCAATAGGGGGAGGCCATGAGCTTTGCCAGCCCCTCATTGATGTCGTTGAGCAGCTGTGTATCGTCCTTGCGGATGGCATAGCCGAAATCTTCGGATTCCATGCCGAATGTGCCGATGGACTTAACGTCCTTTTTGGCGGCGGCATCCTTGGCAGGGGCGTCATCCATGGCGGCGGCGGCGATTCTGCCGTTGAGGATGTCTTCAACCGCCAGGGGAGATGAGTTGTAGTATCTGAGGGTGAAGTTCCAGCCGTTTTTCTTGGCTTCGGTTTTCAGCCATTTGGCTTCGGAGGTTCCCTGCTGAACGCCGATTTCCTTGCCGCCGGTCAGGATGTCTTCAACACTTAAGCCGGAATCCTTTTTGACCACCATGACCTGCTCGATTTTCCAATAGGGGTTGGTAAAGGCGACTTTTTTGAGGCGGTCTTCGGTAATGCTCATGCCGGAGGCCACAATATCGATTTTCTTGGTCATAAGGCTGGTCACAATCCCGTCCCAGTCAAAGGCCTTGTGTTCCACTTCATATCCCATTTCCTTTGCAATCCAGTTAAGGGCTTCCACATCAAAGCCGCTGGGGGTGCCGGTTTTGTCAATAAAGGCAAAGGGAGGGAAGTTGGCATCAATGCCGTTGACAATTTTTTTGCCTGCAAAGCAGGGGGTGGCCAGGAGAAGTGCCAGAAATCCGATCAGGATAGCCGTTGCTCTTGTTTTCATTTTGGTTCCTTTCTTTTTATGTGTTCGGTTAAAAAATAGTTGAACGTTTGGGTTAAAGACAGGGCGTTTTTGTTATCCGTCCTGTTTGCTTCTTATCAAATCACTTCGGGTCAGGACAACACCGGTTTCTCCACAGCCGTTTTGTTCAAGGCGTTTAAATGAGAACCCTGCTGCCCTGAACAATTTGATCAATGGGGCAAGCCGTTTGTTTATCCGGATTGTTGTCGACCGGATTCCCTTTTGCTCAAGCGTGGCGAAAAGCCTTTTTAACAGGGCCTGCTGAAGATCACAGGATCCCCCGTGAACGGCAAATATTTTTATTTCAGCGGCATCATCTTTTAACGCGGCATAATAGGCGCCGCTCACCCGTTCCTTTGTCTGTGCGATTTCCACCGCGCCCCGCCCGGATTCAACGGTTTTTTCAACCTGGTTGATATAATCTGTATCCTGGGTCTGGAGAAAATCGTTTTCAAGCAGCCAGGAAAGGGCAAGCTCTTTGTACTCAGACTCAAGACTCTTGTTGTAGGGGACGAAGCGGATATCCTTGAGCATGCGTTTTTTGCCAAGATCCTGTGACACCCGGGCAAACAGATTTTCCCGGGTGATGTTTTCCTCAATTTCTTCAAGGGCCTGGAAAAAATACCGGCTGTTGTCCCCCACTTCTAGAATCGCTCTGTAGCTGTTCTTAATGGATGTCCAGACCGGCTTTATCTCTTCTAAAAGATCCGCCCCGCAGGGGGTGAAGGACACGGTCCGGATCCTTTTATCCTCTTTGTCCGTATCATAGCGGATAAGCCCCTTTTTCTCCAGGGCATTGACCATCTGGCTGGCGCCGGACCGGGTGATCTCAAGTTCCTGGGCCACATCTGAAATCTTGAGTGTCCCGTACAGATCTAAAAGGTAAAATACGGGAAAATAGCTGGTTTCAAAGGGAATCTTTTCTGATTTGTAGACCTTGGACACATCGGAGAGAAATCGTTCACTCAGCCGTTTGAGCCGTGAGCCGATAATCAGTTCCCCTGCAATTTTATATACACTCATTTAATTCTCTATATTAAGCACTTATATTAGTTCTTAACAAAGACGGTTAAATAATGGGATTGCCATTAATTGTCAAGGGATTAATCCTTTTAGGAACACAAATCCTGGTAAAAAAAAGGCGGGGATGGCATAAAAAAGCAATACAATTGAAAATTGAATTCAATCCAGCACAGGAGAATGAAAATGACAGTTGCAAATGCGTTAAAAAACAGGATCTCGGTAAGGGCGTTCACAGATAAGCCCGTTCCGGACGACATGTTAAAACAGATTTTTTCAAAGGCGCAAAAGGCTCCCTCAAACTGTAATGTCCAGCCCTGGCAGACCTATGTTGTTTCTGGAAAAGCAAAGGATGAACTAAAACAGATGCTGACCCAGGAGGTCATCGCCAAAATGAAGCCGAACCCGGATTTTGACTGGGGTATCAAATACGAGGGAATCCACAAGGAGCGCCAGTATGCCTCGGCCTTTGCCCTGTATGATTCCATGGGCATCAACCGGGAGGACAAGGCTGCCCGGGGCATGGCCATGCTGCGGAACTGGTCCTTTTTTGATGCCCCCCATGCCGCATTTTTTGTCATGGAAAAATACCTGGGCCTGATGGGGGCGGTGGACCTAGGCATTTATGCCCAGTCCCTGGCGCTTCTCATGAGTGAGAACGGCATTTCATCCTGTCTGCAGGGCGCATTGGGGCAGTTCCCCGACCCGGTCAGAAAGTTCTTCAACTATCCGGACAGCCAGGGGGTTCTTTTCGGCATGTCTTTCGGGTATGCGGATGAAACTGCCGATGTGAATAAAACCCGTACGGACAGGGTGGATCTATATCAGGCGGTTCAATTTATCGATTAGTTCCGGTGGGCTTGGTTCCGCTGCAAACATGGTCCGGGGGCATAAACCTGTACCGAAGATTACAGGCACAGGGCCAGCAGCTTGGTAAAAAAGATCATCCCGATCAAGGCCACAGGATAAACCGTGGCATAGGCTGAGGCGGAAAACGGCGTCTCCACCAGGGTTGAAATGCTGGCCAGTCCCGGCGTACTGGTCATGCCGCCGGTCATGACGCCGAGCATGTGCAAGAATCGGATTTTGAGCAGGTATCGGCAGACCAGCAGCGCCACCAGCAGCGGGAGCAGGGTGACGATGATTCCGGCGATGAAAAGGGTGATCCCCTGCTGCTGCAGGGTTTCAAGAATGATGGCGCCGGTGCGGGTGCCCACGGTGGCCAGAAACAGCAAAAGGCCCAGCTCCCGGATAAAGCTGTTGCTGGTTGAAGGGATATCCCAGATCAGGGGCCCTGTTTTATACAGGTTGCTGAGCAGAAGCCCTGCCAGAAGAACCCCGCCGGACAGGCCCAGTCTGAATTCCCCGATAAAGGGAAGCGTCAGGGGGATCTGGCCCAAAAGGCAGCCGATGAGCAGACCTAAGATAATGGGGACCAGATCGGTGCGGTAGGTTTCGCGCATATCGTTGCCAAGGAGGCGGGCCACGTTCTGGATGGATTCCGCCTCCCCGACCACATGGAGGATATCGCCCACATGCAGGCGGGTATTCTGGTCCGGGGTCAGTTCAAAGCCGTTTCTGTTAATTCGGGAGATCTGAATATTAAAGGTCTTTTTCAGGTTCAGGGCTTCAATGCTGTAGCCCACGGCCGTGTGTTTGGAAACCAGAATCTTTTTTTTTGTCAGGCCGCGGTTAAAACTGATCTCCTCTGGCACGGGCTGGCCAAGCAGCAGGATCGCCTTGTTAATGGCCTTTTTTTCACCCACAATCCGCAGCTTGTCCCCCTCCTGCAGCGCGGTATTTCCATAAATGAGCTGGGGTTCGTCTGCCCCCCGGCGCAAAAGGCGGGTCAGTATGACCGGCGCGATCTGGGGCAGTCCCAGTTCATCTACATTTTTTCCGTAAATATTGGGATTGGTGATTTCAATATGCTCAAAGATGATGCCCGGATGGGTCTGGTTGATCTCGTTTTTAAGAGCCTCCTCCTCCTGTTCTAGGTTGATGCGCATGAGTTTGGGCAAAAGGCTGACAAAGAGGATCACGCCGATGACACCAAAGCAGTAGGTCAGGCCGTAGGCTGCAGGCGTCAGGGGATCGCCAATGGTCTCCACGGCCACGGCCAGCCCCGGGGTGGAGGTTAAAGCGCCTGCAAAAAGGCCGGTGGCGATGCCGGCATCAAAGTCCAGCACCCAGCTGCAGGCCAGGGTGGCGGCAAATCCGACGGACACCACCACAAGGGCCCCGAGGGAAAGACTAAGTCCCTGCTGCTTAAAGGATGACAGAAAACCGGGACCGGCCTGGAGACCTACGGAATAGATAAAGAGTACCAGGCCCAGGGTCTGGAATTCTTTGGGCAGGGTTAACCCGAAATGCCCGAAGGCAAGTCCTGTGAATATAACGGCTGAGGCCCCAAGGGAAAAAGACTTCAGTTTGATATGGCCGATCAGCTCACCGCTGGCGATGACCATAAAAAGAATAAATACGGGGTTGTGAAAAAGGCTCATGAACAAGGATCCTCTGGCTTAAAACAAGGGACGGTAATGTGCTTTCCTGAATCTTAATAGATGGTGTGGTACTCGCTTTTATATGTGCAAATAAGATCGCATGGGAGTCGCTATGGGGAATTATTATGCTAATTTAAAGCCGAACCATATAAGCCATGAAGATAGGTGTTGTCAAGGAAACTTAAAGCGATGAGGTATATAAGCATTTACTGGCCCAAAGGCGAAATTTTATGCCAACGCTTTAGGTCCCCTTAGAGGCGTTCCCGCTTCCCCTACCTTGGATCAGCAGAGTCTTTGTCCCGTCTTTTTTGGGCGGAAAAGATCACTGCTCAGGTAAAGCAGGCCGTGCATGCACCGGCCGTGAGACAGAAAATGGAGCCGGAGTCGGGCAAAAGTTTGATCACGGGTAAACGCAGGGCGCAACATAGCATGGTGGACAATGCGTAACTGATGGAAAAATCCTTGAGCACGGGGGCATGTCAGAGTCGCAGATGTGCAGCGAAAGGATTCCGGTCATGATGACGCCGGTACTCTGACCGAACAGGGCGATGCAGCGCTCAAAGGCATGGTCCTTGAACACGTACATGCCCAACCCCATGATGATCAGGCAGACCATGCCAAGGCCGAGGATGAACATGGCGGTCATGGGGACGGCATATTGGAGGACGGCATTCACCGGAAGTCCTGCAATTGCCGTTACAATGGAGAAATCCACCAGAATGGCCGTGAATTTGGTCTTGATTCTGGCATCAATAAGAAATCATAGGCTGTCAATGGACGAGGTATGGGTGGTCTCACGGCAGCAAGTCTCCTGGCGGCAGATGTCAGGTTCATACCCGGTTTTCATTTCCCGGGGCAGGTTTTAGGGCTGGCCAGATGGGTGATACGTCCCTTTCTGGCCGCGATTGGGCAGCACCGCCCACTCCTTGAGCAACTGGGTGAAGAGATCCGGCGTCATCCGCGGCCTCCTTTGGTCACGATAAGATCTTCGTAGCCCAAAAGCCTGAGCACTTCGGGAAACCGCTTGAATGTGGGGCGGACCACCGGCAAAAGCTTGAGCATGGCCGTGATTTTGCCGCCCTGCCTGACCTTGCCCTTGGCCACGGCGGCAATGGGGTTTTCAAACCCGTGCCAGAATCTGTGGGAATGGTCCGCAGACTGGGCGGACCAGACATCCTCCCGGATATCCGTGGGCCCTAAATGATAGCTGCCGTAATAGCCCTCTTTTTCCGGGGGATTTTTCAGGTCAATGAGGATTTCGCAGTCCGGGTCGGTATAGATAAATTTGATGATGATTCCGGATTTTTTCATCTTGGGACCGATCTTGTCGTCCTGGAGCACATTGGCCAAAAAAGCGTCGTAAATCTCGAACAGATGGGTTTTATCCTTGTAGTACTCGCTCATGGATTTCCTCCTTTTTCAACACGGTGATATTTGTATTGTGCTTACCGGCCGTATCCGATCATTGCCTTGACTTCCAGGTATTCCTCCAGCCCGAAGCGGCTTCTTTCCCGGCCCAGGCCCGACTGTTTGTACCCGCCTGCCGGGGCATTGACGTCAAAATCGGCCCCGTTGATAAAGACCTGGCCGCAGGCAAGGCGGCCGGCCACGGTTCTGGCCTTTTCAAGATCGCCGGACCACACGGAACCGGACAGCCCGTACACCGTGTCATTGGCAATGGCCACCGCCTGATCCTCGGTGTCGTAGGGCATGATGCACAGCACAGGACCGAAGATCTCTTCTTTGGCAATGGTCATTTCCGGGGTGACGTCGGCAAAGATGGTGGGCTTGACAAAATAGCCTTTGGGAAGCGTTTCGGGCTGTTCCGGCCCGCCGGTGACAAGGGTGGCTCCCTGGGCCGTGCCGGATTTGATATAGTTGCGCACGGAAGCCTGCTGGTCCCCGTCCACCATGGGGCCCAGGTAGACCTGGTCATCAAAGGCATCCCCCATCTCCATCACGGCTATGGCGGCCATGGCCATGTCAATGACCTCTTCCTGGCGGTCTTTCGGCACGATCATCCGGGAGAGCGCCGTGCAGGTCTGGCCGGAGTTCAGATAGCAGTTGAACATGCCCTTGGATACCGCCGCATCAAAATCCGCATCCGCCAGCAGGACATTGGGGGATTTTCCCCCCAGTTCCAGGGTCACCCGCTTGATGGTCCGGGCTGCGGCCTGTGCCACCAGGACCCCGGACCGGGTGGAGCCGGTCAAAGAGACCATATCAATGCCCGGGTGGGCGGATATGGCCTCGCCCACCTGGCTGCCGGTGCCGGTTACCAGGTTGAACACCCCGGGGGGAAGGTCAAGCTTGTCCATGATGTCGGCCAGGATAAAGGCATTCAGGGGTGCCAGCTGGCTGGGTTTGAGCACCATGGTGCAGCCCGCGGCCAAGGCGGGGGCCACCTTGCCGATGATCTGGTGCAGGGGATAATTCCAGGGGGTGATAAACCCGCACACGCCAACGGGCTCCCTTACGACCATGGTGGTGCCCAAAGGCGCCTGGAATTCATACCCTTTGAGAATGGCTGCCATGCTCCGGGATGCGGCCACGGGAAGCCCCGCCTGGATCATCCTGGACCATACCGAAGGCATGCCCATCTCCCGGGAGATGGTGTCGCCGATTTCATCCTGGCGCGCCTCCATGGCGTCCGCCAGGTCATTGAGCAGTTTTACCCGCCGGGCAGCCGGGGTGGCGGCCCACTGGGGAAGGGCCTTGCGGGCCTGGGCCACCGCCCGGTCCACGTCTGCAAGCCCCCCCATGGCGACCCGGGCCACGGGCTGTTGGGTACAGGGGTTGATGACATCAATGGGGGCGTTGATTTCCGGTGCGACCCACTGGCCGCCGATATAAAGCCGATCGTATTCTTCCATGGGACCTCCTTTGGACAGGGACCCTATGCCGGGTGCCTGAAACCTTTCTTAAGGGGTTATGCCCGCTGGTTAAACCTGCGGCCGAAAAGAATGCTTGCCATGGTGATGCGCAGCATCTGCAAGGTGCCGCCGGCCACCTGCCAGGCCCTGGCATCCCTGAGCATGCGCTCCATGGGATAGTCCGTGCTGTATCCGTATCCGCCCATGAGCTGCAGCGCCGTGTCCGTGACCTCCTTGACCATCTCGTTGGCGTAGCACTTGCCCAAAGAGGCCTCGTAAATGGAGGGCAGGCCCTGGCCTGCGCCGGTGGCGGCCCTGTATACCAGCAGCCGCGCCGCATCCAGTTTCATGGCCATGTCCGCGATGGCAAACTGGGTGCTTTGAAACTCGCAGATAGGCCGGTCAAAGGCGTTTCTTTTCAGGGCGTACTGCCGGGCCTCTTCAAAGGCGCCGCCGGCAATGCCCAGGCACATGGCGGCATTTCCGCACCGCTCAATGTCAAAGGCCAGCATGAGCTGGTTGAATTGGCCGGCCGGGACCACCAGGTTGTCTTTGGGCACTTTGACATTGTCAAAATAAAGCGTGCAGGACGGCATGCCCCGCAGCCCCAGAAAGACCTCCTGGGGCCCGAAGGTGAACCCGGGGGTGCCCTTTTCCACCAGAAGTCCGCCAATGCCTTTGGCGCCGGAGATGTCGTTGAACCGGGTATAGACCAGGTAATGGCTGGCCACCTCCCCTCCGGTGATAAAGATCTTGGTGCCGTTGAGCAGGAAGTGGTCCTCCTTTTCAACGGCCCGGGTGGAAAGGCGGGTTAAATCCGATCCGGCCTCGGGTTCGGTCATGCACACGGATACGCTCAGCTCTCCTGCACACACACCGGGAATAATCTTTTTTTTCTGTTCTTCGGTGCCGAACAGGCTGACCACCCGGGCCGGGCCCACGTTGGATTCAAAGACCGGGGCCGCGATCATGGGGCTGATCCGGGCCAGCTTTTCTATAGCCAGCACGGCGGTCAGGGCATCCATGTCCTGACCCCCGTAATCCGCGGAAAGGGTCATGCCCAAAAGGTCCATCTTTGCGTATTTTTTCATCAGGTCGTGGGGAAATTGTCCTGTTTTGTCTATCTCATCGGCCAGTGCCCTGAAGTTTTCCCGGCGGGCCATGTCCCCTAAGCTGTCCATGAGCATGGTCTGTTCTTTGGTGAGTGTAAAATCCATAAGATGTCCTTATTGTTAAATGGCCGATACCAAGGGGCGAATATCCGTAACCTGTTCCAGTCCCAGGATCCGTTCGGCGATGCTGTCAATGTCGCTGGGGGGGGTGTCTAGGAAAATGCCCTTATTTTTTGGATGATATCCTCCGGGGTCATGGGATCCCTGGGATCTCCCTTGGGCACATCCACCTGACAGATCAAACGGGTGCCGTCCCTGAGCCGGATCTCCACTCTGGATGCGGTCTTGTCCGGATAGGCGGCATTGAGGGTTTCATCGGCTTCCACCCGGATCTTCTGGGAAAAGGCGACAAGGGCTTTGTCCTCCAGGCGTTTTTCCGTGAGCTGGGCCGGCCCCAGCGTGCCGTCGGCCAGGCAGGCGGCCACCACCCAGGGGATGGAGAACTGGGCCGACACAAAGGTGGGGGGATCGGCCAGGGGTTTGCCTACGGCCAGCTGAGCGATGCCGTAGGTGAACACGGCTACGGCGTCAATGCGGTCGGGGGTCAGGTCGTGGTTTTTTTTGAGCATGAGTGCGGCCTGGGCAGCGCCGTGGGTGTGGCGGCAGGCCGTGTAGGGTTTGAAGTAGACATCTTCCATTGACAGGGGATCCTCCGGAAGGGGGATCAGGCGGTTCAGGTCCGGAGCGGCGCAGGTGGTGATTTTGGCGAATCCGCCGTTAAGCGCGGAGCCTTCAATTATATAGGGGGCTCCCCCGATGCCTTTTTCCGCCAGCCCTGCAGCCATCAGGCCGCAAAAGGCGCCCTGGCCGCCCTGAATAATCTTTACGGGAAAGCCGCCCATCAGGGTTTCCGCCGTGGATACGGGCAGGACATAGCCGGCATTGCCCATGGCGGCGGCCATCTGTTCCGTGCTGAAGTCCATCAGGTGTCCGGCCGCCACGGCAGCACCAAAGGCCCCGCAGGTGCCGGTGGGCAGAAATCCCCCCAGGGTATGCCAGGGGTGCATGGCCGCACTGATGCGGTTGGCGGCCTCGTATCCGGCCACCACCGCTTCAATGATCTTTATGCCTGAAAGCCCTCGGACTTCGGCCAGGGCAAGGGCGGCGGGAATTACGGCTGTGCCCGGATGGTTTCCGCCGAATCGTACCCCGTCCTGGGCCTCAATGGCCTCGGCCAGGGTGCCGTTGACCAGGGCGGCATGGTGGATATCGGTTCTGAAGCCGCATCCCATGGCCGTGGCAGGCCCGCCCGGGCCAAGGCTTTTGATGTAGTCAGCGGTTTTTTTGACTGCATCCAGCTGCAAAGACCCGTAGATATTGGCCACATAGTCCAGGATGCACAGCCTGGTTTTTTCAATCACGGCTTGGGGCAGGGCGTCATACCGGATTGCTGCGCAGAACTCTGCCAATGCCAGTGTGGCGGCCGGAGTCTGTTCTTGCTTGGACGGATTTGAATTGCTCATAACCTCTCCTTGGGGTACCTAATCCTTCGGGTCCCTCATTCTTAAGTAAAGATCAGACATAGCCTTTTTTTTCATATATGGAGATCATGCCAAAGGGGTCCAGCACCTTGCGGATGACATCCAGTTCCTCTTGTGTGGGGGGCGCGGTTTCATGGACATCGTCGGCAACTTTAAGATCCCAGGGGGTGTGGTCCCGGATCTCCTCAACCGTGGACCCCGGATGATAGGAGGCCAGATACGCCTCCCGGGTGTCGGGATCGAATCTGAGCACCCCTTTGTTGGTGATCAGTGCATGGGGACCTGTGTTGGCCGGCATGCCCCATTTCTCCCGGGCGCCAGGGCCGTCAATGTAGCCGGGGGTGGTGATGAAATCCACCTTGGCGGCCAGCCGTCGTTTGTCGTGCAGGGCGATGATCAGGGTCTTTTTGGCCAGGGAGCCTATGGGGTTGGCCCCGCCCGAGCCGGGCAGCCGGGTTTTCGGGGCGTTGTAATCCCCGATCACCGTGGTGTTGATATTGCCGAACCGGTCCACCTGGCTTCCGGATAAAAAGCCCACATCCACCCGGCCGGCCTGGAGAAACATGCCCATAATATCCACAAGGCCTCCGATCATGGCCGCACCCGGGTTGAGACAGGGGTCGCCCACGGAAAGGGCAGGCCGAGCCGGCCGGGCATCAATGACACCGGATTCCTGCATCATGACGGCATTGGGGGCGTGCATGTGTTTGGCAATATTGGCGGACATGGTGGGAAAGCCCGTGCCCACGATGACCATGTCATGATCGGATATCTCCCTGGATCCGCAGCAGGCCATGAGCTCCGGCTTAATATAGGGTTTGTCAGTCATTAGCGTGTTCCTTTTTATAACGGTTGAACAAAACGGTTCCTGCCTGGAGCTTGAAAGCGGCTCAATAGGCGTAACTTACGGGGAAGCTGTAATCAAACCCCGCTCCCAGCTTGCGAAAGGCCTCATATCCGAATTTCTTGATGTAATGCTGGGTATAGGCGGTCCGGTCCTCCAGGCTAAAGATCCACTCGTCCAAAAAGGCCTGGAAACTTTCCCGGCTTGCCGATGCCTGCTGGTAGATATAGCCAAAGGAGAAATCCGTATCGTAAAATCCCGGGGTGTATCCGGGATGGGCGCCAAAGGGCTCCTCCACAACGGCCGCCACCCGGGAGCCCGCAATAATGGTGCGCGAAGGATCCTTGCCAATGGTCTCCCGGGGGACAAGGCGTTCGCAGGAGACAATCACCTTTTTTGCGGCATTGGCCCCGTACATGCAGTCTCCGCCAATGCCCCACATCTGGGCATTGCCCTGCTCATCCGCCTGCTGAACATGGATCACGGCGACATCCGGCTTCAGCGCCGGCACCACCACCGTGGGGCTTTTGTCAAAGGGGTTGTCGATGAGCTTGAACTTGTTTTCTCCCATAAAAGAGGAGACGTTGAGCAGGTCGGAGCCTGCCATGTCCCGCACCGGCACAAAGGGAAGCCCCATGGCCCCGGCCATGAGCATCATGGGAAGCGACAGGTTGGTGTACTCCTCAATTTCTATTTTATGGGGAATGCCCTTTTCAATGGCACGGCGATAGCAGCGGCCAAGGCCGTAAATCCCGAGGGAAAGGAAGGTGGAGATAAAGCGGGAGACGCAGCCTGCGCCGATAAGCATGTCAAAATCATCGGCCGCATTGCTGCGGACAAGGGTCAGGTTTTTTATGTTCTGGCGGATGATTTCGTGGACGGCGCTAAAGGGTGTCCGGCAGACATACCCGCCGATGAAAAGCAGATCCCCGTCCTTGATGTGGGAGGCCACAGCCTCTTTCATGGGTACAACTTTGTTCATGGTTTTCCTCGTCTCAATTTAGGATTACAATCCGAATTCCGTCCGGTTGATGATCTCCTCCTGGGCAATGTCGCTGAGCTTGGTGAACAGGGCCGAGTACCCGGAGATGCGCACCACAAGGTCCGCATATTTTTCAGGATGGGCCCGGGCGTCCAGCAGGGTTTGTCTGTCCACCATGTTGAACTGGACCTGGGCGCCGCCGCTTTTGAAATAGGTCTGGATCAGGGCGCAAAAAAGATCCGCGGCCACGGTACTGCCCTGGAAGCGCATATTCAGGTTGGCCCCGTTGAAAATGCGTTCCAGAGGCATTTTGGTCACGGAGTTCATCACGGCGGTGGGCCCTTCAAAGGTGACGCCGTTGGAGGGGGTGATGCCGTTGCCCAGGATATCTCCGGCCCAGCGGCCGTCCGGGGAGGCGCCGGTAAAGGCGCCCATGGTGATGTGAAACCCCACGGAAAAAATACCCGGCCAGAAGGCCCCTTTTCGGAAATTTTCAAAGGGGGTGAGCACATCGCACAAATGATTGGCCACCCGGGCCGCCATGGCGTCGGCTCCCTCATGGTCATTACCGTATTTGGGAACGGACGATAAAAAATAGGCCTGTTTGTCTTCGGCATCCATCCAGTCCTCCGCAAGCCATTCTGAGATCTCTTCCAGGGTGAATTTTTCCTGGTCGAAGACGGTCTGCTCTATGGCATACAGGCTGTCCGCCACATTGGAAAAGCCCATGAACTGAACCCCTGTGGCGTTGTACACCGCCCCGCCCCGGGTCAGATCCTCCCCTTTGTCCATGGGGCCCCGGATCATGGCCGAGGCAAAGGGGGAGGGCAGCATCGCCGCAATGGTTTCATCCAGGCAGGTGATGCCCTTGACCATCTGGCCGATGTAATGGGAGACCTGGGCGTTATAGGCCTCAAATACCTGGTTGATGTCCGCAAAATTGCCCGGTTCCCCGGTCTCAAGGCCGGAGACATAGCCGAAGATATTGTCGACCCCGTTGCTCAGGGCAAACTCCAGGCATTTGAGCAAATTGAACTGTACGGCAAAGGTGGAGCCGAAACTTTTTCCCTGGGCATTGGGTTCCAGGCATCCCACCACCCCGTAATCCCGGGCGTCTTCCAGGGTGTGCCCGGCGTTGACAAGGGTGTTGACGATTGTGGGGTCATTGAAAAAGTGAAGCACCACGCCGTTTTTACAATACTGGACAGCCTTTTGAAACAGGTCCCGGGGGCCGTCCGGGTAAAGGCGCACCCCGAAGTTGGGCTGGACCGTGCCGATGCCTGCATAGGCGTCCAGGATGATGTAGCTCAAGTCACAGGTGCCGTCTTGGCCGTCCCGGGTGAAGCCGCCCACGGTGACGTTCTGGGTGGTCTTGCCCTCCGTGCCTTCTCCGCCCGGAATATAGGCCTCCTCCAGGACGTTCCATATTTCGTTCATCTTTAAAAACAGCATGGCGCAAAGCTCCTGGGCTCTGGCCGGGGTTGTGCGCCCGGCATCCAGGTCCGCTTCATAATAAGGGGCCAGGATCTGGTCCAGGCGGCCTAGGGAGACGGAGTTGCCGCCGGTTTCGATCTGGGTGATCAGATGAATGAAATAGACGCATTGAACCGCCTCGTGAAAGGTCCGGGCCGGGTGTTCGGGCACCCTTCTGCAGACCCGGGCCATGTCCAGCAGCTCCTGTTTTCGGGCGGGATCCTTTTGCCGGGCCGCCAGTTCTTCGGCTTTTTTCGCATATCGCCGGGCAAAGGCGATGGCACCTTGAAGGGACAAGACCACGGCACTGTAAAACACCCCTTTTTCCCCGGCCTGATCCTCTTGGGACAGTGCTGAAAACTTTTCAAGGGCCATATTGATCAGGCCGGAGATCCCGAGTTTCAGCACCTGGGTGTGGTCCATGGTAAAATGGCCGATGCCGTAGGTGATCTCCAGCATAAAGGTGAAAATATACTTGTCCATGTCCTGGGCCACACCCTCATCCAGACGGGCTTCAAAAAGATCTTCCGCGGATTTTCCCCGCCAGAAGGGCAGCACCTCCTCTTTGATCAACGCCTTTTCCTCCGGGGTGATCAGGGCGCGCTGGACCAGGCGGCGGTCAAAATTGTCCACGTCGCCTTTGATCCACCGGTTCTTGTTCTCGGGAAACAGCGGGGCGCCTTTGAGCTTGGATGTTCGGCATCCCACGATGACTTCCTCTTCCCGGATGATCACGGAAATATTTGACAGAATGTCAAAAAGGGCCTGGGCCATGCGCATGAGCGGATGGGCATCCCAGTTTTTCTTCATGGACCGGGTGATCTGGCAGGCCCGCTCTACGCAGACCTCCTGGGGGGCGTTGATGATCCGCTCCCTGAGGCGTGCCACCCTGGGGGTGGGTACCGGTAACACCGTCATGGAAACCTCCTTTGACCTATTTTATGTTCATATGGTTGAGCAGGATCTTGTCCCGCATCGCCCCCGGCAGGTATCTGTTGAGAAACAGGAAAAAAGAGCTCATGAAATCCACCTGGTTATGGACCCTGGGCTTTGGGGTTTTAAGCACTTTGAATATTTTTTTGGCCGCAGCCTCCGGAGTGGTGGCGGTTTTGATCAATTCGTTGTCCCGGTCGATAAAGCGTGCGGCCCGGTCACGGTACACCGAGCCCTCAGGGGGAAGGGTATGAATTTTGGCGGCAAAGGTGGTGGAAACCTGGGCCGGTTCAATAAGGGCCACTTCAATGCCAAAGGGTTTGACCTCCAGGCGGATGGCCTGGACCAGGCCTTCAATGGCGAATTTGGTGGCCGTGTAGATGGACTCAAAGGGGAAGGGCACCTGGCCCACCAGGGAGGACATGGCAATGATTTTTCCCTGCCGCTGTTTGCGCATGATCGGAATAAAGTACTGGAATACGGCGGCCGTGCCCATGACGTTGATCTCGATGCATCGGGCGGCCTGGTCCAGGTCCACCTCCTCAAAGGGGCCGAAAAATCCGATGCCGATATTGGACAGGACCGTATCCACCCGGCCGAACCGCGCTATAACCTCGTCCCCGAATTTTTTGATTCCGTCGCGATCCAGGATATTCAGTGGGATAAGATAATGTTTGACTCCGAGGGCGGTCAGCTCCTGTCCCAGGGTCTCCAGGTCCTTTTCACTCATGTCAAAGCCTGCGATGCAGTCCCCGGATTTGGCCAGCATTTTTGCCACATGCCGGCCCATTCCCTGGGCCAGGCCCGTGATGACAACCACCTGATTCATAATCGGCCTCCTGTGAAATTGGGGGGTCGGATCCGCTGTTGACCCCGGGTTATGAAAGAAAACGCTTACGCCTGATTGCAGAGTTGAGAAAGCTGCTGCATGGAGGTTTCAAACTCCGGGTATTTGAGTTTAAATCCGGTCTGTTTCAGCCGGGAATTGTCAACGACATAGTCGTCGTATAGATATTTGACGGCCTCGTATTCCAGATCCGGGATGCGGTTGCCGAAGGCTGCGGCCATTCCGGAAAGCCGGGCGATGAATTTGACCAGGAACAGCGGCAGATGAAGTCTGGGCGGCGGCGTTCCGTAAATCCGGGCCGCCAGGGTCAGCGCCGATGCCAGGGTGGGATTTGAGTCTTCTGCTATGTTAAAAACCTGGCCTGTGCATTCCTCTTTTTCCGACAGATAGTAAAGGGCCCGGGCCACATCCTCGGCCCGGATATTGGAGAGGCGCTGGCGGCCGGAACCGGGGATGGCGCTGATGGATGTGGGTCTTGAAAAGGCTTTGCCCGCGCCGTCTGTGCACCGTGGCCCGTACACCGTACAGGGCCGGACGATGACGGCGCAAAGCCCCTGTTTCATGCGGTCGAACACGATGTCTTCCCCGTCCCGTTTGGACCGGCCGTAGTCGTTTTCCGGGCGGCGCTCGTCGTCTTCGCGATAGGGGGCGCCGTTATAATAACCGTAGACGCTGGTGGAGGTGACATGGATGAATTTTTTCACCCCTTTTTCAAGGGCCAGGCCGGTGATGGCATCCACCCCCCGGACATTGACGGGGTAGAGATCCTTGTAAGGGGTGGAGAAGTTGCAGATGGCGCCCAGATGGAACACCCGGTCCACATCCCCTTTAAACAGAGGGGGTAAACTGGACGGGTCTGTCAGGTCTGCGCCGACAAATTCCACCCCAAGGGAATTGAAAAAGGAGAGGTCCTTTCCCGGCCGGGCCGTGGCCCTGACCCGGACACCCTTGCGGGCCAGAAGTTCAACCACATGGCTGCCCATGAATCCTGCAGCACCTGTGACCAGTGAGATCCCTTTGTATGACATGTCCCCTCCCTGGTGTTTGAGCCAAAAACTGAACCCGGCCTGCTTTGGACTTAAAAAATTTGCTGCATCCGGGCTTTGCTTTTAACCCCAACACAAATACGGATAATGCACGGTTTAGGTCTGTTCGAGCTTCTGCCTTGTCTCTTTGAGCCAGTCCAGAAACATCTGGTTCATCTGGACACCCAGGTCCGCCACCTGGGTGACAAAAATATCCTTGGTGTGCCATTTTTCCTGGTTTTGCATCCGGATGGTAAGCTGGGTCTGCCAGGACCGGATCTGGTCGTCTAAAATTTCCAGGGCCCGCGCCTTGTCCCCGAATCCGTAGAATACAAACCGCATCAAAAAAGGATCGCGCAGCAGCATGCTTTTTTCAGGGGATTCCGACAGCCAGTCATCGAAGGCTTTGCGGCCTTTGTCTGTGAGGGAGTACAATTTTTTGGGAGGTCCTTTTTGTCCGTTTTGCACGGATTCTCCCATGGTGACCAGGCCCTCCTGTTCCAGTTTTTTCAAATTGGGATAGATCTGCCCGAAATTCACGGACCACATATGGCCGAAATTCTTTTCAATATGTTCCTTGAGCCTGTATCCGTGCATATCCTCATAGTGCAGCAGGCCCAAAATTGCGTATTTTAAAGACATCAATTAACTCCTGAAACGGGGTGATTACCCCCGGTTGGTTATATATACTTTTAATATATAAAAAGTATATATAAAAGGTGCGGGTGGGCGTCAAGATATTTTTTTAAGTTTTTTGAGATTTAAATGAGATGGTCCCAACTGTAGATAAACAGATACCGTAATAGAACCTATAACGGCCCCATTCGCCGGTAAAATAAGAGATGCGGCCGGTTTGCATGTTCCCGGGCAAAAGCCGTTTTTTCGGATGCGGTCAGAATAAATTTTTATTATCCGGACGGCCCCTGCCGTTGACAGGACCTTGGGAATAACGCATGCTGGGGCAACTTCAACCCAAGGCGCCGGAATCAATGACCATAGACGCAATTTCTCCATTCACTGTGATGACCATGAACTTAAGATTCGGTCTGGCCCGGGATAGGGAAAACCGCTGGGACAACCGCAAATCCGTGGTTAAAGACTTTTTGAAACAAAACCGGGCGGATTTTTACGGATTCCAGGAGATGAACCATTTCCAGGCGGCCTTTCTGGAGGACACCTTAAGCAAATACCGGTGTATTGGCCGCTACAACCCGCATCTGCCCTGGTGGCAGTCCAACATGATTTTTTATCACAGGGACTGGACCTGCCTGGGCCACCGCCACCATTTCATCTCGGATTTTCCGGATCTTCCCTCTAAGCTTGCAGGCTCCCGATGGCCCCGTCAATGCGTGATCGGCTGGTTTGAGAAAGCCGGATACCAGATTCTTGCCGCCACTGCCCATTTTGATTTCAGCGCCGAGGTCCAGGCCAGAAGTGCCGGCCTTGTTACAGGCTTTCTTGAGAATTTTCCCCCCGGGCTGCCCGTGGTGATCACAGGGGACTTTAATGCGGGCCATGACTCGGCCGCATTCAGAACCTTTGCCGCCCACGGATTCAAAGAGGTCTTTCAGGATTATCCTTTAGGAACCTTTCACGGGTTTTCAGGGAAGGCGAAAGCTCATATCGACTGGATTCTTTACACCGGAAAGATTCGTCCGAACGATGCCACGATTATGAAGTTTAACAGGCAGGGGCAATACCCGTCGGACCATTTCCCGGTGAGGGCCGCCTTTGCCGGGGACAACGGGGAGAGGGCAAAGAAAAAAAGCGCCCCGGCAGGCCGGGACGCTTTTTAGGGTTTACAAAGAACGGTTGTCTTACCGGATGCCGCCGGGATGGCAGGCAGAGCTTACGCAGCCGGTCATGTCCTTGTCGTCGGCGCCGAACTCCGTGGTGTGGCAGTTCAGACAGGACGGGCGGGAGGCATTGGGAGCAAACCTTATTTTGTGCATGGCCTTGAAGTAACTTTTGTAGCCGGAAAGATCGTCCGGGCTGAAGTTATCGTGGCATGTGGCACAGCTTCTCGGGGGCTTTTGCCCGTTGAGTTCTCCCATCTTATGGTGACAGTCAATACATTCAAAGGATTCGTGGCTGGAGTGGTTGAACTCCACTGCCAGGTCTTCCCCGCTGTGTCCCTGGATGTGGTTGATCTCCAGGCCGTCCTCAGGGGCTTCAAATTCCATGGGCTCAGGATCGTCCCCGGCCTGGACGGACATGCTCAGGCCAAAGGCCAGCATGACTGCTGCCAGGAGAATCGCTAGTGTCTTTTTCATATTTTCCTCCTTGCATCCTGATCTTTGTCCGGTGTGCCGAAGGAGAACCGGCCGGTGAGAAATTCCCGCCGGGTCTGTTTCTTCGGTCTGGCCTGGGCCAGGATTCCCTTCCTGTTGCCGGCATCGGCAATGAGATGGGTGTGAAAGTTTTCAGCCTCTGAATCGGCAAGGTAAATAACGCGGACGGATTCGGGATCGGCCAGAAATGCGCCGGGACGGGTCTTTTTTACCTCGGCCAGGCGTTTTTTTGCCAGTTCCAGCATGGCCTCCCGGTCCCCGAAGTTCATGGTGCCGGTGGGGCAGGAGGTTACACAGGCCGGTTTCATTCCCATTTCCACCCGGTCCAGGCACATGTCGCACTTGGTCCACTGCCCTGTGGCCTCGTTTTTCCGGGGCACGTTGTAGGGGCAGATCTGGGCCGGGGTGAGACCGTTGGATTTTGCCAGGCGCATCTTTTCGTCATAGACCACGGCGCCTGTGTCAGCATCCTGCTTGACCGCGTCGTTGTCGTACATGTTGAGCATGTACTTGCACGGCGGCTCAATGCAGTGGCGGCACTGTTCCGGGAAAAAATTCCAGCGCAGTCTGCCTTTTTCATCCCGGTCTTCTTTAAACCGCACCAGGCGCAGGGTCTGGTAGGAGAGATCCTGGGGATTCTGGTGGGACCCCAGGTTTCTTGTCTGTTCGGCCGGCAGGTCTTTCCACTGCTTGCAGGCCACCTGGCATCCCCGGCAGGCTGTGCACAGGGTCAGGTCTACGAAAAAACTTTTACCGCTCATATCTTATCTCCCTTCCGCCACTTGCGCAGGTTAACCATGAAGGCCTTGTACTCGGGAATCCCGGTGTTGGGATCGCCCACGTTCGGGGTGACGATGTTGGCCGAATCCCCGCCGTTGAGCGGCGTTACCCAGCCGTAATGCCAGGGCATGCCCACCATGTGGGTTTCCACCCCGCCCACGTTAAAGGGCTGGATTCTTTCGGTCACCATGGCAATGGCCCAAAGAGAGCCGCGCACACTTTCGATCATCACCCGCTCCCCGTTCTCTATCCCCCGAAGCTTGGCAAGCTTGGGGCTGATTTCAACGAACATCTGGGGCTCGGCTTCGATAAGCCAGGTCATCCAGCGGGTCATGGAACCGGTCTGCCAGTGCTCGGTGACCCTGTAAGTGGTCGCCACAAAGGGATACCGGGGATCGCACACAGCCTTGGGCTCGTTGCCCACTTCCACGGAAGTGGGGTTGTGCAGCTGGGAAGAGAAGGGCTGCGTATGGACGGGGCATTCCAGAGGCTCGTAATGCTCGGGAAGGGGGCCGTCCGCCCGGCCCGGGCCAAAGAGCTGGCCAAAGCCGTTTTTGCGCATGATAAACGGATGCTTGGCGCCGGGGGCCCAGCCGCCGTCGGGCACATCGCCCTGCCAGGCTTTACCGTCCCAGGCAATAACCGCCTTGTCCTTGTTCCAGGGAGTGCCGTTAAGATCCACCGAGGCTCTGTTGTAAAGGATTCTGCGGTTGACCGGCCAGCACCAGGTCCACTTGGGAAACAAACCGATCTTGGCCTGGGCCTCGGTCTGGGTGGCGTCCCTTCGTTGGGCCAGGTTGCCTTTATCCGTATAAGAGTTGCAGTACAGCCAGTTGCCGCTGACGGTGGAGCCGTCATCCATGAGATAGGCAAAGGAAGGGACCTGGTCGCCCTTTTTAAAGGATTTGCCCTTGATGGTGACGTCTTTTGTAAACCAGCCGTTGGCGAGCTTGGCAGTCTGATCGGCACTGAATTCGTAGTGGCCGTGCTCATTCTTTTTGCACATGTTGTTAAAGCTTAAGCGCGTGATGGGCTCGGGGAAGGCGCCGCCTTCTTCCTCGTAGAGTTTGACCAGCTCCTCCCAGAGTTCGTGGAAGTAATGACCGTCGGTGAGCACACCCTTGGGCGCATCCGGCCCTTTGTACCGCCACTGGCTCCACCGGCCGGAGTTGGACACGGAGCCCTCCTTTTCAATGGCCGAGGCACAGGGAATGTAAAAGGTTTCGGTCTTGATCTTTTTGGGATCCATGCCGGGACCCTTCCAGAAGTCGGATGTTTCGCACTGGAAGAGGTTAACGTTGACCATCCAGTCCAGCTTGCCCAACGCCTCCCGGGTCTTGTTGGAATCCGAGCCCGAGCAGGCCGGGTTCATGCCCCAGATCAGACCGCCGGTAAATTTACCTTCGTGCATGCGGTGGATCAGGGGAATCCAGGAGTATTTGGCCGCGGACAGGGTGTCCAGCTTGGGCAGGTAGGTATACCCTTTTTCAACGGGATCGTCGGAGTACATGGCCTTGATCAGACTGGCCGAGTACTTGGGGTAATTCTGCCACCAGTTGGCACTCTTGGGATCGTGGCTGACGGGGGCAAATTTCTTGTTGTAGTCGGCCAGAGTCTCAAGACCTGCCACGGGGGTGGAGATATACCCCGGCAGGATGTGGTAGAGCAGGGCGTAGTCCGTAGACCCCTGAACGTTGCACTCGCCTCTCAGGGCGTTAACGCCGCCGCCGGCCACACCGATGTTGCCCAGCAAAAGCTGGATCATGGCCATGGCCCGGATGTTCTGCACGCCGACGGAGTGCTGAGTCCATCCCATGGCGTACATGATGGTGCCGGCTTTCCCCTTTTTGCCTGTGGCCGCATAGGTGCTGTACAGGGCCTGCAGGTCGCCCTGAGAGATGCCTGAGGTGGCGGATACCTTATCCAGAGTGTATCTTGCGTAATGCTTTTTCAGGATATTGAAGACGCAACGGGGATGGGTCAGGCTCTTGTCCTGTTTTGGCACCCCGTCCTTGTCCAGTTCAAAGGCCCACTGGGACTTGTCATAGCTTTTTGTTTCCGGGTTGAAGCCGGAAAACATGCCGTCCTTGAAGTCGTATCCTTTGCCTACGATGAAAGAGGCGTTGGTGTACTCTTTCATATAGGGGGTAAAATATTTTTTATTATCCAGGATATACCGGATCATACCGCCGAGCACGGCAATATCGGTTCCGGACCGCAGGGCCATGAACATGTCTGACTTGGCTGAGGTCCTTGTGAACCTAGGGTCCACATGGATGATTTTTGCTCCCTTGGCCTGGGCTTTAAGGGCCCACTTAAAGGAGATGGGGTGGTTCTCGGCAGCGTTGCTGCCCATGATTAAAATACAGTCACTGTTTTGAAGATCAATCCAGTGGTTGGTCATTGCGCCACGTCCAAACGACTCTCCCAGAGCCGCTACAGTTGCGCTATGTCAAATCCTGGCCTGATGTTCGATATAAACCAGGCCCAGAGACCTTGTAAAGCAGTGCATGGCCAGACATTCTTCGTTGTCGATGGCTGCGGATCCTAAGGAGGCGATCCCCATGGTCCGGTTGACGGTCTGACCTTTATCGTTTTTGACCTCAAAGGATTCATCCCGTGATTTCTTAATGAGTCGGGCAATCCGTTTTTTACACCAGTCCCAGTCCTTTTCGATGAACTTGTCACCGTAGGGCTCCCGGTAAAGACAGGTGGTGGTCCGCTTGTCGTTTTCCGACATCTGGATGGTGGCTGCACCCTTGGCGCAAAGGGCTCCCTGGTTGATGGGATGGTCCGGGTCACCTTCAACGTTTACAGCCCTTTTCGTCTGGGTGTCCGTGTTGACCAAAAGGCCGCATCCCACGGAGCAGAAAGCGCAGACCGACGTGGTCTGTTTTGTCCATTTGGGACTGAGCTGACGGGCGCGTTTTGTCGGGGTTGCGACCGCTGCCCGTCCCAGCCCCGAGAACACGGGGGCTGCGGCCAGGCCGGCCGTTGCCGCAGAGGCCAGTTGCACAAATTTTCTGCGGGTTAAATCCATGGCTTCTCCTTGTTGTTTAATTTTTATTGACGACGCAACCGCCGTCCCCTTGCTTCCGAACAGGCGGGCCTGCCGGATTATATGTTTAAACTTAAATTCTTTCCTTGGGTTAAATTTGCCAGACGGACGGGGCCATACGGCGGTATCCTTCATCGTCGGCCAGGATATCCAGGGGCAGGGACTCAAGGTCATTTAGGGGGGCGCAGGCCTCCCGGTCAAGTTCCCTGAAGTCAATGGTCTTGACATAGGTGTTGCAGTGGCTGCAGGTTTCCACCCGGTATCCGGGCTCTTTGTCTGCGGTAAAGTAGGTCAGGGCCTTGGCATCGTCTGTGTCACAGCAGGGACAGGCCAGGCGCCTGATCCGGTAGGTGTGGCGGCAGCAGGCGCAGTGGGCGTAGCGCTGGCCCTCTTTGCCTCTCAGTTCCAGCATGAAGGGCAGACTGCCGCAGACAGGGCAGGTGCCTTTGGTATGGATCCGGTCCGGAGAAAGGCTGGCGGCTTCTGCCAGTCCCTGGGCCCCTGCGGCAATGGACGGGGCTGCCGCCGCTGTCGCCAAAAAGGCCAAAAAGGCGGGGACCTCCGGGGTCTTGTCCGCCCAGGCGGAAAGTATGGGGGTGTCCTGCTCTCCTGAGAACCTGCCCAGGATTTCCACCAGGACCGCGTCCAGGTCCAGCGTTCCCGCTTCCAGGTCCGATTTTACCGCTTGTGCCGCCTGGATCATGGGGTCCGGCATGGCCAGATCAGGGTCCATGACGAGGTCCAGAATTCTGTCCGCCAGTGCGCGGACGTGTTCAGGGTCAAAGGGCAGACTTTCGGGGGGGCATAAGGGACTTCCGGCCAGGTCCCGGCCGGTCAGATCCAGTGAGATCCCTTTGTTGGCCTCGGCCTGGCACAGGGCGGTCCGCCCTAACAGGGAAACCAGTTCTCCCGGCAGATGAGAGGCCTTTGCCATCCGTTCAATGGTTCTGGAGATGATGCGTGTATTATGGTGTTCCGTCATTTTGTATCTTTCCGTCATACCGTTGCCACAGGTCTGCTGCTGACAGAGCCCGGGATAATATTTTATAAGGGTACCTTGATACCACAACAGCGGTTACAAAAAAGTTACAAGGGAGAGGGCGTTAGTTGGTTTAACTTTTGTAAAGGATGTGGCTTGCTTAAATTTTGTATAAAATAAGTATGTTGTATGGAAGGTGGATCGATTTTGAATGCGGTTAAGAAGAGATTCGTTGGTAGGGATGCAGCCCTTTTTGCCGGGACGTCCGCCAAATTTTGGTTACGGAAAATAAAGCCAGCCACAGGGCAAGTCCGTAAAAAAAAGTGTCTCCCCATTTAAGATATAGGGAGGTTGTTTTAGGAACGGCCAGGGGAAAGGCGGTTGTCGTCTCTTGAAAATCGGGCGTGCGGGAGCCCGGGATAATTTCTCCGGTCGCCCGAATAAAACCGCCGTTCCCGGAATTGGTTGTCCGGACCATGGGCACACGGAACTCTACAGCCCGGTACAGGCCCGCAGCCAGTAAAACGGCTGAAGCCGGGCTCTTGCCGAACCAGGCGTCATCGGTCATGTTCAAAATGATATTCCCCCCTTTTTGGATGAATTTTCGGATATGATCCGGGAACATCGCCTCATAGCAGATACTGGGAACGGCTGAGATTCCCGGTGCAATTTCAAACAGGATGTCCTCATGGCCGGGCCGGTATTCAAGGGCTCCCGGAAAAAGGGTGCGGAGCACGGGAAAAGACTCTTCCAGGGGCAGGTATTCCCCAAAGGGGACCAGGCGCTGTTTTCGGTAAGTCCGGGTTTTGGCATCCTGTCCGCCGATCATCATTGCCGTGTTGTAATAGCCGCTGCCCTTGTCTTGAAATACGATGGTGCTGATCAGAAACGGCCGTTTGACTGAGCGGGCCAGGGAAACGATCTTTTGGCATTCCTCGTTATCTTCATGCCAGGAAAACCCGACCGGAATCTCGGGCCAGACCACGAGGGCCGCCTCCGGGACCTTGTCAATCAGCTCCCTGGACAGGGTCTCCGCCTTTTCCAGGGCCGCCGGGATACGGACTCCGACCACGGGAATGTTGGGCTGAACCGAAGCGATGGTGATTGTTTTTTCCTTGGGGAGCGCATTGATCTCCGACCTGATTTGGGTGAGCCTTTGCCACCCGTAGCCTGTGAGCCCCCCGAACAGGAGGCAAAGGGTGACCAGGGGAACAATGACGGGTTTTTTGCACCGGGCTTTCAGGAGCAACTCCGCCGTTAAAAGGTTGGCGAAGTTCAGGATAAACAAAAGCAGTGGCACACCGCCCAGATCCAGAACCTGAATGAACAGGGGCCGGGTGTACAGGCTGTGGCTGGGGTTGACCGGCAGCGGGCTGGGAACGCCTGCCACCAGCACCGTTAAAAGGGCGGCTTTGGATGCCGGACCCAACAGCGAAAGTCGGGGTGTCCGGGTGTTGAACCAGCCTGTGATCAGCCCGTAAATCCCGTAGGGCACTCCTGCGTACAGCCAGAGGATGCCGGTATAAAGCACCGCTTTGGAAACCGGGAGGTTGACCCAGAGATGCAGGCCGATCGCTCCCCAAAAGGTGGCGCAGGCACAGATTAAAAACCCGAAGCACAGCCCCCAGGCAAATCCTTGCCTGGGGGCTGTGCCGTCCAGGGCGATTTGTACCGGTACCAGGTAAAGCCATACCAGATCAGGCCAGGGGCCTGCAGGAAAGCTTACGGCAAAAAAAACGGCGGAAAGCGCGGTGAGCCCAAGGCGGATAAGGCAGCGTCTTACCGGCCGGGGCCTTGGGCTTGAAATCAAAAGGTGCGCCAAAATTAACTTACCGGGTGCCTATTTTCCGCTTTAATTGGACACCCACATTGCCCAAGTTCGTTCCACTGTAACCCACCACCTTCCAGTTATCCGGGAAACGGTAGATTGCCCAACCTGTTTTATTCGTAAAGGATGAATGAGTTGTTACTGGTGGTGAGGCGGAACCTTGTTCCGGGAACTCAAAGGTTGGATCACTGCCGCCGGCAAAAAGGCTCTGGGAAGCAAGCCCCAAGCCGAATGAAACGAGTGCTGTCAGAATAAAGAGTAATTTACGCATGGCTTTTCTCCCTAAATTGAATATCGTTGACGTTACGCAGGAAAGTATTCGAAAAAGTATGGCAGACGTCAAGAAAAAGGTACTGTTAAAAACTGTTAAAATAGAACCCGCTGCATATGGGATGGGGGGCACCCCCCCCTGGATCTTGGTGGCAAAATAAGGTAAATGAAAAGGCGTAACCCACAAGGGAGATTTTAAGATAATGACAAGATTCGATGAAAAAGACCCGGCCGATGAATTTCGCGAGGACCGGATAACCGAAAAGATCGGTATCCTCACCCGCAGGGAGACCGAGGCCCGGATCCTCATCCCGGTGATCGAAGACTTAGCCGAACGGTTCGGCAGGCAGGAAGTCATCGATACCATTTCCGGGACCATCATGCGGATTGCCGAGGACCAGGGGCGGCAATTGGCGCAGGTTATGGGGGATAATACCCCCAAGGTGTTCAAGGAGGGCCTGGCCTTCTGGACCCGGGACAATGCCCTGGAAATCGAGGTGAAAGAACTGTCCGATACCTGCCTGGCCTTTGACGTGACACGGTGCCGGTACGCGGAGATGTACAGGGCCCTGGGGGCGGCGGATCTGGGGGCGGTGTTTTCCTGCAACCGGGATGCGGCATTGATAAAGGGATTTAACACGGGCGCAACCATGGAGCGGCCCACCACCATTATGGCAGGCGATGCGGTCTGCCGGTTTGTCTATCATTTCCCGGAATCCGAAGACGACGGCCTAAAGGCGTGAGCCGGACCGAAAACATCTGCCGAAAATATCTGATTGATGAGCGGAACAAAAATTAAAAACGGCCCTTCCCTCCTGCCGGACCCGGTGGCCCGGCATCCCGGAACGGCCGGGCTGCCCGTCCTGGAAATCCTCGCCGACCTTGAGGCGGCCCTGGCCTCGGAGCAACGGGCCTTGGTCGAAGCCCCTCCCGGCGCAGGTAAAACGACTATTATTCCCCTGGCCATGCTTCATGCGGCAGGCACATCCTGGCTGAACGGCAAAAATATCCTTGTCCTGGAGCCCCGGCGCCTGGCGGCCCGGGCCTGTGCCGGGCGGATGGCCGCCCTTCTGGGGGAGAACCCCGGACAGACCGTGGGGTACCATGTCCGCCTGGATCGCTGTGCAGGGCCGGATACCCGCATTGAGGTGATCACCGAGGGGATTTTGACCCGGAGAATCCAGAGCGATCCGGAGCTTGCCGGTGTCGGGCTTTTGATTTTTGACGAATTCCACGAGCGGCACCTGCACTCGGATCTGGGGCTGGCCCTGGCTCTCGAGGCAGCCGAGGCCTTTTCCCCGGATCTGCGGCTTCTGGTTATGTCCGCCACCATGGACCTGGAAAGTTTATCCCGGATTATGGGCGGGGCAAAGGTGATTGAATCCCGGGGGCGGTCCTGGCCCGTGGAGACAGTTTACCTGCCCCTTGAGGCGGCCCGGCCCGGCAGCAGCCGGCCTTTTTATCACAGCGCAAATAAAGGATTTGATATCCTGCCGGCCTGCCGGGCCGCCATTGCCAAAGCCCTGAAGGAAAATGAGGGGGATATCCTGGTCTTTCTTCCCGGGGCGGCTCAGATCCGGTCCCTGGCCGAGGATCTGGACGCTTTGGCCGGGGGCGACCCCAAGCTTTTTGTATATCCGCTGTTCGGCAATCTGTCTTATTCAGAACAGGCCGCCGCCATTGCGCCTTCGCCTGCCGGGCAACGAAAAATCGTTCTGGCCACGCCCATTGCAGAGACCTCGCTGACCATCGAAGGGGTGCGGGTGGTGGTGGACAGCGGTCTTGCCCGGGTGCCGAAGTTTTCTGCCCGCACGGGGATGAGCCGTCTTGAAACCCTTGCCATCTCCCGGGCGTCGGCGGATCAGCGCCGGGGCCGGGCAGGGCGGACAGCTCCCGGCATCTGCTATCGTCTGTGGTCACCGCATGTTCACCAGGGCCTGATCCCATTCAACCGGCCGGAGATCCTCCAGACGGATCTCACCTCCCTGGTCCTGGAACTGGCCCTTTGGGGCGTGACCGATCCTTCGGATTTAAGCTGGCTGGATGCACCGCCGGACAGTGGCATTGTTCCGGCCCGGGAGCTGCTTGAACGCCTGGGGGCTCTGGACTCCCGGGGACAGATCACTGAGCACGGCAGGTCTCTTTGCGCTGCCGGCATCCATCCCCGCCTGGCCCAGATGGTGATCTGCGGGGAACAACTGGGGCTGGGATATACCGCCTGCTGTCTGGCGGCTCTTGTGGACGGCCGGGATTTGATCCGGGGCATTCAGGATCCGGATATCCGCATCAGACTTGAGATGCTGACCAAAGCGGCGTCTGCCTCCGGACGGCCCCGGCAAAAGGCCGCAGGGCAGGTCCTGGCCCAGGCCCGCAATCTGGCCGGGCGTTTCAATATCAAGACCGGTACCATCGACCCTGAATCCGCAGGTCGCCTTCTGGCACTGGCCTGGCCGGAACGCATTGCAAAAAAGCGCAGGGCCGGCAGCCTGGCCTATGTGATGGCCTCGGGGGGCGGATGTGAATTTACAGGGGAAAACGCCGTGTCCCGCCACGACTTCATTGTGGCGGTGGATGCCGGGGGCGGGGCTAAAAACGCCAGGATTTCCCTGGCCGCCCCCTATGATCCGGCGGATCTGGAAAAGGATTTTTCACATCGCCTCAAGACCCGGGAGAACGTGGCCTGGGACCGCAGCACCCGCTCGGTCAGGGCTATGGAAACGCTTGCCTACGAACGCATCAATCTCAAGGAATCCCCCTGCCCCCTGCCCGGGCCGGAAACGGTGGTGCCGGCTTTGATCGAAGGTATCGCCCGGGAGGGCCTGGACATTTTGCCCTGGTCAAAGCCGGCGCTTTCTTTATGCTGTAGGACAACCTTTCTGCGTGGGCTAAACTTTCCCGAGTTTGCCGGCCTGCCGGACTTAAGCCGCCAGGGGCTGACGGGCAGTCTGGACAACTGGTTGGCCCCTTTTCTGGGCGGCATGACCTCTGCCTCGGATTTGAAAAAACTGGATTTGACGGCGGTGCTTAAGGCCTTATTCTCCTGGGAGCAGCTTTCTGCCTTGGAGGCCCAGGCCCCCACCCATATCGAAGTGCCGTCCGGTTCGAGAATTCCGGTGGCTTATGAGGATGAAACAGGGCCTCTTAAATTTCCGGTCCTTGCGGTCCGCCTCCAGGAGATGTTCGGCCTGACCGCAACACCTGTGGTGGCAGGCGGTCGGGTGCCGGTCACCCTTCACCTGCTCTCTCCCGCCCAGAGGCCGGTCCAGATTACCCGGGATCTTGAAAATTTTTGGAAAACCACCTATGCCCAGGTGAAAAAGGATCTCATGGGCCGATACCCCAAACATTACTGGCCCGAAGATCCCCTGGCCGCCCCGCCCACCCGCAGGGCCAAACCCCGGAAAAAATAAAATGAGCGATATGGGGTGAAACAATCCCCTTTAATCCATTCTTTCAAAGGTTTCCAGGATGGTTTTAATCTGTTCGGTTTCCTTCTCAGTGGCCGGGAGAAAGGGTTTGGTGGAAACATCCTGAATAGGCAGGCCCTTGAGGATCAGCGCTTTCTTGATGATGGGGATGAAGGTGGGGGCGATCTCGTACAATCCCATCAGATATCCGATTTTCTGCTGGATTCGTTCCATGGTTGCGGTATTCCCGTCGATGATGGCACGGATCCACTCCTTGTAAATGCCGGGATAGATATTGGACAGGCCCCCGATGCAGCCGCTGCCCCCGGCCAGGGCGTTGTGGGCGAAAAACTCGTCAAACCCGGAAAAGATCTCAACTCCGGGAAAGTTTGCCCGGGCCTGGGTGATCAGCTTTCTTGTATGGCCGAACTCGGTGACCGTATCCTTGTAGCCTGTAATGTTAGGATGCGTTTCAAGCAGGCGGATCATGATGTCAGGGGAAAGATCCTTTCCCGTCCGGGCCGGGAAGTTGTACAGGATGATATTGCCGTTGATCTTTGCGGCAGCTTCGTCAAAAAAGGCGTATACGCTCTCATCGGACAGGGAAAAATAGTAGGGGTGGATGATCATGACGGCATCGGCACCAAGATCCAGGGCATCGTTGGACAAATCGATCATCTCATCGAATTTCATGCAGCTTGTGCCGATATAGGTCTTTGTCCTGCCGTTGATATGGCTGAGGGCCAGGCGGGTCAGGTGCTTTTTCTGCTCTAAATCCATGGCAAAGAACTCGCCGGTGCTGCCCATGACGGCGATGCCGTCAATACCGTTGTCGATCAGATGGTCCCAGACCGCCTTGTTGCCCTGCTCATCTATGGTTTCATCCGGGTTGAATGCGGTAATGACCGGTGCAATGATTTTGACCTGTTTCATGGGGCTCTCCCTTGACTTTTCCGATGGTAATTTATACTATCCGTTCGTATATGCGAACTAATTCTATTATACGAACCACATTCTGGCATACCCCGGCGGTATTGTCAACGCAGGGGAAACGCCGCCGGGGAGACCGGGAGAAGATACAATGACGGATAATCTGCACCGCCCCACCGCGCGGGTTCTGGAGATTCTGACGCTGCTGTCATCTGCGCCCCGGGGGATGACCCTCACCCAGATCGCCTCGGCCATCGGTGCGCCCAAAAGCAGTATTGTCCCGGTTGTCCGAACCATGGCGGAGAAAAAATTCATTACCCGGGACCGGGAGAGCGGCGGATACCTTATCGGGATTTCGTCCTTTCTGGCCGGCAATGCCTACAGCAAGACCAATGCCGCTTTGCAGTTCATCCGGGATGAGATGCAGGCGATTGTCTCACAGGTCAATGAGATCTGTCATCTGGGGGTGCTGGACAACAATGAGGTGCTTTATATCGCCAAGGAGGACTGCCAGGATTCCATCCGGGTCATCTCCCATATCGGCAAACGCCTGCCCGTATATTGCACGGCCCTGGGCAAGGCCCTGATCTGCGACTGGGACCGCCGGGACATAGACCGGGCCTTTCCGGACGGATTCACCCCGTTTACCCCAAAGACGATAGTCTCAAAAGACGCCCTTGAGGCCGAGTTGTCGGCGGTCCGCCGCCGGGGGATCGCCCGGGATAATGCAGAGGTGTCCGAGCATTTGCAGTGCCTGGCTGTCCCCTTAAAAAACCGGGGCCGCGTGATTGCCGCTCTCAGCATCAGCCTGCCGGAGTTCCGGATGACAGAGGAAAAGGATCGCCTGATCCGGACCTGTCTTGAGCAGGCAAAAAAGAAAATAGAGGACTACCTGGAAAATACTGGTTTTCAGGGCATCAGCCTGATTTAATAACATTGGGAGGACAAGAGAAAAATGACAGACAATGGGGATCGCAGCAAGGAACTTCTGGCCGCCCACATGAACAAGGCGGCAGCGGTATTGACCGACTTTCTCAACACCCACGGGGTCAGCATCCCCGTTTTGGGAAAGGCCATGGAAAGCTTTACCACCCAGGTGTTTGCTCTACCCGATGAGGCGGACTGCAAGCCCGGCTGCGCCTGGTGCTGCCATTTGCGGGTAACGACCTCCATCCCCGAACTCCTGGTGGTGTTTGATGAACTTACCGCCCAGGCCACCCCGGAGGGTCAGGCCTATTTTAAACAGCGGATTGAGTCGGCCTCCGCTGCCGGCAACACCATGGAAGAGGCCTTCTGGTACGCAAGCCGGACGCCCTGTCCCTTTCTGGACAATAAAAACGGCTGCCTGATCTATCCCATCCGCCCCTTTTCCTGCCGGGCCCACCATTCCACGGATGAGGCGGCCTGCAGGCAGGGCTATGAGGAGGGCAGACGGGTCCTTTTGCCCTGTTTCCCCCTGTACCGGGCCGGCACGGACATGTATTCAAGCGTTTTCATCAAGGTTTTGGCCGATTTGGGATTTGCCTCTTCCCATGTGGGATTTGTCAAAGGCCTGGCCTTGTTGTTCGAGAATCCGGGCCTGGCAGAGGCCTGGCTCAACAGGGAGGATGTGTTTGCATCCGCCCGGATAGACGCATAGCCATTGCAGGTTAGGGCGGAAATCCGCAAATACGGCCGGGACCGCCCTATTTTTTCTTTTCGCTGATAAAGTCCCGGATCAGTTGTCCTGCCAGGGTATAGGCGTCGGGAATCAGGGGCAGGCGGTCCGCTTTGAACCACCCCGCCTCTATAATTTCCTCGGGATCGATCTTAATCGTTCCTTTGTCATACTCCGCTGTGAACCCGATCATCAGGCTGTCCGGGAAGGGCCAGGGCTGGCTTTTCACGTACCTAACGTTTTTAACCCGGATTCGGGTCTCCTCATAGACCTCCCGGGCCACGCACTCCTCTAAGGTTTCCCCCGGGGAGACAAATCCCGCCAGGACGGAAAACATCTGCTTGTTGGGAAACCGGACGCCCCGGGCGAGAAGGATTTCATCCCCGTGGGTCACGCTCATGATCACGGCGGGAGAGATTCTGGGATAGGCCGTAAGGCCGCAGGCAGGACAGGTCCTGCCGTGCTCCTTTTCCATGATTTGAGTGGGGGTGCCGCACCGGCCGCAAAAGCGGGTATTGGTATGCAAATCCGCGATAAAACGTCCGCAGGCCACGGCCAGGCGAAACCCTTCGCCGGTGCTGCTGTAAAATTTTCGAAGGTTCAGTCTGGATAGCCCTGCGGATTCCGGCAGGGCTGAAGGCAAGGGCCCGCAGCAGCAGGGGGCGCCGTCCAGAAAACCGAAAAGATGAATCCCGTCCGGGAAAAGGGTTGTTGCCTGATCCGGTGACATGATTGGGGGCAGGCCTGAGTCCCGGTCCACTGCAAGGTGGAGGCTGTCAAAGAGGAAAATCATCGCGGCGGGACTTTGGGGCGGTACAGGGCCGTATGAAGGCAAAAAATTCATGGCAGAAGGAGGTAACACGATTTTCAAGGTTTGTCCATGGCCGGCGATTTCCGAAGCCCTTGAGCATCAGGTCCGGGTTTTCCCCCTGGAGCGTCATTATCCAGTATTTGGCGGATTTTCAGGAGCAGGTCGTTGATGGCCACGGGTTTTTGAAAATAATGACGGATGTTTTCAAGCGGCGCCGGTGGCGTCGCCGCTTGCGGGCTGTACCCGCTGCAGACAATGACGGGAAGGTCCGATCTTAGGCCCAGAACTGCATTTATCAGCCTGTCTCCGGTCATCTGCGGCATGGTAATGTCGGTGATGATAAGATCGTAGCGCAGCGGATTTTTTTTCAGCGCCTCCAGGGCCAGGGCCCCGTTGGAAAAGGCGGTGGCCTCATAGCCGTTATCCTTGAGGATCTCCCGTACCGATGTCCGGACACTGTCGTCATCCTCCACGATGAGGATCCGTTCATTGCCGGCGAGAAGCTCTGGGATCTCGCGTTCGGTTTTTTCCGGCAGGGTATGCGCTTCAAACAGGGGGAGAAAAACACGGACCGTGGTGCCTTGGTTGATGGCGCTTTCGACCTTGATAACGCCGCCATGGTCCTCGACGATCCCTGCGATCATGGCCAGGCCCAGGCCGGTACCCTCTCCCATTTTTTTGGTGGTAAAATAGGGCTCAAATATTTTTCCCTGCACCTCCGGTGCCATGCCGCAGCCTGTGTCCTTCACCTTAAACTGGATATATGCACCCTGGGGAAGATGATATTTTTTTTGGATCGAGACATCCGGGAGGGATACATCCTCTAAAGTGACGGTCAGGGTCCCTCCTGTCTCCCTCATGGCGTGGAAAGCATTGGTGCAAAGATTCATTACAATCTGGTGGATATGGGTGGGATCGGCAAGGACCTTTGACCGGGACTCCAGTTTTTCTTGAATCTCAATGGTTGCCGGAATGGAGGATCTTAGAAGCTGCAAGGCTTCCTGGGTGACCAGGTACGGCTTGATAGGGATCTTTTTGTTCTCGGCCTGCCGGGTAAAGGTAAGTATCTGCTGGACAAGATCTGTGGCCCGTCTGGCCCCTTTGTAGATCTGTTCGATCTGTTTTTTTGCCTTTTTCGGGTTTTCAATATTCATTTCGGCCAGGTTGATATAGCCGAAAATGCCCGAAAGGATGTTGTTGAAATCGTGGGCAATGCCGCCGGCCAGGGTGCCTATGGACTCCATTTTCTGGCTTTGGAGGGTTTTCCGCCGCATCTTCTCGTTACGTTCCTCCCCGTACCGCTGCATGAGTACCAGCGCCAGTGTATTGGCAACGGCTTTTAGAAATTCCTCCTCCAGCGGTTCCCGTTCCCGTCCCAGTGGGATATGAACGTTGATGACACCTAATACCCTGCCTTGGGCCAAAATGGGGATGCAATAATGGCCGTGTGCCTCTGTTTCGGGGATTGTGATTTCATGTCTGCTGTCAGCGCTGGTTGCAAAGACAGGCGTTTGAGAGCTGGCGGCAATACCGCACAGGCATTTGCCAAACGGCACCTTGCCGCATTGGTTTGGATGCCCCGGGCCAAAACCTCTGCGGGCTTTGAGCATCAGCTCATCCTTGTTTTTACCCACGAGAAATATGCTGCCCTGGGCCTTGAAGGAGATCCAGGGCAGTGAAAGGACCAGGTCAAGGCTGTGGTCGATAATTTCAGAGATGCTGGCCTCTGTCATGGCAATTTTTAAAATTTTGTTTACCACGGTCTGGGTATCATAGCTTTTGGACAGGTGGGCCTGGGTTTCCTGCTGTTTTTCGATCTCCTGGCTTAAGGCGGCATTGGCCTGGGCCAGCTTTGTCTGGTTTTTATCCAGCCTGGCATTGGAAATGACAATATCCTCAAAGGCATCCTTCAGGGTTTTGATAATGTTTTTTTGCAGGACGATTCCCAGATAGACAAAGATGGCACCAAAGAAAAAGATAAGGCTGACAAAGACGTTGCCCATGGTCAGTTTTGTTGCGTAAAGCGCGGCAAGGACTGCGATATAGCCGATGAAAAATATAATGATCAGCGCCTGGTTGATTACGAGAATCCGCCTCAGAGCAAGATAGATTCTTTGGGATATCCCTTTGAGCTGGGTCATCACCCCTGCGCTTTTTCTTATATTTAACGCCATGATTACCGCGCCTGAGGCAATGAGCAGGGCCGCGGCAAGAGACAACCGGTGCATCAATTTGTTTTTCCGTTCTTTATGGTAAATATTTTGTCCAAAAGTGGCTCAATATATCTTTTTTGAAGCCGGGACTCAATCCTTTCACCTGTAGCAAATTTTTCGGATGGACTGTTATTTGCCTGGCACATTGGAATCTCACAGGTCATTCTCGCCTCCCGTTAGGGTGCGCCAGCGCTGTTGAAGATCGGTATCTGCAAAGGATACCGGCAGAATCTCTTTGCTTTCCCGGGCCATCTTGTCCTGCCATTTGATCTGGTGTTGCATGCCTTCATTTGCACAAGGACATGGGAGATACACGGGGCAGACCCCGAACCTTCTGCGGCTGCTCCCTGCCCCAAGATGGTCTAAAGCTCGCTGTGCTGGCCGCCGTGAACTGCGGTCCGGTGGGTCCTCAGACACCACGGCGTCCGGCCGCTCCGCTTCGCTAAGACCTTCTAAGGATCAGGGGCTTGATGCCGCCGTCAGGCCGGGCCCTGCCCCTGCCGCCGAGGTTGGATAATCAATCCACTCAAAAATATCATCGGAACACGAATGTATGGGAATGAACTCAAAACTATTTAAACAGGAGAGGATCGCCACAAGATGTGACGCTGATCAGAATTTCTGCGCTTGCATCATAAATACGCCCCAACACCTGAGTGCCAGAGAATATCGGCTGATCCAAAAACGGAAAACTTCCGGCAAATCATTACAAAGTATTTTGCCCTAAATATTCTTTACACGATCCAGCCATACTGATATGCAGTTCAGGTAAATACTAAGACGATAACCGATCCGGTTATCTGCTGATTCTTCATGATATGCGGTTAGATATCAGATTGCTCAAGATAGCCGGACAACCTGAGAACTACTTGTTAGATAAAAATTTAGAATAAAACCTAAATTGAGCGATTTCGACCCTAACCTATGGTTGACGGCAAGCCCGAGGTGCAGCATCAGAACACTGATGGTAAGCCGAACCTTTTCCGTGCTGAACTTGTCCACAAATTGCATAACCAGTATCGGATCTGGCCAGTTTATGGGACTTATAGACGCAATTTACCAGCGATTCGCACAGCCCTTCAATTTTTTTTGTATTTCTTATGGGATGGCTGGTGCCATCCGGCAACGTCTTAGTAGCTCTGGCAATTTGAGCCGGTCCAAGCAGGTTTGGCTCACCTTTAAAATGGTTTCTTTACTATGGAAAACAATTTTACCGGCAATATCGATCATACGTCTGCGAACCGTATTCGCATAGGCAGAGACGGAAATTACCGGGGCACTGACGTCCTCTTTAAAAGATTCCATCAGGAAATGACCCACCAGCATCGTGTAATACCAGGCGGAGTTTGCAGCGAAGCGCTTGAAAGGAAGCTGTTCGTGCCCAAAATCCTTCAGCGCCCGGTTGGCCAGTTCGTCACTGCCACGATCATGATAACAAGCCACAATTCCATTACTTGTCAGAAACCCTTGGGCACCGGCTCTCTCCAGCATTCTGTCTACCGCTTGATTTTGGCCGATATTGGTAAAAATCACAGTATCAGGACGAAATCCGGGAAGATAAAGCTGTTGCTCTTCATCATGGGTCAACCGGCAAAAGATTGCTCGTCGGAACCTGTCCCAACTTTTCCGACGGCATCCAAACTCGACATACTCCCACACCTGCTCTTTCTTTTTCGACTTAAACCGCTTCCAGGAAGAGGGTTCCCAGTTCCCAGCCATATTCTTTATATCCTTGTAGATTCTTCCTCCGCAGATATAACCGATTTGAAGAGCCTCGCAGCGCTTGAAGATTTTTTGGTCGAAGAACCCACTGTCCATCCGGATAATGATCGGCACGTCCCAGCGATAATGGCGCCGAATCATGATCACGATGTGCAGGATCATCTTCTGCACGGTGTCACCGTGGTTGGAGTGCCGATCTCCGCTTCGGAATACAGCGTCTACTATGAATCGGCCCCAGTTCATTTGCAATGGTTGAAAGCCCTTCTTCTTTTTGTATGTCGGCTTAACTCCTTGGCGACACACAGCATCATCGTTGTCCATCACCATGGTATCAATACCCAGTTCAATAATATCGGGCCTCGTTATCTGAAGACGCCAGAGGAAAAGCTTTTGGAGCAAACGCCGGAACAAAAAGACTCTCGTCCAGGAAAAGGCTTTGAAAAATCGTTTCATTTGGTGAGAGGAGGCCATGGATTCCATATCTGTCTCAATGCTCCCGGCGTATCCTTCATCTTGCCGAATCTGATCAAAATAGGTCAGGTGGCGGCTTGTACCGTCAAAAAAGAAACACAGTATCTGTTTATACATTTCGCAGATAGCCAAGCCCTTACTGCTTTTCCGGATACTGCCGAACCACCTTTCAATGTATTCAAAGATCCGAATACGATGAAGATAAGCGACAAACAGTGTCAGCCCAGCTCTTCCGGTCAGCCGGTCCTGAGTTGCCTCAATACGTTGTATTTTGCGTTCCCTTTTATGGTAATTTTTGCTACGGTTTTTCATGAAGTCCTCCACCTGTTGGGTGCTGTATTGTTTGTGATGACTTTGGTAGGTTTTTACAAACATTATAACACGTTACTCGCTGGCGTTGGACTTCATTCTTTTAGGAATCGCTCAACTTAGGTAAAACATAAGGAGTTAATTATGATTTTTGAAATGAGGACATATACAATAAAAATTGGAAAACTTAGTGAATATATTAGTCATTTTGAAAAAGTTGGTATGCCAATTATTTCAAAGTATGCACAGCTGATTGGATATTGGTATACTGAGATTGGAGAATTGAATCAAATAATACATATTTGGTCATATAATGATTTAAATGAACGAGCTTTAAAAAGAGAAGAATTATATAAAGATGAGGATTGGTTGGAGGATTTCATTCCAAAAGCTTTGCCTATGCTTGAGAAACAAGAATCAAAAATAATTACACCATCTTCTTTCTCTCCAATAAAGTGATTGGAGAAGAATAGAAAGTAAGACGTACTCTATACATGTTTCCCTCATCTACGAATCCAGAAGAACGAAATTCTAACAAGGCAGGCATAGGAATTTCGAGATGCTCCGCATCCCGAAATCCTATCCTTTAGCGTTATGTATCAACTGAGAATTTACAAAGTTAGTCCTGAAAAACGTGAGGCGTTTCACGACAGGTTTAAGAATCATGCGATGCGCATTATGCAGAAATATGAGTTTAGTATGGTCGCAATGTGGGAGTCATTTACCGAACATGATTTGGAGTTCATCTATATCTTAGACTGGCCTGATATTGAGACTATGAAGCTTCAATGGGAAGCATTCCTTGCAGATCAAGAGTGGATAGATATTAAGAAAAAGATGGATCTTGATATTGGTGAACCAGTCCTTCAAGCAACAGGCCGTATTCTTAATCCTATCGAATACTCACCTATATCAACAATACAGGTGCCATAATGTCGGCTAAATTACAGCCAGCAATGACGCATAACAAAGCAAATTAACTCGGATGCAAATTCCGCTGCGCTCCATTCGCACCGATCAATCAAACTGCGTTTGCTTGATCGGCGCACGGCGCCGGTCAGCACCGCATTATCAGCTTGAACACAATAAGGAAAAATATGAAATTTGAAGCTATCAATTTTAATGAGAAACTTTCCAAATTTTCTGAGCATTGGAAACCCAAAATTATAGCACAGATGAACGATTACCATTTTAAAGTCGTTAAGTTACAAGGTGAGTTTGTATGGCACAAGCACGATGATACGGATGAAGTCTTTATAGTTCTCGAAGGTGAAATGTCAATTGCATTTAAAGAGGGGGCAGTATTGTTAAATTCTGGTGAGATGTTCGTCGTTCCAAAAGGTTTGGAACATAAGCCGATTGCAAAAAGTGAATGTAAAGTAATGCTTGTTGAGCCTGCTGGTACGATAAATACTGGTGATACTGGTGGTGAGATGACAGCTGATAATAATGTCTGGATCTAATTTTCAGATAACCAATCACTGGACGGGACCGCGAGCAGCTCAGCCGCCTTTTCCTATTACCGCGGCGCGGCCCGTCAGTTTAACCGTTCATGGCGCCAATCAGCACCGTGTTTGCGCAAGTGACTCTTTCGAACCCTGATTTTTTAATTAAAACCAGACATATTGTCATCATATAAAAATAATTGGAAACAATATGTCTTGAATTTCGATGAAAAAAGATCCTGAGAAAATATTTCGCGAAAACGGCGGGCAGCTTCGTATGAACGAGGTAATCAGACGCGGTATTTCAAGATACATGCTTTATAAGCTAAAGGAAGACGGTGTTATAGAACAGATAAGCCGGGGGGGGGTATCGCCTTAAGGAGCTACCTCCCATTGGTAATCCTGATCTGGTCACAGTCAGTCTTCGATACCCGAATTCTGTAATCTGCCTTATCTCGGCGCTGGCATTTCACGGGATCACTACCCAGGTCCCGCATTCAGTTTCAGTGGCAATACCCAGAGGATCAAGGCCGCCTTCCCTTGACTACCCTCCCGTGCGAGCCCATCAATTTTCTGGAGATGCTTACACTGCAGGTATTGAAACGCTCCAGATCGATGACGTTCCTGTAAAAATTTACAATATGGAAAAGATACTGGCAGACTGTTTCAAATTTCGGCACAAAATTGGTATGGACATCGTTCTGGAAGCTTTCAAACTATATCGAGAAAGAAAAGAAACCGACCTGACCAGGTTGATCAAATATGGTAAACTCTGCAGGGTTGACAGAGTGATGATGCCATATTTGGAGGCACTCGCATGAAACCTGCCAAAAATATTCCTGCATCTGTCAGGCAGCGGCTTCTTAATCTTGCCAGAACGGATCGGAGGCCATTCAACGAGTTAATTCAGTACTACGCAATTGAACGGTTTCTTTATAGGTTTTCCCGCTCTCACCGATGGGAATGATTGTACATAAAAATCATTCCGAATATAGATCCGTGAAAACAAAGACAGCCCCCGGCAGGTCGGCACCGGAGGCTGTCTATCCCTGAAAGTAAGGAGTCAGGGAGGGATCGTTCGGGTAAAAAAAGGCTTACCGGATGGCTTTCATGGCCCCCATGTAGCCTCTCAGTTTTTTGCCCACCTGCTCCACGGAAGTACTGCGGATGGCCTCGTTGACCTGTATGAGGCGGATGTTATCGCAGCCTGTATCCCCAAGGTCAAGTCCTTTGCCGATGACATCGGCGTCAACGGTCTTCATGAAATCGGCCAGCAGGGGCACGGCCTTGTGGGCGAACAGATAGCAGCCGTATTCGGCGGTATCGGAGATGACCACGTTCATTTCATACAGTTTTTTGCGGGCGATGAGGTTGGCGATGAGGGGAACCTCATGCAGGGACTCGTAATAGGCGGACTCTTCGATGATGCCGGCAGAAACCATGGTATCATAGGCCAGTTCAACGCCGGCCTTGACCATGGCGACCATGAGGATGCCGTTGTCAAAGTACTCCTGCTCGGGGATGTCGGCATCCTGGCATACGGAATTTTCAAAGGGGGTGTCCGCCGTTTCGGACCGCCATCTGAGCAGATCGGTATCATCTGCTGCCCAGTCTTCCATCATGGTTTTGGAAAAATGACCGGTCATGATGTCGTCCATGTGCTTGTTGAAAAGCGGTGTGAGGATCTGACGCATCTCTTCGGCCAGCTCAAAGGCCTTGATTTTGGCCGGGTTGGACAGGCGGTCCATCATATTGGTGATGCCGCCGTGCTTCAAGGCTTCTGTCACAGTTTCCCAGCCATACTGAACCAGTTTGGCCGCATAGCCGGCATCCACTCCCTTTTCGATCATCTTGTCGTAGCACAGAAGCGATCCCATCTGCAGGACGCCGCACAGGATGGTCTGCTCGCCCATGAGATCGGATTTTACTTCGGCTACAAAAGAAGACTGAAGGACGCCGGCTTTGTGACCGCCGGTGCCTGCAGCATAGGCCTTGGCAAGCTCCAGCCCCTCGCCCCGGGGATCGTTTTCCCGGTGGACGGCGATGAGGGTGGGAACGCCGAACCCTCTTTTATACTCTTCCCGGACTTCGGTGCCGGGGGATTTAGGGGCCACCATAATGACGGTGAGATCCTCTCTGATCTGCATGCCTTCTTCCACGATGTTAAAGCCGTGGGAGTATGACAGGCAGGCATCTTTTTTCATCAGGGGCATGACAGACTCAATGACGTTGGAGTGCTGCTTGTCCGGGGTCAGGTTGATGACCAGATCGGCTGTGGGCAGCATCTCTTCGTAAGTGCCGACAGTAAAACCGTTTTCCGTGGCATTTTTCCAGGACTGGCGCTGCTCTTTAATCGCCGCCTCTCTTAAGGTATAGGAGACGTCCAGGCCGGAGTCTCTCAGATTGAGGCCCTGGTGAAGTCCCTGGGCACCGCAGCCGACAATAACGATTTTTTTGCCTCTTAACGCCTCAACGCCGTTGAACTCACTTTGGTCCATGAAGCGGCACTGGGACAGTTCTTCGAGCTGAAGCCTTAAGGGAAGGGTATTAAAATAATTGGTGCCCATAAATAGTCTCCTTGAAATTTTCTATGACCGTTAGTTTTTATTTTCGCATCCACCATGCCCGAATTTTTTTGTTGCGTCAAATGAATCATTTGCAACTTCATGTTGAATTTTTTGCAACACTTCCCTAAAATTACAGACAAATCAAAAAACAGACAGGAGATTTATGGACATCAGAACCCTTGAACTGTTCCGGCATCTTGCCGGCACCCTTCATTTTGCCCGGACCAGCCGGGCCTGCCACATCACCCCCTCGGCCTTAACTCGGGCCGTCCAGCGCTTAGAGGGTCAGATCGGAGAACCCCTGTTCCTCCGGGACAACCGTTCGGTAGAGCTGACCTCCGCAGGCCTTGCCCTAAAGCGGTATGCCGAGGATGTCCTCCAAAGATGGGACCGTCTCCAGGGCGAGCTGTCCGAAAATCTGGCCCTCGGCGGGGAATTGTCCCTGTTCTGCTCTGTGACGGCAGCCTACAGCATCCTGCCCGGCCTGATCTCCAGGTACCGCCGCATTCATCCCGGAGTCCACATCCGCCTTGAAACAGGGGATCCGGCCCGCTCCCTGACCCACCTGGCCAACCGGGACGCCGATGTGGTCATCGCGGCCCGCCCCGAATCCCTGCCCCGGGAGGTCGCCTTTCTGGAAATGGCCAAAAGCCCCCTGGTCTTCATCAGCGCCCGGCAGTACCCGGAAGTGGCTGTTTTTCACGGCGACGGCCGCCCGGACTGGGAAAAGACCCCTTTGATCCTGGCGGATTCCGGCTTAAGCCGGGAAAATATGGATTTTTGGTTTGAAAAAAATCAGGTGGCACCCAAGGTCCACTCCCGCGTTGCCGGCCATGAGGCCATCATCGCTCTAGTCAATTTAGGCTTCGGCATCGGTCTCGTCCCCAAACTGGTGCTGGAGCAAAGCACCCTGGCCGGCAATATGACAGTTCTTGACAATATGCCGGTGCTGCCGCCTTATCGCATAGGCCTTTGCACCCGGAAGACACGGCTGGACAATCCCCGGGTCCGGGCATTGTGGGAAATGGCATCGGAGCGTTGATGGATGAATATGGCGGTTTGAGGCTTAATGCTATCGCTGTTGACCATAACCCGGCCGGTCTTGCTTCCTCCTTTAAACGGCGCCCAGATCGCCCCTTGAAATCAGGCTCGCTTTGTTTTCGTTGAGATTAACCGCTACATATGATATTTTATTGAGGATTTAATGTAACGTGAGTGATGGGCCAGCAATTAAAAACATTCGCAAATCAGGTTGAAAATTACTTTATTTTTGGCAGAACCGTTCTGTCGGATGAATTCGCATTCATCGGGGATGGCAAAGAAGAGATTGCGGGCGATGGCGGAAGACCGATGTTTCGTAATCTGGCAGCCCGGGAAGGATAAACCTTTCGTAGGAATAAGACTTAAGGGGGATTTTTGATGAGGCGTATCCTCACCTGCAGGACGCGGACTGCCATCATCGGTCCTCTGCTGAGCACCATTGCCCTATCCATTCTGCCTATCCTGAACGCCTCCCAGATGACCCTGGTTTCCTCCGCAGTGGTTCTGACAGCTTTGAATGCACTGGCGCCCAAGCAGAATTTAAAGGCTGCCATTCTCCGAACTGGCGAATTTGAAGGGCTCCAGGGCAAACTCATGTTTGACGCCTACGGGGATGTGGAAAAATTCGCCGTCATGCGTATCATCCGCAACCGGAAATTTGCTGGATTAGAGTGATCCCATGGCCTCCCCCGTCTCCTTGAAAAAGTATCTGTCCCGGCATTTTGTCACTGTGGCTGTCCTGCCCGTCATCCTCATTGCTTGTCTGACCTGGCTTTTCATGATGCCGGCCATCAAGCACCGCACCTGTATCCAGCACCATGCCATGGCCCGTTCCATTGCCGGCCAGCTGTGTGGCCGTATGGCCGAAGGGGAGCGCCAGCTCTCTGCCCTGGTCGAATATCTGGACAAGCGGCCGTTCACGCCGGATCCGGACCTGACCGATCTGCTGGATGCCCATTGCGGCGACGGAGAGTTCTTTGAGGCCCTGTTTGTGGTGGATCATACCCAGTTCCTTATTCAAGTGGCGGGCCTGACCCGGTCCCGCCGGCCCAGTCGCTCTGATTTTATCGGGCTGGACCTGTCCAACCACAGGATCATCCATGCTGTAAAAGACGCAATAACGCCTGTCTGGTCAAAATCCTTTCTGTCCGCAGTAACAGGGCGGCCGTGTGTGGTGCTGACCCTCCCATTGACAGGCGGTTTCATCATCGGGGAGCTTCCTCTGGACAACCTGTCCGAATTTGTCAGCCATCTGCCGGTGGAACCCGACTCACTGATTCTGATAATGGATTACCGGAAAATGGTTGTGGCCGATTCCAGAAGGCGGTACTGGGGGCAGGTCGTGGATCCGGACGGACCCCGGGATAAGACTCAGGCAACTTTAGACGCATTCGAGCTGGACGGGCAAAACATGCTTGGCGCCATGGTACCTGTGAAAAATACGGGCTGGAAGGTTCTGGTGGCCCAGCCGGCTCACAGGGTCTTTGAACTTCTGTGGGAGATTCTTTCCCTGATTGGCCTGGGCCTGGTCCTTGCCCTGGTGCTGGCCCTGTTCATTGGCAGGTTTCTGGCCGGAAAACTGTCCCTTGTCTATCAGTCCTTTGCGGAGCAGGCCGCATCCGTTGCCAAAGGGTGCTACGATCTTCAATGGCCCCGGCACAGGACTTCCGAATTTGCCCAGCTGGGCCAAAGCATTGAGCGCATGGCCCGGAAAATCAAGCAGCGGGAAAAATCACTGCAGTTTACACAGTTCAGTTTTGATAAGGCCGCCATCGGAATTTATTATATCGCATCAAATGGCCGGATTTTAAATGTAAACCCGTATGCCGCAGATCTTTTGGGCTATACCCGGGAAGAATTGTCAGGCATGTCCGTCTTTGATATTGATCCCTCAGTCGATGAGCAAAGATGGGAAAAAGTCAGGCAAAAACGCGCTGAAAAAGGCCGTTATACCCTTGAAACCACCCACAGACGAAAAGACGGGAAGAAAATCCCAATTGAAATCACCACCACCCTGCTTGAATATGAGGGTGAGCCATTTTCCATTGGTTTTGCCCAGGACATTACGGACCGGAAAAAAGCGGAAGAAGAGCAGAAAAAACTGCGGGGCCGGCTGGCTCAGTCAAGGAAAATGGAAGCCATCGGCACCCTTGCCGGGGGCATTGCCCATGATTTTAACAATATTCTTTCCGCAGTGATGGGGTTTACCGATCTGGCCAGAAAAAAGGCTGCGGGTAATGAAAACGTCATCAGTTATCTGGAAAAGGTCTCTTCGGCAAGCCTCCGGGCAAGGGACCTTGTCGGTCATATCATGACGTTCAGCCGGGAGTCGGATATTGAAAAACGCCTGATAGATATAAATCCGATCATCCGGGAAACCGTTAAATTCATGAGGGCATCCCTGCCCGCCAATATCGAAATCAGACAGGATTTGAAAACAAAGGACAGCCGGGTATTCGGCGATCCGACCCAGATCCATCAAATTTTCATGAATCTGTTTATCAACGCAGGGTACGCCATGAAGGACAAGGGTGGCAGACTTGCAGTGACCCTGGACAGCATCACCGTTAATAAAAAAGACGGGATGAATTTTCAGGAAATCCCTGCCGGATGCTATCTGCAAGTGACCATTTCAGATACGGGCTGCGGCATTCCAAAATCCATTTTAGATAAGGTGTTTGATCCGTTTTTTACCACAAAGGAACGGGGGGAAGGCACCGGAATGGGACTGTCAACGGTCTACGGAATCGTAAAAGAGATGGGCGGCAGTATTTCAGTGTACAGTGAGGAGGGCATCGGCACAACATTCAAGATGATTGTTCCGGAACAAAAAGCTAAGACCGATGAAACGCAGTTGCTTTTGGATACACCGATTTTGACCGGTGAGGGCCACATCCTGCTTGTAGATGATGAAGCGCTTATTGCAGAGGGAACTGCGGCGCTTTTATCCGAGATGGGATACGAGGTCACAGGTATGACGAACAGTATCAAGGCCTTGGCGCGGGTCAAAACGGATCCCCAATACTTTGATTTGATTTTAACGGATCTGACCATGCCCGGAATGACCGGCCTTGAGCTTTCAAAAAAGATTAAGCAACTCAACCCGGATATCCCGATTCTTCTGTGTACAGGCTTTAATCAGGGCTTGACAGAGGACGCCTTCAAAGAAGCCGGTATTCTTAAAATGGTTATGAAGCCACTGATCTCCAGTGAACTTTCACGTACAGTATACCATGCCCTGAAAGGCGAGTCCCTGAAGGAAAAACATGATTAATGTATTGATCATAGATGATGACCCCGACATCTGCTTCTTTTTTGAAACCGTGCTTGAAGAGATGGAATGCCACACCCATACGGCCAACAGAATCAAGGACGCAAAAGAGCTAAACGGTCGCCTGTCTTTTGATCTCATCCTGCTTGATCTTGAACTGCCGGACGGCAATGGCCTGGATGTTATACAAAATCTGATGGACAGCCCATCATTTCCGGAAGTGATTATTATCACCGGTACCGGTGATGCCAGGGGTGCTGAAATTGCTTTTAAATACGGGGCCTGGGATTATGTTCAAAAACCCTTCCAACTGGATGACGTGTATCTTCCCATTGAACGGGCCCTGAAGTATCGCAAGGAAAAGCTGACATCCCGCCAGCGGGCCCCCCTTGCCCGTTCCCGGATTATCGGAGAATCCTCAGCAATTCAAACTTGCCTGGAAGAGGTGGGAAAGGCTGCGGCAACCGATGCCAGTGTGATTATCACAGGAGAAACAGGCACAGGCAAGGAGTTGTTTGCAAGGGCCATTCATGAGAACAGCCCAAGAGCCGCAAAACCATTTGTTGCGGTGGACTGCGGTGCATTGACGGAAACCTTGATTGAAAGCACCCTGTTCGGCCATGAAAAGGGGGCGTTTACCGGGGCGTCGGCCAAACAGGACGGCCTGATTGTCCAGGCTGACCAAGGCACCCTGATGCTGGATGAAATTGGGGATATGCCGCTGACCATGCAAAAAACCTTTTTAAGGAGCCTCCAGGAAAGATCGGTACGCACCATTGGAGGGACCCGGGAGATCCCTGTAAATATCCGGCTGATTTCGGCGACCAATGTTGACCTTGATGAGATGGTCAAACAAAACTTGTTCCGGGAAGATTTATTATATCGGATTCGGGCCATGGATATCCGCCTCCCGCCGTTAAGGGAGCGAAAAAAGGACATCGAATTGATTGTGCTCAAAAAAGTCCATGAACTTTCAAGTCACTATAAAATCAGCGCAAAGGCGGTCTCCAAAGAGTTCCTGGACATCCTCTCTGCAAACCCCTGGCCCGGAAATGTCCGGCAGTTGATCAATGTGCTGGAATACGCCCTGGCGTCAGCCGGGGAAGATCCGACCCTGGTCCCCAAGCATTTGCCTCCGGAATTCAGGGTCTCAAATCTTTCCTTTGATTCTGATAATTTGAAAACTGCAAAAACAATGGTTCATCGGGTATTTCCGGAGGATCAGCAATTTCCGTCGCTCGCTGAATGCCGGGAAACCCTTGAAAAGACCTATTTAAAACAATTAATGAACAAGGTCGGTGGCGACCGAAAAGCAGCCTGCCGGATTTCCGGCATCTCCCAGGCCAGGCTGTACGCCCTATTAAAAAAATATAACCTGCCGGGATTTTCTTCCCATTCCTCCTGATCGGCAACCGAACTTAAATTTTTATCGCCTCTTTATTCTTGTATTCTGGAATCGCCCTTTTCTCGGACACAAGAAATTTGTTTAAAAACCTTCCGTTTTTTTAGGCTTAATTTTATCAACCCATTGTTTTTTTTAAGTGATATTGTTAACGATGCCTTTCTTGGCACAGTCCCTGCATGTGCGGCGCCCATCCTTTATTGAGAAAGATAACGTTAATGCCAAGGAATGGGAAGGTTCGGCGGATGGATTGAAAGCCGCATCTGTTTTGCCTGCTTTTCCTTCCGTTACGAGTACAGACATAAAAGACCATGTTCACCATTAAAATTAATAATGAAAAAAACAGACTCTATCTGAAGCTTGGCACCATTGAGCCCGGGGAAGCCGAACGTATTTTTACTGGGCTTCGATCCCAGCTGAACCGTTTGCCCCGAGAGTTTTCAGGCGTATTTGATATTTCTGATTTTAAGGTCAATGCCCCTGAAGAGGTCGCATGGGCGCAGAAAATTATTAAATTGCTGGCCGATGCGGGAATGGGGGTCTCTGCAAGGGTCATCGGGGCCAAATCAAAGCGCAGAAGAATGCTGGGAAGGCACAGCAAACCGGTCGTTATTGTAGAGACGGTGGCCAGGGCAGATTACATCCTGGACAGATTGTCAAAGCCGGGGCGATAAAATCCTTCATTGAGGGGGCATTTTAATTCCAAAATGTGGGAGCACCAAAAAAACATGAATATTCTTTTATTTGGACCGGATAAGGGCAAAAGAAAGCAAAAACTTGAAACCCTGATCCTAAGCCGGTTGCACGACGTCAATGTGAGGCTGGCTGATTCAAGGTCGCATCTGCTTGACATCTTTTCCCGTCCTTTAAACGGGATCGATGTCCTTGTCGCTTTAATTGCCACACCCCAGGACATCAACGTATTGTACACATTGAATACGATTTTAAATGACATCAGGCTGATATTGGTGTTGTGCGGGCATTCCCCAAAAATTCTGGAATCCGGGCTGAAGTTGAGCCCTTCATTTATCAGTTACCATGAGAATGATCTGATGGATATCATTTCAATGATAAAAAAAATGCGTGAAAAAAGAAACGGCAACCTGTGGCCAAACATCGTCAGTACACCCAATTTTAAACCGCATCAAATTTAAAAAAGAAGCATATTATGAAACTCAACACAAAACTTTTAAGCATAAGTATTATTGGATTTATCATCATATTCTGCATCAGCCTTGCTGCCACCCTTGTGTATTACAACAATGTAAAACAGGTTAGTATCAACAAGGCGGTTCAGTCGGCCCGTCAGCATTTTGAAGTTACAATGGAGGCCAAAAAGAAAGTTTGGCAGACCAATGCCCTTCAGGTCGCAAACAGTTCCGAAGTTAAAAGCGCACTGTTGGAAAATGACCGGGAAAAAGCCGGCCTCGTATTGAAACAACTCGGCAAAGTTTTCAAAGAAAATACAGGATTTAAAAACGTTCAGGTCCATCTGATTGACAAGGATTTGAATTCTTTTTACAAATCCTGGGCGCCGGATAAATTCGGCGAGAAACTGACGCATTCCAAGGGGTATGCCCTTGTTAAATCAACAAAGAAATCGTTTGTCGCCATGGAGATGTCACCCAAAGGGATGCGGCTTAAAGGGCTTTTCCCGGTTCTTGACGGCGGGACATTCCTCGGCATCGCCAATTTTGAAGGCGGCCTTAACTCCATCAAAAGAACGCTAAAACCCTATGATATTGATTTTATATATTTCATGGATGATGCGTTCTTGAATATTGCCAAAGGCATGGAAAAAAAGCCGAGGCTGGCCAATTATATTTTAAATCAGAAGGATATAGACAAAGCCTTTTACGACTATATCCAAAAGCCCGGTATATTCAAGCGAATCCTTGAGTCAGAATACCTTAAAACCGACAGCTATCTGAGCTTCAAGGGCCATTTTAAAGGGTTTTCCGATACCCGGGCCGGTCTTTATGTCCTCGGGGTCAAAACCGATATTGTCATGAAAGATGTCAATGCCATCAAGCACCTTATTTTTACACTCTTTGGCGCTCTTTTCACGGTTTTTCTAATTTTAATTCTGGGGATCATTTATTTTATTCACATAAGTGTTGTCCGCCCGATTAACGCCGTGGCAAAAAGCATGGGAGAGATTGCCAGCGGTGACGGTGATCTGACAAAAAGAATTGAAATCAAAAACAAGGATGAAATCGGCATACTGGTAAACTGGTTCAATACATTTGTTAAAAAATTGCACGGTATTATTGGCGATATTGCCGAAGATGCCAAGATACTTGAACAATCCTCAACCGGATTTTTAACTATTTTTGAACAAATGTCTGAAAAAACACAGCGGATGGCCGGGAACTCAAGCGCGGTTGCTGCGGCGGCAGAAGAAATGAGTACGACCATGTCGTCTGTTGCTGCTGCTGCGGAACAATCCTCTGCAAACATCAACATGGTCTCTTCAGCAGCAGAGGAGATGACCTCAACCATCAATGAAATTGCAAAAAATACTGAAAAAACAAAGGCGACAAGCCATTCGACAGTGTCCAGGACAAAAACGGCATCTGAAAAGATCCATTTTCTGAGTCAGTCGGCCCAGGAAATCGGAAAAGTTGTTGATACCATTAATGATATCTCGGATCAAACCAACCTGCTTGCATTGAATGCCACAATTGAAGCGGCCCGTGCCGGAGAGGCTGGTAAAGGCTTTGCCGTTGTTGCCGGTGAGATTAAAAGTCTGGCCCAGCAAACGGCCGAAGCCACATTGGAGATTAAAACCAAAATAGAGAATATCCAAGGATCAACACAGGAAACCGTTTCCGAAATAGAGGAAATTACGATTGCAATCACGGATGTAAGCGAGATGATTGACAATGTTGCCGCCGGTGTTGAAGAACAATCTGTGACAACAAAACAGATCGCTGAAAATGTCGGCCAGGCCGCTGTCGGAATCCGGGAGGTTACCCAAAATGTGACCCAAAGTTCAGGGGTCGCCAATCAGATCTCACAGGATATCAGCAATGTCCATCAGTCTTCTTCGGAAATGTCAGGGATGGGCTCACAAATTAAAAACAATGCTGAAAATTTAAATGAACTATCAAAAAAATTGAAATTCACTGTGGATCAGTTTAAAATTTAATCTGACATGGAAATCCTGGTTCTCAGGACCAGGTCAGAGTGCAGGCTCAAGGTTACTCAATATTTTGAAGTTGTCCCCACAACGAGCAAATAAGGAGTAACAAACGAGCCGATTTCAAAAGCTATCGCATACGATATGGCATTGCTAATATCATATTGTTTGGATTCCCAAATACCAATTCCCAATTTTGTTGGGATCTTAAAAGGCAGAACTGCAATAAGGGTGTTCAGCAAATTTAAGAAGTTGAAGGAGAACCTTCATTGGGGTAATAAGTTTTGGTCAAGAGGCTATTGTGTAGATACAGTTGGCCTGGATTCTGAAATGATACGAAAGTATGTAAAGCACCAAGAGCGAAAAGAAAAACAAACTGAACAAGAGGATTTGTTTAGCAAAAATCCAAAATATTATTTTAGTGACCTTAAAAACCGAAGAAAAACTGGAAAAGCCATGACGTCGCATTAAATTCATGTTTGCGAAACAAGGTTGGCTATGTGCCAGAAACAAATGATAAAAAATTGTTGACGGACGACTGGGCCCCGGTTGATTATTTTATTTCAAAATTAACCCAAAAATACAATTAGGCCTGATCCTGCCCTGAATCGGGGAGGATCAGGCCTGGTATAATAATCTGTCCTGAACGAAACTTGACTTGACAGTGGTCACAATCCCCTGGCCTTTTTTATTCCCCTTCTGCCGTCGGTTCGCAGGTAGCATGGGGAGCCGGGTCTATCAAGGACAAGCCCTGCGGGTACTCACTTTGTTCGTATCCTTGACAGGCCCGGCGCCCCATGCTGTGCAAAAAATTAGCGACGGCGAAGGGAGCGCAACGTCACGCTCCGGCTCAGGGAGCTGGATTGTCGTTTACACTGCTGTCTGCATTTTTTCAATATTTTTCTGATTATACAACTCTTTACCCTCTATGAAGGTTTCCATCGGAGTCCTCCCTTTACAGCGTTTACCCTGGTGGGTACGGTCATTGTTGTACTTGTTCATGAACTCATCAAGGTCGACCTGCAGAGTCTCCAAATCCTGGTACAATTTCTTTCGGAATGCAACCCGGTAGAATTCATTCAGCACCGTCTGATGAAAACGTTCACAAATACCGTTGGTCTGGGGGCTTTTGACCTTGGTTTTGGTGTGTTCGATATCATTGAGCTGGAGGTACAACTCGTACGGATGTTTATCCGCAGAGCCGCAGAATTCCGTCCCGCGGTCAGTCAAAACTCTCAACACCGGAACTCCATGCTCTTCAAAGAATGGCAGAACCCGGTCATTCAACGTGTCTGCAGCCGTCACCGGTATTTTTCCGGTGTAGACCTTCGCAAATGCTACTGATGAATAGGTATCCACAACCGTCTGCTGATAAATTCGTCCGACCCCTTTCATATAACCAACATAGAACGTGTCCTGGCTGATCAAGTAGCCTGAGTGTTCCGTTTCGATTTCATCAGGATGGCTTTCTCTTGCTCTTTTGGCTGTTTCAAGAGCCTGGATCTGAGCTTCTGTATAGACGATGCCTTCCTTGGCGGATTTCTCTTCGAGCGCAGCCAAACGTTTTTTGAAGGTCTCAAGATCGTGCCTCAGCCATATACTGCGAACACCTCCGGATGAAACAAGAATTCCATTTTTCCGCAGTTCATTGGCTGCCCTTGCCTGACCGTATGCGGGATACTCATAGGCCATGTTAACCACGGCCTCTTCAACTTCCGGAGCGACACGATTCTTGTGGCAGGGCTTGCGCCTACTCTTCTCTTTTAAGCCTTCAATGCCGTGCTCATCATATGCCTTTTTAATATCGTAGAAGTGCTGGCGAGATACGCCATTTATTTTGCAGGCTTGGGATACGTTCTTGAGGTATTCAGCGAGTTCAAGTATGCTCAATTTGCGTTTGATCAGTTTTTCTTGGGTGGTCATGTTATTCTCCTTTTTAGGATTAATTGGCGTTAATCCAGGGAATATATGACCACCCTTAATTCTGACAAGGTGTCAACTCAAGTTAGTCCTCTGGCAAATAATCCATCAGGCTTTTTTTAACAAATTGATAAACTCATAAATTCTCCGTCAATCTTAGGTATTGCGTTCCAACTTCCCTCTTGGCCACTTTTTGAGGACCATGTTAAAATACCATTGGTTGGTGCGCCTTTGCCTTGCCCTCCGCAGGCCCAGACATTTGTCTCCAGAGCATGTATTCCCAGCATGAAGCACCCGCCGGTATCGATATCCATATCGTTCAGCGAGGTCCCGTCATAATGAAAAACATTGTAATCATTGGCCAGCCAGATGTTGTCTTCAGCAATTAGAAAAAGGTCGTTCATGTCGTGAGCATAGTCATAGATGGGTTCTTGTATGTAATGCCATACGCCGTTGTCATATTTGAGGACCAGGCCAATTGGGCCGTTAAAAAACATCTCATTCTTGCTCTTGTATGTCACTCCGATGTAGTTCAAGGCATGTTTGCACTTGGGCGGCGGCGGCGTAAGCTCCTGCCATTGAGTGTTTGATGAGGATAGGCGAAAAATGCCGCCGTTTCCCGATTTGGCATTGGCGTTACCGACCGCGCAAATCTCGCCGGCTTCAAAGCATTCGATTCCCTGCATCAATAGATAATCCGGCGCACCAGTCTCCTTATGGAGATTAATTTCCTGCCAGGCTTTACTTGGATCGGAATAGTCTTCTTTCATGTAGAGGGTGCTGTTGTTGGCGCTTATCCAGATCTGTTTGTCTTTCACGGAAACACAGAAAACTTCATTGTCAAATTGCTGCAGATGCCAACTGCTTTCATCATCCGTCCAGAGTAAGAAGCCTTTGTTCGAAGAGGTATCAAGCCCAACAATGAAAATCAAAGAGGTATCTTTAACCAGGACATGATTGGCATTGAAAGCAGGGTACATATCCATGAGTTTATCAACGGGTTCCCATTTGCTACCGTTTTCCGAGCGATAAACTGCGAGTTTGAATGTTTCAAAAGTATTGCCGACCACATAACCTTTTTTAAATGTCGTTGTTTCACCCAAAATAACCTCCTTTTATTATAATATTTGTGGCTGTGAGTGGCCAAACCCATAGCTTTTGTCATGAGGCCATCAAGGAGACGGCAGTCAGCCCTTCCAGTCTGACTATATTTTTGCGCTTCATCGTGTGGCCGGACTGTAGAATCTTTGAATCACCCGGCATGATACCCAGCCCAAAATAGACAGGCTGGATAAAACGAAAATTAATCTTATTGGACATTAGGCTGATTTTGTTCAGGATTTCAAGAAAAAATTCTCTGGATCGATAGCGCTATCTGATAATTTTCGGGCAGGTCCGAATGGATAGGCCGCTTCCTGGGGCTTGTAGAGGGCGTCTGAATCCCTCATTGATGTAGCCATGAAGCTATAAGGATTTAAATTTATGGCAGGACCTGTTTTTTTGTACTTCGGCCAGGGTCCGGGCAGGGATGGGCGCTGCTGAATCTCCGCCGGACCTCATATCCGGTTTCAAAGCGGATGGTTGGGGGCTATAGATTTTACACCGGCATGGGTTTATTTCTTTAGGCAGCCGTGTGGCTCAAGAATTCTTCCATAGAGTTCCACGCTTGTAATTCTGCACTGCCGAGGTCGATTCGGATCATACTCGACCATTACCTTGACAATTTGATACGCCATATAACAATCACTTCCCTTCAACACGGATTTGGGAAGGAAGACCTCAAATCCGATTCCACCAGAATTTTGCCCGGCATATGCTCTTTCAAATTTGCCGAATCTCGGTTTTTCAGGCCAGTTTTCATGCTGCTCAAGGAAGGCTGCTGCCGCCCGCTTTGACCGTTCATATCGTTTAGTATCGTCGAACCATTCCTTACTGAGTGCATCCCCATCGCCTGCGGTACCATTATCACCAGAAAACACTTGGATGTCAGCCGGTGTTTCTTCTGTCGCCACTGGGGTGTCTGAAAAATGGGTGACTCCGTCTTTATCAACCCACTTATAAGTTTTTGCTGCAGCCGTCCCCGGGGAAATAAGCAGAAAACAGAGAATCAGAAAATTTGCAAATTTTATCATAATTATAAATCTCCTTGCATTATTCATAACCTCGATGAAGTTCATGCCTTTTAAACATAACAAGAAGAGATGCGGCCCCGTTTATTCTCTTATCAACAAAGCGCTAACCGCATATCGTGAAAATTTGAATGCTGTCCAACTCATTCACGCAAGTTTGCCCAAAAATGAAAATCAAGATATTGGAGATTACCTTTACATAGCCCGGAATTGCAAGAAGAAACATCAGGGCAAAGGGATGCCGGTAACCAGGCGTCGGTTATTCAGATTCATCGCCTGCGCAAAAGTGTTGATTGCAGCGGAATTCAATTTCAAGGTGATGATTGTGGGTAGATCTCTTCATTCAGCCTTGGTGGAGGAGCAGCCGCAGAAGGCCGGGGCCTGCCCCGTGGCACTACTACGATCCGAATCAGGTCAATCTCAATGACGATTTTTACCAATCAAAATGAAATGCGAATATCTCTTTCCTTGCCGCACCCTTGACCCACAGCCCAAAAATTTCTATGAAAAATATAAATGCTGAAAACGGCAAACCATCGAATAAGCTGCAGGACAAAATGCATGAAAGTGATCAGACCTGACGGCCCGGCAGGCGTAAGACCTGCCAAGCAGAATTTCTTTGAGCGCATGCCCAATCACTTAAAGATCATCCTGATTCTGGTCTTTATCCTGCTTTGCTACGGTCTGGTTTTTTTCTGTACTTCAGCCAGGGCCCGGGCAAAGGCGCCTGCGCTGGCGTCGATATCTTCCTTTGTGGTGGCCCAGGAGCAGACCGATATGCGGATGGCGGGCCGGCCGTTCCAGGTGGAGCCGCCGCACCAGCAGGTGCCGTCCTCCTGAAGGCTTGCCAGCAGGGCGGGGTTCATTTCGGGATCGGGGCAGGAGACCAGGACCTGGTTGAAGACCACCTCGTTGAGGATGGTAAAGCCTTTCTGACAAAGCTGTTTTTCCATGCATTTGGCCATATTGCACAGATGGGCTACCAATTCCCCCACCCCGGAGCGCCCCAGATACTTTAAGGTGGCCCACAGCTCAACTCCCCGGGCCCGTCGTGACATCTCCTGGGTATAGAGCATGGGGTCCCTTTCTTCACTGTAAACGATATATTCGCCTGTATTCTGCAGGGCTGTCACCAGTGCTTCAGGCCTGCGGCACAGAACAATACCGCAGTCATAGGGGGCGTTCAGGGTTTTATGGGCGTCCGCGGACCAGGAGTCGGCAAGGGCGATGCCCCGGGTGAGATGTTTGTGGCCCGGGGATGCGGCCGCCCAGAGGCCAAAGGCGCCGTCGATGTGAATCCAGGCTTTCGGGGCATTGTCGCGGATCGCTGCAAAATCATCAAAGGCCCCGGTGTTGACGTTACCGGCCTGGGTAATGACCAGGCAGGAATCATTGGTTTCCGGCATTTTTTCCGGGCGCATCCGCCCCTGGTCATCGCAGGGAACGATCTCAAGATTGTCTCGGCCGAATCCCAGCAGGTTTAAGGCCTTGAACACGGTGGAATGGGCCTGGGCCCCCAGGACGACGCGCGGCCGGGGGGCACCGAAGATACCCTTTTCTCGGATATCCCATCCCATCTTCTGCAGCAGGTGGTTCCGGGCGGCGGCCAGACCGCAGAAGGTAGCGGAGGAGGTGCCGGAGACAAAGCCTGCTACGGTGGTTTCGGGCAGGGAGAAAAGGTCGACAAGCCAGGTCTGGCAGACGGCCTCCAGATGGGCGGCAATGGGGGCGGTCACATACATGGCTGCGTTCTGGTCCCAGACGTCGGCCAGCCACTTGGCGGCCAGGGCCACGGGGAAGGATGAGCCGTTGACAAAGCCGAAATACCGGCCGCCGGTCTGGGCCACCGTGGCAGGGGAGCCGGCAGAATGGAGCAGGTCCAGAATCTGCCCGGGGTTTCCCGGATTTTGGGGCAGGGGCTCGGTGAATTGTTCCATGGCCGTTCTGGATGCTGCGGACGGGTACACCGGGGCAAAGGCTGCTTTTTCCGGGACCCGGGTGTGGCGTTTTGCCATATAATCAACGGCGTGATTCAGGGCCCGGCCGAAGAGGGCGGGGCTTTGAAACTGGGAGCGGCTTTCTTCAAACAGGGAAGGGCTATGGCTCATGAATAATCTCCTTTAATCCGGGTGACTTGCTAACTGGCCCAGATTCTATCGTTGTCGGCGAAGGAAAACAGCCACAGAAGCCCGGAAAAATTTTCATAACAGTTTTATAGGCAGGGGAAGCAACGGCCTGCCAAAAGGGCGAATTTTGCGCTATGTCGATATTGACATAGCGGTGGGATTGTGGTACCTGCCCCATAATTGGTTTTCCTATCATTTGTTAAGTTAGGAATGACTCAGTAAAAAGGAGGCGGTATGCCCTTATTGAAGATCAATAATCAGACAGCAGAATTCTCAGAGGGACAGACCCTGCTGGATGTATGTGAGACTCTGTCCATTGATGTGCCTACCCTGTGCCATCTCAAAGGGACCAGCCCGGCCGGTGTCTGCGGCGTCTGCCTGGTCAAAGAGGAGACGCAGGGCCTGGTCCAGGCCTGCTCCACCCCTGCTAAAGAGGGGATGGTCATCCGGACCGACGGGTTTGAGGTGAGAGCGGCCCGGCGTAAGGCCATTGAAGCCCTGGTCGGCTCCGGTAACCACAATTGCGGGGTGGCCGGGAAGATGACCCAAAGTTTTTCCGACTTCCAGATGGATTCCGGCACAATGGCTGACGGTCATGACCTGTGCCCGGCCTGGGGGGACTGCCGGCTTCAGGACCTGGTCTATGAATACCAGGCCCATGCCACGGTCTTTGACAGTTCATGGAAACAGGATGTGCCGGATGTGGCCAACCCCATGATCATCCGGGATTACTCCCGGTGCATCGCCTGCCACAGGTGCGTAAAAGCCTGCAACGAAGTTCAGGTGAACCGGGCCATTAAAATGGTGGAGCGCAACGGCAGGGAGGTCACTTGTGCCAATACCGAAGGCTGCCTGACCGAGTCGGACTGCGTGTTCTGCGGCGAGTGCATCCAGGCCTGCCCCGTGGCGGCCCTGGTGGAGAAAAAGGCCGTAAAGGACTGGCGGCCCTGGGAGGTTACCCATATCCGGACCACCTGCCCCTATTGCGGGGTGGGCTGCCAGCAGGATCTTCATGTAAAGGACAATAAGATCGTCAAGGTGACCGGCGTGGAAGACGGGGCTCCCAACAAGGGGCGGCTGTGCGTCAAAGGCCGGTTCGGATACGATTTCATCTATTCCGACGAGCGGATCAAGCGGCCGGTGATCAAGGAGGACGGCAAGTTCAAGGAAGTCTCCTGGGAGGAGGCCCTGGACTATACGGCGGACCGCTTAAAAGCGATCATTGCCGAGTCCGGTCCCGATGCCGTGGCAGGCGTCTCCTGCGCCCGGTCCATCAACGAAGACTCCTATCAGATGCAAAAACTTTTCAGGGCGGTGTTCAAGACCAATAACATCGATCATTGTGCCCGCACTTGACATGCGCCAACCGTCGCAGGTCTTGCGGCATCATTCGGTTCAGGCGCCATGACCAACTCCTTCGGGGAGTTTGACAGGGCAAAGATGTTTTTTGTGATCGGGTCCAATATGACCGAGGCCCATCCCGTGGCCTCCACTTTTCTGAAGAACGCGGTGCAAAAAGGGGCGTCCCTTATCGTGGCCGATCCCAGAAAGCACCGGCTGGTTGATTTTGCGGATATCCATCTGCCGCTGAAGGTGGGCTCGGATATTGCGCTGCTCAACGGGCTCATGCACGTCCTTATCAAGGAGGAACTCTACGATAAGGATTTTGTGGAAAATCATACAGAGGATTTTGATAAGCTGTCCGAGGTTGTGGCGGCCTATCCTCCCGAGCGGGCGGCCGAGATTTCCGGCATCCCTGCCGACACCATCATCGAGACGGCCAGGAAACTTTCCTCGGTAAAGCCTGTGATGGTCTGCTATACCCTGGGCATCACCGAGCATACCTGCGGCAGAAACAACGTGGTTTCTGTGGCCAACCTCCAGATGCTCTTGGGCAACATGGGCGTGGAGTGCGGCGGGGTGAATCCCCTTCGTGGCCAGAACAACGTCCAGGGGGCCTGCGACATGGGGGCCCTTCCCAATGTCTTTCCCGGCTACCAGGCGGTGGGGGATATGGCCGCCAGAAAGAAGTTCGAGGACTTCTGGGGCGTTGAGAATCTTCCGGGGACGGTGGGGCTGATGATCCCCCAGATGATGGAGGGGCTTGTGGACAAAAAGGTCCGCGCCTTTTATATCTTCGGGGAAAACATGGCCAATACCGAACCGGATATCCATAAGGTGGAGCATGAGCTTGAATCCTGCGAGTTCCTCATCTGCCAGGATATCTTTTTCAACGAGACCACCCGCTTTGCCGACGTTGTTTTTCCGGCAGCGGCCTGGAGTGAGAACAACGGCACCTTCACCAATTCGGAAAGACGGGTCAGCCGCGTGAGAACGGCCAGTCCCCCGCCCGGGGAGGCCCGGCCCAACTGGTGGATTTTCAAGGAGCTTGCCAAACGGTTCGGCCATGACTGGGAAGCCTCCAGCGGCCAGGAACTCTGGGACAATGAGATTTCCTGCCTGGCCCCGGCCCTGGGCGGCATCAAGTACGGCCGCATTGAAGAAGACGGCCTGCAGTGGCCCTGCCCGAGCATTGACCATCCGGGCACAGGCTTTCTGCACAAGGACGGCGCCTTTTCCAAGGGTAAAGGACAATTCCTGCCTGCCGAGTGGACCCCGCCTGCGGAAGTGGCCTGTGAGGAGTATCCCTTTGTCCTGAGTACCGGCAGACGGCTCTATCACTACCACACAAGGACCCAGACCGGTCGGTGCAAGGGCCTCAACGACCTGCTCGGCGAAGAGACTGCCGATATCTCCATCGAGGATGCCAAAACGCTGGGCATTGAGCACGGGGAGTACATCCGGGTCTGGTCCCGGCGGGGCAGTGTGAAGGTCAAGGCCAATGTCACAAAAGAAGTGCCCCGCGGCATGGTCTGGATGGCCTTTCATTTCAGAGAGAACAATGCCAACTGGCTGGCCAATGCCGCCTTTGATCCCATCACCCTCACGGCCGAGTACAAAGCCTGCGCCGTGAATATGGAAAAGCAGTCTTCAAATTAGCGTTGCCCATGGCCCTGATTTCCTTTCTATGATATGAGAAAGGGAATCAGGGTCGGCTTCGGTGACAGGTTCGCGCAAGAAAGAGACTATTCGCGGCCCGCTCCGGGGCAAAAATCGTATGAAGGTGACATATGGGCGGACAGACGCCGTTTTGTATTCGGTCAAAGGTATGGATTGAGGACGGATCCGGTAAGGTGATTTTCGGGTTGGGGCGGTACAGAATCTTATCGGCCATTGAACGTTGCGGCTCCATTAATGCCGCAGCCGGTGAGCTTAAAATGGGATACCGGGCGGTATGGGGCAAGATCCGGACCACGGAGGAGGGCTTAGGTCAGCCCCTTCTGGTGAGAAATGCCGGTGGTGCCGGCGGGGGCGGCTCCCAGCTCACCCCCCTTGCAAAAAAGCTGCTCCGGGAATTTAAAAAGGTTCACAGCCATGTCCTGGATCAGTCCGACGATTTTTTCGCCAATGTGTTTGAGGAAAAAATTAAAAAAAGCCTGTAGAACCGTTTTTTCATTCCACAGAGTCCGGAAAGTTTAAATTTTCGATAAATCGCTGCTGGAATTCAAGGTTGGTGGCAAGGTTGACCACTTCAATCCGGTCCGCCATTTTTTGAGCCTGGTCGATATAAAAGCTTTCGCACAGGGCCATCACCGCTCCGGAACCTGCGGCGTTGCCCTTTGTCATGATTTTTTCAGGGGGTATATCGGGCAAAAGTCCTAAACGGATCAGATCGGTTTTGTTCTGGTGGGAGCCAAAGGCCCCGGCAATTAAAATGGATTCGGGGCGGTCAAAGCCTGCGGCGCTGCATAAAAATTCAATGCCTGTAATCAGGGCGGATTTCCCAAGCTGGACCGAGCGAATGTCCTTCTGGCTGATGTATACGGCAGACTGGCTTACCCCCGAATCTTCATCGACAAGGATGTACTCTTTTTTGCCATTGGCAAACCGGCCGTCAGGCTGGACAATCCCGTTTTCACACATCCGGGCCACGGCATTGAGGACTCCGGCACCACAGATGCCTGAGGCCGGTACCGTTGCGCCGTCCTGCTGAATGGTGGACACCTCTGTCACCCGGTTTGCCCGGTCGATGGTGACCCTGTTGATGGCGCCGGGAATGGCCTGCATGCCGCAGGACAGACTGGCCCCCTCAAAGGCCGGGCCTGTGGCGCAGGATGTGGCGTAGAGGCGGTCCCGACCTTTGAGGATCAATTCTCCGTTGGTGCCAAGGTCGATCAGGAGGCTGCCCGGAATAAGGCTTTCAAGGTCCACGGCAATGGCCGCGGCCAGAATGTCTCCTCCGATAAAGCCCGACACCTGGGGCAGAAGGTTTATACGGCAGTCAAAAGACTTAAATCCAAGCGCTTTGGCATCCAGCTGTCTGGCCTCGTAAAAGGCCGGGGTATAGGGGGCCATTCCGATGGATTTCGGGTCAATCCCGGCCAGGATGTGGATCATGGTGGGATTGCCGACGACCACCATCTGATCCGGGGCGCAGGCGTTTGCCCGGGTGAGCAGCTGGGCGGCTCCCCATTCAATACTTTTGACCACCATGGCCTGGAGTTTTTTAAGGTTGGCAGGGTCCTGTCCGATGGCCCCGATGCGGCTCATGACGTCGTCTCCGTAAAGGGCCTGGGGATTTTTAACGGACAGGGAAGAGATCACTTCCCCTGTCCTACGGTTGCTCAGATAGACCGCGATGGTTGTGGTCCCAAGGTCCACCGCAACCCCGAATGCGTCCTGCCCGGCTCTGCCGGAAACCCGTTTGGCAAATTCCTTCGGGAAAAAAATGTCCGCCTTGCCCATGATGTGGGAGGAGAGCATGGAGGATTCCGGGATATGGATGCAGATGTCTTCATCCACCTGGCACCGGCAGGCTGCTACAGATTCCTTTGTCTTGTCCTGTGCAATGCGGTCCACCCGGCACTTGCCGCAGGTGCCTTTTCCGCCGCAGTCGGCCCGTAAAAAAATACTGTGATGAATCAGTGACTCCAGAAGGGTGCCGCCTTTTATGGCGCGGATCTGCCTTTTATGGGGTAGGATGGTGATGATGGGTGTCTTGTCTGTCATATGAGTTTCCTTTTCTGGGTAAAATGCCCTTTATCAAAGGGTTTGACAAGGCCGCAGGCACAATTTAAGGTAGCAGCGGCACAATTTGAGAACCAACCTGTAATGGAGGACAAAAAAACATGGTCACACCGCTTGAATCCCTCAGGGCCCGGATTCGGTCCCGGGCGGGCCGGGAGATTGCCAAGGGCGAAGTCTGGCTGGGATCGGACCTGTTCGCAGGTGCTGCCCAGGATACCGTGGACAATCATCTGCGCCTGGCGGATCAACTGAATCATGCCCTGGTATGCTTCTCCGTTCTGACCCCCGGCACGGTTAAACCGGATCTCGGGTACCGGTACTTTAACCTGTCCGATCTTGAGCAGGCGGCCAAATCCTGGGACGGCCCTGTCCTTGCAGTTGTTGACGGTCCATTTCAGGAGATGGTCAACACCCTGGGCCTGATGGATGTACTGACCCTGTGGATGGGGGACTGGGAAGCTGTTGCGTCCCACTACCGCACCTTTGCCGAAACGGTCCGGAACCTTGTAGACCGGATTTCGGATCTGCCCGTTGCAGGGGTGGTTTTTGCCGATGACCTGTCCGCCGATACAGGTCCCATGGTCAGTCCCGATAGTCTTGATACGCTGTGCACCCCTTTTTATTCAAAAATAGTGGCAAAACTCAAAGCCCGGAACAAGGCGGTTCTTCTCCACTCCTGCGGCAGGCTTGATCCGCTGATTCCTTTAATGAATTCCTGGCAGATGGACGGTCTTGCCGCCATCCAGAGCCGGATCAATTCCTTTGAAACCCTGTTTGCCCGGTTCAGCCACGAAATGTTCATCATAGGGGGCATTGAGGCGGATCTGCTTGAGGCCCGCCAGCCGGACCATGACGGCCTTGGCTGGTTAAAGGATCTGGTCCGGGCAGGCCATGGGGGCAACCTGGTCCTGGGATCAAGCTGCGGACTTTTCCGGGCGGATTTTCTGAAGCGTGTGAAAACGCTGTATGCAATGGCTGACGCATAGGCGGCATCAGGTCCGGTCATGGAAGACGCCTCCCACATAGGTGACCGTGTTGGGACCGTTATTGTATTGTAATCCGTTGTCGGTCATCAAGGCCATGGCATCAATGCCAAAGGCCTCTACCGAATAAACGGCATTGTCCGGGTTTTTGCAGGGCTCGTTTAGAGTATAGGAACAGGTTGGGCAGAGTGTGCAGGCCCCGGCTCCCAGGATCAGACAGTCAAAACCAGGATCAGCGTTGCGCAGGCCTTTTTTGAGTTTGCCGATGCCGCGCTGAAACGCTTTTACACTGTTGACCATGCCCTCCCAGTCAAAACTGTCCTCTAAAGGGAAGACCTTATTGAAAATGGTAAACCGGGTATACGGGGCAACTTTTGCCTGAAGGATTTCAAGGGAATCCACCGCCGGGGGGCAGGTCCAGCTTTTCCCGAAATTTCCGCACATGTTCTGTTCACAAAGCGTGCGGACCTCTTCACTGAAACCGACCGAAGCGGCCGGGATATCTTTTGCATTGTCAAACAGGGTCTGGGTCAGTTCAATCAGCTGTTCTGTGTTCAATGGTCTTTCCTTTATCAATGGTCGGGTTATGATCGGCCCGAATAGGTGCCGAACCGTCTCCCGCATTCAAGAAATGCAACAACGTTATGATGGTTGGCCTGGTTGATGATGGCGCCCGGAGACAGGCAGAAGCCGCCACCCGGGGCACAGGTTTCAATCAGGTTCCTGCAATAGGAGGTGAGCATGTCCGGTCCGGCCTGCTTGAACAATGAGGCCGGCACATTGCCTGCAATGCAGGCCCATGATCCGATTTTTTCCTTGGCCGCCCCCATGTCGGTCCGGTCGAATATCCACATGGATCTTCCCTTGGCAAGGGGGTCTTGTGCAATGATATCCAGTCTCTGGTTGTAGGATCCTTCGGCAAAGGGCACAGGGATGAACCCTTCCTCAATCAGGCCCTGCATGGTGGCTTTTAATGTGGGCCAGTAGAATTGCTTAAACTGCTCCGGGGACAAAAAGTCATCCGATCCCTTGTGAAGGGGGATGAAAATAAACGGATTCCCGGAGGCCCGGGCCATCTGGATCCCGGCCTGAACCGCCATGGGAACCAGGGCTGTAACCGCCGCCTGCACCTTGTCGGGCCGGGTGTAGATGTCTTTTACAATCCCCAGGGTGCAGCGCATGGTATCCCCGATAATATCATAGGGCGGTTTGGTGATGCCGCCGAAAAGATCCGGGATGCCGTAGCGGCGGCGGATTTTCATGTCAACGGCAAGGGATTTGGCCATGGCCTCCCCGGCCTGGTCCGAAGCGTCTAAAAGCCGTTCAATGGCGCGCCTGGCTTCGGTGCCTTTGGAAAGCCCCGTTAAGGTGGCGGTGAACCCTGTGGTTTCCACCAGGCTGAATACGTTGGGCAGCTGAGCCAGTCCGGGCAGGTGCCCAAAGATCCGGGGACAGTATTTTCTTAAAAAATATCCCTCCGGGTTGTTGATCAGCTCATCGTACTCATCGGCCCGCATGTACTCGTCTTCAACGTATTGAAAGGGATCGTCATCTCCTTCCAGGGCCGATCCTTCAACCGAACTGCCCGGCCAGCGGATCTGCCGCATCCCCAGAATATCCAGGGCCGGCCCGGACTGAACGAAATTAACGATCCTGTAGTCCAGAGGATAGGTGTCATAAAGTTTGGCAAGGGCGTCAAGAAGCTGATCCTGGTCGTAAAATACCGTTTTTGAGGCAATCCCTGCATGGGTCAGGACATAGCCTTCGGACAGAAAGTAGACCGGCACTTCGTCCGGTTCTTTTAAATCGACGGTATCAAGGAGCCGCCGTGCTCTTTTCCGATAGCATGCCGCAATTTCAGGCGTCCTGAACTGATCGTCTCCGGGGGTCGCCCAGTGTTTCGTGTGAAAACAAAACTTCTCATCGGCGGTCATTGCGGCCCATGTGCCGGGGCGTTCGGATTGCAAAAAGGGGGGCCTTTCCATCATCGGTACTCCCTGAACTCTTGCGCGGGTTTATTTGGAGATTGCCCTTTCCAGGCAGAAATTGACGCCCTGGATGGCATCGGTGAACCAATGGTCCGCCCGGACCTCTTGATTGACCAGGTCATCCAGGCAGCTTCCTCCCACAATGACCAGTTTTTCCTTGCCGGCACAGGCGGTTCTGACATCCTTTACCGTCTCCACAAGATTGTCCAGGCAGTTGGTCAGAAGGCAGCTGATGGCGATGATATCCGGATCGTAAAAAAGGGTGTTGTCTACAAAGGTCTGGGACGGGACATCCACGCCCAGGTCCGTGACCTTGAATCCGTTGCACAGCAGCATGTTTTTCAGGATATTCTTGCCCAGGTCATGGATATCACCCTTAACGGTTCCCAAAAGGATATGGCCTGAAACAAGGCCGGTTTCCCTATTGGCGGGCAGAAAAGTGGTCAGGTATTCCGAGGCCTGGCGCATGATCTCCCCGGCCATGATCAGGGCGGAAATAAAGTACTCTCCTTTTTCATAGCGCAGCCCCACCCGTTTGACCCCTTCCATGCAGCATGCCAAAAGCTCAAATGTGTCGTGGCCGGATTCCCGCAGCGTTTGCAGCAGGTCAAGACTTTCCTTTTCACGCAATTGGGCGATAAGACCCGTTAAGGTTTCACATTCCGGCGATATTATTTGGGGAGGGCTATTTTTTGTCATTCCATACTCCAACCTGGCTTACCATGGGCATTTGTTCCGGCGGAATAATGAACCAGCCGTATGCACTGGGGGTATCTTTGAAATCAAAATAAACGTATTCCAACTTAAAGGCGGCTCTGTTTCCGGATTCCTGAAACACCTGTGCGATGCGGTCATCCATGATCACCGGGGCCAGGGTCAGGGTACCTTTTTTGTATCCGTGGCGCTTGTTGCTGAAAAACAGATCCGACAGCCCCGTGGTGTCCAGCATGCTCTCAACCACGGGGGCTTTGGGGTCAAAGGGCAGATAAGCCGTTTGAAAGCAAAAGGGTTTCATATTGTGGTTCACCACGCGCTCCACCCGGATAACGGGGGTGTTGGCCTCGATCTGAAGCGCTTCTCCTTCTGGACCGCCCGCCCGGACAATTTCCGATTTAAAGACGTTGACATCCAGGGCGCCCGCATCCGACAGCACACGGTTCAAGTCGTTTAAATCAAAGGTGGAGGTGCCCACCTCGATGCGTTTGACATAGGTGCCGCTGCCGTGGACCCTTTCGACCAGGCCTTCTTCGGCAAGAACGCCGATGGCCTGTCTTACGGTCATGGGGCTGACGCCGTGGTCCCTTGCAAGCTGGGCTTCTGACGGGATGCGGACGCCGGGCACAAGTTTTCCTGAGGCGATATCCTCTTTAATGATCTGGGTCAGCTGGGTGTAAACGGGAAGAGCCCCCCGTTTCTTTTTAACCGCCTTTATTTTTTTTTCAGTCGTCATGCGCATCTTCATATTTAAATCCGTTCTGTCAGACCGTCATATCATGACCCATGGATGAAGTAAACCGGACAGCCCTATACTCTTATATAAGAATGTGTTAAAGATTTGTCCATGGGAAAAAAAATCCAAGTTATCACCTGCCAGGCGCTGACCCATTTAATCGGTCCCGGGACCGCTACAGACCGGGTGGTGCTCCCGATTTGTCTTCATCTTAACCCGAACACCTTAAGGGAAACGCTGAATGAACAGATTGCCGGGATCGAAGAAACAGGGGGTACGATCCTTTTAGGATACGGGCTTTGCGGCCGGGCCCTTGAAGGCGTGGTGTCCCAAAAAAGCCGGCTGGTCCTGCCCCGGGTGGATGACTGTGTGGGCGCGGTTTTAGGCTCCCGCACCCGGCATAAGCGCCTTTCACAGACGCATTCCGGCTGTTTTTTCCTGGAACCCGAGTGGATGGGGACGGATATTGATATCTTTACTCAAGCTTACAAAGGCCTGGACCGCATCCCTGAAGAAAGCCGGGATGACATCGTGCGGATGGCCTTTAAAAACTATAAAAAACTGGCCCTGATCCGGCATGGGGGAACAAACGATCGAAAGGCCGTGTCCCGGTGCCGGGCACTTGCCGGCAGTCACGGTCTAAAGTTCGCCCAGGTTTTTTCGGACCTGACCCTGCTAAAGGACCTGGTGCGGGGTCAATGGGATTGTGGCCGGTTTGTCCTGGCTGAACCGGGCCAGAAAATTTCATTTTTTTAATCACGTCTTTGTTCTTTTTTTCTTTCCCCTTTTAAATTCAAACCCTTCTGTATGGCCGGCGTGCCGGTTTTTTCCCTTTGGCACTTAAAAATCCCGAAAAGATTTTTATTGACAATCATTTGGAAACTATATCATATAGCTATAGTCTTATAGATGACTATATTGATTTCAAAGACTCTGACGACCAGCCTGCATTACCGGACCCTTTTCTGACAGGGAAGATAAAGGCGGCTGACCCAAAAAGGGTTGAAATGAGAACTGAAAACAGGAGGCGATAATGATTATCATCGGAGAAAAAATCAACGGAGCCATCCCTTCCGTTGCCAAAGCCATATCTGAAAAAGACAGTGATTTTATACAGGAGCTTGCCAAAACCCAGGCAGCCGCCGGATCGAGTTTTATCGATGTCTGTGCCTCTGTGGATACCGAGATTGAGCTTGAAACCATGAAATGGCTCATTGATCTGGTTCAGGAGGTCACGGATACCCCCATTTCCATTGACAGTCCCGATGCCGGCATCTGTGCTGAAGCCATGGCCTTTTGCAAGCGGCCCGGCCTGATCAATTCGGTTTCCATGGAAGGGGACAAGATCGATGTGATCTTTCCGGCCATTGCCGGCACCGAATGGGAATGCGCCGCCCTTTTATGCGACGATACCGGGATCCCCCAGACCGGTGAAAAGCGCCTTGAGGTGTTTGCCGCCATTATGGAAAAGGCCGCGGAATATAAAATCGCCCCGGAAAGGCTGCATATCGATCCTCTGGTTGAAATGCTCTGCACCTCTGAAGACGGTATGACAACCGTTCTTGAGGTGATCCGGGCCATTAAATGGGAGTATCCTTCCATCCACGTGACCGGGGGGGCTTCCAATATTTCCTTTAACCTGCCGGCCAGAAAATTTGTCAACCAGGCCTTTCTCGTTCTTGCCATGGGCGCAGGGATGGACTCTGCCATTATCAATCCGCTGCATAAGCACATGATGGGGCTGATCTATGCCACGGAGGCGCTCAAAGGGGAGGATGAATACTGCATGGAGTATATCCAGGCCTATCGCTCAGAGCTTTTCGGACCGGTCAAATAAACCGGATAGTGAAATTCTATACAAAAAAAGGAGCTTAAAAATGTCAAAGATTGATGACGTAAAAGAACATGTTGAAAAGGGAAAGGCAAAACTGGTTCCGGGCCTGGTTCAGGAGGCCCTTGACGAAGGCGCCGCTGCCCCGCAAATCCTCAATGCCATGGTGTCTGCCATGGAGGTGGTCGGGGATAAGTTTTCCGCCAATGAAATTTTTGTTCCGGAAATGCTGATGGCGGCAAAGGCCATGGCCAAAGGGGTTGAAATTCTCAAGCCCGTTCTGGCTTCCGACAGCGCTGCCGCCTCCCATGCCACCTGTGTCATCGGAACCGTTCAGGGGGATTTGCACGATATCGGCAAAAACCTGGTCAGCATGATGATTGAAAGTGCCGGCTTCACCATGGTGGATCTGGGTGTGGACGTATCGGTTGAAAAGTTCATTGAGGCGATAAAGGCCAATGAAAACGTCAAGCTTGTCGCCTGTTCCGGTCTTTTGACCACCACCATGCCCGCGCTGAAAAATACGGTGAAACAGCTTAAGGAATGCGGCCTTGAGGGCTTTAAGGTCATGGTCGGCGGTGCACCGGTCACCCAGGAGTTCGCCACTGAAATCGGGGCGGATCTATATGCCCCGGATGCCGGCGGTGCCGCGCTCAAGGCCAAGGAGATCGCCTCTGCCGCATAAACCGTTGGCCAGCCCCTTCAACCGGACCATTATCATAAGGAGAAGTTCCATGTTAACTGCCAAACAGAATTTACTGGAAACCATTCAGGGCAAAAGCCCGGACAGATTTGTCAATCAGTATGAATTCCTGGACATCGCCGTTTTCCTTCCCGGATTCAATTATCCCCTGGCCCCGGGGCAAACGGTAAAGGACGGCTGGGGAATCACCTTTGATTTTCCCAAAGACCAGATCGGAGCGTTCCCCCTCCACGATGACACCCACAAGGTACTCAAGGACATTACCAAATGGCGGGAGCAGGTGGTGGTACCCAGTCTGGATTACAAAAAAGAGCAATGGGCCCCGGCCCTGGAACAGGTCAAAGCCGTCAACCGCGAGGAGCAGTTCGTGGCGGCGGCCCAGATGCCGGGTATATTTGAAATGACCCATCATCTCATGGGCATGGAAGACGCCCTGATGGCACTTTACGAAGAGCCCGAGGAGATGCACGCGCTCATTGAGACGATTACAGATTACGAACTGAAAAGAGCGGAACTCATCATCGATAAGCTGCACCCCAACGCCCTTTTCCATCACGATGACTGGGGCGGACAGAATTCCACCTTCCTTTCCCCTGATATGTACCGGGAGTTCTTTCTGGATTCCTATAAAAAGGTCTACAAATTCTGGAAGGACAACGGCGTTGAGTTGATCGTCCACCATGCCGACTCCTATGCCGCCACCTACGTGCCCATGATGATCGAGATGGGCATTGATATCTGGCAGGGCACCATGACGACCAATGATATTCCCAAATTGATAAAGGAGTACGGAAAGGACATCACCTTTATGGGCGGTCTGGACAGCGGGGCCATCGACTTTCCCGGATGGACCCCTGAAATCTGTGCCGAACATGTGGAAAAGATCTGTAAGAGCTGCGGAAAACATTATTTCATCCCCTGCCTGACCCAGGGGCTTCCCTTCAGCTCCTTTCCCGGGGTCTATGATGAAGTCAGCAAGCAGATCGAGAGGATGAGCAAAGAATTGTTTTAATGTCTGAGAGATGGATGCGGCTTTTGGTCGCTGCAGCACAATATTAACCTGTCAGGGGCCTGGATTTTATTTGCCGGGCCCTGACCCAAAAGAGAAGAGAGAAAGAGATGTCAGTAAAAAAAATTTTGATCGTACTTGCTTTGATTGTTATGTTTTTTTCTCCGGTGGCTGTATTTGCGGAAAACGATCCCAGGGACGCCATCTGCGCTCCGGACGGCACCAGTCTTTTTCTTGTTTATTACCGGCACTATTCAGGAGATGAGGTGTATGCAAACGGCAACAAGGTCTCCGATAATACCGATTACGCCTTTGATATGGGTATTTTCAGGTATGCTCACTTTGTGGGGCTGGGGGACTGGACCTGGAGTTATGATGTACTGCAGCCCGTAGGGGATATGGATTTTGGTACAACCAACACCAACGGCCTCGGGGACACCACCCTGGCCACGCATATCAATACCCCCTATCTTTTCCAGACCGACGGGATGAAGTACATGATGTCCGCAGGCTTTATCATGAGCGCTCCCACAGGGGAATATGAATCCTCCAAAGCCGTTAACCTGGGTGCCAACCGGTGGACGTACAAGGCGGAGTTTACCCCCGTGGTGGTGCAGGCCGGCAAATTCACCCTGGAATTTACAGGGGATGTGAAATTTTTTACGGACAATGACGAATTTGGTGCCGCATACGCCAACCTTGAAACCGATCCGCTGTTCTGCGTCCAGACCCATGTCTCCTACAGCCTGACCGATTCGTTCTGGGTCGGCCTGAGCCACTACTATTATACCGGCGGTGAAAATGAGGTGAGCGGGGTCAGCCAGAACGATGAAACCAAGACCCAGGCCCTGCGCGTAAGCTTTTCTTTCAACGTGGCCCCCAACGTCATCATGATGCTGCAGTATGATACGGAGATCGAACGGGACAACGGCGTGAGGCAAAATTACATCGGCACCCGGATTGCCTATGTTTTTTAGGTAAGATCGTACAGTTCTCTGCAGGGGGCGGGCTACGCTTTTGCAGCCCTGCATGATTTCATCCAGGCCAATTTTCAGCGTTCAAAGTTTCCTCCTCTTTGAACGCGGGAATTGGCCTGGTTTTTATCCATGAACAGCGCCTTGTTTTATGGTACCATTGCAAGGACATCAAACGTTTATCAAAAAAGGAGTGATTCGCCATGGCACCCCAGCCTTCAGAAGAAGATAAGATCGGATTTTTCGGTGCGGTGTCTATTGGCGTGGGCGGTATGGTGGGTGGCGGAATCTTCGCCGTTCTGGGGCTGGCCTCGGTACTGGCGGGGGGCGCCACGCCCATCGCATTTATGATCGCAGGCTGCGTGACGATGCTCACAGCCTATTCCTATTCAAGGCTTTCCGTGGCCTATCCCAATAACGGCGGAACCATTATCTTTATAGACAAGGCCTTTGGCATCGGCTGGTTTACCGGCGCCACGAACATGCTTTTGTGGATCGGATATATCATTACCCTGTCCCTTTATACCGTGGCCTTTGCCAATTATTGTGAGACATTCCTTCCCCGGCACCTGCAGACAGGGTTTGCACACCATATCCTTATCAGCGCGGGAATCCTTTTACCCACCCTTGTGAACCTGCTTTCCGCCGCCGTTGTGAGTAAAACCGAAGTGTATATCGTCACCTTGAAAATTATCATTCTCCTTTTGGTGGTGGCACTGGGGATCGGGGCTGTTGAACCCCAAAGGATCGCTCCCGGAAACTGGCCGTCCCTGCTGTCCATCGTCCAGGCGGGCATGCTGATTTTTGTCGCCTTTGAAGGGTTTGAGTTGATAGCCAATACCTCCGCATCGGTAAAAGACTATCGCAAAACCTTGCCCCGGGCCTATTACGCCTCGGTCCTTTTTGTCCTGGTGCTTTACGTCTTCATTGCCCTCATTGTTGTGGGAACCCTGTCCCCGGACCAGATCATTGCGGCCCAGGATTTTGCCCTGGCCAAGGCGGCGGAGCCGGCGCTTGGGCGGTTCGGTTTTACCTTGGTCGGTATCACGGCCGTCCTGGCCACCCTTTCGGCCATTAACTCCACTTTATACGGTGCTGCCCGGCTGAGCTATTGCATTGCAACGGAAGGGGAGCTGCCCAGGGATTTTGAGCGCAAAATCTGGAATCAGCCCGTGGGACTGCTGGTGACCTGCGGGGCCGCCGTGCTGCTGTCGAATCTCATTGACCTGTCCAGCATCTCAATGATGGCCAGCGGGATCTTTCTCATTGTCTTTGCCCTGGTCAACCTTGCCGGTTTTGTCAGAAGCCGGGAGACACAGTGCAATCGGATACTTTCCTTGGCAGGCGTTGTGATGTGTGCTGCCGCATTTTCGGCATTAATACTTCATGTCTTACAGAACAATCCGTCCCAGTTATGGATCCTGTTCGGGTTCATTGCCCTGGCGGGGCTGCTTGAGGGCGGCTATATTCTTTTTCTCAAAAAAGGGGACAGGCGTATCGCCGGAATTTGACCGTCAGGCTGTTGCCATGCATCAGTCGTAAAACCCTTCAATGAGGATCCGGGCCGGTTCCGTAGAAGTTTTTGGGGTTTCCGTGAATTTTACCCCGTAAATATCCTGTTCAACGGCAAGCTTGGCGGCCTGGCCTTTGATGATAGTGGCCTTGGCGACGCGGTTTTTCACCCGGATGGCCGGGGGAACCGGCGGGGATTTATGGGTGTGACCGAGCAGGAAGGTGTCTCGCCGGATGTTCAGTTTCCGAATGGAGTCTTCCAGCTTTTCAATTTCTGCCCGGCGGCTGTCCACCTTTTCCTGGATCAGTTTCTTCCGGGTTTCATACTCCATGTTGTAACGGCGGGTGGCGTTGACCGCAGCCCTGTACATGCCGTACTTCAAGTCTGCCTGCTCCTGGGCATGGGCCTCAAGGGCGTCGGAATCCATGGTTTGGGTCTCTTTAAGGAAATCCTGAATAAATTCGTTAAAGCCTGTGCCGTAGCCGTTGGGAACGGGGGGCAGATCCGGCCATTTGCCCGGATTCTTCCGGACGGCGGAAAGCTTTTCCGAAAGCGATGAAAGACCGGACAGGGCAGGAAAACGAATCAGGGCGATGACAAATTTTAAAAATTCCTGCTGGGCCAAAAAGCTTTCCTTTAACTCCATTTTTTCCTTGAGCCAGTCTTCAAGTTCCTCACTTTCCCGGGCGCAGGAGAGCTGTGATAGTTTCGTCGTCCTGACCTTGATCAGGGAGTTGAGGCTGTCTGCTTTAAGGCTGGGGGCTTTCCCTGTCTGGATCACACAGGGCCTGATGTCTGAAAAGAGAATGTTTTTAACGGTGACATCCTGGAAGGCCTGGACGGCAGTGGCCGTAAGATCGGCATTGGGAGCGATCAGGCTTTTGGCGGTGACCACGATTGCGTTGGTGATGGATTTGGAGGCGGTGATATCTCCCTCAGCCTTGATCCTCGCCGTTTCGGTAGGCTTTTCTCCTTCACCGGGAAGCCTGCCGATGCGCCCTTTTACAGTGATATCCCCGGTGGCCAGGACCTGGCCGTAAATATTTCCCGAGACGTCAAGACCCTGGCAGCGGACCATTCCGGATTCCAGAATATCGCCATCCACTTTCAGGTTGACATCCTGGTAGGTGTCCCCCAGGTCGGCGCTGATGGCACCGGTATGATGGCGGGTCAGGATCATGACTTCCCTGGCTTTGACAAAAAGGGTGCGGTTTTGAATCAGGACGGCCATGCCGTCGGTGTCCGCGATAAAAAGGTCTTCGTCCCGGATGACACCCTCGCCGCAGTTCAAGGACGCCTGCTTAGGGGCGGGCGGGGCAAGGGGGAATCCGCTGACATCCTTTCCCGGTTTTCCCGGAATCGCCGGAATCCTCTGGGCCATGGCATCCCCTTTTTTGACAAGGGGCAGAAGATCCGGATCCGTCTCATTTTCAACTGTCTGGCTGTCGGTATCAAAGTAGAATTCAATGCGGCCGTCCTCCCCGGGCTCCGGGGGGATGCCTTTGGCAATGCAAATTTCGCGGCCAACGGTATTTTCGGCCAGAAAGTCGTGGATCTCCTTGTCCGGACAAAAACCAAACGTGATGCCGATGGAGTTGAGCCACCGCTTCAGGTCACTGACCAGGATGTCCTCATAGGTCTCCCGGCTCCGTCCTAAAAAGGCCTGCAATTTATTTTTGGAAAACCGGTAGTCAAAAGCCGCGGCCAGGCGTTTATTGATATTGGCTTCTGAATTGTACTTTTCAAGCGCCTTTTCCAGGGCCAGCCGCTTTTTCTCCAGCTCTTTCTGGATTTTCAGAATCCGGCTGAGAACCTGTTCGGGCAGGTCGAACAACTCCTTTAAAATATGGCCAAGGTAGCGCCGGGGGCCTCCCTGCCGCACCTCTTTTTCCTGAACGGCCAGGGCCTGGTTGAGCTGGGAGATGGTGATGAACTCCTTTTTCACCGCTATGGCGCCAAAGCGCATGTTCAAGGACAGCTTCTCGATTTCAGAGGTGGCAATATCGTTCATGGCCTCAAAGAGGAGTTCATCCTTGATCCTGTCCTGGGTCAAAAGGATGGCGGTCTTGTCCGAAGGCGTGATTTCGTTGTGTTCCAGCAGAATATCGCCGATGAGTTTGCTCTCGCTGGTTTCCTTGAAGATGAGCGTCTGGATATCCAGAGCCTTTTTGACGCTTTCGGGCTGGATGAGCCGGTTGGCAATCCCGAGTTCGCCGAATTTTTTGTCCAGCATTTTCATTTCAAGATGATCGCGGACAGCGAGAAGAAAGGCAACGTCCTCTTCGGAGAGAACCCGGGTGGACCGGAAAAGCTCCAGGGCGGAATAGTCCGGATTCGCCAGCCGCTCATGGGCAAGCTGATCCAGAAGCTGGGCTTCCTCATCGGTCGTGATCAGCCGGCACTTTACGGCCAGGGAAATCAGGGATTTATTGTCATTGCCAAATATGTCCAAGCTTTTGGATGTCCTGTCAGCAGAATCCCCGGAACGCCCTGGTGCCGCTTCCGCGGACTGGGTTTCTGATTTCATAACAATGGAAAAATACTCAATTTCTGGGACGCTGTCAAGAAAACTCACCCCTTATGCTGCGGGACGGTAAAAGGGTTTAGGCTTGTCTGTAACCGGGTTTTAGGATATGGGTGAAAGGCAGGAAGACAAAAGCGGATAAAAAAGGGTGCGACGATGACCATTAATTTCTGCAGCCAGTGCGGCAGTACCATGACCCAGAAAATCCCGGTGGATGACGATCATGTCCGTGCCGTATGTACCGCCTGCGGCCATGTACACTATGAAAATCCCAAAATGGTGGTGGGCACCATCCCCGTGTGGGAGGACCGGGTCCTCTTGTGTCGGCGCAATATCGAGCCCCGGCGGGATAAGTGGACCCTGCCGGCGGGCTACCTTGAAAATCAGGAGTCTGTCCAGGACGGCGCCGCACGGGAAACCCTGGAGGAAACCCGGGCCGCGGTTGAGATCGAAGCCCCTTATCGCCTTTTTAACATCCTCTTTGTGGACCAGATCTATTTTATGTTCCGGGCCACCCTGATCAAACCGTCTTTCGGCCCCACCAGCGAGAGCACCGAGGTCCGCCTGTTCAAGGAATCTGAAATCCCCTGGGATGAGATTGCCTTTGAAGTGATCCGCATGACCCTGAAAGATTATTTTGAGGAGCGAAAAAAAGGACAGTACAGCTTCCTTGTAAAGGATCTGGTTTATAGGCCCAAGGGGGTCACATGACCCGTTCCCTGACCGATCTCAAGGTCCTTGTTGTGGATGACAGCAAATCCATGAGGCGGATTGTTCTCCGGTTTCTGACATCTGCAGGGGTGAGTGAGATTCAGGAGGCAAAGGATGGCAAAGCCGCCTTGGAGATCATGGAAACCTTCCCGGCAGATCTTTTGGTTTCGGACCTGAACATGCCCCGGATGAACGGTCTGGAGTTGCTGACGCTGGTCAGGGAGAAGGAGGAAAACTCAAGGCTCTGCTTTGTCATGCTGACGGTGGAGGCGGTTCAAAAGACCATGAACCTGGCACTTAAAAAAGGAGCGGACTCCTATATCGTCAAGCCGGTTACCGAATCGGTGTTTATCAGCGAAATCAAGGCCGCCCTGGATCGCAGACGGTTGTAAGTTTCTTACCGGGTCAGGCAGGAGGTAAAGTTTTTAAACAACTGCTTTGAGAATTTTCCGGCAATGACTTCATCTTTGATCAGGTGCAGGGTGTTGAAGGGAGATTTGGCCTTTCTAAAGGGCTTGCTGTGGTAGGTCAGCGCTTCGTAGCTGTCAATCATGCTGATCAGCTGGCTTTCCCTGCACAGGTGATTGGTACCGTTGGGGTACCCGCTTTTATCCAGGCGTTCGTGGTGTTCGAGGGCCACATTGGCCACCGCCACATCAAAATCCGTACTCAGAATAATCATGTCATGGCCCAGTTCGGCATGGGTCTTATAGATGTTGAACTCTTTTTCGGAAAGCCGCTCTTGGGATTCCAAAATTCTCCTGTCGATTTTTGAGACGCCCACGTCGTGGAGCAGGGCGCACAGGGCCAGGGTGGTGGTTTCCTTTTCAGGCAGGTCCATAAAAAAGCAATACTGAAGGGTTAAGGCCATCACATTGACCGTGTGCTCTACGATCTGATCCGATGTGGTGGCGATTTTGGCCAGGTACTCCATGGTTGTATGGTCCCGGTCCATGCTGCTGAAAAAGATATCCAGGGTTCCGGGCAGGGCCAGCATGGCGGTTTCCTGATCCGGGGTCAGGGCTTCGCGGACAATATTACTCAAAGCGGTCTTGATCTCCGCAAGACCTCCTTTGGCCAGCTGCCGGGAAAATTCCGTGTTTAACGCTTTTGTCAGCTCTTTTAGAGCCTTTTCCTTGTCGCTTTGATGGATAAAGAGCGGGGGGTAACGGTTTGCATCTGCCCGCTCACGGGTCAGGATTTCTTCCGTTTTTTTATAAAGAAGAAAGTCGCCATCCTTGGACCGGTAATAAAAAGGAACGGTTTTGAAAAATTGGATCTGTGATGCTCTGACAAGCAGATAATTTTCTGCCACCGTTGATTCCTATTTACAGTTAAAATTAATAAGTCCAATCCCTCTGTTGCCGGTTTAATTTAAAGGATATCGGGCATGATGTCAAACCGGTCAAAGGGGGGCATGATACAGGCCCCTGAAAAGTATTCCCGGGCAATATCCAGCATCTGCCGGGCATTTTCAATGCCCGTTTGCACCGGTGCCGTTGACGCCTCCATAGCTGCCATCAGGGAAGAAGGAATCGAGATGCCTGTCACCCGCCGGTCAAGGAACCTAGCATGGCGAAAAGACAGCAGGGGTAAAATGCCTAAAATGACCTGGGCTCCGGCAGGATCAATGCGCCGTTTAATTCGCTCTGCCGTTTCCCTGTCATACACGGGCTGGGTCACGATAAACCGGCCGCCGGCCGCCTGTTTTTCTTTCATCCTCCCAATTTCATGGTCCAGGCCGTCTTTCTCCGGGCGAAAGTCAAGGACCGCGCCGGGAACTATACCTGCATCGCGCACCATGGTGATCAGATCCAAAACGTTCAGGTCGTTTACCGTTGAAGTCCTTGTATCCCTGCCTGACGGATCCCCGGTGACGGCGATGACGGTTTCAATCCCAAGGGCTCGGGCCCCCCAGAGTTCGGCCTGGAGTCCCAGGCGGTTGTGATCCCTGACCGTCATATGGAGAATCGCCGGCTTCCCGGTTTCCTGCTGGATGAGGTGGGCAAACGCCATGGCGGACATTCTGGGCCTGGCCACGGGGTTGGAAGCCACTGAAAATCCGTCAAAGGGAAGGTGAGCAATCTTTTTGAGCCGGGATAACAGGGGGCCTGGATCATGGCCTTCAGGGGGCACCACCTCCAGGGTGGTCTTGAACTGTTCCGGCCGGGCAGTGAGAAATGACATGACAGCACCTCCTTTATCATCGCAATTCAGTTAACCTCTAATATGGAACAGAAGTGCAGCGGGGTCAAATCTAAAGCCTATGTATTGTTAGAATACTCATACTTGGTGCTGTGACTTGTAACTGCTGTCACCCGGCCAGGGCCGGGCAAGGGGGGCGCCACTAAATCTCAGCCGGACATCCTGTCCGGCTTCAAAGCGGAGGGTCCGTGCCTTATCGATCTTGAACGCCCCGGCCCATACGCCGTTCTGCCCCCCCTTGCACCCGCCCTGGACTAATCCCCTTGAAACACCGGATTTTTCCAACATCCATGACTTAGGCAAGAAAATGATTTCATATGATTGCCTGTATTTCTCAAAAGTTCTGAAGATTAGTGAGTTTACGCAAACATCCACGGTTTGTCCGCAGCATGTTTTTGTCAGTACGCCATTCCCCGGGCGTCACAGCCGAATCCAGGCAAAGTGTATGGGGTTCATTTTCTGCTTGGAATAAAGGCCAGCCTAATTATGGAATGCCCTTTAAAGGCTTATGATAATTTGTAGTTAACTATCACTGACCATTGCAGATAATTTCTTAGCTAAAGACGCTAGTTCTTCTGCATTGGATGTCAATTTCGAGCTGTTTTGGGCAATCTGGTTCGCAGACTCATGCACAACAGTAATATCTTCAGCAATTTCTGTCGCTACCGAGGAACTCTGGTTTATGTTATCGTTTATCTCGGCGACCCGGTAAGAGGCATCCCCGACATTTTTGGCCATTTCCTGACTGGTAACAGCCTGCTCTTCAACTGCAGAGGCAATAGAAGAAACAATTTCGTTAATTTCATTTATCGCACCTGATATGTTCTCAATTTCAGAAACGGTACCATCGGTTGAGGTCTGAATCCCTTCAACTGTTCGTTTGATTTCTTCAGTTGCATCAGATGTTTGATTTGCAAGTTCTTTGATCTCGGCGGCAACAACAGCAAATCCTTTGCCAGATTCTCCTGCTCTGGCAGCTTCGATGGTGGCATTTAGTGCCAACAAATTTGTCTGCTCTGAAATGTCTGAGATGACCTCCGTAACACTGGCTATTTTCTTTGCGGCTTCTCCAAGTTTACTCACTTGAACAGACGCATTCTCCCCCTTCTCCACAGCAAGATTTGTCATACTTCGTGCATTTTCAGAGTTCTTTGCAATTTCACCAATGGTTGCATTCATTTCTTCAACTGCGGAAGCAACATGGTTCATGTTCATCGTTGTTTCTTCCATGGCCTTGGACATGGCTTGCATATTTGAACTCATTTCTTCAGATGCCGCCGCTACAGAATCAGATCTTTGCGACGTATCAAGAGAATTTTGTTCAAACTGCTTTGATACGGAAAGCAAAGACTCAGAGGATGGTATTAAGATTTTAGCAGTTTCTGATAATTGTTTGATAGAGTCTACATTGGTGACCAATTCCACATGACCAATATTTTTTCCTGTGTCATCCTTGATATAATGTGTGTCTACCTGCATATATGTGCTGGGCGCATCAGGATACTCTTGATTATAGTGAGTTGTCTGCTTTCCCTTCCGAAGGCAGCTTACCCCACAATTTTCTGTCTCACAGATATCAGCTTGCCAATTTGAACAATGCTTACCAATGACACTTCTCTTATCCAGATTATGTTGGGCTAATAATGATTCTGTAACTTTGTTAATAAATACCCAGTTCATATTGAGATCGGTCGTGGTCACGGGAAAAGCCATTGCATCCAGTGATCCTTCCAAGTAGAAAATCAATCGTTGCTTGCTGTTATTCAGTCTTAAAAGTATGAGGTTCATCACAAATAATATAATGGCAAGATAAAATAGTTTTTGCGCCTTTTCAGGATATTGGGCATCACCATTGAAGATTTGAACCACGAAAAATCCTGTTACAACCAAAGCACAAATCCATAGAGCCAGCTTGACTTTATGCGAAAGTTTTAGCATATTCGCCTCCCTCCAATTTTTACGAATTATGATAAAAGCACGGAAATATCTACAAGATATACGTTTTGGGTAAGAAATGCAAATTTAAACTATAGGCTATATTTTTATTAAATTAACTCAACTTTCGGGATTCACCTACGCAAACTCAAAAAAAGTATAACGCATTGAAATTATGATATAAAATATTGAAGAGCCCTTCTGTTTGATATATATTGAATTCGACCAAAAACGCAATAAAATCAAACGGTAAGGGCTCAAATGATTCATGCCAATATTGGTGCTGAAACACAAGCTGACATACAGATCCTGGGTAAGATTGATGATTTCTTCAACCAATTTAACATCGCCACATTTCTACATCGGTGTGGCGTTAAAAAACGGCACGGACATAGTGTTCGCGATATGTTCACGTATTTGTTGAACCCTCCCCCCCTTCAACCGCCATAACGCGTATCATTTAAGGGTGACACAACCTACTTTCTCTTTTAAGCGAGGAAGGCGTACTCGTGCGTCTCCACCCCGGCCATCAAATAATTCTGAATTTCAAACTCGGTTAAAAGGCGTCGCTCGCGACTGGTCTCGGGGACAATCATTCCCCAATAAGCCTCCGCCATCTCTTTTTTGGAGTCATCTAACCTTTCACCGAGATCTGCTCCCATAGAAGAAGATGCCTTGAGTTTTGGGAATAAATTTTCTAAGATTTATTTTTTTAAATCCAAACCGTATCGGTTGCCAGGAGGATAAGATGCGTTGGAGACGGTGGCCTGCCAAGGCTGTATTGATATTTTGTATCGGTGTCGTGCTTTGTCCCGTATCCATGACTGCATCCGGGTTCGCGTCAGATGGCGGGAACATCCTTCGCTATGCCCTTCATACCTCCAAACTGGGCAGTCTGGATCCCCATTTTGCAAGGGGATCCCAGGATGCCACCTATACGGATCTTGTCTTCAACTGCCTTTTGCGGTACCGGCCGGGGGATGCCAGGACAATTGAGCCGGATCTGGTAAGGGAGATGCCCCGATTCCAGCTCATAGACAACCGGCAGGTCTGGACGGTGTCCCTGAAGCGGGGGGTCGTTTTCCACGGCAGCCCCTTTTTTCCCTCCCATGAGTTGACGGCCGAGGATGTGGTGTATTCCCTGAAAAAGGCGGGTAATCCTGAGACCTGTGCCTACTCGGGCCTTTACCAGGGCATGACCTTTGATATCATCGATGACTATACCCTGACCATCACCCTTGATAAACCGGTTTCCCCCTTGTTTTTTTTTCCCAGGCTGGCCAATTGGAAGGGGGGGGTGGTCCTCAGCCGGAAGGTGTTGGAAAAAATAGGATATTCCCGGTTTCTTGAGCATCCTGTGGGGACCGGGCCGTTCCGGTTCAAATCCTATACCCCGGGCGGATGCCTGGAGCTGACGGCCAATCCGCAATATTTCAAAGGACAGCCGAAGCTCGCCGGAGTCAATGTTTATTTTATACCGGACAACAAGGAGAGGGAGGCGGCCTTTCTCGGCGGCCTTATGGATGTCATTTACGGTGTTGGAGAACCCGGATGGCTGGAGAAAATGCAGGCCGTTGACGGGGTTGTGGTGGATGTTTTCGGTCCGGGGTACACCGGAATGCTTCATTTTAACACCTCAATGCCGCCTTTGGACGATATCCGGGTGCGCAAGGCCATCATCTTTGCCATTCACCGCAGAGACCTGATGAGTGCGACTTCTCAGCGGCTGGTCCGTCCGGTTTACGGTCCCATATCTTCGGCGGTCATGCCCGGGGGGATGGATAATGATCTGGTGGCGTCCCTGGGCCTGAAATTCAAGACAGATCCTGCCCTGTCCCGGTCTCTTCTGGCAGAGGCGGGTCTGGCAGAGGGGGTTGACCTTGAGGTGCCGGTTTCGGAAAAGCGGCTTTACCGGCAGACCTATGAGCGGCTCAAAGAGGAACTTGCAAAGGTCAATATTAGGATCCATTTGAAAGAGGTGTCCCACTCCCTTTATCACAAGCTGATTCGTGAAAATACCTCTCCCATTGTTCTTTACTTTACCGTCCGCCCCGATGCGGACAGTTATCTGAGGGGATTTTTCCACTCGGATTCCATTGTGCTGACCGGCAAGACGCCCCAGACCAATTTTTCCAATTACAGGGGGGTGGATAGGCTTTTAGACAATGCGGTTGTGGCCATTGATCCGGAGTATCAGGTCCGGCTGTGGGAGCAGGCCCAGATCAAGATACTCAGCGATGCCGTAGTCTATCCTCTCTTTGACATCAACCAGTGCGTGGTCCGGAAAAAGGCGGTTCATTACGGCCACCCCCTGATTTCAAGCCCGGCTCAATATCCCCAGTTTACCGAAAGCACGTATTTGGAGAAAAACGCACTCTGAGGGCTTCTGGTTCAGGGCAGAATCACCCGTTCCGGGTGGGAGAAAATTGCAAAATTTGTTGCCCTGACAAAGCCCACCACGGTCATGCCCATCTCTTCTGCCAGAAGGACGCCCTGGTGGGTGGGAGCCCCCCGGGAAACAATGATAGGGATACCGATCCTCCGGGCTTTGTGGAGAATTTCCGAGGAGATCCTTCCCGTGGAAATCAGGGCGATGTTGTCTGAGGCCGGGGGGCTTAGCAGCAGAGACCCGATGAGTTTATCCACGGTGTTGTGCCGGCCGATGTCGTCAATGTGGGAATCGGGAAGCTGACTGTCGATGCTAAGGGCTGCGGAGTGGACTCCCCCTGTTTTTTTATGCAGATCCGAGCAGCGTACCAGCCAGGCCATGGCATCGAGAATCATCCGGACGCTTATTTTTGCACCGGTTTCCACAGGGTAACGGCCTGAAAGCTCCATGGCACTGGTGAACATCACCCCTTTGCCGCAGCCGGAGGTGTATACCCGCTGCCCCAGCATTTCTGGGTTGAAGTCATTTGAGACGGTTACATCCGCCCGCCATTTTCGGGTGTCAATATCCCAGGCGAGGATGTCTTCAGCACAGGTGATGACGCCGGAGGTAAAGAGAAATCCATAGGTAAAGGCCTTGAGGTGGGACGGGGTACACATCATGGTTCCCAGTTCCGTGCCGTTGACCACGAAGGTCAGGGGGACTTCCAGGGCAATAATACTGTCCTCCCGATGAAATTTTTCGTCTTTGTACCGGGTGACCGGGCGGATCGTGAATGGGTCTGGGTAATGTTCGGATGCCACTAAATCTTTTCCTTTTATCCTAAACGTTTTTTATTATTTACCATTGCAGGCGCGGGATTGCAATGTCTTCAGCCCCTTGACATTCGGCAGGGTTCTGAATAATACTACAGGCATAATTTCTTTTGAAAATCTGGGTGACCATAAATTTGAGGACAGTATATGGCCTTGATTGTTTTGGCAGACGACGATAGAGATGTTCGGGAGTTTGTAACCTTTCTTCTGGAAGACAAAGGGCATGAATGCCTGGCCTTTTCCAACGGGGACGATGCCCTGGATGCCGTACGAAAAGAACCTGACGCCTGCCTGTTGGTCTCGGATGTTTCAATGCCAGCCGGGGATGGCAGGGACCTTTTGGAAAGCATGAGAAACGGGCCTCCCAGGCTGAGGAACATGCCGGTCCTCCTGATTTCAGGGCTGGTGCCGGAGCAGATCGTGGAAGATACGCTCAGGGATGATCTGTGCCGGTTTCTTCAAAAGCCCTTCATGCCGGGCCAGCTTTACGAAATCGTGGATAGCTTCCTTGCCGTGGCCGGGAAATAATGCCCAAATCGCATTCGGAAAAGCCGGTTTTTGACGCCGGGTTCACAGGGGCTCAGGCACTGGCAAAAGCGCTTCAAAAAGCCCGGACCCGAACCGCTGTCATCTGCCCCACCCCTTTTTTCCCTGACATTTATGGTGAACTTAACCGTCTGCCGGATAAGGATCGATGCGTTTATCTTTGTGATCCGGCCACAGAAAGCTCTGCTGTCCGGGCGGCCTTCCGGTCCGCCATGGATCGCTGCCCAAGTGTTTTTCTCTGCGGCGAGGCTGACAGCACCCCTGTCAGGAAGGCCGCACGGCAGCTTGGACACCTGGAAATTCCCGGGGGGCTGGTCCTTATTGAGACGGTCGCCCCGGATTCGTCGCGACAGGTCATGAGTGAAACCAAAGGGATGGGAACCGTGACCGATCCGACCTGTCCGGAAGAGATCTACGATTTTTATCTGGAGGCGGCAGACCTGGCCTTAAAACATCGTTGCCTTGTCTCTTTTCGGGTGGCAGGTTCCCTGTGGGCCAAAGCAACGCGCAGGGCCTGGACCGGCAGCATCATCCGGGATAAGGACAGGAATGGCAAGACGGGTCTGCGGCAGGCCCGGATTTGCCCTGAGTGCCGCCACAGGTCCGCTGTGGATGCTGTCAGGGACATTCTGGCTGCCAAGGATATCAGGATTACCGCCATGGCCTGTCACAGTCCGGATCTTCAGGCATTGTGCGTGATTGGCAGCCCGCCGCCCTCCGTTCGGGGGTGCGAAGCCTCGGGGGTCTGGATTGAAACCGTTGGCGGGGAACTTGTGGTATATGTCGGAGACGATGCCCAAGGCCCCGGCTTTAATGAAACGCTCAGGGCACTGGGCGTGGAGCGGATTTTTTACTGTGAGTCCTGCTGCGGGAAGACCCTGGCCTCGGCAATTCATGAGGCCGAGGCCTGGCAGGGGAATGCTGCGGTATTGGCATATGCCCCGGCAGCGGGATAGGATGCCCGGCCCTCTGACCGTTAATCTGCCCCGTATTCGGCCAGGTATGCCTGGATTTTGCCCTTCATGTCATCGTCGATCACCACCTGTCCGTCGATTTCCCGGTTGTGGAGAAAGGAGAGGATCTCCGAGATGGTGACAATGGCAAAAATGGGTATTCCAAGGGTTTCGGCTACTTCCTTGAGGGCGTTTTTATCCGTTTTTCCCTTTTCCTGGCGGTTCACCGAAATAACGATTCCGGCCACTTCAGGGTCGCTGTTGTGTTTGAGGACCTCTAAGGATTCCCGGATGGCCTTGCCCGAAGTGATGACATCGTCCACCAGAATCAGCCGGGTCTGTGCGGTGAGGGTCATGCCCACCACCGTGCTCTTGTCTCCGTAGGTCTTGGCCTCTTTGCGGTTAAAGACGTAGCCTTTGTCAATGCCCTCTTCGGCCAGGGCGGCGGCCGCCGTGATGCACAGGGGAATTCCCTTGTAGGCAGGGCCGTATATCCCGTCGAAATTATCTTTGAAATGCTCTGTGACCGCTTTGGCATAGTACTGCCCGAGGGTGCGAATTTTGGCGCCGGTATCAAACATACCGGTGTTGATAAAGTAAGGGGCGATCCGCCCGCTTTTTAGCTTGAATTCCCCGAATTTCAGGGCATTGCACCGGACGAGAAAGGTGATGAACTCTTCTTTGTAACTCATGGATAATCCTTAAACTTTACTGGCAGCGCCAGGAAAAATAATCGGTCAGGTTAACCGGCTCTCCGGATTTAAGCAGAGCCGTGGTGTTAAAATCCGTCATGGTTCTAAGGGTTCTGGAGCCGAATACAGGCCCGTCCTTGCAGACCACCTGGGTGCCGCATACACAGGCGCCGCATACCCCGAAGCCGCATCGCATATACCGCTCAAGGGAAACCTGGCAGGGAATTCCATGGGCTTCACAGACCCGGAACACGGCGTGCATCATGATCTCCGGGCCGCAGGCATAGACCATGGCAATTGCGGGGCTGCCGGCGTCGGCCCTTGCTTGGATTTCTTTTTCCAGAAGGTCCGTAACAAGCCCCTTATGCCCCTGGCTGCCGTCATCGGTGCAGATCTTTCGGGCCGTGGCAAACCGGTTCGGATACAGCAGAAATTCTTGGGTCCGGGCCCCGTGGATGAGGACCAGGTTTCGGTTGCCTTCCGCCTCGAGTTTTTCCACCAGAGGCGCTAAGGGAGCCATGCCGCAGCCGCCGGCCACCACGGCGATGTGGCGGGAGGGGTGGAGGTTGAACCCGTTTCCGAAAGGACCGCGAAATCCCACAAGATTCCCCGGTTCCAGGGATACGGCCCGGTTTGAAAACCGTCCCTTGGCCTCCACGGTGATGGCGAACCGGTCCGGGGTATGGTGGGATATGGTATAGGGCTTTTCGTCCAGTCCCGGCAGCCAGACCATGACAAATTGTCCCGGCTTGAAGTCCATTGAAAAATCAAAAAAAAGGCTGGAAAAGGTGCTGGAATGGACCTTTTTTTCCGCCACTTTCAGCATGACAGGTCTAAGATCGGTGATCATGCGGCGCCCCCTCTTTTCTCCATTCCGTGGGCCGCTCCGCAAATATCGTCCAGGGTGGTGTTGTGGGCGGTAAGCCAGGCTTCAAGCTCTTTGTTGACCTGGTTGAATACGGTAATGCCCCGGTAGCGGACGGCTGTGCCGATGCCCACAAGGCTGGCCCCGGCCATGAGAATTTCCACGGCATCCGCTCCTGTGCTGATGCCGCCCAGGCCGATGATGGGGATGCTGACCGCCCGGTAAATATCATAGACGCAGCGCACGGCAACGGGTTTGATCATGGGGCCGGACAGTCCGCCCTTTTTAAAGGCCAGCACCGGCATCCGGGATTCAATATCAATGACCATGCCCGGCCCTGCGGTATTGATGGCGCAGATGGCATCGGCGCCGCCGTCTTCACATGCCTTGGCAATGGCCCCGATGTCAGGAGCTGCCGGGGTGAGCTTGGCAATGAGGGAAATGTTGCCGATCACCTTTTTAACGGCTGAGACAACATCATGGGATGAGGCGGCGTTCACTCCGAAGATCATCCCGTGCTGGTCCGAGTTGGGACAGGAGATGTTCAGCTCCATAAAATCGGGCCCCTGTTCCGCCACAAACTCGGCCACCCGGACAAACTCCTCCACAGATCCGCCGTAGATGCTGGCATTGATGGGAAATTTTCTGTCTTTTAGCTGGGCCCATTCCCTGTCCATGTTCAAATATCCCGGAGTGGGCAGGCCCACGGCATTGATCATGCCCTGTCCCAGGTCAATCACCGTCGGGTTATGGTGGCCGCCCCGCGGGGCCGGTCCGATGGACTTCATGGTCGGCAGGCCGCAGCCGTTGTCATGGACCCGCTCCAGTATGGCCGCATTGCTGCCCAGCACTCCGGAAGCCAGGACCAGGGGGGAAGAAAGTGTTTTGCCTAAAAATTGAGTTTGCATGGCTCTGTCTTACCATGGCCGGGGGAATTTTGGCAAGCCGGACCTCACGGTCCCTGTCCCCGGAGAACCCCTTCCGGAAAAACCCCAATTTGAGTAAAAAAACGGCAATTTTAGGTTTCTTTTATTACCAAAGTAAGGTAACACCGCGGAGAATAAATAAATAGCGGGCAGCGATCAGGCAGATTTTATAATGATGAAACCTAAACCTTCTCTTTCCAAGACCATACAAAGGTCAGCCTTTGGTCTGCTCTGTGCCCTTGCCTTTATTTTAATCTGCGCCCATACCGTCAAAACCATTTCAGACTCCGATTCCCGCTCGGCCCGAATGCGGGAGCAGTATCTTAAGGAACAGCGACAGATCATAAAATTTGAAGCTGTGGGCCTGGCCGAGCGAATCGGGCATGAAACCGAAAAACTGATTCAAAAGGCAAAGACCCGGGTAGAGGTCCGGGTTTCGTCAGCCCATGCCATGGCCCAAAATATTTATGATCAGAATATCGGTGTCCGGACAGAGGATGAAATTCGAAAGATCATTATTGATTCCCTAAGCCCCATTCGCCTGGATCAGGGGGGCGGATACTACTTTGTCATTGATTTTGACGGGACAATAAAATTGTCTGCAGGCTGTCTATATCAAAACCGTTTCTCCCCGCCGAACAGAAAGGGTGTGGTAAAGGATATGATCGCCATTGCCAGATCAAAAGGGGAGGGGTTTTATTCCTATCACTGGATCAAACCTTCGTGCCGGGGAGAGGCCATTGAGAAGCTTGGCTTTGTCAAAGCCTTTGCCCCGTTTAACTGGATACTTGGTACGGGGATTTACCTGGATGACCTTGAAGCGGATATGCAAAAAGATATTTTAGAATATGCCGGTATCCACCGCTTCGGCCCCAAAGGCAACGGATATCTTGTCGCTTATGAACTGCCGGATGTCCCGGGAGGAAAGGATGTTGCCGCCATATATGCAGACCCCAGCCAGCCCGAGGCCGCAGGCAAGCGGGTTTTAGATGACGATAAAGATGTCATGGGCCACGCTTTTAGAAAAAAAATGTTAAAAGAGATTCGGGAAAAAGGGGAATGCTACCTTGAGTATTGGGACAAAAAAATCGGCAGCCCCAATCCCAGTCCCAAGCTGGGGTTTTTCAAACTTGCAGGAAAGGGGCGGTTTATCGTCAGCGCCGGTATTTACATGGACGATGTCGAGGACCAGGTTCAGATCATACGAAGGGATCTGGACCGCCAGCTTTGGCATGGTTTCCTTGCCATTGCCGGTATTTTTGTGGCTGCGGTATTCACTGTAATGATGCTCGCATATCTATTGAAAAAACACCTGGATAAGGATTTCGAAGTTTTTGCCAGCGGGTTTAACCTGGCGGCAAGAAAGTCCCAACACATTGACCGGGACCGGGTCCGGTTTTCGGAACTGGACAGTCTGGCCGCCTTTGCCAACCGGATGCTGGCCTTAAAGTCCGATGCCGAAGGGCAGCTGAAAAAAATCCAGGAACGTCTGACCGATGCCCAGAGAACAGCCAAAGTCGGGCATTATATCTTTGATGTTCAAACCGATAAGTGGGTATGTTCAGAAGCGGTGAGGCAGATTTTCGAGCTGGATGAGAATTATAGCAAAGGGCTTGCGGGCTGGCTGAATATCGTTCATCCGGATGACCGGAAAAGGATGGCCGATTACCTTAAGCATCATGTGTTTGAAACGCATCAAAAATTCGACATGGAATACAGGATTCTTGCCAAGAGGAGCGGCCGGGAAAAATGGGTGCACGGGCTGGGAGATTTAAAATTCGACGCTCACGGAACCCCCGTTGAAATGTTCGGAACCCTCCAGGACGTGACCGAACGCAAGCACATGGAAGACTCGCTGCAGTTAAGCCAGTTCATCGTGGATAAGGCTGCGGTCGGAATTTTTCAAATGGCCAGTGACGGCAGGATTGTCAATGCCAATGAGAAAGCCGGCCAGTACCTGGGGTACACGGTGAAAGAACTGTCCTGCATGACCGTGTTTGATATTGACGCCACTGTGACGGCCGAAAATTCCAAATTGACCTGGCAGACCCTTGTCGATAAAGGCTGTGACAGCTTTGAGTCCCTGCACCGCCATAAAAACGGCAGCATGTTACCCGTTGAGATTATCTCCAACCGCATTGAGTTCAACGGTAAGATTTTTTCCATCTCCTTTGTCCGGGATATCTCAGAGCGAAAGGCTGTGGAAGAGGCCCTCCGGGAGAGTGAGGCCCGTCTTTCAGGTATTGTTGACAGCATGGCGGACTGGATTTGGGAAGTGGATATAAACGGGCGCTATCTTTACTGCTCCAGCCGGGTTGAAAAAACATTAGGATATAGCCCCTCTGAGATGATCGGAAAACACCTGCTTGACTTCATGACCCCGGAGAACCGCAAGCAGGTGCACAGGAATTTTATGCGCTGCGCGGAACGCAAAGAAAAAATAACAAACCTTGAAAACTGGGTGATCTGCAAAAACGGCAAAAAAATCTGCCTGTTGACCAATGGCGTGCCCATCTTAGATGAGAAGGGAACGCTTAAGGGGTTTCGGGGGGTGGACAAGGATATCACCGCTTTCAAAGCGGCGGAAGAAAATAGGAAAGCCCTTGAGGCCCAGCTTCGCCAGGCCAGGAAGATGGAGGCCATCGGTACCCTGGCCGGCGGTATTGCCCACGATTTTAACAATATTCTTTCCGGCATGATCGGGTATGCTCAACTGGCTATTTCCCATATCAACTCCCCCGGAAGAGCCACCCGGGACATTGAGCAGATCGTCAAGGGAACCCGGCGGGCAACGGATTTGATCAAGCAGATCCTGACCTTCAGCAGGCAGGGCGAATACCGGAAGCATCCTTTCAAAATTTACGTCGAAATAAATGAAGCCCTCAAGCTGATACGGTCATCCATCCCGTCAACCATTGAAATCGAAACCCGGCTGGACACCCATAAAAAGGTATTGGCAGATCCCATCAAAATTCACCAGGTCATTATGAACCTTTGTACCAATGCCTACCATGCCATGCGAAAGACGGGCGGATGCCTGACGGTGACATTAACGGAGGTCCGGATTTCCCGGTCAAAAAAGGTGGGGAACAAACGCGTTGCCCCTGGGGATTATCTTTGCCTTGGCGTCCGGGATACGGGGCATGGGATGGATGAAAAAATCCTGGAGAAAGCCTTTGAGCCGTATTTTACAACCAAGGAGAAAGGGGACGGCACCGGTCTCGGGCTTGCCCTGGTCCAGGCCATTGTTGAGGAACATGACGGGTTCCTGGAGATTTCCAGCCAGGAGGGGCATGGCACCTGTGTTTCTCTTTTTTTCCCGGTGGTCAGTGATTCTTTCGAAGCGCCGGAGCGCCTTCGGACAGACCCCCTTCCGCTGCTCACAGGCAGCGAATGCATCCTGATTGTTGATGACGAAGAGCCGGTCCGGGAAAGTTACGGGGAATTTTTAAAGGAACTGGGATACCGGGTCCGGCAGGCGTGCAACGGAATGGAAGCCCTTAACATGTTTAAAGCCGCCCCCCAATCCTTTGATTTTATCCTCACGGATATGACCATGCCGGGCCTTACCGGGGATGTTCTTGCCGCAGAGGTTCTGAAAATAAGACCGGAGATCCCGGTTGTGATCTGTACCGGTTTTAACGAGGATATTTCCCAGGAAAAGGCCATGGCATTGGGAGTCAGATACCTCCTTCAAAAACCGGTGCTTCACCAGGATCTGTCCGCCCTGATCCGCGGGATTCTTGACGAAAAAGACTAAATCGCCGCCTTGAGACAGACCGGACCTTAGAACGGCAGTTCTGGCGGTCAGATACACATTAGATCCCAAGCCTATAGGGAATTCAAACCGCTTCTGATACAGGAGATCGTTTTTTTAGATTCTTTGAGCGATTTTTGCAAGACACCATTGCGAACCTTATGATATATATACAGATACGGCGTCGCTTCCAAGCGAAATTGCCTCCCCCCAACAAACAGTGTTTAATCCTTAGACTGAAAGGAAGAAGAACATGCGTTTTATCTACGATATGAAGATCCGGGTGAAGCTTCTCATGGGCTTTGGCGTCATGATTTTGTTTATGGCCGGGATCGGCTATACAGGGTTCAGCAGTACATCAACGGTCCAGATGTCGCTGCAGAAAATATTTAGAGTTCAGATGCCGAGTATTGATTTTCTCATTGAAGCGGACCGCGATCTGCAGCAGCTTTTAGTAGCGGAACGGTCTCTGCTCTTTACGAATCCTGCATCCAAATTGTTCGAAGGGTTTCTCAAGGATTACAGCGATAATTTTGAACAATCGGACCGGCGGTGGAAATCTTACAAGCAACTTGCGGCCAGTGAAAAGGAAAAACAGCTTCTGGGGGCGTATGATAAGGCCAGAGGCGAATGGGAGGCCTCCTCCAAAAAAGTTCTTGATCTGATCAAGCAAAAGGATCCGGCCTCAATTGAGCAGGCCAGAACATTGTCCCTTGGTGAAACAAACAAGTATTTTGAGCGCATGAGAGACTATATCAACGAATTAACCGAGATCAATCTGGAACTGGCCCACCAGGCCGATAAAACGGCCAAAGACGCCTATCAGGACGCGGTCAAGCTCCTTGTCATCGTCATTGCGATCGGGGTGATCCTGGGACTTGCCTTCGGTATTGGTATCTCAAGGCTGATTACAGTACCGGTGGTTGCCATCGTCGAGGGACTCAAGGATATTGCCCAGGGAGAGGGGGATTTAACCAAACGCCTGGAGATTAATTCCAAAGATGAAATCGGAGAACTTGCGCTGTGGTTCAACACGTTTATGGATAAGCTGCAGGGGATAATCAAGGAGATTGCCCAGGGCGTTTTTGTTCTTTCTTCCTCCTCTCAGGATCTGTCCGGCATTTCCAGAGAGATGACCGAAGGGGCCCGTAACGTTTCCGGCAGTTCCGACACCGTTGCAACGGCGGCAGAGGAAATGAGCGCCAATGTCCGCAGTGTGGCGGCGGCGATGGAGGAGTCCAACGCCAATACCGAGGCCGTGGCAACGGCGGCGGAAGAGATGAACGTCACCATCAAAGAGATCGCCCAGAGTGCGGAAAAGGGGCGGAGCATCTCTGAAAAAGCTGTGGAACAGGCCAATGAATCAACCCGGAAGATGAACGAGCTCGGTGAGGCCGCCGGAGCCATCGGAAAAGTAGTGGAAACCATCAATGATATTTCCGAGCAGGTTAATCTCTTGTCCTTGAATGCCACCATTGAGGCGGCCCGGGCCGGTGAGGCCGGAAAAGGATTTGCCGTTGTTGCCAATGAAATCAAGGACCTGGCCAGCCAGACCTCCGATGCTTCAATGGATATCAAGAGCAAAATCGGCAATATACAGGAAAGCTCTGCAAGTTCCCTTACCGGTATTACGCAAATCCGGGAGATCATTACCGAGGTCAACGATATCGTTGCCACTATCGCCTCGGCCATGGAAGAACAGGCTTCGGCCACCCGGGAGATTGCCGAAAATATCCTTCAGGTGTCTTCAGGGATTCAAGATGTCAACAACAACGTCAGTGAGAGTTCAACCGTGACAGGGGAGATTTCAAAGGATATCCTCAGCGTTAACCGGGCCGCAGGGGTCATGGCGGACAGAAGTGAACAGGTGAACGGGAAAGCCTCCGAGCTGACAGACCTTGCCACCCAACTGGAACGGCTGGTCAATCAGTTTAAGGTTTAGATTGATTGCAAATATTGGTGGGATAAGGGATCGGGCCGCTGCCCGGTCCCTTTTATTTTTAACTGAACTTGTCGTAATAGATCATGTCATCTTCCACGCCCATCTCGTATAGGGAGAAGATCACCGAATCCACCATGGGCGGGGGGCCGCAAAGGTAGTATTCGATTTCACTGGGATCCTCATGCTGGCAAAGGTATTCATCGCACAGGTGCAGATGGATAAAGCCCCGCAGCCCGTCCCAGTTATCTTTCTCCTCCGGACTGGACAGTGAGATGAAGTATTTGAAGTTGTCATACCTTTTCTCAAGTTCCAGGAACTGCTCGTGGTAGAACATCTCCTTTTTTGACCTGGCCCCGTACCAGAAGGTGATCTTCCGGCCGGAGTTAATGCCGTCGAGCTGGTGGAGAATGTGACTGCGCATGGGTGCCATTCCGGCGCCGCCTCCGATGAAACACATTTCGTTTCTGGTGGGGCGGGCCATGAAATCCCCGTAGGGTCCGGAGACGGTCACGCGATCCCCTGCCTTGAGGCCGAAGACGTAAGAAGATCCGAATCCCGGCGGGATGCCTGCGATACCGGGGGGCGGGGTGGCGATCCTTACGTTGAGCATGAGGATATCTTTTTCATGGGGGGCATTGGCAAGGGAGTATGCCCTGAATCCCGGTTTGATGCCTTTGGCCGTCAGTTCCATCAGGTTGTACTTTTTCCATTCACTGACGTACTTGCTTTGGATATGAAAATCTTTAAAGTTCAGGTCGTATTCGGGCACATCAATCTGTATATAGGCTCCGGCTTCGAAGTCGATGGGTTCTGCGGGGCGCAGGACAAGCTCTTTGATAAAGGTGGCCACATTATCGTTGGAGACCACCTCGGCTTCTATTTTCTTGATTCCGAAGATGGATTCGGGAACCTGGATTCCCAAGTCTTCTTTTACCTTGAGCTGGCAGGACAGGCGAATTCCCTCCAGTTTTTCCTTTCGGCTCAGATGGGACAGCTCCGTGGGCAGAACCGCCCCGCCCCCCTCGGCAACCTTGCACTTGCACATGCCGCAGGAACCGGAGCCGCCACAGGCCGATGGCAGAAAGATATCTTCGGAGGCCAGGGCCGAGAGCAGGGTGGGGGTACCCGATACTTTCAGGGGGGCTTCGGTTTTACCGTTGATGGTGATGGCGTGCTCTCCCTGGGTGGTCACCCGGGCTTCCACAAAGAGCAGTACCACAACAAGGGCTCCGATGACGGCCGTAAATACCAATAAGCTGATCAGATAAATCAAGATGTCCTCCGGATAGGTTATAGGGTAATGCCTGAAAACATCATAAAGGTCATGGCCATGAGACCGGCGATGATCATGGTGATGCCGAATCCCTGCAGGCCCTGGGGAACATCGGCGTAACGCGCCTTTTTGCGGATGGCGGCCATGGATACGATGGCCAGCATCCAGCCGGTACCTGAACCTGCGCCGAAAACAACGGTTTCCATGAAGGTGTAGTTGCGCTCAACCATGAACAGCGAGGTGCCTAGGATGGCACAGTTCACCGCGATCAGGGGTAAAAAGACGCCAAGGGCTGCATAGAGCGTGGGCGAATACCGGTCGATGACCATTTCTACGGCCTGAACAATGGCGGCAATGACCGCAATAAAGGTAATATACTTAAGAAAGCTTAGGTCGAGGTCGGGAAACCCCAGCCAGGAAAGCGCCCCCGGGGCCAAAAGTCCGTGGTAGATAAACCAGTTGACAGGGCTTGTCACCGTCAGCACAAAGATAACGGCAAATCCCAACCCCGCAGCCGTCTCCACATTTTTGGACACGGCGATAAAAGAGCACATGCCCAGAAAATAGGCCAGAAGAATATTGCCGATGAATACGGAGTTGATAAAGAGACTAAACAGATCAGCCATGGATCCTCCTAGCGTTTTTCATGGGAAATCCCGGGCAGGGAATTTTTAAGCCAGACCAAAAGACCGATAATGAAAAAGGCCCCGGGAGCCAGGACCATGAGTCCCATGTTCTGGAATCCCAAGTCATAGACAAACTGGGGAATAATGGAAAAACCGAAAAATTTACCCGATCCCAGAAGTTCTCTGATAAAGGCCACAAGGACCAGGACCAGACCGTATCCAAGACCGTTGGCAATCCCGTCTATAAAACTGTCAATGGGCGGGTTGGCTAGGGCAAAGGCTTCCGCCCGGCCCAGAACAATGCAATTGGTGATGATCAGCCCGACAAAGATGGACAGCTGTTTGGAAATATCGTAGAGAAACGCCCGCAGGATCTGGTCGGTGACAATGACCAGGGACGCAATTACGGCCAGTTCCACGATGATCCGGATATTGGATGGGATGCGCTTTCGCATGAGCGAAATGATCATGGAGGAGCATGCGGTCACAAGGGTTAGGGCCAGGGCCATGACAATGGCCGTGGACATTTTCACGGTTACGGCCAGGGCCGAGCATATGCCGAGCACCTGAAAGGCCACGGGGTTTTCAGTCCAGATTCCCTTTGTCAGAATCTCTTTGTATTCGCTAATGGGTTTCACCGTCTTTATCCTTATGGCTTTTTAAATTCGGGTCTATTGTTTGGCCTGATGGGTGTTTGGGCCGACGGTTTTCGCGCCCCGCTGTCTGAAGGAAACGGATACGCCTTCATATTTTTCCAGGGTGTTTTCAATGCCTTCGGTCAAATACTTTCCTGTCAGCGTTGCCCCGGAGATGCCGTCCACATAGTTCTGCTGCTTATCCTTGGGAAGATTCCCCGCCTCTCCTTTTGCAATGCGGACCGAAACAAATTTGCCCTGGGAGTTGAGAATCTTTTTGCCCTTGAAGTTTTTCTGGAACCAGGCGCTTTCGATTTCACCGCCGAGCCCCGGGGTTTCCGAGTGACTGTATACGGAGAATCCTGCCACAGTTTCACCGTCATTTTCAAAGGCGAGATATCCGTAGATCTTTCCCCACAGCCCCCGGGTGTTGATCGGCAGGATATAGCCGTCCACCTTGTCTTTGGCATCTGCCTCGGTGATCAGATAGATCCGCATCCCCTGGTCGGCGCCTTTATCAAGGATGTTACCCTGGTTGTCCACGGCCACCTCCCGGATCCGGCTGTCATAGAGCGCGTTAATTTTTTCTGCCGGCGGCTTTTCACCCGGGGGGACCATGCCGGCGGCCCGAAGCAGGTTGACCTTTCTGTCCAGGGCGATGTTTTCCTGCTGAAATCCCTTGAGTCCGGTGGCCGCAGCGGTGATCATGAGGCTGCAGATTACGGAGACCAAAAGGGCGAACAGGATGACATTGGCCCGGCTGTTTTTGTCGCTCTTGGGTTGGGTATCAGACATTGGGTATCCTCTTTGATGCTCTGAATTTAATCACCAGGTAATCCAGCAGGGGAGAAAAAACATTCATAAACAGGATGGCCAGCATCACCCCTTCCATAAAGGCCGGGTTCGCCACCCGGATGACCACGGTGAGAAATCCGATGAGGATGCCGAATATCCACCGCCCAGGGTTGGTGCCCGGTGCTGAAACCGGATCCGTGGCCATAAAAGTGATGCCGAAAAGAAAACCGCCTGCAAAAAGATGGTACAGGGGGCCGGCATTGGCCCAGGTCTCTTTGCCCCCCGGGATCAGATAGATAAAAAGGCTGGTCACGGCAAGGCCCAGGATGCCGCCGGCCATGATCCGCCAGTTGGCAATGCGGGTGACAATGAGAATGGCGGCGCCGATGAGGCAGCACAGGGCTGAGGTCTCGCCGATGCTGCCCGGTACAAGGCCTAAGAAGAGCTTGCCCATTGAAAATCCATGGCCGGAAAGGGCCGTTCCGATGGACTGACCGTTCATGCCGTTCACGGCCAGGGCCGTGGCTCCGGTGATGCCGTCCACTAACTTATCCGAGGCGATCCAGATGTCGCCGGACATGGTCACGGGATAGGAGAAAAACAAAAAGGCCCGTCCGGTCAACGCAGGGTTCAGGATGTTCCGCCCGGTACCGCCAAAGACCTCTTTTCCGATGACAATGCCGAAGGAAATGCCCAAGGCCACCTGCCACAGCGGGATGGTGGGGGGCAGGGTCAGGGGGAAAAGCAGGCCGGTTACCAGAAGGCCTTCGGATATTTTATGGCCCCTTATAATGGCGAATAAAAACTCCCAGAAAAACCCCACGGCGTAAGAGACGATGATGATGGGCAGCACCGTCCACAATCCTGAGAAAAAACAGGAGAAAAAGGAAGACGGCTGCCCTGACGCCACGGCGGCCTGGTATCCGGTGTTGTAAAAACCGAAAAAGGTCACGGGCAAAAGTGCCAGGATGACGATGCTCATATACCGTTTCAGGTCCAGGTGGTCCCGGATAAAGGGCATGACGGTATTCTTCGGGGAGGGCAGAAAGAAAAACGTCTTGGTGGCGTCCCAGACCGGTTCGTATTTCTTGTATTTGCCGTTCCCGGTGAACAGGGGTTTGGTGTCGTCAAAAAGTTTTTTCAGAGGATTTTTCATGCTTTGTCCTTGTGATAGGATTCGATACCGTCTGACAAAAGTTTTGCAAGCTCAATCTTTGAAGGGCAGGTAAAGGAGCACAGCCCGCACTGGCAGCAGTCTAAAAGCCCAAGGGATAGGGCCTCCTCAATCTCTTCGGAAAGCAAGGCTTTCATGATGAAACTGGGCATCATGCCGTTGGGACAGATCCGTTCGCAATAGGAGCAGTTGATGCAGGCCCGCAATTCTCCGTGAAGGGTTCCGTCGACCCGGGCAGGGCCCTTGAACAGGGAGGATAAAAAGGTGGATGAGACCGATGTCTTATCCAGCCCCGGCAGGGCAAAGCCGAACATTTCCTCATTGTTTTCCGCCCTGAGGATATTGACGGTGTCTTCAAAAAAGCCCAGGTGGTTTTCCTGTGCCAGCTGCCTGCCGTTGAACTGCCCTGTAGTGATGATGCTGTCTTTATTCATGTGACCGGCAAGCCTTTTAATCGGGGCGCCCTGCCGGGTCAGCAAATGGGGACGGCTGTCCCCTGACTGGGTCAGGGTGACCATGCGCTCCACAGGGTAGGTGCCGGTGATCAGAAAATTGCCGATCATGAGAAGATGCGGCAGACTGATGCTCCAGGAAGAGTTTTCCGAAGGGTCCTGTTTGAGGCGGTAGAGAACGGCGCCGGGATTCCAGGCGGGATATGTATCCTCTGTCACGTGGGTGATACGGTTTCTTACTTCCGGAATTTTCTCCAGGGCGGCAAGGCTGCTTTTCCGGGCCGTCACCACGATGCGATGGGAAAAGCGTTCAAGAAAGGTAAGTCCGGTTTCAAATGCCTCAACCTGATCCCGGACCACCAGGGCCGGGTGGGGAGAGAAAAGATCATTACCGTTTAGGGAGACAATGATAATGGCCGGAATATGGTCCGGATCTGCCGTGTCTCCTGCCGGGAACTGTCTTAAAGCCTGCCACAGCCCACCCTGTTTGAGGTGGCGTGTCAGGTCCGCTTTGGGCATGTCCCGGAGCCGGTCCGCCGGAACCGGATCAAAGGGGACAAATGCATCCGTTTTCGCGGGATCCACCACAATTTCCAAAAGCCTGCGCCTGGCTCCGAAGCGGATTTCTTTGATCCTTCCCGTGGCAGGGGAAACATATTGAATGGTATTATCCCGTTTGTCCGTGAACACGGGGGTGCCGGTCTGGACCTCCTGGTCTTCTTTTACCAGGAGTTTGGGTCGGATATAGGGAATATCCTGGGCGCTGATACCGATTGTCTGGGGTGAAGGCAGACGGATGACGCTTAAGTCGGGCATTCCTTCAAGTTTCGGTGTAAACCCCCTGGAAAGCGTTAGTTTTTCCATAATCAATTCCATTTTGTCAGTGGTGGGCGTTTTCGGACAGCCGATTTCCCGAATTTATATCTTAAGAAATGTTATCTTACCAAATCCTGGTGTAATATCAAGCCCCGGGGCGGTCTCTTTCCAAAAGACCTGACACGGGCCATTTTGGGGAAAAGCTCATGGCGCTTTGCTTCGGGTTTTAAGCGCCCATGAGCATTTTATTTACTTTTTTCTTAGATATATGCTTTTATTAAGTCAAAATAAAATGTTATCTAAATCTAAAGTGTGATGTCATGGGAAAGGTGTGGCAGGATGGATATAATGGACGACGAGGCAAATTTACCTGAAGACAGGCCTGACGGCCGCAGAACCCGGGAAGAGATCATCCGGGCGGTGACCGAAGGCGAACCGATTGATGCGCCCAGACAAAAAGTGCTGGTTATTCCTGAATCCAGTGTGGATGATGCCGATATCCAAGAAACGGCTGCCAGTTTTAATATTACCCAGGGCTCCATTGCCTTTGAGATTCTCAAACTGTACTGTGAATCAAAACAGGCCACTTCGATCCAGGCCAATGCCTTAATGCAGCGTGCCGCCCCCCTTTCTGAGGAACAGCTCCACCTGCTGCGTATGATCTGCGGTAAGGAAAATTTCAGGGCCAGGGATATCTTAAAGATTGTCTCTGTCGTGAGAAAATTCGGCAGTGACAGGCTTTTAATCCTCAGCGCCTTTGCAGGGCTTGAGGAGACAAGCCCGGGAAATATTGAACGGCTTTGCGCCGCTGCCATGCCCGCGATCGGCCGGGATGCCGGCCAGGACGCCTATGAGGCGGAACTCCGTGAAAAGACCATGACCCGGGAGCAAATTGATGTGTTCTACAATATCTGCACCCGGCTTGAGGGCATCACTCCTGGGACCGCTCTGGCCCTGCTGCCCAAAACCCGGGGACTGTCTTCCCAGCACGCCCAGGTATTGAATACCTTTTTAAAGAAAGGGGCCAGTTTTGGTGAGAAACCCATCACCAATCACACGATCTTAGGTCTTATCAATCTTTGGCTGAGCCTGCCTAATATTGCTGACAGCCGCCAATTTAAAAAACTTGTCAAAAAACTCTCCCGGCTTCCTGAGAAAAAGAAGATGGACTTTCAGGTGCTGATCCAGGCCTATAAATCGGAAGTAGAAAAGGAAAAAGGGCCGACCCAAAAGGGGGGAATGGGGTCGGTTTTTAAGCGTTTTTTTTGAGGAGATGGGCTGATTTCGCTTGGGATAGAGTATCATGATGTGTATAGGTATCTCTGATATTTATTGTGTGTAAATATCAGGATAATCAATTTGCAGGTCTTCCTAATTTTTCCTAAATTTTCGTCCAATAGTCCGGGGTAGGCTTGAAAAGGGTTTCAACCATCTGATCCCGGACGCAAAGTTTAAAAAATGAAAAAACGAGAATGACGATTTTGTGGTCCTCCCCGGTAGGGTACCGGTTGATGCGGATCGGATTGGGCGGGGTTTTTTTGTATTCCGGCCTGTCAAAAGTCATCGACCTTACCTATTTTGGCGGTATCATCGATGCCTTTGGCATTCTGCCCTCTGTCATGACCTATCCGGCCGCCGTGGGCATTGTCACAGCGGAACTTGTGCTGGGTGCCGGTCTGGTGTTTGACCGGAGGGGCAGCCTGGCCGGAGTCCTGATCATGCTGATGGGATTTATCGGTGTGGCCGGATATGCCATTGCCATGGGATACGACATTGACTGCGGCTGCTTTGGTCCTTCGGAGCCCGAGGCTGAAGCGTTTTCCAGTCTCAGAACCGCTGTTATCAGGGATTTGGTGATGGTTGCCATGGTGGCCTACCTCTACCTTTGGCGATATAAAACCGGCACCCGTCCTTCGTTTTTTCCTAAAAAACTCACCTCAAATCAAGGAGCGTAAGATGAAGTCTTTCCTGTCCAGATGGACCCTTCCCGTTGTTATTTTCATGGTATTTTTGATGACCCTTCCGGCTAATGCCTTTCTGGGTTCCAAATTCAAGGACGAAGTCGAAAAGGAGAAAGGCGCAGTAAAACTTGCCCGTGAAGTGGCCCGCGGCGGTTATGATCTTGTCACAACAGAAGAGCTTAAGGCGTGGAAGGATGAAGGCAAGGATATGATCATTGTCGACACCATGCCCTATGAAGCGTCTTACAAGAAAAATCATGTTCCCGGCGCGGTCCAGTTCCTCTTTCCCATCCCCGATATGAATACCTGGGATACAAAGGAAACCGACGGAAAGACACAGGCGGACTATGAAGCCCTGCTCGGGGCTGACAAGGATAAGACCATTGTTGTATACTGCGGGTTCGTCAAATGCACAAGAAGCCACAATGGCGCGGCCTGGGCAAAGAAACTGGGGTATAAGAATGTGTACAGATACTCCGGCGGCATCTACGCCTGGAAAGGAATGGATTATCCCGAAGGAAAAGTGGAATAACAAACAGGTTCTCCTGGTTTTTGTTCGGGCCCCTGAGGCCGGACGGGTTAAAACCCGTCTGGCAAAGGGTGTCGGACCTTCAAAGGCGCTGGATCTTTACAAGCGGTTTGTATTAAAAACCCTGGCTGCTGCCGGGGCCTGGGCAAAAGACCTGCAAGGCGAATCCGAATTTATTCGTCGCGAAATCTGGATCTGCTATACCCCGGGGGACAAGGAAATCTGCGTTAAAAACTGGCTGGGCCGGGAATATGTATTCCTGGCCCAGTCCGGTTTGGATTTAGGGAGGCGTATGGCCGGTGCCATGAAAGAGGCGTTTTGCCGGGGCGCTGCAAAGGTGGTACTGGTGGGAACCGATATCCCGGATATGGAGGCCGCCCACTTAACAGAGGCATTTAATGCCCTTGACCGGACCGACCTGGTCTGGGGCCCAAGTCTGGACGGCGGGTACTGGCTTGTGGGGGCAAGTTCCCCTGATGGTCTGGAATCGGTTTTCAGTCAGATCCCCTGGGGAACCGAACAGGTCCTTTCTATAACATACCGGCGGTGCGATGCGGCCGGTATGTCCCGGACCAGCATTTCTCCGCTCCAGGACGTAGATACCCTTGAGGATCTTACGTCCACCCTGTTTTATCAAACAGATAGCGGGGGTCAGTAAAACCGGTCAAGCCTATGGGGGCTGACCCCCAGAATCCAAAGGCAGATCAAAATCCAGTTGCGCAGAGTGGAAAAGACAACCCCCTGTTTTTTCCAGCGCCTGGCAGAGGTGCGGATATGCCGGCCCAAAAACAGGGGCCGGACCCTTTGTCTTTTTACGGCAGCCATCAATCCCACATCCTCCATCAGGGGGACATCAGGAAAACCGCCTGCCGCCTCAAAAAGCTGCCTGGAAATAAAAAGCCCCTGGTCTCCGTATGGTATCCGCGTCAACCTGGACCGCAGGGAAGCTGTTTTTTCGATTATTCTGAACCAGGGTTCAGGGCTGTCTATGGACAGATCAAAAGCCCCGCAGAACCTGGATGAGTTCCTGCGCTTCCAGACTGTCACCATCTGATCCAGTCCGGCCTGGGTTAGCCGGGTATCGGCATGGAGGAAAAAGAAGAGGCGGCCTAGGGCTGCTGCCGCTCCTGCATTCATCTGAGTTCCTCTGCCCTTAGCGGAAGGGATGAGCTTAAGCCTGCAACGGGGCGCTTTCCCGGCGTGGCGTGTTTCAATGACTTTAAGGGTCGAGCCGGCCGGTTCTCCGTCTACGACAATGACTTCAAAGGCCAGCGGAATGGATAGGGAAAATAGATGATCCAGCGTGCTTTCAATGGACTCGGACTCCTTGTAGACCGGTATGATGATACTCAGTTCCATGGCTTTAAGTTCCTACCATAAAACACCGTGAATGGACAGGGACAGCCCTGACTTTGGCCTTGATTTTATCGGGAAAGAAGAATAGAAAAGGGGCTTAAACCATATGGGAAATTTAAGGATTAGTCACCCATGAATCAGAATGAGTTGAAAGAAATGATAACCCAGGAGTTCTTGGATACCCTTTTACCGCCGGAGAAAAGCGATGCGTTTTTTGAGGCGCTCTACGGAGATGCCTCTGAGGGGGCCTATGATATTCGTCTGTCTCCTGTTTCGGTTTCAGACAGCCGCATCGTTTTGGCCTTTAACCTGCATCAGCGGCCGGGCAAATGCCTGGTCTGCAGCCTGACCTACGGCCTGCCCACGGTCTTCTCCCGCCATCCCCTGATCAATATCAAGGGCATGGTGAGCCAGATGACCCAGAAGGGGATCCCTGTCAAAGACTGGCAGCTTGGCGACACCCAGGAACACTCTTCCGCACTGCATACCATCCCCCTGTATTTGAATCTGGGCTGATCCCTAAGATTTCCAGAATATAAAAAGGCCGGCTGATGAAGCCGGCCTTTTGTCATATGACGCCGATGTGCCGAATGAAATCGTATAAAATTCCACCGGCAGCATAGTATTGTTAAGACGTTATTTAGGCTTTGGGAAGCTTGGGAAAGGATTTGTTCAGCTTTTTGTTCCACTCGTCCAGCTGGGGTTTGATTTTTTTGAACAGCGCGCCGACGTTGCCCTGGATGGTGACGCTCTCAATCACGTCTCCCTGGGTAATGCTGTCCACAACTTTTTGATCCTCTTCACCTTCCACTTCACCGAATACAGTGTGCATGCCGTCCAGATGGGGGGTGGGCACGTGGGTGATGAAAAACTGGCTGCCGTTGGTGGCAGGGCCTGCGTTGGCCATGGAAAGGATGCCGGGCTTGTCATGCTTCAGGTCTTTTTTGAACTCATCGGCGAACTCGTATCCCGGGCCGCCCATACCGTTGCCGTAAGGACATCCGCCCTGGATCATGAAGTCCTGGATCACCCGGTGGAATTTTAAGCCGTTATAGTATTCCCTTTTGGCCAGGTTGGCGAAGTTACCAACGGTGTTCGGGGTTTTGTCTGCAAAAAGCGTGATGCGGATGGTGCCTTTTGAGGTTTCCATTATTGCTTTAAGGTCTGCCATGCTTGTCTCCTGTTGGGTTAAAATTTGTCAAAGATAAGGGGTAAATCCGGGAATGTCAACTATCCTTGAATCAGGTGGTCAGTCCGTTTCTGTCCCGTTCACTGAGCCGAAAGTTTTCCAGGGTAACGTTTTGAATGTCCCCGAATTTTTCCCTGATTTTCAGAAAGGTTTCAAAGTGTTCTAAAAAGATATCCGTAATTTCGGGGTCAAAATGTTCTCCGCGTTCCAGACGGATAATATTCAGGACCATTTCAGGCGGATATGGGTCTTTATAAGGGCGTTTGGAGGTCAGGGCATCAAAGGCGTCAGCAATGGCGACAATGCGTCCTGACAGGGGGATATCTTTTCCGCAGATACCATTGGGGTACCCTTTTCCATTGTATTTTTCATGGTGGGTCAGGGCGATTTCCTCTGCCATTTGAAGAATTCTGGACTTAGATTTGGAAAGGATCTTGGCCCCAATGAGGGTGTGTTTTTTTATAATTTCAAATTCTTCTGCAGTGAGTTTGCCGGGTTTTATCAGGATATGATCCGGAATGCCGATCTTCCCCACATCATGCATAGGGGCGGCATAGGCCACGGTTTCAATAAAAACATCACTCTGGTTCAACTGGCGGGCCATGAATTCGGCATACTCTCCGATGCGGATAATATGGTCCCCGGTATCCTCATCCTTGTATTCCGAAGCCATGACCAGCCGGTGGATGGAGTCGATATAGGCCTGTTTCAGTTCCTCGTGAGAGGTCCTGGCCGTCTCCTTGAGCTGCCGTTCCCGAAGCACCCGTTTGATCCGGAGAATGATTTCCTGGATGGACACGGGCTTTTCTACAAAATCACTGGCTCCGATATTGATCATATCGTCGTATTGATAGGCCTTGGCCTGGCCTGTAATGACAATGACATCCGCAGAAAAGCTTTTCAGCACCTTATCGGCCAGTTCAATCCCGTCCATGCCCGGCATGTTGATATCCGTGATCAGGACATCCACTGGGCCCTGATCAAGAATTTCAAGGGCGCGGCTTCCGTTGCTGGCTGTCGAACACCTGTGCCCTGCCAAAATCATGGCCCGCCGGAAAAGATCTAAAATGGCAGGCTCATCGTCCACCACAAGGATATGGGCTTTTCCCTTGTCCTGAAAAGCGGTTTCCTGACCGGGCGTTAACACCGTGTCACTTGAATTGTCAGCGGAAGAACTCATGAATCCCCTGTGAATTTTCCTTTAAATGACTGGCGATGGATAAAAGCCAAAAGATAATCTCAAAATATAGGGCGGCTGGGTACCGTGTCAAGAAAAAGATGGGCGGCTATGGTCTTGAAAGGAGGCTTGATTCCATCTGCTGCCTGTGGCATAAGGCAATAATGGGAATTCAAAAAAAAGGCCGGAACAAGGCGCTTTCTATGATCATCCCCCGAATCATCAGCCTGGCCATGGCAGCATGGCTTGTCGTGACGGCTTCAGCGATTTGTCCGGTTCAGGCAGAGGCGCTTGACCAGATTCGCCAGCGGGGGGTGTTGCGTCATTTGGGGGTTCCTTATGCCCGGTTTGTTACGGGCAGTGGAGACGGTCTTGATGTGGAGTTAATCCAGAGGTTTGCCTCATTTCTGGGTGTGAATTATGAGTTTGTTCCCACCACCTGGAAAACGGCCTTTGGCGATTTGACCGGCATGGATCCCCAGTCAGGCGAAACTGTGGCAGTAAGAGGCGATATTCTTGCCAACGGTGTGACCATTCTGCCCTGGCGCGAGAAAATCGTCTCTTTTTCCACCCCCACATTTGCCTCCCAGGTCTGGCTGATTGCCAGGGCGGATTATCCTTTGACGCCTATAACGCCCAAAGATGGGATTGCAGAAGATATTGACCAGGTCAGGCGGCTGATCAAAGGCCGTACCGTATCGGGGATGGCCCATACCTGCCTGGATCCTGTCCTGTATAAGATTGAGGAAGCCGGGGCCCGGATTCAATACTTTGACGGTAAACTCATCGACCTTGCACCCTGTGTGATTGACGGGTATAACGGGCTGACCCTTCTGGATGTACCGGACGCCCTGGTCGCCATGGAAAAATGGCCCGGAAAGCTCAAAGTCATCGGTCCTGTATCCCCGCCCCAAAAGATGGGGGCCGCTATGAAAAGGGAGGCCGAAGACCTTAAGCAGGCATTTTTCCAATTTTTTTCGGATTTGAAACGCCAGGGCCTGTACCGAACCCTGGTCGAAAAATACTATCCCGGTTATGCGCAGGCTTTTCCCGGCTTTTTTTCGGACCTGGCTGACGCCTCCGCCCCGGAAAAGGAGGCCTGGTGAAGCCGGTCGAAACCATCCGCCGCCTTGAGGTCCGGAACCTGACCGCCATTGCCATTTGCTGCGGCCTTGCACTGTTCATCGGGTTTATGCTTACCGGGCAGTTCCTGTATCAGTCCAGGATGGAAAGCGGCCGGTTAAACGATTTAACCCAGGATCTGGATAAACGGGTCACTTCGGTAGGTTATTTTTTTTCCGAACGGTATGCGGATCTGGAAAATTTGGGAAACAGCCGGGAGCTGACCGGATACTTTGAGAACCAGGCCCTGGGCATGTCCATGAAGTACGGGCTGAAAAGCAGTCTTTATGCTGCATCCAGGCGGTTTTCCTCCCTGATCACCACCAAACGCATCGGACAGGATCCGTTTTACCAGCGTATCGTTTTTGTGCTGAACAGCGGCGAGATCCTCATTGACACCCAGGGAGAACCCGACGTCTTTCCCTCGTTTTGTGACTATCTGCTCACTCCGGGAAAGAAAAAGAAAAATATTCTGGGCGACAGGTCGCAAATCGCGGTGTCGTTTCCCTTTTATTTTAAGGGACGCTACACCGGGCATCTGGTCTCTTTTCTGGATATCGGCGCCATTGACCGCAACCTGCTCCGGCATGCCGGTGATGCCAGACGGTTTTTCTGTATGATCCTGGGGCGAACTCCGATTTTTGTATCCGAAGGATCCATTTCCGGCGTGGCCAAAAACATGGGATTTGATCCGGCAGATGTTCCTGAAAATGAAATACGGATCACCCCGTCGGGAAAAGGCCTGACACTGATGGCCACACGATCGCAGGTTCCGTCTACGCCGCTTTCCATCCTGGCGCTCTTTCAGGCCGAGGAGGCCATGTCCCGCAGCGCGATTATCACCACGATGGCGGCGTTTGTCCTTTTTATGGCGACGGCCATTTTTTTTATCTGGCGGGCCGCCACCCAGCGGCTTATCTTAGGGGTCCGCCTGGATGAGTCCCGGAAAAATGAAAATCGGTTCAGGGACCTTGTCGAGTTTTTGCCCGTTCCCATCTGGGAGTATGATTTTAATCTGACCCTGAATTTTGCCAACCGGGAGGCCCTGGAGTTTTTCGGATTTACCCGGGAGGATATCGGAAAAAAGCTGGAAATGGACAGGTTGGTCTCACCGCCTTACCGGGACAGGGTGTATGAGCGGATCAACGTTCATGCCAGGGGAGAGAATCCAGGACCCATGGAGCTTGAGCTGGTCCGTAAAAACGGGAAACCGGCCTGGGGAAACGTCATCCCCATTTTGATCTGTGAACAAGGCATCCCGGTCGGGATCCGTAATTGTTTTTTGGATCTGACAAGGCAGCGGCGGCTGGAACGGGAGGCGATAAAGGCCGCAGAGCAGGAGAAATTCGCCCTTGTGGGCCAGGTGGCCGGGAAAATGGCCCATGATTTTAACAATATCCTCTCGGCCATTGTGGGAAATGCCGAACTCACACTTTTAGACTGCAAGGACAAGGAGATTTCCGCCACCCTGGAGATTATTCTGGAGCAGGCCAAAAGGGGGAATATCCTTACCCGGAACCTGGTGGCTTTTTCCAAGGATCAGGAGATCCGGGAGGTATACTTTAATATCAACGACAAGATGGATCTGGTGCTGAATCTGCTCAAAAAAGACCTGGCAGGAATTATGGTGATCAAGCATTTTCAGGACGCCCCCCCCGACCTTCTGGCGGATCCGGGTATGATTGAGCATGCGCTGGTGAATCTCGTTCAAAATGCCGTCCATGCCATGGCCAAAACCGCCCATCCGGTGCTTGGGCTTTCAACCGCGTCCGACGGAGATGCCATGACCATCGTCATTCAGGACAACGGCTGCGGCATCCCGGAGGCCTATGCCGATGAGATCTATTCCCCGTCTTTCACCCTTAAGGGCAGCCGGGATTTTACCGGTGTCTATCCGCCTGAGATCAAAGGGACGGGATATGGGTTGTCCAACGTGAAAAAATATATCGACAAGCACAATGGAACGATTGCTTTCTTCAGCCGTGAGGGAGAGGGCACCCGGTTCACCCTGACCCTGCCGCTGAAGGCCAAGGCACTTTTTCCCCGTGAAAAGGACGACCTGATGAGAAAACCGGTGGTCAAAAATAAACGGATCCTTGTGGTCGAGGATGAGCCGGCCATCTCCATGGTGCTGTGCAAGATCCTTTCTTCCGATCCTTTTTATCACAATGTGAGTCTGGCTGAAGACGGAGAAGAGGCCCTTGCCCGCATTGAAGCCCAGGAGTTCAACCTGGTCAGTCTGGACTATGTGCTTCCCGGGAAGATGAACGGGCTGGCCGTATATAAAAATATTCGCAGGATTCGACCGACCCTGCCCGTTGTCTTTATCTCCGGCAATTTAAGATTTTTAAAGTCCATTGAAGCCATGAAAGAGTCGGATCCCTTTGTGGATCATCTGCCCAAACCATTTGGAAACCTGGTTTATGCGGATAAGATGAACCAGTGGCTCCAGGCCGACATTCCAAAATAAAAGACCCTAAGATCGGAACACCTACCATGCCCCTCTTCCCCCTGGATCTTGTCCCTGAATCGGAAATCGTGGACCGCCTGGCATGCCTTAGACGCCTGATGGCCGAAAAAGGCGTCGAATCCATTTTGCTTACCCACCGGCCGGATCTGTTTTACTTTACCGGAACGGGCCAGGAGGGGTGGGCTTATGTTAGCCAGGACCGGGATCCTCTTATATTTATAAAGCGGTATCTGCCCAGAGCGGAGGCTGAAACCCCCTTGGCCGTTGTCCCTGTCGACTCGGTGACCCGGATTCCCGAGGCGATTTTAAAGGCCCACGGGCGGCTTCCAAAGCGCATGGGGCTTTCATTTGACCTGGTGCCGGTTCGGGATTTTAATTTTTTTGACGCCCTGTTCCAGGATACGGCACTTTGTGACGGGTCAGCGTTGATTCTGGAATGCCGGTCCGTTAAAAGCCCCTGGGAAATTCAGGCCATGGAGGCGGCGGCTTCGGTGTCCGCCGGGGTATTTGAGTTTATGGCAGCCCGCCTTGAACCCGGCCTCAGTGAAACCCAGTTCGCAGGGATGATTGAGTCCCAGGCAAGAGGTCTGGGGCATTCCGGAAAAATCCAGATGCGGCATTACCGGGCCGAGGGGTTTTCCTTTCACATCATGAGCGGACGGTCCGGGGCAATGGCCGGAGCCCTGGACTCTCCGGTGTCGGGTACCGGCACCTGCACGGCTTATCCTTTTGGGGCGGGCCCCAAAATAATTGAACCTGACGAGCCGGTGCTGGTGGATTTTTCCTGCATGGTTAAAGGATACCACATGGATGAATCCAGAATGTTCTGCGCAGGGAAGATGCCAAAGGATGCCCTTGATGCGGGACAGGCGTCCATCGACCTGCTTTTTACTCTTAAAGAGGCCATGGTGCCGGGCCGGGCCATCAAAGATATTTTTGAGCTTTCTGAAGCCCTGGCAGACAAGCAGGGCCTGTCCCGGCAATACCTTGGGCTTGCCGGCCACAAGGCCCGGTTTGTGGGGCATGGCATCGGCCTGGAACTTGTTGAGCCGCCTATTCTGGCTCCCGGGCGACATCTTGAGCTTGCCCCGGGCATGACCTTTGCGGTAGAACCCAAATTTGTGTTTGAAAACCGGTTTGCCGCGGGAGTGGAAAGTGTGATCCGTGTGACGGAAAAAGAGGCGGCGTTCATCTCCAAAACGCCCCACAGGATATTTCAAATTTAAATTTACGGACGGGGTGAATGCCCTTTTCGTCTTTTATGGAGGCGCGCCCTTCATTTACAGCAAAGAGAGGAATGATAAAATGAACGAGTTAAAAATACCCGAAGGGATTGAAGGCGATCCCGATGCAACGGAAATGATCCGGGTCTGGATCGGTAATAAGGATATCCATGTGTCCATGCTGCTGGGGATGTGGGAAGAGGCCTCCAATCATGATATTGACGAGCGGGAAGCCTGGGGGGAACTTCTGGCGGACATCATCCGCCACATTGCCAACGGTCTGACCCAAAGCCACGATTACAATGCCGCCGCTTCAGAACAGCGCATTGCCAATGCCCTGCTGATCCACCTGGGCCACGGGGCCAACACCATTCAGGGGGAAATTGATGAGTGAACAACTGCCCGGATCAAACCGGATGCGGGTGCATGTCCTGGGATCGGGCACCTGCGTCCCTTCGCTGGAACGATACCCCTGTTCGATCCTGGTGGAGTGGGAGGATACCTGTATCCTGGTGGATGCCGGGGCCGGGATCATGCACCGCCTTCTGGAACTGGGCCGGTCCATTGACGATATTGACGCCATCTTTTTGAGTCATTTCCACTTGGACCATGCGGGGGAGGTGGCCCCCTTTCTTTTTTCCACCAAATACCCTCAATTTACCAGAACCAATCCTTTGAGACTTATCGGTGGACCCGGGCTTGACGCCTGGTTTCAGTCGTTGCGACAGGTTTTCGGCCATACGATTGACCTGCCCGAAGGCTATTTCGAGTGTACGGAACTGGGATGTGAGGGCTCTTTCATGCTGGGCGGACTGAATATCCGGTACCAAAACATGGCCCATAAAGCGGAAAGCATCGGGTTCCGGTTTGAAGACCCGTCCGGCTTTTCCCTGGTTTACTCAGGAGATACCGATGAGACATCTAACCTATCCGGGCTGGCAAAGGGGAGCCACACCCTGATCTGTGAATGCGCCATGCCTGAGGGCAAGAAAATTACCGGCCACCTGGTGCCGTCACTGGCGGGAAAAATGGCCAGAGATGCCGGGGTGCAGCGGTTAGTGCTGACTCATTTTTATCCGGAATGCCAGGGGGAAGACATGATCTCTCCCTGTGCCTGTATTTTTCCCGGTGAGGTGGTTCTGGCCCGAGACCTGATGGCGCTTTAGGCGGTCAGGTCCCGGCGGTTGCAGAGCCTTTTCATAGGGGCTATTTGTCTGAGCTGTCCAGCACGGCCTGGGTCTCGACCGCGATCTGCTGTTCCTCATTGGTGGGGATGACCCAGATCTGGATTTTGCTGTCCGGATGGTGGATGGCACGGGCCTGTCCTGACCGGACATTGTTTTTTTCAAGACCCAGGATGATTCCCATTCCCTCAAGGTTTTCAAGGGATCTCGCCCGGACGATCTCGTCATTCTCGCCTACGCCGGCGGTGAAAATCAGAGCGTCCACATGGCCCAGCACCGCTGAGTAGGCGCCGATGTACTTTTTAATCTGGTAGGCGAACATGTCCACGGCCAGGGCGGCCTTTTTATTGCCGTCCTCCGCCTGGGCGTGAATATCCCGAAGGTCGTTGTACCCGCAAATGCCTTTAAGGCCGCTTTGCTTATTGAGCACATCGTCCAGTTCTTTCTGGCTCAGCCCCGTGTTGTCCATCAGATAACCGAAAACCGCAGGATCCAGATCTCCGCACCGGGTGCCCATCATTACGCCTGCCAGGGGGGTCATGCCCATGGAGGTATCCTTGCACTGTCCTTTTTCAACTGCGGAAATGGAGCAGCCGTTGCCAAGGTGCAGGGTGATCAGGTTGACCTGGTCCGGCGCTTTTCCCATGAGCCTTGCCGCCTCATTGGCCACGTATTTGTGGGAGGTGCCGTGGAACCCGTACTTGCGGATCCGGTGTTCGGTGTAATAGCTGTAGGGCAGGGCGTACAAAAATGCCTTTTCAGGGATGCTTGAGTGGAAATTAGTGTCAAAGACTGCCACATGGGGTTTGCCCGGGAACAATTCCTCTGCCACGTCAATACCGATGAGGTTCGGGGGATTGTGCAGGGGAGCTAAGGGGTTGTTGGCCTTGATGGCTTTTTTAACCTCTTCGGTGATCAGGCAGGCGGCTTTGATGGCCTCTCCGCCCTGGACAACCCGGTGTCCGATGGCGTCGATTTTCTGAGTGATGCGGTCGGCAACCAGCAGAAGGGCGGCCCTGTGGTCGGGGATGGGCTGAGTGAGGGTTTCCTTGTTCTGTGCCGGGACAAAGGTTTTATGGGTCAGGTTTCCTTCGGCTTCTCCGATGCGTTCGACAACACCGCCGGAAAGCGCCTGGCTGCTGTCTGTGTCAAATAGTTGATACTTCAGGGAAGAGGACCCTGTGTTGATAATCAGAATGTTCATGGTGTTCCTTAAAATCTAACGATTGGGGGTAAATCCGGCCCGCTTAATCCTGTCTTTCCAGGATGGCCGCCGCGTCCCTGGGGCTTGAGCCGTCCTGGGTGTCGGTCATCTGATAGAATTTTTTAATAAAGGATTTTTGAACCTCATAGGACCAGTGGGTATCCCGCAGCACCGCGGCGGCGGCTTTGGGGTTGCCTTGCTTGAGATAGGCAATGTACCTGTCATGTTCATCGCTGTTTCTCAGTTCCCACTCCGGAATATAGCTCTGGCCCTGAAAATCGTAAAGCCGGTGTTTGATTGGGGAGATGAATTTTTTTAACAGGGGGTTGTCGGACAGGTCATTGACCACGTTGTGGAAGGCCAGGTTGGTTTGGAACAGATCCGAGAAATCGTCCCGTAAAATATCTTGGCGTAGCGTTTCATTCAACTCTTCCAGGCGGTCAATATGCCGGGGGGTGATCCTTTCAAAACAGTCCTCTACAATGGCCCCTTCGATAATACCGATGGCATGGTAGGCATCTTTTACCGCCTTGAGATCCAGGCCGTTGACCATGACCCCCCGCCGGGGGAGAATGGTTACGAACCCTTCAATTTCCAGGTGAATCAGTGCGTCCCGCAAGGGGGTTTTTGAAATTCCAAGCTGGGCGGCGATCTTGTTCAGATTGATGGCAGATCCCGGTAGCAGGCTGCCGCTGGTCATCTCCTGTCTCAGGTACTCATACACCTGCTCTCTCAACGACAATACATTTAACCGGGGTTTCATCTTCGGGTTCGGCCTTTTATTATCCATACCAAAATCTTTTTATACCTGTAATGGAGCGGTACGTCAATGTTAGTGGCGTGCTGCAATTGATGTTTTGGGTACTGATATATCAGATATCAGAACTTGTCAACGTAAGATTGTGGCTGGCGTATTTGAAGAAAAGATTGCCTTTCCCGGGAAAGTGCGGGTATGATCGCCTCCGAAACCCCTATTTAAGGATACGGCCATGATCATACTGGACACCCTCTTTCCTATCTTCGCCCTGCTCTGCCTGGGCCGGGTCTTAAAACTGGCCGGCATTACAACGGATCTGTTTTTGAAAACAGCGGATCGGCTGGTGTATTATATTTTTTTTCCGGTCATGCTGTTCTGGAAGGTCGGCAGTTCCACCGGTCAGGCGGCTTCCGCTTTGGGGCTGTGCGCCGCAGGATTCATGGGGGTGGGCCTGGCATGCCTTTTAAGCCTGATCTATATAACCCGGGCAAAGGTACCCGCTTTCCAGGCCGGGGCCTTTGCCCAATCCGCCTTCAGGTTTAACACCTATATCGGCATGGCCATTATTTTAGGGGTGCTGGGGGAGGAAGGTGTCCGGTATTTCGGTATCCTCATCGGTCTGCTCATCCCGTGCATCAACGTGGCGGCCGTCTCCATCCTGATTTGGTACTCCAGCGAAACAATGGCATGGGACAGGAAACTGAAGATTTTTTCCAGGGCGCTGTTGTCCAACCCCCTGATTCTGGGGTGTGCCGGAGGACTGATTGTCTCCGGTACGGGCATCCGGTTTGCAGGCTTCATGACCAATACCTTTGCCCTTATGTCCTCGGTGACCCTCCCCCTGGCACTGATCTCCATTGGCGGAACATTAAGCTTCAACGGCCTGGCAACGCATTGGCGCACTGCTCTGGCTGCGTCTGTTCTCAAACTTGCCGTGCTGCCAGTGGCGGGATTTTTAGGTCTGATGCTTTTCAGCGTGGACGGAACCGCTTTCAGAGTCGGGATGATCTTTTTTTGCCTGCCCACCTCAACGGCGCTATACGTGCTGTCCGCCCAGCTCAACTCCGACGTGGAGCTGGCATCGGTGGCCATTATGCTGTCCACTCTGCTCTCATTTGTCTCATTGTCGGTGGGACTGACGGTGTGACCTGTTAGGGGAGGGGCGGAAAAATCCGGGCCGCAGCCTGGATGAACGCTGCGGCCCGAATTGATTCCGGGTAAAGTGCCTTGGGCGCTTAACCCACAAATACTTTGCTGTTCAGGGTTTCCAGCGCCGTATGTTTCATGAACCTGGCCACATCCAGGAGGGTATCGGGATCATCGATGGAGTTTCTGAGGATGCCGAACCCTTCGTGCAGGGCAAGGATAATGGCCGCTGCCCTGGCCTTGTCGTCCACACTGACCAGGTCGCTTTCTTCCCAGTTGGTCATTTCTTCAATGCCGAACTCAATGAACTTTTCCATCATGCCCTTGATTTTTTCGCGGATGGCTTCATCCCGGAAACCCATGGCATAGCAGGACCAGAACACCGCATCCCTCTGGGGCCTTGTCCCGCTGGTGTCAAAGAGGATGTCCAGAAGGTTCTCAAGGCGGTCCTGGGGGGAGGTGTGACTTTCAAGTTCCTTGATGTACTTGTTCATGGAGGACTGGTAGAGAAACTCCACCATTTCCATAATCAACCCTTCCTTACTCTTGAAGTAATGGATGAGCAGACCTGAGTTTACCCCCATGCGTTTTGCGATTTTTCCGATGGTCATCCCTTTAAAGCCCTCTTCCTCTACGACTTTATAGGTATGTTTAAGAATTTCCGGTTTGCGAATGTGAGAGATGCTTTTTCGACCCATTTGATGTTACCTTTGTTTTTTATTGCTTATATGCTAATTAATATATATATGGGGCTGCCGGCCCTTGTCAATTTATTTCGCTCAGGCATTGCGACATGATTCGCCTTTTGAGTTCCTTTGTTCGGCGGTTGCCTTGGTGCCTGCTACTATTTGTTTTCAGCATTTCTATTGTGTTTATAAAAAAAAGCTTACTTTTTAACCTAAAGAATATGAAATGTCAATTGGAGAGGGTGATTTTTTTAGGAAGCAATTGGAAAAAAATAAAAGCCGCCGGACAACGGTTGTGTCCGGCGGCTTTTCACAGGTAGGTTAGGCAGGCAGATCAGGCAATATCCCGACGGTCAGACATATCGACCAGCACCCTTTCCCTGGCCTTGTCAATGCCAAGTTCCTTACGCTTTTTATCAATATGGGCAATCATCATTTGAGCGATTTCTATTGGGTCCTTTCCTGTACCCCACTTGCCGTAGCCCTGTTTTTCAAGGCCGTCAAAAAGCAGGGTGTGAAATTTTGTATCCTTAACGGTGGGAAAGCCAATGCCGAACACCGTGTAAACCCCGGATGAGACAAAGTACTGACCAATGGCCAGGGCCTTTTCACTCATCCATTCCGGGGCGCAGCCTGCAACCGGCAAGTCGGCAATACTGCTTCCTAAGCCCCCGGCCTTTACCATGGCCGAGGCTGCAATGAGGATGCGGGTGTTGTCCACGCAGGATCCAAGTCCCAGGACCGGCGGCATGCCGACGGTCTCACAGACTTCGGACAGTCCCGGGCCTGCCAAGATGGCGGCCTCCGGGGTAAGCAGGCCGGCCTTGGCCAGTGCGATCTGAGAACAGCCGGTCTGGAGGACCAGAACATCATTTTTAATCAGTTCCTTGACCAGCGGAATATGGATGGAGTCCTGTTTCACCTTGGGGTTGGTGCAGCCCACAACCCCTGCCACCCCACGGATTCGGCCATTGATGATATTCTCGTTCAGCGGGGAATAAGACCCTCTGAAGGTACCGCCGAGCATGTATTCGATATACTCATGGGTGAAGCCATGGACACCGATCTGAGTCTGTTTGGGGATTTCTACGGGCATACTTCTGTTGGCATACCGGGCAATGGCTTTGGTCAGGATTTGATCGGTGCAGTTCCTGGGATCGGTTTCGTCAAATTCAATATGGGTGGCCCCTTCGATATGGGCTCTTGAGTTGGTGGTGATCAAATGGGTGTCGTAGCACCGGGCCACCTCGGAAAGCCCCTGTTTGATGCATTGGATGTCCACTACCATGGCGTCCACGGCTCCTGTGACCATGATCGCCTCGGTAGATCCGAAGTTGCCGGCATGGGGTACCCCGTGCCGGGACATCATTTCCGCGCCGGAACAGCACATCCCCACAAGGTTGATGCCACGGGCCCCGCGGGCCTTGGCCTCACCAATGAAAAAGGGATCGTTCACTGCAGCCAGCATGCCTTCAAACATGGCCGGTTCATGGCCGTGGACTATGATGTTGACATGGTCCTCTTTGAGTACCCCCATGTCCACATCCGCCAGGGTCGGGGATGGGGTGCCGAACATGATATCGGACAACTCGGTTGCCACCATGGACCCACCCCACCCGTCTGCCAGTGCCGTTCTGGCGATCTGCTTCATCAGGTTGTTGTAGTCCTGGTCGCATCCGATATGGGTCCGGCTCATGAGCTCCATGATTTCGAGCATCGCTCCCCTGGGAACGATGTCATCTTTTCGCCATTGCTCAAGGGTCGCGGCAGGAACCCTTTTCGTAAACGGCATCTCCCCTGTCACGTTGGAAAAGGTTTTCTCCAGTTCGTCACACAGCTCTTCTGCCACCTTTTTGACGTCCTTGCCTTCCACATCAATGCCGACGGATTCGGCCACCCGTGACAGTTTCAAGGTGTCTTCTATGGTGAAATCCAGGGCTTTACCGTCCACCACCTTGCGGAAAAGCTCCAGAATATGGCGGCCGTGGTCGTTGTGGGAGGCGGACCCCGTGGCCACGTTCCTGCCCAGGTTTCTGGCCATGATGGTATCAATGGTGGCACCGCAGACACCGACTTTTTTATAAGGATCCCTGGGATTGAGGCGGCAGGGGCCCATGTAGCAGTTCTTGCAGCAGGCCGATTCTTCCCCGATGGGACACGGTTTCATTTCCCAGCCCCGGTCCAGGTCAAGGACCACCCCGTCCCGCCTTGCCTTTTCCAGCATCTGCTGGGTGGCATCGCACAAAGTCCGGTCGGAAGCCTTCGGCATCTTGTTTTTGGATATATCGTTGGCCATAGTGTCTCCTTTTACAAATGATGTGCTGATTGTTGTCCTTGTCATGCAAAAAGGATGGATCTTTGCGAACCCTTTTTTTCGACTTTCTGGCCGAAAGGTTCACGGACTGTATAGGGGATCGGGCGGTCTGTTTTTTTATTCCAAAAAAAAGCAGATGCTTTAGAGGTCTGGCGGTGTCTGGCGAGGGAAGTTCGTAGAATGGCGAAACCGGAGCTGTCATCGGCAGCCCCGGTTCCGGAACGGTCATCCGATGGTCTCTCCGGATGAAAACCTGGGCTCGTGAAGGGGGATCAGGATGTCTGCCTGGGCTCTTATCTTTGCCATGATATCATAGGCCGAATACACATCCACGTGGGTGCCCGGCGGAATGAGATCCATCTCCATACCGCGGATTTCAGGGGGAGGGTCATAGTTTTCGTCGATGATGCAAAAGCCCGTTATAGCGGCCTTCCCTTTTTCCGTGTCAACAAAGACCGTCATGCCTCCCTTGGTGTGGACCGGGGTGTGGACCATGCGGATGCCTTTGACAACCTCAGTATCTTCTTTGAGGATTTCAATCTGTCCGTTTCCCTCCACATCTTCAATATAATCTTCCAGGTAGCGGTAATCTAAAGGATGGGGATTGTGTATGGCTTCGAGTTCGGCTTCATGGACGAAAAATCTTGCGTTGGTGCACTTGTAGTCATTCTCGCAATGGTCCATGTGCAGGTGGGTGTGAATGACGATGTCGATATCCGAAGGGATCAGACCGTGGCCTTTCAGCCCCTGTTCAAAGGTATATATCTTTCCGCCGATGGCCGCTTCCCTGTCCTGGGATATGATGGGGTTCATCTCGCCCGTATCCACCAGGATATTCTGGTCGCAGCCCTTGATCAGCCAGGTATAGATGGGAATGGTATAGGGTTCTCCCTGGCCGTGCTGGTAGGTCATCATGCTCTTGTCAAAAACTTTGGTCCCCATGACAATGGGATGGATGGTATAAGTCGTCCCCATGGCAGCGTTCCTTATTTTATTTTGGTTGCCCCTTTCGCCCCCGTGACGCTTCTTAAGAATAAAGGAAAACCCCCGGCCCTGTCAATGAATGCCGGATACGGATCACGGGTTGTGATAGGTTTAAGAAAACAGGCGCCCGCTGCGGGCGACGGTGAAAAAGATTTTGCCCCATACCGGATCTGGTGTATATTTGAGAGCACCTCAGGGCGTATCTATGCGAGAAAATCAGTTTTGGCAGCCCTTACGGGTAATGTATCCATGGTGGAATGGAACCGGAGTTGGTGCATGAGTGGCAAGCCGACATACAAAGATCTGGAACAAAGAATTTGGGTTCTGGAAAAGGAAAAGGCAGATCTTCTGAAAACCCAGGAACGACTGAAGGAGACGGAACGCAGCTTCAGTCAGCTGTTTGAATCCGCCCCTGTGCCCATGGCCTACGCATCGGAGTTTGACGGCTACAAAGGAACCACCTGGAATGCGGCCTGGTATCTTACCTTTGGATATTCCCGGCAGGAGGCCCAGGGCAGAAGCGGCGATGATATCGGCTTGTGGGTGAATGAAGAAGACCGGATTCGCATGGTTGGGATGGCCAACCGGCAAAATTATGTGACCAACTTTGAGACCCGGCTGCGCAGAAAGGATAACACGGTTCGGATCTGTTCGCTTTTCGGGCGATTTATTGAAAAAACATCGGGCCGACTGCTCATGGTTATCTATTTCGATGTCACCGAGCAGAAACAGGCTGAAAGGGAACTGCGAACCCTGCAAACTTCCCTGACCGATATTATTGATTCAATGCCCTCCGTGCTGGTTGGCGTGGATGCAGAAAACAGGGTGACCCAATGGAACAAAACTGCGGAACAGATTTCAGGCATTTATGCCCGGGCAGCCAGAGGGTGCGTGCTTTCCGATGTGCTCCCCTGGATGGGCCCCCATATGGCGCTGATTGCGGAAAGCAACCGATCCAAAAAGGTGATGCAGCGGCAGAAGCTCCAGGTGACACTGGATAACAGAACCTGTTATGAGGATTTGACTATCTATCCTTTAACGGGAAACGATCTTGAGGGGGCTGTGATACGGCTGGACGACGTCAGCGAAAAAGTGCACATGGAAAAAATGATGATGCAGAGCGAAAAGATGCTCTCTTTGGGCGGCCTTGCCGCCGGCATGGCCCATGAGATCAACAATCCTCTGGCCGGAATGATTCAGACGGCCCATCTCATGGCCCTTCGTCTGGGCGGCGGGGACGATGTGCCGGCCAATGTCGAAGCGGCCAAAACCGCCGGCACAACCATGGCGGCGGTCCGGGCGTACATGGAAACCCGGGGCGTTCTGCCCATGCTGGAAACCATCCGTCGATCCGGGAAAAGGGTGGCCGACATTGTGGAAAACATGCTCGACTTTGCCCGGAAAAGCAACGCTTCGGTTTCCTCCCATAACCTTGGCCTCCTTTTGGATAAAACCCTGGAACTGGCCGCCACAGACTATGACCTGAAACGACACTACGATTTTAGATCCATTGAAATTCAAAAGGCCTATGAAGAGATTATGGTCCCCTGCCACGGTGCCAGAATCCAGCAGGTATTCTTAAATATCTTAAGAAACGGGGCCCAGGCCATGCAGGAAAAAATGGTGTCCCAGAAGGGGTATCATCCCTGTTTTTCCCTTCGCGTGGCAGCAGAAAAACCCAAAAAAATGGTATGCATTGAAATAGAGGATAACGGACCCGGTATGGATGAGATGGTTTGCAAGCGGATATTTGAGCCCTTTTTTACAACCAAGCCGGTAGGAATCGGGACCGGGCTTGGCCTGTCCATTTCGTATTTTATCGTTACGGAAACCCACGGCGGGCAAATGGGTGTGGAGTCATTTCCCGGCAAGGGAACCAAATTTATAATCCGCCTTCCGGCAGCCTTTGCCTGAAATCTGCCGTAAAAAGCTAACCCCCTTCATTTCCGCCCGGCCGGTGTCGAACGGAGATGAAAGGGGTTGAATATACAGATTCCGGAGGAAGACTGCCGGGATCAGAGGATCTGTTTGAGGAAGAGCTGGGTCCGTTTGTGCTGCGGGTTTTTGTAAAACTGCTCGGGCGTTCCTTCCTCTATGATCTGACCTTCGTCCATGAAGATGACCCGATCCCCGACCTCTCGGGCAAACCCCATCTCATGGGTGACACAGACCATGGTCATGCCTTCTTTTGCCAACGTCTTCATGACGTCCAGCACCTCGCCGATCATTTCGGGATCCAGAGCGGATGTGGGTTCGTCAAAGAGCATGATCTTAGGATCCATGGCCAGGGCCCTTGCAATGGCAACCCGCTGCTGCTGGCCGCCGGAAAGGTTGGAGGGCCATGCATGGGCCTTGTTGGCGATGCCGACTTTTTCCAGCAGGGCCATGGCCTTTTCCTCCCGCTCCTTTTTTCTCCTTTTACGAACCAGTTTCTGGGCCAGGCAGACGTTGCCCAGAATAGTCTGGTGAGGGAAAAGGTTGAATGACTGGAAGACCATGCCCATTTCCGCCCGGATTTTGTTGATGTCGGTCTTGGGGTCAAAAATGTCCACCCCGTCCACCAGGATCTGGCCGTGGTCTGCAGTTTCAAGCCGGTTGAGACAGCGCAGAAAGGTGGATTTGCCTGAGCCTGAAGGGCCAATGACCACCACCACTTCCCCGGCCTTGACGCTGTTGGAAACGTCGACCAGGGCTTTGACCTCGTGGGGAACGAAAAATGTTTTATAAAGGTTTTTAATTTCTATCATTTTGTGGCGGTCCTCCTTTCCAGATACTGAACGAACATGGAAAGCGTGAAGGTCATACTCAGGTAAAGGAGGGCACAAAGGAACCAGAGTTCAAAGGTCTGAAGACTTGTGGTAATGCCTTCCCGGGTGGCCTTGGTCAACTCGACAATTGAAATGACCCCAAGAAGTGAAGAATCCTTGATGAGGTTGATGAACTGACCTGCCAGTGGGGGCAGGATGGTTTTCAATGCCTGCGGCAGAACGATGTGGAACATGCACTGAAAATAGGTCATGCCCTGGGATCTGGCTGCCTCTACCTGGCCGGGGTGGATGGCTTCGATGCCGGCCCTGACGATCTCCACCACATAGGCCCCGGTAAAGACGGACAGGGCCATAATCCCGTACCACTCCGGATTGATCTTGGGAATGCCGTTCATGATCAGCATTGAGTTGATGGTGGTCCCCAGAACAAAGTAGAAGATCATGATCTGGACCAGAAGCGGGGTGCCTCGGATAATTTCAACATAGGTCATGGCCGACCATTTGAGCACCGGGGTATTGGATACCCGGGCCACCCCGCCGACAATGCCGATGAAAATACCCAGGAGGGTGGACAGAAAGGAGACTTTCAGGGTGGTCCAAAGCCCCTTGCTCAAAATCCCGGGTTTCCAGCCGGATTTATACTCGGCAATGATGTCCCCGGGGCCGATGAGATCGCCTTCCACCCAGTCATAGGATCCTTTTGGAACCGTGTAGTTGACCGGCTCTCCGTCAAGTTCCAGGGTGATCTTGACCTTGTCCTTTTGGGGAACAATGGATTGGATTTCCCCTTCACCCTCGGCATAGATGGTGATGTCAGGCTGGTAAACAAAGTACTTGGGTATTTTGAACCAGCGCCACTGGTATTCTACGGCAACCGTGGCATAGTAGACCGATCCCACGACCAGAAAAAGCAGGGCAAAAAAACCGATGACCGAAAAGGCATAGGCTTTGGGATTGCTTAATCTTTTGATATTGGAGGTGTTTTCTTGCATATATTAGGCCTTAAAAATGGGCCGTCAGCGATCGGCTGACGGCCCTTATGAAAATGACTTTTAGAACTTAATTTGCGAGATCTTTTTTCCAGTCGGCGGTTTTAATCCACTTGTCGTAGGATTTCTGCCATCTGCCATCGTTTTTGTACTGACGGATGAAGTTGTTCAGGAAGTTGAGGAAGTCCGGATCCCCCTTTTTAACGGCTATGGCCAGAGGCTCAAAGGTAAAGGGTTTGTTCAGGGTAAAGGTTTTGCCTTCACCGTGGGCCGCCTGGAAGAACTCAATGAGGGGCAGGTCGTATACCGTGGCGTCTGCATTGCCTTGAATGACTTCCATGCAGGCTTCGGATTCGACTTCAAAGGATTTGTAGGTGGCTTTGGGGATCATTCTCTTGACTGCCTGTTCGCCGGTGGTGCCCAGCTTGGAGCAGACCGTATACTTGGGATCGTTAAGGTCCTTGTAGGATTTGATTTTGCCTGCAAGTCTTTTATTCACCAGAATGGCCTGTCCCACAACGATGTACGGGTCGGTGAAGTTGACAGCCAGGTTTCTCTCCTGGGTACAGGTCATGCCGGAGATGATGATATCGTATTTGTCCGTAAGCAGACCGGGAATGATGCCGTCCCAGGCCGTGTTTACCGGGGCGAATTTTACCTTCATGGCCTTGGCAAGGGCCTTTGCCAGATCAATGTCAAATCCCATGTAATTGCCCTTTGTGTTGGTCATCTCAAAGGGAAGGTAACCGGATTCAAAACCGACACGGATTTCACCGGCTTTAACAATTTTTTCAACGGTGGATTTTTTGGCCAGTTCAATGTCGGCACCAAAAACAGGGACAGACACCATGACAAAAGCCAGGGCAAAAAGGGCGACTAAAATTTTTTTCATCTTTCTCCTCCTAAAAATGGCTGATGGTCCGGACAGGATAAAAGTACGACCCGCCGGGCGATCAAGTTATTAATGATAACCCCTAATGAATGAGTTTAATACTTAGCATAATCACTTCAAATGGCAAGCACTATTTAAGGCCCTTAAGACATTGAGTATTTTGTTGCTACCTTGTTAGCGACATATCCGGAACCATTTGAAAAGTCAACATGAAATGACGATCCCTTTAGTAAAAAAGAGGAAGGTCTCGACACTGTCTTTCTTCGAGGAGAAATAACTAGTTAAAATTGTTATAAAATGGTTAGTCCATTGCCGCAGGGGCGCAAACGGTCGCCTGCGATGCAGTTGACTTGGGCTATGCTTTCATCGTATGCTTCTGCCTTGATTTAACCTGCTTGATGGATGCATTCATGACTCCCGTACACCGTCTTGGCACAACCCATGGGTTGAGGCTGCTATGCCTGTCGGACTTTATTGACCAGGAACTCACAGACCAGGTCGAAAACAGGCAGATGCCGCCCCTGGATCTCATTGTCTCCTGCGGCGACATGGTCCCGGAGTACCTTTCTTTTTTAAGGGACCGCCTTGATGCGCCTCTGGTCTTTGTCAAAGGCAACCACGATATCCGATATACGGCGTCCAACCTTCCGGGCTGCGAGGACATCCATGCAAAGGTGATCTGCGTGGGATCTCTGAAGATCCTGGGACTTGAAGGATCCATGTGGTACAACGGCGGCCCCAACCAGTATACCGAGGCCATGATGAGAAAACAGCTTTTCCGCCTGGCCTTCAAGCTTTTTAGAAAAGGCCCTGTCCATATGGTGGTGACCCATGCTCCCCCCCGCCATATCCACGACCGGGAGGATCTTTGCCACCGGGGATTTGAATGTTTTGGCCGGTTCATTCAAAAAAGGCGTCCTGAGTATTTGATCCACGGCCATGTCCATGAAGCTTTTGATACGTTTGAGCAACGCATAACCCGGGTGGATAATACCGGGGTCATCAATACCTGCGGTCACATCATAATAGAGGTGTAAGATGCAAGGATTTTTAAAATACCTGTTTGGCAGCAGCGATTCTTCCGGGAAAGAAAAGGACCGCGTGACCTCTTTTAACGAAGAGCAGGCAAAGGAAGAGGATGTCCAGTTTATCGACCACGGTGTCAGGACCGTTTCCCTGGATCAGATTACCGGCAGTGTCGGAAAATATACGGATTTTGACTCCAGGTTCCGTCCCAAAAAGCATGTCTCGGCCAAGCGCTTTAAGGATATCAAGCGGAAAATGCGGGAAGGCGGAGGGCTGCCCCCGGTCCGACTGTACCAGATCCGGGACGATTTTTTTGTTCTGGACGGAAACCATCGGGTGGCTGCAGCCAAGGAACTTGGATGGACCGAGATCCAGGCCAAGGTGGTGGAACTGCTCTCCGGCCAGAATTCCATGGAGAACCTGATCTACCTTGAAAAGAAGAATTTCCACGAAAAAACAGGGCTCCAGGAGAAGATCAATCTTACCGAAGTGGGCAAGTATAAGCTTTTGGAAGCCCAGATAAAAAACCACCAAATATATCTCGCCAGCCAGTCCGGCCGGGACTGCGATTTCAAACGGGCGGCCAAGGACTGGTTCAACACCATCTACAGTCCTATGATCACCATTGTCGCCTCGGGCGGTCTGGATAAGTATTTCCCTGATCGAACCGTTTCCGACCTTTACACCTATATTTCCTACCATCATTGGGAGGGCAGCGCCAACCGGAGGTACGGCATCGGCATTGATCAAGTGATCCCCAAGAGTATGGAGGGATTTAGATCGGCCATGCTGGAGAAAAATATCCCGGAGTATCCCGAGATGAAACGCACCATTTCAGCCTTTGTCTTTATCTATGTGGATGCCGCATCGCAGATGGAGATTATTGACGCACTCTACGAACTGGACGAGGTTCAGGAGGTGCACTCAGTCCACGGCAATATTGATATTCTGGTAAAAGTCGTGCTTAAGCGGGATTTTCTGGCCTCGGACGCCGAAACCATTGCTGAATTCGTGGATCAGAATATCCGTCGTTTGGAAGGCATTACAAGAACCCAGACCGTGATTCCGGGGGTCTCCAAAGTCAAGCCGGGATTTGCCGTCTGACCCCGGAAAAACGAATCGAAATCGTGATCACTATCGAAATCGAATCAAGCCAGTCCATTTCGAACCCGCAGCCGACAATGATTTCGATATAAAAACAGCACGGAAACAGGGGAGAGGCAACACTCCAACACCCAGTAGAAAATAAAAACCCGGCCCGGATTCTTTGATCCGGGCCGGGCTTTTTTTAGGCTATGTCCGAATGGACGGTTTACAGGGGCGCATTGGGTACTATATCCCAGATGCCGCAGGGGCAGGCTCCTTTGCAGAACCCGCAGCCGATGCACTTATTCTCATCCACGACGTATTCAAATCCGGATTCCGTTTCTTTCCGGCTGATGGCCGCTTCAGGGCAGACCGCCACACAGATGCCGCAGTCCTTGCATTTGCCGCAGGAGGCACAGTCGTCACCGCAGCTGGAAATATCCTCTGCCGCTTCCCTGGGGTTGTAATAGGCCAGGGTGACCCGTTTTTTGTCCACCATGGGCAAAAGGTCCCCTTCCTGGGGGGCTTTGCCGGCGATGACCCGGTCGATGGCATAGGCGGCCCGTTTCCCGGCGCCGATGGCGTTGGTGATCAGGCCGATGCCCACGGCATCTCCAATGGCGAATACCTTGGGATCAGAGGTCATGCCTGCGTTGTCAATCTTAACGAATCCGTTGGCCAGCTCAAGCGCGTCTCCGACAAAGGAAAGGTCGGGGACGTCACCGATGGACACCACTACGGTGTCGGCCGGCAGCCGCTCTCCGTCGGCAAGTTTCACCCCTTTGGCCTGGATTTCTTTGGTGAACAGGGGCCAGCGGAACACGGCGCCGCATTTTTCGGCATCCTCTTTTTCCTTGCCGAATGCGGCGGGTTTTTGAACATCGATGAGGGTGATGTCCTTGGCACCCAGTCTGTGGGCTTCGGTGGCCACATCGCATCCGACATTGCCGGCGCCGATGATCACAACTTTTTTACCCGGCTTGATCTTGTCCATTTTGGCTTGTTCAAGAAAGTCATTGGCGGAGACTGTCCGCTCAATGCCTTTGATGGGAAGGGTTCTGGGCTTTCTGGCCCCTGCTGCCACGATGGTAAAATCATATTCGTCTTTGATCTTTTTAAATGTTTTGGCATCGATTTCCTCGCCCAGGCGGATATCCTTGATAAAGGATTTGGCCCGGGCAAGTTCCGCCTCCAAGGTCTCCTTGGGTACCCGGGAGGAGGGAATCACAGAGGAGATTTTGCCGCCGATCTGCGTGCCCGTATCAAATACTGTGGGGGTATGGCCCTGAATGGTGAGGTGCCAGGCGGCGGAAATACCGCCGGGGCCCGCGCCGATGACGGCCACTTTCTTTTTGGATTTTTTGGCGGTTTTCGGCGGTTTGATGTCCTGACCTGCGCGTCCCAGCAACCGCACGTCAATGGGGCTCATATAGTTTTGATTCCGGGTGCAGGAGGCCATGCAGGGGCTAGGGCACAGATAGCCGCAGACTGTGGCGGGAAAGGGCGTATATTCAAGGCCCATGGCAATGGCTTCGTCAATGCTGTCCATGCGGACCATGGCCCAGCGGTCCTGAACCGGGATGCCTGTCGGACAGGCTGCCTGGCAGGGGGACATGTACCGGCCCTGTTCCCAGACCGGGACATACCGGCGGTATTCTGCCTTGGTGATCAGAGGGATGCTGCCCTTTTCGGTTTCCTGGAGATCACCGATAAGGCCGCCGCGGCCAAGCTCCGCATCCCAAACATTGTCCCGGAACCAGGACATGGAGGTCTGGTCGGAGCCTTCGGATTTCTCCTGGGGACTTTTGGTGGTAAACAGCTTCCAGTCTTTGCGGTTGGTGAATTCTTTATACAGGTCCTCTTTCTTGAGTTTTTCCAGAAAGGGTTTCAGGTTCTGTTTCAGCCATGTCCAGTCTTCATCTGTGATGGCGATTTCCTTGGCGTCTTTTTTGGAATACCCTTTGGCGTCTCCCCGGACAAATACGGAGCCGCCGACCATGCCCACCAGGGGACGGTATCCCAGAAGATGCTCGCGGTCTTCGCAGTCGTGGCCGCAGATGACGGCAATGCCGCCGGCCATGAATTCGCCGAAGTAGTCCCCGGCAGCGCCGAGGACCCAGAGTTCCGGGGGATCAAATCTTGGGTTGCGTTTGGTCATGGTCATGCCGCGGGCACCGATATTGCCACCGATGTAGACCTTGCCCTGGGCCGCCCCGTTCATGGCGCCGTTGGAGGCGGAACCGTGAACGATGATCCGGGCGCCGGCGTTAAGCCAGCCGATATCGTCCGATGCCGGTCCCATGATTTCAATTTCTGTATTTGAGTTTCCCAGAGAGCCGGTACGCTGACCGGAATGACCGATGATGCGGATTTTCGTCTCATCAGCGCCGGCATCCCAAAGCCTGCCGCCGATGCCGTGCTGGCCAAAGGCCTGGACCTCAAGCTTGCGGTTGCCGCGCTGGATATGTTCGTGGATGATTTCCTCCAGCACCCTGGAGGGAATCCGTTTTTCGTCTCTCTTGCCTGCTATGAATACATAATCGCTTTTCATCTGTTTTATAGGCCTCCTTTAAACCACATATTTAATCTTGAGGCGTTCTGCAACGGCCGGGTCGTCAATGCCTAAGGCATCGGACATGCCGATGGGAAGCGAGGTGGACCGGCCTAAGGGGGCCACAATCTTTTTCAGCTCCGTGTCAAAGGAGACAAAAAGATCCACGATCCGCTGGGCCACATCTTCGGGATCCAGTCTGCGGTAGAGTCTGGGATCCTGGGAGGTGATGCCCTTGGGACAGAGTCCCAGGTTACACACGTTGCAGCGGTCCTCTTCTGTGCCGACGCATCCGGCGGCTGCCTGCATGACATACTTGCCGATCTGGACACCGGAGGCCCCGAGCATGATCAGCGCTGCGGCATTGGCGGCCAGGTTGCCGTTCTTGCCGATGCCGCCGCCGGCAAAGATGGGCACTTCGTTCTGCATGCCTATTTTGGTCAGGTTCAGGTAGTTGTCCCGGATACAGCTGGCTATTGGGTGGCCCATGTGGTCCATGGAGACGTTATAGGCGGCGCCTGTGCCGCCGTCTTCACCGTCGATGGCAAGACCTGAGGCGTAATCGTTCCGGGTCAGGTTGTTAAGCACTGCCAGACTGGTGGAGGAGGCTGAGATCTTGGGATATACCGGCACCCTGAATCCCCAGGCCATGGACATGGACAGGATCATCTTGGCCACGGATTCCTCAATGGAGTACTGGGTCTGGTGGGTGGGGGGCGAGGGCAGGCTTACCCCTGCGGGGACGCCGCGGATGGCCGCGATGAGCTTGTTTACTTTATGCCACATCAAAAGCCCGCCGTCCCCGGGTTTTGCACCCTGGCCGTATTTGATCTCAATGGCGCAGGGGTCTTCCTTCATATGGGGGATGGCGTGGATAATCTCGTCCCAGCCAAAATAGCCCGAAGCGATCTGGAGGATGACGTATTTAAGGAACCTTGAGCGTAGAAGACGCGGAGGACAACCGCCTTCACCGGTGCACATGCGAACGGGCATGCCCATCTCTTCATTCAGGTAGGCCACTCCCATCTGCAGCCCCTCCCACATGGTGGGGGACAGCGCCCCGAATGACATGCCGCCGATGATCAGAGGATAGATTTCCCTTACCGGCGGAATCCATCCCTTTTCTCTGAGGCGCTTCATGTTTTCTCTCGGGGAGAGGACACGGCCTAAAAGGGTTCGCATCTCAAACTCGTGGCGGCCGGCATCCAGGGCCGGGTCGGTGAGCATTGAAATTCGGGTAAATTTTATTCTGTCCAGCACCGAGTAGGAGGCGTTCCTTCTTCCGCCCCTGCGCCGGGGCACGCCGCCCTGGTTGATATGGAATTTCATCCGGTCCAGCCCAGGATTTTTCTGGGGGCGGATGGCATCGTTGGGGCAGACCATGGTGCACATGGCACATCCGATGCACGCGTTGGCAACATCGGTTTTCTGGCGGATGCCGTAAAAGGTGTCATATTGATTGGTGTGCTCGGCATTTTTTGCCACGGATGTTTTAATGATCCGTTTTTGAAATGTTGAAAGTTCAATGGCCTTTACCGGACAGACTGCGGTGCACTGTCCGCACAGGGTGCACCGGTCATTGTTGTATTGGACCTGCCAGGGCAGGTCATTGAGACTTAAAGCGGAAGGCTCAAGGCTTCTGTTTGACGACATATATTTACCTCCTGGCGTTCAGGGCTTACAATGGCTGTGTCTAAGTGCATGGGCTGGATGTCGCGGGATTTGTCCCGGTCGGGAATCACGGCATCCAGGCCGCAGATTTCTGATGAAAAGGCGAACATGCCTTTCTTTCCGCCGACCACACCCGGCCGCAGTTTTTTCCTGTCCTGGACCATGAACATGGAGTGGTCTGGAAGGGTGCCGATGACACAATTTGGGCCGTCAATGATTAGGGGACGGCAGGTCTTTTTCAAGTGGTGCAGAAATTCAAAATCCGGGTGCAGTTCAAGGTCTTCTCGCTGCAACGGCGTGATAACATGCTTGTATCCGTCAATGCCTAAGCCCAGTTCTTCCATTGAATAGTGCAGAATATGGGCGAACACTTCCGAATCGGACTGATAGCCTGTGTATCCGTTGATTTCCCTTGAGGACAGAAAATCCTTGATGGGGATAAAAGCGGTGTTCTCCCCGTTGGTCATGGTGCAGTATCCTTTTATAAAGAAAGGATGACAGGCGTACAGGTTGATGGCGTAGTTGGTATTCTGTCTTCCCTGTGCCATGATGATCCGGGCGTAAAGCTCTTTTCTGTCCAGCCCTAAGTATTCGGCCAGCTTCATGGGATCGCCGATTTCTTTGATCATGATGGTATCCGGCCAAAAGGAGAAGACCATCATGTCCTTTTTTTCTTCGCCCATTTCCCTGATTTTCAGGCGGATATCCAAAAGACGCGTGGCCAGTTCGTCATGGGTCAGGCTGTCCCAGCCTTCGGGAAGCTCGTAGGCACGAATCAGGTAATGCTCTCTTCTCGGGATGCCTTCCACCTTTTTTTTAGGGACTTTCAAGGAAATTTTGTATTTGGTGAGAAATCCCTTGTCCATCATAAAAAGGTCAAGGCGGCGGATGCCTTCTTCGGTAAATATGCCGGAGAGAATGGGGGCCTCCTTCATCTCTTCAAAGGCGCCTCCAAGGTCCTGGAGAAGCAGGCCGACGCCGGAACCGTCATGGCCTTCCTTCATCACATCCAGAGCCCGTATGGCCAACATGGGGGATACCGGATCCTCGCTGGTCAGTGCAAACAGACGACACATAATTGTACTCCTTCACGCTCATTATCCTGTTGGGCCGGCATTCTACCATCCAGACACGCTTGTTTCTCAGAACCTTGGCCGGCCAAAACAGCAATGGTCAAAATTTCGAACTTTCAAGTCTAAAGAGAGAGGCTGACCCTGTCAATCATTTTTATTTCGATTTTCCCGGTTTTCAGGGGGTTATGAAAAAATGAAGGGGGGATGGCTTATGGTAAACGCAAATAAACCAGAGGAAAAATGAGGTTTTTATGAAAATAAATCCGAAGGATCTTAAGAAATCATAAATTTGTCATAAAAAAAATACAAAAATGTACCTAATTTTTTTAGTCAGGGTAATTTTGCTTTAATTATCCTGAATTTTTCCGGGGATGCAAAATCCGGCAGCTTCGTAAATTTGCCTAATTTTGGAAAGGTCGGCTTCCAAAGAGTCTCCGGGATGAATTTTGCCCAGCCATCTTGTCCGCTTGGCATCATTGTCCAGATACCAGCAGATAATGGGAACATCGGCGCCTTTGGCAATATACCAAAATCCGGTGCGGATGGCGGTGACTTCGCTGCGGGTGCCTTCAGGTACCAGGGCCACCACAAGCTCATCCCGGCTGTTGAATTCATTAACGACCCCGCCCACAAACCCTGTGGCTTTATCGCGACGTACGGGCAGCCCCCCTAACGCTTTGAGGAAAATGGACATGGGGAAAAAGAACCAGGAGGCCTTGACCAGGAGTCTTGCATTGACCCGGGCAAGTTTTATGTAGGTCAGGGCCCGGACGGTGTCCATATTACAGGTGTGGGGAAAACCAATGACAACGGATTTTTTGTCAAAATAGGAGGGAAGAGGATCCCAGGACCAGCCCATGACCCAATACAGGAATCTGCCCAGCCAACTGAGTATTGAGGCTGTCATATCAGTGATGATGACCGCAGCCGCCTGTCTTTTTATTCTTTTTACCCTGGCACAGATCAAAGATGTGGAAGAGCTTGAGTTCGCCGCGGTTCAAAAGATCAAGGTTCTCGCCAACGGTATCGGCCTTTGCCGCATAAACTTTGATTTCCTCTGCATGAAGTCCCCGCTGAGATCCGTCGCCGATGCATTTGGTCACCACGGCAGACACGCCGGCGGTTTTATCGATAAAGCCATCCTTGCAACTGCTTCCCTCTTGAGCCTTTTGGTTGGGTAGAATTTCAAATTCTTTGGTCTGTGTATCCACGACCAGGAACTGGCTTGCCACACCGAAGTGGTCGTTTACCAGGCTGTCCAGGCCTTTGTTTTCCTTAACCGGAAATGCAATCTTCATGGGTCCTCCCGCAACACAGGGTGTCATCATTTATTAATAACGAATATCATACCCGAATTCATGACAAATGATAAGGCCTTAATTGCTAGGTGCAAGAGCAAAACGGTCAATTTCAAATTTACTTGGGATGTGCACTGTGTTAAAGTAAGTAAAAATCTATGCATTTCATTTCTGGAACTTGCAATTATTGTGGGCTAAAAATTTGTTTGTCGTTTAAGGATTCCAACTCAAAGGAGGATTCGGCATGAAATTTAACATCGGGACAAAGGTCAATACCCTGATTATCGTGGCGCTGGTATTGGTAGGAGGGGCCTCTGTAATCCTGGCCGTTTCTTCCCTAAAAAGCCAGGGCGATTTTTCTGTGAAAAAATATCACACCGCCATGATGGAGGAGAAAAGGGCACAGATCAGAGACCTGATAAATGCAGCCTGGACCATCGCTCATAAAAATATGGAGATGGCCGAAGACAAGGAGACGATCCGGGCGACCTACGGCGGCCAGGCTAAAGCTGTGATTGACCAGGCCATCTCCGTTTTTGAGGCAACCGATGCCGATCCTTCCTTCTTGGACATGGAAAGCCGGCAGGCCGCAGCCATTAATATTATCGACAAGATGCGGTGGGGGGCAGATGGCAAGAATTATTTCTGGATCCAGGATACAAACGGCATCATGGTCCACCATCCCATCAAACCCTCCCTCGACGGACAGGAGCTTTTCGGCATAACAGATCCGGACGGTAAAAACCTGTTCAAAGCCTTTGATGATGTCGTCAAAAAGGACGGAGCCGGGTTTGTGGATTATAAATGGCCGAAACCCGGCTTTGACAAGCCCCAGGATAAGATTTCCTATGTGAGGCTTTACGAGCCCTGGGGATGGATCATTGGCGCGGGCCTTTATCTGGAATCCACCGAAGCGATTTTGAAGCGGGAGGCGCTCAAGAGTATCGGCCATGTCCGGTACGGTAAAAAAGGCAACGGATACTTTTTTATCTACGATTCCAAAGGGACCTGTATCCTTCTGCCGCCCCTTCCCGAGCGTGAGGGAAAAAACTTTTGGGATCTGCAGGACAAAAAGAACAATTATCTTGTCAGGGATTTGATCAAGGCCGGCGACAGCAGTCCTGAGGGTGGATTTTCCACCTATTATTTCCCCAAACCCGGATCTGACATCCCTCTGGCCAAGACCGCCTTTACCAGAAAAGTACCCGGATGGGACTGGTATATCGGTACGGGAATATATACCGACGACGTGGATGCGGTGATCACCCATCAAGAGGAGGTCATCAATAAAAAGGTTTCCACTGCTGTGACAACCATTATCTCCATTATCGTCGGCATTGTCGTTCTGTCCCTGGTGGTCTCCTATTTTGTCATCGCCAAAGGGGTGGTCCTGCCCATCAGAAATATCATTGCCATGCTCAAGGACATTGCCGAAGGCGAAGGGGATCTGACCAAACGGATCGAAGACAACTCCAAGGATGAAACCTCCGAGCTTGCCCGGTATTTCAATCTCTTTGTGGAAAATGTCCAGTCCATGATCGCCAAGAGCAAAGAGGATGCCGTGATGCTGACCGACTCTTCCGAGGAGCTTGCGGGAATATCGTCACAGATGAATACGGCGGCCCAGGAAACAGCCGGCCGGTCGGAATCTGTAGCTGCCGCTGCCGAGCAGATGAGTTCGAACATGAACTCCATGGCCGCGGCCATGGAGGAGGCCTCCACCAATATTAATATGGTGTCCTCCGCAGCCGAAGAGATGACGGCCACCATTTCCGAAATCGCCCAGAATGCGGAAAAGGCGAATGCGATCACCACAGAAGCTGTCAGTCAGACCGAGCATGCCTCATCCCAGGTGGATGAGCTGGGGGTTTCTGCCAAAGAGATCTTTACGGTGGTGGAAACCATTGCCGATATATCGGCTCAGGTGAATCTGCTGGCCCTGAATGCCACCATTGAGGCAGCCCGGGCCGGTGAAGCCGGCAAGGGATTCGCCGTGGTGGCCAATGAAATCAAGGATCTGGCCAACCAGACGGCCGAAGCCTCAAACGAGATCAAGGAGCGGGTGGCCGGTATCCAGGATTCCACCCAGGGAACCATTGAGGAGATTTCCAATATCACCAAGGTGGTGACCGAAATAAACGAAATTGTCGCCACCATTGCAGCGGCCGTTGAAGAGCAGTCCGCCACAACTTCCGAGATCGCAGGCAATGTCTCCCAGGCGTCACTGGGGATCTCTGAGGTGAATGAAAATGTGTCCCAGGGCTCTGTGGCCTCCCAGGGGGTTTCTGAGGAAATCGTTCAGGTTACCGAGTCTGCAGGGCAGATGGCCGAGTCCAGTGCCAGGGTTAATGAGAAGGCCGGGGAGCTGTCCGGCATGGCCCAGCGCCTGTCCGAAGCCATGGCAAAATTTAAGGTGTGATCTTAAGCTTAATCCAGAATAAAGGTGCCGGATCTTGAACAGATCCGGCACCTTTATTTATTGGGGGGCATCCGGTTTATTGATAAAGCGTGTCGATTTGGCCACTGTATCGTTCCAGGATGATATTTTTCTTGAGCTTGAACGTGGGAGTCATCATCTCGTTTTCAATGGTGAACTCCGGGACTATGACCACTTTTTTGATGGTTTCAAATGAGGCCAGCTGCCGGTTCCGTTCCGCGACTTCCTTATCAATAAGGGCCTGTACCTCGGCAGAGGACAGCAGCGTCTCAAAGCTGTCGTAGGCAATGCCTTTTTCCTCTGCCCAGGCCGTGAGCGTTTCCCGGTCCAGGGTGGCGACGGCAGAAAGATATTTTCTCCGGTCTCCTACCACACAGAACTGGTTGATATATTTTGAGGTGACCATGATGCCCTCAATCCTTGAGGGGGCGATATTTTTCCCGCCGGCAGTGATAATCAGATCCTTTTTCCGGCCGGTGATTCTAAGGACATTGTTTGCGTCAATGCTGCCCAGATCCCCTGTTTTAAGCCATCCGTCTTTGGTAAACGTGCCCGCAGTTTCTTCGGGCATTTTATAGTATCCGGCCATCACATTGCGTCCTTTGAATACCACTTCCCCATCGTCGGCAATGCGGTGTTCAATGCCCACCCCCGGAGGACCGACCACTCCGAAATCATAGTGGTCCGGACGGTTTACATTGGAAAACGAGGTGTTTTCCGTCATCCCCAGTCCTTCCAGGATCAGAAGGCCTGCGGCATGAAAGAATCTGGCGATTTCGGCGTTCAGGGGGGCCGCGCCGCTGATGCACCATTTGACATTGCCGCCCAGGGCGGTGTGGATCTTGGAGAAGATGAGTTTCTGGGCAATTTTGTATTTAAAAGCCAATACGCTGGGGATCGGTTGCTTGGCCACTTTAAGCCGGCTGATTTCAGCACCTACGCCGCATGCCCAGTGGAACAGCTTCAGGGCGATCCCTCCCTTGGCTTCCACGCCGGAAATAATTTTTGTATGTATCTTTTCAAACACCCGGGGAACGGAGACAAACCAGTGTGGGCCGGCCAGGACAAAGTCATCCATGAGCGTGTCAATCCCACGGGCAAAGCTGGTCCGGTTGCCGGTTCTCACCGCCGTATAGCAGCAGGTCCTGGCAAAAACATGGGCCAGGGGCAGAAAAAGGAACATTTCTTCCCCGTCATAGAAGTCTCCGCTGTGGTAAACGGACTGGCAGGTGAAGGTCAGGTTGTCGTGGGTGAGTATGACCCCCTTGGGTACCCCGGTGGTGCCCGATGTGTAGACCAGACCTGCTGTATCTTGGGGACGTACCGCCGCGGTCCGGGTGTTGAACGATTCGTCGTCCATCTCCCTGCCCAGGGCCATGAAGGCTTCATAGGGCATGACCCAGTCGTCATCATAATCGCCGTTAAACAGAATGACCTTGCGGATCTTGGGAATCTGCTCCCGGATCTGCAACAGCTTGTCAAGCTGTTTTAGGTTTTCGGCAAACACCAGGACCGCATCAGAGTGATTGATGATGTACTGGCAATCCTGGGGAAGATTGGACTGGTAGATGCCCACGGTGGCACTGCCGATGCTCATGTTGGCGATATCCGTGAGTACCCATTTAAAACAGGTGTAACTCAGGATATTGATTTTATCCCCGTGGTTTACCCCCAGAGCGATGAGGCTTTTGGCGGCGATTTTGGCCTGATCGTAGAATTCATTCCAGGTAATGGATGTGGCGTTTGTATTTTCGTCAAACCACCGAAAGGCGGGCGAAGGGCCATGGCGGTCAACGGTTTCGCAGAGCATTTGATGAAAGCTTCTGTAATCCTTAAACTGCATACCTTCCTCCTGTTTTGCTGCGGGCAGGGCCGGCAGCCTGTAGTTGGGACGCGTTTTGGCTACTAAACATTATTTTTTCATAAAAAACAAGTTCTGATAGTTGATTTAAATTCAAAATTTTGAGTGTTTTTATTTTTTGACGGCAATCCGGGTGCGGGAAGTGGTAAACCCCTTGAAGTTTTTTTCTAAATGCAATAAATTTGCATCCAGGATCGGGACGATACGGATAGGTCTTTGTCCTCATCTTTAAATGGGTTTCCCGCTGGATGCCTCCGGGATGATCCATCATGCAACAGAGTATCAGGAGGATAAGACTATCGGTTTTCAATTCAACAGGGAGGATCAGCCTCCTATCGCGTCCCTCATGGATGTTGATTTTTCCTATAACGGCCAACCTGTGCTGACCCATGTCAGTCTGGAAATTTACCCCCATGATTTTATCGCATTGATCGGCCCCAATGGCGGGGGAAAAACCACCCTGCTCAAGCTGATTCTCGGCCTTATCCGGCCGGACCGGGGCAGTGTCCGGGTTCTTGGCGGACGGGCGGGCGAATACTCTCCCGCCATCGGATATGTGCCCCAGAATGTGAATATCAATGAAAATTTTCCCATTACCGCCATGGATGTGGTGCTCATGGGAACCCTGGAACCGGACCGCAGACGCAGGGGAAACAAAAAAGAGAATATGGAAAAGGCCCTTGGCCTGCTGGACCGGCTGGGGATCGGCAGCCTGGCCTATCATAAGATCGGAGAGATGTCCGGAGGCCAGCGTCAGCGCGTCCTTATTGCCCGTTCGTTGATGACCCGGCCCAGGCTGCTGCTTTTGGATGAGCCCACAGCCAGTATCGACACCAAAGGGCAGGCGGATTTTTATAAACTGCTTGAAGAGTTGAACCGTGAGATTGCGATCCTCGTGGTCAGCCATGACCTTTTTATCGTATCCAACTATGTGAAATCCGTAGCCTGTGTGAACAAGGGACTTCACTACCACCCCCATGAGGAGATCACCGGAAATATGATTGAGACCATGTACTCCTGTTCCGTGGAGGATGTCTGCCGGGTTCAGGTTCTCGCCCACGGTATGCCCAAAACGGCTGTTCAGGTTGCAGGAGAGGGGGCAGATCATGGGAATATTTGAGTTTGAGTTCATGCGCAACGCCGTTGCCGCGGGCATCCTGACCAGTATAATCTGCGGAATCATGGGGACATTGGTGGTGGTCAACCGCATCGTTTTTCTGTCCGGGGGCATTGCCCATGCCGCTTACGGAGGGATTGGCCTGGCCTTTTTTTTCCGGCTGCCGGTGATGCTGGGGACTATGGGGTTTTCCCTGCTGGCCTCTCTTTTAATGGCGGCCGTATCCTTGCGGCTGCGGCACAGAGCCGATACCATCATCGGGGTGATCTGGGCTCTGGGTATGGCCTTTGGCATTATTCTGGTGGATTTGACCCCCGGATACAACGTGGATCTCATGAGCTATCTTTTCGGCAGCATCCTCACGGTACCGAACTCGGATCTTTTTATCATGATGGGGGCCGGCTGTGTAATCCTTGTGGTGGTGGTTTTTCTTTACCAGGATTTTCTGGCCATCTCCTATGACGAGGAATTCGCACGGATCCGCGGGGTGCCGGTGACCCGGCTGTATTTTACCCTCATCGCCATGCTCGGGCTCACCATTGTCATGGTTATCCAGGTGGTAGGGCTGATTATGGTCATCGCTCTTTTGACCATCCCTCCTTTTATCGTGGAGAAATATGCAAGCTCCATGGCAAAAATGATGATCGGCTCCAGCCTTCTTGGAACCTGTTTTTGTCTCACCGGGCTGTGGCTTTCCTACCGGTTTGACCTGACTTCCGGGGCGACCATCATCCTCGTGGCGGGATCTGCTTTTTTACTGACCCTGGCCTGGGACCGGATCAGGCTTGCGGTCCGGCCAAACGGACGACAGGAAAGATAAGATGTGCCAGGATTGTGATTACAGCAAGCTTTTGTCTTCTGTGGCGCTTGAAGCTACGTCCAAGCGACTTCGGGTTCTGCAGGTCATCGGCAACAACAGTTTTCCCCTCTCCGCCTCTGATATCCACGCCACCTTAGAGCGGCATCAGCCCATCAACCGGGTGACGGTCTACCGCATTCTGGACCTTTTGGTGGAAAAGGGGCTGGTGGACCGGATCAGCACCGGGGGCAGAGCGGCATACTACGGTCTTGCCCCCAACGAGAATCACAGGCGTCATCCCCATTTTTACTGCACGATCTGCGGCCAGATGGACTGCCTTTCACCGGAGTGCATGGATGTGGATTTCGGACGTTTTATGAAGGATTTTCCCGGAAAAATTGATAAACTGGAAATCCGGCTGGACGGCGTTTGTAAAAATTGTCTTCGGCAGCAGGACAATCAGGGAAAAGGAGGCAAGGCATAAAATGATGCAGACCGATATTGACTGGTCCCATGACCGGTACGTGAAGATTACGGTGACCGGCACAATGGTCAAGCCGGATCTTATCGCTTTGATGGCACAGATCCTTCAGCATCCGGACTATATCAAAAAGCACGTCTTCTGGGATTTAAGGGATGTGACCATGGGATTGTCCATTGCCGATCTCAAGGAAATTGTCGGGGTTCTTAAATTGTACCGGCCTGGGATAGACGATTTTGCCGACCGGTCCGCCCTTCTGGTGCCGGGCAAAATGAACAATGCCATGGCCCAGGTCTTTGTGACCATGACCCGTCTGCTGCCTGTCAAGTACAGGGTGTTCACCGATTGGCAGTCAGCGGAAAAATTTTTGCTGGACTGAGACAGACGAAAGGACGATAAAGAGGGATGCAGCATAAAAATTTCTCATCAAAAAGTGTGGGCGCGGGACTGATCTGGGCGATACTTTTTTGCGTTTTACCCTCTGTCGGACTTTCGCAGGAGGCCGCGCCCAAAATGGTCATGACCGATGCGGTGGTGTGCGAGGGAATAGAAAATTTTAAACCCAAGGCCCCGGCCGTTGTTTTTTCCATCTCCCTGGGCGAGGTCTATTGTTATTCCAGTTTTGATCCCGTATATGAAACAACATATATCTATCATAAATGGTATAAACGGGATAAGTTGATTTTTACCATGCGCCTGACCCTGTCGCCTCCCAAGTGGGCTTCGTTCAGCCGGATTCAGATCCGGGATGCCGATAAAGGCCCCTGGCGGGTGCAGATTGAGGATGAAAAAGGCCAGGTGCTCCAAACCCTTAGATTCAGTATGTCAGACTGATGGATCAGCTTTTTTATTTTTTCAGCGGACTGCGCTGGCAGGATGCCTTGGATATTCTGCTCAACGCCTATATCCTGTTCCGGCTTTACGTCCTGTTCCGGGGAACGAATGTATTCCGGGTCCTTCTGGCGGTCTGTGCATTATGGGTATTTAACCGGACCGCCATATCCCTGGGGCTTGTGATCACCAACTGGGCCATGCAGGGGGTGATTACCGTCGCCACCTTTATCATCATCATCATTTTCAGAAACGAGATTTCCAACGTCATCCAGACCAATGACCTGAAATCCTTTGTATGGGGGATTCCCAGGCGCCAGACCCATACCCCGGTGTCCACCATTGCCGAAGGAATCTGTGCCCTGGCCAGAGAAAAAATAGGGGCCCTGGTCGTCCTTCCGATGAAACAGGGGGTGGAGAGCATCGTTCAGGGCGGGGTGCCCATGGATGCCCTGTTGTCCCGGGAGGTCCTGATCAGCCTGTTTTGGCCGGACAACCCGGTCCATGACGGTGCTGTCGTGGTTCAGGGGGACCGGATTGTCAGCGCCGGTGTGATCTTGCCTTTGTCCAGAAGGCAGGACCTGCCTTCAAGGTTCGGTACCCGTCATCGGGCAGCCCTGGGAGTGAGTCAGCTGACCGACGCAGTCGTTATTGTTGTATCCGAGGAGCGGGGAACGATTACGCTGTGTACAGACGGCCAGGCCCGGGAAGTGGCGGATCAGGATGAGCTGGAATCGCATCTTCTGGCCTGTATGGGGGACGAGGGCGTTAAAAAGGGACGACACCAGCAGCGCCTTGAACTGGTTGCGGCCGCACTGATCTGCCTTTTGGGTGTCAGCGGTCTGTGGCTGTCTTTCTCCAAAGGCATGGAAAGCCTGGCCAGTTTTGAAGTGCCCATTGAATTTTCAAATCCAGAACCTAAAAAAGAGATTCTCTCCTCATCCGCATCAAAGATAAAGATTCTTCTCAGCGGCGCAAGCCCCCTTGTCAACGCCGTAAAGCCCGAGCAGATCAAGATCAGCCTGGACCTGTCCCGGGCGGAGGTGGGAGACAATCTTTTTCCCGTCACCCCGGACCATATTGCCCTCCCCCCCGGGGTTTCCCTAAAAAAAATCGAGCCTGAATCCGTGAAAGTGGTGCTGGACTCCCTGGCTGAGAAAACCCTCTATGTCCAGCCGGTGTGGACCGGTAAGCTTCCCGATAATCTGATAATGACCCGGGCTGAGGCAATCCCGGAAACCCTGCGGGTCAGCGGAGGCAGTCTGGCCCTTTCGGAAATGGCCACCTTGTTCACCGAGCCGATTGCCCTGGAAAACTTGACCCGGTCGGGTCGGTTGACCGTGGGGCTGGCCGTGAACCCCGCATCCCTTGACGTTTCCGGGGGATCAAAAGTTCAGATTCGCTACACCCTGGAAAAAAAATAACCGCCGCTCCCATTTTACCTTAGTGACCGGGCGTCCTGTCCGGGCGGAATGAAATATTTCTGCAGTCCGCTTCTGTGAAAACACAAATTTGAAATTTAATAAGACTTGATAAGATATTTAAGTACCATTTTGTAATTAAAATTCTTAAAATTAATTAAAGTATGATTGTTCTTTGAAAATATATACTTAAAAATTAATATATTATAATAATATGTAAAAAAATAAGGGGTTCTGGTACGGCTCTTGTAATAAATTCCCATAATCGATTGCACCATTGTTTCGGAATAAAAATTTAAAATTTGAAAGGATGGGTAGAAATGAAGAAAGTTGAAGCGATTATCAAGCCTTTTAAGCTGGATGAGTTGAAAGATGCCATGTCTGCCATCGGGGTTTACGGCATGACCGTTTCCGAAGTCAAGGGGTTCGGGCGTCAAAAGGGGCATAAGGAGATCTACCGTGGGGCGGAATACGAAGTGGCGTTTGTCCCCAAGGTTAAAGTGGAGATTGTCGTGGATGATGACAGGGTGGAGCAGGTGGTGGATACCGTGGTCGACAGTGTGAAAACCGGAAAAATCGGAGATGGAAAGATTTTTGTTTCGCCCATGGACAGCATCTGCCGTATCCGGACCGGAGAAACCGGACCCGAGGCCGTTTAGTCTTTAATCCCAACCTAAATTACAATACAAAAGAGGATCCAATGAAGAAACTGAGCATAGACAAAATCGTACTTTTCCTTTTTCTGGCACTGGCTGTCGTGCCCCGGACCGCCTTTGCCGCGGATGCCGCTTCCGCCACCTATGTGGCCAACAATACCTGGATGCTGGTCTCCACCTTTTTAGTCTTTATCATGCACTTGGGGTTTGCCAGCCTGGAAGCCGGGCTGACCCGGTCCAAGAATACGGTAAATATCCTGTTTAAAAATACCGCCATCATTTCAATCGGGCTTTTGACCTATGCCATCGTCGGGTTCAACCTCATGTATCCGGGTGAGTTTTCCATTTCAGGGGTGTTCGGATTTTCGGGCTTTGGCATCGGTGTCAGCCCTGAGAATATGATGGTTACAGGTGATGACGGCATAGGCATTTACACCTATTGGACGGACTTCATTTTCCAGGGTATGTTTGCCGCCACCGCCGCCACCATCGTGTCCGGTGCCGTGGCCGAGCGGATCAAACTCAGTTCATTTCTCATTTTTTCAACCGTTTACGTGGCTCTGGTCTACCCCTGGGTGGGGTCCTGGAAATGGGGCGGTGGGTGGCTGGATGCCAAAGGGTTTTACGATTTCGCAGGTTCTACGCTGGTCCATTCCGTAGGCGGGTGGGCAGCTCTGGCCGGCGTGCTGATCCTAGGCCCCCGCCTTGGCAAATACGTTGGTGGTGGAATCAAACCCATTATGGGGCATAGCATGCCTCTGGCGGCCATCGGGGTTTTCCTCTTGTGGCTTGGATGGTTCGGATTCAACGGCGGTTCCGTGCTTTCAGCAGATCCGGCAGCGGTTTCCTTTGTCTTTGTCACTACCTCCCTGGCCGCAGCCGCCGGTGTAATGGGGGCGATGATCCTCTCCTGGTTTCTCCAGAAAAAGCCGGACCTGACCATGGCGCTGAACGGCGCCCTTGCCGGCCTGGTTGGTATTACCGCAGGCGCGGATGTGGTCAGCGTCACCAGTGCAATGGTCATCGGATTTATTGCAGGCCTGCTGGTGGTTGTGGCTGTGCTGGGTATTGACCGGGTCAAGGTGGATGACCCTGTGGGCGCCATTTCCGTCCACCTGGTCTGCGGCATCTGGGGTACCCTGGCCGTAGGCATCTTCAGTCCGGACTTCTCTTTCGGTGTCCAGCTGCTCGGCGTTCTGTCCTATGGTGCGGTCTGCTTTCCCATTGCCCTGATTCTTTTTGCCGCCCTTAAGGCGGTTATGGGGATTCGCGTAGACGAGGAAGAGGAGATCGGCGGCCTTGACATGGGTGAGCACGGTATGATGGCCTATGCCGACTTTGAAATCAAAAGTGTGTAAAGGGTTGCCCGTCTTTTAACCCTTGTAACCGCCCTGGACAGGGAGTTGTCCGGGGTGGTTACGGATCTCTCCCAATCCCCTGAAAGCCCCTTCAGCAGCTTTTTGATGGCTTGACAGCCCATTTCTTTTCTGCGAAAATATTTTCCAATTTAAGCGTTTTATTTCATCGTATTATCAACGCGTTGCCTTTGGACCGGCAGATATCCACAAAGAGATATCCACAAAGAACGGTAAATTCGCGGCGAAACTATGACTTAACCCCCCCCCCTTTTTCAGGAGCATATGATGGCGCTGAGGACAAAGTTAATCATTATCAGTCTGGCTGGCACCCTGGCCATTCTTATTATCAGCCTTGCAGGGGCCTATACCTATTACGACAGGATCAAAACATCCCAGGTCGAAAAAGCCGTTGTTTCAGCCAGGCACAACCTCGAAGTTGCCATGACGGCCAAGAAAAAAGTCTGGCAGACCAATGCACTTCAGGTGGCGGCAAACAACGAGGTGCGCCAGGCTATTGTTGACCGGGACCGGGGCCGGGCAGACCGCCTTTTAAAGGCCCTGGGCGGGGTTTTCAAGGAAAATACGGGGTTTAAAAATGTCCAGATCCACCTTATTGACAAGGATTTGAAGTCCTTTTACAAATCCTGGAATCCGGACAAATTCGGGGAGGAACTGACCTACTCAAAAGGGTATGCCCTTGTGAAACAGACCGGCAAATCCTTCAGCGCCATGGAGATGTCAGCCAAAGGCCTGCGTCTCAAGGGGCTTTTTCCCATTCTGGAGGGGGGGCGGTTTCTGGGGATTGCCAATTTTGAGGGGGGGCTGAACTCCATTAAGCGAACCTTGAAGCCCTATAATATTGATTTTATCTATTTCATGGATTCAAAGTTCCTCGACATCGCCCCTGGAATGGTCAAAAAAAGCAGGCTCGGTAATTTTATTTTGAACCAGAAAGATGTGGACAAACCCTTTTACGACTATCTTATGCAGGGAAATATTTTGGAGCGCCTCCAAGATTCAGACAGCGTCATTGACAGCCGTTATCTGGTTATCAAAGGGCATTTTAAAGGGTTTGAGGGGGAGAATGCCGGGCTTTATCTTCTGGGGGTCCGGACGGATATCGTTATGGAAACGGTGAATGCCCTTAAGAATATGGTGTTCGGCATTTTTGGATTTCTGACCCTCGTCTTTGTCCTCTTGATCGTCAGTCTGATCGTTTTTATTCATTTTAAGGCTATCAAACCGATCGTGTCCGTGTCCCACGACATGTACGACGGTGCGGATCAGGTTGCACAGGCTTCGGATCGGGTGGCGCTCAATTCCCAGTCTGTGGCTGAGGGCACGGGCAATCAGGCCGCATCCATTGAAGAAACCTCCGCCAGTATGGAGCAGATGTCGTCCTTGACCAAAAAGAATGCCGAAAATGCCGGCGATGCCGATCGCCTGATGCAGGATGCCAATGCCGTTGTGGATAAGGCCAACACCTCCATGGGAGAACTGATCCGGTCCATGGCTGAAATTTCCAGGGCCAGTGCCGATACCTCAAAAATTATTAAGACCATTGATGAAATTGCCTTTCAGACCAATTTGTTAGCCTTGAATGCCGCGGTTGAAGCTGCCAGGGCCGGAGAAGCGGGAGCCGGATTTGCCGTGGTGGCCGATGAGGTGCGCAACCTTGCCATGCGGGCTGCTGATGCGGCTAAAAGTACGGCCGAGCTTATTGAGGGTACCGTGAAAAAGGTGGAGGAGGGCTCAGATCTGGTTACCGCCACAAACGAGGCCTTTGGCCAGGTTTCCGAAAGCACGGGAAAAGTCGGAGTCCTGGTGGCTGAAATTGCCGGGGCCTCAAAAGAACAGTCCACAGGGATTGAGCAGGTCAACATTGCCATTGCGGAAATGGACAAGGTGGTCCAGCAGAATGCAGCCTATGCAGAGGAGTCGGCTTCGGCGGCCGAACAACTCAATGCCCAGGCTGCCAACTTAAAAGACTATGTCAATAACCTTGTGACAATGGTCAGCGGCAATTCAACGGGGCATGGGGCAGACGGGTTTTCCAAGGTCGGCGGGCGCTCCCTGGCAAAGGCCCCAAAGAGCATCAGGAGTGCCGCCCCCAGAAGCGGAGAGATAAAACCGGACCAGGTCCTGCCCCTTGAAAGCGAAACCGAATTTAAGGATTTTTGATGACTCAGATTAACCCTATGCCCGGGCACCGTTGTGCCCGCTGTGAAACCCTGCCGGACAGTTCGTGCCGGACCGGTTCCCTTTATCTGTCTCCCCCGATGGGCCCCACGGCCGAGGCCATTGAGAATATTGCCCGCGCATTCTGCGTTTCCCTGTCCCATCATTCCGGCCGCACCCTGGAACTTGACCTGACAGAAGAGTCCGGACCGGAGATCTGCGGGGCCCTTGCCAGTGATTTGGGGCAAATGGAACTGGACGATACCCGATGCCTTTTCCTTGCGGAAGACGAGTCCTTTGACATCGGAGCCCTGGACAGGGTCTGCAGCCTTGGAGAGTTCCTGTCTGTCCGGGATAACCAGTGGTTTATAGAGCTTTTGGAAGACGAGCGCCTGGTCTCGTGGTTTCAGCCCATTGTTCAGGCGGATCAGCCCGGCCAGGTTTTTGCCTATGAATGTCTGGTCCGGGGAGAGGGTCGTCAGGGGGAAACCATTCTTCCTGGGGCCCTTTTTGATACGGCCCGGCGGTCTGATCTTCTCTTTTTCTTTGACCGTCTCTGCCGCCAGACCGCCATTCGATCAGCGTGGGCCCACAGGATAACCGCCCAGATTTTTATCAATTTTAATCCCACTTCCATCTATAATCCGGTTCACTGTCTCAAATCCACCCTGGAAACCATGGCAGGAACCGGCCTTTCCTTTAAAAATGTGGTCTTTGAAGTGGTTGAAACGGACAAGGTAAGGGATGTCAGCCATCTTTTAAAGATTGTAAATTATTACAAGGAAATGGGATTTGGCCTGGCTCTGGATGACATCGGCGCCGGGTACAGTTCCTTGAATTTGCTGCACCAGATCAACCCGGACTATATTAAAATCGATCTGGACCTGATCCGGGATGTTCACACGGATCGCTCCAAGGGAGTTATTGTAAAAAATCTTCTGGGCATTGCCCGGGATCTGGGGATTAAATCCATTGCAGAAGGGGTGGAAACCCATGGTGAGTGGCAATGGCTTCGTGCCCACGGTGCCGACTATCTCCAGGGTTATCTCTTTGCAAAGCCGGAACCGGTGCCGGTGGTGCCGGCGTTGTCATGACCATTGAAAAATCCCGAATAAAATTTTTGAATATAACGCCTGAATCTTGCGGGGATTATGTCCTTTACTGGATGCAGCAGTCCCAGCGGGCAGAGGATAACCACGCCTTGGAATACGCGGTTAAACAGGCCAATGGCAAAAATCTTGCGATGGTGGTGGCCTTCTGCCTGACAGACCGTTATCCGGACGCCAATTTAAGGCATTATACCTTTATGCTGGAAGGGCTTTCCGAGGTCCAGCAGACCCTTGCCCGGAGGGGGATCCGGATAATCCTCCGGATCGGGGATCCGGTGAGGGAGGTTTTGGACCTTTCCCAAAAGGCTGCCATGGTGGTCTGCGACAGGGGATATCTACGGCATCAGCGGGCCTGGCGCAGGGAACTTGCCCGGAACGCGGGCTGTCCTGTTGTGCAAGTGGAAACCGATGTGATTGTCCCCGTGGAAACCGTATCCGAGAAGGCGGAATATGCCGCCTATACCATCCGTCCCAAGATCAATCGGCAGGTGGCCAGGTTTTTAACTCCGGTAGCCCAGGAACAGGTTTGCAACCCATCCCTGGATATTGCTCTGGAGGGCAGGGCCTTAGATGATATCCAAGAAGTGCTGGCGGATTTGGATATTGATCAAAGTGTGGGGCCGGTAACGCAGTTTTTCAAGGGCGGCACATCCCAGGCCAAATCCCGGTTCGATTATTTTATCAGCCAATGGTTTCCAGCGTATGTCAGCCAGCGCAACGAACCCAAAGCCATGGCGGTGTCCGGTATGAGCCCCTATCTTCATTTCGGCCAGATTTCTCCTTTATACCTGGCCCTGAAGGTCAAATCCCTTGAGGCGCAATTCCCGGAATCTGCAGCCGCTTTTCTGGAGGAACTGATCGTCAGACGGGAGCTGGCCATGAATTTTGTGTATTATGATCCCTCATACGATAGCCTGGAGTGCCTGCCGGCCTGGGCCAAAAAAACATTGGCAGATCACAGAAAAGATCCCCGGGAGACGATCTATTCTCCGCAGCAGCTCATGGACTGCCGTACCCATGACACGTACTGGAATGCGGCCATGGGGGAGATGCGGGTTTCAGGTTTCATGCACAATTACATGAGAATGTACTGGGGAAAGAAAATTCTGGAATGGCACCCGACCCCGGAAGATGCCTATGACACGCTTATCGCCCTGAACAATACCTATTTTCTCGATGGCCGGGATCCCAACTCCTATGCCGGCGCCGCCTGGATTTTCGGCCGCCACGACCGGGCCTGGTTCGAACGTCCCGTCTTCGGCAAAGTCCGCTATATGGCCGCCACAGGTCTTGAAAGAAAATGCGATATTAAAGGGTATGTGGACCTTGTGGATCGGATATCAGGATGCAACCCCACCCTGTTTTAAAGTTATGGTTTTTCGGGAAAATGAGGGTAACGGCCGATGAAAACAAAAAAGGGGTGTCAGCAAGGCTGAACCCCTTTTTAATCTTAAGTGGTGATCCCACCGGGACTCGAACCCGGGTTACCGGCGTGAGAGGGCAGCCACACCACATTTTACGGCCTTTTCAGCATGTCGAGATAACCGGTTGAAATATTGAGTTAATGTGAGTAATATAATTTTATTTCAGTTGGTTATGGTTGAAATACGGATCGCATAACCCGCATCGAACAACATCAGCTGCATCAGCTTACAAAACAAAAGGGTGCCCACGAGGGTGTCCAGTACTCTCCGTTATCGGATGACCTCAATCCTGGTCGATGATCCCAGGATTCCAATTAAAACTATCCTGATTGTCTTGGGTCATTCCGAAGCCACCGGCCAGAGCCACAGAAATATATATGCAGTCAATTGACGGTGCCGTAGAGCTTTCTATGGATTCTTTATCCGGAAAATTTGCGACTGAATAAATGGAACCGCAACAGAAATCCGCAACCGAGAAAAGGGATGAATTTTGAAAAGTGGTCGGGGCGCAGTGATTTGAACTTCCGACATCCTGCTCCCAAAGCAGAAATGGCTATGGGAAAAATTTAGTGTAACGCATTGAAATTAATGCGAATTTTCTTCTGTCTGTCTGTCTGTCTGTCTTTCACCCTCTAATAGAGCATAGTGCGCATAAGGTGCATGATATCAGTGTCTGAAGTATACAGTCGTTACAAAAGGGCATAAAATTTTAGTATTAGGTACTACCCCGCTCCGTAATGGATGTGGCAAACTATAACTTGAGAATGAGGTGCTCGATATCTATAGATAATGGATTCTATTTTTAATCTTCTTTGAAGAAGTTTAACAGGGGAGGGGAGCTTATAATATAATATGCGTTACCTACGTTTTTTTTCTCCGAATTTTCCATGATTTTGATTTCGGAACTGAGCTTTACTGTGGCAAGAATGTTTAGCTTCTTTTTCTTTTCCTTGGCGAGTTTATAGTGATCTGCGGAAATTTTCCCCTTGCTTCCCCAGGCCCAGTAAACGATTTCGTCATGAGCCGATAGTGTGGGGTCTCCAAAAATCATAAACATGTCTCCTACAAGATCCCGGATTTTTTCCTGGTCTATTTTTTCAAATTGTTTAAATATGACCAACACTCGGTTTGTTTCCAAATCTGCAACGATATTCAGATCCTTATCCCGAAACCGATACACTTTTGGGGAATCGGCCTTTTCCAAATGTTTCAAGGCATAGGCGTGTTGCTCCTTTGACAAGGGCCCACACAGGGTATAGCCTTGGCACTGGATGTTGAGCAACTCTACTGAAGCAAAAAGATCTCCCTTCTCCCCACAGAGGCCTGGAGCTAAACTCATCAGAAAGAATAGAGCCGTGAGGCTGAAAATTTTGTTCAAATTTTTATCCTTAATAAAATGAATTGGAGAAGATCAGGCAGAGCCCAGAGGCACTGCCTGATCTTCGTCGTTTGCCTGTGGCTTTTTACTGGTTATACCTAAGCTTATTTTCTTCTTCTATGAGCTTCATGGTTTCGGCACTGCCACCAGTACGGGTCCAGATATGCTCAGGCTTCGCTAAAAGGGTTTTAATATATTTGCGATATTTTTCACCCTTGCCCGCATGGTCAGCCAGTTCTTGGACCTCGGGAAGGAACTCATGGTAGAAGTTCCGGGAAACCTCATACATTCCGTGCCAGTGGGTGTAGTCCGGGGCGAACATGGCCGCTGCCATTCGGGCTCGCCGTCCCTCATGATGCCAGACTTCAAACCAGGTATAGCCCAATTTATGCTGGAATCCTGTGTTTTCCCAGATTCCATCCTCTTTGAGCATGTTCACCAGTTCAACACCGGGCTTGGCAAATTTGTCATTATAAAGATGGACCACGTCATCCAGCTGCTCATAAAAATTGCGAACCTGGTTAACGCCGTGACAAGATTTGCAGACCTCCTGCATGTTTTCGCGCCGCTGTTTCCAAGATACAACAGAAGCTATTGTTTTTTCTTCAATAACTTTTTTGAGTTTATCCCCTTCCCGGACGTAGGATTTTTTCTTGGCTTTCTGTCCAGCCCTGGGGGGCTGCTCACCGGTGATATCTGTCACAGACCCGTCTGTAAAGGTAACCCGGTTCAGTTTTGAGGATATGGGAGCCCTCAGATTCCAGGAGATACGGTCGCCAACGTTATGGCTGTTTTTTGCCACAGAACCGTTGAGTTTGACAAAAGATCCCATATGACAGGTAGAGCAGGTGGGGGCGGTATGATAATCATCACCCAGCACCCAGGCACCATCTTTCATGATATTCATGCCGTTGGGCGTGTTGCCTTTTTCAGCGGTGAAGTAGGCGATGCCGTGCTTGGATTCCTCGTATATTTCTTTCTGGGGATGGTCAGGGCCCAGATGACATTTTCCACAATTCTCAGGCTGTCGTGCCCTGGAGGCGGAAAAATCATGTTTGGAATGACAAGCGTTGCAGACACCTTTGGACCCGTCCGGATTGATCCGGCCGATACCGGAGTTGGGCCAGGTGTTGTAGTCCATCTGGGGGGCATCGGTTTTGGAACGAAGAGGTTTCCCGTCTTTATCCTTTTTCACCTTAACCACGGAGCCGTGGCACTGCCAACATCCCGAAGCCATGTTACCCTTGTTCGTGGGCATGCCGCCCACAACTTCGGCCAGCATATTGTCCAATGAAGCCATGATTTCACCGGCAGTGGCATGGTGGGACACGCCCATTTCCTTTGCCTCCGGTTCATGACATTTGGCGCAGTCATTAGGAGATAGGATGGCTTTGATGAAGGCACCTTCATGTTGATATCCCAGCTCATCCCCCTGCTCTGCAGCATGACATGTGTAGCAGCCCACCTGCCCCTCTTTAGCGGCCGCATGGGCAGAGTTCTCCCACTGCAACACCAGGGATTTATTTTCTTTGAGATGGCAGGTGATGCACTTTTTGTTCATTTCCTGATTTTTGGGATTCTTCACGTCGAAGGAGGCCTGGGTCAGGCCGAATGCCGTCCCTGCCGTCAGCATCCCAAAAATAATCATTACAAGCAATGATCTTAAAACGATCATGGTCTAACCCTCCAATTGGTATTAAAAGATTCCGGGCCTAGCCATGGCCCGGTGGTTCTTTCCAAGGACTTGCATCACCTCCTTTCATAGTCTCCTTGTATCTTTCATTGCTTCGTTTATTCGTTTTCTTGAGCCCAGAAGGGGAAAATTTTTCCAAGGACCCAAAGGATTCCAAAGGGGATGGCCATGACGACAATCACAGCGAGAATTCCTTCCTTGTCGAACCATTCCGGATGAAACTCTGTATACCCCCGGGCGCTTTTGCTCATGAGTTGGCCTCCGATCACCACGTTCCAGCGCATGATCAGCACTTGGAGCAGGAGGATGGCCGAGACCGTTGCAGCCAGAAGATTGTAAATGGGCTCCCATAGCCTGACTAATCCCATTACCCCCAGCAAAATCAGTGGGATAACGGAACATATCTTGACCTGCCACAGCCAGAAAGACGAGGCCAGGGGGCCGTTGAGCAGCCCCTCTACCATGTGGTGGTATCCTGATTTCAGGTAGGTGTGGGAAAAGACCTCCAGCATTTCAAAACAGAAGGCCAGGATAAAAAACAGGGTCAGAGTTTTGGTCATGGTAGCAATGGTTGAATGCTCAATGGATCGGCCTCTAAATTTACGGATCACGATATAAGCAAGTATGATGGCCGAGATTCCGGATACACAGGCGGAAAAGAGAAAGATTACCGGCATCAGCGGTGTTGACCAAGTGGGATTGGCCTTAACGCCGCCGAAGATGAAGCCCACGTAACCGTGAAGGACTGCCGCTATGGGAATGCCGATACCCACCAGAAATCTGATAATCTTTGCATCCAACTGCCTTGCTTCCTGCGACAAATCAATGCTGTCGAAGGTAATCACCCTGTAGAGTATCTGCAGCCATCCTTTAGAGGTAGACCTCAATTCCACCAGCACCGGTCGATAGACAAAGAGCACGATAAAGACGAGGACACCCATGGATATGGCATAGATGTATCCGAATCCTGCCATGGCAGACGATGGGCTAGGGGTCAGCAGCATGTTCAGGTTGCGCTCAGGCCGTCCGAGGTGGAGCAATAGTGGCAAGGTGGCACAACAAAGGAAAGCCAGAGCAAAGAGCAAAGAAAAACGAGCCACCGGTTTCAAACTTTTCACGTCAAAAAGATAGTAGAGGGCAGCGATAATAAACGCACCGTCAACAAGCCCAGTGATATAGGGATAAAGGACAATCATCATGGACCAGTGGACATGAAGGTCGTTGGGAAAGACATAATTGGAGACCAGCATGGTGGCTGATCCAATGGATTCCCCGGCGTTTGCCACCGCAGCTATGGCCGTATTCATCAGACCACCTCCCTTCTGGCACCTTTGTAGTACAGGGCCGGCCAAGTCCCCATCTCAGGCTTCAGCACTGTGAGTACTCCGGGCCCTTTGAGTATTTGATAGACCTCAGAAGTCTCATCCTTGAGGCTGCCGAATTTCCTGGCTCCTGTGGGACACACTTCCACACAGGCGGGCAAAAGCCCCTTTCGGACCCTGTGATAGCACCAAGTGCACTTGTCCACCGTCTTTGTTTCCGGGTGGATATACCGGACGGAATAGGGACAGGCCTGGATACAGTAGGCACAGCCGACACACCGCTCGTGATCGACCAGAACAAAGCCGTCCGGTGTGGTGAAAGTCGCCCCCACAGGGCAGACCTGAACACAGGGGGCTTCTTTACACATGTTACACAGCTTGGGAACAAAAAATGTGTCCCGGATCCATTCATCAATGTCTGATCTCGGGGTCTGGTAACCATCCAGGCCACCATTCGGAGCATCCACATAGACCTGATCAGAAAACCCTTTCACATAACGTTCCACCCAGGTCCGGTAATTGCCGTCGGGCACGTTGTACTCCCGCTTGTCCGCCACACAGCAGGATCCGCAGCCGATGCAGCGCGTGATGTCCACCACAAAGGCGAACTCCTGGTCCAGGATATCGTAGTCTTTCCCTCGGATACCAGGCAACTGCTCAGGCAGTTTTTCGAGGGGGGCTTCCCGGGAGGCCGGCTTCTTTGTGCCGGGTCCCATGGCAAGACTTGCCATGGGCATCACCAGGTAGAGGGACCCAGCGATGGTGCCATTCAGTACTTTTTTCAAAAAGGCCCGTTTTTCCTGATCAGTTTTCATAAAGTTTTCTCCCCTGATCCTGTGATCTGTTTGGCCCGGTTGATATACTTGAGTGGGGCATGGACATGGTGGCACTGGTTGCAGTTATGGGTCAGCTTGACCTTCTGGGATTCCAGATGTTCGGGCATGGCCACCGTCTTGATCACTTCATGGGGCCGGGCCTTGATTTCGGTGTTGTGGCACCGCAGACAAAGGGTGGTGATCTCCCCATCCTTTTTAACCGGCAGGGTGCCTACTTTTTTGTTTCCAGACACATGGTCTGCCCAGGGACCGTGGCAGAATTCGCAGGAGATGGTTTTGTGAAGGCCGGCTTTATGAATTTTTGCCTCGTAGGGATGACAAGAATAGCAGGAGGCATTGGTCGCATGCCGAATGGGAATGGCTGCCTCCTCTTGGATGGCATCGGCCCGATAGGGCCCGTAAACCCCGAAGGATTCAGGTTTAAGAAGGCTTTTTATAAAAAGCCCTCCGGCAGCCGCAATACCGATGCCCAGTACCAGTATTAACAAGCGCATCTTATAGCTTAGTCCCATGCCACCTCCTGTAAAACAGCCCGGCCTATTATGACCGGGCTGTAGCATATATGACTCTTCTCAGAGTATTTGTATCCGGAGCGAGCTTGCCCCAAAAAAATTATACAACTTTCTCAAACTCATCCTTGCCCACACCACAGATTGGACAGACCCAGTCATCCGGAAGGTCTTCAAAAGAGGTGCCGGAATCTATTCCCCCCTCCGGATCACCTTCTTCAGGATCATAGACATAACCGCAGGGTACACATTCATATTTATCCATTTTTATCCTCTCTTGTTTAATTCCCAGCCATCATCGCCGCGATATCTTCTTCGGGAGTTGTGATGCCTTTTATGTCAAATTTATCGATCAGCACATTCAGAACAGTGGGGGAGATAAAAGCCGGTAACGTGGGACCGAGCCTGATTCCTTTAACCCCGAGGGACAACAGTGCTAACAGCACAGCAGCCGCTTTCTGTTCATACCATCCGATATCAAAAGAGAGGGGTAGCTCGTTGATATGCTCAAGGCCAAAGGCATCCCGAAGCTTCATTGCGATAACGGCCAGAGAGTAACAATCGTTGCACTGTCCGGCATCCAGAACCCTGGGGATCCCACCGATGTCTCCCAGGTCAAGTTTATTGTATCTGTATTTGGCACATCCGGCCGTAAGTATCACGGTGTCCTTGGGCAAATTCTCTGCAACTTCTGTAAAGTATGATCGGCTTTTCATCCTTCCGTCGCATCCCGCCATGACGATGAAGCGCTTGATGGCCCCGGATTTGATCGCTTCGATTACTTTGTCGGCCAGTGCCAGCACCTGGTTGTGTCCGAAACCACCGACGATGGTCCCGGTTTCAATCTCTTCGGGGGACTGGCATTGTTTTGCTTTGGCAATCACGGCTGAAAAATCTTTGGCAGCATTGTCTTGTCTGTCCGGGATATGAACGGCACCTGGATACCCCACGGCGCCTGTGGTGAACAGCCGATCTGCGTAGGAGTTGTTTTGTTTGATGGGAATAACACAGTTGGTCGTCATCAGGATGGCGCCGTTAAAGGTTTCGAAATCTTTGTTCTGGTGCCACCAGGAGCTGCCATAGTTTCCTTTCAGGTGACTGAATTGTTTGAGCTTGGGATAGTAATTTGCTGGCAGCATTTCGCTGTGGGTATAAATATCGACTCCCTGGTCCTCGGTCTGGATCAGCAGTTCTTGCAGATCCCTCAGGTCATGACCGCTGACGAGAATGCCGGGGTTTGTCCCGACACCGATATTGACTTCAGAAATTTCAGGATGACCGTAAGTGGTGGTGTTGGCTTCGTCCAGGACCGCCATTGTGGCAACAGCATTCTCCCCGGTTTTTAACACCATGGCCACCATCTCATCCACAGAGAGGTCTTCTGTCACCGAGGCCATGCTTTCAATGAGTTGATCATACACTTCTTTTTTTTCAAATCCCAGCATTGCCGCATGGTGGGCATAGGCGCTGATCCCTTTACAGCCGAAAACCACGGTTTCCCTAAGGGATCTGACATCTTCATTTTCTGTGGCAAGAATACCAACGGTCTTGGCCTTATCCTGATACTGGGACTCATCATCACTGCTATAAGTAGCGGCATCATGAAGATCAGCCGGTAATTTAGCCCCGATATCAGATTTCAGACCGGCTTTGAAGTTTTGAAGCTGTTTGATACAGTCAATGAGGGCCGTATCATCAAAGTTGGCATTGGTGATGGTTGTAAACAGGGCATGAGTGATGAGTCTGCCGGCGTCTTCTACTTTATCTATCCCCTGGCTTTTCCCGGCTTTGGCCAGAACGGCAATGCCTTTGCAGTGAAAAATGATAAGGTCCTGAAGATTAGCAGTCTGTTCTTCCTTCCCGCAGACGCCACGGACAGTACAGCCGGTTCCTCTTGCCGTTTCCTGACATTGAAAACAAAACATGTTTTTCCTCCTTGGGCTTATGGTTGCTGGCAGATAAAAATTTGAGTCGGCGTGGGAAAAAAATGATGAAACGATAAGTTGGATTACCGGCCCCACGGATTCAAGTTTTCCTATTTCAATATATTAACAGACACAAATCAATGCCTGAATAATACGGGGGCAATACTGGGTTTTACCCCGTATTTAAGAGAGGCGTGAAAGATAGGTTTTTAAATTGACTTTCCGGCCTTTGATGTCCAGCTTTTTACGGATATTATCCCTGTGGAATTCAACTGTTCGAGCCGAGATACCCATCTTAGCTGCAATCTCTTTGGTCCGGTAGCCCAACTTTATCAGGTCTGCGATGGTATTTTCCGTAGGGCTCAATATCATGATTTCATCGGGTATGTTCTGGCGAACCGGTTTGGCTATTTCCCTGATATTGGCTTCCAGAATATTGAGAAGATCGGCTTGAATATCTGTTGAGGTGTTTTTGCGCAGTTTATTGATGGTGGGAAGAATTAATCCGTTCAGTCTTTCTGCGAGACCGATTTCTAAGTCTTTTTTCTCTTTTTCACGCTGATCCAACAGGACCTTTAACGCAGCGTTAAGCTCTTCAAGACGCCTGGCCCGGTTTTTGAGCTCCTCTTGTTGATATGCGAGCTTTTCTTCAGCCAGTTTACGGAAGGTCAGATCTTTGATGACTGTCACATGGATCGGCGGTAGCCCTGAAACCTTGCCCACGGACTTTACAATATGTTCAGTCGGAAATATTTTTCCCTGTTTGTTTTTTAAACTGAATTCGATATGAAATTCTGTTCCCGATGTCACTGCCCGGGTGACCTTTTTGCCGTATTGGCGGTAGGCCTGTTTGTTAACGTGGAGGAATTCTGTGTTTCTCCCGATCATCTCATCTCTGGCATATCCGAATATTTTTTCTGATGCCGAATTGCAGGATAAAATTTTGCGGTCTTGGGGATCCACTACGAAAACAGCCTGGTCAAGGCTTTCATACACTTTTTCCAGGAGGTTTTTTGCCCGTAATTGCTTTTGTTCGAGCAGCTTTAACCCTGATATATCACGAATAATAATCAGCAGGGCAATCGGTTTATCATTTTCTTTGACAATTGTGCAGGAGAGATAGGCCGTGAAACGGGACGGATCTTTTTGTTTCTGCAAGAGCTCTCCCTGCCATTTCCCTGAAGCCTTTATTTGGGAGATGATCAACTCATCAAAAATCTGCCCCTCAACACACAGGCGCGCGAGATTCCGACCGGTCAGCTCGCCTGAATCATATCCGTATATTCTTTCTGACGCAGAGTTGGTGTAGGTGATCATCCCTTTCAGATCGGTCATCATAATACCGTCGGCAGACTGCTCGACGGCAAGCTTAAATCGTTCAAGCTCAGATGCAAGCCTTAAACGTTCTGTAATATCGTTGAAAATTTCGATTTTTGATAGGCTGCCATCGTCGTTTTTGAGGGGCAGATCAAACAATTCATAGTCGCGCCTTGTCTTTTCAGAATACCAATTCCAGATGACCGTTTCTCCGTTAAACACCTTCTCATTTTTACACCAGGGACACGGAGTTAGGAGACCATGAAAATACTGATGGCATTTTTTTCCATCGGGGGCACCAAACTCCTTTTGCAAAAGGGCATTGGTGTATTCAATCTCAAAATTCTTATTAACGATGTAGATACCGAATGGAAACGCATCCAGGATTTTTTGAAATCGGGTGGATTTGTTATTTGCCATGACTTTTGATAGTTCAAGGCGTTCTATCTGGCGTGTCAGCGTTTCAATCTCGGGACTTGTTGTCATGAACTTTTACTCCCCTGGCGTATCAGCGATCCGGTTAAGTATGTGCCGATTGCTGCCAATGATTTTAGATCCAGGTAATTTTCAGAACTGGCATGGAACATCAATGTTGAACTTGCAGGCAATGAGTCCTCTCTGTCATTAAATTGAAAAATGACAGGAACCTTTGGCAGCGCTTTGAACCGAACACTCAGGTCATAGGAGGCATCGTCCACGACCATGCCGAAAAGTTGCCTGCTCCTTTCTTCAAGGGCCGGGAGCCTGTCGGAAAAAGTCTGCTCAATTGTTTTTGCGGTATTTTCTGAGAATCTTGAAAACAGTGGCCCGGCACCCGCTAATTCTCGAAATGTCACCAGCGCGATCGATTTTTTTACCACCATTTGCGGAGAATGTAGGAAATACCTGCATAGAATTTTTTTCACTGAAAGAGATAGGCTTTCTCCTGAGAGATCAACAAAATTTTTACCGTCAAATCCTATGGTTCTGTCAAAGAAGTTAAATTTATAACCGCCTTTTGTCTTCACCAATCCCAAAGGATCTATGAGTTCCTCAATATTTTTCAGACGAACAGGTTCCATATATTCATCAATCTCTATCTTCTGACGGTCCATTGGCGTTTCCCAAATCAAAATTATTCTCGATGGTTCATCAAATAGGCGGCGCAATGGTTACAATAATTCGCATCCTGGTTGCTGCCATCACACCATGGGGTTCCCGGATTTCTGAAATGAGAATATCACCTTCATTCGCCGGAATTTTTGCGTCATTTTCTCCTAAAAACCATCCATTTCCCTCAAGGACCTGAATGGATAATTCGCCGTCCAGATCGTGGGAATGCACTGGAAATGTGACCCCGGCATCAAGATTGAAATTAATGATCTTAAAGAATTCTGACGTTTGTACCAAGAAAAATCGCTTCATTTCCCCAGGGGTGAATTCGTTTGTTTCAGTTAGTTTCAAAACTTTCATTGAATTTCTCCTTTTTTAATAGATCTTGTATTTTTCACGCAATGCTTCAGAAAGGGACTGTGTCAGCTTAAATGCGTTTTCAACAGTTTCTGTCCCATCCTGATTGACCAGACAGCAGGTGGCGGGAGAGATAAGTCCCTGGGCCAGGATTTTATCCATGGAAATGCCCTTTTTATCCAGAGCCTTCCAAATGGTTTCCAGCCTGAACGTCAACAAATCAATATTTTCTTTTGCAAAGGTTTCAAACCCTGTGGGTACAATTCCCCAGACCAGAATGCCTCCCTTGTCGAGAAACGCCTTTATTGAATGGATTGATAGACCAAAAATTTCGGCATTTGTATGAATATCCAAAGACAGTATATCTATATCCAACCCTAAAAGAAAATCCCAATCCGGGTTCCCGCAGAGGTGAATGCCTTTGGGGCTTTCAATCATCGAGAGGAATTCATCAAGATCGGCTCTCGCCTTCTGGTCACTGTAGCCGGACAAGGCGGAGAAAATAAACTGCATCCCCGGTTCATCGATAAACATGAATGCATTGGGATTTTTTTGTTTAAGTTTGCCCAGCTGTACATTGATTCGTTTGGCCATAAATTCGAATAAAAAAGGACGAATGTTATCATCAAACAAAATGGGACGATCATCCTGATCCAGTACGTTGAAACCGAAGCTGACGGGCCCTTCTAACTGCCCACGGATAGCAGGTCTCTCTGATAAATCAAAGTTTAAGAAGCGATGGTATACAGCAGAATATGTGGTGCTGACATCAAAATACTCAGGATCATCAAAGTGGGTCATGGTTCCTTCAAACTCTGAAATAAATTTGTCCATGGAAAATCCAAGCCTTTTATTATCCACATCTAAGACAATCCCTGGGAAATGCTCTGCCGCCTGGACATACATGTCTTCATAGTATGAGAAATTCGGTAACTGGGGCCAGAATGGAACATCGAGGGTTAATGCGGTTTCCAGAGCCCGGTCAATATCGGTATGGGGCATGACCGCCATGGCCGTTGTCAAAAGGTTACCTGGAATCGTCATTTTTTTTCTCCTCTGTCGATTGAGAGTTCTCCATCAGCATTTGCTGTTCCCTGAGCTGCCTCATCATGAGGATCATTCTCTGCATTTTTTCCGGACGGATCTGGTCTATTGACGGAGAGGCTGTGGGAGCAGTGTATCGTAGATATGCTTCCGGTGAAATATCGTTCTGCCAATGCCCGGATACTCTGGCAATGGTAATACCTGAGGTAAAAATAAGAACAAAGAAGACTGCCATGGCAAAGGCGCTCAATGGCTGCCTGCTGCATAACAGTTTGAATTTCAGAACGCTTTTTTCAGGGCAGCTTTGAATACAAGTCAGACAGGACGAGCATTCAGGGGAATTGATCTGTCTCTTCTGTCTGATGGCAATACTACCGGGACAGGCCGTTTCACATTTTCCGCAACCAGTACAGGTGGAGGGTTCCCGATGAATTTTCCCCAGACTCAGAAAGCCTATGACACCCAGTAAAGCCCCGTATGGGCATAGATACCGGCACCAGAAATGTCGGATGAGAATCGACAGACCGATCAGTACCAGGATAACAATAAAGGCTGTTTTTGACATATCCGTGAAAAATTTGAGCATTTTGATGTCCGCAAACTGATTGTACGAACTTTGGATAAACTGCTCAATGCTGCCCGCCGGCATTTTGTAGAAAATTTGATAGATAAAAAAACCGGCAATCAGATATTTAGATGCCCGCAGAAAGGCGTCAATAGCCTTAGGCAGCCTCAACGGACGTTTGAACAGTATTTTGTTCACTTTCGCGGCGCCATCAGACAAGAAACCGATGGGACATACCCAGCTGCAGAATCCCTTTTTGGCAATAAGCGCTGTACTGCAGATGATGAGAAACAGCACCAGGGCCGACGGATGAATCGCGTTTATTGTTCCCGTATATATCCAGTGCTTTAAACTGACAAGGGCAGAGATCGGTAGAAAGGCTTCCACACCGGGCGGGCGGTCAAATCCGGGAAGGATGCCTTTTTCGAGATAAGAGACAAATAGATAAAATTTAAAGCCGATAAAAATTACAATGGCGAAAAACAGTAACTGAGTAGAGCGTCGCATTGAAGATTTATACATTTTCATAAATTTTTTTTCCTGAAATTTCCTTATCCTGAGTCGCTTTTGGTTCACACTTAAAACCTTCTATGATCCCGAAATCATCTAAAATTAGATACATGCATGGTATGGCCAAGAGCACAAGCACTGTACTTGCCATCAATCCAAACGCTGTGCTGATGATAAGGGGGGTCAATATCTGCGCTTGAAGGCTTTTTTCAAGCAACAATGGAAGAAGGCCTGCAATCGTGGTTGTGGACGTCAAAAGTACGGCCCTGAATCTGTCTTTACTTGCCTGAACTGCCGCTTGATATACCGATAATCCTCTTTTCCGAGCATTTTTCAGGAAGATAACCAGTAAAATAGAGTCATTCACCACAACACCTCCCAATGCAATAAAACCCAGTAAACTTGGCATACTAATTGGTACCCCCATCAAGCCATGCCCCCAGATAACACCGATCAGCGAAAAAGGGATAGCCAGCATCACGATGACTGGCTCCGTATATGTTTTGAACTGAAAACTCAGCAGGAAAAAAATACCGACAAGACCAATAATGAGAGATTTCAACATTGATTTTCGGGTGGTATTGATTTCTTTTAAAGAGCCGACAATCTCCAGTTTTAAATCAGGATATGCCTTCTCAAACTCCTTAAGGTAGGATTTGCGAAAAAGCTGAATGAGTTCATTGGTGTTGATTACCCTGGTATCCACATTTCCACGTAGGGTGACAGTCCTCATCCCGTTAAAGCGTGCGATTCGTGTCCAACCGGTTTTTGTGTCCCATCTGACAACTGAAGTTAACGGAACTGTGGCCCCGTCAGGAAGCATAAGGTTGAAATTATTAAGGTCGTTGAGGTCATTCCGATTCAACCCTGAAAGGCGGACCTCTATTTCATATGGTTCCGGTCCAATTTGAATCTGATCCGCCTCAACACCTTGAAATGCCGCCCTTAACTGGCTGACGATTCCTGCTGCATCCAATCCTATACCATAGGCATTGTCACGCATCTGCATACGAAATTCAGGTCTTCCGGTTCTAATATCTTCGGATAGATTCAAGACGCCTTCATATTGAGCAAACCACGCTTTAAGATCGGTTACTGCTGTTTTCATCTCATTTAATTTTTTACCCCTGAGACGTATTTCGATAGGGCGGCCGCCGGGTCCGAATCCGGGCTCACTTAGAGTCAGGCTGAGTACATCCGGCAAATTACCGATCTCTTTGCGCCAGAAGGCCAGATATTCATCTATGGTTCCTAATCGTTTATCCGCTGTCAGCAAATCCACTGTGATTGTTGCGACATGGGGCCCATTCTCAAAGGCCTCTGTATTTGAATTGTACTGAACATATGAATTGGTGACCAGATCCATGCTCCCGGTCTGTCTGGTTTTATAATGTTGATTCGTCCGTTCAAGGGCATTTAAAAGTTGCTCAACAACATTCTCCGTTCTTTTAATCGGAGTGCCATGCGGCAGCAGCAGCCGTGCCAGAACAACATCCCCCTCCAGTTCCGGAAAGCCTTGAAATTTTATTTTTCCTGATGCAACTAAGCCTATAGAGAGAATGAATACACCAATAATGGAGGACACGAAGAAATACCGTTGTTTTAGAAGCTTTTTTACAATCCCGTCCAACAGGACTTCCTTTGTCCAATTGAACAATTGATCGAATTTATTTCTGAAGCGGTTTGTCTTGTTCATGCTAAATCCATGCATGGCATGGTGGATGTGGGCCGGAAAAATAAAAAACGCTTCGATAAGGCTTACCGCCATTACCAAAATAAGTATCATGGGAACGACCTTTAATACCCTGCCGATTTGCCCCTCGATAAATGCCAGCGGCCCCAGAATGAAAAGTGTCGTAAGGAAAGAAGAAATGACACCTGCCCCTACTTCTTTTGTCCCCTCAACAGCCGCTTTCAGGGCAGATTTCCCACGTTGTCGATGGGTCATTATATTTTCCGCAATGATAATCGCATCATCCATCAGCAATCCAAGTGCCATTAAAAGGCCGACCATGGTGAACATATTTATACTGAGTTCCAGATGTGGGATAAGGATAAACGCTCCCATAAAAGAAACAGGCAGCCCCATGGCAATCCAGAATGAGATCCGAATATTAAAAAAAAGAAAGGTGGTAACAAAAACCAGCAGCAACCCATGAAGTCCGTTGGCGATCAGCATATGGAGCCGATTTTTAAGGGCAACGGTTTCATCCTGGGTGATGGTTAATTCCATCTGAGGATGTCGTTTCTGTTCATCTTTTATAAAGGTGTTGACCTTATCCGCCACCCGGATGGCATCCTCGTTTTTTGATTTTTCTATTTTCAGGACTCTTTACCTCTGGGAAGAGTGCGTGACACCTCACCCCTCATATTAGTTCTACTCTTCACTTGAGGCCGCAAGTACATATTTCATTTGCATCTCAGTGCCAGGGTAATAAACCTTGGCCGAATTCAGCTCCTTAAAAAGCTGCTTGAGAGCTGAGTTTGCAGCTGGTCTTGAAGCATTATGAACTCGTACGGTAAGTATTTTATTCTTAGAATCTGGCAGGATGTCTGCTTCTGTCGCATACAGATTCTGTAACAGCCGGCGGGCAGCGGCCATGTCAACTGTTGAATTCTTCAAAATACCGGCCATTGAAGTCTCAGCACGATATGCAATCATTTTAACGGTATCCATAAGACGTTTCCGGCCAGGAAGCAGGTGAAAAAACTTGTCTTGCATTTCCAATTCTTCCCAGGTGATATGCTTTGGCGTCTTTTTTATTTGGGCTTTTATCTTAGACAACTCAGATTCATATTGCTCGACTTCTTCAAGGAGATTGGCTTTTTTGTTTAACCATTTTTCATGTTTTCCGGCATTGTCTTTGGCTTGAGGGTGTATAATCATTTCGGCAAATCGAGCCTGACGATATCTAAGCTTGTTTTGGGTGGAATTACGGCTCCTTTCCAATATTCTCCATGCTGGGTTAATGACTTTTTCGGTGTCAGGAAATTCTTCTGTGCCATATTCCTGAAGAAGGTCAATGGCAAAGTGTTCCATCATATATCGGAAAAAGTTTTCCTGACACCATCGGCTAAACATACGGGAGCCAAGTTGGGTCATTTCGAGTTCAAAAGCTGTGCTTATGAGACTTGTCTGGTGACCTGATGGCGTAAGTTTACGGATTTCACGCATCCACATAGCATTTTTCCCTGTGCCGACTTTGCTTCCCATTTCTGCCAATTTTATGGTTACACATTCGCTATTAGGCATGATGACATCATACTCGTGGAACCACGTCTCTGGCCAGTTACCGTCAGGATGCTTATGGTAGGTCATACAGCTGATGCGGTGTTCCTGCCACATTTTACGAAAAAAACCTGGACTGTAACCTTCCCGGTCAAAAACCAAAATAAAGCGACATCTTTCCGGGAAAGAGATCAACTCGTCATCGGCTGGCTGGTCCGGTACGTCCTTGAGTAGTCTTGGCACAATATCTGTTTCAAGGGTTTTCAGCATACCCGGGTCTATGGCCTTTTCTATTACAAAAAACGGACGGCCTATGGCGTCATTCACCCAATAGTCGGTGGTACCTCTTAAACATAATCTTTCACGGGAGACATATCTTCTGGGTGGTTTAGTCAGTCCCCCATGATATACTCTGACATGGCCGTCAATATATAGGGTTCCTGCTGCATTTGAGTCCGCATCCATCCAGTATCGACTTAAGTGGGATGCCCATTGCTCTGCAGTATCACCGGTACTTAATGCTTCGATTTTCTTCCTTAGGCAGCGTACTTCAGGTATCCGGTCAAGGCCTAAAAGTTTTCCGGTTCCTCGCTGTTTCGTGTGGGTAATCAGGGGTGATGCCCCCGACCCCTCGCCGAATAATTCATGAAGGTAAATCAAAGCTCAGCTTCCCGGCAATCAGGTAAATCATGGTGCTAAGGTTCCGAACGGTTCTGTATCCTCTGGCCCGTGCCTTGGCCGCTTGAATTAGACTGTTAATCCCCTCTAAAAGGCCGTTACTGATTTTGGTTTCAAACCAGCGCAAAATGCCGTCCCAATGGCGTTTGATCGTATAGGCAGCCTGTTTCATTGGCTCCAATCGGCTATGAGTTGCCCAAAAGTACCATTTCTTCAAAAACGGTTCAGCTTGCTCTGCGGATTGTTCAAAGAGTTCCTGAAAATTCAATCGGATATGGTATGCACGGCTTGTTTTTAAATTCAGTTTTGGCAACTTCAAGTTCTCCAGATTTTCTTTCTGTGAACAGTTTAGATTTTCAGGATTTTTTAACCACATGTATCGGGTCCGTTTGAGTTCCGGGCGGTACTTTTGTTCTTGTCTTCTTACTTCGTCGACTGCATCATTGATGACTTTCATGATATGGAATTTGTCGAAGGTCAGGTGGGCCTCCGGAAAATGTTTCTCAACGCCACTGATAAAGCTTGGGGACATGTCACAGCAGACCTCTGTAATCGAATCCGGGTCTCCTCCATGTTTGATCAAATCTGTTTTGAATTCCTTGACAGTCCCTGCGTCTTTGCCTTCAGTAGTCATCAGTACTCGGGGATCATCCATGTCTACAAACAGGGTAACATAGTTGTGACCGCGCTTTCTGGAGGTTTCATCAAGCCCAACACGCTTAACTTGACTGTGGTCGGCTCTTTTTCGTCCTTCGTGGACATAGTGGTGCAAGATTCTCCACAGCCGAGTGTCGTTCTCGCCAACAAAAGCCGCCAAGGCATTAACCGGCATCTGCTTGGCCAATGCCATTACCATCGCCTCAAACAGCAAAGTAAATCCGCTGCCGAGTCTCGCCCAAGGGACATCGACAATACGGGGCCCGCAATCAGAACAACCGGCTCGAGGTACTCTGGCATGAATGTAAGTCTCATGCTGGAAGAAATTTAGGTGCCGCCATGTTTTTTTAACAGTATCGTGGGCTTTACAACCGCTAATCCCACAGGCCGGACAGTTAAAAGTACCACCGCGTTTGAAATTAATCCGAATGTCCAGCCTCTTTTTTTGGGGATCAAATTCAGCCGACTCCACTATCCAGGGATCGGTCATACCAAGGGCCATTTGAAATAGGTCTGTATCTCTCATAATGAGGGCATTGTATCCCGTAAGGCCGGGGGGCATCAACCCCTGACTACCCACGCGAAACAGCGAGGAACCAGTTTTCCAAATTCACCTGGGGCGTGTCCTCGTATTTGTTCCATTGTTTTAATTCGACACAATGCCATAAACGCCAGAAGCAAAAGGATATGAAACAAAGTGTAATACCCTTTCAGGGATCCTAAAAATTGTTCTGCGCCTTCCAATAGACCATTTGTTAACAATGCCGGTAAGGCAGACAGGACTCCTCCTTTGGGCACATCAAGGCAAGTTTCAAATCTTACCGGAGCACCACCGCAAACACCGAATGCGGCAAAGACTCGCTCTGGCACACGAGTGCAGGCTGTACCCATTCCCTCTGCGGCCTGTTCATCAATGACGGTCCGTGCCGATTTGGTGTCGCTGGTCTCTGTGGGGGATACATCTTTTAATCGTCCATCATAAACGGCTTTACGAAGGGTGTCATACTTAACATGGAGTTCTTCAGCGACATCTTTTTTCGACAAACCATCATCAAGCAAGCGCTGGGCCCGATCAAGAATCTTCGGTGTCAAAATAGTCCCACCCGTGCGGCAACCTCTCCGTTCAATAAAAAAGGCATCAGGTCCATGTGTTCTTAATTTTTTCTGAGCCCTTATGACACCGCTTTTGGATATGCCGAATGCAGAAATTATCTCTATCTGCCTACATGCACCGGACTCGATAAGATTGGCGATAGTCAAGCGAAACATTCGCTGGTCATCAGGACTGTGTGAATAAATCGGATAGACGCCAAAAAAATAAATCCAGCTGCCTTCTAATTCCCAAACCGTTACCAAGGAGTTTATGTTCGTTACACCTGCAGAAATGAATGGTAGCATTAATTGGGGCATATTACTCACCTCGATATCAAATCTCATTTTACTCTCTGACTACAAGGTGCCAATTTTTAATTCCCATTTCAACAACTATTATTTTTTGGGGTAGGAAAATACAATCCCCTGTTATTATGTCCGATTTTCACCCAAGAAAGTAAAATTATTCATTTCCTAAATCAAGAGTCCTGATTTTTAGCAAAGCACTTCGCTGCTTTCCCTTCACAAATTTTTCTTCTTCACGTTCAAACAGGTCTTGTATTTTAGCGATATCTTTCAATCGAATCCGTCCACCCTCTGAACCAGCTATTACACTAAGATCCTCCAGGGCTGATATAGACCTCTTTTGATCGACGAACCGAAGCAGTATTTCTTTTTCATGGGCTTCAATAGTTCCTAACGGCAAGTCTTTATTTTGAGCGGATATTCGTTCTGCAACATAAGATGCGCTGATGCCGAAACGTCGCAAAGCAGAATCGGAAAGGGAGACCCGCAACTGGTGATCGGAAAATCCAATAATTCGGATTAAAGAGATTCCAGTTTCCTGCATCCTGTCTTTAAGATCTTCACAATAGGCTTTCAGGTCAGAAACAGTTAAAGGGCCGGATATGAGGATAGATAATACAGAATCTGTTCTTCCTAGTTCATAAATGGTGGGACGTTCGACTTCTTTTGGAAAATCATCAATGGCCTCAATTTTGGTTTCAATGTCACGTAAAAAAGTTTGGAGGTCACCTTGATTATCCATTTCCACAATAACAGATGCAACGCCTTCCCGTGCATCCGCCCGAATCTCTTTTAAAAAGCTGATACCGTCAAGGGCGTCTTCCACCCTCAGACAAACAACCTCTTCTACCTCTTGAGCCGTGGCCCCGGGATATTGAATCTGAATTTCAACCTCAGTCGAAGCAAAATCCGGTTGGGTTTCTCTCAAGATGTTCGGTAAGGATATTGCACCGCATACCAGGAATGCGATCATCAACAAGTTGGCCGCGGTAGGGTGCCCGGTAAAAAAACGGATCATTATATATCCTCTTTCCCCTTGGTTAAGGCAATCATCTGCTGGTAAATAGTGTGATCAATCACTGGTGCGGTCTTCATACCGATCATTGCCGGGGAAGGATCAGATAGAACAACTATTTCATCTCTTGATAGACCGGACCGAATAACTGCAAAATCCGATTGCAGAAAATCTATAGTGATCTGTTTTTTCTGCAGTCTGTGATTAGGATCAACAACAAAAAGAGTGTGGTCATAAATGGCAGATCTTGGGACAACCACTCTTCCGGATTGGACCGGGCCTTGTAGTTCCACCCGGCAGAACATGCCGTCTATCAGGGGGGGGCGCTTTCCCGGTATGGCTTGTTTATATGGGTGATCCACAGCAACCACAACCACGAATTCTCGAGTTTTGATGTCCATCATTTCCCGGAATCTATCGATTCTACCTATCCAATTAGCAGACCATTCTCCGCTTTGAAGTTCAACAATGACTCTTACATCTTTAAACAGCCGGCTGAATGCGCCCATGCTTAACCCTGGCTGCAAACGACTTCGCATTTGTTCATTCAGAAGGTTTTGGAGATGTTCTATTCTGAAATGAGCATTGATCTCAGTACCATCAGTGCCATGTGCACTAAAGAGCAATTGACCGGTTTGTATAAACTGTCCGGTCTTGAGATTGACATTACCCGGCCTGCAATTATAGGGTGCCTTGATAATCGTTTTTGAGAGATCTCTTTTCGCCTGTTTGAGATCAGATTGATATGCTTTGAGGATTGCTTGAAACGATTCTCGTTTTGAAGGAATTAGGGCAAGGCTGTTTTCTAATTTTAGAAAAGTTTGTTTTTGTTGAAGAAAAACCCTTTCTTCCCGGTCTACATCATCTCTCGAAGCCGCATCATGTTTTAGCAACTTGCGTTTACGGTCAATTGAATTTTTCGCAAGAATCAACGACTGCGTTTCTACCGCAATCATTTTTTTGCCGTTCTCTTCTTCAATGGCAAGTTCTTCTATCTCGGCCTTAGTCTTGGCAACATTTGACATTGCCTTGGAAATTGCCAGTTCGTATTCTGTTGGATCTAACTGGATCAAAACGGTTTGAGCTGGAATCAATTCTCCTGCTTTTAAACGCGGGTGGATATAAGCAATGGTTCCTCTTACTTCTGCAACAACCTTCCAAATCGATTCGGGTTTGGCCGTCCCGTAACCCACAGCCCGAGGAATCAAGTCGATATAGGAAGTTTTTATGACTCTAAGTGCTCTTACGGATTCTTCTATTTGTTTTTTACCTGGGCCTGGCTTATGGGTCATAAGATAGGCCACCACTGAAACCGCGACTCCAATCGGCAGAATTATCATTATTCCGATTGCAATTTTCTTGATAATTTTTGTCACGCCGAAGCGTCTCCTTTTCCTGATTTATCTGAACTCAGATCTATAGTGAACCCGCTCGGGCCGAAAGCTTTCAATCATTATTTTATCCCTCTGGTTATCTTGTATAGCGAACATCAACCAGAATTAAATTGATATAGGTCAATTCCCCATTTTTTTTGCGATGCTTGATCTAAATCAATGATTTCATAATTCTTTATGGCTATCTTCCATGATAAAGGCCAGCAGACCTGCTATGGCTAAATTTTATAAAATATCTCAAACTGATTCAGCTGTTATACAGGGCTGCAGATAGTATAACGCAGGACGACGAGAAAGGATGAAACATGAATTTCAGTAATATCAACGAATGCTTTCAGACGATCACGGACGAAGATGTCCTTGAGGCGATGAAAGAAATCCCCGGATATCTGGATATCACACCAACTGATTTTATAGAAATCTACCGGATTGCCTTTGACCATGCCGTCACCCGTATCAAAACGGCTATCCTGGCCGAGCATGTGATGACCCGAAAGGTTATTACCGTTCTTGAAGACACCTCTCTTATGGAGGCCGCCGTCCAGATGAGAGACCATGACATATCAGGGCTTCCGGTACTAAACAAAGAAGGCGTTGTGATCGGTGTCATATCGGAGAAGGATTTTTTATTTAAAATGAATGAAGAAAAAGTCCCGTCATTCATGCAGGTTCTAATCCAATGCATGGATGATACACGGTGCCTTGCACTTCCCCTTAAGACCCTGAAAGCGAGGGATATCATGTCCTCACCGCCAGTGGTTGTCCACAAGAGCCTAAAGCTCTTGGACGTGGCCAATCTTCTGGACCGGTATACGATCAACCGGGTTCCGGTGTGTGATGATAATAATTCGCTGGTGGGGATCATTGCCCGCTCAGATCTTGTTCAGGCCATGTGTTGATAAAAGGGAGACTGAAATGACATCATTTTTTAAAAAAATGACTGGTGGCGGGCAGCGCCCTCCTCGAGTGAATCACCGTGAGGTTGTCTGGTCCTGGGTCGGGGCATTCTTGGGGATTACCCCTGTCGCCTTCATGAACTACAATCTTTTCACAGGAAGTGATTTTGTATATATCATCGGCTCGTTCGGTGCCTCAGCCGTTTTGATTTACGGTGCCATCAGAAGCCCTTTGGCCCAGCCAAGAAATCTAATCGGTGGCCATCTGCTGTCCGCGTTTGTCGGGGTCGCCTGCTGGCAGATCTTCCAGGCCGCACCCTGTTTTGCAGCGGCCTTTTCAGTTGCCACGGCCATTGCCCTTATGCATCTCACCCAGACCCTGCATCCACCCGGGGGGGCCACGGCCCTTATTGCCGTTATCGGGAGTGAAAAAATACATGCCTTGGGGTTCTGGTACATGCTAGCCCCAGTGGGAACAGGGGTGGCGATCATGCTGGTCGTCGCTTTAGTGGTTAACAATGCGGCTGATCAAAGAAGATATCCGGAATTCTGGTTTTAAAATTGTAACCAGACTTTAAGGAGGCAGGATGCAATGGATATATTCAAGACACTGACACGGGAGCACCATCACATCCTAACCGGCCTGGTATGTCTGGAAAAGGCCAAAAATGCCTTGGAAGAAAACAAGCAACCACCTGCGGTCTTTTTTGAAGAGTCGGTTCTTTTTTTTTCTCAATATGCCGACAGACTGCACCATTACAAAGAAGAGTTTCTTCTTTTCAGCATTCTGGCCTCTAAAAAAGAGGGAACCATCGACCTTGAAGTGGGGGCGCTTCGCCATCAGCATGAATTGAACCGAAAGCTGATGGGTAAAATACAAAACGCGCTGAAGGGATATATGGCTGGCAGCGAGATTGCTGTTACGACTGTGTTGAGAAATCTGTCCCCTTATATTTCCGTTTTAAGACGTCACATATACAGGGAAGACCACCTGTTTTTCCCAATGGCAGAAAAGGAACTTTCCGAGAAGGATATAAAAGGCTTAACATCCCATTTTTTCTTGGAAGAAGCGGATAATGATGCACAAAGGATCAGAAAAGAGAATCTTTCACGCCTTCAGAAAATGGAGAAACTGATAGCAGAGGTGAGATGCTGATGGGCCCATTGAACTGCTGGGAATATACCGGTTGTGGCCTGGAGCCAGACGGCTTGAAAAGCGAAAGGTACGGCATTTGCCCTGCGGCTTCAGATAAAAGCTATTCCGGTATAAATTCCGGAAGGAATGCCGGTCGGTTCTGCTGGACGATTTTTGGCACCATGTGTAGATATCGGCAGCAGGGTGATTATGCCCAAAAGAGAACGGAATGCATGGATTGTGACTTTTATCATATGGTGATTGCAGAAGAAGGAACACGAAACCTGCGAACAAAATTTCTTAGGTTTGTCCAGGACTCAAGTACCGGGCTATCTGTTTTAAAAGGATTAAACCGCACCATTATTCCACCGGGAAAAAGATTTGTCTTCCAAGGCAGGGAAATGGATGAGGCCTATATCATCAGGACCGGGGCGTGTATTGTCTTGGTTGAGCAATACGATCATCTTCACCCTGTGGACCATCGCTGCGAGGGGGATCTGGTGAACATGAGCGCCTTGTTTACCGGGGAGCCCAGCATGGCACATGTTGAAGCCGAAACCGAGACTGAAGCCTGGGTTATCCAAAAATCCGAATTTGAACGCATTCCGGAGAGTGATCCGGATCTGTGGGAATTTCTAACAGAGATTGTGGCGGACCGATTTGATTCCAAGCGGCCGACATCCTACCGGACCATCGGTAATTATCAGGCAACAGAAATTATCGGTCGGGGCGGCTATAGTATCGTATATAAAGGCGTGGACTTAAAATCAGGAAAACAGGTGGCCATAAAAATGATGCGCCATCACCGGGTTATGGACTCTGATTTCCTGGTAAAATTCAAAAAGGAGGCTGAGATTCTGGACCAGCTGGCTCATGATCACATCATCCGGGTCTATGGTATGGAGGAGCGTTACCGGACGCTGTTTATCATTATGGAATATCTTAAGGGAGAGTCAATACTTGAAATAATCCGGAAAAACGGATCAATTTCCCATGCAAAGACGGCCGTCTATCTCCTCCAGGCCTGCCTTGCCATTGAATATGCCTATAAAAAGGGTGTTCTTCACAAAGATATCAATCCGGGGAACCTGATGGTGAATCACAACGATCACTTAAAACTGGTGGATTTCGGCCTTGCCAGTCGGCTCCAGGAGGATGACGAACTATTGGACGGAGCATTCCCTTATCTTGCTCCGGAATTGATTAAGGGAGAGGGAGCAAGCCTTCAAAGTGAAATTTACGCTCTGGGAATTACGGCTTATGAAATGGTGACAGGCAAAAGGCCCTATCCTGAAGATGATCCGGCCCTCTTCACCCGTATGCGCTGTAAAGAAGAGATCCCGAAACCCCGTCAGTCTGCCCCCGGTCTGCCCGACCATCTCGACCGGTTTATTGTCAGGGCATGCCGGATTGATCCCACCCAGAGATTCAGGAGTATGGAAGACGCCATGGTGATGCTCGAAAACGGAAAAGACAGGATATGAAGGATCGGATTACACTGGAAATTAAGAATATAGACATTGCCGCCGCCACCCACACAGGTCTTGTACACCAGACCAATGAAGATAGGTACATGGTCAGAACAATGCGAGACAAAACCCTTTTGATAGGGGTGGCTGACGGGTTGGGGGGAGATGTTTATAGTGATGTGGCTGCGGAATTGGCAAGAAGAGAACTCTTGACCTTAGAAGGCTTACCTGAGGGCAATGAAATCGAATTTCTGGAGACATTTGTAAAGGATCTCGATGTCTATATCAATTCGCGGGCGCAAACCTATCCCCGTCTGAAATACATGGCAACAACCCTGGTTTGTGCTGTTCTTAAGGAGGACAGCCTTTTCTGGATCAACGCGGGGGACAGCCGATTTTATCTTTTGAGAAATGGGCATCTGCACCAGATCTCCAGGGATCAGACCCTGGCAAACACCCTTGTGGATGAAGGTAGGCTCAGACCTGAAGAGGCAAAGACCCACTACTCACGAAAGATTTTGGACCAATGCCTGGGCTACGGGAGCTGCGAACCGGAATCAGGCCGACTTAAGGTTAAAAAAGGAGACCTGCTTCTCTTGTCCACAGACGGTCTGTATAAAATGATTGGTCACCAATTAATATTAAAGATTCTGAGCAGCGGCAAAAACCTGGATGAGATAATAAAGATGCTGATCGATTCGGCCCTGGCGAAAGGGGGAAAAGACAACATCACCATCGTAATGTCATATGTCAAAGAGACACTTTAATTTTAGAGTGAATTTTTCGTTTCAATTATATAAGAAACTATCAGCACCCCATAGAAATATTACATGGTATCTGAAAATCATTTGTTTTTATAGATAAGGAGTGAAGATGACTTTTTGGGAAAAGATAAATGAAATGAATATGGATGAATATAAACCTGGAATTCTGAGCCGGGCTGAATTTGGTGAAGGTTTAACAATGGCGTGTATGAATATTGATTCTGAAATGACAGATCCAGGCCATACGCATCCGTTTGACCAATGCGGCATCGTTCTTCAAGGAATGATAGAAATGGTTGTTGAAGATGATAAAAAAATATTACAGGAAATGGATACATATTTCATTCCTTCTGACATATTTCACGGATGGCGGACTTTTGATTCTCCTGTCCTACTTTTAGACGTTTCTTCAACACCACGCTAACTCCGTACCATGGTGTTGATATCGGAAATTGCCACCGGGTTGCCCTCTGAACACAGATTGGACTAACGTGAGGGCCAAAATAGAATAATAGGCCTGTAGGAATGTTGATGTGGAAGTTCCATAAAAGGAAACTCGAGCCATATGGATTACTATTTTCAGGAACGCTTTCAGGTTCAGCAGAACCTGGTTTGCAAAGCAGCAGCCCTTATTGAGGTCAACGAGATCATCGAAATGGTCCGGGACGAGCTGCGCTCTTTGATTCCCAATGCCATGGAAGTCTGCATATTGCTCATTGACCCGGAAGCAGAGAAATACACCCGTCCTTTGCAATGCGCGCTGTATGAAAGACCGGTGGACTGCCAGTCATGTAAACGCGATCGGCCGGCAGTTCAAAAAGCCATCGGTCGTAAAAAAGCGGTGGTAGTAAATGAAAGCGAGCCAGTAAAACGACTGGATAAAACGCTTGTCACTGTTGGCTCGGAATGCGCCATGCCCGTTCTTGCGGACGGGAGGGTCGTGGCGGCTGTCAGTGTGGTAATCCAGCCCCTCACCCGTTTCTCCCGCAGGGATTTTTATTTGATACGGGATGTAGCGGTAATCCTCGGCACCATTATCTTGAGCGCCAAACGGCACTGGGAAGTGACCCAGGAAAAAATAGCCATTAGCAGAACCCTATCAAGCATCTCCCCTTTCATCCCTGAATCCGTGCGCTATATGGCTCAGAAGAATCCCGCCCTGCTGACCCGAAAGAAAGAACACAAAGAAGTCACTGTACTCTTCCTGGATCTGGAAGGCTACACCGGCCTTGCAAATATCCGGACGGAAATAGAGGTGAATGCGATTGTAGAGACCATGCTGTCCAGCTTTGTAGACCCGATCCATCGTTCCCACGGAGATATCAATGAAACCGCCGGCGATGCATTTATGATTCTTTTTAAAAATCATGATCCCCGGACCAATGCCGTCAATTCGGTTAAGGCTGCATTTGAAATTATGGAACAAAACAGGCTCTGCAATCAATCCCTTCTTTCTGGCATGCCCCCCATCCATGTGAATATCGGTATAAATTCTGGAACTGCGCTGTTGGGTATGACCCGGTTTTCCGGAAATCTGGATACCCGGATGACCTATACAGCCACGGGATCCGTTACTAATATTGCCTCGAGACTGTCAGATTATGCAAAAAAAGGCGATATACTCATTGGAGAACATACAAAAAATTTGATTGCTGGTATATGGCCAGTGTATCCGTTGGGGCCATTAGGCTTCAAGGGGCTGAATAGCCCTATACCTGTTTTTTCACTTATAAACCCCTCAGGGTATATAAGAAAACCTTCATGAGGGAATAGCTATCAATTTACCTTTTTTATCCTTCCATTTAAATCTCATTCAGCTGGGCGGCCAGTTCTGAAAGTCCCCGGGCATTTCCGGTTATATTTTCGGTATTGAAAGAGACCTGCGATATAGAATGATTAACGTCATTTACATTGTATTGGCACTCAACTCTGATTTAAATTATTCATAATAAGCTGATTTTGCATCTGACCGCCGTTTGCCGAACGGCCGGCAGAAAGATAGTGTAACGAGCAAGTGAATTATCCGTGGAAGTAGGAGGCCATTGTAATAATCTGAAGCAAACCATGATCGGTGCATCTTGCACCATTGTTGCATTTTGCTACGGCCTTTTTTAAGATTCATTGACAATGATTTCAATAAACCAAATTATATTCAGATGGTTGCATAACGTATTTGTTTGGCACAATTACTGCTGCACAATTACTGATAAATGATTAACAGAATCTAAAAATTTGCATTTTTACTCACACATTGTGTGATATGGTTCTGCTAAATCTATATTTCATGGAGACAATGGCCGATGGCTGATATAGAAGAAAGCCGGGAACAAGAATCAGATATTCTCAAGGAACTAACCCATCCGCAATATGATGAACTTCTTCGCAGTGGTTCTATAAAGAATTTATCACAAAATACCGTATTGTTTCGCCAGGGAGATGATGCAACAAACACCTACTATGTAAAGAACGGAAAGTTGAAATTAACTAAAATTAACCCGGACGGGCGTGAGGTAATTATCAGATACGTCTATGCAGGAGGATTGACAGCTGCTGTGTCCGTGCTGAAAGATCGAGAATATCCGGTTACAGCAGAATCTATAGAGGAAACAGAGGTCATTGGATGGGATAAAAGAACAATCCTTTCAATAATGAAAAAGAATCCTGATATTGCCGTTAATTCATTAATGATAGTTTTAGAACGTCTTGAGGAGCTTCAGAACAGATATCTGGAATTATGCGCGGAAAAGGTGGAACAACGGCTTGCTCATACAATATTAAGATTATCAAAAGCCGCTGGAGTCAAAACTTCCGAAGGGATTTGTATCGATCTTCCATTGAGTCGTCAAAATATTGCTGACTATGCAGGAACCACAGTATTTACTGCGAGTCGCATTCTAAGTGAATGGGAAAGAAAGGGATGGATCAAATCTGACCGGGGAAAAATTACAATTTCTAACCCACACAAGTTAATGATTTTTTCTGAAAGCGGTAATAAATAGTACTGCTGCCGGATTCCATCCTTTCTTTTCTTAGAATTATCTTCTCATTGCGCTGGCGCAATGAATAGTTAAACACCCTCCTGCTATTGTATAGACCACAATTACCCGAGAGAAATTTTCAGAATCATGATCAAGGGGCTCACAAGATGGGCAACAGAAAACGAGTAATTATTCCCCCCGATTTAACCGTGAAGGAATTATTTGATAATCATCCTGAGATTATTGATGTTTTCATTGAATTGAAGCTCGCTTGCATTGGGTGTCCCATAGACAGATTTCATACACTTGTTGAGATAGCAGAGGCATATCACCTTGATCCTGATTTTCTGTTTTCGAAAATTCAAACTGCGATTAAAAAGGCGGATCAGCAATGAGAAACGCATTGGCTGAAACACTGCCCCACTTTCTCTTTAAGCACAAAACGCCAAATAGGCCATAAACGAATTAATAAAGGAAAACAGCGTGGATCTATCTGTCAATTACCTTGGAATTAGATTAAACAATCCTGTTGTTGTCGGAAGTTCAGGATTAACAGGTTCAGTTGAAAAAATTCAGAAGATAGAGAAAAACGGCGCCGGAGCTGTTGTATTAAAGTCTATTTTTGAGGAAGAAATCTCCTTTGAATTTAAAGATTTTATTGAAAAGGAATCAAGAGGAGGAAAAATTCCGCCTAAATACTTTGAGCACGATGGCCGGATGAGCCCCATTGAATTTTACGACTACAAACTGCGGGAAGAAAATCTAAACCGCTATACCCGTTTGATCAGAGACAGCAAGGAACAAGTTTCCATACCGGTTATCGCAAGTATAAACTGCTGCCACAATTCCGTTGAATGGGTTTCCTATGCCCAGCAAATCCAGGAAGCCGGAGCGGACGCCATTGAACTCAACATGTTTTTTTTGCCGTCCAGTTTTGAAAGAACCGCAGAGCAGACCCGGTCATTTTATTTCAAAATCATCAAAAAAGTGCTTGGAACAGTGAATATCCCGGTCTGTTTGAAAATCAGCCCCTATTTTACTGATTTGGGCCCCATGATCCAAGAATTGTCCCGAACCGGCATCAAGGGGTTGGTATTGTTCAACCGCTTTTTCAGCCCCGACTTCGACATCCACCGGTTTGACATCAAGCCGTCTTTTAGGTTCAGCACCTCCTCGGACATTGCCCTCTCTCTTAGGTGGATCGCAATGATGTCTGAGCGGACTGACTGTGATCTGGCCGCATCCACCGGTATCCACGACCATGAGGCCCTGATCAAGCAGATTCTCGCCGGAGCCAAGGCGGTTCAGACCGTTTCCAGTCTCTATGAAAAAGGTACAGATCATATCAAAACTCTGCTGAACGGCCTTGAGATCTGGATGCATAACAAGGGATTCAGGCAAATTTCAGATTTTAGAGGCATGATGAGTCAATCAAACAGCCAAGACCCCGCTCTCTACGAAAGAGTCCAGTTCATGAAATACTACGGCGGGAAAAAAATGTAAAAAATTCCAAATCATCAGGAGGGTGTCACATGTCGCAATCATCGGTTTTATCATCGCTTCGATTTTTCCGTCCTAAGGGGAAAAAACAGGGCAGCGGAGAAAAAAAGACCGCAGAGGGCTGGGGGGAAACCCGCTGCGGCCAAAGAGAGTGGGAGGACTTGTACCGACGCCGTTCCCAGTATGACAAAAAGGTTCGTTCCACCCATGGGGTCAATTGCACCGGTTCCTGCTCTTGGGATGTTTTTGTCAAAGACGGCATCCTGGCATGGGAGACCCAGGCCACCGACTATCCCGATGCCGGAGAAGGGGTGCCTAATCATGAGCCCCGGGGCTGTTCCCGGGGGGCCACCTACTCCTGGTATACCTACAGCCCCGTCCGGCTGAAACATCCCTTGGTTCGGTCTTGCCTTCTGGACCTGTGGCGCAGTGCCCTGGAAGAAAGCTCTGACCCTGTGGCAGCGTGGGAGAGCATCGCTCAGGACAAAGAAAAACTGCGCCAGTTCCACCGGGCCCGTGGCAAAGGCGGGCTTGTGCGCGTGGACTGGGATGAGGCGGCCACCCTCATCGCCGCCGCCCTGGTTCACACCATTAAAAAATACGGCCCGGATCGGGTGTTCGGATTTTCTCCGATTCCGGCGATGTCCATGGTCTGTTATGCAGCTGGGGCCCGGTTTCTGTCATTGATCGGGGCCTCCATGCTAAGCTTTTACGACTGGTACTGCGATCTACCCCCGGCCTCTCCCCAAATATGGGGCGAACAGACTGATGTGCCTGAAAGCGCCGACTGGTATGAATCCACCTATTTCATTGTCTGGGGCACCAACCTGCCCATGACTCGGACGCCGGACGCCCATTTTTTTACCGAGGCGCGCTACCGGGGAGCCCGGGTGGCGGCCGTGGCCCCAGATTACGCCGAATATGTCAAGTTCGCCGACACGTGGCTGCCGGCCCGAGCGGGGACGGACGCCGCCCTGGCCATGGCCATGACCCATGTCATCGTCAAAGAATTCTACATTGACCGACAGGTGCCCTATTTCCAAGAGTACGCAAGTCATTATACAGACCTGCCCTTTTCGGTGGTGATCGAATCCGGCGGGGACACCCATGTCCCCGGACGGTTCCTGCGTGCTTCAGATTTGGGGCTGGGTATCAACAACGCCGAATGGAAAACTGTGGTATATGATGCGGCCTCCTCGACATTTGCCGTACCCAACGGCAGCATCGGATTCCGGTGGAAGGAGGAGGGGCGGTGGAATCTTAAAATGGAGGCAGGGGATGAACCGGTTTATCCTCTGCTGAGTTATGCAGACAACAACGACGGCTGGTGCGTCCTGTCGTTTCCCGTCTTTACTGAGACCGGTTCCCAGGTCAAAGAGGGACAGGTTCCCTGTAAGGTTGTGTCCACCCCGGAGGGGGATCTGCGAGTGACCACGGTTTTTGATCTGATGGCCGCCCATCTGGGCTTGGGCCGGAAAAATGAGAAGATAGAGCCCAAGGACAACGCTGGTGGGGGGCCGTCAGATTACGGAGATCTTGAGCCCTTCACTCCGGCATGGCAGGAAAAGATCACCGGGGTGCCCGCTGCCGACGTCATCCGAGTGGCCCGTGAATTTGCCGGTAATGCTGAAAAAACGCGGGGCAAATCGATGATTTTTCTAGGGGCCGGCACCAATCACTGGTACCACAGCGACATGATCTATCGGGCCATCATCAACCTAACCACCCTGTGCGGTTGTCAGGGCGTGAACGGCGGAGGATGGGCCCATTACGTTGGCCAGGAGAAGGTTCGGCCCCAGGCGGCATGGTCCCAGGTGGCCTTCGGCCTGGATTGGCAGCGGCCGCCTCGCCAGCAGAACGGCACCTCCTTTTATTATTTTGCCACGGACCAGTGGCGCTATGACACCCTCCGGCCCGAAACGGTTCTGTCTCCATTGGCAAAGCAGCAGGGTGCCCCCCACATGGCCGATTACAATGTTGCTGCTGCGCGTATGGGCTGGCTACCGTCCTATCCCCAGTTCAACTGCAACCCCCTTGAATTGGTCAAAGAGGCCCAGGCGGCCGGGGCATCCACTGACGAGGAAATTACCGACTTTGCCGTAAAAAGATTAAAGGCAGGCGGACTGCGTTTTGCGGTGGAAGACCCGGATCATCCGGACAATTTCCCCCGTATGCTCTTTCTCTGGCGGGCCAATTTGCTGGGGGCCAGCAGCAAAGGCCACGAATATTTTCTCAAACACCTGCTGGGTACGGACCATGCCGTGCTCAACTGTGAGAGCGACCTGCGTCCTGAAACCGTCAAGTGGAGGGAGCCGGCCCCTGAAGGCAAACTAGATCTTATGGTGACCTTGGAACTGCGTATGTCCACCAGCGCAATGTATTCGGATATCGCTCTTCCGGCTGCCGGGTGGTATGAGATGCATGATCTGAGCACAACCGACATGCATCCGTTTATTCATCCGTTCAACCCTGCTATTGACCCGCCCTGGGAATCCCGCACCAACTGGGAGCAATTCAAGACCATTGCGAAAAAATTCTCTGAGCTGGCCACTGATCATCTGGGCACGGTCAAAGATCTGGTGGCCACCCCCATGATGCATGACACCCCCGGAGAAATCGCCCAGGACCAGGTCCGGGACTGGCACAGGGGAGAATGCGAACCAGTGCCCGGAAAAACCATGCCCAACCTGACAGTGGTCACACGGGACTATGCCAGTACTTTTGAGAAAATGACCGCTCTGGGCCCTCTGGCCGCAACTCAAGGAGTGGGATCCAAAGGCATTTTATGGAAAGCGGACAAGGAAACCCAGGATCTGAAAGCTCGTCTGGGAAGCGTTAAAGAGGGCGTCGGCCGGGACCAACCGGTCATGGAAACGGCAAAACAAGCGGCTGAGACCATCCTGATGCTGGCTCCTGAAACCAACGGAGCCACGGCGGTCAAGTCCTGGGAAATTCTGGAAAAACGCACGGGTATGAGCCTGTGCCATCTGAGCCGGGGGCGGGAGGATGAAAGGATCTGTTTCGATGATTTGACCGTTCAGCCGCGTAAGATCATCACATCCCCTGTCTGGAGCGGTATCGAATCCCAAAAGCGGCGGTATTCTCCCTTTGTGATAAACATCGAGGAAAAAGTCCCCTTCCGGACCCTCACCGGACGGGCCCAGTTTTACCAGGACCATCCCTGGATGCGTGATTTTGGAGAACAGCTGCCTGTATACCGGCCCCCTCTGGCCATCACTCCCGGAAATACCGGAGGGGTCGACAGAGACCCGGAACGTGAAATCACACTCAACTACCTGACGCCCCATTCCAAATGGTCCATTCACAGCACCTATGCCGACACGCTTACCATGCTCACCCTTTTCCGTGGGGGAAAAGCCATCTGGATCAACGACACCGACGCCGCCAGCATCCAGGTCAGGGACAATGACTGGCTGGAATGCTTCAATGCCAATGGAGTGGTCATGGGCCGGGCGGTGGTGAGTCCCCGCATCCCCCCGGGCAAGGCCTTTATGTACCATGCCCAGGAACGGCTGATCGATACTCCCAAAGCCGCCATTTCTGGCAAGCGGGACGGAACCCATAACAGCGTGACCCGGATTCTGGTCAAACCCACCCACATGATCGGCGGGTACGCCCATCTGAGTTACGGGTTTAATTATTACGGCCCTGTGGGGGCCCAGCGGGATGAAACCATTATCGTGCGAAAAGCCGGAAAGGTGGACTGGTATGAAGATTAAAGTGCAATATGCCATGGTGCTGAACCTGGATAAGTGCATCGGATGCCACACCTGCAGCATCCCCTGCAAGAATGTCTGGACCAACCGTAAGGGTGCCGAATATATGTGGTTCAACAATGTTGAGAGCAAGCCCGGAATCGGATATCCGAGAAAATGGGAGAACCAACAGATTTACCGGGGCGGGTGGACCAAAAAAGGTAAGCGGCTGAAACTAGCCGCCGGTGGCCGGATTCATAAAGGGGTCAATATCTTCCATAATCCGGACCTGCCGGTGATAGATGACTATTACGAACCCTGGGATTATGATTACGGCCGGCTGATCGACAGCCCTGAAAAAGGCCATCAACCGGGGGTTCGTTCCCGGTCCCGTCTTACCGGTGAGCCCATTGACGTTAAATGGGGTCCCAACTGGGAAGACGACTTGGCCGGGTTGACGGAAACCGGTGCCGGTGATGTCAATTTTAAGGGCTTGGATTTTGAAACCTATCTGCAGTTTGAAAATCTTTTCATGTTCTGGCTGCCTCGTCTGTGCGAGCATTGTCTCAATCCGGCGTGTGTGGCCTCCTGCCCCTCTGGAGCCCTTTACAAACGGGATGAGGACGGCATCGTACTAGTAGATCAGGAGCGCTGCAGGGGCTGGCGCTACTGCGTGTCGGGGTGTCCTTATAAGAAGGTATACTTCAACTGGAAACGCGGACGAGCCGAAAAATGTATTCTCTGCTATCCCCGGGTTGAAGCCGGTCAGCCCACTCTGTGTGCCCACAGCTGCGTGGGTCGGATTCGGTATATGGGGGTGTTGCTCTACGATGCGGACCGCATTGCCCAGGCTGCCAACGCGCCCAGGGATCAGGATGTCTATCCGGCCCATCTGGATATTCTCATGGATCCCAACGACCCGGAAACGGCCAGGGCTGCCCAGGTCCAGGGCATTGCCCCCAATGTTCTGGCCGCAGCCCAACGCTCTCCGGTGTACGGTTTGATCCGGCAATGGCGCCTGGCTCTTCCCTTGCACCCTGAATACCGCACCCTGCCCATGGTCTGGTATATCCCACCCCTAAGTCCCATCAGCCACAGGGTGGAGGATACGGCACAACTTTCAAGCGCTGTGGACAGCATGCGCATACCAATGGCCTATCTGGCCAACCTGCTGACGGCCGGAGATGAAGGGCCGGTCCGTTTGGCCCTGAAACGCTTGGCAGCCCTGCGCCATTTTATGCGTATGGAAAGGGTAGAACAGCGCACAGACACTCAAGGATTGGATGCGGCTGGGCTCAGTGCCCAAGATGCCCGTAATATTTATCATCTGCTGGCCCTGGCCCCACTGACCGAGCGGTTCGTTGTCCCCACCGCTCCGGCCCCGGAGGCCAATACCTTCTTCAGCCAGGGTAGATGCGGACTGGAGGGGGCGTGATGACTGCCGCACAGACCACACCGCTGACCGCTTTATCGCCAAATACCTGGCAGATCCTTTCGGTGCTGCTTGATTATCCGGACCGGCGGCTCATGGACGAGCTTAACCAAATCAAGGCTGCAGCCGTTCAGATACCCGAAACTGGATTCCAAAAGGCGGCATCGGCCTTTGTGGGATATCTTGAATCCCATGATCTGTTGCGTCTGCAGGAAACCTATACCGCGGCTTTTGACCTTCACCCTGCCACAACATTGAACCTGACCTACCACGCCTTTGGGGACAATGAAAAAAGGGCCACAGCCCTGGTGGCATTACAACGGGTCTATGATCAGGCCGGTTGGGAAAAAAGCAGCGCCGAACTTCCGGATTATCTGCCCCTGGTTCTGGAATTTCTTTGCGTCTGCCCAGAGCTGGAACCGGATCACGTCCAATGCCTGACCAACTGCCTGAGGTTCACCAAGGTTCTGATAAATAATCTGGAAGAGGGCGCTCCGGCCTACGCCGAGCTGCTCACCCCTCTGGCAGGCCTGGCACACAACGACCTGGAACCGGACCACCGGGTGACATCTTCTTCATTTGAAAAAGGAGAATCCATATGACCATTGCCCATACCCTCATGTTTACGGCTTATCCGTACATATGTCTGACCACATTCATTGTTGGGCATATCTATCGCTATCTCACGGATCGCTTCGGCTGGAATGCACGTTCCAGTCAGTTTCTTGAAAAAAAATATCTCTTTTACGGATCAATTTTGTTCCATGCCGGCATCATCGCCACATTCTTTGGCCATGCCGGAGGGCTGTTGGTTCCCCAGCCCCTGTATGATATGCTCGGCATCACCGCAGGGATGCATATATTCATTGCCCACTGGAACGGTCTGGCCGTTGGGCTGGGAGCCTTTGCTGGCGTGTTGCTACTGGGACGGCGGCGGCTGAAACAGCCCCGGATAAAGATGGTGACCACCCCCACGGACAAGGTGCTTCTGACTGCCCTATCCGTGGTGATCGGCTCGGGAGTATACAATGTATTGTTCAGCCGGTTTGACGTGCTGTATAATGTGGCTCCCTGGATCCGGGGTATTGTTACCTTTACCCCGGACAGTACCCTGATGCTGGAGGCGCCACTGAGCCTCAGGGTTCATGTGATTTCGGCTTGGGCATTGCTGGGCTTTTCCCCATTCACCCGGCTGGTCCACATATGGAGTGCCCCTATATTCTACATGCTGCGGCCCTTTATCATCTTCCGAAGCCGGAAAAGGCAAGCATGATCATGGGAACGGAGGGGGGGAAACGTCATCCCGACATCTGGGTCCGAAGCATTAGGGACCTGAACCCGGCTTATTTTGCCTTGGTAATGTCCACTGGCATCGTCAGCCTGGCAGCCCATTACCGTGGATTGGACATGATTGCCCTTTTCCTTTTGGGCATCAATATTCCCGCCTATGTTGTTTTATGGGTTATGTATCTGGCGCGGCTCATTTTTTTTACCCCACGGTTTCAAAGGGACTTCAGGGATCACACCCAAGGCATGGGTTTTTTTACCAGCGTGGCTGCCTCGGGAGTGCTGGGCAGCCAGATACTTATCCTGACCGGTGCTGTGGCTATCGCCGTAGCGCTGTGGTATATCACCGTTACCCTCTGGCTCTGCCTGATTTACGGGGTGTTCACCGGATTGATCACCAAGGAGGAAAAGCCGCCCATTGACAAAGGGATCAACGGCGGATGGCTGCTGGCGGTGGTTGCCACCCAGGCGGTTACCGTGCTCAGCACCACCATTGCCCCATATCATCCGGGATGGCAGGGTATCCTTTTGTTTATTGCCTTTAATACCTGGCTGTTCGGCGGAATGCTCTACATCTGGATTATTGCTTTGATATTCTACCGGTACCTGTTTTTTTACTTCTCTCCCCAGGACCTGACCCCGCCGTACTGGATCAACATGGGGGCGGTGGCGATCACCACCCTGGGAGGGGCCAGCCTGATCAGTCAAACCGCTGCATTCTCCCTTCTTAATGATTTGGCACCTTTTTTGAAAGGCTTTACATTCTTTTTCTGGGCCACCGCCACTTGGTGGATTCCCATGCTCCTTATTTTAGGGGCGTGGCGTCATGGCATCCGGCGATTTCCCTTGCATTACAGTCCTTTATTCTGGGGAGCAGTGTTCCCTTTGGGGATGTACACCGTATGCACCCACCGCCTGGCCCAAGTAACCCAGGTGCCGGTACTCGATGCCATTCCCTCAGGATTTGTCTATGTTGCCGTGACCGCCTGGCTGATTACTTTTCTTGGGATGCTGGGAACCATATGCAAAGCGATTAAAAAATCTTCCTCTGCTCTTAAGGATGCATCATAAATCTCCAAGCTCTCTTCTGTCTGACATATCAACCAGGGTCCTTTCCCTTGCCTTATCAATACCCAGCTGTTTTCTTTTTTTATCAATATGGGCGATCATCATATGTGCTATCTCATGGGGATCCGATGATGTTCCCCATTTCCCAAAACCCTGGGTTTCCATCCCACTAAAAAGATAATCATGATACTTTGTTCCTTTCACGATTGGAAAGCCGACTCCAAAAACAGTATATACTCCCGAAGCCACAAAATACTGACCGATGGCAAGCGCCTTTTCACTCATCCATTCAGGCGCACACCCGGCAACCGGCAAGTCTGCGATGGTATTTCCAAGGCCGCCAGCCTTTACCATTGCTGAGGCGGCAATAAGAATTCTGGTATTATCAACACAGGATCCCAACCCCAAAACAGGGGGAATACCTACAGCTTCGCATACTTCTGCAAGTCCGTCTCCGGCAAGGCTTGCCGCCTCCGGGACATAGAATCCTGCTTTGGCCAGAGATATCTGTGAACACCCGGTCTGGAGAACCAGCACATCATTTTTAATTAATTCCCGAACGAGCTCTATATGAATTGAATCCTGTTTCACCTTTGGATTTGTACACCCGACAACACCTGCAACCCCCCGGATTCTTCCGTTGATAATATTATCATTCAATGGAGTATAGCTGCCTCGGAACACACCACCCAACATATATTCTATGTATTCATGGGAGAACCCATGGACTCCTGATCGGGTTTGCCGTGGGATTTCCACCGGCATGCTTCTGGAACCAAATCTGGAAATGGCTTTGAGAAGCACTTCATCAATACATTTTTTGGGATTATGCTCATCAAACTCAATATGGAATGCCCCCTCAATACGAGCTCTGGGATTAGTTGTAATAAGATATGAATCATAACACTTAGCAACCGAGGCAAGTCCTTGTTTGATGCATTGGATATCCACAACCATTGCATCAACTGCACCTGTTACGATGACAGCTTCAGTCGATCCGAAGTTGCCGGCATGGGGAACGCCATGCCTGGACATCATTTCAGTGCCGGAACAGCACATGCCCACAAGGTTAATTCCTTTTGCACCTTTTTCCTTTGCTGCATTAATGAAAAAGTCGTCATTGACACCGACAAGCATTGCTTCAAACATGCCGGGCTCATGTCCATGGACAATGATATTTACCTGATCTTCTTTTAAAACCCCCATATTCACATCCGCGAGCGTGGGGGATGGAGTTCCAAACATGACATCTGAAAGCTCTGTTGCTATCATTGAGCCACCCCATCCGTCAGCCAGGGCGGTGCGGGTAATCTGCTTTGAAAGATTGTTATAATCCTGATCACAGCCAATATGGGTTCTGCTCATGAGTTCCATGATTTCACGCATGGCACCTCTGGGGACAACCCCTTCTCTTCGCCAGAGTGATAGGGTCTCTTTGGGAACTCTTTTGGTAAAAGGCATTTCCCCCTCAACATTGGAAAATGTCTTTTCGAGCTCTGAATAAAGCGCCTTTGCAACCTCGAGGAGTGATTTGTCTTCAACATCGATTCCAACTGATTCGGCCAGCCTTTCAAGTTTTAATGTGTCATCTATTCTGAAATTTCCAATTTTCCCGTCAATTACACTTTTAAAGAGTTCAAGGATATTCATCCCATGATCATTATGTGAGGCCGATCCTGCGGCAACCATTCTGCCAAAATTCCTTGACATGATCGTGTCAATTGAGGCGCCGCAAACCCCGATTTTTTTATATGGATCTCTGGGGTTTAGACGGCATGGCCCCATAAAACAGTGCTTGCAGCAGGCGGATTCCTCTCCAATGGGGCATGGTTTCATATCATACCCCCTGTCAAGATCAATGATCACCCCATCCCGTCTCGCTTTTTCAAGCATCTGGGCTGTCGCATCACACATGGTCCTGTCCGATACCGGCACCTGTTTTGATTTGATCGTCTCTTTCGTCATGTTATCCTCCTGTTTTTTTATGCAGGCCTGGCGTATTTGAAGATTTTAAAAAAGTTATATCCCACACACTGACCCCATAACCACTTCATTGCTGAAATAAAGGGCGCAAACCCCGGAGCTGTCTGTTTGCCTCCGGGGTTTTTAATGAACGGATAATTTTTATTGTCCAGCCATCATGGCTTTAATGTCAGCATCAGGATCAGTGATGGGCTTGATATCAAAATTCTCCACCAGAACATTGAGGACAGTTGGGGATACAAAGGCTGGCAGTGTGGGCCCAAGTCGAATACCCTTGACGCCAAGGAACAGCAGGGCCAGCAATACGGCGACGGCTTTCTGCTCATACCAGCCGATATCAAATGAGATGGGCAGTTCATTAATGTTTTCCAGTTCAAATACTTCTTTAAGTTTCAGTGCAATCACGGCCAGGGAATAGCAGTCATTGCATTGTCCTGCGTCCAGAACCCTGGGAATGCCGCCGATATCGCCCAGATTGAGTTTATTATACCGGTATTTGGCGCAGCCCGCCGTCAGAATGATGGTATCCTGGGGCAGCTTTTCAGCCACTTCGGTGAAATAAGCCCGGCCCTTCTGGCGGCCGTCACAGCCTGCCATGACGACAAAGCGTTTTACAGCCCCGGATTTTACGGCATCCACGACTTTGTCTGCCAAGGCAAGTACCTGATTATGGGCAAATCCGCCGACAATGGAACCGGTTTCAATTTCGGTGGGAGGGGAACATTTCTTCGCCGTCTCAATAATAGGCGAAAAATCTTTGGCTTTTCCGTTCGCTCTTTCGGGAATGTGTCCAATACCGGGATAGCCCACCACGCCTGTGGAGAAAATTCGGTCTTTATAAGTGTTCTTCTTTTTAATGGGAACGATGCAGTTGGTGGTCATGAGTATGGGGCCGTTAAAGGATTCGAAATCTTCATTCTGGTGCCACCAGGAGCTGCCGTAATTGCCTTTCAGGTGGCTGTATTTTTTAAAGGCCGGGTAGTAGTTGGCCGGCAGCATCTCCCCATGGGTGTATACGTCGATACCGGTGCCTTCAGTTTGTTTGAGCAATTCTTCCATATCCTTGAGATCATGGCCGGAAATCAGGATACCGGGGTTTTCTCCCACACCGATATTCACTTCGGAAATTTCGGGATGGCCGTAAGCTCCGGTATTGGCTTCGTCCAGGGCTGCCATGGTGGTGACGGCGACCTCGCCGGTTTTCATGACCATGGCCACCATCTCATCCACGGAAAGATTCTGTGTGGTTGAGGCCAGGGCTTCGAGCAGGTGGTCGTAGATTTCCTTTTTTTCTACGCCCAGGACAGCTGCATGATCGGCGTAGGCGGCCACACCTTTCAATCCCAGGATCAGCAATTCCCTGAGGGATCTGACGTCTTCATTTTCAGTGGCCAATACACCCACGGTCTTTGCCTTGTCCTGGAAATTCGATACGTCGGTGTCACACCAGAGGGCCGCGTCATGAAGTCCTGCCTGGGGGGAAACATCAGGGGGAGCCGCAAAAATCCCTTTGATTTTTTTCCACACGGAGTCTTTTTCTTTTCCAGGTGCCATGGCATCATATTTTTGTTTGAGTTCTTTTTTAACGGCAACAGACTGTTTAATCCAGTGGATGAGACTGTCGTCATCAAAATTTGCGTTGGTAATGGTTGTAAAAAGGGCTTTGGCCACAAAAAGGCCGATATCATTTCCGGTATCGACCCCTTTGGCTTTCAGTTCCCGGGCAAGCACGGAAATCCCCTTTAGATTGAATATCAAAAGGTCCTGAAGATTTGCTGTGGTTTCTTCTTTTCCGCACATCCCTTTAACGGTGCAACCCTTTCCTTTGGCGGCTTCCTGGCATTGAAAACAAAACATGTTAGCTCCTTTGCGATTTTGGTTTTTTAATCTCAATACCTATTGAATATCCAGAATTCGGATGAAAAACCTTGATTCATGTCAAGGTCGCAAAAATATTTGAAAAGAGAATAATTTGGTCGTGTAAGTATTTTGTATAGAACAGGCCAGGAGGAAATTGGTGGCTTATCAGAGGAGTACTTTAAATTCTGCTAAATAAAAAATGCCATACGGGCAGGGTCAGAAAAGAAAGCGGAATACCTATGCCGAGCATCAGACTGACCAGCGGAGGATTTAGTTTATAATCAGCGGCCACGATACCAGCAGAAATCATGGGCCCCATGGCAGCTTCAAACAGGGTGACCTGCATAGACATTCCCCTTGCACCTAATAGACCCGTATAAATCAGGGCAACCAGAGCAGGACCGAGGAGCAGTTTATAAACGAGTCCGAGGGTCAGGGAAATGCGTTCTTTTTCCAGATCTCCCAATTGGAGCTGAAATCCCACAGAAACAAGGGCCAGGGGGGTAAGGGTGTCCCCCAGCTCAGAAAGAATAAAATTAAACCACTCAGGAAAAATGACTGGTTTTAATAGAAAGGCGGTGACAAGGGCAAGGAAAGGCGGAAATGTCAGTATCCGGTTCGTGATATGATGAAGACTTACTTTGCCCGACGTGCTCATGTTCGCAACCACAATGCCCAAGGTGGATAGAACAAAAAAAGATCCGACTAAATCAGCAACAATACCCACGCCAATCCATTGGCTTCCGTAGTAAACTCTGATCATCGGCAGTCCGACAAAGGAGGTATTGCCTATACCGCCAAGCAGCATCAGGGCGCCGATCGTGGTTCGGGGTAAATTGAACTTCTTTCCAGCATAATAAAAGCCTAAGTTGAGCGATTCCTAAAAGAATGAAGTCCAACACCAGTGAGTAACGTGTTATAATGTTTGTAAAAACCTACCAAAGTTATCACAAACAACACAGCACCCAACAGGTGGAGGACTTCATGAAAAACCGTAGCAAAAATTACCATAAAAGGGAACGCAAAATACAACGTATTGAGGCAACCCAGGACCGGCTGACCGGAAGAGCTGGTCTGGCACTGTTTGTCGCTTATCTTCATCGTATTCAGATCTTTGAATACATTGATCGATGGTTCGGCAGTATCCGGAAAAACAGTAAGGGCTTGGTTATCTGCGAAATGTATAAACAGATGCTGTGTTTCTTTTTTGACGGCACAAGCCGCCACCTGACTTATTTTGATCAGATTCGGAAAGATGAAGGCTACGCCGGTAGCATTGAGACAGATATGAAATCCATGGCCTCCTCTCACCAAATGAAAAGGTTTTTTAAAGCCTTTTCTTGGACGAGAGTCTTTTTGTTCCGGCGTTTGCTCCAAAAGCTTTTCCTTTGGCGTCTTCAGATCACCAGGCCCGATATTATTGAACTGGGTATTGATACCATGGTGATGGACAACAATGATGCTGTGTGTCGCCAAGGAGTTAAGCCGACATACAAAAAGAAAAAGGGCTTTCAACCATTGCAAATGAACTGGGGCCGATTCATAGTAGACGCTGTATTCCGAAGCGGAGATCGACACTCCAACCACGGTGACACCGTGCAGAAGATGATCCTGCACATCGTAATCATGGTTCGGCGCCATTATCGCTGGGACGTGCCGATCATTATCCGGATGGACAGCGGGTTCTTCGACCAAAAAATCTTCAAGTGCTGCGAGGCTCTTCAAATCGGCTATATCTGCGGAGGAAGAATCTACAAAGATATAAAGAATATGGCTGGGAACTGGGAAGCCTCTGCCTGGAAGCAGTTTAAGTCGAAAAAGAAAGAGCAGGTGTGGGAGTATGTCGAGTTTGGATGCCGTCGGAAAAGTTGGGACAGGTTCCGACGTGCAATCTTTTGCCGGTTGACCCATGATGAAGAGCAACAGCTTTATCTCCCCGGATTTCGTCCTGATACTGTGATTTTTACCAATATCGGCCAAAATCAAGCGGTAGACAGAATGCTGGAGAGAGCCGGTGCCCAAGGGTATCTGACAAGTAATGGGATCGTGGCTTGTTATCATGATCGTGGCAGTGACGAACTGGCCAACCGGGCACTGAAGGATTTTGGACACGAGCAGCTCCCTTTCAAGCGCTTCGCTGCAAACTCCGCCTGGTATTACATGATGCTGGTGGGGCATTTCCTGATGGAATCTTTTAAAGAGGATGTCAGTGCCCCGGTGATCTCCGTCTCTGCCTATGCGAATACGGTTCGCAGGCGTATGATTGATATTGCCGGTAAAATTGTCTTTCACGGTAAAGAAACCATTTTAAAGGTGAGCCAAACCTACTTGGACCGGCTCAAATTGCCTGAATTACTCAGGCGTTGTCGGATGGCACCAGCTATCCCATAAGATAAGAAGTACAAAAAATTGAAGGACTGTGTAGAATCGCTGGTGAATTGCGTCTATACGTCCCATAAACTGGCCAAAGCAGAAGCTGGTTATGCAATTTGCCACCAAGTTCAGCACGGAAAAGGTTCGGCTTACCCGCAGTGTTCTGATGCTGTACCTCGGCCTTGCCGTCAAACATAGATTAGGGTCGAAATCGCTCAATTTAGGAAAAGAATAAAACCCCAAGCGAGAAAAATACCCAGGCCATAAGCCCGGTGTAAATAAGCTCCCGGGTCAGGACGATTGAATGTATATGGTAAAGGGCGAGAGCGGGTAAAGAAATATGGATAATGAAGCCATTAAGGGCTTCTGGGGTATTTTCTGGGCAACGGCCCGTTCTGCGAAGGATAATTCCCGCTACCAGGCATGCCGGCAATAGTATGATATTTAGCAGTTCAATCCTTGGATCCGGATTTTAATTGTTATCGGGCAATCAATTGTCTGCGGTTTATATCAGATAGCAGTATGGCAGGGAAACAACTGCCGCTGCCTTAAAATCGGTTCAGGATCAATCAGATGTCTCTTGAACCATTCTTTGGATGCCTTTCCTTCAAGGGCAAGAGACAGAATTTCCGAAAAATGAAATACAGGAATTCTGTTTGCCGGAGAACATCGTATCTCAAGGTTCAAATGGCACATGGCACAGGCGGTGACAATGCAATCGGCTCCGGATTGAATCGCTCCTTTCATAATCCGGTTCACCAGGGTCGAGGCGATTTCAGGCCGGCTGACCGACAAAAAAGTACCGCAGCAAGAGGCGGAAAATCCCCATCGGACTGGATCTCCCCCCAGTTCTGTCATGGTCTTCTCAATAAGCCCATAATGATTTTTCTCTTTGCTCATTTTCGGAGGTCTTGCCAGCATACAGCCGTAGTAGGGGGCGATCTTCAATCCGTTCAGTCGTCCTTTCAAATTTTCGAAAAGACCGGCTTTACCCATATTGACCAATAATTCAAAAAAATGAAGCAATTTCAGGTCCGGGGGAGATCTCTTATTAAAATGCCTTTCGATCTTGCGTCTTTTTTCAACATCGGTTTGTAATTCCAATCTGGCGGAGCCCAATCTCAAATAGCAGCCCGGGCAAGCGATCAGCAGTGGCTTGTTTTCCGGGGCAATAAACAGATTCCGCGAGGCAAGGGTCAGGGCTAAATTGCTGTCAACACTGTGAGTTGAAGAGGAGCCACAGCAATTCCAATCTTCAATTTCAGTGATTTCGATATCAAAGTTTTCCAGAAACCGTATCAGGGATGCATTGTTTTCCTTGGCCGTTGTAGCAAGGGAGCATCCCGGAAAGTAGCTCAACTGAGTGTGCTCAAGTGTCATTATAAATCTCCTGCAAGCTTAAACAGATTTTGGATGTCCTTTTTTTGTTTGACTTTGGACGGCCTAAGATCAAGCTTTTTTCGAGACAGCATTTTCAAGCCCAGGTCAATGTCAGAGAAAAAGTCTTTTTCCGACACCTTGTACCGCATCATAATTTCAAGCTTATGCGTTCGGCCATATTTTAGAATCGAATTAACAACGGTATTATGAAATTTCAGGATACCCGGCTCTGCAATTTTTACATTTTCCCTGATAGCAATCTGGCGAAGGGCATCCATGATTCCCGCCATATCAATCGCATTTGGGCATTCCATGGAGCAGGTGTTGCACCCAACGCACAACCATATCGTTGAGCATGTCAGAACCTGTTTTCTCATGCCAAACTGAATCATACGAATAACGGCATTGGGCAGGATATCCATGTCCCTGGAAAAGGGGCAGCCGCCGCTACAGCTCAGGCAATGCCAACAACGACTCAGATTTGCATGACTGATATTTTCAATCTCTTTTATGAAATCCTGAGCCGTTTCTGAATGATGAATCGTTTCCATTAAAAGCCTCCAATTCTTTGAGCATAATCATCAATGAATTCGAAATCTTTCTGAGATTTTTTAAGGGCTTGCTTGTAAACGATGCTATACTCCAGCAAGGGGGCAGGTCATTGATATAGATCAATAATTCCTTTTTTTGTTTGCCTCTGACTTGGCTTTTTTTCTAATGAACCAATCCTCTTTACCATAGAGCTTTTCCTGGCATTCCTGACAAATACCATGGCTGAATTGGGCCTCTGAATGGTTTTGGATATAAGACTCTATTTGTATCCAATATCCTTGATCGTCCCGAATTTTTTTGCATGATGCACAAATGGGTAATAAACCTCTTAATATCTTTGTTTCTTCAAGCAGCCTGTTTTTTTCTTGCAGCTCTGAGACCCTTTGTTCTTCAAGCGCTTTTTTCTGAAGGGTTAAAACAGCAGTTGTCCAGATGGCAAAAATGGCAATTCCTCTGTTAAACAATACTTTCCATAATTCCCCGCCAGACGGTGAATACATTAAACCCACTATGGTTAAGAGCGACGATACCAGCCCCACCTTTAGGGTGAATGACTTCTGAGGAATCCAGAGAGAAAGGAGTACAACAGCAATATATGGAACCCCGGCGGCTACCCCTAACGGAATCAGCATATCTGCAAAGAATATGAGCATAAACATAACAGTGCAGGCAGAGTATATGATCGTTTTTTTAGGGTGGCGTGGGAGGAGTCTGTTTTGTTTCATCTTGTAATGACCTCTAAAATTCCACTTAAGCTAGTGGTCCGAAAATCGGGGGGCAACCGCAGTTTTGCCTCCGGGGTTTTTAATGAACGGATAATTTTTATTGTCCAGCCATCATGGCTTTAATGTCAGCATCAGGATCAGTGATGGGCTTGATATCAAAATTCTCCACCAGAACATTGAGGACAGTTGGGGATACAAAGGCTGGCAGTGTGGGCCCAAGTCGAATACCCTTGACGCCAAGGAACAGCAGGGCCAGCAATACGGCGACGGCTTTCTGCTCATACCAGCCGATATCAAATGAGATGGGCAGTTCATTAATGTTTTCCAGTTCAAATACTTCTTTAAGTTTCAGTGCAATCACGGCCAGGGAATAACAGTCATTGCATTGTCCTGCGTCCAGAACCCTGGGAATGCCGCCGATATCGCCCAGATTGAGTTTATTATACCGGTAGTTGGTGCAGCCCGCCGTCAGAATGATGGTGTCCTGGGGCAGCTTTTCAGCCACTTCGGTGAAATAAGCCCGGCCCTTCTGGCGGCCGTCACAGCCTGCCATGACGACAAAGCGTTTTACAGCCCCGGATTTTACGGCATCCACGACTTTGTCTGCCAAGGCAAGTACCTGATTATGGGCAAATCCTCCGACAATGGAACCGGTTTCAATTTCGGTGGGCGGGGCACATGTCTTTGCCACCGCAATGACCGGGGAAAAATCCTTGGCCTTTCCATCCTCCCTTTCTGGAATATGGCCGATGCCAGGATAGCTCACCACCCCTGTGGAAAAAATCCGCTCTTTATAGGTATTACTCTTCTTGATGGGTACAATGCAGTTGGTGGTCATGAGTATGGGGCCGTTAAAGGATTCGAAATCTTCATTCTGGTGCCACCAGGAGCTGCCGTAATTGCCTTTCAGGTGGCTGTATTTTTTAAAGGCCGGGTAGTAGTTGGCCGGCAGCATCTCCCCATGGGTGTATACGTCGATACCGGTGCCTTCAGTTTGTTTGAGCAATTCTTCCATATCCTTGAGATCATGGCCGGAAATCAGGATACCGGGGTTTTCTCCCACACCGATATTCACTTCGGAAATTTCGGGATGGCCGTAAGCTCCGGTATTGGCTTCGTCCAGGGCTGCCATGGTGGTGACGGCGACCTCGCCGGTTTTCATGACCATGGCCACCATCTCATCCACGGAAAGATTCTGTGTGGTTGAGGCCAGGGCTTCGAGCAGGTGGTCGTAGATTTCCTTTTTTTCTACGCCCAGGACAGCTGCATGATCGGCGTAGGCGGCCACACCTTTCAATCCCAGGATCAGCAATTCCCTGAGGGATCTGACGTCTTCATTTTCAGTGGCCAATACACCCACGGTCTTTGCCTTTTCCTGGAAATCCGACACATTGGTGTCATACCAGAGGGCGGATTCATGCAGACTGGTCCAGGCGGAAACCTCAGGAGTCGCACCGAAAAGCCCCTTGATTTTTTCCCACACATTCCTTTAACGGTGCAGCCCTTTCCCTTGGCGGCTTCCTGGCATTGAAAACAAAACATGTCGACTCCTTTGCGTCTTTGGGGGTGTTGATTTCAATGCCCCTTGGATACCCGGAAGCCGGCTGGTTTTCCTTGATTCATGTCAATTTCATAAAAATGTTCGTACAGGAAAAGTGAAGAAGAATACCAGATCATTACCTATCAATTCCGTAAGGGTTATTCTTCAAGAATTGAATTGCCTTTTGCCATACCTGTTGATATTCTGACTGAACTATTTCTCTGTTTTCTGAAATAAAAGAAGGGGTTTGTTTTCGCAGAATAATAATCTTATAGCAGCCGGGTTTTATAATGAAATTATTACATCCGTCGTCTCCCATGAAGTCCTTTATTATCATCTTTGTCCCTCTGGCGATTATTTACAGCTTGGTGGGGTGGACAGCGATAACCCGTCAAAAACAGGTCTATATCGAGAAACTTAACCTGATCGAATCCAACAAGCTGGAGTTGGAAATCCGGCTGTTTGAATCAACGCTTGCCGCTTATCTGGAAGATGCCTCCATTCTCTCAAAACTGATGGAAGATACCCTGAATCAGAATACCCTTCTGCCGGTGGAAAAAACGCGGTTGCTGGCGGATTTGTTCAAGGCCTATGCGCTCCACCATCGTATTTGTGCCCAGGTCCGGTTCATTGACAATGCCGGGATGGAAAAAGTCCGGATCAACTGGGATGCCACAAACGGGGTCTGGGAAACCCCGGCGGAAGGGCTTCAGTACAAGGGGAAACGGTATTACGTTATCAAAGGTGCAAGATTATCTCCTGGCGAAATTTACCTGTCCGCCATGGATCTGAATGTCGAAAACGGCCAAATCCAAACCCCGTACAAGCCCATGCTCCGGGTGGTGCTTCCCATTGTTCCGGAGCAACAAGAAAACAGCGGCTTTCTGGTGCTGAACCTGCTGGGCCAGGGGTTGATTGATACCCTGGTCCAGACCAATCAAAATAATTTCGTTAAGGTGTTTCTGGTCAACGACAAAGGCCAGTGGATGAAAGGCCCTTTGCCGGAGCTGGAATGGCAGTTTATGCATTCTTCTTCTCCGGCAACGGTTAATACACAGTTTCCCGGTCTGTGGGAACAGATGGTCGTCAAGCCGGGAGGGCGCTGGCATTCCAGCCAGGGCCTTTTTAACTATCAGAGTATCTCCATTCAAAGACTTTTTTCCGGCCCCAATAAGGGGCAGATAAAGGTGGTTCCCCAGGAAACCTGGCGGATCATAAATCATATCGCCCCCCGGGATCTGAATCCCCAATGGATGAATCTGGTCTCCGTGACCTTTTTTACCGGACTTGGGATTCTCCTGTTTCTGTCATGGCTGGGAGGGGGGCTGATGTACCGGAAAAGACAGGTCCTCCAGAAATTGACAGACAAGGAACAAGCGCTTCGTACCATTACCAACTCGGTGCGGGACGCCATTGTCATGATTGATGATAAAGGACGCGCCCTGTTCTGGAGTGACTCGGCCGGAGAAATGTTCGGGTATTCCGCCGGGGAGGTTCTGGGCCGGGATATTCATCAGTTTATCACCCCTGAAGACCAAAGGCCCCATGCCAAAAAGGGGCTTGAGGTTTTTTCCGGCACAGGAGAGGGGCGGTTTATCGGTCAGCTCAGGGAAGTTAACGCTTTGCGAAAAGATGGTACACAGTTTCCGGCAGAACTCAACCTCAATGCTGTCCGTATGGAAGGCCAGTGGCAGGCCGTAGGGGTGGTCCGGGATATTTCCGCCCGAAAGGCCATTGAAAAAGTTGCGGCTTTGCGCGAACGGCAAATGAAAACCTTTGTCAAATATACCCCTGCTGCCGTGGCCATGTTTGACCGGCAGCTCTGTTACATTGCTGCGAGCAACCGGTGGCGTTCGGATTACGGCCTTGAGGAAAAGCAGATTATCGGCAAAAGCCACCATGATATCTTTCCGGAAATCAGGAAGATGGACGTCTGGATGGGCGCCTACCAGCGCTGCCTGGCAGGAGAGGTACTTGGCAAAGAGGAAGATGCCTTTGTCAGGGCGGACGGCCGCACAGACTGGATCCGCTGGGAATTGAGGCCCTGGATGGATGATGAGGGGCAGATCGGCGGTATTATAATGTTGACCGAAGAGATTACCGCCCGAAAGGAGATGGAATCCCGGCTTAAAGAGAGTGAAAAACAATTGCGAAAGGCCATGGAAAATGCCCCCCACCCGGTCATGATCCACGCCGATGACGGTGAAATTCTGCTGGTGAACCAGCCTTGGCTGGACCTCTCCGGTTATTCACCAGGCAGGATCGCTTCCGTGGAAGACTGGATGCAAACTGCCTACCGGGGAAATTCTGGAGACCGGCTGAATGAAATCCGTCAATTATACGCCATCGGCCGGACCGTATATCGTGGGGAAACCAGGATACTTACCCGGGACGGTGATTCCCGGGACTGGGAGATCTCCACAACCGCCATCGGAAGGATGCCGGACGGCAAGCAGACCGGCATCACCATGGCAGTGGATGTGACAGAAAGAAAAAAAGCGGAGTCCAGGGTGCTGGCCCTGAATTCTGAACTGGAAGATCGGGTAAGGCAGAGGACCCGCCGGCTGGAGGAATTGATAACACAGATCGCTGAAAAGGAGCGGATGGTGAAATTATTGGGGGATGTGGCATCCACGGCCAATACAGCAGCCTCCACGGACCAGGCACTCATAGCCACCTTAAAACTGATCACTGCCTATATCAAATGGCCTCTGGGGCACGTATACCGGCCCGCAACAGGTGAAGACGTTGTTTTGGTCCCGGCAACATTGTGGCATGCCGATGATCCTGAACGGTTTGAGGCATTCATGGACAGCATGAAGCAACTCTTTTATCTGTCGGACGAAGGATTTCCCGGCCGGGTGTACGCTTCGGGCAGGGCCTGCTGGATTGAAGATATGGATCTGCAGAGCGGTTCCCACAAGACAGATGGATGGAAAGAGGTGAATCTGCGGGGGTGTTTTGCCTTTCCGGTGGTAAGCCGGGGCGAAGTGGTGGCGGTATTGGAGTTTTTCTCTGGAAGCAGGGAACCCCTGGATGATACGGTGTTAACCATGGCGGAAGAGGTGGGCAAGCAGCTCGGTTATGTGATTGAGCGCAAACGGATCGAAAAGGCAATGGAGGAAAGTGAACGCAAATTCAGGGGCATCTTCGATCAAAGCTCCCATTACATGGGCTTGATGAATACTGACGGTTCCCTTCTCCAGGCCAATAAGGCCTCAATGGATTTACTCGGCATACCCGAGGAGGCGGTTATCGGCCAATTGCTCTGGGAAAGCCCCTGGTGGCGTCATTCGCAAGCGGTCATCCAAAAGCTTCGGCAGGCAGTGACGGCTGTTGCCAAAGGAGAGTCCCTGAGGTTTGAAACCTCTTTTATCGACCAGGACGATCAGATCCGGGATCTTGATTTTTCTTTGACCCCGATTAAAGATAACTCCGACCAGGTGGTGTACCTGATTCCGGAAGGACGGGATATCACCGACCTGAAAAAGGCAGAGGCGGAGGCCAGGAAGCTGGCCCTGGTGGTTCAAAAAACCGCCACCGGGGTAATGATCACCGATGCAAAGGGATACGTAGAGTGGGTCAATCAAGGGTTTGAACGTATCTCAGGATATACACTGGCGGAACTGCGGGGCAAAAAGCCCGGCTATCTGCTTCAGGGGGAGGGGACGGACCCGAATACCGTCGCTCGTATTGCCAGGGCCCTGAAAGATGGAAAGCGGATCAATGTTGAACTTCTCAACTACCGGAAATCCGGTGAGGCCTATTGGACTGAGCTGGATCTCCAGCCCATCCTGTCGGACAATGGAAAATTGATTAAATTTATCTCCATGGAAACGGATATCACAGAGAGAAGACAGAACCAGGATGCCCTCAGGCAGTTCAAAGCCACCTTGGATCAGACCCATGACGCCGTTTTCATTTTTCATCGGGATTCACTGGTTTTTTCCTATGTCAATCAGGGAGCGGTGGCGCAGCTGGGGTACAGCAGGGAGGAATTTGAAACGATGACCCCGCTGGACATCAAGCCGGAATTTACCGAGGAGCAATTCCGAGCCCTGGTAGCCCCTCTGAACAACGGAGAACAAAACCGGATCGTCTTTGAGACTGTCCACGCCCATAAAGAAGGATACAGGGTTCCAGTGAACATTCTGTTGCAGCTGATCCGGGAACAGGGTGGTGCGGCCCGGTTTGTCGCCGTTGTCCGCGACGTGACTGAACAACGGCGGATCAACAGGGAGCTGGAAGCCGCCAAAGAGGCGGCAGAGCAGGCGGCTAAAGCTAAAGGGGAGTTTCTGGCAAATATGAGCCATGAGATCCGCACCCCCATGAATGCCATTATCGGCATGGCATATCTGGCAGGCAATGCAGACCCCTCTCCCAGGCTGCAGGACTATATTGGAAAAATAGAAACCTCGGCCAAGTCCCTTCTGGCCATCATCAATGATATCCTCGATTTTTCCAAGATAGATGCCGGAAAAATGGACATTGAGCAGGTCCCCTTTGACATCACCGATCTCATCAATGATATCGTGACCCTGTCCGCCGGTCCCATTGCTGAAAAAGGGCTTGAACTCTATGTCAATATTGACTTTCATATCATCCCCATGGTCGTGGGAGACCCGGTCAGGCTGGGGCAGGTGCTCAATAATCTGCTGAGCAATGCCGTGAAGTTTACCGACAGGGGAGACATTGACATTCGTATCCGGCTCAAAGAGCGGGATGACAGGACACAGGTGCTGGAATGCGAAGTGTGTGATTCGGGGATCGGGATGACAGAGGAAGAAACCGCCCGCCTCTTTGAAAAATTTTCCCAGGCCGACTCGGCCACGACACGCAAATACGGGGGAACCGGTCTTGGACTTGCCATCAGCCGCCAGCTGGTTCGGCTGATGGGCGGAGATATTCACCTGGAAAGCGAGCCGGACAAAGGCTCCAGGTTCAGCTTCACCCTGTCGTTGGGATATGAAAAGAAGAGCCTGCCCCTTTTGGCCGCCTATGTGCTGCCGGAGAACCTGCAGGGCCTGAAGGTGCTCTTATTGGACAGCAATCCCCGGACATTGGACGTTCTGGAACAGCAATTAAGATCTTTATCCTGTAAGGTTGTTTCCCAAAAATCCTGCCGCCAGGGGCTTGAATCTGCAGCCGCCTCCTTATCGGAAGACTCCCCCTTCGGACTGATTGTGATGGATTACAAAAACTGCATGCAAGAGACTGGCAGCGATGATCAAAGCATCTGGAACAGTCTTGAACAAATTAAAATTCCAGCCATTCTCCTGGCAGGCCTGGATACTCTGGTCCCGGCGGAAGCCGTTGCCGAACGCCTTGCCAAGGGCAGTATCCTGTCCAAACCAATTCTTCCTTCCGACTTTTTCAATGCCATTGTCAATGCGTTGGGATACCGGGACCTCAAGCAGAAAAAAAAGCCGGACAGGGTGATAGACCCGGTGCACACCAAGGATCTTGTGGGCAAAAAAGTGTTGCTGGTGGAAGACAATAAAATGAACCAGCAGGTCGCAAGTGAGTTTTTAACACTGGTGGGCATTGATGTGGCTATTGCAGAAAACGGTCTGGAGGCCATACAAATGGTTCAGCAGACCCCCTATGACCTGATTCTGATGGACATCCAGATGCCCAAAATGGACGGTATTACTGCGGCCGGAAAAATCCGGGAGATGGGGGGGAAGATGACCTCCATTCCCATTATCGCCATGACGGCCAACGCCATGGCCAGCGACCGCATCAAAAGCCTGGACGCCGGTATGAATGACCATGTCAGCAAACCTGTGGATCCCCGAAAACTCTACGCCTGCATCATTCGCTGGCTCAACGGGAAAATCCTCTCCGAAGCATATTGGGGGACTGAAGATCTTCAAGACTTTTCCGATCCGGAAATGGCGGACAGGCTGCCCGGACTTGATGTAAGCAAAGCCTTGACGGGTCTTGGGGGAAATTGGATTCTCTACGATTCCCTGCTCGCTGAATTCATAAATACCTATGAGGGGGTGACAGGCCGCATCCGGCAGTTCGTTGCAACAGGCGAGTTAGAGTCGGCTGTTCGTGAAACGCATACCGCCAAAGGCCTTTCCGCCACCATTGGGGCAATTGGGTTGAGCCGGGCCTTCAAAAGAGTGGAAGCCGCCTTTGAGAAGGGTGATTTTTCTCTGGATGAAGCACTGCAGGATCTGGATGAGACCCTGGTTCCGGTGGTGACTGCCATTTCAAGGGCTCTGCCTTTGGTCGAAGATGCCAGTACCACCCAGGCCGACGGCCCGAGGCATACGCCGTCTGAACTTGCCGGCCGTCTGAAAGAATTGTTGCAGCTAATCGATTCCAATAACATGACCGCTGAAGATGTATTCAAAGAAGTTCGTGATCAACTCAAAGAAACATATCCTGATGAAACAGCGCAGGCGGAGCAAGCCATTGCGGCCTTGGATTTCAAAACTGCCTATGACACACTTCATTCAATAAGCCTGGGATTCGGGGATGATGAGATACCGGAGTAACATATGGGAGAGCCAGCCGATCATGCCGGCATCATATGGCCTGGTCAGATTTCCTCGGGAAAGAAGACCTGCCAGGTCAGTTCAACCCTATTTGCTGGCCTAGTAAAAGGTCTCCACTTACGGCGTTATGGTGCCTGGTCAGGCCTTCGACATACGACTGGACATATTCGATGTATGCCTTGGCCCCTGACCAGACCCCATGCCTGAAGACCTTTTACCTGGCCGTGGGTTGGACTTTTTACAGGTTCATCAATATTTCCCCGCCTTGCAAAAATCAAAAAAGGTTCAGGGCTGAAGGTGTCTCATCTCTTTTTCCCCCTTTTTATGCAGGGCTGGGGGGCTCACGACAGGGGGATTGGTTTGACAATACCCTGCCCCAAATCATCAAATTGATGTGTCAAGGTGGTCCACATCCAGCTTGTCTATGAATTGATCGATATCTGCAAGGTGCTTTTCCAATTTAGAATCCGGGATGTCTTCTATCAGTGTATCATCTGTGAATTCATTGATTGACCATCCACAAAATTGACATTCCCACTTTTTTTTAGGCAGCAGGTGGCCGCACTCAGGACACCACTCCTGATTTCTGCGAATTCTCTTTCCCATTTTTTTCCTTTGTCTCCGCGGGCGGCAATCACCCACCCGATTAATATGGTTATTGGTTGTCAGATGAGTCATGGATCAATAATGACCGAACCATGGGTTACAGGCTCACGGCCCAGGTAAAATATTATCCGGTGGCAACCCTGATCCTATGCGGGATGACATCTTTATCCCTGGGTAAGGTTAACCTCAGGACACCATCTTTCAACTGGGCCTCAACGCCGTCCTCATCTATGACAGAGGCGATTTTGATTTGCCTGTAAAACCGACCCGGTTCATGTTCAATTAAAATGTCTTTATCATCCCCACCCCCCCATGGGGCAGATTCACCCTCCAAGGTAAGCACACCCTTATGCAGATTTATTTTCAAATCCTCTTTCTTCACGCCGGGCATGTCCGCCAGCAGGATGATTTCCCGATCCGACTCAAGGATGTCGATACTGGGTGTCCAAGCCATACGGTCATTGACTTGTTCCAAATATGAAGGAACCGTTGTTTTAACTTCAGGAACCAATGCCTTGGTATTGAGCTGTGCCATGGTATTCACCACCTCCTTTCAGATATAGTCAAGATCATTTTATTGGTATCTGCTTGGTTCTAAACTCCTTGGTTTTGGGCAGCCGCAGAGTTAACACGCCCTTTTCAATCTGAGCGTCAACCTGATCCGGATCAATCTCTCTGGATAGGGAAACAATCCGTGAGAACTGTTTATTCTGACGCTCCCTTTGCCGGTATCTGACACCTTCTCTCTCCTCTGGAATATGAGGTTCACCTGATATGGAAACGCTTTTAGCTGCTGCTCGGATATCCAGATCCTCGGTTTTTACACCGGGAATCATGGCCTTTAGAATATAGCGATCATGGTCTTCTGAAAGGTTGACCAAAGGAAAATCTGTCAAATCCGGTCCGGCTCTCCGTTCAGAGATCAGCCACTGGTCAAGCATATGGTTTATCTGCTGCACCAGTTGTTCAATCTCGGCAAATGGTTCTGCAACATGGGCATTTTCCGCCGGTGTATCCAAAAAATTTCTTGTCAACATGAAACCAACCTCCTGAAAGTTATTAATGTGCTGCAGATTAACCCGATTATTGCCGGATTAACCCGCTGTCCTGTCCACCGGCGAACAGGGGGGACTTCTGATTCCGGCAGGCATCCGCAAATTTCCGATGAGATCCAGAATATACGCACCGTCCCTGCCGCCAAAAATCCTGAACTCATGTTGAAGACAAACCACACCCACCCGGTTCATGTTCAGAAAATCAGCAGCCAGGCCGTACGCCGACATGATCTGCTGGTTGACCTCAACGCGAACCTGGGCCGGATACCGGTACCCACCGGGCCTGTCGTTCACCACCACGGCAGAACACTCACCCGAGGAATCTTCTTTTGATAAATTTGTCAGCAGATCCGTAGTGAATGTGGCAATACCACATTGGCGGGGAAGATAATTTCCAATCAAAGCGATCTTCTGTCTATACAAAGGATGGTTTTCCGATTTAGGCATTGATTTTCTCCTTTCATAAGTCATGGGCCGCTTCTGGGCTGAATACAGGGGCATGGGCTGCCCCGTCCCCGGGAACGTCTATGGAGTCTCCATTGCGAAGCCTGCCCCCCCTATTGACAACACGTCCATTCACCTTTACCGCCGCATCACAGGCAAAAGACATATTGATAATTTGCAGGTAATCACCAAGTGTTGCGTTTTCCTTTAAGCGGACAATCCGGCCGCCGTTTCCAAAAACCACGAGATGGTCCTCAAACACCTGCTGATGCAAGCGTTCAACAAACGCCTCCTTGCTGACCGATTCTTGGTGCTGAAGAACAAGACCTTCCATCCATTGGGTTTTCTGCCGGTCTAAGAGCTTGGCGCCCTCGCCGCTTCTATATCGCCAGTGGGCCGCTGTTCCATGTTCTGCCTCCAGGTGCATTAGTTCTGTACGGATCTGAAATTCGATGGGTTTGTGGGAGATTTCCCGAACCGGATACACACAGGTGTGAAGAGACTGATAGCCGTTGTCCTTGGGAAGACCTATATAATCGTCAAACGTGCCGGGGATCGGTTTGAAGTGGGTATGCAGCAAGCCTAGAACAGTGTAACATTCCCGGACAGATGCCAGGATGATCCTCAGCCCGACCCTATCCATGATTCTTTCTAAAGAATTGCCCGTTCGCCTCATTTTGCGGTGGATGGCGTGAAGGCTTTTGGTGTGTCCCTGGACCCGTCCCTGGATCCCGTTGCCGGCCAGGAGCCGTTTTGTGCCGGAAAGCAAGATGTTAAGACATTTATCGTCTTCCGACTGGATGGGGCAAACCCTTTTTCGCAGCGCTTCATAGTCTTGCGGAGCCAGAATCTGAAAGCAGGTGTCTCCCAGTCGGCGGCGCAAATCCCCCAGGCTCAGATGATTGGCAATGGGAACCAGAAGATCAAGCGTCTCCTGGGCCATGTCCCTGGCGTCGGGGTTGAATGCATCAATGGCGCATTCCAGAGCCAGTAAACGAAAGGTGATGTATAAAATGGCCTTGCGGGAGGTACTCCCCATGGACGCCAAAAGCAGGTGCACACTTTTCCGTTGACTTTTAGATGGCTGGAAGGCATCCTGCAGGTCTTCAAGCGAAGTGAGCAGATCCGAGCCAAAGGATTCCCGGATATGATCGATATTGGTGAAATTTTGCCATGTCAGAGGGGCCAGCAGAGCCGCGGCAATCGTTGCCGCATCCGCATCCTGATCAAAAAGCAGAACTGCGGCCTTACATCCGATTGGATTGCCGCTGCCTTCTTTTTCCTGCGAGAACGCATACGCGTTGCTCAGCAGTTTGGCATCAGCCGCTTTGAACGCACTTTGAATTTTATCAATAAACAGGCTGTCATCAGCCAATCCCAGATAACCTCGCTCCACTTGCCCGAAATCTCCAGAACCAACAAAATGTCAACGTATTTACTGGGGTTGAGTCCGCCTTAAAGGACTCTTTTATACATCTTTCTTCGGGCGGTGCCAACTTTGAGGTCACCCTGCCGCAAAAGTCTTCGACAGGCCTGAACACGAGTTTATATGGCAGAACCACCCCTTTTTCCACCGAATAACGATGGCTGAGTTAACCCCGGCTTTCCCTTGCAAAATCGTCCCGGCCATTCAGTACACCACCGGCATTATCGGAACGATTCGATGTAAATAAATAATACATGATTTATGGAATGCAAGGTCTGGATAAAAAATTTTATCCAGCCGCCCTTACACTTGAGCGATACTGAATCTTAGATGGTCCTGCTCCGAATCCATGTTTCTCGAGGAGTTTTGGAAATCCTGACGGGTATCCCCCCTCCTTCCAATCCTCAATCGTTTAATACGCCTCAGCAATAACGCGGCCGCGGGAGGTAAAAGACATCCCTTGTTGGGACCTTGCACTGATCATTATTGTTTCAATGATCGGGGCGTTGACAGGTGTCTCTGAGTACCATTCGACGATAAAATTGGCACCTGATCCTCCTTCCTTATTTTTTTCCGGTATTACGTAGCGTAATGATTCCAAGGGTTTTAAAATCACCGGTTTGTCGATATATTTTCTTACTAATTCACCCTGGGTTTCATAATAATCGACCAGTGTGATTGTGACGGGGCGTTTGCGGTTGACATTTCTGATGCTCAGGGTCACTGTCAGGAAAAACGGCCGTTCAGCGTTACCGATATAGATATGGGAATATGCGGGAACGTATACGACCTGTCCCGATGAAATCTCTTCAGTTTCATTTGGAAATGAATTTGTCGCATAACCCATTAAAATAATATGAAAAAAGATGAGTGTCCATGCAAATCGCGCTGTTTTCATACGTCTCCTTTATTTAAGTTATCGTAATGATGATTATCATTTTTCAAACCAATGGGTTGTTTTTTTACAGAACCCCACCAGCATCAGCATCACGGGCACTTCAATCAGCACCCCCACCACGGTAGCAAGAGCCGCTCCTGAGGAAAGACCGAAAAGCATGACTGCAGTTGCAATGGCTACTTCGAAATGATTTGAGGCACCAATCATGGCTGCAGGTGCAGCATCTTCATATTTAAGCTTCAAAAGCCTTGCGCCAGCATATCCCAGGGCAAAAATGAATATGGTCTGGATAAAAAGCGGAATGGCAATCCAGAGGATTGTCAGCGGATTTTCGGTGATGACCTCTCCCTTGAAACTGAACAGCAGCACCAGAGTCAACAGGAGTGCACAGATGGTTATCGGAGTCAGGATGCCCAAAAATTTTTCCTTGAACCAGGTCTCCCCCTTTGCGGCGAGGATCCACCTGCGTGAAAAATAGCCGGCAACAAGGGGAAGTGCCACATATATTGAAACAGAAAGCAGCAACGCTTGCCAGGGGATCGGCAGCTTGCCCACACCCAACAAAAATCCGCCGAGTATGCCGTACAGCACCAGCATGGTCAGTGAATTCAATGCTACCATGACCAGGGTCAGTCCATCATTTCCCCTTGACAGATAGCCCCAGACAAGGACCATGGCCGTACAGGGGGCTATTCCCAGAAGTATGCATCCTGCGAAATAGCTGCGCCAGAGCGGCACCTGCAGCATTTTAACACCTTCCTGAATGACGACACGCCCGGCGCCATGCTGTTCACCGACAGGTAAATCAAGACCAAATGGCATTTTTATCAGGTCCATGGCATCGGCGCCGATAAAGGATTTTAAAAGAAATCCCAGAAAAAATAATGCGATGGCATACATGGTGAAAGGCTTGATACACCAGTTGATGAGCAAGGTTAAAAAAACGGGTTTACCGCTTTTACCCGCTTTGATCACAGAGGCGAAGTCAATTTTAACCATAATGGGATACATCATAAAAAAAAGGCAGATAGCGATGGGAATTGATATAACAGGTGCGCCGTTCACATCAATGGACATGGCATCCAGGGATTTAGCCAGATCCGGTGCAATCTTTCCCAGAAGAATCCCCCCGATGATACATAATCCGACCCAGACAGTCAAATACCGTTCAAATAGGCTGGTCATTTTGCGGTCATTTCCATATTCCGTAGTCATTTCTACTTCTCCTGAGTATGCTTTTGTTAAACAATTCAGTTGGTTATGTTTTTAGGCATCTTTTCAACAAAGGATTTGATTTTATCCCTGATTTTTCGATAGCAGTCCAGTTGCTGGTTTTTATCGCCTCCCTGCCTGGCGATTTTTCTGGCCATCTGAGGAGGATCATCAAATCCGACATGGAGCACCTTGCATCTGGGGGGGAAATACGGGCAGGATTCATGGGCATGTCCACATAATGTGATGACCGTATCCAATTCCAGTTCCATAAACTCGTTAAGCAGCTTGGGTTTTTGGCTGGAGATATCCACACCAGACTCAAACATCACCTTTACGGCATTGGTGTCCATATCATGCGTTTCAACACCGGCAGAATATGCATCAATGATGTCTCCTTTTAGTTTCCTGGTCCAGCCTTCAGCCATCTGGCTGCGACAGGAATTGCCTGTGCATAGGAATAAGACTTTAAGCTTATCAGTCATTGTCAATTTTCCTTTTTTTGAGGGTGATGCAGGCACCGTTTTCCCTTTGTTTCTGGCTCAATTCTTCGCAGGGTATAAGTAAAATCTGTTTCAATTTATGTAAATCAGCGTTGGCTTGCCCGGATCTTCCTATTCTGTTTTCCACCCAGCTGAGAAGTCCAGATAATTCCTGGTTTTCCCTATTTACCCTGAAATATACCCATCTGCCTTGCTTACGGTTTTTTAATACTCCGGCGTTCACCATTAAGCCCAAATGCCTGGAAGCAGTGGCCCCGGCAACGCCAAGGAATTCGGTGATCTGACAGGCACATAATTCAGTATGAATCAGCAGAGCGTTTATGATTCTAAGTCGGTTTTTTTCGGAGATTGACTTGAGAATGGTAACGATTTTGTCCATATAGACTTTCATATTTATAATTAGCTAAATATCGAATTGATATTAGTGTAAGTCTCATGCCATGTCAACTAAATCTTCCGTCTTTGTTGGGAGGAATACCTATCGCCCGAACAGCTTTGCTTCCACATCAAGCCATTAAATCATGATTTCCAGGATTCCTTCAGGTTCCGAGCTCGGGGTATGATTTTTTTGAACCGGATCGTGCATGGATGATGCAGGGAAACCCTGGCGGTCAAAACATCCTAGATACTCAATGCCTTTTCCTGGCAAGTAGCCCCGCGCCTGAATCCGGGTAAATACAGTTTTCCTTTCCTGAGAAACACCCGATGCCCATAAGGTAGACTCTGGCTTGACGCTGTCCTTATAAATCTATATATTCCGCTTTATGAATATTTATCTGCATCGGAAGTTCCAGCGATATAGTTCTTTTCTGGGGGTATGGCTCTGTCCCGCCTGGAACCGGGCCTGACCGGCATTAAAGGAAATACGGACAAGGCGTTACCACCCGGCTGAAAATTCTTCCGGTGGCTGCGCCGGATTCCAAGATCCAGAGACCGGTGCAGAAATTAATTCCAAAAAGCAGACGAATGGAGTCATTGTTTTGTTTTTATGGGGCATACGCAACAAAAAACGCTGGCATTGTGATGAAACACGGCACCATTTCCGAACGGGAAATAAGGGATGGGAATAACCTGCTGTGACCGTTACTGTTTTTATTTGGGATATCTCCCCGGTGCTTTTGTCGTCAGGCCCTGTCAAGATCCGATGGTACGGTTTGTTTTTTGCCGCGGCCTTTGTCTTCGGACATGTGCTCATGGCAGCCATTTACAGAAAAGAAGACCGGCCGGTACAGGATCTGTCCTCTTTGATGAATCACATGGTTTTAGGCACCCTCATCGGTGCCCGCCTCGGTCACTGTCTGTTTTATGATCCGGCATATTACTTTGGACACCCGCTTCAAATTCTTAAGATATGGGAAGGGGGGCTGGCCAGCCACGGCGGTGCCGTGGGCATTCTTGCCGCACTTTTAACTTATTCTTACAACAAAAGGGATCAGGGTTTTTTGTGGCTGCTGGACCGGCTCGCTCTGCCAGCCGCCCTCGGCGGCGCATTGGTCCGGATCGGGAATTTTTTCAACTCGGAAATCATCGGCTATCCGACCACCATGCCATGGGCCGTGGTATTTCAACGGATCGACCCATTGCCCAGGCATCCCAGTCAGATGTATGAATCCATGGTCTGCCTGGCTGTATGTATTATCCTTGGAATCGGTTATCGCAGAGATTGGGTCAAAAATGCAGAGGGCTTTCTTTCCGGCCTGTTTCTCACCCTTGTTTTTTCAAGCCGGATTCTCCTTGAATTTTTCAAGATCCCCCAGGCGGCCTACAGCACTGGGATGGTTCTGAATACAGGGCAATGGCTGAGCATTCCCTTTATACTAATTGGCATCGGGCTTCTCATAAAGGCAAGATCCGATGCCACCTGAACCTGCTTCCGGACGGATATACATTTTTCTACATTTTGAATTGTCCCATTTTTGTTCTTGACAGCTTTTCTTGGTATCTATATATTCCGTTAAAGCGATTTGTTGTGATAAGGGGAGAACAGGATGAAATCATTTATCAGTGTCATGAAGGCACTATCTGATCCCAACCGGGTAAAAATGATGAAAATGCTTCAGATAAGGCCACTGTGTGTTTGCGAAATACAAAAAGCCCTTGGGATCGCGCAGTCAACGGCAAGCAAGCATTTGAAAATATTAGAAGAGGCCGGTCTGGTAATTAGCTTCAAAGATGGACTCTGGGTGAATTATTCCCTGGCTGACGGCAGTGAATCCCCCTTTGCCGCCAGCATGATCGGGAATCTAAAACACTGGCTGTGCAATGAACGCGAGATTAAAGTCTTGAATAAAATTCTACCTGAAATTGACCGCCATGATATCGTCGGTAAAGGATAAGTCAAAAAAAATTAACATTAAAATCGATATATGACCATATATAGTATAAGGAGGATGTGAAATGGAAATTAAAGTATTGGGACCCGGATGTGCCAAGTGCAACAAAACAGAAAAACTCGTCCTTGAGGCGATCGAAGAAACCGGGATTGATGCCAGGGTTGAAAAAGTTTCCGACATGATGCAGATCGCATCCTACGGGGTATTTGGGACCCCTTCCGTGGTTGTGGACGGAGAGGTGAAATGTACGGGGAAAGTCCCTAAAAAAGAAGAAATCAAAGCCTGGATTACCAAATAAGAAAGCCAATGCCATGAAAGAACGCACCAAGCTGATTTTAATTATCGGATTTTTTGCCGCAGCCTATATGGTTCCATGGGACCACCCGGTGGTCCGCCAATCAGGTCTGGAAGCCTTTATGATGCTCCAGGAATATGCCCGGGAACATGTGCTCACCTGCCTTATCCCCGCTTTTTTCATTGCCGGGGCTATTGCTGTGTTCGTCTCCCAGGCCTCGGTGCTTAAATACTTCGGAGCCCAGGCCGGAAAGCTTTTGTCCTATTCCGTGGCCTCGATTTCTGGCACCATCCTGGCGGTATGCTCCTGCACCGTGCTGCCGCTGTTTGCCGGCATCTATACCAGGGGAGCCGGGATCGGCCCGGCGACGGCCTTTCTCTACTCCGGCCCGGCCATTAATGTGCTGGCCATCACTCTCACCGCTAAAATCCTCGGCTGGCAGCTGGGCCTTGCCAGGGCCATAGGCGCAGTCTTATTTGCCGTGATAAGCGGTCTGCTCATGGCATTGATATTCCGTAAGGACGATGCCGCACGTACGGCCGGTCAGATCTATCTGCCCGAAGACGGGGCCAAGGAACGCTCCCTTGTCCAGGACAGCCTTTACCTTCTGACCATGGTGCTGATCCTGGTGTTTGCCGCCTTTGCCAAGCCGGCAGCGGGGTCCACAGGGCTCTGGCCGGCCATCTTTGCCGCCAAATGGTATATCACCGTCGCCCTGCTGGTCATTTTAGGGGGGATGCTCAAGGCCTGGTTCACCAAAGATGAATGCAAAAGCTGGGTGGAGTCCACCTGGGGATTCATGAAACAGATCTTTCCCCTGCTGTTCGGGGGGGTGATCGTTGCAGGCTTCCTCCTGGGCCGTCCCGGTCATCCGGCCCTGATCCCCGACCAGTGGATTTCATCCCTTCTGGGAGGCAACTCCGTGGGGGCCAACCTGCTGGCCTCTGTGGCCGGGGCCCTGATGTATTTTGCCACCCTGACCGAAGTTCCCATCCTCCAGGGGTTGATCGGTGCAGGCATGGGCAAGGGACCTGCGCTGGCCCTCCTGCTGGCAGGCCCGGCGTTGTCCCTGCCCAACATGCTGGTCATCGGCAGTGTCATGGGGGCAAAAAAGACCGCCACCTTCTGTGGCATCATCGTCATCCTTTCCACCATCGGCGGATTGGTATACGGCACCTTTTTTGGATAGGAAGAGCCCGTCCATAAAGGCAAATGCTTATTAACCATAAAAAAACGACAAGGAACCCGCAATGCTCAGGCTGAGACTCGGACTCATAAGTGCTGTTTTAATTTTTCTTTCTATCCTGCCGGCCTATGCCCGGGACTTTTCAAAAATCCCGGAAAAAGGACGGGTCACCATGGTTGATCTCGGGGCGAAAAAGTGCATCCCCTGCAAGATGATGGCACCGATCATGGACAAACTGGAAAAGGCCTATGAAGGCATGGCCCACATCGTGTTTATCGATGTATGGGAAAACCGGGAGCAGGCCCCTAGATTCAAAATCAGGGCCATTCCCACTCAGATTTTCTTTGATGAAACCGGCCAGGAAGTCTGGCGGCATGAAGGCTTTCTGGACGAAAAAACCATTGTCGGACAATTGGCAAAAATGGGGGTTGAAAAACCCGACCTGAAAGATAGGGATTAACCCATGCTGGATGCCGTATTTCTAACCGTCAACCAATGGATGAGCGGCGGCATTGCCCTTGCCGGGGCCGGATGTTTTTTGTGGGGGGGGATCAGCGTGCTGTTCAGCCCCTGTCATCTGGCCTCCATCCCGCTGATCGTGGGATATGTGGGCGGGCAGGAAAAAATGATCCAGCCGCGGCTGGCCGGGGTATATTCTGCACTTTTCACCACAGGGCTTTTCATCACAATCGCCCTGATCGGCGTCATCTGTGCCCTGCTGGGACGGATGTTAGGGGATGTGGGCGGCTATTGGCAGGTCTTTATCGGCCTTGTTCTGATCTGGGTGGCCCTGGGAATGCTGGGGGTTGAAAAATGTTCCATGTCCGGAAATACCCTGTATCGCCTGAACCTCCGAGGCAAATGGGGGGCACTGGCCCTAGGACTTGCCTACGGGGTGCTGTCCGGGTCCTGCACCTTTGGATTCATCGCCCCGATCCTGGCCATCATCACGGTTCAGGAACGGGTGGCCACAGGGGTGATCCTGATCCTGCTCTTTGCCCTGGGGCACTGCCTTCCCATCGTCATTGCCGGAAGCTCCACAGCTGCGGTAAAAAAGCTGCTGGAAAACAGCACCTGGAACGGGGCCGGCACCTGGTTTAGAAAACTGGCCGGCGCAACCATTGCCCTTTTGGGGGGCTACTTTATCATCACCCCGTTTTTAAATTGACCGGGAAGGTCTGAGCAGGCGTGGCAGAAGCTGAAACCAAAATGGGAAAAAATCGATGGCAGCAAAATTTATAACCCGGGCAGGGCGCGAAATAATGGCCATTGTGATGGTCTCCCTTGCCCTGGGCATCTGTTTCAACCATATGCGGGCCTCCGGCATTCCCCTGACGGGCAGCCGGACAGCCCAGGCCCCCAATAACGATACAGATCCCTTGATCATTTCCCTGGCAGATGCAAAAATCGCGTTTGAAGAAAACAAGGCCCTGTTTCTGGATGCCAGGGATGAGCGCTCCTTTTCCCAGGGCCATATTCAGGGGGCTCAAAACCTTCCCTGGCACCAGGTGGACGATTATCTCATGGCGGTTATAAAGGGGCTTTCCCGGCAGACCCCGATCATTGCCTATTGCGACGGTGAGGCCTGCAACCTGAGCCATGAACTGGCGGTGCTGCTCAAAGAACTTGGTTTTTCAAAGACCCGCGTCCTGGTCAACGGCTGGACCGTATGGCAGGCCGCAGGTCTGCCCGTGGCCAGAGGCGCAGGAAATCAGGTGCAGTCAGGAGACCTGAAATGACATACAGGGAAAAAGCATCCTATCACGCCCTCAGATTCATTGTCGGAGGGATCTTTATCTACGCAAGTATAGATAAGATTCTTCACCCACAGGGATTTGCACAGGCCATATTCAACCACCAGATCCTGCCGGGAAACCTGATCAACCTGACGGCAGCGGCCCTACCCTGGACGGAGCTGATTCTGGGGCTCTGCCTGGTTCTGAACCGTTTCACAGCCGGGGCATCGGTTCTGGCATCTGTGTTGATGACCACATTTACCAGTATCATCAGCTTCAACCTCATACGGGGACTGGATGTGGGATGCGGATGTTTTTCCACCTCAGCCACAGAGGCCATGAACACCTTAACCTGGTTGAGGGATCTTTTCATTCTGGCCCTGACAATGGTCCTGGCATGGCTGACTGCAAGGCGTCTCAATCAAAGCAACCCCTTGGATTGAGGCATGGAGGTATATAGAAAACCAGGCAGAACCATACTCTAACCTGTTTCAAATCATTGGCTAACGGTTGACCGGTAAATTGACCGGCATTTAAATACAAGGGACAGGGACATATGGATAAAGTACTTTTTATTTGCGGTCATAACAGCGGGCGAAGCCAAATAGCGGAAGCCTATCTCAAAGCAATGGGCAAAGATCGGTTTGAGGTGAAAAGTGCGGGGTTATCTCCTGCGGAATCGATTCATCCCCTTGTTACAGAGGTCATGAAAGAGGAGGGGATTGACCTGGCCGGTCAAAAACCCAAAGCCGCTTTTGATTTTGTGAAAACAGGGGAACTCTTCGGTTATGTGATCACAGTCTGTGATAAAGAAGCCGACGAAAACTGCCCCATCTTTCCCGGTATACAGCGAAGAGAAAACTGGCCGTTTCCCGATCCTGCAAAGGTTATGGGAACCCACCAGGAACAATTGGCCCAGGTTAGAACCATTCGGGATCTTATTAAACTCAAAATAGTTGAATACTTTAAGTTACCCGATTTTGCCTGAAGTATAGAGGCTATAGCCGTTTTTTCCTTTTTTTTGCAATTATACATTTCGCTGTCAGCCTTCTGGATCAATCCATCAGGGGATTTACTGCTGTCGGGATAGATGCTGACACCGATACTGCTGCCAACCTTGGCGGTATGGGGCGGAATATCGAATTCATTTGAGATCGCGAGAATGATTTTTGCCGCGACATTTTCGGCATCGGACGGGGAGGTAATTTTTTTTATCAGGACAACGAACTCGTCTCCGCCAAACCTGGCAATGAAATCGGATTCCCTTATACAATCTTTTATTCGGGCTGCAATGGCGACCAGTAATTTATCTCCGATATCGTGTCCAAGGGTGTCGTTGACGATTTTAAACCCGTCAATATCAATAAACAGCAGGGCAAATTTTTCACCGTAGCGATCCGCATAAGAAATGGTATGGCCTATAACGGTATAAAATAAGGCCCGGTTGCCAACACCCGTCAAGGCATCATAGTTGGCGGATCGAATAAGTTCCTTTTTTGTTAATTTCCTTTTATAGATTTCACGGGAAAAAAAGAATATCGGGACAGTCATAAAAAGCATAAGCAAACAGCTGAAAATAAAGAGATTTCGCTTATGGCTTTTGAGCGAAGTATAGACGGTGTCCAGGGGCACATAGGAGATTATTTTCCAATACCATTGTTTTTGATCTCTCTGGATAAATGTCTGCCAGGTAAAAATCCCCTCTGCTCCTTGAATCTGACCCATAGGCGTCTGATTGATTTTAGGCCATACTGCCGGATATTTATTCTGGAAAGTAAAATGGGAACGGTCGTTGAACATAAACCCCCATAACTCTTCCTGTTTTACTCCATACAAGAAGTAGCCTTCTGTGTTGACAATCATAAGTGCACTGTCATCATCGTATAGTTTAAAAACGGGAAGATCAAAAATTCTTTGCCCAAGGTAATTCAAAATCAGTAAGCCTTTTTGTGCACCGTCCAAATCACGTACGGTGATGCTGAAACGGATCATTGATCTAAGTGGTTTTTCGATGGTGCCGTGTTCTACGTTCAGGTCCATGGGAGAAATATTAATTAAATCACTGGCTATGCCTTCTTTAAAATAATACCTGTCTTTTTTATTTTGAAGCAGTTCATCCGGAACTTTATTGGCTCTATCATTTCTGAAGGCTATTCGAATTGTTTCATTCCCCTCAAAATCCAACAACCGTATCTGATCATATCTTTTTTTCCGGTGTGCGAAAGACTGATAATTATGTTGTAATACCCTCTTGTCTTCCTGAGTTCCTGACGTAAGAAAAGATTTCAACACATACCCGTCAGCGAGAAAAAGGAGGTCTGAACGGATTCCGTTAAAGATTGCGTTCAATATGCCTATCTTACTTGAGGTCACCGCTTTTTGGTGAACAGCAACTTTTGCTATTTCTTCTTTTACGGCAACCCGATAGGCTATACCGAAAATGGCGAATATGGCCAAGCAGGACAGAACATAGAACAGAGCGAAGTAAAATATTGTCTTTTTCATAGTTTGCAGTAAATAATTTGGGGTATGATATATACTGTCTGGAATTTGCTGCTAAAGGTCAGCTTAATCCTTTCAGGCTATTTACCTTGAATGGAATCTGAATTCAACAAAAAAAGATGGGACCTGGGTAATTTCCCCCCACAATTTATTGCTTTTTTTATGATCTGTTGCTATCAATTATATTTGATGTTCTCTTGTCAAAAGTGAGGATCTCATCCATATTTTTCAGTTTGGTAAATATAACTTTTTCCGTTAGCTCATTGGAGTCCACGATGAAGTTTTTCAATAAGAGCGATCAACTCAAATATTTTATGCTAATCTTAGTCCCGCTGGCGACACTATACAGTATCGCCGGGTGGACAACCATATCAAGCCAAAAACATGTCTATTTCAGTGAACTTAAGCTGGTGGAATCCGGCAATCTTGAGATGAGAACCCGGCTGTTTGAAACAACCCTTGCCGCATATCTGAAAGATGCAGCCATTCTTTCAGAGGCAACCGGAGAAGCATTAACCCGCACGGGTAAAGGAGAACCGCTTTTTGAATTCATCGCGGCCATGTTCAAGGCATATGCCTGTCATCACCAGGCATATGATCAGATTCGCTATATCGACCAGAGCGGAATGGAACGGCTTCGCATCAATTGGGACGCACAGACCGGGGCCCGGATGACTCGGGAAGAGGATCTCCAGTTTAAAGGAAATCGGTATTATTTTGCTCAAGGCAGGACACTGGATCAAGGAGAAGTTTATCTCTCCGCCCTTGACCTGAACATGGAACAAGGTGCCATTGAGATGCCCATCAAACCAGTGATACGAATTGTCCTGCCGGTAATGACTGAAAATGATGGCAGAAGCGGTATCCTGGTCTTGAATTTATTGGGAAAAAAACTCATAGAGACCTTAACCGAAGCAAGCCACGATCTTTCCGGCAGATCGTGGCTTGTCAATGACAGGGGCCACTGGCTCAAAGGCCCGGACCCGGATCTGGAATGGCAGTTTATGTACTCGGCCAGCCCTGAAACGGTTGCAACGAAATATCCCAGCCTCTGGGAACAGATGGCGGACAAGCCCCAGGGAAACTGGCAGTCCAACCTGGGTCTTTTTTACTATAAGACGATTTCACTGGGCAATTCCCAGAACAAGACAAAGAAAAACACACTTAACGTGATATCCAAGGAACACTTGATCGTGGTGAATCATATTCTTCCCGGCCGGCTCTCTCCCCCCTGGATGAGACCGGTGCTCCTGCTTTTTTTTGCCGGAGAAGCATTTTTGATACTGCTGTCCTGGATTGGCGCCGGACTCTTAAAAAAAAGGCGGCAGGCGGTAAAAGAGCTGGCTGCCAAGGAAAAGGAGCTGACCACCATTGCCAGCTCAGTGCGGGACGCCATTGTCATGATAGACGGGACTGGCCGTGCCCTGTTCTGGAACACCTCGGCAGAAGCATTGTTCGGTTACCCGGCCGCAGAGATTTTAGGACAGGATATCCACCAGTTTATCACCCCCAAAGAACAAAGACCGGAGGCGCACAAAGGGCTGGAAGCCTTTTCTGAAAACGGAAAAGGAGAATTCATCGGAGAACTCAGGGAGGTTGAAGCGCTTCGAAAGGACGGTTCCCGCTTCCCTGCGGAACTCAACCTCAACTCAGTCCATCTGGACGGCCAGTGGCGTGCTGTGGGGGTGGTCCGGGATATTTCCTCCAGAAAAATCATAGAAAAAAGGGCTGCTGTCCGGGAGCAGCAGTTAAAAACCTTTGTCAAATATGTTCCTGCTGCCGCTGCAATGTTCGACCGGGACATCTGCTATCTGGCAGCCAGTGACCGGTGGTACGCAGATTACGGACTGGAGGGGCAAAAGATCCTCGGGAAAAGCCACTATGATATATTTCCGGAAATCCGGGAGAAAAAAGAGTGGCTGGACCACCATCAGAACTGCCTGGCCGGTGAAGTGCTCAAAAGTGAAGAGGACAGTTTTATCCGGGCCGACGGCCATAGGGAATGGCTTCGCTGGGAACTGCGCCCCTGGGTGGATGATGAGGGAATGATCGGCGGCATCATGATGCTGACCGAGGTCATCACCCAGCGCAAAGAGATGGAGGCCCGGCTCAGGGAGAGTGAACAGCAGTTGCGCCGGGCCATGGAGGAAGCCCCCTATCCGGTAATGATCCGGACCGATGACGGTGAAATCTTGCTGATCAACCAACCGTGGCTGAATCTGTCAGGCTATCAAAGGGATCAGATCCATACTGTAGACCAGTGGCTGGGAAGCGCCTATCCGGGGAAATCTGGTGAACGCCTGGACAGGATCCACCAACTATACGAGATCTCTAAGGACACGGATCGTGATGAGACAAAGATTGTCACCGCCGACGGGGAGCACAGAGATTGGGAGATCTCCACGGCACCCATCGGCCGTTTGCCGGATGGCCGCCAGGCGGGGATCACCATGGCTGTTGATGTGACTGAGAGAAAAAAGACCGAGTCCAGAATCCTGACCCTGAACCAAGAGTTGGAAGAAAGGGTAAAGCAGCGGACGCGTAACCTGGAAGCGCTGATAGAGGAGATCGGTGAAAATGAACGCATGGTCAAGCTGCTTGGGGATGTGGCATCCACCGCCAATACAGCCGATTCTGCGGATCAGGCCCTGGCGGAGACCTTAAAGCTGATCGCCACCTATGTTGAATGGCCTCTGGGCCATGTTTACCGGGTGGTGCAGGCCAATCCCACCGTCCTGGTATCGGCGCCATTGTGGTATTTAGCGGATCCCGACCGCTTCCGGGACCTCATGGAAGGAATGACCCACATCCGGTATCAGGCCGGTGAGGGATTGCCCGGCCGGGTTTATGCTTCAGGCAAGGCCTGCTGGATAGAGGATATCAGCGGGGGAAATCCCCTTTCTGAGCCGGTCGGATTCAAGCCGGAAGGCATACGGGGATGCTTTGCCTTTCCGGTGATCAGCCGCCAAGAGGTGGTGGCCGTTCTTGAGTTTTTCTCTCCTGACAGGGAGGTGCGGGATGATACCCTCCTCAAAATGGCCGATGAGGTGGGCAAGCAGCTGGGGTATGTGATTGAGCGAAAGGGCATTGAAAAGGCCATGGAGGAGAGTGAACGTAAATTCCGGGGAATTTTTGACCAGAGTTCCCACTTCATGGGCCTTGTGAATACAGATGGCACCCTGCTCCAGGCCAACAGGGCCGCATTCAACATGATCGGAGAATCCCGGGAGGAAATCCTGGGGCGGTTCTTGTGGGAATGCCCCTGGTGGCGGCACTCTGAAAAAGTGGCCCGGGATATCCGGAAAGCGGTGGAAACCGTCTGCCAGGGCGGATCCGTGAGATTTGAAACCTCCTATCTGGACGGAAGTGACCGGGAACGCTATTTGGATTTTTCCCTGAGCCCCATCACCCGGGAGTCGGGAAAGGTGATGTACCTGATTCCCGAAGGCCGGGATATCACCGCCTTGAAAGAGGCTGAAGCCGAGGCCAAAAAACTGGCCATTGTGGCGGAAAAAACCACGACAGGCATCCTCATTACCCGGGCCGACGGATGTGTGGAATGGCTGAACAGGGGATTTGAGCAGATTTCAGGGTATACCCTGGAAGAGTTGTACGGAAAAGAGCCCGGTCACCTGCTCCAGGGTAAGGGAACGGACCGGGATATCGTGACCCGGATTTCCCAGGCCCTTGAAAAGGGAGAAGGCATAAAAACAGAACTGCTCAACTACCGAAAATCCGGGGAGCCCTATTGGGTGGAGCTGGATATCCAGCCGCTTTTCGCCGATGACGGCAGGCTGATTAAATATATCTCCATGCAGACTGATATCACCGAGCGCAGACTGGCCCAGGATGCCCTCAGGCAATTTAAGATCACCCTGGACCAGACCCATGACGCGGTCTTTATCTTTGACCCGGATTCCCTGGTTTTTTCCTATGTGAATCTGGGAGCCGTACTCCAGCTGGGCTATACCCGGGAGGAATTCCAGACCATGACGCCGGTGGATATCAAGCCTGAATTTACAAAGGCTCAATTTATGGACATGGTGGCCCCGTTGATATCAGGAACCGAAACAAGCCTGGTGTTTGAAACGGTCCATGCCCATAAGGAGGGCCGCAAAATTCCGGTAAATATTCTCCTCCAGCTTGTCCAGGAAGAAGACAGCTCGGCCCGGTTCGTGGCCATTGTCCGGGATGTCACCGAGCAGAAACGGATTAACCTGGAGCTGGAGGCGGCAAAGGAGGCGGCCGAAGAGGCGGCCCGGGCCAAAGGGGAATTTCTGGCCAACATGAGTCATGAGATCCGGACACCCATGAATGCCATCATCGGCATGGCCTATCTGGCCGGCAGTACGGATCTGACCCCCAGGCAGCAGGACTATGTCGGAAAAATAGAAACCTCGGCAAAGTCTCTGCTGGCCATTATCAATGATATCCTGGATTTCTCCAAGATTGAGGCCGGTCGTATGACCATCGAGCAGGTGCCCTTTGACATCACAGAAGTCATCAACGATATCGTTTCCCTGTCTGCGGGCCCCATGGCTGAAAAAGAGCTTGAACTCTATGTGCTCATCGATCCTCAAATCTCTCCTGTTGTCAACGGCGACCCGGTCCGGATGGGCCAGGTACTCAACAACCTTCTGAGCAACGCCGCCAAATTCACCGAAGAGGGGGATATTGAGATGCACGTAAGGCTCAAGGAGCAATATGCCCATACCCAGGTGCTGGAGTTTGAAATCCGCGATACCGGCATCGGCATGACCCCGGAGCAGACCGCCCGCCTGTTTCAGAAGTTTACCCAGGCAGATTCGGCCATTACCCGTAAATACGGGGGGACCGGCCTGGGCCTTGCCATCTGCCGCCAGCTTGTCCGGTTGATGGGGGGGGATATCTGGGCGGACAGCCAGATCAACAAGGGGTCAAGGTTTATCTTCACCCTGCCCCTGGGGTACCGGAGCGACAGCCAGTCCCTGTCCGCTGTCCATACCCTTCCTTTGAACCTGCGCAACCTCAAGGTGCTGCTCATGGACGGCAATCCCAAGACCCTGTCCATTTTGGAAGACCAGTTAAAGAGCTTCAGCTTTGAGGTCATTTCAGAGGCCTCCTGCAGCATGGGGGTCGGGGCCATAGAAGTGTCTCTGAATGACAGAACCCCCTTTGAGCTGGTGGTGATGGACTATAAAAACTGCAAGGAGGAGAGCCTGACAACGGATCGAAAGATCTGGAAAATTCTTGAGACCATGGGGATTCCCACCATCATCATGGTGGGGGTGCAACATCTTGTGGAGGCCGAGGAGATCGTCAGCACCATTCCCATGGCCAGTATCCTCTCAAAACCGGTAACCCCGTCCAATCTTTTCAATGCCGTTGTCGACGCATTCGGCTATGGGAATATAAAGGGTCGAGGCAACTCTGATGCCTCCCCATCAGACACCAGAGGAATAGACGTGCTTGAAGGGGTTAGGGTGTTACTGGTGGAGGACAATGCCATGAACCAGCAGGTTGCCAAGGAATTGCTTGAAAAGGTCGGTGTTATTGTCGCTATCGCCGAAGACGGGGCCCAGGCTGTGGAGATGGTCGGACAGGCCCCCTATGATCTGATTTTAATGGATATTCAAATGCCCAAGATGGACGGTATTACGGCAACGGGCAAAATCCGTGAAATGACAGGTACCCAAGCCTCCCTGCCTATCATTGCCATGACAGCCAATGCCATGGTGGGAGACCGACAAAAAAGCCTGGATGCCGGGATGAATGACCATATCAGTAAACCTGTGGATCCCAGAAAACTGTATGCCTGCATGATTCGCTGGCTGGACGGAAAGGCTGCATCTGAAGGTCAGCTGGCCGCTCTTAAACCGGAAGGTGGCTCGCCTTCCGACCTGGCAGCCAGGCTGCCGGGGCTGGACACGGCAACTGCCTTAAGCAGGCTCGGCGGTAATCTGTCTCTTTACGGTTCATTGCTGAAGGAATTTTCAGATACATATGCCGGGGTTTCAGAACGGATACGACAATACGTCCGGGCCGGGGACAATGAATTCGCCGTCCGGGAGGCCCACACGGCAAAGGGGCTATCAGCCACAATCGGTGCCATGGACTTGCACCGGGCGTTTCTGGATGTTGAACGGTCCCTGAAGGACAATAATGGCCTCCTGGAGTCGGAACTTGGTAAATTAGCGGAAAGGTTAGAACCTTTGATGGCTGTCATTTCCAGGGCCCTTCCCCTGACGGAGGCAAAAACTGAAGATGCCCGGGCAAGTCGCATAGAAATGAATGAGGTGGAGCTTTCAAAGAAGCTGGAAAAACTATTGTCCCTGGTTCGCTCCAATGATATGGCTTCTGAAGCCTTGTTCAATGATATCAAGCATCCTCTTGGTGAAAGATTTTCAACCCAAACCCAAGATATCAGAAACGCCATTGACAGCCTTGATTTTAAAACAGCTGCAAGGCTTCTGGAGCCCATTGTTAACAATTTGGATAGTTGAAGAGGTTTGAAATATAAAGATGCGCAAAAACAGAGTACTAATCGTAGATGATCTGCCGGCAAACATCCGGGTGCTCAATGATGCACTTCATCAGGAGTACCATATCAGTGTCTCAACAAGTGGCGTCGAAGCCCTGGACCTGGCAAAAACATCCCCCCGGCCGGATATTATACTTCTGGATATTATGATGCCCGGGATGGACGGATATGAGGTCTGCAAACGGCTTAAAAGAGACCCGGCAACCCGGGATATTCCCGTGCTCTTTGTCACGGCCATGGATGAAGTGTCAGATGAAGCCCATGGGTTGTCCATGGGCGCTGTAGATTATATCACCAAACCCATCAGGCCTGCCGTTGTCAAGGCCCGGCTTCGCAATCATATGGCATTGAACCAATACCAGCGGCAACTGGAAGATCTCGTTGACCAGCGCACGGCACAATTAAAAAACGGATATATAGACACGATCCACCGGTTAACCCTGGCATCAGAATTTAAGGATGAGGATACCGGTGCCCACATCAAACGCATCAGTTACTATACCCGGGAGCTTGCCGGTGAACTGGGCATGGATGCAGAATTCTGTGAAGCGATTTTTTATGCCTCTCCCATGCATGATATAGGGAAGGTGGCCATCCCGGATTCAATCTTACTTAAACCCGGCCCGCTTGATCCGGACGAATGGACCATCATGAAAACCCACGCGCAGATCGGTGGGGAAATACTGAAAGGCTCTGAATCCCCCTATCTGGAAATGGCCATGGAAATTGCCCTAAACCATCATGAAAGATGGGACGGAAATGGCTACCCCTCAGGGCTTAAAGGGGACCAGATTCCTTTGACCGCAAGAATTATGAACATGGTAGACCAGTATGATGCCCTGCGCAGCAAGCGGCCCTACAAACCGGCATTCAGCCATAAAAAGACCTGTGACATTATTATCCGCGGAGACGGCAGAACCATGCCGGCCCATTTTGATCCGGAAGTATTGAACGTGTATGAACGGTTGGAAAAAAAATTTGAAGAAATATTTGAACACTATAATGATTAGGCGGTCGGTTAATCGGAGATTCCCATGAAAGATAAACAACGCATCCTGGTCGTGGATGATACCCCTGCAAATATCAAGGTATTAAATGACTTGCTTAAAGATGAGTACACCGTCAGTTTCGCCATAAACGGTAAAGATGCCCTGTCTTTGGCCCAGTCCCAGGATCCCCCGGATCTGATCCTTCTGGATGTGATCATGCCGGAAATGGATGGATATCAGGTGTGCCGACGCTTAAAACAGGATAAACGGACCGCCGGGATCCCTGTTATTTTTATTACGGCTATGACAGATGCAAAGAATGAGATGAAAGGCTTTGCCGCCGGAGGGGTTGACTATATCACAAAACCCATCAGCCCACCTGTCGTAAAGGCAAGAATCAACACCCATTTGAGTTTGAAAAATGCCCAAATGAAGGCGGATCGCCTGCTGAGTAAAACATTGATGGGATCTATCCGGATGATGGCCGATGTCATGTCTTTCGTGGATCCAAATCATTTCAGACAATCCTCACGGGTAAAACGGGTGGCGTCCCAGATCGGTAAGGAACTGGGGCTTAAGGGGATCTGGCAGCTTGAAATTGCCGCAACCGTCTCCCAGATAGGCCGGATCGCCTTACCTTCGGATGTTATCGAGAAAATAAAGGCCTGCCAGCTTCTGACGGAAAAAGAGCAGGAGATGATGAAAGCCTCAGCCGTTGCTGGTAAAGAGTTGTTGGCCTATATTCCCAGCATGGGGGGGGTGGCTGAAATCATCGGCCGCCAGAATGATCCTTTACCCGGGCAGGACATTCAAAACTGGGATTTTATTACAACGGCAAGCCAAATAATCAAACTGGCCTGTGCCTATGAGCAGTTGATTCTTTGCGGTCAGCAGTCATCCGAAGCCATTGCATTTTTGGAAAGCAAGACAGGGCTGTATTCCCGTGGACTTGTAAAATTGTTAAAGAAAGTTGAACAGGACCGCACCGGCGGGGTGGCCAAACACGTTGGCACAGGCCAGCTCAGGGAGGGAATGGTGCTGATGGAAGACCTCCTTTGTGACGATGGTGTTGTTCTAATAAAAAGATATACCGAGCTTTCTGAAGATACGCTTCTTCTGCTTAGAAAAAATGCAAAAATAAGATCGGTCATGAGTTCTGTTAAGGTCATTATTCCCGCATGAAATGTATCGGATGATTGATTTCTGGAATGAAAATGCACTCGTTTAAGCGAGACATCTGTACCGATGCCTTTGTAAGTAAAAATATAAATTCACTATAGAGTAAAGATAAATGCGTTGATTCATCGGTAACGACATGTTATTATTTCTAATTTATTAAGATTAACAAGGGTTGCGTTTCCTAACAGGGTCCGAAACCAATGAATAAAAAGGCTGGTAATACAACATTTCGGCCACCCATCTTCCTGGTGGTTATTTTTTGTTTTTTTCAAAGCCTTATCATTGAACCAGTTGTTTATCATTCGCTGACAGCCACTCCCAAAGCAGTTTTTTTTACGTCATCTTTTTCCGGGATTGCACTTGGCTGTACTATTTCCAGCCGCCAGAAAGACTCAGTCTTTTTAGATGAGGCAGTTAAAGATGCCTTGGTTGTTGACCCTGTATCAATTGCCTTTATCAGAGCAACGTCATCTTTTTTGGCACAATCCAATGGCCAAGCAGGGCAATGCGGCATATCTGACACTGCGCCCGCCAGGGGCCCTCCTTCCTTCATTTCCTGAATATACCCCAACGTTTTAAAAAATCGCTGGAAAAGTTCTTATTTTTCAGGCCACCTTTTTCATGGCTTCGAGGAAATGCAGTAAATCATTCTGGTTCCTCGCTGTTTCGCGTGGGTAGTCAGGGGTTGATGCCCCCCGGCCTTACGGGATACAATGCCCTCATTATGAGAGATACAGACCTATTTCAAATGGCCCTTGGTATGACCGATCCCTGGATAGTGGAGTCGGCTGAATTTGATCCCCAAAAAAAGAGGCTGGACATTCGGATTAATTTCAAACGCGGTGGTACTTTTAACTGTCCGGCCTGTGGGATTAGCGGTTGTAAAGCCCACGATACTGTTAAAAAAACATGGCGGCACCTAAATTTCTTCCAGCATGAGACTTACATTCATGCCAGAGTACCTCGAGCCGGTTGTTCTGATTGCGGGCCCCGTATTGTCGATGTCCCTTGGGCGAGACTCGGCAGCGGATTTACTTTGCTGTTTGAGGCGATGGTAATGGCATTGGCCAAGCAGATGCCGGTTAATGCCTTGGCGGCTTTTGTTGGCGAGAACGACACTCGGCTGTGGAGAATCTTGCACCACTATGTCCACGAAGGACGAAAAAGAGCCGACCACAGTCAAGTTAAGCGTGTTGGGCTTGATGAAACCTCCAGAAAGCGCGGTCACAACTATGTTACCCTGTTTGTAGACATGGATGATCCCCGAGTACTGATGACTACTGAAGGCAAAGACGCAGGGACTGTCAAGGAATTCAAAACAGATTTGATCAAACATGGAGGAGACCCGGATTCGATTACAGAGGTCTGCTGTGACATGTCCCCAAGCTTTATCAGTGGCGTTGAGAAACATTTTCCGGAGGCCCACCTGACCTTCGACAAATTCCATATCATGAAAGTCATCAATGATGCAGTCGACGAAGTAAGAAGACAAGAACAAAAGTACCGCCCGGAACTCAAACGGACCCGATACATGTGGTTAAAAAATCCTGAAAATCTAAACTGTTCACAGAAAGAAAATCTGGAGAACTTGAAGTTGCCAAAACTGAATTTAAAAACAAGCCGTGCATACCATATCCGATTGAATTTTCAGGAACTCTTTGAACAATCCGCAGAGCAAGCTGAACCGTTTTTGAAGAAATGGTACTTTTGGGCAACTCATAGCCGATTGGAGCCAATGAAACAGGCTGCCTATACGATCAAACGCCATTGGGACGGCATTTTGCGCTGGTTTGAAACCAAAATCAGTAACGGCCTTTTAGAGGGGATTAACAGTCTAATTCAAGCGGCCAAGGCACGGGCCAGAGGATACAGAACCGTTCGGAACCTTAGCACCATGATTTACCTGATTGCCGGGAAGCTGAGCTTTGATTTACCTTCATGAATTATTCGGCGAGGGGTCGGGGGCATCACCCCTGATTACCCACACGAAACAGCGAGGAACCATCATTCTTTACAGCCTGGTTTGAGTTCATTGTCAGTGTGAGCTTACCACCCGGCCTGGTAAAACGACCAGCTCGCTGAATGATTCGGTGCCTGATCGTATCCAATTTCTGGAATCTCCATGCCGATGGGCGCTTAGGTTTTGCCCGGCCCGACGCCGGGTGCGCAATCATCTGCATCTCTTGGGAAAAATTGTGTGCCATCATTGAGGACAGTGTGAATACCTGGTTCGCAACAAGCCTCTTGCATGGAATTACGCACAGGGCAGTATCGTTTTTCGCACTGCCAAAGATTGCCTCTTGAGAACCACGACCATTATGAAACAAAACAACAGCTTTTGCCGATTCCGTTTTATTGGTCACAACGACCTTATATTGATATTCCCGATCAACCGGCTCGAATAGATCCAACTGAAGAGGACCTTTCAATGCTTTTTTATATTTTTTCCTGGTGAAGACAAACCGAAATTCCGTATCCCACGACTTGGGTTTCCACTGGCTCTCAAAAAAGGACCATTGATCATCAATGTCTGTCCAGGAATCACAGTTCTCTATCAATTTTTTGAGTTCTGCAAATCGTGCAAAAGGAACGGATGCAGTGAAGCGAACCTTTTTGGCAGCCATCAATTTGATGATCTCCTGATTGAAGAATGCCCCGTCCATGCGTGCCTCAAGGATGCTGCCCGGAACTTGGGATCGCATTTGATAAAAGCAGTTTTTCATGAATTCGACAGCACCATTGGAGTCATGAACATTTCCCGGTCGGTGGTGGATATCAAAAAACTGACCGGTCTGGGCAATGGTGCAAAATAATGGATAGTAACTTCGAGCCCCTTTTTTAGCCTTATTGAATCCAATGGCCGAGCCCTCAGCATGACCTTTGGTAGAAAGCACCGAACCATCAAAATCCATGGTCAACCTTGAAAACTGTTCCCGCTGCAAACCATAGATAACAAAGGATCTGGATAACCTACGAACATTTGCAACACTTCTGTCGTCCAGCATGGCTAAGCTTCTGGAAATCGTGGATGCATCCGGCAACTTTTTTAAACCCATCAACCGGAGAATCATCGGATCTTCCCGATAATAATCAATCTCTCTGATCCTTCTGAAGCCCAAGAGCAAATGGACGATCAACAGCAGAACAATGATATGATTGCCAAATATCGGCGACAGTTTTAAATGGGAAAAGCATTGCTTCAGTTTGTTCTTCAGCCTCAACCGCTTGAACAGCATCTGAAAAATCAGAGCTCCAGCGAATGATGTCAGTTGTCTTTCCTCAAAGTTGATTTCGGGAATTTTATGGAATTTAGAAAAAATATGTGATTTACTGGACTTCACTTGAGGTGGCCTCCTGAATACGGTTATTTTTTGTCTCGACAACTTAATATAACCTTTATTCATGGGGCTCCTCAACTTTAAACTCTACTCAATTTCTACTTTTTTTTATGCAATACCAGGGTATACATTCCTGACGATAGCTGAACAGGCTGGATGATGCCTGTTGTTTGACTGTTTGGATATGAAAGGAGAACCAATGCCAAGCGATTCTGTTTCATCATCTGAGGATGCGAAGAAAAGTGTTGTGGGACTGAATACTGAATACAACCTAAAGACGCCTCCTTTAAAAGAACAAATTTTCTTCGGTTTAAAGCTATTTACCATTGGCGTGATGATTTTTGCGCTCTTTTGGCTGGCCGAAACGTTTCATTTCTATTATTGAATAATGGTATAATAAATATTTAAGAGGGTCTGGGCGCTCCCCGGACCCTTTCAAATAGATAGCCCGAAACAAGGGCAACGTGAATATGAGGAACAAAAAGTATTTTAGTTGTCTTCTGTCAGGGAAAATGATTTTTTTGTTTTTTAGGTTCGAACACAAATGGGTATAGCATCTGATATTTCAATAATTGTTGTTGCTGGTTTGATTGGTGGATTAGCTGCCCAGCAGTTGAGGCAGCCTTTGATTCTCGGGTATATTTTGGCCGGCATCATTGTGGGGCCTTTCACCGGCGGGGTAACCGTTGCTAACATTCACGATATAGAGCTTTTGGCTGAGATCGGCGTCGCCCTGTTGCTTTTCGCTCTTGGATTGGAATTTTCTTTAAAAGAACTCAGGCCTGTTGCCCGGATTGCCCTGGTCGGTACCCCCATCCAGATTCTTTTTTCCATCCTTCTTGGATTAGGTGTCGGGAAGATATTTAGCTGGGCCTGGGTTGACTCTTTATGGTTTGGGGGCCTCATTGCCCTGTCAAGCACAATGGTGATCCTTAAAACATTGATGAGCCAGGGACGGATGGGCACTCTTTCAAGTCGGGTCATGATTGGGATACTCATTGTCCAGGATCTGGCTGTTGTGCCCTTGATGATCATTCTGCCGCAGTTAAACCAGCCGGGCTCAGGGGTACAAGTTCTTGGGTGGGCCACCGTAAAAGCTGTTTTATTTTTGGCTTTGATGATTTTCGCGGGGACACGGTTTCTTCCAAAGGTCTTGTCCTATATTGCCAAAAGAAATTCCAGAGAGTTATTCCTTCTCGCCATTACAGCAACAGGGCTGGGAATCGGATATGGGACTTATCTCTTTGGTTTATCCTTTGCTTTCGGCGCCTTTGTGGCCGGAATGGTTTTGAGTGAATCTGATTATGGCCATCAGGCGTTGAGTGATATTATCCCCTTGCGGGATATTTTTGGCTTGCTTTTCTTTGTTTCTGTGGGGATGCTTCTGGATCCCGTCTTTTTAATCACCTACTGGCAAAAAATTATTGTTGTGGTTTTACTGGTTGCCGTTGGGAAAGGGTTGATCTTTAGCACACTCGGCCGTGCCTTCGGCTACCACAATATCGTGCCGCTGGCCCTTGGGCTGGGCATGTTTCAGGTGGGGGAGTTTTCTTTTGTATTGGCAAGGGTTGGCATCAACACCGGATCAATTTCCATGGATCTGTATTCTCTTACATTAACAACAGCAATTGTCACGATGGTGCTTACCCCCATTGCTTCCGGGTTGACCGGACCGCTATACGTCTTGAGGAGGCGTTGGTTTAAGACAGAGCCAGTACAGACCATGAATCTGCCGGCTCAAGGGCTGAAGAATCATGTCGTCATTGCCGGAGGAGGTCGGGTCGGCGCATATTTGGGACGGGTGTTGCACAATCTGGGATTGGAGTTTGTTATTATTGAGATTAATTACCGGCGGGTGGATCAGGCTAAGGCTCAAGGTTTTCCAGTCATCTATGGCGATGTTACCCAGGAAATTGTATTAGCGGCTGCCAGGGCTAAAGATGCTGCTCTTGTGCTGATAACAACCCCGGTTATTGATGTGACAACAGTTATTTGTAAACAAATCCGTCACTCAAACCCTAATGTCAATATTGTTGCAAGAGCAGAGGGGATTGAACAGATGAAGGCCCTCAATGATCAAGGTATTTACGAGGTCGTCCAACCAGAATTTGAGGCGGGCCTTGAGTTTACCCGCCAAGCCCTGTTGCACTTAGATATTTCTACCGTCGACATTCAACGGTATACCGACAGTTTCCGAAGAGAATTATATGCTCCTCTGTTCAAATCCAGTCTGGGGTATCAAGCTTTGAATAAGTTATACAAGGCTTCGGATCTATTAGAATTCAATTGGATAAAATTGCCCGTTGGCTGCCAGGTAGTTGGTAAAACCATCAGTGATTTGTCTCTAAGGAGTACTTTGGGGATATCGGTGGTTGGCATTTTATACGAAGGTGAATTTTTTCCAAACCCAGGGGCGGATCACCGTTTCAGAGCTGATGAGTTGATTGCTGTGATGGGAAGCAAGGAACAAGTGGCCCAATTTCAGACCATCATTGAACCGGCGAAATAAAATAATTGGGGAAATATGAAATGAGCATTAGAAAAATAGCAGAATATAATTAGGAGCTGTTTCTAAAAAACCGCTAGACTTTTATAACTGTCTGTGCTGATATGGGTTCATGAGTAGACATGACATATCAGACGAGCAGTGGGAGATCATTGCTCCCTACCTGGAAATAAAACGCAATGACCCCAGAGGCCGGCCAGCTAAGGACAGTCGGCAAATGTTAAATGGCAGCCTCTGGATATTAAAAACTGGTGCACCATGGAGAGACCTCCCTGCTGAATATGGTCCATGGCAAACAGTTTATAAAAGATTTGCCAAATGGTCGCAATTATCGGTTTGGGATAAACTGCTTAAAAAATTGGCCGAGTCCGCTGATTCAGAAAGTATTTCATTAGACGCTTCCTATGTTAAAGTTCATCAACATGGGACTGGCGCAAAAGGGGGCACTTCAAACAAGACATCGGGAGAAGTAAAGGTGGACTGACAACAAAGATCCACGCTGTTGTTGACGCTTTGGGAAATCCTCTCCGGATAAAACTCACTTCTGGAAATATTCACGACATCACCCCGGCCAGTGGCATGATTACAGGGTGTTACTCAGACTATTTCCTTGCAGATAGGGCTTATGATGCTGATCAATTGATCGCGTTGGCAGAATCTCAAGAATCAAAAATTGTGATTCCGCCGAAAAGTAATAGAATCGATCAAAGGGAATACGACCGGCATATTTATAAAGAACGACATCTGGTTGAGTGCTTTTTTGCAAAACTTAAAGTATTCCGCCGGGTTTCAACACGTTATGACAAGTTGGCAAAAATATACAAGACGGCTGTTTTGATTGCATCATGTCTGGTTTGGTTACACTAATTATTTAGAAACAGCCCCTAGAAAAATCTATGCATTATCTATCCCTGAGCAAGCCCTGTTTAACGGCTATGCATCCCTGCCCTCAAAGAGGCAAAGTTACGGCAGGGTCTTCACTGCGATGAAGACCCTGCCGTATTTTAATCCGGGTTTTGAAAAATCTTGATTATAAATTGAACTGTCCGCAGGTTTCAGGTTGATAGTGGATCTCAATAAACGTCATTTTTTTGGGCCCTGAGGGGGCGATCCATTCTATGGACTCACCCACTTTGTGCCCAAGGATGGCGATACCTATGGGGGCAAGGATCGAAATCTTGTTCCCTTTGATATCCGCTTTTTCTGGGAAAACCAGGGTATAGGTCTTTCTCTCTTTGGTGACCTCATTTTCAACCGTAAAGGTCGAGTTCATTGTAATAATATTGTCCGGAATGAATTCAGGCGGCACAACGATACAATTGGATATCTTTTTTTGCAGGGCCTCCAGGTCTTTTTCATTAAAGCCGCTTTTTCCCCAGCACAGATCCAGAAGTCTTTCCAGGCGTTCCAAATCAAACTCCGTTACCAATATTTCCTTTTCCATTTTCCTTTCCTTGCATTACACATTGCTAATTGAGCGCTCTGTGACCAAAATCGTTGTGGGTTTTGTGGGTCTGCTTTTAACGGGCCCAATTTTTGTGCCGCAATAGTTACACGGAACAAATCGGTGCCTTTTGCTGAAGGCAACAATTTGGGCCGTCATGCAACTGGGGCACACGCGTTTAAGCGGGACACTTGTGCCGATACTTCCTGTTAGAAAAAATGAACTCACCTACACAGATCCCTGATCGATAATGGCCTCTGCCACTCTCCTGAATCCTGCGACATTGGCACCGAACACATAGTTGCCTTCTCTGTTGAATGCTTTTGCCGTCTCAAAACACTGGTCATGAATATGCTTCATGACCTGGTGCAGTCTGATGTCCACCTCTTCTTGGGTCCAGTTCATAAAATTTGCATTCTGGGCCATTTCAAAGCAGGAGCATGCCACACCTCCGGCATTGCAGGCTTTGGCAGGTCCGTATACAATGTCTGCATCTTCCAGTAGTGCCATACCATCCAGGGTAACCGGCAGGTTGGCCCCTTCAATCAGGTACGGCACCCGGTTTTCCAGCAACTGCTTCACATCTTCAAGACCGACCTCGTTCTGGGTGGCGCATGGGATGGCGATATCACAGGGGACCCCCCATGGTGTTTGATCGGGATGGAAATCAACCTTAAATTTTTCAGCATAGTCCTTGACAACATCATTCCCGCTGAGGCGCATCTTGAGCATGTAATCCACTTTTTCACCGGTGACGCCGTCAGGATCATAAATGAATCCGTCCGGACCGGACAGCGTCACGACCCGGCCTCCAAGCTCGTTGATCTTTTTTACAACCCCCCAGGCAACGTTGCCGAATCCGGATACAGTCACGGTTTTACCGTCAATGGCATCATTTTTGGCATTCAGAACTTCCTGGGCAAAATAGACGACCCCGTATCCTGTGGCTTCCGGCCTAAGGAAGCTGCCGCCCCACCCCAGACCCTTTCCTGTCAGGACTCCCTCAAAGGAGTCGTTCAGTTTGCGGTACATGCCGAACATATATCCGATCTCCCGGGTCCCGACACCGATATCCCCTGCCGGGACATCCTTTGAGGCTCCGATGTGCTTTGACAATTCCATCATGAAGCTCTGGCAAAACCGCATGATTTCCGTATCTGTTTTTCCTCTGGGATTAAAATCAGAGCCGCCTTTCCCACCCCCCAATAAAAGGCCAGTCAGGGCATTCTTAAAAATCTGCTCAAACCCGAGACATTTAATAATGCTCAATGTGACAGAGGCATGGAACCTCAGGCCCCCCTTATAGGGGCCTAAGGCGTTGTTGAATTCGACACGATGCCCGGTATTGACCTGGAGCCCTCCCCGGTCATCTCTCCATGGGACACGGAAGGTGATGGTTCGGTCCGGCTCAACCAATTGCTCAAGGATTTTGTTGTGGCGATATTCAGGGGTTTCATCCACAACCGGTGAAATGGATTTGAATACCTCTGAAACCGACTGAATAAACTCTTTTTCCCACGGGTATCTGGTTTTGAGGGAATTCAACACCTCTGCTGTATAGGACTGCATATTTATCTCCATTAATTATTTAGTTTCTTCACCAAATAGGCAAAAACATTTTTTTCGATCTCTTATAGCGTTCAATTTCTTGCAAGGATGTCGCATGATCCTTGCAATTAAACTCTTCACAAAAATGGACGGGCTCCTTTTTGGCTTCATAGTAAAAGCAGTTACTGATATTCAGACAATTTGTGCAAAGATCCATCTGTTCATTTTTTACGGTCATACTCCCTCCTTCATCATGGTTATTCTGCCCCCAGAAGGGGGGCCCCTTTTGACTCAATGAGCCGGTTACAATTGGGGCAGGTCATTCTCAGTGTTTTGATATGCCCCTTGAACAGGCGTTTTTGACAATACGGGCAAAAGTACCAGGCTGCCGGATTTCCGGCTGTATCCACTTCTTTTAAAAGCATTTTGTTCATGTTCTTCCTCATCATCAGGCTGGTGGCCCCCCTCTTGTCCTGAAACTGCATGGCATTACCTGTCAGCCGTCATTTTTAATGGCATTGATCAACTTGGACGCAGTGGTTTTTGCATCTCCTGAGGCCATCAACGTTTTTGGATTGTCATACAGAGGATTTTCAACGCCTGAATAGCCGGGCTTTGAATCATAGTTGCATACGATTACACTTCCGGCCTTGTGCGCCATGAGAATGGGCATTCCGGATATTGGGGTGCCGGGGTGTTCCATGGCCGAAGGATTGACCACATCACAGGCGCCGAAAATCACAACCACATCGGTATCCTGAAACTCAGGATTGATCTCATCCATTTCAAAAAGTCGCTCATATTCAATATCCGCCTCCGCCAGAAGGACATTCATGTGCCCGGGCATGCGCCCTGCCACAGGGTGGATGGCAAATTTAACGGACTTACCCATCCCTTCAAGCAGCTGGGACAGAGCAACGACCTCGAATTGGGCCTGAGCCTGGGCCATGCCGTACCCGGGAATTATAATGATGGTCTGCGCCGTTAAAAGCCGTTCTGCAGCAAGGGCAATCACATCCTTATTCTCACTGACTTCGGTTTCCTCTTTACCAGCATCCCCGAAGGTTATCTTTGCTGCCAGCTTTTCGACGGTCTTTTTTGCATCCCCGAGCAGAAGTCTCGTTCGTTCATTCTGGTACAGAGGATTCTCGACTCCCGAATATCCCGGCCGGTCATCTATGTTACAGCAGACAACATGGCGGGCCTCATGCACATGGAGGATGGGCATCCCGGAAATGGGAGAATTCTCTGCTGTGATGGCGGCCGGATTGACCACATCACAGGCACCGGTCACCAGAACTAGATCCGTCTCCTTGAAATCCGGATTTATTTCGTCCATCTCTTTGAGCAGGTCATAGTCCACCCCTGCCTCGGCCAACAGTACATTCATATGCCCCGGCATTCTTCCCGCCACAGGATGGATGGCAAACCGGACCTTTTTGCCCATGGAGATCAGATTCTCTGTCAGTGTGATGAGTTCAAACTGGGCCTGGGCCACTGCCATACCGTATCCCGGCACAATGATGATGCTGTCAGAATCCTGTATGATCCGGGATACGTCTTCAATCGGGTCCGTTTTTTTCTGTTTCGCCTGTTTTTCTTTTTCAACAGAACCTGAGCCTCTCTCACCTTCCAAGGGTATTCCCTCATTGGTTTCCAAAAGGGGGATAAAGACTCTGTAGAGGCTTCTGTTCATGGCCTTGCACATGACATGGGTCAATATGGATCCGGAAGCTGCCACGGCAGCGCCGCAGGAAATCAAAAGCGTGTTGCCCAGGACCATTCCGCAAAGGGCAGCAGCCAGCCCCGTGGTGGCGTTTAAAAAGGATATGAGTACCGGCATATCGGCACCACCGACCCGGAGGGCGAACAGGGCGCCGAATACGAGAGCGGTGATAACAATGCCTGTCCACAGAACCACAGCCATACTAAACGGTACTGAAAAGGCGCTTGCCAGTATGATGAGCCCCAAAATTCCCAGGAGCAGGATGCTGTTGAGCAAGGTATGCAGCCTGAGGTGGACAGGTGGCCCGCTCAATTTATTGGCCAGCTTTCCCGATGCAATCATTGACCCTGAGAAGGTAAAGGCACCCATGGCCAGTCCCAATAGTCCGGAAACCTCATTGACAAGGTGAAGACCGCCGCCTCTGGACAATTCAACAAAGGCGATTAAAAAGGATGCTAACCCGCCAGCTCCGTTCTGGAATGCCACCATGGAGGGAATCTGAATCATGCGCATCCGTGTGACCACCCATATCCCCGCCAGGGCACCGATCGTGAGAAAACCAATCAAAGCCCAGGGGTGGGCCGGAGGATGCCTTAAGATGACGACTCCCGCTGCCAGGGCCATTGCAGTTCCGGCGATGAGGTTGCCTTTTCTGGCCCGCCCCGGGTTCCGGAACAGCCAGATCCCTATAAACACAAGCCCGAGGATAAAAAAATCCAGCCCATGGTTTAATACGTCAGTCATACTATTCAATGGTCTGCCCCCCTGGCTTCCCTGTTTTTAAACATCTTCAGCATCCTGCCTGTAATGGCGAAGCCACCAAAGAGATTAAACGCCGCCATCATCAGGGCAATGCCGCTAATGAACAGTTCAAAATATCCGGAGTCAACGGAGAAAAGCACAAGACATCCAAGAATGGTGACCGCAGAAATGGCGTTGGTCATTGACATCAGCGGCGTATGAAGCAGGGATGGTACTTTCCCTATCAGCAGTATCCCAATGACGAATGAAAAAATAAAAACACCGATGACGAGTACAATATTTGCCATGATCTTATCCTGAAATTTCCTTTGTTATTGGCCAAGGCCCATGGCTTTGCGGGTGCCTTCGTGATACAGCTTGCCCTTATGTGTCACCAGGGACTTGGCAATGATCTCATCCCGCATGTCAAACGCTTCACCGATTTTCACCTTGAACAGATTCTCTACGAAGTAGTAGAGATTGTTGGCGTACAGCCATGATGAATGGACCGGCAGAGAACCGGGGATATTCTTTATGCCGCTGATATATACGCCTTCATGGACCGACTCCCGGCCAGGAACGGTCACCTCGCAATTGCCCCCCTGGTCAATTGAAACATCAATGATCACAGAACCGGGTTTCATGGAGCCCACCATTTTTTTTGTCACCAGGACCGGAGCGATCTCCCCGGGAACCAGGGCGCTTAGAATGACGATATCAGCCGCTGCCACCTGGGGGCTCAGCGCCGCCCGTTCCTGTTCAATCCAATCTTCAGGCAGGGCTTTCGCGTAACCACCGTCCCCGACGGCAATCTCCGGGGGTACATCAAACCCTGTGACCTTAACCCCGAGGCTCTCTGCTTCCTTTCTTGCGTCAGGCCTAATATCAACGGATTTCACCGAACCTCCGAGACGCTTGCCTGTGGCAATGGCCTGGAGTCCCACAACACCGGTTCCCACTACCAGTATGTTCGCCGGCTTGATCATTCCGATGGACGTCCCGATCATGGGGATAAATCCGGGAAACTGACTTGCCGCCATGATCACGGATTTATATCCTGTGATGGCACTCATGGACGTTAACGGATCCATGCGCTGGGCCCTCGAAATTCTGGGAATGCCGTCCATGGTGAATGTGGTGACGCCCTTTTCCATCAACTGCGTCACATTGTAATGATTGGACGGGGCCGCCGGGTGAAGGAAGGTGATGAGAATTTGATCTTCCCTGAGCATATCAATTTCATGAACATTAAAAGACTCGTTGAACAAGGGTTCCTTGACCTTCAATATAATATCGGAGAGTTGAAACACCTGTTTTGCGTCTTTCGCGATTGTTGCTCCGGCTTTTTGATAATCGCTGTCGCTGACAAATGCGCCTTTGCCAGCACAGGTTTCCACAATGACATCAAACCCAAGTTTTATAAATTTTTGAACTGTCTCCGGCAGAGCGGCGACACGATTTTCGTTTTTCATTATTTCTTTGGGAATACCGACCAGCATATTTCATACTCCTGATTTAATCTCAGTGCCTTGTACACCGTTAATGATTGAAAAAGCCGGTGCCGGACCTGCCACCCCTCTTTGTTGAGGAGGTGTTCACCCGCTGATGCTGGCAGCAGGCCCGGCACAAAGCAAATGGTTATCCGAGTGCGGGCCAATCAAGCCGTGGCCACAACCTTTTGAATCTGTTCATACGTGACATCCAGCGCATCATGGAAAATGGGCGGTGCCGGTGAGGAAAGCAATGCGGCTACCTCATGGTTCGCTTCATTAATGAACAGCCGGACAAGCTCCTTGTTGATCTCCTGGTTTGCCATGATAACAGGAACCAGCGTTGATAAGGCCTCGGACGCCATAATACGGATATTGTAGTAAAGATCGTCCCGTTTAATCAGCTGAACGATCTGTTTGACTGTCTCAATAGAAGGCTTTCTAAGCGTTGACGACGCTTCTACGGCAGCTTCCCGCAGCCGCCAGTTCCCGTCATAACGCAAGAGCCGGATCAGCTCCTCTTGGTGATCGTCAAGGGTTGATGAGTCTCTTAGAAGGTGCAGGGTGTCCAGTGCATTGCCCCAATCCGTTAAATTTCCAAAAATTTGATCTTTCATAATTCCTCCATTAGATAAAACCAGACTGATTTTCAGTCTCCCGTTTTTTATAATACGAAGCCTTTCGTTTTGCTTTGGTAAGAGCAAGGGGTATGCCATACGTTAGTGTTTTTTAACATGCTGAAAAAATAGGATTTTTATGGTTGTGTGGTCGTGTCGACTGTTGCTTTCGTGTCGCATATTGCAACGCCGGTGCAGATTGCACCTCGGTGGCAGGCTTTAAAAAAGATGTCTTTCTTTTTTTGAATTTTAATACCTATCCTGTGATATTCTGGAAGACTTTCGGAGTGTGTTCTGAAGACAAGAATAAGGCCGATAAAAGATAAAGATGATCCTAAAATTTTAACCACCGACAATCGGTCTTGTTTCAGGGCAAAATGGGCACCGACAATTACCCACAATGGCTGCGAGTACAAAAAAATGGTGGAACGGAATGCCGAGGTAAAGGAGATCCCCCAGTATATAAATAAAAATTCCAGGCCAAAAAACGCACCGATGATAACTGCATGGTGTTTTTTCCCTGTTGGAAAAAAACCGAGTGGCCTTTTGGAAAGGCCACTCCTCAGACCAGAAAACCTGGAAAAATGGAACACATGGTAGCGGCCATAAGCGGAGGGATATCTTGATTGCTGAATTTTATGCTGACAGCATTTCCTCCCCAGATGGCACAGACCAAAACTAACCAGATATAGGCTGATATTGAAAGACGATCACTTTTTCGTTTGACTAAATTCACAAAAATACCTTTTTACCGTTGGAAATATGGACCTGACCCATCTGTGGTATCAGGGAAAACAGCGGCCATGAGGTATCCGCCCAGATAGCGCCCACTGTGTGAGCAATAAAAAAACTGATCCAGTTTTCCTTCGACCTGGAACCCGTTTTCTGTAAAAAAAGAGAGCGCGGAATGATCATTCTCCCCAATGGTTAAGTCTATTCTTTTCGCCCCATCATCTTTGAGTCTTTTTACAATTTTTTTCAGAAACCTTTTGTCTGTACCTTTATGCCGGCAATCCGACAGGACGGCAAAAGAGGACAGATGTACAGAGTGTTTTGTGCGAAATTTTCTTCGGCTCACCTGGCAGGCAGCTACGATATTATCTTTTACTTCGCCGAGAAGAACCTCCCCATTTTTTTTCCATTCATCAACAATTGATGTGAAATCCAACAGGTCACAGGGCTCGAATTCCATGGAAAAAGAGATGGATCCATTTGTAAATAAATCGTAAACGCCTTTAATATCATAGTGTTGTATGTTTTTAATTTTCATCTCAACCATTTTGCAAATAGATTTCAGTTCACTCAAGCATCTGGAATTGCCCAATAGCAATACTCCAGCCATTCGTTTTTTTAAGAACGCATCACGGCGGGGTATTGCTGGAGGTAAAAGCATCAACCATGCCAGGGATGGGAATTTCATGAGACCCATGAATTGCAGTGTTTTTAACGGAATGGTGTTGGCGTGGACACCGGCAGTGCGTTGCAGAATGCGACAATGATGCGGAACGCATCGGTCAATGCATCAAGAAGGATTTATTTTGCACGCAATTGTATCTTGGGTCCGGGTTGGGTATGATAGGTCACGCTTGTGACACGCGTTTATAACCTGGAATTCGAAGAGATGCCACAGAGAAACCCAAATGAAACGTAAAAATAACAAGCTCATTGAAACCATATTGGGTCCATCTGGTCAATTTTCCCTGCCCAACCAAATCTTCAATGCGATCACCTTTTCTGGCTTTTTAATTTCTCTGCTCCTTTTTTGCGCAGATATTGTCATTGACTTGAGTAGGGGACAGCACAACTCCGGATTCGGTGTGATCGTGACGATATCTTACCTATGGATGTACGGTAAATCCAGGGAGTCAGGGGATTACGCAGACTACACGGTTTTCTACATCGCACTCGAATTTTTCCTGATCCTCCAATCTTGGTTCATGCAGGGGGGCATCTCAGGAGTCTCTTTGTTAGTGGCTCTGCATTTCATTATAACGATCCCAATGATTCTGTCAGGCAAAAAACAGTATTTCATCATCACCATGGTTTTTTTGTTAATTACAATTCTTTTTATCGGTGAATTTACACTTCCAGGTCTTGTCAGGCAGTATAAACATGTCAATGATTTGTTAATTGATATCTATATCACCCTGTTGCTCATGGGAACTGGGATAATTGTCTGCATTTCCCTTGTTATGCGGAACCATGAGCTTCAATTTGAGCGTATCAAACAGTTTAACCTCTCTTTGGACCTGTCGAAAAAAGCGCTGGAGCAGAAGATGATTGAACAAAAAGAGGCCAGGGCCACTATTCAAAAAGCGCTTGAGGAGAAGGAATTGCTGCTTCGGGAGATTCACCACCGGGTAAAAAACAATTTACAGGTTATCTCAAGTATGTTGATCCTGCAGCAGTACAAGCAGCAAAACCAAAAGACCATAGAAGCCTTCAGTGCCGCCGGTAACCGGGTCCAGTCCATCGCCCTGGTCCATGAGCTTCTTTACCAGTCGGAGACCATTGCCAGTATCGAATTCGAATCCTATATCAACAAGCTGATTCGGCACTTATTCGACATGTACTTAAAAGAAAAAAGAGTGACCTTTAAAATTGGGGCGGGCCATACCGTGCTGGCCATTGAAGACGCCATCCCCTGCGGTCTGATTGTCAATGAGCTGATCTCCAACAGCCTGAAATACGCCTTTCCGGGCAACACTCCGGGAACGATCGGTATCTACCTGAGCCACATGGATGAGAACCGGTATCAGCTTATCGTCAGTGATAACGGTATCGGGCTTGATCGAGACATCGATTGGGACAGCACCACCACCCTGGGGCTGACCCTGGTCCGGGAACTGGTTGAAGGGCAGCTGGAAGGAAACCTTGAACTGGAAGCCGGCCAGGGAACCACCTGGACCATCACCTGGAATTCTGTCAAAACGGCATAACCACCTAATAAAAATCCCTTTAATTAAGGCCCCCATGGAAAAATCAAAAAAAATCATGATTGTAGAAGATGAAAGGATCGTGGCCCTTTCCATCAAGGAGATTCTCACTTCCGAAGGATACCGTGTCTGTGGCATTGCAGGGTCTGCCGATCATCTTTTCAGGGAAATTCCGGCAAAACAGCCTGATTTGGTCATTATGGATGTCAAAATCAAAGGCTGCATGGACGGAATTGAAGCAGCCAAAATCCTCAAAACCAGATACTCAATCCCGGTGGTTTATTTGACGGCGTTTTCTGACAAAACTTTACTGGATCGGGCCAAGCAAACCGAGCCCATGGGGTATTTGCTCAAGCCGTTTAAGCCCAATGAACTCATATCCGTGGCAAAGGTGGCCCTTCATAAAGCAGAAAACGAGCGGGGTAGGGAGCAGCGCAGCCTTGAACTGGAAATGGCCGTAAGGCAGAGAACGCAAAAGCTCAATGATGAGATTGCCTTTCGCAAACAGGTTGAAAAGCAGTTGCGGGAAAAAACTGAACATCTCAAGGAAGCCAACAAAGCCTTAAAAAATCTGCTTGAAATAAGAGATGCAGAAAAGCGGGCCCGTGAAGAGGGCATGCTTATGAATCTGAAAATGATTGTCGCCCCATACCTGGAGCTTATAGAAAACCAAACCTCGGACCCTGCCGTGCATAAAACGCTTCAGCTAATGGAAGAGGCTCTGAAAAAGTCTTGTTCTTCTACCTCACAGACTCTCTTTGCAAAATATCTGGAACTGACACCTCAGGAGGTTAAAATCTCTGAACTTATCCGTCACGGGAAGCGGACCAAGGATATTGCAACCTTGCTTAACATTGCCCCTAGCTCTGTTTCCACCCACCGGTACAGTATCCGTAAAAAGCTGGGGCTGTTGAATACCAGCACCAGCCTGAGCCGTTACTTGAATTCAGTAGAGGCGGAATAATGCCTCTCCGAGGTTCTCAAGCCTTTTCATGGGGTGCCAACCCCTGGTCTGCCCCTGTAAATCGCTAGCTTTTCCTACACATTTTGACCCAAACTATTCCATATTTACTTGGCCGTCCCCCTTCTTTATATTCAATTTTAATGAATGATGTGTTCATTTAATTAGATGTAGCCTGATGGTACACCCACAGGACATAGCCAAAGTTTGATACCATAAAATGTAAGGAGACAACTATGAAGGCAATCAAAAAAAGCATTATCAGTTGCATGGCAACAATGGCTGTTTTATTGTGCGGAATATCCGCAGTCCAGGCTTATGACGGTCCCAAACTCAAATTTCGCCTGGCTCACACCACCCCGCCGGGAAATCACATCACTTTAGCCTATCAAAAATTCGCCGATCTGGTTAAAGAAAAATCCGACGGTAAGATAAAAGTCCAGGTCTTTCCCAATGCAGTACTGGGCAGTGACCGTGTCCTAATTGAGGGTGCCCAGAGAGGCTCGCTTGAGATGGCGGTCAGCTCCACCCCTAACATGGCCAATTTCGCCCTGGATTATCAGGTTTTTGACCTGCCTTATATTACCAGCCCCAAGTATCAGGAAAATCTCTACAAATCCCTGGACAATGGCAAACTTGGCAAGTACTTTAGCAAGGTCGCAAATGGTATCGGACTGGAGGCCATCATGTGGGCCGAGTACGGGTATCGGAATTTTTGCTCGGTGGGCAAAGAGATTACCGACGCCCAGAGCCTTGAAGGCCTCAAAGTAAGAACCACAGCCTCTCCGGTTGAGGTGGATGTGGCCAAAGCCCTTGGGATGAGCCCGACCCCCATTGCCTGGGGAGAGGTTTACACCGCTCTTCAGCAGGGGACCATCGATTCAGAAGGAAATACCTTCCCCCATCTGTATGGAGCCAAACACAACGAGGTGCTCAAGTATGCCATGTACTCCTACCACAACTACGGCATGCAGTTGGGCGTGGCGAATAAGAAATGGTGGGACAAGCTAGATAAAAGAGCCCAGAATGTTATTCGTGAAGCTGCGGCGGAAGCGGTCAAGTATCAGCGCGATGTTCTCTATCCTGAAAATGAAAAAAGTGCATACGACGGTTTTGTGGCAAGCGGCATAAAAGTCCACACCCTCACGGACGCCCAGATGGATGAACTCAAGAAACTGACCCGGCCGGTATGGGACAAATATCTTGAAAAACTCCCTGCAGAACTTGTGGATATGGTAATGGAAACCCAGAAATAATCTGCGCAGATAGCATTCGTGCCGGCACGGTTTAACGGGGCCGGCACGAATTACCAGCATCCTACACCTAACCCGGGGAACAGCCCCAATATACCCAAGGATATCATGATGGGTTCTATACGATCTTTTATTTCACGAAACTACAACAGCTTTGAAAAGCCTTTTCTTTTCATAGGCCTACTGGTAATGATCTTTGCCATCACCTACCAGACGGGATTTCGGTACGCCATCACGAATATCGTAGGCATGTTGAACAATCCTGAAAATAAAACGCTTTTAAGCTTGTTTTTAGACATAGATGCGGCCCGCCAGTTTATGAAAAGCATTGCCGGCTGGGCGGTGTGGTCAGAGGAGCTTGCGCGCTATGTTTTTGTCTGGGTCTCCTACCTTGCTGTCCCCTTAGCGGTACTCAATCGGTCCAGCATCCGGGTGGATTTTTTATACGAAAAATTGCCGGACAGATTCAAACACTGCAACTGGGTAATTGTTGAATTGTCCATCCTGATCCTGTCGGCTATGCTGGCTTACATGGGATGCGGAATTGTCCAGATGCAGATTGAATTCCCCCAAATTACCCCAGCTCTGCGTATCGGATATTTCATTCCTTATCTGATCCTTCCCATCGCCTTTACCTTGGCCAGTGTCCGGGCTGTTCAAAACCTGGTTAAACAGTTCGGGCAGATGCCGGTAAAAGATTTTTTCATATCTGCATGTTTTGTCTGCCTGATCTATCTACCCATTTTTATCTGGGACGACCTTAACGCCGTAATTCTCCTATTCGGATACTTTGTCTTTTTTGTAATCCTGGGGATCCCCATGGCTTTCAGTCTGGGACTGTCGGCCTTTGCAACGGTGCTGGGGGCAGGCACTCTGCCTGTCGACTATCTGGCTCAGATCAGCTTTACTTCCATAGACAGCTTCCCCATTATGGCCATTCCCTTTTTCGTCGCCGCAGGGGTTTTTATGGGGGCAGGCGGCCTCTCCACAAGACTTCTTTCCGTAGCCGATGAACTTGTGGGGTCCTTAACCGGCGGAGTGGCGCTGGCAAGTGTTGTGACCTGTATGTTCTTTGCCTCTATCAGCGGATCAGGACCGGCCACTGTTGCCGCCATCGGCGCTTTGACCATACCGGCCATGATTGAACGGGGATACAACGTGAATTTTGCCGCAGCCGTTGTGGCGGCGGCCGGCGCCATTGGCGTCATTATTCCCCCATCAAACCCCTTTGTGGTCTACGCAGTCTCTGGGCAGACTTCCGTAGGCAAACTTTTTATCGCCGGCATCCTGCCCGGGCTACTAATGGGGGGCGCCCTGATGGCCGTTGTCTACCTTATCTCCAAAAAGAACGGGTGGCGGGGTGAACCCAGAAAGCGGACCATCGGCACGGTTTGCCAGAGCATGTGGCGGGCGAAGTATGCCCTCCTGGTGCCCGTAATCGTTTTAGGGGGCATTTACGGTGGGCTGATGACCCCGACGGAAGCTGCGGCGGTAGCGGCCTTCTACGGCATGATCGTCGGCCTGTTTGTCTACAAAGAGCTTAACTTGAAAAGCTTCTATCAAAGTTGCATCACTGCAGCCCAGACCTCTTCTGTAATCATCGCGCTCATGGCCATGGCAACCCTGTTCGGCAACATCATGACCATGGAACAGGTGCCCGAGCGCATTACCGGGCTCATTCTCAACCTTACAGAAAACAAGATCCTCATTCTTTTGATGATCAATCTTTTCCTCCTGTGGATCGGCACCTTCATGGAGGCTCTGGCGGCCATTGTCATTGTTACGCCGATTCTACTGCCCCTGGTGACCAAAATTGGCATGGATCCAATTCACTTTGGCGTGGTCATGGTGGTCAATCTGGCCATCGGATTTGTCACACCGCCTGTGGGGGTCAATCTGTTTGTGGCCAGCGGAATCAGCAACACCAAACTGACCTCTGTGGCCCGGGCTGCCTGGCCGCTTCTGGCCATCATGCTTATTGTTCTGATGCTGATCACCTATATACCTTCCATATCGCTGTTGCTGACTTCCTAGCGGCGGCACAATCCAAAAGGAGACTGAACAATGACGCGCATATCGGTTCTAAAAGCCATAACCGCCATCAGTGACACCCTGGCACTGGCCGGACAGGATCAAGGTCCCCATGTGGCCATGGCAGTAGTGGATTCACGGGGCACCCTAATCGCCTTTGCCGCCATGGATCAAACCCCGGAACGGGTGATCCCCATTGCGCAGGCCAAAGCATACACGGCAGCGAGGATGAGGATTCCCACTGTGGATTTTCGCCGCCGCCTCAAGGAAGAGGACCTGGCACTGAACTGGTTTTGCGATCCCCAGCTTTCACCACTTCCCGGCGGGATTCCGCTTCAAAAAGACGGTAGATTCATTGGCGCCGTAGGCATAAGCGGCAGAACCCTGGATGAGGATGTCAGACTGGCTCAGACCCTTGCAGCCATGTTTTAGCTCCCCGGTTCTGCCTTTACACTCAATCGCACCGTCACCGTCAGGGATCTGTCGGTGGCAACATTCACATTATTTTACATACAAGGAGTTTATCCGCAAATGAAAATGACAACTGAAGAAGCCTTTATCAAAGTGCTTCAAAGGCACGGTATTGAAAATGCATTCGGAATTATCGGTTCCGCAATGATGCCCATCTCCGATCTTTTTCCAAAAGCAGGCATCACCTTCTACGACTGCGCCCACGAAACCAATGCAGGTATGATGGCTGACGGGTACACCCGAGCCAGCGGTAAAATGTCCATGATGGTGGCGCAGAACGGCCCCGGTATCACCAATTTTGTGACGCCCGTAAAAACCGCATATTGGAATCATACTCCCTTACTGCTGGTTACACCCCAGGCGGCGAACATGACCATGGGCCAGGGGGGATTTCAGGAGGTTCCCCAGATGGAGGTTTTTGAGAAGATGGTCGCCTACCAGGAAGAGGTGCTTCACCCTGCCCGCATGGCAGAAGTTCTCAACCGGGTGATCCTCAAGGCCAAACAATTTTCAGCCCCCGCCCAGATCAATGTTCCCAGAGATTTCTGGACCCAGGTCATCGACATTGAGCTTCCTCCGATCGTCGAATTTGAGCGCCCCGCAGGTGGAGAGCTGGCAATAAAAAAAGCAGCGGCCCTGTTGTCCAAAGCTAAGTTTCCGGTAATCCTAAACGGCGGAGGAGTTGTCATCGGCAATGCTATTGAAGCGTCCAAAGCCCTTGCCGAACGACTGGATGCTCCGGTCTGCTGCGGTTATCAGCACAACGACGCTTTCCCCGGATCCCATCCTCTGTTTGCAGGCCCCTTAGGTTACAACGGCTCAAAGGCCGGCATGGAACTGATTTCCAGAGCCGATGTGGTTCTGGCTTTGGGCACCCGACTCAACCCGTTTTCTACCCTACCGGGGTACGGCATTGACTACTGGCCCACACAAGCCAAAATCATCCAGGTTGACATGAATCCGGATCGCATCGGCCTGACCAAGCCTATTACAGTGGGGATCGCCGGCGATGCCACAACGGTCGCCCAAAGCATTCTGGAACAACTGGAACTTGCAGCCGGGAATGAAGGAAGAGAAGACAGAAAGGCTCTGATCGCCGACACCAAGGCGAAATGGGACAAGGAACTGTCCGGAATGGATCACGAAGAGGATGATCCTGGAACAACATGGAATGAACGAGCCCGCAAATCCGATCCGGATAAAATCACCTCCCGCATGGCCTGGCGCGCAATTATCAAAGCCCTGCCCAAGACAGCCATCATCTCTTCAGATATTGGGAACTCCTGCGCTATCGGAAACGCCTATCCCAGCTTTGAGGCAGGACGCAAATACCTGGCGCCGGGTATGTTCGGTCCCTGTGGGTATGGATTTCCCGCCATCTGCGGCGCCAAGGTCGCAAAACCGGAAGTCCCGGTGGTCGGTTTTGCCGGCGACGGCGCATTTGGCATATCGATGAATGAAATGGTCTCTGTGGGCCGGGATGACTGGCCGGCCATAACCATGGTGATCTTCCGGAACTACCACTGGGGCGCTGAAAAAAGAAACACCACCCTCTGGTATGACGACAATTTTGTGGGTACCGAACTGAACCGTGAGGCATCCTATGCCGATATCGCCAAAGGGGCTGGTGTTGAAGGGGTTCAGGTCTGGACCATGGAGGAACTGACCCAGGAGCTGGACGCTGCGGTAAATCGCCAGATGAATGGGGGAAAAACCACCTTTATTGAAGTTATGACCAATATGGAACTGGGGGAACCCTTCCGCAGGGACGCCATGAAAAAACCAGTGGCAGTCGCCGGTATCAATCAAGGTGACATGATTCTTCAACAAGGGGAATAAACGTCAGTTTATCCAAAAATTCACGCCCGGCGGGTCTCCGGTGGGCGTGAATTCCAAAGCCGTATGCCATCCCCTTCCCATATGACAGCTTTAGCGATCACTCCTGGTTGGAAAGGCGTTATTGAATCTTAAACCGTTTCATAATCCGGTAAAGGGTTGAGCGATTGATTCCCAGAATTTTAGAGGCCTCGGTTTTATTTCCACCGGTAGATTCCAGCACTTCTTCTATGTGCGTTTTGTTCATCTGGTCCAGTGAATTGATATTTCTGCGGGGGCTTCCTGCGACAGCGTGTCTGAAAATACTGGGCAGACTTTCTACTGACAATACGGGACTTTCTTCGAATAATGTGGCTCTTTCGATGATGTTTTCCAATTCCCTCACGTTCCCGGGCCAGTTATATTTCTCCATCAGCGTCAAGGCATCCGGTGATATGCGGTCAATTTGCTTGTTGTTCTGAGCGGCATAGCGTTTTAAAAAATGATAGGCCAGCAGGGCAATGTCATCAACGCGCTCCCGCAGTGGCGGTAGGCTGATGGTGACAACATTAAGCCTGTAATAGAGGTCTTCTCGAAACAGTCCTTTCTCGACCATTTCTTCAAGATTTTTGTTTGTGGCAGCAATGATTCGAACCTGAACCACCTTTCGTTTAAATGATCCTACCGGTTGAATTTCTCCGCTCTCAATAGCCCTTAGCAAGGTTTGCTGAAGGCCTTTGCCGATGTCACCGATTTCATCAAGAAACAGGGTGCCTCCTTCAGCCGCCTCAAAGACCCCTTTCTTATCGGATACGGCACCGGTATATGCGCCTTTAACATGGCCGAATAATTCGCTGCTCATCAGATTCTCATTGATTGCCGCACAATTAACCGGTACGTAGGGTTTTGCCGCCCGGTCTCCGTTATAATGTATGGCTCTTGCGACCAGCTCTTTTCCAGTGCCGGTTTCACCACGAACAAGGACGGTGCTTCTGGAATCCTTTACATGGTGAATGGTTTTAAAAACCTCTGTCATGCCAGGGCTGTTGCCGATGATATTATCTACGGTATACTTGTGTTTTAACTGGCGCTTTAATTGGGTATTATCCAGAAGCAGGGCTTTTTTCTCCAGTGTCTTTTTGACGACGACTTTGAATTCTTCCATGTCAAAGGGCTTCAGGATATAATCCTCAGCCCCTTCCTTCATGGCAGAGACGGCAGTATCTACAGTGCCATAGGCCGTGATCATGATAACCATTATACCGGTATCGAACTGTTTTGCCGCTTTTAAAACCTGTTTGCCGTCAATACCCGGCAGCTTAAAATCTGAGACTACCAGGTCAAATGCTTGCTGTTTAATCAGTTTCAGGGCTCGTTCTCCAGTCTCGGTCGAATAGACCTCGTATCCCATTTTCTTGATGACATGCACCAGCCCTCTGTTTAAATTTACATCATCTTCAACGATTAATATTTTAAATGGTACCGCACTCATAGTTAATTACGCCCCAGTTGGAAGTTCCAGTGTGAAATATGTCCCGGTTTTGCTCGCCTCATCCCGGGTTGAGCTGACCACCTTTAAATCTCCACCCAGTTTTCGTGCCATTTCATAACTAATAAAAAGTCCAAGGCCAGTTCCTTCCCCGGGCTTTTTGGTTGAATAAAACGGATTGAATATGTTTGAGATATCCTCTTCGGAGATACCGATGCCGGAATCTGCCACCTCAATTTTGACCAGTTTTAAAACAGGAACAAAGCGGGTGTTCAGAGAAAGAATGCCGCCGTCAGGCATCGCTTCTATAGCGTTTGCAACCAGATTTGTTATGATGGACTGCAAGGTGCTGGGATCCGCCAAAACATCCGGAATATTAGGTTCTAATGTCATCTCGACATGGATCTTTTTCGCGTCGCAGTGGGGAATAGTGATTTCCATCAACTTGGTTAATAGATCGTTGCAATTGACTGTCTGCAGGTCACTTTGGGTGTGTCTCGAGAAATATAAAAGGTTTTTTATGACACTGCTGCCCTGTTTCACTTCATCAATAACGGTCTGCAGGTGTTGGGAGATGCTCTCACTGTCGAAATTCTGATCTTCAATCTCTTCAAGGGCGATTTGTGTGTAAAGCAGGGCATTAGCCAGGGGCGTGTTCAACTCATGGGCCAACCCGGAGGTGAGAAGACCCATGGATGCCAATTTTTCTTTCTGAATAACCTGAAACTCCATTTCTTTTTCCCGCTGATATTTTTCTTTTACCATGTTTGCAATGGCCGTTGAGATGAAAAATGCCAAAATAAAAACAAGGCCTCCGGTTACGAGGGAATAAAGAAATGCTTTTTTTTCAAGCGTCTTGATTTGATTCAATATTTCAACCATGTCCTGATCCGCCATGACAATCCATCCAAAGGGGGTAACATTCTGTCTGGCCTGTAGAACAGACTTACCCCGATAGTCAATGGCCTGATAGGCTGTCAAATCTGCCTCGGGTATATGATTTATAATTGAAACTTTGGTCTCAAGTGTTTTTGCGCCAAAGCGGGATGTTGATAAGAACCATCCGTCTTGGTCAACCAAATAGACTTCTCCGGTATCTTCCATATTGTTTTCTTTGAGCAGTATAGTTATGGCCCTAAAATCGACTAGACTGCATAAATAGTGTGCTTCTCCTGTTGTCTTATCTGCTGGCAAAGATTTTGAGAGCAGCAATACAGGAATCTTGTCATTGTTTTTCGTTATATTGAATATCTTTGCTACCTTAGCTCCCTGCCATGGCAATTGTTCCTGTGTCGCCATCTCCAGAATTTTTGAATCAATCTTTTCATTGCCTGCATTAAAAATGAGTCGCCCTGACTCCGTCACGACAAAAACGTCTAAATAGGGCCTGTGCTGATCATTGACGATTTGATTAATATGGTGGCTGAAGTTCTTTTCTGACATATCCAGAATGCTGCTGATCAGATGAATGTCATTCACTCGTTCTGTCATGAACTGTTTAATAGATTCCGCGTTTCTTCTGGCCAGATTGGTCAAGTAGGAAGCCGCTTTATCTTTTATCATCTGCTTACCTAATGATATCCCATTGAATCCGAAAGAAACCAGTGGCACCAATGCGATGAACATAAAGACAGAGATCAGAAGCAAGCGGAACTTTTGAAAATACGGTTCTGTATATTTGGTATCGATGATTTTACCACCATTCATTTGCAATATTATTTTTCATCATTTAGACTGCTTTTATCATGTCAACCACTAATAACCAATTAATTTCAAAACGGTATACGATATTTTAAGCAAAAATCATGCTGAATAAGAGAATTTTAACAACAAACCTGATTTTGTATTGTAAAAAATGGAAAAAAACCGTTCAGTTCTACAGGGATACTCTCCAATTACCCGTTCATTTCTCCTCTGACTGGTTTTACGAGTTTTTATTGGATGAGACCTCACGACTGAGTATTGCTGATGAGAAACGATCTTCCATAAAAGCACCTCCATGTAAAGGGATCACTATTACTCTACAGGTGGAGGATATTAATTTGGTTTGGTCAGATTTTTCTGGCAGACAACTGAAGCCTACTCCAATTCAGGCCCATCAGTGGAATGCCAGAGTCTTTTATATATTTGATCCTGACGGTCACCGGCTGGAAATATGGCAGAAAACCATGGAAGCGTGATACAACATAATCAATGGTGATTTTTTGAGGATCGCAAGCCAAGCCGCGTCGCAAGATTGTGAAGATTGCTGCGGTGCATTTTTAGATTTCGGGCGGCGGCGGCCCAGTTTCCATCGTTCTCCCCAAGCGCTTGTTTGATGATTTTTTTTTGGAAATTTTTTGTCATATCAGTCAATGACATCTGCTCACCGGGTTTAGCTTTCTTGTTGGTTGATGGTTGCCTGATTTGTATATTAGCTGCCCCAAGGTCTCCAACGAGATCTCGGGGTTCTAAAATAATCTGGCTGCCCAAGGATGTTCTGGAAGATGCTTTAAGGGTGCCTCTGGAGATGACATTCTCAAGCTCTCTGACATTCCCAGGCCAATTGTATATAGATAGTGCTTCAAAAGCATCTGGGCTAATTCGAACAGGTTTCAATCCCAGTTTTCTTTGGAGTTTTTCGCAAAAATAGCCCGCCAAAATAGGGATATCAGAGATGCGTTCCCGTAGAGGTGGGACTGTAACGGGGTAAACATTTAGTCGGTGGAACAGGTCTGCCCGGAATCGCCCTTTATCAACTTCGTGTTCCAAATCTCTATTCGTGGCTGCCAGTAATCTGACATTGACATGTATGGTATTGTCTGCCCCAACCCGTTGGATTTCACCCTCCTGTATTGCTCGAAGTAGTTTTGCCTGGACGGTTAGAGGTAGTTCCCCGATCTCATCCAGGAAGAGTGTACCTCCGTCTGCAAGTTCAAATTTACCGGCCCGATCTCTGGTGGCACCGGTAAACGCGCCTTTTGTGTGGCCGAACAATTCACTTTCTGCCAAGGTCTCAGGCAGGGCCGCGCAATTTAAGTAGAGAATTGGGTCTTGATTTCGATTTGAACTTTGATGAATGGCCCGAACCACCAATTCTTTTCCCACGCCTGTTTCCCCCATGACAAGCACGGTGAAATCGGACCTGGCCACCAGATCAATCTCCCTTTGCAGATGTCTCATCACAGAACTGCTGCCTATAATCTGGGCCCCCTGCCGTTGATTGATATCCTGCATGAGATCACTTACAATCTCCCCTTGGCGTTCAGCCTGGATTTCAAGTGCTTCTATCAGGCGAGCTGTTTGCATCTGGGCACCTGCCAGGGCACCCACCGCCTTTAAAAAATTTTGATCGATATGGTCAAAGGCTTTGGGGTCAAGGGCATCAGCCGTCAGGATACCTACAAGGGTGTCGTCGACCCTCAACGGGCATCCAAGACATGCATGTATCTGTATGTTGGTATCTGGTTCGAGCAACCCATCAAAGGGATCAGGCAGGGTGTTATTTGCAGGAAATCTTACCGGTTCTTCTGAATTGCAAATAATATCCAGCCGAGGATGGTTTTTTCTTTCATACCGCCTGCCTAATGCTTCCGGAAGGAGACCCCGGGCCGCCACAGGAACAAGTTGGTCCCCGTCAACGCGAAGCAGAGCCGATGCATCATAGGGCAATACTTTTTCAATAGCCAGAAGAAGTCGTTCATATCTGTCTTTCTCGGTCATCGCCCCGGTCAAATCAACTGCGATTGCGATAAGGGTATCAATCATTTTCATGTATTCATATGTACAACATTGTTATGAAATTCACAACTAAAAAGAGTTGCTGTTTTTACAACATTGTTTGTAATAGTTTGAAATTTATCGATTATTAGTTCGGCACGAGTTTTGCCAATCCAATATGCAGACACAGGTGTGGAAAACAATTTGGCATCACTTAATCTGAGAGGAGGATATATGAACGAAACAAAGAAGCTTTGGGTGTTATTGGGCATGGTTTTATTTGTCACTTTTTTTATTCTGGGCTGGTTCGGACGCGAGCTTTATCGGAAGGTACCCCCCATCCCTCAGGAAGTCAAAACTGAAACTGGTAGACTGCTCATGACCAAAACAGATATCCTTAATGGTCAGCAGGCATGGCAGAGTGTTGGCGGACAGCAGGTCGGCTCTATCTGGGGACACGGCGCCTACCAAGCACCTGACTGGTCTGCTGACTGGCTCCACAGGGAAGCCCTGGCATTGCAGGATGGATTGAGCCTTGAACGTTTTGGCAAAGCCTATCAGGCTCTTGATGTCGACCAAAAGGCGGGTATTGACCGAAGAGTAATGGTCCAAATGCGGCAGAATACCTATGATATTGAATCCGGGATACTCACTCTTTCAGAAAAAAGAGCTGCCGCAATAGAAAAAACGGCAGCCCATTATCTAGACCTTTTCGGCAGCAATACAGAAATGGATGATCTGCGGGAGTCCTATGCCCTTCACAAATCAGCCCTGCCTGAATTGAAACGGAGACAAGATCTAACCACCTTCTTCTTCTGGACCGCCTGGGCAGCCACAACAGAGCGCAAAGGCATGTCTGTCACCTATACCAACAACTGGCCCCATGAACCCCTTGTGGGAAATCAGGCAACCCCTGCCAGCCTGGTCTGGTCCCTGGTCAGCATTGCCCTGCTCCTGGCCGGCGTGGGAGGACTGGTCTGGTATAAATTGTTTACTGATAAAGAAGAGACCCTTCCCATACCTTCTGCTTCAGATCCCATGGATAGTTTTGAAAATACGCCTTCAATGAAGGCCTCTGGGAAATATGCCTTGACCGCCATTGCTCTTTTCGTGGTCCAGGTGTTACTGGGCGGACTGACGGCTCACTATACCGTGGAAGGGGATCAATTTTTCGGAATACCTCTGGCACAACTGCTGCCCTATGCTGTTACTCGCACTTGGCATATCCAGCTGGCTGTTTTCTGGATCGCCACGGCTTTTCTGGCGGCCGGCCTGTATTTGGCCCCTGCGGTAGGCGGGGGAGAACCTAAGTTCCAACGTCTGGGGGTAAATGTGCTGTTCGGAGCGCTGGTACTTGTGGTCGTGGGATCTCTTACCGGTGAATGGCTTTCAGTCCAACAAGTCTTTAATCTTGATATGGGTTTTTGGTTTGGGCACCAGGGGTATGAATATATTGACCTGGGGCGATTTTGGCAGATTTTGCTCTTTGTCGGACTTTCACTCTGGCTGATCCTCATGCTCAGAGGGCTTTGGCCTGCTCTGAGAATACCCGGACACAGAAGGCAACTTGTATTGCTTTTCGCTGGTGCATCTACTGCCATAGGGCTCTTTTACGGCGCGGGTTTCTTTTACGGAGCCCGGACCCATCTCACCATCATGGAGTACTGGCGGTGGTGGGTTGTGCATCTCTGGGTGGAAGGTTTTTTTGAAGTGTTTGCCACCGCAGCCATTGCATTTATTTTTACCCGCCTGGGCCTGGTTCGTTCCCTGAGCGCTACCCGTGCTGTGCTCTTTTCTTCTGCCATCTATCTGTTCGGCGGAATCCCAGGAACCTTTCATCATCTTTACTTCAGTGGTACCCCCATTTCCATCATGGCCGTGGGTGCCACGTTCAGCGCACTGGAGGTGGTTCCCCTGGCATTGATCGGATATGAGGCCTGGGAGACTTACCAGAAGGTCCATCTGACATCGTGGATGGAAAAGTACCGCTGGCCCATCCGTTTCTTTCTCGGCGTGGCCTTCTGGAACCTGGTCGGCGCAGGGGTTTTCGGTTTCCTGATTAATCCCCCCATCGCCCTTTACTACATGCAGGGACTGAATACGACACCTGTTCACGCCCATGCCGCCTTATTCGGTGTTTACGGTCTGCTGGCCCTGGGGCTTACCCTGATCATTTTAAGAAGGTTATATCCCAAAGGGGAATGGTCCGACACCTGGCTAACGGTCTCTTTCTGGTGCATGAACGGGGGACTATTCCTGATGATCGGTTTGAGCCTCTTGCCTATCGGCCTGATGCAGACCTGGGCCAGTATTGAACATGGACTCTGGTATGCCCGGAGTGCTGAATTTCTGCAGTTGCCCTTCATGGAAATCCTCCGGTGGATGAGAATGATCGGGGATGTCATCTTTACTATTGGGGTAGGTGCCTTGGTCTGGTTCGTCACCGGCCTGATCACAGGGTGGTCTTATAAAACATCTGCGACCCGATAGTTCAGCTATTTCGGCGATTCTGAATTTGAGAATCAGATCGTGCAAAAGGTAAACAACATAAAGGATAGGAGTGTATAATATGAATGCCATCGAAGAATTAAAACATGAGCATGAGGCTGTCAGGCTGACGCTGAGAATTCTTGAAAAGATCATAGAGAAAGCTGAGAAAACGGGCGCCTTACCCGATGCAGGTCACCTTGATCAACTGTTCGACTTCTTTGCTACCTTTGTCGATCAGTGTCACCACGGAAAAGAGGAGGAGCTGCTTTTTCCCGCCCTGGAGAGAGTCGGAATAAGCCGGGAAGGCGGCCCCATTGGTGTGATGCTGGCTGAACATCAGAACGGGCGTGACCTGGTAATGAAAATGAAAACCCTGAAACACCAGTTACAGAATGGGGAGGCAAAGACTGTATCTGAATTCAAAACGGTAGCCGACGCCTATATCCGGCTTCTGGATTACCATATCGAGAAAGAGAACAACATCCTCTTTCCCATGGCACAGGCTCATCTGTCTCAAGGTGATCTGGAAGAACTGAAAACAGGCTTTGATACAATTGAAACAGAGAAAATCGGTGCCGGAAAACACGAGGCCTTCCACAAAATGATCGAGGAATTTGAAAAACTCTACCTGTAAGACTTAAGACCGGGGCTGCTGTAAAAGCATACAGCAGCCCCTGGAAAATGTCGGATATAGAAAGCAAACCATTCACCATCAATACGAACCGGGAAATGTTATGACAAAAACAAAGCAACCCCACATCGTGATTATCGGAGCGGGTTTTGGGGGTCTTGAAGCGGCACGGACCTTAAAGAATGCCGATGTCAGAATCACCATGATCGATAAGAACAACTACCACCTCTTTCAGCCCTTGCTATACCAGGTGGCCACCGCAGCGCTCTCTCCTGCCGACATCGCCTCTCCCATCAGATGGATCTTGAGAAAACAAGAGAACCTGACGGTGATGCTGGGTGAAGTTCTCGAAATAGATCCCGGACGCCAGTTGATCCAGCTGCAAGACCAGGAAATTAGCTATGATTACCTGATTATTGCGGCAGGCATGACCCATTCATATTTTGGAAAAAACGACTGGGCACAGTTCGCACCAGGTTTAAAACTTCTTTCAGAGGCCACTGAGATCCGAAGACGAATTCTTCTATCCTTTGAAACTGCGGAAAAATGTGCGGGTGATCCTTTCAAGGAAGGGATCACCACCTTTGCCGTCATCGGCGGCGGTCCCACAGGCGTTGAGATGGCCGGAGCAATAGCAGAGCTGACTCGCCTGAGCATGAAAGACGATTTCAGGAAAGTGAATCCCTGTCAGAACAGAATACTACTAATCGAGGCAGGGCCACGGTTGCTGCCAGCTATGCCGGAGGAGTTATCCAAAAAAGCGAAAGAATCCCTTGAGAAAATGGGGGTTGAGGTTCTGCTGTCATCCCCGGTCACCGACATCCAGGAGGGGCACATCACCATTGGGGAAACACAGGTAAAAACCCGTACCGTGATATGGGCAGCCGGTCTTGCGGCGTCTCCTCTAACAGGGAAGCTTGGTGTCGACTTGGACCCAAATGGCAGAATCAAAGTCAATCCGGATTTAACCGTTCCCAGTCATGAAACTATCTTTGCTGTGGGAGATCTGGCCTATGTTAAACAGAAGAATGGGTCACCTGTTCCCGGGTTGGCTCCTGCCGCCATTCAGGAGGGACGCCTGGCAGCTGGAAACATTCTCCTCAAAATCGAAAAGAAAGCCACACGGCCTTTTGTATACAAAGATAAAGGCAACATGGCCACTATCGGCAGAGCTGCTGCCGTTGTGGATGTTGGGTCTTTTAAATTTTCAGGGATGTTTGCCTGGATAATATGGTTGACCATCCATATTCTTTTCCTGATTGGTTTCAGAAACCGTCTGCTGGTTATGATTCAATGGGCATGGTCTTATTTTTCTTTGCAGCGCCATGCCCGGCTGATCACCCATCCATGGCAATTCTGGAAACCAGGCCTTCCGGATGGGCAAACTCCTTCATTGTCAGGATGTCACTGTCAATTATTCCCTTCAAATAATTCAGTAAGTTCTTTAGCTGCAGAAGAAAACGATATATAGTGGCTTTAAAAAAGTCTTATTTTGTGTTGTTTTAGCGGGTAATCGAAAATTCCCCAGCAAAGATAGTCCTAGATCCAGATTCCTTGGTTGCTTTACACAAACCGGAATAAATAATAATGAAGCTTTAGGATATTTTGATTTCTTGAGATATCTTCCTTCAATCTAAATCACTTTCTGAATTACGTGGGACCATCAGCCCATCTCCATCAGCATCAATCAACCTCTGGCAATGCTGGCATGTCATCTTTAATCGTATCACATCACCTTTCATCAAAAGCTTGTTGCAATGGGGGCAATAATATGCTTTCAATTTTGAATCACTCTGTATTGGTTCAATTTTGTTCAAGTTCAAATCTGTCACTTTCGATTCAATGTCGCAAAAAAATACCGGCCATTGACGATCCGAAAATCATATCTATTTTGTGATAGTATCACCTCTCCTTTGATCTTGCCAGATCAAAACAGCACCCCGCCTAAACCATGCTGAAAATTAAGTTATTTTCAGTATCCAAACTGAAATGGTCAAAAACATTTCTGACCAGTCTTAACCAAACCTATCAATGCTAGAAAAAAACGGACATGTTCAAAATTTTGATAGCAACATATTAAAAAATCATGAAAATTTAAACAGGAAGCTAAATGTACCCAATTCTTGTGACTATCAGTTTGATTATGGTTTTTGGAAGCTCAGCCTTTATGTCAATATCTGGGTTGCTCTCCATTTTTTCAAGTAGCCCTGGTGTTATCATCTCCATGGGGCTTGGGATGGAAATCGGAAAAATTTTGACGATTTCGCATCTGTACCGAAACTGGAAAAAATATTCTATGCCGGTACGTGTATGGTATATTGTCATCATTTCTGTGCTGACATTGCTAACATCGTTTGAAGTAATGGGCTTTCTGTCTCGGTGTTACCATAATTCGACGCAAGAGCAGCAAATCATTCATTCTAAGATCAGTGCCCTGGATCAGGAGGCGTTGCTTTTAAAATCACAGATCGAAATGATTGATCAGACTTTGGGTGGCTTGCCGGAAGCATACGTCTCCAGGAGAATCAATGAACGGAAGAATTCTGGCTATGGCAAAATGAGGAATCGGCTTGTGGAGATCATAAAACAGAAAGATGAGTTCAATACACAGTTATTTTGCGACGGTCAGAACGATAACCCTATCTCAGGAATTTCATCCTTGTTTGGCGTTCAAGATTCCATCATTATTTCCATGTTTATTCTGCTGGTGGTTTTAATCCTTGAGCCATTATCCATTGGTTTAACGATAGCTACCAATTCTGCCTGGTTGAACAAGCGCAAGAAAACTGAGGGCCTAAAATCCGCTCCTGTAGAAGTCAGGAATCTGACAGAAGAACTCCAACAGCTTCAGAAAGATAACGATCTTTCTGTTGAGAAGATTGCAGAAATAACCAATCGGAAAAAATTGAAAACTTGTCAGGGATGGCTGGAGGGGACCATTCCAACCCCACCGAGGGCATTGGCAGAGGTTCAGGCGTGGGTTGAGAATAAATTAGTAAAAAATTCGGATGGGTGATTATCAAATTCTGAAATAAGAATTGAATTCGACTACTTTGTATTCTATTATATTCAATGAGAATACAATAGGAGATGACCATGAAAACAACAACAGTTCGAATCGATGAAAATATGCTGGTTCGACTCGATAGCCTTGCAGAAACTTTAAGCCGACCGCGATCCTGGGTAATCAAACAAGCGATTGAGCGTTTCATTGAATATGAAGAGTGGTTTGTCCAGGAAGTTCAAGCCGGTTTGAAAGAAGTTGATGACGGCAAGGTTGCATCAGACGACGAAGTGACCAACGCTTTTGGTAAATGGGGGGTGGATGCGCGTTAAATGGACCCAAACCGCATTACAGAACCTTGATAATGCCATTGAATATATCGCATCCGATGATCGCCCTATGGCTGCAAAAGAGGTCGGACAAAAGATTTGGGACAGTGTAAAGATACTCTCTGATCATCCCGGAGTGGGACGGCCTGGCAGAGTTCCCGGGACGCGGGAATTGCTTATCTCAGGCCTGCCGTTCATATTACCCTATATTGAGAAGGATGGCGTTATCTATATTTTGAGAGTATTGCACACGTCCATGAAGTGGCCAAAGACGGTTTGACGGTATTTTTTAAACGCCCGGAGTTTTAATAATAGTCTTGGGCTTTAAAATCAGTGATTACAAGATTTAGATTAGCAACTAAGAATAAAAGCGAACTACATGCATTGTTAAGGAAGGCTTTTAACGAATTTGCTAAAAGTGATAGACATAGCCACGAGCGCAGGAACGCTCTTGCATCGAAAATATTCAAACAGAAATCGGTTCAAGGCCTCCCTGCCCTTGATCTTGATCCAATTTGTTACTATTTGCGCGGTAATTCAAAATGAAATCCCAATAGGGAATCTTCAGGCCGTTTATCGCTCAGTCTCAATCGGACATAATCATCAAGACGGAATTCATCACTGAAGTCTTCCATCGGTAAACTGTCAGAGTTAAAAAAGCATATATACTGAAAACCAACTCCCTTGCCTTTTTTATCAGCATGCTCTAATGCATGGGCAACCTGCCGTTTATCAACACCATCAAACATGGTTGTATCATGGACTAAGAAGTTTATTCCTTTGTCTTTTGTGAATTTTTCGACAAGCATTAAATCATAACAAAAGATTTTCATTCGTCCAACGCCTTCACTGGTACTCCTCGGTATTTCAACATCAAATTTATAGGCATTTTCTGTAACCACACCATTTTCAGATATGTTTATAATAAGATTACCAGGGTTGTTATACAGCGCTTGAGAATTTTCATTAAACCACTCTATGGCTTTTTCCCATCTTGGCCTTGAGTCTTCAAAATCCCTCGCAAGCTTAGAATCAAGCTTAATCCGTTCAGCCTTGATCTCTTTACCTTTCTTTGTCATTGACTGAATATCATTAATTTTTTCTTTAAGTGCTTCTAATTTTGCTTTTTTCTCTAATAGTTCATTTTGGAATTTTGTATACTCTTCTAAAGCACCGTGTGTACTCAAAAGCCGAAGCACCTCGGCTCGTTCACCATCCAGGCGCTTAATTTCATCTTCGTTATCAGATAGTTGAGTATTAATCTCTGAAATTTCTGTATTTAGAAAATCCTTTCTATTTTTCACGATTTCTGTATGAAATTTTTTAGCTTCTTCAAGAGATTTTTTTAAAGATTCTGAAAAATGGACACCAACATCTTCGTACAATGATAGTACGCTCGACATTTCAGGCTCACTTTCAGAGGATATTGAATCTTCATAGCGACTGAGCTTTCTTGTTAATATTATATTTTTGTTATTTAAGTCCTTGATTTTAATTGTCAGAGAGTTTGCAGAAGTTTGTAATTCAGAATACCTCGGATGTATTTTAAATTCTGACAATGCTTTTTCTTCATTCGTTACTTCCTTCTGCAACCTAACTCTATCAGCCTCTAATTCCCCTTTGGACGGAATTATAGAAGTTTTTATAGCCGTACCAAGCGCTTTAGCCGCACTGTTTTTATCTTTCAGCCTTTGGGCTCCAGTTGCATGACGCCAGTTCAATCCTAATAAATATGCGTTAAGTACTTGAGTTTGCCATCCTTTCTGATTTTGAAAATATAGAAAAGGTTTATTATATGCCCCAAGCCCAACCCTAACAAAATAGTTAATTAACCCCCTAAAACTCGGGATATATTTATTCTCGCGCCCCCCCCTAAGATCAAACAAACATATCTCAAGCAGTTTCTTCCAATCAGCCAGTTTATAAAACTGCTTTCCCATTTCTTCATCAATCTCAGGAGAAAGTGGAAGATCACCTTCTATCCCTTCCACTTCAATTGTTCCAGGACTCTCGATCGTGCGACTAGCTGTAAACTGGATGCCTTTTAAATCCATCTCGAAGAAAAAAATCCAGTCTTCTATTTCATTAACAGGCAAAACCTTCTTGCTAAGATCTGCGCCCAAACAAAAATGAATGATATGGATAAGAGTTGTTTTTCCAACGCCATTTCGGGAATCTTTAGCATCAGATTCTTTTTGTCGATCAGCAAGGACAATATTCAATCCTTTTCTAAACTCAATAGGCTTGAATCGTTTATCATTGGCATATATACGGGTAATCATGATTCTATTTTTCTCAACTTATTGTCCTCAAAGACCAGCAGTCCTAGCATATAAAGCATATCCAGTGAGAGTACAAAACGTTCAAAGTTCGAAAGTGTTTCAATTGTCCTCGCTTCTTCCCATAGCTCACTAAGAGCCTTATCATGATTTAACAACGATAACAATTTTGCCCCTGTGCCAAGCAATGCCTCGTCTTCTCTAAGATATTTGTTAGGCAAAATCATTTTTCAAAAACCTCGCACAGATGGAATAAATGACTTAATAGCGCTAAGGCAGCCGCTTGCTGCTTAAAATCGTTAAGTCCTGCTTGTGCAAAATCAAGCATCCCCATGAATAGCTCGTCCCCAGCCAACAACTTTTTGAGTTCTTCGTATTTGTTCTTAAAACCGTCTCTTAAACGAATCGGATATTCGTCATCCAACTGTGACATTTGCGATAAAAATCGAGTTACTTCTGAACTTCTACTTAATCCCATAGCAATATAGGCTCTTGATGAATTCCCAAGATTATTTTTTTTTAATTTTTCTTCAGGAGGGATTGCCGATAAATCTCCATTCAACGTATGTCCACCAGATGCGATGGCTTTTGCCGCGACTTCTAATTCAGCAAAACTCACGTCTGACATACTCTGATCTAACTGCTCATCAACCCAAGCCTCGTGTTTATTTTTCATTTCAAACAACAAATCAGCAGGAAAATCCTCTTCTTGTTTGTCAATTTTGGTATGGCATGTAGGGCATAAATAGATCAGGTTATCATAATGATTTCTCTGTTCATCGGTCATGTCCTCACGATATCTTGCTGAGGGCTTCTTAGTCTTTGTTCCAGCATTTTCACCGTATATATGAGCTGCTTGACCAATAATTGCTTCATCAGAGACATCACCTTTAGATACTAATGGAATTTTACATGATGGCATTGCACATCGATTACCACTTTTGAAAGCAAGTATAATTTTTGTTGGATAACTGGCGCTCATACGAGTCCCTTCTTCAGATATGCCACAGCTTTATTCAAGAATTTAAAACACCGTTCTTAAAAAACGTTTCATGAGAATTACATACCACACTGTTGCCCACCTTCATACCACTCAATGTTGTGCGACAGATCTTCTTTCCCTGTTGTAAATATGATTAAAGCACCAAGTTTGTAATTTAGGTTGTTATCATATTCACTCGATGTGTATCTCGATAATTTTTCACGATCAAATTCAATATCAGGGTTTTTGTGCTTTTTAATCTCTATTATCAGCAGATTCTCGCCCTTTCCTCTTTTATGAACAATGATATCAGGATAAACATGCCGTTTGAGTACTTTACGATCTTCATCGGTATCTCGCAATTTTTTTAGCTCAATAATTCTATCTCGAATAATATTGATATATTTCTTGTCATTATCTGAGAGAACATATCCATTATACTCACAATCAACGTCATAATTAGGAAACTTATCTTCCAAATAAACTCCTGCCTTGTAAGAGAAAGATCTTTCGCTCAAATCATTGATTAGGAGATAAGAATCTTTCTCCTTAAGTTCTGAAATCATTTCCTTTACAATTTGTTGAATTTCATCTTTTGTCATCATTAAAGTCTCAGTCATTTTTGATTAATGAATCAACGTGTAATTAAGTCAAGACAACTTCTGCGTATTCTAAAAATTCCTCATGAGGCGTTCTTGATATATCCCATCTTTTTCTATAACCCTCCGGCCTATGACGACGATCTACGTGAGTTAATAAAAGTTTATCTTTAGCACGTGAAACACCGACAAAATATGCGCATCGCTCTGCGTCTTTGTCACCCCAAAAAGTTTGATTTTCAACCGCTAAAAATATTACATTGCTGAACTCCAGCCCTTTGCTTTTATGCACAGTTAATATACGTACTGCCTGATCATCAGAGAACCGCGCAAGTGCCTTTGTTAACTCTGGTTCATGTGCAAGTAACTCGTTTACTCTTTTACCAGTTTCTCTAAAGACCTCTCTAAGCCTTGCTTTCGCTTCATAGTCAGGTGACAAAGCTGTCAAGATAGGGCCACCTACCTTATTTAAGAACCGTTTTACAAATTCCCACCTTTTGGGAAAACTCAAGTCACTTGTATCTTTTAAGGCTTTCTTCCGCTCTGAGTGAATGAAACTCTGCCAATCGGATGACAGAACATCTTGCCCCTCCTCATCATCCGAGAATGGAATAAGCAACTCCATTAGCCTTCTCCAGGCCTCTGGCTCGCGCTTCCCATACAGACACAACAAATAGTCCACCACTAATCGGGCAGCAGGCTCTACAGTTATGTCCTGCATAGTATGCTCATTTCTGAATGGAATAGAGTTGCGCTCAAGCTCTTTCATAAGCGGCGCTGCATACAAATCAATTTGTTTAGATACAAGAATTGCAATTTCTGAGAACGGAACATTGTCATCGTGTATCCAGGAAGAAATTTGCTCTACCAGGGTTTCAGCTTCTTCTTGGTCATCAGTAAAGGAGCAAATATGTATTTCCCCTCCCTCGCCGTTAATTTGATCATCAGGCATTACCGAATCTGGATCTAAAGTTTTGATGATTTCATTTTGTATCCGCAACAATTGGGGCTTAGATCTAAAATTACGGTACAAATTTAGTTGATCTGCTGCAAAATCATTGGCGAAGGTTAAAAAAACCCCTTCCAAAGCGCCTGCCCAGGACATAATTTTTTGTTTAGTATCTCCAACGGCGGTAAGTCGGATACCCGTATTTTGGAAACCCCTTTTGACTAGATCATATTGAACATTTGTACAATCCTGAAATTCATCAAGAAAAACATCGCTGTAAGTTTGACGTAGCGCATTTCTTGCACTCTCAGAATCCAGTAAAATCTGGATTGCAAGAGATACCATGTCCCCAAAGCCAATTTGTTTTCCTGTTACTCGCGGCTCACCAATTGTATAACCTGGTTCCAAACGATCACGGCCGATTAATACGGGTCGAAATCTATCAATAATTCTTTTTGCAAAAGCGTGAAATGTGTAGCTATCAAATCGTGAGGACAGCTCAGCCCCACACCTCCGTTTAACTCTTTCCTTAAGATTTCGACTTGCATCAACCTTAAAAGAAATGGCCAATATCCGTTTTGGATAACGGCAATTACCTGTTCGAAGCAAAAAATCCGCACGCTGAGCCAACATTTCTGTTTTGCCAGCACCAGGCCCCGCCGTTAAGGCCAAACTTTTAGAGCATTCTGTTGCAGCTCTTGATGCATTGGGTTCCAAGACCAGTCCATCGGCTGGTTTCCATGAGTCAGTTGTGATCACTCTGTTAACTCCTGAAGCTTTTCAATCACAGCATCAATCAGGCCTTCATATTCTGGTGGCATCTCATCCAACAATTGTTCATCTGTAAGACTTGAAAGTGCTTCAATATGTTCTGCTGGTTTGCTGCCTAACTTGAACAGCTTATGATAGGAGTTGAAAAGTTCCAATTCACCATCTTCATACTCTGAAGAGTCTCCTTTTTTCCCCAATACTGATTTTAAACCGCTTGCTTTAGGAGTTGTTAGATCATCATCTTCAATATCATATGCTTCTGAGAAATTAATAATCATAGAAAAATCTAAATCCAATGGATCAGAAAAAAACACTCCCCGCTTTTCTAACTCACTTAAATAATGAGGATAACTTCTAACTTTATATTTGAGATCATTCCATGCTGGAATGTTTTGGAAATCTCCAGTAAGTTGCTTATCGGGACAATGTTTTTTGAGCTGATCATTTACATATTTTATACGCCCCCAGCCCCCCTGATATCGCCCAACATCAAGATCCAAAAGGGTAAAATAAGGGATGTTGAGCCCTTCAAGTAGGCCCCAGAAATGATTTACATGCCTTCCGCCAAGCGGCGCAATTGTAATAGCAGCACCATCGACAGGTACTCCCTTCGCTTCAAATAAACGGGGTAAAACAATTTCCTCGCTGTCCCCTTCCCCAAGTATAACGAGCCTTGAAAAATATATTTCTGGGAAGGCCTTCACAGCTTGTATGACAAATTTATGGGCATCATCTGCGACAGAAGGAAGCTGAATGTGCGCAATCACACTTTTCCGGCTATCACTCAATCTTAAATACCGAATTTGTTTCGGCTCAATTCTGCGCAACATTGATGGAGCATGAGTGGCTATTATAGCCTGAGCATCCTCGTGGCCTGTTACTTCTTTCAAAGAGCTTACAATACGTCCTAAATAATATGGAGAAAGACTATTTTCAGGCTCTTCAATAGCGATTAACGTAAAAACCGGAGGACGTAACTTGTCAATATCAAATGAATCATCCCCTTCTAAAGCAGCTCGACCGATTGCTTGAGATGAAAGAACCAATGACAGATACAGCATTGATTTTTGACCATCACTCAACCTCATAAAATCAACAAGTGCATCATCATGGCCTGGAGTAAAAGACACAGATAGGTGACGTAACAGCGCCTCAATCTCATTTGAGGCAAATGTTATTTTAGGATCGTTGAAATAATCGCCTTTATGCAGCTTTTGCCAAAAACGCTTTATATTGTCACTCAGCGCTTCTACAGAGGAATTTTCGGACAAACATTCACTGATCTGCTCCGTATGCGTCTTGATCGTTTCTCTCTCATTGTCCCAGCTCGCAGCCCTCAATAGTCGTCCTAAAAGTGCATTAGCACTAAAAGCAATATGCTCTGATGGATCTCGCCTCGCTGGTAGATAATGTACCTGAATACTATTTCGTTCAGACCGCGCTACCTTGGCAGTACTTAAAGACTCTCCGTTTTCATCCAAATCAAGGACATAATTAAAATCTTCATCAATGTCACCGTCCAAGCCCATTGATGCTTCCAGACGAAACCTCACACGCGGAAACTCTTCACCGTCATCAAGTCGCATATGTGCAAAATGAGGAGGAATGGTCGCATTGCCCTCGTCATCCGATAACTCATCAAAAACGAAATCAGCCTCTATCCATAATTCTCTTTCTTCTGGAAGCTCAGTTTCATCCTGGGGAACATGAAAATCAGATTTCTTGATCCTTCTAAGAGATGGATTAAAAGAAAAAAGTCGGCAAAGCGCCTGTAAAACAGCCGTTTTACCGGTACCATTGGAACCAATAAGAAAAGTAATATCTTCAAATGTTAGATTTGTAGGTTCTACACCAAAACTGATAAAATTTGATACACGAATATTGGATAGTTTCACATTATCACCAAACTGAATTTTATGGCTCCAATCAACTTGATCAGATTAGAACCTTAGAATTAGATTTCTTTGAACCCGCTAAGCTATTATTTTATGAGCCTCAGCAGATGAAATTAATCGTGAAGATACTAAATATAAACGTATTCAACAACCATAAATATCAAGATTTAAGGGGCTTGCCGCTATGTGGTAAAACCCGCCTCCAGGGGCGTCCATAGTCGTAATCCACTCAGCCGAAGTAACAAACATGATGCACCAAAAGAAAAACGATGTATTTGATGCGTGGACGACTCGTCTGACAAGCGCAGTTTTTCAGGTGCATGATGACCCAAGACTATCCCTGTCACTCTTCGTGCCAAGGGAGGGTATTAGAATTATGAAATTTGAAACGGGCTTTAACCCCACAAATCCTTTCGTTATTCCTTGCTGTTCGGGAGCTGGTTGAATTTGACTATTTTTTCTAACGCATCGTCCCAATTGGCTTTGTTCCTCCAATAAATATGGCCTTGTGGTTTTATTGGCACATCGCTGTCGAGACTCCCAGCAGGGACAACCAACAATCCTCCATCCATCTGCATATTTGGAAGGGCTGAGCCACAATTCGTGCAAAAACTTTTTATGTGCCCCTCTGATTTAAAATCAAAGATTTTGGCTTTATCTTTTCCCGACAGCCATATCAACTTTGCCGTGGAGGAAAATAGATTAGCGGCATGGGCGGAACCAGTGTCTTTGCGACAACGTTCGCAATGGCAAAGAAAAAAGTTTTCAAACTCTCCGATTATTTCAAAAGTAATTTCACCACAAAGGCAAGATCCTTTATATTTCATGCACGTTCTCCTAAATTTTAATTAATTTAATGCGTTGCTATAGAATCAGTTTTGAAGCGTTTTTCATCTATCCTCTATACAGCAGGAGAATATCCTGACCGCCACCAGAGGGCAATGGAGAATTTGAATCCCGTAGATCAGATTTGACCAATCTCCATTTTGAGGTGTGGCGAGGACTACTCGTCTGAGAAACTCAGTGTTTCAGACGAATTACACTATAGACTTTCCCTGTACTTCAGCTCTTTTGAAAATCATTAATCCATTTCCCCAAAGGTCAAAACCGAAACATTTTTATACCCTCCTTATTTTCCCCTTCATGTGCAAATCCACAAAAGCACAAATCAGCATGATGGAGGGAAAATATGATAACCATTGCAATAACGAATCAAAAAGGTGGGGTCGGCAAGACGACCATCTCTTTTAATCTGTCGCGGATATTGGCAGACACATTCAAAAAACGGGTCTTGGTGATTGATAACGATCCCCAAGGGAATCTGACGTCATCTTTTATTAATGAAGAGTCCATGTCCCAGGGCAATGTACTTGATGTTTATGATGAAAAGCTTGGACAGCCAATCGAAATCACAAAGCGACTACATCTTCTGGGAGCCAATATCAACCTGGCTCCGGTTGCTGAAAGAGCCTTTCCCGTGATTTTCAATCTAAAAGATGGGATAGCCAAGCTGAATAGCGCTTGCCGGGGAAAAACATATGATTTTGTCATCATAGATTGCCTGCCATCCTTTGGCCACTTAAATCTTGCCGCATTGGTTGCGGCGGATTATGTATTAATCCCGGTCAAACCTTCCCCTTATGCCCTTGCAGGAATGCAGGATCTCATAAAAACAACGCACAAGGTGAAAAAAAATCTCAATGCTGAGCTTGAAATCCTTGGAATTGTCATCAACCAGGTGGAGGGGCGTAAAACGATTCTGCAAGACGATATGCAGGAGGCCCTGAAAGAAAATTATCCCGACCTGGTTTTTAAAAGTATCATTAAAAAACGAATCAAGCTTGAAGAAAGCCCACTTTTTAAGAAAGGGATCACAGCATATCAGCCAAACAGTCCATCTGCAGAGGAGTTTACTGAGTTTGCACAGGAATTTTTAAAAAGGATCCAGAAAATTGAAAGGGGGCCGACCCAATGAATCATAAAAGCAAATTCAAGGATGCAGCCGCTGCTATGATGAAACCAGTACCACAGTCGATGAAAGATCTTCTTGAAGAGAAACATCAAGATAAATCCTTAAAAGATAATGGGCGAATGCACAATCGTGCAAATGCTGATTTGCATATGAATGATCAAGAAGGCAATCAGAACGATATTGTCAGGATTCATGTTCATATCAGGAAGGATCTCGCAGATAAAGTCCTTGAGGCTGTATTCCAAAGGAAGCGAAACAAGGGGGCGGTGAAAAAAGATGCATCCCAGAGGGCCATTATTGAAGAGGCCCTTGAAATGTATTTTGGGTGAATATTTCTTTATTGAAAATGGATACTATAACTTTGCCGTCTGAACAATTTTCTCTGAGATCAGAAGATTTAATCACTTCCAACATGTCATATATCCGCGATCAGCTATCAAAAGAAGAGATTGCAAAAATCGATATGGGATTTTGGGGTGACATAATCTTGAAAAAAGCAAAAGATCTATCATTCAGAACCACAACTGAACTGCTCGCACCAATCAGTATCTGGATGGATGATGAAGCTTGGTTGGAAAGGTTTGAAAATACTAAAACCAAAACAATGCCGGATTGGGCGAACTATAAAAGGAAATCAAGAAAATGGACGAGACAGCAAAGGCAACTGGCAGGGGAACGTTTGAGACGATATCTGCATGCCATCAGAGTAAAAAAACAGTTCCGGGAGAAAGTATCTCATCTAATAGGAACTGCCGAATCCCAGACGGTTTCATCTTTTAAGGCAGGTGAGGGCTTTTTGTCTCTGATTGTTCAACCTTTCAGTCGGCCTGAAAGAAACCGTATGCAGCTTGAGAAAGAATTTATTCAGTTTGCTGGGCTCCCCATTTCATCGGTGTTGCCTTGGAGAGTCATGATCGTATCGGCCATTAAGAATAGCAAAAAGCTTTCTGAGATTGAATCGTATTTTCCAGAAAATCCAAGTGTTGATAAAGTTTGCAAATTTATGAACCTGCTGCAGCTTTCAAATGAGGGCGTTGTATCTTTATCTCAGGAAGAACCATTTGGGGATGTCGAGATTAGAATCAACTCCAGGGCATCAACCAGTGTTGTATTGAAAGACCGGGATGGGAATGAATGGAATGAAGACTGGATAGAACTGGGCCAGGATGAAAAGGAACAAAGGATAAAGCAGATTAAATCCCACCAGGTCATCTGTCGGCAGGTGGGACATTGAGAAACTGCAATTCATTCACAGAAAGGCAGATCAAGTTGATTCGGGCTCTGGATAAAAAGATCGCTGAAATTGACGATCCTGATCCGGAGATCATCACCCATGAATCCTATGAATGGAAAATAGAGCAGACAAAACAATTTGGAAAAATACCAAAGATCACATTTCATCCTCACTCTTGTCAGGTTAAGGCAGAAATCGTTCGGAATGCTGGTTTGGATAATGCGAAACGTGAAAAGGAACTCTCACAAATCAGGCAAAGGTATGGGATTGCAGAATCCAGGCATAGCCACGCTCGGTTGTTCGAGGCTGAGTTCAACAATATTATGCTTAAAATCAAAAAGGCAGTCTACACCGTTGGATTCGTAAATAATCTGTTTACAGGAAATGGGAAACAGATTGCGGTTCCATTGACATTGCTTCAGCAAATTGTTCTTGAAGAACAGACCGCCAATTTTAAGGATAAAAAATCGGTAGAAAATGACAAGGATCAACAATAGGGGCTGATCTGGCAAAATTCATGGGGTTCAGAGGTTGTGGCTCCTCAAACAAGATTCGCAGGTTTTACATAAAATTTTTATGTAGGATTCGCCCACCTATTCCCCCGTTGATGGACCTTGGATTCAGATGGATCTGCTCACAAATCTACCCTGATGAGTACCAAAGCCCACTTTTCTCCAGTTTTTGGAAAAAACGATTTCAGGGGAAATGGGTCTGGACAGAATTGGACATTTTGAAAAAAGGAATGGAAAAATAAAATGGTGAATTTGAAATGAAAAGGCCGGGTAAAACAATCGTATCAACAAAAATTGAGGCCAACAAAGATAAGATCTATAGGACCCAGGATATTCATGACCTGGCGCACATCATTTTCCCGAATAAAAATGCTACAGATCTGAGGATTGCCTTCATTATGATATTTCTTTCGATCAAATATCATCCTCATGGAAAATTAACGACACCGGACCTTGATTTCATGCGGCTTGAAAAATGTTCTGATGTAAGTCAGAAGACTTTATGGAAGGCGCGGACAGTAATGGCGAGGCTTGGAATTATTGAAAGAAGAGATGGTATCTTCTGGAAATTGTCCTCTCGGTTTGGGAAATCACTTTCGAACCTGAGTGAAAAAGTGAATCAATTCATGGTGCCCACTGGGGATTCAGGGCAAGAAAAAAAGGAATGGTTTCTTCTTCATTATAGATAGGAGTGCTGAAGAGGAGTCTTGACAATGACGACACGCACCTTACAATCAGATGAAATATTAATACAAAAAGACTCTTAAATTCTTCAAGTATCAACGTCACCCCGCAACCGACATCACCGAGTTCAATTTAAAAATTCTGGCATTGCTTATTGCTATTTCAAAATAGAAAGTTGTAAATCCGCACGATGTGAAGGATCAAACACCGTGGAATGGGGTTCTTCCTTCATTAACAAAACCATCGAGGACCTCATTTCTGAGAAGATACTTAATTCAAGTCAAATATCTGCTCCTGGTAAAAACATTACAAGAAAAACACTATTAGTTGGACTCATCAGTAAAAGTTCTATATAAAAAATTAAGAGGCAATAAATGAAAAGATGGCAGATTTAAAAATATTTATATGAAAGCCACATTAACTATAGCGGATATAGCCACATTAATCGGACTCGACCTTCTCGAGGTGGCAGCCTACCTATTACGTAATGATATTGAGTTCCAGAGAACATACACTGCAGAAGAGCTGATAAAAGTCCATACTATGATATTTATTGAATATGGTAAAAACTATAAAAATCATGCTAAAACTAAAGCCCAAATACTGAAAAAATTTCATGAAAGGGGTTTGGACTGGGAATTTATCTATTCAAATATGTATGCTTTTTTTTCGTTGAGCATACCTGAAATGAAGGCGCTTTACAATCTATTGAAAGCAACACAGGAATATTATAAAGTTCAAAACAGAAAACTGGATCATCGTTTAAAAAAAAAGTGTTTTATGAGCATAGTTGATACTATTTCAAAAGAGTACCGGGGTTTCTAAAAGTTCTTTTATAGGGGAATTGCAAAAATCATCGGGATTAATTAATGACATTCCTATAGAAGATGATATGAGCATGCCTTTTCAAAAAAAATCATGATTATTCGAGATTTGATAGGTTCCATTCACTGATCATATATAAATCAAAACAGATATGCATTTTTAAGTGAAACTAACGAAAGGAAAAGAAATCCTCTGGGAGGTTGTCGTTTGGTCTCCCCTCTGGGATTTCATCTGAGCATTAGAAATTGAGTTGGATTTATAAGGTTTTCGATTTCTCAGGCGTCTTGGGTTTTTTAGCAATATTTCAACTGTTTAAGTCAGTAATATATAGCATAGGACTGATAGACGACGTCCGAATGTTTCGATTCTTTTTCAATGAGGAGCATGAAATCGGAGATGAAGCCGGCATGTGTGGTGTAGTAAAAGCTAAATTCTGCAGTTAAATTTTTATATCCGCAAACTGAATTACCTTGTTTGCGTTCTCCTCAAGCTGCTTTTTAAGGATCGTATAGGTATCTCCAGTCAACTTTGCTAATTGTTCACTCATATTAGCAGTATGCCAAGGCCGTGTTTCACTACCCTTCACAGTGGTAAACGGTGAATCAGTTTCAGTAAGCATACAATTTCTTGGGATGCTTTGAACTATTCTGATACCTTTTTCAGTGTTAAGCATCGCATAGTTGACGGAAAAATAGCATCCGAATTCTACAGCGCGCCTGAGTTCTACGAGTGAGCCTGAGAACCAATGCAAGATGCATAAAACTCTGGATGGATTAGTATATTTCTCGATTGCTTCAATCACATCCCGTACCGCTCGGCGACTGTGTATTGTTATAACACGACCACCAAGTGTCTGGGCGGATACGAGTGACCGTTTGAATACTTCTTTCTGCTTTGAATATGAACTGCGATGCTGGGGGCTGCCATCTAAGCCTATCTCCCCAATAAATTGCGTATTAGCGATTAATTTTTCGAGGAGGCCTATCTCTGTATACCTTGATCCGACCAACTCTGGATGTAAACCGACTGCGGCATGAACGAACTTGCTGTTTTTTGTCCATTCATGATTTTGAGGCCAAGCCTTTGGTGTGGTTGTTACTGCCAGAACCATTATGCGGCGCTTTTCGCACTCCCGGATAAGAGCAGGGGGATTAGGGTGCAGATCAACGTGACAATGGAAGTCGAAGCCTTCTATTTTCGTTTTAGTATTCACGATCATGCCATCCGTACTTTCTCCACGAATTTACCAACCTCTTGGACTCCTCTCTTGAACATATTGGAATATTTAATAATATCGGATTTCGAATAATCGTTAAGTGGACCGGTCTTGTATATAAACACGTTTGCAAGGTCTGGATTTTTGGACATCCTGCGGTGCATCATTTGAAATGAACGCACATCGGCTGATTCTGCTTCTTTTTTGTTTAGAGGCCTTGCATACAAGCTCGGTATCGAATAAGGCGTTGTATCATTGCCAAATGCAGCTTCGATTGATGCACGCCGTATTAAACATGGTGTACAGTATCCACAGTGGCCTGGCGAAAGCTTTTTCCATCTGCCCTTAGAAATTGACGAACACGATATGGTGATGTCATAATTTTTGCCTATGAAATCCGGGTCCAAACACTTCGAGAGCATCTCGCCTTTTGTTTTGAAACGATAAGGGTTTTTTAATTCTGCATCTATTCTTAGATTGTCCAATAGATTCTGCCATCGAGCTAAATAAAACGGATGGGTCGTTCTGGTACTCCATGCACCTAACCTAAGCGGGTCAAGGGGAATGTTCAGAGAAATCAGACCATTCTCTGGGACATAGATCGGTGTCCTTCCGTCAATTGCATCGGCAGCTAGTGCCGCAAGCGCTAAGAAGATAAATGATCGACCGCGTGTTGTTGTTTCTGTGTCCAGGCCAGGTAAGTCGTTCTTATTGAAACTCACGTTTGCTCGGACATGACGTGGACCAAAGTCTCCATATTTTCTGCTCAGGCTCGCTGCACACACTTCTTGGCTTTTTGTACCTGCATCTTTGTAATGACTCACAAAGATAGGGTTTTTACCACTTTTGAGTAGGTCAATGGCACCAACAAAACTGTCGAGCCCGCCTGAAAACAGGCAGACTGTATCCAATGTTGTGCGAAACAACGTAGGTGATCGAGGAATGAGAGATTTCATTTCTTTCTGTCTTGGACGAAACGAAACGCGCCAAAGGTCACCGGTTAAAAATCGTAGCATGCGCTCTATTAATGGAGTGTTATCAATCCACAAATCGACATTGGATACTGGTAGGTATAGGTCGATTTCGCGTGTCCAACTGTCTTGAGAATCTTTTTGGCGTGAAATTCTTGTATCTGCAGCCGTTACAGCGCCGGCCAGAATTGCCAAATCTATCGCAGTCTCTCCAGGATACATATTGCGATGGATTAACTGATCGAGTATTTGTCCAATACCATGATCAAGATGCCTGTTCACATTAATAAAAGTAAGCGTAGATTTATGCGAGCCCTCATCGGCCAGGGTGACTTTAGCTTTGTCTGAGGCGCTCAGCCGCACTATTATGCTATGCCTTCTCATCCTTCTTTATCTCCCAGTTGCTCCAGTAGCTCCCATGCTTCAAGATACGTTGTATCAACGACATTTCGGATATCATCATCAGACATATCCGACAGCTTCGACATGTCACCAGAAAAAGAATCTCGAACGCTTCGTTCGATATAGTCTCTAAATTGCCTATCAAAGGCCTCGATGTCATCGATATCATCTGAAAATTTGAAGCCGTTTACGCCAATTTCTTGGTATAAACGTGATTCAATAGAATGTCCGATAAAACTGAGGAAAATTTCCGTAACTTGATAGTCAGTCAACGCGTCTATATTTTCGATACCGAACCGATCCAGTTCCGCGATTGTTTCCAGCCATGCGTCTCTGGCAATTGCTTCATCTATCGAGCCACCATCTTGGCAAACGACTTCTGTTAGACCGGTGAAGATATCCTGAACACTACTACCGGAAAGATTCTGTAGGTTGAGCCGCCTGAGTGTATCTTGTATGCCATCGCGTTGTAGGCTGCGGAACACACCAAGAGCTTTACCTGCTGTTGCGCTTGATGGTGCCATACGTCGCACTGCGTTTTTACTGCCACCAGTTCCGCTGCGGACATAATCACGAACTGCGCGGCGGAGGGCACCATGATCACTTCCACCTGATCCGGCAAAATGTGAAAAGTTAGTTCTGGCACTCCTGAAACGTCCACTTAGTGCCGGTGGCGGTACCGGAGGCTTCTGTTCTGGGGGGGTGGCACCCTGTTGCCCATCTGGACTTTCGCCATTAGTATCATCGCCAGGTGACGTTTGGTCATCATTTCCTGGAAGTGGCTCTGAGCCCGGTTCATCCAGCCAAGAGGGAACAAGTGGTGTTCCACTCCCGGAACCAGATGATGAGCCGGAAGTTCCCATCAGCGTTCTCCTTGTTCAAGGGTTCGGACTGCATTTTGAGCAACTGATTTCAGCATTCTATTATCATTTTGTTCTGCCCAAGAACGTATCACTGTAAGCAGCTTTGTTTGGGCCTGTGTATCCGTAATAGATTCATTCCAGCCTTTTACCACCCATATTCCCAGATCGGCAGGGTCAATGGACTCCAGTAACGCCACAAGTTCGTTTTGAAAATGAGGATGATGTTTTGCGACTATAGAAATGCCTGTAATTCCATGAGGAGCAGTGTCGAATTTCCCTGCACTTAGCACGTGTTCACGAAGCCCGTTGAATACGATCCTGGCATCCGTCTCGGACAATATTTTAATTTCCGGTTCGGCTGCTCTGATTTCAAGTTGGGATCCACAAAGCCTGGCGATCAAAGTATTCAACCCGCCTTGTCCCGAGGTACTGGTGAGTAGGCGCTTGTCACGCGCTACGAATACGTATGGACGAAGGTCCTCGTTTGTCAATTTGGGTTCGAGTTGAAGCCAACGCTTCAACCACCCCCGTTCAAACCATTTAGAAATTTCTGTCTTTTGAGTTGAATCATTCTTTTCGTTTGATTTTTCACCAGTGCTTTTGGTTTTCTTCGGTTGCTCGTCTGATTCGAGTACTGATAAATCAATTACTTTGCCATCATCAGAACTCATGGCCTGCATTGAAATATGCTCGTAAAAGTCAGGCTGGAACCTTTCTGCAAGCATGAGTTTTGCTAATACAGGTTGTTTGATTTGGTTTCCAAAACCGCGCGCATTGGCGATGATCTGCCTGACAAGAAGCGCATTAAGAAAACGCTTTATTTGTCGAGGATTACCTTTCGTACCTTCTGCCAGGATTGGGGCAATCTGTTGCGCAAGTACAAAGGCCGAGTTCAGTTTATCTTTGGCACTTTCATCGACTTCTTGAATGTCTGCTTGTGAAAGGCCGGTTCCAATCCAAGGTTGTTTCAAACCTACCTTCGCTTTTTCGATTAGTCTGTCGAAACCATCATGGTCTTCACCGACGATGCTTTGCACTAGCAGGAGTGTTACATAAGTTCGTGTCTCCTGAGCCCCCAATGCTGGAATACGAAAGGGAACCTGTATCAGTTTTTCGAGGTAATTCCTGGCATATGGCAGAGGACTCGATGTTAGCGGCAGATCAGGAAAATGTTGTCTTACGGCATATTCGATCATGGCCTCATCTGCCCCGATCACAAACGCTGATTTAGGAACGAACAGGAACAACCTTATTGCTTCGAGCGTCTGCACGGCAGTGGTAGGTAAACAGCGGTCAAGGTCATCTATTAGGACTACAAGTTGTTTTATCTTAGCTTCTTTGAGAAGGTCCTGAAAATCTTCTCGGAAATCATGAATCGTGTCGGGTAAATTGTTTCCATCCTCTGCAGGTTTCAGAAACCCGGCTATTTCATCGAGTTTGCTCGGTACGTCGCTGGCATGGATATTCGCGGCATCTTGTCCCAATCTCCGTAACATTCCCAAGGCTGTCTCGATCTGATCGGGTGATGGTAGTCCTGTCATTATGTTGAAGGCAAGCCCACTGCTTCGTTTGGCAATTTTTAGCCAGTTAACCCTTTTCAGGAGCTCTCTCGCTTTTTCTTTTACTTTTCCAACTGTCGAACGTTGACGGTATAATTCCGTGATTGTGTTTTCGATGAGTACCGTTTTGGCATCAGCGAATCCTTCAAATGTCCAGCCATTGAACCAGAGCACGGCCACATCCTTGTCTGAGTTCAGATTGGTTTCAATCATTTTCAAAATGCTTGATTTACCTGCTCCCCAATCTCCGTGGATACCAACAGTTAGGGCTCGCTTACGGTTGTCTTTCAACAATTCGAAGATGGTCTGCGATATCGACTCGCAGTTCAAGTAATCAACTTCCGTCTCGTGATCTGGAATCAGCATATTTCCATCCAAGTCAGTAAGATATGCGTTTTAAATTATATTATGATAGCAATAATTTCATGGTTGATTCATCAGCTTGTGAAACAAACAGTTGAATGGGCCCGGTTATCTTGTTTGACCTGATACCCAGCTACATACCATGAAGAAACGATTGATAGCCGGAGTGGTTATCATCTTTATATCTGCTGAGTTCCATAGCAGCATTTTTAAATTGTGTAAAGCGATTCCAAAACAACGGTATGAACTTAATGAAATATAGTAAATCCCAACCCAAGAGTCATGGTATTATCAAACCCATAGTATTATCATTGTTTCTTGGGAAAATGTCACAGTTTCTATTACAATCGATCTGTCAGTTTGTTGATCTTAGTCATATTTTTAGCTAACCTTTTATAAAGGGTGTGGGAAAGTTTCCGATGGAGCTTTCAAATTCTGCTTAGATGTGTTTTTGTGGCTCCACGAATCAACTATATCAAATTTTTATAGTACCCTACTTATATATATTATATTTAATAATATATTAATATATATATATATATATATATTAGTTTCCATATGGAAACTAAATTCAAGGAAAGATTAATTTTGAGAAGACCGACGCATTATTTCTATTTCCAGATTTCCATCGGAAACGTACTCACCCACTAACCCCATTCTTTACTGAAAAGTCGTTATAAAAGTTTAAATATAAAAGAGTTTCCTCTGAAGGTAGTTTTAGAAAATTTCCGATGCAGAAAATGACTCATGGAAAAAAATCCCCAAAAAGGGCACAACAGGATCCGGACGATTGTACAGAAACGCTTATAAAAAGTCTTCATAATTTGAGGAAAAACAAGGCAATTTTGATCAATCCTGATTATCTTGATGATGAAAAATTACCAGAAAACGAACGTAGTAGTGTCCTCAATGAAATCTTCAATCGTAACATAAGAGAAAAACAACTCAGCAGGATAATTTCTCATCTTACACCAATACTTGATAATGCATGTCCGCCGTCTGCGTTGATATATGGTCCTACTGGGTCAGGTAAAACCGTATCATTGATTCATGTACTTTCAACATTTTGCACATATGCACAAAAGCACAATATCCCATTTGCGTATCATTACATCGACTTGACATCCCCAAAATCATTTTTTGCAGCGCTCAACGAGATGGCGATCTCGCTGGAATGCACCAATAGAAAATATCGAAAAGGTATACCCATTGAATATATGCAGAGTAAAATTGTAAATGCTATCTCAAAAGTAAAAGGATATCTTTGTTTTTTGATTGATGAGGCGGATAACATAAAACCCAATCCGGATTTGTTTTTGACGTTCCTTGCAAAGACACTTCCCCGAAAAGTTTCCTGTCGACTGTTATATGTTCTCATTACCAATCGTCTGGACTGGGAGAAAACCCTTGATTCAAGGATACTTTCCTTTTTTAAAAAGACTGATATTATCTTTGAGCCCTATGACGCCATGGATTTGCTCGAAATTTTAAAACTCAGATCAGAAAAGGCTCTGGATCAGTCAAAGGTTGATATTGCAGCTCTTCATAAAATTTCAGCCTATGCCTCGCAGGAGACCGGTGATGCAAGAATGGCAGTAGAACTGCTTTCCAAAGCCGTGAGAGTTGCAGAAGAAACAACCGGATATCTTGGGATAAATGAAGTCGATGCTGCAGAAACAAGACTTGAGGTTGATAAAACAACGGAAATTATCAATACGCTCGCAGTGCATCAAAAACTGGCTCTTCAAAGTTGCTATTATAATTTACAAAAAGCAAACGTTAAAAAGGTTACCACTGGCCAGGCTTATGAGAGCTATCAGACTTTATGCCTCAAAAGACAAAATCGGGCTTTATCCCAGAGAAGATTCTGTGACATGATCAGCTTCCTTGATTTATATGGTCTTATTAATGCCCGGGTCATATCAATGGGTAGATATGGAAAGACCCGAGAAATAATAAGCTCTTTGCCAGTGCAAATCATTGAGAAATTCCTTTAACCAATTTCCGCATTCCAATCACATTTCCCTGAGCCATTAAATCCTGGTCTTTGATTCCACATTGTCTTCGGAAAGGCAGTTTCCCTTGAATATCAGAGGGAAACTGTCCCTCCGGAGGATAAAAAAATGGAATCAATAGAAAGAATAACGAAAGACCAGGCATATGATAGACAGGATGACTTTTTGCAAGATGCCCTTGAGGAAATACGATGTGATAATGAATGTTTTCACACACCAGATCAGCTTGATTTGATTGGTATGAACGAAGACGATCATGGCATCGTGCAATATTTCAAATGCAGTTGTGGAAAAAAAATCAGAGAACTGTTCAGATCAACGGACAGAATTGTCTATTAACCAAGTCTTGTTTCAGAATGGTTATTTCCCTATCAAAGAAAACGTGCCCATCGAGGCGGAGGAAACGAAAAAATGTTATTGCAAGCAGAAGAAAGCAACGGATTCGAAAAACCCCATATATCAGAAGGACTACACCACGCAGAATTTATCAGTATCAGCGATGCACCGGATGGCAAGTTTGGAGCAAGAGTTGCCCTTGACTTTAAAGTGTATCCAGGCAAAGCACAAAAACCCGTTCGAATTGGTAGAGTACTTGGTAAAAAGTTAACCCCAAAATCAAAACTGTGGGAATCGCTTGAGGCAATTGGAGCGGATTTAATGCTTGGAGCCGAATTTGATGTGGAAAGTTTGTATGGGAAAAAATGCCGGGTGATGATTGAAGATTACCAGGATGGTGACGGTAAAATAGTTTCTGGAATCAGCAAAATCAAACCAGCAGGAGAAGACACGGATGCTTTTATTGAGTTCGTAAAAAGGAATCTTACTTTTAATAATAATGATAGCGAAGCAATTCCAGTAGAAACTATCAGATAGACATTATAATTTTTTATTTTTTTTAGATTTCCATCAGCGGAGAACATATAAAACTCAAATGTATTTATGGCCATAACTTTAAAAATATGAAACAAATAAAAATTCCAAGTTGGCAATTATATTCTTTATGTATTTTACTTTTAATATCAATGATTCAGACAGCATTTTCTATCTACAATATAATATATAAAGAACCTCGAACTGAGTACATCAAAGAGGGTCAGTTAGCAGTATACAAATGTCAGAATTTTAGGGGGTCGTACTATTGTTGCAGCGAAACTTTTAAACCCACTATCACTGATTATAAACAGGGAATTAAATATCAATCCACTCTTTGTTTTAAAAATACTTTTATTGGGTATGTGGTTAACCGGACAAGTAACCAAACAAAGTGAAAATTGTATAATTGTTAAGTCCTCGGCGTGGTGTAGAAGGGAATTATATTAAACCTGCTATATCCTTTTTTTATTTTTCTATCTGCCTGACAACCTCTGCTTCTGAACTATCGCCGTGAATACTTTCTGAAATTATTTTGTCTGTAATGTCATTGAGATATAATTCCAGGATTTTATCAAGCTCCTGAAATTCCGGCCATAAGGTATCATCAACAAAGGTTTTAGAAACTTTTACCATTACTGTTGTATACCGTTGCCTGTAATGGCGGTATGGCTTGAGATCATAGCGCCTGAGAAGTGCGACAAACAGTTTTCTTGACCACAAGTTCCCAAGCGAAAATTTATATTCAACAGGAGGGTCTTGCTTCTGTGATTGTTTTAACCGTTCCTTTATTCTTTCAAGAGCATTGCCGGCGGCCTCTTTTTCACCTTCAGTGGTTGCACCGGCAAATAGCGCTTCAATCAACTTTAGTTTTTCAATAAGTTTGAACTCATCCATATTCGGCCTTTATAAATCTTAGGGTTCGTACTGCCTATAAACCAAAAAGTATTTAAATACAAGCAGATTACTCCTTTAAAGGAGTTACAATGGCATACCAATTCAACCATAAAGAAAAATATCTGTATGATAATTATTTTAATTCTCATAAAGGGGCAACCATGGCTCCGATCCCCGTTGAGAAATATACGCGGGTAGCAGACTTTACTTCAGACTTGATTGAGCCAGTTTCAAGACAAAAGCTGAAGGTAGAGCGATTTGTAAACTCTGTTGAAAATCCAGATTCCCCCAATAATATTGATGATATTTTCCATCAGAAACTTTCTTTATATCAGGATCGTACCTACCTCATCGTCAATGAAATTTTAGAAAAGGAAACACTTCATAAGCAGAATCTTGCCATGCTCTATGACGATTTGTTGATGATTGATAATTGGAGGATCCAAAGACCATATCCAGAGAATTATTCAAAAGATAGAACCTGGATGGATTTTAATAAAATGGAACTTCAGATCAGAGATCAAATCAGGCGTGAAATAAAGGATTCAATGAGATCTGTTTCATTTGCAGAAAAAGACTTAAGAGAAGCATTGCTTGATTTCAAAAAACAATCACAGAAAAATCAGATGATGGAAAGCATGCTTGAAAATACCGTTAATAACCCGGGAGGAGGGACATATAATATAGCAGGTGATTTATATCGAATCTAAAAACAAACTAACGCAACGTAAAAAATGGTTAACCCCAACTCTTATCAACGCCTATCTTGAGTGCCCAAGGAAATACTTTTTAAAAAATAGCAGGAACCAGCAGTTTAAACCAAGTATCCATCTTATCCGGGGCAGAGCAGTTCATAGGACAATTGAGCTGTTCTATAAGCTGAAAATAAATCGTTGTATTAATTTCGATCTCTTTGATTTTGAGAGGACCCTGCGGGATCTTTTCGCACTTGAGTGGAAAGATCAGGAAAACAATCTTAGCAGGTTGGATTTAAAGAACTCTGAATTAGAATTCTTTTTTCATGATTCTCTTAAAATGCTAAAAAATTTTGCCCATACATTTTATTCTGGCCAGGGCATGGAAAAGCCGACACCAACAATAGAAAGAAATCTCGCTTCAAAAAGCTTACTTTTAAAAGGCAGAACAGACGCGATTCATTATGATCAAAATGCAAGGGCGCCCCCGCTTATTGTGGATTATAAAACGTCCAAGTCCAAGGAGGTAACACAGGATTATAAAAGACAGCTCTTAATCTACGCCCTGTTGTATTTTGACAACTATGGCATAATTCCAGATGTCGCCATTCATTTTTTAAATTTTAAGGATGGTATCGTCCACATCCCTGTAAGCCCCATGGACATGATCGAAATTAAGAATCTTGTCCGGGATCTTCATAAAAAAACCGAGTCAAACAACATATCAGACTATCCATGCACATGCGGATGGTGCAAAAATGAATTGATTTAGAAACTGCCGTAACAACATGTTTCCAATAGATGAAAAATTAAGGCTATTAAAGCCCGTACTTGGAGAAAAGAAAATTTTAAGCCTGAGGCAGATGTATCTCTTTGAAGATGATTTTCGGGCAAAAAAAGAGGTAGAAAACTATATTGATCTACTTATCTCCAAGAAGATTAAAACAACGGTTGACGATGAGATTATCCTTCCCCCCCCAGATCCAGAGATCTGCGGTGGTGATATATATGCAGGGCAGATTGAATACTTGAAAAAGGAAATTTGTCCGCTTCGTCTAGGGCTGGAGGACATAAACAGGCATATGGGAATTTTTGGATCTACCGGATCAGGGAAGACGACGTTTGCGTTAAACATCATTAGGCAACTCCAAAACAGGAAAATTCCATTCATCATTTTTGATTGGGAAACCAGCTACCGCCATTTGATTAAACAATACCCTGATATTCATGTCTTCACGGTTGGAAAAGATGTAAGCCCTTTTTTCCTGAATTTTCTGACGGTTCCGCCCGGGATAGATTTTGAAGAGTATATCAAATCGGTTATCGCCATTATCAGCGAAGATTATATCGGCGGGATCGGTGCAGATACCATGCTCTTAAATTACATGGAGATGGCATACCAGGAAACCCTGCACCCTTGTTTTGAAGATTTAAAGCAAATTGTCGTTCGAGAGATTAATGGATCCAAAGGGCGTTTTGGAAAACTATCCGGAAGGTCCGGCCTTTGGAAAGAATCTGTTTCAAGGCAAATCACATTTATGTCAAAGGGCGCTGCGGGGAAAGTCATTAACCCAAGGCAGCATTACCCTCTTGAATTGCTATTTGATAAACCGGTTGTCCTTGAGTTTGGGAACTTAAAAAGTCCCTATGACCGTAAATTCTTCATTCATCTAATCTTGAATTGGTTGTCCATCTATAAACAGAACTGCGGAATAAATTCTGAAAAGCTTGAAAATGTCATGATCTTTGAAGAGTTCCATAATATCGCGATGAAAGGGAAAGAGGATAATATGGTCTCTACGCTTTTTCGAGAAATCAGGAAATACGGAATAGGATTGGTTGCCATTGATCAGACACCCAGTGAAATCCCAAACGCTATTTTTAGCAACATGAATATCAAAGTATCGTTTGCCCTGGGAACAAACCAGGACATAACGGCAATGGCAAAGGCCATGACTTTAAAACCTGGGACCTTACATTACCCAGGGATGCTAAAAACTGGTGAAGCGATAATCAACGTTAAGCAACGCCATCATGATTCATTCTTGATACGGCCTCCATTTATTGATCAAAACGCATTCATATCTGATGTTGAACTAAAAGAGAAAATGAGGGAGTTTTCGCAGCTTTTAAGCTCAAAATACGGCTTAGAAGCTCCAAAAACCAAGTTTCAGTCTTCTCAAGAAATTGATAACTCCCCCCCACTTGAGGCGCTTGAAAAGGTCGTGTTCACAAGTATCATTGATCATCCGTTGGATGGCGTAGATAAAAGGACCAAAAGGCTTGGGTTCCACCCGACAATGATGGTCAAGTATCATGACGCCTTGATAGAAAAAGGCATTATCAAACCGGTATATGTTAACCGGATCAAATTATTTGAAATTACTGAACATGGAAAGGATGTTGCACAAATGCACAAGATTGCAATTCCAAAGAAAAAAAGCAGAGGAGGCCTTGAGCATGATTATTGGATACAGCAAACGGTCCAATTCTTAAAAAAACAAAAGTTTCAGCCGATTTTGGAGAAGTTTGGAATTGATATTGTGGTTCTCGACGAGAAGCTTGCAATAGAGATTGAAACCGGGAAGTCCGATATCCAGAAAAACCTTCTGAAACTAAAGAATTCTTTAGTTTTAAAGCGTCAGTTCATGATCGCCACAAACAAAATTGCTCAACAGAAAATCAAAAAGTATCAGGATAAATTTCCTGGTATCAAAATCATGAATGTGAATGATTTTTTGAAATTATCGAAAAATGAAATCACAGAGAGTTCGCCTGACAATCGAAGCAATGAATAAATTCAATAATAAAAAATGCAGTTTGCATTGCGCTGCAGATGGTCAAAGATTTTGATTGTCAGTGATAGTGTTTCGCTACTCGAAAGCGATATATACTCATCGTTACTGAGAGTGAAAATGTCAGAGACGGGCTAATCACGAAGAAAACAAAAGAATTAGAGGTTTCGCAAACACTTTAAAAAGTTTGGCTGCATAACTTGTAACCCGAAAATCATCGGATGTTTGGGTCATCGCTGCCAGGCAAAGATCCATATCTCCTCCATATCCCATCGAATTAACCATCCCGAAAGCATCTTTCAAAATTCACCATCTCACACTCACCCAAAGGTTTGAAGTTGTGTTGCTGATGACACTTGCAGAGACAGGAGCAACCAATTCACCCCAATTACGCAATAACCAAACACCGTAATTCTTGAGAATTCTCAAGAATCAGGCAGTTAACGAATAGTGAAAGGATATGCCACATGTATTCAAGGATCTGTCCCTAAATCTGTAGGGCAGTCCTTTTCAAATATATAGCCGTACGGCTGCAAAAATCTTGTTTCTAACCCTCTAAACAAAAACCATTAATCAAAGGAGAAATTTATGCCTGTTGAATTTTTTGAAAAAGAGCTTTTTCGCGTTCAGGAAAGATTCAATCAAACTTTTGGCACGATGCCAACATGTAACCCCACACTCAGAGCCAAGGTGGTATTTGCAATTGTGCAGATGTGCATTTTGAAAAACAAAATTAAAGAGGAAAATCGAAGGGAGGATATCAGTAAATTCGTAAGAACGAAAAGTCGGCTTGAACGCATTTTTGAAAAGTTAACCACAGAAAAAGAAAGGAAAAAACATGATGCAAAATCAAGAGTTGAAAAAGACAGAAGCCATCAAAAACCTGTGCGTTTTGATAACTTTATCAGGCGGGCTAATTGATCAGGTAGAGTTCTATTCTGAACCGAAACTGGCGGTAATGGTTTTATCAGATTTTGTTAAAGAGATGAATCCGGAAGATCAGGATGCAGCTGTCTACAACCAGGCAGGCTTGATAGCGAATGCAAAATCATTCTTGGATGAGAATGATGAATATTTTTTTAATGCAGAATTTTTTAATTTCAGCGGGTGAGAAATTAAAAAATATGCAGGTGATACAAAATGAAAAACCCTAAAAGTACAAAGGTAAATTGCAGCGATGGCGATTGTATTTTTCAACTGGACGAAACATGTCATGCCACTGAGATACGAATTGATGACTGCAATAAATGTGGTTCAAAGCAAGTCGAGGAGTTGTTTAAATAAACAACAATAAAATTGATGATTTTCACAATGAATCAGATGGAGATCATTATAAACATGGAGGAATATTAAGATGTGGAATGAACCAAGTAAAGAGAGATTAGAGCAAGTACCAAATTTTTATGAAACCGAAGAGAAACCACTAAAAGAAAAGGTGATTCACCTTCACTTTTTCTTGGGAGGATGTGACTGGTTCGTTGTTGAATTTGACGGTTGTGACATCTTTTGGGGATTTGTCGTTCTCAATAATGATCTTGAGATGGCAGAGTGGGGATACTTCTCTTTGTCCGAGTTAACCACGATTCGGACCCGCCAAGGTATTGAAGTAGATTGTCAACTTGAAGAATTTTGGGAGAAGAGAACGGCCAAAGAGGTTCCTCTGATTTGTAGAGCGCAAAAGTGGCCAGCCGAGTTGGTGCCCAGTAAATTAGAGGAGATTTGAAAATGGGACAAAGAAAACAAAAGCCAAAGAAGTGGATTAAACACCTTATTTGGCATGGAAATGTTAGACCGGTCGAATGCGTCGAGCATTCATACGCTTGGACCGGTGATATCCCTTGTACAGGTCTCAGGAAATGCATTTTTTGCGGTAAACCTGAATAGCACAAATACAACATTTTTTTTACTGATTGCTTTCTTGGGGAATAATCCCAGGGAAGTTTTTTTATTTGGAGGAGAATTCAAATGGAAAAAATAACACAGGTGCTTATCCCGTTCACAATTTTACAGAAAAAGGTAATGGTGCCCAAAAATCCTAAAACGGTAAAAGAGCTGCAGGCCAACCTTCAGACAATTTTTGAAGAATCTGATCATCAAAATGTAGTCCTTGCAAAGATATATCGATTGGTTTTTCCGGATTGGGAACAGATCGAGAGGATTGAAGGGTTCCCCCAAGTCGGTCAGGCACTCTGGAAATACATCTGCAATCTGTTTATTGAGTTTGACAGAGACCATCATCCCGGAGTTTTGAATGGTGGTGCCTGGATCAATCAGGGCTTTTCATCAAACCCTGATCTTGGTCCATGGGAGATCAATCTTCAAAACTGCACTGTAATTTATTCTTAAACAAGAAAGGAAATCATCATGGATTTAACTGATTACATGAAAGCTGGATATCCTGCAATTTATGTAAACACAACAGAAACTGATCGGGCAATCAAATCGATTAAGGCGGATGGATACAAATCCTTCTCCTGGGACTGTCTCAGAGGCATCGTATCGCCTGAAACTAACAGGCTCGTTGAAGATGTGATTGATCCTTTGGGAGCTTTGAATTGGCTCTCCGATAAGCAGGAATCAATCCTGGTTGTACAAAATTTTCATCACTTCCTGGGATCCGTTGAGATCCTTCAGGCAATACAAAATAATGTTCATCTATATAAAGGTCAGGGATCATGCCTTGTTATGGCCGGTCCTCATCTGATCCTACCGCCTGAAATCAGCAAATATTTCACCGTGCTTGATTTTGCATTACCATCATCAAATGATCTTGCAGACATAATGCAGGAGATAGGTGATTCGGTCGGTGTTGAATTAGATAGGCACGCGGTAGAGGCAGCAAAAGGTTTGACAGAATTTGAGGCTGAAACCGCCTTTGCATTGAGTCTTGTCAAATCAAAATGCTTTGATCCGGAAGTGATTACAGCACAGAAGAAAATGATGATCCGGCGCACCGGTCTCATGGAATTCTTTCCCCCGGTACCCATGAGCCAAGTGGGAGGCCTTGAGCCGTTCAAAGGTTACCTGGAAAATCGAATTAAGGCGTTTGAACCGGGGAATGAGCATTTGCCAAAGCCCAAAGCCCTTCTCTTGGTTGGGGTGCCCGGGACCGGCAAATCTCTTTCCTGCAAAGCTGCAGCCTCGATTCTGGGGTGGCCGCTGATCCGGTTGGATATCTCTGCCCTCAAGGGCTCGCTTGTGGGTGAATCAGAACAGAAGATGCGCCAGGCGACGGCCACCATTGATGCATTCGGAAAAGCGGTCGTATGGCTTGAGGAGCTGGATAAGGTGTTCTCAGGGATAAAATCATCGGGGCAATCTGATGGCGGCACCACGGCTTCAATGTTTCAGCATTTCTTAGTCTGGATGCAGGAAACGACATCCCCAATCCTTGTTATGGCGACAGCCAATGATATCTCCAGCTTGCCGCCAGAATTGATGAGAGCCGGCAGGTTTGATGGCCTGTTCTTTGTGGACTTGCCAACTGATGCTGAGCGTCGGGATATCATTACCATCATGAACGAGCGGTATGGATCCAGGATCCCAATTGAGCATTCGAAAACCCTCAAAGGCTGGACCGGCGCAGAAATTGAACAGCTTGCTAAAGATAGCCTGTTTGATGGGTACGACACGGCAGTCAGTAACATTGTGCCTTTGTCAAAGACCATGAAAGAGGACATTCAATCTCTAAGGACTTGGGCAAAATCAAGAGCACGCAGAGCAAATGCGAATTCTAATAACGAAACGAAACTTGTACGGAGGATCTCATGAGCCATCTTGCAATCATTGAATTGGAAGTAACAGACCTGGACGCCCTTTCTTTGGCTTGCAGCCAAATTGGCATCGACCTGGTTAAAGACAAGAAAACGTTCAGATGGTTTGACGGAGATGGGCAGTGTGATCATGCAATAACAATCCCTGGCGCTAACTATGAAATCGGCTTGATTTTAAAGGACGGCAAATATGAACTGCAGACCGACTTCTTTGACAAAGGTATCGAAGCCGCCATTGGTAAGCAAGGCGGTCTTTTGAGACAGCGATACGCGGTTGAAAGGACCAAAACCGAAGCAAAGCGTCAAGGATACAGGGTGATTGAAAAACAGACTGAAAATGGTATCCGGCTTCACGTTCGGATGTAGACAAAAGGAGTGCACCAAATGAAAGAGATCATAGTTGAGGTTTTAGACAATGGCGAAATAAAAATTGAAACCAGGGGGTTTGAAGGAAAGGCCTGTATAGCAGAAAGCCAGTTTATAAAGGATTTGCTGGGTAAAGAGATCAGTAAGCAGCTTACACCTGCCTATTTTTATACAAGTAAATCAAAAACCAAAAAATATCTTCCGATCTGCGGATAATACAAACTCCCACCCGAATTCAAATCACTCATTAAAATTTGTGTTTAACAAAGGCCTCAAGGTCATCGCTATTTCTGCGTGATCTTGGGGCTTTTCTTTTTATGAAAGGAAAAGTCATGAGCGAAAACATTTTTCAAAAAGGTTGTTTGGTCCAGCTGTCTGTCTCCAAATGGGGAGGCGTTAAAAAAATAGACAAATCCAAACTTTCAAACATGGTCGAACAGTCCGGTTCAAGACACGACTGGGTGACCGCCACTAAAAAGTTGGTGGATCCTGCAAGTTTAAAACCGATATGCAAGATCAACAACGCTGCAAGGAATTGGCTTGCTGCCGTCAGCCTCCCGTTTCCAATTTCGGGTATGGTTTTTATCCCTAAAGACTTGATCAACGATGTTGATAGCAAACTGAATAAATTCCAATCTAAATTCAATGCTGCAGTGGTAGATTTTACGTCGGATTATAATGAGCTGAGAAATTCTGCAAAAAGTTATCTTGGTGAGCTTTTCAATGAAATTGATTATCCGGTTGATATCGGGACGAAATTCAACTTCTCCTGGCGCTTTATCATCTTGGATGTTCCAAACGGCGATACTAAACTCCTGGCGCCGGAAGTGTATGCACGGGAGAAGGAAAAATTCCTCCAGACAATGGAGGAAGCCAGAATGATGGCGATTGATGCTCTCCGAGAAGAGTTCGCCCAGATGGTTGAAAGGATCACTGACCGATTCGCAGAAAATGCTGATGGAAAACCCAAGATCTTTAAGAATCGAACCGTTGATAGCTTTTATGAATTCTTTGAGACATTCAAGGGCAGGAACATTTTCCAGGACCAGGATCTCTCAGAACTTGTGACAAAAGCTCAAAATATTCTAAACGGCTCAAGCGTTGATCAGATTCGTTCCAATGATCATCTCAAAGAAAATATCAAAAATGGAATGACAGATATTGAAAAAGCAATGGAAGCGATTTTCAACCGCCCGCGAAGAAAGATCGTAATGGATTAACGGCCTGCACAACTGTGCAATGATGCAATTGCACATCCACTAAATAAGCCCTCTTTGTCGTTGAAGAGGGCTTACTCAGCTCTCTTGTCTGAAATATAGAGGTGCTGAAATGACGATAAAAAACCAAATATTTTTCGAATTGTGCATAAATTGCGAAACCGAAGTTGAGTTAACAAATGAGTTCAGAATGCATCTATGCACGCACTGTCGTAAAACGCTGAAGCCATGTTCTTTATGTAACCTCAAAGAGGCTGGTTGCAGACAGTGTCCATTCGGAAATTAACATGACCACAGGATAAAACGCCTCATCTGTCTTTTGAGATGAGGCGTTCAAGATCCTCACCGGAGGTAAATAAGAATGAAAACAGTATTGAACCATATAAGAACAAGCAACCAATATTACCCGACACCTGTAGAACTGATTCAAAAAATTTTAGAATTTATAGGCAGGGAATTCGATGAAATTGAAGAGATTAATTTCCTTGAACCCTGCGCTGGGGATGGGGCCATTTGCAGGGCAGTTAAGTCCTTTTTTAAGGAGAAAAATGACACAGTGAATATTCATTGTGTTGAAATTGAAAAAATTTTTCAGGACAGCCTTAAAGGTCAAGGTTTTTCTTTGGTGGGAAGTGATTTTGAACAGTTCGAATCCATACCTTTTTATGACTTGATCGTTATGAACCCTCCTTTTTCCAAAGGGACAAAGTTTCTATTGAAAGCCTATGAATCCTTGAGTGCCGGCGGTAGGGTGATCTGCATCTTGAATGCTGAAACCATTAGAAATCAGTGCACAAACGAAAGAAAGCTATTGAAAGGATTGATCCAGAGAACTGGAGAATTCCGTTATTTGAAAAATGCATTTTCTGAAGCCACAAGATCAACAGATGTTGAGATTGCAATTGTTTCGCTTCGTAAGCCTTTATATGAAAATGAGTTTGACCTTTTTGGTGGAATTAAAAAGGAGGTGCTAAGCGAAGAAGAAAGAATACTTTCAGAGATTAAGAGGAAAGTGGACGGCAGTGAGATCATGTCCTTTGATAAGGTCGATTATGCAATTAACGTTTATAGAAATTGCGTCCAGGAAATTTTCAAAGGAATCGATACTATTGCAAGTATCAAAAATAGCCTGAAATATCTTGAGGAGGAAGCCAAAGAATTTAACATTAAGCCAGAAGAATTCATGAAAATTATGTTTGAGAAGGAAGAGGAAGGCGCAAAAGAAAAAACCATTAAAACCATACGTAAAATGATTTGGAGTTTTGTTTTAAAATTCTGCAAAATGGACCAGTATCTCTTCCATAAACAGCAAAGCGATTTTTATCAGAAGATCGAAAAAGGAAGTGCGACTTTACCATTCACCAAAGATAATATCCTGCAGTTTTTTGATAACATCTTCTTCCAAAGGGAAAAATATTTTCAGGCAGGAGTTGAAGACTTGTTCAATGAAATAACATCTTACCATAACGGCAACACTGTACACCGGGAAGGTTGGAAAACGAACAAGAACTGGAAAATCAATAAAAAGATCATTGTAGATTGGGGAATTCAATTTGACGATTATGCCAAGTATGGGGACCGATATGGTGTCTTCAGGGTTCGCTATGGTAAGGAATGGATAGATGACCTTGATAAAATTGTCAGGAAAATCAAACCGGAATTTGCGTCTGGTCTTACGATTAAAGACGCCCTGTATAACCGGTTTCAGGAGATTGGGAAAGTGTTTATTGGTGAAAAACTCGACAATACTTGCGAGACTCCATATTTTAAGCTGAAATTCTTCAAGAAAAATTCCCTTCATATTGTATTCAAAGATCAAGGCGTTCTTGAAAGCCTGAACAAGATCGGATCAAAATTGAGACAAGATCTTGGGTATGATGATTTTGGTAAAAAGCAAACAGCGCAAGCCGCATGATGTTTTTTGCATAAGCCCTCTTTTTAACTGAAGCGGGCTTATTTGCCTCTTACTTTTTCATAAGGTGATATCAAAATGAACAAAATATATAATAGCGATGATAGCTTTTGGGATGATCTGAAAAATGGCAAGTTTGCGTCAATGGTTAAAGAAGCCGCAAAGGGGAAATCTCTCAATAACGCTGCGGAAGTTTTCAACGTATTGAAACCAATGTTTCAAAAGACTCCTGATGTTGAACAATTCTTTTGCATTTTTCTGAATTCGAAAAATAAAGTCCTGGCAATTGAGAAATTATTTTCTGGCAGTATTGATAGAGCAATGATCTTTCCGCGTGAATTGATCAAGAAGGTGTTAGAGCACCAGGCGTTATCGATAATCGTTGCGCACAATCATCCTTCTGGTTCAACCGAACCGTCAACAGTCGACATTGAAATCACAAAGAAACTCAGGATCGCGATGGAAGTGATTGATGGAAAACTCCATGACCATATCATCGTTGGTGACGGGTATACGAGTTTTGCAGACAGTGGGTTGTTCTGACTGATGCCATAGTGTTTATAAAAAATAACGAAAGCCCTCTCTTCTCCTGGTTAGAGGGGGCTTTCGTTGTATCTGGGACGATAGCGAGTACACTTCAACCGCGCGGTTGAAGTTGGATTATTCCTCTTGTTTTTTCGGTCTTCCCACCTTGGGAGGATTCTTTTTCCGTTCTTTGGCAGTCGCGTCAATTTGCGTTATTAATTCATCGCACTTTGTAGAGATGGTCTCGGATTTTTCAAAAGCACTCTCGATCTTCCCCTTCAATTGTGAAACATCTTTTTTTAGATCTTTAAGTTTTTCCACAGACATTTTTTGTAAGTCGGTCTCATCAATGTTGAGGGCGGAATCATCGACAGTGTCCAAGACAGCATCAACTTTTTTGATATATTTTCTGGTGGTTTGAATGAGGGTTGGAGTCCTTCCTTTTTTAATTTGTCTGAACTTCTTCTTAATCTCTTCATCAAGTTCTCTTGAAGCCCATCCTTCATCGATACATTTTTTAGCTATATTGGCCTTTATTGTTCCATTATCTAACTTAACTAATAATTTTTTGTGGGTGTAATGTAATTTCTCTATATCTGCTTCAGATAATTTTTCTTTTAGAAATTTCTCCTGTGAAGCCACTCTTACCATCAATGCCAATTGATTAGGCGGAATTAAAAGATCTTTTCGTTCGCACAATTTATTGAAACTGGCTTGTTTTTTAGGATTTTTTGAGGCTGCTAAGTTGATATCGCCTTTGAAAAAGGTGTCCAGAACATAGTCACCGATTGCAATTGAACCCTTAAACACAGTTTCTTGGGCCATATCGTTAATTTTTGCTACAGCTTCATCTATTTTATTGTCATCCACTTCAGTTATTTCTACACTTTTTTCATCATCAGCCATTTTAACCTCCTTTTAAAATTGTGGTGATAGAACTATTTTAAAATCGAATTTAACAGAAAAAGGAATCTTGAAAAAGGGAAAATATCTGTTGTTGGGTAAAACGACAATAAAGGCCGGTTGGTGATTCAGTTCATTGGCGCCATGATCTGGGGTGATTGTTTATAATCAATCGACATCATCTGATGGATCAAACATCTGCAATTTGAAATTTGCCCCTTCAAAACTCATAAGCATTCGGCCAAGTTCAGTCCAGGTAAATGGTTTCCCATCAATGACAACCAACGGCACATCAAACGCATCAGCCTCAGAGTCAGATGTCATGTAACCTCTCACAATATCTTCCTCATAATCCTTCATTGAAATTTGCCAGGAACCAGTCTCCTTGCTTTTATAAACGTGTTGACGCCCCATATTTTTTAACATCCGTTCATATAGTCTCGAAAATACGGAAAAAATGCCGTCTTCAATGTTGCCGATCATTTCAAATCGATATCCGTCAGAACCGTCTTCAGTGATTTCAAAAGAGCTTAATGCAAGTTGTTCTCCCATCAACCGAATGGTGAAATGAAATTTGTGCTGAATACCATCGTAATCATCCAGATAGATTGGCTGCAATTCGATATGGTCATAATTGATGCCGACAGCATCAGCCATGTTTTTATTGTAACAGTGCAAACAAATACATGTAAGATTACCGTTCCCCACATCTTCTGAAGAAATCAAAATGGAATTATAATTTTCGACTTCTCTTCCGCAATATTCACATGTTTCGTTACCCATATTTGCTATCCTTCTCACCGTCGATTCTTTTTCCTTGATTTCTTTGCCTGGTTACGTTTTTTCTTTTTAGCGGAAGCTCTCTTTTTTTCTGAGATTTTTTGGATTTTGATCTGCTGCGTTACACCTGTTGATTTTGATTTTTCCTGAAAACAAGCCCACCATGACATTGATGCATGGATGTCATCAAGACTTCGGTGCTCGAAGTCCTGACGCAGTTTATCAAGACATGCTTCTTCTCCCAATTTGAGAGATCTCTCAAAGAAGTCATATCCCACCATTCCCGGACGGATTAAACCCTCTTCAAATGCGTTTTGAATTAATTCGATATGATCATTGGGGTATAGATCTCCCATAATGATTGCAACAAGCCCCCAAAAATCCGAAGTCTCTTCCGCCTCCTCACGAGTGAATAGCGTGCTAAAAAAATCAAGCGCATCTTCTCTTGATATATATTCCGCAAGGGCAGCATAGGCAATCGCCTGGCAAGCTGATACCCGACAATACTCATCCGCAGACTTGTTAAGGGCTAAAGATTGCATAAGGTCAATTGACCCACCACAGGTGTTGAATAAAATCATGGGCAAATCTGTGGTGCACATATCCCCAAACATCTTATCCGGCAAATCGTCCGGCAAACTAAATAAATCAATGATTACTTTATGGACGGACGGCTCTTTAAAATGGCCAAGAAGCATTATTCCATAGATATGATCGTAGAGATCTTCATCTTCGATATATGCATGGGGATTTTCCCGGACTTTTTCTAAGACCTTGATCAGGTAGGGCGTGATCTCTTCTTTTAGCTGGATGGCAGCATCAAGCTCCTCACGTTTATATTTGCCATCATATACCCGGATAGCACCAAGGATTGTATCTATCCTATCTTGAACGTCGTCCATTTTAATTTTGGTTTACCTTATTGCGAAGTTTGCTGGAAGATTTGAAAGTCACAACTTTTCTTCCAGGAAGCATCATCTCTTCATTAGTAGCAGGGTTTCTCCCCTTCCTTGGGTTTTTCTCTGTTACCTGAAACTTGCCGAAGCCTGAAATCATGATGTCTTCACCAGATGCCAGCGTTTCCTTGATTATTTCCAGGAAGGTTTCGACAACTTCTTTTGATTTCCCAGGCTTAAAATCATTCTTGACTGAAATTTTTTCAATAATATCATTTTTTGTGCAGGCCAAAGTAAGAATACTCCTTGATTTTTATATCCCTTTAAAATTCTTGTATTTACGTTGTTATCTCGTCGCTGTCAAGGATGTGTTTAGGCATTTCAACCCTCCAAATTATACTTGTATAGTTCTATTGTTGATAATTCTTGAATAATTCCAAAATTTTTTATTTAATTTAATCACAGCCAATACTTAATCCTGATTAAAAGGAGGCGTTTATGATGAAATTATTTTTACGTGTGCAAAATCCCTTTTGTGCAAATGTGCTGAACCGATTTTGTGGTGGCTTGATTGTTTTAATCATTTTAACAGGGTGCTCTTCCAAATCAAAAAATGCCGAAGTTCCTTTGATGCAGGTTACACCAGAAGAGATAGTTCAATTTCAACCACATCAAATATACAGGCCGCCTCTGCTCATAAGAACCGCTTTAAGCGACAAACGACCAGGTTGGATACACAAGGCTTCGTACAAGGAGGCGGGGGCGTTATATTACGTTGGTGCTTTTTTTAAAGGAGCAGACTATGCGGTCACATTAAGGTGCGCAACAGCAGAAGCAACAAAGGCGTTGGTCGGATCGATTAGCCAATTTATCAAAGCAGAATTCAGTACGCATGCCAGCGGTACCAACACCCCTTTAGATGGAATTGAAAGGCATATTGAGGATGGCCTGGCGATGATTACGCATAACCTCCATGTCCAAGGAGCAAGTCTTGATGAGACCTTTTATGAAGAAATTTATGATCCAGAGATCAAACAGGTATATTTCAATATCTGGGTAAAAATTAAAATCGATGAATCAGATTATTTAGCTGCCAAAAGATCGGTTGTCAGACAATTAAAAAACCATTTCAAAGCGTCTGAAAAATCAGAATCGGACAAGGCCCAGGCAATCCTTAATCGTCTCCAGGAACACATACATGCACTGCTTTAAACAAATAGTCATATCCTTGATCGTTTTATTATCTGTGTCTACTGGATTAGCCATCGAACTTCCGGACTTTATGTTGCGAATCCCACCGGGGCATTTCGCGGGGGTATCAGTGCCATGCGATAATTTTCGAAAAGCAAAAGAATCGGCCGTAGCAGATGTTGCGGCTCAAATTCTTGGATGCATCAATGCTAAATACAATCATATATATCAAAGCACCTTTTCCGGGAGCCCCCAATCCCCTCAAATGAAAATTAGCGACGATTTACAGAAAACAGCATCTGGCATCATTCTGGATATTGAAAAGCAGATTGTCAGGTCCTTGTATTCGCGTAACAGTTTTGAGAAACATGTCATCTTTATCCTAGTCAAATATCCAGATGCAAAAATACAGGAGATGCGGCGGCTATCTAAAGGATCACGACTCTCAGTTTCGGTTGAGTCCATATCCGGATCACAAGCACAGATAAAGGTGACCGAAAGCAATGGTGTCTCTGTTACTTTGGGGGCCATTAAGGGAACAATTCATAAGACCTATTCATTTGCCCGGTTTTACAACTTCTGTATTTGGAAAGTTCCGTATGAATCGCAGCATTCCTTTTCCATAGCCGTGGGTCCAATATCAGTTTACGAAAACTCCATAATGCTCGAACTCAACATCCGGCAGCTCGGTAAAGACTGGACTGATTGGCTCCTGGGGGCCTCCACGGCCGTAACATTTGAGATCAAGGGATTTGATGAAATTGGAAGGCCGGTCCGGGCGTTTTGCAAATATTGATATCCAAAGATCTGCATTTGCACAATACCGAAGATCCGGTGATGTACTATTTCGGATTTGATAAAATGCACAATAAAGGGAAAAATCATGATCACAATAGCAGTGGCAAATTTAAAAGGCGGGGTTGGAAAAACCACTATATCGTTTAATCTTACCTGGGCGTTATCGAGGGATAGAAGAAAAAAAATTTTAGCTGTTGATAATGACCCACAAGGGCATCTGACCGAAGCGTTGTTGGAAGATCCTTCAATCCTTACCGCAAACACTTTTGATGCATATCGGGGAAAACTGGTTTTTCCCCATGCGGTGAACAAGAATTTACATCTTATTGGAGCAGATGAGATGCTATCTCAGGTCACAGATGGGGATATTGATACGATATTTCGGCTACGGGATTCTTTAGAATCAATTCAAAAGGAAAACTCGGAATACGACTGTGCAATCATTGATTGCCTTCCCTCCAGTAGCTTTGTTCAAATGGCGGGCCTTGCTGCCGCTGATTATGTGTTGGTGCCGGTTAAGGCATCCTCTTTTGATTTCAAAGGTATGGTTGGGTTTATCAGCAACGTGGAAAAGATCCGAAAACGGTTAAATCCTAAGCTGAAAATTCTTGGGATCGTATTAAATCAATGCGATGGAAGAAAACCGATTTATGAAAAGGAACTGGAATCGGCTCTTCGAGAGAGGTACAGGGACCTTATTTTTAAAACCAAACTCAATAAACGGGTGGATTTTGCTTCTTCCCCCGCATTTCATCAGCCGATTTTTAAATATGCACAGAATAGCGCCTCCGCAAAGGAATTTTTGGCATTGTTAAAAGAAATCCTGCATAGGATCAAAGAGGAGGGAAAGAATGCCTAAAAAGAATTTTAAGGGGATTGGGTCAAGTATCCTTGGAGATGTTTTGGGGAATTCTGCACCTGTGGGGCAAAAATATGCAAATGCAGAATTGCACAAAATTGGTGATACGCAATTGCAGAGCTCCGGTTCTGCAAAAGCTTCAACCGACGATACACGCCTCCATGTATACATATCACAAGAGCTTGAAAACCTTCTCCTTGAGGAAGTCTACCGGCGAAAACGTGATAATCGGTTGCCAAAGAGCCAGGCCAGTAAACGGGCGGTCGTTGAGGATGCACTGGGATGTTATCTTTATCGAATCAAACGTAGCAAATCGTAATGTTTATATATAGGAGAACACCCTTTTTAGAATAAATGGAGGTTGATATTCATCGATAAAAACAAAACAGCTGAGGCAGAAAAGTACGAGCACCCGGATGAAAAGGCCTGGTGTCACGATAATCCTAAAAAAATCTTTAAGCCTTTTGATCCTACACGGGCTTTGCCATACATACGCAATAAAAGTAGATGTAAAACAGAGGATTAGAATGAGAGACAATCAGTATAGAAACGCCCCAGGCCAATTTATATTTCGGTCAGAACGTGAATTCTTATCCGGTAAGCGATTTACAGTAACAGATATCTGGAGAAGAAAACTTGAGGGACACAATTTCAGTTGTGATTTTTAGCTATTTTTTCTTTTTTCAAATCTTTGATTAAACGTTTTTCGTATTTCAATAAAAAATGCTCATACCACTTTTGCTTTGAATAGATCTCATCCATTTTTTCAAGGTTTTTCCTGGCCATATTTAGATGGGACCGTGCGTCACCGACGTTATTGAGGGTAAGCCTGTTGATGGCCTTATAGAGCAAGTCATTGAAAGACTTGCAAAAGTCGAAAACTTTTGATTCTGAAAGATCTAAGAAATTAATTACCTGGAGCATTGTCTGATGAAATTTGATCTCTTCTTGCAGGATCTGTCGTTGATCTTTTTTTGTTGTCCTGTTTAACCTTTGATGAATCTCTGACAAATCCCTTCTATGATGACGATTATAGGCATTCACATGTCGCTTTATGAAAATGGTTCCTTTTTTTAATAAATTTTCATTCTGATTGATTCGTTTCAGATCGTCGCTAATTTGTTTTTTATCTTCTTCCGTGAGTTGAGAACCATGCTCCTGGATCTTTTGAATTATATCGGATAATTGTTTTTTGATATCATCAATGGATTTGATCTCGGTTTTTGTTTCTGGAATGGTTTTCTTTTTGATGTCTTTTGTCTCCTGGCGGTCTTCCGTTTCTTCTTTTTCAATTTCTATATCTTGATCAGATGTGAAATTTGTATGAGATAGTTTCTTTGCCGCCTTTAGAGGGCTTTTTGAATTAAAAGCTGAAAATATCGGTTTGCCAATCATGTAAAAAAAAAGAATTATAAAAATAAGATTTACTAATGGAAATGATTCTGCGATTGAATCAAATAGGGACGGTGTTAAAAGAAAAAAAGAGAGAAAGATTATCACATACGATACAGATAAGGCTGTCGTTTTTGCCATTCCCATCTTGGTAAGGCCATAAATAACAAACCCCATGACTATTATAAGCAGCCATATCGCTAAGAAGCCAAATGCTTCTAAATTAAAATTGTATATTTCTTTGGCTTTGAAAAGGCCTATCCCAAGCATTAATCCGGTAAAAATAACAACTGCTTTACCGTACCGTTTTTCAACCAAATGTCGGGGAAGAACTGCTCCTGATACAGCTATAAACAGACCACACAGTAAAATCAGAAGTATCCAATCTCCGTATGGGCCAGTAAGGATCTCTTCTGGCTGGAAAGGTATAAATCGTCTAAGGGTAAGTGCCATGTATACTTCCCAAGATCAGGAAGTATTTAAGGTTTTTGATTTTGTGAAAATGATTTTTGTTGAATATCATTAATTAATAAGTTCATTCGATTTTATAAAGTCAGAAAATCTAAGTTTCTGAAGAACTTGTTCTATATCATTTTTTGTTGTTTTTTCAGTCATAACATACTTTTTTATGAGTGCTTTCGTCTGCGAACAATCAGATCCCCAGATCAATTCTTTTGAAAAAATATCCTTTAGAAAGTTTGTGATGGTAATATCTAGAATTTCGTTAGGATTGATTGATGCTAAAAAGTTAGCATATTTTTCATTTTGTATGAAGGTCGATTCATTTTCTAAAAAAATTGGAATAGGCGGGCATCCATTTTCTAATATGTCAAATATTGAAAGTTTTCCTGTTATTTTCATTTCCAAAATCAGGGATGATAATTTTCCGAAGTAGGTATCAGACAGGCCACTTGTAGAGTTGAACTCAATTAGTCGTTTTAAACTACTGGTATAACTCAGCCAACCTAATTCTTTGCATATCCTATCCATAAATTCAATTGGAGAAACAGAAAAACCTCCAAAATCTTCAAAAGAGGCTTTTTTCCTACCAAATAAATCTAACAGTCTATTAAATCTCATTGGAATTAGGATTTCTTCTAAGTTGGGGTCTTCTCCCTCGAATAATAAAGCAGGATGGAGACGGGTCATTAAAGATAATTCATGAACAACAATTGATATGAATAAAATAATATTGTCTTTGGAGGATTTAAGATAATTATACAATAAAACGAATGAATGCCCATACTCACCAATCAGTTTGTTTTCTATAGAAGACGAATATTCAGATCGTTTTGGGAAAACGGAATTTTCATTATCCTGCCAATGAGGTAATATAATTTTATGAGAAAAAAGAATCTCACATAGTCTAGCATACCCTTCAATAATTGATTTGGTGGATATAAACAAACCTAACCCGCCCGGACCCAGTGGATAGGAAGAACCATACTCCTTTCCATATGCACTAAAAAGCTCAATATGATCAAAAAAAAGATCGAAATACATATCAGAGGAGTCCAACAATTGAAATAATAATTTTGATATTTTTATTTTATTGTTGCGTTTTGGGTTATGGATGTTGTAGAGATTAAAAAAATCATCTGCAATCGTTTTTATAGTTTGACTATAGTCCTTTAAGGCAGGTGTATAATTACCTGAAGTATAATCCCCCTCGAAAATGGTCCTAAAGTTTTGATAACAAAACCATTTTGTAATGTATTTATCAACGATTCGAGACAATGGTCTGCTTTCCTGTAACATATTGTAATTTAGTCCATACGATTCTTGATTTTTAGAAAGAAATTCATCAAAAGAAATTATTTGGAAATTTGAACATAAATTATAAACGGAGCCTAACGAAGACCCAAGAAATTGATAAGCGTGCGCTATTTCATGGATGTATGTATTATACTTGTCGGGAATATTGATTGAGCTTTTTCTTTGATTGTTTGTAATAAAGAGACTAGTTGCTTCATTGGTTAGCTCAGAGAATTTAAAATTCAAATGGATAGATGGCGCAAGAGGGTAGTAAAATCCTTTACTAAAGTCACATATACTGGATAGTTTTTGCATAGATTGTGTTGATACATAATATTCAAACGGAGAAAGAGTCTTATCGCTTTTCATCAGATGTCCCTTTAGGAGAAATTATTAATTTATGTTGGCCAAATATTTTTTGGTATTGTATGGTCATTGTATCGTCTTCATATAAAGTTTCACTCGGAAGATCATCTGTGAAACCAAACGAAATTGTTTTTTGAAATCGCTTTTCAACAAGTGTTTTTTCAGGGCTTCTAACAATTAATTCAGATAATTCTTGAACTTGTAAAACAGTTTTCTTTCCAAACCACTCAATTGTTTTTGCAGCACCATTAATTATAAAATAAAGTTTGATTTGGAGTGGAGTTTCCTCAACTATTCTTTTTTGTAAAAGTTTGTCAAGTGTTTGTTTCGTTTGAATATCCTCTGGTTGGATTTTTAATATTTCTTTCAAATGGGTAATAGCTTTATCTGTTTCTCCAAGTTCATTATAGACCTCGGCAAATTCCATATGCTCCCTGACGGTATTGATACTTTCTGCTTGGAAATTAGCCCCCTCATTATATGCTTCTTGGATTAATCCAATGATATCAAGATATTTGTAATATATTTTCTGTAATTCGTTGTCACCTTGAATTAATTTTTGAATTTCGTTTAATTCTTTTTCATTTATTTCATCATTGATCAGGTGATCTATAATTTTTTCTTTAAATTTTTGAATATCCATTATGAAATCCCCTTCTCACTTACGCAGAGTTTTAACCTATAGATAGAATTATGAAGCATTTGGTTAATCGCTTCTTTTGTTACCTTTCTTTCCTTTGCGATTTCAACTTGGCTCATATTCTTTATGAGGGTGAGCTCAACAACTGTTTGTTGTGTGGGAGAGAGCTTTTTAAAGCAATGTTCAATAATTTTTTCTATTCTTTCCATATTAATATAGCTTCTCTCGGTGTCGAATGGATCAGCATGTTTTGATTCATCAATCTCTTGAATAGGATGGATCTTGATTTTCAATATCAATCTTTTTGTTATAATTCGAATTAGGCCTTCGACTGAAAAAATCTTTTCATATTGTTTGATTTTTTCAATCGTAATTAAAAGAGCGTCATTAATTATTTCTTCCGGTTCTTCTATTTTATGTTTAGTCGAGCTATTGAAAATAATACCTTTGACAAAGCCAGTATAAACCTTTGTAAATTCATTAATTGCCTTTTGATCGTTCGATTTAATTCTATTAATCAAATCGGATTTCAATTTTTTTTTGATCATAACTTAACTTTTCCGCTCGTAATGGCACTTAGTTATTAAATACGTCATCGCACAACATTTTGGACGCTAACATTCATAATTGCCACTGTCAAAGAATTAGTAACAAAAAAAGGAGCTTAATCATGGGAAATACCACTGTATTAGAATCATGTGATCTCATTGTACCCGAAGTTGTTGAGGGGCAAGCAGATCAGGTCTACTGGGAATCACCGGTTGAATATATTTATAAATACATCAGTGAAAACCTGCTCGATGCACATGCTGGCACGCCTGTCCCTCTTAGCGAATTGTATGCTAACAAATCTTTTTCTGATTATTTCCGTCATGCAAAGCGGTGCTCAATCAGTTTTAACCAGAATCCTTGGTTCACTGAGGGTAGGCCCTTTTTTTCTAAAAGTTTTTTGGAAACTCTCTGGCATGAACAAATCCATGTTGCTGCCAGGATCTACTACGGTGAAAAGCCCGGTCCAGATAGTTTTGTACATGGCCCCGGTTTTCGAAAAATCGCTTCAAAATGTGGAGTAAATGTGAGTGTCGAGGGTATTCATACAAAAATCAAGGAACCTTTTGCTGCTGTAGTCCTAAAAAGGTTTGGGATCACTGAACAAGATACATTTTTTTCCAGAAAACCTTTGCTGATTGCAAATTAATCAACGCCCCCGACTTCGGTTGGGGGCCACTTTATACGAGGAGAATAGAAATGGAAAAACAACAAGCGCCTTTGAAAATTGAATTCACAGGAAAAAACAGCGAAGAGTTCTTAGAGTCCATTGATAGCAGAAAATGCTTTATCACAGGTCACGATGAAGGAGCAGAAAGTGTGATTTTGGTAAATGGTGAGGCCGTGCTTGGAACCGTCAAGATAGTAGACGTGGTAGTTGAGAATGATGGTTTTGAATATTCATTCCCGATCTCCTCGGAGGCCATGGAACTCTTGAAAGGGCTTGTAAAAGTCGTTAACTCTGTAAATTCTATAATGGGAGTATCCAGAAACTCAGGCCTCGTAAAATCAATTACTGAATAGCGCTACCTTTGCCAGCAATGGATTTGGTTCAAATTTAAACTGGATGGCTAAAAATTATCCGTCCTCTGGTGCCTGACCAGGGCGGATATTCGATAAACGGTCTCAGTCTATCAACTTTAGACGGAGACCGTTTTTTAGTGGATTCGAAAAATATTAAATTAAACACGAGATCGGATACTTTCTTGGCTCGTAATCCAATTCAAAGAGCGGTGGGTGTAACCATATAACAGTTTTCATCCTGATTAGGTCTCAAGTTTTAGTATTGTGAATAACGAGTCACAAAGTTCACATCGAATACCACCTTTTTCTGAAATTCTTCTTAGCATCGTCTTGGTAACTAAAATTGAATTACCACCCTGAATTTTACATTTGCATTCAAGCCTAATATATCCTAATTTTGAAACTTTGGGTTTATCTCCGCCTTGGCTTGTCCCTTTAGGTAGATTCTTTCTTAAATATTTGACAACGGGAATATATTGCTGTGGAACTTGATCTTTTGGCCATCTTGTTAAATTCCAGCCATGCCGTGTATTATAAAATTCACAATGAAGGCCCAGCTTAAAGCAAGTGTCCCGAAATACTTTGGTGTGGTAAGATCGTGTGGAGCCCATACCTGCATTGTGTTTATCTGTTAATATTGCATGGGTTGCCTCGTGAATCATTGTGCAAAGAAGGTTTTCAGGCGATTTGAAAAGCGAAGAGTTTATTCCTACCTCGGCTTTTCTTTGTTGACCTTTGTATTCCCACGCATTTCGAGCGTGATGCCCACGTTTTTTCCCCCTATCTCCTGCAGATAAAATTATTATTACTGCGAGTGGGATCTTGTATTTTTTTCGGTTAATTTCCATAATCATTTGCCAAGCTTCTTCTAAGGTTTTGGTGGCTGTTGAGGCTCGGGTGGAAATCTTGGTTTTGTTTACAATATTTTTATTCATGAAATAATTTTAGAGTATAATTATAAATAGTTATAATACAAACTTCACGGATAGCGTGAAGTCATGGCAATAATATATATTAATATGCCTATATATTCAATAAGATAGAATGGGCTATCTTTGATATCTCCATTACAAAAACAATGGCCCCGTCCCATTAACCGGCATTGGGTAGCCAGCATCTGGAACGAAGCCATTGGGTTATTCGAATTTTAGTCTGTTATTGTAGGGATCTGCAGGTGGGGAATTGGTAGGCGGATTTGGGGGCTGGAGGACAGATGAGGCATTTCAGCCGATTTGTTCGAGGGCGTATTCTTGTCCGTTGTAGCCGAGGACCTTGGCAATTTCTGTAACTTTACGTTCGCCGGTAGAAGTGATTTTATTGACTTGGATAACGATATCAATAGTATCTGCGATACGATTTTTTGAAACGTTATTCAAATGCGACTCATTAACATAATCCTCAAACTGAACCATTGCAGCCTGTGGATCCTCGCCATGAATCGAAGAAATGCTCCCACTATGCCCCGTTCTATTTGCTTTCATCAGTGAATACCCCTCAGCGCCTCTGAGTTCCCCAATAATAATCACATCTGGACGAAGTCTTAGGGATATTCTTAAAAGCTTATCTATATCCACATCCCCATATGTGCACATGGCAACGGAATCCTCAATATGAGACACATCAAGCTCCCTTGTTTCTTCAAGTGTAATAATTCTCTTATCACCAATTTCCTTGAGCATTGAATTTATTAGAGTAGTTTTTCCGCTGCCGGTTGAACCAGAAACCAAAAAATTTCTGCTGCTTGCTATTTGTTTTTTTATCAGGTCAACCTGAAGCAAAGTCAACATCCCTTTTTCTGTTGAAAGTTCCTCAAGAGTTTTATTGAGTACTGCTTTTAAACGGATGGCAAAGCAAGGGGCAGATACTAAGGGATAAGTAAGTCCCTCTAAACGGGCAAAATCAAAGCATTCAAGTTCTGCTTCGACATAAGGACAATCTTTTGCCGTTATGATCGTTCCAACACAACTAGCTGAACACCTGCATATTGCCTCAGTTTGTTCTGGTAAAATATTCATGTTTTCTTTTCTTTTGCCTATTCCGACACGATCTGTCCAAACAGAACCATCAGGGTTTACATAAAGATCTGTAATCCCTTTTTCATAAAAAAATTTCAGCAACCCTGATATTTCGAGCGTTGCAACAAGGGCTTTCTCGCTTTCTTTTTTCATTTTAGTTCCTTTCATTTTAAAGTATGGTTTATCCGACGGCAGCACCAATAACGGTGCCGCCAATTTCAGTTGACTGATGTGCACGGGTCCGAAGTAGTGCGAGCCAAAACTTCTGGGATTGGGCGTCGAGACGAAGAACCAACCATCCTGGAGCCGGTATTCCCCATTGATTACCCGGGCAAGAGGCCTGCCCTTCGAATCCTTCTCAAAGACAGGCCCGATATTTTTACCATTGATAATAAAGCGTTGGTCGGAGACATAGATCAAGTCGCCGGGCACTCCATAGATTACCTTGATGAAGGTATGCCACGGCAAATGATTCGGTAGGGGATACGTGTCCGGTCTTTCGCAGAGTTCCTTATCTTTGAAGGAAATAGACACGATATCCCCCCGTTTGAATTTATGGATAACATTAGACTGGATGTAGATCCCACGAGCATATGATCTTGTGGGCTGGATGAGTATCCAATTATCGGCCAAAATCGACAAAGCCACCACGATGATCGCAATTATAATAAAACAAACATCAAAGCGCTTATTTGCCATTGTACGGTGCTCCAAAGAGAAGGTCCTTTGTGATCAAAATTTTTAAAGTTGACCCTATGCTGATCTTAATGGTTGGCTTGAGCTGGAGTTGATTCTTAATCAGATCGCTGCCAGTTTCGGCAACGTCGTTAGAAACATCTTCAGACACATCACCTTCAAGAGAGCCGTTGTTAGAGTTGCTGATATGTTTTGCAGTTGAATTTAACAGGGCAATACTGAATATAGAAACAGCATTTCCAAAGTAGTGGTTATCAATGGAGCCAGTAAGCCCACTGTCACCCTGATCTCCGGTGCCAGGCATACCTTTGCCAAGTTCAATAGATGATCCGTTAGGAAGTTTGATCTCATTCCAGAAGACACCTACCCGGCGCTGGTTCATTTTTACATCAGATCCATACTGCCCCAAAATCAAGCTTCCTTGTGGCAGGAGCAAACTTCTACCAGAGACTGAATCATAAATATTCCTGGAAATGCGAGCGACCACATGACCAGGAAGATCAGAATTGATTGCAGAGACCGTTATAGCGGGCACTGTCGTTCCTGCCTGAATCATGTATTTCGAGCCCGGTTTTTTAAGGGACACTTTCAGCACAGTGTCATCTTTTTTTTCCTGCTTTTGAATCGATTTGAACCCCGGAACAGAAATTCCTGAAAATATTCCTTCTTTAATCGCCTTTTCTTTTTCAGTGGGCTCTTTTTTTACAAGCTTTGGCGGAAGATAGGGTTTAACAGGTTCGACAACCGCAGGTTCAGGTTTAATCGGTTCTGGTTCAATCGGAGGCGAAAGTTCGAGTGTTTTGTCTTCAGGCTCTTTGTCAACAGGCTCGGGATCTTCCAGCTCTTCATAGCTTTTGGGCAGGTCTTTCAAAGCAGAAAGATTCTCAACCGATTTGAGGGCGACAGGTGGACTTTTGGGCTCCTGGTTTAAAAACGGTTCCAGCACCAGGTACAAAATCAGTGCAATGAAAAGCATAATCACAGCGATAACTCTGATCTCCTTGACCTGCTTCAGATGCTTTGTCTTAGGCATAAAGCACCTCCTATTTCCCGAGTTCATCGTCAGAGTGAGTGTTGGAATGATGGTGTGATTGTCTTTTATCCCAATCCTTATCACCATCACGGGAAAGCCAATTCAGGAAAGTCGTTATCGGATCCTTAGATTTAGGTTTGACACCTGATTTGTATATGTAGACTCTACGGTCGTCTCCCCCGCCATATTCAAGCATCAACATGTCATAAATGGTATCAAGGACAAATTGCTTTCCATCCACGAAGCGGTAGTTGATCATTGTTGCATTACCTTCAGGATCAAGGGCGAAGAGCGCAGGGAGAGACGCATGCTTAATTGATTCTGGCATGATCAAGTGGAGCTTTCCGTTCTTGACATCAGAGAAAACTGACTTAGGCTTGAGGCACGCAGCATCACCGCATTTAGATTCCACAACATAATCGAAACTGAGATCTTCAATCTGAAATTCTGTCTGGTAGATAGACTGCTGTTCAATAAGTTTGTTTTTCATGAGTTCATCCTGGGGGTAGTGGAATTCAGCGCCGGGCATAAATGTAGTTTTCCAAGATTTGAGATAAAACCAGTATGTCCGCTTGTCTGTTATCACCGTCAGGTTTGTTGAGAGCCCTGAATGCATGGGTTTGATAAGCAGGTGGGGGCGATCTCCTGCCAAGGCATGCTCAATCAGCCAATTCTTGGTATCCCCTGCTGCAAGCGAGATTATGGTTTCTCCTTTCTGAAACCTGATATCCGAGATATGGCCAGGGGATGTGAAAATCGAATACATAACGTTTTCTTCAAACGTGTATACAACAACAGCATTTTGAAAATCTTCCAGAGTAGGCTCTTTTTTAGAATTTGCATTTGCATTATCAATAATTTCGCTAACTCTTTTTGTACCCCTTGAGGAGCTTGTTTTACTATTTTCGGCATAAAGCAAACCTCCTGACACCATGTGGGTACCATCATCGCTGCCCTGGTTGACCGCCATAACAGCAACAGCTTGTTTTTTTGTTGAAGCGTGGCTTACATCCTCCGAAGCGTGAGTTTTCACTTCAATTTCAGGTATGTTGACAGATTCAAAATGAGGCTTTTTGAGAAAAACAAGAGCTGGGGGGAAAAGCTGCAATTTGGTTTGAGCGACACAGCTACTTATCGTCAAATTTCCAATAATTAATGATGAAAAAATAATTCTTTTAATCATGCGAATTCTCCTAAAACTTCTTTGGGTTTCTTGATAGATTTAAAAGTTAAAAAGACTAAAGGAGGGATTTAAAACGGTGGGTAGAGAGGATTTTGCGAAAATTTGGATACTATTTGCTTAAGATCCCAGTTTTTGTGATTGCTACGGGCTCTATGACAATATTGTTAATGTAAATGCCGGACGGGTTTACATGATAGACCTTCCCGTCAGGGAGAGGTTGCGCAAATTTCAGCCTGAACGTACTTTTGAAGTTATCACTGGATACCTGTTTTGTCTTCTCATACATTGTTTCAGACCACACAACCACACAGAGGGATTTATTTTTTAATGTGATTGATTTGATATCCACAGCAACAGTAATTTCAGAAGAAATTCTATCAGGAAATTTAATTTCCTTCACTATTTTGTCAAGCTGTCTTTTAGCTTTTGGGGTGATAAAGCTATAAGCGTTTTCCAGGTTAGATCTTATCACAATCGGATCGCTGGAGACCGCCCTGATATTTTGAACAAAACAAGCCATATCATGCCCAATGAGATGATCATCAGGTTTTTTTTCTGTTTCAATAAAATAGAACAGAGCGACAATAGTAAGTATCAGCAGACTGCCAAGAATAAGGGATACTTTTTTCCAGAGATTCGGTTTAATTGTATTTTCAATACCGATTCTATTTTGAACCGGTGAGTATGCCGTTTTGTCATGTTGTTTTAACATTCGTTCCCCAGAATCTTAAGTTTTATTTCAATAGAGCCATGCCTCTTGACACAGCAGTGGTAACAGTGCGAGATATCATTGAAAATGTTGCGCGATAAATACCCTGCGCGCCAAAGGTTGGATTCCCTGTTATGATCGTTGACGCTATATTTGGTACCTTCCAAACGACATAGCAAGTCATAATGACACAAAGGAAGACGACTAGGCATTCCTCCATTGACGGGTTGTCTGACAACTTATCAATGATTTCGCTCTCCAATAAGTCTATGATCAAAGATACGGCAAAGGAAAACGTCATTACTTTGATGTTCATACGGAATAAAGTTGAGATTACGGACTCGGAGATGAAAGAAAATCCCGGAATTATTCCAAATGGGAAAACAATTACAAGCAGCGTTACCACAACATGATATTCAATCATGATAAAAAAGTCTGACACGGCAATGAAACCGAAACAAAGCCAGACGATAAGAGAAGTAAGTAGCCTGTAGACGTTATCTATTACCTCCAGCCATTCCAGCCAGTTCTCTGGAATGGCGACATCAATTGATAAGATAAATCCTTTGATTAATATCCGCGCCGGATCATATAAAAAATCCGAATCCAAATCAGAGCCACCGGCAAGAAAACCTGCCGTTGAAAAAAAATCCAACAATCCAGCAGTGATCAGCTCATAATTCTGGATAAAATAAAAATATGCAGCAATCAGAATGGATTTATAAAATATATCAGATGCTTCAGATTTATTAAGTGCCATCAGGATGCCTGAAATAATTATAAATACCGAAGCTATAGGCCCAAAAACGCCAGTTGCAATATTGATATTTTCAGAGCTAATCGTAGCAATGAACAATTCAAGCGCATGGGTGGGGTAATAAATAATGCTTAAATATTCATACATTTCATTCCCCTTTTCATGCGCAGATATTCTTTGATTGCCTTGTCTTTGCAATGCTCTGCAACCAGTCTCTCAAACATCTTAATGTCATTAATGTTCGATCCGCCGGTGATGGCGTGCGTGATGCTTCCGGGTTGGATCATGAGATCAATGATCTGATATTTGCCATCCGCTGTTTGGATGGTGTATTCTTTCTTCGGTTTACCAGTCGCGATTAACTCAAGCTGATCATCCGAAAGTCCCATTGACTGGTACGATGACCGGACGAGACTGTTCGTTGAGAGCTGGTTGTTCGGTGTATAGATCCGAATTCCGCAGTGGTTCAGCAGGGTGTCCTTGAGCCGGTTACTGATGTCTGAAATGTTATGGATTGCAAATATGAAGCTGACATTACGCTTCCTCATATTATTGATCTGTGTCAGGAGTTTGTCTTCGAGGTATTCGTTGTTCAGCGCCAAAGAGGCATCATCGAAAATGATAAAGATAGGGTCCCCGCCGGCAAGGCTTCCAATCCGGTGGAACAAGTACGAAAGTACGGTTGCTGATTTTTTTCCTGACTCAAAAAGTCGTTTGCACTCAAGGCAAAGAAAATTAGAATCAAAACCAAGATGTTCTTCTTTTGCACCAAAGATTCCATCATTTGCCAAGTTTTTCAGTACGTTCTTGAGGCCTTCATCCATGACGTAAGAAATCAAACCAGAAATAGTATGCTGCTCAATTCCCATTTCCTTAACGATCTGTATCGCTGAAGCAAGTGCGGCCTTTTCTTCAGAGGTGATTTTTCCTTTTTCAATTTCAACCAGGGTGGTCAAGAATTCGGTCAACATTTTGTCACTCAATGCTTTCACGGGGGCGAAGATACCTTGCTTCGAGTCATTGCCAAGATCTATCCATTTTCCATCTGTCAGCTGGCAAAAAATGAAGGCCCCTTTGTCAATGTCGAAATAGATGATTCTCGTTCTCGAAAGGACTGAGCTGAGTACAATTTTTTTTAACAATGTCGTTTTGCCGGTTTTGGACTGGCCAACGATAAGGATATTGCCGATACCAGGCTCAGGGTTTCCAAACATAAATTTCATGTGAATTCCTTTTTACCCGTCCGGTTAAGCTATCTGTCAGCTAAAAAAAGACAGGGTTTGTTTTTAGGTGTAGATCGAACGGTGGTTAATCCCGCCCCTTTGCAACGAACAGGCAGTCTTCATCCAAAGATCCAGCCCATGGGCTATTGAGCGGTAAAAAGTGTTCTATGAGATTTCTTGATGTGAAAACAAATTGGCGGGGATTTTTGTGATAGGTGCCAGGAATGGCTGAAAGTAAGGATAAAGCCGTATTGAGACCTTCAATATTGGCATTAATCCTATGGCTTCCAAGGGCTTTTGTTATTTTATCGGCTTTATCATTGGCCTTACCCTCATCCTCATTCATGGTGATAAAGGTGGTGACGACATTACAAAGGACATATTGGCCTTCTTTGAGATCATCTTGGATAGCCTGACACTCATCAGCCATCCTGGTTTCAAACTTCTCAGTGGCGCCAGACTGAATTCCTGTGAACATTGATGCAAGAGTAGCAGTCCAGTTGAACGAAGAATTTGCCCAGGCAATTTTTTTGGCCGTGATTGTTTTTTTCGCCTGATCCTTTTTTAAAAGATCTGCCCTGATCATCCACCGAAAATCCACCGCAAGACCAGACACTTCCTCTCGTACCTTTACACTCAAAGGGTCTGGCAAGCCCTTCAACCCGACTGCCTTAATATATTCATTGCCCAGAACCGGATTTAAGGCTTTCGTCAAGGAGACATCGGGGATGGTTGCTGCCAGGGCGTCTTCATTACCGGATGCAATGCCATTAGGCTCAAAAGGCGCGGTAGAAATACAAGAGTGAAGATATTCTAAAGTTTCAAGCCTGTTGAGCGGGATCAAACCAAAACACCCCGATATCAGATTATCGAATTTTAAAATGAGATCCCGGAACTTTTTGATATCTTGGCCATCAGATACAGAAAGATCCTTCCCACCCGAGGTTAAGAAAAAAGCAGCCAATTTTGATACTCTTCTTTCTGCAACCTCATTTTTAAAAACGACTGTCAAATAATATTTGTTTTCGAACACTTGGGCCAAATCAAACAAATGCGCCTGCTCATCCAGCATCATCTTGATTGCATATGGCAAGCTCTGGCCTTCGCCAGGCAAGACTTGATTATCAACAGAAACCTTTTTTCGCCGGCATTCCAGGAAAATGGTTACACCATGCTCAGAAAACAACTTCATCCCTTCATTGAGGCAAGATTCAGCAGCTCTGATTTCGGTCTCAGCCATTGACAAGAAATCCAGTCCAACGATTCTATAGGTTGATTGAATTGAGCCATCCTTATTGCGGATCATACATCCATCAAACCCATGTACCTCTTCAATCTTATTCCAGGGTAAGACGCTTGAGAAAGGTTTGCCGGAGGCAGAGGTATCAGATCGGGCAAAAAGATCAGAGATCTGAAGGTAACCGCCAAGAATGGGGAAAAACTGAGGGTCATACCAGGATACGATTCTGGTAATGAGGTACCCGCCTAAGCATACCAAAGCAATTTTTATAGAACCGATCGAGAAAAAGGATGCTGCGCCTAAGGTAAGATAAAGCACCATCAGCCGTGAATCGATTCCAGCAATTTGCGGTTGATCGTTAATACATCGATTCATGCGTTTTCTCCTAAATCAAGAACGACAAACCAAGAGCAGAAGTTACAAAACCCGCGCCCTTAGCGGCAATGATCAGTCCCAAGATAATCCTTGCCCCCCGCTGAAATGTGTCATGATTATTGGGGAAAAATGCAAGTCCACAGCCGTAAACAATGATGCTGCCAACAGCTGCAAACGTGAGCACTGAAGATTCCAAGACATCAAGAATCTCAATAAGCAGGGCATCAAAGTCCCCATTGCCATCAATGGTTTCTGCGATCCCCATGGCAGGGCAGGCAAAAAACAATACCGTAACTATAACGCGGATCAGAACACAATGCTTCCGAACAAGGGTTGCAGCATTTTTTTTAAACATAGAAATTTCCTTTTTTGTAGATTTGATTTTAAAATTAAAAAACTGATTTGGATTGTATTCAAAGGGTTGATTTGCGCTGAAAAAAGATGGGTATATTTAGGGAAGGATGAATCGTTAAAGAATTTAACAATCCGAGAGGTATATGTAAAAGACTACACGCCTGTTTTGGGGGTGCCTATTTTAAAATCCGAGTTCGGTCATATATGGTGTGTGAGGTGGATTTTGAAAATTAGGCAGGCTTAAATGCTTTTCTTAAAATTAATCGTTTATCGAAATTGTCAACAGAATATTTATTTTAGCAGTTAAATACGGATTTTTCTTCTTGAAATCAAGCACACGGCCTTTTTTATAGATGAGGGTCTCTGGAACTATAAAGAATAGATATGAGTCCAATGAGTACGGAGACAATCTGCTCAGTCATTATACGGTTGAGGTTGCAGAACAAACGGAACTCAACAAGAAGGGGGCAGTTGAAAAAATCGGAGAATAATTCTTCATTTTTCCCCTTGAAAACCAAAAGACCATGTCTATCATATAGTCAATGTTTGAAGTGGCAACCGATTTGAAAACTTCAAATCACCCTCCGTCTGGATTATCATTATCTGGACACATTTTGGATACCTTCCTTTTTTCTTTCGTATTCAACAATCACCCTCATACCGTCTCAACATAGCAGATGGATGAGAAAGTCCACTTCAGAGGTGAAAACAATGTTGGAAAAAGAACAAATCTCTTATGCCGTTGATGGTATGATTGCAAAAGAAGACCTACCGCCTGGTCCTGGGCTGAGGGTCCTCAAAGGATTCAGCATCTATGCTGGCATGGATGAAGATGAAATCGAGGCATACCTTGAGTTTAGGCATTGGTACCTTCGACAGGATTTCTGGTTACTGGATTTAGTCCCAGTAAAGCCCTTTGAAATCTATTGTTTTGAAGAACCTGACGATGCTATCTCCTTTCCGTTCGGATCTATTGGGCGGGGTGAATTCAGCCCATACCAAAAGTATCAATACAAGATCAGAAAAGTTATGGAAAGGATCCAGGATCTTGCTCAAACCTTCTCTTGCATCAGCCATGAAACTGGCCGGAAGAACATCCAAAAAAGGTACGAAAATTTGCTTTACAAGGAGTTCCAGAGCCGTATTCTAAGTATTGTAAAACAGTACGACAAGTACCGTCAATACATGGACTTCAAGGCTGTTAAAAACAGAATTGCAAAGCAAAATATGCTTCAGTTTGAGGCCAAAGAAGTCTGGAACAAGCACGCTTACGAAGAGTAGTTTCGTATCAGTCAAATGAAACCGTAGTCACCCCCTGCGGTTTCATTCTTCCCTCCTCTTTTTATCCCAGGTAAATCCTTTTAGCCCAAATCAGATCGTTCTCAATTTACCTGGGATTTTCTATATATAAATCTATTAATTCTATACCAGAATTTAGTCATCAAAGGAGATCAGCATGGCATCTAAAAAATTACCCGCCGTTCTCAGAGCTGAAGCAAAAGCCCTGATGGAAAAAGCCAAAATAGAGGAGGATAAACTCTACATGCGAGTCGGCCGTATGACCGAAAAAGAGTTCAAAAAACAGGACGCATTTACTTCTGATGACCCTGCGAAGCTGAGGACTGAAATCGAAGAGCTTAAGACCAAAATCCAGAAGATCCTTGGGGGCTGATTTCGGTGGCATCAAGGGGAAAAATAGGGGGTGACTTTCGTTTGGATAACGAAGTTTTAAGCACAGTGTTCTTTTTTATGAACATTAGTATTATTCACTCTAAAGTCAGGCTTCCTATGAACCAGTTTTATGCTCCTGTGTCCATGGGCACAACGGTAGTGAGCCTACTGGGACCTCACTCAACCACTCCAGGGAACTGTAATGCCAAAAGTTTGGATATCAACAAGCCTAGATCGGTTGCTTGCGGGGCAGGATTCAGCTCCGTTCCCTTACAGGCACTGGAGAGGCATGGCGCCAGGGTGATTATGGCCGGTTGCCCGGGAAACTGGTGGGGCGATACCCTTTGGAATGATACGGAGGCTTACTCATTAGTACCCTTACTCCGGTGGGTCTCACCTATATACAATGGGCCTTTGTCTCCTGGCCCAGCGGCCTTGCCCTGGTTGTCGAGCAACCGGCTTTCTTCACGTTCCCTTTGCTCCAGTATACAAAGGGTTTATTACCCTGGTGCACTGGATAAACGGGAAGCTGGAGAGTGGCATCTGGTGCTCGGGGGGATTAAGTTAAGCTTTACGCCATCAGTCACAAAAGAATGAGATGGTCGAGTTTCTTGATTTCCTATGGCTTGCACCTTCACTTGGTTAAACAATCTGTATGCCAAACTATCATACATCGCAGTGTTTTTCTGACGTAACTGACCGATACTATTCGAATTTTGATGAAATTCAATTGTAAGACAGGCAAGCACACATGCACCCCAAAAATGTAAGCCCATCTCAAAGTCTACAGTACTATTTTCAACCGGATCCAGTCTTTGGGGTTGATGCTTGCTGGTATGGTCATTTAGCAGAAAGGTACGGACTCTATAATCTGGTTTGCAAAAAGCATGATTTTGCAAATTTGATAACAGGAAACGATCTAAGCGGTAATCAGGTTATAAAGTCCGGCAGAGATACCGATGATAAAGAGTTTCACCGGGCTGCAGTTGATTTTACACTTTCTCCACCAAAATCTTTCAGTATGGTGGCCGTGCATGGTGGAGATTTAAAATTACAGGCTGCCCATTTGGCGGCAATTGATGCCACTCTCAATTATATTGAGGCCAACTATATCTATGTTCGGCAGACTAAATTTTGTAATACGGTTGCGGCGAAGACTGGGGAAGGCCTGTTTGCAAAAGTTAACCACTCTGTTTCGCGGGCTAATGATCCGAATCTGCACACTCACTGTCTCATTTTTAATCATACTCATGGACCGAAAGGCCCTCAGGCTGTTTTTTTTGATCAGCTATACCGGGACCAAAAACTGATAATTCAAATTTACCTGTCCCAACTTGCAAACAACGTCAAAGAACTTGGATATGGTATTGATGTCAAAAGCAACGGTAGTTGGGAAATCTCCGGGATAAAACAGGAGTGGATAGAACATTTTTCCAAACGGTCTCATAGTATCAAAAAGGTTGAAAAAGAATTTTCAGAGACTTCCCGGTATTCAAGGGCGAACCAATCCAAATTGAGAAAAATTGCTGTATTACAATCTCGCCCGTCAAAAGATCATTCAATGGACGGGGTGCAGCTTAAGGAACAATGGGAAGAACAGGTCCCACGTCGATTGATTCTCCAAGCTCTTGAAAAGGCCAAATATAGGGTTCAACAGGAGGACAAATTAAAACCCGTTGATTATATCAGATTAGCTTACCAGTCAATCCATGAAACTGAATGCCTGTTTACAAGAAAGCAGATCCTTGAATCCTGCCTGAACCTGGGTGTGGGTAACGTTACAGCACATGAGCTTGAAAAAAGCTTTTTAAAGATGCGTGCGGCCGGAGAGATACTTGATGTCTCAACATATGTAAATTCCAAAGGCATTACGACGCAGAATTTTACCAGCGCCCATATGAAAGAGACCGAGCAGGAAATACTAAAAGCCTTTTGCGATGGTATAAATTCTCTGGAACCCCTTATCTCCAGTCAAAAAGCCGAACAACTTATCAGAACAGATCATGCCCATTTAACGGCTGATCAGCAGGTGGCGTTACAAAATATCCTGTCATCAAAAGATCAGTGTACCCTGCTGCAAGGAGATGCCGGGACAGGGAAATCTTTTCTTTTCAAATCGTTAAAAGAAATTTTAGAGGGTAGAGAAAGAACCCTACGCATTGAAGGTGTTGGATTCACGGGCAAAGCGGCCCAGGAGCTTCAGTCAAAAAGCGGTATCGCATCAAAAACGATCAGTAGTTTTCTTAATGAATCCGTTCAGAAAAGTCATAAAAACGGCATTGTAATTATAGATGAGGCTTCAATGCTTGGTTCCATGCAAGCCAGCGAAGTTTTTTTCAAAGCTAAATGCAATAATTCTCGGGTGATCCTTTGTGGAGACTGCAAACAATTGCAGGCAATCAGTGCTGGAAACTTTTTTAAAGATCTCCAGACTCTGGGGGCATCGAGAATAGAACTAACGCATGTAATCCGCCAGAAGAACATTGTAGTACTCAAAGAAGTACGCCACGTGAAAAATTTCCTGAATGGAAAAAACCGTTTTGGTATAGATAAAACGTTTGAGCTATTGAGTGAAAACGGCCAGTTAGTAGAGAAACGTTATAACAGTGAACTCATACGAGCAGTGGCCGGCAGATATCTTTCTGATAAAAGTTGTGATGATACGCTCATAATCGCCTCCTCCAATCATGAGCGAATGCAATTAAACAAGCTTATCAGATCCACGTTACAAAACCAGGGCCTCCTTGGCCGAGAAAATCACGAAATACAAATTTCGGTGCCAGTCAGTTTGACAGGATTAAAAAAATTCTTTGCTGAAAATTTTGAAGTTGGTCAATGTGCTTTAATTGAACAACGAGATCAGGAAAACAGAGAAAATCAATATTTCGATTCTGTCATTGTTTCAGGTGATTCAAGGAGCAACACAATTAATGTGCTAACCAGTGATAATATGCTGAAACAGTTCAAACTAAGGGATCAACTCCAAAGAATAAATATTTCCCTGTACGAAACTCAGAAAAGGAACTTTTCAACTGGTGACAAGATCATTTTTCTTAAAAACGATAAGAAACTTGGTATCCAGAATGGTTTGACTGGTACAGTTGAACGCATCGAAAAAAATAGAGCATTGCAGGTCAGGATAAAAAAATTCAAGCGGTTGGTTGAAATCGTTCCAGGAAAATATCCTTGGTTTGATCATTCCTACAGCATAAGCCTCCACAAGGCTCAGGGACAGACTTCTTCAAATGTCCTCTTCCTTGCGAATACACGCAACAAAAGAATGAATAAAACCGAATCGCTTTATGTGGCTCTTTCAAGGGCTGAAAATCAGGTCACCATTTTTACAGACAATGCAACGAAGCTGAAAGGGCAATTTAAAGAGGGCCAGTATAAAACATCATCGCTGCTCTCAAGTAAAAATATTATCAAATCAAACACCGAAGGCAAAATGTCGGAAATGGAGGTTGAAAAATGAAAAACTCAGAGCAAAGAAGTTTGCGTCTCAGCCGGTATCATTTGAAAATAATTGATAATGTCCAACTTGATAAGGGGCTTAATTTTACTGATGCCGTCAAATATATCATATCTGCGTATGAAGATGGGGTGCATGCTGAAAACAGCCTGAATCAAATTTTCAGAAAACTTGACAGCAAAATTTCAAATATTTCCGTGTCCGGAGAAAAAGATCCTACTTTTTTGGAGGATGCAATCATCGAGGAGATACATGATCTGGGTAAAACTCTCGATTTGGTTGTAAATGCGATCTATATCATTGGTTCGGCAAATTCCAGGACTCTTGGAGCGATAAATGATCTGTTCAAGGAGGATGCCGAAAAATGAGAATTTACCACAATTTCGTTTTTTGGGTTCACAATGTAAAAATATTGTTCAAACTCAGCATTTTGGGCCTGGGGATCCTGTTCATTTTTCAGATACTTCTTACGCTGGGTCTCCTGGATTTTTTTGTACTTGATAAATATGACTGGATGGTCCTGTTCAAATTTATTGAAGCAGCTATAATTTCCAATATAACCCCTGAGTATAGCATTCTTTTTACAAACCCTGATGGTACAAGCATTGTAACCACGGCACAAGTTCTCTGCCAGAATGAAGGCATCCGCCAAGTGGCAACATGGGTTTTCGACCAGACCCAAGTTTTTCTACTGAAGACATCATTGATTTATGGTTTATATCCCATGGGGCTCGTGCTTCTTATAATGGTTAAGGCTCCCCGGAAAAAGAAAGATCATGTGAGGGGGGCACAACTTTCCAGCGCTAAAGAATTTTCTAAAGCCGTAATAAAACAAGATGATACCATGCAGATCCCCATTGGGAATATTTGGATGCCTAAATCATGTACAGCAAAATCTACCTTGATTGTCGGAAAACCAGGTGTCGGTAAAACCGTGCAAATTTCAGAGATTTTTTGCCACCTCAGAACTGTTGGCACCAGAATGGTGATTTATGACTTTAAAGGGGACTACATTGAGCGATTTTATGATCCTTCGAAGGATATCATCTTCAACCCCTTTGATGAACGTGGCATTGACTGGAACCTTTTCTCGGAAATTTCCGGCCATCTTGACATCGATGCGGTTGGCGCATCCCTTATCCCGAGTCTTGGGGGAACATCTGCAGATCCTTTCTGGCAGGATGGAGCGAGAGACCTTTTCTGCAGCATCCTGATCTTTTTGTTTCGGAATGATTTAAAAAGCAACGGTGAAATTTGGGCCATGATATCAAGTGATGGGAAAACGATCAGGGATAGCCTTAAACGTTGTCCAGGGGCAGAGAAAGGATTGAAGTATATTGTAGACCACGGGTCGAAAATGGCAATTTCAATTTTAGCTGTATTGGCACAATACGGTAAATGCTTTGAGCATATGGAAGATGGTTCTAACGAATTTTCTATTACCAACTGGATTGAAAGCGGCACCGGCAATATTTTTATATCAAACAATGCTTCTGTACAGGATAGCCTCAAACCCATTCTGTCTCTTTTTTTGGATCTGGTGATAAGAAAAACACTGAGCATGCCGGATAACACTATGGTCAGAACCGTTTTTTTGCTTGATGAATTTACCAGTCTTCAAAAATTGCCCTCGATGATAAAATTGCTGACTCTTGGTAGATCGAAAAGGGCTTCAGCGTTCCTTGGCACGCAAAGCTATTCGCAGATTGAGGGGCTTTATGGCAAACCCTTCAAAGAGAGTATTATCAATTCTTGTGGAAATCAGATCCTTTTTTCTGTTGCCGGGGCACAGAGTGCAAAAGAAGCGTCTGCTATACTTGGAGATTACGAATCTATCAAACCGGAACAATCAGTATCTACCGGGAGTGATTATCGAGAAGGGGCATCATTAGCCTACAGGATGTCTACGGAATCCTTGGTCCTTCCGTCTGAAATCATGGGGCTCACTGACCTGGAATTTATTGCAAAGTTTTCTGGTTATTCCCCGATAAAATCAAAGCTCAAATACAGCGATCATCCCAAAAGTAATGATGGCTTCCTCATGAGGCCTGATTTGCTCTTTACCAAAGATGATATAATGAAACCGATGAGTCGAATCCGGAAAAAACCTCGGTAACAGACAGATCACCATTCATTCCCACTCACTCCCCCGCCTATACTCTCTCCTAAAATTTTTCATCCTACCTAAGATCAAAATTCAATTTTTTTCATACAAGAAAGAAGCTTTATCAAAATGGAATCATTGATGAACACGTTAATGGAAAAAGATCATTTTATGACAGCCAAAGATCTTGAGAAAATCTATGGCCGATGTATTTCAGATAAAGAATTGGCCAAATATTTAGGGCTTGATATCAGAACATTGAGAAAGTATGCTCATCAGTTATGTGGTGTGGCTGTCCTCCCGAATAAATACGTGTTCTTTGAAAAAGTATTGCAACGGAGGATATATGCCCAGTTTAGTAACAAAAAATGGGAAGAAACGGTATCGGGCAAGTGTCGCGATACCCGGTCAGAAAAAGAAGCGGAAACAAAAGTTGTTTCCGGACGACAGCAAGCGGTCATACAAACAAGCGGTGCTGTGGGAAGAAAAAATCAAAAAAGAGTTGGAGACACAGACCGCCACAATTTGCGTAACCGTAATTGAGTGGGCTGAGAAGTACCTTGATGATGTCGAAAGGAGGTTTGTAAGAAAGACCTATGATGAGAAGAGGGGGGCATTTGTAAAATTCATGGATTTTAAAAACATATCGGATCAGATGCCTGTTGAACAAATTGATATCACTTTGGCAGATTCATTTCTCTCCTATCAATATGATACCAGGAGTGGGTATGCTGCAAATAAAGATCGTAAGAACCTTGCACGTGCATGGGATTGGGGTGTTCAAAGAATTCCAAAATTCCCTCAGAACATGATGAATCCTTTCAGGGCCATTGAGAAGATGAGTGAAGATCGCGCCCCAAGGTATGTTCCTCCAGAAGAGGATTTTTGGAGAGTGTACGAAGTGGCAAGTGGGCAAGACAAGGTTATGCTTTTAGCGAGTCTTAATTTAGCCACCAGGCGAGGAGAGTTGTTCCGGTTAAAACGATCAGACATTGATTTTACAAATATGACAGTAACTCTTTGGACTCGAAAACGTAAGGGGGGGCACTTAGAGCCAGATACGCTACCAATGACAAATGAATTAAAACGATCGTTGGTGACTTGGTGTGAGAAACGGCTCTCCCATGATACCGAGGACAAGGATCATGTCTTTGTTTGTCTGAATAGATATCAGTTTTGCCGTAAATATTATGGAAAACCATTTAAGAACAGACAGCATTTTATGAAAAAAATATGTACGAAGGCTGGCGTGAAAAAATTTGGTTTCCATGCAATCCGTCACCTTACAGCTTCAATGTTATATCGCAAAGGCTACAGTGTCAGCTTTATACAGAAGGTTCTTCGCCACAAAAATCCTACGACAACGGAAAGATATCTGAGGTCTTTAGGATTGGAGGATGTAAGAGAAGGAATGAACGAGGCTTTGAGTGCACCTGGAACAATAATTTCTTATGAAAAAGAAAAAACCCTTAGAACCGTTAATTCTAAGGGTTAAAAGGTGTCCAGTAGGGTGTCCAAGGCCACCTAAGATATGTTTTAAGAGTTTAACTCTTTGTTTTTGTTGGTGATCCCACGGGGAATCGAACCCCGGTTTCCGGCGTGAGAGGCCGGCGTCCTAACCGCTAGACGATGGGACCACATCAGTACAGACAAGAGTTTTTATACAAAATTTTAATAAAAGTCAAATTAAATTACGGGGCAAATGTCTTTTTTGTCCCTTTTTTTGCGCCCAGGGTAAAGTAGAGCAGCCAGCCGATGACCGGGATAATGGCCACCAGGTGCCAGACAAACTTTTCCTTTACGGTGGGAAAATCCTTTTTGATCAGGTCGATGAGGGCCAGCATGGTTAAAAGAAAAGAAAGGCCCACAATGCCGAGAACAATTAAAATCGTATTATTATCCATAGTTTCTTGGTCTTATTTGAGTTTGTCAGATACCTTGAGCAGGGTGTCTACGTAATAGTTGCTCCGGTTGTAGCGGAAGAGAACCTCGTGCTGGCGCTGGCGGCTGATGCCGGGTTTCCAGCCGTGGTGGGCGAGGAAGTTCGCTACGGAAAAGATGGCGTCCTGGTGGTTAAACAGATCCACTTTCCCATCGTTGCTGCCGTCTTTGGCCAGGGTTAAGGCGTTGGAGGGCATGAACTGGGGAATCCCCATGGCGCCTGCATAAGACCCCTTGATGGTGGTGGGATCCAGGCCTTCTTTTGCGGCATATTTGAGCAGGGCCTTGAGTTCCTCATATCCCCATTTGCTCTTGCGCTGCACTTTTTTGTCAAAGGCGGCCCGTTTGGGCTTTTTCTTATCGGAAATGGCGTTCCAGATCTGTTCCTGAAGGGCTGGATCTCCTTCAAGGGCTGCCATGGTGGACAGGGTATTGACCACGGTTCGATTCCCAAGGTAGGTGCCAAGCCTTGTCTCTACCAGGATAATGGCGGTGATGACGGTTTTGTCTACCCCGAATTTTGCCTGTGCCCGGTCAAGGATTTCCTTGTGTTCCTTTAAGTAGTTCTGGGCATTGGCAATGGATTTGGCCGAGGCAAACTGGTCGTAATTAAGGCTGGATTCGGAATGGATAAAGAACAAGGAGACCCCATCCGGATTGAAATACACCTCTTTTTGGGCAAACAGGGCCTTGATTCTGGCAGGATCGAAACCGTCTTCGACCAGTCGGCCGGCCAGGGCATCAAGTTCGCCGCCATTTGATTCGGCCATGCCTTTGGGCGGTAAAAAGAAAACAAGGCAAAAAAAGATCAGCAGGGAGATAAAACAGAGTGTTTGGGGTTTCATATCGAAGATATCTTTTCCATCATCGGGCCTTAATGCCCGGTTTGGGTTATTTGCGCATCAGGTCATGGGCATTTATATAGCGTATTTTATTTGTGAATGCATCAAAATTTTAGAAAAACTAAGGCGGTGGATTCAATGCAGGCAGAGGCAAAAAAGGGCGGGGCCCCGGAAAAATTTCCCGGGGCCCCTTTTGGTCATTCATCAACAGGAGAATTGATGATTAAATGTCATAGTACAGGTAGAACTCATGGGGATGGGGACGGGAAATGACTTCCTTGACCTCAACTTCCATTTTGTAATCAATCCAGTGGTCAATAACGTCTTTGGTGAATACATCACCCTTGAGCAGCCAGTCGTGATCTTCTGCCAGAGCGCCCAGAGCTTCTTCAAGAGAGCCGGGAGCGGACGGGATCTGGGACAGTTCCTCGGGGGGCAGATCATAGATGTTTTTGTCCATGGGATCACCCGGTTCAATTTTGTTCTGAATACCGTCCAGCATGGCCATGGCAATGGCGGAGAAGGCCATGTAGCCGTTGGCGGAGGGATCAGGCGTACGGAACTCAAGGCGTTTGGCCTTGGGAGATCCGGAGTACATGGGAACGCGGATGGCAGCGGAACGGTTCCGGCTGGAGTAAGCCAGTTTAATGGGAGCCTCAAAACCCGGCACCAGACGCTTGTAAGAGTTGGTGGTGGGGTTGGTCAGGGCGCACAGGGCCTTGCAATGCTTCATGATGCCGCCTGCAGCCCACAGGGCGTTGTCAGACAGGCCTGCATATTTGTTGCCGGCAAAGGTGGGCTCTCCGTCTTTCCAGAAGCTCATGTGAGTGTGCATACCGGTACCGTTGTCACCAAACAGGGGTTTGGGCATAAAGGTAACGGTCTGACCGTATTTTGCAGCCACGTTTCTGAGAACGTATTTGAACCAGGCCAGTTTGTCGCCCATGTTCAAAAGGGAGTCAAAACGAAGGTCGATTTCGGACTGACCGGCAGAGGCAACTTCGTGATGCTGGCATTCCATGGCAATACCCAGGTCTTCCAGGGTGAGCATCATTTCGGTTCTCATGTCCTGGTAAGTGTCTGACGGAGGCAGGGGGAAGTAACCGTGTTTGGGTTTGATTTTGTAACCCAGGTTGGGCTCGGAACCGTCTCCGGTGTTCCAGTGGGCTTCGTGGGAGTCAATCTCAAAGAAGGACGCATGGGGATCAGAGGAGTAACGGATGTTGGAGAAGATGAAGAATTCGGGCTCGGGACCGACAAAGATGGTGTCGCCCAGGCCTGTGGTCTTGATGTATGCTTCAGCTCTCTTAGCGATGCCGCGGGGGTCACGGGTGTAGGATTCCTGGGTAATGGGATCGTGGATGTTTCCGATGACGGCCAGGGTCGGGACCTTGAAGAAAGGGTCAATCTTGGCGGTGCCGGGTTCCGGAATAACGATCATGTCTGAGTTGTTGATGGCCTGCCATGCTCTCATGGAAGAACCGTCAAAGCCAAAGCCGTCTTCAAAGCTGGATTCGGTCAGTTCTGCCAGGGGTACGGAAAAGTGCTGCCAGGTGCCGATGAAATCCATATAGCGGATGTCAACCACTTTTACATCGTTTTCTTTGGCCATTTTGATTACATCACTAGGTGTTGTCATGTCACTCCCTTTCATAAATTAAGGTTTGGGGGTTTAATTATAAGGTTTAAGTTGTTTTGTTTTAAATTGCTTCGTCGCCGCTTTCACCGGTTCTGACCCGCACCGCCTGTTCCACAGGCAGGACAAATATTTTTCCATCCCCGATTTTTCCGCTGTTGGCCGCATTTCTGATGGTGTCCACAGCCTCTTCCAGGCGGTCATCCGTTACAACGATTTCCAGCTTGATTTTAGGTACAAAATCCACCACATACTCAGCGCCGCGGTAAATCTCCTTGTGGCCCTTCTGGCGGCCGTATCCGTTGACTTCTGTCACGGTCATTCCGTAAATGCCGATCTCGCTGAGCGCCTCTTTGACGTCATCCAGCTTGAAGGGTTTGATAATGGCTTCAATTTTTTTCATTTAGAACCTCCTTTGGGTGTATCTTTGGAAGACAATTGATGATCGTTGATTTTATCTGGTCAAGCTTTTCTTCTGATTCAACTTTCTGGTCTCCGCCGACATCCCTGACGTAAAAGATGTCGATGACCTGGTCCACCTTGGTGCCGACCATGGCCACGTTGACGTTAAGCCCGCTTCTGTATAGGGCGTTGGTCACGGCAAAGAGCAGGCCCGGGAAATCGTAGGTCAGCACTTCCACAATGGTGAAAAAGCTGGAGGTCTCGTTGTCAATGCGGACCTGGTTGGGCTCCGGCCGTTTACCCGGTGGTGCTGTCAGTGTTTCCGGGATCTTTTCCAGGGCACGATCCAGGTAGTGGTCGTCTTCCAGGGCGCAGGTCAGATCCTTTTCCGCCTTTTCCCACTTTTCTTTTTCAAAGAGGCGGTCTTTGGGCGGACGGACGTTAAAGACATCCAGAATGTGGGAATCTCCCAGAGAATAGGCCTGGGATGCCACGATATCGATGTTGTTCTGGAAGAAAACACCGGCGATCTTGGAGTAGAATCCGGGCTTGTCCTTGCCGCAGATGGACACGGTGCGCATGTCTGATCCGCCGTTTTCTTTGGTGATCTGCCAGATATAGTCCCGTTCTCCTAAGTTCCGGAACAGGTTGATGTGGTCCACAATGTTTCTGGCCGGAACGTAGAGCAGGTAACGTCTGGACATGGAGGACAACTGGCGGTTGACCTCTTCCTCCCGCCAGCTTTCCCGCAGGAGCCCCAAAACATCCTTTTTCTTTTTTTCAATGAGACGCTGGGTCTTTTTGGAGGCCAGTTCTCCGGTCTTGAGGATGCCCATGGTTTTAAGGAAGAGATCCTTGATCAGGTTCTCGGTCCAGTCATTCCAGGCTTTGGGGCCGGTTGCCTTGGAGTCGGCAACGGTCAGTAAAAAGAGCATGCGTAAAAGCCGGATCTTCCCGATGCTGTGGGCCGTGTAAACGGCTGTTTCCTCGTCAAAGATATCCCGCCGGGTAGCGGTTTTGGCAAGGAGCAGATGGTTTTTAATCAGAAAGACGATATCCTCTTTTTCCGTGGCATTGAACCCCAGGCGATCCAGAATGGGGCCGGCGATTCGGGCCCCTCGTTTGGAGTGTTCCTTGGCAGGATCTGCCTTGCCGATATCGTGGAGCAACCCTGCCACCAGCAGGACGTTTTTGTTCCGGATCTCCTTGTAGACGCTGGCGTAAAGAGTGTCCACCATGGTGGTGCCGGGGTCCTTGAAGGAGTTGATGATCTGGACGCACCGGATGCTGTGTTTATCCACGGGAAAAAGGTGGTAATGGTTGTACTGGATTTTGTTGACCAGGGCGGAAAGCTCCGGGATGAACTGCTGGAGGATTCCGGTGGACAGCATGACGTTAAGCACGTTAAATTCCCAGTAGGACAGCCCCAGAATGCGTTTAAATATCTTGACGATTCTGGGATCGGAGCGCATCTTTTCATCCACCAGGTGCCGGAATTCCGAGGCCACCCGTCGGGCCTCGATGGAAAGAGGGATCCGGTTCTGGCCGCTTTCCAGAAATATCTTGAGCAGCAGATCGGGTTTCTGCATGATGGCCACGGTGTTGGCAAAGTACAGCCTTCGTTTATGGATTACCAGGCCGTCGGTCTTGGTCGGTTTGGCTGCGCTCTTGTTTTTCCGCAGACGGGAGGATGATAAAATATCCTCATAGGTGATCTGGAAGATCTGTTTTAAAAACTCCATCTTCTCGTGGAGTTGCCCTAAAAAAAGTTCTACGTCGGGCTGGCCCCCGCTGTTTTGAAAATCCATGAGAGAGGCCACTTCTGCCTGGTGCTCAAAGTGAAGGGTGTCGTTTTTACGTTTGGCAATAAAGTGGAGGCGGTTGCGGATATCCCAGATATAATTTAAGGACTCCTCTAAGGTCTCATATTCAAAATGGGAGAGAAATCCGTAATACTCCAGGTCCCTTCGGGTTTTGATGTTGGACTTTATCTTCGCGTACCACAAAAGGGTATGATAGTCCCGCAGCCCGCCGAACCCGGACTTAAGGTCCGGTGCCACAAGATAGGTGGAGTCTCCGAAATCCTCCAGCCGTTTTTCCCCGTGTTCAAGCAGATAGTTGAGGGTGGGCTTGAGGTGTTTGGCCGAAAGTCGCTGGCGGAATTTTTCCATGAATGCCGAGTAGACTAAGGAGGCCCCGCAGATGAACCGGGCGTCCAACACCGTGGTCAGAATATCAAACCGCTCAAAGGACATGCGGATGCATTCATCGATATTGCGTACGGCGTAGCCCACTTCAAACCGGGCATCCCACAGGGGATAAAGCAGTTCCTGGACAAAGCCTTCCACATCCGGGGGAACGGTTTTGTCAAACAGGATGAGAAGATCAATGTCCGAATGGATGCATTGTTCCTTTCTCCCGTATCCGCCCAGGGCAATAACGGCAAAGGGGTTTCCAGAGATGACCATTTTACGTGCGGCAATGCTTTTTTCAAACACCGAGTAAAAGTATTCATCCAAAGCGGTCGTGAGGCGGTCAAGAAAATCCGGTGCCTCACCTTTTAAAAAGGCCTGGACCAGGGTTTCTTTTTTTTCTATAAGCGTATTTGCTTCCGGACTGTCCATTGTCTCCTGCTGCCTAAAAAATATCAATGCATCTGCGGTACACCATATTGCAATGGATGTGCCAGGCCTTGACCATCAAAGCCATGACCAGGAGTATACGCGAAGGTTGGAAGAATTGAAAGGAATAGTCGAATTTTTTCTTACAAAAATGTTTTTATTTGGGGTGGCTGGGATGCATTTTTGTAAGAAAAATAAAGGCCCTTCTTTTTGCGGTGGGATTTCATTGGAATAAAAAGGGACAGCCAGGCACGAGACTCCTTGCCTGGCTGATTTGTTTTGCTAACGATATGGACGGCTTGCCGGATTGTGTCCCTATTCTTTATCGATTTTTTCGGGCTCTTCAGATTTGTCTTCAAGAGGCTCTTTAGTTGCCTTTTTGAAATTTTTAATGCCCTTTCCAAGTCCTGCACCGATTTCCGGAAGTTTGCCCGCCCCGAATATAATCAGGATGATGACAAGGATAATTATCAGTTCCGGCATTCCGATTCCACCAATCATAATATGCTCCTAAATTTGAGTCGATCCCTTAAGGTTTCATAAATCAAGATAAAGAAATTACCACTTCAGGAAAAGGGTGTCAATCTTTAAGGAGAAGGGCGGCTTGAACCAAAAAGAAACGATTTTGTAATAAGATGATTTCGAGCCGGCAGCGTGACAACCCGATTGCGAGGGCATTGAAACCTTGAGCTTTCAGCGCTGGGTTAAATATAAGCGTTGACTATCAAACCCAGGACTGTTAACCAGAACCATGTTATTTGCCAACGGACAACCCCTCACTTAAGCCATGACGGAGAGACCCATGACCCAAGCCCCAGACACCCGGTTCGAGGGTGCCCAAAAATATATCCTGGACCCGGAGCTTTCATCCATTGTCAATATCTCCATGACCCTTGAGATGCCGCTGCTGCTCAAAGGAGAACCCGGCACGGGTAAGACCATGCTGGCCCATGCCATAGCCCAGACCCTGGCCATGCCCCTGATCATTCTCAATGTGAAATCCTCCATGAAGCTTGTGGAGGCTCTGTATCAGTACGACACCCTGACCCGGCTCAACGACAGCAGATTTGGGGATTCCAAGCGGGATGTGAGCAACATTGACGAGTACATAAAGATGGGCAAGATCGGCCAGGCCTTCAGTGCCGAGGAAAGGACCGTGCTGCTCATTGATGAGATTGATAAGGCAGACACCGATTTTCAGGATGACATGCTGGATGTGCTGGACCAGATGCAGTTTGACATCATTGAAACGGACCGGACCGTTACGGCAAAAAACAGACCGGTGATCATTATCACCTCCAACGCCAAAAAAGACCTGTCCGACCCATTCCTCGGCCGGTGCAACTTTCACCACATTGCCTTTCCGGAGCCCAAGATGATGAGAAAGATTATCGGGGTGCATTTCCCGGGGCTGGACCAGAAACTTGCGGAAAACGCCATTTCCGCATTTTATTCTCTAAGGGAGATGGACGGGATTGAGAAAAAACCGGCCACCCGGGAGCTGATCAACTGGATCCGGGCCCTGGATGCAGACCCTGATTTCAGGGCAAAGGACCTGGTTAAAGGGGACATGCCCTTTTTAGGGGTGCTGTTCAAGAAAAGCCCGGATTATGAGCGGGCCAGGAGTATGACGGGCCGGCGCAAGATGTTCTAACGGGGAGTTTCATGTTTTTAAAGTTTTTTTATACCCTCAAGGATGTCGGTATCCCCGTCTCGCCCACTGCGTTTTTGACCCTGCAAAAGGCGCTGCACCAGGGCCTGATCGTGGGACTGGATGATTTTTACACCTGCGCCCGGGCGATCCTGGTCAAAAGCGAGCGTTACTTTGATCTGTACGACCAGGTGTTTGCCCATCATTTTGAAGGGGTGCCGCTGCCCGAGGATGCCGGATTTGAAATTGATGAAATGGCCCGGGCCATGCTGGATGAATGGCTCAAAAATCCCAAGAAAATGGCGGACGCCTTAGGGGTATCCGAAGATCAGCTCAAGAAGATGACCCCGGAAGAACTCATCGAATATTTCAAAAAAAGGCTCCAGGATCAGGACGGCCGCCACGACGGAGGGAACAAGTGGATCGGCACCGGCGGCACCTCGCCTGTGGGCCATTCCGGATACCATCCCGGCGGCATGCGGGTGGGTGGGGAATCCCGGAACAAATCCGCGGTCAAGGTCGCCAATGAGCGACGATATAAGGATTACTCCACCAAAGGCCCTTTGACCCAGGCTAAGATCGGCGAGGCCTTAAAGCGGCTGCGGCACATGATCCCGGCCGGTCCCAAGGACCAGATCAACGTGGATGAAACCATCCGGGAAACCCTTCGCAACGGCGGGGAGATCGAGCTTATGTTTGACCGGGCCATGAAAGACCGGCTGAAAGTCATCCTTGCCATCGACAACGGCGGCTGGTCCATGGACCCTTATATAAGGGTGGTTCAGACCCTGTTCGACTATGCAAGGTCCCAGTTCAAGGAGGTGAAGACTTATTTTTTTCACAACACCATCTATGATTATCTCTGGGAAGATCCGGCCCGGTACAAAAAGCCCAAGAAAGTGATGGACTTTTCACGGCTGGACCCGGATACCCGCCTCATCGTGGTCGGAGACGCCAGTATGGCGCCTTATGAACTGATGTCCCATGACGGCTCCATCCATATCACCGAGCGTAGCGGCCGTCCCAGCATTGAACAGCTGAGATTTCTGACCGAAACCTTTTCCCATTCGGTCTGGCTCAACCCGGTATCGGAAGCCATGTGGGGCTATACCCATACCATTATCGCCATCTCCAAGATTTTTCCCATGTACGAACTTTCCCTGGACGGGCTGGAAGGCGCGGTGACTCGGCTGATGGCCAAGAACTGACCTTTTTTTGAGTTCTGTTTTTTTTGCAAACCTCCTGCCGCGGAAGGGTCACGCGTCCGCACCCCCCGCCCATAAAGGGATCCGATCGGTCCGCAAGGATCTTCTCAGCTATACAAACGGGTTATCAACATGTATAATGACTGCCTGCAAAAATCGGATGTGAACTTGTATTCGCTTGGGATTTGCAACGCAGATAAGGATAAATTGAAGCATACCCATGCATCCTCGAAAGCATGGGCGGTACAAGAGGCGATTAGAACAAAGGGCAGCAGTGCGCGGATCGGAGTCCTGAACATGCACCGGATATGCTGCCGTTGGAGGCATAAGTGACAATTTTAAACAATAAAGGGAAATTGGATACAACCCTTCTTATTGTTGCCGATGATTTAACCGGGGCCGGGGATACCGGTGTTGAATTCTGCGGTCTTGGCGAAGTCATTGTGACAGACCGTCATGACCTGGCCGGGATCTCCTGCAGTAAAAATCATAAAATTATTTCTGTGAATACCGCCACGCGGAACCTGTCCGGGCAAGAGGCTGAAACATGCGTTTCAGGACTCAAACCCTGGGTTGAGAAAAACCGCCCCGGGTTTATTTTCAAAAAGATAGATTCCTGTATGCGGGGGGCGCCGGGCCTTGAGATCAAGGCGTTGATGAATGCACAAAAGCCTCGTGCCATTGTGGTGCCGGCCTTGCCCAACCACGGCAGAATCGTAGAAGACGGGAGCCTCAAGTTAAACGGGGTGCCTTTGGATCAAAGCCATATGCGCAATGATCCGCTCTCTCCCATGACAGAATCCCGTCCGGATGTGATCCTGGAACGCCAGTCGGGCAAATCCACCTTCTACCTTACATTAACCCAGGTCCGCAAAGGGCCGCAGGAGCTGGAACGGTGCCTGACGGAATCCTTCAGCCGCGGGGTCGATATCATATCCCTGGATGCTGTGACCAATGAAGATCTTGATATCATCGCCCGGGTGGCTTTGGCGCTTTACCAGGACACCCTGATCTGTGCATCGTCCGGCCTGGCTTCGGCCATGGGGCGTGTCATGGCAAAACCCTGCGTCAACACCCCTCCCAGTATCCGGCATGGCCGGGGATTGTATCTGTGTGGTTCTGCATCCTCAGTCCAGCGGGCGCAGATTGAAAAATTGCGCAGGGGGAAAGATGCCTCTGAATTGATTCTCGGGGATAAAAAACAGCAATTTGATCCCACCCGAAGTGCCCATATTTTCAGACTCCCCTTTATAGACGAGTGTAAACTGGATGCCAGAACAGCCTGTCAAAGGCTTTGCCGGGAGGCGATGGTCCATGTTGAAAATAATCATTACGGCTTTATCTTTGTTTCAGGCGGTGATACGGCAGATGCGTTTTTTGCGCTGGCAGGTGCCAAACGCTTTTATCTTAGAGGCATGCTGCTGCCGGGCATTCCCTGGGGTTATGTTAAAACCGGTATGCTTGAACAAACTATAATTATTACCAAATCCGGCGCCTTCGGTGCTGAAGATACATTGACAGCGATCCATCAGCGGATTGGAAAAGGAGACTAAGGTGAAAGACGACACAAAACCCGTATTGGCAGTGACCATGGGAGACCCTGCGGGTATTGGACCGGAAATCTGCGTCAAGGCCCTGGGCTTTGAAGAATTGTACCGCATTGCAAGACCCTTTGTGGTCGGGGACAAGGGGGTGCTGGACAGTGCTGTGGCCATCTGCAAAAGTCCCTTGAAAGTCCGGGCCATTGATCATCCCCGTGAGTGCACCTACGAATACGGCGTAATCAATGTCCTGGACCTGAAAAATCTGCCCTTGGAAGAACTCAAGCGGAAAACCGCGACCGCCGCCCAGGGCAAAGCCTCATTTGAATACGTTGACAAGGCCATCGCCCTTGCCCTGAACAAGGATGTGGATGCAACGGTGACAGGCCCTATCACGAAGGAATCGGTCAAAAAGGCCGGGTTTGACTATGCCGGGCATACTGAGATTTATGCGGCAAAAACCGGTACCAGGGATTATACCATGATGCTGGCCGATGAGAACTTCAGGGTCGTTCATGTCTCCACCCATCTGCCCTTGCGCAAAGCCTGCGATGCCGTTAAAAAAGAGCGCGTTCTGAGGGTGATCGAACTGGCCGATGCCGCCGTGTCCCGTCTGATCGGTGCCAGCCCTAAAATCGGGGTCGCCGGATTAAACCCCCATTGCGGGGAGGCGCGCATGTTCGGAACCGAAGACGAAGATGAGATTCTCCCGGCTGTAGAGGCGGCCAAGGCCAAAGGCATCCGTGCCGAAGGCCCCATTCCGGCAGATACGATTTTTTCAAAGATGCAGGGCGGATATTATGATGTGGTCGTGGCCATGTACCACGATCAGGGACATATCCCGTCAAAGTTCCAGGGATTTAAATGCAATCCTGAGACCGGGGAGTGGGAGAGCTTTTCCGGAGTGAACGTGACCTTGGGGCTTCCCATCATCAGGACTTCTGTGGATCACGGAACGGCTTATGACATTGCAGGGACGGGGATGGCCAACCCGCAGTCCATGTGCCAGGCCATTAAGATGGCCGCAGAGCTTGCCCTGGATGCATAGACCGTTTTAGGTGTTCGCCAGGGTCTGGTCCGGGGCCAGGGAGACATCGTAAAGCCGGACGGTATTTTCGAAGATGGTCCGGCTTAGGGTGTCAGGATCCGTATTCCGGATCTCGGCCAGCCGGGTCAGCACCGAGGCCACAAAGGCGGGCTCGTTCCGGCGGACCTTATTTTTTTGAGGGGCCGGGGTCAGATAGGGGGCGTCGGTTTCAATCAGAATCCGGTCCTCGGGGATATGGGCAACGATTTCCCTAAGATAGGCCCCGCGCTTTAAGATGGTGAGAATCCCTGTGATGCCGATGTGGTATCCTAAATCCAGGTACTTGAACATCTCCTCTTTGGTGCCTGAAAAGCAATGGACAACGCCTTTACGGCTTTTGGGGCCCTCAGATTTGAGAATGTCGTAAAATCTTCCGCCCGAATCGCGTTCATGAAAGATCAGGGGCAGGTCCAGCTCTCCTGCCATGGAAAGCTGGGCGGTAAAGCAGGCCTCCTGGTCTGCCTGGGGGGAGAACATCCGGTTAAAGTCCAGGCCGGTTTCTCCCCATGCTTTGACACAGTCATGGGCCAGAACCATGTCCTTGAGTTCCTCCAATACCTGGGCTGAGCATTGGATGGCATCGTGGGGATGAACCCCTACCGAGGTGAATATATTGGGCCGTTTTTTCGCGATTTGAATCGCTTTTTGGGCCGTTGTCCGGTCGATGCCGACCACCATCATGGCTTGAACGCCGCTTTGGGCGGCCCGGTCCATCACATCATCCCGGTCCGGGTCATAGCTTTTGTCGTCAATATGGCAGTGGGAGTCAAAAAGGATCATAGGTGTTGTTTTATCTGTCTAATCGGCTCGGGGCTGTCTGGTCCCCGAATCGTCTTTTGGTTCCAAATTAAAGCCTTCACTGAGTTGGAAGAAGCCGGTTTACGGGTTCAGTGAAGGCTCAATGTAAGGAAAACTGTTTTTCAGCACTCCTTGACACAGGCGCGTTATATCAGTAAATTCAGGTTCAGTCAATTATGCAGATCAGAACACGACAGCCAAGGATCCCATGAGTTCGGACAGCCGTAAAGCGGATATTATCAGACTGTTCAACGTGAGCAAGCGGTACGGTGCCAAACTGGCCCTTAACGACATTTCCCTGGACATCGCACCCGGTGAGTTCATCATTGTTTCCGGTCCCTCAGGAGCGGGAAAATCCACCCTTTTAAAGGTGCTTTACCTGGCGGAACGGGTGTCTGAGGGGCAGATTCTCATCGACGGCATGAACCTGGCCAGGATTTCTCCGGGCAAACTGCCCCTGCTGCGGCGGCGCTTCGGGATGATTTTCCAGGATTTCAAGCTCATCCCCAACCGGACGGTGTTTGAGAATGTCGCCCTGGTCCTTCAGGTGGCCGGCGAAAAACCGTCTTTTATCAGAAAAAAAGTCATGCATGTGCTGCGCACCACAGGTATGGAAAAAAAGGCCAACCATCTGCCGCCCACCCTGTCGGGGGGGGAGCAGCAGCGGGTGGCCGTGGCCCGGGCCGTTATCGGGGAGCCGTCCATTATTCTGGCGGACGAACCGACAGGCAGCCTGGACGAGGCGTCTGCCCGTATCGTTTTGGACCTGCTCCTGGAGTACCACAGAAACGGAGCCACGATCCTCATTGCCAGCCATAACCTGGGACTTATAGAGAGTTCCGTTAGGGGGCGGCATGTGGCTCTGGACGACGGTCAGCTCAAAGGAATTTCCACAATGCTCTGTTAGGAAAGAAGAGACCTTAACCCATGCCCAGGATATTTAAAAAAGCCTTAACCGATATCCGGTCCAACCGGTTTTTAAACCTGATCACCATTATGACCATCGCCCTGTCCATTCTGGTGGTTTCCATTTTCATGCTCTTTTTTGAAAATACCTCAAGAGTGCTGGAATCCTGGAATCACGGCGGCCGGGCCATGGTCTATTTTAACGACAGCTTTTCCCCGAATATGCTGTCCGGAGTAGAGGATCAGCTCACCGCCCTGGGCGGGGTCGAAAAGATGACATTTATCTCCAAAGAGGACGCCCTGGCGCGGCTGGAAAAGGAAATGGGGGGAAAGACCCGTTTTTTTGAAACCTTGAAGGACAACCCTCTGCCCCATGCCATGGAAATCACCATGGTGTCCTTTTCCAGCTTTGATCAGGTCCGGGCCCTTGCCGAACGCATCGAGGCCCTGGATACGGTGGATTCCGTTGAATACGGCCAGGGGTGGCTGGGGCGGTTCCTCAAGCTGTTCAACCTGTTTAAGATGACCGGCTATGCCATGTGCAGCCTGTTTTTGCTCATCGCCCTTTTTATCACCTCCAATACGGTGAGGCTGGCCTTTTACTCCAGGCGGACGGAAATCGAGATCATGCGCCTGGTCGGGGCCACCGAGGGGTTTATCAAAACTCCCTTTTATGTTGAAGGTATTTTACAGGGGTTTTTCGGCGGCTGCCTTGGGATGGTGATCCTTTTGGCCGGGTACCAGACCCTCTTGTCCGGCATCGCCCAGAACCTGGGGGCCTATGTTTATTTGGATATCCGTTTTCTTTCCTTTCCGGCAATAGGGATTATCCTGTTTTCGAGTACATTTCTCGGGTGGTTTGGATGCTTTTTATCCCTGAAACAAATTTTAAAATAAGTCTGGCAAAAGTTTTTGTTGTTCTTTTGTCGGTGATGGCCGCAGTTCAAGTTGTGAGTGCGCAGGATATCGTCGTGCGCCGGGGGACCATCACCGCCTATAAGATGAATATCCGGTCCCAACCCTCCCAGACCGCAGGTGTGATCGCGACTCTGGAAAAGGGAACCCAGGTGGATGTCCTCAAAGTTGAGGGCGGGATCGGCGGCTGGGTCACCATTCTCTTTCAGGGACGGGAAGGGTATGTCCGGAACCGGCCCAGGTACATTTCCCTTGAACCTTCTGCCCTGGACCGGCAGCCCGAATCCTCTGTTAAAATTCTGAAACCCAAGACCGACAAGCCGGATGATGTGACGTCCCAGCAGCGGGAGGCCATTGTTAAAAAGCTGGAAAAGGAAACCCGGAAAATGGACCGGTTTTCAAAGAGAGAAACCGAGATCCTCAACGGTCTTGATGAGATTGATTTTTCTTTGAACCGGTCCAGAATTAAGGCTCAGACCCTGGCCAGGGAAACCCAGAGGCTTGCCCGGGAGATAGAGTCGATTCAGGAACAGATAAAGGGCTTGAACCTGAGCATGGCCGAAATAAGGGTCTATGCCGGCCAGCGCCTGGAAGCCCTTTACCGGATGCACATGATGGGCCGCCTTGAAATGGCGGGCCCCCCGTCTTCCCTGTTTGATTTTGTGGTGACCCAGCGGGCGGTGAAAACGGTTGTGGCATCGGATTACGATCTCCTATCCGAACAATCCGGCAACCTGTCCCGCCTCATCCATCTGAAAAAAGAACTGGAAGAACAGGTCAGTGCCAAAACTGTTTTGGAAGACGAGCTGGCCGTTCAGATTCGGATCAAGGAAAAAGAATCCGGAAAAAAAGAGGAGATCTTAAAAGAAATCCAACAGCAGAAAAAACTGTCCCAGGCGGCTATTGCCTCATTGGAGCAGGCGGCGCAGGAGTTGAGAAAACGCCTGGATGCCATGGGACTTAAGGGCAGTCCCGACCTGGATGATACCACCTTTTCAAGGCAGATGGGCCGGCTGCCCGTGCCGGTGGACGGTAAGATCATTTCAACCTTTGGCAAGTCCAGGAACGGAAATTACAATGCCTTCACTTTTCAAAGCGGAATTGATATAAAGGTGGAGCGGGGGGAGCCGGTCCGGTCGGTGTTTAAAGGAGAGGTCATGTTTGCCGACTGGCTGAAAGGATACGGCAACCTTTTGATCATCAACCACGGGGACAATTACTATACCCTGTATGCCCATGTGGAGGAGATGTTCAAGAAAAAGGGCGAAACCGTGGGATCGGGCGAGGTGATTGCCACTGCCGGAGACAGCGGGTCCATCAAAGGCATGTGTCTGCATTTTGAGGTCCGCCACCACGGAAAACCGGTCAATCCCATGACATGGCTGAAAAAAGGAGCCTGAAATAATGAAAGCAAGACAGATGGTCAGCACCCTGCTGGCCCTGATTATTTTTGGGGGAACAGTTGTTTTTACGGGGGGATCCCAGGCCCGGGCGGCCGAGGACTCGGCTTACAAGTCCCTGAAACTGTTTACCGCCGTTTTAGAAGAGATCGAAAAAAATTACGTGGATGAGGTGGATGACCAGGAACTGATCCGCAATGCCATCAAAGGTATGGTGGGCAACCTGGATCCCCATTCCAGCTTTATGCCCCCGGAGGCCTTTGGCGACCTTCAGGACGATACCCAGGGCAAGTTTTCCGGTATCGGCATTGTCATTACCATGAAGGATGGCATCCTCACCGTCGTTTCCCCCATTGAGGGGACACCGGCCTATGATGCCGGCATCCGGGCCGGCGATATTATTATCCGCATTGACGAGGACTCCACCAAGGAGATGCCCCTTTGGGAAGCGGTCTCCAAGATGCGCGGCCCCCGTCATGAGCCGGTGAAAATCACCGTGATCCGGGATAAGGAGCCCGAGCCCCTGGTCTTTGATCTCAAGCGGGACTTAATTCCCCTGACCTCGGCCCGGTCCAGCCTCCTGGCCCCGGGGTACGGATACCTTCGGATCACCAACTTTCGAATGAACACCAGCACGGATGTGGAAAAGCAGTTGGCCAAGCTGGAAAAGGACGGGCTCAAAGGATTGATCGTGGACCTTAGGGACAACCCCGGAGGGCTTCTGGACCAGGCCATTAAAATATCCGATCTTTTTTTGGATGAGGGCATTATCGTGTCCATCAAAGGAAGAGAGAAGAAGAACAGCCAGGTGTTTAACGCCTATCCCGATGAAACGCGCAGGGCATATCCCATGGTGGTCCTGATCAACAGCGGATCCGCATCGGCCTCTGAAATTGTGGCCGGTGCGCTGCAGGATCATTCCCGGGCCCTGATTCTGGGCACAACCTCCTTTGGCAAGGGATCGGTACAGACGGTTCACCCTCTGGAGGACGGCTACGGCATCAAATATACCATTGCCCGGTACTACACCCCGAGCGGCAGGTCCATCCAGGCCAAGGGTATTGAGCCGGATATCACGGTGGCCCCGGGTACCATTGTTCCCAAGGAAAAGGAACCTTCCGCCTTTGACCGGATGATGAAGGAAAAAAATCTTAAAAACAGCCTTGAGCCGGAACCCGGCAGCAAGTCACAGAAAAAAGCCAAGCCGGATCCCCAGGCCGAGAAGCTGCGCCAGGATGCCCAGGTGAAGCGGGCCCTGGATATTCTCATCAGTTACGGTATCTTCAGTAAGGTCAATGGCAGCTAAAAAACCACCGGTAAAAAAGGCACCGGCTAAAAAGGCACCCGCTAAAAAAGGGGCTGCCAAAAAGCCTGCTGCACGGAAAAAGAAGGTCCAAGAGTCGTCCCGGTCCCTGGGAGGTGAGCTTAAAAAGGTGCTCCTGGGGATCGGCATCCTTCTGGCCATCTGCCTGACAGCGGCTATGCTGGCCGATATCCTCATTAATTCCGGCGCTCCGGTATCCCCCCGTAAGCCTGCAAAGGTTGCCAAGGAGAAATCCGGTTCCCCTGTGCCTGCGGCCAAGCCGAAACATGCGCACGGGAAAGTGTCGCCGGATTCGGGCCATGAGGACCCCATGTCCCCTGTGGTGGCCAATATCACCGATACCCAGACCAAGAAAGCGGCCGATGGACTCAAGAAGAAAAACGGCCATCCCATTGTCTACGAGGTCTTTGAAGACCATGTGGATCACGACCGGGATAAGCCGGGGGTCCGTCCGGGGGCAGGGGATGAGACCATGCCCCAGATCGCCATTATCATCGATGATATCGGTTACGACAAAAAGGTGGCCATGGGATTGTTCCGCCTGAACCCGGAGATTACCTTTTCGGTGCTGCCCTTTTCCCCCTATGGAAAGTCTCTGGCACGGCAGCTTAAACAGGGGGGCGCGGAGCTCATGCTCCATCTGCCCATGGAACCTGTCCAGTATCCCAAGGTCAACCCCGGCCCCGGCGCCCTTTTGAGCACCATGTCTCCGGATGAACTGTTGAACCAGTTGCGCCGTGACCTGGATCACATCCCGGGCATCGTGGGGGTAAACAACCATATGGGCTCGAAACTGACCACCCATGCCGATCAGATGAACCAGATATTTACCGTCCTTCGGAAGCGGGACCTGTTTTTTATCGACTCCAGAACCGCTGCAGACTCCCAGGGCCAGGCCGCCGCCCGGTTGTTCCAGCTGCGGTTTTCCCAGAGGGACGTCTTTTTGGATAATCTGCAAAAGGTCGACTATATCAGCGGTCAGTTCAGCCAGCTTGTCAAAATCGCAAAAAAACACGGCACCGCCATCGGTATCGGTCATCCCTACCAGGCCACCCTGGAGACCCTTGCCATTGAGCTGCCCAAATTAAAAAACAGGGTCAAGGTGGTCCGGGCCAGCCGACTGGTAGCCATTCAAGGATAAAGACCCTGCCGCATCAAGGAATTCTCTTTTCGTAATACTCAGGAATACCCCAAATGAACATCCCTTACAAACTTGTCCGGAGGCTGAGCCAGCTTGTTTTTCTGGCTGCCTGCCTGATCATCGCCTATCAATTTGTCCAATTTGCATCTGCCCTTGAGCAGGGTCTTCCCCCTGCGGTGGACCGGCCTGCCGGAGTGGACGCCTTTTTGCCCATATCGGGCCTGATGGGCATCAAATATTATTTTGCCACAGGCATCCTCAATCAAATCCACCCTGCGGCCGTACTGATTCTGGTCTTTGCTGTGATCGTTTCCCTCGGCGTGGCCCGGTGCTTTTGCTCCTGGGTCTGTCCTATCGGGCTTTTGTCCGAAGGCCTTTACGAGCTGAGAAAAAAGTTTGGAATCCGGCCCCGCGCCATTACCGGAAAGGCGGATATCGCCCTGCGCAGCTTAAAGTATTTAGGCCTGCTGCCCTTTGTTTACATCATTTTTTTCAAGATGAGCGGGCCAGGGCTTGCCGGCCTTATCAACAGCGCCTTTCATATTACCGCAGACATCAAGATGCTCCACTTTTTTTCCCGGATATCCCCTGGGACAGTGGGCATCGTGGCAGCACTTTTAGGGTTAACCTTTATTTTTCCATATTTCTGGTGCCGCTACCTTTGCCCCTATGGCGCATTGATGGGGCTGGCCGGTCTGATCAGCCCGGTCCGGATCCGGCGGAAAAAGGCCGCCTGCACCTCGTGCGGCAGATGTGACCGGGCCTGCCCCGCCCGGATCAAGGTCAGCATCCGGGAGCGGGTGGTCAGCGATGAATGCATCTCCTGCGGCAGATGCGCCGATGCCTGCCCCGAACAGGAGGCCCTTGCCTTAGGCCCCGGACGGCGGATCATGCCGGCGGCTGTGGCGTTTTTTATCCTGCTGGTTTTTCTGGGGGGCTCACTGGCTGCCAAACGGACCGGTTATTGGCAGAACCAGGTCTCTTTGGGGCGGTATTATTCCGCCATGCTGGAAACCGGCCTGCTGGATCTGCACCGGGTGAAAAATCCGGAAGGTGTCATCCGCCATCTGGATGCCAGGGGAAAGCGCCTTCTCATGCAGCGGATGATTCAGGGGGGGCAAAATGTCCCCGGCAGTGTTGCACAAAAATCCGGGGGGAAAAAGATGGGCTTTGACAGCGGGACGGATTAATCCTGCGCCATATCCAGATCCCGGCAGAAGGTGAGGGCCCGGGCGACGGGGATTCTGTCTGGCAGGTTTTCTCCTGAGGCCAGCATCGATATAAAATGGGCGTTCACCGCCGTCAATGTGGCGTTGAGCTGATCCAGGCTGAGCAGGGCCTCCTTAGACAATGAAGAGGCGTCCGTAAAGTTTTTGGGGCAGAAATCCACCAGGGCATCCCCGTCCTTTTCCATGTATATGGGAAATCCGTGGGTCCGGCAGATGATGGGCCGGGCCGGGTAAAGCATGCAGATGCTGTCAATGAGCAGGGGGCATTTGCCCTCTGCTTCTCCGGAAACAGGCGTGCTGCTGATCTGTTCTGTAATTTGCTCCCGGTTCTCCGGAGAAAGGCTTTCAAATGCCCTGGACAGGGCCAGGGCCTCCACCGGGAACAGGGTCAGCGCCCTGCAGCATTCATCACAGCCTTTTTTGCAGGCCATACTCTCCTTGTGCAGGGCCGATACCCGGGCGGTATGGGCGTCGATTTTTGCCACAAGGGCGGTATAATTGGCCAGCAGGGCATCTAATGTCTGAGTCATGGATTCCTTTTATCGGTTTTGTCGGACTGGGTTTGAAGACGGGGCCACTATAGCGCATTTTGATGATGAATGGAAATTTGGATTCCATGCCTAATGACAGAAGTATGCCGGTTTTTTGGGGGTAGGGGTGAAACCCGGCCGGGGCCGTGCAAGGGGGGATTCCACTAAATTTTTGTCCCCCGTCCATGGGGGCCAAAAAAGCGGATCTGGCCACGCCCTGTGTCGTCCTGACGCCGCGTCCAGCTACGCCGTTCCATCCCCCCTCACCCAACCCCGGCCTAGTCCTCCCTGAAAAACGCCACCCGCTGACCATATGCATAGATGATGACATCATTTGGGGGAAACGCCATGGAATTCTGCCACTAACTTCGCTGCGCCAACGCCCTGAACTGAAATTAACGACACTCTGAAACCACCGGCGCCCGAAAGGCGAAGAACTTTCCAGGCGTCGTCATTGATCTGAACAGGCGTCACAAAGGGCCATCACCTTTAAACTTCTCCAAATCCAATGCGGCCTACCGTCAATTAAAATGGCATGACAGCGTTAAGCACCGGCACCAAAGTTGCCGTCAGACTCATGGGCTCATCCTCTGGGAAAAAGGCGGATTCAGGCGGTATTTCCCCAGTTACGGCATGAACGAAGGCTTTTGCCGCCACCCATTTGACTTCCATTGGAACATATTTTGCTATATATGTTTGCTATATCGTCCAGAAATAGAAACGTTTCAGAACCAATGCGTCATCAAGCTCAAACTGATAGGAGGAGATACCATGAAGAAAATCGCTATGATCGTTCTCGTCACCGCAGCTTTGGGATTTTCGGCGGCCCCACCGGCCCATGCCTGGAGCAACTTTATCAAGCACCTGACCAATGGCGCCTGCCAAGGTCAGTCCAGCAAGTTCAAAAACGGCTGTTACAGCTATATCGAATATCGCGTTGACAAAGTCAGTTCTCCTGCAAAGGCTCTGGAGTGGGCTAAAAGCGGTTCAAGATGCAGCTCCTGGTACAACAAAGGCAGCAATGACTGGAAAACCTGCGTCGAAGGCGCCACCTATCTTTACAATATGGGACAGTAGGTAGCACCACATCTGTACCATGCCCCGCTGAAACGCGGTTTGTACCCTTCTTTTTTTCCGTACGGCGTGCCTTGGTCCTATCAAAAGACGGGTTGAGGGTATCCTGGTGAAGGGGCGTTTCCCGACGGGCCTGCAAAGGCCTGGATAATTGCCATCCAACGGTTTGCAACTATCCCTTGGATTTTTAAATCTGTATCCCGAACATTGCGCCTTTGTGTTGCTGCCAGACAAAATCCAGGCAGGATCATTTTACATTTCACACCCAAGGTATCCATGATATCCTGGCCGTTACCCCAGGTTTCCATCAGCCTTGCTGTGACCGAAAACCTGGCGCTCATAGATGGGCCGAACCAGGGAACCCTTGTACTCATGATTTTTAAGATCCCGTGAAAATAAAGATAATTGGAGAATATCTTGATCGCGTCAGGCATTGCGAGAAGAAAGATTTGGGCGACTTACTGCGATTAACCCGCATTTGATTCTCAGCCTCGGCGCATGTGTAAGCGGGCTCCATTTATTCCGGTGCATGAGTTTCTCGGTGATGTCTGGCTGCGATACGGGCAGTCTGTCAGTTGATCGGTTCATCCCGTCTCGGTGGGAGGGGCAGGGGCCGGCCAGCGCAGCGAGGCTTAAGCCCTCTTGGAGAAGGGAGCAGCCGCAGACGGTCCGGGGCCTGTCCCGTGGCTCTCCCACATCTGCGATGATGAAACAAACTTTTCCAACAGCAGCTATCCTCTTTGCAGCCGTCTTGTACGATACCTAGCGCATATGGTATTTATGCGGCTATGAACGTCAAAAATTTGCACATCAAAGGGGTGATGTTCGATCTGGACGGCACCCTGCTCAACACCATCGGCTCCATTGCCGACGCCATGAATGCGGTAAGGCAGCGCAACGGCCTTTCAACATTGTCTGAAGATGAATATGAAAAACTTGTGGGGCAGGGATCGGAACGCCTGGTCAAGGATGTGTTTCCTGCGGGGAGCGATATCCCGGCGCTGCTGGCCGAATATTCTGTGGAACTCGATAAAGAGTGCACGGGTAGAACAACACTTTATCCCGGGATGGCACAGCTTTTAGATGAGATAGAAGCCCGCAGGCTGCCCATGGCGATCATGACCAATAAGCCCGAGCAAACGGCCTTGATCGTGTGCCGGCACTTTTTGGGAAAATGGCCCTTTGACATGATACGGGGCCAGGTGCCAGGCTTCCCCTTAAAGCCCGATCCCGCACAGGCGTTATCCATCGTGGGGGCCTGGGGCATTTCGCCTGCCTGCTGCCTGTATCTGGGAGATACCAAAACGGATATGCTGACGGCTAAAAATTCAGGTTTTTTTGCCGTGGGCGTGACCTGGGGTTTTAGGGACCGGGCGGAGCTTGACGCATACGGGGCGGATCTGATTGTGGACCGGCCCGACCAGGTCATCACGCTTTTGCCGGGGCAGGCTGCGGCAACCGGATAAACTGCACGAAAAACAGAGACAGAGCGGAAAGCGCCGCACCACCGACAAAAACGGCTGACGGATGCAGCATCCACACAAGCCCTCCGATAAAGGGGAGGAGCACGGCAGCGATGTGGTTGATGGTAAACCCCATGGCCATGCTGGGGGCAATGTCCGAAGGATCGGCGATCTTCTGGAAAAAGGTGTTGATGCCTAAATTGAAGCCGAACAGCAGGTTGTCCACCACGTACATCACCGCCACAAGCCACTTGCTTGAAGAAAATCCATAGACCAGAAAAACAAAGATCAGGCCCGCGTACTCCACGCTGAGCATTTTGCGCTCACCGAAACGGGCCACCGCCCGCCCGATGCGAGGGCCTGCATACCAATTGATGATATTGTTAATGACAAAGAGCACGGTGATGTCACGCACACTGTATCCGAAGCGCTGGACCAGCAGGAAAACGGCAAAGGCGGTGAAGATCTGCCGCCTTGCGCCGGCCAGAAAGGTGAGCACGTAAAACAGCCAGTAGTTTTTTTTAAAGACCATGCCCCGGCGCTGGACCGCCGCGGGTTCAAGGTTAGGCTTAAAACAGTAGAACACGGCGCCTGCCAGCATGACAAGGCCGCCGATGCCGGCAAACAATGCAGGATAGCTTAACTTTCCGGCCAGGACAAAGACGAGGCCGCCGATGACAAGGTTGCCAATGGCGCCGGCGCTTCGCTGGCGGCCCAGCACCACAGGGGTCAATCTACTGTCAAAGTACTGCAGGCTCATGGACTGGTTGCAGGTCTGGGCAAAGTGAAAGCCGAAGGACATGATGACGGTGGTCAAGGCAAGTCCCCAAACCGAAGGGAAAACACCGGTCAGAGCGACCCCCAGCCCCAGGATTAAAATGCTTAAGGCAGCAAGCCGGTGCTCTTTGATTACCAGGAGCACATAGACGATCAACAGCGCCAGAAATCCCGGAACCTCCCGCAGGGACTGAACCACGCCCATGCCCATACCGTCCACATGGGCAATTTCCACGGCAAAGTTATTGAGTAAGGTGCGCCAGCCCTGCAGTCCCACGGTACATGCCACCGTCAGGGCGAGCAGGAAAATATACATTCTTCGCTGTTCGGTATCCATTTTCATTGATCGTCTCCTCGTTGCAAAGACGGTAATTTAGCACTGTTTAGGCCGGGATAAAACCCAAAGGAGGAGAGAAACGATTGTTTTATTCAGCCGGGAGCGATCATGGATGAGATTTGGTCGAAATACTGGCCCTGGAATTTTGGGGAATGGGCATCAGATCCCAGGACCAGGGAGATCCCACGGGCCAGGGCCTCCCGGATGATCCAGGGGCCGGGGTAGGGGGCGGCGGCCTGGTGGTTGAGGCCGTTGGTGTTGATTTCAAGTTTTACATGGCTGTCGGCCAGAACATCCAGGGTTTCTATGATCTGATCCCTGTACCAGGAGGCGGTTTCATCAAAATACCGGTTGTTCAGATTGTGCTTTTTGATGACGTCCAGGTGGCCTGCCACATCGAACCATCCCGTGGCAACCGCCTCCCGGATCAGGGCGTAGTACCGGGTGCAAAAGGCCCGGATATCCCCTGCAAATACCCTGTCCAGGGTTTGCTGAAACTCATCCTCCCTGCCATTGACCATGAAATGGCCCTCATGGCTGACAATGCCGTGGATGGAGATGAGCAGAAGGTCCCATCCCTGGTCTGCGATTTGTTTTATCCACTCCCGGTGCTCCGGAATATACTCCATCTCAAGACCTGCGAGAATGGTCAGGCGGTCCCCGTATTTGAGGCGGGCGGCGCCGATGGCTTCTCTGTAGGCGGGCAGCCGTTCCCTGTCCATGGCGTAGCGGGTGGGATAGGGCAGGGGCATGTGGTCGGTGACGGCAATGGTGGTCAGCCCCTTTTCCAGGGCGCTTTTGGCCACATCGTCAATGGTGTGTCTGCCGTCGGAATAGATGGAGTGCATGTGGCAGTCCAGATGGATATCAAACAAAATACAAGACCTCCTTGGGGATGAACGTTTTATTTGAGTTTAACACAACGCAATGAGATTTGTGTTGGCGCGGAGGTCAGCCGGGGAATTTAATGGAAATCTTACGCTTTCCGTTTTTCTCCTTGATCCCTAAGGACAGGTCAATGCTGGAGTCCATAAGCCCCAGGGCCAGCTGGGTTTTTCCCTTGTCCTTTTCAATGTGGGTGATCTGGCGGACCGCTTCGAAAATTTCACTGCCCACGGTGCTGCCGGGGGAGGGCAGGTCGTTTTCCCGGTACTCGGCAGTTGCCCGGATTTGTCCGTCATCATCCTCTTTCAGGGTGATTTTTTCCGCATTGGCATTGATGCCGTGAAGAACGGCCAGGGCCAGCCATTTAAGGGCGGCTTCTGCTGTATCTTTATCGGCTGCCAGGGCGGCCATCTCTGTTAGCGGGTCGGTGTTTGAAAAACAGGCGCACAGGTCCTGAACTTTAAGATGTATATTGTCATGATCTTTCATGGGAGATCTCCTTTGGATTGTAAATGACATGGGGCGGTGAATCGCCGCCATAGAATCAATATAATTCAGGCTGCGGCCTTGGCAAATTTTTTATCCGTTGACAACCTCAAATTTTGTAAGTAAGTATTACTTACCTAATCTATCCAGCTAAAATCAGGGAGGTTTCCAGGTCCTATGACGCGCAAAGGAAAGACCAATCCGCCGGGCAGGATCAAGATCATGAAGTCCTTTTCCGAGCTGATGAAGCAAAAGGATTTCAACTCCATTACCACCGCGGAGATCGCCCGGAACGGATCTGTTACAGAAGGGCTGATCTATAAGTATTTCAAAGATAAGAGAGACCTGCTTTACCAGGTTCTCAACGAGCATTTCACCGAATTTCAGGCCAGGATTGAAACCCGTGTGGCAGGGGAGGAGAGCAGCATTGAGCAGCTGGAGGTGATCATCTTCACAAGCCTGGAAAGCTATGCGGACAACCGTCTTTTGTCCAGGATGCTGTTCCTTGAGGTCAGAAACTCGCCCGAGTTCTTCAAATCGGGGGCCTACGCCATGGTCCGAAAATACGCCGCCACCATCCTTGATATCATCAAGGCCGGGATAGAGCAGGGTGAAATCAAGGAGGAAACAGACCCTTACATGCTCAGGAAGGTGATCCTGGGCGCCATGGAACATGCCTGCCTGGGAGAGGTTATTTTCGGCAGGGAGCTTGATATTGACAAGTCATCCAGCAGTATTTCTGAAATCGTATTTGACGGGGTGAGAAGATGACGGGAAGAGAAGCTGTAGAAAATCTGATCCGGGGGAGTATTGCGCAGGGAATTTTCAATCTCAACGAAGACCGGGCAAAGGATCTGTTCCGTCTTTCCGGCATGCCTGTGGTCGATGAGATCCGGGCGGAAACAAGGGAAGATGCGGTGACAGCCGGGCTTAAAACCGGGTTCCCCCTGGTGGTCAAAGGTCTTGCCCGGGGCATGCTTCACAAAAGCGATGCCGGTCTGGTGGTCACAGGGATCCGGGATAAGGCCGGGCTTGAGGCGGCGGTCGAGGAAATTGGGCAGCGGGCGGGCCAGGCCCTTGAGGCTTTTGCCGTCCAGCCTATGATTTGGGGGCGGCGGGAGTTTGTGGCCGGCATGTTCCGGGACGCCCAGTTCGGGCCGGTGATCATGTTCGGCCTGGGGGGCGTGCTCACCGAAGCCATCGGGGATATTATCTTTCGCATCGCGCCTCTGTCCGACCGGGATATGGATGAGATGCTGGACGGTCTTGCCGCCGCCAAACTCATGGGAGAATTCCGGGGTGAGGCCGCTCCGGACAGATCCGCCCTCAAGCGGGTGCTGAAGGGCCTGTCCGATCTTGCGACCGCCTTTCCTGAGATCCGGGAGGTGGATATCAATCCTTTGATCGTCCGGCCGGACGGTGGCCCTGTGGCCGTGGACGGCCTGGTGGTCCTGGGAGATGCTCAGCAAACGGAGCAGGATGTTTCATCCATTGATTTCAAGGCTCTCAATACCTGTTTTTATCCTGAGTCCGTCGCCTTTGTGGGGGCATCGGCCACTCCGGGAAAATGGGGGCATATGCTGCCGGTGAACACCTTTGCACGGGAGTTTGAAGGCCGGGTTTACCTGGTCAATCCCAAAGGCGGTCAGATCATGGGGCGAAAGGTCTACACCCGCCTGGCCGACATTGAAGACCCTATCGACCTTGCCGTAGTAACGGTGCCGGCGGCCCGGGTCATGGATCTCATCCCCGAGATGCAGGAACGGGGCGTCAAGGGGATGCTTCTGATCACTTCCGGGTTCCGTGAAATCGGGGAAGATGGCGCGGCGCTGGAAGAGGCTCTGGTGGAAAAGGCCCGTGAGGCAGGCATCCTGATTCTGGGTCCCAACACCATGGGGATCTGTAACCCCCACGCCCGTTTTTTCTGCACCGCCGCCAATGCCTTTCCCCTGCCCGGCTCCACCGCCCTGGTCTGCCAGTCCGGAAATCTGGGCACCCAGCTTCTGGGATTCGCCCAGCAGCAGGGCATCGGCATCCGGGCCTTTTCAGGATCGGGGAACGAGGCCATGGTGACCATTGAGGACTATATGGAGGCCTTTGAACAGGATGACCTGACCCGGGCCGTGGTGCTTTATATCGAAAGCATCAAAAACGGCCGCAGGTTCATGGAATCCGCCGCCCGGGTTTCAATGAAAAAACCTGTGGTGGTGCTCAAAGGGGGGCGGACCCTTATGGGGGAGCAGGCCGCGGCAAGCCATACCGGAGCCATGGCCTCGGACGCCGGGGTCTTCAACGCCGCCTGCGACCAGGCCGGGATCATCCGGGTGGAGCAGCCCATGGAGCTTTTGGATTTATCTGCGGTGTTCTCCTCCCAGCCCCTGCCCGAGGGGAACCGGGTGGCCATCATGACCCTGGGCGGCGGCTGGGGCGTGGTGACAACGGACCTGTGCGCTGAAAACGGCCTTCAGGTTCCCGAACTCTCAGATGACATCATTGAACGCCTGAACCGGATTCTGCCCCCTTACTGGAGCCACGGCAATCCTGTGGATATCGTGGGGGAGGGCGACCCGCAGATTCCTAAAACCTGCATGGAGGAGCTGCTGCGGTGGGACGGCTGCGATGCCGTGATCCACTTAGGCATCCACGGCAAGAGGATTCTGGCCAACGCCATGATCGAATCCACCCTCAAGGCGGACCCTGCCACGGATCCTGCCACGGCGGATCTTTTCAGACAGGCCCTGTACCAGTTTGAAGAAGACTATACCGAATATGTTACCCGGATGAGCCAGACCTACGGCAAACCCGTTCTTGGGGTCAGTCTGCTCACCGATGAGGATAGCCGGACCCTTTACCGGTTTGACAACCTGGATACCAAAGGTGTATTTTTTCCGTCACCGGAGCGGGCCGTCAAAGCCCTGGCCGGCATGACCCGGTACCGGACATGGGTCAAGGCAAGGTCCTGAAAAGGGATCCATTATCGTTTTTATCAGGAGAAGACCATGAGTGCAGTAATCGATACCCGCGGAAAGGTGACCACTTCCGTGTTAATGAAGATGAAAAAAGAGGGGCAGAAAATCACCGCTCTGACCGCCTATGACTACCCCTTTGCCGCCATGGTGGACGGCGCCGGTGTGGATATGATCCTGGTGGGAGACTCCCTGGGCATGGTGGTCCAGGGCAAGGCGACCACCCTGCCCGTGACCATGGACGAGATGGTCTATCATACCACTATGGTGACCCGGGCCTGCAGCCGGACCATGGTGGTAGGGGACATGCCCTTCATGTCCTACCAGGGGGCTTTGGATCAGGCTGTGGAAAACGGAGGCCGTCTGATTAAAGAAGGCGGGGCCTCGGCCGTAAAATTGGAAGGCGGGGCCGATGTCTGTCCGGTGATCTCAGCCCTGGCCAAAGCCGGCGTTCCGGTTCAGGCCCATATCGGCCTGACTCCCCAGTCGGTTCATCAGATGGGCGGCTTCAAGGTCCAGCGGGACGAAGACCGCCTGCTCAAGGATGCCCGGGATGTCCAGGACGCCGGCGCCTTTGCCGTGGTGCTGGAAGGTATTCCTTCCCCCATTGCCAAAAAGATCACGAAAGCTTTGACCATCCCCACCATCGGCATCGGGGCGGGACCCCACTGCGACGGGCAGATCCTGGTCCTCCACGATATGATCGGCATCAACGACGGATTTCTGCCCAAGTTTGTCAAAAAATATGCAGACATTGCCGCCGAGGCCAAAAAAGGCCTGGCCGCCTATGTTGACGAGGTTCGTGCCGGCAGCTTTCCCTCGGAACAGTATGAGTACAAATAACCCGAAATCCTTCAGCATTATCGGATGCGGCCGGGTAGGCGTCTGCCTGGCCGTATTCCTGCGGTCTGAAGGGTTTGTTCCCCGGGCCTTTTTCAGCCGGTCGAAGGAATCTGCGGAACATGCCGCAGGTATGGCGGGCTGCGGAATGGCTGTTACCGATGCCCTGTCCGCCGCCCGGGGGGCTGATATTGTCTTTATCACCACCCCGGATACTGAGATAGAACCGGTATGCCAAAGCCTTGCCGCGGCCGGCGGCTTTTCCCCAGACAGCACGGTGTTCCACCTGTCCGGGGCCCTGTCTTCCTGTGCCCTGGCTGCAGCCGGGAAACTGGGGGCCCAGACCGGTTCCATCCATCCTCTCCAGGCCTTTGCCCCCTATGAAAAAGGCCAGGCCAATCCCTTTGAAGGCATCAACATGTCCGTGGAGGGCAGCCCCGGCGCGGAACGTTTGGGCCAGGAGATCGTCTCTGTTCTCGGGGCTTCGCCCTTTGCCATTCCCACCCGGTCCAAGACCCTTTACCATGCCTCAGCCGTGGTGGCCTCCAACTACCTGGTCACCCTGGAGCATTTTGCCCTGCAGCTGCTCATGGAAACGGGACTTGAGGAGGAAAAGGCCTTTGATATCTTAGAACCCTTGATCCGGGGGACTGTCGCCAATATCAAAGCCCGGGGCAGTGTGGGGGCGCTGACCGGCCCTGTGGCCCGGGGGGATCACGATATTGTAGCAGCCCACCTCAAGGATCTGGACAAGATCCGGCCTGAGTTTTCGGATCTTTACCGCATGCTGGGGCGGTACACCCTGGAGATTGCCCGGGCGACCGGCCTGCCGGAGGCGGCAGACCGAAAACTCTCCGGCCTGTTTGAGTAATCCCCCGGACCGGACCTGTTTATGTCCCCCAGACCCGGTCTGCCACCCTTTTGACCAGCTTAAGTTTCTCCCACTGCTGATCCTGTGTTAAGAGATTGCCCTCTTCGGTGGAGGCGAATCCGCACTGGGGGCTTAAGCACAGGTTTTCCAAAGGCAGATATCGTGCCGCCTCCCGGATCCGTTCCTCCACAGCCGCTTCATCCTCAAGGGTTCCCACCTTGGAGGAGACAAGGCCTAAGACCACAAGCCCTGATGCCGGCACCTTTGCTAACGGGGCAAAATCCCCGGCCCGGTCCGTGTCATACTCCAGATAAAATGCATCCACGTTTTCCTGCTCAAATAAAAATTCGGCAATGGGATCGTAGCCGCCGTGGGTAGCCCAGGTGGAGCGGTAATTGCCCCGGCATACATGGGTGGTCAGGGCCAGGTCCTTGGGCCGATCTTTGATGGCCGCGTTGTTCAGGTCAAGGTAGCGCTGGGCCGTGTCCTTGATATCCACTCCCTGGTCCATGCGTTTTTCCCAGTACGCCTTGTCACAGAACATGCCCCAGGTGCAGTCATCCAGCTGAAGGCTGCGGCAGCCGATGTTGTAAAAGGCCTTGATGGCATCCTGGTAAGCGGCGGCAATGTCGGCAAGAAGGGTGTCCGTATCCTTGTACACGGCAAGGGTGGAGGCTCGGTTTTCCTCCCGCAGCAGCTCGGACAGAAACTGGGCCGGGGCCGGGATGGCCTGGCGGGCCGTCACCCCGGTTCCGGCTGCCGCCTTAAGAAAGGCAAAATGTGACATGAAGGGATGATCTCCGAATTTAATCCTCCCGGTCAGGCGGGCGGTTTCCGGACGGGTGGTTATGCCCTGAAACCTGTAGCCTTCACCGATGGCGGCCTTTTCAACTCCGCCAAGGCCCCACATGAAGTCCAGATGCCACCAGGAGCGCCGGAACTCTCCGTCGGTGACGGCTTTAAGCCCGACCTGTCTTTGCTTATCCACGAGGGCTTTGATTTCATTGTCTTCCACCAGGGTCAGGTCATTTTGGGAAATATCCCCTCTGAAAAATGCGGCTCTTGCCTTTTGAAGGGGCTCGGTGCGCAGAAAGCTGCCGACAATGTCGTGGCGGAAGGGGGCCCGGGTCCTGGGGGCGGTTGCTGGCTGGGTCATTCGGTATACTCCTTTCGATCCGGGTAAAACCCGGGATAATTTTTTGTTGACCCCGGCAGAGTACCCCGGTTATACATATGAATGAAAATGATAAAAACTTATATATTCATTATTCATATTTATTGATTGCCATGATCGAACGGATTCACCTTGCCATTTTAAATGAAATCGATAAAAAGGGCACTTTGACCGCAGCGGCGGAAAGTCTGTGTTTGACCCAGCCTGCCCTGACCCATGCGATTCGAAAACTGGAGGCCCGCATCGGCACGCCTTTGTGGCAAAAGGATGGCCGGGGCCTGCGCCTGACCCGGGCCGGACGATACCTGCTGGCGCTTTCCAAAAGGATTTTGCCCCAGCTGGCCCTGGCCGAGGAAAAATTGTCCCAGTATGCCCAAGGCCGGCGGGGGATGCTCTGCATCGGGATGGAGTGCCATCCCTGCTACCGATGGCTTCTGGATATCGTCTCGCAGTACCTGACCGCCTGGCCGGATGTGGAGATCGATGTGAAGCGGGAATTTCAGTTCGACGGCATCAAGGCTCTGGCCGATTTTGACATTGACCTTTTGATTACCCCGGATCCGGTATCGTCCCGGGGCCTGCTCTTCACGCCGGTCTTCGAATATGAGCAGGTCCTGGCCGTCCCGGCGGCTCATCCCCTGGCGGAGCAGGATCATGTAACGGCGGAACAGCTTACAGATGAGGTGCTCATCACCTATCCCGTTCCTTTAGATCGCCTGGACATTTACACCGGATTTCTCATCCCGGCCCGGTGCCGTCCCAAACATCACAAAACCATAGAGACCACGGACATCATGCTGCAGATGGTGGCCTCGGGGCGGGGGGTGACTGCGCTGCCGCGCTGGCTGGTGGCGGACTATGAAGAACGCTTAAGGCTTAAGTCCGTACGCATCGGGGCCCAGGGGATCTGGAAGGAGATCTGTGTGGGTGTAAGATGTGAGGATGAACGCATCGATTATATCCGGGGATTTTTGCAGATTGCCGGGGGATGAGCCTCTGAATCCCTTCGGATTCAGAGGCTGCCGCCGCTTTTCCCCCTACCGGGCATCCGCCCGGTCCATCGGAACATGGGTGAATTATTCATTGACAAGGCCCTGTCAAAGGCGGCATAAATAGCTAACATTATTTGCTGGGGGAGCTTGCAAAAGCTGAGAAGGAGGATTTTCCTGACCCTTGGAACCTGATGCGGGTAATACCGACGTAGGGAAGCGGATCACGATCAACTCCATCCTTAATTTTTTCCTGAACGTCACCGTTTTAGAATCCATCCCCCGGCCGTTTAACCGTGTCAAAGGGGGAAAATGAACCCGATTATAGAACTGTCCGACCGGATTTTTGAGCTGTGCTGCGCCATCCGGGAACAGCGGCCCCTGATCCATGTGGTGACCAATTTTGTCGTCATGAATCAGACGGCCAACGCCCTTTTGGCCTTAGGCGCCGCCCCGACCATGTCCTGGGCCGAGGAGGACCTTGAATATCTTTCCGGAATCTCGGACGGCCTTTGCATCAATATGGGCACCCCGACACCCGAGCGGGTGGACGCCATGGAAACACTTATGGGGCTGGCCGCCGATTCCGGCAAGCCCATGGTCCTGGACCCGGTAGGGGCGGGGGCAGGGCCCCTCAGAACCCGTATTGCCAACCGCCTCTCAGTCCCGGGACCCCGGAAAATCATCCGGGGCAATGCGTCTGAAATCTGCGCCCTTATGGAAAAGGGTTCAGCCCCCCGGGGGGTGGACAGCACCATGGACCCGGACGTGGCGAAAAATATCCTGATCTCCCACGGCCGGACCGGGGAGAAAAGGGTATCCGACGGTTTGTCCGACAGTGATTCCAGAATGGCGGGCCTTTTAGCGGGCAAGGCGGCCTGCCTCCTGGTCAGCGGAGAGACGGATATGATTTTAGATACGGATCAGCGCGTGATTTTAAGGAACGGCTCCCCCCTCATGGATGCCGTCACCGGGACCGGGTGCATCCTGTCCGCCGTGACGGCGGCTTTTTATGCCGTAAGCCCCTCCCCTTTCGAGGCGGCGGTGGCTGCCGCTGCCGCTGCAGGGATTGCCGGAGAGCTTGCCGGGGAAAAAGCTGCGGGCCCGGGGACCTTTCTTTCGCATTTCATGGATGCCCTGTACGCCCTGGACCGGGAAACCCTCCGGGAACGGCTGCGGGCTCAGACCATTTCAACGGCTTCATGAATATGAACAACAAACCCAGCAACACAATAAGGAAAACAAGATGGAATCTATCAACACCCTTCCCCGGATCAAGCGACTGATTGTCTCATTTGGTCCTGCGTGGATCATCAGTGCCGTGGCCGCAGGGCCCGGCACTACCCTGAGTGTGGCAAAGGCCGGCGGAACCTACGGATACTCTTTTTTGTGGGTGATCCTGCTCAGCGTAATACTGGCCTTTGTCTGTCAATACATGGCGGCTAAAACGGCCCTGATCGGGGGAAAGGGGATTGTGGGCATTGTCCGGGATACCTGGGGAAAGGGGTTGGCGTCTTTTGTGGCCCTGGATGCCCTCATCGTGATCTGGCTGTGCAACGTCGTCCTGCTCAAGGTGCTGGTCTCGGTGACCGGGTATGTGACGGGGATCGACAGCCCCTTTTGGGGCGTTTTATTCGTGGCCCTTTTTTACGGGCTGGTGGCCCACGGCGGCTACCGGATCATCGAAACCCTTTGCAAGATTATTGTTTCCCTGCTGGTCGTGTGTTTTGTGCTGACCCTTTTTATTTCCAGGCCGGATCTGTCAGGTGTTCTGACCGGACTTATACCGGATCTGTCTCACTTCGGGACGGCGGAAGTGCTGATGATGACGGCCATTATGGGCGGCTCCATCCATGTGACCATCCTGTCCATGCAGACCTATACCGTGTATGAGCGGGGATGGAACATAGGAGACCTTAAGCTTGCCCGGACCGATACGGCGGTCTCCCTTTTAGGGGCTTTCGGCCTCTACTGCACGGCTATTTATCTGACCGGAGCCAGTGTGCTTCACCCGGCAGGCATAAAAGTGGCCACCCTTTACGAGATGGCCGAAGCCATCCGTCCCCTGCTGGGGGACTATGCCTACGGGTTTTTCTGCCTGGGGATTTGGTGTGCGGTGTTTTCCACCATCATGCCCACCTTTATTGCCGCGGCATATGTGGTGGGGGACCAGCTGAACCGCCGGGTGGAGCCCGGAGACAAGGTTTATAAGCTTGTGATTCTCGCGGGCTGCCTCATTGCCCTGCCCGGCGCCTTTCTGCCGGGCAAACCCATTTCCCTGCTCATGCTCATGCTGGCCCTGTCCTTTGTGGGGACCCCGCTTTTTGTGGGGATCTTCATGACCCTGCTCAACGACTCATCCTTTGCCGGAGCGCACCGGAACCGGTGGCTGCTCAACGCAGGCGGATTCACCGCCCTGGCCGTGACCCTGTTCCTCGGCGTCAAATGGGTCTGGCAGATGTTCTGATCAGATCTTTTTGAGAGCCAGAGGCGGGCGGTTCTCCCCTTCCAAGGCCTGGTTGGCCTGTTCCAGCTGGGCCTTAGAAGAGATCACGGCAATACCTTTTTCCCGGTCGTCTCCCAAAAAGTACGCTTCAGCAATGGCTTGGATCTTTTCCTTGTTCATGCCTAAAAGCTCATCTTTGAACTTTTTGCGGATCTCATCGGTAAGCTTGGTGATGTCCCTGTAAAAGGCTTTCATGGCAGCAGGCCCCGGGGTTTCCGGCTTGTCAATGTCCGAGCAGACCTGGAGGATGGCCTCCTTGACGTCCGTGGCCGAGTATTTGCCTGAGGCGATGAACTCACAGGCCCCGGTGTAGACATCCAGGGTCCGTTTGATATGGGGATCCCGGTAGGAGCCGAAGGAGAAGATGCCTTCCTCCGTATTGTACATGGCAAAGCCACCGTAAGCCCCGCCCTTTTCCCGGATCTCCCGGTGCAGGTAAAGGGAGCGCAGAAGTTTGGAGATTACAGCCAGGCCGGGGGAGTCCTCATGGGTGATGCGCACCGTCCTGAAGGACTGCCCCACAAAGGAGACCGCCGTATTGGTGGTCCATCCGTCATAGGGGGTGCGGGTGTCGCAGTCGATATCCGGGGTGAAAAAGGCCTTGGACGACCCGTTTTTCAGGCTGTCGTGGATGACCCGGATCCGCTTGTCCGCCTGGACCAGGGCGGCTGCCTCACCGATGACTGCCGGCTTGAAATTGTCCTGGCGCAAAAGGGCGCCCGCCATGCGGGCTAAGTCCGCCTCAAGGGCGGCAAGGGTTTTGTCCGCATCCTGTTTTTCCGTCATCCCGGCGGTGAGGACTTTGATTTTCTGGAACTGGGCAATGCCGTGCCACAGCTCATTGATGTAAGAGGCACGGGACAGGTGGCGGGCGGACAGGGAGATGGCGTATCTGTGGCCCGTAGAGACGATGGAGGATTCCAGAGCGGCCTGGTATTGGAGCAAAAGACTTTTGAGCCGCTCATGGTCACAAAATTTGAAGTCGTTGACAAACTCGTCGATGAGATCGAACAACGGGTCGATATTGCGTTCCAGGGCCTTTCCCTGCAGGGCGAAAAAGGAGTGGGAATCCCCCTCGTGGGAGAAGTAGGAACCTGAAAAGGGCGACATGGTGATGCCGCCGGTGTAAAGGTCCATGAGCCCGGCCATTTTTTCATAGGAGCTTTTGGCGGTTCCCGCATTGGTAAAGGCTTTGCAGAAAAAAGGCGCAAGGGAAAAGAGTTCGGGCGGAATATTGCCCCCGCCCACGGGGCAGGTAAAGTAGAGAATGCCCGAGGTGGCCTTGTCATAGCAGGCGGCAATGGAGGTTCCGGCCACCGTGTCCGGATGGATGATCTCGATTTTGGGCGGGACATCTGAAAGTTCCAAAGTCGGCAGGACGGAAAGATCTTCTTCTGCTTCCTGAAGGGCCTCAAGGGCCCTGGCATCGGCGTTTATTTTTTCAATTTCTTCAGGACTTAAGGCCGATTCGATGTTTTTCAGCTCTTCCCGGATTTCTTTGAGCTTGGCCGCTTCAAGATCGGGGTCCGGCTCAAGGGTAAAGCGCAGGCAGTGGGGATTGTCCAGGAAAAAGCGTTTGATCTGTTCTTCCAGAAAGGGGCCTTTTGCCACCTTGTCCTGAAGGGCTTCAAGATCCTTGTCAATATTGATGCAGTCGGCCGGATCTCCGCCGTGGATAACGGTGCCGGCAAAGGAGAGCAGCAGCTTGATGCCAAAGGGATAGGGGGTGTTGGTGATCTCTTTTCTGTAAAATTCGATCTGGTGGATGGCCGACTCGATAAGGCTTTTGTCAATGCCCTTTTCAGACAGTTCTTTCAATGTGGAAAAGATGATCTCCTCCACCTTGGAAACACTTTCCTTTTTGATATCCTTGAGGCCGCAGACAAACATGGTGTCCCGGTTGTCCCCGTCAAAGCCTGTGGCATCGGACAGGGCTGATCCCAGGTTGGCATCAATCAGGGCCTTGCGAAGGGGCGAGGCGGAGTTGCCCAGCAGCACCTGTTCTAAAACAGTGAGCACCAGGGTGTCAAAGGTCTCCCGGATATCCGAGGTCAGCCAGGCCACACAGGCCTGGTACTTGCCGGCCATATCCTCGGGATCGGCATAGGCATAGGGCTGAACCATGGTTCTTGCGCTGTCCCACCTGGGCTGGGATGGCACCCGTGTATCCATTTCAAGAAAATCAAAGCCGGATAAGACCTTGTCCTCTATGACCCCGAGGGTCTGTTCCAGCGGCAGGTTGCCGTAGGTGTAGAAAAAGGCGTTGGAGGGGTGGTAGTACTGGGCATGGAAGGCTTTGAGCTGCTCATGGGTGAGCTTGGGGATGTCTGAGGGCTCACCGCCTGAGTTGTTGCTGTAAGTGGTGTCCGGATACAATCCCTGGAGCAGGGCCCGGGACAGGACCTGGGACGGGGAGGACATGGCGCCTTTCATCTCATTGTAGACAACGCCCTTGTAGGTGAGACTTGTCTTGCCGTCATCGCCGGTTTCAAATTCCAGGCGGTGCCCCTCCTGCTTGAAACTTAACTCATCAATGTCCGGGAAAAAGGCCGCGTCCAGGTAGACGTCCATCAGGTTGTAGTAATCTTTTTCATTCTGGGTAGAAAAAGGATACATGGTCCAGTCCGAGGCGGTAAAGGCATTCATAAAGGTGGACAGGCTGCGCTTGATCATGGAGAAAAAGGGGTCCCGGACCTTGAATTTTTTTGATCCGCACAGCACGGTATGCTCCAGGATGTGGGCCACCCCAGTGGAATCTTCGGGAACCGTCCTGAAAAAAACGCCAAAGGTGTTTTCCTTATCCTTGTTTGCGATGTGGATATGGCGGGCCTTTGTTGTGTCGTGTTCCAGCTCAATGAGGCAGGCGTCGATGCTGGGAAGGGGGGAAACCTGTCTTATCCGGTAGCCTTTGATGGCTTGGCCCGGTTTGAATGCCGTATAGTCCATGGTCACTTATCCTGATTAAATGGTTTTGTAAATGCCCCGGCTGACCCGTTCGATTTTTTTGATTTTGTCCAGACGGAAGATGATATTCCTCAACTTCTTATCATCATATCCTGTGGCCGCTTTGATGGTTTTAAAATTGGTTCCGTCGGGGTGGTTTGCGATCACTTCCAGGACAATGGCGGAGGCACTTTTTTTCTTAACGGGTTTCGGGTTGCCGTTTTTTTTGCCCAAAGGCTGCTTCTGATAGATCAGTTGCTCTAGTTTGTCAAGTCTTCCGTGGAGGGCGGCGATATCCTCTTTGGAGGGAATGTCCAGCCGGTGAAGGAGCATTTTGATAAAGCCTTCCCAATTGGTACCTAACTCGTTTGGTTCCATGATAACTTGTCTCCTTAACAAAGATTGCCAGATATTTTCCTGCGGCCTGTCAGGTGGAAAAGAAAAAGAGGACATGCCGGCAGGACAATCTGCCAGGTTTTCAGAGGTTTTTAATACTGATATCACTATGGAAAACTATATAAAAATTACTTCCGAATACCTAGAAAGTCAAGTAGTAACTTTTTATCGAGGAGTAAAGTAGACAATCCCTGCGGGGGGATCCTCGCCTGTCAAAGGCTTTGCACCAACGCTGCCGGCTGTGGTATATTACCCACCGAAAAAGCATACACGCTTCCGGCAGGACAATGCCGGGTTGAAAATATCATAAAGATCGGAATCGAAGCATGACACATCCAGGGGAATTGTTAAAGCAGGCCAACCTTTATGCGGGCAAGGAAATGGGACAGAATTTTTTGTCCAGCCCGGCCACGGCCCAGATGATCGTGGACCGCACCGATATCACTGCCGATACCGCCGTTATGGAAGTGGGGCCCGGGCTTGGGGCCCTGACCGTTCCCCTGGCAAAAAAGGCCCGGAAGGTCACGGCTGTGGAAAAGGACCGGCGCATGATTCCGTTGCTGGAATCGGAACTAACCCTGGCCGGTATCGACAATGTAACCATCGTAAACAGTAATATTCTTAAAACCGATATCCGGCAGATTGCCGGCGGAGAAACACTTTCCGTCATGGGAAACCTCCCCTATAATATTTCCTCCCAGATCCTGTTTCAACTGGTAAAAACAAGGGATGTCATTGATACGGCATATCTCATGTTCCAAAAGGAGCTGGCCCAGCGTCTTTTAGCCACTCCCGGAGGACGGGATTATTCCAGGCTGTCCGCCGTGGTCCAGTATGCCGCCCGCATCAGCCATGTGGCCGATATCGGGCCGGCCTCTTTTTTCCCGCGGCCCGACGTGGACTCCACAGTCTTGAAATTTACCTTCCTTCATGACCAGGGTCTTTCCGAGGCTATGGAGGATCTGCTTTTTGAAGTCATCAAGGCCGCCTTTTCCAAACGCAGGAAAACTCTGAGAAATTCCATGGCCGGCGGGGAGCTGGGGCTGAAAAAGAACGAAACCGAACAGGCCCTGGTCCGGGCCGGCATTGACCCGGTCCGCCGGGCCGAGACCCTTGGGCTTGAGGAGTTTTTATCCATCACAAGAGCTGTCAGTGAAGTCAAACAGGGGATAGCATGATCAAAACGGTTCTCCCCATAGACCGGCTCATCGCCGTTGTCCGTGAGGGAGGGTCGGTAAAAACAGGTGTGGATGTCTATGACCGCACCGGCACCCTGCTGCTGGCAGGGGATGTGCTGGTGGATCAGGTCCGGACCCTGGAGATCATCAGCAGAAGCGGGGTGCGACGGATTCCCCTGGCCCAGGGCGGCGGTCTCTTTGACCGGTCCGGCCGCACCCTTGACAGCCCTGCCGAAACCCTGGCGCTGGATCCGGCGGCCGCTGATACGCCTGCCAATTCTTCCCGGACTTTCGATGTTGAAACCCGCCTGAAGGAAATCCGAGAAACCCGTCAGGAGGCGGCCCAGATGGTTTCCCGGGCCCGGGACTGCCTGAAAACCGCCCTGGACCAGATTCGGGAGGAAAAGGGGCAGTTCGATGTGGGTGCCGTAAGGACCCAGGTCGGGGATATGGTGTCCTTTTCCCTTGCCGCCGGCCACCCGGCAGCGTATCTTGCAAGAGATCTTTTTTCCTTTGACGATTACCTTTACCGGCACGCCATCAACGTCTGCTCCATGGGTACAGTCGTGGCCCACCGGTTCAATGCCGGGTTTTCCACTGCCGTTGAAACGGCGCTGTGGAATCCGCCCTCCCCGGACGGCCTGCCCGGCAGTTTTTCCTATTACCTGCCCCGCGATCTGGATGATATTTCCTTAGGCCTTTTTCTCTTTGACATCGGCAAGGCCCTGGTGCCCGAAATCCTTCTGAAAAAGGCGTCGGCCCTGACCCGAGAGGAATTTTCCATTGTCCGCCGCCACTCCTACGAGTTCGGTGCAAGGATTCTTGAGGCCAACCATCTTGACCATCCGGTCCTCTCCAATATGGTCTGCCTCCACCACTGTCCCATATTTGAGGGGGAGGGCGGGGGGTATCCCAGGAACCGTCCGGCGGCTGAAATTCCTTTGTACGTTAAAATCTGCAAGCTTGTGGATATATACGACGCCATGATCTCCCGGACCAGCTACCGGGACGCCCGGAACCAGCCTGCAGCGGCCACGGAACTGTTTCGTACCTATGTGAAAAAGGACGCCATGCTCCAGTTCCTTCTCCATGCCTTTGTGGGCAGCATCGGCCTGTATCCTTCCGGCAGCATCGTCTATCTGAAAACCGGGCAGCTGGCCTATGTCCTGGAGGAGACGGGGCCCATTGTCATTCCCTTTACCGATGCCAGGGGAGAACCGCTTGGCAGTCAGCCCGATCCCTTTGACCTCAGGACCCGGAATGACCTTTTCCAGGTGGATGCCGACCGGAGCATCCAGACGCCTGAGGCAGGTGTTTGATCTGCTCCCGGATTATATTAAAGCCATGACCCTGCCAACGGCATGACCATGAATGAAGAATTGCCATCACTTAGAGATGATCTCGCAGCTGAATTTCCCCTGATCCGTGAGATGGAAGGCCGCAGGCCCGTTTTCTGGAGCAATTGCCGGATGACGTCTTTTCAGGAGGCGCAAAAAGCCATTGCCCTGACGAAAAACCATACCATCGAAGCTGCGCTTCGCCTGGACAGATGGGCCCCGTTTCTTGCCCTGGCCTTTCCCGAAACGGCAGCGGCCGCAGGAAAGATTGAATCCCCCTTAAAACCTGTACCTGCATTGACGGCGGCCCTGTGTCAGTTAGAGGACACACGCCTTCCGGGCCGGTTTATGCTCAAGCTGGACAGCCATCTGCCGGTGTCGGGATCGGTTAAGGCCCGTGGCGGCATATACGAGGTGCTCAAGCATGCCGAAGACCTGGCGCTAGCCGAAGGTCTGGTCTCTGGCGGGGCGGATTACCGCTGTTTTCACAAGGCCCGGTTCCGGGACTTTTTCTCCCGGTACGCCATTGCGGTGGGTTCCACCGGCAACCTGGGCCTGAGCATCGGCATCACCGGTGCGGCTCTGGGCTTTCGGGTGGTTGTACACATGTCCGCCGATGCAAGAAAGTGGAAAAAAGATCTGCTCAGGGAAAAAGGAGTCACTGTGGTGGAGGCGAAATCGGATTACTCCCGGGCCGTGGCAGAGGGACGGGCCCAGGCTGCACAGGATCCGTTAATGTATTTTATTGACGATGAAAATTCCCGTGATCTTTTCCTGGGATACGCCACGGCCGGAAACCGCCTCAAAGGTCAGCTGGAAGAGGCCGGCATCCGGGTGGATGCCGCCCATCCGCTATTTGTCTATCTGCCCTGCGGGGTGGGCGGGGGCCCCGGCGGTATTACACTTGGCCTCAAGCAGGTGTTCGGGGATCATGTGCATTGCTTTTTCTCCGAGCCCGTGGCCTCCCCTGCATGCTTTTGGGAATGATGACGGACCGTCATGAAGCCGTCAGCGTCCGGGATATTGGTCTGGACAATGCCACCGATGCTGACGGCCTTGCTGTGGCCCGGCCCTCTGGATTTGTGGGCAGGACCCTGTCCCGGGTCATTTCCGGATGTTTCACCGTACAGGATGACACCCTTTACCAATTACTGGCCCTGACGGCGGAAAAAGAAAATCTTTATCTTGAACCCTCAGCTCTTGCCGGGATGCCCGGCCCCTTTCGTCTCCTTTCAACCCCGGAGGGAAAGGCGTATCTGCGAAAACAGCGGCTGGAACACCATATGGATTATGGCACCCATGTGGTCTGGGCCACAGGAGGGGGGCTGGTGCCCGGGGCTGAGATGGAAGCCGATCTTGCCCGGGGCCGGAAGGTTTTGGAAACAAGTTGGTAAAGGCCTCAGGAAGCGCCCTCTGCATTTGCCCCGGCTACATCCTCTTATTACTGCCGGCAAAGGAGATAAAGTCCGGCAGGTCTGCCAGCAGTCTCTTCCAGGAATCCGGGGATTTCCAGGCCATGGTCAGGTAGCCGGCCAGGACCCGGGGGCGGGTGAAGTGGCTCTTGTAGAAATCCACAAAGCGTTTGTCCAGTTCCTCTTTGGTCATCTGGCGCGGGACAAAGGCAAAATCCATGCAGTCCATTTTTTCCCAGTTTTCATCAAAGGTGCCCAGCAGGGACCCCGAGGTCTTGATATCGTCGTAAACGGGGGAGCCTGGAAACGGGGTGAATTTTGCCAGGTTGAAGTCGTCAATGGGAAGGGAGAACACATACTCTTTGCTTTTTTGTATGCTCTGCCGGGTTTCGCCGGGCAGTCCCATCATCAGCAGCGCCTTGACGCGGATGCCCGCCTTTTTGATCAGGATAATCTTCTCCCTGAGCATGGAAAGATCAGGGTTCTGCCGGTGCCGGGCCAAAAGGTCCGGGTCGCCGGTCTCCACCCCGAGGCTGATCATCCAGCATCCGGCGGCCTTCATCTGTCTGAGAAGATCCCCGTCCAGGTGCTCGGCCCGGGCGGCGCAGTTAAAGGTCATCTTCATCTTTCTTCGGACCATCATTCGGCAAAAGTCCACCACCCTCTGGCGATGGAAGGTAAATTGGTCATCGTAGAAATTGATGTGGCGGATGCCGAACTCCCGCCGGAGAAAGGCCATATGCTCAAAGAGATAGTCGGCACTGTTGAACCTGAAGGTGCGCCGGAATACCGACCGGTCGCAGTAGGAGCAGGCATAGGGGCATCCCCGGGAGGAGATGCAGCTGGCATTGGGGGTGGCAGGGTAGTTGAAAATGGGCAGTTTATAGGCCCTGGGATAGCCGGCCAGTTTTCGGTAGGCCGGAAAGGGAAGGCTGTCCAGATCCAGCAGTTTTTTCCGGAATCCGGTAAACCGGATTTCGTCCCGGTCGTCGCGGTATACCAGCCCGGGGATTTCGGGGATATCCCTCGGAGCCGACCTGATCAGGTCCGTGAGCGCGGCTTCCCCTTCCCCCACCACCAGGTAGTCGATCACCGGATAGGATGTCATGAGGGATTCTCTCAGGGCGGAGGCATGGGGGCCGCCGAAAACGACTCCGGTCTCCGGGAATTCTTTTTTAACCCGCTGGGCAATGCAGATGCCGTCCAGAAAACTTGAAGTGGTGCAGGAAAAGCCGATGTATCCGGGGGCCTTTTCCTTTACGTAGGTGAGGATGGAGGACAGGGCGTCCGGATGGCAGTGGCAGTCCAGAATCTCATTGGGGATTTTTTCCCGGTCCAGGACGGCGGCGATGCTGGCCAGTCCCAGTGGGGGCATGATATTGGCCTTGCGTGAAATGTCGTTTGCCGCCTTGTCCGGGGCATAGCCCAGGGGATGTATCAGTAGGATATGTTCAGATCGTTCCATGGATGCGTCTCTTTCGGGTACGGCCGTTCAGGGGGGCGGCCTGAAGAATCATATCCCAGAGCAGTCCCTTGAAGCCGAATGCCTTGAGGGCCTTCATTCGGATCATCCCCTGTTCGGGCGGGAAGATCCTGTCTTTTCTCCGGTAAAATGAGGTCTCTATGGCCAGGTCCATCTCCTGCTTGTCCAGGCCTGGTGCGATGTAATACCGGGGCGTCATCAGATCATCGCCACGGGAGATCACCCCCTGGTCCCGGGCAATGCTCGAAAGACCCGTATCCGGAAGGATCCGGATTCCCGAGAAAGCAGAGACTACGGTGTGCCTGAGGGATTCAATATTGGCTAATCCTTCGCGGACGGTGTCTCGGGTTTCGGCAGGTCCGCCGAACATGAAGAAATGGGCGCAGGGGATTTGGGCTTTCAAGCAGGCCTCGTTAAACTCTCGGATCTGATTAAAGTCAAATGTTTTGCCGATGCCGGAAAGGGTCGCGTCGCAGGCCGCATCCGATCCCACCTCCATGGCATAGAGCCCGGATTCTTTAAGCAGGGCAAGGTTGTCGCCGGAGATGGGGTCCGGCCTGAAATAGGCGGCCCATTTCAGACCGAGGTTCGCCCGGACCATGGCCTCGGCCACCTCCAGAAACCGGCCTGAGGGATCGTTGAAAACGGAATCCGTAAAAAAAAAGCTGGTGACGCCAAACTCTTTTTTCAGGCGCCTGAGGTTTTCCACCACAAGGCCTGGGTCCTGGCACCTGAACTTCCTGCCTTCGATTACCGGGTAGGAGCAGTAGTTGCACCCAAAGGGGCAGCCCCTTTTGGTCTGGTAGTTGAGCATACCGCTTTCATCCAGGTAAAAGTCCACCAGGTCCTTTTCGTAGCCCGGGCTGACAAATTCTGGGGGCTGGAGCCTGGGGGAAAGGGGGCCGAATATCCTTGGTGCTTCCTCTGATTTAAGAATCTTATCAATCAGTTCGTTGAAGGCCGTCTCTCCTTCCCCCACAACGCAGTGGTCGGCCCGGCAGTAGTCCAGAATGGCCCGGGGCATGATGGAAACGGCAGGGCCCCCCAGAATAATGGGGACGGGGTATCTTTGCCGGACGGTTTCCACTATGGCTCTGACAGAGGACAGGTACCAGTTGTTCTTTGTGGACAGAGAGTCCACGTTGTCAATATTCCGTACTGAAATGCCCACAATATCCGGCCAGAATTCGTTGAGATCCACGGATTCCAGCGCATCCTTCCCATGGCAGAGCAGGTCGACCTGCCGGATTTCATGGCCCCGGGCTCTGAGGGCCGTGGCTATCAGGGCCATGCCCAGGGGATAGACGGCGATGGGCTCCTTGTTGGTGTTGGCGGAGATCAGCAGTACCTTGGCCATATCAGGCGGTTTCCCTTTTCAAAAAGCGTTTCTGCCTGGGGCTGTACCGCCGGTAAGTGCCGTCCATCATCTCCTTTTTGATGACCTTGAAGAAAAGTTCGCCCATTTTGGTCTGATAGCCCCCGTCGGCATAAAAGGTATCCCAGGCCCAGTTGTACAGTTCCTCCAGTTTTTCGGGGCTCATCTGTTTGGGTTGGAATACGGCGTTGTCGCAGGTGTATTTGATCCAGTCGGAGCTCAGGATCCGGTCCTGTTTCTTGAATTTTGTCCGGATGGGGGATTTGGGAAAGGGGGTGAGGATGGTGAATTCAGCCATGTCCAGCTTGATTTTGGTAAGAAATTCCACAAGATTCCGGATGTAGGCCTCGTCATGATCGTCCGTTCCCAAAAGGATGGTACCCTCCACGCCGATGCCGTTATCGTGGAGGCGCTGGATTCTGTTTTTGATGACCTCGGAGGTGTCGAACACTGCCTGGTAGACATACCAGCACCCGGCTTCCGCTGCCAGCCGGATGACCTCTTCATCGTCCAGGATGGGATGGGAGACCCATTTTTTTTTCAGCGGCTTCATGGCAGTGAACAGCTCGATGAGCCACTCCTTGTCCTGGGCCAGGGAGTTGTCTACTACAAAGAGGCGGTTGTTGGGAATGGCCTCCATCTCCTCAATGACGTTTTTGATGGGTCTGGGCCTGAACTTTCGCCCCCCGAGATAGCCGTTGCAGCAAGGGAAGCAGTTGAAGCGGCATCCCCGTGAGGCATGGACCAGGTCCAGCATCTGGATACCCCTGTAGTTGTAGCAGTCCCGGTCCAGGATCTCCCTCCGGGCCGTTCCGATGGCATGGATGTCGGGAAAATTGTTCATGTAATCGTAAACCGGTTTAAGCTGTCCAGTCTTGAAATCCCGGATTACCTGCTCCATCCGACCCTCGGCCTCGCCTAAAAAGACGCTGTCGGCATGGGTTTTCACCTCTTCGGCATGGAGCATCACGGCAATGCCGCCAAACAGGACCGTCCGCCCCTGTTCCCGGTAGAGGTCAGCGATTTCAAAGGCCCGGGGAAGCTGGCAGGTGAGCATCACGGAGATGCAGATCAGGTCGGCCTCAAGATCCGCGTTGAATGCCTGGACGTTTTCATCGATAAAATCAACCTCCACATCATCAGGCAGGGTGGCGGCAAAGACCACGGGGCCGTGGGGGGGGAGGTGGAATTCGGTCTGCTTCTCAAGTTTGGGCCAGGAGGGGTATACCAATTGTATCTTCATAAGTTTTCCTTTTGGACAAGATCGGTGAGGGCGGTGATTTTTCCGTCTCCGGTTGAAAATTGATCCGGATGTTTTCTTAGTATGGTGGTGCGGATGTCTGAATTCGGCCGGTCGGTGTCCCGGGCCAGGACGAGGAACAGGCCATTTGGCGTGGCCAGGCCGGCTGGCGTTGCCGGGTCACATAGAGCCTCATTGCCGGGAAGAGTTTTCATATCGGAGTTGCAGACCCCGCAGATCGCTGTATCGCAATTTTTCAGGCTGTCCATGGCAAGGGCCAGGGCCGTCAGGCCCGGACGGGCGGCGGTATCAATCATATAAGCTTCACCGGTGAGGCCGAAATAAATGGCCGCCTCCCCCAGGAAACTGGAGGGGAGGGTATAGGCAAACAGGGCCGGACTGGGCATGACCGTGCCGTGGCGACGGAGGGTGGCCTGGTAGGCAAGATCCGTTTCCAGGCAACCCGTGAAAGATTCGGCGATCAGGGGAACGGGGCGCCGTCCCCCCTGGGAGCCGGAACTGCCTGCTGCCGGAGGCATACCGGCATGGGCCATGGCAAAGGCGATGGCGGAAAACCCCGTCTTTGAGAAATCATCCATCCGACCGAAGCTCTTCCAGGGCTCTGTGAGTACGGTTTTGCCCGAGAGGTCGGGACGCCGCCCGGAACCGTCGCGCCTGAGAACATTGCCGGGATATCCCATGGAGGCTGGGGTCACCCAGCCCATTCCGATGATAACAGCTCTGTCGGTCATATGGCCTCCCCAAATACCAGGGCGGCATTGATGCCGCCGAAGCCGGAGTTGGTGGTCAGGACCGGGCCCGGATCAAAGGGGGCGGGCTCCGGGCTGAAGATAGGGGTCACCCCGTCATCCGGTTGGCCAAGGCCCCGGGTGCCGGGGAGGACCTTTTGCTCCAGGAGTTTGACGCAGAGGGCCGCCTCAATGGCTCCGGAAGCTCCCAGGGTGTGTCCCGTGCTGCCCTTGATGGAGCTGGCCCGGAGGGTGTCAATATCAAAGAGATCCCGGATGGCGGTGACTTCCATGGCGTCGTTATAGCGGGTACCGGTGCCGTGGGTGTTAAAGGCCCGAATGTCGGCGGGGCGGATGCCTGCCTTGGTGCAGGCCTGGCCGATGGCGGATTTCAGCCCCGACGCCTTCCGGTCCGGTGCGGTGAGATGGGTGGCATCCCCTGCGATGCCCCAGCCGATGAGTTCGGCCAGGATCGGGCGGTTTTCCCGGCGGCACAGCTCCCGGTCCGCCAGGACCACCAGGGCCGCGCCTTCGCCCAGGGTCAGGCCCCGGCGGTCCCGGTCAAAGGGCCTGGCTGGCTCCGGCGCCATGGCGCCGATGGCCGAGAATCCGGAGAAGACAAATTCGGAGACCAGGTCTGCGCCGAGGACGGCAACGGTATGTTCCCGGCCCCGGGAGATGAGGTCCGCCGCCTTGGCCAGGGCAACGGAGGATGAGGCGCAGGCGGCGTTAATGTTGAATCCGGGACGGGAAAGCCCCAGCATGGTGGCGATGCGGCCGGGAAAATCGGATACGGGGATCCCGGTTTTTTCCTTGGGGCCGCCCGGCGGGGCACAGGTGTGAATGAGGTCGATCCCCGCCTTTGTGGAGGCGGTGATGAGCAGGGTGTCTTTGTCCAGTGCGGGCAGATTTTCCAGGAGCTGTGCCGCCAGGGTCATGATGGCGGAGTAACCTGCGGCCGGATCCGGCCCCCCGATTCCAGGCACGAGGCCTGCAATGGAACTGGCATAGGCCGCGGTATCAAATCGGTCCACCCGGGAGAAGCCGTCCGTCCCGGCCATGAGCCCCCGGTACAGGGCTGCAAGCCCGTGGCCCAGGGCGGTGATCACCCGGGCCTCTGTAACAACCACCCGGTTCATGACAATTTCCCGGCCTTCCACCGCTGGCAGAACTCCCGGAGGAATTCGGGCTGGGTTAAAAACAGTTCATAGTCCGTGTCCAGCATCATCTGGACAATGTAGCCGGTGGCGGCCACCCGGCCTTCGGGGTCCCGGATGATGTACTCGCTGTTGAGCCGGGCCGCCTCGGTGTAGTGGAAGATCCCCTCGACGGTGATCTTGTCCCTGAACTTCAGGGGGCGGATGAAATCCACATGGGCGGTTTTGATCGGCGCCAGGATCCCGTTGTTGTAAAAGTCCATGTATCCGATGTTGTACCGCTCCCCCAGGGCCACCCGGGCATCCTCGAAATAACTGGTATAGTGGCCGTGCCAGGCGATGGTCAGCATGTCCACCTCCTGGAAGCGGATGGACCGGGTCACCGTCCCCCTCAGGGGCGGGGGGGCATCGGGAAAAGCCTTGAAGTAGGGTTTTCTCATGGAATGTCCTCCCCGTCGGGACAAAATCCGTCTTCAGCATCCATGGCGGCCAGTTCCCTGGCCATGATCTCCTTAACGGTTTTTTTCATGGCCTGGTGTCCCATTTCTCCTTCAAAGCCTTCCGGGAATACAGGGTCCAGCACCCGCATTTTGATCCGGGCCGGGGCCATGTAGTGGCGACCGGGGGGGAGCAGATCCTGGGTGCCGGTGATGCATACCGGGATAATGGGGGTAGAGGTCTCCCGGGCCATTTTAAATGCCCCGGAATAAAACCGGGTCATCCGGCCCGTCCGGCTCCGGTGCCCCTCGGGAAAGAAGAGGACAAACCCGCCCCGGGCCAGGGTGTTGCGGGAGCGCGTAAGGCATTGCTCCCAGGAGAATTTTTCGATGTTCATGTAGGCGGCCCATTCCATGAAGTACCGGTAGACCGGGATTTTAAAAGGCCAGGCCCGGACGGCGAAACAGACGTCGGAGACCGGCAGCATATTCATGCAATAGGTGTCGAAATAGGACCGGTGGTTCACCACGATGATGCCGGGGGTTTTAAACTGGTGGGGCTGGAATTGGGCGGGTTCAAAGATGACAAAGAACCGGGTGAAGGCCTGCCATACCCGGCCGTAGGCCCAGATGCACCACCGGGTGATCCACGGGGTAGACCGGCCGGCAAGGCGCAGGCAGCAAAAGGTCACGGGAAACAGGACCAGGCCCACAAGGGTCCACAGAAAAAGGGCGGCGTAGAGAAAGAGGTTCATAGCCCCCAGAAAGAGAAGGCCGGTTTTCCGGTCCTGAAGGCGCTGGGTGTAATAGGCGTACAGTGCAGACATTATCCGGCCTCTTCAAAGTTCAGGACAAGGGAGGCGTTGGTCCCCCCGAATCCAAAGGAGTTGGACAGGGCGCGTTTGATACGGGCTTTCCGGGGGGCTGCGATCAGGTTGATCGGCGGGCAGTCCGGATCCTGTGTCTCAAAGTTGATATTGGGGGCGATGAACCCGTGCTTTGCCATGAGCGCCGTGTAGATGACCTCGCTGGCCCCGGACATCCAGCACTCATGGCCGGTCATGGACTTGGTGGAGGAGACCGGTGTGTCTTCACCGAACAGACTGTGGATGGCCCGTGCCTCGGCCAGGTCCCCGGCAACGGTCGATGTGGCGTGGGCATTGATATAGTCGATGCGTTCCGGGGCCAGCCCGGCATCGTCCAGGGCCATGGCCATGGCGGATTCAGATCCCTCCTGTCCGGGTTCAGACAGGGTCCGACCGATGCCCGAGGAGAAGCCGTATCCTTCAATGATGCCGTAGATCTTTGCCCCCCTTTTCCGGGCATGGTCAAGGGATTCGATGATGAGTCCGGCCCCCCCGCCGCCGGGCACCAGCCCGTCCCGGGCGGCGTCAAAGGGCCTGGAGGCCTTTTCGGGCTCATCCGTTCGCACGGAAAAGGCCTTGAGGGCGTCAAAGCTTGCCATGGCGGTCCAGTGGGTTTCCTGGGCGCCCCCTGCGATGACGATGTCCTGGAGCCCGCTGCGGATCAGTATCAGGGCCTGGCCCAGGACATGGGCCCCGCTGGCGCAGGCGGCGCTCACGGTCCAGTTGGCCCCCCGGGTGCCGAACAGCCCGGCCAGGTTCATGGTGATGGTGGAGTTCATGGCCCTGAAGATATACCCGGAACCGATGTAATGGGTCTCGCTGTGCTCCCGGGCCAGGTCAATGGACTCCACACCGGCCCGGATGGTGGAATCATTGCCGAAGATCACCCCGCACCTGGGGCTGCGAATCTCGTCTTCGGTGAGCCCTGAGTCCGACACGGCCTTTCTGGCCGCCACCGTGGCGTAGAGGGCGGGTTCGCACATGGTTCTCAGAAGCTTGCGGCTCAGCCCTTCGGCTTTGGGGGAGATTTCCGGCAGTCTGGCGGTCAGGGGGGATCTGAATCCCAGGGCTTCCCGTTCAGGATCAAGGATGATGCCGGACTTGCCCTGCTCCAGGGACTGGGCAACGGTGTCAAGGTCGGTGCCGAGACAGGAGACGATGCCCATGCCGGTGATGGCGGCGGCGTTTAACTTGGGTGCTGTCAAAGTTACTCCTAGCAGATGCCGCCGTTGACGCCCAGGACCTGGCCGGTGATGTATCCGGCCCCAGGGGAGCACAAAAAGGTAACGGCCGCCGCCACATCCTCGGGTTTGCCCAGGCGTCCGGCGGGCACGGTCTGGGCGATCTGTTCCAGGGGAAGCCCCTCCACCATGTCGGTTTCGATAAACCCGGGAGCCACGGCGTTCACGGTGATGTTTCGCTTGGCGATCTCCCGGGCCAGGGCCATGGTGGCTCCGATGAGTCCGGCCTTGGAGGCGGAGTAGTTGACCTGCCCGGCCTGTCCCATCTGCCCGGAGGTGGAGGTGATGTTCACGATCCGTCCCCGGCGCTTGGAGAGCATCTTCTTGACCACAGGTTTGGTGAGGTTGAAAAATCCTTTGAGGTTGGTGGTCATGACCCGGTCCCAGTTCTCCGCCTTCATCCAGACCATGAGCATGTCCTCCCGGATGCCGGCGTTGTTCACCAGGATATCCAGGAACCCCCGTTCTTCAAATATTTTGTCCAGGGCGGCATGGGCTGCGGCCTCGTCCGCCACGTCAAAGGGGAGCAGGGTCCCGTCGGATCCGGCGTCCCGGACCAGCTTCAGGGTCTTTTCGGCCTCTTCCATGTTGGATCGAAAGTTGATATAGACAAACCGGCCTGTCTCGGCAAGGCCGACGGCAATGGCCCGTCCGATTCCCCGGCCGGCGCCGGTAACCAGGGCTGCTTCCTGGGAGTTGGGTGTCATGGGAAACCTCCTTATTATTGATGCTTTTTTAAAATCAGGGTGGCGTTGATGCCGCCAAAGGCGAAGTTGCTGGTCATCACCGTTTCTATTTTCTTTTTAAGGGGCGCCTGCACATGCACAATTCCGCTGCAGGCCTCATCCACACAGGCCAGGTTCCGGGTGGGGATGATCAGGCTTTTGTCCATCATTAAAAGGCTGAAGATGGTTTCCATCACCCCGGACGCGGCCAGGGTATGGCCGGTGTAGCCTTTGGTGGCGCTCACCGGGATGGTGTGATCCCCTAAAGAAGCAATGGCTCTGGCTTCGGCTGCATCCCCCATCAGGGTGCCGGTGGCATGGGCGTTGATATAGTCGATATCGGTGACGGCGATTCCGGCCACCGCCAGTGCCCCTGCCATGCACTCGGCCATGCCCCTGTCCTGGGGACTGGTCATGTGGGCCCCGTCGCAGCCGGTGGCAAATCCGATTATTTCTCCGAGGATGGGGGCATGGCGTGCCAGGGCATGGTCCAGGTCCTCCAGGATCAGGGTGCCGGCCCCCTCTCCGACCACAAGACCGTCCCGGTCCCGGTCAAAGGGCCTGGGACTGAGGTCTGGATCCTGCTGCCGGGAGGCGGCGTGAAGGACGTCAAACACCCCGGCCGTGGAGGGATGAAGCTCGTCCGCCCCGCCGCAGATCATGATGTCCTGGGCCCCGTTGCGGATGGCCTCCCAGCCCATGCCGATGGCCTGGGTGGAGGTGGCGCAAGCGGCACAGGGGGAGATGACCCGGCCCCGGATGCCCAGCATGGCGGCCAGGTTGGCGGCCACGGAGTGGTTCATGATCTTCATGAACGCCGTGCCCTCCAGCCGGGAGATGCCGCCGATGTCTGAAAAATCGTCGAACATGGCCTGGATGACTTCCCCGGAGCCGGTGGTGGATCCCATGGCCACGCCGGCCCGGCCGGAGATGAGAGTGTCTTCTTGGATCCCGGACTGGTCTATGGCGTCGAGGGCGGACAGGGCTGCCATGATGCTCATCCGTCCCATGGTGCGCCGGTCCCGGCGTTTGATCCGCTTGGGGTCGTAGTCCCGGCAGACCCCGGCAAGGCCTGCGTGCAGGTCCTGAACCTGTTCCCATTCAGGCATAGAGCAGATGCCGGTTTTCCCTTGGGTCAGGGTCTGCCAGGCCTCATCCGCTGAATTGCCTATGGGGGAGATGATCCCTTGTCCTGTAATCACCACCCGGTTCATTGGACGGCCCTGCCTTTAGTCCGGATATCTTCCATGAGATCGATGCCAGGGATCAGTTCCTTGCACAGATTGACGCTGGCCGAGATGCCGCCGTGGATGCCGCAGAATCCGATGCTCTGGCCGGTTAAAAACAGTCCTCTCACCCGGGTGGCCGGGCTGAACATCCCCTGGAGAAAGGCCTGGGCGGTTTTACGGATGCCGTAGGCCGTGCCTTCCGGGGTCAGAGTGTAGCGTTCAAAGGTGGCCGGCGAATAGGCTGCCACCACCCGGGCGTTTTCCCGGGTGCCGGGAAATATCCGGTCCAGCCCTTCCATGGTTTTGCGGGTAAGGTCGTCTTTCATCTTTAAATACTGCTTTTTCCCCCGGGCCCCGTAGGCCCGGTTGAGCTGTTCCTGATCCCTGTGGGAAAGGGCCGTCAGGGCAGTGACGGCCAGTTTGGAATCGGTCATCCCTTCGGCGGTATCTGCCAATCCCTTGGCAGGTTTCTCCGGCAGGGCGCTTAAAAAAATCATGCCGGGGCCATTTGTCCCGGCGTCTTCTGTGTAATGGGCATTTACATCCCAGGTGCCATAGATATATGCGTCATTATCCGCCACAGGGCAATTGTTTTTTTCCCAAATCAGGCTGATCCCGTATAGTCCGGGGGTGTTTTCCACCGATGCCAGGCGCTTTTCGTAGACCGGCCTGAAGGTTTTGGGAGGACAGAGAGAGGGAAGCATTGCCGGATGCCCCGAATAGATCACCCGCCCGGCCATAAAGGTTTCGCCGCCGGCCAGCCGGACCCCCTGCACCGCCCTGTCACGGATGAGAAATTCGCTGACCCGTTTTCCGGTCCGTATGCGCCCGCCGGCATCTTCAAAGCTTCCGGTAAGGGCGCAGGCCAGGGGGGTGGCCGCCTCATTGATCCTGAAGCTGGACCGAAGATAGGAATCAGTGATAATGAAATGGGTGAACACAGGGCATTCATGGCTGGGCAGCCCGAACAGGGGATTGTTGGCGGCCAGGATCGCCCTGGCCTTTCCCGAAAGCCCGATGGCGTCAAAGTACGCGTCCAGGCTGAGGGTGAATTCTGACAAACCTGTTTCTTCCCGGCACCCGGGATCGTAGAGTCTGGCACCCGCCACTGCCCGGGCCATGTCTGAAAAATACCGGGCGATTCCCCGGGTCTGGTCTGGAAACCGGGCGCTGAGGGCCTTTTGGTAGGCCTCCCGGCCCCTGGGAACCTTAAAGATCGTGTCCGGAAAATAGTAGGTTTCAAAGCCTTCCTGGTTCATGGGGACCAGGTCCAGGCGGTCCAGCAGGCCCAGGTAGTTGAAATAGAGCCAGAGAGGCTGCCCGGGTTCAAGGGACCCCAGCCGGTGAACCCCGGTGGGAAACACCGTCCCGGCCCGCTCAAAGGTGTGGGTAAGCCCCCCGGGAATCCGGTGCTGCTCCAGTACCAGGACCTTTTCTCCGGCCCTGGCCAGAAGGATGCCCGCAGCCATGCCGCTGATGCCGGAGCCCACGATGATAGTGTCAATTTCAGACATTAAAACTTTCCTCTCCCGGGTTGAATCCAGTGTTTGACCAGCGGTGGGATGATTACCATGGCCAGCACGAGGCTGACGGTCATGCCGGTAAGCCCGGCCACACCGATGGAAAACAGCGCCTTGTGCTGGGCAAAGCAAAGGCTGGCAAAGGCCCCGATGGTGGTCATGGCGCAGAGGATGACCGCACAGGGAGTGATCCCCCGTTCATCCTTCTTTGCCGTCATCTCATGGTGGACCAGGAAGATAGCATAGTCCACGCCCACCCCGAAGACAAAAATAATAAAGATGATGCTGATGAGATTGACGGAAATCCCGGCCAGCCCCAGCAGGCCGGCCGTAATCACGGCACTGAGGCAGACGGGGATCAGGGTGGCCGCCACCACCTTGGCCCGCCGCTGGAACAGGGCCAGCACCCCGACCATGGCCAGGGCGGCCCAGATCATGAAGGATTTGAACTCTCCAGCCACAAGGGCGGTGATCTTCTGGATGAACCAGGGCTTGTCAATGACCAGGGTGCCGGGCAGTTGTTTTTTGATCTCGGCTGCCACGGCCGGGATCATGGCCTTGTCCGTCACCCGGGCCGAGGTGAGCATCATCACCTGGTCCGGCTTTATGATGAGCTTGGATTGGATCAGGGGCCAGATTACCGTGGACTTGAAATCCTCCGGCACAAGGGGCGGCAGGTCCCGTGTTTGGGACAGGGTGTCCAGGTTCCGGATAAACGGGGCAAAGGCGCCAGGGGCTAATCCGTTGCGCTTACCTGCCGCCTCCAGCCGATGTGAGAGGTCCCTGATCCTCTCCGGGGTAAACAGGGCTCGGGCCCTGTCCCGTCTCTGGGTCTGCGAGGTGCGGGATGGCAGAATTCGGGCCAGGGAGGCGGTGTTAGCTATTATTCCCTCTTTTTCCATGCCGTCCAGAATCCGGGCCAGGGCATCGTTGGCACCAAGGGCCCGGTCCAGATCGGGGGCCGTGACCATGAAGAGGGTCCGCGGGCTCTGTCCCCAGACGGCAAGAAAGCGGTCCATATCGGCCTGGGCCTCCGGGCTCAGGTGGTTCAGGGCGGCCAGGTCTCCGTCAAAGGTAAATTGTTTCAGGCCGGCGGCTCCGGCGAGAACAAGGAGAATGCACAGTACAACCATCAAGGAGCGGTGCCGTTCCCTGAAGGCTGTTACGGTGGCATAGGCCCCCATGAGGGAGACCTTAGGTCGGGTCGGCTGCCATGGCCTGACAACGATGAGGTGCCGGAGCACGGTCAGGGCAAACCCAGCGGCACCGGCAATGCCCAAAATGGAGATCCATCCCATCTGGCGCTGGCCGGGCAGGTCGGAGAAGAGCAGGCAGCCGAAGGCGGCCATGGTGGTGGCCGCCCCTGTGAGCACCGGTTTTCTGAGGTCCTCGATGACGGATCGGGCCCGGTTCGTCCCCAGGGTGTCGGCGTGGAAAAGGATGTGGATGCCGAAATCTACGGTAATTCCCACCAGCAGCGCCCCGCATCCCAGGGCAATCCCGGAGACTTTGCCCACGGCAAGGGCGGCAACAGCCCCGGCAAAGGCCAGGCTGACCAGGGTGGGGACGAAGATGAGAAGCACATGGTAAAGCCTGCCAAAAAAGAGGAACCCCATGACAAGAATGCCGGCGGTAATGACCAGGATTGTCCGTTTGATGTCCGACTGGATGGTGGCGGCATTGTCCAGAGTGGCCGGATGGACCCCTGAAATACCGATGGTGATTTTATTCTGGAACTGCCGGGTCAGGTCGCTGCGGATCCGGTTCAGGTCCGTCATCATTTTTTCGGAGGTGACGGTATCCACGGCGGGAAATGAGGGGGACGCCACCATGAGCAGATGTCTGCCGTCCCGGCTCAATATCCGGGATTCCCCGGGGCTGATTCCGGGCATCTCTGCCTGGAAGACGGCCAGTTTTTTCAGGACCAGGGTGTCCAGGCCAAAGGGATCCCCGGCCAGGGTCCGGGCGGAAAAGCTGCCGGAGGGGGAGATCAGCCGGCGTTTGATGTCCAGGACCAGCCGGTCCGTATCGGTGCTGTCGATCCGGTCCCATGCCTGTTCAAGGTCTCCCGGGGACAGGATACTGAACTTTTTGTCATGGACCAGATCCAGCAGGCCTATGACCCCCTCTTGGGAGAACTGGTACAGAATATCCGTAAAATAGGGGGAGGGCTTGATGGCCGCGTAAAGGGCATCCCCGGCCTTCGCCAGAAGGTCCGGATCCGGTCCGGATTCCGAATCCGGCAGGGAAACCTGGAGATAGAGGAACTCCGCGGCCGGGACCTGGGTGAGAAAGGTGCCAAAATCCGCCACCTCAGGGTCCGAATCCGGGAGCATGGTGGTGACCCGGTTGTCCAGATCCAGGCGCATGGCCAGAGCCAGGCACCCCAGATAAAAGACCAGGGTAAATATGAGGGGAAGGAATCGCTTCAGCACGGCCGGCCCCTAACCCTTGGAAAAAACCAGGACGGCGTTGTTTCCCCCGAAGGCCACGGACTGGGAGATGGCCGAATCCGCACTGACCGCGAGAGGGGCGATGACCGGGGAAATCCCGAAGTCCGGGTCCGGGGTTGAAAAGCCTGCGGAGGCGGGGATGATTCCCCGGTTCATGCAGGCAATGGTAAATACGGCTTCAATGGCGCCGGCCGCGCCCAGGGTATGGCCGGTATACCCCTTGGTGGAGAAAAAGGGGACTCCGGGCAGTGTGTCTTTGAACAGGGTCATTTCCATCCGGTCGTTGTCCCGGGTGCCGGTGCCGTGGGCATTGATGAATCCGATGTCGGAGACGGTTTTGCCGGCTTCTGCCAGGGCCTTTTCAAGGGCGGTGCGCAGTCCGCTGGCGTCGGGGCGGGGGGCGGTGAGGTGATAGGCGTCTCCGGCGCTGCCGTATCCCGCGATGCGGGCCAGGTGCCGGGCGTCGGAACGCCCTGCCGGCTCGATGATCATGGCGGCGGCTCCCTCCCCCAGGTTGAGTCCCCTGCGGCCTGCGTCAAAGGGGCGGCAGGGCCGGGGATCGGTGATCATCAGGGAGATAAATCCGTTGTAGGTCACTTTGCACAGTTCGTCTGCGCCGCCGGCAATGGCCAGGTCGCAGACGCCGGCGCGGACCCATCCGGCGGCCGTTCCCACAGCATCGGCGCCGGAGGCGCAGGCGTTGACGATGGTCTGCACCGGTCCTGTGAGGTCAAGGGCCCGGGCTACCGCCTGGGCTGGATTCGAACGGAGAAACCGTTTAATGGGAGCCATCCCGGGCTGTTCGCCGTTTCGGTACTGGATATAAAAGGGGTCGTTGTTCAGGGCGGCTCCCACGGTGGTGCCCATGCACACCCCTACGGTCCTGCCTTTGAGATTTTTCGGAGACAAACCGGCGTTGTCTATGGCCTCCCGGGCTGCGGCCACGGCCATGCGGGCGGTGAGGCTCAGGTCCTCTGCTTTGCCCCCTCTGGGGTCCAGGGGGCCGGGCAGACCGAATACCGGATAGGGCTCGGTATGGTTGGTTGAAAAACGCTCCGGTGGCTTCGGGGACGGGGCGCCTTCAAACAGGTGGTCCATGCAGGTGTCCAGGGTCAGGCCCAGGCTGCACAGGGCGCCCATTCCCGTGACCATGGCCCGGGTTTGGCTGACGGGTTTCATTGGGCTCCTCCTTTCCGGACGCTGCCAGGATCGGAAGATCCGGTGCCGGCCCACAGGTCAAAAAAGTTGAAGAACTGATAGGGGTGTTTTTCCGTGTAACGGGCCAGGGAATCCACATACCGTCCGGCAAAGGCCTTGAAGGCTTCGGCCTTTTTCCCGGCCTTGGGGGGGACGTTGATGATGTCGGGCAGGCTGAGTTCATAGGTCTTATACCCGGTTTTGGCCGTATTGAGGATGACGATGGGCCTGCGGGCCGTGGCCGCCAGTTTGTAGGCGCTGAAGGGAAACTGGGCCCGGCCGCCTAAAAATTCCATATCCAGGGCATAGGCGGAGTTGCCGAAGAGACGGTCCCCCATGATGCAGAGGATCTCGTCATTTTTCAGCACGTTGAGCATGTCCAGGGTGCCGCCCAGGAACTGGTCCGGAGCGATGATCTTGAGCCGGCCCCCGGCGCTGAGGGCTTCGGCCCGGCTGTCCCGGGCCAGCATGAGCAGGTTCACCGGGCGGTTCAGCCTGGACAGGGCTGATATGGCCACCTGCCAGCAGCCCACATGGGACATGAGGATGATACATCCGGTGTCCAGATCCTTGATCCTCCGGTATTCTTCCGGGCTGGAGAAGTCCGCCCGGATGCAGTCTTGTCCCAGGATCCCCATGGCGGCGTTGTCCACAAGGATCCTGCCAAAGGTCAGCACCAGGCGGTAGCTGTGGATCAGCAGGCCCAGCCTGCCGCTGCCCGGGAATCGCCGGGTCAGATAGGGGCGGCAGCTTTTTCTGACGGACGGGTAGCAGGCCACGTAGACAAAGACCACAACGGTGAGGCAGGCGTAGGCCGGGCCCTTGCCGAATATCCGGATGATAAAGAAAAAAAAAGGCACGCCCCAGGCGGGTTCCGTATTGATTGGATTTCCAGTTCCGGGTCATGGCATCAGTCTCCCTGGGGGACGGCAACGGCGGCCGATGCGGCAATATAGAGGATGACAAAGGTCAGGCCGGCCAGAACCGGGGCCAGGACCAGGGAACCGAGCACCCATTCCATAAACCGGTCCAGAAACTGGTAGCCCAGGGTCTGAAGGGAAATCTCCGTGAGAAAGGTGCCCCCGTGGGTCATGAAGTATCCGGCTTCAATGCACAGGGCCGGCACAATGGGGGGCATGCAGAACTGGCTTGCGCCCAGGGCCACGATTTTATTGAGCCGGAAGAATCCCGCCGCCATGAGGATGGCCAGGGAGTGCAGGGCCACCAGGGGCAGGGTGCCTAGAAAAACCCCCATGGCACCGGCCCAGGCGATCTGGGCGGGGGAGAGTTCATAGGCGAGAAAGTGCCGGATGCCGTCCATGGGGCGGAGAATGGAAAAGGCCTCCCTGGGGTTTTTTTCCAGCAGCTGTTTGTGGGGCCAGGGCAGAAAGGATCTGAGGGTGAGCCTTGTGTTCAGCCGGGTCAGGCGCAGGTTGTCCAGGAAGAGTTTAAAATGGGAGACCCGCTGGCCTGACGGCTGGTAATGGACCCCGATATCGATAGCCTTCACAGGGATGCCGGCCCAGGCGGCCTTGACCAGCACCTCCACTTCAAAGTCGTAGCGGTTGGCCGCAAGGGAAAGCTGGTCGAGAACAAAGAGGGGATAGGCCCGGAATCCGGACTGGGCATCCCCGGCGGACCGGCCAGTCTGGACCCGGAACCAGAAGTTGGAAAATTGCCGGCCGAACCGGGAAGATCTGGGTACCCAGGTGGAGGAAAAGTCCCGCCTTCCGACAATCAGGGCGGTGGGGTCCTCTGCCACGGCGGACTTGAACCTGAAAAAATCCTTTGGCCGGTGCTGGCAGTCGGCGTCCATGGAGACCATGTGGGTAAAGCCATTATCCAGGCCGTACCGGGCCCCGGTCATGAGGGCCTGCCCCTTGCCCTGGTTGTGGGTGTGGCGGAGCACGGGCACCTCCAGGCCGCGGACAAGGTCTTCGGAAAGGTCGGTGCTGCCGTCATCCACCACGATCACATGTTCATGGATGGTCCGGCATTCCCGGACCACCTGGGCCAGGGTCCGGCCGTGGTTGTAGACCGGGATGACAACAAGGATTCTTACGGGTGCGTTCATCAGGCGGACGGTTCCTCCCAGTAGATGGCCAGATCGTCAAAGAGCTGGCTTGAGAAGAGCAACTTGCGGAATTTAACCAGGCTCTCGTGGAAAATCTCGGTGTTGTCGTAGACTTTGAATTCCCGGTTGAGAATCTCGTAGATTTTTCCTGTTCCGTGGCCCAGCCGGTGGGCGTTCCTGAAGGAGAGGGCCTGGAGGTCGGCCAGGATCTCCAGGGTCACTACATGCTTGGCATGGCTGATGAGGCGGAAGGCCTTCCGGGCAGCCACCGTTCCCATGGACACCACATCCTGGTTGCTGGCGTTGCAGGAGATGGAGTTTACGCTCATGGGGGCGGCCAGGTTCCGGTTTTCCGCGGTGGTGGAGGTGGCGAGATACTGGGCTCCCATGAATCCCATGGTCAGGCCGGGTTCCCCCGGGATAAGGTGTTCGGGCAGCCCCTCGTTGAGATGCTTGTCCAGAAGTTTGTTGGTTCGTCTCTCCGAGAGGTTGCACAGGGTAGAGACGGCGATGCACAGGCAGTCCATGGCGAAGCTGATGCTCTGGCCGTGGAAGTTCCCCCCGTGGATGATTTTCTTTTCCTCGGCAATGATGATGGGATTGTCATTGGTGGAGTTGGCCTCGGTTTCCACAACGGATACTGCATAGTCCAGGGCCTCCTTGACCGGGGCCAGGACCTGGGGGGTGCACCGGATGGAGTAGACATCCTGGACGTTGATACTGGTCTCGAACACCGGGGTGGCGTCCCCGTTGCCCTGTTTCCGGATCTGCTGGTGAAGGTCCTCGCGCCGGGTGACATTGCCGGTGCCCCGGTAGAGGTTCCGGATGACGGCCGCTGTGGCCACCTGGCCCGGATGGGGTTTGACCCGGTGGAGATCCGGATCAAAGGCATCGTCGATGCCGCCGAAAATCTCAACGGCAAAGGCGGCGTTGACACAGGCGATATTCAGAAGTTTTGAAGCCCCGAACAGGGCAAAGGCGCCGATGCCGGTCATGGCGGCGGTGCCGTTCATCAGAGCCAGGCCCTCCTTGAAGCTCAGCGTCAGGGGGGAAAGTCCTGCCTTTTCCAGAGCCTGGGGCGCTGGCATGAGCTCTCCCTTGTAATATACGTTTCCCCTGCCGATGATGGCCAGGGAGACATGGGCCAGGTGGATCAGGTCCCCTGACGCCCCGACGCTGCCGCACTCCGGGATATAGGGGGCGATGCCCGCGTTGATCATGTCCCGCATGAAGGTCAGAAGCCGGATCCTCACCCCGGAATGCCCCTTGACCAGGGTATTGAGGCGGACCGCCGAGATACCTGCGGCAATATAGGGCAGGATAGGGGCGCCCAGGCCTGCGGCATGGCTGACGATGAGATTACTCTGCAGGGTCTCGATCTCATTGTCGCTGATGATTTTATTGCACATAGGGCCAAAGGAGGTGTTGACCCCGTAGATGATCTTCTTGTCCCTCACGGCCGATGCCAGAAAATCCCGGGAGGCCCGGCATTTTTCAAGGGCTTCGGGATCCAGGGCCACGGCCTTGTCCCCTATGCCGATGGCCACAATATCCTTATAGCTCAGGTCATTTCCTGTGAGTACCACGCACGGGCGCCTGTCCGTTTTTTTTGTCTGGGAGTTACCTGAGGTCAAAAAATATGCTCCGTTTTCTCTTTTTGTTTAATTGGTAGACTTTCTTATCGGCCGCTTCGGCAGATATTATCCGGATTTCCGGCACCACCCGGACCGATGCCCTGAGCCGGTCCTGAATCCAGTCGGGCACCCCGTTTCCGGGGCTGTCCTTGAGGGCCGTAAAGAGGATGACCCGGTCGGTACCGTCTTCATTCTTCCGGGCCTCCACATACCCGCCATGGAACCGGTCGTCCCCTTCCAGAGCAGAAATCACGGCATTGGGATACAGGGTGGTGCCCTTGTATTTGAGCATTTGGTTTTTCCGGCCCAGCACCGGTGCCAACCGGGGAGTGGTTCTGCCGCAGGAACAGGGCGCGGTGATCATCCGGGAAAGATCTCCTGTCCTGAACCGGATCAGAGGCATGCCGGTGACGCCCAGGGGGGTGACGACCACTTCGCCGATTTCGCCGTCTGCCACCGGTTGGCCCATATCGTCCAGGATTTCAACCACGATGAGTTCGGGGCGGATATGGCCGCCGGCCCTTGCCTCACACTCGCAGAAGGTGGTGGCCATTTCGGAAGAGGCGTAGGTGGAAAAGATGGGCGCGTCCCACATGGCCTCAAGCTCCCGGGAAATGGGAAGCAGGTCCAGGGAACCGTCCCGGGTGGGTTCGCCGATTGCCACCAGCTTTTTAACACCTGACGCGGCGGGATCCTGTCCGAGTTGCCGGGCTTGTTCACCGATTTTATGCATCAGGGAGGGTACCCCCACCACGGCCGTGGCCCGGGTGCGCCGGATGAGTTCCCAGTGCTGGACCGCGGATCCGGATCCCCCTCTGACCATGGTGGCCGACAGCCGGTTCCCCCCTAGAAAATAGGCCATGCCCGCCATGAAGCATCGGTCCAGGGCCGCGCAGATTAAAATGGTGTCCGAATGGTCGATCCCTGTCATGCCAAGAGCGATCTCTTCGTTGTAGGCCAGCCGGGCCAGGTCCGATCCGGTGAGGGGGATCAGGGTGGCTGTCCCCGCAGTGGTGCCCGATGTCAGGCAGATGTCTGCAATATCCCTGGCATCGGCACAGTTCAGGCGCTCGGTATCTTCCAGGTCCGATTTCTCGGTGAGGGGGAGCCGGGTGATATCCGAAAGGCTTTCAATGGTGCGAATATCAATCCCTTCCCGCTGGAAGGCATCCTTGTAAAACGCAGAGCCAGAAAGGGTGTACCGGAGATGCTCTAAAAACAGTCGGGTCTGGATTCTGAAAGCGTCTTCCGAAGGGCCGTATTGAAGCGTCGGATGGGCAGCCGGGTAATCATTCAAAAGGGGCAGGGACTTTCCCTGCCCCTTGGGGGACTGTGTCATAGGTGTTCCTGGGGTAATTGTGACCGGCGTCGCGGATTTCCCATGAGGGCCGGTCGGGGCGCGAATTAGAGGAGGCCTATGCCCTGCCGGGCATATTTCTTCAACTTTTCACTTCTGGTTTTTGAGATGACCTGCTCAAGGGTGGCGTGGTACTTGTCCTTTCCGGAAGCCCCCAAGGCTTTGCACATCCAGGCCAGGGCATCCAGCATATTCCGGTCCCCGCCGTAGTTTGTGCAAGTGCCGAGCAGCTCCTCGCCCATGACATCGGTCACCACATCATTGGCTGAGGGATTGCGGTAGAGTTTCTTGGCGACATTTCTCATGGCGACAGGATCCTTGGACCGAAGCATGGCGATATATTCGATCTCCTCCTGGGTCAGGTCGCTTTTGGTTGCAGTCTGGGTGTCCACCGCCTCTTTGACCTTGGCATAGACGGCAATCTGTTTTGCGCTGTTGCCGCAGTGACGTTTCAAATTCATGCTGGATGTTTTCCGGGTTACTTCCCTGAGCAAATTCCCATAGGTCGCATCATCGCCCGAAACGGCGATGGCCTTGCAGTACCATGCCATTTCATCCATGTGATGGTGGTTGGTCTGGTTTTGGGCATACCCGCCGGCCAGTCTGTCTTTCATGGTTTCGAACAGGGCCGGGTCTTCAATCCTGTAGCGGACAATGTATTTGGCGGCATCTATCCGGACCTTTATGCTTTCCGAGGCCAGCATTTTTTTGTATTTTTCCACGTCCTGGTCTGAATCAGCAAATGACGATCCGGTAAGCGTCAGAACCAAACAGGTAACCACCCATATACAGGCCATTCTGTGCAGTATAGTTTCTGGATTCACGTTTCCTCCTAATTTTAAATATAGGGGTTTTTATCCCCTGTTCCGGGGGAAAGTCAAGAATTTGTTCATGATCATAGCGTTCTCTTGGGGGCACTCCAGCTTTGTCTGGTATTCTCCTGTTCTTAAATGATGGGGGGCTGGAAATTTTGAACAACCCTTTATTGAAGGCGGGGAGAAATGATGGTATTGTCATAAATTTTGAACCCCAGTCGAAGGAAGACCGATGGATTTGAAGCTAAAGCTCAAAGAGATGATTATAGAAGAAATGCAGATTGAGGATCTCACGGCTGATGAGATAGACGATGATGCCCCCCTGTTTGGCGAAGGCCTGGGGCTGGACTCCCTGGATGCCGTGGAGCTGGTGGTGCAGCTCCAGATTCATTTTGGTGTTGAAATTAAAAATATTGAAGAGGGACGGCCAGCGCTTCAGTCGATTAACACCCTGGCGGATTTCGTCAGCAAACGCCAGGCCGAATCCCAGAAGGTGTAACCCTGAGACTGGCGGTCCATGGCATAGGGGGCTCAGGCAGTATCATGGCCCAGACAGGGTCCACGTCCTGCTCTGCTGAAACACTGCTGGCGGACACTTCGGACCTAACCCGTTATGTTCCCAAGTCAAAACTGCGCCGGGTGGATCACTACTCCCGAATGGCACTGCTGGCCGCGGGCCGGGCCATTGAAAATACGGGGCAGGGAGAGGCAGCCAAAGGGGAAGTCGGCCTTATCGTTGCCACAGGTTACGGTGCCCTGAACTCCACGTTTTCCTTTCTGGATTCCTATATCGAGAAGGGGGACCGGCTGGCCGCCCCCACCTTTTTTTCAGGCTCCGTGCACAACGCAGCTGCCGCTTACATCTCTATTTGCTACGGCATTACAGGGCCCTGCCTGACTGTCAGTCAGTTTGACCTGTCCTTTGTTTCCGCCCTTATCACTGCGGGCTCGTGGCTTGAAACGGGTAAGGCACGGGCCGTACTTGTGGGCACTGTGGATGAGTGGAGTGAGGTCACAGGATATTGCATGGAAAGTTGCTCCGTGGATGGAAGCTGCGGAACCTTTGGAGAGGGGGCCGCTTTTTTTTGGGTGACCCGGGATGGGGCCTCAAATCCAAAATTCGGTTTTTTTGAGCAGTTTTCAATGGGCCGGGATCCGGGGGCGTGGAATATGGATCAAGGGCCGGTTTTCTTTTCGCCTTCGTCAACTCATACCTGCCGGGACAGCGACTACAAAAAGACGCTTTCGAATCGGACCGGGACATTTATCCGGACAAAAGGGATAAGCCCCACAGATATGGGGGCGGATGCCTTGGTTGCATTTGCCCAAAGCAGGAAAAAAGGAGAAAAGATATGCTGCATAAAACAGGGCCAGGACGGCATGTTCGGTCAAGTGGTTGTCGCTGCAACCGGAGCCTTGGGTTAGCAAAGATGACCAAAGGATGGATTGTGCCGGTCCTCTGGGTTGGACTTATTTTCCTTTCATGCACCAGTGCCTGGGCCCGGGATTATGCGCCTACCCGAAACGGGGCCTCCCTGAATCAGGGGTATACCTATGACCCCTCAGAGCATATCTGGTTTTCCCAGGCCTCTTTTTTCAGGCTCTACGACTATGACCGGGTATGGCGTCACAGGGCCCCGGAAAACCTCCAGTTCAAGGTGGAGGGCAGTATCGGCGGCTCCCGTCTGGACAGTTCGGATATCCGGATGAACGCCTCGGTAAACATCTTTGCCCTGATTTATCTTGCCGACCCGGAAAGAGAAGGGATCCGGCCCTATATGGAGGCCGGAATCGGCGGAATTTTTACGGATTACCGGGTGCCGGGCCAGGATTATAGATTTAACTTTAACCCCCAGGCCGGCATGGGGATTGAAATGCCCACAGGCTCCGGGACAGTATATTTTACCGCCATAAGGCTTCACCACCTGTCCAACGGCGGAATCGGTTCCGAGAACCGGGGGCAGAATTCTGTGGTCTGCCTTTTTGGACGATATTTTTAGAACATCATACAAGGAGTGGTTTTTTTCATGGACAGAATAGTTGAGGTTGTCAATTCGGCATTGCAAGAAGAATTTGAAGTGGATGCCGAGCGGCTTAAACCCGAGGCGTTGCTCAATGAGGATATCGGCCTGGACAGCCTGGATGCTGTTGATCTCATCGTCATGGTCGATAAGGAGCTTGGCGTCCGCATCGAAGAGGAAGATGCCAGGGAACTCAAGACTTTGGGGGATGTCTATGCCATTATTCAGGATCTGCTCAAAGAGAAACAAGCCTGACCCAAGAGTAGACTCAGGACAGCGTCATATTGATCTTGCCAGCAGGGGACCCGGGGATCCTGACGCCGGCTTTCACCTGAATATCCGGGTTTTTGCGGGGGGCTTCCATTGGAGGCGGCAGCGTTATGGTCACACTTACGGGGGTTTCCGGCTGGATCATGTGGGAGAATTTGGTTTTCTGAATCTCCCGGAGGGTCAATTTTTTTTCCAGAACCATTTCAACCAGACATTTGACCATTTCAATCTGGGCGATGCCCGGAAGGATGGGGTTGCCCGGGAAATGCCCCCGGAACATTTCAAGATCGGAGGCAAAATTAAACTCCCCGCAGATGCTTTTGTCCGGGTTTTTTGAAACCGAAACCAGGGACTGTCTGATATCTGTATAAAGACCCATGCTTAATCCTCCGGATTTGCTGGGATATACCGGACATTGATATTCAGGGTATATCCTGTTTTTCTGTCTTCTATTCGGATAAAATCGGGCAGAGCTGACCCAAGTCCGTAAGTGTAATCAATGACATACTCCGGGACCTCTCTCCCTTGGCGTATTGTTGTCCGGGTCAGCTGAAATCGGCCCGGGTCCGAGTTGTTAAATATATAGGTCCATCTTTTACCAGCCCGGACATCCGAGAGGGTGGGGATGCCTTTTGGGAGGCATGCGCCGGGAGTTTGAAATCTTGGGGCGTCATACAGGATCCTGAGATCCCGGACTACGGTTTTTTCGATCCACGATTTTTTAAAGCTGCCGTTTGTTGACAGGGTGTTGATCTTTCCTTTGACCAGCCGGACTTCGAACAGGGCGCCTCCCATCTCCCCCTGGGCCACCAGATGAATATCCCGGAATTTTCGGTCAATCTTGAGAAATCCCTTCAGGATGACGCTGCTGCCCCTGTAGGTTAACCCGACACGGTGCAAGGCGTTGAACCGGGCGGGGTATTGCTCTGATACCGTCTGAACCAGGGCGTCAACCAGTTGACTGCTGCTGTCTTCGTTGCTGCCATTGGTACAATCGGTGCCGCTTTGAGCCGGCCCTGAGGGGCTGAGTCCCCCGCAGCCGCCTGCCATAAGGCTCACCAGGATCATGAGAGTGGTTAACGCCATCCGCAGTTTCACGGGATCACCATCGAGGCAGTCGGGGGATAGGACGAAGGTCCCCGTCAAAAAAGGCATCATCCAGCGGTGTATTAATCCGGCTGTCCTGGAAATCAATCCTTGTATAATCGGTTTCCGATTCCCGAATGATAATAAAATTCAATTGGTCCATTTCGGTATTGATCCCAAGTTCAAATCCCCGGATGAATTTTTTAAACTGTTCGTCCCTGGGTTCCAGCACAATGGAAACCTCTTTTTTGTCCCCCGCAGGCCTATATCTTCCTGAGACCCGGTACAGATTGTCTCGGTTGAACTCGCCTTTCACCCAGGTGGCGATTTGGCCGAGAACCGCTTCCATGATACGGGTGTTGCCGGCAGGTGCCTTCCTCCACTCACCGTCGAACCCTTCAAATTTCGCCAATTTTTTATGAGAGACCATGAGCAGGGATTGAAAGGGCTCGAAAAACTCCAGTCGGAGTTGATCCGGGGATTTGAATAAAAGCACTCCTTTTGACTCCACAGGAACTGAGAAAAGGGCGAGATGTTTTTTCTGGACCAGACGGGTTTTAAGCGTGCGGATTTCTCCAAAATTATTTTTAACAGATGCAAGAAGGGTGGTAAGCTCCTTGTCCGTGAGGTTTTTTACATTGCCGGATATAGCCTCCGGAGGAATGTCCGGGTGGGGCTGTCCGGTCACCACCTGGGAGAAGAAGAGCAGGGCTGCCGCACTCAGCACCGTCAGCCAGGTCAGTCGCACAGTAGAAAGGGTCATCGGGGCTCTTGGTCCGTATTCGTGTTAAATATTTTTATTTTGCCCCGAGCCGCAAGTTCTTCCGATAGAAACAATTCTCCAAGGATTAAGTGAAATGGGCCGATTTCATCCGTTTTTGTCACGGTGATCGTGATGGTGGCGTCGTGGGGTACGGGCTTAAAAAACTCAAATTGATCAATGGCGACCAGCATACCCATGGCAGGGTCTTTGCCTCTGTCTTTCAGCCGGTCCCATCCGCGATGGGCAGCCACTGTTTGGGCAACGCATTCGACGAGTATACCGGGAAGAACCAGGCCTGCCTCGCAGGCATAATCCCCGGGGGAAAAGGTTTTGGTTGCGGTGCCCGAATCCTTGTTGGTTTTTTCAAACCCGTCAATCATGATCATGGGCGGACGGTGGGGAATAAGTTTTTTTATGTCAGTAAAGGATTCCGCCATGGCTGGTACTTTATCATTCTGCATAGAAGTTTCCTGGGTTATAGGGGGGAAGGGGGCCTTTGTCAAGGGTTGATAGCCCTTCAAGCCGTGATGTGGTACCAGAGTTGCGGGCAAATTGCAGCTTGCATGATTTTCTCACATAAGGCTTAAATTATTGCGGGATTTTATGTTATACTCCAAGATTAAACAAAAATCCGGTACAAAAAATAAAGAAAGGATGTACACGATATGATTAAAGCCAATAAACATTACAGCAAGCTGCAGGCCTCTTATCTGTTTGCGGACATTGCCCGGCGGGTGGAGGCGTATCAAAAGGCCAATCCCGAAAAAAAGGTGATCCGTTTAGGTATCGGGGATGTGACCCGGGCCCTTGCCCCGGCCATTGTGGACGGGTTCCGCAAGGGGGTGGAGGAGATGTCCGCCGACGCCACCTTCAGAGGATACGGCCCGGAGCAGGGCTATGCATTTCTTAGGGAGGTCATTGCAGAAAACGATTTTAAATCCCGGGGCGCTGAAGTTGAAGCGGACGAGATCTTTGTCAGTGACGGGGCCAAGTGCGACTGCGGCAACTTCCAGGAGCTGTTCAGCAGTGATATTAAGATCGCCATCCCCGATCCGGTTTACCCGGCCTATCTGGACACCAATGTCATGGCCGGGCGTACTGGCGGCTACAAGGACGGGCGGTATGAGGGCATCGTCTACCTGGACTGCACCAAAGAGAACAACTTCATGCCCGAACTGCCCAAAGAGCCTGTGGATCTGATTTACCTGTGCTTTCCCAACAACCCCACCGGCGGCACCGCCACCAGGGAGGAACTCAAGGTCTGGGTGGATTATGCAAGGCAGAACAAGGCGCTGATCCTCTTTGACGCGGCCTATGAGTCCTTTATCCGGGATGAAAGCCTGCCCAAAAGCATCTACGAGATAGAAGGGGCAAGGGACGTGGCCGTGGAGTTCAGAAGCTTCTCCAAGACCGCGGGCTTCACAGGCACCCGCTGCGGCTTCACCGTTGTGCCCAAGTCCTGCATGATTTACACAGATTCCGGGGAGGCGGTTTCCCTGCACGCCATGTGGAACCGGCGGCACACCACCAAGTTCAACGGGGTCTCCTACCCGGTTCAGAAGGCGGCTGAGGCGGTTTATTCTCCCGAAGGCAAGGTACAGGTGAAAGAGTACATTGATTTTTACCTGAACAACGCCCAGATTGTCCGCAAGACGATGACAGAACTTGGATTTGACCATGTGGGCGGGGAAAATTCCCCCTATATCTGGGTCGACGGCCAGGGCCGGGACTCCTGGGAGTTCTTTGACCTGCTTTTGAATAAGGCCTCTGTGGTCTGCACCCCGGGGGCGGGATTTGGCCGCTGCGGCAGCCAGTACATCCGGATTTCAGCCTTTAACAGCCTGGAAAATGTTACTGAAGCCATGGCCCGGGTAAAAGACGCTTTAAAATGAATCATTTTTTCAAGGTAAAATCCCTGGACCAGGTCTTTGACCTGGTCCGGGAATTCGAGCCCCTGGGCACACAAACCCTCCCTTTGGAAGAGGCGTTTTCCCGGATTCTGGCCATGGATGTCCGGGCAGGAGAGGATATGCCCGGGTTCAGACGGGCCACCATGGACGGCTATGCCGTGGCCGCCTCATCCTCTTTCGGGGCGTCGGAATCCACGCCGGCCTGGCTTGAGATCGTTGGCACCATTGCCATGGGGGAGATCCCGGATGTTGAGGTTGCCCCGGGTCAGGCCGTTCGCATCGCCACCGGCGGTATGCTTCCGAAGGGGGCGGATGCCGTGGTCATGATCGAACATACGGAAGCCGTTGATGATCAATCCGTTGAAATTTACAAGAGCGTCGCCCCGCTCCAGCATGTGATTGAACCCTCGGAGGATTTTGCCAGGGACGAGGTGGTGCTGACAAAGGGGGCTATATTGACGCCCCAGGCCTTGGGACTCGCTGCCGGCTTAGGCTATGAAACCTTAGAGGTATACCAGGTGCCGAAGGTCGGTATCATCTCCACCGGAGACGAGGTCATCCCGGTGACCGGAACGCCTGTTCCGGGCAAGATCAGGGACATCAACTCCTATTCCCTGGCCGCCCTGGTGGAGGAGGCCGGTGCCTGTGTGATCCGGTACGGGATCGTCAAGGATGATCCTTCTGCGTTGAAAGCCGTGTGCGAAAAGGCCATTGCCGAGACGGACATGGTGATGATTTCTGGCGGCAGTTCCGTCGGAACCCGGGATTTTACCGTGGAGGTGCTCTCCGGTATCCCGGATACAAAAATTCTGGTCCACGGCATGTCCGTGAGCCCTGGAAAACCGACCATTCTGGCCCAAAGCGGCCGGCTTCCGGTCTGGGGGCTTCCCGGTCAGGTGGTCTCGGCCATGGTGGTGGTGAAGATTATCGTCATTCCCTTTTTGAATCGGCTCCAGGGCATGGCGTCTTCCCGGGTCAACCGGCGCATTCCGGCAAGGCTTACCCGGAATCTGGCCTCGGCCCAAGGCCGGCGGGATTATGTCCGGGTGGCCCTGGAAGAGAGCGAGGAGGGCCTGACAGCCCGGCCTCTTTTGGGAAAATCCGGCCTGATCCGGACCATGGTCCATGCCGACGGGCTTTTAGAGATCGGAGAGCATGTGGAGGGGCTGGAAAAGGGCCGGATCGTGGACATTATCTTACTTTAAGGCGGGCGTATGAATACCAAACGCAACATCTATCTTGAAATGGTCAGCGTCGAGGCGGCCAAACAGATCCTGTTCGACCGGTTTTCGGGATGTGAGACCGGGACTGAAACCATCAATACGGCGCAGGCCAAAGGCCGGGTCCTGGCGTCCCAGGCTGTGGCTGCCATCTCTTCTCCCAACTTTCATGCCGCCGCCATGGACGGGGTGGCTGTGGCCGCTGAAGTGACCTTTGGTGCCAGCGAGGACAGCCCCAAGACCCTTGAGATCGGGAAACAGGCCCAGTGGGTCAACACCGGTCATGCTCTGCCCGATGAGACCAATGCCGTGATCATGATCGAGCATCTGAACATGATTGATGACACCCGGTTCGAGATCGAGGCCCCGGCCTTTCCATGGCAGCATGTCCGGAAGATGGGCGAAGACATTGTGGCCACCCAGCTGCTCTTTCCCCGGGACCACCGGATCAATGCCTATTCCGTTGGTGCCCTGCTCTCCGGCGGTGTATTCCGGGTGGAGGTGAAAAAACAGCCTAAAGTTTTGATTATCCCTACCGGCAACGAGCTTCGGCAATGGCAGGATATCACGCCGGAGTCCATGAAGCCCGGGGATGTTGTGGAGTCCAACTCAGGTGTGCTGGCAGGGCTTTGTGAGGATCACGGGGCGGTGCCCACGGTCCATTCCATGCTCAAGGACGACCTTGACGGCATCACTTCGGCCGTGGCCGAAGCGGTGAAAGGCGATTATGACATGGTCATGATTATCGGCGGTTCCTCGGCCGGGTCCATGGACTTTGCCAAGCCCGTGATCTCTTCTCTGGGAGAGGTTTATGTCCACGGGGTGACCATGATGCCGGGCAAGCCTGTGATGTTTGGTAAAATCAAGGACACCCCGGTATTTGGCATCCCCGGGTATCCGGTCTCAGCCATCGTGGCTTTTGAGGAGTTTGCAGGGCCTTTGATGCTGAAGATGCAGCACCTTCCCCCGGTCTCCCGGCCCGTGGCTATGGTGAACCCGGCCCGGAAAGTGGCCTCAAAACTGGGCCAGGAAGAATTTTTACGGGTGAAGATCGGATCGGTTGACGGCCGGCTGATCTCGTCCCAGCTTCCCCGCGGGGCGGGATCCATCACCACGCTGACAGAGGCTGACGCCATCATACGGATCCCTGAAACCGTGGAGGGCATTTCAGAGGATGAAACCGTTTCCGCTCATCTGATTCGCCCGCTGTCCGCCATTGAAAATACCGTTGTTATCACAGGATCCCATGACAATACCCTGGACCTTTTAGCGGACCAGGTCCATAAGACCCATCCCGGCACCGGCATCTCCTCCAGTCATGTGGGGTCCATGGGCGGTCTTATGGCCATTAAAAAAGGGGTCTGCCATATGGCGGGATCCCATCTTTTGAATCCTGATGACGGCAGCTACAACAAAAGCTATGTTGAAAAATACCTGAAGGATATTCCCGTAAAAGCCGTGAATCTGGTCATGCGGGAGCAGGGATTGATCCTGCCCAAGGGAAATCCGGAACAGATCCGGTCCCTTTCGGATGTGGCGGACAAGAAGCTGCCCTTTATCAACCGACAGGGCGGATCCGGCACCCGTATTCTTTTGGATTACAAGTTAAAAGAGCTTGGAATTTCGCCGCAGGATATTGTGGGGTATGAAAATGACGAATATACCCATATGTCCGTGGCCGTGGCCGTGCTTTCAGGCCGTGCCTCGGCAGGGCTTGGCATCCGGGCCGCCGCCATTGCCCTGAATCTGGATTTTATTGCCCAGGTGACTGAATCCTACGACCTGATTATTCCTGAAGTCTATTTTGATCTGCCCCATGTCCAGGTCATGCTGGCCACGATCCGGTCACAGGAGTTCCAAGACCGGGTTCTGGCCCTTGGGGGGTACGGGGTAGAAAAGACGGGGCAGGTGCTGTTCTGATCCTTTGGGTACACTAGCGGCCTTCTAACAACGCCATAATCACGCCTTAATCCGTACAGGGTATTTCATGATGCGTTAGTATCAATCTTGATATCCTAAGGAGGAAGGAAAATGGCTTTCGTATCAAAGGCGCGGTATATCCCTGCAGAAAACGAGCCCTATATGAGTGAGGGGCAGCTTCTGTACTTCAAGGAAAAACTCAAATCAAGACAAGAAGAGCTGGCCGGAAAGCTGAACCGGACCATCCAGCGGATCAAGGCGATGGAGGGGCTTCAGGCGGACATCCTTGACCGAAGCAATTCCTATATTGATCTGGAGCGGGAAGTCAATAATTTTGAACGGTATAGCAATATGCTGGATCAGGTGGCCCAGGCACTGCGCAGAATCGAGGAGGGCGGCTTCGGGTATTGCGAAATGACCGGAAGCGAAATCGGGCTTCGCCGTTTGGAGGCGATTCCCTTTGCCGCTTTGAGCATCCAGGCTTTAGAAGAGCTGGAAGCCGGCCAAAAGTATGGGGAAAGGCCGGCGCGGTCCGTGGTTTTTTCTTAACCCTTGGCATGGCCGGGGGAAACCGCCGGCCTTTTGGGCATAAAGTAAAAAGGGCATGCCGGGAAACCGGCACGCCCTTTTTGGGTTTAAAAGATCAGATCAGGTTTGAAAACTAGTACGGGGAAATTTCCACCCGCCGGTTCAGAGCCCGTCCGAAGTCGGTGCCGTTGAGGGCGACCGGTTTTGAAAAACCGAAGCCCTTTGTGGTCATCCGGCTTTTGGCGATGCCTTTTTTCGCCAGATAGGCTTTAACGGCATTGGCCCTTCTCTTGGAAAGACCCATGTTGTACTCCTTGGAACCGATATTGTCGGTGTGACCCTGGAGTTCCACCTTCATGGCAGGATTCTGCTTGAGAATTTTTACCACGTCGTCCAGAAGCGGGTAGGCCTCTGCCTTGATGACTGACTTGTCATAGTCAAAGAGAACGTTTTCAAGTGTCCAGCAGCCCACGGAGTTGACCTTGGCGCCCTTGGGGGTTCCGGGGCACTGGTCCATGTCATCGTAGACACCGTCGCCGTCACTGTCGAGTCTTGCGCCTTTTTCCAGGAAGACCTTTTCCACGAAACCTGCGATGTTGTCGCCGGCAATAAGATCGTCGGCATTGGAGAGAAAGCCGCAGTTTCCGATACGGGCCACTTCACTGAGAAAGGCTTTTCCTTCAGGGCTGTCACCGACCTGGATGGGGTAAAAGCAGATGGAGGAGCCGTACTTGTCCTTCAAAGCCTGGATTTCGGGAAGTTTCTGGTCCATATCAAGGCCGTCGGAGATGATGACAACGGCATTGTGGATGCCGGAAAGACCTTCAAGGTCGCCTCCGACCGCTGTCATTGCCGTTCCCAGCGGGCTGAATCCGCCCGGGGCCGTAACCTTGTCAATACCGGCGGCCATGGCCTGGGTATTGTAGGCGTCCATGCCGTACCACAGATCGGTATAGTTCTTAGAAACCGTTTCGTGGTGTCCGAAAGACCTGAACCCTGCGGTCTGTCCCAGCTCGGGAATGGTCAGGTTCAGGCGCTCGGCAATGGCTTTGCCCAGAACGAATTTTGTGTTGCCCATGTAATCGTGGCGCATGGAGCTGGATGCGTCCAGTACCACGACAAAATTGTCCACTTTGGACCGGTACATGCTGCTGTCAAACTGTTTTGCTGTAAATGAGGGAAGTTCCACCGGTTCCTTTACCGCACATCCGAACAGAAAGAGGAATGCGAGAAAGAACAAAAAGCTTTTGGCCAAACGTTTTGATTTCATTTTTTCTCCTTTTTGAATTTAAGTCATTTGCAAGATACGGCTTAAAGGGTTTTTGATACTAGTTGTAGTGTCTGGGGCATAGAAATTAAAGCCTTCATAGTGTACAGGAGAACCTATTGTAAATCAACCATTCTTTTCCCGTAACTTGTATTCCCGAAAGGGCATCCATCCAGTAAAACCAGGTGCTTGTTCAGACAGGGCATTAGAGAACCGCCCCAGCACATTAAGAAAGATTAAGACTTTTTTGGGCAGGTTTCAAGCTAGATAAAAAAATATGAGGATAACTTTGGAAAAATGGCCGATGTTACGATACGGCCGTAACCGGTTCAGATTCGTCGCCGACGGGGCAAAAGGCGGCTTAAATGCCCCTTGGCTTATCCTTTTGGGGCGGCGGATAAAAACAGTTCAAACCGGTTCCCCCGGCCGGGCACCGTGCTGGCATGGATGGTGCCGCCCTGATCCTGGATCAGTTTTTTTACAGCGGACAGTCCAAGGCCGGACCCTGTGCGTCCCATGATTTTTTTTGCATAAAAGGGTTCAAAGATGCGGTCCAGGTCTTCTTCCGGGATCTGCTGGCCGTTGTCTTCGATGATGACGGCCACGCCGTTGCCTGCGGGGGTGGTTAAGGTGGTGCAGACCTCTCCTTGATCCGTAATATTCTGTGCGGCATGGGCCAGCAGGGCGGTCAGGATTTTAGGGAGGAATTCGTCGCTTCCCAGAATATGCGGCAGGGACGGATCAACGGAAAAGGAGAACCGGATGGAGGGAAAGCGTGTTGTCAGACTGGTATATGCGGTGCTCCGATAATAGGCGTTCACCGAGTCGGAAGGGCAAACGGGGTAAAAGTTCTGCTGGGCAGGGGGACGGGCAAGGGTTAAAAAATCCTGCACCATTTGCGCCGCCTGGATACCGGAGTCATGCATCAGGGAAATGGAGTCCTTTAAGGGGCTTTTTTCATCCATCTGCATGAGAATCAACTCCGGGTAGGAGACCAGTCCTGAAAGGATATTGTTCAGGTCATGGGCCATCTGCCGGGCCAGGGAGCCGATGTTCGCCTTGCCTTCCCGCCGGGCCATTTTGTGCTGCAGGGCCAGGGCTCCGGCAAGGGCTCTGGCTGCCTGGTGGTCGTCCGGGCTGAATACCCTTGGGGTGCTAAACCCGGTTGCCAGAATTCCTGCAGATTCAGAATCCGATTGCACCGGCATGCAGGCCAGAAGGCTTAAGCCCGGTTGAAAGGCTTTGGGCAGGTGTTCCCGGTCCTGGAATAGCAATTTGTCCTGATCGGGGAAGGTGTGTATTCTTTTTGCCCATGCGAGCAGGCATTCCAGGGCGTTGTCGGGAAGAGGGGGGGTGCAGACAGCAGATGCCGCGTTGTCTCCGGCAGGCAGATAAAAAGCCAGATCCGCCTGCAAAATATCCTGGGCCTGTGAAACGATGATCCGGATATTTTCCTTTAAATCTGCTCCAAGGAGGGCAAACAATGCGGCCGTCCGCGCTGATTTTTCCAGGGGTTCCCAGACCGCGTCGTTTGCAATATATTCATTGGCCGCCGAATCAATCATATGGTTTAACTAAAGTGAATGTTTCATAAGTTCAAGTCTTTTTTTAAAATCTTGCAATTTGACGACCTAAATTATATACGAGGAGGGTTTGGTCCCGGTTCCGGGCCCTTGTCATTGAAAGCAGGAGAGACATGGAAATCTATCAGGGAATCATCCTTGGCGTTCTTCAGGGATTAACAGAATTTTTACCGGTCAGCAGTTCCGGCCACCTGGTTCTGGGGCAGCTTTATTTTAAGATTACCGAATCCGGACTGGCCTTTGATATTGCCGTCCACATGGGCACTCTGGCTGCAGTAGCTGTGGTGTATTTCAAGGATATCCGGGCCATTCTGGCATCATTGTTTTTGTACATCGGCGGAAGCCGGGGGGAGGCGGCGGATAAAAATCTGGTCATGGCCGGCTGTATTCTGGCAGGTTCAGTGCCTACGGCCGTTATCGGTTTTGCCTTAAAGCAGTATGAGGATGTGCTTTTTACCTCCTCGGTCCTGGTGGGAGCCATGCTCCTGGCCACCGGCACCATCCTCTGGATTTCCAGGCGGTTTTACAAGGACAGCTCCGAAGGGGGAGGGCTGACGCTTAAACGGGCTTTAATCATCGGGGTGGTCCAGGGCTTTGCCGTGATCCCCGGGATTTCCAGGTCCGGCTCCACCATTGCCGCAGGCATGGTTTCAGGCCTTGACCGGTCCCTTGCGGCCCGGTTTTCTTTTCTGCTGTCCATTCCGGCCATTGCCGGGGCCCAGGTGGTCAGCCTTAAGGACGCTTTTGAAACCGGGGTGCTCATTGACCCGGCCACGATTTATGGTACAATTGTCTCCTTCGTTGTCGGTCTGGCCGCCCTTAAGCTTTTGATCCGGCTTGTTCATGCCGGGCGGTTTCATCTGTTCGCCCCGTACTGCTGGCTGGCCGGCGCATTGGTTATAGTATCGAATTTGATTTAAGGAGGAAATATGCACTCCGGAATTTTCAGGGAATATGACATCCGCGGCATTGCCGGACAGGAGATCACAGAGGACGATGCCCGGGCCATCGGCAGGGCTTACGGCACCCTGCTCAGCCAGCAGGGAAAACAAAACGTATCTGTGGGACAGGACTGCCGAAAGTCCTCCGAAGCCTTTTCCAAAGCCTTTATCCAGGGCATATTGTCCACAGGCTGTGACGTGGTGGGAATCGGGGTCTGCCCGACGCCGGTCCTTTATTTTTCCATCCACCATCTGGCAACCCAGGGCGGGGCCATGGTCACGGCCAGTCACAATCCGCCGGAGTACAACGGGTTCAAGCTCATGAGCGGTTTTGACTCCATTCACAGCCAGGGGCTTCAGGATATCAGAAAGATCATCGAATCCGGCGCCTTTGTATCCGGGGAGGGCCGCTTTGAAGAAGCGGATGTGCTCACCCCCTATAAAGAAATGATCCTGGACAAAATTTCTTCCCTGAATACACCGGGCGGACCGATTCGCATCGGCATTGATGCGGGAAACGGCACCGGCGGAATTACGGCCCTTCCCGTGCTCAAGGGGATCGGCTGCGAGGTCCATGACATCTTTTGCGACCTGGACGGCAGTTTTCCCAACCACGAGGCCGATCCCACCCAGGCCAAGAACATGAGGGACCTCATTGCCCTGGTCAGGGAAAAAGACCTGGACCTCGGGGTCGGGTACGACGGAGATGCCGACCGCATCGGCGTGGTGGACAAAAATGGAAACATGATCTACGGGGACCAGCTCATGGTCATTTACGCCCGGGAGATCCTGAAGCGCAAGCCCAAAGCAACCTTCATCTCCGAGGTCAAGTGCTCCATGGTCATGTATGACGAGATCAGAAAACAGGGCGGCAACGCCATCATGTGGCGGACCGGCCATTCCCTGATCAAAAAGAAGATGAAAGAGGAAGAGGCCGCTCTGGCAGGAGAAATGAGCGGGCATATGTTTTTCAAGGACGGTTACTATGGATACGACGATGCGCTTTACGCCACCTGCCGTCTCCTCCAGATCATGGCGGACACAGGCCTTGGTGTGGACGCGCTGATCGCGGATCTGCCCAAAACCTTTACCACCCCTGAAATCCGGGTGGAATGCCCGGATGAGATCAAGTTCGATGTGGTGGCCAAAATCGTAGCCCTGTATAAATCCCGCATGGAAGTGATTGACATCGATGGCATGCGTGCCATTTATCCCGACGGATGGGGCCTTGTGCGGGCATCCAATACACAGCCTGCCCTGGTGCTCCGTTTTGAAGCCCTGACAAAGGAGCGGCTCGAAGAGATCCGGACCCAGATTGAAACCGATTTAAAGCGTATCATAGAGGAGATTTAGGCGTTCCTATATACGCTGGAACGCCATAAAATATATGCAGTTATCGTTACCCCAGCAAAAAGCCGTGGATCATACCGGCTCCCCAGCCCTTGTGGTTGCGGGGGCCGGTTCCGGTAAGACAAGGACCCTGACAGCCAAGTTTTCCCATCTTACCCAAACGGGCCACGATCCCAAGCGGATTTTAGCCATCACCTTTACCAACAAGGCCGCCCAGGAGATGAAGTCCCGCCTCATGGAGATGACCGGGCTGCCCGAGGGCAGTTTCTACTGGGTGAGAACCTATCATTCCGCCTGTTTGATGATCCTCAAGCAGCACTGCGAAAAAATGGGGTATGTCCCGCCTCTCCAGGTTTTCAGCGTTTACCAGCAGGACAAGCTGGTCAAAGAGCTCTGCGTTCAGAACAATATCGAGAAAAAATATGCCAACCGTATCCTCAGCGCCATTTCCAGGGCTAAAAACCATGGGGATCCGGATACCTACTTTGACGCCCACCCGGGGTTCTACAATATTAAACTGGGAGATATCTTCGGCCAATACGAGGCAAGACTGGCTGAAATGAACTGTGTGGACTTTGATAATATCCTGCTCAAGACAAGGGATCTGCTCCGGGACCATGAGGATGTCCGTAAGTATTACCGGCAGTATTTCACCTATATCATGGTGGATGAATACCAGGACACCAACAACCTTCAGGAGGATTTGACAGGCCTATTGTTGGGATCCCACAGGAACCTGTTCTGCGTGGGGGACGACTGGCAGGCCGTTTACGGGTTCAGAGGGTCCAACGTTAACCATTTTATAGGGTTCCCGGACAAGTACAAAGACTCCAAAATTTTCCGCCTGGAGGAAAATTACCGGTCGGCGGATGAGATCGTCCAGGCGGCCAACGACATGATCGACTACAACCCGGACAAGATGGAAAAACGCTGCTTTTCCCAGAAAAAGGGCGGGGTGGTGGAAATCTACGATTTCATGTCCGACTCCCACGAGGCCGAATGGGTGGCTAAACGAATCAAGGGCCTGAACAAGGGGGGCCAAGGCATTCCTTACGACAGGATGGCCGTGGTCTACCGGACCAAGTTCTGTTCCCTGCCCTTTGAAAAGATCTTCAGGGCCTTCAGGGTGCCCTACCGTCTGATGGGGTCCCAGGGCTTTTTCGAGCGCATGGAGATTTTGGACATCAACTCCTATCTGAGTGCGGCTTTTTTCCCCGGAGACGATCTGTCCTTTGAACGGGTGGTCAACACCCCTAAGCGGGGTATTGGCCCGTCCATGATCAAAAAAATGGCGGCCCTGCGGGATCAGGGACAAAGTCTTCAGCAGGCGGCCCGGACCATGGTGAAAGAACGGGTGCTGACCCAAAAGGTTCATGAAAATCTTTCCCAGGTTCTGGACATCCTGGACAGCATCCATGACATGCCGCCGGCCATGGCCATGGAAACGGTGATCGACCGCACCGGGTATTATGACTACCTGGAAAAAAAGACCAAAACCCCGGCCGAGTATATCTCCAAAAAGGAGAATATCGAACAGCTGATTTACACGGCCAGAACCAAAGAGACCATGATCGAGTACCTGGAGGAGGCCGCCCTGATCCGGGAGGATACCGAGGATGACGAGACCGATGAAAACGGTGTGGGGCTTTTGACCATTCACTCGGCCAAGGGCCTGGAGTTTGACACGGTCTTCATCGTGGGCTGTGAGGAACGGCTCTTCCCCCACTGGCGGTCCATTGACGAGGGGGACAAGGCGCTTTTTGAGGAGCGGCGCCTCATGTATGTGGCCATGACCCGGGCGGAACGCTTTTTGTATTTGACCCATGCCAATTACAGGAAAGGGGAATTTTCCACCCGGAGCCGGTTTATCGATCAAATCAAAGAATGCCTGGCGTGATGAAGCCGCTCTGGGCCGTCTGATCCGCAGGGGAGACCGAAGATGGATTTTTACGCCGCAAAGGAACCGGTTTTCAAGGCCGCAGCCAAAATTTTGGCGATGGGACACCGGGTTATTCCTTCGGCCCACAAGGGTGTATTCATCACGCTGTTTTTTACGATCTTCACCACCGTGACAGGGGTGGGCATCGTGGTTCCCCTGCTGCCGGTATATGCCCATGATTTGGGTGCTGCAGGCATCTATGTGGCCATGATTTTCGGGGCCTTTTCCCTGTCCAGGACGTTTCTTTTGCCCGTATTCGGAAGGCTGTCGGATCACAAGGGACGAAAACCGTTTATCGTGGCAGGGCTTCTCTCCTATGTCCTGGTCTCTTTGGCCTTTGTCTGGTCTGAACGTGTGGAAAGCCTGATTTTCATCCGGTTTGTACAGGGCGCGGGATCGGCAATGATCATGCCCGTGGTCCAGGCCTATGTGGGAGAGATCACCCCGGAAGGGACCGAAGGATACTCCATGGGGCTGTTCAACCTGTCCATGTTTTTAAGCCTGTCCATAGGGCCTCTTGTGGGCGGCGTTGTCCAGGATCTGTGGTCTATGAACGGGGCCTTTTACTGCATGGCGCTGCTCTCTTTGACCGGACTTTTGCTCTGCATCATTTTCCTTCCCCCCCTGTCCCGGGAAAAACTGCATACCAGCCAGCGGGACCCTTTGCCCTACGCCATGGTGATCAAAGACTGGGAGCTTTCAGGCCTTGTGGTTTTCAGGTATGCCTATACTTCCGGCATCGGTATTATCTGGTGTTTTATGCCCCTTTACGCCGACCAGTCTTTCGGATTTTCCGGCACCCGGATCGGCATTTTAGTCATGCTGGGGGTCTTTGTGTCCGGAGTCCTGCAGCTTCCCATGGGCTGGGTGGCGGACCGGTTCAATAAAAAGGCCATGATCGTCACAGGCGGGCTGTTTTCTGCCGTGGGCATTTTTATCCCTTACTTTGCCACGTCCTTTTCCGATCTGCTCATCGGTGTGAGCATCTTTGGTCTTGGCGGCGGTATTTCCATGCCGGCCATCACCGCCCTGGCCGTGATCAAGGGGGATGAAAAAAAGGCCATGGGCTCAGTGATGGCCATCCTGACCGTGGCCCATTCCATGGGGATGTTTACAGGGTCGGTTATGGCCGGTCTGGCCATGGATTTTTTCGCCCTGTCCTGGGCCTTTCCCTGCGGGTTTCTGATTCTTCTTTCAGGCAGTATGGTCTTTCCCCTGCTTTACCGGCGGCAGGGAAAAGCCGTTCAAGCCGGTTTCTAAACTCCAGGGGGTGTACGCCTGCCTGCGAATAAACCGGTATCTATTTCCTGCACCGGGGGATACCCCTTTTTAAATTCTTGGGGTATAATCATTAAAAAAGGGGCGGATTATGGGTCAAAGGAAGACGGAAAAGTCGTTTTTTAAAACGGTGACGGTATTCTTCTTGTCGATACTTGCAGCGGCGGCTTCGACGACGGCCGCAGCAGAATCCGGCGGGCTCGAACTGATCTGTGATGATTGGCCCCCCTATCAGATCGTCGAAAAAGACAGGATTTCCGGATTCAGCACAGAGGTGGTCAACACGGTACTGGGCAAAATGGGGCAAAAGGCCGCTCACATTGAGGTCTATCCCTGGAAACGGGCGATTGTCATGTTTAAGCGGGGAAAGGCTGACGGACTTTTTTCGGTCAATGATACCCCGGAAAGAAGGCAGTTCGCATACTACCCGGCAGAACCCATTGTGATTTCCCCGTGGGTCATGTGGGTCCGCAAGAAAGACAATCTTGCAGTCAACAGCCTGGAGGATCTTAAGGACTTAAGCGTCGGTGTGGTCCGCGGGTACAGCTACACCCCCGAATTCTGGCGGTTTTTAAAGACCGGTGGGCATTATGAAGAAGTGGTGGATGACCTGCATAACTTTAGAAAACTTTCGGCAGGCCGTCTGGATGTCGTCGTGGCAGAGTTGGGAAACGGAGGCTATCTTCTGGAACAGCTCAATATCCGAGGGGTTATTCCCTTAAACGCCCATCCCATCAAAGTGGACGGGCTTTACCTTATTTTTAACAAAAAGACCGTTTCAAAATCCTTTGTCAAAAGATTCTCTATAGCGCTGGGGGTGTTCAAACAATCCCCTGACTATCAAAGGCTTTACCTGCGCTATTGTAATCTTGCGATTCCATCTCTATAATTTGATCTGAGCACTTCAGAACAAAAGGCCAAGCCCCGGCGGATGCCGATTTAAAAAAACAGTCACCCCGGTTCAATTAACATAAACCAAACGCGGTACCCAAAATGGAAAAGAGAAGCGAAGAAAAGTTCGCCCTGCTTTTGGTGGATGACGAATCCCGTATCCGGTCCGCCCTGAAACGGCTGTTTTATAAAAAAGATTACCTGCTCTACGAGGCGGGCAGCGCCGAAGAGGCCTGTGATCTATTATCCAGGGTGATGGTGCATGCAGCGATTATCGATTTAAAAATGCCCGGGATGGACGGGCTGTGGCTTTTAAAGCAGATCAAACAGGACCATCCGGGGATTATGGTCATTATGCTGACCGGGCACGGCAGCATAGAGGATGCCGTGGAGGCCATTCGTAACGGTGCCAAAGATTTTATTGAAAAACCGTTTATCGCCGAAAGCTTGATGGCCAAGATCAGCCAACTGCATAAAATATGGCAGCTTGAGCGGGAAAACCGGCAGCTTAAAAATGAGATGGGACTCAGGTTCAAGTATGAAAAGCTGGTAGGCAGTTCTCCTGCGGCGCTTCAGCTAAAGCAGCTGATCTATAAAGTGGCCCCGTCCGATACCACCGTGTTAATCGAGGGCGAGACCGGTACGGGCAAAGAGCTTGTGGCCAAGGCGATTCACTGTCACAGTCCCAGGTCAAAAGGGGGATTTGTTGTGGTGGACTGTACCACAATAAACGAAGCCATGATGGAAAGCGAATTGTTCGGACATCGGAAAGGCGCCTTTACCGGTGCCCATGATAATACCGAAGGACTGATCATGGCAGCGGACCATGGCACCTTGTTCTTTGATGAATTAGGAGAGCTTCCCATGGGGCTCCAGGCCAAGCTGCTGAGGGTGATCCAGGAAAAGGAAATCCGGCCGGTGGGGTCAAACCGTTCCAAAAAGGTGGATATCCGTATTCTGGCGGCGACCAACAGAGACCTTCAAGGCGAAATCGCAGCGGGCAGGTTCAGAGAAGACCTGTACTACCGCTTAAACGCTGTAAAAATAGAGGTGCCAGCCTTGAGGGACCGTATGGAGGACATCCCCCTTTTGGTGAACTATTTTATCAGCCGCTTGAAAACGGATTTTTCAACGGTCACGGGGATTTCGAAAAATGCCCTGCTGCTGCTGGAGCGGTATCGCTGGCCGGGAAACATCCGGGAGCTTGAAAATCTGGTTCGCCGGGTGATGGCCTTAAGCCAGTCCCGGGATATTACACCGGACGACCTGCCGGACAAAATGACCGGCAAAGTGGCCGGCCCCGCCATCCCTGCGAAGGACTCCCTGGCGGCCTACGAAAAGGCCGCCATTATGAATGCGCTGGAAAAATGCGATAACCACCGGAAAAAGGCGGCTAAACTCCTGAGGATCGGTGAGGCCACCTTATATCGGAAAATCAGGAAGTATTCCCCGGACTAATATGCGGGGTTCGATCATTTTGATAGATAGTTGGACGGAGGAGTGGCGCCGGACCAAGGGGAAAGAGATGATAGATTTGAAATCGGAACTGATTGCGTTAATCCAGGATGAAGGCAGTGACCTGCCGACGCTTTCGGCGGTGGCTGACAAGATTATCAGCGTAGCATCGGATCCTTTAACAAGTGCCGAAGAGCTTGCCGACGTGATTTCCTATGACCAGGGCATGACCAATAAACTGTTGAAATTGGCCAATTCAATTTATTATTCCCAGCGGGAAAAGGTGGACAGTGTCAAGCGGGCCATTTCCGTTGTCGGGTTTGACGAAATTGTTGGGATCTGCCTTGGCATGAAGGTCTTTTCGTCCTTTAAGAAAAAATCGGGGCAGGATATGACCATTGAAAGCCTGTGGATTCACGGTATCAGCGTTGCCCTGGCATCCAAGCAGATGGTGGAACAGGCGGAACCGGATATCGGCCGGAAAATCTTCATTCCCGGCCTTCTCCACGATATGGGCAAAACCATCCTGGCCGTTTATTTTTCTTCGGACTATCAAAATGTAAAACGGGCGGCAGTCAGGGCAAAAAAGCCTTTATACATTGCCGAACGGGCGGTGTTCGGGTTAAATCATGCCGAGCTGTGCATGCTGTTGATGAAGCGGTGGAATTTTCCTGAATCCATCATCATGCCCTGCCGTTATCATCACGATCCTGAGTCTGCCCCGGAAGCCTTCCGGCGGCATGCCATGTTTATCAATCTGGCAGACTATCTTGCCCACAGGGCCGGCATTGGAAAACAGGAGTATCCACCGCCCATTGTCATTAAAAATTCGCCTGAAAAAATCGGCATCAGCCCTGCCATCCTAAAGCTGACCATTGATCATTTGCGGCGCAAAGAGGACGAAATCAGAGAGTTTTATAATTTGATCTCTGAGTAATCTTTTTTTCAATCAAAATGATAGACGCCGCCCGGTGGTATCATTTTGATAGATAATAACGCAGGGGTATTTAAAATGTTTGTAACATTATTATGATTAAAAATCAGTATGTTGTCGTATTTTTGATCGTGGTATGTCTTTTGCTCTTCATTGATGTTGAAAAAGACTCTCAAGAAGGGAAAAGACCATGGGCGAAAAAATTTTTATTATTGATGACGATGACCATATCCTGAAGACATATCGGCGGGTACTGCGTGACGAACCCTACGACTGCATGTATTTTTCTTCTCCTGTAAAGGCATTGGCATCTGCCGCGCATTTTGAACCCGCCGTGGTGATTTCGGACCAGCAGATGCCGGAGATGACAGGGACGGAACTGTTTTCAAAGATAAAGACGATTCTTCCCATGGCATCCCGGGTGATTGTCACAGGGGTGGCTGACATCGACACGGCCATTCATTCAATCAACAGGGGCCATGTATACCGGTTTATCAAAAAGCCCTGGGAGGACACCTGGCTTAAGGTGGAGATTAAACGGGCGCTTCAGTACTATCACATGAATCAGCGCCTGCAGTTGCTCTCCGAATGCACCATGGACGACGGTGTCATGGAGCGGGAGCGGTTACGGGGGGTACTGGAAATGGCCGGTGCGGTCTGCCATGAGTTCGCCCAGCCCCTCCAGACCATTTCCGGGTATTGCAGCCTGCTCATACCTGAGACGGAAGGGGATTGCCCTGACAAACTCTATCTTCAGCGCATTGAAAAAGAGGTTCAACGACTGGGGGATCTGCTGCTCAAGATCATGTCCATTGGAGAGTACAGGACGCACTGCTATCTGGGAGATCAGCGCATGATTGATATTGACGCCGCATCAAGGACACAGTCTCCCTTTCAGTTGTTTAAACTGATGCGAGAAGCCACAGAGGAAAAGGGACGGGTGAAGGAAGAATAAAAAGATGGAAAATACCAGAATATTGATCATTGATGATGACGAGGGGATCCGTCAGACGTATCTGAATATACTGACGCCTGATCCGGGCACCGGTATCCTGGCAGAGGGCATGCAGCTTTTCGGCGTTGAGGAAGCTCCTCCCAAACCCTTGCCTCCCGTTAACTATGAGGTTTGCCTTGCCGAATCCGGCTATTCTGGGCTGGAAAAGATAAAAGAGGGCCGGCAAAACCAGGCGCCTTTTGCGGCGGCATTTATTGACATGAAAATGCCGGGGCTCAACGGGGCCCAGACCGCAAAGAAGATCTGGGAGGCGGATCCTCATGTGAAAATTGTCATTGTCACCGCCTACAGCGAATACTCGCCCGAGGAAATCATCGCCACAACCGGGCGGGATGATTTGTTTTATTTGAGAAAGCCCTTTAACAGAGAAGAAATCCTTCAATTTGCCCGGGCCCTGACCAATGAGTGGAATCTTGAACAGAAACGGGCGGTTCTCGAGGCCGAGCTCAAAGAGGCGAACCAATGCCTTGAGGCCATGAACCAGGGCCTTGAACAAAAGGTAAAAAAACAGGCTGCCATGATTGTGCAGTCCGAAAAGATGGCAACGGTGGGGCTGCTGGCAGCAGGGGTTGCCCATGAAATTAATAATCCCATTTCCTTTATCAACTCCAACCTGTCCATACTCAAAAAATATTGTGAAGAGATCAGCCGCCTTTATGATTGCTTCAAGCCGGTGGAGGCCTTTCTCGTCTCTTTAGGTGATCCTCAGGCGGATGCACTGATGGAATCCGTTGCCAAGGTCAAAAACCAGGGGCGGATCGAATTGATATTTGAGGACATCGGGGAGCTTGTGGACGAGTCCCTGGAGGGGGTTGACCGGGTTAAGACTATCGTCAGGGACCTGAGAACGTTTTCAAGGATGGACGATGCCCAGGCCGGCTGGGCAGACCTCAATGGAACCATTGAGGCCGCATTGAAGATGATTAAAAATGAAGTCAAGTACAGCATTGAGGTCAAGACCGCGTTCAGCCCGTTGCCCGAGATCCGCTGCTATCCTCAGAAACTGGCCCAGGTCTTTATCAACCTTCTGGTCAACGCTGTCCAGGCCATCGAAAAGAAAGGGACCGTTTCCATCCTGACCGAGGCCGATGCGGACCGGCAGGTGAGAATTGTCATCTCCGACACAGGCTGCGGTATTTCCAAAGAGCATATGAGCATTCTCTTTGATCCGTTTTTTACGACAAAACCCGTCGGCAAGGGAACCGGACTTGGGCTGAGCATCGTGTATGAGATTGTCAAATCCCACGGCGGGAGCATTGATGTAGAAAGCCGTGTCGGTGAAGGCACCCGGTTTACCATTCTGCTTCCGATGGACTGCCAGGCCAAAAGAGAGGAAATTGTACAATGACGCCCAGTGTTCTTATCGTTGATGATGAGCCCCATATCTGCAAAAGCCTGTCCCGGCTGTTCAGTATGGACGGGTTTTCCGTGCTCACAGCCCCTTCGGCTGACAAGGCTATGGAGATGATTGCCAGCCATCCTGTCGGGGTTGTGATCTCAGACTACCGAATGCCCGGCACCACAGGCCTTGACCTGATGATTCAGATTCGAAACACCCATCCGGAGATCCTTAGAATTTTATTGACCGCATTTTCCGAAAAAAAGATTCTGGAAAAGGCGATCAACCAGGGCGAAATTTACCGGTTTTTCAATAAACCCTGGAATGAGGATGAACTGCTGGATGCCGTGCGCCGGGCAATGTCGCTCAGGCAGTCCCGCCTATCACAGCAGCAGCAGGTCAGCACGGCCCTGCGCCAGTCGAATATGGAAACGGTGATGGCCATTGCAGAGGCTGTGGAGCTCAAGGATCCCTATACCAAGGGGCATTGCAGCAGGGTAAAGGCGTTTTCCATTCAGCTTGCCCGTGCTGTGAACCTCTCCGATGACTGGTTTCCCCATCTGGTCTACGGGGCATTGCTTCACGATTGCGGGAAAATAGGGATTGACGAGGCTCTGCTGGGAAAGCCAGGGCGTCTGGCAGAAAGTGAAAAGAAAATTATTGAGACCCACAGTGTCCTCGGGTTTGAATTGATGAACTCCGTCAGCCATCTGAAAACGGCGAGTCTTTTTGTCCGGCAGCACCATGAGCGATGGGACGGCCAAGGCTATCCGGACGGTTTGTCCCGGGAGCAGATTCATGTGTGCTCAAGGATTATTTCAATTGCCGATGCCTACGATGCCATGACGTCCGACAGGCCCTACCGGAAAGGGCTTGCCACCTCAAAAGCCAGGCAGATTCTCATAGACTGCCGAGGCAGTCAGTTTGATCCGGATCTGGTCGATGTGTTTGTCCGCCTTTTAGAAAACAAAAATAAAGAGGCTGGGCCAAAAGAATCCAGCCGCCCGGCACTTCTCATGGTTGACCCGGAAAAAGAGGAACTGGAGGCCATGGGGCGGCTGTTCTGCGAGGAGTCTTTTGTAATCCATACGGCGTCAGATTCCCGGGATGCATTAGCCATTATAGACCGCCACCGGGTGGATATCCTGATCTGTGAGGCGGATATGGCGATTTGCCCCGGACTGGGTCTGCTTTCCCAGGCGAAGTCCAGGGTGCCGGGTATCATGGCCATTATCATTTCAAGCCAGGGAAAGTCCGAAAGGCTGATGGCCGCTATCAACGAAACCGATATATATAAAGTGATTGTAACCCCGTTTAAAGAGGCAGAGCTGCGAAATACAGTTAAAAACGCCCTTGAACGGCGGGAGATTTCGCAGGTTCCATCCATGAAGGAGAGGATATGAATCCTTTGGGGAGCCTTGTTCACCGTTTTGTCGTCTTGGGTAAAGGAGTGTGACAATGAAAGTTTTTCAGTGGATTGGGATGCTGTGCCTATGGGTGTGGTTTATGGCTTTTTATCTTCCGGCGGGGGTTGCAAGGGATCTGCCGCAAATTCAGGAGAGCGGGGTGATCCGGCATATCGGTGTGCCCTATGCCAATTTTGTTACAGGCAGCGGGGATGGCCTGGATGTGGAGCTGATGAAGCTGTTTGCAAAAAAAATAGGTGTCCGGTATGAATATGTCCCATCATCCTGGCCCAAGGTGATCGGGGATCTGACAGGAGAGACGGTAAAGGCGGATGGCGACAGCATTGAGGTTGCCGGAAAGGTGCCCCGGAAGGGAGATGTCATTGCCAACGGCTTTACCATTCTGGCCTGGCGGCAGAAGATCGTATCCTTTTCCCTTCCGACCTTCCCGACCCAGGTGTGGGTTGTGGCCCGTGCCGATGCCGCTGTCCAACCCATTACCCCCAGCGGAGATCTGGATCTTGATATCCTGAAGGTTAAATCGGCCGTGGCAAAGATGACGGTGTTTGGAAAATTAGATACCTGCCTGGACCCATCCCTTTATAATCTTTCTGAGACCGGGGCCAGGGTCAGAATTTTTAATCACGGACTGAACGATATGGCCCCGGCGGTGGTTGCGGGAGAGGCCGATGCCACGCTTCTGGATGTGCCGGATGCGCTGATCGCCCTTGAAAAATGGTCGGGAAAGATCAAGGTGATCGGTCCTGTTTCGGAAAATCAGGAGATGGGCGTGGCATTTGCCAAAGACGGTGTCCTTCTTTTGGAGGCCTTCAACCGCTTTTTTAAGGCGTGTAAAGCTGACGGGACTTACCAAAGACTGGTACAACAATATTATCCGGCGGTCTTTGACCATTATCCCGACTTTTTTAAATAGGTACGAGATGATAGGCTTGGGTTCCATCCGCATCCAAAAATTCGTTATTCTGGTTCCCCTGTTGGTGATGGTCGGTTTCCTGTCTGTTTTGCTGGTGATGAATTACAGGGCCCAGGTGACCTTAAGAAAGACGGCACTGGCCCAGATGGTCTTTCAGGCGAAAACCCAGGCCATCACCCTGAGCCATGAGATCGCCCGGTGCAGGGAATCGCTTGAAACCATCGCAGGGTCCAGGGTTCTGAGTATGTTTTACGAGAACCGGGCGCTTGGGATGTCCATGGCCTATGGCCTCAAAGAGAGTCTGAGCCAGATCGGGGAACGCTTTGACACGCTTTTGGCCGAAAAAAAAACGGGCCGGCCGGCCATGTTTGAAAAAATCCTCCTGGTGGACAGGGATGGCAGTATCCTTTCCCAGCGCCGCCCCATCAAGGGGATCGGGGATCAATCCTGGCGTCAGTATTTGAGCCATGATCGGACCGAATCAGTGATCTTCGGTCACCTTTTTGAGGGGCACTTGAATGTTATGGCCGTGGTTCCACTTCTGTTTAAAGGGGAGGTTTCAGGGCAGATCATCGCATGGCTGAACCCTATGGCCTTTTTTTCGGAATCCATGCTTCAGGACGCCGATACACGTGGAAAAAAGGTCTACCTCCTGTTTGATACCCGCGGCGGAGTCCTTTCATATCCAGCTTTTCCTGAAGAAGGGCTGGAATCGGTGATGACCAAAGAAATTGGAATTCCCGTCCACCATGCCGCAAACACCCCCAAAGCCGAAGATTTGATTTTGGTTCGGGTTCCCGTTCCCGAAACCGATTTTTTTATGATTCTGTCCCAGCCCTCCGGGGCGGCCGGGTACACGGAACCCTCTGTGCTGCTGATAGCCATGATCCTTGTGGCCGCCTTTGTTGTTGGCAGCATGGTCATGTTCTGGCGGATGCACTCCCGGGAACTGATATTGGAAACCCTTTTGTCCCAGGAGAATATTCGAAAGCAGGAGATTGAGGAGAAAAATATTGCCCTTGAAACCGAGGTGATGATCAGCAACTCCCTTGAAAAGAGCCTCAAAGAAAGCGAGGAGAAGTTCAAAACCGTAAGTATGGCCGCCCAGGATGCCATTATCGTGGTGAATAACAAGGGGCAGATCTGCTTTTGGAACCGGGCGGCAACGGGGATTTTCGGATATTCAGCCCATGAGGCCATGGACAGGGATTTTCGATCCGTTATGGTGCACAAAAAAGATATAAATGCCTGTAACAAAGCCTTTGAGACCTTCAGAACAACAGGCCAGGGCCGTGCTGTGGGCAAAACGGTGGAACTTGAAGTCATCAACAGGCAAGGCGCACTTTTTCCCGTTGAGCTGTCCTTGTCGGCGGTCAAACTGGACGGCCAGTGGCAGGCCATTGGGGTGATACGCAATATTTCGGAAAGAAGGGCGGCGGAGGCTGAGCTTGAAAGTCATCGGAAAAACTTGGAAAATCTGGTGAAAGAGCGGACGTCTGCCTTGGAAAAAGCCCAGAAAGAGCTGGTCAGAAAAGCGGTGGACGCAGGCCGGGCACAGTTGTCCGCCATGGTCCTTCATAATATCGGCAACGCCATTACACCGGTTTCGGTGAACACGGAACAGCTGAAAACGGGAGAAGATTTTGAGAGAATCGGGCGGTACCTTAGGGCCTGCTATGAAGAGCTTGCCGACCATAAGGACCACTTAACAGCCTATGCCACCGAAGATGAGCGGGGAGTCAAGGTGGTCCAGTACATGGGACGGCTGATTGAAGCGCTTGAGGATATCCACGACAGGCATAAGCAGACCATCCAGTCCATCTCTGCCGGCATTGACTATGTGGCGGAGATTTTAAGCCTCCAGAACGCCTATGCCCCGGGGCGAAATGAGATGAACGAATGGGTGGACTTAAACACCCTGGTTCAGGACGCCTTGAAGATTCAGGAAAGCAGCATACGAAAACGACAGATTCAGATGATCCTTGAGCTGTATCCAGCCCCGCTTAAAATCTGCCTTGAGAAAAACAAGCTGATGCAGGTGCTGGTTAACTTTATTAAAAACAGCTGTGAGGCCATGGATGAAAATAAGGGGATATCTCCGCATTCATTGACGCTGTCCTGCGGCCGGGAGGGTGATGATGCGGTTGTTGAGATCTGCGACACAGGTTGCGGGATTTTGCCCGGGCAACTGGACCAGGTGTTTGAGTTGGGGGTCTCAAGCAAGGGCACAAGCGGATTCGGACTGTACTATTGCAAAACGTTTATCGAGGCGAATAACGGATCCGTTACCCTGGAAAGCCCCGGGGAAAACAAAGGGGCTAAGGTTTCCATCCGATTCAGGACCGAATCTTCTGCTTGAATCCTTAGCCGGGCTGTGGCAGATTAATCCCCTATCCATTGGGTGAAATAAGGAGATGAAATGGGGATTGAATTAAAGGATTTGGCTCAAATAGACCTGTTCAGGGGCATTGATTTTGCTGAAATACCCGCTGCCCTGGAACGTGCGCCGGTAATTTCGATGCCGCAGGGGCAGGTTGTGCTTTCTCCCGAAGAGGAGAACGATACGCTGTTTATCGTTCTTTCCGGCACCCTTCAAGTCCATCTGGAAGGCCCTGAAACCTTACCGATTCGAACCATATATCCGGGCAGCTGTGTGGGGGAGCTTTCCCTGATTGAGGATATTCGGCCTTCAGCCTGGGTGACGGTCGCCGATGGGGCAAGCCTGCTGGCCATGGATCATGTCAAGCTGTGGGAGATGGTCGCAGGAGACGGCAGGATCGCAAAAAATCTGCTTTCCGTTGTCTCAAGGCGGGTGATCGACAATACCGAGCTCATCCTGATGGGTAAGATCCGCATCCGGGAACTTGAGCAGACAGCCCTTAGGGACGGTCTGACCAAAATTTATAACCGGCGGTGGTTTGATCAGGCCATGGTGGTCCAGATGAACCGCTTTCACAGGAAATTGACGCCTTTTACCCTCTGTATGGCCGATCTGGACAACTTCAAGGTGTATAACGATAACAACGGTCATCAAGCAGGAGATACCGCCCTTGCGGCCGTGGCCGACACCTTGTTGAACGGGCTGCGTCCCAGCGATTTTGTTGCCCGGTACGGGGGAGAGGAATTTGCCGTTATTTTGCCGGATACCCCTGCAAGCGAGGCCGGTCATGTGATTGATCGTCTGCTGTCTAAAGTTCGCGGGGCCCGGATTACCAATGAGCAAGGAAATGTTTTGCCCGGCATTACCCTGTCCGCCGGTCTGGCCCAGCCCAGATCCGGCGAAACCGTGTCAGAACTGATCCGGCGCGCGGATCAGGCCCTGTACCGGGCAAAGGCGGCCGGCCGGGACCGCTGCTGCATGGAGAAATGTTAAGAGGCTTTTGAGGCCGGGGCTGCAAGTGTGATTGCTTTTGCTTCCTCCATTTGTCCCTGGGTCAGATAGTTTAGAAAAAGCGGATCATCCGGGTCCATGAAAATATCCAGAAATTCCGGATCAAAGGCGCGTCCCCGGTCCTGCTTCATGATTTCCACAGCTTTCACCAGGGGCATGGCCTTCCGGTAGGGCCTGTCAGAGGTAATGGCATCCCAGCAGTCTGCAATAGCGGCGATGCGCGCCTCTTTGGGAATGGCTTTTCCCTGGGTGCCGTTGGGATATCCTGTGCCGTCCCAGCGTTCATGGTGGCAATAGGCGATGTTCACCGCAATGGGGGCGATTTTGAGTTTGGACAGGATATTTTTGCCGATCACAGGATGTCCCTTGATATGGGCGAACTCCTCTTCAGTCAACCGCCCGGCTTTATTGAGCACATCATCCCGGATTCCGATTTTGCCCACATCATGGACGGTGGCCCCCATATAAATATCGTTGACCCGGTCCGGCGGGAATTCAAGTTTTTTTGCCAGATCCCGGGCGTAATTGGCCACCCGTTCCACATGGCCGCCGGTATACTGATCCTTGGACTCAATGGTGGAGGCCAGGACCATGAGAAAAACCTCCAGTTGCTCGCGTTTGGTCTTTTCCCGCTCCAAGGAGTGCAGGGAAATGACATTTTTGACCCTGGCGTTGAGTTCCAGGTGGTGGAAGGGTTTGGTGAGGAAATCATCCGCACCCATCTGCAGGCATTTGATCCGGTCCTCGCGTTCCGAGAAAGAGGTGATAATGATGACGGGAATGCTGGTGGTCTTTTTCTGGGACCTAATCCGGGTGAGCAGCGCGTGTCCGTCCAGGCGGGGCATCATGATATCGGTGATGACCAGGTCGGGCATGACCTGTCTGATGGTTTCCCAGGCCAGTTCCCCATCGCTGGCAAGATAGAGGGTATATCCCTTGAGAGCGCTTGCCAGAAAGTCCAGGATATCAGGATTGTCCTCTGCCACCACGATGGCGCCTTCGGCATCGGGGGCCTCAATTTTGTGGAGGCGTCCCTGGCGGCTTTTGGCCTTGTCCATGAGGTTGATCTGGACCAGTTCCGCCGCATCCACCCGGGCCAAATCGCTTTTACGGCGCTGGCTGATGCGCCTTTCGTCGTGGGCGATGGGAAGGTCTTTTTTGCGCCGGTCGGTCCTGCGCCGTTCCACCACGGCGGAGGGTTCCCGTTCTTCAAGGTCCATGGGAAGGGTAACGGTAAAACAGGTCCATTCGTTTTCAACGGATCTGACTGAGATTTGTCCGTACATCCGCTCAACGGACTCCTTTACAACGGCCAAGCCTAACCCGGCGCCTTCATATTGCCGGGTTTTGGAGCTGTCCCCCTGGTTGAAGCGCTTGAATATGTCCTCAATGACATCCTTTGCAATACCGATCCCGGTATCCCTGATCTCAATGACAACCTCTTTTTCCGTGTTGGACAGGGTGACGGAGATTTCTCCGATTTCCGTAAATTTATAGGCGTTCCGGATCAGGTTGTTGAGGATATCCTTGAGTTTTTCATGGTCCAGGTAAACCAGGGGGATGTCCGCTGCGGAATAATAGTTCAGGTCCACGTGGTTGGCCTCGATCAGTCCCCTGAAACTTGCCACAATCTGGAAGATGCAGGCATCGATATTGACCCGGGTCAGCACCAGATTATCCATTCCGGCATCAAATTTTGAAATTTTGAGCAGTTCATTGATCTTGTGAGTCAGGGACAGGGTCTGGACCGTCACCTTATCGATGATGGGGCTTAAATTTTCAGGCACCTGTCCGGCCTGGCCCTCCCTGATATAGTCGGTCCATCCACGGATCAGGGTCAGGGGCGTTCTCAGCTCATGGGTAATATTGGCGATAAAGTTCTTTTTTACGTCTGCGGCCTTTTCAAGCGCTTTGACGGACTGGGTCAGCTGTTCGGTCTGCTTGGCCACCCGTCGCCCTAAGGTCATATTCAGGATGACAAAGTGACAAAGGAGAAAGATAAATACTGAAAAGGAGATGAAAAAGACGCCAAGAGGATAAAGCTCTATGCCCATGGCTGCCATCAAATCCGGATAGTTGAGCAGGTAATCCATTCCGGAAAAGGAGAAGACCAGGATTGAAAGCAGAAAGTACTTGATGCGGATCCTATGAATGGAATCCGTTTCCGATTGAAGGGCCCTGGTCAGGATCAGGGTGATACTGATGATATAGTAAACAATGGTTGCAAGGTACAAAGGATGGAGAAGACCTGCCTCGGGGTAATCGCCGAACCAGTATGCGTGGGCCCCTTTGATAAACAGATTTGTTGTCCAAAGGGTAATTAAAAATCCTAAGTTGAGCAGGTGAAACGGGGCGATGAATTTTTGGGGTTTGCCAAAGGTGCGGCAGGCGGTTTCATAGCAGACCACCGGCAGAAAAATAATGCCGGAATAGCCGATCCGGCAGATGGTGGCCGCATATTCAGGCCAGGGGTTGAGAAAAAGAATCACCCAGGAGAATTGCCAGTAGAAGGTTAGGGCGCACAGGCGAAGAAAGCTTTTGCGGATGCCGTTTTTGGACATGTAAAAGGCAACGATGCCCAGCCCGAAGGCGATGATCGCCGCAAACAGGGGCAGCAGGGCACTCAGATAGGCCATTGCTATTCCTTGATCTCCTGGTAAAAGTTCAAAGGCCCTAAAAAGTCTTCGGGAATGCGGATGACCTTGCCCTTTTCACTGACCACGCAGATCCGCTGGTACCCTTCCCCGATAAGCTCTCCTGTGGCCTTGTTGGTAAATTTGATGTTCAGCCGGCAGGTGGCTGCCTTGATTTCCGAGGTGGTCAGTTCCACCACCAGGGTGTCCCCGAAATAGGCATTGGCGATGAAGCGGTTGTAGGTGTCCACCGTGACCAGGCGGATTTTCTGTTCCGCCATGAGCTGGTGGAGATGGGGCACATTGGCCAGAAGAAATTTTTCCCTGACCACCCCCTGGTACTCGATGAAATTGGCAAAGTAGACATTGCCGAATACGTTCGTGTTTTTGAGGGTGACAACGATTTCCGTCTTAAAGACCCGGTCTCTGCCGTATTCTTTCAGGGCCTGGAACTGTTTTTCCATGTACTGGGCAAACAGATCCTCTTTTTGTTCCTGGATTTCAAGCACCTTAAATCCGACTCCCTCTTCGTTGTGCCACTGGGGAGAGCAGGTCATCTTGATATGCTTGAATTCCGAAAGCTTTAACTCAAGGTGAAACGGGGCGTCAGGGATGTCATGGGGCAGTTTGAGAAAACCGCCGGAAGTGGAAATGTTTTCAACAATGCCAGTGCCGTTGTCCAGAATGGCTTTTATCTTTTTCTGTACTCTGGGTGCCCGGTCTTTTTTCATTTTCGTCATTTTCGCCTCATACTATAGCTGCAAAATTAGAATCAGCAATCAATCCACCGGTCATCAGGCGCTATACACGCGCTGCACCACATTATGCGGAAATTTTAAAAAAGTAAAGTGCTAGAAAAAATATGAAAATATAGGAATACGGTTAAAAAGAGTTAAGCTTTGTGTGTGACCGCCGGTTCCGGGACCGGCGCGGAACGCATCTGGCGTATCTACAATTCCGTGCAGGGGATTAGCGGATCTGTTCAGGCGAAGGCCAGGTCAGGTGCATGGGCCGGGTTGGAGCGATAAGCCAGATGGCGGAACCCGATGCCACAGGGGTGTCTGACGGCGGGTTGACCAGTACGGTTGCGTCGGGCAGCCTCAGGGCAAAGCTTAAGTAATTATAGGTTTCTTTGAGATAGGTGTGCAAAGGCCACCAGGTCAGGCCGTGGGCGACCTTAGGGACGCTTATATGGTAGATCTCTTCGTTGTCATCATTTTTCAGCAGGACCTGCAGGGGCAGGTGGACCTTGTCCTGCATGGCCTGGACCATGATCTCAGCAGTCATCTGCATGATGGTTTCAAATTGCCCGGGCACGGCTTCAAAGGTTGGCAGATTCTGGCTGGACAGGCAGCGTACGGTGATTTCGCATTCTTTCGTCTTGACGGTCAAGGCGTTGACCAGGGCAAACAGGCTGGATTCATCACTGCCGGTGTGGATGACAACGCGGTCGGCCCGGTCTGCTCCGGCCCGCTTCAGGTCTTTTATGGTATCTGGCCGGCCTTTGACAAAAAACAGGTTTTCCTGGCCGGGCAGAGGGTGTCTGGGAAGATCGGCAAGGATCACCATGTCCTGGTTCCGGCAGGATTCATCTGCCCTGATTTGTTCTACAAGGTAGTCGGTTTCCGGTGTATAGCCCGCCACAAGTATTTGTCTGGCACCGGTATAGGGTTTTTCCCCGTGCATTTTCAGGTCTCTCCTTTCAATGAGATATGAAGCCACATGGCTGATGAAGGCGGCCCCCAGACCGATACCCATGAACATGGGCAGGACCGCTGCAACAACTTTTCCCGCAGTGGTAGCGGGGTAAAGATCTCCGTATCCCACGGTGGTCGAGGTGACAATGCTCCACCAAAGGGCTTGGTCCAGCCGGGCCAGGGGGGTTCCCACAGGTTCTGCCATGGAGATGAGAAAGCTGGAGCAGGCGAGCAGCACCATGTAAGCAGTCACCAGCACCATGCCTCTGTGGCGGAATCCGGCCCGTAACAATGATCTGAAAAGGTGCAACACGGTCAATCCTTTTGTAGTCGTATGCCTTGTTTCAAGGCGTCTTGCAATGCTATAAACTTACATTATCCTTAAGGCTTTTGCACTAAATATTCGTCAAGTTATGGAGGACAGTATGCCCTATGTCAATATTCGGATCACCCGGGAAGGGGTGACGCCGGAGCAGAAAGCGGAGCTGATCAAGGGGGCCACGGACCTGCTGGTCCGGGTACTTGGAAAGAATCCGGCCACAACGGTGGTGGTGATTGACGAGGTGGAGACGGACAATTGGGGAATCGGCGGAGAAACCGTCACCCGGCTGCGCCAAAATCGTTGATTGGGACGGTCTGATCCTGGGGACACCCTTTTCCGCGTTATTTGTCCGGGAGGATTTCGGGCCGGTGACTTTCCACCCGATTCCGGCCGTTTTCCTTGGCCCGATACAAGGCTGTATCCGCCTGTTTCATCAGGGTTTTTACGTCGATGAGGGTGTCTGGAAGGCAGCAGGCCACCCCAAAGCTTGCGGTATAGCGGATGGGGGTGCTGTCTTCGGCATTCACAGCCGATGCTTCAAAGGCCTCTTTGAGGCGGTGGGCCAGGTGGACAGCCCCTTCCATGTCGGTCTGGGGAAGGCCTACGGCAAACTCTTCTCCCCCCAGCCTTCCTGCAAAATCCGTTTCCCGAATCACCTGGCCTGTGACCCTGCTGATGTCCGCAAGTACCCGGTCTCCGGCATCATGGCCAAAGGTGTCGTTGACCCTTTTGAACTTGTCTGCGTCAAACATGATTACTGATACGGGCAGGGCGTATCGCTGGCATCTTTTGAGTTCCTTTTGAATCAGATCCATGAACTGCCGCCTGTTGTTCAACCCGGTGAGGCTGTCCGTGGTTGCCAGGAACCTGAGCTGCTCCTCCTTTTTTTTCCGGTCTGAGATATCCCTGATGCTGCCCACGGCATAGTGGGCCTCCCCGATTTTAAAGGCGGCAACAGAACGTTCCACAGGAAGGATACTGCCATCCTTTCGTACCGCCTCAAATTCCATGACGGAACCTATCACCGGACCGGTTCCGGTCTTGGTGAACCGTTTTAGTCCCGTTGTCGCTTTTTCGCAGTCCTCCGGAAGGGTGATGAGCTGATGCATGGACTGGCCGATGGCTTCATCGGCGGTCCAGCCGAATATTTTTTCGGCCATGTCGCTCCAGAACAGGATATCGCCCTGGCTGTCAATCATGATCAGGGCGTCGTGGGAGGCCCTGGCCATGGCGCTCATCTGTTCCTGACTGGCCCTGATTTCATCTTCGGCCTTTTTTCTCGGGGTGATATCCAAAATAGTTCCCGTAAATTTTTGAGCCGTACCATCCGGGCCGCAGTGGACAAATCCCCGGGCCTCAACATGAGCCCTTTCTCCGTTTGCCCTTATGATGCGGTGTTCTATGACATAGTGGCCGCATTCAACGATGGACTGGTCTATGGCATTTTCCACCTGGGTCCTGTCTTTTGGATCGATCATGCTTTTGACAACGTCCAGGGTCGGGGCCTGCTCCGTCTTTTCGAGCCCGAAAATTCGATAGGTCTCATCGGACCACCACAGCGCATCGGTCTTAAGGTTGAGGGACCAGCTGCCCAGATGGGAGAGGGCCTGGGACATATCCAGGCTGCGCCGGATTTCCATATAGACATGGTTTCTTGTCAGGGATTTGATCCGCAGAAGCCCCACGATAAGTCCAAGGAGAATCAGAGCCAGATCCACCCCGATAATGGTGGCAGAGACTTGGGTCCAGCCGTCTTTCGGGATGGCCGCAAGTTCCCAGGCGGCATCGGGAACCTTGACCGGCAGGATGACCGCCCTGGCCTGGGCAGAGAATACGGAGGAATCTCCGTAAAAAACCCGGGACATCTCACCGGTTTTTCGCAGGGAAATCGACACCCCTGAGGCGTTCATACCGGCAGTCTCGTACAGGTGCTCCATGTCAACCACCGATGAGACGATTCCCCACAGACGCCCGGGAGTTGTATCCTGCACATAGACGGGAACCCGGCCAATGAGTCCTGTGCCGCCCTGGATCAGGTTGAGGGGACCGGCTGTCACAAGTTTCCGGTCGGCAACGGCCTTTTGCACGTCCGGCCATTGCCCTGGAAGGTCCCTGTAAGCCTTTCCGATGATGGACTCGTTGCCTTCACGGGGATAGACCCAGCGGATGACAAGGTCCGGGGCTGCGGCAATGTTTTTGAGCAGAATTTTGTCCCTGGAGATCTGGGCGGCATAGGACCTGAACTGGGTCTCGGTGATATCCGGGGCAATGGATATGAAATGGGCGACATCCTCCAAAAAGAGAAAGCTTCTGGAAATTCCGTATTCAATGTGGGTGCGGAACAAGGAGGCTTTTCTTGTGACATCAAGGTACTGGGCCTGAAGGTGATTCAAAGACAACTGCCAATGGACCAAACCTGTAATGCAAAGGGTCGCAAGTGTGATCGCAGCGATTTGACGAATACGCTCTTTTTGCATAGTTAACCGATCCGATTCAAGTGGCAAGTTCCTGTCATTGTATCAGGTTTGCCCCGTCGTTAAAAGACGGGGCATCAATATTTTAAAGGGCTGTAGCCGTTGCCGGGATTATTTTTCCTGCCAGACCGGCGGTCGTTTTTCAAAGAAGGCGGCCACCCCTTCTTTGGCATCGTCGGTGGAACACAGGCGGGCAAAGGCCTCGTTCATGAGGGCGAATTGTTTGTCATAGGCCAGGTCCTCTGCCGCATAAAAGGCGGTCTTGGCAATGCGGACGGCAATGGGGCTCTTCGCCGCCAGTTCCTTTGCCCAGGCCAGGGCCTGCGCCTCAAGTTCATCTTTTGGGGCGATCCGGTTGACCAGCCCGAGATCCCGGGCCTCGTCCGCTTTAATCAGGTTCCCGTAAAGCAGCAGTTCCAGGGCTTTTTTGCGCCCCACGCACCGGGCCACCGGGATGACAGGACCGACGCAGTTGAGGCCCACATTGATGGCGGTCAGCCCCATTTTGGTGTTTTCTGCGGCAATGACAAGATCTGAGGCGGCGGCAAGTCCCATGCCGTTGGCAGCGGCCACCCCCTGGATCTGGGAAATCACCGGGGTCCTGAGTTTGGATATGGCGACCAGCGGGGCTTCCATGTGTTCGATCCATTCCCTGTATTCCATGGCGGTTTTGCCCGCAAGTTCATTGACGTCGATGCCGGCGCAGAATGCCCGGCCGGCCCCTTTGATGAGGATGACCCGGACATCCGGGGCGGCGTCCAGGTCCAGCAGGGCCTGATGCAGTTCCGCAGCCATCTGGCTGCTGAAGGTATTCATGCTCTCCGGGCGGTTCAGGGTTACAATACCAATGTGATCGGCGATTTCAACGATGATGGTTTCGAATGTCATGACAGCCTCCTTGGATTCTGGCGTTTGGGTTAACCAACAGGCGAACAGAAACAAGCGCAATCTTAAGATTCGCCAATACAGTATCAGGTCAATAAAGGAATGAAAAGGGATAGATTATCAAAGTTTCCGGGTTTTTAAATTTCACCGGAACCTTGTTTTTTTTCCCGGCTTGTGCAAGGTGATATCAAGGGCAACCTATACGATTTTCCAGTGTGCAACGGTGTGGAGGCAGCCATGATAAACAGACGGGGATATGAACCATTCGAATCGCAGCGCTTCGACTGCGAGCCGTGGCAGTGCTATCGGGACCTTATGGAGGCCAGTTTGGACGGCATCGCCATTATTGACCAGAAGCACCGGATCTGCGAGGCCAACAGCCGCTTCGCCCAGATGCTGGGCTATACCATGGAAGAGATGGTGCAACTTCATACATGGGACTGGGAAGTTGTGATGAAAAAATCTGATATCCGGGCAAATTTTCGCGATCTTTCAACCACCAAAACCACCTTTGAAACCCGTCATCGCCGCAAGGACGGATCTATATATGAAGCCGAAGTCACCGCCTGCGGGACAAAACTCAACCAGACATCGGTAATTTTAGCCATTACCCGGGATATCACAAAACGAAAGCAGAATGAGCGCAAGATGAAACGCGTGATCCGCAAACTTCAGGAGGCGACGAAAAATGTGAAAATGTTAAGAGGCCTTCTGCCCATCTGTTCGAACTGCAAGAAAATCCGGGATGACCAGGGCTATTGGAAGCAGATTGAATCCTATATCAGCGACCATTCCGAAGTCGAGTTCAGCCACAGCATCTGCCGGGAATGTGCGGACAAATTATACGGGGGCCAGACCTGGTATGATAAGATTAAAAATGAATGACAGGGGCTAAAGACCGGCTAAATTATTTTTTTTAACCCCAGTGCGACAAGTTTTTTATACCCGTGTTCTTTAAGGATTTCCCTGGCCAGCGCATCGAATTTTTCCTCAATGGCAGGGGTCAAAAGCGCCTCCAGTTCAAGTCCTTTTTCTTTTGAGGCCTTTATTAACGCGCGTTTCACTTTCGCAACTATCAAGCTGTCTGTTTTGTCTTTTATTTTGTTCAGCATATTTTCTCTTGGTTAAACACCTTTATTTAAGAGGGGTTTCGAAATTTCTAATTTTTTAGCAGATGAATAAGTTGCTCTTTTTTGAAGGGGCATGCAAGGATTTTTACCGTCCGGTCCGGAAGACTTCAACCCGGTTCCGGCCATTTGCCTTGGCCTGGTACAGGGCCTTATCTGCCTGCTTCATTAGAGTTTTGACTTCAATCCCTTCGTCCGGGAGGCAGCAGGCCACCCCGAAGCTTGCGGTATAATGGATCCGGGTGCCGTCTGAAGGAACCACGGCCGAGGCTTCAAAGGCGGCCCTGATACGCTGTGCCAGTTGAACGGCTCCTTCCGTATCGGTGGAGGGAAGGCAGACGGAAAATTCCTCACCCCCCAGGCGTCCCGGGAAATCTGTCTCCCGGATCACCGATGTTGTGACCCGGCTGATGTCCTCAAGAACCCGGTCCCCGGCTTCATGGCCGAATGTGTCGTTGATGCGTTTGAACTTGTCTGCATCAAACATGATCACAGAAAGGGGCGCTGCATAGCGCCGGCATTTTTTGAGTTCCTTTTGGATGAGTTCCAAGAATCTGCGCCGGTTATAAAGTCCGGTTAACTCGTCTGTGGTGGCCAGGCGCTGGAGCTGTTCCTCTTTTTTCTTCCGGTCGGAGATGTCCCGGAGACTGCCCACGGCATAGGGGGTATCGGCGATCCGGAATGCCGAAACGGACAGCTCAACAGGGATGGTCCGTTTGTCCTTGCGGACAGCGGTGAGTTCCGTGACAGTATCTATGAGGAGGCCGGTACCGGTCTTTGAAAACTGTCTGAGGCCTGCCATGGCTTTTTCATGGTCTTCCGGGCCGACGATGAATTGGTGCATCCTCCTTCCCACAGTCTCTGCAGAGGTCCACCCGAACATTTTTTCAGCCGTGTCACTCCAGAACAGCACCCGGTCGGAGGCGTCAATCATGATCAGAGCGTCGTGGGAGGCCTTGGCCATGGCGCGCATCTGTTCCTCCCGGGCCCTGAGGTCGTTTTCCATTGTTTTTCTGGGGGTGATGTCCAGAACGGTTCCTGAGATCTTATAGGCTTTTTTGTCGGGGCCTAGGTGGACGAATCCACGGGCTTCCACGTGGACGGTTTCTCCGTCCGCCCTGAGAATACGGTGTTCTATGAGAAATCCTCCGCAGGTGTCAACCGCCTTATTGATGGCGCTGTCCAGCTGTTCTCTGTCCTGTTCGTGGACCATGGTTAAGACAAGGTCCCGGGTCGGTATATGGACGGCCTTTTCCAGTCCGAAAATCCGGTAGGTCTCGTCGGACCACCAAAGGTCCCCCGTCTTAATATCAAAGGCCCAGCTGCCCAGGTGAGAAATGGCCTGGGACGTGTCCAGGCGGTTTCGGATTTCATTTGTCTCATAGGCCTCCCGAATGGCGCGGAGCCGCCAGCAGGCCGTGCCGGTGCCCATAAGGAGCAGCAGCAGATCTGCAAGCAGAATATGGAAAGAAAATCCGGACCAGCCCGTTCCCGGAACGGCAGCCAGCTCCCACCGGCCTCCCGGAACGTCAAGGGGAAGGGTAACGGCCCGGGTTTCGGGATCAAACAGGGCCTGATCCCCGTATAGGGCGATGAAAGGAGGTCCCATTTTTCTTAAGGCCACCCCCATGTCTGAACTGGGGATACCAGCGGCCTGATACAACTGATCCATATCTATAATTGAGGAGACCAGTCCCCAAAGACGGGGGGCTGCATTCTCCGGCAGGCGGTACACGGGTACCCGTCCGATAAGCCCTGTACCTCCCTGAAGGAGCTTGAGGGGACCTGCCGTCACCAGTTGCCCTGTGGTTACGGCTTTTTGCACATCCGGCCATTGCTTTGGAAGGTTCCGGTAATCCGTTCCCATAATGGCTTGGTTTCCCTCCGGGGGATAGACATACCTGATGCTCAGATCCGGTGCCGCAGCGATATTTTTCAGGGGATATTGGTTCTTTAATAACAAGGCCGCGTAGGTATTAAATTTTTTTTCGGTAAGGTCCTGTGTGGCAGAGATGAAATCTCCAGTGCTTTTCAGGGCAAGAAAGCTTTTTGACAATTCATTTCCCAGGTGTCCCCGGATAAGGGACAGCTTCCGGGTAATGTCCAGGCGATGTCTCTGGTAGTTGTTTTGATATAGCTGCCAATGAATGACACAGGCGATGATGACTGTGAGCGATGCAATAACGGCAGTATGGCAGATCATTTCTTTTTTCATGGCAATCCGGTTTGCTTCCGCGGGGAAAATATAAACCCTAGCTTAACAGGTCTCCTGGAAACTTTAAAGCGGGAAGAAAAAATATCCCCGGGCCTTGTGCCATGTATTCGGGGTGCAGACCCATAAAATAAGGACAGCAGACGATGGCATCTAAAATCGCCCCGACAGGGTCGGGCGGTTAAAAGGGCTGGCGTCCGGGTGCATCGGAGGGATTCTATAGCTGATGCGGTTAGTCCAGCAGCCAGGACTCGTTATTGTAAAAGGTCAGCAGCACGGGAAAAAGCAGGGTGTTGATTTCGGTATGTTTTGCCTCCAGCATGCCTTTTCCGAAAACGGTCTGGCTTTTGAAAACTTGCGGTGTCAGATACCGGGTGGGAACGGAAAAGGTGATGGTGTCGACGGCTTTTCCAAAGGTCTTGTCCGCCGCCTTGGGCCGTACGCCGATGTACCATCCCCAGTCTCCGAAGGAGGGGACATTCTCATGAAAGGGCAGGATGCTGAAACCGGCCGCGACCAGGGTCCTGCCGATACAAAGGAAACTTTCCTTGGCCAGATACGGTGAGGTGGCCTGGACCACCATGACGCCGGAAGAAGACAGGTGGCGGCGGACCTTGGCGTAAAATTGTTTTGAGTAGAGCTTTGTCAGTTCCGGGGTGGAAGGGTCTGGCATGTCAATGATGATAACATCCCAGAATCCTGAAACCGCCTCCAAAAATTTATCCGCATCCAGATTCATGACTTTGACTTCGGCCAAAAGCTGCGGGGCAGGCGCCTGTCCCGTTCTTCTGCCCGGTCCCCTGAAATCCGGTGCAGGCTTGTAAATCTGCCGGTCCTCCCCGGGGGATATTCCGGGGGCGTCCAGGGTCGTGACCCGGGCGTTTTGAAAGCTGTTCTTGTTCAGACGGGTGAGCAGGGGCTGGGTGGCGGCAAGGCGGGTCACCGCCGGGTCCAGATCCACCAGAGTCACGGCCTGAACCGATTGATACTTTAAGACTTCGCGAAGGGCGCAGCCGTCCCCCCCCCCTAAGATGAGCACCTTTCGGGGATTTTTTGCAAGGGCCATGGCCGGGTGTACCAGGGATTCATGGTATCTTGCCTCGTCCGTACTGCACAGCTGAAGGTTGCCGTTGAGAAAGAGCCGTGTTTCGTTAAGGGGCTTGTAATGGGTGATGACGATGTGCTGGTACTGGCTCGTCTTGGAGTAGACAATGGGGTCATCGTACAGGGGCTGCTCGTTTTTAACCTGCCAGTCCCGGTTGTTGGCATAGCCCCAGACCAGGACGGCCCCGGTGATTCCCATGAGAATCAGAATCTTAAGGCTTCCCGGAATCAGCTTTTTTTTCGTGAAATACACTGCCGTGGCCAGGGCCAGAAAAAAGTTGATGCCGGCGGTGAGAAAGGCGGCTTCAGTGATTGGAAAAAATCTAAGCAGAAGAAAGACATAAATCAGGGCCCCTGCCAGGCTGCCGATATAATCGGCGGACAGGATGTTGCCCAGATTGGTGGACAGCTCCCTTGAAAAGTCATTGTTGATCCGGATAATCACCGGGATTTCCAGGCCGATGAGAATCCCGATTATGGAGACAAAGGCATAGAGTACCAGGCTGTAATGGGCTGTGTATCCATAGGACAGATAGGTCAGGGTGGGGGAAAAACCACCGGCCAGGGCAAGAGCCGTTTCAATGAGAATGAAAGCATAAATCAGGCCCCGTTTGGGGATCCGGGACTGGATCAGGCTGCCGAACCCCATCCAGAACATCATAAGACCGATGACCATGGCCCACTGCTCAAAGGCGTTGCCCAGAATCATGGAGGCAAGGCTTGCCTGAATATATTCCAGGATGATGCCGCAGGCCCCGGAGGCGAACATGCAGGCGGTGAGCAGCAGTGAGGCAAGGCTGCGGCCGGCCTTGGGGGGGGTGGCCCGAGGATCCATGTCAGGATCAGATAGCAAAGGCAATGATTACGGCAATGGCGGACATGGCGCTCTGGACAACTACCAGGGCGGCGACGTTCCGGTCTTCCTTGATCTCCGTGGCCAGGTTGGTGGTGGGCAGAAGGATTCTGTCAATCACACTTCTGAAAATCAACAGCAGCACCATGCCGAACACTGTGTATAAGGCGAATCCGGCCAGATCCCTGCCCCATCCGGTAAAGGGGCCGGAAAGGCTTGCCATGAGGATGATGGACAGTGCAATGAGGATGCCCCCAAGGCCGATGCCTGCCGCCAGGTTATTCTTTTTGATCTCTTCTCTGACGTTATAGGGGGTGACCAGTTCGTAAAAAAATCCGAATACAAGGAGGACGGCCTGGCCGATGATGAAAAAGAGCAGGGCGGAGAGCAGGGACTGGAAAAAGGTCCCCCCTTCGCCTGAAAGACTGCCCCTGAGGATAAAGCCCGTGGCAATATACATGGCGGCCTCCACCGTTCCCAGCGCGCTGTTCCCCGTCACGGTTCTTCCGTCGGGCAGGGTAAAGGTCTTGATGCATTCCGCGTCGTTGTCCAGATGGCCCATCATGATAAAGTCGTTGATAAAGCGGGCGGAGAACAGAAAGCCTGTGATGATCAGGCCGTCGATGATCAGATGACCCAGGTCCTGCCAGAAGCCTGCTGAGGAGCCGGACAGGGCGCCGGACAGGGCAATGGCGATCCCAAGATAAAGGCCGGCCCGTCGCATGCCCACAGCCACGTTGCCGTCGTCAATCTGGCGGTCATCGTCAAAATCTTTTGTTCTCCAGTCATCCAGTCGTTTTGCCAGGAAGATGAAAAGGGTGCCGACCAGGGCAAAGCAAAATCCATGGCCCAGGCTGATGAGGGTTGAAACGATATCCATTACATGCTCTCCTTAAAGTCTTATTTGCCTTTTCCGTTGGGACCGCCGCCGCGCAGGGAGGCACCTCCGCCCCGGACTGAGGCGGGCGCCGTTTTAAAGCCACCTGTCCTGGCAAAGGTGGTATTCTGGTAGCGGGGTGAATTTTTAACCTGGGTGCCCCGGGTGCCGTAGGTGTATTTGCCTGAATCTGTTCTGCCGTAATAGGGCTTTTGGTGGCGGTAGCCGGTGCGCCAGCGGTTCCAGGAGCCGTAATAATAGTAAGAGGGCGGGAAAAAGAAGAGGTTGGAAAAAAAGGCATACCGCCCGTACCAGGACCAGAAGCTTGTGCCGCTGTCATCCTTTTTCCACTCCCCGTACTGGGGGTTGCCCACATAGGCCATGCCCGGGGGGGCGGCCATGGTATCGGGTTCAAATTCCCCGTAGGGCTTGGACAGGATGGCCATGCCCAGGTTGTTGACATTCTGTTCGTAAAAGGAGGGGTTCACCTTGACCCAGCCGGTTTCCGTTGTTTCCCCGTTGGCCTCCTGAACATACTTATGAAAGTAGTCCTCTTTTGTATCCTCAATCCAGAAGCTTGCCGCAGTGTGCCGCCGGTCCGGCCAGTTCTCGGTTGGGTTGATTTCCAAGGCATCCCATGCACTGCCGATGTTGTTTTTAAAAGAAAGTCTGCCAAAGCCAAAGGCGGGCATGATTTCAGCAATGCTGTCCACGGGGTTGTCGGCCAGGGCCTCATAGGTATCTGGGGAGACTTTTCGGGTAAAGGTGGTGGTCTTGGGATCGTAATAGTCGGAAGCCTCGTCCCAGGATTCGCGCTTGATGGTCAGATAATAGTCCACCTTCATGTCCTGGAGGACTTTTGTGTAACTCTGATACAGCCGGTCGATATCGGATTTGAACTTCGGACCTTTTTCCTCCATGGCGGAGCTGTCAGAGGCCAGAAGGTCGGCCGCATCGATGAACACGGCGTAATCAACCGTCCCTGAATCCTTATGGGCCTGGAACTGGTATTCCAGGCTGGTCATGGCGGCCCTTGCATCATCGGCCATTTTGGAAAGGGGGGAGAAACGGTTGGTGATGTCCTGGGCGGCATCCGGAAACTTTTCCAGGGCATCTGCGACAGGGCCCTGTTCCAGGCGGTTGACCTCGGCAATGATCCGGTCCCCGTCCTTTGTGGCAGCCGCATAGATATCCCGGGTATCCTCCATGGCAAGGCGGATGCGTTCCATTCGGTTAAAGGGTTTGCCGGCCTCATCCGTTGCCTCTTTTACGGCGGACTGGATTCGCTGGATCTGGGTCTTTACCCTGGGGGCTGTTTCCGGCTTGTTCTCATCGAGCAGAGGGGCAAGTTCAGAGGCATAGAGGCTTTGGGCCCGGGACAGGATTTCTTCTGCCTTGGAAAAATCTGCCTTCCAGTTTTCCCTGTCCGCGTAATCTGCCATCGGGGTGAAGCCTTTTTGCCCTGAGATTTTGTCATACTTTTCCATCTGGGCCCGGATCTGTTTTCCGGTTTCCTTGAGGCGTTTTTCAAGCTGCGCTGCATCCTGGCGTATGTCGTCCGGCAGGCCGCTGCCGCATCCTGTAAACAGCAGCGCCAGGACAAGGGCCAGTCCCAGGGCGGCCAGGCTGTGACGCAGGGCCTTATTCATCCGGGGTATCCTTTGGATCGTTCTTGCATACAATGGTAATCTCCTCTGGCCTTACGGATTTGGAGATATAGATCCGGTATTCATCCTTGGAAGATCCGGTCCACTCTTCAATGGTGATGGACAGCGTCGAGGTTTCGTTTGTGAACTCATACATGTACACCTGCTCGGATTTTCCGGACGATTTTTTGTACAGGGCCGCCCAGTCATCCTCGTAGAGGAACTTTTCCCCGGCGTAGACAATGGCATCCTCGTCATCCACAATCTGATCCAGGTCATCCTCATCCACGGCCTGGCCTTCCTCATCGGTGATCCGTTTGAAGTTGGTCTGATCCAGGGTGATTGAGATCTCAAGCTCGTCATCAAATTCCCACTCAAAATGGCCGGTATGACCGGTTTCAAGGCACATACAGGTCAGTTCGGTGACGAAAAAATCCTTGGGGATTTTAAAGTCATCCGTGGTCTCCTGGTACCGGCTGACCTCTGTGACGTAGTAGGTGTCGCCGAAACAGGTGAAAAAGGTGCCTTCTTCGGCATCCATCAGGGTCAGGTTGAGCTGCTCCTCTTCGTTGGTGAGCCTTGTTTTGTCCAGTTTGCGGATCAGGGCAAAGCGTTTGTCAAAGGATTTTTTATCCGCAATGTTGATCATGGGGGTCTCCTTGGGCACGGGTTATTGGTCCTTGCGCCTGGCCGTGAGGGCGTCGGTCCTGGCCCTGAATTTTTCATTCATCAGCCCTAAAGCGGTGGAGCTCTGGGAGGCGATGCCGATGGTCTCCTGCGAGATGGCGGCATAGGTCTCAAAGGCCTTTTCATAGGTGGCGCAGGCCTCTTCCAGGGCCTGGATGTTTACGGTCATGCTCTGGCTCATTTTGGCGCCTTTAACCGCAGCATCCCCGATGACCTTTGCCGTGTCCGTCATGGTTTCGGCCGCAGCCTGCTGGACCATGTCCAGGTGCCGAAGGGCGTCCATCTGCTGCTCGGCGGCCACCCGGACAGCCAGGGCGTTTTTCACGGCCGTGGACAGGATCATATCGGTTCTCTGGACGAGACGCTGGACCAGATGGGAGTTTCTGACCATCATCTCTCCGCCGAACCGGGTCTGGAGATTGGCATTGTCAATGGTCTGCAGGTCCACCACGGCCATGGCAAGATCCGAGGTCAGGGTGGTCAGAGCCTCTTTGATTCTGGGATCCTCCACGGTCTTGGCATGGGCCATGAGCTTTTCCCAGATGAGCTGGCCTAAGAAGATTTTTTCCTGGAGTCTTGGCTGGAGTTCTTTTAAGGCGTCACAGACCTGGGCCAGTTCGGCCGCATCAAAGGCCACCTGGTCGGCCTCGGATCTTAAATGATCGCGGATGCCGTCAATGGTGGAGTTCACCGTTTCCCTGCGCTCGGCAATGATCCTTAAGATCTCATCGCCTTTGGGCAGACGGTTCACTGTCCTTGTGAACAGTCCCATGATCTTTTTGGGCAGGGGCATTTCGGTTCTGGCGACCACGGTGGGGTTGACCTTGTCCAACTCCATTTTGATGGCCAGAATATTCCGGCCCACAGGGGAAGAATCGTCTGCTGCGACATTTTTAAGGACTGATCCCATTTTCCGGTCGTACAAGGAGACCTGGGACTGGGTCTCGTCCATGATATCCCGGCCCAGGGAAAAGACAAAGTTGCCCAGCTGCCAGTCCGACGGGTCGGTCTGCACCTTTTCCACAAAGGCCTCGGCCTCTGTTTCAAGGGTCGCCACGGCCTGCTCATCAAGGTGTCCCGGGCGGACCGGTAAAAGTTCGTTGGGGGCCTGGACCGGGGTCAGCGCCCCCTGGCCTGCGGCCTGGCCGGCGTCTGCCAGCACCGGTGCCTTGGCCTGGCTTGCCACCTGCGCCAAGTCCTGAACAATCGTGTTCGTCATGGGATCTCCTTTATGAAAATTTCTGCCCCAGGAACAGGGCCATGGTTTTAAATTCTTGGGTTTCGTTTTTTTCAGCGATATGCCTTGCGCGGGAGACCACGTCCCTAAGCTGCTGGACAACGGCTTTGAAGGTCTCCAGCTGCTCTATACGGCTTTCCTGTGACAGGTCCAGGTATTCTTTAATGGTTTTTTTAAGATGGCTCCGGCCGATTTTTTTCAGTTCCCAGGTCAGGGCATCACCGGGATAGTTTTCCATCATGGTGGGGATGACCGATTTGAGGTTGTCAATGATCTGCTCAATATCAATTATCACCTCCTTTGGCAGGGTTCTGTCCTTTCTGACCATGAGGTTGGTCTTGATCAGGGCGTCCAGAATACGGCGGATTTCTTCTTCCGGGGGTTCTTTGGACTGCCGGGCAGAGGGTTTGATGGGGTTTTCACGGGTTCTTAAGCCCTTGGTCCGAAAATGTTTCATGATCAGGCCGAAACCGATTACAGATACAAGAAAAACCGTCACAATAATAATGGTGGTCATGGGTGCCTATCCTTATCCTTTTTTATCCTGGGCCCTGGCCAATCCTAAGAAGAATAATGCACTTGTCCCGGGTTGACAAGGGCCGGATCCTTATTAATTTGACCGGGCGGCTTGACTTTGAAGACTTCGTGTTTACTTCATATAGCCAGAATAATCCTAAGATTCAGGATAAAATCAGACAAGAAAGAAGATATCAATAAAAACAAAGCGAATGGCTGCCCCGGCAGGGGTCCTACGCCTGACCAAACCACCCCCAGGGCGTGCCCTGACCAGGAGAGTATGAAAAACAAGACAGCTGTAAATGAAAAGTTAAGAAACGTCGCCATCATTGCCCATGTCGACCACGGAAAAACCACCCTTGTGGACGCCATGTTCAAGCAAAGCGGCATGTTCCGGGAAGGCCAGGAGGTGGATGATCGCCTCATGGACAGCATGGACCTGGAACGGGAGCGGGGCATTACCATTGCCGCAAAGAACTGCTCTGTCACTGTAAACGGCGTAAAAATTAATATAATTGACACCCCGGGCCATGCCGATTTCGGCGGCGAGGTGGAGCGGGCGCTGTCCATGGCGGATTCGGCCATCCTCCTTGTGGATGCCTCCGAAGGCCCTTTGCCCCAGACACGGTTCGTGCTTAAAAAAACCTTTGAGGCCAAGCTGCCCGTTGTGGTGATCATCAACAAGATCGACAGAAAAGATGCCAGGATCGACGAGGTTCTGGACATGGTTTACGACCTTTTCATCGACCTGGACGCCACCGAGGAGCAGCTGGACTTCACCTATCTTTACGCCATCGGCCGGGACGGCATTGTCAAGCGGGAGCTGGATGACGATGTTGACAATCTCAAGGTGCTTTTTGACATCATCATTGATGAGCTGCCCCCGCCCTCCTATGATCCCCAGGCCCCGTTCCAGATGCTGGTATCGGATCTTGGGTATTCGGATTACCTGGGGCGGCTTGCCATCGGCAAGGTCTTCAACGGCACGGCCGCCTCCAATGCAAGCCTGGTCTGCCTGGATGAAACCGGAAAGCAAAATTCCCTGAAGGTCTCCAAGCTCCAGTCCTATGACGGGCTTTCCCTGTCTCCTGTGGAGCAGGCCGATGTGGGGGACATCGTGGTGCTCTCCGGCATTGAGGATGTAAAGATCGGGGATACCATCTGCACCCGGGAAGCCCCCCTGGCCCTGCCCCGGATTGCCGTGGACGAGCCCACGGTGTTCATGCGTTTTTCCATCAACACCTCCCCCTTTGCAGGGCAGGAGGGCAAGTATGTCCAGTCCAGGAAGATCCGGGAGCGCCTGCTCAAAGAGACCCTGCTCAACGTGGCCATCGTGGTGGAGGAGAGCACCGAGGACGACAGCTTTATCGTCAAGGGAAGAGGCGAGCTGCAGCTGGCCATCCTCATCGAGACCATGCGCCGGGAGAATTTCGAGCTTTGCGTCGGCCGTCCCCGGGTCATTTATAAAGAAGAAAACGGCCAGACCCTGGAACCCATCGAGCATCTGTTTGTCGACTGTGATGAAGATTTCATGGGGGTGGTCACCGAAAAACTGTCCATCCGCAAGGGCAAGATGACCAATTTGGTCAACAACGGCAAAGGCCGGGTCCGCATTGAATTCTCCATCCCCTCCCGCTCTTTGATCGGCTACCGGGACGAGTTCATGACCGATACCAGGGGCACAGGCATTCTCAACTCCTATCTGTCCGGGTACGAACCCCACAGAGGCGAGTTCCCCGTGCGCTATACAGGCTCCATTGTCTGCGACCGCCAGGGAAAATCTGTGCCCTACGCCCTGTTCAATCTGGAACCCCGGGGCCGGTTGTTTATCACCCCCGGAACTCCGGTATATGAAGGCATGGTTGTGGGCGAGCATAACCGGGCAACAGACATTGACGTCAACCCCTGCAAGGAAAAGAAGCTGACCAATATGCGGGCGTCTGGCAAGGACGAGGCCACCATCTGCTCCCCTGTCAAACCCATGACCCTGGAAGAGGCCATCCACTTCATCCGGGACGACGAGATGGTGGAGGTCACCCCCGAATCCATCCGTATCCGCAAGACCGAGCTTAGAGCCGGCAAACGGCATATCCTGGCCGGCAAACTCAAAAAGAAAGATAAGTAGGATTCCCCCAAAAGGCGGTTCAGCCAGACAGCCGGGTCGGTCTGGCTGGTTGAACCGCCTGCCCCGCCTTTTCCACTTGCCAGTTCCAAACCCCTTGTTGCGGCAGCATCCTTGCTGATATCCGTTAAACAGTTGTGCCCGGTCGAAACTCCCTGTCAGGTAGGCACGGGTCAGGCCCCGGACCTTCTGCGGCTGCTCCCTTCTGAAAGAGGATCTAAGCTCACTGCGCTGGCCGCCGTGAACTGCGGTCCGGCATGGAGGTCCTCAAACACCACGGCGTCCGGCCGCTTTCGAGCAACGGCAACAGCGGCTCTTTTTTTTGCATTTTTGCCCCCTCATGAGGCAATTGCCAGCCCATGCAGACGCAGGTTGCTCTCTGGCCCAAACGGCCCCATAAGGGGAATGGGTTCCAGCTTCGATGGCTACGATCGCGTGTTTATATGATTTAAAAACTTGCAGATACCCGTTTTGGTATTTGTTACTTTGACAACCTCGAGTTCATTACCGTTTTCGTCAAATAAAACTGCTATGTGAGACTTGTCTCCCAAATCCATTCCTATTGTGATATTGGTGTTCATGGCTGGTCCCTCCTTTTTTGCAGCCCTGAGGGTGACTGCGTTATTGGTTGAGCGTGATTGTATCACAGCTCGTTGGGGGGCCAACCGATCCACTGCCAGACGTCGATGTGGAACGGATGCTCGGGAATGAATCCAGCCCGTTTTTGACCTGGTAGGGTAATTGTGGACCCTTATCCTAAGGGTGAAATAATAATTCATTCAGGAGAGTTTTTATATGTGTCACCAGCCTGGCCAGCCAGTCCATAGCATTAGAAGTTTTCCGGGACTTGCGGTCTTCCGGCCTGCCCCCCGGAGCCATGTGAAAATCACCGTCTTGTGAAAAACAGCTGTAAAGATCATTGGGCTTTGGATTAAAATCGCCTTCGAAATAAAAAAAAATTACGAAATAACAAAAAACATATGAACGCATTCATAATCGCCGAATAATAATAATTTGTGATTTCAGGCACTTATTTATTTTTATTCAGGCACTTTTTTTGCTAACACTATGCTAATAAACCTGCGCAACATCTATGCCGGGTCGGCCTTTGCCGTTTTGGTTTTATTCATAGGGGTTGGCTTGGTTAACATTTACGTCAAAAAAGGAGTCACATTAGGATGAACAGGATCTCATTACGGATGAAATTGATAATCGGGGGCGTGCTGGCCTCCATACTGCCCCTGATAATTGTCGGGTATCTGAGCCTTTACAAGGCGTCCGGGGCATTGATTTCCAGTGCACGATCACAGTGCATGCAGGTGGCCACGGACCTTGCCATGCTCACGGAAAGTATCATGCAAAAGAATGAAACCTTTGCCCGTACCACCGCCCATACCCGGGAGGTGGTCAATGCGGTGCAGCGGGTCAATGAATTCGGTGAAGCTCAGGCCGGTGAGGAACTGGAGGATTTGAAATCGCTTCTGGTTACCTTTCTTGATCGGTCAAACGGCGAGTATGAGAACATTTTTGTTCTGGATAAAAAGGGAGCCATTATCAGCGACAGTGTCGGGGCAAAAGACAAGGTGGGGTCATTGGGCAGCCGGCTTTATTTCAAACAGGCCATCAAGGGAAACGTGTCCTTAAGTGCCCCGTTATTTTCGCCGGCAACGGGTAAACGGGGCGTGCTTTTAGCCCATCCCATAAAAAATGATTCAGGAACTGTCACGGGCGTGCTGGTGCTGTCGGTCAATTTAGAAGGCCTCAGCGATATCATTGCCGGTGTCAAACTGGGAAAAACAGGCATCCCGTTCATGATCAGCAAAACGGGGTTAACCATTGCTCATCCGGATACCCAGAAGATTTTAAAGTCAAATCCTATGGAATTTGACGGGATGAAAACATTTGCCAAACGCATGATTGCCCAGGATAAGGGGTTTGAGGTGTACACCCATAACGGCGTAAAAAAAATCGTCGGGTTTGCTCCGGTAAAAGCCACGGGCTGGAGTGTGGGGTTCACCCAGACAGAATCTGAATTCATGGCACCGGTGACCTCTATCCGGCATTTGATTATTTATGTCGCCATGGGATCGCTTTTGGTGCTTGTGGGAGCCGTGCTCTGGTTTGTCAAAGGGGTCATGCGGCAATTGGGCGGTGAGCCTGAGGAAATTGCAAGGATTGCAGACAGCATTTCAGACGGGGACCTGACCCTTACGTTTTCCAAGAACGGGAAGCCGCTGACCGGGGTCTATGCCGCAATGGAGAAAATGAGCCGGAACCTGTCCACTCTTTTGAATCAGATTTCAGGTGGCGTGGAAATGTTGTCTTCTTCGTCCGCAGAGCTTTCTTCCATTTCCGGGGAAATGACCCAAAGCGCTGAGCAGACTTCGGACAATGCCAATACCGTGGCTTCAGCCGCCGAAGAGATGACCGCAAATATGAATGGCGTTGCCAGTGCATCAGAGCAGGCGTCTGCCAGCATTCAGATGATAATTGCTGCTGCCGAAGAGATGTCCAGCACCATATCCGAGATATCGATGAATACCGCAAAAGGCAGCAAAACCACCCTTGAAGCCGTGACAAAAGCCGAGGAAGTATCAACAAAGGTGACGGCTCTGGGACAAGCCGCCTCCCAGATCAACAAGGTGACGGAAACCATCTCCGATATCAGCGAACAGACCAACCTTCTGGCATTGAATGCCACCATAGAGGCGGCCCGGGCCGGAGAGGCCGGAAAGGGATTTGCCGTTGTCGCGGCTGAGATAAAGGCGCTTGCCGATCAAACGGCCGAGGCAACCAGTGAAATCAGTGTCCGCATTGATGATGTACAGGCCACGACCCAGGACTCGGTGATCGCCATTGAAAATATCGTGGCGGTGATACATGACGTCAATGAAATTGTAACCTCAGTGGCGGCTGCCATCGAAGAACAGGCGGCCACGACCCAGGAGATCACCAAAAATGTCAGCCAGGCCGGATTGGGCGTTCAGGAAGTCAATGAAAATGTCAGCCAGGCCTCGACTGTTGCCGGGGAGGTCAGCAGGGAGGTGCTTTTGGTCAGTGAGGCCTCCGAACAGATCAAGTCCGGCAGCATCCAGGTGAATGGCAAATCAGCTGAACTATCAAAGCTGGCTGAAAAGCTCAATCAGATAACCGCCATGTTTACTTTGAAATAATGGCCGGCATGGGCGGCCATCCAGCCGGGGGCATCCCGGTGTCACCCCGGCCAGGGGGAAGACAATCAGGTTTGCAAGGGCATTGCTGGCAACGGCAGGGTCTGAAGGAAGCAATATGAACTGAGCGGTACATAGCGTATGCGAACCTGATTCGGTAGTACAGGCGGGTAGGCGTGCCTAACAGCGAGAAGCCCGATACCTGGTCAGACCTGTAATGTGGTTGAGGATGGGATTGCTCACAGGGAGCGGGTCTTAACCGGGGAAGCCTCATACTGTTCCCGAGTGGGGATAGGGGACGCCAAGAGGGAACTCAAGGCCAGCCGAAGCGGTGTGAGGTGGCAGATGAATTCGTAGTAGTGATGAAGTTTGGGCCTGTGAAAGCTGGTAACAGACTGGAGGATAAAACCGGAATGACCTGTAGCACGTCTGCAGGGGCTGGCCATTGCCAAAAGCGTGGTCAGCTGTGAAGGGAGGAAGTCTATCGGAATATTTTTGGAAATTGGATGTGATCACCCCGTCGGACATAAGCTGCCTGACGGGGCAGGACACTTTACCAGCGGTAAGTCGTGACAGAGGCACTGCGGGATTAGGTTGTCCACTGGAGTATTTCGGGTACTCACCGGTAAATTGCCGCAAGGATAGAATGCCGGTGACCTCGAAAGAAGAGCCAAGACCATGTTTAAACAACTCGCCATGTGGATAAGGCGGCGGTTACGGGTGAAGCAGTTAGCGCTGTGGAAAAGGCCCAGTAGGTTACACCGGCGTCTCAGGCAAATAGGCTACAAAGGGACTTACATGAAGGTAAAAATAAGATTCTTGCGGAATGCTAACAGCCTGCTTGTAAATCATGCAATGTCCAACAAATGGTTCGCAGTACTTGGGTTGTTTGACAAAGGTACAGACCGGATTAATCTTCCGGTCTCACCCTGCTCGATTGGAATCCCCCCTTGCGCGGCCCCGGTCGGGTTTGTGTTTCTGACGGTTGCGGCTTTCGTTTGTCCGCTGCTGGCCTTCATCGAGTATTGATAGAATGGTGCTGACGTCTGCAGCTATGGCGTCCGGGGGACAATTATGGTATATAGGGCCGTCCGATTGAAACAACCCTAATGAACGAGATCGCGTGAAAAAGAACAATTACAGCCTGGAAAACAATATCCTCACCCTGAACACCGAATGCGGGGTGCACAAGTTCAGAATCGAAGAGAGTACGGGGCTTGATAAAGCCCGGCGCATTGCCGCCCTTATGAATGAGGAGATGGAGAAAATCCAGGCCAAGGTCAAGGCGGATAAGGATAAGTCCAGCCCCTATGCCAGGCTTTTATTGGCAAACCTGAATCTTGCCGACGCCTGTGTCCGCTTGGAAGATCAGTACCGGGAGCTTCTCCTTGAACAGGACAGAACCCGTGCCGTTATAAAGGCGATGAAGCAGGCTGCGGAAAGCAAACAGGTCCCGGAAAGTCCGGCCCAAGCCATGCCTTCCCAGCCCGTCGAACCTGAGGCTCCGGAAAGCCTGACGCTGCCAGCCTCGAAACCGGAAGCTCAGGAGCGTGACCGCCAGGCCGATGCGCCTCCGGAAAAGCCGGCACCACAGGAAACTCCTGACACGCCCGAACGGGTATCCAAAGGTCCCGCGCCTTTGGTCAGGCAGGTGCTGGATCAGCTCAGAAAGCCTCTGGAAAAGGCTGTCTGCGAAGAGGAACCCATGGAGACCGGAATTCTCCTTGAGGCGGATGAGGAAGAGGGCGAAGAACCTGTCCCTGCGCCCTCTCAGTTTAAAATCCGGACCGGGGAAACACCGTCGGTGGACCGGGCAAGACTCGGCCGTCCGGAATCCCGCTCCGGAGGTCAGGGGTTTATGCTGCCTCCCCTGGATTTTCTCAAACAGGGTGAAAACAGGGCTGAGGTCAACCATGACGACATCCGCAGGGATGCCGAGATTCTCGAGCAGAAGCTAGGGGTGTTCGGGATTCGGGGGGAAGTCATGGAGGTGCTGCCCGGCCCCGTGATCACAACCTTTGAATACAAACCGGCCCCGGGGATCAAAATCAGCAAGATCGTCAATCTGGCCGATGACCTGGCCCTGGCCTTAAGCGCCCTGAGCATCCGCATCGTTGCCCCCATCCCGGGCAAGGATGTCATCGGCATTGAGATTCCCAACGCCCGCATGAGTGTGGTTCCCTTTTACGACATTGTCGGCTCGGAAGCCTTTGCCGACATCGACTCTCCCACCCCCATCTGTCTGGGCAAGGATATCATCGGCAATCCCGTGGTGGTGGGCCTTGAAAAAATGCCCCACCTGCTCATTGCCGGCGCCACGGGAACCGGCAAGAGCGTGGCCCTGAACGCCATGATCTCAAGCATCCTGTACAAGTCCTCTCCGGACCGGGTCAAGTTCATCATGATCGATCCCAAGCGTATCGAACTCTCCCTTTTTAACGATATCCCCCATTTGATCACCCCGGTGATCACGGACATGAAAAAGGCTAATATTGCGCTTCAGTGGGTGGTCCGGGAGATGGAGAGACGGTATGAGCAGCTGGCGCAATTCCAGGTCCGCAATATCCGGCAGTATAACCGGAAGCTAACGACCCTGGACGCTGCCGTGGATGAGAACGGGGATGCCCTGGAGGCCTTTCCCTATATCGTGGTTATCATCGACGAGCTGGCCGATCTGATGATGACCGCAAGCAAGGACATTGAATTTTCCCTTACAAGGATCGCCCAGATGGCCCGGGCCGCCGGCATCCATCTGATCCTTGCCACCCAGCGGCCCTCGGTGGATGTGCTGACCGGCATCATCAAGGCCAACTTCCCCACCCGGATCTCCTTTCAGGTTTCCTCGAAAACGGACTCCAGAACCATCATCGATGCCAACGGTGCCGAAACCCTTCTGGGACGGGGCGACATGCTCTTTGTTCCCCCGGGAACCGCCCGTTTGACCCGGGTGCACGGGACCTATCTGTCCGAAACCGAGCTTCTTACCATCACAAACTTCCTCAAGGCCCAGGAAAAACCGCGGTACCTTCTCGACGTCATTACGGAAAAAGAGGACGAGGTCTTATCCGCTGACGTCAGTGACGATGAGTACGATGAAAAGTACGAGGCAGCGCTTCAGTTTGTCCTGACCACCCGCCAGGCCTCCATATCAGGAGTCCAGCGGGCGCTTCGGGTCGGCTATAACAGGGCTGCCCGGATCATTGATCTGATGGAGAAAAACGGGGTGGTCGGCCCCTCTGACGGGGTGAAGCCCCGCCAGGTGATCGCAGGCAATTTTTAGGATATTGGTGTCAGGCTGGCATGCCCGCCTGCTTAAAAAAGCGGAACAGCGCCTGGTCATCCACGCCTTTGTCTGTAAGATTGGTGAACCAGATCGCCGGAAGGGTGGTGTCTGTCTTGGATCTGGCCTTTTCGGTCGTTTCCCGGATGATCTTGGTGGCAACGTCGAAGGATTCCGGGTCCTTGTAAAATCCCTCCCAGTCCGTGGCATTGTACTCCCCCGCATCCCTGTACAGGGAAAGCTGTTGGCCAAGATGGGTGTTGAAGCGTCTGAGTCTTTTGGGATCATCTTCAAAGGCAAAATGGATGATGCGGTCGACAGAGGAGATGTACTTTAGGTAGAACTCTCTTTCGATGCCCCGGTTTTCAAATAGGTAAAAGACAATCACCCGGAGCAGGTGCCGGGTACGGAAGACCACCCGGCGCTGGATGTCGGCCAGGGTGAGCAACTCCTGCCACATCTCCCGGTTCATGGCCAGAAAGGTTTTGTCGAACAGCTTGGACAGCTTTATTCTGGGCTGTTCCCGGGCCAGGGAAACATGGTATTGCACGCAAAGATCCAGGGCCGGGTCAAAGTATTTGTCAACGGCATTGTCCACGATCTGCCGGATCTGCTCCCTTGTGATGACGCCGATGCGGATGGACTGGCAGGTGACGGTTTCCGGCCCTGCAGAGGTGCGCTTGTCTCTTTTTAATACGGCATTGAGGCCGTTGGCGCACAGGGTCTTAAAGTATCGGTAATCCTTGGACGCCAGCTGGTGGGTGACTTCAAACAGGTACAGGGTTTTATCCGGCTGCTCCCTTGTAAATCCGATGGCCCCGGCCAGGCAATAGGCGACCACCTTGGCCGTGACCTCGTGGTCGAAAAAGGCCTGAAGTTTTTCTCCGGGAGTGCCGGTGGACTTCCACAGGCTTGAAAACAGCCCCTTCAAGGCCTCCTGCCAGTCCTCAAGTTTTTTTGTATCCCCCTTCTGGGATTTGATCACCAGGGTGTAAAAAAGCTTTGGGAACCACTGGGGAATTCCCATGCCGGTGGATGCTTTGTTTTTATAGTAGGTGTAGTAGATGACGCCTATCATCAGAAAAGATTCAGGAGATGCCTCATTTCGCAGGTTTCGTAAAAAGGTATTGATAAGGGTGTCGTCGAGGTGGTGGACCGTGTCATTGAGAAGGTTGGACTTTAAGGTTTTGGCCAGGGATTTTGCCGTTCCCTCAAGCTGGCCGAGACGGTCCCGTTCTACATAGTCCTTGATAAATCGCTTGATGCCCTTGGCGCTTTTGGCCAAGGTCGGCCGGGTGAGCCGTTCGCAAATATAGGCATCGCTTGTGGCCTTGCCCTGGTAGGTTTGCTTGACCAGATCAAAACAGATCAGATTCACGCCGGATCCGGCGTGGGCAAGAAAGTATTCACACCATCCCCACAGGTTTTGGTACTGGATGTTGTCGACCATGGCATGTCCAAATTTATTTAGCGAAATAGCGATGTGCGTTACCGGGTACGATTTGCCTTTAGGTTAGCCGGGTTTGCCGGGGAATGTCAATTAAAACATGGGATTTCTACCACAGCAGATGGATGATGGACATGGCCAGCAAAAGAATAAAGATATGCCTCTGATGCCTTTCAAACCAGGGGATGCGGATCAGCCGGGTGCCGATCTGGCCGCCCAGGATCACCCCGCTGCAGGTGGCGAACAGCAACGACGTTCCCTGGGGCCAGGTGGCATTGCCGGTCCAGACGCTCATGCAGACTAAAAACAGGTAAAAAAGGGTGGAGACAAACATAATGAACAGGCCCGTGGCCACGGCTCTGGAGGTGGGCATGTTGAGTTTTAGCGTCATATGGGGGATAAGCCAGTCTGTGTTACCGATGCTCAAGAGGCCGGTGAAAAATGAGGAGAGGATCACTACAGGATAGCTTTTGGCAAGGCTGTGGGCGGCCTCCGGTTTCTTGTCTTCCTCCGGCTCCCCGATGTGAAGGGACTGGATGGTTCGCATAAGCAGATACCCTGCAATGAGCCCGAAGATGTAAAGCAGGACCCGTTCATAGGCTGGGGGGATAAAGAGCCCTGTGAAAAAGCCCAGGGCCACGCCTGCAAGGGCCATAGGAATAAAGGCGGACGCGATTTTTCCGTCCACCATGCCGTTGAAAAAATAGGTCAGAGAACCGGTTCCCTTGCCGGCGATCTGGGTAAATATGGAAATGGCGACAGCCTCCGAGGGCCTGATCCCAAGGACCGTTAACACCGGTATCCACAGGACCCCGGCTCCAAGCCCCGTAAACATGACCATTGAGCCGACGCCCACGGCCAGGGCATGGACAAGGAGGAATCTGGCACAACTCATCGGAAGTTTTGGGCCGAGGAACCAGGACAGGATGAGCAGATAAAGGAGATCGGCCAGGATCCAGAAGACAAGGGATCTGGGGGCCCTGATCAGAAGGGCTGCTGTTTTCACGGTTTTGGCGTCCTCCCGTCCGTCCTTTTTCTTGCGCCGATGTATTTTCGATACCGGTTTGAAATGAATACCAGGGTAATTAAAAAGGCCGGGAGCCGGACCAGGTGCCAGACCCACCACATGCCGTTCCAGGGATTTGAAAAGGGAAAAATTAAGGCGGAGATGCCGAACAGGTAGGCCAGGCTGGCGAACAACAGATCCTGGCTGTTTTTTTCCTGCTGGTACATCTGGAAAAATTTGAACACCGAGGACAGAAATAAAAAGCCGGCGGTTAGATTGATCAGGATAGCGGCTGCGGTGAATTTACCGTCAAAAAGCGGCATGATTTTGGGAACATCCCCGGGAAATAAAAGGGCCCTTATCCCGACCGAGGCGGACAGGAAAATAAAACCAAAGTAAATGAATCTGACTTCGGTGAGGCTGCCCAACTTTCTGCCTCTGCTGAACCAGACCGAGGCAAAGAAGAAACTGCCGGACAGGCCGGCCACGCTGTGAAGGAAAACAAAAGAATCTCCAAGGGTACTTACGGCATGGGCAGTATCCAGCACGCCCATGCTGGCAAACCCCGTTGCCAGCATGGCAAGGCAGGCATCCAGGCTTTCCTGGGCCCGGAAAAACAGGAGCGCAGAGATCAGGCAGGCCGTTACGCCGCCCAGGGTCTCGATGGTGGAGTGCAGCTGGATATGCTGCCACTGCCAGGCATAGAGCCTGTCAAAAAGCCCCAGGAGTGCCGCAGCCAGGATCAGGGCCGTAAAGAACAGTATTTTAGCAGGGGGTGTGAATCGCATTTGCTTGGCGCTCCTTATTATTTTTCAGAGGCATTATATACGAGAAGGAAGACCGGAACAAGGCTGTCTGTTAGGCATGTTGGGGCGATGACACGTATCGTTTCCCTTGCCCTCTGGCCGGACATGGAATTTTCAGGCCTGTCCGTCGAGTATCTGACGCAGCTTCAGCGACAGCGTCTCTTTGGAAAAGGGCTTGTTGATGAAGTTCAACCCCTCTTCCAGTATCCCCCTGTGGGCAATAACATTTGCCGTATATCCGGACATGTATAAGATGCTGATATACGGATCAATGTCTCCTATGGCAGCAGCCAGATCCCTTCCGTTCATTTCAGGCATCACCACGTCTGTCATCAGAAGCTGGATCCCGCCAGGCTGTGCCGAAGCGGCCAGCTTAACGGCCTCGCTGGGCTCTGGGGTGCTCAGCACCCTGTATCCCAATCTCTCCAGCATCTTTGATATGACCCCTAAAATGGTCTCATCATCTTCTACCAGCAGGATAGTTTCGCACCCCTTGACCACTAGGCTCCCCGCACCCTGCTCATCTTCTCCTGCTTTCCAGCTTCTTGAAAAATAAACCTTGAAGACTGTTCCCTGATCCGGTTCGCTGTACACATGGATAAACCCGTTGTTCTGTTTGACAATACCGTAAATTGTGGCAAGGCCCAGCCCCGTGCCTTCGCCTGTCTTCTTGGTGGTGAAAAACGGGTCAAAAATCTTGTCCAGGGTGCTGGCTTCCATTCCCTGGCCGTCATCGCTGAATGCCAGCATGACATAGTCCCCGGGAATAAACTCCTTGTGGTTCCGGCAATACGCCTCATCAAAACGGACATTGCAGGTCTCAATGGTCACTTTGCCGATATCCCGTATGGCATCTCTGGAATTGACACAGAAATTGGCCAGAATCTGGTCCACCTGCGTCGGATCTATCTTGATTGTCCACAGTGAATCACCGGGGGTCCAGACCAGGTCGATATCTTCTCCGATAAGACGCTTCAGCATTTTAAGCATCCCATCAATTGCGGTGTTCAAATCCAGGTTTTTCGGAGAGATCGTCTGCTTTCTGGCAAAGGCCAGCAATTGCCGGGTCAGGTCGGCTGATCTGTTGGCCGCCCTGTGGATCTCATTGAGCTTTTTCGCGGCAGGGTTCTGGGGGGACATGTCCTCAAGCAACATCTCGCTGTTGCCCAGAATGATGCTGAGCATATTGTTGAAGTCATGGGCGACCCCGCCGGCAAGGCGGCCGATGGATTCGAGTTTCTGGGCCTGGTTCAGAGCCCTTTCAAGGGACTGCTTTTCCTCCTGGGCGCGTTTTTGTTCTGTGATGTCCTGGACCACACCGATCACTTTCAGCGGCGCCCCTGAATCATCCCTGAGAACCTCCGCCTTTGAACGGATGGTCCTGGTTTCCGGACCGGAAACCGGATGGATCATAAATTCAAGATCATAGGGGGTGTCGTTTTCTATCAGGGCGATCAGGGCCTGGTGAACCCGTTCCCTTTCAGGGATGCAGCCTTCCACTTCCCCAGTGGTAAACCGCGGGTTGTCCGGGGAAAACCCGTATAATCGCTTTGCCTCATCCGATCCCCAGAAGGTTTCGGTGACAAGGTCATACTCCCAGTTTCCCACTCGCCCCATGCGCTGGGCCCTTTTGTAGCGCTGCTCATTTTCCCTGAGGGCGGCCTCATATCGCTTCCGTTCGCTGATATCCACATGGGTGCCGATAAACCGTACCGCCTTGCCATCGTCGTCGAAAATCACATTGGCCCGGCTCAGAATATCCACCCAGTGGCCGTCTTTGTGCCGCATTTTAAATTCAATCTGGAAACGATCCCGCTGGCCGTTAATCACCTCCTCCTGCATTTGCCAGGCATCCCGGGCATCTGCCGGATTCGTCAGCTTCTCCCACACGGAGAAATCATTGGGCAGTTCGTCATCCCCATATCCTAACAGGCGCTTCCACACGGGCGAATAATAGATGTCACCGGTTGTCAGATCCCAGTCAAAGAGGCCGTCATTGGCAAACTCAAGGGCCGTGCGCAATCTTTGCTCACTTTCTTGCATTTTTTGGTTGGCGAGGGACAATTCAACGGTTTTTTTCCTCACCTGACGCTTGAGCAGCCACATTATCAGGGCCACCCCGATGATCAACACCGGTATGAGGATGCCGGATATTTTTTTCAGTATCTGTTCCATGGAAGGTTCAGGAGCCGGCAGGATGGGGCTGAACCATTTTTGGTAAAGGGTCTGATAGGTTCCGTTGGCAATGACAATGGTCAGTCCCTCGTTCAGCAGTGTCAACAGGTCCCGGCGGCCCTCCGGAACCGCGATGCAGAATTTCTGCTCGAACCCGGAGAGGCGCTTGGCCTGGGGTTTGAGATTTTCCGATTCCAGGGTGCCGAGATCAATCAGGTTTTTGATCTTCAGCTTTTGAAGGATCTGATATCCAACCAGTTGCTGGATGAGCACGGCATCATGTTCTCCCCGGGAAAGCCGGGTCATGGCCTCCTCAAAGGTGTCGGTGAGTACCAGGTTGTCGGTGAGGTGGTGCCGGAGGGCGTACTCATGGGCCGTGTCCCCTTCCATGACCAGGACCTGTCTGCCTTTCAGGTCGGCTTCGCTTCTTATGGAGCTCTCCCCCTTCCGGACAAAAATGGTCCCGTGCATGCGCAGGTAGGGCGCCGAGAAATCAAGGACCTGGTCCCTCTCCTCTGAATAGGACACCAGGGGAAGGACATCCAGCTCGCCCCGGACGAGGTCCTGCTTGATCTTCTTCCATGGCCCTACTTTGAAACGCACCTCCAGCCCCACGGCTTTTGCGACGGCTGTCAGCAGCTGGACCGAGAACCCATCTGCTGTGCCATCGGGCCGTATGACGGAAAAAGGCGGATAGGCCAGTTCACTGGCCGACTGGAGGGTATCCCCCCTTTTTATACTGCCGGCCGGTGATCCGGCCAGGCATTGGGATGACATCATCAAGGCGACCAGGCCCGGGAGCAAGCAGCAAAGCAATTTTGTCAACTTGGGGTAAAGCAGCATGGCAATTTTCCTAAACCGGGGGTTGTTTTTCGTCAAGGGATAGCAGGTATCCTACTAAATAATTTTGATATATGCAATTGCTTGCCCGGAAGGCAAATCCTCCATCCATGCGCCCCCCCCCCCCCCCCCTTGTCAGAATTCAAAAATGCTTCGACCCTCACAACACCGGCTGCCGCAGATATTCCGTAATATGCCTGACGGAGCGAATTGAGAAGCGGTCAGGTTCTGCGGTTTTTATTTGTACCCATGTTATCGGATTCCGGAAAGGGGATCCTTGACGAATCGCCCCGGACAGCGGTAATACTGGCCAATGCATATTTCAAGTTTAAACCCAAGATCGGGGGACGGGATGAAAGGGGTTCACATAAGAACTGGCGGGTCCAATGCCGAAATTTTTGGCTGCGCAAAGCGGGCGGCGGCAGCCATGGTCTGTATGGTGTTTCTTTTTGCCGGAGGCATGCTCGGATGTGGCGGAAAAGAGGCGGAAGTTGCCGGGAATAAGGACCAGGATCAGGCAATTCAATGGCTTGAGGTTTCAGTGCATTATGAAGACGGCAGTCTGCTCCCGGCAGGGTCGGTTATGACCGTGACCCTTGAGGATGTCTCCAGGATGGATATTTCCAATCGGTTTGTGGGGGAGACCGTTCTTGACGTTGAAGGCGCGTCCCCCTATGCCACCAGCATCGGATTCAATCCCTGGCTGATTATGGAGGATCACACCTACGCGGTAACGGCTGTGATCCGCCACTATAATCATCTGCTGTATCAAAGTGCCGATATCCCGGTCACCTTTGAAAAGAAAGGCAAGGGCCCGCTGTCACTTCCCGTTAAACGGGTCCCCCGGCCCCGGCTGATTCATTCCCGATAGGGGCACAAATCAGGCCACTTTCCGAAATTCCTTATCCATGGCCATATGCTCCTTGACAAAAGGCGTATAGGCCATGTCCGTTCCCATAATATGGCCTCGCAGCCAGTTTTTGAGAAAGTCCATCAGCTCCATGGTTACACTGGCTTTGCCGGCGGAAAAATCTTTTTGGAACGCCACGACTTTGGCGACCAGATCCCTGTGGAACTTTTTGTGGTTTTCAGTATCCGGATATTTGTACCGGTCAAACAGCTTTTCCTCAAAGCCGAAGTGGAAGACCGTGTAATTGGCCAGTTCGTCCAGGACCCGTCCCACCTCCTGGGCGCCTTTTTGCTGGCGCATGGCAGCATGCAGGAGGTTAACCAGGCGGACCAGTTCCTTGTGCTGGGTATCGATCTGATCAATACCGGTGGCAAGTTTGGGGCCCCAGGGCATCAGATCCGCAACGGGCTTTGACCCTTCAGCTTGCGCATTGTCCCGGCTGCTGCGGGTCACCTTGAACACGGAGATCATCTTCTGCAGGCTTAAAGACAGGCTGTCCAGATCCCGGGCCCCGTTGTTCAGGCCCCTGGACCGCTCGGACATGCCGGCTGTCACCGCATCCACCTGGGCGATGTCTGAGGCAATTTCCGAGGCTACAAGGGAGCTTTCGGACAGGTTGTCATTGACCTGGGATATGCCCGAAGAGGCCTGTTCGATATTTGCCGCGACCTCGGTGGCGGTGCCGGATTGCTCTTCCACGGACCGGGAGATATCATGGACAATTTCATCCACATTGGCAATGACATCGGCAATGTGAGTGACCTCATCCACGGCTTCGCGGGTGGATTCCTGGATATCCCCGATTTTTTCCTGGATATGCTGGGTGGCCTTGGCGGTCTGGGCGGCCAGGTTTTTGATTTCATCGGCCACAACGGCAAAGCCTTTGCCGGCGGAACCTGCCCGGGCTGCTTCAATGGTGGCGTTCAGGGCCAAAAGATTGGTCTGCTCGGCAATTTCCGTGATCATCTGGGTGACCTGGGTAATCTCGTTAGCCGCCTCTCCGAGCTGTCCCACCTTCTGGGCGGCGGTTTGCGCCTCGGTCCGTGCCGAGTTGGAGATCCGGCCGGCATTGTCACAGCTGCCTGCCACACCGGCCATTCTGCCCTGCATCTGCCCGGCAGCTTCGGCCACCATGGCAATATTGGCCGAGGCCTGATCCGAAGCCGCCGCCATGGTCTGCATGCTGACATTCATCTCTTCGGCTGCCGCAGCAACGGAGTTGGAGCGGGTATTCAAATCAACGGATTCATCACTCATCAGGTCGGAAATCCCTGACACCTCGGAGGAGGCGGCTGCAATGGTTTCCGTTTTGGAACCGATTTCCTGGATGATGCCGTCCAGAGTGGAGATAAAGGCGTTGAATTTTTCAGACAGCTGGCCGATCTCGTCCTTGCGATCCTGGGGCAGGCGGATGGTCAGGTCTTTTTCCTCCCCCTGGATGGCCATTTCAAGTCCCTTTGTCAGGGCGGTTACCGGTTTAAAGAAAATAAAGTGAACCAGAACGCCGGCTGCAGCCAGCACCCCGATCAGGCAGAACACCGCTGTAAACAGGGAGGTTGTCCGGGTGGCCGTGACCAGGGTTTGGGGCAGGCCGTTCAGGGCCTGATTAATCTGTGATAAATCGGACTGAAAAGATGCGGATCCGGAGTCCAGAGCGGAGACCTGGGCCGTGATGGCCGTCACCGCGTCCGTGGCCCGGGATTCCAGGGTCTGGCCCGGGAAAAAAATCAGGAGCGCAAATCCAATGGCGATCAGGGCAAACAGGGACGCTGAGAGCTTGAATTTCAGGTTTTCCTGGAAGAAAGACATTATAAAAAACCTCCGTAATAAATATTGGGGTCAATCCATACCATGTTAAAAAATTCGATACTTATATCATTTATTTCATAAAATGGGGATTATTTAATGGTTAGGCAAAAAAAAACCTGCCCGTCAAATTACAAAGACGGGCAGGCCTAAGATTTCCTGCGGTTTTATTTTTTAAGGGAAGTGCTATTCCCGGAAAATTTTAACGTCCGATCCTTTGGGATGGTCTGCGGCAAAGCATTTGAGACGGTTCTCAAGCTCGGGGAATAGTTCTTTTCCGGTCAGAGAGACACAGGCCCGAAGTCCTTCGTGGCGGTCGCTGCCCGTTGTGGTGAGGGAAATGGCGGAGATGCCGTAATAAAGCAGTTCTTCCACCAACTCCTCCCCGGAGAAGCCTTCATAGGCAATGGTGAAGTAGAATCCGTCGGCAATCTTCTGGGTATCATCCATGTCATAGACAATGTGAAAGCCGTTGTCCGTGAAGTATTTTTTCATGGCTGCGGCCCTGTCCCCGTACTCTTTGACTTCTTCCACAAAGTTGTACTCGCCGTTGTTCACCGCCTTGAGCAAGCCTAAAAGCCCGTACTGGTTGGAGTGGGACACGCCGGAGCTGATGGCGTACATGGCTCCGAAAATATAGGCGTAGCCGAAGTTGTCCGTGTTGAACCAGGGATGCAGGTTGTCGCCTTTCGAGTTGAACAGCGTGTCCGGGATGGCGGTCATGCCCAGTCGCTGGCCGGCCAGGGAAAAGGACTTGGAGCTTGAAATTAAAAGGATGTAGTTGTCGGTATACTTGGCTACGGTGGGAATGAATGGGGCCTTGCCCGGGGCGGAGTAATCCTTTCTAAAATCCATGCCGAAATAGGCCAGATCCTCCAGGACAATGCAGTCGTACTTTGTGGCCAGTCCCCCGATGACGGAAAGCTCGGCTTCGGTCAGGCAGATCCAGGCCGGGTTGTTGGGGTTGGAGTACATGATGGCGGCAATGTCCCCTTTTTCAAGGTAGGATTCCAGTTTGGCCTTGAGCTTGTCGCCCCTGAACTCATAGACATCGAAATTTTCATAGGGAATCCCGAGGACCCGGGCCTGGTTCTTGTTCACCGGAAAGCCGGGATCAATAAAGAGAAGCTTGTCTTTTCCCTTCATGCGCCGGGAGGTGCACATCATGGCCATGAAGCAGCCCTGCATGGAGCCCACGGTGGGAAAGCAGGATACGGGGCTGATCTCCTGGTCCATGTAATTTTTTACAAAGGCTGAGATTTCCTGTTTGAGTTCGGGAATCCCGTCAAAGGGCGGATATTTGGAACCCACCCCTTTTTTTAAGGCTTCAATTTCCGCATCCACGGCAATCTTCGGCGGAGCCATCCCCGGCACCCCCATTTCCATGCGGATAAAGGTCTTGCCCGAGGCGGCTTCGATATTGTTGACGATGCGGTTCAGCTCCCGGATGGAGGCCAGGCCCACCGAGGGCAGGCCCATGGCCTTGATCTCCTGTTTTACGATATCTTTATCAATGGGCGGGGTAATGGCTGTCATTGGGATCTCCTTAAGATCTGATTAATTATTTAATCAAATTATTTTAAGGCTGACGCGCCAATTTTTCAAGCCAAATCTTTGGGTGCCGTGGGTTTTATTTTGATGGTTTGGCCTTGCCTATTCCGGCCGGATTAATATATGGTTTTTTTTCAGACCCAAAAAGGAATGCGGAAAAGATATGACAAAAGATATTGATGTGGTCATCACCTACGACAGCCTCTGGGGACACGGATTCTTATCCATCCGTTTTGCCCGTTTCATTACCCATTGCTTTGATCTTAAGGTTGAACGCGAGTTCAAAAATAACGGGGTGTTTGAAATCCATGTCAACGGCCGGTCCGTGTATCTTAAAAAGGGGGAGGTGGATACCGGCCAAAACCCGCTGTTTCTGGTGGATATCTTAAAAGCCTACGCCCCCTTGGTCCGGACCCCTGAGTCAGGCCTCCTGCCGGACGACAATGAAGACCCCGAGCACCGCGAGTGGATGCAGTCCTTTTGTTCGGGGGAGTAGGGTCGTAACTCCGGGGCGTGCCGCCGGATTAATTTATTGGACAAAGCTATGTCCTTTCTTGTTTGCAATAGACTTTTGCCATTTGACTTTTAGGCGGATTCCCTGGATAAGATTTGCTTTCAAAATGGGTAACAAAGGAAAGCTGCAAACTCCCCCCTATGATTTTAGTCCAAAACCTTTATAAATCTTACAGCGCCGATGAAACGCATATGGTGTTGGAAGATGTCAGCCTGGAAGTAAAGAAAGGTGAAATTTTCGGAATTATCGGCCAAAGCGGCGTTGGCAAATCAACGCTGCTTCGCTGCATAAACGGGCTTGAAGCGTTTAACCGGGGCCGGTTGATCGTTAACGGAAAAGATGTCTCAACGCTGTCCGATTCTTCCTTAAGGCCTTTTCGTAAAGATATCGGAATGATCTTTCAGAATTTCGCATTACTGACCCGCAAAACCGTGTTTGAAAATGTCGTTCTGCCCATGCGGTGCTGGGGGTACCCAAAAGCGGATATGAACAAAAAGGCCCAATCGCTTTTGAATCTGGTCGGTCTGGATGATAAAATCAATGCGTATCCCAATGCCCTTTCCGGCGGTCAAAAACAGCGGGTGGCCATTGCCAGGGCCCTTGCCCTGGAACCCAAGATCCTGCTTTGTGATGAGGCAACCTCTTCTTTGGATCCGGGCATGACCCAGTCCATTCTGGATTTATTAAAAAGCATCAATGAAACCCTTGGGCTCACCATTGTTGTTGTCACACATGAAATGGATGTCATTAAACTGATCTGCGATAAGATGGCCATTATTTGTCAAGGCCGGGTAAAGGTTGCAGGATCTGTTGAATCTGTTTTTCTGGAAGAGCCAGCCGCCCTGCTTGAACTCATCGGGCGTCAGCCGATAAAAATCCCTTCCGAAAAAGCCGTTGTTAAACTGTCTGTGAAAGATGAGAATATTTGCCAGCCGTTCTTGTTCCGGATGGCCACTCAAATGGATGTGCCTTTTACCCTTTTATCCGCCAGTATTGAGCGGGCCAATAAAAAAAGTTTCGGCAATTTATTTCTTGAAGTGCCTGAAAAAGACATTGAAAGGGTGCTGACCTTTTTTAACGATCACAAGATGACGGCCGTACGATTACCGCCCGGCTGAAAAGGACCTGCTGTGATTCACCTTGATTTTGCAACCACCAGGCTTTTTGAGTATATGCCTAAAATCATTCTTCCGGCTGTTGGCGCAACGGTGAGAATGCTTTTGTTCTCCATGATCCTCGGCCTGGTCATCGGGACGCTGGTGGCCATTGTTCTGGTATTGACCTCCCCCCATGGGTTAAGACCCAACCCCAGAGTCTATAAAGTTTTAGGGTTTATCGTAAACATGATCCGTGCCTTTCCCGTGATTATTTTAATTGTGGCCATTTCCCCTCTGACCCGGGCCATTGTCGGCACTTCAATCGGGGAAAAAGCGGCCATTGTTCCGTTAACCCTTTCCGCGTTTCCGGTTATCGCAAGGTATATTGAAGCCAGCATTCTGGACGTGGACCGGAACCTGATCACAGCCGCCCGTTCTTTCGGAGCCAGTGACTGGCAGATCATTTTCCGCGTGCTCTTTCCGGAGGCCATGCCCTCAATTGTCTCAGGCCTTACGACCACAACGATATTATTCCTCGGTGCCACAACCCTGGCCGGCGCCGTCGGAGCCGGAGGCCTGGGCGCGGTTGCCCTGACCTACGGTTATCAGCGGTTTGATGATGTGATGATGTATGCAATCGTCCTGATCCTCTTTGTAATGGTACTGGCCATCCAGGGGGGCGGGGAGTTTATCTATAGAAAACAAAAAGAAAAAGGAGATGTATAAAAAATGAAAAAATTCATTGTAATGGCAGCGGTGTCATTTGTTTTTCTGGCGGTCACCCTCTGTGCCGGTATTGGCATGGCAGGCGCTGGCGAGGCCAAGAAAAATATTTCAATCGCCTGTGCGGAAACCACCCAGGCCCTTGTGGATGCCGTTGTTCCGGTGATGGAACAAAAAGGATACAAGGTGACCTACCAGATATTCAACAACAACGTAAATACTCTGGTCGCTGTCAATGACGGGAGCATGGATGCGCTGATGCTTGTCCATAAGCCGTTTATGCAGATTTTTAACCATAGAAACAACGCGGACCTTGTGATGGTTGAGCCGCACATGTTTGCCGTGGGAATGGGGTTGTTTTCAGACCGGTACAGCAGCATCGATGACCTGCCCCAGGACGCCTCCATTGCCATCATGAATGATGCAATGAACATGGACCGCGGTTTGAGAATCCTTGCCGATGCGGGCCTGATTTCCCTTGACCCGTCCAAGAAAACCGTCACGTTGATCGATATCCTGGAAAATCCCCAAAATTTTAAATTCGTTGAGATGGACCAGACCCAGACCGTGCGGTCTCTCCAGGATATGGATGCGGCCATCGCTTTTTTCAGCCATATGAAAAATGCAGACAAAGATTTTAATCGGTACCTGATCCGGGACCAGCGGCCGGATTTGTATCCCCAAGGCGTCATTGTCAAGGCTGCGAACGCCCAGGCAAAATGGGCCCAAGACCTTGTCGAAGCCTTCCGCAGCAAAGAGATCCGGGACTTTGCCTATACCTATTACGGCGGTCTTTACGAATACTTTGAATAGGATCCTTTAACAGAGCGAGAGGATCGGGGATATGTCAATGTGTTGTGATACCCAGGCGACATGGCTTAACGTATTGCTGGAGCTTTCCAGAAAACCTGTGGGCATAAGGTTTTTACTGGATCAAGCCGAGTTCGATCAAAGCGGCCTTTCCGAACCGAAAACGGGCATGCCCTATTGCACGGCCGTTATGGGAGCCACCCGGGGGCAGTCGTATAAGACGGATGCGGCACACTCGGCCTGTATCGCAGCATCCAGAGCGCTGGGCATGGCTGAGACGGCCGAAGAATCCTACTCGGGAAAGCGGCACAGGAGTTTAGGTGTCTATAAGGACCTTTGTGTCAGCAGATCCATTGCCAAAGACATGGTCTATTGTGTCCATCACTGTGCCGGCGTTGAGATTGCGCCCCTGGAATCATACGGTTCAACTCTTCCCGATGTGGTCGTCATGATCGTCAATCCATACACGGCCATGAGAATCGTCCAGGCCTGGGCCTATCATTTCGGGCAGCTCAAGAACATCAAGATGGACGGGATGTGCGCAATCTGCGAGGAGTGTACATCCTATCCTTATGAACAGAACACGCTGAACCTGTCCATGTTATGCGCCGGCACCCGCAGGGTCGGCCGATGGGGAAAGGATGAGCTGGCATTGGGCATGCCGTATCACTATGTCAGCCAGGTGATCGACGGATTAAAGCATACGGTCACCCCGATGGAGCAGAATAGGGATAAGGACAGGATTGCAGAAAAGCTCCTGGAACATGGGCTGCAAAATGACGTGACCATCAAAAAAGGCCAGAATTATTATAAGGGGGCATTCGGCACTCCGGACCGGATGGCCCGCAAGAAAAAATGAACAGACGCTTTTTGTGGATCTGCAGTCTTTAATATTCAGCCTGCAGATTATGGACGAACGCATCCCAACGTGGTAGATAAGGCCAGATGTTGATGTCGGGCCCGGTACGGGCCTTTGCTTTAAAATTTGCCTAAATTGGGACAGGTTATGGAAAGAGTTCTGGTGATTGCAGCGTCCGGTGCCTTTGGCGCGATCGTTTTTCTATGGTTCTCCGTGGCCCTTAAGAAAAAGGCCACCAAGGAATTTGTCATGGCCAATCTGTGGCTGATGCACCCCAACGCCATCTGCTATTGGCGTACAGGTTTGGCGGTCTTAGGATTTCTGCTCTATTTTTTCTCGCCCTTCCATGCCACGGCTATTTTTATCTTTTCTTTTGCCGCCTTTCTCGACGGTGTGGACGGCATGGTGGCCAGGGCCTGTGACCTAGGCACCACCTGGGGGGAATGGCTGGATCCTCTGTGCGACAAGCTGACCTATCTGCCGCCTATGATCGGCTTTGCCTACGCCGGCATCCTGGATACGAAACTGGTATGGGCCCTGGTGGCGGTGGAGCTTTTGGGGCAGTTTTTTGCCCGGCACATCCTGTCTTTGATGAAGTTTTCCGGGGCGGCAAATAATTTCGGGAAAATCAAGGCCATTATCTGTTTCGGCCTGGTGATTCTGTGCGCCCTCATGGATGCCAATCCCGGTATGATCAATATTGCCGACGGCATTCTTTTAGGCTGCGTGATCCTTTCCTCCGCCTCCATGCTCTTTAAATTTGTCCCCAACCGTCTTTACGCCGATATCCTGTCCGGCCTGAATTTCTGCTGCGGGGTGACCAGCCTGATTCTGACCCACAACCATTTTTTTGCCTGGGCCATCTGCATCATCATCATGGGCCAGCTCTTCGATCTTTTTGACGGGCGCATGGCGCTTAAGCACGGGGGCACCAAATACGGCCCCTATCTGGATGATATTGCGGATTTCGTCAGTTTCGGCCTGGCCCCGGCCTATGTGATCATCCAGCGGGACGGCGCCCTGGCCTGGGGCTTTGCCGTTCTTTTCATCCTGGCGGTGGGATTCCGCCTGGTCCGCTTTGTGGCCAAGGACAAATACCGGAAAGATCTGCCCGAAGGAGTCTTTAACGGCCTGCCCAGCCCGGCAGGGGCGCTGATCGTTCTGGGGGCCTCTCTTGTGGCGGGGCCGGTCTGGCTGTGGATGTTTGCAGGCCTGTCCGCGGGACTGATGGCCAGCCATATCCAGTTTGCCCACTTCGGGCGGGTGATTCTCAAGGAGATTCCAAGACAGATCTTTTTCCTGGTGGCCGCCTCCATCATCGTAATCCTGGCCTATATTTTTAAAACCAAGAATGTCCAGATGTTCGGTTCCCTGATCCTTTTTGCCGTGTCCGTTTACATGGCGGCAGGACGGGCCTGGCTTAAGCGGCCGTAAGGTAGAAATCAGGCGTTTTTGTAGCATCGGCTACAAAAAAAAGAACCGGCCTGTGATAGGGTTGATCCTGACGGGAACCTATAGGATAAGGAAGTTGCCCATGACCTGCCTGTGTCAGCAGATAGCCGGCGAAGACATTGCGCTTTCTCCGGTCTGTATCGGAAGTTTGTGGCTGTTCAAGGATCTGTCCTCCGAAGAGATCGGCGGGCTGGCAAAGGATGCCAAACGCCAAAAGCTTGAAAAAGGGGCCGTGCTCTTCCGCCAGGGGGATCCGGCCGATGAGATGTTTCTGCTCAAAGCCGGGCGTATCCGGCTGGACAAGGTCTTTGAGGACGGTTCCCAGATCACCCTGGATATCCGGAAAGCCGGTGAGTTCACCGGGGAAAATATGTTTTCCGAAGACGGCGTATATCCGGTGACCGCCGTGTGCATGGAGGAAAGCATGACCTGCGGCTTTACCCGCAAGCAGTTTGAAGCCGCAGTTCTGGCCTATCCCAATATCGGCCTACAGATCATCAAGACCTTAAGCCAGCAGATTGACCAGCTCAGCAGCCGGGTGGGCTCCCTTGCCACCCCCTCCATTGAGGACCGCCTTTTCAGGGTGCTGTCCAACGTGGCCCGGGAGCACGGCAAGACCGTCCCCGAAGGCCGCGTGATCCGTTTCCCCCTGACCCATGAGGATTTAAGTTTTCTCACCGGCGCCCACAGGGTCTCCATTACAAGGGCCATGAAGGCCTTAAAGGATACCGGGAAGATTATTCTCCAGGGCCGCAAGCTGATCCTTACGGAGATGAGCGGGGGATAGCATAGCTTGCATCCGGATCGGTTTTTCTTCGTTTTGTAAAAAGTTAAAAAAATCTTTTCTGTAGCGCCTGCTACAGCGCCCCCCTTTCCTTGTGGGTTATAAAAGGTAACGCGGATAAAAAGCCGTGTATCCCCCCTTTAATTTAACCACAAGGAGAGTTGAGATGAAAATACTCGGGATTTCGGGAAGCCCCAGAAAGAAAGAGACCTCCGGTGTCCACGCCCTAGTTGAAACGGTGCTGGATGCCACCGGCATGGAAACCGAGCTTGTTTCCCTGCGGGGAAAAAAGATTTCCGGCTGCATCGCCTGCCTGGGCTGTGTAAACGATAATGTATGCAAGCTTTCCGACGATATGGAAGAACTGCGGGAAAAATTGATGGAAGCAGATGCCTATGTCATCGGGGCGCCCAACTATTATTCCACCCTGAACGTGATGACCCATGCCTTTTTGGAACGGTTTTTCCAGTTCCGCCACCAGACCGGCAACCTTTTATGGGGAAAACTGGCCGTCACCGTCGGGGTCGGCGGCACGTCCGGTCAGGCTCCGGCCGATGTGTTGGAGCAGTTTCTCATGTATAATTTTATCGAGACGGTGGATAAGGTGACAGGGCAAGGTGCGGCCTCCTGTTATTCCTGCGGATACGGAGAGACCTGTCAGGTCGGCATTCCCGCCATGATCCACGGCGAGAATCTTACGATCACTTCTGAGATGATCCCGGATGTCCGCCGCCAGTCCGATGTCATGGATAAGGCAGAAAAGGCGGGGCAGCTTCTGGCAACCCGGCTTTCCGGTGGGCATGACCGGGAAAAGGTTGCAGGCTGGGTAAAGGATAAAATGATGGCCATGATGGGTGAGGCGGTTTAAGTCTATTACAAAGAATCCCGGGCAGGGCCTTTTGGCCCTGCCCGGGAGGGACAGATTTTATTGAATCATCGTTTGGCCAGCAGCGGAACCAGGATATCGAACATCTGGTCGATCTCGTCCTCGGTGACCACCAGCGGCGGCATGAGGCGGACGGATTTTTCCTTGGGGGCGTTGATGAGCAGGCCCTTATCCAGGCAGGCGGCCACAAGGTCCGCGCCCTTGGTCTGTGCAAGATCAAAGGCGACAAGCAGGCCCTGTCCCCGGATGTGTTCAACCTCATGGGTGGCGGACAGGGCGGTAAGCCGGTCTTTGATCCTTTCCCCCATCCTTTTGGCGTGGGCCGGGATACCCCGGCCCAAAAGCTCTTTTAAAACGGCAAGGCCTGCCGCCATGGCCAGGGGCTGGGCCGTGTAGGTGCCGCCCTGGTCTCCGGGATCAAAAATGTTCAAGGCCTCTTTTGTCAGCATGGCGGACAGGGGAAAGCCCCCGCCGATGCCCTTGCCCAGTGTCATGATGTCCGGTTCCACCCCGTAGTGTTCATAGGCGAACAAGGTGCCGGTCCGTCCCATCCCGGTCTGGATTTCATCAAAAATTAAAAGGATGTCATTTTCATCGCAGATCTGTCTTAAGTCCCGGACGAATTCTTGTGTTGCCGGAATGACCCCGCCTTCCCCCTGGACCGGTTCAATCATCACGGCGCAGGTGTTTTCCGTGATAAGCGCTTTTACAGAATCGGCGTTGTTGAACGCAGCCTTTTTGAAGCCGGGGGCTTTGGGGCCGAAAAGCGATTCCCACTCGGGTTTCCCCGTGGCCGCCATGGTGGCCAGAGTCCGGCCGTGAAACCCTTTCATGGTGGTGATGATGTCAAAGGCGCCGTTTCTCTTTTTTTGACCGTATTTTCTGGCCAGTTTGATGGCTCCCTCGTTGGCCTCGGCCCCGGTGGAGGTGAAAAAGACCCGGTCAAGGCAGGTATTGTCTGTCAAAAGTTTTGCAAATTCCAGCATCGGGCGGTTGTAAAAAGAGGGGCTGGCATTGATCAGGGTTTGGGCCTGATCGGCAATGGCGCGGACCAGGACTTCGGGGCTGTGGCCCAGGCAGTTGACGGCCCAACCCCCGACAAAGTCAAGGTAGGTGTTCCCGGCCGTATTGGTGAGAAAAAGCCCTTTGCCTTCGGCCATGACAATTTCCGGCCTGACGGCGGTGGTGAGCAGGCTTTTGCCTGCGGTTTGAATGAGCTGTGACGGATTCATCAGTGAATAGTTCCTTTTTATGCGTTCGTGCGGGAGATCCGTGTCTTTGGCGTTTAAAAAGCCTTAAACCATCCTCATGTAAAGATCAATTCAAAGATTTAAACCCACGCGATCTTTCTCTTGCCATTTTCCTCGGTCATAGATAGAAACAGTGTTATGCGGTTGTGCGAGTCATATGAATTTAGTGCCGGTATCACAGGCTATCGGTTGGGATGGTCTCCTTTTGGGCGGCCGCTCATGTCGGTTTATTGTTTCATTTTCGGCCGGACCATGGTGGATACGGGGCTCTCCCACATGGGCCCGGAAGTCCTGGCGCTGGCCGAAGCCCAGCGGATCGTACAGATTTTTCTAACCCATCATCATGAAGATCATTCCGGCAATGCCGACCGGATCTGCCGTGAGACCGGGGCCCGGGCCTTTGCCCATGATCTTGCCTGCGCCAAGATGAAGACCCGGTATCCGGTTTTGCCCTATCAGAAACTCGTCTGGGGACGGACTACGCCCATGGCGCTTTCCTCCCTGCCCGATGTCATTGATACGGAACTTGGGCCCATGGTGCCCGTTCATACGCCGGGGCACAGCAAAGACCATCTGTGCTATCACCTGCCGGATCACGGGGTGCTTTTTTCAGGGGACCTTTATCTGGGGGACCGGATCAAATTTTTCCGGTCGGACGAGGATGTCATGGAAGAGGTGGCCTCACTCAAGAGGATATCACAGCTGGAGTTTAATACGCTTCTTTGCGGCCATAATCCCCGGCGGGAAAAGGGGCGGGATCATATTCTGGCCAAGCTGGATTTTCTGGAGACCCTTTGCGGGGGCATTGAGACCCTGCACCGCAAAGGATGCGGGGAAAAGGAGATCTTCAGCCGTCTGGGCCTCAAAGAGGATCATTTTATCAAGTGGTTCTGTTTTTTCAACGTGAGTATGAAAAATGCGGTCCGATCGGTGGTGCACCGGCTGGAGTTAAAGGATCAGGCGTCCTGAAGGCCTTGGGTGATCTGCTTCATCTTGAGGTTAAACCGGGCGACATGATCGGTGATGATGGCGGCGGCAGTCTCGCTGTCGTGGGCCTTGAGGGCGGCAATGATCTTCTTGAAATCCAGAAGGTTTTCCATGGTCCGCTCCTGGTTCATGGGCAGGTAATCCTGATAGTAGTTGTGGATATTGTCGTGGATGCTCTGCTGCAGAAACTGGAATACCGGATTGCGGGACATGGTGCCGATATAGGTGTGCATGGCCTCGTCGGTTTTAAGAAAGCTTTCCCAGTCCCCGTTGTCACAATGGTCGGAGGCTTTTTGATACAGCTCCTCCATGACCCGGATATCCTCAGGGGTGGCCCGTTGGGCCGCAATTTCCACAATACTGCCCTCGATTTTGATCCTGAATTCGGCCAGGTGATCCAGGGAGACATCCCCGGACCGGATCAAAAGGGCCAGAGACTCGATGATGGGTTCCCCGTCCAGCTGCTTGACGATGGCCCCGCCGGCTACGCCCAGCTTGATCTCGATAAGCCCTTTTTGTTCCAGCACACGCAACGCCTCTCTTAAGGTGCCGCGGCTGGTATTGAACATGTCCTTGAGTTCCCGTTCTGCGGGCAGCTTGGTCCCGGGTTCGAGTTTGCCGCTGATGATCGCATCCTGGATCTGCTCAACAACATCCTGAAACACCCTGCTTTGTTTGGCCTTTTTAAACATAAACCCTTTGACTGCTCCCCTGCGTCCTTTTTCTAAGCAACGCTTTTATTTTAGCAACTTCCCGGAGGAATAAATTGTTTTAAATCATCTTCGCTGTGTTCTGTCAATTTCTATCTGATCCCGGACGGGATGCCGTTCTCTCATTTCTTGGCCTGCCCCTGCCGGCCGGACGGCGGGGGCCTTTTTTGTGCCAGGTGCTTTGGGAAGGTTTTGTATGGGACGTCTTCCTTCCGGTTGGAGCGGGTTTTGCAGTAAGGATTGTTTTTTGCCGCTCCTTTTGTTTCATGTTTTTTTCTACAAAAAGACCGGTCTGGGTGAACGGGTCCTTTTGCGTATAGTACATGAGGGTGGAAAAGGTGGACGGGGTGGGGGTGAAGATCTGGACCTGTTCCGGGAGCGCAGAAAGCTTTTCCCGGGTGAATCGCTTTAAGTCCTGCATATCCTCAGCCGTGCATCCGGGATGGGCGGCGATAAGGTAATAGGTGAGAAACTGCTGTTTGCCTGCTGTTTTGCAGAAAGCGTCAAACATCTTCTTGAAGGCCAAAAGGTCCTCTGCGGTCTGCTTGCCCATGAGTGACAGCACCCGGGGGACGCTGTGTTCCGGGGCCACCTTCATCTGGCCTGAGACATGATTTTGGACGAGCTTTTCAAGATAGGCTTTTCCCTTTTCAGGGTCATTGAGGATCAGGTCGTATCGGATCCCGGAGTTGATGAAGACTTTTTTGACGCCCGGCAGGCGTGCGATGGCTGATAGCAGGGTCATCTGAGGGCCGTGATCCGGCTTCAGGGAGGGGCAGATTTTGGGGAAGAGGCACCGCCTTTCGGGGCAGGCCCCTTTTTTGAGCTTTTTGCGGCACTCGTATCCGTACATGTTGGCCGTGGGCCCGCCCAGGTCAAAGATGTAGCCTTTAAAGTCCGGATCTTTTGTCATCTTCCGGGCTTCTTCCAGGATTGAGTCCTGGCTGCGCCAGTAAACGGTTCGGCCCTGGTGAACGGTGATGGCGCAGAAGTTACACTCCCCGTAGCACCCGTAATGGGTGGGGATGGAAAACCGGATGGTTTCAAGCGCCCGGACATCGCCTTTTTCCCGGTCCAGAGGATGCAGAGCCCGGGTAAAGGGCAGGGCATGGATGGCGTCCATCTGCTTTGTGGAGGAAGGGACGGGCGGCGGGGTTAAGACCAGATACCTTCCCTGGTGGGCCTGGCTGATGGTGGAAGCGGTCAACGGATCGGTCTGGGCGTAAAAGGTTTTAAAGCTTTTGGCATAAAGGTCCTTGTCACGGCTGACCTCCTCAAAGGAGGGAAGCTCAATTCCTGATGGCCTGTCCGAAATGTAGCCGATGCCGGAAAGCCTTGTCAGCCGGGCAGCAAGTTTTTCAGGGTGGTCGGTCCGAAAGTTGTCTAAGGTCTTTGCCATCTGCACCACTGTATCATGGGCCATGCCGAACAAAAGGTAATCGGCCTTGGCGTCAAATAGGATGGACCGCCTGATTTTATCGGACCAGAAATCATAGTGAGCAATGCGCCGGAGACTGGCCTCAATCCCGCCGAGGACAATGGGAACGGTATGTTTAAAATGCTGCCGTATTAAATTGGTGTAGGCGATTACCGCCCGGTCCGGCCGCCGGGTGTTCTTTCCTCCCGGGGTGTAGTCATCCTGCTTGCGGCGTTTTTTGGAGGCGGTGTAATTGGCCACCATGGAGTCCACCGCCCCGCCGGACACTCCCCAGAAAAGCCGGGGTTCCCCCAGCCGGGTGATGTCTTTCCCACTTTTGATGTCCGGCTGGGCAATGATGCCCACGGAAAATCCATGGGATTCCAGAACCCGTCCGACCAGGCTGATTCCCATGAAGGGTGAGTCGATATAGGCGTCTCCCGTGACCAGGATGATATCGGGTCTTTTGATGTTGCGGACGCTCAGTTCTTGGGGGGTGGCGGGAAGGAACATTTAGGTTTCCAAAGGGTTGTTGAGGTTAATGGATATATCATATCAGGAAAGGTGCCGCAGTTCAATCCGGATGCGCAGGGCCGCTAAAGATGGGTTGGTTTTTGATGGAAGCTATGTTAGATTGAATCAATCTCAACCCCGGACATATACAGGATGAAAGCGCAAAGAACGTTTCCAAGTTTGAAGAAGCTGTCGGTTCAGTTCAACCTGATCGTCATCGGTATTCCGACCCTGGTGCTCATGGGGTTTGGTGTCTTTCAGCTGAAAACCCAGTCCCTTGCCCTGGAACGAAATCTGGAAAAAAGCCTGAAAAATGAGGCCCTCCAGCTATCCGCAAGCCTTTCAACCGCCCTGTTCAACTTTGATGATGAAACCTGCCAGGTCATCTGTACCGCCGCCCTGAACAAGCCTGAGATCATTAAAATTACCATACGGGATCTTGGCGATATCTATCAAAGCTACGCAACGGACGAGTACATAGGGGACGATCTGCCGGAGCGAACCCGGGTTATCCGAACCCCCATTTCTTTCCGAGATGAAAATATCGGCGAACTCGAACTGATCGCCACTACCCGGCTGATGACCCAGCGCCTGGCCCAGTTAAAGCAGTCGGTGATCATCCAGATCTTTGTTCTGGATATGGTGCTGGGCGTTGTCATGGCACTGGGGCTGCTGATCCGGTTCGTCAGGCCCTTAAAGGCTCTGGAGCATGAGTCTGAAATGATCGCCGCAGGCAATCTGGACTATCCCATTGACGTCAGCCGGCAGGATGAAATCGGCGCCCTGGCTGCCAATTTGCTGACCATGAGGGATGCGGTGCGGGAGAAAGTGGTGTCCCTGGAATCCGAGGTCCAGCAGCATGAGAAAACCTCCACCGTCTTAAAGCAGACCATGGATTACATCGACAACATCCTCAACTCCATGCCCAGCATGGTGGTGACCGTGGATGATGCCCTGAGAATTACCCAGTGGAACAGCCGGGCATACGAGATTACAGGAACATCGGCCCCGGATGCGGTGGGGCAGGATTTCTTTGAAGTGGTACCGGACCTGTCTCCTTTAAAAGAGGACATTATGGCCACCATCCGGACCCGGAAAATGGTGCTCAAAACAAGGCAGCCCCACAGCCGGGAGGGGGTGAAACGGTACGAGGATATTGCCGTTTACCCCCTGATCTCCAAATATGTCAAAGGGGCGGTCATCCGCATTGACGATGTCACCGAACATGTGAAGATGGAGCAGATGGTGGTCCAGTCCGAGAAGATGATGTCGGTCGGGGGACTTGCCGCCGGCATGGCCCATGAGATCAACAACCCCCTGGCCGGGATGATGCAGAATGCCGATGTGGTGCTTCGCAGGATTTCAGAAGATATGCCCGCCAGTCTGTCCGCTGCAAAAGAAGCGGGGATTTCCCTTGCCGCCATCCGGCAGTTTATGGACAAAAGGGGGATCACAAGGCAGCTGGAATCCATTCACACCGCCGGAATCCGGGCCAGCCAGATCGTGCAGAACATGCTTAGTTTCGCCAGAAAGGACTATAGCGGCAGGGCGCTTCAGGAGATCACCCAGGTCCTGGACCAGACCCTGGAGCTGGCCGGAAGCGATTATGACTTAAAAAAGCAGTATGATTTCAGATCCATCGAAGTGATCCGCCGCTATGAAGAGGGCCTTCCCCAGGTGGCCTGCGAGGCCAGCAAGCTGCAGCAGGTGTTCTTCAATATTTTTAAAAACAGTGCCGAAGCGATGCAGGACGTCCATGATAAAGAGGGGCAGGCGCCTCCCAGGCTGGAACTCACTGTATCAAGGGCCGGTGAGACGGTGATGATCGAAATCGCCGATAATGGCCCGGGCATGCCTGAAGAAGTCCGCAAGCGGATATTCGATCCTTTTTTTACCACCAAGTCCGTAGGAAAAGGCACGGGGCTGGGACTGTCCGTGGCCTATTTCATCATTACAGACAACCACAAGGGCCGAATGAATGTGGTCTCCAGCCCCGGCAAAGGCACCCGGTTCATTATCCACCTGCCCCTGTCCTGATCCGTCCCGAAGCCTATCCATCCCTATGGTAAATCTCTCCTTGACAATTATTGTTTCTAAATATAGAAACAACCCTTAGCGCGTTTCTGTTCAAAGAAACAAAATTAACCATAGGGAGAGATAAGCTATGCAGACTAAAATTTTTCTGAGCGAAGACGAAATTCCCCGTCAGTGGTATAACCTTGCCGCGGACCTTCCCGGCACCATCAATCCGCCCCTGGGGCAGGACGGAAAGCCCATCAGTCCGGATGCCCTGGCCGCGGTATTCCCCATGAACCTGATTGAGCAGGAGATGAGCCAGGAGCGGTGGATTGATATTCCTGAAGGCATCCTGGACCTGCTCTACCGCTGGCGCCCCTCTCCCCTGCACCGGGCCGTTCACCTGGAAAAGGCCCTGGATACCCCGGCAAAGATTTTCTACAAGAATGAAAGCGTCTCCCCTGCGGGCAGCCACAAGCCCAACACAGCCGTTGCCCAGGCCTGGTACAACAAGGAGTTCGGTATCAAACGCCTGACCACTGAGACCGGAGCCGGCCAGTGGGGATCGGCCCTGTCCTACTCCTGCGCCCTGCTTGGCATGGAGTGCAAGGTGTTCATGGTCCGGGTCAGCTTTGACCAGAAACCCTTCAGAAAAGTGCTGATGCAGACCTGGGGCGGACGTTGTATCCCCAGCCCCTCCACCGAAACCCAGGTGGGCCGGGAGATCCTTGAGCAGATGCCCGATACCCCGGGGTCGCTGGGCATTGCCATCTCCGAGGCCATTGAAGCGGCGGTCGGGGACAAAACCGGCCAGACCCGGTACGCTCTGGGCTCGGTGCTCAACCATGTCATGCTCCACCAGACCATCATCGGCCTGGAAGCCAAAAAGCAGCTGAAAAAGGCCGGGATTGAAAAGGTGGACACGGTCATCGGCTGCGCCGGGGGCGGTTCCAACTTTGCGGGCCTTGCCTTCCCCTTTACCTATGACAAAATCAACGGGGCGGATATTGAAATTATCCCGGTGGAACCGGCCTCCTGCCCGACCCTGACGGCAACGCCCTTTTCCTATGACCATGGGGATGTGGCCAAGATGACCCCCATGCTGCCCATGCACTCTCTGGGTCATAAATTTATCCCCGCGCCCATCCATGCCGGCGGCCTGCGCTATCACGGCATGGCGCCCCTGGTCTCCCACGCTGTAGAGGCCGGGCTCATGGATCCCATTGCCATCAAGCAGCTGGAATGCTACGAGGCGGGCCTGCTTTTTGCCCGTACCGAAGGCCTGCTCGTGGCCCCGGAGACCTGCCATGCTGTGGCGGCCGCCATCCGGTCCGCCAAACAGGCCAGGGACGAGGGAAAGGAAAAAACCATTCTCTTCAACCTTTCCGGCCACGGTCTTATGGACCTGAACGGATACGAAAAATTTATGGCAGGGGAGCTTCAGGATATTGTCATGTCTGCCCAGGATGTAGAGGAATCCAGGCGGATCAGTGTGGCGGGAAATCCGATTCCGAAAATTTGAACCGGGGATGATCCAGACCGGATTTAAACTGTAACGGACTTCTAAAGGGCGGCAGGTAGATACTCTGGCGCCCTTTTTTTATACGATTGGATTACTTGCCGTCATACCGCTTCAGGTATTGGCCGTAATCTTTTTTAAAGGGCTCATAGGCCTTTGAAAAGAAGCTGCTGTTCACCATATAGTCGGCCGTTGCCCTGTTGCAGGCGCTGGGCACATTGTAAAGCACGGACATTCGTAAAAGCGCCTTGACGTCCACATCATGGGGCTGGGTGGTCATGGGGTCCCAGAAGAAAATGAGAATATCCAGTTTTTCTTCTGCGATCATGGCCCCCAGTTGCTGGTCTCCGCCCAAAGGGCCGCTTTTCAGGCGGTTGACCGGAAGATTGCAGTGCTCGTTGATGAGCTTGCCTGTGGTGCCGGTGGCGTAAAGGTCATGTTTTTGTAATACCGGGATATTTTGTTTGGCCCAGTCAATGAGATCGGCCTTTCTCTCGTCATGGGCCACCAGGGCGATTCTTTTTTTAACGTCCATGCCGGATGCCCTCCTTTTAGGTCTTTGTATCGGTTGGCCGCCAGTATACCACTGTTCGGAGCTGCCGCAAATTTTATTCTTGTAAGATTGAAAGGGGCAAATTTTAGGGTGTTAGGTGGCAGACAGCAGCCAGATGCCCCCCACGGCGACAAGCGCGCCGAATATGGCCCGGGGGGAAACCCTTTCCTTATGGATATAAATGGAAAAGGGAATGATACATACCGGCGTCATGGATAAAAAGGTGGAGGCCACCCCTGCGGTAAGATAGTGGAGGACCAGAAGGGAAAGCGACACCCCGATAAAGGGCCCGAGCACCGCACCTGTGGCGGTCAGCGTCACGGCACGGGTATCCTTGAGGGCGATTGTCACCTGTTTCCATTTGCCCGAAAGGGTAAAGTAGGCCGCAAAGCAGGCAAAGGCCGCAATGGCCCGGATCTGGGTGGCGGAAAAGGCGTCCAGATACCCTTGCGCCGTCTGCATCCCGGTCTTGCTCATGACGTACCCCCCGGCCTGGCCCAGCATGGCGCCGACACCGAAAAGAAGACCTTTTGCGGTGACCTGACGGGTTCCTGGGCCTGCGATTTGCCCCCGGTTTCTCTCCAGAATGACCATCATGACACCGCTTAAGGTAATGAGCATGCCGATCCACTGGGCCGGCAGATAGGTTTCCGATAAAAAAGCCCACCCCAGAAGGGCGGCCATGGGCGCGGACAGGCTGAAGATGAGCAGGGCCAGTCTCGGGCCTAAAGCGACCAGGGCTTTGAACAGGCAGATATCCCCTAAAAAAAATCCGACCATTCCGGACATCCCTAAAAAAAGCCATGCCCGGGCGGGAAAATCCAAGGGGATAAAATGCCCCTGTCTGGCATAGAGCAGGCTGGTAAAAAGAGTCAGAGCGATGGCTATACGGATGATGTTGACGGGTACCGCCCCGACACGCCTTGATGCCGCCTCGAAGAACTGGACGCTCAAGGTCCAGCACAGCACCGTGGCAATGGCAATGAGTTCCCCTGTATATGGCATGGACAAAATCCTTAATGAGGATGAAAAACCGTCTATCCATAGAGGAAAACCGTCATCTGGGCAAGCTTAAAATCCGAGTTCGGGCAAAAAAGGAAAGCCCCGGTAAAAAGGCGCTACCCCGGCCCACTCCGCGTCAGGCCCGGGCAATTGCCTTGACAATAAAAAAGAAGTCTTTATTTTGTCCTATCATCAGCCGCGCCCCTGTCGGGAAAAAACGGGCCGATTAAATATTGAGAAAGGTGTTATGACACAAGATAAAAAAAAGATTTCAGACCGGCGCATGCTGGTTACCCTGGCATTTATCAGTGCCTTTCCGCCATTGTCCACGGACCTTTATCTTCCGGCGCTTCCCCAGATGGCACAGATTTTTGCCACCACCCCGGCGCGGATTAATTTAACCTTGAGCCTGTTTTTTGTTTTTTTCGCGGCCGGTATCCTGGTCTGGGGCCCCTTAAGCGATAAGTACGGCCGAAAACCTGTGTTGTACTGCGGGCTTAGCATCTATATTCTTTCAAGCCTTTTGTGTTCCCTTGCAGGGGATTACCTTCACCTGGTGCTATTCAGGGTGTTTCAGGGCTTTGGGGGCGGGGCGGCCACCGCAGTGGCCACGGCGGTGGTCAAGGATGTTTACAGCGGGGAAAAACGCGCCCGAGTTCTGGCGATTATCATGGCGATGGTCATCACTTCTCCTGTTGTGGCGCCGCTTATCGGCGCTCTGTTGCTTAAATTCGCCTCGTGGCGGGCCATGTTTGTGACCCTGGCAGGTTTCGGGGTATTTGCCGCGGTCATGGCTTTGCCCTTAAGCGAAACCCTGGTCTATCGTTACAAAGGCTCTCCCTTGCGGTCTTTGGGGCGGCTGTTCGTTGTGCTTAAAAACCCGGGATTTTCATTGCTGCTCTTCATTTTTTCTTCGGTTACCATACCCATGATGGCCTTTGTGGTTGCCTCGTCCTATGTCTATATCAGCGGATTTGGAATGAGCGAGCAGCTATTCAGCGCCTTTTTTGCCGCCAATGCCGTGGCCGCCCTGGCCGGGCCTATCTTTTACATCCGGATTGCCAGGTATTTTCACTCCAACATCATTATCACCGTCTGCTTCGGGGTTATGGCCGTCTCCGGGGTATTGGTGGCCGCGTTAGGGCAGTTTTCACCCTTTGTATTTGCCGCAACCATGATGCCCGCCACCATGGCCATTACCAGCATGCGGCCGCCCTGCGCCAACCTCTTGCTGGAGCAGCAGGACCGGGATACGGGGTCAGCCTCTTCCCTGATTAATTTTTTCGGTACGATTATGGGAAGTGTGGGGATGACGCTGATCTCTTTGTCCACAGAGCATCTGGTGTTTTATATCGGAATGATGCAGGTGATAACGGGGGGCTTGGGGCTTTTGGCATGGCTGGCGGTTAAAAACAGGCCCTTTGTCGTTCAGGGGGCTTAGGGAAAAGATAAAAAAATGCCATGCCGCAGGCGCGGCATGGCACTATAGTACAGGCAAAAGGACGGATTAGAGTACGGTCACGTTTGCTGCTGCAGGGCCCTTCTGGCCTTCTTCAATGTCGAATGATACGCGATCGCCCTCATTGAGTGATTTGAATCCGGAGGCGTTAATGCCTGAATGATGGACAAAAACGTCTTTTCCACCGTCTTCTTGTTCGATAAATCCAAAACCTTTGGTGTCATTAAACCACTTTACGGTACCTGTTGCCATATTGGCAGTCTCCTAAAAAAATAAAGAATAAAAATTTGCTTCGAACTTTGGGGGGTAAATCTTGGAGGAGATACACCTTAAGAGGAAACATCAACGCTGTTAAGCGAAGAGGTTATAGCATACAGTGTCGTAAAGGAAAGTCAAGGAATAAATTTGGGTTCGCAAATAAATCACCTTGCAATTCGGCAGATTTGGTGTATAGTTCGACAATTACACTTCAGTGGGAACTGGCCTTCTATCGAAATCAAAATTTTTTTAAGACGGTCTTTCGCTGACCTCGTTGCCTGACAACCATCGACCGTTATCGTAAAAATTCTGCTGATCACAAAGTTACCGTGAAAACCAAAAAGAAGATTTTTGTTGGAAACACCCACCGTTACTGCATTGACACAGATTAACGCGCCTTCAATCCCCCTCTTTTATTTTCACATCTAAAGTTCTATATCAGGAAAGCCTTAGAAAGGCTTCCGGCGTGCCTGGCTGTATATTCAGTCCAGGTCCGTCAATGCAAAGGAGTCTCCATGAGTTTTGAACGTTTTAATTTTACTTCCAATATCAATAAGGGCATTGCTGCCTGTGGGTATAAAGAGCCGACCCCCATTCAGTCCCAGGCCATGGGTTCAATTTTGGAGGGGCGGGATGTTTTAGGCCTTGCCCAGACCGGCACAGGCAAAACTGCCGCCTTTGTCCTGCCCATGCTTCAGCGCATGGCCGGAAAATCCGAACGGACACCCCGGGGCCTGATTATGGCACCGACCCGGGAACTGGCCGAGCAGATCTACGAGAATATTCTCGCCTTAGGCGCCCATACACGTCTTAAAAGTATTGCCCTTTACGGCGGGGTAGGCAAAAATCCCCAGGTCAAGAGCCTTCAGCGGGGGGTGGATATCATTGTGGCCTGCCCGGGGCGCCTGCTGGATCTTCTCAATGACGGGGCGGTGAACCTTAAAGGGATCCAGACCCTGGTCCTTGATGAGGCCGATCAAATGCTTGATATGGGATTTTTCCCGGATATCAAAAGAGTTATCGCCAGGCTGCCGGAGAAAAGGCAGTCCCTTGTCTTTTCCGCGACCATGCCCAAAGAGATCGATGCCCTGACCCGTAAGATTCTAAATGACCCGGCCCGTGTTCGTGTGAATCATTCGGCACCTGTGACCGCCATTTCCCATACCTGTTTTAATCTGGATAAGCAGGAGCGCACCACAAAGCTCAAACAGCTTTTAGAAGAACCGGCCATGACAACGGCCCTGGTGTTCACCCGGACAAAGTACAAGGCCAAAGGCCTGGCCGCTCAGTTGAAAAAATCGGGCTTCAAGGCGACGTCGCTCCAGGGAAATCTTTCCCAGGCCCAGCGCAAAAAGGCCATGGACGGATTTCGTTCCGGCTCCTTCAATATCCTGGTGGCCACGGATATTGCCGCCAGAGGCATTGATGTGTCTGCCATCTCCCATGTGATCAACTATGATCTGCCCGATACGGTTGAAACCTATATTCACAGGACCGGCAGAACCGGGCGGGCGGAATGTTCAGGCAAGGCTTACACCTTTGCCTGTCAAGGCGACGAAAAAATGGTCGCGCTCATTGAAAAGCAGCTGGGGCAGCCTATGAAACATCAGGGCGCAGTTCCTGCGATGAAGACGGAACCGTCGTCTCAGCAGCCTCCAAAACCTAAGAGCCAAAAGATCCATCCCCGGTCGCCCCGCCCAGCGCGTCCCCGATCCCCTCGTTCCGGGAGCGTAAAAACTTCCTTTAATTGGGCCCAATCCATGGCCGCCTCCTGAGGACCGGCGTATTTAGGCTTCTTACACCACCGGCGGTCCCATGAGGGACCTGCCGGATGGAGAGGGGCTTGCCCTTCTGATGCTTGATTACGATATTAAAGGGAAACGGATTCTGGAGATGGGCTGCGGTATTGATCTGGCCAGCCTGGTGTTAAACAGCCGGCGTGCGGATATTACGGCCACAGACCGGCATCCGCAGGCCCGGAGGATTTCTTTCCTATAATACAGTGCTGAATCAGGGCCGGGCCATTCCCTTTGTCCGGACCGGATAGGCGGATGCCGGGGATTCTCCGCCAGGTTTTCTAATCGGATGCAGACATTGGGGTTTTCCTTCAAGCCGTTGGCCCCGGGGGGAACAGAATATATGGAAATACCCTTTAAAGGCCGTATCCTTTTCTTTTCCCGTCGGTGAAAAGAAAAAAATCCATGGCAAGTGCCGGGGATATCTGATACCAATGACTGAACCGGACCGGCACGGATTCTGTCCGAGGCCGGTCGTAACTTGTCATTCCCTGATTTTTCCTGACAGCGTACCTGACCTTGTCACGGCGTGATGACGCAAACGGTTGAAAACCAACGGTGTTACGGCGTGAAGACAGAAAGGCAGGGCAGCTCCCTTCTTTCCAACCTATGGCGTAAATTCGTTTCCAAGGCTGATACCGGCCGATGGGGCAGGCGTATTTGTATGCCCTTGCCGAGCGGCCGCAATTTTTTATTTGTACAGGGAGGTTCTGAATTGAAAATAAGTAAGGGAAAAAGCGTTTCCATAGAATATGCCATGTCCTTTGACGGAGGTGAGCCCGTAGAAACCAGCAGTGACAGCGAGCCTCTGTCCTATATCCATGGGCAGGATGAGATTCTCGACGGGCTTGAAGACGCCCTTGAAGGGCTTGAAGCCGGGGCTGAAATAACCGTTGTCCTGACGCCTGAAAAGGCCTTTGGGCCGGTTGATCCGGATGCCGTGGTTGACGTCGATGTGTCCGTTTTACCGGAGGATGCAAGGCAACCGGGAGCTGTTGTGGAAACCCAGGATGACGAGGGCGAGACCATGGCAGGAGAGGTTTCCGGTATATCCGAAGGGATGGCGACCATTGATTTCAACCATCCCCTTGCCGGAAAAACCCTTCAATTTGACATTAAGGTGCTGTCTGTGGCAGAGGCCGGGGAGGACGCATGAATATCTATGTAGGCAACCTGGGAGACCAGATGACCGAAACCTTTGTCAGTGAGATGTTTCAGGCCTTTGGTGACGTCGAGTCCGTCAAGATTATTAAAGACAGGTTCTCCGGAAGATCAAAGGGGTTCGGATTTGTTGAGATGCCCAATAACTCTGAGGCGGACAAAGCTATAAAGGCCTTGAACGGCAAGGTGATAGAGAAACGGCCGGTTAAGGTGAACCCCGCCGACAACGGGGGAAAGAAAAAGAAAAAGTCCTTCAAAAAGAGACGGTATTGAAGGACGGAATGGCCGGTGCCTTTGGACAGATTCTGTCCAACGCCGTTCGGAAAAAGCTTGACGCTGGCCTTTCCCGCGAGGCAATACTGCCGTTGTTCCGGGAAACCCTTGATTTTTCCCAGGCGCTGATTGTTGAACTTGAAGCCTCCGGGGGCAGTCCCCAGGTGGCCTGTAAAAGCGGCTGTTTTTTATGCTGTCATTCCCGGGTCTCCGTTATCCCTCTGGAGGCTCTGCTCATGGCCGAGTTCGTCAGGCTTACGTTTTCCGGTCCCGAGGTCCTTGCGCTCCGGAACCGGATTCACAGATCCCATGGCCTTACTGAGGGCAAACGCCCTGAGCAGATCTACGCCCTTAAAAAGGATCTTCCCTGTGTTTTCTTAGAGGGGGGCCGATGCTCTGTGTATGAGGCCAGGCCTAGCATCTGCCGGGCCTGGAATTCCTTTGACGAGGCGGAGTGCCGGTCCGCCTATGAGTCTTCCGATTCGGCTGCAAGCATTGCCTCTTCCCCGGCCCGTCGCTTTGTCTTTGGCGCGGCCCGGGACCTGTTTCAACAGATTTCCCTTGAATTTTCCCTTCAGAGCGACACCCTGTTGCTGTGCGATGCCATTGCAGACTGTTTTCATTCCCAAGGTCCCCTGTCCTGCTGGGCACGGGGGGAAGCGATTTTTCGCTATAACCGATCTGATCCTTTCATATCCTGACACCCGGCCTGCCTGAAAAGCGACATTAAAAAGGCCAGGGCGTTCCCGATTTTTTTATCCTTCTGCCACAGCATCAAAAGATCTGTTGAAAGATCCTCCGGCCAGTTCAGCAATCTCAGTTTTCCCATGGAAATGTCGTCTGCCATTGTGTCCTCCGGAAGCAGGGTGATGGCGTTTCCAGCCATAACACAGGTTTTAATGGCCTGGATGCTGGTCAGGGCCATGACAGCCGTCGGCCGGATAATGCCTGAGAAGAGCATCTGCCTGAATTCAAGACCCAGGCCGCAGCCGGCTTTGGGCAGGAACAGAACCTGATCTTTCAGGTCTTCGGCGCAAAGGGGGCCTTTTCCTTCCAGGGGATGACCTGGCCGGGCTGCCAGGCGCAGCCGCCGGGTATAAAGCGTTTCCTGATTCAGTGTGTTTGAGTTGATCTGCCTTGAAAAGATAAAGGCCAGGTCAACGGATTCCGTCAGCAGGTCATGCTCAAGCCCCCCGGCCGAACAATTGCTGATATCAAGACCCACACCCGGATACCGTCTGCAGAACGTTTCCATGACAGGCGGCAGGAGGGTCAGGGCCATGGCCTCAGGAACCATCAGGGCAAGGGTGGGGCAGGGGCCTGTACGACCGCTGACATCGGCCAGAGCCTCTTGCTCCAGGGCCAGCAGTTTTTCAGCGTAACCCAGCATCTTTTCCCCGGCCTGCGTCAGCAACACCTTTTTTTTAACCCGCCTGAACAGGGGGGCTCCGATTTCATTTTCAAGGGCTTGAATCTGGACCGACACGGTGGACTGGGCGCAGTTCAACTGCTTTGCAGCCTGGTTGAAATTCAGGCATAACGCCGCGGTTGTGAAGGTTTTCAGCTTATACAGATCCATGGTATCTCTAAGTAATTTTATTTTCCGATTAAAACGATCAAAATTTATCGTTGGACATAAAGATGTGATGCACATTAATTAATTTAAATTGTAATTTCAATACCTGTTTTGCCAGGCTGTTTATTTTAAAAATCGATTGATAGAGGAAGGGGGATCATGACCGCACTGCTGCTGGAAATTTGGGGAGGGGCCTGTTATCTGCTTAATAAGGTCGGCTTTTCAAGGGCGGAGCGGGGGATGACCCCGGAAGGCCAAAGGGCCTGGCGCATCCGTTCCTGGATCGTTTACCTGGCCGGTCTTCCGGCCTGGGTTACGGTCTTTTGTATCGAGCATAACTGGATTGCGGCCGCTGTGGAGTCCGGTGGTGCTCCGGCGATGGTGTGCGGTCTTGTTATCGCCCTGAAAGGCCGGGGTAAAGAACCCCGGTGGCTGGACCGGTTGGCGATGGGATCTGTTGTCCTTGGGTTGGTCTTGAGCTGCTGGGATTACGGCGGCATCCGCACCCTGAATCAAATACTGGAACTTCTCATTGCCGCAGGGTTCCTTCTGGGTACCTATCTTACGGCCAGGCAGCGTCTTGACGGGTATTACTGGCTAATGCTGGGCAATGTGACCTGTGCGGCCCTCATGGGACGACAGGGCTATGTTATTCTTGCGATCCAGCAGCTGGTCTCCCTGGGGTTTGTAATCGATGCCTGGTGTGCCCGGAAAAGAAAGCGGCATTAATACCGGGCAATTGCGGCAGCGAGCCTGACCTTGCCAGAACAGGGGTAAGATGATATATTTACCCGATTTTTTAATTGGCAACGTAAAGCAAGGTTGGGACGAACCAAGGATTTGAAAAAAAAGGATAAACTGATATACAGCTGCCAGGACTGCGGGGCTCAGACACCTAAGTGGATGGGGCAGTGCCCGGAGTGCGGGCAGTGGGACAGCCTAGTTGAGGAAAAGCTGATTGCCAAGACGCCGGGAAAGGCCGGGGCGTCTCGCCAGGCCTTTGCAGCGAAACCTGTTCCCATTGACTCGGTTGAAGTTACCGAAGCCCAGCGGCTCAAAACCGGTATTGCCGAGTTTGACCGGGTTCTGGGGGGCGGCATTGTGGACGGTTCTCTGGTGCTCATCGGAGGCGATCCCGGCATCGGCAAATCTACCCTCATGCTCCAGATCTTATCGACTCTTGCCAAAACCGACAGAAAATGCCTCTATGTCTCGGGGGAGGAATCTGTGGGGCAGATCTCCATGCGGGGAAAACGCCTGGCTTCATCAAATTCGTCCCTTTTTGTGGTTTCGGAAACCGATCTGGACGCCATTTTAAGTCTGGTGGAAAAGGGCGATTACGAGGCCATTGTCATTGATTCCATCCAGACCGTATTCCATCCGGACATCGCCTCGACCCCCGGAAGCGTCGCCCAGATCCGGGAGGCCTCCATGCAGTTCATGCGCCTGGCCAAATCCACCGGCATCCCCATTTTTCTTGTAGGGCATGTCACCAAGGTGGGGGCCATTGCAGGCCCAAGGATCATGGAGCACATGGTGGACACAGTGCTTTACTTTGAGGGGGACAAGAGCCATATCTTCAGAATTCTGAGGGCTGTGAAAAACAGATTCGGTTCCACCAACGAGATCGGCGTTTTTGAGATGCGCGAAAAAGGCCTGACCCAGGTCCCCAACCCCTCGGCGGTATTTTTATCCGAGCGGGCCGCCGTGGCGCCGGGGTCGGTGGTGACGGCCTGTATGGAAGGCACCCGGCCCATTCTGGTGGAGATCCAGGGGCTGGTTTCAAGCACGGGGCTTGGCACCCCCAGGCGGACCGTATTGGGACTGGATAACCATCGAGTGGCCCTGATCGTGGCGGTGATGGAAAAACGCTTGGGGATGAATCTGTCTGGCCTGGATATCTTTATGAATGTCACCGGCGGGGTGAGAATCGCGGAACCCTCGGCAGATCTCGCCATTGCCGCAGCGCTTGCCGGCAGTTTCCTGGACCGGCCGGTGGACAAGGAAACCACCCTCATCGGCGAGGTAGGGCTGACAGGAGAGATCCGGGCCGTGGCCCATGCCCAGGCCAGAATTAAAGAGGCCGCCAAAATGGGGTTTAAGCGCGTGCTGGTGCCCACATCCACCATGAAGCAGTTGTCAAAGGTCCGGGGCATGACCATAGAGAGTATCAGTTTTTTAAAGGACGCTGTGGAGGTATTGTTTGAAGGGTAAGAAAAAAGGCGGCAAAGGCGGAAAGACTCAAAAAGGCCAGTGGGCGGATCATCTAACTGAAAAGGCCAAATCCCAGGGATATCCTGCAAGATCGGTCTACAAACTAGAAGAAATCCAGAAAAAATTCGGCCTGATCAAAAAAGGGGATGCCATCCTGGATCTGGGCTGCTCTCCGGGGTCCTGGCTTCTCTATGCGGCCAAAGAGGCCGGTGACCAGGGACGGGTTTTCGGTATTGACCTTAAACCCGTTGAGACCAAACTGCCGGACAATGTCACTGCGGTTCAGGACGATATCCTAAGGCCTGAGCATCGGCAAATCTGGGAGCAGGAAGAGGGATTTGATCTGGTCATGAGCGATATGGCCCCGGCGACCACAGGCCGAAAGGATGTGGATGCGGCCCGGTCTGCCGAGCTTTGCCGCATGGCACTGGACGCAGCCTTGAAAAATTTGAAAACAAAGGGTAATTTTATCTGCAAGATTTTCCAGGGGAATGAATTCAAGGCATTTGAAAAAGAAGTTAAAACGTCATTCACGGAGTGCCGGATTTTTAAGCCGGAAAGTTGCAGAAAACAGAGTAAAGAAATATATATCATAGCCAAAGGCAAACAATAAGGAGGCAGTACCCATGTCAGGACATAGTAAATGGTCGACCATAAAGCATAAAAAAGGGGCGGCTGATAAAAAGAGAGCCAAAATTTTTACCAAGCTTATCAAGGAAATTACCGTTGCCGCCCGCATGGGTGGCGGAGATCCGGAGTCTAACCCCAGACTGCGCCATGCCGTTGCATCGGCCAAGGCCCAGAATATGCCCAAGGACAATGTGGAGCGGGCGATCAAAAAGGGTACCGGCGATATGGACGGGGTCAATTACGAGGAAATCGTGTACGAAGGCTACGGGCCCGGCGGGGTTGCGGTCTTGGTGGAGTGCTTAACGGACAACAGGAACAGAACCATTGCCGATGTCAGATTCATCTTCAACAAGGCGGGCGGTAACGTGGGAACCGACGGATGTGTGGCCTGGATGTTCGATAAAAAGGGCCTGATCGTCGTTTCCAAGGAGAACGCCGACGAGGATACCCTGATGGAAGTGGCCCTAGAAGCCGGTGCTGAAGATATCCGGGACGAAGGCGATGTCTTTGAGGTACTCACCGCCCCGGAAGATTACGATACGGTCAAAGATGCGATTGACGAGGCCCAGATCCCCTGCGAATCCGCTGAAATTTCCATGATCCCCCAGAATACCACCGCTGTTGAGGGAAAAGAGGCCGAGCAGATGGTCCGGTTTATGGATGCCCTGGACGACTGCGATGATATCCAGCATTTTTACACCAACGCGGATATCCCGGACGAGGCCTTTGACAGCCTCTGATCCGAAATTCTCCTGTTTATGAAAAGCAAAGCGCCCGGCATCATCTGCCGGGCGCTTTGCTTTTGGGACGGGTAGCTTGTATTTCAGCCTGATACTTATTTCAAATCCACCATCTTCTGAACCGCGCCCAGGGCTTTGACCCGGGTCTCCTCCGGGATGTAAATCCTCCCGGACAGGGTGGACAGACTTTCTTCTATATCTGCCAGACTGATTTTTTTCATGTCCCGGCACAGCATCTTGTCCGATGCAGCAAAAAACTGCTTTTCCGGATAGGCTTTGGAGATGGGATGCAGCAGGCCCACTTCAGTGCCCAGGATAAACTTTTTGGCATCGCTTTCGCCGGCAAATCGGATCATGCCGGAGGTGGATTCGATGGCATCGGCCATCTCCAGAATGTTTTGGGGACATTCGGGATGGGCCACGAACAGGGCGTCGGGATGGGTTGCTTTGGCGGCCATTACCTCCTGCTCGGACAGAGTGTCGTGGAAGGGGCAGTATCCTTCCCACAGGTGGACTTTCTTTTCGGTGTGGGCTGCAGCATACTGAGCCAGATTTCTGTCTGGGGTCATGAGGACCTCATCCGCATCAATGGAATTGACCACACGGACCACATTGGCTGAGGTGCAGCAGATATCGGAAACCGCTTTTACTGCGGCGGAAGAGTTTACATAGGTGATCACAGGGATGTTACCCAGTTCCTCTTTTCGCTTCATCAGTGCTTCGGGCGTGACCATGTCGGCCATGGGGCATCCGGCCTCAGGGTTGGGGATGAGAACCGTTTTGTGGGGAGACAGGATTGCTGCGGTCTCCGCCATGAAATGAACCCCGCAGCAGACGATGATGTCGGCATCCGTGGCTGCGGCCTTGATGCTCATCTCCAACGAATCCCCGCACAGGTCCGCCACCTCCTGGATCTGCGACGGCTGGTAGTTGTGGGCCAGGATCACGGCGTTTTTCTCTTTGGCCAGTCGGCGTATGGTGTCGTGCAGGTTTTTTTGCATGGTATTCCTTGTCTTTATTGCATTTCAATGACACTTGTGCCGTCGGGAATGATAAAGTCAAACATGGCAGGATCAGGTGTGCTGAAATGGATATTGGTGAAGATGAACCGGGTGGTATCCTTGTATATATTTTCCGTTACGACCATCTGGATTTCGTGGGAGGGCAGGGCAATGGTCAGGGTCACGCGGGAAAGATCCGGCATCTCTTTTTTGGGGGTGAGGATCAGCTCGGCAAACGCCTTGTCCTGCCGGCCGGCTTCAATTGAAAAATCTTTACGGATGCTTGCGATGTCCGACAAAAAGGCGCCGCCGGTGCCGGGTTTGAAAAAGGCTGCCGCACTGCCGATCATGACCTGGTCTTCATCGGGTCTAAAGATCCAGAGCTGCACGCCATTTGTGATGATTTCATGGCGGTCCGGGGTCAGGTACTGCCATCTCATCTTGCCGGGGTGGCTGAAAAAAGCTTTGCCGGTTGCGGTTTCGGTTATTTCCAAGGCGGTCAGCCGGGCGGCCTGGCTGAAGTCCGCTGAAAATGCCTTGCCCGCATACCGGGCTTCAACTTTAGAAAGCAGGGACTGGGTATCAACCTGTGCCGGGCAGATGCCGGGCAGGGCCACCACTGCAATCAGGAGGGCCAGCAGGCAGATTCGTTTGACAGGTGACATTTGCTTTTGGTCCTTTATTTGAGCAGTTTGTTCAAATCTTTGCGTTTGTCTTCGGCATAGATTCTTCGCAGTTTCGGCTTTTCGATCTTTCCCGTGGGATTTCTGGGAACATCCCCGAAGAAAATCTTTTTGAGCTGCTTATACCGGGGCAGATCCTTTTGGAAATCAACAATATCCTGCTCGCACATCATGGCGTTGGGTTTGATGGAAATGATGCCGGCGGGCAGTTCTCCCAAGCGTTCGTCGGGGACTCCGATCACGGCAATGTCCTTGATTTTCTCGTGCCGGAGAAAAAAGTTTTCGATCTCAACGGGAAAGATATTTTCGCCTCCGTAGATGATCATGTCTTTTTTGCGGTCCACAAGCCAGATAAAGCCGTCTTTGTCATACCGGGCAATGTCACCGGTATGCAGCCATCCGTCCCTTATGGTTTCTGCTGTGGCTTCAGGGTTTTTGTAGTATTCTTTCATCACGCCGGGACCTTTGATGATCAGCTCCCCGCTTTCTCCGGGAGGAAGATGGTCGCCCTGCTTGTCAACGATTTTTGCCTGCCAGCCAAAGCCCGGAATGCCGATGGGGCCTATGCGGTCCGTATTCTCAACGCCCAGGTGCACGCAGCCTGGGCCGGTGCATTCGGTCAGCCCGTAATTGGTATCGTAGTCCTGACCCGGAAAAAGAGTCTTCCAGTTTTCAATCAGACTGGGGGGGACGGGCTGGGCTCCGATGTGCATGAGGCGCCATTGGGAAAGAGCATAATCTTCAAGCTTAAGATTGCCTGTTTCCACCTGGATCAGGATATCATGGGCCCAGGGTACCAGGAGCCAGACAATGGTGCATTTTTCTTCGGATACAGCCTCTAAAATCCACTCCGGGCGTATGCCGTTGAGCAGGACGCACTTGCCCCCGACCAGAAAGGAGCCCATCCAGTGCATTTTAGCTCCGGTATGGTAGAGAGGGGGGATGCACAAAAAAACATCCTCGTGGGTCTGGCTGTGGTGGTTGTTTTCCGTTTCGCAGGCGTGCATCAACGCCCTGTGGGAAAGCAGCACGGCCTTGGGGGTGCCGGTGGTGCCGGATGTAAAGTAAAGGGCGGCCTCATCTTCGGGGGTAAGGGACACTTCGGGCAGAGCCGTCGGGTCCGCTTTGCTTATCAATTGCCGGTAGGGCTGGGCCCATCCGGGGCAGCCCTCTTCCGGGCCGGTATAGATCCACAGTTCCACAAAGGTATCAAGTTCCGGTTTGACGGCTTCAATACGTTCGATAAATTCCGGGCCGAAGATGAAGACCTTTGCCTCGGCGGTTTTCGTGCACAGGCTGATTTTATCCGATTCAAACCTGAAGTTCAGGGGGGCAGCCCAGGCGCCGGTATAAAGGATACCGAAATAGATGGGAAGCCAGTCAATGTCATTGGTCATGAGCTGGACCACCTTGTCCCCCTTTTTGACGCCTTTTTCAACAAGCGTATTGGCGGTCCGGACGGATTGTCTTTCAAACTGGGCCCAGGTGAGTTCCCGGCGCTGCCCTGTGGCGGGCTGCCGTTCCACAAGAGCGACCTGATCCGGATAGCGGCTGGCATTCTGGTTGAGTATATCGGTAATGAGCATATATTTTCGATACCTTTGCTGGTTATATAAAAAATCCTGCCGGGTCAATATAGACCACGGCAGGATTATATTCAACCGTTAATCCAATGGATTAACGGGGCGTAAAAACAGGGTGTTCTCTGTAATTTACTTGTCTTTTTTCACCTCTTCAAAGTCGGCGTCAACCACATCGTCGTCATCCTGGGATGCATCTCCTGCAGCGTCACCGCCGGCGTTATCGGACTGTGCCTGCTGGTACATGACTTCTGCCAGTTTGTGAGAGGCCTGGGACAGGGCTTCTATCTTGGCTTTGATGTCGTCCAGGTTATCGGAATCCTTGGCGGATTTCAGATCTGCCGCGGCGGATTCAATGGCCTTTCTTGTAGCCTCATCCACCTTGTCGCCATGTTCCTTGAGGGTCTTTTCAGTCTGGTCCACCAGGGCTTCTGCCTGGTTTTTGGTATCTACCAGTTCCCGCTTTTTCTTATCCTCGTCCGCATGCATCTCTGCATCCTTGACCATCCTTTGGATCTCATCGTCGGACAGGCCGGAGGCTGCGGTGATTCGGATAGACTGCTCCTTGCTTGTTGCCTTGTCTTTGGCGGCAACGTGGACGATGCCGTTGGCATCAATGTCAAAGGAGACCTCAATCTGGGGAACCCCTCTGGGAGCGGGCGGAATGTCGGAAAGTTCAAACTGGCCCAGGGTCTTGTTGTCGGCAGCCATTTCTCTTTCGCCCTGGAGAACATGGATGGAAACGGCAGGCTGGTTGTCTGCAGCCGTGGAAAAGACCTGGCTCTTTTTGGTGGGGATGGTGGTATTTTTCTCGATGAGCTTGGTCATGACTCCGCCCAAGGTTTCAATACCCAAGGACAGCGGAGTGACATCCAAAAGCAGAACATCGTTGACATCGCCCTGGAGAACACCGCCTTGAACGGCGGCACCCATGGCCACAACCTCATCCGGGTTAACTCCCTTATGGGGTTTTTTACCGAAGATTTTTTCCACCCGCTCCTGAACGGCCGGCATACGGGTCATGCCGCCGACCAGAACGACTTCATCGACGCCGCCGGCGCCGAGGTTGGCGTCGCGTAAGGCGGTTTTACAAGGTTTTTCCAGGTTGTCCAGAAGATCGGCGACCAAGGATTCCAGTTTGGCCCGGGTCAGCTTGATGTCCAGATGTTTGGGGCCGGAGGCGTCTGCTGTGATAAAGGGCAGGTTGATACTGGTTTCCGTTGAGGATGACAGCTCCATCTTGGCCTTTTCCGCAGCTTCCTTGAGGCGTTGCAGCGCCATTTTATCGGTTCTCAGGTCAATGCCCTGCTCTTTTTTAAACTCGTCGGCAAGCCAGTCAATAATTCTTAGGTCAAAGTCTTCGCCGCCCAGATGGGTGTCGCCGGCGGTGGATTTTACCTCGAACACGCCGTCGCCGATTTCAAGGACGGAAACGTCAAAGGTACCGCCGCCCAGGTCGAATACTGCGATTTTCTCTTCGCCTTTTTTATCCAGACCATAGGCCAAAGATGCAGCTGTGGGCTCGTTGATAATACGCTTGACTTCAAGGCCGGCGATTTTTCCGGCATCCTTGGTGGCCTGGCGCTGGCTGTCGTTGAAGTAGGCCGGTACAGTAATAACGGCTTCTGTTACAGGTTCGCCAAGGTAGTCTTCTGCGGTTTTTTTGATGTTGGCCAAAATAAAGGAAGACACTTCTGCAGGGCTGTGCTGTTTTCCCCGGATATTGATCCGGGTGTCGCCGTTGCTGGCCGCTTCAATAATATAAGGAAGAATGGGGATGTCGTCCTGAACCTCTTTGGAGCTGAATTTTCGTCCAATAAGGCGCTTTACACCGAAGATGGTGTTTTCAGGGTTGGTGATCGCCTGTCGCTTTGCTGCCTGGCCTACGACACGCTCTCCGCTTTCTGTTACCGCCACAACGGACGGTGTGGTTCTGCCGCCTTCGGCGTTGGTGATGATTTTCGCTTCACCGCCGGCTTCCATGACCGCCACACATGAGTTGGTGGTTCCCAGATCAATTCCGATTATTTTTCCCATAACTTAGCCTCCACTGCTATTTTAATTTTTTTGTGGTTTTTCAGGTTCTTTTTCAACTCTTTTAGAGACAACAACCATGGCCGGTCTAATCAGCCTGTCATGGAGGAGATAGCCCTTTTGAAGAACCGTTGTCACCGTATTGTCGGGGACATCGTCTTTTTCTTCCTGGGTTACTGCCTGATGAAAATTGGGGTCAAAGGGCTGGTTTTCCGCCTCAACGGCTTTGACATTAAAAGATTCAAAAAGTTTGAGGATGTCCTTGTAGGTCAGTTTGACGCCCTCAAGCAGACCGGCATCGTCCTTGTTTGCCTCGGCAGAGCTGATAGCCCTCTCCAGATTGTCCACTACGGAAAGAAGCTGTCTGAAAACGGATTCATTGGCAAATCTCTTAAAATCATCAATTTCCCGTTGCTTGCGCTTTTTGAAGTTCTCAAACTCTGCGGACAGTCTCAGGGTTTTATCTTTTTGAGAGGCCAGTTCCTCTTGGAGGACGACGAGTTCATCAGCCGGAGCGTCAACCGTATCATCGGTTTTTGCCTCATTGCCGTTTACAGAATCGTCCTTTTCTTTTTCCGTGGCGTCGGTCTCTTCCCGGGCATCCTTTTTTGGGGCGGTTTTCTCTTTTTTATTCGCTTTGAGTACCAATTTTATCTGCTCCAAAATCCCTAATAATTAAGCGTTTAAATATTTAAGGTCATAAATTATGGCAGAAAAATAAGTCTGTTTAAAAGCATGTCAAGATATAAAAGGAGGGGCGGGGGCTGAAAAGAAAAAACCGACGTTAAGCGTCGGACGGATAATTGCAAAACCGGGATCGATCCACGACACAGAGGGGATCATTTATCGCTGCTTCCTTCCGGACCTGACGAGGTTCATGGCCTTCTGTTACGAGGCGACCGGTTAGAATTATCCGCCCGACGCTTAACGCCGGAACACATCTTATACGCTTTTTTATTCGGTATTTCAAGTCCCGTATTCTGCCCCGGAAGGATAAGCGAGACCGGTACTGCATATGAGGCTTTGCACCGTGAGCGGTTAAAACTTTTGGAATAAATTTTGTATTTGAACAAAATTGGTTTTTCAGTTAATATATGCAAAACAATCCTTTTCTATAATTAGGATCCATAACAGGAGATGAAAATGAGCGAAATAGTAAATGACGGGGACCAGACTATTATCAAACCGGGTACTGACGTTGTTGCTTCCATGGCCGAAACCTTCAAAGGGGAACTTCTCTCAGCAATTAACGCTTCCCAGGGTACGGTGGTTATTGATCTTGCAGGTGTGGAAATGGTGGATTCCGTCGGTATCGGAGTGATCATCGCAGCCCATAACACCTTGAACCAGTCCGGGCGCAAACTCAAGGTTGTCAACGTTATCAAAGATATCCTCGGCCTTTTTACCACCATGCGTTTGAACAGACGCTTCACGGTTGAAGGGGTGGAATAGTCCCTTGGGATAGGACATGAAAAGGGTCGTCTGTGTTTTCATATTTGTATTGGGACTGTGTCTGATTCTGTCCTGTGACAGTGAAAAAGATCAATATTCCGGCCTGTCCGGGATGGTGGCCGACCGGCAAGAAGTCAGAAAAAATATCGCGAAAGACAATCAGCACAAAAAAAGCCTGGAAGAGATTTGGCAGGGCGACGACTCCTCTTCGGATCCGGCTTCAGATCCGGGAGGTGAGAAACGCGAGCCCATTTCTCCGGTTGTCGTTTATGAAAAGCAGATTGAAATCTGGGATTCGGATTCCAAGCGCCAACTTGCCAAAGGCGTCGCCTTTATGAATAAATCCGGGCAGATCGTTAAAATAAAAGTTTACAGAAAATAGTCGATCAAAAGAAAAGTCGCCGTTTCCGGGTAATGTTTATGTCCGGGACGGCTTTTTCTTTGACCCGTCAGGCAGGTGGTTGACGTAGTCTTTCGTCTCTTTGGGTTGGGACTTTTGGGGTGGTGTTGTCTCTTTTGGCGCTTCAACGGTCTTTTCTATTTGCGCCTGGCTTTCTTCTAATTCCTCCTCCAGTTCTTTGATCCTGGCATTGGCTTTATATATTTTATCCGCTGCTTTTTCCTGGAGGTCTTCTAATTCAGAGATGGTTTTTTTATTGAGTTTTATCCGTTTTACATAGCCGTCCACCGCCTTGCGGTGGCGTTGCTTCATTTTGTTTTCTACCGATTTTGTGATGGTGTGGGTTAAAAAGATATTGATGAGCTCGGCCACAAGGGCAATGATAACAGCGTAAATCAATCCGTCAGACTGAAGGAAGTAAACAATGGATATGATAAGAACTGATGTAAAAAATACCATGGTATGTCTTTTAACGGTAAGTTGCCAGCAAAACTTGAATTCATAAGGAAGCCTTGGCATCCTAAACGGTTATAAGTCATGTCTGAGGATTTTGCAAACGGATTTGCCATGATGGCAATGAAGTGGTCGGGGCGGAGAGATTCGAACTCCCGACATCCTGCTCCCAAAACAAGATGGCGTTTTCTTAAAGCCTTTATTTGCAGCATTGACGGGGTTTTTAGTTCTGTGAAGACCTACTCAAAGGCGCTCATTTTTACCAAACCTACTCAACGGACCTACTCAAAACTTCAGGGCTCATGTCCTCGACCTTTGCATCAACCGTAAAAACTCCCTCAACCGATTCGACAGCCTCAACGGCTTGGCCCTCTATGGTGTGCAGGTAAATTTCTGTAGTCTTGACGTTCTTGTGCCTAAGCAGGCCCTGGAGGGTCTTGGCGGACTGTTTCTTCTTATCCGCCAGGTATGAGGCCATGAAATGGCGAAGGGAATGGAATCCATATACTTTTCCAGTGTAATACTTCTGTCCCTTGCACTTTGGATCAAAGGCCCTCATGCATATCGATTTCATCATCTTGGGGCGGTGGTTGTACCGGGTATGGGTCTTGGCATTATAGAAAACCCACGTTTCCTGTTGCCGGCCCTCCCATAGCCGCCACAGAATATCATACAGGTCTTTGTTCATGGGAAGATAATCTGATTCCAAGGCCCCTCCTTTTCTTTTCCTGGTCCAGAGGGTGACGGTCTTTTTTTCAAAATTAACATCCTTCCATTGCATCCTCAAAACCTCATCGATCCGGCCAAGGCAATGGAGTACTACTAAAAACAGAGCCCGTTCGTCGGTCTTTGGATCGGTGACTAAAAGCATCTGCATCAGTTCTTTCTCGGATGGGATCTGCTTCTCTCCTGGGGTATGTGGCATTTTATGGAGGTCCCAACATGGATTATGAGCGATCAGTCTCATTACACGCCTGGCATGGGTGAATAGGCTGCACAGATCCTTCCTGTGGGCATTGTAATTATTGTTTGTCGGTCTGGTGTTGAGGTATGAATGAAGGTGACTGGCTGTTATCTGATCAATTGGCAGGTTGCCGATATGTTTCAGGAAGGATTTAAGCACAAATCTTTTTTGCTTGAATGTTTTGGGGACAAATGCCCTCTCTGCGAAATCAAGATAATCATTTGCTACGGTCCTAAAGTCCGTGGCGATGGGGGTCGTTTCTTCTTTTTTTATTCGTTTCTTGTGTGCAGCCTGTTCGCTGGCGGCCTCTTTTTTGGTTTTGAACCCGGACCCGCTGTGCCTCTCTCCATTCCTCTGGAATTGGTACCTCCACCCGTGGGCTGTTTTCCATAATGGCATAGATAACCTCCTGCTTGAACCTTAAGCACCGCAGCCCTGCGGGATAAAATCCGCAGAGCCGTTTTTGGTGCTTATAGACTGTTTTAACGGAGATTTGCAATAGCTCGGCAACATCTTCAGGGGTTAAAAGCCTATGTGAATAGATTTGGGACATTGAATTCTTTATTTTATCGGATCCGGAATCACCATTCCCGGTGATGGGACCAGGTGGCCTTCTTTTTTTGGGGGACTTAGCCCATAAAATTCTTGTTAGGCAAAAAAAACTATTGCTAAAATCCTATACTGTGGTATTTACAACATCGGAGCCCAAAAGCTCCCTCCCTCCATTTGCCCATAAAGACAACCTCTGCGGTTTGCACTGCAGGGGTTGTCTTTTTGAGGCATTCTTCCGTAAGCTTTATCCGGTATTAACGTGATTGTTTAACTGATTCCTCAACATCAACACCAAGTGCCACTAAAGCATATGACAAAGCCCATGATTGATTTTCATATTTTTCCCTTAATTCATAACAATCCCGTGTGTTTTCAATCTCTTTTAAACAGAAAATATAATGTTCCAATATGATCTTTGATGCAAAATTAAGATCTCCATTATTTTTTCTAACAACAACGGCCATAGTTCCCTCCTGTCACGTTTTTGCCCTGTTATGCTGTGAATAGTTCTTTCTGTTTTGGTTTTTGCCCGGGGACAACCGGGGCCTGACTCCCGCCGGCGCCGCCCCATTGATCCGCCATTGCATCCGCAATTCCCTGATATGTAAGACTCCTGGCCTTTTGGCATTTTGTGTAATAGTGCATAGGGCTTTCTCTTTTTCCATTTCTATTAATGATCCAAACAGGTTCGACAGTTTTGGTGGGTATCAAAAGAGGCAAATTTTTTAGCCAAAGCCCCGTTTTTTTCGACTCTGGGTGCCCGTGTTCATATGGTTCGATGTACTGGTCTGGTTTTCTGATGTGAGTTGATATTGCTCCCTGCGGATTCTCTATGCAGATTTTTTCTATTTCAGCACTCATGAGTGCATGAACAAAACGCATTGCATCCAAGCGTTTTTGCCATCTGTCTGGATTATTGACAAAGGATCTGTTTCCAGATGTGGCCAGATACGTGCAAGGAGGGTGCGCAATCATCAGGTCCCAGCCGTCCCAGATCACATCAAGGACGTCACCCTGGTAATGCGGTCCCGGGGACTCAGTCGGCAGTAGATCGCAGGACATGGCGTCATGGCCCTTTTTCAAGAAGGCGTCCCGGACTCGGCCGGAGTATTCACAGGCTACCAGGACTTTCACACCACCTCCTCAAACATGACCATCTGCCGGTCCTCTTCGGCAAAGCGGCGGTCCAGGTCGTGGACGGTCTTGTAATCCTTGAATCCACGGTTGTGGTCTGGGATGGCCTTGTCCATCTCAAGCATCCGGGCCCAGAGATCCGGGAAGTGTTTTCGAAGTTTTCGCAATTCAGAAAGGCGTTGCAGGGGGCAGCAAAAGCAAGAGACGCGGTGAAAGACATCATAAAGCCCGTCCCAGTCATAGCCACGGTTAAGGCAGTATTGAAGGGCTCCTGCCTCCGTGACATCCCATTCGATCAAGGGGAAACGGAGGTCACCATTGACGCCTGTCATGTTTGTGCTCCCGGTGGCCCTGTGGGCTTCATCGCAGGCAAACCCGATACAGGAAATGGTGTCTGGTATGGATTTTAAATAGCGGCGGATGGCGTGGGTCTTTTCCCGGGTGCACCACCGGCGAAGTGGGGATGGCCATCCGTTGCCAATGCGGTGAACCTGTCCCTTGAGCGGCCCCTTTGAAGCGACAACAGGGCGTTCATAAAGCCAGTGGTGGAAAGGCTTCCTGGGTTTAAGACGGACGATTTCAATTCCGGTTTCGGCTTCGACCATGTCAAGATGCGGATACATTGCCGGGAATTCCCACCCGGTATCGAAGAATATCGCCGAGTGGATCCGCTCCCCGCGCTCCAACATCATGAGCAGCATTGCGGTGGAATCTTTTCCACCGGAAAGGGATATCACTTGATTTTTTGAGGTCATATTAGCCATTCCTAACAGTCAGCTTTATTACATATTAAATTGATTATGGCCGGCATCGGCCTGGTTCTTATTTTTGAAAGATCCAGCACCGCATGGTTTTTTGCTCCTTCTTGTTCCATACTGGTCTGTTCTTCGCGATGAATTTATGGCGCTTGCTTGCGATCAAAAGCTTTTTCAATTCCGTGCTATCTATAAATTCTTGCCCATAGTGAGAGCATTTTTCCCGGAACATGTTCAGGTTTAGAGCAATCCGATCTTTTTCGTTTGACATATCCAGGCCATTGCCACCTAATTCTTCATTCAAGTACTCAACTGTATCCCAGAACTTATCGACCGCAGGGTGATCCGCTGCGATACGCTCATCCCTGTCCAGGGCACGGTCAGAAAGATAGATCAGAAAGGCGTCAAGCATATCGTCTGTGAAGTTTGGGAAAACGATTTTCAAGGCATGGGCGCAGGCGGCGATCTGAGCATGGCATTTGATAACGCGTGTATGCTTGACACCCTGCTGTTCAAAAAATTTTTCCATGGCGTTGAATTTGGAAAAGATCGTATCCAGAATCGGTTTCTCATTCTTCAAGGCCTGTTCCATGAATCCCCCAACTTCCGATATGGGTCGATTTTCAAACCACCGGGCAATTTCCCTTGTTTCTGAGGAGTGGTGCTTTCTGTCTGCATGGCAATGCACGATCCTGGAAAGGATGGGTTCCCCTCCCTGGACAGATTCATTCTGGCTGAATACCAGGGAACCAAGGAAATTTTGGGACTTGGTCGCGTTGTCCCTGGTAGCCACACCAATAGTGCCGGGGGGGCCTCCTTCATACAAATCTTTCAGAGACTCGTAGTTAAACTGAGACGATTTCCCGGCTATTGTCCCGCCCTGGTCGGATTCGATGATAACCATAGGCAGGTTTGAAACCTGGCTGAACTCTCGGCGCTTGGCTCGTTTGCTTGTATTTATGAGGTTGAGGCCTTCATATCCCTTCTCCCTCCCCACCAGTTTCCAGCAGAATCTTAAAACCGTTGACTTACCGGCGTTGGCATCGCCTGTGAATTCAAGAAATGGAAAACTGCTTTGTTTTTCTCTTATCTGCTGCACGAACAGGCTACCCAGCCAGAACACCAACACAGCCAACCCCTGGTAGCTGAATGCCCGGATGTAATTGCCCAGCCATCCCGGATCAAATTTACCGGAGGTGTCAATTTTGAATGTGTTCATGTTCGGCTTTACGCCGTTGCTGCCCAGGTCAAAATACTTAAACTGGTTGATCGCAAGCTTTTTCCCGTTGACGAAGGCATGGTCATGAAACACCCATGCCCCGGATTCCTTTTCATATCCGATATACGGGATGGATTTCACCGTCTTTATCCTGGACCTAAACCATTTCTCGGCCATGAATTTAAATGCCTTGTTGGTCCCGGCATACATCCCGCCGCAGGTTGTGTTCAGCAGTGCCTTGTGGAATGCCTCTGCGCCACTTACCGATGTGCCGTCAAGGCTGACGATCTGAGTAGATGTTCCATTTTCATAGTTGATCTGGAATACATAGCGCTGATCCCCGACCTGTTCATCCCTTTCAAGGTATAAAAACTTGGGATGAACATTGCAGATCCGTTCGGCAGTGAATGACATTTTGAACTTTTCAAAGCCTTCCGGAGAAGAAAGCTCTATCCTTTCTTCATGCAGTTCGGCCGCAAACTTTGAATCCACCTCGGCTGACCAGAGTGCATTTTTAAAGTCAACCGTAAGGCGGCGCTGGGTCGGATTCCTGCAGAACATCAGCCACACCTTTTCGCTGACACTGTCGGCAGTGAAAAGCTGGCCCTGGTAAAAGCATTCTTCGAAAAAATCATCATCCAGTTTTCCGGCCTGCCAGAGATCGTCCCAGTCTCTTTTCCCGTCCGGCAGGAGGCAGATTTCGACCCGCTCCTTCATTTCAAGGATTTTTGTACGGTGCAGGCGCATATACTTTCGGCCGGCATGGTCCCCGTCCAAAGCCAGGACCCAGGTAATCCCCTTGCCTTTGTTGGCCTCAATCAAGTTGGATGGAAAGTTAGAACTGGATATGGCCGCCGCGACCTTTTGCCCGGCATGCTCCAGGGCGATACCGTGGAAGATGCCCTCAGTGATGAAAACCTTGTCCCCTTTTTTCAGCACCTGGCCGGGCGGCATCCATGCATCGCCTTTGAATAAAGTGCCGTCTGATTTCCGTTGGCCGCCATTATGGGCCTTTTGCCCATCTGCCTTGGTCTTGCCGATGAGGCGCTCCCAAAACCGGGTGCGCTTTTCGTCCAGATAAAATCGAATCGTTGGAACATATTCACCCGATTCAAGCCGGTGGCTCTCCTGGGTATACCATCTGTGGCACCGGGTAATCAGGAACCCACGATCCTCCCGGAGGTATGCGTCCGCTGTTGCATTGGGGTTCTGATCGGACGGCGGAAACCGCTTTTCCCAGTTTTCAAACAAATGGGGCAGCAGCTCCTTGGCTGTCCAGGAGGCGCCGCAGTTATTCTCCCGGCCGCAGGCGATTCGGAAGGGCTGGGACTTGCGGACATAGAGTTCCTTTTTACCGCATGCCGGGCAGATTCCGTTCCTGAGATATCCGCCCTTTTCAACAAGCTGGAGACGGGGATCCGCAAGCAAGCCGTTAATGATATCGCCGATGCGGCTGGTATCAGTTGTTCCCTGGTACATATTCATACTCCGAATCAAGAATGCGCAGGCAGGTGGCCAGTTCCGCAGAACTGATTTGCAAGACGCCGTCCAGGTATGCCTGATACGGCGGACAGGAAAGCTGCTTTAAGATCCCCTTTATGGTCTCGTGGTTCCGGATAAGAATTTTCCGGATGTGGCCTACCTGTTCTTCAGAATAGGCCATGGTTTTCGGGATTTGTTTTGTTGCCATGGATTTCTCCTTTTGAAACGCACCGGGCCTGAACTTGCGGCTCTCACCCCGGCAAATCACCGGCCCGGGTTGTTTCATAAAAGTGGTTGTCTCCTGGACTCCTTTAATTTAGTCAGGGCCAGATAAAGGCCGGCGTCTGCTTCCATTGATTCGTAAGTCTGTTGGATACACCGGTCCAGTTCCTCGTCATCCATGTAGCCATCGGCTATTGAGGTGGCCACCTCCGCAACAGCTTCCCCGGCTTCTTTGACCACCAGGGCGCAGTATTCCACCCAGGACACGTCAGTCATATCTTCGGAAGGTGTGGGGACAGGAAGGCTGATACGGCCATGGGCCTGCTCAACCGCATCAAGGCTGGACAGATCTCTTGTTTCGGAGAGCAACACTTGCCAGTCCAGGAACCCGAGTTTGTTGGTCCTCCGGCCGATGCTTTTAGGATCGACATCCGCATACAGGGTTTGGGGAGTGATGGACAGTTCAGCGGCCAGGGCTTTGACCCCATGCTTTTTGACTGTCACCTGGACTGCGGCCAGGGTTTTGATATGGTCTGGATGGTACATTTGAAAAGCTCCATTTGATAAGGGGTTTGAAAAGGAGAAAACCAAACTGACTCAGAAGTTACCCTTCCTGGCCCTTTGGGAAGAGGCTGTCCTTGTTCAATTTCTTAAGGGCTTTCTGGGTCATCTCCTGGAGTTTGGGGCAAGGGTCCAGGTCTTCGATACTGCCGGCACCCTGAAAGATTCTCATTGCCTCTTCATCGGCCTGTTTCTCCATGGCCAGAAAGGTCTTTCTGATATTCAGGTCTGATTTGATCATGGAAAGATCCAGGCGTTTCCCCTTGGCCTGGATACGTTTTCTTTCCAGTTGTTCCCTGGTGTTGGGATAGAAGTGGTTGAACAGCGCCTGGTAGCACTCTTTCTGGTACTTGATGATTCTTTCCCGGCGGTCGCCTTCGTACCGGGCCGGGTTAATTCGGAACAGCCAGCCGTTGAGATAGGAAAGGGGGATGCAGATCATTTCGCGTTGTTTTTCATCCCTGGCAACTATTGTCATAGTGACAACAGTTGAATTAAGAACAATGTCCTCTTGGAGGTTCCTAAACTGGCTTCCCCAGTCCAATTCCAATGCGGTGCATATGGGTTTGAGAGGAACAAAAAGCTCGTTGTCCTTTTCGATCAGGCAGATTCTGTTGCCGGCAAATTCAATGTGGTCGATATCACGATTTTCAATGGTTTGGATAAACATGAATCTCTCTCCTTTCCTCCTGTTTGTTATTTGAAATATTTGAGGTCATATGGAATCTGTGGAATAGCCTTCTATATAAGGGAAGGCGGATTATCCTTGAAAAAAGCATGGAATTAACTTAACAATGACGAAGTGCGCATGAAGATGGATTTGGCTTGATGCCAAAGAGTTCATCAACATCACGGCCTATTGCCTTTGCTATTGCGCTGCTGATGTTTTGGCTGGAGGCCTTCTTGTTGATCACCAGATTTACGGCTGCTCTGGAAACTTCACATTTCCGTGCAATGTCAGCCTGGGTGTAGCCGGCATCCTCAAGAGCGCGTTTGATCTGAATCGGGGTCATAGTTGTTTCCATCTTTGGCTCCTTTTTAAGATGGGCAGAGTTAATTTAATTTGTTAACCTGCTTTTGAAATATATTAATAGCGATACTAAGTCAACCAAAAATATAGTTATAGAGATATTTTTTGATGGATTTTAAATCCAAATTCAAGAAGCTAAGAAAATCAATGGGTTATACTCAATCAAGGTTCGGCGAAATATTTGGATTAACCCAGGTTGGGATTTCGGAACTTGAAAGTGGCAAGAAAAAACCATCAAAAACATTGATGGCATATCTAAAATATCGCTTTAGCAATATTTTTGGTGAGGATGCAAAAATCGGGAAAGCTGATGAGCCACAGCTAAATGATGACGCTAATAGGGTAATGATTGAATACCAGAATACTATCAAGCGGTTTAAAGATCCCAAAAGAGGTCTGCGTATCATTAAGAAAATCATCATTCTCCAGGAGATCAATCCAAAACTCTTGGAACAGGTTGAGCGTTATCTGACCACTACACACGAAACTGCCCAGACGATGATGGGGAATCAGGATTGGGATGAACTGGAACTCAGCCTGCAACAAAACCCGGAACCAGTGGCGGAGGAGGAAAAGCAGAAAAAGGATACGGGAAGCAATTAGTCCCAGACTCTATTTTCCATAAATCACATGACACCGTGATCAAAACGGACCCATCCGGTCTGATAAAGGAGGTTATCAACAGCACTCTTCAAAATCCGGAAATAGTGGTCAACAAACCCATGCATTCTTTCATTATAGATGGGTTTTTAAGCCGATTTCAGAACCTGATCCAATCTGTCCTGGCCGGTGGGCCACCAGGACATTTCTTCTGCCTCGTCAACAATAGAGGCCGCCCGGAGTTCAGACAGTTTCGGATTATGAAAGGCCGCGAAGGCGTTCTAATTATCAATCATAGAATTCATTACTTTTATTGAGTTTCGATATGGATAAGAAACGGAAAATGTCAGTTAATGTCCAATGATCTTGATTTTAGGCATTCATCCTAACCTGTTCAACAGGGTTGGATATCATTCAATTTTTCAGGATATGCGGTTAGCTGTCGGATAATAAGAGGATAAACGGATCCTCACATTTTCTTGTTAATCTAATGGGAGAAATATGAACAACCCCTTAGTTTATATTGACCAAAACATTATCGGGTTACAATTGAAGGGGGCTTTAAATCTTCGCCAGAGAGATGATCTTGTATGGGTTTACTCAAAGGAGCATTTTGCAGAAATTAGAAGATCTAATGATCCGGAGCAATACTTAGATATATTGAAAAATATCGATGCAAAACTATTAGAGCTTACCAAGATCACTGGAGAAGCGAGTTTAAATAATCATGGAACTCCGTTTCAGCATTACGAAAGCTATATTGATGCAAATAGTGACGTGGATTTTGATAACACCTTATTCGATCCATTTCAAGTTTGGGTAAATGGCGGCGGTGATGAAGGACCTCTAAAACAAGTCTCGGATAATATTGCAGAGCAAATCCTTAAATTAACTTCAGAACTACCATTCGATACTACAGAAATGACAAATAAGGTTGATTCGATTAAACCCGAATTCGACTCAATAATTGAAGAAATGATATCGAATGGCAATGACATTAATAAAACGAGGGCTGCCCTCGGTAATGAAAAGGGAGCAGTTGGTAGCATATCAGGCGAACACCAAATCGAAAAGATATGGGAATTAATATCTACTACCATGACCGGTACTGGCGTAAACTGTGACCAATTCTTCGGTTTTGACCCAATTGATAAGCAGGGATACGAAATATGGCCGATGTATCTTGGCATTATAGGATGTTGCGCGGTGATGGATATATTAGGATTTCAAGCTGAGAAGAAGTGCAGAAAGATAAATAAAATTCATAATGTGAGAAGTGACTCTGCTCATATCGCAATGGGTGCTTTTTGCGCCGCCATATTATCGGAAGATAGACGGTTAGTGAAAAGAGCAAGGGCAATCTATGAGTATAAAGGTATCGGGACTTCACCGATTCTAATCGAAGCGAAAGCTTAACAAGTCAATATGAAAAAAATTATAACAAAATCCACACCACACGAAAAGAGGCTAAAAGACTATTTTTCCAATGTGTCTACTGTGAAAAGAACGTATGAAGACCCTTTATATAAGGCTCGTTTAGAGCGTATGATGGAAATGGACATTGCGTTTAAAATGCGTCTTAAAGAGATTAACAAAAGGATACCAAGTTTCTTAACTCTATGCACAGAAAGTTCTTCTGGCTTTCGTATGGCAAGCCTACTCCGCAGCTATTTTATTGAATATGCCAACCGCATTTTATCGCATGGTCCGTTATCTCTACCCTCATCGTTTAATGTGGTTGAAGCCTTTTTTAATTTAAACGATGAATTTAGACTTTTTGAACTCAGAAAAGAAAAAGAACATTTATTGCGATTACATGACTATTATGAATGGTATACTGGAGAACATAACTTGCCTGAAGATCCTCAGATTCTAAATGAGGTGATGGATGAGAATAAAATCTATTCTTATGACTTGACTGGTGACACAGGCGAGTTTGCAATTTCAAATGAAGGATCAACAATAGCAATTGCCGGTGTTTCGATGATCCGCCATGGTAATGAATTATCCATAATTTTATTATCGGGAGAAAATCCTCCCAACCCACCAGATGAAAAAATATCCTCTGAGGTACTTAAAGGTGCAGAGCTTTTTATCGGACACGAAAATATTAACCCCCATTCAGATTTATCAATTAAGGATAGGTACTTAGATGGATACAACAAATTTTCTAAGGTTATAATCTTAACACGGTTAAATCTTTCTCGTAAAAAACATGATGTAAGGTACATCAACATAGATTGTGGTATGAGTTATTCAGTTATTACAGACGATCCAGAAGCATATGGTGAATTGCCACACAACAAACGGGTGGAGATTTTTAAACAATCAGAAAAAAAATTCATAAGATACGATCAAGCATTTTCAGCTTTAGCATCACTAATTTATTTGCCTGTTATGTTTATTGCCAAATCTGAAAGTGTTATAGAATCAAAATTTGTAACTTCGTTGTTTGTAAACAAACGAAAACATTACGTTAAAAAAGCAACTACACAATTTGGTAAATCTAATTATCATCTGCACAGGATTGTAAAATGCATGGCCAGTAAAAATACCGATAATTTAGTACGTGGTATGAAGTGTGATATTGATCCACCGAAATTTTCTTTTGAGTCAAAAGGATTTTGGAAACCGTTAGAATCTAATCAAATAGGTACGGATAAGTATGGAAATTCGGTGGTCGGAAGAACTTGGGTCGAAAGAGTTGATACATATATGGTGAATAGTCCAGATTCTTTTATCATAAGCAATCGGACTAAAAAGCCAGAAGGGTCAGACCCTGGGGTGATATATATTTTGAGATCAGCTTCACACAGTAATGATATTTATAAAATCGGTTTAACTCGTCGGGATGTAAGTCTGAGAGCCAAAGAAGTTGGGTCTACAACAGGTGTCCCTTTGCCGTTCGGAGTTCTTGCTAGCTGGGAAGTTGGCAACTGTAGCGAAGTCGAAAAAGAAGTTCATTCCCATCTAAAAGATTATAGAATAAACACTAAACGAGAATTTTTCCGAGTAAGCCTTTCAACAATTGTGTCAGCGATCCATGAAATAATTTCTATGGAATCTATAGAATTTTAATTATTTCCAACAATTCAAATCCTGCGGGCGAGCCGCAGATTTAGGTGGTTAAATTGATAATACAATCACCATATATCTCATACAGGAGGACGAGTATGCAAAGTATTGAGGACACAAGAAAAGCTATGACTGATCACATTCGTTACAGAATAAGTGACTTCAGAGACGTAACTGATAAAAAAGAAGCAATGGCTTTTATTCATGAAATCAAAGGGCTGCTTTCAGCTATGACCGCAACTAAAATATTTGATTTGAAAGATCCCATAATTAACCAACTATATGAAGAATTTGGTCAGATCAGGGAAGAAGTAGGAAGGAAAGTTGGAGAATCTTGATTAAAGCCTAATGAAAAAAGCGAAAAATATTGATTGGAGGGCTAGTGTAATCACTGAGGTCACACAAGATTGTGTGATTGAAGGCAACTATATACTTGCAGGTACAGCATGTTGGCCTACAGGCTCGTTATCTGAATTGCTGACACCGTCTGTTATATCAAATTCAGATGTTTGTATATATTGACAATGCTTCGCCGCTCAGATAAGTCTTAACCTCTCACCCTGACAAACATCGGCCCATACCCGTTCCCGGGATGGGCTTTTTTTATCCCTCCCGGCATTCAAAGGAGGGCTCAATGGAAAACCAGAAAAGAAAACCAGGAAGGCAGTCCGACCTGCCGGTGGAAGATATCAAGCAGATGCTGGATAATGGCATGCGCCAGGTCGACGTGGCCACGATCTATGACGTATCCCAGGGCACCATCTCCAGGATCGCCAGGTTACCGGAAAAACCCATGGGGAAGAACAAAGGATCGGCTCGTATCTGCACATGCTGTGGAGAACGTCCAATTGCAAAGGGGAACCGCTTTCTTTGCTCCGTCTGTTTTCGTAACGAAACCGTCGAATCGCACACCGTTTGGGCGTGACCCGCGTCCGGCCAAGTACGCCGCAGTCCATAAAGGCCTCATCGCCGGACATGCACCAGTGGTGAGGCCTTCAAAGAAAAAAACTATCAAAACCAGCGTTAGTAAAAGCTTTCCGCTATTTTCTTCTCTTATCGGTTAAAACGCCTCAATCGCCATTTTCTGCAATCCTTTGCAAAGAGTGCAATGCCGACTCTCCGCGGGTGCGCCTACAGCAACGGGGCACAGCCAGGTGTTTGCCATATCTCCTTAATTGCAAAAAACCGACCGAAAAACGCCTCAGGTGAGGTGTGGAGGAGTGATTTTTTTTGGGGGTTCTAAATTTTTTACAGAGATAGCTTCAGGCAGACCGCCTCAAGCGGTTTTAGACAGGAATGCTAACAAGGTAAAAAGTTTACTCTTGAAATATTGTACAAAATCAGTTTATTGTCCAAGAAACGTGCCTGGCGGGCTGTCTTTCCAAATCAGCGTCCATACCACATCTTGTGGCCTGTCGATTTCCCATCAAGGGGAGGATTTATACCATTAGTGCTCCTACTGTTAATCAATGGTTGGTGCTATCTATTAGCTATATGTTCTATTTGAGAAAGAACTCTTGACGACAAGTAAAAAACGGGCTAAACAATCAATTAAAAGATGTTCTTTTAATTACAACGGGTTATAATATAAATATCAATTATTCTTTTGTCGAAACGGAAATCTTAAATTTCAGAGGGATTGGTTTCAATTCTTGTATTCAAAGATTTTTCTTCTTCATTTATAATCCGTTATGAGGTTCTAATTAGCTTGAATGCAGCCCAAGTTCAGCTAAAAAACCACATCCCCCATCCATTCAAAGGGATATGTAGAAATGTTTATCAAAAAAATGCAAAAGATTGAATGTAAAAATGAACTAAATAATAGCTTTTTCTTAATTGAACATAAGTACTTCTCAAGTTATAGCAAATGTCCAAAAAATTTTGATGAATATAAAGAAAGTTTTTCTCATTATCCTTTGTTTGCATATTGTTACATTGATAGCGACAGTATTGGAGCTATTAGAATGTTGATGAAAATAACCGAGTTACATTATCACGCAATTTTGTTGATAGTCGAAAAAAAATTCCAAAAAAATGGGATAGCTAAAATAATAACCATAGAACATAATAAAATGGCAAAACAATTGGGAGCCAAATATATAACTGAATTTTCAGCTATTCCATATGTTTCTATGTCGATTAATTCGAACGAAATAACATCGTATCTTAGATATTCTGATTTAAATTGTGGTTTATACAGAGAACTATTTGGAAATCTTTTGATTTGCGAAGATAATTTTTATCAAGATAATGATCTTTTAATTTTCAAAAATTATTATCAAATGATTGATGGACCACCAAAAGATGCTTGCTTTCTTGTGTATCAAATATGAAAGTTGAATATCTAATGGTACTATCAAGGAATAATTTATGAAGAGTCAAACCTCAAAAAATAAGACTTCTCTTAGCTATTATCTTGAAAAGATTTGCCACCTTTTTTACAAAAAAAACATCTTAAAGGGTAATGAAATATTAGCTTGCGTTCAATTTGGCTCATCTCTATGCGAGGAATCTAATCCCCCCAACGACATTGATTTGTCAATTGTTGTTGATACCTTGCCTGATGATTTTGTCCCAAGAGACCATTTTAAAATAGATGTAGTGAAGCATATTGCAGATAGATATCAATTTAGTTTTAGCATAAATGGTATTCCTGAATATATTATTGGTAATAGGCTGATTTTGGACCTATGTCTTGATTCATTAGATTACATAAATAACAAGGATCCGGTCTCATGGATTGATATTGCTTCAAAACCATATCGTGTCCTTTTTTCAAAGGCTTACAATGATCCATATGCATCACTTAAAATGCTAAAAGTTAGCTACATAATAAAGCTATCTAGAATTTTTTTATCGATAAATTACATAGAGAAAAATTTAACTATAATCGTTAATGAAAAGAACATTGATATACTAATAAAACAACTACTGCATTGTATTGCTCTTTATACTTCAACACAATATAAAGATTTGGACTTGGCTATAAAAATTTCTGAAATCTCTTATCCCGATATATTAGATTTAATAGTCCAAATACGAAATTCTTTATCAAATGACACCACCAATATTACAGATGCTGTTCAGTTTTTCGAGGAGTTTAAACTGATTGTTAAAAGTGAACAACTTAAAATTTCAAATAAATTATATGCAAATGAATTCAATAAGGATTAGACGAGAGGAATTTGGAGGCATCGTAAGAAAAGTTGGATCCGGTTTTTTCGTCACATCATTGGTGAATGATAGGAACTTGCCATTGGGTAAGCGGGTCACTCTCTATGAGGAAAAAAATCAAGAAAGTCGATTTAAGCCAGTGGTAAAAGAATTTAAAAACATATCATTATCTGGGCCAATAGGTATTGGTTTCCAAATTACAAATCTTTGTAACCTGAAATGTAGCTATTGTTATGCAGACGCCAAAAGACTTAAAAGTACTTTTGATCAAAAAACACTCAAGTTGACTAAAAAAATTTGTAATGTAATTGCAAAAACGTCAATTCTATCATGCTGGGTTAGTGGTGGTGAACCAACACTCGTTCCTGACTTAACCAATTATCTAAAAATATTAACAGAGGCCGGAATTGACGTTTCTTTAGATACAAATGGTAGTAGGTTAACACAATTAAAATGCAAAGAATTAAGGTCTATCAAAGGATTAACACTCCGTATCAGTTTAGATTCTATTAATGTGCCAGTCAATGACATGCTGCGAGGTCATACGATTGAAACATTAGACGGAATTAAAAATGCTTTAAATAATGGGCTAAATTTCCATGTGCAAACCGTTGTAACTAGAAAAAACATAGAACATTTAGACAGCATGTATGACCAACTATTAGAATGGGAGGTTAGCTGTTGGAATTTATTGAATCTTGTTAGTATAGGAAAGGCACGAAAAAATGAGTCTTTGAGGACAACTGATTTTTCATTAGTATATAGAATATTAAGCCTAAATAAAAATAAAGAACGTCCAATTTCTATTGGAATTGTTAATGGGAATAATTCTCAATCAGTAGTGATGATTGATCCAACAGGGAAGATGTATACAAATAATGTAGATAGTGGAGAAAAATATATAAGTGGAAATATAGTACATAATTCATTTAATGAATGCTGGAAAAAATTACCACTTGATCAAACCGCTCATTTAAAAAGATTCGTGTGTAGTGATTAATTGATGAGGTGAAAATAGTGCCTACAACTGATGGTAACCTGTTTTTATCAGAACTTGGATTCAATCCAGATAAACCAATTAAAAATGCTGATTTGTCGAACCGCTATTTAGTGGGAATTAGTTTTAATGATATTGAATTCATAAATTGTGATTTTAGTAATTCAGATCTAAGTTACTCGACTTTTCAAAACTGTAATCTATATAAATGCAATTTTAATTTTTCGATGCTATATGTAACTCGAATTAAAAATTCAATTCTCATTAGAACCAACTTTTCTGGTTCATTTTTATATGGAGCTCAAATAAAAAATGTGGAACCAACATTGGCCGAATTTAATAGCTTAAATTTCGAGACAATGTTTCGTCAAACACATATACAGCATGATTTCGACGGGATACGCTGTAAAAATTTTTCTTATTGTGACGCTATAAATTTGACAGGGAACAATTATAGCTGCAATGGAGAAAAAATAGAGTATAGAGAGTTTAAGCAAGGAGAAAAATGGCTTAGACAGGCTGAAACGTTTAACCTTGTTAAACGGCTTTTAAAAGAAGGAGGATATCTTGAGCGATCCGCCAAATTTTATTACTTAGAGAGAAGAGCCAGGCGAAGAGCAGAACAGGGTTTTTTCAACAAATGCACAGAGTACTTATTCGAGATTTTTTGTGGATACGGAGAACGCCCTCTACGTAGCATTGTGTGGCTGCTTCTAATTTGGTTTGTTTTTGCTTTTGTATACCCTTTATTGCCAAATATAGAATCTGACTCTGGCGTTTCACTTAGTGGCGTGACGCTTGATTGGTTACAAGTTCACAACCATAATGAATTATTCCTTACTCTTCATAATTCGCTATATTTCAGTGCTATAACTATGACAACTCTTGGCTACGGAGATGGACTCCCTTCTGGCTGGGCAAAGGAAATAGTTATTTTGCAAACGTTTTTCGGTATGCTGTTTTTTGCTATATTTGTCGCCACTATTACAAGGAAAGTGATACGGGATTAAGTTTGCTTTAAGAGTATTATTCAAACAAAACAAAAAAATATTATGAAGACTATGTCTATAAGTGCTCAGATTTTCTAAAGGGAACCGCATACCACATATAGTGGTTAACCCATTCAATTCAAACAGGCTGTTAATACATTAAACTCTTGCCTTTTGAGCGGGACCTTAAGGTAACGATAACAATATATTAGGATTCTTCGTGATGAAAAGTTGATGGGCCGGTGGCCAAGATCATTCCGGCCCCTCTCCGTCTCTCATACAATGCTGGCAAAAAGGTCCATCTCTCCTTGTTCTTTTAATTCAAAATTGGAAAAGATCAATTCATTCGCCTTGACCGGATCCCCTGATCCGACGGTGTAGGTAAGGGAGACCTCCTTGCAATGAAACGGGGCAAAGACCTCCCGCATGTCCGGATGGTCGTTGATGCTCAGCATGAACTTGCCGCGGATCCGTCTCAGGGCATCCGCTATTCTGACAAAATCCTCCAGGGCGAAATTGTGTTTGTAGTCAGGGCATTTATGATACGGCGGATCGCAATAAAAAAACGTGCCCGGCTTGTCATACCGGTTGATCAGCTCCTCCCATGACAGATTCTCAATATGCACGTTGGCCAGGCGCAGGTAGACCTGAGACATATCCTCTTCAAGCCGAAGCAGGTTTATTCTGGGTGGGCCCTCTACCTGAACACCATAAGAACGGTTCCGGACCCGGCCGCCGAACGCCAGCCGTTGCAGATAATAATACCTGGCTGCCCTCTGGATGTCGGTCAGGCCCCGGCCGTTGAGCTGGTCTTTCCAGTCCAAAAATTGTTCCCGGGAGGTCAGCAGCCATTTGAACTGCTTTAGAAATTCCTCCAGATGATTCTGGACAACCCGGTAAAAGGACACCAGGTCTCCGTCCAGGTCGTTGATCACTTCGGCCCTGGACGGTTGCTTTGTGAAGAACACCCAGGCGCCGCCGGCAAAGACTTCGCAATAGGTGGTGTGGTCGGGGATCATGGAGATAATCTGCCTGGACAGCTTTGATTTTCCGCCGATGTAGGCAAGGGGGCTTTTCATGGACTTTTTCCTTTCAGCTTGCTATATCCCTGCTGCTCGGTCCGAGCAGGGAAGTTGTCACATTGTGATGTCTGGGCTGCGAAGGAGTCCATTCGCCCCGGGAGTGTTGGCGCACTGACCGGGGCAGCTTCTCTATCCTTTATCTGTTATTGGATGGTTCCCAAAGAGGTGTTGGTGGCATTGACGGTGTCCGCATCGTCCTGGATCCGGCTTTGCTGATCGGGCGGAGCTCCTATGCTTGCATGGGTATGATCGGCAAGGATATCCAAGGCATCATAGATTGCGGCCAGGGCGGTGGATATTGTTGGCAAAAGGCTAACGCTGCCGTCCGGGGTAGCAATAGTGATCTTGGGCGCCAGGACCTGATATGCCGTTCCGGCAGTCACCTCTTTTGACCCGCCGATGGATTCGGTTTTGGAACCTGACACATTTTCGGTTGAAGATCTCCCGACGGTTTCTGTTCTGGAGCCTGTGGCGGTCTCCTGGATGTTGGCGGCGGTGTCCCGGATATCCCGGTCGGTTTTTCTCTCCCAGTTGCCATCCGGGTCCACAGCCTGGTGCACTCCTGCCCGCTGCTGCCATTTGGCCATGTTGTCCTGCACCGCCGGGAGGGTGAGGCCCATGGGATACACGCTTTGGATAACGGGATGATCCGGGCGACCCTCGATCCATCTTACCGTGACGATGGTCCCGGGCCTGGGCCATAAAAACATCCCTTCCTGATCTCCGGCCATGGGAACGGGCAGGGGGACCGCTTCGAATTTCGGGAACCCTTCGGCCGCTTTGCCGTCCGGTGTCAGAATTTCTATATCGGCGGCCCAGTATGGCCGGAACCGGTCACACTTAACGCCGGCTGGCGGCGGATCCGATATTTTCAGGATCCGGGCGTACCGGTCCAGGTGATAGCCGCCGGCCAGCTCCGGGAACATCCGGAGCACTATCCGTTTAATTGCGTCGCGCATGTGACCACCATAAAGTGTTCAAAGAGTTGCAGACCGGTGATGTACTGATCGTTGAGCAGCACCCCCGGGCGCAGCCCCGGGGTGGCCTGCACGGTTTTGGTCCCGTCCAGCTGGACTTCCTGAAAGTATTTTTCCGGGATGGTGACGGCTTTATCCGCCCATTTGCTGTGGGCCCAGTTCCCGGCGAACACCCGGCCGTCCCCCTGCTGCTGCCAGATGTAATTTTCAATCCCGAAGATGTCTCCCAGGGCATCCATGCCGTGGATGCCGTTGGCAATAGTCTGGAACCCGGGGCAGGGCGTGTCTGCATAATTCTGGGACGGGATGGCAAAGGTCAGGCCGGTTTTACGGCTGTATACCCCCAGGATATCCCGCATGGATGCATTCCGGATGGATACGGGGATGGTTTTCCATAGAACGGCGGCAAGCTCCCTGCAAAAAAGCCGCTGCTGGGCCTTGTCCACCGTGTGGCTGCGGACGATGAACCCGGTGAAAAATTCAATCATGGATCGGCCGGCCACGCCGATATGCAGCTGCACGGCCCCGGACAGGGCTTTCGGACTCCGGACCGTAAAATCGGCCCGTCCCGGGGTGGAAATATCCAGCCACACATGATCCCGGACGAGACCGACCTCCTGCCCGTTAACGGTCAGCTTTTTGACCAGCTTCATGCCAATCCCTCCGTTTGATCCAGGATGGCCTGGTATTGGGTGGTATCGCTCACCACGGTATTCTCCTCCCTGTTTTCCGCCCGTTCCGGATTGCTCAGATATTCCTGCAGGGTAAATGATACCGCCCATAAAAGCAGGGTTCTGGATTCGTTCCAGTTCAAATGGTCGGTGAACCGGACCTGGCGGATCCCGGCGGAGGTGGCGGAACGATGGGCAATGGTATAAATCACCCGGTCCCCGTTTTCATCCTTGGCTTCGGCCGTCTTGACCAGGTTCAAAAGATCATTATGGGAGGTGAAAGGGATCTCCACCGATACCCGAAGGAGTTTCGGCTTGATCCCCTTGTCAACGGAATCGGTACCGCAGGTCTCGCCGGCAATATCCTCGGTGCGCAGTTCAAGGCTGCCCCTGACTTTGAGGTTGTTCCCCGGTATCCTAAAATCATCAAGCAGCATGGTTATTCATACTCCGTGCTGATTCGGTCAAGTTGCTCCTGGGTCGTGGCCGCATCAACCAGTGCATCCTGTTGATTTTGCCAGGCGTAGACATTTGCCAGAAGCTGTTCGCATGCCGCCGATACTTTGGCGTAAAGGGCGGCGTCCATGGTAACGAAAACCCCTTTTGACGCCCGCCACGACGGGTCTGTATATGAGGCGTCTGCAGCAACTTTCCCTGCAAATTCCTGATAGCTGATTCTGGCCATGGCATCGGTGTCGAACAGGGTGCCGTCTACTGTAACCCCGCCGTCTCTGACGTTTTTCTTCTCCGCCTGGACAGCTTCTTTAACAGCAGCCTTGGCCCTATCCATATCCAAAACCCATGCGGTGCCGTCATGGGTCAGGTGATAAACGGACGGGGGATCGTCCTGGATGCAACCGTCCGGAATATCAACACCTGGAACTGTGATTTTCGTCTTTGTCCCATCCTGAGCGTAATAATACTGTCCGACCCGGTCGACTTTGACCACCCATACCCTGTTCTCAAGGAATGCGTACTCATTTTTACCCGTCTCTGGTGGTTGGATCAAAGAGGCTGTCCTTCTATTATAGATATACCTGTCAGCTTCTGAGTGGGTTATAGGATTGTATTTTGGGTTTTTCCTGGCCTCGGAGTCCCTCCCGGACAGATATCGCCCTGTTTCAGGGTCTGCATTATACAATTTAGGCATCTACAAAAATCCCTCCCCATTTATTCCTGTTTTTTGGTCTGGTTTCGCTTCCGCCATAACTGCCTGTCTCACCATAAAAAAGCACTTGTCTACCAGCGCCGCTCTCATAATCAAGGCTTAATGTATGCGTGTAGCTGCTGATGTTGGTGGGATGGGAATGAGACTGGACAGCATACCCTTGGAGTGTTCCAACATGATCACCGGTGGTTCCGTCTCCACGATCCGCCCGGCTGCTGGCATTAGGATCAACGCCGGCCCCATTGTCCAGGATTCTCAAAAATTGCCCCCGGTCATCCGGCAGATTGAAATGGTCATCGTCGATTGCGCCGTAAATGACCCCGATCCGTGCAAAAAGCAGAGGGTAATCGGTTCGCAGTAGTGATGATCCATCTCTCTCCATCAAGCCCCTGGAGGTCTGTTCCGCTGTTGTAGGCACATAGGATAAATTTATCTCATCACCAGGGAGATAGCCGCTTTCGCTCGAATGCAGTTCATCATCTTCCACATGCTCCGTCCAGAAGGTTTTCTGGTTCGCAGTAACGTGGATGTCATCGTCATTCACATGCTCCGACCATTCCGCTTTTTGGGGCGCCGTCACATGAATGTCGTTATCTCCAACATGGTCCTCCCATTTCTTAGCTTGGGAGTCAGTCAGATGCTTAATCTCATCCCCTTCCTGAGTAGGGTCCACAATGAGTGCGATGTGGGTTCCAAAGTCTCCTTGGTAATCAAACTGCCAGGTTTCGGCCTCAACGGTGATCCCGGTAAGATTCTGGGCGTCCTGATAAGACAGAATAACATTCCGGGTCACCATGTTGCCCGTGGTGTTGGTGGACAGGTCCGTGGCCCATTTTGATGATTCCGGGGTGACGGTAACGGTGATGACCGTGTCCGTGTCCTTCTCCAAAAGGCCGATCCAGTTGAATGAGAATGCCCCGATATCCGTTCCGAGCATCATGGAATAGACCACCTGGTCCGCATCCACATAACCCTTGTAATCGTCGGGGATGTCATAGGTGTAGACGATATCTGATTCATCGGGCAGCTGCTGGTCCGGATCCGCCGCCGCAGAGGTATCCAGTCCCGGGATCATGGCCAGGACCATCCGGTCGATGACCAGGGGGGACTCTTCCCCGGCAAGCTGGTTCATGCGGGTTCTACCCGCTGTTGTGATAACGCTGCTCATCCGTCCTCCTATTGAGCGGTTTCCGTTATGGTGTCATTTGAAAATTCAGCCACCTGCACCTCGACCGGCAGGGTCTCGATAATTTTCCAGCCGTACCGCCGGCAGGTCCGGCCGTAATGCTGGATCAGTTTGGTCAGCAATGCTTCATTGTCTGAAAGCTGGTTGTCCGAAAGCCTTATGGCCACCACATCCCAGTCCTGCCCCGGGATGCGCTCCTCGATCTCGACATATCCGATTCCCAGGCGCTGGAAAATCCGTTTGAATCCGGACACACTGCCGGCATCCCTGGCGTTGGCATAGGCGTATTTGACGCGAAGCCGGTATATATTCAGGGGCTCTCCCTCGAACCGGTCGATGTCCCGCTGCCAGGCGATCAGGTCCAGCACCTTTTCCCCGCATGTCTCCGGATCCAGTTGCTGTACCGGCCACAGCGCCCAGTCCCGTATTTTGCAAAACCAGCTGTAAGCGGCCGTCGCCAGCTTGGCCACCTCACCTTTGTTCATCCATATGGGCAGTTCCGGTTCCGGCGGATTGGTGGAAACGGTCATCAGGAGATCTCCATGGTTATGGTCAGGGACGAGAGAACGGGCAGATCGATCTGCTCCGGGATGATATCGGTCAGGGAAAAAGAAACGCTTTCCAGGTCCGGCAGTAGATTGTGCAACTGCTGATCCAGCTTGGAAAAGCTGAACCGGGTCATGGGCATGGTCCGGGTGATCGCCTCTTGTTCATAGGCCTGGTTTTCCCGGAACACATACCGGATGATATCTTCCACACCGGTTTCAAGGGCGGTGACGGCGGCATCGGTCAGGTTGCCGTCATAATAAACCGTAGCCTCAAGATCGTAGGATGTAACAGGGATGGGCATGCAAAGCATACCGTCCCCGTGTCCGTGATGGCCCTGGGTGGTGATGTAGTCGTTAATTTCATCCACAAAGGATTGGGTCGGGGCTCCGGAATCGATCATGATATATGCGTTGGCCGTTCCCGGGCCCCTGGGGGCCCCGTGCTCAAAGGTAATGTAATCGGTCCGGATCCCGGCAAAGCTTGCGATGTCCGCCCGGTATGCCGCGTCATGGTGGTATTGGCCGACGGCGGAAAATTGGTTTTTGCCTCGCAGCCGCAACTCTTCGTCGGTCTCCTTATCCGCACCTTCCGAGGAAATCCAATCGTTTTCATTTATGACGGATGCAATGCCGTCGATAGCCTCCGGCAATACGGAATAATACCCGGCGCCCAGATTATATTCCGATCCCGGGTTCTCCCCTGTAACGGGGATCGTGGCCGATAGGGTGCCGTCGGGAATGGTGACCGATTCTGAGGTGACTACCCGGTAGACCGTGCCGTTGATCTCGGGCGTGGCCACCAGGATCCCGGCTTCGATTGTCAATTCCCCCTCCGGCGATTCCCGGGTGAACAGAATACCGCCCTCAACCGCAGTGGCGGCCTTGCGCTCCAGGTCAACTCCCCAGACGATCAGGTCCAGCCAGGTCCCTGATGCATGCTTCAGAAACATATTGGGCAGGGCGTATTCGGTGAGCAGGGTGATCAGCCATACCGCCGGTGCCGTGACAATGGTGGAAATAAGCCGCCAGAACGGGCTCCAGTCCGAATCATTGGCAATCTGAACGTCGGATTCGGCGTTAACCGTATTCCATTCTTTCTGGATGGCGGCCTCTGTGGTCGGGACGCCGGCGTCCTCAAGCAGCTGCCGGTATACACTGGTATCAATCACGGTTTACCCCAATTCAAGGTATATGGCGTCAAAATCAATGGTGTCCGCGAACAGGTAGAAGGTTCCGGACTCAGTTTCCTCAATGCTGGCCGATCCGGGCACGATCCGGCAATCGTTGTCCACGGCCAGGGTGATCTTGACCTTTGCCTGTTCGATGATATCCCGGTTGCGGTTGGCGACCAGGGGCGGCAGGAACCCTCGTTCCCGGATCATGTGGACCAGGTCCTGGGCGATGACATCCCTGTCCGTCAAGGTTTCCGCATTCCTGGCCACATCAAGGGTCAGGTCGTCGTCGGTGATGGACAGGTCAAGGTATTTGGCTTCGGTTGAATCCGCCATGTTAGACTCCCATCAAAAGCTGGTTTCCGATCTCCTGGGCGTTGATCGGACGGGTGGTGGTAATCTGCCCGATATGGATGGACTGGGAGGACTCGGACCGTGTGTTGTGGGTGATGGCCTGGGCGATGGATCTGCCGGCGCCGCCCGGGACCGCGGCCGCCTTTCTCGGGGCGTCCAGGGAAGGGGACGTTTTGGGGATGTCGGCTGCCGGATCCCGGCCCCCCATCCCCGGGACCCAGGATAATTTGTCCTGCACCCAGTCCCAGGCCCCGGTCAACTTTGAGAACGAACCGATGACCTTATCCACAATGCCCATGACGGCCTGCCCCCAGGAGCTGTCCAGAAAAGCCTTTTTAAGATCGTCCCAGTAATAGATGATGCCGGCCACGGCCCCGGTCAGGGCGGCCACCCCCAATACAACAAAGCCGATGGGGTTGGCGTACATGGCCGCATTGAGCCAGAGCATCCCGGTCCGGGCCCCGATAAGCGCCCACCGCAAAACCGTCATACCTCCGGAGGCCAGCCCGACAACCAGGTTCCAGCCGGCCGTGGCCACGGCGGCCAGCTTGGATTCCTTGGAAAAGATGCCGGTCATGATACCGGCAAACTTGGTGGCGTTCCCGTATCCGAGGGTGGCCAGCCTTGCGACACCGCCGATGGCGGCAAAGGCGGCCACGGCCCCGGTAAGCCCGACAACGGTGACAATCCCGTATCCGATCCACCGGGTAAGCCCCGGGAAGGCCTGGGTCCATCGGTAGATGGCGCCGGCGCCTTCGGCCATTTCTTCTATGGCGGGAGTCAGTACCGGGAGCAGGGCCTGGCCAAGGCCGATGCGTACCGCAGTCACGCCCTGGCTCCACCGCTGGAAAGGATCCACCATGGCGCCGGCCATTTTTTCCGCCTGTGCCATGCCTTTAACATTGCCCAACTCCTGGATGTTTGACTTCAAACCGGCGGTGTCCGCCATGAGCAGCTTGATCATGCCAACGGCCTCATCCGAGCCGAAGGCCTTTTTCAAGGCGTCCGATTCGGCGACATCCAGAGTCCTGCCGAATTTCCCCTGGAGTTTTTCCAGGATAGCGGTGATCCCCAGCATCCGGCCGCCGGTATCCGTGAATTTCAGGCCGAGTTTGTCCTGGGCGGCACCCACACCGGTCAGGAACGCCTTATACTTAGTCCCGGCTTCGGATCCGGACATGGTGGACTGCAGCTTGCCAAGTACGGCCATCTGCTCGGCCTGGGCAATGCCGGCGGATGTGGCTTCCGCCCCCAGGGAAGAAAAGGCCCCCGCCATTTCCGTACCGGTGGTCTTGAACATTTTGACCGCCGTGGCGGTCTGACCGGTAAGCCGCTCCACCCATTCCCCCCTGCCCATTTCATCTGCAGAGGATTTAAAGATTCCGTACATGGTTCCCATGTAATCGGTAATGGTGGCCGCGTCGGATTTGGTCCCCTTGGCCAGCACGTTGGAGGCGTTGGTAAACCTGGCCAGCTCATTGCCTTCCAAACCGTTAATGGCGGACTGGATGTCATAGGATGAGGATACAAACTCCCGGGCCGATTCCCCGTATTTGATGGAAAAGGCGACGGCGCTGTCGGACAGGGCGTCCAGGCTTTTTTCGGCGACCTCAAGGCTTCGGATCTCCCCGAATGCCATATTGAAGTCATGGGCCGGCGAAGCCAGGGATTTCAGGGTATACCCGGCCGCAGCCACACCGACACCGCCGGCTGCGATTTTATCGAAATTCGCCTGGGCTGAACTGGCCACATTCCCCAGGGTCTTCTGGATTCTGCCGGCAGGGCCGGACACCCGGTCCAAAAGATTGATGGAGAACATCAGTTTTTCAAGTTTGGTCGTCATATACGCCTTTTATTTAAATGCCCGGGCAATGCCCTGGGCCACACCGCTTGCAACGGTGATCCGCTGTTTTTCCCAGAAATCCTTTTCTAAAAACAGGGCCTCCCCCATGGACGTGACGGTGACTTCCCTTCCGGGGAACCACTTTTGGGAGAACACCCTCATCTGGGCCAGGGCGTTCTCCCCGATTCCGTCGGAGACCCGTTCTACTCCCCCACGGTGATCTGGAGATCGGGGGCGGCCAGTTCCACGACCTTCTCCCCGATGCGCATGACCGCGCTGGGCTCTTTGAGAAAGGGCTTCAAGGCCTCCTTGCTTTCCTCGGCCACGGTCCGGGTCAGAAAGTTGTTCATGGGCCCGACCTTGTTGCCCGGGCCCATGGCATCGATAAGCTGCTCCTGGGCGTTTACGTCTATGTTGAATTTGATGCCGGTTCCGTTGACTTTCAGGGTGATGGTATTCAAAACAGGATCTCCTTATGATGAGGTTTTCTTATTGGTCATTTTCTGAACAAGTGGCGCGATGAGCCACCGCAGGCCGAAAACGGAGGCAACGATGCCCATCAGCATGACCACATACCATTCGGGAAATTTATTTAGGGCCGATACCGCGCCGATGATCTGGGTCTGGTATTCGGCCGGGAGAAAAGCGGAAATAAAAAGCACCGCGACCGGGAAGAAAAGCAGCAGCATCAACGCTTCGTCTTTCCATGAAAATTTGGCCTGCTCCTGGGCCCGGGCGTCCCAATCCGCTTCTATGGCCTGTCCCTTTTTGGCCATTTCCACCATGGCATTGGCCTTTGCCACCTTGGCCTCGGCATTGAGCTCCGCCACTTTGTTTTCAGTTTTGATCTTCAGGGTTTTTCTTTCCTGCCAGCCCTTTACAGGTTCCTTGATGATATCCACGGCCCCGTTAAAGAATCCGGTCAATGCGGTATACCAGGCCATCAGAAGGCCTCCTTGATTTCAAGCTCAAAGGATCCGAGGGTTCCTGCCTTATCCATGAAGGCCCGGAAGGTGTTTCCGCTGTTGAGCACGGCCCGGCTGCCCTTGAGTTTGCCGAAATACTGCCCTAAAAGGACGCAGCCTTTTGTATGCTTGACGACGTTGCCGGCATGGAACAGGACGTGGGACCGGTTGGGCACCCCGGTAATCTCAAACGTATCCCCGAACCTGGGACTGTTGTGCCTGATGGCGGCATAGGTTCCGGCCGGGATGCATGAAATATCCCTCTTGTTGTCCCGGTCCGGCGGCTCCAGGGTACAGCAGAACGCCTCGCCGTCCAGAATCATGACCCCGATGGTCCCCTGGTCGGATTCTTCAACTCTGATAATGGTGGCTTTCAAAAGGCACCTCCTATTTTTTTCCATGTTTTTTTGATGTTCGGCCACGCCTTGGGCAGGGTGATGAACAGAAGGGTGATCAAGCCGATAAGTACGGCAATGACTTTGGCCAGGTAGTCGCAGTGCGAGGGGGTGAACCAGCAGAAAAAGCCGACGATACCGCTGGTACATTCCGCTCCCCAAACTTTCAGCCGTTCCATTTTATCCCCTTTCAAATTCCGCCTGGCACCGGACACAAAGCCGGCAGCCCGGCTGCGCCATACGGCGGGCCGTGGGGATGGGTTCTTCGCAGTGTTCGCAAAAAGTCGCTCCTGGCCCTGCCGTAAGTGATGCCCGGGCCCTGCCGATCTCCCGGGCCAGAATTTCGGTTTCAATAGCCTGGGCCCTGTCAATAATATCCGCCATTATTCAGAGACCAGGTTTTCCGTGCGGGCCGTATCCAGATAGGGAATCTCGTTGATCCTGACGAAATCCGGATCCGTGACCTCATAGGACACCTTGGTAACGGCTTTTTTGTCGCTGGTGGGGTCGTAGTCGATAATATCCTGCAGGTTGAGCAAGCAGCCGAAGGCTTCCACCTTTTGTTCCTCACGGGTTCCCTTGGCGTAAAACACGAGGTCCACGGGCGGGATCTGCTGCCAGGATCCCTGGCTGCCGGCCTCCTCCGTCAGGATGGCCATGGCCGCCGCATCCAGTTCCAGCTCCCCGGATCCGCCGACCTCGCCGTCAACGTAGCCGTTGGGGATGCCGCCGTCCTTGGCGACCTTTCTGCCGTCTTCAATGGACAGGGTGGCTTTTTCCACCCGCATTTTGCTGAAGTCACCCACCGTGACGTTAAAGGCGCTTGCACTGACTCGTTTCATGTTGTGATGTCTCCTTTAATCCGTTGCCAGGTCCAGGGCCAGGTTGACGGTGATCTTCTTGGGGCAGTTGTAGGGCTGGATCGTGATGTAAATCTGGACCGCTGTTTTGGTCTCCCACATTATGACGATGGAATCGGCGTCCGGCGGCTTGATTTCCCCGGGGAAGTTGTACCCCTTGATGGTTACGCTTTTGGACATGGCTCTCAGCGGCCGCATGAAATAGGTTTTGTTTTCGGCAATGGACGCCGGGGTGGAGTTCAGCCGGCGGTCGCCTATCCTGGCGATCACCAGGGGCTTTATCTGCCGGACGGCCTTGTTGACCACCCTCAGGTTTTCCACGACCTGATAATCTCCGCCGGCCACATCCAGGAGATTGCAGTCCCCCCAGTACATGCCGTCATAGTCCGGGTACCACTGGGGCACGGAATAGCGGTATGAATCCAATTGTTTCAGATAGGCCATGGTGATGGGGGCGCCGTCCTTATCCACCGGTTTGTCCGACCACTCCCCGGACAGGGGCCCTGTGGCCACCCGCATGGGGGAGTCCGCCACGGTCACGGACTGGTCGCACATCCGGCCGGCCAGGGTCCCGAGATCATGGCCCCAAAGGTAAGGCACCACCCCGACGGAGTCCGCCGCAATCCCATCCGTGATCGCCTCCATGGCCGCGGCATATGTGGCCCAGGTTTCGGTGGCCTCATCCAGGCCGCGCACAGCGCAAAGAAAGAACACCGGCCGCATATAGGTTGCCATGATGTTGTCCGCCTTGGTCTGCATGGCCTCAAGGTCCGTTGACGCCTCAATGGCGTCGGTCAGGACAACGGCTTCGCAGGAGGTCACCTCCATGGCGTAATCCACGGCATCCTGCCAGTCGGTTTCCTCTGCAATGGGCATGACACTGGCGGACCAGTTCTGACCGCCGTTGTTCATGGCCGCTTCCACCTGGGTTTTTAAAACGGATTCCGCCTCCCCCAGGGCAACGTCTAAGTCCGTTTGGGCAGATACGGACAGGACACTGCCCGCATTGGTGGCCCCTGTTCCAATAAACAGGAAATGCATCTCAACGTCGGACAGCTCTCCCTGGTAGAGATTTAACCGGTTGATCTGGATGGTTCCAAGCGACATGGGTTCGTCTCCTTATGTTCGTTTGATCCGCTGCAGGGCGTTTTCAGCCATTGCAGTCAAAATTTTATCCGCGTCCGCCGGGGTTGCCCCAAGCACGGGGCGTTCCGGAACGTTTATCTGCCAGCGCTGCACCCCTTTGGATGAGCCGGTCCGCATCAGGCGGAGAACAAGGCCGGCCTGGCCAAGGCTCATGTTGTCCCGGATCCATTTCTGGGGAACCCGTTTCAAAATGGCCCCGCCTTTGCCCCTCTTCCTTGCCACCCTGCGGCGGAATCCTTCCCGGTTCAAGGCTTTGGCCTGGGCAGGGGTTGCCGGCTTTTGGTAATCCGGCCGGCCGTATACCCGTTCCGCCTTTTTGGCAGTGTAATCCTCTGGCACCCCGTGGTGGTGGCGGTACGCCACCTTGGCCTGGCCGGCCTGCTTCCAGGTGACGACTGCGCTGTGGTCGTTGACGACCCGGGTAATGGTGCCCTTGGCCAGTTTCCGGAACATTTTTCTTTTTTTCCGCCCGGCTCTGGGGGGCATGGGGGCGCCGGCCACAGTTTTCTGGTGCCGGATGTTGCTGCGCATCCTTTGCCGGGATTCCTTTCCGATATCCCGGAGCAGGCGGCGGCGGGCGGCCGGGGCCATGGTCAGGACATCTATCTGGTCGGCAAGTTTCAGGCGTGAGCGCTGGTCCGTGTCAATGGTGAAATCCGGCCCGGCCATCATGCCCTCCCTATTTTGCTGAGGGTGGTGGCCACGTTGACCGGCACATCTTCAACGGACCAGGTTTGCCCGTCCCATGAAATCTGCCCCTCGGCATCCGGAACAATGGTCAAGGCTTCGTTGAACTCGACGGTGATTTGGACATGGACGGTCTGTTCATCCTCAAGGGTCACATCCACGTCCGGGTCTTCAAGCCCCCGTTCGTCCCGGTCCGGATCAGTCTCCGCCAGCCAGACGATTAGATACGCCAAAAGCAGTGGAGCGATGGCCGCCGGGCACCGGTCGATTTCTATCACAGCGTCATACTTGAACCTTCCAATCTCAAACCCTTCCCCTAAGTCCTCACCGGTGGGCACCAGCTTGCCCAGATCGGCAAAGGCGTCCATCCGGTCACGGGAGATCCCGGGCAGGGCCTCAAGGTGCCTGGCCAATGCAGACAGCAGCTTCACAGGGCCTCCGCATGGATACTGGTCTTGCCCTGGATATCGTTAACAGCGTCTGATGCCAGGCGGTACCATCTGGCTGCGGTCTCTTCGGACTCCATGGCGTCGCTTTGGGCGTCGGACTTGCGCAGCATGGTGGCATAGTCCCCCAGCAGCAGGGCCTTGGCCCGGCAGCTCACCGCCCGGGTGTATAGCAGGACAAGGGGGCTGCCCCATGCTGGGGCGTCCTCTACCTGGACCTGTTCAAGTGTGGCTGCGCCGGCGGCCGTTTTTGCTGCCTTCCAGTCGGTTAGTTCCCCGTTGGCCCAGACCATGGCCAGCTTGATACGGTCGATCAGCATCTTTTCTCTGAACTCCGCCGGCAGCCGGTATTCTTCCTGAAAAGCGGCAAGGTTGATCTCAGGCCAGAACGATGCGTTCTTGATGACCGTGGTGTCGTCGATCTGATCTGAAAATCCTGTGAAGCTCATTTGTTAAACGCCTTTAAAGTTATCGATACCCCCATGGTAAAAGGGATATTGGATGCTGTACACGAAAGGCGTTCCGATTTTCGCGTTATCGGAATGAAAGGAAAAGGCCAGGAACTAACCCGGCCAGCAACGATGAATTTACTTGATTTAAGTTGACATTTTGTATCCCAGAGGATACATTATACCCATGAGTAAGATTGAGGCCATGAAATACGTACTTGAAACCACCGGGCAGTTTGACAAATGGTTCAGAAAGATCAAAGACAGGTCCACCAAGATCAAAATACTTGCCCGGCTTAACCGGGTGGAGAATGGCAATTTTGGAGACTTCAAGCAGCTTAGTCCAAATCTCTATGAACTACGCCTGTTCTTTGGCCCGGGGTTCAGGATTTATTACACCATTAGAAACGGACGGATCGTTCTATTGTTAGCTGGCGGCGACAAATCCAGTCAGGAAAATAATATCGACAAAGCCGAAGCGCTTTTGAAAGAAATGGAGGATTAAGCCATGACTCTTGAAACAAAAACTTTTGATATTGCGGAACACTTGAAGACCCCCGAAGACATCCGGGATTTTTTACAAGAGGTTCTGGATACGGGCAGTGAGTCAGATTTCATCCATGCTCTGAGCACAGCGGCTCGGGCCATGGGTATGACCGAGGTCGCCAAAAAGGCCGGGGTAACAAGGGCTAGTCTTTACAAATCCCTTTCAGACGGCGGGAATCCTCGCTTTATAACAATTAGCAAGGTGACAAGGGCATTGGGATGTAAATTGGCTGTGGCCTGATATTTAGGTATTATACAGATTATTGACCATGAGGTTTCGACCCATGGCGCAGGGGCTTTTTCGAAAGCCCTCTGCTTTTTTTAGATGGGCCGGCCCCCCGGTCCTAAAGGCGCTGTCCGTAGGACATCGTCTTCAGGCCGGGATCGGCCGGCGGGGTGGGGAGCCGGTTAAAATTTATTCTTCGGTGCCTGCCTCAAGCTTTTTCTTTGCCTGTGCCAGGGCCGTTTTTACCTTGGCGCCGTATTCAAGGGCCGTTTCCAGGGCGGTGACGGCCGCCTCAAAATTCTCTTTGTCCATGGCGATCAGGCCCTGGAGCCGGGAGATTTTCGCCCGGACCTGATCCGGGATATCCCAGTCCGCAGCCAGGTCACAAACCTGCCCGAAGTAAGGTTCCGTGCTGCGGCCGGCCTCATGTTCCGCTTCGGCCCAGTCCACAATGGTGTCGCACAGGTAATCGTGCAGGTCCCGCTTGAACCGTTCCGGCATGGGGACCTCATGCTCAATGCAGTAAACGGCCAGGTCCATGGCCTCGGGGATGTCATTGATATCGAACAGCCAGACCAGTATCTGCCCCAGCAGAGGATCGGCAGAATTGGATGCGGTCAGGCTTTTCACTGCCGGCAGGTATTTAGGCACCAGGGTCTCGGCTTTGACCTTGATCTTTTCTTTTACCGATTTGATGGCTTTAAGCTTTGCCACATCCCCGTCAAGCTCCCGTCCGAGTTTTTCAAAAGCCTGGTGCCTGGCCATTTTGGATGAGGGCATTTGTGCCGTTATCGTATACCCCCCGTCCTCTTTGGCGCTGGCCGCAAGGCGGTGCCGGTGTTGTTTCTGGTAGTTGGTCATCAATCCCATGAGATCTCCCCTCCCGTTAAAAGTTATGGATTATTCCCAGCCGTCTCCGGCTGCGTTGGGGACCTTGACGTTGTCGAATTCAACCGCGATCAATTTTTCCGGGGTTTCAACCACATACCCCTCGTTCCGGCTGTTGAAATCTTCAATGCGGTCTTTTTCAGGCTTGTCCTTGATGTTCCGGCGCCAGGTTCCTTCCTGAACGTAAATGGACAGATTGTCATAGCTGGTGATGACAATGCCCCTGGAAGGAAAGTTGCTGGGTGTTTCCCAGGGCAGGCCGCCGAAGGTGGTCAGGGAAGCGGTGGCAAGGGTTTTGTCCGTGGGCTTTTGTCCGATGGCTTTGTATAGAACCGATTTTTCATTGCCCACCAGTTCGTCACCAATGAGGGCGACCAGGCCTTTTTTCAGAAATGCAGGGATACCCTGGGCCAGATCCGTCACCGCGTGGTCAAGGTTGGCAAAATCGCCGCCGGCGCCGATGCGGATTTCACCGGGGGTACCGCCTTCGGCCAGGATATTGGCAGGCAGTTTTTCCCGCATATACTGCATCCACCCTTTGTTCACATCCTGCATCAGCGGAAACGTGGCAAGATCAGTGTCAGCGGCAATATCAACGCCGTGCCAGCCGATGATCTCCCGATCGTTGGCGACCCGGGCCTGAACATAACGGGCGTACCGCTCACCCAGATCCTTGAATTTGGCCCAGACATCCATAGTGGCGTACTTCATGAACACGTCGGAATTGGTCTGGGTACATTTGTATTTAAAGGAAGCAAGCCCCAGAACATCCCTGGGAACCCTTTCTTTGCCGTCAACGCTGGTGTCGGTCCTTCCGGATACCGGTCCGGTCGCGCTGCCAAGGATGTTTTCCCCCTCCATTTCCGGGACGTTGATTACATTGATCTTGGCAAGGAAATCACTCTGCTCGACAATCTTGTCCTGCAGGCGCTGTTCGATTTCCGGGGCAACGGTAAACTGCTGCATCACGGATGTGACACCATAGGCAAAGGCGATCCTGGCGCACATCTCGTTAAATTTTTTACGGGTTACATCTTTCATGCTGTAAGTCTCCTTAAAGTGGGGCCGATGCCGGTGGTTATAAAAGTCCCGCCTGGTCGCCGTCCGCAGGGGATGTGGTCACCCCGAAATTGGTGCCGGGGACCGCTTTCTCAATCCGTTCGGTGATGTCACCGAACTGTTTTGCCAGATCTTCAAGCCCGGTTTTCAGTTCATTGAACTGAGCTGCATCAACAGAGGACGGCGTATCGTCATTGTCATTTGCACCGCCGTTCTGTCCACCACCATCCTGGCCTTCGCCGCCGGCTGGAGGCGTCCCTGCTGAAAATTTTTCCATCATGCCGGTAATAGCCTGGTTCAGCGATTCAATGCCGCCGTTCAATTTATCGAATTGTTCCTGGTCCATGGGTTCCTCCCCCTGTTGATTGTCCGTGTCTGTCTTGTTTGTCTGGAAAAGCTGTTTGAAGAAATTGAAAATGGACTGTGCTGTCTTCTGATCCATTTCCGGGGTGCTGTATTTGCGAAGGTCCGGCACTTCCGAACCGGGATAACATGCAGTGAACATCCGGTCCCGGGTGCTGGAAAACCGCAGTTCATCCGTGCCCAGGCTGGCCGGTTCGTCGGTCAGGCCCAGGCCGCCCAGATAGGTGGTCCCTGTTTTCGCAAAGTCCTCTACCGGCTCAATTGAGAAGTGCAGTTTCTGTTCCCATACCTGGTTCAGTTCGATCAGATCCCGGTTGGGGCTGATCCTGGCATACAGCTTGACCGCATCCCCGTCTTTTTGTGTTTTCAATTCTCTGACAGAGCCGTACGCCCCACGGTACCGGAAATGGTCAAGCCACAGCTTTGCCGTGTATACGGCCGGGTCGTAGGACTGGGCCATATCCGTCAGCCATTCAGGCCTGATATCCCTGCCGTCAATGGTGGGCCCGGCCTGGGCGATACAAAGAAAGTCTGTCACGATTGATGCCGGCATAATGTCTCTCCAAAAAGCGTTTTCCAAAAATCAAACCACTTGAATAACTCCATCATAAAAGTGGTTTCAGGGGCTGTACACGAAAGCCATTCCGATTTTCGCGTTATCGGAATGAAACAACCACAACCCCTTGAATAACATTGGTATTGTATTGGCATGAGCCCGTACCCACCGGAAATAAAAGAGGCGGCCAAGCGCCTGTACCTGAGGCGACACAAGCCAAAGGAGATTGCAGACATCGCCAATGTACCGTTGCGGACCGTCTATGACTGGCGGAACAAGGACGGATGGGATGATCTGCTCTCCCATGAAACCGTGGAAGGGGCCATGGCCCGGCGCCTGGCCTTGCTGGCGGAAAAAGAGAACAAGGAGCAAATTGATCTTGAGGAAATTAAAAGCTTGGTCGACTCCCTGGTCCGCCTCAGGGCCGGACGGAACCGGGACAATGGTGGGGGAGGGGATTCCCAAGGGAAAACCAGGGGAAAGGGATCCCGGAAAAAGTCTAATACCCGGAAGCGGAAAAACGATGTCTCAGGCCTGACCGCCCAGGATTTTAAAGACAAGTTGCACAAGCAGTATTTTGAGTACCAGAAGGCCATGCGGGAAGAACGGTTCCACCGCATGCGCATGTATCTTAAGTCCAGGCAGATCGGGGCCACCTGGTATTTCTCCCAGGAGGCGTTCGAAGACGCCACCCTGGAAGGCCGGAACAAAATCTTTTTGTCCGCCACCCGGGCCCAGGCCGAAACCTTCCGGCGGTATATCATCGCCTGCGCCCAGCAGCACTTTGACATCGAGCTCAAGGGTAACCCCATTATCCTGCATACCAAGAACGGCCCGGCCGAACTGCATTTTTTATCCAACAATTCCAAGTCCGCCCAGAGCTACCATGGGGACGTCTATATTGATGAGTTCTTCTGGATCCAGGGATTTAACGAATTGTACAAGGTGGCCTCGGGCATGGCCGCCCATAAAAAATGGCGGAAAACCCTTTTTTCCACCCCTTCGGCCGTCACCCACCAGGGATACGACCTGTGGACCGGGGACCGGTACAATCAGCGGTTTAAAAAGAAGCGGGTGGAGTTCCCCGGGTTCAAGCAGATGCAGTCCGGCATCCTCTGCCCGGACAATACGTTCCGGAGGATCATCACCCTGGATGATGCGGAAAGAATGGGCTGCGATTTATTTGACCGGGCCCAGCTCCTCCTGGAGTACTCTCCGGATGAGTTTAAAAACCTGTTCCTCTGCCAGTTCGTTGACGACACCTTCGGGGTTTTCAAATTCGCGGACCTTGAAAACTGCGCTGTGGACAAAGGTCTTTGGACGGACATTGATTTTAATGCGGTCCGGCCGATTGGCAATTATCCGGTCTGGGGCGGCTACGATCCCAGCCGCTCCCAGGATGACGCCTCATTTGTGGTTCTCATGCCGCCTCTGGAGGCCGGTGGAAAGTTCCGGGTCATCGCCCGGTTCAAGTGGGTGAATAAAAGCTTTCCCTGGCAGGCCGCCGAAATCAAGAAGCTGTGCAAGAAATACAACTTCGCCTATATGGGCATCGATGTCACCGGCCCGGGCATTGGGGTGTTCGATACGGTTCGCAACTTTTACCCCCAGGCCACCCCGATCCATTACAACGTAGGCAACAAAACCTCCATGGTGCTCAAGGCCCAGGAGGTTGTCGGCGCCAACCGGATCCAATGGGATGCCCAGGAAACCACCATCGCCCATGCCTTCCTGACCATAAGAAAAACCACCACACCGAACGGCCAGATCACCTATGCGGCCAACCGGACCGACACCACAGGCCATGCCGATGTGGCCTGGGCCATCATGCATGCCCTGGCCAATGAATCCATCGCCCAAGATCAGGCTGCCACGGCCACCGTGGAAGTCCTATAACAAGGAGATCTCATGACTGAACAGCACACCACGCAAATGGAAACCGATAATGCAATGGCGTTCACCTTCGGTGATCCTGAACCCATTCTTGACCAGAACATATCCGACTACCTCGGCGTTTTCCTTCTGGATAACGGCACCTATTACAATACCCCGATTTCTCTGGCCGGCCTGGCCCGGCTGCGCGGTGCAAACGCCTACCACGGCCCCCTGTTGGAATTTAAAACCAATATGATCCTGAAAACATTTAACGGCTCTTCAGCCTTGCCGTATTCCCATATGATGCCCTTTGTAACGGATTTTACCATGTTCATGAACGCCTATTTCCAAAAGGTATTTAATTTGATCGGGGAGGTGATCGGGCTTCGGCACATCCCCGCCATTAACATGCGCCGGATGAAGGATGCCGATCAATACTGCATGCTGAATTATGACGGGTCAAAGACTGTTTTTAATCCGGGCGAGGTTCTGCATATCAAAAACTATGATGTGGCCCAGTCCATCTACGGGATCCCCTCATACCTTGGGGCCATACAGTCCATGCTGCTCAATGAGGATGCCACCTTGTTCCGCCGCCGGTATTACCTGAACGGCGCCCATGTTGGATACATTTTCTATTCGGCCTCCGCCCAGCTGGACAAAAAAGAAAAAAACGCCATCAGGGATGCCGTGAAATCATCAAAAAAGCTGGGCAATTTTCGGAACCTGTTCCTGCATATCCCCAACGGCCGGGAAAAGGACATTCAAATCATCCCGGTGGGGGACTTTTCAACAAAGGATGAGCTGGAGAAGATCAAGAATATCTCCCGGGATGACATCGTGGCCGCCCACCGGATCCCCCCGGCCCTTGCCAGCATCATCCCGGCAGAGGCCCGGGGAGGGTTCGGTGATATTGAAAAATCATCCAAGGTTTATGAGGATAACGAGATCGTTCCCCTCAGAAATCATTTGCTGCAAATCAATGAGGTCCTCCAGCCCAAGTACCAGATATCCTTTGACGATCCGGAATATGCAGCTTAGAATCAGGGGGTAACAACAGGACATGACCATGAAAATTATCTGTAACCGCTGCGGCCATTCTGCCTTTATCAGTTCCTCCTCCGTCGAATCCGACGAGGTTAAAAAACTCTATTGCTGCTGCAAGAATGCAGACTGCGGCCACACATTCGTTATGGACCTGACCTTCTCCCATACCCTTTCCCCATCCGCCCTTGATATCCCGGAGGATGTCCTGGATCGTCTTCACACCGCCACAAGATTCGAACAGCAGAAGATATTTTCAATTCTGGCCAGGTGAAGTCAATCCGCTGCCCAGATAGAAATGGGTAACCCTATCAGTCTTCTAAAAAGGTAAGAACGTATGGAATGCTATGATCTCATATTTAACTATCTGATAAAACAGGGGAAAAGTTTATTGTCAAAGATGTAAGAATTTTGTAATGGGAAGTAAGCTAAAATGTAATAATGAATTATTTCAGATAGTTATATTTAGATAATATTGTAATATATATTTGTAATAATCTTACTTAATCTTACATAATCCTTACCTTTTTCAAAGCCACCTATGGGCCTGGAATCACAAATGATTCTACCTGTTTTTATATAATCCTTACGTTCTTACCTTTTTAAAAACGAGATAGGCTGACTTAAAATATCTATCCAGTTATGCAGGCGCATGCAAGGAATCTCCGCCTGTTTTTGTGCCGTCTGGGTGTAGTCTATAATGGTCAGGTAGCTTTTGCGACAAGTGGTTTGGAAATTGGCAAACCTACTCAACGGACCTACTCAAAATTTCTATGAAGATGCTGAAAAGTGGTCGGGGCGGAGAGATTCGAACTCCCGACATCCTGCTCCCAAAGCAGGCGCGCTACCAGACTGCGCTACGCCCCGATTTTAGAAAGACGTTTAATATCATTTAACCCATTAAAAATCAAGATAAATATAAGCGGGTTTTGAGGGCTGCCGGAGGTTTTTAGTTGCCGGATCGTTTGTCGGCCAGAAAGGCCAGAACCGCATCGGCCATGCTTCGGGCCCGGGCTTCAAGGAAAAGCCGTTGTTCTTCAGGCGTATCCGGGGTCTGGGAGAGGGCAAAGGGTTCTACGAGTATGCCGGGCATGTTGAGGCCCTCTAGTGGGAGCATGGGGCCTGACAGGACAATGGGATGTGTGCCGGGTTCATCAGCTTTTATGGCATCGGCAACGATGCCGGCCAGTTTTTTTGACTCCGCCTGGCTGCCAAGGGCCCGGGTCTGCCAGGTGTCGGTTCCTGCGGCTTCAGGGGTGTCAAAGAAAAATACGGAAGGCTGTGCTGAGGTGTTGCTGTGAAGGTGGAGGCTGAGAAACAGGTTTGCCTTTTCCCGGTTTGCCAGGGCTGCGGGAGAGGGTTCGGAATTTGTACCATCAGATGTCCGGGCCAGGCGAACCCTGCAGGTGTCGGATAAAAAATCTTCAAGAAGGCGGGCAAGTTTCAGGGTGATGGCGGACTCCTCCAAGCCGGACCCATTCCTGATGCCGGGGTTCTTTTTATGATGTCCCGGATCAATGATGACCAAGGGCTGGCCGATAAGAATTTGTGCGGAAAATGCTGCGCCGGTGCATAAAAGCACAAGAGCCACGGGGAGGAATGCAAGCTTAAGCAGGGCTTTAGTCAATTTCCTTGACACCTTTATATATAAGCGTTATTTTAGTAAACTTTGTGTATAGTGCTTATGCCGTATGATAAAAGAACGTTATGGCATATTTTTTTTGTTTTTTGAAGCAGTGTATAAAAATAACCCAATTTAAAACCGATAACAGGACTTAAAACATGCAGGTAACCATCGAAGATCTGAGCAGCGTCAAAAAAAAGCTCTCTTTTGAAATTCCCAAAGAAACCGTGGCCAAAGAGCTGGACAAAGCCTATAACGAGTTGAAGAAAAAGGCCGATATCAAAGGATTTCGTAAGGGGAAAATCCCCAGAAAGGTCCTTGAAAACAGATTTTCAGCCGATGTCCATGCAGATGTTGCACCCCATCTGATCCAGGAAGCCTTTGTTGAGGCCATTCAGGAACATGACCTCAATGTCGTGGGCGGCCCCCAGGCGGATCCCCCCGAGCTGAATCCGGAAACCGACTATGTCTTCGATATTACCGTTGAAGTGAAACCCGAGCTCGCTGATGTTGAATTTGAAGGTCTTGAGCTTAAAAAGACCAAATACGAGGTTACTGACGACGAGATCGACAGCCAGATCTATATGATCCGTAAGACCATGGCCAAAAAAGAGACCGTCACCGAAGCCCGTCCGGTTAAAGACTCTGATTTTGTTCTCATCGACTATGAAGGATTCCTGAACGGGGACGCCTTTGATGCCACCCCCAAAGTTGAAAACTATGTCATGGGGATCAACCAGGGGGCACTGCCCAAGGAGTTTTCTGAAAAACTCATCGGTGCCATCCCGGTTCAGGAGCTTGAAATCGAAGTCACCTATCCTGAAGATCACAACCAGGACGAGTTAAAGGGAAAGACTATCGTTTACAAAGTGACCCTCAAAGAGATCCAGGAAGAGGTGCTGCCCGAGGCCAATGACGATCTGGTCAAGGATTTGGGCAAGTTTGAAAGCCTTCAGGAAGTTAAAGACTCCATCCGGGACAACCTTGAAAAGGGTATTGCCCAGAGAACCAAACATGAGCTCTCCGAGCAGATTTTTCAGGCGCTGCTGGAAAAAGTTGAGTTCGAGGTGCCCGAAGCCATGGTGGAAGGCGAGCTCAACGGCATTATCTCCGAGACGGAGCAGGCCTATGCCCAGAACAACACCTCCCTGGAAGAGGCTGGCCTGTCCAGAGAAATTATGAAAGAAAGATACCGGGATGTGGCTGAAAAGCAGGCCCGTCGCCACTTGATTCTGGACAAGCTGATCACTCAGGAATCTGTCGATCTCACTGAAGAAGAGATGGACGCAAGCTTCCAGGAAATGGCTGAAGCCATGGGCGCAACCATGGATGCCGTGAAAAATTACTTCAACATGGATAAGCGGCAGCTGGAATATTATAAACACACCCAGCTTGAAAAAAAGGCCATTGACCTTATAATAGAAAAAAGCAGCATCACTGAAGTCGCGCCTGAAGAAGCTGCAGCCTCTGAAAAAGAGGATGAGGCCGACGCACCTGAAAGCAAAGAAGAATAACGATTCCGCCGCTGACGGCGGCAGGATAAAACAGTATAATGACAAGGAGTTGAATCGTGCCTCTTATTCCGATGGTTGTTGAACAGAGCAACAGGGGAGAACGCGCCTATGACATTTATTCACGGCTGCTGAAAGACCGGATTATCTTTCTGGGATCGGCCATTGACAATGAAATCGCCAACCTCATTGTAGCCCAGCTTCTGTTTCTGGAGTCTGAGGATCCTGAAAAAGATATCAGTTTTTATATCAATTCCCCTGGCGGCGTTGTAACTGCGGGTATGGCTGTATATGATACCATTCGGTATATCAAACCTGATGTGGCCACCGTCTGCGTGGGACAGGCCGCCAGCATGGGGGCTTTGCTTCTGGCTTCAGGCGCCCACGGCAAACGGTTTGCCCTGCCCAACTCCAGGATCATGATCCACCAGCCCTCGGGCGGCGCCCAGGGCCAGGCCACGGATATCCAACTGCATGCCAAGGAGATCCTGAGAATGAAAGATACCCTGAATCAGATTCTGGCGGATCATACAGGACAGCCCCTTAAAAAAATTGCCGATGACACGGAGCGTGATTTTTTCATGTCCGGAGCCGAAGCTAAGGATTATGGGATCGTTGACCGGGTGGTGACGGACCGGAGCGAATTAGAAGAAGAGGACAAGGAGGCTTCAAAGGAGTCGTAAGATATGGCCAAAAAAGATGACAACAATGATCAGTTTTTCTGTTCGTTCTGCGGTAAAAACCAGAAGGAAGTCAAGAAGCTGATTGCCGGGCCAAGTGTCTACATCTGCAATGAGTGCATCAAGCTTTGCAGCGAGATCATTGAGGATGAAGAAAAAGAAAAGGCGGCTGAAACCGAAGGCATTAAGGATTTCATGGTGCCCAAGGAGATCAAGTCCAAACTGGATTCCTATGTCATTGAGCAGGACCGGGCCAAAAAGGTTTTGTCCGTAGCGGTATACAACCACTACAAGCGCCTGGCATCCCATCTGGAAAAGACCAAGGATGACGTGGAGGTGACCAAGAGCAATATTTTGATCATCGGTCCCACAGGCTGCGGCAAGACCCTTTTGGCTCAAACCCTGGCCAGATTTCTGGATGTCCCCTTTGCCATTGCCGATGCCACTGCCCTGACCGAGGCCGGCTATGTGGGAGAGGACGTGGAGAACATCGTGCTCTCCCTGGTGCAAAATGCCGACTATGATATTGAGAAGGCCCAGAAGGGCATCATCTATATTGATGAGATCGATAAGATATCCCAGCGGGGGGACAATCCCTCCATTACCCGGGATGTCTCGGGTGAAGGGGTTCAGCAGGCCCTGCTCAAAATCATAGAGGGCACCATTGCCAGCATCCCGCCCAAGGGCGGCAGAAAGCATCCCCAGCAGGATTATGTGAAGGTGGATACCTCCAATATCCTGTTTGTCTGCGGGGGAACTTTCACCGGTCTTGAGAAAGTGATTGAACGCAGACTGACCCAGAAGTCTATGGGATTCGGCGCCAAAATTGCGGACAAAAAGGATGTGAATATCGGTGAATTGCTGGAGCAGGTAAAACCTGAGGATTTGATCAAATTCGGCCTGATTCCCGAATTTCTGGGCCGGCTGCCTATCATCACCTCCATCGGCGAACTCAATGAAAAATCCCTGGTCAAGATCCTGACCGAGCCGAAGAATGCGCTGGTCAAGCAGTACCAGCAGCTGTTCCGGGTCGAAGGGGTGGATCTGCAGTTCACCGATGAAGCCCTGGAGGCCATGGCCAAGGAAGCTGTGGCCAGAAAATCCGGCGCCAGGGGACTGCGAGCCATTATGGAAGAAACCATGCTGGATATCATGTATGAGATTCCTTCCAAAAAAGATGTGGTGGAGTGTGTCGTGGGCGAGGAAGTGGTCTTGAAGAACGAAGACCCCATTCTCTTATACGAACAGCCCAAAAAACAGGCGTAAACGGAAAAGTTTGCCCCAATGATTAAAATTTCCAAGTTCTTTCATCCGGACGGGAGCGAAGGGGAGAAAAAAAGTCTGCCCTTAGTTCCCCTCCGCGACATGGTCCTATTTCCATTTGTTACCACTTCTGTGTTTGTAGGAAGGGAAAAATCAATCAAGGCCTTATCCGAGGCCATGGCAGCAGATAAAAAAATCTTTTTGAGTACCCAGAAAGATCCTGAGGTGTTAAAACCTACCATTCAGGATATTTTCCAGGTGGGTACCGAAGCCCAGATCACCCAGCTGCTTCGCCTTCCGGACGGGACCGTTAAGGCCCTGGTTGAAGGTGTGGGCCGAGGGCGAATTATCAAGATGGGGGATGAGGCCGGATTCCAGAGTGTGGAGTATCTGGATGTGGCGGAAAAGCCCATGCGCGAATCTGCCTGTGAAGCTGCCATTCGAACGGTTTTTGAAGCATTTCAGCATTACGCGGCCTTGTCCGGCGTGGTCTCCAAAAGCTTTTTCAAGGGCCTCGAAGCCCTTGAGGGGAATCCGTCCAGGTATGCAGATACGATTGCATCCCAGCTTCCCTTGAAGGTAGGGGACAAGCAGTCTCTTTTAGAGTGCGGCGATATTGAGGAGCGCTTTTTCCTCCTTTTGAAGATGATCCAGAAGGAAACCGAAGTCTTTTCCATGTCCCAGAAGATCAAGGGGCGTGTCAAAGAGCAGATGGAAAAACTTCAAAAAAAGCATTATCTCAACGAGCAGATGCGCGCGATTCAAAAGGAGATGGGCGAAGACGGCGATGGCGGCGAGTTTGCGGATCTTGAAAAGAAAATTCGCAGCAAACGCATGCCCAGGGAAGCTGCAGGGGTTGTCCGGCGGGAGCTGGACAAACTCAAGATGATGTCTCCCATGTCCTCCGAAGCCACAGTGGTGCGAAATTATATCGACTGGCTGATCACGCTCCCCTGGTACAGGAAAAAACGGGCGAAAAACGATCTCCAAACGGCGGAACAGATTCTTGACCGGGATCATTACGGGTTGAAAAAACCCAAAGAACGGATTCTGGAATATCTGGCCGTTCAGATCCTGGTGAAAAAGATTAAAGGGCCGATTCTCTGTCTTGTGGGACCGCCAGGTGTGGGCAAAACCTCTCTTGCAAGATCGGTAGCGTCCGCTACGGGGCGGGCATTTGCCCGGATTTCCCTGGGCGGTGTGCGGGATGAGGCGGAGATTCGCGGGCACAGGAGAACCTATGTGGGTGCCATGCCCGGTAAAATTGTCCAGACCCTGAAAAAGGTCGGGTACAACAATCCGGTTTTCTGCCTGGATGAGATCGATAAGATGACCAGTGACTTTCGGGGCGATCCGTCTTCAGCGTTACTGGAGGCTCTGGACCCTGAACAGAACAGGAATTTCAACGATCACTACCTTGAGGTGGACTATGATTTGTCTGAGATTCTGTTCATCACCACGGCCAATACCCTTTACGATATTCCAGCGCCCCTTAGGGACAGAATGGAAATCATTCAAATCCCAGGCTACACCGCATATGAAAAAGAGAAAATCGCCACAGGATATCTCATTCCCAAGCAGCTGAGGGAAAACGGCCTTGAAGAGGAGAGTGTGGAGTTCTCCAAAAATGCTGTCCACGAGATAATCAAGCGGTATACCAAAGAGGCCGGGGTGAGAAACCTTGAGCGGGAGATTTCTTCTATTTCAAGAAAGATTGCCACGGAAATAGTCAAGACCGACCAGCGCCGGAAACGGCGGGTGACCGCCAATACGGTTGCAAGCTACCTTGGTCAGCCTAAGTTTAGGGAGTCTGCTCTGGAAAAAGAAGACCGGACAGGTATTGTCACAGGCCTTGCCTGGACCCAGGCCGGAGGAGAACTGCTGACCATAGAGGCTGTGACCATGCCCGGCAAGGGACGGGTCCAGGTGACAGGAAAGCTGGGGGATGTGATGAAGGAAAGCTCCCAGGCTGCCGTATCCTATGTGCGGTCCCGCAGTAATGATCTAGGAATCCGTGAAGATTTTTATAAAGATACGGATATTCATATCCATGTCCCGGAAGGGGCCATTCCTAAAGATGGACCGTCTGCCGGCATTGCCATGTGCACAGCAGTTGTTTCTGTGCTCACCGGACGCCCTGTGAGCCGGGAAGTGGCCATGACAGGAGAGATTACCCTCAGAGGAAGGGTGCTGCCGATCGGCGGCCTTAAAGAAAAGCTTCTGGCTGCCCATGCCAACGGCATTAAAAAAGTGGTGGTCTGCGAAGAAAACAGAAAGGATATGGCCGAAATTCCAAAATCTATCCAAAAACAGTTGGACATTGTTTTTGTAGACGAGATGTCTCAGGTGTTGGAAAACGCTTTGGTGGAGGGGCAAGGGGATAAATAGACCCGAAAAGCTATCGAATTGTAATATACGCAACAAACGGCCCATCCGGGAATTCCTGGACGGGCCGTTTGTTTTTTGTGCAAGAGTTACATTGGGTCTTAAAGGTCTTCGAGCATGTTCAAAAATTGAGTCATGGCGGTGATTTCGTCCAGAGAGGCCACCTTGCGCCGGGCATCCACAATGCGCTCGTACTCATCACTGTCCATGAGAAGATCTTCTTTTCGGGTGCCGGACTTATTGATATTGATAGCCGGCCAGATTCTTTGCTCTGCGCAGGCCCGGGACAAAAACAGATCCATGTTGCCGGTTCCTTTGAATTCCTGGAAAATGACCTCATCCATCCGGCTGCCGGTATCCACGAGAATGGTGGCAATGATAGTTAAAGATCCGCCGTTTTCAAGTTTTCTGGCGGCTCCGAAAATTTTTCTTGGAAATTCCATGGCATTGGCGCCGAGTCCTCCGCTCATGGTTTTGCCGTAACTGTCCGTATCAATATTAAAGGCCCGGGTCATCCGGGTGAGCGAATCGATAAAAACAACCGCGTCCTGTCCGATTTCGGCGCATCGGATGGCTGTATGCATGGCCATCCGGGTCATTCTCATGTGCTGGCCGATCTGCTGGTCGGCTGAAGAGTAAAGGACGTGGGCATTGGTAAGTCCCCGCTGGAAATCCGTGACTTCTTCGGGACGCTCATCAACCAGAAGAACAAAGACGTTTGCATCGGGGTGATTCGCGCACACGGAGTTGGCCATGTGGCGGAGAATAGTTGTTTTTCCGGATTTTGGCGGCGCAATAATCAGCCCCCGCTGGCCCATGCCGATAGGGGCGATGTAGTCCAGGGCTTTGCCCGTAAGATCGTCTTCATTCTGGGTCAGAAAGTATCGTTCATAGGGATTTACACTGACCTGCTCCTGGAGCATGGGCGTGCTTAGAAACTCATCAAACGGAAGGTGATTGATGGTATCGATGCGGATTAGGGCAAGATTCAGATTCCTAGGCCCTTTTTTCTCTCCATAGCCCTCAATATAACTTCCCTCTCTTAGGTTCAGCTTTCTGATCAGGCTGTTGGGGACATAGGGATTTTCGGGCCGGGGCTGGAAATTCTCCTCGATATCTCTTAAGAATCCGAACCCTTTGTCCATAATTTCCAGGTATCCCTGAACTGGTTCCATAGTTAACTCCTTAAAACGTGACCCTGACGGGCTTTCTTAAATGCTTAAGATGCGTACTTTTTAATTTCCTTGTAAGAATCGTGCGGACCCAAGAAGGGGACTTGCCTTGCAACAGATTGTTACGGATACTATATGTTGTTTCTCGGATTCCAAATATACCACTAATATCCCGGGGTTGCAAGGTTCTGTGTGCAGGATAGTGTCGGTTTCCTAAAAGATAAAAAAAATTAAGTTCCCGTTAAAATTGCTTGACACTAAAAATGAATATTGATATAACCCCTCTGTTTTTGGGCGATTAACTCAGTTGGGAGAGTGCAACCCTTACAAGGTTGAAGTCGCAGGTTCAAGCCCTGCATCGCCCACCACCCAAAGTTGTAACGGGGGTGTAGTTCAGTTGGTTAGAACGCTAGCCTGTCACGCTAGAGGCCGCGAGTTCGAGTCTCGTCACTCCCGCCATCATATTAAAGGACTTCAGTGAAAACTGAAGTCCTTTTTTTTTATGTCATAGCCTATAGTTGATTATTCCAGGGCCTGTACAATCGCATCGCCCATGGCTTGGGTTCCCACTGCCTTTGCCTTGTCCAGGGTCAGGTCTGCCGTAAATATCTTTTGATCCAGGACCTGTGAGATGGCCGTTTCAATGGCATCAGCCGCTTTGGCCTGTCCGAGAGTGTATTTTAGCATCATGGCACCGGACAGGATCTGGGCAATGGGATTGGCAATTCCCTTTCCGGCAATATCCGGGGCAGAACCGCCTGCAGGCTCGTAAAGGCCGAATTTGTCCTCATTGATACTGGCCGAGGCAAGCAACCCCATGGAGCCTGTAATCATGGCGCATTCGTCTGATATGATGTCTCCAAACATATTTCCGCAGAGCAGAACATCGAACTGGTGAGGGTCCCGTACCAACTGCATGGTGGCATTATCCACATAGATGTGGTTGAGGGTGACATCCGGATACTCTTTGGCGATTTGGGTTACAGTCTCCCGCCAGAGCACCATGGAGAACAGAACGTTGGCCTTATCAACGCTGGTGACAATTCCCCTCCGTTTCCTGGCCGCCTCAAATGCAAGGCGGGCAATCCGTTCGATTTCATAGCGAGAATAAACCATCGTATCAAAGGCAGTCTCTTCCGGACCTTCCCCGCGTCTTCCCTTGGGTTCGCCAAAGTAAATGCCTCCGGTCAACTCCCGCATGCAAAGAATGTCAAATCCGTCTTTAACGATTTCGGGTTTTAGAGGGGATGCCGACGCCAGGGTAGGAAAAACCTTTGCCGGTCTTAGGTTGCAATAAAGGCCAAAATGTTTTCTTAAGGGTAAAAGGGCGCCTCGCTCGGGCTGCTGTTCCGGGGGAAGCGCTTCCCATTTGGGACCTCCCACAGAGCCGAAAAGAATCGCATCACTTTGCTCGCAAAGCAAAAGGGTTGACTCAGGCAGGGCTTTGCCATGGTTGTCAATGGCGATGCCGCCTACATCTGCAAATTCGTATTCAAGAGAAAATCCGTATAATTGTCCGGCCTTATCCAGGACCTTTACAGCCTGGGCCATTACCTCAGGCCCGATACCGTCACCGGGCAGCACAGCTATTTTGCTCAACACTAATATCTCCTTAATGAGTTGAAATCTAAAGGCTTATCATAAAGGAAACTGTTTTTTTTGCAATCATTTTATTTAGAAATAATAAAGAAAATTAAGTTATACTGGATTTATGGAGGATGATAGCAGAGACACAAATTGAGCCTTCTTCATTAACTCTGAGGAAAAAAATCAAACTGTGACAAAAGAAGACAAAAAAAGGGGGAGGCTGATGAATCAGCCTCCCCCCAGTTGATCTTAAATCGAATCTAAGATCGATTTATCGAAAACAACTTATTTTCTGTTTCCGTACTCTGCATAAGCCATGGCAACAAGTCTGTACACCAGGTGGGCCATTTTGGAGAACGGCAAAAAGCAGAACAGGTTGAAGATGGCAACAAGATGCAGCCAGTAGAAGAAATAGGTGACATACTCTGCATGCATCAGGCGGGTCATTTCGGCCAGCATGCCAGTGAGTCCGAGTGCGAACACAACACCGAGAATGTACCAGTCTTTATAGGCGGTCATTTGGTCTTTATTGGCCATTCTGTTCTTGATCATAAGCCCGGATCCGATCACAAGGGCAACACCAGAGATATTGGCAAGCCATTTGATGGGGTTGAGCTGGGGATAAGGACCGGGGTAGTTGCCCAGATAAAGCATGGTACCGCAGACCGCTGTTACAATAAACAGTCCGATAAAGGAGTACAATACCATCATATGCGGGGTTGCCCGGTCTTTGTTGGCTTCACACTCGTTGAACTTTTCGTGTTTGAGCACGGTGGGAATGACCCGTCCAAGAGCCTGAACCAGTCCCATGTAATCCAGGGATGTCTTGTCAGTTTTGCCTTCCAAAACAGCGTTGTTGTGAATATCCACGGTAAACCGCTTTAAGGCCAGCAGGAAAACAATCACTGCAAAGGTGGCCGTGGGAATAAAGGTCATATCCACAAACCAGGTTGAAACAAAACTGGCGTGAGAAAGTACATGCTCTGCTCCTTCATGGGCGTGGGACCAGTGAAGACGTCCGCCAAGGGCATCTCCGAACAGGGCGTTGAAGATCTTGGTCATCGTGTCGCCCAGGTTGGTGGTAATAAAGGCCAGAAGAGCGAACCAGAGGGCCGGAATACCGATGAGAAAGGGCAGTTTTTTAGGATCGTTCACAGCCTTTGCCAGCGCTTTGGGGGTGGCATACTCTGTGATAGCCGCAGAACGAACGGCCGACAGAACATCTCCGGGAGCGGCCCCTCTTGGGCACAGATCGGAGCAGTCGCCACACTGGTGACAAAGCCAGATGTCGGCGTTGCCGATCAGTTTGTCTTTCAGACCCCAGGATGCAGCGATCATTTCTTTTCTGGGAAACGGGCTGTCTTCAGGGGCAATGGGACAAGCCACTGAGCAGGTGGCACACTGGTAACATTTTTTCAGTGTATCTCCGCCAAGACCTCTAACCTGGGCAATAAACCCGAGATCAGGTTGAGCTGTATATTTAGCACTCATACGTTTGATACCTCCATATGGTTTAGTTTACCGTGAATTAGAAACCTTTGAACGGGTTGGGACCAAGGGCGTCGACCTCTTCAACAAAGTCGTTGATAATCTGAGGTACTTTGTCGTATTCGTCAATGGCCACTTCTGCAAAGGCCACACGTTCTTCTTCCAGGGCCAGGGATGCAAGAGCGTCACCGATCTTTTTCACGCGGACCTCAGCCAGCTCGGAACCTTTGACAAAGTGGCACTGGTAATCGTCACCGTGCTTGCAGCCGATGAGGATCACACCGTCAATACCCTGGGCCAGGGCATCCTTAATCCAGATAGAGTTAACAGAACCCAGACACCGTACCGGAATGATGCGGACATCAGGGGAGTAATCCACCCGGTTCATGCCAACCATATCCAGAGCGGGGAAGGCGTCATTCTCACAGACAAGCGCTACAAACCGCAGCGGCGGCTCATCATAGTCGTCCTCGGAAGGAACGCTGATGGCCTTGATCTGGGAACCGATACTGTCAATGGAGTAATCGGCAAAGGAGATGATACGTTCCGGACAGGCGCCCATACAGGTGCCGCAGCGGCGGCAGCGAGTCGGGTTGGCCTTGGGGGTTCCTCTTTCATCATCGTCCAGGGCGCCGAAAGGACATTCAACTGTGCAGCGCTTGCACTGGGTGCATCTCTGGAAGAAGAAGTCCGGATAGGTCATGTCACCGGATCTGGGGTGAACGGCCATGCCGCGGTTGGCGCTTTCGATACACTGAATGGCTTTGAGGGCGGCACCGGTTGCGTCTTCAATGGATTCTTCAATGGTCATGGCCCGTCTGATGGCACCGGCAGCATAAATACCGGTTCTCTGGGTCTCATAGGGGAAGCAGATGTAGTTGGAGTCTGCATACTGCCCGAAGATGTCATTGTCACGGAAGCCGGGACCCTGACGATAGGCCAGGTTGATGACGGGTTCGTCTTTGGTGATGGGAACCATACCGCCGGCAACGACCACAAGGTCAGCATCCAGGGCCAGGTTGTCGCCCAGCAGGGTCTTGGTGGCGGTGACTGAAAGGCCTGCGCCTTTGGCAGCAACCTGTGTTACCGCACCCTTGGTCATGAAGATACCGTCATCCTGCTGCATGGATTTGTAGAACAGTTCCTGCAGGCCGGGGGTTCTCATGTGCTGATAGATAATATACGCTTTACCGTCCGCATAGTCTTCTCTGACGTAGCGGGCCTGTTTCAGGGCGACCATGGAGGTCACTGAGCCTGCATATTCAAAATCGCTGTCATCTTCATCCTTGCCAGGGGACTGGATGAAGACCACATTTTTGGCTTCTTTTCCGTCAGAGGGACGGACGATTTTGCCGGCAGCGGCGATTTTTTCGAACTCGTCATTGGTTATGACATCCGGGTTATCCAGAGCCAGGTGCTCGAAAGCTTCGCCTTCAAGCTTGGCAGGTCTCCAGCCGGCAGCCAGTACAACGGCACCAAAGAGTTCTCCGTTCGGGTCCATTTTCAGGATGTCGTTTCTGCCTTCGTTGTACTCAATGTACTTATCGTGAAGGGCATCGGCATCCAGTTCTTTTCCGCTCTCATCAACAGTCATCTCTGGGGGCAGCGGATAGGGAACGTCAAAGGGGATCTTCTCGCCGGGCTTTTTCATGGTCACAGTAAATTCGCCGGGCTGGCCTGCAATACGGGCCACCTCTGTAGCGGTTTTTACAGTGATATTGGCATTGGCTTCTACTTCGGCAACAAGGTCAGCCACCACAGGAGCCTGAAGCGCTTCAAACGGTTCTGCAACCGGCATCTGGCTTCTCATCTTGGCGGCATAGCCGCCCAGGGAATCTGTTTTTTCAACGATGGTCACTTCAAAGCCGGCTTTAGCCGCATCAAGAGCTGCTGACATACCGGTAACACCGCCGCCGAGAACAAGGATCTTCTTGGAAAAGGATTCGGTCTGATAGGGTTCGGGCAGTTTGACTTTTTCAAGACGGATCATGCCCATCTTGATGTAGTCTTCAGCCTTCATCTGGATCCGGTCAAAATGCTCTTCGTCGTCCTTCTGCTCTTCGGTCAGGGCAGGATAGGTCTCCCGGGAATGGGGCCAAACAACGCCTTCACGAAGGTTGGCTCTTTCCACGATGCATCCGGGGAAAGAAAAGACATCAAAGTTGACCCGTCTTGAGCAGGCACCGATGACCATGCAGTTCACCTTGCCGTCATCAATATCTTTCTGGATAAGCTCAACACCTTCTTTGGAGCACAGGAAGGGGTGGGTGGTGCAATTTACGCCCTCCTCGTCGGGGACATCAACCAGGGCTTCCATGTCCAGGGTATCTCCGATGCCACAGCCTGTGCAGATATATACGCCGTATTTTTTATCCATGATTTAGTCTACCTCCTAAGGGTCTGAATGGCTTTGAGGGCCATGCCGGTTGCATTCTGGTTAGAGGTTACAACATCGGCCGGTTTGTTGGCACACCCTGCTGCGAACAGGCCGCCTTTAGCGAAGTCGTTTACAATGAATCCTTCTTCGTTGTAGGTCAGGTCTGCATTGGGTTTGTCAATGGCGCAGGTGGGCTGCATGCCGGTGGCAAGTACGAGCATGTCAACGGTCTGTCTGATCTTCTCGCCGCTGATGGTGTCTTCGGCAACCAACTGAATATTGCCGGAACCGGCTTCCTCGCCAACCTCGGCGACCTTGCCTTTGACAAAGAAGACGTTTTCATCTTCCTTGAGTTTGGCGTAGAAGTTTTCGTATTTTCTGCCCGGGGTCCGCAGATCAATATAGTAGATATAGATCTTGGCATCCGGATACTGTGCCCGGATATAAGTGGCATGTTTCAAGGATGCCATGCAGCAGATGTAAGAGCAGTAAGACAGATGATTTTCGTCCCTGGAGCCTGCACACTGGGCAAAAGCGATGGTCTCGGGGGCTTTTTCGTCAGACGGTCTGACAATTTTGCCGCCGGTGGGGCCGTTGGAGGAGGCCAGGCGTTCCAGCATCATGTTGGTTACAATGTTCTGGTAACCGGCCGAACCCAAGGTTGTCGATGCGGGTTGCATCGTAGGGCTGCCAGCCAGTGTTGAAAACAACGGCGCCGACCTTAAGATCAAAGGTCTTTTCTTCCATGTCAAAATCGACGGCGTCGTATTTACAGGCTTCTTTGACTTTATCCCGGTCGTCAGTGCTCATGGCAGGATCCATGACATAGCGCTGGGGGAATGCCATGTTGTGCGGCAGGTAGGCTGCCTTTCTGCGATCCATGCCGAAGTTGAACTCGTTGGCAATCTCGGTCTCGCAGACTTTGGCGCACTCACCGCAGCAGGTGCAGTTTTCGTTTACATATCTGGGAGCGGTTTTCACGGTTACCGTGTAGTCACCGGGGGTGCCGGCCACGTTTTGAACCTCAGACAGGGTAAACACTTTGATGTTTTTATTGTCTTTAAGACGCTTATAGTTAATCTCCAGTCCGCAGGTTGGCGGGCAGAGTTTGGGGAAGTAGTGTTTGAGCTGGGATACTCTCCCACCAAGAGAGGCTTCCTTTTCCACAAGGAAGACCTCATACCCCACTTCGGCAGCTTCCAGGGCAGTTGTCAGGCCGCTGATACCACCACCAACCACCATGATGCTTCCACTCTTCGGGGCTGAATTTTCTGTTGTCATGCTGTCCCTCCGTGCATTTAAGTTATATCAATTGGGTGTTGCAATTATGGGTTAATGCCATATCTGAAATCTTGCGTTAGGACAAGGGGTTCCAGATAGTTGCGGCATCCTCTCTCCTTATTCATAAGATTGCAAGACGTGCCCGAGTCTGGACTGGATAATAACGCGGTTACAGCCTTACAAAAAAGGAGACAGGCGCCAGCCGGGCGCCAAGCCTGGATATGCCCAGGGTTCGGCATAATCTGAAAAAACCCCCAGGCACCGGCGTTAGCCGGCACCTGGAGGTCAATATCAAACACTAACGCTTAAAATCTATCGTCCAGCACTAGTCGGAGATGATTTTTACGTAGGGTTCTTTCTTCAGGGACCACTCGTTGGTCTTCTTGTCATAAGTAGAGTTGACAAAGCAGAACCACTCTTCATCATTCTGGCCCATGAAGTCGCCTCTGTAGTAGAAACCAGGGAAGCGGGATTCTTCACGGAACTGAATGTGACGGGTGTGAGCCTGAACAGTGTAGAGACGATGGATGATTTCCCAAGCTCTCAGCAGCTCATGCAGGTCGCCGGCAGCGATTTTCTCAAGGTCTTCACGGAACATTTCGAACAGGTCCATGAGAACTTCGAGGGATTTGCCGTTGGTCATGTAGAAGGTACCAGTACCAGCACCGTACTCATTGGTCATCTTCATCAGACGCATGGCCATACCAGCAGGCTTGCAGTATTTCGGGTTCACGTCAGTGGCAGTGGTGTATTCACAGTTATCCAGGTAGTTGTATACCGGGTAGTAAACCATGTCGATCAGTTCCTGGTCAGTCTCAGCAATGCCTGAAACCTTGTCGCCTTCGGCTTTCAGGTACTGAATCATGGACTTGGCAATGATACGACCCTCTGCATGGGAACCGGAGGAGAACTTGTGACCGGAGCAGCCAACGCCGTCACCGGCAGTGAACAGGCCCCTGACGGTAGTCATTCTGTTGTAGCCCCATTTGTAGGACTCGGGGACCCAATCTTCTTCGGGGCCTGAGCACCAGATACCGCAGCAGCCGGAGTGAGAACCCAGCAGGTACGGTTCGGTCGGCATAATCTCAGAGTCTTTTTTCTCGGGCTCGGTGTTGGTTGCACACCACAGACCAGCCTGACCAACGGACATGTCAAGGAAATCTTCCCAAGCTTCTGACTCAAGGTGCTTCAGCTCTTTTTTGTCCATGGTTTCGCCAAGAGCAGCCAGTGCCTTGGAGGTTTCCATGATGATGGGACCGCGGCCTTCTTTGTACTCTTTCATCATCAGATGGTTACGCAGACAGGTCGGAGTTACAGCAGCAGTTCCGTAAGGAGCGTATTTTTCCAGCTCAGCCTTTGCATCGTCAGAACCGGCATAGTTTTCACCAAGGCCGTTAACGGTTTTGGCTTTGAACAGCAGGAACCATGCACCAACAGGGCCGTAACCGTCTTTGAAGCGAGCGGGGGTGAAACGGTTTTCCATCATGGAAAGCTCAGCACCGGCTCTCAGAGCCATGGTGTATGTGGAGCCAGCATTCCATACGGGATACCATGCACGACCTTTACCTTCAGCAACGGAACGGGGCTGGTAGATGTTAACCGCGCCACCGCAGGCAACCATCATAACCTTGGCGGTGATGATGTAAACCTTGTTCTCACGTACGGAGAAGCCAACGGCACCGGCAACTCTCTTGGGATCGTCTTTGTCGTTGAGGATTTCAACGATGAAAACTCTTTCCAGGATGTTTTCGTCACCAAGGGCTTTTTTACCGGCTTCAGCAACGATTCTCTTGTAGGATTCACCGTTGATCATGATCTGCCATTTACCGGTACGAACGGGAGTAGCACCGTCTTTCAGAGTGCCGGCCTTCTGGCCTTTTTTGCCGTCAAGGTTCTTTCCGTCGTCGGTTTTCTTCCAAACGGGAAGTCCCCATTCTTCGAACAGATGTACGGAATCGTCAACGTGACGGCCCAGGTCATAGATAAGGTCTTCACGAACGATACCCATCAGGTCGTTACGGACCATGCGGACATAGTCTTCGCACTTGTTGTCACCAATGTAGGTGTTGATGGCGGACAGACCCTGAGCAACAGCGCCGGACCGTTCGAGGGCAGCTTTGTCCACCAGCAGAATCTTGGTGTCGTCATCAGCCCATTTTTTGATTTCAAATGCAGTACCGCAGGCAGCCATACCACCGCCGATGATCAGAACATCAACGTCTCTTTTCTCTACCTCTGGCTCTCTAACGACTTTGATTTCCCCAGCAGGTTTGTTAGGTAATGCCATTATATACCTCCAAAAATTTTATAATAAGTATCAGAAATTAAATAAGTAACCCTTAAGCCAGCTCAGTCGGCGCGGCCAGTACTTTGCCGTCAGCTTCCTCAGTAGACAGCAGACCTGAAGCCAGGTCTTTGCCCTTAAGGTCGTCATAGGAGTTGGCTTCGCCTTCGGGAGTGGTTCTGATGGGGAACTTGAAGCGTTTTACAACGCCGTTTCTGAACTTACAGGTCCACATAATGTCCTCAGTACCCATCATGGGCTGTACAGAAGCGCCCATGGGCACGAAGTCAGAGTAACCTCTTACTTCGATGGCCTGGGAGGGGCAGATCTTAACGCAGGAATAGCATTCCCAGCACTGATCCGGTTCCTGGTTGTAAGCCTTCATCTCTGTGGCGTTCAGAACCATCAGGTCATTGGGGCAGATGTACATACATGCTGTTTTGTCTCCGCCTTTGCAGCCGTCACATTTTTCTGCAATTACAAAAGATGGCATTTAAAATACCTCCATAAATTAAGTTAATCAAATTGCACAAATACCGTTGTGCTACTTTTCTATCAACAGTTTTGGCCAGGACAGTCATCTGCTGCCTGACCTGGGTAGCCTTACTTAAAGATTCCCTTTTGCCAGTCTGTTTCCCCTTTAAAAAACCGGTTCAAACCGGCGAGGGACCCATTTGATCGTTATGGGAATAGCACCCTCCATCGGGCTTTGTCAAGAGGATTCAAAAAAAAGGATTTAACATTTTCATCAATTTTTTTGATGTTTTTTTTGCCTGACAATATATATAGTGTTCCACGAAACTCACTACCATATATTGTGAGTTTCAGGCCAGGTTTCCGACCGGAAAATCATCTGGTAAATCCGGGTGGTTCCTGGTAAATTACCGGCATTCTGTTTGGAGCAGATGTCAAATTCGTGTGAGTTTTATTTTAAGGAAAAGTTATGAGTGATGATATGATTCCCGTGGGACTGAACGACCCCATGGAATTTGGCTGCGGTCCTGATACGCCTTGTTTTAACGATTGCTGTCGCGACCTGAACCAGGCCTTGACCCCCTATGATGTGTTAAGAATGAAACAGGCCCTGGGCATTCATTCGGATCGGTTTTTGCGCGAGTATACCGCTTTGCATCATGGCCCGGAGTCCGGGCTTCCTGTCGTGACGTTTAAACACAATCCGGCTACGGGACACGCCTGTCCATTTGTCCGGGAAGAGGGATGCAGTGTCTATGAAGACCGCCCCGCCTCCTGTCGGATGTACCCTCTGGCCCGTGCGATTGCAAAGAATCGGGAGACCGGTCAGATCCAGGAGTACTTTGCCCTCATTGAAGAAGACCATTGCAAAGGATTTGGCCGGGAAACTGGAATCACTGTGGCCCAGTGGCTGGAGGGTCAGAAGGTCGCCGATCACAACAGGGAGAATGACAAGCTGATGGGATTGATCAGCCTGAAAAACCAAATCATGCCAGGGCAGCTTGAGGGGAGGCATGCCGATACCTTTTACACGGCCCTCTACGATTTGGACACTTTCAGAGGGCAGATTCAAAATGATGACCTTCTGGCAGGCCTTGATCTGCCGGATGGCCTTTTCGACCGGATCATATCCGATGATCTGGCCCTGCTGAACTTCAGCATCGAGTGGTTGAAGTATGAGCTGTTCGGAAGGGATTTCAAGGCCGGGTTCTGATATGAAAATTCAAGGTAAAGTGGCCCTGGTTCTTGGGGCGGTCAAGGGGATCGGCAAAGGCATCGGTCTTGATTTGGCCGGCCAGGGGGCCAGGCTTGTGCTTACCCGCCATGACTGGACCGACGCCTTTGAGCAGATGGAGGCGGATTTTGCAGCCACCGGCGCGGACTGCCATATTGTGGAGGCGGATTTAAGGTCTGCCGAGCAGGTTTTAAACCTTGCCGAGACAATTCGGGAGCAATACGGCCGCCTCGACATCCTTATCAATAATATTGAACGCGGGGGGTGGCCAACGGTTCACGGGGCCTATGTGGAAGACCAGTGGGATCTTGAAATTGAGACCACCCTTAAGGCCAAGCGCTGGGTGTTTGACGCCATGTTTCCGCTTCTGAAAGCCTCACAGGAAGCGGTTGTCATCAATGTTTCCTCCATTGCGGGCCTGGTCGGACGGTGCGGCCCTGCGGCCCTGGTTTTTAACGACGGGTATGCCGCAGCCAACCGGGGCATCCGGGTTCTGACCGAAACCTGGGCGCGGATGGGGGCGCCTTCCATCCGGGTCAACGAACTCATGCTGGGGGTTTTTGAAACCCGCCACGCCGAAGAGACCCGGGGGTGGCGGGAGGTGCTGACCGATGAGGAAAAAAGCGCCCTGATCAATCATACTCTGGCCGGCAGGACCGGCCGTATTGCCGATGTTGTATCTGCCGTGAATTTTATGATCAAGGATGCCCCCTATATGACCGGCAGTGTCTTGCGGCTGGACGGTGGATTTGTCCTGGCTGGAGAACCGGTGCCGCCTATGCCCGAAGGCATTGTCTGAAAGATTTTTCTTTTGAGAGGCCATGACATCTATGTTTTTTTTGGGGCTTCCCAACAGCAGTGATAGGGTTGAGTCGATGAAAGGTTCCGGTATTGAAACCATTAAACAACGGGTTGAGCAATTTGCCGACAGGTTTGTCCCCGACGGGATAGAAGCAAAGGATCCACTGCTTTACTGGCGGCACAGGATGTATTTTACCGTTGTCTTTTCAGGCCTTGTCATTGGTCTTGTCATTTTCCTTTTATCCCTTCCCCTGATTTTTTCAAAGTCCCTTTGGGGATTGTTAATCTACGATCTCGTTGCCCTGGGCACAGGTCTTGTTGTGCTTTTGTCACGGCGCTTGTCCATTGTCGGCCGGGGGGTGATCAGCCTGGCGCTTCTTTACGCCACCGGTATGATGATCTGTTTGAATGTCGGGGTCCTCAGCGGTGGTCCTGCCTGGCTGTTTTGCTGTGCTGTTTTTGCAGGGGTCTTTTTCGGGGTCAGGGCTGTGCTGCTGGTTTTGTTGCTGAATGCCCTGAGTCTGCTCAGTCTCGGGGGGCTGGCCCTTTCAGGAATGTGGGGGGCTGAATTCCCGTTTTTTACCTCCATCGAGCGCATGCTGAACGGCGGGATCAACTATATTTTTATAAGCGGAGTTACCGCAGTGTTTGTCTCCGTTCAGGTCCAAGGGCTTCTGGTCGCCAGGCAGAAAGAAAAAGAAATGGCCCTTTCGTTGAAGCAGAGCAATGACCGGTTTCATTCTCTTGCCAATGCGGCCATGGAGGGAATCTTATTCGTCCATAAGGGGCGTTGTCTTCAGGCCAATCAAACGGCTGTCGGGCTTTTCGGGTTTTCCTCGGCCGAAAAATTTTCCGGAATGCCTCTTGCCGCCCTAATCGATCCGGCCTTTCATGACCGGGTAAGCGAACAGGCATTGGAAAAAATGGGCGCCCCCCTGGAGATGGTCGCAAGACGGACGGATGAGTCAACATTCCCCGTTTCAGTCCAGAGCCGGGCCATGATCTTTGAGGACCTGGGGCAGGTCTTTGTGGTGACCATGGAAGACCTGACAATGCGGAAAAGATCCGACCGGATCGGCAAAACCCTGCTGGCCATTTCCAATGCCGTGAGCCTGACGCGCAATCTTGAAGATCTGTTCTCACAAATTCATCATCTGATGGGCAAAGTCATGGATACCACCAATTTTTTTATCGCCCTGGTGGATGAGAAAGAAAAAACCCTAAGCTTTTCCTACTTTGTTGATGAGCAGGAGCCGGGAACGCCTGCGCCCACAAAACTGGATGCCAAAGGGTCTCTTTCTGGGCTTGTCGCCCAAAAGCAGATTCCCATGATCCTGGAGCGGGAAGCTTTGGTGGAACTGGCACAAAAAAACAACGTGGAAGGCCCTCTGCCGTTGATCTGGATGGGGGTGCCACTGATTATAAGGGGCAATGTCATCGGTGTGACCGCGGTTCAAAGCTACAGATCAAAGACGCTGTACGACAGCCAGGACCTTGCGATTTTTGAATCGGTTTCAGGACAGATCGCCCTGGCCATTGACCGGAAGCGGTCGGAAGACGCGCTCCGGGAGAGTGAGGCCAAATACAGGCATCTTTTTGACAACGCCCCGGCTGCCTTGTATGAGATTGATTTTCCGGGGCGAAAGATTACCAATGTCAACGCGGCCATGTGCAGCTACACCGGATATTCCTCGGCTGAATTTTTAACCATGGCTCCCATGGATTTTTTGGCGCAGGAGAGCCTGGATACGTTTTACGGTGATCTGCAGCAGGTGATGATCGATCGCCCCGTATCCCGGGCCTATGATTATAAAATCAAGAAGAAGAACGGTGAGATTCTTTCCGTAATCCTGAATGCGGAATTTGTCTATGAATCGGATAAAATCCGCACGGCAAGGGTGGTGGTTCATGATATTACCGAGCGCAAAAAGATCGAGGAGATGATGGCCCGGTCGGAAAAAATGATGTCCATCGGCGGCCTTGCCGCAGGTATGGCCCATGAGATAAACAATCCTCTGGCCGGTATGATTCAAAACGCCCAGGTGATTTCCAACCGGCTGTCCAAGGATCTGCCTGCCAATCTGTCCGCGGCAGATGCGCTAGGATTGTCCATGTCCGATATTTCAGCCTACATGGAAAAACGGGGCATATTCAAGCAGATCCGGCATATCAACGAGGCGGGCCGGCGGGCGGCCAAGATTGTGGAAAATATGCTCAGCTTTGCAGGGAATAATTCCGGGCAAAAAAAGGTCCATTCGCTGGAGGCGCTTCTGGAGGATACCCTGGATCTGGCCCGCAATGATTATGATCTGAAAAAAAAGTATGATATCCGCAAGGTGGAAATTGTCCGGGAGTACTGTCCCGTTTCCATGGTACAATGCCAGGGCAGCAAAGTTCAGCAGGTCTACTTTAATCTGATTCGAAATGCGGTGGAGGCAATGGCTTCAACCCAGATCCCCATGCCCCGGCTGACCTTCCGGATTAATGAGGCGGACAGGGGCGTTAGGGTGGAAATTGAGGATAACGGCCCGGGTATGGACGATCGCACCCGCAAGCGGGTTTTTGAGCCTTTTTTTACGACAAAAGGGGTGGATCAGGGAACGGGGCTGGGGTTGGCCATATCCTATTATATAGTGGTGGAAGACCATGGCGGACAGATGGATGTGATTTCCGCCCCCGGTCAGGGATGCCGGTTTGAAATGATATTTCCCCTGTCCTGAATGGGCAGAAAAAGGCGTGATCCGTTATTTGAGCCGGTTTTACCACCTTGGCTGGGGACGCTTCCTGTGATATGGTGCAGTCCAGCCTAAACCCATAGAGCGAGGCAATTGTGACTTTAAGACAACTTGAATTATTTCTGGCCCTGGTCAAAACCCCCCATCTCAGCCAGGTGGCAGAGGAAAACGGACTGACCCAGTCGGCGGTGTCCATGGCCATCAAGGCCCTTGAGGAGACCCTGGGCAAACCTTTGTTTGACAGGATCAATAAACGACTGGTGCTCAACGAGAACGGCCGGTTTTTTTACAGGATGGTGGATCCTTTGGTTTTTGGCCTGAGAGAGAGTGAGACCATGTTCCGGGATCAGGATCTGGTCGGTGACATCCGTGTCGGGGCCAGTTCTTCCATTGCCAATTATATTCTTCCCCAGATCATCTATGAGTTTGTGGAGCAGTATAAAGGGGTTCGTGTTGAAAATGTGACCGGAAACACGATCGAGATCGGCCGGCTCATCGAAAGCGGGGAGGTGGACATCGGATTTGTGGAGGGGGATTACAACAGCAAGGAGGTTGAGCGGGAAGTTCTGGGAACGGATGAGTTGTATGTGGTGACCGGGGATAAGGGAATGGTCCGCAGCGATCCCTATCCCATGGACGAACTGCTCTCCAAGCGCTGGATATTCAGGGAGGAGGGTTCCGGAACCAGGGATGTCTTCCTTTACCACATGCAAAAGTATAAAAAGCGGTTTAAGCCCTTTCTTGAGGTCGGCCATACTGAAGCTGTAAAATCCGTGCTGCAGAACAAGGGAACGGTAAGCTGTCTGTCCCGGATCACGGTGATGGATGAGTTAAATGCCGGCCAGCTTTTTCGCCTGAAAATTCAAGACTTCAAGTTTGCCCGGTCCTTTTACACCATCTGGCATAAGTCCAAATATTTCAGTTCGGTGCTCCAGGAGTTCATCCATTTTACCAAAGAGCATTACAAGGTGGTATATGAAAGCCATGCCATTGCCCAGTAAGGCTTAACCCCGGAGGTTACGGCGTTGGCAAAGACTTTGTGACGGGCTTTTTTTGTGCCGCTTTCCACTGATCGCAGAATTCAGGAACGCGGCAGGAGTCGTCCACCTCGGCCAGCCCCATGTGGACGAGGGTTTTATTCAGGCAGTTTCCCCGGATGATAACCACTCCGGAAGGGGTGGGGCTTTCGTCGGAAAGCAGATGCACATCAAGCAAGGTGTTAAATATCATATCAGAGACTTTTTTCTTGGCGTTCTGCCCCCGGGGACTTTGGGAATCCGGCAGTGAAATTCCGTACAGTCTGAAGGGATGAAGGTTGCCTTTTTCCCAGAGCACCAGTTCCCCTGCGGATACCACTTTAATAACGACCCCCTTAAGAGATACGGTTCCCCGGGGATACCGGTATAGATCGTTTTCTTCCGCTAAGCCTGTGAGAGGCAGAAGGACGATTATGGCCAGTATCAATGCGGGGGTGCGGATCATGGGCGGTTCCTATTGTACCGGGAAGTTAAAATAGGTTTCCGGGTAGGGTTCGTTTTTCAGGGTAAAATGCCACCATTCCTTATCGTAGTGGGCAAACCCTTCCTTGTGCATCAGGGTTTGAAGCAGCATCCTGTGAGCCCGCTGGGAGGCTGTCATATTCGGGCTGTCCGGCCAGGAAAGGGGGCTGAAAAAGTCAAAGCCAGACCCCATGTCCACCTCTTTTCCAGAAGAAAGGCTGATGAGGGTTAGGTCCACCGTGCTGCCCCGGGTGTGGCTGGACCGGGACGCGATATACCCGTCCTTGAACAAGTCTTTTTTTGCAACATCCGGGTAGTAGACGGCTTTCATTTTTGTATCTGCCAGATCCTTTGCCCACCGGACAAAATGATCCACGGCCCGTTGGGGCCTGTACGCGTCAAAGACCTTGATTCCAAGCCCGAACACCGCAAGGTCGGCCTGGACTTTTTCAAGGGCCCGTGCCGCTTTTTCTGACAGGATGCACCGGGGCGCTTCATATCCGTCCACTCGGGTTCCAAGAAAGTTATTTTCCGAAATATACCTGAGTTCAACGATGATGTCGGGGATTACCGTATCCAGGTAAACAAAGCCCTGGGGGAGTTTTCCTGCCAGGGCATGACTTGAAAGAAACGTCAAAAGAAAGATGCAGCAGAGCATCAAGGATTTTTTCATCTCAACAGTCCTCCGATGGTTGAATGCGAGACTAACCGTTTGTTTTTTGCTAATCTATCATTGCCGGCCGGGATTGAAAAGGCTGTTTTTAATCCCGGGTTGACCGATGTCACCAATCGGTGATATATGGCGATTATGGAAGAAAAAAAAAGAAACGGCATTAAGGGACAGGGATGCCACAAGCCGGAAATTGACGGCTGCTGTGGGAAGCCTTCTGGCCAGAAAAGGCTTTAAAGGTGTGGGAGTCAATGCCCTGGCCCGGGAAGCCTGCGTGGATAAAAAATTGATTTACCGGTATTTCGGAGGACTGAACGGGGTGATTGCCGCTTTTGCCAAAGAGGGGGATTTCTGGCCGTCCGCTTTGGAAATGGCCGGCGGAAACGCTGAAAAGTTTGCCGCTCTGCCTATTGAAAAACGACTGTCTCTTTTTTCAAAGCAATTCATCCGGGCCCTTCGCCGCCGGCCCATGACCTTGAAAATAATGGCCTGGGAGATGGTGGAATCCAATGACCTGACCCGGGAGTTGGAGGCTGTCCGGGAGCAGGGCATTTTGGATTTTATGGACCGGTTCTTTTCCGGGGAAAAAGAGGCGAAGGATCTTCAGACTGGGATCATGCTGGCCGGGGCTGCCATCAGTTATCTTTTGATTCGATCCGAACATATCGATGTTTACGGCGGGCTGGCACTGGATTCAGACAAGGGGTGGAGGGAAATAGAGCAGGGGATTGATGCCATGATCCAGGGAATAGCCGGCAGCGGCTAAAAAATTTTATCCTAAAAGTCACCATGTGGTGACAAGGTGGTTTTTGCAGAGAACTGAGGAGAAGAACATGAACCGAAGAGTATTTTTAAAACAGGGGATTTGGGCAGGATCCGCCTTGCTCGGTTCGGGCTTGGTCGGTGCCGGGTGCGCCGGAGATCTGCGGGGGCGGCTGATGGGCCCGGAAAATCGAAAAATCGGAGCCGGGCGTCTGGGAGAAAGAGAATGGCAAATCCTGTTTTACGCCGCCCTTGCTCCCAGCGGGCACAACAGTCAGCCATGGTGTGTAAAGGTTGCAGGTCCCGGTGACTGGATAATCGGTGCGGATCCGAATCGCCGTCTGCCTGTCGTCGATCCGGACAACCGGGAAGTGCTCCTTTCCATCGGCGCCTTTACCGAAAATCTGGTTCTGGCCGCCGAAGCCTTTGGGATGCAACCGCAGATCCTGATCCTGGCGGAAGACCGGTTTGACTCTGAGATTCTCAGGGTCCGGTTGGAGCCCGGTGGCCCCCCTGGGGATTTAGGTCTTCTGAAACGGATTGCAGCCCGAAGGACCGTTAAAACCGGATTGGAACCCGATCGGCTGCGCCCCGCAGATCTGAAGGTGCTAAAGGCGGCTGTCAAAGGCCCGCTTTTTTATTTCCCTGCGGGATCCTCCCATGCGGATGCTATGGCCGGTGCTGCTGTTGATAATTTCAAAGTTCAGTTTGCAAATCTTGATGCGATGGTTGAGGCGGCTCAATGGACCCGACTTTCAAGGGGTGAAGCCGTGCAGATCCGGGACGGCCTGACCCCTGACGGCATGGAAATATACGGGATCGAAGGCTTCTGGGTCCGGCATTTCATGGACAGCCGGGATGTTGCCGGGAAAATGTGGCGTGAAAAAGCGGTTGAAAAAGTGGCGCGCCAGGCCCGGGAGGGCGGCGGCTGGCTGGTCATTACAAGTCAGTCTCAGCGGGTTTGCGACCTCATTGAGGCTGGGCGAAGGTTTCAGCGCCTGGCCCTGGCCGCTGTTGATTTGAATATCGGGATTCACCCCATGACCCAGACTCTGGAGGAGGTTCACGGCCGGGAAACCATCCGGGCCAATCATAGTCCTGCAATGATCCCTCAATTTATGCTCAGGATAGGGTATGTGAAACCCTATCCTGAGCCTGTGAGTCTGAGGCGGCCGGTGAGCTGGTTTCTTACCGGATAATCTCGAGGGGTTTGGGGAGATTTTCCCGATCTTTTTCCTGGGCCTGGATAGCGGTGATGGCCACCGTGTTGATGATATCCGGAACCAGGCATCCCCGGCTTAAGTCGTTGACCGGCTTGTTCAGGCCCTGGAGTACCGGGCCGATGGCAATGGCTCCGGAGGACCGCTGGACCGCTTTGTAGGTGTTGTTGCCGGTGTTGAGATCCGGGAAGATAAACACGGTGGCCCGGCCGGCTACAGAAGAGTCGGGCAGCTTGGTCTTGGCCACGTTGGGCTCGACAGCAGCATCATACTGGATGGGGCCTTCGATGAGCAGCTCCGGGGATTTTTCCCTGGCAAGTTCAGTCGCTTCCCTGACCTTATCCACATCTTTGCCCTTGCCGGAGGTGCCGGTGGAGTATGAGAGCATGGCGATTCTGGGATCGATGTCAAACATTTTCGCAGTCTGGGCGGATGTGATGGCGATTTCAGACAGCTCTTCTGCATTGGGATCCGGGTTGATGGCGCAGTCGCCATAGGCCAGGACTCTGTCTCCCAGGCACATGAACATGAGCGAGGATACCGGGGTGCTTTTGTGCTTGGCCTTGATGATTTCAAATGCGGGCTTGATGGTCGCCGCCGTACTGTGTACCGATCCTGAGACCATGCCGTCCACATGGCCCATGTGTACCATCATGGTGCCAAAATAGGTCACGTCGCAGACCCGGTCTCTGGCGTTTTCCAGTGTCATTCCCTTGTGCTTGCGCAACTGGTAGTAGGCTTCGGCATAGGTCTCCAGGTGGGGGGACCGCATGGGGTCTATGATTTCAAATTCACCCATGCGCAGACCCATCTGATTGATTTTGCTTCGAATCTTTTTCTCATCGCCCAGGAGGGTAATGTCCACAATTTCCCTGCGCAGCAGGGTCTCCACCGCTCTGAGAATCCGTTCTTCCGTGCCTTCGGGCAGGACAATCCGTTTTTTGAAAGCCCGGGCTTTGCGGATAAGGTCGTACTCGAACATCTTGGGCGTGACAATGGTGGTCTTGGTTTTGATGACCCGGTTCACCAGGGCGGTCATGTCGATGTGCTGCTCGAACAAGGCCAGAGCGCGGGTGATCTTTCTTTCGTCGTAGGGGGAAATATCGGATTTGAGCTTCTCCACTTTGACGGCGGTCTGAAAGGTGTCGTCTTCAACACTGAGAAGGGGAACCATGCCGGAATAGCCCCGGATGAGATCCCAGACCGGTTCTTCCGGGGTGAGTCCCCCGGTGAGAATGATGCCAGAGATGTTTTCAATGGTTTCAGAGGACAGGGTGGCCATGCAGGCCACGATGACGTCGGCGCGGTCTCCCGGGGTGATCACCAGGGTGCCGTGGGAGATCCGGGCAAGCAGGTTCCGCAGTTGCATGGCCGCCACAAGAAACTGGCGGGCATGGCGGTAAAGCTGCTTGTTGCCGCATAGTACCCGTGCACCCAGGGCGTCAGCCACCTCGTGCAGGGTGGGTTTTGCCAAAACTTCCTCTTCGGGAACAGCGTAGACCAGCTGTTTTTCAAAAAGGCCGGTCTCTTTGAAGTGGGCCAGGATCGCCCCTTTATTTTCCGGGGCTACCCGGTTGACGACAATACCCAGGACTTCGCAGCCTTTGTCCACCAGGGAGTCCATAGTCAGGCTGGTGAGCATGGATACCTCTTCCATGGGTTTGTTGTAGGCGTCGGCAACCAGGAGGACCGGGCAGGACAGGTTCTTGATAATGGTGGCATTAATATCGAACTCAACTCCGGCGGTGGATGAGGCAAAGTCCGTTCCTTCGCAGAGGATAAATTCGCAATCGCTCTGGGCCTCGTTGTACTTTTCAATGATGCGTTCCAGCACTTCCCCTTTTTTGCCCTGGGTCAGCAACTGATCGGCCTCGGCCTGGGTGATGCCGTACATTTGGTCATAGGGCCGGTCCAGGTTGTACTGGCTGGACATCAGTTCGATATCCAGATCCCAGGCATCTTTGGGGTCCTCCCGGATAATGGGTCTGAAAAATCCGACGCAATCCAGTTTTCTGAACAGCATCTCCATAACGCCCAGGGCAATGGCGGATTTGCCCGAGCCCGCCTCGGTGGCGGTGATATAAATACCTTTTGACATTTAACTATCCTTAAACGTTTAACGTGAGCCTTAACTGACGGATCAGAGGGGTGGTCTGTGATATGTAGAGGGTTTTTAACTTAAAATTTTTACGGCAGGACCGCCGGGGAATGCCCCGGGGGGCGGGCCTTTTTCTCATATTTCCCTGTATTTCGGGTAAATTATTACTCACAATAGAATAAAATGATTGTGCAGGTCTTGTCAATGGTGGATAATGATCTGTTTTTATTTGGCAGCAGATGGCGGCAGGAGAGGGGCGCGGGATATGGACCTGGAAACTTTGTTGAAAGACAACCTTCAGCTTCGGCAGGAGGTTGAGGCGTGCAACGCCCAGAGCCGGCTTTTTGAAACCTTGCTGAAGATGGTGGGGTCGGTTTCTGAACAAGAGGCCCTTGCCCTTGCCATGCAAAAAACGCTTGAGATCACCGCTGGGATTTCCGGGGCCGAGACCGGCAGTCTTTTTCTGCTGGATTCCCAGGGGCGGGTGACGGATTCCATTTTGACCCGGGGGCAGGTGGCGCCGGCAGAGCGGCGGCGTCTGATCGGGGCTGTCCTCGACAAAGGGCTGGCCGGGTGGGTCCGGAATAATTTAAAACCGGGCCTGGTCAGCGACACTTTGGTTGACAGCCGCTGGGTCTCCATTCCGGATGAACCTTATGATGTCCGATCCGTCATCTCTGTTCCCATCATTAAGAACGGGGCTATATTCGGTATTCTGACCCTGAAGCACCCAGATCCCCATTTTTTTGACGAGGAGGATGTAAAAGGGGTTCAGGTTGCAGCGGAGCACATGGCCCTGGCGATTGAGGGCGCCCAGGTCTATGTCCGTATAGAGGAGCTGAACCGCCAGCGCCGCAATGCCCTTGAAAGTGATCTGGCTCTGGCCCGTCAGGTCCAGGAGAGTTTTTTGCCGGCCCGGATGCCGGCGGTGGACGGATATGTTTTTGGTGCGGTTAACCGCCCGGCCCATTCGGTCGGCGGGGATTTTTATCATTTTTATCCCCTGCCGGGAAACCGTCTGGGGGTGGCCTTGGGGGATGTGTCCGGGAAGGGTATTGCCGCCTCCTTATTTATGGCCAGGCTGAGCAGCGATCTTGCCCATTTTGCACCGGTTTTTTCTGAACCCGGCCGGCTTCTGGCAAAGATCAATCAGGAACTGTGCGGCCGGGCAAAGCAGGGTATGTTTGTGACCATGGTCTATCTGATACTGGATCTTTCAACCGGTATTGTGCTTTGTGCCAATGCCGGGCATCTTCCTGCGATGATTATCTCTTCGGAAGGGATCCTTGCCATGGAGGACGCGTCCGTTAAGGGGCCGCCTCTGGGTATTCTGCCGGATGCGGCATACGGCCAGCAGGGGACAAGGCTGAACAATGATGATGCAATGGTCCTGTTCACCGACGGTGTAGTGGAGGCCAGGGATGAAAACGGAAGGGTTTTTGGTTTTGACAGGCTTCGGGATGAACTGTGCAGGCGGTCGCTTTTAAATCCGGAAAGACTTGTCAGCGGCATTATTCTGGCTGTAGATCAATTTTCAAAAAATCCCGATGGACGGGATGATTTGACCATAGTCTGTTTCCGAAAAAAGGCAGGAGACAAAGAGGTGGCCGGGTGCTAGAATTTAATGCGTGTCACCGCTGAGCAGGATCTGGGCAACGGTTTCTTTGACCTTGCCGGTTTTTCCTTGGCTTTGGCGGAATGCCATTTCAATGGCTGCCATCTCTTTGTAAAAGGGGGTTCGGTCAAAAGGGATGTAGGTTGTATTTTCAAAGGCGCCTGCTGCGCAGCCCGGTCCCTTTATGGGCGGGTGCCCCGGTCGGTGGATTTCATGGGGCAGGCCGTGCATTCGGCATATCATGGGTCTGAAAGGGTAAATACCGCACCGGCCTTTGACAAGCAGGGGACAGGGTATTTTTTTTGACACCGGATCCGGGCCTTTAAAGGTGGTGTCGCAATAGGTCTTTGCCCTGTCTATAATCTGTCGGCGTTTTTCCGCGTCAAGCTGACTGAAGCCGTATATCAGATACGCTTTTTCCACGTGGGTGTGATGGAAGAACAGGGAATGGCAGCAATTGTCCTCGCAGCCTGTGCATTGAAAATTATAGGCGTTAGCGACCTCATCCCAGGCTCTGTCCATGGATTCGAACAGAGAGTGCAACGGGGTAAATATTTCTGGCAGTTTCTGGGGCATATCAAATCATTTTTAAAAAGTCCGGCATCGGGTCAGACCAGGGGTTTGGGAAAGAACAGTCGGGTGTAAAGTTTTAAAGCGTACCGGTCGGTCATGCTGGCGATGACATCGCAGACCGAGCGTCTCAGGGTCTGCTCCTGGGTATCCCAGGGAGCCATTTCCATTTTTTCCAGCTCTTTTTGAAGATCGTCGGGATGGTCGAGGAAGTATTGATAAAGCCCTTCAATCACCTTTTTGGCTTTGACAAATTCTCCATGCACGGCAGGAGATCTGTATACCTTTTCATATAAAAATTGTCTGAGTATGGTCATGGCCTGAAAGGTGTCCTCTCCCATGCTCAAGACAAATTTTCCATCCTTGGGGCCGCTGTTGTATACCAACTGCTCCATCATGGTTGAAGCCCGCATTGAATGGGTGGCGCCCAGCTTTCGAAGACAGATGTCCGGGACCTCGGATCTGTCTATGACCTTTCCTCTGAGCGCATCGTCCAGGTCATGGTTCAGGTAGGCAATAATGTCGGCGATGCGAACGATCCTGCCTTCAATGGTTACGGCCGTTTCTCCGGGGGTGGCCGGGATGATGTTGCCAAACCCTTTGGAGTGTTTGAGAATACCGTCCCGCACCTCGTTGGTCAGGTTCAGCCCTTTGCCTTTATTTTCGAGTTTGTCAACGACCCTCAGGCTCTGGTCCGAGTGGGTAAAATGGGCGGAATGGGTCTGGATGAGAGCGGTTTCCCCGCCGTGGCCGAAGGGGGTGTGCCCCAGATCGTGCCCCAGTGCAATGGCTTCGGCAAGGTCTTCGTTAAGGTGCATGGCCCGGGCGATATTCCGCGCGGTTTCCGACACTTCCAGGGTGTGGGTGAGCCGGGTTCTGTAATGGTCCCCTAAGGGGGATAAAAAAACCTGGGTCTTGTATTTGAGTCGTCTGAATGCGTTGGAGTATACGATTCGGTCCCGGTCCATCTGAAAAGGGGTCCTGATGTTACAGGCATGGATTTCGGGTCGGCGCCGCATGGCCTGGGCGCTTAATGTGCCGTATTCGGATAGAAAACTGGCCTCCCTCTGCTGGAAAATTTCCCTGATGCACAGCCCGTTTTCTTTTTTTTCTAATGCTTTCATAAAATCTATATTGTAATCTTATTGAGTTTCAATAAAATACAGGTTTCAAAGAAAAAAGCAAGGGGGGCCAACAGGCAGGCAGGGAATGCAAATGAGCGGTAAAAAAACATCGGGAACCGGGGGCGCGCATGCAATGGCACAAGACCGGATTGGGACCGAACACGAGATATTTATGGAATTGGCCCTGGACCAGGCGCGGGCCGCATTTGACAGCGGCCAGTTCCCCGTGGGCTGTGTGATAGTACAGGATGGGAACGTTATCGCATCTGGTGCAAGATCCGGAACCGCAGGGGAAGCGGCTTTTTTCAGCGAGATTGACCATGCAGAGATCCGGGCGCTCAAAGGCCTTGAGGGCTTTAATGGAACGTTCACGCCTGAGAATGCCACGCTTTATTGCACCATGGAGCCCTGTCTGATGTGTTTTGCCGCCATCCTTTTGTCCGGCATTAAAACCGTTGTATTTGCCTATGAAGACGTCATGGGTGGCGGGACAACGGTGGACCTGAACACCGCAGGTCCTTTGTACCGGCAGACCGGTATCCGTGTCATCCCCCATGTCTTGCGCGAAAAAAGCCTTGATCTTTTTTATAAATTTTTTAATAAAGAGGCTAACTTATACTGGAAGGGAAGTTTATTGGAGGCATATACCTTGGCTCAGCAGGAGAATGCAGGGTAAATTCAAATATTACTTGCATTTGCTGATTTTGATATATATAATTCCAAGGTTATGCTTGTTATATGCGATCACGATTCATATCGCGGACGAAGTTAATATTTATGATGGAGGCACAAAATAGCTAAACAACGAGGACGGCAGGAACAGATACGAGTCAATAAGGGGATCAGAGCAGTTGAAGTACGGGTAATCGGCTCTGACGGCCAACAGGTAGGGATTCTGCCCATTGCAGAGGCGTTGCGGATTGCCGAAAACGACGAGTTGGATCTGGTCGAGATCTCTCCGGATGCCCAGCCTCCTGTCTGCAAAATAATGGATCATGGAAAGTATAAGTACGAGCTGACCAAGAAAAAGCAGGAGGCCAAGCGGAAGCAGAAAACGACCCAGATCAAGGAGATCAAGGTCCGGCCCAAAACCGACAGCCATGATCTTGCCACCAAGGTCCGGCATGTGGAAAAATTTATCGGAAATAATGATAAAGTTAAGATCACGCTGGTATTTCGGGGGCGGGAGTTTATGCTGAAAGAACAGGCCAACGCCGTTCTTGAGAAGATCGTGGAAATGACCCAGGACTTTGCCCAGGTGGAGCAGTTCCCCAAGTTCGAAGGCCGGGTGATTACTATGCTTCTCGGTCCCAAGTAATGGCCCGGGGCTTTTGTGCCCCTTTGAATATTGACCTTCTGTGAAGATATGAGTCAATGTGTGGTGGTATATTGCGCGTATACCACCTTTAGTTTTTAGTAACTGCAAGACAAAGAGAGGTGTTATGCCTAAGATTAAGACCAGTCGGGCAGCTGCCAAGCGGTTTGCCAAAACCGGGAGCGGAAAGTATAAGTTCCGTAAATCCCACGCCAGTCATATTCTGACAAAGAAGACCACCAAGCGGAAACGCGGTTTTCGTCAGGCTCAGATCATTGCCGATTCTGACATGAAAGAAGTCAGACGTCTGCTCCCCAACGGGTAAAAGACGGGCAATATCGAAGTTAAGCCGGCCGCTTGCGGCCCGGCAAATGACTTAATCATCCCCGGTCACGGGCCAAGGCCACGGAAGCCGGAAAGTTGCAATAAGGAGTGATGTGAAATGAGAGTGAAAAGAGGCTTTAAGGCCAGAAGACGCCGCAATAAAGTACTGAAACTTGCAAAAGGGTTTAGAGGCGGCAGAAGTAAACTGATCAGAACAGCGGCGGATTCCGTTGACAAGGCTCTGATGTATGCATACAGAGACAGACGGGCCCGGAAAAGAGACTTCAGGAAATTGTGGATCGTCCGTATCAATGCGGGCGCGCGCATGAACGACCTGTCCTATTCCCGTTTCATGAATGGACTCAAACTTGCAGGATGCGAACTGGACCGTAAGGTGCTGGCTGATCTGGCCGTGTCAGATCCCGCAGGCTTTGCCCAGGTTTGCTCCCAGGCGGCTGCCAAGCTGAACTAAACCCTAAAGGACCTGTGGGGAAACGTTGGATTATACGATTGCGGATATTGAAAAAGAGGCCCTGGAACTGATAGCGGCCGCCGGTTCAAAAGATGATTTGGACCAGGTGGCCATCCGTTTTCTGGGCAGGAAAGGGGTGGTTACCGGATTTTTGCGGAACATCTCCTCCCTGCCCGAATCGGAGCGGCCGGCGGCAGGCAAAAATGCCAACCTGCTTAAAATCAGGCTGGAAAAAGAGATTGCCCAGGCTGAAAAACGTATCGCTGCCCACACTGGTTCTGCGGTGACCGTGGGGATTGATGTCACCCTGCCTGGCCGCCCGGCCGTTCGGGGGGACGATTCATCCCATTACTCAGGTGATGGACGAGATCTGCGGGATTTTTTCCCGCCTGGGGTTTGATGTTGTGGAAGGGCCGGAAGTTGAAACGGACTATTACAACTTCGAAGCCTTGAACATTCCCAAATATCATCCGGCCAGGGACATGCAGGATACCTTTTACCTGTCTGACAATTTGGTCCTGCGGACCCATACTTCAGGGTCTCAGCCCCGGGTCATGGAAAAGAACGACCCGCCGGTGAGGATGATTTCTCCGGGCAAGGTGTTCCGGTGTGATTCCGATCTGACCCATACCCCCATGTTCCATCAGATTGAAGGCCTGATGGTGGACAAGGACATCTCCTTTGGAGATCTCAAAGGGGTGCTGACCACCTTTGTCCATCAGTTCTTTGATAAGGACACCGCCCTGCGGTTTCGGCCCAGTTTTTTTCCGTTTACCGAACCCTCCGCCGAGGTGGATATCCAGTGTGTTATGTGCCGGGGTGAAGGGTGCCGGGTCTGTTCCAAAACCGGGTGGATCGAAATTTTAGGTTCCGGCATGGTCCACCCTGCCGTATTTGAAAATGTGGGCTACGATACGGATAAATATACCGGATTTGCCTTTGGTATGGGAATGGAACGGGTGGCCATGCTCAAGTATGGCATTGATGATATCAGAAAATATTTTGAAAACGACGTGCGTTTTCTAGGGCAGTTTTAGATATGAAAGTCAGTTTAAGCTGGTTGCGAGACTATATCCCCGTTGACCTGGTGCCCCAGGAAATTTCAGACAGGCTGACCATGGCCGGTCTTGAAGTGGATGCTGTGGAAGGCCTCTATGATTACCTGGATCAGGTGGTTGTTGGAAAGGTCGTGGCGGCCAAACAACACCCCAATGCAGACAAGCTGACATGTTGCACCGTGGATGTCGGCACAAAGGAGCCTTCCTCTATTGTATGCGGCGCCCCCAATGTAAGAGAGGGGATGTTCGTTGCCTGCGCCCTGCCCGGAGCGGTGCTGCCCGGTGATTTCAAAATTAAGAAGAGCAAGCTTCGGGGCGAACCCTCCTGCGGCATGCTCTGTTCCGCGGCCGAGCTTCGGCTTGCAGAAGATGCCGCAGGCATCATGGACCTTGAAGGAAGCCTTACCCCGGGTACGCCTTTGGAAGAAGCGCTCTGGCTTTGACCGATACGGTGTTTGAAATTGATCTGACCCCCAACCGCCCGGACTGCCTTTCCGCCATTGGCGTGGCAAGGGAGGTGGGGGCCTTTACCGAAGCCTCAAAATAAAGTCCGTCCTTGCCGGATGTCTCTTTTCCTGAGGCGACCGCATGGTCTGAGGATTCCATTCATGATCATGCCCGCGTTCAGATTCAAAGATCCGGACCTTTGCGGCCGGTATACTGCAGGGATGCTATTTGACGTCAAAGTGGGGCCTTCCCCCTTCTGGCTCAAACAGCGCCTGGAATCCGTTGGGCTTGACCCCCATCAACAACGTGGTGGATATCACCAATTATGTCATGATGGAAACCGGCCAGCCCCTGCATGCCTTTGATTATGACGAATCTGGCCGGGGGCTGTATTGTGGTCCGTAAGGCTGGGAGACGCAATCGAGTTTACCACCCTGGACTCCAAAGTCCACAAGATGGAACCCGAGATGCTCATGATTTGTGACGGTGAAAAACCGGTCGGTATTGCCGGAGTCATGGGGGGTGAAAACTCGGAGATTACCGACGAGACAACCTGTCGGGTGCTGGTGGAAAGTGCTTATTTTAACCCGGTATCCATCAGAAGAGACGGCCAAGCGAACGGGGATCTGCCTCTGATGCCTCCCACCGGTTTGAACGGGGGGTAGATCCCGAGGGGACCTTGTTTGCCATGAAGCGGGCGGTGGCATTAATGGCGGAACTTTGTGATGCAAAGATTGCAACCCAAGTCATTGATGAACATCCGGTTCTTCATGAACCGGTGAGTGATTGATTTGAAAGGTGGATGCCCTGAATGTCCGCCTGGGAACAAAGTTTTCAGCCGAAGAGATTCAAAGCGTTCCTGGACCTCCGTGGAATTTGGTGTCGAGGTTAAAGATGATTGACGCGGCTGCTTTTAAAGGTCCATGTGCCCAGTTTCAGGGTGGATGTGGCCCGGCCCGAAGACTCTGTCCGAAGAGGTGGCAAGGCTTTGGGGGTACAATAATATCCATACCACATATCCGGCCTGTGCCGGTTCGGGGGCGGGCCCTGGATCCGAAACGCCTGCTGCGTGTCCCGCGTGCGGCAAACCCTGGCTGGATTTTCTTTTTCAGAAGCCATCACCTATAATTTCATACCAGAAGATGCCTGTTCCCGGTTGATGATCAAAGAGGACGGATCCAAGGCATGGCCATGGTGAAGATTCTCAATCCCATTTCCGAGCAGATGGCGGTTTTGCAGGACCTCCCTTCTGCCGGGGCTGCTTGAAACCATGCGCCGGAACAACGCCCAGCAGAACGACACCCTTAGAAGCTGTTTGAAATCGGCAAGACCTTTTTTGCAAAATGGAGAAAACCAACAGCCAACAGGAAGTGGAAGTGGCGGCCGGCCTGATTACCGGGAACCGCTCCGAACAGACCTGGTTTTCCAAAAAACAGACCGTAGATTTCTTCGATATGAAAGGCGTGATCGAAGGATTGCTGAATCCCATCTTTTTATTACGACCGAGTACAGATATGTCAAAGATTGAGGATGCGTCCTGCCCCTTTTATGTGCCGAAGGCTTTGGCGCGTTCTCTCATGGTTGGAGAGACGAGGTTCTGGGGTCCCTGGGTCAAAGTCCGGGCCGGAAGTGCTCAAGGCCTTTGGCCTGAAACAGGATGCCTATGTCTTTGAGCTCGATATGGCCGGCTGTCAAGGCGGTGCTGCCCGATACGCCGTTCAGGCGGAACCTCTGCCTAAAGTTCCCATCTGTTTCCCGGGATATGACCTTTATTATGGACAAGGGGGTCGAGGTGGGACAAGTGCTGGAAGAGATCGGGGCGTTTGCCAAGAAAGCAGGCACTGATTGAAGATTTTTTCCTCTTTGATGTATTTGAAGGGGAATGCCCTTGGGGAGGGTAACCGTTCCCTTTCCTTTAGGGTGGTGTACCGATCCGGGTCTAAAACCCTGACCGAAAAAAATATTAAAAAGGTCCACGGGCACTTGTCCCAAAGGATCTTAGATGGGTTTGGCGCAAGTCTCCCGGGGTAAACATAGCAAGCCCCTTTGCCTTCAGGATAAATGCCTGAAAAAAGGGGTGTTGACAAACCCGGGACAGGTTGATATATTGTGCCGCCAATGCGGGCATAACTCAGTTGGTAGAGTGCAAGCTTCCCAAGCTTGATGTCGCGAGTTCGAGCCTCGTTGCCCGCTCCATCTTTTTTTTGGTTTTAGGATGGCAGATTTGTTCCATTTGATGGGGAAAAATATGATCTGATCCCTTAGACAGGTGAAGATTTTACTGCGAGTTGGTTTACTGGGAACGGGCATCTGCCCGTTTTTGTATTTATGGATTAAGGTTGCTTGTATGGATTTTATCAGGCCAAAATATTCGGGGCGGATAGCGGAACAGATTACCTCGGTGGCCCAGCCCCTGCTGGACGACGAGGGCTTTGAGCTGGTCCATGTGGAGTGCGTGACAAGCAACCGGCAAAAGATTGTCCGCCTTTACATGGACAAGCCGGGAGGCGTTACCCTGGATGACTGCGTTTCGGTCAGCCGTCAGCTTGGGGACCTCATTGACATGGAGGTGGCGGGTTTGGACAGCTACCGGTTGGAAGTCTCTTCTCCCGGGGCCAACAGGCCTTTAATCCGGCGGGAAGATTTTATACGGTTTGAAGGGGAGCGGGTAAAGATTGAAACCCACGAAGCCTTGGACGGCCGAAAGAGGTTTACCGGGATTCTTGAGAAGACAAATGATGATTCTGTTATGATTGCAGTTGATGGTAACACGCTTGAAATTAAGGGCATGATGATCAGCAGCGCAATGCTTGCAGGTCAGTAACAGGGAGAACGCTTAACATGTTTATCACAGATATCAAAAGGGTAATCGACCAGGTCAGCCGTGAAAAGGGAATTGATGCGGAAATCCTTATCAGCACGCTCAAGGAAGCCATTATTTCAGCCGCCCGAAAAAAAATCGGTCCCCGAGCGGATATTGAAGTCCACTACGATGAAAAAAGCGGTGATGTAGAAGTCTTCCATTTCAAAGAGGTAGTGGAAGAGGTTGAATACCCCGACAGTGAGTTGACCCTGGACGAAGGTCTTGAGTTTGATCCCGAGTGTGAGATCGGAGACAGCCTAGGCATCCGCATTGATACTGAAGAGTTTGGCCGTATTGCAGCCCAGTCCGCCAAACAGGTCATCATTCAAAAGATGCGGGAAGCCGAACGCAACGCGGTTTATGAAAACTTTATTCATAAAAAGGGCAAGATCATCAACGGCATTGTCCAGCGGTTTGACCGGGGGGCGATCATTGTCAACCTGGGGCAGGCTGAAGCGGTCCTGCGTCCCAGAGAACAGATGCCCAAAGAAAGTTACAAACGGGGGGACCGGATCCGCGCCTACGTCCTGGATGTTCTTGAAGAATCCAAGGGAGCCCAGATCATTCTGTCCAGAACCAACCCAGAATTCCTGGTCGAGTTGTTCAAGACCGAGGTGCCTGAGGTGGCCGAAGGGATTGTGAGTATACGCGGTGCCGCACGGGTCCCGGGCGTCCGGGCCAAGATCGCGGTCTCTTCCATTGATTCGGATGTGGATCCGGTGGGTGCCTGTGTCGGCATGAAGGGAAACCGCGTCCAGAATATTGTTCAGGAACTGAGAGGGGAGAAAATCGATATCGTTCAGTGGAGCCCGGATATTGCAAGATTCGTGTGCAACGCCCTATCTCCTGCCGAGATTGCAAGGGTGATCATCGACGAGGACAACCGGTCCATGGAGGTCATTGTTAATGATGAGTACCTTTCCATTGCCATCGGCAAGGGCGGGCAGAATGTGTCCCTTGCTTGCGAGATTACCGGCTGGCACCTGGAGGTCACCTCCGAGGAAGAGTACAGCCGGGAGGTCAAAGAAGGGTATGAGAGCCTCATGCGTCTGTCCAATGTGGGCCTGCCCATGGCGGAAGTGTTGTTCAAAGCCGGATACTCCTCCCTGCTGGACATCATGGACGCAAGACATGAAGATATTTCGGTTGTCATGGGGATTTCTCCTGAAGACGCTGCGGCCACTATGGAAGAGGCCCGGCAGATACTCATCGCAGATGAAGAGGAGCGGCTGGCCATTGAAGAGGCGGATATGGAGCAGCCCCCTTTTCAAGATGACATGCCGGAGCCCGAAGACTCTGCAGCAGAGAGTGGGACAGATCCTGAAGACATAGAAGATTAGGTTGCATCGGTAAAACGGCGACAAGGAATTGAATTAATTTTAGAGGATTACTGGGGGCAACAAATGGCGAAGGTCAGAGTATATGAGTTGGCTAAAGATCTGAACATGACGAACAAGCAACTTCTTGATAAGATGAAGGAATTGAACATAGAAGTAAAAAGCCACATGAGTTCTCTCGAAGACAGCGCAATTAGCACCATCAAGGACAGTCTGTTTGGCAGCAAAAAAAAGCAGACCGATGTGAAAGTCCGTCCCTCTGTAATCCGGAGACGCAAGGCCAGGAATGTTTCGGAGTCGGATTTGTCTGAAGAGGACATCGCTGACGAAGAAGAGATCGAAACGCCACAGATGGCTGAGCAAAGCCAGGCTGTGGATCAAGAGGTGTCAGAGGTCGAAGAACCTGAGACATCTGAACCTGAGATCGTTCAGGAAACTGCCACAAACAAGATGCCGGAGTCACAGGTTAAAAAAGTGCTGAGAAAAAAGAGCGAGCCGGCAAAGATTATCAAGCCGGTACAGATTCCTGAAGAAAAGAAAGTCGTCGTGCCGGAGCCGGAAGAAACGGTTGAACCCGAAACTCAAGTCGTAGCGGAGCCCATTGTCGATGAATCGGCCGCTGTTGAAGAAGAACCGGTTGTAGAAAATGCGCCTGAAGCCGAAAAGATTGGCGCGGATACCGAACCTGATGCTTTGGATCGTGAAGAATCGATTACTGAAGCGGACAGTGACGAGGAGACTTCAGTTGACGATGACGCCGAGGACGACAGCCAGGCCAAAAAGAAGAAAGTCAAAAAGAAAAAGGGCAGCACGCCGGCAAAAATTGTGAAAAAAGCCGATCCCACCGTCCTTGAAAATATCAGGCGGATGAAGGCCGAGGAAAAGGCCAACGGCCACCAGGCCGCACCAAGTCGTCCTTCCTCCGGTGGCCCCGGAGCATCCCCCCAGGATATGCCTATTCCCGGCATGATGATCCCCGATCCCTCAGATGGCCGTAAACGCGGCTGGAGCAAAGATGATGGAGCTAGTGACGGACCCGGAAAGCGTAAACGCCGTAAGAAAAAATCCGTTGTAGAGGGCGATGACCTTTACCAGGGCCGGGGCCGGAAAAAACGCGGGAAAAAAGATGCCAAGGGCAAAAAGGGCAACTTCCAGAAGACCCAGATAACAACCCCCAAGGCCATCAAGCGCAGGATCAAAATCGACGAGGCCATTGAGCTTGCAGAGCTTGCCAAGCGTATGGGTATCAAGGCCAACGAGATGATCGTCAAGCTCATGGGCATGGGGGTTATGGCCACGGTTAACCAGACCATTGATTTTGATACGGCCTCTCTTGTGGCAGCCGAATTCAACTTTGAAGTTGAAAAGGCAAACTTTGAGGAAGAAACCCTGCTGAATGTGGTCGAAGAAGAGGTGGAAGCTGAAGAAAACCTGCAGGCATGTCCTCCTGTGGTGACCATCATGGGCCATGTCGACCATGGTAAAACCTCCCTTCTGGATGTGATCCGAGAGTCCAAGATTACTTCTGGTGAGGCCGGCGGGATTACCCAGCACATCGGTGCTTACAATGTTGAAACCCCCAACGGCGGCCGGATTACCTTTCTGGATACACCGGGCCATGCCGCTTTTACGGCCATGAGGTCCAGGGGCGCCAAGGTGACGGATATTGTTATTCTGGTTGTGGCCGCTGATGACGGGGTCATGCCTCAGACCATTGAGGCCATCAACCATGCCAAGGCTGCGGATGTCCCGGTTGTTGTGGCGGTGAATAAAATGGACAAGGCCGGGGCAGATCCCGACCGGGTCATGCGGGAGCTGTCCGAACACGGGCTTCTGGCAGAGGATTGGGGCGGCAGCGCCATTTTCGTCAAGGTTTCCGCCAAGACCGGCGAGGGCATTGACGACCTTTTGGAGATGGTCCTTCTTCAGGCTGAAGTGCTTGAGCTTCGGGCCAACCCCGACAGGAACGCCACAGGCTACGTGGTGGAGTCCCGTCTGGATACCGGCCGGGGTGCCGTGGCAACGGTCTTGGTCAAACAGGGCACCTTAAAAGACGGTGATCCCATTGTCTGCGGGCTGCACTCCGGCCGTATTCGGGCCATGATTGATGACACCGGGGAACGGATCGAATCCGCAGGGCCTGCAACCCCTGTTGAGATCGTCGGTCTTACAGGTGTTCCCGATGCCGGTGACGAGTTCATTGCCGTGGCTTCGGACAAGGATGCCAAGCAGATCGCCAATCACCGTATGCAAAAACAAAGGGCCAAGGAGCTGGCTAAAAAGAGCCGGGCAAACCTGGAAAAGATGTTCGAGAACCTGGGTTCTGCAGAGGTCAAGGAACTCAAGCTTATCGTCAAAGCCGATGTCCAGGGTTCTATTGAAGCCCTTAACGACTCTCTTAAAGACCTGGCCAAGGAAGAGGTGGACGTCAAGATCGTTCATTCCGGTGCCGGTACCATTAACGAATCCGATGTGGCCCTGGCCGGGGTTTCCGATGCCATTATCATCGGGTTCAACGTCCGGCCCACGCCCCAGATCCGGAAGATGGCCAAGGACGAGCATGTGGACATGCGGTTCTATGACATCATCTATGATGTGATCAACGATATCAAGGCCGCTCTGGACGGCATGATGCCCTCCACCTTTGAGGAGATCATCATTGGTCGGGCCGAGGTCCGGGATACCTTTGTGGTTCCGAAAATTGGCACCATTGCAGGCTGCGCCATTGTTGAAGGTCGTGTGGTCCGCGGCAAGAAAGTCAGGTTGCTGCGTGACGGGGTGATCAAGTGCGATACCGAGCTGTCTTCTCTCAGGCGGTTCAAGGACGATGTTAAGGAAGTGGATCAGGGCTATGAATGCGGTATCGGCCTTGAAAAATACAATGACATCAAGGTGGGCGACGCCATTGAATGTTATGAGGTTGAAGAAAGAAAATACCAGGGATAAGCAAAGGTAAATCATGAGACCTTATTCAAGGGCCGATCGGATCAGTATGAAGATTCAGGCCGCCATCACCGAACTGCTCAGTAAAAAGATGCAGGACCCCCGTATTGAGATGGCAACCATCTCAGGGGTCAAAATGTCCCCGGACCTGAGGGTTGCGGACATCTACGTCACGGTTTTCGGCGACGAAAAAAAGATTTTGGAAACCCTTAAGGGATTTAAAAAATCCAAGGGATTCATCAAGAAACGGATTGCTCCCCAACTGGGCTTAAAATACATGCCGGACCTGCGGTTTGTCAGGGACGACTCTTTTGACAAAGCCGCACGATTGGATGCTCTAATTGAGGCGGCCCCAAAAGGGGAAGACCGGGATGAAGACGAATCCTAGGATCTGATTCCATTCCTATGACCGGTATGACAGACGGTATCCTCGTGGTTGACAAACCCGAGGGGCTTTCCTCAGCGGCCGTAGTGGGCCGTTTAAAGCGCAAGCTTAAGGTGAAAAAGATCGGTCACACCGGCACCCTGGATCCTTTTGCCACGGGTGTTCTTCTTATTGCGGTAGGCCAGGCGACACGGATTTCCCGTTTTTTTCTCAACGGCAGCAAGGCCTATGTGGCCCGGGTGGCACTGGGGGTGGAAACCGATACCTATGACTGCACCGGCCAGCCGGTGACTCAGGTGCCTGCAAAAGACCTGTCCGGTATTACCCTTAGCCGAATCCGGGAGATTGTTGCCTGTTTCCAGGGGATTCAGGACCAGGTTCCGCCCGTCTATTCAGCCCTCAAGCACAATGGCGTACCGCTCTATAAACTGGCCCGGCAGGGCCAGGCCGTGGAAAAACCGCCAAGAAGGATAGAGATCCGGGAGATATCGGCCCAAAACTTAGGGGTATCTCAATCCGGCTATCCTGAGTTCGACCTTGCCGTTGCCTGTTCCGGCGGCACCTATATCCGGAGTCTTGCCTTTGATATCGGCCGCAGGCTTGGTTGCGGTGCACACCTGTCAGGCTTGATCCGCACCCGTTCCAGCCAGTTTGAGCTGTCACAGGGGGTGACCCTGGATGCCCTTGACGCCATGCCCGCCGAGGAAATTTTTTCCAGGATTCGGCCCATGGCCCAATGCCTGGAAAAGTTGCCAGGGGCTGTGGTGGATGAAAAAACAGCCAGAAAGATCAGTTACGGACAGAAACTGGGTCCCGGCGAAATTAATCTGGATATAGACGAAAACCAACATCCGGAAGCCCTTTTTTTAAAGCTCATGGATGACGCCGGCCGTCTTCTGGCCATTATCCAGCCCCAGGGGCCGGGTCTGCCCTATAATTATTCTTGCGTTTTTCGCCGTTAACTGGTAAAAAAATAAGGTTCCGGGTATGTTTATCCTGCCGGAAAACCCTTTTTCTGAATGGAATATTGGATTAAGGACGGCGGGTTTCTTTAAATGCCCTTTTTTTTATTTATTCCAAACAAAGGAGTACAGCGTGGTTTTACTTGCAGAAAACAAAGAGGAGATGATTGAAAAATTCAAGCTCCACGAGTCCGACACCGGTTCCCCTGAAGTTCAGGTGGCTATTTTAACCCACAGAATCAGTTACCTGACTGAGCATCTGAAGGTCCATAAAAAAGACCATCATTCCAGACGGGGACTTTTGATCCTGGTCGGCCGGCGCAGAAGCCTGCTGGACTACGTCAAGAAAAAAGACGTCAACAGGTACCGTTCTCTGATCGAAAAGCTCGGACTCAGAAGGTAAGACGATGACTGAAACCGGTTTTTGGCGTCAGATGAAGTCAAAAACCGGTTTTTTTAAACCTGGGCGGATGCCGTTGAAAGACAACTTTTCTATAAGTTCGCATCTTTGCTATCAAACAAACAGGCCTTTTTGCCTGCCACCCTCAGGTGATTTGATGGTAAATATGCGGGTTTATGATCTTTAAAGTGTCTTTCCACCCATTCGCCCCTTTTTTTATGATTCAAATTTAAGAATTTAGGAGAGATTATGGAAAAGATTGTATCTGCCGAAATCGGCGGAAAAGAACTGACCATAAGCACGGGAAAAATCGCCAAGCAGGCGTCCGGTGCGGTCATAGTCAAATACGGGGAGACACAAGTGCTGGTCACGGCAGTGGCCTCCAAGGATCCCAAAGAGGATATCAGCTTTCTGCCCCTTTCCGTGGAATACCAGGAGAAAATTTACGCAGCCGGCCGCATTCCTGGCAACTACTTTAGAAGAGAGATCGGGCGCCCGTCTGAAAACGAGACCCTTAACGCCCGTCTCATCGACCGGCCCATCCGTCCCCTGTTTTTGGACGATTATAATTTTGAAACCCAGATCATTGCCACGGTCATGTCCACGGACAAGCTGTGCGAGCCAGGTATCCTTGCCATGATCGGCGCCTCCGCCGCACTGGAGATTTCCGATATTCCCTTTAACGGCCCCATCGCCGGAATCAAGGTCGGCCGGGTCAACGGCGAATTCATCGCCAACCCCACCCCGGCCCAGATGGAGGAAAGTGATATCGATCTGACCGTTGCCGGTTCTGCGACTGGTGTGGTCATGGTCGAAGGCGGAGCCCAGGTTGTGTCTGAATCGGACATGCTTGACGCCATCTTCTTTGGTCACCAGGCCATGCAGCCGGCTATTGCTCTCCAGGCCCAGCTCAAAGAAGCCGTCGGCAAAGAAAAACGCCCCTTTACCCCGCCGGTCCGGGACGAGGAACTGGCTGAAAAGGTAAAGACCTTTGCCTGGGACAAGATCCATGAAAAGGTTCAGATCAAAACCAAGATCGAACGCCAGAATGCCCTTTCCGCCCTTAAAGAGGAAACCGTGGGGCAGTTTGCCGAAACCTATCCGGAATCTGTAAAGCAGATCAAAGAGGTTTTCAGCAAAACCGTTAAAGCGGTGTGCCGCCATATCGTCCTTAACGAGGACAAACGGATTGACGGCCGGGCCTTTGATCAGGTTCGCCAGATCACCTGCGAGGCAGGCGTTCTGCCCAGACCCCACGGTTCCGCTCTGTTTACCCGCGGCGAAACCCAGGTCATGGGCGTTTTGACCCTGGGCTCCGGCCTGGACGAGCAGCGCATTGAGACCCTGAACGACGGCAACGCCACAAGGGCCTTCATGCTTCACTACAATTTCCCTCCCTACTCCGTGGGTGAAGTGAAACGTCCTGGCGGGCCTTCCCGCCGTGATATCGGGCATGGTAATCTAGCCCACCGGGCCCTTGAAAAAGTCATTCCCTCCCAGGAGGATTTTGAATATACCATCCGCCTGGTCGGCGAGGTCACAGAATCCAACGGGTCGTCTTCCATGGGTACGGTATGCTCCGGCTGCCTGGCGCTGATGGACGGTGGTGTGCCCATCAAAGCTCCGGTCTCCGGTATTGCCATGGGCCTGGTCAAAGACGGGGATAAAACCGTTGTTCTTTCCGACATCCTGGGAGATGAGGACCACTTCGGCGACATGGACTTCAAAGTGGCCGGTACAAAAGAAGGCATCACCGCCCTTCAGATGGACATCAAGATCAACGAGCTGTCCAAGGAGATCATGCAGACCGCACTGAACCAGGCCAATGCCGGCAGAATCCACATCCTGGAAAAGATGCTGGAAACCCTGGACAAGTCCCGTGACGATGTGTCTCCCCACGCGCCCAAGATCGTCAGCGTCCAGATTCACAAGGACAAGATCCGTGACATCATCGGCCCTGGCGGCAAGGTCATCCGGGCCCTTCAGTCCGATACCAACACCACCATTGAGGTCAATGACGACGGTATTGTAAAGATTGCCGCGGAAAACGAAGAGGATTCCGCAAGAGCCGTCGCCATGGTCAAGGACATTGCCATGGATCCCGAAATCGGCGCCATTTACGAAGGCCCTGTTGTCAAGATCACTGACTTCGGCGCCTTTGTGAATATCAAGTCCGGTACCGACGGGTTGGTTCATATCAGTGAACTGGCCGACTACCGGGTGAAAAAGGTCACCGACGTGGTCAAAGAGGGTGAGACGATCAAGGTAAAGGTTCTGGATATCACCCGGGACGGAAAGATCAAGCTCAGCCTCAAGGCTGCCAAGAAAGATGCAGAAAAGGAATAATCCTTTCTGTTTGTGTCCCCTGGCCAGCGGTAGCCGGGGGAACGCGGTCTTTGTTTCTACAGAAGATACGCAAATTTTGATTGATGCCGGGCTTTCAGGCATAGAGCTTGAAAGACGCATGGAAAGCATCGGGGAATCCCCCGACCGCCTGGAAGCCATCATCATCACCCACGAACATACCGATCATGTCAAAGGGGCGGGGATATTGAGCCGCAGGTTCAATATCCCTGTCTATGTGACAAAGCAGACCTATAGCGCCTGCACAAGCCTTGGCAAAATAAAGGATCTGCGGTTTTTTGAATGCGGTTCCGCCTTTGAGGTCAACGGCGTTACGGTCAATCCTTTCTCTATCTCCCACGATGCCTGCGATCCCACAGGCCTGACCTTAAGCCATGCCGGAAAAAAGATCGGTATTGCAACGGATTTAGGGATCGTTACCAACCTGGTCCGTTCCCACCTTCGGGATGCAAATCTGCTTTATGTGGAGTCCAATCACGATCCCCAGATGCTGGTCAACGGATCCTACCCCTGGCATTTGAAACAGCGGATCAAGTCGAGAACCGGCCATCTGTCCAACGCTGATGCAAGGGATCTTGTGGGGGAACTGGTTCACCAGGAGCTTTCCCATGTGGTCTTAGCTCACCTCAGCGAGGAGAACAATCTTCCGGACAAGGCGGCGATGGAAGTGGCCAAAGGCCTGAACGGCACCGGAGTCAATCTCTATGTGGCCGGACCGGATCAGCCCGGAGAGATGATCCGCCTTTAACGCGCCCGCCCAAAGGCTTCCCTGTCCATAACCTGCCGCACGGCCACGGCGAGTTCGGCACCGGTAACCGGTTTGATGAGCACCTCGCTGAAAAGCGTTTCGTCGCGGGTTTCAGGAAACCCTGTACACAGAATAACCGGCAGGTCCGGGGAGATGCGGGAAATCCTTTTGCACAGATCGATCCCGGTCATTTTTTCCATCTTCCGGTCTGTAATCACAAGATCAATTTTTTCCGGGGCGGTACGGATGGCCTCAATGGCCTGTTCTGGATTTGTGAAGGTGGAGATCCGATACCCCAGATCGGACAGGATCTGGCCGTGAATATCAAGGATATGGGCTTCATCATCCACCATGAGGATATGCTCCTCCCCGCCTGTGCCAGGCACTGCGCCCGGGCGGGGGACCTGTGCGATTTCGCTTTGGGCCGGCAGCAGTACGGTAAACGTGCTGCCTTTGCCGGGAGCGCTTTCAATCCGGATCTCTCCCCCGTGTTCTTTGACAATGCCGTGGGAAATGGACAGTCCCATGCCCGTGCCCTCACCGGTTTCCTTTGTGGTAAAATAGGGCTCGAATACCCGGGACAGTTCTTCTGAATCAATCCCCTTGCCCGTATCTGAAATCACAAGGGCCATCAGGGGGGTATCCTGCTCCTGGGCGATGTCCAAAACCCCTTCCCTTGCCCAGTCCAGGGAGAGGGAAATTCGATTTTTGGGGCTGTCGTCAAGGGCCTGGCGGCTGTTGGTCAGAAGGTTCATGATGACCTGGTAGATCTGGGTTTTATCCGCCACCATGGGAAAAGGTCGCTTTGGAATATTGCACTCCAGTATAATACCTGGCGGCATGGTGATTTTAAAAAATGAAATACACTCCGAGGCAATCTGCCCCAGATCGCAGGGGGCCTTGTTAACGGCGGCGTGGCGGCTGAAGGTGAGAATCTGCTGGGCGATCCCCTTGGCCCTTTCCGAAGCCTTTATAATGTGGTTTAAATTGGATTGTACGGGGGCTGGCAGCCCCGGATGCATCAGGGACAGTTCCGTATATCCCAAAATGGCGCTGAGGATATTGTTGAAGTCGTGGGCCACACCGCCTGCCAGTGTACCCATAGCCTCCATCTTCTGGGACTGGTACAGGCGCAGGGTCAGTTCCTTTTTCTCCTCCTCGGCACGGAGCCTGGCCTGCATCTCGCGGGACAGTGCCTTTCTGCGGTGCTGCTCCTCCCCGGCCATCCAGCTGATTTTGGTGATGAGAAATCCTGTGGAGACCGATACCATGGCATTGATACATAAAAAATTCACCCCTTTAACCGTCCAGATGGCCATGGCATCCGCATGGAGCAGTTTCCAGGTGATCGCCTGGGTGTAGACCGGAATACTGAGCAGGGCTGTGGAGATAAAGTTGATGCCCAAAGAGATCATCGCCGGCCGGTAGCCTAAAAGCACCCCGGTCATGATGGAAAACAAAAGAAGCCACATGAACCCGGCCCCGGTGGGGCCCAAAGCCACCAAAAGCCAGATCCCGAGGATATAAAATACCCCGAGCAGCCCGATACTCTTGGCGGTAAAAGACAGTCTTTTGAGCATAAGCAGGGCCAAGAAGGCCACCACCACCAGGGTGTCAATGGCAATGACGCTGTAGAAGTTATAGACGAATCCGTAGTAGACACTGGGCAGGTAGGCAATGGAGCCGAATATGGCCAGGGTCAGCAGAAGATAGTGCAGCAGCCGCTCCCGGAAATAATCTATCCCCAGGGGCAGGGCATCCCCCGGCGGAGTGAAGAATGAAGCAATGGTTTTTCTAATTGTCATTTTAAAGGCTTATGGGTTGGAAAGTGGTTTTTTGAGGACAAGCCTACCAGAAAATTAAAAATTTTCAATATCACAGGGCGTAAAAAGTCAGTCATGGAATTTTGATTGAAAGGTTTTGAAAGTCAAAGAGATATGGTTCTCTTGTGTCGTTTGAATGAGGGGCCCTTTTTTTTCGTTCAATTGACCTTATATTGGAAAAATACGTCCGCAAACGGCTGAAGGTAAAACGTGCCGTCGTTTTGGACAATGCCTATTTGGAACATGCAAAAAAGGAAATCGTCTATGAATCCTGTGATTGACGCGTTAAAATTTCGTCATGCCTGTAAAAAATTTAATCCAAACAAAAAAATTCCCAGAGAAGACCTGGATCAGATTCTGGAGGCGGCCTGTCTTTCCCCCACCTCCTTTGGCATGGAGGCCTGGAAATTTCTGGTTATCGCTTCCCCCGAAGTCCGGGCCAAGCTGCGGCCGGCCTGCTGGGACCAGGCCCAGGTGACGGACAGCAGTCATGTGATCGTTATTCTGGCCAGACCCGAACTCATCGTGCCGGAAAACGACTATGTCCTGAAGAATTTTTTGCGCAGGCAATTGCCTGAGGATGCAACAAAAGCCTATGTAAAACGGTACCAATGGTACATGGACACCGAGGTGTATCCCAGGATGAGCCCCTATGCCTGGTGCGCCAAGCAGTGCTATATCGGCCTTGCCAATATCATGACGGCCGCCGCTTCTCTGGGCATTGATTCCTGCCCCATGGAAGGCTATGAAAAGGACCGGGTGGAAGAGGTCCTGGGGATTGACACCAAAACCTATGAGGTGGCGGTGCTGGTGGCCTTGGGATACCGGGCGGCAGAGCAGACCCCCAGGCGGCGTCACAACATGGATGACCTGGTGGAAATCATCTAACCCCGATTGTATCTGCGGCAGATCAGAGGCTTTTCCCGTATTCTCCTTGCGGTTGCTCCTGCTCTTTTTTTAACAGCCTTGCGTATTCACCGTTCATGGCGGACAGGGCATCGTGGCAGCCCTGCTCCACGATGCGTCCGTCACGGATGACGATAATATGGTCGCATGCCCTGACCGTGGACAGGCGGTGGGCAATGATGATGGACAGACGTCCTTTCATCAGGGTGTTCATGGCCTCGTGTACCCGGGTTTCGGACTGGGAATCCATGTAGGAGGTGGCCTCGTCAAAGATAATCAGGTCCGGGTCAAAGGCGAAGGCCCTTGCAATGCAGACCAGCTGCTTTTCCCCGGAAGAGAGCGGGCGGCCGCCTTCTCCCAGGCGGGTGTCAAGGCCGGAAAATTTTTCAAAGAGGAACCCGCAGTTGCCCCGGTTCAGGGCTGTTTCAAGCATAGCGTCGTCAGGGGCCATGTCCGGTCTTCCTGAGGGCGTGATATTTTCCCTGACACTGCCTGAAAAAAGGACGGGGTCCTGCATGACCAAAGCGAGGTGGCGCCGAAATTCCCTGGTGCCGATGCCGGCCTGGTCCTGCCCGTTGAAAAGGATCTGTCCTCCCGAGGGGGAATAGAATCCTGTGACCAGGTTGATGATCGAGCTTTTTCCTGCCCCGGTGGGTCCCACAATCCCAAGGGATCGCCCTGTTTCAAGCTTAAAATGAATGTCGTCCAGCACGGGGACGCCCGGGGTGTAGGAGAAGCTGACCCCTTTGAACTCAAGGGTTTTGATGTCTGACAGGGGAACCGGCCGGGCGGGCTCGGCAGCCTTCGGGCTGTTAAGGACCGTCATAATCCGCTCTGCCGAGGCCAGGGCGTTCTGTAGCAGGTTGAACTTTTCGGACAGCTCCCTTAAGGGTCTGAAAAACAGTTTCATGTAGGAGAGAAAGGCCACCATCTGCCCCAGGGTCAAAGTGGCGTCAGCCACCATAAAGCTTCCGCCCCAGAGGATGACGGCCGTGGCCAGGATGCCCATGAACCCGATAAAAGGCATGAATACGGCAAAGATACGGATCTGATCCATGGCGGCATCGTAATGGCTTAAGTTCAGATCTTTAAAGGCCGAGATAAACCGCTCCCGGGCCATGGTGGTCTGGATGACCTTGATACCGGTGATCCCCTCGGAAAACCGGTGGTTGATTTCCGCGATTTTCTGGCGGATGCGCCGGAATACCTCCCTGATTTTTTTTCTGAAGTAAAAAACGGTGAAACCGATGACCGGCAGGATCAGGGTCAGGTAAAAGGCCAGCCTTGCATTCACGGTGTAGAGCACCGCAAATATGCCGGCCATCAGAAGCATGTCTTTGAAGATAAAGACCAGAATGCTGGTGAACATCTCGTTCATGTTCTCAATATCCCCGGCTACCCTTGCCACCAGACGCCCCGAGGAATTGGCGTCAAAATAGGCCACGGGCAGTCCGGTCATGTGGGCAAAAAGGCGGCAGCGCAGGTTGAGGATAATTTTCTGACCGGTGTACTCCATGAACAGGGTCTGGCAAAAATCCAAGGCAAAGCCTGCTGAAATGACAACGGCTGCAGCCGCACCAAAGGTGGCAAAGCGTGTAAACTCAACGCCGAGAAGGGTGGTCCCCGGCCGGCCGGACGGGAGGATGAAGCCGTCGATAGCCCGCTGGCTGAGCATGGGCAGAAAAAGCTCAAATCCCGTGACCAGGAAAACCAGAAGGGTGGTCAGCCCCAGCATCCAGGCATAGGGCCGCACATAGGGAAAAAGGCCCTTGGCAAGGGCCAGGTCGGCAAGACGGATCTTTTTTTCTTCAGTGACTGCAAAGGGTTCCGGTTTATGCATGGGAGGCCTCCTGCTGGACCCTGAAGGCCTCTTTATAGAAGGGATTGCTCTGTTTCAGATCGTCATGGGTGCCCCGGGCGGAGATGGTGCCGTTTTCCAGAATATAGATGTCATCGCAGCCGGCAAGGGCGGAAATTCTGTGGGAAACCATGATCATGGTGGCCGAAGGGTTGGCCGAGCCGATGCGGGCGATGATCCGGGCCGCCGTCCGGGTGTCGAGCTGGCTTACCGGATCGTCCAGGAGGATGACCGGCTTTCCCGTGAAAAGCGTTCTTGCCAGGGCGACCCGCTGTTTTTGGCCCCCGGACAGGGTGACCCCGCGTTCCCCGACAACGGTGGCAAGGCCGTCCGGCATCCGGGCAAGGGTGTCTTTAAGATCGCAGATATCGATGACCTGTTCCATGCGCTTGTCGTCCCGGGCCTGCCCCATGAGGATATTCTCCTCAATGGTTCCGGAAAACAGAAACGGTTCCTGGGACATCAAAGCGATCTGGGTGCGCAGCTGATCCGTATCCAGCGCTTTTACATCCGTACCGTCCAGGCGCACCCGTCCTTCATCCGGGTCGTACAGGCGGGGAATCAGCTGAAGCAGACTGGTTTTTCCCGATCCCGGAGGACCTGTGATGCCGATGCGCCGGCCGGCCTTTATTTCGGCATTGATGCCGTTGAGAACCGGGGTGCCGGGGATATGGCAGAAGGATACATCCTCAAAGACCAGGCCGCCTGTCACCTTTTTAAGGGATATCGGCCGGGACGGGGATTCAATGGCAGGCCGGGCGTCCAGCAGGGCCTGGATGCGCTTGAGGGAGGCCATGCCCCGCTGGAACAGGTTGGTCATCCAGCCGATGGCAATTACCGGCCATGCCAGAATACCAAGGTATTGTAAAAAGGCCACAAGCTCCCCCGGGCTCAGCCGGTCCTGCATGACCAGGTATCCGCCGTAAAACAGGATAATGATGGTGGAAATATTAAAGAAAAATCCCAGCAGGGGGCGCAAAAGGGCATTGATAACGGCCCGTTTCAGATTCTTGTTGAAATAATCGGTTGCCCCTTTTTCCACCCGGTCCACTATCATGGGCTCGAAGTTAAAGGCCTTGATCATCCGGATGCTGAAAAAGCCCTCCCGGATCTGTTCGGTCAGAGCGGAAAAGGACTCCTGGGCGGTCCGGTGAAAGGTGTGCATCTTTGTTCCCAGGCTTTTGGTGGCGATCACGAGCAGGGGCATCGGTAGCAGCGTGAGCAGGGTCAGCTTGGGGTTCGTCCAGGCCATGATGGCGATGCAGGTCCCGCCTAAAAGCAGGGTGTCCACCAGGGCAATGATGCCGAAGCCAAAGGCCATGCGCACATGGTTGATATCCGATGTGGCGTGGGCCATGATATCCCCGGTCTTGGTTTCATCGTAAAAGCCCATGTCCAGGGTGAGCACATGGGCGTAAAGACGGTCCCGGATGCCCCGTTCCAGATCCCGGGCCGAGCCCATGAGCAGCATGCGCCAGCCGTAGCGTAAAAGGGCCATGAAAAGCCCTAACCCTGCGATCAGAAGGCATTGTTCCAGAAGCTGACTGCGGTTCAGATGGGATCCGGCCAGGGTATCTACGGCCTGTTTGATAATCTGGGGAACCGCGAGCTGTGCCAAGTCCACAACCACCATACAGACCAGGCCGCCCAGAATTTTGGCGATATTTTTTTTAAAAAAGGGAAGGATGAGTGTCATGGGGATCCCGGGCTGGAGGGTCAGGCTGGCTTGCATGGATGATGATTTGGGTTTCAATCGATTTCAATACTGCGCTCCTCAAGAGTTTTAATACCTAAAAATAATGCATCAGGCTCAAATTTCAATGGGGGTCAATTCTTGACAAGGAAAGGAAAAACCGCTCATAATTGAATCTAAAGATCTTGAACGATGATTTTTCCTGAGTATGAATTTCTCATAACCCATAGAGAACCGGGGCAGCTATGAATTTTTCGCACAACTTTGATACGGATCTTGAAGAGGCGGTGCAAAAAGAAGGCACGCTTCCCGTCCTAAGTCCAGAGGCGTTAAAAATTCAGGAAGAGGCCACTAAAAAAGAGCCGCATTTCTCCCGCCTGGCCGGGTTGATTCGCAAGGATCCGGCCCTGACGGGAAAGATACTCAAAATTGCCAACTCCCCATTTTACCGCGGGCTGGGAGATGCTGAAACCCTGAAGGATGCTCTGACGCGGATGGGCCAGGATGAGATGGTCCATATCATTATGGCCGTGATGCACCGGCAGAATTTCAGATCCGGCAATCCCCTCATCCGCTCCTTCCAAAATCGGCTATGGAATCATGCCGTCAACTGCGCTTTGGGAACATTGTGGACCGCCCGGCATCTTGCGGCGAAGGACTTAATCCCCAAGGCCTTCATTGCAGGGCTGCTCCACGACATGGGCAAGCTTCATGTCCTCACCGCCGCAGAGGGCCTTGTCAACTCCGGCCGTTATCCGCAGCTGCCGTATGACGCCTGCCTTGAGCAGCACTTGAAAGACCGGCACGCCCAGCTGGGGTATGAACTCCTGGCCAAATGGCAGCTGCCCGATCACTACCGCCTCATCGCAAGGGATCATCATTGCCGGGATTTTGATGCGTCTGACACGCTGCTCGTCATTGTCAGACTGGTCAATCAGCTGTGCCGCCCCATAGAGAAGGGCCGCTCCTGCATCTGCTATGCTAAGGCGGCCCAATTGCCCGAAATTCGGATTCTCAATCTGTCCGAACCGGATCTTTTATCCCTTGAGGCCGCCATTAAAGCTGATATGGCCCTGAGATGAGGGCTTCCTCCCGTTAAAAAAGCCGCCTCCCTATTTGTTTTTCTCATCCCTGTCATGAGTTTAAATCGGTTGACAATCGACCGGCTTAGGCGTTGGATGACGTCGGCGTCATTTGCCTGGCAACGTATGCGGGTGAAAGAAATGAAAAAACAAACTCAAATCCGAGGAGGAGAACCGTGGTAAAGCCCAAGAAGCGAGATCCCTATCTGTGGGAGGCCCTGATTTCCATTGTGACGTTGGTGGCGTTTATCAGTGTTGCCATTGTCAAGTACGGGACCGATCCCCAGATTCCGATTCTTTTAGGCGTTCTTGTGGCAGGCCTTGTCGGGTTGCGGGCCGGATTCTCCTTTGACGAAATCGAATCGGGCATGCTTGACGGCATCACCAATGCCTTAAAGGCCATCGTGATCCTCAGCACCATCGGCATTCTCATCGGGATCTGGATTCAAAGCGGGGTCGTACCCCTTCTTTTATATTACGGGCTCAAGGTGTTGAACCCAAGTATTTTTCTGCCGGCTACCGTAGTCATCTGCAGTGTGACCTCACTTGCCACCGGCACCTCCTGGGGAACTGCCGGCACCATCGGCCTGGCGTTGATCGGCATCGGCCAGGCCCTGGGGTTTCCGCTTCCAATGGTTGCCGGAGCCGTGCTTTCCGGGGCGTATTTCGGAGACAAGATGTCCCCGCTGTCCGATACTACCAATCTGGCTCCGGCTGTGGCCGGTACCGATATCTACACCCATATCCGGCATATGACGTACACCACCTCTGTCAGCCTGGGCCTGACCCTGGTGATCGAATGTGTTCTCAGCCTTGTGTACGGCGGTGGCCAGGCCGACCTTGCCGCCGTGGACCAGATTCTTACCGGGCTCTCCTCCCATTTTAACTTAAGTGTCCTTCTGCTGCTTCCGCCGGTGATCGTTCTATTCCTGGCATATAAGCGGGTGCCGGCCCTGCCGGGGATTGTTGCAGGAATTTTTTCCGCTGCCGTGCTGGGGATTCTTCTCCAGGGTGTGGATATCAAAGCGATCCTTCAGGTGGGATGGTCCGGATTTTCCATAGAAACCGGCACCCCGACCATCGACACTCTCCTGTCCAAAGGCGGGTTTGAATCCATGCTCTACACCATTTCCATTATCCTGTGCGCCATGATGTTCGGCGGGATCATGGAGCGGACCAACCAGCTGCGGGTGGTGGTGGACAAGCTGCTTGAAAAGAGCAACTCGGCAAAATCGCTGATCACGGCCACCATATTGACCGCCATTGCCTCCAACCTCATTTTGTGTGAGCAATACATGTCCATTGTAATCACCGGGAAGATGTACGCCCAGGCCTATAAGGACCGGGGTCTGGATGCCAAAAACCTGTCCCGGGCCCTTGAGGACAGCGCCACGGTTACGGCAAATCTAGTGCCGTGGAATACCGGCGGGGCCTACATGACAGCGACCTTGGGCGTTCCGACCATTGCCTATCTGCCCTTTAATTTTTTCTGCTGGCTGTCCCCTGTGGTGTCCCTGATTTTCGGCTGGCTGAACATCACGATTGATCCGGCGCAGCCTGAATCGGAGGCCTGCCCCGCAGGGGAAGACGATGTTGCAGGAGACACTGTCCCCGGGTTTTCCCGGGGGGCGTCCTGATTATTTGACCTCCCTTTTCCGGTGTTTGCCGAACAGCCGGTAGATGATGACGTAGAACAGCGGGGCAAAGAGGATTACCAGCAGGGTGGAGGTGACCACGCCGCCCAGGACCCCGACCCCGATGGCCCGCTGGGCACCGGCTCCGGCACCGCTGGCCATAGCCAGCGGCATCACCCCGAATCCAAAGGCCAGGGATGTCATGATGATGGGGCGCAGCCTGAGTCTGGCCCCTTCAAGGGTGGCTTCGATCAGGGGAATTCCTTCGTCCACCTTTGCCCGGGCAAACTGAACGATGAGGATGGCGTTCTTGGTGGTCAGGCCCAGAATGGTGAGAAGTCCGATCTGAAAGTAGACGTCGTTGGGCATGTCCATGAAGGTGGAGGCCATGACCCCGCCGATGGCCCCCAGGGGCAGGGTCATGAGAATGGAGATGGGGATGGGCCAGCTCTCATATAGGGCGGCCAGGCACAGGAATATGACCAGGATGGAAAAGGCGTAGAGCAGGGGCGCCTGGGAGCCGGACATCCGTTCCTGGTATGAGATGCCCCGCCAGTCATAGCCCACCCCCGCCGGCAGTTTTTCCACGATGTTTTCCATGGCGGCCATGGCCTCGCCGGAACTTCTGCCATGGGCGGCCTCACCCCAGATATTCATGGAGGGAAATCCGTTGAACCGCTCAAGCTTGGGAGAGCCCGAGGTCCAGTGTCCCGTGGCAAAGGCGGAAAACGGCACCATTTTTCCCTGGGTGTTGCGAACGTATATTTTTTTTAAATCCTTTGGCAGGCGGCGGTACGGAGCGTCGGCCTGGACAAAGACGCGCTTGACCCGTCCGGACTGGATGAAGTCGTTGACGTAGGCAGATCCGAAAGCGGCGGACAGGGTGGCGTTGATGGAGGAGATGGGCACCCCCAGGGTGCCGGCCTTTTCCCAGTCCACATTGATGCGGTACTCGGGGACATCCCCCAGGCCGTTGGGCCGGACCCGGGTGAGCCTTGCATCCTGTGCGGCAATGCCTAAAAGCTGGTTTCGAGCCTTCATCAGATCCCCATGGCCGATGCCGCCCCGGTCCAGAAGCATGAAGTCAAAGCCGTTGGCCTGGCCCAGCCCCGATACCGCCGGCGGGGCAAAGGCAAAGACCATGGCATCCCTGAACTGTGCAAAGGCCCCCATGGCCCTTCCCGCCACATCGTTGACCGTGAGGCCCGGTCGCTGGCGCTGCCCCCAGTCCTTGAGCCGGACAAAGGCCAGGCCAACGTTCTGCCCCCGGCCGGAGAAACTGAAGCCTGCAATGGTAAGCACGGATTTTATGGCCTCTTTTTCATCTTTCAGCAGATAGTCCCGGACCCGGTTGAGCACCCCCTTTGTCTGCTCCAGGGTGGAGTTGGCCGGCAGGATGGCCTGGACGTACAGGGTGCCCTGGTCCTCATTGGGCAGATAGGCTGTGGGCATCTTCTGGAACAGATACCCCATGGCGCCGACAATGGCGAGAAATACGATCCCGTAGCGCAGCCTTTTGGCCAGGGAGTGGCGGACAATGCCCACGTACATATCCCGGAGGCGGTAGAAGGATCTGTCAAACCACCTGAAAAAGGGGCGCATAAAAAAGACGGCGTTGTCCGCAGGCTCATGACCGGCGGGCAGGGGCTTGAGCAGGGAGGCTGTGAGCACCGGCGTCAGGATCAGGGCCACCACCACCGAAAGCATCATGGCGGCGATAATCGTCACGGAGAACTGCCGGTAGATGACCCCGGTGGAGCCCGGGAAAAAGGCCATGGGGCCGAACACCGCGGACAATACAAGGCCGATGCCGATGAGGGCCGGGGTGATTTCGGTCATGGATTTGGCCGTGGCCTCCCTGGGGGGAAGGCCCTCCTCGGTCATGATCCGCTCCACGTTTTCCACGACAACGATGGCATCGTCCACCAGAAGGCCGATGGCCAGCACCATGGCAAACATGGTGAGCATGTTGATGGAAAATCCGAACAGCCCCAGGACGCCGAAGGTTCCGAGGATGACCACGGGAACGGCAATGGTGGGGATGAGGGTGGCCCGAAGGTTTCCCATGAACAGATACATGACTAAAAAGACCAGGACAATGGCCTCAAACAGGGTCTTGAATACCTCTTCGATGGCCACCCGCACAAAGGGGGTGGTGTCGTAGGGATAGACCACCTTTACCCCCTGGGGAAAAAAATGGCTCATCTCCTCAAGCTTTGCCCGGACGGCGTCTGCGGTTTCCAGGGCATTGGCGCCGGCGGCCTGCCGGATGGCCAGGGCCCCGGTGGGCATCCCGTTATAATGGGCCGTGACATCGTATTGCTCGGTGCCAAGCTCGGTCCGCCCCACATCACTGATACGGACAATGGACCCGTCGGGGTTGATACGCAGGGGGATTGCGGCAAATTCATCCGGCGTCTTCAAAAGGTTCTGGACGACAATGGAGGCGTTGAGGCGCTGGCCTTCCACAGCAGGGGCGCCGCCGAACTGGCCGGCGGAGACCTCCACGTTGTATCCCCTCAGCGCTGTGATAACATCGGCAATGGTCAGCCGGTATTTTGTCAGCTGGTCAGGATTGAGCCAGATCCGCATGGCGTATTGTGTGCCGAAGGTGTTCACTTCACCGACGCCTGGGACCCTTGCCAGAACCTTTTCCAGGGTGGATTTGGCATAGTCCCGCAGATCGGTTCCGTTCATGGCGCCGTCTTCTGAAATAAGACTGACCAGCATGAGATAGTTGCGGGTGGACTTGTTGACGCTGACCCCTTGACGCTGGACCCCTTCGGGCAGGCTGGCCATGGCCAGCTGGAGCTTGTTCTGGACCTTGGCCCAGGCCAGATCGGGATCGGTGCCCGGCGCAAAGGTCAGCTCCACCCGGGATGCCCCGGAGGAGTCTGATGTGGCGGACAGGTAGAGCATGTCGTCAAAGCCGGTCATCTTCTGCTCGATAAGCTGGGTCACGCTGTTCTCCACAGTTTCGGCCGAAGCCCCCGGATAATAGGCGTCAATGGCGATGGAGGGCGGGGCAATGGGCGGATACTGGGCAATGGGCAGGTTGTAGATGGCAAGGCCGCCAGCCACCATGATGACAATGGCGATGACCCAGGCGAATACGGGCCGGTCCAGGAAGAATTTTGAAAGCATCAGTCTGTCTCCCCGGCGGTTTTATTCGGGGCGGGCGGTTGACCGGCCGGATCAGCTGAAACCGCCTTGGCCTGAGCCCCCGGCCTCACCTTCTGCAGCCCCTCGACAATGAGCCGCTCCCCCGGGGCCAGGCCCCCGGAGATCAGCCATTGATCTTCAATGGCCCGGTCAATGGAGATGGCCTTTTGGACCACTTTGCCATCCTGCCCCAGAATCATGACCAGCGGCGTCCCCTTGGGGTCCCTTGCCACGGCCTGCTGGGGAATGAGAATAGCGTTCTCTTTCACCCCCTCCCGGATAACGGCGCGGACAAACATGCCGGGCATCAGCATGCGGGCAGGATTCGGGAATACCGCCCGGAGTATGACGGAACCTGTGGAGGGATCCACGGTGATGTCCTGGAATTCAAGGGTGCCCTGCTGTGAGTAATCCGTGCCGTCTTCCAGGATAAGGCGGACGGCGTTGCGGGCCTTGTTGCCCCCGCTCAACCGCCCCTGCTCCATACGCCTTCTCAGCCTGAGCACCTCAGTGGTGGACTGGGGCACATCCACAAACATGGGATCGGTCTGCTGGATCGTGGCCAGGGCCTGGGCCTGGTAGGCTGTGACAATGGCGCCTTCCGTCACGGCGGACCTGCCGATACGCCCGGATATCGGAGCGGTAATCTTGGTATAGGAGAGGTTGATCTCGGTGGTTTTCAGGGCCGCCCCGGCCTGCTGAACGGAGGCTTCAGCCTCGGCCACGGCGGTCCGGGCGCTTTCCACCTGGGCACTGGCCGCCTGGAATGCCTCCTCGGCTGCCTTTGCATCGGTCACGGCCTGATCCCGCTGAAGGGCGGATACGGCATCCTTGGCAAAAAGGGTCTGGTACCGCGTCAGATTCGTCCGGGCAAGTTCCAGGGTGGCGTCCTGGCGTTTCATGTCCGCCACCGCCGCCTTCAGGGCGGACCGGGAACGGTCAACGGCCCGCCTCATGGCGGTAAGACTGGCCCGGGCATTGTCCCGGGCCGCTTCAAAGGGCGCCGGATCAATACTGTAGAGAAGCTGCCCCTTTGTTACGGTTGTCCCTTCGGTGAAGCGGCGTTCCATCAAAAGACCGCTGACCTGGGGACGGATCTCGGCCACGCGGAAGGCCGACGTTCTGCCCGGCAGTTCCGTGGTCAGGATCAGTTCCCGGGTCTGCACTTCCATCACCACCACCTGGGGCACGGGCCGTGCCTTTGGGGCTTCTGTCTGCTGCTCTGCCTTGCAGCCGGGGAAAAGAAAATAAGAGGCAAGTATGATCGGAAGAATTCCAAAGCCTTTGAATCGGAACATGACCGCTCCTTTGAATCGTTTAGAGTGTTGATGGGGACAATTTAGTGTGAACCCATGGGGATGTCAATTACAATGAGGGAATGAACGGGGCAGGGCTTCAGTATGGAAATGTTACCTGTGCTATGGCTGTGACAAATTGTATTTACCCAAGGACATAGGAGAGGCCCGGGGCAGGCTCCAGCCTTCTGCGGCTGCTCCCCTCCCCAAGAGGATCTAAGCTCGCTGCGCTGGCCGCCGAGAACTGCGGTCCGGTATGTTTAAATGTATAAGTTGTTATGACAAGGAAGTATACCCGATTTGTAATGGGGGCCAGCCCCCAATCCCCCGGGATTTAACGCATTAGGGGCAAGAGCATGGGATGAGATGAAGGCAGTGCGATATGCACTGCCCCCATGCTCTCGTCACCAGCCACGGCGCTCAGGTTGCTTCCCAGCATTGCCTTACCCTCCGAGTTGGCGTGGATATAATAACAGTTATTGAGACTGAAGTGGAGTAAATGAGTCTTCTTTACAAAGAGACCTCCAAGCGGCACGATGGCTGTTATGAACAACTGCTGGAATGACCTTAGTCATCCAGAATCGTTACCACAAGGAGGCCTATGATGGAAATTATGCACTACATTGGTTTGGATATCCATAAGAAAGTCATTGCTTTCTGCATTAAAACGGTAGATGGCTCTATACGGGTCAATGGCTTAATACCGGCAACGCGGTCCGCTTTAAGTGAATGGATAAACGGACTTCCTGATCCATGGACGGTAGCGATGGAGGCGACTATGTTTACCGGATGGATCTATGATTTTCTCAGACCCCACGCATCTACCATCAAAGTAGCTCATCCTGAAATGCTGAAAGCAATTACCGCAGCCAAGAAAAAAAATGATATATCCGATGCGGAGAAAATATGTGATCTTCTCCGTGTGGACCTTTTGCCAGAATGCTATATGGCACCAACCGAATTGAGAGAATTAAGGAGATTGCTACGGTACAGGACACATATCATCAAGACTTCAACCAGAGTAAAAAATAAAATTTCCGGAATCTTAATGGAATGTGGTTCCGAATACACGAAAAGCAAATTACACGGTTCCCGTTATTTTTCATCATTGCTGGAGACGATTGATTATGTCCCGAAGTCGGCAATCAATTTACTGCAATTAAGCAGAGAGCAGCTTGTTACTCTTAATTCCATACAGAAAATGCTTGTTCGTACACTGAAGAGTAACCATCTGATCCGAGATCGTGTGGAAAGATTGATGACAATTCAAGGAGTGGGCGAAATAACAGCGCTGACCTGGGTCCTGGAAATTGGAGAGCCGGAGCGTTTTAGTTCCATACGCAAGGCCGTGAGCTATTGCGGTTTGTGCTCAGCTCAGAAAGAATCGGCCGGTAAATCATTTCGAAGTCCGTTGTCCAAAAAACGAAACAAGCATATACAATCAACGCTAATTGAGGCAGCGAAATTGGCGCCACGCTATAATCCTCGGTTAGCCGAGATATATGAAAGAGAAGCGAGCAGAGGGAATAGAAATCGCGCTACTCTTGCAGTTGCCAGAAAATTGGTTTCTTATATGCTGTCCGTTGAAAGAAGCAAACAGAGCTTCCAACTAATAGAATCGAACAAAGCCGCTTGATCAATTTCTCTGGCGGTATTATAGCATTATCGATTTTTGATCTACCTGCTGTTTCTTGCTTTTTGAGGACTATGTGATCGGTGAAGCCGTGATACATCTGCGGTGTGTTTCAAGACCGGCAGGTTCCCCAAACTTAATCTTCGGAAATGAATTCGGATTCCAGCAAATGGATGTCTGGTCAAAGGATCATATCCTTTTGGCAACAACGAGTTAAACAAAGGATCATTAGAATCGGTAACGAGAAACGAAAGCGCTTCTTGAGAGAGTCTCAAGAAGTGAAGGGAAATCTTCATTTTTCCCTTGACAGAACTTATCATGGATGTTTTTTCTTTCGAAGATAAAAATACCCCATACCAAATAAGGTTAACGGTAGCGCATAGTAACCTCTTAATTCATATAGCAAAGATAGAATTCCTGGAAGAGTCATTTCATAAGGATTATCCTCCAATATCACCAACCGGTAAATGGGCCATATAAATAAAAGGCCTCCCAAAACTATCATCAAGATACCAGCACTTGCTCTAATGGACTGACCTAATTTTGTTTTTTTTCTATTCGAGACCCTCATTTCTCTTGTAGGATCTCGCCAATTTCTCCAGCGATTGTAAAAATAAACAACTATAGCCAAAGGAATTGCCAATAGGCAAAACACGGTGAAAAACCCTAAAAAATATCCTATCCATTCTGAAGGTTGCATTTCAAGTCATTGCTTATAACAATATGATGTGTGGTTCTGTATATCCGCTTATTATCCAGTTTTTAACTGGATAACCTGAAAACTTGAATGTTATCCAACCAATTCAAACCGGTTGGCACAAAAACGAGAATTAAGATATTTGGAGATTATCCTTAGCGAGCCCGGAATTGCAAGAGTAAACATCTATGAAAAGGGATGCCAGTAGCTAGTCACTGGTTTCTTCAGATTCATCGCCGGCGCAAAAGTGTTTATTGCAACGCAAATCAATTTCATGGTGCGGCTTGTTAATGGATCACTTAATTCAACCTCGGTGGGAGGGGCCGGGCCCTGTTCCGTGGCTCTGTCATGTCTATTCTCCTTTGGGTTTAGACGCCGGTTCTTTTTATGTTAAGCGCCTATCTTGAGTATACATATGTGGGCAGCCACAGGGCGATGCCCGGGAAACTCATAATCAGCACCAGGGCTGCGGCGCATATAATCCTTCACCGAGATCTGATTTCCTTTCAGTTTCCGTATAAATATGGCAATATGAATACCTTCACCAGGTGGTGCGTTCCACCCTGACGAAGTCATTAGGCCCCCGGTCAGTGGGGCATCCAAACGAATTAACAGGATCGCGGGAAAAAGATAGGGCAGAGCGTGATATGGGAACATCGGATAAGACCATTCGGGAACTGGATCAGGAAAATCGCCATCTTAAGGAGACGGTGATTTCCATGAGGGAAAAGCTTGAAGAGATCGAATTGTCCCGGGCCGATGCCGTGGCTGATGCTGTCCGCCAGAGGGACTTGGAGGTGGCTGAACTCAAGGCCACTGTGGTGGCGTTAAGAGAGGCGATGGAGCGGCAGGCGGCAGAACACAGGGATAACCTGCACAAGGCGGCTTTGGCCAGCCGGGATGAAATTCGCCAGTTACGGGAGATGATCCAGGCCCTGCGGATGGAACTTGAAAAGACGGTATCAAGATAGGATGGAACATGGACGGTGAACAAAACAAGTGGGCTGATATCGGCGACGAGGAGTTTCAGCGCCTGATCCGGGCGGACATGCTTTTGTCCATATCACAGGAAATGGCGGCGCTGGGGAGTCTTGACGAGATCCTGGAACGTCTTATGGAGATTACAGCCGGGGAGCTGGACTCGGAGCGGTGCACTATTTTTCTAAATGACGAGGAAAGCCGGGAATTATACGCACTGGCGGCCATGGGAAATTTGAAGCAACGCATCCGCCTTCTCAATACCAAGGGGATCGCAGGGGCGGTGTTCACCTCAGGCGAGGGGATCGTCATCCAGGACGCATACAGCGATTCGAGGTTCAATAAGGAGATTGACGCCCAGACCGGTTTTGTCACAAGATCCATCCTTTGCGTGCCCATAAGGACGGCAAAGGGAAAAGTGATCGGCGTAGTCCAGGCCTTGAACCGCCGGAACGGCACCTATAGTGAAAAGGACAAATCCAAGCTGGAGGCCATCAGCCTTCAGGCCGCCTTATCCCTTCAGAATGCCCAGGCCCTTGAGAGGATGAAAAGATCCCGGGAGGAGGAGCTGGGGTTTCTGGATATGGTGGCGGACATCACTTCGGAAATCGATCTGACCGTTGTGCTGCGCAAGGTGATGGGGGAGGCCACCCGCATGCTCCATGCCGAGCAGTCCACCCTTTTTCTCAACGATGAAAAGACCGGGGAACTCTGGTCAGAGGTGGGAGAGGGCATTGAGGCTACCCAGATCCGTTTCCCCAATCATCTGGGTATTGCAGGCTCGGTGTTCACAACCGGTGAAACCGTTAATATCCCTTATGCCTATGCGGATTTAAGATTTAACCCTTCCTTTGACCGGCAGACCGGATTTTTTACCCGGTCCATCCTGTGCGTGCCCGTGATCAACAAGAACGGGAAGACCATCGGTGTGACCCAGGTGCTGAACCGGAAGGGCGGCGCCTTTACCAGGGATGATGAGGCCCGTCTCAACGCCTTTACCGCCCAGATCTCCATTGCCCTTGAAAACGCCAGCCTGTTCAACGATGTCCAGAATATGAAAAATTACAACGAGAGCATCCTCCAGAGCATGTCCAACGGCGTAATCACCCTGGACGAGGCCGGGAAAATTATCACCTGCAACAAGGCGGGCCTGCGTATCCTAAAGGTGGATGAAGACCGGATCATCAAGCAGCCGGCAGCCGAGTTCTTTTCCGGGGCCAATACCTGGATACTGGACCGGATCTCGGATGTGGACAGGGAGCAGAAGTCCAGCATGACCATGGACGCTGAACTCCTGTTTGACGATGGCAAAATATCGGCAAATATCACCTGCATGCCTCTGATGTCCGGCAAAGGGACCCACATGGGCAGCATGATCATCATTGAGGACATCTCCAATGAGAAACGGATGAAGTCCACCATGTCCAGGTACATGGACCCGGAACTCGCAGATCGCCTGCTCTCGGATCGTAACCAGGATATTCTGGGGGGCCGGAGCCTCAGGGCCACGGTACTTTTTTCCGATATCCGGAGTTTTACCACCCTGACCGAAGAGCTTGGGGCCCAGGGCACGGTAAGCCTGCTCAACGAGTATTTTACCATCATGGTGGACTGCATCGGCAGGGAAGGGGGGATGCTGGATAAATTTATCGGGGACGCCCTGATGGCCGGATTCGGCATCCCCATCCCGGGAGACAATGACGAGGACAGCGGGGTGCGTGCGGCCATCTCCATGATCCGGGAGTTGAACCAATGGAATCAGGCAAGAACTGCGGCCGGGAAACTCCCCCTGAATATCGGCATCGGCGTGAATACGGACATGGTGGTTTCGGGAAACATCGGCTCCCCCAAGCGCATGGACTTTACCATGGTGGGGGACGGTGTCAACCTTGCGGCCCGGCTGGAGTCGGCCTGCAAGCAGTACGGCACAAGAATCCTCATCTCTGAAACCACCTGTGCCGGCCTCAAGGGAACCTACAGGATAAGGGATGTTGACGATGTCATCGTAAAGGGCAAGTCAAAGCCGGTGCGAATCTATGAGGTTCTGGACTACCATACCGATGAGACCTTCCCCAACCTCATGGAGGTGGCCGGCCACTTCAAGGAGGGCCGGACACATTATTCAAAGGGCGACTGGTCTTCTGCCGTTAAATGCTTTTACCGGGCCCTGGAACTGAATCCCGATGATGCTTTGTCAAAGATATTTGTAGACAGGTGCCTCTATCTTGCAGACCACCAGTCCAGGGAGGAATGGGACGGGGTCTGGAAAATGGAAAAAAAATAGGCCAGACATCGTCAAAGAGCCTTAGATGGTCGTTAGAAAATATGACAAAAAAGATTATGATGATGAGAGCTACTATAAAAAGCAGGTTGTGTTATAACAACTCATCACAGGACAAGGCGTTGAACCTGACCGGAAATACCGAGCCGGTTTTTCGGAAATGCTGAACAGACCCCAGGCGGCCTTGGCCGGCAGGTTAGCTTAAACGGTTATACGAATGACCCTTTTTGAGAGTAATAAAATCAATGAATGATAAAAACATCCCATTTCAGACTATAGATTGGTCCAAAATACCAAAGACTGAACATAAAGGAGAAACCGGTATTGCTTATTGGCAAACCCTTGAATTTGATGGTCTTAGGATAAGAATTGTTGAATATTCAGATGGTTATGTGGCGGGTCATTGGTGTCAAAAAGGTCATATCGTTCATTGCCTTGAGGGTGAAGTGACGAATGAGCAAGAAGATGGAACACGTTCAATTTTAACTCCGGGCATGTCTTATGTTGTATCTGACGATTTAAGTTCTCATCGTTCAGTAACAAGAAATGGTGTAAAGCTCATGATAATCGATGGTGATTTTTTGAGATTAAAATAAGAGTCGTATAACCTGAGGGTCTTGCCGTGGGTATCGGCCGGATCATTCTTTTGGCTGATGAATCGGGTGGAATTTGTCGGGAAACCGGCGGGGCAACGGAGAGCGGTGGGGTATCCCTGCCCCTCCGGGAGGAAGGGCAGGGATGTGTTCGGTTTAACTGTACCGGTAGGGAACGCCGGCTTTGTGCATTACTTTTGAGTATTCTTTGAAGATATTGACGACCTTGGCAGCACGGGGGCTGATGGAGGCGATTTCTTCCCAGAATTCCTCGGCATCTTTGACCACGGTATCCCACTCTTCTGCCGGGATGGTGGTCAGTTCCATTTTCTTGCCTTCCACGCGGAGTTTGGCTTCACCGCCCCAGTACCAGATCTGACGGTAGTAGTGGGAGCTGTCAATGGACAGTTTGAACAGTTCTTTGAGATGGTCGGGTACTTTGGCCCAGCTGTTGGAGTTGGCAAAGTAGGAGCCGCACCAGGCGCCGGTCACGTTGTTGAGCAGGGCGTAGTTGCAGACGTCAGCCCAGCCCACTTCGTAGGCTTCGGTAAATCCGCACCAGGCCACGCCGTCAAGCTCGCCGGTCTGGATGGCGACTTCGATGTCATCCCAGGGCAGGGTGACGGGCACAAGGCCGTAACGGGACAGGAAGCGGCCGGCGGTGGGAACGCCGAAAACCCTTTTGCCCTTCATGTCGGCCAGGCTGCGGATGGGATCTTTGGTGAAGATGTGAAGGGGATCCCAGGCACCGGCGCTGAGCCATTCAACGTTTTTAACCTCGTCATAGGCTTCTTTCCAGATCTGGTCCAGGCCGTAGTATTTGAACAGAACGGGCAGGTCCAGGCTGTAGCGGGTGGAGAAGGGGAAGTATCCGCCGAATACGGAGATGTCCACAGGAGACGCCATGGTGGCGTCGTCACTCTGGACTGCGTCAATGGTGCCGTTCTGCATGGCACGGAAGAGTTCGTTGGTGGCAACCAGCTGGTCGGCATAGTAGAGTTCGATTTCCATCTCGCCGTGGGCGGCGCGGTTGAATGCCTCGATCTGGGGCTTGATGACATGGGCACCCAGGGGGGCGCCGGAGTAAGTCTGGAGCCGCCATTTAATGGGGTTGGATTTGGAAAAGGCATAGGGGGCTTTTCCAAAGGTGGTCACAGCCGCAGCAGCACCGGCAGCAGCGACGCCGGCCTTTTTAATAAAGGATCTGCGGTCAGTTTTGACGCTTTCTTTTTTCTCTTCTGTCATTTCTTCTCTCCTTTGGGTTTAGACGACGGTTCTGGGGTGGTTATGTTAAACGTCTATCTTGAGTATACATATGTGGGCAGCCACAGGGCGATGTCCGGGAAAACCATGATCAGCACCAGGGCTGCGACCATAACCAGGACAAAGGGAACAATGGACTTGTAAATATCGGTAAGGGTGATTTCCTTGGGGGCCATGGCCCGCATGAGAAACAGGTTATAGCCGAAGGGCGGGGTCATATAGGCAATCTGGCAGGTGATCGTATAAAGGACCCCGTACCAGATGGGGTTGAACCCTAAGGTTTTCACCAGGGGAACGTAAAGGGGAGCCACGATGACCAGCATGGCCGTATCATCCAGAAACATGCCCATAACGATATAGGAGAGCTGCATCATGATCAGGATCTGCCAGGGGGTCAGCTCCCACTGGGTGATAAACAGGGTCTCAATGGCCCGCACGGCCCCAAGCCCGTCAAAAACGGCGCCAAAGCACAGGGCGGCCAGGATGATCCACATGAACATACAGGTGATGCCAAGGGTCTTTTTGATGGACTCTTCCATGACTTGCTTGGTCAGGCGGCGTTTGGCAAGTGCTGCAATGGTCGCTGCCGTCGCACCGACTGCGGAACTTTCCACAAGGCTTGTAATACCCATGAGAAAAAGACCGGTCATGAAAAAGAAGATCAGAAAGGGGACGATGCCGGCCCGGAGATATTTGAGCTTTTCACTGAAGGGCATGTCCAGTTCTTCCTTGCTCACGGTGGGGGCAAGTTCGGGCTGGAGTTTGCAGCGGATGACAATATAAATGACAAACATGCCGGCCATGAGAAATCCGGGAATGGCACCGGCCAGCCACAGCTTGCCTACGGGCTGGCGGGCGATCATGCCGTAAAGCACCAGAACCACGGACGGCGGCACCAGGATGCCTAAGGAACTGCCGGCCTGGACTACGCCTGTGATCATGACCTTGTCATAGTCCCGCCGCAGCATTTCGGGCAGGGCAATGGTGGCGCCGATGGCCATACCGGCAACGGAAAGACCGTTCATGGCCGAGATGACGACCATCAGCCCTATGGTGCCGATGGCAAGTCCGCCCCGAAGCCGCCCGAACCAGACATGGAACATGCCGTAAAGGTCATCGGCAATACCGGACTCGCTTAGGATATACCCCATATAGATGAACATGGGCAGGGTGAGCATGGGGTACCAGTTAAACAGTTTAAAGGCCGCATTGAACGGCAGCTCAATGGCACCGTTTCCATACAGGAACAGGGCCGATATGGCTGAGACAAACCCGATGGCGGCAAAGATACGCTGGCCGGTTAACAGCATGACCAGCATCCCAAGGGACATTGTTATTGCAATGGCTTCATAACTCATGAAATGGAGATTCCTCTGGCTTTGGCAAGATCTTTAAAGAAGGTGGAAATGGACTGAAGGAGCATCAGGGCGATACCGAAGACCATGATCACCTTGATGGGGATCATGGAGGGGTTCCACTGAGAGAACTTTCGTTCCCCGTATTCAATGGCGTACATGGTGCTGGAGATGGAGCCGATGAGCAGGGTAACCAGGTAAATCACCAGAAAAATATTGGTCGCCACATCAATCCTGGCTTTATTTTTACTGGAAAACCTATCGTAGATCAGGTCCATGCGGACATGATCCCCTAACTGCATAGAGTAGGCACCGCCTACAATATAATAGCCGGTGATAATGAACTGGGCCATTTCAACAGTCCAGGCCAGGGGCATGTTCAGGATGTTCCGGGTGACAGCGCCTAAAATCAGGACGCCAACCATTACGAAGATCGTGTACATGACAAACCTTCCGATAAATCGGGACACAGCGTCAATAACCTTCACATAATTAACTATGAACTTGGGCATGAAAGGGAAACCCTCCTTGATGGGACAATCCGGGCAGGTGCCCAGGATCGGTTTGTCAGGGTGGACAATGGTGTCGGCAAAAGAACCGACAAATTTGTAGTCTGACCATTTTTAAAGTTTTTCTGAGCAATCATTCGCTATTTGTGGCATACCATGACCGTTCAGTCAACTTAAAAAAAGATAAAATTCCTATTTTTGAAATAGGGTGAAAAAATGTGAGTAATGAAATTTTGGTAAAAATTTAGGTCTGGCGGGGAAAAAGTGAGGGAAAGCCAAAAAATATTAGGTATTGGCGTTGATTACATTAACATTGGCGTCCAAAAGAGCGGCCTTTAATTTCGGTGGCGGGGTCTGATCGCAAATCAAGTTTGTAATACTGTCCAGGCCGCAGACTTTAAAAGAGGCAATTTTCTGGAATTTTGAACTGTCCACAATAACGGTCACGGATTCGGCCTGCTTGATCATGGCCTGGGCGATCTGTGCCTCTTCAATGGAAAAGTCCATGACGCCGGTTAAAGCGTCAATGGCTCCTACGGTAAGAATGGCATGGTGGGCCCGGAAGAACTGGATCTGTGAGATCACAAGGTTGCCCACGGTCTGCAGGTTTCCCCCGTTGTACTCTCCGCCCAAAAGGAAAATGTGGGATTGATTGTCCGAAAGGCTCAGGGTTCTTGCGATTTCCGCAGAGTTGGTGATGAGGGTCAGATTGGATATTTCCGCAAGTTTTTCGGCAAAGTATACGGAGGTTGAACCTGTGTCAATGAACAGGGTTTCCCCTGGGGAGACGATTTGTCCTGCTTTGGCCGCGATCCGGGCCTTTGCAAAGACATTTTCCCCCATGCGCTGGCGAAACGGCCCTTCTCCCATGGCTCCCGGCAGAAAGGCGCCGCCGTGAAACTTTTGAACCACGCCGGCCTTGGTCAGGGCGGTCAGGTCCCTGCGGATGGTTTCCTTCGAAATATCAAGCAGATCCGACAACTCGTTCACCGTGGCCCGGTTCTGCTGGCGGATGATATTGGCGATTTTTGCCTGTCTGTCTTTTGGCGTCATTGCAGATTTCCGAAAATGCTAAACTTTAGGTTAAGGAATGTTCCAACCATACCTGAAAAGTAGGTATTGACCAATTGGAAATCTTAGACCTAACAGTAATCAAAGTTGACTAAGTAGTCAAACCCTTTTTTCGCCCGTGCCGGGTTGATCCGAATAGGGGGTCAGCAAGACCGCCACTGGCGGACTTTTGCAACGGCCTTTGAAAACCGTTCCAGGCCGTCGCTGAAGTCGGAATTGGAGCGGTAAATCGCCCGATCATCCGGGGATGTGCCTTTGCCACGGTCAGGTCCTGCGGCAAGGGATGCGGTGCCCAGCACCGTAAGTTCGGTAAAGGAGGGGACGCTGACGTTTCGTTGGAGCACATCGGAGAGAAACTGACAGAAATAAGGATTGGCGGTCAGGCCGCCGTCCACGGATACGGTATCTGAAACCGGAATGATCCGGTCCATTTCCCGGATCACCTCGGCGGTCCGGAAGACGATGCCTTCCAGCAGGGCCTGCATCATGTCAAGGGGCCCGGTATCCAAAGAGAGTCCAAGCCACATTCCTGCGGCGGTCCTGTCCCAATGGGGACAGCCCAGGCCGGCCAGGGCAGGGACAAAGACGATGTCCCTTGTGATGGCGGCAGGGGCGTCAAAGGCGTTGATCTGGTCAAAGGAGGAAAAAAGGCCCAGGGATTTGGCCCAGTTCACGGCGGACCCGGCTGAAAAAACGCCGCCGTCCAGGGCGTATACAGTGTCACTTTCCCCAAGCTTCCAGGCGGCCGTGGGCAAAAGCCCCTTGTCCGGGGACTGAAACGGGGTTGTTCCTGTGACCACCAGGGCAAAGGCCCCGGTACCGAAGGTGATTTTGGCATCCCCGGGGTTCCGTGCGCCGTGGCCGAACAAAGCGGCCTGCTGGTCCACCACGCTGGCTGTAACCGGGATCAATCTGCCATTGGAGGAAATATTCCCGAAGTCTGCGGTGGTAGGCAGGATCTCGGGTAGGGCATCCATGGGGACGTTGAACAACTTGCACAGGATCTTGTCCCAGGTGCCTTTTGCAAGGTTCATCAGCGAGGTTCTGGAAGCCGTTGAGATATCGGTTGCAAACCGGCCGGTCAGCCGGTCCAGGAAAAAGGCGTCGGTGGTGCCCATGCGCAGCCGTCCCTGCTTGTGGAGCCGTCCGGCTTCGGGGATATTTTCCATAATCCATCCCAATTTGGCAGCACTGAAGTAAGAGTCCAGAGGCAGACCTGCGCGTTCCAGGATTGTGGGCTCCATGCCCCGTGATTTGAGGGCCTCGATTTGCGCCCGGGTCCGGTCATCCTGCCAGACAATGACCGGACTTATGGCCTGCCCTGTTTCTGCGTCCCAGGCCAGGCAGCTTTCCCCCTGGTTATCGATACCGATGGCTGTGATATCCGGGCTGTGGTCAATGCAAAGGCGGATGTTTTTGATTAATTCTTCGGGGTCGTGCTCTACCCATCCTGACCGGGGATAAAACTGCCGGTGGGATTCCACCCGGATCATTTGTTTTTTTCCCGAATCGTCCACCCTTATGGCCCTGGTGCTTGTGGTGCCCTGGTCAATGGCAAGTACGGCCATGCTGCCTCCTTCCCGGATGTTGATAAAAAATTTGGGGGATGGGTTGTTTCATTTGTGAAATCAGCTGATCCCGGCGATCAACCCGTTATTATCTTTGTGTTTCCGCCATATCCCGGACAAGAATTCCGGCAAGCTTTCTACCGGCCCTCCAGCAGTTCATGGCCATGTTTAACGGCGGCAGAACATTGCCGACGGCAAAATAGCAGGGATCCGAGCACCTTCCCAACAGATCGGTTTCAGGGCTGCCGGTATTCGGATCCAGCCGCAGGTGGCCGGATCGGACCAGGGTGGACTCCGGAGTAAACAGTCCTGTAAAGAGGATGCCGTCGCAATCCAGGATCTTTTTGCGCCCTTTTTTATCAGTGAATTCAACCTGGCTGACCCGGGGCTTGCCTGAAATATCCGTTACTTGGGCATTTTTATGCAGCGGCACTTTAAAAAACCGGGGGGCGAATCCCAGGGGCCAGGGGACTTGAGGGGAGGGCTCCTGCTCCAGCACGGCCACAGGCGAAATCCCTGCCTTTTTGCAGGTCAAAAGCGCGGAAAGGCTGACCATTTCACTGCCCACAATCACCGGTCGCCTGAAAGGGATCTGATTATTGAGGTACACCATGGACTGCAGGGCGCCTGTGGTAGAAATACCCATCATCCGGCCGCCGGAAACAAGGCGGGCGGACCTGGGGGTTTCCCTGGCGCCGGTGGCCAGGATGACCCGGGTGCCTTTAAATATCTTGGGGCCGCACGGGGTGATGGCTGACACAACGCCTCCGGGCCTCAGTTCGGTAACCGAGGTTTTCAGGGAAAGGGTCACCTTGTTTTTCGCAGCCGTCCGGGCCAGATGCCAGGCATAGTCCGGTCCTGTCATGGGCTTTAAGTATTCGATCATCCCAAAGGAGATGTGGCCGCAGTGGCGGGGGATCCCCCCGGCTTCAGCCTCCCGGTCCAGGACCAGGACTTTTTTGATCCCCTTTTTCTTAAGCGCTATGGCCGCGGCAAGGCCTGAGGGGCCGGCACCGATAACGATGACATCAAAGGGTTCAGGTGCGCTTGAATTAATCATCGGTTCCTCCTACTGCCAGCGGGGTGTCAAATTTCCCTTGGGTAAGTTTGGCCAGGCCGCAGGAACAGTAAAATCCCTGGCAGCGGCCCATGGTGGCCCGGGTGCGCCGCTTGAGCCCGTCCATGCTGCCGGCGGGAACCGGGCTGTTCATGGCCGCTAAAATTTCCCGTTCGGTCACAAGTTCGCAATGGCAGACCATCTGGCCGTATCCGGGGGTGGCATGATCCCTGGGCTCGCTCTCTGCAAGATTGGGAACCTTGGGCCAGGCCGGCGTCTCTATGGGTGCAGGGCAAAGGCCCATGTCTGAAAAGAGCGTTGCAAGATGGTTGGCCAGTCCCAGGGCGGAGGTCAGGCCGGTGGACCGGATGCCTCCGAGGGTGATCCAGTGCCGGGCCGGATCCTGGCTGACCCGGTAGGGGTTCTGCTCTGTTGCCGGCCGGATGCCTGCGTAGGTGGCGGTTACCGGGATGCCGGCAAGATCGGGGATCTTTTGAATGGCCTGGTCTTTAAGGGAAATCAGGATATCCCGGTTCACATCCGCCCGGTCCCGGCTCTCCTGTTCCTCGGCCGTGGGGCCGACCACAAGGTTGCCGAAAATGGTGGGGAAGATAACGATCCCCTTGGTCCGTTCCGTGGGGACGGGCAGGATGATACCGTTTAAAAGCTTTGCTGCGGATTTGTCAAAAACCACAAACTGTCCCTTGCGGGGCTTGATGGTGAAGTCGGACTCTCCAAGGACATTTTGGTTGACGATGTCTCCGTAAAGACCTGCGCAGTTGACGACGTACCGGGCCCGGACCTGGCCTTTTGGGGTGTTAAGGGCCCAGGCTTCCCCGTCAAAGGCGCCGCCGGTGACACCGGCGTTGAAAATGGCCCGGGCCCCGTTGGTCACCGCCTGGGTCAGGTAGGCCAGGGGCGCGGACCAGGGATCAATGATGGATTCACCGGGCACATGGATGGCGCAGCGCACCTTTGAGGCCAAGTAGGGCTCCTTTGACAGGACCTGATCCCGGGTGAGCAGAGATAAGTCCATGACCCCGTTTTTTTCCGCTTTCTGGATGATGGCCTGAAACTTGGCCTCCTCTTCGGGGGTCCAGGCGGCCAGAAGGGCGCCGGTTTCCACGATGGGAAGGTTCAGATCCCTGCGGATTTTTTTGTATTCCCTATAGCCTTCTGCCACGCAGGCCTGTTCCAGGGTATCGGGCGGAGCGTCAAAACCTGTGTGAAGAATGGCGCTGTTGCCCTTGCTGGCACCGTCAAGAATATCCGGGGCCTTTTCCAGCAGCACCACAGAGGCGCCTTCAAGGGTCATTTTCCTGGCAGCGGCACAGCCCACCACCCCACCGCCGATGATCGCAATATCTGCATCGGCGATAACCGTATTGTCTTTTGGAAGGTTATCTTTTGTAGTCATGCCCAAATAGTATCAATCGATGACCGAACAGTCAATAACTATTCCAATAATTAAATAACGGTTTTTACTGACTTAGGTTGACCTGAAGCCAAAAAAATGATCAATATGACGGTATTGACTCGTAATTTGTATATAAAATCACAGGGGAGTAATGAAAACATTGAATGTTAAAGGGGTCAAAGAGGCCCAGGATCTGATTAAAGAACGGAACATCGACTATGTCAAGGTGGGCATTTTTGATATTGACGGTATTTTCCGGGGCAAATACATGAAGGCCTCCAAATTTATGGATGTGCTGGAACACGGTTTTCAGTTCTGCGACGTGATTGTGGGCTGGGATTCCAATGACCAGCTTTACGAGGGCCAGGATGTCACTATCACCGGATGGCATTCGGGCTACTCCGACGCCCAGGTCAATATCGTGGCTGACTCCTGCCGGGAACTGCCCCTGGAAAAAAATACCCTGCTGTTCATCGGGGAATTCGGGGACAAGTACGAGGCGATCTGTCCCCGGGGCACCTTGAAACGGATGGCCAAAAAGGCTGAGGATATGGGCTTTTCCGCCAGCATGGCCTGTGAGTTCGAATTTTTCATGTTCAACGAAACCGCAGACACCATCCGGGAAAAGGGCTACAAGAACCTGACCAACCTGTCTCCGGGATTTTTCGGCTACTCCATGCTCAGAAACTCCGAATACCATGAGTTCTATGAAGAGCTTCTGGACCTGTGCAAGGTCATGGATTTTCCCATTGAGGGGCTTCACACCGAGACCGGTCCCGGGGTTATCGAGGCGGCAATCTATTATAATGATGTGGTCAAGGCCGCAGACCAGGGTGCGCTGTTTAAAACCTACACCAAAGTCCTGGCCAAAAAGTGGAACTGGCTGGCCACCTTCATGGCCAAATGGTCGCAGGATTTTCCGGGGCAGTCCGGTCATCTGCACATGTCCCTGAAGAACCTTGACGGCAGCGCCGCCTTTTATGATCCCACCAAACCCCACACCATGTCCGACACCATGCGCTGGTTTATCGGCGGCCAGCAGGCCCTGATGCCCGAACTTTTGTGCATGGCCTCTCCCACCATCAACAGCTTTTCCCGGCTGATTCCGGGATTCTGGGCCCCCACCGATGCCTGCTGGGGCATTGATAACAGGACCTGTTCCATCCGGGCCATTCCCGGCTCCGAAAAGAGCCAGCGGGTGGAGTATAGGGTGACTGCAGCCGACATCAATCCCTATATTGCCGGGGCTGCGGCCCTGGGGTCGGGTCTTTGGGGCATTGAAAACAAAATCGAACCGGGAGAGCCGGTTCAGGGCAATGCCTATGATAAACGGCTTCCCAAGAAACGAAAATTCCCCGCCACCCTGGCGGACGCGGCCGTAAGGCTCAAGGCTTCAAAGCCTGCCCGCGAGCTGTTCGGCGATGCTTTTGTGGATCATTACGCCGCCACCCGTCTCTGGGAGTCCAGGGAATTTGCCCGGTCCATCACGGACTGGGAGATGAACCGCTACTTTGAAATTATTTAAGGCCCCTGCATGGCTTTGTTCTGCAGGTTTACCATTACCTTTGATTTGAATAGGAACAGAATATAATGGGTATCGCACAATTTTCCTTCCCCAATGTGATTAAATTCGGGGCCGGCGCCATCGACAACCTGCCCGAGTACATCCAGGATGCAGGCTTTGGGAAACCTTTGGTGGTCACCGATCCGGGCATGCTTAAAACCGATGTCTTCCCCCGGGTGGAAGAGGTGCTCAAGGCCGCCTCCATCCCCTATGCGGTTTACTCCGGCATCAATCCTAATCCCCTGGAATCAGACGTTGAAAAGGCCGTTGCCGTATTTGAGGATGAGGGCTGCGACGGCGTCATCGGCCTGGGCGGCGGTTCCGCTCTGGATGCGGCCAAGGTGATCCAGGTCCTGGTCGCCCATGGCGGCAAAGTGGCGGACTACAGCATCGCCACCGGCGGCAACCAGAATATCAAAGGGCCGCTGCCCCCCTGCATCGCCATACCCACGACTGCCGGCACCGGCTCCGAGGTGGGTGCCTGTTCGGTTATCACATCTGAGGCCGACAACAGAAAATACCTGGTATGCAACCCCCTGCTCAGGCCGGCCATTGCCCTGCTGGATCCGGAGCTTACCACAGGACTTCCCGCAGGCCTCACCGCCGGTACCGGCATGGACGCCTTTGTCCACTGCGTGGAGGCCCTGTGCGTGAAAGATTTTCATCCCATGTGCGATGCCATCGCCCTGAGAGGAATCGAATACTGCGCCAAATACCTGGAAGTCTGTGTGAAGGACCCCAAGAATGTGGAGGCCCGCGGCTTCATGCAGGTGGCCGCTATGATGGGGGCTGTGGCCTTTCAAAAAGACCTTGGGGCCGCCCACTCCCTGTCCCATTCCCTGTCCGCCGTCTCCCACGTCCCCCACGGTCTGGCCAATGCCATCTGCATCGTGCCGGTGATGAAGTTCAACAAGGAGGTTTGCCTGGAGGAGTATGCAAGGGTCGCTGCTGCTTTCGGCATCAACACCTTTGAGATGACCACACAAGAGGCGGCGGATGCCGCTATCGCCGCTGTGGCGGATCTGAACAAGCGTATCGGGATTCCGGCCACCCTGTCTGAAGTGGGCGTCAAGGAAACGGATTTGGAAGAGCTGGCAGACAAGGCCTTTTTGGACGGCTGCCATGCCACCAATCCCAAACCCTGCACCAGGGACGATTTTATGGCCCTGTACAAAGAAGTGCTGTAAAAAGGAGCAAAAAAAAGGGTTGAAAATAAAGCAGGGATGCGAAGGTGTTCCTGCTTTTTATATATGCGGTCAAATGTGTTTGCCAAGGCACATGGGGTTAATAACTTTTTATATTTGAGGAACAGCGTATGACTATGGGGAACACCTCCTCACGGGGGTACACAGGAACGCTGCTGCGGGTGGATCTTTCTTCCGGCAGCGTTGAAAAACAGCAGATGCCGGAACGCTTTTACAGAACCTATATGGGCGGTACGGCATTCGGGTGTTATTTCCTGCTCAAGGAGCTTTCAGGAAAGATCGATGCCTTTGATGCATCCAACATCATCACCATTGCCCCTGGCGTCACCACGGGGGCGGCGGTCACAGGGGTCAGCCGGTGCTGCATCACGGCCATTTCTCCTGAGACCTCAGGGGCCGGCGACTCCCAGCTTGGGGGAAGCATCGGCCCCATGATCAAGCGGGCCGGATATGATGCCGTTGTGATTAAAGGAAAGGCAGAAAAGCCCTGCTATCTTCTGGTGGACGGGGACACTGTCAGCATTGAGGACGGCACAGGGCTTTGGGGAAAAACGGTATTAGAGGCCCATGACGCCATTACGGCGGCCCATGGCGCGAAAAATATCTCCATTCTCCAATGCGGCCCGGCCGGGGAGAACAAGGTCCGGTTCGCCTGCCTCATGGGGGATTTCAACGATGCTGCCGGCCGTGGCGGCATGGGGGCGGTGTTCGGTTCCAAGAACCTTCGAGCCTTAGTGGTCCGGGGCAAATCGGGATCCGTTGGGTTCTGCCATCCTGACAAACTGAAATCCCTTGCCAAACTGGCCTCCCAGCGCCTTCCCGGTTCCGGTTTTCCGGAGACACTAAAAAAACTGGGCACCCCCGGTGTCGTGGGCCCCCAGGCCGAAGGGGGGAATCTGGCCACCCACAACTTTTCCAGATCCTGGCATGAAGATTATCTCAAACTGCACGGGGGAACCTATGAGGATCAGCTTGCCGCCGGGGCCACCACCTGCTTTGGCTGCGTCATCTCCTGCCGTAAAAAGGTTAAGGCAGACAGCCCCTGGCCAGTGACCGACCGTTTGGGCGGCCCTGAGTTCGAAACCTTAGGACTTTTGGGCTCCAACCTTGATATCACCGATCCTGTTGCCGTATGCAAGGCCAACGAGATGTGCAACAACTTAGGCCTGGACACCATCTCCACCGGCGGCATGGCCGCCTATCTTTTCGAATGCCTTGAAAAGGGCGTTCTCACTCCAAAGGACTGCGGAGGTGGGGATTACGGATTCGGCAGGCCCGAAGGCCTGTTCAAACTGATTGAAAAGATCTCAGCCCGGGAGGGCATCGGCGACACCCTGGCTGACGGCCCGGTCCCTGCGGTTGAACAGCTGGGAGAAGCCACCGCCCCCTTTGCCATCCACGTTAAAAACAAGGTGCCGGCGGTTCACATGGCCCAGGTCAAGCCCAGTCTCGCCCTGATGTATGCGGTCTGCCCCATCGGCGCGGATCACATGTCCAACGAGCATGACTGGCTGCTCTCCTCCGAAGCGGATTTCGCCCGGAGCATCGGGATTCTGGGCGGGGGAGAACCCTCCTGCGCCGATCTGAACAAGGTGAGAATGACCGTCTACTCCCAGTATTTCTACAGCCTCCTGGATACCCTTTGCCTGTGCATGTTCCCCTGGGGCTGCGGCAGCCTCTATGCCTACCGGGATGTTGAGGACCTGATCGCCGCGGCAACGGGCTGGGAGACCTCCATGTTCGAGCTGATGAAGGTGGGAGAGCGCAGGATCACCATGCTGCGCCAGATCAACGCCAGGCAGGGCTTCACAGCCAAGGACGACACCCTGCCGGCCCGCCTGTTCGAGCCCCTGCCCGACGGCCCGGCAGAAGGCCGCGCGGTGGACAGCGCCGCCTGGCCTGAAATGAAGGCCATGTACTACGAGCACCTGGGCTGGAATCCAAACACCGGCAACCCGGAACCCGGACGGCTCCGGGAACTGGGCCTGGACTGGGCCGTTTAAACCGTTCGCCCCCCCTTCCCCGGACTTCCCAAACCCGGGGAGGGGGCTCTTCCTTCTTTGTTTTACCCCGCCCTTCGGGATTAAGCGCTTTGAAGCGGTATTCCAATTGACTTTTTGCCCGAACCTGTTCAGACTTGCCCAGAATGCTTAAGTCTCTTAAAGAAAACAATCCAAAAAGGATGGCGCATCCTTTTGACAGGGAGCGGATATGGAACTTGAAAACATAAGAAAAACCATCGTTCGGTTCGGTAATAAAATGGTGGCCTCGGGCCTGACCACTGGCACCGGCGGGAACCTGAGTATGATTGACAGGGATTCGGGCAAGGTTGCGGTCAGCCCCAGCGGGATTGAGTATGCCGCCCTTTCTCCTGAAGATGTGGTCCTGACCGATATGGAAGGGAACATCGTGGACGGCACGTGCAAGCCCTCAAGCGAGCTTGGGTTTCACCTGGCCCTGTACCGGCAGCGCGAAGAGATCACGGCCGTTGTCCATACCCATTCCCCCTACGCCGTGACCATGGCCTGCCTGGGATGGGAAATCCCGGCAGTTCATTATCTGGTGGGCTTTGCCGGGAAAAAAGTGCCCATCGCGCCCTACGCCACCTTTGGTACGCCGGAACTGGCGCAGCTCGTGGCAAACCACATCGGAGAGTACAACGCCCTTTTGATGGCCAATCACGGCCTTGTGACCGTCGGCAGGACGATGGATACCGCCTTTGCCGCAGCAGAAGAGATCGAGTTTGTGGCCCGGATCTACTACCAGACCAAAAGCATCGGGACTCCGGTGATTCTTCCGGATGAGGAGATGGACGTTGTGCTGGAAAAATTTGCGACCTACGGACAGAAAAAAATGGAGGGATAAGGGGCCTTGGGTTCAGAGGCTAAAATTTATCTCTACCTTTTCTCCGCCCAGATCCACCTTGGCATGGGCTTCAGCCATCCGGCTGATGATCGTTCCCCGCCGGATGACAAAAAGCCGTGCCGGTCTCAGGCGGATGGCCTCGATCCGGGAGCTTGCCTGGAGGATTACCATGTCGGCATGGCAGCCCTTTTCAAGGCCGTACCCCTCAAGATTCAAGGTTTTCGCTCCATTTAGGGTGACTGCATCAAACAGGGAGTTAATCTGTTCCGTGCCGGTCATGTGCAGGGCGTGGGCGCCCATGTGGGCAACATCCAGCATATCGTGTGAGCCCAAAGGATACCAGGGGTCCATGACATCGTCGTGTCCCAGGGACACGTTGATGCCGGCTTGCAAAAGTTCGGGCACCCGCATAAGGCCCCGGCGCTTGGGATAAGCGTCGTGGCGGCCCTGAAGATGCATGTTGACCAGGGGGTTGCTGATGCAGGCCAGATTGGCGGCAGAGATCAGGGGGATGAGCTTGGAGACATAGTAATTGTCCATGGCGTGCATGGAGGTCAGATGAGAGGCGGCCACACGGCCGGCCATCCCCGTGCGGCGGGTCTCCCAGGCCAGGGTCTCCACGTGGCGGGAGGCGGGGTCGTCGGACTCGTCGCAGTGAAGATCCATCATAAGGCCGCGGGTTTGGGCCAGTTCGCAGAGGATTTCCACAGACTGCCGGCCAAGATCCGTTGTGGGCTCAAAATGGGGGATGCCGCCGACGAGGTCCAGGCCCATATCCAGGGCCCGTTTCAGGTTTTCAAGGCCCTTCGGATTTCTGAAGATTCCCTGCTGGGGAAAGGCGACCAGTTGAAGATCGAGAAGCGGGGCCATCTTTTTTTTAAGGTCCAGAAGAACCTCCGCGGCCATAAGAGAGTCGTTCGAGGTGTCCACATGGGATCGTACGGCAAGATTGCCCTGGGCTATGGCCCAGGTGAGCAGTTTTTTTGCCCGGGCGGCGATGTCCGCAGGGGTGAGGGTGGGGGCCAGGTCTTTCCAGATCTGGATGCCTTCCAAAAGGGTGCCGCTCTGGTTCATCCGGGGATTGCCTGCGGTCAGGCAGGTGTCCAGGTGAATGTGGCTGTCCACAAAGGGCGGGGTGACAAGATACCCTTTGGCGTCGATGGTTTCGGCGGCGGGGGGGTGAAGGCCGGGGCCGACCTCAACGATTTTACCGCCGTTGCACCCGATATCCGTAAGTGCCTTCTGCCCGGGGAGCCGGGCATTTTTCACCAGCAGATCCAGCATTCTACCGCTCGCCTTTCCTGAAGGGAATGAGCAGGGCCTTGGGATAGGCCGCCTTCCTGGACATGACAATCAGGGCGATGATGGAAAAAAGGTAGGGCAGGGCCAGGTAGAACTGATAGGGGATGGCCATGCCGGCCTGCTGCTGGACCCGCATCTGAACCGCGTCAAAGGCGGCGAAAAGCAGGCAGCCGAGCAAGGCTTTGTACGGCTTCCAGGAGGAAAATACCACCAGGGCGATACAGATCCAGCCCCGGCCGTTGACCATGCCGATGTAGTAAGCGTCAAAGGCGGAAAGGGTTAAAAACGCCCCGCCTACAGCCATCATGGCAGAACCGGCGCAGACAGCCGCCGTCCTGAGACCGAAGACGCTCAACCCTTGGGCCTCCACGGCCATGGGGTTTTCCCCCACCATGCAAAGGGCCAGGCCCAGGGGGGTTTTAAACAGGATATAGGCCACGATGATGACCAGAGCCACGGCTAAAAGCGTTAGGGCTGTCTGGGAAAAAAGAACCTCTCCGATAAAGGGGATATGGCTTAGGCCCGGGATATCCAGAGGAGCGAAGGGTACGATTTTTGGCGGCGTTGTGGCCTTGGGCAAGAGCATTCTGAAAACAAAGGCGGACAGACTGGAGCCCAGCATGGTCAGGCCTAAGCCTGAGACGTGCTGGGATAGCCCTAAAAATACGGTGAAAAGGGAGTGGATCAGGCCGAAGGCGATGCCGATAAAGGCGGCAAAGACAATGCCCCCCCAAAGGGTCCCCCCAAGATAGACCCACATCCAGCCGCCCATGCAGCCGGCTGCCATGATGCCTTCAATACCTAAGTTCAGCACCCCGGCCCGTTCACAGATCAGCTCCCCCAAGGTGCCGAAGATCAGCGGTGTGGCCATCCTCACCATGGCGACCCAGAAACCGGTTTCAATGAAAAATTGCAGCAGTTCCATTTTTTTTGTCTTACCTCCCGGCTATCGCCTGATCCGGTACTTGGTGAAAAACAGGGCGGCCAGAACCGAGAGCAGGGATACCGCCGTGGTCACGTCTGCGATGTAATTGGAGATGTTGATGGCCCGGCTCATGGAGTCCGCCCCGATGTATATCATGGCCACGAACAGAGCCGAGAGTACCACCCCTAAAGGATGCAGGGCTGCCAGCATGGCGACGACGATGCCGGTGTAGCCAAAACCCGGGGACAGATCCGTGGTCAGATAGCCTTTGACGCCCAGAAGTTCACTGACCCCGGCCATGGCGGCCAGGCCTCCGGAGATCAGGGCGGTGCGGACAATGGTGGCGTTAACGGGCATGCCGGCAAACCGGCTGGCGGAAGGATTGGCCCCCACGGCCCGGATTTCAAAGCCCCAGACGGTGCGGTCCATGAACAGCCAGACCAGAACTGCGGCACCGATGCCTAAAACAAAGCCCAGGTGCAGGCGGGTTTTGGCCAAAAGAACGGGCAGGGTGGCGGCATCCACAACCGGTTCGGACTGGGGCCATCCCATGGACATGGGATCTTTCCAGGGCCCGAAGACCAGCCAGTTGACAAAGAGCAGAACCACGAAGTTCAATAAAAGGGTGGTGACCACTTCATCCACGTTCATATAGGTTTTCAAAAGGGTGGGGATGAGCAGGAACAGGCCGCCGGCAAGTGCCCCTGCCAGAAATAAATAGGGGATAACGGCCCAGGAGGGCAGTCCTGTATTCGTGCCGAGCAGGATCGCCATGCAGGCCCCGATGTAGAACTGTCCCTCTCCGCCGATGTTCCAGAGCTTGGCCCTAAAGGCCACGGCTGCGGCAAGGCCCGTGAAGATCAGAGGCGTGGCCCGTGTAAGCGTTTCGGACAGGGCGAATTTGGATCCCAGGGCTCCCTGCACCATGAGCAGCCAGCCTTGAACCGGAGAGGCCCCGCTCCAGAGAATCAGTAGGGAACAAACCGAAAGGGCCACGGCAACGGCGAGCCCCAGGGCCAGGATGAGCCGGGTGACCGACTGGGTCTGCCGGGGTTCAATGCGCATGGGTTTTTTCCTCCTGCGGCAGGGGCTCGGCACTGCCGTGTCCGGCCATGATCAGCCCCAAGGCCTCCCGGTCCACCTCGTCAACGTCCATGGCAGGGGACAGCCGACCCTGGCTCATAACCTGGATGCGGTCCGCCACAAGGAAGAGTTCGTCGAGATCTTCTGATATGACGATAACTCCGGCCCCTTTCTGGGCTGCCTCCATAAGGCGGTCATGGACATAGGCGGTGGCCCCTACGTCCAGGCCCCAGGTGGGCTGGTTGGCCAGGATGATGGACGGGTTGCCGGACAGCTCCCGGGCCAGGATGAGTTTTTGCATGTTGCCGCCGGACAGGTTGCGGACCACGGTATGGATGCCGGGGCAGCGGACGTCGAATTCCGCCACCCTGTTTTCGGTTTCCTTTGCCATGGCCTTGAAGTTCAAAAGGCCTCTTTTTGAAAAGGGCGTATCCCGGTAGGTTTCACTGGCCATGTTTTCCATAACGGTCATCTCGTCGATAAGACCGGTACCGGTGCGGTCGTCAGGAACCCGGCCGAGTCCGGCTTTTACCATGGCTTTGGGACTTGCCGCGGCCGCCTTCTTGGACCGCAGAAAGACCTGGCCTTTGTCCGGGGCGGCAATGCCGCAGATGATATCCGCCAGCTGGGACTGGCCATTGCCCGAAACCCCTGCAATACCGAGGATTTCACAGGCCTTAAGATCCAAATTCAATCCGGTCAGACCGGTTTTCCCGTCTTTTCCCGCAATGCTGATCTCTTTAAGGGACAGAACCTCATTTCCCGGGATCAGCCGCTGCCGGGCCTTGCGTTCCACCTCCTGGCCCACCATGTGCCGGGCAAGACTTTCAGGGCTTGTATCGCAGGTCTTTGTTTCATGCACCACCCGGCCCTGGCGCAGCACCACGCAGCGGTGGCTGACCGCCATGACCTCACGCATCTTGTGGGTGATGAAGATGATGCTCAGGCCCTCTTTGACCAGCTGGTTCAAGGTGGCGAAAAGACGGTCGGCCTCCTGGGGGGTGAGCACGGCGGTGGGCTCGTCCAGAATGAGGATCCGGGCGTCCCGGTACAGGACCTTGAGAATTTCCGCCCGCTGCTGCTCCCCGACACTCAGATCCCGGACCCGGGCGTTGGGATCTACCTTCAGGCCGAAGCGGTCCATCAGACGGGTCAGTTTCTGCCGGGCTTTTTTCCGCCGGGTCGCAAGCCGCCACAACGGTTCGGTGCCCAGGATAATATTGTCCAGAACGGTCATGTTTCCGGCCAGGGTGAAGTGCTGGTGGACCATGCCCACCCCGGCGGTGAGGGCGGCCCGGGGGGATCCCTGGTGCAGGGGGGTACCCAGGACTTCAATCTGGCCATGATCTGCCAGATAGTGGCCGAAGAGGATGGACATGAGCGTGGTCTTGCCCGCCCCGTTTTCCCCGAGCAAGGCTACGATTTCCCCGGGGTACAGATCCAGGCTCACATCTTCGTTGGCCCGGATACTGCCGAAGGTTTTGGTAATGTTGGAAAGTCTGAGTACGGGTGTTGTCATGGAAAATGCTTACGGATTAAAGCAGGCCCTGGGACGGGCCTGCGCAATCCTTATATTTTACGGTCAAGTCCTTTAGAAGGTGGACTTGGGCTCGTCATCATTAATCTTGACGGTGAGGGTCCCTGCCTTGATGGCCTTGGCGGCCTCCTCAACCTTTGCCTTGATGTCGGCAGGAATCTTGTCCTCGAACTCATAGTATGAGGACAGGCTTGCCCCGCCTTTACCCATCATGGTCCATTCCTTGTAGTCCTCGGCCTTGAAAGCACCGGATTTTACCAGATTGATGGCGTGGTTCACGGCGGAATCCATGTGCCAGAGGGCGGAGGCCACGACCACATCCTGTCCGTTTTCCTCCTTGTTCATGTCATTGACGTTTCCAAAGGCCAGGATTCCTTTTTCCCTGGCCGCATCCACAACACCGGCGCGTTCGGCATAGAGGATATCCACACCGGCTTCCACCTGGGCGTAGGCAAATTCTTTGGCCTTGGGCGGATCATACCAGGATCCGATAAAGGAGACTTTGAACTGGACATCGGGGTTGACGGATTTTGCCCCGGCCATAAAGGCGTGGAAAAGGCGGTTGACCTCGCCGATGGGATAGCCGCCGACCATGCCGATTTTGTTGGATTTGGTCAGTTTGGCCGCGATCATACCCATCAGATAGCAGGGCTCGTGGATATAGTTGTCAAAGACGGAGAGGTTGGGCTCGGCAGGACCGAAGGTGTCGCCCATCAGATAGGCCACATTAGGATAGTCCTTGGCCACCTTTCGCACATCCCTGGAGATACCGAAGGCTTCACCGACCACAAGATCCACTCCCTTTTCGGAGTATTCCCGAAGCACCCGGATATAATCGGTGTTGGACACCTTTTCGGAATAGACATACTCGATGCTGCCGGCATCGGCCGCCTTTTGCAGGGCCTTGTGCAGGCAGGCATCCCATTTTTGCTGGATGGGCTGGGTGTAGATTCCGGCCACTTTGATCTTGTCTGCAGCCACGGCCTGGGCGGCAAACAGCAGCAGGACACTTGCGATGATGAGTAAACGTTTCATTCTTTTTCCTTCATTTGGGTATAAAGTTAGTGCCTTTGGCCTTAAGGCAGGCGCAAATGCGTTGTGTTTGTAAAAGCAAAAATCACACCAGAAAAGTATGAAATTTAAATTTGCCGTTTTTACCATGTTACCGGGATGATGACAAGATCGGTTCTGAAATTGCCGGAGGCAATGTGTTACAATTTTGTTAGTGACAAGGGGCGTGAATCGACAAAATCGTATGTTTTTTTGCATTAATACATCCTGTCAGGGGGCGATGGGGTATATTATGTAACCAATTGAAATATCAACACATCTTATAATTATTACCAGATAAAAAATAATAAAACAAGTATACAAATTAAAATAATATCGATATGATAAACCAAATGCTTCTTTGTTTTCGGCGCCAAAAATAGAACAAGCTCTTTTGAGATTAATCATAAACTTAAAAGGAGGTTGTGATGGATAATAGCGTTTACAAAATAATTGAAGTTGTCGGGTTCTCCGAAAAATCATGGGAAGATGCCGCTCGAGCCGCGATCGCCACAGTGGATAACTCTGTGCGCGACATGCGCGTTGCTGAAGTCACAAAAATGGATATGCGACTGGAGGACAACAGAATCATCGGCTACCGCACCAAGTTAAAAGTCTCTTTTAAGATTGAATGATCCCACGGCCGGTGAGAATCCATACGACAGGTTAGGGGTCGCCCCTAAAGTGTTTGTGATGAAAGGGCTCGTCTTTGTCCTAACGTAAAATTTAATGGAGGTCCACCCTGTTGCCGGTGTGAGGGCACCTTAGGTTTGACGGCGCCACCCAAAGGGCAATACTGGATCATCCACCTTTTACAAGCCGCGGTTCAAGGCCAGACGTTTCGCACGGCAACTTTGGGGGCGATATCTTTTTTGTTGGAGTTCAAGGCGCAAAGGAGACGGTAATGGGTAATGAACGCGGGTGCCAAAACCAATCCCGGCGAATCGTAACGGTGGTGCTGACTCTTGTCGTGCTGTGGGGTTACCTGCCCTGTGCTTTTCCATCTGCAGAGGAATACGATTTCTGGGTCCAGACCCCAACGGACTGGACCAATAAAACAGAGGGCCTTGGCCGCGACCTGAAAAAGCAGGTCATGTCGCCTGCCGGGGATGCCTTCATAGAAGTTTATGCCGCCCGGGGGAACAACATCAGCGCCCAGGCCATTGCCGACGGCATGGAACAGGCCATGCGGCAGAGGGATACCGCCTATCTTCAAAACAGGATCTCTTCAAAAGATATAACGGCTGACGGACAGCCTGCCGTGCTCAGGGAATACACCGGTTTATACAACGGCATTCCCTTGCGGGCATATGCCCTTTATGCCTATGGAAACGGCGGCGGGTTCGCCGTATTCGGCGTATTTGTGGCTGGCCAGTCCGCAAAATATCAGGACAGGGTCTATACCTGTGTCACAAGCCTGCGGTTCTCTCCGCCGGGCGGTCAGGCCCCCGCATCCACCGGAAGTTCTCCTTACGGCGGGACAGGATCTCCTTACGCCGCAAGTCCGGATGCCGGGTGCAATGCCATTGTGGGCCAGTGGAAATGGTTCACCGGCTCGACTGCGCAATTCGATCCCAATGGTGCCATACCGGGAGCAGGAAGCCATTGGGAATGTCTTGACAACGGCAGGACATTTAAAATTTCTTGGGACAATGGACGATGGATCGATACCCTGACGCTGACGGAAGACGGGACCCGGCTGGAAGGCAAAAATCAGGTTGGCAACCGGGTCTGGGGGACCCGTATCGGTGCCCCGCCTGCGGCCGGCGGCAACGGTAGGACCCAGAACAGCTGGGGCGGTAACGACGGACCCGATGATCCGGAGCGTTCCGATGCGGATCAAAGCTGCTGCAGTTATTATGGACTATGGAATTTTGTGCCCCCCGGGATCCACGGCATCTTTATGCCCGATCACCAGTACACGGAGCGCAGCAAGGGATTCCGCTACGACTGTGCCGGCGGCCAGGTGACGATCCACTGGGGCGGCGGCGGGTCCACGACCTGGCAGCGGAAAAATAAAGATCTGATGGTCAGGACGGATAAGTACGGCAGTGTTCTCAAGGCCACCCGGTTAGAGGATGAGGTGACCTATAAAGGCAGACGCTACAAGGCATGCACGGGTGATGCCGCGCCCTCCTCAGGGAATGTCATTCCTAAGGCCAACGGAGCCAAAAAGATCAGCGGGAACATGGCCGCCCAATGGGGCTTTGCCCACGGCTCCCTGAAACCGGGCGACCCGAGTAAATGGGAGCTTTCCACTGTCAGCGGCACCACCTTGAACTTCAAGGATCCTTACAACCAGGGCAAACAGCACTATACGGTGAGGGCTTATTCGTCTGACGGCAGCAAGGTCGCGGAGACCGCTGTGGGCATGGCAGCCTCCCTCTCCCTTCCGCCCGGACAGTATACCCTTGAGATTTCCACCGGGATTCACTATGCCGGGTGGCGGTGCGAATGGCAATAGGGGCCTGCATCCCATGAATAAAATTTTCATTCTGGCTGCCGCCCTGTTGCTCTGTCTGCCCGGACCTGTGACATCACAGGAGGTTCAAGGCGTTGACATGGCCGGCACCTGGCTGATCAAACGGGAGAAAACCCAGGTCCGGGTGATGCATGAAGGGCAGGGATACCGGTTTGAAAAGCGATTTTTCAATAAGGGTGTTCTTGTCGTTAAGAAGGGCGGCTTTAACGTAGAAGGCAGCCGGATTATTTTCGTGTATGACAGCGGCACCCGCACATCGGGAATCCTGAAAGCTTTTCCTCAAATGGTCGAGGCCAGTACCCAGATATGGGAAAAGATCCCGTCCCAAGCCCTTTGTTCGGACATTAAGATCCAGGGAAACTGGAATCAGTTCAACAACGGGATCTCCCTGTGGCAGGACGGCCACCGAGTACTGGGAGAAAAGTTCGTCGGCGGCAAATTGTACTCAAGGCTGGCAGGGGAGATCGACGGCTGTCTGGTCAGCCTGAAAGAGACTTTTGATACCATACAGACAGGCAGCATGCCGTTTCACACCCTTCTTTACCGGGACGATGGCTGCTTGATCCAGTCGACGACCAGGGGCGGTCGTGATACCTGCTGGACAAGGGTGCGCAGGTAAGCGGGCCTTTTGGGCGTTAGAAGTGTTTACAATGCCTATGCCGGTTTTTTACGGCCGCTGGTGAATCCCCGGGATAAAACCTGCGCAAGGGACAGCAGCCGGGCCAGTACATTCCAGTACAATGCCGCGTAGCAGGCAAATGCCATTAGCCATAATACCCCGATATTGAAGGCAAATGTCGAGACCGGAAAGGTGCCGATTCGTTTGACCCCTGCCATAAAAGGGGCTGCGCCCCAAGGAGCCAGATCCCGGGTGAAGATGGGATCTGAAAGCCTTACAATCCGGTTAGCGGTGACCCGGTAGTCATCCAGGTTGTCACGGTTGCGGACAAGGTCGGTAATGCTCTTGTTACAAAACTGTTTTTCCAGGGCAAAAAATTGCGATTCTCCCATTTCTTTAATCCGGGCTTCCCGCAGCCCGGATTTTGCCTTATCCGCATCTTTCCTTTCCCGGCGCAGGGTTTGGGCCCATTGGGCAAGGCTCTGCTTTAATCGCTTAGCCGTCTTGCGGGTGTATGCGTCAACCTTAAAGGCTTCTTTGGGGAAGCTGACGTCTATTGATCCTTTTTTAGCAAGTCTTTCAAACTCATGCTGCAGCAGGGTCAGGGCCCGGATTTTTTCTGCGGGACTTGCTGCGCCCTCCGCAGCCAGAAAGGGAAAATCGATCTGAGATTTTAACTCCGGTATATAGTAGTTCATCAGGTAGTCAGCCCGGTTGATCTGCCGGTCAAGGTCGTTAAAGGGGCGCTGGAAAGGATTGCTGCCGAACTGTTTCGTAACAATGGCTTCAAAGCCCCATCGGGAGGGCATCAGATTCCCGATCACAGGCACCCTGTTGTGGAGGGATTCTTTTTTTATAAGGTCGTCAAATGGCACCACCATACCGCCCAGGATGATCTGGGGGACCAGGAGCAGGGGGATCATAATGTAAATGGTGACGACCGTTTTAAAGCTTGCGGAAATGGTCAGCCCGATGAGGCTGGCACAGACCGAGCAGGAGAACAGGACAAGCCAGGTGGAAACGGCAAAATCCGGCACCCCGAGCATGGTGTTTCCCACGATGACGTAAAGACCTGTCTGGATGGCGGAGACAAGGCATAGGTAGAAGGCTTTTGCGTTGATATAGCTGAACCAGCTCAAAGATAAAAACCGTTCCCGGCTCAGAATTTTACGGTCCCGGATGATCTCTTCGGCACTGACGGAAAGTCCCATGAACAGGGATACAATCACACTCATGAAAAAGTAGACGGGAATGTTGTGGTTGTCGGCAAATTGATATCCGGCCTTGGGTTCATACCGGCAGATGGCCGCGATGATCCAGGCCAGAATCGGAGCTTCGAGCAGGGTGATGGACAGATATTGTTTGTTGGCCAGCCGGGTGAGAAGGTTGCGGGTGAAAAAAACGCTGAACTGTCCCAAAAGTCCGGGGCGCTTGAGAGCCTTGGCCGGTGCGGGAAGGGCCCTTTCTTCCCTTGGCGGATCCTGCCTTTTTTCCAGGTGGCGGGCATGCCAGTCCTCCGGGGAAAATCGTCGTTCGGCCGTGGCATAGCCTTTTTCATCCAGCTGTTTCATCTCAATGATGTCAAAGAGCTGCTCCGGGTTGACGTTGCCGCACCGGGGGCAGAGGCACTCCTCGGTACCGGCCTGCCAGACCGAATTGCGAAAGTAGACCAGCGCGTCGATGGGGTTGCCCGTATAGATGGGCCGGCCCCCCTTGTCCAGAAGCCAGAGCTGGTCAAACATTTTAAAGATCTCAGACGAGGGCTGGTGGATGATGACGATGATCAGTCGGCCTTTGGCGCTCTGCTCTTTGAGCAGGCTGATGACGTTCAAAGAGTCGGCGCTGGACAGGCCGGACGTGGGCTCGTCCACAAAAAGAACGCTGGGCTCGCGGATGAGCTCCAGGGCAATGTTCAGTCGTTTGCGCTGCCCCCCGCTGATGGTCTTTTCTAAAGGGGAGCCAACCTTTAAATCCTTTGTCTCCAGCTGGTTGAGTTCATTTAGGATGCCCTCCACCCGGCCGGAGAGGGCCTCCGGCGTCTGGTCGGCCAGACAGAGCCTGCTGCTGTAGAAAAGGTTTTCATATACGGTCAGCTCGTCAAAGAGCAGGTCATCCTGGGGCACGAACCCGATCACGCCTTCCAGGGCCTCTTTTTCCCGGTAGAGATCAAGATCGTTGATGGTGAGGGTGCCGGACTTAGGGGCCATAGTGCCGTTCAGGATATTCACCAGGGTGGATTTGCCCACGCCGCTGCCCCCCATCACCCCGATCATCTCCCCGCCCCGGGCGGTAAAGGAAAAATCGTGGAGGCCGTTGTCGGAGCCCGGGAAGCGAAAGTCAGCGTTGCGGGCGGTGAAGACCAGCTCAGGATCTCCCGGCCCTTGCGGTGAAACCGCCTGAACGATATCGGCGTAGTAGACTGCCGTTGAACGCGAATCCCTTAAAATGCCGCCGGGAGGAAGCTGGCAGACGGATTCCGGAGCAAGGGGGATGCCGTTTACCGAGACTCGGGCTTCAGGGTGGGGGGTCAGAAACAGGGTCTCGATATCCTGAATGTAAAGTACCGTTGCACCGCCTTCAAAATGGGGGCGGGAAAGCCACCGGCAGGCGATGCCTTGGGGGGCCGCCTCCGGCCGGATCACCAGTAGCCGTTCGGTTAATCTTTCATGGGAATCCGGGTGATGCAGGAATGCCAGCATGTCGGATATGACAAAGGCCTCTATGCCGAAGGTCTGGCCTGCCGCATGGCTCAGGCGCAAAAGGGTCGTATTTTCACCATCCTCCAGGGTCCTTGCAAGCTCCAGGAACCTGAGCAGCACGGTGTATTGCTCTGTCCTGGGAATGTGGCCCTTAAGACTGCTGCAAATTTGCCCGGTTCGAGAAATGAGGTCTTCGGTTTCAGGGGCATCGTCGTAAAAGCCAAGAAATCCGTCAAAAAGCCCGATGTAGGGCTCCGGGTTGACGATTCCCAAAGAATCCGTGAGATAGGCGTGAACCACCTCACGGGCACGGGTGCGGCCAGCCGAATCATGGCAGGCCGACTCCAGTGCAAACAGGTGTAAAATACCGTTTAAAACCAACTCAGAAATGACCATCCGAACCTCTTTTTCCCCTTTGGAAAATGCGTCTTAAGCGTTTCCGGCCAGGATTTTTTCTCTCAGCGGCGTGACGATTTCCCGGATTTGATCCACTTCTTTTTGGGTGACCTGTCCCATCATGAACGGAAGCGCTTCCCCCTTGGCTTTATTCGTATCATCGCCCGTAACCTCCATCAGGCCTTTGACGCTTTCCAGAACCTTGAGGCGCGGTTCCATCGCCAGGGCGGTTTCAAAGGTTTCCTGGCCCTGGAAGACGTTGAGCAGCAGGATCATGAAGTTGACCCGGGAAAGCTGTTCATCCATCAATTCGATCATGGCTTTGGGGTATCCTGCCTGGGCAATAGATTCAGACACCACATAAAGGCCTTGTGTAACCGCGCCAAACATGCCGTCCATCAGGGTGATTATGCGCTCATCAGAGGTCAGCTGCTCATCCACCAATTGGTTTAAAAGCTCATCAAAGGCTTCTGCACAGGTCTCGAAATTATTGATGGTTTCAGGCTGGGTCACCATTTTCTTGATCTTGGGGGGCATGGCCATGCCGATCCCTAAGTTGTCTGCCAGGGCTCTTCGGGCTTTAAGGGCTTGCGCCACCTCTTTTTTCTTTAAAAAAAGCGCGGCATAGGTGGCATCAAAGGTGTAGACGCCTGCCATGAGGGCCTGCTGCTTGGGTGTGGTATAAGCAGAGGTGTTCGCCGTATCGGCCACCAGGGCACTTTGGTAGGACAGCCCTGCAGCTTTGATGAGCGCATTGGCCCTTATTACCCCCTGAAACCGGGTCATGAGTTTGCGGATATCCGCCTTGAGTTCTTCTCCTGCTTTTTGGATGGCTTCAGCCTTTTTTAGGGGCGGGGTGTCAGCCGAAACCGCAACGGTGGTGCAGGTGATGACCAGGAATGCCGCCATGATAAGCCCTGAGATTGTTTTCATTGTTCCTCCTGTATGATTTTGCATGTGGATAGTGTTAACCCTGCAGGCTTGAGCTATTTGCCCATTTTATATAGATAGTCGCATCCCTCGTAGCATTGTTTTTTTCTGTCAGACTGCCCGGTAAACCATGGGGTGCACCGGGTTTCCTGACACCACTTCAAGGCCTCAGAGGGGCTGCTGGCCTTGTTGATACGGGGCTCGATATAGGCGTAACAGCCGTTTTTGAAATTGCTATTCCGGCCCTGGCAGGCACTCGAGGCCAGGTGAATGATAAAATCGCTCCAGGCATGGGCCGGCGGTGCGACGGAAAATCCTAAAGCTGCCGTGACAAGGACGATGATGGCCAGTTTTTTCATGGTATTCCTCCTAATCATTTGTGTGATGGGTAAGGACATTGACACTCTTATGCACAGTGATATAGCAAACGTCGTTCCAGCGAAAGAAAAATTTTAAATACGGGGTGAATTTACCGGTGAAAGCAGACGAAACCATTGGGTTCAGGACTTCGTCGCTGAAAGTCACAACGCTGTGGTCTGCGGCAACTTAATTGCAAACGACTCAAGGACGCCTGCCAACAAAATTGTGGTTCGACTTTTTTCGCATTTAACTGAACGGTGTTTTTTTTAAATTCTCCCTCTTTCTTTAGTGGACATGCAAAAAATTAAGCGCAGGACTTGGCATTTTAAATAAAAGGCACTATATCGGAATGATAATTCAAAAATGGAATGGTTATTCCAATTTTGAAAAAGGAGAGCGGCATGGGCGAAAAACGGGCATACCGGAAAAAAAAGCAATTGGCGCGGCATCGTATGGAGATCCTCCATGCCACGGTGGACCTGTTTTACCAGAAAGGGTTTAAGGGGGTGACGGTGCCTGAGATCGCCACGGCGGTGGATTTTGGTATGGGCACCCTTTACCGGATTTTTCCCGGGGGCAAGGAAGAGATCTATCAGTCCATGCAGGAAATCGTGGTGGCGGCCTTTGAAAGGGAAGTTGAGGCGGCCCTGGCCGAGGCCTGCGACGAGCGGCAGGTTATCCGGCGGTATATCCTGGCGGCCGCAGCCGTCTACAAGGCCTATCCCAAACAGATGGCCATGTACGTAAGGGACACCGCCGGTATCGGCCTGGATCTTGGAAGCGGCCTGTGTGCCCCCCTTGCCCGGCGGTACAGGGCCTGTGCCAGCCCTGTTGAAAAAGCGATTGCAAGCGGCACGAAAAAAGGCCTTTTTTTCCCCTTTCCCAACGGCACCGTTCTCAGGTGCCTGAGAAGCGTCATCAACGGGTTTCTCATGGATCTTCAAGAAAATGAAATGACAATAGAACAACGCGCGGAACTGATCGAAACCTTTTTCTTTAACGGACTGCTGATGAAATGAAAGGAACGGTATTGTCATGATAAATGTTCAAAAAGAGTATCAGGAAAAGCTGAAAACTCCGGAAGAGGCGGTTAAAATCGTCAAGTCCGGGGACAATGTGGATTATGGTTTTTTCAACGGAAAACCGGTGGTTTGCGACGAGGCCCTGGCGGCACGGGCCGATGAGCTTTCAAACGTCTGTGTCTTCGGTGCCGTCACCCTGCCGCCGGTGCCCATGGTCACCACCCGGCCGGATACCTTCACATACAACGATCTGCAGTACAGCAAACTGACCCGTATTCTTGCCATGGAAAACAAGAATCTGTTCTACATGCCCGTGCTGTACCATCTTCTGCCCAAACTGGTCAGAAACGGCGGCACCCCACCCAGGGATGTGGGCATTATCCAGGTCTGCCCCATGGATGAAAGAGGCTGGTTTAACCTAGGCCCTCAGAATTCGGAAGGCATTGCCAAGATGGAGGCCTGCAAAAAGGTCATCGTGGAGGTCAACCGGAACATGCCCGTCTGTTTGGGCGGTGCTGAAGAGGCCATCCATATCTCGGCCGTGGATTTCATCGTGGAGGCCCCGCCGGAGCAGGCCCCGTTCGGCGCCCCTCCTGCCGATCCCAGTGAAACGGATAAAAAAATCGCAGGTCTGCTCATGGAACAGATCCATGACGGCAGCGTTATCCAGTTGGGCATCGGCGGCATGCCCAGCGCCGTTGGCAAGATGATCGCCGAAAGCGATCTTAAAAATCTGGGCGGACACACGGAAATGTTTGTAGACGCCTATGTGGACATGATCGAGGCCGGCCGGATGAACGGGGCCAAAAAGGAGATTGACCGGCACCGCGTGGCCTATACCTTTGCCATCGGTTCCCAGCGGATGTATGATTACATGCATATGAACCCGGGCATTGTCTCCTACCCGGTCACCTATACCAATGATCCCCGGATCATCAGCCAGCACGATAATTTTGTCTCCATCAATAACGCCCTGCAGGTGGACCTGTACTCCCAGGTCAATGCCGAAAGCAACGGCTTTACCCAGATTTCGGGCAACGGCGGCATGTGGGATTTTGTCCTTGGCGCCCAATGGTCTAAAAACGGGAAAAGCTTTATCTGTTTGGCCTCCACCTTCAAGGACAAGAGCGGAGAGATCCGATCCCGTATCGTGCCCACCTTTGCACCGGGGTCCATTACCACCATCCCCAGACAGATGGTGGACTATCTGGTTACTGAATACGGTATGGTCCGCATGCACGGCCTTCCCACCTGGCAGCGGGCTGAGGCCGTCATCAGCCTTGCCCATCCGGACTTCAGAGACGATCTTGTCAAGGCGGCAGAGGCCCAGGGCATCTGGCGGCAAAGCAACAAAAAATAAAGGGAGAAACCATGGGATTTCACCCGGGGGGAGCGGCCCGCCGGGTGAAATCCTTATGCGCTTTTTCGGGGTCAGGCGGCGCCTTTTTCATCCGTGCCTTCGTTGTCCATGTGAATGGATCGGTTTAATTTTTCATAGGCCTTGAAAATGGCTGCGATCTGGTCGGGAACCATTCCCGAAGGATCGTCAAAGGCCAGGGAGGAGAGACGGCCGCCGGCCCGATCCGGGTGGTGGGGGCGTTTCCGGGGGCGGATCCAGATCCCGAATTCTTCGGGATGTCGCCCCATATAGGAGGTGGCAGTCAGGGTAAACCGGGAGGGTTTGAACAAGGAAAACAAGTCCTTACAGTCCGTGCAGAATGCAAGGGTCTCCAGGGCCTCCTCATACCGCTCCCCCGGGATTCCGATCATGACATTCAGGTGATTCCCGCCGAAATTAGCCGCCTTTAAATTTTCAGCAAAGGCGGCTATGGTTTTCCTGTCATATCCCTTGTTTAAACGGGCCAGCACCGGATCATTGACCGATTCCATACCCACGGTAAAGGAAAATCCGCTCTGCTTAAGGGCCTTGAAGATCCCGGAGGTAAATCCTTTGTCCACCCTTATAAAGGCATGCCAGTGGATTTTAGGCAACTGCCTTAAAATCGCCTTTGCCAGGGCCATGGCATGATCCGGGGGAATGGCCTCGGTGAGCAGTCTGAAATTGTAAAATCCGGCCTGGGTGTAATACTGCATGTCCGAAATGACCTTGTCAACTGTTCTGGGGATATAGGTCTTGTCTTGGTGGAGGTTGATGTAATCGCAAAAGGTGCACCGCTTCCAATAGCAGCCGGTAGCCTGGCGGACGGGAATTGGGGCTCCTTTGGGCATCTGTGCCAGGGTGGCCTGCCCAAAGCGGTTGAAGTTATAGCGCAGCCGGGAAGATGGCGGGATGACTTTTTCCGGATACGGCCCTGGCTTCAAGGACCGGACAAGTGCGGCCAGGGGATACTCGCCTTCATACCTGACAAAGGAATCCACAGGCAGGATACGGCTCATCTCTTCTAAGCACGGTTCCGGGGTCAGGGTGACGGCCGGTCCCCCGAAACAGATGTGCACCTTATCCGTCAGGGCCTTGATCCGGGCGGCCAGGGCCACCGCAGGAATAAGCTGCTGGGAAAAGGGGATGGAAAATCCGATCACAGGGGCCTTGGCCGGTAGGATCTCCCTGCGGATCGCAGGATCCAGCATGTGGGTCATCTGCTTCATTTCCGGCCTTCTTGCTTCGTCCAGAATATCCCTGCAGGACAGGTCCCGGGTATAGTACAGCCAGCCGAACATGGCTTGGAATGGTTGCCGGTACAAACGGGTATATCGGATCCCTTTCAGGGCCATGTCCATCAGGTCCCTACAGGACTTGGGCGTTTCCATGGGGAACCGGCCCCGCGGCTTGGGGGTCGCCTCTTCCTGCCGGGCCAGCGCCAGGAAGGCGGCCAGGTTCAAATCCACGGTTTTTGCACGGAACCCCTGGCCTGCAAGGTAGCTGCATAAAAAATGGGGCGCCGGGTAAAGCCGGGCCATCCGGTCCATGGGGGGAGGAAAAACAATGACAGCATCATGGGGGTCCACTTTAGGCCTCCTTTTGCATTTAAGGGGACAGCCCTCCTGGCGGGCTGTCCTGTGCAATACCGGATAAATACAATTACCATACCAGCAAAGGGACCATATTGGTCTTACGGACGGATTCCCTTTATTTTAGCCCCTTTTCACACCGATTTAGTTAAACTGCCGTTGCCGGGGCGGCAGGATTTTTTACACGGTGTAAAAGGACGCTCGCCTGTGTCCTTGTTCCATCTTTTCTTGACTTTGTTTTTGTGGCAGAATAAAAACTGCCATTCTGGAATAGGAACACCCCCTATACACACCACTACTATTGGGGAAAAGAGAAACACGAAACAGCCGGGTCCCGGAGGATTCCAAACCTTCTCGGACCGGCCTGAACACAGCTGGAGCAAAGGATGCTGGAACCCATATCCGTCAAAGAGAACTGCGGCCTTTACCGCATGGACAGCGACAACATCATTGACACCATTATCGCCACAACCCCTGAAACCCGGGCCATTTCAAACGACCCCCGGGTCATGGGTCTGGAATACACCACAGGGCTTAAAACCGCCTGCGGCAGGATTCTTTCGGAACTTGCCCTGGCGGGCCTGACCTGCCTGGAAGAGCGGGAGACCATCGTCTTCGACATTCTGCGGGGGGGATTGAACTTCGGGTTACGGGAGGCGTTGGGGCAGGCCTTTGGCTGGAACCGCCACGGATGCTCTTTTATCTCCGCCCAAAGGGCCCGGGACGATAACTCACCGGAGCAGTGGCATATTGTGGAAAGCGAATATACCAAGGTGTATATGCCCAAGACCGCCTCTATTGTGATCGGGGATGTGGTGGCCACAGGCACAAGCCTTTCCCATGCCATGCAGGCCCTGGTGGCGGAGGCTGAAAAACAGGGCACGGACATCCGGTCTATCGTCTTTTTCACCTATGGCAGCCCCAGGGCGATGGAGATTTTAAGCCATACCGATGCCATGTGCCGGGACCGGTTCAAAGGATACGAGGGGACCTGCCTGATTTATCTTGAGGGGTGTTTTTCAGTGCCCACACCCAAAACGGATGTGCGGGTCAAGATTACGGGAACAGACCTGCTCCGGCGGGATGCGGTCATGGCCCCGGAATTTATCGACTCCCAGTACAAGGATCCCGCCTTTGCCCTGCAGCGCTGCACCATTTATGACGCCGGATCCAGGGCGTTTTGGCCGCCGGAGTATATTGAAGACCTGGCCGATTACTGGACGAAAACCGCTGCCCTTGCAGACAGCGGCGTCTCCTTTGAAACTCTTCTGGCGGAGCGTTTCCCGACCCTTGATCCCACACCCTTTGGGCCCGTGGACCTTAAAGCGGTCTGCAAAAAAACTCTGGATTGGATCAGAACCCTGGATTAGGGAGGGGCTATTTTTTGTCCTGGACGGACATCTGCCCGTGGCCGCCGCAGGTGTGCATGAGGGTGGTTTCCGTCAGTTTTCCTTTTTTGTACAGATCAATGTGGGCCTGGATATCGCCTTTGGCGGTCTGGTATACCCGGATGCCCAGGTTGTTTAATCCCTTGAGGGCGCCGGCCCCAACCCCTCCGACAATAACGGCATCCACCACATGGCCGCTTAAGGCCCGCATGGGGTTGCAATTGCCGTGCAGATGCTCAAGATCCTGATTCTCAATGATAAAGATCTCTTTTTTTTCAGTGTTGTAGATCAGAAATTTGGGGGCGGAACCGAAATGCTCAAAAATATCGCTGGCCAGTCCGTTATCATCCTCAATGGGAAAACAAAGCTTCATATCTCATTACTCCTTAGGGGGGGTGGGTATAATCAATGGGTCAACAGCCGGTATAATTTCCGGCGGCTCCGAAGGCCGGTCCGGCTGGGATCTATGCGCGGCCCGGTCCTGGGTCAGGATAACGCCGGCAAAGACGATGGCCGATGCCAGGTATTGGGCCAGGGAGAACCGTTCTTTTAATATAAGGACACTTAGAATCAGTGTAAATACCGGAATCAGGTTGATAAAGGCCGTGGCCTGGCTGGCGGGGATCCGGCTGACCCCATAGTTGTAAAATCCGTAGGCCCCGAGCGTCACCCCGGCACCCAGATAAAAAATGGCGAACAAGGGCAGGGGGGCGACCTCAGTCGGCAGTGTGACCCCCGGCAGGAACAGGGCCGGAAAAAAGAAAATCGCTCCGCAAAAGGCCTGGACAAAGGTTAAAAACAGCGGAGAGTACCGGTCGGTCAGGCGCTTGCAGGTCAGGGCATAGCCTGTGGCGCAGACCATGGCCATGAACTCAAGAAAATTTCCCAGAAGTGGGTTTGGCGCATGGACCGACGGGGCTGCCGCCAGACTCAGCCAGACCGCACCGGCCACGGCCAGGGCAAAGCCTGTACAGGTCCTCGGGGTCAGACGCTCTTTTAAAAACGCCCACGCCCCGATGGCAACCAGCAGCGGCATCATGGTGGTAATCATCCCGGCCTGGGCCGCCGAGGTATGGACCAGGGCATTGGCCTCGAAGGTGAAGTATAGGCAGGGCTCGCACACGGCCATGAAGACCATGTACTTAATATCTTGTTTGCGCAATCGTATATTTTTAAATGCAAAGGGGAAAAAGACCGCACATAAGCTTGCCACCAGCATGCGGCCGAAAATGACCACCATGGGGTCATAGGTCCTGAAGGCCAGCTTCAGCGCCACAAAGGTGGAGGCCCAGAGCACCATGGCTCCGACCAGGCAGATATACGGAAAAATCGGGTTGTTACGGCTCACATCTCATCTTCTGTTTCTATAATTTAAGGGAATTTATATTAGCATGTTTTATCACTTCTACAAGTTCTTTCGTGGCAGGGGCATAAAATTTTATCCCGGTGCCGATCCGGGCTTGAAAATGGGTGGTGAATCAGGTAGATAAAAAATCTCGCTATGTCAAAATAGGCCAAACCCGCAAGTCGGCCGCCAGGCCCACACGCTAGGCCAAGCCTGTAATCTATATACAACCATCTGAAAGGTAAACACCATGACCGATTCCCTAAAATGTATCAGCCCCATTGATAATTCCGTTTATGTCGAGCGTCCCTATGCCGGGGAGGCGGACATTCGGTCCGCCCTGGATAAGGCGTCCCAGGCCTTTGCCTCATGGAAGGCTCTGCCCCTTTCCCAGCGCAAGGATTTTTGCGCCAAAGCCATGGATGCCTTTGAAACCAAGACAGGCGACATTGCCAAGGAGATCGCCTGGCAGATGGGCCGCCCCATCCGATATGGCGGGGGAGAGGTCGCCGGCATGCTGGACCGGGCCCGCACAATGATCCGCCTGGCTGACAAGGGGCTTGCCCCCATTACCCTGGATGAAAAGGAGGGATTCAAACGCTGGATTCAAAGAGAGCCCTTAGGGGTGGTATTTGTCATTGCCCCCTGGAACTACCCCTATCTGACCGCCATCAACGCCGTGGTCCCGGCCCTGCTTTCGGGCAATACCGTGATCATCAAGCATTCCGCCCAGACCCCCTTGTGCGCGGAACGCCTGGTGGAGGCCTTTGAGACGGCGGGCCTGCCCGAAGGTGTGTTCCAGTATCTGCATCTTACCCATAAAGATACCGAGGATATCATCAAGGACAGCCGGGTAAACCATGTGGCCTTTACAGGGTCCGTTCCCGGCGGCGCCATGGTGGAAAAGGCCGCTGCCGGCCGCTTCATCTCCTTGGGGTTGGAGCTGGGGGGCAAGGACCCCGCCTATATCCGGGCCGATGCCGACCTGGATCACGCTGTGGATACGGCCATGGACGGGGCCTTTTTCAACTCCGGCCAGTCCTGCTGCGGCATTGAACGGGTCTATGTCCATGCCGATATCTATGAGGCTTTCGTGGAAAAATCCGTAGCCTGGGTTAACAGCCTTAAGCTGGGACCCTCGGATGATCCGGAAATCACCATGGGCCCCCTGGTAAGAACCTCTGCCGCCGAATTTGTCCGGGAACAGGTCAAGGAGGCCGTAGGCCAGGGCGCCCGTGCCCTGATTAAGCCTGAAGATTTTCCCGCCGATGCGCCGGGGACCCCCTATCTTGCCCCCCAGATCCTGGTGGATGTAACCCATGACATGCGGGTGATGACTGAGGAAAGCTTTGGGCCCGTGGTCGGCATTCAGAAAGTGGCCTCGGACGAGGAGGCCATCCAGCTGATGAACGACAGTGAATTCGGCCTGACCGCCGTGATTTTCACAACAGATATTGAAACGGGCATTGCACTGGGCCAAAAGGTTGAGACCGGCACTTTTTTCATCAACCGCTGCGACTATCTTGATCCGGAACTTTCCTGGACCGGGATTAAAAATTCCGGCCGGGGCTGCACCCTGTCTTTGGTGGGCTTTGAGTCTTTGACCCGGCCCAAGTCCTTTCATGTCCGGTTGTAATCTGCGTTTGACAGTTTTTAATCCAACATTGACCCGCGGGGAAGATTCTATAATGAACCGATGGTTAAAGGGCTTTGGGTTTTTCTGCGCATGTGTTGTCTGCGTCCTGATAATTGTCGGCGGACCCTTAGGGCGGGCCACCGCTAAAGACCTAAAAAACTGCGAGAATTGCAACCTGGATGGCGCCGACCTGTGCGGCGACTTTCAGTTTGATGCCGTCGTTTCCATGCTTGGAGCCACCTGGATTGACGGTTGCAAGTGCAGCGACGATCATTGCAAAAATTGTAGATAGATGGACGGGCGGCACCAGGACAACTATCTCTGCTCTGCTTTTGGGGGTTAAATTCCTTAGCACAATGCTCTGAGCCCGTCATCGGGCAAGGGGCATTGTGCTCCCCTCCGGGATGGCCCCTGTTGTTTCTATTGAAGCCGATTCAATGATTTCTCAAAGCGTTTCTTGATGCTTTGTCTACCAATGAAAAAAAACGCTCGGCCTCATCTTTCATCCGGGAGGGCTTATGGCCTTCCATCTTTTTGAATACACAATCCAGTTGATCCGATAAAAAAAAGAAGTGTTGATACAGTGCCCTGTTTTTAACGGGCCTGTTCTTTTTTGAAACATAGTGATTTTTCTCAAGTTTTGCGCGCCTTGCAGGAAGTCCGATAATGTTCCCGGAATCGGTGTGGACAATGATTTTTCCAGATGGCTTTGGGATTGATGTCAATGCCCACAAAAGGGTCTGGAGTTCCAGTTCGGTTGAAGAGGTCCCCTCAAATTTTTTGATCTTAACCTCTTTTTTAAAGAGGTCGGAGTAGGGGGCTTGCACGGGTACCGCAAGGTATGCCCCATATCCGATTTTTGATTTGGGGTTCACACTGCCATCGGTGAACAGCCGTAAAATTGTCATGGCGTTATTTTAACAATCCATTTGCATTCTTTATCTTGGACAGCCATTGATTTAGGTGATGGGCAAACGCATTCGTGTGCTTTTGATTCATGGCCGCAGGTCCTCCGGTATCAATGCCGCTGTCCCTTAAACTCTCTTTAAAAGCCCTTATGCTCAACTGTTCCCGGATCGACTCCTTGGAATAAAGGTGCCCCCTGGGGTTAAGGGCATCCCCCTGTTTTTCCAAAACCTGTGCGGCCAAAGGGATATCGGCTGTAATCACCAGATCCCCTTGATCAAGAAATTCAAGAATCCTGTTGTCCGCCTCATCAACCCCGGAGGGGACCTGGAGAAAATTGATATAGTTGCGTTTGGGGATTCTCATGGGGTGATTGGCCACGAAGGTCAACTCCACACGGGTCCTATCGGATGCTTTGAATAAAATATTTTTCACCACCCCCGGGCATGCATCGGCATCCACCCATATTTTCATTTACGACCTCTTGCCCCTTGGGTTAATTAAAACTTGAACAACACCTTTGATGCTCATCCATGAAGACCAAGCTTATCAGCCTGGATTCCGGGATACAAGCAAACACCGTCAAAATCTGAAATACGGAAAGGATTTGCCTGAACAATTGAGATCTGTCTTAAAATCGGCTATTGTCCCGGCACCGTTTTTAATGGCGGGCTTAAAAAAGACCGGCATAACGCCTGTCACCGTACAGCCGGAAGGGAAAAAATAATGTCAGAACAAAATTGTGATTATACCGTCAGGTGCAAATCCTGTTTTAGCAAGTTCGTTGTCCAGATATATGAAAACCACGAGAAGTGCCTGTGGCTTGTGGATCATAAAGACTGGTACTGCGGTTCCTGTAAAAAAGAGTATCTTGATAAAAAGGCTGAAACGCTTTCAAAAGCCAATATGAAATTGGGTTTCCCCCAGCTGGCCGGTACCCCCAAAAGAATTGCCTGGGCTGAAAAAATAAGGGCGGAGCTGATCAATAAAGCCAATTATTTAAAATCAAGCCTTACCCATGAAACTCAGGAGGCAAAAGCCATATCCGATAACGCGTTTTTGCTGTTTTTCCAGGAGTGGCAAAAAGAAACGGACGCCAAATGGTGGATTGACAACAGAACAACGAATGTCAGGGATATATCCATTCGAATCAAGGAAATTGCGCAGACGCTTTCATGAGGGCGGGGCTGCCGTCCCATGTTCAGTTCCGGGCCTTAACTCAAGCTCAAGACCTTTTAAAAAATGATGCAATATCTGGTTTTGGCACGCTTTGTATTTCTTGTGCCCGGGTCTTCTGAAAAAGGCGCTTAATTCATGCTTGCTGATCGTGGAACCTGCCAGGGACAGGATTCTGATCATGTCCTCCGCCTTAAAGTCTACGGCAATTTTCAGCTTTTTTAAAATGGTGTTATTATCCAAGGTCTGTTCAGGTTCAGGGGCAGATCCTTGCCTTTTTCCCCGCTTATGGTTGATCAGCCCGTTCAAAAATATTGCCAGATTCGCATCCATGCATTTTTTAAAGGCGGGATCATCCTCTTTTTTCAGCCAGTCGCTGACCTGTACCTGTGACACCTCATGCCCGGCCTGTTCGAAAATGGAGATCATCCCCGAGTCACTGAAATTAAATATGTATTGAATTCTGCGTAATATGTCGTTTGCGTTCATTTTAACAGACCGATCCCATTGTCCTTAAACTCAATCAATTTTTTTTTGTAAAGGTTGCCAACCGCTCTTTTAAATTCTTTTTTGCTCATGGAGAACCGCTTACGGATCTCCTCGGGGGAACTTTTATCATGGCAGGGGATAAAGCCTTTGGATTGATTTAAGCGATATAAAATGACCTGTGCCGATTTGTTAACCGATGAGCCCCCCGGTTTTTTCATGCCCAGATCAATTTTCCCGTCCTGGCGGATCCGCGTGACATACCCTTTGCACGTATCCCCGATAAATAAGTTACGGTGGGTTTCATTCCGGTGCATCATTCCATAGTATCGGTTATTGACAACAGCCAGTATGCCACTGCTGGTCATCATGTGAATCATTAAATCTACCTGCTGTCCGATTTTCAGTGCCTTTGTGTCTTTATCACAGTTGGTCCAAATCTGGGTTGTGCCATAAACCTTTTGTGTCCGTGGATCCTGGCAGATTTTGACCAAATATTTTTTACCGGGCTCCATTTTGCTCTGCTGCTCCTTTTTGGGCACCAGCAAGTCCTTTTCCATTCCCCAATCCATAAACGTTCCAAAAGAGGTTAGATCTTTTGCGACTAAAAACACATAATCCCCCACCGTACCGGCCGGCTTTTTTGAAGGGTTCCATGCATGGTTAACGTCTTTTTTTCTGCCTGACATTAAGGGCTCCTCTTTGTAAGGGTGATCCTGTCATCATATCATACAAATGACGGTGTTAATACAGGGTTCGTTTGAGGGTTGCATGCCCCGGGGGGTTTCGTATATATGACGTCCATGCATGCTGGTCTATGCAGTTTTGAATTGAGAGCCGGATAAAAGGAGATGTGAGATGTCGCTTGATGCTGTAAAAACCTATTTTGCAAAGTTCGGTATGGAAGAGCGGATCATGGTTCTGTCTCAATCCACCGCCACCGTTGACGAGGCCGCGGCCGCCCATGGGGTGGACCCGGACCAGATCGGAAAGACCCTCTCCTTTAAGCTGGATGAGGGGCCCATTCTCATCGTGGTGGCAGGCCGGGCCCGGATCGATAATAAAAAGTACAAGCAGGTGTTTTCAAAAAAGGCCAAGATGCTGAGCCGGGATGAGGCTCTGGCCTACACCGGCCACGGCATCGGCGGGGTCTGTCCCTTTGGTCTGCCCGGTCCTGTAGATGTCTTTTTAGATGTCAGCCTGAAGGCCCACCGGGAGATCATTCCTGCAGCAGGGGACACCAACGCCTCCATCCGTCTGACCTTAGAGGAGCTGGAACGCTATTCCAATGCCAAAGGCTGGGTGGATGTCTGCCAATACGCCTGATCGCCGTTTGTTCAGTCCTCCTGAAAGGCAGAATCCGGGGCGGGCGAAGACTCTTCGGGTTTTGCCGTTTCCTGTGGGGGGGGCTGCGGCGGCATAGCCGGCGCAAGGCCCGGGGCTGTCCGGATGTGAATATCGCGCTGGGGAAAGCTGATCTCAATGGCCCGTTCCCTGAAGACCCGGTCAATAGAGAAGCGGATGGCGGTTTCCACTTCAAGCATGTTGTCGATGTCGGTCCAGACCCTGAGTCTGAACACCAAAGCACTGTCCCCGAAGTCCCGGAAAAGCACATCGGGTCTCGGGTATTTCAATACTTTGGGGGTTTCACCGGCGATCTCCAAAAGGCTTTTTCTCACAAGTTCAATGTCTGACCCATAGGCCACCCCAACAGTGATGTTCCGGCGGATCCGCTTGTCTTTAAAGCTCCAGTTGGTAACCTGGGAGGAGATGAAGTCGGCGTTGGGAATGATCAAGGATGCATTGTCGTAGCTTTGGATCACCGTGGATCTGACGTTGATTTTTTTGACCTGGGCCCAGGTCCCGTTGATTTCAATATCGTCTCCCACCTGGATGGGGCGCTCAAACAAGAGGATGATCCCGGAGATGAAGTTGTTGAAGATGTTCTGCAGGCCAAAGCCCAGCCCGATGCCTAAGGCACCGAAGGCAACGGCCAAAGAGGCGGTGTTCAGGCCGAACGCATGCAAGGAGATCAGGATGCCGAAGGTCCAGATGACATAGACGGAAATGGTGGTGATGGAGGCCTGCAGGCCGATGTCCATGCCGCTTTTACCCAGGAATTTGGATTGGAATACCCATTTCCAGATCCGGGTTGCGGCATAGGTGATTAAAATCACCAGCACCGCATAGATCAAGCCCATGAGGCTAAAGGTCATGCTGCCTACGGCCATGGGATGGGCCAGAAATTCCAAGACCCGGTCCAGCACGGTCTGCCGGTTGCCCCAGGCCAGAAGAAGGACTGCGGCCAGGGTGATGAGCCAGATGAATTGGCCGGCCCGGATCAGGACCCATTGCACCGGGTAGTCGTCATAGAGCAGGTCGTTGCTCCGGTTCGTACTTTTTTCCCGGTAATAGGCATCCCACTCCCGAAGCAGGGCAAGAAAGATCCACCACCAGAATGCAATGGCCGCCGTTTTTGCCCAGGACAGCAGCCAGTGAAAGGAAAGGGAGGCATAGCCGGTCATGTCCAGGATCAGGGTGACACCTCCGACCAGGGCGAATACCCCCTTGCAGACGATGGCCGGAATGTCCTTTCCCTGTTCCTTTGCAAGATCTTGAATATGGGAGAGGCGGACATGCCGCCAGGTGAGCAATGCCCAGATGAACAGCCACAGGGCGCCGAAAAGGCGGAAGGCGACCAGGAGGGCGGCATCCTGGCCCAGGACCCGGACCAGGGGAAGGTAGGCTGTGCTGAACAGGGCAGCCATCCGGATCAGACGAACCAGCCTGGCTGCCTGGATCTGCCCTCCTATAAGGTCTTGGGCCGGGCCGGTCAGGGCGGCCTGCCCCCACCTTACGGCCATGAAAATTAAAAGCAGCACCGCTATCCCGCTTAAAAGCGGGGAAATAAGAAAAAGGGCATCCTGGCGGCTGTAGATGATCAGGATGGCGGCGATACCGGCCGGCAGCACCGAGTGCCCGACCAGAAGAACGGCCAGGTGGTTCCACGGCCCCATTTTTTCCGCCAGCTCCCGGCCCTGGAGCAGGGCGGCCCGGACTCTCATGAGCAGTGCCGTTACCCCATAGAGGACGACAAAAATGGACAGGGCGGATAGGCCAGCGCTCTGCCAAAGGGTTTTCAGCCCGCTTTTCCAGAACCCGGCCCCAAGAATGGTTTTTCCCTGGTTGAGCAGCAGAGTCATATCTTTTTTAAGGGAAGAGAGGGCGTCAAATCGGAACACCTGGTCCTGGCGTTCAAAAAGGTTTTTAGCCCGCCGCTGCTCAATGGCAGCGTCAAATCGCTGGGACAGTTCGGAAAACGCTTTTTCCAGGCTTTCCAGATCGGCCAGGTGTCGGTCGTAGATGCTGCCCAGTTTGGAGAGCCGTTCCCCTTTTGTCTTCAGAACCGCGGAAAGTTTTCGGGCCGTTTTTTCGAGATTTTTAGCCGTGTCGTTTTTCTGCTTGGCGTTCAGCCCTGCAAGTTCGCTGATCTGCCGTTTAACCAGATCATTTTGCTGCTCTAAGTTGGCCGTCTCATGGGCAATGGCCTCGGCCCCGGGCCGCAGCCCCTCGGTCATTTTCTGGATTTCAACAAGCGAGGATTTCAGATCTGCCCGGGTCTTTTGAAGGACCGGGACATCCACCCCGGCAGACAACAAAAGGTTGCCGAAGGTGGACAGTTGAAGCTGGTAGCCGTTGGTCGCGGCGGTCAGGTATATCCGCTCCCGTTCGGCCCGGTCCAGGCGTTCTTCATAGGCTTTCAACGCTTTTTCTTCAGCGTTGTAGGATGCCTCCAGGGTCTGCTGCAGATCCCCCACCATGGCCTGGGGGGCCTGCTGGGGGGGCTCTGCGCCAAGGACGGACGCCGGCAAAAAAAGGCACAGGCTAAGACCTATCCGGCACAGGAGGCGCCGGAACCAATCAGATCGTTTTTTCATATTTAAAACCATTTTTTCTTTTTAAAGTAGATCATCATACCGGCCCCGAGCAGGGCCATGAGCCCCAGCAGGGCAAAGTAGCCCCATTTCCAGTCCAGCTCAGGCATGAACTTGAAGTTCATACCGTAGATACCGGCCAGAAAGGTCAACGGGATGAAAATGGTGGCGATGATGGTCAGGGTGCGCATGACCTGGTTCATCTTATCTCCCATGGAAGACATGTAAAAGTCCAGCATGGAGGCGGTCAGTTCCCTGAAGGACTCAATGGTGTCCAGGATCAGCACCAGGTGATCGTTGACATCGGACATGAACCGGCCCGTGGACTCCTGCATGATGGGGGATTCGGACTTGATCAGCCGGCTGATGACCTCGCGTACCGGCCAGACCTGTTTGTGGAAAAAGATGATTTCGCGTTTGAGGCGGTGAATCTCTTCCAGGTGCCAGGGTTCCAGGGCGTCCAGCATCTGGCTCTCCAGGCTTTCCACATCGTCCCCCATCCGGGAAAGCGCATGAAAATAATGGTCCACAATGGCATCCATCAGGGCATAGGCAAGATAACCGGCCCCTGAACTTCGAATCCGGCCCCGGCCGGCCCGCAGCCTTTTTCTCACCGGCTCCAGGCAGCCGTCCTCCACTTCCTGAAAGGACAAGAGCAGATTGTCCCGGGCAATCATGCTGATCTGCCCTGCCGAAAGCATGGTCTCTTCGCTGTTGTACTCCATCTGCTTGAGGATCATGAAAAAATAATCGTCAACATCCTCGAATTTGGGGCGGTGCCCCGGATAGGCAATATCCTCAAGGGTCAGGGCGTGGATGTTGAAAAGCGCTCCGATCCGCGTTAAAAGATCTGTGTCCTGAAGGCCTGTGACATGGATCCATACCGTATCCTGCCCGTTGGCAAGGGCAAGGGCCTTTTCAATGTCGGCATCAATGATCTCATTGAGGTCTTCCTGGCAAAAGGCCATGGCCCGGATGGTGCTTCGGGGGGCCGTGGGCTGGGATTCCGGCAGGGTGCCCGGGGCTGTTCCCGCCGTTTTCCTTGAGGTTCTGATGAAGCGGCTCATGGGTTTCCTGTCAAAAGGATTGTTTGATGTCGGTATCTTTATACCCCGTTCGGCAATTTTCTTAAAGCAAATCCTTTGGGGGTTAGCCCATATCCCATTCAAGCCGGGTGATCAGCCAGTGGCCGTCGGTTTTCTCAAATTCCAGAAACAGCATGGTTCTCCAGCGAAGAACAGACGTGACAAATTTGAGCTTGGCCTGGGCTTTTGGGTTTTCAATCCGGATGACCGGATCATAAAAATCGCCATCCAGGAAATTTCCGTTCAAGCTTTCACGGCTGAACGCCCGGCCGGTCATATTGGCGGTTTTCAGGTTGGCCCAGAATCCGGGCAGCCTTTTTGCCAGGTGTTTTTTTGGCAGCATGGGGGCGCCGGAAAACATGAATCGCCCGGATTCGCTAAGGCATGAAAAATAGCGTTCCAGATCGTAATTTTTTCGGGCGGTGTGGAATTTTCGGATCAGCTCGATGAGCTGTTTTTCATCCCCATCCCTTGGAACATACCGGTCCAGGGGCACTCCTGAAAACATGCCAAAGGCAATCATACCCATGCAGGTGGCAATGACGGCAATGGAAACGATGCGTTTTTTGACCATGATCGATCCTAAGGGCGTATAAATGGCTGGAAAATATAGAATCTCCGTCAGTCTATTCTTAATTAGAAAAGAATAAATTTCATATAAAGTCAAGCGGTTAAAAATAAGGAAAAGGGATCATCTTTTTTGAGTCATGTTGTAGCGGCTTTTTTGTCCGGTACGATCTGGTCTGGCTGGATTTTGATGTAATAAAACTTACAACCATAGAACAATGTAAAATCAAGGATTTTAAGGTTTGAAATGACGTTTCTGTATGCAATGGGTTGCTGTCTTCCGGGGCCAAGAGCCGGAAGAGAATGATGGGATTTCCCTCTCTAACCCCGGTGGAGGCCGATGCCCTGGTGCTCAGTCTTAAAGTGTCGCTCTGCGCGGTTTCCGGCAGCCTTATTCCAGGGGTTTTCACGGCCTGGCTGCTGGCACGATACCGGTTACATAAAAATCCACCGGACTTGCCTTTACGACAAGGCCCGGGGTATTGACCTTCCCCCTGAAAAACGGGGACTGGGGGTGGTATGTCAGGAGGGACGCCTGTTTCCCCATCTGAGTGTAAAATCCAACCTGGTCTATGGCATGAAGCGAACGCAGGCGTCCCAGCGGTATATTGACATGGCGCCTGTCCTCTACATGAGCCACTCCAGGGAGGAAATTGCCTGCCTGGCACAGGAGGTGGTGGTGATCTCAAAGGGAAGCATTGTTAAAAAAGGCGATGGTGACAGGGTCTGGGGTCAGGGGGGAACGCGGCCGAAAAATGTCTGTTCCCTGCCGGGCTTAAGGGCCCCCGGGGCCCGGTCTGCGGGAAGCTGAGGCCGGAAGAGCGGGTCTCTTTCCGGCCTCGATCGATTCAGGTTAAATGTGGATCGGCCGTATGCCGGGCTATTCGCCGTTGCCGGCCATAACAAATCCGCTGTTCCCAAGGCCTGTGGCCGAAGAGGTGCCGGCGATCTTGGCCAGGTATGTGTCTCCCAGTTTTTCAATGTGGCTGCTGACGTTGTCAAAGTAGTTGAAGTGTTCCTGTTCCTCGTCAATGATGGTTTCAAAGATCTTCATGGAAATGCTGTCCCCGTTTTCCCGGCAGACCAGGGCAAACTGGTTATAGGCGTCAATGGTGTCATCTTCTAGTTCCGAGTCAAAGGAGAAAACCTGGTTGACCTCCTGGCCCCGGGTGATTTTTCCGTCGTGGCCTGTAACGGGCTCTCCGCCCAGCTCCTTGATTCGTTCGGCAAAGGTTTCGGCATGGCGCATTTCATCGATGGAAATCAGCTTGATATTGGCAGCCAGTTCCCCGTAGTCCATGTCGTCCAGATTATAGTGCTGGTTCATGTACTGGCCAATGGCCTTGAGTTCCATGGCCCGGGCCTCGTTTAAAACCTTGATTACATTTTTGCGTCTTTCTTCCTTGGATGCGTTTGCCATCAGTTCCTCCTCAATTGGGGTGTAAAGTGGGGTCTCAGTATTGCCGTTTCAAAGGAGACCACAGGTATCATTCCATTTTTTGTCTCCCCCGTAAAGATGTAACCGGTTAAATTTTGATGAACCGGATGCCGGGCGGGATCAGCGGTTTCTCTTTTTTTTCATTCGGATATACCAGTCTTCATGGCCGTAGAGCCTGTCCCCGCATTCGGTGCACATGCCGTGGCTGAAAGCGGTGTCCCGCTGTGTTTTAAACCTTAGGAAAATAACGTGGACGATTAATGGGCAGAATACACAAAAAAAGCAGGAATGCAAAACGATCTGCACCGGCGGCGTCAAATTTCTCGCAGAGGGGAATTCGGGTTGACAAAGGTTGCGAATACAGCCTAGATTGGTGAAACCTTTTTTATCAATGTACAAAGATCTTATCGGCAAAGGGGGCGAAAAATTCCGGCATGACATCGTGGAATAGAAAAACGGCACCTGTCAGGGGCATTCCCTTGGGCGTGCGCCTTTTTCCTTTTTTAACCTGGATCAGGACCATTAATAAAGGCACTTTGAAGTCAGATCTTCTGGCCGGGATGACCGGGGCTTTTATCGTGCTGCCCCAGGGCGTCTCCTTTGCCATGATTGCAGGGCTTCCTGCCCAGTACGGTCTTTATGCCGCCATTGTGCCGCCCATTATTGCTGCCCTGTTCGGATCGTCCATGCACCTTGTGTCCGGTCCCACCACCGCCATATCCATTATTGTTTTTTCCACGTTAAGTCCCTTAGCCGATCCGGGGACGGCGGATTATGTCCGCCTGGCCCTGACCCTGACCTTTATGGCCGGTCTCTTCCAGGTGATCTTCGGCCTGGCCAGGATGGGCACCCTGATCAACTTTGTCTCCCATTCGGTGGTGGTGGGCTTTACCGCTGGGGCGGCTTTGCTCATTGCCACAAGCCAGCTCAAGCACGCCCTGGGTGTGCCTGTCCCCAGCGGCTCCTCTTTTTTGACGGCCTGGGCCTTTATGATTAAATCCGCAGCGCATATCAACTATTACGAGTTGAGCGTAGCCCTGGTGACTCTGGTGACCGGCATTGTGGTCAAAACCGCAAAGCCTAAATGGCCGGGGCTGCTCATCGCTCTGGTTGCAGGAAGCCTGACCAGTGCAGCCATCGGCGGTGACACCCACGGGGTGCGTCTTTTAGGGGAGCTTCCGGGCCGGCTGCCGCCGCTGTCCTCCCCGGATTTTACCCTGGACACTGTGAGACTGATGGCTCCGGGGGCCCTGGCAGTGGCCTTTTTAGGGCTGATCGAGGCCCTGTCCATTGCCCGGTCTGTGGCAGTGATGTCCAACCAGCATATCAACGGCAACCAGGAGTTCATCGGCCAGGGCCTGTCCAATATGGCGGGCAGCTTTTTTTCAGGCTATGCCAGTTCCGGCTCCTTTACCCGGTCCGGGGTGAATTTCGACTCCGGGGCCGTCACCCCCCTGGCCAGCATTTTTTCCGCCCTTTTTCTGGCCGGCATTGTGGTGCTGATCGCCCCTTTGACCGCTTACCTTCCCTTGCCCGCCATGGGGGGCGTCATCCTCTTTGTCGCCTTTAAACTGATTGATTTTCCCCATATTAAAGAGATCGTCAGGAGTAGCCGGTCCGAAACTCTGGTTCTTGCGGCCACCTTCTGCGGCACCCTGTTCTTTGAGATAGAGTTTGCCATTTACACCGGAGTGTTGCTCTCCATGGCCATTTACCTGACAAGGACCTCCCACCCCCATGTGGATGTCATGGTGCCGGACGCCCAGGATCCCCATCGGCAGCTTGTAGAACTGCCCGGGGAAGGCATGCGGGAATGTCCCCAGCTTAAAATTCTTAAAGTCAACGGATCCCTGTTTTTCGGGGCGGCCAGCCATGTGTCAGAGATCCTGGAAAAAAGTGATGAGAACGCCCCTGCTCATCTGCTCATCATCGGATACGGGATCAACTTCATTGATGTGTCCGGAGCCCTGGTCCTGGAGCAGGAGGCCCTTCGCCGCAAAAAAATGGGGCGGTCCATGTTCCTTTGCCGATTCAACCCAAAGGCCAGGAAGTTCCTCTGCCAGGGCGGGTTTATAGAGGAAATCGGGCAGAACCGGCTCTTTGAAACGGAATACCAGGCCATCGCCAGCATCTTCAGACAACTGGACCGCTCGGTCTGCGCCACCTGCGATGCAAGGATCTTCGACGAATGCCGGGGGCTGCCTGGCCCAAAGGATGCGCAGCTTTCCTGAAACGCGGTCCTTGCTAAAATCGGATATCGTATTTTTTCAGCAGACTGTAAAAGTGGGATTTGGACAGGCCCGACCACTCCAGGATGGTTTTCACATCCCCGTTGGCTGCGGCGATGATCCGGTTCAGGTATCTGCGCTCCATCTCCTGCTTATAGGCTTTGAATGCCGGGACATGGGTGCCTGAAAATGTACCGGTATCTTCGGGTGCCGCGTCTTCACCAGGGGACATCTGCCGGCGGTCCTTTTCAATGGAGGCCTTGGCCACCTGGATGCGGATCTCTCCCGGAAGATGCATATTGTAAAGGGTGTCTTCATTTCCCGAAGCCACAAATGCGGTTTCCAGCACGTTGAACAACTCCCGGACATTGCCCGGCCAGGGATAGGCCGTAAGGGTATCGAAAAATTCCTGTTCGAATTTTTTGTCCGGCATCCCGTACTCCCGGCAGAGGTTTTGGATGCGGTGGACGGTCAGGAGCCGGATATCGTTTCCTCTTTTGCGCAAGGGGGGCAGTGTGAGATGAATGGTGCGCAGGCGGTAAAGCAGATCCCTGCGGAAGGTTCCCTCGCCCACCATGGCCTCAAGGTCCCGGTTGGTAGCGGCGATGAGCCTAAAGTTGCTCTTTTCCTCATGGGCATCCCCCAGTGGCCTGAAGGTTTTTTCCTGGAGCACCCGTAAAAAGGACTTCTGGGTGGACAGGGGCATTTCTCCGACCTCGTCCAGAAAAAGCGTACCGCCGTCCGCAAGTTTTACCAGGCCTTCCCGCCGTTCAAGTGCGCCTGTGAAAGCGCCCTTGCGATGGCCGAAAAGGGTGCTTTCCATTAGCGTTTCGGTCAGCGAAGCACAGTCCACAACGATGAAACCGTGATCCCTTCTGGGACTGTTGGCATGGATGGTCTGGGCGAACAGCTCCTTGCCCGTACCGGTCTCTCCTGTGATCAAGACCGTGGCATTGGAGGCTGCGCCCTTGGCCATGGTGTCAAAGCACTTCTGCATGGGGGGCGATTCGCCGATGAGTCCTGTAAGGTTCAGGGAAACCGCCTGCTGCTTGCTCTTTTTTTCTTCCCGGTATTTTAAGGCCCGGGTCAGGCTGAGCCTCGTCTGTTTCACCGAGGTGGGCTTGACGATATAGTCCCACACCCCTTCTGCAATGGCGGTTTCGGCTCCGTCCGGATCCCCAAGACCTGTGATGATAAAGATCTCCGGGACCGAAGGTGCGGCCTCCTTGATGGCGGGCAGGGCGGTGAGCCCGTTGCCGTCGGGCAGGCGCACATCCAGAAGCAGGATATCTACGGGGCGCTCCTTTAGGATTTGCATGCCTTGCTCCAGGGTTGAAGCCGAAGCAAACTGGTGCTCCATGCGGATCACAAGGCTTTCCATGGTCTGGCAGAAGTTGTCGTCGTCATCGATGATTAAAATAAGTGCCATCAGGCATTCTCCGCAGCGCAGAGCACCTCCTGGATGCCCTTGGAAAGAATGGTTTTATTGTAGGGTTTCACGATAAATTTTTTTATATTCACGGATTCCTGGCGGCTGAACTCCACATTCCGTCCCGAGACCAGAATTACGGGCAGATCCGGGCGCATGGATGACAGACGCCGGGCCAGTTCCAGTCCCGTGGTCTTGGGCATGTCGTAATCGGTGATCACCAGATCAAATACGGGGTCTGCATCTATGATCAATTGGATGGCGCGGCCGGCGTTTTCAGCCACCGTCACGGTATACCCCAGCCGCTCTATGGTCCTTGGAACACTCTGGCGCTGTTCTTCGTCATCTTCAACAAAGAGAATTTTACCCTGGCCCTTGCAGACCCCTTCATCCGCCGCGAAGTCCTCTTCCTCCTCTCCCTGCTCCATGCGGGGGATCAGCACTGTGAACTGGGTTTTTTCGTAGGGGATGCTGGTGATAAAGATACCGCCGTTGTGGCCCTGGACGATGCCGTGGACCATGGACAGCCCGAGACCGGTTCCGATGTTCTTGCTTTTGGTGGAGAAAAAAGGATCGAAAATATTGTCCAGGATATCCGGCTCAATGCCCGGCCCGTTGTCGGTGACGGTCAGTTCCACATAACTGCCCGGGGACAGGGTAAAAGGGCCGCCCTCTTCCCGGGCCTCCTTGCCGCCTGCGGCAAGCTCCCGGTTGTGAAGCCCCACCTCTATGAGACCGCTTTTACCGCCCATGGCCTGGAAGGAGTTGGTGCAAAGGTTCATGACCACCTGATGGATCTGGGTGGCATCCCCGTGGCACCAATAGTCCCCGGGGCCGGTGGAGCGGATTACCTCAATGTTGCCGGGCAGGGAGGTCTCTACAAGGGCCATGGCATCGGAGACCACCCGGGCGATGTTGACTTTGCGGAACCGGACGTGTCCCGGCCGGCTGAAGGTCAGGATCTGCTTGACCAGCTGGGAGCCCCGCCTGCCTGCAGATAATACCCGGTCCAGGTCCTTGCGGGTCATGGAGTCTTCGGGGACATCGTCAATGGCAAGTTCCGTGGAGTTGACAATGGAGGTTAAAATATTGTTGAAGTCATGGGCAATGCCGCCGGACAAAATGCCTAAGGCCTCCATTTTCTGGGCCTGGGTCAGCTGTTTTTTCAGGTTGATCTTTTTGGTGATATCCTCGGCTGTGCTCAGAACGCCGACCACCCGTTTTTTCTTGTCCAGCAGAGGGATCTTGTTGATTTCAAGCCAGACCTGCTGGTTGTTGCTGCGCAGGATTTTTAACAGCCGGCTGTAGTAAGGTGTGGCAGAATCCAGCACTTCCTGGCCTAAACGGCGGGATTCTTCGGCCGTGTGGGCCAGATCCTGTACCGAGGCGATATCCTTTCCGATGATGGTGGACTTGTCCCGGATATTGAAAAATTTGAGAAAGGAGAGATTCACGTCCACAAGGTTGAGTTCGCTGTCCTGCCAGAAGACCAGGTGGGGTATGTTGTCCAGGATCAGCTGGAGCTGGGCTTTGGAGTTTTCCATGGCCAGATTGGCCTTTTTTTTCTGGTCCATGTTCAGGATCAGGAGCACCACAAGCCCGGACAGCACGATAAGGGCCCCGATGATAACCCAGAACAGCTGGCGGTTGAGCTGGTAGAAGTTGTAAGGCTCGTTGATGATCCGGCTGCCCTCGGGTAGAAGGTCGGTATTCACCTTGAACTTTTGAAGCACTTTATAGTCGAAAATATAGGCATGGCCGACATCGGTTTTAACGGGGATGAGGTCGGGGTTTTCCCCTGCGAGGATGCGCATGGCCACCTGGGCTGCCTGCTCCCCCTGGCGAAGGCCCGAGGCGAGTTTGCCGCCCACAATGCCCGTGCCCATGAGAAACTCCCAGGAACTGTACACCGGCTTGTCCGTGGCCCGGCAGATCATGGTGCTGATTTCACCGATGTTGTAGAAGGTGCCGTCACTCTCCTCTGATCCCCCGGGAACAATATAGATCAGGGTGTCGTCGGTCAGGTTTTCAAGAAAATCCGGTTTCCCGGACGTGAGTTTCTCGGTCTGGAATCCTGTGATGAACCGGAAGTTAAACTCAATTTTTTCCCGGGCGATGGTCTCTTTGATCTCCCGGACAATGGCCTTTGAGGTAACGCTGTTGCCGCTGATTAAAATCATTTGCCGCGCCTTCGGGTGCAGCCTTTTCATGATATCCATGTTTTCTTTGAAGGCCACGGTCTCTGCAATGCCGGTGATCCGGGCCTGACCTTCAAGCATGTCCTGGTGAAAATCGTTGACGCCGCAAAAGACAACGGGAACGCCGGGGAAAAGCTGGTCCCGGTATTCTATGACAAATTCCAGGGCATTGTTGTCCGAGGTGATGACCACGTCAAAGTGGTCTTTGCGGAATTTGGCCTTGAAAAAGGCGAACAGGGCCGCCTTCATGGTCTGGGTCTCGTAGCGCTTGGCATCCAGGTACTCCACCTGGAAGTTCAGGCTCTGGATGTCCATGGGCAGGACCGACCGGATGCCTTTAAGGATATTATCCGACCAGGCATACCCGTTATTATAGGAGTTCAGATACAAGATTCTTTTAGATCCCAGGGCCTTATTAGCAAAGCCCTGGCAGGGAATAGCCATGAGCACGGCCAGCAGGAAAAAGCCTGTCAGGAACCTTCTTAACAGGGGGGTATGGGCTTGATAACGGGGCATAGGCGGGTTTTGACCTCAGGGTGTTGGCCGGCATTTTCCGGTGCCGGTATTTTTTTATCTTAACCGAAAATACAGGGGGTTGGCAATAGGGGGCTTGGGAGTCTGTTTTTTCGGACTGGGGTCTTGGGGTTTGTCCGATTTTTCGGAATATTGAAGGTGGCGGCCAAAGGATGTCGAAGCCTTAAAATCATATTTTTTATTTGATTTCAAATGGTTATTGTCTCTGGTACGGTTCGTGTAATAGGGCAGGGCAGGCTACCATTTTATTTGGACCTGAAAATTGCAGGTGTTCCCCGGTAACGGGTAATGCTCCCTTGGCTAGGGCATAGTTTGAAAAAAACGCCGTAATTGCGCGGCGGATCGGCATTTAATCCCAATATAACACACCGTTCGATCTTTTTTTCAAACTATGGCTGCAATTTGCAGGCGAACCCTTAAGGAACAAAAGGAGAAGCGTTTTGTCTCTCAGCATGCTTGCCCTAATCGCATTTATCCCCATTGCCATGGTACTTGTACTCATGGTCGGTTTCAGATGGCCCGCCACAAAGGCCATGCCCCTTTCCTGGCTGGTCTGCGCCCTGATCGGCGCTACCATGTGGCATATGCCGGCAGGCCTTGTGGCCGCCTCAACCCTCAGCGGCTTTGGTTCCGCCATCAATGTGTTGATTATTGTTTTCGGTGCCATTTTGATCCTGTATACCCTGCGGGAAAGCGGGGCAATGGAGACCATTTCCTACGGGTTCACCACCATCTCCCCGGACCGCCGGGTGCAGACCATTATCATCGCCTTTTTGTTCGGTGCTTTTATTGAAGGCTCTGCCGGATTCGGTACCCCCGCCGCTATTGCAGCACCCCTGCTTTTGGGCCTGGGTTTTCCCGCGCTTGCCGCCGTTTGCGTCTGCCTGATCTTCAACTCCATCCCGGTGACCTTCGGTGCTGTGGGCACCCCCATCTGGTTCGGGCTGAAAAACCTGAAACCCGGTGTGGAGCAGGCTATTGCCGCCGGAGCTCCGGTTGCCTCCTTTAATGATTTTATGCATCAGGTCAGCATCTTTGCCGCCCTGACCCACGCGGTCATGGCCATTTTGCTGCCCCTGTTCGTGGTCTGTTTTCTGACCCGCTTTTTCGGGAAAAACAAGTCCTGGGGTGAAGGCCTTGGCGCCTGGAAGTTCGCCGTATTTGCAGGCCTTTGCTATGCGGTTCCCTATCTTTTCACCGCCTATGTATTCGGTTCCGAGTTCCCCTCGCTTCTCGGCGGTCTTCTCGGCCTGGCCGTTGTCGTGACCGGCGCCCGGAAAAAAATGTTTCTGCCCAAAGAGGTCTGGGATTTTGCAGACCGGTCCGGATGGGAAAAAGAATGGGTGGGGGAAATCCAGCCCGGCAGCAACGATTTGAAACCCAAAATGGGCCAGTTGATGGCCTGGATGCCCTATGTGCTGATCGCGGCTTTGCTCGTGCTCACCCGTCTGGGCTCTCTGCCCTTTAAGGGCTGGGTGACCTCATGGGTGATTTCCTTTTCCCACATTTTAGGGTATGAATCCGTCAACTTCGCCATGAAACCCTTGTACCTGCCGGGAGTCGTTCCCTTTATGCTGGTGGCCGTTATCACCATTTTTATGCACCGGATGCCGGGGCAGAAAGTGGCTCTGGCCTGGAAAGACGCCTTTGTTAAGATGAAAAACCCGACCATTGCCATGCTCTTTGCCGTAGCCATGGTGGAAATTCTCAAACAGTCCGCCCACGGCACCGCAGGATATGCGTCCATGCCGTTGACCATGGCTGAATTTGTGGCCGGTATCTCCGGTGCGGTATGGCCCATGGTAGCCTCCTATGTCGGGGCGCTGGGTGCCTTTATCACCGGGTCCTGCACCGTGTCCAACCTGCTGTTCGCAGATTTTCAGTACGGGGTGGCCTCCTCCATCGGCTCCAGCCATATGATTATCGTGGCCATGCAGTCCGTGGGCGCTGCCATGGGCAACATGATCTGTGTGCACAACGTTGTGGCCGCATCCGCCACTGTCGGCCTTGTGGGTATGGAAGGCACCATTATCCGGCGCACCATGATTCCCTGTCTGCTCTACGGGCTGGTTGCAGGCGTCATGGCCCTGACCTTTATCTATGTGCTTTTCCCGGGGGCCTTCTAGGCTGCCCGCAATTTTTGGAGAAATATCCATGATTTCACAATCACTTGTTACGGAATTTGAAACCATTGTCGGTCAGAAAGGGGTGATGACCTCTGAGGTGGACCGCCAGAATTACTCCTACGACGCCGCAGTGCTGGAACCTGAAGTTCCGTCGGCCGTTGTCCGGCCCAGAACCTCTGACGAGATCGGAAAAGTGCTGGCCCTGTGCAATGAAAACGGCATTCCGGTCACCGTCCGCGGCGGCGGAACCAACCTGTCCGGCGGCACTATTCCCATGAGAAATGGGATCGTGCTGCTGACCAACCGGATGAACAAGATCATCGAACTCAATGAGACCGACATGTACGTCCGGGTGGAACCCGGGGTGGTCACCGCCACCCTGGCTGCCGAAGTGGCGTCCAAAGGCCTTTTTTACCCGCCGGATCCCGGCAGCCAGGCCGTGTCCACCATTGCCGGCAACGTTGCGGAAAACGCAGGCGGCCTGCGGGGCTTAAAATATGGGGTGACCAAGGACTATGTCATGGGCGTGGAGTTTTTCGACCCCAACGGCAACCGGGTCACCTCCGGGGCAAAAACGGTAAAATGCGTGACCGGGTATAACCTGGCAGGGCTGATGACCGCTTCCGAGGGCACCCTGGGTGTCCTCAGCGAGATTACGCTCAAGCTTGTTCCCCCGCCCAAGGCCTCCAAGGCCATGATGGCCATTTATGACAGCATTGAAGGGGCCACCCAGACCGTTGCCGCCATCATTGCCGACAAGATCGTGCCCTGTACCCTGGAGCTGATGGACAACTTCACCATCAACGCGGTGGAGGATTTCTCAAAGGTCGGCCTGCCCCGGGATGCCAAGGCCCTGCTGCTCATCGAAGTGGACGGCCATCCGGCCCAGGTGGCCGAGGACGGCGAACGGGTGGAGGAGATCTGCAAAAAGCTCGGTGCCCGTCAGGTCCAGGTGGCTGAAAACGAGGCGGAAAAGGCCAAGGTATGGGAGGCCAGACGCGCCGCCTTGTCCGCCTTAGCCCGGCTCAAACCCACCCTGGTCCTTGAGGACGCCACCGTGCCCAGAAGCAAGATCCCGGCAATGGTGTCCGCCATTGAAGATTTGGCCAAAAAATACGATCTGTCCATCGGCACCTTCGGCCATGCCGGCGACGGCAACCTGCATCCCACTATTTTGACCGACCGGCGGGACACCGCCCAGTGGCACAAGGTGGAGCAATGCGTCAGCGATCTGTTTGACGCCGCTCTGGGGATGGGCGGTACCCTTTCCGGGGAGCACGGGATCGGCATTGCCAAGGCAGGCTTCATGAAAAATGAAGTGGGCCAGTCCTCCATTGACTTTGCCCGGGCCATGAAGGCGGCCATTGATCCGAAAAATATCCTTAACCCGGGAAAAATCATAGGACATTGATATGGCAGACGTAAACGAACTTGCACAAAGCCTCAAGGAGATTGAGAACCAGCTGACAGACTGCATGAAATGCGGGATGTGCCAGGCGGTGTGCCCCGTGTTCAAGGAAACCGGTGACGAAGGGGATGTGGCCAGGGGAAAGATTTTTCTTCTGGAGCGCCTGTCCGATCTGATGCTCACCGATGCCAAAGGCGCCAAGAACCGGATTGAAAAATGTCTGATGTGCGGGACCTGCGCGGCCAACTGCCCCTCCGGCGTTAAAATCCTTGAGATTTTCCTCAAGGCCCGGGCCGCGCTGACCGCCTATATCGGGCTGTCCCCTGTCAAAAAGCTGATCTTTCGGGGGATGCTCAAGCATCCCGAGCGCATGGACGCCCTGGTGGAAACCGCGTCCAAATTCCAGAATCTGGGCACTTCCAAGGCGGATCCCGCCCTGGGCACCCGGTGCTCCAAGCTGTTGTCCGGCGTCATCGGCAACCGGCATTTTCTGCCCCTGGCTAAAAAGCCCTTCCATAAGATCTGTCCGTCCCTGGATACCAAACCGGGCAAATCCGGAATTCGGGTGGCCCTGTTTCCGGGCTGCGTGACGGACAAAATGAACCCTGAAATCGGAGAGGCTGTCCTCAAGGTGTTAGATCACCACGGGGTGGGGGTGTTTATGCCCAAGGGCCAGGCCTGCTGCGGCATCCCCGCGCTGGCCTCCGGCGAGCGCGATACCTTTGATACCCTTCTGGATCACAATGCCCGGCTGTTCGGGGAGCAGGAGTTTGACTACCTGATCACCCCCTGCGCCACCTGCACCGCCACCATCAAGGAGATCTGGCCCATGATGGCCCGGGACAAGACCGTCTCCAAGATGCGGGCCAACCAGTGGGCCCCGAAAACCATGGACATCTCCCAGTTTCTGGTGGACGTGCTCAAGGTGAAACCTGTCGGGAACAGCCGCGGCCGTGCCCTGCAGGAGGTCACCTATCACGACCCCTGCCATCTGGAAAAATCTCTGGGGGTCAGCCGCCAGCCCAGAGAGCTGATCGCCGCCAATGCGGCCTGCCGGTTTGTGGAGATGAAGGCGGCCAACACCTGCTGCGGCAACGGTGGCAGCTTTAACCTGCAGAACTATGACCTGTCCCGGGATATCGGGATGAAAAAACGGGGCAATATCCTGGATTCCGGGGCCTCTGTGGTGGCTACCTCGTGTCCTGCCTGCATGATGCAGATCCGGGATGTCCTCTCCCAGAACGGGGACCCCGTCAAGGTCAAGCATGTCATTGAACTATACGCTGAGGCCCTGGGGTAATGCCCCGGGGCCCCGGCCCTAAATGCGTTTCAAAAGGGTTAGTTTTGGGCAAAGCCCCGAAGACTTCCCTCAAGCAAGGCTCGGCGTTCGGGAGTCACAAGCTCCCGGATGCCGTCAACTTCCCTTTGGCTAAACTCAGAGACCATCATCAGGGTGTGGATATCGCCGAGAAAGTCCATCCGCGCCTTAAACCCCAGAGCGCTTTCAAATGCGGGGTCGTTTCTGAACACGTTCAAAAGCTTTAAAATAAAATCTATCCGGTCATGCTGATTCTCCATCAGGGTCAGCAACTCGGTGGGGTAGCCGGAACCGGCAACGGATTCGGTGACAATGTACAGGCCTTCGATCATCATGCCGTAGGCGGTGTTGACAAGGACGGCCAGGTGCCGGTCCGAAGTCATGCCGCTTGAAATCGCCTTGTCCGCCATTTCATCAATGGCATCGGTCCAGACGCTGAAATCCTCTATGGAATTGGGGTTCTGGATCAACGCCTTCATCTTGGGCGACAGCGGCAGGGTGAACCCGATTTTTTCATTCAAGGCCTTTCTGACCTGAAGGGCGCGCCCCATTTCTTTTTTCTTTAAAAACAGCGCTGCATATCCTGCGTCAAAGGTATAAACGCCGGCCATGACTGCCCGCTGGGCCTGAGTGGTATACTGGGACAGGTTTTCGGTGGGAGCGGTCAGGGATTTCTGGTAGGAGGCGCCGGCCTCCTTGAGGGCCTTGTTTGCCCGGGCCAGCCCTTCGTACTCATCCATGACCTGTTTGGCCTGATCCCTGAAGGCGGCGCCCACATTGCACAGGGTGTCGTGGAGGGTCCCGTCTTCATGATTTGCGGCGGCAAAGGTGACTGAACAGGAAAAAGCAAGGATAACGGCGGATACAACGGCAAGCACAACTCGGTTCATTCATTTTCTCCTTTTTTAAATAATGGGGGTTGAAACCTGGCTTTTAAAGAGCAGGTTCTATACCATTTTTTTCGTCGATTACACTTTGGATGAAAATCCACTGGAATCATTTAGGAAAAAATTTTTGGATATGTCAAAGGCTTTGAAAAATATCGGAAGACTGGATTGGGTGCCAAAAGAGTTGGCAGGCCCGGGCTGTGGCTGGCCTTTTAAATGCGGATTTTTTTCATGGCATAGGCCAGGACCATACCGATGACGGCGCCAAAGGCGAGATTGGCCGCCAGGGTCACGGCCAGGATAATCACGATGACAAAGATTTCGTTTCTCGTATGCATGTCGCTGATGGTCAGGGCCAGCTGGCTGCCGGCAAAGATCAAAAGCACCCCTAAAATGGCCATGGGGATGAGAAAGAGCACGGCGGTAAGGCCTGCGCCAAGTACCAGGGATAGAGTGACCATAAGTCCTCCGATGATCAGGTTGGAGCCCGCGGTTTTAGCACCGAACCGGTAATGGGCGGCCAGGCCTCCGGCCCCGTGGCACATGGGCATGCCCCCGAAGGCCACACTTAAAAGGTTGCCAAAGGCCATGGAGATGCAAAGGGCGGTATAGGTCATTTTTTTTGAGGCCTCCCCAAAGTAGTCTTGGGACAGGTCTGCCTGGGCAATGACGGCGTTGCCTAATGTCATGGGCATCTGGGGCAGAACCACGGCCAGGGCCACAAAGGAGAGATCTGCCCCGGAAGGAAGGCCGTAGGGCAGAATCTCCGGAAGGTACAGGCTAGGACGGATACTGTCCAACCCCTCGTGGGTTCCCAGGATCAGGCCCAGGGCAATTCCCGTCAACATCACGATAAGGCCTGCGGGCAGGCGGCGGTTGTTCAGGAAGGCAAGGGTTGCCACCACCCCGCAAGCCCCCAGGATCAGGCCGATAGGAAGCGATCCGATATGCTGGATCTTAAGATAGGGTTCGGCAAGACTGCCAAGCCCTCCTAAGGGGGCGGTCCCCGCCATCATTTTGATCCCTTTGACCATGAGCAGGGTGCCGGTGGACAGCTGGATTCCGCGGATGACCGCTTTGGGAATATACTTGCCGAAGCGGTCCATGCTGCGGGTAATCCCGATGGCAAAAAGGCACAGCGCCATGAGCAGGGCCGAGGCCTGGATCTGGTGGACGCTCATGGCAGTGGCCACGGCATAGGCCCCGATCACCTTCATAGGCTCCACCGGGACGGTCAACCGGAAATAGACGCCGGTGAGGATATAAAAAAGTCCCATGGCAAAAAAAAGACCTGTCGGGCTTAATCCGTTGACCAGGACCATGCCCAGCGCCAGGGGCAGGATGGTGCCGAGATCGCCTAAAGATCCTGCGAACTCCTGCCGGTTGAAACGGAAGGCCGTTGTCATGATTCCTTGAACCGGCTGTCGGATTTCATATTCTCCGCCTGGCCCTGGGTCTGTTCCAGCCAGCCGCAGGCGGTAACTTCTTTGGTATCGAATTTGGGGACATAGGGTTTAACGTCAATGAGCGGGGTCCCGCTGAGCACGTCAATGTCTTTTATTTCAAGGATATTGTCGTTTCTTCCTGTCAGCCGGACAATGGACAGCCCGATGGGATTGGGCCTTCGGGGGGCCCTTGTGGAGAAAAGCCCTCTGGGGGTTTTGTCCAGAAAGGGGGTGACCGTCAGGTCATATCCCTTTGACAGGTGAAACTGATAGAGCAGGATGATGTGGGAAAAGCCTTCAAGATCTTTGAGCCCTTCCGTGTATTCGGGATTGATGATGATCCGGCCTTCTACTCCCTTGGCCCCGGAAGGCTGGATGGGCATGCCTTCCAAATCATTAAACGGGGTTTCGATGATGCCGATGGGTGAAATTTGCATGTGTCGTCTCCAGAATATTTGTCGTCTGTCCCGTCCCGTGGATGACTATAAAAAATGCCAGGCCCAAAGTCTATAGAAATTGCCTGGGCCTGTTATGGTAAACACGATGCTTGGCTTTATCCTTGATGAATACTTTAAAAAAACAGCCGCTTGAGACAAACCCCGGCCGGGGGCCGCGCAAGGGGGAATTCCTCAGTTCATCCACTTTGGCAGATACCAGTCTGGCGTTTTGAACGGCATGGCCGGTGGTCTGGCTTCCCCTTGAAATAGTTGGTTGAAATTTCTCCTATGGTGGCCGTCATTTCCTCCGCAGCCGCAACAACAGTCTGTATGCTGGTTGGGGCCTGTCCCGCAGCAGAGGCCACAGAATCCATATTGTGGCTCATCTGTTCAGCGGCTGCTGAAACCGTATTCGATTTTTCTACCGTATCCCTCGAACTTGAGGTGATATTATCTGAAAGGACCTTAATTGTTGAGGCCGATGTTTTAACGGTTATGGTACTGTCTTTCATGTCTGTTATCAGGGGTTTCAGGCTTGAGGACATCTGGTCAAGTGACTTGGCAAGAACCCCCACTTCATCTTTTTGCTTAAGAACAAGGGTCTTATCAAAATTACCTTTTGCCACATACCCTGCAAATTCCACTGCTTTGCGAAGGGAACCGGCTATGGAGTGGCTGATGCCATAAGCTGTGAGGACAGAAAACATCAGAATGGCAATAATCCCGATCGTGATCGTTTTTGTATTTGAAACGCTGTGAGCCATCAATGGATGCAAAGGCACTCATCAACTGCTCTTTGTGGGTATCCACAATTTGATCTATGATCCCGGCCAGTTTCTCGGCAAAAGGATCAAACTGCTCCATCATGGGGTTGCCTTTTTCAGGGTCTCCGTCAATGTACGCTTGGGCCATTTTTTACCCATAGTGTAGTAATCGCCCAGGCTTTTTTTCATCTCATTGAGGGTTGAAACGATTTCAACTTCGCCATACTTGTCATACTTGACAATGGAATTCGTTTTACCGCATCTTGGTTGAAGGCCTCAGCTTCTGTATACCCATCATCATAGCCTTTTGCCGCCCTTGTGGCAGATATGTCCGTGCGCCATTGCTGAATCTGTTCGATATCTCTTTTGATTTCAATAAAATTCAGGATCTGTGAGAGCACTTCGGATTTCGCCGCCGCAACTTCTCTAATGGTTTTGTTGTTAAAATCATTAATCACAATGCCCACAATGAAAAAAAAATACAGACAATCCCAAAACCCAAAAAGAGTTTCACCTTGATGGACAGGTCGTTTAATTTCCCCATTTTAATTCCTCCGGTAACTTGCCCATTGCATATCGGGTTGCCATTTAAGTATTTGGGATGAATGTGAATTTGTATTCATAGAGTGATCCCTGTGATAAATATTAAAAATTTGCGGGCTGGATTATAGCTGATCCCCATTGGATTTCAAAGTTAACGCTTCATGCTCTTGTGGCTTTTGTAAAGCCGGTTGCCTTCCAAAAAACAAGGTATCAGTCAGCAAGTAACGGCTCCGAGAGACAACACGCTAATCTTGTGGCGATTGCGTTCAGATTGATTTTTCGTTACCCTTGTTTTGATCAACTCTCGCCCGATTCATAAATATCAAAGGAGGGGGCATGTTCAAAAAGATTCGTCAGACCGATCATGAGAATCTATGGAACCGGCTTGGCAGAGACCTGATTTACGATGCCAAGCAGACCCTTTTGTACTGCGGCATTCAGATTCCGGATAGTCATGCTGACGACTATGTGGATGTTGTCGCAAAGATAACAAAGGGAACCGAATACGGCGCCATCCACGATCCTTTCACCCACAGGATTCATTTTGAGCCGGCCTATATCCAGACCATCGTGGACCAGGCCTATCGATTTGATTTTCCCATTGTGGACAATTCCTTTGGCCCCGGGGGTATTGCCGGGTTTATCCATAAGGATAAAGGGGACAATTATGATTTGGATTCCCCCAGTCAGAACCACATCCTCAACCAGGCCCTGCTGGCCAGCCGTCATGAAATGCCGTTTTCCTTTGTCAGCGCCCGGCAGCTCAATCAGTTTGAAATCGAGCAGTTCGGCATGACTGCCAATATTTTTAAAGGCTCGATGTTTTTTAACGTCACAACCCGGGAAGGGGTGAACGAGGCCGCCTCCTTCCGCAGCCGGGGGTATAATGTGATGACGCATCATACCATCTTTGAATCGCCCCTGAAGTTATCGACCCCGAACAGCATTGATATCTTCCGCCAGTGCGTTGAAAAGCAGATCCCCTCGATGCTGGCCACCCAGCCGTTCAGCGGCCAGAACGGCCCCATGAGCCCTTATGGCATTGCCATGCTGTCCTTTGCCGAGTTTCTGGCCGGAATGGCCGTGGCCTATGCCATCAATCCTGAGACCAAAATCATCAACGGCGCCTATCCCACCATGTGCACACCTGGGATTGCACCGCAGCTTAAGATCGGAAGTGTGACCCATAACTTCATCAACTATCTGGTGGCCTATACCTCACGGCTTTTGGATATCGCCAGTATTCAGTCCGGCTGCACCATGGAGGGGGACCGCCATCATCGGGACCTTTTGGAGACCGATTATGAGACCATCCGGGCCATTGTCCTCTGGGACAGCCTGTTTGAAGGCTGGCATATGATCCGGCACTGCTACGGGTTTCTGGACAACCTGGCGGCTTTTTCCTTTGAAAAGGCGGAGGACGATATTGCCGCCCTCCGCCATATCCAGAGCCTGGACGATGACGGGGTCAAAGCCCTTCTGGCCAATAATATCCGCCTGAACCGGGATATCCAGAAGGCGGACATGATTTACCAGCGTCCCACCCTGTTGTTCAAACGGGAAAAGGATACCCTGCTGGAAGTGATCATTGAAACCATTGATATTTTCAAAGGGGATTTTGGCAAGCACGGCCATACCCTGGAAAATATCCCTGAAGAATGGTTTTGAGCGTTTCTTTGGAGGCGGGGAAAAAATGCCTCTGAGAGAAGGGTGGCATAACCCTTTGGGAGATTTACCATGAGTACCGACAACGCCTTTACGGCAAAAATTTACGATCCCATGCTTTATTTTGCCCTGCGCCGCATCCGGCAGGAGATTATCCAGCTGATTTTTGACCGTGAAGCGCGGATCCTGGATCTGTGCTGCGGTACCGGAGATCAGCTCAAAAAACTGTCCGATGCCGGGTTCTGTAATTTAACCGGTGTGGATCTGTCTTCGCACATGCTCAAGGTGGCGCGGAAAGGAAACAAAATCGGCCGGCTGATACAAGAAGATGTCCGGCACACGGGGCTTGGTTCAGAACGCTTTGACACGATTATCATTTCCTTTGCAGTCCATGAAAAAACAGCGGATGTTCAAGAGGGAATGCTGGATGAGGCCCATCGCCTGCTGGCCCCTGATGGACAGCTGATCCTGGTGGATTTTTCCCTGGATGACCGGGCCAAAATGATCGGAAAATTTGGTGTGACCCTGATTGAAGGCCTGGCCGGGGGGGAGCACTTTCGTAACTTTAAGGCCTATGTGGCAAGCGGCGGTATGGATGCGGTTCTCAAGGAGCGTTTTGAAGTGCAGCGGCAGATCCGGCATGCATTCGGTGCGGTCAGTACCTGGGTTCTGCGAAAGCCTTTTTTGTGAGACCGACTGTCTTCTAAAAAAGATAAAGCCGGCGCTGGGGCCGGCTTTATCTGAATGGGCGGCAATGAAGGGATCATTGCCTGCGGGCTATTGGTTGGTGTCAGTGTTCTGATCAATGGTGCTGCTCTGGTTCATTCCAAAGCCCTGGGCCTGGTTGTGATATCTGTATATGTCCTGATTCAGGTGGCGGAAATTTTTCTGCCCGTTGCGACCGTACATATATCCGTCATCGATACAGTTTCCGGCGCCCCCGTACATGGGGGTGTTCTGGGCCATCATATGTCCGCCGTAGCCCATCATATGCCCTGCGCCGTATCCGCCCATGTGATATCCGCTGCCGTATCCCCCGCCCATTCCGGCGATGGCAACGCCTCCGATGCCGATGATTGCTGTAGCAGTTCCGATGGTCAGTATTTTTTTGATGGTGTTTTTCATGGTAATCTCCTTTGGTGTTTTAAGTTAAGTTGGCTTTGTTCCGCCTTGGAAAAACTATATATCAAGTCCCGTGCCAAAGAAGTTAATATGCTGATTTTAAAAGATATATAAATTTTAGTGGTGGTTTTGTCTGGTTTTCAGCCCCTGAACTGACTAAAATCCATCCATCCGGGTGGATCAATATTAGCCAGGTTTCATTGGCTTTAAGAGCTGCGTTTGGGGATCAGCACAATGATGCCTGCAAAAATAAAGGGAATGCTTAAGATCTGTCCCATGCGCAGCGACCAGAAAACCGAAAACGCCGCCTGGGGCAGTTTTAAATACTCGAGGAAAAAGCGGGCGGTGAAAACGGTAATCAGGAATATCCCGGTTAAACGTTTATCGGGGCATCGGGGGCCCCGGCGTCTGTAGACAAGGAGTAAAAGGCCGAAGATCAAAAGATAGGCCAGGGCTTCATAGAGCTGGACCGGATGCCTTGGAAGAAGATCCACCCGATGGAATACGATGCCAAAGTCCCCCCGGGTTGCAACGCCCAAAATCTCCGAATTCATGAAATTGCCGATGCGGATCAACGCTCCGGCAAAGGCTGCGGGAATGGTCAGGCGGTCCAGAAGCCAGATCAGGGGGCGGCCGTGCCGGACACAGAAAAGGGTTAACGCGGTAAGAACGCCTATGGCTCCGCCGTGGCTGGCCAGGCCGCCTTCCCAGATTTTGAGGATTGCAAGCGGATGGGTCCGGTAAAATACGGGATCGTAGAACAGGCAATGGCCGAGCCTTGCCCCCAACAGGGTTCCGGCAAAAAGATACAAGAATAAATCCTCCAGCTCAGCCGGATCAACCCCTTCTTTGGCGTAGATGCGGTGCATCATGTAAAGCCCGGCCATAAACCCCGCGGCAAAAAGCAGGCTGTACCATCGGATATGGATGAAGCCGAAGGAAAGAAGAACGGGATCGGCGTTCCAGTGTATGATCATTTTTTCTCTCCGCGGATGTTAACGCTGCGCCGCATCTTCAGCGGTTTTTTCAACGGCGGTGCTGCCCGGCCCGGGCCCGGCAATGATCCGTATTGATCAATGACAGCACCGGGCTTTTCCGCCGGTAATCTTATTCAACCTTCTCAGGTAACTATCCCACCACCGTTTCAAAAAAAATGAGTTTTTTGAAAGATAGGGTTCAGGTGATTTTTCAAAGGCCATCTTACAGGCTTGGGCGCAAAAATAATAGGTCCTGCCGCCATAGACTGCCCTGACGCTGTCCGATGACACCACCATGCCGCAGACAGGGTCGCGATGCTGGCCGGATGTATTTTGATAATCGGTCATTTTAATGTCCTCCCTTTGATCGGGCTCAATTTTTAGCCGGTACCTGATTCCGTACCTAATACGTCAATTAGCAAAGGATGTGCCGGGATGTGGTTTGAGAGTGTAACATGCTGGTTTATAACGGGTTATTTTGTATGGCTGAAAATGGTTAAACACAGGCCCTGTGTCATTTTTAGGCAGAAGAGCAGGTCTTGGGCCGCTATCGGTCCTGATCTGTGGGATACCTGTTTTTCCGGGGCAGGTACACGTTTGTGGTTCAGGACAAGGCGGGTCACCCAATGGGAACTAGGTTGGCGCAGGGCGCCCCAGACACTCTGGTTTGTATCTTTCGTATGCATATTTGTCATAGCATCCTCCTTTGAATAGAACCGGGTCGAAAGGAGCCGGTCCCGGCATTTGCGTTTGAGTAAAAGATAGGGTAGGTTCTGGTATAAGGCAAATGAATGCATTTTATATGTTACATAAGGATCTTTTATGAATATCGACTTATCCATTGACCTGCTCAAAACCTTTGCCGCCGTTGCCGAAGAAGGCAGTTTTACAAGGGCCGGAGAGCTCCGGCATGTGACCCAGTCCGCTGTGAGCATGCAGATGAAACGCCTTGAGGAAAACCTGGGCTGTGCCCTTTTTATGAAAAAGGGGCGGGTTATGGAACTGACCCCTGCAGGGGAGACCCTGCTTCGCCATGGCAACCGGATTCTGTCGGCCCACAGGGATGCGGTGGCTGCCTTTTCCCATCCTGAACTCATGGGCAGTATCCGCTTCGGTTGTGCGGAGGATTATACCCATCAATTTTTATCCGCCGTGCTGGCAGGCTTCAGAAAGGCCTTTCCCAGCATCCGGGTGGATATTCGCAGCGCACCGGGGGTGGAGCTTTACCGGATGCTGCAAAGCGATGAACTGGACCTGTGCCTTTTGGAGAGCATGCCGCGGGAGAGCATTTCAGTATCCCCGGGAACAAAGATTGCTGCCGATCCCCTGTCCTGCTACCATGCCATCTCCGAAGGCGGTCTTGTGGTGCACCGGGAGCCCGTTGTCTGGACTGCCTCCCGCTCCGGCGGCGCCCATATGCAAAAGCCCTTGCCGCTTGCCGTTTATCATGAGGGCTGCCTTTTCCGGGCCATGGCGCTGGAAGGGCTGCAGCGGGCCGGCATCGAATACTGGATCAGCGTGGTCAGCCCCAGCATCGCAAGCATTCTTGCGGCGGTAAAGGCCGGGCTTGCCGTGGCCCCGGTCGGGGCCTCCATGCTGGACAATACCCTTAAAACCCTGGGCCCGGAACAAGGCTTTCCCCTGCTGCCCTTTTCCGAGGTCCGCCTGCACCGGGCCCCGTCAGCCAATACGCCTATTGTCGACTGCTTTACCGACTATGTGGTGGACGCGTTTGGCAAAGCCTAATCCTTGATTCACCCGTTCCGGGGTGATAGCTTAAGGGATCTGAAATCAAGGCCTGCAGAAGAAGGCGGGCTGTCACCTTTGTAAAGAATAGGAGGTCCCATGGCCCTGTTTCTTGTCCAGCACGGCAAAAGCGCTCCCAAAACCCAGGATCCTGAAAAAGGATTGTCCGACGAGGGCAGGGCGGAGACCCTGCGCCTGGCCCCGGTGGCCAAGGGGTATGATATCCCTGTTTCCCGTATCTTTCACTCCGGAAAGGCCCGGGCTAAGCAGACTGCGGAGCTGTATCACGACGCCCTGGAAATTGCAGTTCCTCTGGAGATTCTTTCCGGTATCAATCCCCTGGACGATGTCCGGGGCTTTGCCGCCACCCTGGACCCTTCAGCAGGCTGGATGGTGGTCGGGCATATGCCCTTCATGCAGCGCCTGGTCTCCTTTCTGACCACAGGGAATGAACAGACAAGGGTTTATGCCTTCCAGAATTCCGGCATCGTCTGCCTGGATGCGGAAAAGACGGATGAAAACGAGTGGGACTGGTTCATCAAGTGGACGTTGAATCCCAACATCACCTGATCCGGTAATTGCCCCGGCCGATATTTTGTTGCCGGGCATTGAAATTGACAAAAATCGGTTTTATTTTTATGCGTTGTAAACTCCCAAGGCTGCAGCCGGGTCCTTTGCAGGTCCCGGACCCCTTGATGAAAAGAGGGGGCGGCTTTGGGATAAATGAAAACTAAAAAAATGTCCTGGCCGGAAAGGAGCGTTATATGAACGCAATGTCTACCCATGCCAGGCTAAGCCTGACCCTTGATCTTTCCTGGTCCCGGGGCGGTATCTCCCACCTGGACCGTTTTTTCATCAACCAACTCAATACCTGGCGGGATCTTTTGTCCGGCAGTTTTCTTTCGGGCGCGCTGGAACAGGCCGGGGACGTTCCAGTTAACGTTGACCTGGCCCCGGGAGAACTGGTTCCGGGCCGGGATGAAGGGTTGGTTCGGTTTCTTTCCCAAAGCCGCCTCAACGATACCGTGCCTTTTGAAAACATTTTTTCCGGACGGTTTTATCCCCAGGGCCTGGTCCGGGGCCTTCCCGGAGTCTTCAAAGGAAACATGACCCCGTTTCGCTGTATTGAACGCAGAGAGGACGGGATCCTGGCGGATTTCAACCCTCCCCTTGCAGGCCTTCCCCTTAAAGTGACAGTGGGGGCTCCCGTGGTTCATCCGGCTGTCCGGGAGCGCGGCGGTTCCTGCAACGACTGGATGGAGGCGGTCCTGGCAGGGCCCGGCATGCAGAGTTCCGGAAAGGCAGGCATCCCTGACTTTTTCAGCGGCCGCCCCTTTGAGCGGGAAGATGCCTCCCCTGATACAGACTTTTACAACGTTGACCGGTTTGTCCATCATATTGACGACCGGGCCCGGCGCAACCTTTCCTGCTGGTACAACAGCCTCCTGAATCCCGGGGACAAAATTTTGGATCTCATGTCGGGATGGGATTCTCATCTGCCGGAAAACGGCGGATATCAATCCGTTTACGGCCTGGGGCTCAATGCCAATGAGATGGCGGCCAATCCCTGCCTTGCCGGTCATACGGTGCAGGATCTGAACCAAAATCCCATACTGGATTTTCCCGATCACAGCTTCGATGCAGTGATCTGTTCTCTGTCTGTGGAATACCTGACCGATCCCGCCGCCGTGTTCCGGGAGGCTGTAAGGGTGTTGCACCCCGGCGGGCGGCTTGCCATCGCCTTTTCCAACCGCTGGTTCCCTGAAAAGGCCATCCGTTTGTGGCCCCAGCTGCATGAATTTGAGCGCATGGGCTTTGTCCTGGCCCTCATGGAGCAGACCGGTGCAGTTGAATCCTTGTCCACCTATTCCCTTAGGGGATATCCCCGGCCTGAGACAGACCCGCATTTTCCTGAACTGCGGCTTAGCGATCCTGTATTCGGGGTTACCGGCGTCCGGCGGTAGGGACACAAGCGCCGCTTGTCTTGTGTTGACAAGCGGCCGGGGATGCCCTAAAACCATAGGCAAGTAATAGATAATTAAACGTCATAAAGGAGAGGTTCCATGAGTGTCTATGATTTCAATGCTGCCGAGGTGTTTGAAATGGCGGTGAAGATAGAGGAAAACGGTGCCGCATTCTACAGAAAGGCCGCCTCCCTCCAGAACAATGATGAAGATATCAAATTCCTGGAGGCCCTGGCCAAGATGGAAGACCGGCACAAGGCCACCTTTGAGGAGATGATGAAAGAACTCTCCGATGCGGAGAAAAAGCAGACGGTATTTGACGCCGATGAAGAGCTGTCCTTGTATCTGAAAGCCATGGTGGATGCCCACGGCGGCGAGGGGGATCCCGAAGCGGCCGAGGCTCTGACCGCCTCCGATACCATGGAGCGGATCGTGTCCACAGCCATCGGCCTTGAAAAGGAAAGCATCCTGTTTTACATCGGGCTCAAGGATCTGGTACCGCCCAAACTGGGACGGGAGAAGATCGACGGGATTATCAAAGAGGAAACCCAGCATGTGGCCCAGCTCAAGGGCTTTTTGAAAAAGACCCAGACCGCCTGATTCACCTGCCACAGCAAAAGACAAAAAAGGCCCGGCCGGAAGATTTTCGGCCGGGCCTTTTTCTTGGATTGATATATGGATATTTTTTGGGAGGCCGCCCGGTTCACCCTTGACCTGACCTGGCGCACCGGATCGGTGATGTTTGTCAGCCTTTTCGGCATTGAGATTGTCATGCAGATGGGGCTGATGACCGCCCTGCGTCCTGTCGGGCACCCTGTGGCGAGGCTGGCAGGGCTTCCATCGGAATCTGCGGTGAGCTTTCTTGCCTCCTTAGGATCGGTGATCGCAGCCCATGCCATGGCGGCCCGCTTCTACGATGAAGGAAAGCTCTCCGACCGGGAGCTGAGGCTGACGGGCGTGCTGAATACCGTGCCCTTCCATGTCAAAGAGACCTTGACCTTTCAGTTCCCCGTGGTCATGCCGCTTTTGGGGTTCCGTCTGGCCATGATCTATGTGGCGGCCTTCTGGCTGACCGGGATTCTTAAGCTGATCTATGTCCTTGCAGTGGGGCGCCGCCATCCCCTTGCAGGCGAAGGTCGCCCGGACGCCTTTGCCTCCTTTGAGTGCGCCCCGGACGATCCGGACTGCAGCCGGCCGGGATTTTTTTCTCTTATCGGCAAGTCCTGGAATGCCAGAAAAAAGATGTTTTTCAGGATGATCGGCCTTCTGGCCGGGGTCACCTTTGTCATCCAGGTCCTTTACCTTGCCGGCATGCTCCACTGGATGGAGCGGGGCATGGCGCCTTTAACCTCCGCCCTCGGGCTTCCCGGTACCGTTGTGGGCCCTCTGGCCACCTATGTTTTGAGCCCCACCGCCGGTATTACCTTCATGGCAGGGCTCATGACCCAGGGAGCGGTCTCCGGCTCCCAGGCCATTACCGCACTCATGGCCGGCGGCCTGATCATGATCCCGGTTACCCGTCTGCGCCGGACTTTGCCCCGGTATATGGGGCTTTTCGGCGCTAAAAACGGCAGCATGATCTGCCTTGTCACCATGGGGTTTGCCATGCTGGCCCGGGTCATCGTCCTGGGCTGGATTTTGATGTATCTGTAATATTCTTTTTAATTCTTTTTTCCTATTGAAAATCTATAATTCCTGCCTAACTTTATTTCGCAAGCCCGAAAGGCTAAATTCCTAAACTTGAACCCAAAGAGGTGATATAATGTCAGAAAAAAAAGTTGAAAATTATATTGAGAGCGAAACCGAAAGAGAAAAGGGCCATGTGGACACCCGCCACCATAACTTTGAATGTGAAAGCCCCGACGACCGTCTTGGATGCGATCCGGGCATTGATGTGGCAGGATAGCCGTCGATTAACAAACCAATGGAAAAGGGCAGCGGCCATGCAAAGGCGCTGCCCTTTTGTTTGGGAGGATGAATGGAGATTCTGATTTCGGATCTGAACAAAGCCTATGACAACGGCCGGCGCACCATTTTCAAGGATTTGAACGCGCGGTTTGAGTCGGGAAAAGTGTCCATGGTGCTGGGGCCCAGCGGCAGGGGGAAAAGCAGCCTGCTCAATCTCATTGCCGGTATCGACACCCCGGATACGGGCCGGATCCTTGTGGGAGGCACACAGGTTTCCGACATGGACGATACGGCCCGGACCCGGTTTCGCAGGCGTCATATTGGCTTTGTCTTCCAGTCCTTCAACCTCATTCCCGTTCTCACGGTGATGGAAAATATCACCCTGGTCAGCCAGCTGGACGGAAAAAACCCCGCCCGGGTGCGGGATCGGGCCCATGCCCTTTTGGGTGCTGTGGGCCTTTTAGACCGCAGCGGGGAATTTCCAGACCGCCTCTCCGGCGGGGAGCAGCAGCGGGTGGCCCTGGCCCGGGCCCTGGTTTCCGATCCTGAAATCATCCTGGCTGATGAGCCTACGGGAAACCTGGACGCGGAGACCGGAGCGGGAATTCTGGATCTTTTATGCACCCAGGCATCGGATCTGGGAAAAACCCTGGTCATGGTGACCCACAGCCGGGAGGCCCTGGCTCATGCCGATGCGGTTTTTACCGTGGCCGGCAAAACGCTGGAGGCCGGATGATGCGGCTTTGGCCTGTGCTCCGAACCTGTTTTCGCAGCAGCAGGGCCCAGCCCCTGCGCACCGCACTGCTGATTTTCGGCATCGCTTTGGGGGTGGCGGGTGTTGTGGCCATTGATATTGCAAGAACCAGCGTGAGCAAATCCTTTGAGCTTTCTACGGCCGCCCTCACCGCCCGGGCCACCCACCAGATCCTGGGCAGCGATTTCACACTTTCCCAGCATCTTTTCACACAAATTCGTACTGAAGCCGGCATCCACAAAAGCGCTCCTGTCATCTCCCGGACCGTGTCCGCACGGGAACTGGGTGACGGCAGCCTGACGCTTATGGGCATTGATCCGTTTTCCGAAGCGCCGTTCCGGCCCCTGGGGGGCGCGCCGGGACCGGAGGCGGACCGCCTGGGACAGGCCTTTCTTCAGGGCCGGGGGGTGATCCTGTCCGGCACGGTCGCCAAAACCCACGGCCTGACCAAAGGGGATACCCTGACCCTGGTCCTGGGGGAAAAAACGGTTCCCGTATCCATTGAGGCCATTGTGGACACGGGAAACCGGATGACAGACGGCCTGATCCTGGCGGACATCGGCCTGGCCCAGCAACTTTTAGATATGGGGTCCCGGATCTCCCGCATTGATCTGATCCTTGAGACCCCGGACGACGAGGCCAGGGTCAGACGCCTTCTGGGCCCAGGGGAGATCCTGGTGTCCACCGGCAAGCGCAACCAGACCATCCGGGGGCTGTCCGGCTCCTTTGAAACCAGTCTTTCCGCTTTTTCCGTCCTGGTGCTGTTCATGGGGATTTTTCTGATTTACAATACGGTCTCCTTTTCCGTGGCCCGGCGCCGGGCCCTTACGGGCATCTTCCGGGCCCTGGGCGCCACCCGGCAGGATATTTTTATTGCCGTCATGACCGAGGTCATCGTCTATGCTCTGGTGGGATCGGCCCTGGGGCTTTTTATGGGGATCCTTCTTGGCAAAGGCGCGGTTCAGGCGGTCTGCGCCACGGTGTCTGACATGTACTTTACACTGACCGTCAGCCAGACCCATATTCTGACCGCCACGCTTATCAAAGGGGCGGTTGTCGGCATGGGGGCCGCCCTTATCTCCTCTCTTTCCCCGGCGTTAACCGCCGCTGGTACACCGCCCGTGACCCTGATGCAGTCCTCCTTTTTTGAAGGGCGATTGGGGCGTCTGATTCCCGTATTGTCGGGTGCCGGAATTGTTCTTATTGCCTTGGCTCTCACTGCTTTCCGTCTGGGAACTTTCGGCATGGGGCTTGTGTTTTCAGGGGTGTTCATGATCTTCGGCGGAGCCTCTTTGCTGTCTCCGGCCCTGATCCTGATCCTTGCAAGGATTTTAGACCGGCTGGCCGGCCGGCTGCCGGGCGCAAGCCGGATCATGGCCGGGATGGGCATCCGGAACGTCAGGCGCTCCCTGAGCCGGACATCTGTCCTGATCGCCTCCCTCATGGTGGTGATCTCGGTCTATATCGGCATTGACACCATGACCCACAGCTTCAGGCAGTCCCTGATCACCTGGGTGGACGGGAACATCGGCGGAGATGTCCATGTTTCCTCCCTGGATGAGCGCCACGAGGCCCTTCCTCCGGGGCTTCTTGACAAAGTTACGGCTCTGCCCGGGGTGGCGGCGGTCTCGGCCTACAATATCCATAGAAGTTTTTCACGGCGCTCGGGAGAGGTGCATGTGTTCTCCTACATTACAGATACGTCAAAAAAGGAGTGGACCTGGCTGGATCCTTTAGCAGGCGCAGGTTCAAACAAGGCGATCTCCGATCTTCTGGATAAGGGATGGATCGCCGTGTCCGAGATTTTTGCCCGGCAGAACGGTCTTTTTCCAGAAGCCACATCCCCGGACAAGGGATTGACCGTGACCATGGACACCGTGAAGGGCCGGCAGGCGTTCCGGGTGGCCGGTATTTTCAGAGATTTTTTCATGGGCGGGGGACGGGCTGTGGTCAGCCGAAAGGCCATGACAACTTTCTGGGGAAAGGAGGAAATCACAGCCATGCAGATTTTTCTTTCCCCGGGTATAAAAGATAAAAAGGCTGCCATTTCAAACACCATTTCCCGTATCCGGGACGCATCGGCGAATCCTGTGCAGCTACGCCTTAGGTCGGGGCCTGCCATCAAGGCCCAGATTCTGGCCGTGTTTGACAACACTTTTCTGATCACCACAGCCTTGCAGATCCTGACCGCCCTTGTAGCCCTGACCGGCATCATCAACTCGGTCATGGCCCTGATCCTTGAGCGGGCCCGGGAGATCGGTATTCTTCGTGCCTGCGGGGCGGAGCCTTCCCAGGTCCGCACCCTGGTCCTCTGGGAGTGCGGGGTTGCGGGATTCATGGCCGGCCTGCTTTCCCTTCCTCTGGGGCTTTTTCTGTCGTGGGTCCTGGTGGATGTGGTGAATTTTCAAGCCTTCGGCTGGACCTATGAAGTCCGGATCGCTCCGATGACTTTTATTATGGCCCTGGGCTTTTCCACCCTGGCCGCTGTGGGCGCAGGCCTGGTCCCTGCTGTCAAAGCGGCTCAGCTTCCCGTGGCAAAGGCCTTAAGGACGGAATGATGATGAGGCATATTATTCATAAAGGCAGGTTAATATCCCGTGCGATCCTGATCCTGGCAGGGCTGGTCGCCGCTGTTTCCCTCGTAACCGGCTGTGACCGGCCACCGCCCCCCGGCCAGGTGGATGTGGTTCAGGCATTGTCGGAAAAAGAAGATCTGTCCTGCTATGCCCAGGCCGACAGGCCCAGTCCCATTGTGTTCCCGAAAGATCTTGGGCCCCATGACAATTTTAAGACCGAGTGGTGGTACTATACAGGGAACCTGACAACAGATTCCGGCCGGGCCTTCGGCTTTCAGCTCACCTTTTTCAGGCAGGCCCTGAGCTGTGACGTGCAGAAAGAAGGCTCCCCGTGGCGGACCCGTCAGCTTTTTCTGGCCCATTTTGCCGTTACTGACGGGGACCGCAACCGGTTTTACGCGGCGCAACGCATGACCCGGGGCAGCATCGGGCTGGCCGGGGCCCAAAGCGACCCCTTTCACGTCTGGCTGGACAACTGGTCCGCTGCCGGAGCCGGAAAGGAGGCGTTGCGCCTGAAGGCCCGGGACCACATGGCTGCCAAAGGGGAGATGCAAAAGCAGGCCGTGGGAATCGATCTGACCCTGACCCGAACCAAGCCCGTCATCCTTCAGGGCAACGAGGGCTGGAGCAGCAAAGGTCCGGACACGGCCGACGCCTCGTACTATTATTCCTTTCCCGGCCTGGCCGCCCGGGGGCATCTGCGCATCGGGGACAGCGAGATCCCGGTTAAAGGCAGGGCCTGGTTCGACCATGAGTGGAGCACCGCCGCCCTTGGAAAGGCGGCACTGGGATGGGACTGGATTGCCCTTCATCTGACTGCAGGCCCCCATGCGGGAACGGATCTTATGGTTTGCCGGGTGCGTCAGGTGTCCGGTCCGGATGTGACATTTGCAAGCCTCTCCCTTCCGGACGGCCGAACCGTTATCCTGGACGGCAAAAGGTTTTCCATGACACCGACAGGATCCTGGACCAGCCCTGCATCAGGCAAAACCTATCCTGACCGCTGGCAGGTCCGGTTGAAAGATTTGGGTCTGGACTTAACCGTTGTCCCGGTCATACCGGACCAGGAGCACACCGGCGGCCTTGTCTATTACGAGGGCGCGGTGACGGTGGTAGCCCCTCCCGGTAGCAAAGATACGGAACGCCCCCTTCTGGGCCGGGGCTATGTGGAGATGACTGGCTACTAATCCTTCACCAGCCCGGCAGCCTCGTAAGGGTTGGTCCCGGCCTGTGTCATGGCGGTGTAGAGGGATTCGTCCAGATCGAACTGCTTGGACACGGAGACGAATTTTTCCGGCTGATCCAGATAGGCAACCGTGGACAAAATGGTGGCGGCCTTGGGGGTATTTTCCGGGTACAACCCTTTGAATACGCCAAAATCAAAACTTAAGGCGACGCCTTTGCCCGTCTTGGCTTTGCTGTCCCAGACCAAAAGAAAGCCTGCGGGATTGGGAACGGGAATCTGCCGGGTCTGCTCTTCGGACAGGGGTTTGGCCACCAGGCCTTTTTTGCCCGGGGTGCAGTCCAATACCACCTGAAGAGCATCCTCTTTGCACCAGACCGGGGAGGAGATAATCGTGTAGCGCTCCCCCGCCTTTAACGGATAGTGTTTGAGGATAAACCGGGCCATGAGATAGCCCGATGTCACGCCGGGACACAGATGATTGTGCAGTTCCGTGGCCTTTAGAAAGTCGTAGGGTGCCCCTTCGGCCCAGGCACTGGCAATGGCGGCCAGGGTGAAAAGATCCCGGCCGGCGGCATAGGATTTTGCTGTGGTTTTCCAGAAGGCGGGATCCGAGATCACCTGAGGTGCCAGGCTGAGGCGGTCTGTGGACCAGCCTGAGCCTGATCTGGTGAAGATGACGGCCTGGCGGTCTTGGCGGTTAAAAAGCATCAGGCAGAAAGGATGGGCCTGGGGGCGCTGGAAAAAGAGCAGGTTGCCCTTGCCCACCCTGGCCCCTGTGGCGTCCTGGGCCTGATCCAGCAGGCCCAGGCAGTCCTTTCCTTGGCTCCGGACATAGGGGGCGTTGGTCAGGACAAGCAGGCCCGGATCATTTTTGGCGGCGTGCAGATCCGCCATGGCTTGGGACAGGGGCGGGCCGGCGGGACGGGCAAACCCTTCCGGGATGAAGATAAGCAGACAGAGGGCAAGACAAAGGGTGAGATATTTTTTCATGGGGGGTCTCCTTTTGTGGTGGGGTGGAAAGCAGACGCTTTGGACTGAACGCGTCTTAAATTGTTTTTTTATCCTCTCGGACCGACCAGATCATGGTGCCCCGGCAGACCGGCCGGGCCGGGCGGTATTCGCCTGTCTGGCAGAGGCGGTCCACATGATCCGCAATCACGGTTTCATCCTTTGGGGTAATCTCCATGTGGGATTCAAAAAAAGATAGAAACTGGCGCAGGGTCTGTTCCCTGTCCCAGTTGATCTCCCGGTCCCACCAGGAAAAGGTGAGGTCCGGGCGAAACCCCATGGTGTACAGCAGGTTAAAGGCAATCAGGATATCGTTGCTCCGTTCCGGCATGGGGCGGTTGAAAAAGCGCTGCCAAAGCGGTTCGTACTGCTGCTGCCATCCGGGGCCGGAAAAGGCGCTCAGATAGCACCAGTTTTTTGAGGCTGAAATCATTTTTTTCAAGGCGGCCGGTCCGTCAATGCCCGGGGTCATGGACGCGAATACCAGGTCAAAGGCCCCGGTCCATCCGTCCTTTTCAAGGTCCACTTCCTGCCAGCCCCGGCAGTCCACGCAAATATTATCTATTTTTTTTATGGCCATCTGGTCGGTTAGAATTTGCGTCATGCCCCGAGCCGGTTCCAGAGCGGTGACATGGGCGCAGTACCGGGCCATGGGCAGGGCCCAGGCACCGGGTCCGGCGCCGATATCCAGAACGCTTGTGTTCTTGTTGAGAATGCCTTTTTCCAGCAGATACCGGATCGTGGCGTTCCTCTTTTTTGTGGCATTTTCATTCTGGCTGCGCCGGGAAAAGTCATTGGCCAGCTTGTTCCAGCGGTCAAAAGAGCCGGTCTTGGACGCAGACGTATCTGGTTTTTGGCAGCTTTTGGTCTCCTGCCAGAGGGTTTCCCAGAAGGCGGGCCGGGTATAGGTCTTGGGCATTTTATCCTCCTGCAGGTTCTTTATAGTCTGGCGGTTTTTTCAAGCTGGGCCATGGCGGCCATGGCGTCCTTGCGGTGGCGTTTGAACCGGGCAGCCTGTTCAAAGGCGGTCTTGCTGGCGGGAAGATTGTTGCACTGCCAGGCCGCATATCCGGCCATGAGCCAGGCCTGGCCCCTTTGGGGGCAGTTCCCCCGGGCCGCCAGCCGGTAGGCTGTATCCGCCGCTTTAAAATCCTTGGCCTCGTAGAGCAGATCACCTTTGAGCATCAACAGTTCCGCTGTGCAGTCTTGGGCAGAGACGCCGTCCAGAACGGCCAGAGCCCTGTCCAGCTGCCCTGTCTGGCGAAAGGCATTGATCAGGCGCTGGATCAGGTTTTGCCTTTCCTTTGGTTTGCAGGGCGCGTCCCCGGCCAGGATGTCTTCGTACATCCCGATGGCCCTGGCCGGAATACCCAGTTGCAGGCTTAAATCTGCCAGCAGTTTTTTCTCCGGGGCGGACAACGGTGCTGCAAACCCGTAGATGATCATACAGTCCAGGGCTTTGTCATAATTGTCCAGGCTCAGATGGATGTGGACCAGGGCCTTCCACCACCGGGCCTGGGCCGGTGCCTCTCTGGCCAGGGATGTGGCCCAGTCCCTGGCGCGTTTCAGGTCGTCCGTGGTTAGAAAAATCTGCAGCAGGGTTTCCTGCCAGCGGATTTTGTCCTCGCCGTCTGTTTCCATGGCAAGCTGCTTGACCACGGGAATTGCTTTTTTCCAGTATTCTGCCCGTATCAGGGCGTTGGCATATGTTTCCCGCCACTGGCGGGTGACTTTTTCCGGGTGGGCGGCAAAGAGCCTGTCAAGTATGGTGGAGGCGGCCCCGGCCTTTCCCTCCATCAGGGTCATCACAGCACTGTAGTAGAGATACTCAGCTGCTTTGGGGGCGGAGAGGTCGTAGGCGAGGGCAAAGGCCCGGGCCGCTTTGGGGTAGTTGTTGGTATCGGTATAGACTTTGGCCAGATTCAGCCGGGCGTCCATCATCTCTGGGTCCAGTTTCAATGCGTCCGTATAGGCGGTTTCCGCCTGGGAATACTGTTTGAGCAGCAGATGACAGTTGCCCAGAGCCAGGCAGACTTTAGGATGGGTGCAGGCCGCCTCTTGTTTGCCGGCCTTGCTTTTTTTCTGCCGCTCAAGGATCAGGGCGATGGCCGAAGGGTATTCTTCTTTTTCCATGCAGGCGCGGACCTTGTGCAAAAGGATCCGGACGGATGGGGGCATGTCGGTTTTCTCTGCGGCCGTGGCGACTCGTCCCGGGAAGATAAACACCAGGCCGAAAAGCCACAGCGGCAAAATGCTTAAGAAGGTGCGCTGTTTTATGGTCATGATTCCCTCACTTTAATTCAAAGCGGATCCGGGTGGAGACCCTGGTTTTTACCGGCTCTCCGTCGATTCTGCCCGGCTTGAAGCGCCAGACGGACAGGCATTGGATCACGCTGTCGTTAAAAATGGTTTCAGGTTCGGCTTCAAGGATGCGGATATCCTGGACAAGGCCCTGTTCGTTGACGGTAAATGCCACGGAAACCCAGCCTTCGATTCCCTTTGTCTTGGCCCGGAAAGGATAGACAGGGGGAATTCTTGAGAGCACCGTCAATGGCTGGTCCAGATCCCCGGGGTTGAAGAGTCCTGTCAGATCCAGATCGTCCAGGGCGGTGGACATGACCTGGGGCAGGGCCGGCGCTCCCGGGGCGGCCGGCAGTCTGGGGTTGATGTCAATGGCCATGGACAGGGCTTTCATGGCCGGCCTTCGTTGTGTAAGCTGTTTGGGCGGGGCCTTTGGGGCTTTAATTTCTTCAGGGGGATCGGGCTTGTCCTCCGGCGGCTCCGGTTCAGCACGGCGCAGCCGGGTCAGCTGAATCTGCTGGAGCGGGGGACCGGAAACGGAAGGCTCCTCCCCCGGCTTCATCAGGTGCGGAATGCCGGAAAAAAGGGCGAAGTTCAAGGTCAGGGTGGCGGTCAGCGCTACGGCCCAGGTCCGCCAGGTCCCGTTGATCCGGGCAATTTGCGGGGCGGTTGTCATTGCCCCTCCGGAAGGGCGGCTGCCAGGGATACGCTGGGGGCGCCGGCCATGCGGCAGCCGTCCATGACACGGATGGCCGTGCCGGTGTTGGAGAGGGTGTCGGCCACCACCACCACGGCGGCATCCGGATTTTCGGCCAGGGCCCGCTCGGTATTGGCCCGGACCGCCCGGATATCAATCTCCCGGTGATCCATGAAGACCCGGTCTTCCTTGTCAACGGCAATGAGGATGGTGGCCCCTGGTTTGGCTGCTGCGGTGGATGCCGTGGGGCGGGTGACGTCGATGCCGGTTTCCTTGACAAAGCTTGTGGTGACCAGAAAGAAGATGAGCAGGATGAACACCATATCGATGAGGGGGGCGATATTGAGCTCCACAACCCCTTTTTTGCCTCGTCTGCCTGCGGATATGTTCAGCATAGGTTCCCTTTTAAATGTGTCGTTTTAAATACAGTCCCGTCCGGGTGAGGCGCTGGCCCACCTGTTCGGCCCGGCGTTGTAAAAAGCCTTTCATGTAAAGGCCGGGAATGGCCACGATCAGGCCGGTCTGGGTGGTGATCAGCGCCTCCGAGATTCCGCCGGCCATGGCCTTGGCATTGCCGGTGCCAAAGATGGACAACACGTCAAAGGTGGCGATCATGCCGGTCACCGTGCCCAAAAGCCCCATAAGCGGAGCCATGGCTGCCAGGACCCCGATGACGGCCAGGGACCGGGTCAGCCGGCGGTTGAGCCGGCCTGCTGCGGCATCCAGAAAGTGGCGGTCCAGATTTTTTTTGCCGGTGCGGTCCGAGAGGAATTCGGCCACCAGCAGTTCCACAACCCCGCCGTTAAGTTTTCGTCCGTTTGGAATTTTGCCCTCCCGGACGTAAGCCAGGGCATCGGCCGCGGAAATCCCTTTCCGGGTCAGCCTGCGGAAAAACAAGGCCCGCTCAACAATGAGCAGCCACATGGCAAGGCTTAAGATCACCAGGGGCACCATGACCGGCCCCCCGGCCCGGATCAGGTCCGCCGTCATGGTTATGGTTTCGGTAAAGGTCCCGGTGAGGGACCTTCCCAGTGTTTCGATGACACTGCCAAACGTCGGAAAGGCCATCAGCTCTCCCTTGTCTTCTGAACGAGGTTGATCAGGGACACGGCCTTTTCCTCCATCAGGCCCACGGTGTTTTCAACGGCCCGGCTGAGCAGGGTGTGGGAGAGCATAATGGGGATGGCGACGGATAGCCCGAGCATGGTGGTGACCAGGGCCTCGGAGATCCCGCCGGACATCATTCTGGGATCGCCGGTACCGTGGGTGGTGATGACATGAAAGGTGTCGATCATGCCGGTCACGGTGCCTAAAAGTCCCAACAGAGGCGCGATGGCTGCCAGCATCCCCATGGTGGATAAAAACCTTTCCATCGGTGGGATTTCTTTGAGGATGGCTTCCTGGACCGCGTTTTCCATATCCTCCCGGGGCAGGACGCGGCTCAGGATGCCGGCGCTGACCACCCGGATAACAGGGTTGCGTTTATAGCGGTCGCAGATGTTCAGACAGCCCTGCCAGTCATCATCCTCGGCCTGGGTCTGGATGGCCTTGCAGACCTTTTCAAGGCGGATTTTTCTTCGCAGCATGAAAAACAGGCGCTCCAGTGTGATCAGAATGCCCAGGCCCAGAATGGCCAGGATGGGCCAGACAATAGGTCCGCCAGCGGGAATCTGGTCCATGAGGCTGAGCTGATGGATCAGCTGGCGCAGGGCCCCGCCCCTTGAGATATCCATGGGCACGGCCTCCCGCTCCCCTTCCATATAGCGGTCGATCTTTTTCTGCATGGCGGCGGGGGGCAGGGTGGACAGGGCATAGAGTTTGTCTTCGCCTGTGGTGTAGTTTAAAAATCCGGTTTCATTGCCAAGGCTATAGGCTGCGGTAAAGCATCCGGTCAAAAGCAGCCGGGCCTGCTGGGTTTTGCCGGAGCGGTTGACGATGGTTGCGGTTTCAAGGCATACGGCCCCGCCTCGGTCAATGTAGTCAAAGACAAGGTCTGTCATTTTTTGGATATGCGCCATGTCCGGAAATACGGATTTATCGGCAATGGCCTTGAGAAAAGCCGTGTCCGGGTGATAGACGCCTGACAGAAAGCTTGTGTCCAGAAGGGCGCCGATATCCTTGGCATTCATCCGAATCACCCCGGACAGTTCCCGGATCATGCCCTGGGCATCGGCCACCTTTTTTACCAGGGCTTTTTCCTCTTCAAAGAGGCGTTGGTTGTCTGTTTTCAGGGTTTTGATCCGGGCCTCAAGTTCTTGGGCGCGCCGGGTCAGGTTCGCCAGGGCGCGGTCCAGTTTCTCTTTGTCTTCTGTAATGTCGCGCCGGCTCTGGGCGGCTGTCTCCCGGGCGGTTTCAAGTTCTTTTGCCGCCTTTTCCTTCATGGCCGCCTCAACTGCTTTTGCATCAATACGGACCTTGCGCATATCCGCGGCTGCAGCCGGGGCGGCCACGGACAACAGCATCGCCGCGGTGATCACCATTATGATAACGGGGTAAACGATTTTTTTATTCATGGACCACCATCCTTCCTACGGGCAGGTCCAGAAGTTCGACGGGTTTGCGCTTGCTTGCCATGTCTATGGCCGCCCGGATGGACTTTCCATAGGTATTGTCCAGGGGCTGCCAGGTTTTTTCGGCCGGATTGAAAAAACCGCAGGCCGTCCTGTCCAGGGTCTGGTAGAACAGGCGCAGGCGGCCCAGTCTGAAAATATTGACCAGGGTGTCCTCCCCTGAAAGGGAAACGGTCTGCTGGTAAACCTCCACGGTCTGGCCGTATTCGGCTTCCACCATCAACGCCTCCATGAGTTTGCGGAATTTTTCACTCACGGGTACGGCCGGGTCTTTGCAGAGAAGGTCGAGGGCGCTGATCCGCTTGTCCCGCTCTCCTTCCAAAAAGGGAAGGTCCTGTTCTCTGAGTGTCTTTATCTGGGCCAGAAGCTGATCGATAAAAGGGGAGATCCGTTCTTTGATCTGGTTAATGGCGTCAAGCTGCTGCTGTTTTTCGCGGATCTTTGCCGTGAGCATATCCCGGCGCTCCGTCCGGGTTGCAGCCTCAGCCTCCAGCGCCTCAACCTGTTTTTCCAACGTTTCCAGGTGCAGGATCTTTTTTTCCCTTTCCTGCCGCCATTTGACCTGATCGGCCTGGGTCTCCTGTTCAATGAGAACGGCCTTGCGGACCGGGGCTTCAATTTGTTTTTCCACATTTGCGGCCCAAGCTGGGCCGGAGGGGAGAGGCGCTGCCAGAAACCAGGTCAGGGTCAGCAGGGCCGGATAGCGCATCAGTGTTGATCTGTTCATTGCCTTTCCTTTTACAGGGCAACTATGCCCAAAAACAAAACGGCCAAGAAATCCAGTCCACCGATGGTTTTCGGTGTCTGGCCTTCTTGGCCGATCAATTACAATTATTTTACTACACGTTACAGGTCGGGCGCCTTCATGACCCCCTTATATTTGCCTTCTTTAAGCATACCCGATCCGCTGCTGTCAAGAAAAAATGAACGTGGATTCAATCCCGGGCGAAGTTTTTTCGCAACTTGCGAAGCAACGACAGCCCCTGCCCTGCCTCTTCAAAGGAAAGACCGGGCAAAAGCTCCGGGAAGACAGCATTGACGTTGGCTGCGCAATCCTGCCACACTTGTTTTCCCTCTGGGGTTTCCACTAAAAGGGTGATCCGCCGGTCATGGGAATCCTGGGCGGCTGTGATCAGTCTTTTTTCCAGAAGAAGTCCCGTAATTTTTGAGATATTTGACTTTTCCAGCAGCAGGCGCGTTCCTGCCTCCTTCTGGCTCATGGGACCGTGGCAGACAATTTCGTTCAAAAGGCTGAACGCCTGCTGCTTGAGCCCGTGCGCCCCGCAAATCCGGGTCATTTGCCGTTGCAGATGGGCTGCGCATCCCAAAAGCTCATGGACGAGCACCACCCGCCTGTCCGGCTTGGCCGGGTCCGGCGGGCCAGCCGTCTTGTCCGTTTTAAAAGAAGGGGTCCGGTCTGGATTGTCCTGTTTCATGGGCTTTATGTCTTTTCCGGTTTGCAGGGTTTCTATCCGTATCGGTATCGCATGTTGTTTGATGGACCATTCTGCCCTGACCTGCGAAGAGAAATCAAGCCGAATCATAGGGATTTCCGGAATCAATGGCGTTTGGTGAGGCAATATGTGGTCAAAAGGTTAATATTTCCTTGACTTTAAAAAAGTAACGGCGTTACTGTAATGCTGTTGATTTTAAGGTGGAGGGAAGATTGCCGAAGATCCAGAGAAGCCCTGAAGAGATTGACGCTTTCAGGGAACATATCATGGCGCACGCATTGGACCTCATGGTTGAGGAAGGATACGAGGGGTTCAGTATGCGAAAACTTGCCCTGCGTCTCCACATTGCGGCAAAAACCATTTACAACTATTTTCACAGTCAGGACGACCTTTACCTGAACCTGCTGATAAAAGGATTTGATCAGCTTTTAACCGATTTTCAAGCGGCGGTCCGACCCCGCAAAGATCCCATGGCCCAGCTGGAAGCCTTGATCCGGGCCTATATGGATTTCGGCCTGACCCATGCCAATATCTACAACCTGCTGTTCACCTGGCACGTGCCCAAGTACAAGGACTACATCGGTACCCCCATGGAAGAGACAGCTCAAAAGCAGCTGGACTCCGCCCTGAAATGCCCGGCCTTTTTCATGGCGTGCCTCACGGCCTGTTTGAGCTGCGAAATAAAGCCACCCGACGACTTGATCCGTTTGGAGATGATCCGGATCTGGTCCCAGATCCACGGGTATCTGGCCGGGATAAATAATACCCTGCTCCAGTACATGCACAACGATCCTGTTTGCCTCAAAGAAGAGATCCTCGATCGTGTCATCACCCAAGCTGAAAAAGACCTTGCTGCCCTGGACGCACGCTTGAAATCACTGCCGCCAGCACCAGACAACCCATAATTTTTTTAATGAAGGAGGCAAATCCATGAAGTTTTACCTCTTACTCTTTATCCTGGCCCGGAAAATGTGCCGGGCTGCAGAAAAAAATCCGGCGTTTAAAACGTTCATCCGCGGCAAGGATCTAAAATTTACCATCAAAACCCGCAGCGGGGAAAAGGGGCGCAAGTATATTTTCAACAACGGAAAGGTGACTTCGGACAGGGACCTTTCCGACTGCAGGGCCGCCATGGTCTGGTGTGATGGGGAAACGGCCTTTACCACAATGGCCTCGGGTAATGACGAGGCCATTGTGGCTGCCCTGACGGAAAAAAAACTTACGGTGGAGGGCAATTTCAAAGAGTTCATGTGGTTTGCAAGGGCCCTGGAACTTATGACCGCAAACGCATAAAAAAAGGAGGTGCGCCATGGGAGAACCCAAGTTAAAAGACAACACCGCCCCCATCGGAACCGAACCCTTTGACAAGGTCTGGGCCGTCGGGGAATCGGGCATGAAAAAGAATCCTTCCCCCTATGACCGGGTCAACCGGTTCAGGGCCTTTGCCCTGGGCGCGGAATTTACCGTGGACCACCAGCGGGCCTGCCTGGTCACCGAATCCTATACCGCCCATGAGGATCAGCCCCAGATCATCAAGACCGCCCGGGCTCTGGAACATGTCCTGAAAAATGTGAGGATTCAAATCCACAAAGACGAACTGATCGTAGGAGAGATGGCGGCACCGCTTAAGTCCGCCCCTATTTATCCGGAATTCTCCTACGACTGGATCATGGATGAGATTTGCCATCACCCCTGGAAAGACCGCCTTCACGACACCTATACGATTTCCCGGGAAAGCGAAAAGTCCCTGAAGCGCATCGCCCCGTTCTGGAAGGGGAAAACCGTAGAGGAGAGGGTGACGGCAAGGCTTTCGGAAGATGAGAAAAAAGGATCCAACCTGGGCAAGGGCCTTTTTTTGCTCAACCTCTATCTGTTCGGCGGTGTGGGGCATCTGCAGCCCAACCATGAAAAATTGTTCGCTTTGGGGTTTTCCGGGATACGGGATCAGGTGCGCAAAAAGCTGATGTCCCTGGACCCCACCCGGGCCTGCGATCTTAAAAAAAGGGCCTTTTACCAGGCGGAGCTTATCGTCCTGGATGCGTCATCCCTTTATTTAAAACGGTATGCCGAACTTGCCCGGACCCTGGCCGCAGGGCAGGATGATGCCGAATGGCAGAAAGAACTGGAGACCATCGCCTCCGTCTGTGAGCATGTGTCGGAGTATCCCCCAAGAACCTTCAGGGAGGCGCTCCAGCTTTTGTTCATGACGATGACCATCACCCTGATCGAATCCAACGGCCACTCCGTTTCCTTCGGGCGGTTTGACCAGTACATGTATCCGTTTTACCGGGAGGATATCCAAAAGGGCCGGGCCACCAAGGAAGAGATTCAGGAGTTGATTGAAATCGCCTTTATCAAGGATTTATGGTGGACCAAACTGCGGGACCGGTTTACCGTTATCGCCAACTCGGGCCGGGGCATGGGCGGGGACAGCCTTACCGTGGGTGGGGTGGACAAGGACGGCCATGATGCCACCAACGATTTAAGCTACATGGTACTGGATGCCGATGCCCATCTTCGGATCGGGGTACCCTGGATCGCCGTCCGGTTTCATAAAAACACCCCCTGGCAGTTCAAGGTCAAGGCGGTGAACACCATCCGCATCGGTACTGGCCAGCCCAAACTCTTCAACGATGAGGCCGCAATTCCAGCTTCCCTTAAAAGCGGGCGCAGTGTGGAAGACTCGCGAAACTACCATGTGGTGGGCTGTGTGGAGATCGATGCCGGAGGCAAAGAGTACGGCTGGCACGACTCGGCCTATTTTTCCATTGCCAAGGTTCTTGAGCTGGCCCTGAACGACGGCCGCTGCATCGGCTGCGGCGCCCATTGCCCGCGGTGGGACGGCTGCGGCGGCGCAGGGCTTCGTATCGGACCTGCCACGGGAAGCCTTTCCGATTTCATCTGTTTTGATGAGGTCCTGATTTCCTATGACCGCCAGATGAAGTACTGGACGGACCAGATGGTGGCGGCCACCGAGATCATGGACCAGGTCCACCAGGAACTCAAACCCCTGCCGTTTTTGTCCACGGTTATGGATGACTGCATTGAACGGGGACAGGATGTCACAGCCGGCGGGGCGGTTTATAACTATACAGGTCCCCAGGCCGTGGGGGTGGGGACGGTGGCCGACGGGCTTTCCACGGTAAAACAGCTTGTCTTTGAAGAGAAAAAGGTGACGGGGAAAGCGCTGCTGGAAGCCTGTGAAAACAACTGGGACGGGGCCGAAGCCCTTTACGCCCTGGTCAATTCGGACAAGGTCCACCATTACGGCAACGATGACGATTATGCCGATGATTTGGCAAAGTTTGCCGCTGACACCTATTGCAAGCACATTGAAGGCCGGCCCAATGCCAGGGGCGGCACCTATCTTCCCGGCGTGTATTCGGTCTCGGCCAATGTGGCCTTGGGGCTTCTGCAATGGGCGTCGGTGGAGGGTCGAAAGGTGATGGAGCCTGTATCGGACTGTCTGGGTGCCGTTCATACCCAGGCAGGCTCCCACGATATCAAAGGGCCGACCGCCATTGCCAAATCCGTTTCAAAGCTGGATCATGTCAGGGCCGGCAACGGCACCCTGCTCAACTGGAAGTTTACCCCGGCCTGCGTGGCGGGGGATGCGGGCAGGGATAATCTGATCTCCCTGATCGATGTGTATTTTGAGCGCAAAGGCATGCACAGCCAGTTCAATATCTTAAGCCGGCAGACCCTTTTGGACGCCCTTGAACACCCCGAAGCGTACAAGGATCTTGTGGTCCGGGTAGCCGGATACTCCGCCTATTTTGTGGAGCTGAGCAAGCCTCTGCAGTACGATATTATCGGCAGAACGGAACTCAATTTTTAAAGATGGAAACCGGCATTGTTTTTAATATCCAGCATTTCACCATCCACGACGGTCCCGGTATCCGAACCGAGGTCTTTCTCAAAGGATGCCCCCTGCGGTGCAAATGGTGCAGCAATCCCGAGAGCATGGATCCCCGTCCCGAGGTCGGGGTCCATGCCGCCCGCTGTATCGGCATCGGCAAGTGCGGTTACTGCCTGGCCGACTGCCCGAAGCCTTCCGCCCTGATCCGTTCCGAAGGCATGATTTGCGGCATTGATCCCGCAGTCTGCACCCGGTGTCTGAAATGTGCAGAGGCCTGTCCTGCCAATGCCCTTTCATGCTGGGGCCGGGAAATGACCGTAGATGAGGTTATGGCGGAGATTATTAAAGACCGGGAATTTTATGAGAAGTCCGGAGGCGGGGCCACCCTGTCCGGAGGGGAGGCACTTGTCCAATGGGTGTTCACCCGGGATATCCTTGCCGCCTGCCGCGCCGAAAACATCCACACCTGTCTTGAAACCGCCCTCCACTGCCCGTCGGATATCCTTGACCAAGTATACGCCCACACCGACCTTGTCATCACCGATATCAAACACATGGATTCTGAAGTACACCGGGCAAATACAGGCGTGGGCAACCGTCTGATTCTTTCTAATATCAAACAAACCGCCAACATGGGGATTCCTTTGATTGTCCGGATACCGGTCATCCCCGGTGTGAACAGCGGTGCGGCCAATATCAGGGCAACCGCCCGGTTTATTACAGAAGAGTTGAAGAATCAGATTCTCCGGGTTGAACTTTTGCCCTACCGCCCCCTGGGCCTTGAAAAATACCAGGCCCTGGGCCGGGACCACCCCATGGCGGATACGGAACTGCCTGAAGAGGAACAGCAAAAAAAGCATCTTCTGGATTTGGTGGACCTTTTTGAAGCTGAAGGCATTCGGGCAACTGCCGGGGCAAATACGGACCGCAATTAGACCGATAAAGCGGACGTTACCAATCGGCTCAAAGGTTGATCAAAGGCCGGGATAAGTGTCGGAGCACCTTTTAAAATTCAAGAATCTGACCGATATCCATAATCTTAAACCGTTCCGGGTCCAGGGCGTTGTCCTTGATGTGCCGGGCAAGATCCAGGCCCGGCAGCCCAGGAGGGTTGCTGCCCAGATGAAAGGTGCCCCACTGGGTGGGGATGAAAAATTTTGCGCCCAGGTCTTCAAATGCCTGGACGGCCTCGGGCACGTCCATGTGCTGGTAGTGCATGAACCATCTGGGATGATAGGCTGTGGTGGCCATGAAGGCGAAATCGATACCGGGGTATAATTTCCCGATTTCCCGGAACCCTTTAAAATAGCCCGAGTCTCCCCCGAAGAAAAAGGTGGCCTTTGGGGTGATGAGCAGAAAGGCCGCCCACAGGGTGGTGTTTCTGCCCTGGCCGATGCGCATGGACCAGTGCTGGGCCGGCAGGCAGGACAGCTTCACTCCGCCGCCCAGATCAATTTGCTGCCACCAGGCAAGCTCGGCCACCCGGGGCTTGTTCATCTGCCTGACATAGGCTTTGAGCCCCATGGGGACAAACACCCGGGATTCCCAGGGCAGTTTTTCCATGGAGGCCCGGTCCAGGTGATCGTAGTGGTTGTGGGTGATGATGATGTTGGGGGCTTTGGTCAGAAGGTTGACCTCTTCTAAGCTGATCCCCGGCGGGGTTCTTCTTTCCGGGACCATGGCCCGGGGGGAGAACATGGGGTCTGTGATCCAGTACTCTCCGTCAATGCGGATCAAAAAGGTGTTGTGGCCGACCCAGAGGATAAAATCTTTTTGGGTTTGTGCGATACGCCTTGCTGCATGGGGAATGACCTTGGGCAGAAAATCTTTCTCAGCCTTTGTGTAGTCTGTCCGGGTGAAAAGCTTCCATCCGGCCACATCGAAAAAATTTTTATCCGGCATGGCCATCCAGGGGGCGAAGAACCGTTTCTCCGTCCTATTGGAGGCGTAGAGATCTGCAGCTTGGGTGGCTTCAACAGCAGCCCGCCATCCCTCTTCGGTAAAAGAGTGTTTTTCCTTTGCCGAACAGGCGAAAAAGAAAATGATGCCGGATAGGATCAGTATGAAAAGTCGCGAAGGCATGATTCGGTCCTGTTTTTTTAGGGCGGGTCCGGCCGCCGATTTGTGTTTTGTCCCCATTCGCAGGGTTTGCTCTTGCCTAACCCTGCAATCCGGGGTAGGGTATGTTTGGTGACAACAGCCTGAAAGGAGACGGCCGTGGCATCATCCTCAGACATCCGCGCCATCGTCTTAACGGACGACGGTACTTTTCCCAACAATAGCCGGGTTGCCCTGACACTCTACCCGAAGGTGTTCGGATTTCGTCCGGATCCTTCGGAGATTGAAGCGTTTATCGTTTCCAACGGGTGGCACCCCCTGTGGCGGTACGGCATCTACCCTTACCACCATTACCATACCACTGCCCATGAATTTTTGGGCTGCTTCAGCGGCAGCGCCCGCGTGATTTTCGGGGGGGACAAGGGCCAGGCCCTTGAACTCAAAGCCGGGGATGCCGTCATGGTTCCGGCGGGGGTGGCCCATAAATGTCTTTCCTCCACCAACTTTGCTGTGGTGGGGGCCTATCCCGACGGTCAGTCCCCGGACATGAATTACGGGGAGGCCCGGGAACGCCCCAAGGCCGATCTTGCCATTGACGCCCTGGGCCTGCCGGCCGTCGATCCCGTTACAGGCAAAAAGTGGCCGGATTTCCCCGGGCTGATTTCCTGAAAAATTAAGGCGGTTCCAGGTCATCGCCGTCCTGATATTTTCGGGGTAAACCGCCAGGGGCCTTTGATGATCCGGCCTCCCGCCGCCTTGACCAGGCCCTTTAGCATTCTGGAAAAGACATACTGGTGAAAGGGGTAGAGCACGTACCAGTAAAGGATGCCGAAAATGCCCCGGGGCAGGAATCTCGAGTAAAGGGTCAGTTCGCACCCGCCGGCATCCTTTTCTTTGATGGTGATTTCCAAAAGGGCCTCGCCCGGCATGCGCATCTCCGCCTGGAGCATCAGGCGTTCGGGGGCAGTCATGTCCAGCACCCGCCAAAAGTCCAGGGCGTCTCCGGGCCGCAGCACGGTGGCTGACCGCCTGCCCCGGTTCAGTCCCACCCCGCCGGAGAAGATATCCATCACCCCCCGGATTTGCCATAGCAGGTCTGCCGCATAATATCCCGTTTTGCCGCCGATGGCCTCAACCCGGTCCCAGAGCTGCCGGGTGCTTGCCTCAACCCGGGCCCTGTAGCCGCAGGTCAGCAGGGTGCCCCCGGTATAATCCGAGTCTCCGCAATGGGTCCATTCGGGAAAGACCATCTCCCCTGCATCGGCCCAGCAGGTATCCACCTGTTCCTGGCGGACCCGGTCCAGGGCCCTTGCAATGGCCTCTTTGCAGGTGAGAAGTTCCTGGGGCACAAGTTTCCGGATGCCTTCTTCCCGGCAGACGGTGGGCAGGCTCAAGCCCTCTGTCAGGGGACGGGCAATGGCCGCCGGCACCGGGGTGACCAGATGAATCCACAGGGAGGAGAGTCTCGGGGAAAGCACAGGCACGGGGATCATAATCGGCCTTGGGATGGCGGCACAATCGGCAAAGATGCCGAACAACTCCCGGTAGGAGAGGATGTCCGGTCCGCCGATGTCAAATGTCTTTCCCCGGGTTTCAGGGGTTTGCATGCACCCTTTGAGGTAGCCTAAGACATTGGAGATGGCAATGGGCTGGGTGGGCATTCTGACCCATTTAGGGGTGATCATTAGGGGCAGGTGTTCGGCCAGGTATCTTAAAATTTCAAAACTGGCAGAGCCGGAACCCAGAATCATGGCGGCTCTGAGCACCGTTACCGGCACCCGGCCCTCCATCAGGATATGGCCCACTTCGTTTCGTGATATCAGATGTCGGCTGATCTGGGGATGGTCAATCTCTCCCAAGCCGCCCAGGTAGATGATGTGATCGGCCCCGGCCGTTGCCACTGCTGCCGCCATGTTCCGGGCGCCGGTCCGGTCGGCGTTGCGATAGGCGCCTTTTCGCGACACCATGGAATGGACCAGATAAAAAATAGTGCCGCATCCTGATGCGGCCCGGACCAGGGAGGACGGGTCCATAATATCCCCCCGGACCAGCTGGACAAAAGGGTGGCGGGCCCAGGGTCTGGCTCCCATTTTGGTAAGGGAGCGTCCCATGGCCCGGACCCTGTAGCCTTCAGATAAAAGCTGCGGGATCAGGCGGCCGGCCACATAGCCTGTGGCGCCGGTGACGAGGACGTTTTTTGTACCGGGTGTCCGGCTGTCTTGGGATGGGATTGTGGTCATGGCGTTTCCTGGATCAAATAAGGCATGTTGAATCCGGCGAAAAAGCATTTACCTATAGGATAAAACCTATATACTGAAGGCAATCCTGTCAATAAAATCCTATGGAATACCATCTGGTTAACTGGGGAAAAGTGATTTTTTAAAGGAGGAACCATGGCCCATAATGCTTCCACCGGCTCAGGACGGTTGCCGGAAAAGGTTAAAATCGGTATTTCCACCTGTCTTCTGGGCTGCAAGGTCCGGTATGACGGGAATCACAGCCACGACCGTTATCTGACCCAGACCCTGTCTTTGTTTGCAGACTACGTGCCGGTCTGCCCGGAAGTCGGATGCGGAATGCCGACACCGCGGGAGGCGGTCCGCTTGGCCGGGGATCCGGAAAATCCCAGGCTGGTCACCCAGAAAACGGGAAAGGATGTGACCCGGATGATGACGGACTGGATCCCGGGCAAGCTTTCAGAACTTCAAAAAGAGGATTTATGCGGGTTTATCTTCAAAAGCAAGTCGCCGTCTTCAGGGCTTTACCGCATCAGGGTCTACGGAACCGACGGCAAGGTGAGAAAAACCGGCCGGGGTATTTTTGCCCGGGCCTTTACCGAGCGGTTCCCGCGGATTCCCGTTGAAGAGGCCGGCCGGCTCAACGATCCCAAACTTCGGGAGCACTTTATCGAGAAGATATTCTCCTTCAGGCGGTGGCGCAGATTCCTGGCGGAAAAGCCGACCCTGGGAGGCCTGGTGGAATTTCACACCCAAAATAAGTTGCTCATCCTCTCCCACAGCCAGGCGGATTACAGAAAACTTGGGCAGTTGGTGGCAAAGGGGAAAAAAATGGATAAGAGTCTTCTCTTTGACGAATACGAGGCCATCCTGCTGCGTGCGCTGGACCTTAAAACCACCCCGAAAAAAAATATCAATGTGCTGCTGCACATCATGGGCTTTTTCAAAAAAGATCTGACCTCCGACGAGAAACAGGAGATGCTTTCTGTTATCGACCAGTATCGGGACGGATTCGTTCCCCTGGTGGTCCCGTTAACCCTGGTCAACCACTACGTCAGAAAGTACGACCAGGCCTGGCTTAAGGAGCAGACCTATCTGACTCCCCATCCGTTTGAGCTTAAGCTGAGAACTTATTTTTGATCCGCCGCGTTTGGATACGGCAGGGATATCCAGGCCCCCAGTTCTCCTAAGGACGTGGATTTTAAAAGGTAGTCCGCTTTTTCCTGTATGGCAAGTGTCCGGATTTCGTCCAGAAGGTTCTGGGGCGAAAGGGGTTTGCTGTTAAGTTTAGTCTTATCCGATACATATCCCCACATGTGATCCAGGGCGTTGATCAGCCGGCCTTGCGACGGGCGCTGCCTGAGAATCTTGACCAGGGCCAGGCTCAGCTGCTCAAAGGACAGGTTTTTTGCAGCCACTTCGGGTCCGATGGCCCGGTAGCGCTCAGGATCCCGGGCCATCACGGAGTACTTGTGGCTGGCCCAAAGATCCATGGGGCTGCGGGGCAGGGGGATTCGGCCCTGGGGCTTGTCCCTGTATTTTTCCCGGAGCAGGGAAAACTGGCCGTCCGGCGGGTCAATGAACCGGTCCGGCCAGCAGGCGGCCTTTCCGGCCCATAGACCCGGGGACCATGCTTCATCCGGGATTCCCCCGGAATCCAGAGGGCTTTTGTGGTTAAAACCCCGGACCTGCATTTCATTGACCAGAATCTCATGCCTCATGAAAAGGCCGGAAAGAGACGATGTCCACCGGACCGTTTCGGGATGGCGGGCATATCCTTTTTTCCCGTTGAGATGAATGGAGAAGAGACCGTGCAGTTCCCGATGTTCGCCCAGAAGGCTTTTGTCACTGAGAAATCCCGGGTCCAGATCCCATATGCGCATTTTAGGGGGTGGCCTCCCAGAGCAGGGCCAGGGCGCGGCGGTCCATAATGGTGGCGTCAAATACCGCCCGGGCCTTTTGGTAGCCTGCGGCACCCGCGCAGACCATCAGGGGCAAAAGGTGCTCTTCCCTGGGATGGCAGTGACGGGCGCCCGGTGCCTGTTCCCAGCGGATCAAAGCCTCTTTTCTGGCTTCGGGGGATGTGTTCTCCCCGGTACACGTGGTCAGGAGCCAGTCCTGAAAGGCCTGGTTTTCTTTATCTTTGTCCTCTCCCGGATCCGGGCTGCCCGCCCGGCCAAAGCCCCTCATGTTGTGGAAGGAGAATCCCGATCCCAGCACCAAAACGTTTTCTTCCGTCAGAGAACTTAAGGCCTCGCCCATTTTTAAGTGAGCGGTGGCGTCAAGATCCGCGCACAGGGAAATCTGAATACAGGGGATCTCCGCATCGGGAAACATCAGGCCCAGAGGGATAAAAAGACCATGGTCAAATCCTCTGCGGTCATCAGTTTTGGCCTTTAATCCGGCCTGTTGAAACAGCTCAACCGCTTTCCGGGCCAGTTCCGGATGGCCCGGGGCCGGATATTTTATTTCGTAGGTTTCCAGGGGAAATCCATAGTAATCGTAAATGAGTTCGGGCGTGGGGTGTGCTGTGGCCACAGGGATATCCTTTTCCCAATGGGCGGAAATCACCACTATGGCCTCGGGCCGTGGCCGGTCCTTTGGAAAGGCGGTTAAAAATTCGTTCATAACCTTGTGGCCCGGATCTCCCATCAGGGGAAGGGGGCCGCCGCCATGGGGGATGTACAAAATGCTGCCTTTTTTCGTCATCGGAAATCTCCTTGCAAGGTTGGGATTGACTAAATCTTTGGCCGCCGGGAGGGTTTGTCAACCTTATGGGGGCGATTTGCCCCGGGTGCGAAAAATATGAAAACCATGAAAAACCAGTCAGATTTTCCTTAGAATAGACCGCTTGATATTAACTTCGGTCCGGGAACATGACGGTCTAAACACCCGGCCCATGGGAGGAAAATATAAGACGATATGTTTGGCATAGCCTTTGCTAAATATTTTGTTAACCCGTGCCGAACAAAGAGAGAAAAGGGGTGAGAAAAATTCCCCGGGTCGGCAAACCGGTCCGAACCAGATCCAAAACATTACAACATATCGTTACCATTTAGGAGATCGTATCATGGCTGCACGAAATGAGATGAAAGGGGTGAGTGTCAGAGGGCGTAAAGCCGCTCGCAAAAGAGTTGCCGGTGAGACCGGAAGGCCGGGACAGCAGAAAAAAAAGATCACGGCCATGGTGCCGGCGCGGTTTTTTTCGGGCACACCGGAGTACGCCAAAGGGGTGGTGGGACGGTGGGGCAAAACCATTTGTTTTGAAGACCAGTCCTTTTTCCTTTTATAAATCTTTAACGGGTTTTCTACCCGAATTATTTTTTTCGCCCGGACATCCGGCCGGGTGTTTTCTTAACTGCCAGGGCGGCCTGCCCTGCTTCCGATACATTCAAAATCTTAAATCCCTTGACAGTTAAAGGGCCACAAGTGTATTCCCACTAATTAAGCTTGTCGTTCTAGTTAAGCTTGTCGTTCAATATTCACGTCAGATCTGTTCTGACCATTGAGACAGAAGGTGGAAATTTGCTTGAGATGCAGAGAATGACACGAAAGATAGGGATTTACCTGCTGGCCGGGATGCTGGCCCTGGCAGGTGGTGCCGCTTCCGGGCTCTGCGATACGACGCTCAAGCCCCCGCCTATGACCATGAGCCTTTCCGAGGCCATTGCCATTGCCCTTAGATCCAACCGGGATGTAAAACGGGCCTATATCACCCGTGTGCTGAACAAGTTTTCCCTTAAGGTGGCGGAGGCCGAGTTCGGTCCGGATATCAATTTGAACCTGTCAACCTCCCCCTCTGTCACCGAGACCCGAACAGAAACAGAAGATGTGCCGGAGGAATCCAAAACCTCTGTCTACACTTACGGGCAAAATTCCGCTCTCACCGTGGATAAAGCGTTGGAGTACGGCGGCACGCTTAATTTCTCCTGGGCCCGGGATGATGCGTTATCCGATTCGACCGGCAGTTCTGAGACCTATAAGGGAACCAATACCTGGACGGCTAAGTTTACCCAGCCGCTGCTCAAGGGGTTTGGAAAAGAGGTGACGACTCAGAATCTGGTAAGTGCCCGGCTGGCCGAACAGGAGAACCTTCTAGCGCTCAGGGATAGTATCGGTTCGGTGGTCAATTCCACGATTTCAGCTTTCAGGTCCTATGCCCAGGCCGTAAGGCAGGTCGAGATATCCAAGGCCTCGGTGGAACGGTCCCGGGCGCTTCTGGAGAAAAACAAGCTGCTCATCTCCATGGGACGTCTTGCCTCCAACGAGCTGATCCAGTCCGAGGCGGACCTGGCCAACCAGGAACTGTCCTATGAAAGCACCCTCAACTCCCTGGACAATGCCCGGACTTCCCTGCTTAAAGTGTTGAATCTGGATCAGGATACCCTGGTCAATGTAGTTGAGGAGAGCGATTTTACCCCCATTCATCCGGATATGGATCGCTGCCTTGAAATGGCCTATGAAAACAGGCTGGACTATCTTTCTTCAAAACATGCGGTGCGGCTGGCACAAATTGGGGTCACCGTTGCTAAAGATGCGATGAAGTGGTCCCTGGATTTTGAAAGTTCTTACAAACTGACAGATACCAATAACCGGGGCTCGGCCAACACCGATGAGGGCGTGTGGTCCGCCGGGGTGGCCCTTAAGGTTCCCATTCGGGTATACGGGAAAACCAAACTGGGGCTTGAGCAAAGCCTGCTTTCAGCCCAATCCTCCCTGACCAATGCAAAACTGTCCCTGGCCGATCGGGAGCGGGATATCCGTCTGGACCTTAAAGACGCCATCCGGGAAGTTGAGACCAGTATCAAGCAGCTGGGCATGGCGGTCCGGGCCAGGGAGCTGTCCGAAAGACAGCTGGAAGTGGAAAAGGAGAAACTGGCCGTAGGACGGTCCACCAACTTTCAGCTGGTCACCTACCAGAATGACCTGGTGTCAAGCCAGCAAAGCGAACTGAGCGCCAAAGTGTCTTATCTGAACGCCCTTACAGCATTGGACACCTTTCTGGGCACCACCCTTTCGACCTGGAAGATCGATTATAATAAGGAATTTGACAAATGGCCGGGAAAATAGAGTTTTACCAGCGCATCATCGAGAGCATGAATGAAGGGGTCATGACCCTGGATCCCAAGGGAAAGATCACCATGTTCAACGATCCGGCCGGTAAAATCATTGGGCTTTCCCCGGAGAATGTCCTGGACAGGCCTTTCGGCCAGGTCTTCATGATGGAGATGGAGGAGAACGATGCCTTTTGCCAGCTTGTCATGGATGCGGTTTATGCCTCCGCCGTGGGTAAAACCGATACCATTGAGTTTAAAAGGCCGGATGGTCAGGCGCGCATCCTGTCTTTGTCCACTTCCTATTTAAGACCGGATGCCAATGATAAGGATACCTCTGGCGGCGTGGTGGTGGTGCTCAACGATATCACCGAGATTACCCAGAGCCAGGAAAAGGAAAAAGAGCTGAACTTAAGGCTTCGCGAGGCGTTTCTCGAAGCCGAAGAGACCAATAAAAAATTGACCTCCGCCCTGAAAAAAGTCCAGTGGATCCGTCTTTTGGTCACCTTGCTGGTGGTGGTGGGCTTTGCCGGCGGGGGGTATTATATGTGGCAGACAGACCTTGTACCTTCCAATGTGTTTTCCTCAGGGCCCCAGCTCGATGAAGCCGCGGATGGAGCGGATTCCGCAGTACCTGTCATGGTAAAACCGCTGACCAGCAGCATCTCCCTGTCCGGGTTTGTCGCGCCGTTGGAAGAGGTGAACGTGACCGCCCCCTATGACGGAAAGATTCAGAAACGCTTTTTCGTCTACGATCAGCGGGTGGAAAAGGGGGAGAAGCTGTTCACCATGGATACGGCCACGCTGGAGGTGGAGTTCAGGACGGCTAAAGCCACATACATTAAAGCTGCGCAGAGCTACAACGAGTTGATTGCCTGGAATAAGAGTGCAGAGGTGGCCGGGGCCAAGCGGTCTCATACCAAGGCCATCAGCAGCCTGGATACCGCCAAAAGGAACCTGGAGGAAAATCGGATCCTCTTTGAAAAGGGGATCATTTCCCGGTCCGAGTTTGAGTCTGCCGAAGAATCGTACAACAATCAGAAACTCGATTTTGCCGCATCCAAGGAAAATCTGGCTGCGGTGATGGACAAGGCCAGTCCCCAGAATATTGAGATCGCCAGAATGGAGCTTGCCAACGCAGAGGCCTCCTTAAACGAGATTAAGTCGAAACTGGCCCAGACCACGATTTACGCTCCGGTTTCAGGCATCATCATCCTTCCTACCGCTACCGGCGAAGGGGGGGGGCAGGAACAGAAACGGGTGGATGCCGGCAGCTCGGTTTCCCAGGGGGGGATTCTGGTCAGCATCGGCAACCTGGACGGGCTGTCCGTCAAGGCCAAGGTAGATGAAATCGACATCGGAAAGATCGATTTTGGCATGAAGGTCAAGGTTGCAGGGGACGCGTTCTCTGATATCCCCATGACCGGAGAGGTGCGTCAGATTTCATCCAATGCCAAATCCTCGGGCATGGACGGTCCCATGTTTGAAGTCGGGATCGCCATCGACAGCCTGACGCCGGAACAAAAAGAGCGGATTCGTCTTGGCATGTCCGCCAATCTGGAGATTATGGTCTATGATAATCCTGAAGCCTTGATGGTGCCCCTGACCGCGGTGGAGATACAGGACGGTAAAAAATGGGTCCGCAGGAAGGCCAAGGGTGCTGAGAAAATTGAAACCGTGCAGGTGACCACGGGGATGACTACCCTGGATTCTGTGGAGATCCGTTCCGGGCTTGACCCGGAAGACCGTGTGGTTCTGGGCAGCGGTGGGGGACGGCTTGAACCTGCACCCGACAGTGGCAGGGAAGAGTCGGAAATGCCTAATTTTGATTAAACAGGCAAGAGACTGATGATCCAACTGGAAAATATCCATAAGTCCTTTCAGATGGGGCCGGTGACCGTTGAGGTGCTCAAAGGGGCCAGTTTGACTATTGAGGCCGGTCAGCTCATGTCCATCGTGGGACAGTCCGGCTGTGGCAAGTCCACCCTCATGAACATCATGGGACTTTTGGATACCCCGACCTCCGGGACGTATACCCTGGAGGGGGAACCTGTGGCCGCCATGAACGACAAGGCCCTGTCCGAGATCCGGAACCGGAAGATCGGGTTTGTCTTTCAGCAGTTTAACCTGCTCACCAAACTAACCGCGATTCAGAACGTGGCCCTGCCCCTGGTCTACCGGGGGGTGGGGGAAAAACAGCGCCGGGAAAAGGCCCGGGAGATGCTGGAAAAAGTTGGGATGCAGGGCCGTGAGGATCATCGCCCCACCGAGCTTTCCGGAGGGCAGCAGCAGCGGGTGGCCATTGCAAGGGCGCTTGTGGGAAGCCCGGCCATGATCCTGGCGGACGAGCCCACCGGGGCGTTGGACAAGAGGGTAGGCCAGGAGATTATGGATCTGTTCATGCAGTTGAACCGGGAAGAGGGCATCACGATGTTTATCATTACCCATGACATGGCCATTGCCCGGCAGTGCGATTCTTTTGTCCGAATGGAAGACGGGGTGATCCATGATCATTAAGCCCAATATCATTGAGGCGGTCAACAGTCTGATATCGGCCAAGCAACGTTCCATCCTGGCCCTGATCGGTATTGTGGTGGGGATCGGGTCGGTGATTGCCATGGTTTCCGTGGGCGCCATTGTCCAGGCAGAGGCTCTCAGGCAGTTCATGGAAATGGGAACCGATGTGGTGACGATTTCAGAATCCTATAGTGCGGGGCCCGATAAGAAAAAGCCGCTTCCGCTGGAGACGGCCCTGGGGATTCCTGCGGCCTGTCCGGCCATCGCCAGTGTCGCCCCCTATGGCTCCCAGTACGATACCCTAAAATTTGAAGGGAAAAAACTTTCGGTCCCCGCCCTGGGGGTTACCCCTTCGTTCTTATCCCTGAATAAACTGAATCTTACACAGGGGCGTTTTATTCATGAACTGGACCGCTACATGTTTTACTGTGTTGTGGGGCAAAAAGTGGTTTCAATGCTAAAGGCCAACGGGGTCCGGGAGATCGTGGGCACCCGTATTCTCTTCAAGGAAAGATACTTCACCATCATAGGCCAGATTGCCGAAGCCCCCATGGGGGGGATGCGCCCCTACGAGATCAATGAGGGGATCATGATTCCCATTTCCACCCTCCATCGGATCTTCAGGGAGGCCAAGATTACGAGCATCATCGCCCGCTCCCGGAACAACGAGGGCAAGAATGAGATTGCCGGGCAGGTCAATGCGTATCTGGCCAGCCAGAACTGTACTAAAATGGACGTCCGCACTGCGGAAGAACTGATCGCACAGATGCAAAAGCAGATGAAGCTGTTCACCCTGCTGCTGGGTACCATCGGCAGTATTTCTCTGATCGTTGGGGGGATCGGGGTGATGAATGTCATGCTGGTTTCCGTGACCGAGCGGACAAAGGAGATCGGTATCAGAAGGGCCTTGGGTGCCCGGGAGGGGGATATTATGTTCCAGTTCCTGGTCGAGTCCGTTTTCCTGTGCATTGTGGGCGGTATTATCGGGATCGCAATCGGCGTGGGGTCCTCCTGGATTATCTCCCACTATGCCCAATGGCAGTTCGAAGTCTTTTACCCTTCCATCGGCTTAGGGGTTGCCGTTGCCGTGGCTGTAGGGGTATTCTTCGGGATCTATCCGGCCCGCCAGGCCGCCCGGCTTTCCCCGATCCTGGCCCTGCGCTCGGATTAAGGCGAATAACTGATGTTGCGAAAGGCCCTGGCCAGGCCGGGACGGGTGATGTCCCGCTCCATAGCCGTTTCAAGGCCAGGGGTGAGGCGGGCCATGACATGATCCGGGGCCGGCTGGCTGGAAATCAGGATAACCCTGACAATGGCGGCCGGATCAATGGATTTGCTGGCCTCCCATTGGCGGATTTTTTCCATGACCTGCACGCCGTCCAGACCGTCCATTTCAATGTCCAGGAAGATCACATGGTAGGGTTCGGTGTCCCTGTGGGCCCTGACAAAGGCGTTGAGGGCCTCCAGACCGTTGAGGGCCACATCGCATTCCCCGTATGAGGATAAAAGCTTCTGGGACGCTTTTCTGGTATCGAACTGGGCATCCACGATGAGAAATTTCATGAACAGGTTGTCCACGGAGTAGGTCTTCATAAACCCTTTGAGCTTTTCGCAGGTGTCTGCCAGGGTCTGGAAAACCTTGATCGCCTCGTCTTTTTTTCCGGCCTTTACTGCGCGTTCCAGGGAAAAGGCACCGTCCATCAACGGTTTTGAACACAGCACCTTGAACCGGTCTCGAAATCCGCCAAGTTCCTGACACACCTTATCCTCCTGCCAGGCGTCCATGGCGGTTTTGATCCTTGCAAGATCCTTGGTGCAGGTGGCTGTAAAATCGTCAAAGCATTCCTTGATCAGAGGTTTGCTGCCGTCCATGGCCTGGAGCAGTTCGTCCAGATTGATGATGGAAGCCTTGCTGTCCGCTGCAGTCTCTTTGAGAACGGCGGGCTGGTTGCCCATGCAGGTTAAAATTGCATCTTCCAGGGCCTTTCTTTTGATGGGCTTGGTGATATAGTCATCCATGCCTGAGGCCAGGAACCGTTCCCGGTCCCCTTTCATGGCGTTGGCAGTGAGGGCCACGATGGGGATTCGCGCGTTGGGATCCGGGGAGGCTGCCTCCAGGGCCCGGATGGCCCGGGTGGCCTCCATTCCGTCCATCTCCGGCATCTGCCCGTCCATGAGGATGATGTGAAATTCCCCTTTTTGATATAAATCCACCGCCTCTTTCCCGTTTTCGGCAATGGTGACCTTGTGGCCCAGTTTTTTGAGCATGTTGACGGCCACCTTCTGGTTCATTTTGTTGTCTTCGGCCAGAAGGATGTTTAAGTTTTCCACCACTAGATCGGAAAGCGCCCGGGCCTCTTCCAGGGAAAATCGGTTTCCCGCCGCTGCCTGGGTTTCCTGGGTTTCGCTGGCACCGGTCAGTGCCTTGAGCAGATGATCCCGGTATACGGGTTTTAAAAGCTGACGCTCAAAGCCTTCATCGTCAAGCGCTTGCTTTTCCATGCGTTTGGCCGCATAGCTGGTTACAAAAAGACGGGGCTGAAGGATATCCGGAAGCGCTTTTATCTTTCTGGCGGTTTCCACCCCGTCGTCTCCGGGCATTTCGTAATCGATGAACAGGGCGGTAAATGGGGTCTTGCCCATGTGGGCATCCATCAGTTTTTCCTTGGCCATGGTGAAATTCTGGGCATGATCCGCCTTACAGCCAAAGGACATGAGGATCTGAGTCAGGGTCTGGCGGCAGGAGTCATTGTCATCAATGACCAGGCATTTTTCCTGTTTCACCGCAGCCGGTACGGGCATAGGTCTGGATCCTGCCCCGGGCTGTTTGACGAAATTCACCGTGAACCAGAACGTGGAGCCCTGCCCGGGGGTGCTTTTTACCCCGATTTCACCGCCCATCAATTCCACCAGCTGCTTGGATATATTTAACCCAAGGCCTGTCCCCCCGTATTTTCGGGTGGTGGAGGCATCCACCTGGGAAAAGGATTTGAACAGCCGCTGGCACTGCTCTTTTGAAATACCGATGCCCGTGTCAATCACCTCAAACCTAAGCAGGGCATTCTGGGGATTCTGGGAGGTCAAAGAGACCTTGACCATGACTTCGCCTTTTTCTACAAATTTTACGGCATTACCGGCCAGGTTTAAAATGACCTGGCGCAGGCGGGTGGGATCCCCCTGGAGCTGGGTGGGCACGTTGTCTTCGATGCGGCAGATGACTTCGATCTGTTTTTCGCGGGCTTTGGTGGCGATAATCTGGCCGGCATCGTGCAGGAGCCGCTCTAAATCCACATCAATGACCTCCATGTCCATTTTGCCGGCTTCGATCTTGGAAAAGTCCAGGATGTCGTTGATGATTTTCAAAAGGGCTTCGGCACTGTGGCGGATGGCATCCGCATATTCGGACTGTTCCGGGGAGAGGGTGGTTTCTAAAAGCAGATCAGCCATGCCGATAACCCCGTTCATGGGGGTGCGGATTTCATGGCTCATATTGGCCAGAAAGCTGCTTTTGGCCACGTTGGCCTCTTCTGCCGCCTCCTTGGCTTTTTTCAAGGTGATGGTCTGGGCGTCGATCCGGTGCTGCAGCACCTTTTGGGAGACCTGGCTTTGCAGGTGGACCGAGATCCTGGCTAGAAGCAGTTCCCGGATAAAGGGCTTGGCGATGAAGTCATTGGCCCCGGCCTTGAAAATCAGGGATTCGGTTTCGTGGTTGGTCTGGGAGGTTAAAAAGATGACGGGGATGGATCTTAGGACCGGATCGGCTTTCATGGTCCGGCACAGCGCTTCCCCGTCCATGACCGGCATATTCAGGTCCGTCAGGACGATGTCCACTTCCGGCGCATCCTTGTGCTGTAAAAGTTCAAGGGCCTGGACACCGTCATTGGCGGTATATACCTTATACCCTTCTTCGCCCAGGGCCTTGCCCACGGCGCGCCGGATAAAGTCTGAATCGTCCACTACCATGATGGACGGGGCCTGGGAGATTTTCACAGTCGGAATCCTTAAATTGGGGAAATCAACAAATTATGTGTTCGTCTGATCGTCAGTGCCGGGCCGGCAAGTGGCCGGTTTTACCCGTTAAATCTAACAGAAAAGACCGCCCGGGTCAATTTTTCAATTTTCTTGGTACCAAAGGGCGATTTGTCTTGGGTACAGTCCAGAACAAAGCCTTGGTTATCTTCTTTTATTTGTTGAACGTAGCTTGACAAAACATTTATTTAAAGGTATTTGGTGTTGAATGAAAGTTCAATCAAATAAATTGTACAGGAGATTGCCATGGGCAGGGGCGCGGAATTCAACGAAAGGGTAAAAAAAGAGCGGCGGCAGAAAATTATGAAAACCGCGGTCAAGTTGTTTGCGGTGAACGGGCTTGCAGCAACTAAAATATCCCTTATCGCTTCGGAAGCCGGAATGTCCCAGGGGTTGATGTACCATTACTTTCGGTCCAAAGAAGAGATATATGTGGCGCTGATCCGCCATGCCTTTGACCGGATGAATACTGCGGCAAGAGCGCTTGAGGCCCTGCCTCTGACGCCCAGGGCGAAAATAGAAACCGCCGTTGCAAGTCTGATTCAAGGTTTTGAGGCAGCAGAGTACAGCGGATACTATCACCTGCTTATCGCCCAGGCCACGGCTTCCCAGGCTATCCCAGACGAGGCTGCCGCCATTATTAGAAAAGAAAGCCAGGTCCCCTACCGGGTCATGGCCAGAATTATTGCAGACGGTCAGGTCCAGGGGCAGATCTGCGGCCATGATCCCGACGAACTGGCCCTGATCTTCTGGACAACGATCAAGGGCCTGGCCCTGCACCGGGTCACCCACGGCAGCAATGTCAAAATGCCGGATCCTGATATTTTAATGAAAATTTTTTTATAGAGGAAGGAATACTCAAATGACCAGTTTACGGGCCCGGGCCTTTTTAGGTCTGCTCAGGCATGCCCACCTGTTCATGCTCAAACTAAGGAGGCCGGCCTTTGATCCGTCCGCCCGGGGGCTTGAAAAGCTGAGGATGCGGGCGGGAAACCCCAGCCCCCTTTTCGGAAAAGCCCCCAAGGGCATCCGCATTTCCCCCTGTCCCATTGGCGACCGGACAGCCGAATGGATACGGCCCGATGACCTGCCAGACCGGGACACCGGAACCGCCCCCAAAGTAATGCTCTACTTTCACGGCGGCATGTATGTCTGCGGTTCACCCAGAGGGCATCGGAACCATGTGGCAAAGTTTGTTAAGGGCAGCGGTTGTCCCGCCCTGGTCGTCGACTATTGCCTGGCCCCTGAATTCCCCTTTCCGGCCGGGCTTGAGGATGCTCTGGCCACCTATTCACACCTTCTTGAAACTGTTCCCCCCTCTAAAATCGTTTTTATCGGCGATTCCGCCGGGGGCGGCCTTTGTCTGGCGGCCCTGTTGGCGGCAAGGGATCAAGGCCTGCCCCTTCCGGCCGGGGCCGTGGCCATATCCCCCTGGACCGATCTTACCCTGTCGGGGGGATCCCATATCACCAACAGGCATAAGTGCCTTTCCCCCATTGGTTGTGCTGAGGCCTGCAGCCGATTTTACGCAGCAGATACCAGCCCTGAACATCCTCTTATCTCTCCTCTTTTCGGAGATCTTTCAGGCCTTCCCCCCATGCGCCTCTATGCGGGCTCTGATGAGATTCTTCTGGATGACGCGGTCTTATTTTACGAAAAGGCAAAAAAAAGCGGGGACGATGTCAGGCTGACCATCGGCCAGGGCCTGTTCCATTGCTATCCGGTCTGCGCCCCTATCTTTCCGGAAGCGGTGGCGGCCATGGCCGAAATCTGCGGTTTTATAAGGGAGGGCTAATGGTACGGGCTCTTTTTTAGCGCTCTTAGGCCAATCCTGTTAAACGAAAGTTGGTCATTGATTCTTTTTGGGGCATCGAATAAAGTGGGAAACAAATGCAGACTAAAATACCGGGATTTAAAAATGCCGAAGGAAGACAAAATATTCATCCTTATTCTTTGTGTGTTTGCCGGATCATTAACCCTGTCCTCTATATTGGCAAATAAAATTATTAGTATCTTTGGATTTTATGTTCCGGCTGGTGTTTTGGGGTACTCAATAACCTTTTTTGCCACGGATACAATCGGTGAAATATGGGGTGAGAAAAGGGCAAAATTTGTTGTTGCTGGCGGGTTTGCAGCTCTATCCTGTGCATTGATTCTCATTTTGCTGAGCATCTCCTGGCAAAAAGCTCCTTTCTGGCAGGGAGGCGATGCATACAACCAGATCCTTGGAAGTACACCGCGTATCATCATCGCCTCATTTGTCGCTTATATTGTAAGTCAGTCCAATGATGTATGGCTGTTTCATTTTCTTAAAAACGTAACTCGAAAAAGGCATCTATGGCTGCGCAATAATTTTTCCACAATGATATCACAGTTAATCGACACCCTCATATTCATTACGATTGCATTTTATGGGGTTGCACCAATCGGCCAGATGATACTGGGGCAATGGCTGATAAAGTGCATGATTGCTTTGGCAGATACTCCCTTTGTCTATGGGGTTGTTTGGTATCTCCGCAGACAAGTATCTCCGTCTTCTCTTGAAGCCGGTTAAGGAGCCTATGCTCATTTTTTTGTTGCTTTTATAAAAAACTTTACAGCGCTTTGGAAGATTGATAAAGTTAAATTAACTATCTGTATCGAAAGCAGTTTTTTATCATCGAAACAGCAGATTCAAATACTTTCTGATCGACTCTTTGTCCAGTAGGTACGTCTCTATTTGTATAACCGGCAACACCATGAATTTTTTTATAATTGGGTGCTTATGCAGACCACCAAAGGTGGATATTAAGATATAACTCATTAAAAATTTGATTGGAGGAAAGCAGTATGGAAAAGCAGATGAAAGAGCTTAGTAAAATTATTGAGGGGATGGACTTATCACAGATGCTTGAGCTCAAAAAAATGCTCGAAACTAAAATAGCCGTTAAAGCTCTGAAAGCCATCAACCCTGAAGTCCTGGAAGAGATTGACGGTCAAAAAGCTTTGACCAGCAGTGTGAGCTTGGCTGCAAAGGCTAACCTTTTGTAACCCGGTTATATTTTTTTTCTCTACGAGAACGCAGAAGCCTGTGAGGTAATACTGCCCTTATCGCTCATCGTTTGTTGCTCCCGCCTGTAATGGGGCATGGTCAATTATGCCCCCCCCCCCGCGGGGGGGATTATACCCAAGGATGTTCGGATGCTGATTCTTACGCTTTTATAACCATGTCACATGACGCTATAACTATACTGATCCCCGTAAAAGACGATAAAAGGGTTATTGCCTGCGTGGAATCCATTGACGTCCCGTGCAAGGTTTTGCTGGTTGCAAACGGTTCGACTCCCGAATTTATCAGTTGGCTTGAACGCTCCGTCAGAAATAGAAAGCGAAAAGAAGAGGACTGCGTTATTGTAGAGACACCCAAGACTGGGCTTGGGCATGCATATAATCTGGGTATTGACAGATGCAGAACCGAATATGTTCTTCTTATGGATTCCGATTGTACGTTTTCTCCCGGCTGCATCAATACCCTTTTAAATGCTTTGAGTGAAGCGGCATTGTCAAAGGGGTTTGTGCGATTCTTGTACTCAGACCCTCTATCCAAAACAGTGGCAAAGCTTCGTCATCATACAACATCCAGCTTTGTGAATGCTTACAGCCCCCCTCTGGCTTTTTCAAAGACAGTGGTCCGGCATTACCTGAACTTTTTTTTCCATGAAGAATTAGCATGGTCAGAGGATTTTGATTTCAATTTGAGAGTTCAAAAGGCGAATCTGAAGATTGCTTATCGGCCGGAAGCGGTTGTTTTTCATCCGCCGATAAGTCTTTTTGAGGATCTTCGTTCGGCCTCAAATTATGGATTCGGCTACGGAATCGGGGTTTGTAGTGGGATATATCCCACACCGATGAAAAAAAGTGTCAAAGGTCAAATTTCCAGAAACTGGGATATCTTTAAGGAAGTCCGAATAAAAAACGGTTTTTTTCCGGCCTGTTACAGTCTTTTTTGGTCGCACTTCTACAGGAGAGGGTACGCCAGGGCAACGAGGCATCAAAAATGAATAAGACGGCCATAGTTCTTGCCCCCCATGCAGATGATGAATCCTTAGGATGCGGGGGGACCCTATTGCGATTAAAATACTGTGACTGGAAAGTTCACATTATTCTCATTTTCAAAGGTAAAGACTGGCAGGATAGGGAAAAGGAATTCGAAGCTGCGGGAAAGATACTTGGCGTTTTTTCTCACCGGGTTTTGGGGATAGAGGCAGGCATGATTGCGGCCATAGAACATTATATTGATGAGGTTTTTATGTTTTCTGTATCTTCAGGCGCCTCTGTCCTGTTTGCCCCTCATCCGGCTGAGGTGGATAAGGAGCATCTTGTTGCCAACGAACTTGCCAATCAGGTGATGGCCAAATATCGTTTTTCAGGGATAGACCCCTGTCCGGCGCTCCTTGAGTATGAAGTGTGGGATACCATAAGCCGACCCGATATTATGGTGAATATCAGCAATGTAGAGGGTGGAAAAAGAAAAGCCATAAGAGCGTACAAAAGTCAGTTAAAAACTAAAGATTATGAAAAAGCGATCCTTTCATTAAATGCATATCGAGGAATAATGTATGCAGATATCGAAAATCAGTACGCTGAAGCCTTTAAAGTCAGAAAGGATCATGGCGGTCAGTCGCTGAGTTGGTTCAAGGAAAGTATATGTACACCTTAGGTGTTAACGGCTGGTACAAAGGGACGCACGATCCTTCAGCGGCTCTTTTTAAAGATGGCAACCTCGTGGTTGCCGTTGAGGAAGAACGGTTGCTTCGGGCAAAGCGGGCCTTTAATAAATTACCTTATAATGCAATTCGATACTGCTTGGAGTATGCCGGAATCAGTGAAGCAGACATTCGGCAGATTGCCTGTGGATGGGACCTGAACCATGTGCTTGCCCAAGATACGGCCATTGATAGTGTGCACATGCCCAACGCCCAACTGCTAGACATATATTTTCCGAAAAATCTTTTTCCTTTGCGACAGGATCATAAAACAGAAGTCACACTTGTGCCCCATCACTTGGCCCACGCGCAGGTTGCGCAAGCGACTTGTCCTTTTCAGAACAATCTTGTGATAGTTGTCGACGGTTCCGCCGAATATGATGCTGTTTCAGTTTACAAAGCCGGCAGGGGAAAGATTATGGAGCGCCTTGCCCGTTACCCGATTCGTGCCTCTCTGGGTATCTTTTATCAGGCTTTAACGATATTTGTCGGATTAGGCTCGTTTCAGGAGGGCAAAACAATGGGACTTGCCTCCTATGGTAAGCCAATCTACGAGATTGATGAAGAATTTGATTTGAATGCCCATCCCGGGCCTGAAGAACCTCTAAAAAGAGAGCAGGACGGAAAAATTTTGGAAAGATGGATTGCCAGGTTTGAAAAAATTTGTGGACATGAGCCTTTTAAATCCGCTTGCTCGGGTGCATGGATGCACGGCCGTCCCCAATGGGTAGAGTTAAATAAAATGCAAAAGGATCTTGCCGCATCTGGACAGTTGTGGGTGCAAAAGCAATTGGGCAGGATTGTTGACTATTGGATGGACAGGTCGGGACTCGCCCGGGTGATTCTGTCCGGCGGGGTGGCCTTAAACTCCACCGCCAACGGGATGTTATTGGAAAATCTGGGGATAGAGCATTTTAATGTAGGGCCTTTTCCCCATGACAGCGGAGTCAGCATTGGAGCAGCATGCAAAGTTTTAAACGATAAAGGTGTTTCCGTCTCCATACCTTTGAATGGTGTTTATTGTGGGACAGAATATAAGGATGCCGAGATTTACGATATGCTCAAGGGGTTCGGTATTCCTTTCAAGGAGATGCAGGACCCCCCATGCCAGGTTGCAAAGGAGATTGCAAAGGGAAAAGTATGTGCCCGGTTTGATGGGAGAATGGAGTTTGGTATGAGGGCGTTGGGTAATCGGAGTATTCTGGCTCTCCCCAGTGATGAAAAAATTAAGCACCGGGTTAATGATATCAAGTTGCGAGAGCCTTGGAGGCCTTTGGCCCCATCCTTCAAAGAAGAACAGGTCTCCACTTATTACGAGCAGGATGTTGTCTCTCCCTTCATGAGTTATACTGTCAAAGTAAAGGACGCGTTAAAGGAGAAGACTGGTGCTGTGATCCATGTCGATGGAACCTCCCGTCTCCAAACGGTTTCCGCTGATTTGAATCCCGATTTCTGGTCTCTTATAGACGAAATGGAAAAGGTCACAGGCGTTCCTGCCGTTCTTAATACATCGTTTAATATCGGATATGAGCCGATAGTTTCTTCTCCTACGGATGCGGTGCGGTCTTTTTTTTCCTCTAAACTGGATGTGTTGGCTTTAGGCGGATTTATAATTGATAAGGAGGGGCTTTATCGATAACTCAAAGGCGTATGACACCATCGCCGAAGTTTACGATTTTTTGATCCCCGATCCGCCGGGGATGATAGAATTTTATCGTGATATGGTTCAAAAAAGCGGCGGTGGGCCCGTTTTGGAAGTCGGGTGCGGTACGGGCCGCCTCTCATTGTGTTTGGCTCATGATGACATACAGGTAGTCGGTGTCGATCTTTCCGGTCAGATGCTAAATGTCCTGCGGAGCAAACTTAATGCCTGTCCCAAAAGGGTCAGGGAGAACATAACACTGTTCCATGCTGATATGCTGGAACTAGAACTTGAAACCAGCTTCCCCATTGTTTTTTTTACAGGCGGTACTATCCAGCACTGCCTGACATCCTCAGACTATGACCGAGCCATTTCTATGGCGCGCCGCCATCTTCAAAAGGGGGGGGTGCTGGTCATTGATACTGAAAATGAACCGAAAACTACGGCGTCAAACCATTACAGGGTGGATTATGGAACCTACTCGGGGGAATATATCTGTCCGTCCTGGTATCGAATATCCAGTTGGAACGAGTTCAGTATTGAGCCTTTAAACCGCTTGTTTAAAGTGACGGCCTGCTTTAAGGTTATTGGACGCCGGGGCAGACTCATCGGCAATTACCGATTTGATACGACATTTACTTATCCCGGCAGGAGTGAGCTGGTAAAAATTCTTGAAAAACAAGGTTTTAATATCGTTTGTGTCATGGGGGACTATGTGTCGGGAACGGACCATGACAATCCTTTATATTCTATAATAGTAGCCAAAAATGCAGAAGAAAATAGAAGATAGTAAACAAGGGGATTCCTCTTATCAGGCTTATCTGAGGAACCGGGCCAACAAAGAGTGGCATGTCCGTTTTGAAGGTTCTGATTCCGTTGAGCAATATTTGCAGATCATCAAAGATGAATTAAAACCGGGCATGAGAATATTGGATGTGGGATGCGGGACCGGGCACATACTTAAACTGTTGTCTCATGAATTAAAAACTATATCCATTGAAGCCATAGGGCTTGATGCGTCAATTGACATGATCAGATATGCAGGGCCGGATGAATGTGACGGGGGGAACTTTAAATGGATTGTGGGTTGTGAGGACAAGGTGCCTCTGCCTGATGGTTCTGTTGACATTCTTTTAAGCCGATTATCTGATTATACCGCGTCTGAAATTGAAAGGCTTTTGGTCAGAGGGGGACTGTTTTTTGAATATGGCTTAGGACCCCGGGACAGTGAGGAAATCGCCAAAGCTTTCCCGGATAGATTTACTTGTGAATATGAACCGTTAACTCCGGAACTATGGCTTGAAAATCGACAGTCCGTGCTCATGGAATACGATCTGGATACCGTTATGTTTTCCATAATCGAAGGCTTTGAATATCTTGATCGTCAACAGTTGATCGATACGATTCTCATGGTCCCCCTTGTGGAGGATTTTATTCTTCCAGAGGACAGTCAATCGCTTGAATCCATGAGAGTTCAATCCCGGAACGGGACAGAAGAATATAGGGTTTTAAGGCAGATAACCTTAAGAAAGGCGTTAAAACGTTGAAGTTTAGAAACCTGACCCAGAACGAAATTGAGCAGTTGAATGCACGATCGTATCCCAATTATCCTGAATATATGCTTTTAGATCTTCCGGGGGCAGAACCCAAGGGATTCTACAGAGGTGCCAGTGAGGAAGAACTCCATATTGAAGAGGCGGCAGTCTGGCAGCAGTTTATACTGGATCATTATCTGCCGCCTGACACATCAAAGCTTTTGCTGCTTCATCAATGTTCATGGGCAAAGCCATATGACATGAGTGCAACTCTTGAGCCCGTTGTAAAAATTTGTAACCGATTTGATTTCGTCCACCGTGTTATTGTATCCAACGTGGGATTGGTACCAAGCGAGTTACAGATGAACCCCGTTTTTTGTTCTTATGACTGGATTCCCCCTGATGGGCGGGAATCTACCCGTGTGAGGGTTAAATTTTTTGAGCTATATGCTGAACGACTTGATCGCTATCTTAGTACTTTTAGTGACGGATATTATGGCATTTTGGCCATTGCCGCAAGGCAGCAGGGTTCAAAATTGGGTATAACGGTCAAGATTGCTGAGCAGTATGGCCTTCCTGTGTTTAGTGTGCCAGATCAAACCGGATGGGATAAGGCCCTTAAGACAACGGTTCGCGATCCTGGAAATAGGATTCGTCATCCTGTGATTCTAGAACAATTGGAAGCCAAGCTGATTGAGATACAGCATACTCTTAGGAATATCGGGCTTGATTAAGAAAGGGTTGTTTTGACTAACTACATTAGGCTTTACACCGGATTTGTCGAAAAACAAGAAAACGTCGAAATATTGATGGGGGAACCCTCTTCTTTCCTACCTCCGGGTTGCCAGGCCCAAACTGGAGAGTCGAAAATATCTTGGCTTGAGTTCCAGCAAATGCTCTGGGAAATGAGAAACGCAAATTGCATTGGCGATGTGATTGCCGCTTGCACGAGTGTAAATTCGGCTGTTACAATCATGGAACTGCTCATGGAAGAGGGGATGGTAATAATTTCCGACAATGGCAGGGTTGAATGGATACACTCCCTTTTTCCCAAGGTCGGGGAGAATGGTCTGGATGAGGATCTTTTCGCGTATTTAGATGAGGTTGGACTTTCTTTCCGATGCTCTCCGGGGCTTGGGCAGATCAGGGCAACTTTGGAAACCAGTCTGAGGCGTGCCCGACAAATGCTAAAACGACTGCCCCCTTTTGGGCGGTCGGTTCTGTTTATCGGAGACGATGACTATACCTCTATCGTACTATCGCGCTTTATTGAAGGTGAGATTGTTGTAATTGACAAGGATATAAATGTTTTAAAGACTATTGCTGACGCTTCGGATCGGTTTGGGCTTAATATCAGTGTTCACGAGCATGATGTGCTGCAAAAACTACCCCGGCATCTTATCGGGCGGTTTGATATGGTACATTTTGACCCTATTGATGAAGGCTTCTGGCTTGGGGCCTGGGCGGAAACTGCCGAAGCTGCCCTGATCAAGCAAAAGGGAAGCCGGATGTTTGTATCAGTCAGTCCTTCAAGACTTGGCGACCGGTATATTTCATTTCAAAGATTTCTTGTTGAGAAGGGGTATGTTTTTGAAGATAGAATCCTCAATTGCAACGAGTATCCGCTCACCCCGGACCTGCCGCCTTTTTACCGTTCTTTTTTAGATAGAAAATTTCAAACTAAAGATTTAAAATCGTGGTTAACTCAAACTCCTTTAGCAGTATATACAGATCTTTTGGTATTCAAACGGCAGATAGAAAGCTGGCCTATGCCTTTATCCAATTACCTCGAAAGAAGACGAAGCATCTAAACTCTTAAGTTGCGATGAGGCTATGGAGAATCCCATAGCTGTCTGGATATGGCCTTTTTTTGATCCCAGTTTTGTTAAGTCTTATGCTTTGGCGCCGAAATCAGTCTCGGTTGACAGCGGCAAGGTTATCTGCCATAAATTCTATATCTTCAATCACCCATGATATATAGAGGGCAAGACCATTAATAGGACACAAATTTATCCTGTGGGCGGCGGAAAAGGGGGAATCGGCAAAAGTCTGATTGCGGCGAATTTAGGGGCGCTTTTGGCCCGCCAGGGCAAAAAGGTGCTGCTGATCGATCTGGATCTTGGATCCGCCAATCTGCATACCTTTGTCGGGAATACAGATACCCCTTCAGGGATGGGCGCTTTTCTTGACAAGCGCATCTCCTCCCTTGACCAGGCGGTGGTGCCCACTCAGATCCCCAACCTGTTTTTTATCAGCTCCAAAGACTGCGGTACGGAGGCGGCCAATCTGTATACCGCCCAGAAGCAGAAAATCATCCGGGCCATTCCAAATCTCGCGTATGATTATATTTTCATGGATCTTGGGGCCGGCACCAATTTTAACATGCTTGATTTCTTCCTGACTTCGGATCAGGGCATCTGCATTATCACCTCCGAACCCACTTCCATTGAAAATACCTTTAACTTTATCAAGGCGGTTTATTTCAGGGTCGTGAAAAACACGTTGAAGCTTTCGGCATTCAACCGGGTGACCCGGGGCCTGGATCTTTCGGGAAACAGCATTGACCAGTCCTTTAAAATCATCAAAGCCATTGATGACAAAGATCCGCAGATGGGGGATTTGCTTAAAAGCACCCTTCGGGAGTTTCACTTCAAATTTGTGGTCAACCAGGTCCGTAAAAGCGATGACCCTGCCCTGGGCATGAAGATCGAAAAGGTTTGCAACCGGCATTTTTTCTCGACCTTTAAATGCCTGGGAAATATCACCTATGACGATAAGGTCCACGATTCCATCCAGATGCGGAAAAATTTTATTACAAACTATGCCTATACCCGGGCGGCAACCGATCTGTCACGGGTTGCAAAAAATTTTTTGGAAGATGATCGCTCCCGTCAAAGAAGCAGATGAAAAAGAAAGCAAAAAAGGCCCCCTTTATACCCCACCCCCGCCCTTTTATACCCCATAGTTCCGCTTGTGTCATTGTTCCAAAAGCCCTTTGAATTCGGAGGGGTTCCGGCATTTTAGCCGGCGGAATCCCTTGGTAAAAAAGGGTTCGTTCAATTTATTTTTAGTGTCTGCTTATTAAATGATTCAGCCAGTTTAAGGTTGACTTTCCGCTGACGAACCAACTATAGATATTGTACTTTATTAACGCAAAGTGGGGGGCTCGAGATGAAAGTTTTAAAGATTGATCACCTCGGTATTGCCGTATCCAGCATTGATGAAAAGAAGAACTTCTGGACTGATGCGCTGGGCCTTTCCTTTGAAGGGACGGAGACCGTTGAAGAGCAGAAAGTCACCACCGCCTTTCTGCCCGTAGGCGAGAGCGAAGTAGAACTTTTGGAATCCACCTCTGATGACGGCCCTGTGGCCAAGTACATTGAAAAAAAAGGCGAAGGCATCCAGCATGTCGCCTTCCGGGTTGAAGACATTGACCAGGCCCTTGAGGAACTCAAGGAAAAAGGAATTCAACTCATTGATCAAACGCCCCGGAAAGGGGCGGGCGGCGCCAGAATCGCATTTCTGCATCCCAAATCAACATCCGGCGTCCTCGTTGAATTGTGCGAACGTTAGCTTAACATTTCTTAACCTGATCCTGTAACGGCCCCGGGCACTTCGGAGCCCTAATCTTAGACCGGAGGATAACCATGTCTCAAATGTCTGATCTCCAAAAATGGGAAGAACTGGCCGAAAAACAACTCAGGGGAAAACCCTTGAGCGATCTCACCAAAACCACATCTGAAGGCATTGCCGTCAAACCGCTTTACACGGCGCAAGACCTTGAAACCGTCGAATTTAAAGAAAACCTGCCCGGGTTCAACCCCTATGTCAGAGGCCCCATGGCCACCATGTACGCAGGCCGTCCCTGGACCATCCGCCAGTATGCCGGATTTTCCACGGCAAAGGAATCCAACGCCTTTTACCGCAAAAATCTGGCTGCGGGGCAAAAGGGGCTTTCCGTGGCCTTTGACCTTGCCACCCACAGAGGATACGATTCCGACCATCCCAGAGTCGCCGGCGATGTAGGCAAGGCCGGTGTGGCCATTGATTCTGTAGAGGACATGAAGATCCTCTTTGACCAGATTCCTCTGGACAAAATGTCCGTGTCCATGACCATGAACGGGGCGGTGCTGCCCATCCTCGCCGGATACATTGTGGCAGCGGAAGAACAGGGCGTTTCCCATGATCAGCTCATGGGCACCATCCAGAACGATATCCTCAAAGAGTACCTGACAAGAAATACTTACATTTATCCGCCGGGCCCGTCCATGCGGGTCATTTCGGACATCATGGCCTTCTGCTCCAAGGAGATGCCCAAGTTCAACACGATTTCCATTTCAGGTTATCATATCATGGAGGCCGGTGCTGACCCGGTCCTTCAATGCGCCTTTACCCTGGCTGACGGCCTGGAATACGTCAGAGCGGCCCTTGCCAGCGGTATGGACATCGACCAGTTTGCGCCAAGGCTCTCCTTTTTCTTTGGGATCGGCATGGATTTCTTCATGTACATCGCCATGCTCAGAGCGGCAAGGTTCCTCTGGGCGGAACTTATGGCCCAGTTCAACCCGAAAAATCCAAAGTCCAGTATGCTGAGGACCCATTGCCAGACCTCGGGCTGGAGCCTGACCCAGCAGGATCCCTACAACAACGTCATCCGGACGACCTTAGAGTGCCTGTCCGCCGTGCTCGGCGGCACCCAGTCCCTGCATACCAATTCCTTTGACGAGGCTGTGGGGCTTCCCACGGAGCTGTCTGCAAGAATCTCCAGGAACACCCAGATCCTGGTCCAGGAAGAGACCGGCATCTGCGATGTCATTGATCCGCTTGGGGGCTCCTACTACATTGAGAGCATCACCCAGAATATTGTGGACGAGGTGAGAAAAATTCTTAAGGAGATCGAAGGTCTTGGCGGTATGGCAAAGGCCATTGAGTCCGGCATGCCCAAGATGCGTATCGAAGAGGCAGCCGCCCGGCGCCAGGCCCGCATTGACAGAGGCGAAGATGTCATTGTCGGCGTGAACAAGTATAAAATTGAAGATGAAGAGGAAATTCCGGTCAGGGAAGTCTCTGAAACGGTCAGAAACGAACAGGTGGCAAGGCTGGATGAGATTAAAGCCTCCCGGGACAACGCAGCCGTTGAAAAGGCTCTGGCCGACATTACCGCCGCCTGCGAATCCGGCGATAACCTTCTGGCCGCCTGCCTGCCCGCTGTCCGTGCCCGGGCGACTGTAGGGGAAATTTCCGATGCCATGGAAAAGGTATTCTCACGCTTTGTGGCCACCACCCAGTGCATCTCAGGTGTGTATGCGGAAAACGCCGATCCCGAGATCTTAGCCTCCCTGCGCAAGCGTACTGCCGATTTTGCGGAAAAGTCCGGCAGGCGGCCCCGTATTCTTTTATCCAAGATGGGCCAGGACGGCCATGACAGAGGCGTTAAGGTCATTGCAACCGCCTATGCCGATTTCGGGTTTGATGTGGATTTAAGCCCCATGTTCCAGACCCCGGAGGAGGCCGCCAAAATGGCCGTTGAAAATGATGTCCATGTGCTGGGGGTCTCCAGCCTGGCCGCAGGGCACAAGACCCTGGTACCCCAGGTCATCGCCGCCCTGAAAAAGGAAGGGGCTGAAGACATCAAGGTCGTGGTCGGCGGCATTATCCCGCCCAGTGACTATGATTTCTTAAGGCAGGCCGGGGCTTCGGATATTTTCGGGCCGGGGACCGTGGTCACTGAATCCGCCAACAGGACGCTGAACCTCATCGGTGCCTGATGACTGGCCAGGACCCGGTAGACATTGAAACGCTGATTGAGGGGATCTCCAAAGGCAACCGGCGGATGATCGCCAAGACCATGACCCTGATTGAAAGCCGTGTGCCGGCCCATCAGGAGGCGGCCCTGTCCATTTTGGACCGGATTCTTCCTATGACCGGCAATTCGGTGCGGTTAGGCATCACCGGCGTTCCCGGGGTGGGCAAGTCCACCTTTATCGAAAACCTGGGATGCGCCCTGGCCAATGCGGGCAAAAAAGTGGCCGTGCTGGCCGTGGATCCCTCCAGCCGGCGGTCCGGCGGTTCCATCCTGGGAGACAAAACAAGGATGGAGCGCTTGTCCGCCCATGAGAATTCCTTTATCCGGCCCTCTCCTGCAGGGACAACCCTGGGGGGCGTTGCCGCCCGGACCCGGGAGATCATGCTGGTCTGTGAGGCGGCCGGCTTTGATGTGATCCTGGTGGAGACCGTGGGGGTGGGCCAGTCCGAGACTGCTGTGGCCTCCATGGTGGATTTTTTCCTGGTGCTGGCTATTGCAGGGGCGGGAGATGAGCTTCAGGGCATCAAAAAAGGGGTTCTGGAACTGGCCGACGCCATTGCCATCAACAAGGCCGACGGTGACAATGTAGACCGGGTTAAAAAGACCCGCCAGGATCTGGAGGTGGCCATGCACCTGGTGGCCCAGGAATCCCCGACCTGGCATACAAAGGTTTTGACCTGCTCCTCTGTGACCGAGGGCGGCACCTGGCCGGTCTGGGAGACGGTGCTGGACCACCGGGAAAAGTTCCTGGCCACGGGAGAGTATCACCTGCGCAGAAAGGCCCAGGCCCTGGAGTGGATGTGGACCCTGGTGGACGAGGGCCTGCATACAAGGTTCAGGGAGAACAAAGAGATTAAAGCTAAGATTCCGGTGGTGGCAAAGGAAGTGGAAACGGAGCAGATATCCCCTTCAGCCGCGGCCAGAACGCTTTTAGCCCTGTTATAGACAGGGCAAACATATTTATTTTTAAGGAAGAATAAATGAAAATACATGAGTATCAGGCAAAGGAATTGTTCCGCAAGTACAATGTTCCCGTCCCTGAAGGCGAACCTGTTTTTTCCGTTGAAGAGGCCAAAACTGCGGCAGGCAAGCTTGGCGGTTTCCCCGTGGTGGTCAAGGCCCAGATCCATGCAGGGGGCCGGGGCAAGGGCGGCGGCGTCAAGCTGGCCCATTCCATGGAAGAGGTGGAGACCCTGGCCGGCGAAATCTTAGGGATGACCCTGGTCACCCACCAGACAGGTCCCGAAGGCAAGCTGGTTCAAAAGCTGCTCATTGAAGCGGGTCAGAATATTGAAAAGGAACTGTACCTTTCTCTCCTGGTAGACCGGGCCACGGCCTCTGTAGTCATCATGGCCAGCCAGGACGGCGGTATGGACATCGAAGAGGTGGCGGCCAAAACCCCCGAGCGCATCATCAAAGTGCATGTGGACCCGCTCATGGGCATTCAGGGCTACCAGCTTCGGGAAGTGGCGTTCGGCCTTGGGCTTGCGGGCCAGGCCTTCAAGGAGTTCGGCAAGCTTCTGGCCAACCTGTACAAGTGCTTTGTGGACAATGACTGCTCCATGCTGGAGATCAACCCTTTGATCCTGACGGCGGATGAGCATGTCCTCGCCCTGGACGCCAAGGTGGATTTTGACTCCAACGCCCTGTTCCGGCACAAGGATCTTCTGGAACTGCGGGACCTGACCGAAGAGGACCCCCTGGAAGTGGAAGCCTCCAAGTTCAGTCTCAACTACATCAACCTGGACGGCAACGTGGGCAACATCGTCAACGGCGCCGGCCTTGCCATGGCCACCATGGATATTATCAAGAACGCTGGGGCCACCCCTGCCAACTTCATGGATGTAGGCGGCGGCGCCTCCTCCGAGCAGGTGGAAAACGCCTTTCGCATCATCCTGGCAGATGAGAAGGTTAAAGCCGTGCTCATCAACATTTTCGGCGGCATCTTAAGATGCGATATTTTCGCTCAGGGCGTGGTGGATGCAGCCCAAAAGACCGGGCTTACCATCCCGGTGGTGGTCCGCATGGAAGGCACCAACGTGGCTGAAGGCAAAAAGATCCTGGCCGATGCCGGCCTGAACCTGACCTCTGCAGTGGATCTGGCCGATGCGGCAGAAAAGATCGCTGCAGCCGTGAATTAAAGGAGAGTCCTCGTGAGTATTTTTGTAAATAAAGAGACAAAGCTTCTGGTCCAGGGGATCACCGGCAATGAAGGCAGCTTTCATGCCCGGCAGTGTATTGAATACGGCACAAAGGTCGTGGCCGGGGTCACCCCGGGCAAGGGCGGCCAAAAAATGGACGATGTCCCGGTGTTCAACACCGTGGCCCAGGGCGTGAAAGAGACCGGGGCGGATGCATCCCTGATTTTTGTTCCCCCGCCCTTTGGGGCCGATGCCATTATGGAGGCGGCCGATGCCGGCGTCAAACTCATCGTCTGCATCACCGAAGGCATCCCCATCATGGATATGGTCAAGGTGAAAAACTTCCTGGCCACTAAAGACTGCCGGCTCATCGGCCCGAACTGTCCCGGGATCATCACCCCGGATGAATGCAAGATCGGAATCATGCCCGGCAAGATTCATCAAAAAGGAAACGTCGGCGTGGTGTCGAGATCCGGCACCCTGACCTACGAGGTGGTGGACCAGCTCACCAAACTGGGCATGGGCCAGAGCACCTGCATCGGGATCGGCGGGGATCCTGTAAACGGTACCAATTTTATAGATGTCCTGTCCGCTTTTCAGGCCGATGACGAGACTGAGGCCATCGTCATGGTCGGCGAGATCGGCGGCAGCGCAGAAGAAGAGGCAGCAGCATATGTAAAGGCGAATGTCACAAAACCGGTAGTCGGCTTCATCGCGGGCCTGACGGCACCTCCCGGCAGACGAATGGGCCATGCCGGAGCCATTATTTCAGGATCCAGCGGTACGGGCGAAGCCAAGATCAAAGCGTTCAAGGACAATGGCATCCATGTGTGTGAAAACCTAGGGCAGATCGGCCGGATTTGTAAGGATGTTTTTTAAATAACCTTAAGGAGGTTTGAAAATTGGAAAGTTACACCATTGAGTCAAACAAGAAAAAGAGCAGGCTTCCTGCCCGGCTGGATTTCCTCCAGAGTGGTACCGGCCTGATTCTCGGGCTGTTCATGTGGGTCCATATGATCCTCGTGGGAAGTATCATCCTGGGACCGGGCATGTTCAACTGGGTGGCCAAGACCATGGAGCTGGCATTCCTGTCAGACACAGGTCATGGGTACCCCATAGCCGTATTTTTCGCCGTTGCTGTGATTTTTACCCTGTTTATCACCCACGCCCTTTTAGGGATGAGAAAATTTCCCATCTCCTGGAAGCAGCACCGGATCATGCAGGACCAGATGGTGATGATGAAGCACCAGGACACCAACCTGTGGTACGTCCAGGCCATTACCGGCTTTATCATGTTTTTTGCAGGCTCCGTCCACCTTTATGTCATGCTCACCCATCCGGGAAGTATTGATCCTTACCTTTCAGCCGACCGTGTGATTTCCAGCAATATGTGGTTTGTGTATTTCATCCTGCTGATCTGCGTGGAGCTTCACGGCGGCATCGGCCTTTACAGGCTGTGCATGAAATGGGGATGGCTGCAGCCCAAGAATTTTAAAGATGCCAGGGAAACCCGTAAAAAACTCAAACAGCTGAAAAACCGGCTGACCATTTTCTTTCTGTCTTTAGGGATTCTGGCCCTGCTGGTATTTGTTGTCATCGGCATCCGCCACAGTGACAAGGCCGGCCAGCCCTACGAGCCCCGCGACGCGGTGAGCGCCCCGGCCCATGAGGTTGAAAGCGCCCCTGCTGCAGAGGCGGTCCATGAGGAGGCGACCGAAGAAGAGGCGCACGCCGTCATGGAAGAACCGGCAGAACATGCCGCCCCGGCCCTCCACGACACCGGAGCCGAAGTTGAAGCGCCCCACATTGACGCTGAGGTTGACGCGCACGCCGCCGAGGCCGTCCACGGGGAAGCCACCCATGAGGAAGCCGCCCAAGAAACTGAGGCCGCCGCCCATGGGGATGACCATGCACCTGCAGCAGAAGAAACAGTTCATTAAGAAGGGGATAAGCTAAATGAATATCATATATACGGATAACCTGATTATCGGCGGCGGCCTGGCAGGGCTTCGCGTCGCCATTGCAGCCAAGCAGAGGGGGTATGACAGCATCATCCTGTCCCTCATGCCGGCCAAACGCTCCCACTCCGCCGCTGCCCAGGGCGGCATGCAGGCAAGTCTCGGCGCTTGTATCAAAGGGGACGGGGACGATGAAGACGTCCACTTTGCCGACACGGTAAAAGGGTCTGACTGGGGATGCGACCAGGATGTGGCCAGAATGTTTGTCAACACTTCTCCCAAAGCCATAAGGCAGCTGTCCGCCTGGGGCGTTCCCTGGTCCCGGGTTCGCGGCGGCGACCGGGATGTTATCATCAACGGTAAAAAGGTGACCATCACCGAAAAGCATGAAGCCCAGGGCCTGATTACCTCACGGGATTTCGGCGGCACCAAGAAGTGGAGAACCTGCTATACCTCGGACGGCACCGGACACACCATGCTGTACGCCATGGACAACAAGGCCATTGAGCTTGAAATTCCGGTCCATGAGAGAAAAGAGGCCATTGCCCTAATCCACGAGGACGGGGTCTGTCACGGCGCCGTGGTCAGGGATCTGATCACCGGCGAGCTCATTGCCTACATCTCCAAGACCACCACCATCGCCACCGGCGGCTACGGCCGGATTTATTCGGTTTCCACCAACGCCATCATCTGCGAAGGCATGGGGGCGGCCATCGCCCTTGAAACCGGGATCGCCCCCTTAGGCAACATGGAGGCCGTCCAGTTCCACCCAACCGCCATCGTTCCCGTAGGCATCCTGACCACGGAAGGCTGCCGCGGTGACGGCGGACTTCTGCTCGACAAGGACGGCTACCGGTTCATGCCGGATTACGAGCCCGATAAAAAAGAGCTGGCCTCAAGAGACGTTGTCTCCCGCCGCATGACCGAGCACATGAGAAAGGGCAAGGGCGTACCGTCTCGCTACGGCGACCATCTCTGGCTGGACATCACCCTTCTGGGACGTGCGCACATAGAAAAGAACCTGCGGGAAGTCAAAGAGATCTGCGAGTACTTCCTCGGCATCGATCCTGTCAAAGAGTACATCCCGGTCCGGCCCACCCAGCATTACTCCATGGGCGGCGTCAGAACCAAGGCCACCGGTGAAAGCCCGACTATGAAGGGGCTTTTCTCCTGCGGCGAGGCCGCCTGCTGGGATATGCACGGCTTTAACCGCTTGGGCGGCAACTCCGTGGCCGAGACCGTTGTGGCCGGCATGATCGTAGGCGAGTTTGTGGCCGACTACTGCCAGGACAACGACCTTAAGGTCTCCACCTCCACCATTCAGCATTTTGTGAAACGTGAAGAGGACAAGATCGGCCAGATTCTGACCCGGGATTACGGTGAGAACCCCTTCCAGCTCAAAGCCGAGATGCAGAAGATCATGATGGACAAGGTCGGTATCTTCAGAAACGGGCCGGACCTGGAACAGGCTGTGGAAGAGCTTAAGGTGCTCAACCAGAGAGCCAAGAAGGTTGCCCTGCGCAACAAGATCTCTTCGTCCAACCCGGAACTTGTGGAAGCCCTTCGGGTGCCCAAGATGATCAAACTTGCCCAGTGTGTGGCCTACGGAGCCATGCTCAGAACCGAGAGCCGCGGCGCCCATGCCCGTGAGGATTATCCGGAAAGAAACGACCGCGACTGGCTCAAGCGGACGCTTGCCACCTGGAAGGATGACGGATCCGATCTGCCGGAAATCTCCTACGAGGATCTGGATGTCATGAAAATGGAAATGCCTCCGGGGTCCCGCGGATACGGCGTTGACAACACCATCCACCATCCGGATACGGAAAAAAGGATCGCTGAGATCGAAACGATCAAAGCGGAGAACCCGGCCGCAGACCGGCACGAACTGTCGGAACTGCTCAACCCGACCCAGATTCCGGAAAAATTTAAAGGTAAAAACGAGCGTATCGGCAGGGGGTACAAATAATGAGCGAAGAGAACAGAACCTTAAGATTTCAGATATTTCGGTATAATCCCCAGAAAAAGGGCGACAAGCCGCGTATGGTCACCTACGAGGTCACCGAAGCCCCCGGTATGACCATTTTCATCGCCCTCAACGACATCCGTGAGCACCAGGATCCTTCCCTGCAGTTTGACTTTATCTGCCGGGCCGGCATCTGCGGTTCCTGCGGCATGGTCATCAACGGCGCGCCGGATCTGGCCTGCCGGACGTTGACCTCCAAGTTTGAGGACGGGGAAATCACCCTGCTTCCGCTGCCCGGATTCGAGCTGATCGGCGACCTGTCGGTCAACACCGGTAAATTCATGCGGGGCATGAGCGAACGGGTGGAATCCTGGATCCACGATCCTGATGCGGACAAGGTCAACTACGACAAGCTGGAAGAGCGCATGGATCCGGACATCATGGAAGAGGTTTATGAGCTGGAGCGCTGCGTTGAGTGCGGCTGCTGTATCTCTGCCTGCGCCACCAAGCGCATGCGCCCCGACTTCTTGTCTGCCGTGGGGTTCATGCGTCTGGCACGGTTTCACCTGGATCCCCGGGATAAGCGAACCGACGAGGATTACTATGAGATCATCGGTGATGATGACGGGGTGTTCGGCTGCATGAGCCTTCTGGGCTGCGAAGACTACTGCCCCAAGGATCTGCCGCATCAGACCCAAATTGCCTTTTTGAGACGGAAGATGGCTCTGATAAAGTAGCGTTATAACAAAGAGACGGCAGGCAGCAGGTCTTCCCATGCAGGGGAAAAAGGTCCTGCTGCCTGTTCTCATTTATAAGGAAAAAAAGACCATGAGCGAATTCAACTTTGAAACCATGTTCCCTTTAGGGCCGGATGAGACCGAATATCGTCTTCTGACCAAGGAGCATGTGAGGGTAAAGGAATTTGAGGGCAAAGAGGTCCTGGTGGTGGAACCCACCGCTTTAGAGCTTTTGTCCGAAGCGGCCTTCAAGGATGTGGCCCATCTGTACAGAGTCGAGCACTTAGAAAAATTGACGGCCATCATCGACGATCCCGAATCCAGCGACAACGACCGGTACGTTGCCCTGGAACTTTTGAAAAACGCTAAGATCAGTGCGGAAAAAGTTTATCCCATGTGCCAGGATACGGGCACCGCCATTGTCATGGGCAAAAAAGGCCAGCAGGTCTGGACCTGGTCCGATGATGAAGAGGAACTTTCCAAAGGCGCGTACAACGCCTATACCAAAAATTTTCTGCGTTACTCCCAGAACGCCCCTTTGACCATGTACAAAGAGGTGAACACCAAAAACAACATGCCCGCCCAGGTGGACATTTCCTCGGTTGAAGGCGACGCCTACAAGTTCCTGTTCATGGCCAAAGGCGGGGGGTCTGCCAACAAGACCGCTCTGTTCCAGATGACCAAGGCCGTGCTCAACTCTGAGGAGATTCTCATCAACTTCATGCTGGACAAGATGAAGGCTTTGGGAACGGCTGCCTGCCCGCCTTACCACATTGCATTTGTCATCGGCGGCACCACGGCTGAACTCAACCTGAAAGCCGTAAAACTGGCCTCTGCCCGGTACCTGGATTCTTTGCCCACGCAAGGCTCCGAATCCGGCCATGCCTTCAGGGACATCGATCTGGAGGACAAGGTTCTGGCCCGGTCCTATGAACTGGGCCTTGGCGCTCAGTTCGGCGGCAAGCATTTCGCCCTGGATATCCGGGTCATCCGCATGCCCCGCCACGGCGCCTCCTGCCCCATCGGCATCGGCGTCTCCTGTTCCGCTGACCGTCAAATCAAAGGCAAGATCACCAAGGACGGCGTGTTTCTGGAGCAGCTGGAAGAAAATCCGGGCCGCTTTTTGCCCGCATCGGAGCCTGAAATGGCCCCGGCCGTGGAGATTGATCTGAACAAATCTATGGACGATATTCGGGCCGAACTCTCCAAATATCCCGTCTCCACTCGACTGTCGCTTACCGGCAAGATTATCGTGGCCCGGGACATCGCCCACTCCAAGTTCATGGAAAGATACGAGGCCGGTGACGGCCTGCCCGACTACATTAAAAATCATATCATTTACTATGCAGGTCCGGCCAAGACCCCGGACGGCCAGGCTTCAGGCGCCTTCGGCCCGACAACCGCCGGCCGAATGGATCCCTATGTCCCCGTTTTCCAGAAGGAAGGGGCTTCCATGATCATGCTGGCCAAGGGCAACCGAAGCCAGCAGGTCACTGACGCCTGCAAAGAGTTCGGCGGATTTTACTTAGGCTCCCCGGGCGGTCCTGCCGCCCGCCTGGGACAGGATTTCATCAAAAAAGTGGAACTGGTGGAATACGAAGAACTGGGCATGGAAGCCGTTTACATGATCACGGTGGAAAATTTTCCCGCCTTTATCATCGTGGATGACAAGGGCAACGACTTTTACGCCGGATTGTTATAGAAAAGATTGTCCCGTTTCGGGACAGAGAAAGAAACGGCCGCCGTCCGGAATCCCCCGGGCGGCGGCCGCTTTTATTCATTGGATAGTCAGTTTACTCCCAGTCGTAAAGCACCGCCCGGACCGGAGAACCGCCGCAGCCGTCAAGGAGAAGGGGGAAGGCTGAAAAAAAGCGGCGTTTGCCGTCCATGACCTCATCGGGGATACGAAGGGCCTCCACGATGAACAGCCCTGCGCCCAGCAGGACTTCATGGCAGGGTCTGCCTTTTTCCGCCGAGCCCCAGCCGCCGAGGCTCATTCCGTCCAGGCCGACGCCTTTGACCCTGGCATTGAGCAGCAGTTCCGCCCCGCTTTTGTCCAGGTAAGGCCATTGAAAAAGATACTCTTTGGTAAAGTCTCTTTTCTGTCCCCAGCCGGTATTGAGGATGACAATGTCGTCCTCTTGAATGGCATCTGCAAAGGGGGCGAGATCATCGACCGTGATGGGGGAATCGGGCTTTTTATGCCTCAGATCCATGAAAACGGCATAGCCGGCAAAGGCCTCAAGGGGCATTTTATCCACTGTGGCGCCGTCGTCAAAAAAATGAAAAGGGGTATCGATATGGGTGGCCGTATGGGTGTTCATGGTAATGGTTTCCGCATTAAAACCGTCTTTTACCGCACGCTGCTCCCGGGTGACCTGGGTCATGGGATTGTCCGGCCATTCCGGGCAATTGTGATAAAGCGGCTGGCTTAAATCGTACAATCTGACAGGGGATTTCATACTGACTTTCCTTTAATTCGTTTTCCGCGCAGACGTTAAAAGGTGGCATCGCGTCTGCCTGCAATTTGTAATACTGTTCTATGCCGGGGAACCAGTTTGTCATTTTGAATACACAAAATAACAGTCTCGTTTTTAGCCTTAAATGGCCTGTTGAATCAAGTGCGTTTTTCAAGGGCCCTGCCCGTTCATCTTAGGGGCGGCTTTCATGACTGTCTGCCTTGTTCCGCCTGATTTTTTATTGTCAAATGATAGCAAACCGGATAAATTATGGATTAACTCTTTGAATCCATATGTGATTCACAAAATCGGTGCAAAAAAATAAATATCAATCACGCAAACGAATAAGGCGATGGGGGGTATGAAATTACGATCTGCGTTTATTCTTTTCTTTTTTGCCGTCTTGGCAGCTGGCGCTGCCTATGCCGGAGGCGGGGGCGCAGATTCCCATGGCGCCACAGGCCATTTCCCGCCAAGCTTTGCAAGCTATCATGATGCAGATATCGACGGTGTGGGTGACATCCTTGCACACCGTATCCGCCATACGCCGTTTAACCTGGTGGCCAGCCTTATTTTTCTGGCCGCGATTATTCATACGTTTTTGAGCAGCAAATTTCTTTTTTTTGCACATAAATGGAAAGCCGAACACCAAAAAGATATTGAAACCGGAAAAGCGTCGGAGCGGTCCACAAGGATCCGCGCAGAAATTTTCCATTTTTTGGGCGAGGTTGAGGTGGTTTTCGGCCTCTGGGCCGTTGTTCTGGCAGCGGCCATTGTGCTGTTCTTTGACTGGCATACCTTTGTCGGCTATATCAGCGGCGTAAATTACACCGAGCCCATGTTTGTCGTTGTCATCATGACCCTGGCCTCTTCCCGGCCCATTCTATACTTATCCGAAAAGATCATGAGCCGGGTTGCACAGGTTTTTAAGGGGACGCTCGCCGCCTGGTGGCTGACCATTATGACCGTGGGCCCCATCCTAGGCTCCTTTATCACGGAACCCGCCGCAATGACCATCTCGGCCATGCTGCTGGCCAGAAAGTTTTATGAACTCAAGCCCGGTAACAGGCTGAAATATGCGACCATTGCCCTGCTTTTCGTTAATATATCCGTTGGCGGCACCCTGACCCATTTTGCCGCGCCGCCGGTTTTAATGGTGGCAGCGCCCTGGGACTGGAACCTGCCGTTTATGCTTTCAACCTTCGGCTGGAAGGCGTTAGTAGGTATTGTGCTTTCAAATACCCTTGTTTTTTTTGTGTTTAAAAAAGATATTGCCAGGCTGGAAAGAAAATTCAATTTGTCCATCCTCAAAGGTGAGATGAAAGAACGATATATCCACAGCGATGGGCTCAAAAAAGATCTTAAGATGGCGGAAAAGCGCATCGGAGACGAGTTGCATCAGGAGTTTCAAAGAATTAAAGATGCTGCAAGAAAGTCTACCATGACGGTGTGTGAAATGGATGATACGGACTGCTCTTTGCTGGAAGAGACCTTTGAGCAGGAGTTTGAAGACCTTAAAATGCGTCAGATGAGTATTTCCGTACCGGGCCTGCTGCCAAGGGATAAACGGCCCGATCTGGACGATCCCAATTGGGACAAACGCGCAGGCGACGTTCCCGGCTGGATCATGGCCGTCCATGTCGCCTTTATGGTCTGGACTATTGCCAATGCCCATTCCCCGGCCATTTTTGTATCCGGTATGCTTTTTTTTATCGGGTTCAGCCATGTGACCTGGCCATTTCAAAACAATGTCAACTTAAAGTCCCCGATGCTGGTCGGATTTTTCTTGGGCGGTCTGGTCATCCACGGCGGTCTGCAGGGATGGTGGATCGCTCCGGTGCTTGGCAGTCTGGGGGAACTGCCGCTGATGTTGAGCGCGACGATACTTACGGCCTTTAACGATAATGCTGCCATCACCTATCTGAGCACGCTTGTGCCCGGTTTCACCGACAGCCTGAAATATGCGGTGGTGGCGGGCGCTGTTACCGGCGGCGGCCTTACCGTTATCGCCAATGCCCCGAACCCGGCAGGTCAGGCCCTGTTGAAAAAGTATTTCAGCAACGGGATATCCCCCATACTCCTGCTTGTCTATGCATTAATCCCCACGATCATTATGGGCCTTTGTTTCCTTTACCTTTAAATATGAAAACCAAAAGGGATGTCAGCATGTCAGTCAAACGGATCTTTTCATATCTCTTTTTTTTGCAGGTTCTGGCCCTGATGATTCTGGCCACAACCTGGGGAGCCGAAAGCCGGGATACACTGAAAGTTATCACCCCCCAGTGGGAGGACCAGACCAATGCCGACGGCAGCGGTCTTTTTTTTGATATTCTCCGGGCGGTATACGAATCCGAAGACATCGGCCTTGCCTATACCTTTGCCCCTTGGAAGCGGTGCCAGGCCATGGTTAATGCCGGAAACCAGGATGCCATGCTCTGTGTCTGGAAATCCCATGCCCGGCAAAATCATCAGATCACCACAAAGATGCCATTGTTCGTCGAGGAGACGGCTGTCGTGGTCAAAAAGGCTTCCGGCATTATCTGGAAGGGGATTCACAGCTTAGATTACAAAAGGGCCGTCTGGCTGAGGGGATACAACTACCATCAGTCCTCCCAGATGGCAGGCATTCAGCTGGCGGACTGGTATGAGGTCGATGCACAGGAAGATGCCTGGCATCAGCTGGACCTTGATCGGTTTGACGCTTATATCGATGCCAGGATTGATATTGACGGTTACCTGAAATCAGACCGCCAGAACGCCGGATTGTATCAAATTTATCCGCTGTGGAAGCAGAAGGCCTATGTGGCATTTACCGATACAAAAAGATCCCGGAGGCTGATCCGGATTTACGATACCCGGGTGAAGGCCTTGATCGCTTCGGGAGAGCTGGCCCGGATTCACGCCAAATGGGGCCGGGCCTTTGATCCTGCAGACTGGGCCGAATAAGGCCTTTCCCTTTAAAGATTTCCTGACAGCCTGAGCACCGTTTTGTTGATGGACAGCCCCAAGTGTGGAGAGATGTATTCATGGGCTCCGACGTCAAAGGGAAGATAGACCAGGGTGGCCGATTCCGCCTGTATTCTGGCCTCGGCAATGGCCTGGAAATGATCCTTCAGCGGCCGTGCAAGTGAGGCAATGGTAATCCGGATGCTTTGGACCGCTTCACCGGCCGGCAGGGTAATGGGCAGGTGGGGCTGGGGGCGGATCTCCTTTTCAAGGGAAGGATCGGGCTGGGCCAGGGAAAGCTGGCGGCTGATGCGCAAAAAGACTTTGGGCCGGATTTTAAACGCCGGAGCCCAGAAGGAAAGGGTGCCTTCCTTATTTTCCCCGGTGACCGGAAGATTGGCCAGGCTGAAAAGATCCGCCCGGGTTTTTAAGGAAAGGCGGTTGAATCCGGCGGTGATCCGCCAGAAGGGGATCAGCACCTGGGTGTCGTTTTCCGGCATTGCCGAACCAAAGCGGATCCGGCCCAGTGTATTTTCCCTGGGCTGCCACAGGGTATGACAGTTCCGGCAGACCAGAACCAGGGAGTCTGACTGGCCTTCCAGATCCCATCCGCATTCAGGACAGATCCCAGGCAGAAGAAGGGTTTCTTTTTCCGGCCGGCAGGCATCGCCTAAGGCGGATAATTCTCCGGAATGCTCCCCCATTTCCCGGTTGAGAATCCCGTCCACAAGCCCCCCGTTTTTTTCATAGTAAGGAGCGAAAATAAGGCTGCTGGTCTCGCCGATATCTTCTGTGAACCCGGCAGCGCCGGCGGCCCCTTTGCGATCCCGGGGAAAACTTGCTTCAAATCCCCTGGGACGGATAAAGGTGCCGGAAGTCCGGGCGGAGACCCGGGTCAGGGTCAGGGCCTGGGATCTGAATCCTAATGAGAAAGGGACGGGGGGGGGGGGGCAGGGTCCAGGGCCAGCCAGGAGATGTCCGTGAAACGGTGCTCCACCCCGGAGGGTGAGCAGGTGTACTGGACGCCCTTGAACCGCCAATAGGGCAGGTAAAAAAGGGGGATATCCGGATCCAGGGTGTCGCTGGGGGCAAGGTAGTACCGGGCAAATCCCTTCTGGCTGATACAGGATCTGACCCGGCAGAATCCGCAGACAAAAAAACGGTCCGCTTCATCTAAAAAGACCGGCCCCCCGCATTGGGGGCAGTGATGCCGGACCTGGAAGCTAATGTTTTTCTCCGCACTGGTTGCAGAACAGGGCCTGGCCTAAGTTTTCCGAGCCGCAGGCGGTGCAGAACCAGGTTTTAGCCCGGCCTCCGGTGGGTTCCCCGCACCTGGGACAGAATTTGGCTCCGGTGGTGATGTTCTTTCCGCAGGCCGTGCATTTTTCAAAGACCACCTGCTGGTGACCGCACCAGGGGCAGAAGCTTGCGTCCGCCGGGATATTGCGGCGGCATTCTTCACAGACCGCCTCTTTGGGCGCAGCACCGGAGGCGCCTGTTGCCATCTGCCCTGCAAAGATCCCCGGCAGCATCATGCCCATGCCCATGCCCATACCGGCCCCGGCCCCGTTGCCGGCGATGCCGTCCGGGGACTCGGCCAGTTTTTCCATGGCCATGGCGGTTTTCATCTGCATCAGCTTGTTCATGTCGTCAAAAACGCCCATGCGGCTTTTATCGTCAATGGCCTTCTGAACCTCGGGGGGCGGGGTAATGGCGTTGATGAACAGATCGGTCAGGGCAAGTCCTAACGCTGCGAAATCCTTTTTTACCCGGGCAGCCAGGCCTTTGGCCGTTTCATCATATTGGGAGGGCAGATCGAAAATGGTGGTGATGGCCTCGCCCATGTAGTCGTTGAACCGGGAGACGATGACCCGGTTGAGATACTGGCTGATCTCCTCGGTGGTGAAAAGCCCCTGGGTGCCGGTGATCCGGTTGATAAAGAGCACAGGCTGGACAATTCTGAAGTTGAAGATGCCAAAAGCCCGCAGGCGGACGAGCCCCAGATCCCTGTCCTTAAAGGCCACAGGATCCCGGGTGCCCCATTTCATGTCGGTAAAGGTTTTAAGGTTGGTGAAGTAAACCTCGGCCCGCAAGGGGCTTGTCATGCCCCAGGGCAGACTGGCGATTTTCGTTAAAATCGGGATATTGGCAGTCTTCAGGGTATGGCGGCCGGGCCCGAAAGCCCCCACAGCCTTACCGTTGTAAAAGAAAACAGCGGCCTGGCTTTCGCGCACAATGAGCTGTGCCCCGTACTTGATTTCGGCGGATCCTTTTTCCGGCAGGCGGAAGACCAGGGCTGCACCGGTGTCGTCCAGCCATTCCAGGACCTCAAGAAAGATCAGATTATTTGCTCCCATTCATGTTCTCCTTGTCAGGTGGGCTGCCGGCGGGCGCCGACGATAACCGATATTTTAAAGAAAGGTCAGAGCATTGTCAAATGTGGAGGGGAAGCGATACCTTTGATGAAACCGTCTTTTTATGCGCCTGCCCGGCATCGCAGTTTCTAAATTCGGGCATCTGTGACATACTGGGCGGGATGATAATATAGCGTTGATGGGTAATAAGGACGATAGATGATTCCGTGGGAAGAAATCGGCCGGGCCAGGGTGCCGGGTCAGGACAGTGAGCTGGTGCTCAGAAGACGGGGCCAGGAGTTTTCAATTAGAACCGCCGGAACCGAGCTGATGAACAGCCGGATTTACGGGTCGGAAAAAGCTTTGGCAACCCTGGTTTTTGAGCAGACGGGGCAGAGACCTGTGATGAACATCCTGGTGGGGGGGCTGGGCATGGGCTATACCCTGGCCCGGACCCTGGCGCTGTCATTACCGGATGCCCGGGTAATGGTGGCCGAACTGATCCCGGAGGTTATTGCCTGGAACCGGGATGTTTTAGGCCATCTGGCCGGTATGCCACTCAACGACCCCAGGGTGCGGGTGGAGACCTGTGATGTGGCAACGCTCATTCAGGGAAAGAAAAGGGCGTGGGACGCCATTCTTCTTGATATTGACAATGGCCCTGCCGGGCTGACCCAAAAGTCCAACAACCGCCTATACGCGGAACAGGGCCTTAGGGCCGCCTTCCACGCCCTTACCCCGGGGGGTGTTCTGGGTATCTGGTCTGCAGGGGATGATCCTGCCTTTACCCGCCGCCTTGGCAAATGCGGGTTCCAGGCAAAGGTCACTGCGGTCCGGGCCGCGTCATCGGGAAAAGGGGGCCGGCATTTTATCTGGACTGCCGTTAAAAACGAATAGGCCCTACCCCTTTTTACAGGTGGAAATCCCCAGGAGCTGATAGGGCGGGCACCATCCGCTCAGGCCGGTTAAAATCGGTACAATGCCGATCAGTCCCCACAGGGATTTTGGCCCCACGAATACAAGGGATAAAATTGCGATGCCAAGGGCAATGCGAACGCCTCTTTCAACAGGATGAATGTTTTTTTTCATGTCATCTTCCTTATCTATAAAAAGGATGTGATTCCGGTCGAATCATATCAGAAAGATAACCAGCTTTTGCTCCAGGAAAAGATCTGTTCTGTAAAAAAAAGTTAATTTTAGCAAACTTTTAAGTGCCTGAAATCATTCCCGGCCGGTAACAAGGCGAATACCGTCCTTTCCGAGAAGGGTAATCCTGCCCTCTTTGTACAGCCTGCCCACCGCCCGTTTGAATTCTTTCTTGCTCATGGAAAAGGCGGCCTGAATTTCTTCGGGCCTGCTTTTGTCGTGGCAGGGGCTTGCGCCCCCGTGGGCTTCCAGAACATCCAGGATTTTTTGGGCCGAGCCCTCCACCGAGGCATACCCTGGCTGTTTCAGGGTCAGATCGATTTTGCCGTCCTCCCGGACCCGCAATACATATCCCCGGCATTTGTCGCCGACGGCCAGATCCTGGAAGGCCTCGGTCCGATACAGCAGGCCTGTGCAGGCCCGGTTGACAACGGCGATATAACCCATGGGGCTTGAACTGTGGATGATCAGATCCACGGCATCACCTGCTGAAAGCTCCTGGTTTTCCCCGTCGCACAAGCCTTTCATCAGGGTGGACCCAAAGACCCTGTGGGAGGATTTGTCCAGGCAGATTTTAACCAGATGGGTTTCCCCCGGTTCCATCCGGCTCTCTTGCTCCCCTCTGGGGACCAGCAGGTCCTTTTCAAGGCCCCAGTCCATAAAGACGCCAAAGGCCGCCGTATCCCTGACCTTGAGCCCCACAATATCCCCCACCACCCCGGCCGGCGTCAGGGTGGTGGCCACGGGGCGGTCTTCGGAATCCGTGTGGATAAAGACCCGGATCTTCTGGCCGACATCCGCGCCCTCAGGAACATATTTATTAGGCAGCAGCACCCGGTCCCGGCCAAAGCTCAGGTAGACCCCGTAATCCGAAAGGTTCTCCACAATAAGATCGTGGAACTGCCCGACCACGGCCTTGGGGTCCTGGGCCAGAAAGGGATGGGACTGCCGGGAAGAGGATCTATGTTGAATTTTCCCCTGCTGGGGACGCTTTCTTTTCGGTCCGGCCTGTTTCCAGGGGGACGGATATGATGAGTCTGCTGACGCTGGCATGGATTTTCCTTGAAGGGTTGAGTTAAGTTTTGATTATAGCATGTTCGTTTCCGGATCACCATAGCTTGACATCGCTTCACCATGGCGTCCACATGGTGTTGACATGACATAGCATGGCATTGAGTTGTTCTGGGATTTTATTTGGTCAAAGGCAGTGGGGGAGGCACGGGGCAGGCCCCGGATCTTCTGCGGCTGCTCCCTTCTCCAAGAGGCTCTAAGCTCGCTGCGCTGGCCGCCGAGAAATAGGGAAATCTTCATTTTTCCCTTGACAGAACTTATCATGGAGGTCCTCAAACATCTCGGCGTCCGGCCACTCCACTTCACCAAGATCCTCTATGTTTCAGGGGCCTGATGCTGCAGCAAGACCGGCCCCTGCCCCTCCTACCGAGGTTGGATCAACCGCCCCACTCTCGGGTAGCATAGAGAAACTTGTGGATGGGAATAAAATCACCATCTTTTCACAGACCCGTAATATAGATAACGCCTGGATTTTTCCTGTTGCAAATCCCTGTTTAATCGGGATATTGTCCATATTATCTTGATTTTCGGCTTTTATCGCCAACCTGTCCAGCTAGGTTGGATATCATTCAAATTTTCTGGATATCCAGCTAAAACTGGATAATAAGCGGATATACAGAACCACACATCATGTTGTTATAAATCAGAAGCCAATATATTTTTATGAAGTGGAACAATTGTCCATACTGTAATAAAGATATCAGAAATCGAAAATTCTTTAAAAGATTTGGTTTTAAAATTTTTGAGTTCTGTCCAAGTTGTAAAGAACCTATTGCCAGGGATAAATTAGGAAGAACGATTAAACTTGGTAGTAAGTATCTATACCTGCAATATGCTATGGTATTAGGGCTTTTTCTATTGGTGGGACTGTACATCTTATTTTTACTGTAAATTTATAACAAATGAAGGATTAGTGACCGTGCCGAGGCACGAGGCCCGGCGCTAATCCTGTGGTTCAAGAAGCCGCGGACCTATAGGGGAAAAGGTTCACGTTTTGTCCGATATATTAAGGCTGGATAAAACGAGAATTTAAAAAAAAGAGACCTCCCTGCGAGGCAGAACACAAAAATCACACCGTTCCCAGGCACCAAAGCCCGGTGTGTAACGTAAGTTACTGGCAATTAGGCGCACGGGTATCGCAACCCCATCAATTTATTGAACAGGCTGTTTGTAACAAATAGCCGTTGCCTTGCCATCAACCCTGAGTTTTTAACCGGGCCTTCTCCGGACCTCAGGCTTCACAAATCGAATGAATTTTAAAGCGTGTCCGCAATGGCTGCATTTAATCCCGGGGATTTCTGGTTCAGGGCTTTCAACAAATAAAGCTAAAACATCATGGATGAGTGAAATCAGTTCGCGGAGTTTCTCAATAGGCAAGGCATAGTTGGGGTTAAGAAATCCATAATGCCGGATTTTCATAAAGCCTTTGGGAAGAACATGCTGCAAAAATCGCCTGATGAATTCCATAGCCATCCAGTGACGTAAGTTTCCATTTTTTCTTCTCACGGTCCTTGTGCAGAAATTTGATGATACCGTTTTCAATACTTTTGATACGATTGTTGGAGATGGCAACCCGGAACACATATCGTGAAAGATAGCGAAGGGAATGGTGTCCAAATCCTACGGCCTGGGTGTCAATAACCCATTGCTGTGACCAGACTGCAGGATCTATCCTATCGAACAACCCAGCCTTTTTCATGGCATCCTTGAATTTGGCTTTGAAAATGGTCTCCAGAGGTTTTGTGTGGACAAACAGATCTTGTCGTGACGGGAGCCATTGGTCATTATCAGATAAAGCGCCTCCGGGGATGATCAGATGTAAATGAGGATGATACTGGAGCATACCGCCCCATGTATGAAGGACGGCCAAATATCCGATTCGGTCAGAACCGATAAACCGCGTATCCTGCGCCAGTTTTTTCAGTGCTTCATTGGCGCATGAAAACAGCGCTCTATAGGATTGCTTTTGATGAGATCGGACAATGCTCCGAAGTCCCCGGGGAAGTGTAATCGTTAACATGAAATAGTGGGTTGGCAGCAGCTTTTCCATTTGCCGGTTAAGCCATTGATCCGCTTTGCCGTGTTGGCAGTTTGGGCAATGGCGATTGCCACAGCAGGCGTGGATAAAATGAAGGTTTCGACAGTCGTGGCATTCATACACCATCGTTCCAAAGGCGCCTTTTCGACAGGCAATGATATCCCGGATGGTCTTTTTATGCGATTGCGGCATTCGGTCACCATAAAGTGCCAGATATCGGGCCCCATACATTTGGAAAATTTTTTGGACAGCACTCATGACAGCACCCCCTGCATGACTTTGGAAACCTTGTCGTTGGAATCAACTTGAGCCTGCGTGGTCACGTGCAGATAAACCATCGTGCTTTTAAGCGTTTTATGCCCCAGGATTTTTTGAACATGCCGTATGGGGATATTGGCCTCCAGCAGATGGGTGGCATAGGCGTGGCGGAATACATGGGGGTGGACATGTTTTTTAAACTTCAGGCGTTTCATAGTTGACCGCAAAACGCCTTGCACCCCGCTGCCACTTACATGCTCCTTGGCGTATTGGGCGTTCTTCCCGCCATTGCGGCCCAAGGCAGGAAATATCCATTTAGGATTGAGATGCGTTTTATAATATTTACGCAAAGTCAGCAGGGTGATTTTAGGCAGGGGGACCATCCTGTCCTGGGAACCTTTGCCACAGTGAATATGTACAAGCCCCCTGTCGGAAAGAATGTCTTTGACCTGAAGAGATGTGGCTTCCCTTAGCCTGAGCCCCATGGAATACAGCGTTAAATAAAATGTATGGCTTTGCTCAGTGGGCAGGGCGTAGATAATCTTTCTGACTTCAGCAAGGCTCAGAATTGTTGGTAATGTCTCTTCGCGCTTCCATTGGATGTCGTTGAAAAGGGTCCAAGACCGGACCAGTGTCTTGGTAAAAAAATGCTGGATTCCGGCGTAACTGATACGCAGTGTCGCGGCACTCCAACCGAACTCATTCTGGCAGCAAAGCCAATATTGACGGAGCTGTTCCTCGGTGATATCGTGAAGTGGTTCATTGTAAAAGCGCTGCAGCTTTATCACAGCGCTGCTATAGGATTGGATACTCCGCTTAGCATATCCGGCTAACTGGAGGTCTTCTTTGAAACGTTTGATCAAATCGCTCATGGTATCTTCCTTTCTTCTTTAACCTTGTCGGGTAGAAGATACCGACCTGCAAGCCGGTAAGAAGATACCATGAACCATTTGCATTAAGCAAAAGGACTCGGGGAGGAAGACCTGCCGCGTAGCGGCTTACTTGAACAAAACGCTGGAGAGGGGCCAGGCTTACTGCGCGGCCTTTCTGGAGTGCCAGGTTCATGAAAATTTAAACTTTTATCGGAGCTTTTTGGGTTTAAAAGCCTGGCCCCTCAGCTCCCCGTTGAGGAAAATCTCCAATTTTGAGGAATGTGTTTGGGGCGCTCATGACAGAGCGACGTGGATTAAGGGGATTCCTGTTATTCACTCCCCCGGGCCGATTTTATGCCTTTGGCATTCATCGGTGATATCGTACAAAGATACAGGAATGATACAAGACGTAAATAACTATCCACGGCGTCTTTCAATGGGCATATTCGTTCTCAACAACCTGTTTCTATCGTAATGCCTATTCTGGGTTTTCCCCAGTCTATGTTTCCGAGCCGGGGTGGGTGAGCAGGCAAGGCCATATCCCATCATTGATATACACATGTCCCGGATTTCCGATATGCGTGTGGATAAAAACATACTCCCTTGGTATGCAGGTTTTCTCATTTAAAACCGTTGTGATGGAATCCATCATCTTGGCGATGCTTTCATAGTCAAAGACAGAGGTGATATACAGATCAACGAAAATGGGGATCTCCTTTGCAGACGGATCAAATTTCTTAAGACTCCTGGGGGCGGTCTCCCCCTTTTGGCGATGGGTCATGCAGTCAAGGGACTGCCAGATGAATGTCGCAGTGCCAAGGGGAAGGTCTGCTTTCAGGGCGAAATTTTCCTCCATGGCCTCCATCACCTCAGAACAATTGAAATCCCCACCAGGTAATGCTGAAATTTTTACAAAGGGCATGATACCTCTCTTTCTTTTTGATGAGTTGACAGATAACTGCTTATTATCATATATCATTTTGATATAGAACACTTTCCCGCCGGCACCTATTTGGGGTTTTGTATCTTGTCCAGGTTCAGGAAGGGCAGGGGGGAGGCTGCATTGGGATCCACGATGATCAGGTGGTTGCCTTTCTGCAGCTCCTTGAGCACTTTCATGCTCTCCAGCCGGACGTATCCTTCCAGGGTGACGGCATCGATGAGTTTCTTTTTGGCCGCCGCCTCAGCTTCGGCCCGGACAAGGATGGCCTTGGCCTCTATTTTGGCCGCTTCCAACTGGGCATTGGCTGCGATGAGCATGACTTCCTTTTTCTTATTGGCCTGGATCAGCTCTGCCTTTTTTTCTGCTTCCGCCTGGGCTTCCTTGCGTTCCTGGTCCACCCTGAATTTTTTGAGTTCCTCCTTGGCTTTTTCCGCGGCCTGGGCCGCCTCTTTTTTCCGCATGACCGCGTTGGTGATGATGCTGGGCAGCGTGACATCCCGGATCAGCAGTTTTTCTATTTTGATGCCCTTCTGGGCCAAACCGGAAAGGCCTGTCAGCAGTTCTTCCTGGATCCTTTGCTGCACGGCCTGTTCATAGAAGTTTTCCGCCTTTGGCACACTTTTACCGATTTCCCGCATCAGGCTGCGCAAAAGGGGCATCATGTGAACATCAAGGACCTCTTTTGGTGTGCCGGTTTCCTTGAGCATGACCGGAGCCTGCTCCTTGATGAGACGGTATTGGATGGACAAATCGAACTTGGTGATCAACTGGTCTGAGGACGGAACCCCCATGGCGTCTTTATAGGTCTTTTGGCGGGCATCAAACAGGGTGATTTTCATCAGGGGATTTTTTAAATGAATTCCCTCGGTATAGACATCGGACTTAACCTTTCCGAACAGAGTACCGACCCCGACATGTCCTGCAGGGATGGTGGTGAAGAAGCGGCCGGCAAATGCTGCCAGAACAACAAAGACAACAATGCCGATGATGGCGTATCCCAGCAGGGGCGACTTCTTTTTATCAGGGGCTGTGGCTTCAGGTGGAATTTTAGCCGGGGGCATCTGTTCTTCTGTGCTCATCTGTTTTCTCCTTTTACGAAAGGGGGTTAAACTGTTAAATACCTTATGGATGCTGTTTTTGAAAAATGCGTTGAAATTCTCCCTTCCCCGAAAGCCATAAAAATAGTCCTGCAGGCGTTGGGCGGGTGAGCGGCCTGTTTGGAATGCGTTGGGGTTAAGGATTGCCGTGATAATTTTAAACAGGAGTGATGCGGCCAAGGCAATGACCTTTACAGCAAGGCGGACGGCCAGAAAAACGAAAATGAGACCGATTGGAATGGCAATAATGGTGGCGATTGTCGAGCCCATCAGAACCGATGCCTTGGTTAATTTTTTGAAAGATCACAGGGTGGTCTTGAAAATGAATAACCCCGTTAAAAAACACTGCCACCGCCTTTGGGTAGCAAAAAAGAGGGAATAAAACAATAGAGGGAATCAAATCGTCAACCTTGCTTTTTGGGGTTTCCGGCTTTATGTTTCATAAGTAAATTCATCATCCGGGAGGGAGATCATGAACACCCGTATTGAGCATGATACCATGGGAGAGGTCAGGGTACCGGCAGATGTCTATTGGGGCGCCCAGACCCAAAGATCCTTTGAAAATTTTAAAATCGGTACCGAACCTATGCCCCGGGAGGTGATCCGGGCCTTTGCCGTGGTGAAGAAGGCGGCGGTCATGGCCAATGTCGAATTGGGGCGCCTGGAACCGGCAAAGCAGGACCTGATCGCAAGGGTGTGTGACGAAATTCTGGCCGGGGACCTGGACGCTCACTTCCCCTTGAAAGTCTGGCAGACCGGGTCCGGCACACAGACCAACATGAACGTCAACGAAGTGATTTCCAACAGGGCCCATGTCCTGGCGGGCAATGGTTTAGGCTCAGGATCGCCGGCCATCCATCCCAACGATCACGTCAACATGTCCCAGTCCTCCAACGATACCTTCCCGGCGGCCATGCATATTGCGGCAGTCATCCTTTTGGAAAAGACTACGCTGCCCGGACTTGATGCCCTGGCCCGAACCCTTGAGGAAAAGGCGCAGGCGTGGCAGGGTATTGTAAAAACGGGCCGGACCCATGTCATGGATGCGGTGCCCCTGACCCTGGGACAGGAATTTTCAGGATACGCCAGCGCCGTCCGGGCCGGAATAGCACGCCTTGCGGCGAGCATGGGCAGGCTTTACGAACTGGCCCTGGGCGGTACCGCAGTTGGCACCGGCCTCAACACGCCCGAAGGGTTTGACCGGCTGGTGGCTGAAAAGGCCGCCGAACTGACAGGGTTTCCCTTTAGAACGGCGGAAAACAAGTTTGAGGCCCTGTCCGCCCACGACGGCCTGGTCGGGGCCCACGGGGCCTTGAAGGCCATTGCCGTGAGCCTGACCAAAATCGCCAATGATATCCGGATGCTGGGCTCCGGCCCCAGGTGCGGCATCGGCGAGCTGATTCTGCCGGCCAATGAGCCTGGCTCATCCATCATGCCGGGAAAGGTCAATCCCACCCAGGTGGAGGCTCTGACCATGGTCTGCGCCCAAGTCATGGGAAACGACGCTGCTCTCGGCTTTGCCGGAAGCTTCGGGCAGTTTGAGCTGAACGTGTACAAACCCATGATCATTGCAGGCTTTATCCAGTCCGCACGGCTGTTGGGGGATGCGGCGGATTCCTTTACCCGCAACTGCCTGGAAGGACTTGCCCCGGACAGGGAACGGATTGCCGAACACCTGGAAAACACCCTGATGCTGGTCACGGCCCTCAACCCGCATATCGGATATGAAAATGCCGCCAAGGCCGCCAAATATGCCCATGAAAACGGGACCACCCTCAAACAGGCCGTGGTCAAGCTGGGATTGATGGACGAAAAAACGTTTTCCAACCTGGTGGATCCGGCCCGGATGACAGGGCCCCTGCCGCCGGCATCTTCTGGAAAAAAAGTGTAACCAAACCCAAAGACCCGATGGAGGCTTGAGATGCCCAAAGTTGCCCTGTTTAAAGCCTATCCCTTTAAGGTGGGTGAAAAGATTCGTATCGAAGATTCCCCCCGGTCAGGTGACTGGGAAGTCATCCGTGTGACGGATCATAAAGTCACGTTAAAATGCCCGGTATCCTGCAGGGAATTTTCCTGGAGCAGGTTCTGCTACCATGTGGAAGAGCGGGATATGGCCTGGCCGAATCTGGAGGAATAAAGACATTAGGAAAAAAGGAAAATTCTGATGGACGTAATTATGCTGATGGCCGCCACGGTGGACGGAAAGATCGCCAGGGACTCCAGTGAACTTGTGGACTGGACCGGGAAGGCGGACAAACAGTACTTTGTCCGGGTCACCCGGGAGGCCGGGGCCATGATCATGGGATCGAAAACCTTTGATACCATAGGAAAAGCCCTGCCTGACCGGAAAAATATCGTGATTACCCGGGACAAGACCCGGAAAAGCCTCGACGACAATCTGGTCTTCACCGATCAGGATCCGGCTGAAATTTTGGCGGGCCTTGAGGCCGAAGGCTATACCCAGGTGGCGCTGATCGGCGGGGCTGCGGTGAACTCGCTTTTTGCCGAAAAAAATCTGATCACCCACATTCACTTGACCCTTGTACCAAGAATTTTCGGCGCAGGCCTTTCCCTGTTCAACCGGGAGATGGACAGAGAGCTGGAACTGGTGGAGTCCCGGGAAATCGATAACGGCCACCTGCTTATAATTTATAAGGTGATCCAATGACGAACGAATCTGAAAAAAATCAGGACAAGGCCGGCAAAAAGGGTTTTTTTGCCCGGCTTTTGGCCTGGATTGCAAAAGGGGCGGAGCGGGCCGAAAAAAGCGGGAACGCCCCCTGCCGGTCCTGAGCTCGGAAATCCGGTCCGTGAGGCCGGACAATCCGTGGCAAAAATCCCTTGAATCTTCCTTCAAAGCCGATATACTCGCCCTTGCAAATTAAAAAATAAATACTTTAAGGGCGAGGACTACATATGAAGGAACGTGTCAGAGCACTCTTATCAAAAATCAATTACATCGAAACGGACATGGAACTGCAAAAGCAGATTCTGCGCTCCATTCCCTCCGGCCAGACAGAGGAGATGGAAAAGGTTGTGGCCAAGATCGCCGATATGAAGCAGCAGGTCATTGATCTGCGCCTGGACATCCAGAAGACGGATCCGGAAGAGTTCAACCGCATTGTGACCATGGAACAGGCGGCGGACCGGTTTAAAACCCTGGCAAAGGAGAAAAAATTCGTCCAGGTCCGCAGCACGGACGACCAGGGGCTTTGCGCTATATCCCTGAATGACGGCAGCCGCCTGGAATGCCTGGTGGCGGCCCAGGATGAAAGCGGCAACTGGACCGTTTTGACCCTGGACGGTGAGATCAAAGAGTTCCCCGGCGGACTGGTTAAAGGATAGGCGCGGACAATGAGAAAAAAATTTGCCCCGATCCTTCTGCCTGCGCTGTGGCTGGTGTTGGGAATTATGATTGAGATGGCCCCGGCTGCCGGAAGCAAGACCTTTGAACTTGAACAGTTTATTTCGCCGGATACCTGCGCGGGATGTCATTCCGAGATTTTCGATCAATGGCAGGGATCCATGCACAATCTCTCCCACAAGGATGAAATTTACACCCGGGTCGCCCTTTTTCTGCGCCAGGGGTTGAGCCATGAAGGTGAGATCGCCGAAGCCGAGGCCTGCGTTAAATGCCACACCCCGGTGGGGGTGGTAACGGGCTTTCCTAAAAAACTCTCCGACGATCTGGAGCAGACCCCGGAAATCGCCACCCAGGGGATTCAGTGCGATTACTGCCATTCCGCCGTGGATGTCTCCCGGATGTACAACAACGGGACGGTGCTGTCCCCGGGTGTTGGTGAAGATGATCCCGGTATCAAATACGGCCCCTTTGACGATGCCGAACCCGATTTCCACGCGGCCGAATATTCCAAACTCCATACAGATTCAAGAATTTGCGGGACCTGCCACAATGTCAAACACGTGGCCTTTGGCACCGATCTTGAGACCACCTATACGGAGTGGGAAAAAAGTGCTTACAACAGCCCGGGCACAAACGCCCATGTCCCCTGCCAGGGCTGCCATATGTATCAGCGCCCGGGGATTCCCGCCACTGGCAGCACAAAGCGCCCCGAAAATCCAGGGGCGGCCACGGATTACAGCGAGGAGCGCCCCCATATTTTCACCCATTATTTTGTCGGGGGAAATTCAGGGGTGCCACAGGCACAAGGCTTTGATGAAAAGGCACAGATGGCGCAGGAACGTCTGAAAAACGCCGCACAGATTGCCGTGGCCATGGACAAAAAACAGCCGTCAACCGCGGTTGTCGATGTGACCAATTCCGGGGCCGGCCATTCCCTGCCCACGGGGCTGGGAGACCTTCGCCAGGTCTGGATTCAGCTTGTCCTGACCAATCCGGACGGTTCCACCGTCTTTTCCTCCGGCCTGCCGGACAGCCGCCAAGAGCTGCCGGAGGATACCGTGATTTTTAATACGGTATTCGGGGACGGCCACGGCAATCCGGTGTTCAATATTGCCAAGGCAAGGCAGGTCCTGTCCGACACAAGAATTGCGGCCGGCCAGACCGCCAGCCGCAGGTTTGATCTGGGACAGACGCCGAAATCCGGCCAGACCCTGACCGTGCGCCTGCTTTACCGGGGCCTGCCCCAGAAAATTTTAAACCGGCTGCCCGGAGAACCTGCAGGCCCCATGCCGGTGGTGGAGATGGCAAAACAGGTAATAACATTTGATGAAACCGTAAAAAGTCCAACCGATGGCTAAGTAAAAATCTTCGCGTACAAGGCCCGGTTTGACCGGGCCTTAGAAGGGCCAGAAGGCGTTATCCTCCCAGACTTTCTCCATGAGGCTTTCCTGGAGGGCTAAAAGCTTTTTTAGGTGGGTCCGCTCCCAGGCGGCCAGCCAGGTGTACAAGGATTTTTCCTCGGGGTCTTCTGCCTCGGCCGCCCGCAGACCGTACAGGTCTACGGCCCGCTCCTCAAAGCCGATGGCCGCCGTAATGGCGGTGGCTTCAAAGCCTGCAGCGTTGATTTTTTCCTTTACGGCGGGGTTCAGGATGTCCGGAGCCGTTGTTGCCCCGCCATCGGTTTCATATCCCCCTGCGGCGAATTTTCCGGTTTCCGTGAAGGACTTGAACTGTTTCTCCAGGATCGCGATATGATCGGTTTCCTCATCGGCCAGGTCCTGGAAAAACTCTTTTACTGCCCTGTCGCAGGCTTTGTCGCGGGCGGTTTCATACAGGTATTTACCCTGCCGTTCCATGAAAATGGCATTTTTCAGAATGTTCAGCGCGTTGGATGGTGCCATGGCGGTTTTCTCCCTTGAATTTGAATTGGGTATAGAAGAAACCTTACATGAAAGCTTTGGGCTGTGCAAGTTTTTGCATGGGGCCTGCAGGTTACCGCCAGGGCCAGGCATAATCCAGAGAAAAACGTTCACACAGCTCTGTTATCTGCTTTTGCAGCGGAACCGGGATGGGGCAGCCGTGTTCCTTTCTGTATTGCCAGGCCAGGTGTTCCTGTTCGCCGGCGGTGAAAATCTGATCCTGGCCGGGGGCCTTTTTTGACGCCCTTAGCTGCCGCAGTATGGTCCCGGCGATGGCCTTAAACAGGGCCGTTCCCATGAAAAAATCCGGGTTGATGACGATGAAAAAATGACCCAGCAGAATGGGCATGGGGGTTCCCTTGCCGTCAAATCCGTTCAGGCCTTTGAGAAACTTTCCGTCCTGCAGGGCGGCGGATAAAATTTCTACCACCGTGGCATATCCGTATCCCTTGTATCCGCCGGTTGTATCGCCGATACCCCCCAGGGGCGCCAGGGCCGCTGCCCCTGTTTTTAAGTCTTCCAGTATTCTTAGGGTATCCGTTCTTGGGGTTCCGTCCTGTCCGATGACCCAGCCTTCGGGCAGGTCTTTCCCGGCCCGGCCGTATACTTCGATTTTTCCTCTCTGGGATACCGATGTGGCACAGTCCAGAACAAAAGGAAAGTCCTCGTCTGTGGGAATCCCGATGGTCAGGGGGTTGGTTCCCAGCATGTTTTCAACGCCAAAGGTCGGGGCAATGGAGGGCCGGGCGTTGGTACCGGTGATGCCGATCATTCCCTTTTCTGCGGCCATGGTGGCATAGTACCCTGCGATACCGTAATGGGTGGAGTGACGGACGGCCACCATGGCCATTCCATGAGTTTGGGCCTTTTCAATGGCGATTTCGGTGGCCCGGTGGGAAACCACATGGCCCATGCCGTTGTTGCCGTCAAGTACGGCCGTGGTTTCGGTTTCCTTGAGAAGATCAATTTGGGTTAAAGGGTTTTGGACCCCCGCATCAATGCGGTCGATATAGATAGGCTTGAGCCGTCCGATTCCGTGGGAGTCGATCCCCCGCCGGTCCGATTCGATCAGAACGTCACCCACGATCCGGGCATCCTTATCGGGAACGCCCACCCCCTTGAGTACATCGATCATATAGGCTTCAAGCTGATGAAAATCCACCCAGTAACACTCCTTATACTTTTCTTTGTACTGCGCTATGAATGATGACATGGCCGACCTCCTGTAGTTTCGGTGTTGATGCATGCGTTTAAAACGCATGCACGGGATCTTTTTTTAACTTAACCGGTTTTCCGCAGATGCCCTGAAAAAGGGTCCCATTTTTGAATAAAAACTGATCGATTCGGTATATGTAGTGCGTATAAACTTCATTTTTAAGCTGCAGCCATTTTAAAGGAAAATCCTTGGGTACCGCACCCTGGGTGGCGGCCATGTGCTGAAGCTTGCGAATGAGCCGGGCAACTTTGACGTTCTGGGAACAGGCAAGGCCGCAGGACCCGCAGTCAAGACAAAGCCAGATACCCGGGCTTTTAAGCAGTTCCTCTTTGAGTGCAAAGTTGGCCGAGCGCACAATCAAAAGCGGATCAAAAATTAAAGGGTCCAGACAAATGGGGCAGGAGCTGCTGCATTCCCGGCAGGTAAAGCAGGATGTTAAACAGGTTTTGTTGACGCCGTATGTTTGAACCGCTTGCAGAAACGATTCGTTGGTTTTCCTTTCCGCACCAATGTTGATTGGGTTTCGAATCCGCTGGGACGGATTTTTCGGAGGCGTACGGGCCCACTCATCCCAGAGTTTTGTTACATCGGGGGAGTTTCCGTCTAAAAGGGCTCTTGCCGCATGCCATAGGGCTGAAATCAGTTCCTTTAGGACGTTCGCCTGCTGTTCGGGCACATTCGGGCCGACCATTTTTCGTACAACCGCTTCAGCCCTTAGATTTTGAATAAGATTTGATGCCTGGACCATCATGGGGCACAGGTTGGCGCACCGGCCGCAACCCATGCAATACCAGATCTCAGGCATGGATAAGAGTTCCTCTGTCAACCCCAGGTTCGCCATGTGCACAAGCGTCATCGGGCGTAACTTTCCCGTGGCGGTATTCACGTGGCAAACGGTGCTGCAGCCGCCGCAGGCGTAACACGACCTTGTAAATTGGGGTTTGGTATATTCAGCGATCGTTTTGGGTTGACCTGTTTTTGCCTTAATACGAATCGAAGTCATGTCAGTCCCTTAAGTCATATTTTAGGGCCAATACACTTTTGTTTGAGCACCTGCAGGCAATCCGCCTATTTATTAAGGTGAAATCTTATGTCAGACGCGGCGTTTCATTTAACCGGACCTTAACACGTTGTACGCAAGTAAAATGCCACGGCAAAGGGGGGATCAATTGGGGGGACCTGAAACGTATTTAAAAGGCTTTCGGCAAAAAGGAATGATTTATAACCTTCTGGATTGTTAATAAATTGTATTGACGGGGGAGTTTTGTTACAGGATCTGATCTTTCAATGGTGTGGATCCGCGGCGCGTTTGAATTTGCACCTATGAAAGAAAAGGCTGTCAGCGTGTAAAAAAAACGGACATTGATGGAGCCTGAAAAGCCTCCTGTGCCAGGGCGTAGGCGGCCCGATTTGACAGGCCCATCTTTTTGCGGTCAATTCCCAGGGCGCCCCCCCCAGAAGCTGGGTGACCAGAACCGCGGGAAGACCTTTTAATCCTTCAGATGAAAAAGACTCGTCCTGATAGCGGTCAAACTGAATCTGGCAGTGGCTTCAGGCCGTGCAGATAAGCTCGGCGCCGCAGGTTTGGGCATTGACCATTTTTTGAAGGGTAAGCCGTCTGGACAGGGCCGGGTTCTTTTCTCTGACGGGATTGCCGCAGCACTCCAGCCTTTTTTCCCAGGCCAAAGGCTGGACGCCGGTCAGGGCAAGGACCCGTTCAAATATATCCGGGGCATAGGGCTGGTCGAATTCCGTGATCCGGGACGGCCGCAGGGCATGGCATAGTGAAAGGCGGCCTGTTTTAATGCGCCAAAACAGCATTTGCAAAGGGTGAGAACGGCCAGGTTGCGGATGGCAAGCAACATAAACGCCCTGGGATCCTTTTCCCTATAGACCTTAAGGGGAGGTTCAAACCGGACATTAAAGGCCTGCTGCCAATAGACTTCAAGGGCGGGTTCCTCTTTCGCATCAATCATCACCCCAAAGTCCTCCATCATCTGATCGAATACAGGCCATGAGATGATCTTACTGGCCTCTAAAAAGAAACCGGACCCGATGATCGTGGCCAGAAGAATGATGGCGATATAATCGCCTTTTCGGGTCACCTGCCGAAGCCGGGCGTTGGTTCTTCTCCTGTATACGGCAATGGCAAGTCCCAGCAGGACCAGAAGCCCCAGGATATTTCTTGCGCAGATATAGGGATTCAGGGTGGAGGCGTACCCTCACCAGTATGCGGTTTACAGATATCAATCGAGCAAAATTCATACCCAAAGGCCTTTTTTGCTCCAAGGGGTTTTGCTGCAAGCTTGAGTGTCGGGGAAAAATTTGGCATAATACACGGCAATACCCACCCCAAATAAGTAAGAGATATGACTGACGACAGCCCAAGTTATGAAGCGCTGCAGCAACGGGTGCAGCGCCTGGAAGCGCAGCTTCAAAGCGCGGATTTTCATGAGAGCCGCGAACGATATAAAAGCCTGTTCGATCAAAATCATTCCGTCATGCTGCTGATTGACCCTGAAACCGCAGATATCGTTGACGCCAATGCTGCAGCCCTGTCCTTTTACGGCTGGACCCGGGAAGAAATCCTGGGAATGAAAATTACCGATATCAACGCCCTGTCCCGTGAGGACGTTTTCCTTGAAATGAGCCGGGCCAAAAAGGAAAAACGCACTCTTTTCCAGTTCATCCACAGACTGGCCGGCGGAGAACTCAGGGATGTGGAAGTATACAGCGGTCCTATCCTTCTTTCAGGTAAACGCCTGCTATACTCCGTTATTCACGATATCACCGACCGGAAACGGCTTGAAAAAGAGTTGGACGACTACAGGAACAACCTTGAAGACCTGGTTAAAAAAAGGACCCGGGCACTGGCGCACAGTATGTCCCGGACCCAAAGCCTGTTTATCAGTTCCAGTAACGGAATCGCCTTTTACAAGCCTGTGGAGGGAGGAAAGGATTTTGAGATTAGCGATGTGAATCCTTCTGTGGAGCGCATTGAAAAGGTAAAAGCCCTGGATATTATCGGCAAACGAGTCTCCCGGGTCTTTCCCGGTGTGGAGCAGTTCGGTCTGCTGGCCGTGTTTCGCCGGGTGCTTGAGTCCGGGGTGCCGGAACACTATCCGGTCCGAATGTATCAGGACGACCGGATCAAAGGATGGCGGGAAAATTATATATTCAGACTACCGTCCAATGAAATCGCGGCCGTGTACAGGGACGTCACCAAACAAAAACAGGCCGAAGAAAAACTGAAAAAAGCCCATGATTTTTTTCAGACTGTTATCGACGGAGTGGATGAAAGCCTGATGGTGGTCAACAAGGATTTTACCATATCCCTGGCTAACCGCTCCGCTCTGGATGCAGCCGGACTGGAGAACCTGCCCGAGGGGATGACCTGTCATCAGCTGTCCCACAACAGCGATACCCCTTGTCAGGGAGATTGCCATATGTGCACGCTTCGTGAGGTGATCAGGACCGGAAACATCCGGAAGGTGGAGCATGTGCATAAAGACAAAAAAGGTGGAAAGAAGATCGTGCAATTGGTGGCCTCTCCGATTTTTAATGATCAGGGGGATGTGATCCAGGTGATTGAGGTGGCCCGGGATATCAGTGAAAGCAGGAAAGCAGAGCTGGAAAATAAAAAACTTCAAGAGCGGCTTCAGCAAACCCAGAAAATGGAAGCCATCGGTACACTTGCCGGAGGCATTGCCCATGATTTCAACAATATATTGGCCGGTATTTTCGGATTTGCACAGCTGGCACAAAACAGACTTCGAACCCATGATCCCGTTAAGGCCGACGCGTATATTGAAAAATTGCTCGGCTCTGCCCGCAGGGCAAAAGATCTGGTGCGCCAAATCCTCACCTTCAGCAGGCAGACTGAATATGAGAAAAAACCCATGGTACTCAATTATGAAGTCAAAGAGACCCTGAACCTGCTGCGTGCTTCCATCCCTTCCACCATTGATATTCGTTCGGACATCCGGTCCAGCTTCCTGGTGCTGGCAGACGCCACCAGGATACATCAGGCGATTTTGAATCTGTGCACCAACGCTTATCAATCCATGCAGCTGACCGGCGGCGAGCTTTTTGTTGGTGTTCAGGACAAGACCTTTTTAACCGGCCAAAAGATCGGTTCCCAGACGATTCCTTCAGGGAATTATGTCCGTCTGGAGGTGCGTGACAAAGGTCACGGGATGAGCCCGGAAATCCAAAAACGGGCTTTTGATCCCTATTACACAACAAAAAATATCGGCCACGGTACTGGTCTGGGCCTGTCTCTTGTCCAGGCCATTGTGGATGAACACGGAGCGTTTTTAGATCTGGCCAGTACCCCGGGGCAGGGCACACGATTTTACCTGTACTTTCCGGCAGCCGACAATTATCCGGTTAGCGAACCGTTCTTGGAAAACGACTGGACTCCTGCTCTGACAGGTAGTGGAACGATTATGGTGGTTGAGGATGAAGCCCCTTTAAGACAGGTATACAGTGAACTGCTGAGCGATTCCGGATACGGGGTCATCTGTTTTGATAATGGGCTTAAGGCCCTTGATACCTTTAAAAAAGATCCTGGCAGGTTTGACCTGGTGATTACAGATGCCACCATGCCTGGGCTGACCGGCGACCGTCTGTGCAAAGCCGTTTTAGATCGGCGGCCTGATATGCCGATTATTCTGTGTACAGGCTTTAGCGAACAATTTTCCCGATCTGAGGCCATGGCCATGGGAATCTCAAAGTACGTCCGAAAGCCTTTGGAGAATAAGGTTTTACTGGACATGGTTAACGAACTTCTGGGGTGACCGTTTAATCCCTTTGAAACATTGCCACGGCAGGAACAACTAACCCCCACCCTCAAAGATTTTTAAACATTCTCTGGAGATAATCCATGACCCGTTTTTAGGATAAAGTGCATTGTGCTATTGGATAATGCTGCTTGAGTTGGGAGAATGGTTGATTTATACGGATGCCGCCTTATGTTCTGAGCATATGGTTGTGGCCGCAGCGTTTGTTTACAAAGGCGGCCGGATTCGATTTCAAACAAATAGGAGTTGTCGTATGTCCACCCTGATCAATATGCTGATTCTCAGTATCGCTGTATTTCTGGTTGCCAATTTTTTTCCAGGAATCCGGATTAAGAATTTTATGACGGCTGTGGTTGTGGCCGTGGTTTACAGTCTGGTAAATTTTTTCTTTGGCTGGCTGCTGGTCCTGCTGTCCCTTCCCGTGATGATCCTCACCTTTGGCCTGTTTAAGCTGGTGATCAACGGAATCCTTTTGTGGCTGACCGATAAGATGATAGAGGATTTTGAGATCCGGGATTTTTTCACCACCGTTGTGGCCGCATTGTGTATTACGGTCGCAGATTCCGTTTTGCGGTGGGTCTTTTAAGAAAAGAAGCCTCAATCGTCTGAGGAGGTCATTGACCGTTCGTGGTTGATAATCTGGAGAATGGTTTCCAGATTGTTTAAGGTGTCCATATCATCGGGTTTGATCTTAAGCGCCTTTTGAAACCAGTCGATGGAGGCTGCAAGATTGCCGGTGTCCCAGTAATAAACGCCGATGTTATTGTAGGCATGCACACATTGGGAATCCAGCTCAATAGCCTCTTTGAACTGGGCCAAAGCCTCTTCTTTGCTGCCCGAAAGATAAAGGGCCTCTCCGGTTTCGTTAATGGCCCGGGCGTTTTTTTCGGCAGATTGGGGGGCGCTTGGATTGTCATTGGATTTTTTTTCGGGCATATGATTCTGATCCTATGGATTAAGGGCTTCGGGGCGATTTGAGAATGTCCCCGAAAGTTTTTGAAGATGTATCATAGCAGTCCGATATTTAAAAAGAAAGTGAAATTTATATATAGAAATCAGGGGGATGTGGGGGGCCTGCGGGGGGGCTTAAGGTCGCCTTTTGAGATGTCGACGGGGGTTTGCAAATTCTGTTCTTTTTTTATATTCTGGCGCCCTGATTTTTCAGCGTAAAAGGATTTTTCCATGGGATTATTTGATATTGTGCTTATTGCCGCAGGGCTTGCCATGGATGCCTCTGCGGTATCCTTAGCCGCTGCGGCCTCCGGGTTTGCAGCAAACGGCCGGGCCGTATTCCGGCTGGCCTTTCATTTCGGCCTGTTCCAGTTTTTTATGCCGGTGCTGGGCTGGTTCATGGGCGTGGGCTTTGTTTCGTATTTCAAGGCGTTTGACCATTGGGTGGCCTTCGGCCTGCTGGCCTTTGTGGGCGGGCGGATGATCATGTCCGGGTTCAGCGAGGATCAGGAGGCCATTGTCAAGGACCCTTCCCGGGGTATGACCATGGTCATGCTCAGCATTGCCACCAGTATTGACGCCCTGGCCGTGGGGCTGAGCCTGGCCATGATGGACATCAACATCTGGTACCCCGCCGTGATCATCGGGGTGATCACAAGCGCCCTGTCTCTTTTGGCCATTGCCGCTGGCAAACGGCTGGGAACCCTGCTTGGCAAGCGTATGGAAGTTGTCGGCGGCGTCGTGCTGGTCTTTATCGGCCTGCGTATTCTGATATCAGAGCTTGCGGCCGGCGCTTGAGGGGCGCGGCCCTGTTTTCTCCCCCCGGGATAATACTTCAAAGATCTTTTCCCCAATATTTTCAGCGTCAAAGGTTTCATGATGAATCCGCTGATGCCGGACTGGTCCAGGCGCTGCCGGGTGATGGCTTCGCCGTAACCCGTGCTGAGGATGACAGGAAGGTTCGCAAACTGTTCTTTTATCTTTGCGGCAAAGGCCAGCCCGTTCATGCCGGGCATGGAAAAATCGGTGATGATCAGGTCGATATCCCCCTGTCTGCGCTTTAGAACCTCCAGCCCCTCCCGGGGGGAGGTCACGGCCGTGACCCGGTATCCCAGAGTGGGCAGGGCTGTTTCCATCATGGCTGCAAGGGCGGTTTCATCATCCACAAACAGAATATGTTCCCCGCATCCTTTAGGAACAGCAGCGGCATCTTTACCCTCCGGCATATTTTCTTCCGGCTCCACTGCCGGAAAAAAGATGGTAAAACAGGTGCCCTTTCCCGGAGCGGAGTCTACCTTTACGCCTCCCTGGCAGTTTTTGATAACCCCGTGTACGACGGACAGTCCCATACCGGTGCCCTTGACTCCCTTTGTGCTGAAAAAGGGATCAAAAATTTTTCTCTGGGTTTCTTCTGCCATGCCGGCCCCTGTATCCTTTACCTCTAACCGGACGTAGGATCCGGGGGGCAGTTCAGTATCCCCGACCCGGTAGGGGGCGACAAGCTCGATATCTTTCAGGCAGACCGTCAACTGCCCCGGCTGTCCGTCCATGGCCTGGATGCCGTTGGTACACAGGTTGATGACCACCCGGTGAATCTGGGTGGGATCGGCAACCACCCATCCTTTGGAGGGCAGATTGATGTCCATGGTGGTGTCCGCGGGAAGGGACGCCCGGATCAGTCCTAAAGCCTCCTTGATGACCGGTGTCATGGCAAACGCTTTATAATCCTGCTCGGTCTGGCGGCTGAACGTCAGAATCTGTCCGGTCAGGTCTCGGGCTCTGCCGGCGGCCTTAAGGATTTGGGATACCGAGTTAAGATTGGGATCCCCCGGCTTCAGATCCTGCTGCATGATTTCGGTGTAGCCCATGATGGCGGCAAGAATATTGTTAAAATCGTGGGCAATGCCGCCGGCAAGGGTGCCTAAGGCTTCGGCTTTCTGGCGCTGGTTTAAGGCCGCCTCCAGTTCCAGGCGTTTTTCCTGGGCTGCCAGGCGCTGGCCCATCTCGACCTTAAGGCGCTGATTGCTGTCGGATAATTCCCGGGTCCGTTCCCTGACCCTTTCGTCCAGTTCCCTGTTGGCCGCCTGGACCTTTTCCTTTTCAAGGGTCAGAAGATGGCTTGCAAAAAAGCGGTGCCGGCTGTTGAGCTCCATGGAGTAGCCGGCAAACATGGACAGCAGCACGGATGAGATAAAAAAGAAATTGCTGCTCAAAAGATAGTGAAAGGGAAAGTCGATGAGCCATACCGCAATGATTTCGTATACGGCAACAATGGTGCAGGAACTGGCCAGGGCCCAGGGAAAGCGCAGGCCGATGGCGGTGTGAAGCACGATGATGACAAGGATGATTCCCGCATAGTAGGAGTACTTTGCAGGAGGGTCCGCCAGCACGATCATAAGTTCGATGCCAAAACCGCCGACCAGGATCATGAGAAACAGGGCCTGCTGGCTGAAGTTCCTGTAATATCGGGTAAAGCTGAATGCCAGCACCCCGAAGGCCACGGGAATGACCACACCGTAACGGATGATCCAGAAAATATGGGCCATATCCGGGATAATGGCCGCGTCCAGGATGCCGAAAATTCCATAGAAAAAAGCGGCAACAAGTGTTGCCACACGGGTGCGGATGAGGACCTCCTGGTGGTGATGAGCCAGAAACTGGGGTTCCAGGTGAGCCCATTCGCCGGTAAAGGCCAATGTGAATCGGTTATAAAGCAAAACAACGGGTCTCTTGGGTTAGTGTGTGAGTTAAGGATAAAAGCCAACGGGAAAATTGGCAAGGGTTTTATACTAACTTGGGGGCCAGGCCGTGGGCACAAAGGGATTGATTTTGCAAAGGGATTTATCATAGGATTGAGGGTATCGTCACTCAAAAAAGGAAACAAGATGATGCTGTCTCCTAAAATGCCTCACTTTGACGACCTTGAAGGTGAAATGCTTCCCGCCGGCGTGGAGCGGGTAATGGACAGCCATGTCCATGTCTTCCCGGACCGGATTTTTAATGCCGTGCGGGGCTGGTTCGACGACCATGCCTGGCCGATCCGCTACCGTATGACAAGCCCTGATCTTATCGCCTATCTTCTGGAACGGGGCATCGGGCGGATCGTTGCCCTCCAGTATGCTCACAAACCGGGTATCGCAGGCTTTTTGAATCGGTATATGGCCGGCCTGTGCCGCGATTTCCCGGGCCGGGTCAAAGGTCTTGCCACAGTATTTCCGGGAGAGCCCGGTGCCCGGGACATCCTGGCCGAAGCCTTTGATCTGGGACTTTCCGGGGTGAAGCTGCACGCCCATGTCCAATGCTTTGACATGGAAGGTCCGGCCATGACACCGGTTTACGAATTTTGCCAGGAAAGGGCCTGGCCCATGGTCATGCATGTGGGGCGGGAGCCCAACAGTCCCGCTTATGCCTGCGACCCCTATGGGATCTGCGGGGCGGACCGGATGGCCCGGGTGCTGGACCGGTTTGAGGGCCTGAGGGTCTGCGTTCCCCATCTGGGATTCAACGAGGTGGGAGCCTACCGGGATCTGATCGCCTCCCGGGACAATCTGTGGCTGGACACGGCCATGGTTCTCACCGATTATTTCCCTAAAACCCTGACGGGAAGCTTTGAAGGCTATCGCCTGGACCGAATCATCTACGGTTCGGATTATCCCAATATTCCCTACGCCTGGGACCGGGAACTCAAATGGCTGGCAGGTTCGGGCCTGTCCCCGGAAGAATTGGACCAGGTGCTCTACAAAAGCTGCGCCGAGTTTTTTAAGGATCTAACGCCCGGCCGATAGCGCTGACAGCGCATACGATTTCTTTGTTTACCCATATTCGGTTTCATCTTGACCTTGGCGGTTGGCTCATATACCTAGTGCCCATGAATTATGCCGATCAGATCAGCCGGGATGCGGGGCTGAAAAAAATACAGGCCGAGGCCGTGGTTTCCCTTCTGGAAGAGGGGGCCACCATCTGGTTTATCGCACGATACCGCAAGGAGAAGACGGGTTCTCTGGATGAGGTGGCCATCGCCGATATCCGGGACCGGCTGGAGGCCTTGAAAAAGCTGGATGCCAGAAGGACGACCATCCTGGGGTCTTTAACCGAACGGGACCTTTTGACCCCGGAGCTTGAGGCCGCCATTGGCAGGGCAAAAGTGCTGACTGAACTGGAAGACCTTTACGAGGCCCATCGCCCCAAAAAGGCCACCCGGGCCTCAAAGGCCAGGGATCTTGGGCTTGCCCCACTGGCCGAGGCGATCCTGGCCGGAAAAGGAAACGAAAAACAATCCCTCTGCCGGTCCCTTGTGAGACCGGGCAGCGGCGTGGAATCTCCGGATGAGGCGTTGTCCGGAGCCCGGGATATCATCGCCGAAACCATCAGCCAGGATCTTTTTGTGCGCAAGGCCCTGCGCAGCCTGTTCCGGACCGGAGCTCAGATCCGGTCCGGGGTGAAAAAGGGCAAGGAGGAGGAGGGCGCCAAATACCGGGATTATTTTGACTGGTCCGAGCCCGCATTCAAAGCGCCGTCCCACAGGATTCACGCCATGTTCCGGGGGCTGGATCAGGGCATGCTTTCCGTCCGGGTCCTGCCGGAGGAAAAGACGGCCATAAGGCAGGTGGAAAGCCGGTTCAAACCTCTGGAGCGATGCCGGGACAAAGGATGCAGCGAGCAGATCATCCTGGCTGCGGAGGACGCCTATAAACGCCTGCTGTCCAAATCCATGGAAAAAGAGGCCATGGGAGAGCTCAAGCAGGCTGCCGATCTTACGGCCATCGAGGTTTTTTCCAGCAACCTTAAGGCCCTGCTGCTCTCCCCGCCTCTTGGAGAAAAGCGGGTCATGGCCCTGGATCCGGGATTCCGGACCGGCTGCAAGGTGGCCTGCCTTTCGGCCCAGGGGGCACTTGAGTCCCATGATCTGGTCTATCTTCACCAGCCGGACAAGGCGAAAAAGCGGCTGCGGGAGCTGGTCTCGGTCCATAGGATTCAGGCCGTGGCCGTGGGCAATGGTACTGCCGGGCGGGAAACCGAGGCACTGGTCCGGGAAATGGCCGAAGAGGCCGGGCTTTTAAGTGATCTGGACATCGTTATGACCGACGAGAGTGGTGCTTCGGTTTATTCGGCGTCGGAGACGGCGCGCCTGGAGTTTCCGGATCATGATATCACGGTGCGGGGCGCGGTTTCCATCGGCCGGCGGCTGATGGACCCTCTGGCGGAACTTGTGAAGATCGATCCCAAAGCCATGGGGGTGGGGCAGTACCAGCATGACGTGGACCAGTCCCTGCTCCATAGTGCCCTGGACGATGTGGTCAAAGGCTGCGTCAACCAGGTGGGGGTGGAGGTCAATACGGCAAGCCCCGAGCTTTTATCCCAGGTATCCGGCCTGAACCGGACAACGGCCGGAAATGTGGTGGCCTATCGCAATGACAACGGCCCTTTTACCGACAGAAAGCAGTTGCTCAAGGTGCCAAGACTGGGGCCTAAAGCCTTTGAGCAGGCAGCCGGGTTTTTACGGATTCGCAACGGGAAAAATCCTCTGGACCGCAGCGGGATTCATCCGGAATCCTATGCCGTGGTCCGGACCATGGCCAATGACTTCGGGTGGGACCTTGGGGCAGTTATGGGACGGCCTGAGAAGGTTTCCGGGATTGATCCGTCCGCCTATGTGACGGCTGACATCGGGCTGCCCACCCTCAAAGATATCCTGGCGGAACTGGGCAGTCCGGGACGGGATCCCCGCCAGCCCTTCCAGCGCTTCGCCTTTGACGATACGGTCAAGGAGATCACAGACCTTGTTCCGGGCATGGTGCTTGCCGGCATTATTACCAATATCACGGCCTTTGGGGCCTTTGTGGATCTCGGGGTGCACCAGGATGGCCTGGTCCATATCTCCCAGATGGCGGACCGGTTCGTCAAAGACCCCCACGAGGTGGTCCGCCTGCGCCAGCAGGTCCGGGTGAGGGTCCTGGAAGTTGATGTCGTGCGAAAGCGGATCTCCCTGTCCATGAAAAAACAGGCCTGAAAAAGGGGCGCTGCTTCTTGCCTTACATCAGGTGCAGTTTGTTTTTAATCCGGGCGGCAAGGCTTGCGGCGCAAGCGCTGCTGTCCTGCTCCCGGTCCAGTGCAATACTGACCGTTCTTCCGGCCACAAGGGCCAGTTTTTCAGGTATTTTGTCAATGGCGATGCGCACCGGAATCCGCTGGGCCAGCCTGACCCACTTAAAGGTGGGGGTGACGTCGGGTAAAAGGGTGTTGCTGGCCGTGGTAAAGGCCCGATCCGCTATTCCGGCGGACAATCCCGTGACATGGCCCTCCAAGGCATTGGCCTCCCCCATGACCCGGATTCTGGCGGTCATGCCGGCATGGATATTTTTCAGCTTGGTCTCTTCAAAATAACCCACCACGTAAAAGCTGTCCGTATCCACCAGGGTCATGACCGGATGGCCTGTTGCGGCATACACCCCTTTTTTCAGGGACAGGTTGGTGACGATACCGTTGACAGGCGCCTTCACCGTTGACCGGGACAGGTTGATCCGGGCAAGCTCCCGGTTGGATTCCATCTGCTGAAAATGAGCGGCTGCCGCATCCGCTTGGGACTCCAGATTGTCCGTTTGCTGGCGTGAGACCACGTTTTCGCTTAACCCCTTATACCGGCGGTATTCGCGCAGGGCTGCATCCCGTGTGACCCGGGCGTCGGCCAGGGCGGCATCCGCCTGGGCCAGGGCTGCTTTAAGGCGCTCTTGGTCAATGGAAAAAAGTTTTTCTCCTTTTTTGACCGGCTGGTTGTCATGGACAAATACTGCGGCAACGCGTCCGGCCACATCCGAGGCCACGGGCACGGCATCCGCCCGGATCCTGCCGTCCCGGGTCTGGGGCGCATAGGTGTAAAACAGGTACAGCTGCCACAGGAAAATCCCTGCGGCTGCGCAGGCAGCACAGGTAACGGCTGCCTTTGAGATGTGGAAGACGGTTTTTTTGGGCATATTATCCTCGTTCAGGCACGGGTCATCATAAAACAGATCCATACCAGTATGATGTATAATGAAATATCAAACAGCGGCCGGTGCCATATCCACCTGTAGGCGCCTGTGGCCGAAAGAATCCAGGACAGGATCAGCCGGGCGGCAAATGCGGCCAGCAAACAGATGAGCAAAGGAGAGATCAGCACTCCGAAAAGATTGAAATCCGTCGTCATGGTTCAGGCCTCCACTCGGGTGCCCCGCCGAAAAGGGCCAGTCTCATGTGGATCAGGCTGCCCATAACGGGGGCTTGACCGGACCGCAACCCCTGATTCCAGGCGGAAGACAGGGCCTTGTCAATGGCGGCCCTCAGAGACAACGGCCACTTCGGGGCAAACAGATCCTTTTTAAGGGCGGTAAACACGTCTTCGACGGCCGCCTCAAACTCTCCTTTTATCCCGGCGGCATGATGGCGCAGGGCAGCGATACTCAGACCTGCAATCATCAGGCTCATGATCCGGTCACTTCTTTTCTCATAGCCTTCAGGCGCAAGCCGGGCGGCATACAGGCTGACACGGTTTATGCTCCTTAACCTGTATCCTTCAAGCACCTTTTTATCCGTTGCTGCGGTCAGGGACAAAATATCCTGTCTGCCCTGCTGCAAAAGCCTTTTTAAGGCATGATCCGTCACCATGGAACGGACAAGGCAAAGGCCGGAAAAGGCGGCGAAGACGCCAAAAAAATTGGCGGCAAACGCATTGATAAGCGTATCAAATCCCATGGGGACGAATCCGGTTTCAATGCCCATGGAACTTGTGCCCAGGGCCAGGATGAGACGGGCCATGACATTTTGGGCCGACCAGGCCCCGATGGGAATGATAAACAAAGCCAGGGCCAGGGCGAATCCTGCAAGATCCTTTGTCAGCGGCAAAAGCCCGAAACAAAATATGCCTGTGATCAGCATGATAATCAGGAGGAATTTTCCCAGTTTAACAATGGCGCGTCCGGGTTTTTCCGTGGAGCCGAAAAAGCCGACGGTCACGGCGGCCAGCAGAATCGCCCGGGGACTCTGGGCCCATCCGGTCACAAACCATAGCCCGCAAAGAACGGCGTAGGTCAAAAGGTGCGCCCAGAAGATCCGCACGGCAAGATAACGGTCAGGGCGCAGGGGAAAGGAGCGGATTTGTCGTGCCTCCTCAGCGAGCCGGGCCGGCAGGGCCGCCCCGCGGCATAGAAAGGCTTCAAAGCACCGCACCTCTGCCCACAGGTCCAGGGCCTTTTGAGCCAGCAGGGAAAGGTTCTCCTGAACCAGGGTTTCCCAGGGCGTCCCGGACGGGTTCAGTGCTCCCTGAAGGGTGGACGGCAACGTCGGATCGCATGGGGGATTGAGTTTTTCGAACCGGTCAATCAGGGTGCGGCTGATGCGTTCCCGGGTGCAGGATTCCGTATCGGCAAGGACGCGGGCGATACATGAGAGGGTGGGGGCAATCTGCACCAGGCGGTTTTGAATGGCAAACACCGCCGCTGTGTCCGGCCGGTTCAGGTTATGGTCCCGCCGCAACTGGCCGGCCATGGCTGTCATGGCACTGATGTCCGCAAGGGCTTTGAGCCGGTCGTGGTTGGTTTCGGTTTCTTTGACGTGTCCTTTAAAGGCCTGAAAGGTCCACTCTTCGGTATCCTTTATCCAGTTGTTCACTCTTTTGAGGATGACAGGGCGCATGGAGGAGGGCAGGATCAGGCTGTCCACAAGGGCGGTGCATAAGACGGCAATACCGATTTCAAATATGCGTTCCACTGTGGTGTTGAAAATGGTCAGGGGGGTTCCCACCCCCGGCAGGGCCACCACCATGAGGGTGATGGAAAAAATCTTGTATCCATAGCTTCTGGGGGTGCGGTCCAAAAGGGCCAGGGCAAACCCGGCAGCGGATGTGAGACCTAAGGCGGTGAGCATGAGCACCGGTGTATTGGCCAGAAAACTTGTAAAGAAGAGGGCGGAGAAACCGCCGGACAGGGTGCCGATCATCCGGTGGACGGATTTGGCCCGGGTGGCCCCGGTAAAAGGGTTCATCAGCACACAGCAGGTCAGGATGCTCCAATAGGTCTGATTCAACCCCATCCTGGAGGTGATCAGGAATGAGGCCATGACCGCAAGATAGATCTTAAGCGCAAATATCCATTGGGAAAGCGAAAATTTCATGGTGTGATACGTGTCTTAGTCCTGCACAAGAAAGGCCTGGCATCGTTCCTCAAGAAGGCGCAGCACCCGGGCTGCGGTATTGATTTGATCGGGGGGAACCCCATCGAACAGCCGGCGACGAAGCCGGGTGAGCTTTTCTTCCATGCGGATGGCCAGGGTTTTGCCTGCAGGAAGCAGGCTGATGATTTTGCTTCTTCTGTCTTCGGGATTGTCGGCTCTGACCAGAAGCCCTGATTCTTCCCCCTTGTCCAGCATGCGCACGAGAGCTGCCGCATTGATCCCAACTTCAAGGGCGATGTGTTTTTGCTGAGCCATGGGGCCGATCCTGTAGATCATTAGAACGACCGCGGCCAGGGAGACAGAGATATCATCATCCCTGATTGCCTCCACAGCGGCTTGCCTCCAAGCCCGTCGGACCGGCTGCAGCGCAGTTGTCAGGTCAAAGGCGGCCCGGTTAAATTCTGTATTTTCATCGGTCATGTTCATTTCCATAGTCAAAAAATTAAGCCCAGAGTCGCACATAATAGATTGAAAGGCAATAGTTCATTTGTGAACTATTTAATTGGCAGTGAATAGTTTAAACCCTATCACCGGATTTTGGCGATTCTGGTCTCAGAAGAGTAAAAAAACTTAAGCGGCTCTTCCCATATAGGTATTGAAAAAAAAGACCATCGTGATAGGGTATTTATCGGGTATCTTACCCGCCTTGAAAAAAGAATTCGAGCCCTTATGTTAAATTAACGGCAAATCCTATGAGCGTCGCAGGGAAGCCGCACCGTATCCGCGATGCTTGTCCGGGAGCAGCCGGTTTCGTAAAACAAAGTTGATCTTAACTCTATCAAAATAAAAGGAGCATACCTATGGCGACGATTAAATTAGGTGGAAACCCCATCAATCTTTTTGGCGATTTTCCTTCAGCAGGAGATACGGTAGGCAATTTTACAGCCGTTAAACAGGACCTGTCCGAGGTGTCCCTCAGTGATTTGGCAGGCAAGCGCGTGGTGCTCAATATTTTTCCCAGTATTGATACCGCCGTCTGCGCCACGTCCGTGCGAAAATTCAACGAAAAGGCCGCGGGCCTGGACAATACAGAGGTGCTCTGCCTCTCCTTTGACCTGCCCTTTGCCCTTGGACGGTTCTGCGGGGCCGAAGGCATTGAAAATGTGACCACTGCCTCTCTGTTCCGCAGTCCGGATACGGCAAAGGCCTTGGGTGTTCTTATCCAGGACGGCCCCCTGGCCGGGCTTGCGGCAAGGGCTGTGGTCGTGGTGGATGAGGCTGGAAAGGTGATTCATGCCCAGCTCAGCCCTGAGATCAAAGAGGAAGTGGATTACGAGGCGGCCCTGGCGGTGCTGTCCTAGACCGTCCCAACCCGAATCCAGGAGAAAAACATGAAAAAGGCGATGAAGTGGGGATTGGCAATTGTGGGGCTGCTGGTGGTTCTGGTTGTCGGAGCCGTGATCGTGCTGCCCATGGTCGTGGATGTCAACCAGTACAAACCAAAGATCGAGGCACTGGTCAGTGAACAGACCGGCCGCTCCTTTACCATGGGAGACGATATTGATCTTTCCGTTTTTCCGTGGGTCGGGGTCCGGCTCACCGATGTGGCCCTGGGCAATGCCAAGGGCTTTAAGGCCGGCCAGATGGTTTCGGTTAAGAGTTTTGAGGTCCGGCTCAAGGTCATGCCCCTATTCTCAAAACAGATTGAGATCGCCTCTTTCATCCTGGACAGTCCGAAGATCGCCCTTGAAAAGAACAAGGCCGGAACGGGCAACTGGGAGAATATCGGCCCGGCCGGGGGCAGTAACGCCGCAGATGCCGGCAAAAAGACCGAAGCGTCTTCCACGGCGGCCGCATCACAGGGATTGCCCATTTCTTCCCTGTCCGTGGGCCGGTGCGCCATTGTTAACGGCACTCTTTCCTACACCGATGCCGCCTCCGGCATGATCAAGACTGTTTCGGACCTCAATGTCGAGTTAACGGATATCAGTCTGGATAAACCGGTGAAACTGGAACTTTCCGCCCTGGTGGACGGTCAGCCCCTCTCCCTTTCCGGCAGTGCCGGTCCCATCGGAAGCAATCCTGGCAAAGAAAATATGAGCGTTGACCTGGCCTTAAAGGCTTTGGACACCCTGTCCATGACCATCAAAGGCTCCCTGCTGCTGGCTGAAAAGACCCCCGGCGTGGATGCGGCCATTGCAGTGGATCCTTTTTCTCCCCGTGCGCTGTTTGAAAAACTGGGGCAGCCCTTTCCCGTGGAGACCCAGGATGCCACGGTTTTGACCAAGGTTTCCCTGGCCGCAAGCCTCAAGGGTTCGGCACAATCGGTTTCCCTGTCAGACGGCAAATTAATGCTGGACGACTCCACGTTGACCTTCACCGCCGGTGCTAAGGCCTTTGACAAGCCGGATATCCGGTTTGACCTGTCCCTGGACAAAATCAATGCGGACCGGTACCTGCCCCCCAAAAAAGAGGGCGGCAGCGGCACGGCTGCTGCTGCCTCTGGGTCTACGGGCAGCTCAGGCGGTGCAGCCTCCTCCGGAATCGACTACACCCCCCTGCGCAAACTGGTCCTGGACGGCAAGGCAGCCATCGGCGAGTTTAAAGTGGCCAACCTGACCATGACCAACGTCACCGCCCATGTTACAGGGAAAAACGGTGTCTTTGATCTGCAGCCCTTTTCCATGGATCTGTACCAGGGCAACTCGACGCTTAACGCCCGGGTGGATGTCCGGGGCGAAGCTCCGGTCTCAACGGTGGATCTGAAAACCACAGATGTCCAGGCAGGCCCCCTGGTTCGGGACGGATCGGGCAAGGATATCATTGAAGGGGCTCTGGCCGCGGATGTGGCCCTCTCCATGACCGGAGACACCCCGGAAGCGGTTAAAAAGACCCTGGGCGGAAAGGGCAGCCTGACCTTCACCGACGGTGCCATTGTGGGGATTGATATTGCCGGCACCCTGCGAAATGCCGCATCGGGTATTGGCCTGTCCCAGAATGCCACTGAAAAGCCCCGGACGGATTTTGCCGAGCTCAAGATCCCCTACACGGCCTCCCAGGGCGTTGTCACCATCGCAGGGGCCAGCCTCATGTCTCCTTTGCTGCGCCTTGCGGCCAGCGGGAATACCAGCCTTCCTGCCGAGTCCCTGGACTTTAAAGTTGAGCCGAAACTGGTGGCCACCCTCAAAGGCCAGGGCGACACCGAAAGCCGGTCCGGTCTGCTCATTCCCCTATTGATCACCGGCACCTGGCAGGATCCCAAGATCCGGCCGGACATGGAGGCCCTGCTCAAGCAAAAAGCCATGGATACCGATGCCATCAAATCCATTATCAAGGGTGACGGCGATTCCGGGGGCTCTGTGGAAGACAAGGCCAAAAGCCTGATCAAAGGGTTGTTCAACTGATGAATTATTTAGGGAAGCTTGCCATGAAAAAAATCTTTCAAACGATGGGAATCCGTCTGTTCTTGTCAATAATGCTGTTGGGGGTCTGTTCGTTTGCTCCGGGGCCTGCCCTGGCCGGCAGTTCCTGGATGGACCAGGGAAAAAGCCTGCTTAAAAATCTTGGGACCGATAGCGGCGGTACAACGGGGTCTTCTGTTTCGGATCTGACCACATCGGAGATCATCGCCGGATTGAAGCAGGCCCTGGAAAAAGGGTCCCAGTCGGTTGTCAGCCAGCTTGGGGCGGAAAACGGCTTTTTTTCCGACACCCAGATCCACATTCCTTTGCCTGAAAATCTGTCCCGCGTGAAATCTTTGCTGTACAAGGCCGGCATGGGCGCATATACCGATGATGTGGAGCTCAAGCTCAACCGGGCTGCGGAGGCGGCGGCCCCCAAGGCAAAGGCGCTATTTGTAGATGCCATCTCCCAGATGAAGATGGAAGATGCAAGAGCCATTCTGGACGGGCCCGATGATGCGGCCACCTCCTATTTCAGGGACAAGATGTCTGACGGCCTGGTCAAAGAGATGTCCCCCGTCATTGACAACACCCTGGAAACCGTGGGGGCTGTCAAGGCCTACGACACGATGATGGGCAAGTACAAGAGCCTTCCTTTGGTCCCCGATGTAAAGGGGAATCTGACCGCATATACGGCGGGCAAGGCCGTGGACGGCATCTTCTATTATCTGGCCCAGGAGGAAAAGGCCATCCGGGAGAACCCGGCCAAAAGGACCACTGAGCTGCTTCAAAAGGTATTCAACTGATTCTGACCCCCGGACCGGGGAATGTGGAAAGGAGCGGTATAATGGTAGAGATCAGATTTCTGGGAGCGGCGCGTGAAGTGACCGGATCCATGCATGTCCTGGATACCGGAGATGATAAAATCCTTTTGGACTGCGGCATGTTCCAGGGCAGACGAAAAGAGAGCGGGGAGAAAAACAGATCCTTTCCCCTGGACCGGTCGGACATCACCACCATGCTTCTTTCCCACGCCCATATTGATCATTCCGGAAGGATTCCGGTTCTGACCCGGGAGGGGTTTGCAGGACGCATTGTCACCACCCGGCCCACCAAGGACGCCTTAAACTACATGCTGCTGGATTCGGGGCATATCCAGGAGTCCGACGCCCTTTACCTGAACTACAAGGCTCTGCGGGCCTTCCTCTATGACATGGAGCATTCCAAAACCCAAAAGGGAATCTCCAACCGGGAAAAGTCCCAGATCAAAAGTCTGCTCAAAAAGAATCCTTATGAACTGGATGAAGGGGCCATCGCCGCCCTCCAGGCGGAGCACGGCCTTGAGGTTGTCACCCCGTTGTATACCCAGGAAGAGGCCCGTCAGTCCCTTTCCTTTATCGACGGCTATCCCTTTGGTACCCCTGTAACCATCGGCAAGGACACCACGGTGAAGTTCTATGTTGCAGGCCATATCCTTGGGTCTGCCTTCTCCCTGATCACCATCCGCCGGCCTGAGGGGACAAAACGCATCCTCTTTACCGGGGATGTGGGACGGTTTGGCAAGCCCATTCTCAAAGATCCCACCCTGGTCTTTGACGAGGAAGACCGGGACATTGACCTGATGGTCATGGAAAGTACCTACGGCGACCGGGAGCACGACCCTGTGGCCGATCTTGGGACCAGCCTGAAAAAGGTGCTCACCGACACCGTTAACCGGGGCGGTTCACTGATCATCCCCTCCTTTGCCTACGGAAGGACCCAGGAGCTGATTTACATCCTCCATCAGCTCTATGACGAGGGACAGGTTCCCAAGATTCCCATTTTCGTGGACAGCCCTCTGGCCTCCAATATCACCACGGTATTCGGGGAACACCCGGAGTCCTACGATAAGGAAACCCATGAAACCTTCCTTCAAAAGGGGCTCAATCCCTTTTACTTTGACCGGATCAAATTCGTGGAGACCGTTGAGGAATCCATGAACCTGACCCGGGATACGGCTCCCCACGTGGTGATTTCCGCTTCGGGCATGTGCGAGGCAGGTAGAATCCTCCACCACCTGCGGCACAAGATCCACGATCCGAAAAATACCATTCTCCTGGTGGGGTATATGGCCCAGCACACCCTGGGCCGCCGCCTGGAAGAGATGGGCGCCGCAGGAGAGAACGGCGACAGCAGCGGCAAACCGCCCGAGGTTAAAATCCTGGGCAAGGAATATCCCCTGAAAGCCCGGGTCGAGAAGATCGGCGGCTTCAGTGCCCATGCCGACCGACACGAACTTATGCGCCTGGTGGAAGGCTCCAATTTAAACATTAAAAAAATCGCCGTGGTTCATGGGGAGGAGAGTCAGAGCCTTGCCTTTGTCCGCCGCCTGGAAGGAAAAGGATATACCGCCTTTTTTCCTGAGCCGGGGGATAAGATCAGTCTATAAGCGGCTTTGGACGGAGAGACCCTCCTCTTGCCGGTTGAAAAAAATGATTTCCGCCTTATTTTTTGAGGACCGCCGCCCGGCGCTTTCTTAACGCTGTGCGGCTAATCCATAAAATTCCAAGGAGGTGATCCCATGGCTCAATCCTTCAGCTCTGCGGCAAAAGCGTGCTGCCGAATTGAAAAAGACCGCCTGGTTGAGGAACTCCGGGAGTGTGATTATAATACATCCAGCCCGGAGGAGCGCCATCTGTGCTATAGATGGGCCGCCAGGAAAAGCGGCAGGCGCTCCAAAGAATGCCTGATCGCATAAAATAACCGATTCATGATAATCAATCCATATCCCCGGCAGCCAAAATCCTTGGCTGCCGGGGATATATTTTTGAGCGCCGTGACCATGCCGCTTTCATAAGCCATGGTCTGTCCCTTTTCGGTTTGCTAACGGATTTCTAAATCTGATGTTATTGACACAGAAGGTCTTATCGTTCTAAAAGATGCTCTTTTGCATTAATCTGTGATCCTCTATTTAGGAGAGTCTCATCCGAATATTCCGGGGTGAGTATCCCATACCACTACTTTTTCATGCTGTTACTGTGGCCGGAATTCAGGATATCTTTAATTTGATTACTTCCATCGCCGATCAGACCAATCTTCTGTCCCTCAATGCAACCATTGAAGCGGCCCGGGCCGGAGAAGCCGGAAGGGGGTTTGCCGTTGCCGCCACGGAAGCTAAAAACTGGTCCTGGATACCAAGAGCAGCCTTGAGGGGACCACCCGGGTCATGGATAAAATGGGGAGTACCCTGCAGCAGGTGGGAGAACATATTCACCATACCCAGGACGTGTTGGTAAACTCCCGGGGGCAATTCGGTAAAAGATCAAACCTGATCGATGAGATGCACGATAATGTTCAGTCAATCGAGGCGACCCTGTTCTCCCTCAGAAATGCCGCGGACAGACAAAAACAATAGCAGGAAAGCATACTGCTGGCCTTAAAAAATGACGTAGAATTGCTCAAAAAATTGTGATGTATGCCGCAGTGATGAACACCCTTACCCCTAAAGGCAGCTGTTTTTTTGGAATGGGTGGCAAGGCCATTGTCTTGTGGCCGTTAGAAGATGGGAAGGTGCTCGGGCGATGTGACAATTAAGGGCGCGGGCAGCAATTCTCAATTTGAAAATAATCCCCAGGAACCTGTGAGCTTCGTTCTTCACGTATTTTTTTGTTAAAACCGTCTCATGACGGCGGTCATGTTAACAGGGCATAATCTTTAGTTTAGCCGACAGGGGCAGTATTCGCCAGCATACCGTATGTTCTGGGCCGGTGGCTTGGGCAAAAGTGACTGAGGATACCATTAGTTGACGCCTTTCTGGTGGTTTGATCAAAGACTTTTAAGGGCCACGGGACATGCCCCGGACCTTCTGCAGCTGCTCCCTTTTCCAAGAGGTTCTAAAGCTCGCTGCGCTGGCCGCCGCGAACTGCGGTCCGGTGGGTCCTCAGACACCGCGGCGTCCGGGTGCTCCGCTTCGCCAAGACCCTCTATGTTTCAGGGGCTTGATGCCGCCGCCAGGCCGGGCCCTGCCCCTTCCGCCGAGGTTGGATAAACGCTCCACCTAAAATATCATCAGAAAACGGATACATGGGAATGGACTCAAAATCTTTTAAACAGGATAGGATCGCCACAAGATGTGGCGCTGAGCAGGGTGACCGAATTCTACAGATTTATACCATTATTGTTGGCCTTGGCATTTCTCATTTCCAACTTTTTGAAAAAGAAATTTAACAGGGCATTCAATTGATTGTTGCAATTTTGAAATAGGGATGTTTAATCTTGTTCATTGTTTTTGAACGGCCTGTGTAAATTGGTTGGATAGCATTCAAATTTCAGGATATCCAGCTAAAAAATAGATAATAAATGGAGATACAGAAACACACATCATCTTTGTTATACGTCGAAGCGAATATTAGTTAGTTACTCACCCCAATATTTTTCAGAAATGTATAAAAGGAACTGAGAGGCATGAGCAAAGGTCAAACAAAAAATGCAGCGTTAACAACTGCTTTAGCCTTTCACTACCAGGTACTGATTGGCTTGGATACGTGCTTTTCGCTTGAAGAAGGCCAGTCGGTTTGGTTTGAAAAAGATGGTGATGTCAGTTTGATTTCGCCAGATACATTGGCATCTACTCAAACTGAAATAAAAGACTACGCAGCACCACTCACTGACCACCACGAAAACCTTTGGAAAACGCTCAAGAACTGGCTGACTCAAGAGTTTGACCATACACAATACGGCGTTTTAGTGCTGCACACTACGCAAGGATTCGGTGCAACGACTCGCCTAAAGGACTGGAATACGTACAATGCCGAACAACGTTTGGAAGTGTTAGAGGATATTTTTGCAGAACGCACCGAAAAGCAAATTAATGCCGATAAACCGTCAGAAATAATAAAGTTGCAGAAAGCGGTGATGATAGACGCTGCTCATGAAGATTTGGTGAATGTCCTTGCCAAAGTTGTACTGCATGTTGAATCCGAAGATATAGAAGCATTAAAAAATAGTTATTTCAATAAGCTCAGTGGCTATATCCCGCCTGCAAATAGGCAAGCCTTTGCTGAAGGTCTGATTGGTTTTATTTACGAACAGGCGAATGGCACAGAATGGGTAATCGATAAGACTGCTTTTGACCAAAAGCGAGAAGCCTTAACGGCAAGATGGGGGCCTACTTTATTTACTATTCCAGATTTCGCTGACAGAGATGCAACTGAAGAAGAAGTTGATGTGTATATTACGGAATTGTTTGCTCAGAAAATTCTTGAGATTGAGTATGAAGATGTATTGCCTGAAGCAATAGGTAACTGGCTTGAACTAAGGAATTCATTGATCGAAGAATTAAATGGTTATCCACAATTCAGGGAAACGGTTAGCCGATATCGAGAACAATGGATTCGAGCGTTTTCTGCAAAATACCGTATGGATAGCCGTAAGCAAGGTAGTTCTGTCCCTATATCGCAAGACTTATACGATCAAGTAACCAGCGAAATGCCATTTGGCATAGACGGTTATCCAAATCCAGATTTTGTTTTTAGAAATGGCCTGATACATGACGCAATGGATGATGAAGAGCAAGATTTAAAATGGAGTGTTGAGCCATGAGTAGTATTGTCGATTCCCTTTACGAGTTAAAGTACAACCCTTTTGAATATGGGGCTCACCTTGCTTCGTTTTACACAGCCATGGATGAATCAGAAAACAACCTATTACTTGCCGCTTTGGTTATTCCTCTGTGCAGCCATCCGATTTTTGGTAAAAAAATATCAGGTGCTGTATTTGGAGATAAAAAACAAAGCTCTATTTGGTCTATTTTCTATGATCGAACAAAACTCTATGACCTTCAAGAGCGAGTAGACGAATTTCAAACATTAACCGAGCAAAGCATTCAGTATTGCTTAATCAATGACTGGTTATCTGTAAATGAAAAAAATTTATCTCTTTGCGCATGTGATGGCTCTGGTTCAGACTTTCCCTGTCAAAAAAAATCAGAGAAGTTAGGGCGATTATTCAGTGGTTACTCTGTGGTCGAAATTTATGCCTTTTTAGGGGTGAAACCGAGATGAAAGCATTAATTCATGAAATTGGCGTCATTGATAAACAAGGAAACAGACACCCGGTCAAGTTTAAAAATGGCCTGAATGTTGTCACCGGTAAGTCGTCGACGGGAAAAAGTGCGTTAATTGAAATATTTGACTATTGCTTTGGCAGTGGTGAAAACACTATTCCCAAAGGCGTTATTACCACAAGTGCCGAAATTTATTATGTCGCGCTTGCTGTTAACGAACAAAATATCGTTATTGCGCGTGATCCTGAGATTCCGTCGAAAGGCTTTTTTCGTCGTATTGAGACATTCAATTCTACCGATATTGTCCGTGAATATTTTAGTAGCAGCTATTTTCGCCCATTAGCTGAGTTTAAGAAGCATCTAAGAGATTTATTCTTAGATATAGATGATGTGGATGAATCTTTAGTTGCCAGAGCTAATCGGCGGTTTAATAAAAAATCGCCAACACCGTCTGTACGCAGCTTTTCATCGTTTTTGCTTCAGCATCAAAATCTTGTTGCTAATAAACATGCATTGTTTTACCGATTTGATGAAAAGGAAAAGCGAGATCAGGCAATTGAACACACCAAGATCTTTTTAGGACTTGTCGATCAAAGATTCTTTCACCTATCACAAGAGAAAGAACGATTAACATCAGATATCAGGGGTTTGGAGCGCCAGAAAGAGACGAACAAGCGCACTTCTGAAAGCTATAAACAAAAGGTCGGCCCAGTTTTGAGTCAGTTGTATGCATTGATGGGATTTCAGGATGAACCGCTATCATTGGAAAAGGTGCTTCGCCACCCACAAGATGCTAAAGATCAACTCGACGACATTATAGTACCCGAGAAAATTAACCATAATTCCGATGCTATCACGGAACGATACAATCAGTTGAAACTGGCCCGTAACCAAAAAACGGCCGAATTAAGGAAGTTGCAGCGCCAAGCTTCGTCAATTAATAAACATATTCAAGAAGAAGAGCGGTTTGTTGATAACGTCAAGCAGTTTAGCGCACCTAAGCATGTTACTGTATCTGCTTCTATATGTCCGTTTTGTCATACTGAAAAAGACACCTTGCGAGAAAGTGCTGAAAAACTTAAGCAGGCAATCACTAAGGTATCTGGGAACCTTGCACAAGCTCGCCCGATGAAGGCAAAATTTGAATCGTCATTGGTCGATGTGCAACGGAATATTGAGGTCGTCAGTAGGGCATTGACCGAGTTAAACCAACAAATAACGGAAATTGAAAAATCAGAAAAGCAGTTGGAAGAACAAAAGAGCCTGTATGAAAGTGTTTTGATGCAGAAGGCTAAACTATTTGCACTTCTCGACACCCTTAATATGGCCGATGATGCAGAGCTTGATAAGCAAATCGAAAAGCTAAGTAAACTGATAAAGGACATCACTAAAGAGCTTAAAAAATACAATGTAAAAAAAGGGTTAGAAAACGCTTCAGCTAAGGTAAACGAGTATATGGCAGATATTGGTAATTACTTCGAATTTGAAGCCACCTATAAGCCTATCAATCTAAACTTCTCGTTTGAAACATTCGACCTATATCATTTAACACCTAAAAACGAAAAGATTTATTTACGGTCAATGGGTAGCGGCGCAAACTGGCTGTACTGCCACGTTACGTTATTTTTAGCTTTGCATAAATATTTTGTAGAATTAGGTGATAAATGCGCCATCCCTTCAATACTGTTTTTCGATCAGCCGACTCAAGTATATTTTCCTAACTTTAACCGTGATACTTCTGAGAGCTTCGAAGAGCAAAAGAGTCGGGAAGTGGAGCAGCGAACGGAAAAAGAAAGACCCGTTGATGAAGATATCAAAGCCGTTGAAAACCTATTCAGCCAACTTTCGATTTACTGCAATGAACTTGAGTTGAATGACGGCTTTAGTCCACAAATTATCGTGTCAGACCATGCTGATAATTTGACATTGTCTAATGGAGTATTATTCGAGTCTTTGGTTAATGGTAATAGGTGGCGAATGCGCGGCTTGATTCATCCTATTCAGGGATAACTACACGCTATGAATTGTATGGGCCAGTTACGAGAGCCGAATTAGATTTATGCAATGTTTTATTAAAACGGATAGTGTCGGACCAAGCAAAATTCCGCAAGAACTTGTTTATAGAAGAAATATTTTTTAAAATTCTCAAAAATGGCTCTTAGTGGCCTCATTTTGCCCCCCAAATGGGCCCTCTAAGAGAAAATTGACCATAATTTCTACATTAAATCCTTCAACCATTTCGAATGAACCGGATGAGCCGGTTATTTGAGATGTTAACTCGAAAAGAATCAGAGTTTTTGCAGAATAGCCAAGCGACAGCTATGGCTATAAGTCTGCAGGAATTACCAGCCCCGCCGGGCACCGCTACATCTTGTGCTGATTCTGCCCTGCTCAAATGATTTTGAGTTTTTGTCCTTACATCGTATTTTCGATGATATGTTTGACTGAATCGGTTATCCAACCTCGGTGGGAGGGGCAGGGCCCGGCCTGGCAGCGGCATCAAGCCCCTGATCTTAGAGGGGCTTAGCGAAGCGGAACGTCCGGACGCCGTGGTGTTTGAGGACCTACCGGACCGCAGTTCGCGGCGGCCAGTGCAGCAAGCCTTAGCCCCTCTTAGAGAAGGGAGCAGCCGCAGAAGGTCCGGGGCCTGTCCCGCAGCCCTCCAAAGTCTTTAATCAAACAATTCGTAACGGCGTCAATTGATGGTATGATGTGCCATTTTTTTATACACACGGTCTGAGGTCATTTCCCAGACAACGGGGCTTAAAATCAAGATGATGCCCTGTTAACTTTCCTTTTATTCCGAGCCAGGAGGCCGTTGATTTTGTCTATGATTGAACGCTTTTTTGAAAATCGCTTCGACCACAATATTTCGGGGGGAAGCCGTTCCCAATAAAGAGTCAAGTTAATACCGGATAAAGTTGACTGAGCCTATATTCCATTGCCCGTTTTTCTCAAAATGCCTTGTCCACCATATAACGGTATGGTCTTAGCATTCGCAAATCGAAAAGACTAGGCGGGCCGGGTATGGACTATGTAGTGCGGCGCATAAGTTTCCGGGCATTCCTTTCAAATTGAGAATTGCTGGGGCGCGGGATATCGACTTGACTTTTGGGGGGTAAATATGGCATATAATCCATTTTTTTCAGACCCTTATCCGAGATAAATATATCCATGGCACGTTCGATCCAAAATCCTTTATTCGCCCCAGGGCAGCGCTGGCTGTCTGAGACCGAGCCCGAGCTGGGCATGGGGACCCTTGTCTCTTTTGACAACCGGCTCATCACCCTTGATTTTCCCGATGCGGAATGCACCCGCCAGTACAGTCGGGCTGCAGCCCCTATCAAAAGGGTGCAGTTTAAACCGGGAGACCGGATCCGGACCTGTGACGCCCGGGAGATTGTTGTGGAAGAGATCGCTGAGGAGAACGGGCTTTTCACCTACAAAAGCCACGGCGATACCCGAATCTGCGAAACCGATCTGGCGGCCAGTCTCTCCTTTGACCTGCCCTTTGACCGCCTGGTGAACGGGCTTGCCGGCAGCCCTAAGTTGTTCGATTTGCGGCATGAGATCCGGTCGGCCCAGGCCGATTACCAGGCATCGCCTGCCAGAGGCTTTCTGGGAGGGCAGGTGGATCTGATTCCTCATCAGCTCTATATTGCAGACCAGGTCTGCCGCAGGGTGTTTCCCCGGGTGCTCCTCTCAGATGAAACCGGCCTCGGCAAAACCATTGAGGCCGGCTTGATTCTTCACCGCCTGCTGGTCACAGGCCGGATCCGGCGGGTTCTGATCATTCTGCCCCAGTCCCTGGTCCACCAGTGGTTCATTGAACTTTTGCGCAAGTTCAGCCTCAGCTTTCGCCTCTTTGATAGGGAGTATGTAAGGGAGGCCATGGCCGCGGAACCCGGTATGAATCCCTTTATTTTGGATCAGCAGGGCATTGTGTCCCGGGATTTTCTCATGTCCGAAAAGGCCGCCCGGGAATGGATGCTTGAAGGGGACTTTGACATGGTGGTAATGGACGAGGCCCATCACATGACCGAGGACCCGGAATTCCATGGGTTTATGAAGGCCCTGGCAGCCCGGACGCCTGGCGTGATGCTGTTGACCGCCACCCCAGAACAGATGGGGATTGAGACCCATTTTGCCCAGCTGCAGTTATTGGATCCCCTTCGCTACCACGATCTTGCCGCCTATGTTAAAGAGGCCGAAGGCTACGAAACGGCAGCTTCTGAAGCACGAAAACTTCTGGACAGGGGCGAGCCTGTGGAAGAAATCCTTGACGCCTTCGGGCCGGGCCGGGTGGTCTTCAGAAACCGCAGAAAAGCCATTAAAGGATTTCCGGACCGCCGCGTGACCCTGTCCCCGTTGGCTGCAGACCCGGCAGCCCTCTGCCGCGCTGAACCCGCAAAGGATGATCCAAGGCTGGTCCATCTGGCGCAGCTGTGCCGGGCCGTGAAACCGGAAAAGATCCTGGTGATCTGCCGTTCAAAGGAAACGGCCCAGGACATTGCCGCAGGTATTCAGACCCATATGGCTGTGGATACGGCCCGGTTTGACGAAACCATGGACCTGCTTTCCCGGGACCGCCAGGCGGCCTGGTTTGCCGAGCCCGACGGGGCAAGGCTGCTGGTCTGCTCTGAGATCGGCAGCGAGGGGCGCAACTTTCAGTTTGTCCGCCATCTTTATTTGTTTGACCTGCCTGAAAACCCAGAGCTTCTGGAGCAGCGCATCGGCCGGGTGGACCGGATCGGCCAGAAACACGAGATTATCATCCATGTGCCGTATATTGAGGGCAGTTCCCAGGAGATCCTGGCCCTGTGGTATGATCGGGGTGTGGGATTGTTCAAGGAGAACGTCAACGGTCTGCATGGTATTTTCACCCGGTTCGAGCCCCGGCTGCGGGGCCTTATGGAAAAGGCGTCGGAAGGGGGAGGCATAGACCGCATCGCCCTTACGGAACTGATCCGCGATACGGCAGAATTTGTCCAAACGCTTCAGACCTCTCTGGACCAGGGGCGGCATATCCTTCTGGAACTCAACTCTTTTCGGCCAAAGGCCGCAAATGAGCTGATAAAGAGGATTCAGGAGACCGAGCAGGCCCGGGAACTGTTCAGCCTCATGGAACGGCTGCTGGATCATTTCGGTGTGGAAATGGACCTTGTCGGCAAAGACAGCCAGGTGGTTTCCATGATACCGGACAGGCTGGTGGATGAAAATTTTCCAAGCCTTCCCCGGCGCGCCAGGTTTACCACCTTTGACCGGGCCTGTGCCATTGCCCGGGATGACCTGGATTTTTTAACCTGGGACCATCCTTTTGTTCACCAGGTGATGGAGTATTTTGCCATCCAGGGACAGGGGGCTGCGGCCGCAGCGCTTCTGGAGGGGGCATCCTCCCCGGGGCTTGTTCTGGAAACCCTTTATGTCCTTGAATTGCCGGAAAGCGATCAATTTACCCGGGCGGCCCGGTTCCTGTCCCCGGCCCCCATCCATATTCTCATGGACCACAGCGGTAACAGGCTTGAGCCCTCTGATCTGTCTCTTAACTTTCCATCCTGCCTTAAACCGGACCGGCCCGGCTGGTTCCTGGACCTTGCCGAAGTCACCGGCAACCTTCTGCCGCAGCTTTTGGACAAAAGCCAGACGGCCGCCCAAAAAGAGGCGGCCAAGATGCGAAGCCAGGGACTTGCCCGTATGGAAACGGTGTTGAAAACGGAAACGGACCGCCTGATTCGGTTGGCCCAGGTCAATCCCGGTGTCTCCCGGGAGGAAATTGAGGCGGCCGCTTCGGAGCCGGCTGCAATATCAGCCATGATTTCAGGGGCAAAGCTTCGGCTGGACGCGGTCCGGCTCATCCGGCTTTCCCCCGGCAGTTGACAGGATCCCGTTGTCGCGGTAGGCTTTCCAGAAGTGATTTATCCCACCTGAGAGCAGGAGACTTAACCCTGATGCAGACAAACGAGGAACAAATTTCAGCGCAGTTCTGCGCTGAGCGACAGTGGGTCCCCCTGGCCCAGGCCGTTGTGGAGAAAAGCTGCCCCTATATGGGGCTGGGCGCTTCCCAGACCGGCCGTCTGACCATGGCCGTGGAAGAGGTCGTCATGCACTTGGCGGAAACCGCTCCGGGCACCCCCATTCAGCTGGGGGTTATCCCGGGGGGATGGCATGTGACGGCGAATCTGTCCTTTACCGCGGATCCGTCAAGCCTTTGGGCCATGAACCTGTGTGCCGGGGCGAGGATCTCGGCCGATCCGGAGTTCGCCCATCTGGGCCTGGTGCTGGCCTCCCGGCTGACCGACCGGTTTTCCATCCACCTGGACGGCAGTACCGTCCGTCTGTCCCTGCGCCAGGATATGGCCTATCCTGAAATTGAACCGGAACCTGTGACACGCCTGAGCCCAAAAGGGAACCTGACCATTTTGTCCGATCCCGAGGCCGATCAGATCAAGGATGCCTGTATCCGGGCGGCAGGGCTTTATCCGGCCGGCGATCTGCACCCGTGTATTTTCAAGCCCGGCAAATTGTCGGATATGGTGGCCCAGAAGGATATGGCCGTGGCCGTGGCCCTTACCGAGGGCGGCGAGACTGCCGGCCTGATGTGCTGGCAGACCGGGACGGGCAAAAGCCTGAGGTTTTTCGGCCCCTATACCTTTGAGGCGGGGCCGCGCTGTGCCGCAACCCTTACGGAGCATCTGATCCAGCGGGCGGCAAGAACAAGCGCCATCGGCATGTTCAGCGGCCGGGCCACAGCGGATTTGTCGCCGGCGGATTTTGAATGCCTGGGCAGCCTTGCTTCAGGGGGCGATGATAAAGCGGACCAGCAGGATATCCCGGTCTGGTACCGTCATCTGGGAGAGGATCCGGGCAGTGCCGTATGGTCTCATCCCGACCTTATGGATTTTCTGGAAGAGCGGTACCGTGCTCTCGTGCTCATGCGGCAGATTCGGCAGACCCGGGACCTGGGCGAAAAAAGACCTGAGCGGTCGGTCATTTCCACCCGGCTGAATCTTGCCCTTTCAGAGGCGGTCCTGATCCCTCTGGTGGGGGGGCAGGACATAAGCAGTTGCCTGGCCAATCATGTTCAGACCCTGAAGGCGGAGGGGTACGATCGTATCCTTTTGCATCTGGATCTGGCCTTTGGCTGGCAGGCCGGCCTTTGCGGTGCTGCCGGGCAGGCCGGGTTTCATCCCAGGATGGTGCTGCCCTACGGAGGGACTTCAGATATCGTGGTGCTTCAACATGACGCCCTTTAATGCCCAAACCCTGGTGCCGGCCCATATCCGGGCCTTTTCCCCCTATTATCCCAGCAAGCCGGACCATTCCCTGCAAACACTTTACGGGGTTTCACACCTGCATCGGCTCAACAACAATGAAAACGCCTTGGGGCCGCCCCCTGAGGTGGGGGATCTGGTGGGGCAGTTTCCTGCGGCAACAGTTCCTGTTTATCCCAACGGCGACTGCCATGATCTTCGGCAGGTCTTGGCGCAGCGTTTTGGCAAGGGAGAGGATCAGTTTTTGGTGGGCAACGGTTCCTGCGAAGTCATCGCATCGGTGATCAAGGCGTTTTGCACCAAAGGGGACAATATCATCACCGCAGACAAAACCTTTGCCGTGTACGAGTGGGTGGCGCAATTTTCAGGCTTTGAGGCCCGGCTTGTTCCTTTAAGGGACCATGCCTTTGATCCCCAGGCCATGCTGGACGCCATGGATGCCCATACCAAGATCCTTTTTGTCTGCAACCCCAACAACCCCACGGGCACCTATTGGGACAAGGACACCATGACCGATTTTCTGGACCGGGTGGACAACCGGGCCCTGGTGGTCATTGACGAGGCCTACTTTGAATACGTGGAAGAGCCGGACTATCCCGACGGCATGGATTTGATGGAACGCTATCCCAATGTGGTGGCGTTCCGGACCTTTTCCAAGATGTATGCCTTGGCAGCACTTCGCATCGGCTATCTTTGTGGCGCAGCCGAAGTGGTGGATCTGATCCGGCGCACCCACATCGTTTACTCCGTCAATACCCTGGCCCAGCAGTCTGCTGCTGCCGCCCTGTCCAACGACGGCAGTTTTATCACCCAAACCCGGGCCATGGTGACCTGCGCCCGGATTCGCCTGGCCGAATTGTTTGATGGCCTGGGATTGGAATACGTGGCCAACCAGGGCAACTATATTATGGTTCGTCTGCCGGTTTCCGACACCCTCATGTACAGAAAACTCATGACCCGGGGCATCATGGTCCGGACCATGACCGGGTTCCGCTTTCCCAACTGGATCCGCATCTCTTTGGTTCAGGCCGATGTGATGGCCGAATTTAGCCGGGTTTTTTCGCAGGTCATGGAGACGGTTTCATCCTAAAGCAATAGATCGGCCTTTAGTGGAGGCCTCGGATATTAGATTCCTTCCAATATTTCTGCAAAGGTCTTTTGCAGGGTTTCCAGCCAGTGCGGGGTGCAGAATCCCGACTGGCCGATGCTGAAAAGCATGGGCCGGTCCGGGTCTGCTGTCACCTGGAAGGCCATGGGGTGGGGCCAGTGGGTCGGCCTCACCAGTTTGACGGGGGAGACGGACAGATCCCTGAATTCCGCGTCCTGGCCCTTATCCGGGGGCGCATAGTGGAAAAAAAGACCGGGATATCCGGTGCCTTCAGGGTCCACATCCTTCCAGGCCGGCCACAGGCAGTGGGCTTTTGCAGATTTCAATGTGCCCGATACCTGGCCCAGGATTGCATAAAAATCGGTTTTTCCTGCCAGGCGGACCGGGATGTAGAACCGGTTGAGCAGGCATCCGTGAACATCTCCGATACCGGGAACCCTTCTCAGGGAGGCCACAAAGGCTGACAGCAGATTTTTTTTGCCGGTGACCTTTGCCAGGGTCAGGTTGAACAGGGTGAAATACCCCTCAAAGACAGAGGCGCCTGCGGCCCTGACCCCGGCCTCAAAGGCCCTGCATCGCCCGGGATCCAAGGGGAGGAATGAGTGGACCGCAGTCATGGGATGGCTGGTGCCGGGTGAAGGGTCCGGAGGCGTGGCAAAGACCTGTGCGGTATCGTCAAGCAGGTTTCTCCAGAACCTCCCGGACGCCTCCAGGCGGCCCGATGCAAGCAGGTCGTCGTACCAGGCGGCAAGATCCCTGAACCCCGGGGACTGGTCCGGAGGAATGGTCTGCTGATCAAGGGCGGCGTTATAGAGCCGGGTCAGTGAAAAAAGAGTCTGTTGAATCGTCCATATGTCCAGAAGATCGTGGGGGCCGGATATGCCGATGGCGTAGCTTTCCTCCCCCAGCTTAAACAGTCTAAGGGTGCAGGCGGGGGCTTTTGAGGCAGGGTTTTGCCGGGTGCTCCAGGCGCTCATCTCCCCCGGCAGATCTTCGGGGGCAATGGTCTCTATCCGGATGGGTTCGGGCGTCGCCGTCACCAGGGTGCCGATCCCTTCTCTGTTCTCCAGCCCCAGGCAAAGAAAGTCCCGGGACCGGCTCAGGAAGTCCATGGCCCGGCACATACCCCCTTCATCCATGGGGCCTGTGACCTCCCAGTGCATGGTGGTCTTTGCGAAAGCGATCCCGGCTTTGGCCATATGCCCGGCCTGGGCAAAGATAAGCTGGGCTCCTGCGGGCAGGGGAGGGCAGCCGGCCGGTGATCCCGGTTTCAGTGGGGGAAGATTATCCATAATGCTCCTTGTCGGTTTAATGTTTTTTTGAGACTCAGAGGTTTTCCCTGGGTATGGACTCAAGGCAATCCTTGATTAGCTCAACGGGCAACCCGCCGTCCACGGTGGTACAGACCGTCCGTCTATATATCCGGTCCTTCCCATGCATCTGGGCCGGGCGTCATCACGGATTACCTGGATTTCAAAATTTTTTATGGGACCATTCATTGGGTGTCGTCGTGGCAGTCTTTGCGGCCATTGGACATGAGCTTAAAAAGAGTTGGGATTCTTGTCAACAAGATTATATCTGCCAATGACGTTGCCTTCAGGATGAAGTCTGTTGCCAGAAAAGTTGACACAAGTCTTCCGGTCCCCCCGTTGCTTCGGGCCTGCACATCGGGGACAGGGTTTTTCCGTATTTCCAGGCAGTTGTTGATTAATCTTTGGTTGGTTCCCGGCAACGGCACGCATTTTGAATTTGTGCAGAGGCCTTAACCACAACAAGGTTGATCAGAGCTGAAACAGATGAGGAGAAAATGATGAAAATACGCAATTGGATGGTAATCGTGCTGATGGTTTTTGTTTGCCCCCTGGCGGCCCGGGCGGAGCTGGAACGAACAAATGCGGCCTGGGATACCCGTCTGCCTGACAGGGGAAATTTTGCAGCCAACCTTTGGCTCGGTTACGAAACCTTTGATTACAGCGCAGTGGATGTGCAAGGCGAATTATTGAATTCCACGCTTTACCTTGCCTACGGGATCTTTGATACCTGGTCGGTAAGCGTTCAAACCGGTTACAGCGGGGCCACGCTTGAAGGCCCGGGCTATAAGCGTTCCCAGGACGATGCCACCGACCTGAAAGCCGCCACCACCTTTCGGGTTCTGGATGAGACGGCGTCAGGTATCGATGTTGCCTTCCGAGGCTCCCTTAATATCCCCACGGCGGCCCAGGCCAGATTCGGCAGCGGCCACTGGGAACCCAGACTGGAACTTCTCATGGCCAAGACTCTGGGGCCGGTCATTGTCGTCTCCAACCTGGGCGTCCGGCACATCGTTGATCCTGACAAAGGGATGAGGGAGTTCACAACGGACGGCGTGCTGGAGTGCGTTCTGCCCCTGGGTGAAAAGTTCAGTGTGAGCGGGTTTGCCACCGCCGGAACCATGAAGTGGGAGACGTCAACGGACGAGGCCTATTATTCGGCCGGTGCGGGGATACGATATTTTCCCGTGGAATCCGTATATCTGGCCGGCTCTGCCAACCGGTACCTGTTTCGAAAGGCCTATACCGGCGACTGGTATTTCTCGCTGGGCATGGGTGTCGAATTCTAAAGGTGTTTAGGCCGGCAGGGCCAGTTCATAGGGGCCCAGATCTGTCAGTGTGCGCCCCATGTCGCAGGGCTCGGTGACGTAAAAGGAGCCGGGCCTCCCATCACCGCGTCCTGCCGCCTCATCATGGGGAACATCGGCCAGCATGGTGAAGAAACTGGCTTCAGGATCATTGTACCGTACCTTTAGGCAGATAAAATCCTGGGGGGTAAGCTCACGGGCCGCTGCTTTTTTTTCCAGCACATCCTTTCGGTGGAGGGCCACGGCCAGATACAGCGGTTTTGTGGCAGGATCCCCGATAAAGAGGAACTCCTCATTGTCCGGATGGGAGCCGAACGTGGCAAAGCTTGGCCTGTCCACTGTCACGGTGATCAGTTTGTGGGCACCGTACAGGGAATCGGATTCATAGATGGACCGGCTTTTTGCCTGCCCTTTTTGCACTGCAAGCTCATGGTGGTTGGGGCACAGCCGGATAATCAGGCCCCTGTCCTCTAAATCCTGCATGACCTTTGCGGTCATCTCAACGGGTTCCAACGTGATTGTTTGAGTCTTCATAGATCTTCTCGGGTCTCTCAGCTTTCGTGTTATGAATTTTAATGTATCTGAAAGCGGGGCTGACAGCTTTTAGTTATTTTATATCATTGTTTTGCGGAAGATAGCAGTGTATCTTTGGCTCTTGTAAGAAAATAAATTAGGATAGAGCGTATGAAAGGATATCTGGTTACATTTTTCACACAGAGAAATCGTGAGCAAGAAGGGCAGCCATTGGCCAGATGGATTGTGGACGAGGCCAAAAAGCTTGGGATCAGCGGGGCCACCCTTTTTGCCGGGCAGGAGGGGTTCGGGCATGACGGCCGGTTCCACTCGGACAATTATTTCGATTGTGAAGATCAGCCCCAGCAGGTAAGCGTGGCTGTCAGTCCTGATGAGTGTGACCGGCTGATGGCCCGGCTGAAGGAAGAAAAGGTCCGCGTCTTTTTTACCCGGTCGGAAGTGGAATTCGGCTTCACCTTCGAAACCTGACCTGCAACCGCTTTGTGCGGTTTTTGTTTTAGCCCCACCGAAAGATCAATTTTTATTGTTAATCCAAGGACCCTTTTTAAGGAGGGTCCTGTTGTTTTTGAGGACGTATTTTATGATCGGTCCATATGTCAACGGCGCTGCCGTAGTTGCCGGCAGTGTGGCTGGCGCCCTGCTCGGCCCCAGGCTTAACCAGAATCTTAGGATGCAGCTGCCCATGGTTTTTGGCTGTGCCTCCATGGGGCTGGGCATTACCATGATTATTAAGGTTAAATTCCTTGCGCCGGTGGTCCTGTCTCTGGTCCTGGGGACCATTCTGGGGGAACTTTTCCAGCTCGAAGTTCAGATCCAAAAGATTGCCAACGCCTCCCGGTGCTGGGTGGAAAGGCTCACCCGGCCCGGCGGGGGGCTGAGCCAGGAGGAATTTTTAGATAAGTTTGTCGCACTGCTGGTCCTTTTCAGCATGAGCGGCACGGGAATTTACGGTGCCATGAGCGAGGGCATGACCGGTGACCCCACCCTGCTCATTGTCAAGGCGATTCTTGATCTGTTCACGGCGACGATTTTCGCCTCCACCATGGGGTTTACCGTGGGCATCCTGGTGGTTCCCCAGTTGATGGTCCAGGTGATCCTCTTTTTCGGGTCGTCCTTGATCATGCCCCTGATCGGGCCGGATATGCTGGCGGATTTTTCCTCCTGCGGGGGGCTGATCATGCTGGCAACGGGGTTCCGGATCTGCGGCATCAAGCAGTTCCCCATCGCAGGCATGCTCCCGTCCCTCTTCCTGGTCATGCCCCTGTCCTGGCTCTGGGCCGTCTATCTGGGCTGATGAGCCCCAAAAAAACAATGGCTGAATTGACGGATGTTCTGATCGGGATCAGGGGGGCGGTCTCTGTTGATAACGGCCTGACGTATGGTATAATCCGGAAAATTTAGTCTGCAAATCCATAGGAAAGACACGGTTCAATGACAGCAATGGTACAGGATATGGGAAAAGGCAAGGTCTCTTCGGTTCTCTTTAAACTGGGGGCGCCTGCCATGATTTCCATGTTTTTTGAGAATTTTTACGCCCTGGTGGATACCATGTTCGTGGGCTGGCTCGGCCCTCATCCTTTAGCGGCGATGTCTTTTTGCATCCCCTTGATTTTTATCTCCCTGGCCCTGGGAAAGGGTGTTGCCGTGGGGGCCACCACCATGGCCAGCCGGGCCCGGGGGGAGGATACGTCTGAGGATGCCAGGAAAATTATCCGGTCCGTACTGCCTCTGGGACTGATTATCCTCTGCCCCTTTGTCCTCTTGTCCCTGCCGCCGGTCAACCACCCCCTCTTTTCCCTTTTGGGAGCCGATCAGGAGACCCTGGCAAAGATCGCTCCCTATATGATATGGGTGGGCCCCTGCTTTCCTGTCATGGGATTCTCCTTGATCTGTGAGGGGGTGTTCTTAAGTTACGGCGATGCAAAAACCCCCATGATGGCGATGATTGCCGGCAACCTGCTCAACCTTGTGATGGATCCTTTTTTCATCTTCTTCTGCGGTCTCGGGGTACAGGGCGCCTCTCTTGCCTCCATGCTGGGCTGGGTCCTGTCGGGTGCCATCATGTGGCACAAGCTTGCCAGGCGGGGTTTGGACAGGCCCGGCCTGTTCTGTGATGCCTTAGACCGGGCCTTTTGGCGGCCCATTATCAGCATAGGGGGGCAGGTCGCCCTTTCCATGTTGGTGATCCCGTTGTCCAGTCTTATATTCAATGTATTTCTTTCCAAGGCCGGTCCCGAGTATGTGGGGGGCTGGGCCCTGTCCGCCCGTATGGAAATGATGCTCACCCTTCCCCTATACGGACTGGCCTGCTCCCTGATTCCTTTCTGCGGATTTAACCTGGGAAGAAAGGATTTTGGCAGGATAAAAGAGGCCATCCGTATCGCAGTTGCAGTCTCCTATGCCATCCTCATTCCGTTGGCGCTGTTTTTTCATTTTAATGCGGCAGGGGTGCTGGCCCTTTTAAAGCCTTCGCCTGCTGTGCTGGAATGTGCAGCGTTTGCTCTGTCCTGGGCCGTGGCCGGGTATGTTTTCCTTCCCGTGGAACTGATCACCCTTACGGTTTCCCAGGGGCTGGGCCGGCCTCGGTTTTCCCTGATGATCAACGCCTGTCGGCTGCTTTGTTTCAGGCTGCCCCTGGCCTATGTGTTTATGTCCCTTTGGGGCGGCAGGATGATCTATTTAGCCCACCCGGTTTCCATGGTGATGTCCGGTGTGGTCAGTATTTTTGTGCTCCGGTATATTCTCCGGCAGTCAGCGCTTCTATGCCGGGAGCTTCCCGGTGAAACCTAAAAAGTTTAAAGGGTAAACATGAAACCCAGTGCTCCACCTGAAATCGGAATTCCCACTCCGCGGCCTGATGCAATGAGCAAGGTCATGGGGCAGGAGAAATTTACCATTGATCACCCCGTAAAAGATGACCTTTGGGCCGGGGTGAAGCGGGCCGGCATCCCCCATGCAAGATTGGTCCGCATCCATACGGACGAGGCCCGGGCCCTGCCCGGGGTGACTGCCGTCCTCACCCACAAGGATGTAAAAGGCTCCAACCGCCAGGGGGTGGTGCGTCAGGATCAGCCGGTCCTGGTTGACGACTGCATCCGCCATTGCGGGGATGCGGTGGCCCTTGTGGTGGCCGAGGATAAGGCGGTATTGTCCTCCGCCCTGGGTCTTATCCGTATTGAGGCTGAAACCCTGCCCGGAATTTTCAATGTTGACGACGCCCTGGCCCAAGATGCCCCCCTGATCCACTCGGACCATGAAACGGGCAATATTCTGCTTTCCGGCACCCTGACCACGGGAGAGGGGCTGGACGGGTTTGCAGGATGTGAGGTAGAGGCTGAGATCTGCCTTGAGGTGCCGGTCCAGGAGCATGTCTGCCTTGAGACCGAATGCGGCAGGGCCCTGTTTAAAAAGGAAAGGCTGACCATTACCGCGTCCACCCAGACCCCGTTCCGGGACCGGCATGAGACGGCCCAGGCCTTAGGGCTTTCTACGGAGCAGGTCTGTGTGATTGCCCCGTTTCTTGGCGGCGGCTTCGGCGGTAAGGACGGGATTACGGTTCAGTCCCTTTTGGGCCTGGCCGCCCTGGCCTGTCCCGGACGTGCGGTGAGCATGGTCTGGGATCGTGAGGAGAGCTTTTTGGCCAGTCCCAAACGCCACGGCGCCAAGCTCTTTTTCCGCCTTGGCGCCAAAAGGGACGGCACCTTCCAGGCCCTGGAGGCAAAGGCAGATTTTGATACCGGTCCCTATGATCATTTAGGCGGTGTGGTCCTGGCCTTAGGCCTTGAACACGCAGGCGGCCCCTACGCCATCCCCCATACCCATGTCACGGGCCGGGCCCTCTATACCAACAATCCCGTCGCAGGAGCCTTCAGGGGATTCGGTGTCCCCCAGGTCGCCTCAGCTATGGAGCAGGTGGTGGACCTGGTGGCGGAAAAACTGTCCATGTCCCCCCTTGATATTCGGCTGAAAAATTGCCTGGCCAGGGGCATGAAAGCCCCGGCCGGAACCACCCTGATCCATTCCGCAGGGATTCGCAGCTGCCTTGAGGCCGTGGGGAGTCATCCCCTGTGGCTGGACGCCCGGGATTGGAAAAATCAGGCGCCCTCACACACCTTAAGAGGCGTGGGTATGGCCTGTGCCATGCACGGGATGGGATATGGTCCTGTGGTGCCGGATGTGGCCCATGCCAAGCTGGAACTGACCCGGGAGGGCCGGTTTAAAGTCTATTGCGGAGTTTCGGACATGGGCCAGGGCAACGGGGCCACCTTCATGCAGATCGCAGGGAACCTGCTCAACCAGGGGGCCGACGGCCTGGAACTGGTCCTGCCGGACACGGACCAGACCCTGCCCTGCGGGTCGTCTTCGGCCAGCCGGTCCACCTTTACCTTTGCCCATGCCCTGACCGATGCCGCCTCCCAATTGAAAGAACGGATCATCAGGCGGGCGGCGGACAGCCTTATGGTTCTGGACCCTAAGACATTTGTCCTGGTGCCGGGAGGGCTGCGGCACACGGCTTCGGGTAAGGACTATCCCCTGTCGCTTCTGGCCGGGTTGATGAACGCTTCGGAACGGACGGCAGTGAGCCGGTACCGGGCTCCTGTGGCAAGGGACCGGGTAACAAATGACAAGGCCCTTCAGATGCACGGCATTCCCCACACCATTTTTTCATATACCGTGCATCTTGCCCGGGTGACGGTGGACACCCTCACCGGCGGCATCCGGGTGGACCGCTATCTTGCGGCCACGGACTGCGGCCGGCTGATCAATCCGGATCTTTTTGCGCAGCAGATGCACGGGGCCATTGCCCAGGGCCTGGGGTACGGCCTTTTTGAAGAATTTATCACAAAGAATGGAGAAACCGTCACAAAAGATCTGTCCACCTATATCATCCCCGGCGCCCAGGATCTGCCCCCCATGGACCTGATTTCGGTGCCCGTCCGGGAAGAGGAAGGCCCCTTTGGCATGAAGGGCGTGGGGGAGGTGGGGATTGACGCCCCCCTGGCCTGTATTGCCAATGCCGTGGCCGATGCCTGCAACCAAAGGCCAAAAAAATGGCCGCTGACCCGGGTCCGGATGCTGGATCTTTTGGGAGACACCTTATGAAACTGACATTTAACTTGAACGGATCTCCTGTGTCCGTGGAAACGCCAAAGGACAGGCGTCTGATAGATCTTCTAAGAGAAGACTTAGGGCTCACCGGCACAAAGGAGGGCTGCGGTACCGGTGAGTGCGGCGCCTGCACCATTCGGGTGGACGGGGAAACGCGTCTTGCCTGCCTCATGCTGGCGGCCCAGGTCCAGGGCCGGAATATCGTCACCATTGAGGGATTGTCTACGGGGCCAAATGACCTTCACCCGGTACAGGAAGCGTTTGTGAATGCCGGGGCCGTGCAGTGCGGCTTTTGCACCCCGGGCATGGTGATGAGCCTGTCCACCTATCTTGAATCTCATGGGAATCCGGAAGAAGATGGTATTCGGGAGGCGGTTTCCGGGAATCTGTGCCGGTGCACCGGATACCAGAAAATTGTTGACGCCGGCCTTGAGGCGGCCCGGATCATGAAAGACAAGGGGGAGCAGCATGGCTGATGTGCTTTTTCCAAGGACTTTGGACGATGCCCTGACTCTTTTATCCGACACGGAGACCCCGGCAATTTTCGCCGGTGGTACGGATTTGCTGGTCCGGATGCGCCATGGCGACAACAGGCCTTGCACCCTCATCAGCCTGGAACAGGTGGAGGGGATGCAGGAGATTGAGGCGGATGATCGGCATGTATTTATCCGGGCCGGGGCCGCACTGTCGCGGATTAAAAATCATCCGCTTATCCACACCCATGCCCCTGTCCTGGAGCAAGCCATTTCGGTACTGGGCTCCCCACAGATACGGACCATGGGGACCATCGGCGGTAATATCATGACCGCCTCCCCTGCCGGGGATACCCTGCCGCCGCTCTATGTCCTGGATGCCTTTGTGGATCTGGCAGGACCTGCCGGGATGAGACGACTGGCCCTGGCCGATTTTATTACGGGCCCGGGGCAGACCGCTGCCGATCCGAGGGAAATTCTTTGGCAGGTCGGGTTTGCCAAACCGGATTCTGGAACTGTTCACTGGTTTGAAAAGGTGGGGCAGCGAACGGCCCTGTCTATTTCCATGGTCAGCCTGGCTGCGCTTTTCAGCCTGGATGACAGCGGTATTTTTTCCCGGGTGCGCCTGGCCTGGGGCAGTGTGGGCCCAACCATTATCCAAAGCCCTGACACGGAAGACTTTCTTCTGGGAAAAGTCCTTTGCCCCGAAACCCTTGCCGGAGCCGGCAAACTGGTCCGGGATGCGGTCTGTCCCATTTCAGATGTCCGGGCCACCGCCCCATACCGCAGGGAAGTGGCCGGCCGCCTGCTGCTGAGGCTGGGCCAGATCCGGATTACAAAACAATAAAGAGGAGTATCATGACAGATGACGCTTTGGCTGCTTTGGCTGTAGAAGAAGGCCAGGAGTGGACGATAGACCGGTTTCGCCCCGAAGACGCTTCCGGTGTGACCCAATTATTTAAGTCCGTATACGGGGAAGGGTATCCTGTCCGCACCTATGTGGAACCGGATCTCTTGATAAAGGAAAATCAGGAGGGCCGCGTGATTTCGTCGGTTGCCCGGATCTCCTCTGGGGCCATTGTGGGCCACAACGCCCTGTTCAATTCGGCGCCCAATCCCCGAATTTTTGAAAGCGGTGCCGGTGTGGTTCACAAGCTTTACCGCGGGGGGCAGGGGATATTCACCCAGATGTTCCGTCATGGCATTGATATGGGGAAAAACAGTTCCGAGGTGGATCTTGTCTTTGGGGAGCCGGTGTGCAACCATCCTTTTTCCCAGAAGATGCTGACAGGCCAGGGCCTTGTTTCCTGCGCCATGGAGGTCAATCTTATGCCTGCCGAAGCCTATACAAAAGAGGCCAGTGCCGGTGGCCGGGTCTCCACGCTGCTGGATTTTTTGCCCATCAAACCTATGTCCCACACGGTGTATGTTCCCAAAGCGTATCAGGAGCAGGTTGGGTTTTGCTACAGCGGCTTTTCTGTGACGCGGGAGTTTGAGGCGGCGCAAGGAGAACCTGAAAGGCCGGACAGTGCCATCAATATACAGACCTTTGACTTTGCCTCCGTGGCCCGGGTGGCCGTATCCGATGCCGGACAGGATTTTGAAACCCGGATAAAGACTGAGGAGGGCCGTCTTTTAGATCAGGGCATCCGGGTGATCCAGGTCTGGCTCAACACCGGGCAGCCGGGGGTGGGGCATACGGCTGAAACCTTGCGGTCCGAGGGATACTTCTTTGGCGGGGTGCTGCCCTGCTGGTTCGGTACGGACGGCCTTCTCATGCAGAAGGTATTGGACGAGCCGGACTGGGAGGGAACGGTGATTACGGGGGACCGGAACCAGGCCCTTGCGGCCATGGTAAAGGCCGAATGGGCCGGGACGGTTACGCCCTGATTTCCCGCCTGTTTTTGAACGCGTCTTAGGATGTATGAAGATGAACATCCCTTTGGGGAAAGGGAATTTCGATTTTTTCTTCACCGAATCTCAGGTAGATGGCCCGGTTCAGCTGGTGAGTGAGTTTCCCCCTGTCTTCGGGATCTGCGGCCCAGCAGAGCAGTTCAAACTCCAGGGCTGAATCTCCAAAGGCCCTGAACCGGACCCGGGGTTCAGGGTCAGGGATAACCAAGTCATTGGCTGCGGCCAATTCCATGAGGATGGCCTCGACTTTGTTGATGTCTGTGCCATAAGCGATCCCGATTTTAATGCGTATCCTAAATGAGGGATGGGGCATGCTCTGGTTGACGACCTTTCCATTGGTGATTAACGAGTTCGGGATGGTGATCATGGCATCATCCCGGGTCACCAGCCGTGTGCTTCGCATGCCTACCGCCTTGACCTGTCCCCGTTCCCCGCTGCTGAGAACAATGTAATCTCCGGCCTTGAAGGGACGGTCAAGGAAAATGGAAATCCCTCCGAAAAAGTTGGCCAGGGTCTCTCTTGCGGCAAGGGCCACAGCTACGCCGGCGATACCTGCGGATGCGAAGATCGCGGTGACCGGGATTCCGAAATGGGTGCCCACCTTATACAGAAGCAAAAAGACGAGGGCGAAGGTGATCAGGCGGCAGACAAGCTTGATGACATCTGCATCAAGGGCCTCCTCCTTAATTCTGGCGGAACTGATAATCCCGTGCATGACGATGTCCCCGGCAATGACAATGGCCAGGGCTGAAAAAACAGAAAAAAGAATGCCGAGCCCCATGGTCAGGTAACGGATAATATCCCCGGTGATGTTGATCTGGTCATCGGCGATATAGCCCAGCCCAACGCACAGGAACATGGCGGAACAGGGAAATATGAGGCGGTCTATCCGCCAGGTCTGCCCGGCGATTTTTTTTCTGCGCCCCATATGCCATTTGCCCAGGATTCCCACGATGAGCAGGGCAAGACCGAGGACGAGAATAAGGGCGGCCCATTGCCAGACCGCCTGACCGTGGACTCCTTCGAGCATCCACTCCGGCAGCACTTGCAAAAAACCCTGGGAGATCATCCATCCGGAGGAGTAGATGTACTGCTCATAGAATCCGGTATTATTTCCTCCATAGGTTTTCCTGTAGGCAAGGTCCCGGACCTCCTCATAAAACCCCGGAAGATCCCTAACGGTTTCAGGAGTGAAAAGATATTCGTCCATGCGAGGACCCTCGGAGACCCTGGCAATGGTAATTTCCGTATGGGGAATCCGCCACCTTCGAATATTTTGCCGCTCAGCTTCGGTTTTATCGGGTATGTCCTTTAGTTCCGGGATTTCAATACGGTCCAGGATCTCTCTGAGCATGAGAACGCTTTCCCGGCTGACATCCTTTCTCAGGGTGGGGGGGACCTGGTTCAGGTCAAAACAGCGGATGGCCCTCTGCATAAACTCCCGTCCCGCTTTTCCTTCGATCTCATCGGCCACCGCAGCGGCATAAAGTTCGTCGGTGTAATGAAGAAAGCTGTTCAGGGCCGCCCTGGGACTTGTGGTATCCGGCGGCTCCAGGGGAAAAATGTCGGCGCAAAAGGCGGCATGGACAAACAAGACGGGCAAAAGCAGCAAGACCGGCAGTATTCGCCTGATGAGACGTGACATATGAAGTTCCTTTATCCTTTGATAATCCAGGCCCCGTTTTTTCCAGGTTCCACTGAAAGGCCTTTGCCGGCCGCCGTATCCTCCAGGTCAAAGGGGAAAAAGAGGCGGGAAATTTGGGGGGTGGCGGCAAAGAACTGGCTGGACAGGGCCCCCAGGATCTTGGAGTAGAATTTGCTGGCCGTGCCCTCCTGCGCTTCCTCGGTCAGGTCAATGAGAAAGGCAAGTTTTGCCGTGCCGGCGGCCTCGTCCAGCTCTGCAGCCAGAAAAGGGGGGGAGGGGCGCAGGTTAGGGCAGGATACTTTTGAAAACCCGCAGGCACAAAATCCTGACATAAAAGCTTCCAGTTCCTCCGGGGCCAGATCCTTTTTCCTGCGGTTGCAGCGCTTGCCCTCGGCCACGATGAAGTTCAGATTCTTTTCCCGGATATAGGCGGTGACAATGTCCAGCAAAGGGGTGCCGCCGGGGGTGATGGTATTGATGTCGTCAAATCTGTACATAATATCTTATTCGTCCACACCGAACTCTTCAGGGTTGAGCCGGGTCAGGTAATTGATCAGGGCCTTGTTTTTTTCAAAGGCCAGCTTATCTTTTTTGATATAAATATTAAAATGGTCCGCTCCGGGTTTGATATCCGGAAAGGGATCCACCAGGGTCTGATCGCAGAGTTCTTTTATCACAGTGTATTTGGGAACAAAGCCGACCCCCAGTCCTGCTGCAGCCCCGTTGATAAGTCCTCTGACATGATTGATCACCACCACCTTTTTCAAACAGGCCTGTTTTTCTTCCGGGATCGCCGTAATGAAGTTTTTCCACCAGGCAAGGTCCTTGTCATTGGACAGGATGTTGACCCGTTCAAGATCGTCCAGGGTCTGGATTCTGTGGCTGCGGATGAATACGGGAGAGGCAATGGTGACATACTGCTCCTGGAAGAGAAAGATCTGCTCCACGTTGGGAAGGTTGTGAGGGACACAGTCAATGACCAGATCCACCTCATCCCGTTCCAGGGGGGACTGAAGGCTGTGGGAAAAATAAAAGTCCAGATGGATCTCCGGATGGGCATCCAAAAATTCCCTGATGTGGTTGATCAGGATGCTGGTGCCGAATTCCACCTGGCTGCCGACGCGGATGGAAAAGCGGGCCTCTTTCCTGTGCCGGGCCATGTCCTGATCGGCCTTTTCGATCTCGTAAAAGATCTTTTCACAGGACCTGTAAAGGGTGTGGCCGGCCGGTGTCAGGGTCAGGGTTTTGCCCTGGCGCAGGAGCAGGGGGGTATCAATGGACGCCTCAAGTTTTTTCACCGAATGGCTGACGGCGGACTGGGTGACAAAGAGCATCTGGGCGGCCTGGGTAAAGTTTCTAACCTTGGCCAGGGTGAAAAAGGTTCTTAAATGATACAGGTCCATTGGGTGTTATGAATCTCATTCATATTTATTATAAATATTATGAATTTTACTTTAGCCTACAGCGGTTTATAATACAAGCGTAAATAAATACACTTAAAAATTAACAATAAAAGGAGATAAATCATGGACAATAAAACCGCTTCAATGCTTGAGAGCCTCGGGATCAAAGAGGTGAACTATGGCGCCTCCTGCGGCGGCACCAACGGCTGGATTGAGACCTCCGGCCCTGAACTGACAAGCTATTCCCCCATTGACGGCAAGCCCATTGCCAAAGTGAAAACCGCCAACCGGGACGAGTATGAAAAGCTTGTGGCCGGAGCCGAAGAAGCCTTTAAAACCTTTAGAATGATGCCCGCTCCCCAGCGGGGCGAGATGGTCCGGGAAATCGGGGATGCCTTAAGAGAGAAGAAGGAAGCCTTGGGCTATCTGGTTTCCCTTGAGGCCGGCAAAATCATTGCCGAGGGCCAGGGCGAAGTTCAGGAAATGATCGATATCGCTGACTTTGCAGTGGGACTGAGCCGCCAGCTCTACGGCCTGACCATGCACTCCGAGCGTCCCAGCCACAGAATGTACGAGCAGTGGCACCCTTTAGGAATCGTCGGGGTTATCACCGCCTTTAACTTCCCTGTGGCGGTCTGGTCCTGGAACTCCCTTCTGGCTGCCGTCTGCGGCGATGCCATCCTGTTCAAGCCCAGCTCCAAGACCCCGCTGACCGCCGTCGGTATCATGAATATCATCGCCCCCATCGTTGACAAGTACAATGTACCGGGCATTTTCAACATGGTTATCGGCAACCGGGACGAGGTGGGCAACCCCATGCTGGAAGACAAGCGTATCCCGCTGATCTCCGCCACCGGCTCCACCCGCATGGGCCGCCATGTGGGCCGTACTGTGGGCGAGCGCCTGGGCCGCAGCCTGCTTGAGCTGGGCGGGAATAACGCCATCATCGTCACTGAAGACGCCGACATGGACATGGCCATCCGGGCCACCTTGTTCGGTGCTGTCGGCACAGCCGGCCAGCGTTGCACCTCCACCAGAAGAATTATTATTCAAAAATCGATAAAGGAAGCATTTGTCAACGCCCTGACCGCCGCCTACAAGCAGGTCAAGGTGGGCAACCCTCTGGAAGAGGGTACCCTCATGGGACCGCTCATCGGCGAGGGCGCGGTAAAAGATATGGAAAACGCCTTGGAAAAGGCCAAGGCAGAGGGCGGCACAATCCTTTACGGCGGCGGCCGCACGACAGTGGAAGGCTGCGAGGGCGGCCATTATGTCCTGCCGGCCATTGTTGAGGCCAAAAACGAGTACGCCATTGTTCAGGATGAGACTTTTGCCCCCATTCTCTACATCATTGAGTACGATGAGTTCGAAGAGGCCATTGCCCTGCATAACGGCGTTCCCCAGGGCCTGTCTTCCGCAGTATTTACCCGTTCCATGATGTACCAGGAGCAGTTCCTCTCCCACAAGGGCTCTGACTGCGGCATAGCCAATGTCAACATCGGCACCTCCGGCGCAGAGATCGGAGGGGCCTTCGGCGGCGAGAAAGAAACCGGCGGTGGCCGTGAGTCCGGATCCGACGCCTGGAAAGTTTACATGCGCCGCCAGACCAACACCATCAACTGGGGCACGGAACTTCCACTGGCCCAGGGTATTGAATTCAACATTTAAGAAAACAGCACAAGAGGTAAGACCATGAGTAACCATATACCTGTTATCCCCAATCCCTATAATGAGCCGATCAAAGGCTTTGCCCCGGGAAGCCCCGAGCGGGCTGCTCTTAAGGCGGAGCTGGACCGCCAGCTGGCCGAAGTTGTCGAGATCCCCGTAATCATCGGCGGAAAGCCCGTATTCACCGGCAATATCCAGGAGGTGACAAGCCCCCATGATCACGGCCATGTCCTGGCCAAATGCCACATGGCAGGGGAAAAAGAGATCCGGGCCGCCGTGGACGCCGCCCTGGCCGCCAAGGCGGACTGGGAAGCCATGCCCTGGCAGGAGCGGGCCTCCATCTTTTTGAAGGCCGCAGAGCTGATCTCCGCCAAATACACCCACAAGATCAACGCCGCCACCATGCTGGGCCAGTCCAAAAACGCCTTCCAGGCCGAGATCGACTCCACCTGCGAGCTGGTTGATTTTCTGCGGTTCAACGTCAAGTACATGGAAGAGGTCTACTCAGGCCAGCCCAGCTCCGATAAGGGCATGTGGAACCGCGTGGAGTACCGGGCCCTTGAAGGCTTTGTCTTTGCCCTGACGCCGTTTAACTTCACCGCCATAGCCGGTAACCTGCCGTCTTCCCCCGCCATGATGGGCAACACCGTGGTCTGGAAACCCTCCACAACTTCGGTTTTGTCCAACTATTTTGTCATGGAGATCTTCAGGGAAGCAGGGCTGCCTGACGGCGTCATCAACTTTATTCCGGGCAGCGGCTCCACCATCGGCGGCGTGCTGATGAACCACGAGGAACTGGCCGGCATCCATTTTACAGGCTCCACCGCCGTGTTCCAGACGCTTTGGCAGCAGACCGCCCAGAACATTGACATGTATAAATCCTATCCCAGGATTGTGGGCGAAACCGGTGGCAAGGACTACATCTTCCTGCACCCCAGCGCAGATGTGGATGCGGCTGTTACTGCAGCCGTCCGCGGCGCCTTTGAGTACCAGGGTCAGAAATGCTCAGCCTGCTCAAGACTCTATGCCCCCAAATCCCTGTGGGCGGAGTTTGAGCAGAAACTGACCGCTGAGGTCGCAAAAATTAAAGTGGGCACGGTGACCGATTTCACCAACTTCGTCAATGCCGTGATCGATGAGAAATCCTTTGACAATATCGACGGCTACCTGACCCGCGCTGAAAGCTCTTCCGATGCAGAAATCATCATCGGCGGCAAACGGGACAAGTCCAAAGGCTGGTTTGTCGATCCCACAGTGATCCTTGCCAAGACCCCGGATTACGAGAGTATGGCCGAAGAAATCTTTGGCCCTGTGCTTTCCGTGTACGTCTATGAGGATGCGGATCTGGACGCGGCCCTGGACGCCCTGGACACGACCTCCACCTATGCTTTGACCGGCGCTATTTTCGCCAGAGACCGGGGCGTGGTCAACCAGCTCATGGCCCGTCTGACCCATACGGCCGGCAACTTTTACATCAACGACAAATGCACGGGCTCCGTGGTCGGCCAGCAGCCCTTTGGCGGCGGCCGGAAAAGCGGGACCAACGACAAGGCAGGTTCCGCTTTGAACCTGATTCGCTGGACCTCCGCCCGGACCATCAAGGAGACGTTTGTCGCCCCCACCTCCTTTGAGTATCCTTTTATGCAGGAGTCCTGATCGGAGAATTGGTTTTCCTGCCGGCCCGCCGGCAGGAACGTCCCAATTTTTAAAAGGCCGGAAAAGTGTCATCACTTTTCCGGCCTTTTTGTGCTATGATACAAGTTCAGGACAGTTCATAGGGCAGATTTTGGGAGGCGTAAGTGGCATTGCTGAAACAGCGCATATCTCAGCGGGTGGCGGATGATCTGAAAAAACGGGCATATCCCGGGATCATTGCCTATCCTGTCCTTTTGACGGTTCTTTTATACGGCAGCGGATATGCCCAGCGCCAGCCGGAATTTTCCATCCAGTTCATGTTGATTCTGGGGGGGATCTGTCTCTTTCGCCTGGTTCATTCCCTGGTGGTTTCCCGCATCCCATACCGGTTCGCCGACCTGAGCCTGGATTTTTTTTTCATGGAGATCTGCCTGAGCGCCCTGGTCTGGGGCATCGGGCTTGCAAAATTCATGGGCATGCCGGAGGCGGCGGATATGCGGGTGCTCATGGTGATTTCCACCATTGGGCTGTGTTCCGGGGCCTGTTCCTCCTATGCCCCGTTCCTGCCCCTGGCTCTGGCCTATAATTTTTTGATCCTGGGCCCTGGAATCCTTTATATGCTGTATCTTGGCGGCTATTGGCATGTCGTGATTCTCTTTGCCCTGTTCTCGGGATTTACCGCTTTTTTGTCTGCCAGGGCGAATGCCGAGTACCAAATGGCTCTGGACAATGAGGCGCTTTTAAAGCAGCAGGCCAGGGATCTGGAAAGAATATCCAATATGGACGGGCTGACGGGGTTATACAACCGCCGGTATTTTGAAACCGCCTTTGAGGTGGCCTGGCAGAATGCCGCAAGAAACCGGGAGCATCTGGCCCTGGTCATCTGTGATATTGATTTTTTCAAACGGGTCAACGACGCCCACGGCCATCTGGCCGGGGACGAATACCTGCGGACCATTGCCCATCATCTGTCCAGGACCTTCCGCCGGCAGAACGATATTGTGGCCCGTTACGGGGGAGAGGAGTTCGTGGCCCTGCTTTCCGGGGTGCGGCCGGGCATGGCCCGGCACAGGGCGGAAAATTTTCGGGCCGCCATGGCCAAAATCACTTTGAATTTTGAATCCCATACCATCCGGACCACAGTGAGCCTCGGGGTGGCCGAGATCATTCCCACAGCGGATATGGAGAAAGAATCCCTTCTGGCCCGCGCCGATGCCATGCTCTACGAGGCAAAGGCTTCAGGCCGGAACCGGGTGATGGTATACGGGGCTTAAGGGATCTATTTATTTTTCGCGATCACCCAGATGGCGTGGACAATGCCTGGAATGTACCCAAGAAGGGTCAAAAGGATGTTGAGCCAGAAGTGTTTGCCTAAGCCCACCTGGAGGAAAACCCCTAAGGGTGGAAGCAAAATTGCAATGATGATTTTTACAAGTTCCATTTCGTCTCTCCGTTGTTTTTGCACGTTCGCATGTAAATAGCACAGGACCGATAATATCGGTTTGAGTATAGGCCGGAAACCGGGTCAAAATAAAGAATAAATTGGACAAACCGGGGAATTGATCTTACCCTGGTGCTAATTTTTACACCCTTTTAAAGGGAGACTTTTGAATGGCCGCAATTTTTAAGAAAAAAATTGTGGCGAACAGGCCCACTTTCCAAAGCGGCCTGGAAGGACATCTTTAATGACGGAAACAATTCAATCAGGGGACACCATCGCAGTCGACTACAAAGGGAAACTGGAAAACGGGGATGTTTTCGATTCCTCAGAGGGGCGTGAGCCGCTGACTTTCACCGTGGGCGCCGGCATGCTCATCAAGGGGTTTGATCAGGCTGTTGTGGGAATGAAAAAAGGGGAATCCAAGACCGTTACCATTCCCCCTGAAGAAGGATACGGCCCAAGAAACGAAGACGCCTTTGTGGATATCCCGAGGATGCATATCCCCGAGGACCTCCCCCTGGACGTGGGCCTTGAAGTTCAGCTCCAGGACCCCAACGGCAACCCCGTTCCCGCCCGGGTCGCCGAGATTGCAGAGGAATCGGTGAAGATGGACGTCAACCATTTTCTGGCCGGCAAAACCCTGGTTTTTGACATCACAATTGCCGAAACCGGCCTGACCCCGCCCGCCCATGACTGCGGCTGCGGCTGCGGCACTGATGCCCAGGATTGCGGCTCCAACTGTTCCGGCGGCTGCGGCGGCCATTAGATTCAACGTTCCCCCGGCTGTTCTGCTGCCGGGGGAACGGCTTCCCTTCTTTTTATCCTATCTGCCATAGAGTTTCAGGCTGCCTGTCAGAGTGTTGACCGCTGACTCTTCTCCTTTGATGCACAGGCCTGAAAATTCCAGTTCACAGGTTTCGGCCCGGGCCAGTTTTTCAGCATAGGTATCGTAATCCCGGCTTTGATGGGCAATGGTGTTGAACCCGATGATTTCAAGGGCTTTTGTCTGTCTTCCGCGGTTGAAGATGGTTTTCATGGCCTGGGTGCCAGCCGTCAGCACGGGAACGTTTTGCTGTGTAATCCCCGGATGCAGGGTCCGGGTGCGGTCATACAGATCCGGGCCGATGATGGACGGATCACTGTTCCCAAGACTGATCCCCAGCACGGCAGCGGTATTTGCAGCCAGCCCCGGTCCCAGGTCTGAATTCAATATCATGACAACTTTCATGGGGTGTCTCCTTGTCTTTTCAGTTAGAAAATGGTTCAGGATACACCGGGGCATACGGGAGGGATTGTAAAAAATTGCAGGAAAGCCTACGGGCGGTTTGATGCGGTCTGCCTTGAAATCAGCCGGCAAAGTCCGCCGGGCGGATGCCGGTAAAGTTTTTAAAGGTCTTGATGAAGTGGCTCTGGTCAAAAAATCCGCAGGCTGCTGCGGTGTCGGCCACAGAATGTCCCGCCTTGAGCTGGGTTTTCGCCGCAAGAATCCTTCGGTTGATCACATACGCATGGGGGGTGATCTGCCATTGATGTTTGAACTGTCTTAAGACGGCATACTTGCTGGTGCCTGCGATGTCAGCCAGGTCATCTAACTGGATATCCCGGTCAAAGTGATCGTCAAGAAAACGCTTGACCTTGTCCATTCGCCCGGGGGCGGGGAGTATAGCCTTTTTTGCGTCATGGCCGGTTGGGGCATCATCCCGGCAGAACACCGTGTTTAAAATATGGTCAAGAAAGAATATGGCATGGGTTTCATCCAGGAGACGGTCCGCCTTGTCCTGGACTGCTGTGAAAAAGGCGGCTGCGTCTTTTCGGTCTGCCCGGGACAAAGATGCCGTTTGAGGAGCGAGCCGGGCGGAATCCGTGCCCAGACTTTTTTCAAGCCACTTGGGGCAGACATAGATCATCCTGAATCTGAATCGCATAGGATCCCGTGGCTGGCAAAGATGGATGGTCAAAGGAGGGATCAGGATAACATCCCCCTCGCCCAGGCTGAACTCAAGGGGGTGGCAGCGGATAATCGAAGATCCTTTTTCCACAAAACCGATGGAAAGGGTGTCATGGAAGTGCCTGCGGACCGCATAGGTTTTGTCCGCTCCTGTTTTTACAGCCAAAAAGGGCAGGGGAGGACGCCGGATCATCCGCGTGTGGTTTAAACCTTTATCAGGATTTCGTATCATAATCAGGTGGAATCAACCCTTGTGTATTAACCGGTCCTGGAGCCGTTTTTTCGAGGCCAGAAGGGCGGCATATTTTTCATCAATTCGCCGGCGCTCGGCTTCAAGCCACTGCTGGGTGTCTTCCAGACGGGCCAGCATGATGCCGGCAAATTCCTTCCGGATCACCTCTTCAATGCGCGGATCTCCAAGAAGATCCAGCACGGACATATCAAGGCACAGGCAGATGCCCTCGGTCACCGCCCGGACCGTGGCCACCCTGGGGATTTTTTCAAATATGCTCATTTCTCCGAAAACCTCCCCCGGCGTACTGAGGCTGGCGATGTGAATGCCGTTCTGAATGACATCAAAAAGCCCTTTGATGACCCAGAAAGAGCAGCTGCCAAAGTCCCCCTCGTTGATGACGGTTTCCCCTTTGCCAAATTTCTGGATACGGGCCACTTTGTTTGAACCGGTTTCGGCCCCATCCATGGCCAGCACCCGTGAAAGCTCTGCGGGTGTCAGCCGGTTGAAGATCATGAATTTATTGATAATGGCAAGGGTGTTGCCGCCGATCAGGTTGGTGTTTTATTCTTTGGGCATGCTAGGGTATCTGTTTTAGTTTCGCATTGATGGTCCCCATGCTTTTATCTTTTTTAAAGGGTAAAGTAAAGATGGTGGGTGCCATGCAGATGGGCTGCATGAAAATGTGGTTTGAAAAATATATTTGACACAAAGACTTGTATAGTTTACACACACCGCTATGACTGAATTGAATCGCTTTGATTTTTCCATTGTCCGGAACCTCCGCATGAAGCGTGGGATGACTGCTGAAGCACTCGCACAAAAGGCTGGTATCACCCGGGCAACCATTGTCAAACTGGAGTCGGGCAAGGGCAATCCCACGGTAGAGACCCTCGGCGCCATCGGACGCGTTTTCCAGCTTACGGCAAGCCAGCTGATCCAAATGGCGGAAACCTGCGCCACCGAGTCCGGCAGTCCGACCCTTTTTGACCAGGACGGGTTTCAAGGATTCAAGACCGCCTTTTCCGGTTTTGAAGCTTACTATCTTAAGGCCCCTGCCGGGAGCCGGACAGTTTCCGAGCCGGATCTGCATGAGAACACGGCAGAAGTCTGTTTTGTTGTGTCAGGGCGGGTTAGAGTGACGGTCCTGGGAGAAACCACGGAACTTGGTCCCGGATCCTCCATTAGATTCAAAGCGATTCATGATCATGAATTTGAAGTGATGCAGGATGCGGAGCTGATGCTGATTCATCATTTTCTGACCTGATTCTTTGATTGGACGGTGTCCCTTAGCCGTCGAAAAGACCGGGCAATACTTAACCCAATCTTACCCAAGGCCACGAAGGTCTTTCTGTCACGATAACGGACAGATGCCTCGGCGGCCTTTTGCTTTTTGGGCCGGTCAGGTCTTCCGAATACCATTGACACTATTTGAGGAGACCCAAAGATGCGCGTTGCAACTCATATTGTTTTTTCCCTTTTATTGTTTTTAGTCTTTTTCCAGACGTTGCCGGCCCTTGCCGAATCCCAAGCCGAACAACCCACAACGGAACTTGAACCTATGGTGGTATCCGACGAGGCGGTCAATGCTCAAACCCTTGTGATTGACAGTGTAAAGATTCAGGAGCCTTCTGCCTCGGGCAATATCCTTGATACCCTGGAAGGGGAGGCCGGTGTCCAGATTCGGCGAACCAGCCAGTCAGGCACAGGTTCCGGCGCCTTAAGAATCCGGGGCTTTGACGAGACCCGCTTGAGTATCCGTCAGAACGGAGTCCCAATTAACCGGGACGGCTCCTACGGAAACGGCGCCATTGACTGGGGCATGTTTTCAGCCGAATCACTGGATACGGTAGAGATTTTCAAAGGGGCCTGCCCGGCCAAGTATGGCAATACCCTGGGCGGGGTGGTCAACCTGAAAACCCGCAGACCCTCCGAAATCCCCAAGACACTGGTAACGCTTACGGCCGGAAGTCTGGACACCCGGAATGCCTCCGTGGCCCATGCCTGGCAGACCAATGTCATCGGGTGGGATGTCACCGCCGGCCATTATGAGACCGATGGATACCTGCGTAACAACTTTATGGAGCGGAACAGGGGAACGGCAAAGCTTTTCCTTGAACTGCCCGGCGGCTGGGAGACCGGGGCCGGGATCGATCTGTCCGAAACGGAAAACGGCAATCCGGTCTATAACCGGCCGGACAGCGCTTATTACGATCCCAATTCCCCTCTGGCCGATGAAAAGGAGCTGCGGGGACCCGGGATCGGCGCCCGGCTGATCAACGGGGCAAAGGCCTGGGGCGACGGCTCCTATACCGAGGACACAAATACCAATGTGACCGCATGGGTGGGGTATGAGAGCAAAAAAAGCCGGTTTAAACTCCTGGGGCGTTTATGGAACCAGGAGAGCCTGGAAACCTATTATGACGCAGCCAACCGGGACAAAAAGATCTATGAGCGGGAAACAGATGCCGAAGACGACAACTGGCTTTTATCGGCCTCTTATTCCCGCACCTTGGGAGACCATCTGGTGGAGCTGGGCGGGGAGACCCGCCATCACGGCTGGGGAGAGCAGCGGGTAAACTATATTGACACCTCCTATTTCAACGGCTCCATCGTCCCCATGGCCTTTATCAGAAACGGATTTCAAGGACAGACTGATATCATGGCGTATGATGCCTTGTATCTCCAGGATACATGGCAGCTCATTCCTGAGCTATCCCTGGAACTGGGCCTGCGCCAGGAATGGTTTCGGGCCGACTCCATTTCCCCGGACGCCTTCGGGTACACCTGGCCGGCCGCCGTGTCCAGCCTGAGCGAAACCCACACCGATCCCCGGGTGGCCCTGATTTATTCTCCTTTTGAGCAGACCCGGATCACCGCACGGTTCGGCATTGCCCACCGCTATCCCACCTCACCGGAATACTTCTGGTGGTATCTGAACAATGCCTCCAACTACTTTAATACCACGTTCAACTCGGAACGGGCCCTTCAGTACGAACTGGGTGTGGACCAGACCGTAGGGGAGGCCCTGACCCTTTTTATCCGGGGCTATTACTATGATGTTAAAGATTATATCTCCTCGGTCTCCGTTGCCGGGGTGGGGTCGGTTTTTTACAACATCGGCCAGGTTAAAATCAAGGGAGTGGAGGCAGGCTTTCGGGCCCCGCTGCCCTTAGGGCTATCCTTCTGGGGCAATGTCACCTGGCAGAAGGGGGATAAGGCCGGCGACCCCTGGGATGCGGGCAATGTATTGTCCAACCAGCTGCCGGATCTGCCCGACTTCATGGTCAATGCCGGACTGGACCTTAATCCTGCCGGGCCTTTTTCCTCAAGGCTTCATATCTCCCGGGTGGATGACCGGGAGCATTACACAGGAACCACCCTTAAGGTGCTGGACGCCTATACCCTGGTGACCCTTTCCGGAAAGTACAAGATATTTGAAAACAAGTTGATGGCGATGGACCTTGTGGCCAGTGCGGAAAATATCCTGGACGAGGATTATGAGGAAAAAGAGGGCTATCCCATGGCAGGTACCTGCGTCATGGCCGGTGTTCAATTCACCTTTTAGCTTTTGGGACAGCTGTTTGAAAAAAAGGAGGAGTTTATGATGTACCGATTATTGCTGTGTATACTGTGCTGCCTTGTGCTGTCCGCCATTCCGGCCTTGGGCAATCCCAACTTGGAGGAATTGGGGCAAAAGGCTGTGGCCGCAGCTCAAAAGGCCCTGGATCCCCATCCCGTTGACGCCTGTCTGACCAATGCGGCAACGGCCGGTTTGAACGGTTCCCCCTGCACCCCGCTGCTGGATACCTTTTCAAATCTTACCCATGTGAGTTTGGGGAAAGGCTCCCTCATGCCGGTCCACGAGCGGTGGGGGGAGGCGCCCTGGGCGGCGTTTGTCAGCCGGGCCAATGATGATACCCTTGATATGGTGCTGATCCGGATGGGCCCTGCAGGGATCGATCTTGCAGGCCCCGTCAACGTCCGGGTGGCGGCGGGAACCGATTTTGCCCCGTTTATCTCCATCTTCGGCAAACAGGCCTTTTCCCTGGTCACCCTGGCCAACGGGTGGGCCGACGGCATTCCTGTCAGGCTTATGGCAGGGGCCCTGTATCACGATCATCTGTGCTGCGGGGTGTCCACCGGGTATCTGATATCAAATTATATTCTGGATCAGTTCCCCCTGTCCCAGGGCCAGTCCTATCTTTACCTGGGGATTCCCGCCTGGTGTCAGGACGATCTGATCATGACGGCCCTGAATGTCACACCTGGAAAGCACGGGTATGTGACCATGGCCTATCCCTGGGGCCGTCCCTGGCAGACAAAGGAGAAATCTTATTCAAATTTGGGCGGCATTATCATCCGCAAAGATTCCAGCGGCGGCGAGGCCCGGGTCCTATCCTTTGACTGGCAGTTTGCCGCCTTTAAAAACTTTGCAGGACTTTCGCCGGATGCGCCCCTGGACTGGAAAGCTACACCCTGGCTCCATGTCCTTTATAACCGGTTCCTGGCGTCAAGGGCATACCGGCCGGCCGCCTTTGTTTCCACCGTTGCCTCAAAGCGTTTTAATACCCCGGCCCAAGTGAATGAACTGACCCGGCTCGGGACCAATCCCCTTACTGTCCTTTTGGGACCGGACCCTCAATGGAGGACGACACCATGATATTCAAACCGTTTATGAGGGAAGGGTTCATGCCCCTTCCCGTAGCTTTTATTTCCACCGTCAGTGACAACGGCATCCGTAACATCGCCCCTTACTCCTGTATTATGCCTGTGCTGCGTCCCCTGGACCTGATCTGCCTGGCTTCAGCAGAAAAGCGGGACACCCTGTCCAACATCCGGGAGACAAAAGAATTTGTCGTCAACCTTGTGGGACAGGCGTTCACTGACAAAGTCATTCCCACGGCCCGGTTTTCGCCGCCTGAAGCGGACGAATTTGAGCTGGCAGGCCTTCGGCCCAAGGCGTCCGAAGAGATCGGCGCCCCCGGAATCCATGGGGCCTACGCCTGGATGGAGTGCCGCCTTGCCGGATTCCACACAGGAGAGGAAGGGTACACCCTGATCATGGGCAAGGTGGTCCGCCTGGAAGTGGACGATCATTGTCTCACCCCGGACGGCAGCCTGGATCTTTCCCGGGCAAGGCCCTTGATGATGACCGGCAGCAAAAAAGGGATGCACTATTGCACCGCTTGGGACCTGGACCTGTCCGATCCTTTCGGCGCCATGTTTCCGGGCGGTAAAGATCCCCTGGCCGGGACCTATGACGGCCAAGGAAGCTGAAGACGCCGGAAACGGTTTAGCTGTCTACGGGGATGCCGACTCGGCCTCCCCGTATCTATTTTGGTTAAAAAAGCTTGCCAGTTTGACCATTTGTCCCTATGTTGTTTTGACAACACGCGTTTATTCGAGCCGTCTTTCAAACATCGTTAATGAATTTTTCGGAGCATGGTCATGGAAAGTTCTAAAAGTCTGGTTTTAGCCGTTGATGACAAACCTCAGAACCTGCAATTTCTTGGTAAACTGCTCTCTGATAATGGGTATGAGGTGGGGCTTGCCCAAAGTGGCAGCCAGGCCCTGAACTTTGTGAGAAAAGATGAGCCGGACCTGATCCTTTTGGATATCATGATGCCTGAGATGGACGGGTACGAGGTCTGCCGCACCCTGAAGGACGATGTGGCAGCCCGGCATATCCCCGTGATCTTTTTGACCGCCAAAACCGATTCCGAGGATGTGGTCAAAGGCTTTGATGCAGGCGGGGTGGACTATGTGACCAAACCCTTTAACTCTGCGGAATTGCTGGCCCGTATTAAAACCCATATTGAACTTAAAATTCTCCGGGGCCTTCTTCCCATCTGCGCCAAGTGCAAGAAGATCCGTGATGACAAAGGATTTTGGAACCAGGTGGATACCTATATTGAGGACCACTCCCAAATTACCTTTACCCACGGAATCTGTCCGGACTGCATGGAAGACTTGTACAAGGACTCGAACTGGTACAAGAAAAAATACAAGTAAAACGCCCCGACAGGCGCCCCATCCTTTTTCGATAGTATCAATTGCTTTTTTCATTTATTGCGTTATGTTATGGGACGAAAAATTTTAACCCGTAACCCTGGAGCAGATATGAGTAAAGTGATTGCCATGGCCGGCAAGGGCGGAGTGGGTAAAACCACCGTTTCCGCGCTGGTCACAAGATATTTTGCCAAACAGAATGCAGGTCCTCTTCTGGCCATAGACGCCGATCCCAACTCCAACCTGGGGGAAACCCTGGGACTGAATATTGAGAAAACCGTAGGCGATATCCGCGAAAATTTCATGAAAGACCCCCAGGGGGTGCCTTCGGGCATGGACAAGGTGCTTTACCTTGAAATGCTCATGAACCAGGTACTCATTGAAAAAAAGAGCTATGACCTTCTGGTCATGGGGCGCCAGGAGGGCCAGGGCTGCTATTGCATGGTTAACAATATCCTGAACCGGTTTGCCGATGAACTGGAAAAAAATTATAAATACCTGCTGGTGGACAACGAGGCCGGCATGGAGCATTTGAGCCGCAGAACCTCCGGAAAGGTGGACATGCTGCTGCTGGTCACGGACTATGCCTTAAGAGGACTTCGGGCCGTGGGCCGGATCAACGGTATGTTGGATGACCTCAAACTGGATGTGAAAGACAAGGGGCTGATCGTCAACCGCGCCCCGGAAACATTGAGTCAGGCGTTTCTGGACGAAGTCGAACGCATCGGGGTTCCCATCGTCGCCACCCTGCCGGATGACAAGAATCTGCTGGAATTTGACATGGAGCGCAAGTCCCTGATGGACCTGCCCGAGGACAGCCCTGCAGTCGTGGCGACCGAGCGGCTGATGGCCAGGGTACTGGAGGCAGCCGGCTGATATGGGGTATGTGTTTGATTTCAAGGATGCCGAGCGGTATGATGCCTGGTTTGAACGGCCAAAGGCCCGGTACGCCCTTGACCTTGAAATCAAACTCATCCATGATCTGGTGATCCCGGAAAACGGCGGGCGCCTGCTGGATATCGGCTGCGGCACGGGTATCAGCCTGGCCTCTTTTATCGACACGGGCATGAGCCTTACCGGCATTGATCCTTCCCCTTATATGCTGGACAAGGCATCCGTCCGTTTAGGGGGGCGGGCCGATCTTCACAGGGGATCTGCCGAGGATCTTCCCTTTGACGACAACGCCTTTGACACGGCCCTGATCTTTACCAGCCTGGAGTTTACCGACCGCCCGGCCAAGGCCATTGAAGAGGCCTGCCGGGTGGCCAAGGATCAGGTGGTGATCGGGGTGCTCAACCGGTATGCCCCCCTGAATATGGCCCGGCGATTTAAAAGCTTTTTTTTCCCCAACCTTTACACCCACGCCCATTTTTTTTCGGTTTGGGAACTGAAGATGATGATGCACGGCATTTTGGGCCGGGTACCGGTGAAGTGGCGGACGACTCTGCAGATGCCCTTTGTCACAGGGAAATGGGCCGCAGGCATTGAGAATTTTAAGCTGGTGCAAAAGTCCTATTGCGGAACCTTTATCGGCATGCGGATCAAACCGGTGCCCAAGTTCCGGACCCGCCCTCTGGCCCTTAAGATCCGCAAGCGAAAAGTGTACAAGCCCGCCACGGGCCTTGTCACCGGGATGAGGGCGGAAAAATGAAGGCCTCCTGCCTGACCCGGGCCCTGGAAGACGGTGTTGTCCAGTGCCTGGCCTGTGCCCATTTCTGCCGGATCGTCCCGGGGGGCAAAGGCCGGTGCGGTGTTCGGGAAAATGAAAACGGCACCCTGGTGACCCGGGTCTATGACCGGGTGGTGGCCGCTGCTGTGGATCCTGTTGAAAAAAAACCGTTGTTTCACCTGCTTCCGGGCAGCACCTCCTTTTCCATTGCAACGGTGGGCTGCAACCTGACCTGCCGGTTTTGCCAGAATGCGGACATTGCCCAGTGGCCGGTCCAAAATGACGGGAATATTCCCGGCCGGGCCATGACCCCCGAGCAGATTGTGAATCAGGCCCTGGCCCGGGGATGCCGCAGTCTCTCATTTACCTATACCGAACCCACGGTGTACATTGATCTGGCTCTGGATACGGCACGACTGGCCAAGGAAAAGGGCCTTTATACGGTGTTCGTGTCCAACGGCTTCATGGGACCGGATCTCGTTGACCTGGTCTCCCCGGTGCTGGATGCGGCCAATATAGACCTCAAGGCCTTTTCGGAACACTTTTACAAAACGTTCTGCGGTGCAAGGCTGGACCCGGTGAAAAAAAATCTGGTCCGGCTGAAGGAAAAAGGGGTGATGGTGGAGGTGACCACCCTGGTGATTCCGGGCCTCAACGACGATCCTTCCGAGCTTTCCGCCATGGCCGCCTTTATCGTGGGGGAGTTGGGGCCTGATACTCCATGGCACCTGTCAAGGTTCCATCCGGCCCATACCCTGACGGACAGAGGCGTTACCCCCAGGGCCACCTTAGAGGCTGCCTGGCAGATCGGAAAAGACGCAGGGCTTTATCATGTGTACACCGGCAACCTTTCAGGCGGCAGGGAGGACACCTTTTGCCATGCTTGCGGGACCCTTGTTGTGGCGCGCAAAGGATATGCAACGGACAATTACATGACAGAACCGGGCCGGTGTCCCCGTTGCGGAACGCAGGTTTACGGCATCTATTGATGCACGGTTCTGGGAAGAAATAAAAGAGGAAAACGCGTGAGTCAGTTTTTTTTAAAAAGAACCCGGGATTACGGGAAAATGATCAAATTTTCCCATACCATTTTTGCCTTGCCCTTTGCCCTGTCTGCCGTGGCCTTAGCCTGGCAGCATCACCCGGTATCCTGGGCGGATCTGGCCTGGATTCTCTTGGCCATGGTGGGCGCCCGATCTGCGGCCATGGGATTTAACCGCCTTGCCGATGCCGCCATTGACGGCAAAAATCCAAGGACAGCTATCCGGGAGATTCCGGCCGGGGTGCTCTCGGTAAAGGAAACGATCCTTTTTGTGGGATTGTCCTCCCTGGTCTTTATCTTTGCTGCGGCCATGCTCTCCCGCCTGTGTTTTTTCCTGTCGGTTCCGGTGCTGGCGGCTCTGTTTTTCTACTCCTATACCAAGCGGTTCACCCGGTACTGCCACCTTTATCTTGGATTTGCCATCGGCCTGGCCCCGGTCGGGGCCTGGATCGCCATCACCGGCACCCTTGAGCCCGGTGTGGTGTTTCTGGCGGCCAGCCTTTGGACCTACATTGCCGGATTTGACATCCTCTATGCCTGCCAGGATATCGACTTTGACCGGGAACAGGGGCTTTTTTCGCTTCCGTCCCGCCTGGGCCCCAGAGGCGCCATGGCGGTCTCATCGGTGCTTCACTTCATGACCATGGGATTTTTTGTCGCCATGTTTTTTGCCTTTGGCATGCACCCGGTTTTCCTTATCTTTTTAGCCGGTATCGGTGTCTGCCTCATCATTGAGCACCGCCTGGTGAATCCAAAGGATTTGAGCCGGATCAACATCGCCTTTTTCCATATGAATTCCATCGTGTCCGTGGCCCTGCTTGCGGGCGTATTAACGGAAGGGTTTTTAAGATGAATAATAAAACTTTTGTGGTCGCCATTACCGGGGCCTCGGGCAGTATCTACGGGGTCCGCCTGGTCCAGGTCCTGGCCGAAAGCGGCAGTGGGGTTCTGGTGATTTTGTCCGAAGCTGCCATTTACGTTCTGGCCCATGAACTGGGCATGGATCCGGACAGGGGATTTCTGGATTACCTGGCTCACCAGGGCATGGCCCCGGAAGCCCTGACCCGGATCGATATTTTCAGGGAGGATGAAATCGCCTCCGCTCCGGCCTCCGGATCCTTTATCCATAACGGCATGGCCGTGGTGCCTTGCTCCATGAAAACCCTGGCCGCCTCCGCAGCCGGTTATGCCGACAACCTGATCACCCGCTCCTGCGATGTCAGCCTCAAGGAAAAACGCCCCCTGGTTCTGGTGCCCCGGGAAACCCCCTTCAGCCTCATTCACTTGGAAAACATGACCCGGCTGGCCCGGGCCGGTGCGGTGATCCTGCCGCCGTCCCCCTCCTTTTACACCTTTCCCCAGACCGTTGAGGATGTGGTGGATACGGTGGTGGCCAGGATTCTGGACCACCTGGGGGCGGAACATCAACTCCTGCCCCGATGGGGGGAAACGGACTGATTGTGACGGCAGGAGCCGCAGACCGGATTGAGGGATTGGACCGGGTGCCGTCCTGGCACAGGGGGCGCTCCATATCAAAGGGACTTAAAAAGGCCGGATACAGGGTCTACCTGGTCGGGGGCGCGGTCCGGGATCTTTTGAGGAATAAGCTGCCCGAAGATGTGGATCTGCTTACCGATGCCGGTCCGGAGGATATTAAGGGCCTTTTTCCCGACCGGAAGGTCCGGTATGTAGGTAAACGCTTCGGCGTCACCCTGGTGGACGGGATTGAAGTGGCCGGCTGCAGGTTTTCCCGGACCCCGGACGGGAAGGGACGGTTTCCCGAGGACGATCTTAGTCGGCGGGATCTGACCATCAACAGTATGGCCCTGGACCCTTTTACAGGAGACCTTTCGGACCCGTTCGGCGGCAGGGCGGACCTTGCCTGCGGCAAAATTCGGTTTACCCAGAATGCTTTGGCCCGCATCACGGAAGATCCCCTTCGCATGATCCGGGCCTGCCGCTTTGCAGGCGAATTAGGCGGCCATATCCCAAAGGAGGACTTTTATGCCATGGTCTCCTTGAATCGTCTTGTGGCAGACGAGGCTGCCCCGGAGCGGATCCAGGCCGAGCTGCTCAAGGCCATGGCCATGGAACATCCCTCTCGCTTTTTTTCCCTTCTCCACGATACAGGACTTCTGGCCCAAATTTTACCCTGTCTGGACCGGTGCTACGATCTGGACGGCGGGCCCCATCACGGAGAAACCGTGTTTGAACACTGCATGCTTGTGGGCGACGCCCTGCCGGCAGGGCGGCCGCTGTTAAGGTTTGCCGGATTCCTCCACGATGCAGGCAAATTTGACGCGGCTGCAATCAAAGAGGGGACGCTGACCTTTGCCGGCCATGAAACCCATGATGCGGCCATTGCCCGGGATCTTGAGGCGTTGCGGTTTTCCCGGCAGGATGCCGTGTATATCCTCTCCCTGGTCCGGGCCCATATGCGGCCTTTGACCGACGCATCCTCCCCAAAAGCCGTTCGCAGGCTTCTGGCCATGCTAAGAGAGCTGAACGTGACCTGGCGGGATTTCATGCGCCTGCGCATTGCCGATAAAAGGGGCAATCTTGCCAAGCGTCCTTATACCCTTTCCGAGATCCGGGTCCGGCTGGCCAAGCTTTTGGCCGAACTGTCCCCTGAAACCCCTTTTCATATGAATGATCTTGCCGTCTCCGGCAGGGACATCTGCAACCTGTTAAACATCACGGAAGGTCCACGGGTGGGGCGAATCAAGCAGTATCTTTTTGAAAAAGTGCTGGACGATCCGTCTTTAAATACCCCGGATCGACTGGCCGATCTTGTCCGGAATTTTCCTCTATGAGAATGCATAACGATTGTTTTCCCTGTCTTGCCAAAGGGACGCTCAACGCTGCCCGCCTGGCCACCCCCGATGAAGGGGTGCAGCTGGATATCCTCCAGACGGTTCTGGAGCGTCTGGCCACCCAGGACCAGGCCAGTCCGCCGCCGCTGACCGCCCGGTTCATCCAGGAGACCATTGAGGCCTGGACCGGGGTGGCAGACCCTTTTGCCGCTTTAAAGAAAAAATACAATGACCTGGCCCTTTCCCTTTACCCCTGGCTTTCCTCCCTCAAGGCAAAGCCGGGGATGGACCGGTTTGAGGCGGGAGTGCGTCTGGCCGTTGCCGGGAACATCATTGATTTTGGTGTTGCTGAAAAAGTGGGTGAAAAAAAGCTGATGGAAACCATATCCCAGGCCCTGTCCATGCCGGTGAACGGGAGCGTGGCCCGGCTGAAAAAGGCGGTTGAGGCGGCGGATCATATCCTCTGGCTTGCGGACAATGCCGGTGAAATCGTTTTTGACAGGCTTTTGCTGGAGGAGATGGATGTCTCGAAGGTGACCTATGCGGTCCGGGGCGGTCCCATACAAAATGACGCCACCATGGCGGATGCAAAAGACACCGGGCTTGCGGACATGGTCCGGGTGATTGACTCCGGGGCGGCCATTCCCGGGACCCTTTTGAACCACTGCGGCAAGGAGTTGAACGCGGCATACAAAGCAGCGGATCTTATTCTATCCAAAGGTCAGGGCAATTTTGAAACCCTGGCTCACGACGATCCCAGGATCTCTTTTCTCTTTAAGGCCAAATGCCCGGTGGTTGCAAGACAGGCAAACTGCCGTCTGGGAGATGTGGTGGTCCGGGGGCCTGAGCCTGAAACAGCCTAATACCCGTAAGTTTTCAGTACAGCCCGGTATTCGGGGGAGGACTTTACCGCCTTGAGGGCCTTTGAAAACGCTTGTACCAGGTCCCGGTGCCCCCTTGCCCTGGAAAATCCGATATAAAGGGGATCGTTGGTGAGTCCCGGCCCGAGGGGGACGACACTGTTACCGGCTTTGGCCTTGTCGGCCAGGATTTTGATGACCACTTCATTACCGATGATCACATCGCACCGGCCTTCTATCAGGTTCATGAGCATGGCCTTTTCCGTTTCCAGCCTCAGGATGTTCAGATTCGGGGCAGCCTGGTCAAAGGTTTTGCCATAGCTGTAGTTTCTCACCGCGCCGATTTTCAGCCCCTTGAGGCTGGAAAAATTTTCTGTAAATGTTAAATCCTTTCCTCTCAGGGTGAAAAACCGGTTGACCTCCCGGGTAAGGGGGGTATCTGGGAAGAGCATGAAAGAGGACCGGTCCCGGGTTTTAAACAGATTCATCATGGCATCGGCCTTGCCGTCCCGAACCATTTTCAGGCACCGGGACCAGGGAAGCTGTTTGAACTTAACGGTCAGATTCAGACGCCCGGCCGCCTTTTGGATTAATTCAACCAGAACGCCTGTTTCCCTGCCCCCGTCGTCCAGATAATGATAGGGCGGGAAATCCTGGCCTCGAAGAATGGTGATTTCCTGCCCCGCCGGGACCGGAGAAACCAGAAGCAGGGACAGGAGTATGACCGCTGTCGCGATTTTCATGGGTATCGCCTTTTTGTATAGCAGATGGTTGTACCGATTTTACAATCATGCCAGATAATGCCCCGGCAATCAAGGCTGCTGACGGATTCGGGGCGATATCAGACCTTTAAAAAGCTTTACAAGTCCTGACCCCGGGCGCTATAACTCAAACATTTTTAAATAAAAAATCCCTTTCAAGGACAGCGGATAAGGAGCAACTGGAAAAAAATATGGGCGATATTGTTCTCATCAACATAACAGGGCCGGACGCCAAGGGACTGGACGCCAGGTTTACTCAGATTCTGGGCCAGTATAACGTGACCATTCTGGACATCGGCCAGGCCGTGATTCACGAGCATATTTCCCTGGGCATTCTGGCGGAAATTCCCTGCGCCAGCGATTTTTCCCTGATTTTCAAGGACATGCTCTTTGAAGGGTATAAAATGGGGCTGAATGTGGATATCAAGCCCGTGGATTCGGACAATTACGAGGGCTGGGTCCATGCCCAGGGCAAGGAGCGGCGGATCATCACTATTCTGGGACGGGCCATCACCGCCCGCCAGATTTCCTCTGTGGCATCGGTGATCGCGGCCAATGACCTGAACATTGATTTTATCACCCGGCTCACGGGCCGGCGCTCCCTTCAGGATACCCAGGCCGTTCCCAGGGCCAGTATTCAGTTCAACGTGTCCGGCACCCCGGCCGATATTACGAACATGCGTGGTGAGTTCATGCGCATCTCCCAGACCGAGGGCGTGGATATCTCCTTTCACGTGGATAATATCTACCGGAAAAACAGAAAGCTTGTGGTCTTTGACATGGACTCCACTCTGATCCAGGCCGAAGTCATCGTGGAACTGGCCAAACTGGCCGGGGTCGGCGATGAAGTGGCTGCCATCACTGAAGCGGCCATGAGAGGGGAAATGGATTTCAAGGAAAGCTTTCGGCGGCGGGTGGCCCTGCTCAAAGGACTAAGGCAGGAGGATATTCAGGGCTTAGCCCAGCGCCTGCCCCTGACCGAAGGAGCGGATCTTGTAACCCGGACCCTTAAGAATTTGGGGTACAAGCTGGGTATTCTTTCCGGGGGCTTCACCTTTGTGGGCGAATATTTAAAACAGCGTCTGGGATTTGACTATGTCTATGCCAATTCCATGGAAATCCGGGACGGGGAAGTCACGGGCAACGTGACCGGCGACATCGTGGACGGCCAGCGCAAGGCGGATCTGCTTCGGGAAATCGCCGCCAGGGAGAAGCTTTCCATTGAGCAGACCATTGCCGTGGGAGACGGGGCCAATGACCTGCCCATGATTTCCATTGCGGGGTTAGGCGTGGCCTTTAACGCCAAACCCGTGGTCCGGGAAAAGGCCTCCAACGCCATCTCTTCTGTGGGGCTGGACGGCCTGCTCTACCTCATCGGCATCCATGAGCGCGAGATCGGCCAGTCCCAGCCGGTATAAATTTCTCAAGAGGTCAGCCCCGGGCCGCATTGGTCGCCGGGGTTATTGATAGGGGGTGGGATCGGGGATCCCGGCCTCGGAAAATCCTTTTTTCCGGTGAAGACAGGAATCACAGCTTCCGCAGGACCGGCCCTTTTCATCGGGATCATAGCAGGAGATGGTCAGGCCGTAATCCACGCCCAGGGCATGGCCTGCCGAAATGATTTCGGATTTTGACATCTCAATGAGCGGGGTTTCAATGGAGAGGACGGTTTCGCCTGTCACCCCGGTCCGGGTGGCCAGGTTGGCCATGGTTGCAAAGGCCTTGATAAAGTCGGGACGGCAGTCGGGATAGCCTGAGTAGTCAACGGCGGTGACGCCGATGAAAATGGCTTCGGCCTTGAGCACTTCGGCCCAGGCCATGGCATAGGACAAAAAGATGGTATTTCGGGCCGGCACATAGGTGACCGGAATTTCTTCCTGGTCAATTTCACTGACATCCTGGTGCTTGGGAACGTCAATATCGTCGGTCAGGGCCGAGCCGCCGAACTGCCGCAGATCAATGTCGACGATTTTATGGGAGACGGCCCCGATATGGGCGGCCACTTTCTTTGCGCATTCAAGCTCCACTGAATGGCGCTGGCCGTACCTGAAGCTTAGACTGTAAATCTCATATCCCCTGTCGGAGGCCATGGCCATGGCGGTGGTGGAATCAATGCCGCCCGAGGACAGCACGACTGCTTTTTTTGTCATTTTAAAGTTTATACTCCTCGTTGGTCTGGGGGCCAGATCAGTTTATGCTGTTGAAGGGAGAGCCGGGCCCGAAGGTTGTCTTCAATGATCCATGCGGCCAGGCGCTCGGCTGAAATTTTTCCGAACACCGGGGAAATATGGATACGCTGCCGGGGATGGCCGGCCAGTTTTTCCCGGATGATGCCGCGCGCAAATTCATAGTCTTCCCGGGTGCCCGTCACAAATTTGATTTCATCTTCCAAGGTGAGTCGGCTAAAGTTGTCCTCATAAAAGGAGCCCGCCTCCCCGGATGAGGGGCATTTGATGTCCAGAATCCGGATACAGGCCGGGTCCACAGGGGCTATGCTGATGCTGCCGTTGGTTTCCATGAGGACCTGGTATCCCTTTTGGATCAGGTCCGAGATGAGGGCTGGGGTTTCAGCCTGTAGCAGGGGCTCTCCGCCGGTGATTTCCACAAGGCGGCATCCAAAGCGGTCCACCGCTTCTATAATCTGCGCCCTGTCCATTTCCCGGCTCTCGGTTCTGGCATAAAGGGTATCGCAATAGCTGCAGGAAAGGTTGCAGCCGGACAGCCGGACAAAGACGCAGGGAAGGCCTGCATAGGTGGATTCCCCCTGCAGGCTGTGAAAGATTTCACAGATATTCAACGACACGTTAGACTTCCCGGTAGGAGGACCCGCAGCCCGGGCTTTCATATACGGTGATCTTGGCCACCGTGATATGCTCGGTGTTCAGGCGCCGGGACAGCTCCTTGTATATGAACTTGGACAGGTTCTCCGAGGTGGGGTTGATGCTGGAAAATTCCACGACCTCGTTGAGGTTGGTGTGATCCAGTTTGCCCAAGACATCCTTTACGATTTTTTTAACATCCCTGAAATCAATGCCGATGCCCAGCTTGTTTAATTTGGTACACTGGATGCAGGCTTCAACGATCCAGTTGTGGCCGTGCATCTTTGAGCAGTTTCCGTCATAGCCTCTGAGGGCATGGGCCGCTGCAAAATGGTCTTTTACATAGATTTCATAAATGCCTGGCATAGGGCTCTCCCGCGAGATCTTACCGTTTAATTCACATTGCGCAATTCTATCATAATCTGGGGGTTTATTCAAAAATGTCAAGGCGGCGAAATGAAGTCGAGGCAAAAAAATCATCACGGCGGGCCGCTTTGAAGTCGATCGGAATGCTGGAAGGCCGAAACGCCCGGATTACACTTTGAAAAGATGAACGGTTTGTTTGAGCTTGGAGGAGAGCTTGCTCAAGCCGCCGGCATTGGTGTCGATGCGGGCACTGCTCTCGGACATGAGTCCTGCTGCCTGACTGATCTCCTGGATCTCGGCTGAGATTTCCCCGGCCACGAAAGAGCTCTGGGAGACTTTTTCCGTGACCTCCTGGATGCCCTGGGCGGCCTGGCTGACGTTCTCGGCAATCTCTTTTGTGGTGACGGACTGCTCTTCAACGGCGGCCGCCACCGTATCGATCATCTCGTTGACACTGGCGATCCCTCCGGCGACCGCTTCAATTTCAGAGACGGTCTGGCCGGTGGCGCTCTGGATATTTTGGATTTTATTTTTGATTTCCAGGGTGGCTTCTGCGGTCTGCTGGGCCAGGGTCTTAATCTCTCCTGCCACAACGGCAAACCCTCTGCCCGCCTCCCCCGCCCTTGCCGCTTCAATGGTGGCGTTCAGTGCCAGAAGGTTGGTCTGTTCTGAGATATCATTGATGGCTTCCACGACATTGCCGATCTCCTGGGCGGAGCGGCTCAGCTCAGAGATCTTTTCTGATGCGGTGTGGGTTCTTTTTACAGCATCATGACTGGTGGTTCTTGTTTCCGCCGTACTCTTTGCAATTTCATTGATGGTGGCGGTCATCTCCTCGGCCGCAGCAGAAACCATGCCGATGTTGCTGGCGGACTGCTCAACCGCAGCCGCCACCGAGGTCATGTTGGTGCTCATCTCTTCGGAGGAACCTGCCACGAGACTGGCTTTGCCGGACATGTTTTCGACTCCGCCGGACATTTCCCCTGCAATTGACAAAAGGCCAGACGAGGCGCTGTCCAGTTCTTTTGCATCTTCGGAAATGTTTGAGATAATGCCCTGAAGCTTTCCTACAAAGGTGTTGAACCACCGGGCCATTTCCCCTAGTTCATCTTTGGAGGCGCTATCCAGACGCATGGTCAGGTCCCCTTCTCCTTCGGCAATATCCTTCAGTCCTGCGACCATGAGGTTGATGGCCGGACAAACCGGCCAGACACCAGCCAGCCGAGAAGCCCTGCGCAAGACAGCACCAGCAGGGAAATGCCCAGCACATAGGTTCTGATTTCAAAGGATAATTGGTCCAGTTCCTCTTTTTTAATGAGGGCGACCACCACCCAGTCTGACATGTCCGACTGGAAGGAGTCCACCTGGTAGACAATACCTTTGATCCGGGTTTCAAAGCTTGTCTGTTTGTGATCAAGGACGGTTTCCAGTTTTTCAATGCCCACATCCTTTGCGTATTTCAGATTGTTTTCTTTATGCCGGGGATCGGCAAGGATGAGTCCTTTTTTATGAAGCATCATGGCATAGCCGGTTTTCCCGATTTTGATCTTTTCCATAATATTGGCCAGCTTGTCTGAACTGGCATCAATAGCCATGACACCGTATGGTTTTCCGGTTTTATCGGAAAACTGTCTGGCATTGGAGACGATGACGGATCCTGTGACCGCATCGGTATAGGGATCGGTCCGGAAGATCTTTCCGTTTTTATCAAATGCCTTGGGATACCAGGGGCGTTTGCGGGGATCGTAGTTTTTGCTGGTTTTGGTTTCAGGCCATTGGATGTATCCGCCGTCTTCGGTCCCCATATAAACGTACATGGTGCCGGGATGGCTTTTGGCATATATGTCGAAGGCTTCGTATATTTTTTGTTCAATGCCCCCGTTTTTCGAGGGGGTCATTGGCGCGGTGCCGTCGTATCCGTTATAATAAGAGGTGATGGTGCTGTCCGCCTGCTTGAGCAGGCTGTGCCCGGCAAAGTAATCAATATTCCTGTCAAGCCCGTCGTAGAAAACATCCAGAGCCTGTTCAATGGTATTAATCTGGTTGGCGACATTATCTTTGTGGCTGTCCATCACGTAATTGTTGATGAGAATGTGAACCGCGATGTCGACAGGAACGACCGCTACGATGACCATGGAAATGGCAAATACCACGAGTTTGGATCGAATGGATTTGAACATTACACCTCCTGGGCCGGGTATGATTCCCCGTGAACATGAATTAAAAAGGACGGCCGATAAAGATCTGCCGTCAGTCGCTTTTGATGTGTATTAACAGTTTTTCAGGTGTTTTATACGTTAAGTTTTATTTTATCGTTTTTGATTATTGAATGCAAGAATCCCGCAAACTTTTAACCGGATTGAAATCTTAAAAATTTACTATGATCAAACCCGGTTTAGGGCAGGTGCAAGTTCTTTGAATCATAGAAACGAAAAGTACAATTTGAGGAGGTAAACGAACGTACTACACAAATTGCCGAAAGCCACGTAGATACACGCGAACTGGATGCCCGGGTTTTAAAACAGGCAATAAGGGAACTTTCTGACGGCTACCGGGTTGTGTTAAGTCTTTACCTGATTGAAGGATACGACCACGATGAGATCAGCCAGATTTTAGGCATATCGAATTCAGCTTCGAGAACCCAGCTGCTGAGAGCTAAGAATAAGTTACGAGATATACTGAAAGGGAAGGAAATATTTTCATACAATTAAGATTATGGAAAAGAAGGATAACATTGAAAAACTGATACAGGATAACATTGAAGCGTTAAACGATAACGAACCAATGGAAGGCCACTTTGCCCGGTTTGAAGCAAAGCTTAATGAGCAACATAAAAAGAAAAGAACAATAAGCCTGAATATTATTCTGAAGGTTGCCGCTGCTGTTGTATTTATATTTTTAGCAACCAACCAGGCGTTTATCTATTTTTCGCCTGATAACCCGGGAATTTTTAATTCAAAAAAACAAACGACAAACATCACGTTGGCCTCTCTATCACCGGAATACCAAGAAGTTGAATACTATTACACCAGCTCGATAAACACTGGTATGGATCAGTGGAATAAATGGATTGAAGAAGGTTTAATTTCGGAAGACGAACAAAACATGATGAACAATGAGTTGGCTGATTTTGAAACACTTTACCAAAACCTGCAAAAGGATTTAACAGCCAATCCAAACGACGATCGTGTAATAAATGCTATGTTAGAATATTATCAGGCAAAGCTTAGTGTAATCAATATTATCATTACCAAGTTAAAAGAAGTACAACAGAAGACTCAGGAATTTGAGCAGGAAACAACGGCCATATAATACAAAGTGAATTGGCTGGAAAGAATTAATAGTAACAATTAAAACCAGAATAAAATGAAGTCATTTAAAAGAATTGCAGCACTGTTTATTATCGGTATTTTAGCCGCCGGAACAACAGTTGTTGCTGAAGAAAAAACAAAAGAATACCATGAATCGTGGTTAAACAACGAGGTATCGTCACTGGAAATCGACAACCGCTTTGGCGAAGTAAAAATCAAGAGTTCGGTTGGCGACTCGGTAATCATTCATGTAACCATAACCGTTGATGCACCTAACGAGAACAAAGCTGATGATTTATTGGATATGCTGGAAGTGTATATCCGCAAAACCGGAAGTGCCGTAAAAGCAGTTACCGAAATTGAAAAGAATTTTAAGAGTAACCGACAGTTTAGTATCGATTACGAAGTAAATATCCCTTCTGACAAGGATCTGAAAATAAACAACAAATACGGCAATACCATTGTTGCCCGACTTACCGGAAACGGCAACTTTAATTGTAAATACGGCAACTTTACCGCTTACGAACTCTCTACACCCGAAAGCGGCTCGCTAAGCTTATCACTGGCCTACGGGAACGCAAATATTGGCGCAGTTTCGCACATGGATGTTGATGTAAGCTACTCGCCTCTTGATATTGAGGAAGCTACTTCATTGAATATCATATCGAAATACTCGAACATTAGCGTTGAAGAATGCAAGTCGGTAGTAATCGAATCGAAATACGACAAATTCAAATTTGAAGAATTGGAATCGCTTGAGGCAGAAATTAAGTACACCAATATTAAAATTGAAGAATTGGCGAAAAGCCTAAAAGTTGAAGCGGGTTACGGAGGCATTAAGGTTAATGAAGTCGGTGCCAACTTCGAGTTTATCAACATTACCAACAGCTACGGTCAGATTTCATTGGGACTCGACGATGCCAGTTACTCGCTTGATGCCAGCTGCGATTACTGCGGCATTTCATACCCTGAAGATGAATTTACAGGAAACCGTATCAAAGATAACCATAAAAACACGGTTGTTGGAAAAGTTGGTTCAGGAGAAGGAGGTAAAGTTACGGTTGTAAGCCGTTACGGAGATATTAATCTGGATGATTAACATTTAGAGTATAAAGCATATTTTCAAACCGTTGGCAATTCTGTCAGCGGTTTTTTATGCCCGCATAGTAGCCCAGCTTATACAAATCGAAAACAAATAATGATGGACGAGCTCCTTTTAAATTTTGCTCCATCTTTTCGCGGTATTTCCTGAAAAATCGCCCTATAGTTCTCGATGGAATAAAAAATGTTATCCGTTTATATTTTCGTAAAAAATTTACCTGAGAGTAAAACATTTGGTCGTTTTCAAGGAACTCCTCTCCTATCTTTTTCAGGTTTTCCAGCGCTAAACAACTCTTTCTTAAAAATGCCTGAGCACTTTCAAGGCCGGTATGTTCCAACGGATTATCAATATGAAAGATCTCAACGTCTGCACAAAACAGGTCGTACCCCAACAAGGTATCTTCGTGCCCGTATTCACGTATTTCTTCCCGAAAGTGCACACGATCAAAAAATTCTTTTGCAATAAAAAAGTTATTGGAAGTAATTATAAAACCTTTGCTGCGGTTACGAACTAATGCAGATAAGGCTTCTCGTTTTGTTCCGTAAGTCCACCGAAACAGTTTCTCAGGATCGTCCGGTTTTTGTTTCGCATAAGCTGTACCACCGCATAACACCCGATTCTTATTTCTATCTTCCAGATAGCTTTTTAAATAGTTCGGGCTTATAACTTTCGAATCAGCATCAATAAACAGCAACCATTCATACTGCGAGTCGGCCCCAAGTTTATTACGAACACCAGCCCTACCAAGATTTTTAGCCATTTCCTGATACACAATATTGGGTTTACTTTTAATTATGCGGTTCAACGATTTAAAGATCTCGTCTGAGCCATCGTCATAAACCCTGATTTCAAAATCAATCTCTAAACCTTTAGCCTGTTGATGCAGGTCGTTAACCAAATCCACCACTTCAACATTATATACCGGGATATTTATCGAAAGCATTGTTTCTTTTTACAGGCCCTGAATTTACAACATTTCGCGATCAAAACAATTATTCCGGGAATAAGCCATTTCGTGTAATTATTCTATTTTTAAGTCTTTATTTGAAATTACATATGACACGATTCGTATTTCTGTTTCTACTTTTTTTAAGTTTCCAGCTTAACGCACAGCACTATAACATTGAATTACAGCTTGACGAAGCCCCAAATAAAACGGTTCAGCTGGCATACCATTATCTCGGAAAAATATATGCTGCCGACTCTGCCCAGCTCAATGCTAAAGGGCATGGCGTATTTACAGGCGACACTATTCTCCCCCAAGGTTTGTATAAAATACTGGTTGATAAAGACCACCATTTCGACTTTCTGTTGGGTGCCGATCAGGATTTTAAAATAAGCAATTCCTCCTATGAGGCCAAGGATGCTAAAATAGAAGGTTCTGCAGAGTCAGAAGCTTTTGTCGATTATATAAATTTTCTGGCAGATCTGCAGCAACAGAGCGCCTCATTAAATGTAGCCTACCGAAATGCCAATGCCACAGAAAGAGACAAAATTGCCCAACAACGAGAAGCACTAAACAACAAAATGTACGATTACTGGGCAATGATTGATAAAAAGTTCCCCGACTCATTTCTCTACAAATTTTTAACGGCTAATTACGTTCCCAAACTCGATGAATCAACGCTGCCAAAAGAAATTCAGGAAAACGATTCCTTGCTGCTGATGGCTCAATTCAACTACCAGAAAAAACATTTTTGGGATTATTTCGACTACACCGACGAACGCTATTTGTATACTCCTTTTTATAAAAACAAACTGGAAACCTGGTTCAACAAAGTATTGTACCCTGCCTATGATTCGGTAAAGCCTTATGTTTACCAATTTATTGAAGACGTAAAACCCAATAAACGCCTGTTCCAATTTGCCACATCTTTTTTTCTGAATAGCAGCATTAACAGCAATATTATGGGTATGGACGCCTTATTTGTTGATATTGCCCGCGATTATTATTTAAGTGGCGAAGCTTTTTGGGCAACAGACAAATCGATGAAGGCCATTCGCGAGAATGTACTTTTTATACAAGACAACCTGATTGGTGAAATTGCTCCCGACCTCACACTGGAAAGTTTTGATGGCGAATTTATCAACCTGCACCAAATAGAATCAAAATTAACAGTAGTTCTTATTTATGAGCCCAATTGTTCACATTGTAAGGCTTTTGTTCCCGAATTCTATAAAGAAGTATACCTGCCTAACAAGGACAAAGGACTGACGGTGTATGCCATTTATTCTATGGACAACAAAAACGAATGGACTGAGTTTTTAGCCAAACACGATATGTTCGATTGGATAAATGTTTGGGACCCGAAACATACCTCACGTTTTAAAATAAAGTACGATGCCCGAAAAACACCCGGCGTTTACCTGCTCGATAAGGACAAAAAAATAATTGGTAAAAAAATGACGGTTAAGCAATTAAAAGAAATAATTCCAATGAAGTTGAACTAAGAATCATTTACACCTGTTATCTTGAATAAAATTGCAGGACAATGAATGAACAATTCAGTAAAGAAGATATTTTGCAACGACAGTACGACTGGGGTAACGGAATTATACACATTGGTAAAATTTACACCGCAAAAGGAGACTATGTGAAAGCAGCCAAAGAACACATTGACGATTTGTATGGTTACGATGAAAGTAAAGTACTTTTTAAGCCTACAAAGGCTACTGACCCGCAATTCAGGGCAAGCAAAGAAGAGGCACTTTCGTACTTTGTGGGAGGAGACGACAATTACCCCGAAGATTTGGGATTTGCACTTCAGCCCTGGGAAAAAGTGCGTTTTGAGGTACATGGTTTTATAGCCAACTTCAAACAAGCTATAATAATGGGAAACTACTTTTTTATTGATGCAGAAGGAGCAGAAACAAAAGTAGAATACACCATGGGCTTTTTCCGGGCTTCTGATGGCTCACTCAAGCTAAACCTTCATCATTCTTCGTTTCCGTTTAAACCGGAATAGAAAAATAATGCACTAAATTATCATGGGAGGTACGAGACTTTTCGGGTAACAAAAGTATTTCCGTAAGGAAAACGCACAAAATAAACACCTGCAGTTTTTCCGCGAAGATTTAGTTTTACACGGAAATTATCAGTCTTTATAACTGACGTTTCTATTTCCTGCCCGATTAAGTTATACACCACAACATTCTCCGCATCAATTCTTTTATCCGACTCAAGGTTTAGTTCGCCAGATGTTGGATTTGGATACAACCAAACATTTTTAGGTTGCTCCACAGTTGGTGTATCCGTTATGAAACTGTAGTTACAGGCAACTAACTCCATAACATTAACCATGGCGTAGTTTTGGGTATTCAGCGATGAAAAACTTTCCCAACGACCATTTTGCAGTAAATAAAGATGGTTAGCTGCATCTTCATATTCACGCAGTGATTGAAAGATTACAAAGGTATCAGCAGCATTAATGCCACTTAATTCAAAACCTACGAAAAAATCCCCCGAAGGCTCAACCATCTGACCAAAACTGACAAAGTTCATAGCATTTTCAGCCCAGTTATCAATTATTACCTCTTTACTGTAAAGCAGATTAGTGGGATAAGTGTCGCCATCGTACACTTTCACGGTTATCCGGCTATTATTGTTATTGGTTACCAGTTTTCCAACGCCAAACGAAACTCCATCCAGAATTTCATCTCCGTTGATAGAAAAACGTTCTACAATTTCGGTTATTCCGACCGAATTAGTTCCGCCCCAATACCCTTCTGTTTCGCCTGAAACAGTTATGGCAATGTTTCTATGTTCATCCGTATCAGTTAGATTTGTGAATGCATTACACAAGTCTTCATTGGTATTAAATTGTTTTCCACTTAACAACAAAGTTCCTGTTCCCAGAGGGTCGAGCCAATGTTTTAATTGCTTTGTCGTGTCGGAACTAAAGTCCCACTGCATTGCAAAGCGAGCAAAATAATCGTCCACCGGACTCCCACAATAAGCAGCTCCTCCTGATAAAGTCCCGATAACCTGTTTTTTCATATTAAACAATGCTGCTCCCGAAGATCCAACTTCTGTAACTCCCTCGTCCCAACGCAATATATTAAACGATCCGTTTGTTGGATTTTTAATCGAGGAAGAAGAAAAAGTTACATACTCAGGCACATCGTAATCAATCGATATTTTCTTGATATTACCCAACGGATGATGAATCGTTACCGACGAATCGGGTAACACCGACGATCGATCCCAACCAGCATAATATGGCCTGAAATCGGGCGGTGGCAGATCGTCCAATTCTACCAGTGCAAAATCCAGGCTATCGTAATGTGCTTTCATAATTGCACCAGAAAGCGTATGAATAGGATCACCATCTAAAGGAGCGCAATAAGGACTTTCGTAATTAAAAGTATAAACCGTGGTCTCTGCATATTCCCACTTACGATAACAATGCGATGCCGACAAAACATAAGGCTTTTTGTCTTCCGCGGTATTGTTAATCAGTGTTCCGGTACATACGTCCCTGCCATCAACAATTAAGCGTACAACTGCATTTTTTACCTCACTCCAACGATCACCTATTTCGCAGTTCACATCAATATTACATTCTCCGGCAGGCTTTCCGCTTATAGGACGCCGGTCGGATTTCAAAATGCCCATAAAATCGTGGTTAACCCTGGTAATCGTAAAATCATCCGGAGTTCCCTCTTCTTCAGGCACTTCGTATTGTACAGTAATTCGGTCACCAGCAACCGGTGCTACGGCAAATTTATGCGAAGGTTTATTGTTTCGCGACGTAAAAGCGCCGAGATATTGATTATTATCTTCGTTATAAATAAATAAACGCCCTTTGTTGTTTAACTCAAAATCATCGAAAATAAGATTAAGCGAATAAGCATTTCTCGATGAAATAGTAAGGCGCCAAACGTTAAAACCTGCGTTTGTTGAATACCACACACCTGAATTTGACGGACTAAAACCGACATTAAAAGCATGTGCAAAAGTTAATGCCTTCAACTGCGCGTCAGATGTTTTATTTGCAACCATTGCCGCCTCAACCACACTTTGTTTTAATACCGGCATTTTTACAAACGCCTTTTCGGTGCTTTTTAAAGTAACAACCTGCAACGGAAAACCTCCCTCCGATAACTGTGCACTTACCGAGTTACACAATAAAATAAAAAACACTAAAACTGGAATATACAAACGCATCCTTATATGGCTTTTGCAGGATAAATAAAATTAATACCGCGAAAATTAAATATTTTTTGATCAAATCAAATCAATAACGTAACTTTTCAACAAAAACTCAGGAATTGTGTTTTATATTGCACATAACCGCAACTATTACAAAAAATTATGATATGAGCGTGAGAGGGAATTCATAACAAACTACATGACCAAATCTCATTCAAAATCTCCGTCAGATAAAAAGTTACCATAAAAAATTAAAACAGATGAAAAAGTCACTATCAATTCTTATTGCACTCTTTTTTGTTCTTAGTTTGGTGGCATTGGGCACCAATAAACCAACAAAGTCTAAGGGCATGCCAAACAACGTGAAAGAAGTAATTCAGAATTCGTGTTATGGATGCCACAACACCGACTCAAGAAATGAAGACGGAAAAAAGGAGCTCGATTTTAATAAACTCGACAGCCTTTCGAAAATAAAAATGATTAGTACTTACAAAGAAATTGGCGAAGTACTTGAGAAAAATGAAATGCCACCAAAAAAATTTCTGGAAAGATTTCCGGACAAAGCTTTAAGCGAAGATCATAAACAACTGTTATTGGATTGGTCGAAAAAAGAAGCAGAAGCCGTAGTTAAAGGAATGTAATATGCGCCGACTAGTTCGATTTTTAATCATAACATTGCTGCTTGCTTTTATCGTTATCCAGTTTTTTCAACCCGAAAAAAATAACGAAGGAATAAGCAGCAATCATATTTTTAAGCAGGTAGAAGTTCCTGAAAATATCCAAAATCTAGTAACAACGTCCTGCCTGGATTGCCACTCGAACCATACAAACTACTGGTGGTACAACCACATTGCACCAATTTCGTGGATGGTGAGCGATCATATTTCCGAAGGGAAATCAGAACTTAATTTTTCGGAATGGGGCACTATGGATATTTTTGAAAAGATTACGATACTGGAAGAAATTTGCCAGGAAACGGAACGTAAATCAATGCCGTTAAAATCCTACACTGCCATTCATACAAAAGCAAAATTAAGCGACGAACAAATTGCCGAGCTTTGCGACTGGACGACAAAACTGGCCGAAGAATTGCTTGCTGATGCTGCCAGCGAGTAAGTTTTATCAGAACTCTCATAAATATTATCTTTACCAAAAACTGAAGAAATGAAGGTATTGGTAATGTATGTTGATGAGTTTTCGTACCAGCCGGCACAAAAAAACCTGGAGGAAGTTGAGGATATTACGGAAGGTGCGCAATTTTCAGATTCAATTTTAGCTTTTATTCAGGTAGAAGAAAGCGACGAAGAAAAAGATGTGAAAAGCCGGGAGAAAAAACTGGTTAATCACCTGAAATGGACCGCGCGAAAAAACAACTGTAAACATGTAATTCTTCACTCGTTTGCCCACCTTTCGGAATCAAAAGCATCGGTTGACTTTACCAAAGAACTTTTCGATTTAGCTGAAAAACGACTTCAAAATGCCGATTTCAAAACCGCACAAACTCCTTTTGGTTATTTCCTCGACCTGAATATCAAAGCCCCGGGATTTTCTCTGGCGCGTATTTGGGCAACACTTTAAAAGGATTAATAAAGCCTTTTTCTTATCATCCAGCTTTGTATCCCCAATTCTGATTTGGCATAAATAAATTCACCTATCTTTGCCAAAAATTAGATTACATGAAATTCGAGGATTATTCCATATCCAACACCATAAAAACCAACCTGGCAAAAAGCGGATTCCGTCGTCCTACCGACATTCAGTTTAAAGCCATTCCGCCAGTGCTAAGAGGCGAAGATGTTTTGGCCATTGCTCAAACCGGAACCGGAAAAACTGCGGCTTTTGCCATCCCTGTAATTCACAATATTCAGCAAGCAAAACAGAATCAACACGTTCAGGGAATCAGTTGTTTGGTTATGGCTCCAACACACGAGCTGGCCAAGCAAATCAGCGAAGTTTTTGTTTCCATTTCAAAAAATACGGGGGTAAAAATAACCGTAATTATTGGTGGTGTTGATCAGGATCCTCAAATCGACCGTTTACAAAGTGGCACCGATGTTTTGGTTGCAACTCCCGGTCGCTTGTTCGACCTGGTTAGCCAGGGACATTTGAAGCTTCACGGAGTAAAAACACTGATTTTGGACGAGGCCGATCATATGCTCGACCTGGGTTTTATAAAAGATATAAACGACCTGATACGCTTCCTGCCTCAAAAGCGGCAGACCTTGTTCTTTTCGGCAACCATCAATAAAAAGATTAAAAAACTTGCTTATTCGCTGGTAAATAATCCTATACGCATTCAGATTTCGCCCAAAGACCCGGTGGCAAAAACCATCGAGCACCAGGTGGCATTTATCGAAATGGATGACAAAAGAGCTTTCCTGAACGGCTTGTGGGTGAAAATCCGGAGGCAAAAATTCTGGCTTTTGTTCGAACAAAAGTACGTGCCGAGCGCGTGAAAAAAGCGATGGAACGTGTTGAAATTGAAAGCGACACCATTCACAGCGATAAAGAGCAGGCGGAACGCGAGCAAACCATGCAACGCTTTAAAAGTGGTGAGCTTAAATTGCTTATTGCGACTGATGTTAGTGCCCGTGGAATTGATATTCCGAATGTTGATTTTGTGGTGAATTACGACCTGCCGGAAGTTGCAGAGAACTATGTACACCGCGTAGGAAGAACAGGGCGCGGCAACCAAAAAGGAAAAGCCGTTTCGTTTTGCAGTACCGAAGAACGTGAAATTCTGGACGAGATTGAAGGCTTTCTGGGGAAAGACATTCATCGTCTTGAAATAGACAAAAACCTTTACAAAGAAACGCTGGACTTTACAAAAGACACCGATTACAACTGGCAAAAATTAATGCGCGAAAACGATCGCGAATTAAAAGAGGTGAAAAAGAAGAAAAAAAAGAAAAAGTAAGGGCTGTCACTCATCTTCAATTTTCCGCATAGCAATATTACGCAGCTCGGCGGTTGTCATCCAGGTACATATTCCGAAAGGTTTTGAAAGCGACACCTCCGGGCGGATACTCAATTTATGACCAGCATAACTGAAATCAACCAGCTTTTCATCGTCGATCCAGGCCCGAATCGTCGTTTCGGTTACCCGAAGGCGAATGGTATACCACACCTCCTTTTCAAAGTTCTTTAGCACTTGCGTTTCGTTCTCCGAAGCATCAACACCATCAATATTGCTCAAGCCGACAACGGGGCCGCCCCACCCTCCTACAATCAACGAGCAAAAATCATCATTAACCGGAAAAGTCATTCCACAAAAAAAATCGTTACCAACCATTTTGCGGGCCTCCAGTTGTACTTCGTAATTTACTTTCGGGAAAGTATCTGTCCAGGTAATTCCACTGCAACCATCGCCATAATTAATAACCATACTTCCATCCAAAACCTTTACTGGTCCTTCTGTTCCGAATGAGGTAATTTTCCAGTTTTCGAGTGTATTCCCGTTGAACAAGGCCTGCCAGCCCTCGGGTATAGAGGGAGTGTATTGCTGATCTTGTTTATTATCTTTCTTTGCCGGGCTGTTACATGAAGTTAACACTGTTAGAAAAGCGCACACAAAACACAGATAAATAAATCCTGAACGTGCCATTTTTTGTTTAAAATTACAAAAGATGGCGCCTTTATCCAATCAGAAGCAACAATATCATTACAATCGTGCAATGGGTACTTACACTCATGCAACGGGTACTTACACTCGTGCAACGGGTGCTTACACTCATGCAACGGGTGCTTACACTCATGCAATGGGTGCTTACAGTCGTGCAATGTGTATTTACAATCCTGCAACGAGTACTTGCATTTGTGCAACGACCATTTACACTCATGCAATAAGTATTTACATCTATGCAACGGCTACTTACACTCAAACAATAAGTGCTTACATCGAAACAATAAGCACTTACATTAAAACAATAAGCACTTACATTAAAACAATGACTACTTCAACTTAAGCAATAAGTACTTTCATTAAAGCAATAAGCATTTCAACTAAAGCATTAACGCCCCGGAATAAAACAACAACCATTTGAAGTGAAGCAAAAAAAAGCTGGCCCCACCTTAAAGGCAGAGCCAGCTTTGAATTTATATTATCGTCTGTTTTTAATCTATCAAAAAAACACCTGCTTAGATAATCGATTTCATTGATTCCATAGCCTCGCGCAATTCGGCACCAATAATCTCAACATCGTGGTAACGAATTTCGTCGTTAATTTCAATCAACTCTTTGTTATCAACGTGGGCGCTTTTTCCTTCGTTGAAATTTTTACCAATAACATCGGTATCAATTTTTTTCATGAAGTCGGTCAACAACGGCTTGCAAGCATGATCGAAAAGGTAACAACCGTATTCAGCAGTATCTGAAATTGTACGGTTCATTTCGAACAGTTTTTTACGTGCAATGGTGTTGGCAATCAGCGGAGTTTCGTGTAACGACTCGTAATAAGCCGATTCCTCTTTAATTCCCGATTCGGTCATTACTTCGAAAGCCAGTTCAACACCTGATTTTACAAAGGCAACCATTAAGGTTCCATTGTCGAAATAATCCTGCTCGCTAATTTCAACGTCGCCAGCCGGAGTTTTCTCAAAAGCAGTTTCGCCGGTAGCAGCACGCCATCCCAACAGGTTTTTATCGTCGTTAGCCCAGTCTTCCATCATGGTTGAAGAGAATTCTCCAGACATAATATCATCCATATGTTTTTCAAACAACGGACGCATAATTTCTTTCAATTCCTCTGAAAGTTTATAAGCCTCAATTTTAGCAGGATTCGACAAACGATCCATCATATTGGTAATTCCACCAAGTTTTAAGGCTTCAGTAATTGTTTCCCATCCGTACTGAATCAGTTTTGATGCATAACCGGCGTCGATTCCTTTTTCAATCATTTTATCGAAACTCAGGATAGAACCGGTTTGCAATAAACCACAAAGAATGGTTTGCTCGCCCATAAGGTCTGATTTTACCTCGGCAACAAACGACGAATGTAAAACACCTGCTTTATGACCGCCGGTACCAACAGCATAAGCTTTGGCAATTTCCAAACCATCGCCGTTCGGATCGTTTTCGCGGTGAACTGCAATCAATGTAGGTACACCAAATCCGCGCAGGTACTCGGCACGTACTTCTGAACCCGGAGATTTTGGAGCCACCATAATAACGGTAATATCATCGCGAATCTGCATTCCTTCTTCAACAATATTAAAACCGTGCGAATAAGCCAGGCAAGCACCTTTTTTCATTAAAGGAACCACCTTGTTTACTACCGGAGTATGTTGTTTATCTGGTGTAAGATTCAGTACAAGATCGGCCTTAGGCACCAATTCTTCGAAAGTACCAACTTCAAAACCGTTTTCGGTAGCATTTACATACGATGCACGTTTTTCGTCGATGGCAGTCTGACGTAACGCGTAAGCAACATTTAATCCGCTGTCGCGAAGGTTCAAGCCCTGGTGTAATCCCTGTGCTCCACAACCCAATACTACAATTTGTTTTCCTTTAAGTTTTTCAACTCCGTCTGCAAATTCCGACTCATCCATAAAGTCGCATTTTCCCAACTGGTCTAACTGAAGACGAAGAGGTAATGTATTGAAATAATTTTCCATGATCTTATATTTTTTACGATTAAAATACTTTTAAGCTGTAACATTTTGCTGTTCATTCTCAAATGCACAAACCTGAATACAAAGCAACAAAATTTCTGCAAACCTGAAATGTAAAATTACATGAATTTTAGGTAATTTTCATGGATTTGAATTTTAACGCCGGTTTAAACATTTAAATTACACTATTAATTTTCAACAGCTTAAACAATGTATAAAATATGGAACTTTACCACCATTAGAGCGATTGCGAACGAAACTGCAAGGGAGACAGACCGACTTCGCGTTTAAAAAATTTGGCAAAGTAACTTTGATCGGGAAAGTTCATTTTTGCAGCAATTTCCGAAACACTGAGATTGGTATGTACCAACAGGCGTTTAATCTCAATAATTTGTTTCGATTTAATAATTTGCGACGAAGTTTTCCCGGTTAGCTGGTTTACCGTTTGGGTTAAATGATTTGGCGTTAGCGCCATAATATCGGCATACTGTGCCACCGATAAGTTTTCGTGAAAATGCTCTTCCAGTAATTGAAAGAATTTTTTCACCACAATGTGCCCTTTTCCTTTCCAACGGTTTTCGTCGTATGGGTAAAGCGAAGCACAAGTTGTTAAAATGAGGTCGAGTACCGATCGTAAAATATCGATGGAATAACCTTCGGGCCTGCGAATTTCGTTAATACCTTTTTTAAACAAACTCTCCAGAAAACGTTTGTCGTTCTCATTATTTAAACGCAATGGCGGGTTATCCTGGCGGATGGTAAAAAAGAAAGGGAACTCGATTAAACGGTTTGGATTTCGCTGATTGAGCAGGTAAAAATCGGCAGTGAAAATAAAAATGAAACCATCAATATCGTGCGAGAACTCGATTTTGTGCGCCTGTCCCGGCGACATAAAAAATATACAGGGCGGCTCGATATCGTATTTATTTCCGTCGATTACGTGCGAACCACTTCCCTTTTGCAGATACAACACCTCAAAAAAATCGTGACGATGCGGGTACTTTACAGCAAAATGCCGGTTAGCATCAAATACTTCTACCTGAAACTGCTGGCTTGCCCGTTCTTTCGAACTAAAATTGTGCAAGCTGTATACCGGTAAATTTTCAGAACCTGTTTTCACCTGATTTTATTGGGTTTACAAATACGAGGTGTAAGATATAAAATAATATGGTCTCAAAAATTTTCTGGCTCAACAGAGGTGCTGAACCCAATTCTTTAACTACTAGTACTTATTCATGATACCGCTCTTAAAAAAAAATCAGTCCGCTAATGTTGCGCAAATATATTCGACATAGACATAGAACACTGATGATCTTATCAATACACCCAGCATATTAAACAGTTATTCTCCTAACATAATTCGAATAATCTCTTTATCGGTTTCGCGCATACCTTTACTAGCCAATTGACCAATTCTCTCGATAGTATTCTCAACCCCCTTTTTCAGGATTCCGTCGCCACCATAAAATTGCTGTCCGTTTTTATACATGTGGTAACCCAAAATTCCAGCGTCAACAGCCGATGCAATTTTCCCGGCACAGGAAGGTTTTGCTCCGTCGCAAATAATACCAGACACAATTGCAAGTGCATTTACAATGGTATGGGCCACCTCATCAAACCGGCCACCATGTAACCATGTAATTCCGGCACCGGCACCAACACCGGCAGAGATGGCGCCACAATAGGCCGACAAACGTCCTATTCGTGTTTTTTGATGAATGGTGACTAAATTAGCAACAATTAACCCCCGGTATAAAGTTTCCTGGTCTACCTTCAATTCTCTGGCATATTCAATCACCGGCAGCGATGCTGTTAATCCCTGGTTACCACTACCAGAAACAATCATTACAGGCAATTCGCAGCCACTCATTCGTGCATCCGAGCCGGCAGCAGCCATGGCTTTGGCACGTACTTTTATGTCATCTGTACCCCACGATTGCAGAAGTACCGATCCTACATTTGCTCCCCAGTTCCCTTTTATGCCTTCTTTGGCAATAGCAACATTGTACTCAATTTGTTTATCCAACAGATCTTTTACTTGAGAAAGCTCTACCGTCTCCGCAAATTTCAAAATATCGTCAACACTCATGAATGAACGATCCAAAATCTGCGATGGTGTTAAATCATTACAATGCTGATTGCAAATTTCAGTATCATTATTTCTGGTTATACGAACAATGTTGGTATGGTAATGCGATATCTGAACAGCAGCACTGTCATCGCCACTAAAAACATTCACAACCAGGTCGAAAATTATTTCACTTTGTAAAGAAACAACCTCCACTTCATTTGATTTCAGGTAATCTGCGATCTGTTCCCGCTCCTTAATACTGACATCAGATATTACCTCTAAAATCCGCTCTGAATCACCCGCAACAATACCGGCAACAGCAGCAGCAGCAATTCCCTTCTGTCCTCCTGTATTCGGAACGACAACACTTTTTACATTTTTAATAATGTTATCGCTTGCTTCTACCAAAACACGCTCGGGCATTGTTCCCAGTGCCTTTTTGGCGACAGCTCCGGCATAAGCAATAGCAATTGGCTCAGTACAGCCCATGGCCGGTATCAACTCTTCATGTAAGATTTTCAGATATTCAGCATACCTTACATCAGTCTTTTCCATTACAATCAGTTTTCGTTAATTTTTTATTTTACCCATCAGCAAACAAGTCGCGAACATACTCATTATATGTCAAATTTGAAACACAAAAAAAGGCTACCCACTTTTTGTACAGGATAACCTCTCTTTGAATATGACAGTTAGCTCGTATTTCCCCGATCACAAACTCAAATTCTTCATCGGTTGGAGGTGTACACACTTCGTCGTCACAACTCAACCATTGGATATTATCCAATGAGTGCCCAACGTAATATCAACAATTACGCTCACTATTTCGATTCTGAGAATGCCCATACGAATTGAATAATTTTCGGTAAGGTCATTCTAATTATAAAACAGGAATTCATTTAAATCAGACTCTTACCAGAACTATTTCTGGTAAAAGCCTGATTTTGGAGATTTATTAGAAGTTCTGAGTAAGTGATGAATTATAGCGAGTAGCATTTGCCGGGAATGGCAAAATCCACAAAGGAGACTCAGGAGAAATAGAATAACTTCCATACTCGTCGCCTAAGTTGCGGACAATCGTACGTTTATAGTTCTCTTCAGTGTTCCAGCGTTTACAGTCGAAAAAGTTCTCATAAGAAGCAACACACTCAATCCATTTTGCTTTTTGTAACAGCGACATAGCCTCCGTTTCGCTTAACGGGCTTTGATCAAAAAGCGAAACAAACGATTGGTAGTCTTCCACACGATAGGCACGTATATGATCGACAAGCTCCAATCCTTTGCGTATTTCTCCTGTGCGAATATAACATTCGGCAGCAGTGTAATACATCCTGTCGCTACTAATACCATATTCATTGCTTTTTGTATTCCAGCCAAAATAAATTTTGCAGCCGCTTATTCCGGCAAATATCATCCCGTACAAGTCGCTCCATCCTCCATCGTAATTGATAACATAGTCTCCGTCCTCAAACATTGCAGAACTTTCAACCGAAAGGGTTTCGGTGGTAGGACTTACCCGTGATTCACTACGCATATACACGTAATTATTCGATACATCTTCCTGCAAATCCCAAACTCCAGTCTCAGCAATAATTTTCCGGTCTTCAATTGCTCCATTCAAGTTCAGTGCCTCCAGTGCGTAAGGCAATGCTTCTTCATACTGTTTCATTTGCATTAAAACCTTAGCTCGCACAGCATTACCAAAGGCACGGTCAGCTCGCAAAATATTGGAATTATCAACTGGCAGTTGATCTATAATCTCATCAGAACAATCTTCCAGAATGCGTTGGTATGTTTCTTCCAGAGTCAGCTTTGTTTTCTGTTCAACTACATCAATATTATCAACATAAGCAATACCTCCTTTATTTTTAGCTGTAGCCGCATCGTATTGCGCGGCATAAATATTAACCAACAGCCAGTGGAGGTAGGCCCTTATGATGTGCGCCTCTGCTTTAAGGCTTGCTTTTCTGTTAACATCTCCGCTTACGTCGTCAATCTTGCTCAGGATTACATTCATATAATTGATATAACTATACGCCGCAGAATATCGCCTGTCAGACTGTGTCAGGGTTACCCGGTCTACTTCTTCGTTATAAGTGAGGTAGGCATAATCCAGCGTATTGGTAAGAGATAATGCTTCAGGAACAGACAGCATCAGTCCCAATGATTCATTGCATATCATACCCAAATCGGCAGCAGGTTTTATACCGAGCGAATATTCCTGGTTTAACAATAATTCTAAATCATCTAAATTATCCAGTGTACTTTTTCCTTTAGGAATAATGTCCAGTTGGTCTTCACAGGATACTAAAATTAATAGGAGTAAAAATCCAAATATATTTCTTTTAATCATCGTTTCTTGTATTACAGGTTAAAATTCAAGCTCATTGTGTAGCTTCTCGGAGTTTCCGGCAAAGTGGTACCATATGCAGGATTGTTAGCTTCCGGGTCTATCCCCAGCTTATTACGTTGCCAGGTTGCCAGATTATTTACCTGAAACCTTAAGCGCAGATTATTAACCCCTATTTTTTTAGAGAACTGCTGAGAAAAACTATATGCCAGCACCAGGGTACGTAATTTAACGTAATCTGCAGAAACAACATTTGTATCCAAATACCTGTAGTCTCCAATTACGTTTGATCCGCCGAGATATCCGTTAGCAGGATACAAATTTTTATCATCGCTTCTCCAATAATTTAAATAACTGCTGGGAATTGCATCAACAGATGCCAGACTACTATAGCCGTAAGTACTTCCTTCGCTCGACCAGTCGTCTGTTAATACACGCATATAATGTCCGCCATAATATGAAAGCATTGCAGTAATGCTAAATCCGCCGTAAGTAATTTCAGGGTTAAAACTTGCCATGTATTTTGGATCTAATCCTCCGCTAAACACAGCATCTTCGGGCGTAAATTCGCCACTGTTTATGTCGGATGAATGAATTTGTCCGTTGGCATCTTCCCATCTGAAATGCTGTATATTATCTTCTGATAATAATCCGGCAAAACGGTACGAGAACAAGGAATTAACAGGATACCCCTCGTGAAGCGTTCCAATTCGTAATGCTTCTGCGCCAGAAGAGGGTTGATGGCTTACCTTTGTAACTTCGTTTTTATTATATGCAAAGTTAACTGAAGCGTTCACCCCAATTGAATTATAAGAAGATGGTTTGATAATACTACCATTAAGTTGTATTTCAACTCCGGTATTTAGAGCTTCTCCGCTATTTATGGTCAGCTGGCTCCATCCTGTTGTCGGATCAAGATCAGTAATGGTTAGTATATCAGTTCCGGTTTTTCGGTAACCATCAATAGAACCACTCAAGCGGTTACGCCACAACGAAAAGTCGAGACCAATATTCCATGAGGCCGTTTTCTCCCAACGAAGCTGATCGTTCGGAGGCGTGTCTAAGTCTGCATACTTTGCTCCGGTTACTTCGTTTACCCCAATTGTTGCAGTTAGGTATGATGAAATATCTTTATCGATATTTCCTGTTAATCCGTAACTACCGCGCAGTTTCAAAACATCAACCCATTTATAGTTTTTCATAAACTCTTCGTTGTTGATGTTCCAGCTTAAACCGGTTGACCATAATGGCCGCCCCCGAAATTTAGGATCAGCGCCAAATAAGTCAGTTTTATCAACCCGATAAGAGAATGATGCACTGTACCGGTTATCGTAACTGTAGTTTCCGGTGAAATAAACCGAATAAAAACGGTGTAGAATATTTGTCGTTAAAAAATCGTTTCCATCAGGTGCTCCATAAATAGTATAGTTGTCGCCTAAAGCTGAAACTTGTCCTTCCAGGTCTTTCCACACACCGTAATTAACCAATCCATTGCTGTTTGTTTGAGTTTGCTCATCATAACCCATCAACAGGTTTTTGTAAGTTTTCGATTTTGATTCGCGAAACTCATAACCTGCAATAGCTATAAGTTCGTGTTTGTCGGCAAAAGTTTTCGAATAATTACTTTGTGCCCTGAAAGTGTAAAAAGCACCTTCTGAGAGGTCGGTATCAAATCTTCCTCCTGCGGGAATGTGATGTTTCACGACACTGCTTGATATCATTTCTCCGGTATCCCAATCTTCCTCCTGCACAACTTCTTCGGTTGTGTAGAGATTGTATAAGTGTCTCATGTAATAAGAATCACCCTCGTAATACGCATCATTCTTATAGTTTATATCTTCGTACTGAAACTGGCTACTAACCGTCCATTCGGGAAGAATTTTAACATTGGCATGCAAAAATGAACGAATATTTGTTCGGCTTGTTTTCTGAAAATTCTTGTTCAGTTCATCCAGCAAGTTATACGAAACAGACTTAAAACCATAGGCGGGATTGTTTAAAGATTCTTCGCCTAAATAAACATCTGCTTCCATAGCTGCGCGCGAACCATCTTCGTTATACATGCTCTGGTAAGGTTGAAAGGCATTGATTCGATTGTATCCGTATACTCTGCTGATATGAGTTTTTGCACGTTCACGAATAATGTTTGTTCCTAACGATAAATCAAGCCATTTTGTAACATCCAAATCGCCTTTATAACTAAACGTCAGCATATTGTTATGCTGATTTACAATGCCATTGTTATCGGTTTTATAATTTAATACAATACTAGAGCCCAATACTTTCCCTTTTGTGCGTAATGCCAGGTTGTATTGTTTCAGTACCTGAGAACGTTCCGTAGCATCTTGCCACTCCTTCCGGTAATCATTTTTACTCAATCGCTCAAGTGTACTATTTAGCTCATCGGTACCTAGCTCTCCCAAATAATTGGCAACCAAAAGACGGCTAACAGGACTTAGTGCCTTTCGTCTGTTTTCATAGTATTGGAGCAAAGTAGAAAATGCCGATTGATCTTCTGCGTCGCGTATATAATTATAATTGTACTCCTCCAGTTCAATCAATTCGCTGGCATTTGCCCATCCGAAGTTGTCGTAATCCCGTTTTTCGCTGATTGTAATATCCGTATTAAAATCGATAGTTAACTTTTCGCTTTGGGCCCGTTTTGTTGTAATTACAATTACCCCGTTGGAAGCTCGCGCACCATATATTGCTGCTGCTGCTGCATCTTTCAAAACAGTAATATTCTCTATTTCATACGGATTAACAGATTCAATAGAGCCTTCAATTGGTAATCCATCAACAACCACAAGCGGGCTGGTATTGGCCTGAAAGGATCCAACACCACGGATTATAAGCGATGATTCCGGGTCGTCTCCTAAACCATTATTGTAACTAACCAGTCCGGGTATTTTACCTTCCAAATTGGCTGCAATTGATGATGTATAACGATTGCCCAAATCTTTCGACTTAACGGATTGATAGGAACCGGTTGCATTCTCGCGCTTGATATTTTGGTAACCGGTTACAACAACCTCTTCCATCATTCTTTCATCATTCTGCATTTTTACCAAAAGGAAATTCTCTTTTAAAGAGTTAACATGAATCGTCTGCTCTTTCATTCCAATAAAGGAGATACGGATTACCGGATCTTTTCCTTCTACAGTAAGCACAAACTGCCCATCAGTATCAGTTGTAACACCAGTATTGCTCCCAACGAACAAAATGCTTGCCCCCGGAAGAGGATTATCATTTTCATCCGTTACCATTCCTGTAATTACTTTCTTAAAATATTCTAATTCTTTAGTTGGTATACTTAAAATAATATTCTTCTCTACGATCTCGTAATCCAGTCCGGCTTTATCCCAAAAAATACGATCAAGAAGCTGATTAATAGTCAGGCTATTATATGTACAAGATATTGGCCCAACGTTGTTTAGGATTTGCTTCTGGTAAACAAATTCATATCCGGTCTTATTTCTTAAGTCCGAAATTACCTCATCAATATTCGCCTCGTTGTACGAAACGCTATATTCCTGCGCCCAGGTTTGAATAGGCTGCAACAGCCCAAAAACGGACATAATTATTGCTATACAGAGTTTTTTTATATTCATTAATTTGATTTTAGTTGTTGTTTATTTACTATCAACACTTTGTGAAATGCTAACGGTTGATCCGTTAACGCTAAAAGCTAATCCACCACTTTTTTCTAATATGGCTAAAACGGTACTGAATTCGCTGTAGCGAGGAATGCTTCCTTTAAAAACAATTTGTTCCAAACTTTTTTCTTCAAAATGATAGTCGAATAAATACCACCGACTTAAATCCTGCATGATTTGACCGAGGTTTTGTTCCTCAAAAACAAACCGGCCTCCCCGCCAACTGGTTACAATATCGGTCTTAACCGTTTTAACGAAAGTTTCGGCATTATCTTTATCAAAGAGGGCCTGATATCCGGGAGTTAGCATTAGCTCTCCACTTTTATCATTGGCCTTGGTTAACGAAATACTACCTGTTACCAAAGTAGTATAAACCTGTTGGTCTTCATTGTACGATCGAATATTGAATTCGGTACCATAAACCCGAACAAGTTGTCCGTCTGTTTCAACAAAAAATGGCCTGTCTTCATCGTGCGAAACTTTAAAATAGGCTTCTCCTGTTACTGTAACCTTTCGTTCTTTAGTGGAGAATTTCTCGGGATAAATAAGTTTAGACTCGGCATTTAGCCATACTTCGGTACTATCTTCCAGCACAATCTTAAATTCCCCACCCCGGGGAACTTCAAGGTTCAGCTTTGTTTCCGCCTGTTTTTTGGAAGCAGATTTTACATGCTTGATGGCTTCCTCATTGCTTGCATCGTTGGCTCCTAAAGCCACTTCTGCTCCGCCAGGCATTGTTAAAACAGCCTTTGTCTCTCCGTGTTTTATATCTGATACTGCCAATTGAGTTTTAGCGGTTTCAATTGAAGATGTTTTGTTGGAAGTGTGAAGAAAAATCTGAATAGCACTTATGCCCACCAATAAAGCGATAGAAGCAGCAATAGCCCAGCGTTTAATCCCGTGTAAACGAAATACTTTCCCGTTGCCAGCATTTATTCGGCCTTGCATTTCTGCCATCGGACGCTGCACATTAATCGCCTTTCTACGCTTATATTCATGCTCAAGATATGCTGGATCAAGTAGCCGGTCGTAAAGTTGCTGGTGCAATTCGCTTTCCAAACGCCAGGCCTCCAGTTGTTGCTCTTCTTCCTTCTCAATTTTTCCGGCAATACGCTTGAAGAGTAAAAAACACATCTCTTCATCTCTTTCTTCAATCATTTCGCTTGTTAATTTATAATTGTGATTCCAAGGTACCAATTAGCTCTTCGTTAGAAGGTCTTGGTGCATCAGCCGAAAATACTTTCCCGTCTTTATCCAACACAATAAAACGAGGAATTCCGCCTATATTCCATGCTTTCATAAATTTCGCTTCCTCTTCCGGCGTAAGTATATATTGCTCCCACTCAGGTTGGTCTTTTGCCAGTTTTTTTAGCCAGGCATCCCGGTTTTCATCTACAGATATACTAATAATTTTAATCTTGTCGTTGCCTTTAAAATGTTCGGCTACCTTTTCTAAATGTGGTATTTCTTTAACACAAGGTACGCACCATGTCGCCCAAATATCAATATAAACCAAATAACCACTTAAGTCGGACAATTTGCAAGTAGTTCCGTCAGTTTTTGTCAATACCGGGTTATATGGAACATCATCCCCTTTTTTGATTTCAACAAACGATTTAACATTTGACTCATAATCACTTATTAATTCCGGATAATCTTTGGCAAATATCTTAAAACGATTCCAAAATACGTTAACATCTCCTTTTCCGGCCCCCATGGTAAAATAGAGGTAAGGAATGTAGCGGGTAAGAGATGTGCGAACTTTTGGATTTGTGATTTGATTTTCAACAAGTTCCATACATTCAACAAAATAAGGAGTATTATCATCATCATTTCCGTCCATGCTTTGTTTTACTTTTCCCCCCAACCAAGCAACACTCAGATTCGTTCTTAAACTTGCCTCGTCATTCGGATCAATGGCATTAATCAACTCCAAATATTCAGGTGATTCTGCTAATGGTATATTCTCCTCAAAACACTCATCCATAATCAAGCGAATTTGGGTCCACTTATACATTCCTTCCGATAGTTTGATATAGTACGCCTGCCATTGGTCGTCTTTAATTGTAGCTAACTTCTTATTTAGCGCAGTGTACTCCTTCTCAAGTATATCTCTGTATTCTTGAAAAGATTTACTTAAAGCCGGATCGATGGAAAAATATTTAAAAATATCAAAAGCCTGAGTATAGGCATTATAAACCTTACTTAATTCAACATTATCTCCACCAAATCTTATTTCGAAATTTTCTTTTCCACTCTTTTTCTCCAGGTAAATATTTGTTGTTTTTCCTTTCTCTAAATGTGCGCCAAAAATTTCTTCACCTACATAAACCCCTACGTCACAGGTCTGATCAATCAAATCTGTATTAAAGCTAAACTTACCATCTTTGTCGGGTTGTAACTTATGATAGGTTGTGTTTATCACATCGCCATCTGGGGTATAGGCAATTTGAAGTATGGGAATACTGTCAGTATTGATCATACCTTTTAGAAGTTGTGCCTTGCTTACGTTACAAATCAAGAATAACGCTGCCAATGTAAACACACTAATCAATTTTTCTTTTTTCATCTGGTTTCCTTTAAATAATTAATTAATAGAGCTAAGACGCAATCGCTCCCTTTTCGTATACCCTAAAAATTGCTTTTTATATATTTTTTAAGCAAAATGCTATGTTTTTGTTACTTTTACGCACCCGCAAATATATTTTTAAAGTTTTTTTCATGTAATTTATGATAGAGGTATATAAACAAGTATTTGCAGAATTTAAGGAAGGAACAATTAATTCATTTTACGAAAAAATGTATCCGGAATTAATCATTTATGCCTCACGTTTATTAGGAAATGAATATGCTTTTTTATCGGAAGACTGCGTACAAGATGCTATTTTTCAAGCCTATAAACAGCGACACTCTTTCTCTTCTCCGTTTCAACTAAAGGCATTTATATATACTTGTGTGCGGAATAAGGGAATTAGCATTCTCCGAAAAGGAAAGGCTCAAAGCAAGTACATGGCTCAAATTGAAGATTCAGAGAAAGATCTTTCGGTAAATTTCATTGAACAGGAAACACTCACATTATTGTACGAAGCTATTGATTCCTTGCCAGAAAAATATAAAACCCTATTTGATTTAAGTTTTGAGCAAGGCCTAAAAAATGCTGAAGTAGCAAAACTTCTAAACATCTCAGAAATAGCAGTAAAAAAACAGAAGTCACGCTTTAAAAGTCTTTTGTATAATCAACTTAAAAATAAAATCGATAAAGAGTATCTTTATTTTATTCTTTTAATGTTATATGATATTTGAGAATACCTTGGCTCAGTTAATTCCTTTCTTGTGTATTTTATGCCTATCGGATATTTAAGAAAATAGAGTTTCTTCACCAAACGATAAACGCCATATTGAAAATAAAAAAGGAGTGTAACCCTTGTGTTACACTCCTTTTCATCATTTGTCTGATTGACTAAGCGGTGACGACGAGACTCGAACTCGCGACCTCCGGCGTGACAGGCCGGCATTCTAACCAACTGAACTACGCCACCAATAAATTGATGTTCTAAACCTTTTTTTGTCAAAAAAATAAGCGGTGACGACGAGACTCGAACTCGCGACCTCCGGCGTGACAGGCCGGCATTCTAACCAACTGAACTACGCCACCGTTTTTTTAGAACTTTTCCCTTTTCAAGCGGCTTGAAGCCCTTTGCAAAGGTGATGCAAATATATACTTTCTTTTTTTACCTGCAATACAAAAAAATATTTTTTTGATATTTTTTATATCCCACTGAATATCAGCGGAATACACCTCCAAAACAGGCTATATTTTTACTAAATGATTCATATCTAGTTCCTTCTCTCCGCTCCACCGATACGCTAAAAGCGATTTAGTGCCCGCAACACACGAATCAACGCAACAAACATTGTGTTTTATTATGTGCGGTCCTGCCCCTCTGCAGTAATGTCCGAAGAACAAAATCGGGGCATCATCGGGATACGGGAAAGTCGCCGGAACAATTTCGGGAGGAATGGTATACGATGGCATCGTGAATTTACTTTCAAACGAAGCTTCTCGAAATGTTTTCCCCTCCAGATTTTCCCACCAGCGAATTCGAAAAGTACGGGGCGAAACACCTTTGTTGTTCATTACCCTTAAATCGGATGGTAATTTCAGGTTAATGCCTTTTGTTAGCCTCCACACACTTTGTGCTTCTTCTGAATTTGACTTCTTATACACCTTCCGAAAAACGCGCTTTCTTATTCTACCCTCTTCATACAGCGAGTCGGCAACTTTAATAGCGTCTTCGCTCCAACAGGCATGCACCACTCTAATTTCGCCTAAATCCAGATAAAGTGGTAACGTGCGCATCCAACGAAGCTGTTCGTTCAGTTCATTTGATCCTAACGAATACTCGTTAATGGTTTTAAAAAGCGATAAAAAGTATTTACTCGGTTTTGATATAATTGATTTCCCTTGCTTATCTTTCAGATGATAAATAATAGCATTAAGTTCATGATTTCCCAGCACAGCATATGCGTTACCGTTTTCAACCATCGCTTTAATGGTCCGGATTGTTTTCCTGATCTCAGGCCCGCGGTTAATAAAATCGCCCACAAAAATTGCTTTCCGCGTTGGATGCGAATAACTACCATTCGTTTTTCGGTAGCCCATTTCTGTTAAAAGCTTTTTTAGCTGGGCTGCATATCCATGAACATCTCCAATAATGTCGTACATAGTAGTAATTAAGTATTGCTAAAATAAAAAATAATGTATGCAACTCATATTTTCAGACCTCTCTTTTTTTTCCGCATAAAAAAAGCCATCCGTCAGCTAACGGATGGCTTTCCGGGATTATCCCGAATTTGTATTTAAATCCCCAACAAGTGAGGTTTTAATAGTCTTTAAAGTTTAACGCTTTCGGCACGTTTAGTTACTTTACTACCAACTGTTGCATAGAAGAACAGGTAAGCCAATCCTAAGAATGGTACCCAGAACGAAGGCTGGAATCCGATACCGTCGGCAACAGCATTCTGTACCAAAGGAAGCAATCCTCCACCTACAACAAGTGTCATAAAGATACCTGAAGCAGCAGCAACATATTTACCTAAACCTTCAACGGCAAGGTTAAAGATACCACCCCACATAATTGATGTACACAATCCTACCAGAACAAGGAACATCGCATTAATCGGAACTTCAGCGAATACAAATGATAATGAGCTACCTTGAACCTGGAATCCTGGCATACTTACCATGGTTGATGTAGGTAATAAAATGGCCAAAAGAACTAGTACCATACCAACAAATGAAGCAAAAGTTAACATCGTTTTACTTGAAACTTTGCTACCTATAGATGCTCCAATCAAACGACCAGCAAGCATTAACAACCAATAAGTACCGGCTACAGAACCTGCCGTACCTGCATCCATCGCAATAGCAGAACTTGGGTCTGTTAACCAGAAAATAAGTGTTCCCGGTACTCCTACTTCAACACCTACATAAACAAAAATTCCGATAGCTCCGAAAATGAAGTGACGGAATTGCATAGCACCTGCCATCAAACTTTTAATTGATTCTGATGCAGCACTAACGTGAGGCTCAGGAATATTAACTGCCATCAATACAAAGAAAGCCAAAGCAAAAATACCCAACGCAATGTACATCACCGGAAAAATATCGGTAATACGGGCATTAGCTACCTGCGATCCAATTAAAATACCGACAAAGGCAGGAGTAAAAGTAGCCATTACAGAGTTGAATGAACCTCCAACCTGAATTAACTGGTTTCCTTTATTACCTTCACCTCCAAGCGTATTAAGCATTGGGTTTACAACAGTGTTTAACAAAGTCATTGAGAAACCTGAAACAAATGCACCAATCAGGTACACCGTAAATGCCATTGTTTCATTTGTATGACCCGATAAATATTGAATTCCAACACCAATAAATCCAACTGCAATAGCTATTAACGCGGTCTTTTTATAGCCAATTTTCTGAAGCAGAAGACCACCAGGAATTCCCATCACGGCATAGGCAATAAAGTTTGCGGCATTACCCAACATCCCTTGTAAGTTACCTACGTTAAACTGAGATTTTAACACAACCCCCATCGGTGCGGCTAAATTGGTAACAAATGCAATCATACCGAACAGCAGGATCATCATAATAATAGGCACTGTGTAATTTTGTTTTTTAGCTTCCATAATAAATTTATTGATTTAAGTAATTAATAATTAATTCTTCTTAAAGTGAGTTTTTGGCAAATCACGTAACCTTTTGGCAGCACCTTCTGCAGTGATATCGCGTTGCGGCGTTGCAAGCATTTCGTAACCAACCATAAACTTCTTAACGCTTGCCGAGCGCAATAAGGGTGGGTAAAAGTGCATATGTAAATGCCACTCAGGATGGTCCTCTCCATCGGTTGGAGCCTGGTGTAAACCGGCCGAATAAGCAAACGATGTTTCAAAAAGGTTATCGTACATTACGGTTAGCTTTTTGTAGATATCTGCCAAATCGGTTCGCTCAGCATCCGTCAACTCCAAAATATTTTGAACCGGACGTTTACTTATAATCATCGCTTCAAAGGGCCAAACTGCCCAAAACGGAATTAATGCCACAAACGAATCGTTCTGATCCAGCAAGCGCTCTTTCTTTTCCAGTTCTGCGTTTACATAATCTAACAACATGGTTTTCCCATGCTTTTCGAAATATGCTTTTTGTGTTTTACATTCTTTTGCCGGTTCGGTAGGAATTCCTTTCGACGACCAGATCTGCCCATGCGGATGCGGATTTGAACACCCCATAATGGCCCCTTTGTTCTCAAATATCTGAACGTAATTGATAGTTGGATTTTCGCCCAGCTCAGCGTATTGCTCACACCACAGGTCAACAACATTACGAATATCGCCAACTTCCATCTCAGGAATAGTAAGACTGTGATCTTCGCTAAAGCAAATTACTTTACAAATGCCACTCTCGCTTTGCGCCTGAAACAGTTCGCCATCATCGATGCCTCCATCAGGAGTATCGGTTAATAAAGCACTAAAATCGTTGGTAAATACAAAGGTTCCTTTATAATCAGGGTTAACTTTTCCTCCGGCTCTTTCGTTACCTGCACACAAGTAACAATTCGGATCATACTTTGGTCGTTCTTCAACAACCGGTTTTTCAACCTGCCCCTGCCAGGGGCGTTTTGCCCTGTGTGGCGACACAAGAATCCAATCGCCATTTAATGGGTTATATCTTTTATGCGGATGGTCTTCGATGTTAAAACTCATCTGGTTATTATGTCAGTTATAATTTAGGTCGAAAAACTAACTTATCCCGACTAAAGAATCGGGATAAGTCAAATATTCGGCCTCAAAGTTAAAATATCAATTGAAATAGTGCACAATTAAGCTGGTTTTTTTCGCACTATCATTTTCTCATAATCCAATTAGCAGGAGGTCTACAAGTCAAGCTTAATCGAACCTTTAGAGCGGATAAACAATTTATGACAAGTGCCTTTTCCGTAAACATGTTCTAAAACTTCTACATACTCATTCAGCTTCTCTTGTGGCACAAATGCCTGAATAGTTCCACCAAATCCACCACCGTGAACACGCCATGCACCGCTGCCTTTCAGCACCATTTCGCTCAATGCCAAACCGAGCGAAACCACTTGTTCGTCTTTATGTACTACGTCAAAAATATTCTGGTTATACATGTACGAACTGTACCCCGACTCAACAACCATTTCAAGGAAAGCGTTAAAATCATTGTTTTCCAAAGCCTCAACCTGTTTTACAACACGTGCATTGTCGCCCTGAAAATGGTACGCACGAAGCAAGGCACGATCACCAGTTTTCTTTCTGATTTCAGGAATTTTATCTACGATCTGTTCCAAAGTAACTTCACGAAGAACATTTGCGCCTAACTCGGCAGCAACCGATTTCATTTCAGTAGGAAGCGATGCATATTCTGCCTGAGAAGCCGGGTCGTCGTGACCACCACCAACATCGGTAATTACCAATGAAAAGCCGGTTGACACAAAATCAAAATCAACTTCTTTTACAATCGGATTGGCCGGATCTTTAAAATCAATAGTAATCAATCCGCCAACCGAACAAGCTGTTTGATCCATTAAACCACATGGTTTTCCGAAATAGTTGTTTTCGCTCCACTGACCGATGATTGCATTTTCAACAGCATCCATTTTCCCGTCGTTGAAAAGTGCGTTAAAAATAGCACCGATCAATACTTCGAATGATGCAGATGAACTCAATCCCGATCCTTTTGGCACACGCCCTTCGATACAGGCATCGAAACCACCAATCTCGTAGCCATTCTCTTTCATCTTAGCTGCAATACCTTTCACCAGCGAAGTTGATGTATAGAACTCATCTTCGTTGGGCTGAAAGTCGCTCAATTCTACTTCGAATGCAGGATACCCCGCCGATTTAATCCGAACGGTATTTGTTCCGTTTTTAGCTGCTACAGCAATATTATCGAGGTTTACTGCACCTGCCAATACGCGACCGTAGTTATGGTCGGTGTGGTTCCCGCCAATTTCAGTACGACCGGGAGAACTATATAATGAAACATCATCGGTTCCATAAGTTTTTTCAAACTCTGCCATCAGGTCAGCATAACGATCTGCCTGAACTTTTAATTCGGCAACATCACTGCCATATAACTCCTTGAATAACGGATTATCTCCTCCGTTAATTTTCTCATTTAATGTGCTAATCTTAGTCATAATCTGTTATTGATTTATATACTTCAAATATTATTTTCAACTGGTAGGTACTGGTTGGTACAAATATAATTTTTAAAGGCATCTGCAAACACCTCAAAAAGATGTTGCACAACAGATTTTACATTTATAAACTATTTCGCACAATCATTTGGGCTTTGTTTCTGATCTGCGATTTACCTCGCGTCATAACCATATTGGCAAGCGTTTTTCCCATTTCAGTAAAATCGGTTGAAATAGTTGTAATCCCCCCCGAAACCACTTCTTTTAGCATGGTATCGTTAAAAGAAACTATGCCAAATTTTTTACCTAGTTTAAACTTGCAATATTTGGCCGTTTTTACCATCTCCACCAGATCGCGGTCAGAGATAAGGAAGTAGGCTTCCCACAACGAGGGTTTTACAGCGGTAAGAGACTTTACAATCTCGTACCGAAAATTATTCTCCTCGCAAAACCGCCGAAATCCTTCAGATCGTTCTGCCGGTTCTTTTCCCCCGGGATTTACAAACACCAACTTCCGGTATTTCTCAATCATCTCCTTGCCTTCCACTAAAGCGTCATAAAAATCCTGTTCAAAATCCTGATAAACTACCGGATATTTTGACAACTCGGGCTTTAAGCGGTCGATAATATAAACCCGGTCCTGCGGCAATTTCGATAATAAATGTCCGGTATTATCGAAGGTAGCCGGCATAATTAAATACGATGTGTAATTCCCGATACTTTCCGTTATCAGGTTCTTAAAAACTTTGTAATTAAAATGATGAAAATATACCTCAACCGTAGCCTTTCCTTTTAGCGAATTGATCAACGAATTATAAAGGTCTTCTTTAAACGCATTCATTTCATCGAACAAAACAAAAATACGCTCTTCAACTTTTATCTCGGTGCTGGCGATGTAATAACCTTTTCCGGGCTGACTTTTTAATATGCCTTTCGCTTTTAGCTCGTTAAAGGCAAACATCACCGTATCGCGGCTAAGATTAAATTCTGAACATATCTGATTTATCGAAGGAACCTTATCTCCTTTCTTTAAATGTCTTTTTTCGATTGAATTTAGCACCGAATCTATTATCTGGCGATATTTCGGCACCGATGATTTGGCGTTGATCGAAATTACTCTTCTTCTTGGCATTTAGTTAAGCTTTACACAAAAATAGTAGTTTTTTATTACAAAATGATGTTTAAAAACACCACCAGTGCCTACCAGTAAAATTGTTGTTTTTTGCATTTTTGTTGCTTCAAAATAGTATTAGCTAACAGTTGTTAACACAATAAACCACACGCTAAGTGTTTTATATGCTCCCGAACTTTATATTAGCGATATTTTAACCAAAGCTAAAATTAAGTAAACAGCTTTACTAAATTTGAATGAAAATTCAGGAAAAAAGAGTAAAATAGCACCCGGTAATTAAGTAAAATAAAATCAACAACTAAAGACCTGAAATTAACAGGCTGCTCAAAAAAATAAAAAATAACAGAATAAAATGAAAATAACTGCAACAACATTCGGAACATTAAAAGATGGACGCGAAGCCCAGCTTTTTACCCTTAGCAACAATACCATTAAAATAAAAATAACCAACTACGGTGCCATTATAACAGCCATTGACATGCCCAATAAAAATGGCTCGATAGATAATATTGTGTGTGGTTTCGACAAACTGGAAACCTACCAAAGCGACGAATATTTAGCTGGCTGTCCATATTTTGGTGCCATTATTGGCCGCTTCGGAAACCGCATTTCAAAAGGGCACCTTGAAATTGAAGAAAAAACATACGAACTAGCCGTTAATAACGGCCCCAACCACCTTCATGGAGGCTTGGAAGGATTCGACAAAAAATTGTTTGATGCCGAGATCATTGAATCGGAAGACGAGGTTGGTGTTAAATTAAGCTACTTTAGCCCCGACGGCGAGGAAAACTATCCGGGCAATTTGAAAGTTACCTGTATTTATACACTGAACGAAGAAAATGATCTGGGCATTCAGTACTACGCCGAAACAGATAAAACAACCGTAGTAAACCTTACAAACCACACTTATTTCAACTTAACCGGCGGAAAAGAAAATATTCTGAACCACGAGCTGGAATTAAATGCCACTAAAATTACCGACATGGTAGAACAAATTCCTACAGGAAAAATTCTTCCGGTGGTTGGTACCGCTTTTGATTTTACATCGCCTAAAAAGATTAATGCCGACGGACTGGAAATGGGCTACGATGACAACTTTGTTTTTGATAACGAAGATGGCGACTTGATTATGGCAGGAACACTGAGCGAAGCAAAAAGTGGACGACAAGTAGAAGTATATACAACACAGCCGGGCATGCAGGTTTATACCGGCTATTGGATTCCGGAATTTACCATCGATGGCAAAAAGAAATTCGGAAGTTACTCGGGCATTGCATTGGAAACGCAACACTACCCCGACTCGGTACATCATCCAAAATTTCCAACTACAACATTAAAACCGGGAGAACTTTACGATCAGAAAACGATTTACAAATTTATTACCGAATAAAAGAAATGCCCTTTCGGGCATTTCTTATGCAATCAACTAAAATTCAACTTATATCAATAAAAAAAATAATTCTTCTATTTCATAATTATTTTTAAGTTGGTTGAATGCTGGTATAAAAACAAAGTCACTGAGAAATCTCAAACCAATGGCTAAATGTTTTTAATAATCAGGATTACAGTATTTTTTCTATTTTTGAATAAGAACATTTTGTGGGAATATGAATAAAAGATCCGAACAGGATCTTTTAATATAATTATCAACTTATGAAAACCATTGTTGCATTATTTGAAACTGCTGTTGCGAACTACCCGGACAACCCTTATCTCTGGGAGAAATCAAAAGGCGAATACAGACCTACCACTTACAAAGAAACTCACGAAAAAGTATTAGACCTGGCAGCAGGATTAATTCAACTAGGGTTTAAAAAAGGCGACCGCGCTGCACTAATTGCCGATGGCCGCAACGACTGGATTATCAGCGAACTCGGAATGCTTTACGCCGGCGGCATTAACGTACCTCTTTCTATCCGTTTACAAAACAACGAGCTGGCTTTCCGCATAAAACACAGTGGAAGTAAGTACATTTTTGTATCGAAACTACATGCCGCAAAGGTTGAAGAGATCCGCGAGAAATTGCCGGAACTGGAAAAAGTGGTTTACATTGACGGTAAAGAAAACCCGGGTAAAAATGATATTGATTACAAAGAATTATTAGCTGCAGGAGCAAAATTCAGAAAAGAAAACACCGAGCTAACAGAACAGGTTTGGAAAGGAATTGAGCCAGATGATGTGGCAAACATTTCATACACTTCAGGCACTACTGCCGATCCGAAAGGAATTATGCTTACCCACCTAAATTATGCCGCCAATGTGGTACAATCTAATTCGCTTCTTGATCTGCAATCCGATTGGATAACACTGGCGATTTTGCCGTGGGATCACGCATTTGCACACACCACCTGCTTATATGTATTTATGTATAAAGGGGCAAGTATTGCGTCGGTAGAAATTGGGAACTCGCCAATGGAAACCCTTCGGAATATTCCGAAAAATATTAAGGAAATTAAGCCAACACTTATGATGAGTGTACCGGCATACTCAAAAACGTTCAGAAAAAATATTGAAGCCGGTATTCGCAAAAAAGGAGAATTCCTCTACAAAGTTTTTCAGTTTGCCTTAAAAGTTGCTTATGCACACAACGGCTATGGCAACAACCGTGGAAAAGGCTGGAGATTTTTTCTGAAACCACTATATTGGTTATTCGACGAAATACTATTTGCCAAAGTTCGTGAAGGTTTTGGGGGAAACCTGCAATTTTTTGTGGGTGGAGGTGCCTTGCTCGACGTTGAATTGCAGCGCTTCTTCTACGCTGTAGGACTTCCCATCTGTCAGGGTTATGGCCTTACCGAAGCTGCTCCGGTTATTTCGTCGAACGTTCCGAACGACGTGGTTTTTGGCTCTTCAGGAAAACTGGTAAAAAATCTCGAAATAAAAATTCTTGACGATAACGGTAACGAACTTCAGACTGGCGAAAAAGGTGAAATTGTGATTAAGGGCGATAACGTTATGAAAGGCTACTGGAATAACCCTGCCGCCACAGTCGAAAGCCTGAAAGATGGTTGGCTGCACACCGGCGATATGGGCTACATGGGGAAAGATAATTTTCTTTATGTTTTAGGGCGTTTTAAAAGTTTGCTAATTGGTAACGATGGTGAAAAATACAGCCCCGAAGGAATAGAAGAAGCTTTAGTTGACCAGTCGCCATATATTCAACAGGTAATGCTTTACAACAACCAAAATGCATACACTGTTGGTATGGTTGTACCCGATATGGAAGCCATAAACCGCGAGCTAAAACGCCATAACATTGAAAAAGGTAGTAATGAAGCAGTAACTGCCGCAATTGAAATTATTCAGAAAGAAATTAATGAATACAAAAAAGGCGGCAAGTACGAGGGAGAATTTCCCGAACGCTGGCTACCTGCAACGGTTGCGATCTTGCCCGAAGCATTGAGCACCGATAACAAAATGCTAAACGCCACTATGAAAATGGTGCGTGACAAGGTAACTGCACATTACGCAAAAGAACTGAAATTTCTCTACACTTCTGGTGCAAAAAATATTGTTAATGAGATGAATATTGAGGCCATAAAAAACTGGATGAAATAGATCGGTAACACAAAGAAGCAAAGCCACAAAGTCTCATTAATATTTTGAGTTTACTGAAAGCTGCATTCAGCAATCATTCGCAGTTTTCAGTAGACGCTGCTATCATTTAAAATTTAACAGTTTTTCAATTTAACAATTCCATCTGCGACAAAGAAAAAAATCTGATTCGCAGTCTGCAATATCAGAGTCTCAGTGCCAAATTTGTCTCGCTATTCTTATACAAAATACCGCAGTTGATCGAGCATGATCGGCACATCATCTTTATCAATTCCCAATCCAATTAAATAATGCAGGTCTTCGTGGAAAACCTCGAAAAATTCGCGCTCGGTAAATTCGGTTTTTATAATCGACTGTTTGTAATAATCCAGCGCCTCTTTTCGTTTGCCCAAACACCACTGCACGTGGCCCATGTTCATCAGGTCGTGCTTGTTCGGACTATCATCTATCAGTTTTTTGAAGTATTTCTCGGCCTGCTCAAACTTGCCGGCCACCAACGAACACCAGCCAATCGGTTTCCACACCTTTTTATTGTCAGGCATCAGGTACTCCACTTTAAAATAGGTTTTTAAAGCCTCCTCAAAACGCCCCAACTCCAGCAAACAGTGACCAATATTTAGCTGAACATTCAAATTATCTTCATCCAGCACTTCCACCTCGCGGTAGTATTCCAACGCTTTTTTCGGCTGTTTTAAATTGCGGTAACACAGTGCAATCTTATTCAGGTTCCACTTTTTGTTCAACTCAAACAACTCGGCACTTTTATAAGCATTCAGCGCCAGTTCAAAATCGCCCAGTTTTTGGTAACAATACCCCAGCTTTTGGTACAACTCCCCACTCTTCTCCTCACTCAGCAGGTAATTAAAAACTTCGGCGGCTTCGTTATAATAGTTTTTCGAGAAATAATATTCGGCAATATTCCTAACAATGCCGGCATCTTCTTTCAGCATTTCGCCAAGCGTTTCTTTGTTATGAAAATCAAAATGCCAGTTAAAAATATCTTCAAAATCAGTTTTACGTGGATGTAATTTAAAAAAGCGATACAAATCCTGGATGTAAAGGTTTGAAATATAAGCCGCTTTTTTACCCGGATCAGTCAAAGCTTCATCGTTTTGCAATTCATCAAACTGCTGCATTTCAGCTTTTAATCCTTCAGCCATAAATTCGCGGTTTTCAGCCGGAATATTTTGCAAACTTAAGCAGAACGAATATTTATCGGAATTACACAATACCGGAGCCGCATCAATGGCTTTCAGAAACTGATCGGTAACCGAATCTCCGCGATTGACAACAAAATCGATCTCAGGATTTTTTGTAAAAAAAGGCATAAACCAGTTGGCAAATTCGCTGAAGAACGGGAACATTTTCAGCATGGCAAACGAGCTCATAAACACATCGGCGCCTTCCATTTGAAGCTCAGAAAACTCTTCCATTTTATTCATCAATCCCGGCGAATCTTCAAAAATCTTTTCCCACTCCGGATTTTCATCGTCGCCCATTGTGTCGTCCATCAAACTGTCGAGATTGATCTTATCCTTCAAATTCGGACTTATCTTTATCATTTCCGGTAAAATCTCGTCAGTAATCTTTTTCTGAATCTTTTCAGTTTCCTTACTTCTGATAAGCTGAATAATAATTTGCTCGAGATTTTGTTTGAATTCCGGATTTTCGTTCTGCAGTTTCAGTCGACCGGTAATCGACGGGTAATACGCCAAACGACTGTCGTAACGGGAAAAACCGATGAGCAACCCAACGATAGCCCGCTGATTGATTTCGGGGAATTCGTGTTCGTAAGCATCAAAAAGAATTGAAAACTTAGCCTCATCGAAATAGCGTAATAAACTCAACAGCAATGCCGAAACGATAAACGACTTATACGATTTTTCGATTAGCTCGCTGTTTAAAAAGGCTTTTAAAAATGCGTGGTGCTCATCGTTTAATTCGTTCTGAAACCATACGAAATAAAACAAAGTCACCATTTTTTGCTGATGACCGCGAGCGCTGATTCGCTTCGATGATTGTTGCACCTCGGCATCGTCAACCAGCGAAACCAGCTGCTCCTGCAGGTAAAAATCTTCCAGCTCATCTAAAAGCGTATGAAATTGAAGCGTTGGTTTAAATCCGCGTTTTTTCTCGTAAGTAACCGACGACGACATTTTTAACCTAATCTCATCATAAATTTTGTCACACAGCTCAAAAACCGAAACAATCAGCTTCCGATATACTTTTTGGCGCTCAGGATCCTGAATTCCCTCAACTGTATATTTAAGCATATAGCTGTAGTTCTGCTCCAGGTTGCGCCATTCGTCGAGGTGAATGAGCAATCCGCTTTCACGGATCAGATTCTCCAGCAAATCAAAAGCAGGTTTTAATTTCCGCTCTGCCAAATGCTGACAGATAGTATCGTATTTTATTTTAAGGTCTTTGTCGTTCATAGCTTATCAAAGTTACAAAGACTAAAGTTTATCAAAAAGCTTTCCAAGAATTGTTATCGGCGGTTTTGTCGTAAAACGGGTTTTGGGGCTGACAAAGTTTCAAAAACATTACCGTGCTGCAAGGTAATTTCCGGTCCTGCAGCATTTTTTGCGTTCCTGCTAACTTTTTTAGCGCCCTGCTGAGGTTTTGGTCGTCCTGCAACACTTTTTCGCAATCCTGCACCGCTTTTGGGCGCCCTGCAGCACTTTTTCGTGTTCCTGCGTTACAGCTACCCTTTATACACATCTTTTAAGAACTTCATTGCGACAAGGTATCCCTCATATTTAGTATTAAAGGTATCAAGTCCATTTTTCATTGATATGTAGCCTGGTGGCCCATGAGACTTATATCCGCTCCAGCCACTAAGCCGGGCTATTGCCCATGCACACCAGGCTAAACTTCTGGAGGGATATGGGTTTTGTTGTTTTTTCGTTTTTCCTTCTATTTCATTTTTTAGTAATAACTCTATAAACTCTATTTGCTGTTGGTTAAATACCAGTTCAGCGTTTAATGCTTCTTTCTTGTTGAGCGATAATTTAAGCACCATTATTGTTAATGCAACCTGAAGTGCCATAACAACCTGTTTCTTTAATGCAGCACCGGTTTCAAGCTGTGAGGCTTCAAGCTCAAAGCCTTTACTTTTCATTATTCTGAAGAGTTCTTCAATAAACCACCTGTTACCGTACCACTCCAAACATTTCATTGCATGGTCAACCTCTGTTATTGGGTGCGTAGTCAATAACCTCCAAACTATTGGAGATTCTGCTCTGGGCACTGTCTTTGGCTGTTCACGGGCTTCAATAGCCCATAATTCGACATATTCAGGAAGATTCTTATCATGTAGTTTTTCTGGCCTTTTTATTTTAAGCTTTACATATTTTAAGGACATTTTTGCTGTCCGGGCTTTTCGTTTTTTATTTCCTTTAATTTCTAAATCGTAAACAGCTTTTTGTTCCTGTTGCGATAACTTTTCATAAAGTTTCACATCCTCTCCTGCCAATTTTCGGTTTATTCTTGAACGCACGAGCAAGTGTGTGCGTTCTTCTGGGATAAGGACAAACTCACTAAAAATATCAGACTCCCTGTCTCCGATAACAGTTAACATTGGTGCTTTGTCTAAAACAGATTTTGTTTTTCGGGCGCTTTCAATCCAGCGGTATGATTCCTTTTCTGTGATATCTTGTTTCCAATAACTTCGTTCAAATTTATCTTGTTTGTCCCAGTTGCGGTTCCACAAATCAATGCTTGACAAGCCGATAGGCAGTTTATCCTTTTCGTTTATCACCAACATCGGATGGCAAAAGAAACCTGCATTATCATTTTTTGTTACCGGACCAATATCCTTGTCCTTTTTCCCAATCCGTTGTAGGTGGCTGGTAAAGTTAAACTCTGTTGTATCCTGGATACAAAGAAGATGAGTAGAACCTTGGTTGGCTTTACAATTAGAAACTACACCTTCTGTTAATTCAAAATGGCTGAAACTATTATTCCCAAACATACGATATGCTCCTATCTTTTCGGTATTCGTTGTACAAAATTTATTGACAGTAACTTTACCGAAGGTAAGCATATCTGACATAATTTTATTGGCTCGTTTTTCGATTCGGATATCTGGGAGAAATCCATCGAAGAACCTCTTAAACTCTCTGACTATCACGACTTTAAGATAGTGATAATTGTCAGAGCCTGCAAGATTAAAGCACTGTATTACTGATAGTTAGGCAATGTTTTATCAACAATAAAATGTTAGCTCAACAATAAATCAAAGAACGTATATTTGTGTATAAAGGGTAGCTACTTGAAGAGAGGGACGAATGTGTCGAAGGCACAATCAGGGTGAGTCAATAAATTTTGGACCAGATCTTACAATTGGTTTTCAAGAGACTTTTCATAAAAAAAAGCCACCTGAAATCAGGCAGCTTTTTCGTTTCTTAATCAGGCGATTATTTCCTTTCCTTATGAACTTCCTCGCTGTGTTCATGCTCTTTCGCATGATTTACAATCTCTTCATATTCCTTTTTCGTGATCTTTTCGGCTTTGTATCCTTTCTTTTCGATAGCTGCTGCCAGTTTATCATCCGAGTTTTTTCCCTCTTTGTATTCAATAAATATGGTATTCGAAGCGTGATCAACTTTCAAGTCTTTTACGCCTTTTTCAAATTTCATGTACTCCTGAAGCGTTTGCTCGCATTGAGCGCAATCCATGTCGCTTTTAAAACAAACAACTTTGTTTCCTTTTTTCTGTGCCAATGCTTCAGTTCCTGCAAAACCGATGAACATTGCAACAGTCAATAATAAGATTAACTTTTTCATCTCGTATAATTTTTATGCTTAAAACTAATTGCTTTTAGCTGGTTATTCATAATTCAAATTAAAACGTAATCCCAGGTATATCTTCCGTCCCATTGTTGGCCCCCAAATATTGGTTGCGCTAAATTCTGATCCAAAAGGATCGTCGGCGCCTTCAATTGGATTACTCTGCGTAAAATCAGTAAGATTCTCAACCCCAAGGTAAATATTCCAGTAGCGGAAATATTTCGTTACCTGGGCATTCATTATTGTGTAAGGCGAAAACTCAAAATAGTCTACTGCAATATCAGCACGATCCATCCCTTCTTCATATACACGCGGAATCCGTCCGCCGCCGTTAAACTGAATGGTATAATCAAACATCCATTTTTTCAGATTGGTAGTGTAATTCAGGTTGATCAATCCCTTGTAATCGCTGGTTAACGGCGCATCTTTTAATTCACCGCCAATGGTTTCTTTAATGTCGTTAACACGATAAGCCAGTAACATATCCAGTCGCTCTATCGGCTGCCAACGAACATCAAACTGAAAACTATTTGCATACGCCTTTTCAGTTGAAGGCCTCAGGTAAATAAAGTCTGACGATGTTTCCCTGTCGACTACTAATTTTTGCTGAAAATCGGTACGGAAGAATTCAGCATTAATACTCAGGTCGCGATCGAGTAATTTGTAATTCTGAATAAAAGCAAAACCAAAGTTCCAGGCTTCTTCCTGTGTGGCATCTTCGGTCCAGCTAATTGGACGCGAGTTAGCCAGCAAAAATGTATTTTCTGAAATAACATTCGCTGTTCGATAGCCTTTCCCTGCACTGGCACGAATGGTATAATGATCAGCAAAATTATAACGAAGGTGCATACGTGGCGTGACGAAATTTCCAAAAATATTGTGAAAATCGGCGCGAATACCAGCCATCAGCGTAAGCTTGTCGCTGGGTTTAAACGTATATTCAGTAAATATGCCCGGAACTTTTTCGGTGCGCTGCACATCCTGATTATAGAGCATTTCGTTAAAATCATCGTAAATAAAACTTGCACCGCTATTTAAAACGTGAATAGCCGCTTCGTCTAAATCCTGTGTATAGACGACACTTCCGTAAAACCGCGTTTCATCAGCATCGTATGTTGTTAATCCATAATATGATTCGGTTTCATGCCTTACAAAATTAGTTAATACAGCCAGTGCACGATGATTATCCTGCGACACGATTCCCGACTTAAAAAAGGCATCAACACGATTATTTTTGATGTTTACACCGTACGGATTGTCATTAGAAGGAATCATATCTCTGTCGGCACCGAGCTGTCCTCCCATTCGGTCGTCCCAAAGTAAAGTAACTCCGGACTGAGCCATTCCGCCTTTATGGTTGTTGTATTTCCAGCGATTAGCCACCTCAAATGTGCTCGACAAAGGCGAATCCAGAAAACCATCGTGGTTATGATCATTTTCTTTCGACAGATCGCTGGCATGCACGAAAAGCCCGGTTGTGAGCATATCTCCTTTTACCTTAATATTGGTGTTCCCATTAAATTCATAACGACCTTCGTTGTTGCCATAAGCATTCAGAAAAAGTTTTTCTTCGCTGTCGGGCTTTTTTAATTCAGCGTTTATTTGTCCGGCAATCGATTCGTAACCGTTTAGTACCGAAGCCGCACCTTTCGAAACCTGGATCGACTCCAGCCACGGGCCGGGAATATAGGTTAATCCAAAGGTTGTGGCCAAACCACGTAGGTTCGGGATATTTTCAACCTGAAGTTGCGAATAGGTTCCGTCGAGCCCTAACAGCTTAATTTGTTTGGCTCCGGTAACGGCATCGCTGTAACTTACATCAACCGAAGGATTAGTTTCAAAACTTTCGGCCAGATTACAACAAGCGGCTTTATGCAGTTCTGCGCCACCAATATTTTCTGTTTGAATAGGATTAATAACCGATAAGTAGGTTCCCCTGTCCTTTTTAATCACGGTTACTTCCTCCAATTCCAGGTTTGGCTGAAGTACCACTTCAATTGGAGTATTATCGTGCACATGAACTGTTTGTGGCTCATAACCAACAAAACTAAAAACAAGCATGTGCTGTCCTGTTTTCTTTTTTAATTCAAAACTCCCATCTGGTTTTGAGGCTGTACCATTGCTGGTACCTTCCCACACTACATTAACTCCCGGAAGTGGCTGTTTTCCATTTTCGTCGTTTCCAAAAACCGTCCCTGTAATAGTTTGCGATTTTGAGAAAAAAGGAAAAAGGATAAATAATAATATTATATATTTTTCCATTATTCTTAAGATTTATAATTCAAAAAGTCACGTCTCGATTGTTATCGAAACACACCTGTTTGTTGCAGCTTTTTACAAGCCGCAGTTTCTGTAAAAACAGAATAAATCTTAAGCTAAAGAGGGAATTTTAAGTTTTTGAATCCGGATAAGAAAATCCAGTGAGGATGAAATCTTTGGTGGCAGATCAGCATAAAAAAATCCAGGAATGTTGTCCTCTGAATTAATTGTCAACTCTTCAAGAAGTTCTGAACTCGACACCTTTAATTCGATAGGCTGAACAGCAACAAATCTTATTTCATCGTCAACTGCCTTGTCTTTTAATTTAAGGAAAATGGATTCAGGAGAATCGCAACCACATGAGTTGGAGTGATCTTCACAAACATGACATTCGTGACATGCTTCTTCATCACATGCTATTTCATTATTTTCCTGATCGTGTTGATGATGTTGATGAAACTCGGTTTCGCAAGTTGAAGGTTTTACAATAATACTTGTATAATTATCACCCGAGCAAGAACAATAGCTTTTATATAAAATAAAACCGGTTGATGAAAACAAAAAGATCATCAACAGAAAAATGGTCGCTATGTTTTTTAGCCATTTCACACTACAAATATAACGCAGAAAATGCCAAAATAGTTGTTAATAGCTTGTTAAAGACTGGTTGAGTAAAAATTTCAAAAACAATTAACACGAACCGGGAAGTGCATTACTTCCCGGTATAGTATTTTACAAGCCCAAAACTTCAGATCCCTGCTCAAAAACAATATCGCGCGGAATTCCGGCTTCTCCTATCCTATCCAGATCTTTCTGAAGTGCTTCGCGAATAAAGCCTTTCTCTTCAATCATGCTTTTAGCGGTCTCATAGTCGCCATCGCCCTGAATTTTCAGAATAGTTTCCGACAGGTTCATCATGGCATCTTTCATTTTATCGTAATCTACCCGATAGGTGCCGGTGGCCTCGTCGCGAGTAAAAGCTCCCATTTCCTGAAAGTAGTAAAATCGCATCATGTTTGCCTTACCGTGAGCACTGGCAGCACCAAAACGTACTGAGCGGAAAATACCAGCCATAAACGTCACGAAATTGTCCATCATATCTTTTTCGCCCAACTCGCCCATTTCCTTGAGTTGATAAACGCACCATAACCCCAGAATATCAGCTTTCCCTTCTTCAATTGATGTGTAAGCATCTTTTAGTGCTTCGCGAACAGTGGTACTTTGATCAACAGTATTTCCCAGTCCAAGGCCATGTGCCACTTCATGAAACATGGTGTTTTCGAAAAATGCATCGAATTTTACATGCTGGCGCTGATCTTCAGCAATCAGCAGATCGGCAATTGGCACCAATATTTTGTCAAACTTCGCCTGCATCGAATTTTTCAACTGTAGTTTACGGCTACCTTTTGTTTCGCGCACTTCTTCATCGTTAGGCAGATTGATGGCAATGGTTTTACTTCCGGCATTACAATCGCCGGCATAATAAATAGCATCGTAAACATTCATGTCAGAATCAACGCCCGGTGTTTCATTTTTGTATGGTTGCTCACATGGCAATGCTTTTTGCAAGCCAAGCAACAATGCTGCATATTTCTCCAGCCGTTTACTCCAGTCTTTATCTTTTATCAGAATAAATGATTCATGCGCTGCTTTATATCCGTATAGTTGGTCTTCGTAATTTTCAATGGGGCCAATAATAAACTCGATGGTGTTGTTTTTCATTTCCATCCACGCAACATCACTCGCATAATAATCATCGGTTAGCAGCGCTTTCGAACGCTCTTCCAGGTACTTTTTCAGTCCGGCATCTTCCGCCAGTTCAGCTGCCTGCAATAAAAGGTCTGCAGCCTTTTTAATTTCTTTTTCGAATGCGATGTGGTATGGTATGGATTTTAAAGCACCTTCTTCGTCGCGGCGTATCAAGGTATACAGACTTGTTTTTGTTTCGTCGTCCAGGCTTCAAATTCTTCCTTAGTCATATCTTTCGGATAGAAATTGGCACCTGCCGGTTTCTGATCGTAGCCGGGTAAAAATGGCTTATTAGCATTTAATCGCTCCCAAGGGCCATAATTCAGCTTTATAAACTTTAGGGTGTATTTATCCCAGTCCTGACTCAACAATTCGTCTTTATTGCCATATGCTTCCTGCCAGTAAATGTCGTTCATTAATTTAGCGGCTTCCAGCAAAATCGGCAACATTTGCTTTTCATTCTCGCTGAGCACGCTTAAATCGGTAGTTAATTTAAACGATACAAATTCGTCGGCCTTCTTTTTTATTTCCGGATTTACTTCCATTTTCGTATTTTCTTTTGCTTCTTTTTTAGTGTTTGTAGAACAACTAAATAATAGAGTTGTTGCCATAAACAGCATGACTATTTTTTTCATAGATAACAGTTTTTATTTGCTTTCAAAGCTAAAAAAAGCAACTGCTATATAAAAACGAATAACAAAGCTTTTCGCGATTATCATTCATATTTTCGAATGTTATTGAACAAAATTCGATGTAAAAAGTTAAAAAAGCAGACTTATCAGCTGAAAAATGACCATTCGTGAATAATTTATTTAAACTGAATTAACTTTGTACACGTATTTTCATCCGTTAAAAATAACAGATGATCTTGCAAGAATATAATCATTATCGTGTATGCAGAAATAATATCATACACGTTTCATAAAAACAAATTATGAGTAATAATTTATTAAAAGGAAAAAAGGGAATTATTTTTGGGGCATTAAATCCTGATTCAATTGCCTGGAAAGTGGCAGTAAGAGCACACGAAGAAGGAGCCACAGTAACATTATCAAATACCCCGGTTGCCATTCGTATGGGCGAAACAAACAAACTGGGTGAGCAAATTAATGCAGAAGTTATTGGTGCCGATGCAACCAATGTTGAGGATCTGGAAAACCTGATCAGCAAATCGATGGAAGCTTTAGGTGGTAAAATTGACTTCATTTTACACTCTATTGGGATGTCGCCAAACGTAAGAAAGGGACGCCATTACAGTGATTTGGATTATAACTACCTGGACAAAACCCTCGATGTGTCTGCAGTGTCATTCCACAAGGTACTTCAAGTGGCCCGAAAAATGGATGCCATTAACGAATGGGGATCAGTAGTTGCCTTGTCGTATGTTGCGGCACAGCGTTCGTTCTTTGGCTATAACGATATGGCTGATGCAAAAGCATTGCTTGAATCGATTGCCCGCAGTTTTGGTTATATTTATGGTCGCGAACGTAATGTAAGAGTAAATACCATTTCGCAATCGCCAACGATTACAACAGCTGGGAACGGCGTGAAAGGTTTCGACCGTTTGTTAGACTTCTCCGAAAGAATGTCTCCTCTAGGAAATGCAACCGGTGATGAATGTGCCGATTACTGTATTACACTTTTCTCTGATTTAACGAAAAAAGTTACCATGCAAAACCTTTTCCACGATGGTGGATTCTCGAATATGGGAATGAGCCTGCGAGCATTGGAGCAATACGAAAAAGGTTTGGATAAAATATGTGCATGCGATAGTGATAAGCCTGACGCTGAAGAACATCGCTACGACTAATAAAAACAAGAAGAAAAAAGTAAGGCCGTTTCGTTTGAGACGGTCTTTTTTTGAGACATTCAATCCTACCAACATATGTGAGTAAATCAAAGTAAGGGAAATATTTTGAAATCTTTAATTATTTAATGAATAAGTCCTTTCCTATTAGGCTTTTCTTTTTGCAAAACTTCTTCTAATTTTTCTTGCATTAAGCAAAAAAGTAATAATCGAAAACCGGTGAAAGTTTCAGTCTAAAAATAGCTGAAGCTGTGGGTTATTTTAAAGTCGAACTCAGGTTATCGAAAATATGATGGGGATATAGGATAAGAATTAATAAAAAATAAGAGTAAAAAAAAATCCCGAAGGTTGTATTCCTTCGGGATATTCTACTTAACCAGTAATTAATATATTTTCTTAATATTTGCTCGTAATCTCGAATGTATCATAATAAACCCCGAAAGAACCTGCACTTACTGTCCATTTAATTGCAAACGTATACGTTTCTGTTTGGCTATCATAACCTGATTCCTCAGTTGCAGTAGCAGAAATCATGCCATAAGAGGCATGCACAATTCCGCTTTCCACAGTTTCCGGCACTTGAGTAATCACTCCGGCTTCAGAAACTGTAAATGAATAATTATAACCATCAGCCCAGCAATTTTTAAAACGATATTGACTTGTTGCTGGAGAATATTCTAATGTTGCATCCCATGTGTCTTCTTGGAATTCGCTCTTAAATACACCGTCAGCATAAGGAGCAAAATCTTCTTTTGAAATATTAAGTTCTATTCTTGGGTATACATCCTGTTCTGCATATGGTTTCGCTTGATCTTGATCAATTATGATTGAAAGATGATAGCTTTCCATTAAAACAATATCATCACTAATCTCTACAGTAATACTCTTTTCTGATTCACCAGAAGCAAAACTTACTGATTCTGGAACAATAAAGATATTATCGAATGCGTTTTCCGTACTCAACGAAACAGTTTGATCAGAAGAACTATTTTCTCTGTTTATGGTAATAGTAAAACTAGATTCCTCAAGTGGCATAATTACCTCAGAACTATTATCTGTTGAAAAATACACATTTGAGCTATTTGGATTAGGCTCTGGTGAACTCTCTCTTTCGATATCATCCTCACATGCTGCAAATATTGATACAGCCGCTATTAATATTAAATATTTTAATGCCTTCATATTATCTATAAATTTTATTTTTTATAAAACGCCATCTAATAAGGTAGCCCCATCTCCTTGCGCAGGCTGTGCACCACCTTCATTTTGTTCAACAGCGGAATTGTTGTTTGTTTCGCCTTGAACAAAACGTAAAAGTAACCATGGATCGTCTTTCGATAAATTAAAACGATAATCTTCTGGTACATTTGTTGGCTGATCAGGATGGTAGCGAATAATATTTCTTCCTAAACGCATAGCATCACTCATTCCAAATCCTTCTCCCCATAATTCAATACGACGTTGTAACCATACTTCATTCTGAATATCATCAGCAGAACTAGCTGATGTTGAATACGAAGGATCACGATATGTTTTAACAAAATCCTCCAATATCTGTTTTCCTTGTCCCGGGTTTCCTCCCATAGCAATTGCCTCTGCTCTAATCAAAATCATTTCTTCAGTACGCATCATGCACCAATCACCATCATTGTAAGTAGAACCGATACCTGAACGTTGTCCAAATTTAACATTAGCATAGGCTTGCATTGGTGCTTTTACATTAGCAATATTTGCGGTTGCAATGTCTTGCCCTTCATAGGTAATACCTCCTGCTTGGTCTACCCAGCTTAAACCTTCCAGATAAGGAGAAGTTCTGTCCTCATTCAACCACCAACCTTTTCGTACGTCGGTATCATTAATTTTATCGTATAGTAAATTATTGATAGACCTGTAAATACCTGCATAGGATACATAAGCATCACCAGAAAAAGAACCTAACTGCGAAGGCCATGTTGCATAATTGGCATCACTAATAACATCAGTAGGTAAAAGCAGTGCCCATATCCAGTTATGGTCTGAGGCCTGGTTAAATCCTGGTTCTGTTAATTCTGAAATAGAGTAAGGATCATAACCTGCCATAGCACTTTCTGCATCGGCAGCAGCTTCACTCCATTTTTCCATATTCAGGTAAGCTCTTGCACGTAGTCCATAAGCCACATTTTGATCAATAGCTCCTTTGTTAGTCCTCGCATACCCATCAAGATCTTCGATAGCATCTGTTAAGTTTTGTAAAATGTAGGTATACATATCAGTTAAAGAAGCCCTTGGATTATTCCTAAAATCAGTACCTTCTTCAACAATTGGAACAGAAGGTTTTGTTTCGTTCCCCACATATTTGAATTGGAAATAAGGTACTAATGAAAGGTAACAAAATGCCCTCATTGCTTTTGCCTGACCACGAGCATAAATTAATTGGTCTGTTTCTGTATCTTCAGGAATCGCACTTAGCACATCATTAGCAGCATAGATTACTTTATAGAACAATCCGTAACGCATTTGTGGATTTGCATAAGTAGGCGTGCGATCTGAATACTCCAACGAAGTTGAAAACCAGTCATATCCTGAAACTGCATTAGTCATAATACCACTATTCAAGTCCTGGCTTAATGCCATTCCTGAATAGCCCATATCATCGGCTCTGTAAGAGTCAACACCGCGATCATAAAAACCATCTGGTTTTCCCAATAATGAATACATTCCACTTATCGATGAATTAATTCTGGCAGGTAACGCTTCTACCGTTTCCTGAACCTGCTCATCATCTAAAGTTCCACCTTCATACTGCCTTTCTAAATAGTCATCATCACATGATGAAAACAAGGCTATTGCAACAACAGTTGTTGTAAATATTTTTAAATAATTCTTTATTTTCATGATACTATATTTTTTCTAGAATGAAATAGATACGCCTCCTGAAAGCACTCGTAATTGGCTATATACATAGTTTCCTGAATTAGTAGAAATTGCTACTCCGGTTGCACGAGCGTTCTGCGATTGACGCGGATCAAAACCTTTACGAGATGAGAACAACGCAAGGTTATCACCTGATAAATAAATCCTTAGCTTCTGAATATTCATTTTGCGAGTCAAAGCAGTAGGGAAAGTATAGCCTAAAGTGACATTATTCAAACTTAAGTAGTTCGAACTTGTAAGAAAACGGCTAGAGTTCTTTTGATCAAAATCATCAGAAGAAGAAATACGAGGAATATTACTATCCGTGTTTGAAGGAGTCCAGGCATCCAAGATATCTGTATGCCAGTTACGCCCTATTTCTTTTCCGGTGTGCATCAGCTCCTGATAAGAACCATCATAAGCTTTTCCTCCTAATTGATAGGCAAACTGTACTCCAAGGTCAAAACCGTATGCGTTTAAATTTGTACCAAAGCCACCGTACCATTTTACGCCTATATCTCCCAGATCAGTCTGTTCTGCAGCACTGTAATCAGTAGTAGTCGAGTAATCATCGTTTTCAGGGTCTACATAATACAAAGACATTCCTGTTTCTTTGTCAACACCTGCATATTGAACCAAATAAGCTTGGTTTAAAGAACCGCCTTCCTTCAGAATGTATGAAGAACGTTTAATACCTCCAGTTGATTTTGTATATTCTGGTAATTCCTTAATCTCACTCTTTATATGGGTTATATTGGCAAATATGCTCCAAGTCAATTGACTAGTTCTTAAAATTTCAGAATTTAGATCAACTTCAAAACCTTGGTTTACAACCGACCCAATATTCTTTGGGATTGTTGACAAACCTGAAGAAACAGGTTGTGGTTCATTAAACAACATGTCTGAGTTCTCACGACGGAAGTAGTCAACACTACCACTTAATAAATTATTTACAAGGGCAAATTCAACTCCCGTGTTAAACAGCTTCTGTGCTTCCCATGTTAAATCTGGATTTCCACTCTCTTTAAGTACTTTTGTATACTCTCCGGTATCACTGTTATATGAAATGTCATATCTATTTCTATATGCATAATATGAGTAACTACTACTACTTTCATCATATATACCAATTTGGTCATTTCCTTGTGTTCCGTAACTTACTTTGTATTTCAGTTCGCGAAGCCAGTTTGCAGTCGGCAGCATAAAACCTTCTTTAGATATCAGCCATGCAGCTCCAACACTACCAAATGTTCCCCAACGATTATCGGCAGAAAAACGAGATGATCCTTCATGTCTTACAGATGCATTAAAGAAGAAACGCTCTTGAAAATCATATTGTATACGACCAACAAAACCTTCAGTTGCATAATTATGTGTATAAGAACTTGCATTTGCACTTGTTGGCTGAGTTCCAAAAGCATTGTCAAGTTCAGCAATAAATGGATCATACAGATGATCATTACTTGCTCCCAAATATTGGTTTTTTAATGTAAAACTTTCAAAACCTGCTAAAACTTCTATATTATGAGATTCTGTAATTGCCTTTTTGTAGTTAGCTAAATACTGCTGATTAAACGTAAAAATCCGACGTTGACTTACAGAAACTACACCTTCCGAAGGAATAGATCCGTAAAACGGATTTGACAAATTATTCTTTCTTTTATTAGAGGTCTCGGGAGATAGACGGGCAGTAAAAGAAAAACCCGAAAAAGGAGTTAATTTTGCATAAAAAGATCCCGCAAAAAGATCTCTGACTTCCTTGTCTGTATTTAATAATAAATTAATTGCATTATTACCTCTAGGCGCAGAACCAGGTCTGGTAAAATTAGTTGAGGTTCCCTGATCGTAAATCTTATAACCATTACTGTCTTCAGCAATAGTGCCATTAACATTTCTTACATAAAAAGGATAAATCGGAGCCATCATGTTACTTGCATAAAAAACATTACCAGTACTTCCCCATTTTCCTTGGTAATCGGGACTTTCCAATTTTGTATTTACGTATGATGCTGACAGGCCTACTGCTAGCCAGTCTTTTGCTTGGGAATCAATCTTTCCTCTAAGAGTATAACGAGAAAAACCAGAGCCCTCAATAATACCCGGATCTTCCAAATAGCCACCAGAAATAAAATATTGAGAATTATTCTGTCCTCCACGTATTGACACATTATATTCCTGACGCAAATTATTCGTCGCTAATGTTTCATCTTCCCAGTTATCCGGCGTATAATAAAAATCATCATCAGCATAGCCTAACGTTGCATTTGGATTTAATTTAAAATTAGTACCAATTAACCGTTCTCCTTCCGGATAAGAATAAATCTGGTAACCAACTCCTGACTGCGTTAAGAAGTTAGCATCAGCATATGCATAAGCATCGGCTGCAGAAACACCATTATAGGCCTGCGAGTTATACAGCGCTTTATAAGCTGTTTCGTAATACATCGCAGGGTCAGTCATTACATCATAAGTTGGAACACCACGAGTTGAATGGCCCCATTTTGCATCAACATTTACAACAATTTTTCCGTCTTTAGAACCATTCTTTGTGGTTATAAGAATTACTCCGTTTGCTCCACGAGCACCATAAATCGCAGTTGAAGAAGCATCTTTCAAGACTGTAATCGACTGAATATCATTGGGATTTATCGTATTCAGGCTAAACTCATAAGGACTCCCATCAACAATATACAATGGAGCTGTTCCTCCATTAATAGAACCAACCCCACGAATACGAATTTTTGCTCCTGTCCCCGGTTGTCCACTACCATTAACAACTTGAACACCAGCAGCAGCCCCCTGCAAAGCATTGCTTATGTTTGAGGTAGATTTGGTCGCAAGTTCTTCACCACTTACTGCTTTTGCGGATCCAACAAACTGAGATCTTTTAGTAGTACCATAAGCAACAACCATCACCTCGTCAATCCCTACAAGGTCAGATTCCATTGCTACGTTGATAGTTGTGCCACTAATCTCAACTTCCTGCGGTTTCATACCAACAAACGAGAAAATCAAGGTAGTAGCGTCGGATGGTACTTCCATCTGGTATTTCCCATCAAGATTCGTAACTGTACCAATTGTGGTACCTTTAATACTTACTGAAACACCGGGTATTCCCATATCATCCTCGGAACTAGTTACAGTACCTGTGATACTTTTTACCTGTGCTTCAGCAACAAGCACGCCAAACAAGGCAATGCCCAATAGCATTAGCGCAATTTTTTTCATAGAATAAAATTTAAATATTAGTAAATAACTCACTCACTTTAAATACTCACCAACAAATTAGATGAAAAATACATAAATTAACAAATTTTTACATAAATTAATTGTTTAATGCATTTGATAATGATACATTATTTAAGGCCAAGATAAAAGACTTAACGGAATCTAATTCGAAACATTAGCATTTTCATATGCTCACAAATTTAGCAAATACAAAATATTAAGAAGTGATATTTATCACATTAAAGAGACAGAAACACTATTTTTGACAAAATGGATTAACAATATTTAACAATTATGAAAATCACAAAGTATTTCATCTATTAATATTTGGGAGATGATCAAATTTTATTTGCTTTAACAAAAGCAAGCAAGACCGAAAATCTACTTGTATTTCAGTAGCTTCCTTTTTTCCCTGTTTGTCATTTCCTGACCTCTAATCGCGTTAGGATGATATACGATGTAGGGTTTTACAACGGTCAGAATTTTTGCATTGCCATTCTTGTTTACCACAAATTGTGGAATTACAAACGATAAATTTTTGTTAAATAAGGAATCGTGAAAGATAAGTACAACCAACTCGCCGTTTTTATTGGCCAATTCCCCTATTTTTTGCCCGGCATATACTTTTTGTCCTACCACAAGTTGCTCCGAATTATACTGAACACCATGATAACATATTAAAGTTCCGTCGGGCTGTAATAAGGTAATACTATTTGTGTAGGCATGATACCACAGACTCGAATCTTCGGTTCTTGATTCTCCAACAAGTTCGGCAACAATACCGTTCCTGCTTGCAAAAACAGCGTCTCCCTGCCCGGCCATAAAACCTGTTGCAAACCACGAATCTGGTGTATCATTTCCCCAAAAAACATCAATACTTTTCACATCAAAAACCGATATGCTTTCACCTTCTTTTAACGGAATTAAATAAGGAAAATCAAGATCTACATCAGCTGTTGGATTCGATCGGAAGGTTTCAATGTCATAATTAAACCTGAGAATTCCATCGTCAAGCTCGTGTTGAAGCGTAAAAAGACTGTTAAAACCCGGCTCAACTTTCTTCACAAAGGGCAACGGTTCGCTGAATGTGGTGTTTTCCAGATCGGAAAAGTTAATGTGCAAGTACATAGGTACTTTTGCGTTATTGTAAGCATCAAAAACACAATCGCCAACCGAATTGTAGTTTGCCTGTACTTCAACATACTGCGCCACTGAAATACCGGAAATCAATACTAAATTTAACAACAGAAGTATTTTATGAATCATATAGTGTGTTTCACAAATTATAAATATAAAAATTAAATTTAATTTACCTTTGGCGCATGTATTCAAAAGAGGAATTGCGACAACTAAAAATTGATTTCTGGCAACTGTTTGACAAGCGCTGCAGTGTGCATCCTGAATTAAAATACAGGAAACGGAAATGGGTACTCCACAAAACAAAAATTAAAGGTGTGGCACTACGTTTTGATGTTAGTCGCGAAAATGCGTTGGTAATTCTCGAACTGGGCAACAAAAATGAAAACAAAAGATTAAAAGCTTACGAATTTCTGGAAAGATACAAGCCGGTGATTGAAGATGGTTTTGAAGAAGGATTGCACTGGGAGTTTTTCCACGAGCGCGAAGACAGTGGTGCCGAGGTTTGTCGCATTTTCACACGAAAAGAAGGTGTTGATTTTCATCGCCAGAATCAATGGCCCGACATTTATAACTTCTTTATTGAAAATATGCTTAAACTGGAACGCAACTTTCTTGAGGTAAGAGACCTATTACAAGAAGAGCTGAAGTAATAATACTAACGCCGTACGAACGACAACCTGTTTCCTGACTAGATAAACAGTTCATTAAGAGCTCCAAAATAATCTTCATCCCAACCTTCAGAGATGTTATCAAAAGCCTCGTCGGGAATATTCGTGTGACGCAATTCAATGCTTGTTCCTTTTTTATGCGGATGCAATTTTATCGTCACCAGCGAATCTTCCATTTCTTCTCCAAAGAACCATTTTTGAACGATCTTTTTATCCTGTTCAAATTCAACATTTATTCCTGAAATACTCCCCCCCCACAACGAAAATTCCGTGTTTGGTTCTAACGGCATAACAGCTGTTTCGCCCGTCCATATCTCCAACATTTTCTCGTTGGTTAAAGCGTTGTAAACATCTTTTGGGTCGGCGGTAATTGTATAATATCGTTTTAAATCCTTCATGAACTGTCTTTTTATCAAAAGTAATTTTTCTTTCCTAATAGAAAGATTGTCACAGCAAAAAAATCTCTATTCGAATATTAGAGGATTCGATGAGTGCGCATTACTTTCTTGTTTATTTTATACGAAAATCCAATAGTGAAAAACTCTTTTATCTGCAGTTTGGCTTCTTCGCCACTTTTGTTGCCTTCAGCATCGTAAACAGGAAACTTAACATCGTCGTCGTAAATAAAGTGAAACATTAAACGCACATCGATGAATGAGTTTAACTGCATTTTTAAGTTGTTCTCCCAGTTTAAGTCGAATTTTTTAAACGGGGCTTTGTAGTTCATAAACATCTTGTATTTCGTCTCATAAGTAATGTCGTCGGTTATTTGTGTTTTATAACTTAAGTCGGCATTGATACCCGGTTCCCAAAATGCTTTTCTTCCTTCATCAATACCAAAATTAACCGGATTAACTAAAGCCGTATCGCGTACAAAAACATTTTTCATTGTCAATGGCGATAGAAACAAAGACAGTTTCTTATTTGGTTTATAGTCTAAACCAACTTTTAGATAAGTTGTTGAGGGAGCTAAAAATGCAGAAAGCACCTCCGGATTATCTGCTTTAGGATATTTATAACCTCTAAATAACTGCGTGTTAAAGTTTAGCTCGGCGCTATAGTACCATTTTTTAAAGGCACTTAAACCGTAACGCGATGTGAGTTCAAACTTATCATCATTTTTTTGCAACTCCGATTCTTCTCCACCAGGCTTGATCCAACCATTCCTGAATTCTGCCGAATTCTCCCACTTTACCTTACCATCTTTACGCGAATAATTTGCAAAACCTTTTAAAACCATTAACGTGGCCAACGAGCTTTTCCCTCCTTTTTTCCAGTTATCAAGATAAGTTTGGGTAATTCCAATACTTCCTTCGCCACCAATATTCCAGGGGGTTTCAAGTTCGTAACGCTTTCTTACACCCTTAAATTTATTGTAGCTGGGCTTCAGGCTCTCGAAATTAAAGTCTTTGGTTTGTTTTTCTTTAAAACGAGAAAAAGTAAACCCATCGTCGATCAACATTTGCACCGTATGTTTATCTATATTTTTAAGCATAACTGCCAACGAATCGTTCTGCTCGTTTTTTAACCAGATGCGTGAATAGCGTTCGGCCCCTTTCTGCATTAATAGGTCCTCCTCCTCGCCATATAAATTAATAAACGACAAACGTGTGGTGTCAATATGATCGGCATAATCCATCAACACATTTAAAACGGCTTTTATCGAGTCGTTAACCTGTGCCACTACCTGATCGTTATAAGCTTTTAAAACGTAGTAGTTATTAAGTTTAACCTGATCTTTGTAGCGTTTTATGCGGTATTGCAGGTTTTCATTGTATTTCTCAGCGCGGTAAACACTAACTATTCTGCTTATGTAGTCGGCTTTAACCGAGTCGTTATAAAATACTCGTTTTTCTTCGATGTATTCTCTCCGAAGACTATCCCGACGGATAAGCTCACTAAACATCTCAGGCGAATTTAAGATCGAGTCGGGAATCACTTCCGGAATATAAAGCTCTTCAGGAAAAACATAAACAGAATCGTTAAAAAGCCACATTCCCTCGCCTTTGGGTACCTGCCGCACTTCGCTTTCGGCTTCACGAATTATGACCGGCGGAACGGTTATATCTTCGGGTTTTACACTTTCCCTGTATTCCGTCTCAATAGTCTGAATTTTCTTTTGCTGTCCGGCATAAGGCACAAACCCCGGAACACTTAAACTGTCTTCCACTTCTTCGGGCAAACGCATTACATAATTCCCGTTAACACGCAGTGTGTCATTCAGATTTTTAATTATTTCATCAATCGATTCATCTTCGATAAAATGTAGTAGAGACTCCACATCGTTACCTACCTCCTTTTTAACAACGTGCCAGTTGCTATTTTCAATAAAATAGCTTCTTAAAACATGAATATTATTTCGCAACAATTCCTCTTCATATACAGAGTTTTGTGCAAATAACAGTTTTGAGAAGCCGGTAAATAACAGAATAAATAAATAAAATTTCCCTTTCCCTGAGAACATATAAACTGTTTTTAGCTTTCGGATTAAACGCAAAAATAATACCATTGTTATGTTATCCTATATTTTAAACCCCTAAACGATTAACACCTGTCTTTTAATTTGCTTAGCCTCAAAAAAAACTGACACACTACCACGTTGTATAAGGGTGCTCCGACAACCATGAATTAAAATACCGATAATCAGTGCTCACCTCTTGAGTTACCCAATTGGGCAATTCAATTTTTTCATTCTCATTGCTCAGTTCTACTTCGGCCAGAACAAGACCGGCATTTTTGTCTTCAAATACATCAATCTCCCAAGTCATTTCATTAATCTTCTCCACATATCTCTTTTTTCGAACAGGAAAATCATGACACAGTTTCATTAAAATTTCGGCTTCGTTTACTGGTATTTCATATTCCATTTCAATACGCGAAATCCCCTGCGTTTTGCCTTTAATCGTCAACCAGGCTTTATCGCCTTTTATGCGTACACGAACTACACGTTCTTTATCGGTTGACAAGTAGCCCTGAAGAATCGGATTCCCCGAATCCTTTGGGCGCCATATATTGGTATCAACAAGAAATTTTCTCTCAATTTCAATCATGATAATAAGTTTAGTTGTTTTAAACCGAAATATACATAGAAAGTTTAATTGCTCTTTTAGCACTCACAACAACCTTCTTATATATCGCAGCGCAAATTTATCACTATTTTTAATGTAACGAACATTTATAATTTGAATTGACGCCAGGAGATAAAGCACTTGAAAACCTAAATTTTTATGAAATGCACAGGAAACAGTTTAAAGAACAAAAAAAATGCGTACTCCATTGTTTCAATTTTCAGGTGTGGCAGTTAAAACAGTGCAATTTGTTGGTGATAATTGAGCTTACAGCAATAAATACTTTTTAACAATAAATATTTCAAAGAGATTATTTTTTTCTTTTTCTTGCAGCTGAAAACAGAAAAAAGCCATGTATACCCAAAAAATCAAACAATCAACCGGCAGAAAGCTGTCAGTTTGTTTTACCTTACTATTACTTACTACACACTTTTTTGCCAGCGGGCAGGTGCTCTCCGGTCGCATTCTGGACGAACAAAAACAACCGGTACCTTATGCTACCATTTATATTTCTGAAACGCGGCAAGGCACAACATCAAACACCAACGGCGATTTTAGCTTTAATTTGCCAACCGGCACTTTTCACCTTGCGGTGCGTTCAATGGGCTACGAAAAACTGGAGAAAACAGTTAATCTACAAACTGACAGCTTGTTTTTGCCCATTACTTTGCAATCCCAAAATTTTGAACTGGCAGAGATAAAGGTGTTTCCCGGCGATGAAGACCCGGCCTATTTCATTATGCGTAAAGCCATTGCAAAAGCACCTTACTACCGAAAGAAAATAAAACATTATGGTGCCGACCTGTATATTAAAGCCAATTTTGCTTTTAGCAACATTCCAAATCTGATTAAAAAGCAGGAGGTGGAAGACGGTCGTAAATTCAAGGATTATTTTAAAGAGAATGTCACTTATGTAATAGAGTCGCAAAATCGAATTACTTACGACTATCCCGATCAGTACAACCAGCAGGTGATAAGCAAAAAGAGCTCAATAACGGGTTTTGATGAGCCACCGGTAATAGGACTGATGACGGCCAGTTTTTATAACGAGCGCCCCAATGACGTGATTTCGCCACTATCGATACTGGCACTAAAACATTACAATTTTGTTTACGATGGATTTATTACGCTTGACGATTATGATGTGTTTAAAATTCGTGTTACGCCAAAACGGAAAAGCGATGAGCTGGTTGAAGGTTATATTTATATTGTCGACAAGCTTTGGTGCATTTACAACCTCGATTTTAGCTCCAGTTTCGAGTTCTTTAATTACCGAATAAAACAACAGTTCGAAAATCTGGACAACGAAAACTGGTTGCCGGTTTCGCACAATATTACGGGCGATTTCGGCATGCTGGGTTTGCGAGGCAACTTTTATTATGGCTCATCGGTAAAATACGACTCCATTGTAAACAACTATTCCAGCATACAGTACGAAAACAGCAAAATTTCCGAACAAACCAGTGCTGAACAGCCTGAACGGGAACCTGGTGTAAAAGAAGAAAAACTGGTTAACGAACTAAATTCCCTAAATACCAAAGAAGAATTAAGCAATGTAGATGTAAAAAAAATGGCTCGTTTGAACCGTAAAATCTTAAAAGAGCAGTACAAAGATTCAACTATTGTTGCGCCGGATTACGGCAGTTACCGAATTTCGGGAAATAACGACTCACTACAAACAACTATTGCCTGGGATACGGTAAGAAGTATTCCCTTAAACGCAGGCCGAAATAGAAAGTTACCGAATGGCCGATTCGTTAAAACTGCAGGAAAAAGTGGCTTCAAACGATTCTGTGTCAGGCAATGAAAATACCAAACAGTTTTTTGGACAAGCTTTTTACCGGAGCCTACAATCTTTCGAAAGATTCCACCATTCACGTGAGCTACGATGGTTTGCTGTCGCCCGTTAATTTTGACTTTAACGCTGTTGACGGTTATAAATACCGACAGGAATTTCGTATTCGTTTTTTTAGTCGATTCCACAAAACAGATTTATATTGCTCCGCAACTTGGCTATGCGTTTAACCGCAAAGCATTATATGGTAGCCTGAACACGCAGTTTGTAAATTTCCTTGCTGAAGGAAACCATATAAGCCTGTATGCAGGCAAACAAAGCAGCGATTTTAAAAGCGGGGCTTAAGGGAATTACTCCGGCAGTAAATGCTCTAAGTTCGTGGTTTTTTGGAGAAAACTACATGCGGTTTTACGAGAGCGAATTTGTACATCTGAATTTCTCGCAGCGTTTTAAAAAATATTTCAGGTATTATACCAACCTCAACTACGATCATTTTTACCCACTGAAAAACAACATTTCGTTTCCGCTCTCGGATTATAAAGATTTTGAGCCTAATTTACCCGGAAACCTTACAGTAGATAATCCAGCCCCTTGCCGAGCAAAAAAGCATTAGTTATGGTATCGGTTTAAATTTCCACAAATCGCAACGCAAACCCTGGCTCGAAGAATCGCCGTTTTTTGTTTGTAAATGATTTTTATGAATTCGACCTGTCGTTTAAACGAGGTGTTCCCGATCTTTTTGATTCCGACTCCAAATTTAGTCGGATTGATTTCTCGGTGCATCAACAAGCTAATATCTCTCCAAGTTCAGGAATCAACTGGCAATTAAATGTTGGCCACTATTTTACAGCCGATCAAATGCACTTTTCGCAATACAAACATTTTAGCACAGGCCGAAATTCCGGTAATGATGCGTCCTTTTACGCATCGCTTTCAGCTGATAAACGACTATGCCTTAAGCACCAACAAGAGTTACCTAAACGTAATGACCGAGTACCGGTCGGAATATCTGTTTACTACGATACCTTTCGGTTTTTAATAAACGAACATGGAGCGAAAGCCTTCATTTAAATTACCTTACTACGCCTGAATACAATAATTACTGGGGAAGTTGGCTACAGTTTAAACAACCTGTTTTTTTGCAGGTAATGTGGGAATTTTTGCAGGTTTCAGCGAAAGTGATTTTGAAAGTGTTCAGGTTAAACTCAGCATTTCTGCTTTTGAATAAAAGAACCAGAAATAGTAGCTTTTCTCTCCAATGAAAAGCTACTATTTTGGATTCCGTTTAGTAGTCGGTTGTGAACAGCTCCGGGAATTTACCTTTAATTCCTTTTTCGCGGTAAAAATCCTTCATACGTTTAATATCGTCCTGCGCATTATCCGACAGTTCAAATGGCTCGCCAACCGAAATTTCTTTTCGTCCCCAATCAAAATACCCCAGATATACCGGAATACCAGTTTCTTTAGCAATAATATGAAAGCCAGCTTTCCAGCGTTTATTTAAACTACGGGTTCCTTCAGGAGTTAATGCTAAATGAATACGCTCTCTTTTATTAACTAGCTGAATAGTTTGGCGAATAACGTTGGCCCCTTTCGAGCGATCAATAGGCAAACCGCCCATTTTTCTTACAAAATAGCCAACAGGCCAAAAGAAAAATTCCTTTTTGATAAGAATGTTGGCAACCGCACCTTTCGAGGTGTAAAACAACCACGAAATAACAAAATCCCAGGCACTGGTATGTGGTACCCCAATAATAATACATTTATTCACCGGCGCAGGTTCTCCAACAACAGTCCAGCCCATCAGTTTGAGCAAAAATTTACAAATTCCTTTCATTATTTTGCATGTATAGTTTTTAATTCAAAATTAGTGGCTCCGGCATACTTTTCTAAAAGTTCCTTAGCCTGATTGGTTGCTCCTTCTATATTTTTGGAGGGCTCGTAGGCTATAATTATCATTAAGAAACGTTTTGTTTGTTCGGTAATACAAGTTCTAACCGAATCGCTTGTTGGTGTTCCGAAAGCGCCTTTCGCATCTCTGAATACCGGCATAAACTCAATATTCAACTCGCCACGCCCAATTCCTTCATAAGGTTCGTTTTTTTCACCAATGCCAAATGTAATGGCTCCGTTAATGGTGGCGGCATCATAACCACCAATTGAAAATCCGCTTGAAATAGAAACCAAGTTCAGTTGATCAACCACGTTATTTACCTGGTATATTTCTCCACGTTTTAAAACCCGTCGGAGCAATGCTTCTGCCGACAACCGATAGCGAGCGGGATCTTTCCCACACTTCTTATATGCTCTTCGCGAAGCTGCGATGGTAAAATTTCTGCTTATGTCTTCTACACGTAAACTTTTGTTTAGCTCCTTGATCTTTGATTCAATCTCTTCCCAAAGTTCACTATTTTGTTTCTGAAATTGAATATCGCATTCGATGCACGACAAAACAATTCCCGGCACTTTTTCGGCTAATTCATTGCTAATGGTTATGCTATGCATGATTTATATCAGTAATTATATTTTTTATTATTTAAGTTTTCCCTTTTTAATTTTTTACAAAAGTTGTACTTTTGTAAAAATTGAACTAACAACACCAATTTTTAGAAACCTTGCAAAGAAAAGAACTTTTGTATTCGATGCCAACTGTTTCGGCAAATACAGCTTCGAATAGCTAAACATAAAAATTCAATTAAAAAATTTTAGAAATCATATAGAATGATTTTTTTTAGTTAAACTGCACGAAAAGGGATATGTATTATATCCCTTTTTTCTTTTGAAAAATCCGTTGATTTTGCGGTATACTTTTTGTATTTTATATAGAAAATTGAGAGTATGAAAAGGATAATACTGTTGAGTTTTTTGATTTTTTCTATTGTTGCAGTAAATGCACAAGACAAAAAACTCACAAGAAAAGAGAAAAAAGCGCAGCGTGAAGCTATGCTTATCAAGCAAACAAAAGAACTTATTGAAGCCAACACCTGGCAATTTAATGCTACTCAAATGCTTCCGTCAGGCGGAAGAACCCAGACATTAGTAACTCCTTATAATGTTATATTGAAAGACGGAGAAGTGAATTCTTATCTTCCTTACTTTGGTCGTGCTTATTCTGTAGATTATGGATCGACCGACTCGCCCATGATTTTTGAGGCACCTATTACCGACTATAGTGTTGAGAATGCAAAGAAAGGCGGTTATACAGTTAAGTTTAGCGCAAAAAATAAGAACGACAATATAGAATTTATTTTTTCTATCGGTGGAACCGGGTCGGTAAGTTTAAGAGTAAACAGCACCAATCGTCAGTTTATTTCCTATCATGGAGATTTGGCTCCGATTGAAGAAAAAGAGAAAAAGTAAGATTTTATTAATGACCATATATAGCCGGGATAATTAAATATTCCGGCTTTTTTATAGTTCAAAAGGTAGTTTTTTATTTAATGTAATTTCCGAGGGAGTAACTTTTGCTTGCATCGGAAAAATCTCAACACCAGACACGTGAGCTTGTTTTAACAAAGCGGCATACGCCGGATCAATTTCTTTAGCAGGGGCAAATAGCTGTACATCGCTGCGTTGAATAATATAAAGCATAACAGCCCGCATCCCCTGCTTCTTTACTTCTATTAATGTTTTTAAATGCTTCTGTCCGCGGGAAGTAACAGCATCAGGAAACAGGGCATATTCATTCGCCTTCATTGAAACGTTTTTCACTTCTATAAAACATTTCTCCTGATCATTCTCAGCGTAAACATCAAAACGCGAATCGCCAAATTTCACTTCGCGTTTAACGGTTGTATACCCTTCCAAACCAGAAATCTGCCCCGCCGAAATTGCTTCGTAAGCCAGTTTGTTAGGATTTCCGGTATTAATGCCTACCCAATCGCCGTTTATCTTTATCATTTCCCAGGTAAACTTTGTTTTTCGTTTTGGATCGTCAACCGGAGTTAAGTATACCTCTGCCCCATTTTCAAGACAGCTTTTCATTGATCCTGAATTGGTGCAATGTGCCACAACAATTTCTCCTGTATCCAATTCAATATCAGCCAAAAACCGTTTGTAACGTTTTATCAGCCTGCCATGAACCAGTTTTTTCTCAAATTTCAAAATCGGGTATTTTATTTAGTGATGAAGTTTACAACTGAGTTCGTGCAAAAGGAACAGCATCCTGCCCGGTAAATTCTTTATTCAAATATTTGTAATATCCGGTAATGGCAATCATAGCAGCATTATCCATAGTGTATTCAAACTTTGGAATAATCAGGTTCCAGCGGTACTTTTTAGCATTTTCCTGTAGAGCATTACGCAACCCAGAATTGGCAGAAACACCACCAGCAATGGTAATTTCATTAATTCCAGTTTCCCGGGCAGCTCGTTTTAGTTTGCTAAGTAAAATCTCGATAATGGTGTGCTGTAACGATGCACAAAGATCGGCCTTATTTTCTTCCACAAAATTTTCATTCTCTTTCAGGTTATCGCGCAAGAAGTAAAGAAAGTTAGTTTTCAAACCACTAAAACTATAGTCTAAACCCGGAATTCGCGGGCGCGAAAACTCAAAACGGTGCGGATCGCCTTCTTTTGCCAATCGATCCACGTGCGGACCTCCCGGATAAGGTAACCCCATTACTTTTGCACATTTATCAAAAGCTTCGCCGGCAGCATCATCAATGGTTTGCCCAATCACTTCCATATCCAGGTAGTCGCGAACAAGAATAATTTGCGAATTACCGCCGGAAACCAACAAGCACAAAAACGGAAATTTAGGCGGGGTAAATTCCACATTTTTTTCTTTAATAAAAAGTGCCAGAACATGCCCTTGCAGGTGGTTCACCTCTATCAATGGTATTTTCGACGCCAATGAAAAACCTTTTGCAAACGACGTACCTACCAGCAACGATCCTAACAATCCCGGACCACGAGTAAAAGCCACAGCCGAAATTTCTTCACGGCTAATCCCTGCCCTTTTCATGGCTAAATCAACCACCGGAATGATATTTTGCTGATGTGCACGCGAGGCGAGCTCGGGTACCACCCCGCCATACTCTTCGTGCACTTTCTGCGAAGCCACCACGTTCGACAGTATTTCTCCATCGCGAATGATGGCAGCAGAAGTATCGTCGCACGACGATTCAATCCCCATTATTATAATTCTTTTATCAGCCATAAAAATCTTCCCTTTTTTACCTTATAAAACCACAATAAACAGTGCCGGGTTTATATATTTGCACCTGTTAAAAATAAATAGTTAACAAAACGACCTATCCTTTTCGTTGTTATTGCTTGAAATGGATTATGTTCGTTCTAAATTTGCAAAACTATTAAAAAAGGCTGGAAAATAATCATTGTTTTGCTGGCAGCATTTATATTGTTGCTGGGTGGAGCTTTCGTGCTTATTCAAAACAGTTGGGTGCAAACACAAATTACGCGGCAAATTGCCAAAAATCTATCGAAAGATTTAAAGACCAATATTACAATTGGGAAAGTTGATATTGGCTTTTTTAAACGCTTAACATTAAAAGATGTTTTAATTGAAGATCGCCTTGGTGATACGCTGATGTACAGTAAGCAAATAAAGGCCCGAATCGATACTTTAAAGTTTAAACGCAAGCAAATAGTTTTAAAAGATCTGGATTTTGTAAACAACCGAATTTACGTTTCGAAAGACACTGCCGACGTTTTTAATTTTGGTTTTCTTATAGCAGAGTTTGGGGCCAACCCGGAAAAGGACACGCTAAATCCATGGACTTTTGCCTGCCGAGCATTCAATTTTAAAGATATGCAAGTAAGGTATGCCATAAACGAAAACGAAAGCCACACGATTTTAGATACCCGAAATTTAAACCTGAAGGTTTCTGATTTTTATTCCTTTCGCGATTCCATTTCATTCAGAATTGAAGACTTAAGTGTAGACGCCGGCCCCAACCTACACCTTAAACAAGCTGCTGCCGACATTACAAATGTCGGCAAAGTACTTACAGTTAAAAATTTCAACATGGTAAGTAACCATTCGTCGCTTACCAACACCAACATGCGTTTTCAGTTTTACAGCGCCAGTGACTCGATGAACCGCAGTTTTGATATGGATATTCAAATTGCCGATTCAGAAATTGGAATGCAGGAAGTTGGAGCACTGATTCCTTCGCTAAAAGGAATACGTGATAAAATAAAACTTTCAGGAATTATATATGGTAGCCTGAACGACCTGAAAGGGAAGAACATTTACCTGCAAACAGCTAACGCAACCAATGCCCTGCTCGACTTTTATGTGAATGATCTGCTTGATCCGGCCAATATGTACCTGTTTCTCGACTTAAAAAATTCAAATACAACTTTTGAAGATATCAGCAGCATTCGCCTGCCCAATAGCGCTAAAAATAGTTACATTCGTTTTCCTGAAAGTTTTTACGAAGCAGGCCAGCTGCGTTTTAAAGGTAACTTTAGTGGCTTTTTAACCGATTTTGTAACCTTTGGAACATTAGAAAGTGAAATGGGCTCGTTAACCACAGATATTTTGGTTATGCCCGAAAAAGAAGGAGAGATTTATTATCGGGGAAACCTTTCGACGGTAAACTTCCAGCTAGGCGAACTTTTTAAAAAGGAAAAGCTTGGAGCAATTACACTACAAGGCTCGGCCGACGGACAGTTTAACAAAACCACCGAGGCTATTTCGGGTATTTTCAAAGGCACTATCGACAGTGTTGAATATAACAACTACAACTATAAGCATCTGTCGATTGATGGTATTTTGCGCGAAAAGATGTTTGACGGCTTACTCGAAATTCAGGATCCGAACCTTGATTTTACCTTTATTGGAGAACTTGATCTGAATAAAAAAATTCCACATTTTGATTTCAATCTAAATCTGCGCCACGCCTACACCGGAAACCTGAATTTTACACAAAACTTTCCGGCAACAAACATGGCATTTAAAATGGAAGCCAACTTTACCGGCAATAGAATTGACAATGTTAGCGGAAAGATTTCGGTAAAAGAAGGTTATTACAGCAACCGATACGGAGAAGTAAACCTGGAAGGAGTTGAGTTTAGTGCTAACCAGGAAAATGGAAAAAATAAGCTTCGTATTGAATCCGATTTTCTGAATGCTGAAATATTGGGCTCTTACAACTTCAGGAATTTAAAAAACAACTTCTCCCAATTAGTAAATCATTATGTTCCGGCAGCAAAAATACCGGTAGATTCCACAATAACCAACTCAAATAATTTCGATTACAACATTAACGCAAAAGAAGTTAATCCGTTGGTAAAAATATTTGTACCGGGACTGGAATTTGAAGGACCTTTCTTGTTGTACGGAAAAATAAACGCCCCAAGGAATGTTTTTAATTTAAACGGGAGTATTCCGGGAATAAAATATAATGATAATTGGGCGCGTGATGTGTACATTGGAAATAACACATTGGATGGCCATTACAACTCAAAATTCAGAATTGGAGAATTGTACCAGAGAAGTGGGCTAATACTGTACAATTTTACGATTGACAGCAAAATAGCCAACAATGTGATTGATAATGTAATATCGTGGAGTAATTTTGATGAACTTACTTACAGTGGTGCTATTCGAACACAGTCAAAACTTACCTATTCCGATTCCACTCAACTGCGCCATATTGATATTTACGGTAAACCATCGCAAATTTATGTAGCCGACACGCTTTGGAATCTAAACCCGTTTTATGCCAGCATCGATTCTTCTTCAATAAAAGTAGAAGGATTTAAAATTCAACATGCCGATCAGGCCTTCGCAATTAATGGCAGCATAACAAACAAAAAAGCAGATATTGTCCGGCTTGAAATGGAAAACATTGACCTGACCTACCTTGATAAATATTTCGATAAAAAGATTGATCTGGACGGAAAAGTAAACGGATACTTTGGTTTTTCGCGTTTGTTTGACGAACCTGTAATTTTATCCGATTTAAGAATCGATAGTCTTTCCTATAAGCATGAATATATGGGAACGATTTCCTTGTCGAGCCAATGGAATCAGGCAAACTCTGCCATCGATTCAGAGTTAAAAGTTTTCAGAAATAACAAAACGAATTTTCATGCGGCCGGGTCTTATATTCCATCGGAAGGAGATTTGGATTTTGATATTGAGGTTGACAGCGCCTCACTGTTAATCTTGTCGGCTTTTATGCGCGAAAACTTCTCCAATTATCAAGGAGTGGCATCGGGCAAAGTAAACCTTGGCGGAAACGTAAAAGATATTCTTTTAAATGGTGTGCTTTATGGCTCTAATGCGGGTTTAACCATCGATGCAACAAAGGTTCCCTATCATTTTTCCGATTCGGTTTATTTTAAAGATCGAAGTATAATATTCGATAACATAACGGTTTTCGACGACCAAAACAACCCGGCCATTTTTAATGGAGTGATTACGCAGCAGAATTTTAAGAACATGACGTACAACCTGAATTTCCAGTCGAATAAAATAAAAGCGCTTAATACCACTCAAAAAGATAACGAACAGTTTTACGGCATGGTAATGGCCAACGGAGGTATTGATATTGAGGGACAGGCTCAACGTGTAAATTTAACATGTTTTGGAACTACTCTTCCCGGCACCGACATTAAAATATCGATGGAAAGCCAGAGCGAACTAAAGCAATACGACTTTTTGGAATTTGTTAAACCAGATAAAGAAAAGGAAGAATCGACTTTTTTCACCAACAGATCAAACCGCGATGCCGGAGGTTATAATTTAAGTATTACGGTTGAGGCCACTCCCGATGCAGAGGTTCAACTGATTTACAATTCGCAAATTGGTGATGTGATTCATGCAAAAGGTGAAGGAATTCTGCTTTTTGAAATGGATGACAAAGGCAATATGGGGCTTTCAGGAAACTATAACCCAACCGAAGGCGACTACCTGTTCACACTGCAAAATGTAATAAACAAACGTTTTTCGATTGAACCGGGCGGCTCAATTCTTTGGTCGGGCAATCCGTATAACGCTATTGTTGACTTACAGGCCATTTATAAACTAAAAGCATCGTTAAATGATTTGCCAACCAGTTCCCAGCAATTTTCTCAAACCAACCGGGTTCCGGTAGAATGTATTATTAATCTTCAGGATGAACTGGTTAATCCAACTATTGGTTTTGATATTAACTTCCCCAATATTGAAGAACCTTTACGCGATGAGCTACAACAGTTTTTTAAAACCGAGGAAGAAATGAATAAACAAATTCTTTCGTTAATCGTTCTCGGAAAATTTTATACCCCCGAATATTTGCGTGGGACTTTTGAGGCACAAACTCCAAATATGATAGGCACTACCGCCAGCGAGGTATTCTCCAATCAGCTGAGTAACTGGCTCTCGCAAATTAATGACGACTGGGATATTGGTATTAATTATCGCCCCGGCAATCAGGTTACCAACGATGAAATTGAGTTGGCACTGAGCACCCAGATTTTTAACGATCGGGTTACACTAAACGGAAATATCGGAAATAATACCAACCAATATGGCACCAATAACAACGGTAGCCAAATAGTTGGAGACTTTGAAATGAGTGTAAAACTGGTACGCAGCGGAAAAATTCTTTTCAAAGTTTATAACCGGTCGAATAACAACCTTATTTATGACACAGCCCCTTATACTCAAGGAATTGGATTATCGTTTAAAGAAGAATACAATTCGATTGATGAACTGTTTAAGAAATTTAGCAAACTATTTAAAAAGAAAGAAAACTAGAGTCATATTGTGTGGATTTCGGGATTATTTAGAATTTGATCTACGCCCAAAATCCTTAAGGATACTGCTTTTTAATACGAGCCAAAAAAATTGCTAACCGGAGTATAGAAACAGACTTGAGTAGAAACCGGAGTAAAGCTTTTTACGTGGATATAAAACATTAATATATATCATAAAAAAAACTAAAAGATTTACTTTGCAAATAGCTGGCATAAAATAATTTTGTAAAACTTTATTCAATTAATTAAATCTAAAAATTATTCTCTATGTTTATTCTAATGGTTGTAGTGTTTGTTTTGGGCTATATTGCCATAGCGTTGGAACATCCACTAAAAGTAGATAAAGCTGCATCGGCTTTAATTATTGGAACATTATGCTGGGTAGTTTATGTTCTTGGAGCTGAGGGCATCTTGCACCTCGGATTCAGTCCCACCTGGGAAGCGTTCCTTGCAGCTCATCCCGATTCGCATGGCCTTCATGCTGCACATGAGTTTATTGTTGAATCAGAGATCATCCATCACTTAGGCGAAATCAGTGAAATTCTATTTTTCCTGCTAGGAGCAATGACCATTGTAGAAGTTGTTGATCAGCACGAAGGATTTAAAATTATTACCGATAAAATTAAAACCACCAACAAAGTAAAACTACTTTGGATACTGAGTTTGCTTACATTTTTTATGTCAGCATTGCTCGACAACCTTACAACTACAATCGTTTTGGTTGCTCTGCTTCGCAAACTGATCGACGATAAACAAACCCGCTGGTTTTTTGCCAGTATGGTAGTTTTAGCTGCCAATGCAGGAGGAGCATGGTCGCCAATTGGAGATGTTACCACTATAATGCTGTGGATTGGCGGACAAGTTAGTGCCGGTAACATCATTACAAATGTTATTTTACCAAGTTTAGTTTGCATGGTGGTTCCCTTAGCAATACTTTCAGTAACCATGAAAGGCAATGTTAAACGCCCGGAAATAGACGAAGATGAAGTAGAATATAGTACAGAAAAAGAACGGCTTTTATTCCTTATTCTGGGTGTATCCGGATTATTGTTCGTTCCGGTATTTAAAACAATAACCCATCTGCCGCCCTACATGGGGATGTTACTTTCATTAGGTCTTTTGTGGGTTGTTGGAGAAATTGTACACAAAGACAAACCAAAAGAAATTAAAGATAAACTAAAAGTTACAGCCGTAATTCAGCGAATTGATGTGCCAACCGTATTGTTTTTCCTTGGTATACTTTCGGCAGTTGCTGCTTTACAATCAGCGGGGCACTTAAATATCCTGGCTACTTATCTTGATAAAAAACTGGGAAATATTTACCTGATAGACCTTGCAATTGGTGTGCTTTCATCGGTTGTTGATAATGTTCCGTTGGTTGCAGGAGCTATGGGAATGTACCCGATAGCAGACGCAGGAGCTGTAGGTTACCAGGCCGCCTTTGTTCAGGATGGTGCTTTCTGGGAATTTCTTGCCTACACAGCTGGTACCGGTGGCAGCATGTTAATTATTGGCTCGGCCGCAGGTGTTGCTGCAATGGGATTGGAAAAGATTGATTTTATCTGGTATTTGAAAAAAATTAGCTGGCTGGCATTAATTGGCTACCTGTCGGGCGCAGCAGTATACTTTGTTATGTTTGTCCTGTAAACTATCAAAAAACAGTTGTTCATAACTCTATAAGATACGACGTGCAGAGCAAGCAAAACGGTTAAAATATTACTTATTTTAGCGAGGTATAATATTTGCAGTTATACCTCGTTTTTTATTTTAAGAATTGTAAAAAATAATTGGATAAACATGTTTAACTTATTGATGATTCAGGCTGATCTTCCACAAGGGGTGGAAGCTATGGCAACCGAGCCGGAAGGCATTTCAACTAAATTTATTGATCTGGCTATAAAAGGTGGATGGATTATGATTCCGATTCTATTTTTATCGGTAGTAGCCGTTTACATCTTTATCGACCGCTTTTTTGCAATAAAAAAAGCCGGAAGATTTGATTCAAGTTTGCTTGAGAAAGTAAAAGTTTATATCACATCAGGAAAAATAGATTCTGCCGTAGCACTGTGCCGCAGCAATCCAAATCCGGCATCTCGCATGTTGGAAAAAGGAATCAGCCGAATTGGCCGCCCGCTAACCGATGTAAATGCCGCCATCGAAAATGTGGGTAACCTTGAGATTTCGAAACTGGAAAAAGGACTACCGGTTTTAGCATCGGTAGCTGGAGGAGCTCCAATGATCGGGTTTCTTGGCACGGTAATGGGAATGATCCAGGCATTTTACGATATGTCGAACGCCGGAAGCAATATTGACGTAACGCTGCTTTCAACCGGTATTTACCAGGCCATGGTAACAACAGTTGCCGGATTGATCGTTGGTATTATCGCCTATTTCGCCTACAATATTTTGGTATCGAACGTAGAGAAAGTGGTTTTTAAAATGGAAGCTACTACTTCTGAATTTATGGATCTGTTAAACGAACCGGCATAATCTGTAGCATGGCACTAAAAAAGAGAAATAAAGTAAACGCTTCATTCAGCATGTCGTCGATGACCGACATCGTATTTCTGTTGCTTATTTTCTTTATGGTTACCTCTACCCTGATTGCGCCAAATGCACTGAAATTGTTACTTCCGCAAAGTAACAATCAAACAGCTGCCAAGCCGATCACAACCATATCGATTACATCCGACTTGAAATACTACATCAACGACGACAACAAGCTTCAAAGCGTAAAATTTAGCGAGATTGAGCCATTTCTAACCAATAAGTTTGGCTCCGGTAACGACGATATTTTCATCTCGTTGCATGCCGATCAATCTGTCCCGGTTAACGAGGTGGTAAAGATAATGAACATTGCCCGCCGAAATAAGTATAAAATGATACTGGCAACATCGCCTGAATAGAAGAAGTATAATGATTGAGAGAGAGGAATATAGCGAAAAAAAGAAGGGGCTTATCGGAACGATTGTTTTTCATACAATTGTGCTGATATTATTGCTTATACTTGGCTTTTTTACGCCACTTCCTCTACCCGGAGAAGAAGGAATTCTGGTTAATTTCGGGAATTCGGAAAATGGATTGGGCGACCGCGAACCTAGTCCGGCGCGCCGACAACCAAAAGCTACTCCTCCCCCTCCGCAAACAACACAAAAAAAAACGCCACCACCACCTGCCAAACAAACACCTCCGCCTCCGGTAAAAACTTCGGAGCCGGAACCTGCTAAGGAAGTTGCAATGACGCAGGACTACGAAAAAACAGTAGCCATTGCAGCGGCCGAAAAAAAGAAAAAAGAAGAAGAGCGCAAACGTCAGCAAGAGCTGGATGAAAAACGACGTAAACAGCAGGAAGAATTAGACCGCAAAGAAGCTGAACAAAAGCGACTTCAGGAAATTGAACGTAAAAAGCAAGAAAAGATAGAACAACAAAAACGTGAAGAGGCAGAAAGAATTGCCAAAGAGGAAGCACGTAGAGAAGCTGAACGACAAAAAAAGCTAGATCAAGAAAGAAAAATTGCGGAAATAAACTCGAGCATGAAAGGTGCATTTGCCAACAGTGGTTCAGGAAGTGGCGGTACAGGTAACAGCAATGGGGAAAGCCAGGGAGCGACATTTCCGGGTGGTAATCAGGGGGTACCAACCGGCGATCCAAATGCGAGCAAATATGGCGATGGTGGCAGTGGTGCCGGAAACCAGGGAACAGGTGCCGGTATTTCATTCGATTTAGGTGGACGTTCTGCAATTTCTCTACCCAAGCCGGAATATCCGGATAACGATGCCGGAATTGTAGTGGTAAAAGTTATCGTTGACAAAAATGGAAGAGTTACATCTGCCGAGCCTGGTGCACGCGGAACAACCATAGCCAATAAAGCGTTTTGGGACGAAGCTAAACAAGCAGCTTTAAAAGCAAAATTCAACGTTGATAATAATGCGGCTGCATTTCAGCAGGGAACTATTTCTTATCGTTTCAGACTCGATTAGAATTCACAATATAAATCCAATTATTTTTTACATATTTCAGCAAAATGCACCCATTTCCCTGCTGATTTTCACGATCACAATTTGATGACAATTATCTGTTTTTTAATCCATTAAAATTGTGTTCTTTTGCGAAAAAATTCAACACAATGGCATTTCTGACGAAAGACAAAATATTTAGTAAAAAGTGGATTCAGGACAATCTGCTTTTGATTTCGGGCTCATTTATTTTAGCCGCCTCTTTTGTATTTTTTGTTACACCACATAAAATTGTTCCGGGCGGTGTTTATGGTATTGCCATTGTTGTTCACTATTTAACCGAAGGTGTTTTCTCTTTTTGGCCCGACGGAATTCCGGTGGGTACCTTTGCGCTAATGATTGATATTCCGCTAATTATTGCCGGCATAAAAATTCTCGGTCCCCGCTTTGGTATAAAAACAATTACCGGCTCTGTATTAACCGCAGTTTTTACCGATTTGCTTACCATGATGCGCCCAGACCCGAATCTTCCGTTGGTAAATGATATTCTTTTGTCGTGCCTGTTTGGCGGCGTATTAATGGGGTTTGGACTTGGATTGATCTTTAAGTCTCGTGCCACTTCAGGAGGTTCAGATATTATTGCCATGATCATTGGAAAATACACCCATCTCCAAATTGGAAGATTGATGATTTATGTTGATTCTGTAATTGTATTATTCGGATTAATCGCCTTCCGCGACTGGGCTATCCCACTCTACTCGTTAATCGTAATTTACATTTGTGGAAAATTGATCGACACGGCACTCGAAGGAGGTAATTATAACAAAGCGCTTCTTATTGTTTCGCAAAAACATGCAGAGATAAAAGAGAAATTATTGGTTGATTTAGAGCGTGGAGGAACTTATCTGAATGGAGAAGGTATGTTTACCGGCGAGGAAAAACGAATAATATATACCGTTGTTAGCCGACGCGAGGTTGCAATAATTCAGGAGTACATCAGTAAAATAGACCCTGATGCATTTATTACCGTTATGGACACCAAAGAAATACTTGGCGAAGGATTCCAAAGTCTAAATCAAAAGTTAACAATTAAAGGGTTTTGCGTAATATATCCGCATCTTGTTAATCTTAACTATTTTTAATTTTAACACAGTAAAAATAGGCTATATTCATTTTGTCCGGCTGAATATTCTGTTATCTTCGTGGCACGCTGAAAGTATGTAGTAAATGGATTTTAGGGGAAAGGACAATTTGGATTACAGGAGCATCGTCGGGCATTGGCAAAGCGGTGGCAATTGAGTTATCATCGAAGAATGTAACACTCATTCTTTCAGGCAGAAAAGAAGAGGCTTTAAAAGAGACGAAAAACGCTGCGTAAAGAATGGCTGTCAAACTGTTATTCTTCCTTTCGATTTAGGAAACGAACAATCGATTGAAGAAGCAGCTCTATTCATAAAAGAAAATAACATAAAAATTGATGCGCTATACCAGTTTGGGAGGAATCAGCCAACGCTCGTTTGTCGCCGAAACTCCGGTTAGTGTTGATCGTAAAATTTTCGAAGTAAATTATTTCGGAACAATCGCTTTAACCAAAAAGGTTTTACCACAGATGCTTAAAAATGGTGCGGACAAATTGCTGTTACATCAAGTATTGTTGGTAAATTTGGATTTCCATACCGGTCGTCATATTCTGCTTCGAAACAGGCCCTCCATGGTTTTTTCGAAAGTTTACGAGCCGAGAATGCAAAAAACAACATTGCTGTGTCAATTATCATTCCCGGACGTATAAAAACGAATATTTCGGTGAATGCAATCAATAAAGATGGAAAAACACATGCACAAATGGATGCCGGACAAGATACAGGAATGTCGGCCGAAAAATGTGCAAAAGTGATTTGCAAAAAACTAAAGAAAGAGAGAAAAGAAATATTGGTAGGTGGTTCAGAAGTTATAATGGTACATATAAGGCGGTTTTTGCCGCGTTTGTATTACTACATGGCTTCGCGCGTAAAACCATTGTAAACTATAAGTATTTAGCAGAAATGAAAGCACAAATAAACGGAATCCAGCAATTGGGAGTTGGTGTTGAAGATCTTCAGGAAGCATGGAAATGGTATCGCAAACATTTCTCGATGGATATTCGAATGTTTGAAGACGACGCAACTGCCGAACTTATGCTTGCCCATACAGCAGGGAAAAAACGCAGTAAAAAGGCCGTATTGGCGCTTAACATGCAAGGTGGCGGAGGTTTTGAAATTTGGCAGCACACAGGAAAAAAACCTGAGCCAATTAAATTTGAAATTCAGTTGGGAGATTTAGGCATTAATATCGGTAAAATAAAAACCGAGAATGTACAAGCCGTTTACGATAAATTTAGTGCGTCCAAATTAAATCTCCTCACTTCTATTTCTAAAGACCCGGCTGGAAACGACCACTTTTTCATGAAAGACATTTACGGAAATATGTGGGAAGTTAAAACCAGGAAGGTGTTTTTCGTAAAAAAGAGAAATCGTTGACTGGCGGCGTACTCGGAACCGTCATCGGCGTAAAAGATATGGATACCAGCCTGAAAGTTTACCAGGAAATTCTGCAATATGATGAAATTATATATGACGAAACAGGTGTTTTTGAAGATTACAAAGGTATTCCGGGTGGAGATAAAAAATTCCGTAGGGTTTTATTGCGTCATTCCGATGTAAAACAAGGTGCTTTTAGCCCGTTTTTTTGGGCAATCTATCATCGAACTGGTTCAGGCCTTTGATTACGAGCCCAAAGATATTTACGACGGAGAATTTGGGGAGATCCGGGTTTTATTCACCTTTGTTTTGATATAAACGGCATGGATGAATTCCGCGAAAAAGCAAAAGCCTTAGGTTATCCGTTTACCGTTGATAGCGCCAAGCAACCGACTCGTTCAATATGGGGGAAGCTGCAGGGAACTTTGCCTATATACAGGCACCGGAAGGAACTTTAATAGAATTTGTTGAGACACATAAAATACCAATTATCGAGAAAATAGGTTGGTATATCGATTTCCGGAAACGTGGCTACCACCCTCTCCCTAAATGGATTATGAATATGTTCCGTTTTATGCGGGTGAGAGATAAAAAGTAGCCAGATTTTCGTGCTTTTTACAGGCACTGCTAAATATCATTTACTAGCATAATTTCTATTCTTTTATTGGGTACTGAAACGA